>CAWHHX010000020.1:0-78261 GCA_963829395.1 uncultured Alphaproteobacteria bacterium | reverse complement strand
CCTGTTGGCGCTCAGCACGGGGGTCTAAGCGGACGCGCTCGACTGGTGCGAATCGCGATCAGCCGCGGCTTCATAACGTACAGCGCGCCCGGGCTCGGCTGCGGCGGGCCGCGGCCTTGTCGAGTTCGGCCCCGACGTGCCGCCACGTTGTCCTGTTGCGGAAGTCCGCCGGCAGATGCTTCTCAATTAGCGCGTGCGCACGTCGCCGAGCGTGGCGAGCGTCCTGATTAATCAGGCGACGCCCCGCGCGCGGCCAGAACCCCGCCGATGAAGGCATCCTTTGCCGCCCTGTAGTCCGCCATCGGCCCGTCGCGGAACCGCTGCTTCAAGTCGTTGTAGCGGTGCACGAGCACGGGGTCGGCGCGCAGCGCGTCGACGAAGTGATGGAAGACGTCCAACGTTCCTCCTTTGACCGTGAGTTGGACGCCGAGATGTGGAGAGGAGTGATCGTCCTCGAACGCGGCGAAGTCGTCGGTTCGGATCGAGCCTGTATTGCGGTTTAGGCGCTCGTTGAGCAGAGCTTGCGCGGCGGGGAAGTCAGGCCGGTCGACCCGTACCAAGATGTCGAGGTCGCCCTTGGTGAGACAGCCCGGAACGGCAGTCGCGCCAATGTGCAGCACCTCCGCTGACATGGGCAGCACGGCCGCCAGTTCGCTTGCGACCCTGCGAAACAGGGTTTCAGCCGCGCCACGGGCGGCGTCGGGGTCGGGCGCTAGCTTCAACGTCTCGTCCAGGGCGGCGCGCGCCATGTCAGTGCCGTGGTCCTTTCTTGTCGAGCGTCACCCGCGCGATCGGAGATACTGCCGGCGGCTCGTCAACGCCGCCGCCCGGATTGCAGACCTCGCAAGGCATGCCGGCGCCGCACTCGCACGCGTCGGCGCGTTGGCTCGTGCCGCGCCAGGGTTGATCGGGATGGTTCTCGCAGACCCATTCGCCGTTGTCGCAAATGTTGCAGGTCATGATGAAGCTCTCAGTTCGGCTTTTATTTCGTGAGCGTCAACGACGTGATCCTGCTGTTCATCAGGTCGGCAATGCGCAACGCTTCCTCCATTGTTGTGCCTTCCGCGAGGTGAAAGCCGAGCAAGCCGTAGAGCCCCTTGAGGCTATCCCCCATGGGCTCGGCGGCGAGAAACAACGCGCCGCGCGCAGTCTCTTTGACGCTAAAGCGTACGTCCCGCGTTCTGTCTCTGCCATGGTATCTCCGTGCTTCCCATGTGCTTCCCATTGCTTCCCGAAAGAATTCTATTGGGAAGCAATACGCCTCGGAAAACGGTCTAAGTATCTGATATTACTGGCGCGCTCGGAGAGATTCGAACTCCCGACCCTCAGATTCGAAGTCTGATGCTCTATCCAGCTGAGCTACGAGCGCGCAGGCCGGCACAATAGCCGCTTCGCGGTTCGGTTCAACACGCGCGCGCGCACGTCGAAATCGTTCCAGCCGCCATTCGGCCTTTCGGCCTTTCGGTCCATGCTTCGGCGGCAATGCCGGTATTCGGCTTCGCATGGCGTGCCGGAAACCCGGCCGGCTACGGCACGTTGTCAGGGACAGCCGCAAGGAGGTCTCAGCCATGTCCGATTATCGCGATCCGAACGACCCGCTGTACGGCAATTCCGGCTACGAACCAGCCGATCGCCGCACCAGTACCGGATGGGGATGGATTGCCGGCGCCGCGTTCTTGGTGATCGTCCTCGCCCTCGCTTTTGGCGTCAGCCACGAGCCAAGCCGTGTCGCATCCAACGACGCGTCGCAGTCAGCCGCGACACGGATGGCGCCACCGGCCACTACCACCCATCCCGCGCCGCTTGGCGCCCCCGGCCTCGCGCCGGCGCCCGCCCCCAATCGGCCGTAACGACGCGGCTTCGGCGTAAGCCATCGGCCCCGGTCAAGAACCGGGGCCGATCCATGTTTGCAGCAGGATGACCCAACAGGACGATGACCAATGACGCCATTTCGCACAATAAAGACGCGGCCGACGCCGCTGCCCTATCTCGACGGTACAAACGGCCGGCCGGCCGCGCTCATTCCGCTGAAAGGCGGCGCAGCAAGGCCGCCATCAAAGCCGCCGACGCGTCGATCGAGCCTGCGGCGCTGGAACGATCGAGCGCACGCGCGCTATTTGTCGAACGCCGGATCGATCGGCACGCGATAGCCGTTGGCCAGGCGATTGGTTTCATTCGCCATGCCGACGACCGCCATCAGCTCGCCGAACATCGCCTCGCTCATGCCGGCCTTGCGCGCCGCGGCGCCATGACTGGCGATGCAATAGCCGCAGCCATTGGTGACGCTGACCGCCAGATAGACCATCTCCTTGGTCACGGCATCGAGCGCGCCCGGCGCCATGATCTCCTTGAGGCTCTCCCAGGTGCGCTTGAGCGTCGCCGGGTCGTGGGCGAGATATTTCCAGAAATTGTTGACGTCCTTGATCTGGCGCGACTGCTTGATGTCGTCGAACACCACGCGGACGTCCGGCGCGGCTTCGGCGTATTCGATCGGTCGATGCGGGGCCATGCACACTGTTCCCTGATTTGCGTTCTTTGATTGCGTTCCGTGGTTGCGTTCCGTGATTGCGTTCGGTGATTGCGTTCCGTGATCGACAACGCGCGCAGCGTCATCCGCCGTGCGCGAAACGATTGACGATGCCGGCGACCGTGCCGACCAGCAGCGCGATGCACACCGTGGTTTGCAAGGTAAAGCCAAGACCGCGCCGGCCGGCGGCTTGCGCATAGCGCACCACATAGAGGATGCGCGCGGCGATCCAGCAAAGACCCAACGCCGCGGCGGCGATATCGCCGACGTAAAACGCGAACAGCCACAGCAGCGGCAGAAAGATCGGCATCCATTCCAGCGTGTTCATCTGCACGCGGAAGATGCGATCGAACTCCGGATGGCCGCTCATCGCCGGCGCCGGGACTTTGAATTGCGCCCGCGCGCGCCCGACAAGAAATATCGTGTACGAATAAAGCAAGACCGTGAGCAACGTGACGAGCGCGGTGTAGCGCAGCATTGCCAAATTCCCTTCGGCGCGAGGTGCGGACGCGTAAAGATGCGGGACGCGTAACGATCAGTCTTTGGTCTTCGGGCAGGCACGATCGGCGAGGCGCGAGTCGCAGACCCTGACCGCCTTGAGATAAGCGATCCAGCGCGTGATCTGCTCCTTCGTCGGCGTGAATTTGAACGCCTTCTGCACGACATAGAAGCTGTCGTTGCCGCGCACCCCCTTGAGCCAGGTCATCTCCGGCTTATCGGTTGCCGGATTTTTCGGGCAGTCGAGGATCCACAGCAACGACGGATAGCCGTTCTCGACGCTGCCGACGATCGGCTGGGCGTCGCCGGCGCCGGGACAAGCGCCGCGCCAGCGCTGCTCGATCTGGTGCATGAACTCCTCGGGCGTGATCTTTAAGCCGTAGAACACCTGCACCGTCACCATTTCCGTCCAGTTCTCGACGGTCTGGTTGACCGGCACCCATTCGGTCATTTGCAGGTCGTTGTTTTTGTCGTGGAAACCGATCTTGTATCCGGGCGGGGCGCCGGCGAGGAGATTTTCGTTGACCAATTCGGCCATCGCCGGATGCGCGCAAAGCGCGGCGAGGACGAACGGGATTAGCAGCACCACACGGAGCGACCGGAGCATCCATCACCTTGCCGTTTGCCGACAGTGTAGCCGATCGGCCAAGCGGGCGCGAAGCGGGCTCTTCGCCTCCCGCCCCGCGCAGCGGGGAGGGGGGACCGCGCTGCGCTAGCAGCGCGGTGGGAGGGGCGTCAGCCTCACGGCCGGCTGCAGCGCCGCGTGCCCCCTCCACCACGCTTCGCGTGGTCCCCCTCCCCCGCTCCGCTACGCTACGCGGTGGCGGACAAGCGGAATCGTTCTCGCGGCGTTGTGCGCCCGAGTTGGCCAATACCAGCGGCCGTAGCCCGGATTGAGCGGCAGCGAAATCCGGGAACGATTTTTATACTCGCATTCAGCTCCCGGGTTTCGCTTCGCTCAACCCGGGCTACAACGCCATGTGGAAAAGCTCGAACCCAATCCCGTCATCGGGCGCCGGCGGTGGTTTCCGGCTACCGTCTCGATCAGGCCAAGCCAACAAACGCCAACCAAAGCGAATAAAGCAGGAAGGCGGGACGCCGAGAGACGCGTATCCTACCGTCCGCATCCTTGCGGGATGCGGTCGCGCGCTGAGCGCAGCGCGCTCGCCTGTCGGCGTCCCACCACGGCACTTGCGGCAGCGAACGAACGCCGCCGCTCAGCTCCAGCCGCGCGCTTCCTGGGACCCGGCTCAGAAGCGGGCGTTACCCGCCCCCGCCTGTCCCAGTCCAGCGAGTTGCCTCGCAGACCGGTCGTAGTGCCGGCCGGGCGCATTGCCGGAGCCGCCCGGGAGTGCAGGTGACGAGCCTGCGCCCGCGGGAACCGCTCTCGCCCCGCCAGCCGGCGTGACCGGCTGACGTCCTGTTAGGTGGGCGAGATTCGGGGTCATATGTAACTAAAACAGAGACAAGCGTCAAGAGGAATGTCCCCGATGTTGCGACTATTTTTAGGGTGGCGCGAACAGGCGATCCGTGATATCATTGTGATATCACATGGAGGCCGCGATGGTCGATATTCTTGTCCGCAACGTCGACGGCGCGGTCGCAGAAAAGCTCAAGAAGAAGGCCAAAGCCGAGGGCAAGTCGGTCAACGACGTCGCACGCGAAGCCTTGCGCGCTGCGGTGAAGCCGAGCAAAGAAGAAATTTGGGCCGAGATTGATCGTTTTCGCGAACGTATTGGTCCGATATCCAGCGATTCCACTGCCGACATCCGCGAAGACCGCGACAATGACGAGCCTTATCGGTGACGCTGGTTATTGACGCCAGCGTTGCCGCAAAATGGCTGCTGAAAGAAGAACGATCCGCCGAGGCCAACGTGTTGCGGGCCGAAGAGGGGCTGATTGCGCCATCGCTCATCGCCGCCGAACTCGGCAGCGCCCTTTGGAAGAATGTTCGACGCGGCACCCTATCGCGGGCGGACGCTCTGACCGCCCTCCAACTCGCTCTCGGTGCCTTCGCGGAATTGGTGCCTACAGAAAACCTGCATGTGCAAGCGCTCACGCTTGCCATCGATCTGAATCATCCCGTCTACGATTGCTTCTATCTGGCACTTGCAGAACGCGAACGCGCGCCGCTCGTGACAGCCGACGAGGCTCTTTTCGCCGCCGCAAGGAAAGCTAAGATCGGGGCGCGACGGCTTTAGTTGGGCCAGTCGCCCGCCAGTTCACCAGAAACACGCCGGCGACGCAGACCGCCATGCCGAGGAGCGCCAGCGGCGCGAGCTTTTCGCCGAACAGCGCCCAGGCCAACAAAGCCGTCACCGGCGGGGTCGAGATAGAAAAGACTCACCACGCGGGTCGCCGCCGCGCGGCGGATCATGAAATAGTAGAGCCAGACCGCACCGAGCGACAGCACGATGACGAGATAACCGAGCGCCAATACGAATGCGGCGGTCCAGTGCACGACGCGGGTTTCGAAGGCGAAAGCGCCGATGCAGAACAGGATCGCGGCCGCCGCGTATTGGATCAGCAGCGCCGGCCGCCAGTCGATGCCGCCGCCGTAACGCTTCTGATAGAGCGTGCCGACCGTGATGCCGATCAGCCCGACGGTGATCGAAACCCAGGCGAACGGCGTCGCCGCGCCCGACGCCGTCTTGTCGCCCAGGATCAGATAAACGCCGGCGAGCCCGAGCGCGAGGCCGAGCCATTGCCGCGCGACGACGCGCTCGCCGAGCCAGCGATTGGCGAGCGTAGACGTCAAAAGCGGCTGGAGACTGACGATGAGGGCCGCAAGCCCGGCGGAGAGGCCGTGGCCGATCGCGACGAACACACCGCCGAGATAGAGGCCGTGCACCATCAGGCCGGTCGCGGCGCTGTGCAGCGTATCGGCGGCATTCGGCCATTTCGGCCGCGTCAGCACGACGATGACGGCGAGGAGGAGGATGACGCCGATCATCCGCAACGACAGGTAAGTCAGCGGCTCGGCGTCATGCAGCCCAAGCTTCGCCGCGACAAAGCCCGACGACCACAAGAGCACAAACACCGCCGGCGCCGCGAAGACGGCGAAATCCTCGGGCTTTCGCGGCATTTTTCTTTGCCCGGCGACAGTCTTGTAGAAGCCGGGTACCTAGCGGGGGACGCTGAGCTGGTCGAGGGCGTCCGCGGAGCAGCGGCTATGCTGCAGGTGCAGAGGTGGAGCGTAGTTGCCAGCGCGCCGCCGAACTCATCAGAGGACCCTCGCGGTTGCCGCAGCATAGCAAAGGCGAACTCGTGGTGTACATGACCGTCGGTAGGAATTCCCGGGTGTCCGCGGCTACCTAGAATTGTAACCCATTTGGCTTTCGATATTCGCTGCGATGGCCGCGTCTATCTTCAATTGCAAAGCGTTTCTCCTTGGCCTTTGATCCGTACAATTGAGAAACGTTGCCTTTCTTTTTGACGATGACGTAGCCACCCTTGGTCATGCTG
Source organism: uncultured Alphaproteobacteria bacterium (assembly GCA_963829395.1). GTDB lineage: Bacteria > Pseudomonadota > Alphaproteobacteria > Rhizobiales > Xanthobacteraceae > BOG-931. The sequence goes on along the minus strand of CAWHHX010000020.1, from coordinate 71,771 downwards.
AACGGGTTTTTAAGACGGCCGAGATGATCGAACTTCGTTCCTGGTGGATGCTTGAACGGTTCGAACCATGACGGGTGTACGAAGTTTGACATCTCCGCGCCATCGACGTCGAAGGTGTCCTCTTCGACAGGGTCGCTCATTTCATACGCATATTCTGTCCCGTCGCCCGCCTCGGCCCACAAGTTTGCAAGCGGATCAATCGCCATTTCGAACAACTCGTGACAGGCCGTCACGCTGACGAGTTGTTTGGCCGCCAGCGTGGTCTTGACGAATACTTTCGAGATCGGCTGCCCGTTGTGAGTTAAATCGTGATAGCCAAGGGCGCCAGCAGTGTCAGCATCGTCAAAATAGATTAATTGCCAATCTGTCGGCTTAGCATCACCCGTGTTGTAGAGCGTGAGGGGATATCCCCAGACTGGTAGAAAATATTGGTTGTAGCATTTCTGTAAAGCCGCGGTGAGTTTATCGAAGGCTAGGCCCAGGCCGACGGTCGCTTTATTGATGCAGGCCACGGTAACCGGGCCGCCCTGTCCAGCTTGTGCTGCGTGTACGACGTTCATGGAATCCTCGCTTTAGATCAAGGCCCAATTATCTTTGCGTCTTCTCTCCGCAGTTATTCGGCCGCGATCGTCGCCCAGCAGGCGATGGCGCTACAAACCGAACTCCAGCGTCCAAACCCCTTGTAGATCTGAGCGGCGAGCTGAGCCTGCTGCTTAAGGCTGCCTTCAGCTTTTATCTGCGGATCCGATACGTTGCGAATAGCCAGCCAGCGCGGTCTGGCGCTTTGCATTTGCGAAACCACTAGGCCAAGCACAGCGTCGCCCATCTCTGATACGTCACCAAGACCTTGCAGCTTGTAATGGTTGTCGGAAGTGTCGAAGCCGAAGAAATCGGTGGTAACGACCGATGATTTCAGTTGCGCGGGGTCGACCCGCACTATGTTTGGCAAGCGCGCGTTGGTCTTCGGAAGTTGCGCCGCATTGGTCTTGAACAGCGATTTAGCGGTAGCAAAATATTTTGTCTGGGCCGGGGCACTGGAATAGTGCTGTTGCGCGAACGGTTCGCTTTTGAATTTGGAGATACAGTCGAATCGCACGATCGAACTCACGATTACATCGCCAACTTCGAATTGCTTGCCAATGCCTCCCGCAGTGCCGGTGGTGATTACCACTTTCGGCTTTACCTCTTCGATGATCTGGCGCCACACATCGATGTTCGGTAGTTGTGGACCATCCTGCGACATGTGCGAATCTGACTTGAAGACCACTACCGACTTTCCGCCAATGGCCGTTGTCCAGTACGTGCCGAGTTGCATCGCTTGCAGCGCCGGACAGCCGTTGCGCATTTTCTTGGAAATTGCAGCGAAGTTGTGTGTGTAAGCTAGGTAGTCATCCTTGGAATCCTTGCCCGGCGTCAGGACGCGGCTGAGCGCGTGGCCTTCATCGACAGTCCAGGTAACCAGGAGCGCATCCGCGCTGGGCAGAGGGTCGCTGCTTGTGCGCTTCAACGAAGCCGCCGGCTTTGGCGCTAACCCTTTCGGCCACGGAACGTCGACGTACCGCGACAGTCCCGTTGCAGTGCTAAACGCCAGGAACTCGCGCCCCGCCGGGGACTTAAAATTCGAAATCGATGATCTCACGTTGGAGATCTTCGGGCGCAGAAGACGTAGCCGCCTTCGCATAAGCGTAAGTGTCGGCAGGCGGTGGGTTCGATATTGGATCAAAGCCTAGATTGCGCTGCATCCATTTGCGATCGACTGCCATGACGCCCCTCAGGCAATACGAAAAACTAATCTAAATTTGTACTATGTTGGGTTGCGGGGCGCAACCATAAATTGATGAAGCCCGAAGTCGCTTATTCTTTGGTCGGACGGACCGTCCGTTACCGCTCACACCGGCAAATTATCGTGCTTGCGCGGCGCCATCTCCACGGTCTTGCCGCGCAGCATCGCCAGCGCGCGGGCGATGCGCGGGCGGGTGGCGTGGGGCATGATGACGTCGTCGATATAGCCGCGCTCGGCGGCGATGAAGGGCGACAAGAAACGCTCCTCGTATTCGCGGGTGCGGGCGGCGATCTTTTCGGCGTCGCCGATGTCGGCGCGGAAGATGATCTCGACCGCGCCCTTGGCGCCCATCACCGCGATCTGCGCCGTCGGCCAGGCATAGTTCACGTCGCCGCCGATGTGCTTTGACTCGCCATCACGTCATAGGCGCCGCCGAAGGCCTTGCGCGTGATCACGGTGACCAGCGGCACGGTCGCCTGCGAATAGGCGAACAGAAGTTTGGCGCCGTGCTTGATCAGCCCGCCATATTCCTGCGCGGTGCCGGGCAAAAATCCCGGCACGTCGACGAAGGTGACGATCGGGATGTTGAAGGCGTCGCAGAAGCGCACGAAGCGCGCCGCCTTGCGGCTGGCGTCGACTATCGAGCACGCCGGCCAGAACCATCGGCTGGTTGGCGACAAAGCCGACGGTGCGGCCGGCGATGCGGCCGAAGCCGATGACGATGTTGCGGGCAAACGTCTCCGACAGTTCGAAGAAGTCGCCCTCGTCGACGGTTTTGAGGATCAGCTCCTTGATGTCGTAAGGCTTGTTCGGGTTGTCGGGCACGAGCGAGTCGAGCGACGGCTCGATGCGGTCGATCTCGTCGAACGACGGCCATTCCGGCGCACCGCCGGAAAAATTCGCCGGCAGGAAATCGAGCAGCCGCCGCATCTGCAACAGACACTCGACGTCGTTGTCGTAGGCGCCGTCGGCGATCGAGGATCTGGTGGCGTGCACCGAGGCGCCGCCCAATTCCTCGGCGGTGACGATCTCGTTGGTCACCGTCTTCACCACGTCGGGGCCGGTGACGAACATGTAGCTCGTGTCGCGCACCATGAAGATGAAATCGGTCATGGCCGGCGAATAGACGTCGCCGCCGGCGCACGGGCCCATGATCACCGAAATCTGCGGAATGACGCCCGAGGCGATGATGTTGCGCTTGAACACCTCGCCGTAGCCGCCGAGCGCCGCCACGCCTTCCTGGATGCGGGCGCCGCCGGCATCGAACAGGCCGACGATCGGCGCGCGCGCGCGCATCGCCATGTCCTGGATCTTGATGATCTTCTGCGCGTGCGTCTCCGACAGCGAGCCGCCGAACACGGTAAAATCCTTGGCGAAGACGAAGACGCTGCGGCCATTGACCGTGCCCCAGCCGGTGACCACGCCGTCGCCGGCGATCTTGGCGTTCTCCATGCCGAAATCGTTGGAGCGGTGCTCGACGAACATGTCGAACTCCTCGAACGAGTTCTTGTCCATCAGGAGCTCGATGCGCTCGCGCGCGGTCAATTTGCCGCGCTTGTGCTGGGCGTCGATGCGCCGCGCGCCGCCGCCGCCGCGCGCGCTCTCGCGGAGCTCTTCGAGCTTGTCGACAATGTCCTTCATTTTTTGCCCCCGCCTGTTGGCTTGGTTCGCCGGACGCTTTGCAACCTCAATAGCAAGGCTGGCTGATTGCGTCATGTTCCCCTCCCCCTTGTGGGGAGGGGTGGGGGTCGGGCAGGGAGCGCGGGGCTTAGACGAACGCGCTCGTGCACCGTCGCCTCTCGCGATTTTCCCTCCCGACCCTCCCACCGTCCCCTCCCCCACAAGGGGGAGGGATAGTGTTTGAGTTTGCGGCCGGGTCGTGCATCAACGTCCCGCGTGGAGACGCCGGACCGATGAAGCGATTGCCATGGACGGACTGATCGACGCGGCGGAACGCCGGCCGCGGCTGGTTTTTGCCGGGTTCCTGGCGCTGCACGGGCTGGTCTGGACCGCCCTGCCCTCGCTCATCTATTTCAACCTGCCGCTCGACGTGATCGAGGCGATGACCTATGGCCGCGAGTGGCAGCTCGGCTACGACAAGCTGCCGCCGCTGCCGTGGTTTCTGGCCGAGGTCGCTCTACCGCCTGACCGGCGTCGACGCCTCGCTCTACGCGCTGTCGCAAGCAGCGGTGATCGTCGCTTTCATCGCGGTGTGGATGACGGCGCGACCGCTGGTCGGCGCGCTTGGCGCACTCGCCGCGATCCTGATCATCGACGGCATGCACTATTTCACGCTCAGCGCGGTCAAGTTCAATCACAACGTCGTCGAGCTGCCGTTCTGGGCGTTGGCCGGCTTCGCCTTCTATGCCGCGCTGCGACGGGGCGGCCTGCGTTACTGGATCTTGCTCGGCATCGCGCTCGGGCTTGCCTGGTGGGCGAAATATTTTGTGGTGATCCTCGCCGCGCCGCTCGCGCTGTTCTTGCTGTTCGATCCGCAGGCGCGCCGCCGGCTGGCCGGAGGCGGGCCGTGGCTCGCCGCCCTCGTCACGCTCGCGGTGATGGCGCCGAATCTGTTTTGGCTCTGGCAGCATGGCTCGCAGCCGTTCGGTTACGCCGAAGCGCGCGCCGCCGTGCCGAGCGGCATGCTCGACCATCTCGTACATCCGCTGCAATTCCTCGGCGGGCAACTATCTTTCTGCTTCCGGCGCTGCTGATCGCCGTGCCGCTGTTCTGGCCGCCGGCGAAGTCGGAGCCCCGCGAGCGGGTCGACGCCTTCGACCGCCGCATCGTCAGCCTCCTGGCGTTTGGGCCGGCGCTCACGCTCTTGGTGTTTTCGCTGATCACCGGCCGCGCCACCAGCGCCATGTGGGGCTTTCCGCTGTGGCTGTTTGTCGGCCTCTGGATCGTGGTCGTTGCGCCGGCGGCGCTCGATCGTGCGCGGTTTATCCGCATCAGCGCGGTCTGGGCGGTGGTGTTTGCGATTTTTGTTATCGCGTTCTGCGCCAACTATCTGGTGCTGCCGCGCTTCGATCATCGCTATCGCGCCGCGTTCTTTCCCGGCGACCTGCTCTCCGCCGCGATCACGCAGCGCTTCGCGCAGGCGACCGGAAAGCAACCCGCCTACATCATCGGCTCGATGTGGGACGGCGGCAACGTCGCGCACTATTCGCCGGCGCGCCCGCAACCGCGCGTCTTGATCGAGGGCCTGCCGGACCACGCGCCGTGGATCGATCTTGCCGATCTGCGCGCGCGCGGCGCCGCGCTCGTATGGACCGAGGGCGACCCGCATGTCTTGCCGCCGAATCTTGCAGCGGTCGCGCCGGGCGCCAAGATCGGCGCACCGTTCGATCTGCCGTACCATCGCGGCGACGGTGCAATTCATGTTGGCTGGGCGATCCTGCCTCCACAGCCGTAACGCCCGCTTGATTTACCCCGCCGCCGTGCGGTGCTAGTTTGCCGGCTCGGTCGGGGATAGAGCGAAAAATGCCGGGTTATCTGAGACTTGATGCGTTCGGCGAGACGCCGCTGGTGCCGGAGCCGTTCCCGCATCTCATCGTGTCCGGATTCGTCAGTCCGGCCGGGCTAGCGGCGATCAACGCCGATTACCCGAAAATCTCGACGTCGGGCAGCTTTCCCGTCGACCAGGTCAGCTTCGGCCCGGCCTTCCAGACGCTGCTCGACGAACTCGAGAGCAATGCGTTCCGCGAGGCGTTCGAACGGAAATTCGGCATCGAGCTGTCGGACCGGCCGACCGTGACCACGGTCCGCGGCCGCTGCGACGCGCGCGACGGCAAGATCCACACCGATTCGACCTCAAAGATCATCACCGTGTTGATTTACATGAACGAGTCGTGGGAAGAGGCCGGCGGCCGGCTGCGGCTGCTGCGCTCGGCGGACGATCTCAACGACATCATCACCGAGGTGCCGCCGATGGCCGGCACGCTGCTGGCGTTCAAGCGCAGCGACAATTCCTGGCACGGCCATGAGCCGTTCGCCGGCGAGCGCCGCGTCATTCAGTTCAACTGGCTGACGTCGGAAAGCAATCGGCAGATTGCGATGCTGCGCCATCACACGTCGGCGGCGTTCAAGCGCGTGCTGCAGACGCTTCGGCCGGGCCGCGCGTAGCGCGAGCATGATCCGGAAAAGTGGCAACCGGTTTTCCGAAAAGATCATGCTCCACTAAAGAATCAACAACGCCGCACGGCATTCGCCCGCGACAGGAGTGATTGTTTGACCTCGCCTTCGGCCGACCTGAAGAGCCGCGATTTTGGCAAAATTCTGCTGATCAAATTGTCGGCCGTCGGCGACGTCATTCACACCATACCGGTGCTGAACAAATTGCGGCGGCGCTATCCGGCGGCGCAGGTGGATTGGCTGGTGACGCCGGCGATCGCCGAATTGCTGCGGCACAATCCGGCCATCAGCAACGTCATCGAGTTCGCACGCGACGATTGGTCGAAGCCATGGACGCTGACGCCCTTTGTCAGCTACGCCCGGCTCGCCGCCAAGCTGCGCGCCAATGCCTACGACCTGGTCGTCGACATGCACGGCCAATTCCGCACCGCCGTGTTCGCGCTCGCGACCGGCGCGCCGGTGCGGATCGGCTTCGACCGGCCGCGGGCGCGGGTCTGGGACGCTTCGCCGCGAACATTTTCCGCCGACGCGCGCAAGCACGCCTGGCACGGCGCCCGCGAGGGCAGCTGGCTCGCTTACACCCATCACATCCCGGTGCCGACGCTCGATCTGCATGCGGTCGACCGCTATCTCAGCGTCGGGCCGATGCTCGGCTTTGAGGACGGTCCGCCGGATTTTTCTTTTCCCGTTCCGCCGGCCGCCGGCGCGCGCGTCGATGCGCTGCTGCGGCAGCATGACATCGCGGGCGCGCCGCTCGTCACCATGGCGCCGGGCACGATCTGGGAAACCAAGCACTGGGGCAGCGACAAGTTCGCCGAAGTCGCGCGGCACTTCTTGCAGAAGGGATTTGCCGTGGCGCTGATGGGCACGCGCCGCGAGCGCGTCGTCTGCGAAGACGTCGCGCGGCTTGCTCCCGGCGTCATCGACGTCGCCGGCGAAACCACCCTGACCGAGCTCGCCGCGCTGGTTCGCCGCTCGACCATCAGCGTGACCAACGATTCCGGGCCGATGCATCTAGCGGTCGCGCTCAACCGCCCGGTGGTGAGCGTTTTCGGCCCGACCGATCCGATCTGGATCGGGCCCTATGGCCGCGCCGATGCGGTGTTGCGCGCCGGCGTGCCCTGCTCACCTTGTTTTCTGCGCCAGCTCAGCCGCTGCCGCTACGATCATATCTGCATGGCGAACGTTTCAGCCCGTGCAGTCATCGAGCGGATGGAGCGCGTGCTCGCCGAAATCGGTAGCGCGGGGGCCGCCGGACGAGCCGCGGCACAAAGCGCCTAATTCAATCCGATAAGTTCACGTGCGCCGGACCGGTCCGCTCGGCGGCGGCCCCCATGGCTGAGTCGCCTCATAGCGTTTGGCATAGCGGTAGAACGTGACCTCGAAATAGCCGAAGGCGATGACGAAGCCGGCCCAGCCGTCGATAAAGCCGATCTTGAAAATGTAGTGCTTCAGGAACGCCCATACCGCGTGGCCGAAGGCGCTCGGCATCGAGACGCGCTTGTGCGCGAGCTTCGATGCACCCAGCGACGAGTAGCGGTTCATCTTCCTGATGACTTCTTCCAGATTGCGGAACGGAAACTGCCAGATCGCATTGCGCAGCGTGCCGACGGGTTTGGCGCTCAACGCTTCGTAGCCTTCATGGACCGGCTCGAGCGTGTAGCGCATGCAGCCCTTGCGGAAGAGCTGCGGCTGGCGGAAATTCGGATACCATCCGGAGCCGCGGATGCGGCGGCCCATAAAATAGTTGCGGCGCGGCACGCGGTAGACATCGTGGCGCGCCGGTCCGGCCAGAATGGCGAGGATCTCGTCGCGCACCGCTTCGGTGCAGCGCTCGTCGGCGTCGAGACTGAAGATCCAATCGTACCGGCAGGCCTCGACGGCCTGATTGCGCAAATCGCCGAACCCGTTGAACGGCACCTGAACGACGCGCGCGCCGAGGCTCGTGGCGATGTCCGGCGTGCCGTCGGTGCTGTCGGAATCGACCACCACGATCTCGTCGGCCCAGAATACCGTCTCGATCGCGGCTTTGATTTTTTCGGCTTCGTTGAAGGTCAGGATATAGGCGGAAATCTGCTGCATGGGCGCGGGCGCGCTGTCACTTCGGCTGCTCGCGCGCGGCGAAGATCGCAAGCCACAGATAGACAGCAAGCAGCGTCGTTTCGATCAGAACGATGTAGATGCTGCCGCCATAGACTTGCGGGAAGAACACTTCGACCACGGCCATGGATACGACCGCGGTAAGCCACACCACCGCGCCCCACGCGGCAGCGAGCCATAGCCCGACCGCGGCGACGAGGTCGATCACGGCGAAGAACACGGTTGCCGTCTGCCAGGCCATGGTGTGGGCCTCAAAACCGCCGTCGGCGGATACGCCGATGCCGCAGACCTGCGCCCAGTGGTAGAGCCCCTTGAGCAGCGACACGCCTGCCATGATGCGCAGGAAAAGGACGAGATACTCGGCCCATGAGCCTGAAGCATTTGCGGTTTTGCCGGCGTGGACCGGCTCGAGCAGGTCGCTCGGCCGGGTTGGATTTTTATGGGTTTGATCGCTCATGGCAGGGCGGGCTTTGACATTCGCCGTGGGCCGGAGTCAATGCCGCGTCCCCATGGCGTGGCGGTGGCAAGCCCAAGCCGGAGCCGCTAAGAGTAACAGCGAGCCAGCACGGAGTGCAGTTTATGGCGATCAAATTCGGCCGACCGCTTGAGCGCGTCCGCCCCTCGCCCGTCGAGAGCGACGCCCCGAGCGAGCATCGGCTCGATCTCGCCATCCGGCCGCGCCGCAACCGCCGCGCCGAGTGGGCGCGGCGCCTGGTTCGCGAGCATGTCTTGACCGTCGACGATCTGATCTGGCCGCTGTTCGTGGTCGATGGCACGAATGTCCGCGCCGCGGTTACGTCGATGCCCGACGTCGAGCGGCTCTCGGTCGATCAGGCGGTGCGCGCGGCGGAACGCGCCGCCAAGCTGGCCATCCCCTGCCTCGCCCTGTTTCCCTATACCGATCCGGACAAGCGCGACGATACCGGCTCCGAGGCACTCAACGCCGAAAACCTGGTTTGCCGGGCGATTCGCGCCATCAAACAAGAAGTGCCGGACATCGGCATCCTCTGCGACGTGGCGCTCGATCCCTATACCAGCCACGGCCACGACGGCCTGATCCGCGACGGCGTCATCCTCAACGACGAGACCGTCGCGGTGCTGGTCCGCCAGGCGCTGGTCCAGGCCGAAGCCGGCTGCGATATCGTCGCCCCATCCGACATGATGGACGGCCGGGTCGGCGCGATTCGCGAAGGGCTCGACGCCAAAAGCTTCGGCGACGTCCAGATCATGGCGTACGCGGCCAAATATGCGTCGGCCTTTTACGGACCGTTCCGCGACGCCGTCGGCTCCAGCGCCACCCTGATCGGCGACAAGCGCACCTATCAGATGGACCCGGCCAACACCGACGAGGCGTTGCGCGAAGTGGAGCTCGACATCGCCGAGGGCGCCGACATGGTCATGGTCAAGCCGGGCATGCCCTATCTGGACATCCTGTACCGGGTAAAAGAGGCGTTCGGGATGCCCACCTTTGCCTACCAAGTCTCCGGCGAATATGCGATGATCATGGCCGCCGCGGGGAACGGCTGGCTGGAGGGTGACAAAGCAATGACCGAAAGCCTGATCGCGTTCAAACGGGCGGGCGCCGACGGCGTGCTGACCTATTTCGCGATGAGGATAGCGGAGAAACTGAAGAAGGGCGGCGTATAAATTTCCGTCCCCGCCTGGGACCAAACAACGAAGGCGGACGTGTCATGAGTGAGGACGACGACGAATTCCGGCACTATGTGCCGCTATTGCGCCGGATCATCATCCTGGTCGGCGTGATCACCGCTGTACCGGTGGTCTTGTGGACGATTACGGCATTCGTGCGGACCTATGTCGGGCCGCCAAAAATCCCGACCTTCCATCAACTCGCGTCGACGGCCTCGATCAACGTGCCGGCCGGCACGGCGACGCCGGACGGCACCGCTCAATTGCAGGCGGCGATGCAGGCCAAGGCCGCGAATCAATCAGCGGCGCCAGCGAGCGACGCCCGCGACCCCTCCGCGGCACCGAAGGGATCGCTGCTGGCCGATCGTGCTCCGGAAGGCGACGCGGGCGCAGCTATGCAAAGCGCGTCGCGGACGGCGGACCTGTCGGCCGCGCCGACGATGGCGCCGCGACCGGCGATGGCGCCGCGAGCAACCGACGTTTTCCCGCCCTCCCCGCTCGCCGCGCCCGACAATGCCACACCAGGCAGCATCGGCGGCGTCGCCGCGGCGCAACCGGAGGCCACTGAGACGGGCGCCGAAGCACTGCCTGCCGCGGCGCCGCTGTCCGGACCAATTCCGCTGCCGCGACATCGGCCGCGCGATGCCGGCATGGTGCGCACCGCCGACATGGCGCCATCGAACGTCCCGATGCCGCGGCCGCGGCCGGATGCCGCCGGCGCCGGCGCGACGGCGGAAACCCCGAGCGCCAGCCCGATCGAGTTCATTCAGAATCTGTTCCATTGAGCGCAGCGAATAGCGAAGGCGGGCGAATGGCGAATGGGGAGTAGCGAATAGAGGTCGTCCGGTTAGTTCGCTATTCGCTATTCGCTATTCGCTAGCTATTCGCTATTCGCTATTCGCTATTCGCTATTCGCCACCCGCGACGGATTTGCCTCACTCCAGCGCCGTGCCGCTTGGCATGTGAACCGGCTGATAGCCGGCGGCGGCGAAGGCGCGAAAAATCTCCTCGGCATGGGCGGCGTCGCGCGTCTCGATGGTGACGTCGAGCTTGGCGCCCTTGGCGGGAACGTCGAGCAACAGCCGGTGATGGTCGACGCGCAAAATGTTGGCGCCGAACGCGCCGAGCTTGGTGGCGATCTGGCCCAAAACCCCCGGGCGATCGGGAATGGTGAGGCGGAACGACACGATGCGATCGGCGCGCTCGAGTTCGCGCACCATGATGGAGGCGAGGATGCGCGGATCGATATTGCCGCCGCAGAGGATCAGGCCGACCTTGCGGCCGCGGAATCTTTGCGGCTCGGCGAGCATGGCGGCCAGTCCGGCGGCGCCGGCGCCTTCCGCCATCGTCTTCTGCAGCGTGAGGAAGGCGTTGACGGCGCGCTCGATCAACGCCTCGTCGACCAGCACGATGTCGCTGCACGCAGTCGCGCACGATCGGCAGCGTCAGCTTGCCGACATTGGTCACCGCGATGCCTTCGGCAAGCGTCGCGCCGCCGCACGGCCGATGGCCATCGGTTGATCGCGTTCCACATCGAGGGATAGAGCGCGGCCTCGACGCCGACGATGTCGATCGACGGCTTTTTGGCCCGCGCCGCGATGGCGCAGCCGGACACCAGTCCGCCGCCGCCGATCGGGATCACCAGCACGTCGAGTTCGGGACAGTCTTCGAGCATTTCAAGCGCGATCGTGCCCTGGCCGGCGATGATCTGCGGATCGTCGTAGGGGTGAACCCACACGAGATTCTGCGCCGACGCGATCGCTTCGGCGCGCGTTTGCGCTTCCGCCACCGTCTCGCCGTCGAGGACGACGGTCGCGCCGAGCGTCTCGGTCGCCTTGATCTTCACGAACGGCGTCGTCACCGGCATGACGATGGTCGCCGGGATGTGCAGCCGCCGCGCGTGATAAGCCACCGCCTGGGCATGATTGCCGGCAGACATGGCAATGACGCCGCGGCGGCGCTCGTCGGCGGTAAGCGCGGCGAGCTTGACGCAGGCGCCGCGCTCCTTGAACGAATTGGTGACCTGCAAATTCTCGTATTTGACGAAAACATCCGCGCCGGTCAGCGCCGATAGCGGCGGCGCCGCCAGGATCGGCGTGCGCAACACATGACCCGCAATGGTACGGCGGGCCGTCTCGATGTCGGCAAGGGTCACCATGGCCGGCCCTTTTTCCCTATTTCCGCGGCGGTTACAATGTTGGTCGCGGCCTTGCGGCGGCTACGCGGCCGCCGCATCGATGACCGATTCGGGCCTTTCAATTCCGCGCCGCGGCGAAACCGCCCGCCAAAGCGCGGCCCATCAGGGGCTGGAAATGGCTCTTTGACGTACCGACATTCTCGGGCAATCTAGCACTTGGCCGGGCAGACTCGGCTGCAGGAGGCCGATCGGCCAGTACGGCAAAGTGACCCAGCATTGACCCAGCACTCCCGCGATACGCCGCAATTTTATCTAACAGCCCCCTCGCCCTGCCCCTATCTGGGCGGCAAGGAGGAGCGCAAAGTCTTTACCCACCTGGTCGGCGAACGCGCCGGCGAGCTTAACAATATCCTCACCCAAGGCGGCTTTCGGCGCAGCCAATCGATCGCCTACCGGCCGGCCTGCGAGGGCTGCCGCTGCTGCGTGTCGGTCCGCGTCGTCGCCAAGGAATTCGACCCTACCCGCAGCATGCGGCGCATCATGAACCGCAACGCCGATATCGGCGGCGAGATGAAGATCGCGGTGCCGACCTCCGAGCAGTATTCGATCTTCCGCGCCTATCTGGATTCGCGCCACCGCGACGGCGGCATGGCCGACATGACCGTGCTCGACTATGCCATGATGGTCGAGGACAGCCACATCGAGACGCGCATCATCGAGTATCGGCGGCGCGAGCCAAGCTCATCGGCGGCCGGACGGGGCGACCTCATCGCGGTCGCCTTAACCGACGTGCTCGCCGACGGTCTGTCGATGGTCTATTCGTTCTTCGAGCCCGATGAAGGTGCGCGTTCGCTCGGCACCTTCATGGTCCTCGACCACATCGCCCGCGCGCAAAGCATGGGGCTCGCCTACGTCTATCTCGGCTATTGGGTGCGCGGCTCGCGCAAGATGGATTACAAGAGCCGCTTCCTGCCGCAGGAGCGGCTCACGCCGGACGGCTGGGCGCGGGTGGAGTAGCAGCTTTGGCCGCGGCGCCGGCGCCTACTAGGCACCGATGCTTCACGGAGATGTCGGCGGCGCCAATGGTAGCTTCACCATCCGACTTTCCTGCTGCAGCGAGGCGCCTTCCAAAATCAGTCGCCACCCGGGCAGGGCCGGCGACAAAAAGCGTCGGCCGGGCAAGGCGCGCGCCAGTGCCCCGGCCGAGAACACCCGCGAGCGCATTCTGCGCGTCGCCATCGCCGAATTTTCGGAAAAGGGATATAGCGGCGCGCGGATCGACGTGATCTGCCGATTGTCGCGAGCCAATCCGCGCATGATCTACCACTATTTCGGCGGCAAGGATCACCTTTACATCGCCGTGCTCGAGCAGGTGCTCGGCGAGCTTCGGACCGAGGAGCTCAAGCTCGACGTCGCTCACGTCGCTCCGATCGACGGCATGATGCAGTTGTTCGATTTCACCTACGAGCACTTTGGCGGCCACCCTGAGTTGATCCATCTGCTCAGCGGTGAGAATTTGCTCAAAGCGCGTTTCCTGAAACGGTCGGTGAAGACGCCGATCATCGCCTCCCCGCTCATCAGGCTCATCGACGAATTGTTGCGCCGGGGCGAGAAGGAAGGAGACTTCCGCCGCGGCATCGATGCGCTGCAGCTATACGTGATCATGGTCGGCTTCGCCTATTTTCACCGCTCAAACGCCCATACCCTGTCGGTCATTTTCCGATCCGATCTTTTGATAGAGGACTGGCAGGCCGTGCATAAGCGCTACGCCAGGGAGATGGTCCTGTGCTTTCTGCGCCGCGACCGCGCCTGACGTTTCGCATCTTTTGGTCACCGCCTGCACAATTTCTATTCAAGCGCCGCGCCTCGTTGCTGCCTTCCGAAACCCGCGATCCGGTGGACGCCGAAAATTCCTTTGCCTTATCAGCCGGTTTGGAAACCGCTCGGCGCGGTCGGAATTGGCGGGCCCGCTGGCACGCTCCTTGCTTGGTAAATAAACACTTACTTATGCGTGCGACCGACGCCGCATCTCAGCAGGAGGTGACCATGGGGTTTCCAGTTCTGGGGTTTCCAGTTCGCTTCGCCGCGCTCGCCTTGTTTGGTGCAGCGGCGCTCGCCACGCCGGCAACGGCCGAGGACAAGGTCGGCTTCATCTATGTCGGCCCCGCGGCCGACTATGGCTACAACACGTCGATGGATTTGGGCCGCCAATACGTCGAAAAGCACATGCCCGGCGTCACCACCACCGCCTTCGAGCTCATTCCCGAAACCGCCGAGGTGGAGCGCGTCATGGAACGGCTGATCGCCGGCGGCCACAAGATCATCTTCGCCACCAGCTACGGCTATCTGGATTACGCCATCAAGGTCGGCGAGAAGCACCCGGACGTGACCATTCTGCACGCCGGCGGTCTCAAGACATCGAAAAACGTCGGCACCTATTGGGCTGACAGCGACGCCGGCATGTATCTCGCCGGCGTGACCGCCGCTCATGTGAGCAAAAGCGGCAAACTCGGTTTCCAGGGCGGGTTTCAAATCCCGCAATTGATGCGTTCGGTAAACGCCTTTACGCTCGGCGCTCAATCGGTCAATCCGAGCATCACGACGACGGTGGTCTGGAATGGCGGCTGGTGGGAGCCGCAGAAGGAAACCGAAGCGACCAATGCCTTTGCCGATCTCGGCATCGACGTCATCGCCGAGCAAGTCGACAGCCCGATCACTATCGCGCAGGCCGCGGAAAAGCGCGGCATCTTCATGATCGGCAAGGACGTCGACATTCACGATCGGGCGCCGAAGGCCCTGCTGACCGGCGTGTCGTGGGACTGGGGTCCAATGATGGTCGAGGAGATCAAGGCGATCAAAGCCGGGACCTGGAAGCCGTCGAACATGCGCGGCGACCTTGGCAGCGGCAACGTCGTGCTCGATCCGTTTGGCGCCGCCGTGCCCGAGGATGTGCGCAAGGAAGTTCTTGCGCTCAAAGCCGATATCATTTCCGGCAAGAAATCGATCTGGGACGGCCCGATCGCCAAGCAGGACGGCACCGTGGTGGTGCCGGCCGGCAAGAAGCTGTCGATGGAGCAGGTCGAGACCATGGACTATCTGGTCAAGGGCGTCACCGGCGCGACCAAATAGGACGGGTGCGCACAGCAGCGCAGCTTCGACAAGGAGGCCAGCCATGAACGTTACCGCAAAGCCGCCAAAGCCGGTCGAGATGGGGGCGCGTCCGGGACAATCGTGGCTGGTCACTCCCGGCGCGGTCGACATGACCCGTCCGGCGCCGCCGGCGCGGCCGACGGCGATTACCGCCGAACCGCAGGACATCGTGGTCGACGCCGCCAAATCGGCGTTGCTCATCGTCGACATGCAGAACGATTTCTGCACCGAAGGCGGCTGGTTGCACAGCCGCGGCATCGACATTTCGCCGAACCGCAAACCGATCAAGCCGCTACTCACGCTGATCGGCGCATTCCGCGACAGCGGGATCCCGGTGATCTGGGTCAATTGGGGCGTGCGAAAAGATCTTCTGAATATCAGTCCGTCGCTGCGGCACGCCCATAATCCGAAGGGCGACGAGCCTGGACTTGCTCAGCAAGTGCCGGGCACGCGCTCGGAGGTCATCAAACTGGGAAGCTGGGGCGCGCAGGTCGTCGATGAGATCAATCCCGGCGAAGGCGATGTGCAGATCATCAAGCACCGGTTCAGCGCCTTTTGGGACACGGAGACCGACGCCATTTTGCGCAATCTGGGCATCAAAACGCTGTTCATCGGCGGCGTGAACATGGACCAATGCGTCATGACCACGCTCGAAGATGCGAGCTTCCTCGGTTACGACACCGTTCTGATCGAGGACGCGACCGCGACCACGTCACCCGAATATTGCGTGCAGGCCGTGCTCTACAACGTGAAACTCCTTTTCGGCTTCGTCACGCGCTCGGCGGCCTTGCTCGCGGCGCTCGGCGCGTCCGCAAGGCCGTGATCGGGTCATGCCGACGACCGCCGATTTCGACTCTGTTGACGCGCGACTTTCGGCGCTGGCGATCGAACTGCCGCGCGTTCCTGTCCCGGTCGCCAATTTCGTCCCGTTCCGACGATGCGGAAATCTCGTGTTCCTGGCCGGACAGGTTTGCGAATGGAACGGCGTCGTCCGCTACGTCGGCCGTGTCGGGGTGGACTATGACCTCACCGAGGGCCAGGAGGCCGCGCGCGTTTGTGGTCTTAACCTGATCGCGGCGCTGAAAGCAGCCTGCGGCGGGACGCTCGATGCCGTCAGCGGCTGCGTGCGGCTCGGCGGCTTTGTCAATTGCACCCCGCAATTCAACGAAATTCCCCAGGTCATCAACGGCGCATCCGATCTCATGCACGAATTGTTCGGGGCCAACGGCACCCATGCCCGGACCGCCGTCGGGGTCGCCAATTTGCCGCGCGGCGCGGCTGTCGAAGTCGATGGCATCTTCGCTCTAGGATAGGGGATGTCACCCGCCCTGGTCACCATGTCCGGCGTCCGCAAGCAATTCGGCGCCGTGATCGCCAACGACAATGTCGATCTTGAAATTCGCTCGGGCGAAGTGCTGGCGCTGCTGGGCGAAAACGGCGCCGGCAAGAGCACATTGATGAAAGTGCTCTACGGCTTCTATCACGCCGACGCCGGCGAAATTCGTATCGACGGCAGGCTGGTGACTTTCGCGTCGCCGCGCGAGGCCATGGCCAGCGGCATCGGCATGGTGTTCCAACAATTCTCGTTGGTGCCGGCGCTGTCGGTTCTGGAAAACCTGCTCGCGGCGTTCCCGCACGCCCCCTGGCTGCAACGCCGAGGCAGCGCGCGGGTCAAGGCCGCGCTGCATTGGCTCAAGCGGCTTGCGCCGAACCTCGATCCGGTGCGCCCGGTACGCGATCTCGCCGTCGGCGAACGACAGCTTGTCGAGCTTGCCAAGGTGCTCAACCTCAACGCCCGCGTCGTCATCCTTGACGAGCCGACCTCGGTGCTGACGCCGGCTGAGGCCGAGCGGCTTTACGGTTTCATCCGCTCGCTGGTGGGGGAAGGCAAGGCGGTGGTGTTGATCACCCATAAGCTCGTCGACGTCGCCGCCTGCGCCGATCGCGTCGTGGTCATGCGCGGCGGCCGCGTCGTGGATCGCGCGACGGCAAGCGAACGGACGTCCGAGCAGCTCGTCGGCGCGATGGTCGGTCGCGACCGGCTCGCCCCACTTCAGGCTCCGGCATTCGCCGCCGGCGCCCTGCCCGCTTTGCAAGTGCGCAGCATATCCGCCGTCGCCCAGGGAACGCACATCCGCGACATCTCTTTCGAGATGACGTCGGGCGAAATTCTCGGCATCGCAGGCGTTTCCGGCAATGGGCAGTACGCGCTGGCGGAGGCGCTGGCGGGGCTTGCGCCGATCGCGACCGGCGACATCGTGCTCGGCGGCGTGAGCATCGCCAATCGCGACGCTGATGGCGCGATCCCAGACGACGTCGCCTACATTCCGGAGCGCCCGCTCGACAACGCCGTTGTCGCCGATCTCGATCTCGGCCTCAACCTCGCGCTGCGGCAGGTACGCAAGCTGCCGCTATTTCCGCGCCGGGGTGCCATCACGACCCGCGCCGACGCGCTGATCGCGCGCTTCGATGTCCGGCCGCCGCGTCCGGCGCTTCCGGCAGCCGCACTGTCCGGCGGCAATCTGCAAAAGCTCGTCATTGCGCGCGAGCTTTCCGACGCGCATCGCCTGGTCGTTGCCAGCTATCCGACGATGGGCCTCGACGTTCTGGCCACCCAAGCCGTTTATCGGAATTTGTTCGAGCAGGCGGCCGATGGCGCGTGCGTCGTCTGGATCTCGGAAGAGCTGGACGACCTTTTGGCCTATGCGCACCGCGTCGCGGTGATCCATGGCGGCAGCTTTGCCGGAATTGTCCGGCGCGACGAAGCGAACCGCCAGATGATCGGCCGCTGGATGGCGGGCATGGATCGCGGGACGGATCGCGACACGATCGCGGAGACGCGGCGTGAACGGCCGCCTTGCGCCACGCATCATCTATGGGATTGCCGGCGCCGCCCTGTTTCTGGTGCTGGCCTCGATGTTTCTTCTCGCCATCGGCCGGCCGCCGTTGGTGACGCTGGCGACGATGGTCGGTTATGCGTTCGGCGATAATTATTCGATCTCCGAGAGTCTGGTCAAAGCAACGCCGATCCTGCTCTGCGCGCTCGCCGTGATATTGCCGGCGCGGCTCGGTCTCATCACCGTCGGTGGGGAAGGCCAGCTCTATCTCGGCGCGCTGCTCGGCACGGCGATTGTGGTGAATTATCCCGGCGGCGCCCATGTTCGCGTTGCTGCCGGCGATGCTGGCTCTGGGTGCCGCAGGCGGCGCGATTTGGAGCGGCCTCGCGGGCGTATTGCGCGCCCGCTTCGACGTCAATGAAACGATATCGACCCTGCTCCTGAACTACATCGCCATTCTGCTCGTAAACTATGCGGTCTACGGCGCCTGGAAGGATCCGGCCAGCCTCGGCTGGCCGGCGACAATTCAGTTTCCGCCGGCGGCGACGGTGCCGAGCCTTTTTGGCACGCGCGTCCATCTCGGATTCATCGTCGCGCTGATCGCCGCGGTCATATTGCACATCGCAGTAACGCACACGCGGTGGGGACTTGAACTCAAGATTCTCGCCGGCAACCGCAAGGTCGGCGCCATGGTCGGGCTGCGGTTTGCGCGAAGCGCCTTGATCGTGATGGCTTTGGGCGGCGCGCTGGCCGGCTTTGCCGGCATCTGTGAAACGTCGGCGATCCAGGGACGGCTGCAGTCCGGGCTGTCGGTCGGGTACGGGCTGACCGGCTTCCTCGTGGCATGGCTCTCGGGCCAGCATTTTCTGCGCGCGGTGCCGATTGCCATACTGATCGGCGGCCTGATCGCGGCCGGCGATGCGCTGCAGCTTTACAGCAAAATCCCCAGCGCCAGCGCCACCGTGCTGCAGGGATTGTTGTTCGCTTCCGCCCTGGCCGCGAGCGGTCTAGCGGCGCGGCGCGAGGCCCATCGTGGATGACTTCAATGGATGATTTGGCCGCCGTCGGGCAATGGACGGCCGCGATGCTGCGGTCGTCGACGCCACTTTTGCTGGTGACATTGGGGGAAACGCTGACGCAGCGCGTCGGCATCATCAATCTCGGGGTTGAAGGTCAGATGCTGGGCGGCGCGTGTGCCGGCTTTGCGGTGGCCGCCGTCACCGGCGACCCGCTGATCGGCTTTGCCGCCGGCGCCGGCGCCGGCTTTTTGCTGTCCGGCGTGCACGCAATTCTCTGTCTGGCGTGCGGCGCCAATCAGATCGGCAGCGGCATTGCCGTATGGACGCTCGGGCTGGGCCTCACATCCTATTTCGGCCGCGCTTTCATCGGCGGCAAAGTGACGGGCCTTGGGGTGCTCGGCGGACCCACAATCGCCGACGTACCGCTGCTCGGGCCCATTCTCACCCAGCTTACGCCGATGGCGCCGGCGGCGTTGGTGCTGGTTGCGGTCGTCGGTCTCTGGCTCTATCGCACCAGTACCGGGTTGAACTGGCGCATCGTCGGCGAGTCGTTCGAGACCGCCCGCGCCATCGGCTTGGCGCCACTTCTGGTCCAGCTCCAAGGCATTCTCGTCGGCGGCCTTTTGTCCGGGTTCGCGGGCGCCATCTTGTCGGTCGACTACACACAAACGTGGGCGAACGATATGACCAAAGGCCGCGGCTTCGTCGCGGTCGGCCTGGTGATCGTCGCGCGCTGGAATCCGTTCTTCGTTCTGCCGGTGGTGCTGATTTTCGGACTGAGCGAGGCCGCAACGTTGCGGCTGCAGGCCGGCGGGCTGACACTGTCGCCCTACTTGATCGCCTGTTTGCCCTATGTCGTCTGTTTGCTCTGCGTCATCATCGCCTCGATGCGCGAGGGCCGCATCGGCGGCATGCCGGCGGAGCTGGCGTCGGTGTTCGGCCGGCGGCGATAGGGAATAACGAATAGGACTAGCGATTGAAGACGGCGTGTGCCGCTATTCGCCGTTCGCACCTCGCCCGTTGGTCCCGCCGTTGAATTTGTTGCTCTTCGGAAATCCTTTCGGCGCGAGGCGGCCGGCGTCGGCGCGATTGCCGCGCCAGTCGGCGAGCTCCTTGAGCGAGAGCGTGAAAACCCGGCCGGCGGAATCGGTCCAGGTCAAACCCTTCTCCGCCTCGAACGTCTTGATGTCGGAGAGCCCGCCGTCCTTGTGACGCTGCAGCCGCACGCCGCGGCCGCGCGTCATTTCCGGCACCTGGTCGATCGGAAAAACGACCAGCTTGCGGTTGTCGCCGATCGCCGCCACGAGTTCGCCCACCGCCGGCGCGATGGCGCGCGCCGCATCGGGCGGCGTGACGTTGAGCACCTGCTTGCCCTTGCGCGTATTGGCGACGCACTCGTCCTCGGGAACGATGAATCCCCTGCCCTGCTTGCTCGCGACGATGAGCTTGCGCCCGCCTTCGTGGCGGAACACCGCGATCACGTCGGCTTCCTGCTCGAGCTCGATGAACAGCCGGATCGGTTCGCCGTGGCCGCGCCCGCCCGGCAGCTTCGCCGCCTCGATGGTGTAGCAGCGGCCATTGGTGGCGAAGATCAGAAGCTTCGACGTGGTCTCGGCAAAGAACGCCAGCTTGAGGCCATCGTCGGTCTTGAATGCCAGGCTGGACAGGTCGGCGACCTGGCCGCGCAACGCGCGAATCCAGCCCTTCTCGGAGACGACGATCGTGACCGGCTCGCGCTCGACCAAGGCTTCCTCGATCGCGGCCTCGTCGTGCTCGGGCGCTTCGCGCGAAACCGGTGCGGCGCTTGCCGAGCGGCGTCTTGGCACCGAACCTGTCGCGCACCTCGCGGATCTGGCCGGCGATCGTCTTCCACTGCGCCTTTTCCGAGCGCAGCAGATCTTCGATCGATTTCTTCTCCGCGCGCAGGTCCTTGTCCTCCTGGCGGATTTCCATCTCTTCGAGGCGGCGCAGATTGCGCAGCCGCATGTTGAGGATGGCGTCGGCCTGGACGTCGGAGAGCTTGAACGTCTTCATCAACACCGGCTTCGGCTCGTCCTCGGTGCGGATGATCTTGATGACCTTGTCGAGGTTGAGATAGGCGACGAGATAGCCGCCCAGCACTTCGAGCCGGTGCTCGATCTGGCTGAGCCGATAGCGCGAGCGGCGCAGCAGCACCTCGCGCCGGTGCGTCGAGCCATTCGGTCAGCACTTCGGCGAGGCCGACCACCTTCGGGATGCGGCCGCGCAGCAGCACGTTCATGTTCAGCGGGATGCGGCTTTCCAGCTCGGTGAGCTTGAACAGGCTCTCCATCATCAGCGCCGGGATCGACGCTGCGCGAGCGCGGCTCGAACACGAGGCGCACGTCCTCGGCGGATTCGTCGCGCATGTCGGCGACCAGCGGCAGCTTCTTCTCGTTCATCAGTTCGGCGATGCGCTCGACCAGCCGCATCTTCTGCACCTGCCAGGGGATTTCGGTGACCACCATCAGATAGGTGCCGCGGCCGGTGTCTTCGGTCTTCCAGCGCGCGCGCAGCCGGAACGAGCCGCGCCCGGTCGTGTAGGCTTCCGCGATCGTCTCGGCCGAATCGACCACCAGGCCGCCGGTCGGGAAATCGGGCCCGGGCACGTATTTGAGCAGCGTGCGGCTGCGCGCATTCGGCGTGTTCGATCAGATGAAGCGCCGCGTCGCACAGTTCGGCGATGTTGTGCGGCGGGATCGCCGTCGCCATGCCGACCGCGATGCCTTGCGAGCCGTTGGCAAGAAGGTTGGGGAATGCCGCCGGCAGCACCACCGGCTCCTGCGACACGCCGTCGTAGTTCGGGCGGAAATCGACGGCGTCTTCGTCGATGCCGTCGAGCAACAAGCCGCGCCGCTTCGGTCAGCCGCGCTTCGGTATAGCGGTAGGCGGCGGCGTTATCGCCGTCGATGTTGCCGAAATTGCCCTGGCCGTCGACCAGCGGATAGCGCGAGGAGAAATCCTGCGCCAGCCGCACCAGCGCGTCATAGATCGCCTGATCGCCGTGCGGATGGAAATTGCCCATCACGTCGCCGACGATCTTGGCCGATTTCTTGAACGTCGAACCGGGATCGAGGCGCAGCAGCCGCATGCCGTAAAGGATGCGGCGATGCACCGGTTTGAGGCCGTCGCGCGCATCGGGCAGAGCGCGATGCATGATGGTGGAGAGCGCATAGGCGAGGTAGCGCTCCTCCAGCGCCTCGCGCAGCGCGACCTCCTGGATGTCCCCGGGTTCCGGGGGAATCACTTTCTTGTTCATGGCGGAGAGGGGTAGCGCGGCTCGCCAGCGCGAACAAGGACGGCTGCGACAAAGCGCGCCCGCGCATCCGGCAGATGAAGCCCGCGCGGCGCGAAGGCGTGGCGATCGAGAAAAAATCCGGTCAAGCGCAAACGCATCGGCGACATCGGCGGTGGAAGCCGGCTCGCCCTCCCGGTGCAGAAAATCGGGAAGCCGCATGAGCTTGTCGCGGTAAGCTTCGCCGGCCACGCGCGACACCGCGCGGCCGGACCGGGGCGAGACATAAATCAGATCGTCCTTGGTGCCGGTCGCGGCACAGGACGACAGATCGAGGCCGAAGCCAAGCTCGGCGAGGAAGACCAGCTCGAATTGCGCGATCATGGGCGCCACTGCGGCAGGATCGTCGAGCGCATCGAGGATGGTTTCGAGCGCGTGATGGATGCCGGCATGCGGCTCGCGCTCGGCAAGGAGCCGGCACAACGCCGCCAGATGCGTGACGCCATGCACCGCGTGCGCGGCGCCGAGAAAAGCCGCGGCGCGCAGATTGATGCCTTCGACCGCGTAATTGCCGAGATGATCGTCGAGCCGCGCCCGCCAGGTGGCGCGCAGCGAATTACCCGGCTGCAGCACGCCGCGCAGCCGCGTGCCGGCGCCGCCGCGCACCAGCCCAAGGTGACGGCCGCGCTCCTGCGTCATCAGTTCGAGAATGACGCTGGTCTCGCCATGGCGCTTGACGCCGAGCACGATGCCTTCATCGGTCCATTGCATGGATAGTATGTAGCGCGATTTGTCGGGATTCGCAGGCCGTCATTCCCGCGGAAATTCCAGTCCCATCTCGCGGTAGCGCTCGGGATCGTCGCCCCAGCCTTCGCGCACCTTGACGAACAGAAAGAGGTGGACCGGGTGCTCGATCGCCGCGGCGATGTCGGTGCGCGCCGCGGCGCCGATGGCCTTGATGGCCTGTCCGCCTTTGCCGAGCACGATCTTGCGCTGGCTTTCGCGCTCGACATAGATCGTCTGCTCGATGCGCACCGCGCCGTCTTTTAGCTCCTTCCAGACCTCGGTCTCCACCGTCGACTGGTAAGGCAATTCCTGATGCAGCCGCAGATAAAGTTTTTCGCGGGTGATCTCGGCGGCGAGCTGGCGCAGCGGCGCGTCCGAGATCTGGTCCTCGGGATAGAGCCACGGCCCGGGCGGCACATGGGCGGCGAAATAGCTTTTGAGGTCGGCGACGCCGTCGCCGGAGCGCGCCGACACCATGAAGGTCGCGGCGAACGGCCGCGCGCTCGTTGAGCGCTTGCGTCAAAGCCAACAGCTTGCGCTTCTCGACCAGGTCGACCTTGTTGAGCACCAGCACTTTGGGCGCGCGGACGTCGCCGAGACCGCGCAAGATCGCTTCCTCGTCCTCCTGCACGCCCTTGTGCGAGTCGATCAGCAAAGCGACGACTTCGGCGTCGTGCGTGCTGCCCCAGGCGCTGCCGACCATGGCGCGGTCGAGCCGGCGGCGTGGCGCGAAAATGCCGGGCGTGTCGACGAAGATGAGTTGCGCGGGGCCTTCGATGGCGATGCCGCGGATCAGCGCGCGGGTGGTCTGCACTTTGGGCGTGACGATGGAGATTTTGGCGCCGACCAGCGCGTTGAGCAGCGTCGACTTGCCGGCATTCGGCGCGCCGATCAGGGCGACGAAGCCGCAGCGCGTGGCTGGCGCCGCCGGCTCAACCATTGGCGCGGTCGGTCTTGACGCCCTCGCGCGCCATCATGGCGGCGGCGGCGGCCTGCTCGGCGGCGCGCTTGGAGCGGCCGGAGCCTTCGGCGGGGGCGAGCTTGGGAAGCTGCACGGCAACGCGAAACTCCGGATCGTGATCGGGGCCGGAACGCGCGACTTCACGATAGGCAGGCGTCGGCAGGCCGCGCGCCTGCGCCCATTCCTGCAGCACGGTTTTTGGATCGCGCAGCGGCTGCGCAGTCGTGCGCATGCGCGCTTCCCACAGCCGCCCGACCAGTCCTTCGGCGGCCGGAAATCCGCCGTCCAGATAGACCGCCCCGATCAGCGCCTCGCAGACATCGGCGAGGATCGCCGGCCGGGTGCGGCCGCCGGCATTGGCTTCCGAGGAGCCGAGCCGGATCGCCGTGCCGAGATTGATCGCGCGGGCGATTTCGGCACAGGTCTCTTTGCGCACCAGATCGGCAAGGCGGCGCGACAGCTCGCCCTCGTCGGCTTTCGGGAAGGCGCGGAACAACATGTCGGAAATCACCAGGCCGAGCACGTGGTCGCCGAGGAATTCGAGCCGCTGATAGCTGGCGGCGCGGTTGCGCGCGCCTTTCAGCGCCGAAATATGCGAGAGCGCGCTGTCGAGCAGGGCCGCGTCGCTGAAGCGGTAGCCGATGCGCTCCTCGAGCGAACCGTCGCCGCGACGACGGCGACGACGGGGATCTTTCTGTTTATCTGCTACAGCACCCGGGGCGGCCGCCGGCGGGGCGACCTCAACAGCAGACGGCTCTTGCGGCGCAGCGACTGGTTTGCTTTTGCCCCTTGTGCTCATCGCACCAGGGTGAACAAGCGGTTCCAACGCACCGTCCACGGCCAGCGCCACGCTTCCCAGGCGTGGGCGCCATCGCGGATGGAGAAGAATATGATCTGCGCCCTGCCGATGATGTTCTCGTAGGGCACGTAGCCGACGGCGCTGAGCACGCGGCTGTCGGTCGAGTTGTCGCGGTTGTCGCCCATCATGAAATAATGCTCGGGCGGCACGGTGTAGACCTGGGTGTTGTCGTAGAAGCCGTTGTCGGTGAGATCGAGCGTGGTGTAGGTCACGCCATTCGGCAGCGTCTCGCGAAACTGCTTGACGCGCTGCGCCGCGCCGTCATCGTCAGTGACGAAATCGTCGACGCGCTCGCGCTTGACCGGCACGCCGTTGATGTTGAGCACGCCGTCGATCATCTGGATGTGGTCGCCCGGAAGCCCGATGACGCGCTTGATGTAGTCGGTCGAGTCGTCCTTCGGCAGGCGGAACACGACGACGTCGCCGCGGCCGACCGGCCGGCCGATGATGCGGCCGCTGAAAACCGGCGGCGAGAACGGCAGCGAGTAATGGGTGTAGCCGTAGGAGTATTTGGACACGAACAGGTAGTCGCCGACCAAAAGCGTCGGAATCATCGAACCGGACGGAATATTGAAGGGCTGAAACAGGAAGGTGCGGATGACCAGCGCGATGATCAGGGCGTGGAAAATCACCCGTACCGTTTCGGCAAATCCGCCTTCCTTCCGTTTGGTCCCGGTTTGCACGCTCATCGGCCTATGGTTCCGTTGACTGGAAAATTCCCGCCCCGCGAACTTGTAACCCCTTGGCCAAACCCGCGCAATTGCGCGGGCGATTTCGCCGCGGCTTTCGCTCAATCGGCATTAGCTAGGAACGTCATAAGCTTACCGCCAGGGCGCGAACGGACATGACGAAATTGTCATGTCGGGCTCGCGCCGGCGAGACCGGGCTTGGCCGCCAGGCGCCCGATGCGGGCGTTCGCAACCGACCTCAGGCGGCCGCAATGGCGACCGCGGAAATGACGACCAAGGCGTGGGCGGTCGGACCTTCGTCGGTCATGGTGAGGTCGATGCGCGCCTGGTGCCCGGCGGGGGTGATGGCCGCCAACCGCCGCTTGGCGCCGCCGGTGAGTTCCAGCGTCGGCCGACCGGAGGGCAAATTGACCACGCCCAAGTCGCGCCACCACACGCCGGCACGAAACCCGGTGCCGAGCGCCTTGGCGCAGGCTTCCTTGGCCGCGAAACGCTTGGCGTAAGTCTCGGCGCGGTTCCGCCGCTTGTCCGCCTTGGCGCGTTCGGTCGCGGTGAAGATACGGTCGAGGAAGCGATCGCCGTGGCGTTCGATCACTTTGGCGATGCGGCGCGCGTCGCAGATATCGGAGCCGATACCGATGATCATGGTGCGGCGCTGCCTTTCCGTGCGCGAGCGCGGCCGCGATCCATCGCCACCCGCATTCTGCGCACCGTTGCCTCGAGGCCTTCGAACACCGCGTCGGCGATCAGAAAATGGCCGATATTGAGTTCGGCGATCTCAGGCAGCGTCGCGATTTCCGCCGCGGTCAGGAAATTAAGACCGTGGCCGGCATGCACTTCAAGGCCGCGCCGCGCCGCCAGAGCCGCGGCGCGCGTGATGCGCGCGAATTCGGCGCTGGCCGTGGCGGCATCGCCCGCCGCCAGCGCCTCGCACCAGGCGCCGGTGTGAATCTCGATGACCGGCGCGCCGATCGCCGACGCGGCCTCGATCTGCGCGGGCTCCGGGGCGATGAACAAAGAGACGCGAATGCCGGCCTCGGCGAGTCGCTCGACCGCCAGGCGCAGCGCCTTGCCATGCCCGATCGCATCGAGCCCGCCTTCGGTGGTGCGCTCTTGACGCCGCTCGGGGACGAGGCACGCGGCGTGCGGGCGAATGGCGACGGCGATCTCCACCATCTCGGTGGTGGCCGCCATTTCCAGATTGAGCGGCTTGGTAATTTTCGCCTTCAGCCGGCGGACGTCATCGTCGAGAATATGCCGGCGATCCTCGCGCAGATGCGCGGTGATGCCGTCGGCGCCGGCCACGATCGCGATCTCCGCCGCCTTGAGGGGATCGGGATAGCGCCCGCCGCGCGCGTTGCGCAGCGTGGCGACGTGATCGACATTGACGCCGAGGCGGATGGGAGGAAGATCGGTCATGCAAAATTTGCTTGCGGGCGGGTTATCCGTTGACGCGCTCGGCGGCGGCGATCACCTTCTTCGCCCGCAATTGCGAGATGATCGAGGTGAGATGCTTGAGGTTATAGACTTCAAGATCGATGGTCACCTCGGTGAAATCCGGCGACTGCCGCGACATGCGGATGTTGTCGATATTGCCGTCGTGTTCGGCGATCACCTGGGCGATCTGGGCGAGCGATCCCGGCTCGTTGACCGACTGCACCGTTAGCTGGGCCGGGAACCGCTGCGGCGTCTTCTCGTCGACATCCCAGCGGACATCGAGCCAGCGCTCCGGCTGATCCTCGAATTCCTTAAGCGCCGGCGATTGGATCGGATAGATGGTAATACCTTCGCCCGGCGTCATGATGCCGACGATGCGGTCGCCGGGCACCGCGCCGCCATTGGGCGCGAAGCGCACCGGCAGATCGGTATTGATGCCGCGGATCGGGATCGCCGCGCCATTCTCCGCCGTTTCCGGAACCTTGAACTTCACCGCCTTGGCGCGCTTGAGCCCGAACCAGCCGCTGTCCGCCTGCGGCGCGACGGCGGTGACGCGCTCGTCCTTGTAGTCGGGATACATGGCGCGCACGACGTCGGCGGCCTTCATCTCGCCGCGGCCGACCGCCGACATCACGTCCTCGATCGAGGCGCGCGCCAGCCGCGGCAGGGAGCCTTCCAGCTGCTCGTCCGAATAGGCGATCTTGGCGCGCTGGCACAGCCGCTCGAGGATGCGCCGGCCCAGTCCCGAATATTGATCGCGGATGGCGGCGCGGGTGGCGCGCCGGATCGCGGCGCGCGCTTTGCCGGTCACGACGATGGATTCCCACGCGGCCGGCGGCGCGGTCTGCGCCTTCGAGGTCAGAATCTGCACCTCGTCGCCGTTCTGCAAGCGGCGAGATCAACGGACCGATCTTGCCGTTGATCTTGGCGCCGATCGCCATGTTGCCGACGTCGGTGTGCACCGCGTAGGCGAAATCGATCGGCGTCGCGCCGCGCGGCAGCGCGATCAGCTTGCCCTTGGGCGTGAAGCAGAACACCTGATCGTGGAACAGTTCGAGCTTGGTGTGCTCCAGAAACTCTTCCGGGTTGGAGCCTTCGGCCAGAAGCTCGATGGTGCGGCGGAGCCACGCATAGGCGTTCGATTCGCGCGACAGCATCTCGGTCGGCGAGCCGGCATCGTCTTTATAGAGCGCGTGCGCGGCGATGCCGTATTCGGCGATCTGCTGCATCTCGCGGGTGCGGATTTGCAGCTCGACGCGCTGCTTGCCGGGACCGATGACGGTGGAATGGAGGAGCGGTAGTCGTTCTGCTTGGGCGTGGAAATGTAATCCTTGAAGCGGCCGGGAACGACCGGCCACGTCGTGTGCACGATGCCGAGCGCCTGGTAACATTCGGCGACGTCGCCGACGATGACGCGGAAGCCGAAAATGTCCGACAGCTGCTCGAAGCCGACGGCCTTGCGCTCCATCTTGCGCCAGATCGAATAGGCACGCTTGCGCCGGCCGGAAACCTCGGCGGCGATGCCGCTGTCGGCGAGCTTCTTGGCAAGTTGCTGCTCGATTTCGCCGATCCAGCCCTTGCTGCGGGCGGCCAAGGCCTCAAGGCGCTCGGTGATGACCTTGTAGGCGTCGGGATTGAGCTCGCGGAAGGCCAGATCTTCCAGCTCTTCGCGCATCTCCTGCATGCCCATGCGGCCGGCAAGCGGAGCGTAGATGTCGAGCGTTTCTTCCGCCGTGACGCGGCGCGCCTCGGGCGGCCGGTATTCCAGCGTGCGCATATTGTGCAGCCGGTCGGCGAGCTTGATCAGCAGCACCCGCACGTCATCGGCGATGGCCAGAAGGAGCTTGCGCAGATTCTCCGCCTGCTTCGCCTCCTTGGAGACGAGGTCGAGCTTTTTCAGTTTGGTCAGGCCTTCGACCAAAAGGCCGATCTCGTGGCCGAACAGGCGATCGATCTCGGCGCGGGTCGCATCGGTGTCTTCGATGGTGTCGTGCAGCAGCGCAGCCGCGATGGTGGCGTCGTCGAGCTTCAGATCGGTCAGGATCGCGGCGACCTGCAGCGGATGCGAGAAATAAGGATCGCCCGAGGCGCGCTTCTGCTCGCCGTGGGCGCGCATGGCGTAGACATAGGCACGGTTGAGCAGATCTTCGTTGGCCGCGGGGTTGTATTGCTTGACCCGATCGATCAGTTCGAACTGCCGCATCATCCGCGGCTTGCGGCGCTTCGGCGGCGGCACGTCGTCCTGCGGCACGAGGTTGGGCGCGCGCGCCACCGCAACCCGCAGCCGGGGCTGGTTCTGCATCCGCGGCAGATCGATCGGCGAGCGCGCCATCAAAACCTCAGGCTTCGCCGCGCAATCGGTCCGGCGAAAGCGATCATCAAGATATCATGGCGCGGGCCTTGCGCCACAAGGCACGGCGGTCGCGCGACCCGTTCCGCGGATCAAGCCGTTGCAGCGATCAGAATCGCAGGCCGGTGGCAAACTTTCCGTTACCGCACTGCACCCTTCCGCGCTTCCGCCTCGCGGATCAGTGCGCGCAGCCGTGACGGCGTGACGGGCAGCGTATCGATGCGGACGCCGAGCGGGCGCAGCGCATCCTCGATCGCGCAGGCGACCGCCGGCGGCGCCACCATGCGGCCACCCTCGCCTGCGCCCTTGACGCCGTATTCGGTGTAGGGCGACGGCGTCACCAGGTGACCGATCCGCACCTGCGGCGGCAGGTTGCCGATCCGCGGCATCAGATAATCCTGGAACGAGGTCTGCCGCAGCTGTCCGTCTTTGTCGTACTCGAACTGCTCGAGCAAAGCGGTGCCGATTCCCTGGGCGGTGCCGCCGCGCACGTGGCCGTCGACGGTCATGGGATTGATCATGGTGCCGCAATCGTGCACCGCGACATAATCCAGGAAGCTTACCTGCCCGGTCTTCACGTCGACCTCGACCACCGGCATGTGGCACATGTGCCCCATGATCGGATAGAAAATGCCGAAATCGCTGTCGCTCTTCGGCAATGTCGCCAGCGGATGGTCGTAGGTGTAATTGGCATCGAGACCGCTGGTCAGGTCGGGATCGTCGGGAAACGACAGCCGGAAGAAATGCGACTGGGTGGCGACCTCGGCGATCGACACCTCCAGGCCGGAGGCGCCCTTGACGCCGATCTTGCCGTCGCGGAATTCCAGATCGTGCGGGCCGGCTTCGAGCATATGGCCCGCGACGCGCTTGAGCTTCTCCTTAAGGATGCCGCAGGCGCCGGTGACGGCGCCGGTTATCATGACGGTGTAGCGGCTGCCGCCCGGTCCGGTTCCCGGCAGCCCGTGATCGGTATCTGAGTACGTCACGCTGATATCGGCCGGGTCCATGGTGAGCTGCTCGGCCAGCACCATGGCGGCGACCGTCTCCGGACTATTGCCCCAGCACGGCGCGTGCAGCGAGATCACCGCCTTGCCGGTGGCGTCGATCTTGATCGAGGCGCTTTCCGGCGAACTGGTCAGCGCAAATCCCGGAGCGCGGTTGAGCATCCAGAATTCGGTGGCGCTGAACACGCCCTTCTCCTGGCAACTGGCGACGCCGATGCCGACGTAGCGGCCTTGCGTCCGCGCCGCGTTCTGCTTCTCGCGCCAGCCGTCGTAGTCGAGCATCTGCAGCGCCATGTCGAGCGCGCCGGGATAATTGCCGCTGTCGTAAAGATTGCCGGTCGGGATCTGATAGGGAAATTCTTCCGGCCTGATGAAATTGTCGCGGCGGAACGCGACCGGGTCGAGATTGAGCTCTTCGACCGCGGCGTCGACGATCCGCTCGATCATGAAGTTCGTCACTTCAGAGCCGAAGCCGCGGCAGGCGCCCTGCTGGCATTTGTTGGTGAACACCGCGTAGATTTCGGCGCCGACGGCGCGGATCCTGTAGGGACCGACGGTCTGCGAAAAGCCGTTGCCGTGCGTGCCCAGGCCGTATTGGAAATACGCGCCGTAATCGTCGACGACCTTGTAGCGCAGCGCCGTCATCCGGTGATCGGCGTCGAGCGCCAGCTCGACGTCGTAGATACGGTCCGAGCCGTGATTGTCGCACGCCGTGATGTTGTCGATGCGATCCTCGATATATTTGACCGGGCGGCCGGCGGCGCGCGCCCCCAACCCGGCGAGCACCGCCACTTTGTGCAGAAACAATTTGCTGCCGAAACTGCCGCCGGCGTCGACCGGCACGAGATTGACCTGATGGCTCGCGACCTTGAGCGCGGCCGCGATGGTGAAGCCGATATAGTTGTACATCGAGCCGTTGACGTAGATCGTGAATTTTTCGGAGCCTTCGTCGAAACTGGCGACGGCGCCGCAGGTTTCGATCGGCTGTCCGCCGGACCGCGCCCAGCGCAGGTGGCGTTTGACGACGTGGGCCGCCTGCGCGAACTCCTGCTCGACCGGACCGAACACGTAGCTGCGATGCTCGGCGACGTTGTCGGGTCCGCGCTCCGGATGAAGCACGGCGTCGCCTCGCGAATTGATCGCATCCATCATGTCGGACACCGCCGGCAGCGGCTCGTAGTCGACCTTGATCAGACCGATGGCGTCTTCGGCGATGTAACGCGTATCGGCAACCACCAGCACCACCGGCTCGCCGACATGCCGGACCTTGCCGAGCGCGATGCATCGCTGCTCGACCGGCGGGTTGGCGAAGCACGGCAGCGGCCCGGTTTCCTTGGCGGCATCCTCGCCGGTGATCACGGCGAGGACGCCGGGCAGCGCCTGCGCCGCGGTCTTATCGATCGATTTGATCCGGGCATGGGCGTGCGGACTGCGCAACGCCGCCGCATGCGCCATATTGGGCAACGAAATGTCGTCGACGAAGCGGCCGCGTCCGATGAGGAACCGCGGATCCTCCTTGCGCAGCATGCGCGTGCCGATGACATTGAGCCGCTGATCCGGCCGCTCCTTCTGGCGGCCGGCGGGCGGCGAATGGATCTTGCCTGCCTCCGCCATTCAGCGCGCCGCCTTTTCGCCGCGCATCAGCTCGACCGCGCGCTCGACCGAACTGACGATGTCCTCATAGCCGGTACAGCGGCAGATATTGTCGTTGAGACGCAACCGGATGGTGTCGCGGTCGGGATTGGGATTCTCGCGCAGCAGCTCGGTCATCAGCATCAGCATGCCGGGCGTGCAATAGCCGCATTGCAGGCCATGCTTCTCCCAAAAGCCGCGCTGCAGCGGGCTCAAATTGCTGACGCGGCCGAGCAATTCCACGGTCTCGACGCTGCGGCCGTCGGCCTGGACCGCAAGCGTGCAGCAGGACCGCGTCGCCAGTCCGTCGAGCAAAATCGTGCAGGCGCCGCACACGCCGCTCTCGCAGCCGACATGCGTGCCGGTCAGGCCGATGTCGTGGCGGATGAAATCGGACAGCAGGAGCCGCGGCTCGATGCGGCGCCGAAAGGGCCGGCCGTTCACCGTGACGTTGACTTCCATATCGCTCATGGGTGGATCATTCGGCCGGTCATTCGGCGATGGCTAGGCCGGCGCGGGCGCAGGCGATGCGTAACATCCGTTGCGTCAGCGTCGCGGTCACGTCGCGCCGGTAGGCTTCGTCGGCGTGCAGATCGCTCGGCCGCCGCGACGTTCTTTGCCGCCGCTTCGGCGGCCGCGTCGATGGTGGCGGCCGAAGCCGGCTTGCCCTCGAGCGCGGCTTCCGCGGCCGGGATGCGGAACACATTGTCGACCGTGTTGCGAAAGCCGATGCGCACGTCGCGGCAGGTGCCGTAGCGGATCGTCAGCAGGCAACCGGCGGCAATGAGCGCGCGGTCGCCGTAGCGCTGGCTGATCTCCAGGAACGAATAGCCGTGGCCGGCCGGCAGACGCGGCACACGCACTTCGATCAACATTTCGTCGGCCGCCAGATCGGTCGCGAACGGCGCCTTGAAAAACCGCTCGGCGGCGATCGTGCGCGAGGAGCGCGCGCTGCGCGCGACCATGCTCGCGCCGAGCAGCGTGACGACCAAGCGGCATCTCGAACGCCGGGTCGTTGTGGCAGAGATTGCCGCCGAGGGTTCCGCGGTTGCGAATCGAATGGTTGGCGACGTGCTCGTAGGCCTCGACCATGATCGGGCAGCCGGCGGCGACGGCGGGCGAGCGCAGGATCGTGTTGTGCGTCGTCAAGGCGCCGATGCGAAGCTGGCCGTATTCTTCGATGATGTATTGCAGCTCCGACAGCCGGCCGACATCGATCAGCCGGCCCGGCGAGATCAGGCGCAGGTTGAGCTTCGGAATCAAGCTTTGCCCGCCGGCCAGCAGCTTGGCCTTGCCGCCATGCTTCGACAACGCGTCGAGCGCGGCGCGCAAATTGGGCGGCCTCTCGTACTCGAATACGGGAGGCTTCATCGGCCTTCCCTCCCCTGACGGATTGTCGAACCGTCGAGGGGTCGAAATCCGGTCTGTTCCGTTCGTCTTGTATCGATTGTTTCTGATCGAACCATCTCTTGCAAGGGACGTACACCAAGAGACGCCGCTCGACCGACCGCGAGAGCCAGCGCCCAAAGCACGACCCTCAGTTGCGGTCGTGACATTGAGGGCGTGCGCCACTTATGGTCCAGTCGCCGGCGCGATCATCATGAGCGCCGCAATCTCATTTGGCGACCGAGGAGACAGCCGATGCCGTTCTCGCTGCCCGAACTACCCTACGCTTACGATGCGCTTGCCCCCTACATGTCGCGCGAGACGCTCGAATTCCATCACGACAAGCATCACCTCGCCTATGTCAATAACGGCAATAATCTGATGAAAGGCACCGAGTTCGACGGCAAGCCCGTCGAAGACGTGGTGAAAAGCTCGTTCTTCGGCAATCCCGGCCTCTTCAACAATGCCGGGCAACACTACAACCACATCCATTTCTGGAAATGGATGAAGCCTGGAGGCGGCGGCGGGATGCCCGGCGATCTGGAAAAGCAGATCGTCGCCGACTTCGGATCGGTGGCAAAGATGAAGGAGGACTTCATCCAGGCCGGTGTCACGCAGTTCGGCTCCGGCTGGTGCTGGCTCGCCGTCAAGTTCGGCAAGATCGAAGTGATGAAGACGCCGAACGGCGAGAGCCCGCTGGTGCACGGCGCCAGGCCGATCCTCGGCTGCGATGTGTGGGAGCACAGCTACTATATCGACTATCGCAACCGACGCCCGGATTACCTCAAGGCGTTCGTCGATAATCTCGTCAATTGGGACTATGTCGCCGAAATGTATGCGGCGGCGAAGTAGCCGAGCGCGCTGCAGTCGTGCCGCACGCCGGCATGGCCGTTCGAAGAACGGCGTCGCTTCGCCCGTAAAGCTTACTCTTCTTCGTCGCCGATGTCGGCTTCGGGCTCGGGCTGCGCTTCCGGAGGAGTGAGGCCCTCGAGGCCCTTGAGCAGCTCTTCCTCGCTCATGCGGTCGGTGGTCACTTCGGTATCGTCGGCATCGACCCCGGTGCCGGGCGTGCCGATCAGCGGCACACCCTCGGGCTCCGGCTCGTCGACCTCGACGTACTTCTGCAGCGAATGAACGAGCTCCTCCTTGAGGTCTTCGGGCGATACCGCCGTGTCGGCGATCTCGCGCAGCGCCACGACCGGATTCTTGTCGTTGTCGCGCTCGACGGTGATCTGGCCGCCCGAGGAGATCATGCGCGCGCGGTGGCTCGCGAGCAAAACGAGGTCGAAGCGGTTTTCGACCTTGTCGATGCAATCTTCGACGGTGACGCGGGCCATGGGCCTTCGCTCCTAAGCAGTTCCTAAAGGGCTCGTATCGTGGGCTTTTAAGCCGCGGACTCGCCGTTAGGTATCGCTACAAGGCGTCAAGCGCAAGGGCGTTTTCCATATTCCAGCGCTGTTCCGGCCGTGTACTCTTTTGACTTGGCCTGCGCCCCGGCCTTTGCTACCCAAAATTTCGGGAACTCGGCGCGGCGTCCTGATTGCCATTTCCGACTTGCCGCGACGGCGTGCCGCAGTGATTGCGGGGGCGAGGCAAAGCCATATGGCGGGTGCGGCGCTTGCCCAATTGCGTGCACGCCGAAACGACCAAACTACCGTGTTTTTGCCACTGTGCCCGCCTAGTTTGGCGGCAGTGGCGACAAACAAGTTTTGAAGAACGCCGGAAACGTCGAGTTTATTGCGGCTGATCCGGTTTCAGCACCGGAAGCACATCGAGAGACACCATGTCGGCACAGATCGAGAAAATCGCGCTATTTATTGACGGCGCCAACCTTTACGCCACCGCGAAATCGCTTGGCTTCGATATCGATTACAAGCGGCTGCTGCGCGAGTTCCAATCGCGCGGCTATCTGTTGCGGGCGTTCTATTACACCGCCGTGATCGAAGATCAGGAATATTCGTCGATCCGGCCGCTGATCGATTGGCTCGATTACAACGGCTACACCGTCGTCACCAAGGCGACCAAGGAATTCGTCGACCAGACCGGGCGGCGCAAGGTCAAGGGCAACATGGACATCGAGCTCGCGGTCGACGCCATGGAGATCGCGCCGCATATCGACCAGATGGTACTGTTTTCCGGCGACGGCGACTTCCGCTCGCTGGTCGAGGCGGTGCAACGGCGCGGCGTGCGCGTCATCGTCGTCTCCACCATCTCGACGCAGCCGCCCATGGTCGCCGACGAACTGCGACGTCAGGCCGATCAGTTCGTCGATATCCTCGAGCTGCAAAACAAGATCGGCCGCGATCCCGGCGAGCGTACGCCGCGCGAGCCGCGAGAAGGGCGCGAGGCTCGCGAGCCGCGCCACACGCCGCAATTTCTGCAGCGCAGCACCGGCACCACCCCGCGCACCGAAATCGAGGTCGAAGAGGACGAGTTCGACGAAGAATAAGTTGCCGGGTCGGGGGGATCGATGCACCGCCCGAGCGGCAAGCCCGGCCGCGATTGTCCGCGCTGTCCGCGGCTCGTCGCCTTTCGCGAGGCCTGGCGCAAACAGGAACCGGACTGGTTCAACGCCCCGGTGCCCTCGTTCGGGCCGCGTGACGCGCGGCTGCTCATTGTCGGACTTGCGCCAGGCTTGCGCGGCGCCAATCGCACCGGCCGGCCTTTCACCGGCGACTATGCCGGCGATCTTCTCTACGCCACGCTGAAAGACTTCGGCTTCGCCGAAGGGACCTACCAGGCACGCCCCGACGATGGCCTTACATTGATCGATTGCCGCATCACCAATGCGGTGCGGTGCGTGCCGCCGGAGAACAAGCCGACGCCGCAGGAGATCAAGA
The DNA here is from genome assembly GCA_963829395.1 of uncultured Alphaproteobacteria bacterium. Classification (GTDB taxonomy): domain Bacteria; phylum Pseudomonadota; class Alphaproteobacteria; order Rhizobiales; family Xanthobacteraceae; genus BOG-931. The sequence continues at coordinate 35,764 of CAWHHX010000020.1, read as the reverse complement.
CCTGCCGCGATTTCCTTAACCCGACGATTGCGGAAATGACGAAGCTCCGCGCCATCGTCACGCTCGGCCGCATCGCCCATGAGACCTTCATTGCGGCGCAAGGGGTAAAGCGCAGCGAGTATCCGTTCGGCCACGGCCGCGAGCACGCGCTGGACGCCGTCACGCTGTTCGCCAGCTACCACTGCTCCCGCTACAACACCAATACCGGTGTGCTGACGCCGGAAATGTTCCGCGCGGTGTTTGCGCGGGTGCGCAAGCTTTTGGATGCGTTGCCGTAGGTGGGCGCTACGCGAAAATCGAGGCTTCGTACTGGCCGCTGCCCATTTCGCTGCGCGGAAAAATGCCGTGCTGCTCGATCCACTCGAACGATTGGTCGAAGGTTTCTTTCGAATACGGCTCGAACACCAGCCGCTCGCCGGGGCCCCAGCGCCGCGTATCCATCTGATCGTGGAAGCGCAGCGGAAATTCTTTCCGGTAGTAATGCGTATAGAGCTCGGGGCGCAGATCGATGTCGCGTTGCGCGCGGCGCAGCGCGCGGAAATATTTGCGCACATCTTCGGGGTCCGGCGTGCCGGTGACGATCGAGGCGATCATGAATGTCGTGTCGATGATCTTGCGGAAGCCGAGCTGTTCGACAAAGTAGTACGGCCCGCTGAACAGCGACGCCGCCGGAATCTTGCCGTCGACCAGCATTTCCATGCGGCTGAACAAAAGGCCGTCATTGAACGACAGCTTAATGGCGTCGGGCTTGAGATATTGCTCGAGCCCCTGAATGGTGGCGTAGTGGCTGCCCGACTGATAACCGACGGAAATCGGCACGTCCGCCAGATCGGCCGGCGTCTTCACCGGCGAATCCGGCGGCACGAAAATGCCGCACGGCGACACCGAATAGCATTCGGCGTAGAGCTTGCCGTGGCCGTTGGAGGCGGCGACATTCATGGTCCAGTGGCAGGCGCCGCTGACATTGCAGGTGCGGCCCGCCTCCAGCGTCTGGTAAGCGCCGACCTTATTGCCAAGCTGATGGCCGCCAGCCGAACTCGAATCCAGCGCTTCGCGGAACTCGTAGTCGAGACCTTCGGCGGCGAAATAGCCTTTCTCCTCGGCGACCCATTCCTGCAGGCGGAAATGCGGAGCGACGACGAATTTCGGCATGGATTCCTCCTCGGCTTTCCATCGACCCTATCGGCAACGACCGATTTGATAATCCCCGCCGGGTGAAATACATTGTCCACGATCAGTTGACAATCGTGCGCGGCCATGGATCGCTTTGAAAATGCGCGGATTTTCGCCGCCGTCGTCGAGGCCGGCGGGTTCACGCGGGCAGCCGAGCGGCTCGGGCTGTCGCGCGCGGCCGCGAGCAAGCACGTCCTGCAACTCGAGGCGCGCCTGGGCGCGCGGCTCCTCAATCGCACCACGCGCAAGGTCAGCGTCACCGCCGCCGGCCGCACATTCTACGAACAGTGCCGGCGCATTCTCGCCGATCTCGACGAGGCGGAGCGCGCGGCGAGCGAACTGCACAACGAGCCGCGCGGCGAGTTGCGGGTGATCGCACCGACCAATTTCGGTCTTGCCGATATCGGAACGGCGATCGCCGACTTCATCGTCGCCTACCCGCGCCTGCGCATCAATCTGACGATGAACGATCGCCTGACCGATCCGATCGAAGGCGGCTACGACATCGCCATCAGCGTCGACATGCCACGCGGCACGTCGTCGAGCCTGGTAGCGCGCAAGCTCAATACCTCGCGGCGGATTCTCTGCGCCGCGCCGGACTATCTGCAGCGGCGCGGCATGCCGCAATCGCCGGAAGATCTCGCCCAACACGATTGCCTGAGTTACAGCTATGTTGCCCTTCCGGACGAGTGGCATCTGACCGGCGCCGACGGCGAACGCGTGGTGAAGGTGAACGGCCCGATCGTCACCAGCCACCGGCACGTGCTTCGCGCGGCAGCATTGCGCGGGCTCGGCATCGCCTATGGCCCGATCGATTTTTTCCGCGACGATCTCGATGCCGGCCGGCTGGTGCGCGTATTGCCCGAGCATCGATTGCCAGAGGCGACGATCTACGCCGTCTATCCGGTGAGCAAACAACTCTCGGCCAAGGTGAAAGCCTTCAACGACTTTATGGCGCACACATTCGCCGCCAGCCCGATATTCCGCTAACGTCCGAGTCGGACGGCCGCGGAACGCATTTTGACCCTAGTCTTGTTGCCTTTACACCGGATCAGTAACCTGTCGTCGCCCGTCCGAGTTTTCCCTGACAATCCCTTGGAGAGAACGCCTATGAACCTCAAACTTGTTATGGCTATTTCGCTCATCGTCGCGATTCCGGCGGCCGCTTATGCGCAGCAAAAGGGCGCCCCGCCCCCGAAAGTACCGAAGCCGACGATCGCTGAAACACAAAAAATCGTCCAAATGATCAGCGGCGACAAAGCCAAGGTGCAGGCCTATTGCGATATCGGCAAGCTCCAAGACCAGATGGAGCAGGCCGGCAAGAAGAAAGACAACAAGACAATTGAAGCTCTCGGCGCCAAGATCGACGGCCTCGCCCAGCAAATCGGCCCCGACTACGTGAAGCTGATGGATGGGCTTGATCAAGTCGATCCGAATTCTGCCGAAGGCAAGCAGTTTACCGCTGTCTTCGACCCGCTCGACAAGCAGTGCAAATAACGCGCCTGCGCCCGCTGGGCGCGCCGAGTAAACTTAATCTCGGCGCGGCCGGCGTCGGTGCCTTCCACTTATTGTGTTGATTGCTTGGCGCGTCTCTAACGCGGCGCGCCGTCATTGCGGCGCAGCCAGGCAACGACCTCCGCGGCGCTCTTGTCGGGCGGAAAGACCGGATAAAACACCTTGCCGATCACGCCGTCGTCGATGACGAGCACCATGCGTTTGAGCAGCGTCATGCCGGCAGCTTTAAATGTCGGAAGATTGAGCGCGCGCGTGAATTTAAGGTCCGCGTCGGACAGGATCGGGAACGGCAGATGCAGCCGCTCGGCGGCCTCGCGCTGATACTCGGTGTCTTGGGTGGACAGCCCGAAGACGTGGGCGACGCCGAGCGCCTTGAGCTCGGCAAAATGGTCGCGAAAGCCGCAGGATTGCGGCGTGCAGCCGCGTGCGCCGGGGATGTCGTCCCAGCCCGGCGGCAAATCGACGCCCGGCACGCCGGTGCGCGGATAAATGTAAAGGACGGTGCGGCCGCCGAGCACCGACGGATTGAAGGCGCCGCTGCGCGTCGCCAACAGCGGCAGGTCGGGCAGCGCCATGCCGGTGAGATGGCGGGCGGCGCCGTCGTCCTGCGGAGCGGGGATATTCGCCGGCAGGACGGTCGGATCGTGCCGGCCCGGCGCTTCCCGCTGCGGCCGTTGTTCGGGGGCTTGCGCGTAAGAGATAAATTCCATCAGCGAACCGTCGGGATCGCGGAAATAGACGCTGGTGCCCTCGCCCTTGGCGCCGAACCGCTGCATCGGACCGGCTTCGACGGCGACGCCGCAGCGCTCAAGATGCCGCACGGCGTCGGCGATCGGCCCGTTCCACGCGAAGCATAAGTCGCTGTTGCCCGGCGCCACCGGCAGACGCGCCACCTCGGCCGGCGCCACGCCGGGGCCGTGGACGTTGAGCTGCCGGTCGCCGAAACGATAGGCGTAGCCGACCGGGCGCGCGATCAGTTCCGCGCCCATGACCTTGGTATAGAACGCGTTGGAGCGCTCCCAGTCGGTGACATGAATGACGCAATGGTCGAGCGTCACGGGCGGCATTGCTTCATCCCTTTTGCCGCATCAGGCGGGCACGGTCGCGGTCCCATGAGCGCTTCTTTTCGGTGTCGCGCTTGTCATAGAGCTTCTTGCCGCGGGCCAAGGCCAGCTCGATCTTGGCACGGCCCTTCTCGTTGAAATAGAGCTTGAGCGGCACGAGTGTCATGCCTTCGCGCTCGACGGCGCCGATCAGTTTGTTGATCTGGCGGCGATGCAGCAAGAGCTTTCGCGGCCGCTTCGGCGCATGATTGAAGCGGTTGGCCTGCTGATATTCGGGAATGTTCGAATTGATCAGCCAGATTTCGCCATCGCGCGCGTCGGCATAGGATTCGGCGATGGTCGCCTTGCCCGAACGCAGCGATTTCACTTCGGTGCCGGTGAGCGCCACGCCCGCCTCCATCGTGTCGTCGATGAAGTAGTTGAAACGCGCTTTGCGGTTGTCGGCGACGACGCGCAGCTTCCGCTCAGACTTTTCCGCCATGCCGCCGCCTGTCCTCAACGGGCCTTCAGCGCGTCGCGGATCTCAGTCAGGAGCTGAACTTCCGCCGACGGCCCAGCCGGCGGCGGCGCGTCCGGCCCCTTGAGCCGATTGATGCCCTTGATGCAGAGGAATAGCACCCAGGCAATGATCAAAAAGTTGATGGCGATGGTGAGAAAGCTGCCCCAGGCAAAGACGGCGCCCTGCTTCTTGGCCTCGGCCAAAGACGCGGCAGTCACTTTCGAGGACAGCGGAAGGAAATAGTTGGAGAAGTCGAGCCCGCCGGTGGCGGCGCCGATGAGCGGCATGATGATGTCGGCGACCAGCGAATTGACGATCGCGCCGAAGGCGGCGCCGATGATCACGCCGACGGCGAGGTCGACGACATTGCCGCGCATTGCGAATTTCTTGAACTCATCGAGCATGAGGTGTCTCCCGAACTCATTATCGGAATACCGCTATCGAAATGCCGCTGGTTCCCGCCAAGGCGGGGACCCACGCCCTGGATTCCCACGTTCGCGGGAGTGAGCGGAGTTACCGTCCGCTCCGTTAATTGATCAACCCCGCGTGCACCATGGCGTCGCGCACCGCCGCCCGCGTCTTCTCGGCGACCGGCACCATGGGCAGCCGCACGGTGTCGGCGCATTTGCCGATCAGCGAAAGCGCGTATTTCGCCGGCGCGGGATTGGTCTCGACGAACAACGCCGTGTGCAGCGGCATCAGCTTGTCCTGCAGCTTGAGCGCGTTGGCGTAGTCGCCCTTGAGGCAGGAATCCTGGAACTCCGCGCACAGTCGCGGGGCGACGTTGGAGGTGACCGAAATACAGCCGTGGCCGCCGTGCGCCATGAAGCCGAGCGCGGTCGCGTCCTCGCCCGAGAGCTGGTTGAAATCCGCCCCCATGGCGGCGCGCTGTTGCGACACCCGGGCGACGTTCGCGGTCGCGTCCTTGACGCCGGCGATGTTTCTCAGCTCCGCCAGGCGCGTCATCGTCTCGACCGACATGTCGATCACCGAGCGCGGCGGAATATTGTAGATGATGATCGGGATGCCGATCGCATCGTTGATCGCCTTGAAGTGCTGATAGAGCCCTTCCTGGGTCGGCTTGTTGTAATAAGGCGTGACCACGAGCACGGCGTTGGCGCCGGCCTTCTCCGCGTGGCGGGCGAGATCGATCGCTTCCTTGGTGGAGTTCGACCCCGCACCCGCCACCACCGGCACCCGGCCGCGCGCCTGATCGACGCACCATTCGACCACGTGGTGGTGCTCGTCATGCGACAGCGTCGGGCTTTCGCCGGTCGTGCCGACCGGAACAAGACCCTTGGTGCCCTCGGCGATCTGCCAATCGACCAGGCCGCGGAACGCTTTTTCGTCGACGGAACCGTTTTTGAACGGCGTGACCAGCGCAGTGAAGGAGCCTCGAAAGCTCGTCTTGGCGGTCATGATACGATTCCTTGAAATAGCGCTTTCCGGCGGCGCGCACGTCGCGCGACACGATCCGTGCGCCTCAAGGCATGAATATCGCCTTGCGGTGGCGCTTGAAAGCCCTTTCGCGTGGTCGACCGCGCGGGCGCGTTAGGAAGCGCGCGCCTGAAGCGTTAAGGTCGGTGGTGTCGAATCGGCAAGATATGGTGGCCTGACGCCCCGTTTTTGCCGTGAAATTCGCCGAATGCTGTGTCGGCCCCGGGCGCCTTAGCAATTCGTCAATCTTGCACGCCGAAGAGGTAATGCAGACGCTGGCTCTAAGGGCGCTGCGGCAGAAAGGTCCGTGCCGGTGAAGGCCATTCGGCTCATAGTCGCTTTTGCCGCGGTCGGCCTTCTGACCGGCGAAGCGCGCGCCGCGCCGCCGCCCGAGGCGACGACGGCGCAGTCAATACCAACGCCGCCGGCGCCCAAGCCCGACAAGACCGCAAAGCCGACGCACAAGTCCGAGACGCACAAGTCCGAAGCGCACACAGCCGCGACGCACAAGTCCGAAGCGCAAAAGCCGGACAAATCAGGCAAACCCGCAACCAAATCGGAAAAAACCGCGGCGTCGGTGCATAAATCCGAAAAGCCGGCGAAGCCCGCAAGCCACGCCGCGCACGCCAGCGTAAAGACTGCGCCTGGGCCTATGCTGCTGTCGGTTCCGACGCGGCCGGTGACCTCGACGGCGTCGGTGCCGCCGTCGGGCGTCATCGGCAATGGCGGTGCCGCGGTGCCGCGCAGTGCGCCGCCGTTCACGCCCTCGACCATTCCGCTACGGCCGTCGACCGCCGCGCCGCCCCCTGCCCCGCCGGCGCGATCCACCCCGGCGCTGGCCATGGCGGCGAGCGCCAACACCTCGCCGCTCGACGTCGCCGCGGTCAAACAAGCCATCGAGCTTGCGCACAAGGGCCGGCCGGACGAAGCGACCAACGTCGAAGGCACGATCTCCGATCCGGTGGCCCGCAAGCTCGTCGAATGGGTGATTTTGCGCGGCGACGAGGCTGACCTGGATTTCCCGCGCTACGCGACCTTCATCACGGCCAATCCGAGTTGGCCGGGCATCAACGCGCTGCGCCGGCGCGCCGAAGCCGCGCTCTGGCAACAGCAGGCCGACCGCCGCACCGTCATGGAGTTTTTCCGAAGCGATCCGCCGCGCACCGCCAAGGGGCGTTTTGCGCTGGCGCGCGCATTGCTCGCCGAAGGCGACCGCGCCGGCGCGCAAGCGGCCGTGCGCGAAGCCTGGCGCAAGGACAGCTTCTCCGCCGACATGGAGGCGCAGGCGCGCGACCTGTTTGCCGGCCTGATCACGCCGGCCGACGATAAGGCCCGCATGGACGCGCGTTTCGACGTCGAGGACGACGATGCCGGCTTGCGGGCGGCGCGCCATCTCGACGCCGTGCAATCGGCCATCGCCAAAGCGCGCATTGCGGTCATCAACAAATCCGGCAAGGCCAAAGCGGCGCTCGAAGAAGTGCCGGCCGAAGGCCGCCACGATCCTGGCTATATGTTCAGCCGCATCCAATATCTGCGCCGCACCGACAAGATCACCGAGGCGGCGCAATGGATGATGGCGGCGCCGCACGAACCGGAACGGCTCGGCGATCTTGATCAATGGTGGGTCGAGCGCCGGTTGATCGCGCGCAAACTGCTCGACCTCGACGATTTCAAGTCGGCCTATGCGGTGGCCAGCGGCGGCGCTCCGCCGCCCAACGAGAATTATCGCGCCGAGCAGCAATTCACCGCCGGCTGGATCGCGTTGCGGTTTCTGCACGAGCCGGCGGTCGCGCTGCCGCACTTCGCCCGCATCGCCGAGGGCATCACCAATCCGATCACGCTGGCGCGCTCGTATTACTGGCAGGGCCGCGCCGCCGAAGCGCTCGGGCGCGGACCAGAGGCGCGCGGCTATTACGAAACCGCGGCGCGCTACCCGACGGCGTATTATGGCCAACTGGCCCGGGCGCGGCTTGGCATGGAAACCGTTACGCTGCGCAGCTCGCCGGAGCCGACCGCCGAGCATTATCGGCTGGAGCTCGCGCGCGTCTTCGAAATCCTTTACGCAATCGACGAGCGCGACATCATCGCCAACATGGCGGCCGATCTCGGCGACAAGTCGACGGACGCCGCCGGGCTGGCGACGCTCGGCGAGATCGCCAAGCGCCACAACGACGCGCGCACAACGCTGCTGATCGGCAAGCCCGCTCTAAGCCACGGCCTGCCGCTCGAGCATTACGCCTTCCCCGACTTCGGCGTGCCGAATTACCAGCAGATCGGCCCCGAGGTGGAACGCTGCGTCGTCTATTCGATCGTGCGCCAGGAAAGCGCGTTCAACGGCCGGGTGGTGTCCAGCGCCAACGCCATCGGCTTGATGCAGGTGACGCCGGCAGCCGGCCGCGACACCGCCAAGCGCTTCAACGTCTCGTTCGACCAGCATCGCCTGATGGCCGACGTCGCCTACAACGCCCAGATCGGCACCGCCGAGCTCGGCAATGACATCGCCAGTTGGCGCGGCTCCTACATTCTCGCCTTTGTCGCCTACAATGCCGGGCCGCGGCGGGCGAAGGAATGGATCGAGCAATACGGCGATCCGCGCAATCCCAAGGTCGACCCGATCGACTGGATCGAGCGCATCCCGATCTCGGAAACGCGCAACTATGTTGAGCGCATTATCGAGAACATGCAGGTCTATCGGGCGCGCTTCGGCAACGATCCGCGGCTGCTGATCGAGGCCGACCTGCGCCGCGGCGGTTAACGCCTCAGCAAGTTCCCTGCTTAATTTTCACCCAATTGATCGTTTTTCGCCGTTGCACTTGTGCCGGCTTGCTATTTAATGTCTCTTTTATGACCTCTTCCACGGGGATGTGGAGAGGACGGGCTGGGCGATATAGGGACAGGCGATGAATAAGCCGTACCCTCATCTGGTGCCGGATCCGGGACACGGCACTCGCGATCGAGGCAAGAGCCTCTACATATCCGCGCAGGACGGGCTGCGGCTCCATGTGCGCGAATTCGGCACGCGCGCCTCACCCGGCATGCCGGTGGTGTGCCTGCCGGGATTGGCGCGCAGCGCCGCCGATTTCGACGAGCTCGCACCGGCGCTGGCGGCCGGACCGCCCGAGCGACATGTGATCGCCATCGATTCGCGCGGTCGCGGCCAATCCGACCACGACACCGACCACACCAACTACAACTGCATGACCGAGCTCGGCGACATCGTCAGCGTGTTGTTCGAGCTTGGCGTCGGACCGGCGGTGTTCGTCGGCAGTTCGCGCGGCGGCATATTGACCATGCTGCTCGGCGCGGCGCACCCGATCTCGATCGCCGCCGTCGTCCTGCATGACGTCGGCCCGGTGCACGAATGCAAGGGCATGGCGCGCATCAAGAGCTACCTTGGCAAGATGCCGCATCCGCAGACCTACGAGGAAGGCGCCGAGGTGCTGCGGGGATTGATGTGCGAGCAATTTCCCAAACTGACGCGGGCACAATGGCTCGGCGCTGCACAACGGACCTGGCATTTGAAGCACGGCGGATTGCAGCCCGCCTACGATCTCGGCATCGCGCGCGCTCTCGCCGGCGTCGATATCGATCGTCCGATGCCGCCCTTGTGGCATGAATTCGATGCGCTCGCCGGCGTACCGATGCTGGTTATTCGTGGCGCGAATTCCGATTTGCTGTCCGCCGAGACGGTGGCGGCCATGCGGGCGCGGCGCGCCGACATGGACATTATCGAAGTGGCCGACCAGGGCCACGCCCCCCTGCTCGAGGGCGAACTGGTCCGTCAGATTGTCGGCTTCGTCGACAAGTGCGAGCACGCCGGCAAAAGCGCGCTGGCGGCCAATCACTGATCTCACTGATCCGTCGCTACCAGCCCGCTTTGTAATTGAGCCGGCCCAGCAGGCTCTGGCTCTTGACGGCGGTCGAGTACATTTCCGGCGAGCCGGAGCCGGCTGTTCCCGGCGCGCTGTTCGGCGCGTTGCTGAGGTCGGTGTAGAGATATTCGAGGCCCAACGACCATTTCGGCGAGAACTGGTATTCGAAGCCGACGCCGGCGGTCCAGCCGCCCGTGGTCGTGCCTTGGGTGAATGAGCCCATCTGGCCCGCGCCCTGGAGCGGCGAGCCGACGTCCGCCGCGGCGAAGCCGCCTTTGACATAAGGCAGCCACTGGCCGGCCGAATAACCGAGCCGGCCGGTCACGGTGCCGAGCCAATTCATGTTCGGCGTCCAAGCGCCGGCGGTGGCTCCAGGCAAATAAGGCGCGGTGAATTTGCCGTCGAAATTGGCGGCGGCCAGCGAGCCCTCGAGGCCGAAGACAAAACTGCCGGACTGGAAATTGTATCCGAAGGTATCGTTGGTCGGGGGCGCAGCAGTGGTCGGCGATGCCAGGCTGGTCGAGGGCGTGAGCGCTGTCCACGGATCCGAGCTGCCGGAATTATTCCTGAAATAGAAGCCGGCCCAATCGGGTTTTTGCTGCGGCTTGGCCGGCGGCGGCGTCACCGTGTTCAAATCCAGCGCGGAAGCCGCTTGCGCGCAGCAAGCCGCCACGATGGTCACCAGCAAAAATGTGCAAGTCTTCTTGACTAGCACCAGCATTCACCCCGTTCACGGGTCTCCGGCCTTGGCGACTTGCACGCACTTCCATGTGGCGCCCAAAAAAACCGGGCACCGCCAACGCGCACTTCCCCGAATTCCTGCCCCAAATCCTCTATCTCGGCCCGTTGCGATCATATACTGGCGGATATTAGCCGGTCGATTCCCCCCGACAACAAAGGCAAGGTCGGAAGTCGTTATTTTTATTAAGCTTTTCCCCATCGCCGACTCTTTCGCCGCAGGTGTGGCAAATATGGCTCAGGAAAGTCGCGGCCCCGGCAGAGGAGCGCCAATAACAGGATACCGGCCGGGCTCGGCAACATGCAGCATCGGCGCACAAGGAAAAGGCGCCCCCGGCTTCGGCCGACGGCGCCTTCGAAGCTTTCAGATCAAGCCCGCTCAGTTGAACGGATAGTAGCGAGCCGAGAAGAAGACGATGTTGTTGTTAGGGTGCAATCCGCCGGCGACCGAACCCGTGCCGTTGAACAGGTCAAGCTGCACGAACTCATACTGCACGCCGAACCGGACGCGTCCGAGATCGCCCTTATAAACATCCTGCCAGAAGCCGACGGTGAGCTCCTGAGCGCGCTGAATGTTGGCGGTGCAGGTCGCGGCGGCCGTGTTGAAGCCGGGAGCGACGATGCCGGCTGCCGCGGCCGCATTGCCGCAACCGCTCTCGGCGTACAGAAGGTTGCCCCAGCCGCCGTTCACGGCACCGACGGTCCAGGCGTTACGCTGCGTCTGCTCCTGGCCGTAATAGACGTAGAAGTCATTACCCATAAACGGATGCGCCACCGCGCCGACCAAGAATTGCACCGCCGTGATCGGTGCCACCGCGCCGTTCGGTCCAATGGTCGCGTCGGCCAATTGGCTCGACGCATAGCGGCCGATGCCCTGGCCATACAGGACACTGCCCTGGAGGTCGACGAACTTCGGCCAAACCGGCACCAACGCGTTACCACCGACGCCCCAGCCAAAGGTCGTCTTCTGGCCCCATTGGTTGAGAACGCCGGCCGGGCTCACCTGATCGGTAAACCAGCGCTGCAAAGCCAACGCCTCGTAGTGGCCCCAACCCGGATCGAGACCTACTTTTTCGATGACGTCCGGCGCCACGTTGTTCGAGCATTGCGTCGTGGCGTTCAACAAGCCGGCGGCGTTGCAGGCATTGTTGACGTTGACGGCCAGACCGGGCGGCACAACCTGGCCGTTGTTCGGACTGCCGGCGCCAGCCGCGACGGCGCCGTTCGAGTTAAATGTCGTCTGCGAGGACTTCAACCGACACGCCGAACCAGGCGATCTGGTTCCAGTCTTCCACGAAACGGATGGCTGGCTGGCGCGCCCAGTTGAAGCCCACGACGTATTGCGCGTCGATGGTGAGCGGCGTGTTCTCAGTGCCGTTGAGCATGCCGACGCGGTTTTGGGTCAGCAAGCTCCATTCCTGGCCGGCGCTCATGTGGAAGTGGTAGTTGTCGTTATCGTAGGCGAAATAGGCTTGGCGAATACGCGGCGTGTAGCTGTTGCTTTCCCGCGAATTGGCGGTCTGGGCGGCACCCAAAAAGTCCATTTCGTAGTAGCCCTTGAGGTGCTGGGCCGGATCGATGTCGCCGGTCGCCTTCAGCGCGATGCGGCTTTGCTGCGCGCTCATGCGGAATTCGTTTTCGCTCCACAGCGGCGAGTTCTGCAGCGGGATCGTGCCGAAAGCCGGATCGCTGGCGCCGGAGGAGACTTCGTTGCGGGCGCGGAACACGCCTTCCGCCGCGATGAACGAGCCAGCCAACGAGATGTGGATGGTGTCGAACCATGCGGGCGGGCCCTTGGTCGGGATCGGCAGGTCCGCATTGTAGAGATTGGCCGGAATATTCTGCACCTGCTGCTGGGCGGTGCTGGCCTGTTGCTGGGCCGTATTGGCCTGCTGTTGGGCCGCCGCAGCCTGTTTCTTGGTCTGCGCCATCTGATCTTGCATCGCCTGCAACTGCCGTTGCATGGCGTTGATCTGTTGTTGCATTTGCGCGTCGTCGGCGAAGGCAGGAGCGGCTATCAGGAAGGACGCCCCGAGCACCGTACCAGCCAGCAACGCACCTAGTCTCCGTTTGACGACCATCTCAAACCCCCTGCCGCTGTGCGAGTCCATTAACCTTAAGGAAAACTTACCCCATGCGGGTCTATTTTTCGGGCATGACAATGCGATGACAAAAGTTCCGGCGCCACCGATTCGGCGCATGTTCACAGCAAATCGGCCCCACCCGTGCTATATTTGCCACATGGAAAATGCGCGCGGCATCCGGCGAAAAAACGTCCGGAACTGCAATAGATTACCGGCCGGGAACGAGGCGCTCGGCGCTCCGCGGCCGCGTTCAGCCCCAGCACCATCACCCGCCTGCCCCTCACCTGAGAAGGTTCGACGCGACCGATAGGTTACAGGTTCGAGCGCGAGTCCGCCCGCAGCGGCGTGCAATTAGCTGGGGCGACTGTCTTATTGGATATCGCGGTAGTCGTTCGAGCATGCGCTGGTTGGCAAGTCGCAGGATTCACCCAGAATGCCAACACCCGGCACGAAGGTATAGCCCGGCATCCTGACCGCGTTCGGCGGGACATGATCGAGGAAGCCGTATTCCGGCCGGTGCGGCAGCGTCGTGGGTTTCGCGGCTCTAGGCCATCCATAGCTCGCGTAAAGAGGCCGCGCGTGACGAATAACGTGCTGAGGCTTTGTATACCGGTCGCGGCTCGCGGCTGTGGCAACCGGCGAACCGAGCGACACGGCAAGCGCCGCCAGCAAACAACTTGCAGAGACGGCCGACATCGACACAGGCATGGCTTCTCTCCCTTTTAATCTTCGGGATCGCCCCCATTCGGGACTAGCGCTGCATCAAGGCACTCGCAAGCTGAGCGTTTCCTCGCTCGGAGGTTAAATTTCCGCAACGTTGCGTCGCAGCGCGCGCCTGTGCATCGCCGCGACGGCCGCGCGAACCGCCAACAAAACAATCGGCGGCTACACAAGCTACACGATTTGCAGCTACACAGGTTGCGCGCGGGCGGCATAGAACGTTTTTAGCTGCTCGGCGATCCGCGCCACCACGCCGTCCCAATCGCCGTCCGTTGTCTGGCGAAAGAGCTTCGCTGTCGGATACCAGGGGCTATCGTCGCGATCGCGCAACCAGCGAAAGTCCGGATGAAACGGCAGCAACAACCATAGCGGCTTGCCGAGCGCCCCGGTCAAATGCGCAACGCTGGTATCGACGGAGATCACCAAGTCCATTTGCGCGATCAACGCCGCGGTATCGGTAAAATCGTCGAGCAGCGCCGCGTGATTTTTGATCAGCGCGCGTTCGCCGAGAGCGTCGCGGTCGCGATCGCGAATGTCTTTTTGCAGCACATGCCATTCCGCTTGTTCGGAAATGATCGGCGCCAGGCTCGCGAGCGGAATGCTGCTGTCGTGACGCAGGCTCAGCTTGCCCGACCAGACCAGCCCGATTTTCGGCTTCGCTGTTGCGCTGTCGCCGCCGAGCCGCGCCCGCCATGCGGCTATTTTGTCCGGGCGGGCGCGAAGGTAGGGAATCGCAGCCGGGATCGTCTCGAGCGTCGTGCCGAAGGCGAGTGGCAGACTGAGCAGCGGACAGTGATAATCGAAGTCAGGAAGCTCGTCCCCTTTCGCTATGATTTCAATGCCTTCGGCCTGATCTCTCAGAAGCTCGACGAGCTCGCTTGGAGCTTCGAATACCATCCGATAATGGTCGGGTTCGAACAACCGCAGATAGCGAAAAAACTGGATGGAATCGCCCAAGCCCTGCTCGGCATGGAGCAAGATTGTCTTGCCCCGCAATTCGCGATCGCCGCGCCATAACGGTTGACTGAAATTCCGTCGCGGCAATCGGGCAAGCCTCGCCTGCCATCGCCATTCGTACAATTTCCAGCCTTCGTCATAGTGCCCCAAGGACAGCTTCACGAACGACTTGTTGAAATACGCTTCCGCCAGATTTGGATTGAGCGAAATCGCCCGGTCGTAACAGGACAGCGCGTCGGCATCGCGATTGAGATCGGCAAACACATTGCCGCGGCCGAGCCAAGCTTCCGCCAGATCAGGCTGCAGCGACAACGCGCGGTCGTAGGCCGCTAGCGCTTCTTCGTAACGCTTGACCTCGACGAGCGCATTGCCGCGGCCGTACCACGCCTCGACCAGATCCGGCTCAAACGTCAGCGCCCGATCATAGGCGGCAAATGCCTCATCAAAACGTCGTAGCTCGGTGAAGACACAGCCGCAGCCGTTCCAGGCCTGGGCAAGCGTCGGCCGCAGCGCCAGCGCCTTATCGTAGGCGAACAGCGCATCGGCGTAGCGTTTGTCGTCGAGGAGAATATTGCCGCGGCCGTTCCAAGCGTCAGCCAAGGCAGGTTTGAGCGCCAGCGCTTGGTCGTAGGCGGCGAGCGCGTCGTCGCGACGCTTGAGCTCGGACAAGACGTTGCCGCGGCCGTTCAACGCTTCGGCCAAACCGGGTTTGAGCGTCAGCGCCTTGTCGTAGGCGGCGAGCGCTTCGTCATGGCGCTTGAGCAGCGCCAGAATATTGCCGCGGCCGAGCCAGGCCTCGGCGAAATCCGGCACCAGCGAAAGGGCGCGATCGTAGGCGGCAAAACCCTCATCGAACCGTTTCAACCTGACCAACAGATTGGCGCGGCCGTGCCACGCTTCGGCCAGGTCGGGCGTGAGCGCCAAAGCCCGGTCATAGGCGGCGAACGCCTCGTCATAACGTTTGAGCTCGCCGAAGACCTTGCCTTTGCCTTGGAAGGCATCGGGATGACCAGGCTCCAAGGCAATCGCCTGGTCGAAGTCGGACAGGGCGCGATCGAATTGTCCCAAGTCGCCAAAAGTCTGGCCGCGGCTGACCCAGGTCGAACGCGCTTTCGGATCGAGCGCGAGCGCGCGGTCGAATTGCTCGAGCGCTTGCTGCGGCTTGCCCAGCTTGCCAAGGATGATGCCCAAGTTGCGGAACGAGAGATCGAACCGCCGGTCCAACGCCAAGGCCCGCGAGACATAATGTTTCGCTTCGGCGAAACGCTCCACGCTCATCAGCGTGATGGTCATGAGATTGAGAGCGCCGACATGGTGCGGCTGACTGGCCAGCACGGTTCTGCACAGCCGCTCGGCATCGGCGAATGTTCGCGCCCGAAAGGCCGCGACCGCGTCCTGGAATGCCTGGTCCGCCGGAGCGCTCATCGTGGTTGGGCCGGGGGTCAGTTAGGGAGAGCCCGGCACAAACAGGCTCCGGAACGCGGCCGCCACCGCCGGCAGCGGCCGCCGGATCGGCGGGAAGATCTGATAATCCTCCCAGCCGCTGCCGAGCGATTTATACAGCGTCACGAATTGCGCGGCGGCGTTTTGCTGGGCCAGCACGTATTCTTGCTCGATCAGGTATTCCTGCCGCTCCGCGTCGATGACGTTCAGCGAATCGGTCAATCCGCGATCGAAACGTTCGGTGGCGAGCGTTACAGCGCGCCGGGCGGCAACCAGCGCGTCGGCAAGATGCCGCAAACGCTGCTGCTGCGCCGCATAAGCGTCGACGGCGGTATCCACCTCGCGCACTGCATTGAGCACCGTTTGTTTGTAAGCAAACATCAGCTCACGCGCGCGATAGTCGGCTTTCTCGACGACGGCGTCCAGCCGGCCAAAATCCAGCAGTGGCGCCGCGATCGCCGGCCCCACCGACCATATCGGGCTGATGAGAAAGGGTGAAATGCCGGTCTGGCGACCGGCGGACGCGGTGACGGCCACTTGCGGGAACAGATCGGCGGTGGCGACGCCGATGAGGGCGGTAGCGCTCGCCAATTCGCGTTCCGCCTCGGCGATGTCGGGACGGCGGCGCAGCAGGTCGATCGGCAAGCCGGCGCGGATGCGGCTCGGCAGGACCGGCAGCATGCCGGGCCTTTTCAGCTCGGGGCCCAATCGCTCGGGAAACTCTCCAATCAGAACCGCAATCACATAACGCGCCGCATCGATCTGAGCGGCCAGTGGCGCTACTTGAGCCTGCAATTGCGCCAGTTCGCGTTGCGCCAAGGTGACGTCAAGCTCGTTGGTGATGCCGCGATCGTAGCGCTCCTTGACGAAGTCGACATATTTTTGCGCCACCTCGATATTCTTGCGCAGAACCATGAGCTGCATCTGCAGCGCGCGCAGATCGAGATAGGCGCGGGTCACGTCGGCGATCAAAGACACCAGCACGACATTTCGAACGGCGACAGCGGCGTCAACGTCGTATTGCGCCGCCTCGATGGCGCGCCGGAACTTGCCGAATACGTCGATCTCCCAAGCCGCATCGAAACCGATCAGATTTGTGACCTGCGCTTGGCCCGCGCCGTTCTCGGCGGACACCAGGGTTTGCGAAGCGCGGCCGCGGGCCAGATCGCTTCCCGATCCCCAGCCGCCGCCCGCCGTCGCTCCGGCCGCCGGCAAAGCCGCGCCGACCACCACGGCTTCCTGCGCCCGCGCCTGCTGCAGCCGGTCGAGCGCGATTTCCAGCGTCGGGCTCGCGGCGATAGCGCGCTCGACCAGGGAATCAAGCTCGCGGTCGCGCAGCGTGCGCCACCATTGGGTGGTTTCGACAG
This sequence comes from uncultured Alphaproteobacteria bacterium, assembly GCA_963829395.1. Lineage (GTDB taxonomy): Bacteria > Pseudomonadota > Alphaproteobacteria > Rhizobiales > Xanthobacteraceae > BOG-931. Next base: position 18,895 of record CAWHHX010000020.1, on the reverse strand, counting down.
CACGATCCGCGCGATGATTGCCGAGCGCGATCGACGAGGTCGCCGCGAAATTCTCCGGCAGCGGCGGCTCGGGCGGGTGATAGTCCGGACCGACCGCGCAGGATGTCAGAGCCGCGCAAAAAATCGCGCCGAGAACGAAGAGTTGGACGATGTCGCGACCGGTGCGACGACAGCAATTGCGCAAAAGCTTGGCGGGCGCCGGCACGAACGGGTCCACTCCGACTGAACTGAGGCGACGACGGTTCAGTAAAACGAGCCACGGCCATCAGCGGCGCCGATGCGGCACGCATGAACTCGCCTGCAGATGGGTGTCCCCCTGCGGTCGAGAATGGGCGGTTTCGCAAGGGGGTGCAAGCGACCGTTAGCCGCTCATCCCGTGAAAACGAGCAGGAGCGGCTTCACGGCCACAGAGCGGTTGCGCGACGGCCTTTGGGCCAGCCTAAGGCTCGGCTCCGCCTTCAGGAGCGAGCGCCGGAGCGTAGTTCGGCGGCACCTGGAAAAGCTCCACTTTTTGCGGTGCATATTTCACCGAACGCGCCACGAAGAAAGTCGCTCCGTCGACAATGAGGCGGAGCGCGACGCCGTCGGCGGTCGCGCAAACGGTGTGCGTCTCCACATCCTCCGTCCACGACCAGTCGGTGCAGGGCAATCCCGCAACGACCGCATCACGACCGCGCTTGAGAATGGCCCCCGGCTCGGGCTCCAACGGCCGGCGCGGCGCCCCGTCCAGTTTGCGATAGGTGCGGTTGGCCGGCGTCAGAAGCGTTACCTCGTGCGCCTCGCGATTGAAAATCGTGCTCGATCGGCCCGAGGCGTCGACGCGTTCGAGGTGTTCGCCAGCCAGCCAGCGCACGCGTTCGCGGGTCCGGGGGTGCTGCGGCCGGGTCACGTCGTAAGTGATATCGACGTCGCGCGTCGGCAGTAATTTCGGCTGTTCTGCCGCCACGGCCGCGGGGCCGACGAGCAGCACGACCAGAGCGGCCGCTGGCAGCAAGCTGCGCAGATTGCTCATCTGCTGACCTTTCGTCCTAAGCCCGATGCGGTGGCGCGTCAGCACAACGACCCGCCGGTCGACTCGGTTCAGTCCGCCATCAAAGGTTGGGGCTAAGCTTTTGGTCTGCCTTACCATTGTGTGCCCAGGGGGTGCGTCAGCAACGCCGTTTCCCCTGACCTTTGAGACTCGTATAGATTTGCGGCGGCGACGCGGCGCGCGGTCCGATTCCCTTTTAGGAAACGGTGCCTTCGGCGGGAGACAACTCACGTGTGGGTCGTTCAAATCGCCCTGCGGCGGCCATACACTTTTGTCGTCTTCTCCTTCCTGATTGCGATCTTCGGCGTGCTGGCGGCGGTGCGGACACCGACCGACATTTTCCCCAACATCAATATTCCGGTGGTGAGCGTCGTCTGGACCTATAACGGCCTGTTGCCGAACGACATGTCGGGCCGCGTGATTTACTATTATGAGCGCACGCTGACCGCCCAGGTCGGGGACATCGAGCATATCGAATCGCAATCGCTCAACAGCTACGGCGTCGTCAAGATTTTCTTCCAAAAGGGCGTGAACGTCCGCACCGCGCTGGCGCAGGTAACGGCGGCGTCGCAGACGGTGCTCAAGCTCCTGCCGCCGGGAATAACCCCGCCTTACGTGCTCAGCTACAACGCCGCCACCGTGCCGATCCTGCAACTAGCGCTGTCGGGCAAAGAACTGCCGCAGATGAAGCTGTTCGATCTTGGACAGAATTTCATCCGCCCGCAGCTTGCCACCGTCGCCGGCGCCGCGGTGCCGTCGCCGTATGGCGGCAAGATTCTACAAGCCCAAGTCGACCTCGATCAGAACGCCATGCAGGCGCACAACGTGTCGGCCGCCGACGTGGTCAACGCGATTTCGGCGCAGAACCTGGTGCTGCCGGCCGGCGACGCCAAGATCGGCAAGTTCGACTGGAACGTCGCGCTCAATGCCAGCCCGGTCTTGCTCGAGCGCATCAATGACCTCCCGGTCAAGAAAGTGAACGGCACCGTCATCGCGCTGCGCGACGTCGCCTATGTGCACGAGGGCTCGCCGCCGCAAACCAACCTCGTCCGCGTCAACGGCTCACGCGCGGTGCTGATGACGATTCTCAAGGCCGGCGCCGCCTCGACGCTCAACGTCATTGCCGGCATTAAATCGCTCTTGCCGCGGGTAGAGGAAAGCCTGCCGGCGGGCTTGACCGTGCACGCCGTCGGCGACCAGTCGGTGTTCGTCAAGGCCGCCATCTTCGGCGTGCTGCGCGAGGCGGTGTTGGCGGCCGCTTTGGTCGGGCTGATGATTCTTCTGTTCCTCGGCAGCTGGCGCTCGACCATCATCATCATCGTTTCGATCCCGCTCTCGGTCCTGTTCTCGGTGGTGGCGATCTCGGCGCTGGGCGAAACCATCAACGTGATGACGCTCGGCGGGCTCGCTCTGGCCGTCGGCATGCTGGTCGACGAGGGCACGGTCACGCTGGAAAATATTTTTTTCCATCTGGAGATGGGCAAACCGGTCGAGCCGGCGATCCTCGATGGCGCGCAGCAAATCGTCGTTCCAGCCTTCGTCACGCTCTTGGTGCTCGATATCGTTTTCGCGCCGATGTTCCAGCTCGGCGGCGTCGCCGGCTATCTGTTCCGGCCGCTGGCGGAGGCCGTGGTGTTCGCGTTGATCGGCTCCTTTGTGCTGTCGCGGACGCTCGTGCCGACGATGGCGCGTTTTCTCCTTCACGCCCATGACCAGCACAACGGTGCCGACGGCGCGCCACGGCGGCGCTCGCGCAACCCGCTCAAGCAGTTCCAGATCGGCTTCGAGCGCATGTTTACGTTCGTTCGCGGCCGCTACCGCTCGCTGCTGTCGCTCGCGCTCAGCCGGCCGATAACCGTGATCGGCGGCTTTATTGCCTTCGTGGCTCTCTCGTTGGGCCTTTGGCCGTTCCTGGGCGAGAACTTCTTTCCCGAAGTCGACTCCGGGCAAATCCTGATGCACGTGCGGGCCCAGCCTGGCACCCGCATCGAGGAAACGGCGCGACTGTTCGATCTCATCGAGCAAACGGTGCGCGGCACCATTCCGCCGGACCAGCTCGACAATATCGTCGACAATATCGGCCTGCCGTTTTCCGGCATCAACATGGCCTACCAGAATACCGGGACGATCGGCCCGGAGGACGGCGACGCGCTCATCAGCCTGAAGGAGGATCACGGACCGACGGCGGCCTTCATCAAGCAGCTGCGCACCATCTTGCCGCAGAAATTTCCGGGCGCGACGTTCTCGTTCCTGCCGGCCGACATCGTGTCGCAAATCCTCAATTTCGGCTTGCCGGCGCCGATCGACGTGCAGGTGATCGGCAACAACCAGAAGGCCAACTACGCCTACGCCACCGACCTGCTCAAGCGCATCCGCACCGTTCCCGGCATCGCCGACCTGCGCATCCAGCAGGTTTTCAACTATCCGCAGATCAACGTCGATGTCGATCGCACGCTCGCCGGCGAGGTCGGCCTGACCCAGCGCGATATCGCCAACAGTCTGTTGGTGACGCTTTCGGGCAGCGGCCAGGTGCAGCCGAATTTCTGGCTCAACACCCAGAACGGCGTGTCCTATCCGATCGTCGCGCAGATGCCGCAATACCGGGTCGATACCATATCCGACCTCGGCAACGTGCCGGTGACCTCCGCGAGCACCGAAGCGCCGCGATATATCGGCGGACTGGCGCGGATCACGCCGGGGCCGAGCCCGGGCGTCGTCTCACACTACAACGTGCAGCCGGTCATCGATATCTACGGCGCCGTCCAAGGACGCGATCTCGGCGCGGTCTCGACCGACATCGATCGCATCCTGCAGCAAACCCGCAAGGATGTGCCGCGCGGCTCCTATGTCGCGGTGCGCGGGCAGGTCCACACCATGACCAGCGCCTACAGCCAGCTTTATTTCGGGCTCGCCGGCGCCGTGGTGCTTGTTTATCTGGTGATCGTCGTCAACTTCCAGTCCTGGCTTGACCCGTTCATCATCATTACCGCGCTGCCGGGCGCGCTGGCCGGCATCATCTGGATGCTGTTCATGACCGGAACGACGCTGTCGGTCCCGGCGTTGACCGGCGCGGTGATGTGCATGGGCATCGCGACGGCCAACAGCGTGCTGCTGGTCAGCTTCGCGCGCGAAGGCCTGGCCGACGGCCTCGATTCCGCCGCGGCGGCGCTCGAAGCCGGCTTTACGCGCTTTCGTCCGGTGCTGATGACGGCGCTTGCCATGATCATCGGCATGGTGCCGATGGCCTTTGCGCTCGGCGAAGGCGGCGAGCAGAATGCGCCGCTCGGCCGCGCCGTGATCGGCGGGCTGACGGTTGCGACCATCGCGACCCTGTTCTTCGTTCCGACCGTCTTTAGCCTGCTGCATCGCCGCCAGAGCGCGGCGCAGCGTCGATAGGAGATGACCGCAGTGTGGATCGTCCTCACCGCGCTCCGACGTCCCTACACGTTCGTCGTGCTCGCGGTCGTGATCGCGCTGTTCGGCGTCCGCTCCGCGGTTTTGACGCCGACCGACATCTTTCCCAACATCAACATCCCGGTGGTCAGCGTCGTGTGGACCTATAACGGGCTGTTGCCGAACGACATGTCCGGCCGCGTGATCTACTACTACGAGCGCACGCTGACCGCGCAAGTCGGCGACATCGAGCATATCGAGTCGCAATCGCTCAACGGCTACGGCGTGGTCAAGATCTTCTTTCAGAAGAACGTCGACATCGCCGCGGCTCTGGCCCAGGTGACGGCCGCCTCGCAGACCGTGTTGAAGCTCTTGCCGCCCGGCATCACCCCGCCCTACGTGCTCAGCTACAACGCTTCGAGCGTGCCGATCCTGCAGCTCGCCTTGTCGAGCAAAAAGCTGCCGCAGATGCAGCTATTCGACCTCGGGCAGAACTTCATCCGCCCGCAGCTCGCGACCGTCGCCGGCGCCGCCGTGCCCTCGCCCTATGGCGGCAAGATCCTGCAGGTGCAGGTCGATCTCGACCAGCAGGCGATGCAGGCGCACAACATTTCGGCCGACGACGTCGTCAACACCATCTCGGTGCAAAATCTCATCCTGCCGGCCGGCGACGAGAAGGTCGGCAAGTTCGACTGGAACGTCGCCCTCAATGCCAGCCCGGTCCTGCTCGACAAAATCAACGATCTGCCGGTGCGGAAGGTCAACGGCACGATCATCTATATGCGCGACGTCGCCTACGTGCATCAGGGCTCGCCGCCGCAAACCAACCTGGTCCGGGTCAACGGCTCGCGGGCGGTGCTGATGACGATCCTCAAGGCCGGCTCGGCGTCGACGCTGAGCGTCATCGAAGGCATCAAATCCCTGCTGCCGCGGGTCGAAGAGAGCTTGCCGTCGAGCCTCAATCTGCACGCCGTCGGCGATCAGTCGATTTTCGTCAAAGCGGCCGTGTTCGGCGTCGTCCGCGAGGCGGCGCTCGCGGCGGCCTTGGTCGGCGTGATGATCCTGTTGTTTCTCGGCAGCTGGCGCTCGACGGTCATCATCCTCATCGAGATACCGCTCGCCATCTTGTTCGCGCTGACGCTGCTCTCCTGGCTGGGCGAGACCATCAACGTCATGACGCTCGGCGGATTGGCGCTTGCCGTCGGCATTCTGGTCGACGACGGCACCGTCACGATCGAGAACATCAATTACCATCTCGAACAGGGCAAGCCAATCGAGCCGGCGATCCTCGACGGCGCCCAGCAGATCGTCATTCCGGCCTTTGTGACGCTGCTGTGCCTGTGCATCGTATTCGTGCCGATGTTCCAGCTCGGCGGCGTCGCCGGCTATCTGTTCCGGCCGCTGGCCGAGGCGGTCGTGTTCGCGCTGATCGGCTCCTTCATATTGTCGCGCACGCTGGTGCCGACCATGGCCAACTATCTCATGGGCGGACGGCATGCCGGCCACCACGATCCGTCGCTCCCCCCGCCCCGCTCGCGCAACCCGCTCAAGCGATTCCAGCAGGGCTTCGAGACCGGTTTCGCCAAAATCCGCGATCGCTATCGCGGCCTGTTGTTGCTGGCGCTTGGCCGCCCGAAGTCTTTTATTGGCGGCTTCCTCGCCTGCGTGGTGCTCTCCTTCGGCCTGTGGCCGTTTCTCGGCGAGAATTTCTTCCCGGCGGTCGATTCCGGGCAAATCCTGATGCATGTGCGGGCCCAGCCCGGCACCCGCATCGAGGAGACGGCGCGATTGTTCGATCTCATCGAGCAAACGGTCCGCCGGACCATTCCGCCGGACCAGCTCGACAATATCGTCGACAATATCGGGCTGCCGTTTTCCGGCATCAACATGGCCTACCAGAATACCGGGACGATCGGCCCGGAGGACGGCGACGCGCTCATCAGCCTGAAGGAGGATCACGGACCGACGGCGGATTTCATCAAGCGGCTGCGCACCGTGCTGCCGCAGAAATTTCCCGGCGCGACGTTCTCATTCCTGCCGGCCGACATCGTGTCGCAAATCCTCAATTTCGGCTTGCCGGCGCCGATCGACGTGCAGGTGATCGGCAACAACCAGAAGGCCAACTACGCCTACGCCACCGACCTGCTCAAGCGCATCCGCACCGTTCCCGGCATCGCGGACCTGCGCATTCAGCAGGTTTTCAACTATCCGCAGATCAACGTCGATGTCGATCGCACGCTCGCCGGCGAGGTTGGGCTGACCCAGCGCGACATCGCCAACAGTTTGTTGGTGACGCTTTCGGGCAGCGCGCAGGTGCATCCGAATTTCTGGCTGAATTCAGAGAACGGGGTGTCCTATCCGATCGTCGCGCAGATGCCGCAATACCGGGTCGACACGATGTCGGACCTCATCAATGTGCCGGTCGCAGCTTCGGAGTCGAGCGCCCTGCAATATCTCGGAGGATTGGCCAAAATCACGCCGGGGCCGAGCCCCGGCGTCGTGTCGCATTACAATGTTCAGCCGGTCGTGGACATATACGGCGCGGTCCAAGGCCGCGATCTCGGGGCGCTGTCCGGCGACATCGAGCGAATTCTGCAGGAGACGCGCAAGGACGTGCCGCACGGCTCTTATGTCGTGCTGCGCGGCCAAGTCCAGACCATGACAAATGCTTATAGCCAGCTTTATTTCGGGCTCGCCGGCGCCATCCTGCTGATCTACCTGGTGATCGTGGTCAACTTCCAGTCCTGGCTTGACCCCTTCATCATCATCACCGCGCTGCCGGGCGCGCTCGCCGGCATCGTCTGGATGCTGTTCGTGACCGGGACGACCCTGTCGGTGCCGGCCCTGACCGGCGCCATCATGTGCATGGGCATCGCGACGGCAAATTCTATTCTGCTCGTGAGCTTCGCGCGCGAGGGAATGGCGCGGGGGCTCGACGCGCCGGCCGCCGCTGTGGAGGCGGGCTTCACGCGCTTTCGCCCGGTGCTGATGACCGCGCTCGCCATGATCATCGGCATGTTGCCGATGGCCTTTGCGCTCGGCGAAGGCGGCGAGCAGAATGCGCCGCTCGGCCGCGCGGTGATCGGCGGCCTCTTGGTCGCGACCGTGGCCACGCTGTTCTTCGTGCCGACAGTGTTCAGCCTCCTGCATGCGCGGCGCGGCGGCGCGGCCGCGCCGCACGCCGTCGCAGCCGAACCAGGCGCCTAAGCAGGAGCATCCATGGCCGCCGACGATCACACATCCACTCCCGGCGCGGCGCCGCCGCCGCCCAACCTGCGCCGGATCGCGGTGATCGCGGTCGTGGCCGCGATCGCCATCGCGGCGTTCGGGATTTTTGAACGGCGCAGCCACGAGGCGGAGGTCGCGCAATGGACGCAAGAGCAGGCGATACCTACTGTCGCCGTGATTTCACCGCGGGCCGGCGCCGTCGCCCAGCAGCTGGTTCTGCCCGGCACCGTGCAGGCCTGGTACGAGGCGCCGATCTACGCCCGCGTCAGCGGCTACCTGAAGAAATGGTATTTCGATTACGGCGCCCACGTGAAAAAGGGCGATGTCCTGGCCGAAATCGAGACGCCCGATCTCGACGCGCAGCTGGCGGCGACGCAGGCCAAGCTCAATTCGGCGCGAGCGGTGGTCAAGATCAGGGAGGCGGAACAACAATTCGCCGAATTCGACCTACCAGCGCTGGCGCGACTCGCCCAAGGGCGTCGTCTCGGTGCAAGAGCAGCAAAGCAAGGAAGCCGACTATAACAGCGCGAAAGCCCGTCTCAATTCGGCGACCGCGGAAGTCGCCGCCGACCAGGGCGACGTCGACCGGCTGCAAACGATGGCCAATTTCAAGAATATCACCGTGCCGTTCGACGGCGTCGTTACCGCGCGCGAAACCGATATCGGCGCCTTGATCAACGCCGGCAGCGGCAGCAACGGACCCGAATTGTTCCGCGTCGCCGACATTCACATGATGCGCGTCTATGTACAGGTGCCGCAGCAATTGTCGGCCGGCATCAAGGCCGGGCTCGATGCCGTACTGCACTTGCCGCAATACCCCGACAAGACCTTCAAGGCGAGCGTCGCCACCACCTCCGGCGCCATCAATGCCAGCGCGCGCACCCTGCTGGTGGAACTGCATGCCGACAATCCGGACGGCGAGTTGCAGCCGGGCGCTTATGCGCAGGTCGATTTCGAGTTGCCGACCAATCCCAATGTCGTGCGCATCCCGACGAGCGCGCTGGTTTTTCGCGAGCGGGGCATGGAAGTCGCCGTGGTCGGTCCCGGCGACACCATCGAGCTCAAGCCGATCCAGATCGGACGCAACCTCGGGACCGAAGTCGAAGTGCTCAAAGGACTGACGCTCTCCGACCGGCTGGTGAACAGTCCGCCGGATTCGCTTGCGACCGGCGATAAGGTCCGTATCGCCGGCGCCTCCGCCGCAGGCGGCGGCACCGAAGGGCAAACGGGCAAAGCGGCCGGCGAGGACCTGGCGGCGACGCCGCCGGACGCGAAACCGCATTGATTGGCTGTCGCGCCTTGGATGCGCTGGCCGCCGCCCGGTGCAAACATGGTCAAGCATCGTCTCGCCGGAAAACCAGCTTTCACTTTTCCGGCTCATGCTCTAGATAGCGGCAGATCGGAGAGGTGGCCGAGTGGCTGAAGGCGGCGGTTTGCTAAACCGTTATACGGTCTAAAGCCGTATCAAGGGTTCGAATCCCTTCCTCTCCGCCACGCCCGATTGAAATTGCACAATAATTTCTGGATTCCGGCGCGACCGATCTCCGGATGACCCCGCTCCGACGCAATGGCGCCAGAGGCTGTTCGCGACGGCGACCTATCAGCTAGCAGCCAGCCGGAAGTGCACGTGTTCGAGCGGCCGAGCGTTGCACACCCTGCTCGCAGCCCGTCGCTGCCGGCTGCACGGAGATCACGTCATTCCTGGTGCTTGGGCGCGGTGGCCTATTTATTCTGGTCGCGCAACAGATGAATGGTGCGTGCCACTCTCTGCGACACCTCGTGGCTTCGAAACGTCTCCGACAACGCCGTTTGAATGTGTTCAATGCGTTGAATTGCGGCATCCGTGGTCGTTATGCCGGCATCGATCAGCAGCGAGATTGTTGCCAATTCTATGATCAGCGTGGCCCGGAAATTTGCCGCACCTTGTTCTCGTACTTTGTCGACCTCCGGCATGATCGCGTCGGATAGGCGTTCACTTTGATCTGCGGCCATGGCTCAACCTCCCGGGTGAACCTTCAACGCGCTGAAGGCATGGCGACCCGTTACAAAACAAGCGGGGGTTGGCCGATCCCGTTCCAACCGCGGCGCGGGAGACCGTATTCGTGGTCAAATGCGGGTATGTTTGCGACAATATCCCGAAGTCCGCCGCGTTTGACGGTCACACCGGGCAGCAATTTCTCCCCGATTGGCGGATCGCAAGAACGCCGCGCGCGCCGCAGAACGTCTGTCTAGTTTCGGCCCCGGCGGCGGCGCGTTGTTCCCGATCTTTCGACTTTCATGGGAACCGCTCGTCCATCGACAATTAAGCGATACCCCTTTCCATCGCACTGCGGACACGCACTGCCGGCGAAAAGGCCGGACGCTTTACAATGCTCACACGGAGCAGGCAGTTTATCGCTCATCGAAAACCTAATTTTGCTTTCCTGGGATTTCCCGGCGACGTATCGCGGCGACTGTCCGGAGAGGTCACGCCGTGGACTGTGCGCGGCTGCTGGTTCAGAACCACTCTGAGGAGCGCGCTATGCAGGTCGAGATGGCCGTCGATAAAGAACAGCTCCGCAGCATCGCCTTGCGAAAAAATGGTTCGTTCGTCCGATGCGTCGAAATGCTGCGGCCCCTCGCTTCGGTATGTCGCTATATCGGGCAGCTTTCGGCCACACTAGCCGACTAACGTCAACATGGGACTACACGGTCCCAACTACAAGGGCGGCTCGGACGATGCCGGATCGCCAATCGGCCGCGGCTCACGGCTGATCCGCGTACGGCCGCCCTTAAATGCATACCCTAGCCGCCAGCGTAACGAGCTATTTCGCGGCGTACTTGAACTCTGGAAGCATTTTGAGCGTGTCCTTCGTGCCGCCCGGCAGCACGATCTTGTTGTCGACCAGGTTCAAACTGTCATAAGGGACCACGATCAAATGCGTATCCATGCCGAGGAAACCGCCGATCGACAACACCGCGTATGGCGCCTTTCCATCGGTGCTGACGAGCAGATCGTCGATCTTGCCGATAGCTTCGTTGGCGTCATTCAGAACGCTGCTACCGATGACCTTGGACGCACGGTAACCGGCCGGCAGCTTCTGTAAGTCGACTTTGGCAACCTCGACCGTCTGGGTCGTGCCCTGCGCTCCCGCCGGAGCGGAGAGCAGGACCACGCTTGCGAGTGCCGCACCGATGACCGTTATTGTTTTTTTCATGACTGAGTTCTCCTCGACTGATGAGCTGAATTTGTCGGATGCTCGTTCGCCGCCGACGAAAAAAAGGTGTTGCTCGTAATTGTGGGTCTGTTGACCGGGCAGTGTCTGAGCAAAATTGCTCGGGAGGCGGAGTAAATTCTTTTTAAATTCTTTGATGCCGGAACCAACTGAAACGTCGCCCGGTTGCCATTGGTCAAGCCAACATCAACGGGAGAAATCAATGGCTCGAGACGAGCATAATAAGGCAGCGGAGCATCACGAGAACGCCGCCAAATCCCATCGCGCCGCCGCCGAACAGCACGGCAAAGGCGATCACGCCAAGGGCAAAGAGCATTCGACCAATGCCCAGCAGCATTCGCAGAATGCTCGCCAACACAGCGAACAGGCGCACACCAAAAGTCAGCAGCAAAAGTGACCATCGGGGCCCGGCTAGCGCCGGGCCTCGACTTTCCTAGCCGCGGCGCGTGCGACGATCCGTCATCGCGGCGGTTGCGTCATCGTGTCGGTCGGATCACCGTGCCGGATCACAGTGTCGGATCCGCAAATCAACTGATACCTTCCGATAAGTACCTTCCGATAAGCCCGTAAGGCGCACAAATTTTCGATAACTTGCGTCATGGCCTTCGGCAGTTGCTTCTCCAAGTTTGCGACGGCGACTATTCCCAAGATCGCGAGCGCGTTAAACAAACCGATCGCATTGCGCGCAGTTGCCGGCCGGTCGCTCGACCCGGCGGGAGGGCGGCCGCGGACGGCGACAATTGGAACCTTCACCCCGGTCGGCGGGTTAACTTCGGGGTGCCTCTCTTTTCGAGGGAAGCGCGCATCCACTCCAGACGAATTGCGAGAAGCTCCGCAATGACGGCCTTAGCCATCAAAGACGCTGATGTCGGCGCCGCATCGGCGCGCCAAGATACCGAACTCGATCAGCTCTGCATCAACACCATCCGCACCCTGGCGATGGACGCCGTGCAGCAAGCCGAATTCCGGCCACCCGGGCACGCCGATGGCGCTGGCGCCGGTGGCCTACACTATCTGGCACCATTTCCTGCGCTACGATCCGGACGACCCGATCTGGCCCAACCGCGACCGCTTCGTGCTGTCCAACGGCCACGCCTCGATGCTGCTTTACGCGATGCTGCATCTGGCGGCGTCAAGGCCGTCGATGCGAAATACGAGCGTCTGGGCGAGCCGGCCGTCTCGCTCGACGACATCAAGCGCTTTCGCCAGCTCGGCAGCAAATGTCCCGGCCACCCGGAATATCACCTGACCTCCGGCGTCGAGACGACCACCGGCCCGCTCGGCCAGGGCTGCGGCAACAGCGTCGGCATGGCGATCGCCGGGCGCTGGCTGGCGCAGCATTTCAACCGGCCGGATCTCGACGCTCTTCGACTACGACGTCTACGCCCTCTGCAGCGACGGCGACATGATGGAGGGCGTCGGCAACGAGGCGGCCTCGCTCGCCGGCCATCTGATGCTCGGCAATCTCTGCTGGATCTACGACAGCAACCACGTCACCATCGAAGGCCACACCGACCTCGCTTTCAGCGAGGATGTCGCCGCGCGCTTCCTCGCCTATGGCTGGAATGTGCACCACGTCGGCGACGCCAACGACCTGCAGCAGGCTTGATCAGGCGATCGAGATTTTCCGCCGGACCAAGGACGCGCCGACGCTGATCATCGTCGATAGCCATATCGGCTACGGCGCGCCGCACAAGCAGGACACCAGCGCCGCCCACGGCGAGCCGCTGGGCGAAGAAGAAGTCCGCTTAGCCAAGCGCAGCTTACGGCTGGCCGGAAGACGCCAAATTCCTCGTGCCGGACGGCGTGCGCGAGCATTTCCGCGAAGGCCTCGGCCGGCGCGGCAAGGCTGCGCGAGGAGTGGCTCGCGCGCTTCGAGTCCTATCGGCGAAATATACCCGGAACTCGCCGACGAGCTCGACGCGATGCAGAAGCGCGAGCTGCCGGCGGACTGGGACGCGAAGCTTCCGGTCTTCCCCGCCGACGCCAAGGGCCTCGCCACCCGCGATTCGTCGGGCAAGGTGCTGAACGCCATCGCGCCGCATTATCCCTGGCTGATCGGCGGCGCGGCCGATCTCGCGCCTCGACCAAGACCCGGCTGATGTTCGAAGGCGCCGGCGACCTCGAAGCCGACCACTACGGCGGCCGCAATTTGCATTTCGGCATCCGCGAGCATGCCATGGGCGCGATCGTCAACGGCCTGGCGCTGTCCAAGCTGCGCGCCTTCGGCTCGAGCTTCCTGATCTTCTCCGATTACATGAAGCCGCCGATCCGGCTGAGCGCGCTGATGGAGCTGCCGGTCATCTTCGTCTTCACGCACGATTCGATCGGCCTCGGCGAGGACGGCCCGACGCACCAGCCGGTCGAGCAGCTGGTCGCGCTGCGCGGCATTCCCGGCCTGATCACGCTGCGGCCGGCCGACGCCAACGAAGTGGTCGAAGCCTGGCGGGTCGTCATCGGTCTGAAGCATCAGCCGGCTTGCCTGGTGCTGAGCCGCCAGCCGCTGCCGACCCTCGACCGCGACACGTTACGCCCCGCCGCCGGCGTCGCGCGCGGCGCCTATGTGCTGGCCGATGCCGAAGGGCGGCAAGCCCGAGGTGATCCTGATCGGCACCGGCAGCGAAGTCGCGCTCTGCGTCGACGCCTACGAGGAGCTGACGCGCGAAGGCATCGCGGCGCGCGTCGTCAGCATGCCGTCCTGGGAATTGTTCGAGCAGCAGGACCAGGCCTATCGCGACAGCGTGCTGCCGCCCGACGTCACCGCGCGGGTCTCGGTCGAGCAAGGCTCGGTCATCGGCTGGGATCGCTATGTCGGCATGCAACGGCGCGAATCGGCATGCACAGCTTCGGCGCCTCGGCGCCGCTCAAGGACCTGCTGACGAAGTTCGGCTTCACGCCGGAGAAGGTGCTCGCCGCCGCCAAGGACCAGATGGCGAAAGCGCAAAGGCAACATGCATGAATCCGCTGAAGCAGCTCGAAGCCTGCGGGCAGTCGCCCTGGCTCGACTACCTCAAGCGCAGCCTGATCGCGAACGGCGAGCTGCGCAATCTGATCGAGCGCGACGGGCTGAAGGGCGTCACCTCGAATCCGTCGATCTTCGAGAAGGCGATCGGCGAGAGCGACGAATATGCCGACGCACTGAAGCAATTCCAGAGCGACGGCGACCACAGCGTCGCGGAGATCTACGAGCATCTGGCGATCGCCGACATCCGCGCCGCCGCCGACGTCCTGCGCCCGGTCTACGACCAGACGCGAGGCCGCGACGGCTATGTCAGCCTGGAATGCTCGCCCTATCTCGCCAACGACACCGAGGCCACGATCGCGGAGGCGCTGCGGCTGTGGGCGGCGGTCGATCGCGCCAATCTGATGGTGAAGGTTCCGGCGACACCCGGCCGGCATTCCCGCCATCCGCCAGCTGATCGGCCGCGGGCATCAACATCAACATCACCCTGCTGTTCTCCGTCGAGCGTCTACGAGCAGGTGGCCGAAGCCTATATCGCCGGGCTCGAGGATTTGGCGCGGCCGGCGGCGATGTCTCGAGGATCGGCAGCGTCGCCAGCTTTTTCGTCAGCCGCATCGATACGGCGGTCGACAAGCGGCTCGACAAGCTCGCCGACAAGGCGGCGGCGGACCGGTTGCGCGGCAAGGTCGGCGATCGCCAACGCCAAGATCGCCTATGAGCGCTACAAGGATTTGTTCTCCGGCCCGCGCTGGCAGGCGCTGGCCGCGGCCGGCGCGAAGCCGCAGCGGCTGCTCTGGGCCTCGACCAGCACCAAGAATCCGGCCTACAGGGACACGCTCTATGTCGAGGCGCTGATCGGCCGCGACACGGTCAACACCATGCCGCCCGCGACGATGGACGCCTTCCGCGACCACGGCCAGGTCGTGCCCGACGCCATCGAGCAGGACCTCGAGCGGCGCCCGCGCGATGCTCGCCGACCTGGAGCGGCAGGCATTTCGCTGGAGGAAGTCACCGCGAACTGGTCGACGACGGCGTGCGGCAATTCGCCGACGCGTTCGACAAGCTGTTCGCCGCGGTCGCGCGCAGCGCCGTCGGCTGCTCGGACGGCGACAGCGCCGGTCTCGAGATCGAGCTCGGCTCGGCGGAGCTGCAGGCGGCCTTCGATGAGGAAATGGAGGCTCTGGCGCAAGGACGGGCGCATCCGCCGGCTTTGGGCGGGCGACAAGTCGCTGTGGACCGGGACCGACGAGGACAAGTGGCTCGGCTGGCTGGATATCGTCGAGCAGGAGCTGGCCGATATCGACCGGCTGCAACGACTTCGCCGGCGGAGGTGAAGCAGCGCGGCTTCACCGACGTCGTGCTGCTCGGCATGGGCGGGTCGAGCCTGGGGCCGGAAGTGTTGGCCGAGACCTTCGGGCCGCAATCCGGCTTGGCCGCGCTTCCACATGCTCGACAGCACCGATCCCGCGCAGATCAAGGCGGTCGAGGAAGCGCGTCGACCTCGGCAAGACGCTGTTCATCGTCTCCTCCAAATCCGGCAGCACGCTCGAGCCCAATATCTTCATGGACTATTTCTTCGAGCGCGTCGCGCGCCGTGCGCGGCAAGGACAAGGCCGGCGCGCGCTTCATCGCCGTGACCGATCCCGGCTCGTCGCTCGAGCAGCCGCGCCAAGGAGCTGCATTTCGCCCATGTCTTCCATGGCGTGACCGTCGATCGGCGGCCGCTATTCGGTGCTGTCGAAATTCGGCCTGGTGCCGGCGGCGGCCATGGGCCTCGACGTCAAGCGCCTGCTGGAGACCGCGCGCTCGATGGAGAGAGCCTGCGGCGCCGGATGTGCCGCCGGCGGACAATCCCGGCGTGCGGCTCGGCGTCGCCCTGGGCGTCGCGGCGACGCGCTTCGGCCGCGACAAGGTGACGATCATCGCCTCGCCCGGGATCGCCGATCTCGGCGCCTGGCTGGAGCAGCTTCTGGCCGAGAGCACCGGCAAGCAGGGCCGCGGCCTGATCCCGGTGGACGGCGAGCCGCTGGCCGCGCCGGAGCCTATGGCGACGACCGGTTCTTCGCCTATCTGGAGCTGGACGGCGGCGGCGATCCGGCGCAGCGCGCAGGCGATCGACGGCGCTGGAGGAGGCCGGCCATCCGGTCGCACGCATCAGCGTGAAGGACAGCTGGCATATCGGCCAGGAATTCTTCCGCTGGGAAATCGCCACCGCGGTCGCCGGCGCGATCATCGGCATCGACCCGTTCGACCAGCCCGATGTCGAGGCGAGCAAGGTCAAGACGCGCGAGCTGACCGACGCCTACGAGAAGTCGCATCGCCTGCCCGACGAGACGCCGCTCTTCCGCGAGAACGGCCTGGCCCTTTATGCCGATCCGCGCAACGCCGCCGAGCTTGGCCGGCACAACACGCTGGCCGGCTATCTGAAGACTCATTTCGCGCGCGCGCGCATGCCGGCGATTATGTCGCGCTGCTCGCCTATATCGAGCGCAACGCGGCGCATACCGAAGCGCTGACCGCGATGCGCGCGCATATCCGCGACAAGACCCACGCCGCGACCTGCCTCGGCTTTGGCCCGCGCTTCCAGCATTCGACCGGGCAGGCCTACAAGGGCGGCCCGAACACCGGCGTGTTCCTGCAGATCACCTGCGACGATCCCGCACGATCTCGACGTGCCCGGCCATGCCTACAGTTTCGGCGTCGTGAAGGCGGCGCAGGCGCGCGGCGATCTCGACGTGCTGGCGAGCGCGGCCGCCGCGCGCTGCGCGTCCATCTCAAGGATGTCGATGCCGGCTTGGCGGAACTGGCCGCGCAGTGGACGCGGCGCTCGAGTAATCGATCTTTTGAGGAGTGAGACACATGCAGATCGGCATGATCGGACTGGGCCGCATGGGCGGCAACATCGCCCGCCGCCTGATGAAGGCGGGGCATGACTGCGTCGTCTTCGACGCCAACGCCAAGCCGCGCGAGGCGCTGGCCAAAGACGGCGCCACGCGCGCGGCGCTCGCTGGCGGACCTGGTCAAGACGCTCGGCGACAAGCCGCGCGCGGTCTGGGTCATGCTGCCGGCCGGGCCAGATCACCGAGGAGACGGTCGAGCAGCTCGGCGGCCTGCTGGAGCCGGGCGACATCATCATCGACGGCGGCAATTCCTTCTACAAGGACGACATCCGCCGCGCCAAGACACTGGCCGAGAAGGGCATCCGCTATGTCGATTGCGGCACCTCCGGCGGCGTCTGGGGCCTCGAGCGCGGCTATTGCATGATGATCGGCGGCGACGAAGGAGGCGGTCGATCATCTCGACCCGATCTTCGCGGCCCTGGCGCCGGGCTGCGGCGACATTCCGCGCACGCCCGGGCCGCGACGACGGCGATCCGCGCGCCGAGCGCGGCTATATCCACGCCGGCCCGTCCGGCGCCGGGCATTTCGTCAAGATGGTCCACAACGGCATCGAATACGGCCTGATGCAGGCCTATGCCGAAGGCTTCGACATCCTGCGCAACAAGGACTTCGCAGGATCTGCCCGAGGACGAGCGCTTCAAGCTCAACCTGCCGATATCGCCGAAGTCTGGCGGCGCGGCAGCGTCATCTCGTCCTGGCTGCTCGATCTCGGCGCCGCAGCGCTGGCGAAGGATCCGCAGCTCGAAGAATTTCTCCGGCTATGTGCAGGATTCCGGCGAGGGCCGCTGGACCATCGAGGCGGCGATCGAGGAAGCGGTTCCGGCCGACGTGCTCTCCGCCGCGCTTTACGCCCGCTTCCGCTCGCGCCAGGAGCACACCTTCGGCGAGAAGCTGCTCTCGGCCATGCGCTTCGGCTTCGGCGGCCACGTCGAAGGCCAGGAGCCGATCGATCCCGAGCCGAAGCCGAAGGATGCGCGCCGCAAGCGGCGGCCCAGGCGGCGCCAAGCGCCGCCGGACAGCGCCGACATGCTCGACAAGGTCCCGAACCGTCCGCCGCCGGTGGCGCAACTGATCGCATGCCCGCCGCGGCGCCAAGCCCAGCCGGCCGATCCCTGCGCGATGGTGATTTTCGGCGCCACCGGCGATCTGACCAAACGCCTGGTGATCCCGGCGCTCTACAACCTCTCGCGCACCAAGGTGCTGCCGGAGAATTTCGCGCTGATCGGCGTGGCGCGCGACGGCAGCGACCGCCGAAAGCTGGCGCGAGCACCTCTATGACATGCTGAAAAGCTTCGTCGGCGACGCCGACGCGGAGTTCGATGCCGACCACATCGACGAGGCCGCGTGGGAGCGGCTTGCCGAGAAGATGATCCTACGTCGCAGGGCGATCTGACCAAGCCCGAGCTTTACGAGAAGCTCCGCGGCGCCCTCGACGAGGCGGAAAAGGACCACGGCACCGGCGGCAACGCCATCTTCTATCTCGCCGTCGCCGAGCGACTTTTCGGCACCGTGGTCGAGCAGCTCGGCAAGGCCAAGCTGACCGACAGGGCGACGAGCAAGAACGGCGGCGCAACTTCTGGCGCCGCGTGGTGATCGAAAAGCCGTTCGGCCACAGCCTGACTTCGGCGCGCGCGCTGAACGCGCAGATCCTGCGCACGCTGCACGAGGACCAGATTTTCCGCATCGACCATTTTCTCGGCAAGGACACGGTCCAGAACATCATGGCGTTCCGCTTCGCCAACGGCCTGTTCGAGCCGATCTGGAACCGCGACCGCATCGATCACGTGCAGATCACCGCGGCGGAGACGGTCGGCGTGGAGACCCGCGGCAAATTCTACGAGGCGACCGGCGCCCTGCGCGACATGGTGCCCAACCACCTCTTCACGCTGCTGTCGATGGTGGCGATGGAGCCGCCCGTCGGCTTCGACGCCGCGGCGATTCGCACAAAAAGGCCGAAGTGTTCGCCGCCATGCCGGCGGTCAAGCCGGCGGGCGGTGCGCGGCCAATATGGCGCCGGCGCAGTGCTGGGCAAGCCGGCGAAGCCTATCGGCAGGAGCCGAATGTGGCGCCGGATTCCAACGTCGAGACCTATGTCGCGATGCGGCTCGAAATCGACAATTGGCGCTGGGCCGGCGTGCCGTTCTATCTGCGCACCGGCAAGCATCTG
>CAWHHX010000019.1:0-73520 GCA_963829395.1 uncultured Alphaproteobacteria bacterium | reverse complement strand
GGTCGAACGGAAAGGTGGTGCGGGAGAAATTTGTGTACTGATCCAGTAGGCGATCGTGGGCGCTAAATAACTAAATAATGAGGCGCGCCCGCCCGCCCAGTCAGTAGCTGATGTCGTGTGTGATTGGTTGCTTCAATTGTAAGAAAAGCGCCGGCACAGTGTTGAAGGGCGGAAGTCCGTGCCGGCGCCTTGGAGACTGACCTGCCAAGGACGCCTCCGGCGACATTTTCGCGGCGGGTTGTGACGGCGGGATGAAAAGCGAAGCCCCGCAGGTCATGCACGGGCACTGCGGGGCTTGGAGGCGGAGCGCTTCGCAACCGGGAGGTGTGAAAGCGCAGGCCTCGACGGGACTAGGGCAGTTTCGGCGGGTGGTACGGTCGATAAAAGGGAGACCCCGGAAGACCAAGGCACATCTGTTGCCCGTTCGAAAATCTGACGTTGGCGGGACATGGTTCGTAGATGAGACCTGCCTCGGTTTCATCCTTGATGTCCGCCAGGGTGCGGGCCTGGCCCGGGGGAGTGCTGCTCGGAGGCCTCTCGCCCGGAGCGCCACTACTCGGAGGTTTGCCGGCGGGTGCGTCTTGCGCAAGGGCCGTGCTAGCGCTTCCCGCGAAAAGCACTGCCGCCAAAACCGCCGCCAATTTTCGATGCCTCATGATTTTGCGCTCGCCTTACTATTGGTTGCGTAGCTTACCCTACAATAAGCGCGAGAGCGCGTCCTTAAAGAAAGATATTCGCCGCTCTCTCACGTGCGTAATGTGTCGGCGCACCGCAAAAGGGGGCGACAACGGGCACAAAAACGGTTAGGTCAAATTTTCTGTCCTATTCAGCTCTCTCCATAAGACCTACTATCTAAAAAAATGGGCCTGAGGGGAGGGTATCGATATGAACCCAATGACATGGCCGCGCGAACATCAGGTCGCGCTTCTGCTGGGAATAGTCCTTGGAATAATTCTGGGACTCCTTACCGGATACATGTACGACGGCTTTCATTCTACGACGCTGCAAAATTGGACCATTGAAAGCCGCTTTCGATGGGGAGCCTTCGGCGGTTTGGTCGGCGCTTGTGTAATTTTTACGCAACGGCTGTTGCGCGCGTAGATTAAATGCTCACCACCGCGCTATTTGCACAACGGGACGACGATCTTCGTGCGGCTCCTAGATCCATAAAAGAACCTTGGTGAGCGAATGAAGCCCCGGTCGCCGGGCCCCGGCTCCGGGGTGGGAGTTCGGGCTGACAACCGGGGCTGGTACAGCGGAAACCAAATCGATCCGTCCCCCCTGTCCCGGCTGCGACGGTAATAGGGTCCGGTTAGCGGCGATTTAAAACGCGGCTGTCGGGAAAAGAAAAACCCTTGCTGGCATGGTGGCTCGCAGGGGCAAGTCTAGCTCAGTCAGCGAGGGTATCACCCATGAAACCCTCGTGCCGAACGCTCCCGTGCACGACGGAGAAGGTCCGCCGATAGGCGGACCTTCTCACTATTCATTTAGTTGCAAATCCAGATCCATCCAGCAGGGGTCGATTGCCAGCAGGGACCAACGCCGTAGCCGCTCCACCAGCGACCGCCGTGCCAATACCGACCGTGACTGTGGCCGCCAGCCCAATGGCCGCCGCGACCGCCGCCATGACCGCCCCAATGTGCGCCGCCACGACCACCGCCACCATGACCTCCGCCATGACCGCCACCAGCATGGCCTCCACCGTGACCGCCACCGCCGTGACCACCGCCACCACCATGGCCTCCACCACCGCGCGCCATCGCATCGGCTGGGAGCGCCAGCGCCGCCGCTACCGCGGCGATGAAAGCTAATTTACGTAACATTTTGGGTTTTTCTCCGAGAAAACTAGGATTGTCGTGTTGTGCAGATTGGTTGATGAACCTCGTGTGAACACCAACCCGGGGTTCGGCTTTGACACGCGATCTCCCTTTTCATTTAGCGGCGGTGGGCTGTGGATTTGGCTCGAGCCGATACAACAGAAACTGAGATCGACTTTAACGGTCTTTCAAAAAATGGTGTCGTATTAAGCCACTGAAATTTGCGAATTTTGCGGAGTGGCCATGCGGGCAAAACTGAAAGCTTTCCTCTACGACGAGTCCGGAGCCACCGCGATTGAATACGGCCTGATCGCAGCCGGCATTTCCGTCGTCATCATTGCCGCCGTAAACGGCATTGGCACCAAGCTCGACACGAAGTTCACATCGATCTCAACGCAGTTGAAATAGCAGTCTGCTGCCGCGTGGTGTTCATCGGCGGAGCGTCAAACGTGTTCCGCCAGAGCATCATCGCCGCGACGGGTGATCCTGAGACCCGTTTCAAGGAAGCGCCGACGCCTGGTGTTGGCAAAGCATCGGCGCCCCGGTTACGCCGGGAGACTTCCTGTCCTCGACCGTCCCCAATGAACCAACTAAAGGGCGGCGGTTAGCGACGGTTTAATGCCGTTCGCGGCGTTCTTAGAAGGGCATTTCTTTTGATCGAATATCATGCACACAATCCGTCAGCCCCCAGGGGAATTTCCCCAAAGACGCAGCCGAGACAGCAACGGGCGAGCGCAAGCCACAAGGCGGTATTCGGGCATCCCCTGAGGGTTCAGTCCATAGGCCCCGTGAAATGCCGCAAGCTGTCCTAGTCGCGGCGCCTGCCGCGATTGGCCTGAACTTGCGACCAATTTCAAAGGCGAGGCTTGCAGGCTCCCGTTCAAACGATGATCTGGCGAGGCCGGCGGGAAGCGACACGGCTTCATGTCGGCTGATTTTAGACTTCGGTCGCTGTGACCTGGAAAAAGGGCGGGCGTGAACCACCCACCTTTTCTTCGCGATAGGTGTCAATCGTCGCTCTGATAATCTGGCCGGAGTCCTCTGTCTCGACGATGTTGCCCTTCTGCGGCTCAGCGTCTCTCTGCTCCGTGAAGCGCAGCCGCGACCCGTCGCGGCAAGAGATCGTGATCTCCCACATTGCCATAGCAGACAAGTATAGCTTGATTCCGGCGCCAGTGGTGCAGGGGGCGAGAAGCGGCGAGTCTTCACTTCATCAGGCATTCGACGCCTTCAAGCGCCAGCACCAAGCGAAGCGCCACGCAAATCTCTAGCAGGTCCTTCTCACCCTCCGCCGCTTCGGCAAGCTGGGTCGAGACATGCCGCCAGGTAGCTCTGTGGCGGTAAGGCGCCGGCAAATGCTTCTCGACCAAGTCCCGCACGTCGGCCAGGGTCGTAAGCTCCATAACGGTCGGGATGGTGAGGGGCCGCGGCAGGCGACGCGACCAGTTCGGGCTGGGCACGGAAGAACACTCCTACACACTTACATTTATTGCGGTGGCGGACGGGCTTTATGCCCGCAGCACGCCATTAACCCGAAGATATGCTGCTGTGCGCCGGAATCCAAGTCAGGGCCGCGCGAAACGGCGAGAGGGCAGTTGAGCGGCGCCTAGGAAATTTCACGCGTCGGTATCGTCACCGCCGAAATCGCCGTCGTCTTGGTCTTGGTCCTGATCCTGGTCCTGGTCCTGGTCGGCCTGGTCCTGGTCGTCTTGATCTTGGTCTTGGTCTTGATCTTGGTCTTGGTCCCGCAGCCTCTCAGCCGCACCGCCGTGTTCAATAGGTTCGATCCCGGTGGCGTGCGCCAGGCCGGCGTGATCGCCGAACATCGAACGGATGCTGTTAAGCAGCAGCCCGCCGCCGATCACCCCCGCCGCCGTCGATGCCGCCGTGCCGAGAAATGATCCGCCCGATCCAAAGCCCGGGCTCATGCCCAAACCCGCAGGATAGGACGGCGTCTGCGGGGGATATCCTGCCTGCGACGGATAAGGCGCGGCTGGGACGGATGAAGGTTGCGTGGCTTGCGTGCGCACATTGGGTACGGAACCGCGAGGGTCGTGCCGGCCAAGCACGGCGTCGCGCATACTGTCGAGGAAGCTACCTTGCTGCTGCTGCGGCGCGCCACCGCCGACTTGCGCTTGCAGCTCTTCGATGCGGGCATTGGCGCGCTTGAGCGCCTCGTCCATGACGAGCGCCGTTTGCACCAGCGCATAGACTGCATGCGGCGCCCGTCGCAGACCGTCCACGATTACGCGATCGGCATCCGGGTCGCGGGGCGTATTTTCCAGTTTGGCCAAACGATCGAACAGCTCGTCTACGAGTTCCTGCTCTTGCGGTGTCATTGCGGCTCTCCCCTGGTGTTCACATCCGCCGCTTATGTGGGTCACGGGGTGGGGTGACGGCAGGGGGCCACGGTCGTGTTTGTTCGTACCCCGGCACAGCATTTGCCCAAGGGGCACTTGGGCAATCTTTAGTGTGCTTCAAGTCACTGCCGCGTTTGCCACATCCAACTATGCCGTTGTCAGGATTTGGCCCGGCCGGGCAACGGAGCGAACCATGATGACACTGGGCATCAGCGTAGTCCGTCTGCGACACCTTTCGCTTCGGAGCAAGTTTCAGGCATTATTCGCCGAATGGCAGCGACGCATCTGGTCCCGGCACGGCCTTGCACAGCTTAATGAGCGGGACCTGGCCGATATGGGGTTGACACCCTTGGATGCTTTTAACGAGACACAGAAACCTTTCTGGGAGGCGTAGCGGGTCGGCGCATCGTTGCGCTAAACCTGTTGACCGCCGGCCCGACGGCTATGTCGGTCGCCCTGACTTGCCTGACCTCAAACATACGCTCGGCCGGCGGAAGCCTACACCCGCCCCCAGATGTTTTTAAACCGGCCCGGCGCCAGCGCGGCGTAGCGCGTCGTCGAATTGATTGAGCGGTGGCCGAGATAGGCCTGCAGCGTTCGCGTATCGAGGCCCTTATTCGCCAACGCGTAGCCGCAGGCGTGCCGAAGCATGTGCGGATGTACCTTAAAACCGATCTTGGCTTCCTCGCCGGCGCGCGCCAGCAGCTTGGCAAAGCCCGAAGGGGTGAACGGACTGCCTCGTTCCGAGGCAAAGACGAACGGTGAGGCCGATTGGCGCTTGAGCTCTCTTAGCGCTCTCAATTCGTCGCCGAGCAGGGGATGTGTTGCTTCCTGGCCACCCTTGGCGCGGCGCACATAGACGGTGCCGGTCTCGAACTCGATCGACGACCACTGGAGGCCGCAAAGCTCCGACACCCGCAGCCCGTGGCGGAAGCCGATCAAGATCATGGTCGCATCGCGGTGGCCGTGGCGGTTGCCCTTGGCCGCCTTGATCAGGCCCTCGACTTCCCGCTCGGTCAGGTGCTCGCGATCGCGACCCATTTCACTGTTGCTGCGTCGGCGAAGCGTGACTGTCCGTAATTCTGAGTCCGGTGCCACGAGCCGGAGGTTCGCCTTCGCCATGTTTTTCGCTCGCCGATGAAATGCACTGTCCGTAATCTTGTAAGAATACAGACAGTCTGGCAAGCGCCGGGAGGTGCGCTGAGTCAGAATGCCACACCAATCCAGGCACGAGGCAAATACGGCTCACCGCCGTCCGCCATTTCGATTCGTCGCTGTGCTCGCGCAGGCGCCGACTTCGCTTCGGTTTAAGCTACCGCTGACGGCCGAGGGGTTACGGTCGCGCCGGGACACTGGGGACAACAATAAGGGGATGGCCACTGTACCGGGCCCTGGCGCGCGGGCGTTGCGCGTACCACGCTGCGCCGGGGCTTCCCCCTTCGGCTCGGTCATCACCCAGCTTCTTTGTGCTGGGAGTCACATTCGGAATGGTCGATGTAGGCTACGACACACGCATCGGGCCGGCCTTGGCGGCATCCCCCCGACCCTGTTCGCCAAGCCAGAAGCCTAGATTGAGGCATCGACTGTAGAGACCCCAAGCACGCTAGACTGCTTGGGGTTATTTTTTGGCGTTTCGCGCGAAAGGGATAACCTTAGGCGACCTGCACCGCGCGACCCGGCGGCTTATATGGTGTCGGTAATCACTTTCGACCGAAGGAGTTTGGCATGGCGAAGCCGCGTATCGCGATCATTGTGGGCAGCAACCGGCGCAATTCGATCAACCGCAAATTGGCTCATGCCCTTGCCAAGCTTGGTGCCGAGAAGTTCGACGCCAGTTTCATCCGCATCGACGATTTGCCGATGTTCAACCAGGATCTTGAAAGCAACCTGCCGGAAGAGGCTGTCCGCTTCAAAAGTGAGCTTGCCAACGCTGATGCCGTGTTGATCGTTACTCCGGAGCACGACCGCTCCATGCCCGCGTTATTGAAGAACGCGGTGGATTGGGGAGCTCGCCCGTCAGGCAAGAATTCTTGGGCTGGCAAACCCGGTTTCATCACTGGAACCTCACCGGGCGCAATCGGGAGCGCGCTCGCGCAACAGCATCTGCGGTCCGTCATGGTTGGGCTTGGGATGACCCTGCTGGGCGGCGAGGCATATATCACGTTCAAGCCGAACCTCGTCGACGAGGTGGGCAACATCGCTGATGAAACCACCAGGAAATTTCTGCAGGGGTTTCTCGACCGGTTCGTTTCATTGGTCGTGCGGCTCTCACGGCCGGACACGCAATTAGCAGGGTAGGGCAGGTCTAGCGCCGCTGGCCAGCGGCCGGACCGGTGGTCCTGCTGGGCGCCGGTATCGAGCGATAATGAGCCGTTTTGCACACTCCTGCACGCGGGCAAAGCGTATTGAGCGTGTATCACCGATAGCGGTCCTGGGTCAGGCGTCGGTGGCTGTGAGTTTGGTAGTGCTCCCGCTTGAGACAGGAGCCGCCGTCGTAGAATTCAACCGCGTTATCGCAGACGATCCGGCTTGCCCAAAATGTCGGCGCAGATGAAAATAATGCGCGTGACACCTACCGATGAAGGTCTCGAAGATCGGACATTCGAGTGCCGGAAATGCCGCCACGTTGATACGTGGGTTTTCATGACCCGCTAACGTGACGGGAGGGCGATCGAGAATGACCAGCGAGGGGCGGGTCGACACCTACTTAGTGGTTGCCGCGAAGTGTATCGAGCTTGCGCAGCTAACCAACGACACCCGAAACAAGCTCTCCCTTCTCGACATGGCACGCGCGTGGCTTGCGCTGGCCGAACAGGGCAGCCCACGCCCACTAGATCGAATGGCGCCCGCGCAAATCCACAACGATACCGCGTCCTGACTCACCATCGCAGCGCGTCAAGCATAGCAATCGGAAACGCCGCCAACGACGTAACGGTATCGATGCATCCGCATGAGTGCTGCTGCTCCGACGGGGGCATACGAGTGATCCGGAAGCACGAACCTAAAAGCGACGGATGAATGTAACTCCGCGCTCCTCTATGCGGGATACGATAGATAGGCCCAAGCAATCCCCAAAACGATGCCCGCGATGATGCCCAAAAGGACGATCACGGCCCGAATATGGATGATCAAGCTTCGGTATTGTTCGTCAGTCATGCCGCCATTCCCCGCCGGAGCCGGTGCGCGCCTAACTGGTGGCACATAAAGCTACGGGTGCGTCCGCCAGCGGCACCGCGACACGCAAAGTCGCATGCCTGTGGGCGGACCCCTCCGCATTAGGCTGCGAGCCGCCGCTTAGCCGCGCCTATCGCGACATCGTTGTCGCGAATCGATGCCCGCATGGTGGCATCTCAGGTGAACGCTGCGACAACAGCGTGGCGTTGCGCGCGGAAGTTAGACGTCGTGCCGGCCGCCGTCCCGGATGGAAAATGGCTTGACCAAGCGTCTGTCACGACCCGATCTGCGGTCGGCTGTTGAGCGTCTTTCTCCAAGCAACTTCTTCTCTGCCTCGCTGCGAGTGTCGACACTACTGCGCCGATCCTTGTTGGAACGTCGCTCGACCATCGACCCCTTTTTCTCAAACGCCATGTTATCCGCCCCAAACAACGGAAAATTCCGGTAGCGCTCCCGCTTGAGACAGGGAGCGCGTCTTTGGCCGCAAAGCGGAAACCCCAAGCGCGGCAGTCAACGCAACGCGCTTGGGGCCGCCGTTAGTTGAGACAGCGGAGTGGGTGACGGGGTGGGGGCACCGCCATCTCGGCATTAAGCCAAACACGCGCCGTCCCGCGCCTCAATCGCGAACGAGGATTAATGTTGACGGCGAGACTTTAATGGAAAAGCTCCTCGTTCCTGGACCGTCCAGGGTGGCGGCAATGCGCCCGCAAAAATCGAAGACGCAGCCTACTGAGGCGACCTTAAACTTAAACGGTCAATTGGCTCCGCGTCGACGCCTCAACAGCCAATTGATGCCACTTCAGTATTCAACGATTAACCCTGACGGCGCTTTCGTGGCGAACGCAGGAACATGGTCGCCGCTGTCAATTTTGATAATTCAGGGGCGCATGTCGTGCGTATGAGGAGAATAATGACCCTCCTTGCAATTGGTGCAGTTGGAGTCGAGAAGGCTTTGCACAGGCTATCGCGCGCGATCGATCGATCGCCTATGGGCCTGATGCCTATTGTGCGCCGCCTCCCGGCGCGCGGCATCGAATGAAATCAACGCCGTCAGAGTAACGGAGCGTTAACCCTGCGTACCGCTTACTTGCGACGACGCCGGTGCCTGGGCATCGGAGCAAGGGGGGTCCGCTGCCGGACAGGAAGCGGACATTGGCTGGGCCACCACCATGGGCACCATCGTCAAGTTTCCCGACGACGGACGTGTCGTGCGCTTCGGCCGCGCGGACGGCGCGGACGAGTCCGCGACCGTCATCATCCTTCCGGTCGTTCGCATCGAACGCCACGACGAGTGGCGCGCCGGGGATGCCGAGCCCTACACCCCGCCGCCGGCGGAGAATGGCGGTCGCCGACGGATGCGGCGCCGCTAGAGCATGATGCGACCGAGCGCCATCGGATCGTGATCTGGATGTTTCATTGGAGCATGATCTTTTCCGAAAACCGGGCTCCGTCCCGGATCAAATCCGAGGCAGACCTTTTCGGGATCATGCTCTAAAGCGAGCGTACGCCGATGTTGCCGGAAGCCCTTCGTCGTCGCCCCTTTAAGCGGTCCTTGCTCCTTCTCGCTCCTTTGATCCTTTCCGGTTGCTCCAGCATCGGCGATCTCGGACTGGTGGACCGGCCTGCCGTCGCCGACAACATCCATGCTTGGGTCGGCCAGGAAGCCGCGTTGCACGCCGGCGCGCCGATTTCGCTCAACAATCTTACCGAGGATGAGCGCACGTTGCGCGACTTGGCGTTTCCGCTCATCCAGCCGCCGTACGACCGCGAGCGCTGGGATGCGGTGGTTTTCGAATATGGCGAGAAGCGCGACTTTCGGCGCAACCTGTGGGTCGTCGACCCGGCCGCCTATTATGGGAATCTTTTGGCCGTCAATTATCGCTCGACGGCGGCCCGCTATAACCAACTCAACGACGACGTCCGCAACGACGTCGTGCGCATCCCGCCGTTCTTCGACATGGCGCGCCGCGTGATCGAGGCTGACCGCAGGCGCCAGGCCACCCTGGACATCCTCGTTGATCTGCCGCCGCCGGTGCGGTTCAACGCGCTCGCGCGTGTCGCCGAGAACAATCTGACCATCGCCTGGGTGGAGAACTCGCTGGCGCAGCGCTGCGCCAGTTATCGTTTCGCTCTCAATCGTCTGGTGGTGTCCGAGCCCGAAAGCTTGGCGACCAACGTCGACATTTCGCTCACGCTGTTGCAGCAACAAATCGCGGTGAACCAGGTGGTCCCAACGCAATTTGCCGCGGCGCCGGTTGAGGTCGCAGCGCCGCCGCCGATCGTCAAATAAAGTCGAATAGAGACGGCCGATTATTGGGTCGGCACCGGCTCGATCCGGCACTGGGCGCCGGCGAGCGCGCGCCGCGCCATGGCCATGAGGCCCGGTTCCGGCGCCAGCGCGCGCAGCACGATCAGGCCGCGCACAGTCGGCGATTCGATGATCAGCCGGTCGGCCGCGGTGACGTCCTCCTCCTCCGGAACTTGCGCGTGCTGTTCCTCGGTCATCAGGTCGAGCTCGATGGCGCGGCGGCCGGCGGCCCGGTCGTTGATCGCGTAATAAGCGACGCTGTTGCGGGTGTAGAAGGTGACCGACGTGTAGGCCTGGCTCAGCGGCGCACTGCAGCTTCAGCGCGCCGGTGGAGAGGTCGTAGCGGCAGACCGCAACCGCGAAGGCCGGGTCCATGAACGGCATGGTCGAGTCCTTCGCGGACGGCGCAGTCAGCGGCACCACGGCGTTGACCGGCGTCAATTGCGAGAGCCGCGAATAGGCGTCTTGGGTCGCCGCGGTCGGCATCGCCAGCACCGTCGAAAGATGCACGATGCCGCCAAGGAGCAGCGCGCCGATGATCCAAAGGGCGAGCCGGATCATGAGCAGCTCTTTCGCTCGACCGCCGGCATCGGCCCTTCCTTCGTGGTCAATGAAGCGACGCCGATCGGCGTGTCGTATAGCCGCCACACCAAGACGAATTGCTCGATCCCGCCGCTCGGCAGCCAATTGCCCGGCCGCGCGCGCGGTCCGATATTGATGGTGAAGCGGCCGCCGTCCTCACGTACAATCTCCGCGCTGGTGAAGCCGTGCCGATCGATCGTATTGGCGACCAGCCGGCCCTGCGCGTCGTAAAGCGTCAGCGTCCAGTAGCGGGCCGCTGGCGTCATGCCGCTGACCACGAACGTACAGCGCCCGTCGAGCGCATGCCCCACATCGTCGGTATGGGCGTAGAAGGCAACGCCGTCGCCGGCCCCGACCGGCAGCTCGCCGGTGCGGGCGATGGTGGCGCGGGCATATGGATCGATGTCGACCGAGCCGCTTTTTGGCCATGCCGTCCATGCGCCGATGGTCAAGGCGCCGAAGGCGACGCCGCGCGTCAGCGTGAACCAGGTCGCGCCGAGCCCGATCCCGGCGGCGAGTATCAAGGTGAAGCAGGAACCAAGGAACAGGCGCACGTTCGATCCGATCGAATGGCGGCGGTCGCGCCAAGATGTCGATTACGTACTTGGTCTAGTCGCCGCGCGGAATTAAGGCCGACGGCTGTTCGCTTGCCGCCGTTTGCGTGTTGGCGCGACGTTCGCCGCCGAGCGCACCAAGCGTTCCGGCGGCAACGCCCTGCGCCGGCATGGCGCGGCTGGCGTCGTCGAGCAGGCGCTCGACGCGGACCAACGCTTCCGTGCCCTTGCGTGTGAGCAGGATCTGATGCGGGGCCGGCGCTCCTTGCGACGCGGCGTCGGCCACCGGCGGTGGCGCGTGCTGCGGCGTCGGCGGCAGTCCCGGCATCGCGCGCAATTCAATGTTCTGGTGCGCGTAGGTCATGATGTTGTGCCAGATCAGCGCCGGGATGGTGCCGCCGGTCATACGCTTGGTCGGCGAGTAATCGTCATTGCCCATCCATACGGCGCCGCTGAAATTTCCCGTGTAGCCGACGAACCAGGCGTCGCGCCAGCCGTTGGTGGTGCCGGTCTTGCCGGACACCTGGACGCCATCGAGCTGCGCCCGCCGGCCGGTGCCGTTTTGCACCACCGAGTTCATCATGGCGATCATATCCAGCGCGACCTTTGGCGAGATCACCTGTTCGGGGCGCTTGCCGTCGCGGTCGAAACGCCACACCAGGTCGCCAGTGCCGGTGCGCACCTCGAGCGCGGCATGCGGCGTGACCGCTTTGCCGAGATTGGGGAAGGTGGCGTAAGCGACTGCGTGCTCGAGCACGTTGACCTCGTCGGCGCCGATCGGCAGCGACGGCGTATCGGGCAACGGCGTCCAGATGCCGAAATTGCGTGCGGTCTGAATGATCTTGGCGCGGCCGAGCTTGGGATTGCCGTCGCCGAGTGCGATCGAGAGCTTGACCGGAATGACATTGACCGAGTTGGTAATCGCCTGCGTCAGCGTCATCGAGCCGGAATAACCGCCGGAATAATTGTGCGGGCACCAATTGCCGATGCAGACCGGAGAATCGACGACGATCGACTGCGGCGTGAAGCCGTTGGCCAACGCGGTCGCATAGACATAAGGCTTGAACGACGAGCCGGGCTGCCGCAGCGCGTCGACCGCGCGGTTGAACTGGCTCTCGCCGTAGTCGCGGCCGCCGACCATAGCCCGCACGCCGCCATCGAGATCGGCGATCACCGCCGCCGACTGGCTGGCGCCATAGTCATGACCATATTGGCGCAGCGCCGCGCCGACCTCGCGCTCGGCGTAGCGCTGCAGATTCGGATCGATCGCGGTGCGCACCACGAAGAAGCTGTCGGTGACCGATTTCGGGAACGTGTCGACCAGCTTGCGCATCTCGTCGAATGCCCAGTCGAGATAATAATTGGGCGAGTCTTCCTGCTTGCGGTCGATCGGCGTCGCCGGATTGCGCCGGGCGCCGTAGACTTGGCCTTCCGTCATGAAGCCGGCCTCGACCAGATTGTCGAGCACGACGTTGGCGCGGGCGCGGGCCGCCGGCAGATTGACCAGCGGCGAAAACTTGCTCGGCGCCTTGAACAGGCCGGCGAGCATCGCCGCCTCCGGCAAGGTTACGTCCCGCACCGACTTGCCGAAATAGTATTGCGCCGCGCCGTTGACCCCGAAGGCGCCGCCGCCGAGATAGGCGCGGTCGAGATAGAGCTTGAGGATTTCGTTCTTCGTCAGACGCGTCTCCAGCCAGAGCGCGAGATAGGCCTCGTTGATCTTGCGCTCGATGGTGCGCTCGTTCGACAGAAACAGATTCTTGGCAAGCTGCTGGGTGATGGTCGAGCCGCCCTGCACGACGCCGCCGGCTCGCGCGTTGGTCAAGAGCGCACGGAAGGTGCCGAGAAAGTCGATGCCGAAATGGTCGTAGAAGCGCCGATCCTCGGTGGCCAGCGTTGCCTTGATCAGATGGTCGGGCATGTCCTCGAGCGGCACCGAAATCGTTGTGCTTGATGCCGCGGCTGCCGATCTCGTTGCCGTAGCGGTCGAGGAAGGTGACTGCGAGCTCGGATTTCTTCAGCCAGCCTTCGTCGGAAGTCTCGCGGAACGCTGGAACTGCGAGCGCCAGCATGAGCAGAAGCCCGCCGGTGCCGAGCGTCGCCGCTTCCGACATCGGCTCGACAATCAGCCAGCGCCGCCAGCCGGCGACGTGGAAGCGGTCCATGACGGCGGTGAAGCGCTCATAGATCTCGCGCGCCCATTTGCCGCCCTGGAAGACGCTGAAGTCGAGGCGCGCGTCGAGATCGAGCAGCAGCCGCTGCAGCTTGACCCGCCAGGTGGGGCCCCGATTGGGAGACATCTCGGTCACGCTTGAGCCACTCCCGGGCGGGTCCGCTTTGGTTCTCGTGGAGCGATGAGGTTTAGCCGAGCCGGTCGCCCGGGCCAATAACGGGTGAGTGACAGTGTGAATGGAATTTGGGGGCAAATTAGGCGTATGAGGTTCTGCGTCAAAGGCGGCTTGGCCGGGAGTGCGAATGGCGAGCGATGGTGAGCCCGGGGAAATCCCGTTCTGGCGGCGCAAGTCGTTGGAGGAAATGACGGATTCGGAATGGGAAAGCCTCTGCGACGGGTGTGCCCGCTGCTGCCTCAACAAGCTTGAGGAGGAGGGGAGCGACCGGACCTTCTATACCAATGTCGGCTGCCGCCTGCTCGATGCAAAAGCTTGCCGCTGCCGCGACTATTCGAACCGCCTGGAGCAAGTGGACGATTGCGTGCAGTTGACGCCCGAGAGCCTTAAAACCATTACCTGGCTGCCGCCGTCCTGCGCCTACGTGCTGATCGCCGAGGGCAAGGACCTTTATTGGTGGCATCCGCTCGTGTCCGGCGATCCGGAGACCGTGCATACCGCCGGCGTCTCGGTGCGCTCGCATGCGCTGGCGAGCGAGAAGGACATCCCGGACGAAGCTCTTGAAGAGCACATCGTGAGTTGGCCGCTGAAGCTGCCAAAACGGGCGAGGCGGCAACAGGACGGGCCGGATTGAGCTATCCCGAACGTGTGCGGGCCGTGAATTCCGAGCTGAGGCAACCAGCTCGAAGCCGGCAATCGCGCTGTTTTTGCCGGCGGCTCCTAAGCCCGCCGCCGCTCCGGCGACCGATAGGCGAGGCGGGCGTGGCCGGCGCAATAGGAGAAGCCCGCGACCGCCTCGTTGCCGCAAAAGAGAAAATCGGCGCCGCAATTGCTGCCGCGATCGCCGACCGGCCAGCGGCATTTGCCCTGCGCAAGTTCGAGCAGCGAGCAGCACCGCGCGTCGTCGAACGGCACGGCGCCGAGCGCGGCGCCGTCGGCCGGCGCGTCGGCCGTTATCAGCCGCAACATCTGCCGTTGCGAGGGAAGCCGTGGCCGTCGGAGGCGAGGCGGGCAAGCCCGCCCCGGCGCCGCCGCGGGCCGTCCCGGCCCCAAGCCCAGCCGGTGGATTTTGCCGATAACGGCATTGCGGCTGACGCCGATCTCGGCGGCGATCTGACTGCAGGTCAGGCCCGCGCCGACAAAGTTGCGGAGCTGCGCGATGCGCTCCGGATTCCAGGTTGCCATGGTGGTCGTGCTGGTCATGAAAACGGCCTCGCGTGAGTGCCGCGGCCGTTCTGGGCCGCCAACAGGGCGAAGGCCGCGCACAACGAGGCCGCTTGGCCGGCGGCTGGTCGCTTAAGCGCGAATTCGGTGGCCGACGGCGCACAGTGCCGCGATCACCGAGCCGCGTCCGCGCTTAAGCGGTTGCCAGCCCGACGGTTTTACCCCCGAACCCCTTTCGGGGGACGCTTTAAGCTTGTTGCGCGAAAACCCTCGCCGAATCAAAATCTCGCATGATTCAATTCGCCTGCCAAGAGTTTTAACGATATTATAACCAAGTTATAACCCGTCACTACTTAAGCGTTCGAAGGCGTACGTCCATCATGGCGCGACCCGAAAACCGCTCGGAGGCGCGGGCGTTGAGCCTGACGCTGCCGATCGAGACCTTCAATTATCTCGCTCTGCTTGCAACGCTCGGAAAACTCGGCCGCACCGAGAACGAGGTCGCGACCCACATCCTGGTGCGCGAGGTCTACGCCATGGTCGAGCGCCGCTTCCACGAGACGCGGATACCGGCGCCGGAGGGTGAGGGTGGCTGAGCGGGAAAGTCGCGTGGCTCGGTTGGATGAGCTGAGGCGAGGCGAAACCACCGTCCGAAATTCAAACCGCGTGTTCTGCCTGCTTCGTCATGTCGCCGCGGCCTGCGAGCAGTCCTGCGATCGAAATATCTTCGTCGAGATCTTCCCAATGCAAGCCCGTCCGGCTGATCTCGACGCGGCCGCGTTCATCCGTGTTTGCGCGCAACAGGCGCGGAAACCAGAGCGAGCGGGACGCCCAACGTACGGCCGTCGGTCAGGTCAACCCACATCGTGTGTTCGTCAAACCGGACGGCCGTTGCCGAAATACTCATCCCATGCCTTCAAAATCAGGTCTCGTTGCTCCGCAACCACGCGGAGGATACGCGCAAGCTCACTGGAATTAAAGCGGTAGCTCTCTGCGAGGGCCACTTCAGGCTCAAGCCAGATTTTGGCATCTCCGCCGCCGCCCTTGACGTGAACGTGCCTCGGCTCGCGTGGGGACCCTTCGTTCGAGAAAAAGAAGAACCGCAAACCGCCATCGCGGAAAACAACCGGCATTCTCTGCCCCGACGCCAAATGCGTTGCCGACAGATTGATCCCGGACAGCGCCGCACGCAATCGTGATTGCGCGTGTGGCGGCCTCGGGCAAACGCTTGGCCGCACCGAGAACGAGGTCGCGACCCACATCCTGGTGCGCGAGGTGTACGCCATGGTCGAGCGCCGCTTCCACGAGACGCGGATACCGGCGCCAGAGGGTGAGGGCGGGTAAGAGGCGCCGCGACGAGGGGCGCGGTTACAGATTGCTCGCCTGACAACCAACGCGCGAGTTGATAATCTCTTCCAGCGAATGCTCGGTGGGAGGGTGGCATGTCCCTTGACGACGCGAATGCAGCGCAATCGCGATCTGAAAAATGGTTCGGCATTGGCGTGCGTATCGCCGCGTTCATTATCCTCGCCAGCATCATCGGGGCCCTGCTGGCATTCGTGATCGGGCAATGGAACAACCCGGAAATCCGCGCCATCGTAACTGCGCATCTCCAAGCGGCGATCGGTCTTCCCGTTGCCGGCGTGTTTGCGTTTCTGGTGGTTGCACTATTTCGAACGACCGAGGGCCGCATCCGATTTGAAGTGCTCGGTCTCAAGTTCGACGGCGCTGCCGGCCCGATTATCATGTGGGTCTTCTGCTTTCTGGCGATAACCGTTTCAATTCGTCTGCTGTGGGGATGATGCACGTCGGCGTGATCCACGCAGCGGCGCCTGCCGCGTCTTAAATAACGGGCGCTGCTCTCATCAGTATTTTGTGAAGTGCGCGCCGTCGCGATCGCCGCTACATCGCGCGTCGAGGCACGAGAGGACTATCCATGGATCAAGCTGTGACGTCTCCACCCGGACAATCCGCCGCTTCTCCACTGACGGCAACGCTCGATCGGCTGACGCCTTATATTCTGAGCATCTTGCGCATCATGGCCGCGCTGTTGTTTCTCCAACACGGCCTGTCGAAATTCTTCGGCTTTCCGCAGGCGATGGAGCCGTTTCCAGTCTTCTCGATGGAATGGTTCGCCGCCCTCATCGAGTTCGCCGGCGGCCTGTTGGTGACGCTCGGCCTGTTCACGCGGGCGGCGGCTTTGATCATGTCGGGCGAAATGGCGATCGGTTATTTTCTGTTCCACGCGCCGCAAGGGTTCTTTCCGATCCTCAATCACGGCGACGCGGCGATCCTTTACTGCTTCGTGTTTCTGTATCTGGTCTTCGCCGGCGCCGGGCCATGGAGCCTCGACGCGCTGCTGTGGCGACGGAAGCGACAGGACTGAAAGCGCGCCGCTCGCCGCTTGCACGAGACGCCCATCCCGCCTGGAGGGCGAGGGCTTGCATCGCCGGTTTGGCCGCAAATCTCGGCTCAGGCGCTGTCTTGACAGTGCGCAAAAATAGGTACTGTATATCATACCTACATAAGGAGATAGGTATGTCGAAATACGCTGCTTTCGGCGAATACCTCAAACGCCAACGCCGCGATCTCGTGCCGGTAACGTTCGCGGAAATCGAAAAGATCACCGGCAGGAAGCTGCCTGCGTCTTCTCGATATCGCGCGTGGTGGAGCAACAACGATTTCAACAGCGTGTTGACCAAGGTTTGGATCGAAGCCGGCTTCAAAAGCGAACAAGTGGATATGGAAAAGCGCAAGCTGATGTTCCGGCGCATCCGCGCAGCGGCGAGCTCCACCGCGCGGTCCGGCGCGGGCGAGCAAGGGGAAACGTCATTTCATCCGGCGTATGGCGCGATGAAGGGTCTCATCCGCATCATGCCGGGCACCGATCTCACGCAGCCGGCAGACCCGGAATGGGCTGACCGGCTCGACGCCCAATACGGCCAAGAGCATCGGGAGGAGTAGGTGCAACCGCTGCTGTGGGACACCTGTGCGGCGATCTGGATTTACGAAAAGGCGCGGCTTGCGCAGGCCGCGCTTGACGCGCTGGGCACAGCTCACCGCGAAGGTGTTCCGTCTTATATTTCCCCGATCACTGCCTGGGAGGTTGGGATGCTGGCCTCGCGCGGGCGGTTGCAATTGCTGATCAGGCCGGAGCGCTGGTTCGCCAATTTGTTCGACGTGCCGGGCGTACGACTGGCCGATATCTCGCCGGACTTGCTGATCGCGTCATCCTTTCTGCCCGGCAAGCCGCCAAAAGATCCGACCGATCGTATCATTGCCGCGACCGCGCGCGAGTTCTGGCGCGACGCTGGTGACGCGCGACCGTGCGCTCCTTGCCTATGGCGAGCAGGGGCACGTCGCGGTACTGGAATGTTGACTGCGCCGCTAACCTTTGATCCCGAGCAGTTCGACGTCGAAGATCAGGGTCGCATTCGGCGGAATGGCGCTGCCGGCGCCTTGCGCGCCGTAGCGGAGCGCCGGCGGGATGATCAGCGTGCGCTTGCCGCCGACCTTCATGGTGGCGACGCCTTCGTCCCAGCCGGCGATGACGCGATGGGTGCCGATCGGAAATTCGAACGGCTGGCCGTGATCGACCGACGAGTTCGAATTTCTTGCCCTTGACGCCGTTCTCATAAAGCCAGCCGGTATAGTGCATCACGCAAATCTGCCCGGTCTTCGGCGACGCGCCGGTGCCGGCTTTGGTATCGATGATTTGCAGTCCGGACGCCGTGGTCGTGACCGGCTGGGCCAGCGCCGGCGGCAGCGTGGCCGTGCCGGCCACGGTGACGAGAGCGAACGTGGCATGACGGCGCGAGCACATCGGCATTCTTTGGTCTCCTCGGGGCGCAGGGGCGCAATGACATTGCAGGTCCGCGCGTGTCCATAGTAATTCTTTGCGATGGCCAGCGACAGGCCTTATCGACGCGGCAAACGGGGGCGCTCAAATGGCTCTGATCCACGATCGTGAGGCCTGGCAAAGCAAGCTTGCCGCGCTGCCGCTCGAAAGCTTCGATGCCGGCGACACCGTGTTCGCCGAGGGCACGAAAACCGGGCGGCTTTTGATTCTCAAGAGCGGCGCGGTCAGCATCTTCAAGGGCGACATCGAGTTCGCCCAGGTGGCCGAACCAGGCGCGGTGTTCGGCGAGCTCTCGGCGCTGCTCGACGCGCCGCACAGCGCCGACGTGCGCGCGCTGGAACAGTCGGAGTTTCACGTCGCCGACGCCGCAACCTTGCTGCAAGACCCGGCGGCGCTGCTCTACGTGACGATCGTCCTGGCGCGACGCATCGACGCCGCCAACCAAGGGCTTCTCCAACTGAAGATCATGCTGGAGTCCGGCGAACCGCGCGGCCTGATCGACAAGGCCCTCGACGGCATCGAGGGCTTGTTGAGCGCCATCGGCACCGGCTACCTCCGCGCCGGCAGTGGCTATGCCGGCTATCCGTTTCCGTGATGGACGCGCGCATGGGGGCGCCGAGGCTTGATAACCTGCGTGACACGGCGCGTTCCGCCTTAGCCCACCGTCCGCTCGCTAATTATCCGAAATCGATGCTGGTGACTCGAAAGCCTTACCGATTGCCCTGTTTCGCAAACCAGCCAGGTATCAATTGCTGTTCGCCAAATTCGTTTGAGAACTCAATACTATCATCGGCGTATTTGATTATTGTCTCACCACTGGCCAATTTTCGAGCGAACCCTTCGTAATGCAGTGTGCCGTCAATCTCATCCCACCTCGGATCCCCAACGAGAAGTTCGGGCAGGAGAAAGTCCTTGGAGCCTCCCGCCACGTAGCGTACGGCACGCTTCTTTATCACGTAGTTGATAGTTGCTACTTGTTGAGTATCTAGCTCGCGGGTGCGATGAACGTCCAAATAAGTGATAAGCGTTCGATCATAGGCTCGCGCATTGCGACGCAGTTGTCGCGCGCGGCCGCGCCTGGGATCATTGGTGTTCGTAGTGGGAGATGATTAGACAGTGATTGCTGTCCAACGGAAAGATGACCCGTGTTCCGCGCTCGAATATGTGCGGATCATTAGGAAATAGGCACATAGGAGAGTTTGGATAGTGATCGCAATTGTATAGCGTCACAGGTTCGTCAGAATAGATGAACTTGTGCTCAGATCGGCTAGCATCGACTATTTCCCAAAAACCCTCAGCGAGCATCGTGCAGAAGAAACGACGCCAGTGCTGCATAAGAATCATGAGTGTATTCTGATCCGCGATGAAGCCGGTCTTCGCCGCGAGTGTTTTTAGGAACCTCAGACCCTTTGGGGTACGAATCTTTTGAGCATCAAGATAGTCGATCAAACCAATTAAGTGGTCATTGGGATCGCCGTGGCGCCGGTCAATCGATTTATGAAAATCGAAACGCTCAGTATTTGGCCACTTCCTGAACATTGCCGAGGCCTTGGCGCCGCGATCGTCAATTGACCCGAACAACTTGCGCTCAATTTCGTCGTTCAATACGCCGAAATATTGTGTCGTGTATAAATCTGTGAATCGAAGAAACTTATAAGGGCCCTGGCGCGCGATAGGCCGGCGCTTGATCTTCTTGAAGGTGCCGTCGGGGAGGCGAATTGTATAGTCGGGCGACTTGTCAAAGACAAACAGTTCACCCTCACCAGGAGCCAGAAAGGCTTGCTGGTACCACACTGGAACAAAGTGATTGTTCCTGGTGAGGGAACACATTGTTAGATTAACTACACCCCGTCGTCGACCCACACGTATCGCACTTAAGACACGTGCCGTTCCGCACCAGCGTGAAATTCCCGCATTCGCCGCAGGCTTCGCCCTCGTAGCCTTTGGCTTTCGCCTCGGCGCGTTTCTCGGCGGCCGCGGCGCGGGCGTCGCGGTGCGTCCACTGCATTTGCTCGAGCGCCTGCGTCGGCGAGAGTTTTTGCTCGGGTTCGGACTTGAGCGCGGTGGTGCCGGAAAATTCGGCGCGGGCGCCGGCGGGAGTGAGGGCGGTAACGTTGGATGACGCCCCAGCCCGGCC
This sequence comes from uncultured Alphaproteobacteria bacterium, assembly GCA_963829395.1. Classification (GTDB taxonomy): domain Bacteria; phylum Pseudomonadota; class Alphaproteobacteria; order Rhizobiales; family Xanthobacteraceae; genus BOG-931. The sequence goes on along the minus strand of CAWHHX010000019.1, from coordinate 53,217 downwards.
GGTTTCGCTGGACGATCCGGCGGGTGAAGACGCGACGCCGCGGTCGACGCCGCCCTGCATCACCTTCAAGCGGTCGGTGCGCGAGCGGGTCAGCCCCTTCGAGACGAAGCGCGTCTCGGTCGGCTTGCCTTCCTCGACGCCCTTGCCGAGCGCATCGAAACCTTCGCCGGACGGATCGACATGGGCGAGGTCGAAGCGCTCCATGTAGCTCACCGCCAGCTCGCGGAACACATAATCGAGGATCGAAGTGGCGTATTTGATGGTGTCGTTGCCCTGCACCGGGCCGGACGGCTCGAAGCGGGTGAAGGTGAAGGCGTCGACATATTCGTCGAGCGGCACGCCGTATTGCAGGCCGAGCGACACCGCGATGGCGAAGTTGTTGAGGAGCGAGCGGAGCGCCGCGCCCTCCTTGTGCATGTCGATGAAGATCTCGCCGAGCCGGCCGTCATCGTACTCGCCGGTGCGCAAATAGACCTTATGCCCGCCGACCACGGCCTTTTGGGTGTAGCCCTTGCGCCGGTCGGGCATGCGCTCGCGCTCGCGCATGACGACGATGCGCTCGACCACTTTCTCGACCACTCTTTCGGCGAGACCCGCGGCGCGGGCGGCCGCCGGCTTGTCGAGGAACGCCTCGATGACGTCGTCATCCTCTTCCTCGTCGGCGATGAGCTGGCTTTGCAACGGCTGCGACAGCTTCGAGCCGTCGCGGTAGAGCGCGTTGGCCTTGAGCCCGAGCTTCCAGGAGAGCAGATACGCCGCCTTGCAGTCCTCGACCGTCGCCTCGTTCGGCATGTTGATGGTCTTGGAGATGGCGCCGGAGATGAAGGGCTGCGCCGCCGCCAGCATGCGGATGTGGCTGTCGACCGAGAGATAGCGCTTGCCGGTGCGGCCGCACGGATTGGCGCAGTCGAACACGGCATAGTGCTCGGCCTTCAGGTGCGGCGCGCCTTCGACCGTCATGGCGCCGCAGACATGGATGTTGGCCGCCTCGATCTCGCGCTTGGTGAAGCCGAGCCAGGAAAGCAGATCGAAATTCGGCGCGGCGAGATCTTCCAGGTCGACGCCCAGATCGTCACGCAGGAATTCGGCGCCCAGCGTCCATTTGTTGAAAACGAACTTGATGTCGAAGGCGGTCGGCAGCGCCTTTTCCGCTTTTTCGATCGCTTCCGGCGTAAAGCCTTTGGCTTTGAGGGTGGTGTGATTGATCGCCGGCGCCTGGCCAAGCGAGCCGTGGCCGACCGCATAGGCGATGATTTCCGCGATGTCGCTCTCGCCATAGCCGAGCACGCGCAGCGCTTCCGGCACGGCGCGGTTGATGATCTTGAAATAGCCGCCGCCGGCGAGCTTTTTGAACTTCACCAGCGCGAAGTCGGGCTCGATGCCGGTGGTGTCGCAATCCATTACCAGGCCGATGGTGCCGGTCGGCGCCACCACGGTCGCCTGCGCATTGCGGTAGCCGTGCGCTTCGCCGAGCGTCAGCGCGCGGTCCCAGGCGAGCCTGGCGCGGGTCACGAGCTGCTGATCGGGAACGGCGGCGAGATCGAGCGGCACCGGCGGTGTCGTCATCTGCTCGTAGCCCGAGCGCTGGCCGTGGGCGGCGCGGCGATGATTGCGGATCACCCGCAGCATCACCTCGCGGTTCTCGGTAAAGCGCGGGAACGGGCCAAGCTCCGCCGCCATTTCCGCCGACGTGGCGTAGCAGACGCCGGTCATGATCGCGGACAACGCCGCGCAGATCGCACGGCCGGCCTCGGAATCGTAGGGAATGCCCGACGACATCAGGAGCCCGCCGACATTGGCGTAACCCAAGCCGAGCGTGCGGAAGTCATAGGAGCGCTGCGCGATCTCGCGCGAGGGAAACTGCGCCATCAGCACCGAGATTTCGAGCACGATGGTCCATAGCCGCACCGCGTGCTCGTAACCTTCGACGTCGTACCCCATCCCCAACGCTCGCCCGCTGGCGGCGGAGGGAAGGGTGGGCGTGTGGAACGACAATAGGTTCAGCGACGCGAGATTGCAGGCCGTGTCGTCGAGGAACATGTATTCCGAGCACGGATTGGAGGCGAGGATCGGCCCCGACGCCGCGCAGGTGTGCCAGTCGTTGATGGTGGTATGAAATTGCAGGCCCGGATCGGCGCTCGCCCAGGCGGCGTGGCCGATCTTCTCCCACAAGTCGCGCGCCTTCACGGTCTTGGCGATTTTCCCGGGCTTGGTGCGCCAGAACAAATCCCAATTGCGGTCGGCCTCGACGGCTTTGAGGAAATCGTCGGTCACCCGCACGGTGTTGTTGGAATTCTGCCCGGACACGGTGAGATAGGCTTCCGAATCCCAATCGGTGTCGTAGACCGGAAATTCGATGTCCTTGTAGCCCTGCTTGGCGAACTGGATCACCCGGCGGATGTAATTGTCCGGCACGTGGTTCTTGCGCGCCGCCTTGATCTCGCGGCGCAGCACGGGGTTCTTGTCCGGATCGAAGCAGTCGTCGCCCGAGCCTTCGCAATTCACGCACGCTTTGAGGATCGCGCGCAGGTGCCGCTGGTTGATCTTCGAGCCGGTGACCAGGTTGGCGACCTTCTGCTCCTCTTTCACTTTCCAGTCGACGAATTGCTCGACGTCCGGGTGGTCGGCATCGAGGATGACCATCTTGGCCGCGCGGCGCGTGGTGCCGCCGGATTTGATGGCGCCCGCCGCGCGATCGCCGATCTTGAGGAAGCTCATCAGGCCCGACGACTTGCCGCCGCCGGAGAGCCTTTCGCCTTCGCCACGCAGCCTTGAGAAGTTCGTGCCGGTGCCGGAGCCGTATTTGAACAGCCGCGCCTCGCGCACCCACAAATCCATGATCCCGCCCTCGTTGACGAGGTCGTCGGAGATCGACTGGATGAAGCAGGCGTGCGGCTGCGGATGCTCATACGCGGTCGCCGACTGCACGAGCTCGCCGGTTTTGAAATCGACGTAGAAATGGCCCTGGCTCGGGCCGTCGATGCCGTAGGCCCAATGCAGGCCGGTGTTGAACCATTGCGGCGAATTCGGCGCCACCATCTGCATCGCCAGCATGTAGCGATGCTCATCGAAGAAAGCGTGCGCATCGGCTTCCGTCGAGAAGTAGCCGCCTTTCCAGCCCCAATAGGTCCAGGTGCCGGCCAGCCGGTCGAACACCTGCTTGCACGAGGTCTCGCCGGTAAAGCGTTCTTTCTCCGGCAGTTCGGCGAGCGCGTCGTCGTCGGCAACGCTGCGCCACAGCCAGGAGGGAATGGTCTCCTCCTCGACCTTTTTCAGGCGCGCGGGCACGCCGGCTTTACGGAAATATTTCTGCGCCAGAACGTCGGAGGCGACCTGCGACCATTGCTCGGGTACTTCGACGCCATCGGCGTGGAAGACCACGGAGCCATCCGGGTTGCGGATCTCGCTCACGGTGAGACGGAAAGCGATGTCCGCGTAAGGTGACTGTCCCTCTTTGGTGTAGCGCCGCTCGATCCGCATTCTCTGCCCCTTTTCAGTGCTCGTTTTTGACGCCGGCGTCCTGCGGAAACACCCGCTTTATATAAGACGCCGACAGTTTATCCGCGACGCGGCAAAGCGAACGCCGCCGCGCCAATCTCACCCCTGGCTCTGCACCGACCCCCTGCGCCGGCGCCGGCTTTCAGCCGGCGTTTGTTGCGACCCGTCCGGACGCCGTTTGGAGGCAACAAGAACTCACGCCTCGCGCTGGTGGCAGCGCGGTGCTGTCCCGCAAACCCCTTTTTGGAGAGCCCGGCGGACTTCGTTACCCGCGCGCCGGCCTTTGAAAAGCTAGGCCAAGCCGGTCGCGCCCGTCAAGACTTAGTATGAAAATCTAAATCAACCACTAAATGTGGGGATAGCGGGGACGAATCGTCTAGGGGATGCGCAAGTATCGGATATACCGATCAGATTCGGAAGGCTTGTCTGTCAGTCAATCCGGGTTTTCCCGCCGCTGACCTCGCCGATCTGCCTTGAAGCCATCGCCGCGGCGGCCTCGCGGCAGCCGATGCCGGGCTGGCGCCGGTTCCAACCGCGGCGACAATTCACCGATCTGTCACGCAATGACGGGGCTTTCCGGCCGATTCTGAGTGAAACGGCCCGCAAAACGGGCTCTTTTGCCGATCGGTGCCGGCTACCCCGATCTAACCGACTGAAACGATGAGGCAATCTGCGATGCCGCAGCGTGACGATCGAACTCGCGGCGTCCGCCAGGACCTCTGGGGCCACGACTCGCCGCCGTCGCTTGGCGAATCCGCGAATTGATGCCGCGAAAGGGCCCCAAATAACGCCCGGAACTCCGTTAACCTCAAAGGCAGACGGCCATTTGGCGGGGCCCGCGTTTGCTTGACTGGGCGGGAGCGGAGCGCGGATAAACGAGGTTAATGGTGGTGGGGCGTTTGCAGCGTATGTGTAACGCAGGGCGCATCGTTGCGTGTATTATTGCGTGCACGGCCCTGTTGGTTGCCTGCACCCCGGTCCACAACGATCCGATCAACACCCCGTTTCTGCCTGGCGCTCCGCCGTCCGCCGAGCTCGGCCGCGGCGTCGAGACCTATTACGACGACACCGTCGTCGCGCTCTCGTTTTCGGGCGGCGGCACGCGCGCCGCGGCATTCTCCTACGGCGTTCTCACCGCGTTCGACGAGACGCCGACGCCCAATCGCTCGACCTCGCTGCTCGATCGCATCGATTTCGTCACCGGCGTATCGGGCGGCTCCGTGCTCGCCGCCTATTACGGGCTGAAGAAGCGCGCCGCGCTGGCCGATTTCAAGCAGCGTTTCCTTCTGCGTAATGCAGAGGAAAACCTGCAGGTGAATCTCAACCTGTTGAGCATCGCCAAGGGCTTGCAGGGCGGCATCAACGATCCGACGCTGTTCCCGCGGTGGCTCGACGACAATCTGTTCGAGCACGCGACCTTCAAGAGCTTGCTGTATCAGCGCCGCCCGTACATCTGGATCAACGCCTCCGATATCTACAACCGCACGCCGTTTGTCTTCGGCCGGGTGCTGTTCGGGGCCTTGTGCAGCGACCTCGCCAATTATCCGATTTCGATGGCGGTCGCCGCTTCCGCGGCCGTGCCGGTCGTGTTCGCGCCGGTCGTCATTCAGGGTTTCCCGGGCGGATGCTCGGTGCCGTTGCCCGACTGGGTGGAACGCGTCCGCGCCGATCCTGATGCGCCGCCGCTGCTGCGGAATTTTGCCGACGCCATGCACCGCTATCACACCGGCGAGGTCCGGTTCGTGAAGCTCTTGGATGGCGGCATCGTCGACAATTACGGGCTCGCCGGTTTCACCATTGCGCGCCTTGCCTCCATCACGCCCTACGGCCCGCTTGAGCCGGAAGAGGGCGTCAAATTGCGGCGGATGTTGTTTCTGGTCGTCGATGCCGGCCGCGCGCCCTCAGGCGCGTGGTCACAGACCGTGGAAGGTCCCTCGGGCGCCAATCTGATCACGGCGGCGTCCGATACCGCGACCGAATCCGGCGCCGTCGGCAGCTATTCCTCGTTTCAGGACACGATGAACGAATGGCAGAACGCATTGATCGGCTGGCGTTGCCGGCTGTCCGCCGCGGAACGCCGCCGCTACGGCGCGCCGGAGTCATGGAATTGCCGGGACGTGAAGAATCTTCGTCGGCCGCGTCGCGTTCGATCAACTGGGTCCGCAGCGTGCGGCGGCGCTTAACGCGGTCGAGACCTCGTTCAAGCTGCCGCCGGAGCAGGTCGACATGGTGATTTCGGCCGGTCACGACGCGGTCAAGAACTCAAGCGTGTTCCGCTCGTTCCTGGTCTCGCTCGGCGGCCGTCCGCGGCCGCGCGGCGTCCCGGTTGCCGCTCCCGCCGCGGCGACCCCGCAGGAAGCCTTGGCGCAGTAGCCCGACGACAGAGACACGTCGTTCTTATTCCGCCGCCGCCCGCGTATGGCCGAGCCGGCGATTGAGGGTGTCGAGCAGCGCTTCGGCGGCTTCGGCGATCACGGTGCCGGGCGGGAAGATCGCTTCCGCGCCGGCGGCTTTGAGCGCGTCGTAGTCCTGCGGCGGCACCACGCCGCCGACCACCAGCATAATGTCGGGGCGGCCGTTCTTTTCCAGCTCGGCCTTGAGTTCCGGCACCAGCGTGAGATGCGCGCCGGCAAGCGACGAGATGCCGAGAATGTGCACGTCGTTCTCCACCGCCTGGCGCGCGGCTTCCGCCGGCGTCGCGAACAAAGGCCCGATATCGACGTCGAAGCCGATATCGGCGAACGCGGACGCGATCACCTTCTGGCCGCGGTCGTGGCCGTCCTGGCCGATCTTGGCGACGAGAATGCGCGGCCGGCGGCCCTCGTTCTCCTCGAATTCGGCGACGCGCTTTTGCACCCGTTCGACGGCGTCCGACATGCCGACCTCGCGCCTGTAAACGCCGGAGATCGATTTGATCTCGGCTTGATGGCGGCCAAAAACCTGCTCCAGCGCCGATGATATCTCGCCGACCGTCGCTTTGGCACGCGCCGCATCGATCGCCAGCGCCAGCAGGTTGGCGTTGCCGCCGGAGGCATTGCGGGTGAGCGCGCCGAGCGCCTCCGCCACCGCCTGCGGATCGCGCTCGCGCTTGAGCCGCGTGAGCTTGTCGATCTGCAATTGGCGCACCGCGCCGTTGTCGACTTTGAGGATGTCGAGCGGTGCTTCGTCCTGCGGCCGGTATTTGTTGACGCCGATCACCGCCTGCGTGCCGGAATCGATGCGCGCCTGGGTGCGGGCGGCGGCTTCCTCGATGCGAAGTTTTGGCAGCGACGCCTCGATGGCGCGGGTCATGCCGCCAAGCTCCTCGACCTCGCGGATGTGGGCCCAGGCTTGCGCCGCCAGATCGTGCGTCAGCCGCTCGACATAGAAGGAGCCGCCCCACGGATCGATCATGCGCGTGGTGCCGCTCTCGCGCTGCAGGACGATCTGGGTGTTGCGCGCGATGCGGGCGGAAAAATCGGTCGGCAGCGCCAGCGCCTCGTCGAGCGCGTTGGTATGCAGCGATTGCGTGCCGCCTTGCGTCGCCGCCATCGCCTCGACCGCGGTGCGCGCCACATTGTTGAACACGTCCTGCGCGGCGAGCGACCAGCCCGAGGTCTGGCAATGGGTGCGCAGCGACAGCGAGCGGACGTCGTGCGGATGGAAGTCCTTCATCAGCTTCGCCCACAGCACGCGCGCGGCGCGAAGCTTTGCCACCTCCATGAAAAAATTCATGCCGATGCCGAAGAAGAACGACAGCCGCGGCGCAAAGCGATCGACGTCGAGCGAGGCGGCCAAGCCGGCACGCACATACTCCACCCCGTCCGCCAGCGTATAAGCGAGCTCGAGGTCCGCCGTCGCGCCGGCCTCCTGCATGTGATAGCCGGAAATCGAAATCGAATTGAATTTCGGCATGTGTGCCGAGGTATAGGCAAAAATGTCGGAGATGATGCGCAGCGACGGCTTTGGCGGATAGATGTAGGTGTTGCGCACCATGAATTCTTTGAGGATGTCGTTCTGGATGGTGCCGGCGAGCTTCTCCGGCGGCACGCCTTGCTCCTCGGCGGCGACGATATAGAGCGCCAGCACCGGCAGCACGGCGCCGTTCATGGTCATCGACACCGACATCTGGTCGAGCGGAATGCCGGCGAACAGCGTGCGCATGTCGTAGATCGAGTCGATCGCCACGCCCGCCATGCCGACGTCGCCGGACACCCGCGGATGGTCGGAGTCGTAGCCGCGATGGGTGGCGAGATCGAAGGCGATCGACAGGCCTTTTTGCCCGGCGGCGAGATTGCGCCGGTAGAAGGCGTTGGAATCCTCAGCGGTGGAAAAGCCGGCATATTGCCGGATCGTCCAGGGCTGGGTGACGTACATGGTCGGGTAGGGGCCGCGCAGATAAGGCGCGATGCCCGGATAGGTGTCGAGGGCGTCGAGGCCGTTGAGCGCCGCGGCCGTGTAGACGCTCGTCGACCGCGATGCCTTCGGGCGTGAGCCAGGGTTGACCCCGGGCCGGCACTGCGTCGGCGGGCGCTTCGGCGAAATCGATCTGCGAAAAGTTCGGGATGCGGCTCATCTGTTCACCCGATCTCCACCCCAATCATATCGTATGCGCTCCGCAGTGTCGCCAGCGCATCGCCGCCCTCGTAAATGAAGGATTGCACGCCAGCCGAGGTCAGCGCCGCTTCCTGTTCGCGCGGCCTCCCTGCAAGGTAAATATGCCGCGCGCCTGCGGCTTTGAGGGCCTGCGCCGCCTCCGCCGCTTCTTTCTCATAGACTTTGTCGGACGAGCACAGGCAGGCCAGCGCGGCGCCGCTGGCCTTGAACGCTGCCGGGAGGGCAGAGAGGTCACCGCCGTCGCCATCGACAGCTTCGATGCCGCCGGCTTCGAAAAAATTCTTGGCGAAGGTGGCGCGCCCGGTAAATTCCGCTTGCGTGCCGAGCGTGGCGAGAAAGATCTTCGGCCGTGCGCCGGTCGTCGCCAGCAAGCGGTCCGATGCGTCACGCAACGCTTCGAAGGGTTCGGCCAGCCGGATCGGCTGCAGCCCCGCCGCCGATCGCTGGCGCGACGGCGCCGGCAGATCGACCTTCGCTTTGGCTTCGTGGAGATTGGGAAATATGCTCACGCCGGTGAGCGCATCCTGACGGCGCGCGGCCGCGGCAGCGCGTTTGGTACGTACCTCCGCGACTTTTTGTTGGAACGAGACCAGCTCGCCAGTGCAGCGGCGATGCCGCCGGCCGCTTCGATGTCGCGGAACAGCCCCCAGGCGGCATGACAGAGCTGGTCCGTCAAATCCTCGAGCGCTCCGGAGCCTGCCGCCGGGTCGGCGACTTTGGCGAGATGGGACTCTTCGAGGAGAACGAGCTGCGTGTTGCGGGCGATGCGGCGCGCGAAGCGATCGGGCAGACCGAGCGCGGCCGTGAACGGCAAGACCGTGATCGCATCGGCGCCGCCCAGCGCGGCGGCGAATGCCGCAATGGTCGCGCGCAGGATATTCACGTGCGGATCGCGCCGCGCCATCATGCGCCACGCGGTCTCGGCGGAAACGAATGCCGGCTCCGGCGTAAGCCCGCACGCGTCTTCGACCCGCGTCCACAACTTTCGCAGCGCGCGGAATTTCGCGATGGTGAGAAACTGATCGGCATCGGCGGACAGGCGAAAGAAAATCATGCGTCGCGCGACATCGAGCGCGGCGCCTTCCGCTTCGAGGGCGCGCAGATAGGCGAGCGCGACGCCCAACGCACAAGGCCAGTTCCTGCGCTTCCGAGCCGCCGGCATTATGAATGATGCGGCCGTCGGCGACCGCGAGCTTGCCGCGGAAGCCGTCGCGCGCCAGCGCAGCGAGGCGCCGGGCAAAATGCGGCGCCTCTTCGCTCCATGGCCGCGTCGCGTGTCCGGTGATGGCCATGGCGCCGATCGGATCGTGGCCGAGCCGAATTCCGGCGTCCCGTTGTGCCGACGCGAAGCCCTTCGCCAGCATCGCGTCGATCACCGCGCTCGCCTGCGGCGAGAGATCAAATTCAAGCGCGGCGCCGGCGTCGAAGTCGAAGCCTTCGAGAACGCGCGCGAGCGCGTTCTCGCTCGCCGGCAACCCAAAACCGTAGTCGCCGACCGCGCCGGCAAACACGAGCGCAAGACCGTCGGCGCCGTTGTTGAGTTCACGCAGCGCGATTTCGTTGCCGAGCGCTGGGTCCGGGTGTTCGATCCGCGCCAGCACTTGCCAAGGCGCCGCGCCCGGCCGCGCCGCCACCGGCCGTGCGGCCGAGCGGCGCTCGGCCAGCGGCTCGATCGAAAGGCCGTCATAGGTCGTGCTGATCAGGCGCTCAAGCGGCGCTCCCTTGAGCACCTCATCGACGAGGTTGCGCCACGCGTCACGGGTCGCGGGCGCAAATTCGGCGGCAAGCAACAGCGTTTCCGGGTCCGTCATGGCTGCAAAATGCCACGCCGGGCTCGACAAGGCCAACCGCGTAAACGAGAGCGACTTACCGCGGCGGCAGCTTTTCAATGCCGCTCGCGTCCGCCCGCCCAAGTGCGTCCTGCACCTTGACGCCTGCGATCAAGCGGTCGGGCGCAATCTCCACCAGCGGCACCAGCACGAAGGCCCGTTCGAGCATGTGCGGATGCGGCAGCATCAGGTCGCGATCGATGAGCACCAGATCGTCATAGGCGAGGATATCGATGTCGATGGTGCGCGGTCCCCAGCGCGCTTTCAAGCGCGCGATTGCGGCCAAGCGCTTGCTTCGCATTGCTGCGCGCGCGCCAGCAGGTCGTGCGGCGCCAGCGACGTGGTCACGGCGATGACGGCATTGACGAACGGCGCCTGCTCGGTCACGCCCCAGGGCGGCGTGCGGTAATCCGGCGGAACGTGCGGTCAGGCGCACGGCGTCGTCGCTGCATAATTACGCGATGGCCTGATCGAAGGTCGCGCGGACGTCGCCGACATTGCCGCCCAGCGCGATGAAGGCCTCGGCCATGGCGATACGTCAATTCGCGCCGCGCTCGGGTGATGATCACGCCGACGTCGTCGAATGTCGCCGCGATCGGCGCGTGCGGCTTGCGCACGGTGACGCGGATACTGCGGACCGGCGGATAATGATCGAGCACCGCCTCGGCGACCGCGCCGGCTGCCGCTTCCACCAGCTGATAGCGGCGCGCACTGAAATGCCTCGCTCGCGGTCTTGACCAACTGCTCGTACGAAACCGTGTGCTTGAGGTTGTCGGTGCGCGACGCCTCGGTCGAGATCGATGTCGAGCATGAAATCGAGCACGAAAGGCTGCCCGACTTTGGCCTCATGCGGCATCACGCCGTGAAAGGCGTGGAGCACGAGGCCGTTGACGAAGATCGCGCCGCTCATCGCGCCCGCCTGATTGCGGCGGCGACCGCCAAGGCCTGCACGGTCGGCGCCACATCGTGAACGCGAACGATGGCGGCGCCGTTCTCGACCGCCAAAAGATGCGCGGCGAGCGATCCGCCAAGCCGCTGCATCGGATCCGAGGGCGTGATGGTATGAATAAAGCGCTTGCGCGAAGCGCCGACCAGGAGCGGCAAGCCGAAATCGCGCCACGCATCGAGCCGGGCGATGCACATCATGCTCTGCTCCGGCGTCTTGCCGAAGCCGATGCCCGGATCGAGCACGATGCGCTCACGCGCAATACCGGCGCGTGCGGCAATGTCGAGCGAGCGCGCAAAGAACGCGGTGACGTCGGCAACGATATCGATGGCCGGATCGGCGGCCTCGCGATTGTGCATGATGATGACCGGGACGCCGCGTTCGGCGACTACGCGCGCCATGTCGGGATCGCGCTGGAGACCCCACACGTCGTTGACCATCGCCGCGCCCAGATTGAGCGCCCAAGCGGCGATCGAGGCTTTGAGCGTGTCGATCGAGACCGGAGAGCCGAGCGCGACGACCTCCGACAAGACCGGCTCCAGGCGCGCTCGCTCGTCTTCAAGCGAGACGCGAACCGCGCCGCCATAGGGCCTCGTCGATTCCGCGCCGATGTCGAGGATATCGGCGCCTTCGGCAACGAGGCGGCGCGCTTGCGCCATGGCGGCTTGCGGATCGAGAAAATGCCCGCCATCGGAGAACGAGTCGGGCGTGACGTTGAGCACGCCCATGACCAGCGTTCGGTCCATCGACAATAATCGGCCCAGCACGTCGCCGCCGCCTGCCGTGTCGGCTGCCGGAAAACTACGCTGGGTCACCGTGGCTGCCATCAATGGGGCAATGAGATTGGCGGTGTTTGCGTGTCGCTTTGCGCGGTCGGCCGTAACGAGTTCAAGCCGCGGGCGACACCGCCAGCGCCGGTGAACGATGGCCCTTTGGCGTTTAGTAGCGAATGGCCGGCGGCAGCTTTTGGGCGCTCTCGATCCAGCGCTGCACCACTTTCACCGACGGCAATAACCGCACCAGCTTGCGCCGATTGTTGGCTTGCGTCATCTGGTCGACGAGCTTTTGCGGGTTGCGGAATTTGAGCTCTTTGACCGTCTTGACGCCGGCCGCACACAACAATTCGGAATATTCCCAACCGACGCCTTTGATGCGCATGCGATCGGCCGCGGTGACCCAATCAAGAACGCATTTGTCGTCAGTTCCAACCTTCTCGGCGATCTTGAGACGTTGCTTCGGGGTCTTGCCGCATCGCAGCAATCCGACGGTGGTGCGTATCCCTTCCAATTTGAGGATCAGCGCTGCATCCGCACCGATGCCTCGAATATCGGTGATGGGATACCCCATCGCTGCCCCTCCTCGAACGCGCGACAACCGCGCGGCCCCCAAATGCAAACTCTAGCAACACGAACCTTAACAGAACGAACACTGACGGCATGAACCTGACGGTACGACCACGAACTGCGCGACCTCACACAAACTGAGAGAGACCGGGAATTGCAGCGACGATCTCGCCGACCGCGTCTTCGCCGACTTTCTCGCGCGCAAACGCGATGAAAGCCCGGGTGACGCCTTGGACCTGCCCCATGCTCAGCCCCGCGGACATCATGCTCATGCCCGCGCCCATGACGCCGCCCATGCCGCTACCGCCGGCGCCGGCGGCCTTCTGCATCAAGGCTTCCGCTCCCGGGAGCTTGGCCAGGAGCAGTTGCATTTTGTCGGCGGGTCCCTCTTTCGAGAGAAAGTCGAGAATAATGCCGACCGCCGTTTCGGCGGCCGCTTTATCAACCCCGACACCGCTGACGAGACGCCCGATCAACTCGTCCATGCTCCCCTCGCCAGCTCGTATTTCCAACACGTTCTCGCCATATTGTACATTCGCCGGCGACCTGACAAGGCGGCGGCAGCAGAAGGATTGGCGCGCTAGCAAAAATGTCACAGGTTGCCATTATGGGCGGGCGCGGCGCGCGTGCGCTGCGGCCGCGAAGAAACGAATGACCGATGACTCCGGATCGTGATGGAAGAATCTTTGTCGGCAAGGGCGGCAACGAGGAGTGGCTTGCGCTTGCGCTCGCCAACCGGCACGGGCTCGTAACCGGCGCGACCGGCACCGGCAAGACCGTGTCGTTGCAAGTCATGGCGGAAGGCTTTTCGCGCGCCGGCGTTCCGGTATTTGCCGCCGACATCAAGGGCGATCTTTCCGGCGTTGCCGCCCGCGGCGAGGCAAAGCCGGATTTCGTCAAGCGCGCGAAGGATTTGGGATTCGACTACGCGCCCGACGAATTTCCCGTCGTGTTCTGGGATCTGTTTGGCCAAGAAGGCCATCCGATCCGCGCCACGATCTTCGAGATGGGGCCGCTCCTGGTCTCGCGTATGCTCGAACTCAACGATGTCCAGGAAGGCATCATCAACATCGCCTTCCGTTATGCCGACGACGACCCGGAATTGAAAGCGGCCGACGGCACGGGGCTGGTCGATCTGAAGGATCTGCGCGAGCTTCTGTCGTACCTGTCGAAGAACGCGAAGGAGATCAGCGGGCGCTATGGCAACGTGGCGGTGACCGCGGTCGGCGCGGTACAGCGTCAATTGTTGGTGCTCGAAAACCAGGGCGGCACGAAATTTTTCGGCGAGCCGGCATTGGCGATCGCCGACCTGATGCGAACCGACAACAATGGGCGCGGCATCATCAATGTGCTGGCCGCCGATAAGCTGATGGCAAGCCCGCGGCTTTACGCCACCTTCCTGCTGTGGCTCCTGTCCGAGCTTTTCGAGAAACTTCCCGAGGTCGGCGATCCGCCAAAGCCGAAGCTCGTCTTCTTCTTCGACGAGGCGCACCTCTTGTTCAACGAAGCGCCCAAGGAGTTGCTCGACAAGGTCGAGCAGGTAGTGCGCCTGATCCGCTCCAAGGGCGTCGGCGTCTATTTCGTCACCCAGAACCCGCTCGATGTGCCGGACAAGGTTTTGGGCCAGCTCGGCAACCGCGTGCAACATGCGCTGCGCGCGTTTACGCCGCGCGATCAAAAAGCCGTAGCGGCGGCGGCCGAGACTTTCCGACCGAACCCAAAGCTCAATACCGCGCAGGTCATCACCCAACTCGGCAAGGGCGAGGCGCTGGTGTCGTTCCTTGAAGGCAACGGCACGCCCGCCATGGTCGATCGCACCATCGTTCGGCCGCCGTCGGCAAGGATCGGTCCGGTTACGCCGGACGAGCGCAAGGCGGTGATCGACAAAAGCCCGCTTAAGGGCAAGTACGACACCACAGTCGATCCGAATTCCGCCTATGAAATTTTGCAGAAGCGGCTCGCCAGCGGCGGCGCGCTGCCGCCGATCGGCGCTCCGGCTGGCGGAGCCGGAGCACCGGGCGGGGCGGACCAGGCGCCGGCGCCTATCGGCTTCTTCCGCCGGATCGGCCTGTGGTTCTCCGCTATTTTCGGCATCGGCCGCCCGCACGGCACCACGCTGACGACCTCGCAACTGGTCGCCCGCAACGTCGCCCGCGCCGTCGCCGTCGGCGTTGCCACCCAGGTCGCGAGCGAGCTCGCCAAGTCGACCGGCAGCAAGACCGCGGGCACCATCGGCAAGGCTGTCGTGCGCGGTGCACTCGGCGGCGTAATGAGAAGGTGAAACATGACTGCTTCCAAGACCGCATCAATGACCGCATCGCAAGCCCTGCCGGCCGTGCTCGATCGCATCGACGGCGATCTTGATGCCAGCCTCGATCGGCTGTTTGCGCTGTTGCGCATCCAGTCGGTGTCGACCGATCCGGCCTACGCGCCGCATTGTCGTACCGCTGCCGAGCATGTCGCCGCCGATCTGCGCAGCCTTGGTTTCGAAACCACCGTGCGGCCGACCGAGGGGCATCCGGTGGTGGTCGGCAAAAGCGGCAACGGAAAGTCCAACGGCCACGCGCCGCGGGTGCTCTTCTACGGCCATTACGACGTGCAGCCGGTCGATCCGCTCGACCTGTGGACGACGCCGCCGTTCGAGCCGCGCGTCGAAACCCTCGACGGCGGCCGCAAAATCATCGTCGCCCGCGGCGCCTGCGACGACAAAGGCCAAGCCATGACGTTCGTCGAGGCGTGCCGCGCGTTTAAGGCGGTGACCGGCGCGCTTCCGCTCGACATTACCGTTATGATCGAAGGCGAGGAGGAGTGCGGCTCGAAAAGCCTGTTCGGCTTCGTCCGCGACAACGCCGCCGAGCTCAAGCGCGACCTCGCGCTCGTCTGCGACACCGGCATGTGGGATGCGCAGACGCCGTCGATCACGACCTCGTTGCGGGGGCTGGTCTACGAAGAGGTCAGGCTCACCTGCGCCGATCGCGACCTTCATTCCGGGCTGTTCGGCGGCGCGGCGCGCAATCCGATCCATGTGCTGGCCGACATCCTGTCCGCCATGCACAGGCCTGACGGTTCGGTCGCGATCCCCGGTTTCTATGACGGCGTCCACGAATTGCCGGCCGACATCAAGGCCGACCTCAAAGGGCTTGCTTTGACGCCGGAAAAATTCCTCGGCCCGATCGGCCTGAAGATTCCGGCCGGCGAAAAGGATCGCATGCTGATCGAGCAAATCTCGACGCGGCCGACTGCGGAGGTCAACGGCATCCTCGGCGGCTATACGGGGGAGGGCGCCAAGACCGTCATTCCCGGCAAAGCCATGGCCAAAGTCTCCTTCCGCCTGGTCGGCGCCCAAGACCCGGACAAGATCCGCGCCGCCTTCCGCGCTTTTGTCAGCGCCCGCGTGCCCGCCGACTGTTCGGTCGAGTTCGGCAATTTCACCAGTGCGCCGGCGTTTGACGTGGCGTTCGACAATCCGGCGCTCGCCAAGGCGCGCGCCGCGCTCGCCGACGAGTGGGGCACGAAGGCGGTGACCGTCGGCGCCGGCGGCTCGATCCCGATCGTCGGCGACTTCAAGACCGTGCTCGGCATGGATACGCTGATGGTCGGCTTCGCGCTCGACGACGATCGCGTGCATTCGCCGAACGAAAAATTCGATTTGAAGTGCTTCCACAAAGGCATCCGCAGCTGGGCGCGGATCTTGGCGGCGCTGGCGGGATGAAGGTGAGCGAGTAGCGAAATGGCGAATAGCGAATAGGGGGCGGCATCATAACTATTCGCCATTCGCCATTCGCCATTCGCCATTCGCTATTCGCTATTCGCAAGGGAGAAAAGTCATGAGGCTCGCATTACTCGCCGTCGCGGCGGTCGCCGCCGCATTAGGCTCGCTGCCCGCGTCCGCCGCCGGCGTCGATAAGCTCTACATTCTCTATTGCGGCGAGGCGGTCGGCGCCGACCAGTCGCGCTGGTCGCCCGGCGTCAATGTCGGCGTGCCGCTTGCGGTTTCCGATAATTGCTACCTCATTCACCACGAGCAGGGCTGGTTTCTGTGGGATACCGGTCTCGCCGACGCCATCGCGGCCACGCCGGACGGCGTGACCGCAGCGAACGGCGCGATGCATGTAAAGCGGACCAAGACGCTTGCCGCCGAACTCGCTGCGGTCGGGGTCAAACCGTCGGACATCAAGGCGATGGCGATCTCCCACACCCATCCCGACCATATCGGCAACGTCGAATTGTTTCCGCAGACCATGCTTTATGTGCAGAAAGCCGAATACGAATGGCCGGGCGAAGGCGGCAAGCCGCGCTTTAATCCCAATCACCCGGTGACTTTGCTGGAAGGCGATCGCGATGTGTTCGGCGACGGCTCGGTGATGATCATCTCGACGCCGGGACACACGCCCGGCCATCAATCGTTGCTGGTCAGGCTGCCGAAGACCGGCGCGGTCTTGCTGTCAGGCGACGCCGTTCACTTCAAGGACAACTGGGACAATCGCCGCGTGCCGGTAATGAACGTCAGCAAGGAACAAACGCTCGCGTCGATGCAACGCATCGCCGATATTCTGGCCAAGGAGCATGCCCAGCTCTGGATCAATCACGACAAACCGCAAAGCGACGCGCAGAAGAAAGCGCCGGACTATTACGAATAAGAATAAACCCTACCGCCCGGCGCCGGTTCAATCGGAGGCGGCACCGATCAGCCGCGGACTGACGAAGCGCTCGAGCCGGCCGGCGCCCTCATGCAGCTTCGACCAATCGTCGAAGGCAAGATCGATCACGACCAGGCCGGAGGTCGGCAGCTTTTCGTTGAGGCTTTCCCGCGCTTCGACGTCTCCCGAGCCGATCAATTGCCGCGCCAGATCATGCAGGCTCGGATTGTGGCCGACGACAAGGACGGCGACGGCGTCGGCGGTTTCGCCGATGAGTTCGACGAGCGTATCGGTGCTGGCATTGTAGATGCGTTCGTCCTTCACCACGCGCGGCGTGTTGCCGAATGCGGCGGCGACCAGCTCCCAGGTTTCCAGGGTCCGCGTCGCCGGCGAAACCAGGACGAGGTCGGGAATGAGTCGGTGACGCGCCATGTAGGCGCCAATGATCGGCGCGTCGGCACGGCCGCGCGCCATGAGCTTGCGATCGCGATCGCGCTGGCCGGGTTCGGGGCGCTCGGTCTTGGCGTGGCGCAACAGCAGCAAACGACGCATGGGCGAAGCTCTCTGACCCGGCCAATAGTCTAGACCATGATCCGATCAAGTCGAATCGGGTATGGTCTAAATATTACGTTGAAAGCATGATCTGTCCGAAAACCGGTCTCCACTTTTCCGCATCGTGCTCTAGTGCCGCGGTTTTGAAGTTCCTATAGTGTGGCGGCCGACGCGCCCGGGAACTTCACACGACAAATCATATTAAAAAGCCGCTGCCCGCGCGCTGAGAGCGGCACAAAATAGTCGGATCATGGACGAACCTCATCCAACATCGGCCCACGGCGGAAGTTGGTATGCCGCGACCATGGTGGATGCGCCGCAGCGGCCGGCGCTGATGGCGGACGACGATGTCGACGTTTGCGTGATCGGCGGCGGGCTCGCCGGTTTGACGACGGCCTGCGAGATTGCTCGCGCCGGCTGGTCCGTCGTGCTGCTGGAAGCCGGCCACATCGCCGGCGAAGCGTCCGGGCGCAATACCGGCTTCGTGCTGCCCGGCTTTGCCGCGAGCCCCGACAGCATCATCAGCCGCGTCGGCTTCGACCGCGCCAAGGATCTCTGGGCGCTGGCGCAAGGCGGGGTCGATTATGTCCGCAACGTCATTCGCGACGAGGCGATGCCGGGTATCGATCCGCAAGACGGCTGGCTTTATGTCTCCAAGACCGACAATGGCGACGAGCTCACGCGCCTCGCCGGGCTGGTCGGCGAGTTCGGCGGTGAAATCGAGGGCTGGCCGACCGACCAAGTGCGTGCGGTACTGCGCAGCGAGCGTTACTTTCACGCCATCCACTATCCGCGGGCGATCAACATTCATCCGCTGAATTATGCGCTCGGCCTCGCTGCCGCCGCCGAGCGCGTCGGTGCGCGCATCTTCGAGCATACGCCGGCCTTGTCGCTCGACCCGGCCGGCGTGCGCAAACGCATTGTCACGCCCCATGCGCGGCTGCGTGCGAACCATGTCGTGCTGCGCGGCAATCTGCGGATTGCCGGCTTGATGCCGCAGATCGGAGCCACCCTCATACCGATCACGACCTATGTCATCACGACCGCGTCGCTGGGGCCGGCGCTTGGCGAAGCGGTCGGCTACCGCGGCTCGATCAGCGACTCCGACCTTGCCGATAATCACTATCGCATCGTCGGCGGCGACCGATTGATGTGGTCCGGCCGCGCAACGATGTGGGCGGGCAATCCGCGCCGCTATGTGCGCGCGCTCGCGGCGGATATCGGCAAGACCTATCCGCAGCTCGGCAAGGTTGCCGTCGACTATGCCTGGTCCGGCAGCTTGGGGCATACGATCCACCGCATGCCGCAAATTGGCGAGCTCGGCCCCGGGCGTATGGCTCGCCAGCGGCTTCGGCGGCCACGGGCTCAACACCACGGCGATGGCCGGCAACCTCATTGCTCGCGCCATCGTCGATGGCGATCACACCTGGAAGCAGTTTACGCCATTCGAACTTGTCTGGGCCGGCGGCAAGTACGGCCGCACGGTCGCGCAAATTTATTATTGGACGCGACGCTTTCGCGACGCGCTGGCGGAACGTCGCGCCAGCGCCGGCGAGAGTCGCGCGCGCGTCACGCCGGCAAGGCCGATTGGACGGGACGTATGTCCGACGAACGCCGACCGGCGCAACAGAGCCGACGCGACGGTCGGCGCAGATGCGAGCGATGGCTCCGCCGGCTGCGGACGATCGAACCGCCAGCCGCGGAAATCGCAGGCGCGCTGGATGTCGATCTCGGAAGCGCGTCGAGTCCGAGCCACGCCGGACCGCCGCCGATGATCGCCGATGGCAGCCGGCGACGGCACCGAGGAAAATCCGAAGACGCAGACGCGTGAGCGCAGGCGCGCCTGTTCTAGCGGCCTTCGCGCCTCGTCATGAAGGCCAGCCGCTCGAACAGGTGCACGTCCTGCTCGTTCTTGATCAGCGCGCCGTGCAGCGGCGGGATGAGCTTCTTCGGATCGCGCTCGCGCAGGGTCTCCACCGACACATCCTCGACCATCAGCAGCTTGAGCCAGTCGAGCAATTCCGAGGTCGACGGCTTCTTCTTCATGCCCGGCACGTCGCGGATTTCGTAGAACAGCCGCAGCGCCTCCGCCACCAGCCGATGCTTGATGCCGGGGAAATGCACCTCGACGATCGCGCGCATGGTGTCGGCGTCGGGAAAGCGGATGTAGTGGAAGAAACAGCGGCGCAGAAAGGCGTCCGGCAATTCCTTTTCGTTGTTCGAGGTGATGACGACGATCGGCCGCCGCCGGGCATGGATGGTCTCGCCGGTCTCGTAGACGAAGAACTCCATGCGATCGAGTTCCTGCAGCAGATCGTTGGGGAACTCGATGTCGGCCTTGTCGATCTCGTCGATCAGCAGCACCGGCCGCTCGTCGGCGACGAAGGCCTCCCACAGCTTGCCGCGCTTGATGTAGTTGCGGATATCCTTGACGCGCTCGTCGCCGAGCTGGCTGTCGCGCAGCCGCGTCACCGCGTCGTATTCGTAGAGGCCCTGCATGCGCCTTGGTGGTCGACTTGATGTGCCACTCGATCAGCGGCGCGCCGAGCGCCTTGGCGATCTCGATCGCGAGCACGGTCTTGCCGGTTCCCGGCTCGCCTTTGACCAGCAATGGCCGCTCGAGCGCGATCGCGGCGTTGACCGCGACCTTCAGGTCGTCGGTGGCGACGTAGGCGCTGGTGCCTTCGAAACGCATGAATTTCCTGCTCGCTTGAAATCGTGACGTCGGCGGCGAGATTAAACACGCCGATTTGGCGCTCACAAGCGCTCGCGCTGGCTTCGCGTGCGGGCCGGACCCGCGCCGAAAGCGCGTCGCCGACTCGGCAATTTCTGCCGCGCCCCCGGCATATCCGTACCGGGCGAAGGCCGCGCCGCGACCACTAAGCTAGCTGAAATATCATTAGTAAAATTCATGGCACGCGGCTTGCTGCGAGGTGCGCGAGCGCAGGGCCGATCGTCAGGTCGCGCCGGCGCGTGCAGCGAGTTGGAGAACAGGTCATGGGTATTTTCGATGCATTGACCACCGCCGTGGCAGGTCTGCAGGCGCAGTCGTTCGCGCTGCAGAACATTTCCGGCAACATCGCCAACTCGCAGACCACGGGCTACAAAGAAACCGACACCAGCTTTCGAGGATCTGGTCTCCGCCGCTGCGCTCGGGCAGCAGACCGCCGACGGCGTCATCGCCGGTTCGCGTCGCCACCAACACGGTGCAGGGGACGATCCAGAGCACGTCGGTCTCGACCGACATGGCCATCAACGGCAACGGCTGTTTCGTGGTGGCGCAGCCGACCGGCACGGCCGACAACCAGCCGGTGTTCAGCGGCGTCAACGACTACACCCGCGCCGGCGACTTTCAGCTCAATTCCGGCGGCTATCTGGTCAACGGCGCCGGCTATTATCTGATGGGCATCCCGATCAACGCGGCGACCGGCAATCCGGTCGGCAGCTCGCCGCAGGTTCTGCAATTCACCAACGATTTCGTGCCGGCGCAGGAGACGACCGCCATCACCTATCAGGCAAACCTGCCGAGCACGCCGACAGTCGGGAATGCTGGTTCCGGCAGCGATTTCGAGGCCAATCCGCTGGCCGGCGCGCCGCGCCGGCGGCAGTCATCACCGGCAGCGGCGCGACGCTGTCGCCGGACGCCGTCGCGACCGGCACCGGCACGGTGAGCTTGACCGACGAGCACGACGCTCGCGTCGCTCGGTATCACCGCGGCCAGACGATCACGATCAATGACGGCACCAACCCACTGTTCACCTACACGTCGACCGGCACCGATACCGTCGGCAATCTGATCACCGCCATCAACGCGGCCAACACCGGCGACACCCTGGACGTTTCCGCCGCGCTCAGCGGCGACGACCGGCAATCTGGTCCTCACCGGCACCAACGGCACTGCGTCGATCACGGTCGGCGGCACGGCGACCGCCGATACCGCTATCGGCTTCGGCGCCGGCGCCAACTCGTTCGCAGCCGACCAATCTGTTGACGCAAAGCGCCGTGGCGCAGGGCGACACCATGACCATTACGGTCGACGGCGCGCCGACCAGACGATCACGTTCGGCACCGGCACCGGCGCAGGTCGCCACGCTCGCCCAATTGCAAACGGCGATCGGCGGCATCAGCGGCGTGACCGGAACGGTCAACACCGCCAACGGCGACATCTCGCTGACGTCCAACAGCAACATCGTGCTCGACTGGCAGCCCGACGGCGCTGTTGTCCGAATTCGGCATCAACAAAGACGCGCGCCTATCCGGCCAACGATACGGTCATCGCCAACGACTCGTCGACCTTCACCGCCCAGTCGGTCGATGGCGGCTCCATCACCGCCTATGACAGCGAAGGCAATCCGGTGAACGTCCAGTTCCGCTGGGCGGAGACGCAGCAGCCGGCTCCTGGCAGTTGTTCTATCAAAGCAACTCGAACGCGACCGGCACGCAAGCCGCATGGCAGAATGTCGGCACGGTGTTCACATTTCAATTCCAGCGGCGAATTGTCTCCGGCCGATCTCCAGCGTGACGCTGCAGAACCTGACGGTGAACGGCGACAATCTCGGCAACGTTCAGCTCAATTTCGGCACCAACGGCCTCACCCAGTTCGCCAACACGAGCGGCACCGCGCAGGTCAGCCAAGTTGCAGCAGAACGGCTTTGCCGCCGGCCAACTGCAATCGGTCGCGGTCGACGGCCAGAACCAGATCACCGGCACGTTCTCCAACGGCCAGACCATTCCGCTGGCGCAAATCACGCTGGCGACGTTCAACGGTCAGAATGCCCTGCAGGCGCTCAACGGCGGCGCTTACGCGGCCACCGTCGACTTCGGGTCCGCCGATCTACGGCGCGACCGGCACGATCACCGGCAGCTCGCTCGAAGCCTCGAACGTCGATATCGCGACCCAGTTCAGCCAGCTGATCGTGGCGCAGCAGGCCTATTCGGCCAACGCCAGCGTCATGACGACCGCCGATCAGATGATCCAGAGCCTGCTGCAAGTGATCCAGTGAGGTCTTCAGTAAGCGCTGCGCGGCGCTCGGTGCCGCAGCGGCGAAGCCGCGTGGACGGCTAGAGCACATGGGCCTCTCCCAGGCGTTATCCGCCGCTTTGGCCGGCGTGAATGCGACCCAGCAAGCCTCTCGGTCATCTCCGGGAACGTCGCGAACGCCAACACGCCGGGCTATGTCGAGGAGAGCGTCAGTCAGGTCGCGGTCTCGACCGGTCGGCCAGCAGGGCGTCAGCGTCGACACGACCGGCATCAACCGCAATCTCAACACGCTGCTGCAAAACCAGTTGTGGACGGAAACTTCCGGCGGCTCCTACGCCGATACGACGTCCCAGCTCTACCAGCAGCTCCAGCAGATCTACGGAACGCCCGGCTCGTCGACCTCGTTCGACGGGATCTACAACAATTTCACCTCCGCGCTGCAAGCGCTGTCGAGCAATCCGAGTTCGTATTCGGCGCAGAACGCAGGTGGTCGGCGCCGCGCAGGCGCTCACGCAAAATCTCAACTCGATGACTGGCAACCATCCAGCAATTGCGCACGCAGGCCGAGCAGGGCATCGCCACCGACGTGCAGACCGCCAACACCGCGATCCAACAGATCGCGCAGATCAACCAGCAGCTCGGGCTCGGCGCCGCCGGACAGCGCGACCGCGACGCTCGAAGACCAGCGCGACCAGGACATCACCCAGCTCTCCCAGCTGATGAATGTCACCGTCGTGACGCGGCGCGAACAACCAGATTTCGGTCTTTACCGGCGACCGGCCAGCAGCTCGTATCCGGCGTCGAAGGCCTCGCACGCTCAGTTTCGGCAATGTCGGAACGCTGACGGCGACCACGCTGTGGAGCGCCGATCCGAGCCAGGACGGCGCCGGCACGATCACGCTCACGTCGCCGGCCGGCACGCAAACCGATCTGGTCGCGGAAAACGCCATTCAGTCCGGCGAGATCGGCGCCTACCTGCAGATGCGCGACACGATTCTGCCGCAGGCGCAAAATCAGCTCGACGAGCTGGCCAACCAGATGTCGCAAGCGCTGTCGAACCAGACGACGAGCGGAACGGCGGTAACGTCGGGCTCGCAGTCCGGCTACAGCGTCGATATCGGCGGCGTTCTGCCGGGAAACACCCTGCAGCTCACCTATACCGATTCCAGCAATGTCCAGCACACGGTGACGGTCGTCGCGCTCGGTGCCGGGCGGCACGCTGCCGCAGCAGACTGCTCCGCCAATCCGAACAATCCGACCATCGGCGTCGATTTTTCCGGCGGCATGAGCTCGGTGGTGACGCAGCTCAACGCCGCGCTCGGCACCAATCTGCAATTCTCCAATCCTCCGGCACGGTGCTGCAGGTGGTCAACCGCAACGGCGGCAACGACCGTCAATTCGCTGTCGGCGACCACGACGGCGACCTCGCTCACGAGCGGCAGCGCGCAACTGCCGATGTTCCTCGATGGCACCCAGCCGATCACCGGCGCGCTGACCTCGGGCGGTTCGCAGACCACCGGGTCTTGCCGGGCGCATTACGCGTCAATCCCGCGCTCGTCGCCTCGCCCTCGAGCCTCGTGGCCTACGCGTCCGGCACCGCGTCCGGCGACCCGACGCGGCCGAATTTCATCCTCAACCAGATGACCAACGCGGCGCTGAACTTTTCGCCGACCACCGGCATCGGCAGCACGTCGACGCCCTATAGCAGCACGCTGACCAACTATATGAGCCAGATCGTCAGCCAGCAGAGCCAGGCGGCGAACGCGGCGACCAATCTGCAGCAGGGACAGGACACCGTGGTCAGCGCCTTGCAGCAGCGCTTCAACGACCAGTCCGGCGTCAACATCGACACCGAAATGTCCAATCTCATCGCGCTGCAAAACGCCTACAGCGCCAATGCGCGCGTCATGACCACCATCCAGCAGATGATGTCGACCCTGCTGCAATCGGTGACATGATGAGTATTACCGGACCCGGTTCGATCACTGCGGCCAACCTGATGGCGCAGACCAATATGTTCAACCAGCTCAACACGCTCAGCCAGCAGCTCGGCACCGGGCAGGCATCGCAGACCTATGCGGGGCTTGGGTCGCAGGCCGGTCTCGCCTTGTCGTTGAGCTCGCAGCTTTCGGCACTGAGCGGCTACAGCACCACCGCGACGACGGTCAGCACGACGCTGACCCTGGCGCAATCGGTGCTGACCCAACTCGCCAATGCCGGCAGCGCGGTGCAGCAATCGGTGAATCAGCAGAATGCGTTTGCGCTCAACAACAACGGGCAGACCGCGACGCAGCAATCCGCCGCCAGCTATCTCGATCAGATCTTTCGCTGCTCAATACCCAGGTCGGCGACAATTACATGTTCTCCGGCAGCGCCCTCAATCAGCCTTCGGTCGCCAGCACCAGCGACATTCTCAACGGCAACGGCGCTCAGGCCGGGCTGACGCAGGTTATTTCGGAGCGCCTGCAGGCCGATGAAGGAGTCGGAGCCTCGGCCGCCTGACGATTGGCGGGACGGCGCCCAACGTCACGCTCAGCTCGGATAGTTCGCCTTTCGGCTTCAAGCTCGCGAGCGTGAATTCGAGCCTGACCGGCGCCACTGTCATCCGGTTCGCCGCCGTCGATTTCGGTCAATCTCGGCTCCAATCCGAATTCCGGCGACAAGATCTCCTTTGGTCTCACGCTGCCCGACGGCTCCAGCCAAACCATCACGCTGCAGGCGACCACGACGTCGCCGCCCGGCGACGACCAATTCACCATCGGCGCTTCGGCAAACGCCACGGCGACCAATCTGCAGGCGGCGATGACCACCGCCGTCACGAACCTGGCGCAGACCGCGCTGCCGGCGGCCTCCGCCGTCGCCGCCGCCAACAACTTTTTCAGTTCGGATCCGCCGCAGCGGGTCAATCCCGGTTCGCCGGCAAACTTTGCCACCGCGACGGCGCTGCAGAACGGCACCACGGCGAACACCGTGTTTTGGTATACCGGCGAGAACGGCGCGACGCCGGACCTGCAGACCGCGACCGCGCAGGTCGGTCCGACCATGACCATCGCCTACGGCATGCGCGCCAACGAGCAGGCCATCAGCATGCTCGTCGCCAACGTTGCCGTGCTGGCCGCGACCACCTATTCGGCGAGCGATCCCAACGCGCAGGCCAGCTATCAGAATTTGTCGCCAAAGCGTCGCCGCCAATCTCGACGGCCCAGCGGGCACGCAGACGATCACCGATATCGAAGCCAACCTCGCCAATGCTCAGACCACCGTCGCCAATGCGACCGCGGCGAACACGCAGACGCAAAACACCCTGCAAAACATGCTGCAGGGCATCGAAGGCGTCGATCAGAACAAGATCGGCGAGGATATCTTGACGCTGCAGAACAATCTCTCGGCGTCGATGTCGGTCACAGCGCGATTGGCGCAACTGAGCCTGGTGAACTACTTGGCGCCGTCGACCGGCTAGCGAATAGCGGCTGTCGCCGGTCACCGTTTCTGCGCGCTAGCCGGCTTTTGGCGGTGTCCGCACGAAGATCGAGTCGGCGGCGCAGGTCGCATTGCGGCCGAAATAGTCGGTGAATTGCGTGTCGACCAGATAGTCGCCGGGATGGGCGCCGACAAAGCTCCGCAGCGCGTCGCGTTTCACGTCACTGTCTTCGACCACCAGATAGTCGCCGGCCGACAGGAACGCGTGAAACCGCTCCAGCACCGCGGCGACATTGTGGTGGGCGTCTTCGACGACGAGCCAGGGATGAGGCGCCGAGCGCAGCAGATCGGCGGCGAACAGCCGCTCCGGATCGGCGCAGTCGCCCTGACGAAAATCGACCCCCGGATGCCTCGCCTCCGGCTTGACCAGATCGACCGAATGGACGCGGCCGTCGACCCCGCACAACGCCAGGTTATCGGCGAACCAGGCCGCACTGGCGCCGAGGCCGGAGCCGACCTCGAACACGGTTCGCGGGCGAAGCTCCGCGATCAGCGCCGGATAGATGGCGAAATCGAATACGTTCTTCATCAACGGCGTGCCGCGCCAACGCATCAGCGATGGGGCGCCTTGGCAGGTCAACAGCACGTCGATGCCGAATTCGGTGCCGAAGCGAGCGTGATAATGCGCTGCCGACCGCTCGCGTTGGTAAAACGGCACGAACCGGCCTTGCTGCCAGCGATCGAGAAACAGCCGAAGCCGATGCAGATCCCATTGCAGGTTCTGGCCCGCCGCCGGAGATCGGTTGGCGTCCTCATTGACGCTATCCTCCCATGAACGAGCCGGATCGAACTGGATCAGGCGGCTGACGACGCGCGTGAACCAGCTGTCGAAGATGCTCAGCAAGCCGCGTTGCTCGTTTCCGACTTTCGTCCGCATTTCGTCGACGAAATCGAAACGCCGCCGCTTTCAAGTCATCGCCCGAGATCAAATCCGCGGCTTGCGCCATAACGCCTCCTTCGCGGCAGGCGCTTTGCGCCGCGGCTGCGACGCGCGGTCAAGGCGCGTCGAGCCGATAGCTTTTTGCCGATGCTGCGCGGTGCCGCCGACGTTTCGGCGCGCCGCGCGCAGGCGCGATCTGCCGTAAGCGACGCTAAATATTTATGGTAAAGAAATCGTTTTCACGGCCGCGCGGCCACTGCTTGACGCGCGGCGGCTTGCGTTTGCGACGCCACGCATTTGGCAGACGGTTATTTAGCTGAGAAATGTCGGCCGCTAGACCTTGTCGCGCAGGCCCTCGGCGATGCCGCGATTGATATTGATCAGCGATACCAGATGATCGGGCTGCGGCTTGGTCATGAGCGAAAACGTCTCGCCCATCACGAAGACGCCCAAGCTGGCGATGTTCTGGCGGACCGGCACCGGCAGTTGGTTATCGTCGCTGGTCACGGCGTCGATGAACACCGTCCACAGCTTGCGATTGTAGGTCAGCGCCTCATAAAGGCCGATCGGCTTTTCTCGCCACGACTCGTGCACTGCTTGCAATCGCGCGGCCGCTTTCAGGAGCAGGTTTGCTTCGAGTTGACGCGGCGATGCCGTTTCCTTCGCGATCGTCGCATAGGCCTTGCTGGCGTAGTGCATGGTCGAGCAGTTCCTTTTCGTAGGCAATCAGCTTGCGCGTTTCCTTTAAGGCTTTGTACAGATCGCCCGTTAAGATTTGATTGTTGATGCTTTCAATAAAGCGCCGCGTGCTGGGCGCCGCGCGAACGATGTCGCGCACCAGCCGAAAGTACAGCGCGTGATGGTTCTCCGGACGCTTGGCCGTGTACATCAGTTGGATGGCGAGATAGATGCGCTTCGCCGGGCTGTTGGCGCGGGACAGCGTCATGATGTCCTTTTCGCGCAGGATCGGGACCGTGCCTTCGATCAACAAACGGGTGCGGTGATCGACATTGGTGACGACGCAATCGCCGACGATAACGCGCTCGTTCGGTTTGAGCTCGATCTTCAGGGCCACGTCGAGTCCTCGCCTGATGTCGATCTATCGTTGTGGAGGAGAGTTAACGTCCTCTTAAGCGTGCCAGCCGGCCGCCAGATAGCACCGGCGGCCCGAAAGAGAAAGCGGCGGAGCTTTCGCCCCGCCGCTTCCGGATAGATCTGTTCCAGATGGTATTACGGGAACAGCTTGAGCACCGACTGATTCGCCTGGTTGGCGATCGACAGCGCCGAGATTTCCAACTGCTGCTGGGTCTGCAGGGTCAGGAGGTTGGCGCTTTCCTGGTTCTGGTCGGCCAGGACGAGGTTGCTGGCGCCGGTCTGCAGCGTGTTGATCATGTTCTGCTCGAACGACTGACGGGTCTGGATCGTCGAGGAGTTGGTGCCGAATGTTTCGGTCTGCGCACGGACCGAGGTGATCGCCGCATTGATCGCCGTTTCCGCGCTCGTGATCGTCGTGTTGGATTGGAATCCGCCGGTGGCGATCGACGAAAGACCAAGTCCCGCGCTAGTTGAAGTTCACGCCGGTGATGGTCAGCGTGCTGGTGCGCGGTCTCGTTGAAGTCGACCGTCAGGTTGTTGCCGTTGAGCAGGTTGACGCCGTTATAGGAGGCGTCGCCGGCCAGCTGGTCGATCTGCGTCAGCAGCGAGTTGTAGTTGCCCTGCAGCGTGTTGCGCGTGGCTGCTCGTGCCGGTGACGGCGGTGCCGGACAGGCCGAACGCCGATTGCTCCGCACCGGAGACGGTGAAGCTGGTGTTTGGGCTGTTGCCGGTCAGGATCAGGTGGCCGCTGCCGTCGTCGCTGGCGGTCACGGCGCCGGTGCTGCCGAGGCCGGTCGTGCCGTTGATCGCCGCCTCGATGGAGCTCACCGTCGCGGCCGACGCGATCGAGACCGTGTAGGTGGTGCCGCCGCTCGCGATCAGCAGGTTGCCGGCCGCCAGCGAGTTGCCGGTCAGGTCGACGGTGCCGGTCGTGGCGCCGGCGGTGTCGTTGGTGGCCTGCTGCGCCTGCTGCGCCGTCGACAGGGCCTGTTCGAGCAAGCTGGTCAGGCCGGTGAGGCCGTTATTGGCGGCGTCCAGCGTCTGCTGGGCCTGTCCGATCTGGTCGAGCAGGGCGCTAAGGTCGCTGGCGCGGTTGTTCAACGACTGCGAGGTGAAATAGCTGGTCGGATTGTCGAAGGCGGTGTTGACCTTCTTGCCGGTGGCAAGGTGCTTCTTGCGTGGTGGTCAGGTTGGCGGCCGTGTTCTGCAGCGAAAGCAGGTTCTGCCGAATGCCCGAGCTCAAAGTGATATTGGACATCGTGGGTACCCTTCTGGTTACAGCGCCGTACTGGCTTGCACCGGCAGTACGTGCTGTACCGGCGAGTGCAGAGTCCGATCGGACAGATCGGCTGCCGAAGGTTTGCCGCATTTCGTTTAAAGACGCGTAAATCTAGGGCGGTCAGCCCGCGCGGCGGCGCGCCGCGCCGGCAACTTGCCGCCCAGGTGTGCAATATTGGTCATGCGATGGGCGTAGGCGTTTCGTGTTAGTTTGGCGCTTTTTTCGCCGTCGCTTAATCCGTCCTTAACCATTTCTGTTGATTGTTGGTTAACTATAACTCGGAACTTTGACGCATTGGATCTCAGCTCATGTCCGTTCCGCCTTGCGGCAATCAAGTCAATCTCGTGGTCGCGACGCCGTGCTTCGGCGGGCAGGTTTCCGTTCTCTACGCCGCCTCGCTGTTTAAGCTGCAGCAATTGATCCGCTCCTACAGCGGGCTGACGCTCAAGGTCCTGTTCAAGGACGGCGATGCGCTCATTACCCGGGCCCGCGCGAGCCTGCTGTCGCAATTCCTCGACGACGAGGCCGCGACGCATCTTTTGTTTCTCGACGCCGACATCGGCTTCGAAGCCGAACAGGTTCTGCGCCTGATCCAGTGCGGCGCCGACATGTGCGCCGCCGTGTACCCGGTCAAACACATCGATTGGGACAAGGTCAGGCAGACCATCGAAACCGCGCGTCCCGATCCGGCCGCCGCGGCACTGCGCTACGTATTCGAAGTGGATGACCCGGGCGCCGTGATCGAACGGGCAGGGTTCGTCAAAGTCCGCTATGCCGGCACCGGCTTTCTCATGATCCGGCGGGACGCAGTGGAGAGGATGTGTGCGCGCTATCCGCAGCTCCACTACACCCGCGACCATTCGATGGACGCTGCGACCATCAGCGACAAGCGCTATGCCTTGTTCGAGTGCATGATCGCCGAGGACGGCACGTATCTCAGCGAGGATTTCGCGTTCTGCCGGCGATGGACCGATATGGGCGGCGAAATCTGGGCCGATCTGAAAAGCACGCTGAGCCATGTCGGCCCAATGACGTTTCGCGGCGATCTGTCGTCGCAATTCGCCGGCGCCGCCGCCTAGCGCTACTCAAGCCAGCAAGTTAACGAGGCTGCCGCTCAGGCCGTTGCTGGACAGCAGCGTCTCGGCGGTGCTGCCGGTTTGCAGCGCCAGCGCCGAGTTCAGCAGAAAGCTCGCGGTCGAGTTCGACGACGTGCTCGCGGACGATGTCGACGTGCTCGAAGACGAGCTCGCCGACGCGTTTGACGAGCTCGTGGAACTGCCGCCGCTCGAAGTGCCCGATGTCGTCGATGAGCCGGACGCGGTCGATGAGCCGGAGGTGCCGGACGCGCTGGAAGAGGGCGCCGTCGGCTGGAAAAAGGTATTGCCGGCGCCGAACCCGATATTCGCCGCGTTGGTGCCACCGACCGAGATCGTGGCGGTGTCGTTCTCGCCGCTGACGACCAGCTGGCCGGTGCTGTTCAGCCATGCCGCCACCTGCGCGTTGCCGTAGACGTTTTTGTTGATGGCGCTGAGCAGGTCGCCGACTGTGTCGCTGCCGGTCGAGGTGTATGTCGTCGTATTGGTGCCGTCACTGACCGTGATCGTGCCCTTCGCTATGATGCCGAGCGTAAACAGCGAGGTGCTGGCGGTGAGCGGCACAGTACCGGTTCCGATCGCCGGAGCGGCGAGGGTGGGCGCAGTACTCGATGTGCCGGACGAGCTCGAGCTGGGCGAGGAGGAAGACGACGACGCGGACGAAGTGCTCGACGACGAGGTCGTGTCGCCGGTGCTGCTCGAGCCGCCGTTGATGGAGGCAAGCGCGCTTTGCACCGCGGCGGTGAGCTGGGTATTCACCCGGTTCAGGGCGGTCTGGTTGGCGAGGCTCGCCAAGCCGCTCGACAGCGTGCTCGAGGCGCCGAACATCGCGCTGATGGTCGAGTTGGCCTGCGCCGCTGGATGACGCGTCGCTTGACGCCTCGGCTCCAGTAATTCTGGTCCTGCTGCCAGAACGAGACGCTGCCGACGCTCATTCAACCAATGCCTGCAACCACAGCTCTGCCGGTGCCGCCGCTCGTGCGACTGTCATGCCCCGATCCCGTTAACATCAGATGTTAGCAGCGCCGCGCTTACATTTGGTTAACCATCTTGCCCGACCTTGAACGACGTCGTCCTCGCGCAATTTCGGGCGCGGGCTCTTCGGGTAAGCACGCATGGATCAGCATGCAACCGCGCAGCGCGCGCAGACTACGTCTGTTATTCGCCAGGCATTGGCGCTGCATCAGCAGGGGCGGCTGAACGAAGCGGGTCAGATCTACGACGCCGTGCTCGACGCCGATCCGACCGATGCCGACGCGCTGCATCTCGGCGGCGTGCTCAAGCATCAGCAAGGCCGATCGGCCGAAGCGTCTGCGCATGGTCGCGGCGGCGCTGAGCGCGCGACCCGGATCGGCCGACGTCCTGACGAATTACGGCGTCATCCTCGACGCGCTCAAACGCCATGAAGACGCGCTGGCGAGCTTCGACCGGGCGCTGGCGCTGCGCGCCGACGATGCCGCGGTCCTTTATAATCGCGCCAACGCGCTCAGGCATCTCGGCCGTTACGTGGAGGCGCTCGCCAGCTACGAGCGCGCGCTGGCGCTGGCGCCGGGCCACGTCGACGCGCTCTACAATCGCGGCAATACGCTATACGCCCTCAATCGGCATCGCGAGGCGCTCGCCGACTACGACGCGGTGCTGGCGCTGCGGCCCCGGCATGTCGCGGCGCTGAACCGGCGGGGCAATGCGCTGGCCGCGCTGGCGCGTCCCGATGAGGCGCTTGCCGCCTACGACGCGGCGCTGGCCGTCGATCCGGCGAATGCCGAGGTGATGAGCAACCGCAGCGTGACGCTGGTCACGCTAGGCCGGCTGGATGAGGCGCTGCAGAGTTGCGACGCAGCGCTTGCGTTGCGGCCCGATTACGCCGACGCACTCTATAACCGCGGCAATGCCTTGCGGGCACTCGCCCGGCACGACGAGGCGTGCGCGAGCTATGCGGCGGCGCTGGCGATCGAGCCACGTCGTGCCGACGCGCTCAACAATCTGGGCTTGGCGCTGGTCTGGCTCGGCCGCCATGCCGAGGCGCTTTCCAATTTCGACGCGGCGCTCGCCATCGATCCAAACGACCTCGGCGCGCTGCACAACCGCGCCAATGCGCTCGCCGAATTGGGCGCCTTCGAGGAAGCGCTGGCGCCGTGCGACAAGGTATTGGCGAAAAATCCGCTGCACGCCGACGCACTCAATACCCGCGGCGTCGTGTTGGCGAAGCTCGGCCGGCATGGCGAGGCATTGGCGAGCTATGAGGCGGCGCTCGCGGTCGCGCCCGACCGCGCCGACATTCAGGTCAATCGCGGCACCGCTTTGCTTGAGCTCGAACGCTTCGACGAGGCCCTCGCCGGGTTCGACAACGCCCTCAAAAACGATCCGGAAAATGTCGTCGCCCTGATCAACCGGGGCACGGCCTGCATCAAGGACAAACGTTTCGCCGAGGCGCTGCAAAGCTACGACAGCGCGCTGGCGCTAGCTCCCGATCAAGTCGGTGCACTGCGGGATCGTTGCATCGTGCTTGCCGAGATGGATCGCTTCGAAGAAGCGCTCGATTTCCATCGATCGGGCGCTTCATATCGAGCCGCATGTCGTCGCCGCCCACGTCAATCGCGGCAACGCGCTGCTCAAGCTCGCGCGCATGGAGGAAGCGCTCGCGAGCTATGAGGAGGCGCTGCGGCTTGATCCCGATCAGGCCGACGCCAATTTCAACGCGTCGCTGACGCGGATGTGCCTGGGCGATCTCCGCCGCGGCTTCAAGCAATATGAATATCGCTGGAAGAAAAAGGAATTCGGCCCGCAGCGGCGGGATTATCCGCAGCCGATCTGGACCGGCGACCAGGACGTGCAGGGCAAGACCGTCTTGCTCGTTCACGAGCAGGGTTTCGGCGATACCATTCAGTTCATGCGCTACGCGCCATTGGTCGCCGCACGCGGCGCCAACGTGATTCTCGCCGTCCAGCCGGTGCTCAAGGCGGTCGCCTCGACCGTGCCGGGCGTCAGTGCGGTGTTCGGCGACGGCGACGTGCTGCCGGATTTCGATACGTATTGCACATTGCTCAGTCTGCCGGTCGCGTTCGGGACCGCGCTTGAAACGATCCCGGCGACCGTCCCCTATATCTGGCCGTTTGAGGAGCGCCTGGCCAAATGGCGCGGCCGCGTTCCGGACAATGGCCGCCTGCGTGTCGGGATTTGCTGGGCCGGCAACAGCGCCCATCTCAACGACCGCAAGCGCTCCATGCCGCTCGATCGGCTGGCCGCGGCGCTGTCGCTGCCGAGCGTCGATTTCTTCAGCTTGCAAAAGGACGTCGGCGAAGCCCAAGCCGCGATCCTGCGCGATCATGGCGTGGTTGCGCTCGGTCAGGATTTCACCGACTTCGCCGACACCACCGCGGTGATCGCCATGCTCGATCTCGTCGTCGCGGTCGATACGTCGGTTGCGCATCTTGCCGGCGCGATGGGGAAGGCGGTCGCGCTGCTGATACCGTTCTCGCCGGATTTCCGCTGGCTGCTCGAGCGCACCGACAGCCCATGGTATCCGACCATGCGCATCTTCCGGCAAGGCAAGATCGGCGATTGGGACGCGCCGGTCGCGCGGCTGCGCGACGAGCTCGCCGACGCCGCCAAACGTCCGCGGTCGCGGGCTACAGCACGCGGCTGACGGCGAGCGGCTTGCCCTGCTTCGGATTCGGCGCCGCGGCGCGGCCCGAGGCGCCGTAGACCTGCGGCGCCGCTTTGCGCGCGAGGTCGCCCGACAGCCGGCGCACGATGCCTTCCGACACCGCGTGCGCCGTCGCCAGCACGATCATGTTTCGTTGCAGCACTGCGCGAAACGCATCCTCCACGCTGCGCAGCGCGGCGATGCTTGCCGGCGCCGCCTGCAGCAGGAACTTCGCGTTGGCTTTTAAGCCTTCGCCGGCGACGAACAGCTTGCTGGTCAATTCGCTCTTTTGCGATCCGAGCGTCGCGGCGTTGCGCACCTTGCCGGCATGCACCAACGCGGTTTCCTGTTCGACCACGTGATGCAATTTGTCGATCAATTCGGCCACCTGAGCGATGGCTTTTTCCGCCTCGGCGGTCGTCGTGATCGTAGTCATCAGGCCTTTATTCCTTGCTGCTTGAGCAATTGATCGTAGACATGCGAAGCGATGCCGATGCCGCCGTTCTTGGCGAAGGTCTTGGCGTATTGATCGGTGAGGAACGACCGCCACACTTTCAGTGCGCCGCTGCCGCCGAACGGTCCGTCGCCGTCCACCTTGGTGAACATCTGCTGGAACGTCGAATTGAGGAACATCGCCTCGAATTGCTCCGACGCGGTTTTCGCCTTGGCTTTGATCTTGAGCGCGCTCTGAGCCTGCGTGCTCTGAGCGTCGCCGATCGAGCCCATGGATTGGCCGAGTGCGGCGATTGCTGCTGAAGCTGTCATTACATCACCTCGATGTCGGCTTGGATGGCGCCCGCAGCCTTGATGGCTTGCAGGATGGTGATGAGATCGCGCGGTCCGATCCCAAGGGCGTTGAGGCCGTCGACGATCTGCTGCAGCGACACGCCCTCGTGGACCAGGGCGAGCTTCTTGCCGTCCTCGACCGCGTGGACGCTGGTCCGCGGCACGACGACGGTGCGGCCCCTGGCAAAGGGCTGCGGCTGGCTGACCTGCGGCGCTTCCGAAACGGTCACGGTGAGATTGCCTTGCGCCACCGCCACCGTCGACACGCGCACGTCGCGGCCGATGACGATGACGCCGGAGCGTTCGTCGATGATGATCTTTGCCGCCTGATCCGGCTCGACCTGGAGCTGCTCGATCTCGGTGAGCATGGCCACCAGGTTCTGCGGAAATTTCTGCGGCAGCGTGAGCTGCACAGTCGAAGGATCGAGCGGCTCGGCGACCGGCGAGCCGATATAGTCGTTGACCGCGATGGCGATGCGCTTGGCGGTAGTGAAGTCGGCGTTGCGCAACGAGAGACGCAAATGGCCGAGCGTCGCCAGCGAAAACTCGATCTCGCGCTCGATGATGGCGCCGTTGGGCAGCCGGCCGACGGTCGGCACGCCGCGGGTGATCTTGGCGGCTTCGCCTTCGACCTGAAAGCCGCCGATGGCGAGCGAGCCCTGGGCGACGGCATAGACATTGCCGTCGGCGCCGAGCAGCGGCGTCACCAACAGCGTGCCGCCGAGCAGGCTTTTGGAATCGCCCAAAGCCGAGGCGGTGACGTCGATGCGCGTGCCTTGGGTGGCGAACGGCGGCATATTGGCCGTGACCATCACCGCGGCGACGTTGCCGGTGCGGATCTGCTGGCCGCGGATATTGACGCCGAGCCGCTCCAGCATGCCCTGCAGGGATTGCTTGGTGAACGGCGTGTTGTTGAGCGTATCGCCAGTACCGTTGAGGCCGACGACCAAGCCGTAGCCGATCAACTGATTCTGGCGAATGCCCTCGATATTGGCGAGGTCTTTAATACGCGACGTCGCGGTCGCCGTCGAAACGGCGCACGTGAGGACCGCCAGCGCGACAAGCGCCGGCCTAAGCGTCCTTTTCATCTCCTGCTCCCCAAGAGGTCGGACAGCACCCTCATTGCCAGTGGCGTGCCAAACCGCGCCGCTTCGGTAAAGCATTGAAATTGCGGATCATTTCCCGTGGCGGCGCGTCGAGCCGCAGATGCTTGCCTTGCCGGCTGGCGGCAAATCTTGCCGGTGCGACGGCAAGATTTTACCTCCCATTAACCATAAGGCCCCACCTTCGCCTGCATGCGTATCAATGGACCGAACGGAACCGCTCTCGCCTCGACGCCAGCTACGGCGCGGCGCACCGGCGGCGGCTCATTTGCGCTATCCGAAGCCAGCACGCCACAGACCGCGAGCCCGGCGGTCGCGTTGCGGACCCTTGGCGGAATAGACGCCCTGATTGCGCTGCAAGGTATCGAGGATCCGGTCGAGCGCCGCCGCCGCGCGGTCAAACAAGGCCGCCGCGCCCTCGACGCGCTGGACGAGCTCAAGCTCGGCCTTTTGTCCGGCATGCTCGAGCCGGCTGCATTGTTGCGGCTCAAAGCGGTCGCCGCCGACCTTCAGGGCGGTTCCGGCGATGAAAAGCTCGATCAGGTGCTGGGCGAGATCGAGCTGCGGGTGGCCGTGGAACTGGCCAAAGCCGGCCTGAACTAGGGCCCGGACCCCTCAACGCGCACGACTTCGCCCGTCTTGGCTGGTCTTGGGCCCATCCGGTCCGGGCGCGCCATGATCGTTATTGTCACCGTCATACACCCGGGGTATATGGGCGCGCCTCCGGGAGGGCGTAGCGCAGAGTAGGGGACAGAGAAGTCCATGCAGTCGGTGAAGAGCAAGAACGGTCGCTCCGACGATACATTAAGCAAGAACGGCAAGAGCATCCGGCCCTTCGACAAAATCTACCGGCCGACGGACCGCGAGCCATTCATGAACGAGCGCCAGCGCGAGTACTTCCGGTTGAAGCTGCTCGACTGGCGGGAGGACATTCTCAAAGAGGCCAAGGAGACGCTGCAGCATCTCCAGGACGACAACCAGAACCATCCGGACCTCGCCGACCGTGCGTCCTCGGAAACCGACCGGGCGATCGAACTGCGCGCCCGCGACCGGCAGCGCAAGCTGATTTCCAAGATCGACGCCGCCCTGCAGCGAATCGAAGACGGCACCTACGGCTATTGCGAGGAGACCGGCGAGCCGATCTCGCTCAAGCGCCTTGAAGCGCGCCCGATCGCCACGCTCTCGATCGAGGCCCAGGAACGCCACGAACGCCGCGAACGGGTTTATCGGGAAGAATAGTCCCTGATGGAGCTTTGGAACGAGGCCGGAAAGCCGTGGAGCAGGACAAGCTCCTTCGCGCTCTTCGGCTCTCCTACTTGGCGGTAAGCAATATCCAGTCGGTCGATCTTTAACCCTGCCGAACCCGACTTGTCCGATCCTGGGGCCATATCCTTAAGCCTTTCTTTACCGTCTTTCTTTACGCCTCGTTAACGACCGGCCGCCGTCAGACTGCGGCCCGGTTCGCCGTTTTTTTGCTTCACCGATGCACCACGGGCCGTCGCAAAACCTCCAACCCAATTCGACGCAGCGGCTCGTCCGCCGCGCGCGTCGCGCGCACGACGACGGCGAATTCGGCAGAGCGGAACGGCTTTACACCGAATTCCTCAAGCACCATCCCAACAATTTCGACGCGCTGCACGGCCTTGGGCAAATCCATCAGCGGCGCGGGCGGCTTGACGCGGCGTTGGCCTATTTTCAGGAAGCGCTGAAATGCGACCTGTCGCGCGCCGACGGCTTCGCCAGCCTCGGGCTGGTCTTCCATTCGCTGCGGCATTTCGAGCGGGCGCTGGTCAGCTTTGACGAAGGTCTTCGCCGTGAGCCGGACAATGCGGAGCTTCTCAACGGACGCGGCGCGACGCTCCTCGAGCTTCGTCGACCGTTGGAGGCGCTCGAATTGTTCGACCGCCTGTTGGCGTCCAAGCCGGAGCATCGCGATGCTCTCGGCAATCGTGCCAATGCGCTGCTCAAGCTCAACCGGGTGGAGGAGGCGCTGGCCGCCTACGAACGGGCACTTGAACTCGCCCCAAAAAACGCGCCGCTCCTCGCCAATCGCGCGGCGGCTTTGCGCCGCCTTGATCGGCCGCACGAAGCGCTGATGAGCGCGGCCAGCGCGCTGGCGATCAGGCCCGACTTTGCCCACGCGCGCTTTGTCGAAAGTGTCGCGCGCCTCAGTCTCGGGGATTTTAGCGCCGGGTGGCGCGCCTACGAATCGCGCTGGCATGTCGGCTGGCTGGCGTCGCAGCGGCGCGATTTCGGTGCGCCCTTGTGGCTGGGCGAAGCACGGCTCGACGGCAAGACTATTCTGCTGCACGCCGAGCAGGGCCTGGGCGACACCATTCAGTTCGTGCGCTATGCGCCATTGTTGGCCGCGCGCGGCGCCAATGTCGTTCTCGAAGTTCAGCCGGAACTCGTGCGGCTCCTATCCGCCATGCCAGGTGTCGCGACGGTGGTCGCACGCAAGGAACCGCTGCCGCGTTACGATTTTCACACGCCGCTGCTCAGCCTGCCGCTGGCATGTGGCACGACACTGGAGACGATCCCGGCGGACATTCCTTACATCACGCCGGGCGAGGCCGATGTCGCAGTTTTTGGAGCGACATTGACAGCGTCTCGGCGCGCTCGCTCGCCGCGGCAGCGGCCGCTGGTCGGACTGGTCTGGTCCGGCGAGCGTTCGCACGACAACGATCTCAACCGCTCCATGCGGCTGGCGACGCTGGCGCCGTTATTCGATCTGCCTGACATCGCCTTCGTCAGCCTGCAGCGCGAAGTGCGCCAAGAGGACGCGGCTTTGCTGGAGAGTCGCCGCGACGTCGCGGCGATCGGCGAAGACTTTAAAGATTTTGCCGATACGGCAGCAGCGATCGCCGCGCTGGATGCAGTCATCGCCGTCGATACCGCGGTCGCGCATCTCGCCGGCGCGATGGGCAAGCCGCTATTTTTGTTGTTGCCCTTCGCCGCCGACTTCCGTTGGCTGCGCGGGCGCGCTGATAGCCCCTGGTATCCGAGTGCGCGGCTGTTCCGTCAGCCGCAATTCGGCGATTGGGACGGTGCGGTGAAACAATTGCGACAGGAACTCGGGCAGTTCGCAATGCGGCGCGGCTGCGCGGCGTGAACTGACAAACACTGGTCGCAAATACTTCACCGATCCCCGGCAATGCTCGACAACTCATCGGAGCAACCAGGGAGCACACGATGGACAGCCAGGATCTCCACGAACACGATATTCACGAACATCACGAGCAGGCCGCGGAACATCACGAGCATGCGGCCAAGCATCATCGCGAAGCCGCCAAGCACCATAAGGCCGGCGATCACGAAAAGGCCGCGCACCATTCCAAGGTGGCGCATGGGCATCACTTGCATGCCATCGACCATCACGAGGAAGCTGCGAAAATGCACGCCGAGGAGCACGGCGAGTAGTTCACGACTCGTTCGTCGGCGAGCGAGCGTCGCTGTTGTTGCGACGGCCAGGCCTCGTCACGGCGAATGACTGAAAAACTCGCGGCCTCCGGCGGGGAGCTGCCGGAGGCCGCGTCTTGACGGGGTTCGATCGCATCGCGAACAAACCCCGGGGAGCCGTCATTTCGTAGGATGGGTTGAGTGCAACGTTAACCCATCTGTTCGGCTGCTGATGGGTTTTCGCTATCGCTCGACCCATCCTGCGAAGTGCTGGCGACTAAAAGCATCCGACTCCTGATCAGAACGGCAAGGCGATATCGACCACCTGCTGGCCCCAGCGTTCGGTTTGAATGTTGGTAAGCGTGCCGCGGCCGCCGTAAGCGAGGCGCGCCTCGGCGATTTTCGGCAGCTCGATGGTGTTGTCGCTCTGGATGTCCTCGGGCCGCACCACGCCGGCGACGATCAGCTCGCGGATTTCGGTGTTGAGCCGAACCTCCTGCTTGCCCTCGATCACCATATTGCCGTTCGGCAACAGCTGCGTCACCACGGCGGCTACGTTGGTGACCAATTGATCCTGCCGGTTGATGTTGCCCTGGCCGTTCATTTGCGAGTTGCCCGAGGCGGTCAGGACCGAGCCGGGCAGGATGGCCGTGGCCTTGGCTGCGGCGCCGATCGTGTTGGCGCCGAGGAAATTGGTGATCTCGGTATCTTCGGTGCTGGTCCGGCTGAGTTGCGTCTGATCCTGGAATTGCGCGGTGTCGTTGATGTTGACCTTCACGGTCAGAATGTCGCCGACGATGTGCGCGCGCTGATCGTTGAAGAACGCGCGCGAGCCGTTGCGCCACAGCGAATTGGGATTGTAGGAGGCTGGTTGCGCCGTCGGCATCGGCATTTGCACCGGCTTGTATCCAGGCTTGGCGGTCGGATTGTCGATCGGCGCCAGAGCAACCGGCTCGCCGAGCTGCTTGATCCGATCCAGCGCGGCGCAGCCGGTCAACAATGACGCCACCGCGGCCGTGCCAAGAAGCGAACATGCGAACTTTGAACGCGTCGTGGATTTCAACATCTACTTCACTCGGGTTACTCGACGCTGTGCTCGCGCTGCGGTTGGTCGGGGGCGGCGACACGGCGGCCGGCGCCGGCTCGGTTTCGACGAAACGTGCGCGGCGCCGCCGTCACCGTCACCCGGCCGGGACCGGCTGACGACACCCTGCACGATGCGTTTGGACTGCACGTTCAGCACGCTGATCGTATCGCCGAGCGCGCCGGATTCCTGGGCCTGGCCGCGCAGCGTCAGCGACAGCCCGGGCGCTTCGTAGATGATGGTGACGTTGTCGTTGCGTTGCACGACCGCGGGCTTCATCAGGTCGGCGTCGTGCAGCGGCTGTCCCGGGTGCAGCTGATGCCGGGCGGCAAGTCCGGTCGCCGCCCGAACATCGGTGATGACCGCGCCGTCCGCCTTCGGCCGCTTCGTCATGGTGAGATCGGACGCTTTGAGCACCTCGCCGTGCTCGATCGGATGATCGACGCTGACGGCGTCGACCGTCTCGATGGCGGTGCCGGTGTAGCGCATCGGCTGCCAGCGCAGCGCCGCGCTCGCCGGCAGGTCGAAGGTCACGTCGAAGCGCGCCGTGCGCCGGTTGTAGTTGAGCGACACGATTTGCAGTTCGCCGGTGACGGTCGGCTCGACATTGAGCGTGCGCACGTCGCGATCGAACTCGACCGCAATGTTGCGCGCTTCGCCCAAGCCATATTGACCCTCCATCGCCTTGGCGATGCGCGCAGAAATCTCCTGCGCGGTGATCGCGCGGCTGGCGCGCGTCACCACCACTTCGGTCAGCCCGCGGGTGTCGATGCCGATGAGTTGATGCGGACGGATCGCCTCGACGACGCGTTCGGTCGGCACCGCGCCGCGGGTGCCGAGATCGGGCGCGCGGAAGATCGGCACGTCGGCGACCGGACCGGCATTCTCGACCAGATCGCCGATGCGCACGATCTCGCCGGTCACGACGACGTTGGCGCGGAGCGCCGGCACCGCGTTTTGCGCCGCGGCCGGGGCGGCGAGCAGGCCGGCGAGCGGCAGCGCCAGCGCGAGACGTCGGAGCGAGGAGCGGATCATCGCGTTCGTCCTTCTCAGCGCATCAGTTGCGCCGTGGTCTGCAGCATCTGGTCGGCCGCAGTGATGACTTTGGAATTCATCTCGTAGGCGCGTTGTGCCGAGATCAGGTTGGTGATTTCGGTGACCGCCGAGACGTTCGATTGTTCGAGGCTGCCTTGCAGCAGCGTGCCGGCATTGTTCAGACCGGGGGTGCTGTCCTGCGGCGTGCCCGAGGCCGGCGTGGCGACGAACAAATTGTCGCCGTTGGCTTGCAGGCCGGCATCGTTGATGAAGGTCGTCAGCGTAAACTGCCCGAGGATGCTGGAGGTCGTGCTTCCCGGCAGTGTCACCGACACCTGGCCCTGAGCGTTGATGGTCAGCCCGCTCGAATTCGGCGGGATCGTGATGGTCGGCTGCACCAGGTTGCCTTCGGCGGTGACGATGCGGCCCTGGTTGTCCATCTGGAACGAGCCGTCGCGCGTATAGCTGAAGGTGCCGTCGGGCATCAGGATCTTGAACCAGCCGGAGCCCTGAATGGCGACATCGAGCGAGTTGCCGGTTTGCGCCAACGCGCCTTGGGTCATCAGCCGCGGCGTGCCGACGGTCTTGACGCCGGAGCCGAGCTCGATGCCGACCGGCAGAATGTTGCCGTTGTCGGACGCCTGCGCGCCGATGCGCTGCACGTGTTCGTAGATCAGGTCTTGGAATTCGGCGCGCTGGCTCTTGTAGGCGGTGGTCGTCATGTTGGCGAGGTTGCCGGCGATGACCTGGACCTGGAGGTCCATGGCCGTCATTCCGGTCGCTGCGGTGTCAAGCGCACGCATGGTCTGGCTTCCTTAAAATCAGCTCGATGAGCTCGGTGCCTGGGCGAGTTGCTGCAGGGAATTTCTGCGCAGGTCGCCCTGCTGCTGCAGAATGGCGGCGATGTCGGAATAGCTGCGCGTGATTTCGATCATGCGTGTCATTTCGAGGATGGTGCGCACGTTCGATTTCTCGATCGAGCCCTGCACCACACGGGTGCCCTGCGGCGCCGGATTCGGATTGACGCCGGGCGGCGCCACGAACGTCGAAGCGCCGTCCTTTTGCAGCTGCTGGGGGTTGTCGAAGCTGGCGAGTTGCAGCACGCCGCGCTGTGCGCTCTGCGTCCCGGCGCCGTCGCGGGCGCTGACGACGCCGGTCGCGCTGATGATGACGTCGCGATCGTTGCCTTGAAACGTGATCGGCCCGCTAGTGCCGAGCACCAGATCGCCGGTGCTGGTGACGAGCTGGCCTGAGGCGTTGATCGAGAGCGCACCATTGCGGGTATAACGCTGCTGTCCGCGCGGCGTCTGCACCACGAGATAGCCTTTGCCATCGATGGCGACGTCGAGCGGATTGCCGGTGCGCTGCATGGCGCCGGGACTGAAATCGATCCAGGTGGCGCGGTCTTGCACGAAGCTGATGCGGCGGTCTTTGCCGGTGGCGAACTCGTTGTCGCGCGCGCCCGGCATCAGAAATTCCCGGAACGCGGCGTTGTCGGCCTTAAAGCCCGTGGTGTCGGTGTTGGCGATGTTGTTGGCAATGACGTCGAGCTCGTTGCTGAGCGACATTTGCCGCGACAAGCCGACGAGAAGCGCGTTCTGCATCAGTAAACTCCCCCTTCGTGCCTCGGAGGTCCGCCGTCTCCCCCGGCTTTCCCCCGTTCGTGCTGCCGAGGCTTCTCCCAAGCCTGCGGCAGGGGACGAATTGCAGAAGCCGTGCCAATGGAAAAAGATAATTATAAACAATAATCTAGCGGAATTTGACGCGGTCCGCCGGCGGGCAGAAACGTCCGTTGGACCATCGGCACCCGGCAGAATTTTCCGCCCGGATGGAACTCTGCAAGTATCCGTTAACCATTGCTGACCTAGCTTCCCGGCAGCGGTGCATAGGTACTTCGGCACCGGAAGGTGCCGGCGACGGTTTGTTCTGCGTTCTTCCTGTTGGCGGCGTGCGTATCTCACCCAAAAGCGGAATCACCAAGGGAAGCGGTGATGGCAACGACCAAAGAAACGCGATCCGAGGCCGAGAACGCAGAAGCCGAAGGCGAAGAAGGCAAAGCGCCGGCAGCGTAAGCTGTCGCTCAAGCTCATCGTGATGGCGGTCGGCGGCCTGGTCGGTCTCGGCGCCATCGGCGGCGGCGGATATTTCTTCTTCTTCAGCGGCCAC
Source organism: uncultured Alphaproteobacteria bacterium (assembly GCA_963829395.1). GTDB lineage: Bacteria > Pseudomonadota > Alphaproteobacteria > Rhizobiales > Xanthobacteraceae > BOG-931. The sequence continues at coordinate 9,785 of CAWHHX010000019.1, read as the reverse complement.
GACAAGGCGGAAGCAGCGGCACCTGCCGCCGGCCCGCAAATCAAGCCGGTCGTCTTTCTCGACATGCCGGAAGTGCTGGTGAATCTGTCGTCGACCGGCAGCGACCGCACGCAATATCTCAAAGTCAAAGTCACGCTCGAACTGCCTAACGAGGCCATGTCGGCGCAGATCCAGCCGGTCATGCCGCGCCTGATGGACGCTTTTCAGACCTATTTGCGCGAGCTGCGGGCGTCCGATCTCGACGGCTCGGCCGGGCTCTATCGACTCAAGGAAGAACTGACGCGGCGGGTCAATGCCGCGATCGCACCGGCCCGGATCAACGCGGTGTTGTTCAAGGAAATCGTGGTGCAGTGACGGCTCGGTGATGCGGCCATACGCGACGATGGCTAAGCGAAAATGGCGAAGGACCAGATCGACCAGGACGCTCTCGCCGCCGAATGGGGCGTGGCGCTCGAAGCCGAGCAGAAGGCGCGCCGGGTGCACGGCCGGCCTCGGCAACGACGTCGTGGCGGCCGAGGCCGAAGGGGCGGCTGGCGCCGAAGCCATGGCGGCGCAATGGGCGGCGCATGGCCGACGACGGCCATTTCATCCAGGCGGCCAAGGGCGGCGCCGAGCGCATCCTCACCCAGGAGGAAATCGATTCGCTGCTCGGCTTTAGCCTTGCCGACGTTTCGCTCAACGACAATTCCGGCATCCGCGCGATCATCGATTCGGCGATGGTCTCCTACGAGCGGTTGCCGATGCTGGAGATCATCTTCGACCGGCTGGTCCGGTTGATGACGACGTCGCTGCGCAATTTCACTTCCGACAACGTCGAAGTGTCGCTCGATCGCATCACCTCGGTGCGTTTCGGCGACTATCTCAACTCCATTCCGCTGCCCGCCATCCTCGGCGTGTTCAAGGCCGAGGAGTGGGAGAATTTCGGCCTCATCACCATCAATTCGAATCTGATCTACTCGATCATCGACGTGCTGCTCGGCGGCCGCCGCGGCCAGACCGCGGTGCGCATCGAAGGCCGGCCCTACACCACGATCGAGACCAACCTGGTCAAGCGCATGATCGAGGTGGTGCTCGCCGACGCCGAGCTCGCCTTCAAGCCGCTGTCGCCGGTGAAGTTCAACATCGATCGGCTGGAGACCAATCCGCGATTCGCCGCCATCTCGCGGCCGGCGAATGCGGCGATCCTGGTGCGGCTGCGCATCGACATGGAGGATCGCGGCGGCACCATCGAGCTGTTGTTGCCCTACGCCACCATCGAACCGATCCGCGACGTGCTGTTGCAGATGTTCATGGGCGAGAAATTCGGCCGCGACCCGACCTGGGAAGGCCATCTCGCCACCGAGATGGGCCAGGCGGAGATCGCGGTCGACGCGGTGCTCTACGAAGCGCCGCTGCCGCTGCGGCAGATCATGAAGCTCGATGTCGGCGACACGCTGATGCTCGAGCTCAAGTCCGACGCGCCGGTGATCGTGCGCTGCGGCGACGTGACGCTGACCGAAGGCCGCATGGGCCGGGTCGGCGATCGCGTCGCGGTGCGCGTCGGCAAGCCTTTGCGCAAACCAAACACCACACTCGCCATGTTCGAAACGGCAGGCGGGGTCGGCAACCGGATGGAGGCACAGTGACCAACGGCTTTGGCGTGATCATCGAAATGCTGGTAGCGATTCTGCTTGCGCTGACGATCGCCTATTGCATCTCGCTCAACCGCCGGCTCAAGCTGCTCAAGGCCGACGAGCAATCGCTGCGGGCGACGATTTCCGAACTTGTCACCGCCACCGAGATCGCCGAGCGCGCCATTGCCGGCCTAAAGCTCACGGTCCAGGAATGTGAGACCGGGCTCGGCGCGCGGCTGCGCAGCGCCGACCGGTTCACCGCCGATCTCGATCGCAGCATCGCCGCCGGCAAGGATATGCTTCGATCGGCTGGCGCGGATCGTCGCCGCCGGCGGCGGAACAGTTCCGCAAGCGCCGCCAGCGCCGGCGGCTCGGCCGACGCCGCGGCAGGTGCCGGAACCGCCGCGCGGCGCGCAAGCGGTCGCCGCCGCCGCGCAGGCTTTCGCCGAGCGGCTGCGCGTCAAGGTCCACGGTCTGGCGGCATGATCCGTTATTTCCGCGAACTGCGTCTTATTCCGATCGCCATGGTCGCGAGTGCGTGTCTGCTGGCCTTGGTTGCCGCCGATCTGCTGCTCGGCCGCAATAGCGCGGCGAACTCTGGCAGCGGGGCGACGAGCATCGCCGACGCGACCGTCATTCACGCCGGCCCAGGCACGGCGCGGCCGGCCGACCAGAAACGGTCCTGGGCGCAGCAGATGTTCAACTTTCCCGATCCGAAAGGCGAACCGCCGGAACCGGACCGATCTGGCGTTCCTTCCGGCCATCGCACCGCTCGCCGACAAGAACAATGCCGACATTATTACTGGCTCGGTAACCGAGCCGAACGCCGATAAGAGCGAGAAGCCGAAAGGCGAGGGGCCGGCCGCGGCCGGCCAGGAACCCGCCGGCAAGGATGCGCCCGCCAAGGGACCGAAGGACCCGCCGCCGTCGCCGAATGGCAGGGTGATCCCGATGAACGCGATGCCCGGGCCGTCCACCGCCGAACGGGCGATCCTCGAGCGCTTGCAGGAGCGCCGGCAGGAGCTCGACAAGCGCGCGCGCGAACTCGACATCCGCGAAGGCCTCCTGGCCGAGGCGGAGAAGCGCGTCGATTCCAAGCTCACGCGAGATCAAGGAGGGCCAGGCGCAGCTTGCCGTCGCGGCGCAGAAAAAGGACGAAGCGGAAGCTGCGCGCTTCAAAGGCCTCGTCACCATGTACGAGACCATGAAGCCGCGCGACGCCGCCAAGATTTTCGATCGGCTCGACGTCGGCGTTCTTCTTCAGGTGGCCTCGCAGATCAACCCCCGCAACATGTCGGAAATTCTGGCGCTGATGTCGCCGGACCGGGCCGAGCAATTGACCGTGGAGCTGGCGAACCGCGCCCAGGCCTCGCCGAAGAACGCCGCCGCCAGCCTGCCGAAAATCGAAGGCCGGCCGACCGGGCAGTGACGGCGACGCGGTGAGCCTCGGCGAATTGATCTGCCGCCCGAACGATGCAACAAAGTTTCGGTGGGGACTCATCACACATTGCGGCCCGACGTCGGCACCGTCCATCGCGGCGTGTTCGACTCCGCGATTCCGCCGGTCCTGACCATTTCGTCCGGCGATGTCGTCGAAGTGACGACGCTTTCCGGCAACCCCGACCAGCTGCCGCCCGCGGAGTCCGGTTTCACCGTGCTCGACGAGCATCGCCGGGTGTTGGCCGGTGTCGCGCCCGGGCGAGGGGCCGCATTTCATGACCGGCCCGATCGCGGTCGAGGGCGCGCTGCCGGGCGACGAACTCGCCGTCGAAGTCTTGGCGATGGAGCTGGCGCAGGACTGGGGCTGGAATCGCTTCGCGGCGGGAATGGGCACGCTGCCCGAGCATTTTCCGCGAGCGCGCTGCATTCATATCGGGCTCGATCGGGCGCGCGGCATCGTGACGATGCCGTGGGGCTTGCGGCTCAAGGCGGCGCCGTTCTTCGGCATCATCGGCGTCGCGCCGCCGCCGGCGATGGGGCCGATGACCTCGATCGTGCCGCGCGCCTTTGGCGGCAACATCGACAACAAGCATTTCGGCGCCGGCGCCACGCTGCATCTTCCGGTATTCAATCCCGGCGGGCTGCTGTCGGTCGGCGACGGCCACGCGCTGCAGGGCGACGGTGAAGTCTGTTTGACCGCCGTCGAGACCGCGCTGACCGGCACGCTCCGCGTCACGCTCGGCAAAAATACCGGCATCGCGCGGCCGTGGGCGGAGACCGCCACCCACGTCATTACCATGGCGTTCGATCCCGACCTTGATGCCGCCGCCCAATCCGCGCTGCACGAAATGATCAAGCTGATCGAACGCGCAAGCGGTCTGTCCGCCGCCGACGCTTATTCGCTGTGCAGCATCGCCGCCGACGTGCATGTCACGCAATTGGTCAACCTGCACAAAGGCATTCACGTGATGCTGGCGAAGGAGACGCTGCGTCGCAGCTAGCGTCCTGGATTCGACGCAACGGTTTCCGAAATCACCGTACGACGAAAGCCAGCGTCACCGACGCCTTCATCTACCAGCAGATGCCAAACGGCCGCCCCAGCCGCCGGCCTCGCGAAAATCGTCGCCGGCGGCGCGATCGCGCGCTTCAGTGCGGCCCTGAGCCCTGGTCGCGCCGGGCCTGCCAACGATCGATGTGGCTGCGGCCGGGCCGCCAGTAAGGCGGAACAAAAATTCCCTCGGCAAGCGAACAGGATTGGTCCTCGCGCGTTACCCCCCAACACCAGGAACAAGGACCATGGCACAGACCACCACCAGACCGACACCGACAGACTTCAACCGCGCCCTCGGCGATGCCAAGAAGCAGGCCGGCGATGTCGCCGATGCCTTCGCCGACGCCGCGCACGACGTGTATGGCCAGGCCCGCGAAAGCGCCGCCGATGTCGCCGACACCGCAACCACGGCAGCGCGAAAGACCATGGGCTCGGCCGAGAAGGCGATCCGCAACACGATCGAGACCCAGCCCTATACGGCTGCCGCCATCGCACTCGGCATTGGATGGTTACTCGGCCGGATGCACCGGCCGCTCTAGGGCCGCATCCTTCACATTGGCGCATCGCCGTCATTAAGTCCGATCGTGGCAAGCCACGGCCGGACTTTTTTCTTTTGGCGGTTTGGCCCGGTCGTTTTGCGGCTATGTCCGCGCGCTGCCGCTTGCTAATCTTCCGCCCACAACAGGGAGGAAGACGTCATGCTCACGCGGAGAAATTTCAGCGCTTGCGCCATCTGTGCCATCACCGGCTTTGCCGCCACGGCGGTCGGCGAGGCGAATGCGCAAGCTCCGGCCGGATTGAAGCGGACCATCCTGTCGAAGACCGAATATCCCGACAGCAAATATGCGACGATCCTGGTGACGGTGGATATCGAAGCCGGCGCGATCGTCCCGCGCCATACTCATCCGGGAGTCGAATCCGCCTATGTGGTGGAGGGCGTCTTCGAGCTTTCGGTCAAAGGTCAGCCCGCGCGGCAGGTCAAGGCCGGCGACGGTTTTCAGGTGCCGGCCGAGGTGCCGCACGGCGGCCGCAACGGTGACAAACCGGCCAAGCTCGTCGTGACCTACGTCGTCGAGAAGGACAAGCCGCTCGCCTCGCCGGCGCCGGAATAATTTTGGCGTATGAAAGAATACGACAGGCGTGCAACCAAAAGCGGCGGTTCCGTTGCTTGTGGCGGCGCGGCGTTCTAGCGTTTGTTTTGTTGGGGGAAGGAACACATGGATACGAAACTCAAGGATAAAGTCGCAATCGTCACCGGCGGAGCGCGCGGCATCGGCGCCGCTTTTTGCGAGGGTTTGGCGGAAGCCGGCGCCAAGGTGGTCGTTTCCGACGTGCTCGACGGCAGCGCGGTTGCCGAGCGTATCAGCGAGACGCAGCGCAGCGCGATTTACCGGCGCGCGGACGTCACGTCGAAGGCTTCCGTCGAAAGTCTTGTCGCCGACACGGTGCGCGAATTCGGCACTGTCGATATCCTGGTCAACAATGCCGGCCTGTTCGCCGATCTTTCGACCAAGCCGTTCCTCGACATCGACGAGGACGAGTGGGACCGGGTGATGAAAGTGAACGTGCGCGGCACGTTCCAATGCGCCAAGGCCGTCGCCCCGGTCATGATCGAGAAGAAAAAGGGCCGCATAGTCAATATCGCCTCCGGCACGGCGTTCAAGGGCACGCCGAACCTGCTCCACTATGTCGCCTCCAAGGGCGCCGTGGTGTCGATGACCCGCTCGATCGCGCGTGAGCTCGGGCCGCACAATATCTGCGTCAACGCCATTGCGCCCGGGCTGACCATGAGCGAGGCGGTCGTTACCCATCCCGACTGGACCGGCAAGGCCAGCGCCGCCGGCATCGCCGCCCGCGCCATCCAGCGCGAGCAGGTGCCGGCCGATCTGCTCTCGACGCTGATCTATCTCTGCTCGGACGAGAGCAACTTCGTCACCGGGCAGACCATCAGCGTCGATGGCGGGGCGCTGATGCGCTAAGGCGCGTCCTCACAAACCGGGTCGGCTGAATGTCGCCGGCAAAATCCGCCATTGCGATTTGTCGACTCGACTTGAATTTTCGCCCGAGGAGGATCAAACAACGGCGCAGTTCGTGGGTTTCACGAACGGCTTTGGATCCCGCCGACGCCTGGCTCCGGGATAGCCAAGACAATCGCGGCGGTGGACGCGAGCAAAACCGAAAGCATAGCTAATCGTCGGACTGCAGCTCGTTGGGCCGCAGCCATTGCCGAGTTTGTTCGGCTTTGAGCATATTCTGATCGATGTGCGGACCGACCGTCTTGTCAAACGCGCGTGCTACCAGCTTGTAATCGTGGTCGCAGAGGGCCGCCCGCGACTTGGGCAGCAGTTCGGCATCGACCATATACTGGAATTCGTCGGGATAAGCGCCGTAGGCCATGCACAGCAGGTTGTAGGAGCGCTGCAACGGCTCACCATGCACGTCGGAATACTCGATGTGTGAGTAAGGCGTATCGGTCGCGGCCCAGAAATAGCCGGCGCCGGGGAGCGTACGGTGCGCCATGTCCTTGCCGGCCAGCAGCATCAGATAGGCAGAAAACTGATCGGCCGCGTCCTCCTCGCGGCCCGCGATCGGCACCTGGAGGAAGTCGAACATGGCGTGGCCTAGTTCGTGGAGCACGACCTGAACGAATGGACCGACGATCGCATCCTCCCGCGTCAGGCTACCCAGCTGCGGCTGCGACGGCGCGACGCGCTTGATCCAGTCGACGATCTCGTAACAGAGCAGCACACCTTCCGAACGGGAATCGTACCAGGAGTTGCTTTCTCCACACTGCGTGAGCTTGACCGAAAGCTCCTTCGGCAGTTTGAGAAAAGCCAAAAAGTGCTGCAGCTCTTCGAGGACGTGGCGCTTTTTGAGGTCGTCGTAAACGTCCTGATAAAGAGGATTCGTCGGCGGTTCGTAGGTAATCGTAACGTTCGGGTTCTTCGGAATATGCGGCTGGCTTGGGGTGGCGGCCGGCTGCGGATCGCCCGAGCTCTGCGCGATGGCAACGGCCGCGCCGCCCAGCGAAAAGACCGCGGCCAACCACCAGGCGGCTCTATTGTTTGCCATCGGCTCCATCCGCTCCACCGCTTCCATCGGTCGCTGTCGGCGCGGGGAGCGGAATGGGCGCGCCGTCGGTCGGCCTGACCCACTCCGTCGCGCGGACCTTGGCCAGCAAGAGCGGATCGACGGCGGGCATGATGGTCGTGTTGAATGCGTAGACCAGCTCGGAATATTCGTGGGCGCACTGATCGGCCCGCGACTTCGGCAGCATGTTCTTGGTGACGACGTAGCCGAACGTCGTTGGATCGCCGCCATAGGCGATGCACAGGTAATTGTAGAAACGCTGGTCCTCGGTGCCGCGCTCGTCGGAAAAGTCGACGCCGGTCCAGGTGTGCGAGGTCACCTGGAAGAAATAGGCCGTTCCGGTGAGAACGCGCAGCGCGACGTCATTGCCGAATTGCATCATGATCAATCCAGCGATCTTGTCGGCGGCATCCTCTTCGCGCCCCCAGATCGGAACTTGAAGCTCGTTGAACACTGCCTCCGCGACGTCGTGCAGCGCCACTTGCACAAACGCGCCGGTGATCGCGTTGGCCCGCGTGACGCCATCCGATGACACGGTCTTTGGCGCCAGGCGCTCGATCTGATCGAGGTATTCGTAACAGATCGTGACCGGACCGTGCTCATAGGGCACGTAGGTCGCGCCGCACTGCCCGGTTTGCACGGTAAGCTTATGCGGCAGCTTCAGCGGCGAGAGGAATTGTTGCAGCTCTTCGAGCATGCCGCGGGCTTTCGCCTGCTGATAAACCGCTTCGAGCGCGGGATTGGTCGGCGGCACATAGGCGATGACGACTTGGCTGTTCGCGGTCAGATCCTGTCCAATGACCGGCGCGGCCGAACCTGCTGTCAGGAGAACAGCAAATCCCAGTGGGCCGGCGCAAGCGATCGCCCACCTGCCCCTCGCTATCGCATGAAGGACACACGCCACGAGGTGCACTCGTTTTTGCTATGCATTGATTTCGTTAACCCCAGCGACGACGCGCCAGACGGTCGGGCCCCTTCCGGCGGAACGGGAAATGGCACAAGGAAACTCAGCCGATACAACTCTGAAACACTGCCCGCCTCGTAAACTGGCGCATTCCTAAACTCATTACAACTGAGAAGGCCGGCGGATGCCGTGCTAGCGGCGATCGAGTTAGCGCTGATGGGAAGCCGCGCCGTGCCGCGCCTTGTGAAGGGCACTGACCTCAGCCTTTGACCGCAGCAACTCCCTGGTCGCTGACTTGGCGGTCGCCGTCGCCGAGAAAGGTGTCAGCATGGCCAGGTGAGCCGGCGCGCTCGCCGCTGCCGCCGGCCGAAGAGCGACGTTTTCTCTGGCGGCCGCCATAGCGATAGGGTGCAACAAAGCGTCGCTTGGAGCGGCGGTCGTTGCCGGCGCGCTGGCTTTGAGATGCTCGAGCGGGCGGCTTGCTTCCGGCCCCGCCCCCCGAGCCGCGGCAATGACGGACGCGCCGCTCTTTGGTTGCTCGACTGCGCGTGCCGCGACCGAGAATGTCGGAGGTTGCGCCGCGGTCAGGCCGGCCTTCGGTGCGCCGTCCAATCCGACGATCGCACCGCTGGGCGATGTCGAGCGGAATTTAGCTTTCCCGATCGCCGGCCTTGTAGAAGCGTCAAACGAAGCAACACTGGCGGGCGCTGAAACGGCATGGGCAGCCACGAACGATTTTTGATTCGTTGTGTCCGCTGCGGCAGGCTCTACCATTGCTGAAGATAATCCGACAATGATGGCCAGGCCGACGCCTGCGGCGCCGGCGCGCGTCTTCCCTGCGTTGAGCATCGAACCATGCCTCTTGAGATATCGAAGCCGCCCGTTCCGACACTAGTGCAAATCTTGTCGATTTGAAGGAGCTGCGCAGCTCGTCGCGAAAATCTCCGAGCCGCGCCGAGGGTGCGGCCCGGCAACTCTCGTCCGGGTTATCTGATAAGCTTGGTCATGGCGCTCAGTTGGTGAGCTTGATATTCGCGAAGGTGTAGGTGTTGCCGCCTTCGGTATACAAGCCGAATTTGCCGTTCGTGAACGGCTGGAACTTGAAGTTGAAGACGAGCTGATCGTTTATGTAGGCTGTGCCCTCGGTGCCTTTCCACGTCACCCGCAGCGTATTGGCCGCGCCGGCCTTGAAGCTCGGCGCCGGTTTGAGGGGCACCGGGACCAGCCAGCCGTTGTTCTGCCGACGGATGATCTCGGCTTTGCCGTCGCCCTGGACCAGGAAGACATAGAAGTCGCCGAAGTCGGTCATTCCGAACACCAGGCCGCCGGAAACCGTGCTTGGATCCTTGACCGCGGGCGCCGTCGAGTCGACGCACAGATCGCCGCTATCGGCAAAAAAACCTTCGTAATGCGCTTCGCCAAGCTGGTTGGCGGGCGCAGTCAACTGAGCCTTGCCCGCCGCAACGACGAACGAGCCATTGTCGACGTTCCAGGCTGGATCGGGAGACTGGAAATCGTCGGCAAACACTAACGTCGGACTTTTGCATGCAAGCGCCGGGGTAGACATGGCAGCGACCACGACCAGAACAGCCGTCACCGATTTCAATAGCATACCCGCCCTCCAGGATTATTGGGACCTCACCAACGCAAAAGCTAATCAGACTTCGGCGGCGTTGCCAATGTTGAA
>CAWHHX010000018.1:0-50716 GCA_963829395.1 uncultured Alphaproteobacteria bacterium | reverse complement strand
GCTCCTTGTAAATTCCGTAAAATGGCGGTATTTTTTGCACGGAAGTCGGGTGCTAAGTGCTGGCGCGCCCGGAGAGATTCGAACTCCCGACCCCCAGATTCGTAGTCTGGTGCTCTATCCAGCTGAGCTACGGGCGCTTTGCGCGTCGCACGGGTAATTCACCGGTTACTAACGCGCGGCCTTAGCTATAACCTTCGGGCGCTATTGGCAAGCGAGGGCGGCCCGCCGGCCCGGTCAGAACACGCTCGCCGCACCATATGATATGAAGGGCGAATGATCGCTTGGGAATGCGGAGTGCGACGTGTGGCGGCCACCGCAACGGATTAGGTTTACGGCCTCGGCCGGACGCGTGCCGTCGGCGGCGGAGGCCGCGGCGTCGCGGCTGTTTTCGCCGATCGAGGTCGGCCCGGTGTCGCTCGTCCAGCGCACCTGGGTTCCGGCCATGGTGCCGTGGCGGGCGACCGAAGAAGGCTATGTCACCGAGGACGTCATCGACTGGTACGAGCGGTTTGCCAGCGGCATGCCCGGGCGCGATCGTGGTCGAGGCGACCGGCATTCGCGACGTGCCGAGCGGGCCGCTTTGCGCATCGGACATGACCGTTTCCTGCCGGGTCTCACCCGCTTGGTCGAGGCCGTGCGGCGGGCGAGCGAAGGCCGCACGCGGCTCTTCATCCAGCTCATCGATTTTCTCGCCATCCGCCGCCGGCCCGAGCCGAAGAAATTCTTCGAGCGCTTTCTTGCCGTCACCGATCGGCATCGCGCTGCGCTTGGCGCTGGCTTGTCCGACGCCGGCATCCGCGCCCGGCTGAGTGCCATGAGCGAAGATGAGCTTGCGACCGTGTTGACGCGCGGCGAACTGGAGGCGCTGCAATTCGGCTATCGCGAACGCGTCACCGACATGCAGCATGCGCACATTCGCGAGCTGCCCCAGGTGCTGCCCGGCGTTGTTTGCCGACGCGGCCTGGCGCGCGCGACACGCCGGCTTCGACGGCGTCGAGCTGCACTACGCGCACGCCTATACGATGGCGTCGTTTCTCTCGCGCACCAATACCCGTGACGACGGCTATGGCGGCTCGCGCGAAAATCGGGTGCGGCTGCCGCTCGAAGTCTTTGCCGAAGTGCGCCGCCGCGTCGGCAAAGAGCTTGCCGTCGGCTGCCGCTTCCTCGCCGACGAATGCATCGCCGGCGGCAGCGATGTCGAACGACGCGAGCCATTTCGGCGTCGCCTTTGCTCGCGCCGGCATGGATTTCCTCTCCACGTCGCGCGGCGGCAAATTCGACGACGCCAAGCAGCCCTCGGTCGGCGCGGCCGCCTATCCCTATACCGGGCAAAGCGGCTATGAATGCATGCCGCAATATATTTCCGACGAACGCGGCCCGTTTGGCCGCAATGCCGAGCCCACCGCCATGATCCGCAAGGCGGTGCGCGAGGCGGGCAGCGCCGTGCCGGTCGTTTGCACCGGCGGTATCCACAACTTCGAAATGGCGGAAGATTATTTGGCCCGCGGCGTCTGCGACATCGTCGGCGCGGCGCGCCAGTCGCTGGCCGATCCGGACTGGTACCGCAAGACGTTGCTGGGATTGGGCGGCGCGGTGCGCGTGTGCGAATATACCAATTACTGCGAGGGACTTGACCAGAAGCACAAAGCGGTCACCTGCCAGCTGTGGGACAAGCTGCCTTCAGACGGCGCTGAGAGGCGGACACCTGACGGCAAACGCCGTCTCACGGCGCCGGCTTGGCAGCCGCCGGGTCAATGACGGCCTTGGTCTGATTTCCAAGTCTTTGGTCTGAGTTCCAAGTCTGACGTCCATGTTCGAGCCGGCATGCAAGCCTTCCCAAAAAGTGTTTTAAACAATTAAGGCACGCCGCCGGCCGCCTAGACCATTGATCTGAGACCTATTCAGAGAGTAGCCTTCATCGCCGAGGGGATCGGGGGCGATTTCCGTGACATATGTCTGGGTGGATTGTGACCGTCATACGGTCCGGGCGCGGTATGACCATATCGCGCGGTTCATTCCTCTATTCGATCGGGTTTTCTTCCTGCCGCGCGATTCGCGCCGGCAAGCTGTCGCGCGCCTGGAACTGGCCTCTGGCGACACCGTGCTCGATATCGGCTGCGGCACCGGCAGAAGCCTTGGCTATCTGCATCAGGCGGTCGGTCCGGCCGGACGCGTTTACGGCGTCGATATCTCTCGCGGCATGTTGCGTCAGGCGCAAAAATCCTGTGACGAGAATCATTGGCGCAACGTCGAGCTGACCGAATGCGACGCCGCCGAGTACACCGCGCCGCGGCCGCTCAACGGCGTGCTGTTCAGCCTGTCGTACAATACCATGCCGCATCACCGTGCCGTGCTGCGTCGGGCGTGGGATCAGCTCCTTCCCGGCGGAACGCTAGTCATCATGGATGCGAAGGTGCCTCCGGGATTGAGCGGCAAATTGGTCTTGCCGTTCAGCCTGTGGCTGATGAAACGCACGATGCTCGGTAATCCGCTGATCCATCCATGGGAAGAGCTCGCCGCGCTGACCGATGATCTGGAAATGACCGAGCGCCGGTTCATGTCCTATTACATCTGTCGCGGCGTGAAGCCTGGCGGCCGGCCGAGCAGCGCAATGAACGACGATGACGGCGACGCGGCGTATCGGATCGCTGCGGAATAGCCTTCGGGCTGCCGCGCACTAAGCCGCCAGCAGGCGCTTCACCTCGGGCCAGCTCTGCGTGCCGAACGTCTTGAGGTCGCTCGTGAGGTCGGGCGGGCACATGTCGAGCAGTGAAGGCTTGAAACTCGGCCGCGCTTTCATCCGCTCGAACCATGCGGTGAGCAGCGGCCGGCTGCCGATCCACATCTCCGACATGCCCAGCATGTCGAGCCGATTGACGTATGGCGCCATGGCGATATCGGCGAGCGATAACGTGTCGCCCGCCAGCCATGGCTGATGGCGCAGCGTGTCCTCCATCTTCTGCAGATAGCTGTCGTAAAGCCGAAAGGTCCGGTCGACCCGCGGCGCCGCCATTCCCTGGCGCACGATTTCCTTCTTCCGCGCATGCCAATCGGTCGTCACCGAAATCGGCGGCGTGCTTTCGAGAAACTCGTTGAGCTTCTCCGGCGACAGCCGTCCGATGATGTAGCGGTGGCAGGAGGCGAAGGTCAGCTCGGCGCAGGCCGGGTGCAGATATTCGTCGACCGCCTTGGTCCACAGCCGCATGGCGGCGCGCTGCGCAAGGTCGGCGGGCTTGAGCGGTGGGTCGGGAAACGCCTCGTCGAGATACTCGCAGATCACGGTGGACTCGATGATGATCTTGCCGTCGTGCACCAGCGTCGGAACCACGGCCTTGGGATTGAGCTTCATGTACGCGGCGTCGAATTGATCGCCGCGCAGGATGTCGACGTAAATTCCATCCCAAGGCAGCGACTTTTCCGCCAGCACGATGCGGACCTTGGCGGCGCAAACCGACGAGCCGTGATGGTAAAGCGTGATCATTGCAGTCTTCCTCCCAAATCTTCTGTTGCGCATGACGGCCCTTAGACGACGCGGCGAAGCAAAGGCCGATCGTGGAACAGGCGCTGCTCCCAGGGCGGTTCACCGCCATAGTGCTCGCAGAGATACCGGAGCAGCATTCTCACCTTGGCCGGCAGGCGCGGCGAGCGCCGGTAGAACGCGCTCAGCACGGCGGCGCCGACCCGAAAATCGTCGAATACCGGAACGAGCGCACCGCCCCTCAGCTCATCGACGATCGAATAAATCGGCAGGATGGCGACGCAGTCGCCGCTCAACGCCGCCTCGCGGATCATCCAGATGCTGTTCGACAGCACGATCGGGCGGATCGGCGGAATCCGCACTGGCCCGGCGGGGCCGGCGAAGGTGATATCGGCGATCGGCAAGATGTAGTTGTTGTGCGCGCAGCGATGCGCGACGAGTTCGTCTGGATGGCTCGGCCGGCCGTGGCGCTCGAAATAGCTGGGCGCCGCCACCAAGAGCCGCCGCAGCGGCACGATCGGCTGACGCACGATGCCTTCGCCGCCGACGTCGCTCGGCTGAATGCAGATGTCGTAGCCTTCCTGGATCGGATCGTAGACGCGGTCGTTGTGGTGGAGCTCGACGATCAAATCCGGATGCTGTTGTTGAAAGCGGCAAACATCGCGGCAAAGCTGATGGGCGAGGAAGGAAGCGATGCAGCTCACGCGCAACGTGCCAGTGAGTCCGACCGTGAGCGAGCGCACCGCCGACTGCGCGTCATCCAGTTCGGCGACGATTCGCACGCAGCGTTCGAAGTAGCTCGCTCCGGCGTCCGTCAGCGTGAGGCGGCGCGTCGAGCGGACCAAAAGCTGCGCTCTGAGCCGGTCCTCAAGCTCTTTCACACGTTTGGTGATCACGGATTTGGACACGCCGAGCCCGCGTGCCGCGGCGACGAAGCTGCCGCCTTCGACGACCCGAACGAACATGCGAATTCCAGCCAGCTCGTCCATGGATTGATTGTACGCGATTTGAGAACGATCAGTTTCTAAATTCGCTCATTATCAAACTTTTCCACCTGATCTAGTATCAATGCAGGTATCCAAAAGCAAAAACATAATGGGGAGGATCGGATGTCAGGCTGCCGTTTTGCCGGGTCGTCCCGCGTGCCGACCGGCGCCGCCGTCTCCGTAACGATGGAGGCCGGCCGATGATCGTCACCCCGACCAACCAGAGCGTGACCGCGCTTGAAGGTCTGCACCTGTTCCACGCCGATATTTCGAACTGCTCGATGCGCGTGCGCATGGTTCTTGCCGAGAAGGAATTGCCCTGGACCAGCCATCACCTCGACCTGCGCAAGAAAGAGGCGGTGACGCCAGAATATTTCGGCATTCATCCGAAGGGACTGGTGCCGACGCTGGTGCATAACGGCGTCGTGCACATCGAATCCAATGAGATCATCGAATATCTCGATGAGACCTACCCCGACCCGCCGCTGCAGCCGGAATCGGCCGAAGAACGCGATGCGATGCACGCGTGGCTGCGCACCGCGACCGAAATTCACGTGCCGGCGGTGAAGACGCTGATCTACACGCGCAAGATCGGCAAAGTGCTGCACAAGGACGAAGCGGACGACGCCAAATATCGTTCGTTGCAGCGCGACCCCGAACTGCTCGCCTTCCACAGCCGGGCCACGACCGGCATCGGCTTGCCGAAGGAGCAGGTTGAAAAGGCGGAAGCGACTTTGCTCCACCTGTTCGACAAGGCCGAGGACGAGCTTTCGCAGCATGAATGGCTGGTTGGCGATCAGTTCTCGCTTGCCGATATTTCCTGGGTGCCGCTGCATTTCACGCTCGTCGGCGTCGATTTTCCGTTCGAGCGCTACCCCCATGTGTGCGCGTGGGCCGATGCCATCCGCGAGCGTCGAAGCTTTCAGGAGGGCGTATTGCGCTGGTGCGCCAAGTTCTGAGTACCGGACGGCTTAGCGGGGGCGATCATGGCGAGCCTTGAAGGCACTGTGGCCATCGTAACTGGCTCTTCGCAGGGCATCGGCGCCGCGCTTGCGCTTGCTCTCGCGGCGCAGGGGGCCAAGGTCGCCGTGTCGGACGTGAAGGACTGCTCCGACACCGTTCGGCAGATCTGCGACCAAGGCGGCGAAGCCGTCGCCGTTCCCGGCGACGTGACCGACAACAAATCGTTGATCGAACTCGTCGCCACCACCGAGACGGCGTTCGGCCCCATCAACGTTTTGATCAACAATGCCGGCATCTTCGGTACGTTGCAGCTCAAGCCGTTGATGCAAATCAGCGAGGAGGAATGGGACCAGGTCTTCCGCGTGAACGCGCGTGGCGTTTTCCAGGCGACCAAGGCGGTCCTTGGCAGCATGAAACGGGCCGGCGGCGGCTCGATCATCAACATCGCTTCCGGCACGATCCTGCGCGGCGCGCCGATGATGCTGCACTATGTGAGCTCCAAGGGCGCGGTGTTCGCCATGACGCGCTCCATGGCCACCGAGCTTGCCGCCGACAACATCCGGGTCAATTCCATCATCGCCGGCTTCACCGCGAGCCAGAGCGTCCTCAATCACCCGACGATGATGGAAAAGATCCGGCCGCACACCCTCAATGCCCGCATGATCAAGCGCGACATGATCCCCGACGATCTGTGCGGCACGGCGGTGTTTCTGGCTTCCGACGCCAGCGCGTTCATCACCGGCCAGGCCATCAATGTGGACGGTGGTGCCGTTACCTATTAGGCGGCAGCCGCGACGATTTCGATCAAGTTTGCAGGCGCGCGAACAAGCGCGCCGCGTTGCCGCGCTGCACCGCCGCAAGCTCGTCGTTCGAGAAGTCCAATTTTTGCAATGCGCTCGTCATTTGCACGGTGGAGAGAAACGGCTCGTCGGAGCCGTAGAGAAGCTGCGAATTCGGCATCAGCTTGCGCAGGCCAGCGACGCCCGCCGGATTAAATCCGATACTCGCCAGCTCGTAATATTGGCGCGTCAGTTCGTATTCCGGCCCCTTCGGCATTTTGATCGCCCGCTCCTCGGGTTTCATTTGTGCAGCCGCCGAATAGAGCCGCTGCACGACCGGCAACAGCATTCCGCCGCCGTGGGAGAAGATAAAGCGAATATCCGGATAACGCGCGAAGCCGCCGCTAAAGAGCAGGCTGGTGATGGTCCTGGTCGAGTCCATCGGAAATTCGATCGTCGGCGGGCTCACACCAGGCATCGGGTTGCCGCAACACGACATCGTCGGATGGACGAAGACGACGGCTTTGCGCCGATTGATCTCCTCGAAGACCGGCGCGAACGCCGGATCGCCGAGCAGCTTGCCGGCGTAGCTGGTCAACAGCCCGACGCCGTCGAGCTTGAGCACGTCGAGCGCATACGCGATCTCCTTCAAGCTGCCGTCGGTGTCTGGCAGCGGAATGGCGGCGAACATTCCGAAGCGGCCGGGAAAGTCGCGGGCCATCTGGGCGCCGAATTCGTTGCACGCGCGCGCCCGGGCGCGCGCCGCGTCGCCGTCTTCGAACCAGACGCCCGGGCTGGTCATCGAGTTGATGGCGGTCGCCACGCCGGCCTGGTCCATTCGCTCGATGGCACGCTGCGGCGACCAGCCCTGAACTTTGGACCCAAAGCTGCCGATAGATTTGGAAATATGCTCAAAATTATCGCTCAGATACCGCGGCGGAAAGATGTGGTGGTGCACGTCGACGGTGCGCACCGCCGGGCTTGCAACCTCGGCTCTGGCCGCCGCACGCGACAGCAACGTCGCGGCGCCGATGGCTCCGACGCCGGCCAGGAAACCGCGTCGCGAGTGGCACGCGCAGGTCGACAGATTGCCAAGGCTGCGTCCGCGATAGCGAAGGCCTGAGCGCGGGATCATGAAGTCCTCCAGTCGGCAGAAGGTCTGGCGCGGCAGATATGCAAAAGCCGAGGGGCCGATGCAGTCGATCTTGAGCGCCGGTGAAATCCGGGACAATCTAGCAATGAACCAAGAAAATGAGAATGCAGCGGAGGAAAACGATGGATGCGCGCAGCCGAGCCGATCAATTGCGGGAGGCGAGCAATCCGCTGTTCAACGACCGCAAGCTCAAGCTCGGCACGTTCTGCAGCAATTTGAGCGGCGGCGCGACGATGTCGTCGATCGACGGCATCCTCCAGGCCAAATGGGACAGCGCGCTGACGCTGGCGCGCCTTGCCGACGAGATGGAATTCGAGGCCATCGTGCCGGTCGGGCGCTGGAAGGGTTTTGGCGGCGCCACCAATTTCAACGGCGAAGGCTTCGAATGCTTCACCTTCGCCGCCGCCATGAGCGCGCTGACCAAGTATTCCGGCGTCTTTGCCACCTCGCACGTGCCGACCATGCACCCGGTGATGGCCGCCAAGCAGGCGGCGACCATCGATCATATCGGCGGCGGCCGCTTTACCTTGAACGTTGTGACCGGCTGGTACCGGCCGGAAATCGAGATGTTTGGCGCGCCGCTTCTGGAGCACGACACGCGCTACGACATGGCGGTCGAATGGATCGAGATCATCAAGCGGCTATGGACCAGCGACAAGGAGTTCGATTTCGACGGCAAGTATTATAACGTCAAAGGCGCGCTGATCGCGCCCAAGCCGGTGCAGCAACCGCATCCGGCGATCATGTGCGCCGGCGCTTCGCCCAAGGGCCGGGAGTTTTCCGCCCGCTATGCCGACGTCAATTTCGTCAATCTCGATGCCCACGATTTCGACGGCGTCAAGAAGCGCGTCGATGCCTCGCGCAAGACCGCATGGGACGAATGCAAGCGCGAGATCCAGGTCTGGACCAACGCCTATATCTTCCAGGCCGACACCGAAGCCGAGGCCCGCGCCTTCTACGACGAGACCGTGTTCAAAAAGGGCGATTGGGAAGGCGTCGAGAATCTGGTCAGCGTCATGGGATTGAATTCGCAGTCGATCCCGCCGGCGGTATTGCAGCACCTCAAGGAGCATTTCATCGCCGGCTGGGTCGGCTATCCGCTGATCGGCACCAAGGAGCAGGTGGTCGACGGGCTTATGCTGCTGGAGCGCGCCGGCTTCGACGGCATCGTGCTGTCGTGGCCGCGTTACATTGAAGGCATGCGACAATTCAAGGCCGAGACGTTCCCGCTGGTGCAGCAGGCCGGGCTGCGATAGGACTACCTCAGAGCGCTAGCTAATCCCCATCATCGGCAACGGCGTCAGCGCGCGCTGCCCCGATGGGACCATGATCAATGACATCACTTGCCGATCTGCTCGACCCGGATCAATGGATCCGGTCGGGCAAAAATCTGTTGGATTTTCCCTGGCCGCACGGCAGCAACGAACGCGAGGCCATGAGGCTTATTCTTTCCCCGCAGCCTCTGCTTAATGCTCATGTCGAGCGATGGTCCAGGCGGGTGATGGAGGCGCTCGGCCGGCGCGGCGGCGAAAACGTCGGCGACGTTTTTGTCGAAGAATATCTTCGTGAACTGTGGGAGCGTTCCCGCGCGGCGTCCTGAACGAGCAAATTGGCTGGCGCAAGACCTCGGGTGGCAAATGCCAAACCGCGCTGGCGCCAGCTTGTCTCGATCGCTCTACATAGGCGGCGTGATCCCGTCACGGCCGACGAGCGCCACCGCGGCTTCCCAGGTCCCGGCGGCATTCTTCGCCCACTGCGGGACGAATATCTTGGCGCCGGCTTTCAGGTCCGCTTTATCGCCCGGTATCAAGTTGACGACGACCGCGTCGGCCGGAACGACAATGGTTTTTTCTCCGTCTTTGTATTTCAGCGTCAGCGTATTGCCCTCTTGCTTGGTGACTTGCTGCGTAACCGCCGCATTCGTCATGGTACTGCCGGGCTGCAGGTCCCACGGATAATGTCCCTCGGCGGTGCCGCGAAGCGGTTCGGCAAATACGCTGACTTCGACGGCCTTGATCGTGCCGTCCGGCTGCGGCATGGCGGCGATGCCGACAAACGAATTCGTCTGAATGTCCGACATTGAACCTTTTGTGACGGCCACAACGGGCGCGCCGTCTTTAAGTTGGATCGTCGCCGGCGCCCCGCTCCGCGTTTTGACCGTGAGCGTGTTGCCGTTCACTTGATCGATCGTGCCGCGCACCCGCGGCGGAGGCGTGTCTTGCGAGAACCCGGCGGTAGCGCCGAATATGCTTGCTGCTAGCGCAGCGCTGATCCCAGCGACCAAAACCTTCTTCCACATATTGACCTCCTTTTGAAATACTGACCGAGCGGACGGATAGAACACTGCCGGAGGAGTGCCCGTCCAATGCGGCAATGGAATTCCGACATCAATTCCAAGTGAGCAGCACGATCGCCGCTGGTGGGCAAATTGCGATCGATTGGAGTGGGCAAATGGCGATGGTCGTTCGCCAGCTCTAAAAGTTTCGAGGCACGATGGGCAGGTTGCAGGTCTTCGCTGAGTCCGCCCGATATCTCACGCTGCCGCGATCGCTTCGATCTCGATCATGAAATCCGCGCCGTATAGCCGCGACACCTCGACCAGCGTCACCGCGGGCGCGGCAGGCGGCGTGACCGTCGCCAAGAAGCGATTCCGCGCCTCCCGGTAGAGCGACAGATTATCGATGTCGCGGAGGAACACGGTCAGCTTGATCAAGTTGCCGGCGGTGCAGCCGACGGAGTTGAGCGCGATGTCCAGGTTGCGGAATACTTGCGCCGCCTGAGCGGCAAAATCGTTTTTGCCGACCAGTTCGCCGTGTTGGTTCAGCGCGGTTTGGCCGGCGATGAAGATGATGCGGCCGCAGCGAACGTCGACCACCTGCGAATAGCCCGGCGGCGTGCCGAGTTCGGGCGGGTTGATGCGATTGATGGCGAGGGCAGTGTCAGGCATGGCGGGAATCCTTGGCGCGTTGTTCGCGCCACGGTTTCAATCGCGGCGCCGGATGGTCTGGGGCATGATGCCGAAAAAGTGGTGCCGGCCTTCGGCAACGATCACGCCCCGATGAAACGTCCAGGTGCCTATCCCATCCACAGCAGCACAAGCGCCAGCAGCGCAGGCGCCGCCTGGATCAGAATAATTCTTGAGCTGACCGAGTAGCCGCCATAGAGCCCGGCGACGATCACGCACAACAGGAAGAACACTTTGATCTGAAAGGCCATGCCCGCAACAGGGTGCGCCAGTCCCCAGATCAGTCCGGCGGCGAGAAAGCCGTTATACAGGCCCTGATTGGCCGCCAGCACTGCGGAGTCGTCGGCTTTCTGCTGGCTTTGCCCGAACGTCTTGAGACCAATCGGCTTGGTCCAGAGAAACATCTCCAGCACCAGAAAATAAACATGCAACGCGGCAACGATCGCGATGAGAATATTCGCGGCGAGGATCATGAGAGCGCCTGATGGGCTTACGATGCCGCAGGGAGCGCGTTCTCTGCGGCGAGTTTGCGCATCGCCTTCAGCGTCGCCCGCACCGCCATCAAGTAACCCGCCTCCATCTGCCCGGCAAAGTCTTTTTCCTCGGCGCTGCCGGCGGCAACTCCCTCGATCGACAGCGTAAAGGTGAATTTGAGCGCCAGATCGCCGTCGCCGTCTTCGATGATCTCATTGAGGATGGTGCCGAGGACTCGGCCCGACGTCCGTTCGAACTTGACCCTGCGCTCGGGATCGAACGTGACGGCCTCGCTGATGGTATCGCCCTTGTCGACGATTTCGCGAACGAGCCCGTCGCTGCGGCGTTCGATGACCTTGCAACTGGAAATGACCGGGACAAAAGGCAGCGGATTTTCCGCCTTCATCACCAGGCCGCGCCACACCAGGCTCCGCGTCAGCGGCGGCTCGTGTGGGTCTTCGTTCACTTTGATGGTTCTCGACGCCTGCACCATATGATGGTTCCTTCGGATGGGCCGTGCTGGGAGGACCTAACTTACCAGCTCGCGACCTTGAACGGCTTGAATTCGACCCGGGCGCCCTGGCCGAACAGCGTCCGCTCATAGTGCGGATCGAGGCCGGGAATGCCGGCGCGGTCGCCGGCTGTTTGACGATCATTCTTGAGGTCGCCGAACATCGTGAACAACCCGCCGCCGATCTTGATGCTGTCGACCTTCACGATCGGGCCGCGCTCGCCGGGCGGCGCGCCGACCGCGTCGCGCTCGGCGACGGTCTCGCCGTCGACCAGCCATGCGACTCTGTCACGGGCGCGATCGTAGCCGATCGCGTAGCGATGCCACTCGCCCTGCCTGGTCGCTACGTCGATCGGGATCAGTTCGGTGAATGCCGGGTACGGATTGTCCTTGTTGATGCCGAACGGCAGCCGTTCGTAGAGCGCGACGATCCGGTTGCCGCTGACAAAGAAGTCGAAGACCATCCAGGTCTTCAAGTCGATGGTGTTGAGCGCGCCGCAGCCAAGCCGCACGTCGCCGGCATCGACGCCGTATGGATTGCTCTCGGTGCCGAACGTGGTGACGCGCATGTCGGCGGCGACGGTGATCATGCCGCGCTCGCCCGGCGAAAACTCCGCGGTCGAATAGATCAGCGCCTTGACGTTGTCGTGGCCGTCCTTGCGGCCGAGCGTGAACCGTCGCGCTTCGACGGCAAGCGTCCCTTGCGGCGCGCCGCTGCAGCTCACAATGGTCGCCGGGTCCCACAGGTCGCAGGCCGGCACGCGATGGCGGTACCACTTGTCGCCCGGCCAGACGCCTGGCGTCGCGAAGTCGTCGTAGATCGTCGCGTGCGTTTCATCGGCCCCGGCGTTCATGGCTCCCCTATCCGATTGGTAACGTAGCCGGAATTGACCACCTGGGAAATCCGGCATGGCGTTGAAGGTCGGGTAACTGTCGGCCGCTAGACTGCCGCAGCAGAGCCCAGGCCAAATGACGACACTTGAACTGACCTCGACGCGTGAAGAGACCCAGCGGACCGACCGGCTCGCTCAATGGACCCGTGTCCTCTGCATATTGTTCTTCTTCTCGGGGTTTCCGGCTTTGATCTATCAGCTCGCCTGGCAACGCGCGCTGTTTCGCATCTTCGGCGTGAATATTGAGTCGGCGACGATCGTGGTCACCGCCTTTATGCTCGGCCTTGGTCTCGGCAGTCTCGCCGGCGGCTGGCTGTCGAAGCGGCGCGCGATTCCGTTGCTGCCGCTGCTCGCCGGGATCGAGCTCGCGACCGCGGCCTTCGGTCTCGTGTCGCTGCGGATTTTCGATTGGGTCGGCGAGCGTGTCATCGGCCTGCCGTTGCCGACGACGGCCCTGGCAAGCCTACTCGTCGTCATCGTTCCGACCTTGCTGATGGGTGCGACGCTTCCGATCGTTGTCGGGCACCTGGTTCAGCGCTCGGGCCAGGTCGGCGGCGCGCTGGGCCTGCTTTATTACGTCAACACGCTTGGCGCCGGCGCGGCGTGCCTGGCCTGCGTCGTATTTTTCTTCCCGTTCGTCGGTATGCAGGGCACGGTCTTCGCCGCAGCTGGCATCAACGCGGCGGTGGCAGCGGGCGCTCTCATCGCTTACCGGCGCGAACGACGCGCTGGGACGGCCGCCATGGCGCATGCGCCGGCCGCGTCGGCGGCGCGCCGACCGGCGCTGGCATTTGGTCCGGTGCTGGCGCTCGCTGCCGCCGGCGGCTTCGTGTCGCTGTCCTACGAAATCTTCTTTTTTCACACCATTTCCTATGCCACCGGCTCGAACGCGACCGCCTTTGCCATGACGCTCGGCGCCTTCCTGATCGGGATCGCTTCAGGCTCGCGCCAGGCCGGCCGCAACTGCGCCGACCTCACGTCCGATCGCACGATGCGGCGCGCGGTCGCCGACCTGATGTGGGCCAGCGTGCTCGGCTTCTTGTTCCTGCCGCTGCTCGACCAGTTCGCCTGGCTCGATCGCGGTCTTGTCGGCCTCGCCTTTGTGCTGGTCTATGTGTTCGCTCAATTCTGGGGCTCGCTGCTGCCCTATCTCGCCGAGTTCGGCATCGCTGCCGATGACCGGGCCGGCATGCGCACGTCGCTGCTCTATCTCGCCAACATTCTCGGCTCGGCGACCGGCTCGATCCTCACCGGATTCGTGGTGGCCGACCACCTTGGCCTCGTCGCGATGGCGGCTACCCTGACGGTGGTAGGCCTTGCCTGTGCCGTGTTCCTCGATGCCGCGCTGCCATTGCCGCGCCGGCAGAAAATGCTGCGGTCGATCCTGGCTGCCGGACTTGCGGTGCTGGCGATGCTCGCGCTGCCGAACTGGCCGACGAACGTCATCGAAAGCCTGCAATGGAAAGGCGACGCCGGTGCCAAGCCGCTCGTTCGTGTCGTGGAGAATCGCAGCGGCATCATCGCGGTGGCAGCGGACGGCACCGTATTCGGCAACGGCGCGTATGACGGACGCTTCAACACCGACCTCAAGCACGACACCAACGGAATCGTGCGGCCTTATGCCTTGAGCCTGTTCCATCCGGCGCCGCGCGATGTGCTGATGATCGGCCTTTCTTCGGGCTCGTGGGCGCAAGTCATCGCCAACAATCCGGACGTCGCCTCGCTCACCATCGTCGAGATCAATCCGGGCTATCTCACATTGATCGCGCAGGAGCCGGAGGTCGCCTCGCTCTTGCGCAATCCAAAGGTGGCGATCGTCACCGACGACGGCCGCCGCTGGTTGCGGGCCAATCCCGGGCGGCGGTTCGACGTCATTGTCTCCAACACCACGTTTCACTTCCGCGCCAACACCACGAATCTGCTGTCGGCGGAGTTCCTCAAGGTGATCAAAGGCCATCTGAAAGCCGGCGGCATATTCTTCTATAACACCACCAATTCCGCGCGCGTCCAACGCACCGGCTGTCTTGCCTTCGCCGACGGCGCCCGTTTCCTCAATCACATGGTGGTGTCGGATACGCCGATCCAGTGGGATTTCGCACGGTGGCGCCGCACGCTGGAAGCCTACCGGATCGATGGGCGGCCGGTGTTCGACACCTCGCGCAGCGAAGATCGCGCCCAGCTCGACCGGCTGCAGTCATTGGACGAAGCTGCGGCAGTCGGCAACGAGCCGCGGCCGATCGAGCATTGTCCCGCCATTCTCGCCCGGACGGTCGGTGACACGCCGGTCACCGACGACAATATGGGCAGCGAGTGGCGTCACTTTCTCGGGCTGAAATGAGAAGTCGTCGCG
This sequence comes from uncultured Alphaproteobacteria bacterium, assembly GCA_963829395.1. Lineage (GTDB taxonomy): Bacteria > Pseudomonadota > Alphaproteobacteria > Rhizobiales > Xanthobacteraceae > BOG-931. The sequence goes on along the minus strand of CAWHHX010000018.1, from coordinate 36,164 downwards.
GCTAACAATGCTCACCCCTGCGCCCGCGCGCCACGGCGGGCACTCAGCTCGACCGCGCGATCGGGGATGGTGAGGCGGAGCGTGGCGCCGATCGTGCCCTCGACCAGGCGGATTTCGCCGCCATGGGCGCGGACCAGCTCGGCGGCGATGGCAAGCCCGAGGCCGGTGCCGCCGGAGCGGGTCGAGCCCTGGAACGCCTCGAACAGATGCGCCTGGGCCTTGTCGGAAAAGCCCGGCCCGGTATCGGACACTTCGATCACCACGACGGCGCCCTCGCGACGGCCGGTAATACGAATCTGGTCGCGGCCCGGGTCGCGGGAGGCGCGGCTCTCCAACGCCTGCACGGCATTGCGCGTCAGGTTGAGCAGGATACGAAACAGCTGATCGTAGTCGGCCTCGACCACGAGCCCGCGCTCGACCGCGCCGATCCAGCGGATCGGTGTGTCGGGGCCGAGCTCGAGCGTCTCCTGCACTTCGGCGACCAGCGGCTCGAGCGGGATCGGCTTGCGCTCCGGCGGCGGCTCCTGGAGGCGGCCATAGGACAATGTCGATTGGCAGTAAGCGATGGCGCGCTCGAGCGCGTGCATCAGCTTCGGCGCGAAGCGCTGCACGTTCGGATCGGGCAGGGTGAGCAGCCGATCGGAGAAAAGCTGCGCCGAGCCGAGCAGGTTGCGCAGATCGTGATTGATCTTGGCGACCGCGAGGCCGAGCGCGGCCAGCCGGTTTTTTTGCTGCAGCGTCGACGCCAGCTCGGCCTGCATGGTGGCGAGCTCGCGCTCCGCGATGCCGATCTCGTCGGCCCGCCCCGACGGTACGATGATGCGGTCGGCATTTTCCGGGTCGGCGCGGAACGCCATCATATTGGCGGTGACCCGGCGCATCGGACGCACGAACAGATAATTCAGCGTCAGATAGAGCAACGCCGCGGTGATGCCGGAAATGAGCAGCGAGATCAGCAGCAGGTCCACCGAATAGCGCAGCATGGCTTTGCGCAACGGCGGTTCATCCAGGATGATCTCGATATAGTCGCCGCCCATCGGCGCCGGACCGACGACCCGCATCACGCCTTTTTTGTTGACGAGCATCGCCTTGAAGGCGTCGACGATCGAATCGAAGACGTAAACGTTGCGCATGTCGAAGTCGTCGGCAATCGGCGGCGGCGCGTCGCCGACCGCGAGCATCCGCCGCTGCGTGCCCCTTTTCATGGCGACCGCGCGCGCGCCGATGCTGTCGAGAATTTGCTTGGCCAGGCTGTCGGGCACCATTCCGTTCGGCGCAGCGTCGAGCACCAGAGCGGCGGTGTAGGCGCTGGCCAGCCGGTCGTTGAGCCACATCAAACGGTAGAGCGCGATCGAAGGCACATAGATCAGCACTTCCGCGATCATCACGAACAGGATCGTGAAGACGAGGAGCTTTCCGGATAGCCCAAGGCGCGGCGCGCGAGCCGGTTGCGGCCGCGCGGCTAATTCATCGCTCATCGGCAAAAAGCCTTCGCCGCATAAAAACGACGCGGTCGCCTCATGATGCGACGCATCCCCTGGTTCCGTCAAACCTTGGGTGAAATAGGAAGTTGCGGCGCGTTTTCCCACCCCGATTTGGCTCCAGGCAGGAACCAAGAAGCCCGCGAGGCGCAAGCGCGGCCATTTGGCGCCTTGCGGGCAGTTAACTCAAATGTCGCGGAGGCATATTCGGGTTCGTGCATGACACGGAAATTCGGTGCCGAAGTCTCGGTCCTGTCACACATATCCGATACGCCCCGCGGCAAGTCCGTCGTGGTCGCCGGGATGGCGCGTCGCATTGACGAGCCGGGAGGGGTCCCGTATAAGCCGCGCCAATCGCGCGCCCGCGCTGATTTTTGCGGCTGATATTTCGTGTCCGGCCGACAAGCTGCAAACGGAAGCGGGTCTTGCGCGCAGCGGAGAAATTCCCGTGAAACGAACCTACCAGCCGAGCAAATTGGTGCGCAAGCGCCGGCACGGTTTTCGCGCGCGCATGGCGACGACTGGCGGCCGTAAGGTGGTCGCGGCGCGGCGCACACGCGGGCGCAAGCGTCTCAGTGCGTGAGCGGGTAAGCCGTTCTGCCGTCGTCGAGCGGCTCAAACGCCGCAGCGATTTTCGAGCCGCCGCGGACGGTATGCGCGCTTCCGGCCGGGCCTTCGTGCTCCAAGCCCGGCGCCGCGCCGAGGATGGGGCGATCCGCGTCGGGTTCACCGTGTCGCGACAAGTGGGTAACGCCGTGGAGCGCAACCGCGTGCGGCGCCGTTTGCGGGAGATCGTCAGACTTTCGGCGGCTGCCGGAGCGGGCCAATTGCGCCCCGGCCACGACTACGTGCTGATCGGCCGACGGGCCGCGCTTGCCGCCCCGTTCGGCAATATGATGCAGGAACTCGATGTGGCGCTTAACCGGCTTCATGCGGCGGGCAGCAAAGGAACTGGTAGCGCCCACCGCGACCGCCTACATGAAGCAGGTTCGCCGCCACGGCCGCCGAAACCGCCGCGGGGCCGCAGAAAGCCGCCAAAGTCGCCCGAACTCCCGCCGCAAGAGCGCTGAATGATCGAGCACAAGAATACCATCCTTGCCATCGTGCTGTCGCTCATCGTGGTGGTCGGCTGGCAATTTTTCGTCGGCTATCCGCAGATGGACAAGCAGCGCCGCGAGGCGGAGCTCAAGCAACAACAGCAAACCCAGCTGCAGCCGCAGGGCCAGCCTGGCACCGGGCAGGCGGCAGGGGGCCCGGCGCCGCAGGCCGGCGCTCCGGCGGTTCCAGGCGGGCCCGCGGTCACCGCCCAGCCCGCCGCGAACAACCGTGAAGCGCTCATCGCGGCCGCCCCGCGCATCGCCATCGACACGCCGCGGCTCAAAGGCAGCATCGATCTGAAAGGCGCGCGGATCGACAATCTCTCGCTCGAGCACTATCGCGAAACCGTCGATCCCCATTCGCCGCCGATCGTGCTGTTCTCGCCGTCGGGATCGCCCGAAGCTTACTACGCCGAGTTCGGCTGGGTGGCGGCCGCCGGCACGACCGAAAAGATGCCCGGGCCCGAGACGGTATGGACGCAGCAGGGCTCCGGCACGCTCGGCGTCGGCCGTCCGGTCACGCTGACTTACGATAACGGCGCGGGACTGATGTTCCGCCGCACCATCGCGGTCGACGACCATTATCTGTTCACTCTCAAGGACGAGGTTCAGAACAAGGGCAGCGCTCCGGCCACGTTGTTTCCTTACGCGCTGATCTCGCGTCACGGCACGCCGAAGACGCAGGGCTACTACATCCTCCATGAAGGCTTCATCGGCGTCATGGGCGATCAGGGCGAGCAGTCCGAAACCTACAAGAAGATGGAAGACAAGAAAGAGGTCCACTGGGACGTCACCAACGCCTGGCTCGGCTTCACCGACAAATACTGGGCGGCGGCTCTCTTGCCCGATATCGACGCCAAGGTGCATGCGCGTTTTTCTTCCGGCGAAGCCGACGGCCAGAAGACCTACCAGACCGATTATCTGCTCGAGCCGCAGACCGTCGCGCCCGGCGCCACCACCTCGGTCAATGCGCGGTTGTTCGCCGGCGCCAAGGAAGTCTCGGTGGTCGGCATCAATTTCCCCTTCGCCACCGCCGGCGGCTACAACCAGGCGCTCAACCTCAATCATTTCGATCTGCTGATTGATTGGGGCTGGTTCTATTTCCTCACCAAGCCGATGTTCCTCGCCATCGACTATTTCTATTATCTGGTCGGTAATTTCGGCATCGCCATCCTGATCGTCACGGTGCTGGTCAAGCTCTTGTTCTTCCCGCTCGCCAACAAATCCTACGCCTCGATGGCGAAGATGAAGGCGGTGCAGCCGGAAATGACCATGATCCGCGAGCGCTACGCCGACGATAAGATGAAGCAGCAGCAGGCGATGATGGAGCTGTACAAGAAGGAGAAGATCAATCCGATCGCCGGCTGCCTGCCGATCGCAATTCAGATCCCGGTGTTCTTCTCGCTCTACAAGGTGCTGTTCATCACCATCGAGATGCGCCACGCGCCGTTCTACGGCTGGATCAAGGACCTGTCGGCGCAGGACCCGACCAACATCTTCACGCTGTTCGGGCTGATCCCGTTCGATCCGACGGTGCTGCCGCTCGTCGGCAGCTTCATGCATCTCGGCATTTGGCCGCTGATCATGGGCGTCACCATGTGGGTGCAGATGAAGCTCAATCCGCCGCCGCCGGATCCGACGCAGCAGATGATCTTCAACTGGATGCCGCTGATCTTCACCTTCATGCTGGGAAGTTTTCCGGCCGGTCTGGTGATCTATTGGGCCTGGAACAACTCGCTCTCGGTGCTGCAGCAGAGCGTGATCATGCACAAGAACGGCGCCAAGATCGAGCTGTTCGACAACCTCAAGCGCACCTTCTTCAAGCCCAAGCCGAAGCAGCCGGCGGAATGAAAGCCGCGCCGCGGGCGCCGGCGCGCGCCGAGGGCCGCGACATCCCCTAGGCTTGCTAACGGGCTTGCCGGTCCGCTGCCAAAACGTGGCGCGCTTCGACGATCCGCCACGCCAGGAGGCCGGTCGCTCCTAACAGCAGATCGGGAATGCGCTTCACGAGCGAAAGCGAAAGCGCAAGGTAGGCCGGCACTCCCAGCATCTGGCCGATGAGAATATAGCCGCCTTCCTGCACGCCCCAGCTCCCGGGAACGAAAAACGCCGCGCTGCTGATCGAGGCTCCAAGGCTTTCCAGCACGATCGCTTGGTCGAGCGACACCGGCCATTGCATGAAATGCAACGTAAGCCAGACTTCGAGCGTGCCCAGCGACCACGCCACGGTATGCGTCAGCAAGGCGGCGCCGACATAAAGCCGACGATCATGCCATATGCGGTCCATCGCCGACTGGATGCCGCGTTCTTCTTGCTGCGCATGGAGTGCCCCGCGTGCCGATAGGGCGCTCAGCGCCCGATCGATCCAGCGAGGGCCGCCATAGCGTTGCAGGACATAGAAGCCGCCAAGAACGATCACCGCCACGGCGATCCCGAGCGATAGGCTTGGCAACAGCGTGCCGAAGCCGACGAGGCGAGCCAGCAGCAACGCGCCGGCGAGGGCGAAGATGGCTTGCGCCGCCGTCTGCAGAAAAACATCGGCAAATACGGCTGCCAGCGCCATCGCGCCGGAGACCCGCCAAAACGTCAAGAAGCGCGCGTCAACCAGGCTGCCGCCGATGCTCGCCACCGGCAGCAGGCCGTCAATTGCTTCGCGTATCCAGCGCAACAGCACAAAAACGGCAAAAGGCACGTTGACCAACGCGACGAGGAGTTGCCGCCACGCCAGCGCGTTCATGGCGATCATTGCAGCGCGCACGCCGACCACGGCGGCAATTCCCCACCCCACCTGCGCAAAACTGTGCAGCAGCGACGTCAAGCTCGCGGCGGTTACCAGCCAGACGGTGAAGCCGACGCCGATCGACAAAGCCAGGAAAGGCAAGATTTTTCGGATCATCTCACCTCTTGGCGGCGATGCTTCCTGCCAGCCTTGACGTAAGTCAAAGGGCAGTGGAGCCGCGAGAGCGCGCCGCTCAGCGGCTCACGCGCACCAGCGCCTTGCCGAAATTCTTGCCTTCCAGCAGGCCCATGAAAGCCGCCGGCGCGTTCTCGAGGCCTTCGGTCACGTCTTCACGATAACGGATGCTGCCGTCGGCGATCCCGGCGGATACCGTCTTCAAGAAATCGGCATAATGGTCGGCGACGAATTCGGTGTTGATGAAGCCGCGCAATGTAAGGCTTTTGGTCAGCACCGCCCGCATCGTCGCCGGCAGCAGGTTTGGACCGGCGGCCTGGCCGGCGGCGCTATATTGCGAGATCAGTCCGCAAACCGGCACCCGCGCATAGGTGTTGAGCAACGGCAGCACCGCCTGCCACACCGCGCCGCCGACATTCTCGAAATAGACATCGACGCCTTTCGGGCACTCGGCCGCGAGCTTGCCGGCAAGATCGGGCGCGCGATGATCGACGCAAGCATCGAAGCGCAGATCGTCGACGACGTAGCGGCATTTGTCGGCGCCGCCGGCGATGCCGACGGCGCGTGCGCCCGCAATCTTCGCAAGTTGCCCGACCAGCGAGCCGACCGGGCCGCTCGCCGCCGCAACGACGACCGTCTCGCCGGCTTTGGGCTTGCCGAGCACGTACAAGCCGGCATAGGCGGTGAAGCCGGGCATGCCGAGCACGCCCAAGCCGGTGGTGATCGGCGCAAGTTTCGGATCGAGCTTGCGCGGAGCCGGTCCTTCCCATGCCGCGTGGGTGCGCCAGCCGGTATGGGCGAGCACGATGTCGCCTCGGCCGTACCCTGGGCGGTCGGAGGCGATCACCTCGCACACGCTCTCGCCGGTCATGACTTCGCCGATGCCGACCGACCGCGCATAGGATTTCCGATCGTCCATCCGGCCGCGCATGTAAGGATCGAGCGAAAGATAGAGCACCCGCAGCACTAGACCGCCTGGCGGCAGCGACGGCATTGGAACCTCCTCCAGACGGAAGTTTTCCGCGGTCGGCGGCCCCTGGGGCCGCGACGCCAAAACGATCTGCCTCACGACCGGCTCGCTCATGGTTTCCCTCCCGTTGGCGCGATGGGCCACTCTACCGCAGGGCGCGGCGGATGATACGACATGGAGTGAGGGATATTACGCCGCGCGGACGCGGGTGAAGAAGGTCGCGACCTTGGTCTCCAGGTCGTTGGCGCGGGCCGACAGCCGATCCGTCCAGCTGGTGATTTCGCCGACGGCCGCGACGCCGCGGCTGACGGCCTCATCGACCGAGTTGATCTCGACCGAAGCCCGCGCCGTGTGGCCGGCGGCGTTGTGGATGCTTTCGGCGATCCCGCGCGTCGTCATGCTCTGCTGCTGCACCGCCGACGCGATGCTGGTCGACACCGTGGTCAATTTGCCGATGGTGCGGGCGATCGCCGAGATTTCCTCGACCGACCGTTTGGTCGCTTCCTGGATGGCGGCAACCTGCTGGGAGATGTCGCCGGTGGCGCGCGAGGTCTGATTGGCGAGCGTCTTGACCTCGGCGGCGACCACGGCGAAGCCCTTGCCGGCTTCGCCGGCGCGCGCCGCTTCGATCGTGGCGTTGAGCGCCAGAAGATTGGTTTGCGCGGCGATGGCGGAGATGGTGCCGACCACGGAGCCGATGCGCTCGGCGGCGTCATTAAGCGAACCGATGACGTTCTGGGTCCGTTCGGTATCGGCGACGGCGGACTGCGCCATGCCAAGCCCGTTGGTGGCCTGCTGGCCGATCTCCTGGATCGAACCGGACAGCTCTTCGGTCGCCGTGACGGTCGCGTCCATGCGCTGCGCGGTCTCGGCCGACGCCGACGAGGCCGAAGCCATGCGGCTCAGCGTGTCCTCGGCAACCTGCCGCAACATCGAGCCGGTCATGGCGAGCGAAGCGGAAGCTTCCTTGATCGCCTCGATGATTTCGCCGATGGCGCCGTCGAATTCGGCGATCGCCGCATCGATCTCGCCGCGCCTGGCGTGCGCCGCCTGTTCCGCCGCCTGCCGGTGCAGCGTCATGGCGTTGGCGACGTCGAAGCTGATGACCTGCGACACGATCTTGCCGCGCTCCGCGAGCTTGGCCGGCGAGAAGCGGTGCGCGCGCGCCAGTGCGTCGAGCGCGCCTCGCAGCACGCTGTTTCCGGCGGAACTGCGAATGCGTGCGTCGAGCCCGATCGCGGCCTCCTGCTCCACGGTGCGGCGGCACGATTTGGCGTAGCGATGATCGAGATCGCCCCCCAGCAGTGCCTGGAAATGCGCCAGCTCCAGTTTTGTGATCGAGTTCGCGGTGCGGCGCGACCCGCTGTCCGATGTTGGGCAATTCCGAGATGCCCTCGATGACGTCATCGATCGACCGCGTCGATCGTCGGCGCAACGATCGGCCACGCCGCGGCGAGCACGGACCGGACGCGATCGTCGATCTTATAGAACGAACGTCGCGTTTCGAATTCCGGAATTGAGTCGGTGGGCGCCATCGCTGGAAATCAATCGCGGTGCAGCGGGAATGTTGGCCGACAATGGTTGCTTGAGTGTGAACCGGATCGAACAGGCCGGGTGAGAAATAAAAACGGGAGGCCGAAGCCTCCCGCTGTTTGCAGTGCAATAGGCGCGTCTTCGGTTCAGCTCTTGCCGCCGACCACGTCGACCGGGACGTGGGCCAGGCCGTCCATGCCGAGCGCGCGAGCGCCTGCCGGTGTCAGATCGATGATGCGCCCGCTGGACAAACGGTCCGCGATCATTGATGCGCACCACGACCGAGCGACCGGTCTGATGGTTGGTGACCCGCACTCTGGTGCCGAACGGCAGGGTGCGATGCGCGGCAGTCAACGCCGTGGCGTGCGCATATTCGCCGTTGGCAGTACGCTCTCCTGAATAAACCGAAGCAATTCCTTCTTGGGCCGATGCGGTCATCGGCAAAATGATAGTCGAAGCAAGTAAAGCGGAAGCGAGAGCAAGCTTAGTCAGGCTATTTACAGCCATGATCTACCTTTTCAGTTGTTGAGGGGCGTGGTTAATCGGTTCAATCAAATTTGAACCGAATGGTCTCTGGTGACGGGATATTGTGGAAATTGTGCGGCGGGTCAGCCGCGAATTGTTCCAACACGACTTGGTTATCGGGAATTTTTCTGGGAAATACTTTGTGAGGATCCGCGAAAGCCGGGGTTTTGCCTGGAAATACAGACAAAAGCGCCGATGGCCGGGCGTTTGCCCGGCCATCTGGCTTCAAATCCGCTCATCGGCGCCGAGGCCGATAATCTTACTCAACGGTTAACGGAACCGGCCTCTCCGCCGGGTTCCATGCCGCAGTCCCAGGGAATCAGGTGCCGCTATTCGGCCGCGACGGTGGTCGGCAGCACGTAATTCTTGAATTGGTCGCGCAGCGCGGTCTTCTGGATCTTGCCGGTCGCCGTGTGCGGTATGGCGCTGACGAACACGACATCGTCGGGCATCCACCACTTGGCGATCTTGCCCTCCAGGAAACCCAGGACCTCTTCCCTGGTCGCCGATTGCCCCTCCTTGAGCACGATGACCAGGAGCGGCCGCTCGTCCCATTTGGGATGGTGCACGCCGATCACCGCGGCCTCCGCCACTTTGGGATAGCCGATCGCGAGGTTCTCCAGATCGATCGAGGAAATCCACTCGCCGCCGGATTTGATCACGTCCTTGGAGCGGTCGGTGATCTGCATGTAGCCGTAACGGTCCAAGGTGCCGACATCGCCGGTATCGAAAAAGCCGTTGTCGTCGATGATCTCGGCACCTTCCTTGAAATAGCCCCTGGCGACGGCAAAGCCGCGCACCTTGATGCGGCCGAAGGTCTTGCCATCGGCGGGCACCGGCCTATCGGCATCGTCGGTGATTTTCATCTCGACGCCGAACGGCGTGTAGCCCTGCTTCTGTTTGACGTCCAACAGCGCCTCGCCTTTGAGGTCGACCAATTGCGGCTTGATCGAACCGACGGTGCCGAGCGGACTCATCTCGGTCATGCCCCAGGCGTGGAAGACCTGAACGCCGTAATCCTCCTCGAAGGCCTTGATCATGGCGCGCGGGCAGGCCGAGCCGCCGATGATGACGCGCTCGAGATAGGGCAGCGTGCCGCCGGTCTTTTCCAGATGTTGCAGGAGCAACAGCCACACGGTCGGCACGGCGCCGGTGCAGGTGACTTTGTAATCGTTGAGCAGCTCATAGACCGAGGCGCCGTCGAGCTTCGCGCCCGGCATTACCAGCGCCGCGCCGGCCATCGGCGCGGAGAAGGCGAGCCCCCAGCTGTTGGCGTGGAACATCGGCACGATCGGCAGCACGGTATCGCGCGACGACAGTCCGATCGCGTCCGGCTGCAGCGACAGCATGGTGTGCAGCACGTTGGAGCGATGCGAATAGACCACGCCTTTGGGATGGCCGGTGGTGCCGGAGGTGTAACACATGCCGGCGGCGGTGTTCTCGTCGAACTCCTTCCAGGCGAAGTCGCCGTCGGCTTCGGCCAGCCACGCCTCATAGGCAACCGCGTTGCGCAGCGACGTTGCCGGCATGTGCGCGGCATCGGTGAACACGATGTAGCGCTCGATGGTCGGCAGCTTGTCGGCGATCTTCTCCAACAGCGGCAGGAAGGTGAGATCGGTCATCATCACGCGATCCTCGGCGTGATTGATGATCCAGACGATCTGCTCGGGAAAGAGCCGCGGGTTGATGGTGTGATAGACGGCGCCGATGCCGAGAATGCCGTACCAGCTCTCCAGATGCCGCCAGGTGTTCCAGGCAAGCGTCGCCACGCGATCGCCGAGCTTGATACCGTCGCGATCGAGCCGTTGCGCCACGCGCATGGCGCGGGCGCGGATTTCGGCATAATCGGTGTGGTGGATCGGCCCCTCGATCGAGCGCGTGATCACCGCGCGATCGCCGTGATTGGTCGCCGCGTGATCGATGATGCGGTGGCACAGGAGCGGCCAGTCCTGCATAAGCCCAAGCATGGAATTCCTCCTGAAAGTGCTGCGCTATTTTGTTCTTATCGCGTTGCGCCGTAGCGGGCGGCCACGGGCGAGGCCCAATGTAGCCCCCTGCCGGGGCGATGAAAATGCCGGAATGTCGGTGGCGCGCCGCGGAACGTGGCTGTGCCCTTGTGCGCCAGCGCATCGGGCGCTTAAAACCATGTCTGCGTGTCTTTCGCTTTAACCGCTGGCGAACAGGGATTGCCGTTGCGCCGGGAGTCGATGGTGTGAAGGCTCTCGTCCTCGCCATGCTGCTGTGCGGCACCGGCTTCGCGATGGCGGAAGACGCCGCCCCGCGGCCGGCGAAGGCCATCAAGGCCACACGTTCCTTGCCGCTCCAGATCGTTCCATCGCATCCAGCGCGAACATCGCCGCGGCCGTCGCCGCCGAGCGCGGTTCCCGAGCAATTTTCGCCCCCGCAGGAAGCTTACGCGTCGTTCCCGGATCGTCCTGGCGCCGCCGCGACCGCGCCGCCGACGCCGTCCGCCTGCCAGATACGTCTGGCGAAACTTGCAGTATTCAAGCCCCTGCCGCTGCTTGCTGGGGCCGGGGAATGCGGCGCGGTGGACGCGGTCATCGTCGAGGGCGTGATCCTGCCGGACCTGGCGAAGGTCGCGGTATCGCCGCCGGCGACGCTGCGCTGCACCATGGCGGAAGCGGTCGTCACTCTGGCTGCGCGAGGACGTAGCGCCGGCGGCGCTCAAGCTCGGCGCCCCGCTACGCGGCCTCGACAACTTCGATTCCTACGAATGCCGCGCGCCGCAATCGCGTGCCCGGCGCGACGCTCAGCGAGCATGGCCGCGCCAACGCGCTCGATGTGCGCGGCATTCAAGCTTGCCAACGGCGAAGCGATCGGACTAACCGACGTGAATGTGGCGAAGGACTGGCGCGAGGGCATACGCGCCAGCGCCTGCGCGCGCTTCTCCACCGTGCTCGGCCCCGGCTCCGACGGCTATCACGAGGAGCATATCCACCTCGATCTGGCGGAGCGCCGCGGCGGCTACACAATGTGCGAGTGGGACGTGCGCGAGGCGGTCAGGCAAGCCGAGAAAGCCGAGCCGCAGGCCGAAAAAGCGGTTCCGTTGTCCGACCCGGTGCCGCTGCCGCGGCCGCGCCCCGTGGCTGCCAATGCCGCCGACGACACGCGGCCGCGGTCCAACAAAACGCGCTCGCAGTGAATGCGAACGCTGGACTAATTTTTGGATCGCGGCTTCAGGTCACTTGCCGATCATCACGTCGGAGGCTTTGATGACGGCCCAGGCGTCGTCGCCATTTTTCAGCGCCAAATCGGCCACAGCCTCGTTGGTGATCGATGCCGTGACAGTGACGCCGTGACCGACGTCGATGCGGACATGCGACGTGGTGGCGCCTTTGGTAACTTCGACAATTTTACCTTTGAGCTGATTGCGTGCGCTAAGTTTCATCTGTCGCTCCTTGAAAGCAATTGGTAAGAGGCATTTGCGCGTGCCGCATATAGGAGCGGGTGCGGCTCGTCGAACAGGTGCCTCTTTCGCGCCCCGAATTACGGCCGGTGATTGATCGTGGTGACGCGCCAGCCGGAACCCCGCTTGCCCTGATAATGGTCGAGGCGGGTCAGCGAGCAATTGTCGATCATGAAGGCGAAGCCGCCGCGCGGCGGCAGGCCGAGAGCAATGGCGATGGCCGCGCGGATCGTTCCGCCATGCGCCACCGCGACGATGTCGCCGCCTCGATGCTTTTGCGTCGTGCGGGCGATCGCCGCGCCGACCCGTTCCACAAGATCGACGAAGCTTTCGCCGTTCGGCGCCCGTTCGTCGGCACTCGCATACCAGAACGAGTCCGGCTCCTGGCTTCGGTTCATCAGGAAGGTGTGCCGGTCCAAGCCCTGCCAGTCGCCGAGATGCTGTTCGGCAAGGTCTTTGTCCTGCACGAACTCCGGTTGCCCGGCGAAATCGCCGGCGGCAAAAATCGCCTTCGCGGTCTGATGCGTCCGCGCCAGATTGCTGGTCAGCCAAATCGCCGGTCGCGGCAACAACGCCGCGAGATCGGAAAAGACCCGCGCATCGCTGCAATCACACGGTAGATCGCTTTGGCCGTAGATGCGGCCTTCGTCGACGATGACCGGCGCGTGCCGGATCCACCACCAGCGTGTGCGGATGAAGCCGTCTTTTGCCGCCTTGCTGGCAACGATGTGATCGAGTGTCGTCGTTTCTGACAAGTCCCGCTCCCGGCCCGATGGCGCGTTCTGGTAGAGCATGATCCCGAAAAGTGGCAACCGGTCTCCGGAAAAGATCATGTCCAACTCATATCTGGACCATGCTTGATGGGATCATGGTCTATGGGTGGGAGTGTTAAGGTTCAAGTGCGATTGCCGGTGACGGTTTGCCGGCCGCGGCCGGATAGCCACAATAGGGCTGCAAATAACGGCCAAAGCAGCGCCCACTAACGGCAAAGATTTCGCCGCCAAAGGCCTTTACGGCCGAAGCACTTCTGGCAAAGGACTTGCATGTCCCCGCTCAGCAATCTTGCCGTCCGCGACGTCGAGACAGTGGTGCATCCCTACACCAATCTCGCGAGCTTCCGTGAGACCGGCCCGCTCGTCATCGAACGTGGGCAAGGCGTTTATGTCTACGACACCGCCGGCAAGGCCTATATCGAGGGCATGGCCGGGCTCTGGTGCACCGCGCTCGGCTACGGCAATGAGGAACTGGTCGAAGCCGCCGCGGCGCAGATGCGCAAGCTTTCGTTCGCGCATCTCTTTACCGGCAGAAGCCACGATCCGGCAATCGAGCTTGCGGAAAAGCTCAAGGAGATTGCGCCGGTACCGATCTCGAAGGTGTTCTTCTGCAATTCCGGATCGGAGGCAAACGACACCCAGGTCAAGCTCGTCTGGTATCTCAACAATGCGCGCGGCAAGCCGCAGAAGAAAAAGATCATCAGCCGCGTGAAGGCCTATCACGGCGTCACCATTGCCGCCGCCTCGCTCACCGGGCTGCCCGGCAATCATCGCGATTTCGACCTTCCGCTTGCCGGGCTTTCTCCATGCCGGCTGTCCGCACTATTACCGCTTCGCCAAGGATGGCGAGACCGAGGAGGAGTTCGCCTCGCGGCTCGCCGACGAGCTCGAGGCTTTGATCGTCCGGCAAGATCCGGAAACGGTTGCGGCCTTCATCGCCGAGCCGGTCATGGGCGCCGGCGGCGTCATCGTGCCGCCGAAGACCTATTTCCAGAAAGTCATGGCGGTGTGTGCCAAGCACGACCTGTTCGTGATCAGCGACGAAGTGATTTGCGGTTTCGGACGGCTCGGCACGCTGTTCGGCTGCGAGAAGCTCGGCTTTCGGCCGCAGGCGATCTCGGTCGCCAAGGCGCTGTCGTCGGCGTATCTGCCGATCGGCGCGGTGATGATTCCAGAACTCATGTACGAGGCGTTGTTAGCCGAGAGCAAAAAGATCGGCGCGTTCGGCCATGGTTTCACCTACGGCGGACACCCGGTTTCGGCGGCGGTCGCGGTCAAGGCGATCGAGATTTATGCGCGCGACCGCATCATCGCCAAGGCCGCGCGGCGCGCGCCTTTGTTCCAGGCACGACTGAAGATGCTCGGCGATCATCCGCTGGTCGGGGAAGCCCGCGGCCTCGGCCTGATCGGCGGCTTGGAACTTGTCGCCGACAAAGCCAGCAAGCGTTCATTCAATGCGCAGCATGGCGTCGGTGCGGCCGCCGTCCGCTTCGCCGAGGAAGAAGGTTTGATCGTGCGCGCGGTGATGGGCGACGTCCTGACATTGTCGCCGCCGCTCGTGATCAAAGGCCCCGAAATCGAGGAGCTTTTCAATCGGCTCACGCGTGCGCTCGACAAGACGCTCGATTGGGTGACGCGCGAAGGCTTCACGCAAGCGTGATGCGGTGCCGATTGGAGCCAGCGAATCGATACCGCGCTTTACACGTCGCAATGAACGCTCCATTCATCACTCCTGCGCTAGATCGCGCGCCATGAACCAAGCCTTAGCGAGGGATGTGGCGGGCGCCGCCGCGCCGCCAATCGGCAAGCCGCGTGTGTCCAGGCGCCGCGTTCTTGCCAACGCCGCCGGCCTGATCGGTGCTTCCCTGGTCGCGACCGGCGGCTATGCCGCCGGGATCGAACCGCAGAGCCTGATCGTGACCCGTTACGCGCCCAGACCGCGCGGCTGGCCGATCGGCCGCAAGCTTTCCATTACGGTCATCGCCGATCTGCATGCCGGCGGCCCGGACATGCGGCTGCCGCACATCCGGCGGATCGTCGATACCGCGATCGCGCTGAAATCCGATCTTGTCGTCATGCTGGGCGACTATATCGCGCGCTACCGGTTTGCCATCGATCGCATCCCCGACGCGGTCTGGGCGGCCGAACTGGCGCGCATCACTGCTCCGCTTGGGGTCTGGGCGATCCTCGGCAATCACGATTGGTGGTTCGACCTAGCCGGTGTGCGCGGCGCGCTGGCGGGCGCACGCATTCCCGTGCTGGAAAACCGGGCCGTGATGCTTGGTGCCGAGGGCGAGCGATTTTGGCTTGCCGGCATCGGCGATCAGATTGCGCATCGCCTCGGTCACGGCCGGTTCCGCGGCGTCGACGACCTGCCCGGGACGTTGGCGCAGGTCACGACCGACGATCCGGTCATCATGCTCGCCCACGAGCCGGATATTTTTGCCCGTATGCCGTCGCGCGTGGCTTTGACGTTTGCCGGCCACACCCATGGCGGCCAAATCCGCGTGCCGCTGATCTGGCAGTTCTTCGTCCCGTCAAAATACGGCGCGCGCTACGCTTATGGCCACGTGGTCGAGAACGAGCGGGACCTGATCGTGTCGGGCGGGCTGGGCACCAGCATCATTCCGGCCCGCCTTGGCGTGCCGCCGGAAATCGTGCACGTCGTGCTTGGTGGTTGATATCTTTGCCGTTCAAGCGTGGGCCTGACAAACAACGAGCCCGACAAACAAAAATGGCGCCGAAAACGTCGGCGCCATTTTGAGTCAGCCCCGCCTCGAAACGCAAACCGTTAGTTTGCGCTCGCCCCCCAGGCGCTAGCCATGCGGGCGCCGAACGGTCCGTCGTTTTGATGCGGCGCCAGCACGATCACGAGCGTGCCGACCTTGACGTGATTGTAGAGATCGATGACGTCTTCGTTGGTCATGCGAATGCACCCGGACGAGACGGCGCTGCCGATATATTCCGGCTGGTTGGTGCCGTGGATGCGATAGAGCGTGTCTTTGTTCCCCGAGAACAGGTACATGCCGCGGGCGCCCATCGGATTGTGCGGGCCGCCGGTCACGTATTCGGGCAACGGTCCGAGCCGCGCCTGCTCGCCGGGCGTCGGGTGCCACGCCGGCCATTCTTCCATGCGGCCGACCTTGGCGATGCCGCTCCAGGCTTGCGCCTGTTCGCCGACGGCGATGCCGTAGCGGATCGCCTTGCCCTGCGGCATGACGTAATAGAGGTACTTGGCGTCGCTATCGATGACGATCGAGCCGGGCGCTTCCTTGCGGTGATATTCGACAATGTGCCGGCGATAGGTGTCTGACACTGCCGATTGGTTGTACGGCAGGTTGGACATCAAATCCTTGTCGCGCTGTTTCCAGCCGGCTTCACTCGCGGGATCGAGCGTCCCGCTGGTGGCCATATCCTCAACGCAACCGCCCAGCGCGAGGGCGGCAATAACAACAAAACCTAGCGCACGCATGGCCATGAGTTCCCACCACTCTCCGCCCGTCCCAGCCGTGGAATCTGCCCCGAATTTCTTACCGAACTCATGCCGGTCATGCCAGCCATCAACACGCTCCCCACAACAGTCTATGGCAAAGTGTTGCAGGAATGTCGCACTCGTTAACCATGGCTTTACCAAGGTTCGTGTCAGTTTACGGCTCAGCGGATGAGGACGGCAAAAGCCACGCCGGCGGACGATTTGTCGCCCATTTCCGCCGTACTCGGCGCCTACCACCGCGCCGTCGCTCAGGACACGGGAACGGGGTTTCATAATGCAAGACGTCACTGCCAAATCGGCCAAAAAGACCAGCCATCAGCGCAAGCCTCGCAAATCTGCCGACGAGCAAATCGCGCTGCATCTTTGCTACCGGCAAATCGGGATTTCCGCCGTTGCGGCCGCAGCGCGCTATCAAGGCGGCGCCAAAAATCCTGGCCACCCGCCTGCGACCGTTAAACTGGACGAGCGCGGCGCCGCCATCGCTTGATCAGAACGCGCGCTTTCGGGGCAGAAAAATTCAGCCTGTGACCAAGGGGGACCGGTGCGTCCCCCTTGTTCGTTTGGCGCAGCCAAGTTTGCCGCAATCCGGGCGTCGCGCCTTCAGTGGCTCGCCTTCATGCGCTGCGCCGCTTCTGCGGTAAACCAGACCTCGACGGCGGCCAGCATGACGACAAAAGTGCCGATAACGGCATCGATGGTCATCGCCTCGCTGTCCTGGAAACCGAGAAGCCAGGGCGATACGATGAGCGCAGCCCCGGCGATCAGGTTGAGCCATTCCTCCCAGACAGCGAACGCCGCCAGCGCGGCGATCGACGACACGGCGATGAAAACCCCGATGACAGAAGCGGTCTGGCACGGCGCGCCGGCGGAAAGGCTGAACAGCCACGGCGAAAAGAATAAAATCATGCCGAGGATCAGGTTCGCCACGTCGCAGAGCTTGGCGCTCGACCAATCGTCCATGACCGCCTCCGTGCGGCCGGGAAATCCGATACCCGGCTGGCCTTATGACGCCTTTTTGGCTTGGCCGCAGACCGACCGCGGCGTTGGTGCAACGACGAAGCGCGCTTGGAGTTCCGCATGAGCGTTGCAAATGATTTTTCCCGCGCCGAAATCGACGAAGGGCGGCGGCTGTTCGCCGGCGACTGGGACTTTCTTTCGGCGGCGAGCTCGGTCGAGTCGCTACCGCCCGCGCGCGGGCTCGAGGTCGCGTTCGCCGGCCGCTCCAATGTCGGCAAATCGAGCCTGATCAATGCGCTGACCGGCCGCAAGGCGCTGGCGCGCACGTCGAACACGCCCGGCCGCACCCAGGAGCTGATCTTTTTCGCCGGCATCAGCCCGCTCGTCCTGGTCGACCTGCCGGGCTACGGCTATGCCGCCGCCGCCAAGAGCAAGGTCACGGCCTGGACGCGACTGATCCATGACTATCTGCACGGCCGCGCCGCGCTCGGGCGCGTCTATGTCCTGATCGACGCCCGTCATGGGCTCAAGGCCGCCGACGCGGCGATCCTCGATACCCTCGGCAAGG
Organism: uncultured Alphaproteobacteria bacterium; assembly: GCA_963829395.1. GTDB lineage: Bacteria > Pseudomonadota > Alphaproteobacteria > Rhizobiales > Xanthobacteraceae > BOG-931. The sequence continues at coordinate 18,426 of CAWHHX010000018.1, read as the reverse complement.
CCGCGGTCAGCCACCAGATCGTGCTGACGAAATCCGACCAGGTCGGCGAAGCCGATCTCGCCGCCCGCGTTGCCGAGATAGCCGCGGCGTTGCGGAAAAGGCCGGCGGTTTTTCCGGAGATCATCGCCACCTCCGCCCGTGCCGGGGCCGGTATTCCGCAGTTGCGCGCCGCCATCGCGCGGCTCCTGGCGGAGCGCTCCCGCTAACCGCATTGTCGTCGTCCCGTCACGCCGCTAGATAGACTGCGCCGCAGCGACCGCGGCGGACCGGGATGATGCATGCGATGAGCCAGAGCGACAGCGTAAGCCCTGAGGTGCAGGCCCGCATCCTCTCGGAAGCCCTGCCTTACATGCAGCGCTACGACGAAGAGGTCATCGTCATCAAATACGGCGGCCATGCCATGGGCGCCGAGGAGCTAGCGCGCGAATTCGCCCGCGACATCGTGCTGTTGGAGCAGACTGCGATCAATCCGATCGTCGTGCATGGCGGCGGTCCGCAGATCGAGGCGATGCTCAAGCGGGTTGGCGTGCAATCGCACTACGAGGCGGGCCTGCGCATCACCGACGAAAAGACCCTGGAAATCGTCGAGATGGTGCTGGCCGGCCTGATCAATAAACAGATGGTCGGCTACATCAACGCGGCCGGCGGCAAGGCGGTCGGGCTGTGCGGCAAGGACGGCAACATGGTGGTCGCGCGCAAGCTGACGCGGACCGTCGTCGACCCGGATTCGCACATCGAGAGAATGGTCGATCTCGGCTTTGTCGGCGAGCCGGACAAGGTTGACGTCACGGTGCTGATGCAGATTCTCGGCCGCGAGCTCATACCGGTGCTGGCGCCGGTCTGCGCCGCCGCCAACGGCGGCACCTATAACGTCAATGCCGACACCTTCGCCGGCGCCATCGCCGGCGCGCTCAAGGCAAAGCGTCTCCTATTGCTGACCGACGTGCCCGGCGTGCTCGACAAATCGAAGAGTCTGATCAAGGAGCTGTCCGCCGACGAGGCCCGCCGGCTCATCGCCGATGGCACCATTTCCGGCGGCATGATCCCCAAGGTCGAGACCTGCATCGATGCGCTCGAGCGCGGTGTCGAAGGCGTCGTCATTCTCGACGGCAAGGTGCCGCACGCCGTGCTGCTCGAATTGTTCACCGAACTCGGCTCCGGCACGCTCATTCACAATTAGGCGCCAGCGTCGGTGGCACGCTCCGCCGCGCCAGGCGGCGGCCGATGTCGTCGAACAAACCGACAATTCCGGTCCCGAAGCGGCGCGACGCGGTCATGGCGAAGTCGTTGATCGGGCAAAACGCGATCGCGCAGACAATGGCGATCGGCAGGAGCGCAACGCCGACCAGCCATCGCTGCAGCGGCGGCGCGAGACCATAGGAGGCCAAAAGCTCGAGGCCGCGCGGCGCCAGCGCATAGATGACGGCTGCCTGCACCAGATAGAGCGGGAACGATATCCAGCCGAGGAAGCTCGACAAGCGGGTTTCAAAGAACCGGCGGATCGGCGCGCAGAATACCGCGCCGGCTGTCAGACAGGTCGCGCCGCCGACATAGACCGGTCCGAACCAGGTGTTCGGCAGCAAAATCAGCAGCAGTCCGGCGAGGCACAGTGCCGCTCCCGCCCGGTTCGCGGCAGTCGGTCCGACGAGCGGAAACAGATCGGCGATCAGGATGCCGGCGACGAACAGTGCGAAGTAGGTTTGCAACGCCGCCAGCACGACGAACAACAGGCCCAGCATAACCGTCCGGATCCGCGACGGCCGCAGATAGGCGATCGCCGCAAACACCATGAACGAGCCGAAGAACTCGTAGGTCATGGTCCAGAGCGGGGGATCGTAGGTCTCGGCGCCCGAATAGGCGACGAACACTTTCCATAACGAGAAGCTCATCAGCCGCTCGATGGTCGGCGTGAAGGCTAGGAACTGATCGAGCGGGGCCGGGCGCTGCGCCGCCGGCGGGATGAGACCCGAGCGCAGCAGCGCGTAGGTGATGGCGCAGATGGCCAAGATCGGCAGCGCCAGCCGCAGATAGCGTCCGGCGGCGATCCGGCCCAAGCCCCGTCCATCGCCGGTTTCGAGATAGCGGATCGACAGCGAAAATCCGGAGATCACGAAGAACACGCACACCGCCAGTGTGCCGTTGAGGAAGAAGACCTTGGCCCACAAACTGCGATCGGCCATCAGAGCGTTGGCCGGCAGGCCGTCGATGAAGACGTGGTGGAGCAGCACGACGACCGCCGCCCAGCCGCGCAGGCCGTCGAGAAAGCGCAGCCGCGTCGCGCCGCGCGCCATGGTTGCCGATTGCGTTGCCGATTGAGCGTGCATCGCCGCGACCGTGGACGAACGTCGTTAAGGCCGCGCCAAGGGAGATGGTTAACCGCGCAAGCCAGCCAGTGCGCCACCGGACAACGCCACCTTTACCAATGCCGGCTAGATGTTGTGGCTTCGCGAAGCATCGGAGGCGCGCTTGGATTTCTCGCCGGGCATCTCGTACTTTTTTGGTCAGCTGGGCAGGACTTTCCTGGAGCCCGGTTCGCACGCTTCGCTATTCTCGCTCGTGGGCGCGCTGGTTATTTCGTTCGTTTTCCTCGCCGCGCGACGCTACAAAAAAGGCCGCCGCATCCGCCTGAAAGCGTTGCTGCGGGCGCTCTTCCCCAGACATATCGTGATGAGCAAGTCGACCTTCGCCGATCTGGGCTACTTTTACTTCAATCTGTTTGTGTTCGGTCTCATCTTCGGCTGGGCGTTGCTGTCCTACGAGTTGGTGAGCCACGGCGTCGCCGATCTCTTGACCGCGACGTTCGGGCCGCAGCCGCCGACGGCGGTGCCGGCGCTGGTGTCGCGGGTGGTCATCACCGTCATGCTGTTCCTGGCGTACGAGCTCGGCTATTGGCTCAATCACTATTTGTCGCACCGCATACCGTTCCTCTGGGAATTCCATAAAGTTCATCACTCGGCGACCGTGCTCACGCCGCTGACCAACTTTCGTGTGCACCCGGTCTATATGTGCATCTTCCTCAACATCCTCGGCGTCTTCATCGGCACCGCCAACGGCGTCGGCGACTACATCTTCGGCCAGACGACGCATCAGTACGTGCTGTCCGAGAACAACGTCATCCTGGTGCTCTTCATCTATCTCTATGTGCATCTGCAGCACACCCAGCTCTGGATTTCGTTCACCGGGTGGCTCGGCCATCTGTTCATGAGTCCGGCGCACCATCAAATTCACCACTCGCGCGATCCGGCGCATTTCAACAAAAACCTCGGCAGCTGCCTGGCTCTGTGGGATTGGATGTTCGGCACCTTGTACATTCCCGCGGCGGAGCGTGAGAAGCTCCAATTCGGCGTCGAGCCGGATCGGCCGTACGCCCACACCATCAGGGGCGAACTGATCGCGCCGTTCGGCCGCGCGGCCTTGCTGCTCAAGCACGCCATCGACCGGCGCTCGCCGGCCGCTTCGTTGCCTGCGCCGGAGCAGAAGCGGGCCTAGGTCCTTTTTCTTTTTCTTTCGGGTTGCGGCGCGCGTCGCCGGGACGTATGCCAACGGGCCCCGCACGTCCACGCGAGCTTCGTCTCCTTGGCCCTCCGTCCCGTCTTTTCGTCCGCACCCGGAGTTGCCGCCGCAGTCGTCCTCGGCGTCTCCGACGTGCTCGTCAAGATCATCGCCGCCGCCCATTGCGACGTCTTGACCATGCTGTCGTTTCGCAGCGTGATCGGCATCGCGTTCATGACCGCTTGGCTGCGGTTCGGCCCGAAGCCGTCGATCGTCGCGCGCGCGCGCTGGATATCGCTCGGCATCGGGGTGCTGTTCACGGTGCTGATCTATTGCCTGTTCAAGGCGATCGAGCTCAACGATGTGCCGACCGCGGTCCTCACCTATTTTGCCTATCCGCTGCTGACCGGGCTCGCCGCCGCGGCAACCGGGCTGGAGCGGTTGCGCTGGCAAGGCGCCGCCTGCGCGCTCGCGGCGTTCGGCGGGCTCGCGATCATGATCGGCGCGCACCCGGCCGGCCTGGTGCTTTCCGGCATTGCCTACGCGCTCGCCGCGGCATCGTGCCGGACCGGCGTGCTCATCGTGACGCGCGCTTTTCTGGTCGGCGCCGACGCGCGGCTGACGACCTGGTACTCGGTGATCGCGCAGACGGTGATCTTCGTCGCCTTGTCGGCGATCACGCAGACCTGGCATCCGCCGCAGACCGACATCGGCTGGGCGGCTTTGATCGGCATGAGTTCTCGCGACCACGGCTGGCATCGTGTTCATATTTGTTTCGACCATGCGGGTCGGTCCGTTTCGCACCGCGCTGATCATGAATCTCGAGCCGCTGATCGCGATGCTGGGAAGCGCGCTGGTGTTGGGCGACGTGATCACGCCGCTGCAGGCGCTGGGCAGCGGCATCATGCTCGCGGCTTTGGTCGCCTTTCAATTATGGAAATGACGGGCGCCCGGCGGCGTGGGCCGCATCGCTCTGCTCGCGCCGCCGCGGCGACCGGGAGCGACGTAATGTCATGGCTGGTTGATGTTTGAGGTCACAAACTCGGCCAACTTGAGGGTGACGGTTAGCTACTCCGTAACATCCACATCCGTACGTTTGCAGTGAGGGCGGACTATGCGCGGGTTCCACAATTCTTCGTTCGATCCGCAAACGCTTGTCGTTCTGGAAGCAGCGTTCGACGAAGCGTGGCTGACGCTCAAGGCCGTCGGCAATTCGACGGTACGGCCGGACGAATTGGCGCGCTCGGTGTTGCGGCTTGCCATGGAGGGTGAACGCGATCCGGTGCGCCTGCACGATGGCGCGCTCAAGGGCTTGCTGCCGGCGGCGTCGTGGCGCGAGGCTGGCGGGGCAGGCGGCTAGCAGCCGTCCGAAAGCGCGACAATCAGGAGTGGGGGATCAGCATGGCGGCGCCGGCGATTGCGGCAGCCGCGAGCGTGCCGATGAGCACGGCCTGGACGAATGGAATGGACTTGCGTAACACGCGTCGCATCGATTGCTCCCGGCCCGCCAGTTGCTAAAACTGATTCGGCGAGCAGCCGAAACTCCTCGCCAAGAAGTGTGGCAACAACGAGTCTCCGGGAAATGAACCAGCGCAAAGCCATTGGCGAAGTCCCGGGCCAGGCCGGCCGGGCCGAGCGCCGTCCGGTTCGCGGCTTTGGCGCCGTCGAGACTTGGGTCTTCGATCTCGACAACACGCTCTATCCGCATCATCTCAACCTTTGGCAACAGGTCGATGTCCGCATCCGCGATTACATCGCCGGCTTCCTGAAAGTCACGCACGACGAGGCGTTCCGGCTGCAAAAGGATTTGTATCGGCGTTACGGCACGAGCTTGCGCGGACTGATGGAGGAGTATGGCATCGATCCGGACGAGTTCCTGGAAGTCGTCCATGATATCGATCATTCGCCGCTGACGCCTAATCCGCAGCTGGGCGCGGCGATCGCCAGCCTGCCCGGCCGCAAGCTGATCCTCACCAACGGTACGCGGGCGCATGCCGAAGCGGTGATGCGCCGGCTCGAAATCGAACAACATTTCGAGGATGTCTTCGACATTGCCGCCGCCGAACACGAGCCGAAGCCGCGCGCGGTGGTCTATGACCGTTTTCTCGCCCGCCACGACGTCGATCCCGCCGCGGCGGCGATTTTTGAGGATCTCGCGCGCAATCTCGAAGTGCCGCATGCGCGCGGCATGACCACGGTGCTGGTGGTGCCGGAAGGCACGCGCGAAGTCTTTCGCGAGGAGTGGGAGCTCGCCGGCCGCGACGAGCCCCATGTCGATTATGTCACCGACGATCTGACCGGCTTTCTGGGCAGCATCGCTACAAAGACGTAGCCCGGGTTGAGCGGAAGCGAAACCCGGGAACGGCCGGCCGGCTGCATCGCTGGACCGGGATTTCGCTTTGTCCAGTTCGGGCTAGGTTTCAAAGATAGCCGGCGAGCCCGCCGATATGCCAAGCGACCGGAATGAGAACCGCAATGGTCACCGCCGAATCGCGGCGCAGCAGCGTGTGGGCCTGATTGTCGCCGCGCAGCGCGCCCAAGCCGCCGTAGATGATCGCGTAGATCAGAATCCAGAATGCAAGTTTGTACCAAGCCAGCCAGTAAAAGATACCGGCGGCGACGCCTATGCCCATGGTGATCATTGCATATCCTTTGGCCGCGTTGCTTCCAATCGGTTGATGCAAGAAAGGTTCCAATTTTGATGGCGGCCGCAGATGCGTGGCGTTCCAACAGAGATCGAATGACAACGCCAAAGGCGCAGACCACAGCGGGCACGAGGTCCCCACATCACGATTCCGTTTTTGCGATCGGACCGCCGGCGCTTGACATCGCGCATGCGCACTCCGACAAAACCGCGCAAGCAGGGGACCTCGTTCATGCCGGCCGCCGATCTCGCCAAAATCGCCAGTCAAACGCTCGCCGAAACCATCGATGCGGCCTTTGAACAGCGTGAAACGATCGGCCCGGCGACCCAAGGTCGCGGTGCGCGACGCGGTGGACGGAGGCGCTCGATCTGCTCGATCGCGGCGCCGCGCGGGTCGCGGAAAAGACGGCGGACGGCTCCTGGCGGGTCAATCAGTGGCTCAAGAAGGCAGTGCTGCTGTCGTTCCGGCTCAACGACATGGCCATCATTCCGGGCGGGCCCGGACGCGCCTCATGGTGGGACAAGGTCCCCTCCAAATTCGAGGACTGGGATGACGCGCGCTTCCGCGCCGCCGGTTTCCGCGCCGTGCCCAGCTGCGTGGTGCGGCGCTCGGCCTATATTGCGCCCGGCGTCGTGCTGATGCCGTCCTTCGTCAATCTCGGCGCTTATGTCGATAAAGGCACCATGATCGACACCTGGGCGACTGTCGGCTCCTGCGCGCAGATCGGCAAGAACTGCCACATTTCCGGCGGCGCCGGCATTGGCGGCGTGCTCGAGCCGCTGCAGGCCGGCCCGGTCATCATCGAGGACAATTGCTTCATCGGCGCCCGCTCGGAAGTGGCCGAAGGCGTGATCGTGCGCGAAGGCGCCGTGCTGTCGATGGGCGTCTTCATCGGCGCTTCGACCAAGATCGTCGATCGCGACAGCGGCGAAGATTTTTCAGGGCGAAGTGCCGTCCTATGCGGTCGTTGTGCCCGGGCAGCCTGCCCGGCAAGCCGCGCGCCAACGGCGAAGCCAAGCCCGAGCCTTGCCTGCGCCGTGATCGTCAAGCGCGTCGACGAAAAAACCCGCGCCAAGACCAGCATCAACGAATTGCTGCGGGATTGATTTGGCGCAGCACCGATGAATTGGGCGTATCTCCTCAACGGATTCCACGGCCGCATCGGCCGCCAGACGTTCTGGATCGCGATGATCGTTCTGACGGTCGTCGAGCTCCTCTGCCACTTCGCCGCCGAACAGATCCAGGGCGAACGGCTGAGCGCGATCGTCGATCTCGCCTTCACCTATCCCGAATTCGCCGTCGCGCATAAAGCGCGCCCACGATCGCGACCTGCCGGTTTGGCTGTTGGGAATTTTCTTCGGCGCCAGCGCCGTGCTCGATCTTTTCACCGTGCTCGGCCTGGCCGGCACCGACGAAGCGCCGAGCATGCTGTCGCTCGCCATCGCCGTGCCGTTCACGGTGTTCGGGCTGGCGCTTGCTTGTCGAGCTCGGTTTTCGCCGGGGCACGGTTGGTCCCAATCAATACGGCCCCGATCCCCTGGCGCAGCGTTGAACGGGCACGATTGGGGGAGTCATCAGTTGTGCCCTGCTGATCGAACTTGGCTTTCCCCGCGCTCGCCGGGTTCAAACCCATACGGGGCCGCTCGCTAAGAGCTGATTGCGCAGGCTACACTCCCCATCATGACCGCCGATCCTGTCGCCATCGCCCGCGATCTCATCCGTTGCCGCTCGGTGACGCCGGACGACGGTGGAGCGCTCGGCTATTTGCAAGACGTACTGGCGAAAGCCGGATTTGCCGTGCATCGCGCGACGTTTGCCGAGCCGGGCACGGCGCCGATCGAAAACCTCTACGCCCGCATCGGCACGGCGAAACCGAATCTCGTCTTCGCCGGGCACACCGACGTCGTCCCGCCGGGCGACGAAGCAGCATGGCGGCATCCGCCGTTCGGCGGCGAGGTCGCCGGCGACAAGCTTTACGGCCGCGGCGCGGTCGACATGAAAGGCGGCATTGCCTGCTTTGTCGCTGCCGCGCTCGATCATGTGGCGGCGAACGGCGGCAAGCCGAAACAAGGCTCGCTGTCGCTGCTCATCACCGGCGACGAGGAGAGCGTCGCGGTCAACGGCACGGTGAAGCTTCTGAAATGGGCGGCCGAGCGCGGCGAGACGTTCGATCACTGCATTCTGGGCGAGCCGAGCAATGTCGCAGTGCTCGGCGACACCATCAAGGCTGGCCGCCGCGGCTCGCTCAACGGCACGCTCATCGTCACCGGCCGCCAGGGTCACGTCGCCTATCCCGATCGCGCCGACAATCCGATCCGCGGCCTGATGACGCTGATCGCCGCCTTGCAGGCGCCGCTCGACGAGGGCAGCGCGCATTTCGATCCCTCGCATCTGGAATTCACCTCGGTCGATGTCGGCAACCCGACCGTCAATCTCATTCCCGGCGAGGCGCGCGCGCGCTTCAACATCCGCTACAACGACCGCCACAGCCAGGCCGCGCTCAAGACGTTGATCGAGCGGCGCGCGGCGGCGGCCGCAGGCGGCCGCGTGCATTTCTCCTTCGACTGGCAGCCTTCGAACGCCGACGTCTTCGTCACCAAGCCGGGGCCATTCACCGATCTCGCGGTCGCCGCCATCGCCGAGGTCACCGGGCGGACGCCGAAACTCTCGACCTCCGGCGGCACCTCGGATGCGCGCTTCATCAAGGATTATTGCCCGGTGCTGGAATTCGGCCTGGTCGGGCAGACCATGCATCAGGTCGACGAGTGCAGCCCGGTCGCCGATCTCGTCACACTGACGGCGATCTACCGGCGGATCATCGATCAGTATTTCGGTTAGCCGTCATCACGAGCGAAGCGAAGCAATCCAGCTGCCGTCGCCAATTCTGCATTGCTTCGTCGCTTCACTCCTTACAATGACACGCGATCAATATTCCACCCGCACCAGATAAAGGCCCTGCGGCGGCGCGACCTGGCCGCAGGCGGCGCGGTCGCGGGCAGCGAGCGCCGCGGCAAGATCGGCGGCGCTCCATTTGCCTTCGCCGACATGAATGAGCGAGCCGACCATCGAGCGCACCTGATTGTGCAGGAACGACCGCGCCATCGCAGTCACGCGCACCTCGTCGCCGTGGCGCGTCACGTCGAGCCGGTCGAGCGTTTTCACCGGCGATTTGGCCTGGCACTCGCTGGAGCGGAAGGTGGTGAAGTCATGCCGGCCGACGAGCTTTTGCGCGGCGTCGTGCATCGCCGACGAGTCGAGCGGGCGGGGAACGCGCCAGGCGCGCTGCTGATCGAGGGCGAGATCGGCGCGGCGGTTGACGGCGCGGTAGAGATAATGCCGCCGGATCGCGGAGAAGCGCGCATCGAAATCGTCGGCGACCCGCTCCGCCGTGAGCACGGCGACCGGGTGTGGGCGCAAATGTGCGTTGAGCGCGTCGCGCACGGTGTCGGCGTCCCATTCTTTGCCGAGATCGACGTGCGCGACCTGGCCGAGCGCGTGCACGCCGGCATCGGTCCGGCCCGCGCCGGCAACCACGGTGCGCGCGCCGGCGAACGCGAACACGGCGTCGGTCATGACGCCCTGCACCGACACGCCGTTGTCCTGCACCTGCCAGCCGACAAACGGCGTGCCGTCATATTCGATGGTGAGCTTGTAGCGCGGCATGAAGGTCTCAGCCGAAAACGCTGTCGCGCGCGATCGGCGTCCCGCGCAAAAATTCGTCCGCCCGCATCGGCTGCCGGCCGGCGCGTTGCAGTTCGACGAGACGCACCGCGCCCTCGCCGCAGGCGATGGTCAATTGGTCGTCGAGCACGTGGCCGGGCTTGCCGCTGCCGGCGCCTTTGGTCGTGCGCAAAACCTTGACGCGGCCGACCTCCGCGCGTTCGAACCAGGCGCCGGGAAAGGGCGACAGCCCGCGGCAATGGTCATGGACTTTCTGCCAGGGCGGCGTCCAATCGATCCGCGTCTCGGACTTTTCGATCTTGTTCGCGTAGGTGACGCCGGCATCCGGCTGTGGCGTCAATTGCAGCGTGCCGCGTTCCAGCGCGGCGAGCGCGACCACCATCAGCTTGGAGCCGCGCTGCGCCAGAATGTCGTGCAGTTCGCCGGCCGTGGCGTCCGGTCCAATCGCCACGCGATCCGCCATGGCGATCGGGCCGGTGTCGAGCCCTTCCTCCATCTTCATCACCATCATGCCGGTCTCGCGATCGCCGGCCATGATGGCGCGCTGGATCGGCGCCGCGCCGCGCCAGCGCGGCAACAGCGAGGCGTGCAGGTTGAACGAACCAAGCGGAAACGCCTCCAGAATCGGCTTCGGCAGAATCAGGCCGTAGGCGACGACCACCGCAGCGTCGGCGCCATGCGCGCGCATCGCGTCCGCTGCGTCAGTCGTCCGCAGCGTCTTCGGCGTGAAAACGGCAATCCCGAACCGCTCGGCTTCCCGCGCCACCGGGCTTGCCCGCAACTCCATGCCGCGCCCGGCGGGCTGCGGCGCCCGGCGTATAGACCGCCGCGATGTCGTGGCCGCCGCCGACAAGCTCAAGCAGCGTCGGTACGGCGAAATCCGGCGTGCCCATGAAGACGAGGCGGAGCGCCAATCACGCCTCCACCTTCTTCTTCGGCGGCTTGCTTGTCTTGGCTGCCTTGGTGAATTTCTTGATGACCCGGTCGCGCTTGAGCTTGGAGATATGGTCGATGAACAGCACGCCGTTGGTGTGGTCGATCTCGTGCTGCAGGCAGGTCGCGAACAGGCCGTCGGCCTCGATCTCGTGGGCCTTGCCGTCAAGGTCGAGATATTTGACCTTGACCTTCAGCGGCCGCGCGACCTCCTCGTAATAGTCCGGGATCGACAGGCAGCCTTCCTCGTGGGTCGACGTCTCCTCCGACGCCCAAGTGATTTCCGGATTGATGAAGACGCGCGGCTCCTGGGCTTCGTCCTTCTTCGACAGGTCCATGACCACGACGCGCTTGGGCACGCCGATCTGGATGGCCGCGAGCCCGATGCCGGGCGCGTCATACATGGTCTCGAACATATCTTCGGCCAGCGCGCGGATGCCCGCATCGATGCGTTTGACCGGCTCAGAGACGAGCCGGAGCCGCTTGTCCGGAATTTTCAGAATGTCCCGCAACGCCATAAGCGGCGATGTAAGCGGTGCATAAAGTGCGGTCAATTGCGCGCGCGCGGTTGCAACGATAGCCGCTTGTGCGTTATGAATGTTCTTCATTTGTTCTTAACGGCTGGCAGTGCTTGCTCGACGCCAATCGCAGCGAATCACGTAGAAGCAGAGCATGACCGAAATGTCCTCGATCGTCGCGATTGTGGCCGTCCTGATCGCCTGCGGTGCGCTTGCCGCCATGGCGATCGTGCTTTGGCGCTCCCGCCGTGCCGCGCCGGCCGATGATCCGGTCGTGGTGGAACTGACCCGCGCGCAAGCCGACGCCGCGGCGCGGCTTGAGGCCATGATCGGCATGCTTGCCAAGGGCCAGTCGCAGCTCGCCCACACCGTCAACGAGCGCCTGGATTCGGTCTCGCACCGGCTTGGCGATTCGCTCGAGAAGACCAAGCTGAGCACGGCCGAGAATTTGCAGAAGCTCGGCGAGCGGCTGGCGGTCATCGACCGCGCGCAGAAGAACATCACCGACCTCGCCACGCAGGTGACATCGCTGCAGGGCGTGCTCGCCAACAAGCAGTCGCGCGGCGCCTTCGGCCAATGGCGGATGGAGGCGATCGTCCAGGACGGCCTGCCGAAAGGCGCCTATGCCTTCCAGCACACGCTTGCCAACAAGACCCGTCCCGACTGTTGCGTGTTCCTGCCCGACCGGCGCCCCCTGGTGATCGACGCGAAATTTCCGCTCGAAGGCGTGACCGCCTATCGCGACGCCAAGTCCGACGACGAGCGCAAAGCCGCGGCGGCGCGCCTGCGCACCGACGTCAGCAAGCACGTCGCCGACATCGCCGAGAAATATCTGATCCCCGGCGAGACGCAGGACATGGCGTTCATGTTCGTGCCGTCGGAATCGATCTATGCCGAGCTTTACGACGGCTTCGACGACCTGGTGCAGAAGGCGTACCGCGCGCGCGTCGTCGTGGTGTCGCCCTCACTCCTCATGCTGGCGATCCAGGTGGTGCGACAAATCCAGAAGGACGCCCGCATGCGCGAGGCGGCCGATCAGATTCGCGACGAAGTCGGCCGGCTGGTGAAGGACGTCAGCTTGCTCGGCGATCGGGTGCGCAAGCTGCAGAGCCATTTCAATCAGTCGAACGAAGATATCCGCCAGGCCATCATCTCGATCGACAAGATCGAGGCCCATGGCGAACGCATTCAGCAGGTCGAGCTCGGCGCGCAGATGGCGGCGAAACACGCGTCGGCCAATTCGAATGTTGTGCCGGCGCCGCTGCGCAAGCTGGAGGCCGGCGAGTAGCCGGCTTCTTACGTGGGCCGTTGGCACTGCTCTCCAAACCGGCTAGGGCACGCGAATGACGGCACCGCCCGACTCCGCCCAACGCACGTCGATCACCGACACGCTCGCGGTCTACCTGCAGCGGCGGGTGCTGATCGTCATGTTCCTCGGCTTTTCGTCGGGCCTGCCGCTGGCGCTGTCCGGCTCGACGCTCCTGATCTGGATGCGCGAGAGCGGCGTCAATCTCGGCACGATCGGCCTGTTTGCGCTTGTCGGCACGCCCTACACGGTCAAGTTCGCCTGGGCGCCGCTGATCGACGCGCTCGATGTCCCGGTGCTGTCAAAGCTTTTGGGGCGGCGGCGCGGCTGGCTCTTGCTGTCGCAGCTTTTGCTGATGGCGGCGATTGTGCTTCTGGGCCTCTGCGATCCGTCCGCGTCCGCGCTTGTCGTCGCGCTCGGCGCGCTTCTGGTCGCAACCGCGTCGGCGACGCAGGACATCGTCGTCGACGCCTTCCGGGTCGAAAGCCTGAGCGAGAGCGAGCAGGCGGCCGGCATGGCGTCCTACGTCGCCGCCTACCGGATCGGCATGCTCGCCTCGACTGCCGGCGCGCTGTTTGTCGTCAGCGGCTTTCAAGGCCTCGGCTTGAGCCACGCCGCCGCCTGGAGTGCCGGCTATGTCGTCATGGCAGCGCTGGTCGTGATCGGCATCGCGACCACGCTCGTCGCTGCGGAGCCGGAAAAATCCGCGGCGGCCACCGCCGTCCATGCACGCGAAAGCGCCATGGCGCGCGTCGTCGAAGCGGCGGTCGGAGCATTTTCCGAATTCCTGTCCCGCGACATGGCGTTTGTCGCGCTCGCCTTTGTCGTGCTGTTCAAGTTCACCGACGCGCTGTCGGGGGCGATGACGGCGCCGTTCGTGATCGATCTCGGCTTCTCCCGCAACGAATACGCCGCGATCATCAAGGGCGTTGGGCTGGCCGCGACTCTGGTCGGTGGGTTTGCCGGCGGCTTCGTGGCGCGCGCCTATTCGCTGCCGGCAAGCCTGTTGCTCGGCGGGCTCCTGCAGGCGCTGTCCAATCTGGCGTTTTCCTGGCAAGCGATAGTCGGTCTCAACGCGGCGTGGCTCACCTTCGCCATCGTCGCCGAGAATTTCACCAGCGCCATCGGCACGGTGATCTTTGTCGCCTATCTGTCGGCGCTTTGCCGCAACCCGCTCCATACGGCCACCCAGTACGCACTCTTGACCGCGCTCGCGGCCTTTGGGCGCACGTATCTGTCCTCGGGTGCCGGTTTCATTGCCGCGGCGACGGGCTGGGTCTGGTTTTTCGCGATCTGCGCGCTCGCCGGATTGCCGGCGCTGGTCTTGCTGGCCTGGCTGCAGAAGCGCCGTCATTTCGACGGATTAGAATCGGCCAAGTAACGACGTCGCCCATGGAACCATGCCGGTATGTCGGCGGTCCGGCAACGACCGGCCACCCGGCTTCGGTTCCCTCGCGGCGTCGGCCTGGCGGACTTACGTCACGGCCGTGCCACCAGGAGGTGCCACAAGAGCCGGCACAAAAGACCCGCAAAAAAGTCTTTTTGTAAGGATCGGATAGCTATACTCGATGTTCTATCTTGTCGTACCCCTCAAACTCGGCTGACTTCCCCTCCCGCCATGGACATGATTCTCGTCAAGATTTTCGCGACTGCGCTGGCGTTGAGCGAGGTCACCACGCAGCCGCAGGCGGTGAAAACCCATTTCGACCCGGTGCAGGATCGCGCCCAGGTGGTGCAGGTCTTGCGCGATGGTTGCGCCCATATGCGCCAAGCCTTCGACATCGAGTCCATCAACCTCGACGACCTGATCTCCACCGCATTGAACGATCCGAAGGCAGTCGGCGCCGATATCAAGGCCTTTCACGGCATCAATTTCGCCGACCTGAACACCGCCTACCATCAGTTCTGCAAGAACGAGAACGTCGCCAACTCGGTCGTCGACCTCGGCCAGGTGATCGAGTTCTTCAACAACGCGGCCGCCGATCTGCCCGACCAAACGCGGCTCAAGGGTCACAAGCTGCCGAGCATGAGCGTGGTGCTCGATGGCAAGGGCGGCAATTTCGCCAACGTGTTCGAGCCGCGCAACCGACGGGTCTGGATACCGCTCGCCACCATTCCCGATCTGGTGCAGAAGGCGTTCGTCGCCGCCGAGGACCGGCGTTTCTTCGAGCATCATGGCGTCGACGAGCGCGGCATCATCCGCGCCTTCATCGGCAATTTTGCCAACCCGGGCCGCCCGCAGGGCGGCTCGACCATCACCCAGCAAGTGGTGAAGAATCTCCTGGTCGGCGACGACGTGACCTACGAGCGCAAGATCCGCGAGATGATCGTCGCGTCGCGGGTCGAGAGCACGCTCGGCAAACCGGAAATCCTCGAGCTCTATCTCAATTCCGCTTATCTCGGCCGCGGCTCCTGGGGCGTGGAGATGGCGGCGCGAAGCTATTTCGGCAAATCGGCGAAGAACCTCACGCTGGCCGAAGGCGCCATGCTGGCCGGCCTGCTCAAAGGCCCGAGCTTTTTCAATCCCGACCGTCATCCCGACCGCGCCAGGGAACGCCTCGCCTACGTGCTTGGCCGCATGCAGGAGGACGGCGTCATCTCGGCCGACGACAAGGCCCGCGCTCTGGCGGCGCCGCCGAAGCTCGTCGCCTTCGAGCAAAAGCGTCGCGACAGCGGTTTGCACTTTGTCGATTTTCTCGGCCGCGAAGCCAAAACGGACGGCGTCGCCAGCCTGACCGCCGAGCCCTACACCGTGCACTCGACCATCAACGCGAGCTTGCAGCGCGAGGCCGAGGCGGCATTGCAGGAGGGGCTCGCACGCTATGAGGCCTCGTCCGGCCGCGCCCAGTTCCGCGGTCCTGAGGCCAATATCGGCGATGCCATACAGAAACTTCTTCTGAGCAGGCAGAGCGGCGCCGCCGGCGCCCCGGGCGCGCTGCCGGCCTGGCAACAGGCGCTGCAGGAACTGCGTCTGCCGCTGTCCGACGTGCATTGGGAGCCGGCCGTCATCCTCGACAAGGGCGGCAAAGGCGGCAACGGCGTGATGCGCGTCGGGCTCAAAGACGGCCGGGTGCTGCCGTTGAACGTGGCGAACTGGCAAGCCAGGCGCAACCTGGGCCTTCACGATGTGGTCTATGTCCGCTTGACCGAAACCAGGACAGTCGCCAAGCCCAGAACTGTTCCAGGCGCGACTGTTGCAGTGAACGCCGCCGCTCGTGTCGCCGTGGGCGGCCGTGTCGAATTGCGCGTGCGGCCGACCGTGCAGGGCGCCGCCTTGGTGCTGGAGAACAAGACCGGGCGCATTCTGGCGATGGCCGGCAGCTTCTCCTACGGGCTGAGCCAGCTCAACCGCACCTCGCAGACCCAACGCCAGCCGGGTTCGGCGATGAAGCCGCTGACCTATTTGACGGCGTTGCAATCGGGATTGCAGCCCAACACGCTGGTGCCCGACGATCCGATTACGCTCGCGCCGGTCGGCTCCGGTGGCGCCGGCAGCAGCATTGTCGCCCGCGAACTTGGCGGCGCCATGCGCGAGGAATATTTCTGGTCGCCGCGCAATGCCGACGGCGGCATCGGCGGCTTGTTCACGATGCGGCGCGGGCTGGAAAATTCGGTCAATGTCGTGACCGCCCACCTGCTCGACGGCGGCATCAGCGCCGACCCGGAAAGAAGCCTCGACGAAGTCTGTGCGACGGCGGTCGCGGCGAAAATCTACAACGAGTGCGTCCGCTATTATCCGTTCGTGCTTGGGGCGCAGCCGGTGCGCATGATCGATCTTGCGGCGTTCTACGCCGCGGTCGCCAACGAGGGCGCGTTGCCGCGGCCCCATGCTATCGAATCGATCGAGGCTGACGGCCAGACTGTGTTCAAGTATCCGGATACGCCGCTGCCCTTCATCGGCGCGGCCGACCGCACGTCTTTCTATCAGCTCAAGACCATTTTGCAGGGTGTCGTGGCGCGCGGCACCGCGCGCGCGATCGGCGCGCTGTCGCCGTACGTCGCCGGCAAGACCGGCACCACCGAGGATGCGGTCGACGGCTGGTTCATCGGCTTCACCAACGACGTCACCATCGCCGTGTGGGTCGGCTACGACAATGGCGACGGCAAGCGCCGCTCGCTCGGCACCAGCGCGACCGGAGCACGGGTGGCGTTGCCGATCTTCGAGCCGATCCTGCAGACGATCTGGGCGGAAGGGATTGCTCCCAAGGCGCCGCTCAATGGACCGTCGCCGGAGGCCAAGCGTCATCTCGTCGATCTGCCGATCGACTACTTAAGCGGCAATCGCATCGGCGGCGGCCCAAGAGGAGGTCAAGGCGGCAACCAATATGGCGACCCGAATGCCGCTCAGTTTGGCGTCCAGGCCGGCGGGCAAGCTTTCATCGAGCACTTCCGGGTCGAGGCCGACGGCAAGGTCGCCGAGACGCAATACCAGCTGGTTTCGCGGGGAGACGCTGAGGCGTCGCGCAACCCCGAGCCGGAAGCCGAGCAGAGCTGGGGTGCCTGGGGCTGGGGCAGCCGCGGCGGCGCCGGAACATCGTATTATCCAGGTCAGGGCCAGCAACCGCCGCCGCAGCCGGTGGCGCGCGGCTTGTTCGCGCCGTGGGACCGCGGGTTTTGGGGCGGGCGACCGAACTGAAGCTCAGGCGATAGAAAGAAACCGAAATGTCGACACGGCATAGCCGTTCGAAGAACGGCGTCGGCTCGCTCGCCTATGCGATCGCGCTTGTCGCGCTGTTAGCGCCGTTGTCCGCCGCGAGCGCGGAGGATTTTCGCATTGAGGATGCCGGCTCGCCGCCGAATTTGGACGTGGCGCAGCTCAAGCCCGGCACGATCGCGTTCAGCGACGGAGCGGGCAGCGCCGCCGGCGCGGCGAAGTTGATCGCTTTCGCCGACTGGACGCGCACGCTTCCCGCGCAGAAGAAATTCCTGTCGCTGTTTCCCGCTTATTCCGAGCCGACCGTCACCAAGGCGGCGAGCCCCGATGCTCCCGCCGGGCCGGTCCTGGAAAAGCTCAACATGTATGTGGCGCAGGCGCGTTTCGTTCTCGACCGGCCGCCGGCCGCGTTCAACCTGGCGCGCTATGTGACGCTGCCGTTCCTGGAAAAGATCGATCCGGCGATCAAGCACAAGGTCATCGCCTCAGCCGACATCAGCCCGCTGACCGACGTGCAGGGCACGGGTAATGCCAATCCGGATCGCAAATGGTGCACCGGGCGCACGACGCTGATCTGCATCGCTTCGAGCTACAAGCTCGAAGGCAAGATTCCGCTTGGCGTCATGCTGGTCAACAAGTTGCGCGATACCGTCAAGAAGGTGCCCGACCACATGGATTTCGAGGGCGAGCTGTCCGCGCTTACGGCCGAGGACGTTGATCAGGCCGGATTGAAGGAGCTGACCGCACTGGATACGTCGGTTGCCGGCGTGCTTGAGCAGAACATCTTCTACGTCAACCAGATCATGAAATTCGGCAAGCTCCTGGCGGTGTTTCAAAGCCATCCGACCGACGCCAACAAGACGGTCGTCACCGCCTACATGGTACTCGCGATCGACGAAAGCGTGCTCGACAAGAAGCGGGATTTCGACAAAGTGCCGGTGCTGCGCAACCTCGTGCCGGCGCAGGTGCTGATGGGGCAATCGTCGTTCAATTCCGGCGATTTGATCAGCGCCGGCTTGCCCAAATACGCGCGCAACGAGATCAGGACCATCGCCAACCTGTTGGCGGCCGACAAACCGTAGACTGTTCCGTTCGTCCCCGCGTAAGCGGGGACCCAGCCCTTCGCGTTCTCCCGCTGGATTTTCGCTTTCGCGGGAATGAGCGGTTTGGATTATGATCGCCCCATGCCCGGAAGCT
>CAWHHX010000017.1:0-35339 GCA_963829395.1 uncultured Alphaproteobacteria bacterium | reverse complement strand
GTAGCCGCGCGGCCCAAAGGACCGATACGGCGCTTGTTGGCCGCCGCCGAACTGTACGATTGGACCATTCTGGCCGAACGGCTGCGAGCCCTGGCCGAAGTTCTTGACCCGCTCATCGGGATCGGCAAACCTCGTGCTGTTCCCGCCGGTGCTCAAGGTTTCCATCGTGAACGCACGCGCGGAAGCACCGGTCAACGAGACCACGGCGATGGCCGCGGTCACGGCGAAAACGGCGGCTACCGCCAACCGAAATTGCGCTAAACGAAGCGTCATGATTCTCCCTGCTTACGCCCCCGAAGCA
This sequence comes from uncultured Alphaproteobacteria bacterium, assembly GCA_963829395.1. Lineage (GTDB taxonomy): Bacteria > Pseudomonadota > Alphaproteobacteria > Rhizobiales > Xanthobacteraceae > BOG-931. The sequence continues at coordinate 35,038 of CAWHHX010000017.1, read as the reverse complement.
GTGCTGCAAGCTACGGGCGGACCCCACCCGGCGTCAAGCCACTGAAAGTCGTCGATAAGCCTTAAGTTCCCGATAAGGAGTGACCATGCGAAGCAAGCCGTGCCTGACCTTGGGCGATGTGAAGACAATATTGGCAGCGTGTGAGGCCGAAGCCGCCAAGAATAAGTGGAATGTCGCGGTCGCCATCGTCGACGAAGGCGCCCACCTTCTCGGCTTCCAGCGCATGGATGGCGTCGGCCCGATTTCCGCCGAAGTGGCGATCGGCAAGGCCCGGACCTCGGCCATGACCCGGCGCCCAAGCAAATTCTTCGAGGATCGCGTCAAGGACCGGCCGGCCTTCGTCAGCTTTCCCGCCGGCGTTTTGATCCAGGGGGCGCTGCCGATCATGCATGAGAACGAGTGCGTCGGCGCCGTCGGCGTGTCGGGCGTGCAATCGCACGAGGACGAACAGATCGCGCTCGCCGGCCTCAACGCGCTGGGCTAGCGCGGCAGGGTTTCCCGGATCGCGGTGCATCACGCAGTGGTGCACCGCGATCGGAATCGTTCCGAACTCAGCGTTTCCAACGATCCCGGTTCTGCAGCGCATCACCGTGGCGCGGAGACGCGCTCCGGCGCTGCGCTGCGCCCGGGACACACTTGCAGAGCCAGAACCGCGCTAAGCGTCCAGCTCCTTGAAGTACCGGTAGATGCCCCACTGGCTGAAGGGGATGCGCCGCTCCGAGGCGAGATAAGTCTTGATGCGCGGCCGCTGTGCGACCCGATCGTGCAGCGCGACCACGCCGGGAATTTTCTTCTCGAAACGCTTCATGCGCTTGGGAAAGGCGTAGCGCAGCCCCGCGACGATCTGGAACAGCGAGAGGTCGACATAGCTAAGCCTGCGCCGACTAGATACTTGCCGCCGTTTTTCTGCAGCACGCGCTCGAAATAGCCGAGGAATTTTGGCACGCGATAGCGCCAAAAATCCGCAGTACGCCGCTTCGCCGCCGGCTTCTGCTCTTCGTAGTAGAGCCAGCTCGTGATCGGATGATGGTGTCGTGAATCTCGACCACGAGATCGGTGATGGTGAGCTGCAACTGATTAGCCCACAATCGGCCGGCTTCGTTGCGCGGGAAGATCAGACGCGGCCCGAGATAGAACAGGATATTCGCGGTCTGCGCGATGACGAGCTTGCCGACCTTGAGGACGGCGCGAACGGCGGACGCGCGCCCCGTTTGTCCTCGATGATTTTCATCATCGCCGGCACGCCGGCTTTGCCCTTGCGGCGCGCGACGTCGACATAATCGGCGCCGGCTTCTTCCAGCGCCAGCCGGACAAATTCGCCGCGTCCCTGGACAGTCGGGTGGTAGTAAAGCTCGTAGCGCATCGGGCCGGCGCGCGGCGTTAACCGCGCTGCGCGACCCAGGTGCCCGAGCAACGTCCGCCGGAGGCCTGACCGTGCCAACTGCCGGCGCCGCGCGTCGGCGTCAAATGTCCGGACGCCACCGCGTAAGCCGAACCGCCGGAAACCCGCAAATAGGCCGCGCCGCTCGGGCTCACCCGCCCGACAAGATCGATCCCACCGCCGCCATAGGCGATTGCGCCATTGATGATTTGGCCGCTAATCGATAGGCGGCGTCGGACGGACCGCTTCGGGTGTAAACGACGACGCTCCAGTTGCCGTCAAATCTGCTGGCCGCGCGCACGTATGTCGCCTGCGTCAGCGCCGCCGCGGTGATCGTTGCGGTCAGCAGAACAGTAGTGGCCGTATTGCGGATCATTTTCGCCCCTCTAGGCTGTGTGGCGTCAATCACGCGCTCAATTCGGTGAAAACCGTCGTTTTCCACGAAACAGTCTCGCAATGTTCCATGATCCGCGGCGCTCTGTCTAGGCCGGAGGATCGCCGGCCGGAGAAAGCCGCGGCCGAATAAAGCTTCGGCTAGCCCGTCGCCGTCAGATACTGCTGGTCGGTCACCTTTTCCAGCCATTCGACATACTTGCCATCGCGCACTTCGGTCATGGCCACGTGGGACATGGTCGTGCGCGGACCGGCGCCATGCCAATGTTTCTCGTTCGGCGAAAACCAAACGACATCGCCGGCGCGGACCTCGCGCACCGGCCCGCCGAAACTCTGCACCCGGCCGACGCCGGAGAGAATATAGAGCGTCTGGCCGGCCGGATGGGTGTGCCAGACCGTGCGCGCGCCCGGCTCGAAATGCACCACGCTGGCACGGATTTTTCCCGGCGCCGGCGTGTCGACGATCGGGTCCTGCCAGACGGCGCCGGTAAAATACTCGGCGGGCGCGCGGCGCGACGGCGTCGAGCCGGATGGTCGTAATTCCATGGGCGTTCCCTCGTTCGTTGGACGGTGGTTCTACAAGGTCGCGCGAGCCATGCGCGCGACCAGGTAACATAATGGAATCCGGCCCGGATACGCTCCCCCATCGCGGCGTCGTGCCGCAGAAGGTCGCAGTGGGCGGCTAGTCAGGCTAGGGTCAGGCTCAAGCCTTTGGGCGTGGCGTAGGGGATCGGACCTTGGGGCTGTTGCGGACGACGGCGTACGGTACGGCGTATCGAAGTTGGCGGCTGCTTGTTGTCGCCGCGTTTGGTCTTGCGCTCGGCGCCTGTTCGAAATGTGACGTGCCGACGTGGCACCGCGACTCCCCGCCAGCACCACAATCCTGCCACGACGGACCGGCGCAGTAGCTTTGTCTTGCCTCGCTTCGCTATCGCGGGGCGGACGTACAAAAAACGTTCTCGCAGCATGATCGCCTCGTTTCATCCTGCCCCCGCGAAGCGGGAAGGGGGACCGCCCGAAGGGCGGTGGGAAGGGCTCGGCCTCACGGCCGGCCTCAGCGCCGCATACCCCCTCCACCATGCTTCGCATGGTCCCCCTCCCCCGCGCTACGCGCGGTGGCGGATGCATCCTCGTCATCGCGAGCGGAGCGAGCGACGGAGCAATCCACCTTCTTACGCAGCCGCCCTGGATTGCTTCGCTCCGCTCGCAATGACGAGCGTTCTCGCGGCGCGCCTTCGCGCCCGAGCTTTGCCAACCACCACGCCACGAAAAGATTGCCCCAGGCACAAGAGGGAGGCGAAGCGCCGACAGGCGCATTGTCCTACCAATCGCCGCTCGCGCGGCGGCGCGCCCCTATCTCCTCCCTCCCCATTTGCGGGGAGAGAAGGGGCGCGCCCGCCTATCGGCGCTTCACCGCGGCACTCGCCACCGGCTCTTACCCCGATGGCTCAGCTCCGGAACCGGGTTTCCTCAAGACGGGCTGGCAGGTGTTTTGCCCGCTTCGCCAAGGTGCCTTGAGTTAAGCACGCTCCGTGCGGACCGGTCCTTTTGCCGGTCGACCGGTGCCCCAGAGCCGCCCGGGAGCGGATCGCATGCATCCGCGCGCGGGGACCGCACTCGCTCCGCATTTCGAAAGTGCCCCGCGAAAGGCGCCCTCGATGAGCGAATTCGGTGAAATTTGTAACCGAAAACGAGACCATTGTCAATGATTATGCGACGCAAAATGCAGCCCGGATTGAGCGCCGCGAAATCGAGCGGCAACAAAGGGCTACCTCCGGATTTTCGTTTCGCCCAAAATGTCCCTCAAAATGAGACCGTCGCCTACCGGCTTTGAGTTGAATCCCAATTGTGGGCGATGTGGTTTAACCTTTCCGAAAATGAGCGATTAGCTGCGTATAAGCAATAAACGCTTCGATCAATGCGGCAAGCCACGAGAGAGTAGCTAAAGTGCCTACATTCGTAAGCGCACTGCTTTCTGGCGATTTAAACGCGATCCGCACAGCCCTGCTAGGCGGATCAGTATTAGGTGGGATTGTTGTTGTTGCAGGAATTATTTGGGAATCCAAAAAGCTTAACGTGGCAACCGCACTAGCAGGCTGTTGAAAAAGGTTCTGGCCAGGAAAATCACGATGTGATTCTGTTTCCGCGCGGCAGCGGGAACTAATCATGCGAGGCGGGGACGAGCGGTCTGGGTCGCTTTTCAGCTACGTCGATCTTGAGGCGCGGGTTGGCAAAGAGCATCCACTGCGCACGATCCGGGCGATTGTGAACGACGCTTTGTCGGCGTTGGCGGGAGAGTTTTCTGCGCTGTATTCGCCGATCGGGCGGCCGTCGATCCCGCCGGAGAAGCTGTTGCGAGCGATGCTGTTGCAAGCCTTCTATTCAATTCGCTCGGAGCGGCAGTTGATGGAGCGGCTGGAGTTCGATCTGCTGTTCCGCTGGTTCGTTGGCATCGGCGTCGACGATGCGGCGTGGGATCACTCGGTTTTTTCCAAGAACCGCGAGCGCTTGTTGGCAGGCGACGTCGCAGCCAAGCTGTTGAGCGCAGTTCTTGCGCAGCCGCGAGTGAGGCGGCTTCTGAGCACCGAGCATTTCTCGGTCGACGGCACGCTGATCGAAGCCTGGGCGTCGATGAAGAGCTTCAAGCCGAAGGATGGCTCGGACGAACCGCCCGCGGACGGGGGCGGCCGGAACCGGGAGACGGATTTTCACGGCGAGAAGCGCTCGAACGACACACACTCCTCGACTACCGATCCCGAGGCGAAGCTCTATCGCAAAGGGCCAGGCAAGGAGGCCAAGCTCTGCTTCATGGGGCATGCCCTGATGGAGAACCGTAACAGCCTGGTGGTCGACACTTGTTTGACGCCGGCCGATGGACACGCCGAGCGCGTCGCAGCGCTGCACATGATCGAGCCGCGCGCCGATCGGCCACAGGCGATCACGCTGGGTGCCGACAAGGCCTACGACGCCGAGGATTTCGTCAACGAATTGCGCTCGATGAAGGTGACGCCGCATGTGGCGCAGAATACCAGCGGACGCTCGTCGGCGATCGATGGCCGCACGACGCGCCATGCTGGCTATGCCGTTAGCCAACGCATCCGCAAGCGAATCGAAGAAGCCTTCGGTTGGATCAAGATGGTCGCCGGACAAAACCAGACCAAGTTTCGAGGATGCGATCGCGTCGGCTGGGCCTTCACCTTCGCGGCCGCCGCCTACAATTTGACGCGGCTGCCGAAGCTGCTAGCAGCGTCGGCATGAGCGCGCCGGCGAATTGCCAACTCGCCGCCGCCGGCGGATCGTCGACGTCGACATTTGCGATCTCGCTAACCTGTGCGGGTGCCGATAATCACAATCGTCGCCAATCTCCGCAATTCTTCAACGGCCTGCTAGTCGTCGTTGGTGTCGTTCTTAAATCTTTTTGTAGTATCAAGCTTTTTCTCGTTGATGAAGGCATAACTCAGCAATTGCTGAGCCAAAGGCTACTAAGTCCAGAGCAAAAAGATCGCATTACCCGTGCAATCAAGCCATTTGCTTCTGTCTCCTTCGTCGCGATGACGGCCCCTGAAGAAGAACCTTGGGAATTCGTGCTGAATATATCGGCCACTCTCAAGCAAAACGGATGGAATTGGGAGTCCTTTCCTGAACGCCAGGGATATCTCGTCCTCCAACCAATAAATCCCGAATTTCCCAGGGAGGGAATGACCATTGCAAATCGAATAGTCCTTCTCTGCCCTCCCGAATTGCACGATCTTGCTGAGGCATTGGCTGCGGCTCTTAAAGAGCCCAACGTCATTGGTATGGAAAATGTAACGGTGCTTACTCAGCCCAACGTGCAAATGACTGTGATTGTTGGCAGCAAAAGATAACGTAGAATTGCCCTTCACGCAGGGCTCAAAACAGAACGCATGTATCGACATTAATTCCCGGGAGATGAGCCATCAAATTTCGTGTTTGAATATCTGTCCCTGAACCAGGCTCAACCATAGTTGCAAGTGAAAGTCTCAATAGAAAATTATTTGCTAAGTCGGCGGGGTCTATTTCGGGGGTGTAAACAACAATCGTTCTGTTTTCTAGATACCTAACTTGAATGCTGTATTGTTTTATTGGATCATTGACTGTCGCAATTCTTGGGTTTTTGGTGTGACGATAATTCTAATACCGCCCAGCACATTTTTGATTTCGGTCGAATATCCAAGGGTATCTCCCAAGATATCCGCTTCTTTTTTATATGCCGCCGTCTCTTTCGAAAGTTCCGTCGCCGTTTTTTCTTCGTGCCAGCACCGATATATCACCCTCGCATTAGTCGATTGCAGTTGCGGTCGGGGAGGTGATGGTGGCAGCGCCGGAGGCGGCAAGGGCGCTGGCACATAGGAGAACTTCGCGAAAGTCGGTTCTGTCTTCCCCCTCAAACGATCCAACCACTCCCATTGTGGCGTTCCGTGAAAATGCCAGTATAAGAATCCCGTTTCCGCGCAAAAAAATACGAAAAGCAGAAGAATCGCTAGGGATTTCCACGCAAAAGACTTTTGCGGCACTGTCCCAAGCGCGATTGATCCGAGCACCCAACCCGCAGAAAGAACGATTGCTGTCAGAGTCATGTCACCCCCGAAACCGAAAGGGGCGAGAGCGCACCCGGACGAAAGAGTGCCTAATCCAAGTTCGCGGACAGTGTCAGCATTTCGCGCCCACCATGACGGACGCGGCAGTACCGGAAACACAACTTCTGACCGAACGAATGTCTCGCCGAAATCTTCGGAATCAGACATGTTCGATTCCTCTCATAAATCCGGACACTAGCCAACAAGGTGCGATGCGCGATACCAGCGCGGAATCGTGAGTTTCGGGGAAAACCTTGCACCATAACCTAAGACCCAGGCGGCGAGACTTGCACCGGATTTCGTTTCACTCAATCCGGGCTACGTTCGGAAGAAATAGATGGCACAACCTCACTCGATAGATCTTCGAGAATGGGTGTTAATTGCCGACCATCGAGGAAACTAGCGGCGCGCGCGACTGCGGCGAACCGCCGGCGCCGGCGCCGGGGCATCATCGTCCCGGCCTGGGACGAGTTCGGCGATTAACTCCCGAATCCAACGATGTCCCGCATGCGCGTGGCTGCGCTCATGCCAGATCAAGCTGATATCGAATTGCTCAGCGAGCCAGGGAATATCGGCCTGCGCGAAACGATCCGATCGAGGCGGCAGCAATCGTCGCGGCACAAGAGCGACAAGGTCACTCATTGAGACAATCTCAGGAACAAAAAGAAACGACGACGCCGACATGACGACGTTTCGCCGGTGTCCGAGCGCAGCCAGGACATCGTCGACCGGCGTCGTAAAACCGCCGCCCGAGGGCGACACAACGACGTGCTCTAGCTGGACAAACTCCTCAACCGTTAGCCCGTGCCTGATGTGCGGATGATCCCTCCGACCGATCAGCACGTAGGTCTCTTCGAACAAGTGACGTATTCTCAGATTCTGATGGCCGGGATCAGGGGGGGTGATGGCTAAATCGACTTCGCCACTGGCCAACTGCTGCTCGAGTTTGGAAGGGTCCCAATAGCGAACAGCGACTAGCACCCCGGGCGCTCTCTGCCTCAACGCCAACATCAACGGCATAACGACGGCGGCCTGCACGTAGTCGGTACACGCAATGCCGACCGTCATTTTGGCCGTGAGGGGGGAAAAGTCCTGGTGCGTCTGGAGCGTTTCACGCAGTTGATCCAGGGCCTTGCGCAGCGGACCAAGTAACTCGAGAGCTTTGGCCGTCGGCGTCATGCCGCGGTGAGCCGGAACAAGCAAAGGGTCGTCGAACATGTCCCGAAGCCGGCTCAATTGCGCGCTGACGGCCGGCTGGCTGAGATGAAGTCGCGCAGCCGCCTTCGTTACATTCCGCTCTGCGAGCAGGGTTTCGAGTGTCACAAGCAAGTTTAGATCGGCGCGAGAAGTATCCATCAAACTGATCGCACATGCCAACGTAATCGATTTTACATATTGCTCCGCCAGCGGCAGGATGCAAGGGCCACCACATTGAAGGTTCGCCATGGTCAAACTCGCGCCGTTCGTCCTTCGCGTACCAGACGCCGAGATAGAAGCTTTGCACGCCCGTCTGGCGTCCTCCCGCTTCCCGGATTCGGCGCCAGGGGAACCATGGGCTTACGGCACCGACGTCGACTACATGAAGGAGATCGTCGCGTACTGGCGAAACCAGTTCGACTGGAGGGCCCAAGAGGCGGCGCTGAATGCTTTTCCGCAGTACCGCGCGTCAATCGGCGACATCGATCTCCACTACCTGCACGTTGCCGGTAACGGGCCCAGTCCTATGCCGCTCCTCCTCCTGCATGGCTGGCCCGGCTCGGTATTCGAGTTCCTCGAGATCATCCCGCGGTTGACGGACCCGGCAAGCTTTGGCGGCGACCCTCGCGACGCCTTTACCGTGGTGGCGCCGTCGCTGCCGGGGTATGGATTGTCCTTCCACCCCGGCCAGAAGCGATACGGCGTCCCGGAAATGGCGGATTGCGTCGCGTCTTTGATGGGCGACGTGCTCGGCTATTCTCATTTCGGCGCACAGGGCGGCGACTGGGGTTCCGCGGTCGCGAGCCGCCTGGGCTATGCCCATGCCGGCCGAATGATCGGCATTCACCTCAATTTTCTGGCGGTGGTAGCCCGTGACCCGGCGGCATTCCCGAACCCGACCGAAGAGGAAAGCCGTTTTCTTCGCGAACTGGCGCACTGGACCCGCGAAGAGATCGGTTATCAGTGGATACAGGGCACGCGGCCGCAAACGCTTGCTTTCGCGCTGAGCGATTCACCGATCGGCCTCGCCGCCTGGATCGTGGAAAAGTTTCGAGCGTGGTCGGATTGCGGCGGCGAGATTGAACGCGCCATCAGCCGCGACCGCATGCTCGCCGATATCTCGCTCTATTGGTTCACCGGCGCAATCGGCTCGTCCTTCTGGCCCTACTACGCCAGGCTCCACGGCTCGGTCATACTACCGCCAGGCGACACCATCGCGGTGCCGAGCGGTTATGCACAGTTCCCGCGCGAGATTCTGCGACCGCCGCGCAGTGCGGCAGAGCGGGTGCTCAAGGACCTCCGCCGCTGGAGCGTGATGGAGAAGGGCGGCCATTTCGCGGCCCTCGAGCAACCCGAACTCCTGGCGCAAGAAATTCGCGCGTTTTTCCGGGAGCTTCGCTGAGGCACTCCGTCGAGATTAGGAGTCGCCCATGATTGCCATGAGCGGTTGTCCCTCCCGATCGATCTGCAGGGATGTAGGCCTTCTTCCGTCCTCCTACACAACCCCTCACCCGCCGTCGCTTCGCGCGGCGTCCTCTCCCGCAAGCGGGAGAGGAAAAATTACGCCGCCAGCGTTTCCTTCACGGCGGCGACGAGCTGCTTGAGCGTGAAGGGTTTCGGCAGGAAGGCGAACTGGCCGTGCTCGGGCAGGTGTTTCTGGAATGCGTCCTCGGCGTAGCCGGAGACGAAAATGATTTTCAGGCCCGGATTGCGGCTGCGCAGCTCGCGCGCCAGCGTCGGCCCGTCCATCTCCGGCATGACGACGTCGGAAACCACGAGGTCCACCGGCTTGCCGGATTTCTCCAGGACGTCGATCGCTTCGACGCCATTGCCGGCTTCCAGCACGGTGTAACCGCGCGACGTCAGCCCGCGGGCATTGAGGGCGCGCAAGCCCTCCTCGTCTTCGACCAGAAGGATGGTGCCTTCGCCGGTGAGATCGGGGCTCGCGGCGCCGGCGGCGCGCTTGACCTGGTCGGCGGCGGCCATGGTGTTGGCAATGGCCGGCGCCTCAAGCTCGGCGGCCTGCTCCGCCATCTCGCGGGCGCTGGCGATATGGCGCGGCAGGAAGATGCGGAAGGTGGTGCCCTCGTGCAGCACGGAGTCGACATACACAAAGCCGCCGGTCTGCTTGATGATGCCGTAGACGGTGGACAGGCCGAGCCCGGTGCCCTTCCCTACTTCCTTGGTCGAGAAGAACGGATCGAAGATCTTGCCAAGAATGGCTTCCGGAATGCCGGTGCCGGTGTCGCGGACCTCGACCAGGACATAGTCGGCGTCGGGCATGCCCTTGGCGTGATAGCGCTCGCAGTCCCGCGCCGCGACGTTGGTGGTGCGCACCTGCAGCCGGCCGCCCTCGGGCATGGCGTCGCGGGCATTGACCGCGAGGTTCACGATCACCTGCTCCAATTGCGAGATGTCGACCTTGACCGGCCACAGGTCGCGGCCGTGCACGACGTCGAGCGTGACGTTCTCGCCGATCAGCCGGCGCAGCAGCATGGTGAGATCGCTCAAGACCTCGCCGAGATCGAGCACCTGCGGGCGCAGCGTCTGCTTGCGCGAGAAGGCGAGCAGATGCCGGACCAGGCTCGCCGCGCGATTGGCATTCTGCTTGATCTGCATGATGTCGCCGAACGACGGATCGGTCGGCTTGTGGGCGTTGAGCAGAAAGTCGGTCGCCATGATGATGGCGGAGAGCACGTTGTTAAAGTCGTGGGCGATGCCGCCGGCGAGCTGGCCGACGAGCTCCATCTTCTGCTGCTGGGTGACTTTATTCTCGAGTTCGCGCTGGGCCGTCGTCTCGAGCGTGTAGACGATGGCCGCTTCCTGGTCGCGCTCCTGTTCCTCGACCGCGGTGACGTAGAAGCTGCCGAAGCGCTCGCCGTCGCCGGCGAGCGCGGCATCGACCGGGGCGATGTCGCCGCGGCCGCCGGCGGCCTGGGCGATGGCGGCTTCGAGCGCGCCGCGATCGCGCTCGGCCACGACGGCGCCGATCGAGCGGCTGCCGGTTTCGAGATTGAGCGCCTTGTGGAACAGCCGCGCGAACAGCGGATTGGTGCGCACGATGCGGCCCTCGCGGTCCACGGTCGCGATCGCCATCGGCGTATTGTGGAAGAAGCGCATGAAGCGGATTTCGGCGGCGCGCAGCGGATCGCTGCCGTCGTCGCGGGCGCGATTGAGGACCAGCGTGCGTGAAGCGCCGACCGTGCCGTCGGCGCCGAACGCGAGCTTGTGGAACAGGCGAACCGGCAAGGTGCGGCCGCTGCGGGTTTTCAGGTCGAGATCGAGCACCTCGGTCTTGAGTTCGCCGGGCGCGGCGCGCAGCGTGGTCAGGAGCGCGGCGCCGTCGCCGGCGACGAGGTCGGCAAGCTTTAAGCCGCCCGAGCCGACTTGCGCCAGATCCTGGTCGAGCCAGTTGGCGAGCGTCGCGTTGAGATAGACCACGTCGCCCTTGGCATCGACCGAAAAAAAGCCGGCCGGGGCGTGATCGAGATAATCGACGGCGTGTTGCAGTTCCTGAAAGACATTCTCCTGGCGCTCGCGCTCGCGGGTCACGTCGCTCAGCGACCAGACGGTCAGGCGCCGGTCACGGCCGCGTTCGCCGAGCGGCCGCACGCGCAGCCGCAGCCACCGCGCCGGGCGGCCTTTGGTGCCGGCGACCCGCACTTCCTCCTGCAGGCGCTTGCCCTCGCGCGCCGCCTTGAGCAGGCGGTAAATCGCCTCGGAGGCGTCGGCGTCGCCGATGAACACCCGCTCGACCGGCCGCATGTCTTTGGCGTCCGCCGCGTCGATGAGATCGAGATAGGCCGCATTGGCGTAAATGACGCGGCCGTCGCCGTCGGTGACGAGAACGCCGTCGAAGGCGCCGTCGACCAGGGATTTGATCAGCGTATTGGCCGGCTCCGCCGCCGGCAGCCGCAAGATGCCGGAGGCGAGCGCGAACAGCGAGAACACCCCGACAGTGGCGAGCACCGCCAGGAAGCCGAGAATGTACGGCTCGGCGTTGCTGCGGCCGAGCACCATAAAGGCGGTCGCGGCGGCGACCAGCATGGCGGCGACCAGGAGCACCAGGATGACGCTGCCGGTACGGGTCGTGCCGGTCGAGCGGTCAACCGCCTTGCGGGCGGTCCCGGCGGAATCCTCGGCAATGCCGTGTGTCGTCATGCCGTCTCCTATCCTGCCCCGCGAAGCGGGGAGGATAAACTCTCGTGCCTCGTACGCCGCGGCCGCGCAAGGGAATTTGCACTGGAACTTGCGTGATTCGCGTGTCGTTTCACAGCGGCCGCGGCGGGCCGACCATGCGGCGCAGCCGCATGATGTAGCCGATGATTTCGGCCACCGCGCGGTAATGCTCCTGCGGAATTTCCTGGTCGATCTCCACGGTTCCATGCAGCGCCCGGGCGAGCGGCGGATTCTCAACCACGGGTATGTCGTGCTGCTCGGCGATCTCGCGGATCTTGCGGGCGATCAGGTCGACACCCTTGGCGACGCAGATCGGCGCATTCATGCCGCGCTCGTATTTCAGCGCGACGGCGAAGTGCGTCGGGTTGGTGATGACGACTGAGGCTTTCGGAACCGCCGCCATGATGCGCTTGCGCATCCGGGTGTTGCGCAATTGCCGAAGCTTGCCTTTGACCGCCGGATCGCCTTCGCTCTGGCGGAATTCTTCCTTGATCTCCTGCAGCGACATTTTCTGCCGCTCGAACCATTGGCGGTATTGGAACAGGTAGTCGGCGACGGCGATGATGGCGAGGACCGCCACCACGGTGCCCAGCATCTTCATGGCGAGCGACCGGGTGAAGGGCAGGATCATCGCCGGGTCGGCGGTGACGAGATTGCCCAGCAAGTGACGCTGCGGCCACAACAGCGCCACCATGACGGCGCCGACGACGCCGAGCTTGGTCAAACCCTTGGCGAAATTGGCCAGCGCCTGCCGCGAGAACAGCCGCCCCAAGCCGGCGCCGGGCGAAATCCGCGACCATTGCGGCATGACCTGTTCGGTCGTGAACAACAGCCGATGCTGAACGACGCTGCCGGCGAAGGCCGCGACACAGAGCAGAATGAGCGGAATGCCAAAAGCGGCGGCGACGTCCATCGCCAGCGTCTTGGTCAGCGCCACGAGCGCGGGACCGTCGGTCGGGATCTGGTAGGATTTGGCGAGCAGACCGCGGAACGTGGCTTGCAGGCTTCCCGCCATCGGCGCCGCGAACACCATGATCATCAGCGTGCCGCCGGCGATCATGAACCAGGTATTCACTTCCGCGCTTTTGACGACGTCGCCGCGGCGGACCGCTTCTTCCAGCCGCCTGGGTGTCGGGTCTTCTGTGCGTTCGTTCAATTCGCTGCCTTCGTCGGCCATCAGGCGCTCACCCGTGCGGGGTCAGTTCGTGAAGGACGCCGCCGACATAATCGAGAAAGAAGCCCATCATGGCGCCGAGCAGCAGCAGGAGAAACAACAGGCCGAGCAGGATCGACAGCGGCAGCGCGACAAAGAACACCTGCATTTGCGGCATCAGCCGCGCCAGCACGCCAAGCCCGATATTGAAAATAAGCCCGAACACGATGAACGGCGCCGACAGCTGAATGCCGATGCGAAACGCGCCGGCGACGGTTTTGGTGATCAGCGCCGCGGCATCGCCGGTGGCGGGCACTTCACCGGGCTCGAACAGATTGTAGCTGTCGTTGAGCGCGGCGATGACGAGGTGATGCATGTCGGTCGCGAAGAACAGCGTGATGCCGAGAAGCGTGAGGAAATTGCCGACCATCGCGCCCTGCTCGCCCTGGGTCGGATCGATCGCGGTGACGAAACCAAGCCCAAGCTGTTGGGCAATGACCGAGCCGGCGATTTCGAGCGCCGAAATGGTCAAGCGCGCGGTGATGCCAAGCATCGCGCCGATGAGAATCTCCTCGACCAGCATCACCAGAGCGGGCCCCAGCGCGCCGGGATCGATGTGATAGGCGCTGCGATGAAGCGGCAGCAGCATGGCGGCAAGCAGGAGCGCGAACGTCAGCCGCATGCGGGCCGAGATATTCTGCTCGCCCAGCCCGGGAAGCAGCATCAGCATCGTGCCGGTGCGGGCGAAAACCAGGAGGAAAGCGGCGCCGAGCGCCGGCAGATAAGACAGATCGATACGCACGGCGGCGTTTACCTCAGCTCATTCCCGCGCAACTTCGCGGCGCGCATGATGACGGCTAGCCGCCGGTGATGTGGGAGGCGATGCGCAAAAAGTTCGCGTACAGCGCGTCGGCCATGAACGGCAGCGCGATCAAGAGCGTCACGAAGATCGCCAGGATTTTCGGCACGAAGACCAGCGTCGCTTCCTGAATTTGCGTGAGCGCCTGGAACAGCGAGACGACGACGCCGACCACCAATCCGACCAGCATCAACGGCGCGGTCACGAGAATAAGCGTCACGATGGCGTCGCGCGCCACGTCCATCACTTCCGGTCCGGTCATTTGTATTTTTGCTCCCCTTCGCCCCGCGCCCGGCACCAGCGCCGGACGTTTTGTCAGATCGGCATCTTCAGAATTTCCTCGTAGGCCGCGATCACCTTGTCGCGCACCGAAACGAGCGCCTGAATCGCGGTCTCGCTTTCCGCCACCGCGGTGACGACGTCGATCATGTTGGCTTTGCCCATCGCCACGGCGTTGGCCTGGGTGTCGGACTTGTGGCCGACCGCGGTCACGTTCGCCATCACGTCCTTGAGCACCGAGCCGAAATTGACGCCGCCCTCCTGGGCCGCGGCGTCACGACCGAGGCTCGCGGAGTGATCGCGCAACTGTGCGAGGGCGGCATAGGCGTTGGCGGCAATGGCTGGCGTCGGCATGGTTCACCTTAGGCCTTGAGGATGTCGAGGGTGCGCTGAAGCATGCGGCGCGTGGACGAGATCACTTGGATGTTGGCTTCGTACGAGCCCTGGGCGTCGCGGAAATCGGTGATTTCGACCAGCGAGTTCACGTTCGGATATTTGACGTCGCCCTTGGCGTCGGCCATCGGATTGTCGGGCTCGTGCCGGACGCGAAACTCCGACGAATCGGTCGCGACCCGGCCGAGCTGGACGACATGGGCATCGAGCTCGCGGTCGAGCTCGGTGCGGAAAGTGACGATGCGCCGTCGGTAGGGATCGCCGCCCGGCGCCGACGCCGTCGAATCGGCGTTGGCGATGTTCTCGGAAATGATGCGCATGCGCCCGGCCTCCGCCCGCATCCCGCTGGCGGCGATGGCGATCGATTTGATGAAATCCATCATGGCATGTCTCCTTCCGCCCCGGCCGGCGCGCGTTACGCCCGGCCGATCGCGGTTTTGATCAATGACAGGCTGTGGGTGTAGAGCGACGTCACCGCGTCATAGTCCATCTGATTGCCGGCGAGCTTGAGCATCTCTTCTTCGTGGGTGACCGCCGTGCCGCGCGGACGCACCTCGTAGTGGCGGCCCTTGTCCTCGGCGAATTGCGAGCCGCCATTGACCGCCTCGATGTGACCGGGATCGGTCCGCATCATGCCGAGCGACCCCGTCCGTTGCAGCGCACTCTCGAAATTCGGCGGCGCCAGATCGCGCGCGCGGTAGCCGGGCGTCTCGGCGTTGGCCACATTTTCCGCCAGCACGCGCTGGCGTTCCTGGTGCCATTGCATGCGCGTGCGCAGCATCGAGAGAATCGGAATGTCGGAAATCGGCATCGCCTGGCCCCTTTTGACTGGGCAGACTTTGCCGGGCGTATGGTTAACGGCCGGTTAAATCATGGCCATTGGCGGGCTTTGCCATTAATCCGCCGTTTACCATAGAAATGCTGATAGTACGGGGACCGGGCTCAAAATCGCCCGTCGAAATTAAAGATTTGTTAGTATTCGCGGCGGCAAATGTTACCGACGCTGTTAACCTTTGGGAATCAGCCGGGCCGCAGCGACGAGACGGGGAGTTGGGCGAATGTTCGATTTGTTCGGCGCAGAAATGCCACTCGCCGTGCGCTTCTTTTTGGCATTCCTGATTGTGCTTGGATTGATCGGCGCTGCCGCCTGGGCGGTGCGCCGATTCGGCAGCGCGCGGCTCGGCGGCGCGGTGCGCGGACGCCAGCCGCGATTGGGGGTGATCGAATACGCCACCGTCGACGCGCGCCGGCGGCTGCTGCTCGTGCGCCGCGACAATATCGAGCATCTGGTGATGATCGGCGGACCGACCGACGTGGTCGTCGAAGCCAACATCGTGCGCGCGGCGCCGGCGTCGCGTGAACCGGCTGTGCCGCGAGCGCCTGTGTTTGCAGAACCGCCGCCGCCACGCGCGATTCCATTGCCGGAGGCCGCATCGAACGGATCTTGGCCGCTACAGCCGGAGCCGCCTGCCCCACCGGCGCCGCCACGGCGCGCGCCGCGGGTCGAACCGGTCCCTGAAGAACAAACAATCGCTCCGCCGCCGTATCCCGAGCCGCCGCCCCGGCCGCAGCGCGAGGTTTTGAGCGCGCTCGCCGACGATCTGGCGGCGCACACACCGCCGATGGCGCCGGTAGCGCCGGTCACGCCGCTGCCGCCGCGCAACCGGCCGCCGGCACCGCCGCGATTGGCGCCCGCCGAAGCGCGGACCGAGCACCGTCCGGAGCCGCGTATTCCGGCGCCGCAATCGGCTGTCGAGCCCGCTGCCGTCGATCAAAGCCTCGCCGAAATGGCGCAGCGCCTCGAAGCGGCCTTGCGCAAGCCCAAAGCGGTGGACACACGCGCGCCTGCAGCGCCCTCGCCTGAAGAGCTTCAAGAGGAGGCGGACGATGTTGCTGCTTCGGCGCCTCCGCCGCCGGCCCGCCCGACGCGCCCGGCCGAACTAAAACCGGCACGCGCCGAGCCCAAGGCCAAAGAGGTCGCCAGGGACGGCGTCAAGGAAGGCAAGGCGCTTTACGACACCCTCGAACAGGAGATGGCAAGTTTGTTAGGCCGTCCGGCAAGCAAAAACTGATGACATCAACATGGGGCTGCCGCGTCCGGGTAACAACGGTGGCGGCCTCAGCAGCGGCCTTCATAGTGTCGGCGACGCCGCTCGCCGCTCAAGATATCAGCATCAATCTCGGTCAAGGCGCCGCCGGCGGCGGGCTGAACGAGCGCATCATCCAGCTGATCGCGTTGTTGACGGTGCTGTCGCTGGCGCCGTCGATCCTGGTCATGATGACCTCGTTCACGCGCATCGTGGTGGTGCTGTCGCTGTTGCGCACTGCGCTCGGCACCACGACCTCGCCGCCGAATTCCGTGGTGATCTCGCTCGCCTTGTTCCTCACCGCCTTCGTGATGGGGCCGGTGCTGACGCGGGTCTATGACGTCGGCGTCAAGCCGCTGGTCGCCAACGAGATCAACGTCAACGAGGCCTTCGACCGGGCCTCGGGACCGCTGCGCGGTTTCATGGAAAAGAATGTCCGCGAGAAGGATCTGCGGCTGTTCGTCGACATGTCGGGCGAGAAGGCGCCGGCCAAGCCGGAGGACCTGTCGATGCGCATTCTGATTCCGGCTTTCATGATCTCCGAGCTCAAGCGCGCGTTCGAGATCGGGTTCTTGTTGTTCCTGCCGTTTCTCATCATCGACCTCGTCGTCGCCTCGGTGCTCATGTCGATGGGCATGATGATGCTGCCGCCGGTCGTGGTGTCGCTGCCGTTCAAGCTTATTTTCTTCGTGCTGGTCGACGGCTGGACGCTGGTCGCCGGCTCGCTGATCCAGAGCTACGGGCCCTCATAGCGGGCGAATAGGGAGTGGCGAATAGCGAATGGGGCCGTCCTCTTCGCCATTCGCTCTTCCCTATTCGCTACGGCTGTTCGCCAATGGAACTCCACCGGCCGCCGGGCGTTGTTAGGCAACAAACAAACCCCTCGGAGGACGTCATGGGACTAGGACGCGGATTGTTGCTTTGGCTGATTGGCATTCCGCTGCCCATCATCATCTTGCTGGCGATTTTCATGCACCACTAAGGTAAACCGGCGGCGTGTGCCGGCGTAGGGCCCGCGGCTTGCCGCGGGCCTTGCCGTTTTTCACCAGGCTCGGCTCATCGGCGCGCGAGTTTTCCGGTGGGGCGTGAAGGCGCCTCGGAAGCCGCCGGGCGCGGCCGCCGGCACCACCGATGCAGGCGGAGCGCTGCTCGCGGGCGCGCTCGCCGACGACGGCGGAATAGGGCTTGAGTCCGGATAGCGCACCTGCATGTCGCGCAAGAATCCTTCGAGCGTGTCGATCGAAGCTGCGGCGCGGGCGATGTCGCGAAATTCCGCGCCGTTGGTGCCGAGCGGCGCCGAGACGACCTCGAACGCGTGTGCGTCCGGCGTGACCGCCATTTTCGCCGCATATTTCTCGCGCAGCCGGCCTAGGCCCAGCACGTCCTCGCCGAAGGCGTAGCCGACGGCCGCGCGCAAAATGTCGGCGCGCTCGATCTCGTTCAACGGCTGCCATTCCTTCCAGCGCTCGTCGTAATAGAGCTCGATCTGCTCGGCCGACTGCGCCCAGCGCCGCGCCGCCCACAAGATGTCGGAGCGCAACCGGATCGCCTCGCGGCCTTCGATGTGGGCGATGACTTCCAGCGCCAGATCGTGGCGGCCGAGATCGGACAGCGCGCGCGCTTCAAGCAGCAGCCGTTGGTTGCGCAACTCGTTGGCGAGGTCGGCGGCGCGGCTGGCGCGCAGCGTCGCCAGGGCCCGATCGGCCTTGCGATTCATCAGATAAATGACGGCGAGGCGTATGGCGACCTGCGCCCGCGCGGCGCCTTGGAGCCGATGATCGACCTGATATTGCAGCAGACCGGTGGCCTGGTCGAGCAAGTCCACAGCCACCAGGCGATCGGCAAGCCGGCGGATCATCTCGTCGCCGCGACGGCCGATCGGGGTCAATTCGCGAAAGTCGTAGAACAAGGCCAGCGCGTCGATGGCTGAAAGCGCCTCGCCCTTGTCGGCCAGAAACAACGTATCGAAAGTCGCTGCCGCGGCGTCCTGGATGTGGTGTGTCATGTCGGAGTCCGGATGCGCCGCCACCGCATTGCGCATGACGTAGAACGAATCGCGGTAGCGGCCTTCCTCGGTATAGAGCCGCGCCATGATCTCCAGCGCCCCGATCTCGGTTTCGTCGCCCCGCCAGATCGTGGTGAGTGTTTCCAGCACGGAAATGACGTCCTCACGTTTGAGATCGCCGAGGGTGTAGCGTAACGCCGCCTCGCGCAGCCGGCCCTGCGCGGCGGCCGGGCGATCCCAGGAATCCGCCGCCGCCCGATAAGCCGCGAGCGCATCCTCGTTGCGCCCCATTCCTTCGGACAACCGGCCGACCAGCACGGACACGGCGGGCCGCAATTCGTGCGGCAAGCCGATCGTCTCCAGATCGTTGAGTTCGTCGGCGGCGCCGGCGAAATCGCCGACCTCGATGGCGGTGCGCATTTCGCTCTTGAGCGCGACCCGTTGCAGCTCGACCGGCATGGTGGCGACAGCCGCTTCGACTCGCTTGAAACTATCCCGCGCCAGCCCCCAACGGCCCTGGCCCGCATAGGCGAGCGCCCGCCACAATGGCGCGTCGTGCTGATCGCCGATCGCCGGATTGGCGAGATCCTTGAGCGCCGCGTCCGGCCGGTTCATCATCACTTCGGCCGCGGCGCGCAGCACGCTCGCGGTGACGTCCTCGACCACCGGACGGCCCTCTCCCAGCACCACGTCAAGCACGCCCTTGGCCTCCGGATACATGTCGCGGGCGATGTAGAAGCGGGCAAGATCAAGCCGCTGCTGTAGGCGCTTGGCCGCCGGCGCGGCGGCGGCGGCGGCGATGAGCTGCGACTGGCGTTCGCCAAAAATCGATTGCCGATCGAGGCCCCAGACCTGCGCATCGAACATCACCGGCCTTAACGCGCTGCCGTGCAGCACGCCCTGCAGCGAGCTCGACAGCGTCAAGCCGCCCGGGCGCCCGACCACGATCTTGTCGGCGGCAAGCTCGACATGCAGGTCGTCGGCGAGCGGCTCGATCACCACGCCCTGCGTCGACGCCAATGCGCGGAATTCGACGAAGTCCTGCTCATTGATGAAGCCGCGGGCCGGCGCAAATCCGGTTACGACCAGAAGATCGTCGCCGACCTCGGGATCGTGCAGGCGATGAAGCTGGTGCGGATGATCGAACGAGACGGTGACGCTGGCACGCGTCGGACCGACCAGGTTGCGGGTGATGTCGAGAGCGTGGGTCGGATCAGCGACGGCATCGCCGATGGTCACGCTCCACCCTGCGCCATCGGCGGCGATGCTGGACAGATGCGGATGATCGAGCTGCAGCCGCACGACGCCAGCGTCGTGGTCGCGGCTGAACTCGGTGCCGCGGATGGTGCGGCTCGCTTCGCCGGCAAGCGCGGTGAGATCGACAGCGGACGTGGAATCGAACACGATCCATAACGTATCGGCGCGATGAAACACGGCGGCGGCCGTCGGCGTCGAGAACGGGAACGTCAATTTCAAATTGGCGCCCAGACGCGAAATCTCGACGGCGACGGTGTCGCCGGTTTTGTTCTCGCGCGGTGAGCGCGGTGCCGGCGCGGACGACTGGGCGGACGACTGGGCGGCGGGCGGCGGCATGCTGGCTGCCGCCGCGGGTTTCGCGGCTGCCGGCGCTTGGGCTGCCGCCGCGGCAGACGGCACCGGCATTGCGGGCGCCTGAGGTACAACCGGCACTGCGGGTGCCGCCGCTGCTACAGGTGCGGCCGGGTGAACAGCGGCCGGTGGCGGTGGTGCGGACGGCTTTGCCTCCGATGCCTTTATCTCCTCCGGCTTCGCCTCCGATGCCTTTATCTCCTCCGGCTTCGCCTCCGATGCCTTTGTCTCTGCCGGCTTTGCCACCGATGCCTTTGCCTCGGCCGGCTTTGGCTCCGGTGCTTTCAATTCAGATGGCTTTGTTTCCGATGGCTTCGGCGCGGCCGATGACGGCGGCGGCGGCGGCGGTGGTATTACCGCCGCCATGGATGGATTTGGCGTAGCCATCGTTGCCGGCTTCGCGACGGTGGGCTTTTCCGCATCGGGCGGCGGCATGACCGCCGCGCTTGGCGAGAGGCTTTCGCCGGCGGGCGACGGTCCCGTTTCAAGGCCAAGGCCGGTCATCGGCGACAGCGGATTGGCGGCGGCCTTCTCGCGCGCCGGCGATGCAGCATCGTTCTTGACGACATCGACGACGTAGCTCTTGCCGTCGCGGAAAGTCCGCAAATCGACTTCGGTCAGGAAACTGAAGCGGACCAACGTCGAGTCCTGCTCGGCTTCGGCGTGGATCGAAGCGACGATCGCCGGCAGAGCCGCTTCCGCATCGCTTAAATCAAACGCAAGCGGCGCGTTGAAGCTCAGCGTCAATCGATCCTTGCCGCGATCGGCCGCAATCGACGTCTTGTCCGGGACATCGAACACGTAACGGGTAAAAGTCGGCTGTTCGGCCACGTGCACCAGCACCGGCACGAGCTTTTTTTGCTGCTCCGCCTGATGCATCAGACGCTCGAGCCGTTCGGCCTCGCGGGCGCGGCGGGCCAATTCCTGGACCACATCCTGCGGCAAGCTGGGCGGCGGACCGGTCCAGGTATCCGGCAGCAGATCGACAAAGAATTTATCGCCAGCGGCGATCGAATTGACCGACACCTTGCGGGCGAGCCCGATGCGGATGGCGCGGCCATCGGGATCGCGCCGCGCCGCGCCGATATAGTCTGAGGCCTGCGCCGCCAGGTGATCGACCGAGATCGAAATTGGCTTGTCGAAGCTAACGATCAGCACATTGCCGGCACTGTGCACGGCGGCATCGATGTCGTCGCCCAGGGCGAAAACAAGCCGGGCATAGCCGCCGCTCAGGTCGACCGTGACGGCCGTGTTGGTCGGATCGGCTTTGGCTGGAGCCGACACAGCAGTCGCTACAATCAATGTCAGGAAAAGCCAGAGAAGCCGCGCGCGCAGGCGCCCCAGGGGCGCCCGCGAAGCTTTTGACCTGGATTGGAACCGGGGGGCGAAATTGCCGTTTTCGCCGCGATGAGCGGGACTCTGGACGACCATGACTATACTCGACCGACGCTATTTTCACGCCAACGGCGCGCGCCAAGCCCACGACGCGCAGGCACCCGACAGGATCGCAGGATAGGACGACGCGTTTAACGCCCGATTAACGGCTTTTTCAATGATTCCAGAAGGTTAGAAAGTAAATGTAAAGTGACGACGGGTGCGTGGAATAGCGCGGCGCGAATCGAGGCGCGAATGGCGCATCGATCGGCCCGCCGCTATGCTGCGCGCAGCGCTCACTCCCCATTCGTCATTCAACATTCGCTGCACCGATCGGACGGCCAAGCATGCTCGGCGCCTATCCAACCCATCGTCCCAAAGCCAATTCGTTGAAGACCGCCATTTGGGTCGATCTGCTCGATCCGACCGAAGCGGAACGATCGGCGTTCGAGGAAGCCTTCGGACTGCGGGTACCGACCAAGGACCAACTGGTCGAAATCGAGACCACCAGCCGGCTGCGCATGGAGGGCGAAACGCTCTATATGACGGCGCCGCTGCTGTTCGCCGTCGACGACGAGCCTTGGGTGCTGGTGCCGACCGGCTTCGTTCTCAACAAGGATATTCTGCTGACGGTGCGCTCGGCAAAGCTGACGGCGTTCCATACGGTGATCACGGAACTGGAAACCGGCGAAAAAATCGACCCGGCGCACGCTTTCGTCCGCCTGCTCGAGGCGTTGGTCGACCGCGTCGCGGATCTGCTCGAAACCAGCTCGCACGATCTCGACGACGCCTCGCATCTCATCTTCAAGCCGGAGCAGCCGAAGCAGGCAAAGCTGTCCCACGAAACCGTCAAGCTGCGCCGGCTCATGATCCGCACCGGCCGCACCAGCGAGCGCATGGCGCGTGTTCAATATAACCTGGTGTGCCTCGACCGCATGGCGAAATTTTCGAGCGAACACTGTCGCGAATGGATCGCGCAAGACGTGGCGAACCGGCTGCAGATCGTCAGCTCCGACATCGCCTCGCTGGTCCAGTTCGGCGAAGGCCTGGTGAACCGCGTGCAGCTTCTCCAGGATGCCGCGAGCGGCATTATCAACATCGACCAGAACGAGGTGATGAAGGTCCTGACCATCGCCTCGGTCGTCGGCATTCCACCGGTGCTGGTCGTCGGCGTCTACGGCATGAACTTCAAGAACATGCCGGAATACGACTGGACCTGGGGCTATCCCTACGCCCTGGCGATGGTCGTCATCACCGCTCTGTTGCCGCTTATTTGGTTCAAATGGAAGGATTGGATTTAAACACGGCGGCAAGAAAATCGCTTTGTTAGCAAGTGTTGTGGCAAAGGAGCCCGGTCGACCGCTCATGCGGCCAGGACTGCATCGCGACTGGCGGCAGGGTTGGCAGCAAGGCTGCAGCAAGACTGAACACCGGGACCAAAACGATGAAGAACTCCTTCGGCGGCAAGACCGGCCATGTTCTCCTCCTGCTCGTGGTGTTGCTCCTGGTCGGACTGCCGGTCGCGGTATGGCTCGACCTGACCAATCTCGCTGAAACGAACCTGACGCGGCAGGCGAGCGACCTGAATTCCATCATCGCCAGCGTCCGCGGCTATTATGCCAGCAACGTCGTCGGCCGCATCCTCGCCGCGCCGGGCGTCGCCACCAAAGTGGTGCACAATTACCAAGACTTCCCGGGCGCCATTCCGATTCCGGCGACGCTGTCGCTCGAGCTCGGCCGAGTCATCAGCGAGCGGCAGCACAACATCACCTATCGCTTCGTATCGGATTATCCGTTCGCCAACCGCGCGCCGCATCCGTTGGATGAGTTCGAAGCCGACGCGCTTCGCCGCTTGCGCGAGAATCCCAATCAGACGCTCTGCCTCGACTCGAGCTCCCTCTCGGTGGATCAGGTCCGCCTGGTCGCGCCGGTCGTCATGGCCACGCGCCTGTGTCGCCTGCCACAACGCCCATCCGGAAAGTCCCGAAGCGCGACTGGAAAGTCGGCGACGTGCGCGGCCTTCAGGAGGTTACCATCACGTCAGCCGATCGGCGACCGACCTGTTCGCGTTCAAGTATCTCTTGGCCTATTTCTTTCTCATGGCGGCGGTGGGCTTTCTCTTCATCGCCTTGCAGCGCCGCCAGGCCGCGCTGATCCAGGGCATGAACACCGAGCTTGAAACCGCCAACGATTTCCTCGCCGCGTTGTCGATGAAAATCTCGCGCTATCTGTCGCCGCAAATCTACAAGAGCATTTTCAGCGGACAAAAGGACGTCACCATTCACACCGAACGGAAAAGGCTGACGATCTTCTTTTCCGACATCAAGGATTTCACCGCCACCACCGAGCGGCTGCAGCCCGAGCAGATCACCGAATTGCTCAACGAGTATTTCACCGAAATGTCGAAGATCGCCCTGGTCCATGGCGGCACGATCGACAAGTTCATCGGCGACGCCATGCTGATCTTCTTCGGCGATCCGGAAACCAAGGGCGACGCCGAGGACGCCAAGGCCTGCCTGCGCATGGCCATCGAGATGCAGGACCGGATCGCCGGCCTCAACGCGCAATGGCGCAACGCCGGCATCGAGCACCCGTTCCGCGTGCGCATGGGCGTCAACACCGGGTACTGCAATGTCGGGAATTTCGGCAGCGACGACCGCATGGACTACACAATCATCGGCGCCGAAGCCAACCTCGCCGCCCGCCTGCAATCGATCGCCGAGCCGGGCCACATCGTCATCAGCTACGAAACCTACGCACTGGTGCGCGACATCATCGTCGCCCGGGAGTTGCAACCCATCACCATGAAAGGGATCAGCCGCGACGTCGTGCCCTACGACGTGAGCGGCATTCTCGGCGCCGCCGGCGAAACCATTCATGTCTTCAGCGAGCACGTGACCGGGCTCGATCTGTATCTCAACGCCAACATGATCGACGCCGACAATGCGGGGCACGTCCGCAAGGTGCTGCAGGAGGCGCTCAACGCGCTGGATAAGAACGCTCGGCCTGACGCAAACACCGCGCCGGCGCAACGGCGCGGCTAGACCATCAGCCCGAAGGACCGTGCGAGCGTTGCCGTCGTCAACGCCTTCAGCCTGCTTGCCACTTCCAGGAATTATCGCGGCTATTCCCGCTGTAGTTCATCGCGCAGGTGCGCTCAAAATGCGCCGCGCGACCGCTCGGTCGCGTTCCGCTTGTTCGCACGCTCAATGGTCTGGACACTGCGTTGGACGTGATAATTTCCGAATACCGGCTTCCACCCGGTTCGAGTCCAGGGCAGGCTTATTCGGGTATCATGCCCAAGGATCTATTCTGCATGCTCATTATCCGTCTCGCCAAGATCGTGATGCTCGCTGCGCTCGCCGCTTTCGCGTTCGTCGTCACCTACGACAACATCCTCGACTACGACTCGAACTACGAGTTCACCCGCCACGTCTTGAGCATGGACACGACGTTCCCCGGCAATGCGTTGATGGACCGCGCGATCACCGATCCGCGCCTGTGGCAGGCCGCTTATGCGGCGATCATCGCGGCAGAGGGACTGACGTGTCTGCTGCTGACCATCGGCACCGTGATGTTACTGACGCGGCTTCGCGCAACGGCCGACGCCTTCAATCGCGCCAAGGTCTGGGCGGTGGCCGGCCTCACAGCCGGCTTTGGCCTGTGGTTCTTCGGCTTCCAGGTGGTGGCCGGCGAGTATTTCGCGATGTGGCAATCGCGCACCTGGAATGGGCAGGAGGCCGCCTTCCGTTTCACCATGATGATCCTTGGCGTGCTGATTTTTGTCAGCCTGCCCGACGGCGAACGCGGCCGACGCCGTGACGAATGAAAACCCAGCGCTGGCGTCAATCGATCACGTAGCCGACTTGCACGTTGCGGGTCCAAAACTCGTACGACAACCAGGCATAGCCGCCCTCGCCGAAGCTGCGGCCCCACGAATTCTGGATGCGGAAGGCGTTGCGGGCATCGTCGTAGCCGACCGCGATCATGGCGTGACCGAACCCGCTCATCACGCCCGGAATGTCGAGGACGCCGTCGCCCTTGAACTGCATGAATTGAGGGGTCGGCCGCATGTCGAACACCACCGGCACGCCACGCGCCAATTGCGCCTTGACCAGTTCGACCACTCTGGCGTCGAACTTGGCCCAGCTCTTGATCCGATACTTGCCCGCGCGTTGCAGCTCCGCGTCGGTCGGCCCGCGGCCGCACCAGCCGGCGTCGAAAACATATTCCTCGAGCGGCAGCGCGCCGACGTCGCGCAACATGTCGAGCGTCGCCCCCGCCGAGGTGCCGGCCTGACAAAGGGTGTCGCGGGACACCTTGTTGTAGGTGAAAGACGGGCTCAGCCGTAGCGACGGCCCCAAGGCAGCGCGCCGGCCGGCCTGCGAGGCGGCGCCATAGGTCGCTGCCCATGACGTGCAGCTTCCGGTCGGCCCCTGATCGCCCGGCGGCGGAACAGTCGCCGACAGATCGATCCGCGCCGGCAGCACGCCGCGAAATTCCGGAGGCGTCGGCACCAGTTGCAGGTCGTCGAGCGTCTGGATGATCGCGCCTTGCGCCCTTCCGCTCACCGGCCACAGCGCCGTGACAAAGAGTGAGCCCAACACCAAAATCGACAAACGCCTCATTGCTGCGCCTCCGTGCGTCGCTGCGGCAGGATGGTCGCCTGATTGGCGGCGTAGAGAAAGCAGGGGAACGGCGAATCGGCCACCGAGCATTGCGACAGCGCCCGGGCTTCGGCTTCGGCCAAAGTGGCGCCGGTCGCGATCGCGATTTTCGGACCCGCCGGGCGGATCGCCATCGCCTTTGGCTCGCGCATCTTGGCGTACTCAAGCGCCTCGTTGGGCGGCGACGAAAACAGCGGCACCATGTCGGGCCGGTAAGGGCCCTGATAGGCCAAGCGTTGCGCGGTGTGGCGCTCCACCGCGAACGGGTCGCCGAGGCGCAAGGTATCGTCGGCCGCAACGGTGAGGCAGGGCCTGTTGTATTGCAGGCCGCAGGCTTCGAGCGCCAGCGATTCCGCGTTGTTCAATGCGGAAGCTCCGGTCCAGGAAAATGTGCGCGCGGTTTCCGGTAGCGTGGCGATGGCTTTGTGCTCTTTGCCTTTGGCGTATTGCGCGGCGGTCTTCGGCCCCTGCTCGCTGCCTTGGACATAGGAAAGGACATCCGCGATCGTTTTTCCCAGCGGGCGTGGCGCGTTCAGGCGTTGCGGCAGGACAACCTGATTTCCCGCCGCGTACAACAAGCAACCGGTACCGCAATTGGCGAGCGCGCGGTTTTCTGCGTCGGACTGACTCTGGCCGCGGTTATGACGACAATGCTGCCGATATTGATCGCGATCGCCTTCGGCCACGGCGCCAAAAAATATCCGGTGACATCGGGCCGGGTGCGCAATGCGTCGTCAATGGCGGGAATCATGTGCGCGTCGTAGGCGCCCGCGTAGGCGAGACGCGGCATGCTGCGCACCGCCCACTTGCTTCCGGGCGGCGGCGAAGCCGGCGCAACGTCCCGATCGCTGCCGATCAGCGCGCAGGGCTCGCCTTGAAGGAGTTGGCACCGCTCGAGTGCTAAAACTTCAGCCAAGACCTGGGCCGACCCCAAACTCGTCACCACCGTCGCGCCGTGGGCGGCGATGGCGCGATGCGCGGACTTCAAATTCAGATAGTCGCGAAGGACCGAAACCACCGCCTGGGTTTGCGTGGTCAGTCTTTGCAGCAGCGAGTTTTTGAGCGCGGCATCGTCCGCCGCCACTGGACCGGGAGCGGGCGGCTGCGTGCCGACCGGCACGACCGGCGCCGTGATCGGCTGCCGGTAACGCTTATCGAGCAGAACCAGATTGGCCGACGCGTAGAGATAGCAAGGCCCGCCCTGCCCGTTACGCGCCGAATCACCGTTGCACGCCGCGAGCGCGCGGGTCTCGGCTTCGTTCTGATTGGGAGCGCCGGTGACCGTGTAGATCTGCCCCCAGGGATGCAGGGCCATAGCTTTGCCATCCGGCGCCGTCGCATAGCCTTGAACATCGGCGCGGACACGGACGGTCGCCGCGATAAGAGGGATCCGGTCCGCGGCGAACGGACCGATATAGTGAACCTGGGGCATGTCGCGCATGGCGAGGTTGCCGGCCGGATCCGCGCGGTACACATCGTCGACCGCCAAGAGCGCACACGGGCTGCCGTAATAGATCTGACAGCCCTCCAATGTCGCCTGCTCGACGCCTTCCGCCGATGGCCAGCCGACAAAGCGATAGGTTCCGCCGCTCGGGCGCAGCACCAAGGCCTTGTGCGGCGGCGCCGACGCGTAGGTCTTGGCGGTCAGATCGCGCGATTCCGCCGTCATTGCCGGCAACGCCCGCTCGAGCTGCGCGACAATGGCGTCGTGCAGCGGCACTGCTTCCTTGGTGGCGACGACGGCCGGCGCTGGCTTGACCGGTTCGGCTACCGGTGGCTTGACCACAGGGGTGTCAGCGGCCGTGGCGGCGGCCGCAATCGGCGTCCGCGAAAGACGCGACAGCACGACATCCATGTTGGCCGCGTACAAATAACACGGCGCGGTCTTATTCTGACGGGATGGATCGTTGTTGCAGGCCGCCAGCGCCAGCTCTTCGGCGGCTTGCTGGTTTGGCGCGCCGGTGATGATGAAGATCCGCCCGACGGGATGATAGGCGGCCGCCTTGAAATTCGGCGCCGAGCCATAGCCGACGACATCGGGCCGCCGGCGCACATCCGCCGGGAGATATGGAATACGCTCGGGATTGAACGATCCGGCATAGTGCACCCGCGGCATTGGGCGCGGCGTGACCGGATCGCCGCTCGCATATTTCATGTCTTCATCGGTGGCGACCAACACGCATGGTCCGGCATGGCTGACCTCGCAGCGCTCGAGCACGCTTTCTTCGGCGGCTGCCTCGCTGTCCTGCCCAGTGACCCAACTGGCCCCGCCATTCGCTATATTGACGGCGAGCGATTTGTGCGGCCCGCCCGCCTGATACGACGCCGCCACCTCGTCGCGGTTTTTCTGGCTGGCAGGCGCCCCCAAGATCGCCAGGACGTTGAGCACCTTCGGATTTGCCGACGCGATCGCCGGCGGCGCCACGTTCAGCTCGGCCAGGCGATTGCGCGCGATCTCGGCGAACACGCCTTGCGGAAATTTCAACAAATAGGCGCTGAAGTCCTTCGGGTTTTTGCTGTTTTTCACCGACTCCCAGAACAGCGCGTCGAGGTCGACCTGCGGATTAGGCCCGTTGATGGCCTGAATGACTTTTTCACCGGTGGTCTTCGGGTCGAAAAAGAAATCGCCGCGCAGGCTCGAGCTGTCCCATGGAATTTGCTTGCCGTCGGTCACCGCTTCGACCTCGCCGCGCACCCGCGACATCATCTGGCGCACTTCGAGGCCTGGGGTTTCGATGAATTTCAACAGCGCTGCGGTGAACGGGCTGTGCGCACCGCTGCCGTCGGCGGCGAGCATTCCGGGCGCCGTGGCAAAGGCAAGAAAGGTGCCGCTTCCGGTCACGTGCGCGGGCGCCAGTCCCGCCCGCGGTATGTCACGCGAAAAGCCGAGCCGCTGCTTGAACGGATCTTCGCGGCAAGCGTCGAGGAACAACAGCGAGACGCGCGCCTTGTTCTCGATCAGGCCGATGATCGCCGCCAAATCGAGGGCTTCGAAGCGAAGATCGTCGTCGCTCTTGATGTCGGCACTAACCGGCAACAGCCAATTGACGCCTTGAGCCTCGAGCGCATGGCCGGAAAAATAGAACAGGCTCGCGTCCGCGGCGTGCGATTTTTGGCCCAGGCGGCGGACAGCCGCCTCCAGCGCGGCACGATCGGGGTCGAGGACAAGATCGACGTCGAATTCGAGCCGGCTCAGCGCGGCCGCTACGTCGCGCGCATCGCCGAGCGTGTGCCCGAGCGCCGGCGCGTGCGCGTATTCGCCGGCGCCGACCACGAGCGCCACACGGCGGGCGGCCGCCGCCGACGCATCAGGAACCGAGATAAGAGCTAAGCCGATGAGGACCAGCAAGCGGACCATGACGGCCGATACCCCTGGCGCGGATGTCCCGCAGACAAATTCACGTCGCGCACGGCGGAACGGTCACGCAAAAATCATCTGGCAATTACCAGCCCGTCGCCTTGGCGCCAATCGGGCGCGACAGCAACGATACCGTCACAGTCGCCTTTCGGCAACGCCGCACCCAGCCGGTTCTGATACGCAAATGCTGCCGCATCGACCCGTAAGTCGGGTAGAATTGGACGCAAGCGCTCGAACCCCTCGGAGAGTTCGTCATGACCTGCCGCCACGATGGTTGCGATTCCACGTCCACCGCCCTCCTGCACAGCCGGCGACGCGTGATCACGGCATTGGCGTCCGTGGCATTGCTGTCCGCGGGTCCCGTGGTCGCCGCGACGGACTTGCCAGCCGACGACGAACGATTTATGCGCATGGCTCTCGATGAAGCCCGCCGGGGCGATTTTCCGTTCGGCGCGGTGATCGTCCGCGACGGGCAGGTTCTGGCGCGCGGGCGTAACCTCGGAAAGACCAACGGCGACCCGACCGCGCATGGGGAAATGATGGCGATTCGCCACTGCCTCGTCACCCATGGCAGCGCCGCCATCAAGGGCAGTACGCTCTATACGTCCGGCGAGCCGTGCGCGATGTGTATGGGCGCGATCCTGTGGTGTCACGTCGGCCGTTTGGTGTTTGCCGCATCGGTGCAGCAACTGGCCACCAAGATCGATCAGATCATGCTCTCAAGCGCCGACGTCGCCGCCAAGGCGCCTTTCGCACCGATCACCATCACCGGCGGCGTCTTGGCGGACGACGCCATGCGGCTGTTCGCGAAATAAATCCTTGCGAACCGCTCGCGCCTCATGGGTAGCGACGAACCGCGCTGCGCGCGGCCGATCGCGCCCGTTGGTCTCACGGAGACTGCCCAGCCTTGTCGTCCTCACGCTCAAGCGGACTTGACTTGGCGATGATGGTCTCGATGAAGTCGACGAACGCACGGGCTTTTGCGCTGGCCCGGCGGCCAGTCGAGAATAGCGCCCAAAGGTCGATCGGCGGCAACGACCAGTCGCTCAGGACCTCTTTGACAATACCGTTTTCCAATTCGCGCTCGAACATCCATTCGGTGCTGACCGCAATCCCAAAGCCCGCGAACACCGCTTCGCGCACGCCTTCCGCCGCGCTGATGCGCAGGCGGTCGTTCAGGGTCACGTCAACCTCGGCGGCACCTTTGCGAAAGGTCCAGCTCTCGCTGCCGCCACCGCGCCCGTGGGTGACCGCGCGATGCCGGGACAGGTCGGCCGGGGCAAGCGGTTCGCCGGCCTCGGCGAAATAGGAAGACGCTCCGACGACGAGTCGGCGACGCCGGCCGAGCCGGCGGGCGATCAGGGTCGAATTGGCCAGCTCCCCCATGCGCAGCGTCACATCAATTCCTTCTTCGATGGGGTTGACAGTGCGATCGTCGAGCACCGCCTCGATCGTTACGGCCGGATGCCGCGCCAGAAACGACGGCAAATGCGGGATGATGTGCAGTCTGGCGAATGTGACAGCAGCGCTGAACCGCAGCCGCCCCGTCAGCCCCGCCGCCGCTCCGCGTGCGGCGATATCCGCCCCGTCCGCCTCCTCGATTGCGCGCCTGGCGCGCTCGTAAAAATTCCGGCCCGCTTCCGTGGTCGCCAGTCCGCGGGAGGACCGCAGCAACAAGCGCGTGCCGAGCCGCTCTTCGAGCCCGGCGATCGCTTTGGACACCGCCGGCTGGCCTATCCTAAGCTGCCGCGCCGCCTCCGAAAATGAGCCGGTATCGACAACGCGGACAAACGTCTCCATCGCGGACAGGCGATCCAATGACCATTCCTCCGTGGAATGGATGCTATTGCCGTAGCCGCCCTACGGCAACGGACCCTCCATAGGCAATTTTGCCGCATCGAAGCTGCCAAATGAGAGGATGATCATGTCTCTTCAAGACAAGTTGGACGCCTTCAAGAAAAATTTCGAGGCTGGCGGACCGCCGTTCAATGCCCCGGCTTCCATTCATGAGCCGATGCGCCGCGCGACTGCAGAACTCGTCGCCTCTGGTGCTGCCGAGCGCGCGGCCAAAGTGGGACACAAGGCACCCGCTTTCTTGCTGCGGGATTCCGAAGGCAACGAGGTTTCTTCAGCCGAACTGTTGTCCCGCGGACCGCTGGCGCTGACCTTCTACCGCGGCGTCTGGTGTCCTTACTGCAATATGGATCTTCAGGCGCTTGAGGCCGCGCGGCCCGAACTCGAAAAATACGGCGTCACGCTGTTGGCGATCTCGCCGCAAACCGCCGCGAACAGCCGCCGTTCGAAGCGCGAGAACAATCTGAGCTTCCCGATCCTGTCAGATCCGGGAAACGAGGTCGCGGCGGCCTTCGGTCTTCGCTACAAGCTCCCCGACTATCTCATCGACCTCTATCGGAATGGCTTCAAGAACGACCTCGCCATCGTCAACGGCGACCCGAGCTGGACGCTGCCGATGCCGGCGCGCTTCGTCATCGCCAAAGACGGCACGATTCTCTACGCCGAGGTCAATCCGGACTACACGCGCCGACCCGATCCGCAAGAGCTGATTCCGGCCTTGCGGAAGCTTCAGGCCGCCGCCTAACGGCAACCTTCCGGTCGCGCGGCGATACAAACTCAGATTGAAGCTTAGACGCGCCGCCGTCGCCGGAGCGTGAGAATTGCCGCGCGACCGGCAGCGGCGGCGCCAAGCTTTCTCCAGCAAATAACGAATTCGGTCACCGTAACCCGCTGACCGGAGCGGAAGTCTTTTGTCCCTTTTGGGACGAAAGACCGTTCGTCCGGCAACCGAAAACGCAGCCTGAGTTGAAAAACCTTCGGCTCGCACAACACACAGCAAGGGAATCTGACATGAAAGTCCGATCATCAGTGAATGCGCCGGACACAGGTCCGTCGCGACCCGTATCCAAAAAGGTTATCGCTCACGCCTGACCGACGCGATCCACATCGAGAACATGGCATCGAAAGGCTTCATCAAGAGCCTCGACGGCGGCGACCTGCGGCCGGTCGGCTTTATCGTCAACTGCCCGGTCGTCTATCGCGTCAACTAACTCCAAACAACAGCGGATCGGCGGCCACGCGAAGCCGCCGATCGCATGTGCGTCGCGTTACCGGGATGACGACGCGCTATTTAGGCCGAACTCAAAGTGTCGCTCGATACTGTCGCACAATTGAACCCGATCTCCCGCGCCGCTACAATCCGGCAAATTTCCAGGAGGTTTTTTGTCGCGCCTGTCCCGAGGAGACGGTCATGCTTCATGCCACGACGAGCGGTCTGAAATACTCTCTTGCTTTAGGCGGTTGCGCCGTTGTCGCGCTTTGTACTCTGCACGTCACAAGGCCCACCGCGCAGAGCAATGCGTCGCCGATCTACGGTGTCACAATCCCAGCCGGATACCGCGATTGGAAATTGATCGCCGTGGACCAGTTGGTGACAGACAAGCTCGACCAGTTGCGCGCCCAACTCGGCAACGAGATAGCGATCAAAGCGTTTAAGGAAGGCAAAATCCCGTTCCCGGACGGTGCAATCATTGCCGCGCTGCATTGGAGCCGCGTCCCGTCCGACGACAACAACAAAATCCTGGCTGGAGCATTCCCCGGCGCTCAATCTTTCGTCGTCGGGTCCGCAGTCAATGTTCAGTTTATGGTCAAGGACTCAAAAAAATACGCCGCGACGGGCGGCTGGGGGTTCGGCGACTTTAGGGACGGGAAACCTGGCGACGAGGCCTTGCACAAAACCTGTTTCGCCTGCCACGAGCCTGCCAAAGCTCGCGATTTCGTTTTCGCTCACTACGCACCTGTTCCTTGAGCTCAACCACGCTGCACGAATTGCAGAGATCGCTTAGGATCGTTGTTTTGCACGAGTTCGGTTGGACATCTGGGGTCGAATAAACCCACAGCAACAATCAGCGTCGAATGTCGTCGTACGTCCAGACAGCGCGTCCAGCTACAAGCACGACCGTCAGCCGGCCCGACAATCTCTTCGTAGAAGTTTCCACGATGACAGCTGTGAGACCTTCCACAATCGCGGCAGTTCCCACGCATTGAACTTTCGGCTCGGCCAAACCAACGAACCAGGGAGATTTGCGAATGACCAAGACCGAAGCCAACGCGATCCGTCCATTCCACGTGAGTTTTCCGGAAGCAGAGCTCACCGACTTGCGCAGACGCGTCAACGCAACAAAATGGCCCGAGCGGGAAACGGTCACGGATGCAACGCAAGGCGTCCAGCTCGCGACGATTTAGAAACTCGCGGATTATTGGGGCAAAGATTACGATTGGAGCAAGTGCGAGGCCAAACTGAAGGCCTTGCCGCATTTCATCACCGAGATCGACGGGCTCGACATTCATTTCATTCACGTTCGTTCGAAGCATGAGCACGCGCTGCCCATGATCGTCACGCACGGATGGCCCGGCTCCGTCATCGAGCAGCTCAAGATCGTCGAGCCACTGACGAATCCGGAGGCCCATCGCGGACACGCATCGGATGCGTTCCACTTGGTCATTCCGTCGTTGCCCGGCTACGGATTCTCCGGCAAGCCGTCCACGGCCGGCTGGGGCCCCGAGCGCATCGCGCGCGCTTGGGCCGAGTTGATGAAGCGCCTTGGCTATACGAAATATGTGGCGCAAGGCGGCGACTGGGGTGCCCTCATCACACAGCTCATGGGCGCAAAAGCGGCGCCGGGATTGCTCGGCATTCACACCAACATGCCGGGCGCGGTTCCACCCGACATCGACAAGGCAGCTTTGGCGGGCGCGCCGGCCCCACCCGGTCTCTCAGCCGACGAACGGCATGCGTACGATCAGCTGGTGTTCTTCTACGCGCACGGCTTGGCCTACGCCCAGGAGATGGGCAATCGTCCACAGACGCTGTACGGGATCGCGGATTCACCCGTCGGCCTCGCCGGCTGGATCCTCGACCACGACGCGAGCAGCTATGCGATGATGACACGCGTGTTCGACGGCAAGACCGAAGGTCTCACGCGCGACGACATCCTCGACAACATCACGTTTTACTGGTTGACCAACACAGGGGTCTCTTCGGCTCGTCTCTACTGGGAAAACAAACTGGGGTTTTTCGCACCCAAAAACGTCCAAATCCCGGTAGCCGTGAGCGTCTACCCGGACGAAATCTACGCAGCTCCGCGCAGTTGGGTAGAGAAGGCGTTTCCCAAGCTCATCTACTTCAACAAGCTTCCCAAAGGCGGCCACTTCGCGGCGTGGGAGCAGCCGGCGTTCTTCGTGTCCGACGTTCGTGCCGCGTTCAAGTCACTGCGCACATAGATCCACGATGAAACGCGGAGCCGCAGCGGCGACCTCTCGTTGGGACGTGCGCATCCACACTAAACTCGACATCAGCCGGCCATCCAGAGCATGAGGTGCTTTAGTCAAAACGTCACTTCTGTTTGATAAAGTTGCAGCCGCACAGCCACTTTTTTGCGCCTGCGCTAGCGGTTGAGGATCGCGCAAACGCGCGGCCGCGAAGGCGACTT
>CAWHHX010000016.1:0-449260 GCA_963829395.1 uncultured Alphaproteobacteria bacterium | reverse complement strand
TGCGCACGCCCAACCAACTTCGTTGCCAGCAATTCGGTCCTGAGCAACCTTCCTTGCGTAGCCACCCTTTTCTCGAAGCTTTGCATGAAACTGCAATTCGATCGCGATTTTGTCGAATGGGAATTGCCAGATGGCCCAGACTTGAGCATCCGGTGCCGAAGTCATCCACAAAAAGCTCCTAGAAAAACGCCATGGTGCGGATTTCGATGCTCTCGCGCATCGGCGCGTCGGGGCGCGTATTGGGATCGATGAACGCACAATGTCCGATGAAGCGTGCGCGGCCGTCGGTCGCCGAATTGTAGGTCTTGAGCACGATCGCGTGCTCCGACGTCATGCGCGGGAAGTACCACCAATGGTGCTGTGGAGAGTATCGCATGACGAAGATTTCGCCGTCGCGGTCGCGATAGCGCAGCTTCATGGTGATGAAATCGTCCTCGGTCGAAGAGGTGACGTCGCACATCGCCAACGGACGTTCCTCGACGGTGCGCCGCAGCGGCTTCCAAAAATTGTAGAACGCAACCCGCCGTTTTAACAGCCCATCAGCGTCTTTCGGCAATAGTTGGCGCAGGCGCAGCGGCCCCGAATTCGGGGTGTAATCGCAATGCACGTTCATGACCGGCGCGCGCCGCGAGGTTGCGTGCTCGGCGCGCGTTTGGGCCAGATTGGCCTGTGTGCGGATCGTATGATCGAAGATGATTACGCGCTGGGCGCCAACTTCGCGCTTTACGAATTGTTCGACGTAACCATAAAGCTGCGCACGGATCGCCGCATCATCGTCCCATTGCGCGAACGGCGCGTGGAATTCGCGAAGGGCGAAACCCTCGCGGTCGAGCGAGAAAGACCCAACGCGACCCCACCCGTCGTGCATCGTCATTTCGTGAGGGTCATCCCCCGACATCCGCCATTGCGTGCCGGGCGGCGGCTCGTAGAAATAGACTTCCGGTTCCACGCCGGTGTCGCGCGTGTAGTTGAGGGTCGATTTGACGTCGGTGGCTGTCATCTGCTCCACTCGATCAGTGCGGCTGCAACGCCGCCTCAACCGCGCCTTGCGTCTTCTGCCAGCACGGCAGCTTCTCGACATCGGCAATCCAGCGGCGGATGTTCGGAAAGTCGTCGAGCGGGAGGGCCTGCTTCTCGTGCACGTGCATTGGTGCTGCCACGGCAATGTCGGCGATGGTCACCGTGTCGCCGGAGAGCCATCTCGATTTCGCTAAACGCGCATCGAGCACCGCCGCCAGCCGCCGCCAGTTCGGCGTCTCTTTTTCCAGCGCCGCCTTGTCGGTCGGCGCCTTGATTACCGGCTTCACGGCGTTCTCGATGAAGAAGACATAGCAGCTCGGCTGCCAATGCGCGGCTTCCCAGAGAAGCCAACGGTTGATATCGACGCGCTTCTTGAGATCCTTAGGGTAGTGCTTGTCGGCACCCCTCGCATCGGCGGCGTATTGCAGGATCGCGTCGGATTCCCACAGCGTGAAGTCGCCGTCCTTGGCCGCCGGCAGCACGCCGTTTGGATTGAGGTCGGTATAGGGCGGTTGTTTGTGCGCTCCGGCGAAATAATTCACGAGGTTGACGTGATAAGGCATGCCGACCAGCTCCAAACCCGCCAGCACTTTGCGGCTGTTAATGGTGGCAGGATCGAGATACACCTCAAACACGCCAAATCCTCCTGTGTTTATGTTGTTTGGACGTGGCAGATTGACCACGAACTTAACCCGCCGCCGAAACAGCGCAAGCGAAACACAGCGTTGCGGTCACAATGTTGGCAACGCGGCTAATTTACTGATCGGACTGTCCAGTTTCGATCATTCACTGGGCAATTCGTTAGCTATGAACAGCGGAACAATGCATCGGTAATCCAAAAAGCTATGAGACGCGTCGTATAGTTTGCGGCGAGAGCTCAATAGTCAGATGTTACAAGCGTACACTTTCCTGACGATCGAGCACGATTGGCTGGTCCTCGCGCTTGCCGGCGTTGTCTGTTTGTTGGCAAGCGCGCTCACCGCTGCGGCATTGATCGATCTGCACTTGAAGCGGAAGCTGCGGCAGCGGGAAATCCTGCTCGACACCGCGTTTAAAACCATGTCGCAGGGTCTTTGCATGTTCGACGCCGCCGGCCGCATTGTGCTGTGCAACGACCGCTATGCCACGATGATGGGTTTATCGACGCCCTCGCTCAGGGGCGTGTCGCTGCTCGATCTATTGATCAAATACCGGAATTCGGTCGGAGAGGACGCCAGCAACGCGGACCAAGTGTTTGGGCGCATACTCGCAGATGCGCGCGAGGGTAAACCGAGCACCAAGATCATCAAGACATCGGCAGGGCGGACGCTTCGTGTCAACGATCAGCCGATGCAATCGGGGGGTGGCTGGGTCTCGACCTTCGACGACATTACCGAATGGCGGGAGGCGCAAGAGCAGATCGCCTATATGGCGCATCACGACGCGCTCACCGGCCTCGCGAACCGAATTCTGTTGATCGAAAAATTGAGCGACGTGCTCGACCGCACAGTATTGGAGCACAGCGGCGTCGCCGTGCATTTCATCGACCTTGATCGCTTCAAGAACGTCAATGACACGCTTGGGCACGACGGCGGAGATTTTCTGCTCAAGATTGTCGCCGAACGGCTGCAAGAGGTAGTCAGCACCGACGACATCGTGGCCCGGCTTGGCGGTGACGAGTTTGTCATCGTACAGACCAGTGTCAAAAACAGAGATCAGGCTGAGGGTCTGGCGCTGCGTATCATCCATGCCGTGATAGCGCCAATTGAATTGGGAGAGCACACGATCATCGCGACGGTGAGCGTCGGCGTCGCATTGGCGCCAGAGGGCGGGACCAATCCCGAGCGGATGTTAAAAAGTGCCGATCTCGCGCTGTACCGGGCGAAGAGCGAGGGCCGAAATTGCATCCGCTTCTTCCTGCCCGAAATGGACGCCGAGATGGAGGCGCGAGGCAGGCTTGAGCGGATCATTCGTGACGCAGTGATGTATGATCGGTTCGAATTGCACTACCAGCCGCTGTTTCAAATATCGGACCGCCGCCTGATCGGCTTCGAGGCACTAATACGCCTGCAAACCGACAACGGCACGCTCATCCCGCCGTTGGAGTTTATCCCTGTCGCCGAGAACTTACGGCTGATCGACAAGATCGGCGCTTGGGTGTTGCGGGAGGCGTGCCGCACGGCAGCGACCTGGCCGGAGCACCTGGTCGTAGCGGTGAATCTTTCACCGGCGCAATTTGCGGCAGGGGTAAGCGGCGTAGTAACAGCCGCGCTGAAGGAGACCGGCCTCGCAGCGCACCGGCTGGAGCTCGAGATCACCGAAACTCTGTTGCTCGGCAATTCGCCGGCTATCATGGCCGAGCTCGTGGCCCTCAAGGCGATCGGCGTCGCCATTGTAATGAATGACTTCGGCACCGGATACTCGAGTCTGAGCTATTTATGGCGGTTCCCGTTCGACAAAATCAAGATCGATCGCACTTTCATGCAGGGCTTCGAGGGCTCCAACCACGATGCCAGCACGATAGTGAAAACAATCATCTCCCTCGGACGCGAGCTAAATATTCGAGTGACCGTCGCAGGCGTCGAAACGGCCGCGCAGGCGGCCTATCTCGACAAAATCAACGGCGATCAGGCGCAAGGCTATTTCTTTGGCCGCCCGGTCCCCGCTTTGGAGGTCAGTGCGCATATTCTCGCGGATTTTCAGGCGAGGCATTTGACACTATCGTCTGCCCGAGCACCGGAAGGCGAAATGCGCATGGTCAAGTCGCCGGCTGAACGATAGCTGGACGCCCGCTCGAGCGAGGAGCCGACGTGAAAAAAAGACGCGGCGGTTCAGGGAAGCGAGAACGAGAAGGTGCGGAGCAAGCTTGGGAATCGCCAAGAAGCTTTTGTCGTTCAATGTCTGTTGGTGGCCCTTTGCCGCAACTGCCGACGTCAAAAATAAATTGGTAGCAATCGGAGCAACAGCGGACATGGGTGGGCCGCAACGCGCAAGCTCGAAATGACGAGAGTGACCCACGGCCGACATTGCGCTGTCACCCGTTTCCGTCGGCCCCTGCGGACGGCAGCGTCAAGTGAGCCACAGTACCAAGCGGTGCGTTAGGTGATATCGACAGTTGGCCGCCGTGCGCTTCAGCGATCGAACGGCAAATAAAAAGCCCGAGGCCCATCCCTTCGGATTTAGTTGTAAAGAACGGGTCGAATATTTGAGCAATCTTTCCTGGCTCAATTCCGCTTCCCGTGTCCGCTATGCTGACGGTTATTTCCGATCCATCGACACATGAATCGATCGTAAGCCAACGCTCTCGTTCAGTGACCGCACTCATCGCTTCGACCGCATTAACAACGAGATTGACAAGAACCTGCTGCAGTTGCACGCGGTCGCCAGCGACAGCGGGAAGATCGGCCGATATCCTGTTGCGAAGCAATATCTGTTTAGTATTCAGTTCATGCTGGGTTAGGGCGAGCACCTCCCCAACGAGCACAGGAATGTTCAGCGGACTCCTTTCGCTGGTCCTCTTTCCGAACGTTGTCCGAATGCTTGTAATAACCTCGTCGATACGGCGAGTGTCTCTTATGACGCGGCTCAACGCCGTTTGTACCTCAGCGAGTTCGGGCCCAGCTGCATTTAACCACCTCAGACCGGCGTTCGCGTTCGCCGCAATTGACGTCAGTGGCTGCCTAATTTCGTGAGCGATGGACGCCGTCATGGCGCCAATGGTCGTTTGTCTAGAGACCCGAGCAAGTTCGCTCCGGAGAGTGTCCAACTGCTCCTCCGCTTGCTTTAATCTAGTGATGTCGCGCGCAATGCCATACACCGATGAGCGATCAAGCATTGCGCGCCATGACAGCCACCGATACGAGCCGTCCCGGCACTGGACGCGGTTTTCAAAGTAGGGCGATGGCTGTCCGTTCTGCAAACGAACAACCTCTTCCCGAGAACGTCCACGATCGTCAGGGTGGATGAGCCATTCTCCCGTCTTGCCCACCAAATCGTCGGCAGTCCAGCCGAGCACCGCGGTCCAAGCAGGGTTAACGTTACGGATCGTTCCAAGTTCGGTGTCGGTCACTACGAGAAGATCCTGAGAAAGTCTCCAAAGCCGATCGCGTTCCTGAGCTTCCGCCTCGACGCGTTCTGCGAGAGTCTCGTTGAGCCGACGCAATCGTTCCTGCATGCTTGAGCGTTCCGCATCAGCGCGCTTGCGATCGGTAACTTCCTCGGCAGCGACATTGACGCCGATAACGTTGCCGTTTTCGCCTTTTAGCGGATGCCAATAAGTGATCCAGACCCGCTCTACATTCGATCCATCGGGACGTTGGCCGTTCACCTCCACGCCAACGATCGGCTTGCCCGAAAGCGCGATCTGCTTGACGATTTGTTCAACTTGGTCCGCGACTTGCGGAACGGTTTCTCGCACTGAACGGCCGATATGATCGGCAATGGAAAGACCGCAAATCTCCGTCAGGTGTTGGTTGATCATCAGGTAGCGACAATCAGGGCTTAAGAAAGCGAGGCCTACCGGTGCGGTCTCGTAAATTAGTTGCAGCCCCGGAGAAGTGGTGAAAGCGTCCGCCCCTTCGGAATGAAGCTTTCCGGCACCCTCGGATGTGACAACGTCACCGTCGCCCACAGCGCCTCCCGGCACAGTCCACAGCGCTGAGTTTATCGACAATCGCGGTTCAAAGGAATGACAGT
The DNA here is from genome assembly GCA_963829395.1 of uncultured Alphaproteobacteria bacterium. Classification (GTDB taxonomy): domain Bacteria; phylum Pseudomonadota; class Alphaproteobacteria; order Rhizobiales; family Xanthobacteraceae; genus BOG-931. The sequence goes on along the minus strand of CAWHHX010000016.1, from coordinate 443,566 downwards.
TGTGTGAGACGCTTCTTTTGTGGATGCAAGGTTTTGTGGATGCAAGGTTTTGTGGATGCAAGGTTTTGTGGATGCAAGGTTTTGTGGGTGCAAGGTTTTGCGGGTGCAAGATTTTGTGGGTGCAAGGTTTTGTGGGTGCAAGGCGTGTGTCAGCTCGTGGCTCACGGCGGCCGTGCCGCTACGATCGCGCTGACCGCGGTCTTATCGTCATTTGAAATAAAGACCGCGAGCGGATCGCCAATATAGAGTTCTGTTGCTCGCCCAAAGCCGAAGTCCAGGGCGTGACAAATTAACGTCTACCGTTAGAGGGAAAGCAGACGTCACCACTCGGCTCCGCGACGTCTGTTTTTGACCCAAAGCGGGCATCACGCGGAATTGTCTCGATGCCCATTTTGACCCGACGGGGCCTCGCCGACCCGTGGTAGCGTCCCTGATCACACCGAAATCTGCGGTTATGCCCGGGAGAGCAAAACATGAGTAGAAGCGCGGTTGCCTTAATGCTCGGCCTTTTTCTTTGTCCCGCCCTTTCACTCGCCGCGCACGCACAAAGCGCCGTCACCGAACAGGAAGCGCAATCAATCGCGAGGGATGCCTACATCTATTTCTATCCGCTCGTGACCATGGACGTGACGCGCAAGCAGCTGACGAATGTCGGAACCCGGTAAAGGGATCGGCGCGCCTATGAACGTGTTGTTTAGCGTTCCGACCTTTCCCACTGCCGACATGAGACAGGTCGTGCGACCCAATTTCGATACGCTGTATTCCTTTGGATACGCCGACCTCACGAAGGAGCCGATGGTCGTCTCTGTCCCGGACACGGGCGGGCGCTATTACCTGCTGCCCATGCTCGACATGTGGACGGACGTCTTTGCATCGCCCGGTTGGCGCACCACGGGGACACAGGCGGGCAATTTCCTCCTTACGCCCAGAGGCTGGAGTGGAACCGTACCGGCAGGGTTTACGCAAATCGAAGCACCTACTCCCTATGTCTGGATCATTGGCCGCACCAAGACTGACGGTCCCGCGGACTACGATGCGGTTCACAAAATCCAAGCTGGTTACAAGATCACGCCACTCTCGGAGTGGGGCAAGACGCCCAAGCCGGTCGAGGTGAAAATCGATCCGAGCATCGACATGAAGACGCCGCCAAAAATTCAGGTTGATACCATGAAGGGCGGCAGCTACTTCACCTATGCGGCAGAGCTTCTCAAGCTGCAGCCGCCACACTTCACCGATCAACCGATTATCGCGCAGATGAAGCGGATCGGCATCGAGCCGGGCAAGAGCTTCGACATCAGCAAGGTCGATCCTGTGGTAAGGAAGGCGCTGGAGGCCGCGCCGGAAGCGGGGCGGCAACTCATGGCATGGAAAGTGCCGACGCTTGCCAGTGTCGCCAACTTCTGGTCGATGAACACCGACACGATGGGGGTGTACGGCAACTACTATCTCAAGCGCGCCGTCGTCGCACAGCTTGGCCTCGGTGCGAACGTACCGGAAGATGCAATATACCCGCTTAATCTGGGCGACGAAACCGGCAAGCCGCTCGATGGCGCGAATAAGTACTCGATCCACTTCGACATGGGCGCTACGCCGCCGGTGAATGCCTTTTGGTCGATCACGCTCTATGACAGCGATGGGTTTCAGGTCGCAAACGGCCTCAATCGGTTCGCGGTGAGTAGCTGGATGCCGTTCAAATATAACACGGACGGCTCTCTTGACCTTTACTTCCAGAACGAGAGCCCGGGCACAGACAAAGAAGTCAATTGGCTCCCCGCCCCGAAGGGGGCCTTCAACTTGACCATGCGTCTGTATGCCCCGAAGTCCGATGCACTAACCGGCAGATGGAACCCGCCGCCGGTCACAAAAAATCAGGGTGTCTCGAACGTGATGCCTCAATGAGCATAGGTTTCACCTGCCCCAGGATTTTGAGGCCACCGATGAGTTGAGAGACTCGCTCCCCGACACGGAGGGTGCGATGGGGAAGGGTCGGTTTGCGCTTTGGCGGCTTTCAGGCGAACGACGTATGGGGCCTGAGACAATTTTAGGCGGAGACTGGCGGCCAAAGAAGCTGGTTGGCGAACGCGATCCTTCTCGGAGCGACCGTGGGCGTGTGTCTTGAAAGCTGCCTGTTTCGATGGGTCCTGTGCTGGCAAGTTCTGTGCGACGAGATTGCAATCCTTCTGCGGCACTTGCGTTTCTCATGGCATGTGCTGTCAGCATCTGTTTTTCCTTTCCGGCCATTGGCGAAACACCGCCGTCCTCCGGTCAGACGCCGGACACACAGCAGTCCAATCCAGACCAGCAGGACCCCCAATACAATGGCGAAGACTTCACGCGCCCGCAGAGAAGCTTTGAAACTCGCTTCCTATTCCAAACGTCCTCGGGCACGAGCAGCCAAACGGATCGAGGGAGCTGGTTGCTGAGGGCTAATTGGAAGTCTGACCTCAGTGCGGGATGGAGGCTAGGACTGCTCGGTCAGGTTCCGGTCGTCGATAGGACGACATTCAGTCCAACCGGTACGGACCGAGAATTCGGCATTGGCGATGCAGCGGTCCAGGCAGCTCTCAGTCATGCTATCGATCGGCATTGGGCTTTCGGCTTTGGCGCGCGTTTGGTCGCCCCCACGGCCGAAGACTCCTTGGGAAGCGGCAGGTGGCAGATCATGCCGGGGTTCGGGGTACGCTATTCTTTCCTAGAAATAGGGCCCGACACCTATTTCGTCCCCGTGATCCGATACGCAATCAGCTTTGCCGGCGATCCTTCGAGGCGCAATATCAGCGAACCGCAGATTGCCCCGACATTAAACATTGGTCTGCCGGATAATTGGTTTGTGAACTTCTACCCAAGCAACGACATTCGTATCAACTTCGGCGATCCAATTTCCGGTCAGACTGGCCGTCTGTTTCTCCCATTCGACGTTTCGGTTGGTCGAAAAATCGCGGATAGCTGGATCATTTCTCTGGAGGCCGGTGTGCCGATCGTCAAAGACTATCCCGTCTACAACTTTAAAACCGAGCTGCGGATCGTGAAGCAATTCTGATCGCGAGCTTCGGATGACGCTTCGACTTCATTCACGACGTCTGCACAGCTTGCCGACGATTGCCCCAAATACTTTGAAAATTGAACGCTAGAGCCGACCGATGCGAATGATCGGTTTGACGGTTAGCCCTTTTTCGCTGTCACTCGCGGCTTCGTTGATGCGCTCGAACGGATAAAATTTCGTGAGCTTGTCGAACGGAAAGCGTCCCTGGAGAAACAGGTCGATAAGTTGGGGGATGAAAACGTCCGGCACGCTGTCACCCTCAATGATGCCATAGATGGTCTTCGCCATTTGCATGAACTCGGTGATATCGATCTTGATGTCGGTTTCGGGCGGCGCGGCGCCGACGATGCCGCACGTGCCCCGCACCCCGAGCGCATCGACTGCCTGACGCACGACCAGCGGAATCCCGGTTGTTTCTAGGCTGAACTGAACGCCCCCGCCAGTGATTTGCTTCACTGCGGCGACGGCGTCGCGCTCCTTCGCGTTCACCGTGTGCGTTGCTCCAATCTCCTTGGCCAACGCGAGCCGCGCCGGCACCACGTCGACCGCTATGATGGTCGTGGCACCGACCGCGCGGGCTGCCATAATGGCGCTCAGTCCGACCGCACCGGCGCCAAAAGCCGCGAAGCTTGCGCCGTGTCCGACCTTCAGCGCATTCATCACCGCGCCGGCCCCGGTCTGGATGCCGCAGCCAAGCGGCCCGAGCAATTCCAGCGGCGCGTCCTTCGGCACCTTCACCACATTGCGTTCGTTGGCGACTGCGAAGGTGCAAAACGAGGACTGGCCGAAGAAATGATCGTGTATTGAGCCGCGTTCGTCGCGAAGACTGCCGGTGCCGTCGGCGCGACCGCCGCTGAAATTATGCGCATTAAAGTTCTCGCAATTGTTTGGCCTCCCTTGCCCGCAGAGACGGCAGCGGCCGCACGACATGAAGGTCAGCACGACGTGATCGCCCGGCCGCACCTTCACGACGTTGGCACCGACTTTCTCGACAACTCCGGCGCCTTCGTGGCCCAGCACGATCGGCTGCGGGACCGGATAGACCTGATCGCGCACGACCATGTCGGTGTGGCACATCCCGGTCGCAACGACGCGCACCAGCACTTCATCAGCGTGCGGCTCCTCCAGCCGCAACTGTTCTAGGGTGAACGGCCCGCCCTTCTGGCGCACAACGGCGGCCGTCACGGCGTTGGTGGCAGCTGACACGGGCATGATTTTCCTCTCGAATTATATTTCCCGACCGCGAATTGAGGCCTTGCCGATGTTAGTTTAATTCAACGTCGCAATGCCACCGCTCGATCGCGGCGTCCACGGTGCTCGCTCAAGCAGCCTCGGCGGTCTGGACGTTCCCGCAAACCTCCCAGTGTTCGCTATGCGGACGGGAAATGTGCCATTTGGTTGTGAGCGGCAGGCGTAACGCCGCGTGCCAGCTGACGTCGCGCCGCGCACGCTGGACTCATTTCAGGGGAGCGGTTATGCAAAATGCGGTTCTCAGCCGCTGACGTTTTGGTTCGGCGGCGCAATAAAAAATCGCGAGAGCACCGCTTGGCGACATGCGCTTGGGAGCGGACGACCGTCACATCATTCACCCTTACGCAAGACTGAAATCGGGAGGACGAAATGCCGTCAAACAAACGGACACAAAGCGTGACGAGCGCCCTGTCGCGGCGCGATTTTGCCAAGCGTGCGGCAGCTGCCATCGGCGCTGCACCGCTGGCGGGGACGGTTCCGGCCTTTTGGCGCACGGCCAATGCCGCCGACACTCTCAAAGTTGGCTTCATCAGTCCGCGCAGCGGCCCGCTCGCGGGCTTCGGCGAAGGCGATCCGTATGTGATCGATCTCGCCCGCAAGAGCCTTGCAAAAGGCTTTGCAGCCGGCGGCAAGACCTATGCGGTCGAAATCATCGATCGGGACACCCAATCGGACCCCGCCCGCGCCGGGCAATTGGCGAAGGAACTGATCACCAGCGGCGCCATCGACTTCATGCTGGCGACATCAACTCCGGAAGTGGTGAATCCGGTGTCGGACGCCTGCGAGGCGGCGGGCGTGCCGTGCCTGTCGACGGTCATGCCGTGGGAAGCGTGGTATTTCGGCCGAGGGGCGAAACCCGGCCAGCCGTCGCCGTTCAAGTGGACCTATCACTTCAGTTTCGGCGTCAAGAACTTCCTCGACTGCTACGTTTCGCAATGGGCCAGTTTGCCGACCAACAAAAAGGTCGGCGTGCTCTACCCCAACGACGCCGACGGGAATGCGATCCGGCAGCACCTGGCGCCCGCGCTCGCCAAGGCCGGCTACACGATTGTCGATCCGGGCGGATACGAGGACGGCACGACGGACTACGCGGCGCAGATCGCCAAGTTCAAGGCGGAGAAATGCGAGATCTTCAACACATTTCCGATCCCGCCGGACTTCGCCACGTTCTGGCGCCAAGCCGCGCAGCAGGGCTACACCAAGATGGTCAAGATCGCGCAGATCGCCAAGACCGGACTCTTCCCGTCTCAGATCGAGGCACTGGGTCGCTCGGTGACAAGCTCGCCAGCGCCTGCTACTGGCATCCCGGACTTCCCCGTACAGCTCGTCGCTGACCGGCGTCAGCTCGAAGGCCATCGCCGAGGGGTACGAAAAGACCGCCGGCAAACAATGGAACCAGCAGATCGGCGCAAGCATGTCGCTGTTCGACGCGGGCTTTACCGCCCTGAAAAACAGCGGTGCGCCGAACGATAAAGCCGCCGTCGCCAAGGCCCTGAGCACGCTCAAGACCGTGACCATGGTCGGCGCCGTCGATTTTACCAGCGGCCCCTTCCCCAATGTTTCGCCAACGAGCATCATCGGGGATCAGTGGGTGAAGACGAAGCCCGGCAGCAAATACAAGTTTGACGCCCTGATCACCGAGAACGCCGACGATCCGAAGGTTCCGGTCAGCGCCAAACTCGTTCCCTACAGCTGAGCGCGTCAAGCATAAGGACCCGGCGCCAATGGAGGAGCAGAGTGGCACCCTGGTTGCCGCCGGGATCGCCAAACGGTTCAACGCGTTCGTGGCGGTCGATAATGTCGACTTCGCGCTCAAAAACAGCGACGCGGTCGGTATTGTTGGTCCAAACGGCGCCGGCAAGACCACGCTGCTGAACCTCTTGGGCGGCACCTACCGCCCGTCGGCCGGGACTGTTCTGTTCGGCGGCGCGGACATTACCGGGCTCGATGCCGCCGACCGGTGCCGCCTTGGCATCGCCAGATCCCATCAAATTCCGCGCCCATTTGGCGGCATGAACGTTTTCGAGAACACTTTCGTTGCCGCGGCGGCTGGCGGGCGCCGCAAAGGCGAAGCCGCCTATCAGAGCTGCATCGAGTCGCTTGAGTTGTGCGGCATGATCGGTCTCGCCAACCGCCAAGCCGAGACGCTTGGCCTGCTCGATCGCAAGCGGCTCGAACTTGCCCGCGCCCTCGCAACCGGCCCGAAAGTCCTGCTGCTCGACGAGATCGGCGGCGGCTTGACTGATGCGGAAGCGAGCGAGCTTGTGGAAATTATTCAGGAACTGCGCCGGCGCGGCATCGCCATCGTCTGGATCGAGCACATCGTTCACGTGCTGGTGCGGGTTGTCGAGCGCCTGGTGTGCATGGACGCCGGACGCATCATTGCCGACGGCCGTCCCGATGAGGTCATGGCCGACGCAGCCGTGATCGACGCCTATCTCGGGGTGGGAGCGGCATGAGGCTCCTGAGCGTCGAACAACTGGACGCGCGGCATGGTCTCCTGCAGGCCGTCCGTGGCGTCAGCTTCGAGGTCGCCGCCGGCGAAACGCTCGCATTGGTCGGCGCCAACGGCGCGGGAAAAACCACGCTGCTCCGCGCCATCGCCGGCGCCCACAAACCGGCTGCGGGCCGTGTCACCTTCGACGGTGCCGACGTCACCGGCGTTCCCGCCTACGCGCGTTTGCGCACCGGCATCGCGCTGGTCCCGGAGGGCCGCAGGCTGTTTGCTGCGATGACTGTCAAGGAGAACCTTCTGGTGGCGGCCGCCAATGGGCGGCCTGGACCGTGGAATCTCGACACTGTGCTGGAAACCTTCCCGCTATTGCAGGCGCGGCTCAACAATCGCGCCGGCAATCTGTCAGGCGGCGAGCAACAGGCGACTGCCATTGGCCGCGCGCTGATGACCAATCCCAAGCTTCTGCTGCTCGACGAGGTTTCGCTCGGGCTTGCGCCGATCGCCGTCGAGGCCGTGTACCGCTCCCTCGGCACGTTGATCCAAAGCGGTACCACCATCGTTCTCGTGGAACAGGACATCGGCCGCGCACTCGGCGTTGCGACGCGTATCATCTGCATGCTGGAAGGCCGCATCGTGCTGCAGGGGAGCGCCAATGACATGACGCGCGAGCAGGTCACGCAAGCGTATTTCGGGCTGCGCCGATCCGGCCTCGAGGTAAATTAGCCGATGTGGGCCAATCAGATCCTGCAGGGCGTCCTTCTTGGCGGCTACTACGCGCTGATCGCCAGCGGACTGTCCTTCATGTTCGGCGTCATGCGCGTCATCAATCTGGCGCACGGCAGTCTTGCGGTGCTGGCGGCGTATCTGCTCTGGACCGTGGCGGAGCGATGGGACATCTCGCCTTTTCTCGGTCTGGTCATCGTTCTGCCGGTCATGGCGCTGGCGGGCTTCATGTTGCAGCTTACGGTGTTGGAACGCAGCCTGCGATCCGGTCTGCTGGTGCCGCTGCTCAGCACCTTCGGGCTCGCGGTCCTGCTCGACAATCTTATGTTTGAAACGTTTGGCGCGGATACCGTGTCGCTGGCGCCGAATATCGGCGACCTCGCCTTCGATAGCTGGAACGTCACCGACGAGATCACCGCCGGCCAACTCGCGCTTCTGACTTTCGTCACCGCCGTCGTCCTGCTCGGGGGCCTTCATCTCTTCCTCGAGCGGACATCGTGGGGTCGCGCGATCCGAGCGACCACGGAGGATCCGGACACCGCCGAACTGGTCGGCATCAACTCGAGGCAGGTTTACGCGATCGCGGCAGCCATCGCGCTGGTGACTGTGGGTATTGCCGGCACATTCCTCGCGATGCGCGCCGCCATCGACCCTTATGCCGGCCCCGCACAGCTGATCTTTGCCTTCGAGGCGGTCGTTATCGGCGGCGCCGGATCGCTATGGGGGACATTGTTGGGCGGAATTGTCCTTGGCGTTGCCCAGAACCTCGGCTCTCAAATCAGTCCGCAGGGATTCCTGATCGGCGGGCACGCGGTTTTCCTGGTCATTCTGGGCGCGCGCCTATTCATCAGCGGACCGGAGCTGCGGCTGCGGATCCGGGCGCTGCTGAGGTCATCGCCATGACCGGCATCGGCAAAATCGCGGTTCAGCGCTGGACGCCGACATCGATCGCGGCGACGAGCTGCCTCGTTGGTGTCGTCGTCGTGCTCGCGTTCGGCCCTTATTATCTAAGCCCATACCTCACCGACCGGCTCACCACCTTTTTCATTTACGTGATCATGGCAGCCATGTGGAACGCGTTGGCCGGTTATGGAGGCCTCGTCTCGGTCGGCCAACAGGCGTTCTTCGGTCTCGGCGCCTACGCGGCGATTCGGCTGTCTTATTGGGATGTCGGCGCCTACTGGTCTCTCGTTCTTGGCACGCTGATCGTCGGAGCGTTTTCGCTGCCGCTGTCTTTATTCGCGTTGCGGCTGCGCGGCGGCGAATTCGCGATCGGCATGTGGGTCATCGCCGAACTGGCGCACCTCCTGGTCAATCTCGACCCGCGGGTCAATGGCGAAACCGGCATTTCAATGATTGCGCTGGACGGCTTCCAGCCGGAAACGCGTCTTGCCTACAATTATTGGCTCGGCCTCGGCGCCATGACGTTGTTCATGGCTTTGGTGTTTCTGCTGCTGCGGAGTCGCGTCGGCGCCTCGGTACAGGCCATCCGCGATAACGAGGAGGCCGCGGCCTCGATCGGCGTGCGGGTGCTGGCCAACAAACGCCTGATCTTCGTGCTTGCGGCTTTTGGTTGCGCCGCAGCCGGCGCTCTCTGGCTCGCCACGCTGATCAGCTTTCAGCCCAAGACCTATTTCAGCGTCCAATGGACTGCGTACATGATTTTCATGGCGCTGGTCGGCGGGCTGGGCACTTTCGAGGGCCCGATTTTGGGCGCCGTTATTTTCTTTGTGATCGAGACCATGTTCGGCGGCAAAGGCGTCTGGTACCTCGTCGGCCTCGGCGCGGCGGCGCTGCTGTTCTCGCTGTTTCTGCCGCGCGGCCTGTGGGGCACCATCGAGGACCGATTCGGTATCAGGCTGCTGCCAGTTGGTTACCGGCTGCGAATTGTCGGTTTCGAGGAAGGGCTGCGCGCAAGCGCCGCCTCTGCGCCGGACCGGCCGGGCGCCGCGGCGGCTACCGAAATCGAACAAAGTATTGCCGGGAACGGCTGACACTCGACAAGCTTAGCTCCTTTCTCCCGGAAGTTATCAAACCGCATCCATCGCCGATGCTTTTGCGCCTAGCGGGCCTCTGCTAGCGTCCGCTTCAAGGACGCCGCGCGCGCCATCACCAGCCACAAAGCCGCGGGAGCTGCGCCCAAGCCTTCGCGCTCCGCCTCTATGGCAGGTTCTCAAAAGTATTCGATACGTTCGGTCTCAAAGCCAAGGCGCTGCTCGTCGAGTTGGCGTCCATAGATGTCCCGTGTCCGATGACTTCCGGTTTTGGCCTATTTCGACGTTCGCGGCACCCCAAGGTCATGTCCGAGATTGAGGGATGAACGGACGTATCGCGGACGTCGCGTTTCGGTAGAGATTGACACAGCAGGCATAAGAGACTGTATGTGAAGCTTATCTTCTGGCAGTATGCAGATCCGAAAGGGTGAAGCCGCCCCGAATTTCGCGCGACTCGAATTGCTCTAATGGCCGGCCTCGATCCAAAGCACCTCCCAGCCTATCGCTCTGCGGAAGAAATCCTATCACAGCCGCGCTTTCCGTTCGCGCGTGACGAATTTGTGAAGGCGATGCTCGGCCTCTACGAGCACTGGCGTTGGTTTCCGAAATCACGGTGAGCCGGGTCTCGCAGCCCTCGGCCGTAATGGCCTTGGCTTCCTGTTCCGCCTTGCTCTTTTCCCGGCTGGCACGGGCCGCTTCGAGCTCGGGTTTGAAGATACGATGCCGCATTCGCCGAGGCGATCAGGCTTAAAGCACACACGGAGCGCACGATGAACAGGCGAGAAATATTCAAATTCATGCTCGGCACTGCGGCGTTGGCGGGTTCGGCCGGCATAGTCGGGGCTGATAGCGCAAGGGTGGAAGTGAAACCGGCGGCGTTCACGTTGCCGCCGCTCGGCTATGCGTTCGATGCGCTCGAGCCCAACATCGACACCATGACGATGCAGATTCACCACGACAATCATCATGGCGGTTATGTCAAAAACCTCAATAGCCTCGTGGAGAAATGGCCGGAATTGGCGACCAAACCGATCGAAGAGATTCTTTCCAATCTTTCCGTCGTGCCGGAGGAAGTGCGCACCGCTGTCCGCAACAATCTCGGCGGTCATTGGAACCACACCTACTTCTGGGAGCTGATGACGCCTGGCGGCGCGAAGGAGCCGACCGAAGACGTGAAGGCCGCAATCGATGGCGCCTATGGCGACGTCGACAAGATGAAAGCCGCCGTGAAGAAGGCCGGCCTCGGGCAGTTCGGCTCGGGCTGGGCATGGCTCGCCGTCGGCAAGGACAAGAAACTGACGGTCTTTAGCACTGCCAATCAGGACACCCCGCATATCTATAGCGGCGCCAAGCCGATCCTGGCCATCGACGTGTGGGAGCACGCCTATTACCTCAAGCACCAATCCAAGCGGGCCGAGTATATCGACATTTGGTGGAACACGGTGAACTGGGACAAGGTCGCAGCAAATTTCAAGAAGGCGATGGCCTAGAACGCGAGCGGGGCGACACGAGCAGCTCGAGAAGGAACCGGCGAGCCGATTCGCTCGGACTTGTTATCGATTCTTCGCCGATCGCGCTGGTCAGAGTTTTCAACGCCGCGACGAACCGGAACTCACGTAGACACTACTAGGGTCGAGACTTATTAAATCCACCATACAAGGGCGGCAGCGAGGCAGACGGAGGCCAGGTAATTTAGCGCCAGCCTGTCGTAGCGGGTTGCGACGCGTCTGAAGTCCTTCAACCGGTTGAATGCATTCTCGATGCGCCAGCGCAGCCTGTAGAGACGCTTGCTGAAGCTGAAGGGTTGTTTCCTGTTGCAGCGATTTGGAATGACCGGCTTGGTTCCGCGCTCGTCCAGTTCCTCGCGCAATTCGGCGCTGTCGTACGCCTTGTCGCCAAGCAACCGTTTCGCCGGCTTCACTCTGCGGATCAGGCGCTCCGCGATCGGGCAATCATGCGCTTCGCCTCCAGTCAACAAGATGGCGCTTAGTCCTGCTCTCCGATAGTTTGGGCGTAGGTTTTGCCGTAGGGATAAAAGAGTTCCTTACGGCCTTGCTGCCACGCCGCCTTGAGTTCGGGCGTTGTGATGTCCCAATCCGGTCGGCATTTCTTAGTAACGGCACGTAAGTCCTGGCGGAGCTCTTCCAGAGTAGGCCGACCGAAGAACCAGTAGCCATTGTAGATCTTATAAATGACGAGGCCGGGCTCGAGGACAATCACATGGGGGATCATCGGATTGTGGGTGGGATCTGTGTATTCAGTGATGTCGAGATCTTTTTGGACGATCCGCCGCGGGTCTGAGAGGAAGGGCCAGTGAGCGGCGACGCCGCTACGATATTCGTTCGTCTCGGTGATGTTGTCGGTACTGATCGTGACAAGCCGGCAATAGCCAACCTCGATCTCACGGTGGAGTTCAACAAGCCCTTCAGCCTGTCTGCGGTCCTTGGGGCAGAAACCGCCGCGACTGAGGACAAGGACCATGGGATGCTGGCCTTGCAACTCGGAGAGCTTCCGCCGTTTTGCCGTGTGGTCGGAAAGTTCGTAGTCTGGGAAAATGGCCCCTGGAACAATATCAGATCGCATAGGGTCTCCGCAGTTTGATGCGTTGCGCGTCAACCTTGCTCTCGTGCGTAAGCGAGATAAGCGTTCTGATCCAAAAGCGTGTCGAGTTCGGAAGGCTCGGCAAGCTTGATCTTGTAGATCCAGCCAGCGCCCTCGGCGTCTTCATTGACAAGTTCTGGCTTGCCGGCCAGCGCTTCGTTTACACCAAGGATTTCGCCGCTTACGGGAGAATAGAAATCGCTCGCGGCCTTGACAAATTCGACAACGCCGACCGCGCCGCCCTTCTGCACTTTCGCGCCGACGTGCGGGAGCTCAACAGTAGTCACGTCGCTGAGCTTTTCCTGAGCGTGGTTTGTTATTCCGACGGTTCCGACACCGTCCTCGACGATGATGTATTGGTGATCCTTGCTGTATTTAATCTGCATGAGGGCATCATCGGGTGGGCGTGAGGGCTAAGGCATTGTCGCACACAGAACCTTCGCAATCCATAGGTGTACGGTAACGCGATGTCTCATGACTCCCTCCATGTCACAACGAGACTGACACACTCAGACTATTTATAATCGTGCAGTCTATTCATTTTGCGGAGGTCGGTCGCCCTATGCTTGGCAGACGGTGATGGCGAGTTCGCCCTGCTTGTCGTAGGTTCCTTGCGGCAAGCCGAACTCGCAACGCGTTATAAGTGCGGTGCCAGTCCGCTGAGGGGCGGTGCTATCGCTTGGGAAAGAGCATGTCCCTGATGTACCGCGACGTGGGCGTTAGTCGGATACCTCGGGGCTTTCGCCAAGTGGCCTTGTCGATCTCGTGTTTGTCTCCAATCGTTAGATCACCGGATACTCTGTTCGCGATAAAGATTGCGTCGCTCATTTTTCTACCGGAATGACGATTCGTACCGTTGACCTCCCTCCACAGCCTGATCCGCCCCAGCTTAAGCTTCGGAAGCTCCTCTTTTATTTCTCTGCGCAAACAGTCCTTTTTGCTCTCTCGCTCACGTTTTTGACCGCCGGGGAACATCCATAGTTGATCGCGTCGCCGTCTCACGAGAAGTATCCGGCCACGCTTCACCGCCACGAGCTTTGAGGACTTGGCCATTTTCTAGTCGATTTCGCTTTGCATGCGCGATCCGTGGGCTCACTGCAGCTGTCAAGAAATCTCAATTGAAGACGGTAAATTGCCAGCCTTAAAAGAAAGACACGTCACCGTGACAGTCGCTTGGCGAAGCTACGCGACGCGCAGTCTTTCTATGTATGGGTGTGGAAAGTGGTGACGCGAACGTCACCGACGAAGACATCGCGCTCGGGTTCAGCCACGCTCGCGTAAGCGCGTGCATCGCACTGCAACGGTGAACTCGATGGAAACTGAGATCGTCGGATGGCTTGCAGATCGTGAAGAGGCAATGCGAGCGCACGCTAAGACTTTGCCGCGCCGGCGCTGGCGCAAAAGTGTCATCGTAATTGTGGGGGCGATGATGACAGTTGCCTGCATCACGGCACTGGTTTTTGAGTTGGTCGAGCGAACCGTAGTACTGTAACAAAAGCACGACATCAGCCTAGATATTTGCGCCTAGGCTCTGCCGGGCCTCTGCGGCGTTCCTCGAGGAGGAAATATTTGAGAATGAACCGTCCCTTTTGCGCCTCTAATGGGCCATCGCAACTCCGGCACATTATCTGGCGATAAAATGTTGAGGGCGCTGCCTGAACTTGGACGACCATGTACGATGCGTCACAATTCGGGCAGTTGAACCGATTTACCGGAGATTTTGGCATATGCAGACCGATATAAAGCAACAGGAACCGGCTTGGTCAGGTGTGGCCTCAAGCACGTCGACGAAGCAAATCGTAGTCAGTCGGGATCAACCGCTCGCACAAATCAAACGATTTAATGTTCAGGCCGCTCGTGAACAACCCGTGACACTTGCATTACTGCCTGTGAAATCCTGTGAGTTCTTGTGAACAACAGATGTCATGAACCGCAAAAAGTGAGGAACCGAAATCAGTTAGCAAGACCGATCTGACGCGGACGTTGCATGACGCCGTTTGATACATTTGCGACGGCCGAGCGAACTGTTGCAGGGGATACGATGCGTCCGTATTTCTTTACAGTACGGCGCTGGGTACGGTGACGATGGAGGTGTCGAGCGCGGGTCGAAGTGGCACTCACACGTCGCTTTTAGGTTTGTGCTCCCGAAACACGCGGATGCCCTGTCGAAGTAGGACGCGCCCTTGCGGATGTATCGACACTGCTATGTCGTAAGCGGCTAGCCCGGCCGGCGGCACGTTAATTTCCAAACCCTCTCGCTCTAAGCCACATTTGGCGCCCTTTACCGCTCATCCACTCTTCAGCCTCCGTCTCGTTGTGGAAGCCGGGGACATGCTCTTGCATCCCGCCGGGATAGGTAACGACGACGTACCATCCGCTGCCGACTTTGAGTGGCCGCACTTCGAAGGTAATCTTGTCGGCGGATTTTGGCATTGCGCCGATATACCATCGGATTCTTTAAAGCCGTTACGCGGTAGCGACCTAACCCCGACCCATCATGGATCACAGCCTTCCGATCGATGGTGCCGCGATGGCGTGGCCGTGGGCGTTGCCCTTTGTGGGCATCTTGCTGTCGATCGCGATCGGACCGTTACTGTTCCCGAAAATCTGGCATCATCACTACGGGAAGATCACTCTCGGCTGGGCCGTGATCACGCTCACGCCGTTGGCAATTTGGTTCGGCCCGCAGGCCGCGGCTGCCACGCTCGTCAAGGTGATGCTAGGCGATTACCTCAGCTTCATTCTCCTGCTCTTCGCGCTCTATACGGTTGCAGGCGGCATCCTGATTTCAGGACGCTTGCCCGCGAACGCCTGGGTTAACACTGGCTTACTGACGCTCGGCATGATGATGGCGAGCCTTGTGGGCACGACCGGCGCCTCCCTCATCCTGGTCCGGCCGCTCATCCGGGCAAACGAGGGACGGCGGTTCAACGTTCACGTCATCGTCTTCTTCATTCTGCTTGCGGGCAACATCGCGGGTGGGCTGAGCCCGCTCGGCGATCCGCCGCTATTCGTCGGCTTCTTACACGGCGTCGGCTTCTCGTGGCCGGTACGGAATTCTGTGGCTGCAGACACTGATCATGTCAGCCTTCGTATTGATGATGTTCCTGGCGCTCGACCTGTTGCTTTGTCGCCGGGAAGTAGCGTTTCCCCGCCCACCGTCGGAGCGAGTACGGCCGCGCGGCCTCATCAATTTTGCTTTGTTCGCAGCGATTATTGCTACGATCATTACCTCGGCAACTTGGAAACCCGGCGTTTCGTTCGACGTCTATGGCACCAAGATGGAGTTGCAGAACATGTCGCGGGACGGCATGCTGGTTTTGATCGCGGTGCTGTCGCTGATGCTTACGCGTGAAGAGCACCGGGCCGCGAACGGTTTCACCTGGGAGCCCATAGGCGAGGTGGCGATCCTGTTCGCCGGCATCTTTGTCGCGATCGCGCCGGTCATGGCTATGCTGCAAGCGGGCTCGGCCGGTGCGTTCGCCTTTCTGCTTCGCGCCGTCACGGCAAACGACGGCACCCCTCATGAAGCGGCATATTTTTGGCTGACGGGTGGCTTGTCGGCGTTTCTCGACAATACGCCGACCTATCTCGTGTTTTTCGAGCTCGCTGGCGGCGATGCCACGCAGCTCATGGGCCCCTTGGCGGGGACGCTCGCCGCCATCTCGATGGGCGCGGTGTACATGGGCGCGCTGACCTATATCGGTAACGCGCCAAATCTGATCGTGCGCGCCATCGCGGAGGAGCGCGGGATCAAGATGCCGAATTTCTTCGGGTACATGCTGTGGGCAGGAGCGATCCTGATTCCACCGTTTGTACTGCTGACGCTTCTCCCGATCTCGCCGTTGTTGAAATTGCGCTGACTGGCATGACCACCATCTGCGCTTCGGTGCCGCGTTTTGTCACGTCGGTCATGACGATCGCCATGTTGGCCGAAGTACGGGCACTGATGCGTCTCTCGCGGGGGTTTAACGCTGAGCGATTCTCAGCCAATGCAACGGTTTTCGGCCTCGCTTTAATGCCGGAGGAATTGCAAATTCCTCACGCGGAATTTTTATTTTGAGGGACGGCCCGGCGGCCGAAAAACGCGCGTTGGTAGGTTATCAAACCTTCGCGTTGTGGTAGGTTGAGAAGTGTTCACTCAGGCATTGGCTGCATATCGGCAGAACGAACCCACCATGGTGGCTGAGGTGTGGCACGGGTCGTGCGGGTCCTGACATTCGATCCGAGCGGCAAGCCGATGACCACCAATATCGAGGACGCATGGCGCCGACCCCCTTTTCGAGCGGGCTAGAAGTCGACCCGTGGCGTGTCCGGCATGTAATTTTCGAACAAGGTCCAGAACGGCGTCGTGTGGCTTTCAGAGTACCAGGCCTCGAAACGCATCAGTGCCGCACCGATATCCAAGTCACTCGGCTGCTTGTTCGAACTCACTCGGCTGCTCGTCCGGTGTAAGGCTGACGAACATCGCTTGCGCAACCGGTGCAAACCGCGCCAGCACCGCAGCGCGGGCGTCGCTGTCGCTTTCCCAGCCGAGCCTGCTCCGAAGCACCGCCAACGCGTAGGCGACGGCCGGCTCTTCTTCTTCCGCTTGGCCAACAGCCTCAGCGACCGCCTTCATCAGATTGAGCCGCCGATAGGCGAACGCGCGATTCTGCTCGATCGCGGCAACGCGCGTCGCCAACTCGCGTCGAAAGGCGGCTTCGGCGACGTCGGCGTCGTGGGCGGCCACCTGCAGGCTTTCCAGGAAGGACATGGCGGTCATCGAGCGCTCCCGGATTTTGGCGGAAGAGAGTGGGAGTCGAACCCACCAAAGACCGGCTCGCGGCCTCCCCCGGATTTGAAGTCCGGACGCCCCACCGGAGGCGATTCCCTTCCATTGTTCGGCGGTTGAGGCAGCTCACCCGCAGGCCGGCGGAACAGGTCGAGCCGGTGTTTGTTGACGCGGCGCAGATCGCCGCGCCGGAGCGTCACGCCATGACGGTCGAAGAATTCAAGGATTTGGATCGCCACCTTGCGGCCATTGTCGAGCCGGTCGCGGAATTCGGCGGCGGTGAATTGACCGGCCGGCGCCGTCGCCTCAAGTTTGACGGCGATCTCCGTCATCTCGCCTATTGTGCCGCGAAGAAAGAAATGATCGCGTGCCACTTCATCGACCTTGCCGAGGCGGCTGAGAAGCTTGAACAGCCGCCTTATATCGGTCTCCGCGCTGCTGACCATTCCGGCAATGTCGCGGACCCGCGGCGGTCGATATCGCTCCGCTCCGGCGAGCAGCGGTCGCACGTCGGCCCACATCTTTTCATCGGCGGCGGTCAGGCGCGCTTCATGCCCCGGCAGGCGGACCCAGGCGCCGTCCAGCGCGACCTCGCTTCGGCGTGACAGCTCCTGCAAAACCGCGGTGAAGAGCGGCGCCGGCAATCGCGGTTTAAGCGCCAGCCGCAGCCGCTCGCGGCCGATGCCAGGCAGATCGGGATTGTCGGCGTGATACGCCGCAATGCGCTCGCGGATGCCGCGGCCGATCTGCGTCCAGACTTCCGCTGCGAATACGGCCTGTGTGCCGTCAAACGCCAGATCGACGAGCCCGAGCGCATCGGCGAGACCGTCGGCCTCATCGGCGCCGAGCATCCGGTCACGGGCGAACGCGTCGAGGTCAACGTAGCCGGACGGGCATCGTGCGAGCGCGCCGAGCGCCCGCGCAGGCTCGTCGAGCGAACAGGCATCGAGCACGACCATGCGCTCCGGCGTGCGGCGCTTTCGCGCCGGTGCCCGCAGATCGAGAAAACGACCGCCGCCGATCGTGCGCTGGGCCGATGTGTCACGCAGTACGTAGCGGTCGCCCGCCGCAGCGGCGATCGGCCGCTCAAGCACGAGTTGGACGTGGGCTTGTGCGCCCGGTGCGATTGGTCCGTCGTCCAGCAGGACAACACGGGCGCCGATGTCCGCCGCCGCATGATGCAGCCGCACCGGCATCCACTGTGCAATCGGTTTCGGCTCGGACGCGAGCACGCGCAGCGTCGCGTCGATCCGCTCGGTCGGCGCGTGCAACGCGGGATCGAGCACGGCATCACCGCGACGGATGGCCTCCTTGGTAATGCCGTCGCCGGCGAGATTGAGCGCGCACCGATCGCCTGCCTGCCCGCGATCGGTCGCGCGATTTTGCGCATGGATAGAGCGGACGCGCGCCGCCATGCCCGAGGGGCTTATTTTGACGTGATCGCCGACGTTGACCGCGCCGGAGAGCACTGTACCCGTGACGATAGTGCCGACACCGGTCAGCGAGAAAGACCGGTCGACGGCAAGGCGGAAGCGTCGCGTCGAAGCGTTGCGCTCGGTCCCGCGCGCGGCCGCGAAAAGCCGGGCGCGCAGTGCTTCGACGCCTTCGCCGGTGACGACCGAAACCGGTACGATGGCCGATCCGGCGAGGCCGGTCGCGGCCAGCGTATCCGTGATCTCCGCCGCCGCGCTGTCGCGGCGCTCGGCGGAAACAAGGTCGACCTTGGTCAACGCGACGATCCCGCGCGCCACTCCGAGCAAATCGATGATGGCGAGATGCTCGCGGGTCTGTGGCATGACGCCATCGTCGGCGGCCACCACCAGCAGGGCGAAATCGATACCTCCGGCGCCGGCCACCATGGTGTGGATGAATTTCTCGTGCCCGGGCACGTCAACGAAGCCGAGCGTCGGCCCATCGGGTGCCGGCAGATAGGCGAAGCCGAGATCGATGGTGATGCCACGGGCTTTCTCCTCCTTGAGCCGGTCGGTATCGACGCCGGTAAGCGCGTGCACCAGCGCGGTCTTGCCGTGATCGATGTGGCCTGCGGTGCCGATGATCATGGTGCCGGCTCCGGCAGCGCTGCGGCGGCCCGGCTTTCAGCCTCACCGATTTCTTCAACCGACAAGGCGCCGCGGGCGCTGTTGAGGAATGGCTCGGCGAGCGCGCTGCCGCCGCGGCGCGCGCGCAGCAGCCACGCCAATGCCGCGACGCCGTCTCGTGCAACGCCGGCGCCGAGGATGTGCGCGGCGCCGAGCATTGCCTGGCCGTCGGCGTCGCCGCGCGCCGCCGCTTTGGCCCACCAATGTGTCGCTGCGGCCGGGTCGCGGCCGACGCCGAGCGCATTGTGGTAGATCATGCCGACGCGCGTCATCGCAGCGGCAACGCCCCGCTCAGCGGCGGCCAGTGCCCAGCGGCGCGCCTCGACCGGGTCGAACGCAATGCCGCCCTCTTCGAGCAGCATCCAGCTCAGCATGTCCTGCGCCGGGCCATCGCCGGCCTCCGCTGCCGCGCGATAGAGCTCGGCGGCGCGGCCGTGATCCTGCGCGACGCCGTCGCCCTTGAAATAGAGCGCGGCGAGATTCCGCGTGCCGACCGCGTCGCCCGCTTCCGCCGCAAGCGTCAGCCAGCGCAACGCCAGCGCATGATCGCGCTCGACGCCAAGCCCTTCGGCAAAGCAGGCGCCGACATTGTTCTGTGCCCGAGCCACGCCCGCGTGCGCCAGTGGCGCCCAGATGTCGAGTGCTGCCGGATAGTCGCCGCGCTGGGCCGCGTCATAGGCCTCGGCCATGCGCGCGGCGACGTCTCCAGCGTCGGCGCGATCGCTTACCTTCAGACCGTCAGGCAGCCCCACGGTCGTCTCCAAGGTTAAGGCTGGCCAAATTCGCGGCGAACGCAGCGTCATCTTCAAGGCAGCGCAGATCGAGCAACTGCGCCCCTTCCTCGACGCGCCCGACGACCGGAATAGGCAGCCGGCGCAATGCATCGGCGAGACGCGAAAGCGCGCGGCCCGCGCCGCGCTGCGTCGCGGCCGGATCGCCACCCCCGCACTGGGCATCGTCTCGAGCGGCAACGCGCCGGAGCCGATCTGGCTCGCGCAGTCGACGACTTCGACCGTGAAAGCGTCGCCGAGCTTTACTGCAATGACCGGAGCGAGGCGGCGCGCCGCGGCTTTGATCTGCGCGTGCGATCGCGCCAACATGCGAATTGTCGGCAGTTGTTCGGCAAGCCGGTCCGGATCGCGATAAAGCCGCAAGGTAGCGGCCAAAGCGGCAAGTCTGATCTTGTCGGCGCGCAACGCCCGCTTCATCGGATTGCGGTTGATCTTCGCGATCAAATCCTTGCGCCCGACGATGAAGCCGGCCTGCGGCCCGCCCATGAGCTTATCGCCGGAAAACGTGACGATGTCGGCACCGTCGTCGATCGCTTCGGCGACCGTCGGTTCGTGTGCCAATCCCCAGCGTGACAGGTCGACCAGGGTGCCGGAGCCCAGATCGTTGACGAGTGGCACGCCACGCTCGCGCGTCAATCCGGCAAGCTCGCGCGCGCCGACCTCCTTGGTGAAACCGGCAATGCGATAGTTCGAGGTGTGAACCTTGAGGACCAGCCCGGTCCTGGCGCCGATCGCCTCCGCATAGTCCTTCAAATGCGTGCGATTGGTGGTGCCGACCTCGACGAGCCGGGCGCCGGCACGCACCATGATGTCGGGCATGCGGAACGCGCCGCCGATCTCGATCAGTTCGCCGCGCGACACCACCGCCTCGCGCCCCTTGGCCAGCGTGTTGAGCGTCAGAAGCACGGCCGCGGCATTATTGTTGACGACGGTCGCGTCTTCGGCACCGGAGAGTTCGCGGAGCAGCCCGCGCACGTGGTCGTCGCGCTCGCCGCGCTTGCCGGACGCCAGGTCGAACTCCAGCGCGACCGCCGAGCGCATGGCGGCGACAGCGGCCTCGACGGCGGCGTCGGCGAGAAGCGCCCGGCCAAGATTGGTATGCAGCACCGTGCCGGTGAGATTGAAGACCGGCCGCAAGCTCGATCGCGCCTCCGTCGCCAGCTTAGCGAGTGCAGTGTCCGCCAGCGCGTTGCGCTCACTCGGCAAAGCTTTGCCGGCGCTCAAGGCCGCGCGCGCCGCGGTCAGCGTCTGACGCACCGCCGCGACCGCAGCAGGCCGTCCGTACCGTTCGATGGCGAGCGCCCCCGCATCGGCTTTGAGGACGTCGTCGACCGAAGGCAGCGCGCGTAACCGAAGATCGGACTCGGCGGTCATCGCGGTCACTCAATAGCCGAGCAGGAACGGATTGACGGCGCCGCGCCGGAAATCGGAATCGCGCAGCAGGAGATCAAGCGCAAGAGTGGCGACGTCATCGGCGACCGGATCGAGCGAAGCATCTTCGCGCTGCTCCAAGATCTTGACGTAACGGTTGCAGGATCCGCAGGTTTCGGCTTTGACCGTGCTGGGTCCGCCGGCAATCTCCTGGTAGGCGATGTCCTTGGTCGAGCCGCACAGCGTGCATTTAATACGCGGATAATTCCATAGCGTGCCGCAGAGCGAACAGGCGCAAAAGCGCGTGGCTTGGGCATCGCGCCAGCCGACGACCAGCGACGAGACCGGCGGCGCTCCGCAGACCGGACAAGCGCCCTGGCCGACCGGCCGGAGCGTATTGACGTCGCGCTGCGCCGCGAGCCGGGCGAAATGCACCTGGAGAACCGCGGCCACGAACACATGCTCGGCCAATGCGTCGCCTGGTATCGCATTCGACAGGACGCCGCGGATAAACTCGGCGTCGGCGACGTCACCGGCCGCTTTGACACGCTCAAGCGCAAGCCGTGCGCTTTCGGGCATGGCGATATCGCCGGCCAGCGCCAGCAGCCGACGCCACGCCTCATCGAAGGCGTGGTCGCGCCTGAACGCGGAACGATCGAGCGGCGGCATGCCGAACTGCCCGGCGCGGACGATCGAATCGGCGGCGGTCGCCTCCGCTGCGGGCAAACCGTCCTGGAGCCGATGTTGAATGTCGGCCAGATCGGCGAGAAAGATCAGATAGGTGCGCAGCGCATTGCCGCCGGCGAGCGATCGCAGGCGCCCGGCGCGCTGTGCGAACATCGTCAAAGGATCGGGCAGCCGCGCAAAAGGTGGTTTGGCTATGTCGCCGATCGGAATCGGGTCATGCTGCGGCGAGCCGGTCTGCGTCATACTCAAACCTCACGAACCACACGGGCCACGTGAAACACCAGCGTGCGCCGCTCAACCGGCGCGCTTCGTTCCGCTCTTGCGATCGCCGGCTTTGCCGGTGACCAGTTCCTTAAGCCATTTACGGTGATGCCGCCAAGCCCAGCCGCCGGTGACCTGGCCGCGGGTCATGGCGCCGATCGTGCCGCGCACCCAGATGGCGGCATAAACATGGACGATCCACACGCAGATGATCGTCACCGCGGCCAGCGAATGGACGAGGATGGCGAGCCGCTTCTGCGCGAGGCTGGTCAACGGATAAAAATACTGGTCCCAAATGACGATGCCGGTGCAGATCAGAACGATGATCAGAATGGACATCGCCCAGAAAACCACCTTCTGCCCGGCATTGTATTTGCCGACGTCCGGCAGGTTTTCCTCGTTATTGGTGAGAACGTCTCGCAGACGCGCCAACCAGGTGCCGTCTTCGCGTCGCCACAGGTTCGCTTGCCAGAAGCGCAAAAACATGCCGAAGAAGCTGAAGAACAGCACGACGCCGATCCAGGGGTGAACGGCTCGGGTCCACTGGCCGCCGCCGAACAGCGCGGTCAGGAAAAAGAAGCCCGGATAGAACAAGGCCAGGCCGGATACCGCGAGCAAGACCAAGCAAGTTGCGGTGATCCAATGATTGACACGGGCGCCGGGCGTATAACGATCGACGACGACCGGATCGCCCGGATGAACCGCATCGCCTTGCTCGACGTCATAGGCCGCCATGGTCAGCGATCTCCGGTGAGGCGCTTGGCGTCTTCTTCGTCCTGCGGTTGGACCCTGTTGGGACCGGACACCATATAGTGCAACACGCCAACCGCCGCGAATGCGCCCATGGCGGCGATGCCGGCATATTTCGTCAGACCCTTCCAAAGCTCGACGACCGGACTGATCCGCGGGTTGTTCGGCAGGTCGGCGTAGATTTCGGGTTTGTCGGCGTGATGCAGGACATACATGACGTGGGTGCCGCCGACGCCCGGCGGATCGTACAGGCCCGCGTTCTTGTAGCCGCGCGACTGCAGATCTTTGATCCGATCGGCCGCGTGTTGTTTCATCTCATCTTTGGTGCCGAAAACGATGGCGTGCGTCGGACAAGTCCTGGCGCAAGCCGGACCCTGGCCGACCGCAACGCGGTCGGAGCAGAGCGTGCACTTATAGGCTTTGTTGTCGACCTTGGAGATGCGCGGAATGTTGAACGGGCATCCCTTGATGCAGTAGCCGCAGCCGATGCACTTGTCGTGGTCGAAATCGACGATGCCGTTCGAATACTGCACGATCGCGCCCGGCGCCGGGCATGCCTTCAGGCAGCCCGGGTCTTCGCAGTGCATGCAGCCGTCTTTGCGGATGAGCCATTCCAGACGGTCCGATTCCGGATTGACCCATTCGGTGAACCGCATCACCGTGAATGACTCCGCGGTGAGATCCACCGGATTGTCGTAGACGCCGTAATTGAAGCCGATCCGCTCGGTGCGGTCATTCCACTCCAGGCATGCGACCTGACAGGCCTTGCAGCCGATGCATTTCGACACGTCGATCAGCTTGGCGACTTCCGGCAGCCGCTTTTGCGGCTCCGGCACCGACGAGGCGGAACGTCGGACCAGATCAGCCTCGCCGAGATTCGTGGTGACGTTCTTGGTCGGCGCGGGCGGCAGCTCGAATTCAAAGGCCATCGCTTCGCTCCCGGTCAGAAATCAGTTCGCGAACGGTCGCCGAGAGTGTCGGCGATCAAAGACGGGAAGTCGCCGCCCCTGGCATCGGTGCCTTCATCGAGGGCGACGACATCGGGGCCGGCAATCGGCTTGATGTTGACCAAGAACGCCTTGAATTCCGGCGTCTCGTAATTGGCATCGCCGACATAGGGCGTCAGCGAATTCGGTCCGAAGCCTTCCTTGGTCTCGCCAATGAAGCCCCAATGCAGCGGGATGCCAATGATGTGGATCGTCTTGCCGTCGCAGATCAGCGGCGCGATCCGCTTGGTGACCACGGCCTTGGCTTTGACCGAGCCGCGTTTGGACCACACCTCGACCCAATGGCCGGATTTGATGCCTTTCTCTTTTGCCAGTTGCTCGGAAATTTCGACGAAAAATTCCGGCTGCATCACTGCGTTGAAGCGGACGTGTTTGGTCCAGAAATGAAAGTGTTCGGTGAGCCGGTAGGAGGTTGCGGCGTAGGGGAACTCCTTGGAGTTGCCGAATTGCTCCCAGTCATCCTTGAACACGCGGGCCACCGGATTGCCGCGGATCTTCGGCGCGATGACGTTGGTGATTGGCGACTCGAACGGCTCGTAGTGGGCGGGGAACGGTCCGTCGCGCAACATATTGCGGGCGAACAGGCGCCCGGTCCCCTCGGCGTTCATGATGAATGGACCGACGACGTGTGGTTTGGCGTCCGGCGCGATGTCGGGAATGTCGTAGCCGGTCCACTTGCTGCCGTTCCACCACATCAGCTTGCGGCTTGGATCCCAGGGGTTTCCGTCCAAGTCGGCGGAGGCGCGATTGTAAAGAACGCGCCGATTGAGCGGCCACGACCATGCCCAATTGGGAAAGACGCCGGCATTGTCGGGATCGGTGTTGTCGCGACGGGCCATGTTGTTGCCGGCCTCATTGAAGCAGCCGGAATAAATCCAGGCGCCGCACGCGGTTTTGCCGTCATCGCGCAGCACGGCGAAGCTGGCAACCTGCTTGCCTTTGGCGAGCGTGACCTTGGTCGGGTCATTCGGATCGGTGATATCATCGACCACGTAGCCGTTGAGCTCCTTGGCCAGCTCCTCCGGTGTCGGCTCGGTGGGATCCTTGTAGCGCCAATCGAGATTGACGATCGGCTCGGGAACGGTTCCTCCTTCCTTTTGATAGAGCGCCCGCAGGCGCAGGAAAATCTGCGCAAGGATCCAATTGTCATGCTTGGCCTCGCCGGGCGGCGTTCCGCCGGCCCAATGCCATTGCAGCCACCGCCCGGAGTTCGTCAGCGATCCGGTTTCCTCGGCGAAGCAGGTCGTCGGCAGCTCGATCACCTCGGTCTGGATGCCCGATGGATCGACCTGATTATGCTCGCCGTGGTTTTCCCAGAACCGCGCGGTCTCGGTCTGCAGCGGGTCCATGACGACCAGGAATTTCAGCTTCGACAAGGCGGCGGTGATTTTTGTGCGATTGGGCGCCGACAGCAGCGGATTGAAGCCCTGGCAGAAATAGCCGTTCATCTTGCCTTGGTGCATCAGCTCGAAGGCGCGCAAAATGTCGTAGTTCGGCACATCGAGCTTGGGCAGCCACTCATAGCCGAAGTCATTCTCCGCGGTCGCCGCATTGCCCCACATCGCCTTCAGGAAGCTTACGAAGAACTTCTTGTAGTTCTGCCAGTAGCTCGTCTGATCGGGCCGCAGCGGCTTGAAGCCACGGGTCGACATATAGGAATCGAATGTCGGCTCCTTTTCGGTCGGCATCGTCAGATATCCGGGGATGGCGTTCGACAATAGCCCGACGTCGGTCAAGCCCTGGATGTTGGAGTGGCCGCGCAGCGCGTTCATGCCGCCGCCGCGCACGCCGATATTGCCGAGAATGAGCTGCAACATCGCCATGCCGCGGATATTCTGCGAGCCTTTGGAATGCTGGGTCCAGCCGAGCGCATACATCGACGTCATAGTCTTGGTCTTGGACGAGCATTCGCCGATCATCTGGCAAATCTTGAGAAACTTGTCCTTCGGCGTGCCGCAGATGCGCTCGACCATTTCCGGCGTGTAGATCGAAACGTGCTGTTTGAGCAGTTGCCAGACGCAGCGCGGGTTTTGCAGCGTGTCGTCGGCTATGACGTAGCCATCGGCGCCGATCTCGTAGTCCCAGGTCGAGCGGTCGTAGTCGCGCCGTTCCTCGTCGTAGCCCGTGAACAGGCCGTCGGCATAGCCAAAGCCCTCCTTCACCAGATAGGGGGCATTGGTGAAGGCCTTGACGTAATCCCACTGCACCTTGTCGTTCTGCATGCAGTAATTGATCACGCCGGAGAGAAAGGCGATATCGCTGCCTTGCCGGATCGGCGCGTAGAAATCAGACACCGCTGCCGAGCGCGTGAAGCGCGGATCGACAACGATCAGCTTGGCGCCGCGATTGGCTTTCGCCTCAGTAACCCATTTAAACCCGCACGGATGCGCCTCGGCGGCATTGCCGCCCATGATGATGACGAGATCCGTATTCTGGATGTCGGTCCAGGAGTTCGTCATCGCGCCGCGGCCGAATGTTGGGGCCAGACTGGCCACCGTCGGACCGTGTCAAACGCGCGCCTGATTATCGAATGCCAACATCCCGGCGCTGCGCACGACCTTATAGGTCGCCCACGCCGTTTCGTTACTGGTCGCCGACGCTGCGAGAATGCCCGTCGTTACCCACCGATTGACGGTGACGCCGTCGCCGTTCTTGGCGACGAAGTTCTTGTCGCGGTCGTCCTTCATCAGCCGTGCGACACGGTCGAGCGCGTAGTCCCAGGATACGCGTTCGAACTTGTCGGAGCCGGGCTTGCGGATCTGCGGATAAAGCGTGCGGGTCTTCGA
Source organism: uncultured Alphaproteobacteria bacterium (assembly GCA_963829395.1). Lineage (GTDB taxonomy): Bacteria > Pseudomonadota > Alphaproteobacteria > Rhizobiales > Xanthobacteraceae > BOG-931. The sequence continues at coordinate 416,973 of CAWHHX010000016.1, read as the reverse complement.
GTGAACGAATTCGAGCAGGCCCGCGCCTTTCGGGCAAAGCGTCCCGCGGTTGGTCGGATGATCGGGGTCGCCTTCGATGTGCGTGATTTCGGCTTTCTCGCCCTTCGCCAAATTGCCGTTCGCGTACATGATAATGCCGCAGCCCACCGCGCAGTAGGTGCAGGTGTTGCGGGTCTCGGTGGTGCCCAAGAGTTTCCAGGCGCGGATCGAGGTTGCGTAGGCCATCTCGATGTCGCCGAAGCCGAGCGCGCCAAGCGCTGTGCCGGCGACACCTGCGCCCGCCCCGACGAGGAGTTGGCGCCGCGAAACTTCCATGTTCATGGGACGGTCCTCCTGAGCATTTCCACCCCGTCGGGCGCGCTCTTCGAACAACACTCGTCAGTCTGTCCGAGCAGCGGATTCCGCAATTGACGAAAGCTATTTTGGCATCAGACCAAAGTCAATTTTAGCCAGGGAATAGCTGACCTTAAGTTGCTGCATTTGATCCCATATCTCGATGTTTTGATCGTTCTTGCGGAATGGGGACCGGCGGCGCCGCGGCGCGGCCACGCGGTCAAGAAAACACCAATTTGTGTGTTGACGTAAACACCTAGCGGGCCCCACATAACGTCGTGGTCGTGCCAGCAGCTCCCGAGGCTCGGGGCTATCACGCAAGCGCTAGGTGTCGGCGAGCAGATGTCCCCTCTGGCCGATTTGTTGCCGCGTGTCTTGCCGCGGCCGTATTGATCCTTACAACCCCTAGTGATTCCAAGGTCCGAGCAGCAGCCCCGGCGCTCAACGCATGGCGCGGCGAGCGGCTTTCACCATTCGCGCTCGATACCTTAAACGGCGGCCGGACCGATCTAGCTCAGTTTCGGGGCCGCGTCGTTCTCGTGCATTTTTTCGCGACTTGGTGCGAGCCGTGCCGTGCTGAGTTCGCATCTCTCCAACAGCTCATCCGCCGGATGCAAGCAAAATCCTTGACAGTCGTCGCCATCGATGCCGGCGAGACCGACCGCGCCGTCCAGCGCTTCTTCGCGACGCTGCCGGTGCCGTTTCCGATCTTGCTCGATCGCGACCGCGCCATCGCCAGAGCGTGGCGCGTTGATGTGCTGCCGACCACGTTCGTGCTCGACGGCAATCTCATTCCGCGCTTCGTCGCCGACGGCGACATTGACTGGAGCCGGCCTGAGGTCGAGCGGGCATTGACGAGCCTGTTCGCGTTAGAAGCCGTCGACGCCAAGCCACGTCGGGTCTTGCGCGATCTGGATTTGACCAAGAGTTCGACTAAGGATTTAAATTCGACAAGGAGTAATGACGATGTCCGTGGACCGACGTGAACTTTTCAAAGCAGGGGTGGCAATGGCGGCCGCCGCGGCGCTTCCGCGCGCCGCGCAGGCCTACGACGCCCTGCAGACTCAAGTCAAATTCGATCCGGCGCCCGGCCCGTGGCGCAGCTTTCACGTGGTGACGCGGGTCGAAATCGCAGGAGCCAATGCCAAAGCGCAGGCTTGGATCCCGGTGCCGGCAGTCGATGAACAAGCTTGGTTCAAATCGCTCGGCAGCGAGTGGACGACCAACGGCCGCGCCGTTCTCGTGCGCGATCCAAAATACCGCGCCGAGATGCTTCACGTCGAATGGGCGGACACCAACGAGAGCCCGCTCGTCGAAGTGACAAGCAGGATCGCGACCCGTGATCGCGCGGTCGATTTCGCCAAACCCGGACCCGCCGTTCCGCTTTCAGCCGCGGAGCACGAACTCTACACTCAAGGCACCGAGCTCATTCCGATCGACGGCATCGTCAAGCAGACCTCCGACACGATCGTCGCCAACGCCAACGCCGGATCCGATATCGAGAAGGCGCGGGCGATCTACGAGTGGATCGTGGACAATACCTTTCGCGATGCCAAGGTGCGCGGCTGCGGCATCGGCGACATCGCGGCCATGTTGAGAACCGGCAATCTCGGCGGCAAATGCGCCGATCTCAACGCACTCTATGTCGGGCTAGCGCGGTCGGCCGGCGTACCGGCGCGCGATATTTATGGCATTCGCGTTGCGCCATCGCGGTTCGGCTACAAGAGTCTTGGTGCGAATGCCGAGATCATCTCCAAGGCGCAGCATTGCCGTTCCGAGGTCCACCTCGCCGGTTTTGGCTGGGTGCCGGTCGACGCCGCCGACGTGCGCAAGGTCGTGCTTGAAGAGCCGCCGACCAACCTGGCGATCGACGACCCCAAGGTCGTTGCCGCCCGCAAGGCGCTGTTCGGATCGTGGGAAACCAATTGGCTTGCCTATAACTTCGCTCACGACCTCGCCCTGCCGGGATCGAGTGGAGCAAAGCTCGCCTTCCTGATGTACCCGCAGGGTGAAGTTGCCGGCACGCGTCTCGATTGCCTCGATCCCGAGACTTTCAAATACACCATTACGGCGAAGGAACTGGCCGCGACCTGATCGCCGCGACCTGACATTGCGATTGTCGCTACATCGCGCGGTTTGGCTATCGGACACGGTCCGATCTCGAGGAGAGCATGATGAACGTGAATGTGCCGGTCCTTCGGCTGACTAGTCTCGCTCACGGCGGCGGATGCGGATGCAAGCTCGCACCCTCCGTGTTGCGGCAGTTGCTAGCGGACCAGCCGTCGGTGCAGCCCTATCGCGAGCTCCTGGTGGGAACCGAAACTGGAGACGACGCCGCGGTGTGGCAGCTTGATGCCCACACCTGCATCATCGCAACCACCGATTTCTTCATGCCGATGGTCGACGATCCGTTCGACTTCGGACGTATCGCCGCGACCAACGCGATCTCCGATGTCTATGCGATGGGAGGCAGGCCGATCATGGCCTTGGCCATCCTGGGCATGCCGGTCGACAAGGTACCGCCGGAGATGGTGCGGGAAATTCTGCGAGGCGGCTCGCAGGTCTGCGCATCGGCCGGAATTCCCGTAGCGGGCGGCCACTCGATCGATTCGCCCGAGCCGATCTATGGTCTCGCCGTTATCGGCGTCGCCCGCCCCGAGGACATCCGGCGCAATAGCGGAGCCAAACCGGGTGATGCTCTGATTCTGACAAAAGCGCTTGGTGTCGGTGTCTATTCGGCGGCCTTTAAAAAAGCCGGGCTGTCATCCGCTGCCTATGCGGAGATGCTGGATTCGATGACTCTGCTCAACCGCATCGGTATGGACTTGGCCAAAGACCCGGCCGTTCACGCCATCACCGACGTGACCGGTTTTGGGCTGCTTGGGCACGCTCTCGAAATGGCACAGGGCTCGGAGGTTGCTCTTGCCGTACGCTTTGACGATCTGCCGTTCTTGGCCGACGCCGCGCAGCTCGCGCAGCAGAACTACGTAACCGGAGCGTCAGCGCGAAACTGGTCGAGCTATGGAGAAAGCGTAGTTCTCCCGCCCGGCTTTGCCGACTGGCGACGTCATTTGCTCACCGATCCGCAAACATCGGGCGGGCTTCTGATTGCTTGCGACCCAGGGAGCGCGTCGGAGCTGGCACGAATGATCGCCGAGCAAGGATACCCGCAGGCGAGCATCATCGGTCGTGCCGATCAGGGCTTGCCGTCAATCACGATCAGCGTGTGATTCGTTCCAGATCGGCCGTCAAACGCACATCCAGCCTTGCCCAGCTGCGCTCGCGGGCATCATCATCTCGATGCCAAAGTCGGTACTATCGGTTGCCATACGTGTGACGTGCAGCACAGAGATTCACCGCGGTTAAGAGTAGGTGTTGGCGGACGCCGGGGCACTGGTGCGAACACCGGGCGGCTTCAATGGTTGCTACGACAAGCGCGGATCTGGGCGCGTCGATTAGGCCTATCCGTGATTGCTCTGCTGATGACCGTGCTTCCATTGAACACGGTCAACGTGGTTTCGCTTCTGGGATTTTGGGACCTTGGTTGAGCGCTACGACCAATTCTGAGGGCGGAACTCATGATTGTTCGAGGCGACCGGATATGGCCGAGGCGCGGGTTGAGGCCTGTCCCCGGGACGCGTTTATTGCAAAAGCTCTGACCTTGTGCTCTAGCTCACGAAAGGTGCGTGCGGGCGAGAGCATGGTTATCGATCACTATCCCAGATGGAGCGAGGCATGAGAAGGTTAGCTGAATCAACCGTTCATCGGGTAGCCATTATCGCAGGCGCTACAGCTATTTTTTTGATAGCGGTGCTGGTTGCCAAACCATTTTATTCCGCTACGACCGGGTCCAAAGCGCCAAACAGTGCTGACGAAAGCCGGCCCGCTGCAAACCAAGAGCCGGCACTTGAAAGAGCATCTTTTGTGACGTCACCGACCATGGAGTCCAATCCGAAATTCTTTTTCGGCAGCGGTGACGGCGGAAACGGATATTACGCCGAACAACCGCAACGAACGAGGCAGTGAAGGTCCGCGAGATGTGGTACGGCTACGCAATGGAAGCGGTCTACATCGTGATCGGTACGATTTTGACCGCAACCGTGGTCGGCATGCTGATCTATCAATGATGAAGCCGTCGCGGTTGATCTCATGTCGCTTGATGGCCGTGAGCTGACCCTCGACGTCAGCTTTCGGCGCGAAAGCGGAAGTGGCGGGGCGGCAGAGTTTGCGGCGTCTGTCGAAAACACCCGGACCGGAAGTCGGTCAGCCGGAACCCGATGCGCCCATCCGAGTTACCACTTGTCGGACGGGAGACGCTCTATGCAAATGTTCGTCGGGATGATCCTCGGGGCCTTGCTGACAATCGTATCAGCGTTCGCATATGACAGCAGCACCGGCCGCGCGCCGAATGGAATGACATCATCGTCGGCCAATGCTCCCATGGTGAATTGGGATGTGGTCGGTCACAACTGGGACGGCGTGAAAATAGAATTAAGGAATGCCGCGGACGAAGTCGAAAGAGGCTGGAAACGCCTTGCCGGCTGAATTCGACACGTCACTTGAATGTCGCCGACCTTGCCGAAATTTCGGCAAGGTCCGTTCAAGACGTCCGGCGATGGCGTAAACATTTTCCAAGGCATGCAGGATTGGAAGCCCTCACTGCGACACGGCGGGTCTCTACAGCGGTCCTAAACGTCGCTGCGTGCCTCGATTGGCCCTCGCCTTCGGTGGTGCCCCGGCAGCATTGTCCGGTTGGGCAGATTTCGATCGTCCGGCGATGTCGGCTGAATGTCAGGTTTTGCGGAAGCACGTTCATACTGAAGTGCGCTGACCCCGATAAAACGCAACGTACCGGTCGGCCGGGATGATGTATGATGCCTGCGCGGGGGGCGGTATCGACTTAAACTGACTATGAATGGATTGAAGCGACACATTCGCCCTGGACTGGTCGTTTCGGCCCTCGGCCACGTGGGCACCTTGATCGTGGGGCTGGTTCTGGTCAGCGCTAGTCCATTTCAGGCGCCGCGGCCTGAAGCGATGGTGGTCGAGGTGGTCACACCGGACCAGATGCCGCGATTTGAGGGGACGCCTTCGGCGTCGCGGTCATCCGGTTCCGAGACGCCATCGCCAGGCAACGGCAAAAGCTCCATCACTCAAGCACCGCCGCCCCAACCGCGCCCGCAGTCGCAGCCACAAACGCAACAGGATCCAAACTCGGCGCGCGAAACCAAGGAGGCCCCGGCTCCGCGTCCGCCGGCGCCGGAATCGACGCAGGCGGAACTGGTGCGCGCCGAGAAGACCGAGCCCGAAAAGCAGAATCAACCATCCGAACAGCAGGCCACCCGATCGCCGGAACAACCACCGGAGCAGCCGAACATCGCCGAAATGGTCGCGCAATACACGCTGCTCGGCGGACCGCTCGGCGGCGGCTTTGCCCTGCCGTCGGTCGACACGACAGTTGCCGGCTACGACTTCACTGCGCCATTCCGCGAACGCGTCAGCTTATGTTCAAAGGCACCGGATGGGATTGAGTCCGGCGACAAGGTCAGCATCAAGATCCGCGTGTCCTTCAACCGTGACGGCACGCTCGCGTCGCCGCCGCGTTTGCTCGTGCCGGCCCGGTCAGCAAAACAGCAGGCGCTGATGGAAAGCGCGGTCGATGCTCTGGAAAGGTGCCAGCCCTTCACCATGCTGCCGCCGGAAAAATACAAGCAGTGGAAAACAATGGTATTCGACATCGTGCCGCTGAGTGTTTACAGCCGGTGATGACCGGTCGGCGCGGCTAATACCGCGGCACTTGTAGCCGTGCAGCCGAATTGTCCTTCGCAAACGCGCAAAGAGAGTCTTCATGGATATGGCTCCTTAAGGCCCACAAACGTAGCTGTAGGACGCATGACCCAATGGCCGTTGTCCTCGGCCATTTGATGCGGGTTATTGCAACGCAAATTGATGGCCGAACCCCATTCCGAAGGTCACAAATCCCTGCTTTAATTTGCCGATTACGCTCGGTGAGATCCCAGCGCAGCGCGCGGTATCCTTGCATTTGAGCCGGGCGACGAACGAATGCAAATCTTGATGCGCATTTAGCTTTCTGACCGGAGGCTTAGATATGTCGCTAGATAGGACGCCGACTGCCACCGCTCCCTCGAGGCTGCCGAACCCAGACGCGGCTGGCTTCGCCGACAAGCTTTATCGGCTGGATGGCGGTCACTCGCTTGCGAACGACGAGTTGGTTTGGACCCCCGGCGAAAATGTCGGGCGGAGTATCCAGTTCTCGTCGACTTGCTGGCTGATACAGCGAGGAAATCAATGGTTACTCTGGGATACAGGTGTTCCTGAATCGGCGTTGAACGACCCCAAAGGCTGGTCAACCCTGCCCAAATTGATCGTCTACCATCTGGATAAGACACTTACTGCTCAACTCGCTGAGATCGGCCTTAAGACAACCGACGTCACCTATGTTGCGCTGTCTCATTCTCACGGCGACCACATTGGCAATGTCCGCTTGTTCCCGGATTCAACGGTTCTGATACAGCGGGCCGAGTATGAATGGATCAGCTCTCCCGATGGCCCGAACGACAACGTCAATCAACTGAAGGCTCTCGCGCGCAAGCTCATGGGCACTCCAAAACATCTTAGACTGCTCGATGGTGATACGGATGTATTTGGCGATGGCAGTGTTACCTTAGTTTCCACACCAGGACATACTCCCGGGAGTCAATCATTGCTGGTGCACCTGAAGAATTCGGGCTTCATCATTTTGTCCGGCGATGTGGTTCATCTAGAAGAGAATTTTGAAAAGGACACGGTACCGTCCTTAAACACGGATAAGACCGCCTCAATCGCCTCCATGGAAAGGATTAGGCGGACGATCCCAACGTACAAAGCGAAGTTTTTTATCAATCACGACAAGGCGGAATCCGACGCTCTAAAACTGATCCCCGCATTCTACGACTGATATCTTAATCAGCGCGCTTAAGCTCCTGATCTGACGCCGGCGCTTTCTCGGGTGATCTGTTCGATGACAACCGAAGTAACATACATCAAGCGGAATGACTGAGCGCCCGGAGCGAAATCGTGACAAGTGGAACTTCTCTGACAGCTGCAGCGCCGTCAATTGTTGGTCGTCATACGCAAGCTGCTTCGCTTGAGTTGACGTCCGCGACGACGACCTATCACCGCAAGACGGTAGACGGCGTCGGAGTTTTCTATCGCGAAGCCGGTCCGAAGGGTGCACCGACGATCGTGCTCCTGCACGGATTTCCATCTTCCTCGCGCGAATTCGATACTCTTATGCCCTTGCTCGCAACACGCTATCATCTGATAGCGCCGGATTTTCCAGGATTCGGTCAGAGTGAATCCCCGCCGCCATCGTCGTATGCGTACACCTTCGACAATTTGGCCAAGACGATCAGCGGCCTTCTCCAGCAGCTCAAGATCAACACATACAGCTTCTATCTTCATGACTATGGCGGGCCGGTCGGCTTTCGCATCGCCGCGGCGCATCCCGAGCGGCTGCAGGCGCTTATCATCCAGAATGCCAATGCATATAAGGAAGGCCTGGGCGCCAAGTGGGCCGCCATTGCGCAATATTGGGCCGATCCGAAAGCGCATCCTGAAGTGTTCGATGCGTTCGTGTCGCGCACGGCGACCGAACAGCGCCACACCCTCGGCACCTCGCATCCCGAACGTTATAACCCGGATACCTGGACTGACGAGTACGCCCACTTGTCGAGACCCGGCCAAGGCGCGATCCAGGCCGATCTGCTGTACGACTACCGGACAAACGTCGCTTCGTATCCGGCGTGGCAAGCGTGGTTGCGCCAGCACAGGCCACCGGTTCTTGTGGTCTGGGGGCGGAACGACCCCTCGTTCATCGCTGCCGGCGCGGAGGCGTTCAAGCGCGATCTGCCGGATGCCGAAATCCACCTGCTCGACGCCGGCCACTTCGCTTTGGACGAGAAGAACGACGAGATCGCGAGTCTCATTCTTGCGTTCTTGGCCAAACATTCGGTCTGACTGATCGATTGATTATTCCACGTACCTCTCAGCTTTATGTCCCCCGAGTTCAAATAGGAGGCGCCCATGAGCGAAGTACAAGTCGAGCAGAAAACCTATCAAATGCCGCCGCAGGATGGGATCACCATCGCACACTTTCTCACCGTCGCCGACGTCGAGCGATCGCTTCGATTTTACGAAACGGTCTTCGGAGGTCGCGTTCTGAGCAGGGGCGACAGCAAAGGCGCGCCGGGGTACATCCAGATCGCGAACACGTGGCTCCTCGTCAACCCCGGGGGTGGTCCGACACCTGACAAACCAACGGTAACGCTCAGCGTCCCCGCCAATCGCGATTTAGTCAGCAGCTTCATGAATATCCGCGTTGCAGATATTCACGCGTGCTATGAACTGTGGCGAAGTCGAGGAGCCGAGTTCATCACCGAGCCCAAGCCCAAATACGGTGAGACGCGCTGCTACATTCGCGATCCCGATGGCTACATCATAGAAGTTGGGCAAAGCAACCCGGGCGTCGCTTACGGCTAAACGGAACGACACGTGAAACACCTGTTGTGACCGCGTACACTCCGGCGACGTGAGGTTTGTGGCGCGGCTCACTTCAGGCCAGCGGCCGGCACGGCGGCTTCGTTTTCGTTTCGTAGTAGAAGCCAAAACATGAGACCGTGCGTTATCAGAAAGAGCGGCACGATAAACGTTGCCGGCCCCGATGGCGTCGTTCGCGCCGGAATCCCTTTTTTCGAGGGCGCCAACTGCGGCCGTAGGCACAGGTACCCGGACGCCGGCCTTCGTGTTGTTGCGCATTTTTGCGGCTTTCCGGGCGTCGATAGGCTTGTCCTCCCGGGGAGCCCGCTGCTACGCTTTTGTCGTGCGCCGGCCCGTGGTCAGGAACTGCGTTATCAACTGACATTCACTGCCGTTGCCGCCGCAACTGCCATAAAGGCACGCGGACACAGGGAAGGAAACACAAGATGCGAAATTCCACTGGAATTGCGTTGGTGATTGGTCTTGCCGCATCAACCTTAGCCGGAGCGGCCGATGCAGCCGACAAGATCAAAGTCGGGTTTTTCTCTACCCTTGAGGGGCCGTACACCGCGCTTGGCGAGGACGGTCAGCGTGGTTTCGATCTCGCCGTGATGCAGCATCACAACAAAGCGGGAGGCAAAGACCTCGAGATCATTAGAGGGTCTTCGGACGCAAGTCCGGACTCCGCGGTACGCGCAGCCAAGAAACTGGTTGAGCAGGACAAAGTCGATATTCTGATCGCGCCTCTTTCGGGATCAGAAGGAATAGCTTTGCGGGATTACGCGAAGACCCAACCGCAGGTGACCATCATCAACGGTTGTTCGGGCGCGCTGGAAACGACTTACGTCGCGCCTGCTCCCAATTTTTTCCGCTTCAATATCGATGGCGCCCAGATGCATAAGGGGCTCGGCGAATACATTTATAATGTCAAGCATTACAAGAAGATCGCGACAGTTGGTGAGGACTATTCGTTCATCTACACGCAGGTCTTCGGGCTCGCGCTCGACTATTGCCCGCTTGGCGGCCAGATTACCAAACGCATCTGGGTGCCACTTGGAACCAAGGATTTTGGCTCGGTCATCTCCTCGCTTCCCGATGACGTCGACGCGATCTATCTGGGCCTCGGTGGCGCCGACGCGCTGAACTTCCTCAACCAATATCAGCAGGCCGGTGGCAACGCGAAACTGATCGGCGGCTCAATCATGGTCGATCAGACCGTGCTGTCGTCCAAAGGCAAGGCGAAAGACGCGCTGATCGGAACCGTTTCGGCAGGCCCCCAGGCCGACTCCTGGGACGATGCGCGGTGGCAGGCCTTCGTAAAAGCATATCTGGACGCTTGGCCACCGGAAAAACGCTTTGCCGGTCCGTCGCTCTGCGCCACAAATTACTACGATGAAACGACTGCCGCGCTTCTCGCGCTCGACAAGGTCAACGGGGACCTTAGCGACGGCCAGAAGAAATTCCGTGAGACTCTGGCAACGCTTGTACTCGAGGCGCCGAACGGGCAGATGAAGCTTGACTCCAATCGTCAGGCGATTGGGACCAGTTTCGTCACCGAGGCGGTCAAGGACAAGAACGGCGATCTGGTCAGCAAGGTGGTCCAAGTGGTGCCCAATGTGAATCAGACACTTGGGATCGACCCGACGGCATTTGCCAAAATCGGCCTGCCGGGGCGTGAAGTGCCGGTATGTAAAAAGAGCTACGACTAATCTCGTCGCGATCACAAATTCCTCGGCCGCGTGCGCGGCCGAGGCGTCATGCCCCACGGCGGCAAGCGCTCACCGCTCCCCGAAGTTTTTGGGTAGCGGCGGTCCGATCGGGGCGAGCAGACCAGAGCTAGGAAGGCGGATGTCGTCACGGATACGAATTAAAGGCGCAACTATCGTATCGATGGATCCGACGTTCGAAATCGTCGAGGGCGGCGACCTGCTGATTGACGACGGTAAGATTATTGCCGTCGGCCGCAACGTCGGCAGTTGGGCGGCGGTCGAGATCGACGGCCGCGGCATGATTGCCATGCCGGGTTTCATCAACGGACACATCCACCTCTGGCAGACCGCACTCCGCGGTGTCGCGGCGGACTGGACACTGGACCACTATTTCAGTGTGCTGATCGGCCAGGTCGTTGGCCTCTATACGCCGCAAGACGTCTATATCGGCAATTTGGTCGGAGCACTCGACCAGATCAACTCCGGCGTCACGACGCTGTTCGATTGGTGCCACATCGTCAATTCGCCGGCTCACGCCGACGCTGCCGTCGACGCGCTTCGGGAAGCGGCCATTCGCGCGATATTCGCCTATGGCACCCCGATGACCCTGTTCGGTACGAAAGAGCCGCACCCTGCAGACGCCGCGAGGATGCGCAAACAGAGGCTTTCTTCCAGCGAAGCGCTGGTGACGATGGCGCTAGCCATTCGTGGCACCGACTTCGCGCCCGGCACCGCCGAAGCAGATATCAGGTTCGCGCGCGAGCTTGGACTAATGGCTTCGTTTCACGTCGCTTGCGCCAAGCATGGACCGCGGCCGCAATCGATGCAAAGCTTGGCCGGACAACATCTGCTCGGTCCGGATATCAACCTGGTCCACGCAAACTTTCTGACCCCTGACGAGTTTCGAGTCATCGCCAACAACGGTTCGAGCGTCTCAATCACGCCGGAAGTGGAGATGCAAATGGGTCTGGGCCTGCCGCCCACCGGGGCGGCTCTCTCCGCCCGCGCCAACTTAAATATCGGCACCGATGTGGTCACGGGTGTGAGCACCGACATGTTCACGCAAATGCGTTTCCTCATCCAAACTCAGCGGGCACTTACAAACGAAACGTTCCATCAGCGGGAGGCCATGCCAGACAGATTGACAATGACTGTTCGGCAAGCGCTCGAACTCGCGACGATTAAGTCGGCTCAATGTCTTGGGCTCGATCGGCGGATCGGCTCACTGACGCCCGGAAAGGAGGCGGATATTGTTCTGCTGCGCAAAAGCGACATCAACATGAGAGCGGCCGCTGATCCGATATCGGCCATCGTGCTGCACGCAGGTGTCGCTAACGTCGACACCGTCATCGTCGGCGGCAACATCGTGAAGCGAAACGGCAAGCTCACGTATCGCGATCTACCCCGAAGGTTGGCAGAGCTTGAGCGCTCGTCAGAGCGACTCTACGCCGGCTTCACTTCCGACGCTTCCGCGGCGTGATTGCTCAGGAGTCCTGCGAACGAGCGCTGACAGCCGTCGGGATACCTGGCTAGGCGCCGATTGCGGCCATCCGATCATCGTCGCTCGCGCAGAAATTCCGAAAAGCGCTGGTTTTGCGAGGGGAATGCCGGAGGGTGGCTAGGAGGCGCCGGTTGCTGTCTGGCGTTGACGTGCGTAGGCGCCGAATTGTTTGCCACGCCGTCGCTGCCACCCTTCTCGAAGGCAGCCGGCACCATATCCTGGACCAGCTGCGGATCTGCGCAAGGCACGTAGGTTTCCTGCAGGCCATGCTCGCGGCGGATGATGTTCGCTCCTTGAGCCGCCGCTGCGCTCTTGTAAAAAGCAACCAGGCGATTGGCGCCCTGACGGCCAAACCCGCAATCGGAGGTGACGAGGAGATTGTCGATGTCGATGTAGCGCAGAGCTTTGCGGAGGTCATTGGCGACTTCTTGGGGAGTCTCGGCGTTGAGCGTGCGGTGGGAGACCGCACCAATCGCAAGTTTCTTACGCGTCTTGCCCTTCCAGGCGCCCAGCAGTTCGAGTTCAGCCAGCCCGCGGTCCTTCATTTCGAGCGTCAACACATCGCATTTGATCCGATCGAGATATATTTCCAGCGCATTGGCATACGACGTCTTGTCGAATACCCGCTGCATCATCGGATTACCCCAGCAGGTGTGAATCCAGACCTCAGCATTGTCGAGTCCCTCGAGCTCGTGATTGAGCGCCTCCGTCAAGAAGTTGAGCGTGTCCTTCGCCTCGGGATGGTAGCAGGCGATGAAATGGATGGTCGGTTCTTCGACCTGAATGACGCTGCAGCCTGAAGCGACCAGTTCTCGCAGTTCCCGGTTGATGGCGGACGCCATATCCCAGATCATCTGCCGTTTGTCGTCTTCGATCCGGTATTCCGGCGTGTGCGAGTCAAGGAACAAGGCCATGACTTGGCCGGACACCGTGCCGAACTTCACCGGCTTGCGGGTGCGAGCCTGAGTTATGCGGTAAATTTTGGCGTATTCCAGCGGATTGCGCGGATTGTGCTCGATTTTGCCGGTGACGATCGGCCAGCGCCACGATGTGTAGATTTCGTTGAGCAAGGTGCCGGGCGGATATTTGAGAAGGTCGGAACGGGTTCCCTCGGGCTGCAGCTCATCGTAAGCCACGCCGCGCCAGCGTTGCAGCGGATAGTGATGCCAGGATCGCCCGGCCAAATCCGCATCGAGGAAATAATCACCGCACGTCACAATATCGAGACCGGCCCGCTCCTGATCGGAAACAACGACGGCGAGAGCATCGGAGAACTGCTCCCGGTAGATCGGGTCGAGCATGGCCGTATCAAGCGGGCGCCCCCACAGGCTTTCGCCATACCAAGCCGGCCGCGGCCAAGAGCCAGTCGTGGTCGCGGCCAAAGGCACATTCTTCGTCGCGGTGAACGCCATGCTTCATTCTCCCGGGCTCGAACGACGCAGCTTAGCCTGGGTCGGTGCGAGCGGCTAGGCAACCTTCCGGCGAAACCGCAGCGGGAAACCACGCGCCGCTTCGTAGTGACGATCTTGCAGCGGCCGGGAGTCCCGGTCATGGGCCAAATGCAAGTGCGGTCACGTGTGCCGTAACGGTCGCTATCCAGGGAAAAGCGGACATGACGCGGACATTGCGTTTCGGTAGCGATTGACCCATCTCTGCCATCGGCGGCAAATTTTTGCTGTGATGCACAACGCTGCCCTATGGTGACACAGTTGGAGGAGAAACGCGGAAACGCTCATACAGCGTCTTGAAATCTGGCGGGAGTTCTTGTTTCTGTTGTGTCCACTGACCCTATGCCGGAGCGACCCGACGTGCCTAATCCCGGACGCGGCACGGCGACACGGACCTTGTGAAGACAATTTTGCCAATGCCTATCCGGCGCCAGCGGAAGTAGGCGGCGCCGCTAGGCGACGCGACAACGGTTGGCAGCGCCAGCAAGTAACGCCTCTGCTTCAGTGACCATATCCTGGATGACATCGGCTGCTGGCGGAATATCGGTAATCAGATCCACCGCTTCGCCAGCGATTACCGCGGCAATGTCTAAATCGTCGGCCGCTCGCGCTTTGGCGTAGCGCGCCGCCTCCTCGTCTTGATGCTGCAGCAACTCGGCCTCTCGGCCGCGCCACCGCTCGGAAAAGTCGTTGCGCAGGACCCGTCCGCAGTAAGGGGCCGGCCAGACACTGCGCCGCGCGATGTCAAACAGGATACCACGAAGTGTGTGATCGCCGGTCGCTGCGACAATGCGGTCTTTTGCTTTAGCCGAACCGGCTGCCTCCTGCGTCGCGTAGAAGCGCGTGCCGACCAGCGCGCCATCTGCCCCCAGCATGAGAGCCGCCGCAAGCCCGCGGCCGTCTGCGATGCCTCCCGCCGCAGCGACTGGGGTGTCACGCGCGGCGTCGACGACAGCTGGCACCAGGGGGAAGGTACCCCGGGAAATACCGTGGCCGCCGCCCTCCGCGCCTTGAGCAACAAGGATATCCGCACCGTCCGTGACGGCATTCTTCGCCTGTTTGAGAGTTTGAACCTGACAGATCAATAACGCACCAGCCCGTTTGATCTTGTCGGCGTGGGGCTTGACGTCGCCAAACGAGAGCATGACCGCGGGCGGACGACGCTCCAAGACCAAGTCGAGCAGACGGGGCTGCTTTGCCATGCTCCATGTGATGAAGCCCACACCAACGCGAGCGTCGCCGGCCGCATTCATCTCGCGCGTAAGCCAAGCCTCGTCGCCGTAGCCCGCGCCGATGATCCCGAAGCCACCCGCCCGGCTAACGGTCGCGGCAAGGCGCCCATCGGCCACGATGTCCATCGGGGCAAGCATGATCGGGTGGGTGACGCCGAGTAACTCCGTTAGACGTGTTGCAATCGGCATGGTTGGCCCCTTCGGCGCGCCGTAGAACGAACCCACCGCCTATCTCGGTAGTTGCGCAGGCGGCGAAGTCGAACGACAGACATTATGAACCGATCGCCGCCTCATTGACGGCCGCCTGTTGCCTCTCGGATCCGGATAATCGAATTCGCGCCTTGATGTGTTCGGCCAGATATTCGGCGTCCCTGGCTACGCCCGAAAACCGGCCCGAGCCCCAGGTGTAAAGCCAGGGCAAACCGACAAAGTAGGCGCCGGGAACCGGCGTCACGCCACGCACGTGGCTCGGTTGACCCCGGCCATTGAACAGCGGCAGGTCGATCCAGCTATGATCGGTGCGAAATCCAATGCACCAGACGATGGATGTGATGTTGGCGGCGCGGTAATCGAGCTGCGGCCGCTCGTGCGGCGGCACCCATACCGGACGATAGCGGGCTTCCTCCGGCGCCGAGACGGCCTTCTTGGCAATAAAGCCGTCGATACTGGTCTTGATGCTCTCGGAGACCTGGTCGGCCTGATCGAGACAGTTCGCGAGATCGGTCGCGCACGCCACGCGTTCTCCCGCGACGTCCAACAAGCGCCCGTAAAGCTCCATGCCCTCGAGCGCGCGCTGGCGCAGATCGATGTCGCGCCCGCCATCGCGCCCGGTCACATAATGGTTGGTCTTGTCGCGCACGCCTTCGCGCAGCGGATGCTCGTGCACCGGCAGATCGTAGTAACCCATCAGGTGCAGCCACTCGACCACGTCCTTGCCCCGGTACCGGCGCGCGACGCGGGGCGCGTCGCCGACGCACAGATGTACCTTGCGGCCGGCAAGATGCAGGTCCTCGGCGATCTGGCAGCCGGATTGGCCGCTGCCGACAACCAGAACGGCGCCCGCGGGCAGCAAGTTGGGATTGCGATAGAGCGACGAATGGATTTGCACGATATCGCCGGGCAGCCGCTCGGCGCAGCGCGGGATCACCGGGATCTGATAGCCGCCGCTTGCGATCACGACCTGCTGCGCAAAATGAATGCCGTCCGTCGTTTCCAGCATAAAACCGTGCTGATCGTCGCCGCGCAAATGACGCACGGCGACACCCTCACGGAGCGGCGGCTCGAACGAGGCGACGAAGGCGTCCATATACGCGACGATCTCGTCGCGCAGCATGAAGCCGTGCGGGTCCGGCCCCGGATAGGGAAAGCCCGGCAATTGGCACTGCCAGTTCGGCGTGACCAGACAAAATGTATCCCAGCGCTCGGCCCGCCACGCGTGCGCGGCGCGCTCCTTCTCGAAGACGACGTGATCGATGTCGCTCTGCGTCAGATGCCAGCTGATAGACAATCCGGCCTGGCCGCCGCCGATCACGGCGACCGGATGGCGAGCGACGGGCTGGTTGGGATTTATCGGTAGGCCGCTTTCCTATTTGGCGAATGAATCAACGGCGACGCGCGCTTGCGGCAAATCCGCAAACGTTTTGGCGACGGCTTCGATCCGCGCAAGCTGCGCTGCCGCGCGCGAACAGGCGTGGCCGTACTTCGCCTCCACGCGGGCGCTGGCGATGGTCAAAGCGGTGCGGCTGCGTTCGACAAAATCGGCGAGCGGGTAGCTTTCGCCCGGCGCAAAAAACTCCTCGATCACCAGCGACGGCGAATAGCAACTCTCCACGACGCCGTCGGGCCAGCGAATAACGAAGCGCATCTCAGGCATGGGCTGGCTCGCGTAATTTTTCATAAGCGGCGAGGTGGGCGCTGGCGACCCTGATCCAGTCGTGCCGCGCCGCGACCTGCATGCCCCGCGCGATCAGCGGCCCGCGCTGCGCGGCATCGAGCGAACACGTCATCCCCGCGGCAATCGAGGGAATGTCGTGCGGCTCGCACCACAGAACATCGTCCTCGCCGAGATATTCGGTGAATGGCGCAATGCGCGAGGCAATGACCGGAATTCCGCTCGCCATCGCTTCGATGACGGCGAGGCCAAAGCCTTCCTTGATCGAGGCACACACCAAGGAGGTGGCGGCTCGATAGAGAGCGGGCATCAATCGCTGTCGCAACGGTCCGGTCCGGATCACCGCGGCCGCGGTATCGCCGGCATGTGCCAGCACCCCGGCGAAACGAGCCTGGTACGCATCATGGTTAAGGAGCGAAGCGCCGCCTGCGATCACGAGGCGAGATGAAGGATGCCGCAAGCGCACGGTCTGGAAAGCCTGCAGCAGGCGAATCGTATTCTTTCTTTCCTCGACCCCGCCGATGGCAAGAAACACCGGCGCGTCCTGCGGCAAGCCGAGCTTTGCGCGCAACTCCGTATCGGTCTCGTCGGGCACCGGCGAAAAGCGGTGTCGATCCACGCCATTGCCGACATAGCAGGCGTCGCGCCTGAGCCTGCGCGCAAGCCAATCCCGCCACAGCTGGCCGACGACGAACAATTGATCGGCCGCCATGATCGCGCGCTGCTGCAAGCCGGCGAGGCGTTCGTCGTCGAAGGTGTCGACGTGATGCACAGTGCGCGCAAAGCTTGGAATCAAGCCCCGCTCCTTTAACGTCGCCAGCGCATTTGCGGAAATGCCATCCTGCGCGTGCCAGACCTCGAATTTCCGGTTTTGCGGATGTTCGAAATAGCGGAGATAATCGGCGATGCGGGTTTCGACCATCGTCCGCACGTCGTGGTCGACCGGCGATGCCGGCAGGCACGAAGTCGCACACAGCGTCTTGCGAAAGAAGCCCGAACGGCTGGCGTCGGGCGCAAACACGGTTGCCTGATAATCGAGACGCGTCAGCGCATCGCCGAGCTCGAGCGCATGCACCACGCCGCCGCGCGGATTGGTGGAGTGCGTGAGGATCGCGATGCGCGGGCGTTGCGTCATACCAATGCCTCGGCCGGCGCGCACCCCATGAGAGGTTCGCGCTCAAAATTCCAGATTGTCTCGGCAGATTCGCCGTCGCTGATGACCACCCGGTGATCGGCGGTGAATTCGCCAATGTCGGCGGCCACAATGCCGCGCTCGCCGAACCGGGCAATGACGGCCGCAACATTTTGCGGCCGGACCGCCAACAGAAATCCGTAGCTCGGGAAGGTCTGCAGCCATCGCTCCAGCGGCGCGCCGTGCGGCTTTGGCAGATGCGCGATATCGATGCGGACGCCGACGCGGGAGCACTCCGCCAGCATCATCGTCGTGCCGACAAGACCGGCCTGGGAGATATCCTTTGCCGCCGCCGCGAGGCCCGACTCGGCAAGCGACGGTAACACCTCGAGATCGGCCCTAAGCCGAGGAGTTGGCGCGTCGGTCGCGGCCTCCCAGTTGGCGAACGGCTCGCGGTAGCGACCGCGAAGGTCGATCGCAGCGACCAGCCGATCCGTGGGCTTGGCGTCAAACGAGGTCAGAAGGCGTTTGGCGCGCCCGAGAATCGCAACCGAGAGCTGGCTTCGATCGGCGCGGATATTGCTGTGACCGCCGACGATCGGCACGCCGTACGCTTTGGATGCGGCGTGCATGCCGTCGAGCAGCGGCGCCGCGGCCGCGTCGCCGGCCGCCCAAAGCGCATCGACCACGGCGATTGGACGGCCGCCCATGGCCGCGACGTCCGACACATTCACCATGACGCCGCACCAGCCGGCAAACCAGGCGTCGCGTTCCACGAACTCGTTCATGAAACCTTCGATGGCGAACAGCAGATAACCGTCACCGTCGGGGATGGCCGCGCAGTCGTCGCCGACCGGGATGACGGAGTCCGCCGACAGCGACAGTCGCGCGGCGACGGCCGCAATATCGCGCTTGCCGGCGAGGCCGCGCGCCGCGCGCAGACCGCCGGCGATGTGCGTGAGCGCGACGGTGCCTAGCATCACGCCGCCTTCGGTAGCGACAGGAATCCGGTTTCTGCGTCGGCGATCGGCGGATAGTGGTTGAGATCGGCCCGCATGAAGTGATGCGGACGCCCGTGGATGACGACCTCGTCAATCGTGTTCCAGGAAAGCCGGCGAAACATCGGCGCATTCTGCGCTTGCACATGCGCATAGAAACGTGTGCAGCCGCGCGCGTGAGCCGAGGAGACGGCGAGACGAATGAGCGACGTACCGAGTGCTGAAATTCTGCGATACCCGTCCGCAACGGCGAGCCGCGAGCCCCACCAAATCCCCGGTTCCGCCTCGTGGATCCGGACGGTGCCGACGACTTCCTGCGAGGCGACGGCGAACGAGGAGATGGCGACGATGGTGGTCGCGATGGCGTCGACTTCATCGCGGTCGTCGGCGGTGAAGATTTTTTGCTCGTCGCAAAACACCAGACGCCGGAGCGCCGCGGCTTCGCGTCGCTCCCAGCTCTCGGTCACGAATTTGACGCGGTATTCCGACGGCAGAAATTCGGGAAACGGCTCGAAGATCATGCCGTGACCTCCCGTTCGTAGGTCGAGAGCGCCGAACAGGCGCCGCATCGGCCGCAGCCAGCCTTGATGGCAGTCGATGCAAGCCCGCCGGCGCGCAACATGTGCGCCAGCGGTTGGAGAATGCCGTGCATGAACGCCGCCGCCGGCGGCGGATGACTTTCCAGCGGCGTGCCGGAGATCGGCACGAACGGAACGACAAAGGGATAGACACCGAGCGCGATCAGTTTCCGGCAGGTCGCGACGATCGCCTCCTGCGGATCGCCAAGGCCGGCCAGAATGTAAGTCGAGACCTGGCCGTGCCCGAAGACCGCCACCGCCGCCTCGAAAGCTTCGAAGTAGCGCGCGAGCGGAACTTGCGCCTTGCCCGGCATGATTTTCGCCCGCACCTCGTCGGTCACGGCTTCCAGATGCATGCCGAGCGAGTTTATGCCGGCGTCGTGCATCCGCACGAACCAGACGTCGTCGTCAGGCGGTTCACACTGTCCTTGGATCGGCAGATCAACCGCCGCTTTTACGGCGCCCGCGCTTTCAGCCAAGATCGCCGCGCCGCGGTCGCGACCGGGTGGCGTGCCCGTTGTCATCACCATGTGCTTGACGCGGTCGAGCTCGACGGCGGCCTGGGCAACCTCGGCAAGCTGCGCCGGCGTCTTGCGCTCGATCGTACGGCCCGCCGCCAGCGATTGTCCGATGGCGCAGAACCGGCAGGTCTTGGTGCGGCTTTGATAGCGGACGCAGCTTTG
Organism: uncultured Alphaproteobacteria bacterium; assembly: GCA_963829395.1. GTDB lineage: Bacteria > Pseudomonadota > Alphaproteobacteria > Rhizobiales > Xanthobacteraceae > BOG-931. The sequence goes on along the minus strand of CAWHHX010000016.1, from coordinate 396,930 downwards.
CAGTACGGTGGTGGCGAGCACGTCGCGGCTGTGCAGCACGGCGATTTTCCAATACGGCACGCCGTCGGCGGTGCTGCGGTCGTAAAAGCGCGGCCGGGCCGGAAAGCTGATGCTGCCGAGCGAAACACCATCGCGGCTGACGCGGCTGCGCCCGAGCGCGTCCGGCTTCTCGACGACGTAGGGGCTTTCAAACGCCGGCGCGGTGTGAACCGGCACCATGACCGTCACGCCGTCGACGGTCATGGCCTTGTGATCGGACGGGCCGGCGCCGCCGCGGCGGCTTTCGAGCCCGGCCTTCGGATCAACGAGCCGAACCCCGCAGGACTGCAACTCGTTGATCAGTTGCGCGGTCGGCATCGCTTTGGGCATCGTCGGTTTCATCGGACGTGTTCCCATTCGCTCGTTCGTGGACGGAATCCGATCCCGGCATCGGCATGATCTCCATGGCGCGCGCGGCACGATTATCGAGAACGAGATGCAGCAGCTCGGGCCGCGCGTAGTGGCCGACCGAATCCATCATCCGCTTGCGCTTGACGATGAGAGCCATATCGAGATCGGCGATCAAAATTCCCTCACCCTGTGTCAGCGGCGGAGCCAGATGTGCGCCTTCCGGCGAGACGATCGCGGTCATGCAGCCGCCGCGCAGCGCCTTGCGGAATTTTTCTTCGGGCGAGATTTTCGCGACTTGCTCCTCGGTCAGCCAGCCGGTGGCGTTGACGACGAAGCACCCGCTTTCGAGGGCATGGTGGCGGATCGTCACTTCCATTTGTTCGGCGAAAATCGGTCCCACCATCGAGCCGGGAAACTGTGCAACATGAATTTCCTCGTGCTGCGCCATCAGGGCGTAGCGGGCGAGGGGGTTATAGTGCTCCCAGCAGGCGAGCGCGCCGACGCGGCCGACGGCGGTATCGACAACCTTGAGGCCCGAGCCGTCGCCCTGTCCCCAGATCATCCGTTCGTGGAAGGTCGGCGTGATCTTGCGGCGCTTGAGGACGAGCCGGCCGTCGGCGTCGAAAATGAGTTGGGCGTTGTAGAGCGTGCCGTGGTCGCGCTCGTTGACGCCGAGCACGACGACGATGGCGTGACGCTTGGCCATCGCCGCGACCGCCTCGGTCACGACGCCCGGCACGACCACGGCATTTTCGTAAAGACGAATATGTTCGGCGCCGGTAGCGACCGGCGGATGGACGAAAGAGAAGTAGGGATACCAAGGCACGAAAGTCTCCGGGAAGACGACGAGCTTTGCTCCCTTCCCGGAGGCGTCGCTGATCGCGGCAAGCACCCTCGATACAGTTCCGTCGGCAGATTCTAGGTCCGGCGATAACTGCACCGCGGCGACACGGACCGATGTCTTTTGCGTCATGTCCGTTTGCTCCGCTTGCCCGGCTCCGCGCGCGGCTACAGCGTCCAGGTATGCAGCATGAAAGCGTCGTCCCGCCGATGCAGCAGAATGAGATCAAGCACGTCGAGCGGGCTGATCGGTACGATGCCGGGCAGGAGCGACGGTTCGCCATGACCGTAAAGCATCTGCAATGCGAACCGGCAGCAATAAATCTCGCCGCCTTCGCCCATGAACTTGGTCAGCTGGTTGCCGAAGTTTTGCGCGCCGGGGAACGGCTCGTCGCCTAATTTCGGGAAGCCGCGCTGGACGCCAAGCGTTACGCCCGGTCCGTACAGCAATATTGTCGTCTTGAAACCCTTGCGATGCAGGCGCAGCGCCTGAAGGATGTTGACGAGTCCGATGGAACCCTCGAACGCGACGGTGTGAAACGTCACCAAAGCCTTCTCGCCAGGCTTTGCTTTGACGTCCTCAAAAACCTTTTCCTCGTAGTCGACCAGAAAGTCACCCTTCTTATGCGCAGGCATGGTGACGGCGGGCATGATCTACTCCTCGCTTAGCGTTGTCGGCCCGTGCGTGGCCGAGAATGGGAGGAGCAAGCCGTGTGCCAAATTGTTGGCATGCACATCCATTCATCAAATCCAGTCATCTCCCGAGTTTTTGCAATCAATTATTGCCGCCAGTTTCGGCGCGGATGATTTTTCACTCTTGGTCGACGCGCTAAATTTGAGCAAGGGATGCCGAAATGAAGTGCATACTCGCGCGCTACGAGTGAGGTTTGTACGACAAACAAACTTTCAGAACGCACGACCAACAAATTTGTCTTGGCGGCCACTGTTCGCAACAATATACAGTCAATTTAGTTCGCGCCGGGCGAACTGAAACAGGGTGCACGGAGCGAAAGAAAAATGGCCGACTGGGCGCCGCTTCTGTCCCGGCTTGGCAAGCCGCGCTATCTCGCCATCGCCGACGCAATCGCCGAGGATATCCGGAGCGGCAAGTTGTCTCCGCTGGATCGGTTGCCGCCGCAACGCAAGCTCGCGCGCCGCCTCAATATCGATTTTACGACGGTGGCGCGTGGCTATGTCGAGGCGCAAAAGCGCGGCCTGATCGAATCCCGGGTGGGGCAGGGGACTTTCGTGCGCGGGCCGGCAAAACGGCGCCATGGTCCGATCGCGCGTCATCCCGAGATCGTCGATCTGTCGATGAATTTTCCGCCCGAGCCCGACGATCCGGAATTGCTCGATCGCATGCAGGACGGCCTCGAAGCGCTCGGCCGCGACCTTGTTTATTTGATGCGCTATCAGGGTTTTGGCGGGGTGCCGGCCGACAAGGATGCGGCATCGCATTGGCTTCGCCATCGTGCGCTCGTTCCGCAGCCCGACCGCTTGTTCATCGCGCCGGGCGCGCATCCCGCATTGCTCGGAATCCTTGGCGTTGTGGCTAAGGCAGGCGACGTGCTCCTTTCGGAATCGCTGACTTATCCGGGCGCCCGTTCCATCGCCGCCCAATTGGGCTTGCGGCATGTCGGAATTCCGATGGACGACGAGGGCCTCGATGCCGGCGCGTTCGCCGAGGCCTGCCTGCGTCTGGCGCCGCGCGCGCTCTATCTCAATCCGACGCTGCTCAATCCGACCACGCACACCATCTCGCAACGCCGCCGCGCCGAGATCGTCGACCTCGCGCGCCGCTTCGGCGTCGCCATTATCGAAGACGACCCGTACGGCTTCTTGCCGGTCGACGGCCCGGCGCCGTTCGCGGCACTTGCTCCGGACATCACCTGGCACGTCGCCGGTCTCGCCAAATGTCTCGGCGCCGGCTTGCGGATCGCTTACGTCGTGGCGCCGGATGTTCGTTCAGGATGGTTGTTTGCGTCGTCGGTGCGCACCGCGACGGTGATGGCGTCCCCGGTTACGATCGCGCTCGCGACGCGCTGGATCACCGACGGCACCGCCGACGCGCTGCTTGCCGCCGTGCGCCGTGAATTGATCGAGCGGCAAAAGCTCGCGACCGCGATCCTGCCGCCCGATACCTACCGCGCCGACCCGGTCGGCTTCCATCTTTGGCTGTCGCTGCCGGAACCGTGGACCCGCTCGGCATTCGTCGGCCACACCCGCTCGACCGGCGTAAGCGTGGTCGCAAGCGATGCCTTCGTTACCGACGGCGCGCCTCCCGAGGCCGTCCGCGTCTGTCTCGGCGGTCCCGCCGATCGCCCGGCCGTGCGCAGCGCGCTCGAGTTCATAGCGCACGCACTGGCAGAATCCCCGACGCTGACGTCGACCTTCCTCTGAAATTGCAACGCACATGAAGGTGGAGCTTTGGATGGCCTTTGCACCGGCGTATGAGTTCGGAACTGGCCCTGAACGTCGTCTGGTGCGCGACAGCAAAATGTCCAGAGTTAAACGTAAACAGACATGACAGGGACGGACATCGCCACTGCGACGCTGTTGTCCCACCAACGGACATACGAGCCGGGCGCGCGAGGCTAATCCCCCAAATATGACGAATAGTTTCCGATGAAAATAACCGACGCTGTGGCCAGCACAAAAACCGTAGCGACGGCGAGCGGACCCGGGCCTGGATTGAACGTTGATCCGTAGGTGTTCAGCCCAAGAGCGACGACGACCGCAACTCCCAAACCGTACATAATATAAAATCGAAGGGGCAATCTATCCTTAGGGGCGGCGACCTTTCGACGAATTGGAAAGAAAAATAACCAAAGCACCAAAGCGGCGATCATGATGGCGCTGGATATCCGCCATATCAAAATTTCGCTGATCCCGAAGAGCGCCAGTACCGGAGCCAACATGGCGAATGCCGACGCCATCAATCCCAATTCGATATAGACGCTGGTGAACATGACATGAAGCGGCGAGAGCGGCTTGCCTGTGCCTTGGCGAAGAACCACGACGATTGAGGTAAAGCCGGCAAATGCCATCGCTAACGCTGCTAACGCATAGAGGCAGCCCGCTCCTGGCAGTTCCATGATTTAGCCCCCGCGTGGGTCGAAGGCACTCCCCGACCTCAGTTAATACTGAGCCATGATAGCGTGATCGACCGCGCCATATCTATCGATATGATTTTCGGAATTGGTCCAGCCGCGGCACGACTTGCGGACGAACCGCATACTATTCATGCGGAGGATACCGGTCGCGAGAGTGGCTAAACTCGCGTTGGCGAAAGCACCTTAACAGTATCGAAACTCGGAACCGTCGACACTTAGGCGCCTGAGCAACAGCAGTTTGTGCGCTAGCGCGCGACCGGGCGTGGGAGCCGTCGTCATGAGTAACCACGAAGCGAGATCTATGACCGTCAACGGAGCGCCCAAGCGGCGGTCTATGTGGTTGATGGGCATCATAAGCGTCTTCATCACACCCATCTTGGTCATGGCCTACTCGCAACATACTCTGACCGCGCCGTTACCGGATACGGTCGATATGGCCGATATGACGTGGGTCGAGGTGCGCAGCGCCATCGAACGCGGTTACACAGTAGCGCTCGTGCCGACCGGTGGGATCGAGCAAAACGGGCCGCATATGGTGCTTGGCAAGCATGATTACATTGTTGGCCGTGCCGCGGACCGCATCGCGCACGCACTTGGGCGCACATTGGTGACGCCGGTGGTATCGTTCGTGCCTGAGGGCGCCTATGACCCGCCAAGCGGTAATATGCTGTTTCCCGGCACACTTGGGATCCCTGAACCGGTGTTCGCTCAGACGCTCGAAGGCATTGCGCGGAGCCTCAAATTGGCCGGTTTCAAAACCATTTGCTTTATCGGCGACCATGGCGGCAACCAGGCCGCGCAAGCCGCTGTTGCGACGAAGCTGAACAGCGAATGGGCCGGCCAAGCAACAAGCGTGCTGCATGTCACGGATTATTATGCCGACGACGCGCAGATCAAGTATTTGCTTGAAAAGGGTGAAACCCAAGCAACGATTGGCACTCATGCCGGCCTGATCGACACGTCGGAATTGTTGGCGGTTCATTCAGAGGGTGTTGATCTCGCGAGGCTTGCGACGACACCATCGAATTCGGAGCCCACTGGACATTCTGGCGACCCGCAACGTGCCTCAGCGGCTTACGGTGTGGCTTTGCTGGACATCAGGATCAATGCGGCCGTCCGCCAGATCAGGGAAGCGCTGGCGCGCCATAAACCCTCAAATCCCAATTAGGATGCTTGCCGATCGACCAGCTTAATGCGCTTGCATACCCTCTTTTGGGACCTAGTGTACGCTTGCCTCAAGCGGCTGGGGCTGCCCTGGACGGGAGAATTGATCCGGTGCGGTCACGCTCTGTTGTTGTTCTTGGCACAATAAAGATCGTCGTCTACGGCCTGATCATCGTCATCGCCTTGGTGGCGGCGTCCCGCTCTTTTGCCGCGGAGCAACCATCAGACATTCCGGCTTGGCTCAAGCCCAATGTCGGCGAAGGCGAAGGACAAATTGCCCAAGTCGTGCTGCAGAGGGCGCGCGGGCTTTATTTGCAAAAAGTGCGCGCGGGCGTTGTCAAAAATCCCTGCTACTTTGCCATGGACGCTACCCGTCCCCACGACTTAGGCGACGGCAAAGTGGGGCCGCGGTTTTACGTTATCTGCGAATCCCGCCGATCGTTCCGTGAGATTTCGGCGGGTCACGGCGGCGGCCGCGATTTGAAGGGTATCGCGGATTTCGCCAACGGCAAGCGGTGCGCGAAGAACTTCGGCAATGCATTGGATTCGAGACTGACGGCCGGCGGGTCCTATGTAACCGCCGAGATAATAACGTCTTTCAAAGGCTATTACCGCGCCTCGGCGAAACAAGACGCCGCTTTGATACGCTCGTTCGTTCAGTTTGATGGCGAAGGCGAAACCGCAAACGCCAGGCGACGCGAGATCGGCGGGCACCCGGCCGAATTGCTGCGGAACGTCTGCCTTCGAAAAGATCCACATAGTTCCCACGCCGACCGGGACGGATACGTTCCGTTCGGGCAGCTGGAGGAATACGCCAACGGCCGCAGCAACGGTTGCACCAGTTGGTCGCCGGCGGAGGCCGGGCATATCATCGCCATGGTGAAGGACGCTCCGACGACGCTGTATATCTATCCTGAAGCGGCCGACATCGACGCCGTGGCACAAGCGGTAAAGGCCGGCCGGTCGTTGTCGAACGCCGGACTGTATTGGAACGCTTACTGTTTGAGAGACATTGTCTCTCCGAAATTTTGGTCCAAGGAAACCCTCGGGCCGGTCATCGCCCAATACAACAAGGATCATCCGGCACCGCCGCAACGGCCGCCGCCGATCTGCAAGGGTCAGTGAGATTTGCAAGGGCGAGTGAAGCACCTCTTGTTGCTTGTCTTTCCTTGGCACTGTACCCGTGATTGCCAGACTTCGCAGTGGGCCTCGAATTTTCGATAATGGCCCGTCGATCACTCGCTGCAAGCGCGCGCAAATGTCGGCGTTCGGGTAAGCGGAAGTCGCCGCCGGCTGGTTCAAACGACGCGACTGACCTAACTGAGACATTCTGAGCCGATCGTCAGATCGCAGGCGGGACGAACGCGCGATAGCGGTTTGGTTCGATCGCGCAGTGGCGCCGACTAAGTCTGGGGGTAGTTTCCGTCGCCCAAGCGCTGTCTTGGAATGGAACATATCCAGCTGCGCTTCTTGAGGAGACCGGGCCACTTAACGCCTAAGGGGGCGCCGGGTGTGTACAAGCCGCGTAACATTACCAGCACCGCGATCGCTTTTGGAACTCTCTTCGTTTTGCTAAGCGCCGCCCGGACTTCCTCGATCTTTAAGTGGAAGCGACGCTGAACGCCCGTCGAGGCCCAGGCGGCAATTTAACTTCTTGCGACGAACATCGTTGATCCGCCTTCCTGCCGATCACGTGCCAAACCTCCATTCGATCCGCGCCCTTGATTTTAATCAGTCCCTTGGCGTTGCAGACGAACTCGTCTTTGATCAATTCATACGTACTACGCGTGATCTGAATGGCCCGACTTCGCCCTTGCAACTCCATTCGGCTCGCTACGTTCACCGCTTCGCCCCAAAGGTCGTAGATGGATTTCTTGCGGCCGATGACGCCGGCAACCACGGGTCCGGAATTGATACCGATGCGAAACGCCAGTTTGCGACCGCCGAACGTACATGTGGACACGGCCGCCTGCATGTCGAGGGCCAGTTGAACGAGCACCTTAGCATGGTCGAATCGCGCGCGCGGCACGCCGGCGGCGACCATGTAGCAGTCACCGATCGTCTTGATCTTTTCCAGATCGTATTTCTCGACCAGACTGTCAAAACACTGGAAGACCTCGTTGAGAAGATTGACCAATCGCATTGGCGTCATCGTCGCCGCCATCGGAGTAAATTCAACGACATCGGCGAACAGGATGCTTACAGCATCATATTGGGCGGCGATTGTGCGTTGTTCGGCCTTGAGCGCCTCCGAGATTTCCTTGGGGAGGATATTGAGAAGTAGCATCTCCGAGCGTTCCTGGAAGAAGTTCCGCTGACCGACGAAGTAGTACAAGAGCACGAAGGCGATCGTGATTACCGTCCCCACGTTGAGCACGAAGAACAAGGTCACGAATTCCGCTGGTAGGCCGACAGGGCGCAAATAAGGTTGCACGATAGCACTCACAGCCAGCAGCAACACAAATCCAAAAATCCAAAGTAACGTTCTATTCAAGTCCTCAAGTAGAAGCGCTGCGAGCGGGCATAACGCGGCCCAGATGATAACGACGCTCAACTCGCTGAAACCACCCAGGCTCATCGTCAAGAGCCAAGGCAAAATCAAGATCATCAGAAGCTGAGTGAAGCGGTAGAAGTGGAGGTTGAGGGTCCAGGCGAAGATCGCCGTGTTAATTGGAGCAATGATCGAATACGTCCCCGGAATCAAGGCGGACAGCGGAGCGCCAGCGGAGAAGTAGATCGCGGCCCACAGCATCGTCAGGGGGACGGTTCCGGCCGAGAGCAGCACGACAAGTTGTTTTTGCAGCGTTATTTCATCGCCGTCGGTCGGGCCGATGCCAATACGCCCTGCTCGAACGACAAAATCATGGGCGCAATCGGAAATCAGGTTCAGCCGCTGAAGACGCTTTGCTGGATCTCGCTCCATTTGCAGTACCCCGATTGCGCGCGCTTCGGTGGTGCGCGGGGAAGGTTGAAGGTGCAGGTTTTCACCGCCGATTGGCCGCGATGTCTGCCGGCCATGCATTTCGCTGGTTGCCTACATTGCCGCTGGCAGTCCCTGCATGATGTTGCCTGCCACCGGTGGTGCCGAGAAGGTGCGCTGGACTAAACGCCAGGACAAACCCTCGCGGCGGTTCCACGGGGCGAGCGCCAGGCATCTGGCAAGGAGGCAATAACCTGAGACTACCTGCAGTGCTGTACCTACGGCGGGCCACCAGAACAGCCAGTTCATCGGACCCCACAAGGCGACCATAAGAATTGCTGCATAGGCTAGGCGCACCTGCACGGGAAAGGCCGCAAAGCGGCCTTCGCGCAGCCGGAAATGAACGACCTGCGCGACACCCAGCGCAGTCGCCAGATAGAAGGCCTCTGACCGTACGGCCAGCCCGACGATCAGCAGAAACGCCGTGACCGCCCAGTATCACCAGCTAAGTTGCCTATAGAGGATCATACTATTCTCCCGGTCGCAGCCCAGCCGTCGCAACAGAAGCTAACAAGACGGGTTGGCGGCCCTCATGACCGAAACACCAAAAGTCCCGTCTGAAACGCCAGCCGTGTCGACCCATCTATGTGGGACTTTCTCGACTGCATGTATTTAGTTGGCATCGTGTTATTCGGTGACGAGCTTTACGCCGCGGATCGGCCAAAGTCCGATGCCGGCTGAGTTTGCGTCGCCGCTGCCAATGCCTGGTCAAGATCGGCAACGATGTCGTCAATGTGCTCGATACCGACCGAGAGGCGCACGTAGCCGGGCGTCGCACCGCTGGCAAGTTGATCGGCCGGACTCAACTGCGAGTGCGTGGTGCTCGCCGGATGGATGGCTAGCGAGCGCGTATCGCCAATGTTAGCCGCGTGGTAGAAGAGCTTGAGTGCATCGATAAATCGCGCGCCCGACTCGCGGCCCTGCTTGAGCTCGAAGCCGACAAGACCACCGTGGCCGCCCTTCAGATAAGCGTCGGTGCGGCGGCGCTGGTCGGTATCTTCGTGCAGACCCGCGTAAATGACGCGCGCGACCTCGCGATGTTGCTGTAGATAAGATGCGACCCGCGCCGCGTTTCGGCAGTGCTCGCGCATCCTGAGTGGCAGCGTTTCCAGCCCCTGGATGAACTGGAAGGCATTGAAGGGGCTCATCGCCGAGCCGATGTCGCGCAGCAACACGACCCGCGCGCGGATGATGTAGGCGATGGGCCCAAGCGGCTTCACTGCCTCGGTCCACACCGCACCGTGGTAGCTGGGATCGGGCTGGTTCAGCATGGGGAAGCGCTCGGCATGCGCGGCCCAATCGAAATTGCCGCCATCGACAATGATGCCGCCGATTGAGGTGCCATGGCCGCCAATATATTTGGTCGTAGAGTGCACCACGATGGCGGCGCCATGATCGAACGGCCGGCAGATCACGGGTGCTGCCGTGTTGTCCATGATCAGCGGTACGCCGAGCTCGCGCCCGATCGCCGCGACTTCGGCGATCGGGAATACGTTGAGCTTTGGGTTAGGCAAGGTCTCGGCATAGTAGGCACGGGTGCGATCGTCGGTGGCCCCGCGGAAGGTCTCCGGGTCCGTCGGATCGGCGAAACGCACGCTGATGCCCATGGACGGCAGCGTGTTGGCGAATAAATTCCAGGTGCCGCCGTAAAGGTCGGTGGAGCTCACGATGTTGTCACCGGGCCGGCACAGGTTCTGTATCGACAGCGCCGAGGCCGCCTGCCCGGAGCTGACGGCCAGCGCCGCAGCGCCGCCTTCCAGCGCCGCCATCTTCTGCTCCAGCGCATCGCAGGTCGGATTCATGATGCGCGAATAGATGTTGCCGAAGTCTTTGAGCGCGAACAGATTAGCCGCATGCTCCGTGCTCCGGAACTCGTAGGCCGCGGTCTGGAAGATCGGCACCGACACGGCGCCTGTGCCTCCATCACTTCGCGGGCCGGCATGGAGCACAAGGGTTTCGGGATAGTTGCTCTTCACGCTCATCTTCTTTCTCCGTCTAAGTGGTTTGCTCAGGAACTATTGTGATTTGATTGGCTGATGCGGCGATGTGCTCCCGGATCAGGGCGGAAACTTCGGGCGCATGCGTCAAGGGGCCCATGTGCCCCGCGCCGTCGATGACCGAAAGCCGGCTTGCGGGCAGCAGTTTCGATAGGCCTTCGGCAATCACGCGGCTCGGCAACGGCGCGTGTTCGCCGCGCAGGATCAGCACGGGAAAGTTCAGCCCGCGATAGGCGCCGGCCGGTGTCCGGTCGCAGATCAGTGCGCGGAATTCGAGCTGTCCCTTGGGCAACCAGCGGATCAGCGCGTTTTGAGCCGCCGGACGCATCGCATTCCACGAGCCGGGGCCGTTCCAGTAGTCGACGAAAGCGACGACCGCCCCGCGATAGTCGCCAGTCACGACACCGTGGCAGACGCGCCACGCAACGCCGGCGATCTCTGCCTCGGCGCCCGGCTCGCCCAGGCGTCGCAACAGATGGAATGCCGATGGCTCATAGAGCGCCATGGTGGCGATCCGTCCGGGTCGGGCCAGCGCCACGTGCAGAGCAACAGCACCACCGTAGGAGTGGCCGACGAGATGAACTTTCTGTTCGCTGTTATCGATGAGCGCGATCGCCCTGGCCGCTTCGTCGGCGAGCGTGAAGACGCCCCTGCCCGCCGGTCCACGTTCCGCTGGTCCCGCAGCCGTGGTGCTCAGGCGCCAGCACCTCATAGCCGCTGCCGAGCCCATCAGTGAAGTGTCGCTGGCTGGCGCTGGCACCCGAGCAATGCAGGGCTATCACTCGTCCGCGGCACGCTGGCCGCGGCGGGTGCTTCATAGTAATGTTCATAGGAACGTGCTTTCTGTCCTAGGGCTGTTCAGTCGTGGCTACCGAACGAGCGATGGCGTGCCGTCTCGTCCGTCACGACGCCCGCGATATCGGAGCGGGGGGACTTATGTCGATGAGCTCCGGGTCGCACAGCACCGGCGCGCTGAAAATCTTGCTCATGATGATATTCACCAAAAGTATTTCCTCGTTGAGGCTGATATAGTTGCTATCTTGGCGCGGGCGTATGACGCGCGCGCCGGATGTCTTGCTCAGGACGCCGGAAAGGTCCGCCCCCGCCCCATGGATGCGCTTTCAGACGTGTTGCGCGTTATCCGTCTGAAGGGGGGCGTCTTCCTGCATGCGGAATTCACCGCACCTTGGTGCATATCCTCGCGGGTCACCTCGGAGGACTGCGGCTCGCTGCTCGGAGACGCCGAGCACCTCGTGCTTTACCACTACGTCGTGGAGGGGCGCCTGACAGCTCGGATCCCGAACGGCAAGCCCGTCGAGATCGAGGCCGGAGAGATCGTCATCTTCCCGCACAACAATGAGCATCTGCTGGGAAGCCACATCGATCTGCCGCCGGTGCCTTCGAAACAGGTGATTCGCCCTTCGCCTAACGGCGGCCTCTGGGTGATCCATCACGGCGGGGGCGGCGAGCAGACACGTATCGTATGCGGCTTCCTGGGCTGCGACAGGCTCGAGTCAAATCCCCTGGTCGGTGCTCTGCCGCCGGTGCTGCGCTTCGATACCCGTCGGGGAACTGCGGCGGCCTGGATGCGAAGTTCCCTCGAGTTCGCCGCCGCAGAGATTGCGGCCGGCCGCGCAGGCTCGGAAACCGTTCTGGCAAAGCTGTCCGAGCTTCTGTTCGTTGAATCCCTTCGGCGCTACGTTGAGGAGCTTCCGGAGGAACAGACCGGTTGGCTCGCCGGTCTCAAGGACCCGTTCGTGTCTCGCGCTTTGTCGCTGCTTCACGGCCGTATCGCTCAGGAATGGACGGTGGACAACTTGGGACACGAAGTCGGCCTGTCCCGCTCGGCGCTCGCAGATCGCTTCACGCGACTAATCGGCGAGCCTCCAATGCGCTATCTGGCGCGCTGGCGCATCCAAGTGGCTGCCCACCAACTGCGTAACAGCGACACGACCTTGGCGCGCATCGCCGAGCAGGTCGGCTACGAATCCGAGGCCGCTTTCAACAGAGCGTTCAAGCGCGACTTCGGGGTTCCGCCGGCCACCTGGCGCAGAAACCTGTCGATTTCGTAAAGCTCGCGCGCGCCTATGCGAATTGAGCATCGGATCGGTTCTTAAATGCAAGGAGCGCTGCACATGGTCGCGATCTGTTACGGACATGATTGACGCCGAAGCTGGGAAGACGTGGACCGTCAAGAAGCGAATAGCGGCGTATTTTCATCGGCAACGGGGGTGTACGCCGAAGAAAAGGGCAAAACGAATCGCGGTCGAACAGCGACCTGTTGCGGCGAACGCCACCGCGCGTGCATTTCGAATAGCCGAACGGCAGTCCATCACCGCTGCCCCGTTGCGCCTGGTTCCGTCCGGGTCTTCCAGTTTCGATAACGTATCCCGCGATCAAGGCGCTCGACTTCTCAAGCCGCCTTTGCAAATTCCGCCTGCACCACCTTTTTGTGGGCGAGGCATTTGCCCGACCACTTCAACACGTGACCACATCTTGCCCAGTATGAAGTCACGTCGAATGGCGGCCCCATCTCTAATTCAACGAACGGGAACGTCGCTTGCTGGCCGTTGCGTCACCTGCTGCAATGCGGACCTGACGCGTCGGCGCGATCCGTCGGGCTAGTGTGTGATCAGGCAGGAACGTACGTGAGCCGGATTGTGCCCTCGCCAATCAAATCGTTGGCCACAAGGCGGAGCGGCGGCGGGGGGCCGGCGAAGAATGGCTTGCCGCGACCAAGCACGACGGGGCGCACGTAGAGTTGATACTCATCTATAAGACCAAGGTCGCCCATGCTTCGCGCCAGGTCTGGTCCGCCAACGTCTATCTCGCCAACGAGCTTGGCCTTCAGCCCGCGTATCACCGTCTCGACGTCATCCGCGACAAGTGTGGCGTTGGGGCCGACGGACTTCAGCGAATGCGACACGATCCACTTCGGTTGACTGCGCCACACCGCCGCGTACTCGCGTTCCTCTGCGTCCCAATCAGAATGATCTTCGTCCCAATATCGCATCACCTCATACATGCGGCGACCGTACACGCTGCCGGCCGCGCCGCGAACGCGCTCGATGAAGTGGCGAAAGAGCGTGGAATTGGGCAGCACAAATCCCTGGTGGTCGACATAACCATCCAGGGACTGGTTCAATCCGAAGACGAGCTTCGCCATGCTGCAAAGATATCCATCCGGGGTTCATCAGAATAGCTTGAGCCGCGGTTAGGTGTAAGTGAGGTTAGGCACAAACTGCGCACCGCTTTGTCGGCGTGACGAAGAACCAGAGGTCCGCTCATGGCCCGTTGCGTCATTTGCTGCTGCAGCGCGAGCAAATGGGCCATCGAACCGGCGTTAGATGCTGGAAGCACTTGAGCATAAACGGCCGCCACAGACGCCCGGCCGTTGTCGATTAGGACAACAGCCGGGCTTAGAGTTTTGTACCGACGTCGCAAACCATCAGAGAATGAGAGCGGCCCTTCAGGCCGCCACACTCTGACTTCGGCTGGTGGTATTTTTTTCGAACAGCGCGGCGATCTTGGTCCCATCCGGACTACCGAGCCCGGTGCAAGCGTCCCAGCCGGCCGCGGCCGCATAGCTGCCGTTATTGCCAGTCCGGATATCGTTCAAACTGGAAGTCGCCGCATAGATCTGCGGATTGATGAAACCAATAGGACTGCCCTTGGCGGAGTTGATGCGCGCAATCAGTCCAGCCCAGAGCGGAGCCACCGCGCTGGTCCCGCCGATTACGGTATCCGTCCCATCAATCCGCACGTCATAACCCGTCTCAGGGTCCGCGTCGCCGCTCACATCCGGTACGCCGCGCATGGTGAGCGCTTGGTTGCCACCGGATGCGAGCGTCAGCTTCAGTCCCTCCTGCCACGCCGGCAAGGCGAAGAAGTTGCTCACGCCGCCGCCACCGGCACCTCCTTGCGCACCATCGTTCCAGACGGACTCAGCGGTGATCGTGGCTCCCGAAGCCTTGAGGCACGTGCCGCCGCAGGCGAGTACATTCGGACTTGAGGCCGGAAAGTCCACGTGATTGGCGCCATCATCGACACCGTCGCTCGAGCCGTTATCACCCGACGCGACGCAGACAGTGATACCCATTGCCGCTGCCGCCTGAAACGCCGAGTCGAACGCGGTCATTGCCTGCGGCGTCCAAGACGATTCCGGCCCGCCCCAACTGATGGAGATGATCGATGGCTTGTTGGTTGTGTCGTGGATGGCTGTGGTAATGGCGTCGAGGAAGCCAGCATCCGTGTTAGGGGCGAAATAGACAGCAATGTTCGCCCCAGGCGCGATAGCGCCGACGACTTCGATGTCGAGCATGACCTCGCCGTCCGGTCCGTTCGGATCACCGGTCGGATGGTTCTTGCCATGGTCTACCGAGACAGCAGTGACATTCGGCGCTTTTTGGATACCGAGTTGCGAGAAGTAAGCGGACAAATCCGCCGTGCGTTCGCCGCCGCCGAGTTCGATGATCCCAACACACTGTCCCTGGCCGTCGCCGGGTGGAAAATCATACAGCGAAGCGATCTGGAGCGGTGTGAAGGAGGTCGCACCGCCGCCGTTGGCGTGCCAGCGGACGTTTCCCGGCGATTGACGCGAGCGGAAATGCGGCTTCGCGGCAGGCCGATCGTCGAGGCCGAGAACAGCTTCGACTACGCCTTGCAGCTCGTCTGGCAATTGGATCGCGCCCACGCGTCCACGATATGAGCCGCCCTCATACTCGAACCGCTGCAGATCCACACCGAACGCGCCGTTGAACTGCGCCACCGTGCCTGACAGCACAACAGTGCGCCTTCCCGCATGCTCCTGCACGACGGCAAGCCCGTGCGCATCGGCAAATTTTTTGACAGCGGCGATGTCGCTAGGGGCGGCGCTAAAACGCTGGTCGAACTCCTCGCGGCTGAGATGGCCGCCGACGTCTTCTTGCCCGGCAAGCTTTTTGACACGCTCAGTCAGCGCGGCGCCATTATGGCGGCGCAGGATGATGCTGACTTCCAGCCTCCCCGTTGGATCGGCTTTGCCGACGGCCTTCGCCCCGCGCAACGGCTGGCGCTCGCTGCCTGTAAGCGGATGTCGGCTGATTGACTTTTGAACCATGTGAGACCTCCCGTGAATGGACAAATACCGGTTCGCACAATAGCGTCCGGTCGTTTTCCATAAGAGTGACAAGCGTCACACCCAAAGCAACGCCACGCCCGACGGAAGCCGCGAGCAGAATTAGCGATGCGCGCCGCCGCGCGTTGTCGCGTCATCTGGTTAATTCATTCAATCAATATCAGGGCAATGTTCAGAGGAAATGTTCATCAAGACACCGGCAGGCTCAAGTACGGACAGTCTGAGCCAAGTTTGTCGTGTTTTTGTAAGAAGGCCGGAACCTGGATGCCAAATCGCCTGATTTCCAGCATATGGAGCATCGGGGGCGGAGATCTTTCCCCCTTTGGTGGCCCAACGTTGGACGAGACCGTCGCAGGACGAGTTCGTGCCGAGCAGCTCAGTCTCGTCTTTCGTTACCTTCCGTCGACGATGATAGCGAACGCGTTTAATGCGTTCGTGTTTGTTGCCGCCGCATGGCCGTCGACCGACCGGATTGCCTCTTTGGTCTGGGCGTCTCCTCTCATCGTCTATACCCTGTTTTTCGGAATTAGGTTTCGACGAAAGCCGACCACTCCGCAAACCGTTTCGACGCGCACCATTCGTCGTGTCGCGCGAAACGCGTTGCTGCTCGGCAGCCTTTGGGGCGCGCTGCCAATGTTCTTCTTTATTGGTGCGTCACCGGTCGGTCAGCTGATTATCACGTGCCTCTGTACCGGCCTATTGGCTGCAGGAGCCATTGCATATGCGAGCCTGCCCATTGCAGCGATTGCCTTTATGAGCCCGATCTTCGTTGCATCCGCGTTTGCTATCGCTTGCAGCGGCGACCAAGCATATGCTCTTGTCGGATTACTGCTGGTCTTTTATGCGTGTCTTCTCATTCGCGGCGTCTTTTTCCATACCTTGCAGTTGGTGAACCGGATATCCGAACAGTCGTTGGCCGAGGAACAAGCTCACACGGATTCACTGACCCAGTTGCCTAACCGAGTTTCCTTCCAGAGGGATCTCAACTCTGCCTTGTCGTACCCGAAAAGCATGGGCGAACAGATTGCGGTACTCTATCTCGATCTTGATGATTTCAAATCTGTCAATGACGAGCTGGGGCACGCCGGAGGTGACGAGTTGCTGACGCAAGTGGCGGAACGTTTGAAAGCGCACGCACGAACATCTGACACGCTGACACGCCTGAGCGGTGATGAGTTTGCACTGTTGGTCAGAGACATAAAAAATCCTGAAGAGGCGCTCGCGCTCGCGGAGCGCGTCCTCGAGTTATTTAGGGGTCCTTTTGTTATAGATGGCCAGGATATTTATAGTTCGGCAAGCATTGGTATCGCCATGGCTCCGGCGGCAGGCGCTAGTTCGGAGCTTCTCCTGAAGAATGCCGATACAGCACTGTACCGTGTAAAGGAGGACGCTGGCGGATCCGTGCAGCTGTTCCAGCCGGATCATGATGTAAGGGTTCGCGAACGACGCGCGATTGAGCGGGATTTACATCTCGCGCTCGCGCGCGATGAGCTTTTTCTTGTCTTTCAACCCATTCTTGATCTGGCCCAGAATCGAATAAGTGGCTGCGAGGCGTTGCTGCGTTGGCAACATCCTCTTCATGGTGTCATGGCGCCCTCGGCGTTCATCCACATCGCTGAGGGGACGAAGCTGATCCATTCGATTGGTGAATGGGTAATAAGACAAGCATGCCGTTCAGCATCGACGTGGCCAGTCGAAAGCAAGGTTGCGCTCAACATTTCGCCGGTCCAGCTTCGACACTCCGGTACGATAGACATATTTGCAAATGCGTTGGCACGCTCGGGACTGAACCCATCGCGGCTGGAAATTGAAATCACTGAATTGGCAATTTTGTCGGACAATGAATTTGCGCTGTCGACGCTTGGGGACTTACGTGCCCTCGGGATCAAATGTGCGCTAGACGATTTCGGGACTGGCTATGCCTCACTGAGCTGTCTCCGCAAATTTCCGTTCGACCGCGTGAAGATCGATCAGTCCTTTGTTCACGATATGCTTTCTGATCGGGGTTGCGCGTCTATCGTGAAGTCGGTCATTGAATTGGCCCACGATTTAAAGATAAGCGTCACTGCCGAAGGTGTCGAACGACAGGAGGAGCTTGCTTATTTGCGTTCGACGACTTGCGATGAGGTCCAGGGTTTTCTTGTCAGCGCGCCAAGAACGCCCGCCGACATTGCTGCGTTGTTCGCTAAATCAAAGGGCTCAGGGGCTCGAGCAGCCTGATATCGGCGGACGCGGTAGGGTATGCGGCCAGTAAGGCCGGTCCATTTTCACGCCATACCCCAGCGGTGAGCAGCCTGACGGTTTGACCGGGCCAATCGGCGCGCGCTGCATTTGCTGCGGTGCGGATGTTCTTGCAATGGATCGTTTCTTCCCGGCGATTTGGCGTTCGGGCGAGTGGCGAGGTCCTCGTTCCAAAAAAATCAAGTCGCCCAGGGCTCCCAATTTGGCCGTGACCACGGTGTACGAGGATAATATAAGAGAATGGCGGCTTATACCCGTCGGAGCCTTGAAGGGGATAAGAGACCATGACCGTCACGGCATACCAAACATTCCAAGGGGGACCCGCAATTACCCTTCAAAACAACAGCGACACTCTTATTCTAAAATTGCGCGTACCGAACACAGGCACGTTTGTCGTCTTTGGTAGAGTTGCGGTTAGCAATACGGGCCCAACCCCCGCCCAAATTAATACGAGAATGACGACATTGGATGGAGTTACGATGTTGGATAACTTTTGGGTCGTCGTTGCGCCCGGCACCATTGCGTCAGTTTCGCTAATGGGGACTTTAAATTTAAGCGCGCCTGACGACAACGAAATCGTGGATATTCGTTGCAGTACCGCGAGTGGATTTGCGCAGGGTGCTATGTTGATCGCGGTTCCGGTCGATCAAATTTCCTCTTCGTTGTGACCCGCAGGACTGCGAGCGAGCGTCTGCGTCCGACACCAGGAAGCCCACGGTTTCTGCGCGTTAGCAGTACCGGCAACCTCCCCACGAAATGCAACAGCCTCCGACGCAGCCCAAGCCGTAACCCCACCAGCCGACGCAGCCCGCGCATCCGCCAAATCCAAAGCCTACGCAGCCTCCGAAGCCGGCACAGCCCCCGAAGCCACCGCAGCCCCTACAACCACCTCCAGCACAGCCTCTACAGCCGCCGCCTCCGCCGCCACAACCTCGACAGCCGCCGCAGCCGCCACCGCAGCCACCTCTGACGAGCTGTACGCCTGGCCGCAATGTTGCGACGTTTTCTTTGTCGAAGACATAGAACGTCGCCAAGCTGACGTCAGAGACTTCCTCTTCGGCCAGAGTGATTTCGTGGCCGGCACCGGAGTTCGGCGCCGGCATATTCACCGCCGGCCCAGCCGATGCGCCGCTCGCCAGCGAGAACGACAAACCAGCGGCTCCCAATACCGGTAGGGCTTTGCTCCGTCGCCGTCGCTTCGATGGCTGTTTCGCGCGTGGCATTGCAGACCTCCCGTGCCTCGAGGGCAAACGATCGACCAATCCATCACCATAGCAATCCATGGCTGCCGTCCTAGGTTCCATCGGCAGACACGGGTGTTCCGGAACTCTTCAAAATTCCGCTGTCAGAATTCAGAATACTGAATTTTTTCAGCGGCTTCGGTGACGTGCCTCTCATGTTTTAAATTATGGCTGGACGTTCGGTGGTGGCATCGGCGCGGTCGTCGAGCTGCATCTTCGGCCCAAAGAGCGGGGAAAGATGTTTGGGCATATTTGCCCTGAACGCGGCGCCAGCAGGCTATTCTAATATTCAATGCCGGCCTAAGTCACGCGAGGCTGAGGGGTCGTATCGCGGCGATCCTCTGTATCCTGCAAGCCTCGATGCATCAGAAATATGAGAAATTATTGCCGGGCTTCAGCTTTGAACCAATCGAGCAGTCGATCAATGACCGCAAAAGGTGGTCGGATTTTCTGGCCAGCGCGCGCTTTCCATACCGCCAAACTTCCTAGAGATGTATTTGCTGGCCGCGGCGGCTCGGGCGCGTTTTCACGCCGCGTCTTTTTGGACCTCACCGCGACGCGTCGCAGGGATGCGGGAATCACCAAGCCGCGATTCCAGGACGCGTATCTTCCCGACTGTTTCTTGATTGAGGCGGCGCTGATAAGCGGCCACGCAGGCAACGGAACAGTATCGCATGCGCCAATAGCG
Organism: uncultured Alphaproteobacteria bacterium; assembly: GCA_963829395.1. GTDB lineage: Bacteria > Pseudomonadota > Alphaproteobacteria > Rhizobiales > Xanthobacteraceae > BOG-931. Next base: position 377,160 of record CAWHHX010000016.1, on the reverse strand, counting down.
ATGGGCGTTTAGTCCAAGTGCCCCGCGGCAGTAGTCGCACTTCGTCGTCATATCTGCGTCCACTCTTTAAGCTCCGTCATGCGCTTAAGTGAACGCCTAAACGCCGCGGTCGTTCCGTAGTTTTAATGATCGACTCGGCGCTTCAGCAATCGAGTGCACATCTGAAAATGATGCGTTCGGGGGAACTTGCCCTCGGAAAACCAGAGCGCCGCCACAACGACGTGGCATTTCTGCAACAAGCACGTCAAATGTCGCGCGGCTGCACCAAGTAAAGCGAATTTAAGAAACGAATCAATCTAGATTCCGAAGAGGATTTGGAATGCTGCCGAGCATTCGGTCTCGTTCGATGCGCGGCCGCGATTGACGAGGGACACTCATGAAGAGCGTCATCGCAACTCATAGTCTGCCTGATGAGCAGTATGTCGTCCGACTTGATGGACGAGTAAAATCGCAGCATGGAAGATTTTGTGGATGCGCTGAAAGCAGGCTTACGCCTTCGCGATCAGTTTCCGCAGCACGACATCAAAGTACGAGCGATGCAAGCGGGCGGTGAAGCTTTGCACTGATCCGGTTCTGTTTCGCGGCATTTAAGGCTCGCAGCGTCGGATTGCGCGACGCACTTCAATGGTCGTCAGAGAACCATGATGGAAAGCAAGCGTTTCTTGCTCTAACTATTTCCGCGGCGCGCTAGCGTACTGCGACACTCGTCGCCGCTTGCCATCCTCGGGCCGTGCAGTCGGAACGCGGAACGCGGCATCCGGCGCCGGCGCCCTGGCCCGCTCGCAGATGAGCGCCCGCGGCGTCGCGCCGGAATTATTATCGGTAGCGGTTCGACCGTGCAGGTTTATTTGAGCTGCGTCGAAATGCTTGTGAACTTGGTGTTCAGGGTGGTGCCGAGGCCGTTCACAACGACGATGATGGCGACGGAGATGCCGGCGGCGATCAGGCCATACTCGATGGCCGTGGCACCCGACTCGTCCTTCACAAAACGCGTAACGAGGGTCTTCATGAGATGGCTCCTTAAGGTCCACATGCACAACTGTCTGAGCGCGACACAATGACCGTTGTCTCCGATCATTTGGATCGCCCCGACTCTGGCGACGAAAAATTTCGATGCGGTTAATTCGATCGATGAAACACGCCATTAAGGCCTGGTTCCGTAGGCGGCTCGCGCTCGCGGCGTTGGGGTTATACGGCTTCACAGGGGAATGGCCTTGGCGGGCGTCCGAAGCCAGCTTCAGCGTTGACACGGGATGATAATGTCGGGGATTGAGGGATGAACCGACGTAAGGCCGGCATCCGATTTCGGTAGTGAATGGCCCCCACCGTATCAAGAAGCGCGGCGCAGCGAGCGGCGGCTGTGAGAGAGTTTGGATAACCCGCTGAATGATTTCTGCTGACTCGATATCCTGCAATTCAGTTGGCTGGTAGGACGCCACCAATTGAGGCAGCGCGAGTCCATCGCTGACAAGCGGCGCGTCGCCGCGCGCACAGTAGTGCACAAAACGGTGCTGATTGGATAACTGCAATTCAGCTCGAAAGGATAAACACCCATGGCGGCAGGAAAAAGTATAAGACGCCAAGTCGGAGCGCTGATGATATCGTCAGTCGTGGCCGCTGGCGTGGGCGTCATAAGCTCAACTGCGAAAGCGGAAGATGATGTTTCGCAGTTCACTTACGTGCGGCTGCATTGCACTCCCGACAATCAGTCGCACTTCACCGACGTGACAATCGAACTCGCCAAGGAAAATTTCGCGCCTCCTGCAGCTCCGATTGCCATCGGAGGCAACAAGCCGACTTCAAGGGCGTTCATAGCGGGGTTCGGGGCGCACTGGGGCGCTGCCGACCTGCAGACCCATCTCAACCACCCTACGCCCGCGGTTCAGCTATTCACGGTGCTCCGGGGCGTGTTCTCGATCACCGTGACAGATGGCGAGACGAGACAATTACATTCCGGTGACCTGGTCCTGCTGGAAGACATCACACCTTGCAGAGGGCATATTACCGTCGTGGGCGACAAACCCGGATTCCTACTCTTCGCTCGTTGAACGTGCCTGAGCCCGGCAGGATCTGCAGCATCGCGCGAGATTATATCGGTTCAACTAAAATGACTGCACAGCGCCCGACTTGACGAGATCGGCCGCGCTTCCGCCGGCGATGCGGCCGAGCACCGTCGCCGTCAGCAACCCGTTGCCCGAGAAATAGCCGCTGGCGCGTGGGCCCGAGACGCCCGCCGCGGCGCCGCCGGCGGCGAAAAGGTTCGGCAAAGGATTGCCGGCGGTGTCCAGAACACGCGCCGACCTGTCGACGGCCAGACCGCCCTAGGTGTGAAAGAGTGCGCCGGTGACTTTGACGGCTTTCAATGGCGGCACGAGCGCCGCAGTTCCGGCAAAGCTCCGGCCAAAGCGATCCGCTTGGCCGGCGCTCTTTGCCGCTTCGACCTCGGCGAGGCTTTGTGTCAGCGCGAGCGGCGGCAAGTTTAAACGCTCGGCCAGGAGCGCGACCGTCGAAGCCTCGACTACGGCGCCGGATGCTTCGGCTTGCTGGAAATCCGCGAATTGCCGCGCGACCGCGGCGATGCGCTCGTCGAATATGTCGAAGGCTGTTGCGTCCGGTTGCGCCAGCACGGTCGCAGCCTGCTCGGAATAGCCTCGGCTCTCGTCGGAAAAGCGAAGCCCATGGGAATTGACCTGAAATCCACCTTCCATGATCACGGCCCAGGTGATCAGGACGGCGTGCGGGTGCGCGACCGAACCGTGCCCCTGATAACCCGATAGATGAAGGAGCTTGGCGCCGAGCTGTTCTCCCCAGAGCACGGCGTCGCCGCGATTGCCGGAATGACCGAAATAGGTCGCGCGGCGCATTTCGGGAATGTACTGGGCGACGAGATCGGCGGCGCCGCCATAGCCGCTGCAGGCCAGGATCAGCACCGCGCAGCCCAGCGCGTCTTGCGTCCCATCGGGGCGCGTGATCTCGACGCCGCGAACGATCCGATCGGCGCCGGCATAAAGCGCGCTGATGGTTGCATTGAGGATAAGCGGAATTTCAGCCTCGTCAGCCGCCTGGCGCAGCCGGTCGATCAGCTCAAGGCCCGATCGGCTGGGCAGGCCATGCATCCGCCGCGCGGAATGGCCGGGATAGTCGAAGTCGTGCACCACGGAGAAGGGGAGGCCGTAACGGTCAGCCAGCCATTCGACGGTGGGGCCGGCCTCCCTCGCCACAAGCTCGACGATGGCTGCGTCCGCTTCGCCATGAGCCTTGCGCGCAAGGTCGGAAGCAAACAGCGCGGGATCGTCGCAGATGTTCAGCGCCTTCTGAAAGTGCGTTCCCGCGGCGGGGATCAAACCGGCCGACAATGCGGTCGATCCGCGCGGAACGGCATCGCGCTCGAGCACGACGGTTTCAACGCCGGCCTGTTGCACCGACAAGGCCGCGCAGAAACCGGCCGCACCGGCGCCGATGATGACAACCGGGGCATTCGCTTGGAAGCCGTTTGCCGGAATTGTCTTGATGCGCACGCGGGGGGCCTGGCCTGTTGCAGCTATTGGGCGTCGCGCGCCTAGAGAGCACCATTTGCGTGTAGCGAAACAACGCCATCGTTTTGCCAGCGGCTTCTGCTACTACGCACCCACGAACCGACGCCAAAAGACGCCTGCCATTTCGCATCGGACGGACGTGGTCGGTGAGTTCATTGCTCCAAGCTAATTCAATGATTTGACCGTTCGTTGAGAACGTAGTTCAGCAGAGCCTTGCGAACTTCCAGTTTGCCGTTGTAGTCAATCAAGCCCAGCTTCCGAAATTTGTTCATGAATAAATTTACGCGCGACCGTGTCGTTCCGATTAGCGCGGCGAGCGTCTCCTGGTTCACCTTCACGGGAACTGGTTCCGTGCCGATGTCACCGCCGTAGTTTGCCAGCAGTAGAAGCGCCCTGGCCAGCCGCATCTCGCTGGAGTTGAACAACTGATCGACCAAATCCGCTTCAACTCGGGCGGTTCGGGTCAAAAGATGGTCGAGAAAATAATCGGCAAACTCCTGGTGCCCGCGGAAGAGGCTCACCAAGGCCTCTTTGTCCAGCCGCACGATCTCGCATGACGACATTGCGGTGGCTGTAGCCAAACGCAGGGGTGTTCCATTCAGTGCTCCCTCGCCGATGAATTCATCCGGTCCGCGGATTGCGACGATGGCCTCCTTTCCGAGGTCGGAGATGACGGTAGCCTTGATCCTACCGGTGTGAATGTAAAAAACCGTATCTGCCGGGTCGCCCTGCGCGTAAACGATTTGATCTTCTTTATATGTGGATACGGTAGCTCGCGTGTCCGGCCGGGTGAGCAGGCTCATCATGTCGAAGGAAGGCTGCTTCACGCCCGCTTGCATCACCAACCTCCATCGAAGTTGATTTGCGTCGGTGGTCTTGGCGCGCCGTTCGGGCGCGTCGGTAAAGAACTCGCAAATTCCACTCACGGCCGTCGCCGCCGAGCGAAAGGGCGCTCAACAAGCTCTCACCCTCGATGGGGTGCGAAACGTTTCAAGAGCCCGGTAAAGCGTCGCAAGAGATTCAATTTATAATGGAGACGCCCGCGCTGAGTTCAGACGTCTGTCCGAAATCCGACATACGGTGGATAACAACACCGAAGAAAGTTTGACCGCGATCTCAGGTCCAAATTACTCGGCCTAAACTTACGTCCTGCCTCCAGAGCAAATCGGCGCCGAATGGCGACGCCGCATATTTGCATTTGCAGCGATGGCGGCCGACAACTGAACGGGCCTGCGTCATCCCGGCCTACATGACCGCCATTTTGCGTCGTTTGGATGTATGAGATTGCCGAATTTCATTCGCGAGTCTTAGCCATTCGGCAGCCATTTCGCGTTGAATGCGACGGGAGTCCTGATCCGTCAACTCGGCCGCGAGGCTCAAACAATACTCGGCGTAGCGCTCGTACTCCTGGTATTTGTCATTCTCCGGTATCGTCATGATCCACCACAGGCTAGAAAAGGGGCTGCGATTATCGACCGAGTTTGTTCAAAATGGAACACCCTATTACCGATCCTGGGCAGCGGGCGGCGCCGCCCGGTTGCTTTTGGCCGGTGCTCAAGACCCCTATAAACGCGCCGCACCTTTTGCCGGCCTGGCGGGAGGCCTCAAGGGGGGATTTCCAGGGACTTCGCGATGACCTGGCGGACACCGGACTTAAAGTCGCAATCCGACGGCTCTCGCCGGACGAAAGAGACTAGGTTGTCTCTAGAAGCACGACACCTCGACTTCATATCAGCGGTATAGATGGCGTCGGTACAACTCGGCAAAAACTTTTGTAAAGACAGACCGTGTGGGCTGAATGATCTTCGCCATAGGTGTGCTCCTTTGCTGACGCGTTTTTTTCCTAGCGGTCATGATGACGCGCCGAAGTGACCATCATCACAGAAAATCCCCTTTCAATTTAGCGCCAAATTTGCGGCGTCTGCGGTCCCGCCGCGCTTCGTCGCGCGCCCGCCGACGGGGTTCGGAACGACGCTCAAGGCAGGGAAATTTCGGCTAGCGAGCAGATCGCCTTGTTTCAACTGCATGGGAAAATGTAACGGAAGATATGTAGGCTCATCGGACTAAGCCGCGCGTCGATAATTCGCCGATGCTATCGCCGCGATGCGCAACAAACCCCGGACGTGATAGTATGGTCTCCGTTGGAGGACTAGGTTGAACAGCCGAATAAACAGCATGCCCTGCACTGCGATGTGAGAGAAGGCAATGAATGAAGACGAGAACATTCGAGCGGCTTTGGATCGCCACTGGGCAGCCTCAGACGCGAATGATTTCGAGGCAGAGCACGAGATTTATCACGACGACGCAGTGCTGGAATACCCGCAGTCCGGAGAGCGGATCCGCGGTCGGCGCAATATTCAAGCATCTCGTGCTGCGCAGCCAAACAAGAAGCGCTTTACGGTGCGGCGCATAGTCGGCGCTGCCGAGCTTTGGGTCAGTGAATTCGTCCTCACATACGACGGCTTGCCGTCTTATACAGTGAGTATCATGGAGTTCAGAGACGGCAAGGTTGCCCGTGAGACCCAGTACTTTGGCGATCCCTTCGCGCCGGGGCCCTCGCGCGCTCAATGGGTCGAGCTGATGCGCTGAATGCTGGCTATGAAATCGAGGCACCCGAGTACGTAGCTTCCGCGAATTTCCTGCGCCATCCACCGGCGCACCTGCGTGGCGCGACCGCGACGACTGACTGATCGTTGTCGTCGCAGATGGCGGCGATCCTTTTCATCATGCTTGGTGGCGCAATGACGCTCTCGCAATCCAGGGATCGGCGGACTCATCGCAGACAAGCCGCTGGCCGTGTTTTGACCAATCCAGATATTGCGTTCGAGATAGCAAGGAGGGAATTCCGACTTGCGCCGGCAATGTGATGCTTAAGCGCCGTCGCGGCTGGTCTCAACGAATAACGACACGGCCAGCGTATCTTCGCTACCTGGAAGCATCTTCATTCCTCTTTGGCGCCGCGGTTGGTAAAGCGCGCGTTGCCCAATCCCGTTCCAATCGTCAGAATCCCCCAGTGGGCAACGTCCTGCATGAATGGAATTTCACTCAACCCCTGAACCACCGCGTCATTGTGCAACACGATAGATGTCTCGTGATCGCCGATGGACGGAATCATCTCGTGCAGAACCGAAGGCAGATTGAACCTGCTGCTTTCCCAGTTGCCGGGCAGATTTTGAGCACCCCGGTCGATCGATCCGTTTTCTTCGATGTATCCCGGGCAACCGATGCCGATGAAGGGCGCTAATTTAAGCCGCTTCTTTTCCGCGGCGGTGATCAATCCCCGGAGCATGGTCCCGAGCTGCGTTACGGCCTGCTCTCGTTTGACGTCTTCTTCGTCGCCATGCCGCCAAAGGGAAAACTTCCACACCTTGGCCTTAGCGAGATTGCGAGATTTCTTCAGATTGAGCTGCACCACGCCGGCGCGGATATTGGTTCCTCCGATGTCAACCGCCAGCAAAGCGTCGAACGCCTCGAACATCCACACCGGGGCGAGATGGACGGCGCCGATCAACCCTGCCTCATCCGGATGATTGTGGATTGGGTCCAGCCGCACATTGATCTTGTCGCTTTTGAGGATCACCGTCGAACGGCCGGTTACCAGTTCACCGATGCGGCTGGCGCGGAAGCCGCCGCCAATGGCGATGCGCTCGGTATCCTTCCATTCTTTCAATTTGAGAAAACGCTGAATGATGAGCGCGAACTCCTGCGAGAAGTCCTCAATGGCGGCGTGCACCAAGCCGGCCGCCTCCGGTTCGCCACGTAGCAGAAGGTCGTCCAGTTCCGCCTTCGTTAGTTCTTCGCTATCCTCGTCGCCCAGCGGATCGTCGCCGCCCTTCCGCAATGTCTTGCGGATGCGATCAATCATGTTTCGGAACGCGCCTCTACTGACGCGATCGCCAATGAACCCTTCATTGTCCTTGAGCTCCACGTTGTAACTATCAACATCGACGGATGGAAGCCGGAGCGAACCGTGCCCGGCTACCGCGCGCAATGTTGTCTGTTCAGCCATGGTGTTTTTTGCCGTCCGGTGGGTCTTTGCGCTTTTGCTTTTCTTGTCCGCCCGAGCCGGTCGAGTTCGGCTTCATCGGGCGGCAACCGCAAAGAAAAGCATTCAAGCTCGTATGGGGAAATGCATCAGTGCATCTTGCGGGATTATCAAAGTACGCGCTTCGCAACGGCGGATCGCGGTCCGTTTTTATTTGCGGCGGCTGGCCATGCCGATTAAAAGTCCTACGCCTACGGCGACCGCCAGGGTGACGAGCGGACGTTTTTTGGCTTGGGTTGCGACTTGCCCAAGCGCGTCGCTGCCAATTTTGGTGCCGATTTTGACCGCCTCGTTCCCAAAATTCGCGGCCTCATCGACGGCGACGCGCTGGCCGCGGCCGAACCGTTCTACGAGTTCGTTCAAGACAGGTGCGATGGCGTCGGCGATTTGATTTCCGGCCGTGGCCGCCCGTGCCACCGTACGCCGGCCGGCGCCTTGCCCGACCCTGCTCAGTTCCTTTTCGATGGCGCGCAAGTGGCCGGCGATGGCGGCGACTTGAGGGTCAAATTCTCTCGAGCGATTCTGAAACATCCGTTCTCTCCTGCATCAAGCTTCTTGTCGTGTCGGATACCAGTCTTGAGCCGACTCGGTTGCGGGTTCTGGCTTATGCAGTCTCGAAGCGGAAAGGCCCGATGGGCGTCGGGCCCTTTACCTACTTCTGCTGCTGGCTTTTGGCGTGGGCTTGGTCGCTCTGTTGGCGTGCGTTCTGTGCATGCTGCTGGGCGCTGGTCGAATGTTCTTTGCCTTTGGCATGGTCGCCCTTGGCATGATGTTCGGCCGCTGCGCGTTGGGATTTGGCGGCATTCTCGTGATGTTGGGCGGCCTTGTTGTGCTCGTCTTTAGCCATTGGTTCCTCGGCTCAACGCGGGCTTGACCGCATGGCAACTTGGCGACAGTTCAATTGTTCCGCCAAAGCGGTTTGTTTGCGGTTTGTTTGGCTCCGTGTCTGCCTCGCCCGCCGCCGGGGACGTACCCAATATTACGTAGCGGCAGGAAATGATTGAGCGAGCAGGGATACGGGCCGGGATATGGCGCGTTGTAACAAGCGAAATCGTTGCAGTAGCCGAAAATCAAGATCCTCGATGCAATCGAACACGGAGAATAGGCCGTGCTGGCCGACCCGGTTCACGACGACAAGGCGGGACTCGAAAGTGTCGCGCGCAAGACCACGCCGGCGGCCGCGCTCGCGGCGTTGGGGATCGTTTACGGCGACCTCGGAACCAGCCCGCTTTACACGCTGCAGGCGGTTATCGCGGCGACCGGCGGACATTTTTCCCCGGAAGTGGCGCTCGGCAGCCTTTCGCTGATCTTCTGGGCGCTGACCATAACCATCTCCGTCAAATATTGTCTGTTCGTTATGCGGGCCGATAATCACGGCGAAGGTGGCATCCTGGCGTTGATGTCGATGACCGGCGCCAATCGGTCCGACGGTCGACACGTCCTTATCGTCATGGGGTTGTTCGGGGCGGCGTTGATCTACGGCGACGGCATCATCACACCGGCGATCTCGGTCCTAAGCGCCCTCGAGGGACTGAACGTCGCAACTGACGTGTTTAAGCCGCATGTCGTCTTCATGGCAGTCGCGATCTTGTTCGTTCTGTTCGCCGTCCAGAGCCGGGGTACCGCGCAGATCGCGAGGGCTTCGGGGCCGGTGATGTTGCTATGGTTCGCGGTCATCGCTGCGCTCGGCGTTGCCGGCATCTGCCGCCATCCGGCGGTGATCGCGGCCCTCGATCCACGCTACGCGATTGCGCTGCTGACAGGACACGGTTGGGGTGGGATCGCCGTGCTCGGCGGCATTTTTCTGGCCATGACCGGCGGCGAAGCCATGTATGCCGACATGGGCCACATCGGCCGCAATCCGATCCGCACGTCCTGGTACGCGATCGTGCTGCCGGCGCTATTGCTCAATTACGCCGGACAGGTGGCGCTTTTCCTCGCCGACCCGGCTACGGATAGCAATCCGTTCTTCCGGCTGGCGCCGTCGTGGTCGATCTATCCGCTGGTGGCGCTTGCCACGATCGCCACGATCATTGCTAGCCAGGCCATCATCACCGGATCGTTTTCGCTGACCCGCCAAGCCATGCAGCTTGGCTGGTTTCCCGGCGTTCGGATCCGCCAGACGTCATCGGAGGAATATGGCCAGATCTACGTGCCGTTCGTGAACTGGACGATGATGATCCTGACGGTAGCGCTCACCGTCGGCTTTGCCAGTTCGGATCGCCTTGCCGGCGCCTATGGTACTGCGGTTTCGACGACTATGCTGCTGACGACAGCTCTGCTTTACAACGTCATGCGCTCGCGCTGGGGCTGGCCGTTGGCACCGGCGCTGATCGCGGGCGGCGTGTTTCTCGCGGTCGATTTTACGTTCTTCGCCGCCAATCTGTTCAAGATCCGGGAAGGCGGATGGATTCCACTTACGTTCGGCACCATGGTGTTTATCGTCATGGTCTCGTGGCACTTCGGCTTTCAGGTGATGCGGCAACATCACACGTTGCTGACAGAGACGCCGGATGAGTTCCTCAGCCGCCTCAAAGCAAATAAGATCCCGCGCGTGCCCGGCACGGCGATCTTTCTAACGCGGTTCGCGACAGCGATCCCGTTCCTGATCATCAAGCACGTCGCGCAAATGAGAGCGATCTACGAGACCGTGATCGCGCTGACGGTGAAGTTCGAGGACATTCCCCGCGTCGCGTCTCGCGAGCGCGTCGAACTGGCGAAGCTCGGTGACGGTTTCTGGCACATTACTGTTCACTTCGGCTTCGTTCAGGTGCCTGACATCCCCGCGGCCTTGAAACAGGCCAAGGATCGCGGGTGTCCGATCGACCTTAAAAACGCAATCTATTTCGGCACCCGCGACACCGTGGTGTGCTCCAAACGCGGCAACTGGTTGGTGCGCGCCCGGCTGCGCCTGTTCATGTTGATGTTTCGCAATTCAGTGCGGGCAGTGGACCTCTTCAACCTTCCGCCACAGGCCTACATCGAAGTCGGGCGGCAGATCGAGCTTTAAGGAGAGGTCGACCCGGCATCGGTTTGCGGCGACATACCGCGGCGCGACGGCGCCGCTATGGTGTCGGGGGGGGGGCGGCCGGCCGAGTTTCTAACGTCGCCCGAAGAGCGCCGTCTCGATGGCTTCGATGTGTTGGAGCATCGCTTGCGCGGCGCCGTCCGCGTCGCGGTTCTCCAACGCCGCGACGACTTCGGCATGCTGGGTGCAATAATCGCGCCGGCGGTTTTCTGAAAACGATTTGCGTTTGAGCTCGATCCAGGCGTTGCGGCTGCGGATGACCTGCAGGATGGCATGGATACTGGCCAAAAGCTCGTTGCGCGTCGCCGCGAACAGCCGGTGATGAAACTGCGAATCCCAGTGCTCGAATTCATCGGTGTGATGGGCTTCGCTGGCGTGATGATGGGCCTCGGCGATCGACTGCAGATCGGACAGGCTAGCGTTCTTTGCCGCGATCGCCGCCGCCTGCGGTTCGACGATCAGCCGCGCCGCCATGAGATCGGCGGGTGATACTCCGGTAAGCCGTTGCAGAATGGTGGCAAGCTCGCTCGTCCCGCCGTTGAGAAACGTGCCGCGGCCAACCTGGCGGGCGATAGTCCCATCGTTGGCGATCGCTTCGACCGCGCGACGGACGGTGTTTCGCGCCACGCCGTATTCCGCGGCCAGATCGCGTTCGGGTGGCAGCCGGCCGGTCGCGGACCATTCGCCGGCGGCGATGCGCTCGCGCAACGATCCCGCAATGTTGCTGGCGACGATTTTTGGCAAAGCCTCCCCCACAATGAACCGATTATGGACCAATTATCGCGCCGGCGCCGGCCCTTGCAACCTAAATTTCTGCGCTGACGCATTGAGCTTGCAATGAATGCCAAAAGATCGATAATTCCGCCCAACACAAGAAATTGGTTCAGTTTGGGGAGCGAATGAAAGTCGCGACGGTTTCCATCGCCGGTGAGCGGCGCGTCGGAAAGATTGCCAGGGACGGGATGTCGATCGCTCCGTTCGAGCTGCCGCTTTCCGATGCGCAAGACGGAATTCTTGCCTTGATCCGCCGTGATGGCGCGGGCTTGCCGCCAACCCTGTCGCCGATCCCGCTGTCGCAGGTCACGATCGAGGCTCCTATCCGTGCCGAAGCGCAACATCTTTTGCGTCGGCAAGAACTACCATGAGCACGCCCACGAATTCGCCCGCAGCGGTTTCGATACCAGCAGCGCCAACGGCGCGGTGCCAAGCAACCCGATCATGTTCTCCAAGGTGCCGGAATCGGTGATCGCCTGCGGAAGGGCGGTGGTCATCGATCCGAAAGTTTCGAAAGCAGTCGACTACGAAGCGGAACTTGCGGTCATCATCGGCAAGCCCGGCCGCGGCATCGCGGCGAAGCATGCCTTCGATCATGTCTGGGGTTACACCATCATCAATGATGTCACGGCTCGCGACCTGCAGGCTCGTTACAGCCAATGGCTGATCGGCAAATCGCAGGACACGTTCTGCCCCATGGGTCCGATCGCCGTCACGCGCGACGAGATCGACATCGGCGACACGCCGATCAGTTGTTCCGTCAACGGCGAACTGCGTCAAAGCTCCAATACCGGCCTGTTGATCTTCGACATTCCCAAAATCATCGAGACGTTGTCCGCCGGCATCACGCTGCAGCCGGGTGACGTGATCGCCACGGGAACGCCGGCCGGCGTCGGCATCGGCTTCGACCCGCCGAAATATCTCAAGGGCGGCGACGTCGTGCGGATCGAGATCGGCGGGATCGGCGTCCTTGAGAACGAGATCGTGGAGCGTTCGCCATGACCTCGATCCGTTTGGCGGGCATGACGGTGGATTCGGAAGGCGAGGGCCCTCCGATCGTTATGCTCCATGGATTGGGCGGCACGTCCAACAGCTTTCAGGCGATGGTAGCTCCGTTGGCGGGCTTTCGCATTGTGCGGCCCGACTTGCCGGGAGCCGGACGATCGCCGACGCCGGCGCAACCGCTCACTGTCGGGTTCTTGGTCGAGGCGGTGGAAAAGGCGACTACCCATCTCGGCGTCGGCCGGGCGCACATCGTCGGCCATTCATTCGGTACGTTAATTGCGCAGCATTTGGCGGCGAGCCGTCCCGAACGCGTCGCCAGTCTCACGCTGTTCGGCCCGATTCTTGAGCCGCAGGACGCGGCACGGGCGCGGCTGCGCGACCGCGCGTCGACGGCGCGCAACGAGGGCATGTGCACGGTCGCCGACCAACTGACCGGCTCGGCACTCTCGACAGCAACAGCCAATGACAATCCGGTCGCGGTGGCCTTCGTCCGTGAGAGCCACATGCGCCAGAATGCCGAAGGCTTTGCCCGATCGTGTGAGGCTTTGGCGCTCGCCGAGAAAGCCGATCACCGGCTGATCGACTGTCCAACCCTCATCGTCACCGGCGACGAGGACGCGGTTGGCCCGGCGAGCGTTGCCCAGGAATTGGCCGACAAGATCGGCAACGCCAAAGCGGTCGTGCTCCACCGCTGCGGCCATTGGACGCCGATCGAAAAGTCGAAGGAGTGCGGCAAGCTCTTATCGGAATTCGTACGTGGAATTCCGATCTGACACATGCGCGCGGCGTTTATCGCGCCGCCAAAGGAGGAAACACCATGGCCTATGATACGAACGGCTGGAACGGCAGCAACGGACCGATCCTTTTCACCAACGTGCGCGTGCTCGATGCAACCGGTGAATTTCCCTACACCGGCGAGGTGCTCATCCAGGGCAACCGCATCAAGCAGATTTCGCGCGGCTCGTCACGCGTAGGTACGAGCCCGATGCAAGGCGGCGGCGCGACCGTGATCGACGGCATGGGGGCAACACTCATGCCCGGGCTGATCGACGCCCACCTGCATCTCTCCTGGAACAACGCGCCCGGCATCGATCCGATTCAGATGATGGAATTGGAAGAGCACATGCTCGTCACCATGGAGATGGCAAAGCTGGTGCTCGATGCCGGCTTTACGGCGGGGCGCGGCGCGGCAGCAGCCAAACCGCGGCTCGACGTCGTTGCCAAACGCTTCATCAACGAAGGGCGTTTTCCGGGGCCGCGTTATCTGGCGGCCGGCCCGGAGATCACCACCGTCGGCGGCTTGGGCGACTCGGCGCCGTCGCACATTCCGCACGAGGGTCTGAACCTCGGCATCGTCGTCTCCGGCCCGGAAGAAGTACGCCGCACCGTCCGTCAGCTCATCAAATACGGCGTCGATTCCATCAAGCTCAATCTCTCGGGCGAGGAGATCACCGGCATGGGCGCCGAAGAGACGCCGATGTCGGAAGAAGAAGTGGCGATGGCGGTGAAGGAGGCAAAGTGCCGGAACAAGGTGCTGTCCGCGCACGCCCGCTCCTCCGGATCGGTCAAGCAGTGCGTGCGCCACGGCATCCAGAACATCTATCACGCGTCGTTCGCCGACGAAGAAGCGCTCGACATGCTGGAGGCGAACAAAGACAAGCATTTCGTCGCTCCCGGCATCGCCTGGCTGATCAACACCGCACGGCACGCCGAGCCGTGGGGCATCAAGCCCGGCTCGAAAGTCGCAATGCTCTACGAACGCGAGCTCGAAATGTGCATCGATACCATGAAGAAGATGCACCGCCGCGGCATCCGCGTCTGCATCGGCGGTGACTACGGCTTTGCCTGGACGCCGCAAGGCACCAACGCCAAGGACATCCAGACCTTCGTCGACATGCTCGGTTTCACGCCGATGGAAGCGCTGCAGGCCGCGACCAAATACGGCGGCGAGATCATGGGCATGGCGAACGAGCTGGGCTTGGTGCGCGAAGGCTATCTGGCCGACCTTCTGCTGATCGACGGCGATCCGGTCGCCGACGTCCGCATCCTGCAGGATAAGGCCCGCATCCTCGCCATCATGAAGGACGGCAAGTTCCACAAGGCGCCGCGGATGAATCAGCAGCGCCTGCGAATGACCGCATGAGCATTGTCGAGCAGGCGGCGCCGGGATTGACCGGGCGGCAGGCGCGGGCCCTTTTGTGGGCCCTCGCTGCCGCATTGGTCGCCTGGTTGTTCTTCGCCGTCTGGCCGAGCTGGCTCGACGCGATCCTCATTTCCAAGAAGGCCTTCATCAATTCCATTTTCAATGGCGTGACGTTGGCCGGACTATATTTCCTGGTCGCCAGCGGGTTCACGCTGGTCTTCGGACTGATGCGCAACGTCAATCTCGCTCACGGCTCGCTCTATCTGTTCGGCGCTTATGTCGGATACGAAGTATCGCAGCGCACCGGCATCTGGTTGCTCGGCGTCGGCGCCGGTTTTGTCGTGCTCGCCGCCGTCGGCTTGCTGATGCAGATCTTCATCTTTCGCCGTCTCGAGGGCGACGACCTGCGGCAGACGCTGGTGACGCTCGGCATCTCGATCGTCGCCGCCGATCTGATGCTCGCGGTTTGGACCGGCATCACCTACCAGATCGGCGTGCCGTCCTGGCTCGATGGCGCGGTCAAGCTGCCGATCATCACCGCGATCCGCGGCAACGGCACCGCCGTGATGATGACCTATCCGCTGTACCGCCTGATCGTGCTCGCGGTCGCCATCGTCATCGGCATCGGCTTGTGGCTGATGATCACCCGCACCCGCATCGGCACCATGATCCGCGCCGGCGTCGACGATCGCGCCATGCTGTCGGCCTCCGGTGTCAACGTGCACATGGTCTTCGCCATCGTCTTTGCCGTCGGCGCCGGGCTCGCAGGTTTCGCCGGCGTGGTCGGCGGGACCGCACTGTCGGTGGCGCCGGGCGAGGACGTGCGCTACCTGCTCGCGTCGCTGGTCGTCGTCATTGTTGGCGGCATGGGCTCGATCCCGGGCGCTGCGATCGGCGCGCTCCTGATCGGCTTGGCCGAGCAGATCGGCCTCGTCTATATCCCGACCTACGGCATCGTCCTGACCTTCATCATCATGGTCGTGACGCTGGCGTTGCGGCCGCAGGGGATCATGGGAAGGGCGCGGCCGTCGGTCGCCCCCATTCTCGCTCTCGATCAGCCTAACAAGGCGTTTGTCGCACCCGCCCGGTTCGGGATCGCGCAGGGCGTCCTTGCCGCGGCGCTGCTGCTTTATCCCCTGGTCGCCTCGGAATTCTTCCTCACCCAGATCGGCGCTTATTCGTTGATCTGGGGCCTGTTGGCGCTGTCGATGATGTTGCTCGCCGGCTATGGCGGCATGGTCAGTCTGGCGCAAATCACCAGCGCCGGCATCGCCGCCTACACGGTGGCGATCTTCGGCACCAACAACATCCATATCTACGGTTTCGGCTGGCCGTGGTGGGTGCTGGTTCCGTTTGCCGTGCTGCTGGCGGCGATAACGTCGGCGATCATCGGCGCGATTTCCGTCCGCACCGAGGGCATCTATACGATCATGATTACGCTGGCGATCGCCGCCGCGTTTTTCTACTTCGCGCAACAGAACTACGCACTGTTCAACGGGCATTCCGGCTTTGCCGGAATTCCGACGCCGCAGGTCGCCGGCGTCAATTGGCGCGATCCGATCCCATTCTACTATCTTTGCCTGTTCGTTGCCGCGGCATGTTATGTCGCCGTGCTCTATTGCTCGCGCTCGACCTTCGGTCTTGCGCTCCAGGCGATCCGCGACAACGGACGGCGCATGCGCGCGGTCGGTTTTGACATCACCGCGCACAAAGTGGTCGCTTATTTTTACTCGGGCATCATCGCCGGCCTCGCCGGCGTGTTGCTGGTCTGGTTCAACGGCCGGGTCTCGCCCGGCACGGTCGATGTCGGTCAGGCGATCCAGGTGCTGGTCATCGCGGTGATCGGCGGGCTGCGCCACCCGATCGGCCCGTTCCTCGGCGCCGTGTTCGTGATCCTGATCCAGACTTTTGCCATCGATATTGTCGGCGCCGAGCGTTTCAACACGCTGATCGGTTTGGTCTTTCTGGCGATCGTTTTCGTTTCGCCGGATGGTCTTCTGGGCCTGTGGGGAAAAATCAAGCCTCTGCTGGCCCAGGAGTCCCTGCGTTCCCGCCTACCGGGGGGAGCGGTGCTTCGCGCACAAACACAATCCACACAAGGGAGGATGGAATGACTCTACAACGAGCGATTCTCGGGCTCGGCTTGGCGGCGGGACTGACGATCCCGACCGTCGCGATGGCCGAAGACACCATCAAAATCGGCGTTCTCGCGACCTTCGAAGGCGCCTTCACCGTGCTTGGCGAGGACAGCATGCGCGGCGCCGTCATGGCCGTCGACGATTTCGGCGGCAAGGTCGGCGGCAAGAAGATCGAGATCGTCAAAGGCTCGTCCGACGGCTCGCCGGACAGCGCGGTCCGCGCCACGCGCAAGCTCGTCGAACAGGACGGCGTGAAAGTGCTGGTCGGGCCGCTGTCGGGCGACGAAGGCTTGGCCGTCAAGGATTATGCCAAGACCAAGCCCGACGTTACATTCGTCAACGGCACATCAGCCGCGCAGGACACGACCCTCCGTGATCCGGCGCCGAACTTCTTCCGTTTCTCGACCGACGGGGCGCAATGGATGGCCGGCCTCGGCGACTATGCCTACAAGGTCAAAGGCTACAAAAAAGTAGCGACGGTGGCCGAAGACTATTCGTTCCCCTACACGCAGGTGTTTGGCTTCATGGCGCCGTTCTGCAAGGCCGGCGGTCATGTGCCATCGAAATCCTGGGTTCCCATCGGCACCAAGGATTTCTCCTCGGTCATCGCCGCGATCCCGGACAATATCGATGCGATCTATGTCGTGCTTGGCGGCGCTGACTCGGTCAACTTCTTGACCCAGTATCAGCAACACGGCGGACAGGCGCCGCTGGTGGGCGGCTCCGTGACCGTCGATCAAACGATCTTGTCGTCCAAAGGCAAGATCCACGACGTCGTCATCGGCACGCCTTCAGCCGGCCCGATTGCCGACGATAACGACTCGCCGGCGTGGAAAAAGTTCGTTGCGGCCTACAAGACGCAACCGAATGCCTTTCCCTCGCCGTCGCTGTTTGCGCAGGGCTACTACATCAACATGACGGCCTTGCTCACCGGGCTGCAGAAGGTCAATGCCGACGTGTCGGACGGCGGCGGTAAGCTGCGGGCGACGCTGGCAAGTCTCGTTCTGGAAACGCCGACCGGAAAAGTCTCGCTCGACAAGAACCGCAACGCCATCGCCGACAATTTCTTGACCGAAGTGGCCAAGAATCCTGACGGCACGCTCTACAACAAGCTCGTCAAGATCGTCCCGCAGGTCAACCAGACGCTGGGCATTCCGGAAGACGAGTTCCTCAAGCTCGGCAAGACCAGCCGCGACAATCCGAGCTGCCCGTAGCCGCTCGGACGAGAGACTGACAGTGACCGAGGTGTCCGTTGCCACACGCCTGCAAGAGTCTGGAGCGCATGCGCTCGAGCTCGACAATGTGGCACGGCACTTCGGCGCACTGGTGGCGTTATCGGACGTCAGCATGAAGATCGCCGCCAGCGAACGCCGGGCGGTGATCGGCTCCAACGGTGCCGGCAAGACCACCCTGTTCAACGCCATCACCGGCGACTTCATGCCGACGGCGGGGCGCATCCGCTTTTTCAACGAGGACATCACGACCCTGCCGGTGCAGGAGCGCATCCGGCGCGGTCTGCGGCGAACCTATCAGATATCGCAGCTGTTCGGCGGCCTGAGCGTGCGCGATTCCGTCTATCTCGCCTGCCGCGGCGTTTCTCGCGGGCGCTTCGCGCTGACGCGTCCGCGCGCCGACGACCGCACGATGATGCAGGCGGAATCGATCCTGCACGCGGTCCATCTGGACACACTGCGCGATACGCTGGTGGCGACGCTCAGCCACGGCCAACAGCGACAGCTTGAAATCGCGCTCGCGCTCGCCGGAGCGCCGCGCTTTATTCTATTCGACGAGCCGGCCGCGGGACTGTCGCCGACGGAGCGGCGCGACCTGGTCGTCATCCTCAACGCCTTGCCGAAGCATATCGGCTACATCATCATCGAGCACGACCTCGACGTGGCGCTCCGCGTCACCGAGTACGTCACGATGTTGCACAACGGCCGTCTGTTCAAAGAGGGGACGCCGGAGCAAATCGAAGACGATCCTCAAGTGCAAGAGGTCTATCTTGGCGGGCGTCATGGCTGAGCGCAGCAGTCAGCCCGCCCTCGAGATCGAGGATCTTCAGGTCTATTACGGCGAGAGCCACGCCATCCAGGGCGTGTCGATGACGCTCGATCGCGGCGTTCTTGCCGTCGTCGGCCGCAACGGCATGGGCAAGAGCACGCTGTGCAATACCATCGCCGGGCTGAAGTCATCGCGATCCGGCAGCATCCGTATCCTCGGCCGCGAGACCTCGCGGCTCGAGCCGCACATCATCCACCGTCACGGCGTCGGTTACGTGCCGCAAGGACGGCGGGTGTGGCCGAGCCTTTCGGTCGACGAACATTTGCGCCTGGTCGCGACCGGCGGCCCGGAGGCGGCGTGGACCGTCGATCGCGTCTACCAGACATTTCCGCGACTCCATGAGCGGCGGACCAGCGGCGGCTCGCAGTTATCCGGCGGCGAGCAGCAGATGCTGGCGATCTCGCGCGCGCTGCTCGGCAATCCGCGTCTCTTGATCATGGACGAGCCGACGGAGGGACTGGCGCCGGTCATCGTCGAGCAGGTCGAAGCCATGATGGTCCAGCTCGCCAGCGAAGGCGCGATGGCGGTCCTGGTCGTTGAACAGAATATCGGCGTCGCGACCGGCGTTTCCGACCATGTCGCGATCATGGTCAACGGCCGCATCAACCGCATCATGGACGCGCTCGCGCTGGCCGCCGACCGCGAGCTGCAGCAGCGGCTCCTCGGTGTCGGCCGCCAGGACGATGAGGATTTACCGCCGCCGCCACGCACCAACGGCGACAACGTCGAGGCGCTGATGGCGCAGGTATATCGGATCGAGCGCGGCGAGGGGGCGGACGACGGTTCGGTTGCGGCAGCCGCCGAAAGCATGCCGCCAAGCTCTTTGCTGCCGGATCGATGGAAAATGCCGGCGGCGAGCCTGCGGCAATCGATTGTCGACGCCTCCCGGCCGCCGGATGACAGTCGCCGTGTTTTTGCAATGCCATTCTCGGAGCGGATCGGTCGGACCGCGCTTGTGGCCGGAACCTTCGATACGAAGGGGCGGGAGCTCAAATTCATTCGCGACCGCCTCAAGGCGCTCGGCATCCCGACCCGAACCGTCGACCTTTCGACCTCCGACAAGCCGTCGACAGCCGACGTGACGTCGCTGCAAGTGGCGAGCATGCATCCCGGCGGTACGTCGGCGGTCTTTTCCAAGGATCGTGGCGAGTCGGTGACGGCCATGGCCGAGGCGTTCGCGCGCTGGATCGCGCGCGAGCCGCGGATCGGCGGCCTGATCTCGGCCGGCGGCTCCGGCGGTACGACGCTTGCCACCGCGGGCATGCGCGCCTTGCCGGTCGGCATTCCGAAAATCATGGTCTCGACGGTCGCCGCTGGCGACGTGCGCGACTATGTCGGCGCCAGCGACGTCATCATGTTTCATTCCGTCGCCGATGTGCAGGGCCTCAACTCGATCACCGAGCAGGTGCTGGCCAATGCGGCGCACGCGCTCGCCGGCATGGTCGCGCAGATGCCGACGCGGGAAGCCTACGAGGCAAAGCGCAAGCTCGCCCGGCCGGCGCTTGGCATCACCATGTTCGGCGTAACCACGCCGTGCGTGCAGGCGGTGACCAAGCGGCTTGAGGCCGACTACGATTGCCTGGTCTTTCACGCCACCGGCACCGGCGGCCGCGCGATGGAAGCGCTCGGCGATTCCGGATTGCTCGCCGGCTTTTTGGACCTGACCACCACCGAGGTTGCCGACATGCTTGTCGGCGGCGTCTTGCCGGCCGACCGCGATCGCTTTGGTGCGCCGATCCGCACTGGCTTACCCTATGTCGGTTCGGCCGGCGCTCTCGACATGGTCAATTTCGGGCCGCGCGACACCGTGCCGGCGCGCTGCCAAGGCCGCAAATTCGTGGTCCACAATCAAAACGTCACGCTGATGCGCACCACCGCGGACGAGAACCGCGCCGCCGGCGAATGGATCGGCCAGCGGCTCAATCTGATGGAAGGTCCGGTGCGTTTCCTGCTGCCCGAAGGGGGCGTGTCTTCGCTCGACAGAGCTGGTGCGCCGTTTCATGATCCCGAGGCGGATGCAGCGTTGTTCGAGGCGATCCAGAAAACGGTGCGGCCGACCAGTAGACGGGTGGTGGAGCGGGTGCGGGCCAATATCAACGACACGGCCTTTGTCGACGCGGTGATCAACGCCTTCAATTCCATTTCATCGCCGGTGAGCAAGCGGGCCTGAGCAACAGGGTTTGGCTGCAAGGGCTTGAGTGTCACCGCGGCGCAAAACCGGTTAGAGTCTATGAAAGTTCAAATGGGGCGGCCTGAAAGCGCCCGACTGAATGAGTGGAGAGTGAGATGAGTGCGAACACTTTTGGGGAAGTGCTGCTGTGGCTGATCGGGGTCGCGATCGCCGTCGTCATCCTCGTCTACATCCTGCGCTGGCTCTACCGGCGATCGACCAAAGAGACCGCGTTCGTGCGCACCGGCTTCTTGGGCGAAAAGGTCGTGGTCAACGGCGGCGCCTTTGTCATTCCGGTGCTGCATGAGATCACCCCGGTCAACATGAACGTCATGCGTATCGAGGTGATACGCCGGGAAAACGGCGCTCTCATCACCCGCAACCGGATGCGCGTCGACATCATCGCCGAATTCTTCGTCCGCGTCGGCGCATCCAAGGCGGCGGTGGCGGCCGCGGCGCAGACGTTGGGCCGGCGCACCTTGCAGGAGGACGGCATTCGCAGCCTGCTGGAAGGCAAATTTGCCTCCTCGATGCGCATGGTGGCGGCCCTGATGACCCTCGAGGAGATGCACGAACAGCGCCGCGACTATGCCAATCAGGTCCGCGATCTCGCCTCCGAGGCGCTCGCCGCCAATGGACTGGAACTGGAAAACGTCGCGATCGTCGACCTCGACCAGACCGGCCTGGAATTCTTCGATCCGTCGAATGCCTTCGACGCCGAAGGCCTTACCCAATTGACGGAATCGATCGAGACGCGGCGCAAGATGCGCAACGAGATCGAGCAGCGCACGCTGGTCGATATCCGCAGCCAGAACCTGGAAGCGCAGAAGAAAGTCTTCGAGATCGATCGCGAGACTGAATATGCCCGGCTCGAACAGGAGCGCGAGGTCGAGTTTCGCCGCGCCATGCAGCGCGCCGAGCTCACCAAGGAACGTGCGCTGCGCGAGCAGGAGGCCGAGGAGGCCCAACTCTCGTCGCGCCAAGCCGTCGAGACAGCGCGGCTGGTGCAGCAGCTCGCCATCACGCAGGAGCGCATCAAGAGCGAAGAAGACACGCAGCGCCGCGAAATCGCCCGCCGGCGCGCCTTGGACGAGGCCGAACTAAAGACCCGCGAGCAGACCGAGCGCGAGCAGATCAACCTCGAACTGCGCTTGGAAACCGCCCGCATCGCACGCGAGCGCGAGCAGCGCGAGCACGAAATCGGCCGTCAGAAGGCACTCGAGATTTTAGAGCTCGATCGCCAGATTGCGCTGTCGGAGAAAACGCTCGCCGTGATCAAGGCGGACGCGGAAAAGCATCGCGCCGAGATCGTCGAGAACCAGCTCACCGAGGCCGAGCGCATCGCTCAGGACCGCGCGCTGGATCAGATCCGGCTCGAGCGCGAACGGCATCTGGAGGGTCTGCAGATCGCCAAGCGCCAGGCCTTCGAAGAAGCGGAAATCGCCGCCGCCGAGGAAGTCGAGCGCGCGCGTATCGCCACCGAGCGCGGCATCGAAGAGGCGCGGATCGCCAAGGATCGCGACGTGCGGACGCTGGCGACCGAGCGGGACAAGCTTGTGGAAATGGCCGAGATGGCCAAGGCGATCGAGTTGGCCAAGAAGGCCACTGAGCGGTCCTCCGCCATCGCCGCCTCCGAGGCGGTGCGCGTCAAAGTCATCCAGGCCGAGGAACAAGCGATAACCGCACGCGAGCGCGAAATCGCCGAGCGGCGCAAGCTCACCGAAATGATTGCCGCCCAGCGCGAGGCCGAGCGCGAGGCGCTCCGCGTCACGGCGAAGGCCGAAGCGGAAATGCGAGCGGCGAGAAGCTTTGCGGAAGCCCAGAAGATCGCGGCCGAAGCGGCGGCGGAGGCGGAGAAGATTCGCGCGCTGGCGGCTGCCGAACGCTACGAAGTCGACGCCACCGGCGCCCGCCAGCTCAATGAAGCGGAGAATATGTTGAGCGAGCCGGCGCGCGCCGGCCGGCTGCGCGAGAAGCTCTTGGAGCGCATCGAAGGCATCGTGCGCGAAAGCGTCAAGCCGCTCGAGAAAATCGAAGGCATCAAGATTCTTCACGTCGACGGCGTCAGTGGCGGAGGTACAAGCCGCAACGTTACCGATGAAGTGATCGATTCCGCGCTGCGTTATCGGGTACAGGCGCCGATGATCGACACGTTGATGAAGGAGATCGGTATCGAAGGTGGCAGTCTCGGCCGCATGACCGACGTGCTGCGCGACGCCAAGGACATCTCGGCGCTTGCCCGTGACGGCAAAAAAGGAGCGAAGGAAAAGCCATCAAAGCCGGGCGACGACGACAGCGATCGGTAATTGGTCCGCTGATCCGCCAGGAAAACGCCGCTACAATCCGCTACAGATGATTTCGAACACCCCGAATTCAATTGCAGCGATTGGGGTCCATGGCTTGGGTCGGGTTGGCCCTGAAGCCGTCGTGCTGTCGGGTTTTGGAGGAGGCCGGCATGAAGCACCTCTCAGTTCTCATGCTGCTGCTCGGAGCGATCTGCGCGCTCTCCCCATCGCCTGCCTGGGCCTGGTGGCAGTTCGTTGCTAATGGGGCAAACAGCGAGCGGGAGGTTTCGCCGCGTTTTCGCACCGAAAAGGAGTGCCAAAGCGCTTTGAAGGCGACCGAGGCTTTCATGGCGAAGAAATTTCCGGATCGCTATCCCCTCGTCGGCAGTTGCGAGGAATACCGGGACGCCCGCTAGGCCCTTGGGGACCTCATCGCCAGTCCCTGGCAAGGGCACGGGTTCCCCTTCGGGTGACGTCATTTGGCACGCGGCTGTGACTTTTTTGCACTAGCCGGGCCGTTCTAATCGTCTACCTTAAAACGTTAGTACGGTGTTCATTACACTCCTTAAGATGGTGGGCTGACATGAAACAACTTCTGACCTTCGGGGCCGCGATCGCGTTCGCTATCGCCATGATGAATTTCCCGCAGATAGTGAAAACCCCACTGGGACTCACTGTCGCAAAGGGAGGAGCCGCCTTCGCGGCCGATCTCGGTCCGCCGCCGCCGCCCCCGCCGTATGTCGGCAAAGGCAAGGCACCGGTCGTCGGTAAAGGCAAAGCGCCGATTATAGCCAGAGGCTAGCCGGCCTGGGCCAAGCTGCGGCGGTCAAGTGAGGGTGCGCTAGCAGCGCGCCCTCGTTGTCCGCCGTTCCCAGTTTGGTGCGATAGTACTCATTAACGACCTGAAGAAAGGGCAGAGCGGCCATGTTTCGTGGTTTGCCAAATGCCCTGGGTATGCTCGTCGGCCTCGGGCTGGCTGCGTCGATTCTGCAAAGCGCAACGGTTGCCGCCCAGACAATCGGCCAAGTCTCGGCCAGCCAGGACTTGTCGGCTCCCGCACCTGCCGCCACACATTCAAACAGCTACTCGCCGCGCAATCACTTTTTTGTGGAGTTTCGCGCCAGGAACGCGGCAAGTTACGGCCATGTCTATGTGATGTATGGCGAGGCCAACGCACGCCATGAGGTGATCAGAAGCGAGATCGCCGGCCTTGGCCCGGCTGGAGATGCCGCAAACTGCCTGAACTGCAGCGTCTACAATTGGACGCTAGGCCATCTTATACCGGTGCCCGGGGAAATCGGCGCGACTGACGGCGACCTTGAAGAACAATATGTTCTCGCCCGTTACCGCATCTGGATCGATGCGGCACAGTACAAAAGCCTCGTTGCCTACATAAACGAGCGCAAGGCCGATAATGCGCAATGGCATGCCATGTTCAACAATTGCGTCATGTTTGGGCGCGATGTGGCGGCGTTTTTGCACCTGAAATCTTCCGCCGTTCTTCGATTTTTCGCGCGGATTCATCCCTTACCCGAAAACCGCGGTGGAGGCGCTGCGGGACGCCAACAATGGAGAGAAAGATCAGGCGCCGTTGAAGGATGCGCCAGGCTCTCTCTTGGTTGAGATCGCATCCAAAGCCCACAGCAAGCGTCAGCAGGCTGTGCAAATAACCCCGGCGGGAACGTCGGCGACAGCGGCTAAAACCGAGCACGCGCGCTCGTTTGCTGTTTCATCCCATCAAATCCGTAATGACGGCGATGAAGATAAGCCGGGGCTCACTGCAATCCACTAGCCAGGTTCAGCGACCGCTAGCACCGCAGCCGGGCGGGGTGCCGCAGTCGTTCGGGCAACGCGTCAGTTGGTGCGCCGGCGCTTAGAATTTGCTGCTTTGGCGGCGCTATCGGTGACGCGGCAAAAACGGAATTAACATCGGAACGCGACGACGGTAGGCGTCATAGCTTTCCGGGCCGAGTTCGGTCAGCAA
This sequence comes from uncultured Alphaproteobacteria bacterium, assembly GCA_963829395.1. GTDB lineage: Bacteria > Pseudomonadota > Alphaproteobacteria > Rhizobiales > Xanthobacteraceae > BOG-931. Next base: position 351,991 of record CAWHHX010000016.1, on the reverse strand, counting down.
AAAACGCTCCTCGGTGCGGGCCTTCAGCCACACACCGAGAATGATAAGGGCGGCGCCGATGAGCGCTGTCAATCGTCCCTCCGCGGCCGCTGTCGCAACGAGGGCGATCATGAGCCCACTATAGATCGGGTGCCGCACGAACGCATAAGGGCCGGTGTCTATGATCTTATGGTCTTGCTTGCGCGCGATCACGCTTGACCACATTGATCCGAGATAAATGCGCGCCCACCACGTCAGCAGGAGCCCCGCCAACATCAGGGCCGCAAGCGCGTACATGCCTGCATAGTCGATCTCCCAGACCGGCTTCTCCCCCAGCAATGGTCCGATTAAAGGCACGAGCAGAATGCCGCCCGCTATCATGGGGGCGCGATAGCCCCAAGTTTCCAGTGTCGCGGCGCGCTTTTGCGCGCGACCCGACCAGAACGAGGCCGCCACCCAGCTCGTCAACCACACGAGCCAGATTATTTCGAGCACGTGGCTTGGCTGCATCGTCACGAGCTTGTCACTCCAAGCCGACTGCGTTCTTGTGCGCGCAAGGACACACCGGTCGCAAAGCTCGCTTATCGCGACGCATTCGACCAACTGTCAAATCTACTCGTGTGGCGGATTTGACGTTCCACCAATTTTCGCCGTTCGCTCCGAGAGGAACTCCAAATCGGCGGCGCTGGACTTGCTCATAAGCGATGCTATCGCCTCGCGCAAAGCGGGTCCAATCGGGTTAGGCGCATAGCCAAGGTCACGCCGTGATTTTTCGATCGAAAGCGATCGGGAGCGTAGCGCAATGCGCACTCCCTCCACTGTCGCCTCCGGCGGGCGGTGTGTGACATGATCGGCGACGAATTCCATTGCGGCGGCGGTCACCCGCGCCAGCGTGGCAGGGACCGGAACGCGCAAGGCCCTGCGGCCGCTGATTTCCTCCATGGCGTTAAGCACCTCGCGCAGCGAAACGGCGTCACCGCCAAGAATATAACGATGCCCGTTCTGTCCGCGCTTCATTGCCAGGACCAAGCCAGCCGCGACATCGCGTACATCAACGAGATTCAGCACGAAATCGAAGTACATTTGAACGCGGCGATCGAGGAAATACCGCAGCATCAAGGTCGGGGGCGTGAGGTTTCCATGGTGCGGGCCGATCGGCATCGTCGGGTTTGCGATCACCACCGGAAATCCGACCGCCGCGGCCTGCAAGGCCAATTGCTCCGCGAGCAATTTCGAGCGTGTGTAAGCGCCTGGCATTTCGTCAGGCGTGGTGCTGATATGTTCGATGCCGGAGGATTTCGGCGGCGACTGCCCGAAAAGAATGGATTCGGTCGAGCAGTGCAGAAACCGCGAGACGCCGTGCTTGCGCGCCGCGTCAAGCATGATTTCCGTGCCGCGGCAATTGACGGCATGAAAGTCGTCCCTGCATGGCACCCACATGCCGGGCAACGCTGCAAGGTGGTAAACCTCTTCGACGTCGTCGAGCGCTTCGCGCACCCGTTCCTCGTCGAGGATCGATCCTTTGACATATTGCGCTACCCCGCCGGCGAACTGGGGTGGGCGCTGGTCGAGAATCCTGACCCGACAACCTTGCGCGAGGAGGGCAGCCACCAAGTGCTGCCCGATAAAGCCGCTGCCGCCCGTAACGAGCGTTTGCGTCACGGAGTTCGGCCTGCGTCCGCGCGGCGCTCGGCTGGGTAGCGCGGTGGCCCAAGCGGTGGCTGTTGGGACTTCTGCACGACGGCGGCAAGATCGGGCCGCAAGCCGAGCACAATGAAAAGCTTGGCGAAGATGTACATCGGGCTGATCAGCATCTGAACCGGATTGTCGAGGAGCGTCGGCCGCTTGCCCTCGAACAGCTGATGTCCGACGATCTGCAAAGCCCAGCCGAGAACAAATAGTCCAACAGCTATGATCCAGACCCAAAGAACGCTGACATGACTGGCAATCGCATTGGCAGCGAAAAGAAGAGGAATTGACGTAGCGACGATAGCCAGCCCGATGGCGACGTCCCACGCTGTCCACAGGACCAGCGCCGGGATGACCAAGAGCGCGGCGGCGCTAATTTGAATGCCGAATACGCTAACCGGCACCAGGCATAGCGGCAGGACCACCGCCACGAACAGGATCGGATTGCCAATCATGTGCATGACCGAGTTGACTTTGTCGCGATGGGCGTCCGCGTAATATGCAAGCTGGCGCTGAAAATAGTTCGTCATGCTGAATGCGCACAGCGCGAACGCCGTTCCCTAATATATGCGCCGACGGCGCTTAGGCTTGCGGGAACGCAAGTGCGCCGATGGCCGCCAAAAGCAGGGCGGCCGTTTCATTGGTTGCCCGCTGCCCGCTGCAAATGCCAGTTAAACGTGAGACCGGGAGCGCGTCAAATGCCTCGCGGTATTTGGGTAGGGCGTCAAGGAACACTTTGGACGGGAACCCTTATCGTCGCCACATTCCAGCGCCGAAAGTCGATGAGGCTCACGGACTGGTGCCGCCGGACCGGCTTCGGGTCAGTCAAAACATGCGATGCCCCTTGCGCCAGCTCCGCGTTCGCGATGAGCACGCCCTGAAGCGGCCGATTGGTAGGGCGCGACAGATAAGCGCCAAACTGACGATGGTCGCGGCTGGCAGGCGGTTCATGATGGTCAGTGGCGACGTCGTTGGGCGCACGGCCGCGCGTTCTTAGCTCGCATATTCTGTCGTTCGGCACGGTCACCGCGTCGACAAGGAGATGCGCGAACTCTCGCGCAGCCATTTCGCCCGTGCGTTTCGCAAGGCGACCAGCCGGCCGCCGCATCGCCGGTTCGTCCCGGATCGTTCGGCGATCACGGATTGTCTTCAGCACAACAAGCTTCGTCTCAATGTTGACTGTCGGGCGGTCTTCGATGGCAAATTGAAGTGACGCCTCGGAGGGTGATAGTCAGCACACCCCGCAGAGTGGCGTTGCAAACGGTCACATACGATCATTGCAACGGGACCAGCCCCTGACCGATGGACCTATTGCAACGCGAACCAGGTTTCTCGACCAACGTGGCGTTGAGCCAGCCCGGTAAGCCTTGAACGCTCGTGTCGGCTCGCATCGCGTCCGATCGCCTCCCCGAACGAATAAGCATGCGGCTTTACGGGTTTGCTGGCATGACGCTTGCTTGGTGGGTGCTCCAGCACAAACCGTCGGGAGGAGAGTTCATATGGCAATGTCGAGCATCCTTGGGCTTCATTTGCGGATAGGCGCGGTGGCGGTTGCGGCGTCATTGATCTGCCACGTCGCGGCCGGCGCGGCCGAACGGGATCCGCGCGATAGCGCCGCGCCGGACAAGGTCCCGGAACCGATGCGCAACGTCATCGCCTTCGAAAAGGCGGGCACAATGCCGTCGAAGCACTACAAGATCGCCTACGTGACGGAATGCGTGACCAACGCCTATTGCGAGGCCCGCATGAAAGGCCTCGAGGAGGCCGCCAAGAAATACGGCTTCGAATTCAAGACGTTCGACTCAAATTTCAACCCGCAAGCCCAGCTAAAGGATGTCCAGAACGCGGTTCAGCAGGGGTTTGACGGTTATCTCTTCGGTCCGACGGCGGATGCTCCGGCCTGCAAGATGTGGAAGGACTACATGGTGCCGACCAAAAAGCCGGTGGTGTCGATCGACCTGTCGATGTGCGGAGACGTCGACTACACCCCGGGCCTCGCGGCGACTGTGAGCATTCAACGTCAGCCCTACTACGACATTCATGTGGAGCGTGCCTTCGCCGCGGCGTGCGGCGACGGCAAGCCTTGCAAAGGTGTTTCCTTGAGCGGGTTCGCCGGCTCCGATCTGTTCACGCGCTGGGAAATGGCGATCGACAAGGGTCTCAAGAAATACCCGAACGTCCAGATCGTCTCGCGCCGCGAGGCAAAATTCGATCCGCGGCTTGCCCGCCAGATCACGCAGGATGCTCTGCAGGCGCATCCCGATCTGAAATTTGTCGTTTGTCACGACGACAACATGTCGCTCGGCGTCGCGGCCGCGATCAAGGCAGCCGGCCTCGTCCCTGGAAAAGACGTGAAAATCTACAGCATGGGCGGCAACGCCCACGGCGTTGCCGGCGTCAAGGACGGTATCTTCGAATGGACCGCAGCCGAAGACCCACAAGCCGAAGCGTATTACGGTGCTATTGCGCTCGTCATGGCGTTGGAAGGCAAGCCGCTGAATGGCTATGTCAACCTTGAGGATCTGCCTTGGCTTGTGGACGGGACCGACACGATCTTCATCACCAAAGAGAACATGAGCAAGTTCACGCCGCATTGGTAGCGGTCGATGGTCGGCGCCGGGCGACGACAATGACGGCCTCCCCAGCGATCAAGATTCGGGGGCTGACGAAGTCGTTTCCCGGCGTCGCCGCTTTGCGCGGCGTCGATCTCGACATTTATCAGAGCGAAGTGCACGGTCTCGTCGGCGAAAATGGCGCCGGCAAGTCGACCCTGATCAAGCATCTGACTGGGCTCTACACGGCGGACAGCGGCTCGATTCAGCTGTTCGGACGCGCGCTGGAAAACGCGCGGGCGCGCACGCTGCAGCAGGCCGGCATCGGCGTTATCTATCAGGAGCGGGCGATCCTGCCCGAACTGACCGCAGCAGCCAACGTCTTTCTTGGCAGGCAGAAGACCTGGGGCCCGTTTCTCGACCGCGGCGCCACGGTGAGGCGATTCCGCGAATTGGCGGATCGTCTCGGCGTCGCTCTCGATCCCGATGCGCGCGCGGGCTCGCTCTCCGTTGCCGGCCAACAATTGCTCGAGATCATGCGGGCGCTGGAAGCAGAGCATCGCATCCTTATCATGGACGAACCGGCGACGTCGCTCGGGGAGGCAGAGCGCGAGAAATTGTACGGCATCGTCGGCAATCTGCGGCGCCAGGGGCTTTGCGTTATTTTCATCTCGCACGATTTGGACGATGTGCTCCAGCTCTCCGACCGCGTGTCGGTCATGCGCGACGGCGCGCTGGTTGCGACAAAGCCCGCGGCCGATTGGGACAAGGCGACGCTCGTCGCCGCTATGCTCGGCGATGTCGACCTAACACAGTCGATCAGCCGAAGCCCGCCAGCGGCTGATGAGCAGATCCGGGTTGAGGGCCTCTCGATTGCCGGCGTCGTGTCCGACGTCTCTTTCGCCGTTCGCTCGGGCGAAATCTTCGGTCTGGCGGGCCTGGTCGGCGCCGGCCGGACCGAGATCCTGCGCGTACTCGCCGGTATCGACCGGCCATTCGCCGGACGCGTTTTCCTGCGTGGCCATGAGATTCCCTGGCCGCGCTCGGTGGCGAGGGCGCTCGATTATGGCATCGCGCTCACGCCCGAGGACCGCAAGAGCCAAGGGATCATCCTGCAGCTGAGCGGCGCCGAAAACGTCGCGCTGGCCGATCTCGGATCAGTGAGCACCTACGGGATCCTCTCCGACCGGCGGCTGCGGCGCGAAGCAGCGGAGTCGATGGCAGCGCTTGCATTCGATACGGGGCGGTTGGGAGACGCCGCCGGCAATCTGTCGGGGGGCAATCAACAGAAGCTTGTGATCGGGAAATGGCTCCATCGCAAGCCGAGGATTCTGCTCCTTGACGAGCCGACGCAAGGCATCGACATCGGAGCCAAGGCCGAGATCTACAAGGTCATATCCGAGCTCGCCAACCGGGGGATGGCCGTCATCCTGGTGTCCTCGGAATTTGAGGAGATCGTCAGCGTCTGCGATCGCGTCCTCGTACTCGGAGGCGGCCGTTCCCTCGGCCTGCTTGAAGGCGAGCAGCTGTCGATCAAGGCGATTTTCGATCGCTTGTTTCATGCGGGCATTGCCGCGTGATCGGCGGAAGGCCCATGCAGATGCCGCAGGCGCGGGGCGGTTCCGTCGCCGCCATCCGCCGCTATGGCATCGTGGTGGCGCTTGTCGTCCTCTTGGCAATCCTCGGCCTTGCCAGCCCGACTTTCTTTCGCGCCACCAACTTCGCGAACATTCTGGCGCAATGGGCGCCGGTGGGGATCATGTCGGTCGGGACAACCTATGTGATTTTGGCCGGCGGCTTCGATTTGTCGGTCGCGGCCGGGTTCGCCTTCTGCGCCGTCGTCGCCGCTGCTTTGGCCCAAGCCGGGGTGCCGGCCAGCCTCGCCTTTCTTGCCGCCATCGCCGCCGGCGTCGTCATCGGACTGGTCAATGCGGTGCTGGTGGTCGGGCTCGAGGATCAATCCATTTGCAGCGACACTTGCCTCCGGCTTCGTGTTGACCAGCCTGCCGTACCTCATCGTCAAGAGCCCCTTTATTGAGGTCGATCAGCCTGGCTTCGACATACTCGGCACTGGCGTATGGCATGGCCTGCCCTATACCGGGCTCGTCCTCATCGGGTTCTTGGTTGTGTTCGGGGTGATCTTGGCAAAGACCCAATATGGCCAGCTTCTTTATGCGGTTGGCGGCAATCCCGAAATCTCAGGCCTGTTCGGCGTTCCGGTACGACTCGTGGTCGGCAGCACCTATGTTTTCTCCGGTTTTTGCGTCGGCACCGCCGCTTCGTTGGCGACCTCGCAGCTTAGCTATTCCGCCTCCGATCAGGACCCGGTGCTGGTGTTCGACGTCATCGTTGCCGTCGTCGTCGGCGGCACGTCGCTGTCGGGTGGCGTCGGATCGATGTGGCAGACCGCCGTCGGACTGGCCATTCTCGCGGTGCTGCAAAACGGCCTCAACCTGCTCGATATCAACACCTTCTACCAATACATCATCAAAGGGTGCCTGATCGTCGTCGCGGTCAGCCTCGATGTCTGGATACGATGGCTCTCAAGCGAGCGGTTGCTCCAAGCTGCGACTTTGCTCCGGCGCATCGTTCCGGCTCGCGCGCCAAGCATCTCCGACCGATCATAGATGAAGACAGCCCATGATCGGGAGCCAATCATCGTCATGACGGAAATTGCGAACGACGGCAGATACCCGGCGTCGGAACGAGGCACTCGCGCCCAACGTCGCAAGGCGCTGATCTCGGCGTTCGCGTACCTGCGGACTTATGGAATCCTCCTGGCGCTTCTGCTTCTTGTCGCCGTCGTCGATGTTGCGGATCCGTCGTTTCTCAGCATGGCCAACATCGTCAACATGCTCGGCCAATGGGCGTTGACCGGGGTGATGGCGGTTGGAATGACGTTCGTCATCATTGCCGGCGGTTTCGATCTTTCGATCGCCTCGGGCTTTTCCCTCTGCGCGATCGTGGCCGCGCTTCTTGGGGCCCATGACGTTCCGCTTGCGGTGGCAATGCTCGCCGCCGTTGGGACAGGCCTCATTGTCGGTGGCGTCAATGGTGGGCTTGTGTCACTCGTCGGGATCAACCCCTTCATCGCGACTGTCGGCACCGGGTTCATCATCCTCGGCATCGATTTTCTCGCCACGCCCAATACCTACATTCAGGTCAACCAAGCCGGCTTCGATGGACTGGGCGCGGGAAGTTGGCTGTCATTTCCCTTCAAAGGAATGATCTTGCTGGCCTCGCTGATCCTCGGCGAAGCCGTTCTCGCCAGGACCGTCTATGGCCGTCACGTTTACGCGGTTGGGGCTAATCCAACGGTATGCAGGTTGAGCGGCCTGCCGGTCGGCTGGATTGTCGCCAGCACCTATATCGTTTCCGGTTTGTGTATGGGGATCGCCGGTGGCCTCGCGGCGTCGCAGCTCAGCACGGCGCAGGCGCGCATGGAGCCGACCATCGTCTACGATGTGATTGCCGCAGTCGTGATCGGTGGCACGTCCCTTTCGGGCGGCGTCGGCGCGATGTGGCGGACCGCGGTCGGCCTGGCGATCATCGCCACGATCTCCAACGGCTTCACGCTGGTCGGCCTCAACCCGCTACATCAGGGCATCGTCAAAGGCGTCATCATCATTTTGGCGCTAGCGATCGACAGGTGGACGAGCCACATACCAAGCTATCGCCGGAGCTAGAGCTCGTATCGACGCGCGCGGCGCGTGGGTCGGTGACTCTCGGGCGAGGTGCCGCTCGCAAGCAAACTCGCGGCGGCGTTAGGCCGCCAGAACCGCTCTGATATCGGCCGGTCGATCCTCTACGCTGCCGCCTTCTTCGATGTGCCACACGCCACACGTTCGGCACGCGAAGGTGTAGAGATCGGGCAGTCCGCCATAGCGCGGCGTTCGTCGAACGAGGTGCATCGGCCGCGCGCAGCCGAAGCAAAGGGGCGCACGCGGCGGTTTGGATGCGGAGGTGTTAGCGCTGCTGTTCCACATGACACAGGGTCCATTCACCAATAACCCCTCGATAAAACCAGCCCGCACCTGATATGAGGCGTCGGCATTACCGCGACATGGCTGGCGGCTTAATTTTTGGCAATCAAAGAGCCTAGCGCCTCATCGCTGCGGCGCGATGGAATTCAGGAGCGGGCTCCGGCCGCAAAGGCGTTGTCGGCACCGGGCAATAGCAAGGTGCCGATCACATCGCCAAGGCAACGCCGACTTTGGTGGACAAACATTAATGTGCGGAACGCATTGAGGTAGTGACGAACGCAATTAGATGTCGATGTAATAGGCCAATCGGGCGGCACCCCATCCCCCGACACCCCTGCCGCCGATCAGAAGCCTAACTTGAGGCAACGCTGTCTTCGCACCCCAAGCATCTGATCGCTTGGGGTTCTTTTTTATGACCGCGACGGGGGTTTTTCCGCTCTTCTCGATTTTGTCGAATATCGTGGCGCATCAGCCACAAGGCATCGGAGGCAAAAAGGGCGCCGCTATTCGTGTTGGCGTGGGCACGGCTTTGTGCACCGACCGCCCTCGTTAGAACACGAGACGACAGGAAGACAGCTCGGGCCGGGATAACCGAAATCGCAGTAACAAGAGCTGTAACCTTTCTTGGAATAAGACTTCTGAGCGGCGGCCGGCGTTGCTGCTAGGCAAGCTGCCGCGCAGCAAATCAACAAAAATCGCATTTTGGGACCTCCTTGCTATCGAACTCCTTGGCCGGAGGCAGATAATGGCCGAAGTCGTTTGAGCTGTCAGCTTCTGCCAAAGGCGGCCTTGCGGCTGATGGCAGAAAGATCCGGAGGGAAATAATCCCGTGAAATGCCCACGCATGTTAGCGGGGATAGATACCTGTCCGGCCACCGGCAACACCTGTGACGGTGCTTGGCGTCGATATTCGCCGTCTGGCCTCAGGATTTTATTCGCTCGTATCGATGATTGCCGTGCGAAGATAGTCTTTGAGGCTGCCACCTGCCGCTTTTTCTAAGTCAGCGGCGGAAATGCCGGCCGCTGCCGCGTCGGCGGTGCATTGGGTGACAGTCGCGTCGAGTTGTTCAAGCGCGCGCGGCTCGGCATATACGCAGGCTTCTCGCCAACGTTCGAGAAATTGGATTGCAGTTTCGGCCATGAGCGCTCTTCCTGCGGTGACCGATCAGGCCGAACGGCAGCCCTGCCGGCGGCAAAGGCTGCGAGTATCGGCTCTGCCAAGTGGCCGGCTGTTGAACAACCGAAAGGTCGCCGTTCGCAGGACCGATTAGCTCCCGTCGAGGCAGGCGTGGCGCCTGTCCGGAAACACCACACTGGCCGGGCACGGCTTATATTGATCCGGTTGTCGGTACCATTCCGGATGCTGGCGCTCAACGTCGTCTTGCGTCAGTGCCGGCGGCGCCGCAGAATTCTGAGGGACTTCCGCCAATACGCCTGAAGCGGGGGCCACTACAGAGACTGATAGAGCTGCGATCGATAGAGCCGCGATCGTCAGTAAGCGCATGGGAATCCTCCATCGCTCACCGTCCCGATCGAACCAACGAATGAGGGGCTAAATCGATCCGCGCTGTGTGGAATTTTCACGGCCGAAAAATAAAATTTTAGGACAAAATGCCCGAAGTCGGGTGGCATCGCTTTCCCCGGAGTCGCCGGCACCGGTGGCGACGCCTAGCCATGGAGATCGCGGCGTTCCGATGCCCGTTCGCCCTTTGCGAATAACCTGTAGGGTCCGCTCTGAGCTCATTCGCATGTCCGGCGCGTCGCCGGCAAAATGGCCTGCCGTTGCCGTTGCGCCCGAACATTCGTTTTTGTATGTGATGAAGGATGAATACTCGCTCTGGACGGGGGCAGATCATGACCGTGAGGATGCTTGCGCTGGCGGCGCTCGGTGTTTTGACGGCGACGAGTGCTTTGGCTCAGTCAGTGGGTAGCCAATTTCACGTCCCTGACCTTTCAGGGGTTTATCGGTGCGTGCGCAACTGCGCCGGGGCGGGTCCGGCACACATCGCGCAGCGCGGCTGGCGGCTAGAGCTCATCAATGAAGTTGGCGAGCCATCGACGGCATGGATCAGGCAGCCGGGCTACATGTGGGTGCAGTCGTGGAACGAGGGCGCAGTTTATTCGCCGGACGGCTTCACGATCCAGTTCGGTAACGGCACCGTCTGGGTGCTGGTACTTCCGACGCCGGCGCCCGGCTGGCGATATTAGCCGTCTGTACTTCCGCAGCCGGAAAATCGTTGGGCGACCAGCCGGCAAACTCGCAAAAAAATTCTTCAAGTTCAGGCGACGCGCCGATTAACCGGTTACCGTCACCGCTTAATCAGCGGACATCCATCCTCGCCTGCCGGGCGGAACGCCTGATCGCCCGGGATCGTCGCAATGATCTTGTAATAGTCCCAGGGGCCGCTTGACTCGGCCGGCGTCTTCACCTGCACAAAATACATGTCGTGGAGAAGCCGCCCGTCCTCGCGAAGCCTGGCGCCTTTTGCGTAAAAATCATCAACCGGAATGTCACGCATTTTCGCCATCACCGATTTGGCTTCGTCCGTGCCGGCCGCCTCGATGGCACGCAGATAGTGGCGAATTGCCGAATAAACGGCGGCCTGCGCCGCAGTAGGCATGCGCCGATGCCGGTCGAAGAACCGCTTCGACCAGGCGCGAGTCTCGTCGTCGCGATCCCAGTAAAATCCGGTGACAAAGCGAAGCCCCTGTGCCGCCGGAAGTCCCAGGCTATGGATATCAGTGATGAAAACAAGCAACGAGACGAGCCTCTGACCGGCGCCGGTCAGTCCGAACTCGTTCGCCTGCTTCGTTGCATTGACCATGTCGCCGCCGGCATTGGCTAATGCGACGACTTTCGCCCCCGAGGCTTGCGCCTGCAGCAGATACGAACTGAAATCCGGGTTGTTGAGGGGATGGCGCGCGCTCCCCAAGACTTTTCCACCGCTGGCTACCACTGCGTCTTTTGCATCGGCCTCCAGCGAATGGCCAAACGCGTAGTCGACGGTCAGGAAGAACCAGGTGTTCTCACCTCTGCCGACGACTGACCGAGCGAGCGTGTTGGTGAGCGCATACAAATCGTGGAGCCACGACGCCTCATTGGGGGTGCAGTTCTTGCCTGTAAATGCCGTCGTCGCCACGGCAGCGGCAATGGCAATGCGGTTCTTTTGCAAGGCAACTTGCTCGACCGCGAGCGCGACCGACGAATTGTCGAATCCGATCGCCAAATCGACTTTATCGGCATCGAACCATTGGCGTGCAATCGATGCGCCGACATCGGCTTTGCTTTGGTGATCGGCAACGACAATATCGACCGGTTTGCCCAACACTTTGCCGCCGACATCCTCGACCGCCATCTGCGCCGCAATGACGGAGCCGCCGCCGCCAAGATCAGCGTAGACGCCCGACTGATCGTTGAGCACGCCAATCCGTACCAAGTTGTCCGATATCTGTGCGTTAGCCGCGCCGCTACCGGCGGAGGCCAGAGCGCTCAGGAGCACTGCGAGACGCAGCTGCAAGGGACTCACCGTTCGTGTCCGCTGTGAACGGTCGGCAACGGACATTATTCATCACCTGTCGATACAGTCAATTTCCCGGTTGTAGGGTACGTTGGACATTGCGAAGTCTTACGGTGACGAATTCTGCCCAACCCCTTGGCAGCCGTCGCGGAGGTATTTATTGACCGCCGGGCGCAAAACGGGAACCATCCGCCGGTTCCCAGTCTTTCGTTGCGTCGGGATTCCCCCTCTGGCAATGGCCCGGGGAGACATTGAACCGGAGCAGGTATGACAAATCGATTGACGATGGCACACTCCACTGTAGCGATCCGGCGATGCGGGGCTCCGGCCATCGCGACCTTCGCGGCCGTGCTGACCGCCTTGACCGCGGCGCCGCCCGCCAACGCCGCGGCGAATCAGGCGCGTCCTGCGCGCGTTACCGAGGCGACGGCCCCGCGCGATGCAGGCGAGCCCATCATGGCGATCGTGTCGATCAAGAGCCAGCAGGTGACCATCTACGACGCCGACGGCTGGATCCTGCGCGCGCCGGTTTCGACCGGCACCACGGGACGCGAGACCCCGACCGGCGTCTTCAGCGTGGTGGAGAAGGACAAGGACCACCACTCGAACCTCTATGACGACGCCTCGATGCCGAACATGCAGCGCATCACCTGGTCGGGTATCGCACTGCACGGCGGGCCGCTGCCCGGATATGCGGCCTCGCACGGCTGCGTGCGGATGCCCTATGGCTTTGCGGAGAAGTTGTTCGACAAGACGCAGATCGGCATGCGCGTGATCATTGCGCCGGACGATGCGGAGCCGGTCGAGTTTTCCGATCCGGCGCTGTTCGTGCCGAAAGCGGAAGCCTTCGCGGCCGCGCCAGCGCGCGCCGAAACGCTCGGCAATGAGGCGGCTGAGGCCGCCAAGATAGCCGACGAGGCAAAGAGCGCCGCCGCCGCAGCGACTCGCGCCGCGGCCCCGCTCACGGCGTCGCTCCGCAAGCTGGAATCGCTCAAGAACCGCGCCGCCGCCGAGCTCGCATTTGCCGAAAAAGTGCTAGCCGCCGCGCAGACGAACCAGGCCAAGGCCGAGGGCCTCAAGCAGAAGGCCGCCGCCAAGGCGGCGGAGCTGGGGACGCAGCTCGACACCGCCAAGGCCGATCTCAAATCGAAGCTCGACGCGGCCGCGGCGGCGCAGGACACCGTCGCAACGGCGCGCGAGGCGGCGCCGCTGACGGCGTCTGTGCGCAAGCTGGAATGGCTCAAGAGCCGCGCCGACGTCGAGCTCGCGTCCGCCGAGAAGGTGCTCGCCGCCGCTCAGACGAACCAAGCCAGGGCCGATGGCCTCGAGCAGAAGGCCGCCGCCAAAGCGGCGGAGCTGGGAACGCAGTTCGACACCGCCAAGGCTGACGCGAAATCAAAACTCGACGCTGCCGCCGCGGCGCAGAGCGCCGCCAAGGCCGCCGACGCCAAGCGCGCCGACGCCGCCAAGGCGGCGCGCGAGGCAAAGCTTGCGCTGGAGCCGGTTTCGATCTTCATCAGCCGTGCCACGCAGCGGCTCTATGTGCGGCGCGGCTTCGAGGCCGACCATCGAGGTCCCGGTCACGATCCGCAATCCTGACAAGCCGATCGGCACGCATGTGTTCACAGCGGTGGCGCGCACCGACGGCGGTTTGCGCTGGACGGCGGTCACGATCGACAGCGGCGACGACGCCAAGGCCGCGCTCGACCGCGTCAGCATCCCGCAGGATGTGCTCGATCGCATCGCCCCGACCGCATTGCCGCGATCCTCGCTTGTCATCTCGGACGAGCCGCTGAACCGCGAGACCAACTATCGCACGGAGTTCGTCGTGGTGCTGAACAACCAGCCACAGGGCGGCCTTGCGATGCGCCGGCGCTCGGACGATGTCCGCGTCGCCGGCAGCGGCTGGGACAACTTTTTCGGCTTTCACTTCGGCAATTCGGATTCTCAAAACGGTTCTTCGCGCCAACGCGGCGGCCAGAACTATTATCAGCGGCAATGGTGAGCGAAGCGGCGCGTTCTCTTTAACTCCACAGCCGAAATCCGCCACGGAATGCGTTGGCGTTATCGCCGGCGCGGCAATTCGGTGGTAGCTCAGCGAGCTTCTTGACGTTGCCGCCCCCGAGCACGGTGTCGTGGGGCTCCAGCGCCGCGATGAGGCGTGCCGTCACGTCGGCAACATGACGTCGCCATTTCTTCTTGCCGCAGCGCTCCAGTCCGGCGCGACCGACGTAATCCTCATAAGTACCCTTCTTGTAAGGCAGGTGACCGAGCTCCATCGGCTCGGCGATGGCGTCGACAATCATGGTCGATCCGAGCCCGGTGCCGAGGCCCAGAAAGAGCATCCGGCCGCCTTGGTAGCTCCCCAAGGCCTGCATGGCGGCGTCGTTGACGACTTTGACGGGACACCCCAATGCCGCGGCAAAATCGAACCCGACCCACCCACGTCCGAGGTTATGCGGGTCCGCAATCGGCCGGCCGTGGAGAACAGGGCCGGGATAGCCGATCGACGCCACATCATACCTCCAACCTTTGGCGAGCTTTTTCACCTCGGACACCATTCGCTTGGGGGTGAGCGTCGGCCCGGATAAAAAGGATCGACGCTCGCTTTGTCCGGTCGCGAGGATCTTGACCGACGTTCCGCCCACATCGACGACCAGCACGTTCTTGGCTGACGACTTCATCGCGAGGTCTGCTCGTCTTTTGTACGACCAAACTGCAAAGCAATATCGGCCGGATGGTGGCCTTCTCTCAACCACAATGGCAACGGCGCGTGAAGAGCACGGTTCACTCGACGGCTGGGTCGCTGTCATGCGACCAGCGGATTTACTGTGGCGATTCAAAAAGAAGTCAGTGACTTTTGATCCTGCGAAGTAGCGAAGCGCAAACCACGCTTGGCGACCCTGCGCGGCACAACGCCGTTGCAGGCTCTGCTCCGAGATTGGCTTTGGGGCGGCGTTTCAAGTCGTTCTGAAACGCCGCCTTGATGTTTTGTGCGCGGCCAGCGCCACCACTGCCGCAGGCTTCGCCGGATTTGCGCAGCCCCGATCCGGCCGCGATCACCGATACCCGGTCGCGGCTGCGCTTCGGAAGCCCGCGAAAACCCCCGCCGACATCAGACGAGGTCGAAGCGGTCGAGGTTCATCACCTTGGTCCATGCCGCGACGAAGTCTTTCACAAACTTCTCCTTCGAATCCCCGCACGCATACACTTCCGCGAGCGCCCGCAGCTGCGAATGCGAACCAAAGATCAGGTCGACGCGCGTGCCGATCCACCTGGCCTCTTTCGTCTTGCGGTCGTGGCCTTCGAACACGCCGTCGGCGCCGGGAGACGCCTGCCATTCCGTGCGCATGTCGAGCAGGTTGACGAAGAAGTCGTTGGTCAATGTCCCAGGCTGCTTGGTGAAGACGCCGTGCTTCGACTGCCCGGCATTGGCGCCGAGCACGCGCAGGCCGCCGACGAGAACCGTCATCTCCGGCGCCGTCAGCGTCAGCAATTGCGCCCGGTCGACCAATGCCTCCTCCGGCAACATGAATTGCCGGCCGCGATGATAGTTGCGGAAACCGTCGGCGACCGGTTCGAGCGGCGCGAAGGATGCGACGTCGGTTTGCTCCTGCGACGCGTCCATGCGCCCCGGCGTGAAGGGGACCTTTACGTCGTGCCCGGCCGCCTTGGCGGCCTTCTCGATCGCGGCGCCGCCGCCGAGGACGATCAGGTCGGCAAGCGAGACCTTCTTGCCGCCGGACTGCGAGGCATTGAACTCCTTCTGGATCGCTTCGAGTTTCTGCAGAACCGTCGCCAGCTGAGCCGGCTCGTTGACCGCCCAATCCTTCTGCGGCGCGAGGCGGACGCGGGCGCCGTTCGCGCCACCGCGCTTGTCAGAGCCGCGGAAGGTCGACGCCGACGCCCAGGCGGCCGAGACCAGCTGGGAGACGGACAGGCCAGAGGCCAGGATCTTGGCCTTGAGAGCGGCAATGTCCGGCTCCCCGATCAGGGGATGGTTGACCGCCGGGATCGGGTCCTGCCACGGCAGCGTTTCCTTCGGCACCAGCGGGCCGAGGTAACGCACGATCGGCCCCATGTCGCGGTGCGTGAGCTTGAACCACGCGCGGGCAAACGCGTCGGCGAACTGATCCGGATTCTCGTAGAAGCGCCGCGAGATTTTCTCGTAGGCGGGGTCGACTCGCAAGGCGAGGTCGGTGGTCAGCATGGTCGGCACACGCTTTTTCGACTTGTCGTGGGCGTCCGGGATCGTCGCAGCGGCGCCCTTCGCCTGCCACTGGTTGGCGCCGGCCGGGCTCTTGGTCAGCTCCCACTCGTTGTTGAACAGATTGTCGAAGAAGTGGTTGCTCCACTTCGTCGGCGTCTGCGTCCAGGTGACTTCGGGGCCGCCGGTGATGGCGTCAGCGCCGAAGCCCGTGCCATACTTGCTCTTCCAGCCGAGGCCCTGATCCTCGATCAGGCCGCCTTCCGGCTCCGGGCCGATCAGCGACGGATCGCCGGCGCCGTGGGTCTTACCAAAGGTGTGGCCGCCGGCAATCAGCGCGACTGTCTCCTCGTCGTTCATCGCCATACGGAAGAACGTCTCACGGATGTCCCTGGCTGACCCCATCGGATCCGGCTTGCCGTTCGGACCTTCCGGATTCACATAGATGAGACCCATCTGAACGGCGCCCAGCGGGTTCGCAAGCTCGCGCTCGCCGCTATAGCGTTCGTCACCCAGCCACGTCCCCTCCGGACCCCAATAGAGCTCTTCTGGCTCCCACACGTCGGCGCGGCCGCCGCCGAAACCGAAGGTCTTGAAGCCCATCGAGTTCGAGGGCGGCGTTGCCGGCGAGAATGAACAGGTCGGCCCAGGAGATTTTCCGGCCGTATTTCTGCTTGATCGGCCACAGCAGCCGGCGCGCCTTGTCGAGGTTGGCGTTGTCCGGCCAGCTGTTGAGGGGCGCGAAGCGCTGCTGGCCGGCGCCGGCGCCACCGCGGCCGTCAGCGATGCGGTAGGTGCCCGCGCTGTGCCATGCCATGCGGATGAACAGCGGCCCATAATGGCCAAAGTCGGCCGGCCACCACTCCTGCGAGTCCGTCATCAAGGCATGCAAGTCCTTGATCACGGCGTTGAGATCGAGCGTCTCGAACTCCTTGGCGTAGTCGAACGCCTCGCCCATCGGATCGGACAACGTGGAGTTCCGATGGAGAACCTGGATGTCCAGTTGGTGCGGCCACCAGTCCCGGTTGCCGTGTCCGCGGGTGCCTGTGAATGGGCATTTGCCTGCGTTCTCGTCGGTCTTTGCGTCCATGTTTTCTCTCCGATCGCCTATGTACGTTGCCGCTCTGAGCGCGCGTTTCGCGCCGAACGCGCTCATTTCGCTTTGTTCTTACCCGACGCGTCCTATCAGGTAAAGTTGACTCTATTGATCACCGCGGTAAGATTTTTTTATGACGAATGTGACGCTTCGGCAGCTTCGGTATTTCAACGCGCTGGCGCGTCATGGCCATTTCGGACGTGCGGCGGAAGTATGTGCGATTACGCAACCGGCGTTGTCGATGCAGATCAAGGAGTTGGAGGAAGCTCTCGGCGGCGTGCTGTTCGAGCGAGGCGCCCGGCAAGTGGCGCTGACGAAGTTCGGCGACGAAGCCGCCCAACGCGCCCGCGACATTTTGCGCTTGGTCGATGAACTGGGAGACGTCGCGCGAGCGTCGCGGGACCGGCTTACGGGTCAGCTGCGCATCGGCATGATCCCGACGATTGCCCCGTATTTGCTGCCTGCGGTCATCGGCAACCTCGCACGAACGCATCCCGAACTCGACATTCATGTCCGGGAGGCGCTGACATCGAAGCTGATTCAGGAGCTGACGGAGGGCCGGCTTGACGCGGCAATAGTTGCCCTGCCGGTATCCGAACCTTCGCTAATCGAGGTCCCGCTGTTTGCTGAAAACTTCCTTCTGGTGCGGCCGGGCAAGGATGAGGGAACGCCGGTACCCAGCAGCGAAACGCTGCGCGAAATGCGACTGCTTCTGCTCGAAGAGGGACACTGTTTTCGCGATCAGGCCCTATCGTTCTGCAAGATGCAATCGTCGCTGCCACGGGAGGTGATGGACGCGAGTTCGCTATCGACGCTGGTCCAGATGGTCGGCGCCGGCATGGGTGTGACCTTGATACCGGAAATGGCCGTGGCAGTTGAGACACGCTCGGCCGCGGTGTCCGTCGCTCCCTTCAAGGATCCGCAACCCTCGCGAACCATTGGCATGATCTGGCGCAAGACAAGTCCTCTCGCCAGGCAGCTTCTGCAAATTTCCGAAGTGGTTAGTCATTCAGCCGAGGCGTCGCGCGAGCAGCACAAGCCGCAATCGTCATCGCGCACTCCCCGTCGGACCCGGCGCTTCTAATCCCTGCTCGGGAGTTGGGTCTCTGGCGTCTATTCAGCGGCGGCACCGTCGATTTATGTATGTGTACGACATTTATTGTCTGATTTTATAGCTGCAAATCACATTCATTTTCGCCGCCCGACCTGCGCTTATTGGGGCCAAGCCGGATGAGGCCAACTCATCCGATGCAGGGGGACGCCTTTTTGACATCCGCATCGACCGTGACCGAAATCGATGTGCGTAATCTTCGCGTGCTGGTGACGGCGGGCGCCAGCGGGATCGGTCGGGCGATTGCGGAAAGCTTTGCCGCTTCCGGTGCGAAAGTCCATGTCACCGACGCGGCCGAAGCCGCACTCGCCACGACGATTGACACCGTGCCCGGGGTGACGGGAACGGTCGGCGATGCCGCCAGCGCCGAAGACGTCGATCGTGCTTTTACGGATGTCTCAGCTCGGCTTGGCGGGCTGGATGTGCTCGTCAACAACGCCGGCATCGCCGGTCCGACTGGGCTAGTGGATACGTTAAGCGCCCGCGACGTCGATCGCACGATCGACGTCAATCTCAAATCGCAATTCCATTTTCTCAATCGCTTCGTGCCGCTGTTGAAGGCCTCCACATTCAATCCGTCGATCATCGCGATGAGTTCGGTCGCCGGGCGATTGGGCTACGGCTATCGGACGCCCTACGCCGCGACCAAGTGGGCGATCGTCGGCCTCGTTAAATCTTTAGCCGTAGAGCTCGGGCCGCTGGGCATTCGGGCCAACGCGATCCTCCCCGGCGTGGTGCATGGCGAGCGGATGAACCGCGTCATCGCCGACCGTGCCGCAGCCACCGGCGTCAGCATCGACGATATGCGCGACGACTATGTCCGCAAGATTTCTTTGCGACGAATGGTCGACGCCAGCGACGTCGCCAACCTGTCTTTGTTCCTCGCCTCCAATCTGGCGCGCAATATCAGTGGGCAGGCCATCAGTGTCGACGGCAACGTCGAGTACCTCTGACCCTGCCGCTACCGGGCAAGAACTGTGAAGCGAAATAAACGCAAGGTCATCATCAGCTGCGCCGTCACGGGATCGGTGCACACACCATCGATGTCGGAATATCTGGCGCTCACTCCTGAACAGATCGCCCAACAAGCAATCGATGCGGCGCGCGCCGGCGCCTCGATACTGCGTCTGCATGCACGCAATCCCGCTGACGGGAGTCCGACGCCCGACCCCGCCGTATTCGACCTGTTTGTACCCAAGATAGCCGCACAGACCGATGCGATCATCAACATCACGACGGGAGGCAGCACCCGGATGACGCTGGAGGAGCGTCTGGCTTACCCGCTGCAAGCGAAGCCGGAGCTGTGCTCGCTCAATATGGGGTCAATGAATTTTTCGTTTCACAACGTAGGGCGCGGCGTCACCAACTGGAAGTATCCCTGGGAGCAGCCTTATGTCGAAGGCTCGGAAGACCTCATCTTCCGCAACACCTTCGGCGACATAAAGAACGTGCTGGCGTGGCTCGGCGATGCGCACGGCGTGCGCTTCGAGTTCGAGTGTTACGACGTCGGCCATCTCTACAACCTCGCGCACTTCGTCGACGAGGGACTGATCAGAGGGCCGCTGTTCCTGCAATGCATCCTCGGCATCATGGGCGGCCTCAATCCTGATCCCGAGAACCTGTTCCTGATGCGCAGCACGGCGGACCGCCTGTTCGGCCGCGAGAACTACGAATTTTCCGTGCTCGGAGCCGGACGTCATCAGATGTCGTTGGTGACAATGGGTCCGATCATGGGTGGGCATGTGCGTGTCGGCCTCGAGGACAGCCTGTTTCTTGGTCGTGGCCAACTGGCGCCATCGTGTGCCGCCCAGGTGCTGAAGGTCCGACGCATACTCGAAGAACTGTCGTTGGACATCGCGACACCTGCCGAAGCGCGCGAAATCCTCCAAACAAAGGGCGCGGACAAGGTAGGGTTCCGTGGCTAGCGTTGCCGCAAAAATCCGAAGTGGGCGTCGCAAGGGCAGCATGCTCGAACATGTGGTGATGGGCGTCACGTTGACGATCATCGTGCTGTTCGCGGCCTTCGTCCAAGGATTCGCGACGTTCGGGAATTTGCGGGTTATCGCATCGAATTCAGCAGCCCTGGTGATCCTGAGCTGCGGGATGGGTATTGTCATCATTTCCCGCGGACTGGATCTATCGCTGATCGCGGCCATGGTGGCAGGCGCCGCCACGTTCGGGACCTTGATCGACGCGGGCTATTCCGGGCCGGTGGTGATCGCGCTGACGCTGCTGGCGGTGGCGGCAATCGGCTTCGTGAACGGCTGGCTCATCGCCTATGCCGAAATACCGGCGATGCTGGCAACGCTCGCCTCGGCGATGGTCATTACCGGCTTTTTCCGGTTCGCCGTCCTTCGCGGCGAGTATTTGCTGCTGCTGCCAAAGACGAATCCGGCAGTCACGTTCCTTTCAGGCGACATCGTGCCCGGCTTGAGGGCGCCGGTCGCGCTGATGATCGCCACCTTTGTGCTGACCTGGATTTTGCTGCGCTACACGACCCTCGGACGCATCACCTACGCGATGGGAGACAATTTTCAGGCCGCCAGACTGACAGGTCTTTCGGTGCGAACAACGACACTGTCGATCTACGTCTTTGCCGCATTGACGGCGCTGCTGGCGGGGCTCGTGACATCTGCGGCCAGCGGAACGGTCGATTTCCGGACCGTGACAAACGGCAGCCTGCTGTTTGAAGTCATCCTTGTCGTCGTGCTTGGCGGCATACCGCTGCGCGGCGGACGTGGCGGCATGAGAAATATCCTGGTGGGGGTCGCCCTGATTGCGGTGCTGCGCAACGGCATGACGCTCTTCGACCTCACGACCCAGACTCAGGACGTTCTTAAAGGACTCGTTCTGATCGTCGCGATCGTGACCGACAACTACTTTAACCCCAGAGATACGGAGACCGATACGGTCGGCGATCTCTGATAACAAAGTGGCAACAGAGGAGGAAAACATGTTGTCGAGAGTGAAAAGTAATCTGCTCAAGGTGGTAACGGGAGTTGGGCTGTGTGCATCTCTTGCGCTCGGCACCGGCGGCGCCCAGGCCGACAGCAACATCGCCGGCAAGAAAGTGATTTTCGTGCCGATCTCGATGGGCATTTCTCTGACCGAAGGTTGGGCCCGCCGCATGAAGGAGCATGCGGCGATTTATGGCTACAGCTTCGAGGTCCGCGACGCGGCGTTCAACACCGGGGCGATGTCGGAACTTCTCGCCAAGGCCATCAGCGACAAGCCGGATGTGCTCGTCGTGCACAATCCGACCGTTCAATTGCTGTCGCGCCAGATCAAGCAAGCCGAAGCCCAGGGCATCAAGGTGCTTCAGCTCAACCTTCAGTCAAACCAATCTTCGACCGCCTTCGTCGGCGCCAATTGGGAACGGATCGGACGCGAGATCGCCGACGACATCGTCAAGGAATGCGGCGCCGGCAGCGGCAAGTCGGGTGAAGTCGCCATCATTCCCGGGCAATTGACCGCAGCCGACAGCGTCATCATGAACGAGGCCGCCTTCAAGGTCTTCGCCAGCCATCCGGAAATCAAGGTGGTGTCGAATCAGGCCTCGGATTGGGAGCCTGAGAAGGCGCGTCAGATCACCGCGACGGTGATTTCAGCAGCACCCCAACCTTTGCGCGATTTTCGGGCATTGGGACGTTCACACCATGGGCGCCGGCAAGGCCGTCAAGGATGCCAAGCTCGAAGACAAGATCATCATTTATGCAACGGGCGGCGGCGACGACGTGACCTGCCAGGCCGTTGAAGACAAAGTGCTTGATCGGGTCTGGAGCTACGACGCCGATGGTCAGGGTCGTGACGCCGCAACGATGGTCGACATTCTCCTTCAGGGCGGGGTTGCCGCGGATCATTCGATGCTGAAAATCGAGTTGCCGATGAAGATCATCAAGGCCGGCCCGACCTATAAACGCGATCTTTGCTGGAAGATGTAACCGGCTCGGTTGCTTATTCAGCATGGACGTCACGCTCGGGGTCCCGGTCCGGGACCCCGAGTTAGACAAGCCGATGGAAGCCCAACTTTTGCCGGCCCAGATCGACTTTGCCAGTCTGCCCCACCAGCGCGTGCCACGCTTTGTGCTCTCGCCGCGCCGGATTTTGTCCGACGTGCTGTCGAAAGGCTGGGTTGAGAGCACGATTCCGTTTATTGCCTTCATTGCAGTGATCGTCGGTGTCCTGACCACCACCGACGGGTACTTTACGCCCACCAATCTGAGCAACCTGAGCCAGTACGCGGCTGACGGCGGACTTGTAGTCCTTGCGCTTTTGATTGTTGTCGCCGTCGGCGGCATTGATTTGTCGGTCGGCTCCAATTTTGCGATGTCGGCGTTCGCTGCACTCTATGGCTTCCACATTCTCGGTCTGCCGGTTCCGGTTGTTCTGGTGCTCAGCCTCGGGTGCGGCTCTCTGATCGGGGCTGTCAACGGCTTGCTTGCCGGGCTAATCGGCTGCGGAGCGCTGCTGACGACGCTTGGCACGATGATCACTGTGCGCGGACTATTCACCCTGGCGTCGCAGGCGCGATTGGTCAAGATTTCGTCCAGTACAAGAAGCGACGATCTGTGGGATTGGATCGGTTTCGATAAGCCGTTGGGAATGCCAGTCGGTTTTTGGGTCCTGGTCGCCGTCGCGTTGCTGATCTTCTTTATGTTCCGGCAGTCGCGGTTCGGCTGGCACATTCTCGCCGTCGGCGGCAACCGAAAGGCGGCACGACACGGCGGCATCAACGTGAAACTGACCGTGTTCTTCGCCTACATTGTGGGCGGGCTGATTGTCGGTCTTTCCGGATTTCTCTTTGCGGCGCGGCAAAACAGCATCGGCGCCGACACTGGCATCGGCCTTGAGTTCTTTACGCTGACCGCGCTGGTCGTCGGCCTCGGCGGCTTCGTTCCCGGACGTGGCGCGGTGGTTTCGGTTCTGCTGGGGTTTGCGACGATCTACATTCTCAACAACGCGATGATCAACTCCGGCTTCCGCGGCGATTTCGCGCTGTTTGTCCTCGGCTCGATCATCGTCGTGATCCTCGCGATCGACGTGAAGTTCCGTAAGAACCGGCATCGCCTGTTGGCGTCAACGTATCTCGACCCGGTCGTTTTGGACGTGGACGACGTTCGCGGCATGGACGGCCTGATGCCGGATGCTGTTGCACCGAAGCTGTCGGGGGCGGAGCTGATCGGCTCCGGCAAGATCGACGGACCCGAGGATGTGCTTCTGGATGTCGACGGCAACCTTTACTGCGGCACGCGCGACGGGCGCATCATGCGGTTCGCGGCGCCGCATCACACCGAGGTCGCGCTTCTCGCCAAGATCGGCGGCCGTCCCCTCGGGCTCGCATTTGACGCGCAAGGCCGCATCGTAACATGCGTCGCCGGGATGGGCCTTGTGCGCGTGACCTTGGAAGGCGACGTTGAGCTACTGACCGATCAGACCGAGCGCAGCCTCTTGAGCGTTCAGGATGACACGACGATCCGGATGGCCGATGATCTTGATATCGCGCCGGACGGAACGATCTATTTTACCGACGCGACCAAGCGCTACGACATCGGGAATTGGGGCCTCGATCTGTTGGAAGGACGGCCTAACGGCCGACTGCTGAGCTTCGACCCGAAGTCGCACAAGACGCGGACGATCTGCGACAACCTGATCTTTCCGAACGGCGTGTGCGTCACCCATGACGGCAATTATCTGCTGGTGGCGAGCACATGGACCTGTTCGATCCTGATTTTCGATCTGCGGAATATGTCTGACGGGCCGAGGGTCTTTATGCGCGGACTCCCGGGCTATCCCGACAACATCAATCGCGCCTCCGACGGCGGTTACTGGATCGCGCTGGCCGGCATGCGCAATCCGGTGATGGACGAAGCGATGAAGATCCCCGGCTTGCGCCGTCGGATGACCAAGCGCGTTCCGCCGACCAACTGGCTGTTCGGTAATCTCAACATCGGCGGCGTGCTCAAGGCCGATGCGGTCGGCCGGATTTGCGATGCGCTTTGGGATGCACCGAGCGGGCCGCTCTACATGATCACCTCGATGCGCGAACACAAGGGCGCGCTCTACCTCGGCGGCGTCACGAACAATAAAATCGGGCGGCTGGTCCTGCATGACGCCGATCCGGAATGGACCGGTCCTGAAAGCTATTGGAAGAAGGCGTGACGATGTTCTTCCGACGCCAGCAACAGCAAGCCCCGTCGATGACCCTGGAGGGTGCGCTGGGCCCCAATGGGCGCCTTGACGATGCCGATGCGTTTGCGGTGGCGGACCCCGAAGCGATCTGCGTGAACGCTGCCGGCCAGCTCTTGGTTTCGTCCGGCGCTGATGTATTGCGGATCGGGCGATTGGGCGAAAAGCCCGAACTCTGGGGCAGCTTCGACGCGCCCGTATCGGCGCTCTCAAGCGACGGTGGCCGTGTCGCGATCGGCCTGTCGGGCGGACGAATTGTCGTGCGCAATGAGTTCTGGCGACCCGCTGCCGGGCTGGATGCCGCCATCGAACCCGCGCGCGGTCGCCGATTGTCTCTTTCTGTCCGAGGACGAATTGGCTGTTGTCGATCACGGCTATGGCCCGCAGGAGCCGATCCTGTCGCTTGCGCCTTGGGATGCCGTGGCGCGCGGACAGGTTCTCGGAATCAAGCGATCAGGTGAAACGCGCGTCATCGCGACCGGCCTGCATTGTCCGATGGGTATCGCGCCGGGGCCGAACGGCGCGCTGGTGGTGACCGAGCTTGAGCGAGCGCGCGTCGTTGAAACATCGGGCAGGATTTTGCAGGCTGGCTATCCCGCGTATCTGGGCCGCGTACGAAAGATCGACAGCGGCTACGTGCTCGCCTGCTTGTCGCGCCGCGATCCGCTGATCGAGTTTCTCAAGACCGAGCGCGAGTTCGTGGCGCGCATGAAAGCCACGATCGACCCGCGGCACTGGATAGCGCCCCGCATGACACCGCAGTTCAGTTATGATTTTCCCATCGAGCTTGGAGCGACCCGGCTCTTTGGCGAAATCAAGCCTTGGGCGCCGTCATTTTCGTATGGGTTGGTGATCGAAACCGACGGCGTCATGATGCCGATTGCTTCGGCGCATTCTCGCGCCAACGGCATCAATCATGCGATCTCCGACGTCGTGTCCTGGAACGGCAACCTGATTGCCGTCAGTCGCGCCGCCGGCGCAATCTTGAGATTTGCGCCAACAGGAAACGTCGCATGAGCGGCACCCCGGTCATACGTCTGGAAGGCGTCACCAAGCGCTATGGCGGCATCGCAGCGCTCGAAGCCGCCGATTTCGAATTATTCTCTGGCGAAATCCATGCCCTGGTTGGGGAGAATGGCGCCGGCAAGTCCACCTTGTGCAAACTGATCTCCGGGGTCATCGCGCCCTCGGAGGGCCGCATGAGCATCGACGGACAGGCGGTGCATTCGACCGCGCCAAAAGACGCGACCCGCTACGGCATATCGATGGTCTATCAGGAGACCAGCCTGGTGCCGCAATTGACCGTCGCACAGAACATGGTGCTTGGGCGCGAGCGGGCGTTCAACTCGGTCCGCAAAGTGCGAAACGCGGCGCGGCAAGTGCTTCAGCGTCTCAACTTCAACGTCGATCCTTCGCAATTGGCCGGCTCGCTCTCGGCTGCCAAACGCCAGATGGTCGAGATCGCCCGGGCGGTTCTCAATGATGCGCGCGTCATCATTCTTGACGAGCCCACCGCGGCATTGACGCCGGAAGAGACCGATCACCTGTTCGAGTTGATGAAATCGTTACAGAAGCGCGGCGTGGCGATGATCTTCATATCGCATGCGCTCGAAGAGGCCTTGACTCATGCCGATCGCATCACCGTGCTCCGCAACGGCCGGCTGATGAAGACGGGACCGGCCGGCGAATTCAATCGCGACCGTCTCATCCGCTACATGATCGGCGACGATCTCAAGGCGCATCAGCCGGCACCACGCGCGGTCCGTGCCGCGCGAACCGCACTGCCCGTGCTGCGGGTCGATAACATCCGCATGGGGAATATGGTCAACAACATGTCGTTCTCGATATTTCCGGGCGAGATCACCGGGATCGCCGGGCTTATCGGCTCGGGGCGCAGCGAGGTCGCCAAAGTCATCATGGGCCACACCAAACGTAACTTTGGCGGCGGTCGAATATGGCTGGAGGGGCGTGAGGTCCGATATAGCCTGCCGGCGCAGGCGGTGGCGGCTGGGATTGCCTATGTCTCCGAAGACCGCAAGCTTGACGGCTTCTTCGACACCATGAGCGTGGCGGAGAATATCGGGCTCGGCTGGCTCGCCAAATTCGGACGGGACCGTGTTATTGCGCCGTTGGCGAAGATGCGCGCGCTGGCGCGCGACTGGGAACAACGTCTCTCGATCCGTGGCATCGGCGACGACCAGGAGGTTTTGTATCTCTCCGGCGGCAATCAGCAGAAGGTCGTCATCGCGAAGTCCCTGGTCCAGAAGCCGAAGCTCGTGATCTTCGACGAGCCTACCCGGGGCGTGGATGTCGGCGCCATCGCCGAAATCCGTCAGATCATCCGCGCGTTCGCCGATGGCGGCGCGGGTGTGGTGTTGATCTCGTCTTATCTGCCCGAGATCCTGGACCTCTCCGATCGCATTCTGGTAGCGAAGAGCGGCACAATTGCTGCCGAATTCGCACGATCCGAGGCCAGCGCCGAGAAAATCCTCCACGCGGCGATTCATTGATCGTGAACCTCATGCGCAACTTCGGCGATCGACTGCGTTCCTCATTTTTGTGTTTTCTGAAGGAGAATCCAGGCACATGACCATTCGGTTCGACGGCAGAGTTGCGATCGTCACGGGATCAGGTAGTGGGCTCGGGCGCTGCCATGCGTTGGGATTGGCTGCGCGCGGCGCGAAGGTCGTTGTCAACGACATCGGCAAGGCCGGCGCGGCCTCTGACCGCGCGCTGCAAGTCGTCGAAGAGATCCGAGCCGCCGGCGGCGTCGCGATAGCCGACGGCGCCGATGTTGCCAATTTCGACCAGGTCACGGCAATGGTCTCGCGCGCCGAAAAAGAATGGGGCCGGATCGACATTCTCGTCAACAATGCCGGCATCCTCCGCGACAAGACGTTCGCCAAAATGGAGATGAGCGATTTTGA
Source organism: uncultured Alphaproteobacteria bacterium (assembly GCA_963829395.1). Taxonomy (GTDB): domain Bacteria; phylum Pseudomonadota; class Alphaproteobacteria; order Rhizobiales; family Xanthobacteraceae; genus BOG-931. Next base: position 324,743 of record CAWHHX010000016.1, on the reverse strand, counting down.
GCGCGTCGTCGGCGTGCATCTAATCGGCTCCGCCAATTGTTCGAAGGCGGTCTGGAACGGTATGCGCGAACGCAACTACGGGCGCATCGTGTTCACCTCTTCGGCATCCGGCATCTACGGCAATTTCGGTCAGGCCAATTACGGCGCCGCAAAGGCGGCAATGGTCGGGCTGATGAACGTGCTGCATCTCGAAGGCGCGAAATACGATATCCGCGTCAACACCCTTGCTCCGACCGCGGCAACCGCGATGACAGACGGGCTGCTGTCGCCGGACGCCGCGGCATTGCTGTCGCCGGAATCGGTCACGCCCGCAGTCTTGTTCCTCGTCAGCGAGATCGCGCCGTCGCGTGTCATCGTCGGCGCCGGCGCCGGCGTCTTTGCCGTGACGCGCATCGAGGAGACGCCGGGCGTCTTTCTTGACGCGGCGGAACGGTCGCCCGAAACGATTGCGGTCCGCTGGGACGAGATATCGAACCGCCAGGCTGCCTCACCGCTCGACGACGCTTTCGCGCAAACGCGGAAATTCACCGCATTGGCCAACATGGCCAGAGCGGTGTCCGCCTCTTGAGGCTTTGGCTACGGTCGCCGGTCCATCGATCATGAAGCCGCGGTGATGGCATCGAGGCGCAGCGCCACGTGCAACTCCAACGCGGATACGGGGTCGTCCCATCCGCCGGTGATATCGCGAAGCGTGTCGAGGCGTTGGCGTACGGTGTTGACGTGAACGCCGAGAAGCTCCGCGGTGCGCACGATGTTATATTGACTATCGATATAACACAGCAGCGTTCGCTTAAGCTGGGTTTTCTGCCGCGGATCGCGTTCCTCGATTGGCGAAAGGATCTGCTCCATATATCGCGCTAGGCGCGAAGCATCGCCCGCTTCGAATAGCTTCGCAAAGAGATTGACCTGAGAATGCTCGACGAACCGGCTAAGGCGCTTCATTTTGCGGAGCACGCGGAGTGCCCGCTCGATGCGAGCGTAGTTGGCGGGGGTCTGCGTCAGATCGGAGAACGGATCAGACACGATGCCGCCGATCTCCCATCCCTTGCGGCGACGCAGCAAGTTCTGAAGCAGAGCGCGGATCGACTTCTCGGGGCCGGCAGCCAGGTAGGAATCGTCGACCAGATCGACCAGCAGATTCATCCTTGCCGCCGAGGCGCGGATCATCGTCGTCTGCGCGGCGCGATCAAGCCCGGCGATGACGACGAGGGCCAGCATCACCGGCTGATCCGTGGTTATCTTCAGACGGTCGCGGATCGCCGAGATCGTCGAGGCGTCAGGCGGGTCAACAAGAATGAGATGACGGAGCAGCGTCGACGAGGCGATCAATTGCTCCGTCTCGCGCTTCTCGCTCCACAGCTTCGCTATGGAAAGCGCTACCGTGCTGCGTTCCAGATTGCGGATATCGATCGGATCGAGCTCCCCCCAGTGACAGATGACGAGGCTCTCACCGCGTCCGGCGCCGCCGTGCAGCGCCATGGCGCGGCAGTGCTCGTTGCCGGCATCAAGCATGACGACGGATCGCCCGCTGTGGCGCGATTGCGAAATGGCGGTGATAAGCACCGACGACTCGATCTTGCCGTCCTTCAGATCGGCAGCCAACTGTCCGTGATAAGCAGCCGAGGTAAATCGCTCTCTGACCGAAAGGGAGTCATCGTAGAGAATGATCGCGCCGTCGATCTGGTCGGCCATGCGCTGGATGAAAAGCGGCCACTCCGCGCCCTTGGCCAGTAGCGACGTCATTTCGTCGTGCGTTGCGGCGGAGGCGTCGACCCGGTGAATGTGGTCGATCAGCGCGACACGGTTGCGCTCCGCCTCCGCCAGCGCTTCCGAAAGCATGGTGAAGGCGTGGGCATTGCGCATGGCGACGCCGGCGTGCAGGGCGAAGGAGCCCAACACGGAAATTTCGCGCCCCGACAGTTTGCGGCGATAGCGGTCGGCGACGAACAGGATGCCCTGCAGCTTGTTTTCCGAAAGGATCGGGAAGCCGGCAAGAGAGACGATGCTTTCGGCTTTGAAAACGCGATCCAGCGCATCGGAGTGGCGGAATTGTTGGTCGCCGAGATAATCCTGCGTGTCGAAGAAACTCTTGGAACTCACGATCAGGCTGACGGCGCCATAGCCTACGCGCGTCGTCATCTCGGACGTGGCCGGGGAGACATGTCCTTCGGCGGTGACGGTCCGCAAGATGTTGTGCTCCTCATCGAGCAGCGTCAGCCATGCGACGTTGGCGCCGACAAGGCTTCGTACCCGGCTGACGATCGTGCGCAGAAGGTCCTGCAGCGCCAAGGTGCTGGAGAGATCGTGAGTCGTGTCGATCAGCAGGCTGAGACCGCGGTCGCTCACGCCGCGGTCGCGGATAACCTGGGCGAGGGCGTTCAGATGAATTTGCAGCCGCTCGATGTCTTGGCCGATCGAGTCCGAAGCCGAAGCGGCTCGCACCATCCCGATCATCTCGGTGATTTCCGAATCGGGCGCGCCGAGCGCGGTCTTTTCGAGGATGGTCGCAATTATCGGAAGGACATTGCCCGACACGAAGCCGCCCCGGATCATTACAAGGAAATCGCGATCATTCGGTCGACGCCCGCCCCTGGACCGTCCGCATCACCAGAGACGCCAGTGTATCAAATCGACATAAATCGCGCTATTTCATATCGAATAGCCCACCTGGGATGGACGTTTGGCCCATCGGCCTCGTCTTTCTAGCCGCCCCGATCGACACCACCCGGCGTGGCTTGGAATAGGCCCTTTTCGCCATGTCTTGGGCCCTTTGCGGATCTTGGGCCCTTTCCGGCGTGTCTTGGGCCTTTGCGGCGTGCATTTTGTGCGGCGCGACATATTCGGCGGATGGATGATAAAAACAGTATCGGCCGTCGGTGACTCGTGGCCGTGAAAAATCAAGAACGCACACAACAATCGCCGCGATGTATGCTTGCTTGAGCAAAGCGCGGCGTCATCTGAGCTTCACCGGCGGATGAAACGCTGATGATGCTTCGGCTGTGACCCTGGCTTCGTTGAAAGGATGCAGGAATGATTACGGTAATCAGGACAGTGACGGCCTATCCGGGCATGACGGGCGAAGCGGTCTCTTGGGCCAAGAAAATTGCGGCAATGGTGAAACGCGTCACCGGCAAAGAGCAGGTTGTTTCCACCTCGTTTGCCGGCATGCTTGCCGACATTGCTTGGATCGGACAGTACGACAGCGTCGCGCAATACGACGAGTTTCGAACCAAAGTCATAACTGACCACGAGTACATTGACGCGCTCAAGAAGGCCCGAGAGCTGTTTGTCCCCGGCAGCGATCGCGATCAAATCTGGAAGCACGAATAGCCAAGCGGCGCTCTTGAAGTCGTGGGGCGGATGCGTTGCTGCGCCCCCGCGGTGGCTTGGCAATCCCGCTCCGCTCGGTGTTGCGGTTGCGGCGAAGACCGCCTGGGGTCCGTCAAAAATATGCCGACCGCAGGTCGACCGTGGTTTCAACGCCGACGCGGTCGAAGTTGGCGGATAGCCACTTGTCGGCGCGGTCGCGTCCGAGCTCGAAAAGATGCATCAAAAATGTCCAATCGGCGTTCATCTTGCTGGAGCTCGAAAGATTTTTGATGACCTCCTCGGCTTCAATCGAGTGAATGAATATTCGCTTGCCGCCGCTCAATCTGCCCTCGTCAATCATCTCGGTCATGAAAGCAATGACCCGCATCTCCCGCATCAGGGCAGCGTTGAAACTGATCTCCTCCATGCGATCGAGAATGGCGCGGGCCGTGGTGGGCAGCTCGGACCGCACGGTCGGCGTGAGGTGAACCAGGAGAATATCGTGCGCGTCGCAGCCATAGATCACCGGAAAGATCGCCGGATTGCCCATGAAACCGCCATCCCAATAATGCTCGCCGTTGATCTTGGGCGCGCGCATCCGAAACGGCATGCAGGCCGACGCCAGCACGTGATCGGCCGTGATTTCCTTGTTGGTGAAGACGGCGATCTTGCCGGTCCTGACGGTGGTCGCGCAAAGAAACAATTTCACCTTTTGTTGCTGACGGACGCGCTCGAAGTCGACGACCTCGTCAAGCAGCTCCCGCATTGGATTGAAATCGAACGGGTTGAGCTGATAGGGCGACATAAATCGACTGATCATGTCGGCGAACAGGTAACCGGGGGAATGTTCGAGACCGAAGGTCGGATTCACTTTGTCGAACAGGGATGGCGCGATGATGCTGTAGGATGCCAAGTGGGACAGCTTTTTCCAGAAAGTCCTCAGCAACTCCTTCGCCGCCGCGCGGCCGCCCGACGCCAAGCCGTCGGCGACCAGGACGGCATTAAAGCAGCCCGCGCTGGTCGCGGTGATGCCATCGAACATCAAGCGCTCGTCCTCGAGCAGACGGTCGAGCACTCCCCAGGAGAAGGCGCTGTGGTTTCCTCCGCCTTGGAGCGCCAAATTGACCGCCTTCTGGACGGCGATCGACGCGCCCGCTTCGATCGCGGCAGATTTGGTATGCGCGGTCATGGCATCCACTCCCGAGCGCGCTGTGGCGGGGTTTCGCCGGCCTTCCGGAAAAGCCAAGCTAACACCGGATTGCCGTCCGACCTAGCCGCGACCGCCGCGAAACGCTTGCCGCGCGGCGGATATGCCGAGCGCCTAAGTGGTTAGTGAGTGCCCAGCCGCTTACCTATTCGGCACCCTGGTCAGTCCGTGTTTTGTTGGCTGGCAATTGCAGTAGCTTCACATTACCGACGTTGCGCTTTGTGCTGGTCCGACTCCCAGTCTTGCGAGCAATGAGCCCGGTTCGATGCGATCCCCAACAGGAACGTCATCGAGCGATTGCAAATTACGCGGTTTTAGTTACCTTTCTTCTCTTCCTTGCGCGCATCGTCGTCGCTTACATTACCTCCATTCGCCACACATCGTTTAAAATAATCTTGTTCCACCCGCCCGGTTCCTTTTGTGCTTCCGGCCGCCGGGTTGCCGGGCACGCGCGGCGGATAGGCCTTCGTGGTCAGGGCGGCGCACTTCCGGGCGACCTCTACGCTTACGGCCGATGCGCTGTTTGTCGTCAACCCGACCATGATGCAGATCAACGCGGCAAGCGCAGGTCCAAATGCGAGCTTGGCGAACACTGTCGGCCTCCTGGCATTATCGTGAGCGATCAAACGTCGTGAGCTATCAAACGTTGTCTGCCGCCGGCGTGTCGTTACAACAAATTTTGAAAGTGAATAGGAAAAGTGAATCGGCGGTATCTTTGCCTTCTGGCTGCCATTTTGACCCTGAATCATGAGTTGCCCGGGGGTGATGAGAGTTTGCTCAATGGACGCTTGCCGATCCTTTATCCTCGCTCGGAAAGAGTGCGATCTCAAGGACCTTACGGCCGCGACCGGCCAGTCCGCCCCGATAGCGATTCCCTACGCGACGCCGGCAAACGAGAACGAGCCGACAAGGCTGAGACTATCGGCGCGCTGCCGTGCCTTGTTCAGCCGCGTGATTGTCGGGCATCGCTGAAGCCTTTTGCGCAGTCGCAACACAGCTCCCTGGCGAGGCGCCGACTCAGTAGCAGGCGCAATTTATCCGGCCGGTCGGGTCGGGGCGGCAGGCATAGTGGTAGCCGGACGGGCATGCGGGAGTGGAACCCCCCGGCCAGCAGCCGCAAAATCTGCGGCCGTACGGCTCTTGCCAACACGCGTAATGGTAGCGAAACGGGCAGGCAGGTCCGTAATCGTCACCGGCCTGGACCAACAGCCCAGCCGAAAAGGCTGGCCGCGCTGCTACGTGCGCAGGCGCCGCCTGCGATGGTGACGCACAGACGCTAACCGCAACGACGGTTAGCTTTACAATTCCGAAAGCACGCGCAACTTTTGACCGGGCGCGTAGGCGCCACGGACTGCGTCGCGGATCAATCATGGATGGCGACTTCTGATCGTTAGCCACTCGTTAGCTGCCGCGACGCGGTGGTGCCGTGGATCTTAAGAATGTACTGCAGCCGAATCGCATCGGTTGCGCAAAACCATATTCGGTCCGGCCGATTGCCACAACGCTGCTCCCGACTGCGGTGTGCGTCTCGAACTCTTGTTCAGCGTGAAGGATTTCTAAACCGCACGCGCGTTGGCTTCGCTATCAGCTCTTTCGCAACAGCTCGCGGCGCCAGGCCTTTGATTGCGGCCGATCGCGCCAGCACCGGCCGCGACTTTCGAATATCGTAAGGTTATTCGACCGTTTTTCGGCACACCATACACACATCATCAACATTACGACTTCAGCCAATCTTCAGCATAGGCGCTGGAGCGGCGCTGAGTCTGCGCACAGCTTCACAAATTGCACACCACCGAGACAGCACTACTTGCCGCGCACGACGAATTTGGCACGGCGAAGAATTCGCGGTGCGAGCAGGGGGCAGCAGTGCGGACAAGCACTTTCGTGATGATCGGCTTTGCGGTCCTTTTCGGAGCGCTTGCTGTTTTCCTGTCGCAGGTCTGGCTCAACAATCAGGCCGATCTGCGCATGAAAATTCTCGATGCGCAAAGGAAGCCCGCTCCTCCGGCGCGTACGATCGTTGTCGCCGGCCAGCCGTTGCGGTTCGGCGACGAACTTTCGGCGCGCTCGCTGCGCGAAGTGCCGTGGCCCAATGACGCGCTGCCGACCGGAGCGTTCGGCAGAATCGCGGATCTGACGTCGGCCAAGCGCGTCGTGGTCATGCCGATCGACGTCAACGAAGCGGTCCTTGCGGCCAAGATCACCGGACCGGGCGAACGCGCGACGCTTTCGGCGACGCTGCAAAATGAAATGAAGGCGGTCACGATCCGCGTCAACGATGTCGAAGGCGTGGCCGGCTTTGTCTTGCCGGGCGATCACGTCGACGTCGTCGTGTCGCGGCCCGGCGACCAGAACATGGCGATGAGCGACGTGGTGATCCAGAACGCGCGCGTGCTCGCGATTGATCAATTGGCGGACGCGCGGGCCGACAAGCCTTCGGTGGTCAAGGCCGTCACGCTCGAGGTCGATGTCGCCAGCGGACAGAAACTAGCGCTCGCCTCGCTGGTCGGCACCTTGTCGCTGATGTTGCGCAAGGCCGGCGAGCTCGTCGAGGGAACGCCGCGTCGAATTACACTGGCGGATCTCGGACGGGCGACGGAGCCATCGAGCGATTCGCGCTTCGTTACCGTCGGCGTCACGCGCGCTGCAAAGCGACAGGATTACAGCGTGCCGGTTGAAAACAGCCGCGCGCGCTCGGCGACACTTTCGAACGCACACAATTGATGCGTGAACGATGGCTAGGGGCACGAACAGAACTTCGGGGACAGCGAGCAACGGGCTGGGAGGCCAACGTGGAGACAACGAACAAAGTCGCGGGCGATTCTGCCGGCTCATGCCGGCAAGACGCGGATAGAGACAAAAATCCGGGACGTGCGTGGCGCCGTTCGGGTCGATGGCCCAAGGCAGCGATGCTGCTGGCCGCGTCATTGACGCTCGCGACCGGCGGGGCCGGTGCGCAACAGCGGATCGCCTTCATCAACCCGACCCACACCACGACGGTCGCGGTGATCTTGGGCAAATCGGAAGACCTGCACACCGATCAGCGATTGGTCGATATTTCGGTCGGAGATCCGGGCGTCGCCGATGTCAATCCGCTCACCGACCACGCGCTGTCGATCCTCGGCAAGAAGATCGGCACTACCCGCGTCACCGTCTACGGCGAGGACAAGAAGCCGGTCGGAATTTTCGACGTTGAGGTCTCCTACGACATTTCGCGGCTCGGTGCCGAGATCGCGCGCCTGTCCGGCGGCGGCATAAAGGTATCGTCGGTGAATGGCCGCATCATGCTGAGCGGCACGTCCCCGGACGCCGTCACGCTCGACAAGGCGGTGATGATCGCGCGGCAGTTCGTGCCCGATCCCATCAACACCGTCGAGGTGATGCAGGCCCAGCAGATCATGCTTGAGGTGCGCTTCATCGAAGCTTCGCGGCAGGCGAGCCGTGAGCTGGGCGTGCAATGGAACGTGTTCGGCAAAAGCACCGTCGCCAATATCGGCTCGCAACAGCAGGCTCTGCAGCTGCCGATCACGGCGCCGGGCGGCGCCTTTCAGCAGCCGGCCGCTGGCGGCGGGATCGGCGGCTACAGTGTGTTGCCCCCCAACGTCAACGGCACGCCGCTGTCGCCGGTGGTTGCCGCCGGCGTGCTGTCCGGCGCCTCGCCGTTCGGCTTCCTGGTCAGCCAACTCGGCGGCTCGCTGCAAATGCAGATCAACGCGCTCGAGCAGCGCGGCCTGGCGCGCAGTCTGGCCGAACCCAATCTGGTGGCTTTGTCGGGTGACACGGCAAGCTTCCTTGCCGGCGGGCAATTCCCCGTCCCCGAGGCCAATGGGCTTGGCACGGTCACCTTCGCTTACCAGCCATACGGCGTTGGGCTTTCGTTCACTCCGACCGTCCTTCGGGGCGGCCTGATCAATCTCGTGATCAAGCCGGAGGTCAGCGAGATTGACCCGACGCACACGGTGACGGTCGCCGGCACGTCGGTCCCGGGACTGATCACCCGCAAGGCCTCGACCACGCTCGAGCTGCGCGACGGCCAGAGCTTCATGCTTGGCGGTCTGTTGCAGAACCAAACGACGACAGCGCAGGACCAGCTGCCGTGGATCGGCGACGTGCCGGTGCTCGGCGCCCTGTTCCGCTCCAGCCAATACCAAAAGAACGAGACCGATCTGGTGATTTTGGTGACGCCGCACATCGTGCATCCGATGCGGCCGAACACGGTGGCTCACACCCCGCTCGACAATACGTTGCCGGGCAACGACGTCGACTTCTTCCTCAATGGTCAAGCCGAAGTCAGTCCGGCGCTTGCGCGCCTTGCCGCCGGCGCGCCGAACCGGCCGTACGTCGGTCATATCCTCGATCTGCCCAAGAAAGGAGCGATCTATGTGTCGGCCAAGGATTAGCTTGCCCTCCCGCGCGATCGCAGGCGCGCTCGCTCTCGCTGCAACGCTCACGGGTTGCTCCGACCTGTACATGGATCGGCGCGACTCGATCGCGCTCAGCGCCGGCAGCGCAGTCAGCGCCAACGAAATGGCGCAGATGTACGATCCATGGCCGGCGCGCAGCGGCAACGTCAACTATGGCGCCAACGGCCAGCGGATGCAGTCCGCCGTCGAACGCTATCGCACCAATATGGTCACTGCGCCCGTTGCCCCGATGGCGCTGCAGACCGGCAATCCATCGCCGACGACGGCGCAGGCGCCTGGCTCGCAGACCGCTACCGCCGCCCCCGCCGCTCCGGCGGTGGCGCCCAGTTCGCCGACGACGACCACAACGACCGCCGGCCAATGATAGCCACGTCCGCGACAGCAGGCTGAACTATGTCCAGCGCCCAGTCCCCATCGGCGGCGGCTACGATCGTCGTCGTCACCCCCGACCAGGCTTTCGAGGACTGCGTGCGTGCGGCATTCGGGACGAGTGCGCAAATCAGTCTCGAGGTCATCAGGGAAAACCTCTCGACGGCCGAAGCGATCGAGTTCGGCAGCGCCGCCGTCCTCATCGCCGACCTCGACAGCGCCGACGAGATCGAGCTGCACGCCCTCGAACGGATCATCGCGCGGGCCGGTCACTGCCCACCCGTCGTCGCCGTCGCCAAGACTTTTGATGGCGCCGTGGCTCGCCGGCTCATGCAGTTGCGGGCCGCCGACTTTGTGGTCAAGCCGGTGCCTCCGGTCGAACTGATCCGCACCTGCGCGAACGTGACCAAAGCGCCCGCCACTGCGGCAACCACGGAAGCGCAGATTTTTACCTTCTTGCCCGCCGTCGGCGGCGCCGGCGTGACCACATTGGCGGTGCAGACCGCCATGCTGCTGCTGACCAGCGGCGGCCGGGGCAAAACCGCGACCTGCCTGGTCGACCTCGACTTCCAGCACGGCGCCTGCGCGGACTATCTCGACATCGAGCCTCGGCTTGATCTTGGCGAGATCGAGCCGCGCCCGGAGCGGCTGGACCGGCAGTTGCTGGAGGTCATGCTGTCGTATCACGCCTCTGGCTTGGCGGTGGTCGCAGCGCCGAACCGGCCGGCGGAAATGCGCTCGTTCGATCCGCTGGTCGTGACGCGGCTTCTCGACCTTGTGTCCTCACACTTCGATTTTGTGGTGTTCGACATGCCGCGCACCTGGTTCTCGTGGACCGACAATGTGCTGCTCGGATCCAACAAGGTGTTCATCGTCAGCGAGACGACGGTGCCAAGCCTGCGCCAGGCCCGGCAGCTCGTCGACGCCATCCGCGAACGGCTCGGCGACCACCTGAACCCGCAGGTCATCGTCAACCAATTCGAACAGAAGCTCTTCTCAGCCGGGTTGCGGCGCGCCGATATCGAACGGGCGATCGGCGGCTCGCTCGCCGCGTTCGTGCCGAACCATTACGGCCTGGTGCGCGAAGCGATCGATCGCGGCGTGCCGTTGAACGAAGTAAAACCCGGCAACAAGATCACGGCGCAACTGAAGCGGTTCATCATCCCGCAAACCGGCAACGCCGCGGCTGCCGGCGCCGCGGCATCAAAAGCGCCGGCATCGGCCGTGCGTGCGGCGGCGCAGCCGGCCGGCCAGAAAGCAAGACGCGCGTCCGCGCTTTAAGGCAAAAGATGGCCGGTCGTTTCTCACTTCGCCGCGCCGTTGCTCCGGACCCCGCCCCGGCGAGCGAGCATGTCGAGCCGGAGCCCGTGGCCCAGCCGGTTCCGGTGCTTAGCGAAGCCGCGCCCGAGCATGGCACCAACCCGCTGCTGACCGAAAAGCTTCTCGACGCCAAGGTGCGGCTCCATCGCCGCTTGATCGAGGAGACCAATCTGTCGGCTTTGGAGAAGCTGCCGGAAGAGGAAGTCCGTGGCTACGTTCAACAGCTGGTATCGCAATACGTCCTGGCCGAACGGCTGGCGCTCAACGCCCAGGAACTCAACGACTTCGCCTCCGAAATTCTCGACGAAATGCGGGGGTTGGGGCCGCTCGAGCCGTTGCTGAAGGATGCCGCCGTCAACGATATTCTCATCAACGGGCACGAATGCGTTTACGTGGAACGGCAGGGGCTGCTCGAGCCCACCGGCGTGCGCTTCAAGGACGAGGCGCATCTGCTGCGCATCATCAATAAAATCGTTTCGGCGGTCGGCCGCCGGGTGGATGAGTCGCACCCGATGTGCGACGCCCGTCTGCTCGACGGCTCTCGCGTCAACGTGGCGGTGCGGCCGGTCGCGGTCGACGGGCCGCTGATGTCGATCCGCAAATTCTCCAAGAAGCCGCTCAATCTCGACAAGCTGGTCGCGGTCGGCGCGCTGCGGCCGCCGATGGCCGAGGTGCTGGCGGCTGCGGTCCGGGCGCGGGTGACGCTGATCATCTCCGGCGGCACTGGCTCGGGCAAGACCACCATGCTCAACGCCCTGTCGTCCTTCATTTCACCGAAGGAGCGCCTGCTCACCATCGAGGACGCGGCGGAACTGCAATTGCAGCAGCCGCATGTCGGCCGCATGGAAACCCGGCCGCCGAACGTCGAAGGCAAGGGCGAAATCCGTCAGCGCGACCTGGTCAAGAACGCGCTGCGCATGCGTCCCGATCGCGTGATTCTCGGCGAGTGCCGCGGCGAAGAAGCCTTCGACATGCTGCAAGCGATGAATACCGGCCACGAAGGCTCGATGGCGACGATCCACGCCAACACGCCGCGCGACGCCATTTCCCGTTTGGAGCAGATGATCGGCATGGCCGGCATGCCGATGACGGTGGCGAGCATTCGCGGCCAGATCGCCGCCGCCATCCGCGTCATCGTCCAGCTGTCGCGGCTTTCCGACGGCAAGCGCCGGGTGATGAGCATCGCCGAGATCACCGGGCTCGAAGGCGACATCATCCAGATGCAGGAAATCTACAAGTTCGTGCGCACCGGGACGGCGCTCGATGGCGCCGTCATCGGCCACTTCCAGGCCACCGGCGTGCGGCCGCGCTTTCTCGCCGATCTATTGGCCATGGGGATCAAGATCCCGGGCGCCCATTTCGACCCGTCCCAACCGCTGTGACCTGCGCATGCCCGCCGATTTCGATCCGATCTATCTGATCTGGGTTTTGGTCGGCGCTTCGGCGGCGCTGACCGCCGAGGCGGTCTATCTGCTGTGCTTCTCCACCGCGTCGTATCGCAGCCAAATCAACCGCCGGCTGATGCTGGCGAAAGATCGCTCCGATCGGGAAAGCGTGCTGGTCGCCTGGCGCCGCGAACGCGGTCTCACCGACAGCGGCGATTATCTGCTTAAATTCACCGCCTTGAACCGCCTGGTCCTGCAATCCGGCATTACGATCGGGCTCGCCCGCCTCGTCGTCGTCATCGCCTTTGCCAGTGTCGTGGCTTTCGCCATCACGGTGTCGTTGCGCGGCAGTGTCGTCGAGGCCGCAGCGGCCGCGGCGCTGAGCGCGACGGCGTTGCCGTATCTCATCCTGCGGTTCCTGCGGGCCAGGCGTCAGGGAAAATTCGCCGCGCAATTTCCCGACGCGCTCGATACCATCGTCCGCAGCCTGCGCGCCGGACATCCGGTGCCGACCGCCATCGCCATGGTCGGCCGTGAAATGCCCGATCCGATCGGCAGCGAATTCGGCATCGTCACCGACGAGATCACCTACGGCGCCGATCTCGAGACCGCGATGCGCAACCTTGGCATCCGCGTCGGCTCCGACGACTTGCCGCTGTTCGTCACCGCCGTCGGCATCCAGTCTTCCACCGGCGGCAATCTCGGGGAGATTCTCGATAATCTCTCCGGCGTGATCCGCCAGCGCTTCAAGATGCGACGAAAGATTTGGGCGCTGGCGGCGGAAGGCCGCGCCTCGGCGTTGATTCTTTCGGCCCTGCCGATCGGCTTGTTTATCGTCATTCAAGTCACGTCGCCCGAGTTCTACGCCTCGGCATGGCACGAGAATCTCACCAAGCTTTTGCTCGGCGGTGCCGCCGGCTGGATGCTGGTCGGCAATTTGATCATGTTCAAGATGGTGAACTTCAAGATCTGACCGATGGAAACGAACGTTAGCTTTGACCTTTTCGCGGACGGCGCCGCGACGATGTTGAGCCTCGTCATCTTCCTCGCCGTCGGCACGCTCGCGCTCGCGTTGATGGTCGGGATTCGTGCGCGCCAGGGCGTGCGCCGGCGCGCGGCGGCGCTCGGCCCCGACCAAGACGCGGCCGGCGGCCGGCATGCCTTGTCGTATTCGTCCGTCGCGCGGAAGCTCGTCGACTATACCAACAAGCACTATTCGTCCGCCGACAACAAAGACATGAAAATATTGCGTGGCCGCCTGGTGCAAGCCGGTATCTATGACCCGCATGCGGCAGCTTATTTCTTCATTGCGCGCACCGGTTTGGCGGCCGGTCTGGCGCTCGCCTTATTTTTTGTGCTGCCGCTTATCGGCATCAACGGCAAATCGTGGTTTTGGCTTCTCGTCATGGGCGGCGGCATCGGCGGGTATTTGACGCCGAGCCTTTATCTCGACCGCCGCGTTGCGGCGCGACGGGTCGAACACAGAACGGGCTTTCCCGATTTCATGGATCTTCTGGTCGTGTGTGCCGATGCCGGCCTTGCCATGGAGGCCGCTCTCGACAGGGTCAGGCGCGAGCTCGGCCATTCGTATCCTTCGCTTGCCACCAACATTCACATCGCCAATCTTGAAATTCGCGCCGGCCGCAATCTCGCCGAGGCCCTTGAGCATTTTGCCGAACGTCTGGGCCTCGAGGAGGCGCGTTCGTTCGCCGCTCTCATCCAACAATCGGATGAGCTCGGGGCCAATATCAGCAAGGCGCTGCGCGTCTACAGCGACGACATGCGGCACAAGCGAATGTCGCGCGCCGAGGAGAAGGCGTACAGCCTGCCGGCCAAGCTCACCGTTCCGATGATGGTGTGTATTTTTCCCGTGTTGTTCGTCGTGATCCTGGCGCCGGTCATCGTCCGCATTACAACCGGCAATTGGTAGGCGGCAATTCGCTGGCGCGTCTTGGCGAGGTCGGAGTCCATTTTGAGCAAGCCACCGGCCCGACGAGCAAATCATTAACCACCGTCAGCTAGTTTTCGGTTTTCTGATACCGCTGCCCGACCCGCGAAATCTCCGTCCGTTCGTCCCGGCCCAATTTTGCGTGCGTGCGTACTTGAGATTGCGTCGATGAGTATTCGACTATTCCTGGTACTCTCAGCGGCGGGCCTGGTCGCTCTCGGTGGTTGCACTTCGTCAACCAAGCTCGGCAATCTCTTGACGCCCGACGAGCCTGGAAATGCCGGCGCCGCGACGGCCAACGGCGGCGACACAACCGGCTCCATCACGGTCACGCCCGCTGAACCGGGGCCGAGCGGCGAGCCGGTCGCGCCCTTGGCCAAGCCCGGACTCCTGGGCGACGATCCCAATGATGATCTGCAGCACGGCAAAAGATATTTCCGCGCCAACGATTTTGGCCTGGCGGAAAAAAGCTTCCGCAGGGCGGTCGAAAAGCATCCGCAGGATGCCGAAGCCTGGGTCGGGCTGGCGGCGTCGTACGATCGGCTGCGTCGCTACGATCTTGCCGACCGGGCCTACCAGGCGGCGATTCAAATCGTCGGCCGCACCCCGGAAATTCTCAACAACCAGGGGTTCTCGTACATCCTGCGCGGCGATTATGCGCGGGCGCGAAAGATCCTCCACGACGCGCTGCTCAAGGATCCTGGCAATCCCTACATCCAAGCCAATCTGCAGTTGCTTGAAGAGAGCGCGCGGGACGGCAAGGCGGTCCAGTAGGGCAGACGCGGTTCGACCCGAGGCGGCTGCGCTCTAGTGGACCGCGGCGTACATGATTTTCTGTTCGGTCGCTTCGTCGATGCTCATCTCTTCGATGATCTTGCCCTGGCGGGCGACGAGAATGCGATCGGACAGCGCCATGATTTCCGGAAGATATGACGAGATGACCGCCACGGCGAAGCCCTCGTCGGCGAGGCGGTTGATGAGCTGATGGATTTCGACGATGGCGCCGACATCGACGCCGCGGGTGGGCTCGTCGAAAATCACCAGCTTCGGCTTTTGCACCAGCGATTTGGCGATCACCACTTTCTGCTGATTGCCGCCTGACAGTTCGATGATGCGCGCGTTGCCGTCGATGGCGCGGATCGACAGCGCGTCGATCCAGGTTTTGGCCAATGTCCGCGCCTGCGTCATCGAGACGATCTTGAGCGGATTGACGCCGGTCGCCTCGTCGCCGGTCTGGATGTTGCCGGCGATCGACATGGTTTCGAAGAAGCCTTCGAGCTTGCGGTCTTCGGTGACATAGACGATGCCGTCGCGGACCGCCTGCCGCGGCACGCGATAACGCACCTGCTTGCCGTCGAGCCGGACCTCGCCGCCGTAGAACAGATCGCGCTTGATCACGCCGGCGACGACTTTCATCATCTCGGTGCGGCCCGCGCCGACCAGGCCGAAGATGCCGGCGATCTGCCCGGCATAGATCGAGAACGAGGTATTGCGCACCATGCTGCCGCTCGACAAGTTCTGCACGCTGAGCACCCTGCGGCCGTAGGGTCGCGGCGCGCGCTGCGCCGCCCCATGCAGGGTGGCGCTGAGGCTCCGCCCGACCATGGCCTGGATGATGCGTTCGCGATCGAACTCGCCGGCCGGGCCGGTCACCACCAATTCGCCGTCGCGCAGCACGGTGATGCGATCGGCCAGCAGCAGCGCCTCCTCGAGCGCGTGACTGATGAAGATCACCGATACGTCCTGTTTGACCAGCCGCCGCACCAGGCCGAAGAAGTGGTTCTTCTCCTCCGGCGTCAATGACGCGGTCGGCTCATCGAAGATGATGATCCGCGCCTTGTGATGAACGGCTCGCGCGATCTCGACCATCTGCTTGTGCGCCGCGCCGAGCGAGGACACCAAAGCGGTCGGATTGACCTGAAAGTTCATGCCCGCCAGGAATTGCTGGGCCTGGTTGTAAAGTCCGCGCAGCCGGTTGAAGAGTTTCTCGTCGCCGAGATAGATGTTCTGCGCCACCGTCATCGACGGCACCAGGTTGGTTTCCTGAAACACCATGGCGATGCCGAGCGCCAAAGCTTCCGACGGCGCCGACAGCACCAGCGGCTTGCCGTCGAACAGCATCTCGCCGGACGTGAGCTTGTGCACGCCGGCGAGGGCCTTGGTCAGGGTCGACTTGCCGGCGCCGTTCTCGCCGACGATGGCGTGGATTTCGCCGCGCTCCAGCGTGAAGTCGATATTCTTGATGGCGGGGACGCCGCGAAATTCCTTGGTCGCCTTGCGCAATTCGAGGA
Organism: uncultured Alphaproteobacteria bacterium; assembly: GCA_963829395.1. Lineage (GTDB taxonomy): Bacteria > Pseudomonadota > Alphaproteobacteria > Rhizobiales > Xanthobacteraceae > BOG-931. The sequence goes on along the minus strand of CAWHHX010000016.1, from coordinate 308,490 downwards.
TCGGGCTCATCGCGGCCGCGTCCCCACCGGCTTCTCGGCAACGCCGGAAAGCCGCACCAGTACGCCCGGTCCTTTCGCCGCCACCAGCAGGTCGGCGCGATCTTCACAAACCGACGTGATGCCGTGGATCACGCCGTCGGCCCGGCTGTGGTAGCTGAACATCGGCTGCATGGCGGCGTCGCAGCGCACCACCAGACCGTAGGAGCGCGTCGCCGCCCAGGGCTTGAGAATGCCCATCTGCTTGAGCCCGCTGCCTTGCAGCGGCTCCTCGAACTTGCCGAGGCTGGCCAGTGCCGGCGCCATCCAGAACGGCTCGGGCACTTCCTCGATCATGCGCAGCCGATATTCTTTTTCGCGCAGGATGAATTCGACGAGCTGATTGCGGACCGAGAAGAAGGTCAGCCAATAGCCGCCCTTCGCAGCCGGGGCGATCCGTCCCGGATAAGCCGGCGGATCGGTCAGCGCGTAGCCCGGCCGGCTCGCTTTCGCCGCGTCGATCAGCAACACATGATGACGCCAGGATTCCGAGACATACAATCGGCCGTCCGGCGCCAATGCTACGCCGCAGGGCCAGGCAAGCCCGCTCGCGAGCGGTTGCGCCGTGCCGCTGGCAAGATCGAGCCGCCACACACTGCCGCTCGTGCCGAGCATCATCAGATCGCGCCGCCATTGCGACGGGCGATGCTCGAAAGAGCCGTTGGTCACGATCAGCGTGTCGGCATTGAGGAACAGCGCGGCCGTTGGGCAATTGAGCGCTTTGCCGTTGAGTTGATCGAAGCGGCGTCCGTCGTGCGGCCCGCCGCGGATCGTAACGCCGCCGTCGTCGAAGCCGATCGCCAAGGCGCCATCGGTATCCGCGGCCACGCAAGACACGACCGAAGGGAAGCGCGCAATCTCGCCGCCGGGAATCCCATTGAGCGTGTTGCCGCTGGTGAAGACAATTCCCTCCGGCGTCGCGGCGAGATTGTCGAGCCCGGGCGCGGTGAGCACGCGCCCGGCGGATTCGAGCAGCTGATTGGGCTTCAGCGGCCCGTCCATGACGGGAACCGTCACCGCGGCCTCGCCGCGGCCGAGGAAATTATCGACCGTCCGCCGCAGCGCGCCGATCACGGCCGCCCCCAATAGGTGTCGAGCGCGCACCAATTGGGATCGGCGCCGGGAATCTTGTAGGTGCCGATGCGGTTGTTGTAGATGCCGCCGAGATAGAGAATGCCCTTGTGCTCGCGGATCGAGGTGATCATCGGGTGGTTCTGGCCGCCGAGATCCCACAGGCTTTCCAGCACCTCGCCCTGTTCGTTGAACTTGATCACGCAGCCGGTGTTGAGGTTCGGGTACATCCAGGCGTCGGGCGCGCAGCGGCGCGCCATGCGGCGGCGGAAACCGGGCATGCGCAGCGCCAGGTCGAGCGCCGGCGAGCGCATGCCGACGATGGCGAGCCAGTAATTGCCATCGGACGCGCGGTTGATGTTGTCGGGATAGCCCGGCATGTTGTCGATGACGATGTCGAGGCGGCCTTTCTTCGGTCCCGCAAAATAGTAGCGGCTCACGCGGCAGCCGAACGTCTCGGCGAAGAAGAACGATTCGCCGTCCGGCAGCATGCAGATGCCATTCGGGAAGATCAGGTTCGACACTTCAGTGTGCGACTTGCCGGTTTTTGGATCGTAGCAGACGATCCGGCCGTTGCCGCGGCTCTCCAGTGCGTCGACCGGCCATTCGTGCATTTCGAAACGGATGGTGGCCTCGCTGAAGAAGATGCGGCCGTCCGGGGCGATGTCGAGGTCGTCGGCGAGCCGCAGGCGGGAATCGTCGACCACCGAGAACAGCGTCCGGTTGGTCTCGTCCGACAATTTGTTGAGCTTGCGCTCGGGCGTGATCTGATAAAGCCCCATGCCGCCGATGCAGACGTCGAGATTGCCGTCGCGGTCGAAGGCCAGCCCAAGCGGCTGGCCGCCGACATGGGCGAAGATTTCGTGCTTGGTGTGGTCGGGGCCGAAGAACCGCATGATGTCGCCATGGCGGTTGCCGCAATAAAGATTGTCCTCGCGGTCGAGGATCATGTCCTCGGCGCCTTCGATGATGCGCAAGCCCACGGCGCCGACCGAGCGGAGCTTGTCGTTGAGCGCATAAGGCGAGCCGGAATCCGGCGCTGTCGACGGCGGGGGAGGGGGCGCGAAATAGGTCGGCGAGACATAGACCTTGTTCAGAATCTTGTGGCGGTTTTTCAGCCAGCGCACGTCGACGAACACCGCTGCGATAAGCACGATGCCGAGGATGGTCGAATTGACCGGCCCGGGCACCGAGAGCGCAAGCAGTCCGTTGGTGAGGATCAGCACGATGATGGTGCCAAGCACGGCTTTGGCGACCGAACCGCGGCCGCCGCCGAGCGAATTGCCGCCGAGCACGACGGCGGTCAGCGCCGTGATTTCCAGGCCGATGCCGGTGTCCGAGCCGGTGCTGCCGAGCCGCGCGGCGTTGAAGAAACCCGCCAGGCAGCAGAGCACGCTCGACCAGATGTAGGCGTTGCAGATGGTGCGCCGCACGCTGATGCCGGCATTGTGCGCCGACCGCCGCGCCCCGCCGACCGCCATCAGCCGCCAGCCGGGCCGCATGCGCGACAGCACCACATGCCACAACGCCGCGATGACGGCAGTCACGACGAAGCTGAAGGGAATTCCGAACACCACGCCGTTGCCGATGAACTCCCAGATCGGCGAGTCCGGGATATTGCCGACGATGGCGGTTGAGAAACCCGGAAAGATCAATTCGTAGATCGAACGGAAAACGATCAGCGTCACCAGTGTGGTGAGAAAGGCGCGCAGCCGCAGATAGCCGACCAGCACGCCGTTGATGGCGCCGCACACGATGCCCGTCGCCATGCAGGCGAGGAAGGTGAGCCCGACGCCCAGGTCCCACACATTCATGCAAATTGATGCCGTCAGCACCGAGAGGCCGAACACCGAGCCGACCGAAAGATCGATGCCGCCCGAGAGCATCACGATGGTCAGCCCCAGCACGACCAGCCCGGTTTCGGCGAACTGGCGGCTGAGATCGGTGACGTTGGAGATCGAGTAGAAGTCGGGAAGGATGCGGCCGAACACGATCAGGACGACGACCAGCGCCAGGAACGGGATGGCGTTGTCCATCCAGCGCTTGGCCAGCAATTCACCGATGACGTGATCGGGGATGTAGCGGTAGCGCAGGCGGGTTAGGGCGTCGCGGTTACTCACGATGGCAAAGGTCCCGCCGGTCCGTACGCAAGGTTTGGCTCGCCGCGTCGTCCCATGATGCCAAGAAGGCTTCGACGCGACGGTGGAATGTTGCAATGCCGCCGCGCGCGGATGGCGCGCGGCGGCCGCTGTCGTTTACTTCAAGTCGTCCATCGTCCAGCAGTTACGCGGGCTGATGGTGTCCTTGGTGATCTTGGTGAGCGGCCCGTAATAGAGCACCTTGCGCTCGCCGGCCTTGCCCTTGCTCTGCAGGAGCTCGGCAATCTGCTGGGCGGCGATGTCGCCCTGCAGCGGCGAATTGTAGCTGATGTCCATGGTCAGCAGGCCCTTCTCGATATTGTCGCACGCGCTCTTGTTGCCGGCGCCGCTGGTCACGACGAAGACCTGGCCGGTCTTGCCGGCGGCCGCCACCGCCGCGCCGATGCCGACGTCGGCGCTGTCCCAGACGCCGACCGCGCCGCAGAGGTCGGGATTCTGCTGCAGCACCGTCTCCATGATGGCGCGCGCCTTGGCCGGATCGTAGCTCGCCGCCTGGTCGGAGACGATCTTGATCTCGGGATGCTGGGCGAGAACGTTGGTGATGCCGCGTTTGAGATAGATATTCGCCGCGCCGGTCACGACGCCCTGCACGAAGGCGATCTTGGTCGAGGGGCCCTTGCCGGTTGCGCAATGATCGACGAGCGCCTTGGCTTCCTCTTCGCCGAGCGACACCCAGTCGGCGCCGACATAGGAATCGGTCGTCGCCACCGACGGCATGTTGACTTGCAGCACCTTGATGCCGTCGTCCTGCGCGCGCTTGAGGAGCCGCGCATAGGACTGAATGTCCGGATTGTGAATGATCAGCAGATCGGGCTTTTCAGCGATCGCGGCGGTGAGCGCCTTGGTGCCGGCGTCGGTGCTCCAGTTCGGATCGCGGATCTCGAAGGTATAGCCGAGCGCCGCGGCCTGCTTGCGCCAGATCGCCGCCCAGGATTCGGTGATGTCGAAACCCATGGCGATCGGGATGAAGATCACCTTTTTGCCTTTGACCGCACCGAGATAGTCGCTGCGGCCGACCTGATCGAGGCCGGTGTCGTCGGCTCGCGCCGGCGCCAAGCCGAGCGCGGCACACGAGAGCGCCGCCGATAGAGCAAGCGCGAACAACGTCTTCAGTCGCATGGTCATTCCTCCCTGTGTATTTTCTACTGGCATGTTTGCTCCCCGTTGTCTCAGATGTCGCCCTGTTGCGCGGTCTGCTCGTCGCGCGGATTGACCAGCGTGTCGATGACGATCGCTCCGAGCAGGATGAGGCTCTTGATGAGATTTTGCGCGGTGTAGCCGATATCGAGGATGGTCATGCCGTTGAGCAGAATGCCGACCAGCATCGTGCCGACCAGCACATTGCGCACGCCGCCGCGGCCGCCGGAAAGCCCGATGCCGCCCAGCACCACCACTAGCAGCACGTCGTAGATCATCGTCGAATTGTAGATGCGGGTATTCATGCCCGAGACCGCAGCCGCCATGACGATGCCGGCGAAATAGGCGATCAGGCCGCTCAAGATATATTGCGCGACCGTGAGCACGCGCGTCGGAATGCCGGTGATGCGCGCGGCAAGCGGGTTGTCGCCGGTCGCATAGACAAAGCGGCCGAAGCGCGTCTCGCGCAGCAAGGCGAACATCACCAAAGCCATGGCGGCAAAAGCCACGACGATCACCGGAATGCCGGCGATCCGGCCGCCGCCGAGGAAATTGAACCACGGATAGCCGACCGGCGCGTTCTGCGTGTCGATCTGAAAGAAGAAGGTGCGGCCGATGCCGTAGACGATCGAGCCCATCGCCAGTGTGGTGAAGATCGCGGGAATCTCGGCATAGGCGACGATGATGCCGATGGCGACGCCGACGCCGATCACGAACACCGCTCCCAGCGCCAGCGCAGCGCCGAGCGGCATTTGGGTGTGCGAGAGCGCCATTGCCCAGGCCACGGCGACGACCATGGTCGCGACCATGGCGAGGTCGATGCCACGGCCGATGACGACCAGCGCCATCCCCAAGCCGAGGATGCCGAGGATCGAGACGCTGCGCACCAGCGACAAGAGATTTTCAACGGCGAGGAAGCCGGGAAGGAAAAGCGCGAAGCCGCAGAACATCAGCGCGGCAAGGGCAAAAACAATCTCTTCCTGCGTCGGACGCCAACGCAACATCGTTCCTTCCCCGCTGGCCGATGAAGCCGGCCACTGCTTTTGTGTTTCGCGGTGGGCAACAGCCATCGCCGCGAAACATGAACTGTGATTCAGCCGTCACTTTTCTTTAAATGAACAGTATTCATTAAGGATTGTCAAGCGCGGCAACCGCCGGGATCGGTCCGAGAATGCCGATCGGCAAACACGTCCGTCACCGAAAAGGCCGCGTAACGGGGAGGTCATGACATATAGACCCCGCCGTTGACGTCGAGCATAACGCCGCACACATAGCTTGCGGCCGGCGAGCACAGGAAAGCAATCGGGCCTGCAAGTTCTTCCGGCTGCGCGATCCGCCCCAGTGGAATGCTTGCCAGATTGGGATTGCGCCCGGCGATCATACCAGTATCGACCGGACCCGGCGCGACGCCGTTGACGAGAACGTTACGCGGCGCGCCGATCCGCGCGAACCAGCGTACCAGCGCACCGACCGCGCCTTTCGACGCCACGTAATGCGGGCCGGACAACAACCCGCCGCTACGGCCCGCGAGCGATCCGACCAGCACGATGCGGCCGCGGCCGCGTTCCATCATCGCCGGCAGGGCGGCACGCACGCAATTGACCGTGCCTTTGACGTTCACGGCGTTGGTGCGTTCGTAGACGTCGTCCCAGTTGGCATCCATCCAATCGTCGAACGGACAAATGCCCGAGCACACGATCATGGCATCGATCGCGCCGGCGCCGGCGATCAGGCGCTCGACGGCGGCACGATCGGTGACGTCGCATGCGCTCGACGTTGCCGCGTGTCCCGCGCCGCGCAGTTTCTCCGCCGCCGGAGCGGCGTCGGCGATATCCGCTAACATGAGCTTGGCGCCAAGGGCGGCGCAGGCGGCCGCGGCGCTCGCGCCGATGCCGCTCGCCCCGCCGGCAACGAGGATCGTGTGGCCCTCAAGCGCGAACGGATTGGCGGCTGCCGTCGCCATTCGGCATCTCCTCCAAGTTCGGGCGGCCGCGCTCGCCGCCGTTATGTCTTACCGCGCGATGTCTCACTGCGTGCGGCGGATTTGCGGAACAAGCCCGAGCCGAGCAGTTTCTCATAGGCCGAGATGACGTATTCCGGAACCGCGTGCGCCGAGCCCTCGGTATAGGCGTATCGCTGGCACAAATAGCCACGCGCCCCCATGAGGATGTGCACGATCACTTCAAGTTCTTGATCGCTGTAATCGTCAATTTCGCCGGCGTTGCGATCGCGCTTGAGGGTCCGCACGTAAGCCGTTGCGATATTGTCGAGATGGCGCTGATAGCCGCTCGGCGCGAACACTTCGGCTTCATTGAGGATACGAAGAAACTCCGGCACCACGCGGAGGAATTCGAAGAAAGCGCGGAAGCGCTCCGTCTCCTTCTCGGCACCGGGCGCGGCCGCATTGGTGCGCTGGCGGATGAACGCGATCATCTGCAGTCCGATGGTCGGCAGCAATTGATCGAGCAATTCCTGACGGTTCTCGAAATGATTGTAGAAAGTGCCTTGGGCGACCGCGGCGAGTTCGGTGATCCGGGCGACCGAGGCTTCGGCATAACCAAGGCGGCCGACGACCTTGGCGGCGGCATCGAACAGGCGCCTTTTGACCTCGTCATTGCGCTCCGCGCGGCTGAGTTTGGGCTTCGGACTTCCCGCCGTGCTGACGCTTTGCATCATTCGCAATCAGGAGGTTGTGTCGGTTGACGATTGTTGATTTATAGTTCACTTTTGAGGCGACGTCACGCCCTCAGTCGGCCGTCGGTACAAGGCCATCGGTCAAAAGGGGCCGGCGGATGCCGCCCGAGAAGCGGCTGCTTTTAAAAGGATCAAAGGGAGAGCATGAGGATCGAGGGGGTAGCCGTCGTCACCGGCGGCGCAAGCGGCATCGGCGCCGCCTGCTGCCGGGAACTCTCCGCCAACGGCGCAACAGTCGTTGTGCTCGATCGCGAACTTGCCCGCGCCGAAGAGGTGGCCAAGGAGGTCGGCGGCCGGGCGTGGCGCGCCGACGTCGGCGACGAAAAGGCGACCGAGGCCTGCGCTGCGGCGATCGAGGCAGAAATCGGTCCGGTCGAGATCCTGGTCAACAGCGCCGGGATCATTCAGACGCCAGTGCGGCCCACCGAGATGACGATGGCGCTCTACGACGACATCATCCGGGTCGATCAGCGCGGCACCTACGTCGCAAGCGTCGCCTTCGGCCGCCGCATGGTCGGCCGCCGCCGCGGCGCCATCATCAACATCGCCTCGGTCGCCGGCATGCGCTCAATGCCGCTGCACGCTTACGGGCCGGCCAAGGCCGCCGTCATCGCCACGACCGAGTGCCTTGCCGCCGAATGGGGGCCCGCGCAGGTGCGGGTGAATGCGGTTTCGCCGGGCTATACGCGGACACCGGCGTTGCAGGCCGCGATCGACAAGGGCGAACGCGATCCGTCGGCGCTCGCCGGCAATTCCGCGCTCGGCCGCCTGGTCGAACCGTCGGAGATTGCCAAGGTCGTGGTATTTCTTGCTTCGCCGCTGGCCTCGGCGATCACCGGCGCCAACGTGCCGGTCGATTGCGGCTGGCTGGTCGCGCCGTCCTGGCATACTTACGGGGGCTTGCGAGCGCCGGGCAACGCGTGAGCTCGCCATGCTCGCCGCAAGCTCGATTGCGACGATAAAGAAGAGATAAGGAGGGATGTTATGACGACCTTCTCAACCGATCTCGCCAATTTTCTTGTCGGCTTGCGACCTGAGAACTTGCCGCCGCAAGTCGTTCAGAAGGCGCGCGTATGTCTCTACAACGCCTTCGGCATGGGCATTAACGGCCATGCGACACCCTATGCGCCGGTCGCGCGCGCCGCCGCGCTGGCGCTCGACGGCGAAGTGCCGGGCGGTGCGACGCTGCTTCTCGACGGCCGCCGCACGACGATCGGCGGCGCGTGCCTGGCGAATTCGGCGCTGTTCCACGGCCGCGCCCAGGAGGATACCTGCGGCGCCGCGCATTTCGGCACCATTTTGATCCCGATGCTCACGGCGATGATCGAGGCGAAGGGCTATCCGTTGGCGCGCCTGATCCCGGCGCTCGTCGCCGGCTATGAAGCGGGCGGCGTGGTGGAGAAAGCGCTATCGGGAAAGACGACGCCGGCCGGTTTCCGCTCCTCTGCCATTTATGGAACGATTGCGGCGAGCGCCGCAGCCGGCAAGCTGATGGAGCTTTCGGCGGAGCAGATGGCGGCCGCGCTTGCCAACGCCGTGTCGTTTTCCGGCGGCGTGCTGCAATCGTTTGCCGACGGCACCGACGAGTGGCGCTACCAGGTCGGCGTTGTAGCGCGCAACGGCCTGGTCGCCGCCGAGCTGGCGCGCGCCGGTTCGGTCTCGGCGCCGCACGCCTTCGAGGGCAAGTCCGGCTTCGCGCGCGCCTTCGCCAAGACCGATCTCGACGGCGGTCTCGCCGGCGCGCTTGGCCAGGACTGGGCCATCCTGCGCGTCGCGTTCAAGCCTTATCCGGTCTGCGCTTTCAATCAGACGCCGGTGACCGGTGCGCTGGCGTTGCGGCAGGAATTGAAAGCGGCGCCGGCGAAGGTGCGCGTGCGCATGAACCCTTACGAGACCGGCTATGCCGGCATGGACGCGGTCGGGCCGTTCTCTACGATCTCGGGGACGCTGATGAGCATCCCGTTCTGTATCGCCACCACGCTCATCCACGGCGCCCCGACGACGCGCCACATGACGACATACAACGATGCGGCGGTGAACGATCTGATCAAGCGTGTCGAGCTCGTCTCCGACCCCTCGATCCCGATCTTGAGCGCGATCATCGAAGCCGAGACGACCGATGGCGTCGCTCTTGTGCGCGAGCAGCGGATGACGCCGGCCGACTACGCCTACGATTTGCCGACGCTGTCGGCGATGCTGCGCCGGATCGGCGCCGAAGAAGGCGTGCCGATGTCGGCATTCGACCGGCTTGAGCGCTTCGTCGAGCGATTGCCGCAGGGCTCGATCGAGGACGCCATCTCGGTGTTCACGCTGGCGCCGTCGCGGGCGAGAGCGGCCTGACGAGGACGAAGGCGCCGGGTGACGCGCCCAGGCTTGGGAGCCGAGCGCCGCTATGAAGGAGTCTCAGTCCAACGCGCGGGGCGCCGCCGCTATTCGAAGGTCGGGACGGCTCAGCGTCTATGAATTGTTCGCCGCGCAGGCGAAGCGCAATCCGGACGCGCTGGCGATCGAACAGGGAAGCTTGCGCCGCTCCTACGGTGCGCTCGATGAGCGCGTGCGCCGACTGGCCGCCGCGCTGCACGGCAAAGGCATCCGCTACGGCGATCGCGTCGCGCTCGTGTCGGAGAATCGCGCCGAATACATCGAGATCGACCTCGCTGCCGCCTGCCTCGGCGCGATCGTCGCCTGCCAGAACTGGCGGCTCGCCGCAGCCGAAATGCAGCCTTGTCTGGATTTGGTTTCTCCCGCGCTGGTCATCGTTTCGCGGCGGTTTGCCAAGATGCTGTCGACTCTGGATCTGCACGGTGTCGAAAGCTTCATCATCGAGGATCGTTACGAGGACCTGTTGGAGACCGCCCCGACGACGTGGCAACCTCCCGATGTCGAGCCGGAGGACGGGCTGGTCATTCTTTACACCAGTGGCACCACCGGCCTGCCGAAGGGCGCACTGATCAGTCACCGCGCCGAGATTGCGCGCATGGCGCTGCTGCGCCTGGATATTCGAGCCACCGAGGAGGACGGCTTCGTCGCCTGGGCGCCGATGTTCCATATGGGCTCGACCGATCAAATGCTCGGCGCGCTGATGTCGGGGGCAACCGTTTATGTCGTCGACGGCTTCCATGCGACGGCCATCGTCGACATCATGGAGCGGGCGAAGCTCGGCTGGTTGCTGCTGATGCCCGGTTCGATCGAGCCGGTTGTGGACGTGCTGAAATCGCGCGCCCGCCGGCCGAAGGGCATTCGCGCGGTCGGGGCCATGGCCGATCTAGTGCCGAAGCAGTTGATTGCCGAACTGACGGCGTTGACCCAAGCGCCCTATCTAAACAGTTTCGGAGCGACCGAAACCGGCCTTGCGCCGGCCTCCGCTTCGCTCATACCGCCGGGCGAATTGCCGGCGAGTCTGTCGAAGCGAAAGAGCGCGCTGTGCGACTTGCGTCTGGTCGGTCCCGACGGGGCCGATGTCGCGGACGGCGAGCCCGGCGAGGCGGCGGTGCGCGGGCCGACGGTGTTCAGCGGCTACTGGAATGCCGACGAGACCAACGCCCGGGACTTCAAGGACGGCTGGTTTCGCATGGGCGATCTGTTTCGCCGCAATCCGGACGGCAGCTACGACTTCGTCGATCGGGCGAAATACATGATCAAATCGGGCGGCGAGAATATCTATCCGGCCGAGATCGAACGCGTGCTGTTGTCGGATCCTCGCGTCAGCGACGCGGTCGTCGTTCGCAAATTCGACGCGAAGTGGGGTGAGGTCCCGGTCGCTTTTGTCTCCCGGCGCGACGACGCGCTCAACGAAGCCGACATCGAGGCGGTGTGCCGCCAATCGCTGGCCGGCTACAAGCGGCCGAAGGAGGTGCATTTCCTGCGCTTTGAGGATTTTCCGCGCAGCACCACGGGCAAGATCCTGCGCCACGAAATGGAAAAGAAACTGTCCTGAGCTGGAAAAATCCGCAGTCGGCGGCGCGTTATAGTGGATAGCCAGCGAGATTGCCGCCTTCGATCCGCTCGATATATTCGGTCATGCCGTATCCTTGCCGGCCATCCCAGGTGAAACGCGTAAAACCCTCGGCGATGCGCGATTCCAGCGTCGCGCCGTCGGCCTTGCGCCGGTTGCGCAACGGCGCCAGCGTGATGATCCCGCCGGCGATGACGGCTTTGCGGTTTGCAGTCCGCACGCCGATATCGACGCGGACCGGGTCCTTGCTGTCGCTCCACCGGGTCGACAGGTCCATATCCAGAATGTCTTCGTATTGCCCGCCGACCAGCAGCACCCCGACCCGGCGCGTCACGCCATTCGTGTCGGTGATTTTGAGCAGCATGAAGCCGTCGCCATTCGGAAAGTTGGCGATGAACAGGCGATAAAAATAAATTGCCTGCCAATAGCGCGGGCCCCAGGAATGGTCGCGCCAGCCGCGGCCGTCGATCGGGAAGGTTTCGCCGCCGAGCTTGATCTCGCCGCGGACGCGGCCGTGCTGGTTGAAGTGGCCGAGCGAGAAATCGCGCCCGTACATGGTCGGCACGGCGTCGTTGACCGGCTCGCCGCCATGCACGGGCGACTCTGCCTCATGCACCCAATGGACATGCCCCGGCACTTTTGCGCCATTGGCGAACAGCGTTTTCGGATCGCGCAGAGCGTTTGGGTCGTCGACGATCAGCATCTCGCCGTCGAACGTCATCGATACCGTCTTCAGCGGTTCGATCACCGCGTAGGACAGTCCGCCGGCGTCGAAGCGATCGTTGCTGGCGATGCTGGGGCGTTGGAACTGACAGGCGATGCGCCCGTCGGGCAGATAGAGGCAAACCGACAGTTCGGCGTAACCTTCGTTGACACGATTGCCAAGCCGCATCCAGCCGCCGACGGGGGAGGCGGTGTCAAAGCCGTTGGTGTAGACGCTCTCGTTGAAATTGATTGACGCATCCGGCTTATGCGGCATCTCGTCTTCCGGCCGCATTACGAAGTCATTCATTGTCACGCTCCGGCATCCTGATTGAGCTTTCAAAATTGATCGCCGCGTTCAGTTCGCGCGCGCAAGTTCGATACGCGCCAACGCTTCGCGATGCACCTCGTCCGGCCCGTCGCCGATGCGCAGGAAGCGGGTCTCGGCGAAAGCCTCGGCGAGGAAGAAATCCTGCGACAGTCCGGCGCCGCCATGCACCTGGATTGCCCGGTCGATCACGGTGCCGGCCATGGTCGGCACGATGACCTTGACGATGGCGATTTCGGCGCGGGCGGCTTTGTTGCCGACCGTGTCCATCATCCACGCCGCTTTGAGCGTCATCAGCCGAGCCTGCTCGATGTCGCAGCGCGATTGTCCGATCGCCTGGCGGATGGCGCCCATTTCCGCAAGCGAAGAGCCGAAGGCGACGCGCCCCTTGGCGCGGGCGCACATGCTGTCCAGCGCGCGTTCGGCAAGACCGATGAAGCGCATGCAATGATGGATGCGGCCGGGGCCGAGGCGGCCTTGGGCGATCTCAAAGCCGCGGCCCTCGCCGAGCAGCATATTGTCGGCGGGGAGGCGGACATTGTCGAAGACCAGTTCCGCGTGGCCGAGCGGCGCATGCTCGTAGCCATAGACCGACAGCGCGCGCTCGACGGTGAGGCCGGGCGTGTTCATCGGCACCAGGATCATCGATTGCTGTTTGTGTTTGGGTGCCGCCGGGTCGCTCTTGCCCATCACGATCGCCACTTTGCAGCGTGGCGACATCGCGCCGGTGATCCACCATTTGCGGCCGTTGACGACATAGTGGTCGCCATTGCGGCGGATCTCGGTCTCGATGTTGGTGGCGTCGGAGGAGGCGACGCGCGGCTCGGTCATGGCGAAGCACGAGCGGATTTCGCCGGCCAGCAGCGGCTTGAGCCAGCGCTCCTTCTGCGCCGGCGAGCCGTAGGCCGACAGCAATTCCATGTTGCCGACGTCCGGCGCGTTGCAATTGAAAATCTCCGGCGCCGCGAGCGAGCGGCCGAGCGTCTCGCACAGATGGGCATATTCGAAATTGCTCAGGCCGGCGCCGCCGGGCCCGTGATAGAAAAGGTTCCACAAGCCGCGCGCTCTGGCTTTTGCCTGCAGCTTTTCGAGCAGCGGGCGCGGCGCCCAGCGGTCGACGGTATTTGCCGCCGGCGCGAGCAGCTCGCGCTCGTGCGGATAGACCTGCTCATGCATAAAGTCTGCAAGCTCGGCATGCAAAGACACGGCGGTTTTCCGACAATTCGGCGAACATTGGCTTTCCTTCCCGGACGCGCTCAGCCGCTCTTGGCGCCGATTTTTTCGCGCTTGATGACGATGCCCGCGGCTTCGCGGTCCCAGGTGTCGGCCGTCAGTCCCTCGGCGCGCAGTTTCACCTTCTCGATCTTCGACGTCGGCGTGCGCGGCAGCGCCTCGACGACACGGACGTAACGCGGCACCATGAAATGCGCCATGCGTGGACGTAAGAACGCGATGAGCGCGGCTGGATCGAAGGTCTCGCCCTCTCTGACGGCGACCACCGCGCAGACCTCGTCCTCGGCGATCTCGCTCCGCACCGCGATGGCGGCCGCCTCGCGGATTGGCGGGAAAGCCAGCACTTCGGATTCGACCTCGAACGAGGAGATATTTTCGCCGCGCCGGCGGATGGCGTCCTTGAGCCGGTCGACGAAATAGAAATTGCCCTCGGCATCACGGCGGAAGCCGTCGCCGGTATGGAACCAGCCATTGCGCCAGGCGGCAGCGGTCGCGGGCGGATTGCCTGCATAGCCGTGGCTCGTCGCCCACGGACAGTCGGTGCGCACCACCAGTTCGCCGACCGCGTTGACCGGAAGCTCGCAGTCATTCTCGTCGACGATGCGGACTTCGACGCCGGCGCGCGGCCGCCCGGCGCTGCCGAGCGCCGTCGGGTTCGCCGCGGTCACGATCGGCATCGAGATTTCCGTCATGTTGAAGTGGGTGTAGATGTCGGTGCCGAAGCGGGCATGAAATTGCGGCGCGGTTTCGTTGAGCGGCACATAGGTGCAGGTCTTGAGCGGATGATCCTTGTCGTCGGGGGAGGGCGGACGCTTGAGCAGGAAGCCGCCCATGACGCCGAGCAGGATCGATGTGGTGATGCCCGTCTTGCGCACCGTCGGCCAAAACGAATCCGTGTCGAAGGAATCGACCATGGCGATCGATCCGCCGTGGATCAGCATCGCCGTGACCGGCATCACGCCGCCGGAGTGAAACAGCGGCAGATTGATCATGTAGCGGTCGTCGCCGGACAGGAATGGTGCGGCCGCCGCCATCTGGTGAAGGTGGACGTAGGACGACATCACGCCCTTGGACGGACCGGTCGTGCCGGACGTGAAAATGATCGATTGCATGTCCCACGGTGCGATCGGCCGCTCGAGCGCCGGCGGCCGCTGGTCGGCGCTGTCCAGCGCGCTCGCCGGCTGCACAGTGACGCCGTCGAGCGGGCTCGGCACGCCGCCAAGGACGACGATCTCACGCACGGATTTGCAGTCGACGTCGGTGAGCCGCGGGCAAAGGTCGGCATGCGCGATCATCAACCGCGCTTCGGACAAGGCAATCGCGTGCTCGAGCAGCGTGCCACGATAGGCGGTGTTGATCGGCACGAACACGGCGCCGAGATAGTTGAGGCCGAACCACAGCCGCAGGCAGTCGGCGTCGTTCGGCAGCCAGACCAGTACGCGCTCGCCCTGTTGCACGCCGAGCGCGCGCAGCGCATTGGCGGTGCGAATAGCCTTGGCTTGCATCTCGGCGTAGGTCCATCGCTCGCCGTCGGCGAAGATGGCGAAGAGCTTTTGCGGCTGCTCGCGCGCCCAGCGCTCGATCATGTTACGCTGGACACATTGCTCCGGCCGCGGCATGCGCGCGTCCACATGATAGTCCATGATCGTTCCTCCCTGGCTCTCTTGCGGAGCCATCGGTCAGTTATGATCTTTGTTAGGGTCTTGGCCGCCGCCGGTGGCTTTGGAGATTTCGGCGAATAACGGCTTCTTAGTCATCGTCATCTCGCGCTTGAGTTCGTCGTGAACGTGCTGGCGCAACAAGGCGATGGCAGCGGCCACATCGCCGCGCGCGCTCTGGCCATGCGTCCAGGCAATGAGATCGGCGATCTCGCCGTCGAGCCGGTCGCGCTCCGCGGCCAGTTCGGCCGAACTTGCCGATGCGAGGGCCTGATCGCTCAGCGCTGCCTCGCCGGGCGGGGCGTCAGGCACGAGCGCGCGCACCGCGTCGATAGCGCTTCGCCGCTCCGCAACAGCTTCGGCGAGCGGCGCCCGCGCCCATTCGAGGCGCGGCGCGATATTGTTGAGCAAGTCGATGACGCCGATCGCCTGGCCGCGCGCATAGCCGTCCGTGACGTTGGGGATCACATGCGCGCGCAGTGTCGCGATAATGCCGCCGATCAACCGGTCGAGCGAATTGTTCATGCCGCCCGCTCCATCACCGCTTCGAGCTGTAACAACATGCGCGGCAGCTGCGCGCCCATGCCGGCCATGCGCAGATCGTTGAAGCCGCGCGTCTCGAAACAAAAGCTCGCGCCGAGATGCATGACAGCGAGTTTGAACGTGCCGAACACTTCCCAGTAATGCAGCGCAGAAGGGTCGACCGGCGCGCCGGTGAGCGCCTGATATTTTTGGCCGAGCTCGTCGCGGCTGAGCAGGTGGCACATATAGGGCGAGCGGCCGCGCCAGGCTTGCAGGCAGATCCAGCCGAGATCCTCCATCGGGTCGCCCAAATGGACCAGTTCCCAGTCGAGAATCGCCGAAATGCGTCCGTCGCGCTCGAGAAAATTGCCGATGCGGTAGTCGCCGTGAACGATACTGATCCGCCGCGCTTTGGGCGGGTGCGCGCGGAACCAGAGCAGCGCCCATTCGAGGATCGGATAACGGCGCATCGACCATTGCCGCATGCGCGCTTCCCAGAACGCGATCTGGGACTCGGCGGTTTTGTCCGGCTCGGTCGCGCCGCCGATGCCGGCGACCGGCGTGTCGCGCCAGGCGAAATCGTGGAGCGCGGCAAGCGCGCCGACGAATTGATCGCCGAGGCTGAGCCGCGACGTTTCGTCGAACGCAGGGCCGCCGTCGGCGGTCCATGGCACCGGCGCGTCGCCTTTGACGAATTCGCAAATGAAGAATGGCGCGCCCAAAGCCTCGCTGTCATCGGCATACCAATAAGCCTGCGGCACCGGAACGCCGCTGTCGACGAGGCTCCGCAAGGTTAGGAATTCCGGCGAAGCGCGGTAGGGCGCGAATATGCCGCTTGGCGGCCCGACCCGCAGGATGAGATCGCGCGTGACGCGGCGCCCGCCTTCGTTCCAGCTCGCGGCGAAGCCGAACGTCACCCAGGAAAAGCCCACCGTATAGCGCTTGAGCGCGCCGATCTCGACGTCGGCGCCGACCGCCTGGCGCAGATACGCCAGCAGCCGGCATCTAACGTTATCGCCGTCGAACGTGTCGAATGCGGACAAATCGCGTCCTCAGGGTTTCCTCGCGCGGCGCCGGTAGCGCAGTCGGCAGCATCATCGTCTTCGCGCTGCCGCCGCTCTTATGTTGGTAGACCGCCGGACCCAAAATGAACATGACTTATTATGCGGGTCAAGCTTATCCGGCGAGTGCGTCCCTGCCGGCGCGCGCACGCTCAAAGGCTGGACAGCAAATGGCCGCTGTCGACCGGCAGCACAACGCCAGTAATCGATGCGCCGCCGTCGCCGGCCAGCAGCAATAACGGCTCGGCCAAATCCTCCATCCGCGTCAATCGTCGCGTCGGGATGCGACGGATCATCTCTCGGCCCTTTTCAGTTTTGAAAAAATCGCGATTGAAATCGGTTTCCACATAGCCGGGCGCCAAGGCGTTGACGCGGATGCCGTATCGCGCCCACTCGAGCGCCAATTGTTTGGTCATCTGCACGAGGCCGGCTTTTGCCACGGCGTAAGCCGTGACCCGGCCGGCCTGACGCAGTGCGAGAATGGAGGCGATATTGACGATCGAGCCGGCGATTTTTGCGGCGATCATGTGTCTTGCCGCCTCGCGCGCCACCATCCAGGGGCCGCGAAGATTGGTCGCCAGGATGCGATCGAAGTCGGCCGGCTCCTGGTCGAGCGTGTCGGCCACATCGGTGATACCCGCATTGTTGACGACGATGCCGGGGCCGCCCCATTTTGCGGTGATCTGCTCGAAGGCGCGCGCAATCGAGTCATCGCGCGTCACATCCATTTCGACCGCGTTTGCGCTGCCGCCTGCGTCCGCGATGCCTTCGACGACGTCTTGCAGATTCGACCGGCCGGCGAGGATGACGTGGGCGCCCTCGCGCGCCAGGGTCTCGGCAAAAAACCGGCCCAGGCCGCGCGAGGCTCCCGTCACCAGCGCAATCCGGTTTGCGAGCCGCGGGTGGCTGCGCCCGCGCGCATCGGCCGACTGGGCCGGAGCGGCCTTGCGAACTTCCGACATCGTGCATTTCCCTTCTGGAGCCGTTGCGCCGCGGGCGGACCGCTAGATCGCCAAATATCTCGCTCTTATGTCCGCATTGGCCTTGAGCCCGTCAATCGTGTCGCGATAGACGATCTGGCCTTTGTCGATGACGGTCGCATCGCTGGCGATGCCGAGACAGAAGTGCATGTTCTGCTCGGCAATCAGGATGCTGGCGCCCGAGCCGCGCAGAGCGGTGCAGGATTTCCGTGATCCGCTGCACCACGATCGGCGCCAAGCCTTCGCTCGGCTCGTCGAGCGAGGAGCGCGATCGGATTGCCCATCAGCGTGCGCGCGATGGCCAGCATCTGCTGCTCGCCGCCGGAAAGCCGGCCGGCCTGACGGTTGCGCAACGGCGCCAGCATCGGGAAACACGTCATAGATGCGCGGCAGGTTCCAATAGTCCTGACCGTCCGGTCCGCTTCTTGGCGGCGATTTCCAGATTGTCCTCGACGCTGTGCTCGGGAAAAACCTGCCGATCCTCCGGCACGAAGCCGACGCCGGCCCGTGCGATCAGCATACGGCTTGCGGCTTTGCATGTCGCGGCCCATGACGGTGACGCGGCCACGGCGCGGCGGCGCCAGTCCGGCAATCGCCTTGAGCGTCGTGCTTTTGCCGGCGCCGTTGCGGCCGAGCAATGCCATGGTCTGCCCCTCGGCCAGCTCGATGTCGACGCCGAACAGGATCTGGCTCGACCCGTAGAAGACGTCGATCTTCTCCACGCTGAACAGGATGCGGGCGCTCATGATCGCCAGGTTCTTGATTGCGCGTTTCCTGGCTGGTGCCGAGATAGGCGGCGATCACCTCCGGATTGCCGCGGATTTGGTTCGGGGTCCCTTCCGCCAGCACGCGGCCGTAACAGAGCACGCGGATCGATTGCGGCGATCTTGAACACGATGTCCATGTCGTGCTCGATGAACACGAGCGTCATCTTTTGCCGCTCCCACAATTCCTGCGACCTTGGCGATCATCTGCCAGCGTTCCTCCGGCCCCATGCCCGCCGTCGGCTCGTCGAGCAGCAGCACGCGCGGCTCGAGCGCCAGCGCCAGCCCGATATCGAGCAGCTTCTGGTCGCCATGGGAGAGACTGGACGACAGCACCGCCGCCTTGTCGGCCAGGCCGAGCATGGTCCATCACCTCGAAGGCGCGGTCGCGGCATTCCGGCAACGGGAAGCGGCGGGTGATGCGCTCCGACTGTCCCAGATGCGCCTGGACCGTCGCCGTCAGGATCGCCTCCACCGTCAGCGACGGAAAGATGCTGGCGATCTGGAAGGCGCGCGCGACGCCGCGCCGCACGATCTGCGTCGGCGACAGGCCGCCGATGTCCTCGCCGGCGAGCTTCACGCGGCCGCGATCCGGCCGCATCGCTCCGGAGATCAGATTGAAGAACGTGGTCTTGCCGGCGCCGTTCGGCCCGATGATCGCGGTCAGCGAACCGGGCGCGAAGTCGAGCGTGACGTTCGCCATCGCGGCGACACCGCCGAACGACTTCGAAAGTCCCTCGACTGCTAACATGAGCCGTCGCCCACAATCACAGCGATGCCTTCGACATGGTGTCGGCTTTTGCGCCCGCCCGGGCGAACGCTGCATAGCGGCGCCAGAGATCGATCAGCACATCGAGCAGTCCGCGCCGCAGCCCAAGCGCGAAGACCAGAATGATGAGGCCGAGCGTCAGGCCGTAATATTCGGTGTGACGCGTCACGACATCGTTGAGAACCAGCAAAATCACCGTGCCGACCGCCGGGCCGAGAAAGCTGTCCAGATGCCGCCCAGCATGATGATGAAGATCGCCTTCGCCCGATATCGGTCCAGTAGGCGAATTCCGGATAGGCGCCCGATACGAACAGGCTCATGATCACGCCGCCGGTACCGGCGAATATTCCCGCCATCACGAACGCCATCAGCCGCACGCGGAATACGGCGATGCCGAGGAAATTCGCGCGCGTAGCATTGTCGCGGATCATGCGCAGCGTATAGCCGAACGGCGATTGGACGAGGTGATGCATCAGAGACGAGGCCGATGATCAGCAGCGCACAGCTGGTGAAATAAAGATGTGTCTGGTTCGCCAGATTGATGCCGAGAAACGGCGGCCGCGGAATGCCGCCGCGCAGGCCCTGATCGCCGCCGGTCAGCGGCACCCACAGGATGATCAGGCTGTACACCAGCATCTGGAAAGCCAGCGTCAGGAAGGCGAAATAGATTTCCTTCAGCCGCACGCAGATGGCGCCGACCACCAGGCCCAATGCCGCGACACAGCAAGAGCGTCAGCGCAAAAGCCGCCGGAATCGGCATCCCGGTGCGCTGCATCAGCAGCGCGAACGAATAGGCGCCGAGCCCGAAGAACATGCCATGGCCGAACGAAACCATGCCGCCATAGCCGACCAGAAAGTTGAGCGACGTTGCGAACAAGCGCGAACGCCGAGCAGCGGATCATGAAATCGACCAGCGCTTTGCTCGGGAAAACAAGCGGCACCAATGCCAGGACGGCGAGCAGCGGCCGACGCCGAGCAGCACGTCGAATGCGAGCGAGTGCCGCGCCATCGTCAAACGATTTCTCTGCCGAATAGCCCGGTCGGCCGGGCGATCAGGACGAGCACCATGAACAGATACATCAGCCCGTCGGTGAACAGCGGGAAAGCCGAGGCTGCCGAAGCAGCGGATCAGGCCGATGGCAAGCGCGGCGACGAAGGCGCCGACAATCGAGCCCATGCCGCCGATGACGGTGACGATGAACGTCTCGATGAGGATCGAGAATCCCATGCCGGGCGTCAGCGAGCGCACCGGGAGCCGCGAGCGCGCCGGCAAACCCGGCCAATAGGCCGCCGAGCGCAAACACCAGTCCGTACAGGTAACCGGTGTTGATCCCGAGCGCGGCAACCATGCTGGGATTATAGGCGGCAGCGCGTACCGTCTTGCCGAGCCGCGTGCGCTCGATGATGAGCCACAGCACGAGCCCGATGACCAGCGCGACGCCGATCACGAACAAATAGAACGGCGGCACGACGCCGCCGGCGATGAAGAGCGGCGGCACCTGAAACGCCGGCGGCATGCCCATCGACTTGAATTCGACGCCCCAGACGATTTTCACCAGATCGTCGAAGATCAGGACGAAGCCGTAACAGACCAGGAGCTGCATCAGGACGTTTTGGCCATAGACCCGGCTGATGAACAGGCGCTCGAAAACCAGGCCGACGATCGCTGTCGCCAGCGCCGGCGCCCAGAATGGTGAGCGTATAGCTGCCGGTGAGCTGAAAGATCGTCAGCGCGAAATAGGCGCCCAGCATGTAGAACGAGCCGTGGGCGAAATTGACGACTTTCAGCACGCCGAAGATCAGCGTGAGCCCCGCGGCGACCAAAAACAGCAACATGCCAATGATCAGGCCGCCCGTCGATTGCGTGACGATGCAAGCCGAGGAGGAGAGGCAGGTCGCGAGCGTGGCAAGGTCCATGGCAGACCGCGGCAACGATGATGGTATGGCCGAGCGGCCGCCGGCTCAGGTTGCCGGCAGCCGCTCAGATGGGCGCGCGCGTCAGGTGTAATTCTTCTTCTTTTTCCACTCGGCTTCGAGCTCGGCGATCTGCTTCCAATCGCCCGTCGTCATGTCGGTGACATACGGCTCGGTCGGGATTGTCGTGCCCCAGCCGATGGCGTACCCGACCATGGTCTGATCCTCGGCCCGCAACGTGACGGTGCCGTCGGCGCCGAACGGCGACGCGATGGTCAGTCCCTTGAGCACCTCGGCCAGCTTGGCGCCGTCCGCGGTATTGGCTTTCTTCGCGGCGGCGGCGAGGAAATGCATCGCCGACGCGTTCTCCCAGGACCAATTGGTCGGATATTCGTTGTACTTGCGCGCGATAGGCATCGGCCCAGGCGGCGTTCTCCGGCGTGTTCGGAAACGTCTTGATGTAGCGGTTGCCGGAATGAATCCCTTTCGGAAGATTCTTCACCGCCGTCAAAGCGGTGTAATCGGCCATGTTCACCGCGAAAGTTTCGACCTGGCCGAACAGCGCGTAGATATTGCCCTGGTCGATGAAGGCGGTGACGTCGCCGCCCCACAGGCAGGAATAGAGCGCCTGCGGCTTGGTCTGCAGGATCTTGGTGAGCACCTCGGTGTAGTCCGGCTGGAACAGTTTCGGCCACGCCTCGCCGACGACTTCCACGTCCGGGTTGAAATATTTGACGTAGGACATGTATTCGGCGGTGGTGTCGCGGCCATAGGCGTAGTCCGGCGACGTGGTCATCCACTTCGTCAAATTCTTGGCCTTGGCGACTTTCGCCGCATAGGCGCCGCCGACGACGCAATCGTGGACCCCCTGCCGGCAAACCCGAAACGCGTTGGGCAGGCGCAGCTTCGGATCGGCGCTGAGCGAACTGGTTTCGGAGTTGGTGTGCAGCGTGAGCATGCCGAGATCGCGCGCCACTTCGTGCACGGCGAAGGCGCCGGACGACGCTTCCGCATCGATCAGGATTTCGCAGCCGTCGGAATTGACCAGTTCGCGGGACAGGCGCGCCGCTTCTTGCGGCTGGCCCTTAAAGTTGCGGATCACCATTTCGATCTGCCGGCCGGCGAGACCGCCGGCGGCATTGACTTTCTCGACTTCCATCATGACGGCGTTGCGCGACGACGTTCCGAGTTGCGCGACGCGGCCGGAAAGAATTGTCGACATGCCGATTTTGATCGACTTGTTTTCCGAGCGGGCGACCATCGGCGCTGCGAGCACACCGAGGGTGCTGGCCGCAGCGCTTTTGAGCAGCGTGCGGCGATTGAGACGGATTTTGCGGGCGTGTGTCATCGGGCTTCCTCCCATGGATGCGCCAGAGATGAGCAGATCGCGATGTCACGAGGGCTCTATTGTTTTTCAGCGAGCCTCTCGTCGTCTGCAAGTGTCGTTCATCCACCGAACGCCGTCAATTGACGCAAACGGTCATCGCGCGGCGTTATTCCACCGCGCGCATTGTTGCAGGCGCGAGATGAGCGCGCGCCGTGATCGCCGGCATCGCGCTTGGCGCGTTGGCGCACGAGTTGAACGACTTAAGTGGCTGGCGGCTTCAACGACCGTGTCAGTCACACTGTTTTCGTCGCGGCCCGACGGGCCGAACACCGATCGTCGTACTTTGATCGCGCACGAGGATCGGACGTTTCCGGTGCTCGTTCTGATGGCGTGGCTTCCTCGGGTGGCAGCGCTGGAGCTGGAGGGGAACGAAGTCGTAAGGCGCGTTCGCGTGCCCCGGCGTCGATTGAACGGGAGTAGGGTCGGCTCGGCGTCGGCGTCCTCAATTGACACGCGCCATGGCGTGCTGCCATATTCCGCCAGCCCAGAAGTGAATTGTGATTCATTGTTCATTGGCGCGAGGCGCGATGGCTCCCGACCCCGACACAGCCGTCCCCAGCCGAGCTTTTGCGGCTTTACGCCGACATGACGCTCATTCGCGAGGTGGAGCAGCGGCTGTCGGTGCTGTTCGGCGACGGCGAAATTCCGGGCTTCATCCATCTTTCGATCGGTCAGGAAGCGGTCGCGGTCGGCATCGCCGCGGCGCTCCGCCTGCACGACACGCTCGCCTCAAATCATCGCGGCCACGGCCATGCGCTTGCCAAGGGCCTCGACGTGTCGCGGTTCTTTCTTGAAATCATGGGGCGCAGCGAAGGTTATTGCGGCGGCCGCGGCGGTTCCATGCATGTCGCCGACATGTCCGTCGGGATGCTCGGCGCCAACGGCATTGTCGGCGCCGGCCTGCCGATCGCGGTCGGCAGCGCGCTCGCGCATCAACTTCGCAAAACCGGCGGCATCGCCTGCGTGTTCTTCGGCGACGGCGCGCTGGCCGAAGGTGCGCTGCACGAGAGCTTCAATCTGGCGGCGCTGTGGAAGCTTCCCATTCTACTTGTCTGCGAGAACAACGGCTGGTCCGAATTTTCGCCGGCCTCGCGGCAACTCGCGGCCGAACCCTCAAAGCTTGCCGAGGCTTTCGCGATTCCGACCGAACGCGTCGATGGCAACGACGTCATTGCCGTTCGCGCTGCCGCGATGGCGGCAGTCGAGGCCATCCGGGCTGGCGGCGGTCCGCACCTGATCGAGTGCAAGACCACGCGCGTGCGCGGGCATTTTGAGGGCGATCCGCAGAAATATCGCGACGCCGGCGAGTTCGAGGACATCGGCCGCAAGGATCCGATCAGGCGCGCGCAGGGCGAGCTGCGCGCGATGGGTGTGGCGGAAGCCGACATCGCTGCTGCCGACGATCTGGCGCGGCGCCGTGTCGATGACGCGGTTACCGCTGCGCGCGCTGGAACGGCGCCGGCTCCGGCTGCGGCGCTCGCCGACGTGTATTCACCCAAATCTTCGATCGTGCCTAAATCTTCGACCACGGCGGGCGTCCATCCATGACCGAGGTCAGATTCGGGCAAGCGATTAATCGCGCTCTGGCTGACGCCATGGCGCAGGATGCCTCAGTGGTGCTCCTGGGCGAGGACGTCGGCGAGCCCGGCGGGCCGTTCGGCGTCACCCGCGGTCTGCTCAAACGGTTCGGCGCCGAGCGGGTGCGCGACACGCCGATTTCCGAGGCCGCCATCGTCGGTGCGGCCGTCGGCGCGGCGATGACCGGATTGCGGCCGGTCGTCGAGATCATGTTCATGGACTTTGTCACGCTCGCCATGGATGCGCTGGTCAACCAGGCCGCCAAGGCCCGCTTCATGTTCGGCGGCCAGGTGTCGGTGCCGATGGTGGTGCGCATGCCGCACGGCGGCGGCATCAATGCCGGTCCGCAGCATTCGCAATGCCTGGAAGCCTGGCTGGCGCACGTGCCGGGGCTCAAGGTGGTCTGTCCGTCGAATGTGGAAGATGCCTACGCCCTCGTGCGGGCCGCCATCGAAGACGACGATCCGGTGGTCGTCGTCGAGAACAAAGCGCTTTACGCCACCAAGGGCGAGTTGCCTGAGCCGACGTCGGCCGTGCCAATTGGGCGGGCGCGGACCGCGAGGGCGGGCAAAGACGTGACCATCGTCACCTACGGCGCCATGGTGCCGGTCAGTCTTGCCGCCGCGGCCGTTCTGGAAAAAGACGGCATCGACGCCGAGGTGCTCGATCTTCGCAGCCTGCAGCCATGGGATGAGGCGGCGGTGTTGGAATCGCTGTCGCGGACCCATCGCCTTGTCGTCTGTCACGAGGCCGTCGAGGCATTCGGCGTCGGCGCCGAGATTGTCGCGCGGCTCGCCGACACCGGGTTCGATGAGCTTGACGGCCCTTTGGTTCGTGTCGGCGCACCGTTCATGCCGCCGCCATTCGCCAAGTCACTGGAAGATTGGTACCGGCCCGATACCGGGCGGATTATCGCAGCGGTCAAACGAGCGATCGCGTAACCAAAAAACGCAACCATTTGCGTGAGGGAGACCAGGATGGAAGAGCGCATTGTCGTAGAAACTGCCGATCACATCGCGGTCGTGACCATCAATCGCCCCAAAGTGCTCAATGCGTTGGACGTGCCGACGCTGCTGGAGCTGGAAACGGCCTTCGAACGCGTCGAGCGGGACGACAACGTTCGGGTCATCATCATTACCGGCGCCGGCGAGCGGGCGTTCGTGGCGGGCGGCGACATCGCCGATCTCAATTCCCGCAACGGCTTGGCCCATTACCGGGAATTCGCCGAGATCGTGCATCGCGTCTTCCGCAAGATCGAGATTTGCGACAAGCCGACGATCGCGGCGGTCAACGGCTACGCGCTCGGCGGCGGCACCGAGCTGGTGCTCGCTACCGACATCCGCATCCTTGCTGAGAACGCCCGGCTCGGCTTGCCGGAGATCACGCTTGGCCTGTTTCCCGGCGCCGGCGGTACGCAACGCATCATCCGCCAGGTGCCGCCCTGCCGCGCCAAGGAAATCATGTTCACCGGCGAGCAAATATCCGCCGCCGAAGCCGTTGCGATCGGTCTTGCCAACAAGGTCGTGCCGCAGCAGGACATTGTTGCCGAGGCACGCAAGCTGGCGGCGAAGATTGCGGCGAAGAGCCCGCTGGTGCTCAAGTTGCTCAAGCGGACGTTGACCAACGGCGCCGATATGCCGCTGTCGGCTGCGCTGCCTTACGAGCAGAGCATGATCGGCCTGGTCTTCGATACCAACGATGCTCACGAGGGCTGCAGCGCGTTTTTGGAAAAACGCGCGCCGGCCTTCGCCGGGCGTTGATCGCAGTGTCCACGCACCGGCGTTAGCAGCATGGCGACAACGGACTTCGTCATGCCAAAGCTCGGCCTGACGATGACCGAGGGCACGATCGCGCGCTGGGACGTGGCGCCGGGCGGCCGCTTTGCCGCGGGCGACATCATCCTCGTCGTCGAAACCGACAAGATCGCCTACGACGTCGAGGCGCCCGGCCCCGGTATCCTTCAGGAGGTGTTGGTCGCCGAAGGCAGCGCGGTTCCGGTCGGCACGCCGATCGGCCGCTGGGATGTCGGCGACATCAAAGTCTCGCTCGATGCGCCGAACGTTGCAGCGCCCGCAGAACCGACCGCCCGCTGCGTCCGCCGCTGCGCAAACGCCGCGCGCGCTGCCGAGAAGTCGACGGCGCGCGCATCCTGGCGACGCCTTTTGCGCGACGTCTGGCGCGGCAAGCCGGCATCGATTTACGCAACCTCGACGGCACCGGCCCCAAGGGCCGGATCAAAGCCGCCGACGTGGAGCGGGCGGTAACGGCCGGGCGCTCCGCGATTGCGCCGCCGGCCGCTGTCGCCGGGACCGGCCAATCACGCGCGGCCGTTTATACCGCCGGCGTCGACATCGACGTTACCGCTCTTTCGGCGCTCAATGAGCAGATCAACAATGAGCTTGCCCGATTTGCGCGCCGATCTCGCGCACTATGTTGTTTTGGCGGCGGCGAAAATGACAGACGGTTTCCGCGACCCGCCGGTCATCGGGCTGGCGTCGCGCCACGACAGCGGGGAGGGGACGGTCAGCCTCTTCGCCGCCGCCGATTGCCGGACCCTCCGCAGCGTTATCGCGCAGGTCGCAAGCTCGGCCGCTGTCCGACGCCGCCTCCGCGCCGCGCGGCGCGCTTTGGATCGAACGGGCGCTCGACGGCATTTCCTTCTTCGCTGCCGATCCGCCGGACGGCTGGTCGGCCTCGCTCACTATCGGCGCGCTGCGCGACGGCTTCCGCCCCGACGCCGAGGGCCGGCCGGTCCGCGCCGCGCTGGTTCATCTCGTTCTGACCTGCCGTGCCGCGGAGCTCGACGCCATGTCGGCGCCAGCGCTTGCTGCGCCGCATTCGCGAACTGCTCGAAACGCCGCTTCTCCTCCTCGCCAGCTGAGTATGGGTCAATCCATGGATTTCCTTTTGTCCGACGATCAGAAGCTCATTGCGGATACCGCGCGCAAGGTCGGCGACAGTTTCGGGCTCGACTATTGGCGCGAGCTCGACGCCAAGAAAAGTTTCCCGGCCGAATTCTGGCGCGCGGTCTGCGAGGCCGGACTGTCCGGCGTGGCGCTGCCCGAACAATATGGCGGCGCCGGGCTCGGCATGCAGGAAATGGCGTTGATCGTGGAGACGCTGGCCGCCTGCGGCGGCGGCTCCACCGTCGGCCAGCTGTTCATGATCAATCCGATCTTCGGCGGCGTCTCGATGGCGCGGTTCGGCTCCGAGGCGATGAAAGCCGAGCTGCTGCCGAAAATCATCGCCGGCGAGATCAATTTCTGCATGGCGTTGACCGAGCCCGATGCCGGCTCCAACAGCCTCGAAATAAAGACCTTCGCAACACGCGGATGGCAACGGCTGGCGGCTCAACGGCGCGCAAGATCTGGATCACCGCCGTCGATGCCGCGCAAAAGATGCTGGTGGTCGCGCGCACCACCAAGTCGCAGGACGTCAAGCGCCGCACCGACGGCTTGTCGATGTTCATCGTCGACGTGGAGCGCAAAGGCCTGACCTTCGCGCCGATCGAGAAGCTCGGCACCAATACGCTTGTCCGCCTGCAGCGTGTTTTTCGAGGACGTCCATGTCGACGGCGGCGAACTGGTCGGCACGCCTCGACAAGGGCTGGCATGAGCTGCTCGACGTGCTCAACACCGAGCGCATCGTGACCACGGCGGGCCTGGTCGGAGCGGGAACGCTGGCGCTCCGCCAGGCCGTTGCCTATGCCAACGAGCGGCGTGTGTTCGGCGACAAAGCCGATCGGCACCTATCAGGGCATTCAATTCCCGCTGGCGCAATCGTTCGCCGAGATCGAATGCGCGCGGTTGATGAACTACAAAGCCGCGGCGCTGTTCGACCAGGGCTTGCCCTATGGCTCGGAGGCCAACATCGCCAAGCTCATCGCGTCGCAGGCGGCTTCGACGGCGATCGAGAATGCGATGCAAACGCTCGGCGGCATGGGCTTCGCCAAGGAGACCCACCTCGAACGGCTGTGGCGCGATGCGCGCCTGTTCCGCTTCGCCCCGATCTCCGAGCAGATGATCCTCAATTTCATCGCCCAGCAGAATCTTGGATTGCCGCGGTCCTACTGAGCGGCCGGGAGCCTTGAGCCGATGGTCAATCTGTCAAGCTTCATCCGCTACCACGCGATGCGAACGCCGCAGCGCTTGGCGATCGTGTACCGAGATCAGCGCGTCACGTTTGCCGAGCTGTTGGCGCGCATCGAGACCACCGCGGGCTTGCTCGCGGCGCGCGGCGTCGGGCCGGACGACGTCGTCGCCGTGATGATGAAAAACTCGATGGCGTTTCTCGAAATCGCCTTTGCCGTCAGTCATCTCGGCGCCGTGTTCTTGCCGATCAATTTCCGCCTGGCCGCCGACGAAGTCGAATACATCGCCGGCAACGCCGGAGCGAAGCTCGTGTTCGCGGATGCGGAATTCGCGCCGGCCGTCAAAAATATTCCAGCGGCCATTTTATTGGACGAAGCGGCGCAGGCCGATACCACGACGCTTGCCGGCGGCCACAAACCGGCGCCGATGCATCTGCGGGAACCGGACGATCTGTTTCGGCTGATGTACACGTCCGGCACCACCGACCGGCCGAAAGGCGTGATGCACACCTATAATAATTTCTACTGGAAATGCATGGATCACGTCATCGCGCTCGGGCTGACAGCGAACGAGCGTCTCCTGGTGACCGGACCGCTCTATCATGTCGGCGCGTTCGACCTGCCGGGAGTCGCGGTGCTGTGGGTCGGCGGGACGCTTTATGTTCACCGCGATTTCGAGGTCGAGCCGGTGCTTGGCTCGATCGCCGCGGAGAAGCTGACCTGCGCCTGGCTGGCCCCCGTCATGCTCGGCGCGATCTTGGCGCATCCGGGTCGGGCCGGCTTTGACGTGTCGAGCATCCGTTGGGTCATCGGCGGCGGCGAGCGGACGCCGGAATCGCGCATCCGCGCGTTCTCGGAATATTTCATCAACGGCCGCTACATCGACGGCTATGGGCTGACTGAATCGTGCAGCGGCGACACGCTCATGGAAGCCGGCCGCGAGATCGAGAAAATCGGCTCGGTCGGCCGCGCGCTGCCCCATGTCGAGGTCGAAATCCGCGACGCCGCCGGGCGCCCCTTGCCGAGCGGGGAACCCGGCGAGATCTGCCTGCGCGGCGCGAAAATCACCCGCGGCTATTGGCGCGACGAAGTGAAAACGGCGGCGAGTTTCTACGGCGACTGGTTCCGCACCGGCGACGTCGGCTATCTGGACAGCGACGGCTTCCTGTTCCTGACCGACCGCGTCAAGGACATGATCATCTCCGGCGGCGAAAACATCGCCTCGTCCGAGGTCGAGCGCGTCGTCTATCAGATGCCGCAAGTGCGCGAAGCGGCGATCATCGGCGTCCCCGACGAAAAGTGGGGCGAGCGGCCGGTGGCCGTGGTCGCGCTCAATGCCGGCCACAGCCTCGACTACGAGACGCTGGCAAGACATTGCCGCGCCCATCTCGCCGCGTTCAAAGTGCCGAAACAATTGATCCTGCGCGAGCAGTTGCCGCGCAACCCTTCGGGCAAGGTCTTGAAGCGGCTATTGCGCGACGAACTGCGCTGACGCGCTTGATCCGCGCCGCGGCCGGGAGTCGGGCATGGTGAAGATCGCAACATTGCTGAAACGCCGCGGCGGCCTCTCCGTCGATGATTTTCAAAGTCACTTGCGAATGGAATACGGACCGTTGGCGGCCAAAGGGCCGGGGCTGCGCCGTTACGTGCAATCCTGCGCGCTGGTCCAAGGCTACGCCAAGGGCGAACTCCTGTTCGATGCCATGGGCGAAATGTGGTTCGATTCGACCGAGGCTTACGCAAATTATCTTCGCTCGCCGGAATTCATCGCTGCCCGCGCCGATGAAAGCGCGTTCCTCGACCGGTCGCGCACCGTGACGATGCCGGTTGACGTGCATGTGATCAAGGACGGCGCCATCCCTAGCAATGCGGTCAAGAATATCGAGTTCGTCAACCGCCGGCCGGGCATGGCGCTCGAAGCATTCCGCACCTATTGGCGCGGCGTCCATGGCCCACTCGCCGCCACCATCCCGGTGCTGGCGCGTTACGAGCAGAACCATCTGGCGTCGAGCGCGTACGATAAGAACGAGGCGCCGCCTTATGACGGGCTGGCCATCACCTGGTTCGCCTCGACCGCCGACATGAAACGCGGGACGACGACGCCCGAATATGCGGCGACGCGCGCGGACGAGCCGCATTTCCTGCCCGATGGCCATCTGCCGATCATCATCACGCGCGAGCATGTGGTGCTCTGAGGCCGGTGCTCAAGGGGCATCATGGCGTGTGCCGGCGGTGAATTGAGATGGTAGAATGACGGAAATAAGCGAAATCCCACACATGGTTCCCGTCACATGGGTTCCCGTCACATGGATTACAGGCTTATACGCGATGGTCATCCAACAGATTCATTGCCGAGGTCGGCGACCGCCTGTATGACCCTGTGCGCGGAAAGCAGAGAGCGGTGAAATGTCAAAGGAAACGATGCGCGACGAGGCGGAGCGTCTGGTGAAAGAGGCGCTGGAGCGAAAAAACCTCGTCGTGAAGCAGGGCAAGACCAGGATCGACGCCAAGTGCCGAAAGTGCGGCGCGCCGAATTGCGTCTCGGCCGGTCAAGGCCAGGTTCGCGTGCCGTACACATGCAAGGAATGCGGCGAGGAACAACAAACATTCTAGCGAGATCAGTTGCTTTATCGAGCGCAGAAATCGCCGTCTAGGGCGCTCGGTTCATGCGTTTTAGGCTGTGTACCCATAAACCACGGGGCGCGATGCGCCGACGTTCACGTTCGCACGACACACAAGCGCACCGCTGCAAATGGGCATCATTTATGGACATCATTTTAAGTCGCCCGAAAAGTGGAATTGCAGGTGCGTCCCAGAGGCCATCGGTACCGACGCGAACGCACCCGGATTAGCCATGAATTGTCTCACCACGCTCAAGCATGGCCACGAATTCACTGATCTTTCGCTTTCGCGTCTCGGCCTTTTTGACCGTGCCGATGCGATACAGGATCGCGTATCGATTTCTGCCGCTCAGCCTTTTAAAGAAGGCTGCGGCCGCGGGATTCTTTTTTAACGCGCTTTGAAGATCGGAAGGCACCTCGGCACCGCTGGCCGGTGCGTATGCTCGATTCCAACGTCCGTCCGCCTTCGCAGCATCGATTTGCGCGCGACCCGCGGACCGCATCCGCCCCTGCTTCACAAGCTCCAACGCCCTTTTGCGATTGACAAGGGACCATTTGCTGCTTGACCTGCGTGGCGTGAAGCGGATCAGCCAGTACTTCTCGTCGCACTTTTCGAGCTTTCCATCGATCCATCCATGACAGAGCGCGGCGTCGATCGCCTCAGCCTTTGTGATCGTCGCGCCAGGCGCGCCTTTCTTCGCAAACTTTATCCAGACCCCGGCCGCATCGCTGGGTTGGGAGGCGAACCACGTCTCAAGCGCCGCCAAAGAGGCGAATGCAAGGACTGGTAAACCAGAGCGTTGTTCCGTCATGTCGAGGCCTCCGCGCCAGCGTGTACCCCCATTCGATATCGGAGACGGAACTGCTAAGCATGCGCCTCGCTGTCGAGATGCGCCATCTGCGGCGCGTCATAGCGGGCGCCGGCGGTGAGATCGGGCGACACCGCCGCGTCGATGCGGGCGAGGTCGGCGGCGTCGAGATGCAGGTCGAGCGCGCCCAGCGATTCCCTTAATTGCTCGCGGCGCCGGGCGCCGATCACCGGCACGATATCGCCGCCGCGCGAGCGCACCCAGGCGACGGCCAGCTGGGCCGGGGTCGCGCCTTTTCCCTGGCCGATCTGGCGGAGCGCTTCGACGAGGCGCAGGTTCTGTTCGACGTTGCCCTCTTGAAAACGCGGCATGCGCACGATGCGGATGTCGCCTTTGGTGCCGGCGGCCGGCAGGCGGCCGCTCAATAAACCGCGCGACAGCACGCCATAGGCAGTGACGCTGATGCCAAGTTCGCGCGTCGTCGGCAAGATCGCCTTCTCGATGCCCCGGCTCATCAGCGAATATTCGATCTGCAAGTCGACGATCGGATGCACCGCGTGCGCGCGCCGGATGGTGCCGGCGCCGAGTTCCGACAAGCCGGCATGGCGCACATGGCCGGCGCGGATCATGTCGGCGATGGCGCCGATGGTATCTTCGATCGGCACCGTCGGATCGAGGCGGGAGAGACGATAGATATCGATGTAATCGGTGCCGAGACGACGCAATGAATAGGCCAGGAAATTCTTGACCGCCTGCGGCCTGCCGTCGACGCCGGTGAACGCACCCGCCGGATCGCGCAGCGGGCCGAATTTCACCGAGATGACGACGCGATCGCGAGGCACGCCATCAAGCGCCCGGCGGATCAGCATCTCGTTGTGGCCCATGCCGTAAAAATCGCCGGTGTCGATTAGCGTAATGCCGGCGTCCAATGCGGCGCGGATGGTGGCGATGCCTTCGGCTTCGTCCGACGGACCGTAAACGCCGGGCGACATGCCCATGCAGCCGAGCCCCAAAGCGCTCACGGCCGGTCCGGTCCGCCCGAGTTTCACTGTTTCCATCATGTCCTCAAACCAAGGCGCGTGCGGCGCTTCACAGATAAACGCTTTTCATCTGCGCCTCAGGATAGCGCAAGCCGGCCGCCGCACCCACTGGGATCGCCTCGGAGATTTGCGCCAGGTCGTCCTCGGTCAGGTCGACCGCGAGCGCGCCGATATTTTCCATCAGCCGCTCTTTGCGCTTGGTGCCGGGGATCGGCACGATATCGTCGCCTTGCGCCAGCAACCATGCCAGCGCCAATTGGCCGGGCGTGCATTGCTTCGCCCGCGCGATGTCCTTGATGCGTTGCACCAGGGTCATGTTATGGCTGAGATTCTCCGGCGCAAATCGCGGAAAGCGGCGGCGTCCATCGCCTTCGCCGAGGTCGGCTTGGCTCGCGACGGCCCCGGCCAGCAGGCCGCGGCCGAGCGGCGAATAGGCGACGAAGCTGATTTCCAGCGCGCGTGTCGTGCGCAACGTCTCCTCGGCTTCGGTGCGGTAGAGCAGCGAAAATTCGTTTTGCACGGCGGCGAGCGGGTGAACCGCGTGCGCGCGGCGGATGGTCTCCGGACGCGCCTCGCTGATGCCAAGCGTACGGACCTTGCCTTGCTCGACCAGCCGCGTCATGGCGCCGAAAGTATCCTCGACTGGGACGGTCGGATCGACCCGGTGCTGATAGTAAAGATCGATGACCTCGACGCCGAGCCGCTTGAGGCTCTTCTCGCACGCGCTGATGACGTATTCGGGCCGGCCGTCGGCGATCTTCGGTCCGCCGGCGCCGAGATTGCCGAACTTGGTCGCCAGCACCACGCCGTCGCGCCGGCCCTTGATGGCCTTGCCGACCAACTCTTCGTTGTGGCCGAAGCCATACATGTCGGACGTGTCGAGCAGCGTGATGCCCTGATCCAGCGCTTCGTGGATGACCGCTATGCCGTCGTCGTCATTGCTCTTGCCGTAGGCGCCGGACAGCGACATGCAGCCGAGCCCGATGGCGGATACCGCGATGCCGGACGAGCCGAGGGAACGTCTTGGTAAGCTCTTGCGGTCGTTCATGGGCTGCTCGCTTTCACAGTCGGGTCAGGACGGGGCGCAATGGGTTGTAATTGGGTCCCGGACGCGCGTGACGCAAGCATTGCCGCGGTTTTTTCGCGGCAGCAAGAGGGGCGGCCATCGGCACGCCCTTGACGCGTCGCCACGGTCGCGACATGGACGCGCCAGAAAGTCCGGCTACGAGTTCGACGATGAAGGTAGATGACGTTGCGATGACCACGCCGCTACCGGCCATTCCCGTTGTTGACGTGCGCGACGGCGGCCCGATGCGTCACGCGCTGCAAAATCCGGCCAAGGCGCGCGCGCTGCGCGATGCGTGTCTCGGCATTTTTCCGCGCGCGGCGCGCCCGCTGGTGCCGTCGCTCGACCGGATGTCGCAACGCTGGCTGATCCGCTCGCGTTCGCCTTACGTGCATGAGATTGAGCACATCGCGCAAGCGCTCGACTTTTCCGGCGTGTGGCTGTTGAACGCCTCGATGCAATGGGGGTGCACGTCGCTCGCCTGCGAGCAAGGCGGCGCGCCGTGGCTCCTGCGCACCCTCGATTGGCCGTTCGAGGGTCTCGGCCGCCACACCGAGTTGGCGCACATGAGCGGGCAGGCCGGCGATTTTGTCAGCGTGACCTGGCCCGGCTATGTCGGCGTGCTCACGGCGACGGCGCCGCAACGCTTTGCCGCGTGCATCAATCAAGCGCCGATGTGGCGCCGGACGCGGCATCGCTGGTTGCGGCCGTACGACTTTGCCGCCAACGCCGCGACCGTTTGGGCCGGCGCCGATCGCATGCCGCCTGATCAATTGCTGCGTCAGGCGTTCGAGGTCTGTGAGGACTATCGCGCCGCGCGGACGATGCTGGAAACGACGCCGCTGTCCCGGTCGGTGATCTACACGCTGGTCGGCTGCGCGGCCGACGAACGTTGCGTCATCGAGCGGACTGAAACCGATTTCATCACCCGCAACGACGAGACCAGCGCCGCCAATGATTGGGTACCGTGCCGGCCGGGTTGGGAAGGGCGCATCGGCACCCGCCGGTTCCTGGTGAGCTCGTTTGCCGAGGCGGCAAGGGTGAGCCGCGCGCGCCGCGAGTCGCTCGCGGCATGGGACGGCGCCGTGGCGGTCGGCGCCTTCGACTGGCTGCGCGAGCCGGTGCTCAATCCCTACACGCGGCTCGCAGTCGCGATAAATCCGGCGCGCGGCGTCTTGCGCGCCATCGGTTACGACATGAATGGCGGCCAGCTGCCCGAGCCGGTGACGCAAATCAGCGAGCTCGACTTGCTGCCGCAAGCGGCCTAGGCCAAAGTCGGTCAAGCTGAGAGATCGCATGCCCAAGATCAAAAGCCCGGACGGCACCCAGCTCTATTACGAGGAAGCCGGCACCGGCACGCCGGTGGTTTTCGTCCATGAATTCGCCGGCGACTACCGGACCTGGGAGCCGCAGATGCGCGCCTTCTCGCGCTCGCATTGCTGCGTCACCTTTTCGGCGCGCGGCTATCCGCCGTCGGACGTGCCCGACGATCCGGCGCGCTACGGTCAGGACATCGCCCGCGGCGACGTCATCGCGCTGATGGACGCGCTCGGCATCGCCAAGGCGCACGTCGTCGGCCATTCCATGGGCGCCTATACGGCGTTGCATGTCGGCATCCGCCATCGCGAGCGTTGCATCTCGGTGACCGCGGCCGGCTGCGGCTGGGGCTCGGTGGCCGACCCGGCCGCGCGCGCGGCGATGCGCAAGGTCGCGGCCGAGAACGCCAAGCTCTTTACCGACAACGACATCGCCACCGCCGCCGCAAGCTATGCCGACACGCCGACGCGCCAGACCCACAAATATAAGGACCCGCGCGGTTTTGCCGAATTCGCCCGCATGCTGGCGGAGCATTCGGCGCTAGGCCATGCGCTGACCATGTCGATGGTGCAGGCCAAGCGCCCGACCCTGTGGGATATGGAAGCGGATCTCAAACGCTTCTCGGTGCCGCTTCTGGTCATCGTCGGCGACGAAGACGATAGCTGCCTCGAGGGCAGCTTGTTTCTCAAACGCACCGTGCCGACCGCGGGGTTGTTGGTCGTTCCGCGCTCCGGCCACACCATCACCAGCGAGGAGCCGACGGTGGTGAATGCGGCGCTCGCCGAGCTGTTCGCCGCCGCGGAGGCGGGCCGCTGGCTGGCGCATAAGCCGCCGGGATGATCCGCGGCTGCGCGCTCGCGGCTGCGGAGGTCGTGTCCTCATCAGTCGGAATTGGCGGTCCGCACACCAGCCGCCGGTGTTTGGCGCCAATCCACAGCCAACTATAAATGCGGACTGAATCGATAACTCATCTGCACGAACGTGCCGTAGCGTTGGGTAGCAGTCGTAAACGGGCTTGGCGGGAGCGAGGTCGACTGAGGTGGCGGCGCGTTCAGATCGCAGCCGCCATGGCAGCTCTGGCTGGCCTCGGTGCTCCACATCGCCCAGTAGCGTCCGCCGAGGCCGAAGGTGAGATTGTCGGTGAACCGATAAGACAGCATGAGCTCGGCTTGAACGCCGCGCCCGGTGCCCCGCTGGGGGTAATAAGCAACCGGCTGTCGCAGCCAATGGGTGTCGAGACCGCTGAAATGAGCGTACGGCAAATAGGCCAGATCGCTATCGATCACGAGACGGTCCCATATCGTCGTTTGAGCTGAAACACCGACGCGGAGCGACTGCCACGTGTCGTCCTGCGAGATGCTCGGTATGTTTGACGGTATCGGCGGGTCGCAAACGGAGCCTGGCAACACCAGTTGCGTGCAACCGCTCGCATTCATGGTTTCGTGGAAATAGCTGTAACCGACGAACGGCCCGATCCGGTAATCGCGGTTGTGCATCACATTGTATCCGACGTCGGCGGCGGCATAGTTGAAGCCAGCCGGAGACATTGGACGCTGTCACCTCGAAGGCCGTGGGGGCGACGATTGGCGCAGTGCCTTCAAGCAGGCCCCAGTCCTCGTCATTCTGCTTTCCGGCGGTGATGGCGCCGGCGCCGGCAAATCCTTTCACGAACACGTCCGACGGCGTGTCGAGGCGGGCGAACACTTCGCCCGAGTGACCCGTCATGTTGTCGTAGGGCAACTGAGACGCGAGACTGCCGCTGCCACTGGTGTTTTTTGACTTGCCGATACTGTACCAGTAGCGGCCCCCGGCCTCGACGTCCCATCCTTGCGTCATTGGAATCGGCCGAGCCTTAACAGGCATTGCGGCGATCGCGAGAGCGGGTGCATCGGCCCATGCCGCTCCCGGGTCCGCGGCCCAGTGATAGTTCACCGCGAGCTTGACCATGTGCATATCCGGTGTCACTCCCGAAGTGCTGCCGGCAATCGCGGTGAAGATCGCACCCGGCGTCACGTTGATCGTGTTCGGAGTCGAAACGTGGGTCGTAGCAAAACGATAATAGTCGTATTCCAAACTGAGCGACCAGGTCGGCGTGAGCGCGCGCTCGATGCCGGCGCCGACCGTCCCGCCCCACGCATTGGTGCTCGCGGTCGTCGGTGCGCCCGGAGCGATGGCGCCGGGGAACGTTGCGGTTGAGAACGAATTGTTGGGACTTATCGTTATGTCGCTATCGGTCCACGCGGCGCCGGCTTTGCCAAAGACCAGCGTACGGCCCTGCGGGTCGACGAGAAAGCCGAGACGGCCGGCCAATGTCGCCAGCACGCGCGGCGCGACCTGGCAATTCGATCCGAGCAACGTCGGCGAGGCTTGCAGGCATGTGTCGGTGCCGTTGGCATCGAGATAGCTGGCGTCAGCCTCCACGCCAACGACCCATCGCGGCGCCACCTGCCAATTGTAGCCGAACCGAAGACCCATCAGAAATCCGTTGGTGGTGACCTTGTCGCCGAACACCGAAGGTCCGTATGGATCGGAGAACGTCGTTGTGCCGCCCAGCGCGCCGACGTGGCCACCGAGATAGAAGCCCGACCAAGTCCAGGCCGGCGCCGATGTCCGAAGTGGCCAATCGCTCGCCGCGGCAGGTATTGTCTGCATCAATGCAAACAGAATAAGCGTGGCTCGCAGCAGACCGCCGTTTGGCGCGGTCATGGCTTCCACCTATGCGAATCAGCAGGTTCATCACGATCTGCGCACACGCCAACGAAGCAAACAAGCGCTGCTCGTCATCGACGCGAGCTAATTGATCAGCGCTTGCAGCGGCGCCGGTATCCGGCCACCGCGCGCGATCAGCCGGCGCGACGAACGCGTGTTGACCGGGACGACCGGCGCGCGGCCGAGCAGGCCGCCGAAGTCGACCCAGTCGCCGACGTTTTTGCCGACCGCCGGGATTGAGCCGCACCGCCGTGGTCTTCTTGTTGATCATGCCGATCGCGGCTTCGTCGGCGATGATCGCCGCGATCGTTTCCGCCGGCGTGTCGCCGGCAATCGCGATCATGTCGAGCCCGACCGAGCAGACCGCGGTCATGGCTTCGAGCTTGTCGATGGTGATGAAGCCGCGCTCGGCGGCTTCGATCATGCCGGCGTCTTCCGACAGCGGGATGAAGGCGCCCGAGAGGCCGCCGACATGGCTCGACGCCATGGCGCCGCCCTTCTTCACCGCGTCATTGAGCAACGCCAGCGCCGCGGTCGAACCGTGGGTGCCGACGCTGTCCAAGCCGATCTCTTCCAGGATGCGCGCGACGCTGTCGCCCTCCGCGGGCGTCGGCGCGAGCGAGAGGTCGACGATGCCGAAGGGCAGGCCCAGCCGGCTTGCAGCGGTGCGCCCGACCAATTCGCCGGCGCGCGTGATCTTGAACGCGGTGCGGCGAATGACCGACGCCAGCGTGCCGAAATCGGCGTCGCCGGCGGCCTTGATGGCGCGCAGCACGACGCCGGGGCCGCTGACGCCGACATTGACCGTGCATTCGGGCTCGCTGGCGCCGTGAAACGCGCCGGCCATGAACGGATTGTCTTCGACCGCGTTGCAGAACACGACGAGCTTGGCACAGCCGATCGAGCTTGCGTCAGCAGTGAGCGCAGCCGTGCGCTTGACGATGCCGCCCATGGCGGCGATGGCGTCCATGTTCAGTCCGGCGCGGGTCGAGCCGACATTGACCGACGCGCAGACGCGTTTGGTTGCCGCCAGCGCTTCGGGGATGGCGGCAAAAAGATTGGCATCGATCTGCGTCATGCCTTTCTCCACATGCGCGGAGAAGCCGCCGATGAAATCGACATTGACGTCGTGCGCCGCGCGATCGAGCGTTTGCGCCACCCGCAACAAATCCTGCGGATCGGAGCGGCCGGCGATTAGCGATACCGGCGTCACCGCGATGCGGTTGTTGATGATCGGCAGCCCGTATTCCTGCGAGATGTCGGCGCTGACGCGGCGCAGATCGCGCGCGACGCGTTCGACCTTGGCGTAGACGTTGCGGCACAAACCTTCGCAACTGTCACTCACGCAGTCGAGCAAGCTGATGCCGACCGTGATGGTGCGGATATCGAGCTGCTCGGTCCGCACCATGGTGATGGTTTCGAGGATCTCCTCGCCGGAGAAATTGAGATGGCGCATCGTTCGGTCGATCCTCTACGGCGTCGGTTGCGAGTTTGCGGGGCAACCGCGATCGGCGCGCTTACACGCGGTGCATGGCCTTGAAAATTTCCTCGCGCTGAATCTCGACCCGCACCGAGAGCTCTGCTCCCTTGTGCGGCAGCCGCTCGCTCAGGGCATGAAAGGAAACCGCCGCTCCGGCGAGATCGACCATCATGATCATGGTGAAGAATTCGCGGATGACCGATTGGCTGATGTCGAGAATATTGACGTTGGCGTCGGCGAGCACGTTGGCGATCCCGGCAATGATGCCGACGCGATCGGACCCGATGATGGTGATGATGGCGCGGCCCGATTGCGGGGCGGCGGTCGGTGTCGCTTCGTTCGGCATGTCGACGGCTCTGCGATAAAGACGAATGCCGAAGCTATAGCGGTGCGACCGGCATCGCGCCAGCCGACGCGCGAAAGCGCCGGCCAGCGGCCGTCAAGCGCGGAAGCTCCGATTATTTCGCGTCGTGGAAGATGATGCCGAGCGTGTGGCGCCGGCCGGAACGCAGCCGGCTGACGCCGTGGCGCAGATCGACACGGTAAGCGCCTCTGGTGCCTTGCACCGGGCGGTTGTGAACAGCGAAGATGACGGCGTCGCCTTGCGCGAGCGCGACCACTTCGACCCGGCTTTGCATGCGCGGCCGCCGTTCCGTCAGCACGAATTCGCCACCGGTAAAGTCGCGGTCCGGCGCCGAGAGCAGGACGGTGGCCTGCAGCGGGAAAGCGAGATCGCCATACAGGTCCTGATGCAGGCAATTGAAATCGCCGGGCCCGTATTGCAGCAGCAGGGGCGTCGGGCGGAGCTGTCCGGCGGCGTGGCAGGTCGCCAGATAGTCGGCGTGCGCGTTCGGATAGCGCGCGGCGATATTCATCCGCTTGTTCCAGGCGTTGGCGAACGGCACGATGTGCGCATAGAGCGCGGCGCGCAGCGCGCCGACGACCTCTGGCAGGGGATATTTGAAATAGCGGTATTCGCCTTTGCCGAAACCGTGCCGCGCCATGTGAATGTGGCTGCGGAAATGCTGTTCCTGCGGATAGAGCGAAGCGAGATTTTGGCATTCGTCGGCGTCGAGCAGCTTCGGCAGGACAGCGCAGCCGAACGCATTGAGGTCGCCGCCGACGGCGTCCCAATCGTAGCTTGCAACACGCTCCGCTGGCGATGTTACGCCGGCGGCCGCGACCTTCGTAACAGCGTTCATGCGTTCGCCTCCGTGGCGAGAGACGCGCGCATTTCCGCTTTTGCGGCGCTCCAATACCGGCAATCTTTAGTCCACCATCACGACGAGCGTCAGGCCACCCGTTTTCTGCACTCGTCGAAGTGTCGATGCCTAACCGGTCTGGCGGTTGAGAAACGCCAATGTCTTCTCGTTAAACTCGGAGACGCTTTCGTAAATCGGCGCGTGCGCGCAGGCCTCGAATATCGCGAGTTCGCTGCCCTTGATGCCGTTCTTCATGGCGTCGGCGAAGCGCGTCGACGTCACAAGATCGTGGCGACCAAAGGTGATTTGCGTCGGCGCTTTGATGCGGGCGAGCTGGTCCAGCGCATCATGGCTGATCACGGCGCTCGACTGGCTGATGAACGCGTCCGGTGGCTGCTTCGGCCGGCTCCGCACGAAGGCCGCGAGTTGATCGATATAGTCCGGCTTGGCCGCATAAAGCTCCGGCGTGAAGCACCACGGAAAGATGCCTTGGATGATCATGTCCGTGACATTGCCCAAGCCTTTGGCGATGGTCCGCCAGCCTTCGACCACGACTTTGAGAAACGGGTCGGATTTGGTCCAGCCGCTGTGCAGCGACAGCGATTTGACGCGCTGCGGATATTTGCCGGCGAGCCATAGTCCGGTCGCCGCGCCGAGCGACAGGCCGCTCACATGGGCGCGCTCCACGCCGATCGCCTGCATGAAGGCAGCGACATCGTCGGCGAACAACTCCATCGAATAGGCGCCGGCCGGCTTGTCGGTCTCGCCGGCGCCGCGCGGGTCGACCGAGATGCAGTTAAAATGCTTGGCATAGTCGGCGACCTGAAAGGCATAGCAGGCGTTGTCGGCTGCCAGATAAGGAATGAGCACGAGCGGCTCGCCCGTCCCCTGCTGCTCGTAGTTCATGGTAATGCCGTTCGCCTTGACCTTGGGCATGTGAACCTCCCCTCGCTCTTTGATTGGTATGGCCTTCTTCACAGAGGCGTGGCGGCAACCCTATATTCCGCTCCACAATCGCGTCAACGCAGAGGAGTGTTGCGCAGTGTCCGCCGGCCAAAGCGAAAGGACACGTTCGCGTGACGAAGCTGGCCGCCCGTTGCGTCGTGTTGCGGTATGAGCACCGCCAGCGCCGCGCCAGCCCGATCCGCGTCATTCGCGGCGCCGTTCCGCCACACCGCGTTCACGGTGATATGGACGGCGACGGTGGTTTCCAACGTCGGCGGCTGGATGTACAGCGCCGCCTCGGGCTGGCTCATGACCAGCCTCAATCCCGATCCGTTGATCGTCGCGCTGGTGCAGGCGGCAAGCTCTTTGCCGATTTGTTTGTTCGCCATACCTGCCGGCGCGCTCGCCGACATTTTCGACAAGCGCAAATATTTGATCGTGGTCGAGTCGCTGTACACGGCCCTGGCGGCGATCTATGCGGTGATGGTCGGGCTTGGCCTGGCCACGTCGGTCAATTTGCTGGTGTTCACGCTCGTGCTCGGTGCCGCCGGGGCATTGACGTCGCCCGCCTGGCAAGCCGTGGTGCCGCAGCTTGTTCCGAAGGACGATCTCTCCGCCGCCATCGCCGCCAACAGCGTCGGCGTCAATATCTCGCGCGCGCTTGGCCCGGCGCTGGGTGGCGCGATAATTTCGGCGTTCGGCATTGTCGCGCCGTTCTGGCTCAACGCCATTTCCAATCTCGGCATCGTCGGCGCGCTGGTGTGGTGGCGCGAAGCGCGCGGACCGCGCACGCTGTTGCCGGCGGAGCGCTTCGGCCGGGCGATGCTGACCGGCCTTCGCTATGCGCGGCATAATTTTCCCCTACGCTGCACGCTGGTGCGCGCCATCGGGTTTTTTCTGTTCGCCAGCGCCTATTGGGCGCTCTTGCCGCTGGTCGCCCGCGGCCAGATTGCCGGCGGACCCGGCCTTTACGGCGTGCTCCTCGGCGTCATCGGCGCCGGTGCCGTCGGCGGCGCGTTCTTCCTGCCGTGGCTGAAATCGACACTGGGGCCGAACCGCCTGATGGCGCTCGGTGCGCTCGGCCAGGCGCTGGCGATGGTGCTTTACGGGCTCGCCCGCGAGCCGGGGATGGCGCTCGCCGCGAGCCTCATCGCCGGCGCGTCGTGGATCGCTTCGCTGGCGACACTGAGCGTCTCCGCACAGGTCGCGCTGCCCGATTGGGTGCGCGGGCGCGGGCTTGCCTTGTACACCACGGTGTTCTTCGGCTGCCTGACGCTCGGCAGCGCGGTGTGGGGCGAGGTTGCCGCGTGGCTCGGATTGCCGGCGGCGCATTTTCTCGCCGCTGCCGGCGCGGTCGCCGCCATCCCGCTGACCTGGCGCTTTAAGCTGCAAACCAGCGCCGGCGTCGACCTGTCGCCGTCGATGCATTGGCCGGCGCCGATCACCACACAAAGCATCGCCAGTGATCGCGGGCCGGTGCTGGTGACGGTCGAGTACCGCATCCGCCCGCAGGACCGGGAGCCGTTTCTCGAGGCGATCGCCAGGCTCGAACACGCGCGGCGTCGCGACGGCGCCTATGCCTGGGGCATTTTCGAAGACACCGCCGAAGACGGGCGCATGCTCGAGACGTTTCTGGTCGAATCCTGGATGGAGCATTTACGTCAGCACGAACGCGTCACCAACGCCGATCGTGTCGTGCAGGATGCCGTCGACCGCTTCCATTTGCACGGCGAGCCCAAGGTCACGCATTTCGTCGCTGCGGAGTCCTAAAACTGCGATCTCTTCCCGCGTTCCGATAAACCGCAATCCGGATCAAGCGGGCCAGCCGCAAAGTCCATAGACTTCGCGCATCGAAACATCACGTAACCGGCGGCATTACCATGCTGACCAACAAGGCCCTGTGGGCCATCGAACGTCATCTGGATCGGCCGCTGACACTGAGCGATCTTGCCGACGCGTGCGGCGTGTCGCAATTTCACCTGGCGCATGCTTTTGGCCAGGCCACGGGCTTCTCCGTGATGCAATACGTTCGCGCACGCCGCTTGACCGAAGCGGCACAATCTTTGGCGTCGGGCCATGCGCCGGACATTCTCAACCTTGCGCTCGATGCCGGCTACGGATCGCACGAAGCCTTCTCGCGTGCGTTTCGCGCTCAGTTCGGCACGACACCCGAAATGGTTCGGAAAAACCAGACCGTGGAGCATTTAGCTATGATCAGACCCATGAAAGCCCCCGAAAAGACCGGCTTCGCGCTCGACCAGCCGCGAATGGTTTCGTCCCCGCCGATGCTCGTCGTCGGTCTTGCCGAACGTCATTCGTTCGGCGCGCCCCAAGGCATTCCCGGGCAATGGCAGCGCTTCATGAAGCGCTACGCGGAAATTCCCGACAAGGTGCAGCCGATCCCGCTCGGGGTCAGTACCAACATGGATGACGACGGAAATTTTGAATACGTCGCCGCGGTGGAAGTGTCCAAAGTCTCCGAACTGCCGAAAGGCCTCAATCAATTCCGTATTCCGGCGCAGCACTACGCCGTTTTCAGGCATTCGGGCCACGTTTCTACGCTCGGCGAGACTTATTCCGCTATCTGGAACGATTGGCTTCCGACTCACGGCCGCAAGGGTGCCGACGGTCCAAGCCTCGAACGGTATCTTGAGTCATTTGATCCGCAAACCGGCCTTGGTGGCGTCGAGGTCTGGATTCCACTGGAGAATGCCGCCTAGTCGATGGAGCGTTCGGCGCGGCCAAACTCTTGCCGCGTGGCAACCTCAGGCCGATGTTTTCTCCAGATGATGCGTTTCGTTGAGCCGCTGGATGCGGACCCTTGCGGCGTCGATATCGATCTCATTGACGCAACACGGGCTCTGCGCCAAGCGCCAGTAGGACGACAGCGGCAAATCGAGGAATTGCAGCAACAAAGCGCGGTTCACGCTGTCATGGCCGACCAGAACGATCGTATCGTCGGGATGTCGCGAGAGCACGTATCGCACGGCATTGGCGGTCCGCGCCGCAAGGTCTTG
Source organism: uncultured Alphaproteobacteria bacterium (assembly GCA_963829395.1). GTDB lineage: Bacteria > Pseudomonadota > Alphaproteobacteria > Rhizobiales > Xanthobacteraceae > BOG-931. The sequence continues at coordinate 264,246 of CAWHHX010000016.1, read as the reverse complement.
CAGGGCCTCGCCCTGGGGGAAGCGAACGAGCTGCGGGCTCCCAAACCAGGCGGCAAACAGCGCCGGATTCTCGGCCTCCGCATCAGCGAACGTTTTGAACTGCCAGGCGCCGTAGTCGATGTCGTTGAGATCGTCGCAGATCTCTGCGGCGGCGAGGCCGCTCGCTTCTGCGATGGCGGCTGCCGTCTTCACGCTGCGATCCATCGGGCTCGTATAGATGCGGCTCGGCCGCCACGCGGCGGCGATGCGCCGGGCGACGGCCGCGGCCTCGGCACGGCCCTGGTCGGTGAGGGCGAGCGGCTCGCGGCCGCGAAACCGTTCGGGCTTGATGCCTTCGATGTGGCCATGACGCGTCAGCAGGATTTTGGTCACGTCATCCTCTCGTCTCGAACCGTTACACCCGCCGCAGCGGCATCGAGAAGGCAAGCCACGCGCCGACGGCGGTGAAGGCCGCGATGGTGACGAAAGCGGCGCGGAAGGCTTCGCCGATTTCGCTTTGGATGACCGCTTGCCGCGCCGGCGCCAGCGCCGCAATGGCGTCCGGTCCGTGGTCGATCATGGCGCCGAACAACTTTGCCGTCTCTTGATCGCTCGCCGCGATGACTGAAAACAAAACCGCCGCGACCGTGGCGGTGCCGAAGGCGGCGCCGACCGAGCGGGAAAATTGCACCATCGCCGCGCCGGTGCCCAGCATCCGTTGCCCGGCGACGGCTTGGATCGTGACCTGGACGACGCCCATGACCGTGCCCATGAAGCAGGCGGTGACGCCAAAGATCCACGGCAGCCCCGAAAGACTGAGACGCGGCAGCCAAAAAGCGATGAACAACAATCCGGCCGTCGCTCCGACAAGGCCATAGGACGGAAATGCGGCGGTGCGGCCGGTCCGCGTTACCAATTGGCCGGTGACCAGCGACCCGATGCCGATGCCGAACATCATCGGCAACATCAGCAGGCCGGTCTCGGCCGGCGACGCGCCGCGGACCGCCCGCAGATAAATCGGCAGGAATGTGATCGCCGACACCAAGGCGGCGCCGTGGCAGGCCGCCAAGCCGTCGGCGCGCCACACCGACGGTTCGCGGAACAGCGCCGGCGGAATGAGCGGCGCGATGGCATGCCGCTCCTGCCAGATCAGCGCCAAGAGCGACACCATTCCGAATGCCAATAAGCCGACGATCATCGGCAATGCGTTCGGCGCCATCCGCTGCACCTGTTCGAGAGCCAGGATGACCGGACTGACGAACAGGGTGAACAACACCAGGCCGGGCACGTCGAAGCTCGTCCGGCGCCAGTCGGCGGGCCGCGTCTTGAGCCGCAACACCAGAGCGACCGCAACGAGCCCGAGCGGCACGTTGACGAGAAAGATCGACTGCCAACCGAAAGCCTGGGTGAGATAGCCGCCGGCGACCGGCCCGAACGTGCTGGAAGCGACCGACACGCCGGCAAGATAGCCCTGATACCGCCCGCGTTCGCGCGGCGGAATGGTTTCGCCGACCAATGCCTGCGACAAGGTCATAAGTCCGCCGCCGCCGAAACCCTGCAGCACGCGCGCGGCGGTGAGAAATCCGATGCTGGGCGCAAGCGCGCACAGCACCGACCCAGCCATGAACAGGGCGAGCCCGGCCAGAATCATCGCGCGCCGGCCGAAGGAGTCGCCAAGGCGCCCATAGACCGGCGCGGCGATGGTGTTGGCGATCAGATAGGACACCACCACCCAGGAGATGCGCTCGACGTCGCCAAGATCCGAAGCGATCGCCGGCAAGGCCGTGGCGACGATCGTCTGATCGGCGACCGCAAGAAACATCGGCAGCATGACCGAGGGAAACACGGTCCAGAACAGCACACGTGCCGACGGCGTGGGCGGCCAAGACTCGCCGCCGCCCGACGCCGCGGAGACGGCGGGCGCTTCGGCTCCGGATTGCTTGGGATCGTCCTGCATTGATTGATTGCGGTGAAAGGACTGTTTGAACGGCTTCGCCAATCCAAGTGAGAATGAAACGACGGCTCGACGCCGCCGTCCGCCGTCAATGGCACCGCAAAGACTATACTATTTAAATTAAGAGTGGCTCAGGGCCGCCCGCTGACAGCTTGAGCGGTGGCCACTTTGCCTCAAGATAGCGGCGCCCCGAAAAGTCGCACCGAGCGGGCAATAACGCGGCAGCAGTAGGCATTCCGAGCCGATGCGCGGCAAAAACATCGCCGGCGCATGGCGTGCCGCCTTTATCTGATGCCCGGCCGGCATGGCTATCATGCACGGAACGAACGTGAAATTGCGACGTTGAAATCGACGAGCGACGCCTGGACGACAATGCCGGAGCAACAATCGGCGCTGCTCAAGCGTTCGGGAGAATTTTATGAGTTGTCGAACGACGTTTGCGGCACTGCTGCTCTTCACACCGGTCGTGCTGGCGGCAGCCTTGCCGACCATGACTTTGGCCCGCGACAACGGGCAGTTCGGCAATGTGCCGCCTGAAATCCGCGCCTGGTTCAAAAGCGTCAAATCCCACGCCGGTGTGCCGTGCTGCGACATCGCCGACGGGCACCGTACCGATTACGACATGCGCGCGAGCAAATATTGGGTGCCGATCAACGGCGACTGGATGATGGTGCCGCCGGAGGCTGTGGTGGAGGATTCCGGCAATCCCACCGGCGATGCAGTCGTCTGGTACAGCGAAACCGGCGGCATCGTCTATATCCGCTGCTTCGTCCCCGGCGGCGGCGCGTGATCGCCAGCAGGCGGCGCGCCGAACGACCCAGCGACACAGCACCCCACGCTACCCCTTCGGGCTAGCCGTCCCTCGTTCGGCGGTCGATGTCGCTCCGTCAATGTTGCTCCCTCGATGTTGCTCCGATGTCAATCTCACGCGCCAGCCACCACATCTTTAATTGATATGGATCAATGCACCGGCTGCGTTGCTCCCGTCTGATTCAATCAAGGATTTCTACAATAGAAAAGAGCTGAGGCTAACGCCCGGCCGAGGGAGGGAATATCATGTCTCACATCGTTGTGATTGGTGGTGGCATCGGCGGCGTGTCATGCGCCTATGAACTAAAGAAGGCGGTGCGCAGGGAAGACCGCATCACGCTCATCTCCAACAAGCCGTTTTTCCAATTCACACCGTCGAATCCCTGGGTCGCCGTGAAGTGGCGCGCCAAGGACGACATCACCATCGGCCTCGCGCCGGTGATGTTACGGCACGGCGTCGGATTCAGCGACGCTGGCGCCAAGCGGGTTTATCCAGGCGAAAATCGCATCGAACTCGGCGACGGCTCGTCGATGGCGTACGATTATCTGGTCGTTGCGACCGGACCGGAACTGGCCTTCGATGAAATCGAAGGGCTTGGGCCGCAGCGCAATACCAATTCGATCTGCGACGTCGATCATGCAACGGCGGCCAATCAACGGTGGGAGGAATTCTGCAAGAATCCCGGTCCGATCGTGGTCGGCGGCGTCCAAGGCGCGTCTTGCTTCGGTCCGGCCTACGAGTTCGCCATGATCATGGACGCCGATCTCCGTAAACGGCGCATCCGCGACAAGGTGCCGATGACCTTCGTGACCGCCGAGCCCTATATCGGTCATCTCGGCGTCGGCGGGGTCGGCGATACCAAGGGCGTGCTCGAATCCGAGATGCGCCAGCGTCACATCAAATGGATCGTCAACGCCAAGGTCGACAAGATCGACACCGATAAAATGTATGTCAGCGAAGTCGACGAGGACGGCAAGCCGAAAAGAACGCACGAGGTGCCGTTCAAGTTCTCGATGATGATTCCCGCCTTCCGCGGCATCGCGGCGGTGCGGGGCATCGAGGGCCTGACCAATCCGCGCGGCTTCATTATCGTCGACAAGCATCAGCGCAATCCAAAATTCCGCAACGTGTTCGGGGTCGGCGTCTGCATCGCCATTGCGCCGCTGGAGCAAACGCCGGTGCCGGTCGGCGTGCCGAAAACCGGCTACATGATCGAATCGATGGTGACGGCAACGGCGCTCAATATCGGTCAGTTGGTGCGCGACCGGGAGACGACGCACGAAGCGACGTGGAACGCGATTTGTCTCGCCGACTTCGGCGATTCCGGGGTGGCGTTCGTTGCCATGCCGCAAAATCCGCCGCGCAACGTCAATTGGGCGTCGAGCGGACGCTGGGTGCATGTCGCGAAAGTGGCGTTCGAAAAATACTTCTTGCACAAGGTCCGTGCCGGTACCACGGAGCCTTATTACGAAAAAGTGGTGATGAAAATTCTCGATATCGGCAAGATCAAAATGCCGGCAGCATAAGCCCGGCGTTTCCCGATCGAAGTCGACCGGCGCTTTCATTCCTTCGAAACACGCTTTAGGCGGCGAGGTGCCGCTCGATCCAGGCGCGTAGGGTTCCCGTCGGCATGGCGCCCGAGTGGCGCGCCACTTCGCGTCCGCCGCGCAGGAGGATCATGGTCGGGATCGCCTGGATATGAAAACGCGCGGCGAGCTGTCCCTCGGCGTCGGTATCGACCTTGGCGAAGCGCAGACGCGGCTCGAACTCTTTGGCGGCCGCTTCGAACACCGGCGCCATGGCGCGGCAGGGCCCGCACCACGTCGCCCAGAAATCGACCAGCAACGGCAAATCCGGCGCGCCGGCGTGGCGATCGAAATGCGCGGTGTCGAGATTGAGCGGTTGTCCGGCGAACAGTGGTTTGTGACAGTGGCCGCATTTGCCGCCTTCGCCGCGCCGTTCGGATGGGACGCGGTTGAGCGTATGGCAATGCGGACATGGAATGGTGGCGGACGGTGCCATGTTCGTGCTCGCTTAAATCGTTCTTACCTTAAAGTCGTTAAAGTCGTTGTCGGTGGAGGGACTGCCAGAGCGGCAGGCCGGTGCGGACCAACATGTAGATCGCGACGACGAAAATCACGCCCGCGAAAACAGACGTAAGCATGTGTTTGTTTTTCGCCAGATGGATGGCGGCGCGCATGCCGAAAATACCGCCGACCAATCCGCCGGCGATAAAAAAAGCAGCGATGGTCCAGTCGATCAGGCCCGAGACCGCGTAATTGACGGCGGTGGTCAAGCCGAAGGTGCCGACCGACAACAACGACGAGCCGATGGCGTTGAGAATAGGCATGCCGCTGCCGAGCATGATGCCGGGCACGATCAAGAAACCGCCGCCGATGCCGAAAAAGCCCGCGAAGGCGCCGACCAGGAGGCCGATCGTCACGAGGCGGACCGCAATCGCCGGGGTGATGCTGATGCCGGGATCGCCCGCCGCGGCTCGCGGGCGCAACATGGCGATGCCGACCGCAATCATGGCCAGCGCGAACAGGAACAGGAGTTGTTGGCCATCGACAAGCTTGCCGACCGAAGATCCGATCCCCGCGCCGATGATCCCGGTGACGGCGAAAACGGCGGCGCAGGGCCATTTGACGTTGCCGGCGCGCCAATGGCCGACCAGATTGCCGAAGGCGTTGAGCGAGACGGCGAGCGCGCTCGTGCCGATGGCGACGTGCGCGTCGCCGATGCCGACGACGTAGAGCAGTAGCGGCACCGCCAGGATCGAGCCGCCGCCGCCGATCAAGCCGAGCGAAAAGCCGACCGCACCGCCGGACAGCACCGCCAGCGCATCCTGCGCCAATGAGAGAGCCACGGCGGTACGTCCGTGCGAACGGGCGTTAGAACAACCCGAACAGCTTGCGCTTGCCTTCGGCGGCGCGGGCCGACTGCGTCGGCAGCCCGGCCGCCTTCCACGCCACGATGCCGCCGCCCAAATGATAGGCGTCGCGGAAACCCTTTGACGTCAGAAGGCCCGCATTGGCGCCGGTGCGGCCGCCGCTGTGGCAATGAAAGACGGCGGTCTTGTCGCGGACATTGCCGAAATCCTCGGCGTTGAAACGCGATAACGGCACCAGCCGCGCGCCCTCGATGTGTTCGCGCGCGTGCTCGTGCGGTTCGCGAACATCGATGAGGATGGCACTGCCCTCGTCGAGTCGCTTCTTCAGCGATATCGGATCGATCGATTTGATCTGCATCAGCCTTTCTCCTTGTTGAGTGTGAAGTGTCTAGCGCGAAGTTTTTTGCCGGCGAGGTCGGCAATAGATATCGGCCAGAGTTTTCATGACGCTGCCGGCGGCCTCGCTCGCCAGCCGGTAGTAGATGGTTTGCGCGTCGCGCCGCGTCGCCACAATGCCGGCGGCGCGTAGCTTGGCGAGATGCTGCGACAGCGCCGATTGCGTCAGACCGACGGCATCGACGAGCTTGCCGACCGAGCGCTCGCCTTCGACCAGTTGGCACAGGATCGCCAACCGATGTTCGTTGGCGAGGGCGGTGAGAAGGCGTGTCGCCTCGGCAGCCTTTACCGTCAGCTCCCGCGCGTCGTTAAACCGCAAAGCCAAAATGTTCCTCCGTCAGCTGACCAGCGCCTCGGCGTTCTTGAACTTCACCGGGATGGCGAGGTAGTTCACGCCATTGACATGGGCGCGCGGGAATTTGCCGGCCCGAATGTTGACCTGGATCGACGGCAGCAACAGCCGCGGCGCGGCAAGCGTGGCGTCGCGCGCGTTGCGCATCGTGACGAACGCGTCTTCGCCGACGCCCTCTTTCACATGCACGTTTTTCTCGCGCTCTTCCGCGACCGTGGTCTCCCACGCATAGACGCTGCGACCGGGCGCCTTGTAGTCGTGGCACATGAACAGCCGGGTCGCCGGCGGAAGCGCCAGCAATTTGCGGATCGATTGGTAGAGCCGGTGGGCGTCGCCGCCGGGAAAGTCGGCGCGCGCCGTGCCGTAATCGGGCATGAACAGCGTATCGCCGATAAAGGCCGCGTCTTCGATCTTGTAGGTGATGTCGGCCGGCGTATGACCCGGCGTGTAGATCACCTCGACATCGAGTTCGCCGATCTTGAAGCGTTCGCCGTCCTTGAACAGATGATCGAAATCGCTGCCGTCGGTCTTGAGGTCGGTAGCGTCGAACACCGGCCGGAAAATGCGCTGCACGTCCTTGATGTGCTCACCGATGCCGATCTTCGCGCCGGTTTTCGCCTTGATGTAGGGCGAGCCGGACAGGTGGTCGGCATGGGCGTGCGTCTCGAGCGTCCAGGCGACGATATATCTCTGCTCCTCGACGATGCGCAGGATCGCGTCGACCGAGCGGGTGTCAACTTGGCTGGCACTGGGATCGTAGTCGAGCACCGGATCGATCACCGCCGCCTGTCTGGTGACGGGGTCGGCGACGATATAGCTCACGGTATTTGTCGGCTCGTCAAAGAACGCGCGAATAATGGGGCTGCGCGGCATGGCGTCCTCCTGAAGTGCTTTTGTCATGGCAGTATATATTAGATAATGCTAATTTAGCAAGATCTAAAAAATGACGAAGGGCAAAAAAATTGAGATGGCGCCGGGACCGCGCGGCCATCAAGCGCGCCGGCCGCTCTCGGGCACGAGAAATGAGGCAAAACCTCTGACAAGCAAGGCGGCAAACCAAGCGAAGGCGGGAATGCCAAATGCAGCTGGCGCGCTACCCGGCGCCAATGGCAACAACATCGGGATTTGCGCAATGATGGCCGGACATCGCTGCAGTGATGACGACGAGCTAGGCGGCCGCAGCTTCTTTGGCCCGCGTCATTAGCACCGCGGCCGAACCGAACGACAAGAACACCGGCCGCCACATGGGCGGCCGGTTTCGCATTTCACTCCGCTATGCTTCAACCAACGAAGCCGACGCGTTCCTGTTCGCGGGCCTCGACTTCGGTCTTCGGTTGCGCCGGAAGTTGCAACACGCTGGCCGCCTGGCCTTCGCAAAGAAGGGTCAGCAACACGGTGCGCCCGTCGGGAAACTCGAGCGCGTCGTGATGCGCGGCCAACTTCTCTTTGTTGACCTGGCGGAAGATCGCAGTCTGATGGCTGATAGTCTTGGTCTTCCAGCCGAGCAGGCCGGCCGGCAGGCAAGCAACCTCACCGGCGAATGCCAATTCGGTGCCTGGCAACAAACACACCGCCATACCGAGATCGTCGGAGGCGGCAAAGCCACGCGTTCCGGTGCCGAAATCACGCGTCACCAGCTTATCGCCGACCTTTGCGGGTCGCGACCGCACGCTTTGGAGGCTAAAGTCACACATTGGCGACTCCTTTCCCCCGGCCATGTCGTCCGGGGCTTTCGTAACCCCCCAGAACCCAGCGGTAACAAGTCTAAGCAAGAATAGTGCCGATACACGATGGACATTTGATGGCGAAAGCGCGTGTTACCACTCCCGCGTTTTTCGCATGCTAATGTGCCTCGCTTTTAGCTTTTGCATCGCGTGGTCCATCGCGATGCCAACGCGTTGCCCCGGAGAACGTTCGGGCCGGGTGCATTTTTTCATCGGCGTGCCCATGATCAAGGCGGTGATGCCGGTAGTCAAGCGTCCTTGCAGTCAAGCGTCACTGCAGTTGCGCATCAATGACCGGCCGCCGCTTGACCGCTCACCGGGCCGATTCGCCGTATGAGTATAAGTACGATCGGCACCAGTACGGCGGCGAAAATGGACCAGCTGTAAAAGATGTCGATATAGCCCATCAGCGCCGCTTGATCGGCGACCAGGTGGCCGATGTAGCCGATCGCACGCCCTTGCGCGCCGGCCGGCGAGCCAAATTGCGAGAAGTATTGCGTCAAATTGTGCATCGCCGATTGAAAAGTCGGCGACGATTGCGACAGGTTGTCGATCAACCGCGCTTGATGGAATTGTGATCGTTGCACCAGTTCGGTGTTGGCGAGCGAGACGCTGATACTGCCGCCGAGATTGCGGGCGACGTTGATCAGCGCCGAGCCCTGGGCGGTCTTTTGTTGCGGCAACCCGGTATAGGCGACCATGTTGATCGGAATGAACATGAACGGCATGCCGACCGTCTGAAAGACGCGCAGCGTCGCGAAATAGGTGAAGCTCGCGTCGGGGACGAGCGTCGTCGAGTACCACATCGCCAGCGCGATGATGGTGAAGCCGATGGCGATCATGTATTTCGGCTGGGCGCGGCCGGCGAATTGGCCGACGATCGGCATCATCAGCAGCATGGCGATACCGCCCGGCATCATCGCCAGCCCGGACAGCATCGCCGTATAGGGAAAATTGGTCTGCATCAGCTGCGGCGTGATCTGGTTCGAGCCGTAGAGGATAGCGCCGACCGCAAGCATCACGACGAACGCCATGCCGAACTGGCGTTGGCAGAGCAGCCTGATGTCGACGATCGGATCGTCGCGGGTGAGCTCCCACGGAATAAAGAATATGAACGAGCACAGGGCGACCGTCGCGACCACGACGATCGTGGTCGAATGAAACCAGTCTTCGATCTGGCCGCGATCGAGCACGAATTGCAGGCTGCCGAAGGTCAGCGCGATCAGCGCAAAGCCGACCCAGTCGATCTTGAGCCCGCCGGCCAGCCGTTCTTCGCGTTCCCGTTCGAGGACTTCCGGCTCCACCACCAGCCATTGCACCAGCACAAGCGAGAGAATGCCGAACGGCACGTTGATGAAAAAGATCCAATGCCAGGAATAATTGTCGGTGAGCCAGCCGCCGATGGTCGGACCGACGGTCGGCGCCACGATGACGGCGATGCCGTAGATGGCGAACGCCTGCGGACGCTGCTGCGGCGAGAAGGTGTCGGCGAGCATCGCCTGCTCGCTGGTCGGCATGCCGCCGCCGCCGAGACCTTGTACAATACGGAACACGATCAGCGCGGTAAGGCTCGTGGCCAGCCCGCAGAGCAGCGATGCGACCGTGAACACGGCGACGCAGATCATATAGAAGCGCTTGCGACCGATCACGTTCGACAGCCAGCCGCTGATCGGCAGGATGACGGCATTGGCGATCAGATAGGTGGTGACGATCCAGGTGCTTTCGTCGACGCTGACCGCGAGGCTGCCGGCGATATAGCGCAGCGACACGTTGGCGATCGCGGTGTCGAGCACCACCATGAAGGTGGCGATCGAGACGACGATGGCGATGAGCCAAGGGCTGCGATCGCCGGCCGCCGAGCGGCTTTGCGGCCCGGCATACGCCCGCTGCTCGCTCATCTGGTGCGGACGGTCGGCACGACCGACATGCCGGGTCCGAGCAGCACGTCCGGCGGCTCGTCGAACACGATCTTGACCGGCACGCGCTGCACGATCTTGACGAAGTTGCCGGTGGCGTTCTCGGCCGGCAGCAGGCTGAACGCGGTGCCGCTGCCGGCCTGAATGCTGTCGACGTGGCCCTTGAATCGGCGATCCGGATAGGTGTCGATCCGGATATCGACCGGATCGCCCGGCCGCACCGTCAAGAGTTGGGTCTCCTTGAAATTCGCGGTCACCCAGACGTCGCGCGGCACGAACATCATCAGCGCCTGGCCGACGGCGGCGTAGTTGCCTTTCGCCGCGCTAAGCCGCGCCACGCGGCCGGCAACCGGCGCGGTAATCACCGTGCGCGACAAATTCGCGTCGGCCTGCTCCTGGCTCGCGCGCGCCTGCTCCAATTGCGCCTGCGCCACGTCACGCTGGGCTTGCAGGACCGGAAGCTGCTTGGTCGTCGCCACCGCGTTGGCCTGTACCGCGGCGTAGTTGGCTTGCGCCTGCAACAGACTGGAGGAGTATTGTTGCGCCTGCTCGACGGTGCCGGCGCCGTTTTTGACGAGCGCGGTGTAGCGCTGTTCTTGTTGCTGGGCGAAGGTCAGCGCCGCTTGCGCCTGCGCCGATTGCTTCTCGGCCTGGTCGATGCGGGCCTGCTGGGCGACGAGCTGGGCGTCGATATTGGCGATGGTGGCCTTGGCCTGATCGACCTGCGCGATGGCTGTTTCGACTTGCGCCCGGAAATCCCGATCGTCGAGCCGCACCAGCACGGCGCCAGGCTCGACCAGCTGATTATCGGTTACCGGCACCTCGACGATGGCGGCGCCGACCTGGGCGCTGATCGACACCGTGCGGGCGTCGATGAAGGCGTCGTCGGTCGATTCATAGCCGCTGGTATTGAGCCAATAGGCGACGCCGCCGACGATGGCGGCGATGATCAGCGCGGTGACGGTCAGGATCGTCCGCCGCCGCCGGCGCATCCGGTCGATCCACGCCGCCGGCTTTGCTGTACGCCCGGCCACGGCGTCCAGGCGGCGTTCGCTATCGGTGCGCTGATCCATGCGTCGGACAAACCGTCCAGCGCGCCGAACGGCTCTGCTTATCCATCCCCGGCGGCGCGCTTATTGCAGTCGATTCCTGGCTTGGTTTAGCCGGTAACGACCGTGGAAACCAGTCATGAACGCGGGGGAGGGGGTTGCAGAGCAGGTCTGAGTTTTTGGCAAAACTCGTCCAGTTCGGCGGCGCCGATGTCGCTGACGGCCCAGAAATCGAGGCCGCCTTCGGCCCAGTGGCGGACGTTGAAGCCGTGCCGCGTCGCGGCGGCGATCTCCTTTTGTTTGGCCCCCTGGCTGTCGGCGACAAACAGATTGATCACATGGTTACGGCGGCGATAAACGATCGCGGCCACGGCCTCGCCGTCGATGTCGTCGAGGCGGCCGCCGATCAGGGTAAAGCCTTGCGCCGTGAGGTCGACGACCGGCGGCGCCATGTCGAGCTTGCCGTTGAACCACGGCTTTACGGTGTGCTGGTCGCTGGTTTCGACGTCGGTCAGATGACCCGGCTGGAGCGAACGCAAATGCGCCGACACGACCGCGCTCGCGATCCTCTGCTCCTGATCGTCGCGCAGCACGCCGAGCACCAGCGTCGCCGCGATCGCGCCCGAGAGCGCTGCGCCCAGCCCAAAGCCGCCGACAAAGAACCGGCGATTGAGGCGCCACGGACTGAATCCCGCCACAGCCGCGGGCGCGGGCGGCGCCGGCGCCGGCAGCGCCGCTTCGATGCGCGCGCGCAGATGCGCCGGCGCCGTTTGTTTCAACTCCGCCGCAGCCATCGCTTGACGCATGGCGCGGAACGCCGCGAGCTTTGCCGTGCAGGCCGGGCAGGTGGCGAGATGGGCCTCGACATCGCGCGCATGGCCGGCGTCGAGCTCGCCGTCAAGGAGCGCATGGATCATGACTTCGGCTTCGGAGCAGTTCATGGCGCCGATCCTTCCTCGACGTTCCAGCGTGCGCGCAGCATCGCGCGGGCGCGCGCCAGCCGCGACATCACCGTGCCGACCGGCACACCCGCGACCTCGGCGATATCGCGATACGACAGGTCGTTGATATCCCGCAGCACCACGGCTTCGCGAAACGGTTCGGGCAGCGCGGCGACGAGGCGGCGGATGGTTTCGCCGTCGCAGTGGCGCAGCAATTCCGCTTCCGGCGAAAGTTGCGGCTCCTGCCACGGCAGCAGTTCGTCCGCCGCTTGCGCGTCGTCCTTCGGTTCGGCCGGCAGCGGCTGCGCCGCGCGCCGCGCGAATTCGCTTTTGCAGACGTTTCTCAGGATCGCGAGCAGCCAGGGCTTCATGGCCGGCCCGCGATAACTGTCGAAGTGACGCAGCGCGCGCAGGTAGCATTCCTGCACCGCGTCCTCGGCATCGGCGGCCTCGCGCATCAGATAACGCGCCAGGCTGTACACGTCGTCGAGATGCGGCAGCGCCGCGTCGCGAAACCGCCGGGCTCGCTCGGCGTCGCCGTCAGCTGACATGGTCGCTCGCTCGGCTGTCCACGATGCCGCCAAAACCGGTTGCCGCGTCCGATCGAGCATCAGTTCGCGGCGTTGCTTCCGGTCGCCGCTTCTACCACGATCGTGCCGGTCATGTGCGGATGCAGGGAGCAGAAATACGCGTAAGTGCCCGGCGTGGTGAACGTGAACGAGTAAGCGTCGCCGGTGTCGAGCGCCTTCGATTTGAACTGCTTGCCGACCGCGGCGACGGTATGGGGGATGTCATCCTTGTTGGTCCAGATGACGGTCGCCCCGGCCTTGATCGTCAGTTGCTGCGGATTGAAGGTGAAGTTGTCGATGCCGACGGCGGCCGGCGCATCCTGCGCGCTGACCGGCAGAATGATGGCCGCCACCAAGGGCGCGCTGGCGGCGCCGAGGCAGGCGGCGACGATGGCGTTGCGGAGCGTCGTTTGCATGGCGATGTGCCTCAGCCCTGCAGCGGCGTGTCGATGATCGCGAGCCGTTCCTGGCCGGCGACGAAGTTGATGCTGGCGATGCCGAGAAGGCTTCGCAGCTTGTCGTCGGCGACTTTCATCGGCCCGGGCGAAGGGGCGGTGCCCGGCGCCGGTTGCGGGAACGCGGTCGAGCGCGCGGTGTGGAAGGTGACATTGCCTTCCACTTTTTGCATCACCTGGTGGATGTGGCCGTTGAGCACCGTCACCGAGCCGAAGCTTTTGAGGAGTTCGAGCGCGCGGCCGCCGTCCTCGGTGCCCCAGCCCCATTCCGGATAAACCGTCCATAGCGGGATGTGGGCAAAGACCACGATCGGCGTCGACGCGGCGCGGCCTTTCACGTCGGCTTCGAGCCAGGCGAGTTGCTCGCTGCCGAGATTGCCGAGCCCGCCGGCTTTGAGATCGACGACGTTGACCAGGCCGATGAAATGCACGCCGTTGGCGTCGAAGCTGTACCAGCCGGCGCCCTTGCTGCCGCGGCCGTAGCGTTCGCGATAGAGCTTGCGCTCTTCGTCGAGGAAGTCGTGCTCGCCGGGCACGTAATGCACGTCGAGCCGGGTCTGCGAGATGATGCGGTCGGCATCGTCGAACTCGGAGACTTTCGACAGATGACTGATGTCGCCGGTATGGATCATGAACGACGGCTTGACCGGCATGGCGTTGATCCGGCCGACCGCTTCTTCGAGCGTGCCGAGCGCATTGCGATTGGCCGGCTTGTCGAAGCCGACATGGCTGTCGCTGATTTGCAGGAATGACAGGCCGCGGGTTTCGGCCGCGGCGGCCTTATCGATCAGCCCCAGCGAGTGCGGCACGCCGCCGGCGATCGTCCACACCACGCCGGTCCCGACCCAGGTCATGCATTCGAGCACGTTGCGGCGGCTTAACCCATCTTCGTTGCTATCGCGCATCTGCATCTCTCCTCGACGCCAAGCGACTTTTGCGAAAGTCGCTTTTTGGCTTCCGGGGACGAGATCGGGCAGCCGGGCGGTTTATTCCCGGGTTCTTATTTTTTTCGCCAATGCGCTAATGCGCCGTCGGCCGCTTGGCCTGCCGCACGGCGACCGGCTGCGCGCGGGCCGCGCAAAAGTCTTCGACGGCGGCGGTGACGGCCTTGGCGACCAACAGGCGGCGCTCGGGCTTTGCCAGTTCCAGTTCCTCTTGCCGGTTCACGATCGAACCGGCTTCGACCAGCACCGCCGGCATCATCGTGTGCCGCAACACAAGGAGTTGATCGTAGCGGTAGACGCCGGCTTCGGCGTCAAGCAGATCGTGGCGGTAACGTCCCATTAACGGCAAAGTATAATGGGGCGTAAAGTGTAGGCCGCGCTTCTGCAATTCCATGCCGAGCAGGTGGCCGAAGGCGAGACTGCCGGCGCGATCGGCATTGTCGTTGGAGACAAAGAGCGCGTAGCCGCTGAAGCGATCGCTGTAGTGGTTCTCCTTCCCCTCGTATTGCCAGGTCTCGATCAAATGATCCGGCACCGAGTTGTGATGGATCGAAATGAACAGATCGGCGTGGGCATGGTTGGCGCGCTCGGCGCGCTCGATCAGGCCGTGCCACGGTGGCGTGGCGGTGATCAGCCGCGTGGTCTTGTCGAAGCCAGCGTCGACGAGCTCCTGCTTGATCGTGTCGGCGAGCGGCAGATTGAAGCTATATTCGGTGGCGCCGCGGGCGCTGTCGGCGCCCGGCACGGCTACGGTATGGCCGACGTCGACGATGACGCGGAAGGCTGAACGCACGCAGGCGCCGGCTTTGGCCGCGGGCGGCGCGGGCTCCTCGCTCCGCGCATGCCCGGCGCCGCAGCTGAGAATAACGACGAGAACAAGGATGCGCGCCAGCGCATACTTGTACCCGGCACGCTCCTGTCGTACCAAATAAGGCGAGCGGAACATGATCGCGTGAGTATTTTTCAATGCGCAACGATCCGCAAGGGCATATCCATCTCTTCAACAAGCTGGGCGGCGCGAGCGGCGCGTCGGTGAAGTGACATGACCGTTCGCGAGCCGGTACTGACGACTGTCGCCATCCTCGATTTGCGGCCGACCCAGATTACGGTTGGCATGCGCGAGGTTGAGGCCAAGCGCAAGCGCTGGAGCGAGATCAGCGACGAGAAAGGCGGAAAATTCCTCGGCAAGCACATGATTCCGGTGGTGCTGGGGCCCAAGGACCGCAACTATGTCGTCGACCATCATCATCTCGCGCTCGCCTTGCACGAAGCCGGCGTCAAGGACGTCGCCGTCACGGCGATCGCCAATCTGAGCGCACTCGATAGCGACGAATTCTGGACGGTCATGGATAATCGCAATTGGATGCATCCGTTTGACGACACCGGTGTCCGCCGGCACTATGCCGACATTCCCAAATCGGTGAAGGACTTGGTCGACGATCCGTTCCGCTCGCTGGCCGGCGAATTGCGCCGCGCCGGCGGCTTTGCCAAGGACACGACGCCGTTCAGCGAGTTTCTCTGGGCCGATTTCCTGCGCCGGCGGCTCAAGCGCAAAGCCGTCGACCGCGATTTCGGGCGCGCGATCGAGGAGGCGCTGCAATTGGCCAAGAGTCCCGCCGCCAACCACCTGCCGGGATGGTGCGGGCCGGCGCCGGACGCCTGACCCCAGCGATCGCGAAGGACTTTCTCGCATTCGTGCCTTGGCCGACGCGATTATGCTCCTTCATGCTCGCTATTTGGTAGAATAATCTTCTTTTTAGACGCTATTTCACGCTCTATATAGAAAGAACATTCTCGCGGCAGCTGTCGCGCTTTCCGTCCGCTTGAGCCGCCTGCCAAACCGCTCCTTGAGGAGACCCATGACCTCGCCGCTGCAGCAAAAAATCAAAATCACCGGGCCCGTCGTGGTCACGGCCAATCGGGTCGGCGACGGCGCGGTCGTGTACCGCCGCGCCGACGGCGGATGGACCACCGAGCTCGACAAGGCCGCGGTCACGACCGACGCGGTGCGGGCGCGCGAACTCGTCGACGGCGCGGCCGCCGATGGCCTTCGCGCCATCGACCCGTATGTCGCTCCGGTCAAGCTGTCGCGCGACGGCGAAGTGCGGCCGGGGAATTTGCGCGAGCGCATTCGGCGGACCGGACCGACCATCGATTTGCCGGTGAGGCTCAGCGTCCAGAGCGTCGCCGCCAGTACGTAACCAAGCAAGTACCCAAAAGCCGGCGCGCATGTACATCTATGACGACTTCGACCGGACCCTGGTGAACGAGCGGGTCGCGGAATTCCGCGATCAGGTCGCTCGCCGGCTGTCCGGCGAATTGACCGAAGACGAATTCAAGCCGCTGCGGCTGATGAACGGCGTGTATCTTCAACTGCACGCCTACATGCTGCGCACCGCCATCCCATACGGCACATTGTCGTCGGCGCAGTTGCGCATGCTGGCGCATGTGGCGCGCCGTTACGACCGCGGCTACGGGCATTTCACCACCCGGCAGAACATTCAATACCACTGGATCAAGCTCGAGGAATTGCCCGACGCCATGGCCGATCTCGCCAGCGTCGGCATGCACGCCATGCAAACCAGCGGCAATTGCGTGCGCAACCTCACCACCGATCAATGGGCGGGCGTCGCCCCCGACGAGATCGAGGACCCGCGGATTTGGGCCGAGCTCGTCCGCCAGCACGTGACGCTGCATCCCGAATTCTCGTTCCTGCCGCGCAAATTCAAGATCGCGGTCGGCGCCTCGACTCACGATCGAGCGGCGCTGGCGGTCCACGACCTGGCGCTGCGGCTGCACCGCAACGGCGCCGGCGAGACCGGTTTCGAGGTCATGGTCGGCGGCGGGCTCGGCCGCACGCCGTTCCTGGCCAAGACCGTCAAGCCGTTCCTGCACACCCGCGACGTATTGAGCTACGTCGAAGCGATCCTGCGCACCTACAACGAGTTCGGCCGGCGCGACAACATCTATAAGGCGCGCATCAAGATTCTCGTGCATGAGCTCGGCGTCGAAGCGTTCGCCAAGGAAGTCGAAGCCGAGTGGCAGAGCATCAAGGACGGCGCGCTGGCGCTCGATCCGGGCGCGCTCGCCGACATCGCCGCGCGTTTCACCTATCCGGCCTATGAGCGCCTCGACGACAATCCGCCGGCGCTAACACAAGCGCGCCGCGCCGATCGCGGCTTCGATATGTGGATGGGCAATTCGGTCGCCAATCACAAGGTCCCGGGCTACGCCATCGTCACGCTGTCGCTCAAGCCGGAGGCCGGCACGCCCGGCGACGCCACCGCCGAGCAGATGGACGCCATCGCCGAGTTTGCCGACCGCTATTCGTTCGGCGAAATCCGCGTCGGCCACGAGCAGAATCTGGTGCTGCCGCATGTGGCGCAGCGCGATCTGCCGGAGCTGTGGCGCGCGCTCGAAAAGATCGGCGTCGCGACGCCGAATGTCGGGCTGATCTCCGACATCATTTCCTGCCCCGGCCTGGATTATTGCAGCCTCGCCAACGCCCGTTCGATCCCGATCGCGCAGGAGATCACGCGGCGCTTCAATAATCTCGATCTGGCGCGCGATCTCGGCCGGCTGCACATCAACATTTCCGGCTGCATCAATGCCTGCGGCCATCACCATGTCGGCCACATCGGCATTCTCGGCGTCGAGAAGAACGGCGAGGAGTTTTATCAGATTACGCTTGGCGGCAAGGCCGACGAGCACGCCAAGCTCGGCGCGCTGATCGGACCTGCGGTTCCGTACGCGCAGGTGGCGGACGTCGTCGAAGACATTGCCGCCGCCTATATCGAATTGCGCGAGCGTCCGGACGAGTTGTTCATCGACACCGTGAAGCGGACCGGCATCGAGCCATTCAGGGAGCGCGTCTATGCCACTCGTTAAGGCCGGCCAGATCGTCGACGATCCTTACGTGCGCGTGCTCGACGATGCGCCGCTGCCGGACGACGGGCCGGTGCTGCTGACGGCACTGCGTTTCCTGGCCGACGCCGACGAGCTTGCGCAACGCGACGGGCGGATTGGCGTTCTCTGGCCCAACGACCGCAAGGTCGCCGAGCTCGCGCCGCGGATCGATCGGCTGGCGCTGATTGCGCTGGTTTTTCCTAAATTCCGCGACGGCCGCGCCTATAGCCAGGCGCGGCTGCTGCGCGAGCGCTACGGTTTCCGCGGCGAATTGCGCGCCACCGGCGACGTACTCCGCGACCAGTTCCAGTTTCTGCTGCGCGCCGGCTTCGACGCCTTCGAGGTGAAGAAGCCGGCCGACGCCAAGGTGTTTGCGCAGGCCGCGGCGCGCTTTTCCGTGTTCTATCAGCCGAGCGCCGACGGCCGGCTGCCGGCGCTGCGCCGGCGCCTGCAGACCGGCACGCCTGCGGTCCGGGTTGAGCCAGCGGGTCCCGCCCGAAGTGGCGGGTCCGATGACAAGCTCCGCGAACCCCGCGAGCAGCGCCTGCCGAACCTCTGATTCCCGGATTTCACTGCGCTCAATCCGAGCTACAATAAGTTCATGACACCCGTCGTCGCTATCATCGCCCCCGGCGCCATGGGTGCCGGGGTCGGCAAAAGACTGACCGGCCACGGCGTGCGTGTTCTCACCGCGCTTGCCGGCCGCAGCGAAGCGACGGCGGCGCGGGCGCGGGCGGCCGGCATGACGGCGGCCAGCGACGAAGAGATCGCCGCCGCGGATTTCATTCTCTCGATCTTGCCGCCGGGCGAAGCCTTGGCGCTGGCGCAACATTTCGCGCCGATCCTGACAGCCAGCAACGCCAAGCCGGTTTATGTCGACTGCAACGCCATCAATCCGGCGACGGTCGAGCGCGTCGCCGCCGCGATCGCGCCGACCGGCTGCCCGTTCGTCGACGCCGGCATCATCGGCGCGCCGCCGCCACCCATTCCTCCCGCGCAGGCTGGGGAGGGGACGGCGGCGGTTTCCGGTCCGCATCTTTATGCCTCCGGCGCGGCGGCGCCGCGCTTCGCCACGCTGCGCCAATACGGGCTCGACGTGCGCGTCCTCGACGGCGCGCTGAGCGCGGCCTCGGCGCTGAAAATGTCCTATGCCGGCATCACCAAGGGCACGCAGGCGATCGGCGCGGCGATGATGCTGGCGGCATGCCGTGCCGGCTCTGCGCAAGCGTTGTTCGAGGAGCTTTCCTTCAGCCAGAAGGAAATGCTCGCGCAGTTCAAGCAGCAGCTGCCGATGATGCCCGCCAAAGCCTATCGCTGGATCGCGGAGATGCAGGAAATCGCCGGCTTTGTCGCCGACGATCCGGCCGCGCGCGAGCTCTACGAAGGCGCCGCGCATTTTTACGCGCGCATCGCCGAAGATTTTTCCGCCGACCAGAAAGACGTCGCGGCGCTCAAGGAATTTTTGGCAAAGGGCTCGATCAGTCGCTCGTAACCGGCTGCGGCGAAAGCGCGCGGACGAGATCGGCGATGCGCGCAATCGAGCGGAAATTCGCCGGCGTCATGTCGCGCTCGGGGATCGTGAGATCGAATTCGGTCTCGACCGACAGCATCAGATTGACCAGCCCGAGCGACGACAGACCGCTGGCGCGGAGATCGTCGTCGTTGCCGATCGGCTGCTGACCAATGTGCTTGCCCATGGCGCGACGCGCGAGCGACGCCACGCGATCGGCCACGTTATCGTTGGTGCGATCGAGCACGATGAACAATTTCTCCCGGCTTTCGCTTGCGATCGAGCATTTTGCGAGCCGCCATCGAATAGCAGCATCTGATTAACCGCCAGTAACGTGTTTGTCAGTGAAGACGTTTGCGATTGGTAACCTTGATACGAAAGAACAAGGGCAATTTCGGTCTATTGCCGCAGTATTTTGCCCGTTTGCGAGTACCTCCCGCACTATAGCGATCGCGATCGGGCGCGATTCAAGCGTTGAGGGTATCCGTGAGTGCATCGACGACCGTGCGGCACCTGACGAAGCAGGCGGCGACGTCCACGCCGCGCGCCGCGGCGCGAAGCCTGCACGTTGCCGGCGACGCGCCGCCGGTTGCTGAAAATCTTGCCGCCCGCGCCGACAAAGTCGCGGCGATCGCGGCGAAATATGCCGCGGCGGTGGATCGCGACTCGCGCTTTCCGGCCGAGGCCTTCGCGGCTGCCCGCGCCGAGCGTCTGTTGAGCGCGGCGGTGCCGCGCGAGTTCGGCGGCGAGGGCGCAAGCTTATCCGACATCGTCGATGTCTGTTACCTGCTCGGCCGCGCCTGCGCTTCGACCGCGATGATTTTCGCCATGCATCAGACCAAGGTGGCGTGCATCACCCGGCATGGCCGCAGCAGCCCCTGGCATCAGTCGCTGATGCGCCGCATGTGCAGCGAACAGATGCTGCTGGCATCGTCCACGACCGAGGGCGATCGCGGCGGCGACGTGCGCAACAGCGCGGCGCCGATCGAGGCGCACGAATCGCACTTTACGCTTGAGAGAATGGCGACGGTTATCTCCTACGGCGAAGCCGCCGACGGCATCGTCACCACGGCGCGGCGTTCGCCCGACGCGGCGAGCGGCGATCAGGTGCTCGTGGTTCTCCTCAAAGACGATTACACGCTGCAACGGACCATCGGTTGGGACGCGCTCGGCATGCGCGGCACTTGCAGCGCCGGTTTCAAGCTCGTCGCTTCCGGCACGCGCGACCAGATTCTGCCGGTGGGATACGACGACATCCATGCGCGCACGATGATGCCGGTCGCGCATCTGACCTGGAGCGGCGCCTGGGCGGGGATCGCCGCGGCGGCCGTCGATCGCGCTCGCGGCTTCGTGCGCAAGGCGGCGCATCGCGCCGATGCGACCATGCCGCCGGGCGCGACGCACCTCACCCGCGCCGGCGCGTCGCTGCGCACGCTGCGCAGCCTCATTGCCGGCGCCCTGCGACGCTTCGAATTGGCCGCCGCCGATCCGGTCGCGCTGGAATCGGTCGATTTCCAGACCAGCTTGAATCTGCTCAAGGTCAATGCGTCGGAGCTCGCGGTGGCGACCGTGATGAGCGCGATGCAGGCGAGCGGTCTGTCCGGCTATCGCAACGACGGCGAGTTCAGCATCGGCCGCCATGTGCGCGACATCTTGTCGTCGCCGATCATGATCAGCAACGACCGCATCATCGCCAATGTCGGCACGGCATCGCTCTTGAGCGGCACGCCGACGTCGCTGCGCGACTGAAGCGTCAGACCAAAGCGTCAAAAAGAACCGTCAGTAGAAAGTGAGGGGCGATCATGAACGTGGCTTTCAAGGGACCGCAACCGCCGATTCATTCGCTCGATGCTCTCGCCGAGGAGTTGTTGCTGCCGTCAGGCATCGACGGCGTTTATGCGCGCACCGCCGCGTTCGAGGATATCGTCGACAGCCTCAGTGCGTTCATCGCGCGCCATCGCGAGCCGGGCACCGAAGTTTTGCGCTTTCCGCCGGTCATGAGCCGCCGGCAATTGGAGACGTCAGGCTACCTCAAAAGCTTCCCGCATTTTCTCGGCTGTGTGTGCTGCCTTGATGGCGCCGAAGCGCAGATCAGGGGCACCGTCGAACGCTTCGAAGCCGGGCAAGATTGGACCGCCGATCTGGCGGCCGCCGATCTCGTGCTGACGCCGGCCGCCTGCTATCCGGTCTATCCGCTGGTCGCGAGCCGCGGCGAGGTGCCGGCCGAAGGGCTGTTGTTCGATGTCGCCAGCGATTGTTTCCGCCGCGAGCCGTCGCGCGATCTCGACCGGCTGCAATCGTTCCGCATGCGCGAATACGTCTGCGTCGGCACGGCCGCGCAGATCGACGATTTCCGCCGGCGCTGGATGACCCGCGCGCAGGAGCTCGCCGGCCGGCTCGGCCTGCCTTACCGCTTCGATCAGGCGAGCGACGCGTTCTTCGGCCGCGGCGGCAAGCTCATGGCCATGAGCCAGATCGAGCAGGCGTTGAAATTCGAGTTGCTGGTTCCGGTCCGCTCAGCCGAGCAACCGACCGCGTGCATGAGCTTCAACTATCACCAGGATCATTTCGGCGCGGCGTGGAATCTGCGCAACGGCGCCGGAGCGATCATGCACACCGGTTGCGTCGCTTTCGGCATGGATCGCCTGGCGCTGGCGCTGTTCGCCACCCACGGCCTCGACAAGGCGTCCTGGCCGGCGGGCGTCCGCGACGCGCTGGCGATATGAGACCGCTGCCGAACCGAACGCAAGAACCGCTCAGGCAATATTTTGTGAGGCAGGTCATCACTCATGACTCTGCGGCGGATTGCCTTTCAGCCGATAGACCAGTCCGGTCTTGGTGGTGCCGAGCGAGAGCCAATCGCGCCCGGACTGCTGCATGGCGATGAAGAACTGCCGGGCGCGCTCGATCGCCTTCTCGTGGAGCTGGTCGCGGCGCTTGAACTTGGCCTGGAACGCGAACTCGCCGCACAACGGACGATGCGTGCCGCGCTCGCGCCAGATGCCGATATTGGTCTCGGCGGTGACGCCCTTGCCAAAGTCCAGAACGCCGAGGTCCTGAAGCACCTCCTCGACGATGGTCTGGTTCACCAATTCGACCCGGTCGGTGTCAGACGTCTTCAGTGCCGCCAAGGCCGGGAACACACGCGCCAGCGTTCCCATCGACGTGCGGTCACCTTCGGGCGCCTGGCTCAAGGGAAACTGCGCGTTGTGGGAAAACAGCATCCGGTAGCCGCCCACTTGATCCGTCAGCGGCAGAGCCTCGGCCTTGAACTTGATGCGGTAATTGCCGGCGATGTTCGGCCGCACGTCGAGTTCGGCAACCTTCTGCATGTCCGGGTGGCGAAACTTGAAAACGATTTCCGGTTCGCCGGCAGGAAAGCCGGCGTCGTAGGCGACGCGCTGTCGCAGGATGAACGCGTGATTGTAGAGCCGGAAGTCGGCGGTATCGAGAAACACTACCTCCCGGATCGCGGGCTTGAGGGCCACGCCCTTGTTGATAAATCCCACGCCGAGCTGCTTCGCCGTCGTCGCCACCAGCTTGCCATAGTCGAAAAAGACTTTGGCCGCCGTGAACCGGTCAGGCTTGAGGATGAGCTTGCACTCCAGATATTGAATCTCGTCGAGCGGATTGCCGTCGCTGTATTGACCTTGCTTGAGGGCGGCGGCGGCAGCCGGCCGCGATCGGTCCTTTGCCATTCCGTCCTTTGCCATTCCGTGCTTTGCCATGTCGTTCTCGCCACGTCTCTGGCGCCGGCGGCCGGCGCCCTAAAGGGGATAAATCACCGCCACCAGCGCAACGGTTATCAGCATGGTCAGCAGCAGCAGCGGCAGGCCGACCTTGACATAGTCGCCGAAGGCGTAACCGCCAGGCTCCATCACCAGCATATTCACCGGCGACGATACCGGCGTCACGTAGGCGGCGCAGCAGGCGATCGACACCGTCATCGCAAATGCATACGGCGAAACATGCAATGTCTGGGCAGCCTCGATCGCAACCGGGCCGATCAACACTGCCGTTGCCGAGTTGGAAACAAATAGCCCGACCAGGGCTGTGACCAGAAACACCACGGCCAGCATCGCGGTCGGCCCCAGCGCTCCCAAAGTCGCAACCAGCTCCGTCGCCATCAGCTCGGTCGCCCCGGTTTTGGTCAGCGCCGTCGCCAGCGGCAGCATGCCTGCGATCAGCACAACCGTCTTCCAACTGATGATGCGATAGATGGCGTCGAGCCTGACGCAGCCGCCGGCGATCATCGCCAGCGCGCCGAGCAAGGCCGCGGCGGAATTTGGAATGAGCCCGAACGCCATCACCGCAACCATGGCGATAAGGATGCCGATCGCCAGCGGCGCGCGGTCGCGGGCCGGCAATCGCTCCTGGTATTCCGCCGGCAAGGTCAGGAGCGCGAAGTTCTCCCGGTCGTCCCACAATTTACCGATGTCGGCCCAGTCGCCCGCCACCAAGAGCGTGTCGCCAAAATCCAGCGTCTGATTGTCCAAGTCCGTCGTCAGCGGCTCGCCACGATGGCGCATGGCCAGCACCGACACGCGGTAGCGTGAGCGAAATTCGGCATCGCCCAGGCGCTTGCCGATCAGTTTCGACTCCGGCGCCAGCATCAATTCGGCGCCACCGACGTCTTGCAGCGCGTCGGCGCGCTGCCGCTCATCCAGTCGTGGCAACTCCTCGAGTCGCAGGCTTTCGACAAGCTGCTGTGCCTGGGCCGGTTCGGCGACGACAAAGATGCTGTCGTTGGTCTCGAACACCGATTCCGGCAGCGCCGGTAGAAAGCGCGTTTTGCCGTGCGGATGTTTCTCAAAGCCGACGAGCACGACGCCGAAGTCGTCGTGCAGATGCTGCATCTCCGCCACCGATCGATCGATCAGCGGCGAGCCGGCGGGTATCTGCAGCCGATGCCAGCGATCGGCCAGGCCGTAAGAACCGACAAGATCGAAGGCGCGCGGCGACGTGGCGCCGGCATCATTCGCGACCCGTTGCTTGCTCAAGAGACCCCGCGCCGCCAGCATGAACGCGACGGCGGCGGCCAGCGTAGCAACGCCGAATGGCGTCCAACTGAAGAAATGGAACGGCGCGAGACCGTGCTCGCGCAACGTGCTTTCGATGATCATGTTGGGCGACGACGCGATCAAGGTCATCATCCCGCTGATCAGTGTGGCGACGGACAATGGCATCAGCATGCGCTTGCTGTTCAAGCCAGTCTTCCTGGCGATCATCAGGACCACCGGGATGAACATGGCAACAATCGCCGACGAGCTCATGAACGCGCCGATGCCGCCGGCGAGCATCATGATGAGCGCGATCAAGCGGGTCTCGTTGCCGCCGCCTAACTTCATCACCGCCTCGCCGAGGCGATGCGCGATCCCGGTATTCACCAGGGCTTCGCCGACGACAAAGATCGCAGCAATCAGGATGACGGCCGGGTCGCCGAAGCCCGCCAAGGCTTCGCGCGGCGTCAGCACCCGGCTCAGCATCAGCGCCAGCACGACGAGAATGGCGACGATATCGACGCGTGGCCGTCCCCAGGCGAACAGCACGATGGCGCCTGCCAGTATGCCGAAAACCGTCAGCATCGGGCCTGTCATGACGGCATATTATCAGTCTCGTTGTGGCAAAATGGACTTAACGCGGAATGTCCTTTTTGAACGTGTCGAGCCGGATTTGCAGCCGTTGGGCGGTTGTCATCAAGCGCGCTGATGGCGCGACAGCAGAGGGCTGTCGCCGAGGCGCACCGGCAGCGCGTGCCCACGGCACTCGACGCGAAAGCGCTTCAGCAGCGCCGGTTCGCCATCCAGGTTCACGTTCAAATCGGTGTCCGACTCGTACTCGATCCAGGAACTGCGCGCCGTAACCTGTTCGGCCCGAATGCCCGCCGCGCCGTCCCGCAGCAAATGAGAGAAAGCGTTCAGCCGTGCGGCGTGATCCAGTTCCGGCAGGATCATCAAATCCAACAGACCGTCGTCGATCAGTGCGTCCGGGCAAAGCTTGACGCCGCCGCCAGCCTGCCGCCCATTGCCGATCGCAACGGCGACAAAAGGTCCTTCCCATGAAAAGCCTTCGGCATGAAAGCGGCCGCGGCTCGCCGACAGTTCCGTGAAGCGCGAGATTCCGGTCAGCACATAGGCCAATCCGCCCAGCCGGCGCTTAAGCTCCGGGTCGGTTTCCACCGTGACGCGCGAGCCGAAACCGCCCGATACCAGATTGACGAACGGCCTGCCGTCGAGAAGACCCAGATCGATCCATTGCGGCGGAGCGTCGGCTGAAAGTCGCAAAGCAGCCGTAAGATCCTGCACCGGTACGCCCGTTGCGTGCGCAAAATCGTTGGCGGTGCCCAGGGGAAGGACGCCGAGCGAGCATTCGGCGGGCAGGCCAGCGGCATAGGCCGCGGCAAATACTTCGTTGATGGTGCCGTCGCCGCCACCGGCGACGATGCAGTTGATGGTACCTGCACCGGCGTCGGCGACCGCCTCGGCCGTCAAACGTGCGGCATCCCCCGGCTCCCAGGTGACCCGCACCTCGACGGCGTGGCCGTCTTGCCGCAGCGCGTGGACGGCCGTTCGCACACCAGCATTGCCGGCTGCCTTGCCGTGCAGAATGATGCGAATTGTTGCCACAGCTTTCGGCCTCTCGCCGTATTCGCTAACCTATCTGCGTCCGCGGCTTTTTGCGCCTTCGGTGAGGAACGTAAAAGACGCGCCGATCAATTGCGTCTTGGTCGCGCGCCGCGAGCCGACGTCAGGTTGGCCTTACTTACTGGTCTTCCTTTGAGGAGCCGCCAACGCGACGGAAGCCTCCGTTGTCAGCAACAGGAAGGTAAACGTCTCCTCCAGATAAAGCCGGACCGTCTCGTCGTTGTGGCTCAAATAGCCGATCGACACGTCCTCGCCGATATACAAGCCGAAGTCGCCGCCGCGCGTGGTCAGCACGAAAGCGCCGCTGATCGCCGGCGCCCAGATGATGTCGCCGTCGATGAGGCGCCTGATGTGTTCGAGGACCGGATAGCCGTGGTCGCTGGTCTCGCTCAGCCCGGTATAGGCGTCGGCGCTCAGCAACACCGAATACGGACCGTTGACGCCGACCAGACGCAACTGGCTCAGCGCCTGCGCGATGGCGTTGGGATAATCGCGGATGTCGGCCGGCAGCGTCATCACCGGATTGCTGGTGCCTTCGCGGATACCGCCGATGCCGGCGGCGGCATAGCCTTCGAAGATGGCCCGATCCTCGGCGAAGGCCAAAAGCCGCGCCGCATCCTTCGCCGGTTGCCAATCGGAATCATTGGCGCCGCGGTCGACGTCGTCGATCTGCTGCCGATCGAGCTCGAACGGGACGCGCAATTCGACCAGCGGGTTCACGATGCGCTGCCGCGCCAGAATGCCGTCGCCCGGCGCAGTGACGGTATGCAAGTGCCCGGTGCCGACCGCGGAGAGCGCGACGCCGCCTGGGCCCGCCACGTCGACGACGCGCCGGCCGGCGAGATAGCGCTTGATGGTGCGCGTGGTCTCTTCCTCGATCTGCGACCAGGCCGCATCGGAAATCGGGGCAAGCTCGCGGTGAAGATTGTTCATGAGGCGGGGTCTCCTTTAAGGGAACCGATTCCGAGCGAACCGTCGCGTTTTGCCGCCGGCTGCGGCGTCGTGGCGGCGGGCAGTTCCGAAGGCGTCTGCTCGGCCGGCGGATCGTCGTCACCGATAGTGTCCAGGAACGTCGCGGACGGTACGAAGAACAGATTGCCGGTCTTGGCGAAGCTGAAATCGAGCAAGCGATCGTAGTTGCCGGGGGGACGGCCGACGAACATGTTTTCCAGCATCTGCTCGATGGTCCGCGGCGAACGCGCGTAGCCGATGAAATAGGTGCCGAACTCGCCGTCGGCGACGCGGCCGAACGGCATGTTGTCGCGGATGATTTTCATCTCCTTGCCGTTCTTGACAATGGTGGTCAGCGCGTTATGCGCCGACGTCGGTTTCACGGCGTCGTCGAGCTCGATGTCGGAAAGCTTGGTGCGGCCGATGATGCGCTCCTGCGCTTCGGTGGACAGCGCGTTCCAGCCGGCGACGTCGTGCAGGTATTTTTGCACGATCACATAGCTGCCGCCGGCGAAGCCAGCGTCTTCGTCGCCGATATAGGCGGCATCGATCGCCTCTTGCGCGGTGGGGTTCTCCGTTCCGTCGACAAAGCCGATCAGATCGCGGTCGTCGAAATAGCGAAAGCCGTGCACTTCGTCGACCGGCGAAACCGCCGCGCCGAGCCGGCTCATGATTTGCGTGGCAAGCTCAAAGCACAGATCCATGCGCTTGGCGCGGATGTGGAAGATGAGATCGCCGGGCGTGGCGACGGCATGGCGCGAGCCGGCTTTGATTTCCCGGAAAGGATGCAGTCCCGCCGGGCGCGGCTGGCCGAACAGCCGGTCCCAGGCCTCCGATCCAATCCCCAAGACGCAGGACAGGTTGCCCTCGATATCGCGGAAACCGACGGCGCGCAGCAGCCCCGGCAGGTCGCCGCAAAACGACCGGACTGCGGCACGATTGGCGCTGCCGGGATTGATCGTCACGACCAGAAAAATCGCGGCGCGAAGTCAAGGCTTGAACCACCGCCTGTGGCGCCGGGGGCAAGGCGGTTTGCGTGCCGGGTGTCGTCAATGGATTGGACTCCCGCCGTGAGGCCCGTCCAACCGATTGTGCGTGCCAAAGCGACCATGCATGTCAAAGCGATCATGCATCATGTGTCTGATCCTTGCCGGATTGCCCACGAAAAAGATGAGTGAATGACTAAACTGATCGGCGCATAGGCTGCGCCTCTATACGCCGTCAATTTTAGAGCATGATCGGGAAAAGTGGAAACCGGTTTTTCGGCAAAGATCACGCTCCGCCGCAAATCCAAACCGACGCTTCGACCTCAGTCGCAGCGCTAAACCCCCATCACCGCATGTTCGGTATAGGCGAGGTCGCCAAGCCGCGGGCGCTGCGGGCCTTTAAAATATTTCGGCATGTTGCCGCGGCTGTACCAGCCGAGCAGTCCGGGTATCGGCGCGTTGGCGTCGACAATGACCAAAGGCAAGCCGCGCCGCACCAGCAGGCGTCCGATCGGTCCGGCGAAGCGGACGAAATCGCCGACGTCGCTGCAATAGATCAGCTGCGCGCAAGGGATGACGCCGCGCACCAGCCGCGGACGGAAGACGAAAGGATAGGCCCGCTCAGGCGCTGCGCACCACAGGCTGACGCAGCCATGCGCGGCGTGCGCCGCCAGCATCTCCTGATCGCGCCGGTCGAACGGCACGTCCGGCTGCCGGTTGGCCTCGAACACCGCGACCTGCGGCCCGCCGAACAATCCCTTGAACATCGGCAGCGCGATGAAGATGCCGTCGCAATAGCGGGAAAAGCCCTGCGCTTCGATGATCGGCCGGGTGTGCGGCGCCGGCGAGACATTGAGATACGTGACGTTCTTATGGCGGAGCGCCTGCGACACCAGCATCGGCGCATAGGCGCGGAAGGCCGGGTCGACATACCAGCTGGACAGATTGCAGCGCGTGGCGGCCGTATCGCCGGCCGGCACAGTC
This sequence comes from uncultured Alphaproteobacteria bacterium, assembly GCA_963829395.1. GTDB lineage: Bacteria > Pseudomonadota > Alphaproteobacteria > Rhizobiales > Xanthobacteraceae > BOG-931. Next base: position 235,282 of record CAWHHX010000016.1, on the reverse strand, counting down.
GAGCAGATGAGCAGGATCGCTCCAACAACGACACCGCTGCTCTCCAGCAGGTAACCATATTTCGGCAACCCGGCCGGCGGCTCGTGGCGCGTCAGTTGCGCAAACGCGCCGAGCCAGAAGCGGCGATCATGCGCCGGGAAGCCGCGCGCCAGGAGCGCGGCGACGGCGTCGATGTCGGCTTGTTCGATCGGACGACAGCGCAATCCGGGCGCAGGCGAAGCCATTCGCGTTGACCACGAGGTGGGCGTGAACTTGATCGTAAGTGTTGCGTGAATATACCGAAGGGCCAGTGAACAAACCCTAAGGCGCGCCATGGCGGTGGAATTAATGTCGGTAAAATTAACCATAGTCGAGCAGATGGAGCAGATCGCGCGCGAGCACGGCAAAATCCTGGCGCCGCTCAAAGACGATTTGGTGCTGGCCGATTGCGGTCTCGACTCGCTGGGCTTTGCGGTCCTGGTCGCGCGCCTGGAAGATACGCTCGGCATCGATCCGTTCACCGCCGCCGAGGACGCGTTCTTTCCGGTGACGCTCGGCGATTTCGTGAGGGTGTACGAACTTGGCCGGCGTTGACGCACCGTCGCTGCGCGGGACAATCGCGAGTGCCGAGTCGCCTCGATTCTTTTGGGATCGGGCTGCGGCCGTCCGCTTTACCGATCTTGATCGCAGCACAAGTTTTGGCGGCCGCTTGGCCGAACTCGCCGGTCGCGCGGTGTTGCTGGCGACGGCTGGTCAGCTCACGAGCGCTCTGGCGCTGCTCGAGCTTGACGGTGTCGCGCGCCGCATCGTGATCCTGCCACCCGATGCCGCCGCCGAACATCTTGCCGCCGTTATCGCCATCGCCGACATCGATGCCGTGGTGATCGATGACGGCACGCCGACGAACGACGCGCTCGCGCTTCCTCTACGCGTGCCCTGCGTGCCGGCGATCGCGCCGATGCGCTCAAGCCTGCAGCCGCGGGTGCATACCGAATGGGTGATGATGACCTCGGGCACGACCGGCGTGCCGAAAATGGTCGTGCACGATCTGGCAAGCCTCACGGCGGCGATGCGCGCCGCAAGCCCCGCCGATGGCGCCGCGGTCTGGGGCACGTTCTACGACATTCGCCGGTATGGCGGCCTGCAGATCTATCTCCGCGCCGTGTGCGGGCGCGCCTCGCTGGTTCTCTCCTGCGCCGGCGAGCCGGTAGCCGATCATCTGGCGCGTCTGGCGCAACATCGCGTCACGCATCTTTCGGGCACGCCGTCGCAATGGCGCCGCGCCCTGATGGCGCCGGCGATCCGCGCCATCGCGCCGCGCTACGTGCGGCTCTCCGGCGAGATCGCCGACCAGGCGATCCTCGACAGCCTGCGCGCCGCGTTCCCGCAAGCCACGATCGCCCACGCCTACGCCTCGACCGAGGCCGGCGTCGCCTTCGATGTCAATGACGGCTTGGCCGGCTTTCCCGCCGACTATATCGGCGTCGTGCGAAACGGCGTCGGCATGAAAGTTTGCGACGGCTCGTTGCGCATTCGCTCGGGCGCCGCGGCATCCGGCTATGTCGGCGGCGAGCAGATGCTTACGGATTCCTCGGGCTTTGTCGATACCGGCGATATGGTCGAGCGCCACGGCGACCGCTTCTACTTCGCCGGCCGCAAGGGCGGCATCATCAATATCGGCGGCTTGAAAGTGCACCCGGAAGAGATCGAGGCGGTAATCAACCGGCATCCTTCGGTGCGCATGTCGCTGGTGCGGCCGAAGCAGAATCCGGTCACCGGCGCGGTCGTCGTCGCCGACGTCGTGCTCGAGGCGGACGGGCCAGGTGCAGAAAATCGAGCGGCGCGGCAGACCGCGCTGAAAGACGATATCCTCAAACTCTGCCGCGAGGCGCTGCCGCGTCACAAGGTGCCGGCCGCGATCAGCTTCGTGCCGGCGCTCAACGTCGCCGCCACCGGCAAACTTCTGCGCCGGCAAATGTGACCCAACACCTGTGACCTCGATGTCCGCGACCAAATCGAACGGCCCGCGCAGTGTGCTGGTAACCGGCGGCAGCCGCGGCCTCGGCCTCGCCGTGGCCCAAAAGCTCGCCGCTGCCGGCTATCGGACGATCGCGCTGGCGCGGACTAAGAACAAGGAGATCACGGCGGCGATCGCACAAGCCGAGCGGGCGGGGCAGGGCACGCTGCATTTCGTGCCGTTCGACCTCGGCAAGATCGACGACATCCCGGCGCTGGTCCGCGGCCTGCGCAAGGAATTCGGTCCGCTCTATGGGCTCATCAATAACGCCGCGCTCGGGCTCTCAGGCACGCTGGCGATGATGCACAATGCCAAGATCGAAGCGATGGTGCGGCTCAACACGCTGTCGCCCATGGTGCTCACCAAATATGTGGTGCGCGCGATGATGGCGGATGGCGCCGGCCGCATCGTCAATGTCGCCTCGATCGTCGCCTTCAGCGGCGCCGGCGGCGTTCCGGTCTATGCGGCGACCAAGGCGTCGATGGTCGGCTTCACCCGCTCGCTCGCCCGCGAGGTCGGGCCGCTCGGCATCACCGTCAACGCGGTGGCGCCCGGCATTCTCGATACCGACATGACGCATGTGCTGACCGACGAGCAGCGGGCGCAGATCGCGCGCCGCAGCGCGCTCAATCGCCTCGCCGAAGTCGAGGACGTGGCCAACACCGTCGAATTCCTGCTCAGCGACAAGGCGCGCAACATCACCGGCACGGTCGTGACCGTGGACGCCGGCGCCACCGCCTAGTCGGTCATTGCAGCGTGACCCGGATAAACGGTCCGCCTGCGTCACGGTAGATATCGACCCGTATCAGCACCGTACTGTTCACAATGCGCGAAATCACGCCGGGATCGGCGCGTCCGCGTTCGAGCATTTGCTCGAGCGCCGCCCGATTGGCTTCATCGGCAAAGAATGCGTCGTCCTGATCTTGCGGGTCTCTGATGCCAAAGCGATGAAAATTGGCCCGATCCTGCCTGATGATGGCGGCTGCCGAGGTAAGCCGCTGTCCATTCGAATTGAAGTGATCCGCCTCACCCAAAAGCGCGACATAACTTCCGATCAATTGCTGAGCCTGGGCAAATGTCGGCATGCACGTTGCCGTGGCGATCGCCAACGCTAGAACCAATATTCTGAGCATAGCTTGTCAGCCTCTCGTTGCGTCGTCGTTCTCTTTTCAACGAAGCGGTGCGTCGTCCGGCAGCAGCTCCGGTCTGTACTCGAAGTGCATTGTATCAAAGTGATACCAGTAGCCGCCCCAGATAAAGCCGTATCTTTCGAACACGCGCACGATCTCCACCGGTATTCGGTTTTTCCAAATGGGCGAGCGAGTATCCTTCGACCAACGCCAGTAATCGGCATATTTGGTATTCAGGTCTATGGCGGCGCCATAGGCGTGCATGGACATTGCGTTTGAGCCGGCTATGGCACGACAATTGTAGGTGCCGCTTGTCGGTACTAAATACCTGATAAAATCGGATGACAGCGCGTCGAGCTCGCGTGAAACTGCCGCAAGCGCCCTATCGACGGCATTCACACTTGTGACCGTTATCCGTCCGCCATTGTGTGCCGGGAGCCACTCAATGGTCTTGAGCTTCGGCGTTACGTCGTTCCTCCTGCAATCCCCATACATGGCCGCAAACAGCGGTTCGAATCGCACCCGGCCGGGATCGAAGTTTTTGGCCGGCTGTTTTGGTATGCTTCCCGCCGGGTAGGGGACATAGAACATGTCATCGATGTCGGGGTGCTCAACAAGGTCATCGAATGATTTGTCGGCTCTGTGGTCGGAGATCGCAAACTTGGCGCCGTTTCTTAGGATTACATAGTCGGCGTCGCGACTGGCGATCCAATCGGGATAGGCTTTGACGAGCCGGTCGAGATATCCCTCGATATTGGGCGGTGGCGCACCGTAGCTGTCCTCGGCGATACCGGGTCCGATGGACGCCAACAGGATGAGTCCACTGACGACGCTCGCGTAGCGCTTGAGACTGGTCGGGCGTTTTGCAGCCACCTTGGCCTCTTCAATCTTGCCTAGCGTGCGGGCGCGATTGCTAATCAAACTGGATTGCTTGCGTGCCTTATAGCTGATCCGAGAGCGGGCCACGCGGCAAGGCACCCCTGGTCTGCCGGGCGAACTAGGCTATCGTGCGTGCCCTGGACAAACGAAGGAATGCCGCCTTGGCTCTGACGATTCTGGTCATGCTCGCCGGCTTGATGGGCGCAAGCGGCGTCGTCCTCGCCGCCGCCAGCGTGCACGTAGCGCCAAATGCCGGCCTGGACAGCGCAGCTTACATGCTTCTGTTCCACGCCGCCGCCGTGCTCGGCGGCGCCGCGCTCGTCCGGCAAAGCCTGCTGTGGCGGCCGCTGGCGCTGACCGCGCTCATCGCCTGGATCGTCGGCGCTGCGTTATTCTCCGGCGACATCGCGCTCCGCGCTCTTGCGGGGCATCGGCTGTTCGCCATGGCGGCACCGGCGGGCGGAACCATCCTGATCGCCGCCTGGCTAGTGCTCGCCGCCGCGGCCGTCGGCGCGTTGCTCCGGCGGCCCTGACCCTCCCGCCCGACAGGCGTGAAAATTGCATGCCGCTATCCCTGGCTGCACCAACAAGATGCTGTGCGGGGGATTTCCATGAGCGAGGCCATCCAGAGCGAGGCCGTCCAGAGCGAGGCCGTCCAGAGCGAGGCCATCCAGAGCGAGGCCATCCAGAGCGAGGCCATCCAGAACAAAACTGTCCAGGGCAAGCCGGTCCATCCGGTCGACGAAATATTGCCGCTGCCGAAGCTTTTTGCGCTCGGGCTCCAGCATGTCCTGGTCATGTATGCCAATGCCGTCGCGGTGCCCTTGATCATCGGCGGCGCCCTGCATTTGCCGAAAGATCAGATGGCGATGCTGATCAACGCCGATTTGTTTGCTTGCGGCATCGCAACGTTGATCCAGACCGTCGGCTTCGGGCCGTTCGGCATCCGGCTGCCGATCATCATGGGGGTGACCGCGGTATCGATCTCGCCGATGCTGGCCATGGCGGCGATGCCGGGCGTCGGATTGACGGGCATCTATGGCGCCGTGCTGGTCGGCGGGATTTTCGGGCTGTGCGTCGCGCCGTTCGTGAAATACGTGTTGCGGTTTTTCCCGGCGGTCGTGACCGGCACGATTATCACCATGATCGGCGTGGTGCTGATGCGCGTCGGGGTCAACTGGGCGGGCGGCGGCGCCACCAACCCCGAATTCGGCGCCGCCCGCTATCTGCTGGTCGCGGGGCTCGTGCTGGTGCTGATCCTGTTGGTGATCAAATTTGCCCGCGGCTTCCTGCAGAACGTCGCGGTGCTGCTCGGCATCACGGTCGGCTATCTCGTCACCATCGCGCTCGGCTGGACCGACTTCAGCGGTATCCAGGACGAGCCGATCGTTCGCGTCGTCATGCCGTTGCAGTTCGGCGTGCCGCAATTCTATCTGATCCCCTGCCTGACCATGTGCCTCGTGGTGATGATCGTTTTCATCGAGGCGACCGGCATGTTTCTCGCGCTCGGCGCCATGACCGGCCGCAAGGTCGAGGCCGAAGACGTCAAGCGCGGGCTGCGCGCGGATTCGCTCGGCACCATCATCGGCGCGATCTTCAACACGTTTCCCTATGTGTCGTATTCGCAGAATATCGGCTTGGTCGGCGTGACCGGCGTCTATAGCCGCTGGGTGTGCGTGGCCGGCGGCGTCATCATGCTGGTGCTCGGCCTGATCCCGAAACTCGCCTTCATCGTCGCCTCGGTGCCGCAATGCGTGCTCGGCGGCGCCGGCTTCATCATGTTCGGCATGGTGGCGGCGACTGGCATCAAGATCCTGTCGACGGTGGATTATGCCAGGCAGCGCAACAGCGTGCTGGTGGTTGCCATCGCCATCGGCTTCGGCCTGATCCCGATCGTCGCGCCGACATTCTTCCACGTCTTCCCGGAAGCACTGAAGCCGATTTTCGGCGACGGCATCATTCTGACCTCGATCGCCGCCGTGGCGTTGAACGCCTTCTTCAACCGCACCAGCCGCGAGCAAGCCGAGGCCGACACATTCCTCGCCGCGCAAGCGGCCGAGCACATCTGAGCGCACGCCGGATATGTTGCACGGCTGGCAAGATTGCACGGCAGCCATGACAGCCGCGCCGCAACTGGCGCGCGCTATTGTCAGGCAAATTGGCGCGCCCTATCCTCGATCAACAACAACGAGGAGAAGGCACTATGGCGTGGCGTGTAAGGCGGGTCGTCACCGGGCACGATGCGAAAGGACGATCCATTCTTGTCATGGATGGCCTTGCGCCCAACGTCAAAGAAATGGAGTCGATGCCGGGCGTGGCGTTGACCGATCTTTGGGAAACGGCCACATCGCCGGCCAGCAATAAAGGCAACGCCGATGCTGCGGCCCGGCCGGTGAAGCTCGAGCCGCCCAAGGCCGGCACACTGCTTCGCATCGTGGAGTTTCCGCCGGATTCGCAATGGCGCGGCAAGGCCGATGCCGGCCGCGCCTTCGACTCGATCGGCGCCGGCCATGCGCCGGATCGTTCGAGCGACGATCCGATGCGGCATAAAACCAACACCGTCGATTACATCATCGTGCTCAAGGGCGAAATCTACGCGCTGATGGAAGAGGGCGAGACGCTGTTGAAAGCCGGCGACATCCTCATTCAGCGCGGCACCAATCATTCGTGGAGCGTGCGCGGCAGCGAGCCCTGCATCGTCGCCGCCATCCTGGTCAGCGCCGACCCGGTTTGACGGTCCGGTCGCGCCGCGGCCCGGTCACGCCACATGATGCCGGCGCAGCGGTATGACCTGCGCCGGGGTTTGCGCCTTGCGTCCGACGCAGGCGGCATAATGCTCGATCGGCTCCGGGCGCCCGATGAGAAAGCCTTGAACCTGATCGCATTTTTCCGCGGCGAGAAATTCAAGTTGCTCTTTGGTCTCGACGCCTTCGGCAACCACGGGAATGCCGAGGCCGCGGGCTAAGCCGATGACCGCGCGCACGATCGTCGCCGACTGCGCATCGCGGTTCAGATTGTAAATGAAGCGCTGATCGATCTTGATCGTGTCGAATGGAAAAGTCTGAAGATAGGACAAGGACGAATAACCGGTGCCGAAATCGTCCATGGCGATGCGCACGCCGAGCGCTTTCAGCCGCCGCAGGATCGATACCGTGCGGGGAAAATCGTCGATCAAGACGCCTTCGGTGACTTCGAGCTCCAGGCGAGAGGGCGGCACGCCGGTTTCCAGCAGGACCGAATGGACCAGGGCGGGAAGGTCGCCGTGGCGGAATTGCACCGGCGACAGATTGACCGAGACCCGGATCGGCTTGCTCCATGACGCGGCTTCGCGGCAAGCCTCGCGCAGCACCCACTCGCCGATGGCGACGATCGAGCGGCTTTCTTCGGCCAGCGGGATGAAAACGCCGGGCAGGATCGAGCCCCGGATCGGGTGGTGCCAGCGCGCCAGCGCTTCGAACGCGACGATGTCGCCTTTGACCTGCCCCTGGGGCTGAAAATAAAGCTTCAGTTCGTGCCGCTCGATCGCCCCCCGAAGATCGAGCTGCAGGGCGCGGTGTTCGCGCAATCGCAGATCCATCGCCGCCTCGAAGAAACGGACCATGCCGCGGCCTTCCGCCTTGGCGCGAAACAGCGCCGCGTCGGCATTGGCCAACAGCGTATCGGCGTCCGACCCGTCGTCGGGGAACATGGCGACGCCGATGCTGAGACCGACGCGCAGCAACTCCCCGCCGATCGCGAGCTCGCCGGCGAACGACGCCAGCAGGCATTCGGCGAGCGCCGCCGCTTCGCCCGGCTGCGTCGCTGCGGCAGCGATCAGGGCAAATTCGTCGCCGCTCAAGCGCGCCAGGAACGCGTCGCCGACGACGTCCTGCATCCGTCGTGCGGTGTCCCGCAAAAGCGCATCGCCGGTCGCGTGGCCGAAAACGTCGTTGATTTCCTTGAAACGATCCAAATCGACGTAAAGCACGGCAAACGCCGCCCCGCCTGCGGTCGCTTTGTCCACCTGTTCTCGAAGCTTTGCATCAAACGACGCGCGGTTTGGCAATCCGGTCAGCGCGTCGTGATGCTTGAGATATTCGACCCGCTCTTCGGCGCGCCGCCGGTCGGTGACGTCTTCGTGGGTGGAAACCCAGGCGCCGCCCGGCATCGGACAGCTGGTCACCGCAATGGCGCGGCCGTCAGCCCGCTCCACGACGGCGCTCATCACCTCGCCCGAGCTGACCTTCCGCAGGATCTCCAAACGATATTCTTCCGGATCGTAGGCGAGCAATCCGGCGGCCTTGCGCCGTTGCATCAGCTCGCGCAGCGTCGTGCCGGGCTTCACCTGGTCGCGCTGCAGTCCATACATTTCGATGTAGCGGTCGTTGCAAACGACCAGGCGTTCCGCCGCGTCGAACATGACGACGCCGTGGGTCATGTTGTTGACGGCGTGCGCGAGCTGTTGGCTGTGCTCTTGCAGGCGCCGGTCGGCGAGCGAACTGGCGAGGCTCAGCCCGAGGATCAAAACCGCCGCGCCGGCGATGGCGAAGGCCAGCGATGCGGGATCGAATGAAAACGGGCGAATGTATTGGGTCGCGTCGGGAATGACCGCGACCGCGCCCATGGCAATGAAGTGATGAGAAAGGATCGCCAGCGCCAGCAGCAAGGCTGCGAGGAAACCGCGATGCCTGCCTCGGCAGCAGGTGGCCAACACCATGGCGCCGGCGGCCAGAACAATGCCGACGAGAATGGAGGCGATCACCAGATCGGGGGCCCACGTGACCCGCCCGGGAAATTCGAGCGCCAGCATTCCCGTATAATGCATGCTGGCGACGCCAGCGCCGACGATGGCGCCGGCCAAGGCCGAACGGCGCAGGCTGGGCTCGCCGACGGCCACGCTGAACCCGGCACCGGTCATTACCACCGCCAGCACTAGCGAAAGCACTGTCAGGAAAATGTCGTAGGCGACCGGGATGTCCGGCTGGTAGGCGAGCACGGCGATAAAGTGTGTCGCCCAAATCCCGCAGCCCGCGGCCACGCCGGCCAGCGCCAGCCAGGCGAGGCGCGCTCGTCCTTGGGTGGCGCGGGCGCGTCCGAACAGATTCATGCCGACGAAGCTGGCGAAGACACAGACAAAGACCGCCAACAGGACCAAACGGAGGTCATGCTCGCCCGACAAAAACGTGATCACCCGAAACATGAGCTGCCTTGCGCCGAAACGGCCGAGGCTGCCGTAGTTGGGGTTGTCCGGACGTTAATTGGGTTGTCCCAACGGTTGCGGAATACCGGCGGCGTTCGCGCGTCCTTAATAGGTGGACAACCAAATGACTCGGATTTGACGGACCAGCTTAAAGGCGCATGTCGCCGGCCTTGAGGCGCGCGTAAAGCGCGCTGTCGAGCGGCACAAAGGCGTCCTTTGCCGCGTCATCGACGTAAATCGGATCGGAGGTGGCGGCCGGATCGAACCCGTCGCGCTGCAGGCCGCTTTTGGTGTGCTTGAAGGTCGCGGTGGTCGCGATCCGGTCGGCGACGCGCAGGAATTTTGGCCGGGCGTAAGGCGGCAGCCGTTCCGTCAGATGCGCGCGGAACGCGGCCAGATCCAACGGGCCGTCGGTGACGATTGCGGCCATGCCGGCTGAGCCTTCGGTGCCCGGCACCCGCACGCCGTAGACATTGGCTTCGCGGACGCCGGCAAACGCCATGATCGCGGCCGTGACTTCGGACGTGGCGACGTTCTCGCCTTTCCAGCGGAAGGTATCGCCGATCCGATCGACGAAATAGAAAAATCTGCCGGCGTCCATGCGCATCAGATCGCCGGTGCGGAACCAGCAATCGCCGGGCGCGAATACGTTGTGAAGGATTTTTTGCGCGGTGTCCTTGCTGTCGGTGTAGCCTTCGAAGGCGTCGCCGGATTGCGTGGCGTCGGTGGCAATCCGGCCGATCGCTTCGCCGGGCTGATCGATCGCGCAGCGAATGGCGAAACCGTGGGTATCGCGCGCCGGTCGCCCGGTCGCATCGTCGAACTTCACCAGCGCCAGCGGGAAACGCGCGGCCAGGAACGGCGGCACGCGGCCGATGGCGCCGACTTTGCCTTCGACATTATAGAGCGACACATTGCCTTCGGTCGCCGCGTAGAATTCCAAGATGCGCGGCATGGCGAATCGCTCCTGGAACTTCCTCCAGACGTCGGCTTGGAGCCCGTTGCCGCAGCATATTCGCAAACGATGGGCGCGTTGGCGGGGATGGTCCGGCGCGTTGAGCAGATAGCGGCACAATTCGCCGATATACTGGAACAGCGTGCACTCGCCGTCGACGACATCGTCCCAGAAATGGTGCACGGAGAATTTGTCGCGGATCAGCACCGAGCCGCCGCGGACCAGGACGGCGCCGGTGGCGACGACACCGCCGACGCTGTGAAACATCGGCAGGCAATCGTACATGCGGTCGTCGGGCGAGGTATTCATCAGCCCGGCGAACCAGAAGCTCCACTGCACGAGGCGCCGGTGACTGACGTTGGCCGCCTTCGGCAGCCCGGTCGTGCCCGAGGTGTAGATCAAGAGCGCGCGATCGGCGAGGGTCACGGCGGGGCGTTGCCGGTCGCTCAACGGATCACCGGACAATTGCTCGATCGCGTGGTCGATGCGCTCGCATTCATCGGCGGCGTCAGCGCCATGCGTCCAGATTTTCGGCCGGCTCATGAGCTGTGCCGCCGCGTTGCGGAACGCGGCGGAATAGTCCGCGGCAACGATCACGTGTTTCGGCGCCACGATGTCGATGCAATGGGCAAGCGAAAGCCCGCGAAGCTCGGTGTTGATGAGCGCCACGACGACCCCGACGCTGGTGAGGCCAAGCCAGACCGCCATGTATTCCGGCTGGTTCGGCATCATCAGGCAGACGGTCTCGCCTTTGGCGAGATTTTGCTGCAGCGCCCAGCGGGCATAGCGATTGGCGCGCGCCGCGAGCGCGCGGTAACTGAGGCTTTGGCCGGCGCCGAGCAGCGCCGGCGCATCGCCTTGCGTCTGCGCCAGCTCGGCAATGACATGGCAGAGCAATCGCCGCGGATCGGCCGCGATCGGCGCCGTGGCTTCGAGCGCGCGCACCCAGTCGCGCAGCGCGGTATCCTTGTCCGCGCGCGATGGCCTCGCCCGTTCCGCCTCGATGACCGCCATGCAGCGATCATCGCCGAACAAATTGAAGCTTTCGCTTCGGAGATTCTCTAAGATTTTAAGCATTTCGTCTCGGGCGGCGGCAGCACAGCCAAAAATCCGAAAAAATCAGCGCTGGCGGCGAACCGTTAAGGTTATTTCCGTCTAAAGCGCCGCCGCCGGGCTGTCGGCTTTCGTCGCCACGGAAAAGCAACCACATGCCGTTACGATCGGGCGAAAGTGCAAGATCGCGTGACGGGAAAAATGAAAAGCGACACGGTGGCTGTTCACGGCGGTTACGAAACCGAGCCGACGACGCGGGCCGTTGCGGTTCCGATCTATCAGACCGTGGCCTATGAGTTCGAGAGCGCCGACCACGGCGCCGCGTTGTTCAATCTCGAGGTCGAAGGCCATCGCTATAGCCGCATCAGCAATCCGACCACGGCGGTGCTGGAGCGCCGCGTCGCCGAGCTTGAAGGCGGCATCGAGGCGTTGTGCGTGAGCTCGGGGCAGGCGGCGTTGAACTACGCGATGCTCAACCTTGCCGATATGGGCACCAACATCGTCTCCGTCCCGCAGCTTTATGGCACCACCCACACGCTGTTCGCCCATGTCCTGCCGAGCCAGGGCATCGCCGTCCGCTTCGCCGCCTCCGACACGGCCGAGGCGATCGAAAAGCTGATCGATGAAAAAACCCGGGGCATTTTCTGCGAGAGCATCGGCAATCCGGCCGGCAACATCTGCGACGTCGAGAAGCTCGCCGCCGTCGCCCGGCGCCACGGCATTCCGTTGGTCGTCGACAATACCGTGGCGACGCCGATCCTGCTGCGGCCGATCGATTACGGCGCCGATATCGTCATCCATTCGCTGACGAAGTTTCTTGGCGGCCACGGTACGACGCTTGGCGGCGCCATCGTCGATTCCGGCCGCTTTCCGTGGGCTGCGCATGCGCGCCGGTTCCCGAAATTCAACGAGCCCGATCCGTCCTATCACGGCCTGATCTATACCGAGCATTTCGGCAAGGCGGCTTATATCGCGCGCTGCCGCAGCGTCTATCAACGCGCCACCGGCGCGGTGCTGGCGCCGCTCGCGGCCTTCCTCCTTCTGCAAGGGATCGAGACCGTGGCGCTGCGCGTCGAGCGCCACGTCGCCAATGCGCGCCGCGTCGCCGAATTCCTGCGCGGCGATCCGCGCGTCGCCTGGGTCAATTATGCCGGCTTTGCCGACAATCCCTATCACGCGCTGGCGCAAAAATATCTCGACGGCCGCGCCTGTTCGTTGCTGACCTTTGGCATTGCCGGCGGATTCGAAGCGGGCAAAGCGTTCTACGACGCGCTCAACCTGTTCAAGCGGCTGGTCAATATGGGCGACGCCAAGTCGCTCGCCTGTCATCCGGCCTCGACGACGCATCGGCAGATGTCGGCGCACGAGCAGGAAAAGGCTGGCGTGCGCCCGGAGATGATCCGGCTCTCCGTCGGCATCGAGCACATCGACGACCTCATCGCCGATCTCGATCAGGCGCTCGGCGCCGCGCAAGCGCGGCGCTCGCCGCTGATCGCCGCCGAATAATGGGACGATAACCGCGATGCCGCTCCTTATCGACACGGCGCGATCGCGCTCGACGGTCGACCTGCGCGGCCGCAATTGCCTGACCATCGGCTTCGTCAACAACATGCCCGATGCGGCGTGCGAAGCCACCGAGCGGCAATTCCTCGATCTCCTGCGCGCGGCGACCGGCGACGCGATCGTGCGCCTCAAGCTCTATTCGATCGCCGAGGTGCCCCGCGCCGAAGACGTGCGGCAGGAGCTCGGCGCGCGGTATCGCGATATCGCCGCGCTGTGGGATACGCCGCTCGACGGCTTGATCGTGACCGGCACCGAGCCGTGCGCGGCAAATCTGGCAGACGAGCCGTACTGGCCGGCCTTGAGCCGGTTGGTCGACTGGGCGCGCGACAACACTGCGTCGGCCATTTGGTCGTGCTTGGCCGCGCACGCTGCCGTGCTGCATGTCGACGGTATCGGCCGGCAGCCGCTCGACGACAAATTGTCCGGCGTGTTCGACTGCGAAGCGGCTGCCGATCATCCGCTGCTCGCCGAGGTGGCGCCGCGATTGCGCGTGCCGCATTCGCGGCTCAACGATGTGCCCGAGGCGGCGCTGCGCGCATGCGGCTATCGCGTGCTCAGCCGCTCGGCCGCGGCCGGCGTCGACGCCTTCCTCAAAGAGGACGACGATGCCTCGCTGTTCCTTTGCTTCCAGGGCCATCCGGAATACGAGGCCGATTCATTGCTGCGCGAATACCGCCGCGATGTCGGCCGCTTCCTGCGCGGCGAACGCGCCACCTATCCGCAGCCGCCGCGGGATTATTTCAACAGCGCGGCGATGTTCCTGTCGGACGATTTTCGCATGCGCGCTATCGGCGAGCGGCGGGGCGATCTGGTCGGCGATTTTCCGCTGGAGCCGCTGGCGGGCGCCATCGAAAACACCTGGCGCGACACGTCGGTCGGCCTTTACCGGAACTGGATCAACTATCTGAAAGACCGCAAGCGGGATCGCAGGTTGGTCGTCGAACGCGGTCGCCGCGTGTCGGCTTGATGAAACCGAAGTCGTGAAAATCGCAGAGGAGCTGTGCCATGTCTTCGCCCGTCGTCTTCGCCGCTCCAGCCGAGATCGAGCTTGCGTCCGAACCCGGTCAATCCGGATTGGATCCTCGACGGCAAGCCGCAAGCCCGCGCCAAGCGTTTGGCGGAAAGCGCCGACGGCACATCGTCGGTGATGGCCTGGTCGTGCACGCCCGGCCGGTTCGAATGGCATTACGCCGTCGATGAGACCGTGCACATCATTTCCGGCGAGGTTTTCGTCACCGACGAGAGCGGCAGGATTCACCGCCTCGGGCCGGGCGACATGGCGTTCTTTCCGGCCGGCAGCCACAGCGTCTGGCAGGTGACCAAAGAGGTGCGCAAACTTGCCGTGTGCCGCCACAGCATGCCGCGGCCTTTGGGCTTTGTGCTGCGGGCCTGGAACAAGGTCCTCCATCGCCTTACCGGTTTCCCGACCGGCAGCGGACTTGGCGACGGCCCACCGGTCAGCGCCGGCGGCCCGAGCGTCGCGGCGGCTTAGCCAACAGATTTCCCGCTCGTCCCCGCAAAGGGGGGACCCGGTTCGGCGCATCCGCCCTGGATTCCCGCCTTCGCGGGGAGCTAGATCATTCTGTCCGTTATCATTGACAATCCGGCGCTGCATCCGATATCCAACCGCCAAAGGCGGGAAGTGCCATGAAAGTCCGTAACTCGTTGAAATCGCTGCGCGGCCGTCACCGCGACAACCGCATCGTGCGCCGCAAGGGCCGCGTCTACGTCATCAATAAGACGCAGCGCCGCTTCAAGGCACGGCAAGGCTAAGTCGCGCCCGCGCCTGCGGAACTCCCCAACACTGCGCTGCTGCTGCCGAAATATTCACGCGGCTGTGAGCATATTTGTGCCTTGCCGTGCCATGGGCGGTGATTAGACTCTGGTCATGGCTTGGCGATTCCTCTTGGGCATTGCATTGGGCGCCGCTCTCGCTGCGCCGGTTCTCGCCGCCGAGCCGACGCTGCCGCAGACACCTCCAGGCGCCGGGCCGGCGCCCGACTGGGTGACGCCCCCGAGCGTGGCGCCGCGGTCCGGGCGCGGCGATCGGACCTATAATCTCGACACGCTGTTCGATGCCCTGAAAATCGCGCCCGATGCCGAGAGCGCCAAGGCGATCGAGGAGCGCATCTGGGCGCTGTGGATGGTGTCCGGCAGCGACACCTGCAATCTCTTGATGGGGCGGGTCAAGGCGGCGGCCGACGAGAAAGATTACGCGCTCGCGATCAAGCTGCTCGGCGCGGTCATCGAGCTCAAGCCCAATTACACCGAAGCCTGGAATCGGCGCGCCACGCTCTATTTCCTGCAAAAGGATTACGGCCGCGCGCTCGGCGACCTGCGCGAGGTGCTGGCGCGCGAGCCGCGCCATTTCGGCGCGCTCTCCGGCCTCGGTCTCATTTTGCAGGAGCTCGGCGACGAAAAGCATGCGCTCGAAGCCTTCAGCCGGGCGCTGGCGATCAATCCCCACCTCGAGCACATCGACGAAGCCGTCAAGACGCTGCGCGAGAAAGTCGAGGGGCGCGACATCTGATCTATTTCCCCTCTGCTTGCGGGCTTGTCTCGTCATTGCGAGGAGCGTAAGCGACGAAGCAATCCAGTGCCTCCGCGCTGGATTGCTTCGCTTCGCTCGCAATGACGCTGAACATGTGGATGACACGATGACCGACATCGCCGCCGACAAAGTCACCATCCGCGAACTGGTGGAAAACTGGGCCGTGTGGCGCGATGCGCGGCTGTGGGACCGCTTCCGCACCGTCTGGCATGCGGAGGGCCGCATGATGGCGACCTGGTTTCAGGGCGGCTATGAGGAATTCATCAAGGTCAACGACGAAGGTTGGGCGCGCGGCGTGCGCATCCTGCACTTCCTCGGCGGCTCTTCGATCGATGTCGCCGGCCATCGCGGCGTCGCGCAAACCAAGATGACGATCTCGCAGCGCGCTCCGGTCGAGGGCGTCATTTGCGACGTGGTCTGCACCGGCCGCTTCTACGATTTTTTCGAAAAGCGCGACGGCCGCTGGGGCCTGGTGCTGCGGCAACCGATCTACGAGAAGGATCGGCTCGATCCCGTGGATCCTTCCGCCAAGCTTCTCCTCGACGATGGTTTGCTCAAGAGCTTTCCGGAAGGCTACCGTCACCTTGCTTATCTGCAGAGCAAGATCGGCTACAAGGTGAAGCCCGACATGCCGGGCATCGAAGGCCCGGCGCTCGATCAGCTTTACGCCCGCGGTGCGCGCTGGCTTGGCGGTGGCGCGCTCTGAAATCACGCCGCCGGCAATGCTGTCACGGTTTTCACGTAATCGTTCTCGACAATTCACCCATGACCACCACGCTTGTCGTTATCGTCGCGGTGCTGTGCGCCGGAGGTGTCGCCACCCTGGTGGGCACGCTCGTGATCGGGCGGATGCACCGCCCGCGCGGCCGTTTCATCGATGTCGGCGGCTTCCGGCAACATGTCATCGAGACCGGCACGGGCGCCGCCACGCCGGGCACGCCGCCGGTCGTGGTATTGCACGGCGCCGGATCCAATCTCGAGGACATGCGGCTCGCGCTCGGCGAGCGTCTCGGCGCGCGCCGCGTCATCTTCGTCGATCGGCCGGGCCTCGGCTTTAGCGCGCGCAAAGCCGGCGAGGGGTGTTCGCCGTCCGACCAGGCCGTCGTGCTGTGCAACGTGCTCGACGCACTCGGCGTCGACCGCGCCATCATCCTAGGTCACTCCTGGGGCGGCACGCTGGCGCTGACGTTCGCGCTCGATTTTCCGCAACGTGTTGCCGGGCTTGTGCTGGTCGCGCCGGCGACGCATCCCGGACTGTGGCCGATGAAGCGGCTCAACGCCTTGCTCGCCGGGCCGGTCGGCTGGTTTTTTGCGCGCACGCTGGCGCTGCCGTTCGGCGCGGTCTTGATGTGGCCCGGGTCGCGCACGGCGTTTCTGCCGCAAACCATCCCCGACGGCTATGTCAGGCGCAGCGCCGCGATGCTGGTGTTGCGGCCGGTGACGCTGATGGCCAACTGGGCCGATGTCGGCTGCCTCGAAGCGTTTCTCGAACGGCAAGTCGAGCGTTACAACACGCTCGACGCGCCAACCATCGTGCTGACCGGCGATCGCGATCCGCTGGTGCCGCCGTCGCGCCATTGCGAGAAGCTCGCCGCCAATGCGCGCTGCGTGAAACTCGTCGTGCTGCCGGGCTTCGGCCACATGCTCCACCACGCCGCCGCCGACCGCGTCGTCGCGGCGGTGGAGGAGGTGGCGAATAGCGAATAGCGAATGCCCCCATTCGTCACTCCCCATTCGCCATTCGCCCTCTCGGCTCACACCTCGCCGGCCGCCAGTGATCCGACAAAAGCGACGCGGATCATGTTGGTGGCGCCGGGCGTGCCGAGTGGCACGCCGGCGACGACGATGACGCGCTGGCCGGCTTTGGCGAAACCTTCCTTGAACGCGATCTGGCAGGCGCGCTCGACCATGTCGTCCTGATCGCGGGCGTCCTCGGCGATGACGCTGTGGACGCCCCAGACCAGCGACAATTTCCGCCCGGTGGCGACGGTCGGCGAAATCGCGACCGTCGGCGGCTTCGGCCGCTCGCGCGAGACCCGCATGGCGGTGGCGCCGGAACTGGTCCAGCAGACGATGGCCGCAAGATCGAGCGTCTCGGCGACTTGCCGCGCCGCGGCTGCGATGGCGTCGGCACCGGTCGCTTCCGGCTCGGTGCGCAGGACATGCAGCGACGGCAAATACATGCCCTCGTTCTCGACCTCTTCGGCGATGCGGTTCATCGTCGCCACCGCTTCGATCGGGTATTGCCCGGCGGCGGATTCCGCCGACAGCATCACCGCGTCGGCACCGTCGAAGATGGCGGTGGCTACGTCGGAGACTTCGGCGCGGGTCGGCACCGGGCTGCCGATCATCGATTCCAGCATCTGCGTCGCGACGATGACCGGCTTGCCGGCGCGCCGGCAAGCCCGCGTCATTTCCTTCTGCACGCCAGGGACTTTTTCCAGCGGCATCTCGACGCCGAGATCGCCGCGCGCCACCATCAGCGCGTCGGCCAGATCGAGAATATCGTTGAGCCGGGTCACCGCTTGCGGCTTCTCGATCTTGGCCATCACCGCGGCGCGCCCACGCGTGATCTTCTTGGCTTCGGCGATGTCCTCCGGCCGCTGAATGAACGACAACGCCACCCAATCGATGCCGGTATCGAGCGCCGCTTCGAGATCGGCGAGATCCTTCGCCGTCAAAGCCGCCACCGGCACGACGGTGTCGGGCAGGCTGACGCCTTTGCGGCTGGAAATCTTGCCGCCGACTTTGACGCGGGCGACGATGCGGTGCGGCTGCGCGTCCGTCACCACCAGTCGCAATTTGCCGTCGTCGATCAGGAGCGCATCGCCAGGCTTGATGGCGGCGAAGATTTCCGGATGCGGCAAGTTTATCCGCGCCGCATCGCCCGGGGCCGGATCGGTGTCGAGGACAAAATCCTGCCCGGCATCGATCCCCGCAAAATCGTTCTTGAAGCTGCCGAGGCGGAGCTTCGGTCCTTGCAAGTCGACCAGGATGCCGATCGGCCGCTCGCATTCGGCTTCGACGGCGCGGATCGTCGCCACGAGCTCGCGCATCTTGTCGTGGCTCGTGTGACTCATATTGATGCGAAAGACGTCGGCGCCGGCGGCAAACAGACGGCCGATAACGGTGTGGCTCGAAGAAGCCGGCCCCAGCGTCGCCACCACTTTGGTGCGGCGCTGTCGCCTCATCGGTTCTGGCTTCCGGGCGACGGTGCGCCGGGTGTGCCACGGGCGCCGACCGGCGCGGTCGCGGCCGGCGGGGTCACCGGCACCGGGGCCAGCGGATTGCCCGACTGGAGCGGACGCTGCGGCGCTTGTTCGCTCGATTCGGTCAATTGCACCGTCCAGGCGCGCTGCTCGCCGGTGTCCACCTCGAAAAAGCCGGTGCGGTCGTAGCCGCGCGCCAGGCAATCGCTGATGCCGCGGATGGTGAACTCCCTGTCGCGGGTGCACATGAACGCTTGTCCCATCCATTCCCCGCCGTGATCGTAATCGATAGCGTAGACATAATAATAACGTGCGACGAGATTGCCCTTGAGCACGGTTTCGCAGGTGCGCGAGGGCAGATTCCACCAGCCCTCGGTGGTCCAGCCCTCGGCGTCCTTGTAGCCGACGGCGACACCGACCCGGCTTGCGGTGTTGTTGCACAGCCGGAAATCCGCCGCCGCCGGGCCGGTCGACGCGGCCAAAACAACGGCTGTCAGCACGGCCGCAAAAACTCCGCTCATTCCCGCGGAGGCGGGAATCCAGTTTAGGACGCGACGCCCAAGAAGCTGGGTCCCCGCCGGCGCGGGGACGAGCGGCAAACCGAACCACCCTGTATTGATCGCGTCGCTCATGTCCGGTTCAGATTCCGGTCAATTCTGATCGCCGTCAATGACGATGGCGCGGAAGTCGGTGACGTTTGTGAATGTCGGACCGGGGCGGAATAAGTCCCCGATACCATTGAAGAACCCCGTCGAATTGTTGTCGGCGAGAAAGGCGGCGGGATCGAGGCCGGCGGCCCGCGCCCGGGCCAGCGAGGTCGCATCGACGAAGGCGCCGGCCGGGTCGTCGGGCCGGCCGCCGCCGCCGTCGGTTCCGTCGGTATCGGCGGCGAGCGCAGCAATGCCGGGGGCGCCGTTGAGATGGATGGCCAGCGCCAGCGCATATTCCTGGTTCGGGCCGCCCTGGCCCTTGCCGCGCAAGGTGACGGTCAATTCGCCGCCGGACAGGATCACCGCCCGCCGGCCCTCGGCCTGAAGCGAGCGCGCCAGCCGGGCATGTTCGGCGGCGACCTCGCGCGCCTCGCCCTGCAGGCGGCCGCCGAGCATGACGCATTCGTAGCCTGCGGCTTTGGCCCGCGCCGCGGCGGCTGCCAGCGCGTCGTCCGGCCGCGCCACGATCCGGTACGCCGACCCGGCAAAGACCTCGTCGCCGGGCTTCGGCGTTTCGTTGCCGGGATCGTCGAGCGCGCGCTTGACGGCTTCGGGAAACGCCAGCTGGTAGCGGGCGACGATGGCGCGGGCATCGGCGAGGGTGGTCGGGTCGGGCACCGTCGGCCCTGAACCGATCACCGCCGGGTCGTCGCCGGGGACGTCGGAGATGGCGAGCGTGACCACCTTGGCGGGATAAGCGCGCTTGGCGAGGCGGCCGCCCTTGATCTGCGACAGATGCTTGCGCACCGTGTTCATGTCGCCGATGGCGGCGCCGCTCTTGAGCAGTGTCCGGGTCGCCGCCTGCTTCTCCTCGAGCGTGACGCCGGGCGCGGGCGCGATCCAGTTCGCCGAGGCGCCGCCGGAAAGAAGGACCAGCACAAGATCGTCGGCGTCGACCGCATCGGCGAGCGCCAAGGCGCGCTTGGCCGCCGACATGCCGACCTTGTCCGGCACCGGGTGCCCGGCCTCGACCACCGGGATGCGCTGCGTCGGGCGGCCGTAGCCGTGACGGGTCACCGCAAGGCCGGCAAGCCGCGTCACCGGCAGCATCGGCCCATAGTGACCGTCCGCTATTTCCATCATCGAGCCCGCGGCCTTGCCGGCAGCGAGAATGACGAGCCGTCCGCGCCGCGGCGGGTCGGGCAGGTTGGGGGGCAGGCAGGCGGCCGGATGCGCGGCGGCGACGGCGTCGCGAAACAGCAATTCGAGCAAGCGGCGCGCCGGCGCGCCTGTTGCGTCCAGTTTGGTATTCATGCCATCCCGTCGCCAGCGTCTGGAAAGGCGCCCGTCACGCCCCTATCTTGTTCTTATAACTACTGGAGCATGATCTTGTCGCAAAGCGGGGCGCCGCTCGTGAGAATCATGGTCCAGCCGATCCTCGGAGGGACGATATGACTACCGACGAGAAAAGCCGCGTGGAACTCGAAGCGGCGGTCTATCGCCGCCTGGTCGAGCACCTGCGCACGCGCACCGACGTGCAGAATATCGACTTGATGAATCTGGCCGGATTCTGCCGCAACTGCCTCTCCAATTGGATGAAGGACGCCGCCGACGCGCAGGGCGTGCCGATGAGCAAAGAGCAAAGCCGCGAGATCGTCTACGGCATGCCGTTCGACGAATGGCGCGCGAAATATCAAAAAGACGCATCGGCCACCCAGAAGGCCGCATTCGAAAAAGCAAGCCAAAAGCACTGACGCCGTAGGTCGACGACGAAATCCTCTGTGCAGTGCTGTGGATGAGGGCACGCGTGGCTTGACCGCGCCGCGCGTAATTTCGAAAGCTTCGGCGACACATCGAGTGTGATCTTTTCCGAAAACCGTTGACCATCCCGGACCGAATCCGGGTATTCGGGATCGCGCTCTGCATCGCTGGGAGTCATCGATGGCTACTGTTACTGCGGCCACCGCCGCTGCGAAAGACGAACAAGCCGCACACCGTTTCGCCAAGGATCAGCTCAAGGCGTTCGTCGAACGCGTCGAGCGCCTCGAAGAAGAGAAGAAAGCGATCGCCGACGACGTGCGCGATGTCTATGCCGAGGCCAAGGCCAACGGCTACGACGTCAAGGCGCTGCGCACCGTGGTGCGGCTGCGCAAGCAGGACGTCAACGAGCGCAAGGAGCAGGAGGCGATTCTCGAAACCTACCTGCACGCGCTCGGCATGCTGGGGTAGGTTGGCTAGCCGCTCCCACCGCTGTCATGGCCGGGCTTGTCCCGGCCATCCCGCTTAGAAAGCGCTGTGCCCAAATAAACGGGATGCCCGGCACAACGCCGGGCATGACGCCTCAAAAATCGATGAAATCGAAACGCGCGCTTACTGCAATTGCGCGGTGCGCAGCGTGTAGCTGACCGTCGGTATGAACACCACCGCGCTGCCGGCGAAATGCTCGTATTCGAGGCCGGCATTCGGCTCGGCCGCGAATGTCATCATCACCGAATTGGCCGGCTTCACCATCAACTCGGCCAGCGAGCGGAAGTCGCGCACGCCCAGCATCGAAATGCACAGGAACCGGTTCACGCTTGGCGACACCACGATGGCGCGCAGCCACGGATCGCTCAGCCGGGTCATGTCGGCGAGCACCGGCGACACCTTCTTGGTGGTAACGGTGAAGACGACCGATGCGGTGCGGCCGCTGGCGCGCTTGACCGCGACGGTGGTCGCATTGTCGCCGGTCTGCACGGCGGCGGCGCGAATGAGCGCTGCCCGCAGCACTTCCGTCCCGCTCGACGGCGGCACTGCAAGCGCGCCGGTTCCTTCGTCGCTTCTGGCCTGCGCCGCGTAAGCGAGCGCCACTTCGGGCGAAACGCGATCGTCTTGCGCGGTCGAAAGCTGCGGGATCGATCCGGTGGGATCGGCATTGGCGACGGCGACGCGGCTCGGCCGCGCCACTTCGGCGATTGCGTTCACGGCCGATTGGGCCGGGCGCGCCGCGGTCATGCCGTCAGGCACGCCCTGCCAGAAGCCGCGCGCCAGAATCACCTGATTGGGACTGGCGACGAGCGGCGCCGCTTCGGCGCGGGAGATCACGTGCGCCTTGGAGGCGATTTTGGCCAGTTTCGTTTTCTCGGCAGCGAGTTTTGCTTCTGTATTCGCGGCCGCCTCGGCAAGCTTCGCCTTCTCGGCTGCGAGCTTTTCTGCGACCTTGGTCTTCTCGGCGGCGATCTTGTCCTCGACGCGATCGACCGCAGCGGCGACCGCCGCTTTGGCGCGGGTGCGCAGCGGTTTGGATTCCGCTGCCGGCGCCGCCGCCGGCGCGCTCGGCTCCCCCTCGGCCTCTTCTTCGTCGCCGTTGCCGCGCGCTAGATGAAATCAGCTTGTAGACCGTCGCGAAGCCGCCCGCCCGGCTGGCGTCGGCGGCGATGGACGTGCCGACATCGGCGCCATCGCCGCGCTTTCTGATGTCGGCCAGCGCCAGTTCGTAGCCTGCGAGCGGACGGCCGTCGGACGGCACGTAGACGGTGCGCTGATCGGGGAAGACGCGGACCAGCTGCTCGCGCGTCATGCGCGGCCACATGCGGACGCCGCCGGTGTCCATATGCACGAACGGCGAGCCGGAGGTCGGATAGAAGCCGACGCCACCGCGCTGCATGCGCAGCCCGATGGCGCGAAGCTGATCGAGTTGGACGCCCGGAATATAGAAGTCCATGGCGTGGCCGAGCATATGCTGGCTGAAGCGGGCGACGCCGGTAGAGCGGCGGCGGAGCATGGCGTTGGTTTCCGGCGAACGATAGCCGCAGACCACCCAGATCGGCTCTTTTGATCCGGTTTCGCGCTGCACCTCCCAGACCAGATCGATGAGGTGCGGATCCATCTTGGTTTCTTGCTGTTTCCGCCAGTCGCGCAAGAACCAGTTGAGCTTGTTGAGGGCGTCGTCGTCGTAGCGGCCGTCGCGCTTGAAAGTGATGGTGATGTCTTCGCCGGTATGCATGTGATGCATGGAGATCGTGCGGGTATCGCCTTCGGCGATGGCGTTTTGCAGCGCGCGCCCGCCAAAAAGCAGGACCAGAGCCGCAACGCCGCACGAATAAGCGGCACGCTTGATGACGATAGGACAGCTTCTCAGCCGCGCCTTGTTAAGGTGCACCGGCGTCCCCGCGTTGACCACAAACCCAATGTTGTCGCCGCAACATCCCCGCGCGGCGAGCAACGCTCATGTGACGTTAGTTTGGGAAGGGTTAACGCGTTACTCTATATCACCCCGCCCCCGACGAATTAGCGTTAATGGCGCAGTGTGGCAAAATATGGCCGGAACTGGCGGTGCAGCTTGGCGAGGCCGCTTTCGGCGGTCTCGCCGGGCGGAACGGCCCAGGGCGCTCGCGATGCATCAATGCGAATATCATAGAAAAATCAGAGTTTTCCGATTATTTATCCAACGCATCGTCACCATATAAGTTACGTATTGACATTTGTAACCAATTACGTTACATAGGGCAAGTCTCGCTCACCTAAGGGCGCTTGTCCGGCCGGCATGCCTGAAAAGCGGAGCGAGTGGCGGTCCCCGCGGGCGGAATTGCCAATCCGCACTCGGGCGGCTCTGGGGCACCGGTCGACCGGCAAAAGGACCGGTCCGCACGGAGCGTGCTTAACTCAAGGCACTTTTGGCGAAGCGGGCAAAACACCTGCCAGCCCGTCTTGAGGAAACCCGGTTCTGGAGCTGAGCCATCGGGGTAAGAGCCGGTGGCGAGTGCCGCGGTGAAGCGCCGATAGGCGGGCGCGTCCAGCGATGGATGCGCCGCCGCGCAAGCGGCGATTGGTAGGACAATGCGCCTGTCGGCGCTTCGCCTCCCTCTTTTGTGCCGGAGGCGAGTCTATTTTTGGTGCGTGGTGAGAGGCAAAGCTCGGGCGCGGACGCGTCGCGAGAACACTCGTCATTGCGAGCGAAGCGAAGCAATCCAGGGCCGCTCGAGCGGAGAGCTGGATTGCTTCGCTTCGCTCGCAATGACGAGGATACATCCGCCACCGCGCGCAGCGCGGGGGAGGGGACCGCCCGAAGGGCGGTGGAGGGGGCATGCGGCGTTGCGGCTAGCCGCGGTGCCGACGCCTTCCCCGCTTCGCGAAGCGCGGCGCCTTTGATTCCTTGCCGTCGAAATTTGCCGTAGATTAAGACAAAGGGCCGTTCGGGCCACCCAAGGAAAGAAAAAGGGAAAGAAAAAAATGACGCTTCAAACCCAGAGCGCGCCCGTGCCGGCTGTGGCCGGCGCGCAGGAGCCAATCTGGTTCGCCTCCTATCCGCCTGGCATCCCCACAAGCATCGATCCGGATTCCTATTCGTCGCTGTCGGCGATGTTGCTCGACGCTTGCGCCCGCCATGCCGAGCATCCGGCCTTCGAATGTCTGGGCACCGGCATGACCTATACCGAATGGGAGCGCGTCAGCCGTTCGTTCGCGGCCTTTCTGGTCGAGCAGGCAAAATTCCATCCCGGCGACCGGATCGCGATCATGCTGCCGAACCTGCTGGCCTATCCGGTGGCGTTCCTCGGCGCGCTCCGCGCCGGGCTGATCGTGGTCAATGTCAATCCGCTCTATACGCCGCGCGAACTGAAAAACCAGCTGGTCGATTGCGGCGCCACCGCCATCGTGATCATGGAGAATTTCGCCCATAAGCTCGAGCCGGTCCTGGCCGAGACCAAGATCCGGCACGTGGTGGTGGCGCGGCTCGGCGACTTTATGCCGGCGCTCAAGCGCGCGGTGTTCAATGTCGCCAACACCTATGTCCGCCGCGCCGTGCCGGCCTGGCGCTTCGAGAGTTTCACGCTGCTGCAGGCGGCCTGCAGCCGCCCGCCAAGCCCGCATTATGTGGATGCGGCCCCCGGCGCGACGTCGCCTGCGCTGCTTGCAATATACCGGCGGTACGACCGGAGTGGCGAAAGGCGCGATCCTCACCCACCGCAATCTGGTCGCCAACACGTTGCAGTGCCGTGCCGTTATTGCGCCCTATCTGCCGGAAGAGCAGGGCAGCGTGCTCACCCCGCTGCCGCTTTATCACATCTTTTCGCTGACCGCGAACCTGTTGGCATTCGCGCTGATGGGCGGACGGAGCGTGCTCGTTCCCGATCCGCGCGACATCAAGGGACTGATCGGCACCATGCGCCGCGCGCAAGGTCGCGACCATGACCGGCGTGAACACGCTGTTCAATGCGCTGATCAACAATCCTGAATTCGCCGCGCTCGATTTCAGCAAGCTCAAATTCGCCGTCGGCGGCGGGGCCGCGGTGCAAAGCGCGGTGGCGACACGCTGGCGCGAGATCACCGGCACCGAACTGGTCGAAGGCTATGGCCTCACCGAGGCGTCGCCGGTGGTGTGCCTCAACCCGGTTCGCAATCCGAAAATCGGCACCGTCGGGCTGCCGGTGCCGTCGACCGAAGTCGTCATCCGCGACGACCAGGGCAACGATCTCCCGATCGGCGAAGCCGGCGAAATCTGCGTGCGCGGCCCGCAAGTCATGCAGGGCTATTGGCATCGCCACGATGAGAGCACGCTCGTCCTCGACCACGGACGGCTGGCTGCACACCGGCGATATCGGCGCGTTCGACGCGACGGCTATTCTGAAAATCCTCGACCGCAAGAAGGACATGGTCAACGTCTCCGGCTTCAAGGTTTTCCCCAACGAAGTGGAAGACGTGATCGCCCAGCATCCGGGCGTGCTGGAAGCCGCCGTCATCGGCGTTGCCGATCCGCACACCGGGCAGGGCGTGAAGCTGTTCGTCGTCAAGCGCGATCCGGCGCTGACCGAAGCCGACCTGACCAAATTCGCGCGCGAGCGGCTCGCCGCCTACAAGGTGCCCAAGGTGATCGTGTTCGTCGACTCCTTGCCCAAGAGCAATGTCGGCAAGATCATCCGCAAGGATTTGCGGTGACGCTACCGTCATTGCAAGGAGCCAACGGGTCCGGCCCGAAGTGGCCGGCCCGATGACAGGCTCCGCGACGAAGCAATCCAGGTGCGCGCGCTGCCCACTGGATTGCTTCGCCCCGCTCGCAATGACGAGCGTTGTGATTCCCTCAATGCGCCATCAGCACCGGGAGTTCGGCATGCGCGAGAATGTGCCGCGTGGTGCCGCCGAAAATCATCTGGCGCAGGCGGCTTTGGGTGTAGGCGCCCTTGACGATGAGGTCGCAGCCGAGCTCGGCGGCTTTCTTGAGAATGGTTTCGCCGGCGCTGACCTTGCCGGGCGCGATGGTGATGGTGTCGGCGGCGATGCCGTGATCGCCAGCGAGCGCGCCATCTCGTCGCCGCTCGGCCCGGCGACGGTCGCGCCCTCGACGGTCAGGATGGTCACGCGCTCGGCGAGGCGCAAGCAGCGGCATGGCGAAAGCTGTGGTGCGCGCCTGCTCGGTCGAGCGGTTCCAGGCGATCAGGATGTTGGTCGCGAGCGAAGCGCGGCGAGGTCGGCGGCGCGATCAGCACCGGTCGGCCGCTTTCGAACAGGGCGGATTCGAGCGTGACCATCGACGGGCTCTGCCATTCCTCGCCGGGTCGCGCCAGCACGATGAGGTCGAACACCCGGCCATAGCTGCCGACAAAGTCGTGGCCGCTCGGCGCGTCGGCGTGCCAGGTCCAGCCGACACGCGGCTGAGCGAGCGACGATGTCTCGGCGGCGCAGTTGCGGCACGCCGTGCCGCTGCATGAACGAGCGGAACAGCTCTTCGGCCTGTCGCACCATGTCGGCGTCGTTTTCTTTGACCGCCACCATGGTCAGGCCGGCGTCGGGATCCATCGCCACCATGTCGGCGACCGCCGGACGCAGCGGAAAGCCTTCGATCCAGCTGGCGAATTTTTTCGCCAGCAGCAGCGCGCAATCCAACGCCGATTCCATGGCGGTGTTCTGCTCGGTCGGAACGAGGATGGTCTTCATGGGTCGGCGCCCCGCTGTCTGCCGTCTTATCCGGGCAGTTGCGGCCGATCATACTGCGGGCCGTGGCGACCCGATAGTGCGGACGCGTGTGCGCGGCGGCACGCGGCCATGGGATATCGCGCACTTTGGCGATAAGCGTTCGGCCGGCATCTTGACGGCGATACGGACGGCGGGTTAGCCGCCGAGCTGGAGACTTTCATGGCTGTCTATACCGATGTCGCGGCGGAAGACCTCGGCCGCTTCCTCGCCGGCTACGACATCGGCGAGCTTCTCGCCTATAAGGGCATTGCCGAGGGCGTCGAAAACTCGAATTTTTTGGTTCACGCCAGCCGCGGCTATTTCATTCTGACGCTCTATGAGCGGCGCGTCGCCGAGCGCGATTTGCCGTTCTTCCTCGGGCTGATGGAGCATCTGGCCAGCCGCGGCATCACCTGTCCGCAGCCGGTCAAGAACCGGGCCGGCGAGACGCTCGGCCGGCTGGCCGGGCGGCCGGCCGCGATGGTCACCTTCCTCGACGGCATGTGGATTCGCCGGCCGAGCGCGGCGCATTGCGCCGCGCTCGGCGAAGCGCTGGCGCGGCTTCATCTCGCCGGCGCGGATTTTCCGATGCGGCGGGACAATGCGCTTTCGGTCGCCGGCTGGCGGCAGCTTTACGCGGCGTGCGGCGACCGCGCCAATGAGGTGCAAGGCGATCTCAAAGCCTTGCTCGCCGCCGAGCTCGATGTCCTGCAACGCGAGTGGCCGCAAGGGCTGCCGCAGGGCGTCATTCACGCCGACCTGTTTCCCGACAACGTGTTTTTCTTAGGCGACAAGCTGTCGGGATTGATCGACTTCTACTTCGCCTGCACCGACACGCTGGTCTATGACGTCGCCATCTGTCTCAACGCCTGGTGCTTCGAGCAGGATCATTCCTACAACGTGACCAAGGGTCGCGCGCTGCTCGCGAGCTACGCCAAGACGCGGCCGCTGTCGGCTTTGGAGTGGGACAAATTACCGCTGCTGTCGCGCGGCGCGGCGTTGCGTTTTCTGCTCACGCGGCTGGTCGACTGGCTCAATGTACCGCCGGGCGCGCTGGTGCAGCCCAAGGACCCGATCGAATATCTGCGCAAGCTGCGCTTTCATCAGAAAGTCGAAAGCGTGCGCGACTACGGAATGCTGGCGCCGTGACGGCAACTTTGCCGCACGTCGTCGTCCATACCGACGGCGCCTGCTCGGGCAATCCCGGCCCCGGCGGCTGGGGCGCGATCCTGTCGTTCGGCGATCGCGAGAAGGAGCTCAAAGGCGGCGAAGCCAATACCACCAACAACCGCATGGAATTGATGGCGGCGATTGCTGCGCTCGAAGCGCTCAAGCGGCCGTGCCGGGTCGATATTCACACCGACAGCCAGTATTTGCGCAACGGCGTCATGTCGTGGCTCGCCAATTGGAAACGCAACGGCTGGCGCACCGCCGACAAGAAGCCGGTCAAGAATGTCGATCTGTGGAAGCGCCTCGAAACGGCGCTGGGCGGCCACGAGGTGCGTTGGCATTGGGTGCGCGGTCACTCCGGCCACGATCTCAACGAGCGCGCCGACGTGCTGGCGCGCGAGGCGATTGCCGACATTCGCAACGCCGGCAAAGCCGGCAATTGATTTGAAAAGCGATCAAAGTTTGCGAGTGCGTTTACCGGTTCATGCTTGTTTACCGTTCATGCTTAATGTGAACGGCGATGTATTTACCATGGCGTTTTCTGGCAGAAATTTGCGTTTCGATCGATCGGCGACGCGTGGCGGCGGGCGCTCGATCCGGATAGGCGCGGATGATTGAATCATTGATGCTTTGCGGCATAGGGTTCCTCGCAGGCTGCGCCCTGATGCTGCTGTTCTTCCCGGCCGTGCACGCGCGCGCGGCGCGGCTGACCAGGCGGCAATTGGCGGATGCCCAGCCGTTGACGGCGAAGGAAATCCAGGCGGACCGCGATCAGTTGCGCGCGCAATTCGCCATGGCGGTGCGGCGCCTCGAAATCGGCCTGGAAGAGATGCGCGCCAAGGCGGCGGAACGCGCCGTCGCCAAGCAGCACGTCGACGTCAGCCGCTTTCAGGTCGAGATCGAGCAAAAGACGGCGATGATTTTTGCTTTGCGCGCACGCGAGCACGAGCGCAAGCGGACCGTCAGGCGGATCGTCAAGCTGCTGCTTTATCTGTTTGTCCGATCGACCCGGCGGCGCGAACCGGCGCCGCCGTTATTCACGGTGCCGCAACGTCGACGCTGGCAATTCGAGCGCGCGCCCGATGCCGGTGAGCTTGCCTCGACGGCAGCGGCGATTGCCGCCGTCAATTTGAAACGGCGTCAGGCAGTCTCGAACAGGCGTTGAAGCCGCGCCTGACGAGGACTGCCTGGGTTTTGGCGGCGAAACCCAACCGCTTATATCTGTTTTAGCAGCGCGTCCGCGCTCGAGGCTTCCGCCTTGCCGGCGACCTCTTCGACGTTGAGCTTCTTGACGACGCCGTCGTCGACCAGCATGGCGTAGCGCTTCGAGCGGGTGCCCAGGCCGAAGCCCGAGCCGTCGAGCGTCATGTCCAGCGCCTTGGCGAGGTCGGCATTGCCGTCGGCCAGAAATTCGATCTTGCCGCCGGCGCCGGTCGCTTTCTTCCAGGCGTCGAACACGAATACGTCGTTGACGCCGGTGACCGCGATGGTGTCGATGCCCTTGCTCTTGAAGGCGTCGGCGTTGGCGAGGAAACCGGGCAAATGGTTGTTGCTGCAGGTCGGCGTGAATGCGCCGGGAACGGCGAACAGCACGACTTTTTTGCCTTTGAAAATTTCGTCCATGGTCTTTACGGCCGGGCCGTCGGGTCCCATGACGCGAAGCTTGATGTCGGGCGGCAAACGGTCGCCAACCTTGATAGGCATGGTCTCGTATCCTCTCGTGATCAGATGGGATTAATTCGGCAGACCGTAAATTAACGCAACCGGCGAATTAGTCGAGACGGGCTTCGACCTCGATGGCCTCGCTGGGCGTCACCGCAGTGAAGGTGAGCAGCGCGCCTTCGGGGTGCGCGCCGGGCGGCAGGCCGTCGAGATCAAACGTGAATTGCCGCATTCCCGGCGCGCTGCCGGCGGCGGGGCTGGTCGCCTGCGGCAGCGGCAGCGCCCAATCGGGCGTCGGGCCTTCGACGAAAAGCTCGATCGGCACGCCGTCGGCCGCGGCAACCGCGACGACCACGCGCTCGGGCTTGCCGTCGGCTTGGCGATGAACCGAGGCGATGCGAAGGCCGCGGCCTTCGCCAAGCGTCGTGCGCCGCGGTACGCGCGCCTCCGCAGCAGTCAGCGTCGGCTCCTCGGCGCCGGCTTTGCCGGAGAGTGTCAGGTCAAGATCGGCCTGGGCCGGCACGCAGAGTTTTCCGCATACCGCGTAGCCGAGTTTGAGACGGAGCGATGACGGTTTGGTTGCATCGTTTGGAACGATGCGCAGCGGCAATATCACGTCGCCGCGATAGCCGATCGAATAGCCGCCGCCGCCGTCGGCGAACCGCTCCGGCGCCGGCCATAATGTGGTTACTGATTTGATATTCTCCGAGCCGGCGAAGTCGAGCGTCGGTGGCACGCCGGAATCGCCCGGATAGCGCCAATACGTCTTCCAGCCCGGATCGAGCCGGATTTCGATGCCGGCCCGCACGATCTTGGTGTCGGCCGATTTGAGCGCGGCGCCGGCAATCAACCGCGTCGCGCCGTGCGGTTCGCCATCCCATTGGGACGCATCTTGCGCCCAGGCCGGCGGCATATTGCCGACACAGACCAAGGCTAGGGTGGCAATCGTGATTGGGCGGGCCGCCGCGTCACACATCATCGCCGCTCTTTAGGGCGAAGCCGCCCACACGCGCCACTGACATGATCGTGACTGCTCATCGTGGCCGGCCAATCATGAACGGTCACGCTGGTCGCTGCCATGATCGTGAATGCCGCGGGGTTCGGAACTGAAAGATTGCGTGAACTTTTGCCGCGGCTGTTCGTTTGCAAATGCGGATCGATCAGCTAACCTTCGGGCATGAAACTGCCGCGCGGCGCGTCCGCAAAGAATTGCACTCGGGGCCGGGGCTATCTGGACGGCCAGATGCTGATTGCCATGCCGGCAATGCTGGACGATCGCTTTGCC
The DNA here is from genome assembly GCA_963829395.1 of uncultured Alphaproteobacteria bacterium. Classification (GTDB taxonomy): domain Bacteria; phylum Pseudomonadota; class Alphaproteobacteria; order Rhizobiales; family Xanthobacteraceae; genus BOG-931. The sequence continues at coordinate 204,071 of CAWHHX010000016.1, read as the reverse complement.
CGTTCGCTGATTTATATCTGCGCCCATTCGTCCGAAGGCGCCATGGGCATCGTCGTCAACCATCCGGCGCCCAACATCAACTTTTCCGACCTGTTGGTGAAGCTCGATGTCATTCCGGCCGCGGACGTGATCCAGCTGCCGTCGCGCGCCGGCGTGGTGAAGGTCATGCGCGGCGGGCCGGTCGAGACCGAGCGCGGCTTCGTGCTGCACAGCGCCGATTTTTTCATCGAGAATTCGACGCTGCCGATCGACGACGGCATCTGCCTCACGGCCACGCTCGACATTCTCAAGGCGATCGCGCGCGGCGACGGACCGGCCAGTGCGATCCTGGCGCTCGGTTATGCCGGCTGGGCTCCCGGCCAGCTCGAAAACGAAATTCAGGGAAACGGCTGGCTGCATTGTGCCCCGGACTCCGACCTCATCTTCGGCACCGATATCGGCGGCAAGTACGACAAGGCGCTGAAGAAGATCGGCATCGATCTCGGCATGCTGTCGAGCGAAGCCGGGCACGCCTGATACCTTAATTACTGACCGCTGGTCGCGGGTGCCCGTTCAATGCCGCGTCGGCTTGCCGTCCCGACCGTGCGCTTGAATGAGATCGCGCGCGCGTTCCGGCGTCATCGGCTCACCGAATATAAAGCCTTGCGCATACTCGCAGCCGAGCTGCGAAAGCTCGACCGCGTCCGAGTTGGTTTCGGCGCCTTCGGCCACCACGTCCATGCCGAGATCGTGCGCCAGCGCGATGATCGAACGCAGGATCACCGGACGCGTGCCCTTGGCCGTCGTTTGCACGAACGACTTGTCGATCTTGATGGTGTCGAAGGGAAAGCGCTGCAGATAGGCCAGCGACGAGTAGCCGGTGCCGAAATCGTCGAGCGCCAGTCCGGCGCCGAGTTCGCGGATCCGGTGCAGCATCTGCGCGGCATGCTCCGGATTTTCCATCACCACCAATTCCGTGATCTCGAGCTTGAGCGATCCGCGGTTGAGCGGCGCGCGCGCCAACACCGTGCGCAGGTCGGCGATCAGATCGTGGCGCAACAATTGCCGCGACGAGACGTTGACGCTGGCGAACAGCGGCTCGCGCGGGCGGAGCGTGCGCTGCCAGGTGCTGAGCTGGCGCGCGGCGCGCTCCAGAACGAACAGCCCCAGCTCGACGATGAGGCCGCTCTCCTCGGCGATACCGATGAATTCGTGCGGCGACATCCGTCCGAGCTTGGGATGGTTCCAACGCGCCAGCGCTTCGAAACCGGCGACCACGCGATCGTCGAGCCGCACGATCGGCTGATAGAGGATCGTGATCTCCTCGCGCTCGAGCGCCCGCCGCAGATCGGATTCGATCGACAGCCGGTCGGATTTGCGCGCCCGCATCGACGGCTTGAACACATCGATGCGGTCGCCGCCATTGCGCTTGGCGTGATACATGGCGAGTTCGGCGTCCTTGAGCCGCTCCTGGGCGCGCTGCGGCTCGGTGTCGCCGAGCGCCATGCCGATCGAGCCGGTGAGAAAGATTTCGCGGTCGTTGAAGGTGATCGGCGCGCGCACCGTGCGGCGGATGGTTTCGGCAAGCGAGGTGATGCGCGCCGAGTTGCGCTCCGAGAGCACGATGAGGCCGAATTGATCGCCGGACAGGCGGGCGAGCGTGTCTTGCTGCTTGATCAGGCGGCCTAATCTGCGCGCCAGCGTCAGCAGGATCGAGTCGGCGAGCGCCATGCCGACCGAGTTGTTGACCTGCTTGAAGCGATCGACGTCGATCACCATCACGGTCGGGCGAATGGCGCTGTCGGTCGCGCCCAAGCCGAGCACGGCTTCGAGCCGGTCGAGGAACAGCTCGCGGTTGGGCAGGCCAGTGAGATTGTCATGGACGGCGTCGTGCAACAGCCGCTCTTCGGCGGTCTTGAACTCGGTGACGTCGGTGAGGGTGCCGACCAGGCGGATGACTTCGCCGTCGGAGCCGACCACCGGACGGGCGCGCAGCGTGAACCACAGATAATGGCCGTCGGCGGTGCGCATGCGAAAGTCCTGCGCGATGCGGCCGCGGCGCTGTTCGACGATGCCGTCGAGGGTGGCGCGGAAGCGGTCGCGGTCGAGCGGATGCAGGACCTCGAGCCAGTTGGCGGCGGCGCCGTCCAGCGATCCGCTCTTGAGCCCGAGCATCGCCTCGGTTTCCGGGCTGGTGAACACGCGGTCGGCGGCGACGTCCCAGTCCCAGATCATGTCGCCGGCGCCGGTCAGCGCCAGCGCCCGGCGCTCGATGTCGGATACGATGCCCTGCGCCATGCCGCCGGCGAAGGCGTGTTGCATGACGGTAAAGCCGATCAGCATGACGATCAGCACGAGGCCGCCGAGCAGCGCCGGGCCGATAATGTCGTTGGTGACCAGGCCGATCACCGTGAGCGCGGCGCCGAACACCCAGGCGACCAACAACAGCCAGGTCGGGATCAGCATCACCGCGCGGTCAAATCCGTGGGTCGAGAGATAGACGACGAGGCCGAAGCCCAGCACGGCGATGAAAAACAGCGATATGCGGGCGATGCCGGAAGCGACCTGCGGGGAAAACAGCGCCACGGCGACGAGCGCGCCGAGAAAAGCGAGCCAGCCGACGGTGATGTGCGCGTAGCGCACGTGCCAGCGGTTGAGATTCAGATAGGCGAACAGGAACACCAGAAGCGTTGCGGCGAGAATCGCCTCGCCCGACGCGCGCCAGATCCGTTCGGTGCCCGACGACATGTCGAACACCTTGCCCCAGAATCCGAAATCGACGCCGATATAGATGAGCACGGCCCAGCCGAGCGCGGCCGCGGCCGGGAACATCACGCTGCCTTTGACCACGAACAGGATGGTCAGGAACAGCGCCAGCAATCCGGCGATGCCGATGACGATGCCCTGATAGAGCGTAAGCGAATTGACTTTGTCCTTGAAGGCGTCCGGCTCCCACAAATAAAGCTGCGGCAGGTTTGGGCTGCGCAGTTCGGCGACAAAGGTGATCACCGTTCCCGGATCGAGCGTGACGCGAAAAACGTCCGCGGTGGGATTGTCCAGACGCTCCGGCGGATCGCCGGACGATGGCGTGATGGTGACGATGCGCGACAGGCCGAGATCGGGCCAGATCAGTCCGGAGCCGACCATGCGGTAGTGCGGCGCGACGATCAGGCGATCGAGTTGCTCATCGCCATTGTTGGCGAGCGCGAACACCGCCCAATTGGTTCCGGCTTCGCGGCCGCGTATTTCGATGCGGCGGACGATGCCGTCGGCGCCCGGCGTGGTCGAAACCTGCACGCGGTCGCCGTCGGTGCGCTGAAACTCGAGCGCATCGGTGAGGTCGATGGCCGAGGCGTCGACACGGATATTGACCGCCTCGACCGCGGCGGCGGCGGAAACGCCTAGCCAAGCCGCAAACGCAAGGGCAGCGAACGCTGTGGCGGCGCGCAGAAAGGCCAAGAGATGACTCCGAGCAGCCGGCGCATGTCGCGCCCCGAAAATCTGGAATTCCCCCATTTCACAACTTAGCCGGCTTTGCGCCGAATTCGCGGCTCTTTAGGCGGTTGGCGGTCCTCTCAATTTTGCCCACCATCGATCACTAGCCGCCCAATGACGGCAGCGCAAGAAACTTTCCGTGTCTTTTCAAAGGGTCAGGACACTGTGGCCGGATCCGCGCGACGCGTGTGCATGCGCGCATCGGCCGCTGCCGCACAGAGCGCGCGCAGCGTCGAACCGGTGGGTGAGGCCGGCGGTTTTGAACGTCAGACGGCGGAAATCGCGCCGGCGCCGCGAAGCTTGAAAGGCAATTTTCGGCACGCGGCCTTCGACGGCGCTTTTTTTGGCCGCGGCGGCGAAATCGTCGATCCTATAGTTAACGGTGGCGGCGCGGATGTGACAACCGCATTTGCGGCCGGTATTTTACCGGGCGAAGGAGGGCGCGATGATCGATCCCGACGATTTGCCGAAGAAAAAGATCGTCCATGAGATGGGACAGGATTTGTCGCTGCTCTCGGTCGCAGAACTCAGCGAGCGGATCGGCTTTCTCAAGGAAGAGATCGCGCGCTTGGAAGCGGAAATGACCAGAAAGCGCGCCTCGCAAAACGCGGCGAATGCATTTTTTAAAAAGTGAGCGCTCGGAGCTTTATCGCCGGTGCCACGCGTCTTTTGACCGGTCGGTCTCCCAACTGAACCGAAAAAGAATTGGCAACTTTCTGCAATTCCTTAACCATTGATTAAGCTTTCTCGTTCATTACAGAATTCGTCCATCTTCTGGACATCGAGTGGCTCCTGTCCACTCTGTTTGACGCCTCCCTGTTATCACCTTGAGCCGCCGGCAACGGCGGCTCCTTTTTTTGCCGGAGCGGCCCGGTGCGCCGCCGCCGCGTCGCCGAAATGTCCGTGTTCGCAACTATGCGCGAAACTTGATAGCGGCAGACCGTCATCTCCCGCTGGACTTAAGCGCCGGGTCGCGCGATGCTGTCGCCGGTGTGAGGCGTACCAATGTCCGAAAAGCGTGCGAGTGAGGCCGGGGCGGTTTCCTTCAGTGAGCGGCTGGCAAGTTCTCAGGTTTTTGCCACCCTGTTTCGCGACGGAATGGCGCTCGTCGAAGAAACGGCGAGCTATCTCGACGGTGCCGGCCGGTCGGAATCCAAGAAACTCGAACGCAACGCCGCCATGGTCTACGCGACCGAGAGCATGCGGTTAACCACGCGTTTGATGCAGCTTGCCTCGTGGCTGCTGCTGCACCGCGCGGTCAAAGAAGGGGAAATGACGCTGGCGCAGGCGCACAAGGAAAAGAGCAAGGTGCGGCTGGCGGCCTGCGATCCCGGCGACGCGAAGTCGATCGCGCTTTTGCCAGCCAAACTGGAAGAATTGATCACGCGCTCGACCAAGCTGCAGGCCGAAGTGCGCCGGCTGGATGCGACCATGCACGCGCCGCCGCCGATCAAAGTGGCGGTCGGCAATCCGGTCGAGCGACAATTGGGCCTGCTGCGGGCCGCGTTCGAGCGCGACGGCGTTTAAAATACGATCTCCGAGCGCCGGCTGTCGGAAAATCCGCTGAATTCGCGCCTAAAGCTCAATTCGCGTCCAAGGAAGCCGGGGCCTCGTAGCGACGCGTCGCCGGCGCGTCCCGGCTATTTCTTGAGAAAGCCCGAGAACTTCTTCTGGAAGCGCGAGAGCCGGCCGCCGCGATCGAGCAGTTGCTGCTGGCCGCCGGTCCATGCCGGATGGGATTTCGGATCGACGTCGAGATGCAGCGTGTCGCCCGGCTTGCCCCACGTCGTGCGGGTGGTGAATTCGGTCCCATCGGTCATGATGACCTTGACCAGGTGATAATCGGGGTGCGTATCGGATTTCATGGCGATATTCGTGCCTTTAACGGCGCCGCCGGCGCGATGTCGAGTGAGGAAATTTGACGGCTCTATAGCGCGGTGGGCGTGGCGAGACAAGCCGCCGCAGCGTGCGTGAGGCACGTTGCCAGTTCCGCGCCTCCGGGGCATTGTCCTTCTTATGCGCCGGGCGAGGCGCCGAAAAGGTATTGCGGCGCATGAACTTGCGTTTGGAGCAGGACGCGGCGATCGCCGCCGAAACACCGCCCGTCGATGCGGTGGCGGGCTCGCCGCCAAATCCGGCAACGGCCGATCGCCGTGTCAACCTGCGGCCGTTGGCTTCCCTGCTTCCGTACATCTGGCGCTACCGTGTGCGTGCTGTGTCGGCCCTCGGCGCGCTCGTGGTCGCGGCCCTGACGACGCTGATCGTGCCGATCGCCATTCGCCGCATGATCGACTTCGGCTTCACGGCGAAAGGCGTCGCGCTGATCGACAGCTATTTTTTGGTCATGATCGGCGTCGCGGCGGTGCTCGCGGTGGCGAGTGCGCTGCGCTATTACCTCGTCACCACGCTGGGCGAGCGTGTCGTCGCCGATTTGCGCGGCGACGTATTCGCGCACCTGACTTCGCTGTCGAGCGCGTTCTTCGACGAGGCGCGGACCGGCGAAATTATTTCCCGGCTCACCGCCGACACCACGCAGATCAAGGCGGCGGCGGGCACCTCGGTCTCGATCGCACTGCGCAACTTGGTGTTGTTCGTCGGCGCCACGGTGATGATGGTGGTGACCAGTCTCTGGCTCTCCGCTTTCGTGCTCGCCGCCATCCCGATCATCGTCCTGCCGCTCTATGCCTTCGGCCGTGCCGTGCGCCGCCGCTCGCGGTCCGCGCAGGATACGCTGGCGCACGCGTCGGCCTATGCGGCCGAGCTGATCGGCGCCGTCCGCGTGCTGCAAGCTTTTACCAACGAGCGGCTCGGCATCAGCCGTTTTCGCGAGGCCGTCGAGCGGGCTTACGAGGCCGCGCGTAGTTCGACAGGGTCGCGCGCCTTCCTCACCGGCATCGCCATTTTTCTGGTCGCCACCAGCGTCATTGTCGTCTTGTGGATCGGCGCGCAGGAGGTGCTCGCGGCGCAGATCACGCCCGGCCGTCTCGGACAGTTCATCCTTTATGCCGTGCTGGCGGGGAGTGCGCTTGGCTCGCTGTCGGAAATCGGCGGCGAGGTGGCGCAAGCCTCCGGCGCAGCCGAGCGGCTGTTCGAGATTCTCGCGATCAGGCCGGCGATCGCCGCCCCGGCGCGACCACGGCCGCTGCCGTCGCCGGCCCGCGGCGAAGTTGCATTCGCCGAGGTTCGCTTCGCTTATCCGACGCGGCCGACCGTATCGGCGCTCAACGGCGTTTCGTTCCACGTCCGCCGCGGTGAAAAGGTCGCTATTGTCGGGCCATCCGGCGCCGGCAAGAGCACGATCTTTCATCTGCTGCTGCGCTATTACGATCCGACGGCCGGGCGCGTCACGTTCGACGGCGTGCAGCTTGCCGAGCTCGATCCGGCCGATTTGCGCGCGCACATTGCGCTCGTGCCGCAGGACAGCGTGATGTTCGCGGCGACCGTCGGCGACAATATCCGCTTCGGCCGTCCGGACGCATCCGACGCCGAAGTCGCGCGCGCCGCCGAGCTTGCCTACGCGGCTTCGTTCATCGCGGCGCTGCCTGGGGCAATGGAAACCCAGGTCGGCGAGCGCGGCGTCACGCTCTCGGGCGGCCAGCGGCAGCGGATCGCCATTGCGCGGGCGATTTTGCGCGACGCGCCGCTGTTGCTGCTCGACGAGGCGACGTCATCGCTCGATGCCGAAAGCGAGACGCTGATCGCCGCGGCGCTCGCGCAATTGATGCAGGAACGCACCACCATCGTCATCGCCCATCGGCTGGCGACCGTGCTCTCATGCGACCGCATCCTGGTGTTGGATCAGGGCCGCATCGTCGAAGAAGGCACGCACCAGACGCTCGTTGCCGCCGGCGGCCTTTATGCGCGGCTGGCGAAGCTGCAATTTCAGGGCAGCTGATTGTCTCGCCAACACTGCTTCACACACGCCTCATGGCGTCCAGCGCATGCGGTGGACCGGCTTGCCGGAAATCGGATTGACGCCGGCGCCGCTGATGGAAAACCCCTGCTTCTCGTAGAAGCGCAGCGCGCGGGCATTGTCGGTATTGACGTCGAGCGCGAGCCCCGCCGGCGACAGCTGCTTGGCGACGGCGATCAAGGCCGCGCCGACGCCCGATGCCCAATGCTCCGGCGCGACCACGATCTGGTCGAGATAAGCCGTGCGCGGGTCGACGGTGACGAAGCCGATCATCGCGTCGCCAGCCTCGGCGATCACAATATCGGCGGACGCGACCAGCTCGTTGCACCAGCGCTCGCGCCACCAGTCGAGCCGCGCGGCGAAATCGATCTGCGGATAGGCCGCCTGCCAGGTGCGCAGCCACAGCGCCACCGCGGCCTCTTCATCGCGCGGCTCGTAAGGCCGCAATGACACGGCGAGGCCGCGCGGGCCCACTTTCATCTTATCTTGCACCGTGTGCTCGCCGTCCACGCCTCAGCGCTCCGTCAATTTCAGCTCGATGCGGCGGTTGCGGCTGAAGGCCTCGTCGGTCGTGCCCGGATCGATCGGCTGAAACTCGCCGAAGCCGGCGGCGACCAGGCGCTGCGGCGGCACGCCCTTGCTGATCAAATACTGCACGACTGAAATTGCGCGAGCGGCTGACAGGTCCCAGTTCGATTTAAACGGCGAGGTCGCCGACAGCTGCCGCGTGTCGGTGTGGCCGTCGACGCGCAGCACCCAGTTGATCTCCGATGGTATCTGCTTTTCGAGATCAAGGAGCGCGCTTGCGAGCTTGTCGAGCTCGGCGCGGCCTTCCGGGCGCAGCACCGCGGCGCCAGAATCGAAGAACACTTCCGACTGGAACACGAAGCGGTCGCCGACGACGCGAATATCGGGACGGTTGCCGAGGATGTCGCGCAGCTTGCCGAAAAAGTCCGACCGGTAGCGCGACAATTCCTGCACGCGCTGCGCCAGCGCGACGTTGAGCCGCTGGCCGAGATCGGCGATGTGCAGTTGCGCGTCCTTCTCCTTTTTCTCCGAGGCGCCGAGCGCGGTCTCGAGCGCGCCGATCTGCCGGCGTAGCGCGCTGATCTGCTGATTGAGAATCTCGATCTGCGCCACGGCGCGCGCCGTCGCCTCTTTCTCGATATCGAGCTTGGAAGTGAGCTTGCCGACCTCGGCCTTGCCGGCGTCGTTGCCGGCTTGCGCGCCTTCGGCGGTGCCGCGGAGCTTGTCGCGCTCGCCCTCGGCGGCCGACAGCGAGGCGTGCAATTGCGCGATCTCGGCTTCGAGGCTGGTCTTGCCGGTGCGCTCCAGCGACAACAGATCGGACAGCCGCGAGATTTGCGCGTTCAGCCGTGCCAGCGCCGTGTCCTTGCCGGCGACTTCCTGCGACAGGAAGAACTGCGCCACCATGAACACGGTGAGCAAAAAGATGATCGACAGGATCAGCGTCGACAGCGCGTCGACGAAACCCGGCCAGTAATTCATGCCGCTGTCGCGGCGGCTTCTCGGCAGCGCCATGCGGTGCGCCTATCTCACGTCTATCGGTCGACGGCTTCGCGCGACAGGATTTCCATGAAGCGGCGGATGTCGCTGTTGAGCTTGGCTTGCGCGTCCGCCCAGTCACGGATCATCTGCTGTTCGGCGCGCATATGCTGCACCAGGCCCTGGATCGCTTCGGCGAGGTTGGCCATTGCCGCGGTGGTCGCCTTGCCCGAGCCGGCTTCGTTGACCGAGAAGCGCAGCCGCTCGATGGCCTCGGTGACGCTGGCCGGAATAACGGCGCCGCCGAAGCCGGCCGCGCCGGTTTCCTGCACTGTGGTCGCCAGCCAATCCTCGAGGTTGGTGTAGAAGCGGTTTTGCGCCTGGCTGGTCTGCAGATCGAGAAAGCCGAGGATCAGCGAACCGGCAAGCCCAAACAGTGACGACGAAAACGAGATGCCCATGCCGCCGAGCGGCGCCGCCAGGCCTTCCTTGAGCGCATTGAAGACCGTATCGGCATCGCCGCCGACATTGAGATTGTTGATGATGCCGCCGACCGAGCCGACGGTCTCGATCAGGCCCCAGAAGGTGCCGAGGAGGCCGAGGAAGACGAGGAGGCCGGTCAGATAGCGCGAAATGTCGCGGGCCTCGTCGAGCCGGGTCGCCAGCGAGTCGAGGAAGGCGCGCATGGTCTGCGCCGAAATGGCGACGCGGCCGACCCGATCGCCGCCGAGGATCGCGGCCATGGGCGCGAGCAGCGTCGGCGCTTTGGCGACGGCAAGCCCGGAATCGGCGGTGCGGAAGCTATTGACCCATTTCACTTCCGGGAACAGCCGGATGACGCGCAGGAACGACAGGACAATCCCGATCAGCAAGACGGCGACGATCAGGCCGTTGAGCCAGGGATTGGCATTGAAGGCGTTGATGATCTGCCGCTGCAGGACAAAGGCGATCAATCCGCACAGGACAAGGAACACCAGCATCCGCACCAGGAACATGCTGGGCGAGGTGAGCTTGACTGGATCGGACGTGTTCGCCATCGGCTTTCGAGCTTTAGCGCTTCATTTTATCGATCTGACGCAATTTTCCACGCGCGGCTGTGATCGAACTCAATATGGCATAGCCGCGTTCGAAGAAAAACGCACGATTGCCTGATGAACCCTGCGACAAAATTTGCGGCACGTTGATGGCGCTTGTTACGGCACGCGATCGGCCGGCGCGGCTTTCAACGTGTCAGCTTCGCCCTTGCCGGCGTCCTTGGTCGGTCCCTTCGTCACTTCCTTGACCGGTTCTTTGGCCGCTTCTTTGCCGGCTTCCTTGAGGAGGCGGAGAAGCTCGCGGTGCATGGTGTCGTTGCCGGCGGCGACCTGGCCCTTGGTCAGGACGGCATCGCCGCCGTCGAGATCGGTGACGAAGCCGCCGGCCTCGCGGACCAGCAATAGGCCGGCCGCTAGGTCCCACGGCGACAGATCGCGCTCCCAATAGGCGTCGAACCGGCCGGCGGCGACCCAGGCGAGGTCGAGCGTCGCGGCGCCGAAGCGGCGCAAGCCGGCATAGTGCTGCTGCGCGGCGGCGATTTCACAGCGCCCGAGGGCCAGATCGCCGCGGCCGTAATGCGGCAAGCCGCAGGCGACCACCGCCTCGGCGAGCCGTTGCCGCGCCGCGACCCGGATGCGCCGGTCGTTGAGGAAGGCGCCCTTGCCGCGTTCGGCGACGAACAGGTCGTCGTTGGCCGGGTTGTAGGTCAGGGCTGCGACAATCGCGCCATTGCGCTCGAGCGCGATCGAGACGGCGAAGTGCGGGATGCCGTGCAGGAAGTTCGTGGTGCCGTCGAGCGGATCGACGATCCAGCGGTGACTCGCATCGGTGCCGACGCGCGCGCCGCCTTCCTCGCCAAGAAAGCCGTAATCCGGCCGCGCCTTGGCGAGTTCCTCGTACACGATCTCCTCGGCGCGGCGGTCGGCGGCGGTGACGAAATTGCGCGGTCCCTTCAACGAGACCTGCAGGTTTTCGACCTCGCCGAGGTCGCGCTTGAGGCTCTTGCCGGCGCGATACGCCGCCTTGGTCATGACGTTGAGGATTGCGGAATGGGGCATGGGGCCTGCGGTACCTTTCGCGGCGCGCGCGCGCAAGGGCGGCGCCGTTATCTTTATCCGCCCGCTAGCGGGGAGGGGCCGCCCGAAGGGCGGCGGAAGGGGCAGGCGGTGCGATGACCCAAACGCCCATGACCTGCCCCTACCGGCTCGCTTTCGCTCGCCGTCTCCCCCGCGCGCGGGGGAGGATTAAGTCGGATCACGACGGCGGGCGCTTGATTGCGTCGAGCCAGGGTTTGGCGGCTTTCTCGCCGGCGGCGCGGGTGTCGGCGTCGAGCTTGTTGACGAAGTCGTCGAGCATCAGATCGGTCTCGCCGCGCGCTTTCGAGATCAGATGCCACTTGGTCGCTTCGACCGGATTGGCGGGCGCGCCGCGGCCCTCGGCGAGGATGCGGGCGAGGCGATCCTGACCGACGGCGTTGCCGCGCCGCGCCGCTTTGCGGAACATCGCCGCGGCCGCCGGTTCGTTCTTGGCGACGCCGTCGCCGTTGAACAGCGCGATGCCGTATTCGACCTCGGCGTCGGTATTGTCGGCGAGCGACGCCAGCGCCCAAAGCCGCGTCGCCTCTTTCATGTCCTTGGGCACGCCGCGGCCCTCCTTGTAGAGTGTGCCGAGCGCATATTGCGCTTCCGGATTGCCGGCTTGCGCGGCGGCGCGCAGCAATTCGGCGGCGCGGGTGAAATCCTGCGGAAACAAGTGGCCTTCGATATAGAGCAGCGCCAGGTCGTAAGCCGCCACCGCGTGGCCGAGCTTGGCGGCGGCGGCGAGCCATTTGGCGGCGGCGTCGCGGTCGCGCGGACCGGCGCGGCCTTGCAGGCGGAACATGGCGAGCGCGAACATGGCGTCGCGGTCGCCGCGATCGGCGGCGACCTTGTACCACTCGGCGGCTTTGACGTCGTCCTGGTGAACGCCCAAGCCGCCGGCATAAAGCTCGCCGAGGAGCGTCATCGCCTTGACGTCCTTTTTCGCCTCGACGCGCGCCGTCGCCAGCGCAAATGCCGTAAGGTAGTAGCCGCGCTGGAATTCAGCGTAGACGACGTCGGGTTCGGCTGCTTCGGCGGCGCGATGCGACGGCCCAACGAGCATCGCCGCGAGCAGAAGCGTGGCCGTGACCTCGATCACCACTCGTCCCCGCGACGGCGGGGACCCAGGAGCTGGATTCCCGCGTTCGCGGGAATGAGCGGAGTTTGTCGCTAGCATTCCATCATCCCGGTCCGGTCGGCGCGACCGGTTCGGCAAGGAGGCGGGCAGCGGCCGCGATCGTCGCGGCGGGCGCTTCGCTCTGTGTCCATATCCAATCACCGAGCGCGACAAAGTCGGCGCCAGCTTGCGCCAGCGGCGCGACCTCGTCGAGGCTTGCGGCATAGCCGACGCACGGCAGCTCGACCAGATCCGACCACCAGACCAGCCGTTCCTCAATGACGTCGAAGGGCGGGCGGCCGCCGCGACGATCGTCGTCGCCGAACATCACATAGTCGGCGCCAGCCTCGGCGGCGAGCATGGCATCATGACGGCTGCGCAAACCGCCGGCGCCGGCGATGCGGTCGGGCTTGAGGGCGGAGATCGCGGCGGTCAGCGCCTCGATGCCGGCCAGATGCGCGCCGTCGGCGCCGGTGCGGGCGGCCAATTCCGGATGGCCGTCAAGCAGAAGCGCAATGTCGTGGCGCTGAACCACGGCGGCGACGGTTTTAGCGCGGTTGATCAGCGTGCGCTCGTCGGCGCGTTCGAGGCGGAGGAGAACCGCGGCGACGTCGCCGGCTCGCAACGCCGCGCCGATGTCGCCGGCGAATGACGCCGTGTCGCCGAGTTGCGGCGTGACCAGATAGAGGCGTGGCCGGGGCGGCGGAGTCATCGGATCACGCCGTGTAAAAGCTTGCTCCGCTCGTCCCCGCGAAGGCCGGGACCCAGTTCTTTTTCTGGCGCGCCCAAGCTGCGATTCCCGCTTTCGCGGGAATGAGCGGAAGATAGTCACGCCGCCTTCCGCTCGAGATCGGCCTTCCATTGGCCGAGCGCGGCGAGGCCGTTCATCGCGGCGCGATGGCCGAAGGCGCGCTGGGCGGTGGCGACGTTTTCCGATTTTCCGGACCAGGCCTTTTGCGGCGCCGCCTGCAACGCCCGGCCGTACGAGAACGTCACGTGCCACGGCAGCGGGCCCAATTTGTTGATGGCGTCGAGGTGGGCGGTCGCTTCCTCGTCGGACTGGCCGCCGGATAGGAAGGCGATGCCAGGCACGGACGCCGGCACACAGGCTTTGAGCACGCGCACGGTCTTCTCGGCGACTTCCTCCACCGAGGCGCGTTTCGCCGACTTCTTGCCGGGCACCACCATGTTCGGCTTGAGCACCATGCCTTCGAGCGCGATGCGCTGATAGTAGAGTTGCTCGAACACGGTTTTGAGCACCCATTCCGTGACCATGGCGCAGCGGTCGGCATCATGATCGCCGTCCATCAGCACTTCCGGTTCGACGATCGGGACGATGTCCTCTTCCTGGCAGAGCGCGGCGTAACGCGCGAGCGCATTGGCGTTGGTCATGATGGCGTTGTAGCTCGGGATGCTGGCGCCGATATCGATCACCGCGCGCCACTTGGCGAATTTTGCGCCAAGCTCGCGGTATTCGGCGAGCCGCTCGCGCAGGCCGTCGAGCCCTTCGGTGATCACTTCGCCCACACAGAACGGCAGCGGCTTGGTGCCTTTGTCGACTTTGATGCCGGGAAGCGAGCCGGCTTTTTCGATGATCTTGACCAGCGGCGTGCCGTCCTTGGCGTTCTGCCGGATGGTCTCGTCGTAGAGAATGACGCCGGAAATATTCTTTGCCATCGCGTCGGCGCTGCGGAACAGCATCTCGCGGTAATCGCGCCGGGTAATCGGCGTCGACTCGACCCCGATGCTGTCGAAACGCTTCTTGATGGTCGAGGTGGATTCGTCGGCAGCCAGAATGCCGCGGCCGGGAGCGACCATGGCTTGCGCGACTTTGTTCAGTTCGGTGAGATTCATGACGCGCTCCTCGATATTCTGACCGGCCGGCCCATTATGCCTCAAACACGGGTCGCGGCGGGAGTAGGGGATCGTTTAAGCACTTCGACGCCGGGCAGCACCTTGCCCTCAAGCCATTCCAGGAAAGCGCCGCCGGCGGTCGACACATAGGTAAGGCGGCCGGTGACGCCGGCGACGTTGAGCGCCGCCATGGTGTCGCCGCCGCCTGCTATGCTCACAAGCTTGCCGGCGGCCGTGAGTTCCGCGGCCGCTTCGGCGACTTCGATCGTGCCGTTGTCGAACGGTTCCATCTCGAAGGCGCCGAACGGCCCGTTCCAGACCAGCGTCTTGGTGCGGGCGAGCACCGAGACGACCTGCTCGATGGTGCGCGGGCCGATATCGAGGATCATATCGCTTGGGCCGACGTCGTCCACCGCGACGACGCGCGAGGCGGCGTGGGCGGCAAATTTCTGCGCCACGACGACGTCGACCGGCAGCACGATCTCGCGGTTCTGCGATTTCGCGGCGGCGATGATGTCGCTCGCGGTGGCCACGAGATCGGTCTCGCACAGCGATTTGCCGACGGCCTTGCCCTGCGCGGCCAGGAACGTGTTGGCCATGCCGCCGCCGATGATCAGGGTATCGACGTGGCTGAGCAGGTTGCCGAGGAGATCGAGCTTGGTGGAAACCTTGGCGCCGCCGACAATGGCCGCGACCGGTCGCTCCGGTGCGTGCAGCGCTTTCTCCAGGGCTGCCAATTCCTCCTGCATGGCGCGACCGGCGTAAGCGGGGAGGAGATGGGCGATCGCTTCGACGGATGCATGCGCCCGGTGCGCGACCGAGAAGGCGTCATCGACATAGATGTCGCCCAGGCGCGCCAGCCCGGCGGCGAGCGCGGCGTCGTTCTTTTCCTCGCCCTTATGAAAGCGGGTATTTTCCAGGCACAGAATGTCGCCCGGCTTTAGCGCCGCGACCGCTTTTTCAGCGGCCTCGCCGACGCAATCCTCGGCAAAGGCGATCGGCCGGCCGATGATGCGCGCCACCGCGGCGACGACCGGCTTGAGCGATTCTTTTGCATCGCGGCCTTTCGGCCGGCCGTAATGGGACAGCAGGATCACCTTGCCGCCGCGGTCGGCGACTTCGGTGATGGTCGGCGTGTTCCGCTCGATGCGCGACACGTCCGCCACTTCGCCGTTCTGCATCGGAACGTTGAAGTCGACGCGCACGAGCACGCGTTTGCCCTTTACGTCGGCGTCGTCGAGAGTGCGGAAGCGCATGTGCAATAAGTTCTGGCAATAAGTCTGGCGCGAGGTTCGGCTAAAGCTTGCCCATCGCCACCGCGGTGTCGATCATGCGGTTGGAGAAGCCCCATTCGTTGTCGTACCATGACATCACCCGCACCAAGGTGCCGTCCATCACCCTGGTCTGATCCATATGGAAGATCGAAGAGTGCGGATCGTGGTTGAAATCCGACGACACATTGGGCGCGTCCGTAAAGCCGAGAATGCCCTTGAGCTGCTGCTCGGCGGCGCGCTTCACCGCGGCATTGATCTCGTCCTTTGAGGTCGCGCGCTTGGCGACGAACTTGAAATCGATCACCGAGACGTTCGGCGTCGGCACGCGGATGGCGACGCCGTCGAGCTTGCCGGCGAGCTCCGGCAGCACCAGGCCGACCGCTTTCGCCGCGCCGGTCGATGTCGGGATCATATTGAGCGCGGCGGCGCGCGCCCGGTAGAGATCCTTGTGCACCTGATCGAGCGACGGCTGATCGTTGGTGTAGGAATGCACCGTCGTCATAAAGCCCTTCTCGATGCCGACGGCATCGTTGAGCACTTTCACCACCGGCGCCAGGCAATTGGTGGTGCACGAGGCGTTGGACACGACGGTGTGGGCCTTGGTCAGCTTGTCGTGATTGACGCCGTAGACGACGGTGATGTCGGCGCCGTCGGCCGGCGCCGACACCAGCACGCGCTTGGCGCCGGCTTGCAGATGCGTTGCCGCCTTGTCCTTGGCGGTGAAGATGCCGGTGCATTCGAGTGCGACGTCGATGCCGAGCTCCTTCCATGGCAATTGCGTCGGGTCTTTGTGCGCGGTGACCTTGATGGCGCCGTTGCCGCAACTGATCGTGTCGCCCTTGACCGTGACTTCGCCGGGGAAGCGGCCATGGACGGAATCGTAACGCAGCAGGTGCGCGTTGGTCTCGACCGGGGCGAGATCGTTGATGGCGATGAATTCGATGTCGTCGCGCCCGGCCTCGACGGCGGCGCGCAAAATGTTGCGGCCGATGCGGCCAAATCCATTGATGGCTACGCGTACCGACATACCCGATCTCCCTACGACGCTTTCAAACGCGCCAATGCGGCTTCGGCCACCCGCTGCGGCGTGATGCCAAAATGCGCGTAAAGCTCTTTGGAGGGCCCACTGGCGCCAAACCCGCTCATGCCGACAAAAGTTCCGTCCGAGCCGATGATCGCATCCCAGCCTTGGCGGATGCCGGCTTCCACGGCGACATTGACCTCGGCCGTGCCGACGATCGCTGCGCGCTCGGCGTCCGGTGCGGCGAGCAGAAGCTCGAAGCAGGGCACGGAAACGACGCGCGCGCGAACGCCGTGCGCGGCGAGCAGTTTTTGTGCGGCGACGGCGATCGCGACTTCGGACCCGGACGCGAGCAGCGAAACTGCCGCTGCGCCGCCATCGGCGGGGATCAATTCATAGGCGCCGCGCGCGCAGCGGTTGTCGGCGTCAAAACCCAGCCGCAGCTGCGGCAGGTTTTGCCGCGTCAGCGCCAGTACGCTTGGTCCGTTGGTGGTCTCCAGCGCGAGCTGCCAACATTCGATGGTCTCGACCGCGTCGCACGGCCGGAAGACTTTGAGATTGGGAATGGCGCGCAACGCCGCGAGCTGCTCGACCGGCTGGTGCGTCGGGCCGTCTTCGCCGAGCCCAATCGAGTCATGCGTCATCACATGGATCACGCGCTGGCTCATGAGCGCTGCCAGCCGGATCGCCGGCCGGCAATAATCGGAGAAGACCAGGAACGTGCCGGAATAAGGAATGATGCCGCCGTGCAGCGCCATGCCGTTCATGGCCGCGGCCATGCCGTGCTCGCGGACGCCGTAATGGATGAAGCGACCGGAATAGTCGGCGGCGCTCAGCGTCTTCATCGATTTGGCGCGCGTATTGTTGGAGCCGGTGAGGTCGGCGGAGCCGCCGATCATTTCCGGCAGCGCCGGCGCGAGGGCTTCGAGCGCAAATTCGGAAGCCGAACGCGTCGCGATCTCTTTCGGCGCTTCGACGAGCTTTTGCTTCACCGCAGCGACCGCCGCCGCGAGGCTCTCGCCAAGGTCGCCGTGCAGGCGGCGTTGGAACTCGGCGCGCTTTTTTGGATCGAGCGCGGCGACGCGCATGTCCCACGCCAGCCGTGCCGGCGCGCCGCGTTTGCCGGCCGTCCGCCACGGTTCGAGGATGGCTGCGGGAATTTCGAATGCCGGCGCGGTCCAGCCGAGCTTGGCGCGCGCGGCCGCAATCTCGTCGGCGCCGAGCGGCGAGCCATGGGCCTTCTCGGTGCCGGCTTTGGTCGGGGCGCCGAAGCCGATGACCGTGCGGCAGGCGATCAGCGACGGCCGGTCGGAATTTTTCGCTGCTTCGAGCGCCGCGGCAATGGCCGCCGGATCGTGGCCGTCGATGCGCGTCGCCGCCCAGCCGGCGGACTCAAAGCGTTTCACCTGATCGACGGAATCGGCAAGCGCCAGCGGGCCGTCGATCGAGATGCCGTTATCGTCGAACAGCACGATGAGCTTTTTGAGCTTGAGATGCCCGGCGAGCGCGATCGCTTCCTGACTGATGCCTTCCATCAGGTCGCCGTCGGAGGCGAGCACGTAGGTGGTATGATCGACGATGTCGTTGCCGAACAGCGCGGCGAGGTGGCGCTCGGCGATCGCCATGCCGACCGCATTGGCCAGTCCCTGGCCGAGCGGACCGGTCGTGGTCTCGATGCCGGGGGTATGACCGTGTTCGGGATGGCCGGGCGTCAACGAGCCGATCTGCCGGAAGCGCTTGATCTCATCGATCGTCATCGTCTCGTAGCCAAGCAGATGAAGGAGCGCATAGATCAGCATCGAGCCGTGACCGGCTGAGAGCACGAAGCGGTCGCGGTCGGGCCACGCCGGATCGGCGGGATCGAATTTCAGGAAGCGCGTAAACAACACCGTCGCGACATCGGCCGCGCCCATCGGTAGGCCTGGGTGACCGGCCTTGGCCTGCTCGACCGCGTCCATCGCCAGCGCGCGGATGGCGTTGGCCATGCGGTCGTGTTCGGCGCGGGCGGCCGGACTCGTGGCTGTGGCGGGAAAGCGGGAAGGCTGGGCGAGGGCTGCGCTCGCCGCGAGGATGCGGTCCGGCATCGTCATGAAACGGGCCAAGCGCGGCACTTGTGCGGACGGCCGCGGTCACGTGAACAGGCGGCGATCAGATAGCACGCGACAGCCCTGTGTCAAATGCGCGGCCGTTTGCCAAACGGCGTCATGCACAGGGCTGGGTACAAAACGCTTTGGACGTTGACGTTCCAGCTCGATGCGACGTAAGCTTCCTTGCGTAAATAGTTGCGGTCGCACGCTTTTCATGTGCGGCGCGCAGCGCTTGTGGCCGCACCGGATGGCCAAATGAGCGAGAACGATTCCGTCGAGATCGCAAGCGAGCGCCTAGCGCTCGCCCTCGATGCGCTCGAAGCGGCGGCCGAGCGACGCGGCGAGCTCGATCGCGGCCAGGAATCGCTTTTCACCCAGATCCATGCGCTGGGCACCGATCGGGCGCGGCTTGCCAGCGAACTCGATGACGCCACGGCCCGTTCACGCGGTCTGGAGAACGCCAACCGGGAGGTCGCCCAACGGATCGACCACGCGATCGAAGCGATCCGCGGCGTGCTCGAGCCTGGCGACTGAGAAGAAGGCTTGAGGGAATAGCGTTATGGGGCAAAGCCAGACGTAACCATGTCCCAGGTCAGCGTCACCATCAACGGGCGGCAGTTCCGTATGGCCTGCGAAGACGGCCAGGAGGAACACCTGACCATGCTCGCGCGCGAGCTCGACAGCCGCATTGAAAGCCTGCGCGGCAAATTCGGCGAGATCGGCGACACTCGGCTCACGGTGATGGCGGCGCTGACCATCGCCGACGAGCTCGGCGAGATGGCCACGCGCCTCAATCGCTTGGAGGAAGAGCTTATGGCGGTGCAGGAGGCGCATGTGGCGACCACCGATCGCCACCAAGCTGCGCAAGCGGCGATCGCCGCGTCGTTGACCGCTGCGGCCGAGCGCATCGAGAGCGTCACCAAGAAACTCAACGCCGCCGTCGGCGCCAACGGCGTCGCGCTGGGCTAGGGCGTGCCCGAAATTGAGCGTGTCCGTGACGCGGTGCGCAGGCGCACCGCCGCACCTCCGGCTGCGGTGCGCCCGCGAACGCTCGACCTGAAAGTCCGTCAAAAAGAAAAGGCTCAGTACTCGCCGTAATTTGGCGGGCGATAATAGCGTGGCCCGCCGTAATACTGAGGCGCGTAGTTGTAGAGTGGCCTTCCGGGTCCCTCAGCTTGGGCGCCATAGCCGCTTCGCTCCGCCACCCACGTGCCCCAGCAAGTGCCGGCGCTGCCCTGGCCTCGCCAAACGCCGCCGCCGCGGCTCATGCTCAGACGGCCGGAGCCGTTGGCCCATTGACCGCCCGATTGCACGGCCACCCTGACCGCGCCGCTCGGCGCGACCCGTCCCTGCACACTCGCCGCGCCGCCGGCGGCGCTGACGACCTGACCGTTAACGATCTGCAAACCGTAGCGGATACCAGACTCGCAGGCGCCGCCACGGGTCGTGATGACCACGCTCCAACTGCCGTCATAAGCCGACTGCGCAAACGCTGGGCCGGCGATACCGAAGCCGGCGAGTGCCAAAACGGCGGCCTGCACGCCGACGCGAAGCGCCGTCGAACCGATTGTGTTGCTGAGCATTGCCTTATCTCCTCATCGATGCGGACTGTCTCAGTTTGATCGATCCCTCCGGTGCACACGTCCTCGCAGTCCTCAACGGCGCGGGGACGCGAAAGTTTCCGGGTGAAGCAAGACTTGGCCGTCCAAATCCAGACGTTTTCCGCCGCCGAGCGAGCGCGAGGACTGAGTGGCGTCGCCCGTCGTCCAGCACTACATTGACAAGGCGGGGCTGCGGGGTGCGAAGGAGTCAAATCCCCGGGGCCTTACGATCCTGACGGGAGCTGTCCCTGCCGGGCCCCTGGGCTCGGACACATGGCGCCCACCTACTTATGTAGGTTCCCGGGATCAGCGCTCCTACGGCCAGCGCGGCTCCGCACATGACTATTATTGTTCCCTCCTGCGTCATGGCCGGGCTTGTCCCGGCCATCCACGTCTCTAGGTTGGCGCGGGACAGTCGCGGATGCCTGGCATATAGGCGAGCGAAGCGACGCCGTTCTTCCAACGGTTATGGCCGGGCATGACAAAAAATGGCGGAAGCGCGTTCAATCGAGAAAGAGAAATCCGAACTTCGCCGCGAGATGATCGCCAAGCGCGACGCGTTGCCGGCTGACGTCCGCAGCGCCGTCGCGGACGCGATCGCCGGTCGGCCGTTTCCCGTTTCGGCAGGGCCGGGTACCATCGTATCTGGCTTTATGCCGATGAAGGGCGAAATCGATCCGTTGCCGCTGATGAAGAGGTTTTCAAGCGGCGGTGCGCGGCTTGCGCTGCCGGTGATCGCCGGTCGCGGCCGGCCGCTTCTCATGCGCGCCTGGAATTTCGGCGAGCCGCTGGTCTCCGGAGTTTGGGGATTCGCGAGCCGCCCGCCCAGGCCGCCGAAGTCGAGCCTGATATCTTGCTGGTGCCGCTTGTCGCCTTCGATCGCGCCGGTCGTCGGCTTGGCTATGGCGGCGGCTATTACGATCTCACCGTTACGCGGCTGCGCGCGCACAAGCCGGTCGTTGCCATGGGGATCGCCTACGCGATCCAGGAAATCGCCGGAGTGCCGGTGGCGCCCCACGACGCCGCGCTCGATCTTGTGCTAACCGAGCGCGAAGTCATCGATTTGCGAGGCGCGTGAGCATGCGCATTCTCTTCGTCGGCGATGTCGTCGGCCGCAGCGGGCGCACCGTCGTCAACGAGCGCTTGCCGGGCCTCATCCGCGACTGGAAGCTCGACTTCGTCGCCATCAACGGCGAGAACGCCGCCGGCGGCTTCGGCATCACCGAGACGATCTACCACGAGTTCATCGAGGCCGGCGCCGACGCGATCACGCTCGGCAATCATGCCTGGGACCAGAAGGAAGCCTTGGTCTTCATCGAACGCGCCCCGCGTCTCATCCGGCCGATCAATTATCCCGCTGGCACGCCAGGCCTAGGCGCGGCGTTGATCGAGGGCAAGGACGGCGCCCGCGTGTTGGTCGTCAATGCCATGGGCCGCATCTTCATGGACCCGCTCGACGATCCGTTTACCGCCGTCGACCGCGAGCTCGCGGCTTGCGCGCTGCGTTCGCAAGCCGACGCCATCCTGATCGACATGCACGCCGAGACGACGAGCGAGAAACAGTCGATGGGCTATTTCTGCGACGGCCGCGCCAGCATGGTCGTCGGTACCCACACCCATGCGCCGACCGCCGACCTGCGCATCCTGCCGGGCGGCACCGCCTTCATCAGCGATGTCGGCATGACCGGCGACTACGACTCGGTAATCGGCATGACCAAGGAGGAACCGCTGCAGCGCTTCCTGCGTCGGGTCGCCTCTTCCCGCTTCGAGGTGGCCACCGGACCGGCGACGCTGTGCGGCATCGCCGTCGAGACCGATCCGGCGACCGGGCTTGCGACCCGTGCAGCCGCGGTTCGCCTTGGCGGCTGCCTCGAACCGGCAGCGCCCGCGTTCTGGGGCTGAGTAGCCCATCTTTATTTCTCAGGTGTGGCCCTCTATAGGGGCGTCGTTGCAGCGGAGCCAAGCAATCCAGGTCCTGTCGAG
This sequence comes from uncultured Alphaproteobacteria bacterium, assembly GCA_963829395.1. GTDB lineage: Bacteria > Pseudomonadota > Alphaproteobacteria > Rhizobiales > Xanthobacteraceae > BOG-931. Next base: position 182,127 of record CAWHHX010000016.1, on the reverse strand, counting down.
ACGGGTCGATTGCTTCGTCGCGTTGCTCCTCGCAATGACGCTCCGGGAAGACGGGAAAGCGAGCCATGGCCGGACATTCGCAGTTCAAGAACATCATGCACCGCAAGGGGCGGCAGGACGCGGTGAAGTCCAAGCTGTTCGGCAAGCTGGCGCGCGAAATCACGGTGTCCGCCAAGATCGGCCTGCCGGACCCGGACATGAATCCGCGGCTGCGCGCCGCCATCATTGCCGCGCGGGCGGAAAACATGCCGAAGGACAATATCGAGCGCGCGATCAAGAAGGCGCTCGGCGGCGACGCGGAGACCTACGAGGAAATCCGCTATGAGGGTTACGGGCCGGGCGGTGTCGCCGTGATCGTCGAGGTCTTGACCGACAATCGCAACCGCACCGCCGGCGAGGTGCGCGCGGCCTTCACCAAGAGCGGCGGGAAATCTTGCGGAAACCGGCGCGGTCTCCTTCATGTTCGACCATGTCGGCGTCATCGAATATGACGCCAAGGCCGCGAGCGCCGACGCGATGTTCGAAGCCGCATTGGAAGCTGGCGCCGACGACGTGGTCTCGAGCGAAAGCGGTCACGAAATCTACGCCGCGCAGGACCGATACGGCGCGGTCGCCAAGGCGTTGGAGGCGAAATTTGGCGAACCCCGCAAAGCGTCGCTGGTCTGGCGGCCGCAGAACACCGTTGCGGTCGGCGACGAGCAGGGCGAGAAGCTCCTCAAGCTCATCGAGAACTTGAACGAGCACGACGATGTGCAGAATGTCTATGCCAATTTCGAAATCTCCGACGCGCTGGTGCAACGGATGAGCGCCTAGCTAGCGAACCCGCCTCGCCACGGGGCGTGGTATCAAACCCACGGCATGACCCGCCCGATTCGCATCCTTGGCATCGATCCCGGGCTCCGCCGCACCGGCTGGGGCATGGTGGAGATTGCCGGCAACCGGCTCGGTTTCCTCGGCTGCGGCTCGGTGACGACGAGCGATCGGGATTCGCTCGCCGCGCGGCTTCTCGCGATCCATGACGGCCTGATGCGCATTCTGGAGGAGTTTCGGCCCGACGAGGCCGCCGTCGAGGTGACCTTTGTGAACAAGGACGCCAAGGCGACGCTCAAGCTCGGGCAGGCCCGCGGCATCGCGATGGTGGTGCCGGCCAGGGCCGGCGTGCCGGTCGCCGAATACGCGCCGAACCTGGTGAAGAAGAGCATCGTTGGCGCCGGCCACGGCGACAAGATCCAGGTCCGCATGATGATCGGCGTGCTGTTGCCCAAGGCCGACCCGTCGTCGGACGACGCCGCCGACGCGCTCGCCATCGCGGTGACGCATGCGCATCATCGGCAGAGCGTTTTGCTCAAGGTGGCGGCCCGATGAGTGGCGCAATATATGTGTCCGCCCTGCATGCGGGGGGGAAAAGAGACAAGGCGCGATGATCGGCAGACTGAAAGGCGTGATCGATTCCTACGGCGAGGATTCCGTGATCCTCGACGTCAACGGCGTCGGCTATCTCGTTCATTGCTCGACGCGAACCTTGCAGGAATTGCCGCGCGTCGGCGAGGCGGCGACGCTGTCGATCGAGACCTATGTGCGCGAGGACCAGATACGCTTGTTCGGCTTCCTGACCGATACCGAACGGCAATGGTTTCGGTTGTTGCAGACGGTCCAGGGCGTCGGCGCCAAAGTCGCGCTGGCGGTGCTCGGCACGCTCAAGCCGGCCGATCTCGCCTCGGCGATTGCGCTGCGCGACAAGGCGATGGTGGCGCGGACGCCAGGCGTCGGGCCGAAGGTCGCCGAGCGCATTGTCACCGAGCTCAAGGACAAGGCGCCGGCCTATGCCGATGTCGATCCGGCGCTGGTGCGGCTCTCGGGCGCGCTCGAAGACAGGCGGGCGCCGCAGCCGGTCAGCGACGCGGTCTCGGCGCTGGTCAATCTTGGTTACGGGCCGCCGCAGGCCGCGGCCGCGATTGCGGCGGCGGCGCGCAGCGCCGGCGACGGTGCCGAGGTCAAGACGCTCATCCGGCTCGGGCTCAAGGAACTGGCGAAGTGAAACGGCCCGTCAAACTCGGCAAAGCCGATCGCGAGCTGATTGCGGCGGCGACCGCGGCGATCAAGCTGCGTTACCGCGACGACTGGCAGGAAGTCGGTGCGGCGTTGCGCACGCGGTCGGGAAAGATCTTCACCGGCGTCAATCTTGACGCCTATCTTGGCCGCATGGCGGTCTGCGCCGAGGCGGTGGCGCTCGGGCGCGCCTTCGTCGATCTCGGCGACGACGGCATCGAAACCATCGTTGCCGTGCGCCATCCGCCGCCGGACGAGAAGGATCAGACCGTCGCCGTGGTGTCGCCGTGCGGCGCCTGCCGCGAGCTCATTTTTGACTACGACCCCAAGGCGCGCGTCATCGTGCCGAGCGGCAAATCGCCGGGCGTGGCGGCGATCGGCGATCTCTTGCCGAACAAATACAGCCGAGGGCCGGGGCGGTGAACGGCAATCTTGACGGCAACCTTGGACGCAAGCTGGTCGCGCCCGAGCGGCGCGAGGAGGATGCGGCGGAGGCGTCGTTGCGCCCGCAGAAACTCTCGGAGTTTGTCGGCCAGGAACAGGCGCGCAAAAATCTCAGCATCTTTATCGCCGCGGCGCGTGGCCGGAAGGAAGCGCTCGATCACGTGCTGTTCGTCGGCCCGCCCGGGCTCGGCAAGACGACGCTGGCGCAGATCGTCGCCCGCGAGCTCGGCGTCAATTTCCGCGCCACCTCGGGGCCGGTGATCGCCAAAGCCGGCGATCTCGCCGCGCTTCTCACCAATCTCGAGGAGCGCGACGTTCTGTTCATCGACGAGATCCACCGGCTCAATCCGGCGGTCGAGGAAATCCTTTATCCGGCGATGGAGGATTTTCAGCTCGACCTTATCATCGGCTCGGGCCCGGCGGCGCGGTCGGTCAAGATCGATGTCGCCAAATTCACGCTGGTCGGCGCCACCACCCGCGCCGGGCTCCTGACCAATCCGCTGCGCGACCGTTTCGGTATTCCGGTGCGGCTCAATTTCTATTCGGAAGCCGAGCTTGAGCAGATCGTCAATCGCGGCGCGCGCGTGCTCGGCATCGGCGTCACCGCCGACGGCGCCAACGAGATCGCGCGGCGCGCGCGCGGCACGCCGCGCATCGCCGGACGGCTCCTGCGCCGCGTGCGCGATTTCGCCGCCGTTGACGGCGTGACGGCGATCGATCGCGCCGTGGCCGACAAGGCACTGGCGGCGCTGGAGGTCGACGCCGCCGGGCTCGACGCCATGGACCGGCGTTATCTGACGACGATTGCCATGAACTATGGCGGCGGTCCGGTCGGCGTCGAGACGCTGGCCGCGGCGCTGTCGGAGCCCCGCGACGCCATCGAGGACATCATCGAGCCGTATCTGATCCAGTGCGGGCTCCTGCAACGCACGCCGCGCGGCCGGCTGATCACCGGCCACGCCTTCCGCCATCTCGGCCTGCCGGAGCCGACGCGCGATCCGGCGCAGTTCGGATTGTTTGGTGCAGGCGAGGAACCCTAGCGCGGGCCGTCGGACGCGGGGCATTTCAGATCGCGCCGCGTTAACGGCTCGCGAATACGCCAAACAGCGGGCCATTCATTTCAGGTCGCGCCGCGTCAACGGCTTGGCGAACACCGTGACGATGGTGGCGTTGCCGGTGGCGTCGGAGACGACAACCTCCACCCTCGCCGCCATGGACTTGTTTTTCGCGTAGCCGCCGTACCAACCCTCGGTGCCGCGAAATCCCTCGATATCGGCGAGCGCACGCGATGCCGGGTCTTCAAACCATACGAGGTTCGGCTCGGTCGCCTCGAACGCTGCTTTTACGCTGGCGGCGATTTGTTTCACTTGTTCTGTTGATTGGCGTGGCAGCGTTCCGAAGCCGGAGGAATCGCAGCGATACTCGTAGCGGGACCCTTCGCCGCGCTTGTAAATGTAGCAGGCATCGATCAGGCCGGAGATGGCTTGCATGCCTTCCCAAACCGGATCGCCTCGCGGGTCCACGGCCGGTTTGCCCTTGAGCTTTGCGAAATTGCCGGCGCGGGCCGCAAGGATCTTCTGCAACGAGCCGCATACGTCGTCGGTACAATCGGCCCACGCCGGCGGTGCGAGCAGCAGCGAAAAAAGCGAAAAAATCGGCACGAGCAGCCGCAGCTTCATACCCGATCCCCTAACGCGGTCGCGCAAAGCGACTATAACGTCGCCGAACAGCGTCGCGACAATAATTCACCGATTTATGCCGGACGCCGACGCGCCGTTGCGCCTATGTATGTGCGCGCCGAGAGCGCATTTTCGCTGGAGCAAACATGCCAGAAACAATGTCCGGCGGTTGCCACTGCGGGCGCGTGCGATTTCGCGTGACCGCCGATCTGTCGCGCGTCACCGCATGCAACTGCTCGATCTGCAGCAAAAAGGGTTTCCTGCATCTGATCGTCGCGCCGGAGCAGTTCGAGCTCACGAGCGGTGCGAACGCGCTGACCACGTATCGCTTCAATACCGGCACGGCCAAGCACACATTCTGCTCGACCTGCGGCATCCACGCGTTCTATGTGCCGCGCTCGGATCCGGACAAGATCGATGTCAATGTCCGCTGTCTCGATGATGTCGATGTCGCGGCGATCAAGCCGCAGCTGTTCGACGGACAGCATTGGGAGCGTTCGATGGCGGGACGGGTGCCGTGGCGGTAGCTGACGTCGCCGCGCGCAACGGGCGATCGGCCGCGCGTTTTGTCAGATGATTTTTGGCGCCAGAAGCCAAGTCCTCGCCTTATAACTGGCGAACCCAGGATGCCGCGCCATCGACTTGTCCTTGGCCAGCATGTTGCGAAGGAAAAACCCGAACACCCAGGCGCCAAGCACCACAAACGGCAGCCAATGCCAGGAGAGAATTGCGTAGGCGACGTAAATGAGTATCTCGCCGAGGTAATTGGGATTGCGGGTGCGCGCGAACAGGCCGTCTTCGATCAGACCCTTCTGCAGACGTAGCGTGTAGAACTTCTGCGCATCGCTGACGTAATGGAGGAAGATGCCAAACGTATAAATGGTGGTCGCCAATGCTATGATCGCCGGTGGCAGCACGACGTGGCGGCTGATGAGGAGATAGGGCGCGATATAATAACCGGCGAGCGGCAGGAATACGAACAGGACGCCGATCCACACCGGCTGCAGTTCCTGGAAACGCCGGTCGGGATAGGTGCGATCCTTGATCAGCCACAGAACCGAATAAGTCCCGTGCAGGCTCAAATAAAGAAACGCCTCCGTGCTCCAATTGTTGAAATACCACATCATCCCGATCACCAACGGCAGCACCAGGATTTTGTGCGCGTTGATATAGACGATGGTTTTCATGCCGCCCGCCATTTGGATGCGCTATCTTGCCGGCCGGGGTCGCGACGCCCTTGACCTACATCAAAAACCCTGACGCAAGACATGAACCGAAGTATTTTCCTGGACGGCGAAATCCGCGATGGCCGCCATGTGCTGGCCGTACGCGTCTATTACGAGGACACCGATTTCACCGGCATCGTCTATCACGCCAATTATCTGCGCTACATGGAGCGCGGCCGAACCAATTATCTCCGGTTGATCGGCGCTCATCATCGCGCGCTGTTCGAGGCGGCCGAACAAGAGGCGCCGGGATTTGCCTTTGTGGTGCGCTCGATGACGCTCGATTATCTCAAGCCCGCGCGCATGGACGACATCCTCGACGTCGTGACCCAGCCGGAGGAGGTGAAAGGCGCCTCCATCACCTTGCGCCAGCGCGTGGTGCGCGGCGAAGAGCTTCTGGTCGGGGCAAGCGTGCGGGTGGCCTTTGTCAGCGGCGGCCGCGCGCGGCCGATCCCAAAACCGCTGCGCATGGCCATGCAAGCCGATCTCGACGTGGCGCAGTAATCGGGTCGGCGGGGCAGGCCGCACCCCCTATATTGACGTCATCATGAGCGGACACGGTTTTAGCGAGTTTGGCTTCGCGTTGTTCGAAACGGCGATCGGCTACTGCGGCATCGTGTGGAGCGAGCGCGGCATCGCTGGCGTGCAGCTCCCCGAGGGCAGCGAACGCGCGAGCCGAGGCCGTCTCGCTCGGCGTTTTCCTCTTGCCCGCGAGGCCGCGCCGCCGGCGCACGTGCAGCGAACGATGGCGGACATCGTCGCGCTGCTCGCCGGCGAGCGCAGAGAGTTGGGCGAGGCGACACTCGATAGCGAAGCCGTGCCGGAGTTCAATCGCCGCGTTTACGATATTGCGCGCACCATCCCGGCCGGTTGTACCTGGTCCTACGGCGAGATCGCGGAGCGGCTGGGCGATCGTCATCTGGCGCGCGACGTTGCCCAGGCGCTCGGGCAAAATCCTTTCCCCATCATCGTACCGTGTCATCGCGTCATGGCGGCCGGCGGCAAACCCGGCGGTTTCTCGGCGCCCGGCGGCGTCCGCACCAAGCTCCGCCTGATGTCGATCGAGCGGGCACAGCCCGGCGGTCCGACGCTGTTCGCCGATCTCCCCCTGATGGCGCCGCCTCGGAAGCGACGATAGGCCAAGGCATCGACGGGTCGGCCGAACTCATGTAAATACCATTTACATGGCTTGGTCGAAGGACGACAAAGATGGCCCGCGCGGCTATCACCACGGCAATCTGAAGGAGGCGCTGTTGCGCGCAGCGCTCGAGCTGATCGCGCAAAAAGGCCCGGGCGGCTTTACTTTTGCCGAGGCCGCGCGCTGGGCGGGGGTCAGTCCGGCCGCGCCGTACCGGCACTTTCGCGACCGCGACGAGCTTTTGGCCAGCATCGCGCTGCGCGGCTTTCTTCAGTTCGAGGCGGCGCTGGCGCAAGCCTGGGACGAAGGCCGGCCCGACGTATTTTTCGCCCTCGACCGGCTGGGCAAGGCCTATCTCGACTTTGCACGGCGCGAGCCGGCCTACTATTCGGCGATGTTCGAGGCGGGCATTCCGCTTGCCACCAATCCCGAACTGCGTGAGGCGGGCGACCGCGCCTTCGCCGTGTTGCGCGGCGCTGCTGATAAACTCTGTGCGCAAGCGCCGGCGCGAAATCGGCCGCCGGCGCTGATGGTGGCGCTGCATATCTGGGCGATGTCGCACGGCATTGCCTCGCTGTTCGGGCGTGGCGACGCGGCGCGCCGCGTCTTGCCGATGTCGCCGGAGGAACTGCTGGAAGCGGAGGTGTTGGTCTATCTGCGCGGACTGGGCGTCGCCCAGCCGAAGCCTGGCGCGGCCTAGAGCCCGACCAGATCAGATTGAGTGGCGTCAGGTTCTGGATTTTTTGAGCGTGATCTTTGCCGAAAACCGGGCTCCACTTTCCGCGATCATGCTCTGGCGATGTCCGTTCCCAGCGCCCAGATGGCGGTCAGCCTTGCAGCGCGGTTCACGAAGTCGAGAGGCACTTGACAGCCGAAACGGGCGATGTAAATGTTATTTACATTCACACTTGGGAGGCCCTTATGGTCCTCGTTGAAAAGCTCGATGAACTTGGAAAGCCGGCCTGGATCGCCTTGATCGTTCTCGGTTTCATGGCGTGGTGGCCGGTCGGTCTCGTGGCGCTGGCCTTTTTTCTTGGGAGCGGAAGAATGGGATGCGGATATCGTCGCAACGGCGGCCAATGGCAGTCCCATTGGCAATCGAAGATGGAGCGGATGCAGGAGAAGATGGACCGCATGCGCTCCAAGATGGAAGGTGCAGGAAGCGGAAATTGGTGGGGCGTGCCACCGTCGAGCGGCAACCGCGCGTTCGATGATTATCGCGCCGAAACGCTTCGCCGTCTGGAAGACGAGCAGCGCGAGTTCAAGGACTTTCTGGAGCGGCTGCGCTTTGCCAAGGACAGGTCGGAGTTCGACCAGTTCATGAACGAACGCCGCAACCGTCCGCCGAGCGAGAGTCCCCAGCCGCCGCAGCCGCAAGCCTGAAACCTCGCTTCGCATTGTTCACGTCGTCGTTCGGGCCGTCCGTCTCGTCGAGATGGGCGCCCCGTGCATTTTGACGGCCGGAAAAAGCCCGCCGGTCGTTAACTGCGCGTTAAGCACAACCGGGCTTCGTTAGGCCCGAACGACCGGTGTTGCGCCCTAGTTTGGACACGTTTGGCGATGATTTCGGTCAGGCCGGTGGCGGGTCCGGCTTGGGTTGTCGTTGAAATTTTCAGGTCGTGGTCGGCGCGCATAGAGCGGCTGCCCCTGCCTTTGTCCCGGCGCCCGCGCGCCGCTCCGGTCATTGGCCCGGCTAGATCGCCGAAAGGACGCGCCTATGAATCCTGCCGACATCTCAGCGTCGGCGCTGCCATTGACCTCCTCGGACCTGTCGCTCTTTCACCTGTTCTGGCAGGCCCATTGGCTGGTCAAAACGGTAATGATCGGCCTGATCGTCTGTTCGGTGTGGGTCTGGGCGATCGCCATCGATAAAACCATGCTGTTCCGGCGTTTCCGCAAGGCCGCCGACGGCTTCGAGCAGGCGTTCTGGTCAGGCCAATCGCTTGAGGAACTCTACACGTCGCTCGCGGTCAAGCCCGGCCATTCGACCGGTGCGCTGTTCGTCGCCGCCATGCGCGAGTGGAAACGCAGCTTCGAAGGTCACGCCCGCTCGTTCGCTGGGCTGCAGATGCGCATCGAAAAAGTCATGGACGTCGCTATTGCGCGCGAAGTCGAGCACATGGAGCGCCGGCTCTTGGTTCTGGCGACGGTCGGCTCGGCGGGTCCCTTCGTCGGCTTGTTCGGGACGATTTGGGGCATCATGACCAGCTTTCAGTCGATCGCGGCCTCCAAAAACACCTCGTTGGCGGTGGTTGCGCCGGGTATTGCCGAAGCGTTGTTTGCGACCGCGATCGGTCTCATTGCCGCCATTCCGGCGACGATTTTCTACAATAAGTTCATTTCCGAGGTGAACCGGCAGGCGCAACGGCTTGAGGGCTTTGCCGACGAATTCTCGGCGATCCTGTCGCGGCAGATCGACGAGCGGGGTTGAGGGGCGGACATGGCGGCCAATGTCGTCAGCGGGTCGTCGGGCGGCGGCCGGGGCCGGGGTCGACGCGGCCGGCGCTCGGTCATGAGCGAAATCAACGTGACGCCGTTCGTCGACGTCATGCTGGTGCTGCTCATCGTCTTCATGGTGTCGGCGCCACTCCTCACCGTCGGCGTGCCGCTCGACTTGCCGCAAAGCCAAGCCAAATCGCTCGATCAGGATCGCGAGCCGCTCACCGTCTCGGTGAACGTTCAGGGCCAAGTCTTTCTGCAGAATAATGAGATCAAGGTCGACGAGCTGGTGACGAAGCTCAAGGCCATCACCGATGCCCGCGGCGGCTTCGACGAACGCGTCTATGTGCGTGGCGACAAGAAGGTGGATTACGGTACGATGATGCGGGTGATGGGGCGGCTGTCGGCGGCCGGCTATCACCGCGTGGCTCTGGTCACCGAAGTCGAGCAGGGCGGGGGATGAGGCGCAGTCTGGTCATATCGGGCGCCGCGCATGCCGTCCTCGTGTTGTGGGGCTTGGTGGCGTTTGCCGCGCGGCCGAGCGAGGCGCCGCCGGCGGAATCGCTTCCGGTCGAGTTCGTGTCGGCGACCGACTTCTCACAGCTCACCGCCGGCGTGAAAAACGCGCCGAAGCCGATTGAGAACGCCAAGCCGCTTGCCGACAAAGTCGGCGATCCGAAGCCCGCCAAGGAGCTCGCGCCCAAGGTCGCCGACAAACCGGAAATCAGGACGGATTCGGCGCCTCCGCCCGAGCCGAAACCGGAGACGAAAGCCGCGCCGAAAGCGGCGGAAAAGTCCGAACCGAAGCCCGAACCGAAGGCGGAGCCAAAGCCGGCTGAGAAAGTCGAAAAGCCGAAGGACAAATCCAAGCCCGATCAGATCGCCGACGAATTGAAAAAGGACGAGGCGAAAAAGCCGCCCAAGCCCGAGAACAAGCCTGAGAAGAAGCCACCGCCCGAGTTCAAGCCCGATCAGATCGCCGAACAACTCAAGCGCGACGAAGCAAAGAAGCTGCCGCGCCCAGCGCCAAAATTCGACGCCGACCAGGTCGCTGCCTTGCTCGATCATCGCGAGCCGCAGCGTCAAGTGGCGACCGCCGAGACGCTCAGCGGCGTCGCGTCGCTCGGCGCGCCGACCGGTCATGCCGCGCATCTGTCGCAGAGCGAACTTGATGCGCTGCGGGCGAAACTGATCTCGTTGTGGAATCCGCCCACTGCCGTGAGCGTGCATCCGGATCAGTATGTCGTCACCATTCGCATCAGGCTTGCCCGCGATCACCGGCTCGTCGGTCAGCCTGAAGTCCTGACCAGCGGCGACGGCCCATTGTTTGAAGCGACGCGCGACAGCGCAGTGCGCGCCGTGTTCCAAGCGCAGCCTTACGACATGCTTTCACTGACCACGTACGATCAGTGGAAGGAAATCGACATTAACTTTGATCCGCGCGAGGTTTTCGGTGGTTGATCGCCGCAACATATTTTCCGGTCATTCCCGCGCCAGCGGGTCGCCAGCAAACACACTGAGCCCGGGTTTGTCGCCGTGCGGGGACGAGCGGCGTCGAGCGGGGCGCCATAGCCGCCGCGATGCGCTGGCGCTCGGCAGCGCGGCGTTGGCTGGTTTAGCCATCGCTCCCCCTCCGGCGGGTGCGGTGACCGTCGATATCACCCAGGGCAATGTTCAGCCGATGCCCATTGCGATTCCGGATTTTCTCGGTGGGGCGCCGGGGGACAACGAAACCGCGGCAGGTGTCTCGCAGATCATCGCCGCCAATCTCAAGCGCAGCGGTCTATTCGCGCCGATCGATCCCGCGGCATTTCTCGAGAGAATCGCCAACGTCGACGCGGTGCCGCGGTTTCCCGATTGGCGCACCATCAACGCCCAGGCGCTTGTCACCGGCCGGGTCACGCGGCAGCCCGACGGTCGGCTGAAGGCTGAATTCCGGCTGTGGGACGTCGCCGCCGGCCAGCAGCTCGCCGGCCAGCAATATTTCACCACGCCCGACAATTGGCGGCGCATTGCCCACATCATCTCGGATGCGATCTATGAAAAACTAACGGGCGAAAAGGGCTATTTCGACAGCCGCGTCGTATTCGTCGATGAAACCGGACCGGCGGAACGCCGCATCAAGCGGCTGGCGATCATGGATCAGGACGGCGCTAACGTGCGCTATCTCACCCGTGGTGACGAGATTGTGCTGACGCCGCGGTTTTCGCCGTCGACGCAGGAGATCACCTACATGGCCTACGGCCAGGGCGATCCGCGCGTTTATCTGCTCAACATCGAGACCGGGCAGCGCGAGGTCGTCGGCAACTTTCCCGGCATGAGCTTTGCGCCGCGGTTTTCGCCGGACGGTCAGCGCGTGGTGATGAGCTTGCAGGAGGGCAGTAACGCCAACATCTTCGTGATGGACTTGCGCTCCAAGGCGATGACCCGGTTGACCGATACGCCCGCCATCGATACCGGGCCGTCCTACTCGCCCGACGGCGCCAGGCTCTGTTTTGAGTCCGATCGCGGCGGCCATCCGCAGATCTATGTCATGAGCGCATCCGGCGGACAGGCGCAGCGCATCAGCTTTGGCGACGGCTCCTATTCGACCCCGGTATGGTCGCCGCGGGGCGACTACATCGCCTTCACCCGGCAGGCGGGTGGCAAGTTCGCGATCGGGGTGATGAAGCCCGACGGCACCGGCGAGCGGGTGCTGACCGAGGGCTTCCACAACGAGGGACCGACGTTCGCGCCGAACGGGCGAGTGATCATGTTTTTCCGCGATCCCGGCGGGACCGCCGGGCCGTCGCTCTACACCATCGACATCGGCGGGCGTAACGAGTTGCGGGAACCGACGCCGAGCTTTGCGTCCGATCCGGCCTGGTCGCCGCTGCTTTCTTAGGCCTTGTCTTAGGGTATATTCTTCTCGGGTATTCTTGAGCGCTGTCGGGGTCTTTTTGGGCGTTCTGGAAGTTCGCAAATGCGCGGTCCTTCCCACATGGTTGCCGCATTCAGGCCCTATTAACCATTACGGAAGCTTTAGGGGTGGTCGGTGGGTTCGAAGCTTCTTTGCAAGGCTCCATCAAGGTTGACGGAACGTTCGCTTAACGAAGGCGCTGCTAGATCGCTCCAGGGACCAACCATGTCCGGCAACAACGGAACATTGGAGGCACCGGAATGCAGGTTATGAACATCGTCCGCAGCACCAAATTCGCGGTTTTCGTGCTCGGCGCGCTGGCTATCGCCGGCTGCGCCAAGCAGCCCGACCAGACCGCCGCCATTGCTGGCGCCGCCACGCCTGGCAGCCAGCAGGATTTCATCGTCAACGTCGGCGATCGGGTGTTCTTCGAAAGCGACTCGTCGGAGTTGACGCCGCAGGCGCGGGAGACGCTCGACAAGCAGGCGCAGTGGCTCAATCAATACAACCGCTACGCCTTTACCATCGAAGGCCATGCCGACGAGCGCGGCACGCGCGAATACAACATCGCGCTTGGCGCCCGCCGGGCGCAGGCCACGCGAGAATATCTGGCCTCGCGCGGCGTGCTGGCGCAGCGCATGCACACCATCTCCTATGGCAAGGAACGGCCGGTCGCGGTGTGCAATGACATTTCCTGCTGGTCGCAGAATTGGCGCGCCGTGACCGTGCTCAATCAAAGCTCGTAGCAACCACCCATTGCATGTTCCGTCCGGCTGATCGGCGCCTCCGCGGCGCCGATCGCGTTTTTCGCCGCGTGTTTCGTCTTGCCAAATCGTCGCTGACATCGGATCGTAGCGCCATCGTCGCGTCGCCTGATTGATCTATTTCATTTTCGCATAACATCGACGAGGGTCCGCTCATGTCCAAAGCCGGGTCCGCTCGCGCAGGGCTGGTTCTTGTCGCCGCTCTCGCCGTCGCGGCCTGCGGCCAGGACAATCGTTACGCTGCGCCGCCGCCGCCAAAAGTCACGGTCGCGGTGCCGGTCGAGCAGCGGGTGTCGCGCTATTTCGAGTTCGACGGGCAACACCGCGGCCATCAACACCGTCGATCTGGTCGCGCGGGTGCAGGGATTTGTGCAAGCGATCAGCTACGCCGACGGCGATTTCGTCAAAAAGGGCACCTCGTTGTTCACCATCGAGCCCGAGCCCTACAAGCTCAAGGTGGAGGCGACAAAGGCGGCGGTCACCAGCGCCCAGGCCACGCTCAAGCAAAACGAGGCGGAGTACGCGCGCCAGGCCGATCTCGTGGCCCGGCAGGTTTCGAGCGTAGCCAATTATGACAAGGCGCTGGCGGCGCGGGATAGCTCACAGGCCGATCTGCAATCGGCGATAGCCAACGAGCAGCAGGCCGAGATCAATCTCGGTTACACCAACGTGACCGCGCCGTTCGACGGCGTCGTGTCCGCGCGGCAAGTGTCGATTGGCCAATTGGTCGGCGCGAACTCCACCACGGTCCTCTCCACGATCGTGCAACTCGATCCGATCTACGTGAATTTCAATGCCAGCGAACGCGACGTCTTGCAGGTTCGCGCCGATCTCGCCCGCGCCGGCCGCACAACGGCCGACGTGCTGGGCCTGCCGGTCGAAATCGGACTGCAAACCGAAAGCGGCTATCCACACAAAGCCAAGCTCGACTATGTGGCGCCGACCGTCGATCCGTCGACCGGAACGCTCGCCGTTCGCGCCGTCTTGCAAAACTCCGACCGTGCTTTGCTGCCGGGCTATTTCGTACGCGTGCGCATACCCGGCAGCCCCGAGCCGTCATTGCTGGTGTCCGATGTCGCCATCGGCAGCGACCAGGGCGGGCGCTACGTGCTGGTCGTCAACAAGGACAACGTGATCGAACAGCGCAAGGTCGAGCCGGGTCAGCTCATCGGCGAGTTGCGCGTCATTGAGAAAGGCCTGACCAAGGACGACCGCGTCGTCATCGGCGGCATCATGCGGGCGATCCCGGGACAGAAGGTCGACCCCGAGCTGCGCACGCTCGCGGCGGCGAGCCAGTGATCAACAAGCTCTAGCGCTCCGGATTTTGCGATGATCTCAAAATTTTTCATCGAGCGCCCGGTTCTGGCGAACGTCATCGCCATCCTGATGATCCTGATTGGCGGCGTCGCACTCTACGGTTTGCCGGTCTCGCAATATCCAAACGTCGTGCCGCCGACCGTGCAGGTGACGACGAGCTATCCGGGCGCCAGCGCCCGCACGCTCATGGATACCGTCGCGCTGCCGATCGAACAGCAGGTCAACGGCGTCGAGAACATGCTCTACATGCAATCGACCAGCGCCAGCGACGGCAGCTATACGCTCACCGTCACCTTCAAGATCGGCACCGATCTCGATACCGCGCAGGTGCTGGTGCAGAACCGGGTGGCGAGTGCGCTGGCGTCGTTGCCGACCGCGGTGCAGGCGCAGGGCGTCACCGTGCAGAAAAAGGCGACGGCGATCCTGTTGTTCGTGACGCTGACGTCGCCCGACAACCGCTACGACAATCTTTATCTCGCCAACTACGCGACGATCAGCATCCGCGACGAGCTGTCGCGGCTGCCGGGCGTCGGCAACGTCAATATTTTCGGCGCCGGCCAATATTCGATGCGCGCGTGGCTCGACCCGGAGAAGCTCAAAGCGCGAAGCCTCAACGCGCAAGATATTGTCCAAACGCTGCAGCAGCAGAGCCAGCAGGTTACGGCAGGCCAAGTCGGCGTGCCGCCGACGCCGCCGGGAGTGAACTTCCAATACACGATCGAAGTCCAGGGCCGCCTCACCGACGTCGAGGAGTTCGCCAATGTGATCGTGAAAACCGGCAGCAACGGCGAGATAACGCGGCTGCGCGACGTCGGCCGGGTCGAGCTCGGCGCCCAGACCTACAGCCAGATTTTCACCCTCGACGGCCAGCCCTCGGCCGGCATCGGCATCTTTCAGACGCCCGGCGCCAACGCGCTCGAGGTCGAACAGGCCGTCAAGGCTAAGATGGAGGTGCTGGCGCGGCAATTTCCACAAGGGCTCGTGTATTCGATCCCGTTCGACACCACCGTCTTCGTCAACCAATCGATCCACGAGGTGTACAAGACGCTGATCGAGGCCGCGGTCCTGGTGCTGATCGTCATCCTCGTCTTCCTGCAGGATTGGCGCGCCATGCTGGTGCCGGCGACCACGGTGCCGGTGACCATTATCGGCGCGTTCGCGGCGATGTACGCGCTCGGCTTTAGCGTCAATTTTTCTACGCTGTTTGCCATCGTGCTGTCGATCGGGATCGTGGTCGACGACGCCATCGTCGTCGTCGAAGGCGCCGCCCACAATGTCGAGCAAGGCATGAGCGGGCATGACGCCGCCATCGCCGCCATGAATACGCTGCTCGGCCCGATCATCGGCATCACGCTGGTGTTGATGTCCGTGTTTTTGCCGGCAGCGTTCATGCCCGGCCTGACCGGCCGCATGTATGCGCAATTCGCGCTGGTGATCGCTGCGACCGCGCTGTTGAGCGCGATCAACGCGGTGACGCTCAAGCCGACCCAAGCGGCGTTGTGGCTGCGCCCTTCGGTCCCGGAAGAGCGGCGCAACTTTTTTTACCGCGGCTTCAATGCGGTCTATGGGCGCATCGAGCGCGGTTATGCCGGGCTGATTGCGCGCATGGTGAGCCGTGCCGGACTGATGGCGGCCATCGCCTTCGTCATCATCGCGCTCGCCGGCTGGGGGCTTGCGCGGGTGCCGACCGGCTTCCTGCCGATCGAGGATCAAGGCTACCTCCTGGTCGCCGTGCAGCTTCCCGACGGCGCGTCGCTCCAACGCACGCAGGCGACGCTCGGACAGATCTCGACGATCGCACGCGCCGATACGGCGGTCGATCACGTGGTCACCATCGCCGGGGTCTCGCCGCTCGATAACAGCGCCGTGCTTGCCAATGCTGGCGTCGCCTATGTGGTGCTCAAGGACTGGAGCGAGCGGGCCGACTTGCAGGTGCTGTTCCCGCGCCTGTCGGGAGCGCTGCGCAAGGTTGACACCGCGAACGTCATCGTCGTGCCGCCGCCGCCGATCCAGGGCATCGGCAATGACGCCGGCTTCACCATGCAGGTGGAATTGCGCGACGGCAGCACCGATTTTGCCAAGCTGCAAAGTGTCACCAACGCCATCGTCGCCAATGCGCAATCGCAGAGCGCGCTGCAGCTCGTCTCGACCACGTTCCGCGCCATTGCGCCGCAAATCCGGGTCGACGTCGACCGCATAAAGGCGGAGACGGTGCATGTGCCGGTCGATCAGGTGTTCGCGACGCTCTCGACCTATTTCGGCTCGACCTATGTCGAGCAGTTCAACAAATTTGGCCGCGTCTTCCAGGTCTACGCGCAGGCCGACGCGCCGTTCCGGCTGCGGCCGCGGGATATCGATAACCTCTACGTGCGCAATCAGCAGGGCAACATGATTCCGCTGGGAACGCTGGTCAAGCTGACGTCGATCGTCGGCCCGCCGCTGATCACGCTCTACAACCTCTACCCGTCAGCGACCGTGATCGGGTTGCCGGCGGCGGGGTTCAGTTCGGGAGAGGCGCTACGTCTGATGGAGGAGGATGCGGCCCGGACCTTGCCGCCGGGAGCCGCGACCGACTGGACGGCGATGTCCTATCAGGAAAAGGTCGTCGGCCATCAAATGTATTTCGTGTTCGCGATGGCCTTGCTGCTGGTTTATCTGGTGCTCGCCGGTCAATATGAAAGCTGGTACGCGCCGCTCTCCATCATATTTTCGGTGCCGCTGGCACTGGTCGGTCCGGTGCTGGTGCTCTCGGCGCTGCGCATCGACAACAATCTCTACACCCAGATCGGCATCATTCTTCTGATCGCACTGTCGGCCAAGAACGCCATTCTGATCGTCGACGTGGCGCGCGACCGCCGCCTGCACGAGAACAAGTCCATCGTCGAAGCGGCGGTCGAGGCGGCGCGGGCGCGGTTCCGGCCGATCATCATGACGTCGTTTGCCTTTATTCTCGGCGTCGCACCCTTGGTGGTTGCCAGCGGCGCCGGCGCCAGCGCCAGAAAGTCGATCGGCATCACGGTGTTCAGCGGCATGATCGCGTCGACCTGCCTTGCCGTCCTGTTCGCGCCATCGATTTTTGTGATAGTGCAGCGCTTCGAGGAGTGGCGAAGCTCGCGCCGACACCCGCGTATTCAGCCAGCGGAATGAGTGAAATGAACCTACGCCGGAAAATCGCACGACAGGAACGGCATGAGAGCCGTTTTTGCGCCGCCCAGTCACAATTTGGACGCAGGGCGGACTATGGTAGCGCCGCCGACGGACCACAATGTCGTTCGTGATGATCCGCTCCTTATCGCTGCTCGTAGCCCTTTTGGCGTGTGCGCTCGGCGCAAGTTCCGCGCGCGCGCAGGTGTCGGACGCCGACCTGGTCACGCGCATCGGCCGCCTCGAGGCGACGATCCGCGATCTCACCGGCCGCATCGAGCAATTGCAGTACCGCAACCAGCAACTCGAACTGCAGATGCAGCGGCTGCAAGACGAAGGGCCCCGCGCCGAAGAGGGTAAGGGCTCCGCGCGCCCACTGTCGCCAGCGCCGGCGCGGCCCACCGCTCAATATCCGGCTCAATACCCGCCGCAATATCCGCAGCCGCAGCCGCCCTATTCGTCGCCATCGCCAGCCGGCGGCTCGCCGGTCGTGGCGACGCAGGCTTCGCCGCCGATCGAGACGCCGCCGCCATCCGCCATCCGGCGCGGCGACGCCTTCGATCCGGCGGCCAATCCGAACGCGCCCGGTGCGCCGCGGCCACTGGGCACAAGCACGACCGCCACCGAGCCGCCGCCGGTCTCCGACGTGCCGGCGTCCGGTCCTCGCCAGATCGGCGCGCCGCTCGATTTGTCAACGCCGCGCCCGCCCGGCGAACTGCCGGCGCCGCCACCGAGCAATCCCAGCGGCACCGGCGCCATGCAGGCGACGCTGCCGCCGAGCAACTCGCCCAAGGATCAATACGATCTCGCCTACGGCTATGTCCTGCACAAGGACTATGCGCTGGCGGCGGAAGGCTTCCGCGGCTTCTTGCGTCAGTATCCGAGCGATCATCTGGCGCCGGAGGCGCAATATTGGCTTGGTGAAAGTCTGTTCCAGCAGCAGCAATATCGCGACGCCGCCGAATCGTTCCTCGCCGTCTCCACCAAATATGAAACCACGGCGCGGGCGCCGGAGGCGCTGTTGCGGCTCGGCCAGTCGCTCGCCGCGTTGGGTGAAAAGGAAGCGGCTTGCGCTTCGCTCGGCGAGGTGCTGCGCAAATACCCGCGCGCATCGTCGAGCGTCAAGCAAGCCGTCGACCGAGAACAAAAGCGTGGCCATTGCTGACCAGACGCTCAGCGACGCGGAAGCGAGCGCGCTGTTCAGTGGTCTTGAGGATTTGCGCGGGCTTCTTCTCGCAGTTTCCGGCGGCTCCGATTTAACGGCGCTCTTAGTCATCGCCGCCCGTTGGGCCAAAGACCTCAGAAAGCGCCGCAAGCGCGCGCCGGCGTTGCTTGCCGTCACCGTCGACCACGGGCTGCGGCCGGAAGCAAAACGCGAAGCCGCGGCGGTGAAGCGTCTCGCGCGCGAGCTTGGGATTGCGCATCGCACGCTGCACTGGCGCGGCACGAAACCGAAGACCGGCTTGCAGGAGGCGGCGCGCCTCGCGCGCTACCGGCTGCTGGCGGAAGCGGCGACGCACGGCAGGTACGAACACATCCTGACCGCGCACACGCTCGATGATCAGGCGGAAACGGTTCTGTTTCGTCTCGCCCGCGGCAGCGGTCTGACCGGGCTCGCCGGCATGGCGCACGCGGCGGCCGTTCCCATCGGTCCGGGCGCGGCGATCTTTCTCGTCCGTCCGCTCTTGCCCATCTCCAAGGAGCGGTTGCTGGCAACGCTGAAAGCGGCGGGCATCGAGCATAGCGAGGATCCGAGCAATCGCGATCCGCGTTTCGCTCGTCCGCGGCTGCGAGCATTGATGCCGCATCTCGCGAGCGAAGGCCTCGACGCGCGATGCCTGGCGCGTCTGGCGGCGCGGATGCGGCGCGCCGAGGCCACCGTCGAATTCGCGGTCGCCGCGGCGCGCGCCGCCTTGGCGCCCGCGCCGTGGCGGGAAGGCGAGGCGATTGTTTTCGCCGCTGACCAATTCGACGACCTTCCGGCCGAGGTCGGGCTGCGGCTGCTCGGCCGAGCCATCACGCATGCCGGAAACGAGGGGCCGGTCGAACTCGGCAAGCTCGAATGGCTTTACCAGGCGCTAACGACGTCGCGGGCGCCGCTGCGCCGGACGTTGGCCGGGGCCGTAGTCACGCTCCGCGGCGGCCGGCTGGTCGTTGAGCGGGCGCCGCCGCGGCGGGCGCAAACTTTGCGCGGCGCCGGCAACCGCCGCTTTACGAAGTGACAGTAGCATAGATACCTTGCTTATTCCGTGCCTTCCCTTGGCATGTGGGGGTGCAAACCCTACATTGGCGGGTGCGGGAACGTGAAGCCGCCACGATTCGCGGCCAAAAGTGGGCCGGGCGCTGGCGGGTTGCCGGCCGAGGACATGCGATGAATGCCAATCTCCGAAATTTTGCACTGTGGGTCATCATCGTCCTGCTGCTGTTGGCATTGTTTACGCTGTTCCAGAATCCCGGCACGCACACCACCTCCCAGGACATTACCTTTTCGCAGTTGCTCAGCGAGGTCGATCAGGGGCGCGTGCGCGACGTGCTGATCCAGGGCCCGGAAATCCACGGCACTTTCACCGACGGCCGCAGCTTCCAGACCTATTCGCCGAGCGATCCGTCGCTGGTGCAGCGCCTCTACAACAAGGGCGTTTCGATCACCGCGCGTCCGCAATCCGACAATGTGCCTTGGTTCGTGTCGCTGTTGATCTCGTGGCTGCCGTTTGTGGCGCTGATCGGCGTGTGGATTTTCCTGTCGCGGCAGATGCAGGGTGCCGGCGGCAAGGCGCTCGGCTTCGGCAAGAGCCGCGCCAAGCTTTTGACCGAAGCGCATGGCCGCGTCACCTTCGAGGACGTGGCCGGCGTCGACGAAGCAAAACTCGATCTGCAGGAGATCGTCGAATTCCTGCGCGACCCCGGTAAATTCCAGCGGCTCGGCGGCCGGATCCCGCGCGGCCTCTTGCTGGTCGGCCCGCCCGGCACCGGCAAGACGCTGCTGGCGCGCGCCATCGCCGGCGAAGCGAACGTGCCGTTCTTCACCATCTCAGGCTCCGACTTCGTCGAGATGTTTGTCGGTGTTGGCGCGAGCCGTGTGCGCGACATGTTCGAGCAGGCCAAGAAAAACGCGCCGTGCATCATCTTCATCGACGAAATCGACGCCGTCGGCCGCCACCGTGGCGCTGGCCTCGGCGGCGGCAACGACGAACGCGAGCAGACGCTGAACCAATTGCTCGTCGAGATGGATGGCTTCGAGGCCAATGAAGGCATCATTTTGATCGCCGCCACCAACCGTCCGGACGTGCTCGACCCGGCGCTGCTGCGCCCGGGCCGGTTCGACCGCCAGGTGGTCGTGCCCAATCCCGACGTGGTCGGACGCGAGCAGATCCTGAAGGTGCATGTGCGCAAAGTGCCGCTGGCGCCCGATGTGAACCTCAAGACCATCGCTCGCGGCACGCCCGGCTTCTCCGGCGCCGATCTGATGAACCTCGTCAACGAGGCGGCCTTGATGGCG
This sequence comes from uncultured Alphaproteobacteria bacterium, assembly GCA_963829395.1. Lineage (GTDB taxonomy): Bacteria > Pseudomonadota > Alphaproteobacteria > Rhizobiales > Xanthobacteraceae > BOG-931. Next base: position 161,529 of record CAWHHX010000016.1, on the reverse strand, counting down.
GCCCGGCGCAACAAGCGCATGGTGACCCAGGTCGAGTTCGAGGACGCCAAGGACAAGGTGATGATGGGCGCCGAGCGCAAGTCGCTGGTGATGACGGAGGAGGAGAAGCTCCTCACCGCCTATCACGAGGGCGGCCACGCCATCGTCGCGATCAACGTTAAGGCGACCGATCCGGTGCACAAGGCGACGATCATCCCGCGTGGTCGCGCGCTCGGCATGGTCATGCAATTGCCGGAGCGCGACAAGCTGTCGATGAGTTTGGAGCAGATGACGGCACGGCTCGCCATCATGATGGGCGGCCGGGTCGCCGAGGAACTGGTGTTCGGCCACGAGAAGGTGACGTCGGGTGCTGCCTCCGACATCGAGCAGGCGACCAAGCTCGCGCGCATGATGGTGACACGCTGGGGTTTGTCCGACGCGCTCGGCACCGTCGCCTATGGCGAGAACCAGGAGGAAGTTTTCCTCGGATATTCGGTGGCGCGCCAGCAGAACATCTCGGAAGCGACCGTGCAGAAGATCGATGCCGAGATCAGGCGCTACGTCGAGGCCGGCTATCAGGAAGCGCAGCAGATCCTGACCGAGAAGCGCGGTGATCTGGACACGTTGGCCAAGGGGCTCCTCGAGTTCGAGACCTTGAGCGGCGACGAGATCAAGGACTTGCTGATGGGCAAGCGGCCGAACCGGGAAACGACGATCGAGCCGCCGGGCCCGCGTGCCTCGACCGTGCCGACCGCCGGCGCCGGCCGCAACCGGCCGCGTCCCGAGCCCGGCCCGATGGAACCGCAACCGCAGTCGTAAGCGGCGCGCTGCCGCCGCTCGACCGACCCTCCGCCGCGCTATCGTTCGCCCGCTGCCTTGACGGGGCGCAGTTTAGCCTCTGCCGACGATGATGCGGGGTGGGTCTTCTGAAATTCCGCGAGAATATAGGCGCTGAGCTCGGCGGCGGGGACCGGCCGGCCAAAGAAGAAGCCCTGGACCTGATCGCTGTCGGCCTTGTCGAGAAATGCCGCTTGCGCGGCGGTTTCGACGCCTTCGACCGTCACCCGCATGTTGAGCTCGCGTCCGAGCGCGATGATCGTTTTCACGATCGTTTTGGCATCACGGCCAGAGCCCTCGAAGCCCTGCATGAAACTGCGGTCGATCTTGATCTTGTCGAACGGGAAACGCCATAGATAGCTCAGGCTCGAATAGCCGGTGCCGAAATCGTCCATCACGATGGCCACGCCCATGGCCTTGAGCGCTTGCAGCTCCGCCATGACCGCTGCCGAGTCGCGCAGCAGCAGGGTCTCCGTGATCTCAAGCTCGAGCCGGTGCGGGGCGAGGCCAGCCTCGCTCAGCGCAGCGGCGACGACGGCACTGATGTTGCCCGCCGAGAATTGCGCAGGCGACAGGTTCACCGCAACGGTCAGGTTTTCCGGCCAGGTGATCGCGGTGCGGCACGCCTCCTGCAACACCCAGGCACCGATCTGATCGATGAGCCGCAATTCCTCGGCCACCGGAATGAACACCAACGGCGGAATAAACGTTCCGTCTTCCGCCGGCAGGCGTATCAGCGCCTCGAAGCCGGTAAGGCGGCGCGCCGAAATTTCGAACAGCGGCTGGTAGTGCAATTCGAAGCGATCATGCAGCACAGCCTCGCGTATCGTCTTTTCCAGTTTGGATCGCGCGAGCAACTCGGCATCCATCTCGGGCTGGAAGAATCTGATGCAATTACGTCCGTCGGCCTTGGCCTTGTACAGGGCCAGATCGGCACTTTTCAAAAGCCGCTCCGGATCGTTGCCGTCGTCCGGTGCTAACGCAACGCCGACGCTCACGGTGGCGATGATCGACTGTTCCCTGAACTTCATCGGTGCGGTCACGGCCGTGATGAGACGGCCGGCGAAAAGCCCGGCACTATCCTTGCTGCTGACCCCGGTCTGGACGACGACGAACTCGTCGCCGCCGAGCCGGGCTACGACATCGCTGACGCGGGTTACCGAGCGCAGGCGTTCGGCGGCGGTCTTGAGCAGAAAATCGCCGCCATCGTGCCCGAGCGTATCATTGACGTTCTTGAAACGATCGAGATCGACAAAATGCACGGCGATGCCGCCGCCCTGCAGCGGAAGGACGGCAAGGACTTTCTCCAATTTTTTGACCAATTGGTTGCGATTGGCCAGCCCGGTCAGCGCATCGTGATGCGCCATGTAGGAGATCTGCGCCTGGGCTTTCTGCCATTCGGTGATGTCGTCGAAGGTGGCGACCCAGCCGCCTCCCTGCATGGGCTGGTCGACCACGCGCAGCGCGCGCCCCGATGCCTGCATGACCCTGGTTCTGAATTTACCTTCGCGCGCGTCCGCGACCACATCGGCGAAAAACCCCTCGGGGTCGCCGGCAAACTCTCCAGACGCGTTCCGGTGCTTGAACAGGTCGAGCAGGGATCGACCCTTGAGCCACGCAGCCGGCAGGCCCATCATCGTGGCGTAACGTTCGTTAAACAGCACAATTCGGCCATCGGCGTCGAACATGCAAAGCCCCTGCGACATGTTCTCGAGGGCGGTGTCGAGCAGGATTTTCTGCCGCCGCAACTGCCCTTTTGATTGCCGATCGCCCAAGGCCGCGACCAGAGATATGCCGAGAACGATCGCTGCTACACCGGCAATGACAAGGGAGAGAAAGGCCGGCGACACCGACGCGGCGCTGTGGACGCGCGTCGGGTCAGCCACGACCAGCATGGCGCTCATGCCTGTGAAGTGCGTGGCGAGGATCGCAAGCGCAAATAGAATGGTTGCGATCAACGCGTTCGCCCAGACATCGCGCTTTGCTGCGAAATAGAATGCGAAGGCCCCGAACGCGATGCCCAGCACGATAGAGGCCACCACGAGCTCCGGAAGCCAGGTAATGCGGCCTGGCAGCTCCAGCGCCATCATGCCGGTGTAATGCATCGCCGCAATGCCGCCGCCAGCCACTGCGCCGCCGAAGACTGCGGTCCAACGCCTCCGCTCGAGCAGCGCTACGCCCATGCCCGCGCCGGTGATCAGCACCGCGATGAGCAGCGACAGGACCGTCAGAACGAGATTGTAGCTCGCGCCAATGCCGGGCTCATAGGCGAGCATCGCGATGAAGTGGGTTGCCCAGATGCCACAGCCCGCCGCGGCTGCGTCAAAACTTAGCCAAATGAGCCGGGTGCGCCCAGTTGTTGCCTGGGCGCGGTGGAACAGGCTGATGGCGACCGCGCTAGCCAAGACGCAGACGGCGACCGCAAGCACAACGAGGCGCCAGTCATGGTCGACTGTCAGGCAGGTGTAGACTTGCAACATCACCGACCTTATCTTCTTCCCGGTCCAATCGCGCGCGCGCGATGAACGGAATTCGATCGCACCGGCCGCGTCAATTCGTTCAGCCGGGATTTTCGCGGCATCGACTTCGTCTTACCAAATTGAACTCTTTCGACTATGCGAGCCGCGCTCGCGTCTGGCTGCGGGTCGTGCAGATCGACCGAATGATCAAGCCTCCGCCAAACCCAATTCGGAGCACTGCACGGAAAACTCTCGCGGCCACGCCAGTTCGCCCGATACGGCAATTTCGCAATAACATGGTGGACAGCTGACGGACGCGTCGACTTGCAGAACTTTCCGTGAGGTCGCCACGACTGCCGTCCGTTTCGTTATGAGGGCCGATCGGCCCCGCGTTCCATTATCTCGATCAACCGTGCCAATTTCTCGTCGATCTGTCCGAGCCGATACGCCGCAAACTCGGCGGCATAGGCGATTCGCTCGTCCGCACCGGGCATCTGTTCGTGCCGTATGTTCGGCATGAAAGCGCCGTCCAGGAAAGTCCGATAGCGGCTGCGAATTGCGTCAGTCGTTTGATCATTCACTCGGGTATGCGACATATGCTATCTCCATTTGAGGCAAAGCGTCCGGGATAAGCACTGACGGTTTGTATGCTTGCCTTTTTCGATCCGGCGGCGCCGTGACGCGGAACCGGAATTTGTTCGACCCCAGACGTGGTACCGGCACTTGTCGGGTTGCCGTCACGGCCGCTGTTCTCATCGTTGTTAATCGCGGCGGCGCTGTTCATGGCCGTTTTTATATTTTGGCCATAATAGGCGGAACGCCTGCGCGGGTGCGTTGTTCCCGCGCGGGCAAAACCAATATCTAACGTCCTTGATGATTTGATATTTTTTTTAGTCCTAAAACTTACTTTGCAATCGCGGCCGCCTATCAATGCCTGATTGCACGTATTTCGTTGATGTGCGAGTTGCGTTGACCGGCGATGCGATCCAAAGATTTCGGCGACGTGAGCAATTCTGCACAGTTTTCATATCGGCAACGGGCTCTACTAGCGACAATGGAGAGATTGTGCTCCATGAAAACGTTGAGCTGTTGCAGCACAGGGAAACGTCGTCGCTGAGTACACAGGAGCGATAGATGACTTCAAAGAAAAACCATCAAGCGGACGCGACCCGCCGTGCGGCTGCGATTGCGCGGTGGGACGACGACGGTGGCGCTTCGGTGTCGCCTCGCAGCGACACGGGTGGGAAAGTTTCGAATGATATGAGCTCCAAGCCGCTGGCCGCCGGTCCGAAGGTTGATCAGGCTTTCGGCGAGGACAAGAAAATTCTGGAATGCCTGGGAGCGGCCGTCATCTTGCGATGGGGCAGTCTCCCGACCAAAATCCAACGGGAACTGTTCGATCAGGTGACGTCGCTTGCCGATGGCGCCCGGACCACCCCGCCGAAGGGACAGATCGCGCGCTTTCTGCACAATCACAAGGATGACGGCGATCAGACGCCGCGCCGGCTGGTGCTGTGAAGCGGCGAGCGTCGAAGGGGTTTGCGTGCACTCAATCGCCGAAAACGCCGGCGATCTCGCGATGCGAGCACCATAGTCGCTAACGCCATCTGCGCCATTTTCCGCGCCTCTATCGATGCTCCGGGATCGCGGCGCCCAGAACTCCGCCTCTCGTCCAATTGCCGCCACAGCGTTAGACTACCTCCGTGGCGATGCTGAGAGGGGCGACTTGTGAGGGCTGATTTCATCGCCGGCGTGGTTCTCGCGCTGATTGCAACTGCTGCGCGTGCAGAGCCGGCGCAGGTCGCCGGCCAGCCGGTATTGCGGGCTGCCCCAGCAACCCAGGCCGCCGCGGCCACCAAACCCTTGCCCCCGGCGGCTAAGCCGCCGCGCGCGGCTAGAGTTCCCTCAACCCCCAAATCGCGATCGGCGGCGGCGTTGGCGCTCTCCGCCGATCCGGTGTTCGACGAGGGCACCTACCAGCGAATTAAGGAAGCGCTGCTGAGTTACGCGGCGATTCAGGTGCGCGGCGGCTGGCCGACCCTGCCGGCAGACGCCAAGCCGGCGCCGGGAGCCAGCGGGCCGGAAGTGGCTTTGTTGCGCCGCCGTCTCGTGATCTCCGACGACTTGGCGCCCGAACAGGAGGAGGGCGATGCGTACGATGCAGCCCTCGTCGACGCCGTCAAGCGCTTCCAGTTGCGCCATGGTCTCGACGTCACCGGCAGCGTCAATGCGCCGACGCTGCGGGTGCTGAACGTTCCGGTCGCCGCGCGCATCAAACAGCTGGAAGCCTCGATCGAGCGGCTCCTCGGCATGGATTTCGTCTTTGCCGAGCGCTACGTCGTCGTCAACATTCCGGCCGCCTTCGTCGAGGCCGTGAGTCACGACAAGGTGGAGCGGCGTTATCGCGTCATTGTCGGCAAGGTCGACAAGCCGTCGCCGACGCTGACCGCCTACATCACCGCGGTCAATCTCAATCCGACCTGGACCGTGCCGCTCTCGATCACCAAGAACGAGATTTTCCGGCACATGCGCAAAGACCCGAGCTATATAAGCCGCATGCACATGCGCGTTCTCGGCGCGCACGACGAAGAGATCAGCCCGCAGTCAATCGACTGGTCGTCGGACCGTTCGCCCAACTTCACCGTCCGGCAGGATTCCGGCAACTTCAACGCCCTTGGCAATCTCAAGATCGACATGCCGAATCCGTATTCGGTGTACATGCACGACACCACGACGAGAAATTTGTTCGCCGACGATTATCGTTTCGATTTGCACGGCTGTACGCGGGTCGACAACGTGCGCGATCTTGCCGCCTGGATTCTGCAGGATGTGCCGGGCTGGAATCGCGCCGCGATCGATGCCGGCATTGCCGCAGGCGGGCTGAAGGTCGTCAACCTGCCGCACAGGATGCCGGTCGCTTGGGTCTATCTCACCGGCTGGGTGACGCGCGACGGCACGGTGCAGTTCCGCGACGACGTCTATAAGCACGACGAATCGCTCGACCGTAATGCGCTCGCCGACGCCGCGGCCGGCGGCTTCGTCGCGCCGGTGCCGCGCGACGCCAAGCAGGTTTCGAATCTCGATAATCGCTGAGTGCTCTGCTGATTCCCGCGAAACGGGAATCCGGGGCGGCGTCAAAGAACTGGGTCCTCACCTGCGCGGGGACGAGCGGAACGTTTGTCAGCCAGCCGTGCAATTCAAATCCGCGACCGGTCCCAGGCGGTGGCGACGATCACCGCCATGACCACTTGCACGGCGACGATGGCGGCGACGCAGCCGGTCCAGCCGGTGGCATTCCAGACAAAGCCGATGAGGAAAGCGCCGGCGCTGCCGCCGATATAGAACGCCGACGCGTAGAGACCGGCGGCGGAGGAGCGGCCTTCCTTGACCGTGGTGATGACGTAGCCGGTCGATACCGCCTGGCACACCATGCCGCAGACGGCACAGACCGTCAGCCCGACAATGATCACGCCGACTGGCGGCGCCAGCAGCAGCAATGCGCCCGCGATCCACACCACGATGACGCCGAGCACGAAGTGGCGGCGGCCGAATAAAATTATGGCGCGGCCGACCCAGGGCACTGCGAAAGTGCCGCCGAGATAGGTGGCAAAGAGCGCGCCCAAGAGCGTCGGCGAAAAATAATACGGCGCCGCCGCCAAGTGAAAACTTACATACGTAAAAGTGGCGATGAAGTTGAACAACACGCCGAAGCCGACCGCATAGATCGCCAGCAGCCGCGGATTGCGCAGGTGAGCGAGCATCTGCCAGGTCGAGGCTGAAAAACCGCCGGAGCGGACGAAACGGCGCTCGCGCGGCAGCGCGATCGTGACGATCACCCCGCCGGCCAGCGTCAGCAGCGCCACCGCGCCGAACGACGCGCGCCAGCCGATCAGATCGGCAATGGCGCCGGTGATGAAGCGGCCGCAGAAACCGCCGACACTCGATCCGGAGATAAACAGCCCGGCAACGCGCGGCACGTCCGCCGGCGGCCATTCGTCGCCGACATAGGCGACGGCGACGGTGAAGATGGGCGGCAGCAACAGCCCCTGCACGAAGCGCAAGACGACGAGCTGCGGCACGCTTGTCGCCAACATCATCATCAGTGTCGGCACGACGACGGCAAACGCGGCCGCTGTGATCAACCGCTTGCGGCCGAGAACGTCCGCCAGCGCGCCGGTGAAGGGCGCCGTGAGCGCAATGGCCGCGGTCGAGGCGGTCATCAGCGCGCTGATCTGTCCGGCGCCGACGCCGAATTCGTGCGAGAGCTCGGGCAGGAGCGCCTGAGGCGAATAAAGATTGACGAAAGCGGTGAAGCCCGCAGCGGCGACGGCGAGCGGGCGAAAATCGAGAGCCATGCCGCATTATGGGCAAGCCGGCCTTGGAAAGCATCCTTGCTGCGCGAATGCGGCGTCGGCGCGCATGCATGGCGGCTTTTCCGGCCTATATAGAGCCGAATAGTTCCCCACCGGCCAAATGCCTATGGCGCCTCCGCTTCTTCAGCTCAAAGATATCGCCTTGACCTTCGGCGGCACCCCGCTGCTTGAGGGCGCGGAGCTTTCGGTATCGCCCGGCGAGCGGGTGTCGCTGGTCGGGCGCAATGGGTCGGGCAAGTCGACGCTCCTCAAGATCGCCGCCGGTCTGGTCGAACCGGATCGCGGCTCGGTCTTTGTCCAGCCGGGCGCACTGGTGCGTTACCTGCCGCAGGAGCCGGACTTCTCCGGCTTTGCCTCGACCGTTGCCTATGTCGAGGCCGGCCTGCGGGCGACCGACGATGCGCATACCGCCCGCCATCTCCTCGACCAACTCGGCCTCACCGGGCAGGAAAATCCGGCGCAGCTTTCCGGTGGCGAGGCGCGCCGCGTTGCGCTCGCCCGCGTGCTGGCGCCGGCTCCGGATATCCTCCTGCTCGACGAACCGACCAACCATCTCGACCTCACGACCATCGAATGGCTGGAGCGCGACCTCGATGCGCGCCGCTGCGCGATGGTGATCATCAGCCACGACCGACGCTTTCTCTCGACCCTGTCGCGCAGCACGGTCTGGCTCGATCGCGGCGGGACCCGCCGCCTCGAGCGCGGCTTTGCGCATTTCGAAGAATGGCGCGACGCGGTGCTGGCGGAAGAGGAACGCGATCAGCATAAGCTCGACCGCAAGATCGTCGCCGAGGAGCATTGGCTGCGCTACGGCGTCACCGGACGGCGCAAGCGCAATATCCGCCGGGTCGGCCAGTTGCAGACGCTGCGGGAGCAGCGCCGCACCCATCGCGCCGCGGCCGGCGATGTCGCCATTACCGCCGGTTCGGCGGCGCCGTCGGGGGCGCGGGTCATCGAGGCCGTCGGTGTCGGCAAAAGCTACGACGGCCGCGCGATCGTCGACAATTTTTCGACCCGCATTCAGCGCGGCGACCGGATCGGCATCGTCGGGCCGAACGGCAGCGGCAAGACCACGCTGATCAACCTGCTCACCGGCGTTTTGGCGCCGGATGCCGGCTCGGTGCGGCTCGGATCGTCGCTCGCGATCGCGACGCTCAACCAGCATCGCGACAGTCTCGATCCGGATGTCACGGTCGCGGAAGCGCTGACCGGAGGCCGCGGCGATACCGTCATGGTGAATGGCCATGCCAAGCACGTCGTCAGCTACATGAAGGACTTTCTGTTTACCAGCGAGCAGGCCGGCACGCCGCTCGCCAAGCTGTCGGGCGGCGAACGCGGCCGGCTGATGCTGGCGCAGGCGCTCGCCAAGCCGTCGAATCTCTTGGTGCTCGACGAGCCGACCAACGATCTCGATATGGAAACGCTGGACGTGCTGGAGGAAACGCTGGCCGAGTATCCGGGCACGGTCCTCCTCATCAGCCACGATCGCGATTTTCTCGACCGCCTGGTCGCCGGCGTCATCGTGCCGGAGGGGGAAGGGCGGCTGGATCGAATATGCCGGCGGCTATAGCGACATGCTGGCGCAGCGCGGCGCCGATCTGACCCGGCAGCCGCGCAAGCGAGACGCGCCGGGAGGCTGCAAAGCCGGCGCCGTCAATCACCGCCGAGCCGCCAGCGGCTCGGCGGCGCTTGACCTTCAAGGACAAGCACGCGCTCGAGACGCTGCCCAAGACCATTGCCGCGCTGCAGGACGATATGCGGAAGCTGCAAGGCGAAGCTCGACGATCCGACATTCTATGCCCGGGATCGCGCCGCGTTCGAGAAAGTCTCCGCGGCGCTTGGCGAAGCTGCAGCAGCGAATTGCCGCGGCCGAAGAGCAATGGCTCAAGCTCGAGATGCTGCGCGAGGAACTGGCCGGCGGTTGAGGGGCTTTGCGCGGCAGGCCCGATTACACGGCGGGCGTCTCACCCAGCAGGCTTGCGCTTGTGAATGTCCTTCACGTCGCTGAAGGAAATGCCCTTGTTGTGATCGCCGGTATATTCGAGATTGAAGGCGTTGCGCGCCAGGAAGACAAGATCGCCATCAAAATCCTCGGCGATCGATGAGTGGTATTCGGCCGCGAATTGATCGAGGATTTTGCGGTCGTCCGCCGCGATCCAGCGCGCGAACTGAAATTCGGGCGTGTCCCAGCCGATCTCGATGCCGTATTCGGCGGCAAGCCGGGCCTTGAGCACGTCGAGCTGAAGCGGGCCGACGACGCCGACCAAAGCGGGCGAGCCGTCGGCCGGCCGGAACACCTGGGCGACGCCTTCTTCAGCGAGCTGCTGCAACGCTTGCTTGAGCTTCTTGGCGCGCATCGCGTCGGGCAGGCGCACCCGCCGCAAAATCTCCGGCGCGAAATTCGGCACGCCGGCAAAATTGATCTTTTCGCCGTCGGTCAGGGTGTCGCCGATGCGGAGCGTGCCGTGATTGGGAATGCCGACGACGTCGCCGGCATAGGCTTCTTCGGCCAGCGCGCGGTCCTGAGCAAAGAAGAATTGCGGCGCATGCAGGCTGATGGTCTTGCCGGTCCGCACCTGCGTCACCTTCATGCCGCGCGTCAGCTTGCCGGAGCAGAGCCGGACGAAGGCAATGCGATCGCGGTGGTTCGGATCCATGTTGGCCTGGATCTTGAACACGAACGCGGACAGCGCCGGCTCGGTCGCCACGATGGTGCGGTTGTCGGCGCTCTGCGCCCGCGGCGGCAGCGCCAGCGTGCCGAGCGCGTTGAGCAGATCGCCGACGCCGAAATTCTTCAGCGCGCTGCCGAACAGGATCGGCGTCATATGGCCTTCGGCTGAACGCGCGCCGGTCGAACGGCTTGCAGCCATGCCGCACCAGTTCCAGCTCTTCGGCGAACGCGGCGGCGTCGAGGCTGGAATTGCGCGGCCGCGAGCTCGGCGATCGTCATCGCGCGCAGGCTGCCGGCGGCGCCGGCATCGCCGTCGAGCAGCCGCACTCCGCCGGTCTGGACGTCGATCGTGCCGATGAAATCGCGGCCGCGACCGATCGGCCAGGTCATCGGCGCCGCATCGAGCGCCAGCGTCTTTTCGATCTCGTCGATCAGGTCGAAGGGATCACGGCTCTCCCGATCCATCTTGTTGATGAAGGTGATGATCGGGATGTCGCGCAGGCGGCAGACCTCGAACAGCTTGCGGGTGCGCGGCTCGATGCCGCGCGCGGCGTCGATCACCATGACGGCAGAATTGACGGCGGTGAGCGTACGGTAGGTGTCTTCCGAAAAGTCCTCGTGGCCCGGCGTATCGAGCAGATTGAAGACGCGGCCGTCATATTCGAAGGTCATCACCGACGTGACGACGGAAATGCCGCGTTCGCGTTCGATCGCCATCCAGTCCGAGCGGGTCGACCGGCGGTCGCGCTTGGCCTTGACCTGCCCGGCAAGCTGAATGGCGCCGCCGAACAGCAAGAGCTTCTCGGTCAGCGTGGTCTTGCCCGCGTCCGGATGCGAGATGATGGCAAAGGTGCGCCGTCGTTCGACCTCGGCCGCCAGCGGCGACCGAGCCGGCGCGACCTCGGAGGGGCGGATTGCTTGATTCATTACCGCCTGGATGTGGCAGTTCCGGCCATTGTCATCAAGGCCTTAGCGGCATCGCCCGGACGCACATGGGTAATTTCCCGGCCGGCTAGCCCGCGATGGCCAGAACCAGCTTGCCGGCGGCTTGGCGCGACTCGATGTGCCGGTGCATCGCGGCGGCGTCTGCCATAGGAAAGACGCCGGCGATCGGCACTTTCAGCCAGCCGTCGATCACCCCGCGCGGAATGTAATTCAGACTGTCCTTCCAGGCTGGCGACTCCGGGTCGACATGGCCGATGTGCAGGCGGGTGAAGGTCTGCGACCGCGGCAGGATGCGTTCGCGGATATTCTTGAACGGCGGACCCTCCGCTTCGCCGATGCTGATGATATGGCCGAGCTTGCGGACCACATTGAAGGTGCGGTCGAGCATGGTCGCACCGAGCGAGTTGATGGCGAGATCGACGCCGCGGCCGTTGGTGAACTCAAGAACGGCCTGCTCGAAATCGTCGTCGCCGGTGACCACGACCCGCTCGGCGCCGTATTCCAGGGCCCGTTTCTCTTTGCCCGGCGTGCCGACGGTGCCGATGACCCGCGCGCCGGCTTTGACCGCAAGCTGGGTGGTAAACAGCCCGACTCCGCCGCCGATGGCGTTGATCAGCACGGTCTCGCCAGGCGCGATGCCGTAAATAGTGTGCAGCATGTGATAGCCGGTCAGCGGCTGCACCGTGAGCGCCGCCCCGACATCGAAGGGGATCGCGTCGGGGAGCGGCATCAACATGTTGGCGGATACGACCGCCTGCTCGGCATAGGCGCCGCCTTGCTCGAGAAAGGCCGCAACGCGGTCGCCGATCTTGGCGCCGGTAACGCCCGGTCCGAGCTTCGACACCGTGCCGGCAATCTCCAAGCCGAGCACCAGCGGGTAAGTGCGGGCGTGCGGATAGATGCCGGTGCGGATTTGGGTATCCGCCCAGTTGCAGCCAGCGAATGCGACATCCACCAGCACCTCGCCGGGACCCGGGCTGGGTTCGGGCACATCCGCCATGACGAGTTGCTCGGGAGCGCCGGGGGCGTGAATGACGACGGCTTTCACTGTTGCCTTCCAAATCTGAGCCGCAGATGATGCCGCGCTTCTGCCGGCGAGGAGTGCGCACTTTATCAAGCCCAAACAACCAGCGGCAACATGCCAGCCGGAGTATCATGAAAACGATCGGCGTCGATGTCGGCGGTACCTTCACCGATATCGTGTACTGCGACTTGGACACCGGCCAGGTCGCCATCCACAAGGTCTCGACGACGCCTGACGACCCGTCGCGCGGCATCGTCCAAGGTATCGCCGAGATTTGCCGCGACAACGCCGTGGCGGCAAACGACATCGACTATGTGCTGCACGGCACGACCACCGCGACGAATGCCGTCCTGGAGCACAAGGGCGCGCGCGCCGGCATGGTGACCAACGAAGGCTTCCGCGACATCATCCATATCGCGCGCCACCAGCGGGCCGAGCATTACTCGATCATGCAGGAATTGCCTTGGCAGAACCGGCCGCTGGTGAAACGGCGGCACCGAAAGGTCGTGAAGGGCAGGCTGGTGCCGCCGCACGGCGATGAGCTTGAGCCGCTCGACGAAGCCGGCGTGCTGGCGGCGGCGCGGTCCTTGAAGGATGACGCGGTCGAAGCGGTCGCGGTGTGTTTCTTGTTTTCCTATCTCAATCCGGCCCACGAGGAGCGCGCGAAGGCGATCCTCGAGCGCGAACTGCCCGGCGTCTTTGTCGCCACCTCGTCGTCGATCTCGCCGCAATTCCGCGAGTATGAGCGATTCACCACCGCGTGCCTGTGCGCGTTCATCGGGCCGAAGATGCGCGGCTATGTCGGCCGCCTGCAGGACACATTGCGCGATGCCGGTCTGCGCTCCGAGTTGCGCATCATGGCCTCGAACGGCGGGGTCGCCACGCCGGCGATGGTCAGCGACAAGCCCGTGGTGACGCTGTTGTCCGGGCTCGCGGCCGGCGTGCTCGGTGGCGCCTGGATCGGCGCTTTAAGCGGGCGCCGCAAGCTCGTCACCTTCGACATCGGCGGCACCAGCGCCGATATCGGCATCGTCGTCGACGGCCGGTTTGCCGAGACCGACGCGCGCTCTACCTCGATCGCCGGCTTCCCGTTGCTGCTGCCGATGATCGACATCCACACCATCGGGGCCGGCGGCGGCTCGATCGCCTATGTCGATCAAGGCGGCGCCTTTCGCGTTGGACCGCGCAGCGCCGGCGCCGTGCCCGGCCCGGCGGCTTACGGCCGCGGCGGCAGCGAGCCGACCGTCACCGACGCCAACCTGGTGCTCGGCCGCCTCGACCAGCACGATTTCCTCGGCGGCAGCATGAAGCTCGACGAAGACGCCGCGCACCGCGCGATCGAACGGCTCGCCGACGCGCTCGGCATGAATAAGCTCGAAGCCGCCGAAGGCGTGCTCACCGTCATCAACAGCAACATGGCGAACGCCATTCGCTCGCGCACAGTGCAGAAGGGGATCGATCCGCGCGATTTCGCGCTCGTCGCTTTCGGCGGCGCCGGGCCGCTGCACGCCGTCGAAGTCGCCGCCATGCTCGGTTTTACCGAGGTGATCGTGCCGCCTTATCCGGGCATTACCTCGGCCATGGGACTGCTGACGACCGACCTCAAATACGACGCGATCCGCACCCAATTCCAGGTCAGCGGCCGCGTCGAAATCGATCGGCTCAACGCCGATATTGCCGCCATGGAACGGGAGCTCGCGCGGCAATTCGCGGCTGATCATCTGCAAGCCGCCGCCATGTCGTTCGTGCGCGATGGCGACCTGCGCTATGTCGGCCAGGGCTACGAACTGAAAATACCGTTTCCCGCCGGCGACATCGGCAAGCAGGAGCTTGAAGAAATCTGGACGCGCTTCCACCAGGCGCACGAGCGCGAATACGGCCATGCCTTCGCCGACAGTCCGATCGAGATCGTCAACATTCGGGTTGTGGGCGTCGGCCAAATGCCGAAGCTCGCCAAGCTCACGGCTCCCGAAGGCTCGACCCTCGAGCGGGCGCGGGTAAAGACCGGCCAATGCGTGTTCCGTATCGACGGCGCGTTGCGGCCATTCGAAACCACCTTCTATCGCCGGCATCTGCTGCCGGTCGGCGTCGCCTTCGCCGGCCCGGCCATCGTTTTGCAAAAGGACTCGACGACGGTCATTCCGCCGGGCTGTAGCGCGATCAGCGATCCTGCCGGCAATCTCATTCTCACAATCGCGGGGGATGGCGATGCACGACTCTAACCGCTCCAATCGCCGGCCGCAGCCGAATACCCGGGTCGATCCGATCACCGGCGCTGTCATCCAGGGCGCGCTGGAGAACATCGCCATCGAGATGGGCCACAAGCTCATGCGCATGAGCTATTCGAGCATTATCCGCGAGTCGGAGGATTTCGGCGCGGCGCTGACGGATGCCCAGGGGCGGCAATTATGCGAATGCAAAATGAGCACGCCGCTGCAATCGGGCCCGATCCCCGGCTATGTACGCGGTATCCGCAAGCGGTTCGAAGTGCGCGGCGACGTGTTTCGGCCCGGCGACGTGATCATGCACAACGATCCGTATGGCGGGGCTTCGCACGGCCCGGATGTGGCATTCTGCGTGCCGGTTTTCGACGGCAGCGAGCTGATCGGCTTCTCGGTCACGACGGCGCATCATCTCGACATCGGCGCGCATACGCCCGGAAGCTGCGGCATTGTCGACGCCGTCGATACGTATGCCGAGGGATTGCAGTTCAAGGCGATCAAGGTCGTCGACCAAGGCCGGCGCAACGATGCGGTTTGGGAAATCGTGCGCGACAATATCCGCATCCCCGACCTCGTCGTCGGCGACATGAATGCGCAGATCGCCGCTGCGCAGATCGGCGCGCAGCGTTACCTCGACCTCGTGCGCCGCTACGGCCGCGACACCGTGAGCGGCGCCTACGAAGACCTGATGGACTATTCCGAACGCATGATGCGCGGCGCCATCCGCGACATCCCGGATGGCGTTTATGCCGCCGAAACCTTCATCGACGGCTACCTCGACGATCCGGATCCGGCCCGCCGCGATCTCAAATTCGCCGTCGCCATCACCGTGAACGGCGACGAGCTCGCGGTCGATCTCACCGGCACATCGCCGCAGGTGTCCGATCGGCCGATCAACCTGCCGTTCGAAGGCACCGTCGATTGCGCGGTGTGGCTGACGCTGCGTTCGATTCTGCTCGACACCGCGGTCTACGGCAACATCCCGCAAAACAGCGGGCTGACGCGCCCGATCACCATCGTCGCGCCCAAGGGCACGCTCGCCAATCCGATTTTCCCGGCGCCGGTGATCGCCCGATTTTCACCCGGCAATCAGCTTGCCGATACGGTCATGAAGGCTTTGGCGCCGGCGGTTCCCCATCAAGTGAGTGCCGGCATCGGCAATCTGCGCGTCATTGCATTCAGCGGCACGGTCAAGGAACAGCCCTGGGTGCATATGGAGATTTTCGAGGGCAGCTATGGCGGGCGCTACGGCCTCGACGGCATGGACACCGTCGATACGCTCTATGCCAATACCCGGAATAATCCGATCGAAGATATCGAATCGCATCTGCCATTGCGTGTCGACCGCTACGAGTTGCGCGAGGACAAGGTCGCAGCCGGGAAGTGGCGCGGCGGCGTCGGCTCGGTGCGTGCCTTCACCTATCTCTCCGACGGCGGCTTTTCGATCGAGGGCGATGGCCAAAAGCACCGGCCGTGGGGATTTGACGGCGGCAGCGATGGTTATCCCGGCGAGCTGATCATGCAGGCCAGGGACGGCAAGCGCACGGCGCTGCCCTCCAAGGTTCCCTATCAAAAGGTCAGACACGGTGACTGCCTGATTGCCTACGGCCCGAGCGGCGGCGGTTATGGCGATGCCTTCCGGCGCGATCCCGCGGCGGTGCTGGAGAATGTGCTCGACGGGCTGTTCGCGCCGGAGATTGCGCGCGAGCATTATGGTGTCGTCATCGCTGACGGAAAGGTGGACGCGGCGGCGACCGAGCAGCTGCGGCAGCTACGCCGCCCCACCTAGGCCGCGTACTCTAAGGCGCCGCTTCCACTGTCGGCATTGATGCGCGAGAGCAGCTGTCGCTCGGCCGGAACGTGCAGCTTCCGATAGGCTGAAACCAGCAAATATATCCATCGCCCAGTAGGTACGGCTCAAGCCAATCGAGTTCGCTCCGGTCTGTTGCGGAGATGTCACACGTTCCGGCAACGATCGACTAGCCCACAGGCCGCCATTGACAACTCTCGGCCAACACCTGACTTTCACGTTATATCTTAAGGAATACAGCGTTCGGGGACGCTGACGGTTGTAACAGGGCTGGGCACATGAAAACCGACGCGCATACTCGCGACAATTCATTCAAAATCCGAAAGCTGTTTGTTGCGGCGGCAGCGGCGATGGCGTTCGCGCCGGTTTGTGCGCACGCGCAGAGTGCGCCACCGATGGCGACCAAGGCGCTTCCTTACAGCGGTTATGGCGATGGTCCTTACGCGTCCTGGCTTGACATGGTGTCGGCCTCGCAGGCGGCGCAGCCGCGCTGGATGACGCCGCTTGTGACGGTCACGCCGCGGCTCGAACAAGAGTTCCGGTGGGATGTCTATAGCCAGCAACAGGGCACGGGCACTCAAGGTAACGGCCAGCATTTCTACAATTACGGCGGACCTGGCGGGGCCCGGATCGAGTTGATACCGGCCTATAACTGGGAAGTCATTCTGGCCGCTCCGTCATACGTCACCGCTTCGGGCCCGCGAGGAACGGCGCAAGGCTGGAACGATTGGCCGGCGTTCCTCGTCAAATACCGCCTGCTCTCCGCCAATAAGGAGAATGGCGATTACATCGTGACCGCCTTCTTCCAGATGTCGGATCCGCTCGGCACACCCGCCGCAATCTCCAACAACGTGCTTGTTGCGCAGCCGACCTTGGCATTCGGCAAAGGCTGGGGCGATTTCGACATCCAGTCGACCATCAGCGCGCAATTTCCGGTAAGCTCGATTGGGCCGGCGCCAGCCAAAGGCACCACGGTCGGCAATTTCGGCGATCCGGTTCTGTGGAACACTGCCTTCCAGTATCATTTTTTCGAGTATTTTTGGCCGGAGCTCGAGGTCAACTACATGTACTGGCCGAACGGCACGCATGCCGGCTGGAACCAGGTCTTGCTCACGCCCGGTCTGATCCTCGGCCGCTTCAAAATTGGGATGGATAGCCCGACCCGACCGATCAATCTGATCGTGGGCGCCGGTTATCAGGTGGCGGTGACTCCGAATCCGGTAACCCAAAACAACTTCGTCGGGACCATTCGCGTCACCTTCTAGTGCCGCTGCTGCGGGAGCACATCCTCTTGAATTGGTGTGCGCCGTTTTGAATTTACGGGGGATGCAATGTTCAAACACCTGGTCGCCGCCGCAGTCGCGCTTGGCACATGTTCGCTTTCCGCAGCAAACGCCGCGGACCTCGCATTGCCGCTCAAGGCCCCGCCACCGCCGCCGACATGGACTTGGACCGGCTGTTACATCGGTATCGAGGGTGGCGGTGCGATGGGTACCGACCGGGTCGCGGCCAGCACCGGCGCCCAAACCGGGAGAACCGTGACGACCATCACCCCGTCCAACGGACTTGTCGGTGGCACGTTCGGCTGCAACTACCAATTTTCGCGACTCTTCGTCGTCGGCATCGAGGACGACATCTCGTTTAACGGTTTGCAAGCGAGAGCCACCGATCTGGCGCCATTCAACACCGCATTTTCTCACAGCGTCCGCGGCACTTGGCTGGACACGCTGCGAGGCCGGGTCGGCATCGTGACGTGGGACAATGCGCTCGTTTACGCGACCGGCGGCGCGGCGTTTGGCGGCCTTCGAGACAGCGTTAGCGGTCCCGGCGGCGTCGGTGCGTCCGTGACCAATACCCTGACGGGATGGACGGCAGGTGGTGGCGTAGAGTGGATGCCATTCCAGAACTGGACGGTAAAAATCGAATATCTGCGCGTCGAATTCCCGACCGTTACTGATCCGTTCAACACCGCGCCGCCGGTGGGAACGTTCACCGGCGTTACCACGCGCTTGTCAGAGAACATCATTCGCGCTGGCGTCAATTGGCGCTTCAATTGGTGGGCACCGGTCGCCGGATTCTGAGGAAACCGTCGCTAGATATCTCGCCTCATGGCCTTTTCTCGGATCTCAGGCGAGGTCCGCGTCGAACCGACAAAGCGTGGAATAGCGGACATTGCCAGCGACATTCGACCAAACCGTTTACGCGTACGCGCCCCAAAGCAGCCCCGCCGTCGAGCGATCAGCCGAACGGCTTGATGCTTTCGGCGACTGAATTGGCGATGTCCTCCTTCGACACGACGCCCAAGACCTCGGACGGTCGTCCGCGACCGCCGCCTTTGACGACCACGGCCATGACGGCATTGTGCCGCGTCATGCGCTGAACGACATCAAACATGATGTCGCTCTCGCGCGCGATCGTGAAATGTCGTTGCGCCACATCGCCGAGGCGAACGCCGCCATAAGCCTGTTCCATGCCGCGGCGCAGACTGGTATTGACGCGCACGACGCCGGCGACGCGATTGCCCCGTGTGACCACCACGTGTTTGAATCCGCCTTCGCTGCCGTGCTGACGCAGGAACGCTTCGAAGTCGGCATCCGCGGGCAGGATCGTCACATCCTTCTGCATCACATCGCGGGCCTGGCGGACCAGGAACATGTTGGCGTGCAGCGCCTTCGGCACGAAGTGGCCGCGGCTGACGAGCTTGATCGTGTAGATATTCTCCTGCGACAGCAGGCGGCGGATGCCGATGGCAAGCGCCACGGCGACGATGCTCGGCATCACCAGATCGTAGTCGCGGGTCATTTCGAAGATCATGGTGACGGCGGTCATCGCCGCGCCGGTGCCGCCGCCGACCATGGCGGCCATGCCGATGATGGCGCAGGTCGTCGCGCCAAAACCGTCCATCGGATGGATGGCATTGACCAAGACGCCGAAGGCGGCGCCGATGGTCGCGCCCATGAACAACGCCGGCGAGAAGATGCCGCCGGAGGAGCCGGCGCCGAGACTTATCGAGGTTGCCGCGAGCTTGGCAGCGAACAGCATGAGGAGGAGAGCCGGCAGGCCGACGCTGCCGTTGAGGATCGCCTGAATGGTCGAATAGCCGACGCCCTCAACGTAATAATGCCCGGCGACCCGGAGGAGCGCGTAGATCAGCACACCGATGATCAGCATGCCGACAACATTGCGCAAATACGGGTTCTTGATGCGGTCGAAGATGTTCTCGGCAAAACTGAGGCCGCGGATGAACGCCGCCGCGGCAAGGCCGATAAGCGCGCCGAGGAGGGCATAAAGCAGCAGCGCGTCCAGCGAGGCTGGAGCCTGCGACGCCAGGAGCGTGTTCGGTATCGCGAACGCCGGATGGATGCCGAAAAAGATGCGGCCGATGAACGTCGCGGCGCCGGTCGCCAGCGCCACCGGCAGGAAGGTGCGCGCGCTCAGTTCCGGCATCATCAGCTCGATGGCGAACATCACGCCGCCGATCGGCGTGTTGAAAGTGGCGGCGATGCCGGCACCGGCGCCGGCGGCAACGAGGGTGATGCGCTGCCAGGGCGCCATGGTCACAATCTGCCCGAGCGTCGAGCCGATCGCGGAGCCGATCTGAATGATCGGCCCCTCGCGGCCGACCGCGGCGCCGGTGCCGATCGACAGCGCGGAAGCCAGCGATTTGATCACAGCGACGACCGGCCGGATCACGCCGTCCTTGTAATAGATGGCGTCCATCACCTCCGGCACGCCGTGCCCGCGTGCCTCAGGCGCGAAATTGGTAATCAGAAAGGTGACGATCAGGCCGCCGATGACCGGAACGATGATGATGAGCGCGCCCCACGGGCTCGGCGGCGTGAAGACGCTAGCGTCGTAATCGATCGCGAACGAGCCAAGGAAGGCGATGTTATGAATGATGCCGATCAGCGCGCGGAAGACGACGGCGCCAAACCCGGTAATCGCGCCGACGACAATCGCCAGCAGCGACAGTCGCAGCAGCCCGAGCCGGGGAGACCTGCGGAGTTTCATCCTGCTGACGCGGTCCAACCGCGCTTAGAGCGCTCAGAGCTGCCGGATCGAGCCAAAATCCCAGGCGCTGCCGGTCGGATTTTCGCCGACCCGCAGCGTCGTGTCATTGACGAACGTATAGGGCGGCACCGGCAGATTATACGGCGCCGGCACGCCGCTGAACACACGTCCCGCCGGATCGTATTTGGAGCCGTGGCAGGGGCAGAAATAGCCGCCCGGCCAGTCGGCGACCGGCGAGGTGGCGCTCGGCTGCGGATAGAACATCGGGATGCAGCCGAGATGGGTGCAAATGCCCACCAGGACGCCGAATTCGGGCTTGACCGAGCGGGTGGCGTTGGTGGCGTAAGGGGGTTGCTGGATCTGCTGCGAATTCGGGTCGGACAGTTGCGACAACAGCTTCGGGTCTTGCAGGGTCTTCAGCGTTTCCGGCGTGCGGTGGAAAACGAAAATCGGGCGCTCGCGCCAGCGGATCACGACCTGCTGGCCGGGCGCGATCTTGCTGACATCGAGGTCGACCGGGCCGCCGGCGGCGAGCGTCGAGGCGTCCGGGTTCATCTGCGCGATGAGCGGCACCAGAACGGCGGCGGCGCCCACGGCGGCGACCATTCCGGTGGCGATATAGAGGAAGTCGCGGCGCGATTCTTCAGGCGAGTGGGTGCCGGTGGGTATTGTCGCCTCATTGCTCGCCATGATCGCGCCTTTCTCAAGCCTGTGGGTCACCGCGCTTATATTTGCGGTGCACCATGTCAGTCAATCGACGGCATGCGCAGTGCGGCTTTTGCCCGCGCCAACGTGGTTTCGGGCGTTCCGGAGGCGTCGACCGCCACCCAATCGAGCGGGCCGAGATCGTAGCGCTCTTGCTCCCGCGCTACCGCCGCATCGGCGTCGGAGGCATCGCCGGCGCGGCTGCCGACGCGGCTGATGCGGGTTTCCATGTCGGCGGTGAGAAGGAGCCCCCGCAAGGGCAAACGCGCGGATTTGGCGGCTTCGGCGATGGCGGCGCGTTCCTGCGGTCTGGCGAAGACCGCATCGACGATCACCGAATGGCCGGCGGCGACAATGCGGCATGCCTTGGCGCTAAGCGTCGCATAAACCCGGGCGGTGACGGCGTCGGTATAGGCATCGGCCGCCAACTTTTCGGCTTCGTCGACGCCGAAGAGGGCTTTGCGCTCGACGTCCGAGCGCACGATCACCGCTCCCGGCATCGGTTCGATATCAGGCGCCAGCATCCGCGCCAGCTTGGACTTGCCGGTGCCGGAAAGGCCGCCGACAGCAACGAAGGCCGGCGCGGGCGGTGCGATCGCTCGTGCGGCGAAGTCGAAATAGGCGTGCGCGGTGCGCGCGATCGATGGCCGCTTGTCCGCTTCGGCGCGCTCCATCCGGGGTGCGGTGACCCGCGCCCGGATCGCCGCGCGCATCGACAGGAAGAACGGGAGCGCGGCCAGCGCATCGAGATCCTCGACGCGCCGCGTCTGCGCCAGATAGCGGTTGAGTACGACGTTGGCCGCCGGCGCTAGGCCGCGTTCGAGCAGGTCCATCAGCAGGAAGGCGAGGTCGTAGAGGACGTCGCCAGACGCGATGATCTCGCTGAACTCGATGGCGTCGAACAGCACCGGCTTGCCTTCGATCAGAACGATATTGCCGAGATGAAGGTCGCCATGGATGCGGCGAATAAAGCCCAGCCGCCCGCGTTCCTGCAGCAGCGGAACGATGCGCTCATAGGACGCGCGGCTGGCGTGCGTCAGCCGCTCGATGTCGGCCGCGGGAAAAATGTCGGGGTAGCGGCTGAAAGCCTCGGCGTGCTCGTCGATATAAGAGCCGAGTGCCGCGATCCACGGGTCCCCTTTGACGGTCGCCGCCTTGGCATGGGCGGCGGCGACCGCGCGGCCCAACGCGTCAGCTAAAGCCTCGTCGATTTCGCCGACGATATGGTCAAGCGTCCGCTTCTCGTCGAAGCGCCGCATGTGGACGGCCCACTCGACCGGTACGCCCGCCCCACCAATTGCAAGCTGGCCGGAAGCCTCGCGGGTGACGGCGACGACGCCGCGATAGATTTCCGGCGCATAAGGCGCATTCACCGCAAGCTCGGCTTCGCAGGCCGCTTGGCGTCTAGGAAGCGTCGAATAGTCGAGGAACGGGAAGCGCACCGCGCGCTTGACCTTGAGCGCCCGGTCGCCGGCAAGAAACACCGACGCGGCGTGGGTATCGATCCGCTGCACCTTTTGTCCGCCATACGTGTCGGGATCGGCGAGGAAGCCGAAGACCTCCTTTTGCGGATCCACATCCTCGCTCATCAATCCCGGTTCCTCGTCTGCGCGCTGCGCCGATGTCAGCCGATGTGTGCGGCCAAAAGACTGGACTAACGGCGCATCTCGCGGCAATCAAAGCTTACAACACTGGGCGCGGCGAATAGGCTGCGCCCGCATGGTCCGCGGGAGACGCCGATGCGCGGTAAGGACAATATTCGCACCGCTGCCGAGATTCTGGTCGATCAACTGCGTATCCACGGCGTCCGCCACGTCTTCTGCGTGCCCGGCGAGAGCTATCTGGCGGTGCTCGACGCGTTCCACGACAGCGATCTCGCCGTCACCGTGTGCCGCCAGGAGGGCGGCGCGGCGATGATGGCGGAGGCGGTGGGCAAGGCGACCGGCCGGCCCGGCGTCTGTTTTGTCACCCGCGGGCCCGGCGCCACCAATGCTTCGCCGGGCATTCATATCGCCCGGCAGGATTCAACGCCGATGGTCGTCTTCGTCGGCCAGGTTGCGCGCGACATGCGCGAGCGCGAGGCGTTTCAGGAACTCGACTATCGCGCGGTGTTCGGCTCGATGACCAAGTGGGCGACCGAGATCGACGATCCGGCGCGGATACCGGAGATCGTGTCGCGCGCTTTCTATACCGCCGCCAACGGACGTCCGGGGCCGGTTGTCGTCAGCCTGCCCGAGGATATGCTCAGCGAGCGTGTCGCCGTGGACGACGCGCCGGCCTTTTCGCCGATCGAGACATCGCCGGGTCCCGTCGAGATGGCGAAATTTGCGGAGCTTCTCGGTGCTGCCCGCGCACCGATCTTGCTCCTTGGCGGCAGCCGCTGGTCGCAGGAAGCCTCCGACGCCGTCGCGCGCTTTGCGGAAAAATTCGCGCTGCCGGTCGCCACCACCTTCCGTCGCCTGCACCTGTTCGACGCGCTGCATCCTTGTTACGCTGGCGATCTCGGCATCGGTCCCAACCCGAAGCTCGTCGAGCGCATCAGGTCGGCCGATCTGGTCGCGTTAATCGGCGGACGCATGGGGGAATTGCCGTCGCAGAGCTATACGCTGTTCAACATTCCGCAGCCGCAGATGACGTTCGTGCATGTGCATCCCGGCGCCGAAGAACTCGGCCGGGTGTATAGTCCGAAGCTCGCGATCCATGCGACGCCGACGGCATTCGCCGCGGCACTTGAGCGCCTCGACGTGCCGGGCGCGCCACGCGGTCAGGCGGCGGCGGCTCATGCCGATTATCTGGCCTGGACGGAAACCCCGACCGAGCAGCCCGGCGGAGTCAATCTCGGCGCCATCATGGTGTGGCTGCGCGAATATCTTCCCGACGACGCCATCCTGTGCAACGGCGCCGGGAATTATGCGGCCTGGATTTATCGCTTCTTTCGCTTCCGTCGCTTCGGGCAGCATGTAGCGCCGACCTCCGGCTCGATGGGTTATGGCGTGCCGGCCGCCGTCGCGATGAAAAGGCTTTACCCCGAGCGGCCGGTCGTCTGCATTGCCGGAGATGGCGATTTCCTGATGAACGGGCAGGAATTTGCGACTGCGGTGCAATATGGCCTGCCGTTTGTCGCCGTTATCGCCGACAACGGCATCTACGGCACCATCCGCATGCATCAGGAGCGCGAATATCCCGGCCGTATCGTCGCGACCGATTTGCAGAATCCCGACTTCGCCGCTTACGCCCGCGCTTTCGGCGGCTTCGGCGTCAGCGTCGAGCGCACGGCGGATTTCCCCGCGGCTTTCAAGGAAGCGCAAGCTTCCGGCAAGCCCGCGATTATCCGCCTGGTCATCGATCCCGAGGCGATAACGCCCATGACGACGCTGGCAAAAATCCGCGCCAAATCGGTCGCGGAAAGGGCGCCCGCCGCGAAGGGCGAATAAGGCCACTACTGAATCCGGGTTCAGCGTTTGCTACATTGCGACGCGATTCTGTCCCGCGGTCAGTCATGCCCTATCGCCGTACCGAGAATGTCGCCCGCCGTTTGGCCGCGCGCCGCGACGCCATCGTTTTGGCGGCGCGCCAGATCGCAGGCGAGGGCGGCATGGCGGCCGTGCAGATCGCCGCCGTCGCCGCTCGCGCCGGCATCGCCGCGGGAACGGTCTATCGCTACTTCCCAGCCAAAACCGATTTGGTCGAGGCGCTGCTGGAGGAGATTGCCGAAAGCGAGGTCGGCGCGCTGCGCCGCGCCGCCGCCGGCGCGCCCGGGCCGCTCTCGGCACTGTCGGCGGCGATCATGACGTTTGCGGCGCGGGCGTTGCGCGAGCGCCGGCTGATTTTTGCCGCCATCGCTGAACCGGTCGATGCCGAACTTGAGGCCGTGCGGCTTGCCTTTCGCACATCGCTCGCGGCTGAATTCGGCACGCGGATCGCCGCCGCCATCGCCGAAGGGCGCTTGCCCGAACAGGATGCCGCCGTGGCGGCGGCGGCGCTTACGGGTCTCCTGATCGAGGGGCTGATCGGCCCGCTGGCGCCCGACGCTTCCGGCCGCGAGCGCGAGACGGTGCAAACGCTGACGCTGACAGCTTTGCGTGCGCTCGGCGTGGCCGATGCGCGCGCCCGCGGCATTGTCGTCCAGACGGCCATGCCGGTCGATTCCGGAACGCCCTGACCTGTCCGAATGGCAAATGGCCGGCCTATGCCGGCCGGCCATCCGCGATAGCTTCAGCGGCTCCTCAGCTGCCGGAGCCGGAAATCACCTCACCGAACAGCCGCCAGGTCGTGCCGTCAAACCTCATCAATTGCATCTGCTTGATCGGCGCAAAATCGGTCGCGCTTGTCGACACGACGATGCCCGGCAGCAGCATCGGCAGCTTCAAATTGTGGATGCTCGCCGCCTGCTTCATCAGATTCTCGCGCGTGAGGTCGTTGCCGCTCGCCTTGAGCACGGCCACCATGGTCTGCGCCACCGAGTAACCGGTGACGTTATTGCTGTCGGTGAGCCCGCCGGCGGAATTGTATTTCTTCATCCATTCGAGCCAGTCCTTGTATTCCGGCGTGTCCGCCCATTGCGGGTCGGTCGGCTCCTTGAGATAGCCGGCGGAGATGATGCCGACGCCTTTCTCCGGCCCGGCGGGCTTCAACACCGCGCCGACCGAAGCCGACACGTTGGTCAGAAAGTGCGTCGGCTTCCAGCCGATGTCGAAGACCTTGCGGATCGCCTGCGCGGCGAATTTGGGCGTGGCCGCCGTCAACAGCGTATCGGCGCCGCTGCCTTGCAGCGAAGCAACCTGCGAATTGATCGTCGGATCGGTGGTCTCGTAGCTCTTGGTCGCCACGATCATCGTGTCGGCTTTGGCGCCCAAAGCTTCGCGAAGGCCGACCAGATAGTCCTTGCCGAAATCGTCATTCTGGTAGAGCACGGCGATCTTGGCATCCGGCAAATTCTTGAGGATGTAGCGGCCGTAGATGCGGGCTTCGATCCGGTAGCTCGGCTGCCAGCCGATCGTCCACGGATGATTTTTTGGATCGTTCCATTTGTCGGCGCCGGTGGCGACGAACAGTTGCGGCACCTTGTTGTCGTTGGCGTAGCCCTGGATCGCGGTGTTGGGCGGTGTGCCGAGCGTGTTGAACAGCGCCAGCACCTGATCCTCCTCGACCAGCTTGCGCACCAGTTCGACGGTCTTCGGCGGGCTATAGCCATCGTCGCGGCTGATGAAGTCGATCTTGCGGCCGTTGATGCCGCCCTGCTCGTTGATCATGGCGAAGTAGGCCGCTTCCGCCTTGCCGATGGCGCCGTAGGCCGAAGCCGGACCGCTATAGGGCATGGTATTGCCGAGCTTGATTTCAGTGTCGCTGGCGCCCGGTCCGTATTGCCCAGCGGCGAACGCAAGTCCGCCGGCGAGAAGAACAGCGGCCGCCGCCAGGCCTGATGAGGTCGTCGTCTGTTTCCTTGTCTGCCTTGTCATGTCTTCCTCCTTGTCTGTCGAACGTTTCCTTATTTTTCGCCTGAACTTTCTGTCCAGCCGTTTTTCGTCAGTCTCCGGAACCCGATATGACGTCGCCGAACAGCTTCCAGCTATTGCCGTCGAACTTCATCAATTGCAGCTGCTTGAGCGGCGCGTAGTCGTCGGCGCTGGTGGAAATGGTGATGCCGGGCAGAACCATCGGCAGCTTCAGCTCGTGGAGGCTTGCCGCTTGCTTCATGACGTTTTCGCGGCTGAGGTTTTCGCCGCTCGCCTTGAGAACCGCGACCATCATCTGCGCGCGTCCATAGCCATCGACCGCCAGCACGTCGGTGACATTGCCGGACGTGTTGTAGGTCTTCATCCAGGTCAGCCATTCCTGAAATTCCGGCGTGTCCTGCCATTGCGGATCGGTCGGGTCCTTGTTGAAGGCCGCCGAGATGATGCCGACCGACTTCTCCAGTCCCGCGGGCTTGAGCACGGCGCCGGCCGAAGCCGACACGTAGGTCACGAA
Organism: uncultured Alphaproteobacteria bacterium; assembly: GCA_963829395.1. Classification (GTDB taxonomy): domain Bacteria; phylum Pseudomonadota; class Alphaproteobacteria; order Rhizobiales; family Xanthobacteraceae; genus BOG-931. Next base: position 134,523 of record CAWHHX010000016.1, on the reverse strand, counting down.
GTGCGTCGGCCTCCAGCCGATGTCGTAGACTTTGCGAATGGCCTGGGCGGCGAATTTCGGCGTCGCGGCGGTCAAAAGAACATTGGCACCGCTGGCCTGCAGGGAAACGATCTGCGAGTTGATGGTCGGATCGGTCGTTTCGTAGCTTTGCGTTGCGACGATCAAGGCGCCGGCGTTGTCGCCAAGACCGGCGCGCAGGCCGCTGAGCAAATCCTTGCCGAAGTCGTCGTTCTGATAAAGCACCGCGACCTTCGGCTGCGGCACGTTCTGGAGAATGTAGCGGCCATAGACGCGCGCTTCGGTCTGATAGCTTGGCGACCACGCCATCGTCCAGGGATGGCGCTTGGGATCGTTCCATCGGCCGGCGCCTGAGGCGATGAACAGTTGCGGCACTTTGTTGTCGTTCAGGTAGCCGTGAATGGCGGCGTTCGGCGGCGTGCCGACCATGCCGAACATCACCAGCACCTGCTCTTCCTCGACGAGCTTGCGCGCCAGTTCGACGGTCTTTGGCGGACTGTAGCCGTCGTCGCGGCTGATGAAATTGATCTTGCGGCCGTTGATGCCGCCTTGATCGTTGATCATGGCGAAGTAGGCGGCCTCGGCCTTGCCGGCGGCACCGAGCGCGGAAGCCGGGCCGCTATAGGGCATGGTGTTGCCGATCTTGATCTCAGTGTCGCTGACGCCCGGTCCGTATTGACCCGTCGCGGCCGCCGTCAGCGCGCCGGCGAACGCCAGCATGGTTGCCGCCGACACCCCCATCATGATCGTTGACGCAATCCTCACGACGCTCTCGCTTTGTCATCGTCGCCGCTGTCGCCGCGCGCCGCCGGGCGCCGCGCCACTCGCAGTCTCAGGCGTGACAGCCACGGCCCAAGCGAGCCCACGACGCCGCGCGGCATCGCATACATGCACAGCAACATCGCCAGCCCGTAGATCGCCCACGGCGCGGCATCGGAAATGTCGTTGGCGACGTTGGGCACGAACTGGATGAAAAATCCGCCGACAATGGCGCCGCCGATGGTGGCAATGCCGCCGACCGCGGAGCCTACCAGAAACGACACCGACAGGAACAGGCTGTAGCTCTCCGGCGAGACGTAGCCGACGGTGATCGCGGACAGCGCTCCGGCGACGCCGGTGAATAGCGTGCTGGTGCCGAACGCGAGCGTCTTGTAACGGGCAGTATCGATGCCCATGGCGGCGGCGGCGATCGGATGATCGCGGATCGCGACCCAGGCGCGGCCGGTGCGGCCATGAAGCATGTTGCTGGCGACGCGGATCGCAATCAACAGCACGACCAAGGCGACGAGGTAAAGCCAACGATCGCGGTCGAGGCCGAGGCCCGGCGGCGGCACCGGCTTGACCAGATTGATGCCCTGCTGGCCGCCGGTCCAGGTGTCGAAATATTTCAGCAATTGCGGCGTCGCCAACGCCATCGCCAACGTGACGAGCGCCAGATAAGGCCCTTCGAAGCGCAACGCCGGCAGCCCGAACAGCACGCCGAGTACAAAGCAAATCAGTCCGGCAGGGGCCAAGGTTGCCCAATACGGAACGCCGTACCAATGCATCAGAATGGCGGCGGTATAAGCGCCGGCGGCAAAAAAGCCGCCATGGCCGAGCGAGATCTGGCCGTTGTAACCGGTCAGGATGTTGAGACCGAGCACGGCGATCGCGTAGATCATGACCAACGTCAGCTCGAACACGTGATATTTGCTCAGCGTGAATGGCAGCGCGATCGCCAGCGCGATCAGCGCGAGCGCACCGATCCACCGCCAAGCGCCGGCCGTCATTCCGCCGTAGCGTTCGCCGCTCAGCGGATCGGGGGCGATGGCGGAGAAGCTTTTTTCCATCTCACACGCGCCGCACGATCGCCGTACCGAACAAGCCGTTCGGCCTGAACACCAAAACGAGGATGATCAGGGCGAGCGCGACCGTCAGTTTGAGTTGACTGGCGATGAGATAGGCGCCGACCAGATTCTCGGTGACGCCGACGATCAGTCCGCCGACAACGGCGCCGACCGGACTGGTGATGCCGCCGAGCAGCGCGCCGGCGAAGGCATAGAGCAGCACGCCGCCCATCATGTTGGGATCGAGGAACAGGACTGGCGCCACCATGATGCCGGCGGTGGCGCCGATCGCCGCCGCCAAGCCCCAGCCGATCGCGAGCATGCGGCCGACGGGGATGCCGCACAAACGGGCCGAGGCCGGGTTCTGCGCAGCGGCGCGCATGGCCAGTCCGGTCGACGTGAAGCGGAAAAATACAGACAAGAGTGCGAGCATGATCAGCGTCACCGCGATGACGCCGAGATCGCGGGTCGTTAGCAGCGAGTGCAGCAGCGGCCGGTCCGGGAAGGGGCTTGGGAAATCCTGGACCGTGTAGGTGTAAATCCAGCCCGCCAGCGAATTGAAGATCAAGAGCAGCGCGATGGTAACGACCACCGCGGCCAGCACCGGCGCGTTTTCGACCGGTCGGATGATGACGCGTTCGATCACCATGCCTCCGATGAAGGAAACGATCAGCGTGATCACAAAGGCCACCCAGAAAGGCAGGCCGGCATTCACCAGCGTCCAGGCGATGTAGGTGGAGAACATCGCCATTTCGCCCTGCGCGAAGTTCACCAGATCGGTCGAGCGATAGATCATCACCAGCGCCAGCGCCACGCTGGCGTAAATCGCGCCGGCGGCCAACCCCGAGAACACCTGCTGCAGAAACTCGTGCATCGCGGGGTCCGTCAATAGCCGAGATAGGACCGGCGGATTTGCGGATCGTCGGCCAGGGATTTTGCGCTTCCCGAAGCGACCACATAGCCGGTCTCGATCAGGTAAGCGTGATCCGCCAGTTCCAGGGCGAGGTTGGCATTCTGCTCGACCAACAGCACGCTGACCCGTTCGTCTTTCTGGATCCGCGCGACGATCTTGAAAATGTCTTCGACGACGCGCGGCGCCAGGCCGAAGGACGGTTCGTCCAGCACCAGCAGCCGCGGTTCCATCATCAACGCGCGGGCGATCGCGAGCATCTGCTGCTCGCCGCCGGACAACGCGCCGCCTTGCTGCCGGCGCCGCTCGGCGAGGATCGGAAAATAGCCATACATGCGCTCCATGTTCGCGCGCGCGTGGCGCGAGCGGGTGTAGCCGCCGAGCCGCAGGTTCTCCTCCACCGTCAGGCCGATGAAGGTGCCGCGGCCTTCCGGCACATGCGCTACGCCGACACCGGCAATATCCTCGGTGGCGCGGCGATGGAGCCGCTTGCCGGCGAAGACGATTTCACCTTCGCTGCGGACCATGCCGCAGATGGCGCGCAGCGTTGTCGTTTTGCCGGCGCCGTTGGCGCCAAGCAGCACGGTCATGCCGCCTTCCTCGACCGCCACATCGATGCCGTGCACGACTTCGGACTGGCCGTAAAAGGCCTTGACCGAACGCAGTTCGAGGATCGGCGCCATCAGTGCCGCGGTCCCAGATAGGCCTCGGTCACCGCCGGGTTGCTGCGGACTTCGTCCGGCGGTCCGTCGGCGATGACGCGGCCGAAATTGAGCACCACGACCTGGTCGGACAGGTTCATCACCAGGCCCATATGATGCTCGACCAGAAGCACCGTGATCCCGAGCCGGTCGCGGACGGCCCGGATCAGCGTGCCGAGATCGCCGACCTCCTGGTGGTTCAATCCCCCGGCAGGCTCGTCGAGCAGCAGCAATAACGGCTTGCCGGCGAGTGCGCGCGCCAGCTCGACGCGTTTGCGCGCCCCCAAGGAAAGGCTCGCGGCCGGCCGCGCGGCCATGCTTTCCAGCCCGACAAAAGCAAGCATCGCGCGCGAGGTCTCGTCAAATTCCCGCTCTTCGCTGCGTGTCGAGGGCAGCGTGAAGGCGTCGGTCAGCGGGCCGTTGCGGCCGCGCGCGTGGGCGCCGACCTTGACGTTGTCGAGAACCGACATCGAAGCGAACAGGGTCGACGCTTGGAAGGTGCGCCCGACGCCTAACGCCGCGATGTCCGACGGCGCGCAACGGCGCAGCGACTGGCCGTTGAGACAAATGTCGCCGCGTGCCGGGCGGTAAAGCCTGCTCAGGCAGTTGAACAAGGTGGTTTTGCCGGCGCCGTTCGGCCCGATCAAACCCGCGATGCGGCCCTTGGCGACCGTGAACGTGACGTGGTCAAGCGCAACGATGCCACCGAAGTGCATCGCCACGCCGGCAATGTCCAACAGCGGCGCGGCTTCGCCGTTGCCGGCCGCTGCGGTGCGCGGAATCTCGGTCATGCCGCTCGACGCGCCATGGCGACTTCATCCTCCGCGACCCTCCGTCTTTGTTTTTTGCGCCGCCGGGGCGATTACCCTCCGACGGACTTCCACCGAAGCCGAACGGAGGGGACGGGGTGACCAGGGTCGATGAAAACGTGACACGGCGCGCGTTCGCGCGTCAACGACGGGTGCGACTATATTTTTGCTTTATTGCGTCGCGTGATAAGGCGGATAATGGTTCCGACCCCGGCGGATTTGGCCCGGTCAATGGGACATCAGAACCGGCACCGTCATCGAGCGGAAAATGCTGCGGGTAACGCCGCCGAGCACGAATTCGCGCAGGCGCGAATGGCCGTAGCCGCCCATGACGATGAAATCGCTGCCGGTGTCCGCCGCATGCGAGAGAATGACGTCGGCGACGTCGATATCGCCAAGCGCGGTGCGCTTGACCTCGACGTCGAGGCCGTGCCGGGCGAGATGCGCGCCGATGTCGGCGCCTTGGATCTCATCGCGCTTGCCGCGTTCGTTGGCGACGATGACGACCTCGACGTGTCCCGCCCGGGCGAGAAGCGGGATGGCGTCGGCGACGGCGCGCGCCGCCGCCCGGCTGCCATCCCAGCACAGCATGACGCGGTCGAGCTTGAACGGCGCCTTCTGGATGTAAGGCACGATGATGACCGGCCGGCCGGATTCGAACAACGCGGATTCGGCGATGATCTCCTCGACGGCGCTGGTCTCCGGCTCGGATTGCCCGACGATGGACAGATCGAAGCGTCGCGCGATACGGCCGAACTGCTCGCCAACGCCGGCGAAGCTGGCGCTCAGCGTGAGTGGCTCGGCGGTGACGCCGGCGCGGGCGCTCGCCGCGCTGAAGCGGTCGAGCGCCGCTCTCGTCGCCGCTTCGTTGTCGCGCTCCTGGGTCTCGATCACCTCGGCGGGAATGTATCCGGCGCCCGAAATCGGAACGATCGGATCGTAGAGGAACGCTATTCCGGCAAGATGGGCGTCGAATGCTGCCGCAACGGAAATCGCATAGTCGCCGGCCGGGCCCGGCTTTTCCCCGACGCTGAGATTGACGACGATGTCCTTGATCATTGGTCCTCCGGTCGGCAGCGTCGACGTTGAAGAAATTTATCTCACGCCCGACATCGGGCAGGTTTGCGCCAGATCAAGGATGCCGGCTTGGCCTATTTCTTGATATTGCCTTCGGCATCGAACTGCTTGAGGTAAGCCCAAAGGTCGCTGATATCCTGCGGGTTCTTGATGCCGGCGAAGAACATTTTGGTCTTGGGGATTTTGGCCTGAGGATCTTGAATGTACTCCTTGAAGGTGGCTTCGCCCCAGACGATGCCCGAATTCTTATTGGCCTCGGAATAGCTGTAGCCCGCGACACTGCCGGAGTGGCGGCCATCGAGCCCGTTGAGTTCGGGTCCGACCAGGTTGGTGGCACCGGGGCCGATCTTGTGGCAGATGCCGCATTTCTTGAACACGATGGCACCCTTGTCGACGTCCTGCGCCAGCGTTACTCCAGCCGAAACGGCGATCAGCGCCGCGGCCGTGATCAGCGTTCTCACCATCATCTTCCCTTTCGCGAAATTTTGCCCAGCCGTTCAAGCGGGCCGGGAGTAACGTGTCAACGGCCAATTCGCCGCGACGGGCTTTCCGGGCTATTTGAGGAAGCTGAGATACGAGGCCAGTTCCTCGATTTCGTCACGCGACAGGTTACCCGCGATGTGCGGCATCGGGTGCTGGAGCGCTCCGTGGTAGCCTTCGCCCCACTGCTGAAGCCTTCTTTTGAGATAGGTGTACGCCAAGCCTCCCAGCCGGGGAATCTCGCCAACTCCCTCGGCATTGGGACCATGGCACGCAACACAGGCCGCCACATTGGCCTCAGGCATACCCCGCTGATAGATTGCTTCTCCCCTGGCCGCGAGTTCTCGGTCGCCGTCGTTGGCCGGCCGGCGTGGCAGCTGTGAAAAATAGATCGCCAGGTCGCGAATCGTGTGTGGCCCCAGATTTGCAGAGACGCCCCACATATATTGCCGTGAGAACGGACTGTCGCGCGTGTGCTCGCCGAAGCTGACAAGCTGCTGCTCGATATAGCCGGCCCGTTGCCCGGCCAAACGCGGTGCCGGCGTATATCCCTGCGCCGATCCGCCGTGGCACCAGGTGCAATTGCGGACGGCGGGGCTTTCTGCATGACCGGCCATCGCCGAAAAGACGACGGAAGCGAATGCCACGGCCGCTATTTTGATTGTGATGCATCCCATCGGCGTTACTTCAAATAGCTGAGATAAGCAGCAACCGCTTCGACTTGCGATCTGGTGAGACTGTGCGCCACCGGAGACATGATGGCCGACGTGTCGGGTTTGGATGGATTTTGGCCTCGCTCACTGCTCCAGTTCGTCAACTTGTTGAAGGTGTAGTCGTGAAGTTGACCGGCCAGGCGCGGAATTTCGCCGCTGCCCTGAGCGTCGGGGCCATGGCAGGCGGCGCAAGCCGCAACATTGGCGTCGGGTGCGCCGTCCTGAAAGATTCTTTGTCCGGCGGCCACGAGGCTTCTCGGCCCGCCGCCCAGCGGCCGCGGATTGAGGGCGTGAAAATCGGCCGCTAAAGCGGAGATCATTGCCGGGCTCAATGCGTGCGCCACGTTGAACATGATATTGTTGGTCCGCCGGTGCTCGACGAAGGCCTGCAGCTGATTTTTCAAATACTCGGGTTGTTGTCCGGCCAGCCGGGGCATCGGAAAATATCCGTGATAGCCTTGCCCCGATGGCCCGTGACAGTCCTGGCAGTAGGCCAACTTCGCCCCGACCTCGCCGCCGCCGGCGATCCCACTATCGGCGCCGTTGGCGCGCTCGGCCGGCGACAGCGCCACAGCATACAGCGCGACCTGCAAGCTGATCGCCGCAGCGAGCCGACCCTGACGTGTCCTGGCGCGTTTCATGGTTCTGAGCGTCACGAAAAGCTTTCACTCCAGATTGTTGACATAGGCAGCGACGGCCTTGATTTGTTGTTCGGTCAGGCTGTGCGCGATCGGCTGCATGATGGCTGAAGCGTCCGGTTCAGCCGGCTTCTGACCGCGCTCTTTTGTCCAATTGGTCAGTTTGTTGACGACGTAGTCGCTAAGCTGACCGGCCAAGCGCGGAAATTGTCCGTCGCCTTTAGCCTCCGGGCCGTGGCAGGAGGCGCACGGCGGAACGTCGGAATTCGGTAATCCCTCTTCGTAGATTTTCTGTCCGGCGGCAACGAGATCCTTGGGACTGCGCCCGAGCAGTGGCTTGGGATCGAGGCTGTGGAAGCTTGTCGTGAGAGCGTCCAGCATCGCCGGGCTGAGCACGTGGGCGACATTGAACATGATGTTGTTGGTCCGCCTGCGCTCAATGAAAGCCTGTAGCTGGTTTTTCACATATTCCGGTTGCTGCCCTGCGAGCCGCGGGATCGGGTAATAGCCGTGGAAGCCGCGTCCCGACACGCCGTGACAGTTTTCGCAATAAGCGATCTTGCCTTGAAGCTGGCGCGGCGGCACGGCGGCCTTGTCGACAGGCTCGGCCGACGCTGTCCCACCGAGAACGAATGCGAATGTTACCGCGCGCAACACCGCTGCCGCGCCGGCGGTCGGCACCGGACGGTGCCGCCGTCGTCCGCGCAGCATCGTGCGCTGAACACCCCTAACGTTCATCGTTTCTCACCACCCGAGCGGCATGCCGGCCCATCCTGCGAACGGATGAAAGTTGAAGCCGACTTTCACGATCTGAATGTTCTGCTTGATGTCCAGCGGACCGACGGTGGCGCTGACGTTGTCGATGAATGACACGCCGCGTGTGCCGAAGCCGTAATAATCATATTCCAACTTGACCGACCAAATATCCGAGAACGCCCATTCCACACCCGCGCCCGCGGTCCACCCGAACCTGGTTTCCAATCCTTCGAAATCGTATGTCGCCATCGCGTCGAGTGCGCCATAGCGGTCGCTGGCCCAGGCGGCGCCACCCTTGCCGTAGATCAGCCAATTGTTCCACGCATAGCCGACGCGGGCGGTGGCGCTGGTCAACAGATCGGTTGTTTCCCTGAACGTTGCGCTGTCGCCGGGCAGGCCGGGTGTCGCAACACCGACGCTGCCGCTGATGTTTCCGCCCGATGCCGCGCCTTCGACGCCGATCACCCAATTGGGCGCGACCTGGTAGTCGCATCCGATCTGGCCGCCGAGCATGTAACCGGTGATGTTCAAATTGGCAGACGTGAAGCCGCTGATCCCAGAGACGATGCCGGCCGAAATCGTTGAGGTCCTTTTGGCCGAAGCCGCCGCCGGCCTGGGCGCCTGCATAGCAGCCCGTCCATGTGAACGGCGGAGGTGCAGGCGGCACCTTCAGCGGCACTTCAAGGTCGGCGCCGAACGCGCAAGCGCTTGCCAGTGAGAACGCGGCGGCTGCCAGCAGTGTTGCTTTCATGACGGACCTCAGGATGCCTGCTACATCGCGAACCATGCGTAGAGGAACAGCGTGTTGTTGGCGCTGGCGCCAGCGCTGGTGCCGGCGAATTCGGTGTACCAGGTGTATTGCAGCCCAAGCCGCATGTTGAACCACGGCCATCCCGGCGCCTGGCTGCTGATGAACGGGATGTAGGCAATCTCGGCGATCCAGCCGTTGGTGTTCGGGCTGAAGTTGGTATTGCCGGCGAAGAGAAGGGCGTCGGGGGTCCCCCAACTGCTGAAATATTGGCCGGTCAGCACGACACGGTTGTTGTTGCCGTACGCGAGCGACGCATAAGCGCGCGCTTCGTTCAGGGTGTTGTTCGGATTGAACGAAAGTCCGTTGGCGAAACTCGCGTTCAGGGTCTGAAGTTCATGAATGTATGAGCCGCGCAGCGTGATCCAGTACTTGTCGCCCTGATACTGGTACTGCGTGTCGAAGCCGACATCGGTGTAGTTGTCGGTCAGCGGAAACGTCGCGGTAACCGTCGTCCCCGGCGCGACCCACGGATGAACATTGGCGATCATGCCGAAGGTTCCGACTTCGAGCCAGTGATTGCCCCAATGCGGCTCGTAGGCCAAGCGCCAGTAGGGCGCCGCGTCGAAAAGCCCGGGCGCATTGAACGGATCGGTGCCCAGACTGTTCTGTGCATTAGGACTGAGCGTGGTGTAGACCGTGGCTTCAAGATAAAGCGCGTCGTTGATGAACGCGTACGCGCCCGCACTGGCGACATGCGCCGCAAAGGCGCCGTCGATGATCGGGGTTGGCCCGAAGCCGTTCCCGAATGTCGAAACCGCGTAGGGGAAGGCCCAGGCCGGCGTGGTATTCCACGGGTCCTGCACGGTCGGATTGTTGTTGGCCGTAATGCCGTAGGTGATGTTCAACGGTCCGAACCGCGTCGAGTTGGCGAAGCGGATGTCCGTATTGTCCCAGGTCCAGGTATGGGCGGCGAACGGATCGGTGCCGAAACCTCCGGCCGGCGGTGCGTTCCAGGTGACCTGCTGAAACGCGCCGATGTGATCAGTGATCGCGCCGCCGTAGAAGAAGCTGACGGGCGATACCACAACGTTGTTGTTGCCGTTGTATGGGGCCGTTGGTGGCGGTAGCGGCGTTTGCGTGTTGGTAAAACCGACGATCGCCATGACCGCAAGCGGCGGCACGTAAGGCTTCGGGGCGTCGCTGAGCGCGGCGCTGGCGGAATTCTCGGCCGCAATGGCCTTGGCCAGGAGCGGCGGCACGTAGGGGCCTCTGCCGGAATCCCGAAGAGTCAGGAAACGGCGTGGAGCGGTAAGCGCCGCCGCCCGCGGTATAGCCTTGGATCTTGAACAGACGGCCGTACGGGGTGAGGCCGGCAAAATCGGTATGACAGGTGCCGCAGGGCTGGCCGGTCTGCCGCGCGTAGCTTGGCAGTGCTTGCGCTGGTGATGCGTACCCTATTGCGAGAAACGCAGCGACCACAGCCAACGCAGCGGCGACAATAAAACCGCTAGGCCGAGAGGTGACGCCAGCACGACCGCCCAGCATCGTTGGCCATCCGTTTGATCGCCGTACGCGCAGAAAAGCGTCCGGCAAAGAAGCCGCGATCGTTAGGGGGTTAAATTAGAATAAATGAAAACTGGCGCTGCGCCAGTATAGAATTAATGACGCGTCGGATTTTACGGCAATGATGCTATCCAGCAACACACCAGCTCCGCCAGCCGGACTAGCGACGCGGTCAGCGTCGGCTTATTCCGCTATAGTGCGTTCGACGCCGCGGAAACGCCGGGAGAGCCTTGAATGACCGTAGCCATGCCGCAACTCGATGGCGAGGTGCTTGCCCGCCGCGCCGAGATCGTCGCCGCGCTCAAGCGCATCGTGCCGGGTGAGGGGGTGATCGCGTCGGAAGAGGCGATGCGGCCTTACGAAAGCGACGGCCTGACCGCCTATCGCGAGCTTCCCATGGTGGTGGTGCTGCCGGAGACGACAGAACAGGTTGCGGCGGTGCTCGCCTATTGCCATCGCCAGCGCGTCAAGGTGGTGCCGCGCGGGGCCGGGACCTCGCTGTCCGGTGGCGCGCTGCCGCTCGGCGACGGCGTGCTTCTCGGCATGGCCAAGTTCAAGCGCATCCGCGCGATCGATTTCGACAATCGCGTCGCCGTGGTCGAGCCCGGCGTCACCAATCTCGCGGTCTCGCAGGCGGTGGAGCATGCCGGTTTCTATTACGCGCCGGATCCGTCGTCGCAGATCGCCTGCACCATCGGCGGCAATGTCGCGGAGAATTCCGGCGGCGTTCATTGCCTCAAATACGGCGTCACCACCAACAACGTGCTCGGCTGCGAGCTGGTCTTGATGAGCGGTGAGGTGCTGCGGCTCGGCGGCAGCCATCTCGATGCCGCCGGCTACGATCTCCTCGGTGTCGTCACCGGTTCGGAAGGCCTGCTTGGCGTCGTCACCGAAGTGACGGTGCGCATTCTCAAGAAGCCGGAATGCGCCCGCGCCGCGCTGATCGGGTTTTCCGCCTCGGAGGATGGCGGCGAGTGCGTCGCCCGCATCATCGGTGCCGGTATCATCCCGGGCGGCATGGAAATGATGGACCGGCCCGCCATCAAGGCGGCTGAAGATTTCGTCCATGCCGGCTATCCGCTCGACGTCGAGGCGCTTTTGATCGTCGAGCTCGACGGCCCGCGTGCTGAAGTCGACCATCTGCTCGGTCGGGTCCAGGAGATCGCGCAGAGCTGCCGGGCCGTGACCTACCGCGCATCCAATTCCGAGGACGAGCGGCTGTTGTTCTGGGCCGGCCGCAAGGCGGCATTCCCGGCGGTCGGCCGCATTTCGCCGGACTATTACTGCATGGACGGCACCATCCCGCGCGGGCAATTGTCGCTGGTGCTGCGGCGGATGCAGGAGATGTCGGCCAAATACGGCCTGCGGGTCGCCAACGTCTTCCATGCCGGCGACGGCAATCTGCATCCGCTGATCCTTTACGACGCCAACAAGCCCGGGGAGCTCGACCGCGCCGAGCAATTCGGCGCCGACATTTTGCGGCTTTGCGTCGAAGTTGGTGGTGTGCTCACTGGCGAGCATGGGATCGGCGTGGAAAAGCGCGATCTGATGCCGGTGATGTTTTCGGAGGCCGATCTCAATCAGCAGCAGAGGCTCAAGTGCGCATTCGACGAGAATGGGCTCCTTAATCCCGGCAAGGTCTTTCCGATGCTGCACCGCTGCGCGGAGCTTGGCCGCATGCACGTCCATGCCGGCCGCGTGGCATTCCCGGATCTGCCGCGGTTTTGACGCCCCGCGCGCATGACCGATCATCTCAAACCGCGCGATGCGGCGGAGGTCGAGCAAGCCGTCAACTGGGCGCTTGCCGGCGGCAAGACGCTGGAAATCGCGGGCCGTGGCTCCAAGCGCGCGATCGGCCGGGCGGCGCAATGGGACGCGACGCTCGACCTGTCGGAGCTTTCCGGCGTTACCCTTTACGAGCCCGCCGAGCTCGTGCTGTCGGCGAAGGCGGGCACGCCGCTCGCCGAGATCGAGGCCTTGGTGGCGGCCAACGGCCAGGAGCTTGCCTTTGAGCCGATGGACTACGGACCGCTGCTTGGCGGCGCGACCGCCGCCGGCACGATCGGTGGCGCGCTTTCGGCCAATCTGTCCGGTCCACGGCGCATCAAGGCCGGCGCCGCGCGCGATCATTTCCTGGGCGTGCACGCGGTGTCCGGACGTGGCGAGATCTTCAAATCCGGCGGCCGCGTGGTGAAAAACGTCACCGGCTACGATCTATGCAAGCTTTTGGCCGGTTCCTGGGGCACGCTCGCCGCCATGACCGACGTAACCATCAAGACGCTGCCGCGGGCGGAAACCGAGGAAACGATCCTGCTGTTCGACCTCGATGACGCGGCTGCCGGGAAGCTCATGGCCGCGGTGATGGGCTCGTTCGCCGATGCGTCGGCGGCCGCGCATCTGCCTGCGCCGCTCGCTGGGCGGATCGCCGAGATCGAAGCCGCAGGCGGCGCCGTCACCGCATTCCGCCTCGAAGGCGTGGCGCCTTCGGTGGTTCATCGTAAAGCCGTGTTGGCGCAGCTCGCCGCGCCTTACGGCGCCATCGGCGCGCTCGGGGAAGCGGCCTCGCGCCGGCTGTGGCGCGCCATCCGCGACGTCGTGCCCTTCGCCACGGACGGGCCTGCAGGCGCGCGCGATCTCTGGCGCATTGCGACGGCGCCCTCGCGCGGCCCGGAGATCGGCCGCACGCTCGCCGAACGGGCGCAGGCGGAAATCCTTTATGACTGGGCCGGCGGTCTTCTATGGGCGGCCTTGCCACGTTCTGACGATGCGCGGGCTCGGCTGGTGCGCTCGACCGTCGCCGCCGGCCGGCGGCCACGCAACCCTCATTCGCGCGCCAGCCGCCGTGCGCGCCGCGGTCGAGGTGTTCGAGCCCGAGTTGCCGGCGCTGGCGGCCTTGACCAAGCGCGTTCGCGAAAGCTTCGATCCGCGCGGCGTCCTCAATGCCGGGCGCATGTGGGCGGGCCTGTAACATGCAGACCTCTTTCACGCTGGCGCAACTGGCCGATCCACAGGTCGCCGAATCGGAGAAGATTCTGCGGGCCTGTGTGCATTGCGGCTTTTGCACTGCAACGTGCCCGACTTACGTCCTCGACGGCAACGAGCTCGATTCACCGCGCGGCCGCATCTACCTCATCAAGGACATGTTGGAGAACGACCGGCCGGCGACAGCCGAGGTCGTGCTGCACGTCGATCGCTGTTTGTCGTGCCTCGCCTGCATGACCACGTGCCCGTCCGGTGTTCACTATATGCACCTCGTCGACCACGCCCGCGTCCACATCGAGCAAACCTACCGGCGGCCGGCGCTCGATCGCCTTCTGCGCACCGTGTTGGCGAGCGTTTTGCCTTATCCACAGCGTTTCCGACTGGTGCTTGCGGCCGCGCTCGTGGGCAAGCCGTTCGCAGCGCTCGCCGAGGCGATCGGCTTCAAACGGATCGCCGCCATGCTGCGTCTTACGCCGCCCCAGTGGCCGCACCGCCCGCTTGCGCCGCAGACGTTCGAGGCCGTGGGGCCGCGCAAAGGCCGCGTCGCGTTGCTCGCGGGCTGCGTCAATGACGTGCTGGCGCCGCAGATCAATGCGGCCGCGATTCGCGTGCTGACCCGGATTGGCATCGAAGTCGTGGTGGCCAAGGGCGGCTGCTGCGGTTCGCTCGTCCATCACATGGGTCGCGAGGAACAGGCGTTGGCGCAGGCACGGGCCAATATCGATGCCTGGACGGCGATCGAGGCGCTCGACGCCATCGTCATCACCACCTCGGGCTGCGGTACCACGGTGAAGGATTATGGCTTCATGCTCCGCACCGATTCGGCTTACGCGGGCAAGGCGGCGAAGGTGGCAGGGCTCGCCCGCGATATCAGCGAATATCTTGCGACGCTGCCGCTCGAGGCCAATGGAGCCGCTTCCAGACTCGTCGTTGCTTATCACTCAGCGTGCTCGCTCCAGCACGGACAGCGCGTAACGCGCCAACCAAAGGATTTGCTTGGCCGTCTCGGCTTCGATGTGAAGGACGTGCCGGACGGTCATTTGTGCTGTGGCTCGGCCGGCACCTACAATATTCTGCAATCTGATATCGCAAGGAGGTTGCGCGAGCGCAAAGTCAGGACTATCGAGAGATTGCGACCTGATGTGATCGCAGCAGGAAATATCGGCTGCATCACGCAGATCGCCGCGGGCACGAAGCTGCCGGCGGTCCACACGATCGAGTTGATCGATTGGGCTACCGGTGGGCCATGTCCGCCAGCACTTCGGGAGCATAGGCCGCATGCGGCGGTGCACCCGTCTGCGGCCGCGAGCTGATTGGGGGCTCGCGCGGTCTTGTAGCGTGAACCTGGTCCCCGACGGGACCGATCAGAATTTCGTTAGTTGCAGCACCGATCCGGAGGACGATCATGGCAAAGAAGTCGAAGGCAAAGAAGAAATCCGGGAAGAAAAAGGCCGCGCCGGCCCGCAAAAAGAAGAAAACAGTAAAGTCGGCGGCAAAGAAGTCGGCGAAGAAGTCGGCAAAAAAGGCGCCGAAGAAAGTCGCGAAAAAGGTTGTGGCCAAGGCCGCTCCCAAGGCTGCTGCTCCGAAGCGCAAAGCACCGGCGAAGAAGCCGGTAATGCCTGCGCCGGCCCCGGCAGCAGAGCCGACGCCAGCCCCGGCCTGGACGCCGCCTGTCAGTTCCGGCTTCGGCGGCGACCACACCTAGTCTTCTCGGCGGTCTGGAACACGCAGAAGGCGGCCGCGGCGGCGAACGCGCGGCCGCCGATGGGGCCCATGCCGTAGTCTGGGCAACAGAGCCTTGTGCGGCTGTGCTTGGCTTGCCTCCTATGCGAACGCCGCTCTGCCGCATTGCGTGGCGTGGGCAAGGCTCCTAGCATCTATCGGACAACGATGGCGGGTTACGCTCCGGATCGGGGCCGGCGTCGCCATGTGCAATATTCAAAGGCCATATCCAGTGCAGGAGGGTGTGATGGCGGCGCCTTACAACATCCTGATCCTCGGCGCGTCCTACGGCTCACTGCTGGCGTCGAAACTCCTGTTCGGCGGCCACACCGTCAAGCTCGTGTGTCTGCCGGCGGAGGCCGATCTGATCAATGCCGAAGGCTTTCGGGTGCGTCTGCCGGTGCGCGGACGCGCGGCGCCGGTCGAGCTCGATTCGCGAAAGCTTCCGGGCAAGGTCACCGCCGGGGGGACGGCCGGTGTCGATCCGGCGGCTTACGATCTCGTCGGTCTCGCCATGCAGGAGCCGCAATATCGCTCCCCCGGCGTGCGCGAGCTCCTCGATGCCGTCGGGCGCGCGAAGGTGCCGTGCATGTCGATCATGAACATGCCGCCGCTCGCCTATCTCCGCCGCATTCCAGGCCTCGATACCGACGCGCTCAAGCCGGCCTATACCGACGCGGCCGTCTGGAACAGTTTCGATCCGGCCTGCATCACGCTGTGCAGTCCCGATCCGCAGGCGATCCGACCGCCGGAGGAGAAGGTCAACGTGCTGCAAGTGACGCTGCCGACCAACTTCAAGGTGGCGCGCTTTCCTGCCGAACAGCCCACCGCCATGCTGCGGCGGCTGCAGGCGGAGATCGAGGCGATCCGGTTCGATACGCCGGAGGGCAAGGTCGAGCTGCCGGTGAAACTCAAGGTCTACGATTCGCTCTTCGTGCCGCTCGCCAAATGGGCGATGCTGCTCGCGGGCAATTATCGTTGCGTCACCAAGGACGGCATGCGCACCGCCCAGGAGGCAGTCCATAGCGACCTTGAGACCTCACGCTCGGTCTACAATTTCGTGGTCGACCTCTGCATTCGGCTCGGCGCCAAGCCAGACGATCTGGTGCCGTTCGAGAAATATGCCGCCGCGGCGCAATCGCTGACGCGCCCGGCGTCGGCGGCGCGGGCGCTGCAAAACGGCGCGCCGAACATCGAGCGCGCCGACAAGCTGGTGCAGCTCATCGCCGCGCAACAGGGCCTGCACCATCCGGCGATCGATGCGCAGGTGGCCTTGGTAGACGCGCGGCTTGAGGCCAATCGGAAGAAGGCGGCAGCTTAGCGGGCACGATCCCGAAAAGTGGCAGCCGGTTTTCGGAAAAGATCATGCGCCAACGTAAGACCTGGACCGTGATCCGATTAAACGGATTGCGGTCCGGCGTTCGCCGGCTTTACGCGACCTCGACGTCTTCCCAAAAGCCGAAACGTCCGCCGACCTGCGCCATTTCCGGGCGCGGTTTTTCGTAGGACCAGGCGGCGCGTTTGTGCCGCTTGCCGTCGACGACCACGTCGTAGAACTGCACGCCGTGCGGGCAGGCAAGATCGCTCTCGGTCTTCTCGGTCTTTTGCAGCCAATCCAGGCGCACGGCGGTCGGCGGAAAATATTGGTAGCCGTGGCAGGCGACGATGTCGTCGCTCTGGGCGACGACGCGCCCGTCGACACTTGCTTTCATGGGACGAACCTCCGTGGACATCCGCAGCGAATGTTGCGGCTCCATCGGATTAGTTAGTCACGACGACAGCTGATCGCGAGGCATATATTTATCATATCTTTATAATATATTCACCATATCGCCCGATAAATTCGCCAAATATTCCATGGCCATAAGCGTACGGGCGGATGTGGAGACTTGCCGTTTTGCCAGTCATCGCGGTCGTTCTCGTCGCCGCGCCGGCGCGTGCCGCGGACATGGCGCTCAAGGCGCCGGCCGCACCATCCTCCTCCTGGGATATCGCCATAACCGCCGCGGCAATGACGGACTACAATTTCCGCGGCATCACCCAATCGGCGCACCGGCCGTCATACCATGCCGGATTCGAGCCCCAGTACAGCTTCACGCCGACCTGGCAAATCTACGCCGGCATTTCCACCGCCGGCATCGACTTTCCGAACGGCGCCACCACCGAGATCGACTTTTACGGCGGCATCCGGCCGACCTTCGGCAAACTCGCGTTGGATTTCGGTTTTTGGGACTACTATTATCCCGGCGGCCAATGCTTCAACACGCCGGCATTTTGCGGCTTCGCTACCGCCGCGCCGCTGCCGAACGGCAACCTCGTCAAGCAAAACGAAAGCTTCTACGAGGGCTACGGCAAAGCCACCTACACGGTGAACGATAGCTTTAATTTTGGCGGCAGCATGTGGGGCTCGCCGTCGGTGCTCAATTCCGGCGCATCCGGCATCTACTATGCCGGTACTGCGACGTTGACAGCCCCGGCGGCGGTGCTGCCGCGCGGCATGGGCGCCTACGTGTCGGCCGACGTCGGCTGGTGGCAACTCGGAACAACCGACGCCTTCTACGGCGTGCCGGCGTTTCCTTCCGGCATCCCCTACAGGAGCTACGCTAACTGGGATGCGGGCATCGCCTTCACCTGGAAGGCGTTCGCGCTCGATCTTCGCTACTACCAGAGCAACCTCAGCCGGGGCGATTGCAACGCTTTCACCAGCGATCATACAGCGAGCGGCGTGGCGACGACGCCGATCAACCCGTTCCCGCTTCCCGGCTCCGATTGGTGCGGAGCCGCCTTTGTCGCCAAGCTTTCGCTCGCCACCTCGGTCAACCCGAAAAAATAGTCCGGCTTTGACGGAAAACGGCCGGCGGTTGTTTGAAAGCCGCCGGCCGTTCGTCGCTCACGCGGTCGCGGTGCCGGCGAACAGATTCTTTTTGATGATGGCGTGGATGCCCCAGTTGCCGTCGACGACCTGGGTGACGCCGAAATCGACCGCGACGGAGATCAGCGAGATCGCCTCGTCTTCGCTCAATCCCTTGGTGGTCATCAGGAAGCTTCGCATCTTGCGGAACGCATCGCGCAGCGCGAGGTCGATCGAGGACTTTTTATAGATGTCCTGTTGCGCGGTGGGGCCGAGCTCTTCCAGGTAATTGGCGAAGCTGAAACCGTGCAGCACCCACTCGTCTTGGGTTTCCAGGAGCGGATAGTTCAGCCCGGCGAGCGAGCCGGTCAGCTGGTTCTTCTTGTGCAGGATGAGCTGGAAGGTGCCGGTGAGCGACATTTCGATGGCGGTGCCGCACAATTCGGAATCGCCCTGCGCGGCATGGGAATCGCCGATCGAGAACAAGCCGCCCGGCACCGCAATCGGATAGTACATGGTCGCGCCTTTGCCGATGCGCCAATTGTCCATGTTGCCGCCGAAATAGCCGGGCGGGATCGAGTTGACGATGTCGGCCTCCTTTGGCGCCAAGCCCATGACGCCGAAATGCGGACGGATGGGGATGCGGACATTCTTGAGGATGCCGTGGGTCTCCTGCACCGTGGAATGGTCGACGGGCACGCCCGGATAGTCGATGATTTTATGCACGACGCCGAACGGATCGGTCTGCGGCGTCCAGCGGAAATTGTAGACCGCCTGGGCCCAGTTGCGCTGCCCGGTGGTGTCGATTTCGTAGATCGTGCAGACCTCGCGCGGCTTCGGGTCGGTGATCAGGTCGTTGTATTGAAAGCCCCACCACGCCGCCGCGTTGCTGCCGAACGATTTGCCGCCATAGGCGGGATTGGCGCACGGCCGCGGTTTCACGTCCATGATGCGGACTTCGAGAATGTCGCCCGGCTCGGCGCCGCGGACATAGACGGGCCCGGTGCAGATATGGACGCCAAAACCTTCGCCAGCGCCGCGGCCAAGGAGCTTGCCGTCGATCGGTCCGGCGCCGCGGCGATTGACGCCTTTTTTCTCCTTGGTCCATAAGAACACGCTCTCGGCGCCGGGGTCGCCTTTGACCATGCGCTCGGCGTCGTCGTTGGCGTGATGGGTAAGCGCTTCGATGGTGATGTAGTCGCCCGAATCCACTTCAAGCTGCGGTTTCAAGAGCTTGCTGAAATAGCCCCAATGCACGGTGTCGGCATTGGCCGGCAGGTAATGGTAAGTCGGCTGGCCGGGTTTTGTCTGGGCCGAGGCTGGCGTCGCAAGCGTAGCGCCGCCCGCCCATGCGGCCGCCGCGCCGCCGCCAGCCAGGAACGCGCTTTTGAGAAAGCTGCGCCGCTCGCCGTCGAGATCGTCCAAAAGCTTTTGCCGATGAAGCTCAAAATCTGGGCAAGTGTGATCATCCCCTGTGCACATGAATTGTGTCTCCCCTGATAATCGTTAAAAGCGCCGGCCGTTCGACCTAACACATGATCGACAGCGGCAACTTACATGCCAATCGTGACGCTAAAGCTTTGCTATTCGGCGGCGGAGACCAGCGGCACATCACGCACGCGATAGGAAGCCGCATCGGGCACGAGCTCGATCCGACGGCTGTGGAAGGCGCCGAGCGTGGAGCGATGGCCAATGGAAATGATGGTGGTGCCCTTGAGCCGCTCCTGCAACAAACGATACAGCGCCGCTTCGGCAGCCTCGTCGAGTGAAGCGGTCGCTTCGTCGAGGAACAGATAATCGGGCGCGTGCAACAGCACGCGCGCCATCGCGAGCCTTTGTTGCTCGCCGAGCGACAACATGCGGTTCCAGTGCGCCTCCTCGCCGAGCCGTCCGACCAGTTCCGAGAGCCCGACCGCAACCAGCGCCTCGGCGACGCGTGCGTCGTCGAATGTGCCAGCTTCCGCCGGATAGGCGACGGCGGCCGCAAGCGGCGCGACGGGAAAGTAAGGCCGCTGCGGCAGCAGCATGACCTTCGCGTCCCTCGGCACGGTCACGCGTCCGGAGCCGAACGGCCAGATCCCCGTTATGGCGCGGAACAGCGTCGATTTGCCGGAGCCGGAAGGACCGATGACCAGAACGCGCTCGCCGACGCGAAACGCGATCTGTTCGGTAGTGACGACCGGCTCTCCGTCCGGCAGCCGGACGTCGAGCTGCTCGACGGCGAATGCGGCGTCGGCACGCGGCATGGTTTCGATGACCGGCGGCGTCACGGCGGCGGCCTCGCCGGCTGCGATTGCCGCCTCAAAGCCGCCCAGGCGGTCGACGATGGCCCGCCATTCCGCGATGCTGCGGTATGAGGTGATGAAATAGGACAGCGCTTTCTGCACGCTGTCGAACGCGGACCCGGTCTGCATCAAGCCGCCGAGCTGCATCGCCCCAGCGAAATAGGCCGGGCTCACCACGATGTAGGGGAAGATGATTGACGCTTGGCCATAGCTCGCGGTGAAGAAGGTAAGGAGTTTCGTCCGTTGCATGATCGCCAGCCAATTGGCGATCACCGGGCGGAACCGACCGAGGTGGCTTTCGGTCTCGGCCGCCTCACCGCGGAGCGCCGCGATCTCCTCCGCGTTCTCGCGCGTGCGCACCAGGTTGAAGCGGAAGTTGGCCTCGAAACGCTGCTGCTGAAAATTGAGTGGAATGAGGCGCCAGCCGATCAGATGCGTGACTGCGGTGCCTAAGATGGCGTAGATCAGCGCCGCCCAGACTAGGTAGCCGGGAATTTCGAAGCGTTCGCCGAACAGATGCAGCGGCGCTTGCGCGGAAAGCGCCCACAGAATGACGACGAACGAACAAAAGCTGACGATCGCATTGAGCAAACCGGTGCCGAGCGTCAGCGTATATTCGACGAACATCCGTAAGTCGTCGGCGATGCGCTGGTCAGGATTGTCGGCGGCGTCGCCGAGAAGCTGCATACGATAATGATTGGCGGCGTTGAGCCATTGCCGCAGATAGGTCTGCGTCATCCAGCGCCGCCAACGGATCTGCAGCCATTGATTGAGATAAGTCTGATAAACGGCGAGCACGGTATAGATCGCCGCAAGCCCGCAGAAGAACAGCACCGCGCTGACGAACCCGTTCCAGTCGCGATCCTGCAACGTGTTGTAGAAACGATTGTACCACAGGTTCAGGATGACCTGCAGCGCCACGAGTGAAAGCTCGATCACAACCACTGCCGCAAGCAGCAAGCGCCCTGGCCAACGATCGTCCGATCGGAAGTAGGGCACGGACAGCCGCCATATAGTAGCGATGGTCGGAACGAAGCTTTTCACGGAAGACCTCCGGTCAGTTGGCAACCGGCGCGGATCGACGCCAAACCGCCTACACGTAAGAAAGGCATCGGGCGCCGTCGACGGCCGCGCCGGCTAAGTGCCGCGTATTGCGCTGCGATATGATGTCCTTCTCCTTGAAAACATTTTGTGAATACTTGCGGATATCGGAACCGGCGCATTAGTCTGCCGCCGGGTGACAACAAATCTCGTTCGTTTGATGTCAAAGGGCATGGCGTGGCGCTCCGGACGTCAGACCGAACGCTGAAGCAAGGCGCCGACCGAAGGCGCTAACCGGGGGAACTGCCCATGTTTACGCAAATTCTCGATCCGATCGGAAACCTGTTTGTGACCTGGCTGGTCGCGCTGATTCCGGTCCTGCTGCTGCTGTTTCTGCTTGCCGGCCTGCGCATGTCGGCCTGGCTGGCAGTGCTGATCGGTTCGGTCGTGACCTTTTTGCTCGCGCTGTGGGTCTGGAAAATGCCGCTCGGCGACGGCGCACTGGCTTATCTTTACGGGTCCGCCACCGGCATTTGGAACGTCGACTGGATCACTTTTTGGGGAGTGATGCTGTTCAATACCCTGGTCACGACCGGTTCGTTCGACAAGCTGCGCCGCTGGCTGGTGCAGCAGGGCACGCGCGACGTGCGGGTGCAAACCATTTTGTTCGCCTGGGCCTTCGGCGCGCTGCTCGAAGGCTTGGTGGGCTTCGGCTATCCCTGGGCTTTCGTCGCTCCGATCCTCATTGCCATCGGCATTCCTGATCTCGACGCGATCCGGGTCGCAGCCATTGCCAATAACGCGCCGGTCTCCTACGGCGCGTTGGGAGCGCCGATCATTGCGCTCGCGACGGTAACCGCCGGCACGCTCGGCATGACGTTTATCGAATTGCTGCCGCTCTATTCGGCCTCGGTGGGCAAGATCGTCGCCATCCTCGCGCTGTTGCCGCCCTGGATCCTGCTTTATCTGGTGTCCGGCAGCAAAGGCATGTGGTCGGCGTGGCCGCTCGCCATCGTCGGATCGCTCGGTTACATCGCCGGGCAACTGCCGACTGCCGTTTATCTTGGCCCTTATCTGCCGGACGTCATTGGCGCGATCGTCTGTTTCGTGGCGCTGCTCGTCCTGCTGAAAGTATGGCGGCCGGCGCACGTCCTCGCTTATGGCGGGGCGCAAATATCCGGGGACACGCAGGCCGAAGCGCACGGTCTTTCGGCCCGCGACGTCGGCATGGCCTGGTTGCCGATCGCCATCCTGATCGCGGTGGTGGTCGCTTGGACCGGGCCTTGGTCGAAGCTGCCGGGGATCATTGGTCTCCACTTGGAGGTGGCCGCGACCTCCGGGCTGCCCGGCGGCGCGCCGATCCGCGCCATCTTCAATTGGACGCCGTTCGTCGGCGGCACCGCAATCCTGGCATCCTGGATCATCACGGTGATCGTGCTGGGCGTCGGTTTCGCGCAGATCCGCGCCATCTTCGCCAAGACTTGGTCGCAGATGTGGGGTGCCTGCCTGGTCGGCGTGTTCATCTTCGGCCTCGCCTATGTTTTCAACTTTTCCGGCATGGCTGGTTCGCTGGCGAGCGCGTTCTCCAAGCTCGGCGTTGCGTTTATCGTCGTCGCCCCGTTGCTGGGATTCATCGGCGTCGCCTTGTCGGGCAGCAATACCTCGACCAACGCGATGTTCGGCACGTTCCAGGCGTTGGTCGGCAAGGTGCTCGGATTTCCGTTGTTGCTGCTGCCGACGCTGAACTCGGTCGGAGCGGAGATCGGCAAACCGATCGCGCCGCAGACGGCGAGCGTCGGCGTCTCCACCAGCCGGTTCGTCCGCAACGAAGGGCAGGTGATCCGGCATAATTTCGGCTGGACGATCGTGCTGCTCGTCTATCTCGTCATCATCGGGGTCGCTTGCTATCTGTTCTTCCCCGACATCGCCGTGTTGCATCGCTAGGTGAAGTGGGCGAGTGGCGAATGGCGAATGGGAAGAGCTGAGCTGTCCCTATTTCGCCATTCGCCATTCGCCATTCGCGGTCGTTTCTCGCCAAGGCCTGCGCCACCGGGAGCACGAAATGCGTCATGCCCGCTTGCTGGTTTGCGTGTTTGTCAGCCTCCTTTTACCTGCCGCGGCAAGCGAACGCGCGTTCCCGTTCGATCGCGAGCTGATGCTCGACGTCGCGCCGATGCCCGGCTCCAAGCGCGTCCCCATCATCGAGATCGACGCCAACGGCGCGGCTTCGATCGATCTGTGGTGCGCGAGCCTGCGCGGTCAGGCGAATGTCGCTGAGGATTCGATCAGCATCGTGCCAGGTCCGGCGCAGCCGGCGCAGTGCGCGCCGGACCGGCAAACTGGCGACGAGAATTTGCTCGCCGCGTTGGCGCAGGTCACGAATTGGAAACGCGATGGCAACGTGATCGAGCTTCGCGGCGCCACGACATTGCGCTTCCGCTTGATGACGAACTGATGCCTCCGCCGATCAAGCCTTGGTCGCGCGCGTCATCAAAAACGGCATGCGGATGGCATTGCTGTCATTGTCGTAGGCGT
The DNA here is from genome assembly GCA_963829395.1 of uncultured Alphaproteobacteria bacterium. Lineage (GTDB taxonomy): Bacteria > Pseudomonadota > Alphaproteobacteria > Rhizobiales > Xanthobacteraceae > BOG-931. The sequence continues at coordinate 110,865 of CAWHHX010000016.1, read as the reverse complement.
CGGCGGCCAACGCCTCGAACTCGGCGCGCAGCTTGGCGAGCTTCTTCGGATCGTTTTCCAACGCGGCAACGACTTTCGCCAACGGACCGATGGTTTTTTCTTGCGCCACGCGGAAATGCGCAACGCTCAGCGCCGGCGCCGTCAGTGTGGCGCGGTCGAACGTCAGGTCGGTCACCGCCGCGCCGAGCCGTTCGCGAACGAAATTGGGATCGCCCCACAGTGCCGCAGGTGACGGCGGCTCGGTTCCCGGCGGCGGCGGCGGCAAATAGCCGGCGATAAAGCTGAACATGCGTCCGGTGAAATGCTCGGGCGGCCAAGTCGAGAATGCGAGGCGGCCGCCCTTCTTGAGAACCCGAAGCATCTCTTTCACGACCACAGCCGGGCGCGGGGCGAAGATGTGGCCGTACTGGCTCAGCACGACGTCGAACGAGCCGTCGGGGTAAGGCAGCGCTTCGGCGTCGCCTTCGATGAAGTCGATAGCGACGGCGGCCAAGCCGGCATTGTGGTGCGCGCGCTCAAGCAGCACCGGCGACAAATCGAGGCCGGAAACCTTGGCGCTCTGGCGCGCAGCCGTGACCGCGACCACACCGGTGCCACAGGCGACATCGAGCACTCTTTCCCCGGACGCCACCCGCGCGAATTTGACCAATTTGGCTGCGGGAATGGTCGTAATGATTTCGACCGGCAGAAACGACGACCATGCTTCGCGTTGAGCCGCCTTATAGTTGGTGAACGGATCCGGGCTGCCAGCGGCCATCGTTTTCCTCCTGCGTCTTGATGATGCCCGCCGACCCTACTCCGGGCGGCGGGGATGGGGACAGACAAAAGGGCGCGGTTTGCGCCGCGCCCTCTGTATCGACGATCGGCGAAAGGATCAGAAATCCATCCCGCCCATGCCACCGCCGGGCGGCATCGCCGGCATGGCCGGTTTCTCCTTCGGCATTTCGGCCACCATCGCTTCGGTGGTCACCAGGAGGCCGGCAATGGAGGCCGCATCCTGCAGCGCCGCGCGCACGACCTTGGCCGGATCGACGATGCCCTTGTCCAGCATGTCGACATATTCCTCGTTCTGCGCATCGAAGCCGAAGGTCTCCGACTTGTTTTCCAGGATCTTGTTCACGACGATGGAGCCTTCGACACCGGAATTCTCGGCGATCTGGCGCAACGGCGCTTCGATTGCCTTGAGCACGATGTTGATGCCGGTCTGGACATCGGGATTGTCGTTGGTGAGCTTGCCGACCGCCTTCTTGGCGCGCAGCAGCGCCACGCCGCCGCCCGGTACGATGCCTTCCTCGACCGCGGCGCGAGTGGCGTTGAGCGCATCCTCGACGCGATCCTTCTTCTCCTTGACTTCGACCTCGGTGGCACCGCCGACGCGGATCACCGCAACGCCGCCGGCGAGCTTGGCCAGCCGCTCCTGCAGCTTCTCGCGGTCGTAGTCCGAGGTGGTTTCCTCGATCTGCGACTTGATCTGCGCTACGCGCCCCTCGATGTCCTTCTTCTTGCCGGCGCCGTCGACGATGGTGGTCTTCTCCTTCTCGATCACCACTTTCTTGGCGCGGCCCAGCATTGCGACGGTGACGTTCTCCAGCTTGATGCCGAGGTCCTCGGAGATCAGCTGACCGCCGGTGAGCACGGCGATGTCTTCGAGCATCGCCTTGCGCCGATCGCCGAAGCCCGGAGCCTTCACCGCCGCCACCTTCAGGCCGCCGCGCAGCTTGTTGACGACCAGCGTCGCCAGTGCTTCGCCTTCGACGTCTTCGGCGATGATGAGCAGCGGCTTGCCCGACTGCACCACCGCCTCGAGCACCGGAAGCAGCGCCTGCAGCCCGGGCAGCTTCTTTTCGTGCAGCAGCACGTAAGCGTCCTCGAGCTCGGCCAGCATTTTCTCGGCATTGGTGATGAAGTAGGGCGACAGATAGCCGCGATCGAATTGCATGCCCTCGACGATCTCGACGTCGGTCTCGAGCGCCTTGGCCTCCTCGACCGTAATCACGCCTTCGTTGCCGACCTTTTGCATCGCTGAGGCGATCATCTTGCCGATGGTCGCATCGCCGTTCGAGGAAATGGTGCCGACTTGGGCCACTTCCGACGACGAGCCGACTTTCTTCGCCCGCTTCTTGATGTCGGCGACGACGGCGCTGACGGCGAGATCGATGCCGCGCTTGAGGTCCATCGGGTTCATGCCGGCGGCAACCGACTTGGCGCCTTCCTTGACGATCGCCGCGGCCAGCACGGTCGCCGTGGTGGTGCCGTCGCCCGCCTCGTCATTGGTCTTGGAGGCGACCTCGCGCACCATTTGCGCGCCCATATTCTCGAACTTGTCCTCCAGCTCGATCTCCTTGGCGACGGTGACGCCGTCCTTGGTGATGCGCGGAGCGCCGAAGCTTTTGTCGATCACGACGTTGCGGCCCTTGGGGCCGAGCGTCACTTTCACGGCGTTGGCGAGCGTCTCGACGCCGCGCAGCATGCGGTCGCGGGCGTCGCCGGAAAATCGTACGTCTTTCGCAGCCATCTCAATTTACTCCTTCGATGCTTTTTTGCAGGCGCGTTCAGGCGATCACGCCCATGATGTCGGACTCCTTCATGATGAGGAGATCGTCGCCCTCAAGCCGCACTTCGGTGCCGGACCACTTGCCGAACAGCACCCGGTCGCCGGCTTTGACGCCCATGACGATGAGCTTGCCGTTCTCGTCGCGGCCACCGGGACCGACGGCAACGATTTCGCCCTCCTGCGGCTTCTCCTTGACGGTATCGGGAATGATGATGCCGCCTTTGGATTTTTCCTCGGCTTCGATGCGCTTGACGACAACACGGTCGTGCAGGGGACGGAATTTGAGCTTCGCCATGATCACCTCATCGCCGCTGCTATGCGGCCTGTGCGTTAGGAATAAAGGCGTGGGATTACAGAGGCTTGGCACTCTGGACAATTGAGTGCCATGAGCCGTGGGGGACATAAGGGCTGCGCCGGAGGCTGTCAAGCGCACCAACAGACAAAGCCATCGGCACCGCGACGCCGGTATTTACCGCAAAGTCCCCCAGCGCCGGGCGGGGTCTAGCCCTCAAAGCAAAAACTCGCCACCATGGCGGCCAAGTGTTTGGCAAGGAATGGCTGGCATCTTTGTCGCGCGTGTGAGTCGCGGCCTGCCGCGGCGGATTTTCGGGGGAGGGGTGTTCATGAGTGCGTGCCGGCGCGATGTGAGATTGCTTGCGCGCGTTGCGGGGTTCGCACTCGTCCTTGCCGCCTGCACCACGAATCCGCCGCCGGTCGAGGCGCCGCAGCCCGCGCCGATGCCGGATATGCCCTCCACCATCCGCCCTGAGGAGGTCGTCGGCCGCTGGGGTTACGGCTCGTTCCACAACGACAGCGACCGGGCGCGCACGGAGGCTGCGGCCAAAGGTCAGTGCGGCCAGCCGGTCGTGATCAATCGCGGACCCGGCGGCGGCGTGTTGATGTATCTCGCCGACAGCGCGCAATTGCAGGAACTCTATCTCAAGGGCGGTCCTGGCGGGCGGAACTTCATCGGCCCGCCCGGGCCCGCCGGCGGCCCGCAGGATCGCGAAGTCGTCGCGTTCGACGGTCGCGCCATGGTGCTGCGCTGGATGAATCCGGAAGTGCAAACCCGCTACGGCACCGGCGTCTACGTCCGCTGCGGAGCCGAAGGTGCGGCACGCCGGGCGCCGCGCTAATTTCGTAACTGCGATCAGTCCGGCTGAGCGTCGCGGTCGAAGAGCGAATCGACATCGCTCTGCGAAGCGTGGCCGGGATCGGCGGCAAGACGCGGACCGTGCGTTGGCGGTCCCGCATTGACGCGCCCAAGCTCATCGAGCGCGCGCGCGATCTGGCGCTCAAGGTCGGCGAACGTCGCCATCACTTTGGCAACGCGCTGGCTGGTCAGGTCTTGAAAGTTGCACGCTTCGAAGATCTGAATGACGCGGTCGCGGATGTCCTGCGCGAACCCGGTCTGAAAATCGTCCTTGAGCGCGGCCGACAGGTTGTTGGCCGCTTGATCGATGTCTTCGGCGGCGGCGAGGATTTTCTGGGTCGCCAGCTCGCTGTCGCCGATCACTGCTTCCAGTTCGCCGGCAATACGCGCGGCCGGTACCGCCGCCGGTTCGCCGCCCGCGGGTTGCGTTTGTCCGTTTGCCCGAAGGGCGAATTGGATGACCCGGAGCCGCGATGTGAGGCGCTGAATGTCGTCCTGCCGCGTCGCACCGCCTAGCCCGCTTTGAACGGCCGGCGCGGCCGCGAGCATGGCGCGAAGCGCGCCCAGCTCGTGCATGATGTCGCCGTGCCCCGGCGCCTGCACTTCGTGGCTCGGCGGCTCGAACCGCGGAGCGGCTGTTCTTTCGATGCGGAAAACCTTGCGCGGCGCGGCCATTCGCACACTCCCGGAGCAAGACTTAAGGCTCCCGGCTTAATGCGGCGTTTCAGCGATCGCGGTGTCGGGTTCAAACCGTGAGCGGTCAACGAAACGTTAACGGTGTTGCCGTGCTATTTACCAAAAATAAACTCTAACTTGATGAACAATGTACGAAGATTGGCCGCCGCACGGCGCGCGGCAAAAAATTTACCAAACAGTCGAGGTTTGCGTTTGTACTCGTTGGCGCCGGCGAGCGCGTCGCTCGAGCGGCGTGAAAAGTTTGGCGTGAAAAGTACAGAGTTTCGTGATGCGGCGTATATTTGCTTTTGCACGCGTGGCCTGGCCGATGGCGGCTGGCGCCCTCGCTGGTCTGCTGGCTTCCCATACCGGCGCGGCGAGCCAAACCCTCGATCCGGGCTGGCAACTCGTCTATGCCGGGCAGCCCGGATACGGCAGCGACGGCCTGATCAAATCCATGTTCGGCGATGGCACCGGGCAGCCGGTGGTGGCGCGGGCCTACCAGCCGGCGCCGGCCTATTATCCGCCTGGCCCGGGGGCGCAGCCGCCGGCCTACCGCGCCGCGCCGGTTTATTCGCAGCAGCCGCGGCCGCGCGCCTACCAAGGTATGCCCGTCTCCTATCAACAAGTGCCCGCGCAACAGCTGCCGGCGCGGCAGATGCCCGTACGGCAGATGCCCGCGCAACAGGTGCGCGCTTCGCAGTCCGCACCGGTCTACTATCAGCAGGCGCCGGTGCCGCAGCCCGACCCTCAATATACCGGGTCGGTGCCCGCACCACAGGTCCGCGGCTTGTTCCGTTCCGCCGCGGCGAACTATCAGATGGCGCCGCCGCCGCAGCAGGGCGCCTATCAGCCCGCCAATCAGTATCCGCCGCCGCAACAGCGCCTGGCCTTCGGCTACGAAACACAACAGCAGCAGGGTTACGCTTATCAACCGCAGCCGCAAAACTACGGCTATCAAGGGCAACCGCCGCAGGGTTACGGCTATCAGGGGCAGCAGCAATACGGGTATCCGCCGCCGGCCTATGCGCCAGCAACGCCGGGAGGCGTGGCGCAGCAGCCAGTCGATCCGCGCTACGAACGTCAGCTCGTCGAATATCGCGGCAATGAGCAGCCCGGCACCATCATCATCGATACCCCGCACTTCTTTCTGTATCTGGTGTTGGATGGCGGGCGGGCGTTGCGTTACGGCATCGGCGTCGGCCGTCCGGGCTTCACCTGGGCTGGCGTGAAGGCCATCTCGGCCAAGCGCGAGTGGCCCGATTGGCACCCGCCGGACGAAATGTTGGCGCGTCGGCCCGATCTGCCGCGCTATATGCCGGGCGGCCCCGACAATCCGCTCGGCGCGCGGGCGCTCTATCTCGGCTCGACGCTTTATCGCATCCACGGCTCCAATGAGCCTTGGTCGATCGGCACCCAGGTGTCGTCCGGCTGCATCCGCTTGCGCAACGACGACATCGTCGACTTGTATGGACGCGTGAGGGTCGGCACCAAGGTCGTCGTGATTTGATGTCACCTAACCTGGGTTGAGCGAAGCGAAACCCGGGAACGAACTCGCGGCCGCGACGCCAACCCGGATTTCGCTTCGCTCAACCGGTTCGGAGCCGTCACTCCGCCGCGGTGCGCGCGTCGGTATCGCTTTGCTTTTCCTGCTCGCGCGGCTTCACCGCGTGCTCGGCGACGAAATAGACCGGCCGGCCTTTGATCTCGTAGAGGATCTTGCCGATATATTCGCCGACCACGCCGAGCATGATGAGTTGCACGCCGCCGAGCACCATCACGCCGACAAACAGCGACGGATAGCCCGGGACCCTTTCGCCATAGGCCCAGGTCTCGTAGATGATCTCGCCGCCATAGATAAACGCCGCCAGCGCGAGCAACAATCCAAGCAAGGTCGCCACCCGCAGCGGCGCCACCGAAAACGCGGTCAATCCGTCGATCGATAATCCGATCAGCGAACGCAAACTCCAGGTGGTGCGGCCGTCGGTGCGCGCCGCCGGCTGATAGGCGATGCGGATCTGACGAAAGCCGATCCAGCTTGAGAGACCTTTGAAGAAACGGTTGCGCTCCGGCAGGCGGCGCAAGGCGTCGGCGGCGCGCGGCGACAACAGCCGAAAGTCGCCGGCATCTTCCGGGATTTTGCTGTGGGCGCCCCAGTTGATCAGCAGATAAAAACTCTTGACCAGCAGGCGCCGCGCCGCCGTTTCGTTGGCGCGATGCGCCTTGGCGGTGTAGACCACGTCGTAGCCGTCATCGAGCCAATGGCGGACTAGCGTCTCGATCAGCGCCGGCGGGTGCTGGCCGTCGCCGTCGATGAACAGCACGGCACCCAGCCGCGCGTGATCGAGGCCGGCAAGCAGCGCCGCCTCCTTGCCAAAATTGCGCGACAGCGACACCACCTGGATGTCGAGCGCGGCAGCAGGCAGCCCCTGCGCGATCGCGAGCGTATCGTCGCGGCTGCCGTCATCGACATAGATCACTTCGCAGGCGAGGGCGTGATTGGCGGCGAGCGTCCGCGCGACTTCGACAAGCTCGGTGTGGAGGCGCGCGAGCGAAGCCGCTTCGTTGTGCAGCGGCACCACGATCGACAAGCCGTGCGCAGCGCCCGACGGGCCGCCACGCCACGTCCGGACGGCGCCCTCGCGCGCCGGCTTGGCCGATCCAGGCTCGCTTGCCGCGTTAACCACTGGGCCGCTCCTTTTCGGCTGCGATCTATACAGGAATCGGCTTCGTCTGTCGCGGCCGCAGGTCGCAGGGGCGGCGCGGCGGGGTTGATCAGCATGGGGCTGGCGGATCGTTTCGAACGTGATATGCGGAAACGGCAATGACGCATGTTTCCCTCTATGAGCGCGCCCGCGTGCGGCTCCTCGCCGGCTGGCGCGCTCGTGCGGTGAGTTTCAAGGCGATCGCATTTGCGTTGGTCGGTGTCGTCAACACGGCCATCGACTATGGCGTCTTTCTCATCGCCCGCGCGGCGCTCGATCGTTCGCCGGCGGCGTTTGCGCTGTTCGGTACGGCTGCCGATTTTTGCCGATGCGGCAATGCGGCGACCATTGCGTTGATCGCCGCCAACACAATGTCGTGGATCGTCGCGGTGAGCGGCTCCTACATCATGAACTCGACGATCACGTTTGCCGCCGAGTCGGGGCGCCGGCTGCGTTGGGGCTCTTATCTTGCTTTTGTCGTCTCCGGCATTGCCGGCTGGTTCGCCAACACGGCAACGCTGTTGGTGGCGGCGGAAGTTCTCTTGCTCCCGGTGTGGCTCGCAAAACTTGTTGCCATCCTGGCGAGTTTCGTCGTGAACTTTTCGCTGTCGCATTTTGTCGTGTTCCGCGCGCGCGCCGCTCCGGCCGCCGACGGGCGGGACAGCGTTTAAATCCTGATTGCCTTAGTTTCGCATGGGCGTTTGCGCGTTATTTTTTCGCCGCGCTTGTGCGCCGTTTGGCGTCGAGAAACGCCTGCATTGCGGTGATGGGTTCGTCGGTTTCGTAGGCGGCGGCAAACGCGTCGATGCCGGCCGCAATGGCGGCCGAAAGCGGCAGGTCTTCCCATTGCCGGATCAGTCGTTTTTGCAGCCGCACCGCGCGCGGCGCCGAGGTCAAAAGCTTGCCGATCCACTCCTCGACCGCCCGGTCGAGAGCCGCCGGCGCGACGACGCGCTCCACCAGTCTCCAGGCGAGCGCATCGGCTGCGGTGAAGGTCTCGCCGAGCAGAAGGATTTCGCGCGTCCGCCCCCAGCCAATAAGCGGCGGCAGGAGTGCGGCCTCGATTACCGAGGGAATGCCGATTTTCACCTCCTGCATGCCGAACGTCGCCGCTTCGGACGCAATCCGGACGTCGCACGCCGCCGCGATCTCAAGACCGGCGCCGAAACAATAGCCGTGGATGCGCGCGATCACCGGCACCGGCAGGTCGCGGATGGCGTCGCAGCATCGATGCAGGCGCAGGATGAATGCTCTCGCCTGGCCGGCGTTTTCGATGCTCGCCATCTCGTTGATATCGGCGCCGGCGGTGAACGCTTTCGGTCCGGCGCCCGCGAGCACGACCGCGCGCAACGCCGCGTCACCGGCAAGCCTCGTCATCGTGTCGGCGAGCGCGCTCATGAGCGCGCCGTTCATCGCATTGAGACGGCGGGCATTGTCGATCGTCACAGTGGCGACGACGCCCTGCTTTCGTTCGTCGAGCCGAACGTGGACCCGCGCGTTTTCGGAGGTTTCCAAGCCGCGCCTCCCGATTTCCCAGGCGTGCGTTTCGACGCCGGCCTGGTTTTTTGCTCTAGCCCGTTGTCTTTTCCGCGACCGCGTTGCGGTCGAGCTCAGCGATCAGCCGCTCATAGAGCGGGTTCTCGCGCGCATAGACATAGTCGAGGGCTGCGACCGAGACCGCCTCGGCGCCGTGTTCGCGCAAAAAGCTGGCGAGGCCGTGCACGTGCTTGGGCGGGCAGTGCAGCGTGAGCATGCCCGAGGAGGTCGGGCCGCCGAACGGCGCCGCTACGCCGAATTTTTCCCGCGCGGCGTTGAGCAGGGTGTCGTTCAAGCCGGCAAAGCGCGTGCGGACTTCGCGATAGGCGTGGGCGCGCTTTTGCGCCGCCAGCCGGTCCAGCAGCAGGCGCGCGGTTTCGCGGCGTGAAGCGTCCCACGAGGCGGCCCGCGCGGCGACAAGGTTTGCCTGCGAGCGCAGGATAACGCCGTCGTCGATGACCTTGAGGCCATTGGCGGTGAGCGTCGAGCCGGTCGTGGTGATATCGACGATCAGTTCGGCGGTGCCGGCAGCGGGCGCGCCTTCGGTGGCGCCCGAGCTTTCGACGATGCGGTAATCGACGACGCCATGTTCGGCAAAGAAGCCGCGCGTGAGATTGGCGTATTTGGTGGCGAGCCGCATCTTGCGCTCATGCTTGAGCCGAAATGCGGTGGCGACGTCGTCGAGATCGGCCATGCTGCGGACGTCGATCCAGGCCTGCGGCACGGCGACGACGACGTTGGCGAAGCCAAACCCGAGCGGATCGATGAACACGACCTGCTGGTCGGCGTCGAGGATCATCTCGCGCAAGAGGTCCTCGCCGGTGATGCCGAGATGCACGGCGCCCTGGCCGAGCTGCGTGGTGATTTCGGCCGCCGAGAGATAGGCGATCTCGACGCCATCGAAGCCGGCAATGGCGCCGCGATAATCGCGGGCGCCGCGCGGCTTGACGAGCTCGAGGCCGGAGCGCGCGAAAAAGGCTTCGGTGTTGTCCTGCAGGCGGCCCTTCGACGGCACCGCAAGGATGAGGGCGGCGCTCATGCGGCTCCTCCGCAACCGGACAATTCCTCGATCGAGGCGGCAAATCCGATCGCCGGGATCGGTTCGCGCGCGCCGAGCCGCGTGAGCAGGCCGTCGTAGCGGCCGCCGGCGACCAGCGGTCCCCTGGTGCGCGGGTCATGCAGCTCGAACACGAAGCCGGTGTAATAGTCGAAGCCGCGGCCGAACGCGGTCGCGAATTGGATGGCGCGCACATCGACACCACGCGCGGCGAGAAAGCCGGTGCGCGTCTCGAACAAATCCAGCGCTGGCGTCAGCGCGAGCTTGGCGTCGCCAGCAAGCGCGCGCAACTCGCCGGCGGCCTCGTCGGGGTCGCCGCGCACGGCAAGGAAGCGCTCGATCAGCGCGCGGGTCTCGCGCGGCAGCCGCGTGCCGGCGCCGAGCGCGGCTTGTTCAAGAAAACGTTCGGCGATCTCGGCGACCGAGCGGCCGCCGACCGCGGCGATGCCGGCGATGGAGAGAAGATCGGTGACGAGATGATGCGCCGCCTTCGGATCGGATCCGGCGAGCGCGGCGAGCACGCCCTGGTATTCCGGCGGCCCGTTGCTGGCGCTCAAGGCAAGCTGATCGAGGTCGTGCGCCAGCGACCATTTCCGGTTGAAATCCTTGATCAGGCGTCGTTTCCAGGCTGGCGCCAGATCGAGCGCGGCGACGAAGGCGGCAAACAGCCCGACGTCGCCGACGCGGATTTCCGGCGCGCTCAGACCATAAAGCGTGGTGGCTTCGAGCCCGAGCGACAGCATTTCCGCGTCCGCCGCCGCTTTATCCTGGCGGCCGAAGGATTCGATGCCGGCCTGGAGCAATTCGGCCGCCGATCCTTCGCGATGACGAAACACGGCGCCGAGATAGCAGTAACCGGCCGCCTTGCCGGCCGCCGGCGATTGCAGGTAGGCGCGCGAGACCGGGATGGTGAGGTCGGGTCGCAGGCACAATTCGCGCCCCAGCGGGTCGCTGGTGAGAAACATGCGCCGGCGGATGTCCTCGCCCGACAGGTCGAGGAACGGCTCCGCCGGCTGCACGACCGGCGGGTCGATCGGCGTATAGCCGGCGCGGACGTACGACGACACGAGCTGTTGCGCGCGCAGGTCCGGATTGTTCGCTGCCATGCTCGACATGATGGTCTTGTCCAGCCGCGTATGGTTAATCCATTTTGCCAACGCGCGGCGATAGCACTGATCGAACGGCCCTTTAGCACGGCAGCCGTCGATATTCGATGAAGATTGGCCGGCGCTGTTAATGCGGGGAACTCGATGGCCCTACTAATCCGTCACCCCGAGGTGCTCGGCGCGCAGCGCTGAGCCTCGAAGGGCGACAGCCCGGCGCCTCGGCCGTTCATCCTTCGAGGCTCGCTTTGCTCGCGCCTCAGGATGACGGCGAACGATTGAGTCCGTGCCGCGCGAGTAGGCTGCGGACGGTCGCCACGAGTTCGGCTTCGGGTACGGAACGTTGGGCCTCGGCCTGTTTCTGCAGATGCTCCTCGCGGCCTTTTTCCAGCTTGGCGAGTTCGGCGCCGACGATCAGGTCCTTGATCGTGACTTCGCCCTTGGCTTTTTCGTCGGAGCCCTGGATGACGACGCAGGGCGCGTTGCGCTTGTCGGCGTATTTGAGCTGATTGCCGAGGTTGCGCGGATTGCCGAGATAAAGCTCGGCGCGGATATTTGCTGAGCGCAGCTTTGTGACCATGCTTTGGTAGTCGGCGAGCCGGTCCTTGTCGAACACGGTGACGACGACAGGGCCGGGCTCTGGCTTATCGTCAAGCTTACCAAGATATTGGAGCACGGCAGCGAGCCGCGACACGCCGATGGACACGCCCGTGGCGGGCACCGGCTCACCGCGAAAGCGCGCGACTAGTCCGTCGTAACGCCCGCCGCCGCTCGGCGAGCCAAATTGCGGTGCGGTTCTGCCGTCGACGGCCGGCAGGTTCAGCTCAACTTCGAAGACTGTGCCGGTGTAATATTCGAGGCCGCGGACGATTGAGGGATCGATGCGAATGCGATCTTCTTGGTATCCGTAGCCGGACGAAGCAGCGAGATTGCAATCTCGTCTAGCTCTCGTAGGCCGCTTTGATAGGTTTGCCTTGCATTGACGTAAGCCGCTTCATCGCAAGTTCACGCTGCAATTATCGTTCGATTGAACGACACTTCGTCGTACGATCTGCTCGGAATTTGATTCTGCAAACGCTATCGTCATGAAATTGCGAACGTCTCATCTGCCTTCCGCATCAGATCCGCGCCTTTTGTAAAGTCGCCACTTTCATCCTTGCGCCCGTCGCCAAGCAAAGCTCGAACGCCGTCAGCACCCAAGCCGATCCAATTTATCGACGGCTCGCAGCACGTCAGGCGCGTCGCAGCATTCGCCTCGCCGCCGAGCCCGATGGATTCCATCACACCGTCTAACACCTTCCGGTTATTCACCTTCACCACATAGGAGCCACGCGGAATCCCCAGCGCTTCCATCGTATCGGCCGCCATCATGCACATCTCGGCGTCGGCGGCGGGCGAGGCTGAGCCGACGGTGTCGGCGTCGAACTGCATGAACTGGCGGAAGCGGCCGGGGCCGGGCTTCTCGTTGCGAAACACCCAGCCGACGCGATAGGAGCGATAGGGTTTCGGCAGCGTCTCGAAATTCTCCGCGACATAGCGGGCGAGCGGCGCGGTCAAGTCATAGCGCAGCGACAGCCATTGCTCGTCGTCGTCCTGGAACGAAAACACGCCCTCGTTGGGCCGGTCCTGGTCGGGCAGGAATTTGCCGAGCGCGTCGGTATATTCGATGGCCGGCGTCTCGACCGGCTCAAAACCATAGCGCTCGTAGACTTGGCGGATCGTCTCCAACATCCGCCGGGTCGCGGCAATCTCGGCCGGACCGCGGTCGTCGAAGCCGCGCGGCCGCCGCGCCTTGAGCTTGTTGGTGTCTTTGCGCTTCTCCGCCATCGCGGGCCTGATCTCGGCTGGATCATGATCCAGCCATTACGTTGGAGCATGATATTTTTCCGAAAACCGGCTGCCACTTTTCGGGATCATGCTCAGAGGGATGGCGCGGTTGGTAGCAGCGGCGGAGCAGGGGAGCAAGCAAGCGCAGCGTTGCTCTAAGGATTGAGCCAGTCCTTGGCCATCGCGTTGCGGAGCGAATGGTGGACCCTGACGCGGCCGTCGCGGCCATAGTCGATGAATCCCTGCTGCTTGAACCGGCTCATGAAGAAGCTGACCCGCGATCGGGTCGTCCCGACCATTTTCGCAAACAGCGCCTGGCTGATCTTAGTGGGTATTGAACTGTCGCCGTGGTCGTCGTTGGCGAGCCGGAGCAACATCCGGGCCAGACGCTGCTCGGCCGAATGGGTCAAGTGGTCGACGACATTTTCCTGGTCGTGCATGCCTTGGCGGACCATGTAGGTCGCGAACATCTCGGCGAAGTCCGGGACACCGCGCAGCAAGCTGATGAGGGCCGCCGTCGTCACCCGCACCACCGAGCAATCGGTCAACGCGGTAGCCGTCGAGGCCCGCGGCAGGTCGAGCAGGCAGCGAGCGCCGACGAACTCTCCCGGGCCGCGGAGCGCAATGACCGCCTCCCTGCTGCCGGAGACGATCGCCATTTTGATCCAGCCGCTTTCGACGAAGATGACCGAATCGCCCGGGTCGCCTTGGGTGTAGACCACGTCGCCCGGCGCAAACAGCCACCGCGCCTGACCGGGGCCACGCCCGGTCAGGACGCTTCCCGGATCGAATTCTTCTTTTTCTTTGTTTGTCCCGTCTTTGGTCTTGGGCCATGCTTGACCTCCCAACGGTCAACACAGCTTAATGCGCTGCGCGTTTGCTCCGTCGAGCGGCGTCCAATAAATCGGCGGCTGAGATTTCCCGCACACTCTCGGCACACGTCGAACGTACGTTATAGTGTAGCGCAACTTACTGTAGCAAAGCGCAGAATTGAAGTTGCTCGATTGAGTTCGTTGGCGCGTTTAAGCTCCGAGGAGATAAGCAATATCCGGTTTGCGGGTCGGAGCGAGGAAGGCGCAAGGATAGGCAGTCATGACCGACATCGGAAGCGTACGGGCGCGGCAAACCAACGATCTCGACGCGTTTTGGCTGCCGTTCACGCCCAACAGGGCCTTCAAGCGCGCCCCGCGGCTTATCGCCCGCGCCAAAGGCATGCATTATTTCACGCCTGATGGACGTGCGGTGGTCGACGGCCTTGCCGGCCTGTGGTGCAGCAACGCCGGCCATAACCGCGATCCGATCGTCGCCGCCATCCAGCGGCAGGCGGCGGAGCTCGACTATGCGGCGGCCTTCCACTTCGCCCATGCCAAATCGTTTGAGCTGGCGAGCCGGATCGCCGCCCTGGCGCCGGGCGATCTCAACCGGGTGTTTTTCTGCAATTCGGGCTCGGAGGCGGTCGATACCGCGCTCAAGATCGCGCTCGCCTATCACAATGTGCGCGGCGATGGCGCCCGCACCCGCCTGATCGGCCGCGAGCGCGGCTATCACGGCGTCGGCTTCGGCGGCATTTCGGTCGGCGGCATTGTCAACAACCGCAAATTCTTCGGCACGCTCCTTACCGGCGTCGACCATTTGCCGGCGACCTATAGCCGTGAGCACCAAGCCTTCACCAAAGGCGAGCCGGCATGGGGCGGGCATCTTGCCGATGAGCTCGAACGCATCGTCGCGCTGCATAGCGCCTCCACCATCGCCGCGGTGATCGTCGAGCCGATGGCCGGCTCGACCGGCGTGCTGCCGCCGCCAAAGGGCTATCTCGAGCGGCTGCGCGCGATCTGCGACAAGCACGGCATCCTGCTCATCTTCGACGAGGTTATCACCGGCTTCGGCCGGCTCGGTCACGCCTTCGCGGCCGAGCGCTATGGCGTGACGCCCGATCTTCTATGCTTCGCCAAAGGCGTCAATTCCGGCGCCGTGCCGATGGGCGGGGTGATCGCGCGCGAGAGCGTCTATGAGGCGTTCATGCATGGGCCGGAGCACACGATCGAACTGTTCCACGGCTACACCTATTCGGCGCATCCTCTGGCCTGCGCCGCCGGCCTCGCGGCGCTTGACCTCTATCGCGACGAGAATTTGTTCGAGCGGGCGCGGCGCCTCGAACCGCGCTATGCCGAGGCGGCGATGACGCTCAAGGGTTTGCCGGGCGTCCTCGACGTGCGCACCGTCGGCATCGCCGCCGGCATCGATCTCGCGCCGCGGCCCGGTGCCCCCGGCGAGCGCGGCTACGAGGCCATGGAGCGTGCGTTCCACGACGAAGACCTGGTGATCCGCATCAGCGGCGACACGCTGGCGATAGCTCCGCCGTTGATCGTCAGCGAGGCGGAGATCGGCGAAATCTTCGAGAAGGTGGCCCGCGTCATCCGCGCCGTGGCTTAGTTCAATATTCTTCGCGCTGCCAAGCGCGCGAGCGGACTTGCGGCGGCGCAGCGCTTGTGGACACTGATACCGCCCGGAGGCGAATCATCTCCGGCATTGGGATCCCCATGGTGCGCATCAGCGCCATTTTCGTCGCGACATGCATGATGCTCATCGCCGCCTCGCTGGGCGCGGTGCTTTTTCTCCGGTTTGGGTTCTCCGCCGTCAATTCCGCGCTGATGGCGCTCGGCGTCCTGACCGTGCTTGCGATCTATAACGCTGTCGCCGGCCGCAAGCGCGACCGCGCCGAGGTGAGCGATCAGGTTTCCAGCATTGCGCGCGGATCGGGCGATATGGCGCGTCAGATCGCGGAGTTCGGACGCCGCCTGACCGCCATGGAAAGCTAGGGTCGACACGGTTGTCGGCAAGGCGGTATCGGCGACCCAGCCGCTGGCCGACGAAATCGAGGAGCTCTCGCGGCTGGTCAGGCAGCTCGCCGAATCCGTCGCCCAGCATGAGATTGCGCTCGGCGGCGAGCGGACCGCCATTCATGCCGCGCCGGCCGCAGCGGAGCCTTTGTCGGCAGCTGCGCCCGGCCAGGGCAGGGACGCCGCACCGGCGGCCGCCGCGCCCGCGGTGTCGGGATTGCCGAAGATCCCGGCCTTCGATGGCCTCGACCGAGACGCCATCATTGCCGCGGTCCGCGGCGGCATCGACGCCCAGCGGATCGATCTCTACCTGCAGCCGATCGTGACTTTGCCGCAGCGCAAGGTGCGCTACTACGAAGCGCTGTCGCGGCTCAGTGCCGGGAGCGGCGAAATGGTCGCGGCCGGCGATTTCCTGCCCTACGCCGAGGCCGGTTCGCTGCTGCCGAAGCTCGATAACCTCTCGGTGCTGCGATGCGTCCAAGTGGTGCGGCGGCTCCTTCTCAAGAACCGCGACATCGGCCTGTTCTGCAATCTTGCGGCGGCGACCCTGACCGATGCCGGATTTCCGCAATTGCTCGACTTCATGGAGGCCAACCGCGCCATCGCTCCATCGCTGGTGTTCGAGTTCACCCAAAATGCGGTCCGCACGATGGGGCCGATCGAGCATGAGAGCCTCGCCGCTCTGGCCGAGCGCGGCTTTCGTTTCTCCATGGACAACCTGGCCGATCTGCGCATCGAACCGCGCGAATTGACCGCCCGCGGCTTTCGCTTCATCAAGGTGCCGGCGGCGTTGCTGCTCAACCGGGCCGGCAGCGCCACGTCCAATATTCATCCGGCCGACTTCTCCGATTTGCTCGGCCGCTTCGGCATCGATCTGATCGCCGAACGAATCGAAAGCGAAGTCAGCCGTGGTCGATCTTCTGGACTACGACGTGCGTTTCGGTCAGGGCTTTCTGTTCTCGCCGCCGCGCCCGGTGCGGGCGGAGGCGCTGCAGGGGCTGGCCGGCGAAGGCGGCAAGGGCGAAGCCGGCGCGCGACCGGCCGATGTCGCGCCCCCGTCGCGCGGCGGTCTTGCGCAGCTGGTCCGGGCCGGTCGTCATTGACGCGGCTGGCGCCAAAGCGTCTCACCTAATTTTCGTCGCGGACACCTTGCCCGACATCATCGAAAGCTTTGCCCGGCTGGCGCCCGACTACGATGTCCTTCTCTGCGACGTCTGGGGCGTCGTGCACAATGGTGTCGCCGCCTTTCCGCCGGCCTGCGACGCGCTGGCGCGGTTTCGTGCCGATCGCGGCAGCGTGATCCTGATCACCAACGCGCCGCGCGCCGGCGAGTCGGTGCTGCGGATACTCGATCGGCTCGGCGTGCCGCGCGACGCCTATGACGCGATCGTCAGTTCGGGCGACGTAACCCGCGGCCTCGTCGAGGCGCGGCTTCCCCAACGGGTCTTCCATCTCGGTCCGCCGCGGGATCTGTCGATCTTCGCCGGTCTTGACGTCACCTTCGCCCCCGCCGAGACCGCCGATTACGTGGTGTGCTCGGGCCTGTTCGACGATGCGATCGAGACGCCGGAGAATTATCGCGAGCTGTTGGCGGCGATGCGCGCGCGCGCTTTGTTCATGGTCTGCGCCAATCCCGACATCGTCGTCGAGCGCGGCGCCGAACTGGTCTACTGCGCCGGCGCGCTGGCCGACGCCTATGCGGCGCTTGGCGGCGAGGTGCTCTATTGCGGCAAGCCGTATGCGCCGATCTATGAGGCGGCGCTGGGCAAAGCCGCGCTGCTTCGCGCCGCCGCAACGCCACGCCGTCGGGTGCTGGCGATTGGCGATTCCGTGCGGACGGACGTCAAAGGCGCGGCTTCGTTCGGGCTCGATTGCCTGTTCGTCGTTTCCGGCCTGCATGCCGAGGAGGCCGGCGGCCGCGACGCCCCGGATCTGTCACGGTTGAACGCAACGTTTGCCGCCGCGGGCGTGGCGCCCAAAGCCGTCACGCGCAGGCTTGCCTGGTAAGGCGCGTCTTAGCCGCACGATCCTGCGAGCGCGCGCCTAGGTCGGCGGCAGGTCGCCGTGGTAGGCGAAAACAGAACTCGATCTTGGTTTTCAGCGTCTGCGCGTTGAACGGCTTGACGATGTAGTTGTTGACGCCCGCTTTGCGCGCCGCGATCACGTTTTCGGTCTTCGATTCCGCCGTCACCATGATGAAGGGCGTCTTGCCCAGCTCGGGATCGGCGCGGACCTCGCGCAGCAGGTCGTAGCCGGTCATCGGCTCCATGTTCCAGTCGGAAATCACCAAGCCGTAGCGCTTGCTGTGCATCTTGGCGAGCGCCGTGGCGCCGTCGTTGGCGTCGTCGACGTCGGCGAATCCAAGCTGCTTCAACAGATTGCGGATAATCCGCACCATGGTGTTGTAGTCGTCGACCACAAGCACGGGCATTGACGGATCGAAAGCCATAATTCCCTGTCCCTTGCGGCAACAAGCCGACGGTTATCATTGCTGTGCTGAAAATCGGGTTAATTGCCGGTTGCCGCATTTGCGCAACTTTCTGTTCTTGCCGCGCGGCTCGGCTCCCTTGACTCGGCCCGGCCACGACGGCACCAACGGCCCCGCAGGTTCTTGTTAACCAATTGAAACCCATGACGCCTCAACGCTTTCTCGTCGTGCGCGATCAGGCGCCCGATGGCGCCCTGCACGGCGCCGTCATCGCCATGGGCAATTTCGACGGCGTCCATCGCGGCCATCGCGCGGTGATTGCGGCCGCCGAAGATCGCGCCCGCAGCCTCGGCAAACCGGCGGCGGTGCTGACCTTCGAGCCGCATCCGCGGGTCTTTTTCCATCCCGGCGAGCCGTTGTTTCGGCTGACCGACGAGACCGCCAAATTGCGGCTGCTGGCTTCGACCGGCCTCGACGGGGCGATCGTCCTGACGTTCGACGCCGCGCTGGCGAGCTTGACCGCCGATGAGTTCGTCGAGCGCATTCTGGTCGGGCATTTCGGCATCAGCGGCGCCGTGATCGGCTTCAACTTTCATTTCGGCAAGAACCGCACGGGCTCGCCGGACTTCCTCGCGGCGCAAGGCCGCAAATTCGGCTTCAGCGTCGATGTGGTCGCGCCTTTCGAGCTCGACGGGCGTCCGGTCTCGTCCGGCCCGATTCGCGCCGCGCTTGCGGACGGACGCCTGGACGACGCGGCGGCTTGGCTCGGGTTTCCCTGGTTCGTGTCGGGGGAGGTGATCCATGGCGACAAACGCGGCCGTGAGCTCGGCTTCCCGACGGCGAACGTAAGTCTCGATGCCGCCTGTGGGCTGCGCCATGGCGTCTACGCGGTGCGCGTCGCCCACGGCGGCCGCCGTTACGGCGGCGTCGCCAATTTCGGCCGCCGGCCGATGTTCGACAGCGGCGTCGTGCTGCTCGAGGTCTTTTTGTTCGACTTTGCCGGCGACCTCTACGGCCAGCAAATCGACGTCGCCTTCATTGCCTGGATTCGCGGGGAGGAAATGTTTGCCTCGGTCGATGAACTGGTACAGGCGGTGAAAGATGATTCACGCAAGGCGCGCGAAGCGCTGGCGCGCTCCGGCGATGTTTTCCCGCCGATCTAGGCGTGATCCCGAAAAATGTAGCTCGGCCTTCGGAGAAACTTTAGCTCTCGATGTCGGCTTCGCTCTTGTGGCTCTCGCGCAGCCACTGCGCCGCCAGGAAACCGAGCAGCACGACCGGAATGAGGCGCTGCCAGCCGAGCGTGCGACCGGCCTGCATGGCGACGCCGAGCATTTTCGGATCGAGCAGCCACGATGTCGAGGCGCGTGCGCGCGCGGCGCGTTCGAGGATCGCGCGCTCTCTGGCGCGGCGCCGCCCTACCGCGGAAATGATCGCTCCGATCAGAGCGATCAACAAAAAGACGCCGGCCATGGCCAGGCCGGCGAAGACGGCGCCCAGTTGCAATGAAAGCCACGCATAGCCGGCGACGCAGAGGAAGGCAAAAGCCGTCACCAACGCCACCGCGATGATCGCGATCCAGACGAACAGCGCCGGCGTAACGCCGCTCTTGGCCTGCAGCGAGAGCGTGATGTCGCGCATCCAGCTTTTGAGCATGGAAATCCTTGCGGAGCGTTCGCGCTGCGGGTCGGTTTCTTATCGGCGCAAAATCGACGCCAAGTCCTATCTAGGCCTATCTACGCCAAGTCGCTCCGAACAGGAAGGCGATACCGGCGACGAGCGCCAGCGTCGTATAGGGCCGCTTCTTGATCAATTCGTCGATCGCTTCGACAAAATGATCGGACACCTCGCGCACCGCGCTTGCGGCATCGCGCCCTTTGTCCTGGGCGTCGGCGACCACCTCGTCGACACTCGATTTTGCGCGACGCCACGCGGCGTTGCCGCGGCTGGCGAGCATCTCCGCCACCTGGTCTGCCAGCCGGTGAAATTCTTCCCGCAGCTTGTGCAAATCGCCCTGAACGTCGGCGGATGTTTCCGACGCCGCTTCGCGCACGGTCTCGCGCGCGTCCTTGGCCGTTGACGCGGTGTTCATGACGTCTCTCCAATGCCTTGAGTGCTATTTCGCCGCGACAATCATATAGGCGCCCCAAAAGTTCCCTTCAATCTGGAAGTTTGACGTCGTCGTCCGGAAACAAATGATTGAAGACGACGAGCCCCACGATCGACACTGGCGCGGCGAGGAACGCCCCGACCGGGCCCCACAGCCACGTCCAAAAAGCCAGTGCGAGAAAAATCATCAGCGGATTGAGCGTGATCCGGCGGCCGATGATGGTCGGGGTGATGAAATGGCCTTCGGTGGTGGTCAGCGCGATAAAGCCGAGCGGCGCCAGCAAGGCATGGCCGAGCGAGGCAAACGTGACGAGGCCGACGCCGAACAGAACGACGACCATCACCGCCGGTCCGACATAGGGCACATAGTTCAGCAACGCCGCCAGGAGACCGAAGATCAACGGGTTGGGCAATCCAAGCAGCAGGGCGCCGATTGCGACGATGGCGCCGAGCGTAGCGTTGATGATCGTCACCAGGACCAGATAGCCGGTCAGGTTCCTTTCGATGTCGTTCATGATTTTAAGAAAGCGCAGCTTGGAATCGCGCTCGGCGAACAGCCCGACGAAGCGGACGCGCAATTCGACCTGTCCGGCGAGAAAGAAAAACAGCGCGCCGAAAAACAACAAAATCTCGCCGGCCGCGGGCGTGAGAAAGGCGACGACGGGAAGGACCATATTCGGCGCAGAGATGTTCGACGGCGCGGCGTCGCCGAGCAGGGCGGTCTGCAACTGCCGCGCCGCCGCAATCGGCTGTTCGAGCACGGCGAACTTATCCTTGATGCTGGTCCAGATTTCCGGCGCACGCCCGATCCACTCGCTCACCGGACCGGCCATCGCGGTTACCGCCAAGCCCAGGGCTCCGATGCAGAACAAGACGATCAGGACCGCCGTGATCCAGGGCGAAATGCCGTGACGATCGCCGACCTTGACCAAAGGCGCCAGCGTCAGCGCGACGACGCCGGCCGAAAAGACCGGCAACAGGATGGCGCGGCCGAAATAGAGGAATGCCCCGAACAGCAGGAGGAAAGTGCCGATCGACGCCAAGCGGCCGAGCGATGCCCAGATGCCGCCAACATTCGGCATTGGCTGCGGATCGCTGATAGCGAGCGTGGGGCGCACGTCACGGGTGGGCCGCAAATATTGCACTGAACGGTCCTCGCCCGACCCCACGTCGTGGGTGCTAAGTCACTTACGCTAACGCCAAATCCGGGCCAGCAGTTCCCCAATAGTCTTGGGCTGCTAGTCTTGGGCTGCGTTCCGGCGAGAGCCCTTTGCGCCGCGCCGCGGGCTTGTTAGAAGGCGCGCCATGACCGACACGTCGACAAAAGCGGGCGATTACAGCGAAACCCTGTTTCTGCTCAAGACCGATTTCCCGATGCGCGCCGGCTTGCCGCAGAAAGAGCCGGAAATCCTCAACCGCTGGCGGAGCCTCGACCTCTACGGCCGGTTGCGCGCCGCCGGCAAAGGCCGGCCGCGCTTTATCCTTCATGATGGGCCGCCCTATGCCAACGGCAACATCCATATCGGGCACGCGCTCAACAAGATCCTCAAGGACGTGGTGACCAAGAGCCAGCAGATGCTCGGCTTCGATTCGAACTATGTGCCGGGTTGGGACTGCCACGGCCTGCCGATTGAATGGAAGATCGAGGAGGAAAATTACCGCGCCAAAGGCAAGCCGAAGCCGGACCTCTCCGACCCGGCCGCGTTGGTCGAGTTCCGCAAGGAGTGCCGCGCCTTCGCCGAGCATTGGATCGATGTGCAGCGCGACGAGTTTGAGCGGCTCGGCGTGGTCGGCGACTGGGCCCATCCCTACACCACGATGGATTTTTACGCCGAGGCGCAGATCGCGCGCGAGCTGATGAAGTTCGCGCGCGAACGGCACGCTCTATCGCGGCAGTAAGCCGGTGATGTGGTCGGTGGTGGAGAAGACCGCGCTCGCCGAAGCCGAGGTCGAGTACGAGGATTACATGTCCGACACCGTGTGGGTGAAGTTTCCGGTCCGCATCGCTGCCGGCGCCGAGCAGGAGGTCGTCCAAGTCGACAAACATGCCCGTGATGAGAAGTTCGGCTTGGCTTCGATCTGCATCCGTCGTTATCTGGACCACCACGCCTTGGACCATCCCAGGCAACCGGGCGATCAGCTATTCGCCGAAAATCGAGTACGGGCTTTACGAAGTCGTCGACGCGCCGACGGACAATTGGGCCAAGCGCGGCGACCGGTTTGTTCTTGCCGACAAACTAGCGATCGATGTTTTTCGCCAAGCGCGCGTCACCGCGTTCAAGAGGCTAAGGACCGTTTCACCCGATGAACTCGCGCGATCTGCTGTGCGAGCATCCTCTCAGCGAGTTTCGATAAGGGCTACGAGTTTAACAGTCCCACTGCTGGCCGGCGATCATGTCACCGACGACACTGGCACCGGCTTCGTTCACACCGCGCCCGGCCACGGCCGCGAAGACTTCGACATTTGGACCGCAAATGCGCGCGAACTTGCGGCGCGCGGCATCAACACGGCGATCCCGTACACGGTCGATGCCGACGGGCGCTTCACCGAGCAGGCGCCCGGCTTCACCGGCAAGCGGGTGCTCACCGAAAAAGGCGAGAAGGGCGACGCCAACGAAGCGGTGATCAAGGCGCTGATCGACGCCGGCATGCTGATCGCGCGCGGCCGGCTCAAGCATCAATATCCGCATTCGTGGCGCTCGAAAAAGCCGGTGATCTTCCGCAATACGCCGCAATGGTTTATCGCCATGGATAAGCCCATCGCGCTCTTGAGCGGCACGGCGCGAGCCACGGCCTGACGCTGCGGCAGCTCGCCAAGACGGCGATCGCGGCGACGCGCTGGGTGCCGGCGCAGGGCGAGCACCGCATCAACGGCATGGTCGAAAATCGGCCCGATTGGGTGATCTCGCGCCAGCGCGCCTGGGGCGTGCCGATCACCGTGTTCATCAAGGAGAATGCCGACGGCTCGGTCGAGATTCTCAACGATCCTGACGTGAATGTGCGGATCATCGACGCCTTCGAGGAGGAGGGCGCCGACGCCTGGTATGCGCCGGGCGCGCGCGAGCGTTTTCTTGGCAAGCTTGCCAACGAGGGCTGGCAGAAAGTCGACGACATTCTCGATGTCTGGTTCGATTCCGGCTCGACCCACGCCTTCGTGCTGGAAGACGAAAAGCACTTTCCCGCGCTCGCCCACATCAAACGCAAAGCCGACGGCGGCGACGAAGTCGTGATGTATCTGGAGGGCTCCGACCAGCATCGCGGCTGGTTTCAATCGTCGCTGCTCGAATCCTGCGGCACGCGCGGGCGCGCGCCGTTCGACATCGTTCTCACCCACGGCTTTGTGCTTGACGAGAACGGCCGCAAAATGTCGAAATCACTTGGCAACGTCATCGCGCCGCAGGACGTGATCAAACAATCAGGCGCCGACATCCTGCGCATGTGGGTCTGCGCCGCCGATTATGCCGACGATCTGCGCATCGGGCCGGAAATCCTCAAGACCACCGTCGAGACCTACCGCAAGCTGCGCAACACGCTGCGCTGGATGCTGGGCAATCTGGCGCATTTCGAAGCGGCGGACCATGTCGCCGTCGGGCATATGCCGGAGCTTGAACGGCTGATGCTGCACCGGCTGACCGAGCTCGATGCGCTCATTCGCGGCGCTTATGGCGACTTCGACTATAAGCGCATCTTCGCCGCGCTCAACGCCTTTATGACCGTCGATCTCTCGGCATTCTATTTCGATATCCGCAGGGATGCCCTTTATTGCGACCCGTATTCAGTTCGGTCAAACGCAAGGCTTGCCTCACCGTGCTCGATCATCTGTTCCGCTGCACGGTGACGTGGCTCGCGCCCATGCTGTGCTTTACCGCCGAGGAGGCATGGCTCGCGCGCGATCCGAACGCCACGTCGGTGCACCTGGAAGCTTTCGCGGCCGTGCCGGCGTCCTGGCGTGACGATGCGCTGGCGGAGAAATGGCGCAAGCTGCGCAACTTGCGCCGCGTCGTCACCGGCGCGCTCGAACTCGAGCGTGCCGGCAAGCGCATCGGCTCGTCGCTTGAAGCCGCGCCGATCGTCTATGTCGCGGATCCCGATCTTTTCGGCATCGCCGCCGACGCCGATCTCGCCGAATTGTGCATCACGTCCGACGCCACGCTTGGTCGAAGGCGAGGGGCCGGCGTCGGCGTTCCGGCTCGACGACGTGGCCGGGGTTGCGGTCGAGCCGCGCTTGGCCGAAGGCCGCAAATGCGCCCGCTCCTGGAAAATTTCGCCCGCCGTCGGCACCGATCCGCAATATCCCGACGTGACGCCGCGTGACGCTCAAGCGCTGCGCGAATGGGACGCCATGCGCAAGGCGGCCGAGTAGGGGACCGAGAATGGCGGAGGCGGCGCAAGCGCGTGCGCGGCGATCCTATGCCTGGGGGCCGTTGAGCGTATGGGGTCTTGGCGTTGCGTTGCTCGCCGGCTGCATCGACCAGGCATCGAAGCTCTGGCTGCTATACGTATTCGATCTTGAGAGCCGCGGCCGGACGGCGGTCACGCCATTCATCGATCTCGTGGTCACCTGGAATACCGGGATCAGCTACGGGCTGTTCCAGCAAAAAGGATCGCTGGGTGCCTGGGCGCTGCTCGCGTTCAAGGCGGTGGCGGTCATATTCCTCTGGATTTGGCTGGCGCGGGTATCATCGCGCCTGACGGCTGTGGCGCTTGGCCTCATCATCGGCGGGGCGGTCGGCAACGCCATCGACAGCCTGCACTGGCCGGGCGTCATGGATTTTGTGCTTTTTCATGTTCAAACGGCCAGTTGGAGCTTCCACTGGTACGTCTTTAACCTCGCCGACGCGGCCATTGTCGCCGGTGTCGCAGGCCTGCTGTACGATTCGCTTCGGGCGGGATCGCCGCAAAAGCGCCCTGATCCCGGATAAAAGGAATCGCTGTGGGGCGTGCCGCACGGGCACTTCGGGTGAGAGTATGCCGCCAGATCGAAGTCGCGGCCGCATGACCGGCCAGAGGGTGCGCGCGCTGCGGCGTGTTGTTGCCGGCGCTGCGCTGCTTGGACTGATCGCAAGCCTCAACGCGCCGGCCGCCTTGGCGCAGACCTCCGGTAGCGACAACCAGGGCATCTGGAGCAGGCTCATGAAATCGGTCGGCGTCAATTCCACGCCCGAGCCGAATTCGGACATTAACTACATCGAGCGCCCGCCGCTCGTCGTGCCGCCGAGCCGCGATCTGCCGCCCCCTGTGGCCGATCCGGCGGCGCCGGCCGCGAACTGGCCGAGCGGTACGGCCAAAACGATCAAGCACGCGAAATCCAAGACCGAGGTCATTCCAGCGACCGCCGTGCAGAACCCGAATCCGCCGTACGAGAAAAAGCCCTGGTACAACCCGATGGGGTGGTTCTCCAAAGAAGAATACGGCACCTTTGCCGGCGAACCGGTTCGCCAGGATCTTACCGAGCCGCCGGCAGGCTACCGGATACCGTCGCCCGAGCAGCCGTACGGCATCAGCCCGGATAAAAAGGGCAAGCCGACCGCACAGGACATGATGATGACGCCGCTGACGCAGCCGAGTGCTCAGCCGGGGAAATGACCGCGACAGGCTGCGGCTTGTGGAACTTTCAGTAAAGTTGCCTTGCGGGGCGGCCCGCTTGGACGAAGCAACGGCACGTTAGTTGCTTCGGCTGTTGGCATTCGACTTGGATGTCGCTCGCCGGGACGGCGCGCGGGGACGTTTGCGAAGTTTTCCGAGGCTACCGACGGAGGCTATCTACGTGTCCAAGACCGTTTTCAAGACCGCGTTCAAAGCGCTGCCGCTGGTTTTTGCCGTGTCCACGGCGTGGTTCGCCACTGTGTCGCCCGCGGCGAGCGCCGCGCCCGACGCCGGGGTTTCCCATTTTACCTTGGCCAACGGGCTTGAAGTGGTCGTCGTGCCGGATCATCGCGCTCCGGTCGTGACCCATATGATCTGGTACAAGGTCGGTGCCGCCGACGAGGTGCCGGGCAAGTCCGGTCTGGCGCACTTCCTCGAACATCTGATGTTCAAAGGCACCGTGCGGAATCCGGGCAACAGCTTTTCGCAGGAAGTTGCCGCCATCGGCGGGCAGGAGAACGCGTTTACCTCGAGCGACTATACCGGCTTCTTCCAGCGCGTGCCGCGCGAGCATCTCAAACAAATGATGGCGTTCGAGGCCGACCGCATCGCCGGCTTGGTTCTAACCGACGATGTCGTGCGGCCCGAGCTGAACGTCGTGCTCGAAGAGCAGAATATGCGGGTCGCCAACAACCCGAACAGCCGCCTCGCCGAGCAGATGGATGCCGCGCTCTATCTCAACCATCCCTACGGCCGGCCGACGATCGGCTGGCGGCCGGAGATCGAAAGCCTCGACCGTAACGATGCGCTGGCCTTCTACCGGCGCTTCTACACGCCGAACAACGCGGTCGTCGTCATCGCCGGCGACGTGACGCTCCGAAGAGGTCAAGGCCGACGCGGAGGAAACCTACGGCAAGATCGCACGCCGCGCCGAAATCGCGCCGCGGCAGCGGCCGAAAGAGCCGCCGCAAGAAGCTCCGCGCACGGTGACGCTTGCCGATGCCCGGGTCGAGCAGCCGAGCGTCAATCGCTACTATCTTGCGCCGTCGCGGACCAACGCCAAGCCCGGCGAGAGCGAGGCGCTCGAAGTCTTGGCGCACGTGCTCGGCTCTGGCTCGAACAGCCGTCTCTATCGCGCCCTCGTCGTCGAGCAGGGCGTGGCGCTCAATGCCGGCGCCTATTATTCGGGGACGGCGCTCGACTATGGCAAGTTTGGCGTGTTCGGCACGCCGAAGCAGGGCAAGACGCTGCGCGATGTGGAGGCGGCTATCGACGCAGTGTTGGCCGATGTGAGCGAACACGGTGTCACCGCCGACGAACTCGATCTCGCCAAGAACCGGCTGATCGCCGACGCCGTTTATGCGCAGGACAATCAGGCGACGCTGGCGCGCTGGTATGGCGCGGCGCTGGCGACCGGCGAGACAGTCGATATGGTCCGCAATTGGCCGGAGGCTATCCGCGCGGTGAGCGCGGACGCGGTGCGCGAGGCGGCGCGCACGTGGATCAACCGCAAAGCATCGGTAACGGGATATCTCGTGAATAGCTTTCACTCGATGGAGGATCGCACGTGACAATGATGGCGTCGGCCTTTTCTGCCTCCGTCCAGCGCCGCGTTATCGCTGCGGTTTTGGCGCTACCGCTTTTCGCCGCGCCGGCATTGGCAACGACCATCGAGCGGGTTGTCAGTCCAGGCGGCATCGAAGCCTGGCTGGTGCACGAGCCGGCGGTCCCGATGATCGCCGTCGACTTCGCCTTCGGCGGCGGCGGCGTCCAGGATGGTGCTGGCAAGGCAGGCACCGCGAGCTTGGTCGCGTCGCTGCTCGATGAAGGCGCCGGCGAGCTTGATTTCGAAAACCTTTCACGCTCGCCTCGAGCGCAAGGCCATTGAATTGGGCTTTCAGGCGGAACGCGACACGTTGCGCGGCACGCTGCGCACACTCTCCCAGAATCGCGACGAGGCGTTCGATTATCTGCGGCTTTCGCTGACGGCGCCGCGTTTCGACCAGACCGACGTCGAAATCGTCCGCGCCCAGATTCTCTCCAATCTGCGGCGGGCCACCACCAGCCCGACCGATATCGCCAATCTGCGCTGGTGGCAGACGGCGTTCGCCGATCATCCCTATGGCCGTCCGGTCAATGGCACCTTGGAATCGGTGCCGACCATCACCGTCGACGATCTCAAGGATTACACCCGGCGGGTCCTGGCGCGTTCCAACCTAAAAGTCGCCGTCGTCGGCGACATCGATGCCGAAGCGGTGAAGACGATGCTCGACCGCGTGTTCGGCGCGCTGCCGGCAGAACCGGACCTCAAGCCGGTGGCAAATGTCTCGCCGCAGGGCCTTGGCCGCCGCATCGTGGTGAAACTGGACGTGCCGCAGGCCGTGGTGACGTTCGGCGGCCTCGGTATCGCGCGCAAGGATCCGGATTTCATGGCCGCCTATATCGTAAACCACATCCTCGGCGGCGGCGCTTTCTCCTCGCGGCTTTACCAAGAAGTGCGCGAGAAGCGCGGTCTGGCCTACTCGGTTTACGACAGCCTGGTATGGCTCAATCACAGCGCGCTCTTCCTGGGCGGCACCGCAACGCGCGCCGACCGGGCCGGCGAAACGCTCGATGTCATCGACAAGGAAATCCATCGGTTGGCCGAAAGCGGGCCGACCGCCGACGAACTCGCCAAGGCCAAGGCCTATCTCAACGGCTCGTTCGCGCTCAATCTCGACACCTCGAGCAAGATCGCGGCGCTGCTGGTGCAATTGCAGCTCGACGGCCTTGGCATCGATTACTTCGCGCGGCGCCCTGAGATGATCAACGCGGTGACGCTCGACGATGCCAAGCGTGTCGCCAAACGGCTGCTCGATGGCGGCTTGCTGGTGACTGTGGCCGGTCGGCCGGAGGGGCTTGCTTCGACCGGCGCGCAGTAGCCGGCGCGGCGCGGATTTCGCTGCGGCGCGATCCGCGCTAGGTTCGCGGCGCGATGATCCGCGTCACCTCCCATATCAGCATCGACGAGAGCGAGATCGAAGAAAGCTTTGTCCGCGCTTCGGGGCCGGGCGGGCAAAACGTCAACAAGCTCGCCACCGCGGTTCAGCTTCGCTTTGACGTGCGGTCATCGCCGTCGCTGCCGGCGCGGGTGCGCGAGCGGCTCGAACGACTCGCCGGAGGCCGGCTGACGCGCGATGGCGTGCTGGTGATCATCGCGCAAAGTCACCGCACCCAAGGCCGCAATCGTCAGGATGCGCTCGATCGCCTCATCGATCTTATTCGCCGCGCCGCGATCGAGCCGCGGGTGCGGCGGCCGACCAAACCGCCAAAGGCCTCACGCGAGCGCCGGGTCGAGGCCAAGAAGCACCGCGCTGGCCTCAAGCGGCAACGGCGCGTCGGGCCGGCCATCGATTGAGCAGTTTTTAGGCGCGCCCGAATCGTGGGCAGCGTCGGTCACAGCGCGGCCATTAATACGTATGATTTGCGACCGGCCGGTCACTTTTGTCTCATTGCAATCAATTATTTGTATCGATCTGATGCTTGCGCGTCGCAACTTCTGCGCATAGCTCCCGGCAGAGGAAATGCCCCTGACCGGACCTAATCCGAAACACGGAAGGTCGGTGAATTTGCGTGTGTGCATTCGGCGAGTGGCGGCGGTAACCGCGGATTGATCCCGGGCCAAATCTGCTGGAAGCACAGGAGACGTTGATGAACCAGGCACCCTCGCTGGAACATGTGATCCAAGGGGCAAAGCGTATTCTCCCGTTCGAGCGCGTGGCGCTGGTCCTTCAAGGGGGCGGCGCGTTAGGGGCCTATCAAGGCGGCGTCTATCAGGCGATTTACGAAGCCAATATCGACGTGCAATGGATTTGCGGCACGTCGATCGGCGGCATCAATGGTGCGCTGCTCGCCGGCAATCCGCCTGAACGCCGTGTCGAACGATTGCGCGATTTCTGGGAAGCGGTCACCGAACCGCCGATCCGGATTCCAAATATCCCGTGGTTTTCGCAGCTGCCGTGGAACGGCAACGGCCAGGCCCGTTACTGGACCAACAGAATCAGCGCGTTCGCCACTATGTTTCACGGCGCGCCGGACTTCTTCACGCCGCGGCCGTTTCCGCCGGTGAGTTCCGCCGCGGAAAATCCCGAACTCGTGAGTTACTATGATACCGCTCCGTTGCACGCGACGCTGGCGCGCCTGGTCGATTTTGATTTGATCAATTCCAGGCCGATACGGTTCAGCGTGGCTGCCACGAATGTGCGGACCGGCGCACCGGTCTATTTCGACAACCTGCAGCGGCCGATCACGCCGGCGCATGTCATGGCGAGCGCTTCACTTCCGCCCGGATTTCCGCCGACCGAGATCGACGGCGAATACTATTGGGACGGCGCCGTCGTCTCGAACTCGCCGATGCAATACGTCATCGACGACCGGCCGCGCTACAGCGCGCTGGTGTTCCAGGTTGATCTTTGGGATGCGAACGGCGAAGTGCCGCTCGATATTCCGTCGGCCAATCTGCGCGCCTTGGAAATTCACAGCGCCAGCCGGCTGAACATCACGCTCGAGCAATACAAGAAGACGCAGAAATTCCGCCACGCGCTGTCGCGGTTCCTCGATCAGCTACCCGAGGTCTGCCAGAACGATCCCGAGGTGCAATTCCTCGCCCAGGAAGCGCACGTCAAGGTCGCGACCGTGGTGCAGTTGAAGTACCAATCGAACAAGTATGAAACGGCCGGCAAGACGTTCGAATTCTCCCGCGCCGCGATGGAAGAGCATTGGCAGGCCGGCTACGACGACACCAAGATCGCGCTTGGCGAGCCTGGAATCTTCGAGTTGCCCCATGTCTCGGAGGCGGCGCGCATCTTCGACGTTCATCACGGCTGGTCGAAGTAGGCATTGCGGCTGCCGCGCCGGGCGCTTCTTGCCGCAAATGGTGGGTGGCGAATGGACCGGTGTGGTGTCGCCGCTATTCGCTGCTCGCCACCGTGCTATTCGCCACCGTGCTATTCGCCACCGTGCTGTTCGCCACTGGGCTATTTGCCGGGCAGCCTCTCCCACAGAGCCCCATGCGCCGTTAGACTCAAGCTTTCGCAGCGAGTCGCGCATGCCCGTCCGCCAGCTTTCCGAAGCCATCGTCAACCGCATCGCCGCCGGCGAGGTGGTCGAGCGTCCCGCGAGCGTGGTGAAAGAGCTGGTCGAGAATGCGCTCGATGCCGGCGCGAGCCGGGTCGATGTGCTCACCGATGGCGGCGGCCGACGGCTCATTCGCGTGGCCGACGACGGCGAGGGCATGACGCGGGCTGATCTCGCGCTTGCGGTCGATCGTCATGCCACCTCGAAGCTTGCCGGCGACGATCTCGTCGCGATCGACACACTCGGTTTCCGCGGCGAAGCTTTGCCGTCGATCGGCGCCGTAGCGCGGCTCGGCATTGCCACGCGACACCGCAGCGAGCCGCACGCCTGGTCGATCGAGGTCGACGCCGGCGCGAAGTCGGAGCTCAAGCCCGCCGCCCTCGGCGAAGGTACGCGGGTCGACGTGCGCGACCTGTTTTACGCGACGCCGGCGCGATTGAAATTCCTCAAGCTCGATCGCACCGAGGCGGAGGCTGTGCGCGAGGTGGTGCGACGGCTGGCGATGAGCCGGCCGGATGTTGCGTTTACGCTCGCCGGCGAGGAACGCACGCCCATCACGCTGGCGGCGACGCTACCCGGCGCGACCGGCCGCCTGACCCGGCTCGGCGACGTGCTGGGCGCCGATTTCCGCGCCAACGCCGTCGAGGTGGCAGCCGAGCGTGAGGGCGTCACGATAGAAGGCTTTGCCGCCTTGCCGACGCTCACGCGCGCCAATGCGCTCGGCCAATATCTCTTCGTCAATGGCCGCGCGGTGCGCGACAAGCTCCTGCTTGGCGCCGTGCGCGCCGCCTATGCCGACTATCTGCCGCGCGACCGCCATCCGCTGGTCGCCCTGTTCGTCACGCTCGCCGCGCGCGAGGTCGACGTCAATGTGCATCCCGCGAAAACCGAGGTGCGGTTCCGCAACGGCGGCCTGGTGCGCGCCTTGATCGTCCATGCGCTCAAGGCTGCGCTGGCCCGCGAAGCGAGCCGCGCGGCGACGACCGGCGGCAGCGCGACCATCGCCGCGTTTCGCCCGGCATTCCCGCGCCATCCCATCCCGGCAAGTGGCGGAGGGTTCGATTGGCGGCGTTCGCCGTCACGGCCCAGCGATCTGCGTCGGGTGCCTGCTTTCGCGCGCAGCGGCGGCTTTGCCGAAGCGGCGCAAGCCGCGTTCGACGTCGGCGGCCCGGCGGTCGGGGTCGACTTTGCCGCGGGCGTCGGCGCCGAAGCCGTGGCCGGCTTCGCCGCGCCGGGCGCCGACACGCTGGACCACCCCCTCGGCGCCGCCTGCGCGCAGGTGCACGACACCTACATCGTGGCGCAGACGCGCGACGGTCTGATCGTCGTCGATCAACATGCCGCCCACGAACGTATCGTCTATGAGAAACTCAAGGCGGCGATCGACCGGAACGGGATTGCTCGCCAGATTCTGCTCATCCCCGACATCGTCGAGCTCGACGAGGCGGATGTGACAAATCTACTCGCGCATGCCGGGGAACTTGCGCGCTACGGTCTTGTCCTCGAATCCTTCGGCCCAGGCGCCGTGGCGCTGCGCGAGACGCCGGCGCTGCTCGGCGAAATCGACGGCGCGGGTCTTGTCCGCGACTTGGCCGAGCATATCAGCGAATGGGATGAAGCGTTGCCGCTCGAGCGCCGCCTCATGCACGTCGCCGCGACCATGGCCTGTTACGGCTCGGTGCGCGCTGGGCGCAGGCTTAAAGCGCAAGAGATGAACGCGCTGCTGCGGGAGATGGAAGTCACGCCCAATTCTGGCCAGTGCAATCACGGCCGTCCGACCTATGTGGAATTAAAGCTCACCGACATCGAGCGCCTGTTTGGCCGGCGTTAGTTCGGTCGCAGAAAAACGAACTCGGTATCGTCATAGCGCCGCCGGTCGATTTCGCTAAATTCCACGGGCGCGGCGAATTGCGCCTTAACCGCCTCTTCAACGACCACCAATGCGTCGGGGGTCAGCCATCCGCCGGTGCGCGCCGCGGCCAGCGCTGCCGTTGCGAGGCCATGACCGTACGGCGGATCGAGGAAGACCAGCGAAAACGGCGCGGCCGGGTGGGCGTCGCCAAGCTTGGTCGCGTCGCGGCGGAAAATCCGCGAGGTCCCGCCGAGGCCGAGTGTGGCGGTATTCTCGCGCAGCAGCGCGCGTGCTTCGGCGCCGTCGTCAACGAACTGCACGAATGCAGCGCCACGCGACAACGCTTCGATGCCGAGCGCCCCGGTACCCGCGAAGAGGTCGAGCACGCGCGCTCCCGTTACGGGATCGTCGAACGCGTGGGTGAGAATGTTGAACAGCGACTCGCGCAGGCGGTCGGCAGTCGGCCGGATCGTCTTTGACTTCGGCGCGGCAATCGCGCGTCCGCGCAGCCGCCCACCGACCACGCGCATTAACGCCCTCGGGGATGGCGCGGATGGTGCGGCCGCGGGCCGGAAGCGCGGTCGGATGGCCGGCCGCGGCCGCGCCAAGCACCTTTGCGATCCTTGCCGGCTTCAATCTTGGTCGGTTCGGGCTTTGGCGCCTGACCGACGCGCTCGACCAGCACGCGGCGGCCCTTGCGGTCGGTGAGGAGGCCGGCGCGCGGCGCTTCGGTCGAGCGTTCGCTTCGCGTCGCGTTATCGCGGCGGGCGCCGCGAAATTTCCGCTGCAGCTTTTTGCCCGGACGCTCCGCCTCACGCGTGCGCCAAGAATGGCTCGGTGACTTCGCGTTTGGTCGATTTGCGATTTTTCGGCTTATCGCGCGCCGCCTTATCCGGCCTCGATCCGGGGCGTGCCGATCTTTGCCGCCCGTCGCGGGGTGGCCTCTCTTCCTTTTCGGGCGGCGGGGGAGGGATGACCGGCGCCGAAAAATCCGCGCCGGAAAGGGCGGCGACACGTTCGCCGAGCTGCTCGCGCAGCACGCGGGTGCGGACTTCTTCGACGGCCCCTTCGGCGAGCTCGCTGAGCTGAAACGGACCGAATGAAACGCGGATGAGCCGGGTGACGGTCAGGCCGAGATGGCCGAGGATGTTGCGCACTTCGCGGTTCTTGCCTTCGCGGATGGCGAACGTGAGCCACAGGTTCGAGCCCTGGACGCGGTCGAGGGTCGCTTCGATCTCCCGGTAGTGGATGCCGTCGATGGTCACGCCGGCGCGCAATTCGTCGAGCTGCGGCTGCGTCACCGCGCCGTGCGCGCGCACGCGATAGCGCCGCAGCCAGCCGGTCGTCGGCAATTCGAGGACGCGGGCGAGGGCGCCATCATTGGTGAGAAGAAGAAGCCCTTCCGTATTGAAATCGAGCCGGCCGACGCTGATGAGGCGCGGCAGCTCTTTGGGCAAATGCGCAAAGATGGTCGGCCGGCCTCGCGGGTCGGTGCGCGCGGTCAGTAAGCCCCGCGGCTTGTGATAGAGGAACAGCCGGGTACGCTCGCGCGCCGGCAATGGCGCGCCGTCGACGCTGACCCGGTCGCGCGCGATGACGTTGAGCGCGGGCGAGCGGATCACCGCGTCGTTGACGGCGACCCGCCCGGCGGCGATCCATTCTTCCGCCTCGCGCCGCGAGGCAAGACCGGCGCGGGCAATCACCTTGGCGATGCGTTCGCCGCCCTTGTCGAATTTGCTGTTGTCGTCCATCACGCGTCCGGCAATAGACCCGGACGGTCGATCAGGCAATTGGCCAGGCAGTGACGGATATGGCTTCATTCATGGATATCGCGCTGGAGGAAGCCCGCGGCGCCGGGGAACGGGGCGAAGTTCCGGTCGGCTGCGTCATTGTGCGCGACGGCGGTGTCGTCGCGCGCGCCGGCAATCGCACGCTCGCCGATCATGACCCAACGGCCCATGCCGAGCTTGTCGCCATCCGCGCGGCGGGCGGCGTCCTTGGCTCGGAACGGCTGGCGGACTGCGACCTCTATGTCACGCTCGAGCCCTGCGCGATGTGCGCCGGCGCCATGGCGTTCGCGCGCATCCGGCGTCTCTATTATGGCGCGGCCGATCCGAAGGGCGGTGCGGTCGATAACGGCGTGAAATTCTTCGCTTCGCCCGCTTGCCACCATCGGCCCGAAGTCTATGGCGGCCTGGGGGAGGTGGAAGCTTCCGCGCTCCTCAAGGCGTTCTTCCAGGAGCGGCGCTAGTCTTTGCCCGTGAGCAACGCGCCGAGCCGTTCCTTCACGACGGCCTTGGTCGCCTCGGCCGACCGCAAGATCGCCGTTGCCTGATAGAAGTCGAGCGTACGGAAGATGCCGACATTGGGCCGGATCAAAAGATCCGGCGCGGCATGGGCGAGCTTGGCGGCAACGATGGCGCCGCCCATCACCAGGATCGTCGTGTAAACGCACTCCCAGGTGCTCGGCATGTCGACCCGTTCGGCCCCAGGCGCGCCGAACAGATCGACGGCTACGACGATGTCGGCGCGCCCGGTGAGCTTGTCGAACGGCAGCGGATTGGTGGTGCCGCCATCGATCAAGATGCGGCTGTCGACGATGACCGGCCGAAACAGGCCTGGAATGGCAATCGAGGCGGCGACCGCCGCATGCAGCGGTCCGCTCGACAGCGGCGTTTCCTGGCGACGATGCAGGTCGGTCGCCATAACCGTCAGCGGGATTTCCAGCGCCGAAAAATCCGCCGGCACTTGTTCCGGCAGGAATTGCGCACAAAATTTCTCGGCGTCCACCTGGGTCGCCTGGCTGAATGCGCCGGAGAAGAAGTGCGCCAGTGTCCCAGCGCGCGCCTTCATCAGGCGGCGGCGGATTTCGCCGGGCTTGTGCGCCAGCGCAATGACATGGTGATGGATATCCTTGCCGCGCATCCCGGCGGCATAGGCAGCGCCGATCAGCGCGCCAATCGAGGTGCCGGCGATGGCGACCGGCTTGACGCCCATCTCATCGAGCGCCTCGATCACTGCGATGTGCGCCAGCCCGCGCGCGCCGCCGCCACCGAGCGCGAGCGCGAAGGTTTTCATCGGCAGTCGCGCCTCAATTCGCGCCCGCCTGGCGGGCGAATTCCCAGGCTTTGGCGGCGAGCGGCCGCACCAGCGTTGCTTTGGCTGCTGCCGCGGCGCTGGTTGCGGTGCCGTCGCGCACGCGGCCGACGATGCCTTGCAGGATCGCAGCGATACGAAAGAAATTGTACGCGGAATAGACCGCCAGATAGGGGCGGGGGTCGAGGCCGGTGCGTTTCACATACGTGTCGACATAGTCCTCAAGCGACGGGATGCCGAGCGCGGGCAGATCGAAACCAACCAGCGAGCCGGTGCCCGCCTCCGACGGCGGCATATGCCATTGCATCAGGTGGTAGGAAAAGTCGGCAAGCGGATCGCCCAGCGTCGATAATTCCCAATCGAGAACCGCCAAAATCTTTGGCCCGCCGGGCGCGACGATGACATTGTCGAGGCGATAATCGCCGTGCACCAGCCGCGGCGGCTGCGGCGGCGGCAAATGCGCCGGCAGCCACGCCATCAGGCGCTCCATGTCCTCGATCTTATCGGTCTCCGAGGCGCGATATTGCTTCGACCAGCGCTCGATCTGCCGGGCGACATAGTTCTCGCCGCGCCCATAGTCGGCGAGCCCGATTGCAGCCGGATCGTAGCTGTGGAGCCGCGCCAACGTCGCGTTCATCGCGTCGTAGACCTGCGCGCGCTCGGCCGGATTCGACGACGGCATTTCCGCTTCCCAGAACACGCGGCCCTCGACATGGGACATGACGAAAAACGCGGTGCCGATGACGGCCTCGTCGGCGCAATAGACGATCGGCTCGGCGACCGGAAAGCCTTGGGCATAAAGCGCGCCGATCACCCGATGCTCGCGATCGACCGCGTGCGCCGACGGCAGGAGTTTGCCTGGGGGTTTGCGGCGCAGCACATAGCGCCGCCCCGGCGTCTCGACGAGGTAGGTCGGGTTGGACTGGCCGCCCTTGAATTGGCTGAGCGTGATCGGTCCGGCGAATCCTTTCACATGCTCGCGCAGATAGGATTCGAGTCGAGCGACATCGAACCGCAGCCGCTCGGCCACTTCCTTGGTGCCGGAAAAGGTGGTCTGACGGTCGGTGGCGTTCATGATCCTCCCGCGAGGCTCTTTTCCTCCGGATACCGCACATCAAAGCACAACGCCACCCAGCTGATCTTGCTTATTTTTCTCGCTCGACGGCGCGCCAGCCGATGTCGGTGCGGCAAAAGCCTTCCGGCCAGCGGATGCGGGAAACGGCCGCGTAGGCTCGTGCGCGCGCTTCCCGCACGGTCTTGCCGAGCGCCGAGACGTTGAGCACGCGTCCGCCATTGGCGAGAACGCGGTCGCCGTCTTGTTTGGTGCCGGCATGGAATATCTCGACGCCTTCGACGGCAGCGGCCGCATCGAGCCCTTCGATCACGGAGCCTGTACTGTAGGAGCCTGGATAGCCGCGGGCCGCCATCACCACGGTGAGCGCGGCTTCCGGAAACCAACGCAGGTCAACCGATTTGAGCACACCGTCGCAGCTTGCGAGCAAGGCGGGCACCAGATCCGACATTAGCCTCGGCATCAGAACTTGGCATTCCGGATCGCCGAAGCGGACGTTGTATTCGATGAGCTTCGGCCCTTCGGCGGTGATCATCAGCCCGGCATAGAGCACGCCCTTGTAGGGTGCTCCCATGGCCTTCATCGCGCGCAGGGTCGGCTCGACGATTTCCGCCATGACCCGGCTGCTCATGGCGGCGTCGACGATCGGCGCCGGCGAATAGGCGCCCATGCCGCCGGTGTTCGGACCTTTGTCGCCGTCGAACGCCCGCTTGTGGTCCTGCGCCGACGCCAGCGGCAGCGCGGTCTCGCCGTCGCACAGCGCGAAAAACGAGGCCTCTTCGCCGGCGAGAAACTCCTCGATGACGAGTTCGGCGCCGGCCGCGCCAAGTTCGCCGCCGAGTATCATCTCGATAGCGGCTTCGGCCTCGGCGATACTTTCGGCTACGACCACGCCCTTGCCGGCGGCGAGTCCGTCGGCCTTGACGACGATCGGGGCGCCGCGCGCGCGCACGTAAGCCTTGGCCTCGGCAACCGTGCGGAAACGCTCATAGGACGCTGTCGGTATGCCTGCCGACCGGCACAAATCCTTGGTGAAGCCTTTGGAGCCTTCGAGCTGCGCCGCAGCGCGGCTCGGGCCAAAAGCCTTGATGCCGGCGGCTTCCAGATCGTCCACGATGCCGGCGCAGAGCGGCGCTTCCGGGCCGACGACGACGAAGTCGATGCCGGTCTGGCGGCAAAACGCGATCACGGCGGCGTGATCGGCGACGTCGAGCGTGATGCACTCCGCCTCATGGGCGATGCCGGCATTGCCGGGGGCACAGACGAGCCGGCCGGTGAGCGGACTTGCCGCCATCTTCCAGGCCAGCGCATGCTCGCGTCCGCCGGAACCGAGGAGCAGAATGTTCATAGGGTGAAACGGGTTGCCGCCGCCCCTGTAGCACGGGTGAAGGCCGGTGCAAGGTCACGCCGGAGGTTGTCCAAAGGTCTTGACCAGCGTCGCAACCAAGGGGCCTTGACCGGGGAGGACCGGCGGCTCTAACAGCGCGGAGGCCGATCACAGCGTTACGCCATGAACGAACCACGCCTCAATCTGCCTGAACTGACGGTATCTGAGCTCTCGGCGGCGCTCAAACGCACCATCGAGGATGCCTACGGCTACGTCCGGGTGCGCGGCGAATTGGGCAAGGTCAGCTATCACGGCAACGGCCACGTCTATTTCGATCTCAAGGACGAACGCGCCTGCATAGCCGGCGTGATCTGGCGTAGCGCCACGGCGCGCATCAAGCTCAAGCTCGAAGCCGGCCTCGAAGTCGTGATCACCGGGCGGCTGACCACGTATCCAGGCCGGTCGCAATACCAGATCGTGGTCGAAACGCTGGAGCCGGCCGGCCTCGGCGCGCTCATGGCGCTGCTCGAAGAGCGCAAGCGGCGGCTCACCGCCGAGGGATTGTTCGACGAGGCGAGGAAGCAGCTTCTGCCGTATCTGCCGGCGATAATCGGCGTCATCACCTCGCCGAGCGGCGCTGTCATTCGCGATATTCTGCACCGCCTCGCCGACCGTTTCCCGCGCCATGTCATGGTCTGGCCGGTGCGGGTCCAAGGTGACGGCTCCGCCGCCGATGTGGCCGCCGCCATTGCCGGCTTCAATGCGCTGCCGGAATCGGGGCCGATGCCGCGCCCTGATCTGTTGATCGTGGCGCGCGGCGGCGGCTCGCTCGAGGATTTGTGGTCGTTCAACGAAGAGATCGTGGTGCGGGCGGCGGCGGCCAGCCTTATTCCGCTCATTTCCGCGGTCGGCCACGAGACCGACGTCACGCTGATTGACTTTGCCGCCGACCGCCGCGCGCCGACGCCGACCGCGGCCGCAGAAATGGCGGTGCCGGTCCGGGCCGAGCTCGCGGTCGACGTGCAAAGCCTGGAACGGCGGGCGCTGGCCGGCTGGCTGCGCAATCAGGAGGCGCGGCGGGCCGCCGTGCGCTCGGCCGCGCGGGCGCTGCCGAATGCAGACGAAGTATTGGCGCACCCGCGGCAACGACTCGATCATGCGGCTGCCGGCTTAGGCCGTGCGCTGCGCGCCAATGCCCATATCCATCGCGTGAGCCTCTCGCGCATCGGCGGCCGGCTCAGCGCGCATCTGTTGCGGAGCCATGTCGAACGCCGCCGCGAGCGCTACGCCGGCATCGCGTTGCGACTGCGCGCCAGCGCCGCCGCGAATGTCGCGGCGCATCGCATGCGATTGGCGCGCGAAGGCGAGCGCGTCGGCGCCTTGGCCCAGCGCGCCGAGCGCGCCATCGACACTCTCTTGGACGCCCGATGGGCGCGGTGGGAGCGCGGCTCCCAATTGCTGGCGGCATTTTCCTATCGCGGCGTGTTAGCGCGGGGTTTTGCGCTGGTTCGCGACCGCGCGGGACGGCCGCTGCGCGCCGCAGCCGGCGTCACCGTCGGCATGCCGATGGACGTCGAGTTTGCCGATGGTCATGTCGGCGCCCGCGCCGAAGTGGTGCAGGCTTTCGCGACGCCGCGTCCCGAACCGGTGCGCCGGCGTCGTCGGCGCGGCGGAGATCCCGGACAGGGCAATTTGTTTTAAGCGTGCCGGGTCGCGCCGATCCGCACGGTCCGCCCGGCGCGGTGCATGGTTTTCCGGCGCCGGAGCGACTATGTTGGGTTGACGTTGGACGCTTCCACGACGGAGATTATTCTTGCTTAATCGCACTGATCGCCCATCCCCGACGCCCGGCGAGGCCGAAGTGAAGTACCTCGATGGCGATTTCCGCGTGGTGCGGCCGGGAGCGTTCGTGCGTTGCGCCGTAACGGGTGTAGCGATCCCGCTCGAGGAACTCAGATATTGGAGCGTGGATCTGCAAGAGGCGTATGCGTCGCCGGAGGCGGTTTTGCAGCGTCTCGGCGCCGGCTACGTGCGTGAGGCGTAAAGAAGCGTCGAACTTTCATCGAACCGTCGGCGCTTGGGGCGCGCGTTTCGATAGGACTCCAAGGATCATATCGCGGAACGCATCGGCTTCCTCGATCACGAAGCTGCACCGGCAGCGGGTTGGCGCGCGCGGCCAGCGCGGCGAGCCGCCGTTTGCCGGACAGCCGCACCAAATCCTTCTCCGTGGTCAGCAGCATGAGATTGTCGGCGTCGGCGCGCGCCAGCAGCGCTCGCGCTTCCGCCGCCGTGTAGCGATGGTGATCGGCAAAACTTACGCGCTCCGCGACCGCTACTCCCGCGGCGGCAAGCGTTGCGAAAAATTTCTCTGGATCGCCGATGCCGGCGAAGGCCAAAACCTTGCGCCCCTTGAGCGCGGCGACGGTGTCCCGGTCAGGTTCGAGGCGGGCGTGGTAGATCGCGACATTGTGCCGGCGCGCGCGCTCGGCAATGGCGGCAGCGCTGTCGGACGGCCCGACAAAGACGACGGCGTGCGCGTGTGTGATCTGCGTTTCCAGCGGCGCGCGCAGCGGCCCGCCGGGAATAACGCGGCCGTTGCCGATGCCGCGGCGGCCATCGACCAGCAAGATGGCAAGGTCCTTGGCCAGCGCCGGGTTTTGGAATCCATCGTCCATTACGATCACGCTGGCGCCGCCGCGTCGCGCGGCTTGCGCGCCCGCCAGGCGATCGCGGGCGACGATCGTCGGCGCCAGCCGGGCCAGCAGCAGCGGCTCGTCGCCAACAGCGGCGGCGGTGTGGACCGCGGGTTCGACGCGCACCGGACCGGCCAGTCGTCCGCCATAGCCGCGGCTGAGAAAAAACAGCCGCTCGTGCGCGGCGAGAAGGAGACGGCCGACGGCGAGCGCCGCCGGCGTTTTGCCGGCGCCGCCGACGGTGAAATTGCCGAGGCAAATCACCGGCACGCCGGCGCTGCCTCCTTTCGATCGCATGCGCAACGCCGCAACCAGGCCGTAGATGCCGCCGAGCGGGCTGAGCAGTGCGCCGGTGCCGGGCTGCCACCAGAAGGCTGGCTCACGCATGTCGTTCGCTACTTAAGATGTTCGCTGCTCGAGCCGAAGCTGCATCAGGTAGGGCTCAAGCGCGGTGAGAGTGCGATCAAGCGCACCACCAAGTTTCTCGACGGTCGCCGCCGCAGCATCGGCTACCGCCTTGCGCGCCGTCGGATTCGCCAGCCAGCCGGCGAGGCAGGTCGTCAAGGCTTCCTCGTCGGCCACGAGCACGGCGCCATGCTCGGCGTCGAGCGTCGCGTAGATTTCGGCGAAGTTCCAGACGTGGGGACCGTGCAGGATGGCGGCGCCGAGCCTGATCGCTTCGATCGGGTTCTGGCCGCCGCGGCTGGCCAGCGACCCACCCATGAAAACGATCGGCGCAATCCGGTAAATCACGCCGAGTTCGCCGAGCGAGTCGGCGACGAAGACATTGACGTCCGGCTTCGGCCAATCGCCGCGCGACCGCAGCGCCACCGACAAGCCGGCTGCCTTGGCCGCTTCGGCGATTCCCGGTCCGCGTTCCGGATGGCGCGGCGCGATGATCGTCAACAGCGTCGGATATTTGGCGCGCAGCCGCTGATGCGCGGCGATAATTTCATCTTCCTCGCTGGCATGCGTCGAGGCTGCCGCGATCACCACGCGTGTCAGGACGATGCCGGTCAGCCTGCTCAAGGTCGGCGCATCGGCGGGCGGAGCGGGGACGTCGAGCTTGAGGTTGCCGATACTGCTGATACGCGGCGCGCCCAGCGCGCGAT
Source organism: uncultured Alphaproteobacteria bacterium (assembly GCA_963829395.1). Classification (GTDB taxonomy): domain Bacteria; phylum Pseudomonadota; class Alphaproteobacteria; order Rhizobiales; family Xanthobacteraceae; genus BOG-931. Next base: position 69,025 of record CAWHHX010000016.1, on the reverse strand, counting down.
AACGTTGCGCGTCGGCGTTCGACTGCGCCAGGCAAAGATCGAAGCGGCCCAACAGAGCGGCAATCGCGCGCGGCAGCCGCCGCCAGCGCCTGAAGGAACGCTCCGACACCCGGCCGTTGATCAGGATCATCGGGATCTCGCGGTCCGCGCAACCGACAATGATATTGGGCCACAGGTCGGATTCGACGAACAGCGCCAGATCGGGCTGCCAATGATCGAGGAAGCGGCCGACAAACCGCGGTGCGTCGAGTGGGATGAATTGGTGGAGGACGCCGGCGGGTAAGCGCCGCTCGGCAAGCGCGGCGGAGGTGACGGTGCCAGACGTCATGAGCACGGCGAAATTCTTCGCGCGCAGACGTTCGATCAGGGGAATGACGGAGAGCATTTCGCCGACGCTCGCGCCGTGGACCCAAATCAGCGGACCGGTCGGGCGCGGCAGGCTTGCCTCGCCGTACCGCTCGGCAAGGCGCTTCGGATTCTCCTTGCCGCGCTTCAGACGCCAGGTCAACAACCGCGGCGCCAATGTCGGCGCCGCCGCCATGGAGGCGAGCCGATAGAATCGCAGCGCGAGCGGCATAGGATCGCGCACGCTCAAATCCTCCCCCGGCGGCGGAGCGGAAACGTTAGCGAAGTCCCGCATCACCGCTTTTGGTCGCCCCCATTATACGTCGCCGACTGTGCCCGCACTGCGTGCAGCCTCTCAGCGCCGCGGTGCTTCGGTTTCGGGATCGAGCAGCCGGTGCAGATGCACGATGAAGTAGCGCATCTCGGCATTGTCGACGGTGCCCTGCGCCTTGGCCTTCCACGCCGCGTAGGCGCTGGCATAGTTCGGATACACGCCGACGATGTCGAGCTTGTCGAGATCGCGAAAGTCCATGCTCTCAACACTATCGAGCTCGCCGCCAAACACGAGGTGAAGCAGTTGCTTCGCTGGCCGTTTCGGGATGTCCGACATGGAACTCGCTCCGCGCAGGAATAGCGATCATGAAGACGCGAGGCGTTCATCCCCAAAGAGTTCGATGAGCATCGCGTGCCTGCGCCGGCCGGCCGCGACGAGTATCCCATGCCGCGGCACGGGACGATTATAGATCACGGCGCCGCCCCCAACAGGCGTCAGCACGCCACCTGCTTCGTGCACCAAAAGATCAGCCGCCGCAAGGTCCCAATCGTGACTGTTGGCGCCGGCGATGGCGACGTCGCAGGCGCCATGCGCGAGGCGCGCAAGCCGCAGCGCGAGCGAGCGCACGCGCGGCACGACAGTCAATGACGGTTGCAGCCCGACCAATCTATCGACAAGGCTCCGCGGACCGGCGACGCGCGCATGTTCAAGCGTCAAACCGTCCGTGGTCGTGATCGGCGCATCGTTGCAGGTCGCGCCCTGGTTGGCGATCGCCATGAAGAATTCTTCGGTCACGGGAGCATAAAGGCATGCGACGACCGGTCGGCCGTTCTCGACCAGCGCCGCCGAAACCGTCCAGTCCGGCGAGCCTGCAAGGTAGGCGCGCGTGCCGTCGATCGGATCGACGATCCAGACGTAGCGCGCGGCGAGGCGGGAGGCATCGTCGATGCTTTCCTCCGACAACCAGCCGATCCCGGAACCCTCGTCCGTCAATCGTTCGCGCAGCAGCCGATCGACGGCGATGTCGGCGTCGCTGACCGGCGAGGATTCAAACTTGGTCCAGTTGTTGATCGGCGCGCCGAACATCGACAGCGCCAGCGCTCCGGCTTCACGCACGCAGGCGGCGAGGCGAGCGGCGGCGCGCTCGAGGTCGACGGCCTCAATGGCCGGCAACGGTCATGCCCTCGACCCGCAGCGTCGGCGCGTTGGTGCCATAGCGGAAGACCAGGTCGTTTGCTGGTGTGATGCTCGCGAACATGTCCGACAGATGTCCGGCAATCGTGACTTCGCTGACCGGGTAGGTGCGCTCGCCGTTCTCGATCCAGAAGCCGGATGCGCCGCGGCTATAATCTCCAGTCACGAGATTGACGCCCATGCCGATCATGTCGGTGATGTAGAAGCCATCCTCGATATCGGCGATGAGTTCATCCGGACTTTTGCTGCCGGCAGCCAAATGCAGATTGCTTGCTCCGGGCGACGGGGTGGAGGAAACGCCGCGCTGGGCGTGGCCGGTGGTTTCCAGGTCGAGTTCGCGCGCGGTGGCGCAATCGAGGATCCAGGTTTTGAGCACGCCATCTTCGACCAGGTGACGGCGGCGGCCGGCAACGCCTTCCGCGTCGAACGGCCGTGAACGCAGACCCCGCGGCCGCAGCGGATCGTCGATAATCTCGATGCCGGACGCGAAGATTTTCTCACCAAGCTTTTCCCGCAAGAAGCTCGTCTTGCGGGCGACCGAACTGCCGTTGGCCGCGCTCGCCAGGTGACCGACCAGCGAACCGGAAATTCTGCAATCGAACACCACCGGTACGCGGCGGGTGGCGACCTTGCGTGGATTGAGGCGCTTGACGGCGCGCTCGCCGGCGCGGCGTCCGATCGCTTGCGCGCCGTCCAGGTCGGAGGCATGCAGCGTCGAGGAGAAATCGTAGTCGCGCTCCATGCCGGTGCCGTCGCCGGCGATCGCCGTCATCGCGATGCCGTGGCGTGAAGCGATCGTCGCGCCGTGGAAGCCGTGGCTCGTCACCAACACCAGCCCGCCAATGCCGGCCGAGGCCGACGCGCCGCCCGATTTCGTCACGCCGGGGACCAAGAGGCCCGCGGCCTCCGCTTCCCGGGCGCGGGCTTCGAGCATATCGATGTCCGGCATATCAGGATCGATGAGGTCGAGCGCCGGAAATTGCTGCGCCAGCTGGCGCGCATCGGCCAGCCCGGCAAAACGGTCCTCCGGCGCCGCGCGCGCCATCGCCACCGCCCGTTCGGCCAAGGCGTCGAAACCGTCGCCCTTGAGGTCATTGGTCGAAACGACCGCCTGCTTGCGGCCGACGATGACGCGCAAGCCCAGGTCGTCGCCTTCGGAACGTTCCGATTCCTCGACGGCGCCGTCGCGGACCTCCACCGAAAGCGACACCGAGCGGACCGCAAGCGCGTCGGCCTGGTCAGCGCCGGCCTTCCGCGCGGCCATCACCAGGCGTTGGGCGAGGTCGGTGAGATCGGATTGGTCAAGAAGCGAACGCATTGAATGGCCGGTTTATGTGGGGATGGCAGCGGGCACAAGGTCAAGATGTAGTTGTCCGGCAAGCGATTCAACCCAAGGAGACGACCGGACGGCGTGCCGCAAGAAAAAATAAAGCTGCCGCAGCAACCGCTTGTCAATCATGCGGCGTGTTCGCGGCGCGATACGCGCTTTTAACCAGGGATATTAAGCTGAATGCGACGGCACTCTGGCACTGTCAGGGCAACCGGGCGGCAACAGCCCGGCGGGAGCCGAGTTTTCGGGGCGTCAAATGGAAGTCGGCAGGATCACTGCCGGGTCGGGCCGCACATCGCGGCTCGACCCCTTCTCATTGCCCGTGCGCTTTGAAGCCGCCGACGAAGCGGCCGATGGGCGCCGGCGCATCGTCGACCTGCATCGCGAACGCGTCGTCGTTCGCCGCTCGGTCGGCGGCATGCGCATGGCGCTGAATCTGCCCGTGGCGGCATTCCGCGGCGTCGCCATTCGCCTCAATGGCACCATCAACGAGTTGCCGACGGCGATCGATGTCGTGCTCGAGCACGGCGATCCGGCGCTGTCGCTGCCGCTTTTCTCGTCCAACGCCGGTGACGATATCGTGGCCGAGTGGCAGTTGTGGGGCCGCGTGCTCGGCCTGCCGCTCCTGGTCGCCGAGCGCGACGGCAGCTTGCGCGAGCCGTTCGCGCGCATCGGCGCCTTGCGGATCGAAGCGCCGACATGGCGTCGCCGCCGGCGGAGCGCGATCGCTCGTCGCCGCCCGGCGTTGCTGATGCGCCGCCGGCTCTTGACGTCTTCCAGCACCCCCACCGTCCACCGCGACGAGCGCGAGATCATCGCTAGGAATTGAGCGCATTGGCGCGCCAACCGGCGCACTCGATTTAGACCAAAACGGTCCTGAGCAGTTCGACAAACGAGGCGGCTGCGATCGGCAGCACGCGTCCGCGGCGGGTGGCGAGAATAAGCCTTGCCTGCAGCAGCGGCGGATCGATCAAGGGCAGCGCGATCATGTCACCCGGCGGAATGACGGCCTTGCCCGGCTTGCGGAATTGAAAGCAAACGCCGCGGTTCAAGCGAGCGAAGGCCTTCATAGTTTCGACGGAATTGGAAATCAAGCGCGGATCGAGATCGAACGAGGCTTGGGCCAGCACCTGCTCGATCAAGGCGCGTCCCGCCAACGTCGCGTCGCCCAGCGCCAGCGGATAAGCCAGGCAATCGCGCAAGCGCAAATCCTTGCGCGCGGCGAGCGGATGATCGCGAACCATCAGGGCGCACAACGCTTGCTCGGCGGCGACCACTACGGCGACGTGCTTACGCGGGGGTGGGTAGTGCGTCAGGATGAGATCGACCTGATCGCCGATCAGCGCGGTCACCAAGTCGTCCGGCGCGCCGATGCGAACATGAAAGCGGACGTTCGGGTGCTTGGCATGGAATTGGGTGATGACGGTCGGCAGCAATTCGCCGGCGACCAACTCGACGGCGGCAATCCCGACCTGACCGCGGACCAGGCCGCGCAATTGCTCGACCTGCGATTCGACCGCTTTGATTTCTGAAATCGCCTGGCGGGTATAAGCGAGAAAGACTTCGCCGGCCGCCGTGAGCCGCACGCCGCGCGGCAATCGCTCGAACAGCGCCGAACCGAGGTCGATCTCCAAATCAAGTATTTGCCGATTAAGCGCCGACGATGCGACATTGAGCGCATCGGCCGCTTTGCGGATCGAGCCGTGACGGGCGACCGCATCGACATAGATCAACAAACGCGGTGGGCGAAGCCGCTTGCGTCGTGTCGCAACGGCGCTGGCGGCCGGCGGCGTCCCCCGCGGCCGCGACTGGCGCTTGGGTGCGCTTTCGCGCTTTGGCAGCCTTGTCGCCATCGACGACGTATCCCGCCGCCGTCCCGTTCCGACGGCGCAATGGGAAGTGTAGCGGCTTTCCCCGTGAGCGAGCGTTTTTTTCGAGCGCTGCGCCCAGAATTTGCTTCTAGTAGCGCTCAGTAGGCCGAACGCATAGTGCGCTTGCCGGGCTCCTCGAGGAGGGCAGCGATCATGCGCTACCGAGCCATAACGTCCGTCTTGCTTTTGATGCTGAGCAGTCTTTTCGCCGCCCGCGCCGACGAAGCGGTGACGGTGCGTCTCAAATGGTTCAACCAGGCGCAGTTCGCCGGGTTCTATGTCGCCCAGCAGAACAGCTACTACAAAGCCGTCGGCCTTGACGTGAACATCCAGCCTGGCGGCCCCGATTTTCCCGCCGTGCAAATGGTGACCGGGGGCAACGAGCAGTTCGGCGTCACCGGCGCCGATCAGATACTGATCGCGCGCAGCAAGGGCGTTCCGGTCGTTGCGCTGGCGGTCATCTACCGGCGCAATCCCTTCGTGCTGTTTTCGCTCGCCAAATCCGGCATCAAGACGCCGGCCGACTTCGCCGGCAAAACCGTCGGCGTCAAGATCGGCGGCAACGAGGAACTGATCTATCGCGCCGTACTCGCCAAGGCCGGTATCGACACATCCAAGCTGACCGAAATGCCGGTAAAATTCGACATCACGCCGCTTCTGACCGGCACCGTCGATGTCTGGCCCGGCTACCTCATCAACGAAGTGCTGGCGGCGAAGGAAAAGGGCTTCGACGTCAACGTCATTTATCCGGCGGATTTCGGCATCGACTTCTATGCCGATACGCTTTTCACCACCGAAAAGATGCTCAAGGAGAAGCCCGAGGTGGTGCGCCACTTCGTTGCCGCGACGCTCAAAGGTTGGGACACAGCGATCGCCGCGCCCGAGGATGCGGCCAAGATCACCGTCAAGTTCGGCGGCGATAAGCTTACCTATGATCATGAGTTGGCGATGATGAAGGCGAGCCTGCCGCTGCTCAAGCCCGACAACAAGCCCGTCGGCTTTATGGATGCGGCCGGTTGGGACGCCGCGCAGAAACTTCTGCTCGGCGCCGGTTTCCAAAAGCAACCCGTCAACGTCGCCGAGGCGTTCACCGCCAAGTCGACGCCATGAATGCGATCGTCTTGCCCGATCGGTTGGGTGCCGCGCCCGTCGTGCCGTCCAAACCCATTCTTTCGATCGACAGTCTTCGTGTTGCTTTCGGCGACGTGGTCGCGATCGAAAATTTGAGCCTGGCGGTCGGGCGCGGCGAGTTCGTCGCGTTGCTTGGACCATCCGGATGCGGCAAGTCGACACTGCTCAAAGCGCTGGCCCGCCTGGTGCAACCGACCGCCGGCCGGATCACGACGCCGGAGGCGGACTTGCGGACCGGCGTCATGTTTCAGAAGCCGCTGTTGCTGCCGTGGCGGACCACGCTCGACAACGTGCTGCTGCCGGTCGAGATTCAACGCGGCGGCGACGTCGTCGACTCGGCCGATCGCAAGAATGCGCTCCGAATGCTGGATTTGGTCCGGCTGAGCGAATTTGGTGCGGCCTATCCGCATCAGCTATCGGGCGGCATGCAGCAACGGGCCGCGCTGGCGCGGGCGCTGATGTGCGATCCCGACGTTCTTCTGCTCGACGAACCGTTCGGCGCGCTCGATGAACTGACGCGCGAGGTGCTCAACGATGAGCTGATCCGCATCTGGCAGAGCAAGGAAACGCGGCTCACCACCGTGGTCATGGTCACCCATTCGATCCCCGAGGCCGTCACCATGTCGGACCGCGTCATCGTTCTGTCGAACAGGCCGGCGCGTCTGGTGGAGGACGTCGCGGTGCCGCGCGCCCGGCCGCGCGCGGCCGAGGAGGTCGATGTCGGCGCCATCATCCGGCGCATTCGCGCCATGGTGCGGAGCGGGTGATGAGGTCGCGCCTGGTCGCGCCGCTGGCATTTGGTTGCATCCTGCTCGTTGCCTGGCAGGGGATCGTGTTCGTTACCAACGTCCCGGAATATCTGCTGCCTTCGCCAAGCGCGATTGTCGAGACTGTCGACCGCGCGCTCGCTGTTGCGTTCGCGGTGACGTTCGCCGAAGCGCTTGCCGGTTTTCTGCTTGCCAGCGCGCTGGCCTTTGCCGTTGCCACTTTGTTCGTTCGGTTCCGGACGCTTGAGGACGGCCTGTTTCCCATCGCGATCGCGTTGAAAACCACGCCGATCGTGGCGATCGCGCCGTTGCTCGTGATCTGGCTTGGCACTGGCTGGTGGTCGAAAATCGTGGCGGCGATCCTGATCTGTTTTTTCCCGGTGCTGGTGAATGCCGTCAAAGGCCTCAAGGCGGCCGATCTCGAATACCGCGAATTGTTCGAGACCCTGGGGGCGAGCCGGGCCCAGGAATTCCGCAAGCTCCGGGTCCCGTTTTGCCTGCCGTATCTGTTCTCGGCGCTGAAGATCTCGTCGTCGCTCGCCGTTGTCGGCGCCATCGTGGGTGAGTTCGTCGGCGCCACGAAAGGCCTCGGCTATTTGATTATTGTTTCCTCGGCGCACCTCGAGACGCCGACGTTGTTTTCGGCGATCTTCGCAGCCGCTGTGGCCGGCATTGCCATGTTCTATATGATCGGCTGGGCCGAACGCCGATTGATCTTCTGGTCGAGCGGGGAGGTGGAATGAGTAAGCCTGCGACTTCGGTCGATGTCGTTCGCATCGCGACCAAGGGGCCCGGCGACGTATCGGGCCTTTTGCGGCTCATCGAAATGGGGACGATTACGCCGGAGTCGATCTTGGCGATACTCGGCAAGACCGAAGGCAACGGCGGCGTGAACGATTTCACGCGCGAATACGCGATGGCGGCTTTGTGCGAGGCGCTGTCGCCGCATCTGAAACTCACGCCGCGCGCGGTGGAAGACAGAATAGCCTTGGTGATGTCTGGCGGCACCGAAGGGGTGCTGTCGCCACACCTCACCGTGTTCACCCGCACACCGGCTGCCCACGGCGCGAACGGCGGCGGCGGCGCCAGCGGCGGCAAGCGCCTGAGCATCGGCATCGCCCATACCCGAGATTTCCTGCCGGAGGAAATTGGCTGCGTGATCCAGATCGAGGAGACGGTCGTCGCGGTCCACGCGGCCATGAGCGACGCCGGCATCGACGATGCGGCCGACGTGCATTTCGTGCAGATCAAGTGCCCCTTGCTCACCAGCGAACGCATCGAGGCGGCGCTCCATCGCGGGCGCAAGACCATCACCACCGGCGCATATGCCTCGATGGCATATTCCCGCGGCGCTTCGGCGCTTGGCGTGGCACGAGCATTGGGTGAAATCGACGGCGTTATCGGGCAAGAGCGCATCCTCAAGGATTGGGGCTTATTCTCGTCGGTCGCCTCCTGCTCCGCCGGCATCGAGCTGATGCACAACACCGTCATCGTCATGGGCAACTCGGGTTTTTCTTCAAGCCCGTTCGTCATCGGTCACGCCGTGATGCGCGACTCCATCGATCTTTCATCGGTTATCGAAGCGCTCAAAAGTGCCGGGCTCGGCCTGGCCGACGCGCAATCGCCGAAGCGGCTGGCCAATATCTTTGCCAAAGCCGAAGCATCGCCTGACGGCGCCATCCGTGGTTTCCGCCATACCATGCTCGATGATTCCGATGTCGGCTCGACGCGCCACGCCCGCGCCGCCGTCGGGGGATTGATCGGCGGACTATCGGGGACCGGCGCGGTCTATGTGTCAGGCGGCGCCGAGCATCAGGGGCCGCCCGGCGGCGGCCCGGTAGCGGTGATCGCGCGGGTTTGACTCGCAGCGGCCCGGCGAGAATTTGATCGGCGACGCGAGCAAGACGCGATAGCGGCTTTCGTTGTGCGCGAGCGGCTACGTGAGGCCGCGTACGAGTGCGTCGAGCAACAATCCGGCAAACAGGATCAGACCGGCATCACGGTCGGATTTGAACACAGCCAGGCAGAGATCGGGATCGGCGATGTCTAGCCGGGCCACCTGCCATCCGAGATGCGCGGCAAAGGCGACGAGCCCGATCGCGAAAACTGGGCCGGCGCCGGCGAGAAATCCGGCCGCGGCGATGAGAATGACGGCAATCGCGTAGAACAGCGTGAGCATCAGCCTGGTGCGCGCGCCGAACAGGAGCGCGGTCGATTTGATGCCGATGAGCGCATCGTCCTCGCGATCCTGGTGGGCATAAATCGTGTCATAGCCGATTACCCAGGCGATAGAGCCGGCATAGAGGAGGAATGCCGGCGCGTTGAGCTGGCCCAGCGCGGCCGCCCAGCCCATCAGCGCTCCCCAGGAGAAGGCCAAACCGAGCACGATCTGCGGCCAGTATGTGATCCGCTTCATGAAGGGATAGACCGCGACGATCGCCAGCGAGGCGACGCCGAGCGCGATGGTGAAGGTGTTGAATGAGATCAACACCGCCAGGCCGATCAGCGCTTGGACTGCCAGAAACACGAAGGCTTGAATGACGGTCACCTGGCCGGAGGGGATCGGCCGCGAGCGCGTCCGTTCGACGCTGCCGTCGAGATCGCGGTCGACGATGTCGTTCCAGGTGCAGCCGGCGCCGCGCATGGCGAATGCGCCAACGAAAAACAGCGCGAGATGGATGAAGCTCGGCGCAGCGTGGTGAGCGGCAATCGCCGCCAGCGCTGACGACCACCAGCACGGCAGCAGCAAAAGCCAGGAACCGATCGGACGGTCCAGCCGCGCCAGCCGCAGGTAAGGCCGCGACCATGCCGGTGCGAGGGTGTCGACCCAATTGCCGGTCGCGTCGGCGACCGAACCGGCCGCCGGGCTCATCGCGCCAGCGGATTTCCGTTAAGCGAATCCAGCGTGCCGCGGCCGGTCTTGGTATTGGCGCCGGTGTCCACGGACGGCGTGCCGATGGCGTCGCTGAGCGACGGCGCGCGCGGCTTGGCGGCGGGCGCTTCGGTGCAGGCGGCCGTGCGAAACTTCAAGGTATGCTCGTGATTGTCTTTGGCGGCCTTGATCGCCTGATCGGGAATGCCGCACCAGCTTTTGTTTTCTTCCAGAAACTTCACCACGCTGCTTTCGGCCGTGTAATAGCGCTGAACCAGTGCGCAAATGTCCTTGCGCTCGGCCTTGTTCTGCACGGCGGTGCGGATGGCCAACGCCTTTTGCTGGGCGTCGTCCCTGATCTGGATGAAAGTGTTGCACACGGCGGGGGCCTGCGCCGACACCGGTTGAGATTCCGCAGCAATGGCCAGCACTGCCAGCGCCGCTGCCACGCTCCGCTTCATGTAAGGTCCTTTCCCCGGTTCCCCCTGACCCTCGGGGGCTGAATCCTACGTGCCATTCATAAAAGGCTCGTTGATTTCGGCGACAAGGCGGCAGAATCTCTGCCAAGGCGCGCCTGCGACTCTGACGCAGGTGCCGGGGTCATACACGCAATCTGCGCTTGGTCGCAACGCTGCTGATATGCTCGCAATTGATCATGGCCGGGTATGATTTCCGCAGTCCCCGTCTTTATGTCGACGCGCCGCTGGCGGAGGGCGCTAGCCTACCCCTCGACCAGGCTCAAACACACTATCTCGGCACGGTGTTGCGGCTAAAACCCGGTGGCCGGGTCCTTGTCTTCAATGGCCGCGACGGCGAGTGGGGGGCGACGCTCGCCATGCCCAAGCGTGCGGCCACCCTGGCCGTCGATGCCAAAACACGTCCCCAGACCTCGCCGGCGGATCTGCACTACCTGTTTGCCCCCTTAAAAGCGGCGCGGCTCGATTACATGGTGCAAAAGGCCGTCGAGATGGGCACCTCGCGGCTACAGCCGGTGCTGAGCCGCCACACTCAGGTCGCGCGCGTCAACACCCAGCGCATGCGGGCAAACGCCATCGAAGCCGCGGAGCAATGCGGCATCCTTTCCCTGCCGGAGATCGGCGAACCGGTCACTTTTGGCCAACTCCTCGCCGAGCGGGAGGCCGGTCGCCTGCTGGTCTTTTGCGATGAAGGCGCCGATGTCGCCGATCCGGTGGCTGCGCTTGCCGCCCTGCCACGCGGGCCGCTTGCCGTCCTGGTCGGGCCTGAAGGCGGCTTTGCCGAAGACGAGCGTGCGTCGCTGCTGCGGCAATCGCACGTGGTCCGGCTCTCGCTCGGCCCCCGCATATTGCGGGCCGACACGGCAGCGGTGGCGGCGCTGACCCTCGTACAGGCGGTGCTCGGCGATTGGGGCGGAAAAAGCTGACGAGAGCGCAATCGTTTCAGATTGAATCGATCGGCGCTGCGGCTCTTTTGTGGAGCACGATCCCCGGGTCAAGCCCGAGGGCATGCTTTTCGGCAAAGCGGCTTCCACCCCGGATCAAGTCCGGGGCAGGCTTTCCGGATCATGTTCTAGTGGATCATGCCGGGGCGATCGATGCAGACGAAGCCGACATAGTCGCCGTATTGGCGGTGCACGCTGGTCAGGTGCGACAGGCGGCCCCAGCGCGCGCACCAATTGGCCGCCATTTCGCGGTAGACGCCTCGCTCAAGATACGGCGCGTAGGAGATGATGCCGCCGGTATCGTTCCCGGTGAGTCCCTTGCCCGGGCCAAGAAAAACCGCCCCGGCGAGCGCGGCGCGGCCGGCGCACGGCAGCACCAGAGCAAGCGCCATGATGAAGATTAGCTTCCGACGCATTGCTTTCTCCCGCCCATGCCGGTCACGCGCAAGTTTAGAAGTTTGCTTCGCGAATGAAAAGCCGGATCGCACTCGCGGTCGGTGCAGGGTGTTCGGCGGCGAGTGGGCGGCTCACAGCATCGAATAGGCGCTGGCCACCATGCCGACCGGGCGCTTGTCGGCGGCGCCGAGCAACATGACGCGGCCAAAACTGGTGTTGCGGCCGATGCGCACCACGCGGGCGTCGGCGACAACGTCAAACGTCACCGGCCGCAGAAAGTGCGTGGTCTGATCGATGGTGCTCATCGGCCGATAGCCATTCCAGGCTGCCGAGCAGGCGACGACCATGGCGCTGTCAGCGAGCGCCATGAGCGCCTGGCTGGAGACGGTTTTGCCGTCGCAACAAATTTTCTTGGAGAACGGCATCCGCACCACCGCGCCCGGCTGCCAGTCCGGCAAGGCGCCCGCCGGTCGAACGGCCTCCACGCTTTCCACCAGCAGCGCCAAATCCTGCACCCAAGGCGCGAAAATCTTGGTCACCAGCCGCCCGGCCGCGTGCAGACTGAACGCCTCGGATGCTACGAGTTGATGCACCTCGCCCATGTCCAATTCCCCCCGAAGAGCCATCCGTCCCATCGACCGGATCGTCCAAGGCTCCCTCGCGCCTTGGGCACGCCCGTCGAACCCCATTTGCTGCTGCCGCCCCTCATCCGGCCGCTTCCGCGAGGCCTGACGGGCAGGATTTCAAAAGGACCAACGAACGCGCACATCGCGACGAATCAGACGCAACACACCCATGAGCGGTATCATGATCGCGACAGTTTGGTCGCGCGTCGTAGTTGAAAAAATCTGGTCGCCGGCTGGGCCGAATCAAAATTCGATGCACGGTCGCGTGCGTTCGGCGCCGGGTGCGCGGTCTGCTCTCGTCACCGGCCGCCACTCCGAGCAGGACCCGAGCAACTCCCGACCGTGGCCGGTTTGTCACGGTGCGCCAGTCACCGCGGCTCGGGCGGCTTGCTGCTCTTGACCGCCAAGGATCGGCGCGGCACGGTTGCTCCGTTTTCGACGCAAGAGGGGGCCGCAAAGGCTAACGGGGCATGTCAGGCCGAATTGTCTGTCTCGCGCTTGGGTTGGCGTTGAGCCTTGTTTCCGTCTCGCAGCTTCACGCTGCGAACATCCTCGAGAAGAATTTCTGGTTATCGGGGCCGCGTTACGATCGTGATATGCCGGCTTGCGACTATCCGCCGGCTCTCGATCGCATCGTCGGCGATTTCCGCACCAAGGAAGCGCGCTTCTGGAATTCGCGGCTGCAGATCATCGGCATCGAGGATATCCACCAGACCGCGGTATTGCCGTGGGCCGCGCAAGATATTCCGCGCCGCTTTTGCAGCGGGACGGCGGTCATCAACGACGGTGCGCGGCACGCAATTTTTTACTCGATCGCCGAAGACGACGGCTTGGTCGGCAACGACTGGGGTGTCAATTTCTGCGTGGTCGGCCTTGACCGCAGTCTGGCTTATGGCCCGGCCTGCCGCGCTGCCCGCCCGTAACCGCCGCTTGAGCTGTTACGGCTCGATCAGCGGACGCCGCGCCAGGGATCGTATTGCTTATCCGGCAGGTTTTTGAGCGCGGCATTATACGCTTTGTCGTTGGCCTTGACCTTTGGCTCATCGGTGCCAGTGCGCGCACCCGCGGCCGCTGCGTGTTGGCCGACGTTGGAAGCGGCGCCCATCTGACCCGCCTGTCCCTGTTGGGCTTGAGCGCTCGCTGTCATCGCCGCCAAAGCCGCCACCAAAGCCGATCCTATTGCCAGTAATCTCATGGTCTCACCCTCGACGCGCCGACATTCGTTAGGGGCCGCGCGTCACCCAATCAGTCAGCATTATACCGCAAATCAGGAACGCATTAAATCGGGCGATGTTTGGCCGATTCAGGGCTGCGGGGTGTCGCCGTCTGGCGGAAAAAGCGGGCGCGGAAAAGTGCCGGTAATCTCGGAGAGATGGCCGATCGACCGGCCGGGAGGTCGGGCAAAAAGTGCGGCATGGGCGCTGGTCAGCCGTGCCCGCTATCGGTGCTTCGCACCGGCCCATCGTCCGGAAGTTCTCGCCCGGAGGCGGCGATTTCCGCGGCGAGCCGCGACCATACGAGCGCCATCTGCAGCATGGCGGCCTTGGTCTGCGCGTCTGCCGTGGCGCGGGCGATTTCCAAGCATCGCACCGCAAACCAGCGATACTCGTGTACCCGCCCCATGCCGGAATCCTCGCCGCCGTGCGTAGATCGCAAACGCGATAACGGCGATAACGTTCCGCGGTGGACAGAAATTCCTCAACGCTGCGAAGCGGTTGAAAGTTCCAATGGCCGCGCGGGGCTTCGACGGCCGGGCAATTTGGCTAGCGTTGAAAGGCCTGCAGCACCGATTGGCGCAAGCGAACCGGATCGCGCTCGCCGCGTTGGGCAAATTCAATGATCTTCTTGGCAACCGCGTCCGCCTGCGATTGGTCGCGATCCTCCAATCCGAGCTCGCGGCACACGTCAGCGTATGCGCTCGTCATGGTCGCAATCGCTTCCGGTTCAAAGGCTTTGTTTCTAAACAGGCGGTAGACGGCCATGCGTCGCGTCCTCGTCTCCGGCCTAAATCGCGATCAACCCAAGACCTCGGCCGGCTCAAGTCAAAACGTCCGGCAATCAGCATTCCACGTGCAAAGCGTACAACGGCGGTTCCCAGCGCTCAAGATAAGCGTGGCCATTCCCGCTCGCCAGCTGCATTTTGCACGGCAAAAGACGTAGAAAACCCACGCTGGAGGCCGGCGATCGCGTGGCAACGAACGGCGCCCGCCGCGTCGAGGAATGTGGTATTCGCATTTTGTTCTTGCTTTGTTCGAAACCGCGAAATACGCTTCGTCGCGGCTGCGCCTGATCAAGCGCGTGATGGCTTGGCGCGTTTCCTTCGCGATGGGCGCCGCGGGGGTGGTCCTTTGGGGGTACCCATGTGCAGGTTTGTCATTGGCGCTGCATTAGCCGCGTCTTTGCTCTTTGCCGGTGTTTCGGGAGCGTTGAGCGAGGGGACCGGGCAGAATGAGGCCGGCCAGTTCGACTTCTATGTCCTGTCGTTGTCCTGGTCGCCGTCCTTCTGTGCGTCGGCGGCCGAGCGCGGCAACGGCGGCGGATCGTCGTTGCAATGTGGTGCGCGCCCTTATTCGTTCGTCGTGCACGGTCTATGGCCGCAATACGACAAGGGATTTCCCGGAATATTGCCAGGTCCCGTCGCCGCGATTGAATCACGGCATCGTTTCCTCGATGCTCGACCTGATGCCGGCGCCGCATCTGATCTTCAACGAATGGGACAAGCACGGGACCTGTTCCGGCCTGGAGCCGCGGGCCTATTTCGACTTTGTCCGTAAGGCGCGCGCCGTCGTCAAAATCCCGGCCGAATATACTGCGCTGCAAGAGGCGCTCAGCGTCACGCCAACGGCGGTCGAAGATGCTTTCATCAAGGCCAATCCCGGCCTTTCCTCGAGCGGCATGGCGGTCGAGTGCGACAAGAAGCGGTTGACCGAGGTCAGGATCTGCCTGTCCAAGGAGCTGCAGTTCCGCGACTGCGCCGAGATTGCGCGGCGAAGCTGCCGGCGCGAGCCGTTGCTGATGCCGCCGCTGCGCTAGAGGATGATCACGGGAAGTCCTGCTCCGGACTTGATTCTGGGGAGGAGCAGCCTTTCGGGAGCGCGATGAATTATCGCCACGCTTTTCACGCCGGCAGTTTTGCGGACGTGCACAAACACAGCATCCTAACGCGCGTGCTGTTGCATCTGCGCCACAAGCCCGCGGCCTTTCGCGTCATCGATACCCACGCCGGCGCCGGCCGCTACGACCTGTTCGGCCCCGAGCCGGGCCGCAGCCGCGAATGGCGCGCAGGGATCGAGCGTGTCTGGGAGGCGCGACGAAGCGGCCCGGCGCACGAACTCCTGACACCCTATCTCGACGCCGTGGCCGCACTCAATCCGAACGGCGAATTGCGGAATTATCCCGGCTCTCCGTTCATCGCCAAAAGTCTGATGCGGCCGCAGGATCGCCTCATCGCCTGCGAACTCGAGCCAAGCGCCGCGGTATTGCTCGCCGCAGCCTTACGGGGCGATCGGCGCGCGAAGGCGCTGGCGATCGATGGCTGGACGGCTGCAGCCGCCTATGTGCCGCCGCGGGAGCGCCGCGGGCTCGTCTTGATGGACCCGCCGTTCGAAGATGCTGCCGATTTCACGCATCTGTCGAACGCGCTTGCGGTCGCGCACCGCAAATGGCCGACCGGCATTTATCTGTTGTGGTATCCGATCAAAGGCCGCGGCGCCGCCGATGCGCTCGCCCGGCGGCTAAAAAGGCTCAACGTGCCGAATATTCTGCGCTCCGAACTGACGATCGGAGCGGCGGACGCCGCGGGCGGCCTGGTCGGGTCTGGATTGATCGCGGTCAACCCGCCGTTCAGGCTTGAGCAGGATTTGCAGGCCCTCATGCCTGCGCTTTGCGGAATCCTGTCGCCGGCGGCCGTCGGGCGGACCGACTGGCTCGTCGCCGAGCAGGGCCAGGGCTACTAGTTGTCGGTAGCCGCCTACTTTTCCACACGCAAAAAATGTGTCTAACTTGCCTGTTGCTGGCTTAGACGTTCCGCCTCCTGTGGGGGCCGGCGGAGTGACTGAGGCCGCCCTATGCGGTCGAAGCCTTGCCCCGTCTGGATGTCCAGCCAAGCCGTCGCGCCGTGGGGGCCGGCGGCGAAGCAACGACGGGGAAGGAGTTGCTCGATGGCAATGACCGGTACGGTCAAATTTTTCAACGGTGAGCGCGGGTACGGGTTCATCAAACCAGACGACGGAGGTCGCGACGTGTTCGTGCACATCACCGCTGTAGAGCGTGCGGGGCTGAAGTCGCTGATCGAGGGCCAGCGCATCAGCTTCGATGTCGAGCCGGATAAGAAAGGCAAAGGTCCGAAGGCGGTCAATCTGGTCGTCACCGGCTAGGGCATGATCCGGAGAAATGGAAACCATTTTTCCGCGAACATGATGCTTCACTAACGAGACGGCGGGGTGACAGCGTCGCGTGGGAGTGCGACGCTGATCCGCAGCCGGCGGTGTGTCGCCGCCGGCGCCTGCCGCTTTTTGCCGTTCGCTCCGTCATACCCATTCCGATCGGCGCCGACGAAATCCGCCGAAAGCCGAAAGCAGTCGCCATGATGATCCTTCGTTCCGCCGCGCCTTCGCCGTTCGGCCGCAAGGTGCAGATCGCTTTGTCCTTGCTCGGCTTCGACGATGCCAGGATCGAGGCGACCGATACCATGGATGCGGGCGGCACGTTGCGGCAGCAGAATCCGCTCGGCAAGATACCGGTCCTGATCACCGAGGACGGCACCGCCTATTACGACTCGCGGGTGATCCTCGAATACCTCGATGATCGCGCCGGCGGCGGCAAGATCGTGCCGCGCGACGCCAGTCAGCGTTTCGCCGCACTGCGCTTGCAAGCGCTCTGCGACGGCATCCTCGACGCCTCGATTCTGACGATCTACGAAAGCCGCTGGCGGCCGCCGGAGAAGCACGAGACGAAATGGGTCGACCACCAGGCCGGCAAGGTCGAACGCGCACTCGCCGTGCTCGAAGCCGCGC
The DNA here is from genome assembly GCA_963829395.1 of uncultured Alphaproteobacteria bacterium. GTDB lineage: Bacteria > Pseudomonadota > Alphaproteobacteria > Rhizobiales > Xanthobacteraceae > BOG-931. The sequence continues at coordinate 51,784 of CAWHHX010000016.1, read as the reverse complement.
CGCCGCCGCTCAAACCGAGCCCGGCGCTTCCCGATGTCGGGCAGATCGCTCTTGCCTGCGCGTTGGGCTACCGCGACCTTCGCTTTGCCGGCACGTGGCGCGGCGATCATCCGCGCCTGGTTGCGTGGCTCGACGATTTTGCCGCCCGGGTGCCGGCATTCGCTGCGACCACATTGAAGGCTTGAAAGCCGTTCGCCGTGTCCCGGCTGAGACGACAGCCCGGCCTCACCAGAGCTTTCCATCGCCGCCCCCCGCGCCGGCGATATTCGCCTCGCCGCCGCGACCAGTGAAAAACCCCGGAACGCGGTTCCGGGGTTTTTCTTCACGCGAAGATGCTATCTGGCAGCGATCTCAGAAGTGATAATTGATGCCGCCGCGGACGATGTTGGCATTGAACGACACGTTATCGGTCGCCGCGCCGCAGTTCAGTCCGCAATTGAATTTGCCGAGGCTGACATAGAGATATTCGGCCTTGGCGGACCAGTTGGGCGTGATGGCGAATTCGAGCCCGGCACCGACGGTCCAGCCGGCATTGGTCGTGCTGGTCGTCAAGCCGGCGGTCGTGGCTTGGATGTTGCCGAATGCGGCGCCGCCGGTCACGAACGGCAGGAATCGATCGGCCGCGTAACCGATCGCGCCCGCGCACGGTCGAGAGCCACGAATCGCCGGTCTTACAGCCGGCGGGGCAGGCGAGGGTGGTGGTCGTTCCGGAGATGCTCGCCCAATCGATGTCACCTTCGGCGCCGATGACAAAGTGGTTGAACTGATAATTGTAACCGATGGTGCCGCCGACCAAGCCGCCGGAGGTGTTGATGCTTCCGGCTGTATCCCACGTCGAGGTTCCGAATCCGCCGCCGCCGTTCACACCGAGATAGAAGCCGCTCCAGCTAAACGGCGGGGGCACAAAGCCCGGCGCTTTGTAATAGGGCTGCGGGGATGGCAGATCGGCCGCAGCCGCGGTGCCCGCCAGCGCCAACAGGGCGACCCCCACAACGAACAAACGCTTCATTTCTAGACCTCCATTTCGACAGGTGCCGCATAGTATTCGGCGGCCTTCATACGTCTAGTGTAAGAAAGCCACATGTCGATTCTCTATCGGGACAATATTGCGGCAGAAATAGTCTGGCTGTTGTCACGATTATAGCTAATCATGTCTTAACCTCGGCAGAAACATGATTAAATAACCTTTAATTTTTGGGAAAGGCCCAATGTCGCGAACTTTGGTGGGGCGCTGTAGCCGCGCGGCACGCGAAAGCCGGCCGGAGGCGATAGCAAAAGCCGGGGCGGATCGCTGCGACAGCACGCACTGGCCCTGCGTTGCTTCCAATCTTACGTTCGCGGCTATGAGCGTTCCGAAAAAAGACATCGAACCCGAGATCGAGATCGAGGAGGACGAGGAGCCGTCGCTGCCGCAAGCAGAAGAGACGGAGGCCGCTTCCGTAGGCGAGCCGGCGGATGATTCACTTGCCGCCGGCCGCGACGCCATCGTGCGGTACGCCAAGCTCGCGCCGTCGCAACCCGGCGTCTACCGCATGATCGATGCGCGCGGCGACGTGCTCTATGTCGGCAAAGCCAAGAATGTGAGGAACCGGGTGCGCGCCTATGCGCGTCCGGCCGGCCTCGATACCCGCATCGAGCGCATGATCGCGGCGACCCGTGCGCTCGAATTCGTCGTCACGCGGACCGAGACCGAGGCGCTGCTGCTCGAAGCCAATCTGATCAAGCGGCTACGGCCGCGCTTCAACGTCACGCTGCGCGACGACAAGTCGTTCCCCTATATCCTCATCACGTCGGATCATTGGGCGCCGCAAATTCTCAAGCATCGCGGTGCCCGCACCCGGCCGGGGCACTATTTCGGACCGTTCGCTTCGGTCTGGGCGGTCAACCGCACCGTCAACGCGCTGCAGCGGGCGTTTCTCTTGCGCTCGTGCAGCGATCCGTTCTTCGAGAGCCGCACGCGGCCCTGCCTGCTGCATCAGATCAAGCGTTGTTCGGCGCCGTGCACCAATGAGATCGACTTTGCCGAATACGCCGTCCTGGTGCGGGAGGCGAACGCGTTCCTGTCCGGCAGAAGCAAAGCGGTCAAGGACGAGCTTGCCGGCGAGATGGAGAAGGCGTCGCAGGCGCTCGATTTCGAACGCGCCGCGGTTTACCGCGACCGCCTGGCGGCGCTTTCGGCCATTCAATCGCACCAAGGCGTCAATCCGCGCGGCGTCGAGGAAGCGGATGTTTTTGCGCTCCACCAGCAGGGCGGTTTTGCCTGCGTCGAAGTGTTTTTCTTCCGCACCGGCCAGAACTGGGGCAACCGCGCTTATTTCCCGAAGGCCGACCGGTCGATCTCGCCCGGCGAGATTCTCGAAGCGTTCCTCGCCCAGTTCTACGACGACAAGCCGTGTCCGCGGCTGATCCTGATCTCGCACGACATCGAGGACCGCGAATTGCTGGCGGAAGCGCTCGCCACCAAGAGCGGCCACAAGATCGACGTCATGGTGCCGCGGCGCGGCGAGAAAAAGGATTTGATCGAGCACGCGCTTGCCAACGCGCGCGAGGCGCTCGGCCGCAAGCTTGCCGAGACCTCCTCGCAGCAACGGTTGTTGCGCCAGCTCGCCGCGACCTTCGGTTTGCCGCGCGTGCCGCGGCGCATCGAGGTCTACGACAACAGCCACATCCAAGGCTCGAACGCAGTCGGCGCGATGATCGTCGCCGGAGCGGAGGGCTTCCGCAAAAGAGATTACCGCAAATTCAATATCCGCGCGGCGGATCTCACTCCGGGCGACGACTTCGCGATGATGCGCGAAGTGCTGACGCGCCGCTTCAAGCGGCTATTGACGGAGGCGCCGCTGTCCTCTCCCGCCACGGGACAGGACGCCCCGCCGAGTGAAGGGATGACGACGGCCGTCGCCCGTGTCGACCCTTCACCCGCCCTCGCTTCGCTCGGGGACGCTCCCCCGCAGGGGGACGCGGACCTATTGCAAGCGGCGCCGGATGCCGAAGAAGCCAAGTCGCCCTGGCCGGACCTGGTGCTGATCGACGGCGGTCAGGGCCAGCTCGGTGTGGCGCGAGAGGTGCTTGCCCAGCTCGGCCTCGACGTTCCGATGGTCGCCATCGCCAAGGGACCGGACCGCGATGCCGGCCGCGAGACCTTCTTTGTTCCCGGCCGCGACTCGTTCAAGCTGCCGCCGCGCGATCCGGTGCTTTATTTCGTCGAGCGGCTGCGCGACGAGGCGCACCGTTTTGCGATCGGTTCGCATCGGGCGCGCCGCATGCGCGATCTGCGCGAGGCGGGCCTGCAGGAAATCGCGGGCATCGGCCCAACGCGCAAACGGGCCTTGCTGCACCATTTCGGTACCCTCAAGGCGATCGAGCGCGCTTCGGTCACCGACCTGATGCAAGTCGATGGTATCAGCGCCGAAACGGCCAGGCGCATTTACGAATTCTTCCACGAGGGAGCGGCATGATCGAAGCGCCAAGCGACGGGCGGGCAGGGGAGCTCGGCGCATGCGCCGCGGCGCAGGCATGCGCATTGAGGCTCTGTCGGCTTTGCCGCAGCGGCATTATGGTATGAATATGAATTCGACGACCACAGGCCGGCTGCGCGCGCATCCGTTTGCGCTTCCCAACATTCTGACTTACGGCAGGATCGTTGCGATACCGATCGTGGTCGGCTGCATGTTCTGGCAGAGCATCCTCGACGGCGGCTTGTGGCTCCGCTGGGTGGCGCTGGCCTTCTTCATCGCCGCGGCCATCAGCGATTTCTTCGACGGCTACCTGGCGCGCATCTGGGCGCAGCAATCTTCGCTCGGCCGCATGCTCGATCCGATTGCGGATAAGCTGCTCGTGTCGTCATGCCTGTTGATGCTGGCCGCGGAGGATACCATTCATGGCTGGTCGCTGTTCGCGGCGATCGTCATCCTCTGCCGTGAAATCCTGGTCTCCGGCCTGCGTGAATATCTCGCCGAGTTGCGCGTCAGCGTGCCGGTGACGCGGCTCGCCAAATGGAAAACGACGCTGCAACTTGTCGCCGTCGGTTTCCTGATCGCCGGCGACGCCGGCGACGCCGTCGTCCCGGTGGTCACCAAGGTCGGCATCATGCTGTTGTGGCTCTCGGCGCTGCTGACGATCTATACCGGCTGGGACTATTTGCAGGCGGGATTGCATCACCTGACCCGGGAGGATGCGTGAGGCTTCTCTATTTCGCCTGGGTACGCGAGCGCCTCGGCAAGGCGGAAGAGCAGATCGATCCGCCCGCCGGCGTCGCGACGGTTGCCGAGCTGATGGCGTGGCTCGCACGGCGCGACGAGCAATATGCCCATGCCTTCGAGAATGCCAACGTGATCCGCGCGGCGATCGATCATCGGCATGTTCGGCCCGATGCGGCCATCGCCGGCGCCGGCGAGATTGCATTTTTTCCGCCCATGACCGGCGGTTAGAATTTTCGAAAGCCGCTCGTTCCCGCGAATGCGGGAATTCGGCATCGGGGTCGCCGCCGTCGCGGCGACGAGCGGATCCGGGAGTACCGATGACTACGACGATCCGCCTGCAACGCGAAGCCTTCGACGTTGCCGCTGAAGTGGAGCTGATGACGCGCGGCCGCACCGATATCGGCGCTGTCGTCACCTTCACCGGGCTCTGCCGCGCCGACGAGAATGGCAAGCCGATCGCGGCGCTCACGCTCGAGCATTATCCCGGCATGGCGGAAGCGGAGATTGCCCGGCACGTCGAGGAGGCGAACACGCGCTGGCCGCTGTTCGGCGTGACCGTCATGCATCGCTACGGACGCATCGAGCCGGGCGAGGTCATCGTTCTCGTCGCAACTGCGTCGAGCCATCGCGATGCGGCGTTTGCGGCGGCATCGTTTCTCATGGATTACCTGAAGACGCGGGCGCCGTTCTGGAAGCAGGTCGAGAGCGCCGGCGGAGCGACATCGAATACGACCTGGGTCGAGGCCAAGGCGGCCGATGATACCGCGGCCGAGCGTTGGTCCGCGCCAACGTCGCGGCGCGAAGCCGCGAAGTAGCCGTTCAGCTGGCGAGTTTCCGCAGCCACACCTTGTTGTCGTGGAAGGCCGCGCCGCCGAACGGCGCGACCGGATCGGCGCCGGTCAGCGTGTTGATGCCGCGGCCGTCGGCATAGGCGGAATTCGGCCACACCGATTCCGCGATCAGCACGCCGCGGCGCACGCCGTCGAAAAGCTTGGCGTGCAAGCGCACGACGCCGCGGCGGTTGCCGAGCCTGATCTCTTCGCCGTCGGCAACGTCGAGCACGGCGGCGTCGTCGGGGTGGATCATGACCGTAGGCCGCTGTTCCCGCGCCAGCGAGGTCGGCGTTTCGGTAAAGCTCGAATTGAGAAAGCCGCGCGACGGCGAGGTGGCAAGGCGGAACGGGTGCTCGGTGTCGGCTTCCTCGATCACGTCCCAATGGTCGGGGAGCGAGGGCATCGAATCTTTGCTGTAGGTCACCTGCCGACGCGTGAACGGCACCTCTGGCCAGTCCGGCTTGAACCGGAACTTGCCGTCGGGATAGGCAAAGCCGTTGAGATAATGCGCGGTCGCAAAATCCGGCTGGCAATCGATCCAGCGGCTGGCCTCAAGCGCGGCCAGCGTGCCCCAGCCGGATTTTTGCAGCGTGGCATCGATCAATTCGCGCGCCGTCATGGCGAAGCCCGGATGCTCGGCGCCGAGCCGGGTGGCCAATCCGCAAATCACGTCGTGGTTGGTTCGGCATTCACCGGGCGGCTCGATCAGCTTCGGTCCAAGCAGAATGTATTGGCTGCCGCCGGCCGTGTAGAAGTCGTCGTGCTCGACGAACATCGTGGCGGGCAGAACCACATCCGCCATCCTGGCCGTGTCCGTCATGAATTGCTCGTGCACGCAGACGAAGAGATCGTCGCGGCCAAATCCGCTTTTGACCTTTTCCTGATCGGGCGCGATCGAAACCGGATTGGTGTTCTGAATAAGCATGGCGGTGACCGGCGGGCCGCCGCGCAGCGCATCGGCGTCGCCGGTCAAAATCGCGCCGATGCGCGACTGGTCCAGCATGCGGATCGAAGGATCGCGCTTGTCGGTGCCTTCGATCAGGCTGGTGTTGAGATGGAAGATCGCGCCGTTATTGTGGAAAGCGCCGCCGCCTTCCAGGCGCCAGGCGCCGGTGACCACGGCGATGCAGCTTGCCGCGTGCATGTTGACGGCGCCGTTGCGCGAGCGCGAAAAGCCGTAGCCGAGGCGGAAATAGGCGCGCTTGTTCTCGCCAACGAGGTGGGCGAAGGCTTCGATCGTCTCCACCGGCGCCCCGGTAATGCGCGACGCCCATGCCGGATCGCGCGTGCGCAGATGCTCGGCGAGCTCGCGCGGCGCATCGGCATAGCGGTCGAGATAGTCCCAGTCGGCCTTGTTGTCGCGGAACAGGCAATGCATCACCGCGCAGGCGAGCGCGCCATCGGTGCCGGGCCGGATCAGCACCGGCAGATCCGCCTGCCGCATGGTTCCGTTCATATAAACATCGACGGCGACGATCTTGGCGCCGCGCTCCTTGCGGGCGCGCGTCGCGTGGGTCATGACGTTGACCTGGGTATTCACCGCATTGGTGCCCCAGATCACGACCAGATCGGATTTCGCCATTTCGCGCGGATCGGCGCCGGCAAGGCGGCCGGTGCCGGCGATAAAGCCGGTCCAGGCCGGATTGACGCAGATGGTGGAAAAGAACCCGGAATATTTCTTGGCGTGCCGCAGGCGATTGATGCCATCGCGCATCACGTAGCCCATGGTGCCGGCGTAAAAATACGGCCAAATCGCTTCGGAGCCGTGGACGCGTTCGGCGCGGATGAATTGCTCGGCGACGAGATCGAGCGCGTCATCCCACGAGATCGGAGCGAATTGCCCGCTGCCCTTGGGGCCGGTACGGCGCAGCGGCTGCTTGAGCCGGTCGGGATGATGCACGCGCTCGGCATAGCGCGCCACCTTCGCGCAGATCACGCCGGCGGTGTAAAGATTGTCTTCGGCGCCGCGGACGCGACCGATGGCGTTATTGCCGAAAACCTCGACCTCGAGCGCGCAGGTCGACGGGCAATCGTGCGGACAAACCGAAGCGAGGATGCGGGGGCGGACGGCCTGATTCATTGCGAGCGCAGCTTACCGCGTTCCGGCCGCCGCGAACACCCGTCCGATCGGCCTCCGCCCAAGGCGCGCGCGCTTACGCCGCGGCGGCTTTGCCCTTCGGCTGCACCTCGGCGGTATAGTCGCCCATCAATTGCTGGGTGAGGCGGCTCGGCGTGAAACTCCAGTCGGCGACCTGGGAAACCGCCGTGATCTCCGCGGCAGTGCCGGTAATGAAGCACTCCGAGAAGCCCGCAAGCTCTTCCGGCATGATGCGCCGCTCGATCACCTCGATAGTGTGCCGGCGCGCCAGCGCGATCGCCGTCGCCCGGGTGATGCCGGAGAGGAAGCAATCGGCAATCGGCGTATGAATTTTGCCGTCCTTGACGAAGAAGATATTGGCGCCGGTGCATTCGGCGACGCGGCCTTGCCAATCGAGCATCATGGCGTCGGCGAAGCCGCGGCGCTCGGCGCGATGCTTGGAGATGGTGCAGATGGCATACAGGGCGGACGCCTTGGCCAGGACCGGCGCGGTTTTTGGGTCGGGACGGCGATATTCGGCAAGATCGAGCCGGATACCCTTCAATCGCTGCGCCGGATCGAAATAGCTCGGCCATTCCCAGGTGGCGACGGCGAGATGGATGGTGTTGTTCTGTGCGGAGACGCCGAGTTGCTCCGAGCCGCGCCAGGCGATGGCCCGCACATAGGCGTCCTTTTGATTGTTCTTTTCCAGCACCAGACGCTTGGCAGCCTCGATCTCGGCGACGCTGTAGGGGATTTCGAAATCCATGATCTGCGCCGAGCGTTTGAGGCGCTCGGAATGCTCGATGCTCTTGAAGACCTCGCCGCCATAGGCCCGTTCGCCCTCGAACACGGCGCTGGCATAGTGCAGACCGTGCGTGAGCAGATTGATCTTGCAGTCGGCGGTGGGGACGAGCTTGCCGTCGAACCAGACCAGATCGGGACGTTGGTCGAAGGGCACCGCCATAGCTTCCTCCCTGGGTACGGATGGCCCGATCCGTGCCGAATTTCTTGCGGCGCACGATGGGCCTTTGCGCCGCGCCTCTGATGCTTGCGCCTTTTGCGTCGGGACGAGAACTCCCGTTAAGGTCGCATTTGCCCTACGAGAGCGCCGTTCGGCGCCCGGGCAACCTCGCGCCGCAGACCGACAAGCGCGCTGTTGCAGTGACATCGCGCTTTTAGGGGTAACAATCAAACCGAAATATGTCAATAGTACTGACCTAATGGCTGACATCAGTCTGACAGCGCCAAACAAAAGCCGGACCGCCGCGGCCTCAGCCGAGCCCGCGGCCGAGCCGCGCGAGCCATACTGGGACCTCATCGAGCTTTTGTTCTTTGCCTATCGCGACTTCGTCGGCGATCCGGATCAGCTCCTCGACAAGCTCGGCTTCGGCCGCGCGCACCACCGCGTCCTGCATTTCGTCAACCGCAACCCCGGCATGAAAGTCGCCGAGTTGCTCGACGTCCTGAAAATCACCAAGCAATCGCTCGGCCGCGTGCTCAAGCAGCTCATCGACCAGGGCTATGTCGTGCAAAAGGAGGGCGCCGATCGCCGTCAACGGCTGCTTTATGTCAGCCCGGCCGGGGAGGCGTTGGCGCTCAAGCTCGCGGGCCTGCAGACCGCGCGCATTGGCCGCGTGCTGGATGAACTCGGCCCCGGCGGCCGCGAGACGGCGCGGCGCTTTCTTGCCGGCATGATCGGCGCCGAGGATCGCGAAAGTGTGCTTCGCTTGATCGCGCGCGCCGACCGTGCGCGGCCGAATGGCCGGGATTAAGCTGGATGACGGCGCCCGCGGCGAATCCGGCCGATGATGCGCCACATCTGCTCGTCGTCGATGACGACCGCCGGATTCGCGCCTTGCTGTTGCGATTTCTCTTGGGCGAAGGCTACCGCGTCACCACCGCCGAGAGCGCGCGCGAGGCGAGGGCGAAGCTCGAAGGACTTAATTTTGACCTCCTGATCCTCGACGTGATGATGCCGGGCGAGAGCGGCTTCGATTTCGCCCGCGCAATCCGCGCCAACTCTGCCATGCCAATCCTGATGCTGACCGCGCGCGACGAGAAAGAGAGCCGGATCATGGGGCTCGAGATCGGCGCCGATGACTATCTGGCGAAGCCGTTCGAGCCGCGCGAGCTGTCGCTGCGCGTTGCCAGTATCCTGCGCCGGGCGCGGCCGCCAAGCGCGCCGCCGGCGGAATCCGTGCGCTTCGGTCCGTTCGTGTTTCATCTGGCGCGCGGCGAACTGCGCCGCGGCGAGGAAACGATCCGCCTGACCGACCGGGAGCGCGAAATGCTGCGCGTCCTCGCCACGAGCGTCGGCGAGACGGTGCCGCGCCAGGCGCTTGCTGGTAACGGCGAGAGCGTGAGCGAGCGGACGGTGGACGTCCAGGTCAACCGGCTGCGCCGCAAGATCGAGCACGATCCGGCCAATCCTCTGGTCGTGCAGACCGTACGCGGCGTGGGCTACCGGCTGGTGGCCTCGCCGTGAGCGGCGTCATGACCAGCTTTGACGACAGCGTCGGACGCCTGCGCAGCGCCGCCAGCCATCTGCTGAGCGCGGCGAATTCCGCCGCCTCAGCGGCCGGCTCGATTGCCGCCCCGATCAGCGGGCCCTGGGGCAGCTTCACGGTATGGCTCAAAGCGATATTGCCGAAGGGTCTCTATGCGCGGGCGCTGCTCATCATCATTCTGCCGATGGTCGTGCTGCAATCGGTGGTCGCTTTCCTGTTCGTCGAGCGACAGTGGCGCGTCGTCAATTATTATCTCTCTTCGGCGGTGACGCGCGAAATCGCGACCCTGATCGACGTCTACAAGAGCTATCCGCAGGGCGCCGATCGCGCACAGCTCCGGCGCATCGCCCAGGACCGGCTCGGCCTGGTGGTCGATTTCCTGCCCGAGACGCAATTGCCGCCGCCCGGTCCCAAGCCGTTCTTCTCGCAACTCGACGCGACATTGTCCGACGAGATCCGCAAGCAGATCAGATTGCCGTTCTGGATCGATACCGTCGGCCGCTCTTCGATCGTGGAGATCCGGATCAAGCTCGACGATACGATCATGCGGGTGTTCGCCCGGCGCGCCGACGCCTACGATCTCAATGCCTGGATTTTCCTGCTGTGGATGGTCGCCACCTCGCTCGTCGTGCTGACCATCGCCATTCTGTTCCTGCGCAACCAGATCAGGCCGATCGTGCGGCTGGCCGACGCCGCGGAAGCGTTCGGCAAAGGCCGCGAGGTCGCGAATTTCCGCCCGCGCGGGGCGCGCGAAGTGCGCCGCGCCGCCGCGGCCTTCCTGGAAATGAAAATCCGCATCGAGCGCGCTATCGAGCAGCGCACCACCATGCTGGCCGGGGTGTCGCACGATCTGCGCACCATCCTGACGCGCTTCAAGCTCGAGCTCGCCTTGCTCGGCGACAGTCCGGAAGTGGACGCGATCAAAAAAGACGTCGACGAAATGGCGGCGATGCTCGAAGCCTATCTGGCCTTCGCGCGCGGCGATCTCGGCGAGCAGCCGGCGCCGACCGACATGCCCGCCATGCTCGATGAGCTCAAAGCCGATAGCGAGCGCCACGGCCACCGGGCGACCGTCGCCTTCCACGGCCAGCCGGAAGTCACCGTGCGCCCGGCAGCGTTCAAACGCTGCCTCGCCAATCTCGTTTCCAATGCCGGGCGGTTCGCGTCCACGGTCGCGATCACCGGCCATCGCGATCATCGCTGGCTGACGGTGACGGTCGACGACGACGGGCCGGGCATTCCGACCGCGTCGCGCGAGGACGTGTTCAAGCCGTTCCTCCGGCTCGACGACGCCCGCAATCAGGACGAAGGCGGCACCGGCCTCGGCCTCGCCATCGCCCGCGACATCGCCCGCTCCCATGGCGGCGATATCACGCTCGGTGACTCGCCGCTTGGGGGTTTGCGCGCCGCGGTGCGCGTGCCGGTCTAAGGCGCTACCTTACTTCCGCTGCAGATCGGCGGCGGCGCGCGCAAGGATCTCTACGAGATGCGCTTCGGCTTCCGCGTCGCCCTCGAGCCGCTTGCTGACGGTTTCGCGCAGGTGATCGAGAGCGGCTTCCGTGAGCGGCGGCAGGCCGCCACGATTGTCACGCTCGCCGCGCGCGGTGCGGCGCCAGCGGTTGACGCGTTCACCGAGGGCGGTCATCCGATCAAGCACCGCGTCGACCACGTCGCGATTGGCGTTGAGGTAGGCGCGGCCTTCGTCGGTGATGGTGTAGAGCTTCTTTGAGCCTTCGGTGGCGGCGGTGACGTAGCCGGCCTCTTCCAGGTAGGTCAGCGTCGGATAGACGATGCCGGGGCTGGGGCTGTACCAGTCCGCCGTCTTCTCTTCGAGCTGCTTGATGATTTCGTAGCCGTGGCGCGGCGCTTCGGCGATGAGTGCGAGCGCTACGAGGCGCAAGTCGCCTTGCGCCAGCATGCGCCGGGCCCGCATCCAGTCTTCCGCGTCTCGTCCGCCGCCGCCGAAGCCGCCCATGCCATGACGCCCGCCGAAGCCAAAGGCGCCAAAGCGGCCACCGCGTCGATGCCGGCCGGCACCCCATTTCCCCCCGTAAAACTCACAATGTCCGTGCATTTTGGTTCTCCTGTTGCACAAAGATATATCTTTAGATAGCTCACGCTGCGATGTAGCGCAAGATATATCTTTGTGATTTTTGCGGGCTGTTCCGTGCCCCGCTCGCCGCGTTAGATTGACGGCGGCTCAGTGGGCGCGGACACGCGCGAGGCAGTGATGTTTGCGACTTTTTTCCAGGAACTAAAGCAGGCCGGCGTGCCGGTAACGCTGCGCGAATACCTCACGCTGATGGAGGCGATGGACAAGGACCTCGCCGGCCGGCGCATCGAGGATTTCTACTATCTGTCCCGCGCGACTTTGGTGAAGGACGAGCGCAATCTCGACCGCTTCGATCGGGTCTTCAGCCATGTGTTCAAGGGCCTCGATTTCATCGAGGACGCGTTGACAGCAGAAATTCCGCTCGAATGGCTCAAGAAGCTGACGGAGAAGCACCTCACCGAGGAGGAGAAGAAACAGATCGAGGCGCTCGGCGGGCTCGATAAGCTCCTGGAAACGCTGCGCCAGCGCCTGGCCGAGCAAAAGGAGCGCCACCAGGGCGGCAAGAAATGGATCGGCACCGCCGGGACGTCGCCGTTCGGCGCCTACGGCTACAATCCCGAAGGCGTGCGCATCGGCCAGGACGGCAACCGCAATTTCCGCGCCGTCAAAGTTTGGGACAAACGCGAGTTCAAGGATCTGGCCGGCGACGTCGAGCTCGGCACCCGCAACATCAAGATTGCGTTGCGCCGGCTGCGCAAGTTCGCCCGCACCGGCGCGCCGGACGAACTCGACCTCGACGGCACCGTCAAGGGCACGGCGCAGAAGGGCTATCTCGACATTCTGATGCGGCCGGAGCGGCACAACACCATCAAGGTGCTTTTGTTCTTCGACGTCGGCGGCTCGATGGACTGGCACGTCAAGGCGACGGAGGAATTGTTCTCTGCGGCCAAGTCCGAGTTCAAGCACATGATCCATCTCTACTTCCACAATTGCCTTTACGAGAAAGTGTGGAAGGAAAACCGGCGGCGCTGGACCGAGACCACGCCGACCTGGGACGTCCTGCACACCTATCCGCACGACTACAAAGTGATCTTTGTCGGCGACGCCTCGATGTCGCCGTACGAGATCGCGGCGCCCGGCGGCTCGGTCGAGCATTTTAACGAAGAGGCCGGCAGTGTCTGGATGCAACGCGTCGCCGCCACTTACCCGTCGTGTGTCTGGCTCAATCCGGTTGCCGAGCGCGAATGGGATTTCACCGAATCGATCCGCATGATGCGGCAAGTCCTCGGCGGACGGATGTATCCGCTCACGCTCGAAGGTCTCGACGCCGCGATGCGGGAGCTTGGGCGATAACGGCGAATCGGGTGAGCGTTATTCGCGCCCGTCAGTTTACGGCGTCTGGCTGCTTCGATATTAAGCTTGGCCCATATTTGCCGATCGATCCGACGCGCGCCATAGGTGCCGTGATCAGATCGATGGCCATATACTGCGCCGATATCGCCGCGGCGTCTTCGAGCAGCCCAGGAGGCGTGTCCCATGCCGGCCGAGAAATTCGACTTCCGCAATGCCGAGGGTCATCAGCTTGCCGCTCTGCTGGACCGGCCAGAGGGCGACGTGCGCGCGATTGCGCTGTTCGCGCATTGCTTCACCTGCGGCAAAAATAATCGAGCGGCGCGGCACATCGCCGACGGCCTCAAGCAGCGGGGCATTGCGGTGCTGCGCTTCGACTTCACCGGCCTTGGTGCCAGCGAGGGCGAGTTCGCCAACACCACGTTCTCATCGAACGTCGACGACCTGGTCGCGGCCGCCGATCACCTGCGCCAGACACTTCGCGCGCCTGCGCTTTTGATCGGTCACAGCCTTGGCGGCGCCGCGGTGCTGGCCGCCGCGCACCGCATTCCGGAAGCGCGTGCCGTCGTCACCATCGCCGCTCCGTTCGACCCGGCGCATGTCGTGGGGCTGCTCGGCGACAAGGTCGCCGAGATCGGCGAAAAGGGCGAGGTCGAAGTGACGCTCGCCGGTCGGTCTTTTCGTGTCCGGCGCGCGCTCCTTGACGACATCGCCCAGCAAAAGCTCGCGGCGCATATCGCGACCCTGCACAAGGCGTTATTGGTCTTCCACGCGCCGACCGACGACACGGTCGGCATCGACAACGCCTCGCATATCTTCATCGCCGCCAAACATCCCAAGAGCTTCATTTCGCTCGCCGGCGCTGATCATCTGCTCAGTCATTCCAGCGATGCCACCTACGTGGCGCATGTCATCGCCGCCTGGGCCGAACGCTATCTCGAGATGGCGGACGCCAAGCCGGCTGAAGAGCCTCCGGAAGGCACGGTCGTGGTGCGCGAGACCCGCGTCGGGACGTTCCAGCAGGAGATCGCGGTCGGCAAGCATCGCTTCCTGGCGGACGAGCCGGTCAAAGCCGGCGGACTGGACACCGGTCCAGGGCCGTATGACCTTCTATTGGCGGCGCTCGGCGCCTGCACGTCGATGACGGTGCGGCTCTACGCTGATCGCAAGCAGATACCGCTGGCTCGCACGCGGGTCCGTCTGCGGCATGAGAAAATTTACGCGGTCGATTGCGCCGAGTGCGAAACCAAGGAAGGAAGGATCGACCACATCAACCGGCAGATCACATTCGAAGGCGATCTCGATGCCGCGCAACGGGCGCAGCTTCTGGAAATCGCCGACAAATGCCCGGTGCACCGGACGCTCAAGTCCGAGGTCGATATCCGCACCGTGGAAGAGCCAAGCCTTTGAGCGGAGTCCGCGAGGTCGAATCGTCATTGCGAGCGAAGCGAAGCAATCCAAACTCTTCCACGAACCGCGGCGGATTGCTTCGGCTCTTCGTAATGGCGGGTTCACCTATAAAAGAATGCCCCTATATCACAGCGGCCTTCTGCACGCGGCTTTTCGCTTCGGCGAGCACTTCCGGAATGGCGGCGTCGTTGCCCGGCGCCATGATGTGAACGCCGGCGACGCCGGGAATGGTGGCAAGCTCGGCGATCAGATCGAGGCAGATACGGATGCCTTCGCGCGCCGGGTCGGCGGCCTTTTCCATGCGGGCGATAAACTCGTCGGGGATGATGGTGCCGAACAGGTGGCTCTTCATCCATTGCGCCGACTTCGCCGAACGGAGCGGATTGATGCCGACGAGGATGGCAAGCTTCTGCGTCAGGCCGGCATCGGCCAGCACGCCGACATAGCGGCGGAGAAGCGGCGCATCCATGCAGAACTGCGTCTGCACGAACTGCGCGCCGGCGGCGACTTTGGCAGCGAGGCCAGTTGGCTGCCACCCGGCCGGCGGATCGATCGGCATATCGGCGGCGCCGAGGAGGAATGAGGCCTTGCCGGCAACCTCACGTCCGGTCGGCAGCTTGCCTTCGTCGCGCAGCCGTCGCGCGGTTTCGATGAGGGTTTTGGAGTCGATGTCGAACACCGGCTTGGTATCGGGCTGATCGCCAGCCTTCGGATCGTCGCCGGTGAGGATCATGACGTTGCGGATGCCGAGCGCGGCCGCGCCCATCAATTCGCTCTGCAGCGCGATGCGGTTCTTGTCGCGGCAGGTGATTTGCAGGATCGGCTCCAGCCCGGCGTCGATCAGGATCGCCGCCGCGGCGAGCGCGGCCATGTGGGCGCGGGCGCCGGCGCCGTCGGTGACGTTGACCGCATCGGCGAGGCCGCGCAGCGGGGTGGCTTTGCGCAGCAGGTCATGCGCGTCACAGGACACCGGCGGGGCGACCTCCGCGGTCATTACAAAGCGGCCGGTCCGCAGCCGTTCGGCGAAGGTTCGGGGCAGGGGGCCAATTCCATCGTTCATCGCAAGCTCGCTTTGGCGGCGTCGGAGAAAAGAGCGCTTATATGTTTTGCGGCTTTACCGCAATTGCGCGGTTAACCGGCGCCTTTTCTGGACAGCCAACACCGCGCCCGCTAGAGAGTGCCAAGATGAGCGGCGTTAACGATATCAGATCGAACTTCCTCGCCTATTTCGCGCGCGAGGGGCACGAGATCGTGCCGAGTTCCCCGCTCGTGCCGCGCAACGATCCGACGCTGATGTTCACCAATGCCGGGATGGTGCAATTCAAGAACGTCTTCACCGGCCTGGAAAAGCGTCCCTATCTGCGGGCGACCACGGCGCAGAAATGCGTGCGCGCCGGCGGCAAGCACAACGACCTCGACAATGTCGGCTATACCGCGCGCCATCACACATTTTTCGAGATGCTCGGCAATTTCTCGTTCGGCGATTATTTCAAGGAACGCGCCATCGAGCTCGCCTGGAATCTGCTGACCAAGGAGTTCGGCATTCCGGTGGAGCGGCTCATGGTCACGGTTTATATCGACGACGACGAGGCGTTCAATCTCTGGAAGAAGATCGCCGGGCTGCCCGACAGCAAGATCGGCCGCATTGCCGGCTCGGACAATTTCTGGGCCATGGGCGACACCGGGCCGTGCGGCCCATGCTCGGAGATTTTCTACGATCACGGCCCGCATATCTGGGGCGGCCCGCCGGGCAGCCCCGAGGCCGACGGTGATCGTTTTGTCGAGATCTGGAACCTTGTCTTTATGCAGTACGAGCAGCTTGCCGGCGGCGGCGGCCGCGTCGACCTGCCGCGGCCGTCGATCGATACCGGCATGGGTCTCGAACGCATTGCCGCGGTACTGCAGGGCACCCACGACAATTACAAGATCGATCTGTTCGGCGCGCTGATCGAGGCGATTGCCGATCTCACCGGCGTCGATCCCGACGGGGAGCGCAAGGCGTCGCACCGCGTCATCGCCGACCATCTGCGCGCGTCTTCGTTTCTGATCGCCGACGGTGTGCTGCCGTCGAACGAAGGCCGCGGCTATGTGCTGCGCCGCATCATGCGCCGCGCCATGCGCCACGCCGAACTTCTTGGCGCCAAGGACCCGCTGATGTGGCGGCTCGTGCCCGTGCTGGTCCGCGAGATGGGGCAGGCCTATCCGGAATTGCATCGTGCCGAAGGCATGATCACCGAGACGCTCAAGCTCGAAGAGATGCGCTTTCGCAAGACGCTCGAGCGCGGGCTGGCGATCCTCGACGACGCCAGCAAGTCGCTCAAAAAGGGCGACATGTTCGACGGCGTCACGGCGTTTACGCTGTACGACACCTACGGCTTTCCGCTCGATCTGACGCAGGACGCGCTCAAGCCGCGCGGCATCGGGGTGGATATCGCGTCCTTCACCGACGCAATGGAGCGCCAGCGCGAGACGGCGCGCGGATCGTGGACGGGCTCGGGCGAAGCGGCGGATGAGGCGGTGTGGTTTACGCTGCGCGAAAAGCACGGCGGCACCGATTTCCTCGGCTACGAGACCGAAACCGCCGCCGGGGTGGTGGTCGCCGTGCTTCGCGACGGCAAGGACGTGTCCGCGCTGCAGAAGGGCGAGAGCGGCGCCATCGTACTCAATCAAACGCCATTCTACGCCGAGTCGGGCGGCCAAGTCGGCGACACCGGCACGATGACGGGCGACGGCGTGCGCGTTGCCATCACCGACACGCAAAAACGCGTCGGCGATCTGTTCGTACACTTCGGCACCGTCGAGCAGGGCACGCTCAAAACCGGCGCGGCGCTCGATCTGCAGGTCGATCACACGCGCCGCAGCGCCATTCGGCAAAATCACTCGGCGACGCACTTGTTGCATGAGGCGCTGCGCCAGGTGCTCGGCGATCACGTGGCGCAGAAGGGCTCGCTGGTCGCGCCCGACCGGCTGCGCTTCGATTTTTCGCACCCAAAGCCGATGAGTGCCGACGAGATCGAACGCGTCGAGGATATCGCCAACGACATCGTCTTGCAGAACGCGCCGGTGGTCACGCGGCTCTTAAGCCGCGACGACGCCATCGCCTCCGGCGCGCGGGCCTTATTCGGCGAGAAATACGGCGACGAGGTGCGCGTCGTTGCCATGGGCCAGAATCCGGCGGCGGCCGGCGGCGGCAACACCTTGGGCTGGTCGGTCGAGCTGTGCGGCGGCACCCATGTCGGCCGCACCGGCGATATCGGCATCATCTCGGTGATCGGCGAATCCGCGGTCGCCTCCGGCGTCCGCCGCATCGAGGCGCTCACGGCGCGGGCGGCGCGAGCCAACGCCAACAATCTCGCCCACCTTGCCAAGGCCACCGCGTCCGAGTTGCGCGTGCCGGTCGACGAAATGCCGGCGCGGGTCGCCGCGCTCCTGGACGAGCGCAAGCGCTTGGAGCGCGAACTTTCGGAGGCGAAGAAGCGGCTCGCCATGGGCGGCGGCAGCAAAGCCGATGGTGCCGACGGGGTGCGCGTCGTCGGTGACATCAAGCTGATGGCGCGCGCGGTCGAGGGCATCGATCTGAAGGATCTCCGCAGCCTTGCCGACGAGGGCAAGAAAAAGGTCGGCTCGGGAGTCGTTGCTATTGTCGGTGTTACGGAGGACGGCAAAGCCGGCATTGTCGTCGGCGTCACCGACGATCTCGTTGCGCGTTTCAACGCCGTCGATCTGGTGCGCAAAGGCGCCGAAGCGCTCGGCGGCAAAGGCGGCGGCGGCCGACCGGATATGGCGCAGGCCGGCGGTCCGGACGGATCGAAGGCGGATGCGGCGCTGGCGGCCGTCGAAGCGGCTCTCGCCTGACTTCTGCTCGGTACAAGCAGCGCGGCCGCTTCGCGATCACAACTCGACGATCATTCCGTCCTCAGCGGTTTCGAACGGAACCTCGGCGCGGCGCGCCAGCATGTCATTGCCCATGTGAGTGAGGATGAGGCGCTTTGGCCTAATCTGGCCGAGATGACGTTCGAGCGCGGACAGCGCCATGTGCGTGGCGATCGGTTTGTCGCGCGTATAGGCCTCGCAAATGAAGAGGTCCGCCTCGTGGCCGATATCGATGAGCCGGTCGTTCCATTCGGTGTCGCCGGAGAAGGCGATCACCTTGCCTTCCGCTTCGAAGCGAAATCCGAGGCAAGGCCCGGCGCGGTCGTCATGCACGACGTGAAACGACGTGACCCGCAGCGCTCCGACCTCGGTCCGCTTTCCGATCTCCAGCTCCTGCAGCAGCAACGGGAAGTGCAGATCAAGGTCCTTGGTGCCGGGAAATCCGGCCT
Organism: uncultured Alphaproteobacteria bacterium; assembly: GCA_963829395.1. Classification (GTDB taxonomy): domain Bacteria; phylum Pseudomonadota; class Alphaproteobacteria; order Rhizobiales; family Xanthobacteraceae; genus BOG-931. The sequence goes on along the minus strand of CAWHHX010000016.1, from coordinate 33,027 downwards.
CCATGATGCCGGAATAGCGCGATTTGAGACTGGGCGGCCCCACGATCGTGAGCGCCCGCTCGCGCTTGAGCACATAGTTGGCTTCCAGAAGAAAGAATGGCACGCCGCCGACATGATCTTCGTGGAAGTGGCTGACAAAGATGGCGTTGACGTCGTTGCGATTGATCGCAAGCCGGTTCATCGCAACAAGCGAGGTCGCGCCGCAATCGATCAGGACATTGATGTTCCGTCCGACGAGATGGAAACAGGTGTTGAATTGTCCGCCGGAGCCGAACGCATCGCCGCAGCCGACGAATTGCAATTGCATGAACTAAGTCCCCAGGCGTTCTCTGACAGCCGTTTTCGTCACTCGATTTGTGGGCACACGTTGGAGCCAAGGGTCAATGTCCGGCCGGCATAAAGACCGGTCTGTGATGGCGGTCACATTTTTCTGGTTCACGTTGACGGTCGACGCGGCGCAGGCCGCCGACCGGGCCCAAATGCCTGTCGTTTCGTCGTTTTTTACCTTTACCCATTCATTTGGGGGCTTGCAATGCTCTGAGGAAGGATTCCGCTCGGGGGGCTGCGCCACGGTCGCGTCACAAACCGGCGCATGCTTGAATGGCGCCCGACGGCTGTGGAAGGGGGACGCTAGGTGATGGCTCGACCGAAGTGCGCCGCCGCGCTCGCCGCGCTGACCGTAGCGCTTTCGATCGGCGGCTGCGTCGACGATACGGCAAAATGGTTCGCCAAGCCGATCAATCCGTTCTCCACCAATGTCGGCTACAGCTACTCCTCCCTTGGTGAAACGAGGAGGGACCGCCCGATCACGGTGAATGATCTGGTCGACGCCAACGGCGGCTGTCCGAACTACGTGGCGCAGGCACCGCAGAGCGTTTCGGCCAATGCTGCCGACGGCGGCGCGGCCGCGCCGGATACCTCGGCCTTGCTCAGCGGCGGGGTCGCCCTTGGAATGAGCGAATGCGATGTCGTGACCCGGTTGGGCCAACCGACCGCGGTCAACCTCGGCAGGAATGCGAACGGATCGCGGAACGCGGTCATGACCTTCCGGGCCGGTCCGCGGCCCGGTATTTATCGTTTCGACGACGGCCGTCTCTCGGAAATGGATCGCGTGGAAGTCGCGCCGCCGGCGCCGGAAAAGAAAGCAACGAAGAAAAAGCCGGCCAAAGCCGGCGAAGCGCCGAAGACGGGCGACAAGTCGTAGTCAGCGCTTCCCCGCGCAGCGTGGCCGCAACGAACCGCGCCACGATTGTGTCGTTCTGCCGTGCTAACGGGCGGCAAAACTACGGGACACCGACATCATCGGGAGACTGCGATGATCGCCAGCGCCATCACCCATCGCACGATCGAAGCGAACGGCATTCATCTCCACATCGCCGAGCAAGGCGAGGGGCCCGTGGTCGTGCTGTGTCACGGCTTTCCCGAGTCCTGGTATTCGTGGCGGCACCAGCTTGCCGCGCTATCGGCGGCCGGCTTCCGCGCCGTCGCACCCGACATGCGGGGCTACGGTCGGACCGATCGGCCGGACGCGATCGACCAATACTCGCTGTTGCATCTCGTCGGCGACATGGTCGGTCTTCTCGATGCGCTCGGCGTCGATCAGGCGGCGATTGCCGGCCACGATTGGGGAGCGCCGGTCGCATGGCATGCGGCGCTCCTCCGCCCGGACCGGTTCCGCGCCGTGATCGGGTTGAGCGTGCCATTTCGTCCGCGAACGATCGTTGTACCGACCTCGGTGATGCCGCGGCGTGACGACGCCATATTCTATCAGCTCTATTTCCAGACGCCGGGCGTTGCGGAGGCGGAATTGGAGCGCGACGTGCGCGCGACGATTGCCAAACTGCTGTACTCCGCTTCCGGCGACGTGCCGCGCCACGCCGGCGCGGACGGCGGCGACGTCGGCATGGTGCCGAACGACGGCGGCTTTCTTGCGCGCATGGTGAGCCCCAGCGTGTTGCCGGCTTGGCTCAACGACGCCGATCTGGACTTTTACGCCGGCGAGTTCGCACGCACCGGATTTCGCGGCGGGCTCAATTGGTATCGCAACATCGACCGCAACTGGGAGCTGTTGGCCCCGTTCGCCGGCGCAACGGTAAACGTTCCGGCGCTTTATATGGCCGGCGACCGCGATCTGGTGGTCGCGTTCCGCAACATGGACAAGGCGATCGCCAACCTGGCGCGCTATGTGCCACAGTTGCGTGGCACCGTCATGTTGCCCGGCTGCGGGCATTGGACCCAGCAGGAGCGCGCCGCCGAGGTCAATGCCGCCATGATCGGCTTCCTGCGCCAGTTGTAGGCAACGTCGCCGCCGCTGTTTGGTCCCGGCGGCTGGGCGCTTGCCCGATGGATGAGCGACCGCTATAAGCCGCGCACTTCCGCCGAACTTTCCCCAATTTTCTCAAAAGGACGATTTGATGGCGATCGAGCGTACATTTTCGATCCTCAAACCCGATGCGACCGCTCGCAACCTGACCGGCGCGATCAACGCGATGATCGAGAAATCAGGATTGCGCATCGTCGCGCAGAGGCGCGTGATGATCAGCCGCCCGCAGGCCGAAGCCTTCTACGCCGTTCACCGCCAGCGGCCGTTCTTTGGCGAGCTCGTCGACTTCATGATTTCGGGACCGGTCGTCGTTCAGGTCCTCGAAGGCGAGAACGCGATCGCGGCTTACCGCGATCTCATGGGAGCGACCGATCCCGCCAAGGCGGCCGATGGGACCATCCGCAAGGCCTTCGCCAAATCGATCAGCGAAAACTCCGTGCACGGCTCCGATGCCGCGGACACCGCGCAGAAGGAAATCGCCCAGTTCTTTTCCGGCAAAGATATCGTCGGTTAGGAGCGCATCAGAAAGATCTGCTCCACAATTTTTGGAGCACCAATCAACTCTGTCTTAAGCGTGTGCACGAATGATCATGTGATCGCTCGCGCTGCGCGCGAGCAATTCGTTGCAGCCATGCTTGCGCCGCATTTGTCGGTTTTTTTTCGTGCGCAATCGGATTTTGGCTTTCGGGCCGGGGGCTGTCTTTAGCGACGCAATCGTTTCGGACCTTCCCAAATCTGGCTTGTGGCGTGGAGCCTTCTGCACGCGGCGTGTAGCAGTCGTTCCGCGTCTCTCATGGCATATGGACTGACTGAGGAGACAGACGATGCAGAAAGGCACCGTCAAATGGTTCAATCCTACCAAGGGCTACGGGTTCATTAAGCCGTCTGGTGGCGACAAGGATGTGTTTGTTCACATTTCGGCCGTGGAGCGTGCTGGTTTGCGCACCCTCAATGAGGGCCAAGAGGTCGAGTACGAGCTTGTGACCAATCGCGGCCGAACGTCCGCAGAGAATCTCAAGGTCGCATAAGCAGCCCGGGTTTTCCCGGATCGTGTAGCCCCCGGTCGGTTTGCTGGGGGTTTTTGTATTTTGTGAGCGCGCGCGCGTGTCGCGGAAGGCGGCTAGGATTCTGTCCGGCCTTCGGCGACCGCGCGCAATGCACGCGGATATATTTGGTGCTCGATCTCAAGCACGCGCGCGGCCAGCGTCTCTTCGGTGTCGTCGTCGCGCACGGCGACCGAATCCTGCGCCACGATCGGCCCGGAATCCATTTCCGGTACGACGAAGTGTACGGTCGCGCCGTGCCGTTTAACGCCGGCTTCGAGCGCCCGGCGGTGGGTGTGCAGGCCCTTGAATTGCGGCAGCAAAGACGGATGGATATTGAGCATCCGGCCGCTCCAGCGCGCGACGAACCACGGCGTCAGGAGCCGCATGAATCCGGCGAGGCACACCAGATCGATCCGGCTTTTGCGCAATTCGCCGTCAAGCGCCCGTTCGAACGCCGCGCGTTCGTCACCGAAGAGCGTGTGATCGACGACGGCGGTCGCGATGCCGGCGGAGCGCGCGCGGGAAAGGCCCGGCGCATCCGGCCGGTTGGAGACCACGAGCGCGATTTCGGCCGGATAGTCGTCCGCCTTCGCCGCCTCGATCAACGCGGTCATGTTCGAGCCGCGGCCGGAAATCAAAATAGCGACGCGCTTTTTCAGAGGCGTCATGAGGCGAGATCGAGGCGGCCGCGAAACTCGACGCGCGCGTCGCCGCTGCCGCCGGTCAGTTCGCCGAGCCGCACGACGGTTTCGCCGTTGGCCGCGAATTGCTCCATCGCCGCTTGCGCGGTGCTTGCATCCAGCACCGCAATCATGCCGATGCCGCAATTGAACGTACGCAGCATCTCATGCTCGCTGACGTCGCCGGACGCCGCGAGCCACTTGAACACCGGCAACACCGGCACGCGATCCAGATCCAACGCGACCGACATTCCCTTGGGCAACACCCGCGGAATGTTTTCGACGAAGCCGCCGCCGGTGATGTGGGCGAGCGCTTTGACCGCGTTGGTGTTGCGGATCGCCGCCAGGCATGACCGCACATAAAGGCGTGTCGGCGTGAGCAAAGCTTCGCCCAGACTCTTTGTCGACTCGAATGGCGCCGGCGCGTCCCACGGCAGGCCGGACGCTGAAACGATGCGGCGCACGAGCGAAAATCCGTTCGCATGGACGCCCGTGGACGCAAGCCCGATCACCACGTCTCCCGGCGCGATATCCTTGCGCGGCAGAAGCGCCTCGCGCGACACCGCGCCGACGGCGAAGCCGGCAAGGTCATAGTCGCCGGGCTGATAGATGCCGGGCATTTCCGCGGTCTCGCCGCCGATCAGCGCGCAGCCGGACTCGCGGCATGCCGCGGCGATCCCGGTCACCACCGCCGCCCCGACCTGCGGATCGAGCTTGCTGCAGGCGAAGTAGTCGAGGAAGAAGAGCGGTTCGGCTCCCTGCACGACCAGGTCGTTCACCGACATGGCGACAAGGTCGATGCCGATCGTGTCGTGGCGCGACGTCTCGACCGCGATCTTGACCTTGGTGCCGACGCCGTCGGTCGCGGCGACCAGGATTGGATCGGAAAAGCCGGCCGCCTTGAGGTCGAAAAGACCACCGAACCCGCCGATTTCGGCGTCGGCCCCGGCGCGGGCCGTCCGGCGCAGCAGCGGCTTGATCAATTCCACCATGCGGTTGCCCGCATCGATATCGACACCGGCGGCCGCGTAGCGTCCCTCTTTCACGGACTTAACCTTTTGGCGAACGATCGCTGGCAGGGTGGGCCAATGGGCGCCTCCTACGTCGGAATTGCCGGGTGCGCAAGCGGCGCCGCGCGGCTATATACTGGTGCTCAGAGCCGGGGCGCACGTTTGAGTATTCCCAATCTCGTCACATTGGCGCGCATCATCTTGGTGCCGATCGTGGTCTGGGCGATCACGTCCGGCGAGATGCGTGCGGCCTTCTTTCTGTTTGTAGCGGCCGGGATCAGCGACGCCGTCGACGGATTTATCGCCAAGCGCTTCCACATGACCAGCGAACTTGGCGCCCTGATCGATCCCTTGGCCGACAAGGCGTTGATCGTGTCGATCTACGTTGCGCTCGGCATCGCCGGCGCGCTGCCCATCTCGCTGGTCATTCTTGTCGTCTCGCGCGATATCATGATCATCTCCGGCTTCATGCTGTCCTGGGTGGTCGGCAAGCCGATGCCGATCCGTCCGCTTCCGGTTTCGAAAGTGAATACCGTGGCGCAGATTCTGCTCGCCACACTGGTGCTGGCCGAGCGGGGCTTCGGCTTCGACGCCGCTCTGGCGTCGAAGATCGTTATTGGACTGGTCGCGATCTTGACCTTGCTCTCGATCGCCTTCTATCTCGCCGAGTGGCTCCGTCACATGAACTCGGTCGGAGCCGGGCACTGAGGTGCGTGCCATGCGGTTTGAGCGGCAAATAGCATTCTGGACCGTCGCCTTTCTGGTTTTCGTCGGCCTGTTGTGGTTGCTGCATCACGTTCTTTTGCCGTTCGTGGTCGGGGCGGCGCTGGCTTATTTGCTCGACCCGCTCGCCGAGCGCCTCACCAGGCGCGGCATGAGCCGACTGATTGCGGCGCTGATCATCCTTGGCGCCTTCGTGATCGTATTCGTCGGCTTGTTCGTTCTCATCGTGCCGCTGCTGGCGACGCAGCTCGCGGCGTTCGTTGAAAATGTTCCGGCTTACGTGCACCGGTTGGAAGGGTTGGTCACCGTTCACCCATGGCTTAAGAGCATTCTCGGCACCACAGCCGACGGCGGCGACAAGTCGATGGCGGCTCTGGCGAGCAAATCCATCGGCTATCTGACCGACGCGCTTCCGACGCTGTGGACCAAAGGCACGGCGCTGCTCTCGCTGTTTTCGCTCCTGGTCATCACGCCGGTGGTGGCCTTCTATCTGCTCGCCGACTGGAATCGGGTCGTCAACTCGTTCGACGGTCTGATTCCGCTGCCGCAGCGCGACACCGTGCGAGGCATCTTCCGCGACATCGACAAGGCGCTGTCGGGCTATTTGCACGGCCAGCTTTTGGTGTGCGCGATCCTCGGCGCCTATTATGCGATCGGCTTGACGCTGGCCGGCCTGAGCTTCGGGGCGCTGATCGGCGCAGTTTCCGGGCTTCTCACGTTCGTACCCTATGTTGGTTCGTTGACGGCGCTTGTGGTCTCGCTGGGCGTGGCGCTGGCGCAATTTTCTCCCGACTGGACGCGGATTATCATCGTCGTCGTTATCGTTCTTATCGGTCAGTTCATCGAGGGCAACGTGCTGTCGCCGAAGCTTGTCGGCGAGAGCGTCGGCCTGCATCCGGTGTGGCTGATCTTCGCGCTGCTCGCGTTCGGCTATTTGTTCGGCTTCGTTGGCCTCGTGCTGGCGGTGCCGCTGGCGGCCGCCGCCGGTGTGCTGACGCGGTTCGCCCTGGAGCGCTATCGGGCGAGCCCGCTCTACACCGGAAAACCGCCGACCTGAGCCGCCATGGCCATTCGCCCGCGTCAGCTTGCGCTCGCGCTCGATCACGCGGAAAGCTACGCGCGTGAGGATTTTCTGCCCGGACCATGCAACCAAGGTCCGCTGCAGCTGATCGACGCCTGGCCGGAATGGCCCGCCAACGCCCTTGCCTTGGTTGGGCCCGAAGGATCCGGCAAGACCCACCTGGCGACGATATGGGCGGCGGTCGCGGGAGCGCGAGTCATTTCCGCGCGGGCGCTGCATGAAGCCGAACTGCCATCGGCGCTCGCGACCGGGGCTTTGGTCGTCGAGGATGCGGCGACCGGCGCCGACGACCGCGCATTGTTTCACCTGATCAATCTTGCGCGCGAGGAAGAGGCGTGGCTGCTGTTCACCGCGCGCAGCGCGCCGGCAACCTGGCCCGTCGCCATCCCGGACCTCGCCTCGCGGCTGCGAGCACTGCCAGTGCTGACGCTGCAAGCGCCCGACGACGGCATGTTGCGTGCGGTGATCGTCAAGCTCGCGACCGATCGCCAGCTCGCGCTGGACGAAAGCGTCGTCAGCTATCTCTCGACCCGCATCGAGCGCTCCTTTGCTGCTGCTCGCGCGGCGGTGATCGCGCTCGACAACGAGGCTTTGCGGCAAAGACGCCCGGCGACGCGCGCGCTCGCCGCGGAGCTATTTCGCGAAGCCTGAGAAATGTTTCCGGCGGCGTAGTCCGGATGCTTGCGGGAACCCCCGACAATGCGTTTTGGGAGAGGCCGGAAACGACACGACGTTCGAGACTGAATTCCTCGGCAAGAAAAAAACGATCCGGATTTTTCCCCGCCGCTTTGCCGCTCAGGCCGATGGAGCCATCCTGGTCCAGCCTTAACGGCTTGTAACTCCTGGAATTTCCCGGCGGCGGATCCTATGTGTAGCTGGCAATTCCGCGCCACGAGGCTTGACGGACCGTCACCGCGCCGCCTTATCTCGGTGCTGTGATTTCATCGAATTGTTACACAGGACGGCAATAGGGTGAAGCTCGAAGAACCTGGAGCAGTCATGGTCGATCGCGGCCAAGCGACCGCCGTCGCGCTGGAGTCCGGTCATACCCAGCGGCTGGAAGCCCCCGAGCGGCTCGCCGCGCCGGCCGAACGCCATGTTGCGTCGGAACTTGCCGCGAGCCCGGAACGCTTCATCAATCGGGAACTGTCGTGGCTCAATTTCAACCGCCGCGTTCTCGAGGAATCCGCCAATCGCGAGCACCCGCTGCTCGAGCGATTGCGGTTTCTGTCGATCTCGGCCAACAACCTCGACGAATTCTTCATGGTGCGCGTCGCCGGCCTCCGCGCTCAGGTCCGCGCCGGGATTGCTACCAAAAGCCCGGAAGGATTGACGCCGGCGGAGCAGCTGGTGCGCATCGCCGAATCCGTGGTGCTTCTTGTGCAGGATCAGCAGGCGCAATGGCGCGAGCTGCGCGCGGCGCTCGGCAAAGCCGGCATCGTCTTGATCGACGGCCCGGATGTCGCAAAGTCGGAGAAATCCTGGCTGGAAGATTACTTTCTGTCGCACATCTTCCCGCTGCTCACGCCGCTCGCCGTCGATCCGGCGCATCCGTTCCCGTTCATCCCCAATCTCGGCTTCTCCATCGCCTTGCAGCTCGCGCGCGCCAAGGATGGCAAGGCGATGAACGCGCTCATTCGCATGCCGAACCGCATCGGGCGGTTCGTGCGGCTGCCGCAAGCCGGCGGCGAGGGCGAAGTGCGGCTGATCTCGATCGAAGGCGCGACCAGCCTGTTCATCGGCAAGCTGTTCCCCGGCTACACGGTGAAGGGGGTCGGCGCGTTCCGCGTCATCCGCAACTCGGAACTGGAAATCCTCGAAGAGGCCGAGGATCTGGTGCGGCTGTTCGAGACCGCGCTCAAGCGCCGCCGCCGCGGCTTGGTGATCAAGCTCGACATCGAGGCGAATATGCCGGCGGAGTTGCAGCGCTTCGTGCAGCGCGCGCTCGGCGCCTCCGACGACACCCTGTTCAAGGTCGATGGCGTGCTGGCGCTCGACGAGATGGCGCAGCTTGCGGGCCTCGACCGGCCGGACCTCGAATTCGTGCCCTATACGCCGCGCTATCCCGATCGCATCCGCGATCACGGCGGCGATTGCTTCGCGGCGATCCGGCAAAAGGATCTCGTCGTCCACCATCCCTACGAGTCATTCGACGTGGTGGTCGATTTCCTGCATCAGGCGACCCGCGATCCGGACGTTGTCGCCATCAAGCAGACGCTCTATCGCACCTCGGCCGATTCACCGATCGTCAAGACGCTGGCCGAAGCCGCCGAAGCCGGCAAATCGGTCACGGCGGTGGTCGAGCTGAAGGCGCGCTTCGACGAGGAGGCGAATATCCGCTGGGCGCGCGACCTCGAACGCGCCGGCGTGCAGGTGGTCTACGGCTTCCTCGAGCTCAAGACCCACGCCAAGCTTTCGTTGGTGGTGCGCCGCGAGGGCACCTCGCTCGCGTCCTACGTCCATGTCGGCACCGGCAATTATCATCCGGTGACGGCGCGCATCTATACCGACCTGTCGTACTTCACCGCCGATCCGGTGATCGCCCGCGACGTTGCCCGCGTGTTCAATTACGTGACCGGCTATGCCGAACCGGCCGGACTCGAACGCATGGCGGTATCGCCGCTGACCTTGCGCAACCGCATCCACGAACACATCGAAGCCGAGATCGCCAATGCCAAGGCCGGCCGTCCGGCGGCCATTTGGATGAAGATGAATTCGCTCGTCGACCCGGACATCATCGACGCCCTTTACCAGGCCTCGAGCGCCGGCGTCGCCATCGAGCTTGTGGTGCGCGGCATCTGCTGTCTGCGCCCCGGCGTTCCGGGACTGTCCGAAAATATCCGCGTCAAATCGATCGTCGGGCGCTTCCTCGAGCACGGCCGCATCTATTGTTTCGGCTCCGGTCACGCTTTGCCGCATCCAAAGGCTGCGGTCTATATCTCGTCCGCCGACATGATGCCGCGCAATCTGGACCGTCGCGTCGAAGTTTTGTGCCCGATCGTCAACCCGACGGTGCACGAGCAGGTGCTCGACCAGATCATGGTCGCCAACCTCAAGGACAACGAGCAAAGCTGGCAACTTCTCCCCGACGGCACCTCGTCCCGCATCAAACCGGGCGCCGGACGAGGAGAGGTTCAACGCCCACACCTACTTCATGACCAATCCCAGCCTGTCGGGACGCGGCAAGTCGCCCAAGGATTTGGTCCCTCGATTGCGCCATCGCTCGGAGCGGATGTAAGCGAGGGCGCAATGCTCTTGCCTTGCGCTGATTTCAACGCATGAGCCGCTCCAAGGTCGAAGCCGCCCCCGGACGCCTCGATCGTGGCCCGCCGCTGGCCGTTGTCGACATCGGCTCGAATTCCGTGCGGCTGGTCGTCTATGAAGGCCTCTCCCGCAGTCCGACCGCGCTGTTCAACGAAAAAGCCTTGTGCGGCCTCGGCCGCGAGGTGCAGTCGACCGGGCTCCTGGCGGCGGACGCGGTCGAGCAGGCTCTCGCGGCACTCAAACGCTATCGGGCGCTCTGTACCACCATGGGCGTGAAGCGCGTGTCTGGCCATTGCCACGGCCGCCTGCCGCGACGCCAAAAACGGTCCGGCTTTCATCAAGCTCGGCGAACGCATCATCGGCACCGAAATCGACGTGCTCTCGGGCGCGCGCGAGGCGGAATTGACCGCGCTCGGCGTCATTTCCGGCGTGCATCAAGCCGACGGCGTGGTCGGCGATCTCGGCGGCGGCTCGCTGGAGCTGGTCGACGTCCATGGCACCCATGCGCGCCGCGGCCTCACCCGGCCGCTTGGCGGCCTTGCCTTGGCGGACATCTCGGCCAAGTCGATCAAGAAGGCGGAAAAATTCGTCAAGAAGACGCTCGGCGCGCTTGCCGTCCTCAAAGACTGCGAGGGTCGCATTTTCTACGCGGTCGGCGGCACGTGGCGGGCGCTGGCGCGGCTGCACATGTGGCAAACCGGCTATCCGCTGCACGTCATGCATGGTTACGCGATCGCGGCCGAAGAGGCGCTTGAATTCGCCCGCCTGGTGCATCGCGTCGATGTCGAGACGCTATCCAATATCGAGGTGGTGGCGAATGCGCGGCGGCCGCTGCTCGCCTATGCGGCGTTGGTGCTTGAATACGTCATCCGCCTCGGCAAGCCGAAGCAGATCGTGTTCTCGGCGCTCGGCGTGCGCGAGGGCCTGCTCTATTCGCTGCTCAAGCAAAAAGACAAGGAAAAGGACGCGCTGATCGAGGCGGCGCGCGATCTCAACCAGTTGCGTTCGCGGTCGCCGCAGCATGGCGAAGAGCTGATCGAGTGGACCAATCGTTTCATGGCGTCCTCGGGCCTCGACGAGCCGGCCGAGGAGCGCCGTCTGCGTCACGCCGCGTGTCTGTTGGCCGACATCGGCTGGCGGGCCCATCCGGATTATCGCGGCGAGCAATCGCTCAACATCATCGCCCATGGCGGCTTCACCGCCATCGACCATCCCGGCCGCGCCTATCTGGCGCTCGCCGTGTTCTACCGGCATGTCGGATTGGTGATGGACGATGAGCTGTCGCCGCGGCTGCGCGAACTCGCCTCGACCCGCATGATCGACCGCGCGCGCGTGCTCGGCGCGGCGCTCCGCCTCGCCTATGTGGTCTCCGCGGCGATGCCCGGTGTGCTGCCGCAGACGCCGCTCGCCGTCGAGCGGCACCGCTTGGCGCTGCGGCTCCCGGGCGAATACGCCTCGCTTGGCGGCGAGCGGGTGTTGAGCCGGCTGCGCGCGCTGTCGCGCCTCATCGGGCGCGATCCGGTGATGTTGATGGGGTAGGGCTCGGCTTTTGTCTATTTCATAGTTGACCGGCTCCGAGCGTTTCAATTCTTGCGCGTGGAAGGGAGAGCCGGCGCGTTCGGGCGGCGACGTACCAAGACGAGCACAAAAGTTCCTAAATACTCGCAAGCGGCTGATCGCCTTGATCGAAAATGTCGTCACGCTTGCGATCGATAATCGACGCGAAGCTCGTCGCTTGGATTATTTTCTCCCATTATCAGATCGAAATCCGCCATTGGCTGTCTTCCGATGAGCTTGATATCAATAAGGGCATCGATTTCTTGAAGCGGCAGCTGATTCTTCTCAGGGACGATCTTTCGCCCCGTCGCGTCGACTAAGACGCTTTCCGCATTTTAGAACAAGCCGACCCTACGACACGCGGGCAAAGCGGGCCTGTGTGCGCAGCCGCGCGCTTGACAAAAATGAGCAAACTCAATTATGAACATAGTCAATAATAACTCTTCGGACTCCCTTTTGCAGGGAAGTCCGCTCGACGGGAGGGTAACATGAGCAATTCGACGGACACGCGCAGCGCCGGAAAAAGCCGCCGCGAAATCCTGCGAATGGGCGGCGCGGCAGGCATCGCTGCTGCCGGTAGCTTTCCCCTGGTGGGAGTTGCGCGCGCCGACAACGCAAAGCTAAAAATTGGCTATATCGCATGCATGTCGGGGAACCGCACCGATTTCGGTGCAGCGGACCCGTGGGTATTGGAACGCGTTAAAGCGACTGTGAAAGACGGCCTCAACATCAACGGAAAAAACTACGCCGTAGAGCTTATACTTAAAGACAATCAGTCCGATCCGAACCAAACGAATGTCGTCGCAAAAGAACTCATTCTGAGCGAGAAGTGCGACCTTGTCTTGACCAATGACGGCGAGAACATCGCCGGTGCGCCAGACGAGCTTGCGGATGCTCGTGGCGTTCCCCTGATCTCCACGCTGTCGCCCTGGGAAGCTTGGTTCTTCGGCCGCCATGGATCGCCTGACAAAGGCTTCCCCTTTACATTCCACTACTGCATCGGCGCCGGCGACGTCTTTAATCTGTACGCCACGATGTGGAATACCGTGAAGACCAACAAGGTCGTCGGCAGCATCTACATGGATTTGCCGGCTGGGCGGGGTTTTTCCGATCCGCAACACGGTTTGCCGCCTGTGTTGAAGAAGCACGAATATAAGGAAGTCCCTACTGGATACTTTCAGCTCACCAATGATGACTTCTCAAACCAGATCGCGACGCTGAAGTCCGGCGATGCACAGATCGTTACCGGAACTTGCTATCCGAGCCATTTCACGACGTTCTGGAACCAAGCGGCGCAGGCGGGATACAAGCCAGACGTTGTCACCGTGGCCGGCCCCTTCCTGTTCCCGTCCGGCGTTGAAGCGCTCGGTGATCGGGGTAACGGCATGTCGACCGAAGTGCTCTGGAGTCCGCATCTTCCGTTCCACTCTTCGCTGACCGGACAGAGCGCCCAGCAGCTGGCCGACGAATACGAGAAATCGACGGGAAAGCAATGGACGGCCCCGGTCGGTATTTCACATTCGCTTTGGGAAGTCGGAATCGCGGCACTCAAAGCCGCGGACGAACCAAAGAACAACAAGTCAGTCCGTGACAGCATTGCAAGGCTGAACATCGACACTGTGCTCGGGCCGCTCTATTTCGGCAAATCGCCGATTAAGAACGTAGCCGTGCAACAATTGACCGGCGGCCAATGGCGCACGACAAAGTCCGGCAAATACAAATATGAACTCCTCATCGTCAACGGCGGAACCGCCAACATCAAGCCCGACGCGGAGTTCAAGCTGCTTTCGCAGCTTGCTTGATCGGCGTCACTCCCTGATGCGTTTCGATCAATCACGTCGGGACGCCAATTTGCTTGGACCTTCATCGCGCCCGCCTGATTATGAAGCGTGAGGCCGTTGACCGCGGGGAGCAATGGCTGCGCTCTTGGAAGTAAGTAACCTCCGCAAGCGATACGGCGCGATCGTCGTCGCCGACGACATCTCCTTTGATCTCGATCGGCGTGGTTGCCTCGGACTGATAGGGCCCAACGGCGCAGGCAAAAGCTCGCTATTCAATATGTTGACGGGCATCATAGCGCCCGACAGTGGTTCCATCCGATTCAACGGCCACGACGTCGGCAACATCGCTCCGCATCTGCGAGCGCGCATGGGCATCGTGCGGGCGTTTCAAATTCCGCGCCCGTTCACGCAATTGACCGTTTATGAGAACGTCTTGACGGCCGCGCTATACGGCGCATCGTTGCCGCTCACCGCGGCGCAGCGACATGCCGCCGACGTACTGACTAGCACCGGTCTGTTGCGTTACGCGGACCAACCGGCTGGCCAACTCAGGCTTCTCGATCGCAAGCGATTGGAACTCGCCAAGGCTATTGCTTCCAGAGCGAAACTGCTGCTGCTCGATGAGATCGCCAGCGGTCTTACTGAGCACGAGGTCGCAGAGCTCGTCGAGTTGATTAGGTCTTTGAAATCCGAACATGCGATCATTTGGATAGAGCACATTCCGCACGCGCTGCGCGCGGTTGCCGATCGAATGGTCGTTCTGCACTTCGGACGCAAGCTTCTGGACGGTCCTCCAGACGTAGTTCTGTCCAATCTCGTTGTGCGTGAGGTCTATATGGGGCTTTCCGCCGATGCTGCTTGAAGTATCACGTCTTGATGCCTTCTACGGCGACCTGCAGGCATTGCACGGCCTTAATATTGAGGTGAACAGCGGCGAGAGCGTTGCCCTCGTGGGGGCTAATGGCGCAGGTAAAACGACGTTCTTGCGAAGCGTCGCCGGTTTGATCGACCAAAAGCGCGGTACCGTTAGCCTCGAGGGCTACGAACATAGCGGGGCTACCTGCCGAGAAGATTGCTCGATTGGGCGTCGTGCTGGCGCCCGAAGGACGTCTGCTTTTCCCCTCGCTGACCGTGGAAGAAAACCTTCTTATGGGCGGCTTAACCCGCCGTCCCGGCCATTGGAATTTGCGGCGTGTGTACAAACTTTTCCCGCTTTTGGCCGAGCGGCGTTTTCAACTGCCGAATACTCTGTCTGGAGGTCAACAAGGCTTGGTCGCTATTGCCCGAGCACTCATGGCCAATCCCATCCTCCTCCTTTGCGACGAGATATCGCTGGGGCTCGCGCCAGTCGCGGTAGATCAAATCTACGCGTCGTTTGCTCACATTCGTGCTGAGGGTACCGCGATCGTGTTGGTCGAGCAGGACGTGAAACGCGCATCGTCCGCCTCTGACCGCATTTATTGTTTGCTGGAAGGACGAGTGACGCTCCAGGGTCGAAGCAAGCAGATTGATGCAGAGAAACTCGTTCAGGCCTATTTCGGAACATGAGACCGCGAAGCAGCGGTGAGGGAGAATCGACTTGGTCTGGATCGAGACCATCATTAATGGCGTTCTGCTAGGCGGCCTCTATGGATTATTCGGGGTCGGGCTCGCGCTTGTGTTCGGCGTGACCCGGATCGTGAACATTATGCATGGAGAGTTTATCGCTCTCTCGGCATTCATTGCGCTCGGCATCTCCGCAATTTTTCCCAATATCCATCCACTACTCCTCATCGCGCCCGTTGTCGTTGTTTCATTCGCACTCGGCTACGTCTTGCAGGCCACTTTTGATAAACCGTTCAATGCGCTTTCCAGATCCGCTCGCGCCGTTGCTCCTAACCTTCGGCTTATCCGTCATCGTCCGCAACTTGATGATTGAGGGAGTTGGCGTAAGTCCGCGCACCATTCGCCAGGGTGATTTTGGGCAGCTCAGCGTCGATCTATTCGGCATTCACATAGGCGTATTGCCCCTCGTGACGCTCGCACTTGCGATTGCTTTATTCGTTGCTCTTCAAGTCGTGCTGCGGCGAACGGAAATCGGCCGTATCGTTCGCGCGACGGCAGACAACAGCGAAGTAGTACGGCTCATGGGTGTCCGACCGTCGTCCGTTTACAACATCGTCATGGGCTTATCGTTTGCGCTCGCCGGCATTGCTGGTCTGATGCTGGCGCTGCGCACAACCTTCACCCCTTTTTCTGGTGTTGAACGGCTCCTGATCTCGTTTGAGGTCGTCGTGATGGGCGGGCTCGGATCATTTTGGGGCGCCATGCTTGCCGGAATCGCACTCGGCGTCGCGCAACTGGTTGGACTTCGCATCAATCCTAATTCGGGCTTCCTGTATGCCAACCTCGTGTTTCTAGCGTTTGTCATGCTGAGGCCGAACGGGCTGTTTGGAGCCCGCACATGAAGGGGCTGGCGCCGATGCTGACCATTGTGGTGTTCGTGGCGCTCGCTGCTGCTGCGCCCTGGTTGTTTGGGGACGGCGGCGTCGCATTGCTATTCGAAGCCCTATTGATGCTGGCCATGGCCCAACTGTGGAATTTGCTCGCCGGCTACACCGGCCTCGTTTCGATGGGAATGCAGTGTTTTGTCGGTCTCGGCGGCTACACGGCGATATTTGCGGCGAACAGCCTCGGGCTTTCCCCCTACTGGGTATTACCGCTTGCACCGATCGTATGCGGATTGACCGCTGCTTTCAGCGCCGTATTCCTCTTTCGCCTGCGCGACGCGTATTTTTCGATCAGCACTTGGGTATTCGCCGAGGTGGTTGCCATGCTGGTTTTCATTTCGCCAGGCCTGGGGCACGTGACGGGAATGACGTTGGAGACTGCGCGGGACATGGACTACGAGACCTTTCTTCTCGTCAATTTTTGGATCGCGGCGGCGCTCGCCGGAGGCGTGGTGCTTGGCATGTACCTCCTTCTCCACTCGCCGCTCGGATTGGGGATGCTTAGTGTGCGCGATGATGACGTTGCAGCGACGAGTATCGGCGTCAACGTCTGGCGCAATCGCTTCATTGCCTATGTGGCGTCTGCCGCCGGGTGCGGGCTCGCTGGCGGCATCAGTTTTATGGCAGCTTTGTTTATCACCGTCAGGACAGGTTTTGATCTGAACTGGGTCGTTGCGATGATCTTCATTGTCATTATCGGCGGCATTGGAACTCTGGAGGGCCCGATCATCGGAACCCTCATCTACTACGGCGCTCGCGAACTTCTGACCAACGTCTTTGCGCTCTCCGGTAGCTGGTACTTGATAACACTCGGGGCTGTCGCCGTAACTACGATGCTCGTCGCGCCCCGCGGTATTTGGCCATTTCTCCGCGACCATCTCGGAATTGAATGGTTGGGCGTTTCTCAAAAACTGCCGCAGAACCGACCTGACCGCGCAATCGCGGCTGGCTGACACACTCATAATTTCCCAATGAGGAAACAGTGCATGACCAATGCGGAACAGGATCGAAGTGCGGAGCAGTTCTTCGTCGCGCGGCAAAATCCTCCACCACCTGAAAGCAATCTTCCACTCGATCCCCGCGGTGTCTACGGGACGATGGGCAGTTTCAGAGAGGAATACCCCGGCCCGGGCTTTTCTTGGGTGCGTTCGCTATACTAGCCGTTGCTAACGACGCCGAGTTGCGTTTGAATGCGCCGTCGCGCAGCACACGAAGCGACGGTTCGGGGCCGCCCAAACGCTGTGCTGAAACTTCAGCGGCGGACCGGCGTATTTTCCAACATACAATCGGGATTGTGCGGCGGGCATCTGGCACCAAGGTGGGGGAAATCATGGAAGAAAACCGCAAGCTTAAGCAGTTCCTGGCGATCGCCGGGGTCATCACCTTGCTCAATGGTCTCGGCTATACGCTGATACCCGGTGCTTTGCTGCCCAACTACGCCATTCAGCCGACGCCCGGAGCACTCCTGGGCTTCCGCTTGTTTGGCGCCGCCTTGCTGACCTTCGGCCTGATCTTGTTCCTGCTGCGCGACTTGCGCGAATGGACGGCGCTGCGTGGCCTGTTGATCGGCGCTTCGGTCGGCAATATCGCCGGCATCATCGTCTCGGCGTGGGCGACGGTCGCCGGCGTCATGAACGGAGCGGGGTGGCTGTTCGTCGCGACCTATGGCGTTCTGCTGCTCGGCTACGCCTACTCGCTGTGGGCATTGTCGCAAAAACACGCTCATTGAATCGGTATTGAGGTTTTTCCGGTTCGCCGAACCGGTCACTCGCGCTCGACCGCGGCGACTTTGCCTTTCTCGATCGCCAGCGCGAGCTTGCCGTGCTTGAGCGCCAGCGCCTTCTCGCCGAACAGCTCGCGGCGCCAGCCGGCCAGCGCGGGGACGTCGGCGTCGTCGTCGCTGGCGATGCGTTCGAGATCATCCACCGTGGCGATGACTTTGGCAGCGACGTGGTGACGCTCGGAGATCATGCGGAGCAGCACCTTCAAGAGTTCGACCGACGCCATGCCGTTTGCCGAGGGCGGCAGTCGCGCCGGACGCGGCAGCGTTTTCGGGTCACGTTCGAGACCGCGCGCGACCGCGGCGACAATCGCGTCGCCCCAGCGCGAACGTTCGAAGCCCTTGGGCAGCGAGCGCAGGTTCTTGAGCTTCTCGGTCGTCGTCGGCGCATGCACGGCGATGTCGGCAATCACCTCGTCCTTGAGCACGCGCGAGCGCGGCACGTCGCGCAACTGCGCCTCGCGCTCGCGCCAGGCCGCGACCTCGATGAGGACGGCAAGCTCCTTCGGCTTGCGCACCCGCGTTTTGAGCCGCAGCCAGGCATTCTCCGGGTCCATGCGGTAGGTATCGGCGGAGGTGAGCACCTGCATCTCCTCCTGCACCCAATCGACGCGGCCGCGGCGGCCGAGATCGTCGACCAGCGCCTGATAGACGTCGCGCAGATGGGTCACGTCGGAGACCGCGTAGGTCAACTGCGCGTCCGACAGCGGCCGCCGCGTCCAATCGGTGAAGCGATGCGACTTGTCGAGCGTATCGCCGGTGATGCGCTGCACCAGCTGGTCGTAGGAGATCGAATTGCCATAGCCGAGCACCATGGCCGCGACCTGGGTGTCGAAAATCGGATGCGGAACGAACTTGGCCTTGTGCCAGACGATTTCGATGTCCTGCCGCGCCGCGTGAAAGACCTTCATCACCTTCTCGTCCGCCATCAACGCGAAGAACGGCGCGAGATCGATGCCCGGCGCCAGCGCATCGACCACCACGGCTTCCTCGGCCGAGGCCATCTGCGCCACGCACAAGAGCGGATAATAGGTGGTTTCGCGGAGGAATTCGGTGTCGACCGTGACGAAGGGGAAAGCGCGCCATGCGCCGGCACACGGCGGCGAGTTCCAACGTCGTCGTGATCGGCTGCCTGGCGGCGGTGATAGCGGAATCAAGCATCATTGTCGGCGCCTAGTGTCGGCCAGTTACCGCACTGCTGGCAAGACCGGCATCCGGGCATCGCGCAACCTAAACACGGCGGCGCGCGGGCGGTTGCCCGCCACGGACCCGGTCCATGAGGATGAATTCCCAGGGGCTCGGCATGGCGCCGACGGGGACTTCGATGAGGGTAGGGCCGTCTCGGCGGGCGAAGGCGTGCTTCGAGCGCCTGACCCAATTCGTCGGGCCCTTTGGCGCGGCTGGCGGTGGCGCCGAAGCTTTCGGCAAATTTGACGAAATCCGGATTGGCGAGGTCGCTCGCGATCAGCCGGTTGCCGTAGCGCTCCTCCTGGATGCGGCGCACGTTGCCGAAGGCGCCGTCATTGAAAAGCACCGTCACCAGCGGAATGCGGTGGCGCATGGCGGTCGCCATTTCCGTTGCCGTGAACAAGAAGCCGCCATCGCCGGTGATCGACAGCACCGGCACGTCGCGCCGCGCGTCTTGCGCGCCGAGCGCGGTGGCAAAGCCGTAGCCGAGATTGTCCTGATAGCCGGGCGAGAGAAAGGTGCGCGGCTGATAGACCGGAAAGGCGAGGCGGGCGGCGAAGCCGAGCTGCGTCACCTCGTCGACGAAAATGCCGTCGTCCGGCAACGCCGCGCGGATCGCCGCCAGAAAGGCAAGTTGCGGCGCGAGCTTGGCGAGACGCTTCTGCATGCGGGCATGGCGCTCGCGCATCTCGTCGGCACGCGACGGCCGGCGTTCAGTGTGCGCCGGCAGCATATCGAGCAGGCGGCGTAATACCGGCGCGGCGTGCCCGATCAGCGCGACCTTGGGCTTGGCGATGCGGGCAGGCTCGTCCGGGTCGATATCGATGCGAATCACAGCCAGATCGCGATCGGTGCCCCACTGCAAAAGCGGCATGTGCAAATGGGTGCCGACGCCGAGAACGACATCAGCCTCGGCCCACAATTCATGGCCGAGCGGCAGGTTGACCGACAGCGGATCGCGATCGCTCAGAACGCCGCGGCCCCGGCGATAGGACAGGACCGGCGCTTGCAGCATATGCGCCAGCCGCGTCACCTCGGGCGAAGCGTCCAGCGCGCCGCCGCCGACGACGATCAGCGGCCGTTTGGCGGCGCCGAGGCGCTTGGCGGCAGCCTTGAGCGCGTCGTCGTCGATCGGCGGTTCCGGCACGGCAAGCGGCGCGACCGGGCGCACGATGCCGGAGCGTCCCCAGACATCGATGGCGCATTCGAGCGCCGCCGGTCCCGGACGATCAACAAACATTGATTGGATCGCCTTGGCGACCAGACGCGGCGCTTCGCCCGGCGCGCGGATGCGCGCCGACCAGTCGACCAACCGCGCGATGATCCCCGCCTGGTCGCGGATCTCATGCAGATGCCCGAAGCCGCGGCCAATGGCGTCCTGCGGGATCTGGCCGAAGATCGCCAGCACCGGCGCGTTCATGCCGTAGGCGGTGAGAAGCGCCGCCGAGGAATTGAGCAATCCCGGGCCGGGCACGACGCAATAAGCCTGCGGTTTTCCCGTCGCCAGCGCCGCACCGAGCGCCATGTAGGCGGCGCCTTGCTCGTGGCGGCTATGGACGGTGCGGATGGTGTCGGCGTTCTTGGCCAGCGCGTCGAAGAAGTCGTCGTTGTGGACGCCCGGCAGCGCGTAAATCGTGTCGAGCCCGTGCGCCGCGAGGGCGGCGACCGTGGCTTCGCCTGTCGTCATTGGTGCGCCGGCGCCAGCCGTTTTGCGTCGTGCCTTTGCCATTCCGGAACTCGCCATAGCCTCCCGCGCGCGATGGCTTCGCATGTCCCGTTGGCGCGCGCCACCCCGCCCGCGGGGCCGAGCCCGGCGACCAGGTAACGCGTGCCAACCTCGCCTTGACAAAGGCCGCCTCGCGTGCGCTTTCCGCGTTCCGTCTGGACCGCAACAGAATTAACGAAACCACGACAATGCACCGCTATCGCAGCCATACCTGCGGCGCGCTCCGCGCGAGCGACATCGATCACGATGTGCGCCTGTCCGGCTGGTGCCATCGCATCCGCGACCATGGCGGCGTGTTGTTCATCGATCTGCGCGACCATTACGGCCTCACGCAGGTGGTCGCCGATCCGGACAGCCCGGCGTTCAAGGTGGCGGAGACGCTGCGCTCCGAATGGGTGGTGCGCATCGACGGCAAGGTGCGGCGGCGGCCGGAGGGCACCGTCAATCCGGATCTGCCGACCGGCGAAGTCGAAATTTACATCCGTGAGATCGAGGTTCTGGGCCGGGCCGCCGAATTGCCGCTGCCGGTGTTCGGCGAGCAGGAATACCCGGAAGACATCAGGCTGCGTTACCGCTTTCTCGATCTGCGCCGCGAGCATCTGCATCGCAACATCATGAAGCGCGGCGAGATCATCGATTCGCTGCGGCGGCGCATGAAGGCGCAGGGCTTTTTTGAATTCCAGACGCCGATCCTCACGGCATCGTCGCCGGAAGGCGCGCGCGATTATCTGGTGCCGTCGCGGCTGCATCCGGGAAAGTTCTACGCCCTGCCGCAGGCGCCGCAGCAATTCAAGCAGCTGATCATGATTTCCGGCTTCGACCGGTATTTTCAGATCGCGCCGTGCTTTCGCGACGAGGACGCGCGCGCCGACCGCTCGCCCGGCGAATTCTATCAGCTCGATCTGGAAATGAGCTTCGTCACCCAGGACGACGTGTTCGATGCGGTCGAGCCGGTGATCCGCGGCGTGTTCGAGGAGTTCGGCGACGGCAAGCCGGTGACGGCGAAATTCCCGCGCATTCCCTATGGCGAAGCGATCCGCAAATACGGCGTCGACAAGCCGGATTTGCGCAACCCGATCGTCATGCAGGATGTGAGCGAGATTTTTCGCGGCTCGGGTTTTAAGATTTTCGCCCGCATCCTCGAGACCAATGCGAAAGGCGCGGTCTGGGCGATACCCGCAAAGGGCGGCGGCTCGCGCGCCTTCTGCGACCGCATGAATTCCTGGGCGCAGGGCGAGGGCCAGCCGGGCCTGGGTTATATTTTCTTCGCTCTCGACAATGCTGCCATTGTCGGTCGCGGGCCGGTCGCCAATAATTTGGGTGCGGAGCGCACTGAAAAGCTGCGCGCGCAGCTTGGACTTAACGACGGCGACGCGGTGTTCTTCGTCGCCGGCGAGCCGCAGACTTTCTACAAATTCGCCGGCGCGGCGCGGACGAAGGTCGGCGAAGACCTCGACTTGATCGACAAGAGTCGCTTCGAGTTGTGCTGGATCGTCGATTTCCCGATGTACGAATGGAACGAGGAGGAGAAGAAGATCGACTTCTCCCATAATCCGTTTTCGATGCCGAACCTGCCGGCGGAGGAGTTTCTGGCGCTCGATGCCGGCGACAACGAGAAAATTCTTGGCCTCAAGGCGATCCAGTACGACATCGTCTGCAACGGCGTGGAGCTGTCGTCCGGCGCCATCCGCAATCATCGCCCCGACGTGATGAAGAAGGCGTTCGCCATCGCCGGCTATGACGAAAGCGTGCTGGAGCAGAAATTCGGCGGCATGCTGCACGCGCTCTCGCTCGGCGCGCCGCCGCACGGCGGCATCGCGCCCGGCATCGACCGCATCGTCATGCTGTTGTGCGGCGAGGAAAATCTCCGCGAAGTGGTGCTGTTCCCGATGAACCAGCGCGCCGAGGATTTGCTGATGGGCGCGCCGTCGGAAGTCTCGCCCAAGCAATTGCGCGAATTGCATATCCGGGTCGTTAAACCCGAGCAGGGGTGACCGGGCGAGTGCGCCCTAACGATCGTGCCGATTTACGGTGGCAGGCCGATATGCCGAAAATCTTTTCAGCAAGGCCATGAGGTCCAATAGCGATGGGGATTTTTCGCTCGCAGCTTCCTCGCTTCGAGGGTGACTTAGTCGGCTCGCTTTCGTCGAATCGGACGGTACGTTTTTTCACATCGTTGATAAAGCTCGTCAGTCTCTGGCGGCATTCTCGTGGCGTGAGGCATGCAGCAGATGAGGCATATACTCCGCGACAAGACGGCCAACAGCGCGGGCTTGGGCTTTGTCGCATTGCCGTTTGAGGGGGTCTCGGTCTCGACGTTTCGAAAGCCGCAGCTTGTGCGCGATCCAAACACGCGGATGGGTCGTTACCATGCGCAAGGGCTCGCCTTTCTCGTCAATGGTAACGGCCTCGAAAGAGGATGCGTTTTCGTGCCAGGCTAAACCTTCTATTTCAACTGCCAAGAAGTCGTCAGCATTAACAGCGAATCCGTGGTTCTCATCTCGCCGGCGCGGATTGCGTAGTGGCTTGACCAAATCGACCATGTATCCATCATTGTTCACGGCTCGGAAGGCCTTGTTGGAGCGCTCAAAACTGCGATCAATTTTTCGCAGCAAATGCAGCAACCAAGCGTGGGATACGTCCTCGATCGCTAGCAGAATGAATTCGCTGCGAGCATCAAAAAATAAGTCGAGGCCCTCAGTTTTGCTTGATCCAGGGTCGACATGGACACCCGCGCTTGCCTCGTAAGCATAGATCGCGTTTGTGCCAACCACTCGGATATGCGGCATTCCGGCGTAGTCCAAAGCCCTCACAATCTTCGCCCCCATCAAAGGGACGCGGCCCAACCTGATGGCGCGATTGATCGCCGACTGCCTGGCGATGACGGCCTTCAAATTTTTCAATCGCATTTGCGCTTCAGACCGGCCTCGCTCGTATTCGATCTTGATAGACTCAAGCTCCTTCGAGCGAGGGCCAAGTGACGTTTGGCGGCGGACCCCGGACGGGTCGTATTGACTTCGGACTAGGTAGTCGCGCCCTTTAATTTTGGTCCAAACCATCGAACCGCGATAGCCTATTGCCCCATCTTTAGCCTCGCGATAGGCGGCATAGCGCTGCTGGGTGTTGATGATCTCCCGTCGCTGGTCGCCGTTAAGTTCCTGAAATTCCATGGTTTCAACAGTCGATGTGAAATTGCGCCCCAATTGTTGAAACCATTTTATTCCATTTTTTCAATATTTCGGCACGTGCGCGCCATGCCTGCCGAAATGCCCGTTAATCTGGCGGATTTGCCGATGACGCGCCCTCGCACTCGCTGCGACGCAGCTGCACGATTGCATAAGCCCGGCCGTCAAATCTGAACAGGGATCCCGGCGACAGGCGCGCGCCTTACATCGATAGCATGCGCATCCAAAATTCATTCTGCCGGCTATCGCAGCCGGCATCCCGCATAATGCCACGAGCGCGGCCGCGGTCAGCGTTCACGGTCTTTCATCGCATGAAACTTTGAAACGGCGGATTGAGCCATGCCGCCGGAAGCGCCAAGTTTAATGGAAGCCGGTCGCCGGCAGTACGTGGGCTTCGCCTCTCGTGCTGGCGCAGCCGCCTCACGCCTCTGCGCGACCTTGCTGGATTGCTTCGCTTTACTCGCAATGACGAGCGCGGGTCGATGCCGGCACCATCAACTATCGGTATAAATTTGTTGTTGCCCGAAGGAACTGGTTGCTATGCTGTCCCTTGCCCAAAGTCGGGCATATTGAGACCGCAAAGGAATAAGACCCTTGTCAAATCCCGGTATGACATCTGCTCGCCAGCTACCGCCCAAGCTCGTCGCGCTCGCGGGCCTGGTCGTGCTTTCGCTGCCGGCCGCCGCGCAACCGGCCCGGGCCGACGCGTGCGATCAAATCAAAGCCGCTTGTATGCAAGCAGGCTTCGTCTACGACGGCGCCAGCGCCGGAAACGGCGTTATTGCGGACTGCTTCCAGCCGATCATTCAAGGTGTTGCGCAGCCGGCGAACGCCAGCACGCCCTTGCCGCAAGTCGATCCGCAAATCGTGGCCGCGTGCGGCGACGTCGAATACGTGTGGAATGGCAATACCTACGGTTGGTACGACGACGGCTGGAATGGCCCCGGCTGGTACATCGTCGGCTACGAATTGGTTGTTGGCGTCGGCTTTGGCGGCGGCGAGGGCTGGCATGGCTGGCATCATCACGGCAGCCACCACCACGGCCACGACCATCATGGCGGTCATCACGATCATCACGACCATCATCATGGCCACGATCATCATCACCATGACCATCATGGCGGCCATCACGGCCACCACGATCATCATCATCACGGCAATCATCACCATGACCACCATCATGGCGGTCATCACGGCCACCACGATCATCACGGCGGCCACCACATCACGGCGGACACATGGCGGGCACCACCATGGAGGGCACCACGGCGGCGGTCACCGTCGTTAGACTATGGTGACGTCAATGGTCGCAGGGCTTCGGTCGCAGGGCTTCGCCAGCGCGACCGGCGGCCGATCGCCCGGCGGCGCCACGCCGAGTTCGTGCCGGGCGACACGGCAGGCAAGGTGCATCAGACCAATGAGCCCGAGCACAAGGACGACTTCGAGGCGTGGCTCGCCCGCATCATCTGCAAATCCAGCTGTTCTTCAAAAGGCAGCGCCGTGGGTCGGTTGCATCGACATTGAGGAGATTGTTTGACGCCGCGGCGTCCTGAGCGGACGAAGCACCTGGAAAGCCGAAACTGGTCAGCGCCGGATGCAACTTACGCCCGGCGTTCGGCGTAGGGGCAAAGGAAATCAAAAGCTTGTTGGTGTCCTTTCTGAATGTGCCAGCCAAATTGCCTGTCGGTCCCTTGAATCTGACGAGGGTCCAAGTCGGGCCGACCCCCGTAAAGTACTCGCATTCAGAATAAATTGGATGGTCTCGCCGAAAGCGTCCCCCGTTCGGCTGTGAGGTTAGTGCCGGGGTCGAAGTCTACTCGGGACCGCCCTCCTTGAGTGAGCGCAAACCGATGTCGAGTGTTTCCGTGTATGCCAAGGTCGCCGAGCAAGGGATTGCCATAGTAGACGTTGCAATTCGTCGCTTTCCCGTTTGTTCATCAACTCCGCGATGTCGATGGAGAAATTCTCCGAGTAAATTCGCTCTCTGTCGGCTGTGATGCCGCCGCCCACGCCGAAGCTGAAGGACGTCGCCGCCGTAAGCGGGTTAATGAATGCCGTGCTGGCCGCGATACTGCCTTCATCGTCCACTTGAACGGTCAACGCACCGACGGATTGCCACTTCTTCGTCGACCAGCTGGCGGTGTTCGCTCGCCGCCGCGATTATCTCGCACCTGACGCGGTCAAGGATGCGGTGAACTGTGATCCCTTTGTGCGGTAAATCAAGCAGCGGCGCCTCTACGCATCCCGCGAGCGCCCCGGATACCAATAAAAGCGCAATCCGTCGCGACGCGCGCATAACACGCCCCCCAACTTTCGATGATCGCTATTTGGAGTGCAGCCCCCTGCACTTTTTTCTCATCAAATATCGGCCTACCGGCGCGTGCAACCAGCAATGATTGTAAACGTGTTAAATTCGCGCAACTGTGGCTTGCATGCCACACTCTTGATACCGGCGCGACGCGCCCGTGGCCTTTGGCCGACCCCGCCGCGCGCGCCGGGACGGCACCGCACGCCTGCAACAAGAGAAGGACTACCAGATGGACGACATGAAAATCTTTGTGCCGATCACCAAGATCGACGCGGCGCCACGCTTGGTCTACTACCGAGGAAGTTTGGTGAGCCGTCGCGGGTTTTGCTGAAGCAATTTCGTGAATTGTCCATCGCGTGGTCAAGCTGAGTCGGCCCAATTAGTCTTGCTGCGCAAACGGTGAGCCAGCATGATTTGAACTACCTCATGCCGACTCCCACGCAACGCCGTCGCAGAGAGCGTTTTGCAGCCCATGCTTTCACGGCCCCAGCGCCAGCCGCTTTGCCTTTACTATTTATATATCGCTGCGGAATCACGGCGCCGCGGAAAACTAAACGCGCCCATCGATTAGCGATCCGCTTTGCGCGCTCCAAACGCACGGTTGAAGGGGAGCCGGCCCCAGCGTAGTATCTGCGATGATGGTCAGCGAACCGCACTTCGTGCGCGACTACCGCCGCGTGGTCGCGAACTTCATGGCCGCCCATCCGCTAGACAAGGCCATGGAGCTGTCGGTCGGCGGCGGCGACTATGAAGGCAACGGCAAGATCGAATGCGCTGCGCTCGAGGATCTGGGACTCAAGCCCGGCCATTTCGTCATCGACATTGGCTGCGGCAGCGGCAGGCTTTCAACGCAATTGTCGCGGCGCTATGGAGCCGACATCAGCTATCTGGGGATCGACGTCGTCCCCGATCTGCTCGCCTATGCCCGCTCAAAAGCAAGTCCGACCTATCGCTTCGAGACGACCGAGGGCCTTTATCTTCCAGCTTTCGATGCCAGCGCTGACTTTGTCGTCGCGTTCAGCGTCTTCACTCACCTGAAACATAGCGAAACCAAGGCGTATCTGCGCGAGGCCAAACGAGTGTTGCGACCGGGCGGCCGGCTGTTGTTCAGCTTCCTCGAGCTGCCGCGCCATCGAAGGGAATTTATCTATACCGTCGCGGTCACCATTCTCCGGCGCCGCAAGGTGCAAAATCATTTCCTATCGCGAAGGGGCATCAGACGATGGGCGCGGACGATCGGCTTTGAAGTCGACATGATCGACCACCATCCGATCGGGCAGTCGGTCGCTGTCCTGCGCAGAGGTTGGAGCGACGTCAACTCGGCGACTGGTTAAGCAGGATTGCTTGCACCATCTGGCTCGCAGCTGAGTAGCTCCGGTTCGCTGACAAGAACGAATTAGGACAGTCGGAAATTAAATTTTGAAAAACGGACTTGGAATTAAAGCAGTTTTAAGCAGCACAGGACCTTGCCGAAAATGTCAATCTCGTCGAGCGGTGTTTCTTCGCTGGGGTGGCTTGGGTTGTCGGAAATGACTTTTACGCGTGTAGGCCGGGACGAGCGCAACACGTGCAGGCGGCGAACGATGACGGCACCGAACGGATCGCGTATGGCATAAAGCCCGTCCGGCGACGGCGTCCTGTGATCGACGTCGACGATGACGCGCTCGCCCGACGCGATTGTGGGCGCCATGCTGTCGCCGTCAGTCTGAATGACCAGCAACCGTTCCGCCGATGTGTGCAATTGTTCGCGCACGAAGCTATCGGGAAACACCCATCGCTCGCTCTTTAGTGGATCGGAATGGCGTCCGTCCTTCCGCACATTGCGTTTGCGCCCCGGCGCTCGTGCTTCCGCGAGTATCGAGTTCCGGCACCCCGTGGGACGACGGCTGCGCCAGCTCTTTATGGGTGGACGTTGTCTGCCGAGCGCTATCGTCTTCCGTACCGGGAAAGCGCCCCCACAACAACATTTGCTCGGGCGTGTAACCGAGATGTGCGGCGAACGGTTTAAGGTGATCGAGGCGAAGCCGGATTACCCCATTTTCGAGACGGGATAACTGCTGCTTGGAAATTCCGGATCGCCGGACGAGCTCCGAGCGGCTCATGCCGCGCGCCTCACGGGCGTGATAGAGGCCAGTGTGTTGTGGTCCTGGTTTGCTGCGTCGGGGCATATGAGTCCTCGCGAATCTTCGGAAAGAAAGAACGCTAAATCATTTTCGGTGACAATCCTAGGAGGACCGCGCCGGTGTCTTCAAAATCGGCGACTGTGGTCGGGGTGTCGACAAGATTTCCGCCCGACCGGCCGTCAGAGGGTGTGTTTCGAGCCATAGCGAGCGCGCAATAATGGTCGGATCAATCTTTTTATCTCTCCCACCAAGCCACTTCATCGCCGCACCGATGAACCTCACGATGATGCCCTCGGCACAGTGGGACGGTGAATTCGTCGCTGACTTTTTTCCCGAGCGCGCGGCTTTGTGCGAAGCGGAGGTGGTGAGCATCGGATGGACGCCGGTCACAAATCAAACAGGGATGTCCCGCAACGAATTTGACGTGATCGCGGTCGCGAACCCGGCGGGGCTCAGGCAAAGCGAGCGTGCTTTTGTCGATCGTCGCTTTGGAGCGCCGACCCTTATTTGGGTTCTTTGATTTCTTCGCGTCCTGATTGACTGACGTCAGTTGCTGCTGGGCAGCTTCCGTCGCTTTTTCCGGTGCATTCCTCGTCAAGGTCTCGAGCCTTGCTTGGAACGTTTCTTCCACACGCTGGGCGTCGAGCGCCGTCAGTCGGTTCTTTTCTTTAAGAGAACGATGCGCCCAAATTGCGGCGTCGTCGCTCGAGCCAAGATGGTCGAGTTCGGCGATAAGGCGATCGCGTAACTCCGCCGATGCGTCCGCTCCAAGGATCGTCTTAGCGGCCTGTTGCGTGGTCTTGCCATTGCGATGCGGTGGCGCTTGTCGCTGAGAATCCCGCTGACCCCCACTCGACTGACCGCTGCCGTTCAGTTTCGCCTTTTCAAGTCCCGGCGTCCGGTTCGTTGGCGTCGCAAGATCGGGCGCATCGAGATCGTCCTCGCCGGCAATGCCAACGAGCGTAAACAGGGCGTAGCGCCGAGCATAGGTGAGTGCCGCCCCCATCCGATGCGGCGCTTCGGTTTCGCTAACGGGACATACCGGCCAGTCGGAGGCGATCCATTCTCCGGAAGAATGCGCCAGCATGGTCGTGAGATTGACGATACCGGCGGCCTGATCGATTGAGGTCGTCTGCACCGTGGCAATCTCGTGTTGGCCGAGGATCTTGCGGACGATCTCAAGTCCGCTTGCGAGCGACGCATACCGGAACGGCCGGTCGACCCCGCCTGGACCGTCGGCCCGGATGGTGGCGACGAGTGATTTCTCCGGATTGATAAGCTCGATTTGGGCCTTGGCGAGAGCCGCAGCCAAAGTGGCGATGGAGTCACTGGTTCGTTGCATGGCTGCCCTCCGCGTCCAGGAGGTCGAAGCTGATGGCGCCAGATTTCGAGCGTTTGGCCCGGATGCCGTGGCCAATCGCTTGCTGCGCATCGTCGGGCACCAAGCTTTTGAGTTCGCCCTTGGCCTGCTCGTGTTCGAGATGAGCCGATCGGGTCCGCGAGAAGATCGCGGCGAATTCCGCCCAGGCATTGGAAGAGGTCATATCGACGATACGGACCGCCTCGATCCGCGGTTTTGGTGGGTCGACCCCAAAGAGGGTAGGCGGCTCGCCACTCTCGACACAGCGCCAGAACTTCCGCTCGGCGGTGACAATGAGGTGCTGATAGAGCGGGTCGGCATGGGTCTTGATCTCGACCCACTTGCCGCCACCGGTAATGATCGAAAGCACGGCAGTCCTTGCTGCAATCACCCACATATTGTGCTGCAGCTGCGGCATATACTTTTCGGCGGCTGCCTCCTCCGAAAACGACCACGGCAGCATGAATTTGGCCTCGAACACCGCACCGCTTGCACTCGACCCGACCGTCGAGGGTCGCCGCCATCCAGCGCAGACCCTGGGTGCCGCACATGCTTTTGAACGTCGGTAATGACCTGGCCGGTATTAGCCTCGTACCATCGGCGATTTAGCTCCTCGGTCACGACCCCGAGCTGGACGATTAGGTTACCGGACAGGTCCTGCGGCTCGGCTTCGCCGCGCTTTTCCCGCCATAGCCGCAATAGCGCGGCTTCGTCGTCCCCCATGATGATTTCGGGCATCTGACCCGCCGACGAAGAAGCGGCGTTCGGCACGCCATGTTCTCGTTCGCTCGCTTACCATTCATGCCTCCATTTTGCGCGCGTGACTGGTGCTTTCGCGCGTCGAGTTGAAAATCTTCGCCTGGCGTGTGAGAGAATCGGCATCGCCAAGAGAACTACGTATTTGTACAATGTACCAATCTATAGGTACCAGGTAATAATTCAAGGGGTGCAATGAAAGCCGTTCAGCTTCGGATGGCGCGTGCAGCCGTAGGCTTGGGCGTCCGAGAACTCGCAAAGGAAGCGGGTGTAACGGCGAATACAGTCACTCGAATCGAAAACGGAGCGGACGCCAAGCAATCAACGATGGATAAGTTGCAACACGCGCTCGAGGCCGCTGGCGTCGAATTCATTGATGAGAACGGGAGTGGCCCGGTGTCCGTTTGCGCAAGCGCCAAAAGCAAAAATAGATGCACCGAACCGCCTCTGCCGGCGAAGTCTCACCGGAACGAGGAAGTAAGCATCAATTCTCTATAAATCCTCCCGCGCTTCCCATTCGCTCGGCATCATTGAAATCAAGCCGAGTTCGTGAAGGCGTCTGACCCAACATTTGTAGTTACCGTCTGGGTCACGACCGAATAGGTCATCGAACATTGATTTAAAGAACATGTCCAAGTCTGTCGGGCCGTCGATGCCACAGCGGAAATGTGCCTTAGTAGCAAGGTTAGGCATAGAAAATAGCCGCGTAAGCGCGCTCATCGCGTTGTCTGCTGTGCTTTCATTCTGTCCAGGCGATGAGTTTACCTCGGACTAACTCACTCAAACTCCTTCGCGTTAGCGTTCGGGCAGGGCTCGGCTTCTACCGAGCTGCAATCATCAAACGCATGAGTTATCGGCCGACCGGCCGGGGATGCGCGAGAACCTTGGACACGCGCGAGTTGACGGCCCAGCCAGGCGAGTTTGAGCAGCCTCAAACGCCTGGATTTTGGTGCCCGTTTCGCAAGGTTATGGAGCCGCCTAGCGGACCGAAAATATTCTTCTCGTGTTCTCATTTTTCCGCGCGCCTTTATGTTCAGAGGAACTGGCCGCGGCCGATACTCTAGCTATAAAAGTCGTGGCTCGCGGGCAATTTAACGCGGCTTCAACGGCAGTCGATCGTAGCGTCGCCCTGACCGAGACCTATGACCATGCAATCCTGTCCCGGCGCCTTTGGTGTTGGTTGGGGTGAAGAATATCGCACCAAGCCGCGGCCGCGCCGCTTCCTCCAAGAGTGTGTCCGGCGGTGTCCTCCAGCACGGAGGTTCACCGTTTCGGCAATAGCGGGCAAGCTCTTCTGCGATTTGCTGATCGGATGCGCGGCTAAATCGAAGCTTTTCTTCTAGTTCGCGGCGTTCGAGCTCTAGTCTCATCATTTGATTTTGATGGCTAAGTTCGTACTGCTGCATTTCCCGCCGTAGCAGCATGTCCATGACCGCCTGGGGATCTTGGGCAAAGCCGAGGTCGCCGTGAATGTGGCGGTCAAAGTTGCGAAAATTGTCTTCTTCATACGAGCATTTCCAAACGATCGGGGCTCGCGGTAGCCCCTAACATATACCGTAGGCTATCGAGCTTTCAACACGAATCGGAACGATCGTTCCTGGAAAGATCGTTCCTGTCGTGTTGCCATTTTAGCCATGGACTTGAAGAGAGTTCATGGCAATAAACCTGCAGCGCGAACGCCGTGCGCAAGAATTGACCCAGGAAGAACTGGCGGATAGGGCAGGGCTCACCGCGCGGTATGTGGGCTCAGTTGAGAGGGCTGCCGTATCGGCAAGCGTCACTATATTGGGCCGCCTCGCTCGTGCCCTCCGGATCGATCCCTGCGAATTGATAAAGCCGCTGCGACGACGATAAGCCAGTCAGGCAAGTCTTAGAATGATCGTGGCGGTTCGCATTACTTCCAATAAAATGACGATTATCGAGAAGTGTTCTAACCGGCCGAGGAGCGACTACATTTTGCCTTCCCAGTGGGGGTGGAGGCCGGGCTCTCCGCCTGGTGGCGGGGGGCAGAGTTCTTCGCTTGCGCCGCAGCCAGCCGTTATCAGCTAACGATCGCCTCGTATCCGAGATCGGCAATTCCTGCCTCGGCAAAAGCCTTTTTTAGAAGCGCTGCAAGAACGTAAATTCCGCGCGGCCGTACAAGATGTGCGCGATGCTCCTCTAAGGAAAAGGAGCTGCGCAAGATCGGCACTCTCGATCAGCTCACCAAGTTGTGCAGCGGCTAGTCGCAGGGTGAGCCACAGGTTTTCGGGGTCGTCGTTCACAATGCGACTGGCAATGGCGTTCTCGTACCGAACCCGCTCAGTGGCGGTGAGAAGATCCGGCCGTTCGAAATAAATCAAGCGCTGCCCCACTTTTCGCAGACGTTGGTCTTTGAACATCCGGACGATGGTCAGTCGATCCTCCCACGGCGCAAGATGAAACCGTTCCATAAGTACCGCGTCTTCCGTCGGGAAAAAGCCATCGTATGAGGTCTGCGCATTTATCGTGCTCAAAGCCAACCAGTCGGCGACGGCTGAGGACATACAGTCGTTGTGCCGCGGGCAGATTACCCATCACAAAGTGCCACGCTATGTCCGTTTTGTGCCGGACTTTTCGATGACAGCGACCGGCAAGCCGCAAAAGTACGTCATGCGCGAGCAGATCG
>CAWHHX010000015.1:0-139066 GCA_963829395.1 uncultured Alphaproteobacteria bacterium | reverse complement strand
CGGGGTCCGGGAAATCCCGGCTAGCGCTCGATCTTATCGAAGCGGCCCGCACCGGGTCGCTGCCCTTCGCCAGACTGGTTGCTGACGACCGCGTTCATCTCGAGGCCACGAACGGACGGTTGCTGGCACGCCCGGCCGAGGTGCTGGCGGGTTTGCTCGAAGTGCGCGGCGTCGGCTTGATGCGCGTCGTTCATGAAGCGCGCGCGGTGGTGGGCTGGGTCGTCGATCTCGCGGTGGCGGAAGCTCCACGATTGCCGGACGCCGCCGGGCGAACGACCGAAATCAACGGCATAAGCTTGCCGCGGCTTGCCGTCGCATCGGCGGCGGCGGCCTTGCCGGCAGCACTCGCCCTCATCAACTCACCCCCGAATAGCTGGATTTGACCGCGTCGACGCCGCGCCCCATAGCATCGTGCATCGGGCGACGCTCCGTTCGGTTGGAGATTGGTTAACCATAACGCAGATAGATTGGTGGGCATGCTCGGCCTTCTTGGCCGGGCCGAATTCCGGTCCCTTGGCTTACCGGATACCGGCATTGGAGCTTGCGCTACCGCAATGCAGCAGCGGCCAGATATCGTCGAAAATGCCTCTTGCGCTTGGGCTTCGGATGGTCAAGATGAACACCCTTTCGTGCGGTGCACTCGGGACGCGCCCGCGGGGAGTTTTATGATTGGTCTTGTGCTGGTGACCCACGGGCGGCTGGCCGTCGAGTTCCGCTCGGCCCTGGAGCACGTCGTAGGGCCCCAGGGGCAGATCGAGGCGGTCACCATCGGTCCCGACGACGACGTCGAGGAGCGCCGCAAGGACATTATCGAGGCGGTCAAGCGCGTCGACAGCGGCGACGGCGTCGCTATCCTGACCGACATGTTCGGCGGCACCCCGTCCAATCTGGCCATTTCGGTCATGAGCCGGCCCAAAGTCGAGGTCCTCGCCGGCATCAATCTGCCGATGCTGGTCAAGCTTGCCAAAGTGCGTGACGAGTGTCCGCTGGCCGAGGCGGTCGCCGCCGCCCAAGACGCCGGCCGGAAATACGTCACCATCGCCAGCCGGGTGCTCACCGGAAAATGAGCGTCCCGGCCCCCCGCAGCGAGGCGTGCGGGCTCGACGAGCGGGCTTTTCGCGACGGCGCGGTCGTCCGCAAGCTCGCCATCTGCAACAGAAAAGGTCTGCACGCCCGCGCGTCCGCCAAATTCGTGCAAACGGTGGAAAAATTCGACGCCGACGTGCGTGTCATGCGCTGCGGCGAGACCGTGGGCGGCACCTCGATCATGGGATTGATGATGCTCGCGGCTGCATCCGGCACAACGATCGTCGTCGAAGCGACCGGCAAAGAGGCGGCGGAAGTGGTCGAGGCTTTGACCGCGCTCATCAGCTCCCGTTTTGGCGAAGACGACTGATCGCGCTGTTCGAGCATGAGCTCGAAAGTGATCCTTAGCTCGCCTGTCTGCGTACCGGCTCGGCGGTACGCAGCGTGGCCGCGGCTTTGAGGTCGGCGACAAAACTCCGATAAGCCACATGCCGTTCGTCATCGTCCGCCATGCGCAGCAGCGCCGACGGATGAATGGTGACGATGAGTTGGGTGCCGTCCGCCATGGGGATCGGCTTGCCGCGCACCTCGCCGATCGTCAGCGTATGGCCGGTCAGGCTGCGCGCGGCAGTGACGCCGAGCGCGACGATGGTCGAGGGCTTGACCAGGCTACGCTCGATATCGAGCCAGATCTTGCAGCGTTCGATTTCGTAGGTGTTGGGGCGCTTGTGCAGCCGGCGTTTGCCGCGCATCTCGTGTTTGAAATGCTTGACCGCGCCGGTAATGAAGATTTCTTGCCGGGCGATGCCGGCGTCGTGCAACGCCCGATCGAGGAGGCGGCCGGTGGGGCCAACGAATGGTTTGCCGGCGAGGTCCTCCTTGTCGCCAGGCTGCTCGCCGACCAGCATGAGAGCGGCGTGGCTCGGGCCTTCCCCCGGCACCACCTGCGTGGCGTCGCGATACAGCGGGCAACGGGTACAGCTTGCTTCAGCCTGCGCCAGCTGCCGGAGCGATCCGATCGGTTCTTGCAGGCTCTCTTGCAAGTCCTTCGCCATGGGACACACTCCGCTAGCTGCTGCGCTCATCTCGAACCCGCGTTGTGGTTGGCGGGTTCCCCTCGCGGTCGCTTAGAATGGAATTGTGACGCCTACCCGCGGTATGGCCGTCACGATCCAGCCCAGCACCACGTTGGCCTGTTTGTCCGGACGGATCGGCGGTTCGTCCCGTGGGGCGGTCGACGGCAATAGCCGGACCGCATGCATCGTCAAAAACATACAGACCGCCCAGCTCGAAACCCACCGCGCGTAATCATGCGCGACAATGCAGATGATTAGGTAGCCGACCGATATTGCGACCAACGCAGCGACGGTGACCGAACGCAGGAACGCGGTCGGCAACGCCACGATCATCGACCTGAAATAGCTGGCGACCGGAACGTGCAGCGCGATCAACACCGCATAGACCGGAAAGCGGAGCGCATGCACGCCTAAGCGATCCCACGTGGATCTGATCTCCTGGCCGAGAGTTGAGTACCACATCCAAGCATTCGACGGATCGATCGGATCCGCTGCACGTGAGTGCACGTAAGCCAAAAATGTTTCCGGCGGAACCGTCATCCGCCCGAACAAAGCTGCGATCACAAACGTGGCCGATACCAAAACAACGAGAACAAGGCCATAGACGCCTTTTCCACGCGTAATGCCCGGCAATGCGGCGTAACGGACAAATACGATGAACCCGATCGTCGGGATGTACAGCAGGAAATGGAGATGATGGATCAGGATCAGGCCGACACAGCCGGCCGCAATGATGAGTGGATAAAGCGATCCTACCGGGATCAATAGGGCAACGAGCGCCCAGATGCAGCCGTAGATATCAAAGTGCCCGAGCGCGATCGCGAAATTCTTGAAGAAGAACGGCGACCCGATCAGAAAAACGAACAGCGGAAAATTCTCGTCCTTAAAGCCGAATATTTTTCGGAACGCGGCGACGAACAAGACGAGGGCAACCAGCCACGCGGCGATCGCAATCGCATAGACGTACCAGAGCGGAACGGAGTCGGTGAACCAGGAGACGATGGTCCCGATCAGAGCACGCCTGACAAAACCGAAGTGATAGGTGACCAAGAGATGCATGTAGCCGGGGAAGCGCGGCGAATCGACAAGCACGGTGTAGAGAATCCCGGCCAGCGCGATGGCGGCATCGGCTGCAAGCATCCATCGCCACGGTCCGTTTAGCGCGCGGTATTGCGTCCCCGGCCTCATTGGCTTGAATGTTTCCCCGGCGCTGGCGTCGGCCTGAATTCTCATTGACGGCGTAAACCTCCTCGAACGTCAAACG
The DNA here is from genome assembly GCA_963829395.1 of uncultured Alphaproteobacteria bacterium. GTDB lineage: Bacteria > Pseudomonadota > Alphaproteobacteria > Rhizobiales > Xanthobacteraceae > BOG-931. The sequence continues at coordinate 135,700 of CAWHHX010000015.1, read as the reverse complement.
AACCGGCGAGAAGCCGCTCTTGCCCGCGTGCGAGGCCAAGCGCAAGGCAGGCCCCGCACGTGGCCGTCGGGCACGATGAGAGCCCGCGCCGGCGCCGATCGGATGAAATCCGTCGCCGAGGCAAAGGCAATTTGGCCAAGGATTTGAATTGGTTGCGGGCTATTGCGGCTCAACGATAGACATAAAGGATTCTTTATGTCTTTAGTGCCGCCGCGCCGACCACCGGGACCCCGGGTCGGATAGCCGCTAATTCACAAAGCCCCGGATCCGCCAAGCCCAAGGATCCTGCAAGAAGCGTTGCCAGGATCGCTACAAGGATCGCCACAGAGCGCCAAAGGACCTTTCATGAGCACGTCTACCAAGCCCAAAGCCTCGCAGACCGACTATGTCGTCAAGGACATCAGCCTCGCCGAATGGGGCCGCAAAGAACTCTCGATTGCCGAAACCGAAATGCCCGGCCTGATGGCGACCCGCGAGGAATACGGGCCACAGCAGCCGCTGCGCGGCGCGCGGATCGCCGGTTCGCTGCACATGACCATCCAGACCGCCGTGCTGATCGAGACGCTCACCGCGCTCGGCGCCGACGTGCGCTGGGCTTCATGCAACATCTATTCGACCCAGGATCATGCCGCGGCCGCGGTCGCTGCCGCCGGTATCCCGGTGTTCGCGGTCAAAGGCGAATCCCTCACCGAGTATTGGGAATATACCCACCGCATCTTCGAGTGGTCCGACGGCGGTGCGCCGAACATGCTCCTGGACGATGGCGGCGACGCCACGCTCCTGATGCATCTCGGCATGCAGGCGGAAACGACCCCCAACGTGCTGCACCATCCCGGCAACGAAGAAGAGGAAGTGCTGTTCGCCGCCATCAAGAAGCGGCTGGTGCACCAGCCCGGCTGGTACAGCAAGACCGCCAAGCAAATTCGTGGCGTCACCGAAGAGACCACGACCGGCGTGCATCGGCTCTATCAGATGGAGAAGGAAGGCCGGCTGCTGTTTCCTGCCATCAACGTCAACGACAGCGTCACCAAATCGAAATTCGACAATCTCTATGGCTGCCGGGAGTCGCTGGTCGACGGCATCCGCCGCGGCACCGACGTGATGATGGCCGGCAAGGTGGCGATGGTCGCCGGCTTCGGCGACGTCGGCAAAGGCTCGGCGGCTTCGCTGCGGCAAGCCGGCTGCCGGGTATTGGTCTCCGAGATCGATCCGATCTGCGCGCTGCAGGCGGCGATGGAAGGCTACGAGGTGGTGACCATGGAGGAGGCCGCGCCGCGCGCGGACATCTTCTGCACCGCCACCGGCAATGTCGACGTCATCACCATCGAGCACATGCGGGCGATGAAGCATCGCGCCATCGTCTGCAACATCGGCCACTTCGATTCCGAAATTCAGGTCGCGGCGCTGAAGAACTTCAAGTGGGAGAACATCAAGCCGCAGGTCGACGAGATCGAGTTTCCCGACAAGAAGCGCATCATCCTTCTGTCCGAAGGGCGGCTGGTCAATCTCGGCAATGCCATGGGACATCCAAGCTTCGTGATGTCGTCGTCGTTCACCAACCAAACCCTGGCGCAGATCGAGCTGTGGACCAATCCCGGCAAATACGAGAAGAAGGTCTACACGCTGCCGAAGCAACTCGACGAGAAGGTCGCGCGGCTGCATCTCGACAAGATCGGCGTTCACCTCACCAAGCTTTCCGACAAGCAGTCGACCTATATCGGCATTCCGGTCAGCGGTCCGTTCAAGGCCGATCAATACCGGTATTAAAACATCAATCAGTGGTGGCCGCCGGCCTCTGCGCCGGCGGCACCGCGGTGATCTGATAACTAACCGGCAGGCTGGAAAAGCCGAGGAAGCTTCGCGTCAGCGTAGCGATGGTGGTGCGCGCGCCGGAGCCCGTAAAGGCTTCGGCGGTTTTCCCACACGATGCGTCGCCGCGCACGCACACGATCAACAGTCCATGGCTTGCGATCGCAGCGCGGCCCTCGGCTGATAGGGGCCCGGCGGTCAAAGGCCGGCCCTTGGGCAAGTAGAACGGCAAGCCCGAAACGATGCCCTCCGATCCGAAGATCAGTTCGACCGGGCTGCCGGCAAGAGCCTCCGCACGTTCGGCGACTTGCCGGAAATGCGGCCGGTTGACGTCGGGACCGTTGGTGAGGCGGAGGCAAGCGACAACCGGCGAAGCAACGACGATGGCAAGCGTCACCACCGCGACGGCAAGGCCGGCCCGCGCCACGGCGCGCTCGTCAATCAAGAGTTCGCGCGACGCGTAGAGAACGATCGGAAGCAGCGCCCAGTTTGGCGAAGTCCAGGCTGCGGTGAGGCGATAGGGAACCGCCAGATTAACCAGCGCCGGCAGCAGCAGCGGCACCAGCAACAGAATCCAAGCTTGTCGCCGGCCGTCGTTGACGGGCCAAACCGTATCGGCCCAAGCCGCCCGGCTTGGACGCAGCGCCAGAAAGAAAATGAGCGGAACGACGATATAGGCCACCGCTCCAAGAATATAATTTGCGGATTTGGCGAGCGCCGCGCCGAACGAGCACGGGATTGATCACGCTTTCCGCGAATTGCACGCTGGCGCCACTTTGCGTCGCCATCCACCAAAGGTGCGGCGCGATGACGATGGCGGCACCAAGTGCCATCACATAAGGCGCCGGCGAACGCCAGAAGCGCCGGGTGCCGGGGCCGACCAGTGCAGCGACCGCCATGCCGACAAGCAGAAAGATGGCCCAGTATTTGCCGAGCATGGTGAGGCTCGCGAACGCCCCAGCCAAGAAGGCATCGAGCGAGCCAAGTCCGCGACGGGCGCGCAAATAAAACAGCAGCGCCGCGGCCCAAAATGGAATCATCACCGTGTTGGCATTGAGAACTTCCGCTTTCACGTCGTAAAGCGGAATTAGCATCAGGGCCAAGAGACCGAACAGCGCCCGATTCTTGTCGAGGTGGTCGCGCAAAAGCCGCCAGGTGACGGCAAGAGCGACGGCGTTCGTTGTCACGTTCAAAAGATCCGCCGCCCATTGCTGGCGCGGAAACACCGAAAACCACAAGGCAAACAACCATCCGGTCAGCGGCGGGTGTTTATAACCGAAGGCAAAATGCTGCGCCCAGACCATGGCTTCGCTGGCGTCGAAATGCACGTCCACCGACGCCGTCGAGACTTGCCAAAACAACATCCAGACGCCGACAAAGGCGACCAGGATCGCAGCGACGATCGTGCCCTCGGCGTTTTCGATGATGAAGCGCTGGCCGGTCTGGATCAGACGATCAGCGAAAGCGGCCGGTCCTCGATGCGCGCGGCCGTTGGCGTCGGGCCCTGCTACAGACATTGTTGCCTTGAAGCGTTTCGCTTGGAACTTGGCCTTATTCAGCATTCAGCGCTCCTGAACGCCGCCTGCGGGACCTTTCCCAAAGCCTGCGAAAGCTAGTAGCGTGGGCATAGGGATAGGGCAATAAGTGCCGTCAGCAACCGAGGGCGTGCTGCGTTGTCACAGTCGACGATCGACGACATTCCGTCAGCAAGTCCGTCCGCGGCAGGCGCGCGCGCGGATGTGATCGCGGCTGTGCGCCCGGCACCTGAACTCACCATCGTGGTGCCAACCTTCAACGAGCAGGCAAATATTCCGCTCCTGGTCGAGCGGCTTTCACACCTGCTGACGTCCTGCGACTGGGAAGTCATTTTCGTCGACGATAATTCTCCGGACGGGACCGCCGCTGCCGCGCGCACGCTCGGCGAACTGGACAGCCGCGTTCGCTGCATCCGCCGCATCGGCCGGCGCGGTCTTGCCGGCGCGTGCCTTGAAGGCATGCTCGCGAGCCAAGCCCGCTACGTCGCGGTGATGGATGCCGACCTACAGCACGACGAGGGATTGCTGGTTCCCATGCTTGAGGCGCTGCGCGGCGGACGCGCCGACGTCGCGGTCGCGAGCCGGTATCTGTATGGCGGCTCCGCCGCCGGCCTGTCGAAGCAACGCTCCCGCGTCAGCCGCGGATCGAACGCGCATCGTGCGCCTCCTGCTCGGGATCGAGCTCACCGATCCGATGAGCGGGCATTTCATGATCCGGCGGGAAGCCTTCGAGGCGATTGCGCCTGGGCTCTCTTCGCAGGGTTTCAAGATTCTGCTCGACATCTTGGCGACGGCGCGCGGCAGTCTGCGCACGATCGAACTACCATCCACCTTCCGCGAACGCCAGCACGGCGAGAGCAAGCTCGATTCAAAGATCGCGCTCGATTTCGCCGCGCTTGGTGACGGCAAAGCTCACCCACGATGCGGTATCGCGCGCGCTTCCTGTTGTTCTGCATGGTCGGGTTGACCGGCCTTGGCATTCATTTGAGCATCTTGAGCGCGGTCCTGATGATGACCGGCTTGTCGTTCGGCGCAGCGCAGGCGTTCGCCACCGTCGGCGCCATCGCCTGGAATTTCGTCCTCAATAACCTGTTCACCTACCGTGACCAGCGGCTGACCGGCTGGCATTTCCTCACCGGCCTCATCCGCTTCCAGGTGATTTGCGCCATCGGCGCCATCTCCAATGTCGGCATCGCCACCTGGATCTACGACTATGACGAGGTGTGGTGGATCGCCGGCCTTGGCGGGGCGCTGATCGGCACGGTCTGGAACTTCGTGGTCAGCGCCGCCCTGGTCTGGCGCCAGCGGTAGGCGGTTCGCCGCGATCCGCTCCTTCGCGCGAAGTCGGAAACCCGGCACGCGAGAGCGAGCCGCTCCTGGATTCCCGCTGGCGCGGGAATGAGCGGCAGAATTGGCCGTCGATTGGGGCGAAGTCCTGTACGCTCACTTGCCGCTCCGCAGCACCGATGTTATCTGCGCCGCATGAGCGCGGCTCCCATCGCCAACATCCGCAACTTTGCCATCATCGCCCATATCGACCACGGCAAGTCGACGCTCGCCGACCGGCTGATTCAGCTCACCGGCGGGCTGGAAGCGCGCGAAATGGTCGAGCAGGTGCTCGATTCCATGGATATCGAGCGCGAGCGCGGCATCACCATCAAGGCGCAGACCGTGCGCCTGAATTACCGCGCGCGCGACGGCAAGGACTATATCCTCAACCTGATCGACACGCCCGGCCATGTCGACTTCGCCTACGAGGTCAACCGCAGCCTTGCCGCCTGCGAGGGCTCGCTCTTGGTGGTCGATGCCAGCCAGGGCGTGGAAGCACAGACGCTCGCCAACGTCTACCAGGCGCTCGACAACAACCACGAAATCGTGCCAGTGCTCAACAAGGTCGATCTGCCGGCGGCCGAGCCCGACAAGGTGAAGCAGCAGATCGAGGACGTCATCGGACTTGACGCCTCCGACGCGATTTTGATCTCCGCCAAGACCGGCCTCAACGTGTCCGAGGTGCTGGAGGCGATCGTCACTCGCCTGCCGCCGCCCAAGGGCGATGCCGCAGCGCCGCTCAAGGCGCTTCTCGTCGATAGCTGGTACGACGCCTATCTCGGCGTCGTCGTGCTGTTCCGCGTCGTCGACGGCGTGTTGAAAAAGGGCCAGCGCATCCGCATGATGGGCACCGACGCGGCCTATGAGGTCGACCGCGTCGGCGTGTTCACGCCGAAGCGCGTCGAGCTCGGCGAACTGGGGCCGGGCGAGATCGGCTTCCTCACCGCCTCGATCAAGGAAGTGGCCGACACCCGCGTCGGCGACACCATCACGGACGACCGCAAGCCCGTGGCCGAGCCCCTGCCCGGTTTTCGTCCGGCGATCCCGGTCGTGTTCTGCGGCTTGTTCCCGGTCGACGCCGCCGACTTCGAGGATTTGCGCGCGGCGATGGGCAAGCTCCGCCTGAACGATGCAAGCTTCACCTACGAGATGGAAACCTCCGCCGCGCTCGGCTTCGGCTTCCGCTGCGGCTTCCTCGGGCTCCTGCATCTGGAAATCATCCAGGAGCGGCTCGAGCGCGAATTCAATCTCAACCTGATCGCGACCGCGCCGTCGGTGATCTACAAGATCAAGCTCACCGACGGCAAGGAGATCGAGATTCACAATCCGGTCGACATGCCGGACGTCGTGAAAGTCAAAGAGATCGAGGAGCCGTGGATTCGCGCCACCATCCTCACGCCGGACGAATATCTCGGCAGCGTGCTGAAACTTTGCCAGGACCGCCGCGGCATGCAGGTCGAGCTGACCTATGTCGGCAATCGCGCCATGGCGAAATACGACCTGCCGCTCAACGAGGTGGTGTTCGATTTCTATGACCGGCTGAAATCGGTGTCGAAAGGCTACGCGTCGTTCGACTATCAGCTCACCGACTACAAGCCGGCCGATCTGGTCAAGCTGCAGATGCTGGTCAATGGCGAGCCGGTCGACGCGCTGGCGATGCTGGTGCATCGCACCCGCGCCGAACAGCGCGGCCGCGCCATGGCGGAGAAGCTCAAAGAGCTGATCCCGCCGCACATGTTCCAGGTGCCGATCCAGGCCGCGATCGGCGGCAAGATCATCGCCCGTGAGACGGTACGCGCCTTTCGCAAGGACGTGACGGCGAAGTGCTACGGCGGCGACGTGACGCGAAAGCGCAAGCTTCTGGAAAAGCAAAAAGAAGGCAAGAAGCGCATGCGCCAGTTCGGCAAGGTCGATATCCCCCAGGAAGCGTTTATCGCCGCGCTGAAGGTGGATGTGTGACCCGCTTCGAGCGAGCCGTGTCGAAGACGTAATCAGGCCGCCGGTTGGACGGAAGCCGTCACGCTCGGTTGTTTCAGAGCTTCCTTCGCTTCCGGCGCGGTGGCCGCCGCATCCAGTGTCACGATGCCGCGCAACAGGCGGCCGAGCAGGTCGGCGCCGGTGATGATCCGCCGCTGCGCGCCCCAGACCAGGATCAGGTCGTTGTCGATGACATCGTCGTCCGGCCGCTCCGGCGAAACCGTCATGCGACCGATGACGTCGCCGAGCTTGGTCTGCATGTCGCGGACGATGATCGGCCGGTGCCAATAGATGCCTGGATCGCTCTCGAGCTGATCGAACAGCGCATCGCGCAGGAATTGATGGGAAGTCCAAGACGAACACCGGCTCGCCGTCGAGGTCGGTGACGATGACCCATTTCTTGCCCGAGGCATGGACCTGACGCAGAAACGGATCGTCGGGGGTGCGATCGAATGTCGGCAGGACGCAGCGCCGGTTGGCCTGCGGCATGCTGATGACGCTTTGCGCGTCGATCGGCTCGCCTTCCTCGGTCACCGGCACGTCGTCGAGATCGAGAAAATTGCGCGCTCCGATCGCTTCCAGCCGTCCGATGTCGCCGCCACTGATGGCGCTGCGGTCGATCAATGAACGGATGTCCCGTTCGCGCAGGAAGTTCATGCCTTCCTTCCCGAGCCACCAGTCGAGCAACAGTGCCGTCGGCTTGGCGACGGGAAACAAGAGGAAGCGGTGGAAATTCAAGAACGGAAGAAATCGCGCGGTCATCCGCAGCGCGTTGCGCGAAAAATAGGCTTGCGGCGCGATCTCGCCGAGCAGCGTGATGACGACTGCCGAGAAGAAGAAGGCGCCGAGCCCGGCCAGGACGGAATCCGACAGCAGCGTGATGAACACGTTGGTGCCGACATTGCCCCAGATCACCGTGGCCAGCACCTGATTGGAATTCTTGCGCAGGTCGATCACGCGCACCGCGTCGGCGTTGCCGCCGTCGGCCTCGATTTGAAGGCGCAATTGGCTGAGACTGAAGACCGCCAGATTGAGCCCGGCAAACAATGCGGACTGGGTGACGCAGACGATAATGCCAAACCAAATCCAAACGCTCGGGATGGACGACATGGCTCTCTCTCAAATCAAGCTTTGAACCCATGGGAGGTCCTTCCGCATGGGCGATGCCAACTCGGCCTCGCAACGTGAGGATATGTCCGGACCATGACGTTTAGATTGAGACGGCGGCTAGCGCCGGAATGGCTGATGATGCGCCGAAAGGAGGGTCGCAGAGGGCGGCTACTGCACCACGATCGTGGTGTTATGCATGCCTTCCCGCTGCACCAGGCCGAACAACGTGGCCGCGTCGCTGGGATGCAGGCGGACGCAGCCATGCGAAGCCGGTCCGCCAAGCCGCGCAATGTCGTAGCTGCCGTGAATGGCGAAGCCGCCATAGAAGAAGATCGCGTGCGGCATCGGCGCGTTGTAGTAGACGGTCGAGAACCAGCGCGCGGCCATTCTTTGCGGATGGAACGTGCCGGCGGGCGTGCCGTAACCTCGCTTGCCGGTCGAAACCCGCCACGAATAGAGGTAGGCGCCGTCGGCGCTGACTTCCATGGTCTGGGTGCTGCGATTGACCCGCACCAAAAGGCCTGCCTCGGCGCGCGTTGACGCAGACAAAAACACCAGAGACACCGCAGCCACAAAAGCCGCGACAATGGAACGACGCATGGCCAGCCCCAGCCAAACTCCGCTTGGCTTGGACACTATTGAGGTCAGTCAGACACGTTGTAAAGCAGACGTCGCATCGTGAGTTAATCGGGACGGCGCACTCCTGTCATCAAATCGGCCGATCCCGGAGATTAATTGACAACCATGCCCGCGTTCGACCTGTTCAGCATTGGTCATTCCAATATTCCGGCCGAGCGTTTTCTCGCGATGCTGCAAAACGCCGGGGTGAACGCTGTCGCTGATGTTCGCTCGGTGCCGTATTCCCGCCGATTCCCCTGGTTCTCGCAAAAGCCGCTCGCGGCGTCCCTGTCGGCCGCCGGCATCGGCTACGCGGCGACGGGCGATGCGCTTGGCGGCCGGCCGCGCCACGATAGCCTTTATCGCGACGGCGTCGCCGACTACGAAGCCATGGCGGCGCAGACCGACTACCAGGCCGGCCTCGGCCGTTTGCTCGACGCGGCGGCGCGATCGCGCGTTTGTGTCATGTGCGCAGAGCGGGAGCCGCTGGACTGTCATCGCTGTCTCCTGGTGGCGCGGAGCCTCGCCGAACGTGGACTTGTCGTCGGCCACATCCTCCATGACGGCGCCATCGAGCCGCATGCGGCGACCGAACAACGGCTGCTGACGCTCGGCGGCCGAAGCGTCGAACAGGGCTGCGACCTGTTCGCGTCTGGACAGCGTGAGCGACTCGCGGCAGCGTATCGCCGCCGAGCCCATGCTGTCGCGTTTCGGCGGCAAACTTCCGCGCCGCCTGCCGTGGTGGAGCCTCACTGATGCTCGTCTCACTTCGCTTGGTTTTCGTCCTCTTGCTTGCCGGCGCCGGTCAGGCGCTGGCCCAGGATCCCGGTACCGTCGAGGACAAGGTGCTGCCGCCGCTGGAACATCCGAACGCACCGTCAACGCCGGCACGGGAGCTGTTCGGACGCAAGACCACGCCGGACGCGGTCGCCGCGCGCTCGATCGGCTTCTACGCCCACGGTTGCCTGGCCGGCGCCGTCGCGCTGCCGATCAACGGCGCGACCTGGCAGGTGATGCGGCTGTCACGCAACCGCAATTGGGGCCATCCGAAGCTCATCGAATTTCTCGAGCGGCTGGCGGACAAGGCCAAGAAGGTCGGATGGAACGGGCTCCTGGTCGGCGACTTGTCGCAGCCACGCGGCGGACCGATGCTGACCGGTCACAGCAGCCATCAGATCGGGCTCGATGCGGACATCTGGCTGACGCCGATGCCCGACCACACGCTTTCGCGCGAGGAGCGCGAACTGTTGTCGGCGACCATGGTGGTGCGAGACGATCGGCTCGATGTCGATGCCAAAATCTGGACCCACGCGCACACCGAACTCATCCGCACCGCTGCGGAAGATCCAGCGGTCGAGCGCATCTTCGTCAACGCGGCGATCAAGAAAGCGCTGTGCCGCGATGCCGGATCGGATCGCGCTTGGCTGGGCAAGGTGCGGCCGTGGTGGAGGCACGATTATCATTTCCACGTCCGCATGTATTGTCCGCCCGACAGTCCGCAGTGCGAGCCGCAGCCGGCACCGGAATCTGGCGAAGGCTGCGGGCACGAGCTGGATTATTGGTTCTCCGACGCGGTCTTGCATCCGCCGAAAGAGCTGGCCAAGCCGGGCCCGGGAATGACCATGGCGAGTTTGCCGCACGCCTGCCGCCAAGTATTGATGGCGCCTTAAAGGGCTGACAGCGCCACAAGCAACGTCAAAAGCGAGCTAGGCCAAAGAGCGCGTGTTGCGCGGTAGCGATGATGAGCGCCAGCACGCAGGCGCAGGCGGCGATCATGGCGCTATAAGCCGGAACCTTCGGCCCGGGCGTTTGCATCAAAGCCGGCAGGCCGATCCATAAGAGACGAACGCCGTAAAAGCCGGTAAGCACGAGGAAGCGCAAGCCCGGCGCCAGCAAAAAAATCCCGGCCAGCCAGAGCGGGGTATAGGAATAGACGGCAACCTTGAACGCGGAATCAAAACCACGCCGGCTTGCGAACATCGGCGCCGCCAGATTGATTACAAGCGCGAGCACAAGCACCGCGGCGCACGTCATCACATAGGCGAAGACCGCGCCAAAAAGCCCCTCGATAACCGGCGCGCGCAACGTTGCCCCTCCCGGGACGACGACCCCGATAACGCATGCACCGATGAAGCCGGATATTGCCGGGATGAGCGCCAGCAGCGCCACGTAGCTGGTCAGCAAATGCGCCACATCGCCGGGCTCAACCTCGATCTTTGTCCACTCAGCGGCCGGATCGGCGAGGATGGCGTGCGCGCGCAGGGCAGTGTTCATGGAACGAGCCCTTTGACGTCGGCGCGGATCATGGCGGCGCCCTTCTCCGCGATCATCATGGTCGGAGCGTTAGTATTGCCCGACGTGATTGTCGGCATGACCGAGGCATCGACGACGCGTAGTCGCTCGACGCCGGCGACGCGCAGCCGCTCGTCAACGACCATCAGCGGATCGCTGGCGAGCCCCATCTTCGCCGTGCCGACGGGATGAAAGATCGTGGTGCCGATATCGCCTGCGGATTTCGCCAGAGCCTGCTCGTCGTCGTCGCGCACGCCGTCGCCCGGCAGATATTCGGCGGGATGAAACGGCGCCAGCGCCGGCTGCGCGACGATGCGCCGCGTCAGGCGGATCGCCGTGACGGCGACGCGGCGGTCTTCATCGGTGGACAAATAATTGGGCTTGATGGCCGGCGCCGCGGCGGGATCGCGGGCGCGCAGCCGCACGTGACCGCGGCTGGTCGGACGCAGATTAGCAACGCTGGCGGTAAAGGCCGGGAATTTGTGCAAGGGCTCGCCGAAGCGATCGAGCGACAATGGCTGGATATGATATTGCAGGTTGGCACGCTCCTGGTCGGCATCCGAGCGGGTGAACAGACCGAGCTGCGACGGCGCCATGGTCAGCGGACCGCGGCGGAACAGCGCGTATTCGGCGAGCATGCGGGCAAGGCCGAGCGGCGCGTGATAGCGCTCATTCAGGGTGGCGATGCCGTCGACTTGGTAGATCAAGCGGAGTTGCAGGTGATCCTGCAAATTGCCGCCAACTCCCGGGCGGTCGGCAACGATCGGGATGCCATGGTCGGCGAGATGCCGCGCCGGCCCGACGCCGGACAAGAGCATGAGCTGCGGCGAACCGATCGAGCCGGCGGCAAGGATGACTTCGCCGCGGCAGCGGGCCGTGCGCGTTTCGCCGCCTTGGCGCCAGCGCACGCCGACGGCGCGGCGGCCGTCGAACACGATGCTCTCGACCAGGCAGTTGGTTTCCAGCCGGAGATTGGCGCGATGCAAGACGGGCTTGAGGAAAGCAGTCGCCGCCGACCAGCGCCGGCCGCGTTTCTGATTGACATGAAAGGCGCAGCAGCCCTCGTTGTCGCCGGTGTTGAAATCCGGCACGGACTTTATGTCGGCCTGCGCGGCGGCGGCGCGAAACGCATCGAGCAGATCCCAATGCACCCGCGGCGCCTCGATCCGCAATTCCCCGCCAACGCCGTGCACGTCGCTCTCGCCCAGAAAATGATTTTCGTGCTGCTTGAAAAACGGCAGCACATCGTCCCACGCCCAGCCGGTGAGCCCAAGCTGGCGCCAGTGATCGTAGTCGGCCGCCTGGCCGCGCATGTAGATCATCGCATTGATCGCCGATGAGCCGCCGATCGCTTTGCCGCGCGGATAGCTCAGGCTGCGGCCGTTGAGCCCTTCCTCCGGCTCGGTCTTGAAACACCAGTCCGAACGCGGATTGCCGATGGCGAATAGATAACCCACAGGAATATGAAACCAGATCCAGTTGTCGCGGCCGCCGGCCTCAAGCACCAGCACGCGCTTGTCGGCGTCAGCCGTGAGCCGGTTGGCCAGAAGACAGCCGGCCGAACCCGCGCCGACAATGATGTAGTCGTAGTCGCCCTCGATCGGCGCCGCCCCGGCCATGCTTTGCTCCGCCAAATCGCTCGGATGATAGCCGGTCCCAGCGGCTTTGCCACAGCATCACCCGGCTGCTAATCTGAACTTTAAGACGTGTGGCGCGCTGGGCGCGTGCCGTACGAGCCTGGAACGATGGTTCCCGAAGGCTTTGGTGTTGGTCAGTTTCGCGCCGCGCCGCGCGCGAAACATGCGAACAACCGTGCTTGCCGGAGAGCCCTCGTGATCGACAGACGATGTATTCTGACCGCCTTTGCCGCGGTTGTCGCGATTGCCGGCGCGCCGCCTTCCGCGATGGCGCAGGAAGAGACGATCACCGTTTTCGCCGCCGCCTCGATGAAAAATGCGCTGGATGACGTCGACAGCATCTTCACCAAGCAGAGCGGCATCAAGATCGTGGCCAGCTACGCGGCTAGCTCGGCGTTGATGAAGCAGATCGAGCAAGGCGCCCCCGCCGACGTGTTTCTGTCCGCCGACGTTGACTGGATGGACTACGGCGCCAAACGCAATCTCATCAAAAACGACACGCGCATTGACCTGCTCGGCAATCGATTGGTGCTGATCGCACCAAAGGATTCCAAGCTCGACACCGTGAAGATTGCGCCGGGCTTCGATCTCGCCGCGCTGGCCGGCGGCGGACGCATTGCCACCGGCGACGTGCGTGCGGTCCCTGCCGGGCTTTATGCCAAAGCAGCGCTGGAAAAGCTCGGCGTATGGGCGAGCGTGGAAGCGAAACTGGCGATGGCTGAGAATGTGCGCGCGGCGATGGTCCTGGTGGCTCGCGGCGAGACGCCGCTTGGCATCGTCTACGAGACCGACGCCAAGATCGATCCGAGCGTGAAAATCATCGGCGTCTTTCCCGAGGATTCGCATCCGCCGATTGTTTACCCGGTAGCCCTGACCAAGGACGCCAAGGCCGACGCCGCGCAATATCTTGCGTTCCTGCGCACGCCCGACGCCAAGGCGATTTTCGAGCGTTACGGCTTCCGCGTGCTGGCAACGCCGTAAAATCCGGAACACACGGTCTTGCTCAATCTTACACCCGACGAGTGGACCGCGATCGAGTTGTCGCTGCGAATCTCGATCGTCGCGACCGCGTGCGCGCTGCCTTTTGGCATCGCGCTTGGCTGGCTGCTGGCGCGCAAGAATTTCTGGGGCAAGACCCTGCTTGACGGGATCGTGTACTTGCCGCTGGTGCTACCACCGGTCGTCACCGGCTATTTGCTGCTCATTTCGTTCGGACGCCGCGGACCGATCGGCGCCTTCCTGGCCGACCATTTCGGCATCGTCTTTTCCTTCCGCTGGACTGGCGCGGCGCTGGCCTGCGGCGTCATGGGGTTTCCGCTCATGGTGCGTCCGATCCGGCTGGCGCTCGAAGCGATCGACCGCCGGCTCGAGGACGCCGCCGCAACGCTCGGCGCCGACCGCTTCTGGGTTTTCGTCACCATCACCTTGCCGTTGGCGCTTCCCGGAATCATCGCCGGCGCCGTGATGTGCTTTGCCAGAGCGCTCGGCGAATTTGGCGCGACCATCACCTTCGTCTCCAATATCCCGGGCGAGACGCAGACCATATCGGCAGCGATCTATACGTTGTTGCAGGTGCCCGGCGGCGAAGCGATGGCCGGACGTCTGGTGCTGATTGCGATCGCGCTAGCACTCGGCGCGCTCGTCATATCGGAATGGTTCGCCCGCCGCGCCGGCATGCGCTTCCAGGGCGAATGATCGCGCTGGCTGTCGACGAGCTTCTCAAGGCGACCGACACGCACGAACTGGAATGATACGGAACTTCGCGTTTGGCGAAGCCTGTTCCAAATATTCCCGGATTGTCCCCGGTGGCAGCAACGGATTATGTTCGCAAAAGTCGTGACTGCGAACCAGCAACTTTCTCATCCGCTTCCGCCCAAACATGCAACGGCACTCGGCGTAGCGTGCGGCGCCGGCGCCGCTTTGGGCTGGGCGCTCGGCCTCGTTGCGGCACGCCATGGCATCACGGCTGGCGTGTCGCCGCTTGTCCTGGCGTTGCACCGTTACGTATGGCCCGGCCTGGCACTCCTGCCCTTGGTCGCCACCAACAGCTTCCGTGACCTCGGCGGCATCGGCTGGAGCCGCGGATTTACGCTGGCGCTGTTCGGCGGCATGCCGCTCGCGCTGCTCAGCTACGCTGGTTATTTGTTCGTTCCGCTCGGCCATGGCGGCATCATCCAGCCATCCTGCGCCGCTTTGGGCGGCATGGTGCTGGCGCGGCTGGTGTTGCGGGAGCCGTTGCCAGCGCGCCGCATCGCCGGCGCGCTGGCGATGGTTCTCGGCCTCTGTATCATCGGCGTCGAAGCGCTCCGGACCATAGGGGCGCATGGCGTCGGCGGCGATCTTTTGTTCGTGGCGGCCGGCGGTTTTTTCGCCATGTTCGGCATGCTGGTGCGGCTGTGGCGGATTCCGGCGATGCGGGCGGCGGCCATCACCAGCGTGCTGTCACTGGTCGGTCTGCCGATCCTGCTGTTCAAATTCGACAATCTGCTGGCCGCGGGATTTTCTGAGAATCTGTTGCAGGCCGTCGTCCAGGGTGGGCTCGCCGGCGCGGGTTCCATTTATCTCTTCACGCGGGCCGTCCTCCTGCTCGGCGCCTCGCGCGCGGTTTTGTTCCCCGCGCTGGTTCCGCCATTCACGTTGCTGGTCGGATTTCTGGCGCTCGGCGAGGTGCCGAGCATCGCGCAGCTGGTCGGAATGATCATCGTCGTCGCCGGCTTCCGGCTGACGCAGAAGGGATAAGATCAAGCCGCCTGGCGCGTCGTCAAAAACTCGCCGATGTGATCGAGCGCGCGCAAAATATTGTCCGTCGAATTGGCGTAGGACACCCGCACATAGCCTTCGCCGAGCACGCCGAAATCCGGGCCGCCGATCAGCGCAACGCCGGCATCTTCGAGCAGCGCCGATGCCAGCGGCTTTGCCTTCCAACCGGTACGCTTGATATTGGGAAAGGCGTAGAACGCGCCTTTCGGCGTCGCGCATGACAGTCCCGGCAGCCGGTTGAGCCCTTCGACTACGACCTTCCGTCTTCTGTCGAACTCGGCGACCATCTTTGTCACTTCGTCCTGTGGACCGGTGAGGGCGGCCAGCCCGGCATATTGCGCCGGCGCGTTCACGCAGGAATGCAGATTGACCGAGAGCTTGCGCGCGAAATCGTACAGCTTGCCCGGCCATACCGCGTAGCCGAGCCGCCAGCCGGTCATGGCGTACGTCTTCGACCAGCCGTTGAGGAGGGTGAGGCGGTCGCGGATCGAAGGATAGTTCAGCAAACACACATGCGTCTCGCCGTCATAGAGCATGTGGTCGTAGATTTCGTCCGACATCAGCGCGACGTCGGGATAGCGCTCGAGCCCGGCGACGAGCTTGTCGACTTCCGTCTTTGGCGTGACGCCGCCGGTCGGATTGGCCGGCGAGTTGAGAATCAAAAGCCGCGTCTGCGGCGTGATCAGGCTCAGCGTCTCCTCGGCGGAAAAGGCGAAATTGTTCTCCTCGCGGATCGGCACCGGAACCGGCCGCGCGCCGGTGAACTCGATCATCGAGCGATAAATCGGAAAGCCGGGATCGGGATAGAGAATGTCGGCGCCGGGCTCACCGAACATCAGGATCGACATGAACATCGTCGGTTTGCCGCCGGGAAAGATCATCACCGAATCCGGCGAGACGCTGGCGCTGAACCGCGCATGCAGATCGGCAGCGACCGCCTCGCGTAACGGCAGGATGCCGACCGACGGCGTATAGCCGTGATGGCCGTCGCGCAGCGCCTTCACCGCCGCTTCGACGATGAAATCCGGCGTGCGGAAGTCGGGCTGGCCGATGCCGAGATTGATGATGTCGCGGCCCTGTGCCGCAAGCTGCGTGGCGCGGGCGAGAACCGCGAAAGCGTTCTCCTCGCCGATGCGATCGAAGGCGGCAATGGTCTTGAGCATGGCGGCAATTGAACGCAATTGCCGGGCAAAGGCAAACGCTCCGGACCATGCTGCGCCGCAACATTGCCGGGGAGGCGCGCGTGTTGTGACAGCGCGAAACGGGGTTCGCGCCGGCGCTGAATTGGCCTATCTATTGGTCTGCAGGCGAGGGCGTGCGGAGACAGTGATGACCAAGAATGACGGTTCACAAAAACCGCGCCTGCGCTCGCAATTATGGTTCGACAACCCGGAAAATCCGGGCATGACGGCGCTCTATCTCGAGCGCTATCTCAATTACGGCCTGACGCGCGAGGAGCTCACCTCCGGCAAGCCGATCATCGGCATCGCGCAGACCGGCTCCGACCTGAGTCCGTGCAATCGCCATCACCTTGAGCTTGCTAAACGCGTGCGCGACGGCATCCGCGACGCCGGCGGCATTGCATTCGAATTTCCGGTCCATCCGATCCAGGAAACCGGCAAGCGGCCGACCGCCGCGCTTGATCGCAACCTTGCCTATCTGGGCCTGGTCGAGGTGCTGTTCGGCTATCCGCTTGACGGCGTGGTGCTCACCACCGGTTGCGACAAAACCACGCCCGCCTGCATCATGGCGGCGGCAACCGTCAACACGCCGGCGATCGTGCTGTCCGGCGGGCCGATGCTCGACGGCCACAGCAAAGACGGTAAGCTCCTCGGCTCCGGCACCGCCGTGTGGCAGGCGCGCGAGGACATTGCCGCCGGCAAGATCGACTACAAGGAATTTCTCGACATCGCCGCCGCATCGGCGCCGTCGATCGGTCACTGCAACACGATGGGCACGGCCTCGACCATGAATGCCCTGGCGGAAGCGCTCGGTCTGTCGCTGCCGGGCTGCGCGGCGATCCCGGCGCCCTATCGCGAACGCGGCCAGATCGCCTACGAGACCGGCCTGCGCGCTGTGGAAATCGTGCGCGAAGATCTAAAGCCTTCGGACATTCTGACCCGCGCCGCATTCGAGAACGCGATCGTTGCCTGCTCGGCGATCGGCGGATCGACCAACGCGCCGATCCATCTGGTCGCCATCGCGCGGCATGTCGGCGTCAAGCTTTCGACCGAGGACTGGGAGACCATCGGCTATGATGTGCCGCTTCTGGTCAACATGCAGCCGGCGGGAGAGTATCTCGGCGAGGATTATCATCGCGCCGGCGGGCTGCCGGCGGTGATGCACGAACTGCTCGCCGCCGGCCGTCTTCACGGCAGCGCGCTCACCATCAACGGCAAGACGATCGCCGAGAACGTCGCAAGCGCAAAAGCGACCAACACCGCCGTCATTCGACCCTACGACAAGCCTTTGAAGCCGCAAGCCGGCTTCAAAGTCCTGCACGGCAACTTGTTCGATTCCGCGATCATGAAAACCAGCGTGATCTCCGACGAATTCCGCCAACGCTATCTGTCCGATCCGAACAGCCCGAACGCCTTCGAAGGCCGCGCCGTGGTGTTCGACGGCCCGGAGGATTATCACCATCGCATCGACGATCCCGGCCTCGCCGTCGACGAACATACGATCCTTTTCATGCGCGGCGCGGGTCCGATCGGCTATCCCGGCTCGGCCGAGGTGGTGAACATGCAGCCGCCGGCGGGGCTGATCAAACGCGGCGTCACAGCGTTGCCGTGCATCGGCGACGGCCGCCAGTCCGGCACGTCCGGATCGCCGTCCATCCTCAACGCCTCACCGGAGGCGGCCGACGGCGGCGGGCTCGCGCTGTTGCGAACCGGCGACCGCGTGCGCATCGATCTCAACAAGGGCACCGCCGACATGCTGGTCCCCGCGGCGGAATTGGCGGAGCGCCGCGCCGCGCTGAAAGCGAGCGGTGGCTATCGCTATCCGCCGAGCCAGACGCCGTGGCAGGAAATCCAGCGCGCCATGGTCGATCAACTCGCCGCCGGCATGGTGCTCGAGCCGGCGGTAAAATACCAACGCGTCGCGCAGAAATACGTGCCGCGCGACAATCATTAACCCCTCAGCTCAAGCGAAATCCTATGAGCAATTCGCGGCCGACGACTGCTGACAAGCGCAAGACCTTCCGCGCACTTCACGCAACCGGGTGCTTTGTCATTCCCAATCCGTGGAATGTCGGTTCGGCGCGTTACCTGCAAGGCCTCGGCTTCAAGGCGTTGGCGACGACAAGCTCCGGCCACGCCCATGCGCAAGGCTTCCCCGACGGCGGGCAGACCCGCGACGACGTCCTGGCGCATTTGCGCGAGATGGCGGCAGGGGCCGACGTTCCGCTCAATGCCGATTTCGAGAACGGCTTTGCCGACGATCCCGACGGCGTCGCGGATAATGTCACACGCTGCGTCGCGACCGGCGTGGCCGGATTGTCGATTGAGGACTCGCCGAAGGACGCGACACCGCTCTATCCCTTCGACATCGCGGTAGCGCGCGTCAAGGCGGCGCGCGCTGCCATCGACCGCGCCGGCGGCGACGTGGTGTTCACGGCGCGTGCCGAGAATTTTCTCCGCGGTGTCGCCGATCTCGACGACGTCATCCGCCGGCTCAAGGCCTACGCGGCTGCCGGCGCCGATTGCGTTTATGCGCCGGGCATCAAGACCCGCGAGCAGATTGAAGCCGTCGTCAAGGCGGTGGCGCCGAAGCCGGTGAATTTTCTTGCCGGATGGGCGATGGATTTCAAGGTAAGCGACCTTGCCGCCATGGGTGTTCGTCGGGTCAGTGTCGGCGGGTCGCTGGCGCGGGTGGCGATGAACGCCTTTATCAAGACCGCAACCGAGATCGCCAAAGACGGCAAGTTCGACGGCTTTGGCGGAATCATTTCCGGTGCCGAGCTGAACAAGTTCTTCAGCGAGGATCGCAAGAAGCTTGCATGATGGACGTGGCGCGGACCGTTGGACCGCCGGTCGACACGACGCCGGCGCGACTCCCGGAGCCGGTTACGCTGGCGGGGCGTTTCGGTTCGGTGGCGCGGCTCGATGTCGGCCGCGACGCCGCCGGCCTGTGGCGCGCGTTCCACGGTCACGACGAGATCTGGACATATATCTCGCGCTATGGGCCGTTCGCCGACGAGGCGGCCTTTTCGGCATGGCTCACGGAACGGGCAACGCTGAACGATCCTTATTCCTACACCGTGCGCGACACTGAGGGCTGCGCGCTGGGCTTGGTGACACTCCTGGAAATCCGTCCCGCCATGCGCGTGATCGAGGTCGGCTTCATCGTCTATGGCCCGGCCCTGCAACGCACCCCGCTTGCCACCGAAACCCAGTACCTGTTGGCGCGTTATGTTTTCGAAACGCTCGGCTACCGGCGTTACGAATGGAAGTGTGACTCGCTCAATGCGCCGTCCTGCCGCGCCGCCTTGCGCTACGGGTTCGTTTTCGAAGGCATTTTCCGCCAACACATGATCACCAAGGGCCGCAGCCGCGACACCGCGTATTTCTCCATGCTCGACGGCGAGTGGCCGGCGCGCAAACTCGCGTTCGAGCGTTGGCTTAGTCCGGACAACTTCGACAGCGACGGCCGGCAGAAGCTCAGTCTGGCGATGTTGAATCAGCATTAGCGCATGATCCTGAAAAGCCGCGCCGACTTGATCCGTGGTGCATAGTGATTTCTCAAAAGATCATGCTCAAAACATAAAATCAGGGTGAGGCACGCATGAGCAACAGACTGGAAGGCAAGGTCGCGCTGGTCACCGCGGCCGGTCAGGGCATCGGCCGCGCGATTGCGGAAAAATTTGCGGCCGAAGGCGCCAAGCTGATCGCAACCGATCTCGATGCGAACAAGCTGCAAGGCCTGCGCGGCAGGTTGCGCAAGTTCGACGTTCTGGCCCGCGACGATATCGAGGCATTCAGCGGCGATGTCGGGCGCGAGTTCGGCGCGCTCGATATCCTGGTCAATTGCGCCGGCTACGTGCACCAGGGCTCGGTGCTCGATTGCTCCGACAAGGATTGGGATTTTTCCTTCAACCTGAACGTCAAATCGATGCACCATATGATCAAGACGTTTCTGCCCGGCATGCTGGAGAAAAAGTCCGGCTCGATCGTCAATATTGCCTCGGCGGTGTCGTCGATCCGGGGCGTGCCCAACCGCTATGTTTATGGCGCCACCAAAGCCGCCGTGATCGGGCTCACCAAGGCGGTCGCCGCCGATTTCATCAAGCAGGGCGTCCGCTGCAACGCCGTCTGTCCGGGTACGATCGAATCGCCGTCGCTTGGCGAACGTATCACCGCGGTGTCGCAGGAAAGCGGCCGCTCGCTCGATCTGGTGCGCCAGGATTTCGTCGCCCGCCAGCCAATGGGCCGACTGGGGACGGCCGAAGAGGTCGCGTGGCTGGCGCTCTTTCTTGCCAGCGACGAGTCGAGCTACATCACCGGCCAGGCTCATCTCGTCGATGGCGGCATGGCGCTATAGTCGGCGCTGTAATTTCGGCTAGGCTCTGACGATGCACATTCTCATTACCGGCGCTGCCGGGATGATCGGGCGCAAGCTGACGGCGCGTCTGGTCGCCGACAAGGCGCTCGGCGGCAAGCCGATCGAGCGCCTCACGCTGCTCGATGTGAGCGCACCACCCCGCCCTGAAAATTTTTCTGCGCATGTCGGGACCGTCGCCGCGGACATCGCCGAGCCCACCATCGCGCGGGCCGCCATTGGCGACCGGCCGGACGTGATCTTCCATCTCGCCGCCGTCGTTTCCGGCGAGGCCGAGCTCGATTTCGAAAAGGGCGTGCATGTCAACTTCGACGGCTCGCGCGCACTGCTCGATGCTATTCGTGTCGTAGGGGGTGGTTATCGGCCGCGCTTTGTCTTCTCGTCGTCGATCGCCGTTTTCGGTGCGCCCTTTCCTGACGCGATCCCCGACGATTTCGCGCTGACGCCGCTGACCTCCTATGGCACCCAGAAAGCCACGGTCGAGCTGATGCTCGCCGACTATACCCGCCGCGGCTTCGTCGACGGCGTCGGCATCCGCTTGCCGAACATCGTGGTACGGCCCGGCAAACCAAACAAAGCCGCATCCGGCTTTTTTTCGTCGATCATCCGCGAGCCGCTCAATGGCGAGGAGGCCGTGCTGCCGGTCGATGACGGGGTGCGCAACTGGCACGCCAGTCCGCGCGCCGCCATCGGCTTTCTGATCCATGCCGCCACGCTCAAGGGCAAGGACGTGGCGCCGCGCATCAACCTCACCATGCCCGGCGTCTGCTGCACCGTCGCCGAACAGATTGCCGCGTTGCGGCGGATCGCCGGCGACAAGGTCGCCGCGCGTATCCGGCGCGCGCCGGACCCGCTGGTGCAACGCATCGTCGCCGGCTGGCCGAGCCGGTTCGATCCGCGCCGCGCGCTGGCGCTCGGCTTCAAGGCCGAGGCGTCCTTCGACGAGATCATCCGCGTCCATATCGACGATGAACTCCGCGGCCGCATCACATCGTAAGCCCTTCCCCGGCGCCGGCGCGCCGGCTTAAGTGCGGTGATGCGCTTCGAACTCGCCCCTGATTCCCGCGACGCTTGCCCGCCGCTATAAGCGCTTCCTTGCCGATGTGGTGCTGGAAACCGGCGACGTCGCGACCGTCCACGTCGCCAATCCCGGCGCCATGACCGGCCTCGATCGGCCGCTGTCGCGGATCTGGCTGTCGGATTCCGGCAACCCGTTGCGGAAATATCCCTGCACGTGGGAATTGGTCGAAACCGACCTCGGCAACGGCCCCGAACTCATCGGCGTCAATACCGGCCAGCCGCACGAGCTGGTCGCGGAAGCGATCGAAGCCGGGCTGATTCCGGAGTTGCGAAACTACCCGTCAGTCCGCCGCGAAGTGAAATACGGAGAAAAATCGCGGATCGATTTTCTGCTCGACGACCCGGCGCGGCAGAGCTGTTATCTCGAAGTGAAGAACGTCCATCTGATGCGCAAGCGCGGTCTCGCCGAATTTCCCGATTGCGTGACCGACCGCGGCGCCAAGCACATGCGCGAGCTGGCGAAGATGCGCGCCAATGGCGCGCGCGCCGTGCTCCTCTTTGTCATCCAGATCCCCTCGGCGAGCCGCTTTGCCGTCGCCCGCGACATCGACCCGGCCTATGCGGCCGCTTTCGACCAGGCGCGCGCGGCTGCGGTTGAGATGCTGGCTTGGCGCTGCAACGTCAATCTCGGCGGTATCGAGATCGCAGCACCGGTTCCCATCGCCGATGGCTAGGACCGGCTTTGGCGGTTCCAAATTGGCCGGGCTCTTCCGAGATGAGCGGGCAGATTGCTTGCGTTAACCGCGCATATGCTTACATTTAGGACAATAGGCGGCTCAGGCCGCCTTTATTGCGGCCCAAACTCCACGCTAAAACTCCAAGCCATGACCTATGTTGACGCGGCCATCACGCCGCTACGTAAGACCGGACAGATCAAGATCTACGGCCCCACGGCCTTCGAAGGCATGCGCCGGGCCGGCCGGCTGGCGGCCGAATGTCTCGACATGCTCGCCGCCGAGATCGGGCCCGGGGTTACCACTGAGCATATCGACCGGCTGGTCTACGAGTTCGGCTTCGCTCACCACGCCATCCCGGCGACGTTAATGTATCGCGGTTACCGCAAGGCCACCTGCACCTCGGTCAATCACGTCGTCTGCCACGGCATCCCCGGCGACAAGCCGTTGCGCGAAGGCGATATCGTCAATGTCGACGTGACGCTGATCCTCGACGGCTGGCACGGCGATTCCAGCCGCATGTACGCTGTCGGTGAAATCCCGCGGCGGGCCGAGCGGCTGATCGAAGTCACCTACGAGGCGATGATGCGCGGCATTGCCGTCATCAAGCCCGGCGCCACCACCGGCGATATCGGTCACGCCATCCAGACCTTCGTCGAAGCGCAGCACATGAGTGTGGTGCGCGACTTTTGTGGTCACGGCCTCGGCCGGCTGTTCCACGACGAGCCGAACATCGTGCACGTCGGCCGGCCGGGCGAGGGCATCGTGCTCAAGCCCGGCATGTTCTTCACCGTCGAGCCGATGATCAATCTCGGCCGCCCGCACGTCAAAGTGCTGTCCGATGGCTGGACGGCAGTGACGCGCGACCGCTCGCTGTCAGCACAGTTCGAGCACTCGGTCGGCGTGACCGACACCGGCGTCGAGGTTTTTACTCTCTCGCCAAAGGGCTTCACCAAGCCGCCCTATCCGGCGTGAGCCGTGGTCTTGGCGCGTAGCGCCTGGTTCTCCGCCTCCAGTTCGGCGATGCGGGTCCGCAGCGCCGACACCGCCGGCTCAATCTCCGCCATCGTGAAGCGCGGCGTGATGTGCTGGGGGCAATTCCAGTCGAAAGTCTCCAGGTGCAGCAGGAACGCCCGTTCGGGCTTCGCCTTGTAGCCAGGCAGCGCCAAGCGAGCGGCGAGCTCGGGGTCGGCGGCAAGATCGCGCACTTCCAAGTGGGCGAGAATCTTGAGACGCGCGCGGTTCGGATAGTCCACCAAAATCAGCGCGACGCGGTCGTCGGCCGTGACATTGCCGAGGCTGATATATTGCAGGTTGCCACGAAAGTCGGCAAAGCCGAGCGTCTTTTCGTCCAGGACTTTAAGGAAACCCGGCGGACCACCGCGGTGCTGCACATAAGGCCAGCCGCTCTCTGAAACCGTCGCCATGTAAAAGCTGTCACGCTCGGCGACGAACGCCGCCTCGTTCTCGGTGAAGCGGTCGAACGTCCGATGGCCCTTGAAATGCTCCCACATATCCCGGCTGCCGTTGGCCGCTTGGGCGGCGCGAACGCTGGGCGTCGCCGTTATGTCGAGGAATTTGTAAGCCATTGGCAGGCCCTCCTAGATCTTCCCGACCAAACGTAAGCTCATCCGGGACCGGCGATAATCCTGCCAGTTGACAAGTCATTCTTGCTGTTTAAGCAATAATGGATGGACCGTCTCGGCGCCATGCGCATCTTCGTTGCCGTCGCCAAGCTCCGAAGCTTTAGCGAAGCGGCGCGGCGTTTGCAGCTTTCGCCCTCGGTCGTGACCCGCTCGATCGCGCAGCTCGAAGACCAACTCGGGTCTGACGCTGCTGCTCCGCACGACGAGATCGCTGCGCCTCACCGAGCGAGGCGAACTCTATCTCGAAAGCTGCCAGCAGATACTGCAGGACATCGATAGCGCCGAACGGCGGGTCCGCGGCGAAAACGCGGAGCCTCGCGGCACTTTGAAGATCGCAGCGCCGGTTGTCTTCGGCCGTCTGTATGTGTTGCCGATCGTCCGCGATGTGTTGCGGGAGCATCGCAACGTGACCGTCGAATTGACCCTGTCAGACCGCAACATCCATCTGGTAGAGGAAGGCGTCGACGTCGCCGTCCGCATCGGCGAATTGGCCGACAGCAGTTTGATCGCGGTCAAATTGGGCGCCGTGAGCCGAACCGTGGTCGCCAGTCCGGCCTATCTGAAAGAACGCGGCGTGCCGAAATCGCCCGCGGAGCTTGCCGGCCACGACATCATCGCGTTCGAAGGTATCGGCGCCGCCGACCAATGGCGCTTCCAGCCCGGCGGAAAACCCGTGCGCTTGGAGCCGCGACTGACCGTGAACAACGTCGATGCATCGATCGCGGCCGCCGAGACCGGCATCGGCATCACGCGCGCTTTGTCGTACCAGGTCAGAGCGCCCGTCATCGCCGGCCGCCTCACCGCAATCCTGCAACAATTCGCACCGCCACCAGCGCCGGTCAACGCGATCTATCCGGCGCGGCGCATCGCGTCGGCCAACGTCGCGGCATTCGTCAAAACCGCGCGGGACTATTTCAAAGCCCATCCCCTCCTTGCCGTCGAGGAGTGGCGGCGGCGGGGTAGAGACTAAGCGTGGCGGCGCGCGCGCCGCCCAGGCACGGAAAGGCTCGGCAAACCGATTGCAAAATACCGCAATCCGGTCATCCTTGGCGGCCGCCGAGGATGGCGGCATGGCAAGCGGCGTCGGAGTTGCGTTGCGAATTCCAATGCTGGAAAAGAAGCACGACGACCAGCGCGGCCGCGCCGAGGCGCCGCCGCACTATCACGGCCATCGAGAGCGCTTGCGCGAACGCTTCCGCGAAGCCGGCT
The DNA here is from genome assembly GCA_963829395.1 of uncultured Alphaproteobacteria bacterium. Taxonomy (GTDB): domain Bacteria; phylum Pseudomonadota; class Alphaproteobacteria; order Rhizobiales; family Xanthobacteraceae; genus BOG-931. The sequence continues at coordinate 110,465 of CAWHHX010000015.1, read as the reverse complement.
CTGACGCGCTGTCGGACTACGAATTGCTGGAAGCCGTGCTGTTTCGCGCCCAGCCGCGACGCGACGTCAAGCCGCTTGCCAAGACCCTGATCGCGATCTTCGGCTCGTTCGCGGAAGTGATCTCGGCACCGGTCGCGCGCCTTGCCGAAGTCAAGGGAATGGGTGACGCCAGCATCACCGAACTCAAGCTTGTGCAGGCCGCAGCGAGCCGGCTCTTGCGGGGCGAAGTGAAAAAGCGGCCGGTGCTTTCATCGTGGTCGGCCGTGCTCGATTACTGCCGCACCGCGCAGGCCTTTGCCGACCGGGAACAGTTCCGCGTGCTCTTTCTCGACAAACGCAACCAGCTCATTGCCGACGAAGTGCAGCAAACCGGCACCGTCGATCATACACCGGTGTATCCGCGCGAGGTGGTCAAGCGCGCTCTGGAGCTGTCGGCGACGGCCATCGTTCTCGTCCACAATCACCCGTCCGGCGATCCGACACCGTCGCATGCCGATATCGCGATGACGCAACAAATCATCGCGGTGGCGGGCCCGCTCGGCATTTCCGTCCACGATCACATCATCGTCGGCAAAGCGGGCCACGCGAGCCTGAAGGGCCTGAAACTCATTTGATGACACGGAGTCAGTCATGATCCGCAATATGGCGCGCGATGTAACAAGGCAACGAAACACGTTTCCTGCGCGCAGCCTGCTGGCGTTTGCGGTCGGAGCGGTCGCGGTCGGCGCGGTGGCGATCGGCGCGCTGGCGATCGGTCAGGTTGCGATCAACCGTTTGACAATCAAGAAGGCGCGCTTCAAATCGCTGGAAGTCGACGAACTGACCGTGCGCAAGCTGCGGGTCGAAGAGCAGGAGAACGCCAAGTCGTAACCGCGTTATCGCGTGCTGGCGATTTCCAGCGCGTTGAACCGCGTGTTCTGATCGTCGCTCAACTGGGTCTGAAAGTTCGCCAGCGCCACTTGGATCGTCAGCACAGCACGCCACGTGGCGTCGAGCCGGGTTTCGGCGCCCGACAGGCGCCCCAACACGGTCGGCTGGGTAACCCCGGAGCATTCGGCGTCGAGCGTGGCTGCTGCCCTATTGAAAGCATCGGCCACGGCGGCGAGCGCCGGACGCTGGGCGTCGGTCGGCTGCACCGCCTGTTCAAGCTGCGAGAGCGGCCCTTTCACCGAGCTGGCGCTCAGCGTGCAGGCCGGTATGGCGCCGCCAGCGGCAGGCACCGGCGGTCCATTCAGGCGCGCGCGCTGCTTGTCGTCCAAGGATTGCTCGAATGCCTGCAAGTGCGGCCGGACGATGTCGAGCGCCATGATCATGGCGTCGATCTGGCTTTCCATAAGCTGCATGCGCGCCACCGGCTGTGCAGGAATTTCGCCCGGGCAGGATTTAATCAGATAGCCATTGGCCTGGCCGAGCGCGGTCGCCAGATTTTGCAGCAGAGGCTTTTGCGCGGCGGTCGGCATGACCTCGCGGGCGATGCGCATGGCGACGTCGTCCGTGGAGACACGGTACGGGCAAAAGGCTGAAGCGCGTTGCGGCGAATATTTGGCGAATGCCTGACCGAAAATGTTCTCGTAACCGAAGGCCCAAGGCGCGGCGGTCCGAGGCCAAAAGATATCATCGTAAAGCGACGGCCACGCCAGGACTGGATAGAGCAGCGATGGCGAGGCGTTCTCCGTCGGCTCTGACGTCGGCGGGCTGCCGGGCGTGGCTGGCTCCGATCGTGCGATGCGCCGCCCGTGGTGATGATAAGGTCCCGGCAATGACAGATGGAAAGGTCCAAATCGCAGACCGAAAGCCGTGGCCGCTTGGGGTGCACAAAGCACGGCAATGACAAGCCCGACGGCGCTGATGCGGGCGCTGATTGTCGGCATGGACGGGCCACTCCGAACCCAGCCTTACGTCCATGAGAACGCCGCTGTCCGGCCGGAGTTCCGTTGGCCTTTGCGTTACAAGATCGGCGAACGTCCGGAACGCGACATGAGCCTCAAGCGTGTCGGCCATAATGCCGAGCGTCCGAAGCGGCGCCGCGACAAGCAGAAGCCGGCCGGGCCGGCGCTCGTGCGACTTATTGCGCGCCGCGCGGCTTGGAGAGAAGCATCTGCGTGCACCGGAACAATGCGATTGTCTTGCCGGTGGTTTCGCTCTTCACCTCGGCGTCCCACACCTGCGTCGTGCGTCCGCCATGGACCAAACGTGCCTCGCACGTGATTCCGCCCTCGAGCGCGGTGCCGATGAAGTTGGCTTTGAGCTCGGCCGTCGTGAACCCGGTGATGCCGTCAGGGCGCGACATGATGCAGCCGTAACCGCATGCGGTATCGGCGAGCGCGACGACGGCTGCGGCATGGAGATAGCCGTTCGGCGCCAGATGCCGTTTGCCGACCTCGAACCGGCCGCGGGCAAAACCGTAGCGGATCTCGGTCCAATCCAGTCCCAAATGATCGGGCAGATGGCCAGCCTGCCTGGCGCGAAAGAGCGCGACCGCGTCATCCATATTCAACTCCGGCGGCGACGCATCGTCATTGTTGCCGCACCAGCAGCACCGGGTCGGCAGTCTCCGGCACGCGCAGCCAGGTATTGGCATCGTCTTCTTCGAACCGCCAGGTTTGTCCGCGCGCCGACAGCAGAATCAAATCGCCGCGGTCGATCCGCCAGAAGGTCGGGCCAAACCGGACCACGAACGGATCACAGCCGGGCTTGACCTTGAGCGACAAGTTGTCGGCGCCGGCGGGATTGTTCACCAGCGTCAGCACGCAGATCGGCTTGCCCGTCCCGCGCGCGATCGCCCAGTCGCCGACCAGATCTTCGGCCGAACGGACTGGCGCTGCCGCGGCGCTTTGGAGCACGTAGCGGCCTTCTCCCGGTTGGAACCCGTCGAAAATGCCGGTCTCGGCTTCGGTAAGCTCGATGACCGGATTGCCGCGGCTGTCGAGCAGCCGCAGCGTCCCATAACTGTCGAGCGTCCAGCCGGCGACCTCTTTGGTCGAAGGAAACAGGGTTGCGCAATTCTTATCGACGTCAACCTTGTAGCCGCCGACTGCGGCATCGGGGCGGAACGCGAAGCGGCAAATCTTGTCATGATCGGCGTTAGAGAATTCCCAGCTGCCGATCATCGCAACGGCAGGATCGCTCGATGCCGGCGGTTCCTCGGCCGCCGCACCGGTGCAACAAGTCCCCGCGATGGCTGCGCTCACGACAGCGCAGCGCCAAAGAGCCAAACCATTCGCGCCCATCGGCGAACGCTACCATGGCTCATCGCGCTCCGTCATGGTGCCGGTTGCGGTGACGACGAAAAGGCAGCGAAAGCGTGGCGCCCTGCGGCCCAAAGCAGCGGCATAGGGTCCGCTTGTGATGGTATAGGCAATCATTACATAACTGACGCCGGTTCTCCGGTACGCAGCGGGTGCGCCATGGCAGACGATTCAAATCGGCCGGAACGTCCACGCCTGGAGCCGGAAATTATTCCGCCGGCCCGGGGCCGGCGCGACTCCGGATGGCAGTACGACGTTTGGCAGCCTTACATGTCGACGGGCGGCAGCCATCGGCTCTATGTCGGCAGGCTCGGACCGTTCGGCCTTGCGGTCCTCATGCTGCTGATCGGCATCGTGGTTGCGGTGCTCGCGCTGGCCGTGGTGGGCGCTATTCTGATCTGGATACCGATCCTGGCGCTGCTCCTCGCCGCCGGCGTTATCTTCCGGATTTGGCGGCGGTAATCGCCTTTCCCGCGGGCGTCCAATTCACGCTGGATCGGCGACGGGACATGGGCGTACACCACCCATTAACCCTGTCGCCTTATGAATTGATTAACCATACGGACTTGCCTGGACACACCCGGCGGCATGGCCTCTGAGTGAGGTGGGGGATTGACGCGCCGAGGCCGGGGCTTGTTGGCGCAACCGCCGGTGCACGCGGCTTTGCGCGGGCCCCTGCCAAGAGAGTCGACAAGGAATGTTCGAAGCCCCGCGCCAAATCCAGTCGGCAGCCGCCGGCAGCGCCAACATCGCCGTCGATTTTCCTGCCGACAGCGGCATCGATGTTCGGCGAATTTTGGCGGCGCTTTGGCGGGGCAAGGCAACGATTCTATGGACGACGGCTGCGTCGCTGCTGATCGCGGTCATGTTCGTGCTCGTCGTGCCGCATCGCTATACGGCGGTGACGCAGATTCTGATCGACCCGACCGATCTGCATGCGGTCGGCAACGAGCTCACGCCGACCAATCAGGCCAACGACGCAACCGTGCTGCTGGTCGAGAGCCAGGTTCGGGTGTTGACCTCCGACAGCGTGCTGCGGCGCGTGGTCAAAGCCGAAGCCCTCGACAAGGATCCGGAATTTGTCGGCCAGGCCGCGGGCGAGGGCACCGACAGCGCGGCGGCCGCTCTGAACGCGCTCAAGCGCAGCATCCAGGTCAAGCGCGCCGAGCGCACCTACGTGGTGGACGTCAGCGTGATCACGCGCGAGCCGGCCAAATCGGCGCGGATCGCCAACGCGATCGCGGAGGCTTACCTGCAGGAACAGACCGCCGTCCGATCGGATGCCGCCCGTCAGATCTCGCAATCGCTGTCGTCGCGGCTCACCGAGCTTAAGGACCGCGTGCGCGCGGCCGAGGATCGGGTCGAAGCGTTCAAGCAACGCAATAACATTCTCGGATCCAGCGGACAGCTCGTCAACGAGCAGCAGCTCACCGAGATGAACAATCAGCTGAGCGCGGCGCGCGCGCGTACGGCGGCGGCGAAAGCCCGCCTCGATCAGGTCCAGCAGGTGCAGCTTTCCAAGAATGAAATCGGCGGCTTCCCGGAGGCGGTGCAGTCCCAGACCATTACCGCACTGCGTAGCCAATATGCCGAGGTCATGCGTCGCGAAGCCGAGCAGATGACATCGCTCGGGGCCCGCCATCCGGCAGTGATCGAGATCCAGGCCGAAGCCGAGCGACTGCGGCGGATGGTCGACGACGAGGTGCACCGTCTGGCGATCTCGGCGCGTACCGAATACGAAGGCGCGCGCGCCAACGAGGCGACGATTGCCGCCAACCTGGAAAAGCTGAAGGGCAACGCGGTGACCACCAACGAAGCCATGGTGACGTTGCGCGAGCTCGAGCGCGATGTGCAAGCCAACCGCGCGGTCTATGAGTCGTTTCTGGTCCGCGCCCGGGAGACCGGCGAACAGGAACGGCTCGACACCAAGAATATCCGGGTGATCTCGCGGGCCGACATCCCGTTGCGACGCAGCTTTCCGCCGTCCAATGTCCTGCTTGCCGTCGGCGCCATCCTGTTCGGCGTGGCCGCCGGTAGCGGCATCGTCATCGCGCGGGAGACCTACGACTTTGGCGGCGGCTCGGAGCGTAATCTGGCGAGCGACTCTGGACATCCCCGCGCTCGTGGCGCCGATATCTTCCGCAGCAGGCTGACCAACGCGGTTCGAGATTTCCTGCCGGGCGGGCGTCCATCCTCCATTCCCGTGCTGGCGGTGTTGCCCAACACCGACGTCTCGTTCGGGTTGAGCGCCGCGGAAAACCCTCGATCGCGGCTGTCCATGGAACTCTACAAAGTCCATCAGGCGGTGCGGGCCAGTCAAGGCATGCGGAGCAATCCGAGCGTTCTCGTCGTCGCCGCCGACGATGAGGATGACAGCATTGCCGTCTCGCTCATGCTTGCCGCCGTCGCCGCCACGAGCCAGCAGGTGTTGCTGATCGACGCCGATCTCGAGCAACGGACCCTTTCGGCGGTCGACGGCGATCAAAGCGATGCTGGGCTTGTCGACGTTGCCGTCGGCCGCCGCGATCTCCGCGACGTCGTCGTTCGCGACAATGAAACCAACATCAACATGGTGCCGTTTGTTTCGCCGAGCAGCCGCCGGGACCGGCCGATCGACGAAGCGGATATCAAAAACGCCTTCGCCCAGGCGAAGCGCTTCGACATGGTGATCGTCGCCGCCATCGATCTGAACCGCAATCCGAGTACGCGCTTTTTTGCCGGTCTGGTCGATCACATCATCCTGGTGGCCAGAACCGATGGCCGCAGCGACGGCGCGATCGAGCGGTTCATCGCGCAGCTCGGCCCCGACGCGCGCAAGATCCGCGGGGCTGTTCTCACCGGCGCCGGCACGGCTTGAGCGCCGCAAACATAGCGTCGGCCAAATCGCGCAAGGAACAATCGTCGTGTCGCAGCTCGATCTGATACCGGCAAGAAGCCCAACAATCGGCCGAGCGATCGATGCCGACACGCTCTTGCGCACCTTCATCCTCGCCGCCGTGTTTCTGTTGCTGTGGATTTCGTTCCGGCCGTTCCAAAGCCTGGCCGATCCGCCTTTGGTCACCGAAGTCGGCAACGTCGCCAACCAGGTCGGATATTCGCTGCTGTTTCTCGTCCTCGCGGCCTGGTGTGCCACTCACCAGCCGGCCCGGCTTTTGCTGCTGGTGCGGCCGGTTTTGATCGTGACGCTGTTTTGGTTTGCCTTGACCGTCGTCACCTCCTGGGAACCGTCGCTTTCGGCCCGCCGGCTTGCCTTCACGCTGATCACCATCGCCATCGCCGGCATGGTGATGCTGGCGCCCAAAAACATCCGGCACTTCAGCGATGTGCTGGCTGCGGTCGTGCTCGTCGTGCTGGCATTGTGCTATCTCGGCGTTCTGTTAGCGCCCTCGCTGTCCATTCACCAGAGCACGGATTTTCTCGAGCCCGAATTGGCCGGGAATTGGCGCGGCGTATTCGCGCACAAGAACGAAGCGAGCGCCGTCATGGTCCTGTTCGTCTTCGTCGGGCTGTTTGCCGGCCGCGTGCGCGGCGCCGCGATTGGCGCCGCAATCATCATACCGGCTCTGGCGTTCCTGTTCTTCACCCAGTCGAAGACGTCGATCGTCATGCTGCCGTTGGTGCTGATGATTTCCGTGATCATGGCGCGGGTTCGCCGGCCGGCAGCGGGAATTGGCATCGCGCTTACGGGGGTGATGATCTTCAATGTTCTTTCGGTGGGTTCGATCTATTCCGAGCCGATCCGCAAGCTCTTGGACCTGGTGCTTGCGGACGCGACCTTCACCGGACGGACCGAAGTCTGGGAATTCGTTTTGGAGCACGTGCGGGAACGGCCAATCACCGGATTCGGATTTGCGACCTTTTGGGGCACCCCCGAGGTCGTCTATGGAATGGGCGGATACGAGATTTGGGCGAATACGGCCGGCCACGCCCACAATGGTTACCTCGACCTCGCTCTCACCGTAGGCATTCCCGGAGCGGTCCTGGTCACGCTGTGGCTGGTGGTGCTGCCGCTGGTTGATTTTTACCGCGCACCGCGGGGCCGATCTGCTGCCGCTCCGCTGGAAATGCTTTTTCTGCGCGTCAGTCTCTTTGCCGCCTACGCGTCCTGCTTTGAGAGCATGCTGTTGCAGGAAGGCGGCGCCGCGCTCTTTCTGTTCGCGGCGACGTTCGGGCTTCGGCTGCTATCGGTGACGCGCGTCAAACCGTGAACCGGCATCGCATAAGGCGGCCGCAAAAGCGTTAACCGACGCGGCAAAACCGGCGCCGCGGATCTTAAGCCTAATACTTAATTAACCTTTGTTTTCCGCGGCTTGGCGGCTAAATGCAGGCCAAGGAGCATGGAAGGCATGACCGCACACGCCGCCGGCATTAACTCTGATGCCGCCGCAGGACTGCTGTGGGATGCGCCGGTGGCGATGATCGGCGGTCTACCCATCGCAGTGATCGATCGCGCCCAATCCGCAAAGCTGATGGTCGACGTTGCGCTCATGCACCGTGGCACCGGTCAGCGCCCCCTTGTCATCACCTCCGCGAATGGTCAGGTGCTTTCACTGTGCGCCCGGCAGCCGCAGGTCCGCGATCTTTTTCTGAAAGCGGATATGATCCACGCCGACGGCATGCCGATGGTCTTTGTCTCGCGCCTGCTGCACAAGGCGCCGCTCCCGGAACGCGTCGCAACCACCGACCTGTTTCACGACGTCGCCCGGCTGGCGCAACAAAGCGGTGCGCGCATGTTCCTGCTCGGCGCGGCCAATGCGGTGGTCAATCAAGCCGTGCAGCAGGCCCGAACGCTTTACCCTGATCTCAATATCGTCGGACACAGCGGCGGCTATCTGCGACGGCAGGGCGACGAAGAGCACATCCTCGACGCCATCAACCGGGCGCGACCGGACATTCTCTGGCTCGGTCTCGGTGCACCGGCCGAGCTATCGTTCGCCGTCCGCCATCGCGACCGGTTGCGCGGCGTCGGATTGATCAAGACATGCGGCGGCCTGTTCGACTTCCTGTCCGGCAAGAACGCGCGCGCGCCCGGCTGGATGCAGAAAGTCGGCCTTGAATGGGCCTATCGAATCTATCTCGAGCCGCGGCGCCTTGCCGGTCGCTATCTGATGACCAACCCGCATGCGCTGTTTCTGCTGCTGACGCGAACCCGGCACGCGAACAAGCCGATCTGGAATTCCGAGCAACGCTGAGCAAACAGTGTGGAGCAGCCTCGCGCCATGACCGAACGTTCCGCACCTTCCGTGTGCCTGTGCGTGCCGACGTTCCGCCGTCCAACGGGGCTGCGCAATCTGCTGGCGCACATCGAGCGATTGGACTACGCGGGCAGCTTGAGCGTCATCGTCGTCGACAACGACCGCACAAGCGCGTGCCGGCGCCGCGATCGTGGAAGAGATCGCTCCGAGCTTCCGTTTGCCGCTGCGCGCGGCAGTCGAGCCGCGCCGCGGCCACACCTACGCTTACGACCAGGCGTTCGTCATGGCTTGCCAGGCCGACGCCGGCGCCGGATTTTGTCGCCGTGCTCGATGACGACGAATTCCCCGACCCGAACTGGCTCACCGAAATGATCCGGGTCGCATTGCGATACGATGTCGAGATTGTCGGGGGTCCGGTCTTTCCGGTTTTCGATGCGCCGGATCATTGGCTTGCCAAGAGCGGCCTCTATGCCCCGTATCGCTATGCGACCGGACCGGTGCCGATGATCTATGGCGCCGGCAACATGCTGATAAAGCGCACCACGCTCGAGCATTATCTCGACGAGCCGTTCCTCCACGACTATGCGTTCACCGGCGGCGGCGATGAAGAGTTCTTCTACCGCTGCCGCAGAGACGGCCGCACCTTCGCCTGGGCCGACGAAGCCCATGTGTTCGAAACGACGCCGCGGTCGCGCACCACCGTCAGCTACCTGCTGCGGCGAATGTTCCGCAAGGGAACGGGCGCCACGCGCGTCGAACGCAAGTTCGCCGGTACCGTGATCGGCGCCGCACGGCGCTGGTTCAAGGGTTTGGGGTTGATCGGTTCCGGCGCGTTATTTCTGCCGATCGCCGCGCTCGGCGGCCGGCCGGCGATCATGCGCAGTCTGATCCTGGCGGCACGCGGCAGCGGACGTATCGCCGCGGAATTTGGCATTCTCTACGAGGAATACCGATAGCGCCATGCTCGCGCAGCAAATCCAGGATCCGAACAGCGGCTCGTTGCCCGGAAGAGTCGCGGGCATGGCCTCGCGATTCATCGCGCGCCAAAGCCGCAGCAAGGTGGTGAGCCTGGAGAACATTCCGCCGATGGTGAGCTTCACCTTCGACGACGTCCCGGCGTCCGCTTGCGAACTCGGCGTCAGCATCCTCGAGCGCTATGGCGCCCGCGGAACATTCTTTGTCGCCGGCGGCGGCTGCGGCACTGCCGGTCCGGACGGGCCGCCGCGCGCCTCGCTCGACAAGCTTCGGACGGTCTGGGAAAACGGCCACGAAATCGGATGTCACACCTACTCGCATCCGGCGATTCGCCACCTCAGCCTCGACGAACTTGGTTTGGAGCTTGCGCGTAACCAGGCCGTCCTGAAGACCATCGACTCCGGGATCGTGGTGCGAAATTTCGCCTATCCCTACGGCGATTGTTCAATCAAGACGAAACGCTATCTGGAAGGTTGCTTCGATTCCTGCCGCTCCGGCCATCGCGGCATCAACAGCGGCGTCGCCGACCTCGGCGGGCTCGAGGCCTGGCCGCTGCAGAATGCCTCGATTGATCATGCCAGAATTGCGGAACTGATCGCCGCGACGGTACGGATGCGGGGCTGGCTGATCTTCTACAGCCATGACGTGGCGGAGCGGCCGAGCCAATATGGCGTTTCTCCCGATCTGCTGGAATGGGCCGTCGGCAGCGCCAAGAGAGCCGGATGCGTCCTCTCCACCGTCGCCGGCAGCCTCGATCTCATCGGCGGCCGGATCAAGAGATGAGCGACGTGCTCCTCGCCACGGCCGGCGCGGCCGCCGCCGATTGCGAGTTCGTCGCGGCCGATTCGACCGGGCCGACAGTGACCGTGGTCATCGCGGCGTACAATGCCGAAAAGTTCATTCAGGAGACGCTGGAAAGCGTTGCGGCGCAGAGCCTCGATAATATCGAGATCGTCGTCGTCGACGATGGCTCAACCGACGGCACCGCAAAAATCTTGAGTGCTTTTGCCGACCGCCGCCTGATTGTACTCCGCCAGGAAAACAAAGGGGTCGGTGCGGCGCGAAATGCCGGGCTTGCCGTCGCCCACGCGCCGTACATTTTCTTTCTCGACGCCGACGACATCCTGTTGCGGGATGCGCTCGCCGGCATGGTCGCGACGCTCGACCGGAACCCGCAGCGGGTCGCTTGTTTTGCGCACCATATCAGGATCGCCGATGATGGTTCGGTGCTGTCGGCACGGGACGATCTGCGCTGGAAGCTGTTTCCGGCCAACGACACCTTGCGCCATCTCGTCGCGAAAAACTTCATCGCTTGCGGGGCTATTTGCATCAGGACCGCGGTGGCCCGCGCCGTGCACGGCTTCAATCCGGCACTCAAGCTCGGAGAGGATTGGGAATTCTGGTGCCGGCTCGCGGTGCTCGGCGACTTTGCCGCCATGCCGGACCATGTCGTGCTGCATTACCGGCAGCGCTTCGTGAGCGCCAATTATCGATTGCGAAAATCGCCGCTGCGGCAGAATTTCGAAGCGATCGATGCGGTTTTTTCCAATCCGGCGATCCAGGAGAAATTCTCGGCCGCCGAGTTGAAACGCCGACGCCGCCTGGCGGAAATCGACGCCTTCTGGGCGGGCGCCCGTAACGAATATGTCCGCGACCGAGCGATCAGTTTTTCACGGCATTTGATCGTCGGCGCGATTTGCTATCCCGACAGCATCCTGCGGCCACGCCTTGTCTACCTGTTCCTTCGCGGTCTGCTGCGGCATGTCGCGCGGTCGGTCAACTACCAACAGGGTCTGTAAACCGCGCGCGCTTGCGACCACGGCCACAACACCGCCCCCCTGAGCAAATTTCGCCGGCTCAATATGGCAGGAGGCCAAGGACGGCGCGTGCGAGGCGCCGGCTTTTGCTCTTGTGTCGCAGCGCCTCCGTCCAATCGAGCATGCTGGAATTGATGTCGTACTCGCCGCGCTGCTGCTCCGGTATGACGCCGGCGCCGATGCGGGCGATGAGGCTGGGAAGCTCCCGATAAAAGACCTCGGAGCGATAGGGCGGATGCAGCGAATACATTCCGGCGCCCGATCCGAGGAAATCCAGCCGCCACACGTCGTGCCGCATCATCGCGGCGGTGAGCACGACTTCAGCCGGCATGGAGTAAGGCAACTGGCGATAGATGCGGGCCCGCAGTTGCCGTGAGAGACTGGGCCGCACGTTGTCGAGCGCGCCGACCCGCGCGTCAAACCGGCGGTGATCGATGACGAAAATGCGGGTGCTCACGCTTTGGAAGCGATAGGCCGGATACTCGGCGGCAAGCCGCTGCGGGACACGCGGCGCCAGACCGGTAAACGACTGATGCCGATCGGCCAGCGAGCCGTCCAGCCGCGGCGGCCCGGGTAACGGACAGGCGAACAGCGCGTCCGGCATACTCTCAAACCAAGCGATGGCCTCGCTCAGCCACGTTGGGCTGCCGCCGCCGAACAGCATGTCGCCGTCCATATGCAGCACGTAGTCGGCATCCGCTGCCAGCAGGCCGTAGAAATAGGCGTGGAACGGGCCGCCGTCGTAGGCCTTTTCCGGGTATTCGGTGCTGGTCGCGAAATATCGCTGCCGGACGGCGTCGCGCGCGGCAGGCGAATAGTCGACTTCAACCACGTCGATTTTTGGGAAGCGCCGCGCGAACTCGCTCGATCTCGGCGAATAGGCGCTTGCGGTTCTGGTCATAGGCGCTGCCGCGATAGCGGCCGTTGCGACTGCGCCTGGTATCGACAGTGAGCGATACCCGCTCGACTTGGTCACCCCACGTCTGCAGTTGATGGTCGAGCGTATGCGAGACGAGGCGCGCATCGAGCGGATGCAAATTGATCTGGAGAGCTGATCGGACCGACATCGCTGACCTCAGGCCATCAAATCGTCCGCCGGAGCGGCGCTGAGACAGAGCCAGGCTGCGGCTTTGTGCGAAAGATCGAGTTGCGTCCGCGTCATCGAGAGCTCCATAACGAGAAACGGTTCCAGCGTGGGCCGAGCGAAGGCAAGGTGGCAATCGACGAACGGATGCCGGCCACGTCAAGCAGCAGCGCCGAGCCGGCATAAGCAAGGCCGCCCGCGCCCGCGGCAGCGAGAAGCGTCAACAGGCCATGGCCGCTGGTCGCGGTCTTGGCCGCGTATGTCATCAGGCTCATCACGGCCGTGGATGCAAACACGCGTGCTATGCCCCAGCCATCGAAGGGCAGCGGGAAAGCCCATCGCGACAGAAAAATCCCGATCGCGATGCCGAACGCTTCTGCGAGCAAAGCGGCCATTGCCGTTCCGGGCAGACCGAACGTGAGCGTCAAGGGAAGCAACAGAGCGATGTTGACCAGCAGGACCGAGACGTCGTGGGCGACCTGAAGCATCGGCTTTTCGGCCAGCTGAAAACTGACCTGCAAATAATACTGATTGAAAGCGCCGCACATCCGCCCGACGGCGAGCAATGGCAACAGCGCGACGACGCCGGCTTGGAATTGGCTTCCCAGCAGCGTGCCGGCGATCAAATCGGCGCAGAGTCCCAGCCAGATTGCGGCCGGCGCAATCAGCGCCAGCATCAGTTCGGCGCCCTCCTTGAGGCGTTCGCGTGTCGCCGCCGGGCCGTTTTCCGCCAGGCTGCGAAACGTGATCGGAAAAATCGCCGACGCGACGCTGGAGGCAACGACGTTGACGATCTGGCGCGGTATGTCCGCGGCTAGACCGTAATAGCCGGCGGCGCTCTGGCCCAGCAAATAGGCGACGCCCAATCGGTCCAACGAGGTGTGCAGCGCGTTGGTCAATGCGCCGAATGAAAACGGCAGGCCATAGCGGGCGAACTGCGCCAGGTGAGTGACCGAGAATTTGCGCAGCGGCCGCGCCGGATCGCTTTGAAAACTCAGAATGTTGGCGATCAGAAAACTCGCGCCCAACGCCAGCAACAGGCCAAGCCCGCCGCCGCCGAACTTGATGGCGCCGTAGCCCAACAGCAAGCTCAACAGACTGCGGAACACCGTGATGGCCGTGAACCGCAGCGGATTGAGCTGCGCGCGCTTGAATTCAACCGTTATGTCGAACGCGCTGAATGAAAGCGCCAGGAAGACGCTTCCCGCCACAACGCCAAGGCCGACGCCTGGGCGAACGACGAAGATCGCGAGCGGCGCTAGGCAGACGATGGCGAGAACCGTCATGCCGTAGGCAATGGTGGCCTCGGGACGCAGATCAAATCCGGGAGAGCTCGCCTGATACCGCGCTACCGAGAGCCGAACCCACGTAAAGAACATCGCCGAGATGATGCCGGCGATGCTCGATCCGATCACATAAATTCCGTACTCGGCCGGCGACAAAAGATGGGTGAATAGGATCAACGCGATGGCGCCGATGAATGCCGGCACCAGATAGGCCACGAGATAGATCAGGGCGTACAAATTGATCATCGTTCGACGCCGAAAATGCCGCCGAGATGCGTTCCACAACGCGTTAGCCGCGCGGACCGGCGCCGCGCCTTCAAAAATTCTCGCTTCACTGGGTCAACTCGCCCGGGCGAGGGCCGCGACCTTCGGCGGGCGGATGAGCTTCATGCCCATCGCGATCTTGTCGCCGAGATTCTTCTGCGAGAGGCAGGTGAACAAACAAAGCGTCTCGCAGGCGATCGTCTCCTTGCGCCGCTCGGCGCCATCTTTGCCGTACCAGATCTCGCGCGCCGTTTGCGTGCGCACGTTGCCGATCGGTGGAAAATTCCAGCAGACTTCGACGCGACCGTCGGACCGGATGAAGAAGTTCCGCATGCCGACCCGGCAAGGCATGACTTCGCGCGGCGCCTTTTCGCGGCGGAAATGGTTCGGCCACAGATTGAGCAGAAGATCGGAGTTGAGGATCGGCGCACCGGCGTGCTTCATCGCGAGCAGGCGGTCTTTCACCGCGATCAGGTCGTCCAATTCGTCAGGCCCGATCCAGAATTCCTCCTTGGCCTCCTCGGTGTGTTGCTCCACCGGCTGGAAATTGACGGCGGTCGCTCCGATGTCGCGGACCCAATCGACCAGCTCCGGCAGGTGCCGGAAGTTGAGCTTGTGAACCACCGCTTTGATGATGATCGGAAAATCCAGGCCGTACTTGCTTCGCGCGCGAGCGACATTGCCGATTCCAGCGACGATCGACGCAAGCGAGCCGTCGATGCCGCGCGAATAGTCATGGATTTTGGCGTCGTTGGAATCGACCGAGATATTGATGTTGAACGGCTTGGCGGCGACCGTCCAATCGACCACCTTCTCGTTGCCGAAGGCGGCGCCATTGGTGGTCACGCCCCATTTGAGGTCCTGCTCGCCGCAGAAGGTGAGGAGCTCGACGAAGCCCTTTTTGATGTAAGGCTCGCCGCCGGCAAATTCGATGTGGAAGTGACCGATGAAGTCCTTGAGATCGAGCAGCGCCTTCTTCCAATCCTCGATCGGCATGTCGTCGCGATAATGCGGCCGGCGCCAATATTCGCAATAACGGCATTTGTAGTTGCACCGTTCGATCACTTCGCCGTAGATCGACACCGGCACCGTCATGTCGCGGCCGGTGCGCAGATAGATTTCTTCAGCGACCGCGTTGCGGACGTGATTGGCGCCAAGACGTGTCAATTCCAGAACGTTCACGAGCTTACCTCGCAGGGGTTCGACAAGTGCGGCCCGCCCGTATCTATCGTCCCACAACCGGCGATCATGACGAAGCAGTTGCCGGCATAAAGGTTAACCCCAGCGAGTTTGGTTCCGTCCTGGAAACCACCGTGTTTTCCGCCTAACTCGACGCGCGGGGCACAAGCGTTTTTGGATGCCAATGCTGTCACGCCGACAAGCGATGCTGGGTGGCGCGGGCTTAACCGCTGCGTTGGCGGGTGGAACGTTCACACGCCGGTCCGCGAGCGCGACCGTCGCGTCGCCGGCGCGCGCCAACCGGCGCATCCCGTACGGCGCCTGCGCCAATCTCACGCCGCTGCAAAACGAATCTGAGTATCGGATCGCGCTCGAGACCTATTGCCAGCAATTGACGCCGGAAGGCGGATTGTTCTGGGATTATCTCCGGCCGGCGCGCGATCAGTTCAATTTCGACTTCCCCGACAAGCTGCTGGCTTTTACCGACATCAACGAGATGACCATGCGCGGTCATACGCTGGTCTGGTATGGCGCCATGCCGAATTGGACGAAAGAGATTGCCAGCGCCGGCGAAGCGGAACGCGAGCTCACCAACCATATCGAAAGGGTCGTGTCGCGCTATCGCGGCAAGATCAAGACCTGGCACGTCGTCAATGAGCCGATCGACGACGCCAAAGGCGGCGTTGCGGCGTTGCGTCCGTCGGTCTGGCTGGCGCAGCTCGGGCCCAAATACATCGACATGGCATTCCGCCTGGCGCATCGGGTCGACCCCGCGGCCGAGCTTGTGCTCAACGAGTACGACATCGAATGCGTCGGTGAGGCCTTCGCCGCCCGGCGGCAAGCGCTGCTGACGCTGGTCCGCGACCTATTGGCGCGCGGCGTACCGCTGCACGGCATTGGGTTACAGGGCCACATCCGCGGCCAATATGAGATCGACGAAGACGCCGTATCGCGTTTTGTTGCGGAGATGAGATCGCTCGGCCTGTCGGTTCACATCACCGAGCTCGATGTCATCGACAAAGAATTGCCGGGCCCGATCACGGTGCGCGACGCGATCGTTGCGTCGCGCGCCCACGATTTTCTCCACGCCGTCTTCGCCGCGGCGCGGCCTGCGGTGATCGCCACGTGGGGCATTACCGACCGCTACACCTGGGTGCCGACGTGGTTCAAGCGAACCGACGGCCTGATCAATCGTCCGCTGCCGTTGGACGAATTCTATCGGCCAAAGCCGCTGTGGTCGGTGATCGACTATTTTTGCCAGAAGACCGCTTAGCGCCACAGCCGGCGACCGATTCGTTTTCGCAACATCGCGCTCACTGTGAAGTCGCCAAACTGAGCGCCATTTTTCATCTACCTGTCACATAGCCCGCGCAAAAATGAGGCCTTCCAGCCAATGAGGGGTCCCATGAGTGAAGCTGCCGTTTTACCCGGTTCTATCGAGCCCGCAGCCCGCAAGGGTCCGGATTTGACCGGAGCGATTAACCCCTTGACCGGCATTATCTTTGGCGGGGTGATCGCCGCCGTTCTGCTGTTCGTCGCCTACAGCATTTACTCCGACATCGACGCGACCGGCACGAAGATCACGACCTATGCACCGTTCCTTCTGCTCTTCGTCGCCCTCCTGATTGCGCTCGGCTTCGAGTTCGTCAACGGCTTTCACGACACCGCGAACGCAGTTGCGACCGTTATCTATACGCGTTCGCTGCCGGCAAACTTCGCCGTCGTCTGGTCGGGCGTGTTCAATCTCCTCGGCGTGCTGACGTCCTCCGGCGCTGTCGCCTTCGGCATCATCTCGCTGCTGCCTGTTGAGTTAATTCTGCAGGTCGGCAGCAACGCCGGCTTTGCCATGGTCTTCGCGCTGTTGATCGCCGCCATCCTCTGGAATCTGGGAACTTGGGCTTTCGGTTTGCCGGCGTCGAGCTCCCACACCTTGATCGGCTCGATCATCGGCGTTGGCGTCACCAACGCGCTGATCCACGGCCGGGATGGCACGTCCGGCGTCGATTGGACGAAGGCCAAGGAAGTCGGCGAGGCGCTGCTGCTGTCGCCGCTGTTCGGCTTCGCCCTCGCCGCGGCTTTGCTGCTGCTCCTCAAGGCCATCGTCCGCGTTCCCGCGCTCTACGCCGAGCCGAAAGGCAATCAGCCGCCGCCCTGGTGGATTCGCGGCATCCTCATCCTCACCTGCACGCTGGTGAGCTTCTTCCATGGCTCGAACGACGGCCAAAAGGGTATGGGCCTGATCATGCTCATCCTGATCGGAACCGTGCCGACAGCCTATGCGCTCAATCGTGCCCTGCCCGACAACCAGTTGCAGATGTTTGCGTCGCGGTCGCAAGCCGCCATCGCCGTGATCGAGCGCAAAGCCGCGGGCTATAACGTGCTGGGGAATCCCCGCCCGGCGGTGACAGCATACGTCTCTTCCCGCACTATTAACGAGGGCACCTTTCCGTCGCTCGCCGTCCTGGTGAACGACATTTCCGACTGAGGTTACGAAATACGGGTCGATCGCCAAGATGCCCACCGACTCGGTCGGCAACGCGCGCAACGACATGTATCTCGCATCCGAAGCGATCCGTTTTCTGATGAAGGACAAGGAAAGCGACCTGTCGGCGGACGACCTCAAAGCCCTCAACGCCTACAAGCTATCGCTCGACGCGGCGACCAAGTTCATTCCGACTTGGGTCAAGGTTGCCGTCGCGATCGCGCTCGGCCTCGGGACGATGATCGGCTGGAAGCGCATCGTCGTCACGGTCGGCGAAAAGATCGGCAAGACACACTTGACCTACGCGCAAGGCGCTTGCGCGGAGATCACCGCCGCGGCGACGATCGCCGCCGCGGACATCTACGGGCTGCCGGTTTCCACGACGCACGTGTTGTCGTCGGGCATCGCCGGCACCATGGCGGCCAACGGTTCGGGGCTGCAGCTCTCGACGGTGCGCAACATTGCGCTCGCCTGGGTGCTGACGCTGCCGGCGGCCATGATCATTTCCGGCACGCTGTACTGGGCTTTTGCGTCGGTCTTCTAAACCAGCCACGCGCAACATCATCGCTGGGGGCGTCGGAGCAAATCCGGCGCCCTTATTCTTTTGGGCGATAGCGCCGGCGCGTGAGTTCCATCGGGCGTTTTTCTTTTGCGCTTCTGCTGCAGCGCACAACGTCGATAAATAGAATTCTGGACACTCGTTTGTGAACAACGCAGCCGGCTGGCGACATGTTTGTTGGTGGCGTCCGGGCCGCAGCGTTGCGATGATGGATGGGTCGTGCGGTCGAGGGGGAAAATGCAAGGAGGCGTTTTATGTCTTCTTCACATCTTCTCGTCGGCGCCAGCGCGCAGCCGGTCAGGCTTGAGATCAGGCGGCTGACGCCAGCTGACGTGTTTCAGGCGCTCGCGCAGGGTTTTGACGATTTCGTTGCCATGCCGAGTCACGCGATATTCCTCTGCGTGATCTATCCGTTGATCGGCCTGTGGTTGATATCGCTGGTGTCGGGCTATTCGATGCTGCCGCTGGCATTTCCAATCGCGGCCGGCTTCGCCCTCATCGGGCCGTTCGCCGCGATCGGCCTCTACGAATTGAGCCGTCGCCGGGAAGCTGGGCTCGATGCGTCATCCGGCCACGCATTCGATGTGCTGCGTTCGCCTTCGATCGGCGCCATCGTCGCCATCGGCTTGCTGCTGACGGCGATCTTTCTGGTCTGGCTCGCGGTCGCGAACGCGATCTATGTGGCCAATTTCGGATACGCCAAACCGGCTTCGATCGGTCAATTCGTCACCGAAGTCTTCACGACGTCGGCCGGGATGGACTCTGATCATCGTCGGCACCGGTGTCGGTTTTCTGTTCGCCGTCTTGGTGCTCACGATCAGCGCCATTTCCTTTCCGCTGTTGCTTGATCGAGACGTCGGCGCGGCGGTTGCGCTGTTCACATCGATCCGCGTGGTGGCCGCCAATCCGATAACGATGGCGTTATGGGGTCTCATTGTCGCCGTGCTGCTGGTGGCCGGCTCGCTGCCATTCTTTCTCGGTCTGACGGTCGTCATGCCGGTGCTCGGCCATGCGACCTGGCACCTCTATCGCAAGGCGGTCGCGGCGGATTCCGTTCCGCGCCCGGACTATCAACAGCCGGACTATCACCCGCCCGAGCGCCCGCGACGTTACGCGGCGGATTTTCCGGCGTCGCTCTTCCCGACGCGGCGCTAGAGCGCACGGTTCTTCACGTACCGCGGCCCACTGCTATCCGAGGTCGGCGACGTGGGTGGCGGCTCGTTGGCTGCTGCTTGCGAGGGTAGCCGCCGAGCCGCTCGCCAAGAGGTAGCGGCAGCGGCACGAATGCCCAACATTTCATCATGTTTTCAATGCCGCTTTCGTGATCGTTGCTCGAAAAATAGGCGACAACGACGGCGAAAACGGATTCAAAATGGGCGCTCGCGACGCGGGCGTGCAAAAATTCATCACCAAGAACAAGCGCTTAGCGTCCGCAACGGATTGGCACGCTCTTTGCGATTTATTCGATACGCGACGGCGCCGGGCCGATCGCGCGCGTCTAACAGAGGACATCGCGATGCTCAACTCCATTGGCGCGGTCGCTCAGCGACCGCGGGGCCGCCGCTGGCTTGCTGCCGCGGCGGGTCTTGCCCTCGGCCTCACGGCGGCTCTCCCCGCCCAGGCCGAGGAAACGATCAAAGTCGGCATTCTCCATTCGCTATCCGGCACCATGGCCATCAGCGAGACGACGCTGAAGGACGTGATGCTCATGCTCATCGAGGAGCAGAACAAGAAGGGCGGCGTGCTCGGCAAGAAGCTCGAAGCCGTCGTCGTCGACCCGGCCTCGAACTGGCCCTTGTTCGCGGAGAAAGCCCGCGAGCTGATCAGCAAGGACAAAGTCGCCGTCGTGTTCGGCTGCTGGACCTCGGTGTCGCGCAAGTCGGTGCTGCCGGTATTCAAGGAGCTCAACAGCATCCTGTTCTATCCGGTGCAGTACGAGGGCGAAGAGAGCGAGCGCAACGTGTTCTATACCGGCGCCGCGCCGAACCAGCAGGCCATTCCCGCCGTCGATTATCTGATGAGCGCGGACGGCGGCTCGGTGAAGCGCTGGGTGCTGGAAGGCACCGACTACGTCTATCCGCGCACCACCAACAAGATCCTCGAAGCCTACCTCAAGCAAAAAGGGGTGAAGGACGAGGACATCATGATCAACTACACGCCGTTCGGCTTCTCCGACTGGCAGACCGAAGTCTCGAAGATCAAGGCGTTCGGTTCGGCCGGCAAGAAGACGGCGGTGGTGTCAACCATCAACGGCGACGCCAACGTGCCGTTCTACAAGGAACTGGGCAACCAGGGCATCAAGGCGACCGACATCCCGGTCATGGCGTTCTCGGTCGGCGAAGAAGAGCTCGCCGGTCTCGATACCAAGCCGCTGGTCGGCCATCTCGCCGCGTGGAACTATTTCGAGTCGATCAAGACGCCGGCGAACGACGCCTTCATCAAAGAGTGGCACGACTTCACCAAGAACCCGAAGCGCACCACCAACGATCCGATGGAGGCCCACTATATCGGCTTCAACATGTGGGTGAAGGCGGTCGAGAAGGTCGAAGAGCACCGATGCCGACAAGGTGATCGAGGCGCTGCCCGGCACCGAAGCGCCGAATCTCACCGGCGGCATTTCGACCTTGCTGCCCAACCATCACATCACCAAGCCGGTCTTCATCGGCGAAATTCGCCCCGACGGCCAGTTCGACGTGGTGTGGAAGACCAAGGACCTCGTGCCCGGCGCGGCGTGGTCGGCTTACCTGCCCGGCTCCAAAGATCTTGAAGCCGATTGGGTGAAGCTCAAATGCGGTAACTACAACACCGTCACCAAGAAGTGCGGCGGCGCTTCGTAACGACGACGCCGTAAGCGTTACGGACGGGAAGGCGGCGTATCGCCTTCCCGTTTCACAGCATGATCCCGAAAAGTGGACGCTGGTCTTTTCGAAAAAAGAGCACGCTCCACCAAGATATAGAGCGCAGCTCTGATCCGTCATAAAAAGTTCCTGTCCGGGGCCCCTTGCGAGATGCGTTTCAGCCGAGCTTGCCTCGCCGCTTTGCTGTTGGTGCTCAGCGTCATGCTGGGCCATGCGACGGCGCATGCCGCAACTCTCGATGAAGCGCTGCCGCATTTCACCGCGGATGATTTCAGCGAAACCATAACCGGCATCAAAGAGGTTGCCGCCAGCGGCAGTCCGCGCGCCGAGGCCATTATCCGCGCCTTGCAGGACGGCCAGTTGATGTACAGCGCCGAAAAGAAGGTGGTCTACATCAAGGGCGATTCCGGCAAGCTGCTCGATGCCGGCAGCGGACAGCCGATTGCCGGCGATGCGCCGGCCGATGTCACTGTCGTCCGCCTCAACAACCGCCTGCGCGGGGCCATCGACGCGGCGCTCGGTGGGCTGACGCTGCTGTCCGGCGATCCCGGCGTGCGACTCGACGCTGCGCAAGCGGTGTTCAAGTCGCGTCAGGCCAGCGTGTTGCCGACCATCGAAGCGGCCTTGGCCAAGGAACAGGATCCGCGGATCAAGCGCGCTCTGATGGAGGCGCGGGCAGCGATTATCCTGTCCGCCGACCAGGGCAGTGACGAAGACAAGCTCGCCGCCGTGGAGGTCATTCGCCAACGCGGCGACCAGGACGCGCTCGGGCTGCTTTCGAGCCTGCCGGCCGACACTTCCCCGGCGGTCGCGAAAAGCGCCGCTGCCGCCGTCGCCGCCATCAAGAACAGCTTAACTGTTTGGGAGGCTGTGCAGAACGCCTGGTACGGCATTTCTCTCGGCTCAGTCCTGCTCCTTGCCGCCATCGGCCTTGCCATCACCTTTGGCGTGATGGGCGTCATCAACATGGCGCACGGCGAAATGGTCATGATCGGCGCCTATGTCACCTTTGTCGTGCAGGAGGTGATCCGCGCGCGAAACCCGGCGCTGTTCGACTATTCGCTTGCGATCGCCATTCCGCTTTCATTCGTGGTGGCGGGCGCGATCGGCATCTTGATCGAGCGCTGCATCATCCGCTTCCTCTATGGCCGGCCGCTGGAAACGTTGCTGGCGACCTGGGGGCTCTCGCTGATCCTGCAGCAAGCCGTGCGCACGACATTCGGTCCAAACAATCGCGACGTCGGCAACCCGTCCTGGATGAGCGGCGCCTTCGACCTCGGCGGCATCACCATCACCTATAACCGCCTGTGGATCATTTGCTTCGCGCTCGCCGTGTTCATCGCCTTGCTGGCGCTGCTTCGCTACACGCGCTTCGGCCTCGAAATGCGCGCGGTGACGCAAAATCGGCCGATGGCCGCGTCGATGGGCATCCGCACCTCCAGGGTCGACGCGCTCACCTTCGGGCTGGGTTCCGGCATTGCCGGCATGGCCGGCGTGGCGCTGTCGCAGATCGACAATGTCAGCCCCAATCTCGGCCAGGGTTACATCATCGACAGCTTCATGGTCGTGGTGTTCGGCGGGGTCGGCAATCTGTGGGGCACGCTGGTCGGCTCGTTCGTGCTCGGGATCGCCAACAAGTTTCTCGAGCCTTATGCTGGCGCGGTGCTCGGCAAGATTGCCATACTCGTGCTTATCATCTTGTTCATCCAGAAACGGCCGCGGGGCATGTTCGCGCTGAAGGGCCGCGCGGTCGAGGCATGACGCATATTCTCATTCGCTCGCTCGACCGCGGCGCCACGCTGTTCCTGATTGTCATTGCCGCGATCGCGATTCTGGTCCCGGTCCTCAATCTGGCGCTGCCGGAAGCGTCTGCCTTCCACATACCGACCTATCTGGTCGCACTGTTCGGCAAGTACGCCTGTTATGCGCTGTTGGCGCTGTCGATCGACCTGATCTGGGGTTTTTGCGGCATTCTCTCGCTCGGTCACGGCGCCTTCTTCGCGCTCGGCGGCTACGCGATGGGCATGTATCTCATGCGCCAGATCGGCACCCGCGGCGTCTACGCCGATCCCGTGCTGCCGGATTTCATGGTGTTTCTGAACTGGAAGGAATTACCGATCTATTGGTACGGCTTCCAGCACTTCGCCTACGCCGCGCTCATGGTGATGCTGGTGCCCGGCGTACTCGCCTTCGTGTTCGGCTGGTTCGCGTTCCGCAGCCGCGTCACCGGCGTCTATCTGTCGATCATTACCCAGGCGCTGACGTTCGCGCTGATGCTCGGCTTCTTCCGCAACAATTTCGGCTTCGGCGGCAACAACGGGCTGACCGATTTCAAGGACATTCTCGGCTTCAACGTGCAGGCGGAGACGACGCGCACGGCTTTGTTCTCCGTCACTTGCGTGGCTTTGATGCTGGCCTTTCTGCTGTGCCGGGCGCTGATCACCTCGAAATTCGGCAAAGTGCTGATCGCCATCCGCGACGCCGAAGCGCGCACGCGATTCCTCGGCTACCGCGTCGAGTCCTACAAGCTGTTCGTGTTTACGCTGTCGGCCTGCATGGCCGGCGTCGCTGGCGCGCTCTATGTGCCGCAGGTCGGCATCATCAATCCGAGCGAATTTGCGCCCGCCAATTCCATCGAGGCCGTGATCTGGGTCGCGGTCGGCGGCCGCGGCACGCTTTCCGGCGCGGTGATCGGCGCGGTGTTGGTGAATTATGCCAAGACGTTCTTTACGTCGGGATTTTTGGCGCCGTATTGGCTGTTCATGCTGGGCGCGCTGTTTGTCGCCGTGACGCTGTTGTTGCCGCGCGGCATCGTCGGCACGATGCGGCACTGGAATGCGCTGCGCCGCGATCGCGCCTCGGCCGCCGCCGAAGACGGCGTGAGCGAGCCGCTGCCGGCGGAATGAGGCGATGGAAAGCCAATGGAATCGCTGACCACCTCGCTGCTTTACCTCAACGGCGTCACCGTCTCGTTCGACGGCTTCAAGGCGTTGAACAATCTGTCGTTCGCGATCGAAGCCGGCGAGATGCGCGCCATCATCGGCCCGAACGGCGCCGGCAAGACCACGATGATGGACGTGGTCACCGGCAAGACCCGACCGGACCTTGGCGACGTCATGTTCGACGGCTCGTACGATCTCACCCGCCTCGACGAGTCCGAGATCGCCGAGCTTGGCATCGGGCGGAAATTCCAGAAGCCCACAGTGTTCCAGAGCCAAACCGTCAACGACAATCTCGAACTCGCGCTCAAAGCCGACCGGCGGGCGCGAGCGACGCTGTGGTGGCGGGAAAGCACCGCCGAGCGCCGGCGCATCGATGAATTGCTCGACATCATTCGCCTGATGGCGGTTCGCGACCGCCTTGCCGGCAGCCTGTCGCACGGGCAAAGACAGTGGCTCGAAATCGGCATGCTGTTGGCGCAGGAGCCGAAGCTGCTGCTGGTCGACGAGCCCGTCGCCGGCATGACCGACGTGGAAACCCAACAGACGGCGGAATTGCTCAAGGGAATCAACCGCGATCGCACCGTGGTCGTCGTCGAACACGACATGGCTTTCGTGCGCGAGCTTGGCGTCAAGGTCACTTGCCTGCACGAGGGCTCGGTGCTCGCCGAAGGCACGATTGATCAGGTCTCGGCCAACGAGCGGGTGGTCGAGGTGTATTTGGGACGGTAGAGGGAGGCGAATAGCGAAATGGCGAATAGCGAATAGAAAGCCCTACTCGCTATTCGCCACTGGCCATTCGCCGCGCAAGCTATGCTGGACGTCAACGCCATCGATCTCCACTACGGCGCCGCGCAGGCACTGCGCGCCGTCTCGCTCAAGGCCGAGCCGGGCAAGGTCACCTGCGTGCTCGGCAGAAACGGCGTCGGCAAAACGAGCCTGCTCGACGCGCTCGCCGGTCAGCATTCGGTCACCCGCGGCACCATCACCTGGGAGGGCCACGATATCACTGCGCTGCGGCCGCCTGAGCGGGCGCGGCGGGGGATCTCTTATGTGCCGCAAGGGCGCGAAATCTTTCCGCTGCTGACGGTGGAGGAAAACCTGCGCACCGGCTTTGCGCCGCTCAAGCGCGATCAGCGCAGCATTCCCGACGACGTGTTCTCGCTGTTCCCGGTGCTCAAGGAGATGCTGCGCCGCCGCGGCGGCGATCTTTCCGGCGGCCAGCAGCAGCAGCTCGCCATCGGCCGTGCTTTGGTGATGCGGCCGCGGCTTTTGCTGCTCGACGAGCCGACCGAGGGCATTCAGCCTTCGATCATCAAGGACATCGGCCGCGCCATTTCCTATCTGCGCTCGCTGGGCAAGATCGCCATCGTGCTGGTCGAGCAATATCTCGACTTTGCGCACGAACTCGGCGACTATTTCGCCGTCATGGAACGCGGCGCCGTCGTCTATGCCTCCACCCGCGCGGAGCTTGATGAAGGGGCGTTGAAGCGGGCGATGGCGATTTGAGGCCGACGACAATCGTTCTTGCGGTGGGGCGGAAATTTGCTCGCGAGCGTGCCGGCACACAGTGACATCTTCGCCGGCAATCGCGCGCGCGGCCGCATCGCCCTTTCGGTAGCGGCCGACGACGAAGGGTCTCGCCGCCAACGGGTGCATGAGGCCGGCGCATTGCGGGTGCGCTTCCCGAACGCCGCGGACAAAGGGACGCTCGACGCCGTCATCGTCAATACCGCCGGCGGCATGACCGGTGGCGACCGCTTCGACATCGACGTTGCAGTTGGGGCCGGCGCCCGGCTGACGGTGACGACCGCGGCCGCGGAAAAGGTCTATCGCTCGCTCGGTCCCGACACGCGCATTGATGTCAAACTCGATGTCGGGGCTGGCGCGGCGCTGGCCTGGCTGCCGCAGGAGACGATCCTGTTCGATCGGGTCCGGCTGCGCCGCTCGATCGAGGTCGAGCTTGCGCCCGGCGCGAGTCTGCTGCTCGCCGAGGGTGTGGTGTTCGGCCGCTCGGCCATGGGCGAAACCGTCGCGCAGGGACATTTCTCGGATCGTTGGCGCGTGCGCGTCGGCGGCGTTCTGGTCTTTGCCGAAAGCCTCCGCCTCGATGGCGCGATTGCGCAAAAGCTGGCGGCGCGGGCGGTTGCCGGCGCGGGCGTCGCCATTGCCAGCGTGCTCAAGGTGCCGGCGGATGAGCAAGCGGTTGCGGCCGTCCGCGCGCTGGAGAAAGACTTTGCCGGGGAAGTCGGCGTGTCGGCGTGGAACGGACTTGCGGTGGCGCGGCTCGTGGCGCCGGATGGCGCCGCCTTGCACCACGATCTCGTCAGTGTATTGACGGCATTGGGTGACGTGCCGCTGCCGCGGCTGTGGTTGAACTAAGGGACGTGAATTTAAAGGACTTGGTATGAATCTCACTCCGCGGGAGAAGGATAAGCTCTTGATCGCCATGGCGGCGATGGTGGCGCGACGCCGGCTGGATCGCGGCGTCAAGCTCAATCATCCGGAAGCCGTCGCGCTGATCTCCGATTTCATTCTCGAAGGCGCCCGCGACGGACGCACGGTCGCCGAGCTGATGGAAAAAGGCGCGCACGTGATTACGCGCAGCCAGGTGATGGACGGCATCGCCGAGATGATCCCGGAGATTCAGGTCGAAGCGACGTTTCCGGACGGCACCAAGCTCGTCACGGTGCATGAGCCGATCCGATGAAGCGGAATGTGAAACCATGGCGCCGTCAGGTCCGGCCTTGTGCCGGGCATCTGCGCCTTTTGCGTCGCTTACAGAAAGACGTGGATGGCCGGGTCAAGCCCGGCCATGACGAACAACAAGGGTGACGCCTATGATTCCCGGCGAATTCTTCATCAAGGACGGCGAGATCGAGATCAACAAGGGCCGCAAGGGCCTGACGCTTTCGGTCTCGAATACCGGCGACCGGCCGATCCAGGTCGGCTCGCATTATCATTTTTTCGAGACCAATCCGGCGCTGAAATTCGACCGCAAGAAAGCCCGCGGCATGCGGCTCGACATTGCGGCCGGAACCGCCGTGCGGTTCGAGCCCGGGCAGACGCGCGATGTGAAGCTCGTGGCGCTCGCGGGCACGCGCACCGTCTACGGCTTTCGCCAGGAGATCATGGGAAAGTTGCAAAAATGAAAGCTGCAGAAATGAAAGCTGCGAGAATGAAGCGGCAGGAATCATGACGAGCGAGCTTGCGCAAGCCCGCCCGTCACGTTCTCAGCGCTGCTACCGCGGCTGGGACCAAGATCAAATCAGCGTTTGGCGCGACGCTGGTAGCGGCTTCAACACCGACCGATCTGACCTTGGCGATCTCTCTCATCTGGCGGAACCAAACGCGAGCGATCTGGAAGTTAAGATACCGCAGCAGCATCGCGATGCAAGCAAAAGTGTACATTTGCGTCCTGCTGCAATGCAGTGGGGATAACGTTGGGGATTAAAATGTGATCTGGAAAAGGCCGGCGCCGCACGAGATCGGGAACACAAGCCGGTTTTCCGAACAGATCATGGTTCACTAAACAGGACCGGAGGACATCATGCCTGCACATTTGAGCCGCGCCGTTTACGCCGACATGTTTGGTCCGACCACCGGCGATCGCGTGCGGCTCGCCGACACCGATCTCATCATCGAGGTGGAAAAGGATTTTTGCACCTACGGCGAGGAGGTAAAATTCGGCGGCGGCAAGGTGATCCGCGACGGCATGGGACAGAGCCAGATCACCAACAAACAAGGCGCCGTCGATACCGTCATCACCAACGCGCTCATTCTCGATCATTGGGGCATCGTTAAAGCCGATGTCGGCATCAAGGACGGGAACATCCACGCCATCGGCAAAGCCGGCAATCCCGACATTCAGCCCGGCGTCACCATCGTCATTGGGCCCGGCACCGAAGTGATCGCCGGCGAAGGAAAAATCCTCACCGCCGGCGGCTTCGATACCCACATCCATTTCATCTGCCCGCAGCAGGTCGACGAAGCTTTGATGTCGGGCGTCACCTCGATGCTCGGCGGCGGCACCGGCCCGGCGCACGGCACCTTCGCCACCACCTGCACGCCCGGCCCTTGGCATATCGCCCGCATGATCCAGGCGGCGGACGATTTCCCGGTGAATTTGGGCTTCGCCGGCAAGGGCAACGCCTCGCGGCCGGCGGCACTCGAGGAAATGATCAAAGCCGGCGCCTGCGCGCTCAAGCTGCACGAAGACTGGGGCACGACGCCGGCCGCGATCGATTGCTGTCTGTCGGTCGCCGACGACTACGACATCCAGGTGATGATCCACACCGATACGCTCAACGAATCCGGTTTCGTCGAGGACACCATCAAGGCGTTCAAAGGCCGCACCATCCACGCCTTCCACACCGAAGGCGCCGGCGGCGGCCACGCGCCCGACATCATCAAGGTCGCCGGGCTGAAAAACGTGCTGCCGTCCTCGACCAATCCGACGCGGCCCTATACGCGCAACACCATCGACGAGCATCTCGACATGCTGATGGTGTGCCACCATCTCGATCCGTCGATCGCCGAAGATCTCGCCTTCGCCGAGAGCCGCATCCGCAAGGAGACCATCGCCGCCGAAGATATTCTCCACGACATCGGCGCGCTGTCGATGATGTCGTCGGATTCCCAAGCCATGGGCCGGCTCGGCGAAGTCATCATCCGCACCTGGCAGACCGCCGACAAGATGAAGAAGCAGCGTGGCCGCCTGAAAGAGGAAAAGGGCGACAACGACAATGCGCGAGTGAAGCGTTACATCGCCAAATACACCATCAATCCGGCAATCGCCCACGGCGTGTCGAAACTCATCGGCTCGGTGGAGAAAGGCAAGCTTGCCGATCTCGTGCTCTGGTCGCCGGCCTTCTTCGGCGTCAAGCCCGATTGCATCATCAAGGGCGGCTCGATCGTCGCCGCGCTGATGGGCGATCCCAACGCGTCGATCCCGACGCCGCAGCCAGTGCATTACCGGCCGATGTTCGGCGCCTATGGCCGCGCCCGCACCGCGTCGTCCGTGGTGTTTGCATCGAAGGCCGCGGTAAAAGCCGGGCTCGGCAAAAAGCTCGGCATTCAGAAAGAGCTCGTCGCCGTGGCCAACACGCGCGGCAAGATCTCGAAGAAGAGCATGATCCACAACGACGCCACGCCCGACATCGAGGTCGATGCCGAGACCTACGAAGTGCGCGCCGACGGCGAATTGCTCACCTGCGCGCCGGCGGAAACACTGCCGATGGCGCAGCGGTATTTTTTGTTCTAGCGCCCACCCGATCGTCCCCGGGAAAGCGGGGACCCAGTTTCTTTCGCCGCCACTGGATTCCCGCTTTCGCGGGAATGTATCTTTTCGCCGAGCGGCGGAAAAAGGCACAAGCGACATCGTTCTCGCGACACGTGTGCGCCCGAGTTTTGCCAATGCCATTCACGTATGCGTCGCCCTGACCCACGATCTCGTCGGATTTGGCCGGCGGTGGACCCGGACCGCATCACGATCGCGCTCAGCAAACACATAAAAGGAAGGCGGAACGCCGACAGACGCGTATCCTACCGTCCGCATCCTTTGCGAGATGCGGTCGCGCGCTGAACGCAGCGCGCTCGCCTGTCGGCGTCCCACCACGGCACTTGCTGCAGCGAACGAACGCCGCAGCTCAGCTCCAGAACGCGCTTCCTGGGACGTGGTCGGAGCGCACAACCCCGATGGTTCGAAAGGCCGTGCGCCGTTGCAGCGGGCGTTACCCGCGCCTTCCTGTCCCAGTCCAGCGACTTTCTCGCAGACCGGTCATCATGCCGGCCGGGCGTCTGCCCGGAGCCGCCCGGGAGCGGAGGTGACGAACCGCCGCCCGCGGGAACCGCTCCCGCTCCGCCAGCCGGCGTGACCGGCTGACGTCCTTTGGGTGAGCGAGATTCGGGAATATATGTAACCTAAACGGGGACGAAAGTCAAGAGTGCGGTCACGATAAATGCGACGTCGGCTGAGGCGCCTTTCGACGTTCGTCGCCAGCCGATAAAAAGCACCGATCGCTTTCCTGCGGCCGCCGCTATGAGCCCAGCGAATGTGTGCGCGTACAAATTTGGCGATTCCGCTTACACATCATCAACGATCAGGACGATATAACTACAGGTGCAACTTTCCACGTCGTTCGAGGCCGTTTGTGTCCGATGTCAATGGCGCGCCAACCCCGACGGACGCACGAAACAATCCACGTGCGATCGTGCGCCGGTGCGGCTGGTTTGTTGGCTCAGTAGGCGAGCAGCTGCGGGAATGCACGGTTTGGGACGAATCCACAACCGGCGCCCGGCTGGTGGTCGATACGCCACAGACGGTTCCCGACACCTTCCACATCTACATGACGCTGGATTTCAGCTCACGGCGCGCCTGCAAGGTCGTTTGGCGATCAAAAACGCAAATCGGCGTTGAGTTTCTCAGTTAAACGCCCGGCGCCTGTCGTTTCCGTCAACGTCAATCAGCTAATGCCACCTTCGGACACCGCGTCGAGCCGAACACGTAGGCTGGATTGAGCAACGCGAAATCCGGGCTGGACCGTGAGGCCGCCGCCGGATTTCGTTTCATTCGATCCGGGCTAGGCTTGCCGCGTTGTCACGCTGATCTGGCCGATATTGTCGACTTTGCGTAATGTTGCCGACTTCCCGGTTCGCCCGTGGCGGTCATAATGGGCCGGAACGCGTCATCGGCTGACTGCTCGCCCAACGGGTCCACAGATCGCAGAAGACGGCGGATGACAGGACCATTGACCGCATTCGATGAGACCTTTCGCGCGCGCTTGCGCGATCTTTTTGTCTGGCGCCGCGATGTGCGGCGGTTTCGGCGCGACCCGTTGCCTGACGGCACGGTGGAGGCCTTCATCGAGCTGGCGTGCCTCGCTCCGTCAGTCGGGCTGAGCCAGCCTTGGCGCTTCGTGATCGTCGACGACGAGACCATTCGCGCTGCGATCCGGCAGAATTTCGCGATCTGCAATGCCGATGCGCTCGCCGTGCAGAGCGGCGAGCGGGCGGCGCTCTATGCCCGCCTCAAGCTTGCCGGATTGGAGGAGGCGCCATGCCACCTGGCGGTATTCGCCGACCGCACGACCGCACAAGGTCACGGCCTTGGCCGCCTCACGATGCCGGAAATGATCGAGTATTCGGCCGTCACCGCCGTACATACGATCTGGCTCGCCGCCCGCGCGCAAAGCGTCGGCATGGGCTGGGTATCGATCCTCGATCCCAAAACAGTCGCCGCGCTGCTCGACATTCCCGCCGACTGGAAGTTCATCGGCTATTTCTGTCTCGGCTATCCGGCGTCCGACGACACCGTGCCCGAATTGGAACAGATGGGATGGGAAGCCCGGCTGATCCCGTCGTCGGTCATCATCAAACGCTGAGTTTCGATGTGCGTCCTGGGCAAGGACGGATAGGCTTACGGATAGACTTGGCGCCGCGCGCGCCGCAGGAATCATCAGCATGGCCGCCGGCACGGATTTCATTCTGGACGCCCTGATCCGCGAAGGCCTCGATCACTTGTTCATGGTGCCGGGCGGATTGGTCGATCCGTTTCTGCCGGCGCTTAGCCGGCATCCCGGCTTGAAGCCGATTGTCGCCGCGCACGAAGGCGGAGCCGCTTACATGGCTGACGGCTATGCCCGCGCCAGCGGGCGCTTTGGCGCGGCGCTCGGCATTGGCGGTCCCGGCTTGTGCAACATGACGACCGCGGTCGCTGCGGCGAAAACCGATTCGTCTCCGGTGCTCATCCTTAGCGGCGAGATTCCGGTCGACATGGAAGGGCTCGGCGAATTCCAGGACGCGAGCCAAGCGACGCTCGACGACACTGCCGTGATGAAGCCGCTGACCCGATTTTCGGCGACCGTCGCAGGGCCACGCAACCTATGCCACTGGCTGCGCCACGCCCTCACCGTCATGCTGGCGCAGCCGAGCGGGCCGGTTCATCTGTCCCTCACCCACGATGCGCTCACGGCGGATTGCGCGGCGGATTACGTCCCGGTCTCCGATTTTTTTGCCAGCGTGGCAGCGCTCAGTCTGCCGGCAGCCGAGGAAGCCGTGAAGCTGCTCGCGCCGGCCGAGCGCATTGTGATCTTGGCCGGCGCCGGCATCGAGCATGATGACGCCGCGGCGGCGCTCAAGGCGGCGGCCGAACGCTGGTCGATTCCCGTCGCAACGACGTTGCGGGCCAAGGGCGTCTTTCCGGAAGACCACGACCTGTCGCTTGGCGTCTTTGGCTATGCCGGCACGCGGCACGCCACCGCCGCGCTGTTCGATCCCGATCTGGACGTCTTGCTGATCGTCGGCTCCGGCCTCAACGAGCGCGACACCATGCATTGGACGCTGCGACAGAAATCCAAGGCGCAGATGATCCACGTCAACACCGACATGTGGGAGATGACCTCGCACGGCAGGGCCAACCACGTCGTGTCCGGCAGTTGCCGCGCCTTCCTGGAGCTTTTGGGCCGCGCCTCCGGCGCTGCCGCGGCTGGGCTGTCGCAGAGCGAGACCGCGCGGCGATCGTCGATCGCCAAGGCGAAAGCCGGACCACGGCTTTACGACGTCGAGAATTGCCGCAGCACGGCCAAACCGATCCATCCCGCCGCAGCGGTCACGGCGTTGCGCGCGGTGTTTCCGCGCGACGGCATTCTGCTGGTCGATTCCGGCGCGCACCGTGCTTTTGCCGGCCATTATTGGACCGCTTACGAACCGCGGAGTTACATTTCGGCGACCAATCTCGGGCCCATGGGCTGGGCGATCCCGGCGGCCGTGGGCGTGCAATGCGCCCAGCCCGGGCGGCGCGTCGCCGTGATCACCGGCGACGGCTGCATGCACATGCATGGCATGGAAATCCAAACCGCCGCGCGCTACCGCCTGCCGATCATCTATGTCGTGCTCAACAACGGGGCGCTCGGCAATGTCTGGCTGCGCGCCCATCGCTATGGCGCACTGCCGGCGGAATTGACCACCATCCCCGATCACGATTGGGCCGGCTTTGCGCGCTCGCTCGGCGCACAGGGACTGACCGTTGACGATCCCGCAGCACTCGGCGCGACGTTTACCAAAGCGCTGGCGGCAAACACGACCGTGCTCATCGACGTGAAGGCCGACAAGAATTGTCCGACGCCGGTCTATGACTTCAATGCGGGCGCGCGCGCCTGGTCCTATCACGAATAGGAGGCGGCCGATGAGCGTGCTGGAAATGGACCCGGCCAAATTCCCCGCTGCCGCCAAGGCGCTCTACGAGGCGATCGCAGCGAAGCGCCGCGCCAAGGGCGAGGGCTTCGGCGGTCCCTATCTTGCCCTGCTCAACCATCCGGCGCTGGCCGAGCGGGTCGAGGCGCTGGGCTTCTATCTGAAATTCGAGGGCGTGCTGCCGCGCGTCCACTATCAGTTCATCGTGCTCAGCGTCGCGCGCGCGACCGGCGCCGCGTTCGAGTGGCAGGATCATGTGCAGCATGCCGTTGCCGCCGGATTGCCGCAGGCAATGATTGACGGCATCGCCGGGGCGCCCGGCGCGAGCCTGCCGCACCCATACGGGTTGCTCCGCGATATTCTGACAAAGACGCTGGCGTGGCAGCCGATCCCGGAGGCGTTGCAGGCCAAGGCCGCCGCCGAATGGGGCAAGGACGGTCTCGTCGAGATCGTCGTGGTCTCCGGCTTTTATCAGATGTTTGCAGCAATCAATCAGGGCTTCGGCATCTCGTCGGCGAAAGCCGGCGGCCACCTATAATGGAAATACCGATTGTTCACAGGGGCCATCATGCGAAGCAAATCGAAATTTTTGACGACCGCACTGGGTGCTACGCTGTTGTGGTCCTCAGCGCTTCATGCGCAACCCACCATCCATCTGACGGGGCCAGGTCGGGCTGCGATCTGGCGGAGCTTGGGCAAAGACGCGACAGATACGTCGGTGCCGGCGGGTTTACACGTCGGCGACGCGGTCCCAGACACCATGCGCTTGCTGCGGTTCGGCCATCATCTTGGTAACAAGGTCCCGGCCATCAGGGCTTATTCCTACGCACTGTTGCAGGGTCAGGTCTTGATCATCGACGCCCGGACCAGAAAGATCGTCGCGATCGTGTCCAAATAAGGCCTCGGCCCGCGGCCGATGTCCGTTTGCGAAACGCATTGCGGACCCAACGCGAACATCGCGCCAGGTCCGGAATGTGCCAGTCGCGTCATCTGGCATTGCAGAGCGCACAGCGTTACTACGATTGCCGGCGTCTCTTTACCAAGCCGCCGCGGCGACTAATCCCCAGCCGGGGTCGTCGGACACGAGGTCGAGTAGCCGGGTCCGCCGAAGAACTCGAAGTAACCGTTCTGGAACGTCGACTGGGTGCCGCTATAGCACGTGGCGGATTTCTCGTAGCCGGTCGAGTAGTTGTAGCAGCTGGACAGGGTGTCCTCGATGTTGCCGTTCGGGGTAACGTCAACCGTGTTGTAGTTGGTGTTGACGTACTGAACGTGGCTTTGGAACGCGGCTTCCCCGCATCCTGTCGACGGGAATTTTCCCGATCCCATTTGCGTGGTGGTATGGGTGCCGCTGGGCGGGTTATTCGGGCTGTTCACTTCGCCGCCGAATTCCACCAGGTCCGCCTGGGTTTGCATGCCGTGGGTGTATTTGCTCGCCGGAATGTAGCCGACCGGCTTGCCCTGGTAGAAGAACCACCAGTTGCCCGTCGCGCTGCTCTTGGCCCAGGTCACCTCGGCCCACACTTGCGTCCCGCCGGGCGAACTGGTCGCGTTAAAGGTACCACCAAGCGTTACGGTATTGCTGGTCTGCACGAACCCGGCGCAGTCCAGATTGTAGCAGCCGGCGTTTCCGGAAACGCCGGGTGAGTTGTAGCCGTTATCCGTCCAGTAGATAAAAAGGTGCGGTCTGTTGTCGCCGAACTGGCCCGGATCGACGGTCCATCCTGCCTCCGCCGAATCGGTAACGGCACTGTTGAGCACCCACATCTGGGAGATCGAGTGATCGGAGCTGTTGGTCGTCGGACTCCAGATGTTCATGAAGAACTGCATGCCCCAGTTGGTGACGCTCTGGCTCGAGCCGGCATGTTCGTAGAATTTGGGGGATGGCGAGTCCGAGCCGCTCTTGAACGGGTGCCCCCGGCCTTTTGAAAACATGTCGCGAAGGTTCGGAAAGCGACTGAGCTCCTCCGGCGTCCGGCGCCGGATCGGAATGGTGCCTTCCTCACAGCGACGAACGACGCCGTTCTCGTCCGCCTCGTTGGCGTGGAGTTCCGTGTCCAGCACGGCCAATTGCGCGCCGTGCGGCAGCACGCGGGCCCTGTCGTCATGTCTGGCCGGCGGGGGCGGCGGCTGCTCGACCGTTTTGCCCGCCATGTCGGGCGCCAACATGCCCGGCTGGCGATTGACGTCGACGCAATCGACCCACATGCCTTCGGCGGTATGAAAGCTGCGCCGAATGGTATCCGGGCGAATGTAATTCTTCAGGTAGTTCTCTTTTGCCAAAGCCTCTTCGGCAGAGGTTGCGGCCGGAGGATCTGCGAGCGCGCTCGTCGATCCGATCGATAGCGGCAACACACAGGCGAGAAGGGACAGTCGCAACGCCAAAAGATAGTTCCGGGACGTCTTCATGATGCAACTCCTTGCTCTATGAATTTGAATTTGCTCAGACGACGCCCAATGCGTTAGCAATATCGGCCGGCGACAGCGGTGCCGCGCGTCACAGCCAATAGTCCGGCCGTGTCGATTTCCACGTCCGTTGCCGGTCGTGCAGCGATCTGCAGACCTGTCCGGGCGATTTTGTTCTTGGATCGGAAACGACGTCGGATGCGGGACGTCGACGCGTGCACGCGCGGTGCTATTCTATGCGCCCGCCGGTGCGGCATTCACCGTCTTGCCCGGCCATTTGCACAAATCGGCGATCAAACATTTTTCGCACAGCGGCCGGCGGGCGACGCAGACATAGCGGCCGTGCAGGATGAGCCAGTGGTGGGCGTGCAGACGATAACGCTCCGGCACGACCTCCAGCAGCTTCATCTCGACGTCGAGCGGCGTCTTGCCGACCGCAAGCCCGGTGCGGTTGCCGACGCGAAAGATGTGGGTGTCGACCGCGATAGTCGGCTCGCCGAAGGCGACGTTGAGGACGACGTTCGCGGTCTTGCGGCCGACGCCGGGCAGGGCCTCGAGCGCGTCGCGGTCGTGCGGGACTTGACCACCGTGCTCGGCGACGAGCTGGCGCGACAGCGCAATCACGTTCTTGGCTTTGGTGCGATAGAGGCCGATGGTCTTGATCAGGGAGCGCACGCGCGCTTCGCCGAGCTTGACCATCTTCTCCGGCGTGTCGGCGAGCTTGAACAAAGCCGGCGTCGCCTTGTTGACCCCGGCATCGGTCGCCTGCGCCGAGAGCACGACGGCGACGAGCAGGGTAAACGGATTGATGGATTGCAACTCGCCGCGCGGCGTCGGATTGGCGGCGGCAAAGCGGCGGAACGCTTCCTCGATCTCGGCTTTGGTCCATTGCGGCAATTCGCCGTGGGCGGCCTCGCTGTCGGCCTTGGCCTGCGCCTTGCGGCCTTTGAGGCGGGCGGCCGTGCCCTTGCGGGCAGACTTGAGGCTTTGCCCGACGGTTTTCTGTCGCGTCGCCTTTTTGGCCATCTTTCCCGTATAGTTGGCGCCATGAGCGACGACAACAGCACATTCCCCGAGCCGAAAATCTTTGCGGCGACGATCACGCCGCATCGCTCGCTGGGTTCGACCGGCTTTCTGATCCTGATGCTGTGCATCGGCGGATTGAGCTTCGCCTCAGGAATGGTGTTCCTGCTGCACGGCGCCTGGCCGGTGTTCGGGTTCCTCGGCCTGGACGTTCTGCTGATCTACGTCGCGTTTCGCGCCAACTATCGCGCCGCCCGTGCCTATGAGGAGGTGACGGTCACCGCGTCGGCGCTCACGCTGCGCAAGGTCAGCCACCACGGCGTGGTGCGCGAATGGACCCTCAACCCGGTCTGGGTGCAGCTCGACCGCATGGTGCATGAGGAATTCGGCATCGAGCGGCTGTTTCTGGTCTCGCGCGGCCGCCGCCTGCAGATCGCCGGTTTTTTGAGCCCGGACGAGAAGGCGAGTTTTGCGCGGGCGTTATCCGCCGCGCTGGGCGAGGCCAAGCGCGGGCCGACACGGACGGCGTAGGGCGAATAGGGGAGTGGCGAATAGCGAATGGGGAAGCATGACGAAATTCGCCATTCGCCATTTCGCCATTCGCCGCCAACAGAAATCGGGTGGTTTGCGCCCTTCCGGCGGCCTAGATGGGAGTCAGATGATGGAGACACCCATGCTATCGCCCGACCGTATCCCCGACCTCACCCCGCTTCACGAAGCCGCCGCCGACTATGACGTGGTGCGCCGCGCCATTGGGCATATCCGCAACCATTGGCGCGAGCAGCCCGAAATCGACGCCATTGCCGAAGCCGCCGGCGTGACCCCGACCGAGCTGCACCACCTGTTCCGCCGCTGGGCCGGATTGACGCCGAAGGCCTTTCTGCAGGCGCTGACGCTCGACGGCGCGCGGCAATTGCTGCGCGATTCCGCAAGCGTCCTCGACACCACCTACGAAGTGGGCCTGTCCGGGCCCGGCCGGTTGCACGATCTGTTCGTGACCCACGAGGCCATGTCGCCCGGCGAGTGGAAATCCGGCGGCGAGGGTTTGACCGTGAAATTCGGCTTCCACCCGTCGCCGTTCGGCAAGGCCCTGATCATGGCAACCGAACGCGGCCTTGCCGGGCTCGCCTTCGCCGACGCCGGCGAGGAAGAAACGGCGCTCGCGGACATGCGCCGCCGCTGGCCGAAGGCTAGCTACGTCGCCGATGAAGCGCGCACCGCGCCGATCGCGCGCCGCATTTTCGATTCGACGCAATGGCGGTCGGACCAGCCGCTGTCGGTCGTCCTGATCGGCACCGATTGGGAAGTGCGGGTCTGGGAAGCGCTGATGAAAATCCCGATGGGCAGCGTCGCGACCTATTCGGGCATTGCCGAAAAAGTCCGCACGCCCGCCGCCGCCCGCGCCGTCGGCGCCGCGGTCGGCAAGAACCCGGTGGCGTTCGTGGTGCCGTGTCACCGCGTGATCGGCAAATCCGGCGACCTGACCGGCTATCACTGGGGCATCACCCGCAAGCGCGCCATGCTCGGCTGGGAAGCGGGGCAGGTGCTGCATTAGATTTCCCTGGGGTAGCCTTGCGTCATTGCGAGCCAACGGGGCCGGCCCGAAGTGGCCGGCCCGATGACAGGCTCCCGCCAAGCAATCCAACTTCGCGTGTGGACCTTGGATTGCTTCGTCGCTCCGCTCCTCGCAATGACGGCGATGGTTAGGCGGCCAGATCTTTCTTCTCCGCCACGGTGGAGTTGGCGTTGAGCCGGTAGATCAGCGGCACGCCGGTTGCGATCTCGCGCGCGACGATCTGTTGCGGCGACAGGCGCTCCAGCACCATGACAAGCGCGCGCAGCGAGTTGCCGTGGGCGGCGACGATCACGTTATCGCCGCGCAGCACGCGCGGCAGCATCTCCTGGATATAATACGGCAGGACGCGGGCCGCGGTGTCCTTGAGGCTTTCGCCGCCGGGCGGCGCAACGTCGTAGGAGCGCCGCCAGATCCGCACCTGCTCCTCGCCCCATTTTTTCCGCGCATCATCCTTGTTGAGGCCGGAGAGATCGCCGTAGTCGCGTTCGTTGAGCGCCTGGTCCTTGATGACGGTGATGCCGGTCTGCCCCATCTCCTCGAGCATGAGATCGAGCGAGCGCTGCGCGCGAACCAGCACCGAGGTGAAGGCGACATCGAAGCGCAGCCCCTGCGCTTTCAACCGGCGGCCGGCAGCGCGCGCTTCCTCGATGCCTTTCTCGGTCAGACCGACGTCGCGCCAGCCGGTGAACAGATTTTTCAGATTCCATTCGCTCTGGCCGTGACGCACGAGCACGAGAAGCCGGTCACTCATTCACTTGTCCTCAAAAATCTTTCAGGCCCAGCACATCCGCCATCGAATAAAGCCCCGGCTTTTGTCCCCGCGCCCACAACGCCGCATGCAGCGCGCCGCGGGCGAAGATCATGCGGTCTTCGGCGCGATGCGTGAGCTCGATGCGCTCGGCCGGGCCGGCGAAGATCACCGAATGGTCGCCGACCACCGTGCCGCCGCGCAGCGAGGCAAAGCCGATATCGCCGGCTTTGCGGGCGCCGGTCATGCCGTCACGGCCGCGCGCGGAGTGCGCGTTGAGATCGACGCCGCGGCCTGCCGCGGCGGCGCGGCCAAACATCAGCGCCGTGCCGGATGGCGCGTCGATTTTCTTGTTGTGATGCATTTCCAGAATCTCGATGTCGTAATCCTCGCCGAGCGTCGCCGCCACGCGCTTGACCAAGGCGGCGAGCAGATTGACGCCCAAGCTCATATTGCCGGATTTGACGATCGGCGCACGGCTCGCGGCTTTCGCGATCGCCGCCTCCTGCTCGGCCGAATGGCCGGTGGTGCCGATGACGTGGACGATGCCGGCAGCGGCGCTGCGCTCCGCCAGCGCCGGCGTCGCCGCCGGAAGGGTGAATTCGATCAGCCCGTCGGCATCTTTCAGAAGCGGCCCGACGTCGCTCACGAGCTTGATGCCGTTGGCGCCAAGGCCGGCGAATTCGCCGGCGTCGCGGCCGATGACGGCCGAATTCGCAGCCTCGACTGCCCCGGCAAGCGTGACGCCCTTGGTCGCGGCGATGGCATGGATCAGCGTGCGGCCCATGCGCCCGCCGGCGCCGGCAATCACCAGCCGCATGTCGGAATTTGCGATAGCCATGAGGCGCTTCTCCGGTCGCCGCGGATATAGCCGGAGCGGATGAGGTCGGCAAACGGAGCTAGAGCTTCCATCCTCCCCCGCCTGCGGGGGAGATAAATTTAAGGCTGCGGGCCGTCGTAGCCTTCGACGATGATCATGTCGACGGTGGCATGCGGCTGCCGCACCTTGATGTTCGCCTGGTATTCGGGCGAGCGATAGCAGGCGACCGCCGCGGCATAATCGGGAAATTCGATGACCACGTTGCGCGTCCGGCTGTCGCCTTCGGTGCATTCGAACTTGCCGGCGCGGACGACGAAGCGGCCGCCATATTTGCGGAAGATGGCGGGATTGGCGGCGGCATAAGGCTTGTAGCCGTCCTCATTGTGCACGTCGACGCGACCGATCCAATAAGCCTTGGCCATGTTGTTGCTCCTTTGCGGTTTCCTGCGCGATCTCGGCGATGATCGATTCCGCCGCCGCCCGCGGGTTGGAGGCGCCAATGATCGGCCGGCCGACCACGAGATAATCGGCACCCGCCGCGATCGCGGCCGCTGGCGTCATGATGCGTTTCTGGTCGCCGGCGCCGCTGCCGGCGGGACGGATGCCCGGCGTCACCAGCACCATGCCGGCGCCGACGACCGAACGGACATTGGCGGCCTCTTCGGGCGAGCAAACCAAACCGTCGACGCCGAGAAGGCGGCCCTGCTCGGCGCGGGCGGCGACCAGCGCCTTGACGGAGGTATCGTAACCGGCGGCCTTGAGGTCGTCGTCGTCATACGAGGTCAGCACCGTGACGGCGAGAATGCGCAGGCCGCCCTCGCGCGCTTCGACCGCGGCCCGCATCGTTTGCGGGTAAGCATGTACGGTGAGGAACGTCGCGCCGAGCCGCGCGACGCTTTTCACGCCCTGGGCGACCGTATTGCCGATATCGTGGAGTTTAAGATCGAGAAAGACGCGCTTGCCGGCGCCGGCAAGCGTCTGCGTAAGGCTGAGCCCGCCGGCATAAGCGAGCTGGTAGCCGATCTTGTAGAACGATACCGCGTCGCCGAGCCGCGCCACCATGGCTTCCGCCGCCTCGACCGACGACAGATCGAGCGCAACGATCAGGCGCTCGCGCGGCGCAATCGGCATTCTGCGACTCACTCTGTGCTTCGCGGCATCATGCTCGCCAGCTCGATAAGGCTTCGCACCATCTCTTTCAAGGCGGTTGCGAGGTCTTCGTCGCGAAGATTGTCCATCTCGTCGAAAGCCCCTTCGGCGCCGCCGACATTGATCTGCTCCGGGATCACCAGCGCGCCGCAGCCGAGTTCCAGAATTTGCCGCAGCGCCATCAGCGCGCGCACGCCGCCGGCGGCAGCCGACGACCGCACAGCCGAGCGCGAAGACGCGGCCCCTGAACGCGGCGTAAGCCGGCTCGTGGCCTTCGCGCACCCGCGTCACCCAGTCGATGGCGTTTTTCAGAAGCGGCGTGACCGAGGCGCTGTATTCCGGACTGGCAATGAACACGCCTTGATGCGCACCGAGCATGTGCTTGAGCTTGACCGCATTGTCGGGCGGTCCCGAGGCGGTGAGGAGATCGGCGTCGAGCAGCGGCAACGGATAATCGGCAAGCGAGATCCGCGTCACGTCGGCTTCGACGAGCGCGAGCTCCTTGGCGACCAAAGCCGCCAGCCGCCCGTTGTGCGAGCCCGTGCGCAACGAGCCGGCCATGACCAGGATTTTCGGAGCGGACATCGCCGGAGGGATCAGATCTTGCGGTAGACCCACACCCGCGCCGGCGGGATATTCATCCAGATGCGCTCGGACGCTTCCACCGAGAAACCGCCGAGCCGGCGCGGCAACGGCGACGCCACCGAATAGGTGAATTGCACGAACGGCGCGCCGGGCAGCATGAGATCGAAAGCGTCGCGAATGAGCCGCAGCCGCATCCGCATCGGCTTGGTGACCAGCGGCAAGCCGGAGACGACCGCGGCCGCCGGCTGAATCAGCAGCGTTTCGAGCAAGCGGCGCATGCTGTAGGCGTCGCCCTGCACCAGGGTGGCGTCGGGATAGCGCGCGCGCAAGATTCGGCAGAAACCCGGATTGAATTCGACCAACACCAGCCGCGATGGCGACACGCCGGCCTCGACCAACGCTTCGGTGACCGGGCCGGTCCCGGGGCCGAGCTCGACGACCGGCCCGTCGCTGTCGCGGATCGACATAGCGGGCCATGGCGCGCGCCAGCATCTTGCCCGACGGCGTCACCGCGCCGATCGTCAGCGGCCGCTCGATCCAGGAGCGGATGAAGCGCACTTCGTCGTCGAGCCGGATGCCGCGCTTGCGCTCGAACTGCCAGATCTGCTCTTCGATCTTC
The DNA here is from genome assembly GCA_963829395.1 of uncultured Alphaproteobacteria bacterium. Classification (GTDB taxonomy): domain Bacteria; phylum Pseudomonadota; class Alphaproteobacteria; order Rhizobiales; family Xanthobacteraceae; genus BOG-931. The sequence goes on along the minus strand of CAWHHX010000015.1, from coordinate 68,461 downwards.
TTGCCGAAATCGCCGCGCTTGCGCTCGAACAGCCGGATCTGGCGTCCGATATTCCGCTCGACAATGGTCTTCTTTAGTTCGAGGAGCCGCAATTGCCGCTCGATCCTCTGTTCAAATGTACGCAGGGCCGGAAGCGACATGGCAACATCACAAACGACAAAACGCCGCCTTTCTAGAACATTCGGTGCCTAAAGACTAGCCACCCGGCTATGGCAAAGATGCGCCGGAAATTTATGCCGAATTGGCGCGACCGCCGAAGCCGTCGAGGAAGTCTTTGACCTTGCCAAAGAATCCCGCCGACTCCGGGTGCGTCTCGGTCGACGAGAGGCGATCGAACTCGGCCAAAAGTTCGCGCTGGCGCTTGGTGAGCTTTTGCGGCGTCTCGACGACGACCTGCACGTACATGTCGCCACTCTGCCGCGCGCGCAGCACCGGCATGCCTTTGCCTTGCAGGCGGAAGCGACGGCCGGTCTGCATGCCTTCGGGAACCTTCACGCGGGTCTTGCCGCCGTCGATCGTCGGAACCTCGAACTCGCCGCCGAGCGCCGCGGTCACCAGCGAAACCGGCACGCGGCAATGCAGATCGGCGCCGTCACGCTGAAAGAACGGATGGCTGCCGATCGACAGGAAAATGTAAAGATCGCCGGGCGGCCCGCCGCGCACGCCGGCTTCGCCTTCGCCGGCTAGGCGGATGCGCGTGCCGTCCTCGACGCCGGCCGGAATATTCACCGACAATGTGCGCTCGCGCATGACCCGGCCGGAGCCGGCACAGGAGGCGCACGGACTCTCGATCACCTGGCCGCGGCCCTGGCAATTCGGGCAGGTGCGCTCGAGCGTGAAGAAGCCTTGGGCGTGCCGGACCTTGCCCTGGCCGGCGCACATCGGACACGCCTTCGGCTTGGTGCCGGGCTTGGCCCCGCTGCCCGAACAGGCCTCGCAGGTGACCGAGGTCGGAATGCGGATTTGCGCGGCTTTGCCCGCATACGCTTCCAGCAGCGAAATTTCCATATTGTAGCGGAGGTCGGCGCCGCGCTCGCGTCCGGAGCCGCGGCCGCGGCGGCCACCCATGCCGAACAGGTCGTCGAATATGTCGGAGAAGGTGGTTGCGAAATCGGCGCCGAAGCCATGGGCGCCGGCCATGCCGTTGCCGTGCTCGAACGCCGCGTGGCCGAAGCGATCGTAGGCTGCGCGCTTGTCGGGATCTTTGAGGACCTCGTAGGCCTCGTTGAGTTCCTTGAAACGGTGCTCGGCGTCGTTATCGCCGGGATTACGATCCGGATGCCATTGCATCGCCTGCTTGCGGAAGGCGGTTTTGATGTCGGTCTCGGTCGCGGTGCGTTCGATCGACAGCGTTTCGTAGTAACAGCGCTTGGCCATCATACCCCACCCGATGACGTCCAATTATTCCACGTCGCCAAGCCGCCCGTCAAAAATATGCACCCCCGTTTTGCCTCCGGGGGTGCAAATTTGATACCTCGCAGCGGCATTGAAATGCCTCGCCGATCACGCCGACTTTTTGTTCTTCTTGTCGTCGTCGACTTCGGTGAACTCGGCATCGACGACGTCGTCCTTCTTGGCTTCGGCACCGGCATCGCCGCCGGGTTGCTCGGCGGACTGCTTGTACATCGCCTCGCCGAGCTTCATCGACGCTTGCGCCAGCGCGTTGGTCTTGGCCGTGAGCGCGTCCGCATCGCTGCCCTTCAACGCTTCCTTGAGGTCAGCCATGGCGTTCTCGATCGCCCGGCGGTCGGCCTCGCCGACCTTCGAGCCGTGCTCGGCGAGCGTCTTCTCGGTCGAATGGACCAGCGCTTCGGCGTGATTCTTCGCCTCAACTTGCGCCTTGCGCTTCTTGTCGTCCTCGGCGTGGGACTCGGCGTCCTTGACCATCTTCTGGATGTCGGCCTCGGACAGACCGCCGGAGGCCTGGATGCGGATCTGCTGCTCCTTGCCGGTGCCCTTGTCCTTGGCGGAGACATTGACGATGCCGTTGGCGTCGATGTCGAACGTGACCTCGATCTGCGGCACGCCGCGCGGCGCCGCCGGAATGCCGATCAGATCGAACTGGCCGAGCATCTTGTTGTCGGCCGCCATCTCGCGTTCACCCTGGAAGACGCGGATGGTCACCGCCGTCTGGCCGTCCTCGGCCGTGGAGAACACCTGGCTCTTCTTGGTCGGGATCGTGGTGTTGCGGTCGATCAGGCGCGTGAACACGCCACCCAAGGTTTCGATGCCGAGCGAGAGCGGCGTGACGTCGAGCAGCAGCACGTCCTTGACGTCGCCTTGGAGCACGCCGGCCTGAATTGCCGCGCCGACGGCCACGACTTCGTCCGGATTGACGCCCTTGTGCGGCTCCTTGCCGAACAATTGCTTCACGACTTCCTGGACTTTCGGCATGCGCGTCATGCCGCCGACCAGAACGACCTCGTTGATCTCAGCCGCGCTCAGGCCGGCGTCCTTGATCGCCTGCCGGCAGGGCTCGATGGTCTTCTGCACCAGATCGTCGACCAGCGCCTCGAACTTGGCGCGGGTGAGCTTCATGGTGAGATGCTTCGGTCCCGAGGCATCGGCGGTGATGAACGGCAGGTTGATTTCGGTCTGCGTCGTCGACGACAGCTCGATCTTGGCTTTTTCCGCAGCCTCCTTGAGCCGCTGCAGCGCCAGCTTGTCGCGGCGCAGATCGATGCCCTGCTCCTTCTGGAATTCGTCGGCCAGGTAATTGACCAGCCGCATGTCGAAGTCTTCGCCGCCGAGGAAGGTGTCGCCGTTGGTCGACTTCACCTCGAACACGCCGTCGCCGATTTCGAGAATGGAAATATCGAAGGTGCCGCCGCCGAGGTCGTAGACCGCGATCGTGCCGGTCTTGTTCTTGTCGAGCCCATAGGCGAGCGCGGCAGCCGTCGGCTCGTTGATGATGCGCAGCACCTCGAGACCGGCAATTTTGCCGGCGTCCTTGGTGGCTTGGCGCTGGGCGTCATTGAAATAAGCCGGAACGGTGATCACGGCCTGCTCGACTTTGGAGCCGAGATAGGCTTCCGCCGTTTCCTTCATCTTCTGCAGGATAAAGGCGGAAATCTGCGACGGCGAATAGGTCTTGCCCTCGATCTCCACCCAGGCGTCGCCGTTCGAGGCGCGCGAAATCTTGTAGGGGACGAGCTTCTTGTCCTTCTCCACCATCGGATCGTCGTAACGGCGGCCGATGAGGCGCTTGACGGCAAAAATGGTGCGCTCGGGATTGGTGACCGCCTGGCGCTTGGCCGGCTGGCCGACGAGCCGCTCGCCCTCGTCCGTAAAAGCGACGATGGACGGCGTGGTGCGCATTCCCTCAGCGTTCTCGATAACCTTCGGCGTCTTGCCCTCCATCACGGCGACGCACGAATTGGTAGTCCCGAGATCGATACCGATGACCTTGGCCATGGTGTTAATCCTCTCTTTATCGGCAGGTCGGGCAGGCCCGAAAGGCGCCCTTAGTCCGACCCCCTTGATAGTCTAGAATCAACCGCCCCGGATGATGTCCAGGCGATTTCCCTTGGCTCATATAGGAGGGCGTGATCGAGCCGCAAGACAGGATTGCGCATCGGAAGCCACGGCGATTGGCGGCTAAAGCTAACAAAAGGGATGAACGCGCGCCGATGAATTTACAGTCGAATATTTCCGCGAATATTTCGGGCTTGCGCCTCTATCCCGGGCACCTTGACCGCGAGCGGCAGCAGGGATTGCTGGCGGACGTGCGCGCGGTCCTTGAGGCGGCGCCGCTGTTCACGCCACGCATGCCGAAGTCGGGACGACCGTTCACGGTGCGCATGTCGAATTGCGGGCCGCTGGGCTGGGTGTCCGATGAAAGCGGATACCGTTATCAGCAGACGCATCCCGCCAGCGGACATCCCTGGCCGCCGATGCCCACGTCGCTCTTGGCCCTGTGGCGCGAGCTTGCCCGCTACCCTGACCCGCCCGAGGCCTGTCTCATCAACTTCTATGACCCGGGCGCGAAGATGGGCCTCCACCAGGACCGTGACGAGGCGGATTTTGACGCGCCGGTGATCTCGATTTCGCTCGGCGATTCCTGTCTGTTCCGGGTCGGCGGCCAAAACCGGAGCGAGCCGACGCGGTCTATTCGCCTTGGCTCCGGCGACGTTGTCGCCCTCGGCGGCGCGGCGCGGCTTGCTTTTCACGGGGTCGATCGGATCTATGCGGGCACATCGCGCTTGCTCCCGGAAGGCGGACGGCTCAATCTAACGCTGCGCCGGGTCACGCGCGGCAACTCCGACACGCGGTATTCACGAGCGCCAGAGTCTTCGCATGATGAGCACTAGCAGCTTCGGCTCCATTGGGGCTCCCACCGCCTTTGCTGCGGCATTGGCGCTTCTGGTCGTCGCCATGCCGGCACGGGCGGAGGACCCGACCTTTCCGCCCGGCTCGCGCATCGGACTTGTTCCGCCTTCCGGCATGGTCGCAAGCCGTACGTTCGACGGCTTCGCCGATCCGGCCAAGGACGCCGCGATCCTCATCACCGTGCTGCCGGCGGCGGCCTTCTCGCAGATGGACAAGACCCTGGACATCGACACGCTCAAGAAGCAGGGCGTCAGCCTGGAGAAACGCGAGCCGATGCAGGTCAGCTTCGGCAAAGCCTTTCTCCTCACCGGCCGGCAAACGGCCGATAAGATGCGCTATAAAAAATGGCTGTTGGTGGCAGGGGCGAGCGATCTTACCGCGCTCGTTACCGTCCAAGTGCCGGAACAAGAGACCAAAGCCTATCCGGACAACGCGGTGCGCGCCGCGCTCGCGACGCTGTCGGTCCGCGCCAAAGTCCCCGAAACGGAGGAGCTCGGTCTTTTGCCGTTCGCGGTCGGCGATCTGGCCGGCTTCCAGGTCGAGGACGTGCTGCGCGGTCGCGCGCTCATGTTGCGCGACCCGTCGGACGCCAAAGACACGGCCAAAGACACCGCCAAGGAGCCGAGCGGCAGCGGCGTCGACGCGCGCCTGCTCATCGCCGCCCTGCCCGGCGGTCCTGCCGAACCGGACGGTCGCGGCAATTTCGCCCGGTTGACGTTTGCCGAAATCGGCGGGATTCGCGACGTGAACGTCACGCTGTCGGAGCCGCTGCGGATCGCCGGTCAGTCGGGGTACCAGACGATGGCGGACGCCAAGGATGCGCGCACCGGAGCCGATGTCAGGGTGATCCAGTGGCTGCGTTTCGGCGGCGGTGGCTATCTGCAGATGGTCGGTATCGCGCGCACCGATAGCTGGGCCAGCGTCTTTACACGCCTGCGCACGGTTCGCGACAGCGTGGAGCTGAAATAGCTGCCCGTGTGCGTCTTCTCTGGAAGGTGTTCAGGAGTTTTCGGGCCGGCGGTGGAATTGTCGTTGACCGGCCGCGACGGCGGCGCCGATTTGGGACCGCCTTTCGACACTCCGACCATGGCCGGGCGCAACACGCGCTCACCGATCATGTAGCCGGGTTGCACCACCTCGACGACGCTGCCGGCGGGCACCGAAGCGTTCGGCACCTCGAACATGGCTTGATGCACGTTCGGGTCGAACTTCTCGCCGCGCGGGCTGAACTGGCGCACGCCGTTCTTTTCCAGCGCCTTGACAAGCTCACGCTCCGTCAGCTCGACGCCGTCGATGAGCGCCTTCACGCCAGCCTCGGCGCTGGCGCGCAATTCCGGCGACACGGCGTCGAGCGCGCGGCGCATATTGTCGGCCACGCTCAGGATATCCCGGGCGAACGTCGTGACACCGTAAAGGCGAGCGTCGGTGACTTCGCGTTCGGTGCGCTTGCGCAGATTTTCCATCTCCGCCAGCGTCCGCAACAGTCGATCCTTCAGCTCGGCGGCGAGCGCCGCCGGATCGGCCTCCGGCCGGGCATCAGCCTGACCGGCCCGCGGGGTGGCCTCCGCAGCGGCCGCAGCGTCCTCAGCACGCGCGGTCTTTTCCGTCATATCGACACCTGAAACATTGTGTTCGCTGCCCGGCATATCAGGGTTGCGCGGATAAAAATCAAGCGCGCGGCCATTAACCGTCAGCCGCCGCCCACCGGATAAATGCTTCAGCCCGCCAAGAGCTTGCTCACGATCTTGGCGGTGTAATCGACCATGGGGACGATGCGGGCATAGTTCAGCCGGGTCGGCCCGATAACGCCGAGCACGCCGACGATTTGCCCGGAGGCATCGTGATACGGCGCCACGATCGTGGAGGAACCGGACAGCGAGAACAGCTTGTTCTCCGAGCCGATGAAGATGCGCACGCCCTCGGCCTGCTCGGCCCGGCCCAGCAAATCGACCACTTCGCGCCGGGTCTCGAGGTCGTCGAACAACAAGCGCACCCGCTCCAGATCGGCCAGCGCCTTGAGGTCTTCCAGGAGATGCGCTTGGCCGCGCACGATCAGCTTGCGCTCGTCGCGTTCGCCGCCCGACCAGCTGGCGAGGCCGGCGGCGACGATCTTTTGCGTCAATTCGTCGAGCTCGGCCTGACCTTGCTTGAGCCGCTGCTCGATCTCGGTCCGCAGTTCGGCGAGGGTGCGGCCGCGGATCCGCGCGTTGAGAAAATTGGCGGCCTCGACCAAGGCCGAGGTCGGCAACCCGACGGGAATATTGAGGACGCGATTTTCGATCTGGCCGTCCTCGCCGACCAGAACCACCAGCGCGCGCTCCGGCTCCAAGCGGACGAACTCGACGTGCTTGAGTCTTTGGTTCGATTTCGCGGTCAGCACCACGCCGGCGGCGCGGCTCAAGCCCGGACAGCAGGCCGGACGCCTCGGTCAGCACCGCTTCGACCGACTTCGACTGGCCCGAACCGGCGACCTGGGCCTCGATGGCCTTGCGGTCATGGTCGGTGAGGTCGCCGATCTGCATCAGCGCATCGACGAAGAATCGCAGCCCGATCTCGGTCGGCAGCCGGCCGGCCGAGGTATGCGGCGCATAGACCAGGCCGAGTTGCTCCAGATCCGACATGACGTTGCGCACCGACGCCGGCGACAAGGTCATCGGCAGGATGCGCGACAGATTGCGCGAACCGACCGGCTCGCCGGTCGCCAGATAGCTCTCGACGATCAGCCGAAAAATCTCGCGCGAGCGCTCGTTGAGCTGGGCAAGGCTCAACTGGCTCGAGGCAAGCGGAAGATCGTGACTGGCCAAAGTTCGCTCCGGCGGAAAACGTGTAGGCTGGCGCGGGCCGTTTCAAGGCAACGCCCAAAGGAGGGTAGCGGCAAGACGCCGGCAGAAGCAATCGGCGGTTCGCCGCGATATCCGAGACGCTAAGACCGTTAACCGCTCTTGTCGGTCCCACCTTGCCCCCCTAAAAGACAGCGTCGCGCAGCGCCGCTGACGCGCTGCCAAAAAACAACGGCCAAGAACAACGGCCAAGAAGAACGATCAAGGAGACCTGCATGCGGCCGAGCCGCCGACAGCCCGACGAATTGCGGGCCGTATCGCTGGAGCGAGGCGTGGTGAAATTCGCCGAAGGCTCATGTTTCGTGCGGTTCGGCGATACCCATGTGCTGGTGACGGCAACGCTTGAAGACCGGCTGCCGCCATGGCTCAAAGGCCAGGCGCGCGGCTGGATCACCGCCGAGTATGGCATGCTGCCGCGCGCCACGCTGGAGCGCACACGCCGCGAAGCGTCCGCCGGCAAGCAGAATGGCCGCACGGTCGAAATCCAGCGCCTGATCGGCAGGAGCCTGCGATCCGTTGTCAATCTCAAAGCGCTGGGCGAGCGTCAGATCACCATCGACTGCGACGTCATCCAGGCCGACGGTGGCACCCGCACGGCCTCGATCACCGGCGCCTGGATCGCGCTCTATGACTGCCTCGCCTGGATGAAGACCCGCGAGATGATCGCAGAGGACGTGCTGCGCGACCATATCGCGGCGATCTCCTGCGGTGTTTGTGCCGGCACTGCCGTGCTCGACCTCGACTATGCGGAGGATTCGCAAGCCGAAACCGACGCGAATTTCGTGCTGACCGGCTCGGGCCACATCGTCGAGGTGCAGGCCACCGCGGAGAAAGTTCCGTTTTCGGAAGAGCAACTGACGACGCTGTTGGCGCTGGCGCGCAAGGGCGTGGGCAAGCTCATCGATCTGCAGAAAATGGCGGTGATGTGAGGGGATCGGTTCATCGCCGCGTAACCGGTCGCCTGGTGATCGCAACGCATAATCCTGGAAAGCTTGCGGAAATGCGCGAACTGCTGGCGCCCTACCAGATCGACGCCATATCAGCAGGTGACATGGCACTGGGCGAGCCAGACGAAACCGGCACGACGTTCCGCGAGAACGCGCGCATCAAGGCGGAAGCCGCGGCCAAGGCATCCGGCTTGCCGGCCTTTGCCGACAATTCCGGCCTTGTGGTCGATGCGCTCGGCGGCGCGCCCGGCATTTATTCAGCGCGCTGGGCCGGACCCGACAAGAATTTCCGCGTCGCGATGGAGAGCGTCGAACAGAAGCTTCGCGAACACGGCGCAACCACGTCGTCGCAACGCGCCGCGCATTTTGTTTCCGCCCTGTGCGTCGCCTGGCCGGACGGACATGTCGAGGAATTCGAAGGCCGCGTTGACGGCACGATCGTCTGGCCGCCGCGCGGCGACAAGGGCTTTGGCTACGACCCGATATTCCTGCCCGACGGGCACGCCCGCACCTTCGGCGAAATGCCGAGCGAAGAGAAACACGGCTTGCCGCCCAAAGGAAAAGGGCTGTCGCACCGGGCACGCGCCTTCGTCAAACTTGCGGAGGCGTGTCTTGGCGAGTGATTTGGCTGATGGCGTTTTGGCTGAGGCCGCCGACACCGCGCAATTCGGCGTTTACGTGCATTGGCCGTTTTGTCTGTCGAAGTGCCCGTATTGCGATTTCAACAGCCACGTGCGCCGCACCGCCATCGATGAAGCGCGATTCGTGCGAGCCTTTGCCGCCGAGATCGCCGCAACCGCCGCGCGGGTGCCGGACCGGACCGTTTCCACGATCTTCTTTGGCGGCGGCACGCCATCGCTGATGCAGCCGGCAACGGTCGGCGGCATCCTCGACGCGATCGCCCGCCACTGGAGCGTCGCGCCCGACGCCGAGGTCTCGCTCGAAGCCAATCCGACCAGCGTCGAAGCCGCGCGCTTTCGCGGCTATCGCACGGCCGGCATCAACCGCGTCTCGCTCGGCGTGCAGGCGCTCGACGATCGCGCGCTCGCGGAGCTCGGGCGGCTGCATTCGGCGCGCGAAGCGATCGACGCCGTGCACATCGCCCGGAGCGTCTTCGAGCGCTATTCGTTCGATCTCATTTACGCGCGGCCGCAGCAGACGCCGCAGGATTGGGCGAGCGAATTGACCCGCGCGCTGGCCGAAGCCGGCGAGCATCTCTCGCTCTATCAATTGACCGTCGAGGCGGAGACGCCGTTCGCCGCACTCCACGCGGCCGGCAAACTGAAAGTGCCGAACGATGATAGCGCGCGGGCGCTCTACGACACGACGCAGGAGGTTTGCGCGGCGCACGGGCTGCCGGCTTATGAGATTTCCAACCATGCGCGGCCGGGCGCCGAGTGCCGGCACAATCTGGTTTACTGGCGCGCGCACGAATATGCCGGCATCGGCCCGGGCGCCCATGGTCGACTCGATATCGGAGGCGAGCGGCATGCCACCGCCACGGAAAAACGCCCGGAGGCCTGGCTCGCCCGGGTCGAGAATGACGGGCACGGCCTCATCACCGATGACGTGCTGCTGCGTGAGGAAAGGGCCGACGAATTTCTGCTGATGGGGCTTCGGCTCGCCGAGGGTATCGATCCGGCGCGCTACGCAGCGCTGGCGGGCCGCTCACTGGATGCGGCCCGGATTGCAGTATTGCGCGAAAACGGCCTGGTCGAGACGACCGCCGCAGGACACCTGCGCGTCAGCATGCCCGGCTTTCCGGTGCTCGACGCGGTGGTGGCCGATCTGGCGGCTTAGCTCAGCGTCGTTGCGAGGCGCGAAGCTAAATTCCGGACGCGCCGCCGAAGCTGCGCGGTGGCGGAGCGATCACCTGCGGCCCTGATGGGGTGGCGCGCAACACGGCAAGGCCGCGCTCGTTGGTGCCGTCGGCGCGGAAGCGGAACAGCCCATCGATGCCGGAAAAGCCTGACGGATTCGTGAGCACCTCGAACGAAAAGCGCTGCTGGCCCTGCGTCTTGACCAGCGCGGCGACCAGGGCGACGGCGTCGTAAGCGAGCGTCGCGGTTCGCACCGGTTGCTGCTTGAAGCGCGCGGCATAGCGACTGGCGAAATTGCGATAGCCGGCGCCATCCGGCGCGGCATACCAGCCACCATCAAGCGCCGGCGTCTGAAACACCCGCGGATCGTCCCAAAGCCCGGTGCCGAGGAGCTGGATCCTCTTGGTATTGACGCCGTTCGCGACCAAAGCCTGGGCAACGTCCGGCAAGGCGTCGCCGCCGTCGGGAATGAACAGCGAATCGGCGCGGGCAAGTGTTTGAGCAACATTCCGCACCGGCGCCGCCATGCCGGCCTTGTCGTGCGGATAGCGCTCGAGCGCGGCGATCTGGCCGCCGCGCCGCGCGACGTCCTGCTTGAAGGCGGCTTCCACCACCGTGCCATAGGGATTGTCGGGGATGAGCGCCGCGTAGGAGCGCTTCCCGGTCGACGCGGCGTATTGGACGATGCGCGCCACGTCGGATTCCGGCAGGAAGCTGAGCAGATAAACGCCGCGGGTGGCGACATTGGCATCGGTCGAAAAGGCGATGACGGGTACGTTGCGGGAGCGCGCGATCTGGCCGACGATGCTCACCGACTGCGCGAACAACGGCCCAAGGATGAGCTCGGCGCCTTCGTCGAGCGCTTGTTGCGCGGCGATCCTGGCGCCGTCGGCTGAGCCGCCGTCGTCCTTCACCAGGAGCTGGATGTTCGGCGAATTGAATTCGGCGAGCGCCATCTCCGCGGCATTGCGCATCGCCTGGCCGGCAACGCCGGCATTGCCGCCGGCGGAGAGCGGCAGAATGAGCGCAACCCTGACTTGGCCGGTGCCGAGCGTGGTCTCTGGCACCGGCGGGCCGGCGGGCGCCTGCGGCGCCGACGACAACGACGGCAGCGAGGAAAAGTAATTGGAGCTGCCTGAACAACCCGCCAATACCGCCGCGGCAAGTGCCGCCAGGCCTATCAGCGAGCGGCGCCGCGTCGTTGACTTGGCCACCGACCCCTTAACCCCCAACTCCGCAGACACAGCGGTTCTCCTCACGGCGTGCCTTTGAGCGTGATCTTTTCCGAAAACCCGGTTTCACTGCGGATCAAGTCCGGGGCATGCTTTGTCGGGATCATGCTCTAGGCGCCGAGATCATAGGGCAGCGCCAATCTGTCATTCTGGCGGCGAATTGTTAACCAAGTGAAAAAGATAGCGAATTCGCCATATGCAAGGCGGCCGGACGAACCGGCGCAGGGGTGGCCGCGATGAGCGGCGCGCCGACGAGCAACGCCGGGCGGGCCGATCGTCCGCAGCGAACGTATGCCCTTGGCGGCCATCCCGTGGATGCCGGCACAATTGCCCCTGGGCTTCATATCGTGGCAACCCCTATCGGCAATCTCGGCGACATCACCCTGCGTGCGCTTGCCACCCTCGCGGCGGCCGACGTAATCGCCTGCGAGGATACGCGGGTGACGCGCAAGTTGCTCGACCGCTACGCTATCGCCACCCCGCTGACACCCTACCATGACCACAACGCCGCGACAGCGCGGCCAAAGCTGTTGCGCCGGCTGGCCGACGGCGCAGCCATCGCGCTGGTATCCGATGCCGGCACGCCGCTCATCTCCGATCCCGGCTACAAACTCGTCCGCGCCGCGCAGGAAGCTGGGCACACGGTCACCGCACTCCCCGGCGCGTCGTCGACGCTGGCCGCGCTCACTGTCGCCGGCCTGCCGACCGATCAATTCCTGTTCGCCGGCTTCCTGCCGCCCAAGCAAGCCGCGCGGCGCGCCCGCATCGCCGAACTTGCGCGCATCCCGGCGACGCTGATTTTATTCGAAACCGGGCCGCGGCTTGCGGCGACGCTTGCCGACCTTGCCGCCGAACTCGGCGAGCGCGAGGCGGCGGTGTGCCGAGAGCTCACCAAAATTCACGAAGAGGTCCGGCGCGGCGGCCTCGCGGCTTTGGCGCAAGAGAGCGCCGCGCGCGAAATTCGCGGCGAATTCGTTCTGGTCATCGCTCCGCCGTCGGCGCCGGAACGGCCGAGCGCCGGCGACGCGGACGCGCTGCTGCGGCACGCGCTCGCGCGTGTGTCGCTGAAGGACGCCGTGGGCGAAGTCGCAGCCGCTACCGGGCTGCCGCGGCGCGAGCTTTATCAGCGCGCCCTCGTCCTCGCCGAAGAGAAAAACGCGGAGGTCGACGATGGCGCGCCGCGCTGAGCCGGTTGGCCCGCTTGGCGGACCGCGGCGCGAAAAAATCGCCGCATTCCGGTTTGGCCTTTCGGCGGAAAGCCGCGCGGCGATGTTTCTCGTCGCCAAGGGCTACCGCATCGTGGCGCGGCGCTGGAAAACGCCGTTCGGCGAGATCGATATCGTGGCGCGCCGCCGGCGCACGCTGGTCTTCGTCGAGGTCAAGGCGCGCGAGCGCGCCGATGACGCGGCCGAGGCGGTCACGGAGCGCAACAAACGCCGGATCGTCGCCGCGGCCGAGCTCTGGCTGGCGCACAATCCGGCGGACGCGCAGCGCGAGATCCGCTTCGACGTCATGCTGGTGACGCCCGGCAGGATACCGCAGCATATTGCCAACGCATTTGATGCGACCCGTAAATGATGCGAGCCAGTGACGATCGGCCGGCGGACGCGATGCCATGGCGGCCGCCGCCAAAATTGCGTAGAGGTTGACAGCCCCGCCGTTTCGCCGCCAATCAATCCATGCGCCTGAACGTCGCCGTACAAATGGACCCGATCGAGCGGATCAATATCCGCGGCGATTCCACGTTCGCCTTGCTTTTGGAAGCGGAGCGCCGCGGCCATCCCCTCTCCTATTACACGCCCGACCGGCTCGTCCTCGCCGACAGCAAGCTGTCGGCAACGGTGCGGCCGCTGACGGTGCGCGATATCGCCGGCGATCATTTTACGCTCGGCGATCCGCGCTTCGCCGATCTGTCGTCGTTCGACGTCGTGCTGCTGCGCCAGGACCCGCCGTTCGACCTGGCCTACATCTCGACGACCCATATGCTCGAGCGCATTCATCCGCGGACGCTCGTCGTCAATGATCCGGCCCACGTGCGCAATGCGCCGGAAAAAATTTTCGTCACCGAATTCCCCGAACTGATGCCGCCGACGCTGATCACCCGCGATCTCGAAGCCATCAAGCGGTTTCGCGCCGAGCACGGCGACATCGTCATGAAGCCGCTGTACGGCAAGGGCGGCGAAGCGGTGTTCCGGCTCGAACGCGAAGATCTCAATTTCGGCTCGCTGTACGACTTGTTCGCCACCATGTTCCGCGAGCCGTGGGTGGTGCAAAAATTTCTGCCGGCGGTGAAGCACGGCGACAAGCGCATCATCCTGGTCGACGGCGAATTCGCCGGCGCCGTCAACCGCGTGCCGGCGCCGGACGATCTGCGCTCCAACATGGTGCGCGGCGGCGTGCCCAAAGCCACCGATCTGAGCGAACGCGAACGCGACATCTGCGCCCGCCTCGGCCCGGCTTTGCGCGAGCGCGGGCTATTGTTTGTCGGCATCGACGTGATCGACGGCTTCCTCACCGAGATCAACGTCACTTCGCCCACCGGCATCCGCGCCATCAAGAATCTCGGCGGCCCGGACATCGCGGCGATGATCTGGGACAAGATCGAGGAAAGGCGAAAGTAGATTTAGCCGCGCGCCGGCGCCGGCGTAGCCGCGCCTAGTCCGGCGCCCTTTGGCTTGGCGATGGTCAGCACCAACCCGGCGGCGAGAATGCAGAGCACGCCGGCGGCGAAGAACGCCGGCAGATAGCTTGCAAACTCGGTGCGCGAAACGCCGGCGCCGAGCGCGGCCGTTGCTGCGCCGATCTGGTGGCCCGCGAACACCCAGCCGAACACCATGCCGGCGCGCTCGCGGCCGAAGCGGTCGGCCGTGAGCTTGACCGTCGGCGGCACGGTCGCGATCCAATCGAGACCGTAGAACACGGCGAACAGCGACAGGCCGTAGAACGAGAACGTCGTAAACGGCAGATACAGCAGCGAAAGGCCGCGCAGGCCGTAATACCAGAACAACAGCCAGCGATTGTCGACCCGGTCGGAGAGCCAGCCGGAGCCGATCGTGCCGACAAAATCGAACACGCCCATCATCGCCAGCACGCTGGCCGCGGTCACGGCGGCCAGGCCATAGTCGCCGCAGAAAGTAATGAAATGGGTCTGGATCAGACCGTTGGTGCTGCAGCCGCAGATGAAGAAGGTGGCGAACAAGATCCAGAACAGCGGCACCCGCGCGGCGTCCCGCAGCACCGCAAGCGGCGTCGACAACAGCGACAGGAGGCCTACTCCCTCGGGCGGCGGCGGCACGATGGCGGTCTCGCCGTAAGGCGGCAGATCGAGATCGCTCGGCCGGTCGCGCATCAGGACCAGGGCAAGGAGCGCTGCGAAAGCCAGGAGGCTACAGACGAAGATCAGCGCCATGCGCCAGCCGAAGCGATCGGTCAAATCCGCGATCAGCGGCAGGAAGACGAGCTGGCCGGTCGCCGAGCTCGCCGACAAAAGGCCGACGACCAGGCCGCGCCGCGCGGTGAACCAGCGCGTCGCCACCGTGGCGGCGAGCACGATGGCGGTGAGCCCGGTGCCGATGCCGACGACAAAACCCCACAACACCACGAGCTGCCACACCCGCGTCATGGCGAGCGAAAGCAAGAGGCCGCCCGCGATCAAGATCGCCGCGCAAATCATGACCCGCCTCAGGCCGAAGCGATTCATGAAGGCGGCGGCGAACGGGCCGAACAAGCCGAACAGCAAAAGACGCAGCGCCAAGGCGGAGGAAATCTGCGCGTTGTCCCAGCCGAACTCGCGCTCCAGCGGCACGATCAAGACGCCGGGTGCGCCCATGGCGCCGGCGGTGATCAGCATCGTCAGGAACGTGACGGCGACGACGACCCAGCCGTAATGGATGTTGCGGCGGGCCAGCGCGGCGGCAAGCGGAGAAGACACCATGCGTATTGCCGAGTTTGCGTGTTTCTGCGTGGTCGTTGCCGACCGTGCGGCCGTCAGCTGCTCGATGAAGCTGTTAGATGACGCTCATCATCATTCTTGCCTATTGATGACGATCGTCATATAATTTGTCAAGCGTCGCCCAGATCGGCGCAGGGCTGAGTTGCACGATGGCTGCACCCTTCACAATGGTATTGCAATGCGCGTGAGCCGAGAGCAAGCGACGGCGAACCGGGAGCGCATCATCGATGCGGCGGCGTCGCTGTTTCGCGCCAAGGGTTTCGGCGGCATCGGCGTTGCCGACATCATGAAAGCCGCCGACCTCACGCACGGCGGGTTCTACGGTCACTTCGCCTCGAAGGACGATCTCGTGGCGCAAGCGAGCCGGCGCACCATGGCGCGGGCGGCGGTGAATTGGAAACGCGTCGTGGCCGAGGCGCCCGACCGGCCCTACGCGGCGTTGCTGCACCACTACCTGACGCCGCGGCATCGCGATGACCCGGGGCGTGGCTGCGCCTTTGCGGCATTGGCGACCGATGCGGCCCGCAGCGGCAAAGCGGTCCGCAACGCGTTTGCGGAAGGTTTGGAGCCGTTGATCGATATTCTTACGGACGCGATGCCGGGCCGGTCGAAAGCGGCGCGGCGGCGCAAGGCCGTCGCTGCCATGGCCGGGCTGGTCGGTGCGCTTTCGCTCGCGCGCGCCGTCGGCGACGCGGCCTTGTCGGACGAGATCCTCAAGGCGGTGCAGCAGGAGCTTTTGGGCGCAGCCGATCGCTAGGTCGGCGGACTTTCCGCGACCGGTCGCCGTTATGTTCCCTAAATGTTCTTGACGATCCGGCCGATTCCGCTACTGTGCCGGCTGGGCGGGGTCGGTCATGGTCCAGCGCGTCTCCACGGTCGCATTCGAGGGCATCGAGGTCAGGCCGGTCGACGTCCAGGTGCAGGTCGCACCAGGCCTGCCGGCTTTCACCATCGTCGGCTTGCCCGACAAAGCCGTCTCCGAGGCCCGCGAGCGGGTGCGCTCGGCGATGATTGCGTCGGGGCTCGCGTTGCCGGCCCGCCGCATCACCATCAACCTCGCCCCGGCCGATCTGCCGAAGGAAGGCAGCCATTACGACCTGCCGATCGCGCTTGGCCTGATGGCGGCCATCGGCGCCATTCCGCATGATGCCTTGTCCGGGCTGGCGGTTCTGGGCGAACTCGGCCTCGATGGCTCGATCGCGCCGGTCGCCGGCGTGCTGCCCGCCGCCATCGGCGCCAATGCGCGCGGCGAAGGTTTGATCTGCCCGGCCAAATGCGGACCCGAGGCGGCCTGGGCCAGCCCGGAAATCGAGATCATCGCCGCGTCGTCGCTGATCCAGCTGGCCAATCACTTCAAGGGCACGCAGGTGCTGTCGCAGCCGCAGCCAAAAATCCTCGAAGTCGCGGACACGCTGCTCGACCTCGCCGACATCAAGGGCCAGGAGAGCGCCAAGCGTGCGCTCGAAGTCGCGGCGGCCGGCGGCCACAATCTGCTGATGGTCGGGCCGCCCGGAGCCGGCAAGTCGATGCTCGCCGCGCGGCTGCCGTCGATCCTGCCGCCGCTGGCGCCGGCCGAGCTTCTCGAAGTGTCCATGGTTGCCTCGGTCGCCGGCGTGATCGAGGGCGGCGCGCTGACCAACCGGCGGCCATTCCGGGCGCCGCATCATTCCGCCAGCATGCCGGCGCTGGTCGGCGGCGGCCTCCACGCGCGGCCGGGAGAAATCTCGCTGGCGCATCACGGCGTCCTGTTTCTCGACGAGCTGCCGGAATTCGCCCCGCAGGTCCTCGACTCGCTGCGCCAGCCGCTGGAGACCGGCGAAGTCTCGGTCGCGCGCGCCAATTATCGCGTCACCTACCCGGCGCGGTTCATGCTGGTGGCGGCGATGAATCCCTGCCGCTGCGGTCATGCCAATGACCCCGGTTATACGTGCCGCCGCGGCGCCAATACGCGCTGCGCCGCCGATTATCAGGGGCGCATCTCCGGCCCGCTGATCGACCGCATCGACCTGCATATCGAGGTGCCGGCGGTGACTGCCGCCGATCTCATCCTGCCGCCGCCGACCGAGGGCAGCCGCGAGATCGCCGAACGCGTCGCGCTCGCCCGCGAACGGCAGGCGGCCCGCTACGCCGCGGTCGGCTTGCCGCATGTGCGCAGCAACGCCGCCGTTTCGGGCGCGGTCCTGGAAGATGTGGCGCGGCCGGACTCGAGCGGACTGTCGCTGCTTCGCGAAGCCGCCGATGCGATGCGGCTGTCGGCGCGCGGCTATCATCGCGTGCTGCGAGTGGCGCGCACCCTTGCCGATCTCGACGGCGCCGACAAAGTCGGCCGCGTGCATATCGCCGAAGCGCTGTCGTACCGGGCGCTGACCGATGAAATCCGCCGCGCGGCGTGAGACTGCCGGCACCGTCCCATTGACGGCGATTGGCGAACCGCTGAGCATCGCGCCGTCAGCGCGATGATTCGCCCTCATTGCAGCGCGTTCCGACGTACACGGCGGCGTCCAATAGCGGCATCTAACGGCGGCATCCTCCAACAGCGGCTTCGATGACAAATCCGCCCCGCAAGCTCGCTTTCGTCCTCGCTGCCACCGATCACGGCACCATGATCGTCAACCGGTTCGACGAGTTCAGGCTGGCCGACAATTCCGGCTTTGGCGTCGGCTTCCAGCTGTTCGATACGGCGTCCTACGACCAGAGCGACGTTACGATGCTGCTCACGGTCCTCGATCTGCGCCGCCGCTACCACGGCGACGGCGTCATCGCCGTCGATTGCGGCGCCAATATCGGGGTCCATGCGGTCGAATGGGCCAAGCACATGACCGGCTGGGGCGTCGTGGTCGCCATCGAGGCGCAGGAGCGCATCTACTATGCGCTCGCCGGCAATATCGCGATCAACAATTGCTTCAACGCCCGCGCCATCCACGCCGCCGTGACCAGCGCCCCCGGCAGCATGAAAATTCCCAATCCGGATTATCTCGCACCCGCGAGTTTCGGCAGCCTCGAACTCAAGAAACGCGACGTCGTCGAGTTCATCGGCCAGATGATCGATTATTCCGAGGGCAAGCTGGTCGACGTGCGCGCCGTCAGCCTTGATGCGTTCAATTTCCCGCGTCTTGACCTGATCAAAGTCGACGTCGAGGGCATGGAGCTCGATGTCCTGGCCGGCGCCGCCAAGTGCATCGACATGCATCGTCCGATTTTGTTGATCGAAGCGATCAAGGTCGATGGCATGAAACTGCGCGCCGTCCTCGAAGGCTGGAACTATTCCGTGGTCAACATGGGAATAAATGTTCTGGCGGTTCACAAAGACGATGCCTGTCTCGCGCACGTCGAGGCGGTGGGTCCAAAGCCGAGCTGAGCGCGCGGATTTGATTGAATCGTCTGATTAAGTCGACAGCCCGTCATGGCCGGACTTGATCCGGCCATCCACGTCTTTGTTTGACGTTCAATCTAAAATCAATCCGCGGCAAGCCTTCAGGCTCATGCTCACCCGGCGCTGCCGATCCCACCCGCGCCGCCGCGCATGCCGATGGCGGACAGGAATTCGTGCCGGGTCTCGGCGTGATCGCGAAACACGCCGAGCATGCGGCTCGTCACCATGCTGACGCCGGGTTTGTGCACGCCGCGGGTGGTCATGCATTGGTGCGTCGCCTCGGTGACCACCGCGACGCCGTGGGGCTTGAGCACTTCATCGACGCAGGTGGCGATCTCGGCCGTCATCCGTTCCTGAATTTGCAGCCGCCGCGCATAGACTTCGACCAGCCGCGCCAGCTTCGAAATGCCGACGACACGGTTGCGCGGCAGATAGCCGATGTGCACGCGGCCGATGACCGGCGCCATATGGTGCTCGCAGTGCGACTCGAAGCGGATGTCGCGCAACACCACCACCTCGTCATAGCCGCCGGTCTCTTCGAATGTCCGTTCGAGATAGTCGCGCGGATGATCCTTGTAGCCGGCAAACCATTCTTCATAGGCGCGCACGACGCGCCCGGGCGTGGCGCGCAGCCCCTCGCGCTCGGGATCGTCGCCCGCCCAGCGGATCAGCGTCCGCACCGCCTCCTCGGCCTCCTCGCGCGTCGCCGGCTCCGGCCGGGCCGGCGCCACGGATTTGGCGCCGAGGCGCTTGGCATTCACAATCTTATCCATTCACCTTCTCCCGGGCCGCGCCCGCTGTTCCACGCCATCCATCGGGCCACGTGGCGCAATGTTAACAAAGCATCAACCCTTGCTCCAATCGTTCATCCTGAAGGCAAGGGTTGCGCAAGGTTCATAGGCCAATAATGGCGGGACTGCACAGATAACCAGATCGATAACAAGGTACGCCGATGCGGCTGCAACCGGCAGCCGCCCCAACCGTGCCGAGCGGGATAGGGACCCATGCGCCCTCGCGCCACCCTCCGAAAACCCGCCATCCTGACCCGCCGCCTCACCTCGATCGTCATTCGCGTCGTCTTCATTACGACCATGTCGTTTGGCATTGCCTTCGGTTTCCTCGCCGGGGCGACCTCACCGGCCGCCCACTACGATCCATATATGTTCGCGATCGGCGTTGCGGCACTGTTCGGCGCGGCATGCGGTGCGCTCGGAATTCTGATTTCGCGCATCCGTCAAATGAAGGCGGAACTCCGCGGTCTGGAGACACGCCTCGACGAGGCGGCGGATCGCAACTGGGAAATCCGCGAAGCCCAAGAACGCACCACGAGCTTTTTCGAGGCCCAGGACGACGTGATCGTGCGCCGCGATGGCTCAGGCGCGATCACCTATGTCAATGATGCTTATGGCGCGCTGGCCGGCCGCCGGCGCGAAGACCTGCTCAAAACCGGCTTCGCGCTTCCGGTCCTGGAACACGGCGCGACCAGCATCCTGGCCGACGGTGCGCGCGCCTACGATCAGAAGATCGCGGCCGCTGACGGCGCCCGCTGGATCGCCTGGCGCGAAGTCACCGTCCGCGCCGACGGCGCCAGCGAGATCCAGAGCGTCGGCCGCGACGTGACCGACCGCGTGCTGGCGGAGCGGGCGCTGGCGGTGGCGCGCGACCAGGCCGAGGCGGCCAACCGGGCAAAGTCGCGTTTTCTTACCATGGTCTCGCATGAGATTCGCACGCCGCTCAACGGCATTCTCGGCATGGCCGAGCTCCTTGGCGATACCCCGCTGACGCCCGAGCAAACGACATACTTGAAAGCGGTCAAGACATCGGGCGACACGCTGCTGTCGTTGATCGAAGAGGTTCTCGATTTCTCCAAAATCGAAGCCGGCCGCCTCGAGCTAGCGGCGCGGCCGTTTCCGCTCGCCGCCTTTGTCGAGGAGACCGTCGAGCTGCTCGGTCCGCGTGCCCAGGCCAAAGGCCTCGAAATCGGCTGCTATGTCGACGAGCGATTGCCGTCGCGGGTGGTCGGCGACGCGCCGCGGCTGCGCCAGGTGCTGTTCAACCTCGCCGGCAACGCCATCAAGTTCACGGAGAACGGCGGCGTGTCGATCATCGTCGAGCCGTCGGCACGGCCGGACGCGATCTCGATCTCGGTGCATGACACCGGCATCGGTATTTCGCCGCAGGATCAGGCGCGCATCTTCCTCGAATTCGAACAGGCCGAGGGCGGCTCGACCCGGAAATTCGGCGGCACCGGTCTCGGTCTCACCATATCCAACAGAATCATCGAGAGCATGGGCGGCTCGATCGCGGTCGAGAGCGCTCCCGGCACCGGTTCCACATTCCGCGTCGATGTCCCGCTGCCGCGAGCGGACGACGCGGAAGAACCTACGCTCGCGGTGCCCAATCTGAGCGGCAGCGACATCCTCGTCGTCGCGCCGGCTGCGACCGAAGCGTCACTGCTCGCCCGGCGCCTGCAACGCTGGGGCGCACGAACGAAAATCGTTCCGGACGATCAGGTCGCCGCGGCGTTGTTGCCGGAGCAGATGTGGAGCGCCATCCTGGTCGACCACGTGCTCGGCACGCCGGCGAGCGAAGCGCTGGCGCGCGCCGCGGCCAACGTGACGCGGCGGATCGTGCTGGTGGCGCCAGCGATGCGCCATGAGCTTGCTTCGCTCAAGGCGAGCGGTTTCACCGGCTACCTCATCAAGCCGGTACGCGCGGCCTCGCTTGCCGCCCGCTTCTTGAACGACGACGCTTTCGATCTTGCTGCGGCGATGGAGCCGTCGGACACGCCGAGCATGGTGCATTCCGGCCGCGGCCTGTCGATCCTCGTCGCCGAAGATAATGAGATCAATGCGCTATTGGCACACGCGCTTCTGGTCAAGCTCGGTCATCATCCCACCATGACCGCGAGCGGTGAAGCGGCGATCGAATCGTGGCGCGCGTCGCACGCTGCCGGCACGCCCTACGATCGGATCCTTATGGACCTGCATATGCCGGGCATGGACGGCCTGGAAGCAACCCGCCGGATCCGCACGATCGAGGCAGAAACCGCGGCATCGCGGACGCCGATCCTGGCGCTCACCGCCAACGCGTCCGCCGACGATCGCGAAGCTTGCCTGGCCGCCGGCATGGACGGCTTCCTGGTCAAGCCGTTCGACCGCGAACGCCTCGCTGCCGCGCTTGCCACCGCCGGAAAAGCCGCGCTCGCGGCGTGATGGGGATTTCCGGTCTGCATTGGCGCCGCCGCCCCCAAGCGAGCGGGATCGTGACATTTGGATGAATGATCTAGCTCAATAACGGCGTCATCCAAATGTGCTCTCGTTGCCGTCATGAAATCCGAAATCATCGAGCGGCTCGGGCAAGCCGACTTGCTGCTGCCCGCCCTTATCGCGGAAGGCTTGGCCGCCAACGATCGGGTAAAACTCCGCCTGAGCGTTTTGCAGTCGGCATCGCGCCGCGCTAGCACGCCGGACAAAGCCCGCTTCGATCTGACCGGTGAATGCCGCGCCGTCGGCATCGATCACGTTGCCTTGGAGGCCTTGGTCAATCGCGCCACGCTGTCGGCCGGCGAACTGATTTCTGCTCCCGGACTGAGCGCCCTAGGCGCCGCAATTTGGGACGATGTGGCTACCATGATCCATGCGGTGAAAGCCGGGGATCCGCCGCACGGCGACCAGGCCGAACAGCGTCTCGCAGCGATCCAACGTGTGGTTCCGTTAGGCGTTGCCGACACGATCGAGCTTCGGCACGTGACGCGATTGACTAGCCTAGCGGAGGGCGACGGCGACAGCCTGCATCGCCTCGTCATGGACTTGCACAAGGCCCTCAATCGACTTGCCGCCGCGCATGCGGACGAGATCCTCGCCGGCGCGCACGTTTCCGGATTGCTGCCCGACGACCGGCCCGCGGTCGAAGCATTCATGCGCGGGGTCGACGCCACCGCGAAGCTCAAATTTGGCCATCCCGGATTGGCGACGACCGCCGCGCGCAGCGGCGGGCGGCTGACGATCCAGAACGACATCGGCGAGACCGACGCCCACGTCGTCGTGATCGCCGTCGAGAATGAAACCGCAACCGTCACCTATACCGACGTCCATCTGGCGCGCGCGAAGTTCTTCATCGGGCTGTTCCGCAATTTCCCGGTGCAGTGGAGCGGGCTCGAGCGACAAAGCGCGGCCGGACTTGGCGACGACAGTGCGTTCTATCTGGTGACCGGACGCTTTGCGTTCGACAGCGCCACGAGCCGCAACGTTTTTCTCGAGGCTATCGGCGCGTCGCTGGTTTTCCTGATCGACTGGAACAAGGCGCGCAAGGTTTTGCGCGAATGGATATCCAAACCCGACGCAATTCGAATCCTGTCGTGGGCGGCGCACCATCGGTTCGGACACAGAGCTTTCCTTGAGCTCGGCGGCGCCGACCTCGTCAGCGCGGCGGTTCGCCATGCAACGCCGACCCGGATCGGCTTCGGTGAGCGCTTGGACGGTGCACTCGGCCGCGACGCTGCCGTCGATTTCCTCAAGACGGTGCTGCGCGTATCGGCAGAGGCGCTGCTGGAGGGCGGCTCGGTGCGGCTGGCCCGGGACCGCATTGAGGCAGCCCTTGTCGCGCATCTGCAAGGCGTCGACCGGACCATGTTGGCCGTCGTCATTCGGCAAGCCGGCTTGGCGCGTGAGATCGCGGCCGGCGCCGCTCGTTTCGTCGCCGAGCGGCAGGCCCGCAGACCCTTTGACTGCACGGCATTGGCGGAGCGGGCGCGGCGCATCGAGGAAAAGGCCGATCGGATCGCCATCGAGGCGCGGAGCGAGATCGCACGCTTCAACGCCGATCGCGGGATCGAACGCCTGGTGAATCAAATCGAGGACGCAATCGACGAACTCGAACAGGCGGCGTTCGTCGCGTCGCTCATGCCGACCGAGATCGCAGCCGCGTTGCTCGAACCGCTGGCTGAGTTGTGCGCGGCAACGGTTTCAGGCGCCGAGGCCGCCGCAGCCGGCGTCGCCGCCGCGGCGGAAGTTCCCGAGGGCCATCGCGTCGATACCGAAGACGCGCTGGCGGCCATCGGACGACTGATCGACGTCGAGCACCGGGCCGACGCCGCCGAACGCAGGGTGACGGCGCTCGTCCTGACCGGCGATTGCAATCTCAAAACTGCGCTGTCCGTTCTCGATTTCGCCCGTGCGCTTGAGCGGTCGACCGACCGGCTGGCGGCCTTTGGGCATCTCCTGCGCGAACACGTGCTTGCCGATCTTTCGGCGTAGGAGGAATAAACGTGACCGCGCAAATTGCCCGCATCGGCGACGGATCGGCCAAGCAATATTCCGCGGAAGCGGTCGGCGGAAAGGCGGCCAATCTGGCAGGCATGGCCGCGCTTGGCCTGCCGGTGCCGCCGGCCTTCGTTCTGCCGATCAGCCTTTGTTCGGCAATGGTCAACGACCAAGGAGCGGCTGCGCGAATCCTCGCCGACGGCCTCAATGAAGGGATCGAGTTTCTCGAACAAGCCACCGGCAAGCGGTTTGGCGACCGGCGCCGGCCGCTTCTGGTGTCGGTGCGCTCCGGCGCGGCGCGCTCGATGCCAGGAATGTTGGACACGGTGCTCGATGTCGGCTGCTCGATCGCCGCGGTTCGCGGCCTGGTGCGCATGACCGGTCATCCGCGCTTTGCCAGCGATTGCCGGCGGCGATTTCTCGAAAGCTACGGCACCGTCGTCCTCGGCATCGATCGCGCCGAATTTGCCAAGAAACGCAACGCGCTCATCGCCGCCGAAGGTGTCGACAGCGAAACGACGCTCGACAGCGATGCGATCGCGCACCTGGCAGCGTCGTACGAGCAGGTCATCGAGGACGAAGACCATGTGATGAGCGACGATCCGATGGAACACCTGACGGCGGCGGCGCAGGCGGTGTTCCGCTCGTGGACGAGCGACCGCGCCTGCACCTATCGCAAGCTCCAGCATCTTGAGGATTTGCAAGGCACCGCTGTCACGGTGCAGGCGATGGTTTTCGGCAATGCCGGGACTTCGTCGGGAGCCGGCGTCGCGTTTTCCCGCGACCCTTCGACCGGCGCCGCCCGGCCGGTGATCGACGTGCTGTTCGACAGCCAGGGCGAAGACGTGGTGTCCGGCGGCTACAATCCCGAGACCGAAGAGGCCTTGGTTCGCCTGCTCCCCGCGGCGGCGACACAGTTGCACGACGCGCTGCGCCGCCTCGAGCAAGACTTTGCCGACATCCAAGACGTCGAATTCACCATCGAGAACGGCAAGCTGTGGATGCTGCAGACGCGCTCGGCGAAGCGGACGCCACAGGCGGCGCTGCGATTGGCGATCGATTTCGTGACGGAAGGACGGATCGCGGCGGCCGAGGGGTTGCGGCGGCTTGACGGCATCGACTTGCGCGCGATCGTCAAAGAACGGCTGGTCATCGCCGAGAAGCCGGCTGGACACGGAATTTGCGCATCATCCGGCATTGCCGTCGGCCGGGCCGTTTTCGATTCCGCAAGCGCGGCGCGTCTGGCGGCGAGCGGCGAACCGGTCATTCTCGTGCGTCCCGACACCACGACCGCCGATGTCGGCGGCTTTGCCACGGCCGTGGGAATTGTGACGGCCATTGGCGGCCGCACCGCCCATGCCGCACTGGTGGCGCGGCAGATGGGCAAGCCGTGCATCGTCGGCTGCACGGCTTTGGCGATCGACGTCGCCGGTCATTGCGCGCAACTCGCAGGCGTGCCGATCAAAGAGGGCGACTGGCTGTCCATCGACGGCGAGGCCGCCGCGATCTATCTCGGCCACGGCGATGTCGTCGCCGAACGGCCGGAAGCCGAGCTTGCGGAAATCGAACGTTGGCGCGCAGCGGCGCCGTGACGCGTCGAGCGCTACAGCCGGCGCAGCGCCACTTCCTCGACCTGGTGGCTTTCGCCTTTTTTCAGGATGAGATCGGCACGCGGCCGCGTCGGCAGAATGTTTTCGCGCAGGTTGACCAGATTGATCCGGGTCCAGATCGAGGTGGCGGTTGCGATCGACTCTTCGTCCGACAGCTTGGCGTAGCGGTGAAAATAGGACTTCGGATCGACGAACGCCGTGCCGCGTAACGTGAGAAAGCGATTGACATACCACGACAGCAACACGTCTTCCTCGGCGTCGAGATAGATCGAGAAATCGAAAAAGTCGGAGACAAACGGAATCGCCTTGCCGTCCTTGGGCAAGCGCCCGGCCTGGAGAACGTTGAGACCTTCGACGATCAGGATCTCCGGCCGGTCGATCTCGATCCATTGGTTCGGGATGACGTCGTAGATCAGATGCGAATAGACCGGCGCGCGCACCGGGCGGCGGCCGGCCTTGATGTCGGACAAAAACCGCAGCAGCGTCGGCAAGTCGTAGCTTTCCGGAAAGCCCTTCTTCTCCATCAGGCCTTCGCGCGCCAGCACGGCGTTCGGATAAAGAAAGCCGTCGGTGGTGACGAGATCGACCTTCGGCACGTTCGGCCAGCGCGCCAGCAGAGCCTGCAGCACGCGTGCGGTGGTCGACTTGCCGACCGCGACCGAGCCGCCAACGCCGATGATGTAAGGCATCTTGGCGTCGACAGTGCCGAGGAAGCCTTGCTGGGCGCGAAACAACCGCTGCGTCGCGGCGACATACAGCGAGAGCAGGCGCGACAGCGGCAGGTAAATGTCCTCGACCTCGGAAATGTCGAGGCGGTCGTGCATGGAATGCAGCCGCGAGACCTCCGAAGGCTCGAGCGTCATCGGCGTGTCTTGGCGCAGCTTCGCCCATTCCGCACGCGAAAAGACGCGATACGGCGAGACATCCGACCCGGTGCGCTGCTCCATGTGGTTTATCCTCAGCCGCCCTTGCGGGCGGCTTTTTCGTCGAGGCCGCTCTGCCGCGTGCGCTCTGCCAGCTCCGCTTCGACCTCGGCCAGCCGGATGCCGCGGGCGTGAAGAACGACGAGCAGGTGGTAGAGCAGGTCGGCGGTCTCCGCGACCACCCGGTCGCGATCCTCCGCGATGGCGGCGATGGCGACTTCGACCGCTTCCTCGCCAAGCTTCTTGGCGCAATGCGCCACGCCCTTGTCAAGGAGCGTGCGGGTGTAAGCGGCACCCGGCTCCGCTTTGGCCCGGTCCTGTACGCGCTTTTCCAGATCGTGAACGGTGAATGACGCCATGACGGTTCTTTTCGTAGTTCTTTGGGCAGTTGTTTTGGACTCTTCGTCGGGCGTTCCTTAGCATCTCTCCGTCCGGGCGGGGAGAGGCCGCCCGCATCGATGCCTTCAGACGATATTTCGCGCGGCATTGGCGGGGACTAGGATCACCGGATGACCCAACCTGTCCTCGATTTCTGGTTCGAATTCGCTTCGATCTATTCCTATCCGGCCGCCATGCGCATCGGCACGCTCGCCGGTGCGGCCGGCCTTCAGGTCCATTTCCGTCCCTTCCTGCTCGGGCCGATCTTCAAGGCGCAGGGCTGGAACACGTCGCCCTTCAATCTTTTTCCGGCCAAGGGGCGCCATATGTGGCGCGATGTCGAACGGATTTGCGCCGCGCTGAAGCTGCCGTTCCGGCGACCGGAGCCGTTTCCGCAATCAAGCCTGCTGGCCGCGCGCGTGGCGCTGGTCGGTCTTGATGCCGTATCTGGCAAAGATTCTGCTGGCAAAGATTTTTGGCATGACGATTCTTGGCACAACAATTCTTGGGGCGAAGATTTCTGCCGCGCGGTTTATCGCGCCGAGTTTGCTGACGGGCTGCGGATCGACGAGCCGCAAACCATTCGCGCTATTCTTTCGAGCCTCAAAGTCGATCCCGACCAGGCGCTTGCGGCGGCGCAAACGGACGCCATCAAAGACAAGCTCCGGTCGCAAACCGCGGAGGCTCAGCAACTGGATATTTTTGGTGCGCCGACTTTTATCACGTCGGACGGCGAGCTGTTCTGGGGCAACGACCGACTCGAAAACGCGATCGCCTGGGCGAAGCGCGCGGGCTGATATGGACGTCGTTTACGGATCGAGCCGCACCGGCAAGCCGGCGTTGGCCATGAACTGCTTGGCATCGCGCACGGAAAACTCGCCGAAGTGGAAGATCGACGCGGCGAGCACGGCGCTCGCGTGACCGTCGCGAATGCCTTTGACCATGTGCTCGAGATTGCCGACGCCGCCGGAGGCGATCACTGGCACCGTCACGGCATCGGCCACCGCCCGGGTGAGCGCGATATCGAAACCTTGCCGCGTGCCGTCGCGATCCATCGACGTCAGCAGGATTTCGCCGGCGCCGAGCGTCACCACTTCGCGGGCGTAGTCGACCGCATCGAGACCGGTCGGGTGGCGGCCGCCATGGGTGAAGATTTCCCAACGGTCGGGCTCCGGCGCGCCTGAAACCTTCTTCGCATCGATGGCGACGACAATGCATTGATCGCCGAATTTTTCCGCGGCTTCCTTGACGAATGCGCGCCGCGCCACCGCCGCGGTATTGATCGATACCTTGTCGGCACCGGACGACAACAACGCGCGGATGTCGTCGACGGTGCGGACGCCGCCGCCGACCGTGAGCGGCATGAAGCAGGCCTCGGCGGTGCGTTGCACCACGTCGAGCATGATGTCGCGATCCTCATGGCTTGCGGTGATGTCGAGGAAGGTCAGCTCGTCGGCCCCGGCTTCGTCATAGGCGATGGCGGCTTCGACCGGATCGCCGGCGTCGCGCAAATTGACGAAATTCACGCCTTTAACGACGCGGCCGTCTTTCACGTCGAGGCAGGGAATGACGCGGACCTTGAACACGTGTCAGGCCGCCTGCGCCGCGCGGATGAGCTGCAAGGCCGCCGCCGCATCGAGCCGGCCGTCATAGAGCGCGCGGCCGACGATGGCGCCGGCAAGTTTTTTGGCGCGCGGCATGAGCAAGGCGCGCACGTCTTCGATCGAAGCAAGCCCGCCGGAGGCGATCACCGGGATGGCGACAGCGCCGGCGAGCGCGACGGTGGCGTCGATATTGAGGCCCTTGAGCATGCCGTCACGCGCAATGTCGGTATAGATGATGGCGGCAACGCCGGCGTCCTCGAACCTTTTGGCAATCTCCAACGCCGAAAGCTCCGACGTTGCCGCCCAGCCCTCGACCGCGACGTTGCCATCGCGGGCATCGAGGCCGACGGCGATACGGCCGGGAAATTTCCTCGCCGCTGCCTTCACCAATGCCGGATCGCGCACGGCGGCCGTGCCGATAATGACGCGAGTAATGCCCTTGGCCAGCCAGCCCTCAATGGTCGCGTGGTCGCGGATGCCGCCGCCAAGCTGCACCGGAAGTCGGACCGTCGCCAGAATACGGTCGACCGCGGCGGCATTGACCGGCCGACCGGCAAAGGCGCCGTCAAGATCGACAATATGCAAATAGTCGAAGCCCTGCGCCGCGAAAGCGCGCGCCTGCTCCGCCGGGTCGCGATGAAAGATCGTCGCGCGCGCCATGTCGCCTTGTTCGAGGCGGACGGCTTCACCGTTTTTCAGATCGATCGCAGGGAAGAGGATCACGGCGTCCACGTGAGGAAATTGGCGATCAGCGCCAGACCAAGCTTCTGGCTTTTCTCCGGGTGGAATTGGGTGCCGACCACGTTGTCGTGCGCCACGATCGCGGTGACCGGGCCGCCATACTCGGCCTCCGCCACCAGATCGGCGCGCTGCGCCACCTTGAACGCATAGGAGTGCACGAAATAGGCGTGCCGGCCCTCGGGCCCGAGCGCGAGGCCTTCGACCAGCTTGTGCGGTCGCGTGACGTTGAGCGTGTTCCAGCCCATGTGCGGAATTTTCAGCTGCGGATCGGCCGGCGTGATGCGATCGACTTCGCCGGCGATCCAGCCCAAACCTTCCGTCACTTCGTATTCGCGTCCGCGCTCGGCGAGCAATTGCATGCCGACGCAGATGCCGAAGAACGGCCGGCCTTTTTGATGCACCGCTTCGTCAAGCGCTTCGACCATGCCGTCGACCGCATCGAGCCCGCGGCGGCAATCGGCGAACGCGCCGACGCCAGGCAGCACGATGCGGTCGGCCGCGGCAACGACATGCGGATCATTGGTGACGACGATCGGCTGTTCAATGCCGGCATCGTGGGCCGCGCGCTCGAACGCTTTGGCCGCTGAATGCAGGTTGCCGGAGCCATAATCGACGATGGCGACGGTCACCGCGCTGCTCCCGGTTCGGGGAACAAGCCGACGATGTCGGGCGAGTGCGGCATGGGCGGCAGCGGCGGCGGCACATGCGGAGAAGCCGGCCGCTCACCCGGTTTGCCGGGCGCGGCATTATTGGTCCAGGCGTCAAAAAATCGCCGTTCCGCCGTTTCGGCGTCGGTGCCGCCGACGACCCCCACTTGCCTCCAGCCGCGCCGCGCCAGCGTGAAGCGGCGCAACGTGCCCGCCTCGGCGCCGACCAGAAGCGATATCAACAATACAACAAGGGATTCCGCGGCCACGCCGACCCCGGCAAAATGCATGACGTTTTCGATGCCGACGGTGACGACGACATAGATCAACAACACCAGCCACAGCCGGTGCCATAGCATCCACACCGGCGTGAGCAGAAACGCCCAAAAATAAAATCCATCGCGTACGAAGACGAAGCGCTCCGGATCGGGCGACGCCTCCGCTGCACGCAATGGCGGCTCGTGAACCGTATAAACCGACATGATGTTATTCCCTGGCGGAATCCCGCCGCGTGTATTCGGCCGCTGTTAAAAGCCTCGCCGGCGAGGACAGCGCATCATCCGCCGAGCGTACCTTTGGTCGAGGGCACTTCGTGGGCGGCGCGTGGATCGATCGCCACCGCCGCGCGGAGCGCCCGCGCCAAACCTTTGAAACACGATTCCGCGATATGATGGTCATTGGCGCCATAAAGCGTGGCGACATGCAGCGTGACCGCGGCGTTGATGGCAAAGGCCTGGAACCATTCCTGCACCAATTCGGTGTCGAACGGTCCCACCTTGTCGCGCACGAACTCCGCCTTGAAGACCAGAAACGGCCGGCCCGAAATATCGATCGCCACGCGCGTCAGCGCCTCGTCCATCGGCACGTGCACGTCGGCATAACGGGTGATGCCCTTCATGTCGCCGAGCGCCTGCTTCACCGCCTGGCCGAGCGCGATACCGACATCCTCGGTGGTGTGATGATGATCGATGTGCAGGTCGCCTTTGGCCTTGATTTCGATATCGATCCGCGAATGACGCGCCAACAGGTCGAGCATGTGATCGAGAAAGCCGATGCCGGTGGCGATCGACGAACGGCCCTCGCCGTCGAGGTCGATGGCGACCTCGACCGCGGTTTCCTTGGTGGTCCGCTTGACGGACGCCTGACGCATTGTATTCGCTCCTGGGCGCCGCGCCTTTTATCAGGGCTTTGAGCGCGCCGCCAATCGTTCCGGCGGCGCATTTGCATTGCTGCGGCCCAACTCCTAAATCATGGCTTAAACAAAGGCCTTTCAGCTTATGCATCCCGTCGAATCCGGCGCTGCCGGCGCATCCGCCCCTTGGCACGGCACCACCATCCTGACCGTTCGCAAGGGTGATTTGGTCGCCATCGGCGGCGACGGCCAGGTCTCGATCGGCCAGACCATCGTCAAATCCAACGCGCGCAAGGTTCGCCGCTTGGCCAGTGGCGACGTGATCGGCGGCTTCGCCGGCGCCACGGCCGACGCGTTCACCCTGTTCGAGCGGCTGGAAGGCAAGCTCGAGCAATATCGCGGCCAGCTCATGCGCGCGGCAGTCGAGCTGGCCAAGGACTGGCGCACCGACCGCTACCTGCGCCGCCTCGAAGCGATGATGATCGTCGCCGACAAGGACGTTTCGCTGGTCCTGACCGGCACCGGCGACGTGCTCGAACCGGAGGCCGGCATCGTCGGCATCGGCTCCGGCGGCAACTATGCGCTGGCTGCCGCGCGGGCGCTCGCCGACGGCCCGCTCGACGCCGAGGCGATCGTGCGCCGTTCGCTCGACATCGCCGCCGACATTTGCGTGTACACCAACCGCAACGTCACCGTCGAAACGTTGAAGAGCGGCTGAGTGATGGTCTCACCATATGCGTTTCGCCCCATGACTGCTGCCGATCTTCCGAGCGTACAACGCTGGCTAGCGAAGCCGCACGTCGCGCAATGGTGGGGCGACCCGGGCGAGCAATTTGCGCTGGTGAGCGAAGACTTGAACCATCCGGCGATGGATCAGTTCATTGTCGCGCTCGACGGATATTCGTTCGCGTATTTGCAGTGTTACGATCCGACGGCGTGGGCCAATCATGGTTTTGGCCCTCTGCCGATCGGCGCGCGCGGGATCGATCAGTTCATCGGCGAAGAGGATATGATCGATCGTGGCCATGGTTCTGCGTTGATCCGCGCGTTCGTCGACGACTTGCTGCAGGCCGGCGCGCCGCAGGTGCTGACCGATCCCAGCCCGGCGAACATGCGGGCCATCAGGGCTTATGAAAAGGCCGGCTTTCGCAAACAGCGGCCGGTGAGCACGCCCGATGGCGACGCGCTTTTAATGGTACGTGATCCAAACGGTACGTGATCCAATGGTACTTAATTGAGATGAGTGACTTTTCCCCGCGCGAAATCGTCTCCGAGCTGGACCGTTTCATCGTCGGCCAGGCCGACGCCAAGCGTGCGGTCGCCATCGCGCTGCGCAACCGCTGGCGCCGGCTGCAGCTCGACGACCGCTTGCGCGAGGAAGTGCTGCCGAAGAACATTCTGATGATCGGGCCGACCGGCGTCGGCAAGACCGAAATCTCGCGCCGGCTTGCCAAGCTCGCCGGCGCGCCGTTCCTCAAGGTCGAAGCGACCAAATTCACCGAGGTCGGCTATGTCGGCCGCGACGTCGAGCAGATCGTGCGCGATCTGGTCGAGATCGCCATCACCTTGACGCGCGACCGGAAACGCAAGGACGTCGAGGCGCGCGCGCAACAGGCCGCGGAAAGCCGCGTGCTCGATGCGCTGGTCGGCGCCAATGCCAGCGCGTCCACCAAGGAGGCGTTCCGCCGCAAGCTGCGGGCCGGCGAACTCGACGACAAGGAAATCGAGATCGAGGTGCAATCGTCGGGCGGCATGCCGTTGTTCGAGATTCCCGGCATGCCGGGCGCCCAGGTCGGCGCCATCTCGATCGGCGACATTTTCGGCAAGCTTGGCGGCGGCCGCACCAAGACGCGGCGCGTAAGCGTCCACGAATCCTACGAAATCCTGATCAACGAGGAATCCGACAAACTGCTCGACACCGAGCAGCTGACGCAGGAAGCGATCAAGGCGGTGGAGAATAACGGCATCGTCTTCCTCGACGAGGTCGACAAGATTTGCGCGCGCGATGGTCGGCTCGGCGCCGACGTGTCGCGGGAAGGCGTGCAACGCGATCTGTTGCCGCTGATCGAAGGCACCACCGTCGCGACCAAGCACGGCAGCGTCAAGACCGATCATATTCTCTTCATCGCTTCCGGCGCCTTCCACACCTCAAAGCCGTCGGATCTGCTGCCGGAGCTGCAAGGCCGGCTGCCGATCCGCGTCGAATTGAAGGCGCTCACGCGCGACGATTTCCGCCGCATCCTCACCGAGCCGGAAGCCTCGTTGATCAAGCAATATATCGCGCTGATGCGGACCGAAGGCGTGACGCTGGAATTCTCCGAAGACGCCATCGACGCGGTGGCCGACATGGCGGTGGCGGTGAATTCAAGCGTGGAGAATATCGGCGCGCGGCGCCTGCAAACGGTGATGGAGCGCGTGCTCGACGAGATTTCGTTCGCCGCACCCGACCGGCACGGCGACACCGTCAAGATCGACGCCGCTTATGTCGAAAAGCATGTCGGCGACCTGGCGAAGAACGCCGATCTGAGCCGATTTATCCTGTAGTGTCATGCTCGCGCTTGTCGCGGACATCCACGTCTTAACGAAAACGTAGAGGGCCGGAACAAGTGCGGCTACATTACTCTGAAAACATTAGCGATTTCTGCTTCGCAACACACTGGCAACACACAATGAATTCCGTCCGGCGGAGGCCATTGTGGGCCGGATATGATGCGTGTATAAGGGTCGTAGGGCATAGGTCCAATTTCAGGGATCGGGCCGTATGGTCTAGCCCAAAAAAACATCGAAGCATTCACATTTGACTAGGCGGGAGCTTCCGCATTTTTGCAGCGCCAAGGCGTTGCTGCGGAAAGCATTCCGATGACCGAACCTCTAG
Organism: uncultured Alphaproteobacteria bacterium; assembly: GCA_963829395.1. GTDB lineage: Bacteria > Pseudomonadota > Alphaproteobacteria > Rhizobiales > Xanthobacteraceae > BOG-931. Next base: position 34,794 of record CAWHHX010000015.1, on the reverse strand, counting down.
CCTTGTCCCCCGCAGACGCTGCCGCCTACGTAGGCATCTCACGGCGATCCTTACGTCGCCTGGTCGCCGCCGGCACCATTCTAGCCCGCCAAGCCGGCAAGCGCACCTTGATCGACGGCGCAAGCCTTCGCTCGTGGTATTTCGCACAGCCGATTGTTGACGGCCCGCGCGAGCAGGTCGCTGCATAACCAGACATAGATCGCAAGGCGAGCGCGAAGACAGGCGCGCTCTTGCCCGGGGCTGTCGTATCGCGCTCCGCTCCCGTGATGTTCAGGCGACTCATGTGACCCCGACTATCGGGCTTGCCAACGCGAGCAAGGCGGTAAGGCCCTCGACTCTTTGGCCGCTGCCGTTCAAGACCAGCTTTTGAGCCATGGTACGCTCCTAACCCCAAACGGCGAATAACCCGGAATCATGCGCGTTGCTGCCGACCAACGGCTGTCAAAAATCTGATCTATTGTGAGTGCGATCTGAACCATCACTTCAGGCCGCCGGCGGAGCAGCTGGCTCTTAATCAGCGGGTCCCAGATTCGAGCCCTGGTGCGCCCACCAGTTAAAGCACGCATTACCGGTGTATCGCATTGGCAAGCTGCTGTCGCGAAACCAAGTGGGTAATCAGCGGGGTAACAATTCGAAGGGCCAGATCCCGCCTCGTGCCGGCCGTACTGGGTGATCGAGAACGAAAGGCAGTTCTGCCATCAAACTTCGAATCGGAGGGTCGGGAGTTCGAATCTCTCCGAGCGCGTCAATAAGATACTGAAATAAATAAATTAATTGCGATAAGTGGCTCTTATTCGGTTCCGGCGACAAATTGTAATAAGGGGCTTTGGGCTGAGAATCGCAGCCCGTGCTAGGCGCTCCTGGGTATCTGAGCTGCGGCCGCGCTCGGGCTTCTGGCACCCAGCATCCAGCACGAAAGCATGACGTATGCGGAACGACGAAGCGACCGAGGAAATCAGAGCTCTCGAGGAAAGGCGATATCGAGCCATGATCGCGGGCGATGCCGCAGTACTCGACGAACTCTGTTCGGATGATCTCATCTACACGCACTCAAAAGCCGACCACGACGACAAGGCAAGCTATCTGCACAAGGTCGGGAGCCGTTACTTTACCTACCTTGACATTACGCACCCGGCGGACCGCATTCTAGTTGTCGACAGCGCCGCGCTCGTGACCGGACGGATGACGGCCAAGGTTTTGGTGGCCGGCACGATGCTGCACGTTGACAATCGCTATCTCGCTGTGTGGGTGCGCGAGCAGGGCGCCTGGAAGTTTGTTGCTTACCAGCCGACACCGATCATCAACGTCTGACATCCACCGCTACGCCAGGTGAAAGGTGGCCGAAACGAGGAGCGAATTAGGAACCTTTAAACTTGAAAATTGGCGAAGACAGTAGCTCGACGCGCATAAGCTCTTGCACAACCCGCACCTTGCTACTTGAAGTAGCTCACGCCGCACGCCTGTTTGCCGATATGCGTTTCCAGCGACTGCTTGGTAGCCGGTTGTTTAGATCCAGGCTTCGGGAAACTGTAGTCGAAGGAGACCACGTCGCCTTGCGACGCGCCAGTGACCAAGTCGTAGGCGCGTTGCCCGATCGGATCCTTTTCTAGCTTCAATTCTCGGACATCAGTCCCGAGCATCAGCGGTGATTGATAGGCCGTGATATTCCCATCGGGCAAGCTAAAGCAAAAGACGAAAAGGTCGCGGTCGCGGAAACTCTTGTTTTTCTCATCATTGAACGCCTTCAGCGCTGCGCCCTCATTGGCCTTGACCGCGGCGGCGGCGCGATCGAGCATAGCCCGCGCTTCCTCCGCCGTGGCGAATTGCTCGGCGCTAATCGCCGCGCCGCTCGTTAGCAACTCCGACGCCAGCAATGCGGATGCCAACAAACTCCTGGTCATGACGTTCAGGTGCTCCCGGTTGACCTCCCAAACCCGGCGTGCAGGATAACACGCCGGCTCTCGCTCGCTAACAGCGCTCACAACACCCCGGCGCTGCAAGACTGACTGGGTACCAAGAACATCCAGCACACGGTGCGCTACACCGAGCCGTCGCCGACGCGGTTCAAGGATTTTTGGCGGGGTGAAATTTCGGATTTCACGAACTCGATCGCTGCGGACCTGTTAACTCGAAATTCCGGAGAGGCGGGGATTAGGCTTCGAGCAAGAGATCGGCCGCCTTTTCCCCGATCATAATAATTGGTGCGTTCGTGTTGCCGCTAACAAGCGTCGGCATGATTGATCCATCCGCGACCCGCAGACCCCTCGATGCCATGAACACGGAGCGCGGCATCGACTACCGACATTTCGTCGCTGCCCATCTTGCAGGTGCCGACGGGATGAAAATAAGTGCTGGCCGTGCGACGTACATAAGACGCGAGATCAGCGTCCGAAATTGCGCTCGGTCCCGGCCAGACTTCGGCTGCAACGACTTTCGCAAACGCGCGGCTCGCCGCGATCCGTCTGGCGAGGCGCAGGCCGAGCAACGTCAGGCGCAGATCGTCGGGGTCGCTAAGGTACTTCGGATCGATCGCGGGCCTGTCGAGCGGATTGGCGGAACGTAGCCGCAGCTCGCCGCGCGAACGTGGACGGAGCACGCAAAGCCCGAGCATGACGCCGTGCCGGTCGGGAGCGGCGCCGTCGGGTTCGGTACCGAATGTGCTTATGCACATAATCTGCAGGTCGGGGTACGAAGAAGCCGCATCGCAACGTGCAAAAACGCCGGCCTCGAAGAGATTGGTCGCGAGCGGGCCGGTGCCCTGCTCGAGGCATTCGAGTTGGGCCGTCCGCAATTCGTCCGGCGACATTCCATAGATTGTAAGCGGCTCGTTGATTTCGCAGCGTAATCGACAGCCGAGGTGATCCTGGAGGTTCCGGCCGACACCCGGCAAATCATGCACTGGCTCGATGCCGGCCGCGCGAAGTTCGTCAGCCGAGCCGATCCCTGACAGCATCAAAAGCTGCGGGGTGTTTATCGCGCCCCCGCACAAGACGACTGCGACACCAGCGTGCGCTGATTCCAGCCCGCGCGGCGTCAAATATTGAAGGCCGACCGCACGGCCCTTTTCGATTATCAAGCGGGTGGCTAATGCATTCGTCTCGACGGTAGGGTTGCGCTGATGGGCGACAGGATGAAGGTATGCTACCGCCGCGCTGCATCGGCCACGATCATCGATCGTGCATTGCAGGATGCCGCAGCCCTCTTGTTCAGCGCCATTGAAGTCTTCATTGTAGGGGAGCCCCTGCTCAACCGACGCCTCGATAAAAAGCTCGCCGAGACGGCGATTGCGGTTGTCTCGCACCGAGACGTGACCGCTGGTGCCGTGAAAATCGTCGTTTAACCGCTCGTTCTTTTCGGCACGTTTGAAATAGGGCAAAACATCGTCATAGGCCCACCCGACATTGCCCAATTGGCGCCAATGGTCGTAGTCGCCACGGTTGCCACGGACGTAACACATGTAGTTGAGCGAGCTCGATCCTCCCAGCACACGCCCGCGCGGCCAGAAGATGCGGCGCCCGTTTAGCTGGGGCTGCGAAACCGTGCGATAACCCCAGTCCATATGGGTGTCTTGTAGCGCAGGGTAGGCGGCGGGAATTCGAATGAGCGGCGAATCGTCTCTGCCACCCGCTTCAAGCAACAACACTTTCGCACCACGCTCCGCGGTGCGTGCAGCAACAACGCAGCCTGCCGATCCGGCACCTACGACAATGTAGTCGTACATCCACTAGTCCCTTACGCGCACGCGCCGCGACAATCGAGGGAACTCAAATGTACAGGTCGTAGGGCAATCAGGCTCGTTCATGGCCCGAGCGCGTTTGAATTAAATCAACTTTTTTGACCATCCTGGTGCGCGGACGCGGCCTTCGCAGACCCGCCAAATGCTCACGCATTCGCATTGCCACGTCTTTCACTGTTTGGGATTTAGGTTCGAGTGATTTCATCGCCAGCGTCATCCGCATCATTTCATTGATTTGTCTCTCGACATCAATCGACAACCGAGTTTCCGCCTGTTTGGCAGCGGCCGGCTCCGCGATCGAGGTTGCACGCACGGAGTAGTAGTCGGCGGCGGGCGTGTCTCCGAGTGGCGTCGTCAACGACGCGGCGGGACCGGGTGCGGTCGGCTCTTCTGTTGGCACCGCGGAGCCGGACGCGTTCATCTCGTTGAGTGTAGTTGCTAACATGGCCGGGTCAGCCGTCACTGGCTCGTCGGGTGAAATCACAGAGGCAGGCTCGACCGTCGCTGCCTCGTCGGGTGAAGTCACTGATCCAGTCGGGTCAGCCGTCACCGGCTCGTCGGGTGAAATCACCAATGAAATACATTCAACCGTCGATACCATATCCGTTGGAGCCACTGACCCATTAGAATCAGTCGTGCCCGGCTGGTCGGATGAGGTCGTCGGCGAATCCACAGCGACGGGTCGGCGAAATAGTTCGTCAGCAACCCACGACGATCCAACGAAATAACCTTTCAAAGAAACGTGCCCGATCGTCCTTCCACTATCGAGTTCAAGAAGATTGCCGGTGCTTGGGTTGTAGTTGCAACGCTTGTTGCCCCACAAATCGAATGCTTCCATGCCCTCAATGTAGCCAATCCTCTGGCTATCAATTTTGGCATAGTAAATCGGACTACGTTCAATCATTTGCATCCCCATACTCGTGGGAGAAGTCTCAGCGAATTAAATTTCTGCCTGCGCATTTAATTAGCACACGTCGCGACGCGGTGGGAGTGACTTGGCCCAACGCATGGTCCCGGGGCGGACAGGTGCATCAGCCGGCACGGGACACTCTCGCTGGGGTTTTTCGCTTACGCGCTCGCGGTATGCCGCGCTGTTCTGTCTCATTGAATCGAAGCCGAGGCGCAGGCGTCGAACGCAACGGATTGTTAAAGCGTGGAGCAGCTTACTGGACGCCTACGGGCTAGGGCCGGAGATAGCTGTTTTGGGCGATTGGCAACTCACGCTTGTAACCGCAGCCTATTTTGCAAGCGCGATCGCTGCAGCATTAGGGATCGTCGCCCTCCGAAAGGCTAGGAGCAGACAATCCGAATTAGCCCGCCTGAGCCAGGAGACTTTGGCTCGCGATAGAAGAAGATATAATTGAGATCTCGCAGCTGCGGCGGTGGATGCACTCCGTCGACAGCGCGGCAGACCACTGGAATGGACGGCGGGCTTTCGCAGGCGCGTGGCTTCTTTGACCTCCCAAGCGCAAATGTCCGAATTAGCCGACGAGGGCGACAGCACAAATACGATCGTGTCGGCCTCACGAATGAGAGTAGCAAGGCGTTGCCGCCATTCTTCGGCGCCCGAGATTGCGTGGCGGTCGAGCGATGTCTCAAAACCCAAAAGGCGAAGGGCGATATCGAGCTGATCAGCAAAGTCGAGATCGTCTCGGCTGTAAGAGATAAACGCCTTAAGCTTGCCGTGTTCGCTGCGCTCGAATCTCTGCGCCGGCATCGCGCCAATCGAGGTCTGGGTATGCTCTCCTTCCACCGGTCGTGCCGGTTCCCGGTCGATGCTGATCCCCTGTTTTACAGGGGGAAGGCGCACGACTAAAGGCGCCATTCAGAGGTGGACACCAAACCATGCGAAGGGCGTGCTCTGGTGCCGGCCATACCGCGCAACGGCAGGCCGTGGGTTTACGGCGCGAGGGTCTCGTGGCTTCTACGTCGCAGCTTAAGGCCACTCCTTCACGTCGGCTATTGTCGCGCTGCGCTGCCAGAGCAATAAAGCTGTTTGGTCGTCCTGGGCCTCCGGCGACGGTTTCGCTGGCACAGATTGATAAAAGTATTGTCCGGTCGTGTTTGCCACATTCGGCGAGGACGCGAGATAGACAATTGTTTGTGCGCCGCTGGCCGGAGATATCGCGAAAAACTTGGCAAGCGAAACAGCGCGCGACATCCAGCCACCGCTTTGGTCGCCGAAACGCGTAGCGACGAAACCGGGATGCAGACAATTCGCCGTAACACCCGTGCTGTTCAAGCGGCGAGCGAGTTCACGCGTGAACAGGATGTTGCAGAGTTTCGAACGACCGTAGGCTTTCATGGCTCCGAAGCTCTTCGCCGATTGAAGATCGTCGAAATCTAGCCTCGAGCCCTGGTGCGCGGAGGAGGCCGTATTGATGATGCGCGCAGGGCTCGAAGCTAAGAGCCGCTCGCGCAATCCTTCTGTCACAACGAAATAGGCCATGTGATTGAGCGCGAAGGTACGTTCAAGTCCATCCTCCGTAGTTCGCCGCTTCGCGAATAATGCGCCCGCGTTATTAATCAGCACATCGATGCGCGGCTCGCTGGCGGCGATTTGGGCCGCCACGCGTTTCATTTCAGTCAGGCGTAAGAGATCAGCAAAATGTATGGTGTGAGCAACGCCAGGCGCGCTCTCGCGAAGCCGAGCGAGGGTCGCGTCGCCGCGGCTCTTGTCTCGCGCGACCAAGACAATACGGGCCCCCAGCCTCGCCAATAGTACCGCGGCGACCTCACCAATTCCAGACGTGCCGCCCGTGATAACAACAGTCTTCCCGCGCATCTCGCTCTCTTCAACGTTGGTCGCGGTTGGCTCTATTGCATCGAAACCCTGCCGCATGAGGGCATAAATGTCGGCGCGACGTTCAATCCGTCCGCTAGCACCCTTTGTTCGCGGCATGGGCGAAAAAACCGCTGAACATTTGTTACCGCAGAGTACTTATCAGTTGGGCGTGCCTGGTCTCGGCGGAACTGATGTTTCCGGTACCGACATTTTATGAAAGTCGAGGGGTTTCTTTAGCTTTGAGGATGCCGCGATGGACCAGCGCACGCCGGCAACGCTAATCGGGCAAGGTAGACATCGCGTTCCGCAATGGGGAACCGGTTGGTCGATGGTGGCGATCAGCGCACTTTTCCTTGCATGCATCAGCCTTGGCGTATCGGTCTTAGCCTATAGACCGCATAATCCACCGCAAGGTGCGTTAAACGAAGGAATGGCCACACTTGCATTTTTCTTGAATGGAAGATCGCCGCTCGCAAAACCAAACTAGCCGTGTGTGGCCCCGAAATGCGGTGCGCCGAAACGTCTGACCCCGACAATTCGAGGAACGCGACCGTGTTAGCCAAGGCGGGGGCGCGGGCTGCTTTCGTATCGTAACCCGTAATTTCCGGTCTTGACCCCGGCATCCCCAAGCCGGCGTTGGTCATCCGTTCGGCCGGGCTAAAGCAAGCATTGTGGCCAGCACCACGGGCGAAAGCAAACCGTTTTAAAGTATCGTTAGATTTGTGCAGCGAACATGTGAGCATACACGCAGCAACGATGGCGAAGAAGGCTAACGTGGGCAAAGTCGCATTGACTGTCGATATAATCAAATTGATCGTTACGGTCGCTAGCTCGTAAGCATCACATTTTTTGACATCAATGTAATCGCCGTATTGGCAGTATTCGGCGCGAGCCGCGGTCCAACCCACGGCACACGCTCCATCTATAAGTAATTGCGATGCGACGGCGAGTGCTACAATTCTCTTCCACATGAGCGGTGGCCCATTCTTCCTTACGATGGATGACAACGGGCAGGTAACTCCTGTTGCAGGCAGCAAAAATAAAGTCAGTGCAATTGTGCGATTATGATGATCTGCTTCGATTTAAATATCTGTTAACTGTACGGTCCCCGTGGACAGCCGTCGAAGGACCGCTGGATCGTCGCGCCCCTATGGCCACACGCGCTGCGGCCGGTGTTAACCCTTCTTCCACCTCGCCCAATCGGCGCCGCGGCCGCGCTCGATAGGATCGAACTTCTCGCCGCCAAACCTCTCCATGAATTTTTGCGCATCCACTGCCTCCTTGAAGCAGTAGACGTGAAACCACTGGCCGTCGTGATAAAGCGCATGGCCTCGGGAGCAGAGCGTCAGGTCTCGACAGAACTCGTGTATCTCGTTGTAGCCGTCGCGTTCGCACATACGTGCCGGCAGCACGATCTAGTGCGGCCAGCCGCGGTCAATTCCCGCCGACGACAGTTCGCCTTTGCGTCGCATCCACGAACCGCCGCCTAAATGCTGTTGCGTCTGCCAGCGAGCGAAAGCAGTACCGCACCGCGCCCGCAGGCAAGTCGACGAACATGTCCCATTCGAACGAGCGATCATCAAGCCACGCCAGCACCTCCATCGCGATCTCGTCGAAAGACAGTGCGACTTGATAAGGGAAGTCTCGGTTGATCTCGAAGATCACGCCCATATATCCCCTCTAGACATGTAGAACAAAGCCTGATACAGTACCCAGCGGTCGGGGCATTGGGAGAGTTCCATGGCCCGGAAAGGTCCAAATATCAGGCAGTTTCAAAAGCAGTTCCCGGATGAGGACGCCTGCCTAACCCACCTGATGCGCGTCCGGTTTGGCGAGCGGCTGACCTGCTTCAAATGCCAAAAGCAGGCGACCTGTTACCGGGTCAAAGCGCGGCGCTCATTCGAGTGCGAGCATTGCGGCTATCAGGTCTACCCCACGGCCGGGACGCCATTCGAGAGCACGCGCACGCCGCTGCGGGACTGGTTCTACGTCATGTTCCTATTCTGCGCTTCGCGGAACGGCGTGGCCGCCAAGGAAGTACAGCGCCAGCTTGGCGTCACGTACAAAACGGCGTGGCGCATGTGTAATCTGATCCGCAAGTACATGGGCTACGTTCAGGGCGACTTTCCACTTGGCGGTCCCGGCAAGACGGTCGAAATCGATGAAACATTCATCGGCGGCAAGGACGCCGCGGGCCACGATGACAAGGCGATGGTATTCGGGATCGTAGAGCGCAACGGCGACGTGCTAACTCGCCGCGTCCAGATGCGCACCAAGGCGCACATCATTCCGCACGTCGTAACTTACGTGAAGCCGGGAACAAAAATCTACACGGACGAAGGTTCGGCTTTTAGATTGCTGACGGAGAAATACGGCTACGATCACCAAGCCGTCGATCACTCAGCGAAGGAGTATGTGCGTGGCGACGTTCACACGAATACGATTGAAGGCTTTTGGGCCAACGTAAAGCGCGGGATCAGCGGGACTTACGTTTGGGTTTCGAAGAAGCACTTGCAGACTTACCTTCGCGAGTTCGAGTATCGCCATAACCTGCGCCAGAACCCGGAGTTGATGTTTGATTGTCTCCTTGCTGCTTTTCCAAAGGTTCGGGTTGGATGACCATAGCCCTTAGAAGACGATCAAAGCGGACTTCATTTTTGCTTTTCATCTTGCGCTTCCCATTCTTGGATGAAGGCAAATTGCTCTTGTCCAATTACTTCCGGCGCGTCGGAGTTTGCCGCCCTATTGATAATGAAATATAAGTGCTGCGGGACAGGGTGCTATGAAGTAAAAGGAATCCAGTCCAGACCTCCCACGTTTTCTGCGCTCATCATGCCAAGTATGACCATGATGCCATGCGGTGGCGAGTAGGCCGTAAGCAATCGCCGACAATCCACTATAAAGCCCCACATCTTGCCACACTTCCGGAAGGCGGCTGGAAAAAGCACTCACGAGCGATCCTCCCCCAATAAGCAGCCACCGAACAGGCCAAGGCAACTCGGCAAACAGACTCGGCAGGTGAAACGCTGGCATGTGTGCGCCCTCAGCCCGATCCCTTGGCTAGTAAGGGCATATGCAGGGGGCGGTCAAACCGCTCCAAATTTACAGACTTGCCGCGCGGCACGTAAATTTCGGAAGTCGCCCGATTACCAGTCCAGTTGAAAGAAACATCAACGGCAATAGTCGGCGCGTCGGAAAGAATGTTTATCCTCATATTGTAAATTGCTGGATCGCGTAAAAGGCTCAGCCAATCGACAGAACTAGAGCCACGAAAATTTGGTGGAGTAAGGAAAGCCATATTGGAATCAGCAATAAACATAAGGTCTAAAAATTCAGGAGAGCCCTTGTGAATGCGTTTTGCCAAGGCGTCAGCGGAATGAGCAGAAGCAAACGGCAATAGAGAGGGCTCCCAATTAACCGGTGAACCATTCTTGGCAATTGTCTCGAGTTCGTCCGCGGCAATTAGATACAGATTCCACGCCATCACATTCGACCTTTAACCTGTAGTACGTCGCGGCAGGCGGATCGATTGGTACAGGCGCCATTACCGTCGTGTGGGTAAAATCTGCGTCTATATTACTAATGGTGCCGAATTCAGGTCGTGGAGAAAACTTCGTGTTTGGCCTGACGCATCCGTAATCTATCATTCCAAAAGAACATTTCAGTTTTGGCCTTATGCGCTCAGTTAGTTCTGTAACTTTTCTTTTTTCGCGGACCCAAACAGAAAATGCTGCCTGACCTCCACAGACTGCGGCTAAGCACCAAGTGGCTATTTGTATTATCGACTCACTCGGTATTTTTACGCCGAAAGCGCTTGCGATGCTGATGCTGAGGCCCAGCAGGACAAGCAAGGCACTGAGCGAGCCGGTCACGCGACTGGACCATTCGCCCCAAGCGAGGCGAAGAAATTGTCTGACTTCCTTCCCCATGTCGCCGATCCCCATGCTCCCGACTGGCAATTAATACTGCCGGTAGGGGAGTGGTGAAACATATACGATTCCGCGTACATGTTCAAAGGGGATATATGCGAGATCACGCTCATCCCCTATGAGAACGTATCGGGAACGAGCGTCAAGCAGCTAGGGCTAGTGGGATTCGACTGCAGCCCACCAAGTGCGGCCGAAGCCACTGTGCTATACCGCTTTCAACCGTCCCCTTGGATTTCACCAAATGATTTTGACGCACGAAGATCTGGAGTTTCTGAAACAGCTGAGGGGCGCCGGTGAACGCGGAAGAATCATTCGCGGCTGCGACGCTGGGATTGCGCTGCTACGTTTGGTGAAGGGCGGCTACGTCATCGATCGGACGACAGGTCGCGATTTGATCCAATATCGGATCACCCGTCGCGGCGATGACGCTCTGGCAGAGCATGTCTGACGTCCGAAAGCTAACCGCGAGAGGTGATTACAATGCCAATCATGCAACCTCCAACAGGTCCGATTGAAATTTCCGATCCCAGCAACGTTCCTGAGTTGTTCATCAACGGTCCCTTCAACGTCATAAATATGGGAGGTATGGTCCAAGTCACCTTCTCGACGATACGGCCAGACACCAACGATCTTTTCAGCGGGAATAGCGCACCAAAGTTTCGGGGAACAGTAGCTTGTCGCCTACTTATGCCCGCAGAATTGGCTCAACAATTGGTCCGGACTCTCGGAGAAAGTCTTATCAAGGCTGCTGACCAATCAGCGGTGACTGCAGATCCTGCCCGAGCGCGGTTCTCAGGTAACGGCGAGCGATAGCCGCCGCTTTCCGTCACCCGGAAACTCGAAGACGATAACGACGCGTATCCTTTCCAAACCAACGAGGCGGGTATTCGGTGGCAAACGTAAAGCTCATTCCAAAGAACATCGAACAGGTGCGAGAGGTACTCATCGACTTTCCGGCCGATCTGGAGATTGAGCTCGAAATCGGCGTCCCGCTCGATGCAAAGACCGTCGAAGACCTCCGTTTGCTAGCCACCTGGCCGCCCGGCGTGGGCCTGATGTGCGATCGAGAGGGCTTTCTTATGCAGGTCAGGATTGAGCGCGCCCGCCATGGGGCGCATGGCAGTCAACTTCGCTAAGCTGCCGGAGCTACACCGGCAACCGAGCAAAAATGGAAAGCCCCGCCACTAGGACGAGGCTTAGACGGGAAAACACTGGGCTGGGGGGCTGACATGAAATTCCCCGTCCACCCTCCCAATGCGTTCCCGTGAGCTTTGGTTCCTAGGCCCACGCTGACTCGCATTCAGGCGCACGGCAACGTATCTTGCGACCCTGGCATGCGGCGTAAGCTCGGCCTTACCGCGATGAATTTAAAGTTGTGTAGGAGTGTCTTTCCGTGCCCAGCCCGAGGTTATGATGAGGAAGATGCTGCTAGTAATGCTAGTGCTGGTGTCGTCGGCGGCTCACGCCGAACGCCTTGAGTTACTCAAGAATTTCACCGGCATTTGGGCGCCGGCTGAAGGTGGCGCCGCGCCACCGAGCGTTGCCTGCAAAAAGGAACTATCAGGTGGTGGCAAGCGAACTCCCAGCGAAGCACGCCCATACGAACTACTCGGGATCTGCGAGCGCGGGATCGATTATCTCTACCAACCAACCTATTGCGACGCTACGAATATCACGTCTCAGGGTACGAGCGTCGAGTTCGACGAACGATGCACGACTAAGGGCGATTACATCGACGAGTTTCATTCTCAGATAACGGATTTAGGTCACGGCGCAATCGTGTTGTCGCGCACTCCTACCAAGTCAGATGGCGGATATTCTCCTTCGCCGAAGCTCCGTTATATCCGCTGCAACCAGACCTACAATTGCGTTCGTCGAGATGGTGCTCAAACAGATCGATGAAGCGCGCGTCATCGGAACCACCATTCAACTGAGGCGGCCAAAAGTGACCCCGGCACTCGTAGGAATGCCGGGGCTCTTAGCGGGGAGTACTCTTGGGACGCTGAAGGTTTGCACACAAATAGACGACAATCGCGTGACGCGTTGTCGCCTATCGACGGTGCGTCGTCAGCGGGAAGATAGCTTAGCGCCAGCGTTGGGGGCATCCATGCCGCGCGAAAAGCGACCGTTGTTCCATTGTCCGAACTGCGATGCTGTCTATCAAATTGTCAAAGTCGACGCCGGCCCAGAAACAGTTGATCGTGGGCTAACGTGCCGTGCATGCGGTGGACCACTGCCGACTTGCGAAGGCAAATTCGTCCTGAAGTATTTTCTGTTGCGGAAGTCGGGTCGCACTCAGAAATGGAAGCGGGCAGGTAAATGAAATCAATTGCGTCACGGACGTCCCGGCACGCACCGCGGAGCCCCGATCGTAGTGGAGTTGTAGCGGCGCGCGTGCTCTAGTTATTCGCGAGCGAGATGGCGCCAGAGGCCGCCAAGCTCCTGTCCCGCTGTTTCGCTCCGGGCCCCAAGCGCGTGTACCCCGCGCTTGGGGTTTCCGCTTAGATAGTGGTGGCGTCAGGCCCGATTTCGGACACCTATCGCCCGAACGTGCCGCGGGACCGTGGTCGCTCTAAAGCGACTTGACTCCGCCGACGCGATAAGTATCTTTAAGCCGCTATGTCCGCGTTTCATGAGCTTCGACGGCGTTTGAGCCGCCGAATTCCCCCCTTCGAGGCCTGCCTTCCCCGACCGGCAAAATCGCCGCCAACGGGCGCCGACTGGATTCATGAAATCAAGCACGATGGCTTCCGCATTATCGGCGGAAGAATGCCGTCGGCGTCCGCCTCATCACCCGCAGCGGATACGACATTACCGGCCGCTTTCCGCTTGTCGTTGCCGCCTTGAACGTCCTCTCAGCTCAATCATGCATCATCGACGGCGAAGCGATCATTTGTGACGATAAGGGCCTGTCGGTGTTCGATCTCATTCGGTGTCGGCACTACGACCACGTGGCCTCGCTTTGCGCTTTTGACCTGCTCGAACTAAACGGTCAGGACATGCGCGATCGGCCGCTTGAGGAACGCAAAGCGGCTCTTAAGATGCTGCTGCGCCGGCCGCATCCCGGCATTGCCTACAATCGGACCTTCGACGTCGAAGGCTCAATCGTGTTCCACCACGCCTGCAAGCTCGGCTGCGAGGGTATCGTGTCGAAGCGGCTCGGCTCGCTATATCGCGCCGGGCGCTCAGAGCACTGGATCAAGGTCAAAAACCCGGCGGCGCCGGCAGTAAAGCGGGAGGCTGAAGAGGAGTGGCGTAAATGAATAACGTGCTCGAACGGGCTATCGACTGCAGTGACGGCGATCAGGCCGCCAAGATCATCCAAGACGCCCTCGGCATCGAAAGCGACGAGGTCGCCAACTACGTCTTTCCGCAGACTTGGCCGACCGATCGCGAGCAGCGCGCCCGCATCATCGGCGAATGGTTGCAGACCGAGGCGCGCTTCTTGGCCTGATGCCTAGCGATCGCTGCTTCCGGCCGCCGTCCGTCGACGACCACCAAAGACATATGCTTCATCATGAAGTGAAGGATCGCGGCGGGCAGCCGCTGGCGTTTTTTGCGCGCCGTCGGTACCCTTTGGCGGGAGGGCGCCGGGCTTAACGACCGATTTGGAGAACGCGGTGTCTTTTGGTAAGTCCAACATCAAGGCTATAGGAGTGGCTGTAATCGCAGCTGTCCCGCTTGTAATCGGAAGCCCTAACGTTGCCCCAGCCGTGACGAAGGAGGAAGCGTTGCGCTGCCGCGCCATTCAGGAGCCCGTCCAGCGGCGGGATTGTTTCGCGTCTCTGAGAGAACGTTCGAAGGCGAAAGCTGATGAAGCAGCGAAGGCGAAAACAGGAAACGCGCCACAACCCCCGACGGATGCCCCTGCAACCACCTCCGCTGTTGATCATCTGAGCGTCGCACCTGGTCAGCCCCTTTGTGTGGATCGCGACGCACTCGCCGCGATACTTGCTGCCGGTGTGCTTGCTTCCACTCCAGCGGAAGCGGCCACGAACGGTTGCCAAGCCATTCCTGAGGACGCCAAGGTGGAGCTGTTGGAGCGCTATCCGAACGGTCTACGTTTCGTGCGGGTCATCAAGGTCAAGGTCACATCTCCCGCACTGCCGAATTCGATGGTCGGCGTCACAATCGAGACTGGTCGCTAGGCCGGTCACGTAAGTCCAACTGCGGCGGCTGTCGGGGGATCAGCGAGAGCGGCCAAAGCTGGCGCCCAGTCGCCGTGAAGTCTAGAAAGGGCAAGTGAGCAGAGAGCAAATATTTAGCGCCCCCACTCAATCCGAAGCCAATCGCCAAGCACACGAGTGGTGGGTTCAGCAAAAGGGGTTGCGATTGGTTCAGCGGACGCAATGGGCCGTTGGAGCCAACCCCTCTTTGGAGCAAGCTGAGCAATGGGCCGTATCCATACAATTTGAGGACGACACTACGGATGGGTCAGATAAGGCGCCTGAAACGATGCCAGAGGACGTGCGCCAAGCCTTCGGCGACGCCGTCCGAATTTTCGACCGGTGGGAGTTTGACACGCCTCCACCCACGCTTCGGGTCAGAAAATTGAATATCTCGCTCAGTGGAGTGTGTGATCTTGTTCTTGCTTACAAAAACGAGCCGCTACCTTTAAGTGTGCAACACGAACTTTTGGCTCTCATTGACGACCTGCACTTGAGCCTCAAAGCTGAGCTTACGATCGATCCCTCTTACGCGATTGGCGCGCGATGTCTGGATACGCTGATCCAACATCGCCGAGCGGCAGTTGTGGTAGCTCGATCGATTCTAAACAAGGCTGATTGAAACCCCGCCTCTCAAACGAAGCGCATCGCCGCGGACGCCAACTCCAACTAGCCTGGCCGACGACAAACCATTAGGTCGTGTGCTGCTCGCCACTATCGCCCCAAAACTTCAGAACCCCTGGGCGCATTGCGCCTCGGGGTTCCTGAGCTCACACTCAAGCTAGGTGGCTAACAGTGCGGGGGTCATCGGATGCCAGATCGGTCGTGCGCGCTCCTGCCGGAAAGACCCATCCCGAGGCCGCTGGCCAACTTGCTCAAGTTTTTGGTGCTTGGCGTCAGCACCGTAGCGATCTTGCGCAAGTTGGAACCGTTCGGCGTTGAGTGGTTTTAGCCAAAAGCCACGGGCGAACTTGGAGACGCATCAACATATGACCTACGCTCTCATTCTCATTTTTCATGCATCACGGCCCATCCCATACCGTAGACCCGGGTCGCACATTTCCGACAATGGCTGAATGCCGACAGGGCGTGGCCGTGGTGCCTGGCAACGTTACGCTGCGCGAGGCCGAAAGGTCGTTCGTCGCGAGGCGCGTGCCGCGGAGAGCTTGAACCGCCGACCGTACGTTGCTTCGCTCCGGGCCCCAAGCGCGTTAAGCAACCCCGCGCTTGGGGTTCCTGCTTAGCGCGCAGCCTTGACGCCCTGCCCTCGTTGGGGAGCTCCGGTCCCGCCACGCCGACCGTCGTCCTGCCGCAGAAATCGATCCTCGATCTCCGTGTAGACCTTGTGCAGCCACTGCTCCGCGCGATCGGCTTTGTCCTGATAAATTCCAACCTCAGCCTCCAATTCCGCGATCCGATCTTCGGCTGCGCGAAGCTGATGGGAAAGCTTCTGGGCCATCTCCAGGGCCTGCTGACTATTTGCTTCGGCCACGCCGGCGGCCTTGTGAAGCAATCTCAGAATGGTGTGCCCTGCTTTATCCAGTTGATCGGCATTGTCGGGAGAAGCCGAGTTTTTCGCAGCTGGCGCAAACGGAATGACTGACTCTGACTGGTATGCATCGCCACGCAACTGACTACCCATTTCACGCTCCCCTTTTGTAAATCCTCTCAGAGCGTAGTCTGCTCGCGGGTGCTCTTTGTGGCGGTCACATTATCTTTCAACCGCGCTTTCGCCAGCCGGTCCGTTTTGTCTACGTGTGTGGCGTGCCAGTCACACCGACCCCGCGATCGGGGGATGGCGTGCGACAACCAAGAGCCTAAGCAGATCACGCCTAGAGAACCCCCTCAGGCAGATGCTCCCCAGTCCCGATGGGCCACCGTCGGGACTTTCTCTTTTTTGGATGTGCCGGGACGCCGCGGGAAAGTACCCTCGCCAGATCATCGTCTCAACGGGAGCCTGCAAGCCTCGCCTTTGAAATTGGTCGCAAGTTCAGGCCAATCGCGGCAGACGTCGCGACCAGGACAGCTTGCGGCATTTCACGGGGCCTATGGACTGAAACCTCAGGGGGATGCCTAATAGAGCGCGGCGGGCTTTGCTGTCATCTGGGCCATTTTGAAGTTTCGATCGAGACACGCTCGGCCAACCAGGTAACCCTTTTTCAGAATGTAGATAAGAATTGAAAAAAATGCGCTGGTGTAACGAACGGTTTACCTATATCGATCGCGGGCAGGGAGAGGGAGATTAACGACGCTCAAGAGTGTGATGATGCCGTTCTCTTACACTTATTCCCTCCTAAACGACCCACTTGCCGTTAGCGGAACGACCCACCCGACGGGCATTAACAACAAAGGCCAAGTCCTTGGAAGCTACACCGCCTTGGACGGCGTGCAACAAACTTTCCTCTATAGCGGCGGCCAGGACGGGACTTACTCCGACGTAACAATCAACGTGCCGGTCGGTCAAAGCTTATTGAGCGCCAATGGCATCAACGACAAGGATGCGATTGTCGGCGATACGTTCAGCGTTACGAATGGCAACGATGTTGCTTTTATTTATAACCATGGCAGCTATGTAGAAATTAGCGATCCGCTCGCTTTCAATACGTTCGCCTACGGCATCAATGATCGGAACCAAGTCGTTGGAGGATATGAAACGGCTGCCGGGCAGTACCATGGATATCTGTATGAGCACGGCGTCTATAAGCCAATCGATGACCCGCTGGCGGGAAACATCGTCGGAACAGGCACCACAGCTGATGGCATCAACAACAAAGGGCAGATCGTTGGCTATTACACCGATGCGAACTTTCAATCACACGGCTTTCTTTTTAGTGGGGGCCACTACACCACTATTGATGATCCGTTAGGTTCCCAGACGGTCCTCTTCGGCATCAACGACACCGGACAAATCGTTGGTAGATACCTCGAGGGTTCCGTATGGCACAATTTTCTGTACAGCCATGGAACGTTTACAACGATTGATGATCCGTCTCTTTCTGTTGCTTTCAATGAAGGCATCAACGACCGTGGAGTGATCGCGGGTAACGGATTCTACCTCAATGGCAAAAGCATCGACTTCCCCGGGTTCATCGGGAATCCGACTTTAACTGAGAGCGCCGCAAACCTTGAAGCGCTTACCCCACGAGAGATTAAAGCGCTACCGGTTACCAACATCGTCAGCAGCGGCCCTGGCGATACCGAGTTTTCGGCTGCCCAGGTGAAGGCTTTTGAGCAGACTGGCGTCGAGATATCTGGACCAAGTGGAGCGAAAATAGACCTCTCAGATAATGCCGCTAACGTTTTCTCGTTACTGACCGGCGACACCTTTGTTTTCAACGATGCGCACAATCTCCAAGGCCCTGACAACATTCATACGACGCGCATCGATATTCAGGCTGACCAGATGGATTTCTCACATGGTGCTGATCACTCTTTTGAGTTACCCGCCGGTGATAGCTTCATCTTTAAAAATCTAGCCACCAATCTCCAGAAATTGGAAAATGTTGGCATAACCAACATCGATATTCAGGCAGGCGGCCACACATTTGAAATTCCGCAGACAGTCGCCGCGTTGCTACAGGGGGTCGAGGCATTATCGGCGCCGCACGCGAACGAGGCACTTGAGCACTTCAACACGCTTACGCATCTACAGCACCAATGGCACATATGAATTGTTCTAGCCCGGGGGCGGGCCAGGCGCTTCTTCTTTTTCGGGCGATTTCAGTTCCTTCAGAAAGCGTCTTTGCTCGGCGTCCACCAAGTGTTTGACGTCTTTCGATAGCCGGGCCACCTCTTCTCGCAAACGGGCTAATTCGGATTGTCTGCTCCTAGCCTTTCGGAGCGCAATGATTCCTAATACTGCAGCGATCGCACTGCCAAAATAGGCAACGGTTACGAGCGTGAGTTGCCAATCGCCCAAAACGGCCATCTCCGGCCCTAACCCCGTGGGGTCAGTAGGCTGGTCCACGCTTTAACAATCCGTTGCGTTCGACGCGCGCGCGCCTTGATCGGCTTTTATTCAATGAGAGTTTCACTCTTGATCGGCAGTTTTCGGAAATCAAGAAAGCCGGATGAGTTGCGCCGGCACGGTCGGACCTTAAGGAGGAAACCGCACCGGCGCCGTGGAGGGGTCGCCCCTGTTGCTGGATGAAAAGGGCCAATCCTACCTCCACTCAACTTTTACCGCGGCGCGAATCGCGGCCTCAAGCCCGCTGAATACGTAGGTATCTGAACCCGCGCGCATGAATATCGAGAACCGGGATGTGGAATCAGGAGAGCTTCAGCGCTGGTCGCCGCAGACAGTTGGAACGGGCCGGCCGAAAAATGGCTATCGACAAAGTCTTGAGCAAGCCGATAGAGGCGGGTCTCATCCCAGGTATCGTCGCGCTCGCCGCGGATGAAGTTGGCATCATTTATAAAGGCGCGTTCGGGCGACGGGCGGTCGGCAAACCTGAGCCAATGACGCTCGAACTCGGTGTTTCGCATTGCGTCGATGACAAAGGCCATCACCGGCACGGCTGCAATGCAGCTGGTTGAAAAGGGCCAGATCGATCTCGAGCAACCAATCGGCGAAGTGTTGCCGCTGATCAAGGATGTGAAAGTGCTAGAGGCGTTCGATGGAGATGGTACGCCCCGACTGCGTCCTCCCAAAACCCCGATCACGCTGCGCCACCTGCTGACACACACCTCAGGCTACGGTTATGACATCTTCAACCCCGATCTGGCTCGTTATATCCAAGTCGCCGGCCTGCCTAGCATCCTAAGCCGAAAGAACGACGCTTTGCGCGTGCCATTGCTATTCGATCCTGGCTCGGGCTGGGAATATGGCGTTGGTATTGATCTTGTAGGCAAGGTGGTCGAGGCAGTCACCGGCCAAGACTTGGAAAGCTACTTTCGGCGGAACATCCTCGATCCGCTCGGCATGCATGACACCAGCTTCTTGTTGCGCAACGACATGGGACGGCGTCTCGTGGAAACGCACATGCGTGGTGCTGACGGTAAGCCGGTCGCGATCAGCATCGATCTCTTGGAGGAAGCGGAGTTTCATACCGGCGGCGCGGGGCTGTTCTCCACCGCGCCTGATTACCTTATTTTCACACGTATGCTGCTGGCAGGTGGCACGTTCAACGGCGTCGAGATATTGAAGCGGGAGACGGTACAGCTTATGGCGCGTAACGCCATTGGCGACCTTCAAGTCCCGATGATGCGCAGCAATAATCCTGCTCTGGCGCTTGAAGTCGAGACATTCCCTGGCCAAGTCAAGAAATGGGGGTTGACCTTCCTCATCAACACCGAGGACATCGAAGGCTTCCGTTCAGGTGGAAGTTTGACGTGGGGTGGAGTCCACAACACGTATTTCTGGATTGATCTTAAGACGCGCATCACGGCCGTCGCGATGATGCAAATCCTCCCAATTGGCGATCCCAAGGTGCAAGAGACGATGATCGGCTTCGAACATACCCTCTACGCGGCGAGATCAAGCATCGCCCGAATAGTCATCCGTCGTCTCGCGGGGGTCCTAAAGGGTCGCCTTAGAGCGTTGGTTTTGCCCGCCACGTGAGATGTTGCCTAGCAGCGGATTCTGTTTAAAAACTCGGTGGTTGAAAAGGCAAAAGCTCATTGATTTAGTCCTGTTGAGGCCGCGGCGAGCTGGCTGCCGGGTACATGCCGCACTCTGGGGCTGGCGTGATCCAAGCAGCGGACTGACGGAACGCGATAAAGTCGGCTGGGGCCCCGCACAAATGAGGCCACCAACCTTGCTTTCACGAGCACGGGGCCATTCTTTCATCAACGGGTGCCTACGTCATGCCGACGGCGCGCCGCGTTCAGGCAGGAAAAGCCAGTTAGACGGTTTCATAAACCCACGTGTCGATATGGTGGCATTTCAGGCATTCGAATGTCCGATCCTCAAGACCTTCGTCGGCGGGCGTCACGTGCACTATTTTCATTTGCGCCGAGCATTTCGGGCAAGCCGGCAGGAAGTGAATGTCCGAAAAGGATGGAATACCACATTTGAGTTTTGGCATTAGTCGCTCCCTGTCCTTGTCTCAGGCGGGAGCAATTACCGAACTCTCAGTCACCGACGCCTGGCTTGGGGCCGTTGTCGATGATGAGCCGTCAATACCATTAGTTGCGATGCGGCACTGAGCAAAATCGACCAAACATCGCGACCGGCGGCCCTAAGGTTCCCGGCGCATACAGTCAATCGGCGCGTCCGAAATCGACAGTCGCCGCTTCCCACGGCCATGGGCGTCCACGAGCAGTGCTTTTTCATTAAAGTCTTGCCGTCAACACTAATCCCCGTTCGCGATTGAGGCGCAGGACGGCGTGTGTTTGGCTTGATACCGAGATGGCGGTGCCCCCACCCCTCACCCCCTCCGCTGTCTCAACTAACCGGGCCCCAAGCGCGTTGCGTTGACTGCCGTGCTTGGGGCTTCCGCTTTGCGGCCTATCACGCGCTCCCTGTCTCAAGCGGGAGCGCTACCAGAATTTTCCGTTGTTTGGGGCGGATAACATGGCGTTTGAGAAAAAGGGGTCGATGGTCGAGCGGCGTTCCAATAAGGATCGGCGCAGTAGTGTCGACACTCGCAGCGAGGCCGAGAAGAAGTTGCTTGGAGAAAGACGCTCAACAGCCGACCGCAGATCGGGTCGTGACAGACGCTTGGTCAAGCCATTTTCCATCCGGGACGGCGGCCGGCGCGACGTCTAACTTCCGCGCGCAACGCCACGCTGTTGTCGCAACGTTCACCTGAGATGCCACCATGCGGGCATCGATTCGCGACAACGATGTCGCGATAGGCGCGGCTAAGCGGCGGCTCGCAGTCTAATGCGGAAGGGTCCGCCCACAGGCACGCGACTTTGCGTGTCGCGGTGCCGCTGGCGGACCTACCCGTAGCTTTGTGTGCCACCAGTTAGGCGCGCGGCGGCTCCGGCGGGGAATGGCGGCATGACCGACGAACAATACCGAAGCTTGATCATCCTTATTCGGGCCGTGATCGTCCTTTTGGGCATCATCGCGGGCATCGTTTTGGGGATTGCTTGGGCCTATCTATCGTATCCGGCATAGAGGATCGCGGAGTTACATTCATCCGTCGCTTCTAGGTTCGTGCTTCCGGATCACTCGTATGCCCCTGTCGGAGCAGCAGCACTCATGCGGATGCATCGATACCGTTACGTCGTTGGCGGCGTTTCCGATTGCTATGCTTGACGCGCTGCGATGGTGAGTCAGGACGCGGCGGTATCGTTGTGGATTTTCGCGGGCGCCATTCGACCTAGTGGGCGTGGGCTGCCCTGTTCGGCCAGCACAAGCCACGCGCGTGCCATGTCGAGAAGGGAGAGCTTGTTTCGGGTGTCGTTGGTTAGCTGCGCAAGCTCGATACACTTCGCGGCAACCACTAAGTAGGTGTCGACCCGCCCCTCGCTGGTCATTCTCGATCGCCCTCCCGTCAAGTTAGCGGGTTATGAAAACCCACGTATCAACGTGGCGGCATTTCCGGCACTCGAGTGTGCGATCTTCGAGACCTTTATCGGTAGGTGTCACGCGCATTATTTTCATCTGCGCCGAACATTTCTGGCGTCGAACTTGTCGGCACCAAGCTTGGCAAGGGCATGAGCTAATTTGCGGTTGATCGAATCGCGCCGGTTGCTGCCCACAATGATCGCGATACGCGGCTTCGCCATGCCAAACTCCTTCGGTCGAAAGTGATTATCCGACACCATATAGGCCGCCGGGTCGCGCGGTGCAGGTCGCCTAAGGTTATCCGGGCTGACCGGACCCGCTTTTCGCGCGAAACGCCAAAAAATAACCCCAAGCAGTCTAGCGTGCTTGGGGTCTCTACAGTCGATGCCTCAATCTAGGCTTCTGGCTTGGCGAACGGGGCCGGAGGGGATGCCGCCAAGGCCGGCCCGATGCCTGTGTTGTAGCCTACATCGTCCATTCCGAATGTGACTCCCAGCACAAAGAAACTGGGTGATGACCGAGCCGAAGGGGGAACCCCCGGCGCAGCGTGGTACGCAACGCCCTCGCGCCAGTGCCCGGTACAGTGGCCATCCCCTTATTGTTGTCCCCAGTGTCCCGGCGCGACCGTAACCCCTCGGCCGTTAGCGGTGGCTTAAACCGAACCGAAGTCGGCGCTTGCGCGAGCACGGCGACGATATCGAAATGGCGGACGGCGGTGAGCCGTATTTGCCTCGTGCCTGGATTGGTGTGGCATTCTGACTCAGCGCACCTCCCGGCGCTAATCATGGCAAAGGCGAACCTCCGGCTGGTGGCGCCGGACTCAGAATTACGGACAGTCACGCCTCGCCGACGCAGAAACAGCGAAATGGGCCGCGATCGCGAGCACCTGACCGAGCGTGAGGTCGAGAGCCTGATCAAGGCAGCCAAGGGCAACCGCCACGGCCACCGCGACGCGACGATGATCTTGATCGGTTTCCGTCACGGATTGCGGGTGTGGGAACTCTGCAGCCTGCTGTGGTCGTCGATCGAGTTCGAGACCGGCACCGTCTATGTTCGCCGCGCCAAGGGTGGCAAGGAAGCAACACATCCCCTGCTCGGTGATGAATTGCGGGCGCTAAGGGAGCTCAAGCGCCAATCGGCCTCACCGTTCGTCTTTGCCTCGGAACGGGGCAGTCCGTTCACCCCGTCGGGCTTTGCCAAGCTGCTGGCGCGCGCCGGCGAGGAAGCCAAGATCGGTTTTAAGGTACATCCGCACATGCTTCGGCACGCCTGCGGTTACGCCTTGGCGAATAAGGGCCTCGATACGCGAACGCTGCAGGCCTATCTGGGCCACCGCTCAATCAATTCGACGACGCGCTACGCCGCGCTGGCGCCGGGCCGGTTTAAAAACATCTGGGAGCGGGTGTAGGGGTTCGGGCTCGTCTGATCGCATAAGCTCGCGAATGACGGGATCGATACGCGGGCGCTGTAGGCTTACCTGGGTCACCGCAATATTCAGAATACGACGCGGTATGCGGCGCTCGCGCCGGATCGGTTTAAGGGATTGTGGAAGGACTAGATCATCTATACTGGTTTTTGTTTGGGGCGGACATTAAGCCGCCCGTAACCGCCTAGCTCTACCCTAGCGTTGGGGACGGTGGGGCAGCGTGCGTTACATACCCTCAGGCTCCCGCATTGTCACCGGCCCCGGCTCGCCAACCCTGACACAACAGCGCGCTGGGGCTTTTCACGTCGCGCGAGGCTGATGGGGGGCGGCGACGTGGCCATGTTGAAACCATTCGCAATAGCCGTCGGCATCGGGGTGACGCTCGCGCTGATTTATCTCGTTGCGTCTCACGCGATTGGCCGCTGATCCCGCTTGGGCGACGGCTGGATTTTTTTCCGGCGGGCCTCCGTCCCTATGGGACGCTCCTACCGCGAAGAAAAGGTGGGTGGTTCACGCCCGCCCTTTTTCCAGGTCACTGCGACCGCGGCCGATATGAAGCCCGTCGCTTCCCGCCGGCCTCGCCAGATCATCGTCTGAATGGGAGCCTGCGAATGGACTTGTATAAAGTGACCGCAGTCAGCCCGACGAAGGAAGCTCCGCGCGATCGTCTGCTTTTCAGTTTCAACATCACCGGCGTTGTGGGCCGGCCGATTGTGTCATTCTCGTTTGAGACTCAGGCCGAATACGCGCGCAATGCGATGCTGGCCATAGTAGCCAAGGGGAAGTTGATCACGCCGCACGCCGGATGATCGCGCGCGAGGTAAAAATGTCCCGATATGAGCACTATTGGCCAGTAAGGCATGAAGGCGCCTGCGACACTCAGCACTGGAGGCTATTGCAGTGGGCCTCCGGGGGTGCCGGTCGCGCTCGCCCTCGACACGCAAGCATCGGCGCCCCTCTAACTTTGCCACGCGCGCGCGTAGGTGTGCCCCGGAACTCGGCACTGACGGCGTGTTTCATCGTTCGATTTAACGGCATCGAAATTTTCTCGTCGTTAGGTTTGCGGCGATGAAGTGGGCACTGAACACGGCCATTGGGCCAGGCTTCAGACAGTTAAGTTCAGTTAAGTTTGTTGGCCTTAAAGGAGGCATTTCATGAAAACTCTCGTTGCGCATTTTTTGAAGGACGAGTTGGGTGCCACGGCCATCGAGTATGGCCTGATCGCCGCCGGCATTTCTGTCGTCATCATCGTCGCTGTGAACGGCATCGGCACTACGCTGAACACCAAGTTCACCAGCATTTCGACGCAATTGAAGTAGGCGGTTCAGTTCCAAATCCCCAATCAATTGGGGGATTAGCCGCTTCCACATCCACCATCACCCGGCTGTTGGTTAATCGACGGCCAGCCGAAGCTCGCTCCCAGACTGTCATTTGTGCGAGTTGCCAGTCTGAGCGGAAGTCGCATTAATTGGCGCTGCGCTTCAGCGCACTCTATCGTCCCGGCTCTACGGCGTCGGCCCCGGCGGTGGACCACCTGCGGGGGTTGTTCAAAACGCCCCAGCCAAAGTCAGCACAAAAAGGGCCGCCGATGCCGCCCTTCGTGCGCGAACGTGGGCCGTGGGACGCTCCCCCAAGCCGCGGCGCTTTGTTGTTTCAGCGCGCGCCGCAGATCACGGACGAGGCTTTCGGTGATGGGTATGGTGCCGTTGAATGGCAAAGCGGCTGCGCGTTAGTCCTTTTCCACAGACGCTCGCCCGGCACATCTGCGTTCATTGACGCTCGTCTGCCTGCCATGACACGTTGACAATACCAGACGGGGACAAAACCACCGACCCCGCCGTCTTAAGCTCACGCCGGCAGCAGGTGACGCCTGTCAGGACAACCGGAAGGCTCCATCGACCTGGAAGTCGGGGTCTTTTTTTGGTCAGCCCCAAGCACGGTTAGGCGACGGTCTTTAAAACCTTGACGCCTTGCAGCAATCGCGCGGCCTGCGCCGCGGGCACGGGCTTGCTGAAGAGATAGCCCTGCGCTTCAGTGCAGCCCTCTTCCTTGAGATTATTGAGCTGCTCTTCGGTCTCAACACCTTCGGCGGTCGTCTTCATGCCAAGGCTGCCCCCGAGACCTGTGACCGCGCGAATGATTGCAAGCGACTCTGGACGCTCGGAGAAATCGTTCACGAACGAACGGTCGATCTTGATCTTGTCGAATTGAAACTTCTGCAAATAGGCCAAACTCGAATACCCCGTTCCGAAGTCATCCATCGAGATACGCACACCGAGACTACGGAGCTCAGCGAGGATTTCAATGTTTGCATCGGTGTCCTGCAATAACACGGCCTCCGTGATCTCGATCTCAAGCCGGCGCGCCGAAAAACCTGTGGCACCAAGCGCCGCGACGACATCGAGGAAGACCGCCCGCTGCTTGAACTGCGCCGGGGAAACATTCACTGCAATTGTGATGTCATCCGGCCAAGTCACGGCTTCAAAGCACGCGCGCTTTAACACCCACGCGCCTATTTGGCGCATCAGCCCAATCTCTTCTGCTACCGGGATGAACTCCATCGGCAATACTATGCCGCGCTCAGGATGGTGCCAGCGCAGAAGCGCTTCGAAGCCACAAATTCTTTCGGTCGTAATCGTAACGAGTGGTTGATAATAGACCTCGAACTCTCCAAGATTGAGCGCCCGACGCAGATCGATTTCCATCTTCCGGCGCACTTGCATTTTCGCATCCATATCCGCTTCAAAAAACCGATACGAGTTCGCGCCCGTCAGTTTTCGCCCGATACAACGCCATATCAGCATTTTTGAGGAGTTTGTCGGGATCGCTTCCGTCGTTGGGCGCAATCGAAATACCGACGCTAGCGCCCACCACGACCTGATGTCCATCAAGCTCGAACGGCTCGGCAATTTCGGCGATCAGGCGCTTTGCTAGCGCGGTGGCGCCGATTGGCTGCTCTGTTCTGGTCTGCACGATGGCGAATTCGTCACCCCCGAGCCTCGCCACGAGATCTGCAGGTCGCGCAGAAGCCTGCAACCGCTCTCCGACGGCCC
Source organism: uncultured Alphaproteobacteria bacterium (assembly GCA_963829395.1). GTDB lineage: Bacteria > Pseudomonadota > Alphaproteobacteria > Rhizobiales > Xanthobacteraceae > BOG-931. The sequence goes on along the minus strand of CAWHHX010000015.1, from coordinate 8,240 downwards.
GCAACAGGGCGTCTCCAATCGAATGGCCGAGCATGTCGTTGACTGCCTTGAAACGATCAAGGTCGACGCTGAGCACGGCGAGCTGCCCCCGATCGGCGCTTTCTAGCGTTTTGACGAGGTGTTCGTGGAAAAGAACGCGGTTTGGTAAATCAGTGAGTGAATCGTGATGCGCCATGTGCGCGATTTGCGCCTCAGCCTGTCGACGGGCTGTGATGTCCTCGTGTGTCGACAACGAGCCCCCGTCAGCCAGCGGCTGGTGCACGACAGAGAGGGTTCTTCCGTCCCGCGTTATTCGGATGATTTGCCATGGCTTAGGTTGACGAGCCGCGGCCAGCCACTGCTCCACAAACTCGGGGCCAATATCGTCGCCGAAATGACCGTTCGTCGCTCGATATTCCATCGACGTCCGCATCGGTGTACCGGGAACAATCATGTCAGGCGGCAAACCATATATTTCTGCAAATCGTTCGTTAGTCGTGACAATCCTCTGCTCGTCGTCGACCATGCAAAAGCCGAGCGGCATGTGGTTCACCGCGGCGTTGAAACGCTCGTATTGCTTGCGCGACAACTCGCGGAAGCGGTCCTCGCTGCGGCGGACGACGATGCGCTCGTGCACCTTGGCCTCAGCGGCGCGCCGGCGCTGGGCACGAAGAATCAATTCAAAGAAGACCACTAACCCCAATCCGATCGCAAACGCACAAATAATCGCGGCTAGAACGCCAGTTTGGACGTAAGCCAGTTGGTCTAGACGCTTCACCGCTGCCGCATGATGAGCATCGGAAGCGGCGAAAACTCGGGCCTCCATGTCGTCAAATAGGGGATCGACCGCGGTCCGATCTATCTCGTTGGCGCGGGCGACGTCGCCAACATCTACCGCAGCGAACATGCGATCAATTGCAAGCAGGTATTCCCTATGCGTCGCAAGCACACTGCCGATGAGAGAAGAGTCCGCGGGCTCGCCTATCGCACGCGCGCGCTCAAGCGCTGTTAACAGCGAGGAAGCGGCCTCGTAATGTCGGCGAAGGACCTCGCTGCTGGGCTGTAGTCGATACTTTCGGTTCAGAGATTCTTCGGCTGCCAACGCGAAACGAGCCTGTTCGAAGGCGTCGCTCAACTCGCTAAATCGCTTGGTCGCGTTCGCCGCCTGATAGGTTGAGAATGCCCCCAACATGGTGACAATTGCAAGTACTATCAGGACGCCAGCGAGGCCGAATGAGGCCAAATGGCCGCCTCGATTCCCGTTGGCGCCTTGGGTCCGGTAAAAGAATGCTTTTAGAAATTTTATTGGTTCGCGCACGGCTCACCCAGAGGTCACACTTATGGGGGGTGCTCCATCAACGTCCTTCACGCGATTTATGATGAAACATCCCAGAAAACGTGACCGTTCATGACTTACCGTTTGTTACGACAATCCATCGGATTTTCAGTTCGTGGAAGCTGGTTTTGCGCGTGAACCGGGCCAAATCAGTCACGCGGGGATCGTCCCGAGTACTGACCTGATTCTGTTCCCCATCGAGCGCGCAAACTCTCGCAAGGAGCTGGGATGGTAAGTGTCGTGAGAATAAGCTTCGAGCCGCATCAGGGCTTTATTTATCACTTGGCCAAACTGGGACACAAAATGCGCGGCGTCGCTAGAGAGCGCGACCGGGCGCGAAAGCATTTTCGGCGCCGGCGGTCTGCCCGGTGGCCTTGCGAATCCCAATGCGCCGCAAGACGGTGACGGCGTCCGTGCCGTAGAGCCGGCAACATGGCGCGGATAGCTCATGATCCGGGGGCGGATCTTATAGGTTGAGCCGGCGTCGACGTCCGGCAGCCACCGTCCTTCCTTCGGTGGGTGATATTGGCCAGCGCGTTCCGTGACACTCATGCAAGGGATTCGATCCTCAAACTGCAAACTGCACGCTCGCTCGGTGTCGAGGTCCCGCCGGCTTTGCTGGCGCGCGCCGGCGACGTGATCGAATTACCGATTGCCGGTGTCGGCGATTGGCCCACCTAAGACATTGGTAGGGTCGTTGGGCCGGCACGATCCGCGGTGCGAGATATTGTAGAATATCCAACAATCGTTTCGGCGATGACGGCGAACTCAACGACGCATGACAACTTCTTGGTTTTTCGGCAGTCGGCTTGCCCAAGACCGAGGCCGACAAGGCCAACGCTCCGTGTTGCTTGGCTTATGCTACGTTGAGGGAGCATTAAACTGGCCGAGGAGAGTCGGAGTATGACGACGTCTGAAATGTTCCTGTTCGTCAGCCACGTCAGCGAGGACCTGGCTGCCGCCATGCAGATCGTCGAGGAGCTGGAGCGGCGAGGCGTGCGCTGTTGGATAGCGCCGCGTGATGTAAGACCCGGCGAGCCGTTCGATGACGAGATCGCGAATGCGATTGAAGATAGCCGCGCGATGCTCCTGATCTTCTCCGAGCGCTGCAACGCTAGCGAGTACATCCGCCGGGAGGTGACTGTCGCCGGCGAGAGCCACAAAGTGGTAATCCCGTTCCGCATTGAGAATGCGGAGCCCAAGCGTGGACTGCGCGTACGTCTCTCCGATTTGCATTGGCTAGACGGGTTCGCATCCCGGGAACAAGCAATTGACGAGTTGGTCAGGACGTTTCCGGCCGCAAATGACAAGGCGGTTCCTGAAGCGGCTGCCGAACAGGCGCGTCGGGAGCGCGGACTAACTATGATCGCTGCAAACGCACCGCGTGAGCGCGCCGACGAAAAGCCGGCCAGAGGGCGTTCAGAGGCGCTCTCGGCGTGGCCACGGCAACGAATCGCTGTTGTGGCCGTGTCACTAATCGGTGTGGCGGTGCTTGGCGCGATCGGCGTGTGGCTTGTCCATTCACCAAGCCCTGTCTCACTTGCGCAAGGACCCGCAGGCGGTACGCCAACTCCGGTCGCGCCAGCGCCAGTTCCAGTTGCGGCGACGCAGATAGCCATTACCGCACTATCGCTCGATCGCGAGCAAGCGCTGAAGCCAAAGGATACGTTCAAGGAATGCAGCAACTGTCCGGAGATGGTCGTCGTGCCTGCCGGAACCTTCACCATGGGCTCGCCTTTAAGCGAGCCCAAGCGCACCTCCGAAGAAGGTCCGCAACACATGGTAACGTTTGCCCGGAACTTCGCGGTCGGGCGGTTCGAGCTAACCTTCGACCAGTGGGAAGCGTGCGTTGCCGACGGCGGCTGCAACGGCTACAAGCCGGATAGTCAGGGCTGGGGCCGCGCCCTTCGGCCAGTGATCAACGTGTCGTGGGAGGACGCCAAGAACTACGCGGCGTGGCTCACAAAAAAGACCGGCAAGTCCTATCGCCTGCTCAGTGAAGCGGAGCGGGAGTATGTCACGCGCGCAGGAACGACCACGCCGTTTTGGTGGGGGAATTCCATCTCGACCAGCCAAGCTAACTACAATGGCGCCCCCTATTCGGGCGGGGCGAAGGGCGAATACCGAGGGGGCACCGTGCCGGTCGATTCATTTGAGCCCAATCCGTGGGACCTCTATCAGGTCCACGGCAACGTTTATGAATGGACGGAGGATTGCTGGCACGTAAACTACCAAGGAGCGCCGCCCGACGGTTCGTTCTGGAGTGCCAGCGATTGCAGTAGCCACGTCATCCGCGGCGGGTCCTGGGACTACGAAGCTGAGTACCTACGCTCCGCGAGCCGCCTCGGATACGCCACCGATACCCGGGCCGACTGGCTGGGCTTTCGGGTCGGCCGGACGCTTCGGATACCGCCACATCCATAGCGAACAACTGTTGGACTGCGGCGGATGTCCGAAGATGGCCCATCGCGACATGAGATCCTGAGACTAGCGTCGGTGGCTTTTCGGATGCATAGCGGACGTGGCTGGTCCTGCTGTTGGCTCAACCCGGTCGCGTTTGACCCGAAGCGGACATCACATACGATTCATCCCGCCGATCAAAAACCCTCGCAAGCGGTTAAAATACGTCCTTCAAGAAATCTTTCAGTTCCTCGAAGAAGCGTGGCTGACCGGGGTCCTGCTCTAACGGAATATGATTTTTGCCCGGCAGTGCCACGAACTTGGCACCTGGTATTCCCGCCGCCAATTCGCGGCCCAGATCGCAGGGAATAATGGAGTTGTCGCGAACATGCATGACGAGCGTCGGCGCCTTCACCGCGGGCAAGAGTTCGCGCACGTCGAGATCGGCTACCGTTTCCAGATAGCGCGCGGCGCAATCGGGCGATGCACTCAGGCGTTGCAGTTCGTTAAAAGCTTCCATCTGGTCCTTCGTGGCGGCGGGCATCATCAAAGAGGTAAAGATCTGACGGAAAGCTGGATTGTCGGCCCCCCAACCTTGTTTGACGAGTGTCTTCATCGCAGCGAAGCGTTCGCGGCCAGCCGCCGTAAGGTTGGGGCGCTTACTCAATCCAAGCGCAAAGCCCCCGTAGAGGATCAAATGCGAAACCCGCTCCGGATGCCGAACAGCATAAGCAACCGCGACGGGACAGCCTTGCGACAAACCAAGTAATGGGAAGCGGTCGAGCCCAGCGACGTCAGCGACTGTCTCCATATCGCTTACCCAAGCATCGAGTGAAAGCTTGTCGACATCCCAATCCGATAGCCCGTTGCCGCGCGCATCGTACCTGATCAAAGTGTGCTCCTTGGCAAGTCCAAGAAGAAAATGTTGGAAAATAGGTAGCTCCCAATCATATTCGAGGTGACCAAGCCAATGCGCCGACCTCAGCATTGGCGGTCCATTGCCGACCCTCGCGTACGCTAAGCGGACACCATCAGGCGCCTTACAATAGCGAATCTCTTGCTTGAGATTTGCGGTGGCGAGAAATCGGGAGCCGGGAGATGCCGCGACATCGTGGCGAATCGCATAAACCTCGACCGGCTTGGCGATGTTCTTCAGATTCTGTCGACCGAGTTCGCGATAGTTCAGATCAAGCTTGCCGTCGATTTGATCGAGCACTTGGCGCGAAATGCAGATGCCACCGCGATCGGCGACGCCCTCCAAACGCGCTGCGATATTGACGCCGTCGCCCATCAAATCCCCGTCGCTCTCCTCGACAACATCGCCGAGGTGGATACCGACGCGGAACTCGATGCGGCGCTCGGGTGGAAGGCCAGCATTACGTTCGACCATGCCGTTCTGCACCTCGATGGCACAGCGCACGGCGTCGACGACACTGCGGAATTCAACGATGCTTCCATCGCCGGTGCGCTTCACCACGCGCCCGTTATGTACGGCGATGGTTGGATCCAACAGATCGCTCCGGAGCGCCCGCAGTCGGGCCAACGTTCGATCTTCATCGGAGCCAGCAAGCCGGCTATATCCGACCACGTCCGACACCAGAATCGCTGCGAGTTTCCGGGTCTCGGCCACAGTATTGCTCCCTCGCCGTCGCTAGACTAGCACACGGGCGCTTTGAGCGTGGAGCGCGTATATTAAGTATCCGAGCCACCGCTAGAGGTGCCTGGGCGACTTCGGTTCATGGCCCGAAGCCGACGTGCCGAACGATCAAACGAATGTCTGGTTTCGGGGGTGAAGCAGACATCAAAAATTAAGCCGCCACTTCTGCTCGTGACCCATCACGGACATGGCGACCTCGATAGACACTCTGCTCGGTGAACCATAAAGTCGCGACCGTCAGCTTACCCGCGGGGAACGGCCTACATGGCAGAGGAGCGCCTTCAAAGGAGGCTTGCCGCGATCATGTCGGCCGACGTGGTCGGTTACTCACGCCTGATGGGCATGGATGAGGCTGGGACATTGTCACGTCTGAACGTCCTGCGGCGTGAGTTGATCGATCCGACAATCGCCGGCCATTCGGGCCGCATTGTCAAGCTCATGGGCGACGGCGCGCTGGTGGAGTTCGCCAGCGCCGTAGACGCCGTTGCTTGCGCTATTGAAATCCAGAGACAGCTTCGCGAGCACGATGCCGCTGCCTCCGAAGTCAATTCGATCCGTTTCCGGATCGGGATCAACGTCGGCGATATCATCATCGAGGGCGAGGACATCCTTGGCGACGGCGTCAACATTGCGGCGCGGATCGAAGGCGTCGCCGAACCTGGCGGCATTTCGATCTCCGAGGACGCGTGGCGGCAAGTGCAAGGCAAGGTGGCGGCCAACTTCGTCGACGCCGGCGAGCAAAGCCTGAAGAACATTGCGCGTCCGGTGCGGATCTATCGGGTCGAACTCGGCAAGCAAAGCTCCGCCGAGCCGGCCGCACCGACATTGCCATTGCCCGACAAACCATCCATCGCCGTGCTACCGTTCCAGAACATGAGCGGCGATTCCGAGCAGGAATATTTCGCCGACGGGATGGTCGAAGACATCATTACCGGGCTCTCACGGATCAAGTGGCTCTTTGTGATCGCGCGCAATTCGACTTTCACATACAAGCACCGGGCGATCGATGTGAAACAAGTCGGCCGCGAACTTGGCGTGCGCTATGTGCTCGAAGGAAGCGTGCGCAGAGCGGCGGATCGCGTACGCATCACTGGACAGCTTATCGATGCGGTGTCCGGAGCACACGTATGGGCTGAGCGTTATGACCGCAAATCTAACGATATTTTCGCGCTCCAAGACGAAATAACGCTCTCCGTCGTCGGTGCTATCGAGCCGAGCCTGCGGCTGGCCGAAATCGAGCGTGTCAAACGCAAGCGCCCGGATAGTCTCGACGCCTACGATCTCGTTTTGCAAGCTCAGCCTGACGTCTTTTCCGGCATGCCCAACCGCGCGACAAAGGCATTAGCGTTACTCGATCGTGCGCTCGCGCTCAATTCAAACTATGGGCTGGCGCACGCGTTCGCCGCAATGTCCTATCACAATCGCTTCCTGCGCGCCGGATTACATGAACAAGACAGGACCGCCTCGGTCCACCACGCGCAGGCTGCGATCGCGTATGGCCAAGACGACGCCCTTGCGCTAACATTCGCCGGGTTTTCCATCGGTATGGACGCTAATGATCGCAGTTCGGCATTTGCAGCATTCGACGCGGCACTTGCGCTTAGTCCTTCATCAGCCCTTACCTACTATTGCGGTAGCGCCATTTTAGGTTGGGGTGGCGAGGCTGAGCGCGCAATCGAATGGGCTGAGCGCGGGATTCGGCTCAGCCCATTCGATCCCTGGCGCTTTGCGGCCTATCACGCCTTGACGCTGGGCCATTTTCACCGTGGCCGTTATCAGGAGGCGGCTGACAGCGCCTACAAGGCCGTCCAAGCTAATCCGGGCCATAGCATCTCACGTATGCTATTGGCGGCGACGCTGGCAAAGGTAGGCCGATCGGACGAGGCCAAGGCGGCCGCGGCGCACGTCTTGGAGCTGCAGCCTACTTTTCGTTACAGCAAACAATTTTTCGGGGTAAATTGTGCGCCGGCTCTTGCCGCCTCTCTCGGCGAGGCGCTCGGGGAGACCGGGCTGCCGGAGTGATCGCAAATAACATGTCTCTTGATGGCCCGTTTCTGTTGCAAACGGACGGGCAGAGCATGTCTGCTTCCAGGTATTTCAGACGTCCACCTGTTCCGCTATCGCGAGGGCATCATCCACCTCGATGCCAAGGTATCTGACGGTGCTTTCGATTTTGGTGTGGCCGAGCAAGAGCTGCACAGCCCGTAAGTTGCCGTTCGCCGGTAGATCAGCGTCGCCTTTGTTCGGCGAAGCGAATGCGTGCCAAAGAGTTTTGGACTGCCCAATGCTGGCGATCCATTCTGAAAGAAGCCGTGAATATTGCCGCGTGGTCATGCACCGCCCAAAGCCGCGTCGACCCGTGAACAGAAATTCGCCCGGCTTCTTACCGGTGGCCTTCAGGTAGTCATCGACGGCCTGACGGGTTTGATCCGTCAATTCGAACTTCACTGGCCGTCCCGATTAGCTTGCCCTTGTTCCAAGGTGTGCGTTTGTTGGGCAGTGCGCAATTTTCATTGTCAGACATATCCGCACTCCTGTTGCGAGGATGACGAGCATGCGCCCCGACCGGAAGGTCGTCGTGAAACGATGTCGGCTTTTAGAGAGTTACGGTCGTTGCGATTCTTTAGCCGCTTATTGGGTAGACACTAATGATTTCATTCGAGACATTGTAGGGTCGTTGGGCCGGTGCGATCCGCGGAACGAGATATTGTAGAATATCCAACAATCGTTGCGGCGATGCCGGCGAACTCAAGCACGTGTGACAATTTCTTGGTTTTTCAGCAATCCGCTTGCCAAAGACGGGGGCCGACAAGGCGGCAACCTCCGCATTATTCTGTACCCTCGCTTTTTATGCCTTCCTCAACCTCA
>CAWHHX010000014.1:0-181428 GCA_963829395.1 uncultured Alphaproteobacteria bacterium | reverse complement strand
CTAACGGGGAATATTTAGGTTGAAGGCAATCCGACGGGGCAATCGCCGGAAGCGGTGCCGGCCGGCCACGTCGAATTCGGTTCGCACGGCTGTTCGAGTCACGGGTTATGGAATCGCAAAACTTCTTCGGCCTCGATGGCCTCACCGATCTCAGCAAGCGCAGCGGGATCGACATGCGTCCGACGCTGCTGCGCGTCCTTACCGACCTCTATGTGCACCGGCTCAGCCATACCGCCGACGAGGAGCGCCACTACACCGAACTGGCGCTGCGGATGCTGGAAGCCGTCGATGTATCGACGCGCGTTGCCGTGGCCAGACGTTTTGCGCGCTATCTCTCGCCGCCGTTGCGGGTGCTGCAATGGCTCGCCCGCGATTTGCCGGTTGTTGCTGCGGAATTGCGGGCGCATCCGCTGCTGCAGCCACCGGCCAATACGATGCTTCGGCCCGCCGCCGCGCGTGGCGCGGCCGCTGAGGCGCGGCCATCTCCGGCACCGCCCCGCAGCGTCGATGCCGCCACCGCCGGCGAGCTCAACGAGCTTTTCTTCACGGCCAACGCTGACGAGCGAAGGCTCATTTTGCTCAACCTCGACGTGGTCGACCACCTGGCGGCCGAAGGCCGCCGCATCGCGGCTGATCCGTCAATCGGCCAGGAACTCGAAGCGGCGGTGTTGACCGGCAAGTCCGAGCATTTCGCCGTCCGCCTCGCGCAGGTTTTGCTGATCCCGCATGAGCAGGCGCGGCGCATCGCCCGCGACGAGCTCGGTGAGCCGGTGGTGGTGGCGGGCAAAGTCCTCGGCCTGGCGCGCGAGGTGCTCTATCGCATTCTCATGTTCGTCAATCCGGCGGTGGGCCATTCGGTCCAGCGCGTCCATGCACTCGCCGCGCTCTATGACGAGATGACGGCGCCGGCGGCCGAAAGCATGGTCGCGATCTGGCAGGCTCTGCAGCACGGCGAAAGCGCAGCAGCCAAACATCGGCGGCTCGCATGGGACGACGAGACGCGCCGGCGCGTGCGGCAAGGTCTGACGGTGCAGCGAACGGCCGTCGCGCCGCCGACCGGCGATCGTCGCAGCGTTTCCTAGAGCGCAATCGTTTCAGATTGAATCGATTGGCGCCCTAGCTCTTTGGTGGAGCGTGATCCCCCAGGCCCAGATCATGCTCTAAAGCGGCGTCAGCCGGCAACGACATCAAGGAAATTGCGACCAGCGCGGTCCTCAATCTCGACGATCCAGGCATCGGGATCGAATTTCAGCTGCCGGGCGAGATATACTTCGACATCGGCGTCCGGTGCCGACTGGGTGGCGAGGCTCGGCGTGAACGCGCGCGCCGCGCCTTCCGCCGCCTCAAATGCGCTCTGCGGCGCCGGACCGAACAAATCGGAAGTGCCGTCGAGCCTGCTGACGCGGACGAAAACGGCGCCGGCTTCTTCCGCGCCGCGCCGGCGCACGACCGCGAAAATGCCCTCGACGTGACAGCGTCGCAGGTAAGCGGCGACCCAGAGCCCGGTCTTGAGGCGCATCGTCGTCAGTCCGGTGCACGCGCGATCACAGAAGGCATGATCACAGAAGGCATAAAGCACAAACGGTGCGGTTGGCGACAGTTCGCCAGATCTTCGAGCGAAAGTGACGCTGGATGGCCTTCGCGGGCCCCCTGCCCGCGCGGCGTCCGCAGATGACCGCTATTCGATCGAGTGCCCAGCCATGGCGGCCAATTCGCGGAGCAGACGATCGGACAGCCGCCCGGTGACCGGCAGCCTGTGCTCGCTCTCGAATTTCTGAATCGCCGCGCTGGTCGGCTCGTCGACAGTGCCGGATGCGCGCAGTTGCCCGTAGCCGAATTCCGAGAGGGCACGCTGCACCGCCGCAATGCGCGCGGTCGAGGTGACGGACGATCCAATTAGATCGCCGATCGGATCATTGCGCCGCGCGGCCGGGGCCTGCGGCGTCCGCAAAACCGGCGCCGGACGCGCGGGCGCCGCTTCTACCGGTCGTTCCGACAGCCTGTTTTCCAATGGCCTCGGCGCCAGCGGGACCGAGGCCGTGGGATGATTATCGACCACCTGCGGCAAGGCTGTCGGATTAGCGAAAAACGGCGCCGGATGCTGACCAGACTGCAGAAAGACCGCATTGACGATGATGATCAGGCTCGCTGCGCTCGCGCAGAGGATCGCCGCCGAATCCACCGGATGATAAGCAGCCGTCGTCCACAGCCGCAGCCCGATAGCCGCGACGCCGCCAACCGGACCGTCCGCGCCAGCGCGCCGGCTCTTTCTCTTGTTGCGCCGCTCAGGCACGTTTCTTCACCCGCATGTCGATGGACGCCGACGCATCTTGCAAAGCCGTGGAACGCGTCGGCCGGGCGGCGCCGTTGCCTGGCGCCTGACCCGCCAAATAACGCGCAACCGCAGCCGCCCCTCCAATCGCCTGCCCTTTGGCTTGCCGCGCGCGTTCACAATCGAGCGGCAGGCGGATGCTGACCCGCGTGCCCTTGCCGATGCGGCTGCGGATGTCGATGTCGCCGCCGTGCAGGCGAACCAGACCTTTGACGATGGACAAGCCGAGCCCGGTGCCGCCATGGCGGCGGTCGTACGATGGCGCGGGCCTGAAAGTACGGCTCGCCAACGCGCGCCAGATCGTCTTCGTCGATGCCGACGCCGTTGTCCTCGACGACGAAAGTAATGTGTCCCGCCTCTGCGGTTGCGCCAAGCGCGACCTTGCCGCCACGATCCGTGAAGCGGATGGCATTGGAGAGCAGATTGAGCAGGATTTGATTGAGCGCGCGCTTGTCGGCGATCATTTCCGGAAGCTCGGCGGTCGGCATTTTTTCGAGGGCAACGCCCGCCTCGCGTGGCGCGCAACGCCAAAAGGTCGCAGCAAGCGGCCATGACCTGACGCCGGCGCGAACGGCTCCGGCATGATCTCGAAATTATCCGTCTCGATCTTCGACATGTCGAGAATGCCGTTGATGACGGCGAGCAGATGATGTCCGGAATTGTTGATGAGCCCGGCATATTCAGCGCGGCGCGCGGCGTCGAGCATCAGCGCGGATTCCTTCTTCAACATGTCGGAAAAGCCGATGATGGCATTGAGCGGCGTCCGCAATTCGTGGCTCATCGTGGCGAGGAAGCGGCTCTTGGCGGCATTGGCGCGCTCGGCCTCGGTGCGCGCCTGCTTCGAGCGCCTGTTCCTGCAGCTTGCGTTCCGTCACGTCGCGCAGCACGGCGACGACTTCGCGGCGATCATGCCCGCCGGCATTCGGCGTCGGCTGTTCCAACGGACGGCAGCGCATCTCGATCCAGACATGTTCGGCGACGCGCTCAGTTGCGGCGAAGCACCTGGGCATTGGCGCCATCGCGCCGTACGCGGAACTCGACCGACCGGCTCTCGCCGAGCGCCGCCGTATCGCCCAGCGCGGTCAGATAAGCGGGCCGATCGGCGACATGGACGCGACCGAATAAACCGTGGCCGCGCAAATCGGCGATGCCGCAGCCAAACAGAGAATGCGCCGCGGGCGAGACGAACAACAACGCGCCGTCGCGGCCGTGCCGCGCGATCACGTCGGTCATATTGCGGGCGAGAAGCCGGTAACGGTCCTCCTCGGCGTAAAGCAGCCAGAAGCTGGTGCGCGCCAGCGCCTCGGCCCCGAGCGCAAGCCCCGCCGCGTAGAGCGCCGCCGACACGATGCCAAGCGTGGCGAGCGCGGCATGTCCGCTCGGATCGGATGGCGGCAACCAGGTCGAATTCGCTGGCGAGCGCCAGCAAGCCCGGCGGCGGCGAGCGCGAAGGTCGAGGCGATCGCGACGACACGGCGGGACGCCGAGAGCGAAGCCTCGAGCGGAACCACCACGAGCCAGATCGCGGCGAAGGAGGTGATGCCGCCGGTCGATGCCGCCACCGCCGTCACCAGTCCGGTCAGGGCGAGCGACGACAGAACATGCGCGCTTTCATAGCGCCCGGTGCGGGAAAGGAAATAGGCGATCAGAATCGGCGCGACCAGCCAGGCGAAGGCAATCAGTTCGACTGCGCTCGGCGCGCCTCGCACGATCAGATAAGCGGGAAAAGACGCCAAGGCGACGACGCTGCCTAACAGCCGCGGGGCAATGAAGGCGCGGTGGCGCGCCGCCGTCAGGGCGTCCTGCTGCGCGGACGGATGCACCAGGGTCGCAATATAATCTCGTACTGGCGCAAACAGGCCCACGATCCCGATCGCACGCCCGATGTTGCAGACGCGCTCCCCATTTTTCTGTGCTGGGATCGTGTCAGACGCCACTTAAGCGAACGCTAAAGCGCCGCGCACGCAGCGTGCGGGAGCACGGCGCCGCAGGGCTTTCCACGTCCATTCAGCGCGGGGATTTCCCATCATGGTGAACGGGCCGTTGCCGCAGATGACGAGCGGCGCGACGGGACTGCTGCTGGAACTTGTCAAATTGGACTGGCGCAGATCGGTTCCCAGCCTTGGAACAGGGCGAAATGCCAGCAGCGACGCGTTCGCTCAAATTTTAGGTAAATTCTATTTTTTCAACTTGCGCGAAAATTTGCGACATATTCTGTTCGATTATGAGGAAAAACGTTCCTGCACCACCAACGGCGCTTTCAAGAGTGCCTGCTAGGTTGCAGCTCACATGCGGCAAAGCCGGCCGCCGGGGATGCGGGTCATCATGTTCTTCCTGTTGCGCATGGCGTTCTGGCTCGGCCTGGTGCTGGTCCTGTTGCCGATCGGCTCCGGACAGCGCAGTCCGTCCGGCGGCGAGGTCAGCGCCACCGAAGCGATCTCCGCCGCTTCGGCGACGGTCGGGGACGTCCGCGGCTTTTGCGGACGCCAGCCCGATGCCTGCACGGTCGGCGCGCAGGTGGCGACGGCGATCGGCTACCGCGCGCAGGCCGGCGCCAAGATGCTCTACGAGGTGCTGAGCGAAGCGATGGCGCCGCGCGAGACCGGATCGGTCGCGAGCGGCACGTCCCGGCCTGGCGGCAAGAGCGGCGTCGGAAAAATCCACCGCCGAGCGGGCGTCGCAAAGCACGTTGACGCCCGCCGATTTGACGCCCGCCTGGCGTGGTCCGCCAGCGCACAAGGACACCAAACGCTCGAGCCTGACAGCGCCGCAACGCGGCACCGGCAAGAACATCGACCTTGCCGGCTCGGCGCTCTATATAAAGGGCGACGAGGAACCACGCCGCGATGCCCGATATCGACGAAATCATCGACAATTTCGCCGTCCTGGACGATTGGGATGACCGCTATCGTTATCTGATCGAGCTGGGGCGGGAATTGCCGCCGCTTTCGGAAGCGGCGCACAACGACGCCAACAAGGTCCAGGGATGCGCGAGCCAGGTCTGGCTCGACACCCGGGTGCGGCGGGACGGCGCAGACGGGCCGGTGCTCACATTCGTCGGCGACAGTGACGCGCACATCGTCCGCGGACTGATTGCGATCCTGTTCGCGATCTTTTCGGATAAGCGCGCCAAGGACATTCTCGCCACCGACGCGCTGGCGCTGTTCGAGCGCATGGGCTTGCGCGAGCACCTCACGCCGCAGCGATCGAACGGCTTCCGCTCGATGGTGGAACGCATCCGTGCCGACGCGCGCGGGGCGCTGACGACCGCCGCGGTGTGACCGGCGCGTGGCCAATCGACGGCCCATCGTACCCTGCAAATCCGAGACCGGCGCGAGCCGCTCGGGATATTTGGCGACCGAGTTTGAACGTGTTGTAATGCTGCCGCAGGACCGGCGGATTGGGGAAGGTCGATAATGGCGGTCAGCAATAGTCGGGACGAACGGTGCATTGGGCCACCAGAAAGTTCCGCGCGGCGCTCACCGACGTATTCGCCGGCGCCATCTGCAGCATCCTCTCGATCGCATATTGTTTATCGTACGCGGCCTTGATCTTCAGCGGCCCGCTGGAGCACGCGCTTGGCTATGGCGTCGCCGTGACGTTTCTGTCCGCGGCAATTGCCGGATCGATCGTTGCGCTGCGCAGCTCCCTGCCATTTGCCGTAGCTGGACCGGACAGTTCCATTTCCGTCGTCATTGCCGCGCTGGTTGCAACCGTCGTTCATCGGCTCGCGACAGATGGCGGCGCCGGCGCACTGCTGCCGACCCTCATCGCCATTTCACTGACGACCGTGCTCACGGGACTGCTGCTCTGCGTCCTCGGATTCAGCCGCGCCGGGCGCGCCATCCGCTTCGTGCCGTTTCCGGTGATCGGCGGTTTTCTTGGCGCCACCGGCTGGCTGATGATCATGGGTGCGCTGCAGGTCGTCAGCGATCAGCGGCCGGTGCTCGCCAATCTCGGCGCCTTCGTGAACGCGGCGATTGCAATCAAGCTCGCTGCCATGGTGATGGTCGCCGTCGCGCTGCATCTGGCGCTTCGTCGTTCCAAGGGACCGTTCACCATGCCCGGCGTTCTGTTGGCGGCGTTCGCCGCGACATATCTGGTTCTGTTGTTGAGCGGCTCAGCGCTGGTCGACGCGCAAGCGCAAGGCTGGATGTTTCGTCCGCAGCCGCTGGCCGGGCTTATCTCGCCGTGGCATGCGGACGCGCTTCGCAACTTCTCCTGGACGGAAATGCCGGCGCTTGCCGGCGATGTGCTTGCCGTGATGTTCGTCACCATCATCAACTTTCTTCTCAACACGACCGGCATCGAGATTTCGACCCGCACCGAGGCCAATATCGATCGCGATCTCAAAGTGCTCGGCGCCGCCAATATCGTAGCCGGCGCGTTGGGCGGCTATGTGAGCTGCACTTCGCTGAGCCGCTCGATCCTGGTACGCACCGCCGGTGCGACCGGCCGGCTGTCCGGATTGACGGTCGCGGCGATATCGGCCGCGTTGCTCATCGCCGGCCCGGCGTTTGTCGGCTATGTGCCGAAATACATTCTCGGTGGGCTTCTGTTCTTCCTTGGTGCCGGTCTGGTCTATCAATGGCTGATCCAATCGTCGCGGCAATTGCTGCTGGTCGATTACCTGTCGCTCATCGCCATCGCGCTCTTGATCATCAATTCGGGCTTTATCGCCGGCGTCCTGACCGGAGTCGTGATCGGCTGCGCGACGTTCGCCCTCAGCATCAGTCGCGTCAATGCGATCAAGTTCAGCTTCGACGGTTCGGAATATCGCTCGTCACTCGATCGCGGACCCTACGAGCAAACGCTCCTGGCCGACCACGGCGGCGAGATTCAGGGCATCGCGCTGCAGAGCTACTTGTTCTTCGGTTCGGCCAACCGGCTCTACCAGCACGTCAAGGCGCTGCTTACGCAACAGCGGCAATGCCAATTCCTGGTGTTCGACTTTCAGCGCGTCACCGGCATCGATTCGTCGGCGACGCAAAGCTTTGCGCAGATCAAGCAGACCGCCACCGAAGCCGGCGCACGCATTGTCCTGGTCAAGCTCAGCCCGGAATTGGAGCGCGCCTTCAGCAGCGCCAGATTTATATCCGACGGCGTCGTCGTCGCCTCCGACCTCGATCGGGCGCTGGAATCGTGCGAACAGGCCATCATCGAGTCGCATCGGGCCGAGATCACCGACTCGCGATCGTTGCGCGCGTGGCTGTCGGAGGCGCTCGGTGATGTCCATCTCGCCGATTGTCTGGCAGAATATTGCCGGCGCCTAGAAGTTCAAGCCGACGACGTCATCGCCCGCCAGGGCGATCCGGCGACGTCGATGCATTTCATCCTCGAGGGCCGCGTCGGCATCATCGTCGATCTGCCGGAAGGCCGAACCGCGCGGGTTCGCAGCCTCGGCGGGCACACGACGGTCGGTGAGATGGGCCTGATAACCCAGAGCCCGCGCAGCGCAACGATCCAGGCCGAGGCCGCGAGCGTACTTTATGTGCTCGACGCCGACGCCTTCGAGCGCATCAAGCGCGAACAACCGGTGCTCAGCCAAGCCCTGCTTGGTTACGTGATCAAGGTTCTGACCGAGCGGCTTAGCTTTGCGAACCGCCTGATCGGCGTCCTGCAGCGCTGAGACGAATGCGTCAGCCGCGATCGCGGCGGCGGCGGCGTTGCTGCCCGAGCCCCATTTGCTTGGCCAGCTGCGAGCGTGCCGCCGCATAATTCGGCGCGACCATCGGATAGTCGGGCGGCAAATTCCATTTCGCGCGGTATTGGTCCGGCGTCATATCGTACTGCGTGCGCAGATGACGCTTGAGCGATTTGAATTTCTTGCCGTCCTCAAGACAGATAATGAATTCGGCGGTGATCGACCGCTTTACCGGAACGGCCGGCTTGAGCGGCTCGGCCGGCGTGGCAACGTGGCTACCATTCGAGATGCGCAGCAGCGCCGAATAGACTTGGCTGATCAAGCCTGGAATTTCGGCACTGGAAACGCTGTTGTTGCTCACATAGGCAGAGACGATATTCGCGGTCAGCTGGATATAGCTGCCCTCGTTGGAATTCTCAGCCATGACGCGCCTAATGTTTCAAATGCAGCTGCGCCCCCGCGCCGAATACGCACGCACCGCAGCATGCACATGACCGCGGCTACATGCGAACAGTTCTAAAAGATAGAGCAGCCGCTCGCAGAATTAAAGCAATAAATCGCGGCGGACCATGAATACCCAAGAATATCCCGGCTAGATACATTATTTCGAAATCGCTGCACTTGAGGATCGTGCCCGGTAAAAAGCAAAAACCGACGTTTATTGAAGTCTTGGAATGCTTGTTGCAGACCTCGATCGCAAGAAGGTCGGCAGGGATGAAGGCTAGGCCTATGCAGTATTCTCAATGTGATTGCGCAACGCGCTAATGGAGCCGAACCGCAACGTGCCCTGCGGCAGCTGCGCCTCGATCGAACCGTCCGAATAGAGCGTGTAGGCCATTCCTTCAACCACACCGGATTTGAGCACCGAGATCGCAGATGCTCCCGCAGGCGCGTCGGATAAAGGTAGAGCCTGAGCCGGCGCGGCCGGCGCCACCGCATCGCCGACGATCGGCGGCGGAGCAGACCCGGCACCCGGCGTCGGGGCAGCGTGCCCTTCCCGGCGCGGCGCCGCGGGCCAGAAGGTGTTGAACACCGAAACCTTCGCGTTGGCAGATGACGTCGCCTGGCGCGCCTTGGCATCGATCCGCGGTACGAAGCGAGCGGATGCGGCGGCGCCGTTCGAGGCACGACCGGCAGCGGCCACGCTTCTGACGTCCGCGACGCCTTCCTCCAAACCGGCTGCTTCGCGCAGCGCGAGCGATACGTCGGCCGCCTCCGCGAGCCGGCCGTTTTCGACGCGCGGGATCGTCGGCAGCTTGACGCGGAAGCGTTCGAGCGCCGTGTCCTCGACCGGCGCCGCGGCAGGGCCAGCGGCAACCGCCACTTGCGGCTCGATGTCCGGCATGGGAGGCGGAATTGGCGTCGCCGTGCCTGACGCTTCGACGGCGTGGTCGGCGCGAGCCACCAGCGGCATCGGCCGCACCGCCAGCGTTCGTTCGATGCGCCGCAACTCGCGAACGATGAATCCCAATCCGATGAGGAGAAGTCCACCGACGGTGGCGATCGTGCCCGGTGTGAGAACCTCGGTGTCAAACGTCCCGTCGCGGACCGCCAGGCCCGACCCCATAAGGACCAAACCAGCGAGCGTCGTTACGACACCTAAAACCAACAAAACGAGTGGCATACCACCTGTTCCTCGCATCCGATCAGGCACCGGAAGCGTGACAATGGAAAACTATTTTGGCGGCCATCCGACCCCTGCGCAAGAACTTAAATAGCTGCGGCTATGTCCGAATCCCGACGCTCGCCGCCGTTCGGATCGGCTCATTCCAGTCGTGACCGAATGAGGTTTCGGGGGGCGAAAGACTGCCGATAACGCCTTGCAACGTATAAGAAATCGAGGCGTCTCCCACTGTGATGAGGTGGCCGCTCCGGTACTTTTTGCGGCGGACATTGCCCAAGCGCGCCCGTTAAGCCTATTTAGAGGAAACCTTGCCCCGGCTCGGCCGTTTTAACCCTAACCCGTCCCCACCCGCCCCGCTTTCCGCTTCACATTGAGGAGTAGACCAATGGCATTCACCCTACCTGAGCTGCCTTATCCCTATGATGCCCTCGTTCCGCACATGTCTCGCGAGACGCTCGAATTCCACCACGACAAGCATCACCAAGCCTATGTGACTGCCGGAAATAATCTGGCCAAAGGCACCGAGTGGGAAAACAAGCCGGTCGAAGAGGTGCTCAAGGGAACGTTCGGCAAGAACCAGGCGCTCTTCAACAATGCCGGCCAGCACTATAATCACATCCACTTCTGGCAATGGATGAAAAAAGGCGGTGGCGGCGACAAGCTTCCGGGCAAGCTGGAGAAGCAGATCACTACCGACATCGGCCCGATCGCCAAAATGAAAGAGGACCTCGTCCAGGCCGGCGTCACGCAATTCGGCTCAGGCTGGTGCTGGCTCGCGGTGAAGGACGGCAAGATCACGGTGATGAAGACGCAAAACGGCGAGAACCCGCTGGTGCTCGGCGCCAAGCCGATTCTCGGCTGCGACGTCTGGGAGCACTCCTACTACATCGACTATCGCAACCGGCGGCCTGATTATCTCAAGGCCTTCTTCGATCATCTGGTCAACTGGGATCACGTGGCCGAGATGTACGAGGCAGCGATGAAATAACGCGCCTGCTGCCGTGCGCGTCGAAGAAAGCGGGGCCGTCCGGCCCCGCTTTTTTTGCCCGCGGTATCGCGAAACCGCCCTATCGATCCGCACAATCGGTCCCTGTCAGGATGCAGTGGAATCAGGATGCAGTGGAAATGGTGTGCTGATGTCTCTGGCCAAGCGCGCATCTGCAGCGCGAATTGACCGGACGATTAGAAGCCGGATCGCCGTAATCCTCACGCCGTCGCGTGGGCGTACTCCCAGTACAGCTCGCGCGCCCGGCGATAGACGGGACCCGGCTGCAGGTCTCGATCGTCGAGGCGGTTGATCGGCGATACTTTGGTGTAGTTGCCGGTGGAGAAAATCTCATCGGCTGTCTGAAAATCCGAATAACGCAGCGTTGTTTCGACAACGGTCGTGCCGGCAGCGCGCAACAGGGCGATCACCCGCTCGCGCGTGATGCCGGCGAGAAAAGTGCCGTTGGCCGCCGGCGTATAAGCGACGCCGTTCTTGACTAGGAAAATGTTGGCAGTCGCGAGCTCGGCAATGTTGCCCAGCATGTCGCACATGAGGCAATTGTCGAAGCCGCGCGCGCGCGCCTCGATCATGGCCCGTGCGTTGTTGGGATAGAGGCAGCCGGCCTTGGCGTCGACCGGAGCGGATTCGCGCGTCGGGCGGCGAAACGGCGACAACGTGATGGCGGTGCCCGTGGGCTTCGGTAACGGCGCGACGTAAAGCGTCAGGCACCAGCGGGTGGTTTCGGGGTCCGGCCGCACCGCACCTCCAGCCGCGTCTTCCGGCCAATACATCGGCCGGATGTAAAGCTCGGCATCGCGCTCGAAGCGCTTTAAGCCCTCGCGGGCCAGACCGATCCAGGTCGCGGTCGGAACCAGCGGCTTGAGCGACATGACCTTGGCCGATTCGTTGACGCGGGCACAGTGCAGGTCGAGATCGGGAGCGACACCCTCGAAGGCGCGGGCGCCGTCGAACACCGACGTGCATAACCAGGCCGCGTGCGTGCGCACGCCCATGATCGGCACATTGCCTTCGTGCCAATCATCCTCGAAGAATGTCACGGTCTTCGACCAGGTCACTGGGCGGCTCATCGAATCATCCTTCCGCCGGCGTTATTGTCCCATCGGCCTTGCTTTGTCACCATGACTGCCGGCAGGAGATATGTATGGCAAACGCTTACGTTTTCGACGCCTACGGCACGTTGTTCGACGTCCATGCCGCGATTGGGCGCCATCGCGCGGCCGCAGGCGCCGACGCCGACCGATTTTCCGACATCTGGCGGACGAAGCAGCTTGAATATACCTGGACCTTGACGCTCGCCGGCCACTACGTCGATTTCTGGACGCTGACCGAGCGCGCGCTCGATTTTGCCTTCGCGCGCGTGCCCTCCGTCGACCGCACCCTGCGCCCAAAACTGCTGGATACCTACCTCACACTCGATGCATTTGCGGATGCGCGTGCCGCACTCTCCGGCCTCAAGGCAACAGGCGCGCGGCTGGCCATTCTCTCCAACGGGACGCCGCGGATGCTGGCGTCGGCCGTCGAGGCGGCCGGCATCGCCGACCTTCTCGATGCCGTGCTGTCGGTCGATGCGGTGCGCCGATATAAGCCTTGGCCGGAAGTCTATGCGCTCGCGACCGAGGCCTTAAGTGTGAAGCCGGCCGACGTCACGTTCGTGTCGTCGAACCGCTGGGACGTCATGGGCGCAGTATCGTTCGGCTTTCATGCCTTCTGGATCAATCGCGCGCGGATGCCGGACGAATATGCCGACTTTGCGCCGCTGCATCAGATTCCCGATCTCGCGACGTTATCGCGCGGCTGAATCGAGCGGCTGACAGACGCCGGCGACGCGCGGGTCGACAGCGGCGGTGACTTGCGGCGCCGGCTAGGCGGCGCTGTCGGCGATCGAGTCCGGACTCTTCAGCGCGGTGACGATTTGCTGCTTGGTGAACCGCGTGCCGTCGTCGCCCTCGATCAACAAGGCGACCCGGCCGCTGTCATTGATGTGACGCGCCCAACTCATCGCCTCGTCGAGGAGGCCGAACTCCTTGTACAGATGACGATCCTTCTCCAACGGCGAGATCGATTGCGAGCCACGCGGGCCGGAATAAACGCGAAAGGTCATCGGCGGGACTCCTGTTCGGACCTTGTTATCGGAGCTAGCTATCCGCCCAAAATGTGCCGCCCGTGTGGTGACCCCCAGAACCGCGGCGCGTTGACGCGGCCGATTATTTCTGCGGTGCAAAAGACTGATTGCTGTAGGGCAGCAAATTGGGGCGCTGGATCACCAGGAAGGCGTGGTCGAGGGTGCGATGGCAGCTATTGCACCCGGCGGTGAGTTGATCGAAAGCGCGCGCAAACGCCTCACGGTCCTTGGCCTCGATCGCCTTGCCGATGGCGGCAAGCGGCGCGCCGACGGCCTTCTCCACGATGTCGCCGCCCATCTGCTTGTTGACGTCATCAAAGCCGCCCTTGAGCTTGTCGATCTCATAGTCGGCGAGCGGCCAATTGCCGGCGTGACCGGCGAACCAGAGCTTGATGTGGCGCATCTGCTGCAGCGCCATGATGTCGCCGATATCGGGCTCATACGGCTCCTCGGCCGCGCCCTGCTGCGTCGCAGCGTCCTGCGCCTTGGCAACCGGCACGACGAGCAGAGCCGCGACGATCAAGACGGCGAATTTCGCTTTCATAAATCTCCTTTCGGCGACCTGTTATCAAACCTCGATCAGCTCGCCGGCGCGAGCAGTTCGTTGCATTGCTTGGAAAATGCGTCACGGCAAGCCTGATAGAGCGCCGGACAAGATTTTGCCGCCGCCAGGCCCGCGTCGATCGTTTTGAGACGGTCGCCCGCCGCGCGCGCTTGAGCGTCGTAGATCAGAACCGCGTCGGACCGTTCGACGCCGCGATCAGCCATCAGGAAATGCTCCGCGCCATCGAAGAACGTCGTGGCGGTCTTGATCGCCTCGGTCAGCTTCTTGCTGTATTCCGCATTGACCCGCGGATCGGGCTTCACCACCCGCGCCCGCACCGCAATGTCGGTGTAGAGGACATTCAGTTTAAAGTAGATACCGCCGCACTGGGCGAGAGCAAGCCAATAGGGGTGTCCGTTGAACGCGCCGGGCACTGCCACGAGGCTGTCGCGTTTATCGACCGGAATTGTCGGAGCAGCCGGCTCTGCTGGGCGGCGCTGCTCGCGCTTTTGCCGCGAAGCTTGGGCGTGGGCGCTTGACGCAGCAATGACCAGAGCCAGGGCGATGAGGGCGGCCTTTGCGAACCGTTGCTGCATGGCGCGATTATAGCGTAGCGCGGCGGGCGAGGCTTAAAAACGCTCGACCCAGGGCCGCAGCTCGATTTCCCAAGCCCAGGCGCTCCGCTGTTGCCGCAAGAGGTCCAGATAGGTTTGCGCGATCGCATCCGGATCGAGCATGCTGTCGGGTTTGTCGGCCGGCTCTGCCCGGCTGGCGCTGCGAATGCCGCCGTCGATCACGACGTGGCCGATATGGATGCCCTGCGGCGACAGTTCGCGGGCCATGCTCTGCGCCAGCCCGCGCAGCGCAAACTTGCCCATCGCGAACGGCGCCGATTGCGCATAGCCCTTCACGCTCGCCGACGCGCCGGTAAAAATAATGGCGCCGTGCTTGTGCGGCAGCATGCGTTTGACGGCCTCCTGCGCCACCAGAAAGCCGGCGAAGGCTGAGACGATCAAGGATTTTTCGACCTCGACGGGATCGAGTTCGACAAAAGGGCCGCGGGTGCGGAAACTCGCATTATAGACCACCACGTCCGGGGCGCCGAAAGCGGCCTCGACATCGTCAAAAAGCTTGACGACATCCGCCCGCTTGCTCGCATCGCAGGCAAACGCCTTGCCTCCAACCTCTTTCGCCAGCGGCGCGAGATCGGCCGCGCGCCGGGCGGCGAGCGCCACCTTGATACCGGCCTTGGCAAAAGTCCGCGCCACCGAGGCGGATAGGCCGCCACCGACGCCAACGATGAGTGCCGTTCGATACCCTAGCTCGGCCATGCGCCCCTCCATTTGGATTCATAATCTGGTGACCGGCGACAACGAGGCCAAGGGGGTAAAACGGGTACTTCGGCGTCGAGCGCCCATGATCCGCTGCGCTCTTGATCCACTGCGCCAGGCTCCCCAAGTCGCGCGATGAGGCTATGGATGGACATACAGCGATTTCTGATCGAACTTGGTCTGTTGATCCTGGTGGTCGGCATCGCATGGCCGATCGTCTCGCGGATCGGGCTCGGGCGTCTGCCGGGCGACATCTTGATCCAGCGCGGTGGCACCAGCTTCTATTTTCCGATCGTCACCTGCATCGTCATCAGCATCGTGCTGAGCGCCATTTTTTGGCTGTTCAATCGCTGACGTTTCGCGAATTGCTAGACTAGGAGGTTGAGCGTGGACGACGAGGCTTGGCCGCTCGCTGGCGGGGCCGAGCCGACGGCGGTCGCCGCGTTGCTGGCCGCCGGCGCCTGCAGCGATCCACCGAAAGTCACCGCCGGGCCGAGGCGCGGCGAACTTGGCGGGTCGAGCAGCTGTTTGAGCTGCTTTTGGATCTGATTGGTTTGCTGGTGCGGATCCTGCCCCAAGCGCGCCTTGTCGACGTCGCAACAATTCATGCAGATATAGCCGTTGACGACCTGCATCGCGCTTCTGTCCCCCAGCGTCGATGCTACCCGGCCTGCGTAAATCGGATGTAAAGGCCGCAATCACGGTGGCGTGACGCCCGCGTTATCAGCCGCGGTGACACCTCAATCGATCACGGCAATCGCATTGATTTCGACCAGGCAGCGCGGATCGGTGGCCAGCCGGACCACTTGCACGGTGGTCGTCGTCGGCTTGGCGTCGCGAAAATACTCGGCCCAAACGCGATTGAGGGCATCCTGATCGGACAGGTCGGTGACGAAGCGATCCGCCGTGACCACATCGGCGAAACCTGCGCCCACGGCGTCAAGGCCACGCTTGAGGTTCTCCAGCACGGCGCGCGCCTGCCCGGCCATGTCGTGCGGCATGGCATCGAACTCTTCCGGCCGGTGCGGATGGTGATGATAAACCGGCGCCGCGGTGACGCCGGCGAGATACACAGTGGTCCCGCCCTTCACCTTGATCGCCGGCGCGTACGGCATCCACATGTCCGGCGCGTCCGGCCAATGAACGTGTTCGATGGTCTTGGGCATGAGATCCCTCTCCGCTGCCGTTGTAGTGCCATCCAGCAACGCTATCATGGCTAGATGATTTTAAGCGTCCTCTAAATATCAGTGCATGCAACCCATGGACCGATCTTTGGCAAAAATCATCGTCGTTGCCGCTGCAATGTCGCCCTGTCTCGCCATCGGTCTGGCGCAAGCTCAGACGAGGACGCCCGCTTCGCTTTCTCCCCCTCAGCAGGTCCTGCTGTACGTTCACTCGGGGCTCAAAGACACCGATTTCGTCGAACCACTCGTCTGCGCGCTCCGACAAGTCCTAACGGCCGACGTCGATGTTAAAAGCATTCGCCTTCCGCTTGGTCAGGCCCTGCTCGCGTCGCCAACCCAATTTGACGTGAACAAGGTTTCGGACCAATTCGCTCGCACCTCTGCCTCGGATGGAGGATCGCTGACATATAAATATCTTCTTATTCCCTTTGATTTAAAGGACCAAACGTATCGCTATGTCTTTGCCACGAGTTTCCCGCGTGATCATAACGGCGTCGTGTCACTAGCCCGAGTTTACACGACGAACACAGCCGCATCGCGCCATGAGCGCGCCGAACTGACCGCGCTGCGCGTCTACAAACTGATCCTCAAATCAATCGCGCGGCTCGCGGGCTTTGCTTATTCGAATGGGTGCATATTGGCGTTTCCGAGAAGTTTGGACGAGTTAGACGCCAAACCCTCCGAATTTTGCCACGACGATCACGCATTTCTTGTTAAGTCGGGGTTGCTCAAAGCCGAAGAAAGCGGCGGGTGCGCTTTCATTTCGAATATCGCACCTGAGCAAACGAAAATACTGGTGTTAGGGCAGAAGTAGCCCACTCACATCCGAAACACGCCGAATTTCGTCTCCGGGATCGGCGCATTGAGCGTGGCGGAGAAACATAGCGCCAGCACGCGGCGCGTCTCCGCCGGCGTGATAATGCCGTCGTCCCAGAGCCGGGCGGTGGCATAATAGGGATCGCTTTCGGTATCGAATTGATCGCGGATCGGTTTCTTGAAGGCCGCCTCCTCTTCCGCCGACCAGGTCTTGCCCGCCGCCTCGATATTGTCGCGCCGCACGGTGGCGAGCACGCTGGCTGCCTGCTCCGAACCCATCAGCGAGACGCGTGCGTTCGGCCAGGTGAACAAAAAGCGCGGGCCATAGGCGCGGCCGCACATGCCGTAATTCCCGGCGCCGTAGGAGCCGCCGATCACCAGCGTGATTTTCGGCACCTGGGCGCAGGCCACGGCCGTCACCATCTTGGCGCCGTCCTTGGCGATGCCGCCGGCCTCGTAGTCGCGCCCGACCATGAAGCCCACGATGTTTTGCAGGAACAGCAGCGGGATGCGGCGCTGGCAGCACAGCTCGATAAAGTGCGCGGCCTTGAGCGCGCTCTCGGAGAACAGGATGCCGTTGTTGCCCAGGATGCCGACCGGAATGCCGTAAATATGCGCGAAGCCGGTGACGAGCGTCGACCCGTACAGCGCCTTGAACTCGTCGAACGCGGAACCGTCGACCAGCCGCGCGATCACCTCGCGCACGTCGAATTGCTTCTTGAGATCGACCGGCACGACGCCGTCGAGCTCGTTGAAATCGTATTTCGGCTCGACCGGATTGGCGAGCGGAATATCGATCGATTTTTTCGTATTCAGGTTTCCAACGATGCGGCGGCAGAGCGCCAGCGCGTGGCGGTCGTTCTCGGCATAGTAATCGGCCACGCCGGATTTTTTCGCATGCACGTCGGCGCCGCCGAGATCCTCCGCCGATACCACTTCGCCGGTCGCGGCCTTCACCAGCGGCGGTCCGCCGAGAAAGATGGTGCCCTGATTGCGCACGATAATGGTCTCGTCCGACATGGCGGGCACGTACGCGCCGCCGGCGGTGCATGACCCCATGACCACGGCGATCTGCGGCACGCCGGCCGCCGACAGCGTCGCCTGATTATAAAAAATGCGGCCGAAGTGCTCGCGGTCGGGGAACACGTCGGTCCATTGCGGCAGGTTGGCGCCGCCGGAATCGACCAGATAGATGCACGGCAGCCGGTTCTCCCGCGCCACCTCCTGCGCGCGCAGGTGCTTTTTCACCGTCATCGGATAGTAGGTGCCGCCCTTGATCGTCGAATCATTGCAGACGATCACGCATTCGCGGCCGGCAATCCGGCCGATGCCGGTTATGAGGCCGGCGCCGCGGATCGGGTCTTCGTACATGCCGTCGGCGGCGAGCGGCGACAATTCAAGAAACGGCGCACCGGGATCGATGAGCGTCATGACGCGATCGCGCGGCAAAAGCTTGCCGCGCGACAGGTGACGCTCGCGCGAACGCGCCGGCCCGCCTTCCGCGGCGGTGGCGCGGCGCGCTTGAAGCTGTGCGATCAGCGCGCGCATTGCCGCTTCGTTTGCGGAGAATTCCGGCGATGCAATGTCGATGGTGGATTTGATGACGGTCACAAGTCCCTCTTCGTCGTTCCAAATTTCGCCGTGTGCGAGCAGCACCGCGGCATGAATAAATCGTCAGAACACGGCGCGTTTTTAGCCGACGGCAAATTATCACATGAAACCTGTTTGGAACCGAAACTTTCGCCCGGCCGCCGCGTTCGCCCAGTGAGCCGCCGAGGGGCGTTCGTACGAACGACGACGGCAAACAGAGAGAGGAGACGGACGAATGAGCTTTCACCGAAATATATTGCTGGCGGGTATCGCCGCGCTGGCGCTCGCCGCAGGAACGGGCCTGGCCGCGGCGGAAGAGCCTTCCACGGGTCAATCGCCGCAGAACCGGCAGCCGCACGCCACGCAGCAAATGAACCACGCGCCGGCGGCCGGCCAAATGGGCCAACGCGCGCAGGATGAAAATCACGGCGCTGCCGCACGTCAGCCCAGGGAGCGCGCGGACGAGGGCAATCGCGCGGTCAAGACCGACAAAGGCCAGAATGCCGCCGAGGGCGAACGCAACGGCAAAGCCGCCCAAGAGCAGAATCGGAACGGCCGCGACAACAATGCCGCAGCGCAGCGCGAGCGCAACGGCATGCACGGCCTGCAGGGGAACGCCTCGGGCATGCATGCTCGGCTCACGGACGAGCAGCGCACGCGCATCCGCAGCACCGTCATCAATGCGGCCGGCGCTCCCCGGGTCGGCCACGTCGATTTCGACGTGACGGTCGGAACGGTGATTCCGCGAAACGGGATTCACATCGTTCCGGTCCCCGAAATGCTGGTGCAGATCGAGCCGGAATGGCGCGGTTTCCTCTACTTCGTCTATGAAGACGAAGTGGTCATCGTCAACCCGGGCGACATGAGGATTGTTGCCGTCGTTCCGGCCTAGCGCGTCCTGACAGCCGCGTCGCGACACCGACGACCGGGGTGGCATTAAGCCGCCCCGGTTGTTTCCGCCTGCGTTACGCGCGCACTTCCTGCCGCTGAAAGATTACGTAGCCGATGACAAACAATAGGATCGCGCCGGCGATCATGCCGACGATCTGCGGCCAGGCGATCAGGATGCTCTCGCCGATCGGCAGCGGCGCGCCGAGCACGGCGCCCTGCAGCTGGCTGAGATAGATCGGCCCTAGCGAGCGCGTCGTGGGATCAAGCAGCGCCACGACGGTTTCGGCAAACAGCGTCGACGGCGACAGCCGCGCCAAAATCTGCTCCGTCATAGCCGTCGCCGGGGTCTGCAACCCGAGCGCCATAAAGCGCGGATCCGGCGGCGCAATGATTTGGGCGAAGGCGCCCGCAAGCACCGGCCAAATGAAAGTCAGGAACAGCCATAGACCCAGCGCCACCAAAGCCGCTGTTGCCGCCGAGCGGAACACGATCGAGAACAGGATCGCAAGCGCCAGCCAGACGCCAGCATAGATGATCGTGACCAGCAGGAAGAGAAAAGCGCGCCCGATTTCCTCGGCGCTCGGCGGGATGCCGATCAGCAGGAGCCCAAGGCCGATCACGATCAGCCAAAGCGCGACCAGACTGATTGCCAGGGTCACCAGCCCGGCAAGGAATTTTCCGAACAGCAGCGCGTCGCGATAGATCGGCTGAGCGAGGATGCGCGACAGCGTCCGCCGGGTGTATTCGCCGTTGACCGCGTCGAATCCGAGCCCGATCGCCATCAACGGGACGAGGAAGGAGATGAATGAGACGAGCGAAGGCAGCGGGTCGCGCGAGGTGGTGAACAAGCGCAGGAACAGGAAGGGGTCTTCCGCCGTGGTGTCCTTGATCTGCTGGATGGCGCCATAGAGCGCCGCCAGCGCGACCAGCACCACAAGCCATTCGAGCACGCGCATGCGCACGCTGTTGAGGTGGTCCGAAAGCTCCTTGAGCATCACCACGCCGAGACCCTGAAAGGCCGAGCCCTCACGCCGCATCGCGTGTTCCTTCCTTGGCGGTCGCTTGCTCTTGCGCCGCGGTCTCGAAGTAGCGCGTGTAGATGGCCTCGAGGCTGGGCTCCTGGACGCCGAGATATTTGAGGCGGCCTTGCATCGCGACCACTTCGACCGCCGCTTCCGGCCGAACGTCGCGGTCGGCGTGCAGCCGCAGCTTGCCGATGCCGGTCCGTTCCACGCCGCTGACGCCCGGGATGAGCGCCAGACGCTCGACCAGGCCGGCACCGTCGGCTTCGATGTCGACCACATAACCGCCGCCAAGGATCTCACGTCCGAGCTCCGCGACCGAGCCCATCAACGGGATACGGCCGCCGCTGAACAGCGCGACGCGATCGCACACGCTCTGCACCCGCTCGAGCAAATGCGACGACAGCAGCACCGAAACCCCCTCCCCCTTGAAGCCGCGGATGATGGTGAGCAGTTCCGCGGTGGCGTGCGGATCAAGCCCCGATGTCGGCTCGTCGAGGATGGCGATCTGCGCGCCTTTCATCAAAATCTCGGCAAGCCCCAGGCGCTGGCGCATGCCGCGAGAAAACGTGCCGACACGCTTGTCGGCGGATTCAGCGAGGCCGACGCGTTCGAGCGCTTCGCCGATCCTTTTGTCGCGTTCGGTTTTGGGAAAGCCGATCAGCCGGGCGGTGTAGCGGAGATTGTCCGCGGCGGTGAGCTGATCGTAGAAGCCGACGGTATCGGGCATATATCCGACGCGGCGCTTCACCGATAGCGGCTCGCGCTCCGGATTGAACCCGAGCACGCTGACCTTGCCGCCGGAAATCTCGGTGAGACCCAGCAGCATCAGGATGGTCGTCGTCTTGCCGGCACCGTTGGGGCCGAGCAGGCCGAAAATCTCGCCGCGTCCAACGGTGAACGAGACATGATCGACGGCGACGGCGTCGCCGTACGTTTTGGTGAGGCCTTCGGCCTCGATCACGGTATCCGCGTTCATCGCCGGCCGAACCAGGTAACCGCCCCGACCAAAACCAGGAGCGCGATGCCGATCGCGCCGACGCCGGCGACACCCCACAGCGTCGAGGTCGTCACCGTAACCCGAAAGGTCGTGGAGGCCGACTCGCCGCGGGCCGACGCACGGATCGTGGTCACGTAGTCGCCGGCGATCGCTTTCTCGGTCGGCGTGATCAGCGCCTGCACCTCTTTGTTCGTATTCGGCGCAATGTGATCGACGGTCTTCGGATCGAAGGTGACCTTCCAACCGCTCGGCGCCGACCCGCTGAGCTCGACCTGGTCGGCGGGCGCGGTCCCGGTATTGGTGATCATGATGGGGACCGTGGTCTCCTTGCCGGCTGAGGCGCGGGCTGAAACCAGGCCCTCGCGGCCGCTGATATCGAGCCTCGGCTGACCGGAAATGTCCATGATCAGATCGGTCGTCGCCACCGCATCCTCGGCGCCGATCCGGGCCACGACTTTGTAGCTTCCGGCCGCGGCGGTATTCGGCGGCGTCACCTTGAGTTTTACGCTCTTGGTCTGACCGGCATCGATCGGGACTGCGTTGAGCTCCTGACTGCCATATTGCTCGGTGAACGAGGCATCGAAATTCTGCGGCGTCTGCGCCGACAGGCTCACGGTGAGTTTCTTGCCGCTGTCGTTCTTGATGCCGAGCTGAAACTCGAAGCTCGACTTCGAGGTGCCGCGCAGCTCAGGCAGCTGCGGCGTCAGCGTCAGCTTGGCCGGCAGATCTTTGGCGAGCGTCACCGCGATCGGCAGCGTCGCGGTGGTCGAGCCTCCAGTCGCGGTGACCGTCAGCGTTTCGGTACCGACGGGCGCATTCTTCGGCACGTCGAGCCGCAGTTCGAGCGCAACGCTGGAATTGGTCGCCGGCATCGCCGCGCCGACCGGCTGCCCGCCGCCCATGAGCGTCGCGGTCCACCCGGACGGCACGCCGGAAACCGACAAAGCCAGCCGCTCCGGCGCCAAGTCGTAATTCTGCAGTTTCAGACTGATCGACGAGGTCTCGCCAGGCCGCAAGGTCACGGCCGGATAGTCGCTCATCAAATAAAGGCCTTTGACGTCTTTAGGGGTGTCTTCGGCCTTGGCGACAGGCGCAATGAGGGCCGCGCAGGCGGCAAGGAAAACGGCAAGAGTGGCGATAAATCGATATCGCATTGGCGTTGGCTCCCGTGCAGAAAAAAAGGTTCGGCGTGCCCCCTCTACGGCGCGCTCGAAGAGCACGGGCGAGGAGACCGCCATTGTGGGCGCAATCGTGACAAAATCATGCAGAGGACGGCCCTTTTGGCAATACCTGCGGTAGAGGGCCGCAGTTTTAGAGTTAAATTGCGCGGATGCGTCGTAGGGCAGAAATCAGCGCCGGCCTCCTGGCATTTCGTCGCAGGCCAGAGCTCGAAGTCCTGCTGGCGCATCCAGGCGGGCCGTTCTGGGCGAAGAAAGACGATGGGGCGTGGACCATTCCCAAAGGCGTTGCCGAGGCCGGGGCCGATCTTCTTAGCACGGCGCAACGGGAATTTACCGAAGAAACAAATCTCGCGGCCATTGGTGCGTTCATCCCACTGGCTCCGGTCAAACAGAGGAGCGGCAAACTGGTCCACGCCTGGGCATTCGAAGCCGATCTCGACGTAACGGCATTCGCCAGCAACGTCTTTGCGATGGAGTGGCCACCGCGATCCGGGCAGCGCCAAAGTTTTCCGGAGATCGATCGCATCGCCTATTTCGCGATGCCAAGCGCGATGACGAAGATCATCGCCTATCAGCACCCGTTCCTGCTGGAATTGCAGGCCAAGATCGCCGACGGCCGCTAATCCTGTTCCCGCTTGACGTCCGGCCAGTCGACCTCGTCGTGCGGCAGCACCCAGGGCTCGCGCCGTGCCGCGTCCCGCCATTCGCTCCAGGCCGGCAGCGCCATGAGCGCTTGCATATAGCCGCGCGCGGCGGCACCAACCTCGACTGCGTAGGTGTGGAAACGCCAAACGACCGGCGCATACATAGCGTCCGCCGCTCCGAACCCGCCATAGAGAAATGGCCCAGCGGCGCCGAACCGCGACCGGCACTCAGTCCAGATGGCGTCGATGCGCGCGACATCGGCTTTCGCGTCCGCTTCGAGGTGCCGCGGGATCACCGGCCGCCAGACATTCATCGGCAATTGCCGTCGAAGCGGCTGGAAGCCGGCATGCATTTCCGCCGCGACAGCGCGCGCGTGCGCCCGCGCCGCCCGATCCGCCGGCCACAGACCGGCCGCCGGAAACTTCTCCGCGAGATATTCGAGGATCGCCAGCGATTCCCAGACCCGGGTGTCACCGTCGAGCAGCACCGGGACTTTGCCGGCGCCGCTCACCGCCATGAGGCGCGACTTGAAGTCGGCAGCTTCAAGCGAGATCAGCGTCTCGGCAAATTCGATGCCGGCGACCTTCATGGCGAACCACGGCCGCAATGACCAGGACGAATAATTCTTATTGCCTATGATCAGTTGGAGCATCGGGCCGCCATCGGCAATACAGATGCGAAGCAAGAGCACAGCAATTTTACGGGAGCAAGACTTGCGATCGCTGCCGGCGCGTTACGGACCAGGAAACAATGCCGTGGTCTTGCCGGTGATCCAATAGGCGAACAGGCCGACCCACTCATGCGCGGCCGTGTCGGTCCGCTGCAGGCCGTCGCTGAGCGACAAGAATGGCCGCACCAGATCGGCCGGGCCGCGCGTGCGCCAATCGACCGGATAGGCCTCGACCGGAAAGTCGGCGGCCCTGAACACACCCATGGCGCGCGGCATGTGATAAGCCGAGGTCACGAGCAGCCAGCGCTCGCCCGGCTTCGGATTGACGATGAGGCGCGAGAAGACCGCATTCTCGATGGTATTGCGCGATTGCTCTTCGGCAGTGATGCGGTCATGGGCGACGCCCAAGGCTTCCAGCTGGCGCACGGCGAACATTGCCTCAGAGCCTTCATCGAAAATCAAGGCGCCACTGCCGCCGGTCATGATGATGCGCGCATTCGGATAGCGGCGCGCGAGCTCGGCGGTGACGGTGATGCGTTCGGCCGCTTCGTTGAGCGCCACGGCGCCGCGCGCCTCCGAAACATCCGGCGAGATCATGCCGCCGAGGAGCACAATGCCGTCGGGAGCGCCGCGCGCGGCGTCCCACGGAGGAAAGCGCTGCTCCAGCGGCAGGATCAGCGCGTTGCCAAGTGGTGACAGACCGGCGACGACGAGCAGCACGAGGCTCGTGACGATGAGCCAGCTCGCGAGCCGCGTGAAGCGCGTGCACAGCAAAATCAGTCCCAACACCCCGATCGAGATCAAAAGATTCGACGGCAGAGCGAAGAAGCCGAGGAGTTTGGAGAGGGTGAAAAACATGCGATCTGCGCCGTTACGATCGCGATTTTCGCCACGCCGCGTAGCGCGCTTTTGCATCGTCGTTCGGCGGATAGAGGCCTGGCAGCTTCACGCCGCTCTCGACCTCGTTGAACACCCAGCTTTCATAAAGCTCGTGCTCGGCGCCCTCTTGCGCCACGAACTCCACCAGCGCCTGCGGAATGACCACGGCGCCGTCGTCGTCGGCCACGATGACATCGTCGGGGAAGATCGCGCAGCCGCCGCAGCCGATCGGCTGCTGCCAGCCGACGAACGTCAAACCATTGACCGATGCCGGCGCCGCGACGCCTGCGGACCAGACCGGCAAGCCGCTCATCAGGACGCCGGCGCGATCGCGAACCGCGCCATCGGTGACAAGGGCTGCGACGCTTCGCTTTTTCATGCGGGCGCACAGGATATCGCCGAAGATACCGGCGCTCGACACGCCCATGGCGTCGGCGACGGCGATGACGCCCTGCGGCATTTCCTCGATGGCGGCCCGCGTCGATATGGCGTGGCCCCAGCTTTCCGGCGTCGCAACATCCTCGCGCACCGGGATGAAGCGCAAGGTGAAAGCACGTCCGACGATGCGCTCGCCCCTGGAGGCGAGCGGTTTCGGGCCGTTCATCCAGCTACGCCGGATGCCTTTTTTCAGGAGCATGGTGGTGATGGTCGCGGTCGTCACTTTCCGCAAGATATCGAACAGCGCGTCGCTCATCGCCCGCCTCGCTTCGCTCAGATTTGTCGCAGCCAATTGCCGATCAAGTCGACCGCTTCGCGCATCTCGTCGCGTGCACCGGCATAACACAGCCGCAAAAAATTCCGGCCATGAAGCGGATCGAAATCAGTGCCGGGCGTCGCGGCGACACCCGCCTCCTCAAGCATCCGCGTCGCAAACGCAAAGCTGTCGGTCGAAAAGCGCGAGACGTCGGCATAAAGATAAAAGGCGCCGTCGGCCGGCAGAAACGAGTTCAAGGCCGACGCGGGGCAGCCCGTCGAGTAAAATGCGGCGGTTTTCCTCGTAACCGCGTCGCACCGTTTCGAGCTCCTCGCGCCCGTCGAACGCAGCCTGCGCGGCGATCTGCGACAGGGTCGGCACCGAAATCGCAAGATTCTGCTGCAGTCTTTCGACCACCCGCACCAATGACGGCGGCACCACCATCCAGCCGATACGCCATCCGGTCATGCAGAAATATTTGGAGAACGAATTGACGATGATGACATCGCGCGAGATGCGGGCCGCGCTCTCGGCGGCAAAAGCATAGTCGAGGCCGTGATAAATCTCGTCCGAGATCACGACGATGCCCGCCTCTTGCGCGCAACGGACCAGCTCGGTCAGCGCCGCCGCGGTCATCATGGTGCCGCTCGGATTGGCGGGAGAGCCAACGATGACGCCTTTGAGAGCCTTATCGCGATGCTCCGCCAGCAAAGCTTCGCCGGTCATCGACCAACGCGTCGCCGCGTTGGTTTCGATCCCCGCCGGCTCGCAGCCCAGCGCCGTGAGGATATGGCGATACGGCGGATATCCCGGCAGCGCCATGGCGACGCGCTCGCCGGCTTCGAACGCGGCGAGGAAGGCGAGGATGAAGCCGGCCGATGAGCCGGTCGTGACGACGATACGCCCCGGATCGATGTCGATGCCATGCCACTCGCCATAGGCGCGCGCGATGCGGGCCCGCAGCGAAGCCATCCCAAGAGTTTCGGTATAGCCGAGCCGTGCGGTCGAGAGCGCCGCGCGCGCCGCGGCGATGGCCGTTGCCGGCGCGCCGGCAGCCGGCTGACCGACTTCCATATGGATGATCCGGCGGCCCTGCGCCTCCAAGCGGGCTGCCGCCGCCATGACATCCATCACCATGAATGGCGGCACCGCGCTGCGCGCGGACGGCTGCAAGAGATGTTTAGCCCGTTCGAGCATCATCGTACCTATGGCAGTGTCCGCTCCGGCGGAGCCTGCGCCCCGGTGCTGCCGCATTCCCCGGGTTTCGTGGGGTTTCGCTTCGCCCCGCAGCGCCGGTTCCGTGTTGAGCGTGAACGGCTCCATCCATGCCTTGGTCCAAGGACCGAGGGACTGATATTCTGTCCCAGATGATTGTCGCCCGACCTCCTAGCAAGCTGCGCCCCGTGAAACCAGCGTCGCGCGCGGTTGCGCTAGTGGCCGCCGCCGCCGTTGCATTGAGTGGCTTGCCGGCACGCGCGCAGACCGGGTCTTCGGCCGGCATCCCGATGATCCGTGATGCCGAGACCGAGCAGCTGCTGCGCGACTACACGGCTCCGATTCTGCGCGTCGCCGGCTTGAGCAAGCAAAACGTTCAGGTCGTCATCATCAACGACAAGTCGTTCAACGCCTTTGTCATGGACGCGCACCGCATTTTTGTGAATTCCGGCGCGCTGATGCAGGCGAACACCCCCAACCAGATCATCGGCGTGTTCGCGCACGAGACCGGACACATCGTCGGCGGCCACCTGTCCAAGATGCGCCAGGAGCTTGCCAATGCGCAGACGGCGGCAATCGTCGCCATGCTGCTTGGCGTCGGCGCCATGGTCGCCGGCGCGAAGTCGGGCAGCGCGGATATGGGCAACGTCGGCGCGGCGGCACTCAGCGCGCCGCAGTCCTATCTCGCCCATACGCTGCTCGCCTATCAGCGCGCCCAAGAGGACCAGGCCGACCGCTCGGGCGTCCGCTTCCTGACCATGACGGGCCAGTCGGCCAAGGGCATGTACGACACCTTCAAGAAATTCGCCGACGAGATGATGTTCTCGGCGGCCTACGTGGATCCCTATGTGCAGAACCACCCGATGCCCGCCGAACGCATGGCCGCGCTGGCGGAGCTGACGAAGACGCCGTATTGGGACAAGAAAGACCCGCCCGAATTGCAATTCCGCCATGACATGATGCGCGCCAAGCTGTCCGGCTTTCTCGATCGCGCCGACACGATCATGCGGCGCTACCCGCCGTCCGATACCAGCATGCCGGCCCGCTATGCGCGCGCCATCGCTGCCTACCGCTTCGGCGACATCCGCTCCGCGCTCGTCCAGATCGACGGCCTGATCGAGGCGATGCCCAACAATCCCTATTTCTACGAGCTGAAAGGCCAGGCGTTGCTCGAAAGCGGACATCCGGCAGAAGCGATCGCGCCGCTGCACCGCGCGGTCGAGCTGGCGCCAAGTCCGGCGCTCATCCAGATCCTTTTGGCGCAGGCCCTGATCGCAACCAATAACGCCAAGAATGCTTCGGAAGCGGTGCCGCTGTTGCGCGCGGCCATCGCCAAGGAGCCCGAATCCGGCGACGCCTATGAGCAACTCGCCATGGCCTATGGCCACAATGGCAACTTCGCCGATGCCGATCTGGCCTCCGCGCAGGCGGCGTTCGCCCGCGGCGACAACAAGACCGCGCGCGAACTTGCGGCGCGCGCCAAGATGCGGTTTCCGGTCGGCTCGCCGGGCTGGGTACGAGCCGACGATATTGTCGCGTTTAACAAGGGAAAGAACAGCCCCCTTCGGGCCGGCCAATGATCGCAAAAAGGATAATCGAAATGACACTCAACGCACGCCTGGCAATCCTCGTCGCCACCGCCCTGTCGCTGGCGCTCCCGGCCACGGCGCCGGCCCAAGCCGAATCATTCTCCGCCGACCAGCGCGAGGAAATCGGACACATCGTGAAAGACTACCTGCTCGCCCACCCGGAGGTGATGCAGGACGTCATGGCCGAACTGGAGAAGCGCCAGCAGACGGCCGACGCCGAGAAGCATCGCGCCGCGGTGGCCGAGAACAAGGCGACGCTGTTCAGCTCGCCCCACCAGGTCGTGCTCGGCAACCCGCAGGGCAATGTCACGATGGTCGAATTCTTCGACTACAATTGCGGCTTCTGCAAGCGCGCCATGTCCGACATGCTCGATCTGATCAAGACCGACAACAACCTCAAATTCGTCCTTAAGGAATTCCCGGTGCTCGGTGAGGGATCGGTCGAAGCGGCCCGCGTCGCGGTCGCCGCGCGCATGCAGGACGCGAGCGGAAAGAAATACATCGAGTTTCACCAAAAGCTCCTCGGTAGCCGTGGCGCCGCTGACAAAATGCGCGCGCTCGCGGTCGCCAAAGAGACTGGCTTCGACATGGCCCGCATCGAAAAGGACATGGGCAGCGACGAGGTCAAAAAGACCATCGAGGAGAATATGAAGCTCGCCGACGCGCTCGGTGTCAGCGGGACGCCGAGCTATGTGGTCGGCGAGGAAGTCGTCGTCGGAGCGGTCGGCATCGACACCTTGCGCGAGAAGATCAACGCCGAGCGGAAATAGCTTCACCGGCAGTGCATTAACCAATTACCGCTCCGCGCCGGCGGCGAAGCCAAGCCGTCCCGGCGGGGGCGCCGGCAGACTTCCCCTTTGCGGGTGCCATCCTTATAAACGGACGCGGTGCGGCGGCCCGCCGCACCGACAGCCGGGTATCGCTCGCGCATGGCGAAGACGATCTACGTCCTCAACGGACCTAATCTCAATCTGCTTGGGTCGCGCGAGCCGGAAATCTACGGCCGCGCGACGCTCGCCGATGTCGAAAAGCTCTGCCGCGCCACGGCGAAGCGACACGGGCTTGCGATCGAATTTCGCCAGTCCAATCACGAGGGCGAGCTGATCGACTGGATTCAAGAGGCGCTAACCGAGCAAGCCGCTGGGCTCGTCATCAATCCCGCCGGATATGGCCATACCTCGGTTGCGATCCTCGATGCGCTCGCCGCCCTGCAGGCGCCGGTCATCGAAGTCCATATCACCAACATTCACGGCCGCGAATCGTTTCGCCGGCGCACCTATGTGTCGCAGATCGCGCGTGCCGTGTTGTGCGGCTTTGGCATCCATGGCTATGCACTCGCGATCGACGGTCTCGCCGCCATGATCGACGCCAAGAGTGGTCGTGAAGGATTGATCGTGAAGGATTGATCGTGGCGCGCAAGTCCGGGACCCCGCCAATGCCGAAGACGCCTGCGATCGATCACGGCATGATCCGCGATCTGGCAAAATTGCTGGATGAAACCGGCCTTACGGAAATCGAGATTCAGCGCGACGGCGCGTCGGTTCGCGTCGCGCGGAACTTGAACGCGCCGGGGCCGCGCACCCGGCCGCCGGAAGGGCCGGTCGCCACCACCATCGCCGCGGCGCCGGGAGAGGTCCCGATCGAGCCGTCGAAACATCCGGGCCTGGTCGCTTCGCCGATGGTCGGCACCGCCTATCGCGGCCCGGCGCCGGGCGCCCGGCCGTTCGTCGATATCGGCAGCGCGGTCAAGACCGGCGAGCCGCTGATCATCATCGAGGCGATGAAGACGATGAATCAAATTCCGGCGCCACGCGACGGCACGGTGATCCAGATCCTGGTGGAGGATGGTCAACCGGTCGAATACGGCGAGCCGCTGATGATCATCGAATGAGGCGCTATTCGCTCCGCCGAGACCGCGATGTTCGATAAGATTCTCATTGCCAATCGAGGCGAGATCGCGCTCCGCGTCCTGCGCGCGTGCAAGGAGCTCGGCATCCCGACCGTGGCTGTGCACTCGACGGCGGACGCGGACGCCATGCATGTGCGGCTCGCCGACGAGAGCGTCTGCATTGGCCCGCCGCCCGCCAAGGACAGCTATCTCAATATTCCGGCATTACTCGCCGCCTGCGAAATCACCGGCGCCGACGCCGTGCATCCGGGATACGGCTTCCTCGCCGAGAACGCCCGCTTCGCGGAAATTCTCGCCGAGCACAATGTGCAATTTATCGGTCCGCGCCCGGAGCATATCCGCCTGATGGGCGACAAGATCGCGGCCAAACGCGCCGCCGTGGAACTCGGCATCCCGACCGTCCCGGGCTCCGACGGCGGCATCGGCTCCGACGAGGAGGCGGAGAGATTGGCGCGCGAGGTGGGCTTTCCAGTCATGCTCAAGGCGGCGGCCGGCGGCGGCGGTCGCGGCATGAAGGTCGTCCGCGCTGACAGCGAACTTGCCTCGGCCCTTGCCATGGCGCGCGCCGAGTCCAAAGCAGCGTTCGGCGACGACACGCTCTATCTCGAAAAATATCTCGAGAAGCCGCGCCACATCGAAATTCAGGTTCTCGGCGACGGCAAAGGGCGCGTCATCCATCTCGGCGAGCGTGACTGCTCGCTGCAGCGCCGTCACCAGAAAGTCTGGGAAGAAAGCCCGTCGCCGGCGCTCAATACTTCGGCCCGAGACCAGATCTGCGAAACTGTCGCCAAAGCCATGCGCGAGATCAAATATCTCAGCGCCGGCACCGTCGAGTTCCTCTACGAGGACGGCAAATTCAACTTCATCGAGATGAACACCCGCATCCAGGTCGAACATCCGGTGACCGAGATGATCACCGATATCGACCTCGTCGCCGAGCAGATCCGCGTCGCCGCCGGCAGCGATCTTGCGCTCGCCCAGAGTGACGTGAAATTCCACGGTCACGCCATCGAATGCCGCATCAATGCCGAGAATCCGGTGTCGTTCCGCCCTTCCCCGGGAAAGATCGTCCACTACCATCCGCCCGGCGGCCTGGGCGTGCGCATCGATTCCGCCGTCTATCACGGCTACACGATTCCGCCGTTTTACGATTTGCTGGTCGGCAAGCTTATCGTGCACGGCAAGACGCGCGACGAATGCCTGATGCGGCTCAAGCGAGCGCTTGACGAATTCGTCGTCGACGGCATCGAGACGACGCTGCCGTTGTTCCGCGCCCTGGTGCGCGAAACCGAAATCATCGACGGTGATTATAATATCCACTGGCTCGAGGAGTTTCTCGCGCGCGGCTCGCTCGAGCAGTAAGCCTATGCGGTCAACGGCGCGGCCGTTGCTTTCGCTGTGCTGGCAAGAAGGCGCCCGACCAAATCGGGATCGTAGGGCTTCGCAACAAAAACCGAACGCGGCACGCGTGACGCGAAATCGAACATGTTTACGCCTCCGGAGGCGTATACCACCGGAAGATCCGGTAACAGCTCCCGCGCGCGCCGCGCGAGCATCGCGCCGTCCATGCCGCCCGGTAAATTGATATCGGTGAAGAGGACATCCACCGGCGCCGACACAAGGTGCAAAAGCGCGTCCATCGCATTGGCTGCGATGTGAACGGAAAAACCCTGTTGCGAAAGGGTGTCCGCAACCATATCGCTGATCAGGAATTCATCCTCGACAAGCAGCACACGAATTGGCTGGATTTCATTGACCATCGAAGCCATTGCGGTAACTGCCAATTATTTCATACATCAACGAAAACGCGCGCCAGCGTATTATGTTCAAGGTGGCGAAAATCTTAGGGAAATTGTAGTTTACCGACGATTAAGGGCGGCACACAGGCAACGCTGAGCAGAAATCGCACGCATGGCCAGCCGCGAGTCCGCACTCGTCGATATCACGCCCGAAGTGCTGCTGAAGGCCTATGCCTGCGGCATCTTTCCGATGGCCGAGAGTGCCGACGATCCGGCGCTGTACTGGATCGAACCGGAGCGGCGCGGCATCATTCCGCTCGATCGGCTCCACGTGCCGGGCCGCCTTGCCCGCACGGTGCGTTCCGACCGTTTCACGGTGGTCGTCGATCGCGACTTCGATGCCGTGCTCGACGGTTGCTCGCAACCGATGGCCGGGCGCACGCGAACGTGGATCAACGGACGGATTCGCAATCTCTACCGCAAGCTTTACGACCGCGGCGATTGCCACACGGTCGAGGTATACGAGCACGGCGAGCTTGTCGGCGGCCTCTACGGCGTCAGCCTCGGGCGCGCGTTTTTTGGCGAGAGCATGTTCCACCGTGCGCGCGACGCCTCGAAAGTCGCACTCGTTCATCTGGTGGCGCGGCTCAAAGCGGGCCATTACCGGCTGCTCGATACGCAATTCGTCACCGAACATCTGCGCACGTTCGGCGCCGTCGAGGTCTCGCGGCCGGCCTATCACAAAATGCTCGATGCGGCGCTGATCGGCGACGGCGATTTCGGCGCGCTCGCGGTCGATAGCCCGGTCGCCGGCAGTGCGGTATTGGCGCTGCTTGAGACGCCCTGATTTGACACTACGTCGCCGTCGTTCACGGCGTCGAACCCACTTTGCCGGGACGTGACGGGCGCGCCGGCTCTCAGCGCGGCTGCGGCGGAGGCAGGGGCTGTGGCGCCGGCGCAACCGGCGCAGCTTGCGCGCGCACCGGCGCCACCTGCCGCGGGCGTGGCGACGGCGGGCGCGCGCCGGTCGTTGCGGCCGCCGGCGTCGGTTGAACGGCCGGCTCGGCAACCCGCGCGGCAGCGGGTGCACCGCAATCGGTCAGCCAGACATCGTAGATCGGATGCTCGACACCATGCAGGCCGGGACTGGCTGCGAACATCCAGCCATTGAAGATGCGCTTGATCTCGCCCTGAAGGGTTACTTCGTCGACCTCGACGAAAGCATCGGTGTTGGTCGCCTCGGTCGGCGGCCGGGTGTAGCAGACCCGCGCCGTCACTTGCAGCGCGCCGAATTGCACGGTTTCGCCGATGGCCGCGTCGAACGAGATGATGCGGCCGGTGATCTTGTCGAGCCCGGCGAAGACCGCGCGGGTGTTCTCGATCTTCTGCGTCGGCATCTCGGTGATGACGGTGTTGTCGGGCGGCGACTGCGGCGCCGGCGCTGCGTCCACCGGCTGCTGCGGCTGCGGATTCCCCGGCTGTGGAGCTGCGCCGGCCGGTGGCGGCGCGCCCCGCACGCGTTGGGCTTGGTTCGGCGGTAGCGGCGCCCCGGCGCCACCGGGAGGCGGCGGCAGGGGTTGTGCCTGGATGGCGGATGGCGGCGGTCCCGACGGCGGTGGCAGGTTGGATTGTCCCTGGAACTGCACCGGCGGCGGCTGCTGCGGAAGCGATCCGTTGGGGACACTAGCCGGGGGTCGTGGCGGCCCGTCGCCGAAAAACGACCCTGGCTGCGCTTGGGCGAGCCCCGCCGTGAGCGTTCCGCTGAACAGGGCCAATAAAGCGGCGATGCGAAACATAAAGCCTGGGGCGCGATGGGGTTAGCGCATCATCGCGGATGGCCCGGTTAACATGCGGAATGCGGCACGGAAAGGGCGAATATTGTGGCGAAGAAAGCGGTGCCCGGCCTTAGGCTAGTGACTTGGGCTGGCTACTGTCTCGGGCTATTTGCCAGGCGTCCAAGCCTTGTAGTCGCCGGTGGCCTTCGGGCGGCGCCCCTGCGCCAACGTGGAACCGCTCGGCCGATAGGCGCCGGGCGTGCCGGTGAGGTTAGGCCGATACGGCTTCTGCCAAGGATGCGGCTTGGTCTTGTCCAATGGCGGCGGCACGTCCACCACATGATGCAGCCAGCCGTGCCAGGTCGGCGGCACCTTGGAGGCCTCCGCGATGCCGCGATAGATCACCCAGCGGCGCTCAAAACCGAGCGTCGGATCGATTTTGCCGTTGCGGGTGCGGTAGTAGCGATTGCCGAAGTCGTCGTCGCCGACGAACTCGCCATACAGCCTCGTCCACACCTGGGTGCCGATGGTCTGGCCGTTCCACCAGGTGAAAAGACGCAGCAGGAAGGTCTTCATCGCCGAGGTCGCCGTCCGTGTTTGGCCGTCGCTGTCTTAACGGCCGGTTGATGCCATTTCGTGACGGCCCTGTCCAGGCAATGGCGGCCGGAACCACGACGGCGCGGTGTTTGTTCTCACCGGCGGCCGATGTGGATTTTCATGTTATCTTTTGCGGCATGTTGCAAACCGCCATCGAACACGTCGAGAGCAAGCTCGGCGTGACGCTTGCCTCCGCCGCGGATTGGGCGGTGTCGGCCGCGCTTCTCATCGGCGCCGCGGTCACGGCGTTGTTGCTGCACGCCGCCGCGCTTTTCGTCGCGCGTCGATTGATGGGCGCGCGCTGGCCGTTCCTGCGAACGCTGCTCGGCGCCACCGCGGGGCCGACGCGGCTGGCGCTGCTGCTCATTGCCCTGGCCGCAGTGTTGCCCGCGACTCATTTTACCCCCGACACCGCGCAACTGCTCGAGCGCCTCATCGGCCTCGCCACGATTTGCCTGTTCGGCTGGATCGCGCTGACGGCGCTGCACATTGCGGCCGATCTCTACCTGATGCGCTTCCGGCTCGACGTCGAAGACAATCTGCTGGCGCGCAAGCACGTTACGCAGGTTCGCGTGCTCGAGCGGATGATGGACGTGGTGATCGTGCTCATCACCGTCGGATTTGCGCTGATGACGTTCGATGCGGTGCGGCAGTTCGGCATTACGCTGTTCGCCTCGGCCGGCGTGGCCGGCATCATCGCCGGTCTCGCGGCCCGGCCGGTGCTGACGAATTTCCTGGCCGGGGTACAGATTGCCGTCGCACAGCCGATCCGCATCGACGATGCCGTGATCGTCGAGAATGAATTGGGCAATATCGAAGAGATCACGTTCAGCTATGTCGTGGTCAGGCTGTGGGATTTGCGCCGCATGGTCCTGCCGCTCAGCTATTTTATCGAAAAGCCATTCCAGAACTGGACCAGGACCGGCGGCGAACTGATCGGCAGCGTTTTTCTTTACGTCGATCATACCGCGCCGGTCGATGTCATCCGCAACAAGCTGACCGAGATCGCGACCCAGTCCAAATTGTGGAACGGCAAGGTCGTCAGCCTTCAGGTCAGCGACTGCAAGGAGACGACGATCGAGTTGCGGGCGCTCGTCAGCGCCAACAGCGCCGCGGCGGCCTGGGACCTGCGCTGCGAGGTGCGCGAAAAGCTGATTGAATTCCTCCAGCGCGAATACCCGTCGGCGCTGCCGCGGCGGCGGTACGAGGCCGCCGAGAACGCGGCCGCAAAACCCGATGAAGCGCGCGAGATTCGCGCCGCGCGCGGACTTTGAGCAGCAATGCCGCTGATGTCGCCGGTGCGGCCTACCACCACTTTTGCGGGGTGAAATGTCCCGCCGCTTGCTCGATAACGGCACCGAGCGCGAACAGCGTTTCCTCCGCGAACGGCCGCCCGACGAGCTGCAGGCCAAGCGGCAGGCCCTGCGCGTCGAGGCCGCTCGGCACTGAAATCCCCGGCAGCCCAGCCATGTTCACCGTGACGGTGAAAATGTCGTTGAGATACATCTCGACCGGATCGGCGCGACCCTTTTCGCCGATGGCGAAGGCCGCCGACGGCGTTGTCGGCGTCAGGATGGCGTCGATGCCGTCGGCAAAGCATGTTTCGAAATCGCGTTTGATCAGCGTGCGCACTTTCTGCGCCCGCAGATAATACGCATCGTAATAGCCGGCGGACAGCACATAGGTGCCGATCATGATGCGCCGGCGCACCTCTTTGCCGAAACCCGTGGCGCGGGTGCGCTCATACATGTCGACGACATCGCGTCCGGGCACGCGCAATCCGTAGCGCACGCCGTCATAACGCGCGAGGTTGGACGAGGCCTCGGCGGGCGCTACGACGTAATAAGCTGGCAAGGCGTATTTGGTATGCGGCAGCGATATATCGACTGTTTCGGCGCCCGCATCTTTCAGCCACTGCGCGCCGCGCTGCCACAGCGTTTCGATCTCGGCCGGCATGCCCGGCATCCGGTATTCCTTGGGTATGCCAATGCGCATGCCTTTGATGGATGCGCCGACAGACTTTTCGTAATCCGGCACTTCGAGATCGGCGCAGGTCGTATCTTTCGGATCGGGCCCTGCCATCGAGCGCAACAGGATCGCGCAATCGCGCACCGAGCGGGCAAACGGCCCGGCCTGATCGAGCGACGACGCGAACGCCACGATGCCCCAGCGCGAGCAGCGGCCATAGGTCGGCTTGAGTTCGACGATGCCGCAAAATGCCGCCGGCTGGCGGATGGAGCCTCCGGTATCGGTGCCGGTGGCCCCGACGCAAAGTTTCGCCGCCACCGCCGCCGCCGATCCGCCTGACGAGCCTCCTGGCACCAGCTTCTCGGCAGCGGCGCGTCCGCGCCAGGGCGACGCCACCGGGCCGAAAAACGACGTCTCGTTGGACGAGCCCATGGCGAACTCGTCGTTGTTGAGCTTGCCAAGCAGCACGCCGCCGTCGCGCCACAGGTTCGCAGTGACGGTCGATTTATAGGGCGGAACGAAGGTCTCCAGGATGTGCGAGCACGCGGTGGTGCGTATGCCGGCGGTGCAAAACAAATCCTTGATG
This sequence comes from uncultured Alphaproteobacteria bacterium, assembly GCA_963829395.1. GTDB lineage: Bacteria > Pseudomonadota > Alphaproteobacteria > Rhizobiales > Xanthobacteraceae > BOG-931. The sequence continues at coordinate 144,872 of CAWHHX010000014.1, read as the reverse complement.
CCCAGCGGCAGGCCTTCGAGCGGACCGCCCTCGCCCTTGGCCAGCCGCGCATCCGCGGATCGTGCCATCTCGCGGGCGCGCTCCGGCGTTTTCTTCACAAAAGCATTGAGCGCATCTGCCTGCTCGATCGCGGCAAGGTGCGCATCGGTGAGTTCGATTGCGGAAAATTCTTTCTTGCGCAGCGCATCGCGCGCCTGCGCCAGCGTGAGCGACGTGAGATCGGTCATTGAGCCGTCGGGTCGTCGCAGGAAAGGCTGTTCTTGTCCTCGGGTTTGCCGGCGTTTTCGTCCGTCTTCTGTTGCGGCGCCGGCGCCGTTTCCACCGGGTCGAGAAGCGACGGCGGCTCCTCCACCGGATAGCCATCCGGCGTGATGAGGCCCTTCCGCCGCAGATACGCGAACCACATCGCGTCTTGCTCACAAGCGATGCACATCATTCCACCACTTTGGGGACAACAAAAAAGTGATCTTCCCGCGCCGGCGCGTTGGCTATGATCGCGTCGGCAATGCCGCCGTCGGCGACCTCGTCCTGGCGCATTTTCATTGCCATGGGAGTCACCGACGTCATCGGCTCGACGCCCGCGACATCGACTTCGGCAAGCTGCTCGACAAACGCCAGCATGGCGTTGAGCTCGCCGCGAAGGTGCTCGACCTCCTCGTCGGCAACCGCAATCCGCGCCAGATGCGCGACCCGGCGGACAGTATCGGCATCCACGGCCATGCCAGCTCCGGCGCCTCATCAAAAACGACTGGCCGTGGCTATAGCAGAGGCCGGCTTGCGCGCCAACGGCCAGCGGTGACCGGTCCTAGCCCGTCAGGGAGAAGCATCCATGCCCACCGCCGACATTGCCCGGATGGCATCGCCGATCTAGCTATAGGCCATGACCCATTCGCGTCAGCCGGTCCACGTCGTTGGCGGCGGTCTGTCAGGTTCCGAAGCCGCCTGGCAGATCGCGCGCCGCGGCGTGCCTGTGGTCCTGCACGAAATGCGGCCGGTGCGCTCGACGGCGGTGCATAAGACCGCCGATTTCGCCGAGCTCGTCTGTTCAAACTCGTTTCGCTCTGACGATGCGGCAGGCAGCGCCATCGGCCTTTTGCACGCCGAAATGCGGCGCCTGGGCTCGCTGATCATGCAGGCGGCGGACGCCCACAAGCTGCCGGCGGGCGGGGCGCTGGCGGTCGATCGGGAGGGATTTGCCGCGGCGATCTCCGCCGCACTCGAACACGAACCGCTCATCGATATTCGCCGCGAGGAAGTTTTAGAGCCACCCGGCGCGTGGGACAGCGTCATCGTCGCCACCGGCCCCCTCACCTCGCCGGCACTCGCCGATGCGATCGGCCGGCGCACCGGGGAAGCGGCGCTGGCCTTCTTCGACGCCATCGCGCCGATCGTCCATCGCGAATTGATCGACTTCGATATCGCCTGGTTCCAGTCGCGCTACGACAAAGCCGGTCCCGCAGGATCGGGCGCCGATTACATCAATTGTCCGCTGACGCGCGAACAATACGACGCCTTCATCGACGCGCTTCTTGCCGGCGAGAAGATCGCGTTCCGCGATTTCGAGAAGGCGACGCCCTACTTCGACGGTTGCCTGCCGATCGAGGTGATGGCCGAGCGCGGCCGCGAGACGCTGCGCCACGGGCCGATGAAGCCTTTCGGGCTCACCGACGCCCACCGGCCGAGCATCAAGCCCTATGCGGTCGTGCAGCTGCGCCAGGACAACAAGCTCGGCACGTTGTTCAACATGGTCGGCTTCCAGACCAAATTGAAGCATGGCGACCAAGCCCGCGTCTTCCGGACCATTCCCGGCCTCGCCACTGCCGAGTTCGCCCGGCTCGGTGGTCTGCATCGCAATACTTTTCTCAATTCGCCGAAACTTCTCGACGACACGCTGCGGCTCAAGGCGGACCCGCGGCTGCGCTTTGCCGGTCAGATCACGGGCTGCGAGGGCTACGTCGAATCGGCGGCGATCGGCTTGCTGGCCGGACGCTTTGCCGCCGCCGAGCGGCTCGGCGAACGGCCGTTCCTGCCACCGCCGACCACTGCGCACGGCGCGCTGATCGGCCATATCACCGGCGGCCATGTCGAAACGATCGATGCCGGCGCGCGCTCCTTTCAGCCGATGAATGTGAATTTCGGCCTGTTCCCGCCGCTCGGCAGCCGCACCGCGCGCGGCGCGCAGAAGCAAGCGCTGTGCGCCCGCGCGCTGGCCGACCTCGATGCCTGGATCGGCGAAATATTGCCAGACGCGGCGGAGTGAACCTTTCGCGATTGCGCTGAGGCGCGGCATTCAGCCGGCAATGCGCGCTGGATTGCGCGCCGCGCGCCAGATGAGCCATTGCCGCCGCCACGGCGCCAGTTCGACCGGGGCGAACGGGTCGCCGCGGTCCAATCGATCGAGGGAAGGCCGCACCAGCGCCACCGGCAGAAAGGCCGCCATGGCCCGGTCAGGTAGCGCTTTCACACCCTCACCAGTCGCCGCCAAGTGACGCCGCGCCAAGTCGCGTAATTCCGCGAGCGCGGCTTTCAGACCGGCCGAGGAGCGGCCGGCGAACAGGTCGTGCACGTGAACCTGATGCCGATCGAGAATTTCCGTCGGCAGGTAAAGCTGGCCTCGGGCGGCGTGAAGCGGAAAGGCGCGCAGGATTCGGGTGATGCCGGAGGCAAGTCCCGCCGGCCCGGCAACTGAGTCAACTCCGATGTCCGCAACGAGCTGCGCAGCGAGAGAAATAACCGACGAGGACGTCCGCCGCACGTAGGTTTCCAGATCGGCCACCTGCGCCATCGGATCTTCGTAAAGGTCGAAGCGCCGCGCCTCGATGAGATCGATCAGCGTGTCGCGCGCGATGTGGTGGCGCTCCATCGTGTCGAGCAGCGCCGACGCGACCGGGTTGGCGCGCGCCTCGCCATCACGTTCGCGATTGATGACGTCGCTCCACCATTGCAGGCGGATCTCGCCCGGCAGCGCCGCGTGCGCCACGTCGCGGACGCGTGCCACCTCGGCATTGAAGGCATAAAGCGCATGGAGCGCGCCCCGCCGGTCCGCCGGCGCAAACAGCGTGGCGATGAAGCGATCGCGGTCGACATTGCGCACCAGCTCGGCGCAATAGGCGAATGCATCCTGCATGGCCGGCAGCTTAACAGGATTAACGGACTGTCGGCCTTGCGCGTTCCGGTTAGCTTCGCGTCATTTACGAAATTTCGACTCGCGCACCAGTTCGCAAACTTGCGCGTGAAATTCAGTGTAGAATTTCTGACGGCCAAGCTTTTTGACGGTCATGTGTTCCGGATGCGCCGCCCACGCCTGCAGCGTCTCCGCCGATTCCCATTCGAAAAGCGTGAGCCGTTCGCCGTCGTCGGCGACGTAGGCTTTGTGGGAAATATAACCCGGCATCTCGGTCGCCAGCGCGGCCATGCGGGTGAACCAGTACTGGTACTCCTCGCCGACCCCTTCCGGCGTTCGGCGCGCGCGGAATACGACGACCATCATCGACTTCTCCTCCAATTGCCGGCCAAGCCGCGCGGCTCAAAGGGCTGGCGCCGGCAATCGCGCCGGCTCCGTCGGCGTGCTACCTTCTGCGTCCACTATAGTAAAACGAACGTACACTATTGAGGGGCACCATGTCCACTATCGCGGACAAGGCGGCAGCGCAGGTCGCCGCGGCGGTCAAGGACCGGCGCGAACGACTGGGGATGACGTTGCGGGCGCTGGCATTGCGGAGCGGCGTGTCGTCGTCGATGATTTCCGAGATCGAACGTGGTGCGAAGTCGCCAACGATATCGACCCTGGCGGCGCTGGCGCAGGCGCTGGAGGTCCCGATCTCGGCGCTTGTCGAAGACGCGGCCGCGACGGGGCATATTCAGGTCGTTCGCGCCGCCGAACAGCCGGAGCTGGTCGATCCGGTCAGCGGCGCCCGCCGCAAGAGCTACAAGCCGGCGCTGCGCGGAAGCAAGGTGGAATTCGTCCGCTACGTGGTGCCGCCGAAAAAAATAGCCGGACCGTTCGCCGCCCATCCACAGGGGACGATTGAACATATGCATGTGGCGGCTGGAAATGTCCGGGTCGTCTTTGGCGCCGCGGCGGTAAACCTTAAAGCTGGCGACAGCTGCTCTTGTTTAGCCGATGCGGCCCATCATTTTGACAATCGCCAAAGCAAACGCGAAGCGCTGATTTACGTCGCCGTTGAACAGCGTTGAGCGCCGCGTGGCGATCTTAAATCCGATCCGGTTTGAAGCGGCTATTCTCGTCCCGCTCATCCCCGCGAAGGCGAGGACGGGCGCTTTACCCGCCCCCTCCTGGATTTCAGCTGGCGCGAATGAGTGAAGATGTGCATCCGCTTTGATGGGATCGCAGTTCAGCCCATCGATTCGATGGATTTATGGCACCGCGATCAGACCGGCGCCAACGCGGCGGCTCTCCATCAGCATCACGTTATAGGTGCGCACCGCCGGCCCGGTCATCATCGCGTCGAGCGAAATGTGCGCATCGCGGAACCGCGCGCGGAGCGGCTGCGGAACGAGCCAAGGCGCCGTGCCGGTGCCGAGAACAAAAAAATCCAAATCGCGAAGGCGCGCAACGACCAACGCCAGTGCGTCGTTCAGCTCAGCGGCCGTAGCGACCGGCCAAGCCCAGATGCCGGCCGGCAGGCACAAGAGCGAGCCGCGATGCGACATGCCGGCGAAACGAAAGCCGCCATTGCCGTGGGAATCGATCAGCGCCTGATGCGGAAGATGGGGCTCGTCGGCAAGCACTAGAGCATGATCCCGAAAAAGCCTGCCCCGGACTTGATCCGGGGTGGAAGCCGGTTTTCGGAAAAGATCATGCTCCAAGGTAAGATCTAGACATGATCCGATCAACTCGATCGGATCATGTCTAGCGGCGCGACCGCGCGCGCTGCCGTGGCGGCGACGGTTTCGAAGGCGTCGGCGGTCCGGTGGGCGCGGCCGGCGCGGTCGGCGGCGCTTCCGCCTCGGTATCCTGCGGCTCGCCTTGCCGCGTGCGGCCGACGCCGAGATAAATCAGGATCGGCGAAGCGATGAATACCGACGTGTAAGTGCCGACCAGGACGACGCCGAACATCATCGTCGCGGTAAAGCTGCGGATGGCCTGGCCGCCGAACAGCAACAACGCCAGCAGCGACAGCGAAACGGTCAGATGGGTGACGATCGACCGCGACAAGGTGGCGTTGATCGAGGCGTTAAGCAGATCGGGCATCGGCATGCGCTTATAGCGGCGCAGCATCTCGCGGATCCGGTCGTAGATCACCACCGTGTCGTTGAGCGAATAGCCGAGAATGGTGAGCAGCGCGGCAATGCTGGTGAGATCGAAATCGATCCGCGTCAGCGACATGAAACCGACCGTCAGCACCAGATCGTGCACGTTGGCGATCATGGCGCCGAGCGCGAACTGCCATTCGAAACGGAACCAGAGATAGATCAGAATCGCGCCGATCGCGAGCACAAGCCCGATCGTGCCATAGGACAAGAGCTCGGTGGACACGCTCGGTCCGACCACCTCGACCCGCCGATAGTCGACGTCCTCGCCGAGCGCGCCGCGGACCTTTTGCACCGCTTCCTGCTGCGCCGCGTCGCCGCCGGGCTGCTCGGAAATGCGGATCAGCACGTCGTTTGGCGCGCCGAATTGCTGGAGCTGAAAATCGCCGAGATGCAGCCCAGCGATGGTGCCGCGCATCTTGGCGAGATCAGCCGGGCCGGCTTTGGTCTGCACCTCCATGAGTGTGCCGCCGACAAAGTCGATGCCGAAATTGAGGCCATGAAAAAAGTACAGCAGGATCGCCGCGATCGACAGCACCGCCGATATCGGAAAGCTAATGCGCCGAAAGCGCATAAAGTCGAATTTGGTGTCGTCGGGAACGATGCGGAGGAGGCGCACGGGGCGGTTCACACGTTAAGGGGTTAAATGGGTACGGTGCGCGGCCGCCACAGGCGCACCCAGTAAGCCACGATCAGCCGCGTCAGCGTAAAGGCGGTGAACAAGCTCGTGAGAATGCCAACGCCGAGCGTCACGGCAAAGCCGCGAACCGGGCCGGTTCCGATATAGAACAACACCGCCGCGGCGATGAAGGTGGTGATGTTGGAATCCAGAATTGTCGCCAGCGCGCGGGAGAAGCCGGCATCGATGGCGCTGATCGCCGTGCGGCCGGCGCGCACTTCCTCGCGGATGCGCTCATAGATCAGCACGTTCGAAATCCACCGCGATGCCGACGGTCAGCACGATGCCGGCGATGCCGGGAAGCGTCAACGTGGCGCCGAGCATCGACAGCACGCCGAAGATCATGGCGACGTTGACGGCGACCGCGATGTTGGCGAACAGCCCGAACAGGCCGTAGGTCACCAGCATAAAGAAGATCACAAGCGCCGCTCCGACATAGGCGGCGTGCTCGCCGGCATTGATCGAATCCTGACCAAGCCCGGGACCGACGGTGCGCTCCTCGACCACGGTGAGCGGCGCCGGCAGCGCGCCGGCGCGCAGCAGGATAGCCAAGTCGTTCGCCGACTGTACGGTGAAATTGCCGGAAATCTGCCCGGCGCCGCCGGGAATGGGCTCGTTGATGACGGGCGCGGAGATCACCTTGTTGTCGAGCACGATGGCAAATCGCTTGCCGACATTCTGCTGGGTCACTTCCGCAAACTTGCGCGCACCTGAGGAATTAAAGCGGAAATTGACGATCGGCTGGCCGTTGCGCTGGTCGAAACTCGGTTGCGCATCGACCAGATCGCCGCCGGACACGAGCGCACGCTTTTCGATCAGGTATTTCTCGCCGTTCTCACCATCGAGCACCTCTGAATCCGCCGGCGGATGCGACGCCGCGGCCTGCTCAGGCGTCATCGATTCATCGACCATGCGGAAATCGAGCTTTGCCGTCTTGCCGATAATCTCCTTCAGCCGCGACGGGTCCTGCAAACCCGGCACCTGAACCAGAATACGGCTGGCGCCTTGGCGTTGGATCGTCGGCTCGACGAGGCCAAGTTCGTTGACGCGCCGTTCGATGATCTGGATCGACTGATCGATCGTCTGGCGAATCCGCTCGGTGAGGGCGGCATCCGACGGCGTCAGCGTGATCAACCCACCGCTCTCGGAAACATCGACGCTGCGTTGCCCGGTGGAACCGACCACGCCCGTGAGCGGCTGCGACAGCTCGCGCAGCTTGCTGAGCGCGTTGTCGACGTCGCTCTCGCGGGTGATGCGTACCTCGACGCTATTGCCGTGGATGGTGCGCCCGGTGAAGGGAATGCGATTCTGTCGCAGCGTGCGCAACACGTCGTCGGCAAGGCCCTGCAGCCGGTCCTTGCGCACGGTGGCGACATCGACCTCGAGCAGGAGGCTCGAGCCGCCCTGCAAGTCGAGACCGAGCACCATGTGGCGCTGCGCCCATGACGGCCACGTTCGCAGCGTGGCGTCGGAGAAGAAATTCGGCACGGCAAAGAGACACACGATGAGCGCCGTGAGCAGGATACCCGCCGCCTTCCACCGCGTAAAAAACAACATCGATACGATTGTCCTCGTTACGATCGCGCCGCGTCAGTCGACAATCTGACGATCAGCTCGCGCTATCGTCCTTCACCGGCTCGCCCTTGGCCCGCACCTCCGACACCATGGAGCGCATCTGGCGCACCCGGACCCCGTCGGAGATCTCCACCTCGATCTGATCGTCGTCCACGACCTTCGTGACCTTGCCGACGAGGCCGCCATTGGTCACCACGGTATCGCCGCGGCGAAGCGCCTTGACCATCGCCTGGTGCTGCTTCACGCGCTGCTGCTGCGGACGCAACACCAGAAAATACATGATCACGACGATCAAGATCAGCGGCAGCAGGGAGGTGATCATGCCGCCGCTGTCGCCACCGAGCCCAAATGGCAGGTTTTGCGCGTATGCGGGCGTAATCAGCATTGCTCCTCCGGGTCCGCTTAAGCGACCACCGGCCTTAACCTAGGGCCGATTTTGCGCGTGAAATCGGCGCGGACTATAGCGGCCGTTGGCCCAATTGCAACGCTGCGGCCAGCCTGCCGGCGCGCTTGCGAGGGTTTCGGCACCCCGGTAAGGGGAAGGCGCAAACCGGTGAAAGCATGGCCAAAAATCGTCCAGACGTTCGCAACAAGCCAGCGGCAAAGCGCTCCGGCGGGCCAACAGAACAATCCTCTCTTCAGGGCAATACCGAGAGCGTTCTCCAACGCATCGCCGATGCCCTCGAACGTCTGGCGCCATCGCCGCCGGCGGCGCCCGATTTTTTAGCTGCCGAAGCCTTCGTCTGGCATCCCGACGGCCGGCGGCTGGCGCCGGTCGTACGCGTCAACCGCGTGGAAATGTCGCTGCTCAAAGGCATCGATCGGGTGCGCGATCTTTTGGTCGAGAACACCGAGCGCTTCGCGCGCGGCCTGCCGGCGAACAACGCGCTGTTATGGGGCGCCCGCGGCATGGGAAAGTCGTCGCTGGTGAAAGCCGCCCATGCCGCGGTCGGAGCCGCGCACCCGGCGGCCGGATTGCGGCTGATCGAAATTCACCGCGAGGATATCGAGACGCTGCCGGACTTGATGGCGCTGCTGCGCCCGGCACGGCAACGATTCATCGTGTTCTGCGACGATCTGTCGTTCGACGCCGACGACACCTCCTACAAGTCGCTCAAGACCATGCTGGAGGGCGGTATCGAAGGCCGGCCGGACAACGTCATCTTCTACGCCACGTCGAACCGGCGGCATTTGCTGGCGCGCGAGATGGTCGAGAACGAACGCTCGACGGCGATCAATCCCGGCGAGGCGGTCGAAGAGAAAGTCTCATTGTCCGATCGGTTCGGCTTGTGGCTCGGCTTTCACCGCTGCAGCCAGGACGAATATCTGGCGATGGTCGAGGGCTATGTCTCGCGCTATCGCATTCCCTCTGCCGGCGACGAATTGCGTCACGAGGCGCTCGAATGGGCGACGACCCGCGGCGCGCGCTCCGGCCGGGTGGCGTGGCAGTACGTGCAGGATTTGGCGGGGCGGCTCGGGGTGGCGCTGGACGCCTAACCGCGCTGCACCGCGCGTAGGAAGCTCACGCCCCGTTGAGATATTGCGAGGGATCGACCGGCGTCGCGCCCTTGCGAATCTCGAAGTGCAGTTGCGGCGACGTCACGTTGCCGGTCTGACCGGATTTGGCGATCACCTGGCCGCGTTTTACGGCATCGCCGCGCTTGACCATGATTTCGCTGGCGTGAGCATAGGCGGTGACGAAACCGTTGCTGTGGCGGACCAGAACGAGGTTGCCGTAACCCTTGAGCTCGTTGCCGGCGTAGGCGACGACACCGTCGTCCGCCGCCTTGATCGGCGTGCCTTCCGGTACGGCGAGATTGATGCCGTCATTCTGCAAGCCGTTCGGCTTCGGCCCGAAGCCGGCGATGACGCGGCCGCGCACCGGCCAGCGGAAGGCCTGCAGGTTGCCGCCCGTCTCCGCGCTTTTGCCGCCGCTTTCCTCGGCGTCCGGCGCCACCGGCGCGGCGAGCCGGGCGCTGTGAGGCGAGTTCGGCGGTCGCGAGCGAGCCGACCGAACCGTCGCCACGGGGCGCAGGCGGCACAGCCGACACCGCCGGTACAGGCGGCGCGGCTCCTGAGGCCATGGTCGAGCCGCCGCCTGGAATGGTGATGCGCTCGCCGACCTTCACCATCGTGTCGGGCGGAATATTGTTGGCCTTGGCGAGCGCCATGACCGGTTTGCCATAGAGGCGCGCGATGCTGTGCAGCGTCTCGCCCGGCGCCACCACATGCACGCTCGAGGCCGGCGCGAGTGCGGTTCGCGGCGGCCCGACGGGAGCGGCGGAAGGCACAGTCGGCACCGACGAAGCGATACGGGTCTGCGGCGCCGAGAGCGCGGTCGCCGGACCCCGGCGCCGCGGGATCACGAGATGCTGACCGGGACGAACCGTTGACGGGTTGGTGATGCTATTGGCTTCCATGATGGCGGCTGCCGGCACGCCATAACGGTGCGAAATCGTTTCGAGCGTCTCGCCATGCGCAACAACGATTGGCGTGCCGCCTTCCCACGTAAAGCGCGGCGGCGGTGGCGACGGCGGCAACGAGCCGGTGACATCGCCATTGCCCGGCTGATACGAGCCCATGCCGCGACCGCCGCCGGAAGTCCCCTCCCCGGCATTATTCGCCAGATGCGGCAGCGCATGGCTCTCGACCCGGTTCGTGCCCTGGGGAATCGAGCCGGTCACTTCGCCGTGCGCGGGGCGATCGGAGCTGAAATCCGAAAAGCGGCCAGAGTCGCTGCTGCAGCTGGCGGCGCCCACCCCCATTAACGCAATGGCAACCACTTGCGGCCAGACGACCGAACGCGACGCGCCCATGATTACTCGCTCGCACGCAACCCACACCTACAGCGAGCGAATAAACCGCTTTGAGGTAAACAGGCCTTTAAGTACTGGCCCGCGACTCTAAGAAACCCGTAAGGATGATATTATGGTTACAATTCTCGTGCCTGCCCGGGCAGGAGCGGCACGAACCGCACGGCGATGAGGTTCTGACGCGCCAATCCGCCCGCGGTCTTGGTCAGCTTGACGAGATGTTGGGTGCCGTCGCGCGGACCGAGCGGCAGGATCATTTTACCGCCCTCGGCGAGTTGAGCGACCAGCGCGCCCGGAACCTCCTGGGCGGCGGCGGTCACGATGATGCGGTCGAACGGCGCTTGTGCCGGCACGCCGGCGAAGCCGTCGCCGGCGATGATGGCGACGTTGGCGTAGCCGAGTGTCCGCAGCCGCTCACGCGCGGAATCGGCGAGCGTCCGGTAACGTTCGACGCTCACGACGTCGCGCGCCAGCCGCGAGAGGACCGCCGCCTGGTAACCCGACCCGGTGCCGACTTCGAGCACGTGGTGCTGCGGCTCGACGTCGAGCTGCTCGGTCATAAAGGCGACCACGTAAGGCTGGCTGATCGTCTGGCCGCAGGCGATCGGCAGCGCCTGATCGGCATAGGCGCTTTCGGCGAGTTCGGCGGATACGAAATGCTCGCGCGGCACCTCGTCCATCGCGCGCAAGACCGCTTGATCGCTGATCCCGTGCCGGCGCAGCGCCAGCTGGAACTCCATCCGCTCTACGTCGGTTGCCTTGATCTCGGTCACGAGGGTGTCCGCCCCATCGGATGTGCTTTGTTGTCTTCTAGTTTTTCGCTACCACGGATTGTGTCCCGAAGACCGCGGAATTAGCGCCGCCGGCCTGCGGAACTGATTGAACCCTTCGTGGTTATCACGGTTGCGCGCGGTTCGGTCCATTCGGTCAGGATACCGGTTGTTGCAGCGGGTGGCACCGCGGAACATAGTGTTGGACACAATCCTGGGCATGGCCTTGGGCAATGGGTGGGAGATGGATTCCTGGATGACCGAAGGAAATTCTGCCGGCAGCAAGCGCGTCCTCGTGGTCGAGGATGAGCTGATGATCCGGATGCTGCTCCAAGACATGTTGGACGATCTCGGCCACACGCTCGCGGGCGAAGCCGGCCGCATCGATGAGGCCCTGGCGCTGGCGAGCCAAGCCGACTTCGACATCGCCATCCTTGACGTCAATCTCAACGGCCAACCAATTTCGCCGGTGGTCGAGGTCCTGGTCGCCCGCGGGCTGCCGTTCGTCTTCGCCACCGGTTACGGCCAGCGCGGCGTGCCGGAACCCTATCGCAAAACGCCGACCTTACAGAAGCCGTTCCAGGCCGAAGCATTGGCGCTCGCGCTGGCGGCTGCCGCTCCCACCCGCCGCAATTAGGCGCTCCGCACTTTCAACTAAACAAGGCGGCGAGCTTGGTCATATAAGGCTCGTCGGTCATGTCGAGCCGCAGCGGCGTCACCGCGATGCAATGCTCCTCAAGCGCCGCCAAATCGGTGCCGCCTTCCGCCGGCGCGAAGCCGTGGCGCGCATAGGCGATCCAATAATAAGGATTGCCGCGGCCGTCCTTGCGCTGATCGATGTGAAGCCGCTCCTGACGACGCCGGCCCAAGGTGGCGACCGCGATGCGCTTGACCTCTTCCGGCCGACAATCGGGAAAATTGATGTTGACCAGCACGTCGCGCGGGATGCCCTCGGCGATCACCCGGCGAATGATGTCGGGCGCATGGCGCAGGCCGGTGTCCCAGTACGGCGGCCGTCCGCTGCGCCCCGCATAGGCCTGCGACAGCGCCAGCGAGGGAATGCCGATCACCGTGCCCTCGACGGCGCCGGCGACCGTGCCGGAATAGATCACATCCTCGCCGGCATTGCGGCCGCGGTTGACGCCGGAGAGAATGAGATCGGGCCCTTTGCCATTGAGCACATGGCGGGCGCCCATGATCACGCAATCGGTCGGCGTGCCGCGCACCGCGAACCGACGCTCGGCCACCTGGCGCAGCCGCAGCGGATCGTTGAGCGACAGCGAGTGAGCGACGCCCGACTGGTCGTATTCGGGCGCGATCACCCATACGTCGTCGGAGAGTTCGCGCGCGATCTTCTCGCAGACGTCGAGCCCTTCCGCGTGAATGCCGTCGTCGTTGGTTACGAGTATCCGCAAGGTGCCTTCTTTTCGTCTATTGGAACGCGAATAGCGAATGGCGAGTAGCGAATAAAAAGGCGTTTTTCATCTTCCCCCATTCGCTATTCCCCATTCGCCATTCGCTGTCCAGCTATTCGCGGCCTAGTCATTCGTTATCCTCGTCACGCCGCCCATGTATGGCAGAAGCGCATCCGGCACGGCAATCGAGCCGTCCTCCTGTTGATAGGTCTCCATCACCGCGATCAGCGCACGGCCGACGGCGACGCCGGAGCCGTTGAGCGTGTGCACGTGGCGGACCTGGCGGCCTTCCCTGGTGCGATAGCGCGCATTCATGCGCCGCGCCTGGAACTCGCCGCACACCGAGCAGGAGGAAATCTCGCGATACATATTTTGCCCGGGCAGCCACACCTCGATGTCGTAGGTCTTTTGGGAGGCAAAGCCCATGTCGCCGGCGCACAGCGTCACCACGCGATAATGCAGGCCGAGCCGCCGCAAAATTTCCTCGGCGCAGGAGAGCATGCGCTCGTGCTCGTCCTTCGACTGTTCCGGCGTGGTGATGGAAACCAATTCGACCTTGGTGAACTGGTGCTGACGGATCATGCCGCGCGTATCCTTGCCGGCGGCGCCGGCTTCGGCGCGGAAACAAGGCGTGCAGGCGGTGTATCGCAGCGGCAATTGCGCTTCGTCGATGATGGATTCGCGCACGAGGTTTGTTAGTGGCACTTCGGCCGTGGGGATGAGCCACCATTGTCCGAACTGTTGAAGCTCTTGAAATCTCTTCCATCCAAGATCAGTGAAAAACTCTTTGAACTCCTCACCTTCCGAGCCGAGCAGCTCGATCTCCTCGAAGAATGCTGAGGCTCGTTCTTTTGGATCATATCCGTCATCTTCTTTGCGCAAACGCTGAAGTGCGTCTTTGCCTTCGTCGGCCGTCAGTTGGCGCGTCGCCCTAAATTGATCTTCCGCAAACTTCGGCAATTGCGCCGTCCCGAACATCACCTCGTCCCGCACTAAAAGGGGCGGCGCGATCTCGGTGTAATTGTGCGGCTCGCTAGTGTGGACATCGAGCATGAATTGCCCGAGCGCGCGCTCAAGCCGCGCCAAGCCTTTTTTCAAAACAACAAACCGTGCGCCCGAGAGTTTGGCCGCGGTCTCGAAATCCATTTGGCCGAGCGCTTCGCCGAGATCGAAATGCTGTTTTGGCGCGAACGCGTACTCGCGCTTCGCTCCAAAACGATGATGCTCGACATTGTCGGTTGCTTCCTTGCCGTCGGGCACCTCGTCGAGCGGTAGGTTGGGTATTTCTGCGAGCGCAGCGTTGAGTTCTTCGGTCGCCTTGCGCTCGTCCGCCTCCAGCGCCGGGATCGATTCCTTGAGCGCCGCGACCTCGGCCAGCAGGCCCCTGGCCCTCTCTTCGTCTTTGGCTTTCTTCGCCTCGCCGATGTCCTTCGACGCGGCGTTCCTCTGCGCTTGCGCGGTTTCGGCGGCGAGGATTTTTTCGCGCCGCTTCTCGTCGAGCGCGATCAGCCGCGCCGCTTGCGGCTCAAGGCCGCGCCGCCCCAGGGCATGGTCGAACGCGTCGGGATTTTCGCGGATGAAGCGGATATCGTGCATTGTGTGCGTGCTCGTTTGCCGTCATGGCCGGACTTGTTCCGGCCATCCACGGCTTCTTGCGCTTAAACCGCGGTTACCCGTTGCGCTTAAGACGTGGATGCCCGGGACGAGCCCGGGCATGACGAATCAATAGCCCAAATAATGCGCCCAATCACTCCGCCGCCGCGGCGCTTGCGGCCCGGTCGGCTGCCGCCCGCTTCTCCACCCAGCGCACCGACCAGATCGAGCCCTCGTAGAGGGCGACCAGCGGCAGTGCAAGCGACAACTGGCTCAACACGTCCGGCGGCGTGAGGACGGCGGCGATGACGAAAGCGATGACGATGAAATAGCGGCGCTTCGATTTGAGCTGGTCGGAGGTGATGATGCCGACGCGGCCGAGGAGCGTCAGGATGACCGGAAGCTGAAAGGCGATGCCGAAGGCCAGCACAAGCTTCATCATCAGCGAGAGATAGTCTTCCACCTTCGGCAACAGCTCGATGGTCGCCTGATCGGCTCCGCCCATCTGCTGCATGCCGAGAGAGAAGCGCGTGAGCATCGGCCAGACCACGAAATAGACGATCGCCGCCCCCATCAGAAAGAAGATCGGCGTGGCGATGAGATAAGGCAGGAACGCGTGCCGTTCGTTGCGGTAAAGCCCGGGCGCGACGAACATGTAAATCTGACCGGCAATGATCGGAAAGGCGATGAACGCCGCGCCGAACATGGCGAGCTTGAGCTGCACGATGAAATATTCGAGCAAGCCGGTATAGATGAATTTGGAATTTTCCGGACCGGCCACCCAGATATACGGCCAAGTCAGCACGTTGTAGATCTGCTTGGCGAAAAAGAAGCAGACGATGGCGGCCAGCGCGAACGCGGCGATCGCCTTGATCAGCCGGCCGCGCAGCTCGATCAGGTGATCCATCAACGGCGCCTTGGTCGCCTCGATCGCCTTCTCTTCGTCTTCGCGGCTCATCCGCCGTGCCCCGTCGTGTCGGGCTTGGGCGCATTTTCCACCGCCTCCGGCACGACCGGCGCGATGGCGGCGGCGACCACGGCGGTTTCACGGGAATAGTCGCTGGGTTCGGCGGCCGGGGCGGACGTCGCCGCCACCGACTGTTCGGCGGCCTCCGGGACCACCGGGCCGATGGCGGTCGCGATCGCGTCTTCTGCGACCGGCGCCACCGCCTCTTGCACAGCCGGCGCTTCGGATTGGGCCAAGTCGTCCCCTGGCTTTACGGCTGCCGGGTCCTGTAGCGAGGACTGAATGTCCTTACCCGCGGCCTCGACATCGGCGCGCACGTCCTTGAGCGGATCGTAGCTTTTGATGTCGTGGGCAATGTCGTCGACCTGCTTCTTGAGGTCGGCCATCTCCGCTTCGCGCATCGCTTCCTGGAATTGGCCCTGGAAGTCGGCGGCCATGCTGCGCACGCGCCGCGTCCACTGGCCAAGCGTGCGCAGAACGCCGGGCAATTCCTTCGGGCCGATCACGATCAGCGCGACCACGCCGATGAGCAAGAACTCGGTCCAAGAAATGTCGAACATGGAAACTTCCCGGCCGGCTCAACCGCTCAATGCGTGTCGACCGCCGGCCCTATGCCGGTTGGGACCCAGCAGCAAGGGACGTCAGGATACCTTGCTTTCGGCGCGCGCCTTCACGTCGGCCGCCGATTGATGGTCGATCGATTTGACCGGCGCGTCCGACTTTGCAGCGTCCGCGGTTTCCTCGTCCGACATGCCGCGCTTGAAGGCCTTAATGCCCTTGGCGACATCGCCCATCATGTCCGAAATCTTGCCGCGGCCGCCGAAGACCAGCAGCAGGACGGCGCCGACGATCAGCCAGTGCCAGATGCTCAGAGAGCCCATGAAATCCTCCGTGCGCAGCAGCGCCCGCGCCCAATCCCGGGTCGCGAATTCAACCTGAAACTAGGCGTCGGGGACGGCAAAAACAAGCATTACCCGACGGGCCGGTAAACCGGCCCCGGCATCGGCGCCCCACAGGCGACGCCAATGTGACCGTTACGCCTATTCCTCGGTGCGCTCGGCGGGCGGCGCCAAGCCAAAATCGAGGTCGCCCGGTTCCAGGGGGTCTTCATCGTCCCGGAGCGCCGGATCGTCGGACGGCACGGGCACGGAGAAGCCCGCCGGCAGCGATTTGTCGATCAGGCCGGCGCCCTTGAGCTCGTCGACGCCGGGAAGGTCGGCGAGCGCATCAAGGCCGAAATGCGACATGAAGGCTTCGGTGGTGCCATAAGTCACGGGCCTGCCGGGCGCTTTGCGGCGGCCGCGCAAGCGAATCCAGCCGGTTTCCAAGAGCACATCGAGCGTGCCCTTCGAGGTGGTTACGCCGCGGATCTCCTCGATCTCGGCGCGGGTGACCGGCTGATGATAGGCGACGATGGCGAGCGTCTCGATGGCGGCGCGCGAGAGCTTCTTGGTGACCACCGTTTCGCGGGTCAAAAGCCAGGCCAGGTCGCTCGCCGTGCGCAGCGACCATTTGCCGCCGACGCGCACCAGATTCACGCCCCGGGACGCATATTCGTTCTGCAGTTGCACAAGCAGCGCGCGCACGTCGACGCCGGCTGGCAGCCGGCCCGCCAACGCCTTCTCGTCGAGCGGCTCCTCGGCGGCGAACAACAAAGCTTCGAGAATGCGCAATTCCTCGGCGCGCTCCTCTGGATCAGTGTTATCGACGACCACACGCATCTCAGCCACACTCGCGATCATCCCGGCCTCCCCGTCATCCATTCCCATTCCCGGCTTCCACCACACCATTGCTTACTGAATTATCGTGACGCTTACGCACATAGAGCGGCGCGAAAGCCTTCTGCTGATTCATCTCAACGCGGCCTTCGCGCACCAGTTCGAGCGTGGCCGCGAAGCTCGAAGCCCGAACCGTCGCCGCATGCGACGGCTCGACCATATAGGCGATGAGATAGTCGTCGAGCGCGCACCAGTCCGTCGCCAAACCGATCAGCCGCTCGACCGCTTCGCGCGCTTCGGCGAGCGACCACACCGTGCGTTTCGGCAAACGCACGTAGGCGCGCGCCTGCTTCTGGCGCTGCCCGGCATAGGCCGAAAGCAGATCGTAGAGGGTCGCCGACCATTCCGGCTTCTTGATGTCGGCGATCGGCTCCGGCAGACCGCGCGCAAAAACCTCGCGGCCGAGCTGCGGCCGGCTGAGCAATTGCTCCGCGACATGCCGGATCGCCTCGAGGCGCCGCAAACGTTGGGCGAGCGCCGTCGCCAGGTCTTCAGCGCTGATGCCGTCCGGCTCGTGCTGTTCCGGCAGCAACAGGCGCGATTTCAGATAAGCCAGCCAAGCCGCCATCACCAAATAATCGGCGGCCAGTTCCAGCCGCAGCTTGCGGGCCTCTTCGATGAACGCGAGATACTGATCGGCCAAGGCCAAAATCGAGATTTTCGCGAGATCGACTTTTTGCTGGCGCGCCAGCGTCAGCAGCAGGTCGAGCGGCCCTTCGAATCCCTCGACGTCGATGACGAGCGCCGGCTCGTCCGAGGCCCGCTCTGGAAGTTCAGTGACGAACTGCATGTCTTCGGCGATCATGCCTGCGGCTCCGCCGGCTGCCAGGCGCCGTTCAGCAGTGCCAGGAACGCGGCGCGGCTGGCGGCGAGATCGATCGGCACCGCCGGCTTGTTCGCCGCCAACGCAGCGTCGGCACGACGCTTGGCCTCACCGCCGAGCTCGGGCACTGCGTCGGCGACCGCGCGCATCTCGTCGATCTTGCCGTTGCAGTGCAGCACCACATCGCAGCCGGCAGCGATCGCACCGCGCGTGCGCTCGGCAATCGATCCGGACAAGGCGCCCATGGAAATATCGTCGCTCATTAATAGGCCTTTGAAGCCAATCGAATCACAAATCACGTCACGCACTATAGTTGCCGAAACAGTGGCCGGCGCGATGGGGTCGATGGCGGTAAACACAACATGCGCCGTCATCCCCAGCGGCAGCGCTGCGAGACGCCGAAAAGCGACAAAATCGGTCGCCTCGAGCTCCGCCCGATCGGCGTTGACGACCGGGAGCCGGGCGTGGCTGTCGGCGGTCGCGCGGCCGTGACCGGGAATGTGCTTGAGGACCGGCAGGACGCCGCCCTCGGCCAAGCCTTCGGCAACCGCGCCGGCAATGGCGGCCACTTTCGCCGGGTCGGTGCCATAGGCGCGGTCTCCCACTACCGGATCGGCGCCGGCAACGGGCACGTCCGCAATCGGGAGGCAATCGACATCGATACCCAAAGCCGACAGATCGGCGGCGATCAAGCGGGCGCCCAGGCGCGCCGCGGCGAGCCCATCGTCATGATCGCGGTCATACAGCGCGCCGTAAGCGGCGCCGGGCGGATAGGCTGGCCAGTGCGGCGGACCAAGCCGCTGCACGCGACCACCCTCCTGGTCGATCAGCGCCGGCGCCGATCGTCCGAGCGTCGCGCGCACGTCTTCGATCAAGGTGCGTAACGATTGCGGGCCGGCGACGTTGCGCTTGAAGAGAATAAATCCCCAAGGCTGCGCCGCGCGGAGGAATGCGCGTTCCTGCTCGGATAGTTCCGTGCCGGCGAGGCCGGTAATGAACGCGCGCATCGCCGCCGCTTAGCCCGCGCGCAGCGCAACGGTCAAGCGCGGGCGCGTCAATGTCTTTGGACGATGCAATTGCCGCCGGCGGCCTTGAGGCCGCTGCATAATCCGGCCGCCTCTTCCGCCGAGGCAAAGGGACCGACTAGAGCACGATAGAAAGTGCCCTTCTCGCCGAGATCGGCGCGGCGAATGATCGGGGCGCGACCGCCAAGCTGATTGGGGTATTTGGCCTGGAGCGAACGGAACGCGCGTCTGGGCATCGCCTTCGCTGCGCTGAGACGTGACCTGAACGGCATAACCACCACCGCCAGCGGCCAGCAGCCGGGATGGCGCCCGTGCTGGCGACCGCCATCGGCGCACTCGCGGGTGGCGCTGCCATCCGCGTTCGCTGCGGCGCCGGCGCACCAGCTTGGCTGCCCGGAACAATCGACATGGGCGCATTCGGCCCGGAAGGCGGCGGACCTGTCCGCGGGACAACGACGGCATGGGTCTGCGACCGCGCGGCAGCTGGCGCGACCGGAGCCGTCGAAGCCGGTGCAGCGTCCGCATTGCCGGATTGATCGGCGCGGATGGTGACGGTGTGGATTTTCTTCGGTTCCGAGGAAACCTGGTGCGCGGCGCCGGCATCGGCGCAGCTGCCGGCGCGGCGGCGGAGCTGCAACCATGGCGGCGGCGGCGGCCAGGGGGAATCGGCCGCGGACGCTATGTGGCCGGAGGCCGCCTGGTTGGGTGCAGGCTTGCGCCGGCGCGCTCAAGCCCGACGGCAGGCCCTGGCCGGAACCTTGGCCGGTAATGATTGGAATGGTCGAAACGACGCGCGGCGTCGCCCGCGGCGGTTCGATCGTGACCGGTTGCTCTTCGCGCGACACGAGGCTTTCGGTGGAGCCGGTGGTCGCCGCTCCGGCCGGTCTCGAATCATTGGCATTGCTAGCTTGCGAGTCGGCATACGCGGGCGCGACCTTGTTCGGTCCGTTGCTCGCTTTGATGATCGGCGGAAGCGTCGGCAGAACGGAACCGCCAAACATGGCGCGATAGCCGAACGCCCCGGCGGTGCCAATCACCGCCAGACCGAATATCGCCATCACGACGACCAAACCGCTCCGCCGGCGTGAGCGCGGCGCCTCGATCGTAATAATCGTCCGCCGCGTAGGCATCATCATCGCCGTGTTGCGGCTCGTCAGTCTCATAGCCATGGTCGGGCGCCGGCGCGTAGCCTTGCAGTTGACGTGCGGCGGGAAGTCGACGGCGGCTCGTCGTCATATGCTCACGGTGTCATCGTCGCGGAAGCCGTTGAACTGCGCGGCTGGCCCGGAAAAGAAGCGGCTGCCGGCCGGCGCTTCGTTGTCGTAGCCCGGCTCTTGCGGCGCATAGGGTGGATAGGAAGCGGCGGGCGCGGGCGGCGGCGGATAGTGCTCGTCGACGTGTATCCTTTGCGCTACTATCCTGTGCGCTATAGCTTTCCTCGGCCGCCCAATCGAGTGGGCAGCGCGCGGCGTTGGATCGCTCTGAGCCGTGGGATTGTCGCGTGCCAGGATCCGCATGCGGATCGCCGGCATACGGATCGCCCTGGCCGATCAGACGCGCGAGCTCTGCAAGCGGGTCACGACTGCGGTCGGACCGGAAATTGTTATCAGCCATCGGACTCGCTCCGATTGTGGCGTCCAAATTTCAAACGGCCATTCCCCGCGATCGTTGTTGCCGCCCCCGAGCGGCAGGGGGCCCTATCGCATCTCGTTCGGCGCCCCAACGCCGAGCAAGGCAAGCCCCGACGCAAGTACCGTGACCACGCCTTTTACTAGGACCAGGCGAGCCAACGTCATTTGTCGATCATTGTGGATAATGAAGCGTAAATGTGGCGCGGTATTGCCGAGCGTCCATAAAGCATGAAATTCGCTTGCTAAGTCGAAGAGATAGAAGGCAATTCGGTGCGGCTCATGGGCGGCCGACGCGGCTTCGACCACCCGCGGATAGAGCGCAATCTGGCGCACCAGCGCGAGTTCGGCCGGATCGGAGAGCCGATCCAGGGCCGCGGTATCGACCAAATCAACCATATCCGCGGGCAGGTCGGGAAAGGCCTCGCGGGCGTTGCGGAACACCGACTGGCCGCGGGCGTGGCCGTACTGGACGTAGAAAACCGGGTTGTCGCGCGACTGCTCGATCACCTTCGCGAGGTCGAAATCGAGCACCGCATCGTTCTTGCGAAACAGCATCATGAAGCGCACGGCGTCGCGCCCGACTTCGTCGACGACGTCGCGCAGCGTGACAAACTCCCCTGACCGCTTCGACATTTTCACCGGCTCGCCGGCGCGCAAGAGCTTCACCAATTGGACGAGCTTGACGTCGAGTTCGGCCTTACCACCGCTCAATGCGGCGACGGCCGCCTTCATGCGCTTGATATAGCCGCCGTGATCGGCGCCCCAGACGTCGATCAGCGTGCGAAAGCCGCGCTCGATCTTGTCGGCGTGATAAGCGATGTCGGATGCGAAATAGGTGTAGGAGCCGTCGGACTTCTTCAACGGACGATCGACATCGTCGCCGAACGCGGTCGCGCGGAATAACGTCTGCTCGCGGTCTTCCCAGTCTTCGAGCGGCGCACCTTTCGGCGGCGGCAGCCGGCCCTCATAGACATGACCGCGCTCGCGCAACCATTCGATCGTCGTCGCAACATGATCGACGTCGCCATGGACGAGCGATCGCTCGGAATAAAAGACTTCGTGATTGATATCGAGCGCGGCGAGGTCGGTGCGAACCATGGCCATCATCATGTCGATCGCCGTGGCGCGGACGATCGGCAGCCATGCGCTTTCCGATTGTTTGGTCAGTGCGTCGCCATACTCCGCCGCGAGCGCCGCGCCGACCGGCTTGAGATAATCGCCCGGATAAAGTCCCTCGGGAATGGCGCCGACATCTTCGCCCAGCGCCTCGCGGTAGCGCAGATAGGCCGAGCGCGCCAACACATCGACCTGCGCGCCGGCGTCGTTGACGTAATATTCGCGCGTGACGTTAAAGCCGGTGAAGGCGAGCAGATTCGCCAGCGCATCGCCGAACACTGCGCCGCGGCCGTGACCGACATGCATCGGCCCGGTGGGATTTGCCGAGACATATTCGACATTGACCAATGCATCCCGCCCAGCATCGCTGCGACCGAAGTCCGGGCCGAGTCGAACGGCCTGGCGCAACGCATCGATCCATGCGGCCGGCTCGAGCGTGAGATTGATAAATCCCGGACCTGCGATCTCGACCTTGGCAACCAAAGGGTCGGCGCGAAGCTTCGCCGCAAAGGCGTCAGCGAGCTCGCGGGGTTTTTTGCCGGCATCTTTCGCCAGCACCATGGCAACGTTGGTCGCCATGTCGCCGTGGGCCGGATCGCGCGGCGGCTCGACAGTCACGCGCGACAGATCGATCCCGGCCGGCAAGACGCCTGCGGCGATCAATTCGTCGCTCGCGCCGCGAACGCGCGTGAGCATTTCGGCAAAAATATTATGCGCGACCATGAGCATCCGCCATTGCGCCGCCAAAGCGGAGCGCCGCGCGCCTAACGCAATTCCGGGGTCGAGTCAAAAAGCCGCCCATGCTCGGCCAGCGCGTAGCGGTCGGTCATGCCGGCGATGAAATCGGCGATACGGCGGGCGCGCGCCGCCTCGTCGAGCCCGGCGAGCCCGACCGACCATTCCGCCGGCAGAACATCGGGATGGGCGCTGTAGCGCAGAAAAAGCTCGCGCACCACGCCGGCCGCCTCGTTCATGACGCGCTTGACGCGCGTCATGCCGGTACATGCGCGTTTCCAGAAAACCCTTGATCAGCCGCTCGGCGTCCGCGATGGCCGGCGAAAATCCCACCACCGCCGTCGACGCGCCACGCACGTCGGCAGCGGAGCGCGGCGCCAGTGCGGTCAGGCGGCGCCGGGTCTCGGCGATGACATCCTCGATCAACAGACCGATCAGACGGCGGATAAATTCGTGCACGATCCGCGCATCGTCGAGATCAGGAAAAGCGGCGCGGATGCTCGGCGATGATCTCGCCCGGCAGCGCGGCAGCGGCGATGTCGTCGAGGCGGAACAAGCTCGGCGCGCAAGCCGTCGTCGATGTCGTGGGCATCATAGGCGATGTCGTCGGCGAACGCGGCGACCTGCGCCTCGGCGCCGGCGAAGCTCCACAATTCCAGGTCCTGCAGCCGGACATAGTCGCGGATCGTCTCGGGCACGCCGAGCGCGCGATAGCGGCCGAGCGGCGCGCCGTTGCGGTCGGTGAGCGGCCCGTTATGCTTAACCAGGCCTTCGAGCGTTTCCCAGGTCAGATTGAGCCCGTCGAAGGTCGGGTAGCGGCGCTCCAGCGCCGTCACCACCCGCAAAGTCTGGGCGTTGTGATCGAAGCCGCCGAAGGCGGCGAGGCAATCGTCGAGCGCGCGCTCGCCGGCATGGCCGAAGGGCGGATGACCGAGATCGTGCGCCAGCGCCAGCGCCTCGGCGAGGTCCTCGTCGAGGCCGAGCGCGCGGGCGAGCGCGCGGGCGATCTGGGCGACTTCGAGCGTATGGGTCAGCCGGGTGCGGTAATGATCGCCCTCGTCGAACACGAACACCTGGGTCTTGTGCTTGAGGCGGCGGAAGGCGGTCGAGTGGATGATGCGGTCGCAGTCGCGGCGAAAGGGGCTGCGGCTTTTGCTGGCCGGCTCCGGATGAAGCCGCCCGCGGCTTTGGCGCGGATCGCATGCATAGGGCGCGCGCGTGTGTTGCAGCCGTCAGTCGCCATCGGCGTATCGGCCCTCAATTGGGCCGGCTGATTGACCTTAGTCGTTGGCGCACTTAACTATTGCGATAATGCCGTGGCAATCGGCGCGATTCCCCCCGATTTCCGGGCCGGAGGCGACTATGACGGTGGAGACCATGACGGTCGATATGACGACTGACGTCACCGTTACCGAACGGGCGGCGCTCCGGATCGGCGAAATCCTCCGCCAGGAGCCCACGGGCACCATGCTGCGCGTCAGCGTCGAGGGCGGCGGCTGCTCCGGTTTCCAGTACAAATTCGACACCGAGCGCGCCAAGGCCGACGACGACATCGTCATCGAACGCGCCGGCGCCACGGTGCTCATCGATCCGGTTTCGCTCAATTACATGGCGGGCTCCGAGATCGACTTCGTCGACGACCTGATCGGTTCGGCCTTCAAGGTTCACAATCCGAAGGCCACCGCTTCCTGCGGCTGCGGCACCAGTTTCGCGCTTTAGAGCGGCCTCTCGACAGAACAGGGCATCAGCCCGTGCGCATCGCCACCTGGAACGTCAATTCGATCAAGCAACGTCTCGACTCGGCCGTCACCTGGCTTGCCGAACGCCAGCCCGACATCGTCTGCCTGCAGGAGACGAAATGCGTCGATGACGCCTTTCCGCGCGAGCCGTTCGAGGCGCTCGGCTACAATCTCGCCATCCACGGACAAAAGACCTTCAACGGCGTCGCGCTGTTGTCGAAATTGCCATTCGACGAGGTCAGCAACGGCTTGCCGGGCGACCACACCGACGATCACGCGCGTTTCATCGAAGCGGTGGTCTCGACCGCGGATGGCGCGTTGCGCGTCGCGAGCATTTATCTGCCCAACGGCAATCCGCCGGAGACCGAAAAATATTCTTACAAGTTCAGGATGGATGAAGCGGCTTCTTGCCTATGCGCGCGAACGGTTGGCACTGGGCGAGCCGCTCATCCTTGCCGGCGACTATAACGTTATTCCCGACGGCAGCCGACGTTCGCCATCCGCAGAATTGGCTCGGCGACGCACTGTTCCTGCCGCGCACGCGGCTGGCGTTTCAATCGCTGATGAATCTCGGACTGACCGACGCGGTCCGGGCCACCACCGATGAGCCGGGCCTCTATACGTTCTGGGATTATCAGGCCGGCGCCTGGCAAAAAAACAACGGCATCCGCATCGACCACGCGCTGCTGTCGCCGCAAGCCGCCGACCGTTTGACCGATGTCGGCATCGATCGCCACGTGCGGACCTGGGAAAAGCCGTCCGACCACGTGCCGGTTTGGCTCGATTTGGCGATCGAGCCGGGTCAGTAGGCATTGATTGGAAGCGTCGGGCGGGCCATTTTTGATCTGAGCCGACCGTCGATTTACCAAATATTCACGATACCCGCCGAAATTGCATCAGTTTCCCAGCCCTCGGTTCTGCGGATGCAGTGGCTATTTCGAAAGTCCGCGACATGCGCCGAGCAGCTGCCGCGCATCGCCCCCGAACGCGCCGAAGAAGCGGCCCGGTCGATCAAACCGTCCAGGTGGGCGCGGTCCAAGTCGGCACCGCCCAAGTCGCCAATATTCGCGAAACGATCAATCTCCTGGAGTCCGATCTCGGCGCCATGATCGGCGACGTGCACCGCGCTTGCGAGTTCGTATGCCGGGAAGCCGAAGACTCCGCCGCCGCATCCGGCAGGATTACCCAAAGACAATACTCTGGTGGCTCAAGCAGGCAGCGCCAGCCGCGACTTGACCCAGCTGGCTGCGGCGATCGAGCAGCTCGCGCGCTCCTCCGACGATATTGGCTGCCAAGTGCGCAAGGCCGACCAGCTTACCGGCGAGGCCAGCGAGTCGGCGACATTGGCCGGGCGCGGCGTCGAAGGCCTCAAGAAATCGTCGACGCAAATCGGTCAGGTGCTCAACCTGATCTCGACCGTCGCGCGGCAGACCAATTTGCTGGCGCTCAACGCGACGATCGAAGCCGCCCGCGCCGGCGAGGCCGGCCGCGGCTTTGCCGTCGTCGCCTCCGAGGTAAAGAAGCTGTCGCAAGAGACGCAAAAGGCCACCGAAGAAATCTCCCAGAAAATCGGTGCGCTGCAGAACGACGCTGCGGATTGCTTCGAAGCGGTGCAACGCATCGCCCAGGTGATCGAAGTCCTCAGGCCGCTGTTCGGCAGCGTGGCGTCCGCAGTCGGCCAGCAGAATAGCGCGACGGCGGCGGTGGCGCGCAATGCGGCGGAGACGCTGCGATTTGCCGGCGCCGTCTCGGTCGGCGCGTCGGAAATCCGCGACGCCGCGACCGGCGCCCACGCGCTCGGGACATCGGTCGAGCAGCACGGCAAGGACGTCATTCGGCTTGCCGAAAAACTCAAGATGCGGGTGACGATATTTCTGCGGCAAAGCGAAGCCGGCGATCGCCGGCAGCACGACCGGCTGCCCTGTGAAATCGGCGTCGCACTGCGGACCGATCGCGGCACCGTTCGCGGCCAGACGGCCGACCTTTCGGAAAGCGGCGCGCTGGTTCGTCTCGACGATGCGCGGCTCGTTACCGCGGGCGCCATCCTGGAGGCCAAACTCGATGCCATTGGCGCGACGCGTGTTCGCGTGGCCGGCATTTCCTCGCTCGGTTTACATCTTCAATTTTTGGAGATGAGCTCGGCCGTTCGCGGCGAGCTGGAGCGCAAGCTTGCTTCAATTCGCGAGGAGAACCGCGAGATCATTGCCCGGGCGGTCGATGTCGCCAACGAGATTTCGTGGGCGCTCGAGGGACTTATTCAGCGGGGCAAGCTGACGGAAGAAAGCCTGTTCGACAACAACTATGTTGCGATCAAAGGTACCGACCCGGTGCAATACGACACCAAGTTTCTGGCCGCCTTGGAGGACGTATTGCCTCCCATCCAGGAAGCGCTGCTGGCAAGCGACGAGCGCATGGTGTTTTGCGCCGCGGTCGACAGAAATGGCTACCTGCCGGTCCACAATCGCAAATATTCATTTCCGCAGCGCCCCGGCGAGACCGCGTGGAATATCGCCAACGCGCGCAATCGCCGCATTTTCGACGACCGCGCTGGACTGGCCGCGGCGCGCAATGTGCGCCCTTACATCATCCAGGTTTATGCGCGCGAGATGGGAACCGGTCTCACGGTCATGACGCGGGAGATCGACGCCCCGATCCGGGTTTTCGGCAAGCATTGGGGCGGTTTTCGCACCAGCTACAAGCTTTGAGCGCGCGCCGCAGCCGGCTCGCTGCCGACCCGCTGCTGGGTCAGTCGCGGCGGCCCTTAAGCCAGGATTCAAGATAGACCAAAGCCATCGCCCGCTCATCATCGTTGGCGCGGCGGAAAGCGTTGTCGTAGAGCGGCTTGATCCAGGCCTCCTCGGCGCTGCCGCAGTCGCGGCCGAGCGTCAGCCACATCAGGCCACGTGCGGCTTGCCGCGGCACGCGCTGGCCCTGGAACAGCATGTCGCCCAGGACCGCCTCGGCGCGGCAATCGCCCTTGGTGGCGGCGAGCTGAAACCACCGCGCCGCCTGGTGCGGATCGCTGGGCGAGCTGTCGAGATAAAGCCGGCCAAGCTGATATTGCGCGTCGGCATCGCCGAAATAGGACGCGGCGTAGGCAAACATCTCACGGGCGCGGCCTGCGTCCGGCGCGATCGTCGAATTCGGGATGCCGCTCAGATAATAGTGCCCGAGCGCGACGAAGGCATTGGCGACAATGTGCGCCTGCGCGGTGCCCGGAGGTTCGTCCGGGTGGGTGTTGGCGATCTGACTGAAATAAGCGAAAGCACGCTGGTCGTCCTGCGGGACGCCCTCGCCGGCCGCGTACATGCGGCCGACTTTCCATTGCGCCGCGAGGTGACCCTGATCGGCCGCATATTGCAGCGCGCTGAACGTCTTGGCCTTGTCCCCGCTCTCCGACAGGGTGGCCGAGCCGCGCAAGCCGTCGTTCGGCGTCAGCGAGGCGGTGCTCGGGCTGGTCGATCCGTCGAAGGCGAAAGCCAGCCCGGCCATGGCGCCGAGCCCAAGCGCGCCGACAACGGCGACCAGGATGCCGCCTCTGGCAATATGGGAGATTGGCCTAGATGTCCGCATAGCACTCTTTCTCGACCGACCCGCCCGGATGGGTGACCGCGCCGTTGCGCGCCGGCCCCACTTGCTGAGCGTATTTCCACAAATATCCGGAGGTGAATTCGTCCGCGTGCGGCTTCCATCCGCGCGCGCGCTGTTCCAGTTCGCTGTCCGTCAATTTGACGTCGAGCGTGCCTTTTTCGGCGTCGATTTCGATCATGTCGCCGTCGCGCAACAGCCCGATCGGCCCGCCGATGGCGGCTTCCGGCCCGACGTGACCGACGCAGAAACCGCGCGTAGCTCCGGAGAAGCGACCGTCGGTGATGAGGGCGACCTTGTCGCCCATGCCCTGCCCGTAGAGCGCGGCCGTGGTCGCGAGCATTTCGCGCATGCCCGGCCCGCCCTTGGGGCCTTCGTAACGGATCACCAGCACTTCGCCTTCCCTGTACTTTTTGTTTTTCACCGCGTCGAAACAGGCTTCTTCGCCGTCGAAGCAGCGCGCCGGTCCGGAAAAACGCAAGCGTTCCATCCCGGCAACCTTAACGATGGCGCCTTCGGGGGCGAGATTGCCCTTCAGGCCGACGACGCCGCCGGTCGCCAGCATCGGCTTGTCGGCCGGGTGAACCACGTCCTGATCGTCGTTCCACTTCACCGACCTGAGATTGTCCGCAATCGTGCGGCCGGTGACGGTGAGACACTCGCCATGGAGAAAGCCATGATCGAGCAGCGTCTTCATCAGCAATGGAACGCCGCCAGCCTCGAACATGTCTTTGGCGACATAACGGCCGCCCGGTTTCAAATCCGCGATATAAGGAGTCTTTTTGAAGACCTCGGCGACGTCGAACAGGTCGAATTCGATGCCGCACTCGTGCGCGATCGCCGGCAGGTGCAAGGCGGCGTTGGTCGACCCGCCGGTCGCCGCGACCACGGCCGCGGCATTCTCCAGAGCGGCCCGGGTCACGATATCGCGCGGGCGAATATTCTTGACGATCAAATCCATGATCATCTCGCCCGCCAGCATGCAGAACTTATCGCGAATTTCGTAGGGTGCCGGGGCGCCGGCCGAATAGGGCAGCGCCAGGCCGATCGCCTCCGACACCGTCGCCATCGTGTTGGCGGTGAATTGCGCGCCGCAGGCGCCGGCCGACGGACAGGCATTTTGTTCGAGCACGTCGAGATCGGCGTCGGACATGGCGCCGATCGAGTGCTTGCCGACCGCTTCGTACACGTCTTGAATTGTGACCGGCTTGCCCTTGAAGGTGCCGGGCAGGATCGAGCCGCCATAGATGAAAATCGCCGGCACGTTGAGCCGGCACATCGCCATCATCATGCCGGGCTGCGACTTGTCGCAGCCGGCGACGCCGACCAGGGCGTCATAGGAATGGCCGCGCACGGTCAATTCGATGGAATCGGCGATGACCTCGCGCGACGGCAGCGAGGACTTCATGCCCTGATGACCCATGGCGATGCCGTCGGTCACCGTAATGGTGCAGAACTCGCGCGGCGTGGCGCCGCCGACGGCGACCCCCCGCTTGACCGCCTGGGCCTGCCGCATCAGCGAGATGTTGCAGGGCGCCGCCTCGTTCCAACAGGTGGCGACGCCGACGAACGGCTGATGGATCTGCTCCCGCGTCAACCCCATCGCGTAATAGAACGCGCGGTGCGGCGCTCGCTCCGGCCCTTCGGTCGCGTGGCGGCTTGGCAGCCTCGATTTCAGATTGGTCTTTGCGTCCATCTTACTCATACCGGCTCTAAAAGAGCCCCCTCGCCCCACTCACCCGATCCGGCTTTTAGGGGATCGGGGGCATGGCCGATGGCTGATATTGATCAACCACCGACTGCGGCTATCGATCTCGAAAAATCCTATGGCCAAAAAGCGGCGCTTGATGGCGTTGCAGTGCGAGAAGCCTAAAAGTTCCCCCGCTGTTGCTGAAGAGACACAAATTCAGCGTCCCGCGCAGCTTTTGTTTAGGTCAGCATTTACCATGCTGTGGCTTGGCTGCGACTATGGCCCATGCCGAAGCGCCTGAGACGAGCCTTTTTCAGCCGCAGCGTCCTCGACGTGGCGCCGGATCTCATCGGCACGACCATGCTCGTGAATGGGGTCGGCGGCCGTATCGTCGAGCTTGAGGCCTATCACCACACCGAGCCAGCGGCGCACAGTTTTGGCGGCGAGACGCCACGCAATGCGGTCATGTTTGGACCGCCCGGCTACACATACGTTTATCGCTCCTACGGCCTTCACTGGTGCGTCAACTTTGTTTGCGAGCCGAAGGGCTCCGCCAGCGCCGTGCTTATTCGTGCCCTCGAGCCGACCGCCGGGCTGCCGGCCATGTGCCGCCGACGCGGGCTCACCGACGAGCGGCTGCTCTGCTCCGGGCCGGGGCGGCTTTGCGAGGCGCTCGGCATCAGCGCGGCGCAGAACGGGATGGCGCTCGACGCGCCACCGTTTGAGCTGTTTGCCCGCGACGGCCCGCTGGAGGTCGTCACCGGCCCCCGGATCGGCATCACCAAAGCCGCCGAGCTGCCGTGGCGTTATGGCCTCAAAGGCTCGCGCTTTCTCAGCAAGCCGTTCCCGCGATCATCGGAAGGCGACCTTTCGGCAAAAAAGACCCACATCAAGCCGGCAACCTGAACCCCGGATCGAAGCCGAGCTCCTTGCGAGCCTTCTCGGTCAACACCGCACCGTCGTCCTCGGCGATGTTGTAAGTACCCGAGGCGCCTCGTGTCAGCGCCAGCAGCGCCGCCTGCGCCGCGGCATCCACATGCAGCGGCGCCCGCGCATTGGGCGTATTCCAGGTGCCGGGACCGTAAAGCCGGCCGTAACGCAACACGATGCCGTCGATGCCAGGCGCATTGAGCACCGCGCCTTCAAGTGCCCGCACACCCCGTCCGGTCACGGCGCTTGGCTGATCGCCCTCTCCGGATACGAGGGCGTCGGTCTCGGCATGGGGCTCGGGACCGTCGGCATACGCAAAGGCTACGCTCTGCGCGACCAGGCGCCGCGCCCCCGCGGCTTGCGTGGCCGCAACCAGATTGGCCGTGCCTTCGATGCGCAGCCGGGAATTGCGCGCCAGCGCCGCGCGAAGGCTAGCCGGATCATTGACTTGCGGCAGATCGGTCAACTGATGGATGACGACGTCGGGGCGGGCCGCGACGACAACGTCGCGCAAGGCCCCAGCATCGAAGACGTCAACGACAACCGGCTCGACGCCGTGTGCCTTGAGTTGTTGGCTTTTGCCCGCAGACCGCGTCGTTCCGGTCACGTCGTGCCCGGCCGCAAGCAGGAGCGGCGTCAGCCGCCGGCCGATCGCTCCGCTCGCTCCAGCAAGGAAAATCCGCACGTCGATCAGCAATCAATGATAGGCAACGATGAACTCACATCCGGCATCGGTCGCAAATGTCCGTGTGGTCTTGCCGTTTGCCAGCTCGAACTCGGTGACGACGGCGTCGTCGTGGCAGCACAGATAAGCCCGCTGGCCGTCGGGTGCAAAGCCAAAGCCCATCGGTCCTTTCCCGGTCGCGAACGACGCGATCGGCTTTGAGCCATCGACCGCATAGATCGCGGCGCGGCTATCCTGATGCAGCGACACGACGACATGGCGATTGTCAGGCGACACCCGCACGCGCCGCATTTGCGGCTTGGCGGCGTTCGAGCCTTCGATCGCAACCGTTTGCAGCAGCGCGTGGGTGTGCGCATCGATCACGTAGAATTCGGCGGCCGTTTGGGCACAGACATAAAGCCGATCGCCGTCGGGCGAAATCGCGAGCCCCTCGGTCAGTTGCGGCACCTTGACCCGGTCGACGACGACGCGGCTGGTGACGTCGACAATGACGATGAAGCCGGTCTTGACCGAGACGAAAGCCTTGCCGGTGCTGTGACTGATCGCAAGCCAATGTGCCGGATGGCCGACATCGATCCGCTGCACTGCGTCGGACGCGGGATCGATCACAAAGACGGCGTTCGCGAGCTCTCCCGAGGACCACAATGCGCCCGAAGCATCCATCATGACGCCGTGCGGTGCGCTGGTTTCGCCGAGGTCGATCACGCGCGTCAGCGATTGCGACGGCAGATCGATCACGACAATGCGCCGGTCCGGGTTGACGTTTCGCGCAAAAATGCCGCCGCCATAGACGGTGCCGTAGGCGGTGCGCCCGTCCGACGAAAGCGCGAGCTCATGCGTTGAGCCTGGCATGTCGATGGTTTTCGACAGGGTGAGCGTTTCGGCGTCGAGGAAATGCACTTTGTGCGCGGTCTTCGCCGTGACAATCAGGTTTGGACCACCGGGCCGGTTGTTGGGATCAAGCATGCGCCGGGCTCGTTGGCTTCGGGCCGTGTTGCCCATCAGCACTCTAGGCCGAAGCGTCGAACGTCTCCAGCGGAGTTGGAGACGTTAGGCGGCGCCTTGCAGGCGCTCCAACGCTTCGGCGAGCTTAGCCTTGCGGGCCGCCGCCTCGTCGCGCTTTTCGCGCTCGCCTTCGACAATGTCCTCGGGCGCGCGCTTGAGAAAATCGGCATTGCCGAGCTTCGCATCGACGCGGGCGATGTCGGCGTCACACTTCGCCATTTCCTTGGCGAGGCGCGTTCGTTCGGCGGCAAGATCGATCACGCCCTTCAGCGGCAGTGCAGCGACCTCGCCACGCACGACGAGCTGGACGGCACCTTGCGGCGCCGTGTCTGCAAAAGAAATCTCGGCGACACGCGCGAGGCGTTGCACGAATTCCGACCAACGGGCCGCGCGCGCACGCGTCTCGTCCGAGGCGCCGGCAAGGACCAGCGGCAATTGCGTTGCCGGCGGCATGCTCATCTCGGAGCGGATCGACCGGATCGACGTCACCAGATCGATCACCCAACCGATGTCGGCCTCCGCCGCCACGTCATCCAGTCCGTCGTGCTGTGGCCAAGCGGCGAGCGCGAGCATGTGGTCGCGTTTTGGACCATTTTCGGCAGTAACAGCCCAAAGCTCCTCGGTGAGGAACGGCATGAACGGATGCAGCAGCTTGACGATCTCGTCGAGCGCCCACGCGGTCGCGGCGCGGGTTTCGTTTTTGGCGCCGCCATCCGGTCCGGTAAGAACAGGCTTTGCCAACTCCAAGTACCAGTCGCAGAAAATATTCCACACGAAGCGATAGATTGCCGCCGCCGCATCGTTGAATTTGTAGGCTTCAATTGCGGCCGTGATGTCGCTGCCCGTCTTCGCAGTTTCGTGCGCGATCCAGCGATTGAGCGTCTCCTTGGCGTCGCGCGGACTAAAATCCGGATCGCGGGCGCACCCGTTGATCTCGGCAAAGCGCGCGGCGTTCCAGAGCTTGGTCGCGAAATTGCGGTAGCCCTCGACGCGCTGGGCCGAGAGCTTGATATCGCGGCCCTGCGCCGCCATCGCGGCAAGCGTGAAACGCAGCGCGTCGGCGCCGTATTCGTCGATCAATTCCAGCGGATCGATGACGTTGCCCTTCGACTTCGACATCTTGGCGCCGGTGGCGTCGCGGACCAGCGCATGGATGTAGACAGTTGGGAACGGCACGGCGCGCATGAAATGCAGGCCCATCATCGTCATGCGCGCGACCCAGAAGAAGATGATGTCGAAGCCGGTGACCAGCACGCTGGTCGGATAGTAGCGTTTCAGCTCGGGCGTCTGGTCGGGCCATCCGAGTGTCGAGAACGGCCACAGCGCCGAGGAGAACCAGGTGTCGAGCACGTCCTCGTCGCGGTGCAGGTATTCGTTGGCAAAGCGGGAGCGCCGCTCCGGATCGGCGGCAATGTCGTGGCCCTCCTCGACCGTAATCTCCTCGATGTCGGTATAGTGCGCGAGCGCGTCAGCGACGACGTCGTCCTCGGTCTCGGCGACAAAGATCTTGCCATCCGGTCCGTACCAGGCCGGGATCTGATGACCCCACCAGATCTGCCGGGAAATGCACCAGGGCTGGATGTTCTCCATCCAATTGAAGAACGTCGCCTCCCATTGCGTCGGCACGAACACGGTCTTGCCCGCACGCACCGCCTCGATCGCCGGCCCGGCGAGCGTCTTGGCGTCGACGTACCATTGGTCCGTGAGGAAAGGTTCGACGACGGCGCCTGAGCGGTCGCCGTGCGGCACGGTGTGGGTCGTCGGCTCGATCTTGTCGAGCAGGCCGCGCGCCTCGAGATGTTCGATGATCCTTTTGCGCGCCGCAAAGCGATCGAGGCCGTGCAGCGACAAGGTCTCGTCCAGCTCCGGCGAAGGCCCCACGTCGTGCAGAAACGCGGCGTTGTCGCGCAGATCAAGCCTCCCCTCCGGGTCAAGGACATTAATGAGCGGCAGGTTGTGACGGCGGCCGACTTCAAAGTCGTTGAAGTCGTGCGCCGGCGTGATCTTGACGGCGCCGGTGCCTTTTTCCGGATCGGCGTAGTCGTCGCCGATGATCGGGATGCGGCGGCCGACCAGCGGCAGCACCGCCATCTTGCCGATCAAATGTTTGAGCCGTTCATTGTCCGGGTGCACCGCGACGGCAACGTCACCAAGCATCGTTTCCGGCCGCGTGGTCGCAACGACGATAAATTCGTCGCTGCCTTCGATCGGATATTTGATGTGCCAGAGATGTCCCCTGACCTCGACCTGCTGCACTTCCAGATCGGAGATCGCGGTCTTGAGTTTGGGATCCCAATTGACGAGGCGTTTGTCTTTGTAGATGAGGCCCGAGCGATAAAGTTCGACGAAAACTTTCGCCACCGCGCGGGACAGGCCGTCGTCCATCGTGAAGCGCTCGCGCGACCAGTCGCATGACGCGCCGAGCCGCTTGAGCTGGCCGATGATGGCGCCCCCGGATTCCGCCTTCCATTCCCACACCCGCTTGATGAAAGCCTCACGGCCCAATTCGCGGCTGCCGGGCTGCTGGCGCTCCATCAATTGGCGCTCGACCACGGCTTGGGTGGCGATGCCGGCGTGATCGGTGCCCGGCTGCCACAACACGTCCTTGCCGCGCATGCGCTCGAAGCGGCACAGGATGTCCTGCAGCGTGTTGTTGAGCGCGTGACCCATATGCAGCGAGCCGGTCACGTTCGGCGGCGGAATGACGATGCAATAAGGCGCCGCCTTGGTGCGCTCCGGCCGACCGGCGCGAAAGGCGCCGGCGGCTTCCCAAGCGGCGTAAATGCGGCCCTCGACCGCGCCCGGCACATACCTGTTTTCGATCATCGCTGCTTCGCTTCTGCCACGTCGCGCGCTAGAAAGCCCGCGTGGCGCGCAGTGTCAACGCCCGGCAACATCGTCCCAGACATCGTTCCCGAGCGGATTTCCACGTGTCAGCAGCACTCCCAACGTCCGCGCCCTCCCCGCACAAAACCCCGGTTCGCTCCATCATCCTGCTGGCGGCGGCCGGCTTTGCCAGCCAAGCGCAGATCCGCGTCACCGATTCGCTGTTGCCGCAAATCGCAACCGACTTCCAGACCACGGTGGGCATCGCCGCCATCGTGCTCACCACCTATGCGATCACGCACGGCTCGATCCAATTCGTCGCCGGCCCGATCGCCGATCGTTTCGGGAAATACCGCACGGTCGCGATCGCCAGCGCCGTCGCCGCCGTGCTGGTGGCGCTCTGCGGCACCGCCGCGTCGCTGCCGCAACTCGCCGTCGCGCGCTTGGCGACTGGCGCCGTCGCCAGCTGGGTGATCCCGGTGTCGATGGCTTATATCGGCGACGTGACGCCCGCCGACCGCCTGCAACCGATCATCGCGCGCTACGCATCGGGCTACATTCTCGGCCAGTTGTTCGGCCAGGCCGCCGGCGGCGTGCTCGGCGATCTGTTCGGCTGGCGCAAAGTCTTTTTCGCGCTCGCCGGCCTGTTCGCCGTGGCGGCGGCCGGTCTCATCTTCGAACTCGTCGCCGATCCAACGACGCATGCCAAAAGCCGGCACGCGGCAAGCGGGCGCGGCTTTCGGGCCGATTATGCGGCGCTCTTTTCCAATCCCTTTGCGCGCATGATCCTCGCCGTCGGCTTCATCGAAGGAGCGCTGGCCTGGGGCGCGTTTGCCTATATCGGCGCAAATTTGCACGTCCGTTTCGATTTGAGCCTGACGCTGGTCGGCCTCACCGTGGCGTGTTTCGGCGTCGGCGGTTTGATCTATTCCGGGCTGGTACGGCTTCTGGTCTACCGGCTCGGGCAGACCGGTCTCGCCATCGTCGGCGGCTTCGCGATCTCCGCCGCCTATGTCGTGCTGGCATTCCAGCCGGCCTGGTGGTTTGCGCCGCTCGCCGTCATGGCGATCGGACTTGGCTTCTACATGTTCCACAACACCTTGCAGACCAACGCCACCCAGATGACGCCGCAGGCGCGGGGCACCGCCGTCGCGATCTTCTCGTCGGCGCTCTATTTCGGACAAACCGCCGGTGTCACCGTCGGCGCGCTGGTGATCGATCGGCTCGGGGCGACGCCGCTATTTCTCGGCACCGCAGCCGCGTTTCCAGTACTGGCGATCTGGTTTGCGCGCGAATTGCGACGGCGCCAGCTTCTGATCTGAAGCCGGCGCCGGCAGTAAGCGACCTGCAGTCAGCGACTTAAGTCGTCAGACCTTGACCAGCGGCACCTTCGGCACCGAACCGCGGCGCGGCGGCGAGCCAGGACCGCCGCCCGGGGGCTTCCGCCGTGACGACGACCGGCGCTTCTTGGCGCGGCGCGGCTCCGGCAGCTTTTCCGGGCGCGGCGTCACCGGGCCGTCCGGATATTCGAAGCCGAGCTTGTTCTTGCCGGCTTCGTCGGTCATTACCACGACCCGCACGTGACCGCCCGACTTCAAGCGGCCGAACAAGACCTCGTCGGCCAGCGGCTTCTTGATGTATTCCTGGATCACGCGGGCCATCGGCCGGGCGCCCATGAGTTCGTCATAGCCGTTGGCGATCAGCCACTGCGAGGACTTGTCGGTCAGTTCGATGGTGACGTCGCGATCGGCGAGCTGCGCCTCGAGCTGGAGGACGAATTTCTCCACCACCATCGCGATCACTTCTTGCGACAGATGCGCGAAGGTGATGATGGAGTTGAGCCGGTTGCGGAATTCCGGCGCGAACAAGCGGTTGATCGCCTCCATGTCGTCGCCCTCGCGCTTGGAACGCGTGAAGCCGAAAGCGGCCTTGGCCATGTCGGCGGCGCCGGCATTCGTGGTCATGATCAGGATCACGTTGCGGAAATCGACCTGCTTGCCGTTGTGGTCGGTGAGCTTGCCGTGATCCATGATCTGCAGGAGCACGTTGAACAGGTCGGGATGCGCCTTTTCGATTTCGTCGAGCAGCAGCACGCAATGCGGATGCTGGTCGACGCCGTCGGTCAGCAATCCGCCCTGGTCGAAGCCGACATAGCCGGGAGGCGCGCCGATCAGCCGCGATACGGTGTGACGCTCCATGTATTCCGACATGTCGAAGCGGATGACCTCGACGCCGAGCGTGGCGGCAAGCTGGCGCGCCACCTCGGTCTTGCCGACGCCGGTCGGGCCGGAGAACAGATAACAGCCGATCGGCTTTTCCGGCTCGCGCAAGCCGGCACGGGCGAGCTTGATCGACGCCGACAGCGCCTCGATCGCCTTGTCCTGGCCATAGACGACGCGCTTGAGCGTCTCTTCCAGATGGCGCAGCACCTCGGCGTCGTCCTTCGACACCGCCTTTGGCGGAATCCGCGCCATGGTGGCGATGGTGGTCTCGATTTCCTTGATGCCGATGGTCCGCTTGCGCCGGCCCTCCGGCAACAGCATTTGCGCCGCACCCGACTTGTCGATGACGTCGATTGCCTTGTCGGGCAGCTTGCGATCGTGAATGTAGCGCGCCGACAGCTCGACGGCGGCCTTGATGGCTTCGTTGGTGTAGCGCAGCTTGTGATAATCCTCGAAGTAGGGTTTGAGCCCTTTCAGGATCTCGATTGCGTCGGGAACCGTCGGCTCGTTGACGTCGATCTTCTGGAAGCGGCGCACCAGCGCCCGATCCTTCTCGAAATACTGCCGGTATTCCTTGTAGGTGGTCGACCCGACGCAACGCACCGTGCCGGACGCCAATGCCGGCTTGAGCAAATTCGAAGCGTCCATGGCGCCGCCGGACGTGGCGCCGGCGCCGATCACGGTGTGGATCTCGTCGATGAACAGGATGGCACCGGGATAAGCCTCGAGCTCCTTGATGACTTGCTTGAGCCGCTCCTCGAAATCGCCGCGGTAGCGCGTGCCGGCCAGCAACGTGCCCATGTCGAGCGCAAAGACGGTGGCGTTGCGCAGTACGTCCGGGACCTCGCCATGGACGATGCGGCGCGCCAGGCCTTCGGCGATGGCGGTCTTGCCGACGCCGGCTTCACCGACGAACAGCGGATTGTTCTTCTGGCGCCGGCACAGCACCTGGATGGTGCGGCTGATTTCGGCATCGCGGCCGATCAGCGGGTCGATCTTGCCTTCGCGCGCCTTCTTGTTGAGGTTGACGCAATAGGCGTCGAGCGCGTCGCCCTTCTTCTTCGGCTCGTCGCCGTTCTTGGCATCGGTGTCTTCGTCGGCGCCGCGCACCGGACGCGCTTCCGACATGCCCGGCCGCTTGGCGATGCCATGGCTGATATAGTTGACCGCGTCGTAGCGGGTCATGTCCTGCTCCTGCAGGAAGTAAGCGGCATGGCTTTCGCGTTCGGCGAAGATGGCGACCAGCACATTGGCGCCCGTCACCTCCTCGCGGCCTGACGATTGAACATGGATCACCGCGCGCTGGATGACGCGCTGAAAGCCGGCGGTCGGCTTGGAATCCTCGGCGCCATCGGTGACCAGATTGTCGAGCTCGGATTCGAGATAGGCAACCAGACTGCGGCGCAGCTTGTCGAGGTCAACATTGCACGCCCGCATGACGGCGGCCGCGTCCTGATCTTCGATCAACGCGAGCAGCAGGTGCTCGAGCGTGGCGTATTCGTGATGCCGCTCATTGGCGAGCGCCAGAGCACGGTGGAGCGACTGTTCGAGGCTGCGCGAGAACGTTGGCATTCAATGTCCATTCATCTGTGTTGACGATCCCCCGGAATCACTTCTTCTCCATGATGCATTGCAAAGGATGCTGATGTTTGCGGGCAAAGTCCATGACCTGCGTCACTTTGGTCTCCGCCACCTCGTAGGTGAACACCCCGCATTCGCCGATGCCATGCTGATGAACGTGCATCATGATCCGATGGGCCGCCTCGTGGTCCTTGTTGAAGAAGCGCTCGAGCACGTGGACCACGAATTCCATCGGCGTGTAGTCGTCGTTGAGCAGCAAGACCCGATACAGGTTCGGCCGCTTGGTCTGCGGCTTCGTCTTGGTGATGACCGCTGTTCCCGGCCCGCCCTGATCGTTTTTCCGCTTGCGGTCATCGTCCGCTGAACGGATAGGCAGCCCGGTATTGGAATTGTCTCGCCGCGGCATTGTCTTCGTCTATCGTCCAGCCTGGTTATGGCGCGATCGGCGGAGGCCCGCACGGCTTCCGATCCCGCCAACCTCTTAACATTATCATAGATACGGAACGCGTCGCTTTCCAGATCGCCCGAGTGAGTGCCGAATGGCAGAACGGCCCACCCTCGCGCAACGTTCCACGCACCGTTCGTCGTACGCATGGCTACGCTGCTTGCACGATTGATGCCAATTGCAGCAATCGCCTGGCCCGGTGAATGACGGCGGAAAGATGCGTCGAGAACCAGGAAGCCCAATACGCCGCGCCAACGACGCATCCACGCGTTGCCGTTCGGCGCTGCGCCGAGACTTCAAGGATGGACATAAAGATAGGTCGCGGCGCGAAATGATCAAGCCGGGCCAGCGCAGCGGCGCGGGCGCAGCGGCGGCGTCACTTCATCATCGACGTCTTCGCCAGCACGCCTTCGAACGGCTTGTACGCTTCCTTGGCGAGGTCGGCGTAGAGTTCGCCGATCTTGGCCGACTCGGCAACGAAATCCTCGTACGACGACTTGAGGTATTCGGTCTGGACCGCCACGGCCGTCTCCAAGTTTTTCGCCCCCATGAGCTTCTCCAGGGCGGCCGCCGAATTCCTCGAATGACTTCTTGGAGTAATCGGCGAATTCGGTGGCGATTGCCTGGGCGTTCTTGGTCCAGGCACCGAACGTCGCCATGGCCATGTCCATGCCGTCTTTGCCGAACTTCTGCATCGGATCGGTGCTCATATGGTCTCCCTGCTGGTCCGCCGACGCGCAGCCCATGACGCGTCCTGGCAGGCCGGATGCCTTGAAAACGCCTTGCGGAGCGACAATCATTACCATAGTGCACTGCACAAAAAATTCAACGGGGTGTTGCGCAGTGTTTATCAGCAATGACGTGCCGCCGATGAACATGCCGCGATGACGTGCCGACGCGCTCATACCAACGCGGTGACATGCCAACGCGCGACTACGCGCGGCATGCCAAGGGGCGCGGTGTGTTGGCTTAACGCTTTCGCAACTGCGTTCGCCTAGCGTGCTTGACCGTGTCGTCCGGGCGACGGCCGGTCCTTGGATTGGGGGAAAATCCTCACCGCTGCGACGGGTGGCCAAGACCGAGCCGGCCACTGCCACGGGGACGCAATCGTCCCATAGGAGCAACCGGGGTGGGCTCCACCGGGAGCTCCATGTGCGTCAGGGACGAAGTGCGTCAGGGACGGGGTGCGTAATGGGTCGAGTGCGTCGCAAGCCCTCGCGTGGGCTGTCAGGTGTCATCGTCGGTGTTGCCGCCGTCGGGGCGGCCGTCATTTTCTTCAACGATTCAGCCGACGCCCGGTACCGTCACTCTTACGTGCATTATGTGCGCCACGCGGCGGTCGCGCCGCACGCGGTACGCGCCTACCGTCGTCTTCACGCCGAAGGTTATTCGCCACCGACCTCGTCGATCGTGGTCGACGGCAACACCGGCGATGTGCTGCATGCGTCGAACGCCGACGCATCGCGCCACCCGGCGTCGCTGACCAAGATCATGACGCTCTATCTGCTGTTCGAACGGCTCGAGGCCGGCAAGATCAGGCTCGATAGCC
Source organism: uncultured Alphaproteobacteria bacterium (assembly GCA_963829395.1). Taxonomy (GTDB): domain Bacteria; phylum Pseudomonadota; class Alphaproteobacteria; order Rhizobiales; family Xanthobacteraceae; genus BOG-931. The sequence goes on along the minus strand of CAWHHX010000014.1, from coordinate 104,418 downwards.
AGCTAAGGGTCTCCGAGCACGCCGCCGAGCAGGCGCCGACAAAGCTCGGCCTCAAGCCCGGCCAGACGATCGCCGTCGAAGACGCGATCAAGGCGGTGGTGACGAAGTCGGCGAACGACGCCGCCGTCACCATTGCCGAAAACCTCGCCGGCGACGAGGACGGTTTCGCCAAGCTCATGACGGAAAAGGCGCATGCGTTGGGCATGAGCCGAACCACCTATGTGAACGCCTCGGGGTTGCCGGACGACGACCAGAACACCACGGCGCAGGACCAGGCGCGGCTTGGGCGGGCGATTCAGGAGCGGTTTCCGCGCTACTACAAGTATTTCTCCACCGAGGAATTCGTCTATCGCGGCCACGCGATGCGCAATCACAACCACCTGCTCGGGGTCGTCGGCGGCGTCGACGGCATCAAAACCGGCTACACGCGCGCGTCCGGCTTCAATCTCGTCACCTCGGTTCATCGCGACGGGCGCTACATCATTGGCGTCGTGCTCGGTGGCCGTTCGGCATTCGAGCGCGATACGCGGATGCGCGAACTGATCAATACGCACATCAGAGAGGCCTCGCTGCACCGCACCGCGCCGGTCATCGCCGAAAGAGCTGAGCAACGTGGCGACGCGAAATCGGTCAGCGCCGACAAAGCCGAGCAGCGAGGTGAACAAAAGCCGGTAACCTTCATCAAGGCGCCGCTCGCGGCACATCCCGATCCGATGCCGACGGCAGCGAGCGCAAAAGCAAGCGGCAACGCAACGGCCGGAGCCAACGATCCGATCCAGCCGCTGCTGGTGAAGACGATTACCTACCGCACCGCTCCGGTACAGACGGCCCCGCTTGCGCCGATGCCCGCACTCGTTCCCGCGGCCGCTCCGTTGCCGCAGCCGACGGCAGCAGCGGCGACGTCCGCCCGCCCCCCCGCCGCGCCCTTGCCGGAAGCATCAAATACCGTCGTCGTCGCATCACGTAGAGCCGGCCACCATCGCGACCGCGGCCAAAGCCGAACCAGTCAAGTCCGAGGCAGCCAAGCCGGACATGCCGAGGATTGATGTCGCGAAGGCGGAGCCCTCCCCGGCGCAGATCCGCGCGCGCGGCGGATGGCTCATCCAGATCGGCGCTTACGAAGGTGAAGACGAAGCCAGGCAGCACCTGAGCGAAGCCAAGCTCAAGATTCCAAGCATCCTGGCCGCGGCCGATCCGTTTACCGAGCGCGTGCAAAAGGGCGACAGGGCGCTCTACCGGGCGCGCTTTGCCGGATTCGACAAGGCCATGGCGGAAACCGCGTGCCGGCAACTCAAACGCAGCGACATCGCCTGCATCACGGTCAGGAATTAGAGCATGCTCTCGCCCGCCGCATCCCGGTTTTCGGCGAGGTCACGCCAACAAGCCTATCCGGCTCAGCCGGGAGACGAAACGGGACGTCAGTCACGGACGGGAAGCCACGCGAAGATTCTTTTGGACATCTCAGCGATGGCGGCGAAGCAGAACATCCTTGGCTTGATTGACGCGGCCCGCAAGGTACGTCGACCCCCCTTGGTCGGGATGCAGTTTCTTCATGAGCGATCGGTGGGCGCGACCAATCTGGCCGGCGTTCGCTCCGGGCTCAAGATCAAGGATCTGATAAGCCTCCTCTTCCGTCATTTCGCCGCTGGACACAGTGGCACCGCCGCGTTGCCTCGCACCCGCATTACGCTTCGCGTATTCACGCCAGCGGGGCTCCCGGCGGTCAAGATAAGCCATCATTAGGCTGCGGCTATCGTCGTCGATCCCGTCCATCAGCCCGACCAGCGTCGGTACGCCGAGGCTATCGAGCGAAGCTCCATCGTGGGGTCCGGCAAGAATGCGGCCACGCATCGCGCCGCTGCGATGATCGAGTTCCATCTCCAGAAATGCAGAGCGCACGTGCGAAACCTGGCGCGGAAATTTCCACGGCAGTCCGCGAAAGCCGGGCCAGGGCGATATCCAACCGATCAGGCCTAATCCAAACGCGCCCAGCGGGATGGCGACCCACATCTGGCCGCGAAGCAAAAGAAACGCCGCGAAGAGCAGCGCCACGAGGCCGCCGATGCGGCGCAACAGTCGGGCGTTTTGCTTCGGATCATTCGGCTTGGAAAAGCGGCCGAGGACCCACAACAGCGCGACGACAACGACGGCGAGGCCGAGAATAAGCGGCATGTTTATCTCAGCGGCCCGAGCGGGCTACCGCGCGGAACGAGCGCCGCGCCCACGCCGGCGACCAGTCTTTGTTCATTGCGGACCCCTACAGCAGGATCAAACCTCGCCATAAGGTGGCCTGCGGCCTTCAACGGTGCAATGGGCGGCGATTGCCGCTTAATCGGCCAGGAGGCCGTGGGTATCGAGCGGTTTCCCGGCGGAGGCGGCCCATTCGGCCCGCGCCGCGGCGCGGCGCTTGCCCCGCTCATCCATCGGCAGCTTGAGCGCATCGATCAGTGCCTTGACTTCATCGCGGGCAATGAAATGCGAGGAATTGGTGCGCAGCCCAAGGGTATTTTCTTCGACGTCGTCCAGCGCGGTCAGGCCGCGCGGAAAATATTCGCGATAAACGACGCGCTCGCCAAATCCGTCGACGGCGCGAAAGCCGAGCTGCCTGGAGAGCGTTTCGACGCCGGCGCCGACCAGCCGCTTGTTGCGCGAGCCCAGCGTCGAGAGCCGATTGCGGACGATCACCCAGTCGGTCAGGCCGCCATCGACCAGGCGGCGCTGGCGGCGGGCCTCGCGGACCATTTCCGCATAGTGGCTGACCCCGGTCAGCTCGAAGGTGGTCGGATCGACGACGCCGAGCACGTCGAAATCGACGAAGCTGTCATTGAGTGGCGTGATCAGCGTGTCGGCCATGGAATGGGCGAGACGCATCAGATACGAATTGGTGCCCGGCGTGTCGATGATGACGAAGTCGTGGCTCTGCTCGACCGCGCCCACCGCCTCGGCGAAGGCGGTGAATTCCTGCGCCTCGATCTCCTCGATGCGGGCGCCGAAACCGCGCGCCACGCAAAAATGCCGCGGATGATCGAGCTCGATCCCGGCGCGGGTCGCCCAATCGCGCCGGTTTTCGACATAGTGCGTGAAGCTGCGCTGGCGCGAGTTGAGATCGATCGTCGCAACGCGCTGACCCGCCTGCAAAAGCGCGACAGCAACATGCATCGCCGTAGTCGACTTTCCAGATCCGCCTTTTTCGTTCCCAAGGACGATGACATGCGCCGAAAACGGCTTGCCAACATCCGCCTGCATCAACATGGAACGCAACCTCTGCGTGGCGATCCGTTCTCCAGCCTGCAACCGGTAGAATCAAGATACAGCATCGGCCACGATAAGTTAATCATTAACCACGTCATACACCGCGAAAGCATGCGGTGTGTGCTTGCCTTGCAACGCCAACACTTGCAACGCCATGACCAAAGGCTCCTCGCGCTCCAAGTTCCGCCGGCCGCAGGTGATCCGCACCTTGCCGGCGCTTACCCGGTTGCTCGCGCAGTGGCGCGCACGGCGCGATCGGATCGCGCTGGTGCCGACCATGGGAGCCTTGCATGCCGGCCATCTCGCTTTGGTGCGCGGCGCGCAACGCCGCGCCGACCGCGTCATCGTTTCGATCTTCGTCAACCCGGCCCAGTTCGCACCGCATGAGGACTTGAAGACCTATCCGCGCACCTTCGCCGCCGACGTCGCCGCGCTTGGGGCGATAAAGACCGACCTGGTCTGGGCGCCGTCGGTCGAGACGATGTATCCGCCCGGATTTGCAACGCGGATCGTGCCGGAAGGCCCGGCGACGGCCGGTCTCGAAGATGCGTCGAGGCCGCATTTCTTCGCCGGCGTCGCGACCGTGGTCGCCAAGCTCTTGATCCAATGCGGACCGGACTTCGCGATGTTCGGCGAGAAGGATTATCAACAGCTCAAAGTGGTCACACGGCTGGCGCGCGACCTCGACCTGAGGACCCGCATTGTCGGCGTGCCGACCGTACGCGAGCGGGACGGGCTCGCTTTGTCGTCGCGCAACGTCTACCTCTCGCCCGTCGAACGTGCCGCGGCGCCTGTGCTTCATCGTGTGCTTACGGATTGTGCAGTGAAGATCACCGCAGGCCGCCCGACTGGCGCGGTCCTGACCGAAGGCCGCGCGACGATTGCGCAAGCGGGTTTCGCCGTCGATTATCTCGAAGCGCGCCACGCCGAAACGCTGGCGCCCGCCGCTTCGCCGGCGGAAGGGCCGCTCCGCCTCCTGGTCGCCGCGCGCATCGGCAAGACGCGGCTGATCGACAACATCGCGGTATAAAGCGGGCGCCGGATTCACTTGCCGCCGAGCTTCATCGGGTCCTTCACGGCCTCGTAGGTGGCGAACTCCACGCTGTAGAGCTGCCCGTTCAGCTTCTCGACTTTGCGGATGTAGATATTCTGCACGATGTCGCGGGTTTCCGGGTCGATCGATATCGGACCGCGCGGACTTTCCCAGGCCATGCCCTTCATCGCCGCCAGCAGGACGTCGCCATCGGCGTTGCCGTTCGTCTTCTTGAGCGCCTCGTAGATCAGGTGCAGGCCGTCGTAGGCCCCGACCGAAACGAAGTCGGGACGAAAGCCGTTCGCCTTCTCGAAGGCCGCGACATAGGACTTGTTGAGCGGCGAATCGTGCGCGGCGGAATACGAGCCGGACGTGATGATGCCGAGCATCTGGTCGCCCATGGTGTTGAGGCCGTCGTCGTCGGTGAGGTCGCCCGGGCCGATGATCTTGATGCCGGAACTGCCAAGTCCGCGCTCGGCGAATTGCTTGGCGAAAATGCTGGCTTGAGTGCCTGGAAAATAGATGAACGCCGTATCCGGATTGATATCGCGGACGCGCTGCAGGAACGGCGCGAAATCGGGATTGGCAAGCGGGATACGAATCGATTCGATGATTTCTCCGCCGGCCTGGACGAAGCGCGTTTTGAAGGCCGTTTCCGACTCGATGCCGGGCGCCCAGTCGTTGACCAGCGTGACGACGCGCTTGCTGCCGTTCTTGGCCGCCCACTCGGCCATGATCCAGGCCTGCTGACTTTGCAGGAAACCGGCCCGCACCATGTAGGGCGATTTCGTCACCGTGACGGAAGCACCGGAGCTCAAGACCAAGGTGGGAATTCTTGGCTTCGGTGACGAGCGGGGCGATGGCCAGCGACGTCGGCGTGATGCCGATGCCGATCAACCCCACCTTTTCGTTGACGATCATCTCCTGGATGATGCGGCGCGCATTGTCGGCGACGCCGCCGTCGTCGCGCACGATGATGTCGAGCTTGCGCCCGGCGACGATGTCGCCGTGCTGCGCAACGTAAAGCTTGAGGGCGGATGCGAGTTGCCGGCCGACGGCGTTGAACCCCGCCCCGGTCAACGGCAGGCTGACGCCCATCTTGAGAACCTCTTCGGCGTGGCCGCGCCCGGCGCCGAAGCCGATGGCGGCGCTGGCCGCGATTCCCTTGAGCATCGTTCTACGCAGCATCATGTTTCCCTCAAAAATTTTTGTCCTTATTTTCGTTTTTTGCCGATGTCGTTGCCGGCGGCTGATCGCGATCAGGCCGGTTCGAGATGGGGAATTTGCGGACGCTCGCCAGCCGCCTTCCCGCTAATCGGCGCCCGCGGCAGGCGGGCGGTGCCGGCCTCCATGACGAAATTATGGGTAAGCGAATACCACGGCGGCGTGACGTCGGCAGCCGGCGCCGATCCGCTGTCGTGCCGCACAAAATTCCCCAGCAAATGACGGGTGACGCCGAACTGCACGTCGGTGTCGATATATGGGTCGTCGGGCGGATAGATCTGCGACACCAGCGTCTTGAAACCGGGCTTGTAAGCCAGGAAATGCAGATGGGCCGGCCGCATGTTGTGGCGGCCCTGCGCGCGTAACAGGTCGCCGACCGGGCCATCGATCGGTATGGGGTAGCCGGCCGGCTTGACGCTGCGAAAACTGAAATGGCCGTGCGCGTCGGTGACGAACTTGCCGCGCAGGTTCATGTCGGCTTGGATTGGATCCTGGTTTTCGTAAAAGCCTTCCGGCGAGGAATGCCAGACGTCGACCTCCGCGCCTTCGATTGGCTGGCCTCGGGCGTCGCGGTAATAGGCGTCGACAAATAGCGCGGGCCCCGGCGTCGCGGAGCGCACGATCGAGCCGCCGCTCGGGGTGCGCGGCGAGTTCATCCGCCAGAACGGCCCGAGTTGGCTGGCATCGGTCTCGGTTTGACCGTTATCGCCGTTGTTGAGGAGACAGACGAGGGCGGAAAAGCCGAGCGTTCCTGCCATCAACACCGCTTCGTTGTGATTGTCGTTGGTATGCTTGCCGAGCGCATTGACGTAGGCGGCCGCCGCCTGAAACTCTTGCTCGGTGAGCTTCACCTCGCGCGCGAAGTCGTGCAGGTGGCGGATAAAGGCCGACATGATCTCGCGAAAGCGCGGATCCGGCGCGCGGGAAAGCTCGCTCAGCACCGCCTTGGTTACGTCCGCCTGAGTCTCGATGATCATTGTCCCGCTCCGCGACTTGCGGCCATTCGGCCACTCTTGACTTGCGGCCATTCGGCCGTTTGTCGGCGCGGACTTTACGTGATCGCTTTCGGCGGCGCCATGCGCTCGGCAGCGTGGAAGCTTTGCCCGGCTCACATGAGGCCGAGCTCGCGCAGCTCGCGCCGCATCTTCTCCGGCATCGCCGCCGCCCCGGGCGCGGCTTTGTCCAGGTCGCGCGGGGCATCTTTCGCCGCGAGATAGCGCCACCCCTGGAAGGCGCGAAACGGCCGCGGCGCAACCAGCACCACCTTCGGGTCGAGCACCAGGCCGCAACGGCCGATGCCGTCCTTGTCGCGGAACGGCCTGACATCGCGGATGCGCTGGCGGCAGGCGACCTCGCCGCGGATCACCCAGTAAAGCGAGCCGCCATCGACCAGCTCCGCAGCGCGCTTGGGCACCATCCGGGTCCGGTGGATGTGCTCGGGCTTTTCGCCGCGCTTGCGCTTGTCCTTGAGCCTTTGCTTGATCCAGCCTTCGAGTTCGCGGACCGAATCGCAGCCGACACAGAGCTTGATGAGGTTCAACGTCATGTCGGCAGATTACTCCGCGGTGGACCGTTCGATCACCATGATCTGTGCGCCTTCCACAACTTGCGCACCGGCGCCGGCCGCGACATCGGCGACGACGCCGGCAAAAGGCGCGCGCAACGTGTGCTCCATCTTCATGGCTTCGATCACGGCCAAACGTTGACCGCTGGCAACCGCTTCGCCCGCAGCGACGAAAAGCTGCAACACCTTGCCGTGCATTGGCGCCTTGACGACGCCGTCGCCGGCGCCGGCTTCCGCGGTAGCGGCCGACATGTCCTTCTGCCGCACACGGGTCTGCCGGCCATGGCGCAGAACGTAAGCCTCGTGGTGCGCCTCGAACACCTTGGCGTCGGCAGCCGGCGCCGCCCCACCGACAACGACGCGCATTCCGTCCTTGCCGTAGCTCACGGCCGCATCGGCGCTTTGCCCGTCGATCAGGATCGGCACGATGACCGAACGGGTGCCGCTGAGCTGAAAGCCGTCGCGGGCGGCCCACGGCGAATTTGGCTCGGCAACCACCTCGGCTCTGGCCGTTTCGGTTTGGTCGTCGTCGAGAAGGCGCGCAACGCCGAGCGCCGCCGCAGCATGATCTGGATCGTGCGGCACGGCGCCGAGCGCGGCGAGATTGCGGTCGATGAACCCGGTATCGACCTTGCCGTCGCGAAAGCTCTCGGCACGGCACAGCGCGCCTAGGAAAGCGATGTTGGTACGCACGCCGGCGACAAGCGTGTGGTCAAGCGCATACGTCAGCCGATCAAGCGCGGCTCGGCGTGTTGGCGCATGCGCAATGAGCTTTGCGATCATCGGATCGTAGAACGGCGTCACCTCGCCGCCGGCTTCGACACCACTGTCCACCCGAATATCCGCCGGCAGGTCGAGGCCGACGATCGGACCGGTCGACGGCAAAAAGCCGTTCTCGGGATCCTCCGCGTAAAGCCGCGCTTCGATCGCGTGGCCGTCGAAGCGAACCTGCGCTTGCGTCAACGGCAATTTTTCCCCGGCTGCGACGCGGAACTGCCAAGCGACGAGATCGAGGCCGGTGACCTCTTCGGTCACCGGATGCTCGACCTGAAGCCGGGTGTTCATTTCAATGAACCAGAAGCCGTCCGCCCGCAGTCCCTTGCTGCCGTCGGCCACGAACTCGACGGTACCGGCGCCGACATAACCAACCGCGCGCGCCGCCTCGACCGCCGCCGCACCGATCTTGGCGCGCAACGCTTCCGTCATTCCCGGCGCCGGGCTTTCCTCGATGACCTTCTGATGGCGCCGCTGCAGGGAGCAATCGCGCTCGCCGAGATGCACGATGTTGCCGTGGCGGTCGGCGAAAACTTGGATTTCGATATGGCGCGGGGTGGTGACGTATTTTTCGATGAGGACGCGGCCTGAGCCGAAGGCTGCCGCTACCTCGCGCACCGCGCCTTCGAGCTCGGCCTCGAAGTCGGCCTCGTTGTCGATCCGGCGCAACCCGCGGCCGCCGCCGCCCGCGGCCGGCTTGATCAATACCGGGTAGCCGATCTCGTTTGCCTGCTCCTTGAGAAACTTGGCGTCTTGCCGTTCGCCATGATAGCCGGGCACGATCGGAACGCCGGCCTTCTCCATCAACGCTTTGGCGCGATCTTTGAGCCCCATGGCGCGGATGGCCGCCGCGGGCGGACCGACGAATTCAATGCCGGCTTGCGCGCAGGCGTCGGCGAAATCCCCGCTTTCGGACAGGAAGCCGTAACCGGGATGAATACATTCGGCGCCGGACTTTCTGGCGACGTCGATCAAGCGTTCGATGCACAGATAGCTTTCGCGCGGCTCCGCCGGACCGATGAGATAAGCCTCGTCGCACATGCGTCGATGCAGCGCATGCGTGTCGGCCGCCGAGAAGACAGCGATCGTGCGCAGGCCTAAATGTTTGGCGGTGCGAGCGATGCGGCAAGCGATTTCGCCGCGGTTGGCAATGAGAACGGAGCTGAACATTGCGGGTGTTTTGACGGAGCGTTTGGCTTAACTCATTGGGTACGCGCAGCCGTACCCGCGCTCGCGTTTGGCGGCGGCGGCGTCAACTGCACTGGCCGCGCCGGCATCGGTTCTGGCCAGATCGGTTCGACGGCTGGTGGCGCGGCGGATTGGCCGGTCATCGTCGCCGCGGCGGGGGTGGCGGCAGTTGTGGCAGCTTGCTTGCGCGTGTGTCGCGGCGAAGGCGAACCGGGTGCCGGCGGGTTCGGGTTCGTCGCGGCAGCAGCGGCAACGCCCGGCAAGACCGGGCCGGAAGGCTCGGGATTCATGATGCTCACGGCCGGAATGGAGGCGGCGCTGGGAAAGTCGATATTGACCACCTTGTGGGCTCCCGGTCCGTTGCTCGACGCCGTCGCCGCCGGGGGTGCCTCGGCGACCGGCCCGTCGGAGCCTACACTCCAAAGCGCCGCATAACGCTCCACATATCGATCGAGGACAGCCGCGTTCAGGTTGGCGCGCAGGCGGTTCGCATCGCGGAACAGTGCGAACGCCTTGCAGCTCTGCCCGGTACAGCCGTCGCGGACCGCAAGCACGTGGGCGACGAAGCCGAAACGGTCGGTTTCGAGCGAGCGGCGCAATGGCGCCAGCACGTCGTCGATATCCGCGCCGGCGCGCGGTCCGTGAGCCGCGACGCTTGATAACAGCGCCAGTTGCGCCGCGACATAAGAGGACGCGGCGGCCACGCTCGCCGGCGAACCAAACAGAGCCTTCTCGCACGCGGTCTCGACGACGTCGCCTGCCAAAGCGTTGAGGCAAGCAAGCGGCGAACCAGGAGCAAGAGCCAGCGCGTTCAGTTGCTGAGCGCGTATGTCAAAAGCGCGACGTTCCGCGCTGCCGCTGCCCCAAAGGCTGCGATCGGCAAAGGCCGACGCCATCACGCCACCAAGGAGCGCGCCCGCAAGCACGAAGCCGATACGCCGCGCCGGGCTCGAGGCCACGCCAAGCTGCGGCTGAAACAGTGCGAGCGTGCAGAATAGAATGAGCAGAATCGCCGAGCCGGCCGCGATCCACAATTGCAAAACCGATGCACCGAATTCGGGATCGATGCCCAGCATCAACCGACTCCGCCAGCGATCAAGGCCGCCCCCTTCGTGGAAGTATGGCTCAGCGGCATCAGCGATGCCAGCCCTCGACCACCGTCAGCACGGCGCGGTCGCGCTCAATCGGCAATTCGGAAAGCTTGCAGCGTCAATGCTCGGTTTCGAGCTGGCTCTCTTTGGCCACGCGCTCAAACGCTTCACCGGAATTCTTGATCCGGTATTGATAATCGTCGCCATCGGATGGCAGAAGCTTGACGACCTTGTAAGTTCCGCTGGCGCCCGGACGCGTGATCGGGCTCGACGTGTACAGCACCGTCTGACCGACGCGGAATTTGTGCGTACGCAACAACGGGCCGGGCATCGCAATTTGCTTTGCGACGGTCGCCGTCGAAACCTGGCCGGACACCGGGGTCGGCACCTGGCTCGGTACTTGGATCGGCTTACTCCGCTCAACCTTATTCCGCTCAACCTTGCCCGAAATTCGCCGCGCAACGGCCTTGCGAGCAACTTGATTGCGGCTAGCTTTTGCCGGCCGACTTTTTTTGACTGAACGCTTATTCATGGAACTGCACTATATAGGCTAACCTCTGTCGGAGCAAAAAATATAGTGTCGCAAATGTGGTTTTGCGACGCCCTTTCGGCGCGCATGCTTAAGGCGAAAACTGCTTTAGTTTCAATGGGATGTTTATTAGGCTTAAATTGTGACTCGCAAGCCCATCTTTCAGACCTGACGCCGCCAGCCGCCCTTCTCGTCGGCCTGCCAATAGGTCACCTCAAACCCCGCCGCTTTCGCCTCGCTCCAGCGGGCGCGCGCGGCATCGACGGCATCCGGATCCTCGCCGTCGAAAAGCAGCACGACCCGCTGATAGGCGGAGGCATCCTCCGGCATCAACGCCCCCTCGACGAGGAAGCGTACGGCGGCGCCGTTCGGATTGTGATCGCTCACCGTCAGCAGAATAGGTTGCTGCGCAGCCTCCGCCTCACGCCACGTGCCGTGCGGGAGAAAAGAATCGTCGCGCCACGTCCATAAATGGGCGTCGAGCGCCTCGATACGCTCTTCGGAGGACGCCTGCACCACGACCCGCCAACCGCGATCGAGCGATTTTTGCAGCAACGCCGGCAAGACCTGCTCGGGGGTCTGCCCCTTCAGATGGTAGAAGAGAATTTCCGTCATCGGACGTCCGCCTCAATGGTGCGCCGCTTTCGCCCCGGGAAGCGCGGTGATGGCAGAGGACAAAACGCGGCAGCAAGCGTGGACGTGTCGCGTCAACCGCCGCCGCGATCAGCGCTCGTAATAGTCTTCGACGAGGCGGTCGAGCAGGCGCACGCCCCAACCCGAGCTCCAGCTTTTGTTGATGTCGGTTTGCGGCGAACCGAGCGCCGTGCCGGCGATATCGAGGTGCGCCCACGGCGTCTTGTCGACGAAGCGCTGCAGAAATTGCGCCGCCGTGATCGATCCGGCAAAGCGGCCGCCGCTGTTCTTCACGTCGGCGAATTTCGAGTCGATGATCTTGTCGTATTCGGGCGCGAGCGGCATGCGCCACACCCGTTCGCCGGTCGCTTCACCGGCCTTGGTCAAGCGCTCGACCAGCTTGTCGTCGTTCGAGAACAGCCCGGCAAATTCCTGCCCGAGCGCAACAATGATGGCGCCGGTCAAGGTCGCCAGATTGATCATGAATTTCGGCTTGAAGCGCTTGTTCACGTAGTGCAGCACATCGGCCAGCACCAGGCGGCCCTCGGCGTCGGTGTTGATGATCTCGATCGTCTGTCCCGACATCGATGTGACGATATCTCCCGGACGCTGCGCTTTGCCGTCCGGCATATTCTCAACGAGCCCGATGGCACCGACCGCATTGACCTTGGCCTTGCGCGCAGCAAGCGCGTGCATGAGGCCGACGACGCAGGCGGCGCCCGCCATGTCGCCTTTCATGTCCTCCATGCCCTGCGCCGGCTTGATGGAGATGCCGCCGGAGTCGAAGCAGACGCCTTTGCCGATGAACGCGATCGGATCGGCGCCACGCTTACCGCCATTCCAGCGCATCACCACAACCTTGGATTCATGCATCGAACCCTGCCCGACGCCGAGAAGCGCACCCATGCCGAGCTTGCGCATGGCCGGCACGTCGAGCACCTCGACCACGACACCAAGCTTTCTCAGGCTCGATGCCCGGCGCGCAAATTCGCTGGGATAGAGCACGTTGGCCGGCTCGTTGACGAGATCGCGCGCCCATACGACCCCATCGGCGATACCCTCCTCGTTGGCCCATGCTTTCTCGGCCGCCGCAGGATTGGCGCAGGCAAAGCTTATCTCCACCTTGTTCGCCCGCTCGTCGCCTTCCTTCCGTTTCGTCTTGTAGCGATCGAACCGGTAGGCGCGCAGGCGGGCGCCGAGCACGAGATCGGCAATCTGATCGGCCTTCAGCGCCCCGGCGCCGAATTCGGCCACTATCGTCGCCTGCGCGGCAGCGCCCGGAACACGTCCCATGGCGACGCCGCCAAGCTTGACCAGATCGCGATCCTTGAGGTCGCGCTCTTTGCCGGTGCCGACAATGATCAACCGCGGTACGTTGAGACCGGTCGGCGCGATAATTTCGAGGGTCGAGCCGTTTTTGCCGGTGAAACGATCGGCGGCCGCGGCGCGGCGGTGCAGATCGCCAATCGGCGCCAATGCCTTCTGGGTCGCCGGCCCAAATTTGAGGCCTTCTGCGCAGAACGTAACAAGAACTCCCCTCAAACGATCGTATGAGGTGAAGCCGATCTTGGGCAGCTCGGGCATGGCGATCCTTCTCAGGCTAAGGCAAGGCTTTTCGTTCCGAACATATGAACCTGACCGGGCGCGGGTGCAAAGCGCCTGCAGCGCCGGCTGTCGCTGACCAGGCGACCCGCGCGGAGGGAATCTATTAACCCTTAGCAACCCTTAGCTTTGTAAATTCAATGCTTTTGCCTTGGCGAGGCCATTTTGTGAAAGCATGAAATTCCCTGCGCTTGGGGGAGCTCGGCTCGGAGGGTGTTCACGGCACCTTGGGGGAGCCGAGGGCGGCCACGGGGCCCGTCTGCGGGGAAGTTAAGTCCGATGGGGTCGATCGGCCGGTACATGTTTCGCACCACCATGGGTGCGTTCGTGATCACCCTTGTCAGCTTGACCGTCGTGATGTGGTTCACGCAGGCGATCCGTGAATTCGACCTGATCACGAGCCAGCGGCAGACGCTCTTCGTCTTTATCGGCATTACCGGCCTGCTCATTCCCCTCTTGGTCATGATGATCGCGCCGATCGCGCTGGTGCTGTCGACCGCGCACATCATCAACAAGCTCAGCTCCAATTCCGAAATCATCGTCATGAATGCGGCCGGCGTTTCGCCATGGCCGCTGGTCCGGCCGTTCATCGCCGCGGCACTGGTGGTGTCGCTCCTGGTCGGCCTCATCGCCGTCTATGTTTCGCCCTGGAGCCTGCGCGAATTGCGCGACTGGGCGACCCAGGTGCGCGCCGACATCCTCACCAACATCGTGCAGCCGGGACGTTTCACCACGGTGGGCGGCAATCTCACCTTCCACATTGCCGACCGCCGGCCGAACGGCCTGCTGCTCGGCATATTCCTCGACGACCGGCGCGATCCCAAAGAGCACGCCACCTATCTCGCCGAGCAGGGCGAGATCGTAAAGAACAACTCCGGCTCGTTCCTGGTGCTGGAAAAAGGCAGCGTCCAACGCCTCGAAGTCGGGCAGCGCGATCCGCGCATCGTCACGTTCGACCGCTACGCGTTCGACCTGTCGAAATTCGGCGTCGGTCCGCAAAGCAGCGGCGTCACCTACAACACCCGCGAGAAGTACCTCTGGGAATTGATGTGGCCGCGCGCCGATGATGCGCTCTTCATCGCCCAGCCCAGCGAGTACCGAGCCGAGCTGCATGATCGTTTTGCAACGCCTCTCTATCCGATCGCCTTCGTCATCCTGGCCTACGCCTTCCTCGGTCCGCCGCAGACCACGAGGCAGAGCCGCACTCTGTCGCTTTTGGGCCTCACCGGCGCGATAGCGCTGTTGCGCCTGATCGGCTTTCTCAGCGTCATCATCGGCGCCCGCGTGCCGGGTGCGCTGGCCGCGCAATATGTTGCGCTGATCGGCGCGATCGTCGCCGGGTCGTGGCAAATCTCGCGCGGCCAGGCCATCGAGCCCGCCGCGGCCGTGTCGAAGATCGCGACCATCATCGGCGAGCGCCTCGCCAAAGCGACGGCGAGCTGAGGGTGAACCGATGGTAGCCGGCACGCTTTCACGCTATTTCGGATTTCGCTTCCTCAAATCCGTCACCGGCTCGTTCTTCGGCGTCGTCGCGCTGGCCGGCATGATCGACTATGTCGAGCTGCTGCGCCGCAGCTCCGATTGGCCCAACGCCACCGCTTTGGTGCTCGCGGAAATTTCGCTGTTTCGCGTCCCGCAACTTTCCGAGCGGATCATGCCGTTCGCGGTGCTGGTCGGCGCCATGTCGTGCTATCTGGCGCTGTCGCGTCGCCTCGAGCTGGTCGTCGCCCGTGCCGCCGGCGTTTCCGCCTGGCAATTCGTCGCGCCGTCGATGATCGCGGCGTTCCTTTTCGGCGTGGTCGCCACGGCGATCTACAATCCGCTCGCCGCCGTGATGCACGAGCGCTCCAAACATCTCGAAGCCGAGATGACCGGCGAACTCCCCGCCTCGGCGGTGCGAGAAAACACCGGCGGTTTCTGGGTTCGTCAGCGCAATGCCGATGGCGCCGCCATCATCAACGCCAAGTCGAGCCGCCAGCAAGGCTCCGAGCTTGGCGGCGTCAGCGTGTTCACGTTCGACAATGACGGCCAGTTCCAGGAGCGGATCGAGGCAAAGGGCGCGACGCTCAATCAGGGCTATTGGCGCTTCGAGGACGCCCGCATTTATGCGAGCGGCAGCCCGCCGGCAATGCAGAACACCTACCGTCTCGCCACCAATCTCACGCTCGAACAGGTGCGCGAAAGCTTCGCTACGCCGGAGACCGTCCCATTCTGGCAGCTGCCCTCCTACATCGAGCTGGCCGATCGTGCCGGGCTCGTGGCCGCCGGTTATCGGCTGCAATACCAGCAGCTTTTGTCGCGGCCGTTCCTGCTCACCGCCATGGTCCTGCTGGCTGCCTCGGTAAGCCTTCGCTTCTTCCGTTTCGGCGGCGTGCAGAAGATGGTCCTCGGCGGGATTTCGGCGGGCTTTCTGTTGTTCGTATTGTCAAAGTTCACGGAGGATATGAGCAAATCCGAACTCATGTCGCCGGTCATGGCGGCGTGGATTCCTGTTGTGGTCGGCAGTCTCACCGGCTTCATCGTGCTGTTGCACCAGGAGGACGGCTAGTGGCGCGTGCGACCCGTCCTGGTGCTTCCGGCTTCCGTGGTTCCGTCCGGGCGAGCATAGCGATCCTGATCGCGCTGCTCGCCCTCGGTGCGTCTTGTCTGCTCGCGTCCGAGCCTGCAGCAGCGCAGGGCGTGGGCAATCTGCTGCGTTTCCCGCCCCGCCCGGCGCCGCCGCCAAAGCCGGCGCAGCAGTCCGACGCGCCGATGCTCGTGCAAGCGGCGGAGATCAAATACGACTACACCAACAACACCGTTTCCGCGGTCGGCAATGTCCAGATTTATTACAACGGCTCGACCGTCGAGGCGGACGAGGTCACCTACGACCAAAAGACCAAGCGGCTGCAGGCGCGCGGCAATGCCAGGTTGACCGAGGCCGACGGCAAGATCACCTACGGACAGTTCATCGATCTCACCGACGATTATCGCGACGGCTTTGTCAATTCGCTGCGGCTCGAGACCGTCGACGACACGCGCTTTGCCGCCGCCCGCGCCGACCGCGTCAAGGGCAATTACACCGTGATGCAAAACGGCGTCTACACCGCCTGCGAGGCGTGTAAGGACGATCCGAGGAAGCCGCCGCTCTGGCAGATCCAGGCCGCGCGCATCATCCACGACAGCGGCGAGAAGATGATCTATTTCGAGGATGCGCGCGTCGAGTTTTTCGGCGTGCCGCTCGCCTATTTTCCGTTCCTGTCGGCGCCCGATCCATCGGTGACGCGCAAGAGCGGCTTTCTGTTTCCCACCATCAGCTATGGCACCGCTTACGGGGCCGGTATCGAAATTCCCTATTTTTGGGCCTTGGCGCCAAGCTACGACTTGAGCGCCTCGATGATGATCACCTCGAAGGAGGGCGAGCTGTTTCAGGGGGTGTGGCGCCAGCGGCTGATGGAAGGCTCCTACTCGATCAAGGCCGCCGGTATTTTCCAACAAGATCCCGGCTATTTTGCCAACCGTGACGGCCCCAGCAGCGGCACCGCAGACCAATTCCGCGGTGCCGTCCAGACCGCCGGCCAGTTCGCCTTGAGCGACCACTGGGTGTGGGGATGGACCGGCCTCCTGATGACCGACAGCCAATTCCTGTTCGACTATCAGCTGTCGCAGTTCATCGGTTCGTTTGATCCGTTCCATACCGGAATCGCCACTGAGGGCGTTTCGCAAGTTTATCTGAC
Organism: uncultured Alphaproteobacteria bacterium; assembly: GCA_963829395.1. Classification (GTDB taxonomy): domain Bacteria; phylum Pseudomonadota; class Alphaproteobacteria; order Rhizobiales; family Xanthobacteraceae; genus BOG-931. The sequence goes on along the minus strand of CAWHHX010000014.1, from coordinate 87,812 downwards.
CGGCGCCGGCACCCGCAGCTACTTCGATATACGGTCGGTCTATTATTACGGCTTCTCGGGACACGACATCCAGGCTTCCATTCCGGTCATTCATCCGGTTCTCGATTATTCCAACGTGCTGGCGCAGCCGGTGATCGGCGGTGAGTTCAGCTACAAGGTGAATTTGACGAGCTTGACCCGGCAGACCGCCGAGTTCGACGCCATCAACGCCAACGCCGCCAATAACGGGCTGTGCGCGACCAACAATGCCGCCACCGTCAACGCTGCCAATTGCCTGCTGCGCGGCATCGCCGGCACTTACAGCCGCTCCTCCGCCGAGGCCGATTGGCGCCGGACCTTCGTCACCGAAAACGGCCAGATGATCACGCCCTTCGTCGGCGTGCGCGGCGACATCGCGGCCCTGCAATTGCAGAACCAGCCGGGCATCTCGAATTTTATCAACCCGTCCGAAAGCGAAGTGGCGCGCGCGATGCCCGACGTCGGCGTCGAATATCGCTACCCCTTTGTCGACGTCGAGCCGTGGGGCACGCAAACCATCGAGCCGATCGCCCAGCTGGTGCTGCGGCCGAACGAGACGCAGGTCGGGAAATTTCCCAACGAAGACGCCCAGAGCGTCGTGTTCAGCGACGCCAATCTGTTCGCGATCGACAAATTCTCCGGCTGGGACCGGGTCGAGGGCGGCGGCCGCGTCAACGCCGGCTTCCAATATACCGCCCAGGTCAACAGAGCCGGCTCGTTCAACGTCCTGTTTGGTCAGTCTTATCAGATCTACGGCTTGAACTCGTATTCGGCCACCGATCTGACCAATACCGGCTTGGAAAGCGGGCTCGACAAGACCTACTCCGACTATGTCGCACGCGTCATGTACCAGCCCAATCAAGTCTATTCGTTCATCGCCCGCGGCCGTTTCTCGTCCGGCGGATTTGATCCGGGAACCGGCCGCGACGTCAGTGCATTCACGCCGGAACGGCTCGAATTCGAAGCCCGTGCCAACTTCGATCGCTGGACGCTGCAGCTCATGTATGGCGACTACGCGCCGCAGCCGGAGATCGGGTTTTTGAACAGGCGCGAAGAAATCCTCACCGGGGCGTCGGTCAAGCTGACGCAGAACTGGGTCGTGCTGGGTTCGGTGCGTTATGACCTCGCCGTCAGCCAGTTCGACCAGACCCAATTCGGCATCGGCTACACCGACGACTGCCTGCTCATATCGCTGAACTATCTGACGTCTTATGTTTATACTGGCAACACACCGACGCCGAACAACACCTTCATGCTGCAGCTGAGCCTTCGCACGCTTGGGCCCGACTTCCTGGCGCCGATCTCTTCCTCATTCTAAATTCGTCCACACCAAGGTAATATGGCGGTTTCCGGAGGGTACGGGGGCAGTGAAAAAAGGCGACGGCGCGCTGTCCGTCGAAGGAGCAACATCAAGTGAGATCGGAGATGGCATCTCGCATCTGTTGGAAGGTCTTTGCCGCCGCCTCGGTCGCCGGCGCGATCCTGCTTGCGGCACCGCCGAGCGCCGGCGCGCAACAGGTCTTTGCGTTCGTCAACGGCCAGCCGATTACGGTCCTCGACATCGAGCATCGCGGCAAATTTCTGCAGATGAGCAGCAAGAAGGTGCCGACGCGCAAGGAGGTGCTCGACAGCCTGATCGACGAGATTTTGGAGATCAACGAGGCGAAGCGTTTTGGCCTCGACGTCCCCGACCAACAAGTGGAGGATTCCTACAACCTCGTCGCGAGCCGAATGGGCCTCGAGCCGCAAAAGCTGACGCAAGCGCTCGTGGCCGGCGGCGCCAGCGACGACACGCTGAAGCGGCGTTTGCGGGCGCAGATCGCCTGGACCAATCTGGTGCGCGGACGGTACAAGGCGAGCCTTGAAATCCGCGACAAGGACGTCGAAGCGCAGCTCGAGCTGCACAAGAGCGACGATAAAATCGAAACCGGCTACGAATACATCATGCGGCCCGTGGTCTTCATCGTGCCACGCGGTTCGCCCGATACCGCTTACGAAGCCCGCAAACGCGAGGCCGAGGCATTGCGGTCGCGCTTTGCCGGCTGCAACGAGGGCGTCAGCTTTGCGCGCGCCCTGCCCGACGTCGCCGTGCGCGATCAGGTCTCGAAATATTCCGCCGACCTCGCGCAGCAGCTCCGGCAAATCCTCGACGGCACCGCGGTCGGCCATCTGACGCCGCCGGAGCAGACGGCGGAAGGGGTGCAAATGTTCGCGGTTTGCGCCAAGAAGGAAACAAAATCCGAAACGCCGGAGATGAAGGAAATCCGCGAGCAGATGTTTCAACAAAAATTCGGCGCCCAGGCCAAGCGCTATCTCGATACTTTGCGCCGCCAGGCTATGATCGAATACAAGATGCCCGAAAGCAAATAAGGGACAAGAAGCGAGACCGTGCAGCCCTTGGCATTGACGCTCGGCGAGCCCGCAGGGATCGGGCCCGACCTGGCCCTTACGGTCTGGCATCGACGCGCCGAGCTGAACCTGCCGCCGTTCTACATCGTCGCCGACGCCGAATTTCTGCGCCGCCGTGCCGCTCGGCTGGCGCTCGACGTTCCGATCGCGACTGTAACGGCGGCTACCGCCGCCACAGAATTTGCGTCGGCCCTGCCCGTCGTCGCCCTCGATCTCGCCGTGAGCGCGGAGCCGGGCCATCCGGACCGATCGAGCGCACCGGCCGCCATTGCCTCCATTCGGCGTGCCGTGGCCGACGTGCTCGCCGGCGCGGCGGCGGCCGTCGTCACCAATCCGGTCGCCAAGAACGTGCTGTACAATTGGGGATTCGCCGAGCCCGGTCATACCGAATTTCTGGCCACGCTGGTCCACGAAGCGACCGGCAAATCGCTGCGGCCGGTGATGATGCTGTGGTCTCCCGAACTCGCCGTCGTGCCGGTGACCATCCATCTGCCGCTGCGCGACATCTTTGCGCATCTTTCAACCGCGCTCATCGTCGAAACCGGCCGCGTCGTGGCGCGCGATCTGACGGTGCGATTTCGCCTGCCGCGTCCCCGGCTGGTGGTCGCCGGGCTCAATCCCCATGCCGGCGAAAACGGCGCCTTCGGCGAAGAGGACCGCACCATCGTCGCGCCGGCCGTCGCGCAGCTCGTGGCCGCCGGGATCGACGCCAGGGGTCCGCTGCCGGCCGACTCGCTGTTCCACAAGGAAGCCCGCGCAAGCTACGATGCGGCGCTTTGCATGTACCACGATCAGGCGCTGATCCCGATCAAGACGCTTGCTTTCGATCACGCCGTCAACGTGACGCTTGGCCTTCCGTTCGTGCGGACGTCGCCTGATCACGGCACCGCCTTCGACATCGCCGGCAAAGGCATCGCGGATGCGACCAGCCTGATTGCAGCGCTGCGACTGGCGGCGCGGTTGGCGGCGGCGGACGACCGCGCGCCGCTGCCGGCATCGTGAGCTTTCCCCCGACGGCCTGCCGCCGCTGCGCGACGTCATTCGCCGCCACGGTCTCGTCGCCAAGAAGTCTCTCGGCCAGAATTTCCTGCTCGACCTCAATCTCGCGGCCCGCATCGCCCGGTCCGCGGGCACGCTAGCGGGCGTGACAGTGCTGGAAATCGGCGCGGGCCCGGGCGGGCTCACCCGGGCGTTGCTGGCGCTTGGCGCCAAGCGTGTGATCGCCGTCGAGCGCGACGAGCGCGCCATCGCCGCGCTGCAAGAAATCGCCGGAGCCTATCCCGGCCAGCTCGACATCGCTGCCGGGGACGCGCTGTCGATCGATCAGCGTGCGCGCGTCGGCGCCGATGATGACGCCAATCATGGACCGGTGCGGATCGTCGCCAACTTGCCCTATAACATCGCCACGCCGCTGCTCATCGCCTGGATCTGCGTCGAGCCGTGGCCGCCCTGGTACGATGCCGCCATCCTCATGTTTCAGCGCGAGGTCGCCCAACGCATCGTCGCCCTGCCCGGTTCGAAAAGCTACGGACGGCTCTCCGTGCTGGTGCAGTGGCGTTGCGAGGCGCGCAGCCTTTTCGACGTCAATCCTTCCGCTTTTGTACCACCGCCGAAAGTTACGTCCTCGTTGGTGCGTCTCGTGCCGCGCGCCGAGCCATTGTCATGCGATCGTAGCCTCCTCGAGACCGTGACGCAGGCCGCGTTTGGTCAGCGGCGTAAGATGCTGCGCCAAAGCCTGCGCTCGCTCGGCGCCGACGTCGCGGCCCTGCTCGCGGCCGCCGGCTTGAGCCCAACCGCGCGCGCCGAGGACATCCCCATCGACGGCTTCGTCTCTCTGGCGCGGGCCCTCGCCGTCCAGCGCGGCCTGCGGCATGATGCCGGTCCATAACATCGCCGGAGCCAAAGCCACATGGGTCCATTGCACCGCCAATCGCTGGTCGGCTACGGGCAGCCGCTTTGCGAGACCGTCGTCGAACTCCCATCGCCGCGCGCCGGCGAAGTGCTGGTGCGCATCGAGCGCTGCGGCGTCTGCCATTCCGATCTGCATCTGCAGGACGGCTATTTCTCACTCGGCGGCGACAAGACGCTGGACGTGCGCGCCGGACGCACCCTGCCCTTCACGCTCGGTCACGAGATTGCCGGCGTGATCGAAAGCGTTGGCGCCGAGGCCGATGCGGCGATCGTCGGCCGGCGCGTCGCCGTCTATCCATGGATCGGCTGCGGGACCTGCGCCGCGTGCCTCGGCGGCGAAGAGAATTTGTGCTCGAACCATCGCCATCTCGGCATCGCCGTCGATGGCGGATTCGCCACCCACGTCCTCGTCCCGCAGGCGCGCTATCTGCTCGATTACGCGCCGCTGTCGGCGGACTTTGCCGGTCCGCTGATGTGCTCTGGGCTCACCGCTTACGCCGCGCTCAAACGCCACGCGCACCGCCCCGCGCGCGGTCCAGTTCTGCTGATCGGTCTGGGCGGGGTCGGCATGATGGGGCTCGCCATCGCGCGGGCGCTGTTTGCGACGCCGCCGATCGTCGCCGATATCGATGCGGCGAAACGCAGCGCGGCGCTCGCGGCCGGCGCCGCGCAAGCTTACGATCCGTCCGATCCGCAGGCGCGCAAGGCGGTGATGAGCGCCACGGGCGGCGGGTTGCTGGCGATTTGCGATTTCGTCGGCTCGGATAAATCGCTGCAATTTGCGACCGGATTGCTGGCGCGTGGCGGCAAGGTCGTGGTGACCGGCCTGCTTGGTGGCAATTTTTCCATCGCCGCGGCGATGTTCGGCATCAAAGCGATAACCATCGAGGGTACGCTCACCGGCACGCTCGGCGAGGCGCAGGAGCTGCTCGACCTAGCGCGAGCAAAAAACATCGCACCGATTCCGACCCGCGACCGTCCGCTTGCCGAAGCGCAGGCCGCGCTCGATGATTTGCGCGCCGGCCACGTCGTCGGCCGCACGGTGTTGACGGCTTAGTTGCCGGATCGCGATCGTCGCCGTCCAACAACATATCAAAGGGGAATCGGCCCCTTTGCGGTGGCGTCCGCCACAGTGGATCCGTCCACATCCCGCCTGACGTACCAGGCCCTGAACAAGACGACAAAGACCGCGCGCGATCAATCCGCCGCAAGCGATGACGGTCATGATCCGATCGGCCGTCCAACCGGCGCCGAGCAAGGCACCAGCCAGCAGTGGACCGACGATCTGGCCAAAGCGGCCCATGGCCATCCCCCAACCGACGCCGGTGGATCGGATGGACGTCGGATAGATGGTCGCGGCAAGCGCGATTGCGCCGCCGGTGCCAAAGCCCATGAACACCCCGATCAGACCGATGAAAGTCGCGGCGAGCGCGACCGACGACGCGCCGTAGCCGAGACCCACGGTCGCGGCGGCTCCCAACAGAAAGGCCGGAACGAGGATCGTCAAAATCCCGAAACGCTCGATCAACCGGCCGGCAGTCGATTGCCCGATGAAGCCGCCCAAACCATTGAAAGCGACGACAAAGGCTGTGTTGGCCGGAGAAATGCCGTTGAGCCGCAACAAAGCCGGCGTCCACAAGACCGCGACCGTGAGTATGCCGAAGCCCATGAAAAACGGCACCCACAACAGCAGCGTGCCAAGCGCCCGGCGTTCCGTGAACAGATGCACGATGGATGCACCTGGCAAGGGCTTTTCGTCCAAAACAAAATGCAAATCGTCGCGCACCAGCGGCGAGCGGAATCGCATTAGGATGCGCGCGGCGGCTTTGGTGTCGTTGCGCCGGACCAGAAGGAACTTGATCGAACTCGGGCAGATACAAAAACAACACGAGAGCGAGACAAAGCGGAGCGACACCGCCGACATAGAAGATCGCGCGCCAGCCGAGCTGCGTTATCAGATACGAATTCAACAGCCCGCCGAGCATCGCACCGAGTGGAAATGCCGACCACATCAGCGTGACCAGCGTGGCGCGCAGCCGCGCCGGTGCGTATTCCGACGTCAACGCGATGAAGCACGGCGTCGCACCGCCGAGCCCGAGCCCCGCCAGCACGCGAAAGATCATCAGCATCGGAACGGAAGTCGCGAAGGCCGTCAGGATCGTGAAGATGCCGAACAGCACGCAGGCGACGATAAGAAGAGTTTTGCGGCCCAGGCGGTCGGCGAGAGGACCGAACGTTGCAGCGCCGATGGTCGCACCCAGAAGCGCCGCAGAGAAAATCGGTCCAAAGTCGGCGATCTTGATGCCCAAGCCCTCGGCGATGAATGGCGCGGCAACGCCGATCGACTGGGTGTCGATGCCGTCCAACGCACTGACGAGCGCGCAGCAAACAATGGTGCCGATCTGAAACCGGCTCAGCGGCCCGTCATCGATCAGGCGGGTGACGTTGATCTCGGTTGCGGCGTCGGGTGGTTTTATCATCGCCAAGCCTCACAACTTCGCCTGCAGATCGCGCACAAACGCCGACAGGCCGATCTGGCGCTCGCGTTTGAGCCGCTCCGCCGCGAGGATCGCCCGCACTTCGGCAAAGGCGTCTTTCTTTTCGCGATTGACGATGACGTAGTCGTATTCCGGCCAGTGGCTCATCTCGCCGGCCGCCTTGGCCATGCGCGCGCCGATGATGGCGCGGCTGTCCTGCGCACGGCGCTCGAGTCTTCGTTCCAATTCCTTGACCGTCGGCGGCAAGATGAAAACGCTGACGAGATCGTCGCGCGCCTTCTCCCGAAGCTGCTGCGTGCCTTGCCAGTCGATATCGAACAGAACGTCGCGGCCGGCCCGCAATGCCTTCTCCACCGGCGGGCGCGGCGTGCCGTAACGATGGCCGAACACTTCCGCCCATTCCAAAAGCTTGCCCGACTTGACCATCGCCTCGAACCGGGCCGGGTCGATGAAATGATAATCGCGGCCGTCGATCTCGCCGCGGCGCTGCGGCCGCGTCGTCACCGATATCGAAAGCTCGACATGGCGATCGGCCTTGAGCAGCATGCGCGACAGCGTGGTCTTGCCGGCGCCGGACGGCGAGGACAAAACCAGCATCACTCCGCGACGCGCGACCCCCGGCCGGTTTCGCCGCACGCGCGTCATGCTCTATTCCACATTCTGCACCTGCTCGCGGAACTGCTCGACCGCGGCCTTGAGCTCCAAACCGATATTGGTGAGCTCGACATCGTTGGCTTTGGCGCAGAGCGTGTTGGCTTCGCGGTTGAGCTCCTGGGCGAGGAAATCGAGCCGGCGGCCGACCGCTCCGCCCTGGTCGATAAGGAGCCGCGCTTGCGCGACATGCGCCGCAAGGCGGTCCAATTCCTCACGCACATCGGCCTTGGCCGCGATCAGGATCGCCTCCTGGTGCAGCCGATCCGGATCGAACCGGTCCGACTGCGCCAACAGCGTCGCCACCTGTTCGGCCAATCGGACGCGGATCGCCTCCGGCCGCCGGCCGGGCGTGAGCTCGGCGCGCTGGGCGAGCGCGGCTATTTCGCCAAGCCGCGCGGTCAAGATGCGGCCGAGCGCGGCGCCCTCGCGTTGGCGCATCTCGCACAGCGCATCGAGCACCTCGGCGAAACCCGCCGTCGCCGCAGCCTCGGCGCTAAGCCGCTCCTGTTCGCTTTCTTCGGCGTCGCCGACCTCCATCACGCCTTTGAGGGAAAGCAAGCCATCGAGCGACGGCGGCGAGGCCTCAACGCGCGGCGCGAGCTGACGTACCGTGGTGAGAATGGCCTGAAGCACCGCCGCGTTGATCCGCACAACCGGCATGACGCCGCTGCGCTCCGCGGTCAACGTCGCCTGAATCGAGCCGCGCCCCAGCCGTTCCGCGGCGCGGGCACGACAAGGCCCCTCGATCGCGTCCCAGCCGGCCGGCAGGCGCAACCGCAAATCGAGACCCTTGCCGTTGACGGATTTGATCTCCCAGGCCCACGCATAGGGGCCGCTCACGCCATGGCCGCGAGCAAATCCCGTCATGCTCGACAGCGCCATGGACCGCGATCCCCGGTAGGAAACGTGCAAGAAAACCGGGCCGAACTTAGCGGCGGTGTTTCGCGGTCACAAGGGCGACGGCGCGCTAATGCGCCTGCTGTGTATTGTTTTGGTTATGTCGTGCGGGGGCGCGGCGCGGTTGCTGCGCCGGCGCCGGCGGGGCGGCCACGGCTTGCGGCGGCGCCGACGATTGCGTGTCGGCCGGAGCCTGATCCGCCTGACCGCCTTCCATGGCGCGCAGCCGCGCGACGTTCTTTTGATGTTGCTCGTAGGTTTCGGCGAAGGCATGGCCGCCGGTGCCGTCGGCGACGAAATAAAGCTCGCGCGTGCGCGCCGGATTGGCGGCGGCATCGAGCGACGCCCGGCCCGGATTGGCAATCGGCCCGGGCGGCAGCCCGTCGATCTGATAGGTATTGTAGGGGGTCGGTTGATCGATCTCGCTTCGCATGATCGGCCGGCCGAGCGTGCCCTTGCCGCCGACCAGTCCGTAGATGATGGTCGGGTCCGACTGTAGCCGCATCTTCTGCTTCAGCCGGTTGACGAACACCGCGGCGACCCGCGTTCGTTCTTCCGGTTTCCCGGTCTCCTTCTCGACCAGCGAAGCCAGAACCACGAGCTGCTCCGGCGTCTTGATCGGCAGGTCGGGAGAATGACGGTCCCAGACTTCCTTGAGCATGCGCTGTTGGGCCTGCTGCATGCGCTGGATCATCTGCTCGCGGGTTACGCCGCGATTGAAATTGTAGGTATCGGGCAACAGGCTGCCTTCGCGTGGAATTTCTTTGATATTGCCGGTCAGCACATCGTCGTCGAGCAAGCGCGCGACAATCTGCTCGGATGTTAGACCCTCCGGGACGGTGAGCTGATGCGCCACCACGCGACCCTCGACGATGGTGGCGACGACGTCGCGGATGCTGGCATGGGCTTTGAACTGATATTCGCCGGCCTTGAGATCCTCACGTGCTTTGAGCGCGAGCACGCCGCCGACAAACACCCACGGCTGGTCGATGACGCCGTCGCGCACCAGCAGATCGGCGATATCGTGAGTCCCGGCACCGCGCGGAATATTGACAGTGCGGTCCTCCGCCAACGGCCCGGGGGCGTCGAAACGCTGCTTGCCGACGACAAGCGCGACGGCGGCCACGATCGCCGCCAGGACGAAAAGCGTGATGATGGCGTTGCCGATAACAACAAAAGGATGCCGCGCGCGCTTTGACCGGCTGGTCGGCATGTCGACCGTGTCCGGCTCCAGCGCCGTTCGCGGACTGCGCGGCGTGAGGTGCTTGTTGCTTTTGGCGCTGTCGGCGCCGTTCGTCGGCCGTTCCGACAAAGGCGGATAAGGCTCGCCCGCGGCCGGCACGGCTCTTCCGGGATTTTGCGGGGCGGCGGGACGTGCGGTTACGGGCGGCGCGGCGGGCCGTACCGCCGGAGCCGCCGGCGGGGCGCTGCCTCCATTCATCGGCCGCGCCGTTGACGGCTTAAGGGATTTGTCGGCGCTCGCTGCGGCGGGACGCGGACTTTGGGTGACGGAAGCGGCTGGCCCGGATTTGGCGGCACTCGCGGCAGCGGGACGCGCACTTTGCGCAGCGGAAGCGGCCGGCCCGGATTTGGCGGCGTTTGCCGCAGCGACCGTCCGCGGCGTGTCTGCAGGCTTGGCAGGTTTGGGCGCGGCCAACGATGGGGCCTTCGCCGCGGCGGCGACAGGCGACGCCGCCGGTGCCGGTTTGTCCGCAGCGCGCGCGGATGCGGCGCGCGGCGGCGTCGTCGCGCGGCCACTACCGTTGGGCGGTGGAGCTTGCTCCGTCACCGCCGCTTATCCACATTGACGCTCGGCATGTTCAGCAAAAAGGTGAGATCCTTACCGAACGAACTGGCGCTCGGCGATTTCTGCCGCATCCGCCGGCAGGTACGAGCTTGCGCTCGTAGTGAATTGCAGGCGAGTGCGGAGCAAATATGGCGAAACGGCGATGGCGACACGAGCCCTAGTCTTGCATCTTGCGAAATACAAGTGAAGCGTTGGTGCCGCCGAATCCGAAGGAGTTCGACAGCGCAACATTGATCGAGCGTTTGCGCGGTTTGTGAGGCACGAGATCGAGGGCAGTATCGACCGAGGGGTTGTCGAGATTGATGGTCGACGGCGCGACCTGATCGCGCATGGCGAGCAGGCAGAAGATGGCCTCGACCGTACCGGCCGCACCCAGCAGGTGACCGATCGAGGATTTCGTCGACGACATGCTGATCTTGCCGGCAGCATTGCCGACCAACCGCTCGACGGCCTTGAGCTCGATCTCGTCGCCGAGCGGCGTCGAGGTGCCGTGCGCATTGATGTAATCGATATCACCGGGCGCGATTTCGGCGCGGCGGATCGCGGCCTTCATGCAGCGCAGCGCGCCGTCGCCGTCCTCGGCGGGCGCGGTGATGTGGAACGCGTCGCCGGAAAGCCCGTAGCCGATAAGCTCAGCGTAAATACGAGCGCCGCGCCGTTTGGCGTGGTCATACTCTTCGAGCACCACCGCGCCGGCGCCCTCGCCCATGACGAAGCCGTCCCGGTCCCGGTCATATGGCCGCGATGCGCGCTCGGGGGCGTCGTTGAATCCGGTCGACAATGCGCGGCAGGCGGCGAAGCCGGCGAGCGACAAACGATTGACCGGCGATTCGGCGCCGCCGGCCACCATGACATCCGCATCGCCGAGAGCGATAAGCCGGCCGGCGTCGCCGATCGCGTGAGCGCCGGTCGAGCATGCGGTGACGACCGCGCTGTTGGGACCTTTGAGCGAATGCGCGATCGAGACATACCCGGACGCGAGATTGATGATCCGGCCGGTAATGAAGAATGGCGACACCCGCCGCGGTCCGCGATCGCGCAACAGCAAGGCGGTTTCCGCAATGCCTTCGATGCCGCCGATGCCTGAACCGATGAGGACGCCGCTGGTGATCTGGTCCTCGTAGTCTTGCGGGTGCCAATCGGCATCGTCGAGCGCCTGTGTCGCCGCCGCCATGGCAAAAAGGATGAAGTCGTCGACCTTGCGCTGCTCCTTGGGCTGCATCCACTGATCGGCATTGAATGTGCCGTCGGCGCCTTCGCCGCGCGGAATTTGACCGGCGATCTGGCACGGAAGATCGGAGACTTCGAAACCTTCGATGCGTCCGATTCCACTCTTACCGGCGAGCAGGCGCTGCCACGTCGGCTCCACCCCGCTGGCGAGCGGCGTCACCATGCCAAGACCAGTGACGACCACGCGTCTCATCATCACCGCTCCGAACAGACGCTTTGGCCCATCGCTTGCCAGTCATGCCTTCTCGGTCATGCCTTTTCGGTGAAGTCTTTCGCAGCAATATGCACCGCCGCCGATGCGTGCGGGCATCACGCTCGGGCGCGCGACCGGCGCGGCGCCGCGAGATTGGTGTCGGGTATCAGCTCTTCGCGTTCTTTTCGAGGAACTTGATGGCGTCGCCCACGGTGAGAATGGTCTCGGCCGCGTCGTCGGGAATCTCGCAACCGAATTCCTCTTCGAAGGCCATGACGAGCTCCACCGTATCGAGACTGTCGGCGCCGAGATCGTCGATGAAACTGGCGTTCTCCGTGACTTTGTCGGGCTCGACGCCGAGATGCTCAACGACGATCTTCTTCACCCGCTCGCCAATATCACTCATCGTTTCCAACCTCTTCTTTCAACGCGACCCGATCAATAATGTCTCGGCCCGACCAAGTCTTCCCGTCCAAGTCTCTATCAAGTCTTTGTGGGTCTTGGCGACGGCCGCGGGCGAACGCCAATCAATAGGCGGACACTCACTCCCCGCGTTCCGGCTTAAACGGCGACCCCCAACCAAACTCACGGTCCGGTTACCACACTTCGATTGCGTTGGCCAGCGCGGCCATGCGGCGCGATCGCAAGCCCTATCGTATTCAAATCATGGCCATTCCGCCGTTCACATGCAACGTCTGTCCGGTCACATAGCCGGCTTCGTTGGCGGCAAGAAAGGCGACCGCAGCGGCGACTTCCTCGACCGTACCGGCGCGGCTCGCCGGTATCCTGGCGAGGATGCCTTCACGCTGTTTGTCATTGAGCTTGTCGGTCATCGGCGTGACGATGAATCCGGGCGCGACGCAATTGGCGGTGACGCCGCGCTTGGCGTATTCCGCGGCGATCGCCTTGATCATGCCGGCGATGCCGGCTTTGGCGGCGACATAGTTGGCCTGGCCGGGATTTCCGGTCGCCCCCACCACCGAGGTGATGGCGATGACACGGCCGAAACGGCGGCGCATCATGCCGCGCACCGCGGCCCGCGCAAGGCGAAACGTCGCGGTGAGATTGATCGCTATGACCTGATCCCAGTCCTCGTCGCGCAATTGCACGAGGAGATTATCTTTGGTCACGCCGGCATTGGCGACCAGTATGTCGAGCTGGCCCATCGCCTCTTCAGCGCGCGGCACGAGTGTGTCCGTCTCGGCGCCGTCGGCGAGATTGCACGTGAGCACGTGAACGCGATCGCCGAGATCGGTGGCAAGCTGGTCGAGAATTTCGCGCCTGGTGCCGGAGATGGCGACGGTGGCGCCTTGAGCATGAAGGACGCGGGCGATGCCGCCGCCAATCGGGCCGCTGGCGCCGGTGATCAGTGCGGTCTTCCCGGTGAGTTCGAACATCATCGTCCTTCCGATCGCGCCGCGTTCAACTATGCGCTGCCTTGAACCGGGTGACGTCCTCGGGCGTGCCGATCGAGGACACGGCGGCGGTGTCGGCGATGCGTTTGATCAGGCCGGCGAGGACCTTGCCGGAGCCGACTTCGTAGAACGTCGTCACGCCGGCGCCGGCCATGAACGAAATCGACTCGCGCCAGCGAACCGTACCGGTCACTTGTTGAACCAGCGCGCTCACAATGGCGGCCGGATCGGTGATCGGACTGGCAAGCACATTGGCGACCAACGGAACGATCGGCGGTTTGACCGCGACCTTCGCCAGCGCTTCCGCCATGGCGTCGGCCGCTGGCTGCATCAGCGCGCAATGAAAAGGAGCCGACACTGGAAGCATCATCGCCCGCTTGGCGCCGCGCGCCTTGGCGACTTCGACGGCGCGCTCCACTGCGGACTTCTCGCCTGACAACACCACCTGCCCGCCGCCATTATCATTGGCGGCAGCGCACACCGCGTCAGCCGCAGCTTCGGCCGCGATCGACTTGGCGGCTTCAAGTTCGACGCCGATGAGCGCCGCCATGGCGCCGACGCCGACGGGCACGGCTTTTTGCATCGCCCGGCCGCGGATCCGCAGCAGGCGCGCCGCATCGGCAATCGTGAGCGACCGAGCGGCGGCAAGCGCCGAATATTCTCCCAGCGAGTGCCCGGCCACAAAGGCGGCGTCGCGCCCAAGCTCGAGGCCAGCTTCGGCCTCGAGCGCGCGCAACGCCGCGAGCGAGACCGCCATGAGCGCCGGCTGCGCGTTTTCGGTTAGGATCAGCGTCTCCGCCGGCCCGTTCCACATCGTTTCGCTGAGCTTTTCGCCGAGCGCCGTGTCGACCTCCTCGAAAACCTGCCGCGCGGACGCAAAAGCCTCGGCCAAGCCCTTGCCCATGCCGACCGCCTGACTGCCTTGGCCGGGAAAAACGAACGCGGTCGCCATGCTTTGCCTCTGAAAGAGGGGCGAAAGATACCGTGATCACGGCTGTGTCAAGCTCGGTAACAAAGCGACAACCGGCAGCCGCTAATCTTCATGCGTAAATTGCCCCATGGTTAAGATGTTGGGTCGCGAGTGCGTTTCGATGACTCTATTCTCGCCCATTACCGAGGCGGAGCTGGCCCGGGCGCGCAATGATCCGGCGTACCGGCAGCGGCTTTTGCAGCAAAGCCTCGATGCCCTTCTCGGCAGGCTGCAGCGGGAGCGGCAGGCGTTCCCTTCTGCGGCCACTGGCGACCGGCAAATCCGCGAAGGCGTCGCTCTTGCGGTTCGGCTTGCGGAGCTGATCCAGGCGGCTGCCGGCCCGGTGCGCCAAAGCTGATCCGCTTGAAAGGCTGACCCGCTTGAAAGGTTGACCCGCTTGAAAGGTTGATTCACTTGCCTTTCCACGCCGGCCGCGTATAAGGCCTGTCTTTCCGCTCGACCCCGGCCGGGGGCTGAACGGACGGCCGTGCTGCGAGACACTTTTCGCGGCTCGGTAGGACCAACCGGTCCGGCGTCCCGTGTTCCCGCCTTCAGAGCATTCGAGCCTTTCCCGAAGGGTTCGAGGGGCTTCGCGCCGAGGCGAGCGAGGACAACGAAGGAAAGGGCATCTATGTCGCTCTATGAGCACGTCTACCTTGCGCGCCAGGACGCCAGCGCGCAGCAGGTGGAAGAATTGACGGCGCATTTGAAGAGCGTCGTCGAAGGAATGGGCGGCTCGGTCGCCAAGGCCGAATATTGGGGCGTGAAATCGCTCTCCTATCGGCTGCGCAAGAACCGCAAGGCGCATTTCACCCTGATGAATCTGGTTGCGCCGGCCGCGGCGATCAACGAGATCGAACGGCTGGAGCGTCTGAACGAAGATGTGTTGCGTTATCTGACCATTCGGGTGGACGAGCACGAGGAAGGCCCTTCGGCGATGATGCGCCGGGCTGAACGCGATCGTGACCGCGACGAGCGCCGTGGCGACCGCTTCGACCGAGGCGATCGCGGCGACCGGGGCGATCGCGGTGACCGCCCGCGAGACCGCGATCGCGAGCGTCGGCCCCGTGAGGGCGCCGACGAAGTCGAAGCCGTGACGGAGGAATAACCATGGCCATGTCACCGCAATCCGGCGGCGCGCGCCGGCCGTTCTTCCGCCGCCGCAAGAGCTGCCCGTTCTCCGGCGCCAATGCGCCCAAGATCGACTACAAGGACGTCAAGCTCCTGCAGCGGTTCGTATCGGAGCGCGGCAAGATCGTGCCAAGCCGCATCACGGCCGTCTCGGCGAAGAAACAACGCGAACTCGCGCAAGCCATCAAGCGCGCGCGGTTTCTCGGCCTGCTGCCTTACGTGATCCGCTGAGCAGGGAGGGATCGACATGGAAGTGATCTTGCTCGAACGCGTGCCCAGGCTCGGTCAGATGGGCGAGGTGGTACGCGTCAAGGACGGCTTCGCCCGCAATTTCCTGTTGCCGCGGGGCAAAGCGTTGCGCGCAACGACCGAGAACCGCACCCGCTTCGAAACAATGAAGGGCGATCTCGAGGCGCGCTCGCTGTCGCTCAAAAGCGAAGCCGGCCAGGTCGCCGAGAAGCTCGACGGCAAGACCTTCACGGTGCTGCGCCAAGCCTCGGAGTCCGGTCAGCTGTTCGGATCGGTTTCGCCGCGCGATCTCGTCGGCTTGCTGACGACGTCTGGATACAATATCGGCCGCGGCCAGGTCGCGCTCAACACCCCGATCAAAACCATCGGCCGGCACAATGTTCCGATCGCGCTGCATCCGGACATCGAGACATCGATCACCGTGATCGTCGCCCGCAATGCCGAGGAAGCGGCACGCATCGAGCGCGGCGAGGATGTCGCGCAATTGCGTGAAGATCGGACGCCGGAGGAAGAGGCCGTGCTTGCGGCGGAAGCCTTCTTCGAGCCCGAAGCCGCTGAATCGGTGCGGGCGCGCGAAGGCGCCGAGGCGGACGAGACCCCCGCCCCGTCCGACAAGGCCTGAGCCAGGCCGTCAGACTACTCAGTCGGGAATATTGTCGCGCGAAACCGGTTCGCCGGTTTCGCCGGTCGGGACTTCCACCGGCACGGCGGCCGTCGGCGTCGGCACCGCAGCCGGGGTGGTGGCGGTAGCCGGAGGGGCCTCCGGAACGGGGGTTTCGGAATGTGCCGGCTCGGTCACGGCCGGGGCAGGCACACGGGCGACCGCTGCCGGTTCTTGCGGAGCTTCGGGCGCGCCGGCCGGCTCTTTGCGGCGATTGCGATTAGCCGTTGCCGGGCGGTTGTCGCGTTGCGGCGGCTCCGGCCTTACGATTGGGTTCATGAAGGTAGGAAGCCCGCTGGTGCTCGCGCCTTCCTCAGGCTTGGCAGGCTTCTGGCCGTGGCGCTTGTCCTGCTTGGTCTCGTCGGTGGTGGTCGCGGCGCCGGTGCGCTCGGGCGGCGGTTTCTTGGCCGCCGGCGACGCCACGCTATCGCGGCCGCCAACCACATACGCCGCTAGCGACGCCGCCTGGTCGCGGCCTGTCGTGTAGTGTTCGCGCAGGAATTCGGCCACGGCGGCAGCGTTTTTGCCTTTGCCCAGTCCGCTCGCAGACTTGTGGCATTCGGCGCAGGCGTTGGAAAAGATTTGCGACGCCGATTTGCCCTGGTCGATATTGGTCTGAGCGCGCGCCATTGCCGGCGCCAACGCTGCCAGAAGCCCGATTGTCAGCGCAAAAGCCCGGTTCACCCTCAACTCCTCACGTCACGCGGCTGGGCCGGCCACTCCTTACTCCAAAACCGGCCGAATGGGAGCGGCGTTTAGCAGGCCCCCCTTAAGAAAGGGCACACCGCCGCCGCCCGCATTGCTGGTCAAGGAGGATTTTGTTTTAATAACGGCAGGCGGGGGGTTGGGGCCTCGTGACGCGCCCAACGTTCCATTCGGCGTTGCCGACGCGGAGAGTGCGTGGAGACGACCTTGGACTGGATGCTATCGACATTCTTGCGGCGCTTCATCCGCCACGGGTCCCTGAGGGTCACGACGGCGGCGGGCCGAACGTACACCTTTGGCGACGGCAGCGGCACCCCGGTCGCCATGCGCTTCACCAGCGCCAAAGCCCAGCGCAGCGTTCTTTTCAATCCCCAGCTCCGGCTGGGCGAAGCCTATATGGATGGCGGTGTTGTCGTCGACCAGGGCTCGATCGCGGACTTGCTGGCCATCTTGCTGCGGCAGGACCACATCGCCACGCCGCGCTGGGCATTGCCGTTGCAGCTCGGCCGCTACCTGTTCCGGCGCGTGCAGCAATTCAATCCGCGGTCCCGGTCGCGGCGCAATGTCGCGCATCATTACGACCTCGACGGCAGGCTCTACGCGCTCTTCCTCGATGCCGACCAGCAATATAGCTGCGCCTATTTCGAAGCGCCCGACCAATCGCTCGACGATGCGCAGCTCGCCAAGAAGCGCCACCTCGCGGCGAAACTGAAAGTCGAACCGGGCGCGAAGGTGCTCGATATCGGTTGCGGCTGGGGCGGCCTTGCCCTCTATCTCGCCGAGACCGCCGGCGCGCGGGTGACCGGCATCACGCTCTCGCAGGAGCAGTACGCACGCGCGCAACAACGAGCGCTCGAGCGCGGCCGGACGCAGGACGCGATGTTCCGGCTCGAAGACTACCGCGACGTCGCCGGGCCGTTCGACCGCATTGTATCGGTCGGCATGTTCGAGCATGTCGGCGTCGTCCACTACGACACGTTCTTCCGCAAGTGCGCCAATATCCTCGACCCGGACGGCGTTTTTCTATTGCACACCATCGGCCGCAGCGGTTCGCCGAGCGTGACCAATGCATGGATCGCCAAGTATATTTTCCCCGGCGGCTACATCCCGGCACTCTCCGAGGTGCTGCCCGCGATCCAGCGCGCGCGGCTTGTCGTCACCGACGTCGAGATCCTCCAGCTTCATTATGCCGAGACGCTCAAGGCCTGGCGCGAACGGTTCCTCGCCCATCGCGAGGAAGTGGAGCGGCTCTACGATGCGCGCTTCGTGCGGATGTGGGAATTCTACCTGGCGTCATCGGAAATGGCATTCCGCGAAAGCGACATGGTGGTGTTTCAGATCCAAATGGCGAAGCGGAAGGGCGTCGTACCGCAGACGCGCGACTATATCGGACGCGAGGAAACCCGGCTGCGTGGGCTCGAAGCGAATTATTCCGCACCGCTGCGTCTCGCCGGCGAATAGCGCCGCTTCCGCGAACGCGTAGTCAAGATCATTCGTATCTTTCACTGCGGCGTGGTTGCACACGGTGGGTAACGGGGAAAGCCGCACTGGATCATTTCAATCGGCGCCGCGCTCGACTATCGACGATGTCCTCGTAGTCTTTTGAGTGCGCCGATTCGGATCTCGAAAGTCGGCGCCGTCGTTGAGTAATCCGCGATGTTGAGTGACCGCAAATCGGCCACAACCAAATCCCTTGATCGGGGCCATGGCGATATTCGATTCGACCGCACGCAAGCAGCTTCCCGCGGAGCCGATGTTCCGCGCGCCGCCACACAATATCGAGGCAGAGCAGGCGCTGCTCGGCGCCATCCTCGTTAACAACGAGGCGTTTTATCGCATTTCGGACTTCCTCGAGCCCAAGCACTTTCTCGAAGTCATCCACCAGCGCATCTTCGAGCTTGCCGGTAGCCTGATCCGCGCCGGAAAGCTCGCCACACCGGTTACGCTCAAGACCTTTCTGCCATCAGATCTCGATATCGCCGGGCTCAGCGTCAATCAATACTTGGCGCGGCTTGCCGCCGAGGCGACGACGATCATCAACGCCGAGGACTACGGCCGCACCGTCTACGATCTGTCGATTCGCCGCGACCTGATCACTATCGGCGAGGACATGGTCAACCTCGCCTATGAGGCCCCGGTCGACGCAACGCCCCAAAGCCACATCGAAGATGCCGAGCGCAAGCTCTTCGAGCTTGCCGAAACGGGACGCTACGAGAGCGGCTTTCAGCGGTTCGCGCAGGCCTTGACGACGGCGGTCGACATGGCCGCGCATGCGTATCAACGCGATGGCGGGCTCTCGGGAATGGCCACCGGACTGACCGATCTCGACGGCAAAATGGGCGGCTTGCAAAAGTCCGACTTGATCATCCTCGCCGGCCGCCCGGGCATGGGTAAGACCGCGCTTGCCACCAATATCGCCTACAACGTCGCCAAGGTATTTGCGCAGGGCGATGTTCGCCCCGACGGCAGCAGGGAAACCGTCAACGGCGGGGTCGTCGGATTCTTTTCGCTGGAAATGTCGGCAGAGCAATTGGCAACGCGTATCATCTCAGAGCAAACCGGCATTCCCTCCAACAAGATCCGTCGCGGCGCGATTGGCGAAGCCGATTTCGAGAAGATCAAAGACGTTTCGATCGAGCTGCAGAGCCTGCCGTTCTATGTCGACGAGACCGGCGGTCTTTCCATCGGGCAATTGGCCGCGCGCGCACGCCGGCTCAAGCGTCAACGCGGCCTCGATCTTCTGGTGATCGATTACGTGCAGCTGCTGCAAGGCTCGACCCGCCGCTCGAGCGAGAACCGTGTGCAGGAAATCACCGAGATCACCACCCGGCTCAAGGCGCTCGCCAAGGAGCTCAACGTTCCGATCGTCGCGTTGTCTCAATTGTCCCGCCAGGTGGAGAATCGAGAAGACAAGCGGCCCCAGCTGTCAGACCTGCGTGAATCGGGCTCCATCGAACAGGACGCGGATGTCGTGCTTTTTGTCTATCGCGAGGAATATTACCTGACGAACAAAGAGCCTCGTCCGGGAACGGCCGATCACGATAAGTGGCTGATGGAGATGGATGCCGTACACGGCAAAGCCGAGGTCATTATCGGCAAGCAGCGGCACGGACCTACCGGAACGGTTGGCTTGCAGTTTGACGCCGAAGTCACCCGCTTCGCCAATCTCGACGCCGCACATCGGTCGAGCTTCTAGGCGCTCTTTGCCGATCCGGCTTTACCCGCGGCGCGACCGCCGTCATAAGGCGGGCATGGCATTCGCAGAACCACTGCCCGAAACTGCCGGACCGCTCGCCGACCCCGAGACCGGCGCCACGCTCACGATCGACCTTGATGCCGTCGAGGCAAATTGGCGGGCGCTGGCGCACAAGCTCCTCACCGTCGAGTGCGCGGCGGTCGTCAAGGCCAACGCCTATGGCCTCGGCCTTGAGCCGGTAACGGCCAAGCTCGCAAAGGCCGGCTGCAAGACTTTTTTTGTCGCCGACATTGCGGAAGCGCGGCGGGCGCGGACCCGCGCCCGCGAAGCGACGATCTACGTGCTCAACGGATTTTCATCCGAAGCCGGGACGGCATTTGCCGAGCTTAACGTGCAGCCGGTCATCAACAGCACGGCGGAACTCGCGGAGTGGGACGCCTTCGTCAGCGCGCAGAACTGGCGCGGCGGCGCGGCGCTCCATATCGACACTGGCATGAACCGGCTCGGCATTTCGGCCGATGAAGCCGCCGCGCTGGCGCTTCGCCTGCGGCAGGAAAATCACGGCATTACGCTGTTGATGAGCCACCTCGCCTGCGCCGAGATCGCCGATCACCCCCTCACCGCCGCGCAGATCAGGCTCTTTCGCGAGCTGCGCATGCTCTATCACGGCGTGCCCGCCTCGCTCGCCAACTCGGCAGGCATCTATATTGGCGATGCGGCGCACTTCGATCTGGCGCGGCCTGGCGCCGCGCTCTACGGCATCAATCCGACGCCCGGCCGCGACAACCCGATGCAGCACGTCGTTGAACTGACCGGACGCATCCTCCAGGTGCGTCAGGTGGCGCAAGGCGAGACTGTCGGCTACGGCGCCGCTTGGACGGCCAAGCGCGCATCGCGCATCGCCGTCGCGGCGCTCGGTTATGCGGACGGCCTGTTGCGTGCCGGCAGCGGCGTCGACCGCAAGGGCGGCGCCACCGCCATCGTCGCGGACAAACGCTGCGCCGTCGTCGGTTATATTTCGATGGATTTGGCCTGCATCGATATCACCGACTTGCCCGACCGCGCGGTGCACCGCGGCGATACGGCAACTTTCATCGGCGAGAACCTGCCGGTTGATGAGGTCGGCGCATCCGCCGGCACCATTGGCTACGAAATTCTAGTCCGGCTCGGGCCGCGTTGCCATCTGGTCTATCGTGGCGGCTGAGGACGTTGGCGATGGTCGCGCGAGCACAGAACTTCGTCTGCCAGAGCTGCGGCGCGGCATCGGCGCGCTGGTCCGGCCGCTGTGACGCCTGCGGCGCCTGGAACACGCTGGTCGAAGAAGGCAAAGTCGCGCCGGCGCGCTTGTCGCGCAAAGGCCGGCTGTTCGTCGTCGAGCCGCTCAAGGGCCAGACCCTCGAAGCGCCGCGCCTTGCCTCCGGCGTCGCCGAATTCGATCGCGTGACCGGCGGCGGCCTGGTGCGCGGTTCGGTGCTGCTGCTCGGCGGCGACCCCGGCATCGGCAAATCGACACTGTTGATCGAAGTCGCGGCCGCTTATGCGCAGCGCGGTCACCGTGCCGTCTATATCTCCGGCGAAGAGGCGGTCGCGCAGGTGCGGCTACGGGCCGAACGCCTCGGCCTGACCGATGCGCCGGTTGAGCTCGCCGCCGAAACCGCGGTCGAGGACATTGTGGCGACGCTCTCTCAGGGCAAACCGCCGCAGCTTCTGGTCATCGAACTCGATCCAGACCATGTGGACGCAAACGGTCGAGTCCGCGCCCGGCACGGTCACGCAAGTCCGCGGATCGGCGGGCGAGCTCATTCGTTTTGCCAAGCGCAGCGGCGCGTCGGTGATCCTCGTCGGCCATGTCACCAAGGACGGACAGATCGCCGGTCCGCGGGTCGTCGAGCATATGGTCGATGCCGTTCTGTCGTTCGAGGGCGAAGGCTCGCAGCAATTCCGGATTCTGCGCGCGATGAAGAACCGCTTTGGCCCGACCGACGAGATCGGCGTGTTCGAGATGACGGGCTTGGGACTGCGCGAAGTCGCCAATCCCTCCGAGCTGTTCCTTTCCGAACGCGAACTCGGCAGTCCCGGCACCGCCGTCTTTGCCGGCATCGAAGGAACGCGGCCGCTCTTGGTGGAAATCCAGGCGCTGGTCGCGCCGACATCTTTGGGCACGCCGCGCCGGGCGGTCGTCGGTTGGGACCCGAGCCGGCTGTCCATGGTGCTGGCGGTGCTCGAAGCCCATTGCGGCGTTCGCCTTTCCGGCCACGACGTCTATCTCAATGTCGCCGGCGGCTTGCGCATCACCGAGCCGGCGGCCGACGTCGCTGCCGCGGCCGCGCTAGTCTCTTCGCTGGCGCATGCCCCGTTGCCCGCCGACGCGGTCTATTTCGGCGAAGCCTCGTTATCCGGGGCGGTACGGCCGGTTGCGCAGACCGCCGCGCGGCTGAAAGAAGCGCAAAAGCTCGGCTTCGGCCGAGCGATCGCGCCGGAAGCGGCGCGCAACGAAGCCCCCGACGGATTTGCGCTCTCGACCATCGCCACGCTCGCCGATCTTGTTACGGACATCGCCCAGGACGGCCTCCCGGCTCTCCGGCGAGTCGGCCGCCAAGACAACTAGCCGCCAAGAGGATCAGCCGCTGAGACAATTCACAGGATAATGGCCGCACGATTGGACGCGCTTAGCCTAATTCCGGCGGAAACCCAGCCGTCCCCATGCACGCGACAAGCCGGGTGACGGCGGCGCGTGCTCCGGCTATACACGGCGTGCCTTTGCCTCCAAGCCCCGGCGCATTCCGCCAACACGTAGGATTAGCGAGCGGACCAGCAGACTATGCCGATTACGCTGCTCGATATCGTCCTGATCGTCGTGATGCTGATTTCAGGGCTGCTCGCCATGGTGCGCGGCTTCATCCGCGAGATTCTCTCGATCATCGCCTGGGTATTGGCCGCCGGCGCCACGCTCTACGCGTATTCCAAGCTGTTGCCCCTGGCCAAACAATACTTCAACAACGACATCGTCGCCGCGGTTGCGGTGATTGGCGGCGTCTTTCTGGTTACGCTTCTCGTCGTCTCGATTCTGACCGTGCGAATCTCGGACATGGTGCTCGATAGCCGCGTCGGCGCGCTCGACCGCACGCTTGGCTTCCTGTTCGGGCTGGCCCGCGGCCTTGTCATCGTGGTGGTGGCGTTCCTGTTCTTCAACTGGCTGGTCCCCGACCGCAGCCAGCCGGAATGGGTGAAAGGGGCCAAATCGCGGGTTGTTTTGACCGGAACCGGACAATGGCTGATGTCGATGTTGCCGGAGGACCCGGAAAGCACCATCTTGAAGAAGCTGAAACGGCGTCCGGAGGACACCGAAACGCCGGAGAATACGACGGATCGGCATAGCCAGCTCGATCAGCCCGCCGTTGGCGGAGCGACAGGAATTGCTCAAGGTCCCGGGAATCGTGCATTGAGATGATCGCGGACCGATGACCATGACAGAAAGCACCCTCCTCGACCTCGATGCGGACCGGCTGCGCGAGGAGTGCGGCGTATTCGGTATTTTCGGTCATCCCGACGCGGCAGCCATTACGGCGCTGGGCCTGCACGCCCTGCAGCATCGCGGCCAGGAGGCGGCCGGCATCGTCTCGTTCGACGGCTCCCGGTTCCACTCCGAACGCCGCCTCGGGCTGGTCGGCGACGCATTTTCGGGCCGCGACGTGATCGATCGGCTGCCGGGCAACGCCGCGATCGGCCATGTGCGCTATTCGACCACCGGCGAGACCATTCTGCGCAACGTCCAGCCGCTGTTCGCCGAGCTCAACGCCGGCGGCTTTGCCGTCGGTCATAACGGCAATCTGACCAACGGACTGACGCTCCGCCGCCAGCTGGTGCGCGAAGGCGCCATGATGCAATCGACGACGGATACGGAGGTCATCCTCCATCTGGTCGCCCGCTCCCACCGTAACCGCTTCGTCGACCGTTTCGTCGAGGGGCTGCGCGTGCTCGAAGGCTCCTACGCTTTTGTCGGGCTCACCAACAAGAAGCTGGTCGGCGCCCGCGATCCTTTGGGCATCCGGCCGCTGGTGCTCGGCAAACTCGACGGCTGTCCCATTCTCGCCTCGGAGACCTGCGCGCTCGACATCATCGGCGCTCAATATGTCCGCGACGTCGAGAACGGCGAGGTGCTCGTGTTCGACGAGGACGGCGCTCATTCGCACAAGCCGTTCCCGCCGATCGCACCGCGTCCTTGCATCTTCGAGTACATCTATTTCTCGCGGCCGGATTCGGTCATCGGCGGCCGCAGCGTCTACGAGGTGCGCAAGAAGTGCGGGCAAGAGCTCGCACTTGAAGCGCCGGCCGCGGCCGACGTGGTCGTGCCGGTACCCGATTCCGGCGTGCCGGCGGCGATGGGATACGCGCAAGCCTCCGGCATTCCCTACGAGCTTGGCATCATCCGCAACCATTATGTCGGCCGCACCTTCATCGAGCCGACGCAACACATCCGCCAGCTCGGTGTCCGGCTCAAGCACAGCGCCAACCGCGCCGTGGTCAATGGCAAGCGCATCGTGCTGATCGACGACTTCGATCGTGCGCGGCACGACGTCGGTGAAGATCGTGCAGATGATGCGCGACGCCGGCGCCAGCGAAGTGCATTTTCGCATCGCCTCGCCGCCGATCACCCATCCTGACTATTACGGCATCGACACGCCGGAGCAGGACAAGCTGCTGGCCGCCACCCACGATCTGGAAGGGATGCGGAAATTCATCGGCGCGGATTCGCTGGCGTTTCTTTCGGTGAACGGCATCTACCGCGCGATGGGCGAAAAGGCGCGCGATCCGGTCCGCCCGCAATTCACCGATCATTGCTTCACCGGCGAATATCCTACTCCCCTCACCGACCGCACCGCCCAGGACGCGCCGCAGCACCAGCTGTCCTTGCTCGCCGAGGCGAGCTGAGCAGAATGTCAAAGCCGCTTGCTGATCGGGTCGCGCTGGTCACCGGCGCCTCGCGGGGCATCGGCTACGCCGCAGCGCTGGCGCTCGCGCGCGTCGGGGCGCATGTGATCGCGGTGGCGCGAACGGTCGGCGGCCTCGAAGAGCTCGACGATGCGATCAAAGGCGCGGGCGGTTCGGCGACGCTCACTCCGCTCGATATGCGAGACTATCCCGGCATCTATCGCCTCGCCGCCGCGCTCAACGAGCGCTACGGGCGGCTCGATGTGCTGGTCGGTAATGCGGCGCTGGCGGGCGTGCCGTCGCCGCTCGATCACATCGAGCCGAAAGCCTGGGACGACACGATGGCGGTCAATGTCACCGCCAACTGGCATCTCATCCGCGCCATGGATCCGTTGTTGAAACGGTCCGAGGCCGGCCGCGTCGTCTTCGTCACCTCGGGCATCGCGACGCTCGCCTATGCCTATTGGGCGCCCTATTCGGTCTCGAAGGCGGCGCTCGACGTTCTGGCGAGAACCTACGCGGCGGAAACGAGTTCGACGGCGGTGCGGGTCAATCTATTCAATCCCGGCCCGACGCGCACCCGCATGCGCGCCATGGTCATGCCCGGTGAGGATCCGATGACATTGCCGTCGCCCGATCAGGTGGCGGAGAAAATCCTTGAACTCTGCCTGCCAAGCTTTTCCGAAACCGGAAAGATCTACGACTTCCACGGCAATAAGCTCCAGGACTTCATGCGTCCGGCATGACCGTCCTTGGCGCAGCGTCAGGTGCGGTTGCGCGTCGCATACCAGGCCAGCACGCCGGCGGCGGCGATCAGCAGCGCCGCCAGCATGAACGGCGCCCCGGTTAAAACGCTTTCGCGGCCGGCGCCGATGGCGACCGCGAAGACTTGCGTAAAGAGACCGGGGCCGAACAGATTGGCGATGCCGGCGACGCTGGCATTGGCGCCCTGCAGCCTGCCCTGCTCCGAGGCGCCGACATGGCGGCTCATCAACGCCATGGACGCCGGACTCTCCAATCCCCACAACGCTAGCAGCGGAATACCGATCCAGAATTCGGCGCCGGTCCGCCCCAGCGCGAACGCCAGAAAACCAACGACGCCGAATGCAAGACCAAGCATCAAAGCCGCGCGTTCGCCGATTTTTCTGGTGACCGGCCCGACGACAGCGCCGTTGACGACGATCGAGCCGATACCAACGGCCGCCAGCGTCAAACCGACGATGCGTTCGTCGAAGCCATAGCGGTACAGCATGTAGAGAACGCCGATGCTGGGCAGCACGGCGTGCGCGAGGTTGCCGATGAAATTGACAATGGCGAGCCCGAACAACTCGGTATGCGAACGCAATAATGCGAGCGCCCCAAACGGATTGGCGCGCCGCCAGCGAAAGCGAACGCGCTCCGATCGCGGCAGCGATTCCGGCAAGATCAGGAAACCGTAACAGGCGTTCGCCAGGCTCAAGCCCGCGGCGATCCAGAACGGCAGCCGCGGCGAAATGTTGCCGGCCAGTCCGCCGACCGCCGGCCCGAGCACAAATCCGGCGCCGAACGCGGCGCCGAGCAGGCCGAAGCGCGCGGCGCGCCGTTCCGGCGGCGTCACGTCGGCGACATAGGCGTAGCCGGTCGAGATGCTTGCTGCGGCAATGCCGGAGATCACCCGGCCGGCGAACAACCAGCCGAGCGTCGGCGCCAGCGCCATCAGCACATAGTCAAGGCCGACGCCGAAATTGGAAAGGAGTATCACCGTGCGGCGGCCGAAGCTGTCCGACAGCGTGCCTTGCAACGGCGAGAACAGGAACTGCATCAACGCCCATGCGGTTCCGAACACGCCGAAAACTCTCGCCGCCTGCTGCGTGTCACCGCCGACGAAATCGACCACGAGCTTCGGCAGCACCGGAATGACGATGCCCATCGCGAGCATGTCCAAAAAAATGGTCGCAAAGATGAAAACGAAGGCGGCCTCGCGCCGCGCCACGCCGACCGTCACGTTCGTCGGGTCGGCTTGCTCATCCATCAACGCCGCTTTCGGCCGGCATAGGGATTGGCCTTGGCGCGCAGCGTGAGCCTGATCGGCGTGCCGGGCAGCGCAAAGCCGTCGCGCAAGCCGTTGACCAGGTAACGCCGATAGGTTTCGGGAAGCGCCGCGGCGCGCGAACAAAACAGCACAAAGGTCGGCGGCCGCGCCTTCGGCTGCGTCATGTAATCAAGCCGGATGCGACGGCCGCGGGCGGCGGGCGGCGGATGCGTCTCCGTGGCGTGCGACAGAAAGCGGTTGAGCGCCGCCGTCGGCACGCGGCGGTTCCAGACGGCATGCGCGTCCATTACGGCCGCCATCAATCGATCAAGTCCCTCGCCGGTGCGCGCCGACAATGCGACGACCGGAACGCCCTTGATCTGAGGGAGAACGCGATCGACTTCTTCGCGCAGCCGCGGCCGGACGCCGGGCTGGCGCTCGATCAAATCGACCTTGTTGAAGGCGATGACGATGGCGCGCCCTTCGCGCTCGACAAGATCGGCGATCCGAATGTCTTGTTCCTCAAACGGCGCTTCGGCATCGACGAGGACGATCACGACTTCGGCAAAACGGATGGCGTCGAGGGTGTCGGCGACCGACAATTTCTCGAGCTTCTCCTCGACGCGCGAGCGGCGGCGCAGTCCCGCGGTATCGTAAATGCGCAGATGGCGCCCGCGCCAGTCGAGATCGACCGCAATTGCGTCGCGGGTGATGCCGGCCTCGGGCCCGGTCACAAGTCGTTCTTCGCCGAGCAATCGGTTGATCAGGGTCGACTTGCCGGTATTCGGGCGTCCGACCACCGCGATGCGGATCGGCTTGTCGTCGGTTTCCACAGGCGCCGCTTCGGCTTCGTCGGCTTCTGCGGTTGCTTCCGGGAGCGCCGCGCGCAGCGCCTCATAGAGGCCGGCCAACCCTTCGCCGTGTTCGGCGCTGATGGCGACAGGGTCGCCCAGCCCGAGCGCGTACGAATTGAGCGCCCCGGCTTCGCCCGCGCGGCCCTCGCTCTTGTTGGCGACCACGATCGCCGGCTTGCCGGATTTGCGCACCAGATCGGCAAAGCTCCGATCGGCGGGCGTTGCGCCGGCGCGCGCATCGATGAGGAACAGGACGGCGTCGGCCTGCGCCACCGCAGCCGCGGTCTGCGCCTGGCTCTTTCCGGAGAGGCTTTCCGCCGCCGCATCCTCGAGGCCGGCCGTGTCGATGACGCGAAATGACAGATCGCCGAGCCGACCTTCGCCCTCCCGCCGGTCGCGCGTCACCCCCGGCTGATCGTCGACCAACGCACGGCGCGCCCCGACAAGACGGTTGAACAGGGTCGATTTCCCAACATTGGGCCGGCCGACAATGGCAATCGTAAAGGACATGAAGCGGTCTGCGAGCGATAGCTGATGAACGGCGCCAACGCGCCGCACGCGCTCTTTATCCTGAACTCGGCAGCATGGATACGGCAGACGCCGGCCGCTTGCCGGCCTGAGTGCCGCTTATTGCGTTTGCCGCGCCGACGGCGGGGCCGGCCAATTGGTCTGTGCGGCCGGGGCAGCTTGCGATTGCGCCCCCGGTGCCGCGGGCCAGTTGGTTTGTGCGGGTTGTCCCGACGGCGGCGCCGGCCAGGCCGATTGCGCCGGTTGTCTGGTCGGCGGCGGCGCCGATGAGGGCGTCCTGTCCCAAACCGGATCGTGCGCTTGCGGCGCCGGCGCGCGCGCTACCGTCGGCTTGGGTTTCGGCTTCCGCTTGGGCTTTTCGGCCACCGGCTTGGCCGCGGCTCCGCCGGTATCCGCTGCCGCCACCGGCTCCGGCGGCGGTTGATAGCCCTTCACCAGATCAGGCGGCACACCGGTCTCGGCTCCAGGCACGCCTTGGGGAAAGAGCGGCTCACGTTCGCCCGCCAGTTTTTTCTTGGTGTTGAAGACGTCGGTGGAAACAACTTCGGTCGGGTCGAACTGGCCACCCGGGGTACACGCGCCGAGGACGACGAGCAGCACCAACGCCGCGCCGCTTCGAACCAACGAAGAAAACCGTCCCCTCGACATCCGCCTCAGCCTTTGCCGCCTGCGGCAATGAGTTCGCTCAACACCTGTGCCCGGCTGCGTGCTCCGGCCGGTGTTTGCGGATCGGTGATGATCATATCGGTCCATTGCCGCGCCGCGGCCAGGTCGCCCTGCTTCCAGGCGGACAGCGCCAACAATTCGCGCGCGCTGTAGCGGAACGGACGATCCGCCGCGGTCAGCGGTTCCAGCCGCGCGCGCATGTCCGCATAGGCCGCGCCGTCGACTAGCAAAAAGCCGGCGCGCAAGGCGGCGACGTCCTCGATGACTTGTCCGGCCCCCCGGTCGGCGGCGAGCTCGTCATAGGATTTGATCGCCGCCTTCGGATCCGACCGCGCCACTTCAGCGGCTTCGCGCAGCCGCGCCAGGACGCGATAACCGGCGGTGCCGTCCGTCGCCAGTTTGGCGAAAGCCGCTTCGGCTTCCTGGGGCTTGCCGGCTTGTGCCAGCGTCACCGCCTGCTCGAACGCGGCCCCGGATTCGGCGGCTTTCTTGGCTTCCCACCAGTCGTAGCCGCGCCAGGCGCCGACACCCGCGACGACGAGAACGCAGGCGGCAATGATGTAATTGCCGTAGCGTTGCCACAGCTTCTTGAACTGTTCGCGACGAACTTCCTCGTCGACTTCGTGAAAAATATCGGTCACGGACCCTGCCCCGATGCGAGCCCAGGTTCAGACCGCCTGCCCTGCCCCCGCAAGCGCAGCCGGGAATAAGCTTTCCGAACCGAAGAGCGACAAAACCAAGGAATTCCGGGCGCTTAGGCCCGGACAAACCCATGTGGGAGCTAGATTAGTCATGTGGCGCGAGCAAGGCAAAGCCTGGACCCGCCCCCAAGCGATTGCGCCGACATAGTTCTCCCCAGAGCCTTAACGGGACCATGGCGGCCGTTATCCCCCGGGAGGCGTGCCCTAATCGCGCTTCTTCCGCATGGGGTAAACGTTGTCGGGGCCTGGGAAACGGCGCGCCTGCACGTCCTCGGCATAGCTCCTCACGGCGCGCTCGATCGACGGCCCGAGGTCACCGAAGCGTTTGACGAATTTCGGCACGCGCGGCGACAGTCCGAGCATATCCTCCAGCACGAGGATCTGGCCGTCACAGGCGACGCTCGCGCCGATGCCGATCGTCGGGATCGCGACCGCGCCGGTGATACGGCGGGCGAGCGGCTCGGCGATCGCTTCGAGCACCACGGAAAACGCACCGGCGTCGGCGACCGCGCGGGCATCGGCCTCGATCGGCGGCCAATCGCTTTCGTCGCGGCCCTGCGCGCGAAACGATCCGATGGTGTTGATCGCCTGCGGCGTCAAACCGACATGCCCCATCACCGGCACGCCGCGCTCGACCAGAAAGCCGATCGTGTCGGCCATGCGCCGGCCGCCCTCGAGCTTGATCGCGCCGCAGCCGGTCTCCTTCAGCACCCGCGCCGCGGAAGCGAACGCCTGCTCTTTCGACGCTTCATAAGAGCCGAACGGCAGATCGACGACCACCAGCGCCCGCTTTGACCCGCGCATCACCGCGCGACCTTGCAGGATCATCATGTCGAGGGTGACCGGCACCGTGCTTTCCAGCCCGTGCATCACCATGCCGAGCGAATCGCCGACCAGGATCACGTCGCAATAGCCGTCGAGGATGCGCGCCGTGTGGGCATGGTAGGACGTCAGGCATACGATCGGCTCGCCACCCTTGCGGGCGCCGATATCCGGCGCGGTCAGCCGCCGGCTGTCGTCATGCACGGACACGAATCAATGTCCCAGCGCCGGCGAGCCGAATGCCGGCACTCCGATAACGAGCGGGTGAAACACCAGGCCGAGCGCGATATAAACAATCGTGCCGACGATGATCGCGATGATGTCGTTGCGCCGGCCGCCGACGGGAATTGGCGGCGCCCCGGCGTCGCTGCGACGCTTCAAGGTGATACGGTCATAGACCGCCCAGGCGAGCACGGAGCCGAACAGAATGATGCCGCCCAGATCGCCATTGGCGCACAGGTGTGCGGCGGCCCAGATTTTCACGGCGACCAGCAGCGGATGCTTGAGCACGCGCTTGATGTCGCCGGGAATGTAGGCTGCGACCAGCGCGATGCTTGCCGGCCACATCGCCGCTTCGACGATATGCCGCGTCCATGCCGGCGGGTACCATAACGGAATAAGGCCTTCGGCCCGGTAGCGCGCGAAACCGTAGCCGATCAAGGCAAGACCGACGATCGAGACCAGGCTGAACAGGCCCTTGTACGGCCCCTCGCCGAGCTTTGCGACCAAAGCCGCGCGATGTCCCCGCATGGAGACGAAGACATGCGCGCCGAGAAAGACGACAAGCCCGATGATTTCAACGGCAAGGCCCATGGCGCCGCGATCATCACCAGCAGCGCGCCCTTGTCAATGATGCCAGGCCGTTGCCACCGGAGCGGCGCGACGCTTTCGTCGTCAATAAAATGTTCGGCGGCGTTCGCCTCGCTACGTCCCGGACGTTCAGACGGGCATACTCGGGCGATTGCCAGATTTCGCTAAGCTTGTATCTTCGAGCGATCCATCGGGACGGCGCCTCAAAAGCCGTCCGTGATCGCAAGGGAGAAACGAGTGACCGCCACTTTGGCCCAAAACGTCTTTCAAATCGGATTTGTCGTGCCCGACATTCACAAGGCTATGGCTTTTTTCAAAGACAAGTTCGGCGTTCCGGAATTTCTGTTTCTCGAGAATCCCGGCCTCGAGGATGAAACCTATCTGGGCAAGCCGGCGCCGCTCACCGTTCACCTCGCCTTCGGCTGGTGCGGCGATATGCAGGTCGAGCTGATCCGGCCGATAGCCGGCGTGAGCACCTATTCGAAATTCCTGGAGCACAATCCCCAAGGCGGCATGCACCACTATTGCACCGAGGTCGACAACTATGCCCAAGGGGTAAAGGACATGGAATCGCGGGGCTTCCCGCTGGTGCAAGCCGGTCGTCACAATGAGACGCGCTTCGCCTATTTCGATACCACCGGCGTCATTGGCGCGCTCACCGAGATTGTGTATCTGCAGCCCGAGGAAAAAGCCTTCATGCAGACGCTCAAGCACAAGAAGTAACAGAAGCCCCCTCACCTGTTGTTTGTCTCAAATTTTGGAAGCGGATCGAGCGGAGCGGCGTGCGACAGATCGGGCGCCGCGCTGCACCCGTTCACTCACGTGTGAATTGCGGTCGCGATGGAGCAACGGATGTCATTTCAGCCGAAGGATCCGAATTTCGCGGACCGCGTCCGCGCCAGCTTTGACCGGCAACGCACCATGGCGACGCTCGGTGTGACAATCGCGCGGCTGGCGCCTGGGGAAATCGAGCTGGCGATGCCCTATGAGCCGGCCTACACGCAGCAGCACGGCTTCGTGCATGCCGGCATCATCGCGACGGCGTTGGATAGTGCCTGCGGCTACGCCGCCTTCTCGCTCATGCCCGCCGACGCCGCCGTGTTGACGGTCGAGTTCAAGACCAATCTGCTGGCGCCGGCAAAAGGCGACCGCTTCCTGTTTCGGGCGCGCGTCGTCAAGCCCGGCCGGACGCTCACGGTGTGCGACGGACAGGCGTTGGCGCTCGATGGCGCCACCGACGAACGGCTCATCGCGACCATGACCGGAACGCTCATGGCGCTGTTCGGGCGACCGAATATCGCCGAATAGGCCGCGAGATTTTGTCAGCGCCGGCCGGCGACGACGGCGCCGTAACTCTCCGGCGAAAACCCGACCACGAGCTTGCTGCCGCCGAGATCGAGCACTGGCCGCTTGATCATCGACGGCTGCGCCAGCATCAACGCCACCGCCTTTTTGTCGTCGATCCCGGCTTTGTCCTTGTCCGGCAGCTTGCGGAACGTCGTACCGGCGCGGTTGAGCAATGTTTCCCAACCGACGTTCTTGCACCATTGCTCCAGACGTTCGCGCTCGATCCCGGCGGTCTTGTAGTCGTGGAACGAATAATCGACGCCGTTTTTGTCGAGCCAGGCGCGCGCCTTCTTCATGGTGTCGCAGTTCTTGATGCCGTACATCGTGATGGCCTTGGCCATGAGCGTCCCCTCCCCGGCCGCGACGTGGTTACGGAACACGTCGCACCGCCGATTGCCTAACTTATACCCTTGCCAACCGGCGCGTCGCTTTGTTTCAATCGCCATCAACAAAGGCGGTCAAAATCATGACGACCAACAGCAACGCGGCCTACGCCCTCGACGAGCTCAAGAAGGAGCAGACCTTTCGCGGCGTCGGCGCGACGAAAGCCCGCGACGTTCCGCGCATCGACATGAGCGCCTTCGACGCGCGCAAGGCCGAGATCGCCGAACAAGTCTGGACTGCGTCGACCGCGATCGGCTTCTTCCAGCTCGTCAATCACGGCATCCCGCAAGAGCAAATCGACGAAGCGTTCACGATGACCGAGCGCTTCTTCGCCCTTCCCCACGAGACCAAGGCGCGCTTCCCGCTCCGGCAAGGCACCAACGCCGGCTGGGAATACAAAAGCCAGGTGCGGCCCTCGACCGGCACGCCGGACCAGAAGGAGTCCTACCAGATCACGCTGCCGCGCATGGCGTCACTATGGCCGACGGGCGACGAATTGCCGGGCTTCAAGGCCGCGATGCTCGCCTTCGAACGCGCCAACTGGGCGCTCGGCATGAAGGTGCTGTCGTGTTTCGCGCTAAAGCTCGGCTTCGCGCCGGACTTTTTCACCGACTGCCACGATCCGCTGTCGAGCGAATATCAGAGCACGCTGCGGCTGCTGCACTATCTGCCGATGGTGAACGCCAAGCCCGCGGACTTCACCGGCTGGCGTGCCGGCGCCCATACCGATTTCGACTGCCTCACACTCTTGCATCAGCGTACCGGCCAGGGCGGGCTGCAGCTCTGTCCGGGCAAAGAGCAAGCCGAGTTTGCCTGGACCGATGTCGAACCGCTGCCGGGCGTCGTCACCTGCAATATCGGCGACATGCTGATGCGCTGGAGCGACGACCAGCTGCTATCGACGCTGCACCGCGTGCGCATGCCGCATGCGGACGAATATCTCGGGCCGCGTTATTCGTTGCCGTTTTTCTGCCAGGCCAACAAGGACGCGGTGATCCAAGGGCCGGGCGGGAAATATGCGCCGATCACCGCGCACGATTATCTGCAGCAGCGGATCGCGGCGAATTACGGCAAATGAGTTGCAGGCGTGATGGACGGAATTGCGTTCGACGGACTTTCGAACGCAGGCCCGGCTATCTGACTGCCGTTGCACCTCTCGATGCGAGGTCAATCGGCGACTTCTGCCTCCAGAACGTCCCCTTGGCTTTGGCCGCCGTTAGACCGCCGAACTGCCCGGTAACGGCCAGGCGATAGGCCGTGATGTCGATGGAACAGCTTCGAAAACGCGGCCGGGGTCTCGTAGCCGACTCGGGTCGCGATCCGCGCGATCCCCTCGTCGCTTGATTCGAGTAGAAACGCAGCCTCCGCCATCCGGCGTGCGATCAGATAACGGTACATGGACTGGCCGACGAGCTTGGTGAAGCGAGCCGAAAATGCCGAGCGACCGAGCCCCACGCGTTGCCCAAGTTCGCCAAGGGTCCAGGGCCGGTCCGGCTGTTCGTGGATCAACTGAAGCGCCGGTCCGATATGCGGGTCCGCCATCGCCCCGAGCCATCCGCCTTCTCCGGGGCGGAGAGACTTGATCCAGCTTCGCAGCACCTCGACGAAAAGCACTTCGGTCAGTCGTGAGAGCGCGACGCGTTGACCGGGACGCTCAATCGCCGACTCGCTCGCCATGCGTTCCAGAATCAATCCGAGCCAATCGCGGTCCGCCGTCGGCTTCAGCAGAAGCACAGGCGGAAGTAATTCCAACACGCTACCGCTCGACGGCCGCGATACAGTGAAATTGCCGCAGATCATCTTCGAGAGTGGCTGCGCACTGCCGCCGTGACGAACTGAGCTGAGACGGCCGGCGGATCGATCGAGGTCCAGAATCCGCAGCGGCTTGGTCCGGCGATCCGAATAAATCAAATGGGGCTCGCCGCGTGTGACGACGACAAAGTCGCCCTTGGTCATGTCGAGCTTTCGTCCCTGTTCGAGCACGAGGGTAGCTGAGCCACGACTGAGATAATGGAACAGAGCATAGGGGCGCGCTGGCAACGCCAGACTCCAGGGATGGCCGAGCTCGAAGTGGAACAGCAGGGTCCCGCCAAGGCGAACGCGATCGAGCACTTCGGCGAGAATATCCATGTCTCGATGTTAATCCTGCGGACGGTCAGACACAATATTCGGACGATTGAGCCCTAACGTCCGACAACCCCTCACACCACTTCATGTCACGGCGGCCCGAGGATCGCGCGGTCATCCATTTCGCAAACGGCAGATGGAAGAACCGCGGCTTCGCAGAAACGCCTGTCCATTCCGGACCCGTCGTTCGACATCCCATCAGGAGCAATCAATGCGAAATCTTCTACTCTCAGCGGCCGCCGTCCTCATGGCCGGAGCCGCAATTGCCGCCCCAGCCCAATCGGCACAGCTGCCCAAGGGGGCCGCTCACAATATCGTGCTTGTCCATGGCGCTTTCGTCGACCAGACGAGCTGGAAACCCGTTGCCGATATCCTCACGAAGAAGGGCTACAACGTAACGCTCGTCGAAAATCCGCTCACCTCCCTCGCCGCGGACGTCGATGCCACCAAACAGGCGCTGGCGAAGCAGGACGGCAGGACCGTTCTCGTTGGCCACTCTTGGGCCGGCGTGGTCATTACGGAAGCCGGTGACGATCCCAAGGTCTCGGCGCTCGTCTACGTCTCCGCATTCGCGCCCGACGTCGGAGAATCTCTGGCGTCTCTGGCCAAAGGCGGTCCGGCGACCGAAGGCACCGCGGCGATTCATCCCGACGCAAAGGGCAACCTCTACATCGATCCCAAGGTGTTTCCTTCGGCGGTCGCGGCTGACCTTCCTCCGAAGATCGCCGAATCCCTGGCCAACTCCCAGCTCCCGTTGAACCACACGGCGTTCGAGGCCCCAGTCGATACGGCGGCTTGGCACGACAAGCCGACATTCTATGTGATCAGCACGAAGGACAAGGTCATCGCACCCGAGGCCCAGAAGCTGTTCGCAACCAGGATCAAGGCCCAGACGACGGAAGTCGCCGGCAGCCACGCCTCCCTCGTCGTCCATGCGAAGGAAGTCGCCGCGGTCATTGAAGAGGCCGCGCTCGCGGAGTGAACGATAGGGCTCCCGGTGCTTTCGTGCCGGGAGCCCAACGCTTGCTCTGAGGAATATGGAACGCCTCGGCTCTCTCACGAACTCAGCGATGAAAGGTAATCCAATGGTCAGCAGCAACACGTCCGTCGAAAAAGTAACCGTCGAACACGTCACCATCCGATCAAGCAACACCTTCGCTGCGGTAAGAGCGAGCCTCGAAGCGCTTATTCCGCACCTTGACGACGGCTTCTTGACACTGCTCCGCTTCGGCTTGATCGATCGGGCACGACAAGAACTTGAGGCGGCGGCCACTCTTTCGATCTTTGGAAACCGGGACCACGGCGGGCTTTTGGCAATTGCCGGATTGAACGGGCGGGCTATTCAATATGACATCGGCAATCCGCTGACCGCGTCGCTGATGACTCGCCACAATATCTCAGCCGGTCTTTACGCGCCCATTCGTGTGCTACTTCGGGAAAGTCCCGGAGGGCGAAGTTGCTTTTGAGTACGATCGGCCGGTTTCGACCTTCGGACAGTTTGGTGACGACAGCGTCGATACTGTTGCTCGGAAGCTCGACGAGGACCTGCAGAACGTCCTGCAGAAAGCCGCAAGCTCGCTTAGGCCGACGAATCTGGAATTGCATTAGCCGGCCCGGCAGCTGTTTTGGAGACAACTTCGCTCCGCGGCCTAGGTCATCGGCGGACACGTCCGCCCCGCGTCGCCGGGAACGGCGATCGGGGCCGTCTTCATCTGCTCGAAATCGAGTCGCTTCCGCCAGGCGGAGCCTACCGCATACATCGATTGTCATCGTCTTTGGCGCGAGCGGCGCGGCCTGCGAACCACCGTATTCGGATTGCGTGCGGCCACGCCGGTCGGCATCAATCGGCGATTTTACAACGGTATACGTGACTCTATTCGTGCAGTTTTCGATATCGTCAGCCGCCATTGGTACAAACGCGTGTGCAATGACTAGCAGCCTTGCTTCATCGGCGGGAGATCAATCTCAGCCACGGCGCCGCATGGAAGGCACTCATCAATGCGTACATCAGCGCCATCCCGTTCGACGGCGATGCGTCCTGCATGCCCATGCAGAACATGTCGGGGTTGCCGCTGAATAAGCTCGTCCATAGCGCCATGATGGCAAAGGTCGGTGCAGCGGCAAGACCGAGCCAACCGGCCGCGCCGGAAGCTGCAACGCTGCTCCCGGCACAAGTCTCGACATCGTGACGCACGACCGGAGACATCGACACGTCAGTCATGGCCGTACTCGTCGTGACGACGCCACCAGATCCCTTGCTCGTTGCGCCCCTTGGGGGCGCGATCAAGCCATTGATAGGCGCCCCAGAGGCCGTCCAGCCCGCGCGCATAGGTCGAGTAGGTGTGATAAACCGCATCACCCTCGC
Organism: uncultured Alphaproteobacteria bacterium; assembly: GCA_963829395.1. Lineage (GTDB taxonomy): Bacteria > Pseudomonadota > Alphaproteobacteria > Rhizobiales > Xanthobacteraceae > BOG-931. The sequence goes on along the minus strand of CAWHHX010000014.1, from coordinate 50,321 downwards.
GCACGAAGGCGCTCATGCCCGGCCGGTCGCGCCGATAGGTCGCGGCATCGGTGCCGCAGCTTGCCGCAAACTGGGCGACGGGCGGCGGCACAGGCGTCATGTCCATCGCATGGGTGCCGCGCGCATAATTGTATTCGACGGGCCCTGCCCTTTCCTGCGCCTCGGTGAACGAGACATTGAAGTCGAAATTGAAGTCGCCGCCATGCGACGACGCCCAGGGGAACGTCCAGCCCATGCGCTGCTTGTAGGCCTTGAGCTTGGCCAGCGGCGCACGCGACACCGCCATCAGCGTGACATCGTGGTTGGCAAGGTGGACGGCAAAGCCGCCGAAGCCGTCCGCGATCATCGAGCAGGACGGGCAGCCCGCCGTATAGTCCGGGCCGAACATAAAGTGATAAACGAGAAGCTGGGAGCGCCCATCGAACAGGTCCTTGAGCGTCCTGCTGCCCGCCTCGGTGTCGAACGTGTAGACCTTGTCGACCGGGACCCACGGCAGGCGCTGCCGCAGCCGGGCGACGTCGTCGCTGCGTCGCGTCAGATCCTTCTCGGCAGCGAGCAAGTCGCGCCGCGCCTCCAGCCACTCTTCGCGGGTTGCGGTCATATGTGTCGTCATCTTTTCTCTCCTTTCGCTGCCCAAAGCGGCGACCGCTTTTCTGCCGCGGCTTGTCGGGCGTTGATCGTGAGGTAGATTTACAGCCGGCCGTCGAACGGCCGGGAGTGACAAGTGTGTCGGGATTTGAATGGACTCGCTGATTACAGCGGCGGCGCGCGCGCTCGCGTCGGGTGATGCGCTTGGCGCGCTGAACCACATCGCCTTACGCGACGATCCGCCGGCGCTCGCGCTCCGCGGTATCGCCATGGCCCAACTCGGTGATCTCGGCCGTGCGAAAACGCTGATGCGGCGCGCGGCCCGCGCCTTCGGTCCGAGAGAGACCGTCGCTCGCGCGAGATGCGTCGTCGCTGCGGCCGAGATCGCGCTCGCGGCGCGCGACCTTGCCTGGCCGACGAAGGCGCTCGCGGCGGCGGCGGCGGTACTCGAAGCGCATGGCGACCGGACGAACGCCGCCCATGCGCACTACCTCGAGGCCCGGCGCCTGCTCCTGATCGGTCGCCTCGACGACGCCGAGCGCAAGCTGGCGCAGCTCGATCTTTCAGCTCTTACGCCGGCGCTGCACGCCATCCGTGAGCTCGCGGTCGCCGGCATTTCCATGCGGCGCGTCCGTGCCGGGGCCGCACGCGCCGCGCTCGCCCGCGCCGAGGAAGCCGCGCGCCGCGCGCGCATTCCGGCGCTCGCGGCGGAAGTCGATCAGGTACACGCCGTCCTCGACACGCCGGCGGCGCGGCTGATCGCGCGCGGCGAGGAGCGCCTTCTCCTGCTGGAGGAAGTCGAGGCGCTGCTCGCGTCGAAGGCGCTTGTCATCGACGCCTGCCGCAACCTCGTGCGCGCGCGCGACATGCTCGTGCCGCTCGCAAGGCGTCCGGTGCTGTTCGCGCTGGCGCGCGCGCTCGCCGAGGCGTGGCCCGGAGACGTGCCGCGGGACATGCTGCTCGCCCGCGCGTTCGGCGCCAAGCACGCCGACGAATCCCACCGCGCGCGGTTGCGGGTCGAGATCGGACGGCTCCGCAGGCTGCTGCGGGCAGTCGCCCGGGTGAGCGCGACGAAACACGGTTTCGCGATCTCGCCGCGCGGCCCGCGCGAGGTCATCGTGCTGGCGCGGCCGGTCGAGGAGGACCATGCCAACGTGCTTGCCTTCCTCGCCGACGGCGAGACGTGGTCGAGCTCTGCGCTGGCGCTCGCGCTCGGCACAAGCCAGCGCACGATACAGCGGTCGCTCGACTCACTTGCTGCGTCGGGCAAAGCGCAGGCGGTCGGCCGCGGCCGGGCGCGGCGCTGGATGACCCCTCAGCTTCCGGGATTCGCGACGACGTTGTTACTCCCGGCGCCACTGCCGGGCGGCTAAGATGGCGTCATGAAGCGATCGAAAGCCGATATCCTGCACGAGTACGGACCTTTCCCCGACGTCGATCACGTGCACGGGGTGAGTTTCGATGGCGCGCATGTGTGGCTCGCGGCCGGCGATAAGATGATTTCGCTCGACCCGGCGAGCGGAAAAACGCTGCGCTCGATCGATGTTCCCGCGCATGCCGGAACGGCTTTCGACGGGAAGCATCTCTTCCAGATCTCGGAGAACCGCATCCAGAAGATCGACCCGCAGAGCGGCCGCGTGCTCGCCACGATTCCGGCCCCCGGCGCCGGCGCCGACTCCGGGCTCGCCTGGGCCGAAGGTACCCTCTGGGTAGGCCAGTATCGGGAACGGAAGATCCATCAAATCGACCCGGAGACCGGAGCAATCCTTCGCACCATCGAATCCAACCGCTTCGTCACCGGCGTCACCTGGGTCGATAGCGAGTTGTGGCACGGCACCTGGGAAGGCGACGAGAGCGATCTGAGGCGCATCGAGCCGCAAACGGGAGAGGTGCTGGAGCGGATCGAGATGCCGCGCGGCGTCGCCGTATCGGGGCTCGAATCCAATGGCAGCGATCGGTTCTTTTGCGGCGGCGGCAGCAGCGGCAAGGTGAGAGCCGTTCGCCGGCCCAGCCGAGGGTCCAAAGTCGCGTGAGGACTATCGACTACGATCGTTGGCATCCCTGCGCTGTCGGACCGGCGGCTGTTTCGGCAAGTGCTCGCTCGAACTTCGCAATCAATCCCGCCAGGGCTTGGGGCTGTTCATTCGTGGTGAGGTGACCGCCAGGCAATCGCTCGATCTGAAGGCCGAGCCTGCCAAGTCGCTCCTCCGCGAGGTCGACCTGCCGGTGCTCAAATGGATCTTCGTCGCTGCCGCCGACCAGGAACGGGAATTGATCTCGATAGGCCGTGAAGAGGCGGCCGAAGTCGAGCCGGTCGCCTTGCGCTTTGTGATCGGCGACGAAGCTAGCAGCGGCCCCGATGTAGAACCCGCCGTTGTGGCGATTGATAGCGTTGTAGAGCTCGCGGACCTCGGCATCGGTTACCCGATAGCCTTTGGACCACATTACGCCCACCATCATCTTGAACAGGGTGAAAGAACGCCCCAAGCGCTGACGTGCCGGGCCGGGAAGGCGGCGCAAGATCGGCGTCGTGTACCATGGGTGGCTGTGCCCAGCCGCGAAGAGCCCGCCATTGAAGATGAAGACGCCGCGCACGGCCGGCCCGCCCACCGGTTTGCCCTGCTCTAAGCGATCGAGCCGGCGGCGCAGATGTTCCAACACGACAAGCGAGGAGAAGTCGAAGGCGACGAGCGTCGTGGACTGGATGGAAAGATCGCGCCAGATCGCTTCGACGAGATCGACGCGTTCGGCGGTAGAATAGGCATGGTCCAGAGGCTTGTCGCTATCGCCCATGCCGACATAGTCGAAGAAGAGCTTCGGCATCTCGGCCGCGTGCGGCAAATGCGGCCGAACCTTCGCCCACCCGAACGAGCCATCAGGAAAGCCTGGCAGGAAGGTGACGGCATGAGCAATATCCCCCTCACGCCTCACGAAAATCTTCAGCGGCGCGTCTTGCGCAGCAATAATGGCGCGGGCTTCGGGGTCGTAGCCGACGCGCTCACCGCCGGCGAACCATGCTTCGGCAGACGCGATCGGGCGCGTATCGACCGTCCTATCGACGGCTGCGGCAACTACCAGATTGGACATATCAGGTCTCCGGATTAAGATCGATTTGCAGCATCGTCCTACGCCGTCGCTTGCCGTGCGTGAGGGCGCCACAGCAAATAGAATGCGGCAACGTGCGTGATCATCAGCAAGGGCACGAAGAGGATCGGGATCGCATAGGTGGCACCCAACTGCCCGGCAATCGCGGGAAGATCGAGTTGGACGGCGTGGTAATAGTTGACGATCAGGTCGGCCACGCCGACGAGATTGAAAGCGACGACGAAGAACCAAAAAAGCGGACGTATCATCACGGTGAGAAGCGCGAGCATGGCCAGCAGGCCGGTCGCGAAGTCGCCGTAGGCGGCGAACGTGGCGAAACCGGCAGGCAGATTGCCGACGACGCCCGGCAGCATGAAGACCAGCCCGAAGAAGCGAAAGCTGTGCAGGGTGGCGATCGCCCGGTGCGCTCCGAGGCGGTCCATCGACTTCAGCCCTGGCCAGATGTACGCACCGAAACACAAGCAGCCAGGCGACGTACCCGAAAACGAGGTGTATTCGGAAGAGGGTTTCGGGCAACATGCACTGATCTCCCTTGTTCGCGTATTTGTAGACACGGCCTCAAGCACTTCGGTTACGCTGTCGCGCGCTCCAGCGCGTCTTCCAGATCGGACGTCTTGTCCGCGAAGTCCGGCGCCGTTGCCACGCCGAGATTTGGCGAAGGCGGTGGCCCGATGCGGCGCCGCTCCGCAAAGCTTGGCGGCTTCAATGTCGTCTCGCCATGCCAGCGCTGAGTTCGGGGGCTGCCGAGTTACGGCTTGGCCGACTGGCTCCCCATCAGCAGGCGCAACGGCATCAGCGGGCCGACCGGAATGTATTCGTGATCCAGCATGTCCGCTTTCGCGAGCGGCAAAGTCTCCATGATCGATTTCGCCTCCGCGACGTCTCGCGTGTTCAGGAGGAAAACCCCTCCTCTGCCGTCGTCGCGCGAGTACCATTCACGGATCTTGCCATCGAGATAGAGTTGCACCGTCGCGCGTATCTCGGCGGGCATGACGGCCATGATTCGCTCGCGCGTTACGCCCGGTCTTGCTGTCAGCAGCGCAAAGACACCGGTGGCCGTTGCGGCGGAAGTTTGAGTTTGGGCATGAGATTGGTCGCTCATGGACGAAAGCTCCTGTCAGGATCATCGCCCATCGCATATGCGGCCGCTTCCCGCGAACGACTATTCGCGATAATATCGATGGGCTATGAAGCGCAACTTCACAGTCAGGCAAGGCGCGCTCGACGGCGTCGAGGCGTTCCTGAGCGTTGCCCAGCACCGCAATTTCCGTAAGGCGGCCGCCGATCTCGCGGTGACTCCATCGGCCGTCAGCCAGGCTGTACGCACATTGGAGGCGCGACTCGGCGCAGCGCTCTTCCTCCGCACAACCCGCAGCGTCGGTTTGACCGAAGCCGGCGAACGATTCCTGTCGCGCGCGAAACCCGCCTTCGAGGAGCTCGTCGCCGCCAGCGAAGTCGCGCGCGACCTCGGGCGACGGCCTGCCGGCCTCTTGCGTCTCTCCGTTCCCCGCGCGGTCGTCCCACTGATCCTTGAGCCGCTGATCGCTTCTTTCTGCCAGGCCAATCCCGAAATCGAACTGGAGATTGCCGCAAGCGCGGAGATGGTGGATGTGGCAGCGGGGGGTTTCGATGCCGGAATCCGTCTCGGTCAGTTCATCGCGCCCGACATGGTCGCGGTGCGGCTGACGCCGCCGTTCCCGCTCGTGGTTGTTGGCAGCCCCGACTATTTGCGCGGACGGAAGCGGCCGGAGCGCATCGACGATCTGCGGGGCCACGCCTGCCTGCGCATGCGTCGCTCGAACGGATCGATCGCGCCTTGGCTTTTTGTCGACGGCAACAAAGCGGTCGACGCCATCGTCTCAGGACCGCTCATCGCGAACGATTATCCCACCCTCCTCGGAGCGGCGATCCAAGGTATCGGACTGGCGCAGATGCCTGGTCCGCTCGTCAAAGCGCCGATTGCTGAAGGCCGGGTACAAGCGCTACTGACGCCCTTTGCCGTCACCGCGCCAGGGGTTTTTCTGTACTATCCGAGCAAACGTCAAGTTTTGCCCAAACTGCGTGCATTCATCGAACACGTCAAATACCGAGGTCCCGATAGGCCGCCCGCCAGAGGAGCTGCGCGCAGATCGCGCAAGCTCGATGCTGCAGGCAACGCCTGACAATGTAGCTGGAAGCCAAGCGCACACAGCGGTTATCCGGATCGATCAACGATCGACTACATGCGTTCCGGACGATCCCGCTGATACGCTATTCTATTGTACTCCATAGCATCCCCCTCACTCCCACTCGATTGTTTGGAATGATGGTAACGCGGTGAATTCCGTGCACAAATCGTTCCTGCACACAATGAAGAACCGTCTCGCCGATCCGTCAGAAATTTGCGCTCTTGAATTCAAAGGAGGGGGGAGCACCCGACGGGCCGCGATCCTCTCTTTGATCAAAAAGACCGTCACCTCTACCTCAATTTGCGGCATCGTCGCGAATTTCGGCAGAGCGGGATCGGTGTGATCCCAAGCATGGCCGCTCTTGGACCAGACCACCATCTGTGGTTCGTACCGGCTGGGATCATCGAGACTCCCGGCGCGGATGAACAGAAGCTCAGGCATGTTGTTGTTTGTCGAAAAAACCGGCGCCCCGCAAGTCGGACAAAAGGCCCGACTAACGACGTTTCCGCTTTCGGCGGCATAGTCCCAAAAATTCGCCTTTCCCGAGAGATGTGCAGCCGCGCGCGGGAAAGCCATGTGGGACGCGTGACCAGTGCCGCTGTCGCGCTGGCAATCTCGACACTGGCAGTGGCCCGCCATAACGGGCTCGGCTGCAATTTCATATCGTATCGCGCCGCATGCGCAGCCACCCGTATAGGCCTGAAAATTCATGCTCGTATCTCCTCTTTCAATTGATAGACAAGCCGACGACGCTGCAGATCGGGCTGGCAGATTGCCTCCGCCCTCATGCGACCTCTCCGGAGCTATTCAGCATTTCAGCGAGTTGATTGAGAGCGCCACGCCACCCGATATTGTGGCGCTCGACAGCGCCGTCCTGCGTGAGCCGCTCGTGACGGATGTGAAGCTCGGAACCGTCGCCCGCCGGCGTGATAGCAACGATCACCTCGGACTGAAGGCCTGCATGTTCATCGGGCGGCTCGATGTTCCACGAGAACACAATTCGAGAAGGTGGCTCAATGGAACGGTAGCTCCCATTCACAGTCATGACCTGTCCACCCGGCACATGATAGGCGAAGCGGTAGGCGCCTCCGACGCGAAAATCGAACGCGAGCACGACGAGCTTAATCTCTGACGACGGCGTCAACCAACGGCTGACCAAACGGGCATCGGCGAAGGCCGAAAACACCCGTTCGGGCCTGGCGGAGAGATGTCGGCGGATTTCGGCTGCTTCAGGACTCATCGCGCGAGACCTCCTGCAGCAGCCGGTCGAGCTGATCGACAGCTCCTGCCCAAAATTCCTGTTGGCGCATGATCCAACGCTCGGCCTCTCTGAGGGGCTTCTGTCGAAGCCGGAACAAGTGGACACGGCCTTCGATCATGCGCTCGACGAGGCCGGCCTGCTCCAGCACTTTCAAATGTTTTGAGATCGTCGGCTGCGCAGAGCGGAACTGTCGGCCAAGTTCGCCGGCGCTGCGTAACTGGCCCCTTGCGAGAGCTCGGACCATCGACCGGCGCGTACCATCGGCCAACGCATGAAAAGTGAGATCGAGGGAGGAGGCCCGTTGCATAGTCGAATGGCTATATATTATTCTCCCGCGATAGGCAACGTCCCAGATGGTGTTACGTCCGAGAACCGGGGCCGGTGTGAGCCGGGAAAGATCGTCGGCCCTGCGGGAGAATTGGATCTATGAAAGAACGGCAAGACGTTTCGATGCTGGCCGAGAGAATCCGCCGCCAGCTTCCAGCCGGACAGGTCACCGAGAAGCGCATGGTCGGCGGAACCACTTTCTCATGAACGGGAACATGCTGTGTTGCGCATCGAAGCAGGGACTGATGGTCCGCGTCGGAAAAGAGGCTGAGGCTGCAGCTTTGTCGCAGCGTGATCAGTGAGCTATCCTGTAACCCTCGATTTTCCTATGCTATTTCTCTTCAGAGTCCAGGGTATCCGACACCCCTCACTCCCACTCGATCGTCCCAGGCGGCTTTGAGGTCACGTCATAGACGACGCGATTGACGCCTTTCACTTCGTTGACGATGCGGGTGGCGACGGCGCCGAGGAAATTCATATCGAACGGATAGAAGTCCGCGGTCATGCCGTCGGTCGAGGTGACGGCGCGCAAGCCGACGACGAAATCATAGGTGCGGAAGTCGCCCATCACGCCGACGGTACGCACCGGCAGCAATACCGCGAACGCCTGCCAGATGTCGTCATAGAGGCCGGCGCGGCGAATTTCCTCGATGAAGAGCTCGTCGGCGAGGCGCAGGATATCGAGCTTTTCGCGGGTGATCGGGCCTGGGCAGCGGATGGCGAGGCCGGGACCAGGGAATGGATGGCGGCCGACAAACGCCTCGGGCAGATCGAGCTCGCGGCCGAGCGCGCGGACCTCGTCTTTGAACAATTCACGCAGCGGCTCGACGAGCTTCATGTTCATGCGCGCCGGCAGGCCGCCGACATTGTGGTGCGATTTGATCGTCACCGACGGGCCGCCGGCAAACGAGACGCTCTCGATCACGTCCGGATAGAGCGTGCCCTGGGCGAGGAACTCGACCGAGCCTTTGCCATCGCTGGCGATTTTCTTCGCTTCGCTCTCGAACACGTCGATGAACAGCTTGCCGATCGTTTTGCGTTTCTCTTCCGGATCGTCGATGCCGTCGAGCGCCTTGAGGAAAAGAGGCTCGGCGGCGACGTGCACCAGCGGAATGTTGTAGTGGCCGCGAAACAGCGCGACCACGCGCTCGCCTTCGCCGAGCCGCAACAGCCCGTGATCGACAAACACGCAGGTGAGCTGGTCGCCGATCGCTTCGTGGATGAGAACGGCGGCGACGGCGGAATCGACACCGCCGGACAGCCCGCAAATCACCCTGCCCTTGCCGACCTGGGCCCGGATTTTCTCGATCGCCTCGTCCTTGAACGCGCGCATGGTCCAATCGCCGGAACAGCCGGCGATTTTGCGCACGAAGTTGCGCAAGATGGCGGCGCCGTGCGGCGTGTGCATGACTTCAAGATGGAATTGGGTGGCGTAGAACTTGCGCGCCTCGTCGGCGATCATGGCGATCGGCGCGTTGGCCGAGGTGCCGCAGGCGACAAAGCCTTCCGGCGGCGTGGTGACCCGATCGCCGTGGCTCATCCATACCGGATAACGCTGGCCGACTTCCCATACGCCGTCATAGAGCGCCGACGGTTTGGTCACTTCCACCTCGGCGCGGCCGAATTCGCGGTGATGACCGCCCTCGACCTTGCCGCCAAGCTGCTGCGCCATCGCCTGCTCGCCGTAACAGATGCCGAGCACCGGCACGCCGGCCTGATAGATCGCCAACGGCGCCAACGGCGCGCCTTTGTCGAGCACGGAGGCCGGTCCGCCGGAAAGGATCACCCCCTTCGGCCGCAGGCTCCGCAGCTTTTCCTCGGCCTTCTGGAAAGGCACGATCTCGCAATAAACGTTTTCCTCGCGCACCCGCCGCGCGATCAGCTTGGTGACCTGCGAGCCGAAGTCGACGATGAGGATGGTGTCGTGCATGGCTTTGAGCACGGTATGTGCGGCTGTGCCCACCAATGGTCAAGGCCGCGGCCGGTTCTTCCACATGTATGCCAAGCCTATTCTGCCAAGCCTTGTGGCGCCGAAGCCTTATGGCGCCAAATCCTGCTAGGCTAACTTTTGCGCAAGACGGCGACGTAGAAGCCGTCGGTATCGGTCGTCCGGGGCGTCATCAACAGCCCCTCCTCCGAGCGTAACGCCGCATGGCAGAACAGCATGCCGCGCTCGCCGAGAGCAGCGGCGGCGATCTCGCGCGGCGGCACCACGCTGAAATCGCGATGGCGCGACAGGAAGGCGCGAACCTGGTCGCCGTTTTCCTCTGCGAGCACCGAGCAGGTGATGTAGGCAACCCGGCCGCCGGCTTTCACCAGGGCGGCGGCGTGATCGAGCAGGGTTTCCTGCTGCTTTAAGCGCTCGGCCAACGCGCCCGGCCGTACCCGCCATTTGGCGTCGGGGTTGCGCCGCCAGGCGCCGGTCCCGGTGCACGGCGCATCGATCAGCGCAAGATCAATGCGGCCGGTCAGATCGGCAAGCACATCCGCCTCACCGCGCGGCGTCCGCACCTGAATGTTGCGCGCACCGGCGCGCGTGATGCGCTCATGGATCGGCGCCAGCTGCCTTTTGTCGATGTCGGTGGCGTAAATCTGACCGCGATTTTCGGTCACCGCCGCCAGCGCCAACGTCTTGCCGCCGGCGCCGGCGGCGAGATCGACGATCTGTTCGCCGGGCTTGGCGCCGGCCAACAGCGCCGCGAGCTGGGAGCCCTCATCCTGGATTTCGATCGCGCCCTTGAGAAAGGCAGGCTCCGCGTGAATGGCGGGATTTTTTGCGTCCGCCGCAAGCCGAAGCCGCAAACCCACCGGCGACCAGCGCGTCGGTTCGGCGTTGAGATGCGCAAGCTTCGGCAGAACCTCCTCACGCTCGGCCTTGAGCGTATTGACGCGCAAGTCGAGCGGCGCGCGGCTCGCGAGCGCGGCGCCTTCTGCGGCCCGCTCTTCGCCAAAGACCCGGGAAAAATTGGCATCGAGCCAATCGGGATAATCACCCAGAACATGCGCCGGCGCATTGGTCAGCGTGCCACCGCCGAGCGCTGCGCGCTCGGTTTCCGTCAACGGCGCGGGTGCGAACTGGGCTCCGCTGCACAAGGCCGCAATGTCGTCGACGCCGAGGCCGCGCTCGCGATGCAGCATGCCGATGAGCACGGCGCGTGGCCCAGTCCCGCCCATCAGCCATGCCGACGATGCTTTGCGCCGCATTGCATCGTACGCCAGGCCGGCAATCGCGGCGCGGTCGGACGAGCCGGCAAAACGATGCGCCAGACCCCAGTCCTTGAGCGCGTCGGCGGCCGGCCGTCGCCGCGTGTCGATGTCGGCGACAACCTCGATCGCAGCCGAAAGCCGAGCGGCAGGCGTCATGCGGTGTCCCCGCGGCCGGCCCAATTCATTTGCAATTCATCTGATTGTCATTCATTGCCTGCTCCAGCGCGAGGCTTCGGCCCCTGAGATAGCGCAAAGACTACAATCACAGAATCACGCCGGTCAGCACTTCGACGATGTAGATCGCCCACATCAGCATGAGGACTAAGGCGCCGACGGAATAGAAGCCGCTACGCAGCCGATAGACGTTGCTGGTCACGTGGATGTACGCCTGCAAGACGCGGCAGACGACAAAAATCCAGGCCAGGATGACGAAAAGGTATCCGGCATGTCTGGTGACCCATTCGAGGATCGTCAGCACATAGAACAAGACCGGCAGCTCGAACTGGTTGGAGAACGAATTCGCCGCCTGCGCCGTGCGCTTGGGCCAATTCGGTTCGCGCAGCGCAACGTCGGTCGACTTGACCGCCCCGGAACGAAAGTCGCCGCCGCGGAGCGCGCCCATCAGCAGCATAAGAACGAAGGTCAGAATCACTTCGACAAAGAGCGGCAACAGAACGGCTTGCAGCGACATCAGCCCGGTCCCCGGTGAAAGCCCAATCCTCGTCGAAGGTTCACGTCCTTATCACGCCGCCGTCGCCGCCGCCATGCCGCTGGGTCATGGTGCGATTAAGTTGAAATCGGATCGTGGCCTGGATGCTTCGTTGGAGCATGATCTTTTCCGAACACCGGCTTTCACCCCGGAGCCGGGGCGGGCTTTTGCGGGATCATGCGCTAAAGCTTGACGCTGATCGCTGTCTCGCCGTCGTCGTCGACAAGCGCGCTACGCCATAATTTGCCGTCGAACAACGCTTTGGCGACCGCATCCGCGGTGCCGCCGTGATTGAGATTGGCGGTGATCAGCACGCCGCCGGTCCGTAACAGATTGCGCAGCGCGACGTGCAAGGCCGGCACCGGCGTGTGGCCATCAAAGAACGCGACATCGTAGCCGGCATCGAGCGTCGGCAATACCGTCGCGAAGTCGCCCTCATGAACGGCGATGCGATGATCGAAGCCGGCCGCAGCGATCTTGTCGCGCGCGAGCTGCACATGCTGCGGGTCGCGCTCGATCGTATCGACCATCGAGTTTGGCGCGCCGTGCGCGAACGAAAGCGCCGTATAGCCAAGCGCCGTACCCAGTTCCACGATGCGCCGCGCCTGCACCGCCGCGGCAAGCACGCCGAGCAGCGGACCGTGCTTATAGGGGTAGGTGCCGCAGCCATGCTGCGCGCGATGCTCGATGGTGGCTTTGCGGACTTCGGCGAACGGATCGGCGAGCGCCTTCTTCATCACGGACGTTTACTCGCGGCTCGGATAATTGGGGCTCTCGCGCGTGATCGTAACGTCGTGCACATGACTTTCGCGCAAGCCGGCACCGGAAATGCGGATGAACTCGGCCTTCTCGTGAAATTCGGCAAGATCCTTGGCGCCGACATAGCCCATCGCGGCACGTAATCCGCCAGCCAGCTGGTGCAGGACGTTGGCGACCGCGCCCTTGTAAGGCACCTGGCCCTCAATGCCCTCGGGCACGAGCTTGAGCGTGTCCTTGATCTCCTGCTGAAAGTAGCGATCGGCGGAACCACGCGCCATGGCGCCAACCGAGCCCATGCCGCGATAGGTCTTGTACGAGCGGCCTTGATAGAGAAACACCTCCCCCGGCGTCTCATCGGTGCCGGCGAGCAGCGAGCCGACCATGACGCAATCGGCGCCCGCCGCCATGGCCTTGGCGAGATCGCCGGAATATTTGATGCCGCCGTCGGCGATCACCGGCGTGTCGGTGCGTTTCGCCGCCTCGACCGCGTCGGTGATCGCGGTCAGCTGCGGCACGCCGACGCCGGCGATCACGCGCGTGGTGCAGATCGAGCCCGGGCCGATACCGACTTTGATCGCATCGGCCCCGGCATCGATCAGCGCCTTGGCGCCCTCGGCGGTGGCAATGTTGCCGGCGACCACCTGCACGGCGTTCGACATGCGCTTGATGCGTGTCACGGCATCGAGCACGCGGCGTGAATGGCCGTGGGCGGTGTCGACGACGACGAGATCGACGCCGGCTTCGATCAGCGCTTCGCTGCGCGCGTAACCGGCTTCGCCGACGCTGGTCGCCGCGGCGACCCGCAATCTGCCCTGGTCGTCCTTGCAGGCGTTCGGGTTTGCCACCGCCTTCTCGATATCCTTCACGGTGACCAGGCCGACGCAGCGATAATCGCCGTCGACCACCAGAAGCTTCTCGATGCGATGCTGGTGCAAAAGCCGCTTGGCTTCGTCCTGGCGCACGCCTTCACGCACGGTGATCAGGGCGTCCTTGGTCATCAGCTCGGAGATTTTTTGCCGCCGGTCGGTGGCAAAGCGCACGTCGCGGTTGGTGAGGATGCCGACCAGCTTGCCGGCGCGGCCGTTGCCGCCGCCCTCGACCACCGGGATGCCGGAAATACGATGCTCCTGCATCAGCGTGAGCGCGTCGTCCAGGGTCGCATCGGGATGAATGGTGACCGGGTTCACCACCATGCCCGATTCGAATTTCTTGACTTGCCGCACCTGCGCGGCTTGCACCGGCAGGTCGAGATTGCGGTGGATGACGCCGATGCCGCCGGCCTGCGCCATGGCGATCGCCATATGCGCTTCCGTCACCGTATCCATGGCCGAGGCAATGATGGGAATGTTGAGCGCGATACCGCGGGTGATTTGCGAGCGGATATCGACCTCGGATGGCAGGACGTCGGACAAACCGGGCTTGATGAGCACGTCGTCGAAAGTCAAACCTTCGCGCGGCAAACCTTCGCGCACATTATTCTTGGACATTGCCAACTCCGCTTGTGCCGCACGCTTCGCCGCGGGCTCGTTCAGGCGGACATTCCAGGAGGCCGATGGTGGCGGTAACTAAACGAATAAACCGCGAGTCGAGCATGTCGCCCTGCCCGCGCCGTCATCCACCTCGAAGGCCCGCTTTTGGGTTGGCGGCGGTTCCTAGCATGTCCACGCCCCGATTCATAGATGGTGATGCGCGGCTTGGCCGGCCAGTGCACAGCAGAGTAGATTGGCTGCAATCGAGACGGCGCAATGCAACATAGGATCAAATGTTTTGCCCATTCGGTAACGGGCAAAGCCACGCCGATACTGCTATTTTTGCCTTCCCGTCCGACCCCGACGGCCGCCCTCGCGCTTGCCGCGTTTCTTGCCTTGGCTGCCGCCGCGCGCGCACAGGACACCCTCGACGAACGCCGCTGCACCGGGCAGTGGCGCGCCAGCAACGAGGAACGAATCACGTCCTGCACGACGCTGATCGACTCCGGCCGCTATCAGCCGCCCAATGTCGCCATCCTGCATCACGACCGCGCCGTGGCGCTGCGCGCCAAGGGCGACATTGCCGGTGCGCTGGGCGATTTTACCGAAGCGATCAAGCTCAATCCCGACTATGCGCGGGCCTACGCCGACCGCGCCAGCGCCCGGCTGACCCAGCACGACCTCGACGGCGCCATCGCCGATCTCGATACCGCGATCAGCATCGATGCGAACGACGCCGGCGCGTTCATGACGCGCGGCAACGCCTTCGATGAAAAGGCCGACTTCGACCGCGCCATCGCCGACTACAACGAAGCCATTCGTCTGTCGCCGAACTATGCCGCGGCCTATTTCAATCGCGGGTTGGCGTTTCGCCGCAAGGGCGACTTCGATCGGGCGATCGCCGACTACGATCAGGCGATCAGGCTCGACCCCAGGAACGCGTCGGCGCTCAACAATCGCGGCATCGTCTGGTTCGAGAAAGGCGACTACGACCGCGCTATCGCCGACTATAATCTGGCGCTGCGTGCGGACGCGAATTTTGCGCCGGCTTATAACAATCGCGGCGATGCCTGGCGCGCCAAAAACGATACGGCGCGCGCGCTCGCGGATTTCGATCGTGCCATCCAGCTGTCGCCGCAGTTCGCGCTGGCGTTCGACAATCGCGGCCTCCTCTACTACCAGAAGCGGGACTACGACCATGCCATCAGCGATTTTGACGCGGCGATCCGCTTCGATCCGGGCAATGCCGACGCCTTCAGCAACCGCGGCAACGCCCATGACGACAAAGGCGACCGCAACGCCGCCATCGCCGACTATAACGAAGCCATCCGCCTCGACCCCAAGAACGCGCGCTTTTACTACGATCGCGGCATCGCCTACCGCCGCGACGGCGATCTCGATCGCGCCGTCGCCGATTTGAGCGAGGCCATCCGGCTCAACCCGCAGCATGCCGGCGCCTACAACGAGCGCGGCTATGCCTTCTATCAGAAGCGCGATTTCGATCGCGCCATTCCCGATTACGACCAGGCGATCAAGCTCAATCCGAAATTTGCCGTCGCCTACAACAATCGCGGCAACGCCTTCGATGACAAAGGCGAGCCGGATCGCGCCATCGCCGACTATAACGAAGCGTTGCGGGCCGACCCAAGCTACGCGGCGGCGCTTTACAATCGCGGCATCGCCTGGCGGCGCAAAGGCGACCTCGATCGCGCGATCGCCGACTACGACCAGGCGATCAGGCTCAATCCCACGCCGGCCGCCTTCAACAACCGGGGCAGCGCCTGGCTGGCCAAGGGCGAGAGCGAGCGGGCCATTGCCGATCTCGATCAGGCCATCAAGCTCGATCCGCGGTTGGCCGACGCCTATATCAATCGCGGCAACGCCAAGCGCGAACGACTCGATTTCAACGAAGCGCTCGCCGACTACACGCGCGCCATCGAGCTCTCGCCGACCGCCGCGCTCGCTTTCTACAATCGCGCCTGGGCGCATTATCTCGCCGGCGAAAATGTCCAGGCGCTGGCCGACGCCGATCGCGCCATCACCCTCAACGCCCGCTCGGCGAGCGCGTTCTCGACCCGCGGGCTGATCCGCGAGCGGCTTGCCGATCCGGCCGGCGCCATCGCCGACTTCCGCAAGGCGCTCGAGATCGATCCGGCATTCCAGCAGCCCGCCGACGGCTTGCAGCGGCTTAAAGCCGGCCCGGCGAGCCGATAGGCGAATGCCCGCGAGCGCGCCGCCGATCTCATACGATCGCGTCGTACCGCTGATCGTGGCGGTCGCCTTGTTCATGGAAAACATGGACTCGACGGTGATCGCGACCTCGCTGCCGGCGATCGCCAGCGCGCTCGGCACCAATCCGCTGGCATTGAAACTTGCCGTCACGTCGTATCTGCTGGCGCTCGCCATCTTCATTCCGGCCAGCGGCTGGATCGCGGATCGGTTCGGCGCGCGTCATGTTTTCCGCATCGCCATCATCGTGTTCGTGCTGGGTTCGATCGGCTGCGCGCTGTCGCGCTCGCTCGATCAGTTCGTGGTGGCGCGCATTATTCAG
This sequence comes from uncultured Alphaproteobacteria bacterium, assembly GCA_963829395.1. GTDB lineage: Bacteria > Pseudomonadota > Alphaproteobacteria > Rhizobiales > Xanthobacteraceae > BOG-931. The sequence continues at coordinate 34,177 of CAWHHX010000014.1, read as the reverse complement.
GGCGCCGGCGGCGCGATGATGACGCCGGTCGGCCGCCTCATTCTGGTGCGCAGCATCGACAAACGGCTTCTGGTCAACGCCATGGCGCTCGTGACCATACCGGCGCTGATCGGTCCGATTTGCGGTCCGCCGCTCGGCGGCTTCATCACGACGTATGCGTCATGGCATTGGATCTTCATCATCAACGTGCCGATCGGCCTGGTCGGCGTCGCCATGGCCACGCGCTTCATTCCCGACGTCCAAGCCGAACGGCCGCCGCCATTCGACTTTGTCGGCTTCGTCCTGTCGGGCCTCGGCATTGGCGGACTGGCGTTCGGCCTCTCGGTCATGGGGCTGGCGCTTTTGCCCGCCGGCATGGTGGCGACGCTGATCAGCGTCGGCGCCGTTGCGGCCGCGGCCTATGTGCTTCACGCCCGGCGCCAGGCCGCGCCTATCCTCGATCTCCGCCTGTTCAAGTTCGCGACCTTTCGGGCCAGCATCTTCGGCGGATTTATGTTTCGGCTCGGCATCGGCGCGTTGCCGTTTTTGTTGCCGCTTCTGCTGCAGCTCGGTTTCGGCCTGACGCCGTTCCAGTCCGGCCTGATCACCTTCACCGGCGCGCTCGGCTCGATCTTCATGAAGGCGGCCGTCGGCACTGTGCTCAAACGCTTCGGCTATCGTCCGGTGCTGGTCTACAACAGTCTCATCAGCGCGGTGTTTCTCGCGGCCTGCGCGAGCTTCCTCCCCGGCATGCCGTTTGCGGCGATGGTGCTTATCCTGCTCGCCGGCGGTTTCTTCCGCTCGCTGCAATTCACCGCCATCAACACTATCGCCTATGCGGAGATCGAACCGCCGCTGATGAGCCGGGCGACCGTGATTGTCTCGGTTGCCCAGCAACTGGCCTTGTCGACCGGCGTCGCCGTCGGTGCTCTTGTTGTCCAGATCACATTGCAGTTCACGCACGGCTCGTCGATGACGGCAACGGACTTTCCGCCGGCCTTTCTCGTGGTCGGCGCGCTGACCGCGGCGGCGAGCCTGGTTTTCGTGCGGCTGCCGAGCGACGCCGGTGCCGAACTTGCCGGACGGGTCGTGCCCGAGGCGGCCGAGCCGGATAAACATGCTTGAGCCGTCATTCGGCGGCTTCATCGTTCCGATTTCGGCAACGACCACGGCACGAACCAGCGTTGCGCCAAGGTGCAAAGCCGAAACAGCGCCAGGCTCAGCGCCACCAGAATTGCGAGGCCCGCGAAGGCCTGCGGGATCTTGAAGAACGACGTCGAGAACATGATGAAGAAACCGAGGCCGCGCTCGGCAGCGACGAACTCGGCAACGACGGCGCCGATGATCGCAAGCGTGATGGAAATCTTCAGTGCGCTGAAGATGTAGGGCACAGCGAACGGCAACCGTATGTGCAGCATTTCGCGGGTGCGGCCGGCGCGAAGCGAGCGCGACAGCTCGATCAGTTCCTCCGGAGTCGCCGACAGTCCGGTCACGGTCGAGACGACGATCGGAAAGAAAGCGATCAGGAAAGTAATGACGACGCGCGGCAGATCGGACGCGCCCAGCGTGACCACGATAATCGGCGCCACCGCCACGATCGGCGTCGATTGGACGATGACGAGGATCGGGTAGAGCGTGCGCGACAGAAACCGCGAATTGACCAGCGCCACGGCCAGCGGAACCGACACCGCGATGGCGACAAAATACCCCATCAAGGCGACGCGCAGCGTGGCGCTGATGTGGCCGAGCCATTGCGCCGCCGAGACTTCAAGCCCTGCCCGGACAATGGCGCTCGGCGACGGCAGCAGAAACGAAGGAATGGCGAACAGCCTGCAAGCGCCTTCCCAGATGACGATGAGAACGACGAAAGCCCCAGCCGGCGCCAGTCGGTCCGCCCAGACGCTCAGCGCCGGAACGAGCGCCAGCTTGTGCGTCTTCGTGTTAGGCGACGGCACGGCTGAAAAGCTGCCCGCGGATGTGGTTTGCCAAGGCGTGGAAGGTGGGATCGGACAAAGTCGCGATCGAGCGCGGCCGCGGCAAATCGACGTCGATGACTTCGCGGACCCGGCCGGGTCGCGATGTCATGACGATGATCCGGTCGGCGAGCAGCACCGCCTCGGGGATGGAATGGGTGATGAACAGCACGGTTTTCGGCCGCTCGGACCAGATCCGCAGAAGCTCGAAGCTCATCTCGTCACGCGTCAGTGCGTCGAGCGCCGAAAACGGCTCGTCCATCAGGAGAATATCGGGATCGAGCAGCAGCGCCCGGGCAATGGCGACGCGCTGCTGCATGCCGCCCGATAGCTCGTCGATGCGCTTGCCGGCAAAGTCCGACAGGCCGACAAGGGAGAGCAATTCGCGCGCGCGCGCTTTGTCCTCGGCGCTGACGCGCCCGTATTTGTGGCGGAGGGGAAACGTCACATTGCCGAGCACGTCGAACCACGGCAGCAGCGTGGGACGCTGGAAGACGATGCCGATCTCGTCCCGCGGTTCGGTGACCGCCAGGTCGTAGATGCTGACGGCGCCGCGGGTCGGGAAAATCAGGCCGGCGATCAGCCGCAGCAGGGTCGACTTGCCGCAACCGGACGGGCCGAGCACCGCGAGGAATTCGTTGCGCCCGATGTCGAACGTCACGCCCTCAAGCGCGGTGACCGCCGAGCCGTCGTTGCGCCCGAAGGTCTGCTCGACATCGGCGAAGCGAATAACGCGCGCGTGGTCGCTCATCGCTGCGCTCCCGGTCGGCCGCGCCAGGCGCCGCGCGCCGTCATTTTTGGGCAGTCACTATTGGGCCGTCATTTGGGCAAGAACGAACGATCGACCGCGGTCTCGGGATCGAGCTTGTCGAGCGGCATGTTTTGCGCCTCGGCCGTCCACTTCCATGTTTTCGCCAAAAGCGCCTTCTCGAACACGCCGGCGCCGTCCTTCTTGCTGATATCGTTGACCATCAGCGGCACTGACGCGGCAAATTGCGCGCGCGCGACATCGACATCGATTTCCGGCACCACAGCCTTGAGCGCCATGGCGGCGGCGGTTGGATCGGCAATCGCCATCGCCGTGGCTTTCACATAAGCGCGCATGAATTTCTTCACCGTTTCCGGGCGCTCGCTCAATATCTTCTCCGATGCGAACACCGACAGTCCGTAGCCGTCGAAGCCGTAATCCGACCACGCGATCACTTTGAGCTTCTTGCCGGTTTCGCCCAATGTCTTGACGAAGGCTGGAGCCACCGTCACCCAATTGATCGTGCCAGCCACTTTGCCCGCCGCCAGCATCGGCGCAAGCGCGCCGGGATCAGCTTTCAGCACGTCGACCTTAGCCGGATCGATGCCGTTGGCGCTCAGCACCAGCGGCCAGGAAACGTTCGACGAGGAGAAGGTCGCCGTAGCGATGGTCTTGCCGGCGATATCCTTGAGCGTCGAAATCCCGGAACCCTCGGTCGTGAAAATGGCGTCGGGTTGCATCGTGTAGATCGACATCAGCGCCTTGACCGGAACCGGGGTCTGCGCGCGCGCTTGCAGCAATGCGGCGAGACCGCCGGTGCCAATATCGGCGGCGCCAGTACCAAGCTTGGTCACCACATCGGAAGATCCGCGCCCCGATTGAATCGTGACGTCGAGCCCCTCCTCGGCAAATAGGCCTTTTTGCACGCCGAGATAGGGAACGGCTTTGTCTCCGGCCGGCAGCCAGTCGATCAAGAAGGTGACTTTTTCCACGGCGGATGCCGGCGCGCCGGCGCCGATCAGCATCGCAAATCCGGCTAAAGCAAAAAGAATCCGCCGCGCTTTGGTCATTCCGAAATCTCCACTCTTCCCAGCAAAGAAACCGGGAAATTTCGAAGCAAGACTTGCGCCATGGGAAGGGAAGGCTGTCGCGCTGAAAAAACGGTCGAGAAGCGGCTAGAGCCCCTTTTATAATCAGCCTGATCAAATCGACGGCAAGCGCGCCATGCGGCGCAGTGTCAATTGCCGCGTCGAAATCCGCGGGCGAGAAGATAAAGCTCGGCAGAATCGGCGCGGCTCGCCGGTGGCTTGATGTGCTTGACGCTGGAAAAATCGCGCTTGAGTTCGGCAAGCAGCGCGGCCTCGGTGCCGCCTTGCAGCACCTTGCACACGAAGCTGCCACCCGGCCCGAGCACCTCGCGGGCGAACTGCGTCGCCGCTTCCGCCAACGCCATGATGCGCAGATGATCGGTCTGCCGGTGGCCGGTCGCATTGGCAGCCATATCCGACAAAACAACATCGGCTTCGCCGCCAAGCATGTCCTTCAGGTGCGCGGGCGCCGCCGCATCGAGAAAATCGAGCTTGATGAATTCGACGCCGGCGATCGGCTTCATGTCGAGGATGTCGAGGGCGATCACCCGGCCGCCTTCGCCAATGCGGCGCGCAGCGACTTCGCTCCAGCCGCCCGGCGCCGCGCCGAGATCGACGACGCGGGCGCCCTTTTTCAGCAGATGAAATTTGTCGTCGATCTCGGCGAGCTTGTAAGCGGCGCGCGAGCGAAAACCTTCGCGCTTGGCGCGCGCCACATACGGATCGCTGATCTGGCGTTCGAGCCAGGCGCGCGAGGAAGGTGTGCGGCGTTTGTCGCCCTTAAGCCGCGCCATGACGCATCAGGCTTCGCCCCACACGCCGTCGGCGCGCATCATCTCGACCAGCATGCCCTCGCGCAACCCGCGATCGGCGACGCGCAACCGCTCGCAAGGAAAAAATCGGCGAATGGCATCGAGGATGGCGCAACCGGCGAGCACGAGATCGGCGCGTTCGACGCCGATGCAGGGATTGGCCGCGCGCTCGTCAAAGCTCATCGCTATGAGTTCTCCTACGACGCGCGATACCTGATCGTCGGAGAGCCAGCAGCCGTCGACGCGCCGGCGATCGTAGCGCCGCAAGCCCAAGAACACGCCGGCGATGGTCGTGACGGTGCCGGATGTGCCGAGCATATGGAACCCGTCGAGGTCGCCGCGGTGGCTCTGCGCAAATTTCTCCACGAAGGAAGCGACCTCTTCCACCATGGCGTTGTAGATTTCGCGCGGCACCACGGTACCGCCGTAGCGCTCGGCGAGCGTGACGACGCCGACCGGCAGGGACGCCCAGCCGATGATATCGGGATGCGGCGGCCCGCGCCGAACACCGCCATTGGGCCGGCCGAGCCGCACCACCTCCGACGATCCGCCGCCGATATCGAACAGGATGACGCCGGAGGCCGCCGGATCGAACAGCTCGGTGCAACCGGCGGCCGCGAGCCTTGCCTCGGTCGCGGAGTCGACGATCTCCAGCTCGAGGCCGGCTTCTCTGGCGACGCGGTTGCGGAATTCTTGGCCGTTCTCGGCGGCGCGGCAGGCCTCGGTGGCAATGAGCCGGGCGCGCCGTACGCCGCGGGCGCGCATCTTGTCGCGACAGATCAGGAGCGCCTCGACCGCGCGTTTGATCGCCGCCTCGCTGATGTGGCGCGACGCGGCGACCCCCTCCCCGAGGCGAATGATGCGCGAGAATGCGTCGACCACGCGAAATCCGTCGGCGGTCGGCCGCGCAATCAGGAGCCGGCAGTTGTTGGTGCCGAGGTCGAGCGCCGCGTAGGTCCCGTCGGAATTGCCGTTGGCAAACGCCTGATCATCGTCGCGGCGGATGCCGTCGCGACGCACCCCGTATGGCGTACGGCGCGGCCAGCGCCGCCTGGGCGCTCCACGACCGTCGAGGCCGCCGGACGGCGGAGCCTCCTCACCCATTCAATCCCTTCCTGCCGCGCCGGAACTCTCTCCTGCTCGACGGTCGCGGGCTGCGTTCAAGCTCAAATCGTTGCAAATGTATCAGCCGCGAGCGGCGCGGCCAATACTGCGCTTTTCCGGCCTATGAGCCATGTGCCCGGCTGCCTTGTCGCGCTGCGCCAAGTCCACTATGTCACCCCATATGAGTTTGCGCGGAATTGCCTATCCATGAATTTGCACCAGTCTCCCGAACGGCCAGCCGAAAAATTGACGACGGGGCAATTGGCGGTCGAGAAATTTGCCGTGGGCCAATCGGTGCCGCGCAGCGAAGATCCGATGCTGCTCCGGGGCGAGGGCCGCTATACGGACGACGTCAGCCTGCCCGGCCAGGCCTACGCGGTGATGGTGCGCAGCCGCAACGGCCATGGCGTGATCCGCAGCATTAATACTGACGCCGCCCGGAACATGCCGGGCGTGCTGGCGGTCTATACCGCCGCGGACCTTGAGGGCTATGGCCCCCTCAAGTGCAACATGCCGCTCAAAAGCCGCGACGGCTCGCCGATGAAAAAGCCCTGGCGCGGCGCATTGGCGAAAGACAAGGTGCGCTACGTCGGCGATCCGGTCGCCTGCGTGATCGCCGAGACCGTCTTTGCTGCGAAAGACGCCGCCGAAGCCGTCGAGGTCGATGTCGATCCGCTCGCCGCCGTCGTCTCGCTCGAAGGCGCGGCGCGCGAGGGCGCGCCGCTATTGTACGACGACATCCCCGGCAACATTCCGCTCGACTATCACTTCGGCAATACCGCCGCCGTTGACGCGGCATTCGCATCTGCCGCGCATGTCACGCGCTTGAAGCTTCTGAACAGCCGCGTGGTGGTGAATGCGATGGAGCCGCGCGCCGCGCTCGCCACTTACGACGGCAGCCGCTTCACGATGTATGTCGGCTCGCAGGGCGTGACCGCCATGCGCGCGCAAATTGCCGACTGCCTCGGTGTCGACGCCAAGGCGGTCCACGTCCTCACCGGACAGGTCGGCGGCTCGTTCGGCATGAAGGGCGTGTTGTTTCCCGAATACGTCTGCATATTGCACGGCGCCCGTACGCTCGGGCGGCCGGTGAAATGGACCGACGAACGCTCGGGCAGCTTCTTCTCCGACAGTCACGGCCGCGATCAGGAATTCGTCGGCGAGCTGGCGTTGGACAAGGACGGCAATTTCCTCGCCGTGCGCTTCACCGGCTTCGCTGATATGGGCGCATTCCTCTCGCCGATGGGACCAATACCCGGCACGCTCAACATCATGAAGAACGTGCAGAGCATGTACCGGACACCGCTGATCGAGGTGTCGTCAAAGTGCGTGTTCACCAACACCGCGCAGATCGGTCCCTACCGCGGCGCCGGCCGGCCCGAAGGCAACTATTTTATGGAACGGCTGATCGACACGGCGGCGGCCGAGATGGATATCGACCGCATGGCGTTGCGCCGCCGCAATCAGATCCGCCGCCAGGACTTGCCCTACAGGACCGCCTCCGAGGTGACCTACGACAGCGGCGATTTCGCCGCGCTGACGAAGCAGGCATTCGAGCTCGCCGACGGCAAGGGCTTTGCCCGCCGCAAGCGCGACAGCGCGCGGCGCGGCAAGCTGCGCGGTTTCGGCATCGGCAATTTCTTGGAAGTCACCGCACCGCCGTCGAAGGAATTGGCCGACATCGCCTTCAACCCCGATGGCACCGTGACGCTCACGACCGGCACGCTCGATTTCGGCATGGGCCACGCCACGCCGTTCGCGCAAATATTGAGCGAGAAGCTTGGCGTTCCATTCGACAAAATCTCGCTGGTGCAAGGCGACAGCGATCGCGTCGTCATGGGCGGCGGCAGCGGCGGCTCAAAATCGCTCATGCATAGCGGCACCGCCATCATCGAAGCCGCGGCCAAGATCGTCGAAAAAGGCAAAGACATCGCCAGTCACGTGCTTGAAGCGGCGGTGTCCGATATCGAATTCGCCCATGGCCGCTTCGTCATCGCCGGAACGGATCGTTCGATCTCAGTGATGGAGTTGGCGAAATCCCTGCGCGAGGGCAACGCCAAGCTGCCGGCGGATGCGCCGCAGTCGCTCGACGTCCAGCACATCAGCGATGGGCCGGGCGCGGCGACCTTCCCCAATGGCTGCCACCTTGCCGAGGTCGAGGTCGATCCCGAGACCGGCGTCGTCGAACTGGTGAAGTACACCTGCGTCAACGACTTCGGCACCGTCGTCAATCCGTTGATCGTCGCCGGCCAGCTGCACGGCGGCGTGGTGCAGGGCATCGGCCAGGCGCTGATGGAAATGACGGTCTACGACGGCGATGGGCAATTGCTCACCGGCTCGTTCATGGACTACGCGATGCCGCGCGCGGCCGATGTGCCCGCCTTTGTCCTGGCCGAGCATCCGGTGCCGGCAACGACAAACCCGCTCGGCGCCAAGGGCTGTGGCGAAGCGGGCTGCGCCGGCTCGCTCACATCGGTCATGAACGCGGTGCTGGACGCGCTGGCCGATCGCGGTATCCGCCACCTCGACATGCCGTTGACGCCGTTTCGGATCTGGCAAGCGCTGCAGCAAACCAATGGCGGCGCCGGGCATCCGGCCCAATGACGCAGGCAATTTCGGTCCCCGCGCGCCGCTTCGGCGAGTTGCGCATCGTCGGGCCGATTTGCGCCGCGCACTTCGTCAGCCACTATTACATGATCATGCTGGCGCCGCTGTTCGCGTTCATCCGCGCGGACTACGGCGTCAGTTATACCGACCTGGCGTTGGCACTGACCGCGTTCAACGTCGTGTCGGCGGTGTTGCAGACGCCTGCCGGGTTTCTGGTCGACCGCATCGGCGCGCGCGTCGTGCTCATCGCCGGCGTCGGGCTTGGCGCGGCCGCGTTTGCGGTTGCCGGCCTGGTCAATTCATTCGTGGTATTCGTCGCCATGTTTGCGGTGGCCGGCCTCGGCAACACGGCGTATCACCCGGCCGACTACTCGCTATTGTCTCACCACACGACACCGGCGCGCATCGGCCAGATCTTCTCGTTCCATACCTTTTCCGGGATTCTCGGCTCCGCGGTCGCACCCGCCACGCTGCTGGCGATGCAGAGCCGGTTCGGCTGGCGCGGCGCCTTTATCGGCGCCGCTTTGCTCGGCGTCGCGGTGCTGGCTCTGCTGATCAGCCAGCGTCCTACGCCAGGCGATCGGCTCGCGGAAATGCGTCGTCCAACTCCGGCACCGACAAGCGGCGGTGCATCGCCGAGCCGCGACGCCGGCTGGCGGCTTCTGCTATCGCCGCCGATCATGCTCAATCTTGGTTTCTTTGTTTTGATCTCGATCATGGGCGGGCTCAATACCTTCCTCGTGGTGGCGCTTAGCGCGCTTTACGGCACGTCCGCCACCCTCGCCAATGTGGCGCTGACCGCACTCCTCCTCATGAACGCGCTCGGCGTGCTGCTCGGCGGCGTGCTCGCCTCGCGCACCACGCGTCATGCCGTTGTCGCTGCGCTCTCGCTCGCTTTTGCCGGCATTACCACCGCGCTCATCGGCACCATCGGCTTTTCCTCCTCGGCGCTGGTGCTGATGGCGTCGCTGTCCGGCCTGTTTGTCGGCATCGCCAGCCCGTCGCGCGACATGGTGGTGCGCGCACTGACCCCGCCGGGCGCGTTCGGACGCGTGTTCGGCTTTGTCTCGTCCGGCTTCAATATCGGCTCCATGATCGCGCCGATGATCTACGGAACGATGATGGATTGGGGCCACCCGCGCGCGCTGTTTCTGATCTCGGCCGCGTGCGGCATCCTCTGCATCGGTACGGTGATTTTCAGTTTCTCCGGCCGCGAACAGCGCGCTGAAGCGTGACGCCCGGCCGCGGCCGCGGCCGCTGCTGCCTCGCAAGCCTTACGTGAACCTCGAGCGCAAGCCGCCGCGGTTCGCCGCCGCCGTAACCTTAATCCCCGAATGGTCTTTACTTAAGCTCTGCCCGCTCACTACTTGTTTCGAATGTGAGAGCTCCAAACGAGGCTGCACATTCCCATAAAAGATCAGATTCGCGACTGTTTGGCATTGGCCCTGTTCGTTCCCGCATTGCCATTTATGCGTTTCGCCGGCGTGCGGCGGGCCCATCTGCATGCCGTTCGTGGCTTGCTCGATTGGGCCGGCGTTGATGTTGTCGCCCATCATTACCACGAGCCGATCTACAAAACCGCAGACATCTTCCGCGACCCGGCCGCGCCGAGGCCGCTTGCCGGCATAGACTGGAACCTCGACGCCCAAACCTCGCTGCTAGAGAAATTCACTTACGGCGAAGCGTTGCGGTCGCTGGAGGGGCGAAGTCATCGCGGACACAAATTTCGCTATCAGAACGGCATGTTCGGTCCGGGCGATGCCGAGGCGCTCTATTCCATGATCCGGCACTTCAAGCCGCGAAGGCTTGTGGAGATTGGCTGCGGGCAATCCACCCTCGTGGCGCTTTTCGCCATTGCCGACGCGATGGCGGCGGATCCCGACTACCGCTGCGAGCAGATCTGCTACGAGCCTTTCGAAAATCCTTGGCTGAACGATCTCGGCGTCACGCTCAAGCGCGAGCGAATTGAACAGTCCGATCTCGGTCTTTTTAGATCGCTCGCCGCCGGCGACATCGTTTTCATCGATTCGTCCCACGTGCAAAGACCCATGGGCGACGTGGAATTCGAATTTTTGCACATTCTTCCGATCCTGCCCGAGGGCGTGATCGTTCACGTCCATGACATCTTCTCGCCGCGGGATTATCCGGCCAAGTGGCTGACGGACGAGCGGCGTTTTTGGAACGAGCAATATCTGCTCGAGGCATTCCTTTCTTTCAACGATGAATTCGAGATCATCTGCGCAGTGAATGACCTGATGCATCGCGGGTTCGCCCCGTTCAAAAAGGCGTTTCCGGTCATCGGCGATGTTGGCCACCATCCCTTTGCCGGTTCCTTCTGGTTTCGCCGCCGCCATCATTAGAGTTCGCGCGACACCACGGCCGCTGGCGCGGCGCCGACGTCCTGATCCGGCGCGTCGCGGTCCGCGATATCGACCCAATCGCAACGACCGGTCGCGGCAGGTGGCGAGCGCTGCACGCGTCTCAGCGACCACAGAGGTTTCGACCTTTCACCGGGCGCGGGTTAAACCGTCAGAGCGGCTGAGGGGTAGACAGCGAACGCTCCAATGCCGTAAATCCGGGCCTCGGCCGGGTGCGAATTGCAGGACCGCGCGTATCGCGTTTGCAAAACCAAAAATAAGCGCCTGATATCATTGGCGAATTATTGGGGAATAGTTCAACGGTAGAACAGCGGACTCTGACTCCGTTAATCTAGGTTCGAATCCTAGTTCCCCAGCCAAGCCGGCGCCGATGCAGCGGCCCGAACTGTCCCAACAACATCAACACGGACGATGAGTTCGACAGCGAGACGAATGGCGTCCTCACGTCTCGCGCGGCGAGATGAGTTTTTAGTTTGTTTGATAAGCCGCCGAAACGATGGGATCGGCTATTTGTCCGAGAAAACTTCGAACAGCGATCGCTTCGGATACGGCAATGAGTTGGTGGGGTCCGGCGCGGCGGCGGCGGTCGCGCCCGGCGGCGGGGCGCCGTAGCCCGGCTGGCCCGGAGCTGGCGGCGGGTAAGCCTGACCGGACGGTGTGTAGGTGCTCGGCGGACGCGGCACGGTTGGCGTTTCCGTCGAGCCGCGGAACAACTCGGCAAGCGACTGCTTCGGATACGGCATCGAGTCGCTGTAATCCGGCTTCGCCGGCGGCGCCGCTGCGGCGGTCGCACCTGTCGCGGGCGCGGCGTAAGCGGGTTGGGCCGGGGGCGCGGCGTAGCTTTGCGGACCGGGCCGCGGAGGGTAGCCCGGTTGAGCGGCAGGCGGCGCGTAATTCTGTTGCTGCGCCGGAGGTGGAGGATAGTTCTGCTGACCTTGCGGCGGGACGTAAGGTTGCTGCGATGGCGTATAGGTGCCCGGCGGATGCGGCACGTAGGCCTGCTGCGCCGGCGCCGCGGCAGGTCGGGAATTGCCGACCAGCGGCTGTGTCGGGTAGCCGGCGGCGGACGGATCGGGCCGTTGGCCCGGATCGCTCGAACCCCGGAAATTGTCGGCGAGCGATTGTTGCGGGTAGACGGAGGCACGCGCGTCATAGGCCGGCGGCGCCGACGGATTTTGTTCAGGCGGATCCCGGAACATTTGCAGGAAACCGACATAAGACTGTTTGAACGAGCCGGCCGAAGTCCCCTGGTCGGGCGGCGGCGCTGCCGCCGCAGGCTGGGGAGCGTAACCCGGTTGCGGTGGCGGTGCGTAGCCCGGCTGACCGGACGGCGGTGGCGCATAAGCCTGTTGCCCGGGCCGGGGCGCGTAAGCGGGCTGACCGGGAGACGGAGCGTAGCCCGGTTGACCAGGCGGCGGCGCATAAGCCGGCTGGCCGGCTGCGGTCGCGGTGTAATTCGGCGGCGGCGGCACGCCCGCGGTCTGGTTCGGATTGGGATTGTTGGCTTGGGAGGAAAACGGTGACGAAGCAGAACACGCGGCGAGCAACGGCACCATCGCGACCGATGCCGCGAGGAGAATCAACCGCGCTCGTCCGCCATGATCAACGGCGGGCCGAGCAAACACCGTGCTCGCGTGTAACAACCCCTGCGTCCCCATTGGAGGATTATAGCGACTGCATCGTGTCGATCTCAAGGCTAAAGGCGAGACAAAACGACCGGTGTGGCAAAAGCAACCCTTTGGGATTCAAAAAGAATAGCTTTGCCGCAAACCGGCCGTTCTCTCGGCGGACAGTCTGGTATAGTAGCCCTGCCCAATCGGTATAGCGCGAGCCGCCATGAGCGCCATCGACAGCAGCGAGTTTCCCGTTGTCGCGCCCGCAGGCCCGCGGAAGGGCCGCCCCAAGTTGCGGCAATCGCTACGCGCCATGCGCGATAATGCAGCGGCCGCCTATGGGCCGGACGATTTCAGCGCCGACATTATCGTGCAGCGCATCTTGTGGCGCCGCATGTTCGTCATCAACGAGCCGGAAGCCATCCGCCACGTGGTGCTGGATAACGCCGCGAACTACACCAAATCCGAAGTCGGCCGCCGGCTGCTCGAGCCTGGCCTCGGCCGCGGGCTCCTGACCAGCGAGGGCGAGACCTGGCGCCGGCATCGCCGCATCATGGCACCGGCCTTCGATCCGCGCAGCGTCGCCGGTTACGCGCCGATCATGACCGAGGTGACGCAGGGGCTGCTGGCGAAATGGGACGCGATGACGGCGCCGCGCGAGGTCGACGTTGCCGCAGCGATGATGCACGCGACCCTGCACATCATCTCGCGGGCGATGTTCTCTTCGGATTCCGATGAGATCGTCGACGTCGTCGAAGCCGGCGTCAATCTTTATCAGACCAAGGTGCGGCCGAGCCTGCCGGACCTGTTGCATCTGCCGCAATGGCTGGCGCGCCTGCTCGCGCCGTTTCCCACCACCGGAGTTTTCGATGAGTTCGACGAGAAGGTCGATCGGCTGCTGACCGAGCGCGGCCGCGCGCCGGATGCCGAGCCGAAGGATCTGCTGGCGCGGCTGATTTCCGCGCGCGATGCCGAAACCGGCGGCGGCATGACCGCAAAGGAAGTGCGCGACCAGGTCGTCACTATTTTCATGGCCGGGCATGAGACCACGTCGCAAGCGCTGTCCTGGACGTTTTATCTGTTGTCGCAACATCCCGGCGCCGAGGCCAAGCTTCACGACGAGCTCGCCGGCGTGCTGCAAGGCCGGACGCCGCGTTACGACGATCTCGCCAACCTTCGCTACACCCGCATGGTGGTCGAGGAGTCGATGCGGCTCTATCCGCCGGCGCACACCTTTGGCCGCCAGCCGATCGCCGACGACAAGGTTTTGGGCCAGCGCATTCCGGCCGGCTCCGAGGTCTTGATCGTGCCGTGGCTATTACACCGCAAGCCGTCGCTGTGGGAGAATCCGGACCACTTCGATCCCGAGCGATTTGCGCCCGAGCGCGCAGCGGCGCGCCCGCGCTTTGCCTATCTTCCGTTCGGCGCCGGGCCGCGCATCTGCATCGGCGCGGCCTTCGCCATGGCGGAAGCGATGCTCATTCTCGCAACGATCGCGCAGCGCTATCGAATGCGGCTGAAACCGGGCTTTGCCGTCGAGCCGCAGGGCTTGATCACGCTGCGGCCGCGCTACGGCCTGAAGATGCTGCTGGAGCCGCGGCAGGATCTTAAAACCGCGGCCTAATATACATCCGCCTGATATCGCCCCTGCGCTTTCAATTCCGCGACGAACTTCACCGCCTCGGCCGGCGTGCGGCCGCTTTGCTGGGCGACGATCTCGGTCAGGACGGCCTCGACGTCCTTGGCCATGCGCAACGCATCGCCGCACACATAAAGGTGCGCGCCATCGTTGAGCCAGGACCAAAGATCGCGTCCGACTTCGCGCATGCGATGCTGGACGTAGGTCTTCTCCTTGCCGTCGCGCGACCAGGCAAGCGTCAGCCGCGTCAGGTGGCCGGCCGCACGCATCGCCACGAATTCTTCCTCGTAGAAGAAATCGTAGTCGCTGCGCTGGTGGCCGAAGAACAGCCAATTGCGGCCCGGCGCGTTGGTCGCCTGCCGCTCCTGCAGGAATGCGCGAAACGGCGCGACGCCGGTGCCCGGCCCGATCATGATGATGGGCTTGGACGGATCGTCCGGCAGCGCGAAATGCTGGGCCTTTTGCACATAGACCCTGATCTTGTCGCCGGGAGCGACGCGCCCGCCGAGAAAGGTCGAGCAGACGCCGAGCCGCGCGCGCTGGTCGATCTCGTAGCGCACGGCGTCGACGGTGAGCGAGACGCGGCCGGGATTGCAACGGTGCGATGAGGAGATGGAATAGACGCGCGGCTGCAACACGTCGAGCGCTTCGATGAACGCTTCCGGGTCGGGCCTGATGCCGGGAAATTTGTGCAAGGCCGCCAGCACGTCGAGTGCCGCGGCATCGCCGTCCGGATCTTCGCCGGCCGCAAGCCGCTTCGCCTTCTGCCGCCGCTCGCCGCCGGTCAAATAGGAGATGAGCTCGAACAGCATGTCCGGCGCCGGCGCGAGCGAAACGCCGTCGGTCAGCACCTCGGCGAATGTGCGGTCACCGATGGGAAAGTCTGCCGGCACGTCGAGCGCCGCGCGTACCGCAGCGACGAGGTCGTGATCGTTGGCGGGAAAAATGCCGAATGAATCGCCGACGGTGTAGTCCAAGTCCGTGCCGGCGAGATCGATGTCGATATGCCAGGTTTCTTTTTCCGAGCCGGGCTTGTTGAGCCGGCGGCGCGACAGGAACGTGGCGTAGACCGGATGGTCGCGGGAGCGGCCGGGCGATGCGGTCGGCGTCGGACTCGCTTGTGCTGGAGTCGCAGCGGACTCGATTGCCGGAGCAGCCGTCGAGTTCCTGATAAAGCTGCTTGAGCGTGCGCGAGGTGTCCTTGCCGCCGGGCACACACAAATTCAGCCGCTTCTCCGATTTGGCAAACAGCGCGTCCGCATAGTCGTTGCAATTGTAGCCGCACTGGCCGCAATCCTGCTGCGCCATCGCCGCCATCAGCCGGCGCGGCAGCGGCCTGCCCTCGGCAAGCTTCATGCGATCCGGGAGCGGCATGACCGGATCGTGCCAAGGCGCTCCATCATCAACGTCCGCGCCGGCCTGCGCCGGAGTGGCGGCCGACGTCGTCCCATCGAGCAGGCCGGCCAGAAGCCTCGCGGCGTCGGCATTCGATACCGGCGTGACGCTTTCCGGCAGACCAAACAAGCCGGCAAAAAGGCCATTGAGCCAAGTGCGCTGCTCGGGCGTGAACGGCGCCGATTCAGGAATCAGCGATGGGATGGGCGGCCGCGGCGATGCGCTCATTCGGCGGCCTCAAGCGCCGCCATCGCCTTGAGCGCGTCGATCTCGTGCCGGCGCGAAAACGTGAGGAATGTCTCTTCCGGGAGAGGCGCGATGCGCAAGATAGGCTTTGAGGATGCGCGCGACCGTGCGCGGCGCTTCGTCGGCGACGACATCGCGATAAAGCTCGCGGCCGAGCGCCGCGTCCGGGCCAAAGCCGCCGCCGACCAGGATGTGATAGCCCTCGAGCGGATCGTCGTCTTCGCTGACCTGGACCTTGCAGGCCAGGAGCCCGATCTCGGACACGAAATGCTGCGCGCAGGAATGATGGCAACCGGTCAGATGAATATTGACCGGCGTGTCGAGCGGCGACGCGCGTCTCGCACCAGCGCGCAATCTCCTCGGCGTGGCGTTTGGTATCGGACGCCGCAAACTTGCAGCCGGTATTGCCGGTGCAGGCGACGAGGCCAGAACGGATGGCGTTGGTATGGATCGCAAGGCCGAGCGCCTCGATCCGCGCTTGCGCCTCGCGCAATTTCTCGGTCGGGACGCCGGAGATCAAAAGGTTCTGCCAGACCGTCAGCCGCAGATCGCCGTCGCCGAGTTCGCGGGCGATCGCGGCAAGCCCGCGCATCTGCTCGACCGACATCCGCCCGACCGGCACAACGACGCCGATCCAGTTCAGCCCGGCCTGCTTCTGGGCGTGAACGCCGATATGCGCAGTGCGATCGAAGGCGGGGCGCGGCGCCAATGCGCCGGGCACGGCGCGATCGAATTTTCGGCCGAGTTTTTGTTCCAGCAGAGCGACGAACGTCTCGATGCCCATGGCGTCGAGCACGTATTTCAGCCGCGCCTTGGTGCGGTCGGTGCGATCGCCGTGCTCGATAAAGAGACGCACGACGGCGTCGGCAACCTTGCAGGCATCCTTCGGCTGCACCAGCACGCCGGTGTCGCGGGCGAAATCGTGGTGGCCGGTGATACCGCCGAGACAGAGCTTGAACCAGACGCCGGGCGATAGCCCGAAACCGTCATTCACCTGCACCGCCTGGAAGCCGATATCGTTGGTATCCTCCAGCACGGCGATCGTGCCGGCGCCGTCGAAGGCGACGTTGAATTTGCGCGGCAGGCCGTAAAGCGAGCGATCGTTGAGGATGTGGAAGTGCCATTCGCGCGCGAACGGGCGCGTGTCGATCAGCTCTTGCGGATCGATGCCGGCGGTCGGCGTGCCGGTGACGTTGCGGATATTGTCGGCGCCGGAGCCGCGCGAGCACAAGCCCAGATCCTGGATCGCCTCGATCACCGCGACCGCGTTGCCCGCCTCGATTTCGCGGATCTGCAGATTGGCGCGCGTCGTCACATGCGCGTAGCCGCCGCCATAACGTTCGGCGAGATCGGCGACGCCGGCGAACTGCGCCGCGTTGAGGATGCCGTTCGGGATCCGCAACCGGCACATGTAGGAGTTCTGGTTCGGCGCGACGTAGAACAAGCCGAAGAAACGCCAGCGAAAATTATCCGGCGGCTTTGGATATTCGCCCTTGGCGGCGTGATCTTTCAGGCGCTCGTAGGTGTCGAAGGGATGCTGCTCGCGCTTGAATTTTTCCTGATCCGAAAGCTTTTTGCCGGCGGCCAGAACGCGATCCTGCGCTTTGAGCCCGGCCGCGTCCGGGCCGGTCGGCTCCGGCAGCCGCAGGCGTGCTGCCGGCAGCCGCAGCGCCGGCAACGCTTTTGGCCGCCTTGGCGATCTGCACGCCGGCGACGAAGCCTTCCAGGTAGCGCTTCTGTTCGGCACTGAAATCGCCGGATTGGTCGGCGGCCGCGGGCTTGAGGTCGGCCTCGTTCATTCGGCCGGCACCCGCGTCGGCGCCGTCAGCGGCGCGGGCGCGGCGGCGCGGGGCTTATGGGTGATGTAGAGCGCGAGCCCGGTAAAGATGAAGCCGCCGATGAGATTGCCGAGCGTGACCGGAATTTGATTCCACAGCCACCATTGGGCGACGGTGACCTTGGCGCCCATCATCATGCCGGTCGGGATGATGAACATGTTGACGACCGAGTGCTCAAAACCTTGGGCGAAGAAGATGAAGATCGGCATGTAGGCGCAAGCGATCTTGCCGATCGTGGACGACGTGGTCATGGCCGCGACGATGGCGAGGCAGACCATCCAGTTGCACAGGATCGCCTTGACGAACACGGTGACCAGGCCGGCGAATCCGAGCGCCTCGTATCCGGTCGTCTTGGCTTGGGCGATGGCGATGATTTTGGCGGCCACGCCGGCCGGCGCGGTGGCGCCGAAATTGGTGAGCGCGATCGCCAACAGTCCGCCATAGACGACGCTGCCGATCAGATTGCCGAGGAAGACCCAGCCCCAATTGGCCAGCATGGTCTTGGCGTCGGTATCGTTCTCGATCCATGGCAGCGGCAGCAAACCAAAGCTGCCGGTGACGAGATCAAGGCCGAGCAGCACGATGAGGATGAGGCCGACCGGAAAGATCAGGGCGCCGACCAGCGGCTGATCGGTCTGCACCGCACCGGTGATGGCGAAACTTGTCGCCGCCGCAAGGATCGCGCCCGCAAGTCCGCCGCGAATGATCAAGTCGAGCGGCGACAAAGCAAGCTTGGTCCGCCCGGCATTCACCATGGCGGAGGCGACGTCCGCAGGCTTGATGTAATCCATGTCCCGGCTCCAATGCGCAGCGCCCGCCGAGACGCTCAACCTAAGAAGCTATCGACGAGGCGAATTCCCTCTTGCGGCATCGCAGCAAGCGACGTGCCAGCCAGCAACCTATTGATACAACTAACTATTTATCCCGCGCCGGGAGCCAGTGCCGCGCATTGCGGCATGCGCGGTCGAAATGTTGGGCACGCCCGGGCATGGAACTCTCGGCCGGGCCTCATTTTCGCTCGCATCGGGAATCAATGGCTAAGCCCGGCCGCGAAGCACGCGGTGGGGGCGCCAAATGAACGAGAGTTTTTCACTGCTCGGCGATATCGACCGCCTGTGCGGACAATTCACCGCCGCGCTGCACAATGCCCAATGGCAGATTTATGCGACGCTCATGCTCATTATTGTCCTAAGCACGTTGCTGTTTCCGCCAAAGGACGATCCGGATCAGATCTAACATGCTGCCCCGGGAACCGGTGCGGCCTTAGCGGCGTTCATAGCTTGGCAACAACGGAGCGCCTACGATGCTGAGCCTCGTCGTCACATTATTGATCATCGCGCTGATCGCAGGTGTCCTCGGTTTCGGCGGCATCGCTGGCGCGGCCGTGGGCATTGCAAAGATCGTGTTCTTCGTCGCCCTGGTTTTGTTCCTGATCTCGTTGATCGCGGGCGGCATGCGCGGCGGCTTCGGCCGGCGCTTTTAGATCCCGGCGCAGGCTGGAATCGGAAACCCGCCGACAGCAGGTCATCCGCATTAACACAAGCAATTAATCCGCCGCTCGGCCGCTTGAGTTCGGCACCGCACGCGCCGTCTCCTGCAGGATCGCGAGCATGCGATCAATCACATGCTGGTGCGTCGCCCGGCGCGGAAATTGGACTTTCTGGCTCTGGTCTTCTTCCCAATAGCCTTTGGGATTCTTCCGATGGCCCTGGATCTGATAAACGCCATCCTCCTGCGTGATGCTCCAGGAGAAAGCATTCCGAAAGAACGCCGACCAGCTACGCACCCGTGCGTATTTCAGAATCGCCGGCGGCGCGTCGCGATCCCGAGGATCTGGGTCGGATACGAGGGCGTTACCCCGGTTCAGCGACTTCAATAATGCCTCTCGAACAGCATCGGGATCGTTGAGGGCAACGACGGCGATGGGCTCGATGATATTATAGATAGGGCTCGATGCGCGGCGGACGACTGTTGGCACGTAGACGGTGCCCTCGCGCAAATAGCATTTGATCAACATTGCGTGGCCTATTTCTCGTTGATGATGAATTCAACGGGATTTCGCAGCGTCTTGGCCCAGGTACGCACCGCTTCGACAATTTCTCGCTGCTTCGGGGTCATGGTTCCTGTTGGTATAACCACCTCTAGTGCCCGACAAGCCGCAGAAGCGCGTTCTTCGCCCGGCAGCGAAGGCGTCGGATCGGTTCAGCACAAAATGAGGATGCAGCTCAGGCGACGAACTTCGTCATTGCGAGCGCAAGCGAAGCAATCCAGCTACTGGGTTGCCTCGTCGCTGCCGCTCTTCGCAAGATCAGCGTGCCGGAAAAGAAAATGGCCTGGTTACATCCGGCCTGAGAATATCGAGGTTTGACTTCGAAAGAAGACTTCAATCTTCCTGCTGGCGGTGCACGTCGTGGACCAGCACGCCGGAGCCGGGCGGCGGCATGGCCATCCATTCCTGACGCTTGAGCGTCCGGCGGGTATCTTCGTAGCCGCTCTGCCAATGCTCGCGCATGGAGGTGCCGGAGAACTCGTAATCCTTGGCGTGGCCCTCGTAGGCCTTCTGCTGATAGATGATGTGAAGGATGGTGATTTCCGGCAGGTCGGCGAGTTGCTCGAGCCGCTTGCGGTCATCGTCGTGAAGCTGGTCGGCAGGCACTTTTGACAGCGCGTTCGCCAGCAACATTTTCAGATTGTGGATGCGCCGGTAGACGTCGGTCGTGTAGCGGGTCCGCGACGAATAGATGATGTCCTTGTGCCGCGCCAAGACTTCCTGAATGTCGCGCGGCAGCACGCCGCGGGCGCTGAACAGGTCGACCTGGAACACCAGCGTATTCAGTTTGTCGTCCTGATCGAGCAGATGTTGCAGCGGCGTGTTGGAGACGATGCCGCCGTCCCAGAAATGATCGGTTCCGATCTTGACCATCGGCAGCGCCGGCGGCAGCGCGCCGCTCGCCATGATGTGCTCGGGCTCGATCTCTTCCTTGGCGTTGTCGAAATAGACAAAATTGCCGGTCAGGACGTTCACCGCGCCGACCGAAAACCGACTGACGCGTTCGTTGATGAGCGAGAAATCCACCAGCTCCAGCAGCGTGTCGCGCAGCGGCTCGCTGTCGTAATAGCTCGTCGCGCTGGTCGCGCCGGTCAGGCTCATCCAGGGATTGGGAAAGCGCGGCGAGAAAAAGCCCGGCTGGCCGGCGACGCTGGTGACAAGACAGCTATGGGCATTGCGGGCCTTGCGGAAAATGTCGCCGTCCGGCGTGAACGGCCAGATTTTCCGCTCGGTGATCAATTCCCAAAACGTCTGCAACTGGCGCAGACGCCGCTTGGGCGGATTGCCGGCGATGATGGCCGAATTGATGGCGCCGATGGAAACGCCCGATACCCAGTCCGGCTCGACGCCGGCCTCGTGCATCGCCTGATAGACGCCGGCCTGATAGGCGCCGAGCGCACCGCCGCCCTGCAAAACGAGCGCGACGCGGTCGCAACGCTCCGGACGCCAACCCTCGCCTTCGGCAACAGGACGCGACGGACGGTCGGTCGGACGGGTGCGGACGTCGTGCATGGGGGTTACTCGAATGGGCAAAGGCGCGGAGGTGTACCTTTGCCAAAGCGAGTGACGGCCAAATGACAAAATGAAATATGGCGACTGTCACAACACTGTCGGCGTCCTTTCACATTCTCCGCTTTGGTTGTCGCTCGGGCTTTGTGTCGCTTGAGGGGGAATGAGATGCGGGCAGGCAAAACCGCCATCGTCACCGGCTCGACCAGTGGAATTGGGCTTGGCATCGCGACCGCGCTCGCCGGATCCGGCACCAATATCGTGCTCAACGGCTTCGGCCCGGCTGACGCGATCGACAAAATCGTCAGCGATCTCAAGCGGCAGCACAATGTCGGCGTGATGTATTCCAGCGCCAATATCGCCGATCCCGACGAGATCGAGGACATGGTCGAGCAGACGCGCGCCGAATTCGGCGGGGTCGATATCCTGGTCAACAATGCCGGCATCCAGCATGTCGACCCGATCGAGGATTTTCCGGTCGACAAGTGGGACGCGATTATCGCGATCAACCTTTCGGGCGCGTTTCACACCTGCCGGCTGGCGGTGCCCGATATGAAGAAGAACGGCTGGGGGCGCATCATCAATGTCGCCTCGGCGCACGCGCTGGTCGCCTCCCCGTTCAAGTCGGCCTACGTCTCGGCCAAACACGGCCTCGCCGGACTGACCAAGACGGTCGCGCTCGAACTGGCCGAGCACGGCGTGACGGCGAACGCGATTTGTCCGGGATACGTCCTCACTCCCCTCGTGCAAAAGCAAATACCCGAGCAGGCGAAGGCTCGTGGCATCAGCGAAGAGGCGGTGATGAAGGACGTGCTGTTGGCCGCGCAGCCGACCAAGGAGTTCGTCGAGGTCTCCCAGATCGCGGCGCTGACCACGTTCCTCTGCTCCGACGACGCCGCCTCAATCACCGGCGCTCTGCTGCCGATCGACGGCGGCTGGACCGCGCATTAGCGCATGGCCCGGAATAGCGGCCACCGGTTTTCCGCCAAGGGCGCGCGCCAACTCAGGAATCACTAGCCGTCATGCGCAAAGAAGATATTCTCAAGCTGCCGTCGATGCCGGCCAGCGGGCCGAGCTATCCGGCCGGACCCTATCGCTTCATCCATCGCGAATTCATGGTCATCACTTACGAGACCGATCCGGAGATCGTGCGCGATCAGCTTCCGGAACCGCTCGAGCCGGTCGACCGACCGCTGGTGCATTACGAGTGGATCAAGATGCCGGACAGTTCCGGCTTCGGCGACTACACCGAATCCGGGATGGTGCTGCCCTGCCGCTTTCAGGGCGAGGAAGCCAACTTCGTCGTGCAGATGTATCTCGACGACGATCCGCCGATCTCCGCCGGCCGCGAGATCTGGGGTTTCCCGAAGAAGTACGCCCATCCCAAGCTGGAAATCGTCAAGGACACGCTGACCGGCACGCTGGAATATGCCGGGCAACTCGTTGCCATGGGAACGATGGGCTATAAGCACGAAGCCATGGCCGGAAACGGCGAGCGCACCACGGCGATGCTGGCGAAGACGCAGATCAATCTCAAACTCATTCCCGGCGTCGATGGGCACCCGGAAATCTGCCAGCTGGTCGCCTACAATCTGACCGACATCGTGGTCAAAGGCTCCTGGCTCGGACCGGGCCGCTTGCATCTGGTTCCGCATGTGAACGCGCCGGTCGCCGATTTTCCCGTCCGCAAGATCATCGGCGCGCATCATTTCGTCGCCGATCTGACGCTGCCCTACGGCCGCGTGCTCCACGACTACAACAAGGCCTAGGTTGCGATCGATCAATTGAATCCGATCGTGGTCCGGCTGTTGCAGGGGAGCATGTTCGTTTCCGAAAACCGGCGTCCGCCCCGCATCAAGTGCGGCGCGGGCTTTGTCGGGATCGTGCTCACCGCCGTCACACGGATGTAACCCAACAGGCCTTTGCTCGAAGCCGCTCCGGCGAGCAAGCCGGGCGGCAGGAGGCACAGATGAAAGCGTTGGATGTCATGGTGCGCGACGTCGTCACGGTGAAACCGGGCGACCCGGTTGCCGAAGCGGTGCGGCTTCTCGCCGAGCATGACGTCAGTGCACTGCCGGTCGTCGACACCAACGAAAATGTGGTCGGCGTGATCAGCGAAGCAGATCTCCTGCATCGCGAGGAGATCGGCACCGAAAAGCAGCGCCCATGGTGGCTCGAAGCGGTGACGCCGGCCTCGACGCTTGCCGGCGAATTCACCAAGTCGCACGGCCGGCGCGTCGAGGAAGTCATGTCGACCGATGTCGTTTCGGCGGCGGAAGATACGCCGGTGGGGGAGATCGCAACGATCCTCGAGCGGCACCGCATCAAGCGTGTGCCGATCCTGCGCGGCGGCAAACTCGTCGGCGTTGTCAGCCGGTCCAACCTCATCCAGGCGCTGGCGTCGTCGCGCACGCCCGCCAGCGGCGGCTCAGGCGCCGATGCTGATCGCAAAATCCGCTCGACGCTGTTGGACAAGCTCGGTCATCAGGACTGGACCGGCTTCGGCCAGCGCAACGTGATCGTCAATAGCGGCATCGTCCACCTCTGGGGCTTGGTCGGCTCGCAAGAGGAGCATAAAGCGCTGATCGCGCTCGCCGAGGGCGTGCCCGGCGTGGTGAGCGTGTCCGACGAGATGATCGCGGCTTATTGATGGGCCCGCGCACTCCTGCTCAACCCTGAAGATGCGTCAAAATGGGCGATCATCGCCTCAGTAATAATGCGCGCGCGTCGCACATGCTCGGGATTCATCGGGTCGAGCCGATCGGTGGTGGCGCTCATCAGAAGCCCGCCATCGGGCGTGCGCTCAGCGACGATGTCGCGCAGCAGAGCGATACCGTCGGCGTGTTCGGCCGAGAGGTAGGCGATCCAGGGAATGTGGAAGATGCTTTTGGGGAACGTCGGATCGAGCGGGACCTGTGTAATGCTATCAATCCTTGTCCCCACCATGCCGGGCACGATTTCCGCCCCGGGCACGGAAATGGTGCCGGATCGAAAAGCCTGCGCGCAGGCCCATGGCGCGCGCCAGACCGCATTGATCGCCAGCAGCACCGCCCTGAACAGCGGATAGGTCACGATTGTAAGATCGGGCGGCTCTCCATAACGCCCTCCGAATTGAAATTTCGTACGCCCATCGTAATATTTGCCACCAGTATAGATCGACATCTTCGCCACGCGAGGGCCGCCGCGTTCGCTCGTCGCGGCGAATGCGCTGTAGCCGCAGTCTGGATCGCGCTCGTTGAAATCGTCCCGGTAGACGTTGTTTTCGATGATCTCAGCGATGCGCGGCCGCGCAGAAGCAAGCGGAGTAGCCCTTATGTTCAGGCTATCAGTCATCAAATCTCCGGATTTCAGTTTTGGGTGATCAGCAATTTTCCAATCTCTAAAAATGGGATCGATCCTGCTTAAGTCATTAAGCGTTTCCAGGAATTTCGCGCCGATCGCGGCTGGCGTTTCCGCGCGACCCGGCCATGTCGAGCAAATGAAATATTCATAGTATGATTCCCCTGTCATGGGCTCCTCATTGTCCAGGGAATGTACACGACCGTGATGCACTCACGGCCTTTGCCTGTCGTGTCAAGGAGCTTGCGCACAATTTGTGCCGCCTCTTTCTCCGCGAAAACCCAAACGATCGGCCTTCCGCCGCTTGCCGCGATCTGACGTGCGGATTGCTTCAGTATTTCATCCTCTGTGTTCTCTTCGCTAAAGTGTTCGGTCAGCAACTTCGCATATGTCTCGCCTTTGATTTCGAACATGATGCGGCCGGTCTTCCACTCGCAATCGTCATAGCTGACCGGCTTGCCGCTCTGTTCTGGATTCGGCAGATAGTAGACATATCCACTGGGGGTTGGCCCCTCGGGAGGCGGGTTGATTAAACGCTTAACGAAATCCTCATATTGTCGCGCGCGGTCTTCCTCGTACGTCTTGCCTCGATCGCTGCCCGGCCGGTCGGGCTTGGGCGCCGGGCACAGCCTAGGCTCGTCCTGCTTCACCAGATCGGGCAGTATAGCTGACGTGTCGATCGTGATCCTGTTGCCCCCGATGACCTTGCCAACAACTCTTCCCTTTTCGTCGATGAGGTCGTCGTCCTTTATGCGCAAGGCGACGGCGCGCCGCGCGCCGCCCGGGCGGTCGTATGTCAGAAGCAGACTCGCCTCGTCGCGATTCCAAGAATAGCGCAATCCTGGAATTTCCGGCACCTCGCCTTCGACATGCACGTTGTTGGGCGACGGAATGAACAAAAGCCCGAAGACCGCAGCGGCACCGCCGGCGGGCGTTGCTAGACGTGCCATGCGCGCAGCAAAGAGGCCGAATTCCACAACATCCGCGGCGTTAAGTCCGGCCATCCAGGAGAGCAGCCGCGTCCACTGTCCGCTAATCCGACCGCTGCCGGCCGGCACGCGCGGCTGGTCCTGGTTATAGAGTTTTTCAAGCGTGTCGATGTAACGGGCGTCGAGATGCAGCGCTTCAAACACGGCGCGCGGCGACGCGCCATGGTCGAGCGCGCCGCGCGCCATGCGCAATCGATAAGCCGCACTCTGGAAATCATCGAGTGGATGTAGCCCGGTATGCGCCAGATGAATATGGGCGCCGCAATCGTCGCCCTCGCTCCAGGATTTTGCGGCGCGTTCGATGTTGGTGAGAACGGAGGACGCAACTGCCGTGCCGTAGGCGGCGGACAAAAGCGCAAGCACCCCCTGTTCTCGCCCCTTCAAGCTTTCCAGCTTGCGGATGCCGTCGGCCGACACCAGGATCGTGCCCGCGCCCAATATCAGACCTTGCGGCGTGAAGATCATCGCCGGGCTCGCGAACGCGGCACGGTCGCGCGCAAGCGATCTGTCACGCGGCTGTTCGTACAGCACGTGTCTTCTCCGTCGTTTGTTGCTGAGTAGAAAGCCGCCTTTGCGCGGGGCGCAGCAGACGCGCTTCGGGCCTCAAAAGGGCCTTCGCGAAAGCTGAATGCGATTGGTAACGCTACGGCGCCTTGGAAAGATCGTCCTAGACGCTAAACAGGCGGACCCGCAGCGGCTTCGTATCCCGAGCGCGGATTGCCAGCGACAGGTTCGGGTGACTGTCAGAAGACGGCCGTTCCACAATAAAAGCAGCCGCGCGGCTTCTCGCAGTCGGCGTTCAACACAGGCGGCCGCGTTTCGCTTTTCGCTGACCGCACACTTGCTATGGTTCTGTCGGTTCGGGCAGCAGGATCTTCGTCACCGCCGACCAGGCCAGATTCCTCATCTCGACCAGCGGCGGGTTGGCGACAACGTCCGTTGTCGCACTTCGCTGCGCGCAGCCATCGACCAGGACCGAGATTTTGATCTCGCCGTCGGTGTGGTAGCGGTCGCCGCCGGCATTGCGTCCGTTGAGTGTCGGCCCGATGCCGCTGACTTGGTAGATGCTGGTGACGACTTTCGCGGCGGTGAGATCGGCGGTCAGCAAGTCGCGCTCGGCATCGATGTCGGGCGCGATGTGATGGGTGATCCGCGCGTCGTGATGGCTGAAGCCGACGCCGCGATCGAAGGTCACCGCGCCAAGCCAGACCGCGCGCCCGTCCTCGCCGCGGTCGAGCACTTTCCAGAAACGCACGTGGTGGCGGCGGTCAGCGCTCTTGCCGGCCGGCTTTTCGAACGCCAGATCTTCGCGCCGGCCCTCATAAAACAGATGACTGACCGGCGCATCGTGGTACGGCCGGTCGAGCAATACGCTGCCGACAATCGCGATACTCGAGCGCAGCGTGATCGGATCGGCCGGATACCATGTCGCTGCATTCATGCCGCAAAGGAGGTCGTCTTTCGATCCGACCAGGCCGACATTGATCGGATCGCCCGGAATGCCCTCGCCGTTGCGCGTGACCATCGGCAAGCCGGTCAGCCGTTTTTGATGCTCGTAGCGCTTCCACGTCAGCGGCAGCAGGAAATAGGCGAGCAGACCGTACAGGACGATGCCGACGGTCACTACGATAAGCACCAAAACAGTGTTGCGGCGGCTAGCCTGGAGCATTCCGGGCGATCCTCAGGCGTATGTGACCAACGTCGATTGCGCTTTCAACCGGAACGGTTCCTCTTTTGAGCCGGCACGCCTGAACTCGACGTCGGCCTGGCTTGGAACTAATTTATCGGGCGGTAAAAGCCGCTGTCGATTTTGCCCTCGCCCGTTCGACTATAGGCTGATCGCAACACAAGCAGCGAAAGGATAGCCTATGCAATATCTGCTCCTCATTTACGAAAACGAATCCAACCGCGGCAATGTCGACCGTCCCAAAATGATGGAAGAATACGGCAAATTCACCAAATCCATCATCGAGAGCGGCAACTTCAAGGCGGGCGACGCGCTGCAGCCGACCTCCACCGCGACCACGGTGCGGCTCAAGGACGGCAAACCGGTAACGACCCATGGGCCGTTCGCCGAGACCCGCGAGGCCTTGATCGGCTACTACCTGATCGACGCCAAAGATCTCGACCAGGCGCTGGGCATCGCGGCCCGCGTGCCTTCGGCCAAGACCGGCTCGATCGAAGTGCGCCCGATCATGGTGTACAACTAAGGTCAACAATTGCGGCCGCGTACGCTTGAGCTCCCGGCGGATCGAAAGATCAGCGCCGCGAACAAAGCCCCTCGCAGTCGAGTTGACGGTTGGGAATGACGGTCGGACATGGCGGATCAGATCGGAGTGTTGTTCCGCAATGAAAGCGGCCGCGTTCTGGCCACGCTGATCCGCCTGCTCGGCGATTTCGAACTCGCCGAAGATGCCATGCAGGATGCCTTCGCCGCCGCGCTGGCGCAGTGGCCAAGCGAAGGCATCCCGGCAAATCCCCGCGCCTGGCTCGTCAATGTCGGCCGCCACAAGGCGATCGATCGGCTGCGGCGGCACATGCGCTTTCTCGCCAAGCGCGAGCAAATCGAAGCCGACCTGATGTCCGATCAGCAGATTGGCGCATGGTTTCCTGAAGGCGACGCCGCAGACACTATTTTGCAAGACGATGTTTTGCGCCTCATTTTCACATGCTGCCACCCTGCCCTGCCGGAAGACGCTCAAATCGCCCTGACGCTGCGGACGATCTGCGGGCTGACCACCACGGAAATCGCCAAGGCGTTCCTGGTGTCGGAGAAAACCATGGCGCAGCGGCTGGTGCGCGCCAAGGGCAAGATCCGCGATGCCGGGATCCCCTATCAGGTGCCGTCGCTGGAATTGATCGCCGATCGCGTCGATGGCGTACTGGCGGTGATTTATCTGATCTTCACCGAAGGCTATGCGGCCACATCGGGACCAAATCTCATCCGCGCCGAGCTTTGCCGCGAGGCCATCCGCCTCGGCCGACTGGTGGTCGAGGTCATGCCCAGCCGCGCGGAAGCCAATGCGCTGTTGGCGCTGATGTTGCTCCACGATGCGCGACGCGAAGCGCGCACGACGCCCGACGGCGACGCGATCCTGCTCGAATTGCAGGACCGCTCGCGCTGGGACCAGGCGCAGATCGCCGAAGGCCTGGGCAGGATCGAAGCGGCGCTGCGCGCGCTGGTGCGGCCGAGCACCTACGCGGTGCAAGCGGCAATCGCGGCGTTGCACATGCGCGCGCCGCGCTATGAGGATACCGATTGGCCGCAAATCGCCGCGCTCTACGAAGTGCTGATGCGCATACATCCCTCGCCGGTGATCGAACTCAACCATGCGGTCGCTGTTGCGATGGTCGATGGGCCGGAACGGGCGCTGCGCCTGGTCGATTCGATCGGCCAACGCGGCGCGCTCAACGGCTATCACATCCTTCCGGCGGTGCGCGGCGATCTGCTGCGGCGCTTGGGCCGGCGCGACGAAGCGATCGAAGCCTATCGGCAGGCGCTAAAGGGCGTCGACCTCGAACCGGAGCGGCGCTTTCTCGAGGCCCGGCTCGCCGAACTGGGCTGACGCCTGGCTATCGACACAACTGCCACTAAAAAAGTCGTTCCTCCAATGCTACAATTTATAACCGCGAGACGAGACCCCCGCCACTTGCTTTTCACCAACGTGCCACATATATGGGACCAAGCTTTGCTGCAACACCATTGCTGTGCTTGATCAGGTGCGATGGTTTAAATTGCGTTAAAGAACTATCGCGAGAGCACAGGGACATCGTCAGAGCCACGATGGAATAGCAGTCGAATAGCAATCAAGTAGCTTTCAAGTAGCTATCCATAGCAACCAGTTGCTAAACGGTTTGCCAGTTAATCTGTGGCTCCAGCATCGACGCGCGGTCATCGGCTATCGGCCGAGCGTGCGAAACCCGCTACCGAAAAGGAGTAATCAAGAACAACAATGCCCAGAGGCTCGAAACCAGGCGAGCGTCGCGGCGGCCGTCAGCGCCTGACACCGAACAAAAGAACAGTCTTAACCGAGAGAATCATAGCGGCCGCTTTAGCCAATCCGAAGGCGGCCCCTCATGAGCTGCTTTCGATCCTGAGGGAGGACCAGACGCTGCCCGCGGACACGCGGATGGCTGTAGCCGCAAAAGTGCTCCCGCGCTGCGACTTTGCGATCAAAGAATAATTGCGCTGGGAAATCCGGTACGAATGGAAGCGGCAGATGGAGCAAGAAAGGCGCGGCGAGCTTAGAAGCACTATATTTCCTTCTTGGCGTCGCGCAGGATACGGGCGCTAGTCCCGAAGAACGTCACGGGGCCGCCTCGCGGGTGGCGCAGCATTTCTTGCCAAAGAATCCGAGGGAAAACGCTCCGTCGGGGCAAATTTCCTCGCCGACGAATGCGGTTTTGCCGTCGATCCTCAGCTTGCCGCCGAATTGCGCGATAGCAAACTGAAGCTAGCTTGCCTTCCCCTTGCGAAAAAACTAACCCCGTACGCCGTCGCGCAGAAAGCCCGCAAACTTGAGGCTCGCATAAAGGACATCACGGAATTGTTGCAGTGCCCATGCCCAACGAAATACCGTTTGAAGTACTATGTTGATCGCACCGAGGTCCACGCCGAGATAATCTGGGACAACGATCGGCTTAAGATTTTACAAAAACGGCGCCTGGACCAGAAGGTGCTCACGGCAGAGGAGGACCTGGAAGAGGCGATCCGAGGAGCAAGGCATGACAGCTTTGTGGTGGGCCCTGAAATGGCAGCCCGCGAGCGACTATCTAATCTTCGACAACGGAGGCGAGCGGCTCCTTATGGGGCAGAACCGCTCACTCTCGCCGAAGAAACGACTTTCCGGTTCTTGTCTCTCCTCTACCCGCTCCCGCGGCGCCTTGGTCTTCAGGACATGCCTGAGCAGGAGCGCGAGGCAATACTAGAGGATCATCCCCTTTTAGAACCGCGGTATATCGTGGGGAACCCGAATTATCCCGACGGATTCCTGATTCTTGGGACCTCTAAACGAAGAGCGTTTACGTAGGCCCGCGCGCAATTGGCTGAACTCTTGAGCAGCGACAATCGCCGGCAAGGCGCGGCGAAACCGGCCGACCCGGTCTGATTAGCCGAGCATCCAGGCCATTCCTAAACCCACGACTGAAGCACATAGTCCAGGGGTGCGTCGTAGTTCAATAGGTCAACCCTCTGAAGGCTGATTTTGAAATCCTCGTTGGCCCGAACGAGATGGTGCTGGTAACGCCCAGCCATGTAGCGCTGCTTATCCCATCTCAGTTCGACCATATGGAACCGGGATTGAACGACGAGAACGCCGTTCTCCGCCCCGTGATTGACAATTGAGACGTTGGAAACGACATGGCTGGTTCGATGCGGCGGAAGCTGCGACCAAGCCTTGGGATTACACAGGCGCTTGATGCGCGTGCGCATGAGATAACGGTCTTCGCAGCAGATGCACGGTCGTCCGTCGGGCGACGGATCGTCGGGATGGGCCGGTATCCAGTAGATGCCGGTCGGGGCGAAAAGGTCCAACCATCCGGCCCAATTGCGGGAATCGAGAAACTCGCTTTGTCGATAGAGAAACTGTTCGACCTCGTCTTTCAGGTCGTGGGTCGAGACCAAATTGGACGCTGCTGCGGTCCTGGATGCGGTGAAAACAGCCTGGTCAGCGGACACTTGCCGTTCCTTCCTTCATGTATTCCGACCAGGCGCGGAACATCTCGCGCATCGGCATTTCGCTGAGACCATTCACCGACTTGGTAACGTCGTCTGAAGCGCTGTCCTGACCTGCGTTGCGGTGAAAACTGACCCATTCGCTCGCTTGCTCGCCGTTCAATCCTTCCTGACAGCGCCAGAAATTGATCAGGTCGTCGGCGTTGACCAAAGTTGAGGGCGAATTGATCAGGTTGTAGTAAGCGAGCGAGCGGCGATAGATCGGCTCCGGGGCGCCTTTAAGCCGGAAATGCCAAAGTTCGGTCAACGTCTTGTCCGGTCCAAGCGGCCGGATCGCCCGCAATTGCTGAAATGCAGGCTGCACCGAGAGGCATGGGTAGATGAGCATGTGATGCACGTCCCGCGACAGGATTTCCTCCGCCTTCTCCCGCCCGTACCTTTTTCGCATGATGTCTTCATAGAAGACGGTGTCTGGGTCGGTTGGCCGTAGCCCCATGTACCCGCTTAGCAGGCAATGCCCATAGGCATATGCTCTGGTTTCGAGCGTAGCCCAACGGGATAGTGGCGTGCTCAGAGCAGAAATGAATTTATAGAAATATGGCGCATCTTCGCCTGTCTCTTCCTTGATTTCCTTCTCGATGTCAGTCGCGGCCCTTGCCGCCGATATGTGCGTGATCGAGGCGTGGACTGCATCGAGTTGGTTCTCGAGGAAGATCTTCCAGTTGTTGTTCTGGATGATGCGAAAGCAGGTATTGACGACCTCCACATCGCCGTCCGGCGCTCTGTCGCACATGTCGTCGAATGCACGACGGCCCTGGCCAAGCCAATCTTCAAGGCTCGGTCCGCGTTCCGAAAGGCTCGCGAAAATAAAGCCGCGATACAAGCTTACACGTGCGGCGCTTTTCATGTCAGCGTCGGGAGCCCCCTTGAAAAGCCGAGTCTGCTTATAACCATCCGGCGACGGCATCGCTGCGAGCTTGCCGTCGAGTCCGAATTGCCAGGCATGGTACGAGCAGGTGAACAAGCCGCCGGTATTGCCTCTGTGTTCGTTACACAGCATCGCCCCGCGATGGGGACATCGGTTGTGCAGAACGTGTACCTGACCTTCCTCACCACGCACCAAGAGCATCGGCTGGCGGCCGATCATGAAATTCACATAGTCGCCTGGCTCACGGATCTGAGAGACGTGGCCCGCATAGATCCACGTCTTGTAGAAAATGTTCGTCAGCTCTTGCTGAAAGATCGCCACGTCGGTGTAGCAAGTGCGATGGACGCGATCACGCTCAACGAGCGTGCGGCCGTCGGGAAATGCCAACAGCGGCTCAGCGGATTCTCTCAAAATGGCCTCCTGAACGGGAGCAAGATGGAGTCAGCCTTCGCCGCCCGTCGTCATGCCCGCGAGAGCACGGTGTCGGCAAGCTCTTCGACCACTGCAAGGTCGACTTCGTGGTAATCCGCAGCCGGAGCCAACATAGCGCGATCGATGCGTGGCGCGGCAAACCGTGCGCTGGCTGGCGACCAGGTGTCGTTACGGCGAACCAATAGCCGTAAGACGTCGGGGCGGGCATAGTGGCCGACCGTGTCGACGATCGCTTTCGTTGCCTTGATCATCGCCGCTTGACAGTCGGCGTAGATGATATGGCTGCCGTAGTCGGGACCGATCAGCGGTACGGCAAGCGGCGCAATGATGGAGCTACCGCCGTGCGCCCAATCGATATTCATCTTGCCCTTGTATGGAAAATCGGCCGGTATATCGTCGTCCGTTTGTATTCCGCACGCGCAAACCACGAAAGCGCCGGCCTCGATCGCGTGCGCTCGCGTCGCGGCGTGCCCCCAGAACAGGCCTTCCTTATCAGCTTCTTGCAATCGAGGACCGGTATGAAGCGCGAACGCGCCGGGATAGACCGCGATGTGGATGTGCTCGCCCTGCGCGATCAGCGCCGCACGCGCGAGCGTCATCAAATTCTCACCGCAGATCAGACCGCCGATGCGGCCGATATCGGTGTCGAGAACAAACAGATCGGACCCGTCACCCTGGCCCCAGAACATACGCTCGCAGAACGTCGGGTGCAGCTTGCGATGACGGCCAAGAAGCTTCCCGTCGCGGCCGATGAAGAGCAGTGTGTTGTAGATGGTTTGCACCTCCGGCCGGGAGTTCGAGCTCGTTGCAGCCGATCGCCACGTAGATGTTGGCCTCGCGGGCCGCTTGGCTCAGGCGATCCGTATCGTCGCTCGGAATGACGAGGGCGGCTTCACGGAATCTCATGCGGGCATCGATCCACGCCGGGATCTGGGAGTCCCAACCCTCGGTCCAAAATGGGTAGCCGCTGACCCAGACTTCCGGAAAGACCAGCAAAGCGGCGCCATTCTGGGCGGCTTCGCGGATGGCGGTGCAGGCCCGGTCGATGGTCTTCTTTCGATCAAGGAACGCTGAAGGCACTTGGGCGACGGCGATTTTGACCGTCTCGTGCCCACCGAGTACGGCTTTCGAATGTGATTCTCTCGTCGACATGGCGGTCTCCTGAATGGCGTGAGCGGAGACTAGGAACCGCCGGGGGCGCGACGCTATCCGCCCGCTGCAAAGTCTATCCTTGCGTTGCAAAAAAAGGCACTCTGCCCGCAATCGAGCGTTGATCGCGCGTCCTCGATCGGTTCAAATGGCCCTGGAAAACGGCCATGTCAGATCGGTCTTTGGAGATCCGAACTGGGAATGTTGATAAAATCCGTCAGGTGATGGCGGGTTTGTTCTGCCCGTTTCAGCTGACTGCGGATTCCACGGCCTATGACGCACGGTTGCGTCACGATCCCCTCGGCGCGCTGTCCTTCACCACCCTGGCGTACGGCAACAAGGTCGATATCGATGTCGACGAAAGGCAGTCGCGATTTTTGCTGCAAATCCCGATAGCCGGCACATTCGATGTGCGCGCCGCCGGGTCCGCATACCGGGCGATGCCAACAAGCGCGCAGATCGTCCTTCCTAAGACGCCGTTCCATCTGAGTTGTTCGGCCGACTGCGCCATCCTTGTTGTCGGCATCGATGCGGGTGATCTGGAATCTCAGGTCAGCACGCTCGCCGGTGAGGGCGTCGCATTGCCAGCGGTCGTTCCCGACATCGTTCGGCTGACCGGTAGCGGAACGACTCTCGGGCACTACTTAGAGTTTCTCAGCGCAGAATTGCGTCGTCCCGACAGCCTGT
>CAWHHX010000013.1:0-135524 GCA_963829395.1 uncultured Alphaproteobacteria bacterium | reverse complement strand
GGTCCTGACGCTTGGCTCGAATCTGACGATCGATCAGATTGGATTGTACGCCTATCTCACCGGCTATGAGGACCGCGCCGGCAGCGGCATTGTCAATAACGGGACGATCAATGCCGACTTCGCCGGTGGCACCTTCACCATCGGTGATGTGAGCTTCACCAATGCGGGGACAATCAACGTCTCCAACGGCGATACGGTCGACATCAGCTCGACCGCCTGGTCGAACAGCGGTTCGATCGATGTGAGCGGTGGGACGCTGAACCTCGGCAGCACCTTTACGTTCGCGCAGCTTGGCACGCTCAACCATACTGGCGGCATCGTCAATGTGACCGGGACGCTGAACGATGCCGGAGCGACGCTGCATGTCGGCACCGGCACGGTGCTGGCGACACTGACGTTGGTCTCGGGCGGCACGATCGAGAACGGCACCATCGCCGACGCCGGGTCCGGTCTGGCGTTTACCGGCGGCACGCTGTCTGGGGTGACCTACGACGGCACCATGAACCTGTCGTCGACCAGCTCGTACGTTTATGTGACCAACGGGCTGACGATGGCCGGTGTTGGCGGCACTGGACCTGGAACCATCAACCTGACGGGGCAGGGCAGCGTGCTCTACGCTGAGGGCGCGGAGACGCTGAACAATGCGACCGTCAATATTGGCAACAACAGCACGGACTACATTTACAATTACGATGTCAGCGCGCCTGCGGTCCTGACGCTTGGCTCGAATCTGACGATCGATCAGATTGGGTTGTACGCCTACCTCACCGGCTATGAGGACCGCGCCGGCAGCGGCATTGTCAATAACGGGACGATCAATGCCGACTTCGCCGGTGGCACCTTCACCATCGGTGATGTGAGCTTCACCAATGCGGGGACGATCAACGTCTCCAACGGCGATACGGTTACGATAAACAGCAACACATTTACCAATTTCTCTGGGGGGACACTAACTGGTGGTGCCTATGTGGTGTCCGGCGGGTCGATCTTAACTCTTCCGCAAAACGAATTAATCTCCACCATTGCTGCGGATGTGACCGTAAGTGGCGCAGGTTCAGCGCTGCGCTCCTTCCAAA
The DNA here is from genome assembly GCA_963829395.1 of uncultured Alphaproteobacteria bacterium. Lineage (GTDB taxonomy): Bacteria > Pseudomonadota > Alphaproteobacteria > Rhizobiales > Xanthobacteraceae > BOG-931. Next base: position 134,448 of record CAWHHX010000013.1, on the reverse strand, counting down.
CCTCCGGTTCGAATTACGCTGGTCTGGATACGACGCTGGCTTCGATCACGTCCGCCGGTGCGTTTCGCATGCTTGGAGGTCTCAGTGCAGACGAAGCTCAGGCTGTTTCGGACAGCGGCTTACTCCAACTAGGTGGAGGAAACTTCGCTACTTCCAACCTTGCCATCACGTCGGATGGTTCTGTGACGGGGTTTGGGACGGTGTCGGCACCAGTTGCCAACGCTGGGACGATCGACGCACAGGGCGGCCTGATGAGAATTACCGGGGCCGTGACCGGGACTGGCGCTGATAACGTCGCCGCGAGCGCCGCGCTCGAATTTGATGCAGCGACGAGCAGCGGTCAGACGGTAACTTTTACAGCAAATTCAGGAAACCTGGCCATTGGCGCACCGTCGAGCTTTGCTGCACTCATCTCTGGATTTGGCGCCGGAAATGAGATTGACCTTTTTAATACGAATGCGACTGCAGCCAGCTACCAATCAGGCGTTCTTACCGTGAAGAACGGCACGACAACGGTCGCCTCGCTTAATCTTTCCGGGAATTATTCAGGCACGACCGCTTTTGAAGTGGCCACTGATGGAGATGGCGGGTCGCTAGTCACAATTGGATCCCCACCGGTTATAACCGGAGACTTCTGGAAATCTGGAGCTAGCGGAGATTGGGGAACAGCCGCGAGCTGGAATCCGAATGCCGCGCCTAATGGGGCGACCGCGGTGGCGACTATTTCCGTGCCTGGTACGTATACGGTAACAATCGCTAACGGCGAGACCTTTGCGATTGGTACCCTTACTTTAAATAATCCGTCAGCTACTCTGGATGTTCTCGGAACCCTAAGCATTTCCAACACGCTCATTTTGGATGGCGGAACGGCCGCCGTCTCCGGCTTAATTGATGGCGGGGTAATACAGACTGATGCCGGTAGCTTCAGCGGGGCTGGCGGCATTTTAAGTGGCGTGACGGTCCAAGGCACGCTTGATCTATCATCGAACAATTCGTCGATTACCATCGAGGGTGGCCTTACCTTAACAGGATTGAATGGAGCCGGAATTGGGACGATTAACCTGACGGGGCAGGGTAGCGTGCTCTACGCTGAGGGCACGGAGACGCTGAACAATGCGACCGTCAATATTGGCAACAACAGCACCGACTACATTTACAACTACGATGTCAGCGCGCCTGCGGTCCTGACGCTTGGCTCGAATCTGACGATCGATCAGATTGGGTTGTACGCCTACCTCACCGGCTATGAGGACCGCGCCGGCAGCGGCATTGTCAATAACGGGACGATCAATGCCGACTTCGCCGGTGGCACCTTCACCATCGGTGATGTGAGCTTCACCAATGCGGGGACGATCAACGTCTCCAACGGCGATACGGTCGACATCAGCTCGACCGCCTGGTCGAACAGCGGTTCGATCGATGTGAGCGGTGGGACGCTGAACCTCGGCAGCACCTTTACGTTCGCGCAGCTTGGCACGCTCAACCATACTGGCGGCATCGTCAATGTGACCGGGACGCTGAACGATGCCGGAGCGACGCTGCATGTCGGGACCGGCACGGTGCTGGCGACACTGACATTGGTCTCGGGCGGCACGATCGAGAACGGCACCATCGCCGACGCCGGGTCCGGTCTGGCGTTTACCGGCGGCACGCTGTCTGGGGTGACCTACGACGGCACGATGAACCTGTCGTCGACCAGCTCGTACGTTTATGTGACCAACGGGCTGACGATGGCCGGTGTTGGCGGCACTGGACCTGGGACCATCAACCTGACGGGGCAGGGCAGCGTGCTCTACGCTGAGGGCGCGGAGACGCTGGACAATGCGACCGTCAATATTGGCAACAACAGCACCGACTACATTTACAACTACGATGTCAGCGCGCCTGCGGTCCTGACGCTTGGCTCGAATCTGACGATCGATCAGATCGGGATTGTACGCCTATCTCACCGGCTACGAGGACCGCGCCGGCAGCGGCATTGTCAATAACGGGACGATCAATGCCGACTTCGCCGGTGGCACCTTCACCATCGGTGATGTGAGCTTCACCAATGCGGGGACGATCAACGTCTCCAACGGCGATACGGTCGACATCAGCTCGACCGCCTGGTCGAACAGCGGTTCGATCGATGTGAGCGGTGGGACGCTGAACCTCGGCAGCACCTTTACGTTCGCGCAGCTTGGCACGCTCAACCATACCGGCGGCATCGTCAATGTGACCGGGACGCTGAACGATGCCGGAGCGACGCTGCATGTCGGCACCGGCACGGTGCTGGCGACACTGACGTTGGTCTCGGGCGGCACGATCGAGAACGGCACCATCGCCGACGCCGGGTCCGGTCTGGCGTTTACCGGCGGCACGCTGTCTGGGGTGACCTACGACGGCACGATGAACCTGTCGTCGACCAGCTCGTACGTTTATGTGACCAACGGGCTGACGATGGCCGGTGTTGGCGGCACTGGACCTGGAACCATCAACCTGACGGGGCAGGGCAGCGTGCTCTACGCTGAGGGCGCGGAGACGCTGGACAATGCGACCGTCAATATTGGCAACAACAGCACCGACTACATTTACAACTACGATGCAGCGCGCCTGCGGTCCTGACGCTTGGCTCGAATCTGACGATCGATCAGATTGGGTTGTACGCCTATCTCACCGGCTATGAGGACCGCGCCGGCAGCGGCATTGTCAATAACGGGACGATCAATGCCGACTTCGCCGGTGGCACCTTCACCATCGGTGATGTGAGCTTCACCAATGCGGGGACGATCAACGTCTCCAACGGCGATACGGTCGACATCAGCTCGACCGCCTGGTCGAACAGCGGTTCGATCGATGTGAGCGGTGGGACGCTGAACCTCGGCAGCACCTTTACGTTCGCGCAGCTTGGCACGCTCAACCATACTGGCGGCATCGTCAATGTGACCGGGACGCTGAACGATGCCGGAGCGACGCTGCATGTCGGGACCGGCACGGTGCTGGCGACACTGACGTTGGTCTCGGGCGGCACGATCGAGAACGGCACCATCGCCGACGCCGGGTCCGGTCTGGCGTTTACCGGCGGCACGCTGTCTGGGGTGACCTACGACGGCACCATGAACCTGTCGTCGACCAGCTCGTACGTTTATGTGACCAACGGGCTGACGATGGCCGGTGTTGGCGGCACTGGACCTGGAACCATCAACCTGACGGGGCAGGGCAGCGTGCTCTACGCTGAGGGCGCGGAGACGCTGAACAATGCGACCGTCAATATTGGCAACAACAGTACCGACTACATTTACAACTACGATGTCAGCGCGCCTGCGGTCCTGACGCTTGGCTCGACTCTGACGATCGATCAGACCGGCATCAATGCCTATCTCATCGGGCTATGAGGACCGCGCCGGCAGCGGCATTGTCAATAACGGGACGATCAATGCCGACTTCGCCGGTGGCACTTTCACCATCGGTGATGTGAGCTTCACCAATGCGGGGACGATCAACGTCTCCAACGGCGATACGGTCGACATCAGTTCGACCGCCTGGTCGAACAGCGGTTCGATCGATGTGAGCGGTGGGACGCTGAACCTCGGCAGCACCTTTACGTTCGCGCAGCTTGGCACGCTCAACCATACTGGCGGCATCGTCAATGTGACCGGGACGCTGAACGATGCCGGAGCGACGCTGCATGTCGGGACCGGCACGGTGCTGGCGACACTGACGTTGGTCTCGGGCGGCACGATCGAGAACGGCACCATCGCCGACGCCGGGTCCGGTCTGGCGTTTACCGGCGGCACGCTGTCTGGGGTGACCTACGACGGCACCATGAACCTGTCGCCGAACAGCTCGTACGTTTATGTGACCAACGGGCTGACGATGGCCGGTGTTGGCGGCACTGGACCTGGAACCATCAACCTGACGGGGCAGGGCAGCGTGCTCTACGCTGAGGGCGCGGAGACGCTGGACAATGCGACCGTCAATATTGGCAACAACAGTACCGACTACATTTACAACTACGATGTCAGCGCGCCTGCGGTCCTGACGCTTGGCTCGAATCTGACGATCGATCAGGTCGGCATTGCAATGCCTATCTACCGGGCTATGAGGACCGCGCCGGCAGCGGCATTGTCAATAACGGGACGATCAATGCCGACTTCGCCGGTGGCACCTTCACCATCGGTGATGTGAGCTTCACCAATGCGGGGACGATCAACGTCTCCAACGGCGATACGGTCGACATCAGTTCGACCGCCTGGTCGAACAGCGGTTCGATCGATGTGAGCGGTGGGACGCTGAACCTCGGCAGCACCTTTACGTTCGCGCAGCTTGGCACGCTCAACCATACTGGTGGCATCGTCAATGTGACCGGGACGCTGAACGATGCCGGAGCGACGCTGCATGTCGGGACCGGCACGGTGCTGGCGACACTGACATTGGTCTCGGGCGGCACGATCGAGAACGGCACCATCGCCGACGCCGGGTCCGGTCTGGCGTTTACCGGCGGCACGCTGTCTGGGGTGACCTACGACGGCACCATGAACCTGTCGTCCAACAGCTCGTACGTTTATGTGACCAACGGGCTGACGATGGCCGGTGTTGGCGGCACTGGACCTGGAACCATCAACCTGACGGGGCAGGGCAGCGTGCTCTACGCTGAGGGCGCGGAGACGCTGGACAATGCGACCGTCAATATTGGCAACAACAGTACCGACTACATTTACAACTACGATGTCAGCGCGCCTGCGGTCCTGACGCTTGGCTCGAATCTGACGATCGATCAGATTGGATTGTACGCCTATCTCACCGGCTATGAGGACCGCGCCGGCAGCGGCATTGTCAATAACGGGACGATCAATGCCGACTTCGCCGGTGGCACCTTCACCATCGGTGATGTGAGCTTCACCAATGCGGGGACGATCAACGTCTCCAACGGCGATACGGTCGACATCAGCTCGACCAGTTTGGCCAATTCTGGGACATTGATTGTGAACGGCGGAACTTTGGATATAACGGCGGCCGTCAGTGGCACAGGATCAGCCACCATAAGCGGTAACGGCACGTTGGAGCTCAGCTCGGTGGATGCGCAGACGGTGACGTTTAGCGGCTCCGGAGGCACGCTAGAACTTGTCGGTCCCGGTAGCTTCACCGGAGAAATCGAAGGTATTAGTGGAAGCGGTGATATCCTTGATCTCAAGGGGTACGACACTTCTACGACGGCTTCGACTACCGGGGCTTACAACGAAGCCACAAATACAACCACGCTGACGGTGACTGACCCAGGGCATCCAACGTTGCATTTCACCTTAGCTGGAAATCTTTCGGCGTCCACTTGGAGCGTTACACCGGACGGCAGCGGCAACGGCGTTGACGTCGTCGATCCACCGGAGATCGGCCCTTCAACGGGATCAACCGTGAATTCATCGCTGGCCGCTGAAGGCACAAGCGATACCCTCACATTCGCGCATCTTGACACCTCCAGCACGCAAAAAGCGAGCTTCGCAGCGGCAGGATCGAATTACATCGGCACGTTCTCTGTTGGCTCAGTCTCGGAGAGCCATGGCAGCGCGTCGCGAGAGTACGATTTTACGTTAGGCAATGACCAGCACAACCTCTCGCCGAGCCAAACGGTGACCCAGTCCTACGAGGTGACCTTAACGGAGCTACAAAGGCCGACGGCTACTACGAAGGAGACGGTATCGGTATCTATCGGCGGTCCCGGCAATGACAATTTCCTCTTCCGACCGGGCGTCGGCGCGGACACTATCGTCAACTTCAATCCCCAGGCCGACACCGTTGAGCTCGATAAATTCGTCGATGCTCAGACCGTACAGCAATTGGCATCCCTCATCACCACCGACGTTCATGGACATACGGTGATCGAACTTGGGCACAGCGATAGTATTACGATTCCGGGCCTCACGCAGACCTACCTCCAGGCACATTTAGAGAGCATTGTGCGCCTGCATTGATGGCACGGACGCCGAGCCGCTGACAAAATACCGACGATTTAGTTTTTACCTACGATAACCCGGACTGGGGTGACGAGCGCAAATAGGAATGTCACAAAGTCCAATTCTCGTCACCGGGACGGCAGGCTTTATCGGCATGCATGTGACGCGGCGGTTGTTGGAAACCGGCCGGGCGGTGATCGGCCTCGACAATCTCAACCACTATTACGATCCGCGGCTGAAGGAAGCGCGGCTCAAACAGCTCGCCAGCTTTGCCGACTTTCGCTTTGAGAAGGCCGATATAGCCGATCGCAACGTTGTAGCGGAATTATTCGCGCACCACCGCTTCTCGCATGTGGTGCATCTCGCCGCGCAAGCCGGTGTGCGCCATTCGCTGGTCGATCCGCACGCCTATGTCGACGCCAACCTGGTCGGGTTCGTGAACATTCTGGAGGGCTGCCGGCATAACGACTGCCGGCACCTTCTCTATGCCTCGTCGTCGTCGGTCTATGGCGCCAATACGCGCATGCCGTTTCGCACCTCCGATAATGTGGACCATCCGCTCAATCTTTACGGCGCCACCAAGAAGTCCAACGAGTTGATGGCGCATGCCTACGCCCATCTGTTCGCGCTACCGACGACGGGCTTGCGCTTCTTCACGGTCTACGGACCGTGGGGACGGCCGGACATGGCGATGTGGCTGTTTGCCGCCGCCATCCGCGACGGCAATCCGATCCGGCTATTCAACAACGGCAAAATGCGGCGGGACTTCACCTATATCGACGATGTGACCGAGGCGGTCGTGCGCCTCGTCGATCGCCCGCCGCAACCCGATCCCGCTTGGTCGTCGGATGCGCCCAATCCGGCAACCAGCAACGCGCCCTGGCACGTTTATAACATCGGCAACAGCCAGCCGGTGGACGTGCGGGAGATCGTCCGCCTGATCGAGCAGGCGATGGGAAAGCCGGCGATGCGCGAGCTGTTGCCCATGCAGCCGGGCGATGTGCCCGAGACCTATGCCGACTGCGCCGATCTGCAGCGCGCCGTCGGCTTCCGGCCGCGGACGCCGATCGAAGACGGCGTGCGCTTGTTCGTCGAGTGGTTTCGCGACTATCACAATTGGGGTAGTGCATGACGCCGGCTGGAAGGGGCGAGCATGACAAAATCGGTGTTAGGAATTATCGGCGGCTCCGGCATCTATGATTTGCCGGGACTGACCAACGCGCAAAGCAAGACCATCGAAAGTCCCTGGGGCAAGCCGTCGGCCGCCTTGCTCACCGGCGAGATCGCCGGCCTGCCGATCGTCTTCCTGTCGCGCCACGACAAAGGGCATCGGCTGTCGCCGAGCGACATCAATTACCGCGCCAATATCGACGTGCTCAAACGCGCCGGCGTGACCGATCTCGTTTCGCTCTCGGCCTGCGGCTCGTTCAAGGAAGAGTTGCCGCCGGGCACGTTCGTGCTGATCGATCAATTCGTCGACCGCACCCACAAGCGCGCGAGCTCGTTCTTCGGCACCGGCTGCGTGGCGCATGTCTCCATGGCGCATCCGGTATCGCCGCGGCTGCGCATCCATCTCGCCGAGGCGGCGATGGCCGAAGACATTACCGTGGTTCGCGACGGCACCTATGTGTGCATGGAGGGCCCGCAATTTTCCAGCCTTGCCGAAAGCCTCACCTACAAAAATCTCGGCTATTCCGTGATCGGCATGACCAACATGCCGGAGGCGAAGCTCGCGCGCGAGGCGGAGATTTGTTACGCCACCGTCGCCATGGTCACCGATTTCGACTGCTGGCATCCCGACCACGACGCCGTCACCGTGCAGGACATTATCAAGGTGCTTATGGCCAATGCGGAGAAGGCCAAGGCCCTGGTGGCGCGGCTGGCGCGCGATTTTCCCCGCGAGCACGAGCCTTGCCCGATCGGCTCCGACCGCGCGCTCGACAATGCGCTGATCACCGCGCCCGAGGCGCGCGATCCGGAGCTGTTGAAGAAGCTCGACGCCGTCGCCGGCCGGGTGCTGGGGCGCTGAGCGGACGGCATGGCATGTCGTGCTGTCTTCATCGAGGATTTGCCGTTGCTGCGCGCGTTAACGCCTTACAGCTCCGCCATTTGACAGCCATTCTCCGGTGTGAGAATGGCACGGGCTCGAAGCAACGATCGCGCCAAACTGCGCGATAACTCACCCCAATTGGCGCCGGCAGGCGCGAGCGCATCCGAGGGCGAAATTGGCTGCACCGATTGTTCCTCTCATCATGTGCGGCGGCGCCGGCACCCGGCTCTGGCCGGCGTCGCGCGAAAATCGCCCCAAACAATTCCTGCCGCTGTTCGGTCCGTTTTCGACGTTTCAGGAGACGATCCGCCGCGTGGCCGATCCGGCGCGCTTCGGCCGGCCGATCGTTGTGACCAACGACCAGTATCGCTTTCTGGTCGCCGAACAGCTCGCGGCGATCGGTGCGGAGGCCGATATCCTGCTCGAACCGGTCCGGCGCGATTCCGGGCCGGCGATTGCCGCCGGCGCCACCTATGCGCTCCGGCGCGGCGGCGATCCCGTCGTTGTGGCGCTCGCCGCCGACCATGTCGTGTCCGATCCGTTAGGCTTTGCCAAGGTCTGCGGCACCGCCGGCGAAGCGGCGCTTGACGATCAGATCGTCATGTTCGGCGTGCAGCCGACGCGCCCGGCCACCGAATACGGTTACATCCGCCCCGGACCGGCCATTCGGCCCGGGCTTTTCGGTATTGAAAGGTTCGTCGAAAAGCCGGATGCGGAAACCGCGGCGCGCTATGTGGCCGAAGGCTATTTGTGGAATTCCGGCAACTTCGTGTTCCGCGCCGCATTCCTGCTCGAAGAATATCGCCGCTTCGAGCCGGACAGCGCCGCCGCTGTCGCGGCGGCGATCGAAACGTCCGGCGCCGACCTCGGCTTCGTGACACTTGACGCGGAAGCTTTCGGCCGCGCCACGGCGAAATCGATCGACTACGCGCTGATGGAACGGACTGACCGCGCGGCAGTCATGCCGGTCGCCTATGGCTGGTCGGACGTCGGATCGTGGCATGCGGTGTGGGAGCTGTCGGAGCGCGACGCCGCCGGCAATGCCGCGCAAGGCACCGCGGTTTTCGTCGATACGCGCGGTTCCTATGTCGCCAGCGAGAAACAGCTGGTCGCGCTTCTTGGCGTCGAGAATGTGGTCGTCGTGACCACGGACGACGCGGTTTTGGTGGCGCGTCGCGACGATGGCGACGGCTTGCGCAAGGTGGTCAGCAAGCTCAAGGATGTCGCGCCCGCGCTTGCCCGCGACCATCTGAAAGTGCACCGCCCCTGGGGCTCGTACCAGTCGCTCGACCTGGGCGATCGCTATCAGGTCAAGCGCATCGTGGTGAAGCAGGGCGGGCGGCTGTCGCTGCAGCTGCACCATCATCGCGCCGAGCATTGGGTGGTGGTGCGCGGCACGGCGCGGGTGACGATCGGCGACAGCGTGCAAATGCTGCATGAGAACGAGTCGATCTATGTGCCTATCGGCTCACGGCATCGGCTGGAAAATCCCGGCAAGATCGATCTCGAACTCATCGAGGTGCAGACCGGTAGCTATCTCGGCGAAGACGATATCGAACGCATTGCGGACGATTATCACCGCTCGTGAGGCGCAGCCCGGACGCTGCCGTCGATCATGCTAAGAAGCCGTGGATGCCGAGTGGACCCGGAATGCTGCCCGCCTCGCTGACGCTGGCCGAGCGCTATCGCCGCGATGGCCGTTTGGCGGATGCCGAAGAGATTTGCCGCAGCGTACTCGGTGCGCTACAGGACTCGTATGATGCCTGGCATCTGCTCGGCGTTATCGCGCAGCAGAACGGCAAGATCGGCGAAGCGATCGAGCACTTCCAGCAGGTGGTCAGGCTTGCTCCCGAGGTTGCGCGCCATCACGCCAATCTTGCCGAGATGTACCGTCTCGCCGGCCTGGACGAAGCCGTCGCCGCCGCCGAACGCGCACTGGCGCTCGATCCGCACTTTGCCGAACCGTTGAACAATCTCGGTCGCATCGCGCTGATGGGCGGGCATTCACAGCAAGCGCTCGACTATTGCCGTCGCGCGGTCGCACTCAGGCCCGACTTCGCCGACGCCCATAATAATCTCGGCAGCGCCTTGAAGGACCTCGGCCTTTTGGAAGAGGCGCGGCGCGCTTATCGGCGGGCGATCGGGCTCGATCCCGGCGTCACGGCCGTCTATCTGAACTTTGCCGACTTGCACACATTTACCCCGCGATCATCAGCTTCTCGCGATGGAGGCGCTTGCCGCCAAAGCCGACGGCTTGTCGAATATGCATCGCTGGCAGCTCGATTTCGCGCTCGGCAAGGCCTATGGCGATCTCAACGATTATTGGCGTGCGTTCCAGCGGCTTGCGGCCGGCAATGCCGGCAAGCGCGCGCACGTCAACTACGACGAGACGTCGGCGCTGGCGCTGTTCGACATCATCGAACGGGTCTTCATGCGGGAATTGATCGCGGCCAGATCCGGCCACGGCGATCCGTCGCCGCTGCCGATCTTCGTGCTCGGCATGCCGCGCTCGGGAACGACGCTAGTGGAGCAGATCCTCGCCAGCCACCCGCAGGTCTTTGGCGTCGAGGCCGATACGGGAAAGGGCAAGAAGCGCTTCTTCGCCTGTAGAGCCGTTGTGTTTTGCACCGGCGGCTTCACGCACAATGTCGAGCTGCGCAAAAATTATCTTGCCGCGCCGGTTTACGGCGCCTGCGCGGCGCGAAGCAACGAAGGAGAGTTTATCTACATCGCCGGCGCCGTCGGCGCGCAACTGCGCAACATGAACCATGCCTGGATGTGCCCGATCGTCTTTGAGACGGCGATGTGGCGCGATCCTAAACTGATCTGTACATTTTCGCGAGGAAAATTGCCCGACGAGGTCGTCGCCGAGTTTCACCGCGAACTAAATCGGCAAACCGCCGACTACGAAAAGACCGTAGAAACATCCGAGCAAGCTGCGCACGAAGCTGGCAACGAACTTCGATGAAAGGCTTTGGGACCTTGTAAACACTATGCCGACGACCCCGGCGGGGCTTTGCGCTATGATGGAGTGCTTGCGCAGCCGACAGCGAATATTAGAGGCCCTCGAAGGGCTCGGCCCCGGGTACACTACGGCGCTGCTCGAAACAATGCACCTGCAGCGACCACCTCGCACGTTGCCGTAGCATAGCGGGTGTGACCGCGACATCGAACGCCGGCAAGCGCAAAGCCTGCCGGCGTTTGCTTTTGTTGACCCACGCCACGACTGTCATTCTGCTCGGATGGTGGCCGTGGAATATCCTGCTGCTCGCACTCATCACCGCTCCACCGGCCGGCAAACGATGATCCTTCGCAATACGGGCGCGCGCCTTTTGTTGCTTGGCTACTGCACCGCCGTCTTTCTGCTGTTCGGTTCAACCCCGCTCGCTGAGGTCCTTATCGGCATTGGCGCGGGATGCTGCTGCCGGAATCCCCCGCGGTGCGCGCCTCACCGAAGAGCGCGGCCGATCCGGTAGTCCACCTCGCGACTGAAGGAGCGGCCGGCACACGTGGCTTGCTGCCAAATCTCGGAGCGGTATCGACCTTGAAAGTGGAGATCGTCGACGACGAGAAGCGCGCCGGCGATGACGGCCAAGAATAGCAGGTGCTGCATGAGGCCTACTTCAACCGTGATGAGACCGCTGCAAATTTCACGTCGAGCTCGGTGTGCCAGTGCCGTTTACGGCGGCAATGATGACGACGGAGATGCCGGCCGCAATCAGGCCGTATTCGATGGCAGTTGCGCGCAGAAATTGGCCAATTTTCATGATCATGGCCCCAGCGTAGGGCCGCCGAGTAAAGCTGAGGTAAAGTTGATCTCTAAATAACGGGACGCCACCATTGCGCAGGTCATTGGTGGCGGGCTGTGACGGCGGGATGCGAAGCCCCGCAGGTCATGCACGGGCACTGCGGGCTTGGAGGCGGAGCGCTTCGCAACCGGGGAGGTGTGAATCCAGGCCTCGGCGGAACTGTACGTTGGCGTCCGCGGCGGGAGTAAGGGCGAGCACAGGGGGAAGCCCCGGCGCGCTCCGGGCCGCTCAAAAATGCTGCTGTGTTGTGCCGTCCACGGGCGTGGGACGGATAGGGGGTGGATTTTTGGTAAAAATTGCGCGTTGGTCCGTTGTCACGACCGTACAACTGGTTCGGGCGGCGAGGTTTCCGATCATGAATCGCCCTTCGGTGACGAAGCCGGCAAGGTCATCTCCTGTCAGTCTCTTGAAATCGTCCGCGGTAATGTAGACGGCTGCGCCGATCGGCAAATTTGTCAACGTGGATCGAAGTGCTTCGAGAGTTTCCACCATCACGATCTTCATGCGGCTCCTGGACCCATAAAAGAACCTTGGTGAGCGAATGAAGCCCCGGTCGCCGGGCCCCGGCTCCGGGGTGGGAGTTCGGGCTGACAACCGGGGCTCGGTACAGCGGAAACCAAATCGATCGTCCCCCTGTCCCGGCTGCGACGGTAACGGGCTCCGGTTAGCGGCGATTTAAAACGCGGCTGTCGGGAAGAAAAGAAAAACCCCTGCTGGCATGGTGGCCCGCGACCCTCGCGCCGGTATTTCACGCCAAATGTGTCGCGGGTGTCAAACTGTCATGGCGACACCAACGGCGACCGGCCATATAAATCACGCCGCCAATTTGGCCTCGATCCGGAGCGCCGTTCCGACTTTCATCAACTTAAGGACCCGGTGCTGCCTCGTCGGCCACCGCGGCCGTTTCTCTATTGGTGTGACCTGCGCGCGACAGCTTTTGGCAGCCTCGTTCGATATGGTGCCAAAGGGGTAGTTCGGGGGCTTGGGGGCACCAATGATCGGTTACATTGTTAGCGATGGCCGGCTGCTGTCGCTTCAAGCTACGGAATGGCTGATGCTACTGGTCGGCGGGGTGTTCGCCGGATCGCTGATACTGCTGTTCGGATGATATTCGCCGCCTCGGAGGCCACTGCGGCCCCGTGACAGCGAATGCGCGGTTCGGTCGATCGACGCGTTTTTGTAAATGAGCTCGCTCACCACCAGTGATGGCAGCGATTCCAGGCGACCGCCCGATGCATCGCGATGTCGGCCCCATTCCAAGTGAGAAAGCGGTAATGCCACCCCCAAGGCGATGGGAAGCGCAAATATCGTCCGTCTTGCGGACCGAATGCGGTATCGGTCCAGACCCGACAATAACCGCTGTTAAAAGTCACGACGGCGAAATCGGCACGGGCTGGAGTAGCCGCACTGAAGCCCAGCACCAAAAGGCCAATTGCAAAAACTAATCGCATCATCATCGGCTCCCTGCACTGACCCCTCTATCGCCATGTTGTGCTCAAAGATGTTGATTGCTCCTTAGCGAACGGCAGCTAATTGTAATCGAACTCGATCGACAGACGCCCGCGCCCCGCGAGCGCGACAGCTTATTGCTAGAGGAGACGAAACGAGATGCCGATGCAGACGATTTGAGGACGGTTTCGGACGCTCTTTATCTTCGACGGTGGCGGCGAACGATAATTTTAGATATATTTTAAAGCTAATCTAAAACCCCTTTTCCTTAGGGTTGTGACTCGTTTGTTTTTGACACGAGAGGTCGAGCAAATGAGGAGATATTTTTTTGACGTCGTGAGTCAGGGCCAAGCAACCTATGACTACAATGGATCAACGTTCACGACGGCGCAAAATGCTTACCAATTCGCGGAGCTCATTGCCTTGGACGTTGCTGTGAAAGCGCGAGACGAATTTTCCGAGCACACCGTCTACGTGCGGACCGAGGAAGGGCACACTCTGTTTTCCGCCTGCTCGTGCAGCCATCCTCTGGCTGCGGCATCAAAGACGGCAACGGCCCATAAGCGTAATGGCGCTAGTCCCGCGGACAATTATGTCGCCGAAACTATCGCCTTAACAGGTGGATCGGCGATGACCGCACGGCGGCTCTCACAACCGCACAATCAGTGACGTGGGATTTTCGCCGTAAGGTAGACGACTCCCCAGCCCAGAAGCGCGCAGCTCAGGGCGATCGAGAGCGTTAAAAGGACTTCAATCGGCGTCACGGCGAGCAGAAATCCTACAGGGGACAGCCCCCTTCCCAGCCCTACACCGACCATCATGCCGCGTGCGGCTGCCCGGAAAAGTGATTCACGTCACTAGACGGCGAGTCTTACTTGCGGGGCTGTTGTTCAAGATCAGCCCGAGTTGCGCGCCGCGGTTCCTGGCTGATCGCCTGCGAATGCGAGCTCGTTCGCACACCATCACCAGGCGGTTAGGGTGTTCACTATCGCGTGCCGGTAAAGCGGACTATCCTTGTGTCCTAGGAGCGGCAAGCGGGAGGCTGTAACATAGAGGCATGTCTTCCTTCGACTATAGCGCCCCTGCTGAACTGTTCCTGTCCAAGCCCGCGAAGGGTAGCCGGACGAAATATCGGCGATTCACCACAGCGGCTGAAGCCCTTCGTTATGCCGTTGAGGACTTGCGAACACCCAAAGCCTTCGGTGCGCACCTTGAGGTCGGGGACGAGCGCTTTGACAGCAGCGGAATCGAACGCCTCTATGAAGCCGATGATTATCCGCTGCGGAAGGACTGTGAGTGACTAAGCAAAGCGCAAAGGCGCCGCTCGACGAATTGGCGCCGCGAGCGCTGGCCGCGAGGTCGGCTGGTTTCTTTCTCAATCAGTCCAGTATTCCTGAAGCTAGAGAAAAATCTCTTTCAAATACGTTGTATCTGTTTGACGCCGTGCCATTTTTGCTTATCCTTGCTTTGCGGCTCAGCGTCTTTTTGCGGCGTGACCACTGAACAGACGGGAAATAAGCAAGGCAAAGAAATCCCGAACGACGGCGATGGTCAGTGAATGTTGATGGGGTCTTCGAGTGCTTTTTGTGCCGCCGATCACACCTTAAACCCAGAAGTAAGGATACGTTCCGACTATGGATTGTCGGACTTGCTCCGAAGAAAGGGGGTACGATGCTGGCAGAGATTTTCATGGTGCAGTTGGAAGCCACCGCCTGGATGTCACGGGAAACAAACCTCGAAGCAATTATCGGTTCGTGCCCTTTAATCCGGGAGTTCAAAACGAGTTCAGTAACGGCAGGACCGACACGACTAACTCGGCATTGGAAGAGTTAACGCAGTGCAAGCTGAATAGCAGGGCTCGCTCTGGGTAACGTGCAGTCTGCATCTAGGACCATCGAAGTACCCAGGGCCCGTTCGGGCCACCGGAGGCGACGACAGGGAAAGCGACCTTGGGCGTGGTCTGACATGAGACATGCTTAAATCCAAACTAACCCAGCGCATTTGCGGCAGATCCCGCACCTTCGTCAGAGTGGCGCTGTAAAGATCGTCAACGTCATTCTCGAAGAAATAATCGCGGCGATGGCGCGCGGCGACCGCGTCGAGCTTCGCTGCTTCGGTGCCTTCGGGGTGAAACAGCACCCGACGCGAATCGGCCGCAATCCGAAAACTGGCGCCCCCGTCGCTGTCGATCGGAAGGGCATGGCGCACTTCAAGGCTGGCAAGGAAATGCGTGAGCGCCTTAACGAGCAAGGATAATTGGAGCGGGGCGGGAGTGCTCGGCGCTAACGATGCGAACGCAAACAGCTACTGCGCTTTCTCTAAGTGGTGAGTCGCCATGGTCCTCGGGGTTGGCTTAACCGAACGCGTTTTTGGTGAGACGCCGCCTGCTATGTCCTTTTGGAGGACATCGATCGAAAATAATGTTCGGCGTGCTGGTAGTAATTCTCTGCCGCGACGGTATTGCCATTTTGCGATTCAGCACGGGCCGGCGCCAAATATTTCTCATAGCTTCTTTGCAAGTCCAGAAAGCCCTTTGACTCGCCTCGAGGGGTGGGCGATGTCCAGCGCTTCGGCCGGGCCGCAAACGGGCGCGCAGTCGCAGTCGAATTTCTGCTATTCCGCATTTCTCACTCTTTGACGGGGCGCTTTGGCGCTCATTGAGGGCCAAATGGCTGGTTGCACTCGAGCCATGACATGCCGGCGCCGTCGCACTGGCAGGCTCGCGGATGAGCGCCCCAAGGCCTGTCTGCGTGCTCCTCGCACACCCAGCCCATTCCGTCGCAAGCGGGACACGAGTTGGTGTCAATGTGGGGTGTTGGTGGGCATTTTCCGAGTCGCCACGATCCCTAGCTGCTGGACTGCTGTCCAAGTCCGCCCATTTGGTTGACGCCCACGCGGCTTCGTCGCTTGTAGGGCGAATGCGTCAGTTCCAAATCGGCCATTGATAGATTTGGTAGCACGTGAGGGCGGCGAAGATCGCTATGTTAATCGCCTGGGTCCAAGCTCTCGGTGATGTCTCATAGGCGAGCATGATATTGAGGATTGTCGCAATCGCAAACCCCGCTGTTTGCAAGTAAATCATCACTGCCGCGTGCTGCATGCGACGGCTCGTTGATCTAGATCAGCCCGACGTCAACGGTAGGGTTTCCGGCCTGTCGCTTCGCGTCAACACCCGCGCCCGGTCGCAAAGGATGACAAGCAGCCGTGGATGCTGCACCGCCGCTCTACCGTAGAGCGCGCGCGCCACGTCGAGGCGATCGTCGCTGTCAATGACGCCGACGGTCGCGGCGCCTTTACCCCATAGCTCGATCCTGTAGCGGCCTGCTAAACCCATGGCACCGAATTACGCGCTGTTTAACTCGACAACGAAAAGCGGCGGCGACCGGCGCTCTGGCAGCCTCAGAGAAATTCCACGCCCGTTCTATCCATCTTGCGCCATACTAAACGGCATCGCCTAATCGTGTGACCAGCATCTAACGTCAAATCCAAATTTTCGGGCAGGTCGTTCGTATTCGGGATCTGAAGGCTGGCGCCTCCGTTGGTCAAATCCCGCGCCACGCAGTCGATCACCGAGGTGTCCCCAATCAGCATCTTTGCTCCCTTCAGAACTCGGGTGCGGGCAACTTTGCGACGCTCGTGCATATGAAAACCTCCGTAAAAACGGGTATCCATTTAGGCTGCAAGAATTGGCGCTTGCTTAACCTGAACCAATAAAGAGGGGTACCCTCGAGCAAACTTCATTAGTCAAAACAGCCGATCACCGCGCTTGGATTCTCAACAAAGAGATAGCTGAGCGTCTTGTGCTCTGCTGTCGCGGACGATGAAACCCGCATCTTTATGGTCTTCGACGGTCCAAGGCAGGCCCCCAAAGTCCTTTCCTCGATCAGTTTAACGGCAAATTCAGGACTGATTGCCTATAAAATCCGGCATGCTCGCGAAGTTCAAATCATTCTCGCCGTCAAGTCCGGAGCCACAATCGAATACGGCCTGACCGCCGCTGGCATTTCCGTGGCCACTATACCGTCGTGGACGGCATCGGCACGAAGCTCGCCACGAAATTCACCTCGATCTCGTCTCAGGTGAAATAGCACCGTTCAAATGGGGCGAGCTGAGATAACCACCCGCAAAGTGTTGCAAATGGAACCCATCGTTGATGATGGCGCAATGGATGACACGGCGAAATCGGTCGGAGATCGCCGATCGCCGCAGCGAACAAAGACGCTAAAAGGAGCCCAAATAGTTTGGCCCGCCGGCGCTCCTGTTACGTGCGTCGTTCGCAGTCTTTCGAAGGGAGGGGCCAAGATTGTTGTTTATAGCCCGGTCCCCAGTACGTTCGACCTTGTATTTGACAGCGACCAATCGCGCCGCCGGTGCCATGTCGTGTGGTTCAGGGAAAATCAGATAGGTGTCCGGTTTCTTTAGGTTATACTCGTCGACCCGCCCACCTCCGGCGCCGCTCTTTCTAAACTTGGCGTGCTGTTTCGAAGAGCACTCGCCGACCGCGATCAGTAATCGCATACAAAGATACGTTTGTGCCTATTGGGCGAGCTAATACGAAGCGGGCGGCAACGAGACGGGAGAAGCCAGATCGTCGCCTTGCAGGTCTTAAAATGCCGCGATGACCCGCGACGGCTAAATCTTTCAGAAGGCCTAATTCCCGCTTCGAAAGCGGCTTTTGAGAGAAACGCGCGACCATTTTATTACTTGAGCCGTAGCCGGCTAAGCTAGAAAGCGCGCCTCAGTCTGCAACCATTCCCCGATGATGCGAGCGCGCTGCACGCGATCGGTCGGCCAAGTTGGGGAAAGACGTAGTTGGCGACCTCGTCGCTTTCGATGCCGAGAGCGTTCTGAATGATCCTGGCGGCGTTGTCGCCGTCACTGCAGTTCGATAGCTTGTTCGAGCACGTTACTCATTTACGCCACTCCTCTTCAAACTCCCGTCTTACTGCCGGCGCGCCGGTTCTTGACCTTGATCCAGTCTACCGATCGGCCTGACCGATATGGCGAGCCAAGCCGCTTCGACACGATGCCCTCGCAGCCGAGCTTGCAGGCATGGTGAAACACGATCGACCCCTCGACGTCGAAGGTCCGATGGAACTCAATACCGGGGTGCGACTTGCCCAGTAGCTTCTTGAGCGCAGCCTTGCGTTCCTCGATCGGCAAAGACCGAACGTGCATGTCATTGAACTGGAGAAGATCGAAGGCACATAGCGTCGCTAGATCGTCAAAGTGTCGGTAGCGAAGCAGATTAATACCGAGAGGCCGCTGTCATCGCAAACGATTACCTCACTGTCGACCAGGCAAGAGCCGGCCGGCAGCGCCGCCACCGCGGCGACGGCGAGCGGGAAGCGGTGTGCAAGGTCATAGCCGTTCCTGGTGATCAGGCGAACGCGGGCGCCGTCCTTGCGGGCGAGGATGCGGAAGCCATCGTGCTTGATCTCATAAATCCAGCCTGGACCGGTCGGCGGCACTTTAGCCGGCCGGGGAAGGCTGGGTTCGAAGGAAGATTCACGCCGCTCTAGGCGGCGCCGAAGGTCGCGGAACACTGACATTTGAAGCTTGGATAAGCGTGCGCTTAGAAGGATAGAAAGGTGACGGACTTTTCCCGGATACCATGCCTGCGGAAAATCACCGCGAAACTCAATTCCAATCGGCGTGTAGGAGGGATCGCGCGGACCGTAGCGGCGCTCCGCCTCCCCGAGAAATTTTCCCAGCAGGGTGTCAAGGTCCAAGTGAATCGCTGCCGTCAGGTAGCAAATAAGAGGAAACCCTGTGATTAATCCGGTCTATATGCAAAAAGGGAGTACCGCCGGGCGCCGCGCATAGGATTAGAGCTGCGGGCATAGTCACGTTAGGCGCTGCAGCAATCGGGCAGCTCTCCGATATTGGCCACAATGGGGCGGTGCACATGGACTGAGGTACAGGTCCTCTGGCCTTACTCACAATAGAGTACGACGGCGCGACCGTTCTATTTTTTCCTAGAGCCGCTCGGCACCCCAGTCCCCCCGACCCAAGGCCCGCCGTCTGGCTTTAGGCTGACCGTTGCGGCACCCATCCCCCCGATGACCACCGCGCGGTCAGCTCGCCCTAATCACCGAGGAACTGAGTGCGGAACACGCCTCGGGGTTTTCTGCTCTAAGCTCACCTCGTTATGGTCCTCGACGGTCCATCGCAGCGGAAAGACGGGCGGCTGATCGATCGCGCCTGGTTCCGCTCGACCGTGCGACTCCCGCAACGGCGATCACCAGTGCATTAAAAAAGCCCCCGGCGCCGGGGGGACCGGAAGGCGCCAGGGGCTCGCAAGACAGCGGCAAAGGGGGAGACAAAAATTTGCCGTTGCCCTTGGATTTTTCAAACGACCGTCCGTAATTCAAACGGGCGTTTGAGCCAAAAACAAGACGCTTCCGACATATCCACTGCACGATTTTGTCGCCCTTCCCTTGCCACTTTTCGCTTGGAGCATGTCTTCGAACCCAGAGGGGGGTGTCGGGGAGTGCGGGGCGCGCGAATTCCGGCGCGTTCCGCACCCCCGGAAGCATTTTTTGGAATGAAGCTAAATTCGGCGCGTTAGGCCAAGAGAAAGCCCCCGCCAAAACTGGCAGGGGCGGACGAGAAATTTTGCACAGGGTGGAGGGATGCCCTCCTGCTACGTTAATGGCACCCAGGTCGCGAAGGTTCGCGCAAGCCAGCCATGCCTTTGGCTCGAACCGCGACGATGCTCTCGCAAAGGACTCCCCGAGCGGGGCCTTCTATTTTAGCGCGCCGATCAATCGGTATGGGGCGTGACTAGCTTCGCCCTGGCGACCATTGCCAGCATCTCATTGCGCGCGTATTCGGCCTCCGCTTGCGTCTCAAACGAGAATGACACGACGGACAGGGGCGCCGCCGGCGCCGAAAACATCGAAGCTGAAAAGCTCTCGATTGCGCGGAACTTCCTTTGACGGGCCAACGGCGCTGAGATTGTAGACCTTCATGGACCTCCGGGGGATAACCGGCGCAGCGAGCGGTAGGAAGCGGCGGGGCGTCAAACGTGCTCAGCCAGAGCGTCATCGCGGCGACGGGTGATCCGATATTGCGATTCCATTCGTGGCGCGCACCTCGCGTCATCTCTTTTGCTTAGCGACCTTTTCGTATTCAATTTTCATTTGAAAGGCGTTCGAAATTGCCATGGGTCCGGCGAGGCTTTGTGATTGCATCTTCTGCGGCAGGGGATCGATCGGATATTTTTTTACATTTGTTACGCGCGCGACGTTCTCCCGATGCCACTGTAGGAATTTTGTTTCAGTGTCAGTTTCCGTACCCACGGAAAACACGCGTATAAACTTCTGTCATATTTGTCGGCTGTTTCCAGGCGCTTCCCGGCGGCATCTGCTGGGAAGATTTGCCTTTTAGGTGATTGCGTCCCGCTGCGCCGGCTGTGCTCGGCCCTTAAGCCGCCGTATCGGGAGCCCAAACAGTAAGCCGCATCTCATGGTGGCACGCAGGGCAATTATAGACCCGGATGTGCGCGTCGCTTCTTTCCGGGAGCGGATCGAAGCTTGCCAGTTGCATCTCTTTCCCGCACCTACAGGGGGGCAATTCAGTGCAGCCGGGCGCCAACAAACGGATGCCTCAGTACTGAAATACGGCACGGCTTAGAATTAATTGTCCGCCGCCGGGACGGTACTTTAGGACAGCGTCCCCTTGAGGCGGTGATTTTCATGTCTGCGTTTGAGCGTTGCTAAGCCTGCTACGGCCAAACAGCATGAAAGCGCGATAGGCGCTCCACGACCGCGCTCTATCTCTCCACCAGCCCCACCATCAACAGCAGCGACACCCTTCTGACCACAACGAGCGTTGGCTCGCTCGCATCCTTAGGGGCGTCGGGTTACTACGACCTGCAAAATCTCTCGGTGACGCTGCCTGGCAATCTCACACCGGGCACCTACTACGTCGGGGCAATCGCCAATTCAAATGGGCAGGTCACCGAGAGCAACACCAGCAACAACACCGACGACGTGGTGTCGATAACCGTTACGGCGCCCCCTGAGCCCGATCTCACCGCCTATGTGGCGCTGAGCAACACTCAGGTTGGTGCGGGTGGTAGCCTGGCGGTCAGCCTCTACGACATCAACCTCGGCAACGGCGCGGCCGGTGCCTCCACGACCGCGCTCTATCTCTCCACCAGCCCCACCATCAACAGCAGCGACACCCTTCTGACCACAACGAGCGTTGGCTCGCTCGCACCCTTAGGGGCGTCGGGTTACTACGACCTGCAAAATCTCTCGGTGACGCTGCCTGGCAATCTCACACCGGGCACCTACTACGTCGGGGCAATCGCCAATTCAAATGGGCAGGTCACCGAGAGCAACACCAGCAACAACACCGACGACGTGGTGTCGATTACGATCACTCAGCCGCCGCAACCTGATCTTGAAGCGTATATTACACTAAACAGCAGCGCCGTTGTGACGGGCGCCAACCTTACGGTCAGCCTATACGACTTGGACATGGGCGCCGCCGCGGCGGGCGCGTCGAACACCGCAATTTACCTGTCCGCCAATTCCACCATTACCAGCACCGACACGCTCCTGACGACGACTAATGTGGGCGCGCTTACAGCCTACCCGGCGTCCGGCTACTACGATCATCAGACTCTCTCGGTGGCTCTGCCTGACAATCTCACACCCGGTACCTACTACATCGGCGCGATTGCCGATTCTCAATGGACAAGTCAGCGAGAGTGGCGTTAACGACACCAGCTACGATGACGTGGTGCCGATTACGATTGTGGCCCCACAGGGCAATAGGTTCGGCGACGACGACTCTGCAGGAGATACTTTCAGTGAAGCCGGCACACAAACAGCCGCAATACCACTGGATGTCCCCACAGAGACCATCATTGAACCTGGAACGACCCTGCAATTGACCTCCGCGTATTCCGGCGCGATAGCGTTTGCCCGTGCAACCGGCACGCTCAAGCTCGAAAATTCTTCGAGCTTCGCCGGAACGGTTGCCGGAATGACTAATCAAGATACGATCGACTTCGCCGACATCGATTTCGCAACCGTGCATGCGCCAAGCTTCTCAGGCTCTGGCGCGAGCGGTACGCTCACGGTCACTGATGGGACGCACGCTGCGAACATTTTGCTGCTCGGCAATTATATGGCTTCCACTTTTGTCGCTTCCAGCGATGGTCACGGCGGAACCAATATGATTGATCCGCAACTTTCGTCGAGTTCGAGCGTCGCTACACTTACCCAACCTCACGCGTGAGCGAAGCTAATCAGGCGATACGCCCGCGAGCGCTCGCCCGTGTGTTTAGAGCAGCGCGTCCAGCCATGCTTCAACCGCCCGGTTGGCTTGGTCGATCGCATCGCCGCCGCGGCCCGTGAGCTTGGCGTGCCGGTCACCGCGCACCACGTCGCCATCCAACGCGCCGGCGCATCGGTCGCCCGGATCGACGCCGCGCTCGCCGAGGCGCAGCGGTGCGGCACCATGAAGTTTTTCAATGCCGAGTACCGGCGCCGACGCGAAGCCGCTGGCGCGATCGGCCGGGGCTTCATGACGTATGGGCGGGCACGGGCTTGGCTGCGGCGGGCCGGTCGCCGGGCGTCATCGCCGCGGGCGGTGCGATCTCGGCTTCGCTCGTGGTGCTGGTGTTTGAGTATCGACGGCTAGACCGCGCATGAGACGAGGGTTAGCTACAGCATGCAACTTTGTGTGTTTATTGGCGCTCTCGCAGTGCTCGCGATGCCATCGCCGGCCGCGGCAGAATGCGGATCGCGCGGCGGACCCGGCTATCGAGGTCCCAATGGTCAGTGCGTCGGATGGGCCAATATCGGAAAAGTCTGTGGGAATCCGCCGACGACGAATTGCACTTCCGAAATCGCACATCCAAACGCACCGCCCGCGGCAGAGCACGGCGTCGAGATTGAAAAGCTAAGGCCGAGCGGCGGGGCCGTTACTTTGATGGCGCCGCCGGCCGCGGTCGGCGCTGCGCCGGCTCCGAACGCTCTCGCGCAATGCACTACGATCACCTACAAGGCGGCGCGGTTGGATTGCTTCGATCGAGCGGCGGCAGCAGGTTCAAAGAAATGAAGGACGGTCACCCCTCGAAGCGGACCGATCACGGTCAGCTCATCTGACTCGTGCGCTCAGTGAGTGCCCTGTATTCAGCTGCCAGAACGCCCGTCGGCGTACTGTCCTGTCCTAAAGGTCGGACACGCCCAAAAATACGCCGATGACCGCAAGGCACATCAGGTTGAGCATCTCAATTACTTCGGCATCCTGAGCGACAGCCTGAACGTTAATACCCGGCGCCCCATTGGCATCCGGGGGGTCATAGTAGCGCTTTAGCGTTTCGACAGACGGGTGCGCGTCCCACGAAAGGTGCTGATAGAAAATGTAGGATTTGTTTTCCGCGCGCTGGCACACCGCCTTTGGATCAAGCGTCGGTGAATCCTCATATTGCTTGTGATCGCGCATCCATCGGCGCAGCTTATCGCCAATTCGCCATTAAGACCGCCGGTGGTTGTTGAAAAGACAGTCTGCCCGCGCATCCGCTTATGTTTCATCTCATGCTGAACCATCGACGCGCGGAATTTGTCACCCTCCTTCACGAGCGCCCCTACCCAATATGAATTCTCGAAACAGCACCGAGCGATGACCTTGGCCTCAACGATGAACCCGCCTTCCGACAGCTTGATGGCTGCCTTTAAGTTGCTCAAAGTCCGGGCCAGCAGCAGGAGGCCAACGATGCGGATGTCCGCCGCGCCTTGTTCGGTGATCTTGATCGATGTTCCACCGAAAATGCCCATACCAACGGGACGCAGGCGCTTCGCAAAATCGAACCACTCAGCCTTTAATGCCGCTTCATCCATTCTCGGCCTCCGAGAGCTTGTGAATAAAGCCGGGAATTAAATTCAGGCCGGCTTTGAGCCATCACATGATCCTTTCGCCAACATCCCGACCTTCTTGTCCTTCATCACTTCCTTTCCAAAAGGCGCACTTACGGCATCGTCTCCGGCCGATCGGACCGCGCAAGAATGCGCGCCCGGTCACACAGCATCACCAGCCGGACTAGGTGGCTCGCTTGTTATTGAAACCACGACGGATGTTGAAGGATCGCTGCCACGCCGATCACAAATAGTAGCAGGCAGATGATGTTGGCTTGCAGGGATAGATAGTCGTGTCTTTGATCGTGGTAATTGGTCACAGGCGCCTCCTAGACCCAACCTTTCAAGGGCTGCACATCATCGCGATGCGCGCTGAACTCTAGTTCTCCTGGCCACTCCGACTGCGTCCAGCGGACGATTATCTGCTCGCCTTCAACGCGAAGCACTACGCCAATGTGTTCAAGAACGCCACGACGAACGGCAACCTTCATCCCCGGTTCGATTTTGTTCTCGCTGTGCATATGACAGCACAAGCATGCGCCGCGCCACGACTCCATCGCGTACGTGGATTAACGTTACAAGCTGACGGCGGTCACTTTGCTTCCCTTAGCCGGCAAACGGCATTCGGTCCCAACTTGAGGGCTCTGATCTTTTGAGACGTAAGGCGCCGCTCGGTAAGGGTAACAGTCCATTCGCCAGTTAACTGCCGCCGAACGGCTGCTACGGCTTCCGCGCGCACGGTCGCCGCGGCCCAATATTCCGTCTTGCCGTCCTTTGTCGCGGCAACGACGTATATGCCGCCGCCCAATGCATTGCCCATTCGGCGAAATATGCCGCGGCTAGCCAAGCTGGCAAGGGGCTTAGGGGTAGGTCCTTTCAGCGACACTCGACGCCC
This sequence comes from uncultured Alphaproteobacteria bacterium, assembly GCA_963829395.1. Taxonomy (GTDB): domain Bacteria; phylum Pseudomonadota; class Alphaproteobacteria; order Rhizobiales; family Xanthobacteraceae; genus BOG-931. The sequence continues at coordinate 109,438 of CAWHHX010000013.1, read as the reverse complement.
TCAAGCGACAGCGCAATCCGCAAGGCGACCGCAACATCGCCAACATCCCCGCCGGCTGCCGCCTTGTCGAGTTCGGCTGCGACGTGCCGCCACGACCGATTGTCCCGGAAGTGCGCCGGCAGATGCTTCTCAATCAGCGTGCGCACGTCGGCGAGTGTCATGACCTTCGGATTGACCAGCTGGCACGGCAGCGGCCGTGACCAGTTCGGAGGGGCCGGGACTCTCAAATGCCCGTCGCTTGCGAGCTATCCACTAAGCTCCCGTACAATCCCAATCATTCTAGCTTCGAGTTCGCTTCGCCGGCGACCAAAATGCGCCTCGCGACGGTCGTCCGCGCAGAGAGCTATCACGTTCGACATTCGATCCGGGCCGTCGTCGGCCAAGGCAATGATATGGTGCGATTCAAGGTATCGTGATCCATCAGAGCAAAGAAAACCGACCTTGCCGCACAACTCGCACGTTCCTTTGGCTCGTTTTAGAACTGCCCTTCTGATTTGCGGATCGCGCAAAAAGCCCCTTGCGATTGCCGCCGTGCTTTTTGGAAAGTCACTTCCAAGATCGTTGATGGCGTCAAAGTCGGCGAGCGAAATTAATTCGGCGAGGCTTTGGCTAAGTTTTCCGCTTGGTACTCTTGCGCGAAGCCATTTCCAGGCAGCGACGTTGCCCATACCACCAAGTTGGGTCAGTGCTTCTCCTATCGAGGCTACGTCACTGTCGCGAAAATTGTGATTGCGAGATCGCTCTATAATGGCGGCACGCAGAGGGTGCCCTTTGAATGCTTTGTGATTTTTTTGGCGGGACGAAAGCAACACCGTAGTGAGGGCAAGAGGGGGGACGCCTGCTAGACCGGCGGCGGCATCCAACAGATCACATACCTGAGCTGCCATTCGGGCATTATCACGGGAACTGCGCCCAAGTCTTGCCGCCGCGCTTGCGTAAGTGAGGAATTGGCCGCTGCGGCGGGCCTGAAAAAGGATCGGTAATAAACGCTTGGCTTCCCGGTGCTGCGTCTTGCTCATAGCGCGCCCGTCCCAAAAAAATGGCTGCTGAATGATATGGTCCGGATGGCTCTCACAAACTCATCCGTGTCAGCGCGAACACCGCACGCATGCAATCAATATTTTTGCCGACAGCAGCGAGAACAAAGCGCGACAAACTCCGGTGGAAACTCCGGTGGTTTATGTCGGCAAACCACTGGACTTTCCCGCTTTGTTCGGCTTTTTGCGGTTTCTGTCTGGTGAACAAAAAGTGCGAGAAAGTCTTTATTTGACACGGGTTCTATTGGTCGGAGCGCCGAGATTTGAACTCGGGAGCCCCAGTCCCCCAGACTGGTGCGCGTGATCATGGTTGTGCCGATTCCATGGCCATTAGACCGCCCTCAGTTTGCGCGTCGGGGGGGCGTTTCGGGGGGCTGTCGGCGGTTCTGCGCACCGCACGACGCTACAGCTCAGCCAGCCTCTGGCCGGCGCTTCGGGGACGGCAACGATAGGCGCACACGCCACACTCGAACTCGCCGCCGCCGATTCCGCGTCGGTGACATTCGCCGCGTCGACCGGCATGTTGAAGCTCGATCAGCCATCGACATTCAGCGCCGAGATTTCGGCTTCACGGGCGACGGCACGTTGGCCGGTTCGGATCAAATCGTTCAAAGGCATCAACTACAACACGCCGATCGTCACCCGCGCCGTGCCCCGCACCACATCTCGCCATTCTGCCGCGCAATAACGCCGAGCAGATGCCACGCTTCGAACGGATCCACCGATTATACATCTCGGCCCCGCATCACGCGTTCTTTGAGGGTGACGTGCAGCACAGAGATTCGCAGTGCCGCATAGTAAGTTGGCATGTTGGCAGGCTGCAACACAAGGAGCCTTCTATGACGTTTTCATGGAGAGCGCCTGACTTTCCGCCACGGGTTAACCCCACGGACCGGCCCGGCAGCAATACGTATACCGCATGGCGTCATTTGGTCTCCAAGATGAAAAATCCCGACCTGCATTCGATTGTTGCCTTATGCACTATTATTGTCTTAACGCTGACAAATTTGATTTTTCGTTTTCCAGATCTCGGAGCTTTGATTGAGCGCTACAACCAGTTCTAAATCTTAGCTGTCGCCATCTGACGAACCACTTTCTCTAGATATGGAGCGGGCCTTCGCCGCCGTCGCGTGCTCCACTGGGCAGCCATTGATCGGAAGCTCGGCGACAGCCGTCGCGATAGCACTGCCGATCGCCCGATCATTCTTCTACAGTCCGACGGAACCCATGAGCAGATGTCGATGGCAGCCAGAGTCAATCCGTCACGGCCCCAGAATCAATGAGTTTAAAACTTGTGCCGTCGCCTGTCATTGAGACCAATCCCCGTTTCTTCTTTGACGCTGGTGACGGGAGCAACGGATATTACGCCGAACGACCGATGCACTCGGAACGACCGAAACAATAAATGCCGGCGATCGCGGGATCGTCGAAAGACCGTTTGACCCCAAGCGATCAACGCTGCGCGACTTTTTTTCATCTCCTTTGCGACCAAGAGGATGAGATCGACCGCTTTACACCTGCGCAAAGCTGACGTTTCGATACTGTAGCGCCATATCGCAAATCTATCGTTGGTTTAAACGATGCCTCGAGGACGGCAAGCGCAACCGGTGCCGCGTTGCAGAAACACCACGTCCGATTTCCGGGCAAAAGACGTTCATTGGTTCACCCCTGTGGGCGATGTCCATCCGAAGCGTACTGTGACTGTCGTCACGAACCAAAATCAAAACAACTGATCTCGATGGGTCATTCGTGCTAATATTACAAATAGAAGAGATGCAACAATGACTGGGAGGCCTAAGTGGAACAGACGACTGTTGCCATCATCGGTGCGGGTCCAGCCGGCCTCGCGGTTGGGGCATGTTTGCGCAGAGCGGGTGTTGACTTCATTATTCTAGAGAAACAGAACCATGTTGGCTCATCCTGGCGCAAACACTACGAGCGGCTGCATTTACACACGATCAAGCGTTTTTCGTCGCTGCCATTCCGAAGCTTGGATAAGAATTATCCTCGCTATGTGCCCAGAGAGCAAATGGTTCGGTACTTGGAAGGCTACGCGCTCTATTTTGATTTGAAGCCTCGTTTTGACGAGACTGTGCTTTCGGTGCGCCGAAAGGAAACTGCTTGGGTGATCGAGAGCACCACATTGTCGTTACGCGCGCCTCACGTTGTGATCGCATCCGGTTTGAACACTTATCCCATAACCCCGACCTACCCAGGACTCGAGAAATTCGAAGGTCGGGTCATTCACAGTGCCGATTACGTCAATGCCAAGCCGTTTACCGGCCAAAGCGTCTTAGTAATTGGTATGGGCAATACCGGAGCGGAAATTGCTCTCGACCTATCCGAGGGCGGCGCGAAACCGACCATTTCGGTCCGAGACGGCGTGCACATCGTCCCGCGTGACCTCTTCGGCATGCCGATTTAGTTGATAGCGATGCTGGCAACCAGCGTTCTGCCACTAAAAATAAACGATGCGCTTTTTCCACCTATTCTTGATTTGGCGCTTGGCAACCTATCGCGACACGGCATCAAGCGCCCCGCACATGGAATTTTGGAGCAGGTCGTTAAATTGGGCAAGATTCCAGTGCTTGATATTGGCACGGCGAAAAGAATCTCCGAAGGTGCGATCAAGGTAATGCCCGGCATATCAACGATCACCGCAGACACCGTTATTTTTGAGGGCGGACCCAAGCGCCGGTTCGATGCAATCGTCTTTGCCACCGGATATCGTCCTAGCTACCAAAGCTTCCTGGAGCAGCAGGACCTCAACTTGAAAAGAGGTATGCCTAGCAACGATAGTACCGGAATTTATTTTGTTGGTTTCCATAGTCCGGTGACTGGGCTGCTTCGGGAAATATCGAAAGAAGCAGTTCAGGTTGCGGCTGACATCGCTCGTCAACGCAATCAGTCGACGCCGCAATTGCTTAGAGTTGCCTAAGGGCCGGGAACTGGTTGGCCCACTATCAAAGCAACTCTGGCATGGTGCGCGCGATGAGTTCCTCCTTGCGGCCACCGACCCAAAAAAGCACCGAAAAGGCTGTGCGACGTTCATTTGCGAAATACCGCGAGGCGCTTGTTACGAGGTTGGCGATGGTCTTGGTACCCGATCGATCCAAGTCTACATGGCCCAAAGAATCAGAACACGGTCCGCTACACCGCTCTAGCGCCGAATCGCCGGCGGCTCAGTTTGGATCACTGCGCATGCGACCGGCTACAAGCTGACCGGCGCGCCCAAAAATTGATTTTTGATCGATTGATGGAGATTTATCTCCGGTATGGGTAAGCCAATGCCCACGAGCGAAGCTAAGGCAACACGCAAATGACGCGCAGCGTGCTCGTGACCGGCGGCAGCCGGGGGCTTGGCCTTGCCATCGCGCAAAAGCTCGCCGCCGCGGACTATCAGACGATCGCCCTGGCGCGAACGAAGAATAAGGAGATCATAGCAGCAATCGCACAAGCCGAGCGCGCTCAGCAGGGTGCGCTGCACTTCGTGCCGTTCGATCTTGGAAAGATCGATGATATTCCTGCGCTCGTGCGCAATCTGCGTAAGGAATTTGGCCCCTTGTACGGCCTCATCAATAACGCCGCGTCAGGGCTCTCCGGCACTCTGGCGATGATGCACAATGCCAGGATCGAAGAGATGGTGCGGCTGAACATGCTGGGGCCCATGGTGCTCACCAAGTACGTGGTGCGGTCAATGATGGCGGCCGGCGCCGGCCGCGTGGTCAACGTAGCCTCGATCGTCGCTTTCACAGGTGCCAGCGGGGTTCCCGTTTACGCGGCAACAAAGGCTTCGATGGTCGGCTTCACCCGCTCGCTGGTGCGGGAGGTCGGCCCCCTCGGCATCACCGTCAATGCCGTCGCGTCTGGCATACTCGTTACTGACATGACCCATGCGCTGACCGACGGACAGCGTTTACAGATCGCGCGGCGCAGTGCGCTCAATCGCCTCGCCGAAGTCGAGGACGTCGCCAACGCCGTCGAGTTTTTGCTCAGCGACGAGGCGCGTAGCATAACCGGCACGGTCCTGACGGTGGACGCCGGCGCACGGCCTGACCTGTCGCGGGAGCGAAGCGAACGCAGCCGCTGGACCGCGAGGCCAAAAATCTTAGGGTCTCGACCGCTGCGTTTCAGCCAGCTCCGGTAGCTTGACGATATTGGCCACAATCCGCCGGGCTTCGGTGGCGGCTATAGACTGGGTGCCAGCGGTAAATGGTCTGACACCCCGCCGTCTTCGCTCATGGCAGCTTTGAGCCACGCGTTGGGTAGCGTGAGACAGGCAAGACAAACCTCGTCAATTAAGGCTCCGCGTATCCAACTCAAGGCTCGCATCGGCCTTGGTCGTAGACCAAGGCCCCGCGGGATTGCGCCGGCACATCTCGCTTTAAGATCGCCATGGCGCGTTTTGTGCGCCTGTTTGTCCCGGTCTGGACACATTTTCGAGGTCCATTGCGTCTATTGATTCGGGTCGGGGGACCTCATGTTAAATCGGCTACCGAAGCCACGACGCTTTGGCGTGGACGATAAACCGCCTTGTACAAATTGCGCCAGGCTCATGTCTCTAACGAGACGCGGCCCTGATCCCGACTACGGTCTCCGATACGAGCGACAAATATTTACGTGTTTCGGATGCGATCAGGAGTTTGAGCGCGTCGTGGACGCTAACGCGAATAATCCTGTTGAATATCGATCGGCGGATCGCAAAGGCCGCGGATCACAAAAGGAAGAAGAAGCGTAGGCAGCTACTAGGCGCGGCGTGAGCAGTTACGCGCGCTTAGGTCCCGCAATGAACTGGACTAATGTAACTCCGCCGCGCGCCAGGCACGGCCGTCTTACCACCAAACGGCTGGGGTCCCGCTATGCCGCAAAAACGCCGGGTCGGGCAATTCTCCGGGCGACCAAATCGAAAACAGCCAGCAAAGGGAGAGCTGTCAAAAGAAGGATGGCAGCGGCGTCGAAGGTGACAGCCGCGGTCTGGCCGAGCCTGGCGAAAACGCCTTGTAAAATGGGAAACAGCAGCATTATTCCGTAGTACACCGTGTAGAAAATTCCCATACCGACTGCGCGGGTCTGCCCGTCGAGAACGCGCGCGGGTAGGCTCATCACAGCGGCGGCCGGAAGCCCGGCGACTATGCCAAGAGCGATAAATAGCGCCAATGTGCGGTCGATGCGAGCTACCAAAGGAATCAGAATGGCTCCAAGCGCGACACAAAACACAATTATCAAATTTATCTTCACAAACCTTTCGGCGATCAGACCCCCAAGAGGGATCGCAAATATGGTGACCCATAACACAACGCTCACTAACGATGCCGCAGTACTGGCTGAAAAGCCCTTCTCAACCAACAAAGTTGGCCCGAAGCTAAAGAGCGTCGCGAACGCGGCGTTGGCTATCCCCCAAATGGTTCCTGCTATTGAAACAGCAACGAGGGATTGCCACGAAAACGAGAATAAGCGTAAGTGCAGCGAAGACGTACGGTCGGATGCTGGAAGAAAAACTGCCACCGCAAAACAGGCTGCTGCTGGAAGCGCCAATGTTAGCAGCGCCGCCTGATACAATCCAAGCGTTTCGCCGACGGCCGGCAGTAAGACCAGAGCAATCGCGATTCCGATTGGCCATGAATTGACGAATAGTCCCATAGCCGTGGCCAATTCTCGGCCCGAAAACAAATCGATAATCATTTTGGTTGCCGCTACCGACAATACAACGCCGCCGGACCCTGAGAGCAGCCTTGCTAGAATCTGAGCATGCCAATTGCTGTCCAGCCCGACAATGCCGCCGAAGGTCATGAGCAACAGACAAAGCAGCAATGAATTCTTTTCGCCAATCCGCTGGATGATCACCCCGCCCGGCAAAGCCAAAAGGACTCCGGGCGCCAGATAGAGACCAATCAGCAGACCGAGTTGGCTTAGATTAATGCCTTGAGCCTTGAGCAAGGGTCCGAGAGCACCGATGCTTTCAAACTGCACTGCCATTGCACAGCGGGCAAAAAAAAGCAGAACCAAAATTCGCCATCTATAGTTCAATGAACACTCCCGAAGGTGCACTTTGCCCGCGCATTGGCCCCGACCCTTTCCCCTACGCGCACGAATTGAGACCCACTATGGCCGGATGGCAAGTGCGGTGCGGGCTATCCCCGTGTCTCAAAAATGGTGCTGTGCTGTGGCAGGAGAAGATGCGGGAAAGTTCAGGGGCGAATTTTTGGTGAAAATTACGCGCTCGTCCGTTGTCACTACCGTACAGTTGGTGCGGGCGGAGAGGTTTCCGATCATAAATCGCCCTTCAGCGCCAAAGTCGGTAAGGCCATCTCCTGTCAGCCTCTTGAAATCATCTGCCGTAATATAAACGGTTTTGCCGGCCGGTAGATTGGTCAGCGCCGACCCAAGTGCTTCGAGGGTTTCTGGCGTTATGATCTGCATACCGTTTAATACTCTTTTGTCGGCGGCTAAAAGAAGGAGCGTCGGCTGAGTTGTTTCGATTCACACGAGGCCCTGGACGTTGGGGCTTTAAAGCACTGTCCCCTACCGCTGTCTAATCCGGATTCAATTGCCAAGTGGTGAATAGAGGCAGGTCGCCGGCCCATGGTCCCCCGGGTTGGCTTAATCGATCGCGTCGGGGGCGAGATGCCGCTTGCTATGTCTCTTTGGAGGACATCGATCGGAAATAATGTTCGGCGTGCTGGTAGTAGTTCTCTGCCGCGATCGTATTGCCATTTTGCGCTTCAGCGCGGGCCAGCGCCAAATAGCGTTCATAACTTCTTTGCGAGTCCTGAAAGCTCTTTGGCTCGGGTGTGAGGGTGGGCGATATCCAGCGTTTTGGCCGAGCTGCAAAGGGGCGCGCAGTCGCTAGTGAGTTTCTGTTATTTCGCATATGTCGCTCTTGACTAGACGGCACGAAGAACGCTTCGCGCGGCTCTCTCAAATGTGTTGTGGGCTTCTTCGACCGACCGCCCTAAGCCCGATGCAGTGAGTGAGCGCGAATCAAGTCATTAACTGGAGTTTATCAAGAAAGACTTATGAGCAGGGAGACTCCGATATTGTTACCCATCGGAATGTGCGCGATTAGTAGACGATCAAAGTGTCAGGTGGTTGTGGATCATTTCCCAGTGACCAGCCCGCTACGGACGCGTTCTGGCGCCACCCTCGGGCCTCTCACGTATTGTGAAGCTTCGACAGTTCTTCGATGAAGAGAAGCTCCGGTCCCGGGCTCGGTTAGCCAACGGCGGGCACCTTGCAGGCAGTTGAACAACAAGGTGGTCTTGCGGACGATCAACCGGCTGCAGAAGGTCAGCCACGTTCGCGAGGATTTCCCTGCCGCGCATGTTCGCTTGAATTCAGTGACAAGCCTAAAAATAGCATGCGACGACATCTGAAATAGCCCGAAGCGGCTGCCGAATGCGCGAATCACCGCGACGTACAACCAGGCCTATGTTTCGCTAAACGCGGGCGGATAGCTCGCATCAAAAAAGAAAATATCGAGCAAACTGATCCACTCTAACCGATTGTTGCATTGCAGCGATCTATTTTTCAGCGCGTTCTCAATTAATGCTGATAGATTAGCATTCGGGAACGCAAAGGGCCTGAAAAGGCGGTCGTTCAGCCGCCTTTCAGAAAGGGGGCTTCAATGTTGGCTATGATAATTTTTGGCGCGGCAGTCGGGGCCATTCTTGGTTCACAGTTCAAGATGCTTGTTCTGGGACCGGCGATTTTGTTTGCCATTCCCGGTACTGCTGCTGCCGGATTCATTCGCGGCATAGATCCTCATGATATTGTCCTTGCCGTGTTGGCGATTTCGGCATCCCTCCAGTTCGGTTATGTCGTCGGCGGTATCGCTGCGGCATACCTCAGTGTGCAAACGAGGCTGCCAAATCGAACCTGGACGCCGTCGCAATATTAGTTGGCTTGACCTCGTCGTGATCCTTTATTGCGGAGGACGGACGTAACCTTAATGAGTATCGTTGACAGCGGAAACTAACTAGCTTTCGCGGCATTGGTAGTTGCGTGCGCTGGCGCGCCAAAATTAGATCAAACGCGTAAGCGCGCTGCGAGTTGTTACTTTGAATGCGAGCCACCCACACGGATTTGACGCGCTACTTCCAACTCATTGTAAAGCGCGTATTTGACATCGCCGCTTCGGCGATAGCCCTACTCGTCCTTTCGCCGCTGTTTTTGCTAGTGTCGCTCGCGGTAAAGCTCGAAACTGGAGGACCGATATTCACGGTCAAGCATCTCTATTCTTATAATAATCAGCATGTCTGGGCCCTAAGCTTTCGAACCCGCAGTCATTGTTCTGTAAGTGCATTTGGGCGTGTCTTGATCCGTAGCGGTTTAGATCACCTCCCAATGCTGATCAATGTTCTGCGCGGCGAAATGTCTATCATTGGCCCATACTGTCACGCTCTCCCTCTGCCACAATTCATTGATCAGACGCCGCCTGCTTTGTTGGATGGTCCTTTTAGGCCAGGTCTCGTCAACTTTAAGGGTCTGCACGTTGGCCGCGAATTGAGCACCGCGGATGCCGATTTGTTCTATTTATCGAACTGGTCGCTCGCTCTCGATCTGGGGATTCTATTTCGGTTTCTTCTTTCCAGACACAGATACTTTCAGAACCGACCGTAGCAGTCAGCAAATGAAGACGCTGAGACAGGGCAGATCGTGAACGCGGGGCAAAGGTAGTCGTTTGCTCCCCGGCTTCCTGCTAAGTTCGAGTCCTTCTTCTCGCTGCCGATGCCTCGCCGTCGCCGCCAACCCAGCGCTGGATTTCGTGGTCACTTTTTGCTTAATCGAATGCGCTAAGGTTCAGCGCGCAATTTCATCATGCGTCAAATATTTTCGGTCAGATTATAGATATGCTTTTTTAAAAAAGAGGCGCTGTCGTGATCGCGTGGCTCGCATTTGCTGGTATGATCTTCGTAGTCTCCGCTGGGCTGTTCGGAGCTTACGTTTTGGGCTTTTATGACGGCGTCAAGGACGCTGACCGTCTGGCAGCCGGCCGCGCACAATAGAGCCAGCCTTCAAAAGAAGTACTCTACCAGCCTAACCAGCTCAAACGCCAGAAAACCGGTCCAAACCGCGCTGTTAAACAACCCAACCGGAACGGTGGCGATGGCGATTACGTCACGCATGGCAAGTCCCCGTATTCCCCAAAACACAAAGATACGGAGCGGCGGGTTAGCGCCCGCTTAATATGGCGACGCTGCCGAGGCAACGTGTTCTGATACATAAAAAGGGGCGGCCGAAGCCACCCTCTCCTCGATCCTCTGAGTGCGATCATCCTCCGTCAGGGGTATCTCTCCAGAAATTCGGTCTGCTCAGCTAATGCCGCCAGTGCTCGGCGAGATCGGTATACGTCCGCCTTACCTCATGATTGGTTGTCCAAAGCGCTTTCTCCGCAGATTCGGCCGCGTATTCGGCATCCTTCGTTTCGCACATTCATTCACATTTTGGTAAAAGCGGCGAAAGGTAGGCAAGTTCCGTGGGAACAGATCGCCGCCGCGCGCGTTTCGCCGGCGGTGAACTGCAGTCTACAGTTTATCCGTCATCACCTACACTAGGTAGCCTAGGCATTTCTCCCCAACTCGCATCCCGCGAGCGACCTTGCACCCGTCGCCGAGGCCACCGTCTTTCTTGTGCACTAAAGGACTCAGATGAAGAGTTGCGGTCTGGACGGTTCATCGCAAAGGGCAATAAAGACGCCGGCCTCATCGCAAAGGGAACCCGATTGCTGCAATTTGAGTTATCGGGGGTACAGCCTTGGAGGGAGGAATGCTTGAGAATCAGAGCAAAGAATTCCGCGGTAGCCCGATAAGCGAGCTCGCGGCCTCTATTGCCTCTAAATTGGCACGAAACGGCGCGCTACCTAGCGATCCACCACACGCGGGAGTTTCCGTGCTTACCGATGACGGATTCACCCTCGCAAGGGCGCGGCAAAACGAAATTCCCGCGCCACAGGAAGTCGCTCAAATGTCGCACCGTGATCCATTGCGCACGTACGGGACAGCTGACGAATATCGCGGGAGGGCCGAAGCGTGCCTCAACTGGGCACGAGAAGCCTTAACCGACGAGGTTCGTCTTGCCTGTCTCACGCTAGCTAACGCGTGGCTCAAAGCTGCGATCAGCGAAGACGGTGGGGTGTCAGAACATTTACCGCTGGCACCTCGGCTGTGAGCGTGCCCGCCGAAGCGCGGCGCATCGCCCCGAATGTATGTCGCCGACTTCCGACTACACTAACTGATCAATTCGCGGCATCGGTATCACGCCCCTGCCCTCGCACCGAGGGCACACCCGTTCGCGCCCCGTTTGCGCGTCACAGGAAAAGCCTACCCTGCCCCTTACACGTCGGGCGCGTCGGATCGAGTTCCTTCTTATCCACGGTCAACCCCACTCTTTCAATTGCCCTGGCGGCCAACACAGAGCGTGCCCCGCGAGAGGTTTAAAAGTTTCTGCGTCGCGGCCGACATCGCTAAGCCGCCGGAGCCGAGACGGCCGCGCTAGAGACCCCTCAATTGAGGGGTTTTTCTTTTCCGAACGGCGCTGGAATATCATTTCGGCCGGGACAGTGGGGACCGAAGCCCGGGATGCACCGCACTGAACCCGGGGCCCCGGCGCGCGAGTGAGCCCGCTGCGCTGGGGCTTCCCGTTCGTGCCGTCATTATACCGCGCCACGACAATGCCCACCGGAGGCTCCTCGGCAGATTGCTTCCAGCCGGCGCGAGAGGACGCCCGGTCGTTGTCCTTCCACACGGAAAAGCGCTTTTTACTGATCACCTTCGAAAGATAGGCTATCCGAATAGCCGCGTGAAGCGCGCCAGTTGGTGCCCAAAGCGATCGTGATCGCGTGACTGCACCCATTTTTTGCATGGTGCTAAGAGAGGGCGAGCTGTGGCAAGTCGAAGCCGAATGGCCCGACGACACGATCGAAGTGATCGGCAATTCAAAGCGCATTTTGAAGCGCTGCATTGGATAACGACACTATCTGCGGCGTGGATCGAGGAACGTGTCCCGACGACCCAGGCCGCATTTAGACTACAAAAAGAGGGCGACCGCAGTCGCCCCACGCACGTAACGCTAAGTCCCGATCATATTGGAATTGCTGCGCGGCGCCCTTAATATCGGTGCCCCTAACGGGCATGCTATCGAAAGGGGGAGTTAGCCCGGTCAGTGCGCAAGCTGGCCGGGCCTTTGTTTGAGGTCGGCGGTGGTAATTTGGGTGGCAATGAGAAGTCGACTAATTTAGGAGATGGGGCATGGGGAGAAACCATCATGCTAGCTTTGTGTACCAGTCCGAGCGAAATCTCGTTAGTGCTTGGGTCGTCCGATGCGAGGTGGCTCAGCGAGGAGATGTCGTTTCTAGCCGAGCTTTATCGCAGCAAGGCCGGTAGCAGCGAGCGCCAGTTCGGCGCAGACCATAACGTAGCCGCAGCTTCGTTTTGGGAAACGTCGCTTAAATGCCAACGGCTCTCGGTCGCACTGGGACAAGCCGTCCGTCGGGGCTACAGCCGCGAAAACGACGGTCCTCCATCGGATCAACCCGTCGGTCCTTCGCCAGCCACCGATCGGCCGCACCCAGCTTTGGCTTCTTCCCGTCCTTTGGTCTCCTTCGGCTCGGCCGAACGCCCCTCCCTGCCAAAGCGCGTGCGGCGAAAACCGCGTGCGGCGAAAAAGAAAAAAGGCTCAAGTACCAGCGGTGAACGGCGGTCCGACGCTAAGCGTGCCCCCGCCGGTTGATTCTCAGCCGTTTTGGCTAGGTCCTCAGAGGCAAAGAAATTTCGCGATTTGTAGGCCAAGCGTACAGCCGAGCGTATAACTCAGCGCAGCTATAGCCGCTGAAGCTTTTGCTGTGTCAGGACGCTCGGTGTGATCGCCGTGGATTCTTTTAGGTGGGTTCGCCAGTCGGGTAGCAGCCGATATTGCAGCGCAGCATGCCGGAGGGAACTTTTAAGGCACGTCAAAGTTTTTGATAATGAGGAACGCGAGCGCAAAAAGACAATTTAAAACGGTGAGTTCTGGGTGGGGAATCAGTAGGGGGACAGAGCCATGATCTTTATGGTGTTTGCTGTTGGTGGTTTATTAGCGGTCGGCGCAGTGGTGACCGGAATTATCCTTGGTGCTCATCCAGAAGTGATCGCAGTTGAAGTTTTCGGATGCATTGCGGTGCCACAGTTCGCATTCGTGGCCGTTAGCCTCACGGACCATCTCGTTCGCCGGACAATTCGTAGGAGACGACTGATACCACAGGTTCGAGCGGCGATCGGGCAACAACTGCGAACTGAGTTGGAAATGCCGCGCAGCCTTCCGCCTGAATTGGCTACACTCGTGACCCAACTGGCTCACGCCTAGTCGCGCTCGCGCGACCGCAAAGGCGTCTGTCTCAGCGAGGCGTGGATTCGTTTTCGCCGGCGCGGGTAGCGGCCATGCGCGGACTCACAAGCGAGTAGCAAACGCGATTGCAGGGCTAACGCCTTAAAGAGGAGCGCCGATGCTCGCATTGGGGCAAAGACATCGGCGCCCCATAGAGGCCGGCATCTCGCCCCCACCGCGCGACATATGGCTCGCTTCCCCGACGCCTAAATCCAAATTTTTAACATGGCGCCGCATCGCGGTCGCACCGAGCACTTTCTGAATCGCTGACGCCGCATGCGGCTTGCCGCCGCCGGTCAGAAGGCCAAGCGCTGCAAATTCGGCTGCGATCTTGCGATATGACAGGCCCTTGGTCTGGAGCCGTTTGGCGATCAACCGGTTTCGGGCATCGCTTCGGCCTACGACTTTCGGCACCGAGCTTGCCACGGCGTTCCCGCGCCTCGCGCAACTTCCTCACAAGCAGGCTTTCTCGTATGGGCGAAACTGTCGGCGACTGTCAGCGCGATTTCGCTTGCGTCCCATTGGCTTAGCTCTAAGGCCTTTTCAGTCCGGTGATGTTCGATGAAAATCGCTTTCCTCGCGAACCAATGAGGTCATGAGCATGCTCGACTTGGCGGCGTTGCAGCAGGAATTGAAATACTTTCGCCAGGAGGTGATGACGCTCCAAGTGATGGCGTTACGGCCGGGACAATCAGCGGCGGAGCTTAGGTGGCTACGACAGAGGGAACGTGAGGCACGGGCCAAAGTGAAGCGGCACGTCAGGGCCATCGAGGATTACGACCACCGGCTCAAATCACGCTATCGCCAGCGAGCGCAGCAAGCGCACAAGGCCAATCCAGTAAGCCGAGCGGCTCAACTAACTGCTTTGGCCGCGCGGATGATCGAGAAGCTCAAAGGTCGTCTGAGCACGTGGTAGAACCTAAATTTTCCGTCAGATCAGATTTGGACCTCGAAAAGGAATGTCACCGTGGCATTACGGGACTTCAGGATCTCGGGGATTGAGGCGACGCTGCATGTCTTTGCCAGTCCTAAACGCAGGGTGGAGCGTCTTCGGAACGCTCACGACGGCTCCAGTTTTTGGATTTCGGCCCTCCCGAGCCGGCCAAACTCTCAGTGAAAATACTCCGAAGCCACGCAGCTCAACTCGACCGCCCTGCGCCAACGCAAGCTCGATTTGATCGAAAATCGCGTTGACGATCTTCTCTACTTCCGTTTTGTGCAGATGCAAATTTTTGTCAGCAACGCGCTGAATTAATTCTGATTTGATCATGACATGGCCCATCGCCCAAAAGTCGCAAGGCGGCTCTGATTCGTCAATCTTGCTTAATTCCGCTCCTCGTTAAGTCTCGAAAACCTAATCTCAAGGTGCGGCTTCGCAGGCCGTCCGAGAAGAATACGAGTCAGCCATCGGCAACGGTGCGGCCTTTATCCATGGGCTACATTTCGGGCGAGGATCGCAGTTTAACATGTGTGACGTGGATGACACACCCAGGGGTTCTAAAGAAAGCCGTATTGCGACGGATCAAACTTCCGTTTTTAATTTCGACCGATCACTTGAAACACAGCGTGGGATCACCCGTTCGGCAATGGGAGTAAATCTGCGGAGCGATGAATGCCGGAAGCGTGCCGCCGAGTGCCGCGGAGAAGGCGCTTTGCGCCCCGGATCAGGAAGTGCGTCGAACATTTGCCGAGCTTGCTGAGCAACGGCGGACGCTGGCTGAACCCACCGAGCACTTGGGGCAATACCATTGAAGTGCGTTTTGCGCTGGCAGCGGAAGCTCCGGCTGTGGTGGCAGACCCGACACACCCGCGCAGCGTTTCGCAACACGTTCCGGCGATAACGCTGAAGTAGGCGCTGACTCCAAGCCAGGGTCTCAAGTTTAAAAAGCTCTACGGCGTGGTTCCGGACGCCCCTCATTTCGCGCGACGGCTCGGTGCCGCCGCGATATCATTTCGCGAACTATTCCACATCCATAAACGAAACCGAAGAGCATGACGAGCAGGCGTGCGATCGTTCCTGTCATAGAGCGCGATCCTAAAGTCTTTCAGGAACCCCAAGCGCGAGGAGCATTCAACGCGCTTGGGGCCCAAGACAGCATCGGTGGTCGGGGGACTACTAGCTGCCTCGACGCAATCGGAAGCACGCGCCGGCCAACGACACCACCGCGATCAGGGATTAAGGTTATAGCGGGGCGGTCTTCAGCCGACAAACAGCACTCAGAAAAATGCCGGTTCGACTAGCTTGAAAAACCCATATCCGAGAAAGCCCATCCAGACCACGTTGACAATCACAGCAACGGCTAAGCCTGCAACCGGCCAAAGGCGACGAAAGAGTGATATCGATTTCGGGAATGAAAGGCAGGTCCGACGTTAACGGCGGCATAGCCGTTGCGACGACTTGTGCTTTAGCAATCACGATCGATCCCTTTTGTTATCGTTTTCGACTCAAGTCCTATCGCAGCGAACCTAGCCCGTACTCGGAGGACGGGGATGTGATGCTCGACACACAAAAAAGCGAGACGCGCTGTTCACCCGCACAATTTGAGCACGCATGGCGCAGCGTCTCTATCAGGATCAGGGATTAACGTTACGTCGCAGCCGGGAACGAACCCACCGCTGCGGGACTCTCAATGACGGCCAGAGCCTGTGTCGAAGCCCCGAGGTCCTCGCCATCTCTGACGCAGGCCTCGGCAAACTGTCGGGCGCTCGTTCGAGGCCCTAATTTTTTGGAGCCGTGCTCCGGACGCATTCGGCATTCCCCAGAGCACCACGCTCGTTCGTCGTCTCCACCATGATCGGGAATTAACGTTACGCGGTGACCCGCGCACCCTTAAGGTTTATTTCCGATCGGGCTCGCAGCACCCCAAATACCGCTGCTATCGGTGACGTTACGCCAACGTGTGTGACGCAGGTCACTTTCCAGGTCGTGGTAGTCGCATCATTGTAACTCCGGAACGTGTGTGTGAGGGGCATTTTCCATGAGCAATACAGAAGCATCAGCGTCGCCGCCTTTAGACACGCGGGCATTTGGTTATGAGCGAGCCATCGATGAAATATGTGAGCTGAATTGGATGGCTCTTAGTGAAGAAGACATTATTCGGGTAGCGTGGGCGTACTACCATTTCTCAGTGCAATTCCGTGAGTGCCTGGAAATTGCCCGCGAGCTGTACCCCGAAGATGGGCGATTGCTGCAGCTTGATCATGGCGAGCGCAACACCGATAACCTTTCGCCGTGGCCGGGTGTCGCCGCAGCGGGGGAGAAAATGGATCACGACGAGTTCATGCGCAGGACGCTTGAGCTGGCGAGAATTCCGGAAATAGGACGAATGGCTCTCGCCGCTATCGGCAACGATTATCTAAAAAAAGTTCGGATCATCGATCGCAAGACCATGGCATGGGCCCTTGCCACTTACGAAGACGGTGGACTGGAAAGAGTGTTTCGGGCCATTCTAACAGCACGGCATTGGACTGGACCGCTCCAGCAGGCATTCAAGCATTTTCTGACAGAACACATCAGGTTCGACAGCGACCCGGATCAGGGTCACGGAGCTCTCTGCCGGCATATGACCCCGGATGATCGCGTTCTGCCGCTGTGGACCGCGTTCAAGCATATGCTGATCGAAGCAGCCCCGCGGCTGAAACATGGTCACTGAGGCTGATCAACGCGAAATCGAGAACTCTCGTCTGCGTTTTGTGTTCGGGACGGTCAGCACTCACGTCTACCTCCGCGCACTAACTCCGGCAGCTCGGTGATAGATCGCAATGCCCGCGCCTATGAAATCAAAGAGGCCGCCAACCGCGCCGGCCTCAACTTACTGAATCGCAACGACGAGCGCGTTTTAATCGGCTCTGCGTCGACGCCTTGCCAGCCAATAGACGCCATAGCCGACTGCAATGAAGGGAAGTCCAGCGCCGACGATTGGTCCAGGCACGCCATGAACGCCGCCGTCCTTCCAGTGAGTTGGGTTTCCGCCCTCATAGACCCAGTTATCAGGTGAAAGCTTGGCCTGATAGAAAACGTATCCGACGGGTGCACCAAGCGCCGCCGTCAAGAAAAGGGCAACTAGTAGTTTCAGAGTCATTGTAGCTGCCAGCAGTTCCCAACCCTAAAGAAAAGTTAGACGGACGCGGCACTGGCTGTCGAGCAACTGATGCGCGTGTTGTGCGAGATCAACGAAATACCGTTAATTTGGAACAAGTCTAAACCACCGGCGATGGCGACTGAAAGACCTCACTCTAAACGGTAGAGCTTTGCTGTCTGCCCTTTGTTTTCCCGCTCGCTCTTAGTCCAATACCCCGAACAGAAAAAGCGGGACGCCTATTCCAATCCCATGCCTGGGGCTGAACTTGTGGGCTTTCGTCACCCAAGGGGATTTGTTTGGACGCTAACTGTTCTTTCGAGGCCCCAAACTGATGCGGCTTAGCTTCTCTTCCGCTTCGATGTCTGCAAGGTGACCGAGCTGACTGCCAAGTATTGTCCAGCTTCGAGAAATGGCCACCAAAATCGTTGCCCGCTGGACTGAGATTTCCGTGGCTCTTCCCAGTCGCCGGTAGTCCGCAGCGTATGTTTTGCACTGTGCCTGAGTGACCATCACCCCGACTCCCGCGCTCGCCAGTCGCCCGCAAAACGATACCACGCAAAACCGACGCAAGGTGTTGGCCGCTTCCATTTGTCCCCTGTATATTCGAGATTACGCATCCGGATTGTTTTCCGTTTTCCGCGAATTGGGACAGCCGGAAACTTCACCGAGCGACGTGCATCGGGCGACGCCGTGGGTTTAGGTCTGTTGCGGGAGGTGTCCGCACCACGGCGGCGATGGCGTGCGTTGTTCCCGTCCTCCAATGGGGGCTGACGTGTCGAGCGATATCGCGACAGCGCGCGCGCTGTACCGCGTGCGGCCACAAAGGAGCGACCATTCAACATCCGGAGTGGGCGGGCCAAGTCGGGCTTCCGCCGTTCCCGGTGGAGCGCCATTCGTCGTTTTGACGTCTCGCGGTATTCGACGCTAAGGAAGGGGTTCGCCGATGGCGGACCTCCTCAGGGGTCCACTGCCATCAGGGACTAACGTCGTATCCGCTCCACCAGCGACCGCCCCTGCCAATACCGACCGTGACTGTGGCCACCAGCCCAGCGGCCGCCGCGACCGCTGCTATGACCGCCCGATGGGCGCCGCCATGACCGCCGCCACGATGGCCTTCGCCACCACCGGGGCCGAGCGCC
This sequence comes from uncultured Alphaproteobacteria bacterium, assembly GCA_963829395.1. Taxonomy (GTDB): domain Bacteria; phylum Pseudomonadota; class Alphaproteobacteria; order Rhizobiales; family Xanthobacteraceae; genus BOG-931. The sequence continues at coordinate 90,820 of CAWHHX010000013.1, read as the reverse complement.
ATCGCATCGGGAGCGCCAACGCCGCCGCCACTGCACCGATGAAAGCTAATTTTCATAGCTTGGCAGCCAGCGCTGAGAACGATGAGCGTGCTAGCCTTAGCTGTTCGCCTACATGGCGCGACGGTATTCTTCCAATCGATTCGCGGATGAACCAGAGTTGTCGAGGCCCATGCCATCTGACACCTACAAGGAGGCGATCGACCGCGCCGCGCTGATGCTGCTCGCCGCTCTGCGCGATCACGCCAAGCCGCACTATTCGTCGGTTCAGTTGGAAGCCATGCGGCTACGCAGCGGCGTAATCGAGGGTGGTTTCGGACAGAACAGCGTGCGCGCAGTGTTCACCGACATCCGCCAACGCGCCACCACCATGCTGGCGGCGGAGCTCGAGACGGCCCGGGTCGGAGATGATGTCGGCGCGGAGATGAACCTCATCCTTCGCCGGCTGCTGGACTCCGTCGAAGATATGTTTGTCGAGCGGTGATAATGGGCGGATACCGCCGGCTCGATAAATCCTCCAACAGTTCCGGCCTAAATTGGCTGCGCCGGCCAATAATCTTCCCGGCGACCATGAAAACGCCGTCGCCGGTATAGTGCAAGGTCCGCGGGCGCCGCGGCGCCGGCGCCACGTGCGCCTTCTGCGGTGTCAGCGCGAACGTGACAAATTTGTCGATCTCCGCTCCCGACGTGTTGCCGATGCCAACCACCTGGTCGGCCAGCGCTGTAGTCGGCAGATTGATCACGCATTCTTCGCTGCGCCGCACGAGCTCGAAGCTGTGATTTCCAGCGGCAATGACGCATCTTACCATGATGGCGCGAATCCATGACCGTGTGCCAGTCCATGGTCATGATGTTGCAGGTTTTGCCCAGGGCCGACGTCATCAGCACGATTGGGCGAGGTTCGAGATTGCGGCTGACTTTCGACACCGGAAGGTCGATCTTTTCATACCGCCGTGCGCCGATAAGCAAGACCTCCAGGCGCCCACATTCCTATGTAGTGACTAGGTCGACGGCCTCCGCAACCGGTGTTGCCTCGCTGTGTGGCTCTTGGCCACCAAGTCCGGCGTCGTCGGCCGGCGGTTTATCGGGTGTCAGTGGATGGGTGTCGAGCCAAAGCGCCCGTGCCGTAACAATCGGATCGTATCCTGCCTTTTGCCACCACGCGCCTTCATCACTGGAGCGGTGGAGCTCGCGATGGTGACCGCGACAAAGTGGGACAGTAAACTCATCACTGACCTTGCGCCCGAGTGCTCGGCTTTGCACGAAGCGAAGATGATGGGCGTCGGATGGTAGCCGGCCGCAAATCAAACAAGGCTGCATCGCTACAAATCTCACGTGATTGCGATCCCTGATCCGACGCGGTTCTGGCAAGGCAAGCGCACTCTTGTCGATCGACCGGCAACGTGCTTGCTCGTTTGACTTTTTTGCATCTGAAGCATTCGCATCGACCGGCCGCTCCGCCCGAACCTGAGTTCCGTCCCCGGCCAAGGCCGCTAGCTCCGTCAATTTCGCCTCGAAAATTACCTCTACGCGCGCCGCGTCCGGCGCCCTCAGCCGGTTCTTTTCGGCAAGCCTCCGGTGCGCCCACTTGGCGGCGTCCTCCCCCGAGCCGAGATCGCTAAGCTCGGCAATTAGGTGATCGCGAAGTTTAGCGGAAGCGTGTAGTCCGAGCATCGCCGCAGCGCTTTGCGGAGCGATTTTTTCGCGACGAGGTACTGCTTGTCCTGGAGAATGCCGCAGGCTGCCGTTTTGTTGATCGCCGTCATTTGCGCAGTTCTCTCAGCAGGCGTTTGGTTTATCTGAGTGTTCAGATCAGGCGCATCAAGGTCATCCTCGCCGGCAATGCAAACGAGAGCAAACAATGCATATCGTCTGGCATATGTTAGTGCTGCTCCCATTCGACGCGGGGAGGCGGTTTCACTAACCGGACATACCGGCCAGTCGGAAGCGATCCATTCGCCTGAGGAGTGCGCCAAGACAGTAGTGAGATTAACGACGCCGGCGGCCTGATCGATCGAGGTCGTCTGGACGGTAGCGATCTCCTGCCGGCCGAGAGCTTTGCGTACGATCTCAAGTCCACTCGACAATGGTGCATACCGAAAGGTCTGTTCTCGCCCACGCGCGCCTTCGTCGCGGATCGTCGCCACGAGTGACTTCTCCGGATTGACGAGCTCGATTTGAGCCTTGGCGAGCGCGGCCGCGAGTGCGCCAATCGATTCACTGGCTCGCTGCATGACCGCCGTCCACGTTGAGGAGGTCAAAACTGATGGCTCCAGATCTTGAGCGTTTGGCTCGGATGCCGTGCCCAATGGCTTGCTGTGCGTCCTCTGGCATGAGGCTCTTCAAATCTGTCTTGGCCGTTTCATGTTCGAGATAGGCAGGGCGGGTCCGCAAGAAGACGCCGGCGAATTCTGCCCAGGAGTTTGAAGAAGTCATATCGACGATGCGGACCGCCTCGATCCGCGGCTTTGGCGGCTCGACCCCAAAAAGGGTAGGGGGCTCGCCACTCTCGACACAACGCCAGAACTTCCTCTCAGCGGTGACAATGAGGTGCTGATAGAGCGGATCGGCATGGGTCTTGATCTCAACCCATTTGCCGCCACCGGTGATGATCGAGAGCACGGCAGTCCTCGCAGCCACAACCCACATGTTGTGCTGGAGCTGCGGCATGTATTTTTCGGCAGCGGCCTCTTCCGAGAAGGACCAAGGCAGCATGAATTTGGACTCAAACACCGCTCCACTCGATTCTACGCGGCCATCGAGTGTTGCCGCCATCCAGCGGAGACCCGGATGTCGGATATGCTTTTGAATGTCAGTGATCACCTGCCCAGTATTCGCTTCGTACCACCGCCGATTTAGCTCTTCGGTGACGATGCCGAGCTGGACGATAAGGTTGCCGGAAAGATCCTCTGGCTCGGTTTCTCCGCGCTTCTCACGCCACACCCGCAATAAGGCAGCTTCGTCAGTGCCCATGATGATTCGGGCATCGGACCCGCCAATGAAATACCGACGGTCGGCAGGTTTGATCCTCATGTTCATGGGACTCTGCCTGCTGTGTCTGGGACGGCAGACACGAGTTCCGAAAGGAGCGCGTCGCCTTGGCGGGGATTAGGCCCACTGGGCAGGTTCTCCTTTGTGTCGTTGAGGACCGCGGTTAGATGTGACGAAGGCGTGCTTGGAGCCCTCTTTGCGTGGTTGGGACCCTCTTCAATGTCGCTTGAGTTAGGATTGAGCGGGATTTGCGGGGGGCGATGTCCAGTTGGACGGGCAAGGAGCCCGGCGTAGGTCGCTGGGACTGGGTTAGTGTATGGTTTCGCATTCGCGCCTGTGATCGGCGTGGGGATTGCGGTAGTAGCATAACCAGACTGGGCCATCGGGTTTACTCCGTGGCTTGGTTTAGGGTCGGTGGCGAGTTCGCTGCGAGCCATCGTCCTGCTTCGTACATAATCTCCGATGTATTGAATGTCAATACAACAAATACATGAATGACCAACCGTCCTGGCCCCCGTGGCCGCCCATCTAGCCGCACCCAAGATCGCCCATTTCAGATGCGGGTCTCGGAGTCCTTTTTGCGGACCGTTGACGACTGGCGCCGCACTCAGATCGACGTCCCGTCTCGTGCTGAAGCGATCCGGAGAATGGTTGAATTAGTGGCCAAGATTAAGAAGAGGCCCGACACCGATCGCTGAGCGTGGGCGCTGCGGCTTCCGTTTGCGATTAGCTGGGCCAAGCAGCAAATTGACAAGGCTTCGCGCTCGGAGAACATTCCCTGCCTCCTCGAGTTTGCTCTGGCGGCTAAAACAAAGAGAAAAAGTCCCCACGACAAATAGATGAACCACCTCCTTTGCAGAGGCAGAGTTTAATCCGCCGTTCACCGCGGCTTGCTATGAAGCATAACAACTTCGCACTTGGCGTCTTGTCAACGACGAGAACGGCGGTGGTACGGCTTCGAAAGCGGCAACAGAAGAAAGATTAACCTCTGGTTGCTCGACCGAAGGCGTTTGCGTTTCAGAGGCCGCCCTTAAAGATGGAAACGCTGATGCAAAAGGTCATCGTGCAGATTGTCCGCACTCAGTCGATGCTGCTACAGGCGGTCGGGGTTTAACTCATCGACGCCGAGTTGCCACTGCTCTGTTCGGTCGGCCGATGCTTGCATGGTGAAAATCCCGGTTGTGGGAAACGCGCGAAATTAATTCACCTTGCGGCAACTTAAGAAATTCTTCAGGAACAAGACTTGGCCAAGCCTTCTCACATTCACCACTATCAGATTTCTTGGAAGTCGCACGATTGCGCGCTAATTCACGGCGTGTAATCCGTCTGACCGGCCGCTCTTTTGGATTTAACAAATCCAAATTCGTGCGCGCTAGGGGTTCATGCTCGGGACCATGAGACCAAGGCGCGCGTTCAAACATGCCCGCCGGCAAGCCCCACCAAAGATCAAAATTCTTCTTCGATCGCATGAACTGCGATACTTTTGACAGATCTGGCAAAGTGAGGTCCAACAATTCTGCGGTATAATCGGCGAAAGTGAACCACAGGAGCCACGGCGGCGCAGCAGCAAAGACAGCGTTGAGCTTTTGTTTTTCATCAGCGCCCGGGAATGTGGAAATTATAAAGTGCCGAAGTGGCGGACCTGCTGCGTCGACTCCATCCCGATCATGCGGTTTAAACGAACGCGGACCCAGCGACCTTATTAAGGTCGATTTGAATTCGTGGCAGCAATCTTTCCAGGAGTTGAGTTCACGTCCGACCGTTCGCAGGCACGGGACAAAGGCTCATCGAGTTGTGGCTTGCCGTAGCGAATGATAAAGGCCAAAACCGCTCGTGATCGGCTGCTCCATTAATTGTCAACCAGTGTTCTCTTTCATCTTGCCGTTTTTGTTTTAGGTAAGGTTCAGCCACCTTCTGCAATCGAGTGATTTGGCGAATTCGAGCAGTAGACCTCATCAATCGGTCCCCCGTATTTCCCTCTCGAGCGCATCCAGTCGCTTGACCACGTCAGCCATATCGATTGCGTCGGTGTACGATTTCACAACCGGAGCTAGCGCCGCGCCTTCGCTCGGCGCTATTGCCCCTTCCGAAATAGCACGCATCACGCGCCCAAGCGCCTCTACCGCGTCGTCAGCAAGTTCCATCTGCGGTAGATCGAGTCTGATAGTCCGCTCACAGGAAGAATCCGACCGAGCAAAAACTTGAGCATGACAACGTCGCCACTCAAGGCGAGTTCGACAGCCTTGCGAAACAATGCTTCCGCCTCGCCGTCCAGCAGCGCCGCTGCGACGAGTGTGCCACGGTTCTTGGACCCTTCTTTGCGGCCTGAATTGCCGTTGACAAAAGGGCGTCCACGAGGCGTGGAGATTCCGGGCAAGCCCGGGCGGGGAGATTGACGCATTGTCAACCCTCAACAGAACACGCCCAGGCGTGGAAAGGGTAAGACGAGCCATGCCAATACGCAAGACGCATTTGAATCGTGCCGATGACCGCGGCCCGCTTGAAAAGGCGTTGGTGCGGACTACACCTCCGAATTCACAATACTAATCACTAAAACTATAAAGAGCTGAGCTTTTTCTTGGAGTAAGAGCGGTATTCATCGTCAAAAGTAATCAAGAACATACTTGCAAGTGACCGATCGGTCATAGTCCCGTACGGCGTAAATCACGCGTTCTTTACGCAAACAGGCCCTTCGTCGGTTCGAGCTCGCGCACGTGGCCGATCATTCCGATCGCAGCTCGGGTCGGAATTGGCGACGCCGGCTGATGAGATCTTGCCGGCGACCATGAAAACGCCGCGGATGCCGCGGCGCCTGCGCGACGTGCGCCTTGACGACCTCAAAGATGAAAAAATTGTATTTGTCGACCAGTCTGTCATCGGCCAGTTTGCATTCGAAATTGGCGTGACATTCGCCGATCAACGGCGCGCCCACATGCTGCGCCTGCTGCGGCGTCAGCCCGAACGTGGCGAATTTGTCGATCTCCGCCCGCCGAGGTAGTTGCCGATGCCGACCACCTGCGTCGGTCAGCGCTGTCGTCGGCAGGTTGATCACGCACTCGCCGCTGCGGCGCACGAGTTCGAAGCTGTGATTTCCCGCGGCGATCACGCAGCCGACAAGCGACGGTAATTCCATCACCGTATGCCAGCCCATGGTCATAATGTTGCGGGCGCCGCCGAACGCTGACGTCACCAGCACGATCGGGCCAGGCTCGAGATAGCGCCGGACCTTCGACACCGGCAGCTCGACCTTCGCCGCTCGTCTGGTCATTTCCAGCCGTCTGTCATTTTCGCAAGCCGTCCAACAAGGCTTTGTGAAACACATCCGGCGCCTGGATTTGCGGCGCGTGGCCGAGATCGGGAAACTCGACCGAGCTGCGCGTGCGGGAAGCGGCGCCGCGGCTTCTTTCGCCAGCACCGGATAATGGCCCAAGGTCGGCACGCACCGCCGGCGGCGCGAGATTCTTGCCGAGCGCGGTCGTGTCCTTGTCGCCGATCAGCAGCAACACCGGCACCGACAGCTTCTCGAGCTCGTAGAACGACCGGCTGCGTGTAGGCCATGTCGTCGACCAACGCCGCGTTCCAGGCAGACGATGTCGTGCCCGGGACCGCGATAAAGCCCGGCCAGCATCTGCACCCAGCGCTCATATTTCGCGTCCCAGGTGCCGGCATAATAGGTCGAGCGCTGATAGTCGCGAATGCTGTCGGCCGTTGTTTTCAGCTCCTGCTGATACCAGGCATCGACGCTTTGCCAGGGCACGCCCTTGGCTTTCCAGTCTTCGAGCCCGATCGGATTGACCAGCACGAGCTGTTCCACGTCATCCGGAAAGGTCAGCGCATAGCGCATGCCGAGCATGCCGCCGACCGAATGCCCGATGAAGGTCGCGCGCGCTATGCCGAGCGAGGCCAGCAGCGCGTGGGTGTTGCCGGCGAGCTGCTGGAAGCTGAACTGATAGTGCGCCGGCTTGCTCGATTTGCAGAAGCCGATCTGATCGAGCGGCGATCACGCGGTAGCCGGCTTCGGTCAACGCCGCGATGGTGCTCCTGCCAGGTCGCGGCGCAGAAATTCTTGCCGTGAAACAGCACCACGGTCTTGCCGTTGGCGGCCGCCGCCGGCTTCACGTCCATATAGGCCATGCGCAGCTTTTCGCCCTGCGAGGTGAAGGAGAAATACGAAACCGGCCAGGGATAGTCGAAGCCTTCCAGTTCCGGTCCATAGGCCGGTTCATCGCCGGCCGCACCGGCGGGCGCCGGCAGTGCCGACATACACCGCGCCGGCAATGGCGGCGCCGAAGCACAGGGCGGAAAGAAGGGCAGACAAGCGCATGATGCGACCTTTCCGGCGAAACCGCCGCTGTCAAACGCGCCGGTCTAGGCGATAAACGCGCGCCTCCGGCATTCCGGCGCCGCGGCCACGCGAAATATTCGTTCTGACTGGCGCCCCATATACACAAAATATATGCGGCTGCCATGCCCGTAAGTATTGGAAGCAAAACGTGTTCAGGTTCCGTCCGGCGAGGGTCGCCAGTCGGCGTTGGGCCATGCTAGGGGAGGGGTCGGGTGACGGTGTCGAGGGAGCCCTGGCGATCATGAATGGGGCGGTTGGGGGTAGTCCGTTGAAAATTGGAGTTGTCGGCGTCGGCGTCATGGGCAGCAACCATGCGCGGGTGTTGTCGGAAATGGCCGGTGTCGAGCTGGCAGGGATTGTCGATCCCGATCGCAAGCAACGCGAGTTTGTCGCCGACACGTTGGGCTGCGCCGAATTCGCCGACCTCGCAGGCGCTGATCGACAGCGGCGTCGATGCGGTGACCATCGCCGCGCCGACCCATCTTCATCACGATCTGGCGCTCGCCTGCATTGCGCGCGGCCTTCACGTCATGGTCGAGAAGCCGATCGCGCCGACGGTGGAGGAGGGCCGCGCCATCGTCGCGGCCGCCCGCCGCGCCGGCGTGACGCTGATGATCGGCCATGTCGAGCGCTTCAATCCCGCGGTCGAATCGATCAAGCGCGCGATCAAGGACCAGGACATTCTCTCGATCGCCATCACCCGCGTCGGTCCGTTCCCGCCGCGCATGTCGAATGTCGGCGTCGTCATCGATCTCGCGGTGCACGACATCGACCTGATCCGCTGGTTCACCGACTCCGAAATCGTGGAAATCCAGCCGCAATTGTCGAGCGCGGTCGCCGAGCGCGAGGACATCGCGCTGCTGCAGTTCCGCACCGCCTCGGGCGTGCTGGCGCACATCAACACCAATTGGCTGACGCCGTTCAAGGCGCGCACCATCCATGTCGCCACCCGCGACAAATACCTGATCGGCGATCTTGTTGACGCTGCAGGTGACCGAGTGTTTCGGCTTCCAGCCGGACGGCAGCTACTCGATGCGGCATTTGTCGGTCGGCTATGCCGAGCCGTTGCGTGCCGAGCTGCGCGCCTTCGTCGACGCCATCCGCAACGGCCGCCCGCCCGCCGTCACCGGCGAAGAAGGCGTAGCCAGTCTCGAAATCGCCATCCGCTGCCTCGATACGCGCGCGGAACTGTCGCGCGCGCCGGCGCGCAAGGGACCGCGGCGCGTCGTTGGATAAAACAAATCTGAACTATGAATTCAGCACGCCCGCCTGGACGAGCGGCCAATCCCGTTCATCGACGTCGCCGCGCAGCGCCGCCGCCTCGGCCGCGCCATCGACGACGCGGTCGCGCGCGTCCTGACGCATTGCCAATTCATCCTCGGCCCCGAGGTGCGCGCGCTCGAGAGCCGAGCTTGCGGCGTTCTGCGGCGCGCGCCATGCGATCACCTGTTCGAGCGGAACCGATGCGCTGCGCCTCGTGCTCATGGCCTGGGGGATCGGGCCGGGCGATGCGGTGATCTGCTCCCGCCTTCACGTTTTGCGCGACGGCCGAAGTGGTGGCCCTGTGCGGCGCGACCCCGGTGCTGGCCGACGTCGATGCCGACACGTTCAATCTCGATCCGGCGAGCCTCGAGCGCGCCGTGGCCACCGCCAAGACATTGGGGCTCAAGCCGCGGGCCGTCATACCGGTCGACCTGTTCGGCCTGCCGGCCGATCATGATGCGATCGCCGCGATTGCCGAGGCGCACGGCCTTTTCGTCCTCGACGATGCGGCGCAGTCTTTTGGTGCGACCTATAGGGACCGCAAGCTTGGCGTCGGCCTATCCGGGTCTTAACCCCGGCATGGCGGCGACCGCCACAAGCTTTTTCCCCGCCAAGCCGCTCGGCTGCTATGGCGACGGCGGCGCCATCTTCGTCGATGACGACGACCTGGCGGCGCGCATCAAAAGCCTGCGCGTGCACGGCGAGGGCGTCGACAAATACGATGCCGCCGGCATCGGCCTCGCCGCCCGGCTCGACACCATCCAGGCCGCGGTGCTCCTGGAAAAGCTCAAAATCTTTCCGGAGGAGATCGTCGCGCGCAACGCCGTCGCGCAGCGTTATGCGTCCGGGCTCGCCGGCGTTGCGACATTGCCGCATGTCGGCAATGAATCGACCTCGGTCTGGGCGCAATACACCATCCGGCTCGCACCCGGACGGCGGGACACGCTCGCGACCGCGCTCAAAGCCCAGGGCATTCCGACTGCGATCTATTATGCCAAGCCGCTGCACCGCCAGGCGGCCTATCGCGGCTTCCCGGTGGCGGAAGGCGGCTTGCCGGTGAGCGAGCAGTTGGCCGAGGAAGTGATCAGCCTGCCGATGCACGCCTATCTCGATGCGCCGACCCAGGATCGTATTATTGCGGCGGTGCAGCAGGCGCTGGCGGGGTAATAGGTCTTCATCCTCCCCCGCGTAGCGACGCGCAGCGGGGGAGGGGGACCGCGCGCAGCGCGGTGGTGGGGGCGTGCAGCTTCGAGGGAGCCCTCTTCGCCGAAGCCCCCTCCACCATGCTTCGCATGGTCCCCCTCCCCCGCTTTGCGGGGGAGGATATAACCGAAGCATGATCGAGCGGATTCTCACGGTTGGCGGCTATACGCTATTGTCGCGTATCACCGGCTTTGTCCGTGACATTATGCTGGCGGCGATCCTCGGCGCCGGGCCGGTCGCCGACGCCTTTTTTGTCGCCTTCCGTCTGCCGAATCACTTCCGAGCGATTTTCGCCGAGGGCGCGTTCAATGCGGCGTTCATTCCGGCTTACGCGCGCATTCGCACGCAGAGTGGCGGCGCCGCGGCCGGCATCTTCGGCGATCGCATTTTCACGTTGTTGATCGCCACGCAGGCAGTGCTGCTGGCGCTGGCGCTGCTCTTCACGCCGCAAGCCATCGACTTGCTGGCGCCGGGTTTTTCGCGCGAGCCGCATCAATTCGAGTTGGCGGTCTCACTGACGCGGATCACGTTTCCCTATCTCCTGCTCATCACGCTCGTGACGCTCTGGGGCGGCATTCTCAACGCGCTGCATCGCTTCGCCGCCGCGGCGGCGGCGCCGATCCTGCTCAACCTGGCGATGATGGCGACGCTGGCGTTTTCCAATCTGTTCGGCGGCGCCGGCTATGCCGCGGCCTGGGGGGTGCTCATCTCGGGCGTTCTCCAAGCGCTTTTGGTCGGCGGCGACACCTGGCGCGCCGGCGCGCTCACCTCGTTTCGGGCGCTGCGGCTCGACGCCGACGTGCGCCGCTTCTTCAAGGCGCTGGTGCCGGCGACGATCGGCTCCGCCGGCACGCAGCTGGCGCTGTTCGCCGACACCATCATCGCCAGCCTGTTGGCGACCGGCGCGATCTCCGCGCTCTATTACGCGGACCGGATCGACCAGCTGCCGATCGGCGTCATCGGCATCGCCGTCGGCACCGTGCTGTTGCCGGAGATGACGCACCGCATCGCCGCCGGCGACGACGCCGGCGCCCGCTCGGCGCAGAACCGCGCCATCGAGTTCGCGCTGCTCCTGGCGATCCCCTGCATCGTCGCGTTTCTCGTTGTCCCCGACGTCATCATGCGCGGCTTGTTCATGCGCGGCCGTTTTACCGCGGACGATGCGCACGCGGCGGCACTGACGCTGATGGCCTATACGATCGGGCTTATTCCCTTCGTCCTCATTCGCAGCACCGTCGCGCCGTTTCTCGCTCGCGGCGATACCTTCACGCCGATGAAAGCGGCGCTGATCGGCACCGCGGTCAATATCGTTTTCAAGATCGCGCTGATGGGACAGTTCGCGCAGGTCGGGCTGGCGTTGGCGACCTCGATCGGCGCCTGGATCAACTTCGCGCTGGTGCTCTACTGGGCGGCACGCGCCGGCCACGTTGCCGCCGACGCGACGCTCAAATCATCGCTGGTCAGGCTTTTTGGCGCGGGCCTGGCGATGGCCTTGGTGCTGTTGCCTGCGGCGCCCATTGTCGCAAAAATGTTGTCCTCGGTCGTTAGGTTCCGCAACGAATCAGAGTTGCTCGCTTTGGCGCTGCTTGGCGGCGTGGTTTACGGAGCGCTGGTGCTCGCGCTGTTCGGACGCCGGTGGCTCTTGCTGATGCGCCGGCGGGCGCGCAGCGCGCCAGCGGCTCCGATCGATGCGTTCGAGGGCGTCACGCCGCCTCCTGCCGGGCCCGACGAGCAATGAGCGGCGCGCGTAAACAGCAGATAAACGACCACGGAGATTTTTCATGCGCGTGACCATGATCGGCGCCGGCTATGTCGGCCTCGTCTCCGGCGCTTGCTTCGCCGATTTCGGTCATCACGTGACCTGCGTCGACAAGGATGCCGCCAAGATCGCGGCGCTGAACGGCGGCGAGATTCCGATTTTCGAGCCCGGCCTCGCCGAGTTGGTCGAAGCCAATGTGCGCCAGGGCCGGCTGCATTTCGCCGCCAAGGCAACTGGCGTCGCCGAGGCCGATGCGGTGATGATCGCGGTCGGTACGCCGTCGCGCCGCGGCGACGGCCATGCCGATCTGAGCTTCGTGTTCGAGGCGGTGCGGGAGATCGCGCCGCTCTTGTCGCGCACGGCGATCGTGGTCACCAAGTCGACGGTTCCGGTCGGCACCGGCGACGAGATCGAGCGCATCCTGCGCGAGAAACGTCCCGATGCCGACATGCAGGTGGTCTCCAACCCGGAATTTCTGCGCGAAGGCGCCGCCATCCAGGATTTTAAGCACCCCGACCGCATCGTGGTCGGCTCCGACGACGAACGCGCGCGCGCGGTCGTGGCCGAGCTGTATCGGCCGCTTTATCTCAACGCCGCGCCGATCGTTTATGTCAGCCGCCGCACCGCGGAATTGATCAAATACGCCGCCAACGCTTTCCTCGCCACCAAGATCACCTTCATCAACGAGATCGCCGATCTGTGCGAACAGGCTGGCGCCGACGTGCAGGACGTCGCCCGCGGCATGGGGCTCGACAACCGCATCGGCGGCAAATTCCTGCATGCCGGCCCGGGCTTCGGCGGCTCGTGTTTTCCGAAAGACGCGACCGCCTTGCTCAAGACCGCGCACGATCACGGCGTGGCTTTGCGCATCGTCGAGACGGTCGCCGCGGTCAACGAGCACCGCAAGCGCGCCATGGCCCGCAAGGTGGTTGCCGCGCTCGACGGCTCGATCCGCGGCAAGACCATTGCCGTCCTCGGCCTCACCTTCAAGCCGAACACCGACGATACCCGCGACTCGCCGGCGATCCCGTTGATCACGGCGTTGCACGACCTCGGCGCCACGGTGCGAAGCTACGATCCGGCCGGCATGGAGCAGGCCAAGCCGCTGCTGCCCGATGTGACCTATTGCGGCAGCGCCTACGAAGCCGCTGAAGGCGCCGAAGCGATCGTGATCGCGACCGAATGGGACGAGTTCCGCGCGCTCGATCTCGACCGGCTGCGCTGCGTCATGGCGCGGCCGGTGATCGTCGATCTGCGCAACATCTACCGTGCCGACGAGATGAAACGCGCCAATTTCCGTTACCTCACGGTCGGGCGGCCGGCGGAAGAACGCTATACGGACAACGCGCTGCCGCGGCGGCGCAGGGCGCAATTGGTGCACTAGCGCATGATCCGGAAAAGTGGACACCGGTTTTCCGAAAAGATCATGCTCCACTAAAGAGCGCCGGCGGATCAGCGCCGCGGGTTGATCGGCCGATTTTCGGTCCAATCCCACGTGCCGTTGTCGCGGTCGCGCACGGCTTCCTTCCAGCCGACCGTCTCGGCCCGCTTCTTGAAATTGAGGCCTTCGGGCGAGTGGCGGGTGATGCCGTCAAAGATCGTGGCGAGCATCTGCGTGTTCTTCAGCCCCATGGCCTCGATGGCCTGATTGACGACGAGCTTCTGCATCATGAGCTGGTTGACCGGCACGGTCGCCATCCGCTCGGCGAGCGCCTCGACCTCGGCGTCGAGGCTTTCGGGTGGCACGGCCTTGAGCACCAGCCCGAGTTTTTCCGCCTCGATGCCGGTGATCTTGTCGCCGGTGAAGAGCATGCGCTTCGCCCGTTCCGGGCCGAGCCGATACACCCACATCGCCGTGGTCGGACATCCCCAGACGCGCGTCGGCATGTAGCCGATCCTGGCGTCGGTGCTCATCACGATCATGTCGGCGCAGAGCGCGATATCGGAACCGCCGGCGACGGCATAGCCGTGCACTTTGCAGATCACCGGCCGGTACGAGCGCCACAGACTCATGAACAGCTCGGTGTTGCGCATCATGAAGGCGTAGTCCTTCATCGGGTCCCACGGCATCTCCTGGGTGACGCCGGTCCCGCCGGTGCCTTGCGCGTAGTACGTCAAGTCGTAGCCGGCGCAGAACGCCTCGCCGGCGCCCGCGAGCACGATCACATGCACGCCAGGATCGGCGTTGGCTCGCCCGACGCAGTCGGCAAGCTCGAGCGGAACATCGTCGTCGATGGCGTTCATCACCTCCGGGCGATTGAGGGTGATGCGCCCGATCCTGCCGTCCTTCTCGTAGATGACTTTGGGCATGCGGCTCTCCTTTAGCTGGGCGAACAAATCGGGCGGGCCTCGGCGGCCGCGGCGCGCGGCGGCCGCCGTGGCAAGGCGTGCCGGCCGCAACCGGTTCCGCGATCGGGATTTTCTGTCATCGATGCGTTCAACGGCATAGGCCCCCTCCCCAAAGGCCGGATTCGTGCTAGAGTGGGCCATGGTCCATCAATAAAGGGCCAGTGAAAATCAGAGAATTCATAGGGAGGGTGACATGCCGGTAAGTTGGGCGAAGAGTCTCGGCGCGTTGGCATTAGCCGCGGGCGTCTTAGGGACCGCGACCGCCGCGATGGCGATGGATCCGCCGAAAGAAATGAAGCTCTACGTGTTTAGCTCGGGCGCGCTCAATCTCGACAAATCGATCATTCAAAACGGCTCGAGCGGCAAGGTGCAGATTCCGGTCGGCTTCTTTCTGATCCGGCATCCCAAGGGCGACGTGCTGTTCGATTGCGGCAACAACGACAGGATCATCACCGACCCCGATTATTGGGGACCGTTCGTCAAGGCGCTCGATCCGGGCCGCTCGCCCGACGTCGCGATTGATGCGCAGCTCGCCAAGATCAATGTGAAGCCGGCCGACATCAAATATGTCGTGCTCGGTCACTTCCACGTCGATCACGCCGGCAATATCGGCAAGTTCCTCGACTCGACGTTCGTCTACCAGCGCGACGAGATCAAGAACGCGTTCTGGCCGGCGCCGGGCTTTGCGGTGTTCTTCATCACCCAGGACTTCGCCATGCTGCGCAACGGCGTCGGCGGCGGCATGCCCAGCAAGTACAAGACCATCGAGCTCGACGGCGATCTCGATCTGTTCGGCGACCACAGCATCTATATCCACCGCTCCGTCTCGCACACGCCCGGCAGCCAGATCATGGTCGTGCGCCTGCCGAAGACCGGCACGGTGATACTGACCAGCGACGCCGTCTATCTGCAGGAGAATCTCGACAAGAACATCCTGCCGAGCATCGGCAGCGTCTACGATCCGCCCGGCATGCTCGATGCCTATGCGTGGGTCAAGCGCGTGCGCGACGCCGAAGGCGCCGACATCATCTACGCCCACGATCCAGACACCTTCAAAGCGCACAAGCACTCGCCCGAATTCTACGAGTGAGCGCGCGCTAAAGTTCTTCACGACCGGCGTCGCAAACCCGGGCCTCGCGCCCGGGTTTGTGCCCGTGTCTCGCATTCGGCCCGGTGCCTCGCGGTGTCTTGCATCGGTTCTGCGTGAGTTCTTGCATCGGTAATGTGTGAGTTGTCATGGCCCCCGTGGTGCTGGCGCAGCATGTGACCAAATGGTACGGGCCGCGCCGCGCCGTCACCGACGTGTCGTTCGCCATCGCGCCCGGCGACATTGTCGGCCTGCTCGGGCCGAACGGTTCCGGCAAGAGCACGATCTTCCGCATTCTCACCGGTTATCTGGCGCCAACCTTCGGTCGCGTCGAAGTCGCCGGCCATGACGTGGTCGCCGACTCGCTCGCGGTGCGCCGGGCGATCAGCTACGTGCCCGAGGACGCACCGCTCTACGACCATATGCGGGTCGCCGAGTTCCTGCATTTCATGGCCCGCATCAAAGGTCTGCGTGGAGCCGCCAAGAATCGCGCGGTCGACGCGGCGGCAGAACGGCTCGATCTGATGGGCGTCATGACGCTGCCAACGGGCAAGCTGTCGCGCGGTTTCCGCCAGCGCGTCTCCATCGCGCAAGCGCTGCTCGGCGATCCGCAGGTGCTGGTGCTCGACGAGCCGACCAGCGGCCTCGATCCGCATCAGGTGATCGCCGTGCGCGATCTGGTCCGCTCGCTTGCCGGCCGCCACACCGTCCTGATCGCTTCGCATATTCTGCCGGAAATCGAGAAGATCGCGTCGCGGGTGATGATCCTGCTCGACGGCAGGCTCCTGACCACCGACGCGTTGAGGGACAGCGCCGGCGGTTGCGTGCTGCGGCTTGGCGCCGCCGCTCCGGAGGCGGCCATCCGCAGCAGCTTGAGCGCCATTGCCGGCGTGCGCGACATTGCCGTCGATCCCGATAGCGGCGCCGGGCCGGCCCGCTATGTGATCAAGGCCGAGGCGCGGCCGTCGCTGGCCGCCGATATCGTCGCCGCCCTGGTCGGCCGCGGCATTGCGGTTTCCGAACTTGCCGAAATTCCGCCCGACCTCGAACGCGTGTTCCTCGATCTCACCCGGCGGCCGGTCAAGGAAGCCGCATGAGGAATTTTGGAATTCTGCTGCGCAAGGAGGAAGCGGCGCTGTTCTCCTCGCCGGTCGCCTATGCGGTGATGACGGTGTTCCTCTTGATCATGGGCTACAGCTTCACGCTGACCCTGTTTCTCAGCCATCAGCCGAGCCTGGTGCACATCTTCTTCCAGATGTTCGTGCTGTTCATGCTGACCGCGCCGCTCATCACCATGCGGCTGATCGCCGAGGAACGGAAGCTGCGCACGCTCGAAGTCCTGCTCACCGCCCCGGTGTCCGAATTCGAGATCGTGCTGGCGAAATTCGTCGCCAGCATGAGCCTGATCGCGCTGATGCTGCTGTTGTCGGCCTCCTATGCGGCGGTGCTCGCCTGGTTCGGCGATCCGGATTTCGGCCCGATCTATAGCGGCTATTTCGGGCTGCTGCTGTTCGGCGCCGCGTTGGTCGGCACCGGGCTCCTGGCCTCGGCGCTGACCGCCAACCAGGTGGTCGCGGCGCTGATTTCGCTCAGCGTCTTCCTGCTGCTGTGGATCATCGATAATTTCGGCTGGCTGCTGCCGAGCCCGTTCGACACGCTGGTCGTCAATCTCTCGCTGTCGGTGCATTTCCGGCCGTTCGCGGTCGGCTCGGTCTATTTGTCCGATGTCGGATTCTTTTTCAGCATCACGCTCTTGACGCTGCTGTTGAGCGTGCGCGCGCTGGCGCGGCGCTGAAGGAGCGGCGCACATGGCGGCAAGAGCCAACATCGTCCTCGCGGTTCTCGTTGCCGGCGCGATTGCGCTCGGCGCGCTCGGTTTCGCCGGCTTCGACGAAGACACCGCGAACAGTCTGTTGTTCGCCGCGTGGTCGCTGATCCTGCTCGCCCTGTTCGCGCTGGCGCTTCGCCTGCCGCTGCGCGGCAGTGGCTCGCGGCTCTCCGCCTGGGTATCGACCGTGCTCGTGACCGTCGCCGCGATCGCGATCGTGGTCGCCGCCAATATCGCGCTGTTCCGTCACGACGTGCATTTCGACGTCAGCCGCGAGGGCCGCAATACGCCGCCGTCACAGCTCACGACCGTCATCGGCAATCTGCGCACGCCATTGTCGCTGACCTATTTCTACAATGCCGGCGACGCCAACGCGCTGGCCGCCAAGGAGCTGATCGCCATCGCCGCGCATGGCCATCCGCTGTTCGCCTTCCGCGCCATCGATCTCGACAAGGAGCCGGGGCTCGCCCGCGATGTCGGCGTCCGCGCCTACAATACCGCGGTGTTACAGGCCGGCGATCGCAAGGTGCTGGTGGAGAATACGACCGACGCCACCCGGCTGGCTTATGCGGCGCTGCGCGCGCTCAAGGAGCGGATCGAGACCGTCTGCTTCGTCACCGGCCACGGCGAGACCTTCCGCCCGACCCAGGCGCACTTTCATTATAGTCACGTCGAGACTTCTCAAAGGCCATGAAGTGCCTGGCGCCGGCGATGTGCTGGTCGCCGCGCCGGAACAGCTCGACCGCCTGCAACTGGCGCTCACCGAGATCGGCTACGAAACGCGCGGCATCGAGATGACGCAGGCAAGCGCCATTCCGCCCGATTGCGCCGTCGTCGCCGATATCGGTCCGCGCACCGCGTTCGCGGCGGGCGAGGCGGATGTGCTGGTCAAATACCTCGTCGGCGGCGGCCGCGTGCTGCTGCTGCTCGATCCGATATCTCCGCTCGGGCCGGATCTCGAGACGCATCTGCTCGGCGCGGTCGGGCTCGCCACCGAACCGGCCATCGTCATCGATCCGCTCAATCATTTCCGCACCGATCCGGACAAGGTGGCGGTGCCGTATTATCCGCCGCACCCGATCACCGAGCGCATCGCGCTCACGGTGTTTCCGCAGGTGCGGCCGATCCATGTGGTCGCGCCGCCGCCGGGCGTGAGCACCGCCATTCTCGCTGCCAGCAGCCAGGACAGCTACCGTCGGCCGCCATCGGCCGCCGGCGACCTTGCGCCAGGCGGTCAGGTCGCGCCCGATGCGGAAGACCGCGGCGCGCAAGCCCTCGCGGTTGCGGTCGAGGGCGTCTGGCCGGGCGCCGCCGCTGATAAGCATTTCCGCCTGGTGCTCGCCGGCACCAGCAAATTCGCCACCAATGAGTATTTCCCGTACGTCTCCGACGGCGAGCTTGCCGTCGCGATGGTGCGCTGGCTCGCCGCCGACGAGGCGACGCCGGGCGTTACGCCGCAAACCTACCAACTGCCGGAGATCGCGCTCACCAGCCACCAGATGCGCGACGTCTTCATTGCGCTCGAGGTGCTGCTGCCGCTCTCGACCATGCTGTGCGGCGTGTTGGTGTGGTGGAGGCGGCGGTGAGCCCGGTGGCGGCCGCGCAGCGCCGGATACGCCTCGCGGCACCGCTCGCGGCCGCGCTCCTCGTCGCGCTTCTGGCCGCGATCACGCTGAGCGGACATTGGCCGGAGCTGCGCCAAATGGTGCCGTTCACGTCCAAGGGCCTGGTCGCGATCGCGCCGTCCGATGTCACGCGGGTCGAAATTCGCGCTGGCCTGGAGGCCGTCGCGCTCCGCCGCGAAACCGCCGGCTGGACGATCGAGGGCACGACCGCCGCCGTGCCGGCCGATCTGGCCTCGCATATCGACGCCGGCCTGCGGCTGGTTCATGTCAGCGGGCCGGCGCGCGAAATCGCCGCCGGCGAGCTCACGGCCGCCAGCTTCGCCGAATTCGGCCTCGATCCGCCGGCGAGTGTCGTTGCGCTCGACACCGCTCGGGGCGCGGCCGCGACCATCAATTTCGGCGCGCTCAATCCGGCCGGCACGTCGCAATATGCGCGGCTCGGCGGCGCTGCGACGGTTTATCTGATGGCGCGGCACGTCGGCACCGAGTGGCAGGTGGCGGGCGACATGGCGCGCCGGCTGCGCGGCCAGGCCGAGCCGGCGGTCGCAAGCCGCGGCACCAGTCTGTTGCTGCCCATGTCGATGGCGCAGGTATGGGCCGTCGAGATCGTGTTTGCCGGCAAGCTCACCCGCTTCGAGCGCGACAGCGCCGGCAACTGGTTCCGCCATGTCGGACAGCACGCCCACGCGGCCAACGGCAACGCCCACGTCGCCGATCCGGCGCAGGCCCGCCTGATCGGCGCCGCGCTCGATGCGTTCGATGCGACCGCGGTCGAAACGCGTATCGGCCGCGCCGCCGACGCCGCCAGGCTTGCGCAATTTGGCCTGACCTTCCCGCCGGTCATCGTGCTGTTTTATGCGCGCGACAGCTCGACGGCGCTGGCGCGCGTCGAGTTCGGCGGTTCCGCCGACAGTCTCGATCGCTACGCCCGCCTCGCGCCGGACGGTGACGTCGTGACCGTGACCGAGTTCGAGGTGAAGCGTTTGACCGAGCTCCTTAAGGCGGTCGGGGCCGGGTCGTGAGCGGCATGATGCGCCGCATCGTTCTTGCGACGTTGCTGTCCGTCGTCGTGGTGTGTGTCGGCGAAGCGGCGCAGGCGCATCAAGTGAACCTGTCGACGGCGCGGGTCGACTTGCGGCCGGATCGCACCGTCGCCGTCGATGTCGCGCTCAAAGGCAGCGACGCCGATCGTCTCGCCGGGACGCAAGTCTTCGATGCGCAGAAGGATCTGGCCGATCCGGCGAAGGTCGCCGCCGCTGCGGCCCCGATTGCCGCCTATGTAAGCGCACATACCAGCGTGACCGGCACCGACGGCAAGGCCTGTACGCCGGGCACCGCCGAAGTCGTGGCGGACGGCGACGGCGTCATCGTGCGCAACACGTTTTCCTGCCGCGATGTCGCGGGCGACCTGGTCTACCGCTCGACTGTGCTGACCGCGACCGACCGCACGGCGCGCCAGGTCGTGCTGATCGGCGCCGGCCCGAACGCGCCGCAGGCGCTGCTCGACGACACCCATACGACGCTGACCATCTCTGCGCCGGCGCCGTCGGTGTGGTCGACGATGCAGCGTTACTTGCTCACCGGCATCGAGCACATCTTCCTCGGCTACGATCACATCGCCTTCCTGGTCGCGATCGTGCTGTGGGCGCGGCGGCTTCTTCCCGTCATCAAGATCGTCACCGCCTTCACCATCGCGCATTCGATCACGCTGTCGCTTGCCGCCCTGCAGATCGTCGTCATTCCGAGCGCCATCGTCGAGCCGGCGATCGCCGCCTCGATCATGTTCGTGGCGGTGGAAAATTTCTTCTCGCGCGACGTCGACGGCCGCTGGCGCGTCACCTTCGCCTTCGGGCTCATTCACGGCTTCGGCTTTGCCGGCGCGCTGCAGGAGTTCGGGCTGCCGGCGAACGCCATCGTTCCGGCGCTGGCCGCGTTCAACATCGGCGTCGAGATCGGGCAGGTGGCGATCGTGTCGATCGTCGTGCCGGCGCTGATCCTCCTCGACCGGCTGTTTGCCGCCGATCGGGCAAAGCCGGTGCGCGCCGCGTCGCTGGTCTACGCGCTCTCGGCGCTGATCACGGTGCTGGGCGGTTATTGGCTGGTGACGCGGGTCTTCGAGGCCTAAATCGACGCGGTTTCCGCTCATTCCCGCGCAAGCGGGAATCCGGGCGGAGCGGGTCGATGGCGCGGCGCGCCGACTGGGTGCTTGCTTTCGCGGGGACGAGGCGGACAGACAACCCGTTTCGGCGCGGATCGCTCCTGAAACCGCGGCGCTATTCCGTCGGCCGCATGCTCCAGCTCGCATTCTGCACCAGCGGATTGCTCTTGAGGCGCGCCACGATCTCGTCGAGCTCCTCCGGATTGGCGCCGGTCCCCAGCAAGGTGGCGACGAATTCGATCTCGTCTTCCTGCTCGTCGACGATCTCGATGTCCTGCAGCGGGTAACTGGCCGCCGCCAATTGCTCGCGCAGAAACTCGCGGGATGCGTCGCGATCTTCGTCGCTGGTCCGCATGTGCACCTCGTAAATGGCTTCGGTGCCGCCCTGGTCGATCGGCGCGCGATTGATGGCATTGACTAGCGGGCGGAGCAGCGTGTTGCCGGCAAGCACAAAGCCGGTCAGCGCAACGGCCTCGAAGGCGAGGTCGGCGCCGGCGCAGGCGCCGACCGCGGCCGAGCACCACAGCGTCGCCGCGGTGTTGAGGCCCCAGACATTGCTGCCCTGCTTCATGATGACGCCGGCGCCGAGAAAGCCGACGCCGGACACCACATAGGCGATGATCTGCGTGGCGCCGACATTGCCGTTGAGATGCATGCCGATGTCGACGAAGGTGGCGGCGCCGACCGCCACCAGCACGTGGGTGCGCAAGCCGCCGCCGCGCTGGCGATACTGCCGCTCCGCACCGATCAGCCCGCCGAGCACGAAGGCCCCGAACAGGCTGATGAGCGAGTCGAGGAAATCGGGGAATGCGAAGGAGCGGAGGAATGCCATCGGATTTACGTCTTGAGCGCCGCGAGCACGGCGGGCGCAACCGCGTCGCCCCATTCCTGCACGAAATGCCCGGCGGTGGCGAATTCGAGCGGCGGCGGACAGCCGCGAATGTCGCGATGCAGCGCGCGCATCACCGGCGCACCGAGTACCGGGTCGGCCATGCCGATCGCCATCACGCTTGGCCCTTGCCAGGTGTCGCGCCAGAAGTCGCGGGCGGCGCGTTCGAGCGCGGCGCCGTCGCTGTCGGGAAATTCCGGCACCAGATTGGGAAACCGGCGCACGCCGGCTTTGTACGTGGCATCGGGGAAGGGCGCGTCGTAGGCGGCGGCCTCGGCGGGTGACAGATGCGGGCAGGCCCGCGCCATCAGCCGGCCGACCGCCATGTCCGGTTGGCTGTTCGAGAAGGCACGCCAATCCAGGAAGCCCTTGGGCAGCGGCACTTCGCCGGTCGGCAACGCCGTATTCATGACGATCAAGCGGCTAAAACGCTCCGGCATGTCCATCGGCAATGTCAGGCCGAGGAGGCCGCCCCAATCCTGCACCACGAGCGTCACGTCTTTCAGATCAAGCGCGCGCACGAAGGCGAGCAGGCTGCCCCGATGGAAATCGAATGTGTAGACCGCGTCGTCGGCCGGCTTGTCGGAACGCCCGAAGCCGAAAAAATCCGGCGCGACCACGCGGCCGCCGGCAGCGAGAAAATGCGGGATCATGCGCCGATAGAGATAGCTCCAGGTCGGCTGGCCGTGCAGGCACAGAAACACCGGCGCGGCTCGCGGCCCTTCGTCGAGAT
Source organism: uncultured Alphaproteobacteria bacterium (assembly GCA_963829395.1). Lineage (GTDB taxonomy): Bacteria > Pseudomonadota > Alphaproteobacteria > Rhizobiales > Xanthobacteraceae > BOG-931. The sequence continues at coordinate 68,593 of CAWHHX010000013.1, read as the reverse complement.
ACGCCATCGACAGCCCGGCAAAGCCCGGCAGATCGTCCCGGCTGTGCGCGCGCCAGCCGAAGCCGGGCAGCCCGGCGAAACGCTCCGCCGGCGTTTTCAGGATTTTGGTCATGGTGCGACCCGCTTGGACGGTCTCGGTCGGGCATGTCTAGCACTGAATCGCAATCGTCGCCTGCGCGCGTCGAGCCGCGAAAAAGCCGCCCGTTTCCGGGCGGCTGTTCGATTTCCGTCGCAAGGCGAGATCGAAGCCGCGCTCAGCCCCGGCGGACGGCGATGGCGCGTGCGACCGAAAGCGGGCGGGTGCGATTATTTGAAATTGGTCGAAACGTCGGTCACCGGCTGTACGGCGTTCATGGTGATGAACTTGATTCCGCCTTGCGCGGCGGCAAGCGCTTTGGTGAGGTCGACGCTGCGGATCGCTTGATCGTCATAGGTCCGGAAATACCAGCGCAGGTTCTTCAGATCGGAAGCGCTGGTCCAGGTCGTGGCTTCGGCATGCATCTGGCCGTTATCGACCTCGCGCACCGCGCCGAGCGGAATGTCGAAATTGTTGAGGATGTGGAATGCCTGCAAGACCGCTTGCGCGGCCGTGTCGGAACGCACGGCCGATTGTGAAAAAGCGACTGCGCGCACAAAGCGCGACGGCGGCGTGAAGTCGCCCGGCAGGCCGCGCATGCCCGAGCCCTGGCCGAACTGCGCCAGCTTGACGCCGCTGAGATCGATCGGCGGCACGTTGGTGGCGGTGAGGTTCACGTAGTTGCGCAGATTGGTCATGTGCCAATCGAAGGTCGGCGCATTGGTCATGACGCCGAGCGGGTTGTCGAAGATCTTCAGCGTTTTGTCGGTCGGCTCGATCACGACCGACTTGCCGCTGCGGTCATAGACGACGAAATGCACTGGCGCCGCCTGCTCGATCGCTTCGACCACGACCGGCACCAAGACGACTTTGTTGAAATTGGCTTTGACCTCGTCGATGGTGGCGAAATTGCCAAGGAGCCAGTTGGCATATTCGTGCGGCGCCATCGCGCGGCCGGCGTTGTCCTTGGTGGCATCGGCATAGCTGGCATAGCCCGGGAAATAGAACAGGCCGACATAGAGGCCTTGATCGTTGAGGCCGTCGACGATCGCCGGCAAGCCCATGCCATTGGCGCCGGCGAAGCCGTATTTGGTCCGGTAGCTGATGCCCTTGCCGCCGTCCGGCAGGGTGCCGGTGAAGGCGGTTCCGGCCGGAGCCACCATGACTTCGGAATGCATATCGAAGCCGAATTCGAGCGTGCGCGCGGCGACCACCCCGCCATCCTTGGCGACGAGGCGGATGCCGGTACAGGCGCGCGCTGCCGGCGCGAAACTCAAAGCTGCGGCGAGCATGGCAATGAGCAGCGAGCGAAACATGCGCCTCTCCAGAAAATTCTTGGCCACGGAACAGGCACTTAGCCGTGCGGCGGGCCGTGGATCAAAGTGAAACCCGATTCAGCCTAAGCAAACCCGTGCGCGGGAACGTCTCATCAGTTTCAAATTGAATCGTTAGCATTAGCTTGGCGCGGGAAAGCGCGCCGCGCCGAGCAGGGGATGCCGGTGCGTGCGGCGGGCATCGCCTCCAGCCCGCATGTCCCGGTGGATTGCGGTGCAGCAATCAACTTTGCGAGAGGAAGTAATTGTTCGATCCGGTGGGCGTTAAAAAAACGGCGCGCCATTGCAAACCCCGGACGCGACGTTGGAACTCGGAGCATCGTCATGACCGACCGCGTGACAATTTATGCCCTCCAACACATTCAACGTCACATCCCGCGCCGCAGGCGCGACGCGGAGCTTGTTGCTGCGTCTTTTTTGGCCATCGCTGTGCTGCTCCCCGCTGCACCGGCGGCCAGTGCCCAGCAGAATCCGCGTGGCGCGTCAGCAAACAATTGCGCCGCCGACAATGGCGGCATCACTCTGTCGCCTGGCTTTTGCGCCACGGTTTTTGCCGACAAGATTGGCCACGCCCGCCAGATGGCGTTCGGCCCCAACGGCGTGCTCTACGTCAACACCTGGAGCGGCCGCTATTACAAGAATGACACGCCACCGGCCGGCGGCTTCCTCGTGGCGCTCAAGGACAATAAGGGCGATGGCCACGCCGACACGGTCGAGCGTTTTGGCGACGGCGTCCCGCAGGGATCGACCGGCGGCACCGGCATCCGCATCTACAACGGCGGGCTCTATGCCGAGCAGAACGACAAGATCATCCGCTATGCCCTGCCGTCGTCCGGCATTGCGCCGCAAGAGCAGCCGCAGGTCATCGTTTCCGGCCTGCCGCTGACCGGCGATCACCCCATGCATCCGTTCGCCATCGATGCCGACGGCCATATGTTCATCGATCTCGGCTCGGCGACCAATTCCTGCCAGCTGCAAAACCGCATCGCCAATTCGCCCGGCCATCAGCCATGCACCGAGCTCGAGACCCGCGCCGGCATCTGGCTCTATGAGGCCAACAAGAAGGATCAGCATTTCTCGCCGGCGGAACGCTACGCCACCGGGCTGCGCAACGGCGAAGGCTTCGCCTTCGATGCCGCCGGGCGCCTGTTCGTCACCCAGCATGGCCGCGATCAGCTGTCGCAGAACTGGGCCGAGCCTTTTCACCGCGGAGCAGAGCGCCCAGCTTCCGGCCGAGGAGATCGTGCAACTGGAGAAAGGCGCCGATTACGGCTGGCCGGAATGCTACTACGACGGACTGACGAACAAGCTCGTGCTGGCGCCGGAATATGGCGGCGACGGCAAGCAGGTCGGCGTCTGCGCCAGTAAAAAAGCCCCCGTTGCGTCCTTTCCCGGCCATTGGGCGCCGAACGATCTGTTGATCTATGCCGGCAACGCCTTTCCCGCTGCGTACCAAGGCGGCGCCTTCGTCGCCTTCCACGGCTCGTGGAACCGGGCGCCGGAGCCGCAGGGCGGCTACAACGTCGTGTTCCAGCCGCTCAAGGACGGCAAGGCTGCCGGGCCCTTTATCGTCTTCGCCGACGGCTTTGCCGGCGCCGTAAAAGAGCCGGGCCAGGCCGCGTTCCGGCCATCGGGGCTGGCGACCGGGCCCGACGGCGCACTTTATATCTCCGACGACTGGCACGGCCGCATCTGGCGCGTCACCTATCACGGCGATCCCGGCGCGCCGCTGGCGCCGGCGGCGCCGCCTCAAATCGCCGCCGTGACATCCGGCGAGCCTGGGCCGCCGGAAGGCACCCATCCCGATGCCGGCCGCATGACGTTGGCGTCGCTGCCCGTTCCTGCCGGCGCTACGAGAGAACAAGTCGCCCTGGGCGACCGCATCTTCCACGGCGAAGCGGCCGGCGGCACCTGCACCGGCTGTCACGGCTCGGATGCGAAAGGCTCGCCGCAGGCGCCGTCGCTCATCGACGGCAAGTGGCTGCAAAGCGACGGCAGCCTGGCGCGGATCACCCGCACCATCACCGATGGCGTGCCGAAGCCGAAGAATTATTCGGTGCCGATGCCGCCGCGCGGCGGCGCCGAGCTGTCGGATTCCGATGTGGCCGCGGTCGCCGCTTATGTCTGGGCGATCAGCCATCCGGGCGGGAAATAATTTTCGGCTCAAGCTTCGGCGTCCATGCCGCTTGCGGCTCTTCCGGGCAACGCGGAAAGCCGATAGCGTCCACGGCCTTCAAGGCCGGCCCGGAAAAATCCCGGCTTGCCGAATGGGAGGAAGCCATGCGTGTGGGAGCTATCGGCCGGGGCGGCGCCGCGTTGGTTCTCCTTGGCATCTGCGCAGTGCCGGCGCTCGCGGAGGACCTGCCAAACCGCAAGGCCGGACTCTGGGAGATTTCGACCGGCGTGGGCGAACGCTCGATGAAGATGCAGCAATGCATCGACGCCGCGACCGATCATGCGATGCAGACGCGCTCCGGCACCGTGCCTCATGGCGATTGCTCGAAGCACGAGGTGCAAAAATCCGGCACCACGACGACGATCGATGCGGTCTGCACCGTCGCCGGCAAAACCCGGACCTCCCACATCGTCATGAGCGGCAGCTTCGACAGTGAGTACGCGCTGACGGTGACGAGCCAGGTGGAAGGCCAACCCGCCGGGCCGCCGGCGACCGTGACCGGCAAATGGCTCGGCCCTTGTGCGGCGGATCAGAAACCCGGCGACATGATCATGCCGAACGGCATGAAGATGAACATCCAGAGCATGCAAAAAGGCATGGTGCCGCCGGGCGCCGCCGGCGCGCCGCCCGGCCATTGATCACGCCGCGCGCTTGCGCTCCTCCGGCACCAGCGAAACCGTCAGCCGCTCGGTGCCGCGCAGCACGTCGAACGCCACGCTCCGCCCGATCTTCTCGCCGGTCAGCGCGCGGATGAGATCGTCGGCGCCGGTGATGGTTTGGCCGTCGAGGCTGAGCACGATGTCGCCGGCTTTGAGCCCGGCGCGATCGGCCGCACTGCCGGATTCAACCGCGCTGACCATCACCGCACTATCCTGCGCGAGCTCGGCGGCGCGCCGGCGCCGCGGCGGGATTGCGGTCTGCTGGGCGGAGACACCGATGAAGGCCCGGCGCACCCGGCCGTGACGGACCAATTCGCCGAGCACAAAACTTGCCGTGTTGGCGGCGACCGCAAAGCAGATGCCCTGCGCGCCCATGATCACCGCGGTGTTGACGCCGACGACTTCGCCGCGCGACGACACCAGCGGGCCGCCGGAATTGCCGGGATTGAGCGCGGCGTCGGTCTGGATCACGTCGTCGATCAGCCGGCCGGTTGAGGCGCGCAGCGAACGGCCGAGCGCGGAGACCACGCCGGTCGTCACCGTCGATTCGAAGCCGAGCGGGTTGCCGATAGCGATCACCAACTGCCCGCGCTTGAGGCTCTTGGAATCGCCGAGCGGCGCCGCCGGCAGCGTCACCGCTTCGTCGACGCGGATCAGCGCCAGGTCGGTGTCGGGATCGTCGCCGACCAGCCGCGCGCGCAAATCCTGGCCGTCGGCCGTGGTCACGGCGATGCGCGCGCCGGAGCCGGCCGCGCCGGCCACATGGCTATTCGTCAAGATCAGGCCGTCCGGCGCCACGACGACGCCGGAGCCGGTGCCGCCGCGCGGCCGCTCCTGTCCGCCCCGGCGCGCCGGGGAGGGTTGGGCTGGCGCATGAACGGCAAGGCCGACCACAGCGGGGCCGACACGGTCGACCACGTCGATGACCGCGCGCGAATAGGCGTCGAGGAGCGCTTGATCCTCGGCGGGAACCGGCGGTGGAGAAGGGGCCTCGGCGGCGGGGTAACCCCCGCCCAGGCCGGCGTTCAGGGGTATGATTCTCACGGAATTTTGCCTTGTTTAGCCGGCATCGCCAGGGTGTTAGCTCCGCCATGCCGGGGAGCACATATGGGAACTCCAAGCCTGTCGCAAAAGGGCGCCGAATCTGCTGCGGTTGACAGGTGCGTCCGCTTATGGTGCGGAAGATCATCCCTCAAAGGAGACCACATGGTCATCGCCTCTGCGGCGCGGCCGGCGGCCGTCCCGTTCATTGCGGCCCTGCTTTCGACGCTTGTTTTGACTCTTGCCGGATGCGGCGAGGGCCAGAAGCAGTCGTCGGCGCCGCCGCCGCCGGCCGTCACCGTGGCGAAGCCGGTCGAGCGCACCGTGGTCGATCAGGACGAATATGTCGGCCGCTTTGTCGCCGTCGATTCCGTCGAAGTGCGCTCGCGGGTCTCGGGTTATCTGTCGGAGATTCACTTCATCGACGGCCAGTCGGTGAAGAAGGGCGATCTGCTCTTCGTCATCGACCATCGGCCGTTCCAGATCGTGCTGGACCAGATGCGCGCCAATCTGGCGCAGGCGCGTGCCAATCTCGCCTTCACCGAGGCCGATCTCGCCCGCGGCCAGGAGCTGGTGCGCAACAAGACCCTCACCGAGCAGACCTTCGATCAGCGCAAACAGGCCAAGAGCGTGGCGGAAGCCGCCGTCGCCTCGCAGGAGGCGATGGTCCATCAGGCCGAGCTCGATCTCAACGAATATTCCGAGCTGCGCGCGCCGATCGACGGCCGCATCGGCGACCGCCGCGTCTCCGTCGGCAACCTGGTGACCGGCGGCAACGGCGCCAACACGACGCTGCTCGCGACCATCGTCTCGGTCGATCCGATCCGCTTCGAATTCACCTTCGACGAGGCGTCCTATCTGCGCTACCAGCACTTCGCCGGCACCTCGACGCAGATGGCGAGCGGCGAGGGCGGCGTTCCGGTGACGCTCAAGCTGATCGACGAGCCGGACTTCAAGCACACCGGCAAGATGGACTTCGTCGACAACGTCATCGACCGCTCCTCGGGCACGATCCGCGGCCGCGCGGTGTTCGCCAATCCCGGCGGACTGTTCACGCCCGGCATGTTCGGCCGCGTCCGCGTGCCCGGCTCGCCGCCGCACACTACGCTGCTCATTCCCGACGCCGCGATCGGCACCGAGCAATCGCGCAAATACGTGCTGGTCGCCGATGACGGCGACGTCGTTCGCCTCAAATATGTCACGCCGGCGCAGCTCGACGACGGCCTGCGCGTGATCAAGGACGGCCTCGCCGCCGTCGGACCGGGTGATCGTCAATGGCCTGATGCGCGCGCGCCCCGGCGCCAAAGTCACGGTGCAGGAGCAGGGCACCCCGGCTGCGGCGTCGGCGCCGGCCAAAGCCGCCGCGCAGGCCAAGGCGGAGTGAGCGTGAGCAAAACGCGACGCCAATGTCCGCTCGTCCCCGCGAAGGCGGGGACCCAGCGTCTGGATTCCCGCTGGCGCGGGAATGAGCGGAACAGTGCGCCACGCGATCGCGGCAGGCATTAAATGCGCATCTCGCACTTCTTCATCGACCGGCCGATCTTTGCCGCGGTGATCTCGATCGTTTTCGTGATCCTCGGCGCGGTGTCGTTCGCGCGGCTGCCGATCGCGCAATATCCCGAGATCGCGCCGCCATTGATCAGCGTCACCGGGCAATATCCTGGCGCCAGCGCCGAAGTCGTGGCCTCGACCGTGGTCACGCCGATCGAGCAGCAGATCAACGGCGTCGAGAACATGATCTATGTGGCGTCGAACTCGACGGCCGACGGGCGCTTCTCGATCGCGGTCAGCTTCGAGCTCGGCACCAACCTCGATATCGCCCAGGTGCAGGTGCAGAACCGCGTCGCCATCGCCAATCCGCGCTTGCCCGCCGACGTGCGCAATATCGGCGTGACGGTGCAGAAATCGTCGCCCGATCTGATGATGGTCGTGCACCTTTACTCGCCCGACAAGTCGCGCGATTCGCTGTTCATCTCCAACTACGCGACGCTCGAAGTGACCGACGCGGTCACGCGCGTTGACGGCGTCGGCTCGATCACGGTGTTCGGCGCCCGCGATTATGCCATGCGTATTTGGCTCGATCCCGATCGCATGCAGTCGCTCGGCCTGACCGCGATCGACGTCACCAATGCGCTGCAAGGCCAGAACATCCAGGTCGCCTCCGGCATCCTCGATCAGCCGCCGGTGGCGAAACCCGGCGCTTTTCAGATCGCGGTGCAGACGCTCGGCCGGCTCGCCGATCCCGAAGAGTTCGCCGCGATCGTGATCAAACAGACGCCCAGCGCCGTGGTGCGGCTTAAGGATGTCGCCAAGGTCGAGCTGGCGGCGCAGGATTATTCGTCGAACTCCTATCTCGACCACTATCCCGCGGTCGCGCTCGCCATTTTTCAGCGCCCCGGCTCCAACGCGCTCGAGACCGCGAACGCCGTGCGCGATCTGATGGAGAAGCTGTCGAAGCGCTTCCCGACCGGCGTCAAATACGACATTTTCTTCGATCCGACCCAGTTCATCCGCCAATCGGTCGATGCGGTGATCGAGACGATCGGCGAAGCCATTATTCTCGTCGTGCTGGTGGTGATCCTGTTCCTGCAGACCTGGCGCGCGGCGATCATTCCGCTGGTCGCCATACCGGTATCGCTGGTCGGCACGTTCTTCCTCATGGGCGCCTTCGGCTTCACGCTCAACAATCTGTCCTTGTTCGGCCTGGTGCTGGCGATCGGCATCGTGGTCGACGATGCCATCGTCGTGGTCGAAAACGTCGAGCGCAATATCGCGACCGGCCTTGAGCCGCGCGAGGCGGCGAAAAAGAGCATGAACGAGGTCGGCTCGGCGCTGATCGCGATCGCGCTGGTGCTGTGCGCCGTGTTCGTGCCGTCGGTGTTCATCACCGGCATATCCGGGCAATTCTATCGGCAATTCGCTTTGACCATCGCCGGCGCCACCATCATTTCGCTGATCGTGTCGCTGACGCTGTCGCCGGCGATGTGTGCGCTTCTCCTCAAGCGGCACGATCCGGCGCACCGCGATCGCTGGTGGGAGGTGCCGATCCATCGCTTCTTCGGCGCCTTCAACTGGGGGTTCGATAAGGTCGGCTCCGGCGTGTCATGGCTCGCCACCCGCACCGTGCGCCGCGCCGCCATCATGTTCGTGATCTATCTGGTCGTCATCGGTTTCGGCCTCAACGCCTTCCGGCAAACGCCGGTCGGCTTCATCCCGCAAGTCGACGGCGGCTACCTCATCGTCGTGGTGCAGCTGCCGCCAGGCGCGTCGCTCGCCCGCACCGATGCCGTGCAGCAGCGCGCGCTCGACATCGCGCTGCAGGTGCCGGGCGTCGACCATGGCGTCAACGTCGTCGGTTTCTCCGGCGCCACCTTCACCAACGCACCCAATTCCGGCGCCATCTTTCTCACGCTCAAACCGTTCGCGGAGCGCGCCAAGGATCCGCGCCAGTCGGCGAACGGCATTCAGGCCGAGCTCAACAAGCGGTTGTCCAAGATTCAAGAGGGCTTTTTGATCGCGGTGCTGCCGCCGCCGGTGCGCGGCATCAGCAATGCCGGCGGCTTCCGGATGATCATCGAGGATCGCGCCGGCCGCGGACCGGCCACGTTGCGCACGGTCGCGGCCGATTTCATGGCGCGCGCCGCGCAGACGCCGGGCATCACGCAGGTCTTCACGCTGTTCGAGACCTCGACGCCGCAAGTCTATCTCGACATCGATCGCACCAAGGCCCAGCTCCTCGGCGTCAACGTGCAGGACGTCTTCAACGCGCTGCAAGTCTTCATCGGTTCGGCCTATGTCAACGACTTCAATCTGTTCGGCCGCACCTTCCGTGTCACCGCGCAGGCGCGCGACGAGGACCGCCGCCACGTCTCCGACGTGCTCAAAATCCGCGTGCGCAACAGCAACGGCGATACCGTGCCGCTCGGCTCGTTCACGACGGTGCACGATATCTCCGGCCCGTTCCGGGTGCCGCACTATAATCTCTATCCGGTCGCCGAAATGGATGGCGCCGCCGCGCCCGGCTATTCGCAGGGGCAGGGCATCGCCATCATGGACAAGCTTGCGGCGGAAATGCTGCCCGACGGCTTCGCCACCGAGTGGACGTCGCTGGCCTTTCAGCAGATCAGGGCCGGCAACACCGCGATGTTCGCCTTCATCCTGGCGGTGGTGTTCGTTTTCCTGGTGCTGGCCGCGCAGTATGAAAGCCTCACGCTGCCGCTGGCGGTGATCATGATCGTGCCGATGTGTCTGGTCGCCGCCATTTCCGGCGTCATCCTGCGCGGCATGGACAACAACATCCTCACCCAGGTCGGCTTTGTGGTGCTGATCGGGCTTGCCGCCAAGAACGCCATCCTGATCGTCGAATTCGCTCGGCAGCTCGAGGATCAGGGCCGCAGCCGGTGGGACGCGGCGGTCGAGGCGACGCGGCTACGGCTGCGCCCGATCCTGATGACCTCGTTTGCCTTTATTCTCGGCGTCACGCCATTGGTCTGGGCGATCGGCGCCGGCGCGGAACTCCGCCAAGCGCTCGGCACGGCGGTGTTTTTCGGCATGATCGGGGTGACCGCTTTCGGGCTGATTTTCACGCCGGTCTTTTACGTCATCGTCCGCTGGATCGCCCAGCTTGGGCCGCGGCGCGGCAAGAAGCGCGAACTGACCGCGCACCCGGCGGAGTAGCGCTCTTCGCGGCGTGTGACGCTATTCGCGGCGTGTGACGCTATTCGCGGCGTGTGACGCTATTCGCGGCGTGTGATCGCAGGTCGGCGGATCCGGCGCGCAAAAGGCGCGTCTTATGGTGCCTTATGGTTCAGTCGGCTCTTGGATCGCGTCGCCCGCCGGTTCCGTTGCCGACATGAATTCATGCGGCAGCGTGAACACCAGGCTCAGCAGGCAAAGCGCCCAAAGTCCGACGATCCCAGACACTATCGTCACGCCAACGCTCCAATCGCCACGCCAAAACGCTCCGACGGCGATCCTTCGATAAATCGCCACAAATACATTGCAGGCTGTCGGTGACGACGGCGTGACGGGCGGCGCCGCTCGCGGAACCCGTTTGCGAGGATTGTGAGCCATGGCCGCAATCTGCGGGGACAATTTGTGCGCGTGTCGTCTTTTTCACAGGGTGTCCAATTCGGCACACCTGATGTGCAAAAAGAAACAGACGGGAACCGGCAATCCGATCAAACTTGTTCGAACTCGGTAGTTCCTCCGATGTCCCGCAGCTAAGTATCCCGCAGCAGTTAGAAGTATCCCCATGCCCCCGGCCCGGTGCCCCCATTGGGCTTGGTGCTGCCTAGCGTAGCGTGATGTATGCGTCTGCGTAGAGAGCCCCGCCCCAACGGGGCTCTTTCGTTTTCTCAATGTCTTGATCCGTCTCAAGAACCAAAAAAGCTACACCCATTGACAGGGGCGCGCTGTGCACAATTGCGCATGGCGCGATCGCGAATCGCGTTCTTGAGAAATTCTTTTGGACATGGCCGGGCATGGATTGGCGTGCCGCGCGCTTGCCGCTGAGCCTCGCGGGATATGATTGAATTTCGAAATACTTAGCTGGACTCCGATCCGCCGTCGCGCGGCGGTTGGCGATCAGGACGCGGCAAGCCAACAGCACCACCAGCGCGGCGCGATGTCCCGTATTGCACAGCACGGTTGCGGCATTTCTGCTCCGTTGTACGGTATTCTACGCATGGACCTTATAGGATTGACGTATTGACAGCCCCTACAAAGAAATCGCGACCATTCAGCCCCGCGGAGTTTCTGGAGACCGCGGCCAAGGGGCGGGTGATTTCCACATATCCACCGGGAGAAATACTGTTCGCGCAGGGCGATGACGCGGATTCCGTTTTCTACATCAAGCGCGGCAAAATCAAAGTCACCGTTTTGTCCATGCACGGCAAAGAAGCCGTTATCGCGGTGCTCAAAGCGGACGAATTTCTGGGCGAGGGATGCTTGATCGGGCAGCCGCAACGCTTGTCGACGGCGGTTGCCATGACCGAATGCGAAACGATGCGCGTCGAGAAGAGCGAGATGTTGCGGGTTCTTCACGAGCAGCCGACATTTTCGGATTTGTTTGTTGCGCATATTTTGGCGCGAAGCGCGCGGGTTGAAGAAGATCTGATCGATCAGCTATTCAACTCGACGGAGAAGCGGCTGGCCCGGCTCCTGCTGTTGTTGGCCAATTTTGGCAAGGAAGGCCGACCGGAGCCGATCATCAACGGCGTCAGTCAGAAGATGCTGGCCGAAATGGTTGGGACCACCCGGTCGCACGTCAATCATTTCATGAATAAATTTCGCGACCTCGGGTTTATTACTTACAATGGCAAGCTCGAAGTCCATTCCTCGCTGTTGAGCGTGGTGCTGAACGATCTGCCGTCCACCGTCAGGTCGTCATTGCCGAAACCGTCGCGCCGCGCCGCTTCGAGTCCGAACGGCAAGACCGGCCGACAGATCTGACGGAGCCTCTGCGCCACGTCCGGTATGGGGCGCTCAGCCGCCGGCTGCCGCGGCTTCGGCCGCATCGACGTCGGTCGCGGGCGTTTGCGCGTGATGCGCGAGGTCCGGGTCGCGCCATTCCCGCGCCAGCGTCAGAAGCGCGGCCTGGAAGCGCCTGAACATGGCGACGGTCGGCGCGTCCAGCTGTTCCATCGGCCCCGCCACATCCATGACCAGGTTCAAGGCGCGATAGCGGTCCACCGGGTCCTTCAAGATATCGGCCAAGGTGGTGATCGCGTCGTCGCCGCAGAATTCCACGATCAGCGACTGCTCACGGATCATGCCGCGGCGCGTTTGCGGCGTCATCGAGTTGAAGGGCGGGTGGCCGTGCAGGAGCCGGTCGGAGCGTTCGAGGCGGTCGCGGCGCACCGCGCCGCGCGCACGGGCGAGCAGGACCAGCATGCGGATGATGCCTTCGGCATAGCCGCCCATTTTCGCCCGCGCGATCGCGCGCTGCACCTGCGGAAAGTTGGTGACGTCATGCAAGCGCCGCGGCGGCGACCGTCCGGCGCCGATCTGCTTCATCCACGGCGTGCCGTAGAGGGCATGGAAGGTCAGCTCGATCGCGGCGTCGCGCATGTCGCGATAGAAGTCCCAACTGTGCTCGACGCCGTCGGCGTAAAGCGCCTCGAGCCGAGCAAACGGACTGTCCTTCGCCGCCGGCTCGCGCGCCTCCCGGACGGTCCCGGCTAGGCCGCCGAGTGTGGCGAACAGCGGATTCTGACGTGAGAAAAAATAGTGTTGTTGGCGCATCGGGTGCAGGCGCTTGTGCGCGTCCGCAGCGGCGGGCGTGATCAAGGCCCGGATCAGCGGCTGCCACGTCAGTTCGTAGGATTTGGCCGCCCATTCGGATAAACCGGCAACAGCGGCGAATTCGGTCTCTTCCTGCCGATCGCCGCCGAGCTTGCGAACATCGTCGATGGTCCGCGCCTCGAATGAAACGGTGTAGCCGCCGTCGTGCTTTTCGATCAGCATCTCGTAGAGCCCGGGCGCGAGCAATTCGATCGTCTTCACCACCGAACCGATCTGCTCGTGCTGCTTGTTGGCGACCTGTGCCGAGACGAAGATGCCGAGATGGCCGACGCTCTCGTGCAGCGTGTAGATGATGATGCGGCCGTGCGCCGCGATTTCGTTGGCCGACCCGTAAAGGTCGGGGATCCAGTTCAGCGCTTGCTGCGGCGGGGTGATGTTGTCGCCGTGGGAAGCGAACACGACGATCGGCGCTTCGATCCGCGTGAGATCGACCGGCGTGCCGTCGTCGAGCGACGCCTGGCCGCGGGTCAGCTTGTTGCCGATGAAGAGTTTCTCGACGATCCAGCGGATCTCCTCGCCGTTCATGAAATAGAAGCCGGACCACCAGCGTTCGAACGCGAGGAACCGCGCGGCCTCGCTGTCGACGTTGGCGAACAGGTCGAAATTCTTGCGGAACCAGGTCTTGCCCGGATTGAGCAATTCGAAATTCATCACCAGGTTGGCGCCGTCGAACGTGCCGCCGTCGAAGTCCGACGCCAGCAAGACGGGCAGCGCCCCGCCGGCGACGCCGCCGAAATAACGGAAGGGATTGCGGCCGTTTTCGCCCGACCAATAGGACAGCGGCGCGCCGGCAATCACGATCGGGCCCATCAAATCGGGATGGGTGGCGGCCAGGATCATCGTCGCCCAGCCACCCTGGCAATTGCCGGTGATGAGCGGCCGCGGGCTGTGCGGATGGCGCGCGTAGATTTCCCGCAGAAACGTCGCTTCGGCCGCGCACACGTCCGCCAGCGTCTGGCCCGGCTCCGGCTCGGGGAAGAAGATGACGAAATAAACCGGATGGCCGTCCTTCAACGCGACACCGACTTCGGACTCGCTCTTGAAGCCGCCGATGCCGCTGCCGTGCCCGGCGCGCGGATCGATGATGACCCAGGGACGCCCGTCTTCGCGCGGCGGCATCGTTCCGGCCGGCGGATGGATGCGCACCAGCGCGTAATTGACCGGGCGGTCGAGGGCGCGGCCGTCAACGACGATGTCGTAGTCGAACGCCAGCACCGGCTTATAGCCTTCTTGCTCGCGCGCGATGCAGGCGTCGCCACGTTGGCAGAGCGTGTCGAGAAAAAGAATCCAGCGCTGCCCGCGGTCCTTCGTGTAGGCGGCAAAGGCGTCGAGCATGCCGGGCACCAGAAGCGCCGGCGCCAGTTCGGCCAGCGCCGTCATCGTCGCGCGCGCCGCTTCCGCCTGGCTGCGAGCGATGGCTTGCCCGTGGTGCAGACTCAAACGGCTCAGCAGCGTTGCTTGCTCGCCCGCATACGCCCAATTCTCCCGCAGCGTCTGCAAGGATCGCTGCCGACTTTGCGCAAGCACGTCACTACCGGTCATGCTTTTAGCCCACGATGTGACAACCGCCGTCGATCGGATGCACGCCGCCGGTGGCGTTTGCGGCCTTGGCATTCGCTGGAAAGGCCGCGTCGTGACCGGCTTGGCTTTGCGAGGGCCGCGTGGCGATCAAGATGACAGAACGATGACGGCGCGCGCCCACTCAGCATGCGATGCACAATCGCATGGAAATGAGACGCGTCGATGATCGGCGACGGTGAATCGTTCTGGATGCAGCCGGTTTGCCTGCCTACGCCAGCTGCGTCTAGGGTGATCGCGCGGCCGCTCGCGAATGAACCGTTCCTGTCTTATGGATGACCGATGTTCCCAATTCCCAAGCGCGTGTTTCTGACCCGCGGTATCGGGGTCCATCGCCAGCAGCTCTCGGCCTTCGAATATGCGCTGCGCGATGCGGATATCGAGCAACAAAATCTCGTCTCGGTTTCCTCGATCTTGCCGCCGCAATGCGAGCTCATTGTGCGCGGCTCAGGCGTCGAGGCTTTGAGTCCGGGCGAGATCACATTCTGCGTCATGGCCCGGGCCGAGACCAACGAGCCGGGACGTCGCATCACCGCCGGGATCGGTCTCGCCCGGCCGACGAATTCCGCGCACTATGGCTATATTTCGGAGCACCATGGTTTCGGCATGTCGGAAGCGGAAACCAGCGAATTTGTCGAAGACCTCGCGGCGACGATGCTTGCCTCCACGCTTGGCGTCGAGTTCGACCCGGATGCCGCCTGGGACGAACGCAAGCGGGTCTATGAAATGAGCAGTCTCATCGTCGACACCCATTCGATCGCGGCGGCGACCACCGGCGCGCCGCGCGGCGATTGGACCTGCGTGGTCGCGGTCGCGGTGTTTTTGTTCACGCCGTCGCCGCCGCCGGCCGCCGGTCAGCAACAATGACCGGCGTTGCGACCTTCGATATTCCGCTGACATTCCTCGGCGTCGGTCGCAACGATCCGAACGCGCCGGTCTGCGTCGCCGGCATTCCGCTCGACCTCGGCACCACCAACCGGGCCGGAGCGCGGTTCGGACCGTCGGCGATACGACAGGCAAGCCGGATGCTGGTGGACGGCGATCACCCGCTGCACTGGGTCAATCCAGCCGCGTCGGGTCTTTCGGATATCGGCAACTTCACGATCGCGCTCGGCGACATCGCCAAAAGTCTGGCGGCGATCGAGCAACAGGCCGGCCGGATCGAGCACCTGGTTGCGCTCGGCGGCGACCACGGCATCACGCTGCCGCTTCTTCGCGCGCTGGCGGAGCGGCGCGGTCCGCCCGCAATGATCCATTTCGACGCCCATGTCGACACCTGGCCGGAGAATTTCGGCCAGACATATGCGCACGGCACCGTCTTCTATCACGCCATCGCCGAAGGACTGATCCTGCCGCGGCAGATGATTCAGATCGGCTTGCGCTCGCCGGTCGAACGCGCCGTGCACGATTGGACGCTCGCTCAGGGCGTCGTCATGATCGCGGCGGCGGACGTGCACGAGCTGGGCCCCGCGGCAATTGCCGAACAAATCCGCCGCGTCGTCGGCACGGCGCCGGTCTATGTGAGCTTCGATATCGACGTGCTCGACCCGGCCTTCGCGCCGGGGACCGGAACGCCGGAAGTCGGCGGGCTGGCCACATGGCAGGCACAGGCGATCATGCGGCGGCTGCGCGGCTTGCAATTCATCGGCATGGATCTGGTCGAAGTCTGCCCGCCCTACGACGTTGCCGAAATCACCGCGCTCGCCGGCGCCACCATGGCCTGGGAATATCTTTCGTTGCTGGGCGCCAAAGGTTAGCGCGCCGTCTTTTGATCCAAGCTCGGAATGACCAAACATTAATGCCGCGACCAGATCGCGGCAAGGTTCCGTCTCCTACTCTGGGGATCCAGATTTCGGTAGGAGGATGATATGTCATTCGCCGCATCGCTTTTCCGGGGCACGCTCGCAACCATCGCCATAACGCTATCTGTCGCGATCGGCGCACAAACTGCTTCTGCCGAGACGGATATCTACAAGGACATCAGAAAACCGAACGGCCAAGCGCGTGGCATGACGGCGAAGTTGGCGGATTTCGGCGCCTGCGGATATCCCGGATCGACTCCGGTTCCTGACAGCGCGTTTCCGCGTTTCAACGAATGCATGCGGGCGCACGGCTGGGTCATCGGCCGCATCATACCGGATGCCTCTGATGCACCGCGCCAGCAAGGTTCCAGAGGCGCCGCTCCGCAACAGAGTTTCGCCTACGATCGGCTCAAGCCGGTGCGCGTTTATCCCGATCCGGATGCGGAAGGTTCCGTCTGTAAAGACTACGAACCACCCGGAGGCATCAGCTGGACGGACTGCTCGAATTTCTAGGCTCCCGCCTGCTGCCGCCGCCATCCACGCCGCCGCCCTGCGATAGCGAACCGGCGTGGGCGGCGGCAACCGCGCTCGAGCGCGGGATAGCGGATGGCTGGATCGTCGGCATTTTAGCTAATCATTGCACCCGTTCTTAAGCAGCCCAATTACATCGGCAGCTTTAAGGGTTTCCCCGAATGGAAACCGGCCTGCGGCAACGTTAGCGTTCAGACGATTGATCGAAAGCTGGACCATGCTTGCGCGTCGGCGGTCAGCGATGGCCAAGGTGTCCGAAGGTACTATGCCCGCTCTGGCTGGCGGCTCGTCGGCCAACCACGGCAGCATGGCGTCCATGGCGCGAAACGCCGGCGTGTTTCCGGGCGTCGCCGGCCTCACCCCGCGGCCAAAGATAACGGCTCCTCCATGGACCGGCGTCGACGCGCGCGGCGAAGCCGTCGCGATACCTGCGTTGATTCTTCGAACGGCGCGCGCCTTTAGAGGACATCCCGCGATCGGCTACGTCGCGGCGGTCGCCTTGATCGGCATCGCCACGGCGATCCAGTGGCTGGCCCGCGACCTCTATCAAGGCGCCCCGTTTTTGACGATTTATCCCGCCGTCGTTTTCACCACCCTGATCGGCGGCTATCGAGCCGGCCTGCTGAGCGCGGTCTTGGCCGGCCTGTCGCAATGGTATTTGTTCATCCCGGAATACAGTGCGTTTGCCGCTGCCTCGTACGCGTTCGACGCAATCCTGTGCGTATGTCTGATCGAATACGTCAATCGTAGCCTGGAAAAGGAAATCCAGGCCACAGAGCATCAAAGACTGCTGAAAGACGAACTGCATCACCGCATGCAAAATCTGTTTGGCGTCATTCAATCCGTCATCCGTTTCAGCTTGCCGAGCGGCAATGTTGCGGTCTATCCGAGCGTCATCGAGGACCGTCTGCTTGGCCGGCTGCAGGCGATGTTCGATGCCAACCGCCATGTCGGCGGTGCCGCCGGCAATGTCGCGCTGCTCGATCTGATCCGCGGTCAAATCTGCGGCCTCGGCAATCGCATCATCGTCCGCGGCCGGCCTTATCTGGTGCTCGATGCGCAGATGACGCAGAATTTTTCGCTCATCCTGCACGAGCTGGTGACGAATTCCCTCAAGCACGGCGCGCTGTCGGTGTCCGACGGCCGCGTTCACATCGAGCTGACGGAAACGCACAGCGGCGTGGAGTTCGATTGGACGGAGGCCGACGGCCCGGTTGTCAAAGCGCCGGCCGACGACGGCGCCGCCGGCGGCTTCGGCTCCCGCATCCTCGGTCCGTTTGCCCGCGGTTTTTGCGCCGACGTCAGAATTTCCTACGAGCCTTCCGGCTTTCGCTATGGGTTGCGGATTCCGCACGACCTGCCGGGTTGAGCGCCGGTCGATCCGCGTTCGTGCCCCTCAATGCCGGGTGTTCTGATCGCCGCCCAGCGTCACGCCGATCGCATCCTGAACGAAGCCGCGCAGCGCATCGGAGTCGAAGGGCTTGCGCAAGATGCGCAGGTGCGCCGGCGCCGCCCGCGCCGCGTCGCTATAGCCGGTGGTCAGGATCACCGGCAGATTGGGATATTGCGAGCGGATTTCGCTCGCCAGCCCGACGCCGTCGATAGTTCCGGGCATGACGATGTCTGAGAAGACTAGGTCGATCTTGGCGCCCTCGGCCAAAAGTTTGAGCGCCGCCTCGGCCGACTCGCGGTAGAGCGTATCGTAACCGAGATGCTCGAACAGCGACGACGTCACTTCCGCCACTTCGGCGCTGTCGTCGACGATCAGAACCGCCGGACGGCGCGAATGCAGCGCTTCAATGTCGGCACTGTCGTCATCGACGACTTCGTCGGCCGGCAGCGCCGGCAAATACACCGTGATGGTCGTGCCCTGTCCGACCCTGCTGTCGGCCTTGACCATGCCGCCGGACTGATGGGCGAAGCCGTAGACCTGCGACAAGCCGAGTCCGGTGCCTTTGCCCACTTCCTTGGTCGTGAAGAACGGGTCGAAAATCTTCGACAGCAGGTCGGGCGGAATGCCGGTGCCGCTGTCGCTGAACTCGATGGCGACGAATTCGTCGGCCGGATGATCGCCGTTCTGCTCCGCCGCCACGTTGCGGATGGCGATGCCGAAGGTGCCGCCGTTCGGCATGGCGTCGCGGGCATTGACCGCGATATTGACGATGGCGAGCTCCAGTTCGGCCAGGTCGACCTTCACCGGCCAGACGCTCGGCTCGCTCTTTTCCTCGTAGACGATGTTGCCGCGCAACGAACTCTCGATCATCGTGCGCATGTTGCTGATGCAGGCGTTCAGATCGATCACCGTCGGGCTCAGATGCTGCCGGCGCGCGAACGTCAACAATTGGCGGGTCAGGCTTTCGCCGCGCTTGGCCGCGGTCTGGATCGCCTCGATCGCGCGCGGCAATTTGGGGTCGAGCAGGCGCTTGAACATTTGCGCGTTGCCGCCGATGATCATCAACAGATTATTGAAATCGTGGGCAATGCCGCCGGTCAGCTTGCCGATCGCCTCCATCTTCTGCGCCATCGCCAGCTGCTCGCGCGCCTGAACCAGCTTCTCCTGGGTGTTGCGCCGCTCGGTGGCGTCGCGGATGACGTTGGCAAAGCCGATCAGATCGCCTTTGTTGTCGCGGATCGAGGTGACCGAGCCGGTGACGAAAAACAGCGTGCCGTTCTTCTTGATGCGCCAGCCCTCGACCTCGTGCTTGCCCTTTTGCACGGCCCAGTCGAGCGCGCGGTTCGGCTCGCCGGCACGGCGCTCGTCCGGCCGGTAGAAGATGCCGAAATGCTTGCCGATGATCTCGTCGGCGCTGTAGCCGATGATCTGCTCCGCCGCCTTGTTCCAGCTTGCGACCCGGCCGGCGGTATCGAGCACGAAAATGGCATAGTCGACGATGCCCTCGATCAAGATCTGGAAGTGGCGCCGCGAGCTTTCCAGCGCAAAATTGGTCTGCGCCAATTGCCGGTTCAACTGCTCCTGGGCGCGCAGCAGGCGCGCCTCGCTATCCTGGCGCGTCGCTATGGCGGCGCTGAGAATGAGAACGGGCAAAGAGGCGCCGACGCAGATCGCCAACAGCAACAGCGGCGATCCGCTCAAGTCGGTTTGCAGTGACGGACTGTCGCCGGTCGGCAATCCCCACGCCGCAATGCCGCAAAAGATCAGCGCGGCCGTGGCGGCGTCGCGCCGGTTGCCGCGCAGGCCGGCCCACATCAGCGGGATCACGATAAGGAAGCCGAACAGGCTGCGATAAGGCTGGATGGCCTCCAGCGCGTCGTCGACCGGCGGGCCGAAGGCCAGAAAGCCGATGCCGGTCGCCAGAACGAAAATCGCCGCCGTTTCCGCGAGGCTCCGCTTGGTCAAGGGGCGGAGCGGGGTCATGGCCCAGAGCACGACGACGGGAGCAACGATCAGCCCGCCGGCGGCGTCGGCCAGCCACCAGGTTCCGAGCGTGGTCAGCCAGCTTGCCGGATTGGCGATGTCCACATCCTCGGCGACGATCGCGCCGCCGATTGCAATCGACGCGCCGATCATCGCGCAGGGCGCAAAGGCGACCAGGGCAAACTTTGCGGCGCCGGAAGGCGTTTCGAACGTCTTGCGGCCGTCCGACCAGCGATCGATCAGCCACGCGCTGGCCGCCGCCGCGAGCAGCGTGCCGGCCGCCGCGACGCCCGGCACCACAAAGGTGTGCGACGCGATGACTCCAAAGGAAAATGATCCCAGCAGAATGGCCGGCCAGATGCGCAAGCCACTGAGCAGAATCAGCGCCAGCGCAAAGCCGGTCGGCGGCCACAACGGCGTCGCGGTCGGATTGAGCGAGGGCAACAGCAGTTCGGTCGCGCCGACGCCGACATAGGCGGCGGCAACGATGACGAGTTCAAGCGCGTAGGCGGCCGCGTGCGGAGCATTGCGAAGAACGGGAAATCCACCTTCGCGGGTTCCGGGACCTCTCATCGCCGACGATTCTCATCGTGACGCGAGTATAAGTATGACGTCATCGCCCACCCCCCGACCATAGTGCGGCTACAAGTGGGGCAAGCTCGTGGCAAGCGTATGCTTTACTCACGATCGCGCGCGCTCGCGCAACATGGCGTGGACGCGCGCGATGACCTTGTCCCACGCGCGGCTTGCGTCCTGCCGGAACAAACGTGCAGTCGGATACCACGGGCTACCGTCGCCAGTGAGCTGCCAACGCCAGTCGGGAACAAACGGCAGCAACACCCAGACCGGCCTCGCCAAAGCGCCAGCGAGATGGGCGACGGCAGTGTCCACCGAGATGATCAGATCGAGCTGCGAGACGAGCGCGGCGGTTTCGGAAAAGTCTGTCAGTTCATCGCCGAAGTGAAGAAGCTTGCTGTAATCCTTCAACACCGCCGCGTCGTCGGCTGGAACTTCCTTCTGCAGACTGACGAAGCTCGCATCGACATCAAGCAGCGGGAGCAAGTCCTTGAGCTGCATCGATCGGTGCCGCAGCGTCGGGCCGCCCGACCAGGCGAGCCCGATCCGGGGACGCCGCACCGGCTCGAGTCGCTCCTGCCAATGCGTCAGAGATGGCGCCGGCGCGCGCAGATAGGGCGTCGCCGACGGGATGGTTTCAAGGCGCGTGCCGAACGCCAGCGGCAAGCTGAGCAAGGGGCAGTGCACGTCGAAGGCCGGCAGCGGCGCATCGCTGGCGACGATGTCCGCCGCGCCGGCCGCGCCGCTCATCAGCCGGCACAGCGGTTTTTGCACCGCCAGGATCACGCGCGCACCGCGCGCGGCTACGAGCGGGACATACCGGCAGAACTGGATGGTATCGCCAAAACCCTGCTCGGCATGAAGCAGGATGGTCCGGCCCGCGATGTCGTCCGCTCCGCGCCAAAGCGGCTGGGCAAAGTTCCGCTTTTGCCGGCTTTGCTCGGCCTGCCACCGCCATTCGAATTTCTCCAAGCCGCGCTGATAGTCGCCCATCAGCGCGCGGCACAGGCCTTCATTGAAGTGCGCCTCGGCATAATCGGGCCGCACCGCGAGCGCACCGGCATAGCTCGCCAGCGCTTGGTCGAAGCGCCGCATTTCGTGCAGCGTGACGCCGCGATTGCACAGCGCTTGCGCGTAATCCGGCCGCACCGCCAGCGCGCGGTCATAGCTTGCCAGCGCCTCCTCGAACCGGCCCAGCCGATGCAGCGTGACTCCCCGGTTGGACAGCGCTTCGGCATGGTCCGGTGCCAGCGCCAGCGCGCGGTCATAGCTCGCCAGCGCGTCTAATAGGCGGTCCAGCTGTTGCAGCGCGCCGCCGCGATTGCACAGCGCCGTGACGTAGCCCGGCCGGATCATGAGCGCGCGGTCATAGCTGGCCAGGGCCGCTTCGAACCGGTTTTGCTCGTGCAAAGCGGTCCCGCGATTGCACAATGCCTCGGCATAATCCGGCCGCGCGGTGAGCGCGCGGTCATAATGCGCCAACGCCTCGTCGAGCCGGTTGAGACTGCGCAGCGTGTTGCCGCGATTGGAGAGCGCTTCGGGATAATCCGGCCGCGCCGCCAAGGCGCGGTCGTAACAGACAAGCGCCTCCTCAAATCGCTCCATTTGATGGAGCGTGACGCCCCGATTGCAGAGCACTTCCGCATGATCGGGCCGCAACGCCAGCGCCCGGTCGTAGCTCGCCAGCGCGGCGGCCTTCTTGCCCAGAGCCGACTGGACGATCGCAAGCAGATGCAGCGCAGCAAACTGACCGCCGTCGGCGTCGACGATCTGGCGGCAGAGCTGCTCGGCCTCGCCGAGCTTGCCGGCGCGGTAGGCGGACAAAGCGCGGCTGAGCGCCTGCGGCAGGCTGAGCGTGGCGTTGTCCATACGCGCAATAGCTATCGCGCCGGGCGCGAAGGTCAATTGACGCGCGGAGCGAGCCGCACGACGCCCCCGCGGGTGTTGCCGCGGCCACGTAAGTCCGGCGATTTTTGTGGGATGTGGCCGCCATGGCACAGGAGCCGGCGGCCGGGCCTGCTATGCTGTGGGCGCTCGGAAGTGCAGTCGGACGGCTCCAAGGGGGCGGCCATGAAAGCGGTACTTCTAGCGATCACGGCGCTGATCGCGATCGCTGCAGCCGGCGCAGCCGACGCGGCGCCAATGCCGATGCCTGTTCCGTACAGCTGGACCGGCTTTTACGTCGGTGGCCAAATCGGCGGCGGCTGGGCGCGGACATCGAGTTCCTTTTCCGGGTTCGATGCCGGCGATACGTCGCCTGCGGTTTCGCCCAACGGCGCCGGCCTCATCGTCGGCGGCCAGCTCGGCTACAATCGTCAGTTCGGGTTTTGGCTGGCCGGCGTGGAAACCGACATCGCCGGTGCCTTCATCGGTGGAAATGCCAGTTCGGTCAGCCCCAACACCTTCTTCACGGTGCCGACCGAGCAGGACATCAACTGGTTCGGCACGCTGCGCGGCCGTCTTGGCATCCTGCCGACCGACCGCTTGCTGGTTTTTGCAACCGGCGGCTTGGCGTATGGCGGGGTAACTGTATCGAGCGTCTCGCTGGCGGTCGGCGGCAACTGTGTCACCTCGTCATGCGGCAGCGGTTCGGCGTCGGCGACCCGGACCGGTTCGGCGGTCGGCGGCGGCGTGGAATATGCCTGGTCGAACTACCTCACGTTCAAGGCTGAATATCTGTACGTCGACCTTGGCAGCCTGTCGGTGACCTACCCCATCACGCTCGCGGTCAGCAAAGCGACGACGACCTCCACGTTTGCCGCCAACATCGTCCGGCTCGGACTGAACATTAAGCTCGGCGGCGGGCCGGGCGGCCCGGGATATTGATCGGCGTCGCGCCTTCACGACCGGCGCCCCGGCCATTCGCGAGAAACTTCGCGATCATGCAGCGATGGACGAGGTTCGGTCTGTCGCCCGGCATGATGCGGCATGATAACGTCGCAAAATAACGTCGCAAAAAAACAAGCCGGGAGGCAGCGAATGGTCGGGACCTTCCTGCGGCATGGCTCCAATATCTGGCTGGTGCTCGGGCTCGCCGCGCTCATTGCCGGCTTCCTCGCCGGCGCCTGGCCGTTTTCTCTGCTTTGGGTCGTCATCGGCGCCCTGACATTCTATGTCAGCGAATACATCTTTCACCGCTTCAGCTTCCATGCCGAGCCGTCGCGCTTTGCCTTCGTGCGCAAGCTGCAGCATCGGCTGCACTACGACCATCATGCCGAGCCCGAGCGGCTCGACCTGTTGTTCCTGCCGATCTGGTTTCTCCTTCCCAATCTGGCGGCGACGGCGCTGATTTTCGCGCTCATCTTCGGCTGGCCCGTGGTCGCTTCGGCGATGTTCGGCGTGATGCTGGCGATCTTCCATTATGAGTGGGTGCATTACGTCGCCCACATCCCGTATCAGCCGCGCACGCGCGTCGGGCGCTGGCTCAAGCACTATCATCTGCGCCATCACTTCATCAGCGAGAAGTTCTGGTTCGGCGTCTCGAACCCCTCGATGGATTTCATCGGCCGCACCTTTAAGGAAGCCCGCGAGGTGCGGCGCAGCGGCACGACGCGGAAACTTTTCGGCTAGTTGAAAATTATCGTGACTGCATCGGGCGCACCTTGCGACCGTGCATTGCAGCTATACGTGAATATCAATGACGGCGGTTGCCGTCCAAAATTTAATGTGTGTGCTATAGTCCTGCTTACGACCGACGCGTCTACTCCAGACGTGCCTGCTCCAAATGGGAGATTTGTATTTTAATTCCGGGCAGTAACTCCACATGGGAGACTTGCTGTGACGACGCTTAAAATTAACGGCGAAGACAAGACTTTCGACGCGCCGGACGACATGCCGCTGCTTTGGGTCCTGCGCGACGTGCTCGGCATGACCGGTACGAAATTCGGCTGCGGCATCGCCCAATGCGGCGCCTGCACGGTGCACGTCGACGGCAATGCGGTGCGCTCGTGCCTGCTTCCGGTCGGCGCCATCGGCGATAGGGCCATCACCACCATCGAGGGCGTCGGCGCAACACCGATCGGCGCCAAGGTCCAGAAGGCCTGGCTCGATCTGGAAGTCATCCAGTGCGGCTATTGCCAGTCGGGCCAGATCATGTCGGCCGCGGCGTTGCTTGCAGCCACGCCCCGCCCGGACGATTCCGATATCGACGCGGCGATGGCGGGCAATATCTGCCGCTGCGGCACCTACGTGCGCATCCGCGACGCGATCAAGCGTGCCGCGGGCGAAAAGCAGACGTAGGAGCCGGTCATGTATTTGATTGAAAATCTGGCACGCACGCCTTCACGCCGCGGTCTGCTCAAGGGCGGCCTGGCGGCCGGTCTGACATTGGCGTTCTATCTGCCGGCGCGGGCCGGCGATGAAACGGAGCAGCCGGCAAACAACGCCGACCAGTTTGCGCCGAATGCCTTCATTCGCATCGACCGTTCCGGCAAGACCACCCTTGTCATGCCGCAGGTGGAGATGGGGCAGGGCGTCTACACGGCAATTCCGCAGATACTGGCCGAAGAACTCGACGCCGACTTTGCAAAGCTCACGCTGGAGCACGCGCCGCCGAGCGACAAGCTCTACGGCAATCCGATTTTCGGCATCCAGGCCACCGGCAATTCCAATTCGATCCGCGCGTTCTGGAAGCCGTTGCGCATCGTCGGCGCCACGGCGCGGGCGATGCTGGTGCGCGCCGCCGCCGACCAATGGCAAGTCGATCCGGCAAGCTGTTCGGCCGCCAACAGCGAGGTTCGTCACCCGGCCAGTGGCCGCACGCTGGCTTACGGCGATCTGGTGGACGCGGCGGCCAAGCTGCCGGTCCCGCCGCCGCCGCCGCTGAAGGACCCGAAGACTTTCGCGCTGATCGGCAAGCCGCTCAAGCGGCTCGACACGCCGGGCAAGACCAACGGCAGCGTTGTCTACGGCATCGACACCATGCTTCCCGGGATGAAGTTCGCCACCCTGGCGGCGAGCCCGGTATTCGGCGGCAAGGTCAAGCACGTCGACGACAGCGCCGTGAAAAATGTCCCCGGCGTGCGGCAGGTCGTGGTGTTGGACGATCTGGTCGCGGTGGTCGGCGACCATATGTGGGCGGCCAAGAAAGGCCTCGACGCTCTCGTCATCACCTGGGACGAAGGCCCGCACGCGCACGTCAGTTCGACCGAGATTTGGGCGGACCTGCGCGCCGCGAGCAAGAAAGCCGGCGCGGTCGCGAAGTCCGTCGGCGACATCGCCAAGGGATTATCGCAGGGCGAGACGATCGACGGCGAGTTCGAACTGCCGTTTCTGGCGCACGCCCCGATGGAGCCGATGAACTGCACCGTCCGGCTGACGCCGGGCGCCTGCGAGATCTGGACCGGCACGCAGGTCATGACGCGCGTGCAGGCAACCGCGGCGCAAGCTGCCGGCGTTGCCGTCGACAAGGTGACCGTCCACAATCATCTGCTCGGCGGCGGCTTCGGGCGCCGGCTCGAAGCCGACATGGTCGATAGCGCGGTGCGTATCGCTAAACACGTCGATGCGCCGATCAAAGTGGTGTGGACGCGCGAAGAAGATATTCAGCACGATATTTATCGCCCGGTCTATCGCGACGTCATTTCCGCGAGTTTGTCCAACGGCAAAATCGTCGGCTGGAAGTATCGCGTGGCCGGCTCGTCGATCATGGCCCGCTGGTTTCCCCCGGCCTTTCAGAACGGCATCGATATCGACGCGGTCGATAGCGCCATCGATATCCCCTACGACATTCCGAACCTGCACGTCGAATACGTGCGCGCCGAACCGCCCGCGGTACCGACCGGGTTTTGGCGCGGCGTCGGACCGAACAACAACGTCTTCGCCATCGAGTGCTTCATGGATGAACTGGCGCGCAAGGCCGGCGCCGATCCGATCGCCTTCCGCCGCAACATGCTGGCCGGCACGCCCCGGCTGCAAGCCGCGCTCGACCTCGTTGCGGAAAAATCCGGCTGGGGCAAACCGCTGCCGGCGCGGGCCGGCCGCGGCGTCAGCGTGCAACCGTCGTTCGCGAGTTTCATCGCCACCGTGGTCGAGGCGGACGTGGACGATCGCGGCGAGGTGCGGCTGCGCAAAGTCACCTCGGTCGTCGATACCGGCATTGCGGTCAATCCCGACATTGTCGTCGCGCAGCTTCAGGGCGGGCTGATCTTTGGTCTGACCGCGGCGCTGTTCGGCGAGATCACCATCGACAAGGGCCGCGTGCGCCAATCCAACTTCAACGATTACCGCATGTTGCGGATCGACGAGGTGCCGCCGATCGAGGTCCATGTCGTCCAAAGCGGCGAGGAGCCGGGCGGCATCGGTGAAACCGGCGCCACCGCCGGCCCGCCGGCGCTGCGCAACGCGATCTACGCCGCGACCGGCGTCGCGCTACGCCGCCTGCCGATCGATCGCGCCGCGCTGGCGCTCGGGCACAAGGCGTAAACGCCATGCGGAGCCGAACCGTACGCAAAACGATCGTCGCCCTCGTCGCCGCAGCGATCGTCATCGTCATTGCCGGCGCGATCTTTTGGCGCGTCTTCAATCCCGGACCGTTGGCGTTTGCCGGCGGAAGCCAGGTTGCGCTCGCGGACTATCACGCCGCCGATCCGACCGGTGTTCCCGCCGACCTGAAGAACGCCGATGTGGTCAAGCGCGGCGCGTATCTGGCGCGCGCTGCCGACTGCGTGGTTTGTCATACCGGCCCCGGCGGCGAAAATTATGCCGGCGGCCTCGCCATTCCGCTGCCATTCGGCACGCTCTATTCGACCAACATCACGCCCGACAAGGCGACCGGCATCGGCGACTACAGCGATGCGGATTTTCTCAACGCCGTGCAGCGCGGGGTCCGCCGCGACGGCACGCGGCTTTATCCGGCGATGCCGTATCCGTCCTACACCTATATGACTGACGCCGACGCGCTGGCGATCAAGGCCTATTTGTTCAGTCTGGCTCCAGTGCATGCGGCCAATCGGGCGGACACGCTGGGTTTCCCGTTCAATCAGCGCTGGCTGATGGGCCCGTGGTCGTTCGTCTTCAACCAAAACGTCCGCTTCCAGCCCAACACGGCGCAGAGCCCCGAGTGGAATCGCGGCGCCTATATCGCCGAGGCCCTGGCGCATTGCGGCGAGTGCCATACGCCGCGCAATCTCGCGTTCGCGCTCAACAACCGGAAGAAATTCGCCGGCGCGGTGACGGCCGGATGGCATGCGTTCAATATCAGCGCCGACCGCGGCTCCGGGATCGGCGCCTGGACCGATCAAGACGTCGCCGCGTATCTATCGACCGGTCACGCCTCCGGCCGCGGCACCGCGGCGGGTCCGATGGGCGAGGCCGTGGACGAAAGCTTCAGCCTGATGCCGCCGGCGGACATCAGCGCCATGGTCGCCTATCTGCGCAGCGTTCCGCCGGTTGCATCGTCGGAGCCGGCAACGATCGCGCCACCGGCGCCGCCGTCGCCCAAGCAGGGCGGTGAAACCGCCGACGCTCTCGGCAAGCGGATCTTCGAAGGGGCGTGCGTCAGCTGCCATAGCTGGACCGGCGTCAGCGCGATCTCGCCCTACGCCACCATTGCCGGCGCGCGCGCCGTCAACGATCCGCAAGCGACCAATGTCGCCCAGATCGTGATCTCCGGCACCACGCGACACACGCCGGCGGGCGTCGTCTCGATGCCGGCATTCGGCGGATCCTATTCCGACACGGAGATCGCCGCCGTCGTCAACTATGTCACCAGGCGTTTTGGCGCCGAGCAATCCAAGATCTCCGCCAAGGACGTGGCGGAGCTGCGGGCTCAAACATCTTATTGATTTATTGATGCGCCAGATTCAGATGAATTTAGATTGAACCGATGGTTTCGTCATGGCCGGATTTCATTCCGGCCATCTACGTCTTATGGTCTGAAGTCTCAGCGTCCAATCTCCGCGGCCAAGCCGATACGAAAGTTTGGTGACAGTCAAAGAAATTTGAAAAGCATCGCACGACCCGTCTGCTATCATTGCCGACGGAGAATGCGTCAACCTGTAGATTTTTAAAGGGGGATATACATGTCGAACCATTTCACCGGCCTCAATCTCGGTCCGCCGCTTGGCGACCAACGGCTAGACCTCTGCGACCTCTACGCCTTCCAGTCGCCGGCGGACCCGACGCGGACCGTGATCATCCTCAACGCCAATCCGAACGCCGACGCGCTCCACCCCGACGCCATTTACCGCCTCAATATCGACAACGACGGCGATTGTCTCACCGACATCGCGTTTAGCTACGTGTTCTCGGTGCCGCAAAACGGCAAACAGACCGTCAGCGTCTTCGTCGCCAAAGGCGCCGAGTCGCGCTCGGTCGAAGCCGTCGGGACGAAGATCATCGCCGACGCCGAGGTCTCGTTCGGCCCCAAGCCCAACATTATCAAGTCCGGCACCTACACGTTCTTTGCCGGCGCGCGCAGCGACGCCTTCTTTTTCGACTTCGACGGCATCAAGAATCTGTTCGATACCTCGGGCGGCAGAAATTTCACCGCGCCGCACCTCGGCGGCAAGTCGCCGTGGACCGGCGTGGATTCAAATACCGAAGCCAATGTGTTCTCGACGGTGATCGAGCTGCCGACCAGCGAACTCAACGCCAAACCCGAGATCAGCATCTGGGGGCGATGCAGCGTGCGCGAAAACGGCAAGCTTATTCACGCCGATCGCGCCGGCCACCCGAGCGTCAGCAGCTTTTTCAATACCGACGAGACCAAGCTGGAATACAACGCCAGCGAACCGGTCAACGATCGCAAGCGCTGGCTGGATCAGTTCGTCCACCTGATGGGACACACCGGCAATTATACCCGCGAGGAAGCGATCGCCGCGATCGACGCCGACCGTATTCTGCCCGACATGCTGCACTTCAATCCGTCGAAGCCGGCGAAATATCCCAACGGCCGCGTTTTTACCGACGACGTCATCGATCACCGCCTCGCCTTCCTGTCCAAGGGCGACATCCCGTCCGACGGGCTCAAGCCGCACACCGACATCCTCAAGGAGTTCCCCTACATCGGCACGCCGCATCCGAAGAAGGGCTAGCGGCATGGGCCGATCGGCATGAATGTTGTTCTCGGCTTGACGCCCTTCATCGCCTTCTTCGTGTTGATGAGGCTCGTCTCGCCGCTCGCCGGGCTGGCGGCGGCGTTCGCCGTGGCGGTGTTGCTCGGATTGCGCCAATGGCGCCGCGGCGAATCCGTGAAGGTGCTTGAGGTCGGCAGCCTCGCGCTGTTTGGTATCCTCTTGCTTTACACCGTCATCGCGACGCCGGAATGGACCGTCGCGACGGTGCGGCTGGCGGTCGATGGCGGCCTCCTCGTCATCGTCTTGGTGTCGCTTGCCATCGGCATGCCCTTTACGTTGCAATATGCGCGCGAAAGCGTGCCAAAGGAATTCTGGACCGCGCCGTTATTTCTCGCCACCAACCAGCGCATCACCGCTGCATGGGCGGCAGCGTTTGCGGTGATGACAGCGGCCGACGCGGCCGCGCATTATGTGGAAGCGATCCCGCTATGGATCGACGTCGTGGCGTCGATCGCCGCTTTCGTCGGCGCGGTGTGGTTCACGCGATGGTATGCGGCGCTGGCGCGGCGCCGCGTCGCTGAGGCCGGTGGGGCAGACGGCGCGCTATGACGACGGGTCGGCGAAATCGCCTAGGATTTTCGCGGGACATACCGGCCTAGCCCCGCGTCAGCACCCGCGGCACGGCGCGCGGAGCCCCCGTCCGATCGTCGAAGAACGGCGTCGGCCGCCCGAGCCCGCGCATCCACCAGCCAAGCATCCTTGACGCGCGGCGGACGAAAAACCCGAGCGACGGCGGAGCCGGCGCGTTCGCCGGCAGCGGCCCGACGGCGGAGCGGTCGTAGATGCGGCAGAGCGGCGGACCGAGCGCCTCGTCGCGGGAACGGCCGTCGGCCTCGTGATCCATGACGGAATGAACCACGCCGACGACCGGGAAGTGCGGCAACGCGGCACTGTTGGCAATCGGCGTCCGGCAACAGTCCGTGTACCAGCGCAGGACCTTGCTGGAGAAGCGCAGGCACCGCATCGCGTCCGTGCCTGCGGTCAGCTGCACGCGCCCAGGCGGCATCTGGAAGATGTCCGTTCCGCCGGCCGGGTCGAGCACGTCGGCCCGCTGCAGGAAACGCGCGAACGCCTGGCAGTCCTTGCAGTAGCAGACGAGGCGGAAGCCGGCGGACGGGGAGACGTCGCGGGCGACGCCACGCAGGCGGCCGCAGCGGCACCGGAGCGGAAGGTCCAAGGGCATGCGCTGCGCCGCTAGTTGAGGCCCTGCGCGTCGCGCTCGTCCAGAAAATTCATGACTTCGTGAAAGAACTGCATCCGGTTCTTCTCCATCATGATGCTGTGCGTGCCTTCGCCGATCTCGACGAAGCGCTTGTACGGCGCGTTGCTGAGCTTGGCGAAGTAGCCGCGCGCCTGGTCGCTCGGCAGGTCGGCGTCCCATTCGGCATGAATGAGGAGCGTGGGAACGCGAATGTCGGCCGGATCGTATTGCGGCTTGCCGGCGATCCAGTAGTTGCGAAAATCCTGCAGCACGCCGTTCGGCGCCCGCAGCACCGGCGGGATTTGTTTGGCGCCCGCCGGATCGAGCGCCCAGGTCGCGTCGGCCCATTGCTCGAACCAGCCGGCCGGGATGAGATCGGCTTTTTTGTCCTCGGCGACGCCGTTCAGCCAGCGCTGCTTGGCGGCATCCTTCGACACCGTGCGGTAAGCGCCGAGCGGGGAGTCGCCGCCGCCGATCGCCGGGCGCGTGGTGAAGATCCAGGCCGGAGCATAAAGCACCAGCCGGTTCACCTTGTCGTTATGGGTGGTGGTGTAGAGGCCCATGATCGCGGTGCCCCACGACCAGCCCATCAAATCGATTTTGGCGACGCCGCGCTTCTGCAGGATGTGATCGACCGCCGCCGCCACGTCACGGGCCGCGGTCGGGGTATCGACGATCGGTTTGTTGTCGGCCGGCGGCTGGTCCATTTCGGGCGGCTTGGTCGAGCCGCCATAGCCGCGGATATCGACGAGATAAACGTCGAAGCCATGCTGGGCGACGTAATCCATCATCGAGCGGCCGCCGAGCGGCAGATCGAACGAGGTTTCGGCCGGATACGTGGCGCCGTGGACGTAAAGCAGAATCTTATCCGCGGCGAAGCTCGTGACGCCGGCCGGATGTTTGTTGCGGATATAAAGCGCAATGCCTGGATCGGCGGACGGGATCTGATAGCTCTCGGTTTCCAGCTTCGGCTCGTCGGCGGGCGCCGGCGTCGCTGCTGCCAGCAATGCCAACAACACCGGCAACGCTAGCGCGAGTAACACGCGCGCAAGCGATGGTGCATTTGGGCGAAGGATCATGGTGCTCTCCCGAAAAGCTTTATCCTGACGCTACCGCAAAAGCCGGCTGTCTCGGAAGAGCACAGTACGCGCGACGCCCGCCATACTGACGGCTGTCAAAGGCGCTCGCTCGCGCCTTCGCCGGCGCCGTTCGCCGCGCCCACCCGCACGAAGTGCACCGGCTCGTTCAAGCCGCGCAGCGTTGCGCTGTCCTCGGTGACCGCGCGTCCGGCCAGCGCCTCGCGCGCTTCGGGGTCGGCCAGCACCGCTTGCGAGATGATCGCCTCGCCGCCACGGCATTGATGCTCGAGCCGCGAGGCGGTGTTGACCGCCGAGCCGAAATAATCGAGCACCTCGCCGGCAGTGACGGCGATGCATGCGCCGAGATGCAGGCCGAGCTTGAGCACGATGCCGGTATCGTCCCGCCCGCGATTGAAGCCTGCCACCTCGTCCTGCATCGACAGCACCGCGCGCACCGCGTCAGCCGGATCGTGGAACGCCGCCATCACTGCGTCGCCGACGGTCTTGACGATGAAGCCGTGATGGCGCGCCACGCGCTCCGACAAATAAGCGAAATGATCGCGCACCAGGCGGTAAGCCGCGACATCGCCAAGCTCATCGTACATCTTGGTCGAGCCCTGCAGGTCGGTGAAGACGATGGCGACGCGGCCGATCTCGACTTCGTCGCCGGGACGCAGCAGCTGTTCGGGGCAAAGCCGCCGGAACGCCGGCATGGCGATCACGCGTTCGCCGGTCAGAGCGTCCTTGGCCCAGTCGCGATCCTCGATGACGAAGAACAATGGCCGGTCGGTCTCATTGTGCACGACGAATTCGTCGTGGTGACCGGGCGTCCGCAGCACGATGTCGGCGCCGCTCGCCGCCACCTCGGGGATGACGCCGTCCTCGGCAATGGGCGCGTCGGCCTGGCCGCCGGCCTCGATGGTGCGGAAGCGGTACGGGCCCGGCGGCAACGCGACCGCGAAGCTCTTGCGCGAACGCGCCGCGACCTCCGCTTGAAACCGCACGTGCGGTGTCGTGCCCTGGCCGAGCAGGCAAAGCTCGCCCTTGGGCAGCGGCCGCAGCCATGGCGCGGGGTGGAATGTGAGCTCGACGTTGCGGGTGAAATCGCGCCCATAGTCGATGTTGCACGATGCGCAGTGCGCGCCTTGCGGCAATTCATGCAGATGCCTGACGCTCGATTTGGCGCCGCGGCAGCGCGGGCACAGCAAATCCCATCCCATCACCAGAATGCCGCGGCTTTGGGCGGCGAGGAACAGCGCGACGGTCTCTTGCGGGTCCGCATGCCAGGAGCGCGCCAGCGCCAGCGGACGCATCGCGCGCAACGCCACCACCGGCGCATGCAACAGAAAGTCGGAAAGCTTCTCCGCCAGACCGTGGCTCGCCGGATCGCGATCGAGCTCGGCGATCAGCGCGGCGAGGCGGCGGCGCACGGCGGGCTTCGCGACCTCTTCCGTGCTGGCGCCGGGAACCTGGTCGGGAAGATCGCCTTGGGCGATCAGCTTCTCGATCACGGCGAGGCGTTTGTCGCCCTCGCGGTCCATCTGGCCGGAGTTCTTCGCCAGCCATCCCAGCACGCCGGCGCACTCGATGTCGGACGAGTACACGACCCGGCTGCCGACGCCGTCCGGATAGAGGTCGACCGCGGCCTGGAAGCGGCGGATCGGACCGTTGCGGAAATCGCGAACCTGGACGATGCGCCGGTTTTCCTGCCACTCGCTGTAGCCGTCCTCCCATCGCAGCCGCAACGGCCCGAGGCCGACGCTGGCGAGGCGGTGGATGCGGCCCTGCGCGTCGGCGCGTTCCTCCACCCGATAGATCGGCGAGCCGGACAATTCGTTGATGCGCGCGGTGTCGGCGACAAACGGCCAAATCGCTTCCGGCGGTTTGGCGTAGTGCCGTTCCTTGCGATAGCGATAAAGGCTTTTCATCGTGGTTTCCGGCCGGGTGTCATTGCGGCGGCGCCTGCCGCTCGGCTTATTATACGAGCAAGCGGGGATACGGTTTCGTGACTTCTCCCCCTCGTTATTTGCCCATATTCTGCCGGCGCGGAGATTACCGTGGAATGCCAGCCGGTCCGCACCAGGCGCTGCGTGCCGGCGACAGGGAGGCCAGTCGATGATTCGTACCATGTTCGCCGTGGCGGTGATCGCACTCGGTGTCGGCGTCGCCGCCGCCCAGCAGGACCCGATCGCCGCGCGCAAATCGCTGATGAAAACCAACGGTGATCAGGCCAAGGTCGGCGCCGCCATGATCAAGGGCGAAGCGCCGTTCGATCTCGACAAGGCGCGGGCGATCTTCGCCTCCTTTGGCGAAGCGGCGATCAAGGAACCGTCGCTGTTCCCGGACAATTCCAAGACCGGCGGCGACACCGCCGCCGATCCGAAAATCTGGGCGAACATGGACGACTTCAAAGCGCGGTTCGCAAAACTCGGCGCCGACGCCAAGGACGCCGCCGCCAAGGTCACCGACCTCGACAGCTTCAAGGCTGCCTTCGGCAATATCGGCAAGAACGATTGCGGCGGCTGCCACGAAAAATATCGCGTCAAGAAAAGCTGATCTGTGGTCAGCGATGTCCGCTCGTCCCCGCGCAGGCGGGGACCCAGTATCCGCGGCTCGGCTCCGGTCTGGATTCCCGCTGGCGCGGGAATGAGCGGTCCGTAACGATCTCGCGATGATGCGAAAGCTCACGCTCAGTGCTGCGGCCGTCGCCGTTGTCATCGCGCTTGTTCTTTGGTGGCTGACCATTCCGGCGACGGTGCCCGCCGCTTCGCTGCCGCCCCACACGCCCGACCTCGACAACGGCCGGACGATGTTCAACATCGGCGGCTGCGCGTCCTGCCACGCCACGCCGCACGACGATCCCGACAAGGTCGAACGCACGCGGCTCGGCGGCGGCCTGCCGCTGAAATCGCCGTTCGGCACTTTCTATGTGCCGAACATCTCGTCCGATCCGACCGACGGCATCGGCGCCTGGAGCGAAGCGGACTTCGTCACCGCGCTGTGGAAGGGGACGTCGTCGCGTCGCGGCCGGCACCTGTTTCCCGCGTTCCCCTACACGTCCTATCAGCATATGCAGCTCGCCGATGTGCGCGACATGTTTGCGTATCTCAAAACGCTGCCGGCGGTGGCCGGCCGTGTGCGCCGGCACGATTTGGGGTTTCCGTTCAATATCCGCCGGCTGGTCGGGGTCTGGAAGCTGCTGTTCTTTCACGGTGGGCCGTTCGCGCCCGATCCCGCGCAATCGGCGCAATGGAATCGCGGCGCCTATCTGGTCAACGGCCCCGGCCATTGCGCCGAGTGCCACAGTCCCCGCAATGCGCTGGGCGCGATCATCGACAGCGAGCGCTTCGCCGGCGGCCCGGCGCCGGACGGCAAAGGCTTCGTCCCGAACATCACGCCGGCAGGGTTGCAGCATTGGGGTGACGACAACACCGCCTGGAAGCCGACCGACATCGCGAGCTATCTCAGCGACGGCATGAATCCAGCGGGCGATTATGCCGGCGGGGCGATGGCCGAGGTCATCCGCAACACCGCGTCGCTCAGCGCCGACGACCGCCTGGCGATGGCGACCTACATCGCATCGCTGCCGCCGCGGCAGGGCCCGAAGCGACCGCCGGAGAAGAAGGAAAAATGATCGCTTTTCCGTCACCCTGAGGTGCTCGGCGCGCGCGCCGAGCCTCGAAGGGCGACGGCCTCCGGCGCTCGAGCCGCATCCTTCGAGGGCCGCTTCGCGGCCGCCTCAGGATGACGGATGACAACACTACGACCCGCCGAACGCCTTGAAGGTGATGATGGTGCGGGTGTCCTGCACGCCCTCGACGGTTTGCACCTTCTGGGCAATGAAATGACCGATGTCGGTCGATTGCTCGACATAGAATTTGACCAAGAGGTCGAAATCGCCGGCGGTGGAATAAATCTCCGAGGCAATCTCGGCGTCGGCCAGCCGGTTGGCCACCTCGTAGGACTTGCCGAGCTGACATTTGATCTGCACGAAGAAGGGAACCATGCGCACCTCCGCCTCGGAAGCCTATTTATACCATGCCAACCGGCTCGTCATTCCGCGTCACCGCCGGCGCGGGCGGCGACAATGAATTGAGCTAGTATGGCGCCAGCCGGCCACAGCGCCGGGCACGGAGCCATGGTGAAGCCGCTCGATCTGCGCCTCAACGCCATCGTCGACCCCGAGCGCGCCGGCGGGCGCGACCTCGCCGATCTGGCGCGCCGCGTCGCCGCGGGCGGTGCGACGCTCGTGCAATTGCGCGACAAAAGGAGCGATACCCGCGTCATGGTCGAGGTGGCGCGCGCCATCAAGGCGGCGCTCATCCCTTACGCGATCCCCTTTCTCGTCAATGATCGGATCGACGTGGCGCTCGCCGCGCGTGCCGACGGCGTGCATATCGGACCGGACGACATGGCCCCCGAAGACGCGCGGGCGCTGCTCGGGCCGGACGCCATCATCGGCGTATCGATCAAGAGCGTCGAGGCGGCCGAAGCGGCGCCTGTCGGTCTCATCGACTATGCCGGCGTCGGCGGCGTCTATGCGACGCTCTCGAAGGAGCAGAAGGCGCCGCCGATCGGCCCGGAAGGATTGTCGCGCATTGCTCAAACGCTGCGCCGCCGCGCGCCGCAACTGCCGATCGCCGGCATCGCCGGCATCGATGCCGGCAATGCCGGCCCAGTGATCGCCGCCGGCGCCGACGGCGTTGCCGTCATTTCGGCGCTCTCGCTCGCGGCCGATCCCGCAGCCGCCGCGCGCACGCTGCGAGAGATCGTCGACGGCATGTTGGCGAAGCGGGGCACGTGATGACTGCGGTCGCGCTTACCATTGCCGGCTCCGATCCGAGCGGCGGCGCCGGTATCGCGGCCGATCTGAAGACGTTTTCGGCGCTCGGCGTCTACGGCGCCGCCGTCATCACCGCGCTGACCGCGCAGAACACCAAAGGCGTGTTCGGCATTCACGACGTGCCCGCCGATTTCGTCGCCGCGCAGCTCAATGCCGTGTTCACCGATCTCGACATCGGCGCGGTGAAGATCGGCATGCTCGCCAATGCCGCGGCGATCGACGTCGTCACCGCGGCGCTCGATCGCTATGGGCCGCGCAATGTGGTGCTCGATCCGGTCATGATCGCGACCTCGGGCAAGAAACTGCTGCGCGGGGATGCGATCGGCCGGCTGCGCGATTTGATGGCGCGGACCCGCGTGGTCACGCCCAATCTGCCGGAGGCCGCGGTATTGCTCGAGACCGCGTTGGCGCGCGACGAAGACGACATGCACACGCAGGCGCAGAAGCTGCTCGCGTTCGGGGCCGGCGCGGTGCTCATCAAAGGCGGCCACGGCAGCGGTCCCGACAGCGTCGATCTCCTGGTCGAGCCAGGCGGCGCCTGCCTGCGGCTCGCGGCGCCGCGCATTGCCACCACAAACACCCACGGCACCGGCTGCACGTTGGCCTCGGCGATTGCCGCCGGCCTTGCCAAGGGCCTTGCGCTGGAAACGGCGGCGCGCGAGGCCAAAGCGTATGTCACCGCCGCCATCGCCGCAGCGGATCGTCTCGGCGTCGGCTCCGGCCGCGGCCCCCTGCATCACTTTCATGCTTGGTGGTAGGCTTCCGGGGCAACCGGAAAGTTGCTACCGCTTGAATCATTCGGGTTGAACGGCGGAGACCAAGACGATGCTCTCCAAGCTCACCTTTGTGGCTGCCGCGCTAGCGATGTTTTTGGCGGCCGGACATGCTGCTGCCGCGGAGTATGAAATCGTGAATCGTACCGACCTGGTTTTCGCCGAGCACGACGGCACCAAGCTCGTCGGCGATCTCTATCTGCCCAAAGGCCGCAGCAAGGCGCCGGTTCTGGTGGCCGTGCACGGCGGCGGCTGGCAAATCGGCACCAAGCAATTCTATCGCTATTGGGGCTTTTTCCTCGCCCGCGCCGGCTACGCGGTTTTCGCCGTCGATTACCGGCTGGGAAAGCCCGGCGTCTATCCGGCCGCGGTTTACGACGTCAAGGCCGCCGTCCAGTTCATCCGCGCCAAGGCCGCCGAGTTCGATCTCGATCCGGACCGCATCGGCCTCATCGGCGATTCCGCCGGCGCCCATCTTGCCTCGCTGGTGGCGCTGGCAGGCGATCAATATAGCTCCGCCTATCGCGACGACGCCAACGCTGCCGTGCCCGCCTCCGTCAAATGCGTCATCGGCTTCTATGGCGTCTACGACATGCACGCGCAATGGACGCACGATCTGACCACGCGTCCGAATGACAAGATCGTCGAGAAATTCCTCGGCGCGTCGCCGATGGCCAACCGCCGGGTCTATTTCGACGCCTCGCCGATCAGCTATGCCACCGTCGATCACAGTCAGTTGCGGTTTCTTCTGATCCACGGCACCGACGACGACATCGTCGACCCGCCGACCCAGTCCGGCGCGTTCCTCACCGCGCTCACCCAATCCGGCATCTTCGTGCGCCGCATCATCATTCCCGGCGCCGGACATTTCTGGTCGGCCGATCCGTTCGAAAGCGAGCCGCACAGCTATAGCGCCATGGCGATCCCGCGCATGATGCGGTTTCTCGAAACCTCGCTCTGAGTTTCTGCCACGAGGCGGCGCAGCGGGCCGGACCCGTTCAAGCGCCGCCAACCACAGGGAGGAAGTCGTCATGTTGAAATCAATTGGCATCGCGGGTGCGATCGTACTCGCAGTTGCGGCGTGGGCTCTGGTACCGACGCCCGGCCGGGAAGCGGCGGCGCAATCCGGCCCGCTGCAGGTCAATGTGGTCGACGTCGACATCGCGGCCGGCCAAATCGACGCTTACCTTGCGGCGCTCAAGGAAAACGCCGCGGCTTCGGTGCGCGAGCCCGGCTGCCACGAGTTCAACATCCTGGTTTCGCAAAAGGACCCGAACCACGTGCTGATCTTCGAGGTTTACGATGACGCCGCCGCGGCGCAGGCGCATCGCGAAACCGATCACTTCAAGAAATACGCGGCGGCGACCAAGGACATGGTCGCCAAGCGTGACCTGCGAACGTTTTCGTCGGTGGCGCTGAATATGAAAGGCAAGTGATCGGCGCGACGCCGACCAAATAAAGCATGGCAGTGAAACAGAAGGGCGTTGTCGGGATCGTCGGTCTCGGCATCATGGGCGGCGCGTTTGCGCATAATCTCAAGGCCGCCGGCTGGCACGTCATCGGCTATGACCTGGCCGCGGCGCGGCGGCGGGCGCTGGCGCGCGCCGGCATCGACATCGCATCCGACGCCGGCGACCTCGCCGCCAAGGCGCCGACCATCATCGTGAGCTTGCCGAAAGCTTCAGCGCTCGCGGCGACGGTCGACGCCATCGTCAATGCCCGTGTGCCGCGCCGCGTCGTGATCGAGGCTTCGACCTTCAAGCTTGAGGACAAGGAAGCGGCCGAAGCGGCGCTGCGCAAAGCCGGCCACGTTCTGCTCGACTGTCCGGTGAGCGGCACCGGCATCCAGGCCAAGACCAAGGATCTTGCGATCTACGCCTCGGGCGGCGCCGCCGAGATCAAGAAACTGCGCCCGTTGTTCGCCGACTTCACCCGCGTGGTTCACGATCTCGGCGCCTTCGGCAACGGCAGCCGCATGAAATACGTCGCCAATCTTCTGGTCGCCATCCACAATGTGGCGAGCGCCGAAGCGTTGGTGCTTGGCATGAAAGCCGGGCTGCCGCCGCAGCTGATCTACGATCAGATCAGGATCGGCGCCGGCAATTCGCGCGTCTTCGAATTGCGCGCGCCGATGATGGTCAAGGGCCGCTACGACGACCCGACGATGAAAGTGTCGATCTGGCAGAAGGACATGGACGTGATCGGCGGCTTTGCCCAGGCGCTCGGCGCGCCGACGCCGCTGTTCTCCGCGACGCTGCCGATCTACGCCGCCGCCCTGTCGACCGGCTACGGCGAGCAGGACACCGCCGCCACCTGCGCCGTGCTGGAAGCGATGGCAGGGCTCAAGCGCGGTAAGCGGAAGACGCGGCGCGGACGGAAGTGATCGCGCGTGGAATGGGTTGAGCAGCAGCGAAACCCATCATCTCGCCGCCTACGCCGCCGTCAGCGTCGGGATTTTCTTAATCTCAACTGCCAACTCGCGTTCGGCGACGGCCAGGTCATAGGCGCGTTGCAGATTGATCCACAGCTCGGGCCCGTTACCGAGCAGCTTGCCGATGCGCAGAGCCATCGCGGGGCTCACCGGCTGCCTCTCATTAAGAATGTCGTAGAGAGTTTGCCGCGAAATACCAAGCAGCCGCGCGATCTCGGCTTTCGACTTGCCAAGAGCGGGTAGAACATCCTCCCGCAGCATCTCGCCGGGATGCGTCAGCTTCAGGCCGCGGAGCATGGGATTTCTGCTCATTAATGATAATCCTCCCGGTCAATGTTAGCGGCATCTTCGCCGTCCCAACCGTATATTTGTCCAGTATTGCCCGTGGGCCTGAGAGCCACTATGCCTTCGGGCATTAGCGCTAGCCTCAGGACGGATTGAGAGCAAACAGCAATGGCGCGCCGCCGCATGTCTGAACAGCCGACCTCCCGGCTTGCGATCTGGTCGCGGCGGATTGCGCTGTTTTCGCTCGCCGCCACCCTGATTGCCGTCATCGTGGTGCGTTCCGGCGCGCTTGAAATCGTGCCGGCGCTGTCGACGTTGGGCGGTGCCCTGGTGCTGGCGATCTTGGCGATCCTGCTCGCTTTCGGTGCGGCGGTTTCGATCTGGAAGGACGGCGTCCGCGGCGTCGGCGAGGCCGTCACCGGGCTCGTGATCGGGCTGGCGCTGATCGTCTATCCGCTTTATCTCGGCGTCAAAGCCTACCGGCTGCCGGCGATCTACGACGTCACCACCGATCCGATCGACCCGCCGCGGTTCGAAGCGATCGCGCGGCTGCGCCCGCGCGACGCCAATCCGGTCACCTATGCCGGCCTCTACACCGCCGAGCAGCAGCGTGTCGCCTATTCCGACATCGAGCCCGATCTCACCACCGCGTCGCCGCAAGAGGCTTACAACGCCGTGCTCAAGGTCATCGCCAAACGCCGGTGGCATGTGGTCGACGCCCGGCCGCCGCAGAGCACGGCGCCGCGCGACGGTTTGATCGAGGCGATCGCGCGCACGCCGATCCTCGGTTTCCGCGACGACGTCGCCGTGCGGGTGCGCGCGACGCAGGAGGGCGCCCGCATCGACATCCGCTCGGCCTCGCGCTATGGCCGCCACGATCTCGGCGCCAACGCCGCGCGGGTGCGCGCGCTGATCGAAGACGTCGATGACGTTCTGGCGGCGCCGGCCAAGCCGGACAAGCAGGCGCCGGCGCCAAAACCCACTCAGGCGGCGGGCAAGGGCAACTCGGTCAAGCGGTAAGTGCCGCCGATCGAGGGAGTGCCATCGGTGGCGACGACGCCGCGCGCGACCAGATCTTCCAGATGCGCCAGCACCGACAAGGCGGCCGCGCCGGTGAGCCGCGGATCGATGCCGATATAGATCGCCCGCACCAGCGTCGCGATATCGGCGGCGCCCTTGCCGAGCCGGCGCAGGATCGAGGCTTCGCGCGCGTTCCGATGCTGGATATAGCCCTGCACGAAACGCGGCGCGTCGCGCACCGGGCCGCCATGGCCGGGCAGGTAGATCGGCTCGCGGCGCCGCGCCAGCTTTTCCAGCGAGGCCATATAGTCGCTCATGGCGCCATCCGGCGGCGCCACGATCGAGGTCGACCACGCCATGACGTGATCGCCGGAGAAGATCAGGTCGGCTTCCTTGAACGCGAACGCCATATGGTTCGCGGTATGCCCCGGCGTCGCCAGCGCCTCGATGGTCCAGCCGTCGCCGGCGACGACCGCGCCGTCGGCGAGCGCGATATCGGGACGGAAATCCATGTCGCCGGAGGCGTCGAGCCGGGAGGCTTCGCCGATATGCAGCGGCCGCGCCGCGCGGTGCGGGCCTTCAGCGTAGACCGTGGCGCCGGTCTTGGCCTTGATCTTGGGCACGGCCGGCGAATGATCGCGATGGGTGTGGGTGACGAAAATGTCGGTCACGGTCTCGCCGCGCACCGCGTCGAGCAGTGATGCGATATGGGCGTCGTCGTCGGGACCGGGATCGACGATGGCAACTTTGCCGCGGCCGACAATGTAGCTCACCGTGCCCTTGAAGGTGAACGGGCTCGGATTGTTGGCGACCATGGCGCGCACGCCCGGCGCTACGTCGGCGGCCTGGCCCGGCACCAGATCGAACGCTTTATTGAAGCGGATGTCGTCGGTCATTCCGGAACTTCACAACTCGGCCGGTTCGCTGGCACAGGTGGCGCCGCGTCCGTTCGCCGCCAAATGCGGCGTGGCCCTCATGTGCAAAGGACGGAAGGAAAGCGCAATAGCAGGATTTGGCTGCAGGTATCGGCGCCGCCGGCCAAAAGCGGGCGGCGCCGACCCCCAAAAAGGATGGAGCCCCGGTGCCGGGATCGCCGGGGCTCCAAGCAATCTCATTCAACACGAGTTGTGAGATCGAGATCGCAGGTACGGTTATGCAAAGCGCGGGCCAAGTCGGTCTTGAGCCGGTTTGAGGGCCCATAGCGCCGGAGTGATCGTGATTCCAAGCGGAATCAGCCTCATGGATTTACGCCGGTCAACTGCGACCGTCCCGATCTACGCTTAATGTCTGCGCAGCGGGCGCGCGGTGGCTAATTTGGAGGCATTTTTGGGGGCGAATAGGATGAAAGGGCGAATGGGGAATAGCGAATAAGATAGTAGGCCCGGCCGCCCTTTCTATTCCTCCACTCGCTACTCGCTATTCGCCACTCGCCATTCGCAGGGCCACGGGGCCTCAAAACGGCGTCCGGCTGCGGATGGCCGCGGCCAGCGTCCCCTCGTCGAGATAGTCGAGTTCGCCGCCGACCGGCACGCCGTGCGCCAGCCGCGTGACCTTGACATTGGCGCCGTGCAGGAGGTCGGTGATGTAGTGGGCGGTGCTCTGGCCGTCGACCGTGGCATTGAGCGCCAGAATGATCTCCTGCACCGCCGGCTCGTGGGCGCGCTTGACCAACGCATCGATGGTGAGGTCGTCGGGGCCGACGCCGTCGAGCGGCGACAGCGTGCCGCCGAGCACGTGATAGCGCGCATTGATGGCGTGGGCCCGCTCCAGCGCCCACAGGTCGGCGACGTCGGCGACGACCACGATGGCGGAGCCGTCGCGCCGCGGATCGGTGCAGACCGTGCACGGATTCTGCGTGTCGATATTGCCGCAGATCTTGCACACCTCGATCTTTTCCATCGCCGTCTGCAAGGCGGCGGCGAGCGGCGCCATCAGGAGCTCGCGCTTCTTGATCAGGAACAAAGCCGCGCGCCGCGCCGACCGCGGCCCGAGCCCGGGCAGGCGGGCGAGCAATTGGATCAGTCGTTCGATCTCGGGACCGGCGGAGACAGCGGGCATGGTCGAGTTCTAATCGTCACTGCCGGGCTCGTCCCGGCAATCCCGACGATTGCGCTCAAGCCTTGCCATGTGAGTTGGGATGCCCGGGTCAAGCCCGGGCATGACGCCGAGATAGTGGCAGTACTTTCGCTTCGCCATCAAAACAGCTTCAGCCCCGGCGGCAGCGGCAGGCCGCCGGTGAGCGCCTGCATGCGCTCGGCCAATAGCGCCTCGAGCTTGCGGCGCGCGTCGGCATGGGCGGCGACGATGAGATCCTGAATAATGTCTTTCTGATCCGGCCGCAGCAGCGTCTCGTCGACCTGCGCGGCGCGCATTTCGCCCTTGCCGGAAAGCTTCAGCGTCAACAGCCCGCCGCCGGCGGTGCCTTCGACCTCGATACGATCGAGCTCGGCCTGCATCGCCTCCATTTTCGATTTGAGTTCGGCGGCCTGTTTCATCAAGCCAAGAAAATCAGCCATTGCGCACCTATACTTTTGTTCCGTCACCCTGAGGTGCGGGCGGAGCGAGCCAACCAAGTCGGCCGCCGCCGACTTGGCCCCTAAAATCCGAAATCGGATAAACCGATTTCGGTCGGGGCGACGGCCGCTCATCCTTCGAGGGCCGCTTCGCGGCCGCCTCAGGATGACGATTGTATTCAGCGACATTCCTATCGCTCCTCGTCCGCCGGATCGCCGGCGCCTTCGGGAGCAAACGGCGGCTCTTCCAACGCACCGGCACCGGCCGGGGTCCGCACGTCGACGATCTCGGCGCCGGGAAATCGGGTCAGCACCGCCTGCACCAGCGGATCGCCGCGCACGCCGTCTTTCAGCTCGGCCTTGCGCGTCTGCGCCTGCGCGTAAAGGCTCGGCTGACCTGGCTCGGCGGATACGATCACCATCCAGCGCCGGCCGGTCCAGTCGGCGAGTTTTTTCGACAATTCGCCGGTGAGCGATTTCTGCGCGCTGGGTTCGAGGCCGAATTCGAGCCGGCCATCCTCGAAACGCACCAGCCGCACGTCGCGCTCAAGCGCGCTCTTGATGCCGATGTCGCGTTTTTCGGCGGCGAGCGCCATCAGCTCCTCGAAGCTTTGCAGCGCGCGCACCGGACATTCGCGATTCGTCGCCGCGCGCGACCGGCTCACGTGACGGCTGCTCGGCGGGCGCCGCCGCGAGCGCCGCGCGCGTTCCGCCGCGCGGCATGTCGGCAGATCGCGGCGCTTCCATGCGCGCCGACGTCTCGGCCCGCGGCGGCGACGGCGGCCCGCCCGGCGCTACCGAAGCACCGTTGCCGCGCGAAGCATCGCCGAGCGAGCGGATCACCTCATCGGGCGTCGGCAGGTCGGCGGCATAAGCGATGCGCACCAGCACCATTTCCGCAGCGGCCAGCGGCCGGCCGGCGGCGGCGACTTCCTCGATGCCTTTGAGCAGCATCTGCCAGGTGCGGGCGAGCACGCGCATCGAAAGCTTGGCGGCAAACGCGCGTCCGCGCGTGCGCTCGGCTTCGGTCAGCGACACGTCGTCGGCCAGAGCCGGCACGATTTTCACGCGGGTGACGAAATGGGTGAACTCGGCAAGATCGCCGAGCACCATCGCCGGATCGGCGCCGGCATCGTATTGCTCGCGCACCTCGGCCAGCGCGCGGGCAGATCGGCGCGCATCAGCGCTTCGAACAAGTCGATGATCTTGGTGCGGTCGGCAAGCCCGAGCATCCCGCCGCACGTCCTCGGCGCGCACCGGCCCTGCCATGTTTGTTGTGTTGCCGGCGCCCGACCCGGCGCCGGCATGCGCGATCGCCTG
This sequence comes from uncultured Alphaproteobacteria bacterium, assembly GCA_963829395.1. GTDB lineage: Bacteria > Pseudomonadota > Alphaproteobacteria > Rhizobiales > Xanthobacteraceae > BOG-931. The sequence continues at coordinate 23,597 of CAWHHX010000013.1, read as the reverse complement.
ATCGAGCAGCGACAGCGCGTCGCGCACCGAGCCTTCGGCGGCGCGCGCGATCAGCCCCAAGCGCTTCCGGCTCCGCGGTGATGGTTTCCTTCTCGGCGATGCCTTGCAGATGCTTGACCAGCAAAGCGCGCATCGACGCGGCGCAGATCGAAGCGCTGGCAGCGCGACAGCACGGTGATCGGCACCTTGCGGATTTCGGTGGTCGCGAACACGAACTTGGCGTGCGGCGGCGGCTCTTCCAGCGTCTTGAGCAGCGCATTGAAGGCCGCGCCCGAGAGCATGTGCACTTCGTCGAGGATATAGACCTTGTAGCGCGCCGAGACCGGCGCGTAGCGGACCGCTTCGTTGATCGCGCGCACGTCCTCGACGCCGTTATGCGACGCCGCATCCATCTCGATCACGTCGAGATGCCGGCTCTCCATGATCGCCTGGCAATGGATGCCGAGCGCCGGCATGGCGATGGTCGGGCCGGCGATCGAGCCGTCCGGCAATTCGTAATTCAGCGCGCGCGCCAAAATGCGCGCGGTCGTGGTCTTGCCGACGCCGCGCACGCCGGTCAGCACCCAGGCCTGCGGAATGCGGCCGCTCTCGAACGCATTCGAGATCGTGCGCACCATCGCGTCCTGGCCGATCAGATCGGCGAAGGTCGACGGCCGGTATTTGCGCGCGAGCACGCGATAGGAACCGGTCGGGTTCGTGGCGTCGTTCATCGGAAGAATGTAGCCTGGGTTGAGCGGAGTGAAACCCGGGGCGGCATTTAAGCCTGTTGACGGTTCCCGGATTTCGCTCCGCTCAATCCGGGCTACGGGTACCTCGATATGTGAGGGTGGGAGGCTGACGAGCGACCCGAACCGCGCTCGTTAGGGCTGCTTCCTTCCGGACCTGACCCGGTTGGCGAGTGGCTCGTCCACCGCCAACCTCCCGGCCCCTATATCGGCCGCGGAGGGGGAGAAAGCAAGCCGGGGTGCCCTCGCGGGGACGCTGCCGACACAGCGTCACGCCAATTCGCGGCCGGCGTCATACTCATAAAGCCGGCCGGCCTGGAACACGGTCTGGTCGCCGCCAAAGCGCTTGCGCCAGGCGTATCGCATATCGCGCTTGAGCCGCCCCCAGTGCGAGGTGAGATGGTTGTCGCGAGCGCGGGCGCGCGAGCCGAGGACCGCTTCCTGCACGCGCGGCTTGCGCAGCCGCTCGTAGGCGTCGAGCGCGCCGTCGAGATCGTCGCCGGCGCGCGCCACCATGCCGGCGAGCACGCAGCCGTCCTCGATCGCCATCGCCGCGCCCTGGCCGAGATAAGGCAGCATGGCGTGCGCGGAATCGCCGAGCAGCGTCGCCCGCCCGTTGCTCCAGCGCTCCGGCGGGTCGCGATCGTACAGCGCCCATTTGTACCAGCGCTCGCTCGCCGGAAAGACCCGCGTGAGCGCTGGATTCCAGCGCGCATAGGCCGACATCACTTCATCGACGCCGCACTCCTGCGTCCACGATTCCTCGGTCCAGGCGTCGCTGTCGATGTGCGCGACGATGTTGAGGAGTTCGCCGCCGCGCACGAGGTAATGCACGACATGGCCGTGCGGCCCCATCCACAGTGTCACGTCGGCGGTATTGATATCGCGCGGCACCGCTTCGGCCGGCGCTATGCCGCGCCAGCAGATGCAGCCGGTGAAGCGCGGCGCGTCGGCGCCGAACAGGCTCTCGCGCACCTTCGAATGAATGCCGTCGGCGCCGACGACGATGTCGGCCTCGATCGCGCTGCCGTCGGCGAAGCGCGCCGCGGCGCCATATTCCCGCGTCTCCACGCCGATGCAGCGCATGCCGAGGCGGATGTCGGTGGTGGCGAGCGCGCCGGCCAGCACGCCAAGGAGGTCGGCGCGGTGCGCGGTCACGCTCGGCGCGCCGAACTTCTCGCGGTAGTCGCCCTGATAGGCGCGCGAGATCGGCCGGCCGTCCTGCCAGGAGCGGATGACGGCGAATTCCGACGCCCAGGCGATGGCGTCGATCTTCGCTTCCAGGCCAAGCGCGCGGAGCGCCTTGATGGCGTTGGGCGCCAGGCCAATGCCGGCGCCGATCTCGGAAAGTTTGGACGATTGCTCGCAGACGATGACCTCGGCGCGCTGGCGCTCGAACGCCAAAGCCGCGGCCAGTCCGCCAATGCCGCCGCCGACAACGAGAATGCGCGGCCGCCGCGGCATTCGTTTTCCTCCGGCAAAATCCAACTAAAATCCGGGCAAACGGTGCCCTTGGCCGGCGCATCGTGTCAATCGGCAAGGATCGCAGGTCAGGGGCGCGCATCAGACAAAGAAAAGCCGCTTCGTCTTAATGTTCAAAGGCGCTAGGCATGTTCAAAGGCGCTAGGCGCCATCTTGGCGTCCGTACTCCGGCGCTCCATGCTGAGGCTACGATTCGGCGTAAAAACCGCATGTGATGGGCCTGCAACACAATGAACCTTCGCCTCATCATCGCCGGCATCATCGTCGTCGTCGTTGCCTTTGCCGGCGCGACGCTGCTGCTCAACGTATTGTCGCCGTCGTCGCTGCAGGAAAACCGCCCGGCGCTGGCGGCGGTGCCGCCGTTGCCGCCGCTCGCCGGCACCTCGACCATCCTCACGCCGGCCGCCGTCGCCATGGCGGCGATCCGCGATGCGCTCGAGGCGCAGGCGCCGCGCAATCTGTCCGGCAAGCCGCAAAATCCGGTGTCGCAATTGCTGCAGGCCGCCGAGCTGAACTTCACCATCAATCGCGGACCGCTCACCGTCACCGGACGGCCCGACGCGCTGGTCGTGACCACCGCGCTCTCCGGCACCTTCCAGGCCCGCGGCACCCTCACCGGCGCGGCCAACGCGATTGGCGGCGCCATCGGCAACATCATCGGCGGCAATCTCGGGGCGCAGGTGCAGGGCCTCACCGGCAAGACCTTCGACCAGCACGCCGACTTTCACGGCACGGTGACGGCGCTGTCGCACCCGACCATCGCGCCGAACTGGCGGCTCGCGCCGAACCTCACGGCGCAGGTCAACGTCACCGACGTGGCGCTGCCGATCGCCGGCATCAAGCTCAGTGTTGCCAACGAAGTGAAGCCGGTGCTTGACAATATGGTGCGCGAGCAGACCGGCGGTCTCGAAGCGCGCGTGCGCAACGATCCGTTCATCGAGAATGCCGCGCGCGCCGAATGGGCGAAACTCTGCCGCGCCATCTCGCTCGGCGCCGCCGCGCAAGCAACGGCACCGGGCGTCCCCGACCTCTGGCTTGAAATCCGCCCGGTCCGCGCCATCGCCGCGCAGCCGAAGATCGACGCCAATGCGGTGACGCTCCTGGTCGGCGTCCAGGCCGAAACCCGCATCGTGCCGAGCGAGACCAAGCCGAATTGTCCGTTCCCGGCGCAGCTCGACATCGTGCCGCAGGCCAACGAGGGCATTCTCGACATCGCGGTGCCGATCGATATTCCGTTCACCGAGGTGAGCCGCCTCATCGAGGCGCAGGTCAAAGGCAAGACCTTCCCCGAGGACGGCTCCGGCGCGTTCGCCACCACGATCAAACAAGCCGCGGTCGCGGCGTCCGGCGACCGGCTGTTGATCTCGCTCCTGGTCAACGTCAAGAAGCGCGGCTTCTTCGCCATTGGCGCCGACGCCACGGTGCATGTCTGGGGCAAGCCGGTGCTCGACCAGACCGCGCAGATTTTGCGCTTCACCGACGTGGCGCTCGACGTGCAATCGCAGGCCGCGTTCGGGCTCCTCGGCGAGGCCGCCAAGGCCGCCGTGCCATACCTGCAAAAGACGCTGGCCGACCAGGCGGTGATCGACCTCAAGCCGTTTGCCGCCGACGCCAAGAAGCGCATGGCCGCCGCCGTCGGCGACTTCACCGGCGCCGCCGGCGGCGTCAGCGCCAACGTCGTCATCAACGATCTCCGCCTCATCGGCATCGCCTACGACGACAAGAACCTGCGCATCGTCGCCGACGCCAAAGGCAATGCCAGCGTCGCGATCTCGTCGCTGACCTGGCAATAAACGACAGGGCCGGGCGAGGCCACGGATTTGTCCGCGCATTCCCGCGCCAGCGGGACTCCAGCTTGGGTCCCCGCCAGAGGTTACCCTCGACGTGATCGGGGGCGGGGACGAGCGGAAAAACATGAGACCCGCCCCTTCCCTCGCGCCGCCGCATGGCCGATGCTTGGTGCGGCGTCGTTGACGTCAAACAAAGACGGCGACGACGGCCGGCGCCACATTCCCAGCTGGCGCGTTAGGAAAACGGGAAGGCCAAAATGACCGAACCAGGCTGGTCGCTGCACCCGCAGCTCGAAAGCGACACCGTGCCGGTCGGCGAACTCGCGCTGTCGCGCGTGCTCGCGGTCAATGCGGCCGACTATCCCTGGCTGATCCTGGTGCCGCGGCGCGCCGACGCCACCGAGCTCGCCGACCTCGGCGCCGACGCCTTCCCGCTGATGGCCGAGATCGCGCTCGCCTCGCTGGCGCTGAAAGAAGTGACGCAATGCGACAAGATCAACGTCGCCGCGCTCGGCAACGTGGTGCCGCAGCTGCACATCCACATTGTCGCCCGCTGCAAGACCGATCCGCTGTGGCCGAAGCCGATTTGGGGTGCTGAGGCGCCGCGCGCGCGCGAAGCGGCAGAGTTCGCGCAGTTTATCGCCTTGATGCGCGAGAAGCTCGGGGCTGCGGACGTGGAGTAGCCCCGAACGCGGTCGCTGCGTCGTAGCCCGGATTGAGCGGAGCGAAATCCGGGGCAGACCTCGCCGCCCGGTCCCCTGCCAACGGATTTCGCTCGCGCTCAATCCGGGCTACGCCCTGAACGAAAAGGGCCAAGCTGCGTCGTAGCCCGGATTGAGCGAAGCGAAATCCGGGGCAGACCTCGCGCCCGGTCCCGGATTTCGCTCGCGCTCAATCCGGGCTACGCTCTGAACGAAAAGGGCCAAGCTGATGATCGCCCGCCGTCAGTTCGCTACGCTCCTCGCCGCCGGTGCGCTCGCGGCCACCTTCGGCCGCGCGGCCCGTGCCGAAACCGTTCCGCTCGCCCGCAACGTGGTTTTGGTCCACGGGCTGTTTGCCGATGGCTCGTGCTGGTCGGAGGTCATCGCGCGGCTGCAGGCCGCCGGGCTCAACGCAACCGCGGTGCAAAATCCCCTGACCACGCTCGACGAAGCGGTGGCCTCGGCCAAGCGGGTTCTGGCCCGGCAGGACGGGCCGACGGTGCTGGTCGGCCACTCCTTCTCCGGCATGATCGTGACCGAAGCCGGTGTCGATCCCAAGGTGACGGCGCTCGTCTATGTCGCGGCCCGGGCGCCGGACGCCGGCGAGGACTATGCGGCGCTGGCGAAAACATTCCCGACGCCGCCGGCGAGCGCCGGCATCGTCTTCGACGGCGACGAGGGGCGGCTCAGCGAGGAAGCCTTTTTGCACGATTTCGCCGGCGACCTGCCGGAGGCGAAAGCCAAGGTCCTCTATGCGGTTCAGGAGCCGTTCCACAAAGCTTTGCTCACCGGCAAGACGACCAACGCCGCCTGGCGATCGAAGCCGAGTTTTTATGCCGTCTCCACCGAGGACCGCACGATCAATCCGGATCTCGAGCGCTTCATGGCCAAACGCATGGGCGCCAAGACCATCGAGGTGAAAGCGAGCCACCTGTCGTTGATCTCCCAGCCCGACACGATCGCGAAGCTCATCCTGGAAGCCGCCGGCCGCCCGTAGCGGGCGAACTGCGCGCGTGTCGAAGCGCCGCGCCGGCCGGCGAGCCGGCGGCCCGCGGGAACTCGCCCAAAAAAGTTCCAGCAAGTCTAGCCCTTGGTATAGCTCCGCTCACCGTTATCGATCAGGCCGGGTCACCGATCGTTCAATAGAACGTCGCAGACAAAGGCCACATATAGGCCGGCGACGACCGAGGGACTGCGGGGCTTGCCGAAGCGGGAGAGTTTGTATGCACGACGCAACGCTAGCCGCCGATTGGAATGCCATGCCCGCCGCGCGCCCGACGGCGCGCCAGCGACTATCGGGACGTCTGTCGAGTGTTCGATCAGGTCTTGCGGCCCGAGCGGAGAAATTCGGAACCGCCTGGTGGCAGACGCTTGTGCAAGTCACCTTCGGCCTGTTCATGGGCGGCCTCGTGACGCTGCTCGTCCTGCTTTATTCCGATATCCTCGTTATCTGAGCGACGCGCTTCGACGCGGTAATTTCTTCGTAGCCCGGATTGAGTGAAACGAAATCCGGGACAAGCCTCGCCGCTGATCCCGGATTTCGCTGGCGCTCAATCCGCGCTACTTGCTGGCGAGATCGCGCCAATTGGCAAAGGCGCAAGCGGCCGTCTCTAGATTAGAGACAAATATTGACATTCGTCCCTGATTATGTTACATGACGCTTGTCTCGCTCATCGAGGGCGCCTTTCGCGAAGGCATTTTCGAGAGACGGAGCGAGTGCGGTGCTTCCGCGCGGATTTGCAGTCCGCGCCGGAGCGGCTTCGGGCATCATTCTCTTCGGTACTACGGCCGAGGCGTGGGGTGCTTCCACTGCACTGGGATCGGGAAGGGTGGGTAAAATGCCTGCCTGGACCGGGTCCTAGCAAGCATGGCCTGGAGCTGAGCCAGGATGTCAAAGTTCTGGCGAGAGCCGCGGCGAGGCGCCGGAAGGCGAGCGCGCCCCGACGATTGGCGCGCTTCCGCGCCCGGGCACGGGCAAGCGGCAACGTTTGTCGGTGCTGCGCGGAATCGGTTGGATGCGCCTTTCGGCGCTTCGCCTCCCTCTTTTTGCCGGAGGCGGATCTATTTTGGCGTTGTGGTTGGCATAGCTCGGGCGCGGAGAGGCGCCGCGAGAATGCTCGTCATTGCGAGCGCCAGCGAAGCAATCCAGGGCGGCTTGCGCGGAGGGTTGGATTGCTTCGCTGCTCGCAATGACGACGGATTTATCCGCCACCGCGCGTAGCGCGGGGGAGGGGGACCACCCGAAGGGTGGTGGAGGGGGCACGCGGCCCTGCGGTCAACCGTGAGGCCGAGGCCCCTTCCACCGCCCTGCGTGACGCAGGGCGTCCCCCTTCCCCGCTTCGCGGGGCAGGATGAAGAGCGGCGCGCGTCTTGCCGGCGCGGAGTGGGGAAACTATCAACGCTTGTCCGTCACTGCTGCGCGTGCGGACTTCATCGGCAACGTTGGGACTTTGCTTGGGGATCTTGATGATTCGGCCGTCTGCCGTGCTGATCGTCTGCGGCGTCGCGATGGGCGTCGCGGCGCTCGTCGGCTGCACGGCGAGCGAGCCGCCGCCGAGCGAGCCGACCTTCTATCAAAGCATGGCGCAGCCCGACGTGACGGTGGACGCTACCGCCGCGGCCTCGATGATCTCCGGCTATCGCAGCAACAACGGTCTCGGCGCCGTCGTCGTCGATCCCGAACTGATGCGCTTTGCCGGCGAGCAGGCGCATGCCATGGCGGCGCGCGACAAGATGGATCACGATGCCGCCCGGCCGTTCGCCGAGCGCATTCGCACCGCCGGCCTTGGCGGCAGCGTCGCGGTGGAGAACATCTCCGCCGGCTACCACACCCTCGCCGAGGCGTTTTCCGGCTGGCGGGATTCGCCGCCGCATCGCGCCAACATGCTCAATCGCGGTGTCACGCGGCTCGGCATCGCCGCGGTCTATGCGCCGAGCTCGAAGTACAAGGTGTTCTGGGCGCTGGTGCTGGCGGGGCCCGGGCGGCATGGGTAGCGGTGGGAAGAATGGGAATGGCGAGTGGCGAATGGGGAAGAAGCGAATAGCGAATGGCGAGTAGCGAATGGCGAGTAGCGAATGGGGAAGAAGCGAATGGCGAATGGCGAATAGGGAGTGTCGGGAGATATTTCGTCATTGCGAGCCAACGGGTCCGGCCCGAAGTGGCCGGCCCGATGACAGGCTCCGCGAAGCAATCCAGGGCCGCTTGCGCAAGCCGCTGGATTGCTTCGTCGCTTTGGCTCCTCGCAATGACGAATTGATCGCTATTCGCTACTCGCCACTCGCCATATCGCTACTCGCCCTCTCTCAATGCCAGAACAGCGCGAGCAGAATAATGATCGGCAGCGGAATGCCGAACAGCCACAGCAGAACGCCTTTGCCCATGGTCATGGTGATGCTCTCCTTATATGACGCGTGGCGTGAGGACGCGATCGTTCCAGGTGCCGTCGCGCAGCATGCCGCCTTCGGCAGCCGCGAGGCTTGCGGCGAAGGCGCCGAACAACAGCGCGGCGGTCAGCCAGAACGACAGATGCGCCGCGCCGCGGCGCGCATTGTCGGCGGCGGTTTTCGCTTCGGCCACGACCTGGTCGACGCGTTTCTCCGCATCCGCCTGGCTCATGCCGGTGCGCGCGGCGACGACTTGGGCGACATAGGTCCGATCGCTCGGCGTGAGACCTTCGCTGTTGCGGAAGCTGGCGGTCCACAAACGCAAAACTTCGGCGCGCGTTTGGAATGCGCTGGTTCCGCTCGAAGCGCCACCCGCGGCAGCGTTGCCGGCATTCGCATTGCCTGCTGCGGCATTGTCGCTCGTGGCGGGAGGATTGGCTGTGGACGCGGCCGGTTGTGCTCCCGGCGTCGTTCGAAACAGCTTGTCGACATAGATTTCCGACGGGTTGACGGAGCGCGCGGCCTGCGCGGATGCACCGGCGACGCCGGCGGCGGTGCCGTTTGCCAGATACGCCGTGGTCGACGCCAAAGCCGTGGCGCTGATCAAAGTCGCAAAGGCCCAGGCCAGAAAGCCGTGTGCCGTGTCGCGGAAGAAAACTTCGTTGGCGTGCAGGCCAGTCCACTTCGTTCGCAACCGGCCGGCGAGATAACCGCCGATCGCTGACGACATGACCCCGACGAGAACCAGATAAATGCCGGTGCCGATCTCGAAAGTGGAAGCCGAAACGCCGCTGTCGCTCCAGGGCGATATCGACGAAAGGCCCAGTCCGGCGCCGAACGCGACCAGGACAAGCGTCAGGGCTGCCGCGGCGACCGCCCCGGCGGCGATCGCCGCCCAAGAGGCTCCGGATTGCGAGGCGTCAGTGTGGATGTCGACAATTCCGGCGCCGGTACGTAGATCAAATTCCATAGTGCAATGCTCCTTTATGAGGCAATTGATCGAAGGCCTAAGTCGGCCGCTCCAAAAAAAGTTCCAGCGACTGATTGTGTCGGGGAGGAATCGGTTTTGGTTGTGCACCGCACGCGCTTGACCTAGATGGCCGGCGCGGCTTCAATCCGGCGCAAAATGACCAAAGAACCCGATTTTAGTTCGCTGCCGCGCCAGGCTTATTCCGGCAGTCTCCTTGAGCGCGCCGCGGCCTTGCGCGGCGATTCGGCCAAGCTGGCGGCGTTGTTGGCGCACGAGCACACCGGCGTCTATGTCGTCGGCGGCGAGTCCATCGTCTTGAAGCCAAGAGGCGCAGCGCTCGATCCGCTGTTTTCGCCGGCCGAGGCGCGCACGCTTGGCGCCGCGCGCGAGACCGTGTTTCTGGGGCTGCTGGACGATGTGCCGCGTTTCGGCGTCGGCATCGATGCGGCCGCGATCGAAGCGCTCAAAGCGCGCAACGACCTCAGGCTCATCGATCTGCGCACCATCGCAGTCCAAGGCGAGGTCGACACCGCGCATGTGCCGCCGCTCGCCGAAGCCAAGGCGATCTTGGGCTGGCATGCGCGCCATCGCTTCTGTCCCAATTGCGGCGCGGCGACGCAACTCGTGCAAGCCGGCTGGCGGCGCGATTGTCCCAATTGCAAAGCCGAGCATTTTCCCCGCACCGATCCGGTGGTGATCATGCTGCCGGTCGCCGGCGACCGCTGCGTGCTCGGCCGCTCGCCGCGTTTTCCGCAGACCATGTGGTCGTGCCTGGCCGGTTTTTGCGAGCCCGGCGAAACCATCGAGGAAGCGGTGCGGCGCGAAGTCGCCGAGGAGGTTGGCCTCGTCTGCGCCGACGTGACATATTTTGCGTCGCAGCCGTGGCCGTTTCCGTCATCGCTGATGATCGGCTGCCACGCGCTGGCGGTGACGGACGAGATCGTCATCGACGAGAGCGAGATCGAAGAGGCGCGCTGGTTCGATCGCGCGGAGCTCAAGCTGATGTTGGCGCGCACGCATCCGCAGCAACTGACCACGCCGCCGCCGATCGCCATCGCGCACCACATCATTCGCGATTTCATCGAGCATGGCGGCGGCGTTCTGGCCCGCTGATGCCTAGCGCGAGCGCGCCGCGCATTCTGTGCACCGGCATCATCGTGCTCGACGAGGTGTTTCGCGTCGCGGAATTTCCGCGGAACGACGGCAAGGTCGAGGCGTCGGAATTTTTCATCGTCAATGGCGGCTGTGCGGCCAACGCTGCGGTCGCCGTGGCGCGGCTCGGCGGCCGGGCGCTGCTGGCGGGCCCGCTGGGCGGTCCGGCCGGCGCCGACGACAACGGCGATCGCGTCTTGGCGGCGCTGGCGCGCGAGGCAATCGACACCGGCGGCTGTCAGCGGGTCGACGGCTTGGCGACGGCGCTGTCGGCGATTTTCATCGACGCCCGCGGCGAGCGCACCATCGTCACGTATCGGGACAAGCGGATCGCTGCGGTGACGCCGCGCGATCCGGAAACGCTCGCCGGCTCAGCCGACCTCGTGCTCGCCGACAACCGGCTGCCGCACTTCGCCCGCCCGATTTGCGAAGCGGCGCGGCGGCGCAAGCTTCGCGTCGTGCTCGACGCCGACAAGGCGACGGTCGAGGAAGACCCGCTGTTTGCCATCGCCACGCACGTGGTTTTTTCCGCCGAGTGTCTGGCGGCGACCACCGGCCGGCGCGACCTCGCCGCAGGACTTGCGGCGATGGCCCGGCGCACGGCAGCGTTTCTTGCCGTCAGCGACGGGCCAAACGATATTGTCTTCCTCGACGGCGAACAGGTCCGGCACGTGCCGGTGTTTCAAATTCGCGCCGTCGACACGCTCGGCGCCGGCGATGCTTTGCACGGCGGCTTCGCGCTGGCTTTGGCCGAGGGGCAGACCGAGGCGCAAGCGTTGCGGTTCGGCGCCGCCGCCGCCGGCCTCAAATGCACCCGCCTCGGCGGCTCCGGCGGCACGCCGACGCGGGCCGAGGTCGAGGCCTTGCTGGCCGGTCATTAGCCATATTCAGGCGGCCGCGAGATCGCCCTTGCCTTGGAATATTTTTCTATGTAAATCCTTCGTGATCAGTGGAATTGAAAGATTATTTCTATGGACGCCATAGACCGCAAGATTTTGGCCGTTCTGCAGGAAGATGCCTCGCTGTCGGTCGCCGACATCGGCAGCCGGGTCGGCCTGTCGTCGACGCCATGCTGGAAGCGCATTCAGCGGCTCGAGGCCGACGGCGTCATCCTCAAGCGCGTGGCTTTGGTCGATCAGGACCGCATCGGGCTTGGCATCACGGTGTTCGTGTCGGTCGAAACCGGCGACCATTCGCAGGATTGGCTCGACCGTTTCGCCAAGGTGGTCGGCGCCATGCCGGAAGTGATGGAGTTTTATCGCATGGCCGGCGACGTCGATTACATGCTCCGCGTCGTCGTGCCCGACATGGCCGGCTATGACGCCTTCTACAAACGGCTGATCGCGGCGGTGCCGCTGAAGAACGTCACCTCGCGCTTCGCCATGGAGAAGATCAAATCGACCACGTCGCTGCCGATACCGTAGGGCGAATGAGATATCTGAAAGTGCCGCGGCCGCTGGACTCGTTCTGGTATCAGCGTCCGGGCGCCATCGCGCCGGCGCTGCTGGCTTGATTGTTGAGCGTGACGATTTCGGCCATCGTCTTTTCGAAATATTCCGGCGAATCGCCGAGCGTCAGCCGGCGCGAACAACTGGGCGTGCAGCTATAGGTCTCGCGCTCGACGCCGCGATAGACCACGACGGTCTTGTCGCTCAGGCCGCTAACTTCGAGGGTCTTTTCCATCAGCACCGCGCCTTTTTTGTCGGTGACGATGAAGTTGGTTATGCCGTAGCTCTTGCCGGTAATCACCGTCAGGCCGCCGGGCTGGATCGAAAGGTCGGCGATCAGCGGGTTGCCGATCACGAGATTGGCGGCGCGCTCCGGCAGCTGCACCAGCCTCGCTTGGTCGAGGAAGACGACGATCGTCTCGGGCGGTAGCGGCATCGGTTGCGCCGCCGCCGGCGCGACCATGGCGATCGATAGCAAAGCTGCCGATAGCCAATGCAACGGGCCTACGCCCGCCCGGCCTCGCGCGCACAACGCCGCCATCGAGACTCTCCGATACGCTACGCGGAACTAAACTCAACAGCCGAAGACGCTGCATTCTCACGCTGCCACTTGACCGCAAATTGGTGAAAGAAATGCAAATTTGCCGCGGGTTTCCGTGGCCTTGGTCGGCTTATCGGACCGGCGCAGGCGCTTGCGGAACTGCGGCCTTGCTCTTGAACGGGTGCAGGAGCTGGGCGCCGAAGCTCGTCGGGAATTCCTGATCGTCGATGCCGTAGCGGTCGGGCAGGACGCCGGCCGGCATGTAGAACGTGCCGAAGATGAGATCGAGAACCGGGAACGTGGCGGCGAAATTCTTCTCGCCACCGCGTTCGGCGGCGGTGTGGTGCCAGCGGTGGAACACCGGCGACGCAATCACATATTTGAACGGGCCGAGCGTCCAGTCGAGGTTGGCATGCACGAAAGCCGAATGGGCGATGGAGATCGGTCCGAGGATGAGGAAAATGTTGGGCGAGATGCCGGCAAGCAGCAGCACCACGTCGGCAAACACCGAGCCGAAGAAAAGATTGACCGGATGAAAGCGCGCGGCCGAAATCCATTCCAGCTCTTCCGAGGAGTGATGCACGGCATGGTACTTCCACAGCTGATTGCCGTGGAACAGCCGGTGCGTCCAATACATGATGAAGTCTTCGCCGATGAGAAACACGGCCATTTGCGCCGCCAGCGGCAGGGCGGCGACCGGCCCATGGCCGTTCTCATAAAACGCGATCAGGCCGGCGCTGGTGGTGATGCCGAACAGCACGGCGGCGCCGGCGATCAGCATGCCGATACGCAAAAAACGGGCGATGACCGGAATGAACAGCCAGTAGCAGAGGTCGGTGACCAGATCGGGTTTGCGCCACCACGGACGTCCGGGATTGCAGGCCCAGAACCAGGTCAGCCCGGTAAAGACCACGGCCAGCGCCAGCGAAATAGGCACGCCCTTGAGGAACGTCTTGCCGATATCGACGATGAACGAGAGCATTTCTTGGGTCATGCGGTAATGCTTGTAATGCTTCTTGTGACGCCTGTTGCCGTTCGGTCCGGCTTGTCGTTTCCAGTGCCCGCGTACGGGCGCGGCGTCGCCTGCTGGCGCCCATCTGGTATCGGAGATGCGCATTAATAGGCGATGAATGGCAGCGCACACGCGCATGCGCCGCAGGTCGCGCTGAGTTGCAGCAAATTGGAGGTTCGCGGCTTACGCGATCGAAACGTTTCAGTGGTTATGTTTGTCGGTCTACCGCCAGAGCGTGCCACGGATCCGGCGCTGAAATTTTGCGTCGATGCCGAAAGGCGCGGTTAACTACGTTGCGGAACCACGTCCTAACAGCGTGTTTCATTGATTGGTTTAACCGCATCGAAATTTCTCGTTGGTAGGTTCGCGACGATCCAAATGACCCGAAACAACGGCCATTGGGTCGAGCTCAGACAGTTTGCGTGTGGACCTTAAGGAGCCATCTCATGAAGACCCTCGTTACGCGTTTTGTGAAGGACGAGTTGGGTGCCACGGCCATTGAGTATGGCCTGATCGCCGCCGGCATCTCCGTCGCCATTATCGCCGTCGTGAACGGCATCGGCACCACCTTGAACACCAAGTTCACCAGCATTTCGACGCAGCTTAAGTAAGCCTGCACGCCGAAAGCCGCGAATGGGCTCCGGGTCGGTCCGGAGCCCTTATTTTTTCGGGCGGCGCTTTTGCGCTAACTCGCTCTCAACCTGCGCCGGATAAGCCTATCGCATGGAAAAAGCCGACGGTGCGTCTCGCCATGGTCCTGCTGATTGACGTGATCAAGCTGACGCTGTTTCCGGCAGCGATGGCGTTTGCCGCGTCGAGCGATCTGCTCACGATGACGATCACCAATCGCGTGGCGCTCGTTCTGATCGGCGGCTTCGGCTTGCTTGCGGTGCTGACTGGAATAAGCGCGGCCGATCTGGTCTCGCATGCGGGTGCGGCCGCCGCGGTGCTCGTCGTCGTCTTCGTCTTCTTCACCTGCGGTTGGGTTGGCGGCGGCGATGCCAAGCTTGCGGCCGCGACGGCGCTGTGGTTCGGGTTCTCTCACCTTGTCGATTATCTCTTTTACGCCTCGTTACTCGGCGGGGCGCTGACGCTGTTGATCATCAAGTTTCGCGGCATACCCCTGCCGCCGGTTTTCATCGGTCGGCAATGGGCCGAGCGACTGCACCAGCGCGACAGCGGCGTGCCCTATGGGATCGCTCTCGCCACGGCGGCGCTCATCGTCTACCCGCAGACCGAATGGATGACGGCGATCGGTCGCTAGCGGCACGAGCGTTGCGGCCGATCCGGCCCCGGCGGCAGAAAGCGCCCGTCGTAACGCGTAATTAACGCGATTTGGATACGCCTTATTAACCATGCCTTGACGTTTAGCTGATGAACTTCCCGCACGGTGGCCTGTCCGGCCCAGGCCGCTGCTTGGGTAGGTGTCGGCACGCAGTTCTCGGCAAAGGTCTTGGCGAGGAAGGGTCTTGGCGAAAACGTCTTGGCGAAAAACGTCTTGGCAAGCGCCTTGGAAAAGGTCTTGGGAAGTTGAAGGGGAATGAAGCGCTCCCGCATTATCGTCCTGGTGATCGCTCTGGCCGCTGGCGGGGTTGCTGCCATGCTTGCGAGCGGTAACCGGACGCCGGAAGCGCCCAAGGCGCCGGAACCGCCGCCGCCGCTCGCGACCGTCGATGTCCTGGTCGCCAAAACCGATCTCGGCACCGGCCAAGTTGTCGCCGAGGGCGATGTCGGCTGGCAGACCTGGCCCGCGGCTTCGGCCACGTCGAGCTTCATCAGAAAGACCGACCGGCCGGAAGCGATCAAAGATTTCCTCGGCGCGGTGGCGCGCACACCGATTGCGGCGGGCGAGCCGATCCGCGACTCCAAGCTCCTCGTCGCCAAGGGCGGCGGCTTCATGGCCGCCATCCTGCCGCACGGCATGCGCGCGATTGCGCTCGACGTGTCGCCGGAAACCGGCGCCGGCGGATTTATCTTGCCGAACGACCACGTCGACGTGGTGCTCACGCACCGTGACAGGGTGACGGCGAAGATGGGGGGCGTTGAGAAATACATCAGCGAGACGATCTTGAAAAACGTGCGGGTGCTCGCGGTCGACCAAGCCATCGAGGAGAAGGAAGGCCAAAAAGTCGTCGTCGGCAAAACTGCGACCATCGAACTCGATCCGCAACAAGTCGAGACGCTCCTGCTGGCACGGCAGATGGGCACAATTGCGTTGGCGCTGCGCAGCCTGCTCGATTCGCAGTCGCCGACGCCGGAAGGCGGCGAGGGCGGCGACGAGAAACAAGCGCGCGGCATCAACACGGTGCGTTACGGCGTAAGTACCCAGTCAATGGCGCATTGAACCGCGCGGAGGGATTGAGATGGCACCAGCGACACCGATCCGTGCGGCGAGCCTCGCGGCGCTCGTGCCTTGTCTGATGGCTGGCCTTGCCGCCGGCCTGGCCCCCTGGGCATGGCCGCACGGTGCCGCCGTAGCCGCCGAAATGTCGGTCGAGCCGCAGACGCAGACCATCGTGGTCGCGGCGAGCGACTACGGATCGCGCTCGGTCGCTCTTGGTCTCGGCAAATCGGTCGTGATCGACTTTCCG
Organism: uncultured Alphaproteobacteria bacterium; assembly: GCA_963829395.1. Taxonomy (GTDB): domain Bacteria; phylum Pseudomonadota; class Alphaproteobacteria; order Rhizobiales; family Xanthobacteraceae; genus BOG-931. The sequence continues at coordinate 7,801 of CAWHHX010000013.1, read as the reverse complement.
CGCGACATCAAGGACGTATTGGTCGCCAATCCCAAGGTCGCGAACGCCGTGATCCGCTCGTCGCGCCGCGCCTACGTCATCGGCAACGAGATCGGACAGACCAATGTGTTCTTCTTCGACATGGACGGCAAACAACTGGTCGGCCTCGACATTGCGGTGACGCGCAGCCTCAACGGCATCCGTGCGGCGATCAAGCAGGTCCTGCCGGACTCCGATGTCCGCGTCGAAGGCATCGGCATCGACGGCGTGATCCTGTCAGGATCCGTATCCAGCCAGGCCGAGGCACAGCAGGCCTTCGACATCGCCACCCGGTTGGTCAATGCCGGATCTTCCGACGCGGTCGGCAACGGCGCCAAGGTTGTCAACGCGATCGTGGTGCGCGGTCGCGAGCAGATCATGTTGAAGGTGACGGTCGCCGAGGTCGAGCGCGACATCATCAAACAGCTGGGCATCAATCTTCAGGGGAGTTTCGGTTTCGGTAGCACCGTCCTCGCAGTCAGCAACACCAATCCGTTCACCGCGCTCGGCCAGTCGCTGAGCCAATCAACGATCTCGGCGACGTTTAAATCGCTCACCGGAACATTGCAGGCCATGGAGCAGGCCGGCGTGATCCACACGCTCGCCGAACCGAACCTCACCGCGATCTCCGGAGAAACCGCGACCTTCATGGCGGGCGGCGAATTTCCGATCCTGAACGGCTATTCCTGCACGCCGGTGTCGAGCACCCCCGGCGCGGCGACGACCTGTCAGCCGTCGATCGAATTCAAGAAGTTCGGCGTGAGTCTTTTCTTTACGCCGGTGGTGCTCAGCGAAGGCCGCATCAGCCTCAAGGTCATGACCGAGGTGTCGGACATCTCGGCGCAGAATGCGCTGACCATCCCGATTCCCGGCACCGCGCAAACGGTCAGCGTGCCGTCGATCCGCACGCGCCGCGCCGACACCACCGTCGAAATTCCTTCCGGCGGCTCCCTGGCCATGGCCGGCATGATTCAGAACGACACCAAGCACCAGGTCAACGGGCTCCCCGGGCTGATGGAGCTTCCCATTCTCGGCCCTTTGTTCAAGAGCAACGACTACATCAACCAGCAAACCGAATTGATGGTGCTGGTGACGCCCTACGTCGTGCGCCCGGTGGCGCAAAAGGACCTGTCGCGGCCGGATGACGGCTTCGCCGATGCGAGCGATCCAGCGCAAGTGCTGCTTGGCCGGTTCAACCGCATCTACGGCGTCGGCGGGATGCCCGATCCGCCCGACAACTATCGCGGCAAATACGGTTTCATTCTGGACTGATGTGGTGGTGCGAGGAGAAGACGATGCAAATTGTCGAAACGTCGATCGCCAAAAGCCGCATCGCGGCCTTGGCGGTTCGTGCCGCCATAGTCGGCGGGTGCGCGATCTTCGTCTGCGCGTGCAACACCGATCAGCAGGTGGCCGGCGTTCCCGACGTTCCGTACGACTATCGGCAGCGGCATCCGATAACGATGACCGAAACCGATCAAACGCTCCAAGTCTTTGTCGGTACCAGCCGCGGCGAGCTCAACGCCGCCCAGCGTGCGGAAGTGGCGCAATTCGCCCACTCGCTGGCGGCGTGACGCCACTGGCGGCATCGCCATCGAGCTGCCGGTCGGCGCCAGCAACGAGCGTGCGGCGGCAGAGTCAGTCCGCACGATTCGTTCGATCCTGGCGGCTGCCAGCGTCCCGCCGAACGGTATCGTTGTGCGCGGCTATCCGGCGCCCGGGCCTCACATCGCGCCCATCCGCGTCAGTTATCCGCGGGTCGCGGCGCAAGCCGGTCCCTGCGGGTTATGGCCGGGAGATATCGGCCCGAGTTACAACCGCGACCATTTCGAAAATCAGCCGTGGTGGAACCAAGGCTGCGCCACGCAGCGCAACCTTGCGGCAATGGTCGATAACCCGGCCGATCTCGTGCAGCCGCGTGGCGAGGCGCCGAGTTACGCGATGCGCCGCACCACCGTCATGGAAAAATACCGTTCGGGCAATCCGTCGGCCACGCAATATCCCGACCTCAATCAAGCCAAGATCAGCGATCTCGGCAAATGATGCAGCCGTATGAGTATAATGAAACCAGCTAGCGAAGCCGCTTGGCAAGACAGCGGCTCGACGGACGTAGCCAGCCGCGAAGAGCGCATCGCGCCGGCGCCGCGCGTCTCGGTACAGGCGTTCTGCGAAACCGTCGAGACTGCCGCCGCCATCCAGGCCGCCGGCGAGGATCGCCGCATGGCCAAGGCGCATCTGCGCATCCAGATGGGCGGCTTGATCGCCGCTGTGGAAGCTTACCAGAACTCGCCGACGCCGAACGTCATCATTCTGGAAACCGAAAACCGCGGCGAGGATATCCTCGCCGGCCTCGATCGGCTCGCGCCGGTCTGCGATGCGGCGACGCGTGTGATCATTATCGGCCGCATGAACGATGTCACGCTCTATCGCGAACTGGTGCGGCGCGGGGTCAGCGACTACATGATCGCGCCGGTCGGCGCGCTTGCAGATCGTGCGTTCGGTCTGCGGCCTGTTCTCGGCGCCCGATGCCAAGCCGGTCGGCCGCATCATCGCTGTCGTCGGCGCCAAAGGCGGGGTCGGCGCCTCCACCATCTCCCACAATATCGCCTTTTCCGTCGCCCGCGATCTCATGCTCGACGCGGTCGTCACCGATCTCGATCTCGCCTTCGGCACGGCCGGCCTCGATTTCAATCAGGATCCGCCGCAGGGCATCGCCGAAGCGGTGTTCTCGCCTGACCGCATCGACAACGCCTTTATCGACCGCTTGCTTTCCAAGTGCACCGACCATCTGAGCTTGCTGGCGGCGCCGGCGACGCTGGATCACGTTTACGATTTCGGCGCCGACGCGTTCGAGGCGATCTTCGATTCGCTGCGCGCCACCGTGCCGTGTGTCGTGCTGGACGTGCCGCATCAGTGGACCGGCTGGACCAAACAGACGCTGGTCGGCGCCGACGACATCTTGATCGTTGCAGTGCCCGACCTCGCCAATCTGCGCAATACCAAGAACCTGTACGACTTCCTCAAGGCGGCGCGCCCCAACGACCAGCGCCCGCTCTATTGTCTCAACCAGATCGGTGTTCCCAAGCGCCCGGAGATCAAGGCCGGCGACTTTTCCAAGGCCTTGGACGACGAACCGATCGCGGCTATCCCGTTCGAACCGCAGCTGTTCGGCGCCGCGGCGAACAACGGCCAGATGATCGCCGAGATTTCCCCCAATCATCGCACTGCCGAAATGATCCGGGAATTGGCGCAGAAATTGACCGGCCGCACCGAACCAAAGAAGAAAAGTTCAAGCCTGCTGTCGCCGCTGTTTGAGAAGCTGCTGGGGCAATCGTAACAGTCACTGCTTGTTGGAGTTGCGTTAGTGTTTGGCAAGCGTCCCGTTTCCGAGAGTCCCGCCGTCGTCACTGCGGAGCGGCCGCAGCCGGCGCCGCGACCGGTCGCCGTTCCAGCCGCGCCGGCGGCGGCGCCGCAAGGCGGCCGCGCGCCGTTTCCGTCGGCAGGTCTCGGCGCTCCGATCGTCGGCGCGCCGTCGGCGAGCCGCAATGCCGCGGGCCTCAGCAGCCTGCCGGCGCAGGTCCCGACCGCGGTCGATACCCGCCGCTCCGACAGCTACTACGAAACGAAAGGCACGATTTTCGGCGCACTGATCGAGGCCATCGACCTCGGGCAGCTCGCCAAGCTCGATGCCGATTCCGCACGCGAGGAAATCCGCGATATCGTCAACGAGATCATCGCGATCAAGAACATCGTGATGTCGATCGCCGAGCAGGAGGACTTGCTCGACGACATCTGCAATGACGTGCTCGGCTACGGGCCGCTCGAGCCGCTATTGGCCCGCGATGAAATCGCCGACATCATGGTGAACGGCTCCAGCACGGTCTATATCGAAGTCGGCGGCAAGATTCAGAAAACCGGCATCCGCTTTCGCGATAACCAGCAGCTTCTCAATATCTGCCAACGCATCGTCAGCCAGGTCGGCCGCCGCGTCGACGAAGCGTCGCCGATCTGCGACGCGCGTCTGCCGGACGGCTCGCGCGTCAACGCCATCGTGCCGCCGCTGGCGATCGACGGGCCGGCGCTCACCATCCGCAAATTCCGCAAGGACAAGCTGACGCTCGAGCAGCTTGTCCGCTATGGCTCGATCTCGCCGGAGGGCGCGGAGATCCTCAAAGTGATCGGGCGTTGCCGGGCGAATGTGCTCATTTCCGGCGGCACCGGCTCCGGCAAAACGACGCTGCTCAACTGTCTCACCCGTTATATCGACAACGACGAGCGCATCGTCACCTGCGAGGACGCCGCCGAACTGCAATTGCAGCAGCCGCATGTGGTGCGACTGGAAACGCGGCCGCCAAACCTCGAAGGCGAAGGTCAGATCACCATGCGCGATCTGGTGCGTAACTGCCTGCGCATGCGCCCGGAACGGATCATCGTCGGCGAGGTGCGCGGACCGGAAGCTTTCGATCTGTTGCAGGCGATGAACACCGGCCACGACGGGTCGATGGGCACGCTGCACGCCAACATGCCTCGCGAGGCGCTGTCGCGTCTGGAATTGATGATTACGATGGGTGGCTACTCGCTGCCGTCGCGGACGATCCGGGAAATGATCGTCGGCTCGATCGATGTCGTCATTCAGGCGGCGCGGCTGCGCGACGGTTCGCGCCGCATCACTCACATCACCGAGGTGGTGGGGATGGAAGGCGACATCATCATCACCCAGGATCTGTTTCTATATGACGTCACCGGCGAGGACGCCAACGGCAACCTCATCGGCCACCATCGGTCGACCGGCATCGGCCGGCCGAAGTTTTGGGAGCGGGCGCGATATTACGGCGAAGAGGGTCGGCTCGCGGCCGCGCTCGACGCCGCAACGCCCAACGACATGCTCCGAAACTGACAGCGAGAACGACAATGAACGCATACGTCATCTTCTTGATGGTCGCGATCGCGATGGGCGGAGTGGTGTGGGTGTTCGTTTACCCGTTCCTGTCCGGCGAGCGGAAGACCGAACGGAGGATGGCGAGTGTAGCGCGCTCCGAGCCGATGCCGCAGCGGGTCGCGCGGGCCGGTCAAAAGACGCGGCGCGAGCAAGTCGAAGGCACGCTCAAACAGCTTGAAGCGCGGCAGAACACGGCGAAGCGCGTACCGCTTTCGGTGCGGCTCGCCCGGGCCGGACTGAACTGGTCGCCGCGCCGGTTCTTGGTAACTTCCGGCGCACTGGGTTTAGCCGTTTTCGTCGTCACGATGCTGCTCGGTGTCGGCTTGCTGGCCGGCCTCGGCCTGGCTTTCGCTGCCGGCGCCGGATTGCCGTTCTGGATTCTGTCGTTCCTGAAAAAGCGTCGCGAGGCGAAGTTTCTCAAGGCCTTCCCGGACGCCGTCGACGTGATCGTCCGCGGCATCAAGGCCGGGTTGCCGCTATTGGACAGCCTCAAGCTGATCGCCGCCGAGGCCGACGAACCGGTGCGCGGCGAATTTCGCAGCATCATCGAGACGCAGACGATCGGCATGCCGATCGGCGAGGCTTGCCTCAAGCTCTACGAGCGCATGCCGGTGCCGGAAGCGAATTTTTTCGGCATCGTCATTTCCATCCAGCAGCGCGCCGGCGGCAATCTGTCCGAGGCGCTCGGCAACCTGTCGCGCGTGCTGCGCGACCGCAAGAAGATGAAAGCCAAGATTCAGGCGATGTCGATGGAAGCCAAGGCCTCCGCGGGGATCATCGGCGCGCTGCCGCTCGCAGTGATGACGATCGTCTACATCACCAGCCCGCAATACATGTCGCTGCTGTGGACCGAGCCGTTCGGCCGCCTCATGATGGCGGGCAGTGCCGTCTGGATGTGTTGCGGCGTCTTCGTTATGCGCAAGATGATCAACTTCGACTTTTAAGGCACGCCATGCTCCGCGCCCTCGAGCACTATATCGATCCGAATTTTCTCACCATGCTGTTCGCCGCGATTGCGGCCGGTGCGACGGTGCTGACGCTGGCGATGCCGCTATTGGCGCGGGATACGCTGGCGACGCGCATGAAAGCTGTCGCCTTCGAGCGCGAGAAGATCAGGCAGCGCGAGCGCGAGCGATTGGCGCAAGGCAGCAAAGTTTCGCTGCGGCAATCGCCCAGAGCGTACATGAACACCATCGTCCACAATTTTAATCTCTCCAAATGGGTCGGCCAGGACGCCGCGCGCGGGCTGCTGGTTCGGGCGGGTTATCGCGGGCACGCGCCGTACGTCACTTATTTGTTCTTCCGCATGGTGATGCCGATCGCCATGCTGCTGATGTCGTTGTTTTACGTTTTCGTGGTGATCAAGCTCGATCAGCCGACATTGATCAAGATCGGCATCGGGATCGGCGCCGCCTATTTCGGCATGTTAAGCCCGAACTTGTATTTGAAGAACAAGATCAAGCGGCGGCAGACCTCGATCAAGCGGGCATTTCCCGATGCGCTGGATTTGCTGCTGATCTGCATCGAATCCGGAATGTCGGTCGAGGCCGCGTTTCTCAAAGTCGGCGACGAAATCGGCTCCCAGTCGGTCGAGCTTGCCGAAGAATTCAAGCTGACGACCGCTGAACTGTCGTATCTGCCGGAGCGCCGTCAGGCTTACGATAATCTCGCTCAGCGCGTCGGGCTGGAAGGCGTGAAAGCGGTCTGCATCGCTTTGCAGCAGGCCGAGCGTTACGGCACGCCGCTCGGTACGACCATGCGGGTCTTGGCGCAGGAAAACCGCGACATGCGCATGTCGGAGGCGGAAAAGAAGGCCGCGGGCCTGCCGCCGAAGCTCACGGTGCCGATGATCCTGTTTTTCCTGCCGGTGCTGTTCATCGTCATTCTCGGTCCGGCCGCGATCAAAGTGATGGCGCTACGATAGCGCTAATGGCGGATCATCAGCTCGATCCGGCGTCGGCGTGGGCGTCGTGGCCGGGGTCGCGCGGGTCTTTGCGGTGCGCGAGCATTTGCCGAAGATAGGCGACATTGGCGGCCGCTTCGTCGGCCGGCAGATCGGCGCGCGCGATGCTTTCGGCTTCGGTGAAGCGGCCTTGCAGGCCGACCACGAGCGCGAGATTTTGCCGCACCCGCGGATCGACCGGCGGATGCGCCGAGGCGCGGCGCAGCGTGGCCTCGGCTTCGCGCAGATTCTTCGATAGCGCGTAGGATAGGCCGAGATTCGACAATACCGAAGGCTCATCGGGCACGATCTTCAGCGCCGTCAGGTAGTAACGCTGCGCTTCGGCATGGCGGCCCATTTGGTCGAGCACCGCGCCTTGCGCGGAGAGAATGTGCCAGTCGGGCTGGTCGGGCGTATGGGCCCGGTCGAGCACCTGCAGCGCCTGATCGTAATCCCCGGCCTCGGCCAGCGCCCGGCCGTAGGCGCCGAGCACGGTCTTGTTGTGCGGACTCTCGATCGAGGCCTTCTCCAGGATGGCGACCGCCTGGGCGCGCTGCCCGGTCCGCCGCAGCGCTTGCGCGTAGCGTATCGCCACCTCGACGTTCGACGGATCGGCGCGATATTGCTGCCCATAGACGTCGGCATCGCGGTGGGCGTCGGCGCTCGCCTGGTCGGGCGAAGCGATCGGCAATGCGCCGGTCGTTTCGGCAATCTGCGTCGTCTGGCACCCAGCCGTTGCCGCCGCCATGACGGCGAGAAGCGCAGCCGACGCGAGCAGACGTGAAACGCGGATGGTCGTGGTCCTAGCGGTCGGACGCATCGTGATCGCTGCCTAAAACAAGGCACCATGGCGCCGGGCGCGCCGTCGCCGCAGGGCTGGTCAGCAATAGACCGTTAACCCT
>CAWHHX010000012.1:0-392915 GCA_963829395.1 uncultured Alphaproteobacteria bacterium | reverse complement strand
ATCAACTTCGCCGCCACGAGAAGGCCGAATCAAGCCACGCCATGTACGCAAAAATCTGTCACCGTAAATGCTGTGCTCTTGAGGCGAAACGGAGCTATTCTCTCGGCGTGAACTAGAAATGTGCTCTTCAACAGACTTCAATATTGCCACGATACGAGGCCATACCTCGATTGAAGCCTTTTCGAGAAGCCTGTTCGTAGCTTTCCTGCTTGCGCATGAAACGCGATTTAAGCACTGCGGCAGTCGCCGGATCCTTCATTACAATTGCGACATAGCCGGCAGCGACAAATAAGGGCGTCACAAAGCGTGCGGGTGGACGGCCAATGTTTTTGTAGTAGTTTTCGCCGTTCATGATCAAACTGGTGACCGCAAACTTGAGTATTCTCTGATATTTCAGTTGCACTTTATCAGTGGCAATGCTTACGTGTTCGACCGCGCTCTGATTATTGGTCGCTCGAATGATCTGATCGCGTAGGCGCTCATCCTCGGAGACAATGATCTTAATGGACAGTGTTCCATCGGCAGACTTGCGAGAACCAGACTTGAAATGCCTATATATCGTTTCGGTCGTCTGTAACCCGTTGACGACTTGGATATCTTGCATTTGCATGTTTGTGCCGTTTATTACGGCTTTGGTAGCTAGAATTGTAATTCCATTGTTCAACCACCAAAAATCAGGAACAACTTCACTTTCCAAAGAAGCGGCGATATCTTCATTGACTTTATTTACACCCAGGTAGTCACGGACATTGGAGTCAAACAAATAGCGACGAAGCTCGCCATTGTCGTCGCACACAAAACGATAATAGTCACCCAATTTGGCTACAACGATGTAACCTTCGCCAGTTCCGGCGAGATGATCCTGAAGTGGCAGTTCAAGCGCGAATTGCTGCGTCTCCCTGAAACGTTCAATTAATTCCGCAGCACCTAGGAATTTGAATGTCACATTAATCTTGCTAAAGAATGCCGTAGCCGCATGAATGATCTGCTCGGAGCGGGCAATAACGCTCTCGCCAATATAGTCGGTATCGCCTCGCGACGCATAGACAAAATTGAGATTAATATCTGGGCTGGTAATCGCCAGCCGCTTGTATGTCTCAAACAACCGTCTCCGCGCACCCAAAACGTCTTTTGAATATGCGCCCTTTAGTTGGGAGATCCGAAGTCGAGAGGTCGAAGAGTTCTTGCACAGACGCCAAGATGCTGTTGAGTGCGAAACTACTAAACGTATCATGATGCTTGCAGCTGATAACAAATATATCGATCTGTGCGTTCGATTTTAAAATAACTGGCGTCGAAACAACATGCCCGTTGACGAAAATATAGAAGCCGTCAATTCCGCCGTCGTGACCGCCGTCTACCCATCCAACGTCAAATTCCTCTTCCGACAAATCGTAATTCTTCAGGACTTGTTCGAAGCTGAAATATTCAAATGCTTCGCCCCTATCCGCGGATGGCACCCCATCTGACATTCGTTGAGCGATAATTCCATCTACCAGAATGGTGTCATTCTTGGCCAATTGGTTCTCCTGTCGATTTCCGGCCAGGGAACTCCCGTGATTCCTATTCTAGCGGCTCGGTCATCACCGGCGGCTGCGGCGGAGCCCAATGCCACAACAGCGTACACAGCGGTTAGAAAGGGAAGTCATCCCTCAGCCCTCTGGGTGCCGCATACCCTAGCAACCCTGGCTAGTAGTGGCTAGTTAGCGGTTGTGGTGAGCGGAGCTATGAGGACGCCCCGCACAACGCCAAAAGACAACGTTGGCACCGAGGGCCTATCGCTTTGAAAACATAGCGCGTTGTGAAGTTACAACGCGACAAAGGCAGCCTGTTCGAACATCCGCCCGTTTTCTGCGTCAAGTGAACTCGATTGGAGCGTGACATTTGCGTCGTTTATGCCTTCCTTCCAAATAATTTGAAACCCTTCGCTTCGGCGCAGGAAGTAGCCGTCCGGCGTTAGATCGAACTAAATTCCGCTGCCATGACTACCTTTCGGCAGCGGCGGCCCGGTGAAAGACGTTTTCCCCTTTCATCGGGCCATCCCTTAATTTTTAACTCGGCCAGCTCACTGTGGCGGACCGTGAATAGGGAGCGCGCGCGGCAGACAGCTTGGGCCGTGTTACGTGCTGCGGGTGTATTCTGGTGGAGTGTCGCTGGAATAAACGAAGCCGGTCGGCGTGTCTGCGACGCCTGCTTTAAATGGGACCCATTTGGCGCAAAATCGGCATTCGTGACGATTATTGCTGAGAAAATCCCCAAAGGCAATGTATCCGAAAATCCAAAGTGACTTTTCGGCCTCTTTGAGCGCTCGAATTTCGTCTTCTGCGAGGTGAATATAATAGTTTTGAATAGTGGCCGGAGAGGGTTTATCGGCTTCCACAAAGGTACCTGGCGAGAATGGAAAAATGTCTCTGTAGACTGGGATTGGCGGCAAAGCTCGCAATACAGCATATTGCACACATTGCTCAATCAAGGTGGCGGTCGTTCGCCCCGAATTTTTGAATGCCATCCTCAATCTAGTTGTGTCGGGAGGATGCCTCCGGGCAATATTACGAAGCCGGCGTCCTGAAGTGTCAACCCAGTTATAGAAATTATCGGCAATTCAACACCGATGGCGGCATAGGCGTTGAGGCTGGCGGCGACCGCCGCTTTTACGGCGGCTTCGGCCGAGCGCTTGGCGACCGCGATGGAAGCTTCCATGTCGCGAGTTTGCTTGGAAGCGGAATCGGATGCCAATTCCAATTGACGCTCGCCAGCCTCCCACAATCTGAGTGTGGCAAACCACAACCCGATGGTCGAAATGGCGAGAACTACAGTAAAAGCGGCCACTATGCTTTTGTCGTGGCTACCGATGAAAGTATCCAGTCGCGCAAGGATAATTTCCGAACCCGCGTGGAATGTGGGGCAACTTTTTTCATTGTCGTTGTAGGCGGCCTCGTCCTCGCTTTTTATTGTTATCAAACAGGGCGAAGGCCATGATGCTGTTACCCCACTCAGGCCCTCAGCGATCACGAGCACACCTAGCAACAAAAGCAAGCCGAATCCGGCTTTCCCCCCATAACTCCCCGTGCGCTAAATTTCGTCCCAATGCTACGCCGTCCAATTCTAAGGCTGCAGAGCCCACCAGAAAGAATGTCAGAAAGTCCCAAGCATGGGGCGCTTAGAACCGGAACTGCGACCCCGTTCGATACTGAAGCTAAGCCAAAATCCGAGGGCAGAGATATGATTGTCCAAAGACGCCTGACAGTCTATGTTTGGAACCAAGGTGTCGAAATAACTGTGCACCAAAAATCAAAAAGCGTTTGGATCGCTCGTGGCAAATACTTGGGCCATTCTATTGAGGTCAAAGGGCGTAGCGCGACAAGCGCAGCTAAGCTCTGGGCAGAGATCGCCCGGTACAGAACAAACTGATTGCGTACTTGCTCGCGTGGCCACCGCCATCGCCATATGCGTCTGTCTCTCGCAGTCGGTCGGCGCGGAGCCAAAGACACTCACCGGGCCGGTACTGTTCCAATGGTGCACAAGCGACCAAGCATCCGCGTATTACGCGATCTGCATCACCTATGCGAGGGCTATCTGGCCGGATTTTACACCGGGGCTGGCTCAGAGACGAATGGGCAAATCTGTCTCCCAAAGAAGCATCCTCCGTTCGACCCGCCAGAGTTGGCCTCGGCGTTCGTCAATCGATATCGCGTGCGGGAGCAGGTGGAAAAAGGAACGCAGAATTGGAAAGAACTCAACGAAAATGCCGACGTTGCGTTTGGCGTAATGCTCATGTGGGTTTATCTCTGCCCGGGCACGCCGTTGGATATCAAATAGCGCGTCATCAATACGCTCGATTGACGAGCACAGGCAATTCTGAGAGTCGCGCGTTTCAGCTTTTAAAGGAGGGTGTCCTCTGGCCTTGCCGATTTAAATGGCCGCGGCAAACCGGCGCGCGCCAGCTTAATGCCTCTCTAAGATCATTAGTTCGTCGCGTACGGCGTTTAACCGAGCTTCGTATCGTGGAATTTCATTGCGTATCTGTTGCTGGAGAGCCTGCAAGCCGTCCACTCGCTCTTTGATTTCCCTGCCGAACAAGGCGACCGTCGAAGGGTAGTTTGCCCCCGACAAATCGAGCTGTTCTTTTATGCGTTCACCGAGACGATCAATCGCAGCCATGACCGTTTGAATGCGCGGGCCATAACCGGCCGGCGCTGCGACTGCTGACTGGCTGATGAAGTCGCGGGCTTTGATGCGCGCTTGTTGGAAGCAATTATAGTAGGTGTCCTCATTGGCTCCGCCGGTAGTCGGGAAGTTCCCGAGGTACGAGCCAATATCACCGGCGGCAACCCTTCAAGCATCGATGTCGCGGCACAATTCATCTATTTGATCTTTCAACATCACCATCCGGGCCTCTCGAAACTGGCGCTCAGCGCGTCTCGCCTCGCTTAACGCCGCTTGGTAGGCGAGGAACCCGGCGAATAACGTTGCGAATGCGCCGATTAAACCCTGATATCGGTTGATCCAGAACTCTGTGCAGTTAGGAGCGCCGTCGATCACCTCTGCCACGCAGGTTCGGCGCAAGCGAGCGCACCCAGATCAAAACGGAAATAGTAATCGCAAGTGCGACGGCACTGAGTAGGAACCACCCAACCTGATCGCGTCATTAAATCCTCCCCGGTAAGCACCATCATGTCCGCCGGGAATGACGAGCGACCGGGGATGTGACTAATCGGGACGAGCCGTCGCCTCCTTTAGCCCTCTGCGGGCCTCGCCCATGCATTTTCCTAGCGGGCGGCTACACAAAGACGTGCCCGGCCGCAAAACGCACGTGCGCGCTTCCAGTTGACCAGCGGAGACAATTGCAACATAGTGCGACATATTACGAACGGCTACGGCAGGGAGGCAATTGCCATGTCAGTTCGCAAGCGAACATGGGCGACGCGCAAGGCGAGACGAAAGAAGCGTGGATCGCAGACTTCGCGGACGGCACCGGCAAGCGCCACATCAGAGACATTTCACGAGCAAAAAAAGCGGGGGACGCCAAGAAGATGGCCAAGGTCTACGCGGCTCTGTCGAGACTCGGATGAACACCGGGACGCATGTTGCGCTCGACGGCAACCTAACCATCGCCGATGCGGCGGAGACCTGGATCAGGCGAGTAGAGGCCAACGGGATGAGAGGAGAGGGTGCGGCGGAACGTGCGACGATCCGGCAGTACCGCCAGCACGTGAACCTTCATATCGTACCGCACATCGGCAAGCTCAAGCTCGCAAAGCTCACCAAGAAAGACATCGAGAATTTCCGCGACCGGCCTTCTGGGGGACTGGCGAGCGAAGTCTCGTCGCGAGCTAGCGCGCAAGGTGCTGACGAGCCTCAAGTCGCTACTTAAGGTCGCCCATTGCAGCCACCTCACCGCCGACATCATCATCGGCAAGAAGAAGCGCGACGACCGCAGGTTAGAGGTTGGACGTGACATCCCGACGCCTGACGAGATCAAGCGGCTTCTCGGCGCGGCCAAGTAGCCGGCAGGCACGATGCACTGCTTCTCACCGCGATCTTCACCGGCCTGCGCGCTTCCGAGCTGCGCGGACTTCGGTGGGCCGATGTTGATCTGAAAACCGGCGAGTTGCACGTCCGCCAACGCGCGGATCGCTTCAATACGATCGGCGCTCCAAAGACGAAGCGAGAGCCGGCGGACCATACCGCTCGCCCCCGACTTGTCGCTCACCTTGAAGGAGTGGAAGCTAAAGTGCCCGAAGGAGGGCGACCTTGATCTTGTTTTCCCCACAAGCACCGGCGCCATTGAACACCACAAAAACGTGCGCGTAGCCTGGCGCCGGTTATGCGCGATGCTGGCGTGCTCACCACGGCCGGCGCGCCGAAAATATGCTTTGCACGCCTTTCGCCACTTCTTCGCCAGCTGGTGCGTCAACCCCAAAGAACGTGGCGGGCGCGAGTTGCCGGCCAAGGTCGCGCAAGCTCTTGCTCGGTCACAGTTCGATTGTGATGACGCTCGACCTCTACGGCCACCTTTTCCCGGAGGCAACGACCGCGCCGAACTTGCCGCTGCGGCGCGCGCTCTGCTGGCATGATAAGTAAGCGGAAAGAGGCCGCCAACTGAGGCGGCCTCGTTCTATCTTATTAATCCGCAGCGGCTTTCTGTTTGAAGAAATTAAATCCAGAAGCGGTGTTTCGGATGAGTGCCGATATGCCACTCGCCGGGAGTGAGGAACTCCACGCGTCGATTAGCACGGTGCGGACAATCCTCAGCTTGCCGGAATGATCGGCCCAATCGGTGCGCTCGATCCCGAGACGACGATCACGTCTGATCAGCGGGTTGTCCAAACCGCCAGGGACCAGTCGCGCCAGATCAGGCGTCAGAGCTGTATTCCCTACGATGTCGGTGCCGAACGCGATTAGCCTGTAAGTGACGTCGGTCATGTGTGTCTCCGTTGTCTGTATGTACCGCCCGAAATCGATGTACCGCCCAATCGGGCGGGTGCGCAGGTTGCTAATTTCCAACTACGGCGCAAAAGGGACCAACCCTTCGTTCTCAAAAGGGACCACGCCATTCGGAAAGCGGCCAGTACCAAGTCGCCTCAGAGGAACGGATCGATAACCCAAAACAAACTGTGGAGGGGGAATTTCCGCCTAAAGGCCGACCGCGACATGGACGCGACATGACGGTTAATTGTTTAATAATATCAATGATAGTTATCAGACTGTAAATCCGCTGGCTTACGCCTTCGTAGGTTCAAGTCCTACCTCCTCCACCACGCTTCGCCCTACGGGCTACGCGTGGCGCAGCCACGCGGAGGCCGTGGGGGCGAAGCGTGTCCGGCGTAGCTTGAGCGTAGCGAAAGCGAAGACGGACTGGAGCGGCATTGTGTGTCGTACGTTCACATAATCCGCAGTGTCGCTTTCCCGAAGCAGAATTATGTTGGCGCCACCGCCGACCTGAAGCAGCGAATTGCGGATCATAATGCTGGCAAATCCACCCATACAGCCAAGTTCATTCCGTGGGAGTTGGTTTGGTATTCTGCATTTCCGGAGAAATACAAAGCTTTGGAATTCGAGAGATACCTAAAATCGCACTCCGGTAGAGCCTTCGCGAAAAAGAGGCTCGCTTAGATCGAATATTCCAAGACGAAATTCCAAGACGAGTCTGGACAAAACCCCGCACCATGCGGCCAGGGATTCAGAGCGGAAACTTTTTCGTTTCTTGCCGCAGCCGATCACGCGTACTCCTGACGGGATAATCCGACACTTAGCGAATCGCGGGTTCATCTCACCAGCCAGCCGTCATAGCGGATGATCAGCCCGGTCAGCAGATGGCTGATGCGGACGTGGAAGTTGAAGCGTCCCTGCTCCGCGGTCTCGTAGGACTCCGAGCGCGGACCGAGCCACATCGGCAGCGGCAGGCCGAACAAACTCCAGCGCCGCAAAATCAGCGAAAGACGATCGCCGGAAACCACCAGCGCCATGGCGAATGTCAGCGGGCCGAAACGCTCGCACAGCAAGTGCTTCGACCGGCCGCGGCCGGCGAACTGGCGGCTGCCGAAACGCTCGTCGCCGAATTTTCTGGTCCAAATCTCGCCCTCGCCTGACACGTCAAACTTCACACGAACGGGTACGTCGGAGTTTATTCCCGGAAAGCCGACGATCGCATTGATCAGCCACGCCAACGGGCTGCGCCCGCGCTCAACCCACGCGAAGCCTTCCGCGGTGACCGTCGCGCGAACATCGTGCATGTCGCGAATTTGCGGCGGGAGATCGCGCCAGGCTTCGCCCAGGACGCGCGCGTAAAGCGGCTCGGCCTCGCTCGCGGGATCGGAGCGTAGGCCGGTGAAAATCGCCCGGCGCGCGAACAGGCTGGCGTAGTCGTCGAGCTCCAAATCGCGGACCGCCGGGCGGGCGCCCGGCGGTGGCGAGCGGCCCCGCAACGCGTGGCGGACGATGGCGTCGATGGCCATGGCCGGAATCAACGGGCCGTCGTCGCCTTCGGCCAGGAGATGCCAGGCACGCGTAAGTCGTGCGCCGGACGCGTCGATGCCGCCGACTTCGACGAACATGCCGCCGCGATGTTCGCCCCAACGAATGTGGTTGGTGGCAAAATGCATCAAGGGCGCGAGCGGCGAGAGGGTGGGCCGCAGCCGCCAGCGCACGAGCCATGCCAGCGCGATCAGGCAACGATGCAGCAGTTCGGGGACAGGAGCCGCTCCCATCCAAATCTCGTCCGCCTTCGGCCATAGCGCGGCCAGCACGCGCAGGTCGGGTACGTCCACCAGCGAAAACATCCTGTTGTAAAGCGGGATATGGCCCGGCGGCGCGATGGTGTACCGGAGCTGTTCGGTCAACGGATAACCGGTGCAAAACACGCCGCCGCGTTTGCGCCGGATCGGCCTGCCGGCATAGCCGGCGATCGCGCGGATGACGTTTTCGCCGACGCCGGCATAAGGCGAGGGGGCGATGCCGCCGCGGATGGTTTTTACGGCCGTCATGCCGGCCGACAACCGGCGAACCGCCGCGGCGGTCAACACCGGAAAACTCGACACGCCGGCGAGAACATAGACGCCGGCCGCTTTGGCCCGAGCATCGTACGCGGCAATTCCGGCGACGAAATCCGATCCGTCGGCCAGGTCGAGGTAGTTCGCGCCTCGTGCCAGGCAGGCTTGCACGACGTTGTAGCGATTATCGCCGTACGCCTGAAACGGACCACTGGCGTCGACAACGATGTGCGGTCCGATCGCCGACAATTGACGGGCAACGTCGCCGTTTCGATCGAAAGCGATCGGCGCAAGCTGCGCTCCCGTCTTGCCCCGCGAACGCACGAAGGCGTTGGCGCGGTCAACGGAACGGCCGCCGACGAATAAGGTCAGTCGCGGCTCATCTTCCAGCAATTCGACAATGCGGCGGCCAAAGACGCCATAACCGCCGACGATCAGAACTTTCAGCCCGTCGGTCATGAAATGAAACGATCCGCCTGCGAAGGGTCGGGAAGATAGCAATGCTCGCGCGCACCGAACCATCGCAGGCGATGGCGCGCAATGAAATCGTACAGCGTGTCGCGAAGCGAACGCGGAACAAGCCGGCCGATAGCGGCAACGATGCGCCACGGCGCACCGAGGCCTTCGAAGATCCGGATCGAGGCGTCGGAGCGAAAGAATGCTTTACCTTCTTCCACGAGGACATAGGTTTCGTAACGGATTGGATCGAGGCCGAAGTGCGTATAGAGGGCGGTCCCCAGCGTGGATTGCGCGGCGAGCAACCGAAAATGGCCGGTGCGATCGGTCCGCAGCACGAACCGCGCGAACCAGGAGCACAGCACGCACTTACCGTCGAAAATGATGACCGGCCGGTCGTCGGCGAAACGGGGAACGGCCTGATCGACTCTATAGTCATAGGGAGCGCGTTGCACGGCGGCATGCTCTTCGGGAAGTTCTTGGCGAAGCTTTTGCGGGCACAAGGATACGAGCTTCTTTCGGTGAACAGAACGTCAAAGAATTTTTTATAAATCAACGCTTAATCACACCTCCACCACGACGAATAAACCCTATTTTTAGCGTGTTATTTAAACTGATCTTAGACCCTGTGAAGCTAGGGTCGCGTCCTACGGCGGGGAACAGGGCCCGTCGACGACAACGAAATAAATTGCAAGAGGGCGTCATGATGAAAGCCGTCGTCAAGACGGTCGAGACCGCTGAGCGCGAAGCGCGTTTCGACCATATCCGGCCGCATTATCTGGAGGCGCTCACCTTGGTCGAGCGTCTGCATCGTCGTCTTCTCGACGTTATCAAGGACGAGTTCGACCGCCGCGGCCGCGCCGACATCAACTCGGTGCAGGCCTTGCTGCTCTATAATATCGGCGACAAGGAATTGACCGCCGGTGAGCTGCGCACGCGCGGCTATTATCTCGGCTCGAACGTTTCGTACAATCTCAAGAAGCTGGTCGAGATGGGCTTCCTCGATCATCAGCGCTCGCGCGTCGACCGGCGCTCGGTGCGCATCAAGCTCACCGACAAAGGCCGCGAAGTCCGCGACGCCGTTGACGCGCTCTATCAGAAGCATGTGCGCACGGTCGAGCAGGTCGGCGGCATCAATGCCGACGAGTTCGGCGTGCTCAACAAGGCGCTGCACCGCCTCGAGCGCTTCTGGACCGACCAAATTCTCTATCGGCTCTGATCGAACGAAATTTATCGGTCGCGTCTTTCCGCCGTACTGGCGAACCTCAACCCCGGCGTTAATGCCGGGGTCTTTTTTGCGCGACCCGCTCGGCCGGGTGGCCGCGCAGCTCTTGTCCCCACTGCTTTCGTGCTAATCCAAACCCGACGGCAGCGTTTCGGGAAGGCTTTTGGGCATTCTGGGCAGCAGCCCTTTGGACGGTCCTTGGCCAATTTCGGCCTTCATGCTGTGGTGGATGGGATTCCATGAATGAGACGCGTGACCGAAACCGAAACGGCGCGCCGACCGACCGCCGCGTTTTCCTGCGGCGCTTGGCCGGCGCGACAACGCTCGCCGCCGCCGGATTTTCGGCGCGCTCAGCCTTCGCCGAGGATGCGGCGCTCGACGCGCTCATCGGCGATGCCCAGCGCGGATCGTTCGGGCAACACTTCGACGAAGCGTCGCGCACCATCCACATGCCGAAAGCGTCGGTACCGACCGTTTCGAGCGCGACCGCCCAAACGACCGAAGAGGCCGTCGAGCGTTATGCCGCGATCGTCAACCGTGGCGGCTGGCCGCAAGTTCCGCCGGTGAGCACGCTCCGCCTCGGCGACCGCCATCCAAGCGTGACGCCCCTGCGCACGCGCCTTGCCGCGTCCGGCGACATCGACCCTAATGCCGTCGGCAATGACGTGTACGATTCCTACGTCGAAGGCGCGGTCCGGCGCTTCCAAGCGCGCCACGGCATCACCGTCGACGGCGTCATCCGCGCCGAGACACTGACCGCGCTCAACGTGCCGGCGCCGACGCGGCTCGCCCAGCTCAAGGTCAACGTGACCCGCTTGCGCGCGCTCGGCACCGATCTCGGCCCGCGTTACGTCTTGGCCAATATTCCGGCGGCGCGCATCGAGGCGATCGAGAGCGGCGTCGCCGTGTCGCGCCACACCGCGGTGGTGGGCAAGCCGGATCGGCCCTCGCCGGAAATCAATAGCAAGATCGTCCAGATCAACTTCAATCCGTATTGGACGGTGCCGCCCTCGATCGTGCAGAAGGATCTGATCCCGAAAATGCAGGATCAGCCGGACTATCTCACCAAAAACCACATCCGCATTTTCGACAGCCGGCAGAAAGAGCTGCAGCCGTCGCAGATCAATTGGTACTCGGAAGACGCGACGCATTATTCGTTCAAGCAGGACCCCGGCAGCCTCAACTCGCTGGGGTCGATCCGCATCAATTTTCCGAGCGCCTTCGGCGTCTACATGCACGATACGCCGCTGAAAAATCTCTTCGGTGAGGATTTTCGCTTCCACTCGTCCGGCTGCATGCGCGTGCAAAATGTGCGGCAGCTCGTGGCCTGGCTGCTTGAAGGGACAAAAGGCTGGTCCTTGGAGGATATCGATCGCGTCATCAAGTCCGGCGACCGAAAAGACGCGCAGCTCACCAAGCCGGTGCCGCTGCATTGGGTCTACGTCACCGCCTGGTCGGGCGGCGACGGCGTGGTGCAGTTCCGCGAGGACATTTACGGCAAGGACGGGATCGCCGGAGCGCAAGCCGCGACCTCGAATGAATAGCGCTGGCGATGGATCTCGGGCTGGAGGGATGCAGGGCGCTGGTCGTCGGCGCGAGCAAAGGCCTGGGCAAGGCTTGCGCCAAAGCGTTGATCGATGAAGGCACGCGCGTCTTTATCTGCGCGCGCAATGCAAGCGGGCTTGAACGAACCGCCGCGGAAATCAATGCCGTCGGCTATGCCGCTGCCGACGTATCGCGCGCGAGCGAGGTCGAGCGCGTGGTTGCCGAGGCGATCAAGACGCTCGGCGGCCTCGATATCCTTGTCACCAATGCCGGTGGGCCGCCGACTGGACCGTTTGAAAAGGTCGGCGATGGAGACTGGGATATCGCCTATCAGCTCAACCTGATGAGCGCTGTGCGCCTCATCCGGGCCGCGCTGCCGGCGCTAAAAGCGTCCGGCCGCGGCCGCATCGTCAACCTGACCGGCTATGGCGTCAAAGAGCCGATAACGGATCTGGTCGTTTCCGATTCGCTGCGCGCCGGGGTGACGGTCATGGCCAAGACGATTGCCACCGATCTCGCGCCCTTCGGCATCACGGTCAACAACATCGCTCCCGGCCCGATCATGACCGACCGGCTGATCGAGATGAACAAGGCCCGCGCCAAAAGTCTCGGGATCGACGTGGAGGAGCAGTACAAGCGCTTCGCCGCCACCATTCCCGTTCGCCGCATCGGCGACCCGAAGGAAATTGGCGACCTCTGTGCCTATCTCGCGTCAGCGCAGGCCGGTTACCTCACCGGGCAATCGATCGTCGTCGATGGTGGCGTCAACCGCTCCATTTAGCGTATCGCATCGTCTGCGTTCGACCGTGCGCGGCCTTTCAATGCCATGGAAAGCCGCGCCGGCTCGAAATCCCCAAATGTAGCGGGTTTCCCCCCGAAACGATCCCAAGAACTTGCGCTCCAGCGCTTGCGCCTATCCGCCGGTATGCTATCGGCGAGAGAGCAGCCGTCCGGCGTACGGCTCCCAAGGCAAAAAAGCAGGCAGATCAAGTCATGTCGGTTCCCCATGGTGCGAATGTCACGGAGGAGGGTTTCTTCTCCGCAACGCTGGGCGAAAGCGATCCAGAAATCGCCGATGCGATCGGTCGCGAATTGGGCCGCCAGCGCGACGAGATCGAGCTGATCGCGTCGGAGAACATCGTGAGCCGCGCCGTCCTCGAGGCGCAGGGCTCGGTGCTGACCAACAAGTACGCGGAAGGGCTGCCGGGCAAGCGCTATTACGGCGGCTGCCAGTTCGTCGATGTCGTCGAGCGGCTGGCGATCGAGCGCGTGACCAAGCTGTTCGGCTGCGCCTTCGCCAACGTCCAGCCGCATTCGGGGGCGTCGGCCAATGCCGAGGTGTTCATGGCGCTGATGCAGCCGGGCGACACTTTCATGGGGCTCAATCTCGCCGCCGGCGGCCATCTCACCCACGGCTCGCCGGTCAATCTGTCGGGCCGCTGGTTCAAGCCGGTGCCATACGGCGTGCGCCGCGACGACCATTTGATCGACATGGATGAGGTCGAGCGATTGGCCAAAGAACATCGGCCCAAGGTGATCATCACCGGCGGCTCGGCCTATCCGCGCATCATCGATTTCCGCCGCTTCCGCGAGATCGCCGATGAGGTCGGCGCCTATCTCATGGTCGACATGGCCCACTTCGCCGGCCTCGTCGCCGGCGGCGTGCATCCAAGCCCGTTCCCGCATGCGCATGTGGTCACGACGACCACGCACAAGACGCTGCGCGGGCCGCGCGGCGGCGCCATCCTCGCCAACGACGAGGACATCGGCAAAAAGCTCAATTCGGCGGTGTTCCCCGGCATGCAAGGCGGGCCGCTGATGCATGTCATTGCCGCCAAGGCCGTGGCCTTCGGCGAGGCGCTGCGTCCCTCGTTCAAGCTTTACGCCAAGAACGTGGTCGAGAACGCCAAGGCGCTGGCGGAAACCTTAAAATCCGGCGGTTTGGATATTATTTCCGGCGGCACCGATACCCACCTGATGCTGGTCGATCTGCGCAAGAAGCGCCTGACCGGCAAGGTGGCGGAGAGTGCGCTCGGGCGCGCCCACATCACCTGCAACAAAAACGGCATTCCGTTCGACCCGGAAAAGCCCTTTGTCACATCGGGCGTACGGCTCGGTACGCCGGCCGGCACCACACGCGGCTTCGGCATCGCTGAATTCCGCCAGGTCGGCGCCATGATCGCCGAAGTGCTCGACGCGCTGTCGCAAAAGGGCGCCGAGGAGGATAAGGCGGCCGAGGCGAGCGTGCGCGACAAGGTCAAACGGCTGGTCGGCCAATTCCCGATCTACGAGGGATAGGGGTTCGCGATGCGTTGTCCGAGCTGCGGCAGCCTCGACACCCAGGTCAAGGATTCGCGGCCGACCGAAAACTCGTCCGTTATTCGCCGCCGCCGCGTCTGCCTGTCCTGCAATTTCCGCTTCACCACGTTCGAGCGCGTGCAGCTGCGCGAACTGATCGTCATCAAGCGCAACGGCCGACGCGTGCCGTTCGATCGCGACAAGCTGTTACGCTCGGTGCAGATCGCGCTGCGCAAGCGCCCGGTCGAGCCCGAGCGCGTCGACCAGATGGTCTCGAAGATCGTGCGCGAGCTCGAAAGCCAGGGAGAAAGCGAGGTTTCCTCGGAGACCATCGGCGAGACGGTGATGGCCTATCTGCGCGACCTCGACGACGTCGCCTATGTGCGCTTCGCATCCGTCTACCGCAATTTCCGCGAGGCCAAGGATTTCGAGACGGCGCTCGCGGAACTGTCGGCAGACGAGAGTGCGGAGATCGCCGCGCCGTTACGCAAGTGAGACCGGCGGATAGCCGCGTGCGCGCAAGCTCCGCGATGCGCCTCCACGATGCCGCCGCCGAAGACGCTCGCTTCATGGCGCTGGCGCTGTCCTTGGGCCGGCGCGGCCTGGGGCGCACGTGGCCTAATCCGGCCGTCGGCGCGGTGATCGTCAGGGATCGGCTCATCGTCGGCCGCGGCTGGACGCAGCCCGGCGGTCGGCCGCACGCCGAGATCGAGGCGCTGCGTCGCGCCGGCGAGGCCGCCCGCGCCGCGACGCTTTACGTCACGCTCGAGCCCTGCTCGCATCACGGCAAATCGCCGCCCTGCGCCGACGCCATCGTGGCCGCCGGCGTCGCGCGGGTCGTCTCCGCGCTGGAAGATCCCAATCCCCAGGTCGCCGGCGCCGGCCACGCGCGGCTGCGGGCCGCAGGTATTGCGGTCGACGTCGGCATGGGCGCTGCCGAGGCGCGCCGCGACCATGCCGGTCACATCCGGCGGATGCGCGACGGCCGGCCCCACGTCATGCTCAAGCTTGCGATCTCGGCCGACGGCAAGGCCGGAGCGCCCGGCCGCCGGCCGCTGGCGATCACTGGCGAGCGGGTACGCGACCGCGTGCACCTCCTGCGCGCGCAGAGCGATGCGATCATGGTCGGCATCGGCACCGCGCTTGCCGACGATCCCGTGCTGACCTGCCGGCTGCCCGGCATGGCCGCATATTCGCCGGTACGTGTTGTGCTCGACGGCGCGCTGCGCTTGCCGACGGGTTCGCATCTGGTGCGCACGGCGCGCTGAGGTGCCGGTCTGGGTGGTCACGGGGACAAAAGGCCCGCGCGCTGCGGCGGAGGTTTTGGCGGCCGAAGGCGTCGAGATCCTTCGCGTGCCGGACCAAGCCGGGCACCTCGATCTCTCGGCGGTGCTCAAGCTCCTGGCCGAGCGGGGCATTAGCCGGCTGATGGTCGAGGGCGGGCCGACGCTTGCCGCGGCCTTCGTCACGGCCGATCTCGTTGACGAGGCCGTCTTGTTCCAGTCACCAAAGGCCGTCGGTGCCGATGGCATCGATGCGCTGGAGGGTTTGCCGCTGACCGCGCTGACCCAGTCGCCGCGTTTGGTCAGTGTGCGTTGCGGCGCCGTCGGCGCCGATACTTTTGAGCTTTTCGAGCGAAGGTAAGGCCGTGTTCACCGGTATTGTCAGTGACTTAGGCGAAGTTCTTGAGGTCGATAAGCAGGCCGACGGGCTGCGCCGCCTGACCGTCGGCTGCGGCTACGATCCCGACACCATCGAGATCGGCGCTTCGATCGCCTGTTCAGGCCCGTGCCTGACGGTCGTCGAACGGGGGCGGCGAGGCAATCGCGCCTTCTTTGCGGTCGACGTAGCCGCTGAAACGCTGAGCGTGACAACCGCGGGCGAATGGCAGCGCGGCACCAAACTCAACCTCGAACGTTCGCTGCGGTTGGGCGACGAGCTTGGCGGGCATCTGGTCAGCGGCCATGTCGACGGCATCGCCGATCTCGCGGCGCGCGAGGATTTGCCCGACATGGCGCGGTTGTCGCTGCGCGCACCGGCTGCCCTGTCCCGGTTCATCGCACAAAAAGGCTCGGTCGCGCTCGACGGCGTCTCGCTGACAGTCAACGCGGTCGAAGGCGACACGTTTTCCGTGCTGCTCATTCCGCACACCTTGAAGGTGACAACATTCGGCAGCCTTCGCGCCGGCGCGCGCCTGAATCTGGAAGTCGATCAAATGGCCCGCTACGCCGCGCGTCTTTTGGAGGCTGTCCGGGCCGATTGAGTGGCGGCTTGTTCGCACCGCTCCCGCTTGCTACCACCGCCGCCCAAGCACGGAGCGCTGCAATGGCCGGGCCGCGACAAGGCAAACGTCAAAAAGATAACGTTAAGGGCGCGCGCGTCCTGATCGTCGAAGCGCGCTATTACGACGACCTTGCCGATGCGCTGCTTGACGGCGCGATGAAGGTGCTCAAGGAAGCGGGCGCCGAAGTCGAGCGCATCAGCGTCCCCGGCTCGCTCGAAATTCCGCCCGCCATCGCCATGGCGGTCGACGCCGCGCGGCGCAAGCGCCGTTCGTATGACGGCATCGTCGCGCTCGGCTGCGTCATCCGCGGTGACACCATCCATTTCGAGATCGTTTCGCAAGAA
The DNA here is from genome assembly GCA_963829395.1 of uncultured Alphaproteobacteria bacterium. Taxonomy (GTDB): domain Bacteria; phylum Pseudomonadota; class Alphaproteobacteria; order Rhizobiales; family Xanthobacteraceae; genus BOG-931. Next base: position 376,271 of record CAWHHX010000012.1, on the reverse strand, counting down.
TCCGCACGCGGATTGATGGCGCTGTCGATGGCGCACGCGCTGCCCATCGGCAACGGCATCATCACCGTCAATACCCAGTCGCAAGCGTTCGCCCGCGCCCGCATGGAAGAGCAGGATAAAGGCGGCGATGCCGCCCGCGCCGCGCTCGCTCTGATCCGCGTCAAGCGTCAGCTGACGGGGAAATGAGCATGGCGCGCGCCGTCGCAACCGAGTCCCGGAAGGCGAACAAGCGCGGCGCCGCGCGGCTTGCCGCGGTGCAGGCGCTCTACCAGATGGACCTCGCCGGCACCGGCCTCAATGAGATTCTCACCGAGTTCGAAAGCCATTGGCTTGGCGGCGACGTCGAAGGCGCGCAATACCTCCCGGCGGAGGCGGCGTTTTTTCGCGATATCGTCGGCGGCGTGGTGCGCGAGCAGCGGACGCTCGATCCGCAGATTGACGCGGCTCTGGCGAGCGGCTGGCCGCTCAAGCGCGTCGAGGCGGTGCTGCGCGCGGTGCTGCGCGCCGGCGCCTACGAGCTTGCCTGCCGGCGCGACGTGCCGGCGCGCGTCGTCATGTCGGAATATGTCGACGTCGCTTCCGCCTTCGTCGACAAGGACGAGACCGGCATGATCAATGCCGTGCTCGATCAGCTCGCCCGCGCGCTGCGCGCCGACGAGTTCGCGAATAGCTAAACGCCGCGCGCGAACGGCAGCGCCGTCGGGCTCCTGAAATTCGACGACGAATTCCACGCCAGCTGGTCGACGGTGAGGTGATAGTCCGGCACGCGCTCGAGAAAGCGCCGCATGGCGACTTCGGTCACCAGCCGCGCCATCTGGCTGCCCAGGCAAAAATGCTTGCCGGAGCCGAAGCCGAGATGCCCGAGCGGCCGGCGGCCGATATCGAACGTGTCGGGATCGGGAAATTTTCGTGCGTCGCGATTGCCCGAGCCGAACGCCAGCGCCACCTTGTCGCCGGCATGGATGGTTTCGCCGTGCAGCGCGATGTCGCGCGTGGCGACGCGTTTGAAGCGCTGTGCCGAGGTGTTGAAGCGCAACGATTCCTCGATCGCCGGTGCGATCAGTGCCGGGTCGGCCACGAGGCGCCGCCGCGCTTCGGGATAGTCGTGGAGATTGAGCGCGAACATGCTCATGAAGCTCGAGAGCAACTCCACGCCCGCCATGACGAACGTCGCGGTCGTCAGCACGACCTCGCGCTCCGAGAGCCGGTCGCCGTCGATCTCGGCTTCGGCCAGGTGGGTGATCAAATCGTCGGTCGGATTGGTCCTCCGCGCCGCCACTTCCGCGGTGAGAAAATCGCTGAGCTCCTGGAAGGCGGCGATGTGCTCGGGGGTGCGCCCTTTGGCTGCCTTGTCGGTCGAGACCGCGAGGATGACTTTCCGCCTGATCTCGGCATGATCGCGATCCGGCAGGCCCATGGTGCGGAACAACAAGCCGACCGTGATCTGGCTGGAGAAATCGTTGATGAACTCGAACGTCCCTTGTTCGACGATGCGGTCGAGCGAGCGGTCGGCGATCTCCAGCGTCGGCTCGACGAGGCGGTCGAGATTGCGCTTGAGGAACGCGGCCTGGCTCAAGGCGCGCAGCCGGTCGTGGCGCGGCGGATCGGTGGTTCCGAGCGTCGCGCCGGCGCGCCCGGGAAGCTCGTCGATCATGTTGCCGGCGGCTGACGAGAACGTTTGCCAATCGCGGGCCGCTTCGACGATGTCGTCGTAGCGCGACAGGATCCAAAGCTGCGCGCCGTCGCTCCAATAGCAGGGGTATTTTTCGCGCAGCGCCGCGTAATAGGGAAACGGGTCGGCGTCGATCAGCGGCGAGTAAAGGTCGAACGGTTCCACGGCATTTCCTTAAGGGTCTCAGCGCTGGTAGACCATTAGCACAACCTGCCGACGGGCCGCGCGATGCCGAAGACCACCGAAACGGCCGAAGACCGCCTGATTGCGCGTTATTTCCGCCCGCTTGCCACGACGCCGGGCGCGCTCGGGCTGATCGATGATGCAGCCGTGCTCACCCCGCCGCCCGGCTGCGATCTCGTGCTCACGACCGACGGCGTCATTGCCGGCGTCCATTTCTTTCCCGACGACCGGCCAGAGGACATCGCGCGCAAGGCGTTGCGCATGAATCTCTCCGACCTTGCCGCCAAGGGCGCGAGGCCGCTCGGCTTTTTGCTGTCGCTGGCACTCCCCGCCGGCACCGACGAAGCTTGGCTCGGCGCCTTCGCGGCCGGCCTCGGCGCAGATGCGGCGCGCTATGGCTGTCCGCTGTTTGGCGGCGACACCGACCACACGCCTGGGCCGACGTCGGTCTCGATTGCGGCGTTCGGCGCGGTGCCGCATGGCAAAATGGTGCGGCGCTCGACGGCCAAGCCGGGCGACGCCGTCGTCGTCACCGGTACCATCGGCGATGCGGCGCTCGGCCTAAAACTGCGGCGCGATCGCGGCCTGGCAACGCCCTGGCGTCTCAACGACGCGGCGGCGGCGCGATTTGCAAGAGCGCTATCTGCTGCCGGAGCCGCGCAATGCGCTCGCCGAAGCGGTGCTGCACTATGCATCGGCGGCGATCGATGTGTCCGACGGACTTGCCGGCGACCTCGCCAAACTCTGCCGCGCTTCTTCGGTCGCGGCCGATATCGATGCGTCGCAGGTGCCGTTGTCCGATGCCGCTCGCGCCGCGGTTGCCGCCGTACCCGCGTTGCTTGAAACGGCGCTCACCGGCGGTGATGACTACGAGATCGCGCTGACGCTGGCGCCGGGCAAACTTCCGGATTTTCGGGCGGCGGCGCAGGCGGCGGGCGTTGCCGTGACCGAGATCGGCCGTGTGCAGGCGGGCGAGGGCGCGCGCTTCATGCACGACGGCAGGGAGCTTACATTTCCCCGCGCGTCATACAGTCATTTCTAGAAACTCGTCATTGCGAGCGGAGCGAAGCAATCCAGCCTACCGAGACGAACCGGATTGCTTCGTCGCGGAGCTTATCATCGGGCCGGCCACTTCGGGCCGGACCCGTTGGCTCCTCGCAATGACGGACGGTCACTTCCGCCGCGAGATCGGCTGGTAGTCGCGCCGCGGCGCGCCGGTATAGAGCTGGCGCGGGCGCCCGAGCTTCTGGTGCGGGTCCTCGATCATTTCCTTCCACTGGGCGATCCAGCCGACGGTGCGCGCCAGCGCGAACAACACCGTGAACATCGTGGTCGGGAAGCCCATCGCACGCAGCGTAATGCCCGAATAGAAATCCACATTCGGGTACAGCCGTTTCTGGATGAAGTAATCGTCATGCAGCGCGATGCGTTCGAGCTCCATGGCGACGTCGAACAGCGGATCGTTGACGCCAAGCTCGTTCAGCACCTCGTGACAAGTTTTCTGCATGATTTTGGCGCGCGGATCGTAGTTCTTATAGACGCGGTGGCCGAAACCCATCAGGCGGAACGAATCGTCGGGATCCTTGGCGCGCTTGACGAATTCGGGGATGCGATCGACCGAGCCGATCTCGCCGAGCATTTTCAGCGCCGCTTCGTTGGCGCCGCCATGGGCGGGCCCCCAAAGACAGGCGATGCCGGCGGCGATGCAGGCAAACGGGTTGGCGCCGGTCGAGCCGGCCAGCCGCACCGTCGAGGTCGACGCGTTCTGCTCGTGATCGGCGTGCAGGATGAAGATGCGATCCATGGCGCGGGCGACGACCGGGTTGGCCTTGTACTCCTCGCACGGCACCGCAAAGCACATGCGCAGGAAATTCGAGGCGTAGTCGAGATCGTTCTTCGGATAGATGAACGGCTGTCCGATCGAATATTTGTAGGCCATCGCCGCCAGCGTCGGCATTTTCGCGATCATGCGGATCGAGGCAATCATGCGCTGGGTCGGATCGGTGATGTCGGTGGAGTCGTGATAGAAGGCCGAGAGCGCGCCGACGCAGCCGACCATCACCGCCATCGGGTGGGCGTCGCGGCGGAAGCCTTGAAAAAACCGGCTCATCTGCTCGTGGACCATGGTGTGGTGGACCACGCGGTCGTCGAAATTTTCTTTTTGCGACGCGGTCGGCAGCTCGCCGTAGAGGAGCAGATAGCAGGTCTCGAGGAAGTCGCCGTGCTCGGCCAGATCTTCGATCGGATAGCCGCGATAGAGCAGCACGCCCTTGTCGCCGTCGATATAGGTGATCTTGGATTCGCAGCTGGCGGTCGAGGTAAAGCCCGGATCGTAGGTGAAGATTCCGGTCTGGGCGTAGAGCTTGCTGATGTCCATCACTTCGGGACCGATCGTCCCCTCGTAAAGCGGGAACGAGTGGTTCTTGTCGCCGAGTGTCAGCGTGCCGGTCTTGGTGTTGCTGGTGCTGGTCTTCGCGTCCATGATCGCACCTCAGTTTGTTGATGGCCTCAACAGTGCGGTGCACGCGGCGTTGCGGCTAAAAAGCTTTGTAACACCGCCGTTCCGGCTCCATTGGCGTAGCCCAACGGAGTGTGCACTGCAAGAAAATAGGCAGCGGATAAGGGTAGCGCCAGCCGGTGAGGAACAAGTTACCAAACTGTCGCGGTACCCGCAGCGCCGGAGCAGGCCGCACAATCAGCCGGCGCGGCGTGTGCCATTCTCGAGGCTGACCTGATCGGCGATGCGCGCCAGGCTCTCGGCTTTACCCAGCACGACCAGCACCTCGAAAATGCCGGGCGACGTTGTGCGGCCGGTGAGCGCCGCGCGCAACGGCTGCGCCACCGAGCCGAGCTTGGCGCCTTTGCGCTCGGCAAAGGCGCGCACCGCCTGCTCCATGGCTTCCGCGGTCCAGGGCTCGACGCCGGCGAGTTCGTTGCCGGCGCCTTGCAGCAAGGCCTTCGCCTCAGGCGTCAACAGACCGGTTGCTCTGTCATCCAACGGAATCGGCCGGTCGGCCAGTAAAAAATGTGCGCCGTCAATGAGATCGACCAGCGTCTTGGCCCGCTCCTTCAAGCTCGGCATGGCGGTCAGCCATTGCGCGCGCAGATGCGGGGTCATCTTGGCGGCGATGACATTGCCGCCCGCCAGATGCGGCAGCAGCTGATCGATCGCCTCAAGCAGCGCCGCATCGGGGCTGCTGCGGATGTAATGGCCGTTGAGGCTTTCGAGCTTGGCAAAATCGAACCGCGCCGGCGAGCGGCCGATCTGCGGCAGATCGAAAGCGGCGATCATTTCCTCGGTCGAAAAGATTTCCTGGTCGCCGTGACTCCAGCCGAGCCGGACGAGGTAGTTGCGGAGCGCAACCGGCAGGTAGCCCATGGCCCGATAGGCGTCGACGCCGAGCGCGCCGTGCCGTTTGGAGAGCTTTGAGCCGTCGGGACCGTGAATGAGCGGAATGTGCGCCATCATCGGCACCGGCCAGCCGAGCGCGTCGTAGATCTGTTTCTGCCGCGCGGCGTTGGTCAGATGATCGTCGCCGCGAATGATATGGGTCACGTCCATGTCGTGATCGTCGACCACGACCGCGAGCATGTAGGTCGGCGTGCCGTCGGAGCGCAGCAGCACCAGATCGTCGAGATTCTCGTTCTGCCAGACCACCCGGCCCTGGACCTGATCCTCGATGACCGTCTCGCCGGTCAGCGGCGCCTTCAGGCGGATGGTCGGCTTCACGCCGGCCGGCGCTTCCGCCGGATCGCGGTCGCGCCAGCGCCCGTCATAGAGCTTGGCGCGGCCTTCGCGGCGCGCCGCTTCGCGCATCTGCGTAAGCTCGTCGGGGCTGGCATAGCAGTGGTAGGCATGCCCCGCGGCAAGAAGCTGTTCGGCTATGTCGCGGTGCCGCGCCGAACGGGAGAATTGGTAGATCGCCTCGCCGTCCCAGTCGATGCCGAGCCAGCGCAGCCCGTCGAGGATGGCGTCGATCGCGGCCTGGGTGGAACGCTCGCGGTCGGTGTCCTCGATCCGCAGCAGCATTTTGCCGCCGCGGCCGCGGGCATAAAGCCAGTTGAACAACGCCGTGCGCGCGCCGCCGATGTGCAGAAAACCGGTGGGCGAGGGGGCGAAGCGGGTAACGACGGTCATTCTCGGGTCTTGATCCTGCCGGCCGCGGTCCGTGTAGCACAGCTAGAAGCGAAAAGAAGTTAAGGAGTTCCGACACCGATTGCGGACTTGACCGCGCAGGCCAATTTGTCCAATCCGGGCGCGCCGGCGGCCGCGCCGCGGCCATGTGGAAGCGATCAGGTCATGACGGTTACGGAAACGCCGGTCCGGGAAGCGGGTCAGGATTTCATTCGCGACATCGTTCGCGCCGACCTGGCTGCCGGCCGGCATAAGGCGATCGTCACCCGTTTCCCGCCCGAGCCGAACGGCTATCTGCATATCGGCCACGCCAAGTCGATCTGCCTGAATTTCGGGGTGGCGGAAGAATTCGGCGGCCATTGCAATCTGCGCTTCGACGACACCAATCCGACCAAGGAAGATCAGGAATATATCGACGCCATCGAGCACGACGTGCGCTGGCTCGGGTTCGATTGGGGCGATCATCTCTATCACGCCTCCGACTATTTCGAGCGGCTCTACGAATGGGCCGAATATCTGATCCGCGCCGGCAAGGCCTACGTGGACGACCAGACCCAGGAGGAGATGCGGCTCACCCGCGGCACCTTGACCGAGGCCGGCACCGAGAGCCCCTATCGCGGCCGCGGTGTGGAGGAAAATCTCGACCTGTTCCGCCGCATGCGTGCCGGCGAATTTCCCAACGGCGCGCGCGTCCTGCGCGCCAAGATCGACATGGCGTCCGGCAATATCAATCTGCGCGACCCGGTGCTCTATCGCATTCTGCATGCGGACCATCCCCGCACCGGCACGGCCTGGACCATCTATCCGAGCTACGATTTCGCCCACGGCCAGTCCGATGCCATCGAGGGCGTGACCCATTCGCTCTGCACGCTGGAATTCGAGGACCATCGGCCGCTGTACGATTGGTTCCTGCAGAACCTGCCGGTGCCGTCGCGTCCGCATCAATACGAGTTCGCCCGGCTCAATCTCACCTACACGGTACTGTCGAAGCGCGTGCTCACCGAACTGGTGCGCGGCGGGCATGTCGGCGGCTGGGACGATCCGCGCATGCCGACGCTGGCGGGCTTGCGCCGCCGCGGCGTGCCGCCGGCGGCCATTCGCGATTTCGTCAAGCGCATCGGCGTCGCCAAGGCCAACAGCATCGTCGATGTCGGCATGCTCGAATTCTCCATCCGCGAGCATCTGAACAAGACCGCGCAGCGGCGCATGGCGGTGCTGCGGCCGTTGAAAGTCGTGATCGAGAATTATCCGCGAGGGCCAGAGCGAGGAGCTCGAGGCGGTCAATCATCCCGAGGATGCCGGCGCCGGCACGCGGCGCATCCGCTTCGGCCGCGAGCTTTTCATCGAGCGCGACGATTTCATGGAGAACCCGCCGAAGAAATTCTTCCGCTTGTCGCCGGGCGCCGAAGTGCGGCTTGCGCTATGCGTATTTCATCACCTGCCGCGACGTCGTGAAGAACGCGGCCGGCGAGGTCGTCGAACTGCGCTGCACCTACGATCCGGCGACCAAGGGCGGCAACGCGCCCGACGGCCGCAAGGTGAAGGCGACGATGCACTGGGTGTCGGCCGCGGATTCGGTCCCGGCCGAGGTGCGGCTCTACAATCCGCTGTTCCTCAAGCCCGATCCGAACGCCGCCGATTTTGCCGCCGATCTCAATCCGCAGTCGCTTGAGATCCTTGCCGACGCGCGCGTCGAGCCGGCGCTGGCCGACGACAATTCAGACGATGCGGTGCAGTTCGAACGGCAGGGCTATTTCTGCCGCGATCCGGATTCGAAGCCCGACCGGCTGGTCTTCAACCGCACCGTCGGCTTGCGCGACACCTGGGCGAAAGTTTCCGCCGGCGGCTGAGCAAATCCCTCCTCCTTGTGGGGGAGGGAAGGGTGGCGGGTCGCGAGGCTGAACGCGACGGCGTGGATGCCTTTGCAAAACCTCCCGGCCCCACCCCTGTGCGCGGCTCGCCAAGCCCCGCGCGTGTCGTGTAACCTCCGACCGAGAATGGGCGCGCGAAAGGCTTCTTTCGCTTTTGGGGCGCGCGGTGGTGGACGAGGGCAACCCGCAAGATCGCGTGCGGACTGGCGCGCGGGCCGGCGTAAGAACTTGGCCGGTCGGCGGAGCGCGCCGCAGGTGGAACGGCCTCTGGCCCGACGCCGAGTTCGCCGTTCCCGCGCGCATCCGCGAATGGGCCGCGATCGAGGTCGGCGCCGGCCGCCTGTTGCCGTGGTTTGCCGTCGCCTTCGGCGCCGGCATCGTCCTTTATTTCACGGCCGATCATGAGCCGGCCTGGTGGGCGGCGCCGCCGCTCGCCATCATCGCCGCGATCGCGGCGGTGCTGTTGCGACGCCGACCCGTCGGCCTTCGTGTTGGCGCTCGGCTTTTTCGCCATCGCCGCGGGCTTTGCCGTCGCGACGCTCAAGACCGCGCTGATCGAGCATCCGGTGTTGCGCTATCCGGCGTAGGGCGTGTCGCTCGCGGGCTTCGTCGAACTGCGCGAAGAGAGCCAGAACACCGACCGCTTCGTGCTGCGCGTCGAGCGGATCGAGGGCAACCGCATCGACGACAAGCCGGAGCGGGTGCGGCTCTCGGTGCGCCGCGGCACGGCGCCGCCGGCCGGCGCGTTCGTCGAGGTGAAGGCGCAGCTCAATCCGCCGCTGCAGCCGCTGCGGCCCGGCAGCTACGATTTCGCCCGCGATCTTTATTTCCAGCGCATCGGCGCGTCGGGCTTCGTGCACGGCGCCATCAAGGTCGTCGACGCCGCCGGCGGCGGCAAGCCGTGCGGATGCGGGCGAATGCCTTCGTCCAGGGGCTGCGCGACGCCATCGACGCGCGCATCCGCGCCGTGCTTTCGGGCGACGTCGGCTCGATCGCGTCGGCGCTGATCACCGGCAAGCGCGACGCGATCGCGCCGTATCTCTACGACGCGATGTTCGTGTCCGGCATCGGCCACGTTCTGTCGATCTCCGGCTATCACATGGCGGTCGTCGCCGGCGTCGTGTTCTTCATCCTTCGCGCGTCTGCTGGCGCTTGATCCCCGGGCTTGCCGACCGGATGCCGATCAAGAAATGGGCGGCGTTCGGCGGCGCTCCTGGTGACGGCGCTTCTATCTGGTGCTCTCCGGCGCCGAGGTGGCGACGCAACGCTCCTTCATCATGATCGCGATCGTGCTCATCGGCGTCATGCTCGACCGGCCGGTGCTGACGCTGCGCACGGTGACGATCGCCGCGTTGCTGGTTCTGTTGTTCGCGCCGGAAGCGGTCGTGCATCCGAGCTTCCAGATGTCGTTTGCGGCGACCTTGGCGCTGATCGCCGTCTACGCGCACGGCTTGCCGTTGGCGCGGGCCGGAACCGATTCGTCGCTCGGCGCGCGCGCGGCGTTGTGGGGCGTCAACGAGATCGTCAGCCTCGTGCTCGCGTCGCTGGTCGCCGGCCTCGCCACGACGCCGTATGCGGCGTTCCATTTTCATCGCATCGCGCCTTATGGCGTGCTCGCCAATCTCCTCGCCATGCCGGTCGTCTCGGCCTGGGTGATGCCGATGGGCATTCTCGGCGTGGTCGCCATGCCGTTCGGCTTCGACGGCATTTTCTGGCGGCAAATGGGTTACGGCATCGCCTGGATGGACGCGGTCGCGCTCTGGGTCGCGAGCCTGCCGGGCGCCTTCGGCCGCGTCACGTCGTTCGGCACCGCACCGCTTCTGCTGGCGACGGCCGGGCTTCTGGTGATCGGGCTATTCAAGACGCCGCTGCGCTGGAGCGGCCTGGCATTCGTCGTGTTGGCGGTCTTTGTCGCCGCGCGGACGCCGGTGCCGGATATTCTGGTCGCCGCCGATGGCCGCACATTCGCGGTGCGCGGCGCCGACGGCAGGCTCGCATTCCATCATACCGGCGGCGATACGTTTGCGATCCGCGAATGGCTTGCCGCCGACGCCGACGGCCGCGACTCCGAGCGACAAGGCGTTGGGCGACGGCATCGCCTGCGATCCGTCGGGCTGCATCGGCAAGCTCGCCGACGGGCGGCTTGTTTCCTACGTGCTCGCGCCGGACGCGTTCGAGGAGGATTGCCGCCGCGCCGCCGTCATCGTCGCCACCCGCGAGGCGCCGCCCGATTGCGACGCGACCGTGATCGGACGCAAGCAATGGCGCGAGGGCGGGGCGCTGGCGTTACACCGCAACGGCTCCGGCTTTGTGATTGAGTTCCACGCGGCCGCCGAATTTCGATCGGCCATGGGCGCCGCGAGCAACGCATGCAGCCACGGCTGCAAATGCCGACGCTGCGCCCAATTTGCGTGCAACTCCAACTCCGCCGCCGCGGGACGCAACGCCGCGGTCCGACGATCTCCAAGCGGACGATTGAGCGGATCAGTAGCGCCGGAACAGGCCGACCAGCTTGCCCTGAATGCGCACGCGGTTCGGCGGCAGGATGCGCACCTCGTAAGCGGTATTGGCGGGCTCGAGCGCGATCGAGGCGCCGCGACGGCGGAAGCGCTTGAGGGTTGCTTCCTCGTCGTCGATCAGCGCGACGACGATGTCGCCGGTATCGGCGGCATCGCTGCGCTTGAGAAGCGCAATGTCGCCGTCGAGAATGCCCGCCTCGATCATCGAATTGCCGCGCACTTCGAGCGCAAAATGCTCGCCGGTGGTCAGAAGGTCCGACGGCATGTTGATGGTGTGGCTGCGGGTCTGGATCGCCTCGATCGGCGTGCCGGCGGCGATGCGGCCCATCACCGGCACGGCGACCGGCCGGCCGCCTTCGTCCTCGGAAGCGGCGCGCACGCGGCCGAGATTGCCTTCGATCACGCTCGGGGTGAAACCGCGCGCGCGGCCCGACACCATGCCATGCGCGACCGATTCGGGAAGCTTGATGACCTCAATGGCGCGCGCGCGATTCGGCAAGCGGCGAATGAAGCCGCGCTCCTCCAGCGCCGTGATCAGCCGGTGAATGCCGGATTTGGACCGCAAGTCGAGTGCGTCCTTCATCTCGTCGAAGGAAGGCGGAACGCCGGCCTCTTTGAGGCGCTCATGAATAAAGCGGAGGAGTTCAGCTTGCTTGCGCGTGAGCATCGGCGCTTCCCCATTTGGCCGCTGTGCAGCCGAAACAAATCATGAACGGACACTATCCGTTCCATATGTGTTCTGCAACCATTTAATTTGAAGTGAAGAAAGCGGGGGCCGCGCCAAACGATCGCTTAATGCTCGAACTTAACGATCCGGCACGGGCTGCCGATTTTCGCCGCCGGTTCATGAGGCTCGCGAACGATCAGGCAATCGGCCTTGGCCAGCGGCGCCATCATGGAACTGTCTTGGACCGGGAACGGCGTTGCGACCAGACCCCGCGGGTCGTTGCTCAAGGTCGCGCGCAAATAGTCGGCGCGCTCGTCGTTCTCCGGAAGGTCGACGCCGAGCATGGCCGATTCGATTGGCCGCGCGAGATCGGTGCGGCCGGCGAGACGGCGAATCAGCGGCACCAGGAACAGAAAGCCACAGACGAAAGCGGAGACCGGATTGCCCGGAACGCCGAGCACATGCATGTCGCCGAGCCGCCCGTGCATCAACGGGCGGCCGGGACGCAGCGCCAGCCGCCAGAACGACAAGTCCATGCCCTCGGCGGTAAAGGCCTTCTGCACCAGATCGTAGTCGCCGACGGAGGCGCCGCCCGACGTGACGAGGACGTCGGCGCCGCCGTCGCGCGCGCGCCGAACGGCGGCGACGGTCTCATCGAGCCGGTCGGCGACAATGCCGAGATCGTCGACCTCTGCCCCTTCGCTGCGCGCCAGCGCCGCGAGCGCAAAATTGTTGGACGATACGATCTGGCCGGGCGCCGGCTCGGTGCCGGCCGGCACCAGTTCGTCGCCGGTGGCGAACAGCGCGATCTTGGGTCGTCGATGCACCGGGACCAGCGGATGATTCATGCCGGCGGCGAGTGCGAGATCGCGCGCCGTGAGCCGATGGCCGGCCGCAAGCAGTGCCTCGCCCTCCTTGAAATCCAAGCCTTGCCGGCGGATGTGCCGGCCCTTCGGCGAGGACTTTTCCACGGTCACATGATCGCCGTCGCGCTTGGTGTGTTCCTGGATCACCACTGCGTCGGCGCCCCCCGGCATCACGCCGCCGGTAAAAATGCGCGCTGCCTCGCCGGCGCCGATGGGATGCGCAAACGGCCGCCCGGCCGCGACCTCGCCGACGATCGCCAGCTGCGCCGGCACCTTCGCCACGTCGGCGGCGCGCACGGCGTAGCCGTCCATCGCCGACACGTCGGCTGGCGGCTGGGTGCGCCGCGCCTTGAGCGGGTAGGCGAGCACGAGCCCGGCAGCCTCGGACAACGGCACCTCCTCGGCCGACAGCGGTGAAGCGTGTTCGAGCACGCGTTCGAGCGCTTCGGCGACCGAGAGCAGGGACCTCACGACCTATTCCTCTGCGCGGTAATGGCCGCTGCGGCCGCCGCTTTTTTCGACCAGCCGGATGCCCTCGATGCGCATGCCGCGGTCAACCGCCTTCACCATGTCATAGACGGTGAGGCAGGCGACGGCGACGGCGGTGAGCGCCTCCATCTCGACGCCGGTCTTGCCCGCGACTTTGACGCGCGCGCGCACCTCGATGCCGGGCAATTTGGCGTTCGGCGTCAGATCGACTTCGACCTGCGAAATAGCAAGCGGGTGGCACAGCGGGATCAGTTCGTGGGTGCGCTTCGCCGCCATGATGCCGGCGATGCGGGCGGTGCCGAGCACGTCACCCTTTTTCGCATCGCCTTGGCGCACGATGTCGAGGGTCGCCGCCTGCATCAACACGCAACCCTCGGCCACCGCCTCGCGTTCCGTCACGGCCTTGGCCGAAACGTCCACCATGCGCGCTTGCCCGCGGGCGCCGAGATGGGTCAGCTTTTTTGGCCCGGCCACAATTCACCGGGCCGGAGCGAGCGCGACGTTTCGGGCAAGAAGCGCGCGCGTCGCGGCGGCGACGTCGGCCTGGCGCATCAAGCTTTCGCCGACCAGGAAGGTCGAAATGCCGGCCTTGGCGAGCCGGGCGAGATCGTCCGGCACGAAGATGCCGCTCTCGCCGACCATGACACGGTCCTTCGGGATCAAACCCGCCAGCCGCTCGGCGGTCGCGAGCGTCGTCTCGAACGTTCGCAAGTTTCGATTGTTGATGCCGATGAGCCGCGATGTGAGCCGCATGCGCGCGTTCAAGCTCCGGCTCGTCATGGACCTCGACCAGAACATCCATGCCGAGCGCCAACGCCGCCGCTTCGAGCTCCGCTGCCGCGGCATCGTCGACCGCGGCCATGATGATGAGGATGCAGTCGGCGCCGGCGGCGCGCGCTTCGGTCACCTGATAGGGATCGTACATGAAATCCTTGCGCAGCACCGGCAGCGCACAAGCCGCGCGCGCCGCGCGCAGATGATCGAGCGCGCCCTGGAACGAGGGCGTGTCGGTGAGCACCGACAGGCAGGTCGCGCCGCCTTGCGCATAGGCAGCGGCCAGCGCCGGCGGATCGAATGTCTCGCGGATCAGTCCCCGCGACGGGCTTGCCTTCTTGACCTCGGCGATCAGCGCATAGTCGCCGCCGGCGAGCCGTCGTTCGATGGCCGCCAAAAACCCGCGCGGAGCGCTCGCGGTTTTGGCCTCGCGTTCGAGCGCGCCGAGCGGACGCAGGCGCTTCGCCGCGGCGATTTCTTCGCGCTTGTAGATGGCGATCTTGGCGAGGATGTCAGACATCGTTCGATACCGCGATCAGCCGCCCGAGCCGCCCCTCGGCTTCGCCGGAATCGACCGAATGGGCGGCGGCATGCAGCCCGTCCGTGAGGTCTTTCGCCTTGCCGGCGACCACGAGCGCCGCCGCCGCATTGAGGAGCGCGACGTCGCGAAAAGCGGAAGCCTTGCCTTGCAGGACGGTCTGCACCGCCTTGGCGTTGGTCTCGGCGTCGCCGCCGCGCAACGCCTCCGGCTTGACCTTGCGCAGGCCGAGTTCGTCCGGCGAAATCTCGAAGGTCTTGATGTGGCCGTCTTCGAGCGCGGTGACGCTGGTCGGCCCGGACGTGGTGATCTCATCGAGCCCGTCGGAGCCGTGCACCACCCACACCCGCTCGGCGCCGAGATTTTTCAAAACCAGCGCCAGCGGCTTGGTCCATTGCTTCGAAAACACGCCGATCATTTGCCGCCGCACGCCGGCGGGGTTGGACAGCGGGCCGAGCAGATTGAAGATCGTGCGGGTGCCGAGTTCGACCCGGGTCGCGGCGACGTTCTTCATCGCCGGGTGATGGGCGGGCGCAAACATGAAGCCGATGCCGGCCTCGGCGATGCAGCGCCCGATCGCCTCCGGCGTCAGGTTGATATTGACGCCAAGCGCGGTGAGCACGTCGGCCGCGCCGGAGCGCGAGGACAGCGCGCGATTGCCGTGCTTGGCGACCGGCACGCCGGCGCCGGCGACGATGAGCGCGGCGCAGGTCGAAATATTGAACGAGCCGGACGCGTCGCCGCCGGTGCCGACGACGTCGATCGCATCCGGCGGCGCGGTAACCCGCAGCATTTTCGCCCGCATCGCCGACACCGCGCCGGTGATCTCATCGACCGTCTCGCCGCGCACGCGCAGCGCCATCAACAGCGCGCCCATCTGCGACGGCGTCGCCTCGCCCGACATCATTTGGTCGAAAGCGCCGGACGCCTCCTCGCGGCTGAGCGTGGCTCCGGTCGCGACCTTGCCGATCAGTCCCTTGAATGCGTCGGTCACGGTCAAGCTCTCACTTCGACGGGCGCGGGCCGCTGTCGCGGGCCGGTTGGGAGAGCGGCGCGCCGCCCGCTCGCTGCGTTCCACGCGGCAGCGATGTCGAGAAAGTTCTTCAGCATCAGGTGGCCGTGATCGGAGGCGATGCTTTCGGGATGGAATTGCACGCCATGCACCGGCAGCCGCCGGTGCGCGAGCCCCATGATGAGGCCATCCTCGGTGTCGGCCGAGACGGTGAGATCGTTCGGCAGGCTCGGGCGGTCGACGACCAGCGAATGATAGCGCGTCGCCTGGAACGGCCCGTTGATGCCGCGGAAGACGCCGGTGCCGCCATGACGGATGGTCGAGAGCTTGCCATGCACGGGGGTAGGGGCACGCACCACCTTGCCGCCGAAAGCATCGCCGATCGCCTGATGGCCGAGGCAGACGCCGAGGATCGGGATCTTGTCGGACGCCGCGGCAATGAGATCAAGGCAGATGCCGGCTTCTTTTGGGGTGCAGGGGCCGGGGGAAAGCACTATCGCGTCGGGATCCGCCGCGAGGACCGCGGCGGCTGGTGATCTTGTCGTTGCGGTGCACGCGCACCTCTTCGCCCAGTCCCCCGAGATAATGGACCAGGTTGAAGGTGAAGCTGTCGTAATTGTCGATCAGGACGATCATGGCGCCGGCAGCCGTTTGTGCTGCCGGGCTCTTACCGCAAAAAGCGCCGCGATAAAATGGAGGCGGACCGGGAAATGCCCGGCCCGGCCCCCTAGTGCGCCCCCACTGCCGTCAGGCGATCGGCTGAAACGAGGCGGACATTGCGCGCTTGCCCGAACGAATTGCGGGTATCCCGCAGGCAATCGGCTTCAAAATACGGCCAAGCGTTCCGCGAACAATCGCGCGCCAGCGGCCGCGTGTCGGCCCGATCCATTTTGACGCCCGGCACGGAGCCGCGGGCCTCGACCTGCGCCGAAAGGCTGAGCGTAGCGACAAAAGCGGCGGCGACGATTGCGGCAGCACAAACGGCATAAGCAGCTTTGAGCATGACACCCGACCCCTGTTCCGCGGCCCGATCTTTCGTGGGGTCGCAATCCCATCGGATGTCAGTTTTGCCGTTAAGGCCGAGTCGTTCTTTGATGACCATCACAATTTAGCGACTTTCGATAAGCCTTTGAGAATAAAATGAAATGGCGAATTTAGCATTTTCGGCAGCATAGCGCTTACGCCGAACGCCATTCGCGGGCCCGACGGCTTGTACCGAAGGGGAAAGTGGCCGTCGCGCAGCGTCAACGACTGCGCCGGTCAGACGATAGAGATGCAGATGACAAACACGCTCGGCGCTCGGGTCGAAAATACCGGCGATGGCGCCGAGGTTGAAATAGCCGCCGGTCAGAAACAATGCGATGGGCCCGCGGGCGTTGTCCTTTTGGGGACAACCGTCTTGCGGTCATGGGGTTCGCGGGCTAGACCCGCCGCATGCCGCGTATCGCGCTTTTCGCCGGGTCGTTCGACCCCATTACCAATGGTCATCTCGACGTTGTGCGGAGCGCCGTGCGGCTGGCCGATCGCCTGGTGCTTGCCGTCGGCATCCATCCCGGCAAGACGCCGGTATTCTCGGTCGAGGAGCGGCTCGCCATGCTCGAAGAGATCAGCGCGCCGCTTGGCCGCAGCGCCGGCTGCGACATCGTCTGCACCACCTTTGGCGATCTTGTCGTCGCCGCCGCCCAGCGGGCCGGAGCGACCATTCTCATCCGCGGCCTGCGCGATGCCGCCGACTTCGACTACGAAATGCAGATGGCGGGCATGAATGCCGCCATGGCGCCGGCCGTGCAGACCGTGTTTCTGCCGGCGTCGCCGGAGGTTCGCCCGATCACCGCCACCTTGGTGCGCCAGATCGCCAGCATGGGCGGCGACATTTCCGCCTTCGTGCCCGCCGTCGTCGCCGCGCGCTTGAAAAAGAAATTCGCCAAAGCCTAAAAACACCTGACAGGGCCTCATCCGGGAGATGACATGACCCGCATCCTTATCCGCGCCCTTGCCGTCCTGATCTTGCTCGCCACCGCTGCGCCGGCTTTCCCGCAGGCGCTGATGAATCCGGCCGCCTTGAAGGAACAGGCTCCGGCAGTCTATCGGGTCGATTTCGATACCAGCAAAGGCCCATTCGTCATCGAGGTGCATCGCGACTGGGCGCCCAACGGCGCCGATCGCTTCTACAACCTCGTCAAGAGCGGCTTTTACAACGATACGCGGTTCTTCCGCGTGATCGAAGGCTTCATGGTGCAGTTCGGTGTCAACGGCGATCCAAAGGTGTCGGCCGTTTGGAAGGAGGCGCGGATCAAGGACGATCCGCCGCGGATTTCCAACAAACGCTCTTTCGTCACATTCGCGACCGCGGGCCCGAATACGCGCACCACCCAGGTGTTCATCAGTTTCGGCGACAACAGCAATCTCGACAGCCAGGGTTTCACGCCGTTCGGCCAGGTCGTGTCGGGCATGAAGGTCGTGGACTCCCTATATAGCGGCTATGGCGAAGGTGCTCCCCGCGGCCTCGGGCCGGATCAGGGCAAGCTTCAAGCCGAGGGCAATGCCTATCTGGCAAGCAAATTCGGCAACCTCGATTACATCAAGAAGGCCACGATCGAGCCATAGGCAAGTGGAAGCAACGAAAGAACAGCGGAGGATTTTCACATTGTCTTCATCGCAGGATAGCCCGTCGCTCCCTTCGGGGACCGATCCGGAGAATGCGCTGATTTTCCGCACCACGCGCGGCGACGTCATCGTCGCGCTGCGCAACGATATCGCGCCCGGTCATGCCGAGCGTCTGAAGATGTTGGCGCGCGAGCAGTTCTATGATGACGTGCCGTTCCACCGGGTCATCGATGGCTTCATGGCGCAAACCGGCGACGGCGAATTCGGCAACGGCACCGGCGGCTCGAAACATCCGGATCTGAAGGCCGAGTTCTCCAAGGTGCCGTTTAAGCGCGGCACCGTCGGCATGGCGCGCACCAGCAATCCCCATTCGGCCAACAGTCAGTTTTTCATCATGTTCCAGGAGGGCTCGTTCCTCAATGGCCAGTATACGGTGGTCGGCGAGGTCGTCCATGGCATGGACGTGATCGACCAGCTCAAACGCGGTGAGCCGCCGAGCGACCCCGACCGCATCGTTGCGATGCAGGTCGCGGCCGACGTGGGATCGTAACATCATGCACTTGGCCCGCAGCGCTATTGCAGTTGTTTGCGGCGCGATCGCTGTTGCCGCGCTCGGTGCTGCGACGGAGGCCCGGGCGCAGTTGGATCGCGGCCTGACGCCGGCACCGTGCAGCGTGCTCAGCGGACATCCGTGTCATCCGTCGTTTTGCAGTGTCTTCCACGACGGTCCGTGTTTCCCGCAATACCTGCCGGCGATTGGCGAGACGTTGCGGTTGACCGTGGCTGCGGCCGAAGAGGCAGCCAAGGACAAACCCGCGACCGATAAGCGTGACGACGGCCAGTTGGTCAATTCGATACAGGAAATGTTTGAGGTGCTCCGCGTCTGCTGGGTGCCGCCGCCGAAGGACAAGGCCCGTCAGGGCATGGAATATACGATCCTTTTCGCCTTTAAGCGCGATGGCGAGCTGCTTGCGCCGGCGCGCATGACTTACACAACGCACGACGTGTCGGTCGAGGTGCGCAACATCTATCGCGAAGCCGTGGACGCGGCGCTCAAGCGCTGCACGCCGATGCACTTCAGCGCCGGTATGGCCGGCGCGATCGCCGGCCGGCCGATCGCGGTTCGCTTCATGGACGATCGCATGGTCGGCGATAAATCCGGCAAAGGCAATTCCGGCAAAGGCGATTCGGGCAAATAAGTCCGCGATCATCCGCTCATGACCGCGCCAAGCGGGGCTGCGTCGCCGAAGCATGCGCACCGATCTCTTCGACTTCATTTTGCCGGAAGACCGCATTGCGTTGCGGCCGTCTTCGCCGCGCGACGCCGCGCGCCTCCTGGTGGTGCGTCCCGGCGCGACCGCGACGCTCGAGGATCGCACGGTGCGTGATCTGCCGGAGTTGTTGCGCGCCGGCGACGCGCTGGTCGTCAACGACACCAAAGTCATCCCGGCAAGTCTGCACGGCCGCCGCATCGGCCGCGGCGACCGCGAACCGGCGATCGCCGCGAACCTCATCAAACGCCTCGACGGCTCGCGCTGGACGCGCTTTGGCAAAACCGGGCAAGCGGCTTGCGGTCGGCGACGTCGTGCGCTTCGGCAGCGAAGGCCGCGTTTGCTTCCTCGATCAACTCGACGCCACGGTCGAAGCCAAAGGGGAGGGCGGCGAAATCACGCTCGCTTTTGCGTTTCACGGCGCCGCGCTCGACCAGGCGCTGGCCGAGCGTGGCGACATGCCGCTGCCGCCCTACATTGCCGGTCGCCGTGCCCCCGACGAGCATGACCGCGCCGACTATCAGACCATGTTCGCATGCGAGGAGGGTTCCGTTGCGGCGCCGACCGCAGGCTTGCACTTTACGGAGGCGATCGTGCAAGAGCTGCGTGCCCGCGGCGTCGCGCTGCATCGGGTCACGCTCCATGTCGGTGCCGGCACCTTCCTGCCAGTCAAGGCCGAAGACACGGCGGGTCACCGCATGCAGCCGGAATGGGGCAGCGTCAGCGCCGAGACCGCGGCGGCGCTCAATGCGACGCGGCACAGCGGCGGGCGCATCGTGGCGGTCGGCTCGACGGCGCTGCGGCTTCTCGAAAGCGCCGCCGCCGCCGATGGCCCGCTGTCGGCGTTTTCCGGCGAGACGGCGTTGTTCATCACGCCGGGATACCGTTTCCGCGTGGCGGACGCGATGCTGACCAATTTTCATCTGCCGCGCTCGACCTTGTTCATGCTGGTCTGCGCCTTTTGCGGACTTGAGACGATGCAGCGCGCCTATGCGCATGCGATCGAAAGCGGTTATCGGTTTTATTCCTATGGTGACGCCTGTTTGCTGTTTCGCGCGTCTTAAACATCATGGCCGAACCCTTTTCATTCCGCCTGATAGCCACCGATGGCGCGGCGCGCACCGGCGCGGTGACGACGGCGCACGGCGTCCTGCATACGCCGGCCTTCATGCCGGTCGGCACGCAGGCCTCGATCAAGGGCGTGCATCACGACGACGTGCGCGCCTCCGGCGCCGAGATTTTGCTCGGCAACACCTATCACCTGATGCTGCGGCCTTCCGCCGAACGCATTGCCGCGCTCGGTGGGCTGCACGCTTTCATGCGTTGGCCGTATCCGATCCTGACCGACTCCGGCGGCTTTCAGGTGATGTCGCTGTCGCCACTGCGGAAGATCACCGAAGACGGCGTCACCTTCCGCTCTCATATCGACGGCGCGATGCTCGACTTGACGCCCGAGCGCGCCATCGCGGTGCAGATGCTGCTCGGTTCCGACATCGCCATGCAGCTCGATGAATGCGTGCGGCTTCCAGCCGAGCGCAGCGATATCGAACGCGCGATGAAGCTGTCGCTGCGCTGGGCTGAGCGCTGCAAGCGCGCCTTCGAAGGCGCCGCGCCCGGCCGGGCGCTGTTCGGCATCGTGCAGGGCGGCGACGACCCGGCGCTGCGGGCGGAAAGCGCGCGAGCGCTCGTCGATATCGGCTTTCCCGGCTATGCCATCGGCGGCCTCGCCGTCGGCGAGCCCCAGGACGTCATGCTGAGCATCGTTGCCGAAACCGTGCCGGCGCTGCCGGCCGACCGGCCGCGCTACCTGATGGGCGTCGGTACGCCGGCCGATCTGCTTGAAGCGGTCGCGCGCGGCATCGACATGTTCGATTGCGTGATGCCGACGCGCAACGGCCGCCACGGCCTGGCGTTCACCCGCTTCGGCCCGATCAACATCAAGAACGCGCAGCACGCCGACGATCCGCGGCCGCTCGATCCGGAAAGCCGCTGTGGCGCGGCGCGCGATTTCTCGCGCGCTTACCTGCATCATCTGTTCCGCAGCGGCGAGACGCTGGGCGGCACGCTGCTCTCGATCGTCAATCTGTTTTATTATCAGGACCTGATGGCGGGAGCGCGCGCCGCGATCGCGGCCGGCCGCTTGGCCGATTTTGTCGGCGAGACCAAGGAACAATGGTCCGCCAAGCGCGACCTGGACGTGCCTTGATTGTATTGCCGCCGCCGTCTTTTGCTCCTCGCAAGACGGCAAAAAAGAACCCGCAGACGGCAAAAAAGAACCCGCCGGCCGCATGCGCGGGTCCGGCGGGTCACTTCACGTCGCGCCTCCAACAAACGCAACATGCCGGCGCGATCCGGTCTTCGCGAGCTGGCGCTTCGGTCGCTCTATGGACGCGGGGCAACCGCTTGCGGCTTCGCACAGGTGCGGCGGCACTGCGCGAGGCTCACGACTACTCCACTAACACGATACAGGTAACGCGATACTGGACTGACGCGACAAGGGACTGACGCGACAAGACTGACGCGACAAAAGACTGATGCGACAAGGACTGACACGACAACGGCCATGGCCCGAAAAGGGCTAACGCGGCCACAAGGTGATGGAGGTGACAAACTCGTGGTCACAATCGTCGCACGACCAAGCGTGGCGGATGCGACCTCTAAGATTGAAGGCGGACGCCTCCGCGATCAGCAACGTGTTGCCGCAGCGCGGGCATTTTGGTCGGCCAAAATCGTACGTTACGGGCTTTGGGGTGTTGCAAGCGAACTGGACGGCCATCGTCGATCCTCCGACGTCCCCTCACACACCCCAGTCTGTTCCCGATACTGCCGTATGATGGATGCACTCTGTGGCGTCGCTACGACGCCATTATGAAACTCTCGTGGCCCATGCCGGCGATTTTCCGCTCAAATGCCAAGCAGCATTGATGAAATTCGCGCAAACCGGCGGGAGTGTACGGCGTCCGCGCCGGCTGTGTCACTCTGCCGCTTGCGCCAACACGTGCTGACGGAATTGCGGCATAACCGCCTCGGCCATGAGCTGCATCGATTGGCGCTCCCACGCTTCGTTGGGTCCGAGCCAGTCGAGACCAGTCATCAACAGCGTGCCGAACGGTCCGACTTCGTCGCGGAACGCCACAAGCTTATCGAGCATGGTCTTGGGCGAGCCGTACAGCGTGCAGCCATCGATGATGGCTTCGACGGTCGCCTCCTGCTCCGTCATGTCCGGCCGTGGCTTCATGATCGACAATTGTCCGACGCTGTTGAGGACCGTGCGCACATACTCGAACAAATAATGGTTGGAGGCCCGCTCGCCGAAAACCCGGTCGTGAGCTTCTGCATCGGTCGGCGCCACCATCAGGTTGCGCGCGACGCGCCAGTTTTCCCCGGAGGCCCGCTTGCCCGCTTCGGCGCACGCTTTGCTGTAGATCGCCCAGTGCGACGCCACCGAATAGGTCGGCGTGATATTCGCCGAGAGGATACCCATGTCGTTCATCGCCGCCGTTCGGGCGCTCGACGAATGCGGGCTCGCCAGCGAGAGCGAAATCGGCGGACCGCCCTTCTGGAACGGCTTCGGCATGTAGCCGATACCGAGTTCGGGAAAGACCGCCTTGGTCAATCGCACGTTCCAGAATTCGCCTTCGATATTGTAGGGCGGGTCCTGCGACCAGATCTGCCGCATGATGCGGATCGCCTCGACGACCTTGCGGTTGCGCACCGCGACGTCGGGCTGCCCGAACAGCTCGAAATCCGACAATAGGCCGCCCGGTCCGACGCCGAGCATGAAGCGGCCGCCGCTCATATGATCGAACTGCGCCGCCTCGGCCGCGACCACGACCGGATCGTGGTTGGGGATGCAGACGACGCCGGTGCCGAAGTGCAAATTCTTGGTGCGCGGCAACAGACCGGCCATGAACATCATCGGCGAGGGAATCGGTTCGCTGGTTGCGGAAAAGTGTTCGCCCAGCCACAATTCGGTAAAGCCGAGCCGATCCGCCAATAGCGATTTCTCGGTATCCTCGGCGAGCGTTTCGGTGAACGAGCGGGCCGGCGGATGCACCGGCATCATGAAAAATCCCAGACGCATAGTCCCCCCGTTGGGTCGCCGGTCGATGCTGGCCGGTTGCAGCGATGGATGGCGGCGTGGCCGCTTCTTGATTCCATTGTGACGCTGGCGCAATCTGCCGTCAAAGGGAGGAAATAATAATGAGCCTTGCGGAAGTGCGGCCGGCCGCCAAGCCGGACAATATCCCGACTGCCGACGACTTGATTGGCCGGGCACGAAAGCTCGCGCCAAAGTTGCGAGAACGCGCGCTCAAGGCCGAACGCGATCGCACCATTCCCCTTGAGTCGGTGGAAGAATACGTCGACGCCGGGCTTATTCATGCCTTGCAACCGAAACGCTGGGGCGGCTATGAGCACGACCACGAAGTGGCGTTCGACATCGCCATCGAGCTCGGCAAGTCGACCTGCGGTTCCTCGGCCTGGTGCCTGAACTATCTGGCCGACCACGCCTGCATGCTGGCGCTGTTCCCGGAAGAGGCGCAGCACGACGTCTGGAGCGAAAACAAAGCTGCGCGCATCGCCACGTCGGCGGCTCCGACCGGCACCGTCACCGTGGTGCCGGGCGGCTATCGTCTCGACGGCCGTTGGTCGTGGTGCAGCGGCTTGCGGCATTCGGACTGGATCATGATCGGCGGGCTCGCGTTCCGCGCCGGCGAGGATCATCCGGATATGCGGCTCTATCTGGTGCCGGTGTCGCAGCTGAAAACCGACGATACCTGGTACTGCGCCGGCCTGCGCGCGTCTGGCTCGATCACCTGCATCATCGACAATGTGTTTGTACCCGAGCATCGCAGCGTGTCGTTTTCGACGCTGCGCGACGCCTCATCCCCCGGATCGAAGGTCAATCCCAATCCGATCTACCGGACGCCGTTCATCGCCGTGCATTCCTACGCGCTGCTCGGCCCCGCGCTTGGCGTGGCGCGCGGCGGTTACGCCGATTTCGTGCAGTGGACGCGGGAGCGGTATCTGACCTACACCCAGCTCAATATCGCCCAGCACGTGCCGGTGCAGCTGAAAGTCGCCGAGGTCGCCGCCCAGATCGATGCCGCCGAGCTGTTGGCGCGGCGCGCGCTTGCGATCGCGCGCCAGGACTATAGCGGCATGACGATGGAGACGCGGACGCTCCTGCGCCGCGATTTCACCTACGCCATGCGGATGCTGCGCGATGCCATGGATTCGCTGATCAAGATCAGCGGATCGAGCGGGCTGATGGACAACAACACCGCGCAACGTTGCTGGCGCGACGTCCACGCCATCTCCTCGCACGTGGTCATGAACTGGGACGTACCGGCGGAGAATTTCGGCCGCACCGAGTTTGGGCTGCCGCTCAATCCGTCCTATCCGATGTTCTAGAGCATCATCCGGAACAAGTCTGCTCTTGCACGTTTCTCCTCCGGGCGGGCACGGAGGACGAAATGAATGATCGCTATACCAAAGCTGTACTGACCGTCATCGCCGTGGCACTGACTGTCATCGCCGCGCGGGATTGGACGCCTGTTAAGCCTGCATTTGCGCAGAATGGCCCGGTTCGCGTCATTATCGACAGTGTCGATGCCTACGCATTTCAACGGACGACGGTTCCGGTCAAGGTCGTGAATTATTGGTAGCCGGAGCCGAGCAGTTACCCGCCGCCATGCGGACGCGGTTGCACTTGGGACAACGCGACGACGACGAGCGACAAGAGAACTTGCCGCCCTAGAGCCGGTCACGCCGGCTGGTTGTGGCCGACGGTCTTGAGATAGTGCAGCGTCTCGTCGACCGAGACGACGTCAGCGTATTTGGCGTTGAGATCGAACAGGCTCTGGTCGTGCGCCGCCGCCGAGCGGTCGCCGACCGCTTCGCGCACCACCATCGGACGAAAACCGTTCTGCACGGCATCGACGGCGGTCGCGCGCACGCAGCCGGAGGTGGTGCAGCCGGTGATGATCAACGTGTCGATGCGCCGGGCGTTGAGCCGCGGCACCAGGTCGGTGCCGAAGAAGCAAGAGGCGTATTTCTTCGCCAGCAGTATGTCTTTCGGCTGCATCGGCAAGCGCGGGTCGACCTTGACCGCCTCCGAGCCCGCCGTCAGCGTGCGCGCGCCGCTCTGCTTGAGCGCCCAAATGCCGGCGTCCTTGATGTCCTCCTCCTCGTAGACCACCGTGGAGAAGATCACCGGGATGCCGCGTTCGTGCGCGATCTCCAAAAGCGGTTTTTGCGCCGCGATCTGGCTGTCGAGGTTGGCGCCGAGCGGCATGGCGGAATCGGTAAAGCCTTTGATCATGTCGATCAGGATCAGCGCCGGCCGCTCGCCGAAGCCGATCTTGATGCCAAAACCCCGCTGACGGAAGAATTCCTCGTCGTCTTTACCGCTGGTCACGACCCACACTCCCTCTTGTTCGACTCTCGCTTGGCTTGCGCAGCGATGCCGCCGGTTCAATCGCGCGAAGCCTTCACCTGCGACCCCCTTATATGCGAACAATCGGTTTAGGCGAACAAGCGCTCGGGAAAACGGGGAGGTCGTTCAATGACGAAAAGACATCAGGGCAAGACGGTGGTGATCTCGGGCGCGGCGTCCGGCATCGGTCAGGCGTCTGCCGTCCGGCTCGCGGAGGAGGGGGCACAGATCGTTATCGCCGACCTCGCCAAGGCGGAGCAAACGCTGCAACTGGTTGCGAACGTCGGCGGCAAGGGCAAGGCGGTCCAATGCGATGTCAGTGATCCGGCCAGCGTTGCCGAGCTGAAGGAGACGGTCGAGCAAAACGGCGGCCGCTGCGACATCCTGATCAATAACGCCGGCATCTACCCAATGCAGCCTTTCGACGACATCACGTTCGATGACTGGCGCCGCGTGCTCTCCGTCAATCTCGATTCCATGTTCCTGATGACCAAAGCCTTTTCCCGTGGCATGCGCCAGCGCGACTGGGGCCGCATCGTCAATATTGCATCGGACACGGTCAGCCTTCTGGTCCCGAACTTGATTCACTACATCACCAGCAAAGCCGGCGTCGTCGGCTTTACCCGGTCGATCGCCACGGAGTTCGGCGTCCACGGCGTTACCGCCAACGCTGTTGCGCCGGGCCTCACGCGCACGCCCGGCACGCTGGCCGATCAGGAAATTCCCGGCGGCATGTCCAAGGAAGCGTTGTTCGACCTGATGGCCAATATGCAGTCGATCAAGCGCGGCGAGCGGGTGTCCGATCTGGTCGGTGCGGTGTCGTTTCTCGCCAGCGACGACGCGGCGTTCATCACCGGGCAGACGCTTTACGTCAACGGCGGGCTGACGCGCACGACCTGATGTTTTCAGCGCGCAGGAGCGATGTGGCAGCAAGAGAGGGCCCTTCCATTATGATGCGCAGCGCAGCACTCGCTTTGATCCTCGTCGGCGCATTCGCCGACTTGGCCGCCGCCAAAGACCCGGGCGATGGGGCGTCCATGATCCGCATGCTGGTCTGCGAGGGGGACGGCGCCAAAATGGAAGTGTACGTCCCGCAATCCATTGCGCTCGGCACGACGCCGCTGGCGCGCGCGCTGGCGCAGCCGGTGATCGGTTATTACGCGCGATGATAACGGAAAGCCCCGCCGTTTAGGGCTTTCTGCATTATAAATCCTTGTTTATCAGTGCACTTACTTGCTCTCTTGTTATCTGGGCTTTCCGCCGCTATTCTGGGTTTTCCGGGTTTTGGGGACCGGAGCGGGACCGCAGAGGCAGGAAGATGAGAGCAAAAATCAGCGCGAAAACGGTCGGCAAGATGCAAGCCGGCGACAGATATCCGACACTGAAATTCGGGGATTCTCCGCACGACGTTGGGAGGACACCGGCCGGATCACCTATCGGTCCGATACCCACGGCGACCGGACGAGCGCAAGCGGGTAAACATCGGCACAGCACGGCAATGTCACGGCGGACGAAGCGCGCAAGATCGCTAAGCAAAGGGCAGGCGAGGTTGCGTTCGGCATGACCCGCAAGCCGAGCGCAAGCAAGCCAACGCCGTCGCAACCAACACAGTCAGCGTCGTTTGGGACGACTATGCTAAGCGCGAGCTACCGAAGCTGCGCAGCGCCGCAGCACAGCTAAGCGCCTTCGATCGCCTGGTGCGTCCTCGGATTGGCTCGCGCTCTATCTACGATCTAAAACGTAGCGACATGACTAACCTTTTCGACGGCATCGCCGACGAGAACGGCGAGTCGATGGCTGACGCTATGCTGCGTTATCTCGGGACGTGCTTCCGATGGCAGCAAGTGCGCGACGATAACTTTATGTCACCGATCGTCGCCAAAATGGCGCGGACGAAGCCGAAGGAACGCGCTCGAAAGCGTGTATTAGATGACGCCGAAATTTCGCGCGGTATGGCGAGCTACCGAAGCGCCGACGCCATACAACAGCTTTATTAGGTTCCTGCTATTGACCGCTTGCCGACGCGACGAAGCCCGCGAACTAACATGGAGCGAGATTAACGACGACGTGTGGACGCTGCCCGCAGCGCGCAACAAGACGAAGATCGATTTTTTGCGCCCGTTGTCGAAGATGGCATCGGCGACACTACCAGAACGTACCGACGTCAGCGCCTTTGCATTTGCCGGCGCTGGTGGAAACCCGCTAGGCAGCCCCGGCCAGCGCAAGGTTAAGCTCGACAAGGCTAGCGGCACGACCGGATGGACGTTGCATGACCTGCGGCGCACAGCGCGGTCGCTAATGAGCCGAGCAGGAGTGACGTCGGACCATGCCGAGCTTTGCTTAGGCCATGCGCTGCCCGGTATTCGGGCGACGTACGATCGGCATAGCTACATGGACGAGAAGCGGGAGGCATTCGAGGCGTTAGCCAAGCTGGTGCGCTCGATCGTCGGCGTGATACCGTGATCGCGATGACCGATAACGAAGATGACCGGCTGATGCCGGAAAAATCCAAGGAATGGATTTAGGCCGAAGCGCTGCGCTGTTGCCGCCATCGGGTAGGCTGCGGCGACTTGGAGGCCATCTTTATTGGCCGAACTAAGCCAGCCGGCAGCGGACCGAATTGGGAGGTTCTGGCCTTCAAACCTGAATTACATTCAGGTGCGCGGAATGAAGCTATGGAGGAAATACACCGACTACGGCAAACCTACGCGCTCAAGACCTAGCCGCTCGCAAAGCCGATCGGCGCCTCTAGCTGGACCATACCACAGAGTGCGTTTAAGCCTGTATTCCAGATCGCGGTTGAAGGTGTAGCTCTTGTACATGACTTCTTGCCAAATCTCCGCGCGGTATCGACCACGGAATTGGAAGGTGTCGACGGCGAAAAGCGCGCCGGCCACAATAGCCAAAAACACCAAGTGTCTCATGCGATCTACTTCAACTGCGTCGAGACCGACGTGAACTTGGTGTTGAGCTTTGTGCCGATGCCGTTCACGGCGGCAATGATGACGATGGAAATGCCAGCGGCGATCAGGCCGTATTCGATTGCCGTGGCTCCGGACTCGTCGTTGAGGAAAGCTTTCAGCTTCGCCAGCATGGCCACCCCCGCAAAAATTCGGAGACTTAAATACGGCGCAGGGTTTGAAAGACCGTTAAGCCGATCGAGGAAAAACCGTAGGGATTGTGCGCTGCGTCACATCCTTCCGGCCATGTGAACGCGTTAAATCCCCCTCGCGGTAGGTGACTGCTGAGAGGGTGTCTAATGAGGGCCACAGAAGCGACGAAGGGCTGCGTGCTCTATTCGGCACCGCTCTGCCAGCGATGGGGCTAGGCATCGCGGTGATCGCGAACGTAGCTTGGCTAGGACTGTTGGGTTATCTAGTCTTTAAGCTCGTGTAGAAAGGCTAGGTTGGCGTCGGCGCGTTTGGCCGCGTGCAGCGCACCGATAATTAGCGCCCCTAAGGATGCGCCAAACATTGCTCCCAGCAAAAAGCCGATCGCGAATGTCAATGGATCACCGAGCCCCAACTCTTCAATCCGTTAATTCGAAAGTTGGGCTGATCGGTCCATTGGCGCGAGCGAAATCAGTGGCGCGCCCGCTGATCCTTCCGCCATCACAGTGATGGCGGTCCTACCTCTTCGACGAGGCTGCTCGCCCCTGCTGAAGATATTTACGGAGTATTTGACGGCCTAGTGTGGCGTTGCCGACATTATGTTCGACGGCCAACTGCTCCAGCCGCTCAAAGTCCGGGATTTCTAGTTGTATTGTAACCGTTCGTGTCGAGCCGCCAGCAAACGTCACCGCGCGCTGACGCCGCGCGTACACACGTTCGTGTCGCATGCAATTCACCCCCTTGCCCCGTTTTGGACAGCGCCGGTGAAGGCGCTGCGGTTCGCTTCGGCCCACCGAAATCGACAAAGCTATCGGGTCGGCTCGTGCTCGTCCCGCCAATGGTCGGCGTATTGGGCTAAGATCAGCGTTCCGAGGATGAGGGTCATCCCCACCCCGTAGACGATCAAGCCGTGGATATTCGATCCTTCGGCAACCCAACGCAAAAGTTCCATGAGCGTTTGCTCCATTGTGCGCCGGCTGAAAGTTGGGCTGATTTGGAGCATTGGCGCGAGCGAAATCCGGTTCAAAGCGAAGGCCGTCCCAGAAAGGCCCAACAGCCTCAGGGGCACGCGTCTCCCCTGAGGCTGCTTAAGTCCAGACGCCGATTGGAGGTTCGGTCGTCGTCAGGAACTCAATGAGACGAGCGCCCTGGGGCTGGGGGAAGCGAAGGGGCGGCCCGTCTATCGCTTAGTCGCAGCACCGACCGGTTCGGTTCAAAAGAAAATACGCCATCGTCTGGATGGCGCCCCGGCAGCGGCTAGGTCGAACGGCGCGACCGAAATCGACAGCGCGAGACAGTGTGTGTCTGAGTGACAAGATTCACTTATTTTAGGATAATAAACCTAGCATAAGTGTCTGATTTCTCTATCTGATTCATGACTATTGCAGACCGTTCATGGTCTGTGCTAAGCTGAGAGTAGGGATTTTCTCCCTTGCGGACCCCTCCGCACCGAAAATTGAAAACCAAACGACCAGCAAAAAGCTGGCGTCCATATTGCAAGGATATTTGAAATGAACAAAGACGAATCCCAAAAACCGACTCCCGACATGCTGGCGCTGGTCGCCGACTTTGCCGGACCGATTAAGAAAATCCCCGAAGGCAAACGCACCCGTCGCGGCCCGTCCAAAAAACCCGGCGTGTCCGGAAGCCTGCAAGGACATTGGACCGAGAAACAAGACCGCTGGGCATATGGTGAGTGACCATGGCTCAGATGAAAGAACTACAAAACAAAGCTGCTGAGCTTGGTTTCACAATGAAGAAGGGTCCGACAAAATTCAGCGGATACATATTGAAGCGGCTAAATGTACCCAAGCAATCAGCGCCGGAAACGAAACGGGCGCGCAAGGAAACAATCGATCATTTAATCGATAACGAAGAAGAATTGCAGCAGGAATACGAATTACAGGTTGACGAATATCCGCTCGGCTCCGATTACAAATGGAGCTTAGCTGATATCGAAGATTATCTCGAAAGCGTCGCCAGCGACATTGCAGCCGGAAGGATAAAGCCGTCCGACGACGATGACGCCGAGCCCGAAGTCGAAATCAATCTGGAAAAGGTAAAACCAGCATCGTCGGCGGACATGCGCGAATCCTCGGCGGACATGAAAACGCCAACCAGATAAAGCCGCTTGTCGGGAACGCAAAGGCTGTAACGCCAAAACCAACCGTGACGTTGCACGACCTTAATCTCGAAGTCCGCGCACTCAAAAGTCGAGATGAGTTCAATCCTAATTGGAATGATGTTGGCGGTCACAACGTGAACGAAAACGACGAAGCGGACGGCGGGCACGCTCTGCGGGAATATCGCGAGAGTGTGGAGCGGGAGAATAGAAACTTGATACCGCCCGACAAGGGCACGCCGGATTTCACAGCGCCTAAGGCCGCAACCACATTTGTCGTCACTTCCAAAAAGTGCCGCGTCAAGAAAGCGGACATTCACCAAAAGCTCGGACCCTTCTAACGATCGAAATCGCGATCCGCGCCGCGCAGTTGAAAGGTGACAAGGCTGGCATCGGCAAGCTTCTCTTAGAAGCCAAGGCAAGCACCATCGACCACGGCGACTTTATGCAATGGGCGGAATGGGCAACCGGACTAACTAGCCGGTCCTGCCGGAATTACATGGCGACGGCAGACCAAAACGGAAAATAAATATTAAGCAAATAATATCAATAGCTTATGACTATAATCATAATCAAACAAGCGTTTGAAATGATATGAAAAGTATCATTTCGGTCCAAAAAACAGAGACTCACCCCTAAGAGTATGAGGGTGTGTTGCGGCGCTCGCGCCCCGGCCCTCTCTAAATCCTGCAACAACTTTGGTCGCGCGACTTGCGGCCATTCTTTTGACCAGCGGTCGCCTACCAGCCGAACCAAGGTTTATCCCATGCCCACAGAACGCAAGCACATTCGTTTGATCTTAGATGCCGGTACAGAGCATCAAGTGATCGACGCCGCGCGCAAGGAAGGCCGCAGCGTGTCGGCAATGGTCAATCGTCTGGTCACCCAACAGCTCGCCGCTCGCCGTGCCGCCGCAGCCGAGAATGAAGAGCTATTGCGTAGAGGCATGGAGTCGCGGCTGGTCAACCTGATTAAAGTCGTCGCTAGCGACTATCCAGGCACGTCATAATGCCGATCGACGCGCGTCTTTTAACGGCACTAAACATTGCGTGCAGCCACGCCGAGCGAATGGACGTTATCGACGCCTTGTCTGAATATCTCGCGGATGGCGCGATCGAGCCCGAAGTCGATGGCGATGCGGTCATGTTGTTTAAGCTGACGGAAGCCGGCCGCAAACTGTGGACTGCACAAAGCTAGGGACAACGTAGGCCGAGCCGCCCAGGTGCGCGACAGCCCGTCGAATCACCTGCAATGTTATATTGAAAACCGCGCCCAACATCGGTGCAAAGATTTCGCTCGGATGTTCCGAGCAACTAAGATTCCGGCATTAGCCGGGATGACTGCCGTTCCTATTGTTGGATATAGCTCTCCGGGTGTTTCCAGCGCCCGGAGAGTCCCTTCCTGGAAAGGAAGGCATGCCAACAAATCGGAACAAAAGGGACTCCAACAACTAATTATAGAAACGGAAGCATCATGTTTATATTGATTGCCGCCGCGCGAGCGGCAGATGGCGAATAAACAATCCCCCGCGAAAAAATGGTACCCAGACCCCGCGTTAGTACGGAAACGTATTAAGGAAATGGGACGCGCTTTTGAAGCCTGCTTTCCAAACCAAGAACTTCCAAACAACGGACTAGGTCGGAAATGGGCGCGATATATGATGCGTACGAAGCGCCTATATGCCAGCCCGCAGGATCATATTTGGCTAGAGAATTGGTGTCCGTGGATGGACCAGTCCGAGCGGGACAGGTTTCTTGCCTATCGCGGCCACTGGTATTCAACCAGTTCTCTTGGGCAGCACCTTGAAATCTGTAATGCCATACGTAATCAGCTTCGACTTTGGACCATGCGGCCCAACGACGTGGAATGGGAACAAGTCCAATTGGAAATGAAAGACAGGAAATACAAGGCAAAGCAGGAAAGGCGTCACGCTAACGGCATTAAGGTCCGTAAAAAGGGTACAGCCCAACCGTGGAAGGCGCGCGGAATTAGCAAGGCGACATATTACCGGCTGGGACTGCATCATGAGACACCAGAGTCCCCTCTATCACCTTCGTAGTAAGGACAGGGGACCCCTCAAGTCTCAGGCATGAAAGCGCCGGAGGCTATCCCATTGGATACGAATGTCGTCGCCTTCAAACCAAGGCCGAGCCAAGCGGCCAAGCCGGACGTGGCAGGAATAGAAAATATGCTGACATGGCATCCGATGAGAACCTGCAACGGTATCTGCGCCGACACGGGCGGACATGGTCGGTTTGTAATCCGACCCGACGATTTCACCATCCTTAAGCACAACGGCGAGGTAATGCGGAAGTTCGGTAGCCAGGACCAGGCAAAGGTATACGCACAGGAAGCGTACGAAAGCCTGCTACGGGCCAACGATGATTTCGAACTGATGGCTATGGCGGCGTAGCGAACCAATCATTTTTGCTACGTCCCGTCGAGCGACAATAACAATCAAAGAGCATCATCGGCCTTTGTTGTCGGCCGATCCTTTTGCACATCGAACCAATCCGCTAGCCAGTCTAAGTCTTCGCTGCCCGGAGCGCCAAAGCCTGACCATCCACATCGGTCATTTCGGCGGCCATTAGGCTCAGTTCGGCGGCTAGGCTGCGCCATTTCTTGGGGTCTGCGGTTTGGCGTGGTGGCATTTGGGTTAGTCGTCCGGTTTCTTTGTGGTCGCTTCCACGGAAGGCGCAAGCTAGCAAATTAGACTAATCCTGCAGCGTTCATTGCAGCGATTCATATCAATCACATTTGGAGAACTACAAGTGCGTACGTATGGCAGATTACGAAACTTTCTCGAAGACAAATATTTCGGCTTCTTCATTGGCGATGACGGCGAAACCTATTTCGTCCATGGCAACGAAATGCAGAAATCAGGAATCATGGTGCCGCCTCCCGCTGGCAGCCGCTTCTCTTTTGATGTGGAGCAGAACAGCAAGGGCTATCGAGCCGTCAATATCGCGGTGGAGGCGTAAATGTTTGGACGCAGCAAAGAAACCAAAGACGTAAATCCGGTGAAGCTTTTTGCCGACGATTTGTCCCACGTCGTGGCCGCTGCGAAGGCACGGCACGTATACCTATCGGTCATTATTTCCGAGCTTGAGACGACGGCGGCTGCGCTCAAACGTCAGGCCGTTTTTTCTGGAAATTTGCCGCGATGATCGCCGCATCATTCATAGCCGGATTTTTGGCCGGCATCGCTGCGCTTTTGTGTTTCGCTTTATGGTGGGTGCGATCACAGCCGGAAGCGATGCGGCGCGACAATCGCATTGCAGCGGTTGGCCTAAGCATGAATGGCAACGGCGCCATTAGCGTCGATGCTCACACCGCATATCAACTGCGGGAAGTCTTCAAACATTTGGAAAGCGGGAAAGCGTGATGGATAATCGCAAGGAACTGACTGCAACGCTTAAGCAGCGAATGCACAACGCTGCGCGGGTCGCGTGGCTCGCCGGACTCCCGATGGAAGATATTATCGGCGTTCTGGAGCACCACGCATGGTGGGCAAACTATATCAAAAGTTGAAGTCGTTATCCCAAGGTCGTACTGGAGCGGGAAACGGCCTAGTCCATTTTCAGACCCGCTTTCGCGGGTTTCCTATAAAACCCAAATAAGGATTATAAATCCAATGAGAATGAACGATAGCGAACTCGAACTCGAAGCTAAGCTCGAAGACTTGCAACGCCAATGCGACAAACTATTCAAACTTCATGGACTGCCAAGCTGGCGCGAGCAAGAGCGGCAGAGATTAGATAACGCAAAATCGCAAGGCTCGAAACTGCCGTTTCACCCAGGTCAAAGTCACGGAATTCATCGGCCGAAGCCTCATGAAAAATAGCCCCAACGCTGGAAGAGCGTTGAGGCTATCGCGTCGCAACCTGAGGTGTGCGATCCGGGCAAGACCGCACAATTCAACTTTTAATCTGATTGGTGTTTTTTTTGAGGCGGGGTCGTTCCGGAGGGGATGCGACGCGATCCCCCAAAATATGGATAGCCCGGCGGGGGCAAAATTGCCGGGCTATCGCGTTTGGGAGCTAGTTTTGTGCAGTCGAGGGCCGACTGCCGGACCTCATTAAACTGATTCGCTGGAAAATCGTCGGTATCGCCGCACCTCGCAGTGATGCCCGCATAAAGCTGCTAAGTATATTCTCGCCGTCTCACTAGCCGTTCATCCGGATGTTCTTGATGATATTTTTCTCGTGCGACGGCCCGTCTGCGCCGCGCGATTAGTTCGCGGGTGCCGTAGCCGCAAGCGAAACCGAAAAGTACTAACAATAGAGGCGGGAGCAGACTGAAAAGCATCCCAAGTGCCTCCGGCGCGTAACGTCTCGCGCATCATCTAAATCTTATATTGATTTGCCCTTTAACTTACGTTCTTCTGGATGAGCCTCATAATATTGTTGTCGCGCAAATGTGCGTCGCCGTCGCGCCATCCATTCGCGCACGCCGAAGCCGCACGCGAAACCGAAAGCTAAAGAATTAAAGCGAAGATCATCTCCAGCCCCCCGTTCGCCCCGAGTGTGATTTTCCCTCTTTGGGCCGAACCGTCAAGCGGGTTTGACGGGCGGCTTTATCATTTTTCAGTCCGGCTTAGCCGGGGTTGTCCCATTTTTTGAAGGTGTTTTGAATGAGCATTTCTTGGACTCCAACATTCGCGAATACCGGACGGGCGGTTTCGGATCGAGCTATACGGTCAGCGGGGCTACCCTAGGCGCCGGCGATATTGTTGTTTTCGTATATTTGGACATCGCCGGCCTGGGTGCCGAGACGCCGACCGTCACGGTGGCAGGCGTATCGGCTTCTTTGCTTGGCACTGTTACCGATAGTTCCGATACCAATATCTCCGTATTTCTCGCCGCGAATGTCAATTATGCCGACCGGCAATGTCGTTGTTTCGGCGAGTGTTATTGCAGACATAGCTGTGGCTGGCGGATTGATCACAGGTGAAAATCCGTCTGGTACGGTCACGGGTACCAATAATCTAACTCAGAACGATCCGCAGCAAGCAACAGGATCAGTGCCCACCGGAGGAATTGGCATTGCGTTCATTGCGTCAGGCGGCTCGACCACGAACCTCGATCCGACAAGCTGGACGGCTGGAGCCACGGGTTCATGGGCGCGCAGTGCGACCCTAAAATCTTACACGAGCGGGGATGCTTGCTGCGCTGGCGCATCTACCACATCAACCGGCAGCGTCACAGCGAGTGCGACAGGTAACAGCGCATGGGCATTTGGCAATGGCGACATAGCGATGGTCACGTTCTCTCCAGCTAGCACGGCTCCCACTACACTCGCTTCGATCGCGATACCGCGCAAAATGTTTTTGCCGCCAAAAAAGAGTGTTGGAAGGGCGACTTTTCGCCCGATGGCGAAAACTCCAGGGATCGCCCTGTCCTCCGCCCCAGAGCGTAGTTGCCTCGATGTCGTCTTGTCGAGCATGCTTATAAATATCGGTGAAGCTCACTCGTACTCGAACGTGGATTTCGCCGCCGATCATATTGAAAGGCATCCACAGTTCCGTTTTAACGCGAGCGAAGAAAGGGACACCGATCGGTGGCGCGTTGGCCGCGATTTTGTCAGGCTTGATAAAGCCGCCCTCAACAATAATTTTTGTCAAAAAACTCGAAGCCGTTTGCAAGGTGTTCAAAGCCGATGGCAACGTCGAAAGCGGGTTTAAACGCATCGCTTCGTCCCCTGATTCGTGAGATACAGGGTGCCCCCGATTGTCGCGACGCCGTCGCGATCAGTAGCGATCTGGATGAGGGAATCCGGCGCGGTAGCAACTTCCAAATGCGCCCTTCCTTGCTCCCAAGTAGCAAGGTTAGCTTCATTCATAGCTTTCCATGCCCGGTAAGACTGCGCGAGAGTGGCGACGATAAGAGATATTTGGACGGCAAGGTTGAGATCGGTAATGGCGGTTATGGCGCGTCGCCAAAACGGCTTTCTACGTTTGGCCTCGCGTTCGGCTTGCAGGCGTCTATATGCTTCGGGGTCCGACATTGGCTGATGAACCAATACCAATATCTGCAACTATCCACATTGCCGAAGGCGACAAGACAGCTAGGCAAAGGCAAAACTTACAAATCCGAATTCTCGCCGCGTTCCCGATCTATCATAATCGAACTGCTTTCGGCGTGGCGGCGTTGAGCTTGCCTTTTGCCCGCATTTGCTTCGGACGATTTCGCATATTTCCGCAAAGCCTCGCTTGCCTGGATTGCCGACTGTGCAGTCAGTGAAATCGCGTTTCGTCGGACGTTCCTAGATTTAGGATGATTAGAACGCCGTCGTAGTCCGGGCTGACGCCGACATTAAGCTTCTTGACAGTAATGAACCGCCATGGGTCGCTCATTTTATGGTCCCCCTCCGAAAAGGTCGCCGACCGAGCCTGATATACGCGGGCGTCATGGGCATTTAGCAGGAATTCGCAGTGACTGGCAGAGGGTATTGGCTGCCGCGATGCAATGCCTATTGCCGCAGTACCGGACAAGGTTGTCGGCGCAAGGTCGCGGTTGATCCTGCAACGGGTCAGCCTCGATCGCGTTGTTTGGGCCACGGCGGTCATCCGTTATCGGGTCAGCAGACCGTAGCAGGTCGACAGCGCATTGCGGCCGGCATGCGCGCTCACTGGCAGCGTGTTAAAGCCGGCGAGGTGCAAAGACGGCCTCCGCCGAACCGCAAAGCCTGCGGCCTCCGTAAAGGGTTATGCGCTGCCGCCCCAGACGCCCGAACAGCACCGAGCGCGGATCGTCGCGGATTTGAAGCGGCGCTTTCCTGAGCGGGATTGGGATTGACCTTACGATCGTTTTGGCTTGTGCCATCATAGGCGCGATATCTCGAATCTCATTCAGGACTTTTCGCCGTTTCATGCAGGCCTTCCCAGTCGCAGGGTCAGCATCATCGCCATCAAGGCATTTCGTGTTGAGGGCGTTCCACTGCCGGTAAAGCTCGGGGGAACTTCCGCGCGGACCGACGTGGCAGTGAGGGCGACAAGCGCGAGCACCAGGTAGATTGATTTAAGCATCATAGCGGTTTCCCTTTCAGTCGGGCCAGAAATTCTGAACCGAGTCGGCGACAATTCGGTGTAACGAACGGTATGCCTGATATCCTTGTGGCCAAGATAGCCTTGGATCGAGCGGGTATCCTTGCCGGCGTTCGCCAACTTGTAGCCGGTGGCGTGGCGGATCATATGCGCGTGGCATTGAAACGGCAGGCCGGCCTTCTTACCGGCTCGCTTGACCATCCAATTGAAGCCGTCGCGATCGAACGCGGTGCCGCGCTCATTGACAAAGACGAAGGCTGACTTCGGGTCCTGCTCTCGTTGCAGCTTCCGTAGCGCCCTCTGCTCGTCGCCGCCAATCTGGTGCGTGGTTGATTGGCCATGTTTCTTGCGAGTGACGTAGATTGTTGCTGCCCGGAAGTCGATTGCGTCCCAAGTGAGGTCGCAAATCTCGGAAGCCCGAAAGCCGTGACGATAGGCGACTTAGTATCATAGTTGAATCGCGATGGCCGTGGCGGTTGCCTCTTGCCGCCTCAATCAGCTTCTCGATCTCGGTTTCGGTTAGGTGCTCACGCTTCCGATAAGCCGCATTCGGTTGCCGTCCGGCCGGGACTGCTCGCTTTTCGCCTGTTGGCACCACTAAGGCCAGATGCGATTTCGCCTGCATTTTCCGCCTCCCTCCATTCACTACTGCACGCATAATGCGCCAAATGCGAGCAGTTGGCAAGAGATTTTCAATAAGAATACCGCTAGGGGACCATGCACTACCGGGGTGTATGGGACCAAAGGCAACTGGAAATCCAGTTAAAGCCGGCCGGCGCGCTGACTTAGTCAGATTTTTACAAAATTCCCCTATCGCCAAAATCAAAGGGGTACGTGTGCTTTTTAGGATGGGTCCCATCTAGGCTTTTTTGTTCGGGTCCCATCTGAAAACATGGGTCCCTTTTTAGTTGGGTCCCATGTTGGAACCAAATTTCATTTTTCCTCTAACAGATACAAGGAATATTTTTTATGCCATCGATTTTCGACAAAAGTTTCTTAGAACGCATGACGCAAACGGAACGTACTCGTTTGGCCAATCCCTCTCTACCGCAGCAGAATCGGAGAGTGCCGACGAAAAACGCATCTTTATTGACGCGCTTTCCACGGCTCTCGACAAAGATGTTCAAGCAAATTCCGCCAGCGAACGAAGAAAACCGCGCTCGCTCACATCAATGCCGCTAAGGCAGACGGCTATGGCGGTCGAAACGCGATCAACTTGTTGAACGGTACCTTGCGACGTGGCGGCCTGCCGGAGGTCGAGGAATTGGTCAACAAGTCGCCTGACGAAATCATGAAGCTTTTTAAGGATTATCTATGTCGCGATCGACCGGATTTCCTGCAATCCACGCTAAGCAAACTGAAGATTATTCCGTAAGATAGAATCCGCCGCTCTGAGGGGGCGGCGTGAACGGCGTGTCGGTTTATTCAAGGGTCCGACCGCCAGCGCTTGGCCGGCCTTCCCCGCCTTCACATGTGCTGGTTATAGGCGCTAGCAGCGAGTTCCAGTGTTCGGCGCTGGACCGCTGCACCAATTGAAATTCGGCATTCGCTCTCCACAAAGGCGGCGAGTGCCGATAGCCGCACGCTTCGCAGGTGAAATTATTTTCGACCTGCAACGTGCGCCGTCGCGATCCCGATATCCATTCGGGTCAGGCGCGACGGAACGGATCCATACGCATAGTCGCATGAAACGATGAAAACGTGACTCCAGTTTTTCTGTTGGCTGCGCTGTGTGCCTGCCACATTCGCGCGCCACTGGCGGGCCGAGTTCTCGAAGCTGGTGGCTCGGCCGGCCATCATTTTTCGCAATCGTCTGGCGTCTCGTCCACGTCAGATACCAGGGCTGCAGTTGTCCTTTCGCGGGGCTTACCGAGGAGTAGTCACCCGCGTTTTCTCGACTGCCGCCCGCCCTTTTTCATCATTAAATTTACATAGGATCGTTATGAGAAATTCTCACAAATCAAATCACGAAAAACCACAGATCGAAAATATTGCAGGTTACGGCCGAAACGCGCCTGCCGCTGCTCGATTTCGGCGTCGGCACCTAAGGCGCGCATGACGCACAAAATGCTCGCAGAGAACACGGCCGCGACATTCAAAATCGATCAACCGGACCGCTTCGCTCTACGCATAATTCGAGAGGCGTCGAATGAACTTACGTCAAATATTCCACGCGGCTGTTGATCTTGGCGAGGCAGCAGACAAGTTTTGCCGTCGCTACCCTGATCACCGCACCGCAATGGTGTTGCGCGACCTGGGGCAACAAGTTGAGCATTCGATCAAAGCAATTTTCGCCCGCTACCCTTCAAGCCATCGCTGATCGCTAAACCTATAGGTCGGCATGTCCGCTTTTCCCCTAAACGCGGAACCTCAACCGTCTTGGGGAAGGGTCGGGAAGGGCCAACAACTGCCTCACGCATCGCAGCAAAAATGTATCTCTATTCGATCACCTTGTCGGCGCGCACCAGAATGACTTGGGGATCGCCAGCCCAGAGCTTTGGCGGTCGTGAGATTGATCACGAGATCGAAGTTGAGGCAGCTCGACAGGGAGGTCTTCCGGCTTGACGCCGCGGAGAACTTTGACAATCAGACGGGCCGCCTGCCGAAGGATCAAACTAAGACGTGGGCCATATCCAGCAGGCCACCCTCTTCCGCCATTTCGGGCCTTCGTAGATTGCCGGCAATCCTAGCGCTGCGGCCCGCTCGATGATCATACGGCGATTAAAGGAGAATAGTGGCGCGGTCAGCACGTTCAATGCAGTAGCTCCCGATGCCTTAGCCTTTTCCATCGCTGGCCCGATCTGTTCGGCGCCCCGGCTGTAAAGATCACGAGCCCGATGCCGCGTCCACGGACGGCGTTCTGAAGCGCCTGCAGCTCCGCCGGTAGCGTTACTTTCGGGTCCGCCAGAACCGCGATACGCCGCGCACCGGGCAAGGCCTCCATGAGGATTTCCAGGCGCTTGCCATTGACTTCGGCGCGAGAATGCTTACGCCGGTGATATTGCCGCCGGGACGGGCCAGCGAGCGCACCAGACCTGCGCCAACCATATCGGGGGACAGGGCGACGATAGGAAACGTGTAGGCTGAATGCTGTGCGGCGTCCGTCGCAGCATCACTGACACAAAACACAACATCCGGGGCAGCCTTGGCGAGCGTTGCCGCGACTTCTGCAAACTGATCATCGCGGAGATCAAAGCCACCGACGACGGTCTTTAGATTTTGCTCCTCAACGAAGCCAAACACCTTGAGTTCGTCAAAAAACGCCACCATCCGTGGTGCCTGACGAGCAGCGCCGGTCAGGACGCCGATGATAGACCCGTCCGGGTTCCTGGGCGCGCGCGGCGAGCGGCCAAGAGATCGTCGCGCCGCCGAGAAGTATGATGAACTCGCGCCGCTTCATGTGGTCCCAAGCTGAGAAGACAGCATTATATCGGGTCAGGCGAGTACTTTGGTAGGGACTAAAACCGGCGTCAAAACCATTGCCGCGGTGCACAGCCAATTCTCGGTTGGGTCAGACTCGGTCCTTCTACGATGTCCGAAGCATGTCCGCTTTGCCTATGATAGCGACGCGAATAGCGGACATCGCATGATCGTCCGCCAGCACAATTGGCATGTAAGAGAGCGGATCGGTCTTTATCCGCGAGGCGCTGCGGTAGGTCTGGTTGTTGCCATTCTCTTTTCGCGGCACGCCGCAGATTTGATCGCATGATAATGCAGTGAAAGGGGCCAACGAGAGCAAGATAGCTTCGACCAAGGAGGTTGTGACAGTGCGCGACGGTTGTCGCGACAATTTCGTCGCCCGGTCCCGCATCGCGGGGGCGGAGTAGCACCGATACCCTGAAGTCCAGATGTTTATCATCTTCTCCCATAATCAATTCGTTCTCGGCGACGGAACGCACTCGAAAGAAATTAATCCGATCAGAGCCTTCGCGGTCTAGATCATCACGAATTTGCCGAGTGTCTTTACGCCAAATATTCCTACACCGACGTCGCGAGGTCCATAAGGTGTCGCAAAAAGGGCGGTGGACTATCGAGCAAGGCTCTGCCTAACTTTACAATGTCTCGCGTGGCGCGCGGAGGGAGCGTTATCGCAAAGGCGCGGGCAAAATCGGATGTGGAATACAAAGAACGCAACTTGCTGTCCATTGGCAATGACACGACACGCATGTGGTGACGTTTGCCTTGCACCAGTGCGCCTCCGTAGTGACGAATAACCGTCAGTCACAGCCATATATCGAACATGCCGTCACCATTGATACTATGGCTACGGGCCAGAAAAGAGCCGGAATCGCCGCCAGAAGCACCAACAGTCCGCGCTTTCGGTAGACTACGATTGCAAGGATGGTCGTCGCGAAGGCCGCAATAAATGCGAAGATTGCCGCAGTGGCCGTGATGGCGAGACGTATCTGGCCCAATGTGGCCACCGACGCCCAGGGCAGTCCGAGGCTTATCAGAGATAAAACCAACGTTACAAATAACAATGTTCTGAGCCTAAGACGGATCACGCTACCTCCATTCCGAGAGAGCGGAATAGCGACCACCGTTCGTCAACATCATAATCTTCGCCCAGCCATTATCACACACCTGCATTCGCAGGCAGTGGGCGGCGAGAGATAGAGTGCGAAATTCGCGATGAGACGTGGTGCGCTCGTCGGCGTCCGACCGCAGGATGTATCGGCTGCGCGGTTCTGCATCATTTTCATCTGGAACACTCTCATGACAACACGGACCGAGCGGCTAGCGGCTGCATTATTGGCCGATCGCGACCGCAAGGCGTTCGAACGCGCCAATGTTGGCGTATGTTTCATGTGCGCCCGTGGCATGATCTATCACGGGTCGCGTTTCTGTTCGGACCGATGCTGCGATTACTACGACGCTGGCGCAGCCGGTTGCGAACAGGATTGGCGTCAACCCGATATCGCGTACACCTATCTCGACGGCCATCCGATGAGCAAAGCGGCCCATGGCTTCAAGATCGCTTGCGCGCATTGCCGCAGGGAATTCGACTCCAAAGGATCGAGGTGCTGTTCCGCCGAATGCGAACGCAGATACCGTGAGCGCGAACAGAATTTAGCGACGTTGGCAGAAATCGGAGCCAAAGTGAAAGAAAGTCGTCGTTGCGATTGCGGCGCGAATATCCCGATGTGGCGCAACGGCCGGAAAGTATCCAGCGCGACGCGCTTCTGCTCTCCGAAATGCAAGACGAGGGCGTTCAGGGCCGCAGCGTAAATTCGTAACGCGAAACGATGCAAGAACCCGCATAAATATTGATTGAAATAGATGACCGTTCGTTCCCTTTCCTCCGCAATTCGGGCGGCAGGCCTGTTTGGGATGGATGGCTCCCCGCGCCACCTTGGTGCTAATGTTTTGCTGGTATGGCCCATCCCCGCTATCAGCCGGCATGGCTGTCGGTCCATCACGACGCGCGACCGCAGCCGTGGCCGTTCATCGGTAGCTTTCTTCGCCTGCTACTAGGGCCTCGAAAAGCAAAAGGCCCCAACGTTGAGCGGGGCCTCCCGTAGTGGGGTGGAAGCGGCCTTTGTGGTCGCCGCTGTCGGATTGTTTTTGCCGGGCTGGCTTTTTTTGGTCGGGTGAGGCCGCCAACTGAGGCAGCGTTGCTGTCTTAAAATGCCAACCGAAACAGCCCGTATCCCAAAAGGCCCCCCCAAGCCACCGTCACCATCAAGCCGACTGCCAAGGCTGCCACCGGCCAAATGCGATGAAATCGCGAAATTGGATGGGGTAACGGCGGAACGGGCGCAACTATAACGTCTGCCTCAATTGTCATGACCGTAATTCCTTTTTTGTCGCGTTGAGCCGTATTTGGCCGCCGCCATCTTCATGTTGCAATGCACAATGAATTGAGTGGAGGTTTCCCAAAAAGAACGGACAGGGAACAGTGCGCAATTCGTCAGCCAATGAAGGGACACAGTGAAGCGAGCTTGGGGGTTTCCCGACGTCCGTTGTGAGCCTGTCGAATTCCCGGCCATAAGTCCTACCAAGGAACAACAAAAGACCGTCAGAGGAAGGCGGCTCTTAATCAACGTAAGGCCGCAAGTCCGCAATTCAAATTGCGGCGGGCAGGGGCTTCAATGCGTGTTTTGAATGTTTCGGAGGCCGCAGAATATCTCCGCTGCGGCGTTTCGACTTTAAACAAACTGCGAGTGAGCGGCGGCGGTCCTGTCTTCGTGAAGATGGGTGCTCGCGTGACCTACACTCAAGACGACCTCGACCGCTATATCGCGAAATGTCGGCGCAAATCGACGGCGGAAGATAAGGCCGCGTAGCCGGGACCGTACCGGGACCGGAAATGGTGAGCCACGAACGTATTACTGTGCCGCAGCGGTTAAATCGCTAGAGCCGAGAATCGGTTATTACGCGCTCGACCTCAGCGAGGCAAACAAGGGCAAGCCGCTGGAGCCGGTGAAGGTTTCAATGACGGCCGACGGCAAGACGGTCATCGTCAATCAATACACGCGCGGCTTGCCGCCGACGCGCATTCCGGTCGGCGGCGGCACCGTCGACTTCGATCAGCGGTTTGGTACCGGAGCGAAATGCGGCCCGT
Source organism: uncultured Alphaproteobacteria bacterium (assembly GCA_963829395.1). GTDB lineage: Bacteria > Pseudomonadota > Alphaproteobacteria > Rhizobiales > Xanthobacteraceae > BOG-931. Next base: position 332,386 of record CAWHHX010000012.1, on the reverse strand, counting down.
TCCAAGCGCAAGATCCGAAGTTCGGCGGATGATCCCGCGCGCGTGTCATGAAACTCACCGCATCGAGGCCGAGAAGGCTCTCGGCCTCGACGTGGAGGCAATCACTTTTTGCATTGGTCCTTTGACTCGTGCACGGGATCGACCTTCGTCGGCCACCTTTTGAGATCGGCCCCGTGCCCTTCCCGCACGCGAAAATCTTTGGAACTGATTTTCGTTTTCATGCTCTCGACGGGGCCGGCGGCATCCGGTGTGCAACCTCAACGGTAGAACCGCCTGTGGCAGCATCGAAAATCCGATACGCGAGCAGTTTCACGCAGTCATTCACGAGGAACCAAGCCAGAGCATAGCCCCACACGAACAGTGCCCAACTCCAGCCGAGCGGCATCATGAACACGCCATACACCGCAATCAGGGTCGCCAGCATTTGCGTGCCAAGCACCGCGACCCACAGAATCCGTGCAGGGCGTATCGACCAGAACGGGCCGCGGGTGCGCGTCAGAAAAATCGTCAGATGACCGGCCACGGACAGCTTCAGGTACATCAGCGTCTGGATGTGCGCGCGGTCGAGATGGAAAACGCGCTCGCCAAGATAAAACAGGCCAAACGCGGACACGACGCCGATGACGCCGAGGACTGTGGCGATCCCGAGCACCAGGCGCATGTTCCAGGCCTCGGGCTGATCCTTGTAATGAACATTGTCGTAGGCGATGGACAGAATGGCACCGTCGTTGAGCAACGCCAGCATCACAATCATTACCGCCGTCAACGGATAAAAGTTAAAGACCAAGATCGCCAGCGTCATGAACAACAGCACGCGGAGCGTCTCGGCGATACGGTAGATCGCGTAGCTGTTCATGCGCTGGAAGATACGGCGGCTCTCCTTGATCGCGTCGATGATGACCGACAGGCCGGGCGTTATCAGCACGATGGCCGCCGCCGCGCGCGCCGCATCCGTTGCGCCTGAAACCGCAATGCCGCAGTCTGCCTGCTTCAGTGCGGGGGCGTCATTCACCCCGTCCCCGGTCATGCCCACGATGTGGCCGCACTTTTGCAAGTCAGCGACGATATGGAATTTGTGTTCGGGGAACACCTGGGCGAAACCATCGGCGTTCTCAATAGCCTTCGCCACCGCCATCGTCGCTTGCTGCTGCTCGTCGCCCAGGCTGCTGGCATCGAGGATATTGGTGCCCATCCCGAGTGTGTTGGCGGTTTCACGGGCGATAGCCAGCGCATCGCCGGTCACCATCTTGACGGTCACGCCCATGTGCTGCGCGGTCGCGATGGTTGCCTTGGCGTCGTCCCGCGGCGGATCGAACAGCGGCAGCACACCAAGAAACTGCCATTGGCCATTTCCCTCGGCCCGCGCCACGCCCAGTGAACGAAAGCCGCGCGCAGCGAATGCGTTGACCGCTTTGTCGACGGCCGGCTTCACCGCTGCGGCGTTGGCCGACAATGCCAGGATCACCTGCGGCGCGCCCTTCGTCACTTTGAACGCCCTGCCGTCAGGACCCGTGATCGCGGCCTCGGTGCGTTTATGCACCGGATCGAACGGCTGGAAATGGCCCACCGTGTAGCTCTTCAAGGCTTGATCGTCGTTAAGGCCACCCAGAACGGCGAGGTCGATAGTGTCGTTATTCTCGGCACGCGACGCCAACGCGGCGTCGAGGATGATTTGCTCGGCGGGGACATCGTTCACGCTGAAGGGATCGCCGAGGGTCAGCTTGTTCTGAGTGAGGGTGCCGGTTTTGTCGGCGCACAGCACGTCGACACCCGCCAATTCCTCGATAGCCTCCAAACGAGTCACAATCGCCTTTTTCGTTGCGAGCAGGCGTGCGCCGACCGCCATCGTCACAGATAGCACCGTGGGCATTGCCACGGGAATCGCCGCGACGGTCAGCACCAGGGCGAACTGCAGTGTGGTGAGGATCGGGTCGCCCCGGAAGATCGCGAAGGCGATAATCGTCGCCACCAGAACCACCGCGAGGATGATCAGGTAATTGCCGATCTTGAGCACCGCGCGTTGAAAGTGACTGACCGATTGGGCCCCTTGCACCAATTCCGCGGTCTTGCCGAAGTAGGTGTTGGCACCCGTGCCATAGACCAAAGCGCTGGCTTCGCCCTGACGGACGATCGAGCCGGAAAATATTGCCTCGCCCGATTGTCGCGTGGCGGGCAGCGATTCCCCCGTCAGCGCCGACTGATCGACTTCGATCGGGCCGTCTTCCAACAAGCGCGCATCCGCCGGCACGATGTCGCCCATGCGGACGCGGATAATGTCGCCCGGCACTAATTCGCGCGCGGCTGGGGTGATCCACTTCCCGTCACGTTTCACCCTGGCCCTGATCGCCAGCGTGCCCTTCAGCGCTGCGATAGCGTTGCCCGCCTGGTGTTCTTCCCAGAAGCCGACCACAGCGTTGGCCAGAAGCAGAACGAGGATGATGCCAAAGTCCGGCCAATGCCGGGCCACCGCCGATAGGATCACCGCCGCTTCGATCATCCACGGGATGGGACCCCAAAAATAGCTGAGGAATTTCAGGAGCTCATTGGTCTTCTTTTCTTTAATTTCGTTCGGCCCATATTGGGTCAGCCGTTGCTGCGCTGTGGCTTGCGTGAGGCCGTCCGCAGACGATCCCAATTCTTTTTCCACCTCCGCCAGGGGCAGGGATTTCAAATCGTGTTTCGCGTCGGGCTTCGATCCCGGTTTGGGTGTGGAAGCCTTGAGCGGGTCGGCATCAAGTTCCATGAGGTTTTATCCAGCAGCCAGGGTGTTCGTTGCTTTCGTGCCCCTAGTATTTTGAACTTCGACCCGAATCAATTTCCGACCAAAATTGCTCACTCGGAATGTGGTGGTGGCGGCTACACCCGGAAAAATTGGCGGAATCCGCTTGTGGCCCCTAGCGGATAGGGCGCGATATCCGAGTTAAGACCGCATACGCGAAACGGAAATTTGCGGGCGGCTGCGGACCAGTCGATTGATCGCTACACGCCTTAATTCCACCGCCACACGCCGTAAGCGTGCCCGTTCTGCATTTGCGGGGCGATGTAGTTTGGCTTGTGGTTGCCGATGGCGCCAGGCATGGCGATCCGGTTGAGCAGTTCGCCGCCGACATTGCCGGCCTTCAAGAGCTGATGCGGGCGGAATAATCCAATCCGTCTCGTCTCCGGGCTGCTAGCCGCCGAGCCGCGCGAAAATCTCTTCCACCGGCGCCGGCGGCGTTATGTTGAAGGTCTCATCGAGCACCTGACGCAACGCGTCGGCGCTGTCGATCGAGCGCTCCACGGCAATCTGACCGTCGCGCGTCTCGATCGCAAACCTGCGATTGATGAGCTTGTAGCGCTTGTCGCTGCCGACGCGCTCCATGATCAGCATGCTGCTGAACGGGACAAGCGGGATTCGTGGACGTGTACCAGTTGCCAAGCTCGTAGTCTGATTGGATTTGCGGCTCCAAGTTGAAGACGTACATGGCCCGCCAGCCGTCCGGCTGCTTCGCGCTCAACGAGAATAGGCCGTCGGCTTGGCTGAGCCGGTATGTGCCCATGGCGGTGCGCTGCTCGACATCGGTCGTCAATTGCAGCGGCGAATTGAGCACGCAGGCGCCGAAACCGACATCGGCGAGGTACGGCCCGTCGGGCAGATCGACCTTGAGCATCATGTGCTCTCTCGGACCGAGCGGACTGTCGGGCGGCGACATCCAGCGCACGCGGCCGCTGAGCCCCGTGACCTCAAAGCCAATGGCCTCCAACGCGGCCCTGAACAGCACATTCTGCTCGAAACAATAGCCGCCGCGCCGGCTGTCGACGAGCTTGCCCTGCACCGAGGCAAGATCGAGATTGACTGGTCGCCGCAGCAGCGGATCGAAGCCTTCGAAAGGAATGATATCGACGTGGGCGGCATGAAGGGCCGCAAGCGTTGCAAGATCAGGCTTGGCCGTTCCGCCAAAGCCGATGCGTGTCAGATAACGATCCAGTCGAAATCCGTCAGACATGATCCGTCCCAATGGCTATTCGTTCGTCGGTTCAACAAAATCAATCGTCGTGAACGGCTTTCAAAGTCGTCTCGATGCCCCAGCACGTGGAGGTGTGGTCATCGCGCAACACGGGTTTGGTACGGTTAGTCCGACCCGCCGCAGCGATTTTCTGGCGCGTCGGTTCCCGGCGTTGATATCAGTTCCAGCGCCACACGCCGTAAGCGTGCCCGTTCTGCATTTGCGGGGCGATGTAGTTTGGCTTGTGGTTGCCGATGGCGCCGAGCATGGCGATCCAGTTGAGCAATTCGCCGCCGACATTGCCGGCTTTCAAGAGCTGGTGCTGCGTCGATTCGGCGATGAGTTTCTCGATCTGCTGCTCTTCCAGGTATTTGATCACCCGCCACGCCCAGTGCGGATCCGGCACGCCGTCGGTGCGCCCGGGCGCCATGCGCGGGCCGGCGACTTCGAGGGAAAAGCTGCCGCTGCCCATGATCACGACGCGCAGGTTACCAGGCCACGATGCGATAGCGCGGCCGACCGCCTGACCCAACGCGTAGCAGCGCTGCGCCGACGGCAATGGCGGCACGTGACCACTGATGAAGAACGGGATGACCGGCACGTTCATGTCCGGCGTCAAGAAATGCAGCGGCACGGCGATCGAATGATCGACGGAAAAGTGCTGAGTCAGCGCGGCGTCAAAGCCGGCCTCGACGCTCGCCTGCCGGATATGCGCCGCGAGATCGGCCGCCGAAGGGATTTTGTAGACCGGCATCTCCCGCGGCTCGTCGTTCGGGCCGGCAAACGCCTTGTCCACGCCGACCGCGAAAATCGGCAGATTATCGAGGAAGAACGTATTGAGATGATCGGTGTCGAACATCACGATGACATCCGGCCGCACCGCGGCCAGGTGTTCCTTTTGCGCCGCAAACAGTTTGGCGGTTTCGCAATCGGGCCCATCGCGCTTGACGAAGAATGGAAAAACCGGCGTGTGCGGCACGCCAAACCCGGCAACGATGTTAGCCATGTCGTGAACTCCTTGCGGTCCGTTCGCTTCCTTGCGGCGCTTATGCGACATTAGAGCATGATCCCGAAAAGTGGTAACCGGTTTTCGGAAAAGATCATGCCCAGCAAAATTCGAGCATGATCCCGAAAAGTGGTAACCGGTTTTCGGAAAGTCACAGCCGCGCCGCCAGACCATAACGTCGTTCGACAACCGGGAGAATCACGTGCCGCGCCAGCCAGTCAAGAAACGCGCCGCCAAGCCTCGCGTTAGCGCAGGCGCCCGTCGCGGTGCGCGAAAAATCGCGCCGGCGCAACCGGTCGTTCCGACCGAGCACGACCGCTTCGACTATTCCGCGATCATCGACCGGCCGCCGCTGTCGTGGCCGAACGGCGCCCGCGTCGCCGTCTGGGTGATCCCGAACATCGAGCATTTCCTGTTCGACCGGCCCTCGACGAGGCTGACCAATTTGCCGGTCAACCCCGACGTCCTCAATTATTCGTGGCGCGATTACGGCGTGCGCGTCGGCATCTGGCGGATGATGGAGGTGATGGAACGCTACGGCGTCAAAGGCACGGTGGCGCTGAACTCCGACGTATGCGAGCGCTATCCGCGCATCATCGAAGAGGGGAAAAAACTCGGCTGGGAGTGGATGGGCCACGGCACCAACAATTCCACCCTGTTTGCCGGCCAGTCGGAAGCCGAGGAACGCGCGCTCATCAAGACACGTCGTGACAACGATCACCAAGAGCGTCGGCCAGGCGCCGCGCGGCTGGCTCAGCCCGGCTTTGAGCGAGACCATGCGCACGCTCGATATCCTGGCCGAGAACGGCATCGACTATGTCGGCAATTGGGTCAACGACGACCAGCCGTATCCGATGCGGGTGAAGAAGGGCTCGATGATCGCCATGCCCTATTCGGTCGAGATCAACGACATTCCGGCGCTGCTCGATTTGCATCAGAGCCCAGAGACTTTCGGCCAGATGATCTGCGATCAGTTCGACGTGCTCTATGAGGATGGCGCGACGACCGGCCGCGTGATGTCGATCTGCCTGCATCCGTTTCTGGTCGGCTATCCGCACCGCAGCAAACACTTCGCTAGGGCGCTCCATCATATCGCGTCGCGCCAGGAGGTGTGGCTGACCACCGGCAGCGCCATCGTCGACTGGTATAAGGGGAATTATCTTAAAGGCTGACGGCAGCGCGGAGGCCCCGAATGAACAGCGCCGGACAGATCAATTGGCGGACCGCGCTCTTGCAGACCCGCGCCCCCGGCTGGTCAATTCTCATCCGTCTGGTCGTCGGCTTGGTGGTGTTTTTCCCGGAAGGAATCCAGAAACTCGCCGTCCCGAACATTTTGGGGGCTGGGCGTTTTGCCAATATCGGCATTCCCTATCCCGAGATCATGGGTCCATTCGTCGGCGTTGTGGAAATGCTCTGCGGCGCGCTCATCATTGTCGGCTTGTTCACCCGGCTCGCCGCCATTCCTCTGCTTGTCATCATGGTCGTTGCCATCGTCTCCACCAAAATTCCGATCCTGCTCGGCCACGATTTTTGGATTTTTCACGTCGCCAAGCTGCCGCGTTATGGTTTTTGGAGCATGCTGCACGAAGCCCGCGACGACTTTGGCATGCTGCTCGGATCGCTCTATTTATTGATCGCGGGCGGCGGCGCGTGGTCGATCGACGCACTGCTCAGCCGGGACCATGCGCCGCCGCGCCCAGCGTGACGGCGACAAGCGGGACGACCGACGTGGCTTTGGACAAAGGCATCGCCAGCGAGCCGCATCCGGGCACGGCGTTCGAGGTTTTGCGCGTCTTCCTCAAACTCGGCGTCAGCTCGTTTGGCGGGCCGATCGCCCACATCGGCTATTTCCACGAAGAGTTCGTCGTGCGCCGGCGCTGGCTTGACGAACAGGCTTTTGTCGACCTGGTGGCGCTCTGCCAGTTCCTGCCGGGACCGGCTTCCAGCCAAACCGGATTTTCGATTGGACTGATACGGGCCGGCTATGCCGGTGCGCTTGCGGCCTGGACCGGCTTCACCTTGCCTTCGGCGATCGTCTTGGTGCTTTTCGCCTATGGCGCCGGCGCTCTCAGCGGCACTGCCGGAGCGGGACTGCTCCACGGTCTCAAGCTGGTCGCGGTTGCCATCGTCGCGCAAGCCGTCTGGGGCATGGCGCGCACGCTGTGCCCGGACCGCCAGCGCGCCTCCATCGCCGTCGTGAGTGCGCTGATCATTGTGTTCAGCGCTTCGTCGACGGCGCAGATCGGCGCCATTCTGCTCGGCGGCCTGTTGGGCTTGTGGCTCTGCCGCGGCGCGCCGCCAACGGCCCAAGGTCACATTCTCATACCGGTGTCGCGCCGCGCCGGATTCGTCGCGCTGGCGGTTTTCTTTGTCCTGCTCGTCGGCCTGCCGATCGCACAGACTTTGACGCACGCGCCGGGGATCGCGCTGTTCGACGCTTTCTACCGCTCGGGTGCCTTGGTTTTTGGCGGCGGCCATGTCGTCTTGCCGTTGCTGCGCGAGGCGTTTGTCGCGCCCGGTTGGGTCAGCGACGATGCGTTTCTGGCCGGTTACGGCGCGGCGCAGGCGGTCCCCGGACCGCTCTTCACCTTTGCGGCTTATCTCGGTGCGATCGTCAGTCCGTCACCGCACGGCATCGCCGGTGCGGCGCTCGGTCTCTTTGGCATTTTCGTTCCGGGTATGCTGATCCTTCTCGGCGCGTTGCCGTTCTGGGACAGCTTTCGCCAGCGCGAAGACGCGCAAGCGGTGATGCACGGCGTCAATGCCGCGGTCGTTGGGCTCCTCGGCGCGGCGCTTTACAATCCGCTCTGGACGACATCGGTCAAAACATCGGGAGACTTCGGCATTGCCCTTGTCGGCTTTGTTCTCCTCACCGCCTGGCGGGCGCCGCCGCTCGTGGTCGTCATCGTCGGCGCGCTCGGCGGCATGGCGCTGTCGCTCGCCACGGGGTGACAGGTCATGAGCGCTGGAGCGATCCGTCGTTATTTTTCCGGGCTGTCGCGAACGACGGTCCTTTTCACCTTCGCCAGCCTGTTCTCCGACATTTCCACCGAGATGCTCTATCCGGTGCTGCCGATTTTTCTGACGCAGACGCTGCATGCCAGCGGCAGCATCGTCGGCCTTGTCGACGGATTTGCCCAGGCCGCGCAGAATATCGTGCAGGGATTTTCCGGCACGCTGTCCGACAGACTGCAACGGCGCAAGCCGATTGCGCTTGCTGGATATTTCCTGGCGGCGATCAGCAAGCCGCTCATGGGGCTGGCGACCGTCTGGCAAGTCGTATTCGGGGCGCGGTTGCTGGATCGGCTTGGCGCCGGTGCGCGTTCGGCGCCGCGCGATGCGCTGATCGCGTCTTCAGTCGATGAGGCGAACCGGGGCCGCGCTTTTGGGCTGGAAGGTGTCGGTGACAATGCCGGCGCCTTTTTCGGACCTTTGGTTGCGCTGCTGCTCCTTTACGGGGCCCACGTCGGCATCCGATGGGTTTTCTATCTGGCGGTCATTCCCGGCTTGTTGGCCTTTCTTCTGGTGCTCCCGGTCAAGGAGCAGCGCGCATCGGTCGCCGCCGAAGCGAAAATCGACATCGGCCTGCGCCAGTTCCCGCGGGCCTACTGGACATATCTCCTGGTGACCGCGCTTTTCGGTCTGGGCAATTCCAGCAACGCGTTTCTGATATTGCGGACGCAAGACATCGGCGCCTCGCTGGAATGGACCATCCTGATTTACGCGGCGTTCAACCTCGTGGCCGCGTTGGTTTCCTATCCGGCCGGATCGCTGTTCGACAAATGGGGCGGCAAGCACGTTCTCCTGGGAGCATTCGTCATTTTTTTCATCGCCTATCTCGGCTTTGCCCTGACGCAGAGCATTGTTTTGATCGCCGGCTTGTTTGCCTTCTACGGACTCTACCAAGGAATATTCCGCACCGCCGGCAAGGCGCTCGCTGCGAGCTTTGTGCCGGAGCGGCTGCGCGCCAGCGGCATCGGCTGGTACAATACGACCGTGGGGCTTTTGCAACTCGTCGCCAGCGTCGTCGCCGGCCTGTTGTGGGACCGGATCGGGCACGCCGCGGTATTTTATTACGGCGCCGTCTTTGCCGCCGTCGGCAGCATCGCCTTGGTGCTGCTAATCCCGCCGCGGCGCCAGCGTGGTAGCCGAGCAATCTCACGCCGAGCTGGACGTTCGCGTCCTAACCGACCGGCTGCCCGATTTCGTCGACCTTCACGGCGCGCATGCGCTCGTTGTAGATCTCGATATTGAGGCCGCACACCTCGAAGCGGGCGAGATAGCCCATCAGGAAGCCGTTGACGCCCATGCGGTAGAGCGCGCCGACATCGCCGGCAACGAGCGCGCGGCGCTCGTCGTCGGTCAGGTCGAGCGGCGCCAGCGCCTTGGCCGGATCGGCCTTCATGGCCGCGCGGAAGGCGTGGTCGCGCAAGACCTCGCGGCAAAGATAGTTCACGGCAAAGACCGTCATTGATGTCCCCGGGGCGCGTCCCTGTTGAGCTTTCCCTATGTGTTGCACAGCCGGACGCCTGCTGCCAAGCATGCGGCACCAACGATGCAGCCGTGCGCACAAAATCCTCAACGCGCCGGCGAAATCGGGTAATCGTGTGCCCCCAGAGTAGCCAGGGCAGCCGACCGTGAGCGAAATCGCCAAGACCGAGCGGCCATGGATGAAGCGGGGCCGCGACGCGCTCGCCGGTTGGCGCCGCTATTTTCCCGGCGTGCTGGTCAGCCTGATCATCGCGGTGGCCGCGACGTTCCTGTCGGAACACTACGGCGGACCGGTCATGCTGTTCGCGCTGCTGCTCGGCATGGCCTTCTATTTTCTCTCGCAGGAGGGCGCGTGCGTCGCCGGCATCGAGTTCGCCTCCAAGCGCATCCTGCGGGTCGCGGTCGGGCTCCTTGGCGCGCAGATCACCATCGGCGAGATCATGAAGCTCGGCACGACCTCGGTGATCATGGTGATCGGCGCGGTCACGCTCACCATCCTGTTCGGCGTGTTCAGCGCGCGCGCTGCGGGCTTGAGCCGGCCGTTCGGCATTTTGACCGCCGGCGCGGTCGCGATCTGCGGCGCTTCCGCGGCGTTGGCGATCTCTTCGGTGTTGCCGAAGACCGAGACCCACGAACGCGACACCGCATTCACGGTCATCGCCGTAACGGCGCTGAGCACGATCGCGATGATCATCTATCCGTTGATCATCGCTCGTATTTCATCTCGATCACGCGGCGATCGGCGTGTTTCTTGGCGGCACCATCCACGACGTCGCCCAGGTGGTTGGCGCGGGTTTCAGCGTCTCCGAGGAGACCGGCAATGTCGCGACCTTCATCAAGCTCTTGCGCGTCGCCATGCTGCTGCCCGTCGTGATGGCGCTGTCTTTCCTGTTTCGCGCCGAAGGCACGGCGAAGGAAGGCCGGAAATTGCCGGGCTTCCTCGTCGTTTTTGTCGTGCTGGTCGTGATCTCGAGCCTCGGCGTCATTCCGGCGCCGATCCTTGTGGTACTCAAGAGTGTATCGCGCTGGTGTCTGGTCACGGCCATTGCGGCGCTCGGCATGAAGACCTCGCTGAAAGCGATGGCGGAGGTCGGCGGGCGCGCGATCGGGCTCATTGTCGCCGAGACGGTATTCCTCGCCGTTCTGGTCCTGGTGGTTGTGGTGTGGCTGTTTTAAAGCACCGGGCCATGGGCAAGCGCGCGAATGCTGCGCAGCAAATCGCCGCCGGGCTCGGCCAGCGCATCGAGAATGGTGAAATGGTTTCGGCCGGCGATTTCCTTAAGTTTTGCCGTCGCGCCGCGGGCGCGCCAGGCGGCGACAAAATCCGCGGTCCACAGCTTGAACCCCTGCGTTTCATCGCCGCCGACAATGCCGAGGAGCGGCACGAGCGGAGCATCCGGCGGCAGCGCTTCGACGCGCAGCAAGGGACTGACTTCTGCTGCCTGCCTCGCCGACAACATGAGATCGATATTGATCGAGGTTCGTAACAGCGGCCGCAGATCGAATACGCCGCTGATGCCGGCGAGGCCGACGATAGGCCCGCCGCCACGAGCGGCCTGATCCAAGGCCAGCATCGCGGCCAATTGACCGCCTGCCGAGTGGCCGGCAACGACGATGCGGCGTGGCGCCATCCGTTCGATGACCCAGTTCAACGCCGCGCGCATCTGATCGACGATCTCGGCGACGCTCACGCGCGGAACCAGATCGTAGCCGGGGATGACGACGGTGAGGCCAGCGTTTTGGAACGGCTCGGCGATGAACGACACATGCGATTTGTCGAGCGCGCGCCAGTAGCCGCCATGAATAAAGAACAAAACCGGCGCGTGATCGCCGGCGGGGAAAATATCGAGGAGGCAGCGTGGCCCGACGGCGTAGCGCTGATCGAGAATGCAGGTGCTCGCCGCGCGCACGATCGCGCTGCGGCTTTTGTGATCCTCATAGATCGCTTCGCGTTCCGGGTGCCGTTTGCGCAGCGCGAACTCGGCTTCAAGCGTGTTGTCGATCACTCTCACGGTGCCGTTCCAGATTTCATCAGGATGCCATCAGGGTTTGAGGTAGGCGTCTTTCACCGCGGGATCGTTGACGAGGTCGCTGCTTTGCGCGCTGCGCACAATCGCTCCCTCGGCCAGCACGTAGCCGTAGGCGGCCGTCCGCAACGCCATGGCGGCGTTCTGCTCGGCCAGCAGGATCGATATGCCTTCCGCGTTGAGCCGGCGGATGGTCTGGAAAATCTCCTGCACCACCTTGGGGGCAAGCCCAATCGACGGTTCATCAAGCAGCAGCAGGCGCGGCTTCGACATCAAGGCCCGTCCGATCGCCAGCATCTGTTGTTCGCCGCCGGACAACACCCCGGCCGCCTGGCCCTGGCGCTCGCGCAAGGGCGGAAACAGGTCGAACACCATCGCCATGTCGGCGGCCACCGTGCGATCGCGGCGCGGCCATAGCCGGCGGAAGGCGCCCATTTCGAGATTCTCGCGCACGGTCATGGGCGAAAACACGCGGCGGCCTTCGGGCACCAGCGTGACGCCGAAATCGAGGCGAGAGGAGGCGGAGCGGCCGGCGATATCGGTGCCGTCGATGGCGATGCGCCCTTCGCTTGGCCGCAACAAGCCGCTGAGACAGCGCAGCAACGTGGTCTTGCCGGCACCGTTGGCACCAATGAGGCAGACCGATTGGCCGCGCGCGACCCGCAACGAGATCCGATGCAGGACCTCGACGCTGCCGTACCCAACCGTGAGCGCCTCGACGTCAAGCATCGCCGGCCGTACCCAGATAAGCGGTCAGCACGTCGGGGTGCCGGCATACCTCGTCGGCGGTTCCCTCCGCGATCCGCGCGCCGCTGTTGAGGACGAGGATGTCGTGGGAGAGCGACATGACCATGCGCATATTGTGCTCGACCAGGAGCACGGTCATGCCCTGCGCATTGATGGCCTGGATGATGCTTGCCATGTGCTCGGCGTCGGCCCGCGGCAGCCCGGCGGCGGGCTCGTCGAGCAGCAGCAGTCGCGGCTCGCTGGCGAGCGCGCGGGCGAGCTCCAGGATTTTCATCTGGCCAAAGCTCAGCGCGCCGGCCGGCATGTCGGCCTTGCAGCCAAGGCCGAAGCGCTCGAGCATGTCGTGCGCGGCGGCTTCGATGGCGCGTTCTTCGGCGCGGAACGCCCGGTCGCGCAGGATGGCGCGCGCGGCGCCGGCATGACCGCGCAAGTGGCGCCCGACCATGACGTTTTCCAGCACGGTCATTTCGCGGAATATCTGCAGGTTCTGAAAGGTGCGGGCGATGCCGAGACGGGCGCGCCGAAATGTCGGCAGCGCGTCGATGCGCGCCCCGTCAAACACGATATGACCGGAACTGGGGCGGGTGACGCCGGCAATCATATTGAACAGTGTGCTCTTGCCGGCGCCGTTCGGCCCGATCACCGCCTTGATCTCGCCCGCGGCGACGTCGAAGCTCAGATCGGCGACGGCGCGCAGCCCGTCGAAATAGCAATTCAGCGCCTCGACCTGCAGCAGTGCCGCGCTCATGTCGGCGTTGCCTTGCGGCGGAGCCGGGAAGCGCGTAACGCGGCTCGCAGCACCGCCGGTATGCCGGCCAGGCCGCCGGGAAACGCGATCAGCACGATCAGCATGCCGAGGCCGAACAGCATCAGCTCGGCGTCTTCGTAGTCGAGCAGCAGCTGCGGCGCGGCGGTGTAGACCAGCGCGCCGAGCAGCGGCCCCCAATAGGTGCCGGAGCCGCCAATCGCCACCATCACGACCAGCAGGATCGAATTCGAGATGCCGAACGTTTCCGGCGACGCATATTGATTGATATGGACATATAGACTGCCGGCGATGCCGGCCATGGCGGCGCTGAGGACAAAAAACATGAGCTTGATGCGCGCGCTGTCGATGCCGACGGCCTCGGCGCCGAGTTCGTTGGTCGCCACCGCGCGAAACGCGCGGCCGACCCGCGAGCGGATCAGATGCAGAATGGCCAGCATGACCAGAAGCGACACCAGCCACGCCAACGGAAACGCGCGCGGCTCGGTGTCGAGCCGAAACCCGCCGATCGAGAACGGCGCGACGCCGAGGAGCCCGTTGGGCCCGCCGGTAAGGTCGACCAGGCGATTGAAAAGGACGACGACAATGGCGTTCCAGCCGAGCGTCGCCATCGACAGATAAAGTCCGCGCAGCCGCAGCACCGGAATGCCGACGAGGCAAGCGACCAGGGCGGTCATGAGGGCCGCGGCCGGCAATCCGATCCAGGCGGTCATCGCGAGCTTGGCGCTGAGAATGCCGCTGACATAGGCGCCAAGGCCGAAGAAGCCGGCATGACCCAATGAAATCTGCCCGCCATAGCCCATGAGCAGATTTAAGCTGGCGATCAGGATGATGTTGATCAGCAGCATGTTGGCGAGCGACACCACGTAATTGTTGGGCGCGAGGAAAGGCACGACCAGCAGCACGAGCCAGACCAATAGCAGCCGCGAACGATCGGACAGGCGCACCGTGGCGAGGCCGCCCGCGGCAGGGGCCGATCGGCTCGGCGCGTTGCCCGGCGGAGCTGGTTGCAACGAACCCGACCCAGGCATCGGCGGCGCCCATCCCATCCGTCAGACCTTGATCACGTCGGCGCGGCCGAGCAGTCCCGACGGGCGAGCGAACAGGATCAAGAGCAGGACGGCAAACGCGATCGCATCCTTGAAGTCCGACGAAATGTAGAAGCTGCCGAACGCCTCCAGCAGTCCGAGCGCCAGACCGCCGACCACGGCGCCGGTCAAGCTTCCGACGCCGCCCAGCATCGCGGCGCTGAAACCCTTGAAGCCGAACACCGCGCCCTGATCGTAGGAGGCGAGCGTCAACGGCGTGATGATCGCTCCGGCGAGCGCGCCCGCGAAGGCGGCGATGGCAAACGACAGCATCACGGTGGTTTCGACCTTCACGCCGACGATGGCGGCCGCTTCCCGGTCGGCGGCCGCGGCGCGCAGCGCCTTGCCAAGCATGCTGCGTTCGAAAAACAGATGCATGACCACGAGGAAGACGAGCGTGATGCCGAAAATCCACAGCGTTTGCGTCTGCAGGGTGATGCCCCATAACCCGAGGCTCTCGGTCTTGGAAAAGCCCGGATAGCCGACCGGCCTTTTGCCGAGCGCGAGCATCACCAAGCTCCGCGTGCAGATGGCAAGCCCGATGCTGATCAAGGTGATGAGCAGTGCATTGGGACGCCGCAGCGGTCCGATCACGAGCTTTTCGGAGATGACGCCGACCACCGTCACCAGGAGGACCGCGCCAAGGCAGGCGAGGCCGATATTGCTGGTCGTGGCAAACAGCAGCGCAGCGGTCATTCCGCCCATCACCACCCATTCGCCCTGCGCGAAATTCATCGCGCCCGTGCTCTTGAACACCACGTTGAAGCCGAGCGCGATGAGAGCGTAGATGCTGCCGGTGCCGACGCCGGCGACCAGCAATTGCGCGACGGTGACGGCGGCGTGCATCGCGGCCGCTAGAAGGCGTGCATGCGGTTGGTCTCGAACATCGGCAGCGCGACGCCCATGTCGCCGAGTCTTTGGCGGGCATTGGCGACGTAGGTCATCATCGTATCTTCTTCTTCCGCGCGCGTGGCCGCGCCGAGACCGGCCGCCGCGCACACGGCGTCGGCTTGCGCCTCGGCCGCGGCATATTCCGGCGCGAGCCACGGGCAGTGATAGCCTTTGAGTTCGGTATCGCGGATGTGCGCCGTGAGCTGATCGGCGATCAGCTCGCGTTCCGCCTGGCTCCATCGGGGCGCCCGGCTCGCCAGATAGAGCCAGCCGAAGGCGGCGTGGCGTTCTTTGTCGCCGATGATGTGATCGAGCGCCGCAGCGATGGCGGGATTGGTCGCATTGGCCCGCCACGAGCGGCAGAGCTCAAGCTCCAGGCCATCCTCGAACGCCGCAAAGCAGGCGACATAGGCGTCAAGATGCTGCTCGGCGTCCAAAGCCCGGCGATGCAGATTTCGATTGAAGGCGTTTTCGTAGCCGCGGTCGGCCGGTCCGGTGAGGCGGCCGCCGAACGCCTCGGTGATGCGTTCGCAGCATTCGATATGCCAGGCTTCCTCGGTGTTGCGAACCGCCAAAAAGAATTTCGGATCGCTCTCGCGACCTGTCTCCATGCAGAAGCGCACCAGGAGCGCCGGCGTCTCGGTCAGACCGGTGACTTCCATCCACAGCCGCCGGCTCCAGGTGCGGCGCGCCGCTTCCCGTACCGGCGCATCGTAGGCGTCCGCGGCCAGCGTGCTCCAGTCGATGTCGCGCTGCGGATTCCAACGGCCGGCCTTGCCGCTGTCGTAAAGCGCGCGAATTTGCGGCAGCGTGACATTGAGCTCCAGCGGGAAGCGCCGTTCGACCAAAAGCCGCAGCGGCGGCAAGGTCGGCGCGGCGCGCGGTGCCGGGCCTTGCATCTCAGATCGTTCCGAGCTTCGGGTGGCTGAACGGCGGCAGATTGATGCCAAGCGACCGCATCTGATCGCGGATGCGCTGCACGGTGCCGATGAAGATCGGCTTCTCGACCGCTTCGACCGTCGAGCCGAGACCGGCCTCGTAGGTGATGCGGTCGGCCTCGACTTCGGCCCGCGACGCCGGATTGTCGGGCGCAAGCCACGAGCTGTGGTAGCCGTTGAATTCGACCTTCTCGACCATGGTGACGACCGAATCCTCGATCATCTTCTTCTGCTCCGGCGTAAGCGTTTCGCAGATCGCCTCGAGGAAATACCAGCCGAACGCGCAATGGCGGGACTTGTCGCGCATGATGAAGCGGACGATCTGCTTGGCGACCGGATCGCGGGTCACGTCTTCGAGATGGCGGAACACGTCGAAGGCGATCTCCTCGGCGGTGCAGACCAAAGCGGCGATGATGCCTTCCAGCGGTATGTTGGCGCCGAGCGCCGCGCGCCGCACGCCATGGGTGGCGACCGAGCCCTCGAACAGCTGCTGCACCGGCTTTTCGATGTAGCCGCCGAGCCGCTCCGCCATGGCGTGGCAGACTTCGGCATGGCGGGCTTCTTCCTGCGACCGGATGGTGAAGAACAGCTGCATGTCCGAGGGGCGTTGCTCGACGCCGAAGCGCACCTGCAAAGCCGGGCTCTCCGAGATGGCGCCGTATTCGCTCCAGGCGCGCCGGCTCCAATAGAGCCGCGCGGCGTAGCGCTGATCCGCGGTGTAGGTTTCGGGATCGAGCAACTCCCATTGCACGTCGGTCTTCGGGTCCCATTGGTTGCGGGTCGCGGCATGAAACAGCTCGCGGATCCGCGGCAGGTCGGAATTGAAGGTCAGGGGAAATCGGTCCTCGGGCGCGTCGAGCAGCGTCTGCACCACCTCGAACGCCTGCTCCGCCGACATGTCGCGGGAAAGTGCCATGGCCTTTTATCCTTTCGAAGAGCGAGCAGCGGTTACGCGTAATCAACCAGATTGAATTTCCCGTCGCGCCAGTTGATGAGCACGATGTCCTGTTTCGACAGGCCGGAGTGGCGCTCCGGCGAGAAGTTGAAGACGCCGCTGATGCCGGCGAAGTTCTGGATTTTTTCCAACCCCTCGGGAAGTTTGGCCGGATCGCCGCCGACATTGAGCAGCGCCTGCCGCGCCAGCATGGCGGCATCGTAGGATTTGGCCGCGTAAAGACTGGCGGCGCGGCCGAAACGCGCCTGATAATTTTGAAACATCTTGAGGATACCGGCCTTGAGCGGGTCGGAAGCGGGCAGTTGCTCACCGACCGGGAGCTTGAGGCTTGCGAGCAACAGCGGCTTGGCCGCATCGCCGGCGAGCGTCATGTAGTGCGACGACACGAAGCCGTAGCTGTGGATCAACGTGCGGCTGTCGAGGCCGAGTTCCTTCGCCTGCTTGATGAAAACGACGCCGGCCGGCGTCACCGTCCAGCAGATCACGGCGCCGACGTCGCTGTCGCGAATGCGGGTGAGTTGCGGCATCATGTCGGTGTCGGCGGGACCGAAGGTTTCGTACAGGACCTCAAGGTTGCGGCGCGGCGCGACCTTGTGCATCTGGCCGACCGCGCCTTGACCAAAACCGCTGGTATCGGCGATGAGCGCGACCTTGCTGATCTTCTTCTTCTCCAGGTAATCGGCAATCCGTTCCAGCACGTCCTCGTCGTCGACCGTGCTCTTGAACACCCAATGCCGCTCGGCAACCGGCGTGACGATGGCGAGCGCGCCCTCGCTGGAGATGAACGGGATATTGGCCGACTCCGCCATCGGCGCCATCGCCAAGGCGATGCCGCTCATATTGCCGCCGCTGACGATGAGCTGAACCTTGTCCTGGCTGATCAGGCGGCGGGTGGCGGAAATGGCCTTCTGCGTCTGACTTTCCGCATCGTAAAATGTCCAGGCGATCGGCCGGCCGTTGATGCCGTTGGCGGCATTGATCTCATCGACGGCGAGTTGCAGGCCGGCCTTCATGTCCTCGCCGAGGAAGGCGGCGGGGCCGGTGACCGACAGGATCGAGCCCATGCGCAGCGGCTCTTCGGCTGCCCAGCCGGCGCGGGCATGCGCCATGGCGAGCGCGGTGCCGGAGATGAGTTGCAGGAAGTTGCGTCGTCCGAGCTGCACGGTGAGCTCCTGTTGTCTGTTGCCAAATTATCAAGTGGTGTTGGCGTTGCCGATGTTCACGTCCTCGATCGTAACGCCCGGTCAGTCGTCGTGGACGCCGGCGCGCTTCGCATTGGCGTCGTCTCGCCCGGCGTCGCGCGACAGCGGAACGTTCAACGAGTAGCGAACCAGATCGCCGCGATGGACCGTACGCCCGGTCATGACGCGGCGGCCGGTGCTGTCGCAATAGCGCAAGGTTCGGATCAAAACCGGCGCGCCCGGGCTCAGGTGCAAATATTCGATCTCGTCCGGGCCGGCGGTCGCCGCTTCGATCGCGAAGTCGCCGTTGCCCAGCTCCATCGTCCGCCAGAGGAGGTGCAGTGGCGATCCGCGCGCCGCGGTTTCATCCCAGTCGGCGACGAGATCGTTGGGAATGTAGCGATAGTCGATCGCGATCGGCACGCGCGCCGCGGCGCGCACGCGCTTGATGAAGAGGACGACGGACGCGGGATCGAGGCCGAGGGCGGTTCCGATCGCTACGCCGGCGGGGCAGCGTTCAAAAGCCAGCAGCGTCGCTTGCATCGGCGCGCCGCTCGACTCCCATTGCTGCAGGAAGTCCATGCCCGGGCCGAACCGTTCCTCCAATTTGCAGACGGAAACGAAGGTGCCCAAGCCGCGGCCACGCCGCAGCAGGCCTTCTTGCACCAGCTCGGCCAGCGCTTGGCGCACCGTGTCGCGGCTGACGCAGAAGAACGCGCAAAGCTGCTCATCGGAATAAAAGCGGCGGTCGGGCTGGTCCCACCGCAAGATCAGGCCGATGAGCCGCTGCTTGATTTGCGCGTAAAGCGGCAGCGGCGACGTGCGATCGAGCGGCGGGTTGGCCCAGCCGGCATCCGTCAAGATTGGACTTGGTGAAGAGGGGTTTGGCGACGATGGATTGGGCGCCAACGGATTGGCCGAAAGGTCCAGCATAAGCCCCTCAATTCATTCCAGTAGTTGATTGTCTACCTAATCATACATTCAGGCAAGGGGCTGTGCCGATGGGCTGTTGCCCGAATAGGACGGCGATGACGATGGCCTCCGGCGCCGGCCTTGCATGATCCCATTGTGATCGTGCCGTTCGCCGGTGGGCGCGCGCGATGGCGCGCATGGGAGCATTGCGCCTCGATCGCTTGCTTGATCCACATCAAGCTTTGGAACATACAAAAATGCTTCGGCTCAAAGGAGCGAAGCGCCTGCTTGGCGAGGATTTGAGGGGGAAGCGAATGTTGAAATTGCGAATGCCGACGCTGGCGGGTCTGGCGCTGGCGACCGTGGCGGTGCTGCCGCTCGCCGTCGCGCCCGGTAGCGCCGAGGAGCCGATCAAGATCGGCTTGGGCATGTCGCTGACCGGGCCGCTCGCCGCCAACGGCAAGATGTCTCTCGTCGCGATGCAGGTCTGGGAATCCGATATCAACAACGCGGGCGGTCTGCTCGGACGCCCGGTCAAGCTCGTCTACTACGACGATCAGAGCAAATCGGCCGAAGTGCCCGCGATCTATTCGAAGCTGCTCGATATCGACAAGGTCGATCTCGTCGTCAGCGGCTATGCCTCGACCCAGATCGCGGCCGCCATGCCCGTCGTCGTCGCCCGCAACAAGCTGTTCGTGAGCCTGTTCGGCACCGGCATCAACAACGAGTTCAAGTACGACAAATATTTCGCGATGATCCCCAACGGCCCGACGCCGAAGCCCGCCTTTACCCGCGGCTTTTTCAAGGTGGCCGAAGCGCAAAATCCCAAGCCGCAGACGATCGCGCTGGCCTACGCCGATGCCGAGTTCGGCCAGAATGCCTGCGAGGGCGCGCGCGAGAATGCCAAGGCTTCGGGATTCAAAATCCTTTACGACAAGAGCTATCCGCCGGCCACGGTCGATTTCTCGCCGATCGTGCGCGCGATCCAGGCGCAAAATCCGGATTTGCTGGTGATCTGCTCCTATCCGCTCGATACCGTGGGCATGATCAAGACCATCAACGAGATCGGCTTCAAGCCGAAGATGTGGGGCGGCGCCATGGTCGGCCTGCAAGCCACCGCGTTCAAAACCCAGCTCGGGCCGCTGCTCAAC
The DNA here is from genome assembly GCA_963829395.1 of uncultured Alphaproteobacteria bacterium. Taxonomy (GTDB): domain Bacteria; phylum Pseudomonadota; class Alphaproteobacteria; order Rhizobiales; family Xanthobacteraceae; genus BOG-931. The sequence goes on along the minus strand of CAWHHX010000012.1, from coordinate 312,247 downwards.
GGCGTCGTCAATTTCGAGACCTGGCTGCCGGTCAAATCGATGGAGTTCGACGGCTCGCTGGAGCTACTGAAAAAGTATCAGGAGCGGGCCGCGGCCGCCGGCACCGATCCGCTCGGCTATTACATGCCGGTGTGGGCGTATGCCGATTTGCAGGTGCTCGGCCAGGCGATCACCGCGACCAAGAGCCTCAACGACGCGACGCTCGCCGCCTACATGCACCAGGCGACGTTCAAGACCGTGGTCGGCGAGGTCAAATTCGGTCCGCTCGGCGAATGGGTGGAGGAGCGTACGCTCGCCGCCCAATTCCAGAATATCAAGGGCCACGGCGTCGAGGACTTCCGCGACACCAAAACCGAAGTCATCGTCTATCCGCCGCAATTCAAAAGCGGCGAGGTGATCTATCCGTACGAGAATGCGATCGTGAAGCCGTGAGGCGGTGGCGCCAGCGAACGCAGATCGTTGCAAAGATTGAGCGCGTGCGCCGGCCGTGTTGAAAATCGCCAAAAGGGCTTTTATAGCTAATCAATAAATCGCAACCGCGAAGGCGACGGCGCAGTGCCGCGTTCTCGACAGGCTTGCGGTCAGGGGAGGAAGACATGGCCGATCTCGACGGGCGCGTTGCCGTCGTCACCGGTGCCGCGCGCGGCATTGGGCTTGGAATCGCCGAGCGGCTGAGTGCCGGCGGGGCCGCGGTTGTCGTCGCCGACATCGACGGCGCCACCGCGGAAAAAAGCGCAAAGGCGTTGAACGGCCGGGCGATCGCCGTGGAACACGACGTTCGCGACGGCGAGTCTTCCAAGCGCTTGCGCCAAAAGGCCCTGGATGCGTTCGGTCGCGTCGACATCCTCGTCAACAATGCGGGCGTCGGGCCGAAGCCGGGGCCGGTGCAGCACACCACCGACGAGGAGTTCGACCGCGTCATGAACGTCAATGCGCGCGGCCTGTTCCTGACCACGCGCGCCTTCGTGCAAGGCATGATCGATCAGAAGGGCGGCCGCATCATCAACATCTCGTCGATTGTCGGCCAGACCGGTTTCGCGATGGTGCTGCCCTACGTGGCGTCGAAATTTGCCGTCACCGGCATGACCCACAGTCTCGCCTCGGAACTCGCGCCGCACAACATCACGGTCAACTCGATCCATCCCGGCATTCTGGCGACCGAGTTGCATTCGGCGGTGGTCGCCCAATTCTCCAACCTGCAGGGCCAGAAGGAGGAGGACACCTGGGCGTGGTTCAAGAGCCGCATTCCGCTGGGTCGTTTCCAGACGCCGAAGGACATCGGCGAGATGGCGGCTTTCCTCGCCTCCGATCGGGCGGAAAACATCACCGGCGCCGCCTTCAATGTCGACGGCGGCTGGGAAATGCACTGAAAGAAAAACCCCTGCCGGCACGGTGGCCCGCAGGGGTAAGTCTAGCTTAGTCTGCGAGGGCGTCATCCACGAGACCCTCGCGCCGCCATTTCACGCCAGATGTGTTGCAGGTGTCAAACTCTCATGGCGACACCAACAGCGACCGGCCATATAAATCCAGTTTGGCCCTGATCCGCAGAACCGTTCCGGCTTCCATCAACTTAACGGCCCGGCCAAGCCGGCTGCGGTGCTCGCCCCGCGCTATCAAAGCAGCACGACGGTCAGCGTTTATTGCGGCTTCACATCCGATTTCATCGTGTGATGATAGTAGTGATGGTAATGGTGATGGACGACGTGCCTTCCCATTTCGGGCTTTCCCATTCTTTCCGCCGGCACCTGCGCGTCGTTCTTTTCCGCAAAGGCTGGGACAGCGAGGCCAAGCGAAACGACGGTCGCCAAAGCAACAACAAACTTGTTCATGGATTTCCTCCGGTAGTAGTAGTGACAACGTGATAAAAACGTTTACGGCACAAGAACTGAATATTTGATCAATTTGAAGTCGCGTTGGGATGAATGCTTGTTCACTGGACACCGTGCGCGAGTCGAACGGCATTGCGTTGGCGTTGGCTGCGATGCTGCTCAGCTTTTCAAAGAAAAACCCCAAGCGCGGCCTGACTAAAAACGCGCTTGGGGTCGTGAGACAGCATTAGAGTCGGAGGCGACGCATAAGCTGCCGCGGCGCAATCGAAAGCACGCGGTGTCCGGCTACACCATCGCAATCGCGGATTACGTTACAAGTGATCCGGAACTAATCCGTGGTGAGCTTTTGCATTGGTGGCCAGGCTAGGTCCTCAATCCCACGGGATCCAGCGGCTCTGGCGCACGGGCCTCGGCGGACTCACCCCCGCGGCGTCGCTATTGGGCCGGCTGCGATCCTGGCTCCACGTTGCCCTACGGCCCAACCACGCAGCTCGTTTCGGTGCAGGCCTGATGACCAAGCCACTGCGGAAATGTTGCGCTTAAACCAATAGCGCCAAAACCCAACGCCGCGAGGACCATCAATTTTGTCATGGGGAAGCCTCTTTGCGAAACATGGGGGGAGAGAGCCGCGCATCCAGTGTTATCCGATCGGCGCTGTAGACGCCGTGACCAACGTCACAACACTTTCGATCTTTTTGCGCGCTAATTGAGAGTGACATCAGGGGGGCCGGCTGCGATGCTCGTCCCGCGTTACTTTGGGGGAAGTATCAACTCGCTGCGGGCGCAAACAATCGTTCAGCGACCACACCGGCAAGATCATAAGTGGATTGACACTATCGTCACGCTTGGTGAAGCCAAATTTGGCGTACAGTGCGGTTGACCTGCCAACTCCGGCAGCTTGGCGATATTGGCCGCGATGCGCTACCGCGCGTCCTGGTTCGGTTACTGACGGTTAAATCAACTTTGATACGCTCCGTTTACCGGTGCTAGGGCGCCGCCGTCAGGGGAGCCTAACATGGACGATCTTTTGCATTGGGTTGCCGAGGGATCGAATATCCACGGCTTGATCGTCTACGGCGTGGGGATGGCCCTCATCCTTGGAACCTTAGTCTTAGCCAACTACGCCGACCATCGGCGGGACGAGCAAAGCGCGAGCCAATAACCGCTGCAAGCAGCTTGGCGATATTGGCCGCGATGCGGGCGTCCTCAATACCCCCGTTCGGATTCTTGACGGGATTCACCGTGGTCGACCGGGCTCAGGTCCGGCGCATGGGCCCGGGGCAAGGCCGGATGCTCCTGGCTAACCGTCTCTGCGCTGCGCCATTTGCCCAAGCTTTCGGCGATAACTTTGACCGAGGCCGATGCGGTCTCCGCGAGATGAGCATAGCGGGCAGTCATCCGACGCACCCGCTCGCCTTCGGATTGCAAATAGTCGCGCGCCGTCTGCAGCTCCCCTATGAGTTTGTCTATCTCCGCCATAGACGTCGCTCCGGCAATCAAGGCGTCTTCGCTGGGCTCCGCTACTAGCTCCGCCGCGACAGCCAATCTGTTGCGGCGTACAAGCGCGCGAATACCCCCCTCGAGCATCTCCGTTGCTGTGTCGGAGGTTGGCGACTTTGCTTCCGCAACGCCCATCGTTTTTCTCCGGTTTGCAGTTCGTGAGAATGCTAACTTGTCGTACGGCGGTAAACGCGGCCTTAACCGTCTGGTCGTCGGCCAAGAATCAAGTAATCGGTAGGACGCTGCATCCACTTCGTGGTCGCCGCCGGAATGTCCGATCAAGGCTGCGTCCTGGCCTGTGCGAGCCAGATAGCTGGCGGGGCTTTCGTGGGGCGTTCATTTTGGCGGTTGCGATCGTCCGCATAGTTTCTTCGACGGACCAATCGTTCACTGCAGCGTCGCGAGAAGGAGTTTGTCCACTATCAAGAGTGCCTTTTCAGGGAAACAGGAAAAAGTAGCCATAACCGCCTAGTACAAGCAGAACGACAAGCCACACCAGCCAACGTCGCATGAGGATGCAGGCCAAAAGCTGCGCGCCCTTGCCCTCATTTTCCGCCGAATCTGTCGCGATTTCACGTTACAGCTTGGCAATGTTGGCCAGCCGCTCATGCCCGCCTGCACCAGCTCCGGCAGCTTGGCGATGTCGACCGGCTACCGCTCGCCGCGCCCGCGCCGAGCGCCTGGAACCGCACTCGCCGCGTTGCGTTGATGCGACGGGGTCGTCTTGAAGCAAATCCCAAGACTGATCAGATCGGCTGCGATTGTCATTGTGCTTGTCATGTCGGGCATGGGCGGCGTCGCGCCGGCCAACGCTGCACAGGCGGATGATTGTCTTGCTGCACCGAATTCTGCCGCCCCGCAGGGGAGCCGTTGGTACTACCGGTTGGATTGGGCCACTCAGCGCAAATGCTGGTACCTGCGTGCGCCCGGCCAGCCGGCGCAACAAGCGGCTCCCCCGACTGTTGGGCGAGCCACTGAGCATTCGGTGCCAGTGCCGTCAGAACCAAAACCTGCGGCTGACGGCGCTCCGAAGTTGGCAAACCCTGGCGACGCCTCTTCGCCGTCGGCGCACGTCGAAACGATTTACAAGCCAACTGCTGCGCCCATAAGTAGCTCGACAACCGACGATACGACGTCGTCAATTCCAGAGGTATCCGCTCCGCAAGAAAGCACATTTTCGGAGACTGGCGCTCAGACGGCTGTACCGGCGCCAAATGCTGCGTCCCCGGCGTGGCCAGATACAGGTCCTAGGATTAAGGCACAGGAACCTCCTGAGGCCGACACCACCGCTGCCTTAGCGCCCGACTACATAGAGACGATTGCGCGCAGCCGCGAGCAGGCCAAAAACGCCGGGACGCCAATGATAATATTTCTTGTCACCGCGCTTGGACTGGCGATGGTCGGCATCCTGTCTTGCGTCGTTATAAAAAATAGAAAAAAGGCCTCTCCGGCGGATTGAACGATGGCGCTGCTGCTACTCCGGCAGCTTGGCAATATTCACCGCTATCCGCCGCGCTGGTCATTAGCTCACGCCATCCTGTCGCTCTTCCTGCTGCAATTGAAGTAGGAGCACTTTGGCGAGCGTCTCGGGGCTGAGCAAGCTCTCTTCGATGTTCGCTATTTTCGTCCGCCCATCGGGCGCGGTGACGGTGATCATTCCGCCGCTCACGTTAAGCAGGCCCGACAGACGTTTCCCGTTGCCATCTTCGAAGCTGATTTGTTTACTCATGCTTCGTTCTTACAGCATCGGACTGTACCGAAGGCGCTGCAGTCAAGTCCAAAGGCCGACGGTCGTCTAAATAAGCCACACGCGGGCGTCGTGGCAGGCCCGACAGTCCCCGCGTCGAGTGCCTAGGCCGTTGATGGACCGCAGTGCATTACGCGCCATTACTTGACGCGGTAGGTCCTGCGTTTCGCATGATCGTCCCAACGCCCGAGCGCGACCGGCCCTTTCAAAATTTGCTCGTAGACGAGGCGAAATTGGGGATTGGCTTGGACTATGCGTCGAGCGACGAGCGCTTGTTCTTCTGCCGACATTTTGCTCATGCGTCGCGGATGGATCGTCTTCATCGAAATTGCCCTCCCATTCGCTAACAACCGACAGACCTAAGTATGCACGAGATCGTCTAAACATACTGTGCAGATCGCTACACGGAGCACACGTTCCAGCCGAAGGTCCTCGACGACCGTGTGTGGGGGCGGCTTCGATTTCGACGGACGCGCTGATTTCGAGGTTGTGGCGATGAGGCGCGGGAACCGTCGACTACAGTGTGTGTTGGCAATCAGCAATCTCGCGGGACGAGTAACATGATTATCGGTCAGGAGCACATACGCGGCTACGAGAATGATCCCCTCGACGGCTAGAAGCTTTAGTAGGAAGCGATCCTGCATCGGGCGGCCCGGAAACGAAATGTTTGATTCGGTGTGCAAGAAATAACTTGCCGCGCCGATGGTCGGCGGCCATCCCCCGATTGAGGGGGTGTTGCTGACGACCACGGCCCTGAAACAAACGCATTGCCAGGGCGTCTCATTAGCGTGGCCAGGATTTATTGTGGTGCCCCCAGCTAAACAGCGAGTCCTGGCACACGGGCCTCGGCGGACTCAACCCCGCCGGGGCCGCTCTGCACTTGCCCCACCGACTCGGCAGCTTGGCGATATTGGCCGCGATGCGGTGGGCTAAAATCAAAGAGGCCGCCAAGTGAGGCGGCCTCATTATTGGAAGCGAGAGCAAGAACACGGTCAATCGGCTTTGCGTCGACGCCTTACCAGCCAATAGACGCCATAGCCGACTGCGATGAAGGGAAGCCCCGCGCCAGCCAGTGGTCCGGGTACGCCATGAACACCGCCGTCTTTCCAGTGAGTAGGGCTGCCGCCTTCATAAACCCAGTTGTCATGAGAGAGCTTGGCTTGATAGAAAACGTATCCAACGGGCGCGCCCGCTGCGGCCGTCAAGAAAAGGGCAAGCAGTAGTTTCAGCGTCATTGTCGCTCCCACTGTGTTCCCAGCCTAGCCAAAAGTTTAGATGGACTTCAGCATTGGCTGTCGAGCAATTAAAACGCGTGTTATATAAGTTCAGCGAAATATCCTTAAGTTGGAACAGGTTCTAAAAAACCACAGGCGGCGTTAGTAAATTTCAACTGTTCCAGGGCGGCGGTAAGTGTCCGGCCGACTGTCTATTCGGACGGTGCCGTTCGACAGCAAGCACCGGGAACTGAGAGTTGGCGATCGCATACGATAACTACTTCCTTGTCGTCTGCGTACTAAAAAACGCAACGCGCACGATATTCTTGAGTTCTGCGCCAATTCCTAACCGTAGCTGCAGCAGGCGCTGCTGGCGCAGCTCTCGCGCCGGTCGCGCAAGCCACCGTTATGCCGTTTCCGTCCTCGGCCGCGCCAATTCCCGACACTTCGGCGACGAAGATCTCCGCACTATGGGCGGAACACAAACGCGTCCGCCGCAAATATCAGGCGCTGGTGCGTCAATACGATAAGCAAAAGGCCAAGGTGCCTGGCCTGATGCCGAAGCCGCATCCGACGATCACTCACAGCCCAGAAAATGATGCCACCTGCATGACCACGTTCCACCGTTTGCGGGACCGTGACCGGGCGCCAAACACGGTCCACGCCTACATCAGACCGCGGATCATCGAGGACAAAATCGGCGAAATCGAAAACACGCATGGCGTGGACCTGCCGATCGAAACCGCCGACATACCCACCGGCGCATCAATGCTGACGAAACTCAGGCGGCCAAACGGTAAGGTCGAGTGCTTCGCCGCCTTCAATGCGGTCCAGCCGCTAACGCTAGAGCAGACCCAAATGCTCGCCGATCTGAAAGGCCGCCTTGAATTGTCGCGCGCCTACGTAAAGAAGCTCGATTCCGTGGAACACGCACTCGGCCTGCCTCGTCTTGAACGTGGCCAAGACAAAGTCGTAAGCGCCATGGCTCGTATCGAGCGGCAAATCCTGAAACTGCCGGCGCGATCTGCCGGCGACACCAAAATCAAGCTCAAGCTCTATGCGCGCGATCGTGACGAGTTCTGCAACGACGGGATTATACCCATCACCGAAAGCCTCGTCCGCGATTTAAGGCACAAACTGAAACAACAAACGGCTGCGGCTTGAGGAGCACAGTATCAAATGCGAACGCCGGCAGGTGCCAAGCCTGCCGGCGTTTGCTTTTGTTGGCCTACGCCACCATCGTCATCATGCTGGGGTGGTGGCCGTGGAATATCCTGCTGCTCGCACTCATCGCCGCTCCACCCGGGAAACGATGATCCTTCGCAACCGCCTTTTGTTGCTCGGCTACTGCCCCGCCGTCTTTCTGCTGTGCGGTTCGAGCCCGCTGGGTGCCGTCCTCATCGGCATTGGCGCGGGTTTGTATTGCCGGAATCACGGAGTCTGGGGGCGGCCAGCTATCGCCGTCTTGACGGCGTTCCCAAACGCGTCGCGCAGGTCTGATAGGCGGGCACAAAAAGGTGCCTTACTTGTTTGTCGGGACAAACGTCACCATGACTTTACGCTGTCGATCACAACAGGAGGTTCGGATGAGTACGGAAGCCCCCAAGGCGGCAGTTGAGGACTTGATTGCTAAAGTAGTCGGTGGAAAAGCGTTGGAAGCTTTCGACCACTATTACGCCAACGACGTGACCATGCAGGAAAACGAGCAACCGCCCAGAGTTGGTAAGGCAGCTTGTCGCACTTTCGAGGAGGATTTTCTTTCTAAGATCAAAGCGGTGCGGACCTACGTTTGCGACGGGTATGTGATTTCTGGCAACAAGGCGTTCATTGTTTACCGCATCGATGCCGATCATGCCGAGTGGGGAACGCTCAACATGAGCGAGGTAGCCATTCAGGAATGGTCGAACGGAAAGGTGGTGCGGGAGAAGTTTGTTTACTGAGCGAGTAGGCGATCATGGGCGCTAAATCTAAATAATGAGGTGCGCCCGCCGGCCCAGTCAGTGGCTAATGTCGTGTGTGATTGGTTGCTTCATTGTAGAAAAGCGCCGGCACGAGCCCTTCCACCGTTCGGCGCGCGCTGGCGCCTTGGAGACCGACCTGCCAAGGACGCCTCCGGTGACATTTTCGGGGTGGGCCATGACGGCGGGGCTCGGAGGCTATGCGCTTCGCAACCGGGGAGGGTGTGAACCGCAGGCCTCGGCGGAGCCGTACGTTGGCGTCCGCGGCGGGAGCAAGGGGGAGTCCCGGCGCGAGGGCGCCGATCAAAATTTGGAGCGGGGCGGTTCCGAAAACTTTGGCCGGTCAAAAATGGGGTGCTGTGTTGTGCTGTCCGTCGGCGTGGGATGGCTAGGGGGCGGATTTTTGGTGAAAATTGCGCACGCGTCCGTTGTCGCGACCGTACAATTGGTTCGTGCGGAGAGATTTCCGATCATAAATCGCCCTTCGGTGGCGAAGTCGGTAAGCTTGTCTCCTGTCAGTCTTTTGAAATCGTCCGCGGTGATGTAGACGGCTTCGTCGATCGGCAAATTTGTCAACACGGATCTGAGTGCGTCGAGAGATTCCACCACCACGATCTGCATTTGGTTCCACTGTTCCGAGCACCACGATAACGGCTGCGGCGCTCTAAGACGCAGGCAAAAGAAAAACCCCTGCACGGCATAGGCTCCGGCAGGGGTAAGTCTAGCTTAGTCAAGGGCGAGACGAGATGTGCCTCGCACCGCGCTATTTCAGGCCACGAAGGTGTCGCGAGTGTCAATCCATGTGCCGGTCAGTGCTTCTACTGATCTTATGCGGAGCGGTGCCGGGGCCTGGGGCATCATTTCTAGGCCGTTCTGCATCATCCGTAGCGAAGCCGCACGGTTAGCGTTGCCAAGCATTTCTATCGCGTACCTCAGCGCATCAATCGGACTGTTGCGATGTGTTGTCGCCGGTCCCATCGGACCAGTCGATAATCGCTAGGCGCCGGCCAGCGCCAAGGGTTCAATTCCGCTAAATCCGATGGATTGTCGTAACAAACGGCAAGTCATGAACGGTCACGTTTTCTGGGATGTTTCATCATAAATCGGGTGAAGGACGTTGATGGAGCACCCCCCATAAGTGTGACCCTCGGGTGAGCTGTGCGCGAACCAATAAAATTTCTAAGGGCATTCTTTTACCGGACCCAAGGCGCCAACGGCAATAGAGGCGGCCATTTGGCTTCATTAGGCCTCGCTGGTGTGCTGATCGTACTCGCAATTGTTGCCATGTTGGGGGCATTCTCAACCTATCAGGCGGCGAACGCGACCAAGCGATTTAGCGAGTTGAGCGACGCCTTCGAACAGGCTCGTGTCGCGTTGGCAGCCGAAGAATCTCTGAACCGAAAGTATCGACTGCAGCCCAGCAGTGAGGTCCTTCGCCGACATCACGATGCTGCCACCACGCTCTTAGCAGCGCTTGAGCGCGCGCGTGCGGTAGGCGAGCCCGCCGACTCTTCTCTCATCGGCGGTGTGCTTGCGACGCATAAGGAATACTTGCTTGCAATTGATCGTATGTTCGCTGCGGTAGATGCTGGAAACGTCGCCCGCGCCAACGAGATAGATCGGACCGCGGTCGATCCCCTATTTGACGACATGGAGGCTCAAGTTTTCGCAGCTTCCGATGCTCATCATGCGGCGGCGGTGAAGCGTCTAGACCAACTGGCTTACGTCCAAACTGGCGTTCTAGCCGCGATTATTTGTGCGTTTTCGATCGGATTGGGATTAGTGGTTTTCTTTGAATTGATTCTTCGTGCCCAGCGTCGGCGCGCCGCCGAGGCCAAGGTGCACGAGCGCATCGTCGTCCGCCGCAGCGAGGACCGCTTCCGCGAGTTGTCGCGCAAGCAATACGAGCGTTTCAACGCCGCGGTGAACCACATGCCGCTCGGCTTTTGTATGGTCGACGACGAGCAGAGGATTGTCACGACTAACGAACGATTTGCAGAAATATACGGCTTGCCGCCTGACATGATTGTTCCCGGTACACCGATGCGGACATCGATGGAATATCGGGCGACGAACGGCCATTTCGGCGACGATATTGGTCCCGAGTTTGTGGAGCAGTGGCTGGCAGCGGCCCGTCAACCTAAGCCATGGCAAATCATCCGAATTACGCGGGACGGAAGAACCCTCTCTGTCGTGCACCAGCCGCTGGCTGACGGGGGCTCGTTGTCGACCCACGAGGACATCACAGCCCGTCGACAGGCTGAGGCGCAAATCGCGCACATGGCGCATCACGATTCACTCACTGATTTACCAAACCGCGTTCTTTTCCGCGAACACCTCGTCAAAACGCTAGAAAGCGCCGATCGGGGGCAGCTCGCCGTGCTCAGCGTCGACCTTGATCGTTTCAAGGCAGTCAACGACATGCTCGGCCATTCGATTGGAGACGCCCTGTTGCGGGCCGTCGGAGAGCGGTTGCAGGCTTCTGCGCGACCTGCAGATTTCGTGGCGAGGCTCGGGGGTGACGAATTCGCCATCGTGCAGACCAGAACCGAGCAGCCAATCGGCGCCACCGCGCTAGCAAAGCGCCTGATCGCCGAAATTGCCGAGCCGTTCGAGCTTGATGGACATCAGGTCGTGGTGGGCGCTAGCGTCGGTATTTCGATTGCGCCCGACGACGGAAGCGATCCCGACAAACTCCTCAAAAATGCTGATATGGCGTTGTATCGGGCGAAAACTGACGGGCGCGACTTGTATCGGTTTTTCGAGGCGGATATGGATGCGAAAATGCAACTGCGCCGGAGGATGGAAATCGATCTGCGTCGGGCGCTCAGTCTTGGAGAGTTCGAGGTCTATTATCAACCACTCGTTACAATTACGACCGAAAGGATTTGTGGCTTCGAAGCGCTTCTGCGCTGGCACCATCCTGAGCGCGGCATAGTATTGCCGATGGAGTTCATCCCGGTAGCAGAAGAGATTGGGCTGATGCGCCAAATAGGCGCGTGGGTGTTAAAGCGCGCGTGCTTTGAAGCCGTGACTTGGCCGGATGACATCACAATTGCAGTGAATGTTTCCCCGGCGCAGTTCAAGCAGCGGGCGGTCTTCCTCGATGTCGTCGCGGCGCTTGGTGCCACAGGTTTTTCGGCGGGCCGGCTTGAGATCGAGATCACGGAGGCCGTGTTATTGCAGGACACCGATGCAAACATTGAAATCCTCGCTGAGCTCCGAAGTCTCGGTGTGCGTATCTCGATGGATGACTTCGGAACGGGCTATTCGAGTTTGGCCTATCTGCAGAAGTTTCGATTCGACAAGATCAAGATCGACCGTTCATTCGTGAACAATTTCTCCGAGCGTCCAGAGTTGCTTGCAATCATTCGCGCGGTCACAGGTCTCGGAGGCAGCCTTGGCATGAAGACGACCGCCGAAGGTGTTGAGACCGAAGAGCAGCTGAAGAATCTCAAGGAAGAGGGCTGCACTGAAGCGCAAGGCTATCTTTTCAGCAAGCCCGTGCCCGCGGCGCAGGCCGCGCGATTGCTGCAAAGCGTCACGGCCTTGAAGACAGTCGCCTAACCGCGCTTGGGGCTGACTAAAAAAAGACCCCGACTTCCCGGTCGATGGAGCCTTCCGGTTGTCCTGACAGGCGTCACCTGCTGGTGATCCGCGCAACCGAAACAACAATGAAATGAATACGGGCCGTCGCAGTTAGCAGCCCCGTCTCGTTTTAGCGTTGAACCCGACGGTCCGCGACGACTGGAAGCGGCAGGGTGTCACTCCGGCTTTGGTCCGAAATGGAGACGTACTATCTCGGCCGCGTTATAGACCGGGCCGCCAACTATCTTAATCGTCGCCCGCTTCGTTTGCTCGGGCCGCAACCGATGCCATGCCATCACCGCTTCCTGCAGCGTGGCGTAATCAGTTAGCTTGCCGGCGCCGTCATTTAGCGTCGCAGGCTGTGCGGCATCGACATAGATTTTGGAATCGTCGGTCAGTCCGCTAAGTCCCATGTTTTTGTCGCGTCCGGGATGCTGAAGGGCGAAAGGGGGAATACAGCTCCGGACAGCATGTAAAAAAACCCCGACTCTTCCGGTCGGGGCGTAGTCGAATACGCGCCTACACCACCAGAGACGACGTTTTGTCGAATGCACGAGGGCGCATCGGCACATTCCCCCGGCCAGATAATCAAATCGAAGATCGACGCCTACGCGTCCTCTTTCCACCGATATTTAAAGTGGGGCCAATCGCCACTAGGGACAATAGCAAACAAACGGCTCCGGCAAGAACTGCCGGAGCCGCGAAGGAGCAAACGATAATTTCGGCTTAGCGATCGTGCTGTCCGCCCTGCTGGCCACCTTGGCCACCCTGCTGACCGCCCTGGCCGGGCTTATTGGTCTGGTTCTGCTGACCACCCTGGCCGGGCTTAGTGGTCTCGTTCTGCTGACCGCCCTGCTGGCCACCTTGGTTCTGCTGGTTCATTCGTTCGTTTGACATGCGTTCCTCTTCTTTTTATTGGAGCCGTCCAACACACAGTCAACCTCTTGGGCGTGCCGCGCGTTCCTGAAAATTCCTGCAGAAACATTGTGCATCTCGCATTGCGGGATCAGTTCCCTAGCTAATAAGCGTGCAGCCAACCTTTTGTGCGTGCTCCGCCTGTGGATACAATGAGCGAAGAGGCGGAAGAAGAAAATCCAGACGGGCGTTGCTTGAACCGTTGCTGGAGTACATCCATTTCTCGTGTGTTATTTAGTGATACCCACCGGCCGCTGGGTAATATTTTGAACCACGCCGTCCCGATTGAACGCGCAGAATGGCGCGGAACTGGTTCGACCGGTCGGCCTTTATCCAGCATGTTCCGCACGCCAATTCGACACGGATTAACGCGCATTGGGCAGCTTGCGACTCACCCTGGGGCCTTTGCCATTGTGGCGGCTTACGCGATCGCGTGGCTTGCTCTCTCTCCAGACACATTCGGGTGGGGAGCAATTGCCACTCTAGCAACGTGGATGATGACGTTGTTCATCACCAGAACCGAACATCGGGACACCCAAGCTATTCATGCCAAGATCGATGAGCTGTTGCGCACGCACGGTGGAGCGAGAAGCGAACTGACGCGTTTGGACGAACAGGATGTCGAGGAGATCCAAGCGCATCGGTCGCAACTTCGAGATCGGGCGCTGTGATGTTGCCGTGCCGACAACGTACCGGAAGCGAGCGACAAGACGCATGACCTCCGCTTAGGCGGGCCGGGACCGCAAGGCGCCGGAACCTACGACTGAGCAACGGCGTTCATCCCCTACACAACCACTACAAACACAAGGGACGAACGACAATGGCCACGACAGTAGATACGCGGCGTGAAACCGCTTCGCTGATCGGCAGCGACAAAGTCGAAGGAACTACCGTTTATGGAGGTGATGATCAGAAAATTGGAAGCGTCCAGCGAATCATGATTGACAAAGTGAGCGGCAAAGTCGCTTACGCAGTCATCTCCTTCGGCGGATTTTTGGGAATGGGCGAGGATTACTACCCCTTGCCCTGGGCCAATCTCAAATACGATACCAATCTCGGCGGCTACCGCGTCGGTATCACTGAAAGCCAACTAAAGGGAGCACCAAAGTTTAATCGAAACACCGACTGGGACTGGTCCGACCGTAGCAGAGACCAGGCCGTTTACGACTATTATCACACTCCGCTTTGGTACTAACGCCTCGAAAGGCCGGCCGCATATAGCGCCGGCCTTTCTCATCAAAAGGATAAAATCAGGAGTAACCGACTATGTGTGACTATAGCCTTCACAATGTCGAAACGCGCCAGGCCAAAGTTGGCGATCGGCTGACGGTACGGAACTTTGGCACAGGCACACGAGGATTTTCTGCATCGGAGGATGCAATCGTTGCGGTCTGCTTGCTGCCTGGGACCGAGTTGTCTTTTCAGACTACGTGAGGCGCCTGCGTCCATGGCCTTGGAGCAAAAGCGCTATGGAATACAGAACCGCAATATTCCGGCAGATCAACACTAACAACCGGCGCACCCATCACGATGCGATCGAGTTTCCCGACGGTCAGATCTGGCTCCTGACGCTTCTGAGAGAAGGTCAGCAGGCGACGGTTCTTCAGCTCCCAGCGGCTGGGTCGAAAGCTCTCGATGAAAAGGCAACGCTCAAGGCTGCCCTTTCAATTGCACGGCGCTAATACGGCTGGTTTTGCAGGGCCTCGTCGGCGGTTTACTTGGCGGCCTGCTGACAGGCCGACCGGGCGGTGCGGCGGCCGGCGCAATCGTCGGCGCACGCCGAGCAGCGGCACGGATACTATGGCCGAGCAATGGGAGCGGCTCGCGGAACACAAGGCGAAGAGAGAGGCCGCCGACTGAGCGGCCTATCCCTCTAATTCCTCTATCCATGCGTCTTTCTGCTTCCACCTGTAGAATCCTGTCGCAAGCGGGACAACGCATGGAAAGCGTGATGTCCAAAGTATCGATGATCATGTTTGTGGTTAGCCCGGTCGGGACAGACTTATCGAATATGGGGCAACGGATCAGAATCCTAGCCATCCATCACAGTCGCGCGCTGGAGAACCCGGCCGGCTATTTAAATGTTACTTTTTGCTGTCCGCTACTGTGAATTTGCATCGTCGAAAAATGCCTATTCGTCATCGCTCCCGGCGACCTTGCCGGTTTTCGGATTGACGAGATGCAGCCCGGTACAGGCTAGGCACGTCACTCGATTCATAAGCATCGTCATCTTCGGTCGGATCGTCTGCGGACCACGCTTGCACTTGGCGGCCGGTGTTCGGGCAGCGATAGAGGAACGGACCCATCCGGCACGATAGCGGAGTTCGGAATCCTGGCTTTGATAAATCTCAAAGGCGCCACCTCAAAGTTCAATGCGGCAGCGCCATTATGGTGGCAATCTCACGTGAACGTGCGACATGGCGTGACGCTGCGTGCGGAAGCTAGCCGTCGTGCCGACTGCCGTCTTGGATTGAAATTGGCTTGACCAAGCGCCTGTCACGACCCGATCTGCGGTCGGCTGTTGAGCGTCTTTCTCCAAGCAACTTCTTCTCTGCCTCGCTGCGAGTGTCGACACTACTGCGCCGATCCTTGTTGGAACGTCGCTCGACCATCGACCCCTTTTTCTCAAACGCCATGTTATCCGCCCCAAACAACGGAAAATTCCGGTAGCGCTCCCGCTTGAGACAGGGAGCGCGTCTTTGGCCGCAAAGCGGAAACCCCAAGCGCGGCAGTCAACGCAACGCGCTTGGGGCCCGGTTAGTTGAGACAGCGGAGGGGGTGAGGGGTGGGGGCACCGCCATCTCGGTATCAAGCCAAACACACGCCGTCCTGCGCCTCAATCGCGAACGGGGATTAGTGTTGACGGCAAGACTTTAATGAAAAAGCACTGCTCGTGGACGCCCATGGCCGTGGGAAGCGACTGTCGATTTCGGACGCGCCGATTGACTGTATGCGCCGGGAACCTTAGGGCCGCCGGTCGCGATGTTTGGTCGATTTTGCTCAGTGCCGTATCGCAACTAATGGTATTGACGGCTCATCACCGACAACGGCCCCAAGCCAGGCGTCGATGACTGAGAGTTCGGTAATTGCTCCCGCCTGAGACAAGGACAGGGAGCGACTAATGCCAAAACTCAAATGTGGTATTCCATCCTTTTCGGACATTCACTTCCTGCCGGCTTGCCCGAAATGCTCGGCGCAAATGAAAATAGTGCACGTGACGCCCGCCGACGAAGGTCTTGAGGATCGAACATTCGAGTGCCTGAAATGCCATTTCGTCGATACGTGGGTTTATGAAACCGTCTAACTGGCTTTTCCTGGCTGAACGCGCCGCTCAATGGCCGGGCGCTTTTAGCCCCCCAACCCCCGAGCGCCTGGGCGTCAGACCCTTGCTAGGCAACCCCTAGCAGGGGTCTTGCTTCGTGCCGTGCCGGGAAAGCCTTTAATGTGAGGGAAAATACGTAGCTTTTCGTAATGGGCGTGCTCTTACTCTCGCTATTGCCAGCCGGGGGTCGCCGCAGAGCAGGAGTTAAGTAATGGAAACTCCGACCAGTACCGCGCCCGTTTTTGACGATGGCGAAGTCGATGATCGCAGGAAAATTGACGATGGGGTAGTAGATGATCGCAGGAGATCGGCCGGAGACCGCCGATCGTCGCCGCGAAAAAAGACGCTAAAGGGAGCCCAGATTGTTTGGCCTACCGGTGCTCCCGTCAGGTGCGTCATTCGCAACCTTTCGAAAGGAGGGGCCAAGATTGATATTCCCAGCGTGGTCGCCGGTACCTTTGACCTTGTCCTCGACAACGACCAATCGCGCCGTCGCTGCCGTGTCATCTGGTGCAGGGAAAATCAAATTGGGGTGCAGTTTCTTTAGCTTACATTGGACGATCGCCTGCATCGTCTCACGTGCGCTACAACTTACGCGGGGTTTGGCACGCCATGTGCATAGTTTCTGAGGCCGCTTCCGAGCGGCTCTCCTTGTTGCAAGAACTCGGGCGCCTTCTGGCGCCCTTTTTTTCATTGAGCGGCGGAGCGGCTGTCAATTTCGGTCGCCGCCGATCGACCAGCTAACCCCGCTCTTTCCTCGATCGGTTTAACGGCAGGTTCAGACCGATAGGTTATAAAGCCGTATGTCCACCATCGAATATGGCATCATCACTGCATGCGTCCTCATTGCCATCATTACGGTGTTGAACGCCCTTGGGACGAAGCTCAAGGCGACGTTAGCGACGTTGACTGCCATCCAGCGTGAAGCGTCACGGACTGCTGAGCATCGACGTCGGTTCGTCTTGGAAACGGCGCGGCGCGGCGATCATCCGGTGTGAGGCGTTATCAGCTTCGCTTTGGCGATAATCGGCTGCATCGCTGAAGCGGCTAATCCCCAATTATTGGGGATTAGGAACTGAACCGCCTACTTCAATTGCGTCGAAATGCTGGTGAACTTGGTGTTCAGCGTAGTGCCAATGCCGTTCACAGCGACGATGATAACGACGGAGATGCCGGCGGCGATCAGGCCATACTCGATGGCCGTGGCACCCGACTCGTCCTTCACAAAACGCGTAACGAGGGTCTTCATGAGATGGCTCCTTAAGGTCCACACACGTAGCTGTCTGACGCATGACCCAATGGCCGTTGTCCGGGGCCATTTGGATCATCGTGATCCTCACAACGAGAAATTTCGACGCGGTTAAATCGATCGATGAAACACGCTGTTAGTGCCTGGATTGGGGGCGGGCGATCAGCGATCAGGTTGGCGAGTTTATGAAGTCGAGAGGCCGCTCAAGCTGCTAACTGATGCGGCGGCCAAGAAGAAGCCCCGACGCGTGCGGTCGCCAGGGCCTCTTTGCTACTGGCTCAGACAGCCAAAAACCGCCAGTCCAACGTAGGGTGTAATTGATTACCAGCCCGCTAATTAGAACACTCATAAATCCGACCACTTCAGTTCAAGGCTCGGCCACGAACGGGTTGGAAGCCGGCGGGCACGCCGTGAGCCGATAGATTTCAGCCTAACCTCGAAATAGTGCCTCGGCGCCGCGCCGTTCGCGCCCGCTAACGCGCACAACCCGACGGCATTTCTCAGTGGCCCCCTAACGGCAATATGTGGGCCTCTAACGAGGCGGCCTATGCCACTAGAACGCCCCTGACTTCGCGACGGCTGCACCGCACGCATTCGAAGACGTAGAGATCGCGCTTGACGCTCTCCTGTTCAATGCCAAATAAACGCATTTCAAGATTGCAATTCGGACAGAGAAGCAGCGCCTCCGTCTCGGGGTCAGATGGGCGGATGACTGCCTGAGCGATCATGGAGCACCTTTTCTCCGCAGGGCAACATCTGTGCGCCCCCTAGAACGGAAATCGAGGTCGGTCTGTTCAAATCGGACCGCTCCAACGTGCCCATTGTGCGCCGACACCCGCGCCTTGCCTGGCTTCGAGATCTGACGATCAGACGGCCCAACCCCTACACCCGCCCCCAGATGTTTTTAAACCGGCCCGGCGCCAGCGCGGCGTAGCGGGTCGTCGAGTTGATCGAGCGGTGGCCGAGATAGGCCTGCAGCGTTCGCGTATCGATGCCCTTGTTCGCCAACGCGTAGCCGCAGGCGTGCCGAAGCATGTGCGGATGTACCTTAAAACCGATCTTGGCTTCCTCGCCGGCACGCGCCAGCAGCTTGGCAAAGCCCGACGGGGTGAACGGACTGCCCCGTTCTGAGGCGAAGACGAACGGCGAGGCCGATTGGCGCTTGAGCTCTCTTAGCGCTCGCAATTCGTCGCCGAGCAGGGGATGTGTTGCTTCCTGGCCACCCTTGGCGCGGCGCACATAGACGGCGCCAGTCTCGAATTCGATCGACGACCACTGCAGGCCGCAGAGTTCCGACACCCGCAGCCCGTGGCGGAAGCCGATCAAGATCATGGTCGCATCGCGCTGGCCGTGGCGGTTGCCCTTGGCCGCCTTGATCAGGCACTCGACTTCACGCTCGGTCAGGTGCTCGCGATCGCGGCCCATTTCGCTGTTGCTGCGTCGGCGAAGCGTGACTGTCCGTAATTCTGAGTCCGGCGCCACCAGCCGGAGGTTCGCCTTTGCCATGATTTTCGCCCGCCGATGAAATGGACTGTCCGTAATCTTGGTAGATTACAGACAGTCAATCTAGGGCAATCCGCTCGCCACATTCCAACGGCACCGAGTTAAAACGTCGCGCCGTGTCGAAAGCCGCCCGATCCGTTCGACTGTACCAAAGCCGGGCCCACTTCCCCGGCTAGGCGGCACTAAGGTCAATCCGATCGATCAAACTAGGATCGTCGGCCGGCGCCTTCGAACTATTGACCCGTTTCGGCGCCGGCCAACGCTGCAGCAAGTCGTCGGCCGCGGGCTTAAGCAGTTCGGCACCCGCTTCGCCGCTTAGCCAAGGCTCGAAATCCTTCTCCGCCAGCAGCGCCAGCACGCGATCGTGGACCTCGGCAACGAACGCGTTTGGCTCGGTGATAATCATGGTGCATGATTTTAGCTTCTCGCCCGTCTCGCGATTCTTCCACTCGTCCCATAGCCCGGCGGCCGTAGGAGCAGGGGAGCCGTCGCGCGCCGTGAAATACCAAGGCTGCTTGCCACCCTGCGTGTCCTGCCACTCGTAGTAGCCCGACACCGGGATCAGACATCGCGTGCGCTTAAAGGCGTCGCGGAAGAATGGCTTTGTCTCGACCGTCTCGGCGCGTGCGTTGAACATCGCCGCCTTCAGTTCCTTGATCGGCTTCGGCCACCACCTGGGAATAAGGCCCCAGCGCATCCGCCCGAAATCGCGCTTGCCGTCTTGTTCGGTCACCACGTCGATCGAGTTCCGTGGGGCAGACGTTGTAGCTTGGTGGGAGATTGTGCGGCGGTCGGTCGAGCGTGAGCTTGTACAGCGCCACGATCTCAGCCCAGGTCATCTTAACGGTGAAACGGCGGCACATGGCTAGGGACCAACTACCTCGCGAGCCCCTTACTGCGCAACACGGCTAGCAGCGGGTTGCCGAAGATGCCTTGCGAGCCCACCTCGACCGGGTTGAAAAGCTTATCGAAGTAGATGAAATGCGTATCTCGGAGCCGTCGCGGCAGCGGTTTGGGGAACACGCTGCCCATCATATCCAGAAAACGAACCCACTCCCGTTCGCGCTCGGCCGTTCCCAGGCGCAAGGCTCGAGGGTGCGGCCAGACGATCAGCTTCTCGGGCGTCCGCATGTTGACGAGATGCTCGATCTCCCAGCGTAGCCCCGGCGTGGTTCCGGTCGCCCACAGCACGAGCTGCGATACCTCGACGACGTCGGACACTTTCTCCTTCCAAAGCTGGTCGCTCACATAGAAGCGCTTGGCGCCGAGCGGCGGCAGCCTCTCATTGGGCCGCCCGATCGCAATCACCGGGCCAACCCGGCTGAGCGTTCTGGTAACGCGCTGTTCGGCGGTGGCAAGCGGGTTTTCCGACAGCCACTCAATGATGCTCGAGCGCGACACGGCTTTGTCGAGGTCGAATGAGCGCAGGTAGAAGACCGGCCGGCGCGATCTCTCTCGGCTCAGCTCGGCCTGCGCACCGCGGGCCCCAGCTTGCCCCGCCAATCGACGGATTACGTTGCGGTAGCGTGTAGCGACGAGGACCGCGATAACGGCCAGCACGAGCCAGACGACATCAATTTCCGTTATGGCGCGTCGCTGCTTTGCAATTACACCCATAACTGCGAAAGCAATGCCTAACACTACCGTCAATGCGATGACGCCAAAAACCGCAAGCGCCAGGATCGGGAAGCGATCCGTGATCGGCTCCGCGCCGACATCCTGCAACGAGGCCAGCAGCCACTCGCGCCAATTGTTATCGTCGAGCTTCGCTGGCCGCCGGAATCGCGGGAGCGGCACCGTCTTGCGGGGCCGGATCAGCAGGCCGAAAGCGAGGCCGTAAGTGGCAAGCCCGAGCAACGCATAGACGAGAGAAGGCAGCAAGCCGTACCTCGCGGCGCCGATAAGCACATTGAGGGAACCGACCGCGCCGACGCCGCAGACGATGGTCGCGAAGAGACGCCAGATCCGCCGCAGGACCACGACGCCGGCCGCGATCGTCAGGGCGGCGGAGATGAAGCCAACGAAGTCCAATCGAACGAAGAGGCCCGTCAGCGAAAGCGCCCCTAGGGTGATGAGGAGCCAACCCGCGACCGTCTCGTAAGTCTTCGTCTGGCTGTTGTTGCCCGGCACTAGCTGTCCAATCTAGGGACGTGATTACACCATGCGCCGCGCGATCGATACGTCGGCCGTGTCGGCTGCGGCCTTGCCGAGCTCAGCGCAACATGGCGCCAGGTTAGCGGTCAGCATGGCGGGCCGGCAAATGGCTCATCAGCGCCCGCGCGTCGGCCAGTGTGGCGATCGTCATGACCTTCGGAATTCGCGGGCGGCGCGGGGCGCTTTTAACCTCGCGGCGGACGGTGTCGAAATATTTGCTCAGGCCACCGGGCTCCCACCGACTCGACATCGATCACGTTGTCATCGTCCTCATCCGCGCCTACCTCACGCAGGAACTTCTCAAACTTGCGGCGGCCTTCCTTGCCTACACGGCTTTCAAGTTCGGCTGGCGCTTCGTCCACCGTCATTGGCGTAGCGAGTGAGTGCTTAACGTCAGCCTCAAGCCGTATCACCCGTGACAGCATGACGTAATTATCGACATAGCGATCGGGCAACTTCCGGCGTACCTCGTCGAGGGCCGACATCCCATTTTTTTCCCAATGTTCCTGCATGTCAGCAATGAAGCGTGCCGAGAGCGTGCGGAAGCCACTCGACAATCAGCAGGCTTGCGCCTGACGCTGTTAGGCCGCGAGGTTTGGCTCCGTAAGTCGCAGCCGAAACATCACAGCTTCCGCCCATTCCAGAGCATCCGTTTTTTCGTAGCCCAACCCCTGAGCCGTTTCCAAATAGCTCTTCTCAACTGCTTCTAGCGCCTTCCTCCGATCATCGGAAGAGAACGTGGCTATTAGTTCAGCGACTTTCGGAAGGCCGGCAATGGCCGAAGTAAACACCTCGTCCCTGGTCCACTCAATTGTCATATGGACTACTCCACGCAACGCTACGGAGGGGCTACTGCTCGGGACTCACTTTAGGCGACTCGACCAGGGTCGGTGCCGGGGCATTACTCACAAAGGCCATCCCATCGGAGATGACCTTGGTGAAACCGATGATGGACTGGTTGAATGACGCAAATTCAGCAAGCTCGCGCTGAAGGCGATCCCCATCACTGCCAAGTCTCTCGCGCACCCCTTGAAGGCCAAGAATGAGATGGTCGATTTCGGCGACCGATTTTCCAGCCATTTGATTGATCAGATGAACGCAGTCATTGTCAGTTTCTGTTCTTCTATCTGACGACGATGATTTCTTAGCTCGCAATATCTTGCGCATATCGACTTCAATAGCAGCTTCGACGTGTAGCGTTTCATTGGTACTCATGACGCAAACCCCTCACTCCTAACAGCCATTCTCAGCTAACCAACAACAAACAAACCAAGCCAGTCGGCGCCAAAATATGACAACTTAGAGGCTAGATTGCCTTATTTGTTAACATTGGACCTGAATTATTTGGGTTATTTGTTGTTGTGATTAGTATTCGCCTCCGGCTCCGCGCGAAGCCGCAAAATTGAATGGGAGGATGAGGGGGAATGGGATTTGAGGAAGAATAAACCGGGTTTTAGTCCTGGATGCCGAGGCGCGCGTTAGTGGCGGCCGCGACGATGACCAAGGGGAGCAAAAACTAGAATAAGCACTCCTGCGCCGAGGGCGAGGACTTCCATCGGAGACATGTGCGGGCGAATTCCAATGCCGGACAGCCATGGAAAGTAGGGATAGCCGCGCGGGCGCGCTATCACCCGCCGGGAATAACGGTGGTCAACTTAAATTGAGAGCGCAGCGTTAGTCGCGCCGTACCTTCAAACCCGAATTCACATTCTGCCCCGTATTTTTTCACCACCGCCACCGGGGCCTGAAGCGTCCGCGGGATGCTGCGGACTACTCTCCTAAATCGAAGCCGAGCTTAGCAACCAACGCAGGATCGGCGGTTTAAGCTCTCCGCCGCACGCACCTCGCAACGAACGACCTTTCGCCCTCGCGCAGCGTGACGTTGCCCGGCACCATGGCCGCGGCCTGTCGGCATTCAGCCATTGTCGGAAATGTGCGACCCGGGTCTACGGTATGGGATGGGCCGTGATGCATGTAGAAAATGAGAATGAGAGCGTAGGTCATATGTTGATGCGTCTCCCAGTTCGCCCGTGGCTTTTGGCTAAAACCACTCAATGCCAAACGGTTCCAACTTGTGCAAGATCGCTACGGTGCTGACGGCAAGCACCAAAAACTTGAGCAAGTTGGCCACCATCTCGTCGGTCTCGTATTTGTCGACAAGCAAGAACAGAACTGCTCCGGCAAAGCCGATTAGCGACGCTTCAATAGAAAGAACGGCTTCCACGCTGCCCCGATTCTGCTGTGGGGCTTGCCCGCGGGCATTTGAAGCAGGGTAAAGCCTGACTTTACAAATCTAAAGTAGCGCTTGAAGTTGGCGCGACAGGCGGCTTCAGCCCGCCCTTGGTTGACTCTGCCAGAGTGTTCGGCCTGAATATCGGCGCCCCAAGCACGGCGTCGCGGATGTTGTCGAGGAAACCGCCTCGCCGCGGTGTCTCCTCGCTGCTCACCTGGGACCGCAGCTCTTCGATGCGCGCGTTGGCACGCTTGCACGCGCTCCCGGCACCGCCCTGCCGCAGTAGGATGCGTACGGGTGGTCGTCAGCAAGCGAGGACAGCAGGATGCCGGTGATCATTGCCTTCGGAAAATCTCTGGCGCAGCAACACGAGGCGTAACGAAGATGTTTAGACGACCCTTCAGACGGTGGTGGCGTGAGGAAGGGCTGATCACCGTCATTGTCCTCAGTGTCTGCGTTCCACTAATGCTCAGCGCTGTCGCGAACTCCGGGAACAGGGGCCACGTCGGCAACACTTACGATCCGAACCGGTCGTTCCGATAGTTCCGCGCATGCCTGAAATGCGCCGCGTAGAGTTGCTCTTCTAGGTTACCCAATCATCTATAAACAGGTCGGGGTCATGTTGGAGTTATCCCATGTCACCCACTATTGCAGAATGCTTAGAACACGTCCGCCAGTGTGACTGGTATGCAGCTCACACAAATGATGAAGAGGACCGCAAGTTCCTTCGTTCGCGGGCGCAGCATTGGACAAAGCTAGTCCGTGAGAAAGAGCTAGAAGTTCGAGCATTCGCGCGGGCTGCCGCGTGAGGCGATAGGGCGCCTCAGGCTATGAGGCAACTTCTGGATCGATCTGCTCAGACCGCAGATCGTGGCAAGCCACCACGCGATTGCTTCTATCACGTAGGATAATCAGTCGGTCGGGGTCCTGTGCCACCAACGCCTGGTACAGCCTACGAGCAACCTCCAGCTGTTTTGCGTGCTTTCGACCGGCGTGGACAGAACCGGGTGTCTTAGAGCCACTCATTTTTACTCCGCTGTTCCCATGCTGCAACGGTCTTGGGTTACCACTGATTTCCCAAACACCGATGTGATTGCCATCACTCAACCGCCAGCATCGGTCAGATCGGCTAGGGGATTGGAGCAGATGCGAAGAAGCGACGCTTATCGAGCTGGTAGATTTTGGCGACTGCCTGACGGGATTGTTGACGGGGACAATGGGCCTTTCCACCTTGCCCAATTGGCCCCCCTGCCTCGCTGCGACGGATCGAACTTTTCGCCGCCGAATCTCTCCATGAACTTTTGCGCATCCACTGCCTCCTTGAAGCAGTAGACGTGAAACCACTGGCCGTCGTGATAAAGCGCATGGCCTCGCGAGCAGAGCGTCAGGTCTCGACAGAACTCATGTATCTCGTTGTAGCCGTCGCGTTCGCACAGCCGCGCCGGCAGCACGACCTGGTGTGGCCAGCCGCGATCAGTTGCCGCCGACGACAGTTCGCCTTTGCGTCGCATCCACGAACCGCCGCCTAAATGCCGTTGCGTCTGCCAGCGAGCAAAAGCAGTACCGCACCGCGCCCGCAGGCAAGTCGACGAACATGTCCCATTCGAACGAGCGATCATCGAGCCACGCCAGTACCTCCATCGCGATCTCGTCGAACGACAGTGCGACTTGGTAGGGGAAGACTCGGTTGATCTCGAAGATCACGCTCATTTCCTATGAGAACATATCGGGAACGAGAGTCAAGCCGCTAGGGCTAGTGGGATTCGACTGCAGCCCACCAAGTGCGGCCGAAGCCACTGTGCTATACCGCCTTCAACCGTCCCCTTGGATTCCACCAAATGATTTTGACGCAAGAAGATCTGGAGTTTCTGAAACAGCTGAGGGGCGCCGGTGAACGCGGAAGAATCATTCGCGGCTGCGACGCTGGGATTGCGCTGCTACGCTTGGTGAAGGGCGGCTATGTCATCGATCGGACGACAGGGCGCAATTTGATCCAATATCGGATCACCCGTCGCGGCGATGACGCTCTGGCAGAGCACGTTTGAGTCCGAAGCTAACCGCGAGAGGTGATTACAATGCCAATCATGCAACAGCCAACAGGTCCGATTGAAATTTCCGATCCCGACAACGTTCCTGAGTTATTCATCAACGGACCCTTCAACCTCATAAATATGGGGGGCATGGTGCAGTCACCTTCACGACGATACGGCCAGACACCAACGACCTTTTCGGCGGGAGTAACGCGCCAAAGTTCAGAGGAACAGTAGCTTGTCGCCTACTTATGCCCGCAGAATTGGCTCAACAATTGGTCCGGACTCTCGGAGAAAGTCTTATCAAGGCTGCTGACCAATCCGCGGTGACTGCAGATCCTGCTCGAGCGCGGTTCTCTGGCAACGGCGAGCGATAGCCGCCGCTTTCCGTCACCCGGGAGCGTCGAAGACGATAACGAGGCGTGTCTTTTTCCGAACCGACGAGGCAGGTATTCGGTGGCAAACGTAAAGCTCATTCCTAAGAACATCGAGCAGGTGCGAGAGGTACTCATCGACTTTCCGGCCGATCTGGAGATTGAGCTCGAAATCGGCGTCCCGCTCGATGCAAAGACCGTCGAAGACCTCCGTTTGCTGGCCACCTGGCCGCCCGGCTTGGGCCTGATGTGCGATCGAGAGGGCTTTCTTATGCAGGTCAGGATTGAGCGCGCCCGTCTATAGGGCCGCATGGCAGTCAACTTCGCCAAGCTGCCGGAGCTACGAGGCGGCTCTGACCTGCGCTTAAACACAAAATTAACCATCCCCACTCCAATGTCTGCGGGCCTCTTCTGGGCAAGCTGGCGAACGACGGAATGGGCTCCGGTAGTGGGACAACACCGGGGCTCATTTCTATTCGCAGCCTGATGCGGAAGCGTCCGCCCACAGGCATGCGACTTTGCGTGTCGCGGTGCCGCTGGCGGATACGCCCAGAGCTTTGTGTGCCACCAGCTAAGCGCGCACCGGCTACGGCGAGGAATGGCGGCATGACCGACGAACAATATCGAAGCTTGATCATCCATATTCGGGCCGTGATCGTCCTCTTGGGCATCATCGCGGGGATCGTTTTGGGGATTGCTTGGGCCTATCTATCGTATCCGGCATAGAGGAGCGCGGAGTTACATTCATCCGTCGCTCGTAGGAGCGTGCTGCCGGACCACCCGGATGCCCTGCCGCAGGAGGCGACGCGAGTTCATCGCGCCTCTCGGCCCTTCCAGCTGCTCATGCATTGTCGTTCGTGACATTGTTCCATAGCTTGCATTTAGAAGGGCGATATCAATGAAGAAGATAGTCTTTGGCCTTGGCATCGTCGGGGCGCTTACCGCAGCGACAGTAACCGGAGCTTGGGCAGGCTGGGGATGCGGAATAAAGGGCACGCTCGGCAATGACAATCGAGGATACGAACATTATGACTTTGCTGAAGCTACCCAAGCGCAAGCAGAGGCGGACTTGATCCAAAACTGCAAGCAGAACGGGGTCGCAAACTGCAAAATCATTAGTTGCAGTGCAAACGTTGATGCCGCTGAGCAAGCAGGAGCACTCTGGCGAATATGTGGTGGCCCCCACCAACCGAAGTGCTGAAATCGATAGGACCGCCGGGACGAGGTTGCCTTAGTTTGCGGCCTCGTCTGCCGAACCTTGATCGTATAAATCGCAGCGCTAATGCGTGATCCATGCTTGAGGAAAAAGAACTTGCTCCCGAACGTGCCGAGCTTCATTTGGTTGAGGCGCGGGGTTTTCTTCTCGACCACAAGGTGAAAGTTGCTCGTCTCAAAAGCCTCGGGGAAAACTCCGAGAAAGCTGAGCAAAGACGTCGGACTATTTGAAGCGTACCTTTTCATTATTGAGAGACACAGAGATTTCCTTCTGCGCGACAAGCAACAGCGGTCTGGCAAGTGGTAGGCAGTCCCGACTGGGTTTGCTCGTCAGGCAAGGGTAAGCGCCCTGCAACCCTGAAGAATGCAGGACGCCTCCCTGCCTTTGCGCCACGGGTCGTCCCGCCGCTACGAGGGCAATGGAATAATTCGGAAATGTGACGGACCGTTCCCACATAATGGAATTGGTTTTGGATAAACCCCCGATGCCCCGCCTTCCGTTCGTTAAGCCGCAGTTTCCCCAGGCCGGGCTTACTCGTTTCCGGTATTGGGTTACGGCTGCCACCCTGTTGAGCGGCGCGTTATCGTTAATCTAAGGTCTGACTTCCTTATCAGATGAATTGGCGAAAATTCCTGCCATTGCAAATCCAATACATATGCCAAGCGAGAAGCAAAGCGCATAGCTCAGGATAACCATAGCCACGACTTACTCCCCCAAGACGCCTTTGTGTTTGTAATACAACGTATTGCAAAATAGTCAGATTAGGCCAGAGATAATGGCTCGTAGTGCACAACTAAATCTGAGGGTCGAAGCAACCCTAAAGGCAAAGCTTGAAAAGCTTGCGACGAAAGATCGGCGATCGCTGAGCGCGTACGTTGAGAAGCTGCTTGAGGATCATGTTGCCTCGCGAGGAGAGCGTCGGGGGAAGCGAGCCTAACTGCTCGACCTCTTACGCGCGACGATGTCGTCACTCCAGTAATCAAATACCGCTTCGGCAGTCGAAGGCCGCGCCACAGCCCGGCAGCGCCCCCCCCCAATTAGGGGATCGTGTTCACATCTGCCTCCGGCGTAATAATTTCGCTGGAGGACCGTCTCATGACCTTTGCCGCCGGTCTGTTGCTCGGAACGATGTTGGGTACTTGTCTCGGCGCTTTAATCCTCAGCGCTTTCGGAGCCGCTAAACCGAATGATAGCGCCCGTCCCGCTAGACCAGCCTGAGTACGAAGTAACCCAAAAAGCCAATCCAAGCTGCGTTCACGATCACCGCAACGCACAGCCCGACCAGCGGCAGAGCATTACGTAAGCGAGTGCGTACCGCCGCCTTCGCTGTTTCTTTGACGCTCACGCTTGCGACCCCTCTCCCACCGGCAGGGACAGGTTGGCACGCTTATGCCCGCTAGAATGTGACGCAGCGCACAAATTGTGGCTAACATCGCCAAGCTGCCGGAGTATTTGGGACGGCCGCCCGACTAGGACGGAAAGTCCGAATTGTGGACGATCTCATTTACTCATTCGTGATCTGGTGCAGCGCTGCTGTATTGCTCACGGTCGTCAATAGGTTCGAGCCAAATCGCCGCCTCGCCATAGCGCTCCGGTTCCTCATCCTCGCTGTAGGCTTTGCGGCAACCGCGAGCCGGGTGATGCGCTAGCGGCTCCTTGACGGCTACACGGCTTTTAGCGCGCCGGTCACGAGTTCATAGGCGCCCCCAAGTAACAGCAGCCCCAGCACAACGGTCGATCCCCACGCATTCGCGTTAAGCCAGCCCTCAATGGTCGCCCAGACGTTTATGAGGATATTGACAGCAAGGCCCACAACGCTGGCGACCAGAACGCCGCGCACCGCTTCCCAATCCCGAAAATCCCTCGCAAACCATACGACCAGTCCCCACGCCAAAACTGCTGCACCACAGAACCGCAGATACAAAACAGCGCGCGGCTCCGCGAAGCTGCTGAAGAACAAAGACGCTTGTACGGGGATCAGCAAAAAGGCCAACGCGTAAAGGATCGCAACGACCGCAGCTATCGTCAGGTAAAGCCTGCTTTCCATGATTTCCTCCCCAAGAGTGCCGCGCGCTTTGATCGTGCGCCGTGTCAGCACTAGAAGGATAACGTATGCCGATCATCCCCTCCAGCGGCCCGCGCAAGGACTGATCGCGATATGCTCGATCAAATTCCAAATATTGCGCGACCCTCTGGCGCGGCCGAGCCGAAGTTATTTTGGGGTGGAGGCGGGTCAAGGCCGCAATGCGATAAATGGCGCGGCCGCGCGCAGCGAGCAAACAAACATCAAACAAACAAGCGTGGCGCCGTGTGGTATTTGTTAGATCGCGCTGCGGCTTCATGGCAAGATAAGCGAGCCCGAGGCACTTGCGATGCACTCGGGCTCTAATCCCAACCATGAAAGGGTGTAAACATGATCGAGACCGATCAACGCGAGACAGCGTGCGATCAACGCCGGAAGGAGCAACTCCGAGCGTCGCTGATTTACAACACCCGGAGTAATTCGATCAGCCGCCGTCAAAAAGGGGTTCATGAATTGCAAAATCTTCAATAGGGTTTGACGTTCCGTGGTGACGGACAATCCCTGGATGAACCAAACTTCGGTTCCGACTGGGCTGCCACCCTGCAGCCAGTCGGAACTTTTTTAGCCTCTGATTACTCAGCGGCTACACCATGCGGTGCTCGTTGCGGGGCTTTAGCGTCAACGGCCGTGGCTGGTAACTGAAGAACTGTAGCCTGCTGACCTTCTTTCAGGAATGTCAGCGCCACAAATCGACCATCCGGGAATTCCAGCGCGTCATGATGGAATATCGGTTTGTGCTGGTTGATCTGTCGAAAGATTGCGGTCTCGTGGAAGACAACGTTCTTACTCCATGGCCACAGATGTACGCGCCTAACTTTATCTGCGAAGGACAACTCCGTCCCGGGGAGTACGCACACCGCCACGCTCTCGTCTTCCGGTGCACAGAAGCCAGTTGTTCCAGAGGAAAACTTGCGAGTGATTAGCTTGTCGCCGACTTTAGCCGGTCGCGATCGGACGCTCTCAAGACTGTAGTCGCACATTCGATTGCGCTCCTCTATTGGCCCAGCCAACGATGAGATTAGCGCCTTCCTCGGCCTGGCGCATCGGGTCGCTTGTGCTTTTTGCGTTTCGGCCGCCACGGCGCGAGCGCTCTCTGCCGATATCTCGGGCTCGCGCCGAAACGCTCGAAGCTTTCGAAATCCTCGCCCTTGGTGCGGTCGGAGACTAACCGCAGCGGCGGCTTGGGGTCATCTGCCATCATCCGGCTCCGCGCTGAGATCGTTCTGAGTGAAGTTGGGCCCGTTGCCATGACTTCGCAAGACGGCACTGTCCAGCATGGCGATAAGTCCGGCCGATATTGGTGTCTTGCCAACCAATCTGGGCTCGCGTCTTTCTTGGCTGGGAGACGTCGCGCGCCGGTTCGGCGCGAGGTCTGGCGGCTGCTTCACCGCTCGAGCATCGGAC
Organism: uncultured Alphaproteobacteria bacterium; assembly: GCA_963829395.1. Lineage (GTDB taxonomy): Bacteria > Pseudomonadota > Alphaproteobacteria > Rhizobiales > Xanthobacteraceae > BOG-931. The sequence continues at coordinate 281,928 of CAWHHX010000012.1, read as the reverse complement.
GCAGTCGTAGATATTTGCAAGCAATGCAGGTGTCCTTGTGGTCGGTGTGGCGCTCGACATGGCCGCGTTTGCATGGACGATCGGCCGTGAATTGTTTTAAACCCGTGGCTCGTGCCGTAGCGGCTTGTTCTTTAATTGACGGCATAGTGTCAGTTCTTTGTGTGTATTCGGTGGGATTACTGCGCAGCCGCCAAATAGGATATCCCTCCTTAAATATTTCTTTCTCCCCGGAGCGGATTGCATCAGAGATAAGAAAAGGGTCGGGGCCATTCACTTTGTTTGTTAGCGATGGAGCTTAAGGTTGATTAGATTTTTGGCTCGCGTCGCCAGCGGCTTTCCCGCAAACGTGGCGCCGTTGAGCGATGTCTTAGCCAACCTCGCTCAGCGTGACGTTTTATGACCTAGCAATCGATCAGTTGCGTTCCTGCCCCGGTCTCAATGCCGGGGCTTTTTTGTCGCCCTCATTGAGCCAACCCAGCCCCCATGCCGGGCAGCGTTTTGACGTGGTCCCTCCGGCTGGCTCATTTTTACGGATGATTTGTTGCCGAGGTGCACGATCGCATGCCGGAGCTGCTGCCCGAGAAGGATTTCGAACCCTGGCTAAGCGGGGAAGCAGGCATCGAACTGCTCATGCCCGCGGCGGATGAGTTGCTGCAGCGGTGGCCGGTTTCGAAACGCGTCAATAGTTCCAAGGCTCCGGCTGACGACGCTACGTTGATCGATCGGATTTAATCTTGAGGTTGACTAACGGTCGACCACCTTAACGGCCTGGAGCGCAGTCTCTTCGATCAGCTCGCGTGCTTTGTTGGCCAAAGCCGCCATGGCAAAAGGCTTGGCCATCACCTGCATTCCAGGGTCAAGGTGCCCATGTCCGATCGCAGCATTCTCTGCAAAGCCAGTTATGAATAGAACCTTCAGACTGGGTCGAGTTGCGCGCGCCGCTTCCGCCACCTGACGACCGTTCATTCCGCCAGGCAGCCCGACGTCTGTGATGAGTAGATCGATGCGGGCGTCCGATTGCAAGGTTTTCAGCCCCGCGAGACCGTCACTTGCCTCGATGACGACATAGCCAGCGTCCTCGAGTTCCTCCACCATCAGCATCCGGACCGTTGGTTCGTCATCGATTACAAGGATCGTTTCGCCGCGACCCGATTCTGCAACATAAATCTCCTCGGACGGATCAGCTTCGACATTGTTCCCGACAAACCGTGGAAAATACAAACACATGGTCGTGCCCTTCCCGACCTCAGAGTAAATGCGAACTTGCCCACCGGATTGACGAACAAATCCATGAATCATTGAGAGCCCTAGCCCGGTCCCTTGGCCGATCGGCTTGGTCGTGAAGAAGGGATCAAAGGCCTGGGCGATGACATCTGGCGTCATACCGGTGCCCGTATCCGTCACGCAGAGCGAAACATACTGTCCAGGAGGAAGCTCCCGCTCCTTCGCGGCCCTCTCGTCCAACCATTTGTTGGCAGTCTCGATGGTGATGCGGCCCCCGTTGGGCATCGCGTCACGCGCATTGATGCAAAGGTTGAGCAGTGCGCTCTCGAGTTGCGCGGGATCCACTCTTGTCGTCCAAATGCCTCCGGCACCGACAACTTCCACTTCAACGCTCGGGCCAGCGGTGCGCCTGATCAGGTCTTCCATGCCACCAATCAATCGGTTGAGGTTAGTTGGCTTCGGGTCAAGTGTTTGGCCGCGTGAGAAAGCTAGCAACCGCTGGGTCAATGCGGCTGCACGACGAGCCGAACTCTGGGCGCCGATGATATAGCGCTCAAGGCCGCCAAAGCGCCCTTCGGCCAAACGGCGTTCAAGCAACTCAAGGCTTCCGCTGATGCCGGCTAAGAGATTGTTGAAGTCGTGGGCGAGGCCGCCGGTTAGTTGCCCGATGGCCTCCATCTTTTGCGACTGACGCAAGGCCTCTTGAGCTTTCGCGAGCTCGGCCTCGGCAGCTTTTTCCTCAGTGATGTCGCGCCCACTGCAATAAACCATCCCGTCTTCAGGGACACCGACCCAGGAAATCCAGCGGTAGCCGCCGTCCTTGCGCCGGTAGCGATTGGGAAAGCGGATCGCAGGCTGGCCTTGTTGGGTGAGCTCGAAGCCGACTCGCGTCCGCTCGACGTCGTCCGGATGAAGCATTTCGAAGATCGACATGCTGGCGACCTCCTCCTCCGACCATCCGAGTACAGTCTGCCAAGCCGGATTGGACGTCTCGAAATAACCCTTTGAGTTGAGCGCGCCCATCAGGTCCGGGCTGACCTGGCCTCCGTGAGCTCAATGCCGATCTGGAGCGCCGAGTTATCGAACGCACGCAGGCGAGAGGCGGGGTCGTTGCAGGGCCTAAGCACGTTTTTGAGTACGTCAACGACGCCTATATTAAAATCGCGGGGCGCAGCAATTTAATTGGCCGAAGCGTCCGGGAGATGTTTCCGGAATTGGCGGGTCAGGGATACTTCGAACTGCTCGATCAGGTCTATTCGACCGGCGAAGCGCTCATCACCCGTGGCATGGAGCTGCGCCTGCAAGGCAGTGACGAAACTCAGTACATCGACTTTATCTATCAACCGGTCCGCGACGAGAGCGGTAACGTCACCGGCATATTCATAGGCGGCTATGAGGTCACCGAAACGCACCAAGTCGCCGCCGCGTTACGAGCCAGCGAGGCCCTTGATCCGGTTGAAGCTCACTTTTTCACTCAGGGACGATGCCGGATAGAGAGCGATCGGGCAGGAAACCAGTGACAGCCGAAGGTAACCCTTCCAATTCGCACGCGGGGCCATGGATCAGTCTCCTGAACACAACGTCTGTCGGATTTATAGCAATAAAATTTACCAATTGCTTAGGCGCGGACCGATCCGTCGCCAGCAGTGGCCCGTGCTTTCCGCTTATTGCGTCGCTACCCGCCGCCCTCGACCCGAGCCGGATGAAGCAAATCGACAATAGTGCGGGAAGTGCCAGGGCTGTCGTGTTCGAATACATCGAACGCCTCTACAATGCCAAACGTCCGCACTCGACAATCGGACAGGAGCCCCGTGGAGTTCAAGACGCAGGCGCAATAGCTCAGGCAGGCATCAACCAAACCGGGCGCCGGCCATGAGGCATACCTTAGCGAGGGCCGCGGTACGGCGTATGATCTTCAGCACCTCTTCCAAAGCCAGGGGTGTTCCATCAGCTGATAAAGGTTTTGGGTAAGCCGTTTCATCCGGTTCGCATCTTCGAATCCGCAGCCAGACTTGATAGCGCATCGGCGCGGTGGTCGTCAGGCGAAAGCGGACCGGGCGCTGATCAGCGGCTCGCCGAGTTGGCGGGGCGCGTTTCGGACGATCAACGTGTCCGGCCACTCGCGAAATTCTCAAAAAGTTGCCATCATTGTTGCCAAATCAAATTTCTCCGACGATCCCAAGTAGCCTAAGTATTTGAAAATATTGGTGAGCCCGGTTGGTATCGAACCAACGACCTACTGATTAAAAGTCAGTTGCTCTACCACTGAGCTACGGGCCCTGCGGGCCACTCCATACTGAAAAGCATCCGGTTTTGCCAGCCTTGCGCGCGCCGGGCGGGTATTGGCCCCAGATCGCAGCGATTTGCGGCTGATCGGTGGACAACGGCGGCCGCGCCGCGCGGCTGTCGCGCCGGCTTCGCCATTTGCTACACTGCGCGCGCCGCTGGGAGCCCCCGAGCGAGGACATCATTATGCCCATCGTCAATCGCGTCGCCGATCTGCACGCCGAGATCACGGCTTGGCGGCGGGATATTCATGCCCATCCGGAACTGCAATACGACGTGCAGCGCACCGCCGCCTCGGTCGCGGATAAGCTCAAGAGCTTCGGCTGCGACGAAGTCGCGACCGGCATCGGGCGGACCGGCGTAGTCGGCGTCATTCGCGGCCGCAAGGCCGGCGACAAGGTGGTCGGACTGCGCGCCGACATGGACGCGCTGCCGATCGAGGAGGCCACGGGCCTGCCGTACAAATCGACCGTGCCGGGCAAGATGCACGCCTGCGGCCATGACGGCCACACCGCCATGCTGCTCGGCGCCGCCAAATATCTTGCCGATACGCGCAACTTTGCCGGCAGCGCCGTAGTGATTTTCCAGCCGGCGGAGGAGGGCGGCGCCGGCGCCAAGGCGATGCTGCGCGACGGCCTGTTCGACCGCTTCGGCATCCAGGAAGTGTTCGGCATGCACAATCTGCCCGGCCTGCCGCTCGGCGAATTCGCCATTCGCTCAGGGCCGATGATGGCTTCGACCGACTCGATTTCGATCAGCATCGAGGGCAAAGGCTCGCATGCGGCGTGGCCGCATCGGAGCGTCGATCCGGTCCTGGTCGGCGCCCAGATCGTCAACGCGCTGCAATCGATCGTGTCGCGCAACGTCGATCCGCTCGACGCCGCCGTCATCTCGATCAGCGTGTTCCAGGCCGGCCAGGTCGAAAACGTCATCCCGCAGCACGCCAAGCTGCGCGGCACGGTGCGCAGCCTGTCGCCCGAAGTCCGCGAGCTCGTGCGGACGCGGGTGCGGGACGTCGTTGAAGGCACGGCGCGGCTCTATGGCGCCAAAGCCGACTTGACCTACCGGTCCGGCTATCCGGTTCTGGTGAATGACCAGGGGCGCGCCGCGTTCGCCGCCTCGATCGCCGACGAAATTACCGGCAAGGACAAGGTCAATCGCGACACGCCGCCGCTGATGGGGGCCGAAGACTTCGCCTACATGCTCCAGGAACGGCCGGGCGCGTTCATCTATGTCGGCAACGGCGACAGCGCCATGCTCCATCACCCGGCTTACGATTTCAACGACGAGGCGATCCCGCTCGGCACCTCCTACTGGGTGCGGCTCGCGGAAACCGCGCTGGCTGGATAGAGCTTATTTGACATTTCACCGAGCCGGCGCGGCGATCGAACGGAATAGTTCGCGCGCCGATCAGTACGTACATTTTTATACACCGCAGCAAAATAACTGCAGCTAATAAGCCTCATGGTGCGCCGTCGGCTCGGCGTTCTGTTACCGGATTGGCGCCGCCGGTTAGCGGGGAACATGGCCAAAGAGCAGAGGTTGTTCGGCGCGGGCCGCGGGCTTGGGCCGCGCGCCTCACGGCGCGGTGTGCTGCAGGGCGGTTTGGCGATTGGCACGCTGGTATTGGGCCACCGCGCCGCGCTGGGGCAGTCCGGCGATGCGCACGCGCATATGCACATGCCCGAACTCGGCGTGGCGGCGCCGCCGGCTGTGCCGGCGATGGACCAGCCGCTGGTCGAGCCCGAGGTTCGCCACGCGGCGAACGGTGTGCTCAACACCAGTCTGCGGTGCGCCTATACCTATCGCGACATCGGCGGCACGCGCCTCTATCTGCGCTCCTACGAAGGCGGGCTCGGGCCGACGCTGCGCATGAAGCCCGGCGAAACCCTGAAGATCCGGCTCATCAACGATCTGCCGCCCAACCGCGATATCCTGCCCAGCGACCCCTCGCATCCGCACCAATTCAACAACACGAACTTCCATTTCCACGGCGCGCACTGTAGCCCGAGCGGCATCGCCGACAACGTCATGCGCTCGATGGCGCCCGGCAAGTCGTACGAGATCGAGATCGCGCTGCCTGCGGACCACACCCGCGGCACCTACTGGTACCATCCGCATCACCACGGCTCGGCTGACGTTCAGGTGGCGAGCGCCATGGCCGGCGCCATCATCGTCGAAGGCGATTTCGCCGATGTGCCCGAGATCGCCCGGGCGCGCGAGCGCGTCATGCTGCTGACGCAGGTCGTGTTCGACGGCTTCGGCATGATCGAGGACTTCGGCACGCTGTTTCCGGAAACCGCGACGCGCTTTCTGGCGATCAACGGTCAGCGGCGGCCGGTGATCGACATGCGGCCGGGAGAGGTGCAGCGCTGGCGCCTGGTCGGCTCGCAGTACCAGGACAACATGCTGCTGGAACTCGACAAGCACCGACTGAACGTCATCGCCTACGACGGCATCCCGCTCGGCTCCCTGCAGGAGATGAAGCAGCTTCTGATCACGCCGGGACAGCGCGCCGATGTGCTGGTCCATGCCGGCGCTCCTGGCACCTACGAACTGAACGCCATGCCGTTCGATCAGGGCCATGCGTCGCCGACCGGACCGCTGGCGCGCGTCGTGGTCGCCGGCGAGCCGCTGCCGATGACGCTCCCGGCCGCACTGCCCAAGCCGCCGCTGGAGACGATCCGCGACAGCGAGATCACAGGCCGGCGCACGGTGGTCCTGTCGGCCACTTCGCCGGAGAACGATGCCGCAGGCCACTGGCAGGAATTCACCTTCACCGTGGACGGCAAGACTTTCGATCCGTCGCGCATCGATCAGCGGGTCCGGCTGGGCGCAGTCGAGGAATGGACCATCCGCAACACCCACGACCACGACGACCATATGTTCCACATCCACACCAACCCGTTCCAGGTCGTCGAGGTCGCCGGGCAGCCGCAGGCCGATCGGCTATGGCGGGACACCGTCGTCGTGCCGCGGCCGGCCAAAGGCGGCAGCATCGTCATCCGCTCGCGCTTCCTCGACTATACCGGCGTCTTCATGTTGCACTGTCACATGATGAACCACGAGGAGATGGGCATGATGCAGACCGTCGAGGTCTACAAAGACTGACGCTCCGTTCGCCTCGTTCAAGTCGTGGAATGCCCCGCGGTCGCACGGGAGGGGCGTGGCCGCTAGCTTTTGGCGCGATCCGCCACCAGCATGGATTGCAGGATCTGGTCGGAGATGTCGCGCACGGCCGCCGGCGAGTGCGACAGGAACAGCGTGTTGGTCTTGTCCATTTCGCCGATCGATTTGATGGTGTCGAAATATTGCGTGACCAGGACCAGCTGCATGACTTCCGAGGTCGACGCGCCGGCGACGGATTTCTGAAACTGCTCGATCGAGCCTTGCAATCCCTCGATGATGGCCTTGCGCTGATTGGCGATGCCCTGGCCTTGCAGCGCCTTGCTCTGCGCTTCGGCTTCGGCCTTTTTCACCACCAGAATCTTCTCGGCCTCGCCCCTGGCATTGGCGGCGACCTGTTCGCGCTGCGCGGCGTTGATGTCGTTCATCGCCGACTTCACTTTGGCGTCCGGGACGATATCGGTGACCAGCACATTGACGATCTCGTAGCCGAAGCCGGCCATGTCGGCGTCGAGCTCCTGCTTCACCGCAGCCGCGATGCCGGATTGGCTGGCAAACACCTCGTCGAGCGTCATGCCGGGAACATGGCCGAGAATGACCTGCTCGACATAGGCCTGAATCTGCTGCACCGGATCGGACAGCTTGTAATAGGCGTCGTAAACTTTCTCCGGCCGCACGCGGTTCTGCACCGAAATGGGAATGGTGACGAACACGTTGTCCTTGGTCTTGGTCTCCATGGTCAAGGTGATCTGATTGACGCGCAAGCTGACCCGGCCGGCGACCCGGTCGATGAACGGCCACTTCCAGTTCAGCCCCGGCTCGGCGACGCGCAGAAATTTGCCAAATCGGGTGACGATCGCCACCTGCGCCGTGCTCACGGTAAAGAAGCTCATGAGGCAAGCGATCAGAACGATAAAAACCAGGAACCAGAACAGGACCACACCCGAGCCAAACAGCACCATGATCGCCTCCTAAAGACATTTCCGGAGCAGCAGATATGATCCGGAGCAGCAGATATGACCGGCTGCTGCCGCGCCGGCAGCAGCACGCGTTTGCCGCCTGGGCTTAGACGCGCTGAGTCGTCCGCAGGTTCAAACTTTTAGAGCCGCCACGGCGGAGACTAATCCGTCATGCCGCGCTTGTCGCGGGCATCCACATCTTTGGGCATCAACGTCTTAATGTGGGTCAAACAAGACACTGATAGCCGCGTGACAAGTCCGGCTATGACGAACGACTGGGTCGACCTCAACGCAGCCGTCTAATGGGTTCAATTACTGGGCGGCTTCGACGCGGTTTTCGGCTGGCAGCTTCGTCGGCTCGGGCAGGACTTCCGAAATGACTTTGGATTGCGGCATGAACTCGGGCAGGTAGTCGGCAAAACGCGCCTCGATGCCGCGCCAATAGGCGAAGGCGTTGAGGCGGCTGCCTTCGATCAGCGCCATGGCGACCGCCGACAAGAACGGCAAGCTCTGCACCGCAAGCACAAACGCGAAGATCTTGATCTCGCGGACCTGATTGTTATTGATGATGATCAGTGTGACGGCGCCGGCGACCAGAAGGCCGGCGACGACCGCTTCCCAAAACGCCGGAAACTCCGCACCCTTGCGGCTGTTGCCGCCCTTCGAGGTGCGCAGGAACGGCAGGCGCTCCTTGAACAGGCCGATGCCGACCGCGCGCGCCACCGTCCACTGCACCGACATGGCGGCAATCACGGCGCCGACCATCTGCCCGGGCGTCGCCTTGACCCGCAGCCGGTAGAGGGCGGCGAAGTGCGCAAAAGAGACGATGAAGGCCGCCAAGATCGGGACCGTCAAAATGCGGTCCGGCACGGCGCCGAAATTATTATGGAGCCAGGACAGCACCGGCAAGTCCACCATCCAATCCTTGAGCTCGTAATTGCCGAACACGACCAGCGGCACCCAGGCGATATTGAACAGCGCGACGACGACGCCGATGCTTTCGGCGCCGAGCCAGTTGAGCCAGCCGAGGCCGTATTCGCGCTTCTGCTCGCGCGACAGGCCCTCCGACCACGGCAGCAGCGCCTGCCAATGCTTGCGCAGGATTTGCAGGCCGCCGAACGCCCAGCGGTGACGCTGGCGCTTGTAGGCATCGAAGGTGTCGGGCAGCAGGCCGTAGCCGTAGCGGCGGCTGGTATAATGGGCGAGCCAGCCATGTTCGAGCAGCGTCAGCCCGAGATCGGCGTCCTCGACGATGGTCTCGCTCGACCAGCTGCCGGCTGACTCGATCGCGGCGCGGCGAATGAGGCACATGGTGCCGTGCACGATGATGGCGTTGAATTCGTTCCGCTGCACCATGCCGATATCGAAGAAGCCGGCATATTCGGCATTCATGGCGTTGTGCATCACCGAGCGGTCGCCGTCGCGATGATCCTGCGGCGACTGCACGAGGCCGACGCGCGGGTCGACGAACAGCGGCACCAGATCCTTCAGCCAGTCGGGCTGCACCACATAGTCGGCGTCGATGACGCCGATGATGTCGGCGTCGGCCGCGGTGTGGTCGAGCGCGATGCGCAGCGCGCCGGCCTTGTAGCCCTTGTGATTCTCGATCCTGACGAACTTGAAGCGCTCGCCGAGCGAGCGGCAATGCTCCTCGACCGGCCGCCAGAAGGCCGGGTCGGGCGTGTTGTTGATCACCAGCACGCATTCGAGGTTGGGATAGTCGAGCTTCGCCACCGCATCGAGCGTCGCGCACAGCATGTCCGGCGGTTCGCAGCAGGCCGGTATGTGGATCGACACTTTCGGCGCGAATGTATGCGGCACCAGCGGCGGCGCGCTGGCGAGCCGGCGCGGCGGCCGGCCGAAGGCGATGGCGGCGATTTCGTCGATGCGCGCTAGCGCGATCGCGACCAGTGGCAGCAAAAGCAGGACGCCCACCGCGAGCGCCATGGCGGCGCCCCAGACGAAATAGTGCCCGTTCCAGAAGGCGACGATCGCCGCGAACCAGGCGCCGACGCCGTTAGCCGCGGTGCTCAGCGTCAACGCCTGCTTGAGCGTCACGCCCCGCATCGTCAGGATCGGCAGCGACAACAACAGCCCGAACAGCACCGCAAGTCCGGCGCGCTTGAGATAGTCGGGATCGGTGATCGGTCCGGTCCAGGAAAATTTCGGGTGATGGGATGCGTCGAGCAGGCCCCAATACGGCCCGACGCCGCCTTCCATCGTCTTCCACGGCCGATCGATCAATTCGATGATGTTATAGTCGATGCCGTAGGCCTCGGCGCGGGAAACGAAATCGCGCAGCACCATCGCCTGCTCGAGCCTGCCAGGATCGGCGCCCTGGTCGTTGGGCCCGGCGCTCGGCCAACCGAACTCCGCAATCACAACATGCTTGCCGGGGTTGAGGCGGCGCAGCTTGTCGTAGGTCTCGATCGTGACGTCGACCGCGTGTGACGCGTCGACGCCGCCCCAATAGGGCAGGACGTGCGCGGCGATGAAATCCACCGCCGAGACAAGTTCCGGGTGCGCGATCCAGACGTCCCAGCCTTCGCCGGTCGTCACGGGGACCGCGCTCGATTGCTTGACCTCGCGGATATAGGCGATCAGACCGTCCGCGCTGATCTGTTCGGTCAGGACGGCTTCGTTGCCGACCATGATGGCGTTGACGTTGCTGTTTTTGCGGGCGAGATCGAGGGCGGAGCGGATCTCGCGCTTGTTGCGGTCGACGGCGGCGGGGATTTCGCGGCCATTGCTGTCGCGGTCTTTGATGATCGCGGCGCCGACCGTGACCTTCAGGCCGAACTCGGCGGCGATTGGCGGCACGAGCTCGGCACCGCCGGTTGCCGAATAGGTGCGGATGGCCTTGGTATAAGGGGCGATGGCCTTGAGGTCGGCCCGGATCTGTTCGGGCGTCGCGATGTCGCCGGAATGTGGGTCGGTCGGGGGGGCGTAGGATACGCTGGAGAGCTGCCCCGTGAAATCGGGCGCCGTTTCTCTGGTCCGCAGCGTTGCCCACAAGCCTGCATGCACGCACGCTACAAGCGCGAGCACGGCAGCGACGGTGCGCATCGAAATTCAACCACGCGGGGCGAGGTTACAACAGCCGAACCTGTCCCCAAGGTTCGACGATGGGTTGGAAGAGACGACCCGTGAGCGGCTAACAACAGGTAGCCCCCAGTGGTGGCAAATTCAAGACAACGCCATTTGTTCCTGACAATTTTTAGCGCGTTCCAGGTCGAGAAGAAGACCGGTCCGCTTATTTGGTGGCAGGCGCCGCCGCGGCCGCCGGCGGCGTCGGTGGTGCCGGGGGCGGAGCCGGGTTTGCTGGATTGATCCAGCAGGCTTGGACGCGGCCGTTAAGGCTATCGGCCGCCTTCGGATCGATATTGTTGCCGTGGAGGATGAGGCAGCGAAACGACGCCTGGATGTGGGCGCCGGGACAGCCGAACCGGTCATACAGGTCGAGATGGCGGAAGGCAGTATCGAGGTCGTCACGCCAGAGCAGGCCGACGACGCGACGGCCGAGCCAGACGCATTCGGGATTGCCCGCCGGCCCGGTAACCTCACGCTGCGCCTCGGTGAATTCGTCGACCTTTTGGCTCTCCTTGGCCGGCTCCTGACCCGCCGGCTTGTCGCCGTTTTTGGCGTCGTCGGCCAAGGCCAAAGGCATTGCGGAGCCGAGAACGGCGGCGAGAAGAACGATGACTGCGCACGTCGTGCGAGCAGCACTAAACAAACGATGGAACATGGTTCAACTTGAGCTATGAGGCTGAGAAAAGGACGTTTCCTAGGCCACCCGATTGGGCCCTCAATGGGGCCTTGGCGGGCCCGCTCAGCATGACAATAGCCGCAGCGTTTTGTCCAGCGGCGAGCGGCCAGGGCGCCGGCAAAGCTTGGCTTCCGGCGGCTGCAAGGTTAATGGCAAAGCGTGTCCCGCGAACCAGCCCTCCGTACAATCGGCTCCGGCGCTTGCCGCCTTTGCGCTGACCGCGCTTGCGATCGGCGCGGTGTGGTGGTGGCTCGGCGCGCCGGTCAAATTGCCGCCGTCGCCGCTCGCACCCGGCGAAAAGCTTAGCTGCGTTTCGTATGCCCCGTTCCGCGGCTCGCAAGACCCGCTGGTCGAGGGCACCCGAGTGACGGCGGAGCAGATCGACGAGGATCTGGCACTGCTTGCCAAATACACCGGTTGCATTCGCACCTATTCGGTCGACGACGGCCGCGACGACGTGCTCAAGAGCGCGCGGCGCCACGGGCTGAAGGTGCTGCACGGCGTGTGGGTGTCCGGCGATCCGGAAAAGACCCACCAGCAAATCGCGACCTCGATTGCCTACGCCAAGGACTATTCCGACGTCATTACGGCAATCGTGGTCGGCAACGAGGTGCTGCTGCGCGGCGAAATGACGGCGGCGAACCTCATCGCCGCTATCCGCGAAATCAAAGCGCAGGTGCCGATGCCGGTCACCTATGCCGATGTCTGGGAGTTTTGGCTGCGCTATCCGGACGTGCAGAACGCGGTCGATTTCGTCACCATCCATGTCCTGCCGTATTGGGAGGACTTTCCGATACCGGCGTCGCGCGCGGCCGCGCACCTCGTCGCCATCCGCAACCGCCTCGCCGCCGCCTTCCCCGGCAAGGAGATCGTCATCGGCGAGTTCGGCTGGCCGAGCGCCGGGCGGATGCGCGAAGCCGCCCGGCCGTCGCGCTCGAACCAGGCGCTCGCCATCATCGAGGCGTTGGCGGCGGCAAAGCGCGAAAATATCCGGCTCAACATCATCGAGGCGTTCGATCAGCCCTGGAAGCGTGCGCTTGAAGGGGCGGTCGGCGGTTATTGGGGCGTCATCGACCGCGCGACCGACGCGCCGAAATTCAGTTTCGACGGCGGCGGGGTCTCCGATCACCCGCATTGGCCGGCGCAGGCTTTGGCCGGGATCGTGCTTGCCGCGCTGACCTTTGGTGCCGCGTTCGCCGGCGGACGCGGCAAAGGGTTTTCCGCCTCCCTGTGGGCTAAAATCGGCGGGCTTGCGCTTCTTCCCGGCCTTCTCTTCGGCTGGACCGTCGAGACGGTGCTGGTGGAAAGTTTCAGTGCCGGGAGTTGGCTGCGCGCGCTCGCGTTCGCCGCGACCGCGGCCGTGGCCCCGATCGTCTGCGCCGCGGCCTGCGCCGCCGGCCGCCCGGTGCCGGCGTTTGCGTCGCTCCTCGGCGGCGCCGGCCGCCGCCGCGACGGGCTCGATTGGGCGGTCGGCGGCACCTTGATCGTGCTGATGCTCGTCGCTGTCGAGGCGGCGCTCGGGCTGGTGTTCGACCCGCGCTACCGCGACATCCCCTTCGCCCCGCTGACCGGAGCCGCCGTGCCGTTCCTGGTTCTGTTGTTGACGACGCGGCGGCCTGGTGGCTCGCGGGCGATGGCCGAAACCGTGGCCGCAGCGCTGCTCGCGTTGTCGGCCGTCTATATCGTCTTCAATGAAACCTTCGCCAACTGGCAATCGGTCTGGTTCTGCGCCGGACTGATCGGGCTTGCCGCTACTCTGCTCGTGGCGCGGGACGCGCCAGGCTCAGAATAAGCACACCGGCCGCAAGCGCGGCGAGATCGGCGTTGTGCCAGACCACACCGAATGCGGCTGCGGCCAGCGCCACGGCGACAAGGACGATCGAAGGCCGCAGCAGGTTCAGCACGGCCACGGCCAGCGCGACCCCGCCGAACACTTGATAAGGGTATAGGACGGTTGCCCGCCGAAACGTGCCGCACAGCCAGGTATCGAGGCCGCCCTGGCAGGCGAGCGACATCGTTGAGTTCTCCATCACCAGATAGCGCACGTACATCGCCTCGCCCAGGCAGAGAAAGGCGACGACCAAAAGCCAATTGGTCTGGCGTGCGGTCGGCAGGAAGAGGGGGCGGTGCATGGTCATGTCGGCAGTCATGGCGGTATCGGCCGACATTATAGTGCGTCCACAGACCCAGTCACTGCAGCGCGAGGCGGCTGCCGTCGAACATCGCCGGCTGACAGGTCAGGCGAAATGGAACGATGAAGTCGCAAAATTGCTCGGCCGCTTCGGCATTCGAATAGGGTCCGACCACAAGGTGCAACTCGGTGCGGTTGGTGCGCGGGTTTTGCTTCAAGCTCACCAGCGGCTGCAAGCCTTCGAACAGCGCCGGATGGGCGGTCCGAAGTCCAGCCCAGCGGGCCTGCAGCGCCTTCATGGTCGGCGCGGTACCGATGTCGGCCCCGTAGGCGGCGGCCGCCGACGCAGGAGGTTCGGCCGAAGCGGCCGGGGAGGGGCTTGCGGCGGCGGTCGACGGGTTCGGGGGCGGTGGACTGGCAGGGACCGCAGGCGCGACCGGGGCGGGCGCCGGATCGACGGTTTTGACCATCGCGGCAATGTCCGCCGATGTCATCGGCACCGGCGGCGCATCGTCAGGCCACGGCGGGGGTTGGGACTTTGCCGTTTTGACGGCCTCGATCTGCTTTTTGATCGATCCGGTCATATCGTCGATGTCGCGCTCGAGCGCGGTGAGGCGTGTGGCGAGCCGATCGCGATCTTCCACGAGGCCATGCACGGCCTGCGCCAGTTGTCGCGCCGCCGACTCCGCGTCGAACTTATGCGTCGCCGCCTGGGCCGGCTGCAAGTTCAAGGATGACAGCAGCGCGCCGGCCCTTTGCATCGCGTCGTCGTCGCGGCTGCTCAGGACGGCAAGCAACAGCGCGGCAATCGCGGCCAATCCCCAAATTGCCTGGCGCCACATGCTCCGCGCGCTCGACGGCGGCCTTCTCGCCGCCGCGCTCTTGGCTGTCGCGCTCGGATCGCGCGCTCGACCCCGCATCCTGCCGCTCCCGGATGTTGCCAGGCGAATCAAAGCTAAAACTAGCAGATTCCTTTATTTGCTTCCTTTATTTGCTCTTTTGACCGCATCGGGGAGCCGTCTCGGATTGAATGCGGCGGTATTCATCTACCCGTCGGCTTTGACGATCTTCATCAAGAGGTCGGCAACCACCCCGCCACCACGCCACGTCGGCCGTAAGCGGCGCAGTTCGTGCGGCGGGAATCTTAACCTCTGCGCTCTCCAATGCATGATGCTTGTGGAGAACGTCATGCGACGCGATTTGCTGCTCAAACGCTGCGCTTATGTCGTGGTGGCGTCGATTTCGCTTGCGGCAGCGATCGGAATCGCGAACGCCGACGACTTGCCCCCCTACATGCAGCCGATTGCCGGCCATACCGCTTCGAGCCCCGCCGAGACCGCAACCAAGAACGTGCTGGCACTCAATACCGGCATGTTCGAGCTTTACGGCGATGCGGCCAAAGTCTTCCAAAGCAACATTCTCGGCCAGCATCCCGTCATCCTCGGCCTGTTTTCCGGAGCGGGCGGGCGATTCATTCTGTATCGGCCCGGCCAGCCGCCGCTCGAGGCGCCGCCGGTGCCGGTCGTTTATCAGCTGCTCAAATCCGTCGGCCACAGCACGATGGCGCTGGCCGAAGTGGTCGGGCCGTATCTGGACAATCCGGACGATCAATCCTGGCGCGGCTCGATGCTCGCCTATCGCAGCCGGATGAAGTCGGCGCTGGACGGCCTCGACGCGACGCCGATGCCGCCCGAGTGGCGGAGCAACAACCGGATCATTCTTGAAAACAACATCGCGTTCATGGACGCGTGCGTGGCCAAGGGCGCGATCTCGTTCGCAGCCCTCAAGGCGCTTGCCGACAAGCAAGCCCCGTATTTGAAGCTCGATATCGCGTGGGCCGCGCAGACCCAGGTCGCGCATTGGATGACCGTGATCGCGGACTGGAAGACGCTGCTCGGCGCCGACTGGGACAAGACCTACGCGGCCAGCAATACGATCTACGTGGCGCGCCAGAACAATGTGCTGTTCAGCGTGCTGGCGCAGTTTTTCGGTCCGGACGCCGTCAACGATCGCCTGCTCCTGATCGAGACGATGGCGTTTACGACGACGCCCGCGGAGATGCTGGAGTCGCTGACCCGCATCATCGCCGACCGCTCCGTCGGCGCGATCTTTTTCGGCAATTATCATCTGATGGACTACGAGCTGATGGGCGGCGACGCGCGCGCGGCGATCATCGCCGAAGACGCCAAGCGTGGAACGACGCCGTTCCTGCCGCCGGTCGTGCCGTTTGGCTCCAAGCAATGGCCGACGCTGATCACCCCGGGGCCGGGACCCGGGTCCATTGCCGACCTTCATTGAACCGGCGGCGCGATGCACCGCCGGACCGTTGCCGTCCCGGCTTCGCCGACGGGTAACGCCGTACCGCCTGCCAGAGCATGATGCGTGCATAGTGGCGCACGCCAAGAGGTAACCGAGAATGGGGATTTCACGCCGCGCGTTCGTCAAGCTGGCAACGTCAAGCGGCATCGCGCTGAGCCTTTCGCCTGCCGCATTCGCGGCCAGTCCGACATTCGACACACGTGAGGCGCTGCCCGCCCCCCAAAGCTGGAATCCGGCTGCCACCCCCGGCGGCGGACGCATCGATGGTCCGGCCAAAGTGGCCGGCGCCAAGCTCTACGCCTCCGATTTTCGCGCCGCCGACCTTCCCCGCTGGCCGCCGAATACGTCGCACGCTTTGCTCATCCGGGCGGCGGATGCGACGCATGTCTTCGCCGGCATCGATCTCTCGCGATTGAAAGGCGCGCTCGAACCGTCGCGCGTGGTCATGGCGACGGATCTCGCCAATGCCGGCATTCGCGTGCCGGCGTTTTATGAGGGCGATCTCCTCTGCCCGGTCGGGAAAACGCCGCTGTATTTGGGCCAGCCGCTGGCCATGCTGATCTTCGAGCGGTTCGACACCTTCGATCAGGCGCGCCTGGCATTGCGCGAGCCGAGCTGTGTGACATACGGCAAGGAAACCGGTCCGGTTGCGATTGCGCCCTACGGTTCGCATCGCTTCGTCCGGGTTGCCGGCGCGACGCCGGAGGCCCGAGATGTCTACTCGCCGCTGCTCGACGGCTGGGTGAAGCCGCGCAGTTTTCGAGACGGCGACATCCCGGTGTGGGCGCCGGCCGACCTGCAAGGACCGGCAGACGCAAAGGCCTCCTTCTACGGCGAACAGATCCGTACCGAGCTTGCCGCCGACAATCCGGACCTGCTGATCCTCGACCGCGAATTCGAGACGCAATCCGTCGACCCGATGTTTCTTGAGCCGGAGGCGGGTCTCGCTTGGTACGATGCCCGCGCCCGCATGCTCGAGCTCGTGGTGGGCAGCCAGTCGCCACAGGAGACAACGGAGTCGCTCGCCGATCTGCTCGGCGACGCCCGCGCGGAGTACAAGCCGGCCAAGATTCACACGCATTTCGCCTATCTCGGCGGCGGCTTCGGCGGCCGCGATCACACGGCCATGCCGCTCTACATCGCGTTGGCCGCGATGTTTTTTCCCGATCGTCCGGTGCGGCTCGCGAACAACCGCTATGAGCAATTTCAGTCCGGGATCAAACGGCATGCGTTTAAGATGCACACGCGGATCGGCATCGACCGGACCACCGGGCGGATCCGCGCACTTGCCGCCGACCACGTCCTCGACGGCGGCGGACTAGCCAACTTTTCCGCCACCGTATCCGATGTTTCCGCCACCGCGGCACTCGGCATCTACGACATTCCCAAAGTCGACATCACCACCGTCGCCATCCATTCGCGCGGCGTGACCGCCGGCTCGATGCGCGGCTATGGCACCTTGCAGACCATGACGGCGCTCGAGGTTTTGATCGACGAAGCCGCGCAGGCGCTGCGTCTCGACCCGATCGAGTTCCGGCGGACAAACGCCCTGCCGACCGAGGGCAAGACCATAACCGGCAACCCGCTGGTCGGGATCACGCGGACCGGCGAGATTCTCGACAAGCTCGGCAAGCACCCGATCTGGCAGGAGCGGACGGCCGTGAAAGCCCGCGCACAGCAGCAGCAGCACGCTGGAATCCTCGTCGGCACCGGCGTGGCTTGCGTCACCAAGGATTTCGGCAGCGGCGCTGACTGCACGTCGTCATCGATCGCGATTTCGCGCGAAGGCCGGATCGCCATCCACTCCGATTCCGTCGACATGGGGAATGCCGTGGCCACGGCGCTTGCCAATCGCGTGGCCCCAGTCATCGGCGGCGTGGCCGATGAAGTGACCGTGGCGAACGTCGATGCGTACGCGCCGCTTGGCCTCGTCACGTCCGGCGATCCCTATAGCATCACGCAGTCCGAGCAGGATGCCGCATCGCGCGACCCGCGCTGGGTGCCGGCGATCGGCTCGCCGTCGAGCGGGTCGGTCGGCGCGCATATCGGCACGCATGGCGCATTCGAAGCGGCGCGCGTCATCTTCCGCTTCGGGCTGTGGCCAGCCGCGCTTGAACTGTGGGGAATCGCCAAGAGCGATCCACGCGCCCGGCAGTGGGACACTGCGCGATGGCAAAATCGCAAGCTGGTGATGCCTGGTTTGGCGCCGTTGGACCTCGCAGCCGTCGCGGCGAAAGCGCATGCGCGCGGCGGCGTCACCGGGGCGATGGTCCACGGCTTCAATCGCTGGCAATGGTCGCGCGCATCCTTCACGGTGGCGGGCGAGGCGTGGACGGCCGATATCGACGCGCTTGCGGTGCGTACCGGCAGCAAAGCTTTTGTGCGTCTCGATCGGACCAAGATCAAGGTCCCGCCCACCGTGAACGTGCGCTTCGGCACGGCCTATTCATCGATCTGTGGGACGCTCGCGCGCGTCGAGATCGACCACAAGACCGGCAGCGTGCGCCTCGCCAAAGCGTACAGCGCCGTGGAATGCGGCCAGGCCCTGGTTCCCGAAGTGGTCATCGGACAGGCCCAGGGCGGCTTCGCAATGGGCATTGGCTACACGTTGCTGGAGTCGTTGCCGCTCTACGAGGACGGCCCCGGCAACGGCAAATGGAATCTCGGCCGTTACCTGATCGCCCGCGCGTCGGACTTGCCGATGAATGGGCTGGAGATCGACGTCCTGCCGCCGCTCACGCCAAACGATACGCCAAAGGGCATGGCCGAAGTCGTGATGATTCCCATCGTTCCGGCGATCCTGAACGCGATCTGCGACGCCACCGGTCATCGCTTCCAATCCTTGCCGGTCACCCAAGCGATGATCAAGCAAGCCATGATCAAAGGAGCGCCGCAGTGACGACGATGAGCATCACGATCAATGGCAATGCCTATGGACCGTTCGAGGTCCGCGACGAATTGTCGATGAACGATTTCCTGCGCGAATATCTCGGGCTCACCGGCACCAAATTCGGTTGTGGCGTCGCGCAGTGCCTAAGTTGCGCGGTGATCGTCGACAATCCCGATGGCACCAGCACGACCAGCCCGACCTGCGTCGTGCCGGCGGCAAGCTTCGCCGGCAAATCGATCCGCACGGTCGAGGGCCATGCCAAGGACGGGCAATTGTCGGTGCTGCAAAAGGCTTTCGTCGAACATTTCTCGTTCCAGTGCGGCTACTGCACGGCCGGCTTCTTGAATGAAGGCCAAGTACTGCTGGAGCGCCTGGCGAAAACGCGGGTGGTGCGCGCGGAGCTCGATCAAACGATCCGGGACGCTCTCGACGGTCATCTTTGCCGCTGTACCGGCTACATCAAATACCACGCGGCCGTGCGCGATGTGATTCTCGCCGATCCGACGCGTTACCTGAGCTAAAGCGTGCTGCCGAGAAGCGAGTTCAGGGTCTCGGAAAAAAGTCATGCGCAAACAAACAAGCCGACAACCGGCAAGAGCCCGATCATGAATTCAGCGAGCCGCTTGGCGTTGTTGGCTTCGCTGCTGGCAGCGCCGCTGGTCGTGACAGCGGTGACAGCCGTCAATTCCGCGGGGCCGGCAGCTACGCTGGCAGCGCCGGAGAGCTTTGCCGGCATCGGCGACACCGCGGCGCGGTCGGCGGCTCTGTTCACGGAAGCCGGCAAGGCGCTGACCTCGCCGCGCTGCGTGAACTGCCACCCGGCCGGCGATCGCCCGCTGCAGGGCGAAGCGGGCCGGCTGCATCAGCCGCCGGTAGAACGTGGCGTTGACGGCTTTGGCGGCGTGGCCATGCGCTGCGCCACCTGCCACCAGGGCGCCAATTTCGATCCCGCCGGCGTGCCGGGCCATCCGCACTGGCATCTGGCACCCCGGGAGATGGCCTGGCAGGGCAAGACGGTCGGCGAAATCTGCGTCCAGATCAAAGATCCCGCTCGCAACGGCGGCCGCTCGCTGCAGCAAATCCTGGCGCATCTCTCTGATGACACGCTGGTCGGCTGGGCCTGGGCGCCAGGCTTCGGCCGCGAGCCGGCTCCCGGCACGCAAAAAGAACTCGGCGCCCTCATCGAGGCGTGGATCAACACCGGCGCGGTGTGTCCGAAGTAAAGCGCAGTGCCGCCAGCTTTACCCGCACGCAAACGCAGACGCTGGTCATTTCACCCCGGCCGCCTTGAGGATGGCGTCGGTATCGGTCAGCCAGACCGCGTCGTCGGTCTTGAGGCGCGTGAGCACGCGCCGCATCGCTGCCGCGCCATCGGGCGTGCCGACGACGAAGGGATGAATGCCGATGACGACCGTCGTCGCCTCTCGGTTGGGATCGGCGCGTGCCTCGCCGGCCAGTTCCAGCACGTAATCCAGCCAGAGGGTTTCGAGCGCGGCGGCGGTCTTCATCCGCGCCAGATACTGGCCCATGTCGACCGTGACGGTCGGATACGGCAGCAAAACCACGGCGCCGTCCGGCGTCTTCAATCGTGAGATGATGTCGGAATCCATCTGGTCGAGGGTCGAGGTGATGCCTTCGGCGGCCATCGCCTGCATGGTGTCGCCATTGGAATAGACGCTCGGCGACGACCAGCAGGTCGGCCGCACCCCGGTTGTGGCCGCGATCTGATCCAGCGTCCGGCGGATGTAAGTTTTCTGCTCGGCGAGCCCGCGCCCAAGCGGCAGCATGTGGCTGGTGTTGTTCATGCCATGGGCGATGATCGGCGCATTCGGCTGTATCGCGCGGAGCTCTTTCCACACCGATGCATGAGCAGCCGGAAATTCGGCATTCAATACGATCGTCAGCGGAACATTCGACTCCTTGAAGACCCGGCCGACGCGCGCGATGCCCCAATCGATCGCGTATTGGCGAAAGGCCTCGTTCACCAGGTCCGGATTGCGGGTCGCCAGATCCGGGCGCAAGACCGGGCCCTGGCCGAAACCGAACTCCTCGACGAACAAAGCGAAGCTGACGGCGACCTTTTTGCCGCCGGGCCAGGCGCCGATATGGATCGGGTCGCGTGGCAGCCCGGTGACGGAGTCAGTTCCGTCCTGCGCCGAAGCCCCGAAGGGGAGGCAGACCGCAAGCACCACGATCAGCCCGGCGACGAGACCGGGTTCTCGAGCTTTCCGAGTCATCAGGCGCCTCCAGCCTCGATAAGAGGTTTTTTCTCAAACGCAGGCACTGCCGCCGAGCCTTCTCGATGAGCCAGACATGCGCCGCAATTCTTCACGCTAGCAATGCGGAACTGAAGCTTTCATGAAAACAGGACGCGCAAATATCTACTTCGCGAAGCCCCGATCGGGCTCTGCCGGCCAGCGATACCGCTATGTCCTCAAACGAGGCGCGCCGAGCAGACGGTTAAATTGTGTTCAACTGGGCAGCCCGACATTCAAGCTGAGACGCCCCGCATCGGGATCGCACTTTCAGTGGCCGACCGGCTCGGCTATGAGAGCGCCGCGGAGGTCTTGAATGGCAACTCGAACCTGCCTTGCGATCGTGCTTGCGGCCGGCGAAGGCACCCGCATGCGTTCGGCGCTGCCCAAGGTGTTGCATGCGATTGCCGGACGTTCGCTGCTGTCGCACGTGCTCGCGGCTATCGCCGACGCCAAAGTGACCACCACGGCTGTCGTCGTCGGTCCCGGCCACGAGGCGGTCGCCGCCGCGGCGCAGGGCGTTCTGCCGGGCATCGAATGCTTTGTGCAACAGGAACGCCGCGGCACGGCGCACGCGGTATTGGCGGCACGATCGGCGATCGCGCGCGGCGCCGACGACATTCTCATCGTCTATGGCGACACGCCGCTGATCCGCGCGGAGACGCTGAGGCGGCTGCGCGCGCCGTTGGCCGCCGGCGCCGCCATAGCCGTGCTGGCGTTCCGGCCGGCCGATCCGACCGGTTATGGCAGGCTCGTCGCCGCCGGAGACAAACTCGTCGCCATCCGCGAAGAGGCCGATGCCAGCGCAAGCGAAAAGAAGATCGCGTCTGTGCAACGGCGGCATCATGGCATTTGCCGGGGCGCATGCGCTCGCCATCTTGGAGCGGATCGGCGACCGCAATCGCAAACACGAATTTTATCTGACTGACGCGGTCGAGATCGCGCGCGACATGAAGCTCGACGCGGTCGCAGTCGAAGCCGAGGAGGACGAGGTGCGCGGCATCAACACCAAGAACCAGCTTGCCGAAGCCGAAGCCGTCATGCAGCAGCGGCTGCGCCAAGCCGCGCTCGACGCCGGCGTGACATTCGTCGCGCCGGAGACGGTCTTTCTCTCCGCCGACACGACGTTCGGCAAGGATGTCGTGGTCGAGCCCTATGTGGTGTTCGGCGAGAAAGTGACGGTCGAAGACGGCGCGGTCATTCATGCCTTCTCGCATCTTGCCGGCGCCCATGTCGGCAAGAAGGTTTCGGTCGGGCCGTTTGCGCGGCTGCGGCCGGGCACCCGGCTCGGCGACGGCGCGCGCATCGGCAATTTCGTCGAGGTCAAGGAAGCGACGATCGGGCCCGGCGCCAAGGCCAATCATCTGAGCTATATCGGCGACGCCTCGGTCGGCGCCAACGCCAATATCGGCGCCGGCACCATCACCTGCAATTACGACGGCAGCGCCAAGCACCGCACCACGATCGGCCAGGATGCCTTCATCGGCTCCAACACGGCGCTGGTGGCGCCGGTGGAGATCGGCGACGGCGCCTATGTCGGGTCGGGCTCGGTGATTACGGCGTCCGTGCCGGCGGGCTCGCTCGCTTTGGCGCGCGCGCGCCAGGTCGTCAAGGAAAACTGGGCGGCGCGGCTTGCGCTCGTTGAAATCGCTCGGCAAAACGAAAGCGCGGTCGGGCGAGTGAGTGCTTATATCTCGCCCTGTCGCCGGCTTGTTACGGACCGCAACGTTTTTTTATTTGGTATCCGCTAGCATTGCCGCTTAACGGTTAACCACACGCGGCCGCCGCGGCGGCAGGGAGACGATCCGGCGGATGTGCGGCATTATCGGGATCATCGGCGGCGAACCGGTCGCGCCGCTTCTTGTCGACGCGCTCAAGCGCCTCGAATATCGCGGCTATGATTCAGCCGGCGTCGCCACGCTCGAGCACGGCGTGCTGACCCGGCGGCGCGCCGAAGGCAAGCTGAAGAACCTCGAACAAAAACTCGCGCGCGAGCCGCTCGCCGGAGCGATCGGCATCGGCCACACCCGCTGGGCGACCCACGGCCGGCCGAACGAGACCAACGCGCATCCGCACGCCACCGCTCGGCTCGCCGTCGTGCATAACGGCATCATCGAGAATTTCAGCGAATTGCGCCGCGAACTCGAAGCCAAAGGCGTCAAGTTCGCCACCGAGACCGACAGCGAGGTGATCGCGCATCTGGTCAGCGAGCAGATCGAGCACGGCCGCTCGCCGCTCGAAGCGGTCGAGGCGTCGCTGCCGCGGCTGCGCGGCGCCTTCGCGCTGGCGTTCCTGTTTTCCGGCGAGGAGAATTTGTTGATCGGCGCCCGCAAGGGCTCGCCGCTCGCCATCGGCTTCGGCGACGACGCGATGTATATCGGCTCCGACGCGATCGCGCTTGCCCCCTTCACCGACACGGTGAGTTATCTGGAAGACGGCGACTGCGTCGTCATCCATCGCAGCAGCGCCGAAATCCACGATGCCAAGGGCGACGTCGTGCACCGCGACGTGCTCAAGTCGCAAGCCTCGGTGATGCTCATCGACAAGGGCAACCATCGCCACTTCATGGCGAAGGAGATCCACGAGCAGCCCGAAGTCGTCGGCCATACGCTGGCGCATTATCTCGACATGGTGGACGAGCGCGTCGCGCTGCCGATGGCATTGCCGTTCGATTTCCGGGCGCTCAAGCGCATTTCCATCGCCGCCTGCGGCACCGCCTATTATGCCGGCATGGTGGCGCGTTACTGGTTCGAGCGGTTTGCGCACCTGCCGGTCGATGTCGATATCGCCTCCGAGTTCCGCTACCGCGAGGCGCCGCTC
Organism: uncultured Alphaproteobacteria bacterium; assembly: GCA_963829395.1. Taxonomy (GTDB): domain Bacteria; phylum Pseudomonadota; class Alphaproteobacteria; order Rhizobiales; family Xanthobacteraceae; genus BOG-931. The sequence continues at coordinate 258,152 of CAWHHX010000012.1, read as the reverse complement.
GATCCCGGCGCGCTCGCGATCTTCATTTCGCAGTCGGGCGAGACCGCCGACACGCTGGCGTCGCTGCGCTATGCGCGCGAGCACAAGCAGCACGTTCTCTCCATCCTCAACGTGCCGACCTCGACGATTGCGCGCGAGAGCGACATCGTCATGCCGACCTTGGCCGGACCGGAAATCGGCGTCGCCTCGACCAAGGCGTTCACCTGCCAGCTCGCGGCATTGGCGGCGCTGGCGATCGCCGCGGGACGCGCGCGCGGCGTCTTGTCCGCAAGCGACGAGAAGCGGCTGGTGCACGCGCTCATCGAAGTGCCGCGGCACCTGACCGAAGCGCTGGCGCTCGAGCCGCAGATCGAGCACCTGGCCCGCGACCATCTCGCCAAGGCGCGCGACGTGCTCTATCTCGGCCGCGGCACCAGCTACCCGATCGCGCTCGAAGGCGCGCTCAAGCTGAAGGAAATCTCCTACATCCACGCCGAGGGTTACGCCGCGGGCGAACTCAAGCATGGGCCGATCGCGCTGATCGACGAGACCATGCCGGTGGTGGTGATCGCGCCCTACGATCGGGTGTTCGACAAGACGGTGTCCAACATGCAGGAGGTCGCCGCGCGCGGCGGCCGCTTGATCCTGGTGACCGACGCCAAAGGCGCGGCTGCCGCCGACGGCCAATCGCTGGTGACGCTGACGCTGCCGACCATGCCGGCGACTGTCGGCCCGCATGGTCTACGCGGTGCCGGTGCAACTCATCGCCTATCATACGGCGGTGGCGCTCGGCACCGATGTCGATCAGCCGCGCAACCTGGCGAAATCCGTCACGGTCGAATAGTCGCGCGGCCGCTGTCCCGGTGCCGATTCCGCTGTCCGGGCGCATGATGGCGCGCTATAGAGGCAGCCGCGAACCGGCGCCCGGGACCGACAGCGATGATGACCGGTAGCGCTCACGACCGACATCGATATGGACAACAGTAACCAAAGCGCGGGAGTTCCTGCGGCGCCGGCCAAATCGGGATTGGTCAGCCGCATCCGCAACTATTTTTTGACCGGGTTGGTGGTTGCCGGCCCGGTGGCGGTGACGTTGTGGCTGATCTGGTGGTTCGTCACCTGGGTCGACAATCTGGTGCGGCCGATTATTCCCGAGGCCTACCGGCCCGAAACCTACATGCCGATCAAGATTCCGGGTTTCGGTCTGATCATCGCTTTTGTCGCGCTGACCTTGCTCGGCTTCCTCACCGCCAATCTGGTCGGCAGCAGCATTGTCAGCTTCGGCGAAAGCCTGTTGAGCCGCATGCCGATCGTGCGGCCGATCTACCGCACCACCAAGCAGATCTTTCAGACGCTGTTCTCCAGCTCGGAGTCGAGTTTCCGCCGCGTCGGGCTGGTCGAGTTTCCGGCACCGGGCATGTGGTCGCTGGTGTTCCTGACGCAACCGCCGAGCCCGGTGATCGCGACGCATCTGCCCCAGGTGGAGCACGTATCGGCATTCCTGCCGTGCACGCCCAACCCGACCACCGGCTTTTTCTTCTATGTGCCGCGCGACGACGTGATCGATCTCGACATCAGCGTCGAGCAGGCGATGTCGCTGTTGATTTCCGCCGGTATCATACAACCCGGCGGCGAGGACCCGACAAATAAGCTTGCCGCCTTGGCGGCAACCGCCCGCGCGGCTCAGGCGGCGCGCAAGGCGGCGCCGAGCCCGGCGAAATAAGGCGCAACTATTCGCGGTGCCTCCGCGGTTCCCTGTGCTATGATGTCGCTGCAATTGGCGACTGAGATTCGACAGGGGGATAGCATGGGCTTTGGGCAAGCGATTTCGTCCGGGTTTTCCAATTACGTCAATTTCTCCGACCGGGCCTGCCGTTCCGAATACTGGTTCTGGATTCTCTTCATCATTCTCGCCGAAATCGTCACCAGCATCATCGATTACGCGATCGGCGTGCAGGTGGTGACGGGGCTGTTCGGTCTTGCGACCTTTCTGCCGAGCCTGGCGATCGCGATCCGGCGGCTTCACGACCTCGACCGCACCGGCTGGTGGGTGTTGCTGTGGTTCATCCCGCTGATCGGCTGGATCATTCTGATCATCTGGTTCTGCACCCGAGGCACCGCCGGGCCAAACCGGTTCGGGCCGGATCCGCTTGGCGCCATGGCAGCGCCGATGCCGCGGGCGGCCTGACGGCCGCCCACGACACGATCCTAGGAAGCGGCGGGCGCCGGCCACATCAGCCGGCTCCCAAGAGCCTGATCGCTTCGTCGCGCGCGAACAGATAGAGCAATTGGCGTAACGCCGCGCCCCGCGGAGATTTGAGCTGCGGGTCGCGGTTCAGCGCAAGTGCCGCATCTTCCCGCGCCGCGCTCAGCAGCTTGCCGTGGACTTCGAGGCGGGCGATCCGAAAGCCCGGCATGCCGCTTTGCCGCGTGCCGAGCACGTCACCTTCGCCGCGCAGCCGCAAATCTTCCTCGGCGATGCGGAAGCCGTCGTCGGTCTCGCGCAGGATGGCGAGGCGGGCTTTCGCCGCCTCGCCGAGCGGGCCTTTGTAGAGCAAGAGGCAGATCGAGCGTTCGGTGCCGCGGCCGATGCGGCCGCGCAATTGATGGAGCTGCGCCAGCCCGAACCGTTCGGCGTGCTCGATCACCATGACGCTCGCGGCCGGCACGTCGACGCCGACCTCGATCACCGTCGTCGCCACCAGGATGCGCGCTTCGCCGCTGGCAAACTGCGCCATCGCCCGATCCTTGTCGGGCCCGCGCATCTGGCCGTGAACCAGCGCGACCGTGTCGCCGAACCGCTTCTGCAAAACCTCGTAGCGTTCCTCGGCCGCGGCGAGATCGACGGTCTCTGACTCTTCGACCAGCGGGCATACCCAGTAGACTTGGCGGCCGTCGTCGAGCGCCCGTTTGACCGCGTCGGTGACTTCGGCAAGCCGCTCCAGCGGCAGCGCGCGGGTATCGATCTTCTGCCGGCCGGCGGGTTTTTCGCGCAGCTCCGATACGTCCATGTCGCCGAAATAGGTCAGCACCAGGGTGCGCGGGATCGGCGTCGCCGTGAGCACCAGAAGATCGACGGCTTCGCCTTTGCGCGCCAGCGCCAGTCGCTGATGCACGCCGAAGCGGTGCTGCTCGTCGACCACCGCCAGCGCCAGATCGTGAAACGCGACATCGTCCTGGAACAAGGCGTGGGTGCCGACGATCAGATCGATCTCGCCGGCGGCGAGCCGCGAGAGAATGTCGGGGCGTTCGCGCCCGCGCTCGCGGCCGGTGAGAATGGCAACCCGGATGCCGGCCGCCGTGGCGAGCGGCGCGATGGTCTTGAAATGCTGGCGGGCGAGAATTTCGGTCGGCGCCATGAACGCCGCCTGGCGGCCGGCTTCGATCACGGTGGCGGCGGCGAGCAAGGCCACCAGCGTTTTGCCCGAACCGACATCGCCATGCAGGAGCCGCAGCATGCGGTTCGGCTGCGCCAGGTCGGCGATGATGTCGGCGACCGCGCGGTCTTGCGAGGGCGTGAGCGAATAGGGCAGGGCGGCCACGATCCGCGCGCGCAACAGCCCCTCGGCGGCGCTGCCGCGGCCGGCGCGCTTGCGCATATGGCCGCGCAGCAGCGCCAGCGCGAGCTGGCCGGCGAGCAACTCGTCGTAGGCGAGCCGCGACCAGGCCGGGCTTTGCGGCTCGAGGTCCGCAGGCGCCGCCGGACGATGAACGCTGCGCAACGCTTCGGCAAAGCCCGGAAAGTCATTGCGCTTGCGCCACGCCTCGTCCTGCCATTCCGGCAGATCCGGTATCCGGCTGAGCGCGACTTCGACCGCCTTGTGCAGCTGGTTTGGATGCAGCCCCTCGGTGAGCGGGTAGACCGGATCGATCAGCGGCAGTTTGGCGAAGCCGGCGGCGTCGACCACGCGGTCGGGATGCACCATCTGCAGGTGGCCGTCGTAGAACGTCGCGACGCCGGAGACGTAACGCAGCTCGCCCTCGGGCAGGAGCTTTTCCAGATAGTCTTTGCGCGCGTTGAAATAGGTGATGGTCAGCGTGTTGGTGTCGTCGCTCGCCTCGATATTGTAGGGCGCGCGTGGCCGGTTGGGCGGCGGCGGCCGATGCCGATCGACGGTGACGGCAACGGTCACCACCGTGTCGGGCTTGACGTCCGACAGTTTTGGCTGACTGCGCCGGTCGACGAAGCCGCTCGGCAGGTGAAAAAGCAGATCGATGATGCGCGGCTTTTCGCCCTCGCGCCCAATGAGGCGGCCAAACACCTTCTCCAGCTTGGGACCGATCCCCGGCAAGGCGGACAGCGCCGCAAACAAGGGATTGAGCACCGGCGGACGCATCGAACTCCCGCTGACAATCGAGCGAACGCCCTCTATATAACGCCTCGCCCGGCCCGTCCGGGCTTTTGGCGTTGAGCTTTTCACCAGGTTTGCAGGCGGATCGAGCATGACCGAGCGGACGAGCGACGGATTGGACGAGCGGCGGCGGAAGCTCTTATTCCGCGCCTGGCGGCGCGGCGTCCGCGAGATGGACCTGATCGTCGGCCGTTTTGCCGATGTCCATATCGACAAGTTCGACGAGACCGGGCTCGACGATTTCGAGCGGCTGATGGAAGCGCCGAACGCCGAGCTTTATGCCTGGGTCGTCGGCGCCGAGACTGTGCCAGCGACCTACGACACCGCCGTCCTCGCCGAGCTTTGCGCGTTTCATCGGCGAGGGAGCCAACAGTGACGACCCACGTCAGATCGCCGGCGCGCTCGCCGGCTCAACGTCTCGCGCCCGGGCGGCCGCTGCTTCTGTCCGGCGTCGCCGACGGCGCCGAAGGACTGGTGCTCGCCGACCTGGCGCGCGCCATCGCCGCCGGCCCGGCCGCGCCGGCGATCAGCCTCGCGGTGATCTGCCGCGACGGCTCGCGCATGGCGACGCTGGCGCGGTCGCTGGCGTTTTTCGCCCCCGACATCGAGGTGCTGGAGTTTCCGGCTTGGGACTGCTTGCCCTACGACCGGGTATCGCCGCATGCCGGCGTGGTGGCGCAGCGCATGATGACGCTGGCGCGGCTGGCGCGCGTCAAGGGCCGCGAACGGCCGGCCATTTTGCTCGCTACCGTCAACGCCATCCTCCAGCGGGTCCCGCCGCGCGAGACTCTCGCCCGGCAGTCGTTGTCGGCGGCGCCCGGCAATCTCTTGGCGATGTCAGGCGTTACCGCATGGCTTGAGCTCAACGGCTTCTCACGGACCGCGACGGTGCGCGAGGCCGGCGATTACGCGATCCGCGGCGGCATTGTCGATCTGTTCGCGCCCGGCATGGCCGAGCCGGTGCGGCTCGACTTCTTCGGCGACACGCTGGAATCGATCCGCAGCTTCGACCCGGAGACCCAGCGCACGACGGAAGAGCTGCGCACGCTCGACCTCGTGCCGATGGCCGAATTCCAGCTCACCACCGAGACCATCCGGCTGTTCCGCACCGGCTATGTCGCGGCCTTCGGCGCCGCCACGCCCGACGACATCCTCTACGAAGCGGTGAGCGAAGGCCGCCGCGCCGCCGGCATCGAGCATTGGCTGCCGCTGTTTCACCGGCAGATGGAAACGCTGTTCGATTATGTCGAAGGCACGCCCATCGCCATCGAGGCGCTGGCCGAAGAGGCCGCGCACGAGCGGCTGGCGCAGGTCGCCGACTATTATCAGGCGCGCAAGGACACGATGGACCAGGCCGGCGGCGGCGCGCCCTATAAGCCGCTTGCCGCCGGACCGGCTTTATCTTCCCGAGGCCGAATGGCGCGCGCGGCTCGATCGCACCGCGCTGGCGCGGCTGTCGGCGTTCGCGGCGCCCGAGGAAACCGCCGACGCGATCGAGATCGGCGCCCATACCGGCCACAATTTCTCGGCCGAGCGCAATGAGCCGAACACCAACGTCTTCGATGCGGTGAAGACGCATGTCGAACGGCTGCAAGCGGCCGGCAAGCGCGTCGTCATCGCGATGTGGAGCACGGGCTCGCGCGAGCGCATGGAGCACGTGCTGGCCGAACACGGCCTGTTCAATCTCGCAGCTGTCGCATCGTGGCCGCAAGCGCAGGCGCTGGCCCGCCCGCAAGTGGCGCTCGCCGTGCTCGGCCTCGACGCCGGTTTCGAGACCGCCGACGTTGCGCTGATCACCGAAGAAGACATTTTGGGCGAGCGCCTGGTGCGCCCGCGGCGCGCCTCGAAGCGGGCGGAGAATTTCATCGCCGAGGTGACGAGCCTCGCCGCCGGCGATGTCGTCGTGCACGTCGATCACGGCATCGGCCGCTTCGTCGGCCTGCGCGCCATCGAGGCCGCCGGCGCGCCGCACGATTGCCTGGAAATCCATTATGCCGGCGGCGACAAGCTGTTCCTGCCGGTGGAGAATATCGAGCTGCTCTCGCGCTACGGCTCGGAAGCCGCCGGCGTCGAGCTCGACCGGCTCGGCTCGACCGCCTGGCAGGTACGCAAGTCGCGGATGAAGAACCGCATCCGCGAGATCGCCGGCGCGCTGATCAAGGTCGCCGCCGAGCGGCAATTGCGCGAGGCGCCGCGGCTGACTGTCGAGCCCGGGCTTTACGACGAGTTCGCCGCCCGCTTCCCCTATGACGAGACCGACGACCAGCAGGCCGCGATCGCGGCCGTGCTCGCCGACCTCGCCTCGGGCCGCCCGATGGACCGCCTGATCTGCGGCGATGTCGGTTTCGGCAAGACCGAAGTGGCGCTGCGCGCCGCCTTTGTCACCGCCATGAACGGCAAGCAGGTCGCCGTCGTCGTGCCGACGACTTTGCTCGCGCGCCAGCACATGAAAACGTTTTCCGAGCGGCTGCGCGGCTATCCGGTCAACATCGCCCAGGCCTCGCGCCTCGTTACCGCCGCCGATCTCGCCAAGACCAAGAAAGGCCTTGCCGACGGCCAGATCGATATCGTCGTCGGCACCCACGCGCTCCTCGGCAAGGCCGTCAAGTTCAAGGACCTCGGCCTCATCGTCGTCGACGAGGAGCAGCATTTCGGCGTCGCCCATAAGGAAAAGCTCAAGCAATTGCGCGCCGAGGTGCATGTGCTCACGCTCACCGCGACGCCGATCCCGCGCACCTTGCAATTGGCGCTGTCCGGCGTGCGCGAAATGTCGATCATCGCCACGCCGCCGGTCGATCGGCTGGCGGTGCGCACCTTCGTCTCGCCGTTCGACCCGATCGTGGTGCGCGAGGCGCTCTTGCGCGAGCGCTACCGCGGCGGGCAGTGCTTCTATGTCTGCCCGCGCATCGAGGATCTCGCCGAGGCGAAAGCGTTCCTCGACAAGAACGTGCCCGAGGTGCGGGTCGCGGTCGCCCACGGCCAGATGCCGTCGACTGTGCTCGAAGACGTCATGACCGCGTTCTACGACGGCAAGTTCGACGTGCTGCTCTCGACCTCGATCGTCGAATCCGGCCTCGACATCCCGACCGCCAACACCTTGATCGTGCACCGCGCCGACATGTTCGGCCTGGCGCAGATTTATCAACTCCGCGGCCGCGTCGGGCGGGCGAAGCTCCGCGCCTACGCGCTGCTGACGCTGCCGGCCAATCGCAAGATCACGCCGCAGGCCGAGCGCCGCCTCAAGGTGCTGCAATCGCTCGACACGCTCGGCGCCGGCTTCCAGCTCGCCTCGCACGATCTCGACATCCGCGGCGCCGGCAATCTGCTTGGCGACGAGCAGTCCGGCCATATCAAAGAAGTCGGCTACGAGCTTTATCAACAAATGCTCGAAGAGGCGGTGCTGTCGCTCAAAGCCGGCATCAGCGCCCCGGTCGCCGACAAATGGTCGCCGCAAATCACCATCGGCACGGCGGTGCTCATCCCCGAGGAGTATGTCGCCGATCTACCGGTGCGGCTCGCGCTCTACCGCCGCCTCGCCGAGCTCGAGGACGACCGCGACATCGAGGCGTTCGGCGCCGAATTGGTCGACCGCTTCGGCCCGCTGCCGGAGGAGGTGCAGCATCTCCTCCAGGTCGTCGGCATCAAGGCGTTGTGCCGGCGCGCCAATGTCGAGCGCATCGAGGTCGGCCCGAAAGGCGCGGTGCTCGCCTTCCGCGACAATATCTTCTCAAATCCCGAGGGCCTGATCGGCTACATCGCCAAGCATCCCGAGGGCGCCCGCGTCCGCCCCGACATGAAGGTCGTGTTCTTCGACGAATGGGACACCCCGCCGGCGCGGCTCAAAGGCGCCGCCGGGATTTTGCGTGCGCTTGTCGGCATCGCGGAGAAGGGCAAGAAGGCGGCGGCGTAAGCGCGTAGGGCGGATTAGCCGAAGGCGTAATCCGCCGCTTTTGGGCTGACGACGGCGGATGACGCTCCGCTAATCCGCCCTACGCGCCGATGAGCATTGTCTGCGTCATGGGATACGAAATCATTGGAGTCCGTCATGGACGAAAATGCCGGCCAGAAGAATTCGCCTGCCTACCGGTTGGCAGCCCTCGACCCGGACTTCCTGCTCAGCGATTCCATGCGTGGGGTGCGGCTGCAGCTCGAATATCAAAAGGCAGAGGAACGACTGCGCGCCTGGGTGGTACGTTCGACCATCGTCGTATTCGGCAGCGCGCGCCTGCGCCCGAGCGAGGGCAGCCGCGAGGCGGCGTCGACGACAACGCCGTCGCCCGGGGCAGCGCAAGGGATGGTGCCGCGCCCCGATCAATCGGCGCTGTGGTACGAAGAGGCGCGGCGCTTCGGGCGGATCGCATCGGAGCGAGGCGGAGCGCTCCGGCCGCGCGGCGACATCCGCGACAATGTGATCGCGACCGGCGGCGGTCCCGGCATCATGGAAGCGGCAAACCGTGGCGCCGCGGACGCCGGGGCGCCGTCGATCGGCTTCAATGTCGGGCTGCCGCGCGAGCAAGAGCCCAATGCTTATTCGACCCCGGATCTGACCTTTCAGTTCCACTATTTCGCCGTGCGAAAACTTCATTTCGCGATGCGGGCCAACGCACTTGTCGTGTTTCCGGGAGGATTCGGTACCATCGACGAGCTGTTCGAGTTGCTCACGCTGCTGCAAACGGCCAAGACACCCGCCATCCCCATCGTTCTCGTCGACAAATCGTATTGGACTCGTGTCATCAATTTCACGACGCTCGTCGAGGAAGGAATGATAGCGCCGGTCGATCTCGAACTTTTTTCATACGCCGACGACGGCGAGGCTGCATGGCACGAGCTTGTCAGGCGCGGCTTGAATAGCGGGCCGCGTCCGCCGGGTTACCCCTCGATAATGACCTGACCCCGATGCGGGCAAACGTGTCCCGGAGCCACTTATCAATGACGCCGAAAGCCGCGCATCAATGACGCTCGAAACCACATCGTTCGCCGACGGCGCCATCGAGGTGACGTTTCTGCAGCAGCAAGGGCGCGATCCGTTTGTCGCACCGCCCGAACGCACCGCGCAGATCAAGGACGTGGCAAATAAAATTGCCGGTTTCATCGGTGGAGCGAAATCGACGATCGACATCGCCATCTACGACTTTCGACTTCATGACGAGGCGGCGGCGATTGTTGCCGACGGATTGCGATCGGCAGCGCGCAACGGCGTTCGCACGCGGATTGCCTATGACAATGCCACCACCCTGGGCGCGGACGTCATCCCCGCCGCCGCTCCATCGCAACTGGAGTTTGACCAAAAGCCGATGGGAGCCGAAAGCTTCGTCCGTTCTTTTGCCGATGTCGCGCAGGTCAAAGGCATTACCGGCTACCGCGTCCTCATGCACAACAAATACATTGTGCGTGACGTCGAGTCCGCCGATGCCGCAGTGTTCACCGGCTCGTCGAATTATACCAACGACTCGTGGGGGCTGCAGGATAACAACCTGCTGTGTCTGCGTTCGCAACAACTGGCCGCGTATTATGCAAAAGACTTCACCGACCTTTGGTCGCGCGGCAAGATCGTCGAGTTGACCGGCTATCGTGATGCCGGCACCGTTCGCATGAACGGCGTGCCGGTAACGATTGCCTTCACGCCGGGTGAAAGCCCTGCGGTGCTCAAGGAAATCGTCGGCGCAATCGCGTGTGCCCGCAATCGGCTTTATGTGGCGTCCGTTGTCCTGTCTTCCGGACCGATCCTCGCTGCCCTGTCCGAAGCGGTCGACCGCGGCTTGCCGCTGGCGGGCGTCTATGACGGCCCGCAAATGGATCAGGTCGAGCGGCAGTGGAAGGCCGCCAATGTCGGAGCCGATAAACTCAACACCTGGCAGAAAGTGGCGCGGCATCTGGTACGAAAGAATTCAATCCCCTTCGACCGCCAGAATCCGTCGCAGCCGCACAACTTCATGCACAACAAGCTTGTGGTCGCCGACCAGATTGTCGTGACCGGAAGCTTTAATCTTTCCAATCACGCCATGGGCAATGCGGAGAACGTGCTGCTCATCGAGGATGCGGCAATCGCGGAATCGTACGCGAGATTTATCCAGCGGCTGATAGCGAGCTACGGCGTCACGGCGGCCACTCAGCGCACGTAGGGCGGATTAGCCGAAAGTAATCCGCCGCTTTTGGGCGAAAGGCCGCGTAGGCTTGGTTGCGCGCACCCCGCGCTACGATCGACTTGGCAGCGTCGCGCCGATCAGGGCCAGGACGACGATTGCAATCCCGGCAACCTGCACCAGCGTCAGCGCCTGACCGAGCAGGACAACGCCGAGGCCTGCGGATATCACCGCATCGGCGTAGGACAATAGCGATGTCCGCACTGGTCCAATGATCGAAATAGCAATGAAAAACGCAATCATCGCGAAACCGTAGAATGCTGCAGAGGCCGCGAAACCAATCCAACCCGAAGCGGTCCGCGGTAATGCAAAGTCGCCGCTTGCGGCACAGAGTATCAACAGTACGACACTGGCCGCCGCCGCCATGTAGAGGGTGAGCGGGCGTGCATCGCCCTTGCCGAAGACGCGGCTGGAAATGACGATGACGATGGCCAGCCCAACAGCGGCAAGAAACGCCAGTGCCATGCCCACGGTATCGAGGCTGCTACCGCGCACGTTGAGCGCCAATGCCAGCCCGGCAAGAGCGAGCACGATCGCTGCGCCGGTTTTCCAGGCAAATCGTTCCCAACCCAAGCCCGCCACGATGACCGCCGCTATCAGCGGGAACAAATAGAAAATCAGCACCGCCAAGGCGAACGGGAGCGAACTGAATGATCTAAGCAAGGCCCAGCTGTAGAGCGCCGTCACAACTCCCAGCAAAGTGGCAACGATTGCGTCGCGTTTTGGAAGCCGGAGGGAAACGCCACTCACCTGCAGCCAAACGACAAGGGCAGCCGTCGGTGCGAGAAACCGCAGCGCCGCCACGCTGAGGGGGTTACTGCCGCCCTGGTAAGCCATAGCCGCCAGGGTATTGGCCAGCGCAAAGCCGGCAGCCGCGGCGAGCGCCACCGCGATGCCGACCCATGCGCGCGGACGCGAAACGATATTGATTGCTGACACCATCCCCCCAATGTTTTTGGCCGGTCAAAGTTTCCGGCCTTGCTTATCGGTCGTTCATCCGTAAGGCGCGGCGGCGCCGCATCCTCCGGGCGCGCCACGCTACACGGACGGTGCCACATGAGAAATATAAAATCTGCCCTGCCGCCATGTGCTGCGGTCCCTCGGGAAGGCTCACCGGTGCCCAAATGCGCCGCCGATGATCGATTGTGTGCGGGGTCCTCGACCGTGAAATCGCAGATGGAACCTTCCGACGTGTTGTTTTGTTGTTGCTTCGATCACACTTGGGAAAACTGTGGAAATGAATGACGACAGCGCCACTAAATTGACGCGACAGCGTCTTGTAAGGCGCGGCGTCGCCATTTGATGACAAAGCCCCAGGAACGCCAAAAGATTTTGACTCAGACGCGGAATCTCAAAATGGCCCGATCGGCGCACGCCTATGTGCGCGGCAGCACCGTAAAATTTTACGAATGGCTGGAGAGCAGTCGGCGCTGCCAATTCCCGGATGGTCCGCCGGTCTGGATTTGCGGCGACTGTCACGTCGGCAATCTTGGTCCCGTCGCCGACGCCAAGGGCCGGGTTTTGATCCAGATCAGAGATCTTGATCAAACGGTGATCGGCAATCCGGCGCATGATTTGATCCGTTTAGGGCTTTCGCTGGCATCGGCGTCACGCGGCTCCGACCTGCCCGGCGTGACGACGGCCAAAATTCTGGAAGAGCTTGTCGCCGGCTACCAATCGGCGTTGTCAGGCAGTTTTGCGACCGACCGGGACAAGTCTTACAGGCCCAAGCTCATTCAGACGCTATTGGCGCAATCAACCCGGCGACGATGGCGACATTTGGCGGAAGAGCGGCTCGACTCCGTCAAGCCCGTCATCCCCCTCGGCAAGCGGTTCTGGGCGCTGCGATCGCAAGAGCGCAGCGCGCTGAGCGAGATGCTGGAAGGCGATTCCGTCCGCTCCACGCTGACTTCGCTTCGCGGTCGCTCGAAAGACGAGCGCATTGAGCTTCTTGATGCTGCCTATTGGATGAAGGGTTGCAGCTCGCTTGGGCGGCTTCGCTACGCCGCGATACTTCGTATCGGAAAGGGCAAGAGTGCGAGCGCCTGTCTGGTCGACATCAAGGAAGGCGTCGCTGCGGCGGCCCCGCGGACCCCGAAACGCAAGATGCCTCAGGACAATGCGGTGCGGGTGGTAACGGGCGCCAAAGCGCTTTCGCCCAACCTTGGTGAGCGCATGGTCGCGGCGAAGCTGCTCGGCAAAGCCGTCGTCGTGCGCGAGCTCATGCCGCAAGACTTGAAAATTGAAATCGGCCGATTGTCGCCGGAAGCGGCAATAAGTCTTGCGCATTATCTGGCCGGTGTCGTCGGCCGGGCGCACGGCCGCCAGATGACATCGAGCGAGCGCCGAACGTGGCGCTCCGACCTGGCGAAAAGTCATAAGGCTTCTCTTGAAGCACCATCCTGGCTGTGGTCGAGCGTCGTGGAATTGATTGGTTTGCACGAAACCGCCTACCTGGACCATTGCCGGCGCTTTGCGCTGCCGGTCGCCGCTTGAATAGAGCTTGAGCGACCGACGCCTTATCGCGATGTCGGCGTCACTTCGGGAAAGAAAACATCATGACAAAACGGCCGAAGATGCAGCGTGATGCCGTATCTCCTTTTCGGGACAAGCTATGGGAGCTTTTTCAGACGCAAGCGTCCGGCATGGACGGCAGCGACGTTGTTTCGGCATTGAAGCAAGCGGGTGAGGAGATTTGGGCGGTCGGTATCGACGACACCTACAGCAGCATGAAGCACCAGAGCGATGAAGCGCTCGGCAACGCGTTCGACATTACCTGGCTGACCGTCGTTTGCATCAAGTTGAAGGAAATAAAGGCCGGCAAAACACCGCGCGTGCGCGCGAAGGGTCACGGCAAGAAGAAGGCGCTTCGCTGAAGCTTTCCGGCGCGGGGCCGTTGCGGCGACAAAACTAATCCGCCGACCGATTTCGCACGCTCGCCGGTCCAGTCACGACATTGCTTGTCGGTATCGACAATTTCCAGATCAGGCCGTCCGGCGCAAAATCGATGACGACACTGCCATTGAGCGACTTCGTGACGAGGCGCTCGAATACGATATGGCCAAAGCCTTTGCGCGCCGGCGGCGCCACGGGTGGGCCACCGCGCTCGATCCAGGTTATGAGAAACAGGCGCGGCTCAGTGCCGTGATCTTGCATCCCCCACGATACCGCAACATGGCCAGCCGGGATTGATAGCGCGCCATATTTCACCGCGTTGGTCGCCAGTTCGTGCAGTGCCAGCCCGATCGCCTCCGCCGCCTCCGGTCTCAACAAGACGTCGGGACCCGACGCGCGAATGCGCGTGCTTCCAGGCTCGGCGAATGGCGCGAGTTGATCGCGCACCAGGTCGGCCAGCGAAGCGCCGTGCCAATCCTGCAACACCAGCAAGTCGTGAGATGCAGCGAGCCCCTGCAGCCGCTGGCCAAATCGTTGTTGGAATTCCTCGAACGTTCCGGCGCTGCGGGCCGTCTGGGACGCGATCGCCTGGACGACGGAGAGCAGATTTTTGGAGCGATGCGTCAGTTCGTACATCAGGAATTTGACACGCTCCTCCGCGGCCTTGCGGTCGGTCACATCCGCCACAACGTTGATCAGGCGCTGAGCTTTGCCGTCGGCGCCGCGGGCGACGACTTGGCCGCCTCCCGACAGCCAGCGGATCGTTCCGTCGGGTCGAAGGATTCGATACTCGACCGGAAACCAATCTTGCTGGTCGGCCAGTTCGTAAAACCCCTTCGCCAAGTGACGATCGTCAGGATGCAGCGCCAGCTTGAATTCGTCGGCATCGCCGCCAAAGCGGCCGCGGCCGTCAGTGAGCGAGAGCCCGAACAGCGCCATCGCCTCTTTGGTCCAGGTCCTGGTGCCCGCGATTAGATCGGTCTCCCAGTGGACCAGCTGACCGGCGGTCAAAGCCCAACGGTACCGCGCCTCGCTTTGCGCGAGCTCCTTGACGAGCGCCAGTTCGCTTTGCGCCTTCTTCTCGGCGGTGATGTCGCGGCCGTACGCGTAGACGAGGTCGCCCTCGACCGAGGTGCGCCATGAAATCCATCGTGGCGTGCCGTCTTTGTGGCGATAGCGGTTCTCGAAGTTGGTGAGGCCGCCCGTTGCGGCGGCCGTATCAAGCCCGGCCTGGGTGAGGCCGGCGTCTTCAGGCCAAATGAAATTCAGAAAGCTTTGCCCAACCACCATGTCGGGCTCATGGCCTAATATCTCCTTCCAAACCGGGCTCACGGCGCGAAAAATCCCATCGGCCCCAACGACCACCTGGAGGTCCCTCGAATGTCTCCAGAGCCGTTCGATCTCGCCGGCAAGGCGTTGTTCTTCGACGACCTTGCGCGTCGTTTCGGTACAGATCACCAGGACGCCGCCAATTCCGCTCGGCGCCGTATCGTCGTCGATGGGGCTATAGCTATAGGTCCAATAGACATCCTCGCGGCGACCGTAACGCGTGATCGGGACGAGGTGATCTTCGTGCCATGTCGGTCCCCCGCCCGACAGCACCTGTTCGATTTGCGGGCCGATGATGTCCCATATCTCGCGCCAGACTTCGCGCGCCGGCCGTCCCAACGATCCTGGATGCCGCTCGGGCCCGATCGACCGGCGGTACGCGTCGTTGTATAGGCAAGCGCCATCGGCCCCCCAGAAGATGTACATCGGGTGGCCGGTGTTGAGCATCAGCCGCACGACCGTGCGCAGCGATTGCGACCAGTTTGAGAGTGGCCCAAGGGAGGAGGAGGACCAGTCGTGCGCCCGCATCAGCGCACCCATTTCCCCGCCGCCGCTGATAAAATCAGAGCCGGTAAGGTCCGGACTGGAGGGGCCCGGCTTCGAGAGCTTCTCACGCATTTTTGTAAACTTGGATACACCTCGATCGGAGAAACATTAGCGCAACAGGCGTGCCTGAAAATATGCCTTGAGGCCAGATGAATTGGCCGCCCGCGCGTAGGGCGGATTAGCCGAAGGCGTAATCCGCCGCCTTTTGGTTGATGAATGGCGGATGACGCTCCGCTGATCCGCCGTACGTGCTGAAATCGACGGGTATCGCTTCGTTCAACGCATCCTGCAGGCGCTCGCCCAACATGTACCGGGCGCGGTGCAACTCGCAGCAACGCGCAGCATGAAGCACGCGTAGTCCGGATTGAGCGGCAGCGAATCCGGGTTCAGCGGCAAAGCTTGTCCCGGATTTCGTTTCACTCAATCCAGGCTACATCAATGCAACGCGATCCGTCGCCGCTCCGACGATGAATATTTTGAGATCAAGGGATTCGCATGAAACCGCAAGTGATCTGCCTGATGGCCGCCAGCGTCGACGGTCGAACGCTTCAAAGCCGCTGGCGGCCCAAGGGAGCGGCGGGGGAGCTGTTCGAGCGCGTGCACGATGAACTCGCCGGCGATGCCTGGCTCATCGGCCGCGTTACCGGCCAGGAGTTCGCCAAGGGCAAGCCCTATCCCGCCTCGACCAAGGCGACCTTGCCGCGCGAACCGTGGTTCGCGCGCCGCGACGCAAAGGCGTACGGCGTCGTGCTTGACGCCCACGGCAAGATCGCCTGGGGCCGCTCGGACATCGGCGGCGATCCGATCGTGGCCGTCCTCTCCGAGGCGGTTGCGGACTCGCACCTGGCCGGCCTGCGCAGCGAGGGCGTGTCCTACGTCTTTGCCGGAAAATCCCAACTCGACCTCGCGCTGACGCTGGACATCCTCAATCGCGAACTCGGCGTGAAGCGCCTGCTGCTCGAAGGCGGCGGCGGCGCCAATGGCGCGTTCCTGCGGGCCGGACTTGTCGACGAGCTCAACCTGGTCCTCTGCCCTGCCGTGGATGGCGCCAAGGGTGCGCCAAGCGTGTTTGATTCCACGGAGGCCGAGGCCGACCAACGCGCCCCCGTCACGGCGATGACGCTGGACAGCAGCCGGGCGCTCGAAGGTGGTGCAATGTTGCTGCGGTACCGGATCGAGAACGCGGATCCCCATGCGACCGGTCGGTGAGCCTCAATATGGATCGGCTTCAGCGCGTAGGGCGGATTAGCCGAAGGCGTAATCCGCCGCTCTTGAGCGGACGACGGCGGATTACGCTCCGCTAATCCGCCCTATGCGCTTAGCAAGCGTAGCCCGGATTGAGCGGAAGCGAAATCCGGGTTCAGCGGCAAAGCTTGTCCCGGATTTCGTTTCACTCAATCCGGGCTACATCAACGCAACACGATCCGTTGACTCTCCGACGATGAATAGACGTTCGCTAACGTCATCGCGTAGGGATTTCGACGCTGAATTCAACGTGAAGGCAGACAAGCAGCGCCAGCAAGGCGCCGACGCGCCGCCAGTCTACAATCCGAACGGGCCCGTTCGCATTCTCGGCGTCGGTTCACTGACCGATGAGCAGAAGCGATCTCTCAGCGAAACGGAGAGGGGAGGGTTGTAGTGTCGGCACGGCTCCAGTGAACCGCGCTGCGGAAGCACACGATATTCAGGGACGATAGACGTGGAGAAAAGCGTCGCGCTCCGGCCTACCGGGCCGGCGCCAGGGGTCTGCGCAGGCGATTGACACGAGCGATCTCGGCAACGCCGCGTGGTGAATTGACGGTGCATCGCTGCTGCTGTTGGCGCCTCATCCACAATTCCACATCAGCCCGATTGGCGTCCATGTCCAGCACGGGCCGAAACTGCCGCCGTTGTAGCGTCCATGGAAATACCCAGGATCGCCAAAATAGTACCGCCCGCCGCCATACCAGTAGCTTGGCGCAAAGGCCGGAGTGCCGCGGGTTGATCCCCTGGAACCATAAATTGGAACGCTGTTGTTGGGCGGCTGATGATAGCCGGGCAGGAAACCGTAGCCGTGCCAGTGGTGGATAACGTGCGACTTTCCGTGCACGGACGCGCCGAACGCGATGGCTGGCAACGATAAGCAAGCCGCAAGCGTAATCGCGACGGAGAACCTGCGCGACATCGAATTGTCGTCTCCGATTTGACTTGCCATCCGATCAGTTACTTAGCGCGTAGGGCGGATTAGCCGAAGGCGTAATCCGCCGCTCTTGGGCTGACGCGGCGGATTACGCTCGCGCGAAGTCCGCGTGGGCTTCGCTGCGCTCAGCCCACCCTACATTCGTCACTGTCGCGGCGACGGATGTACTTGACAAATGTCCCCAATACGGTTACATCGACCCTCGAATCTCGCTCGCCTCAAGGACGCCAGCCGGTCACGCCGGCTGGCGGAGCGAGAGCGGTTCCCGCGGGCGGGGGTTCGTCACCTCCGCTCCCGGGCGGCTCCGGGCAGACGCCCGGCCGGCATGATGACCGGTCTGCGACGAAGTCGCTGGACTGGGACAGGACGGCGCGGGTAACGCCCGCTGCAAAGGCGCACGATCTTTCGAACCATCGGGGTCGTGCGCTCCGACCACGTCCCAGGAAGCGCGTTCTGGAGCTGAGCTGCGGCGTTCGTTCGCTGCAGCAAGTGCCGTGGTGGGACGCCGACAGGCGAGCGCGCTGCGTTCAGCGCGCGACCGCATCTCGCAAAAGATGCGGACGGTAGGATACGCGTCTGTCGGCGTTCCGCCTTCCCTTTATGTGTTTTCGTAGCCTGGGTTGAGCGGAGCGAAACCCGGGAGTGGCATCCGAGCTGAACGTCCGTCCCGGATTTCGCTCCGCTCAATCCGGGCTACACATGTTTTTATTTGGTTGCTGAGTGCAATCATGATGAAAGCCGGTGCCACCGCCGGCCCAATCTGACGAGATTGCGCGAAGCGGCGATGAAACGTCGATGTCGTTGGCACAGCTCGGGTGCGCAAGCATCGCGACAACGCGCGCGCTTGCGTGGCACACGGACCAACAATTCAGCTTTCGTTAACGACGGATGAAGCCACGCGACCCGCTCTAAGCGTTTGTTAGGCGCCGCCGGCTCTTGTGGTATCGGGAGCGGGGAGGTTCATGCAGAGCGGGACGCGAATCTACAGCTTGCCGCGCTGGCGCGTGACCCGCTGGCTGGCCGATTGCGGTCCCGGCGTGCCGGACGACATCCGTGTGGCGCTGATCGGCAATCTGTTCGGCAATCTGCCGGTGTTTGCCGGCGGCGTGATCAACACGGTGGCGGTGGCCATCGCGATTGCCGCGCGCAAGCCGACGGCTCCGTTCATCGCCTGGGTCGGTTTCGAAATCGCGCTCTGCGTCGCCCGGCTGATCGTGCTGGTGATGGCGCGCCGCGCCGCGCTGAAGCATCGCGACACGCCGACCGACATTTATCTGGTCCTCGCCATCGCCTGGAGCCTCAGCGTCGGCTACGGCGTCATCGTCAGCGTGGCGAGCGGCGACTGGGTGATTGCGACGCTGGCTTGCCTGTCGGCGGCGGCGATGGTCGGCGGCATCTGTTTCCGAAACTTCAGCGCACCGCGCCTGGCGGCGACGATGATCTTCCTCAGCCTGGGCGCCTGCGTTCCCGCGGCCTTTCTCGGCGGCGAGCCGCTGCTGTACGTCGTGCTGCTGCAGGCGCCGCTCTATCTCGGCGCCATGACGGCGGCGGCTTTCACGCTCAACAAGATGTTGGTCGCCACCATGCGGGCGGAACGCGAGAACAATCACCGGGCCAAGCACGATGCGCTCACCGGCTTGCTCAATCGCGAGGGGCTGATCGAAGCCGTCGACGCCGGACTGATGACGGCCGCGCGCGACGGCACGCCGCTGGCGTTGCTGTTCCTCGATCTCGACAATTTCAAAGCCGCCAACGATACCTTCGGCCATGCCGTCGGCGACCGGCTGCTCAGATCGGTCGCCGACCGCCTCAAAGGCGAACTGTCCGCCGCCGACGTGGCGGCCCGCATCGGCGGCGACGAATTCGTCGTGCTTGCCGCGGCGCCGAGCCATGAGCAGGCGATCGCGCGAGGGCAGCGGCTGATCGCCGCCATCGCCTGCACGTACGCGCTTGGCGACGGCATCGCCGCTGCCGTCGGCGTGAGCATCGGCATTGCCATGGCGCCGGAGCACGGCATCGATCCCGAGGGCCTTCTGGCGGTCGCCGATGCCGCGCTTTATGAGGCCAAATCCAGCGGCAAGTCGCAATGCTGCTTGGCTTCACCGATGACCAACCTGGCCGCCTTGCGCCGGTTGCAGGCCGCCGTCGCCGGCTCGGCCGCGGGCAATAGGGCGGCGTAGACCGCGAATAGCGGAAATGTCGCTGCGCCCATGCGGGCTTGGCTTTTTGCGCCGTGCAGATTTTTGCGACGGCGGTTCCCGTTCGGCCGAGCAGGCTTGCTCGTCCTTAAGCCCGCAGCCTCGTCTGTTTCCCGGCCGTGCGCTCGATGGCGCTGGCGAGATATTCCGGCGATTGCGCGCCGGTGACGATGACGCTGCCGCCGAAGATGAAGCAGGGCACGCCGTCGATGCCGGCCTCTTTGGCGGCATTGGCTTCGCTTTCGATGCGGTCGACATCGGCATCGCTGGCGAGGAGGCGCCGCACCAGATCGCCGTCCATGCCGCAATCGATCGCCGCCTGGATCAATGTCTTCGGATCGGTCAAGTCGGCGCCTTCGGAGAAGTAGAGCTCCATCAGCCGCTGCTTCATGTTGCCCGGATCGGTGGCGCTGCGCGACCACAGGATCAGGCGATGGCAATCGAGCGTGTTGGGTTGCCGGCTGATGGCGTCGGACGCGTAAAGCAGTCCCTCCAAAGCGGCGGCGGCGACCACCCGCTCGGCGATCACGGCATAGCGCTCGGTGGAGCCGAACTTGGTCTCGAGATAGGTCTGCCGGTCGATGCCTTCGCGCGGGATCCAGGGATTGAGGAAATACGGCCGCCAATTGATGTCGACGGCGATATCGGGGACGAGCTCGAGCGCATTTTCCAGCCGGCGCTTGCCGATGAAGCACCAGGGACAAACCACGTCGGACACGACGTCGATATGCACAGAGGCTTTCTCGGCGGGCGGAACGGTCATGACGAGACCTTCGGTTTGCTGTTGCTTTGGGAGCTTAGCGCATGTCCCGGCATGCCGGAAACCGCCTTCGCCGGGACCGCTTTCCCATGGTGCGTGCCCGGTAAATGGTGCGGCGCTTAGCCGGGGGCAACACCGCCGACGACGCGGGCAATCAGGGTGTCGACGTTATCGGTCGGCTTGAGCGTCGCCAGCGTCACCGCCGTTTCGACGCCGCTATTTTGGCGATCGGGCGCCAGCATGGTGTGCTTGAGCACCGCAGCGATGCGCCGCGCCACGACATGCGCCGCACGCAGATCGGTTTCGGTGAACACCGCGAAGATCGAATTGTCGGCCTCGCGGCAGGCGAAATCGACTTGACGCATCAGCCGGCTGACCAGCCGGGCAGCATCGAGACTGACGCGGCGATCGATCTGCTCGAAGGAAAATCGCGCAATCGACAAGCCGACGCCGCGCTTCTCCGCGTCGTCGACCGCGCGGTTGAGATCGCGCCAGAACGCTTCGTTGGCGAGCAGCCCGGTATGCGGGTCGATCATGCCCTTGGCGTCGAGCGATTTGAGCATGCGCTGCAGCCTTTGATCGAAGGCATGCAGCCGCACGAACGGCAGGAAGCGCGCGACCAGGCGATCGGAGCCTTCGGCGACCCGGTCGAGATTGGGCAAAGTCGCGAAAAAGTCTTCGATCACGTCGTGGTGGCCGCCGAGCACCGCGACCGGCAGATCGCGAAAGCGCGCGTCCTCGGCCAGCACCGTCAACAGGGCCTCGACGATGCGCGGTCCGAAACCGTCGCCAATGACCAGGCCGTCGATGTCGCGGGCATTGAGCGCGCGCGCCGCGCTCTCGACGCTGAGCGCGCCGACAAGGCCGACACGCTCGCCGACCGCAACCGCGAGCTCGGGATAGGAGCGCCCGCGACCGGCGACCAGCACGGTGGCTTCGTCGAGCGGATCGGAGTCCGGCAGCTTCGGCACGCTCTCGCCGCGGGAGGTCAGCGTCTCCATGCGGCGCAAGACCGTGCCGTGCAGCGCGCGGATGCGCAACGCGGCCGCGAGCCGGTGCACGACCCGCGCCGGCGGCACGTTGGCCGAGATCGCGAGCGTATCCCCCATCAAGGCTGCGCCGTCGTCGCGCGTGAGGGCGATGACCGGCATGAAGGCACCATTGCCGGCTTCGATCCGGTCGTTGAGCGCGCGCGCGAATTCATCGGCGCGTTCGCCATCGCCGCATGGCTCGGCCAGCACCACGGCTTCCGGCTCGACCGAAGCCATGGCCGCCGCAGCATCGGCCCAAGACGTTTCGATAATCGGGAAGGCGCCCGCCGCTTGCAGCGCTTCGACGACATGCGGCGCCGGGCTGTCGGCGACAACGACGAACGGACCTTGCAGCGCCATGGCGGGTTGCCGACTTTTCAGTGCAGGGCGCCAGCATGCCAAAGCGCCCTTAACGCCCCGTCAATGCGGTCGGTCAGTCGAGCGGGATTGGTGCCGCCACACCGCTGCGGTCGCGGAAGGCCGCGACAATGAGCGGATTGACGCCGACCAGATCGAGCGCGGCCTGCATCGTCGCGCGATCGCCGGCGTTGCCGATAAGCCGTTGCCCGACAATCGGATCGGGCAAGGCGGCAAGCGTGGCGCGGCTGTCGACCCGAGCGATGATCTCTTGAAGGTCGTGGAGCGGAAAGCGATAGCCGCCGACACTGACGATTCCGGAGGGCGGCCCGGTGATGACGATTGCGCCGGTGACGGAATCGGCGCGGCAGGTGTAGCCGGAATCGACCAAGTCCGTCCGCCCCGATCTTGAAATGGGGCAGGCCGGAGGCTTCGATCCCCGGCGGAAACGAATGGTGCGGCACCATCGGCCCGCGCAGCGCGACCGTGCCGGCCTCGGTCCGCGTCAATTCGGCGACCACGACCCCGTCCGCGCTGCCGCGCGGCGCCACGATCGGACCGGCGGGCAACGGACTTGGCCTGCCGCCGGCGCCGCGACGCGCCGGCGCCAAAGCGGCCTCGCCGAAGATCGGAACGTCGACCAGCATGATCTCGGATTCGCGCCATGCCGCGCTGGTTGCGAGACGATCCGGTGCCCGCCATGCGGCAATGACGGCCGCCGGGCCGTGAACTGCGAACGCGCCCGCCGCGGCCAGCCGGAAAGCGATCGGGCCGGGCAAGATGAGCGTGTCGCATCGTTCGTCGCGCGCCTGACTGCCGAGAACGCCCGGGTCGAACGGATGATGCAGCACAAGCGTGCCGCCGCACAGCGCCCAAGGCAACAATGTCAGGCAGATGCCGGCAAAAGACGAAGGGACGATCGCTGAGAGGATGCTTGCATCCTGCGCCAGGCTCCGTTCGAGCACCACGGCGAGGCTGCCGGCCAGCAATTCGGCATGACTGCGCGCGACCGGCACGATGCCGCCATCGCCGACATCGAACGTGATGGCGGCGATGTGCGCTGAGCCGTCGCTCCGCCGCTCGCGATCGGACGGCGGGGCGACGTCGACGTCGGTCGCGAACAAGTCCTCGAACGACACCACGCCGTCAGGCAGATTGGCTCCGAAGCCGCAGACGTAACGAATGGAAAACACCTCCGCGCCGACCGTCATGGCAAATAGGCCGTGGTGGAACGCGCCGACGCGGCCGCAGGTGATCAGCGCCTTGGCGCCGATCCGCGCGAGAGCGGCGACGGCATCGGTGCGGCGACAAAGCAAAGGCAGCGCCGCGACGATCATGCCGGCCCGCCATACCCCAAGCATCGCCAGAATATTCTCGGCGACATTCGGCAATTGGACGCCGATGACGCTGTCTGTGGGCAAGCCCATCCGGCGCAACCGCCCAGCGATGGCGGCGACCACACGATCGGCCTGCGCATAGGTAAGGCGATGCGGCCTGCCGTCGGTGAAGCTCTCGCGGTTGGCCGCATCGATCAGCGCCAGCGCACCGGGACGGCGCTGCGCATGACTGCGGAAGATGTCGTCGATCGTAACCGAGTTCGCGCCGTCCGATGGAGCCGCGGCGGTTGCCGGCTCGCCGAGGATCATTGCAGCGCCCGTTTGGGTTGATGCCACCAGGTTTCCGGCAGGTAGCCGAACAGCGACGTGCGGGCCGGATGCGCGATCGAGGCCGAGCGCGCCACCCATTGCTGTGGCAGGTAGAACAGCGGCACGAGGTAGCATCCGGAGATCAGCAACCGATCCAGCGCGCGGACCGCGGCGATGAAATCGGGACGTTCGCGGGCCCGCAGCATGGCCGCGATCATCGCATCGATCGCCGGGCTGCGGACGCCCATATAATTGCGCGAGCCCGGCTCATCGGCCGCTGCCGAGCCCCAATAGAAGCTTTGCTCGTTGCCGGGCGAGAGCGATTGCTCCCAGCGATATTGGATCATATCGAAATCGAACGATTGCCGGCGCTGATCGTATTGCACGGCGTCGACCAGGCGGACTTGCGCCTCGATGCCGGCGCGCGCGAGACTGTTGGCAAAGGCGATTGCGAGCCGCTCGTCGTCGCGGTTCGTGACCATGATCTCGAAGCGAAACGGCCGCCCGCTGCTGCGCTCGCGCAGCGTCGTGCCCTTGAGTTCGTAGCCGGCGGCGCCGAGCAGCGTCAGCGCTTCGCCCAAGCTTTTGCGGTCGCGGCCGGAGCCGTCGTTGACCGGCGGCGACCAGGTGCCGTCGAGCACATCGGCGCGCACTGCGTCGGGAAACGGCGCAAGCAGCGCCCGCTCGCGCGCATCCGCCGGCCGCTGGTAAGCCGACAGCTCCGAGCCGTCGAAGTAACTGGCGCTGCGCCGGTAGAGGTCGAAGAAAAAATTACGGTTGATCCATTCGGCATCGAACAGCAGCGAAATCGCCTGCCGCACGCGCCGGTCGGCAAAGATCGGCCGCCGCGTGTTGAAGACGAAATTCGAGCTGACCTTGGGAAGGCCGTTGGCAAACGCCTCCTTGATGATGCGCCCGTCGCGCACCGCCGGAATGTCGTAGCCGGTCTGCCAGCGGCTTGGATCGTTTTCGCTGCGCACATCGTAGAGGCCGGTCTTGAAGGCTTCGAAATAGGCGTTGGCGTCGCGATAATAATCGAAGCGCAGTTCGTCGAAATTCCACAAGCCGCGATTGATCGGAAGGTCGCGGCCCCAATAATTGGGATCGCGCTTGAGCGTGATGCTCTTGCCCGGATCGATTTCGGCGACCGTGTAGGGGCCGCTGCCGACCGGCTTGGCGAATGTCGTGTCCTCGAACCTGGCGGGATCGATGGCATGCTTGGGCAGCACCGGCATCAATCCCAAGATAAGAGGCAGCTCGCGGTCGGCGGCGCCGCCGAGATCGAAACGCACGGTGCGCGCATCGAGTTCCTCGGCGCGCGTGACCTTGGCATAATAGGCGCGGTAATTGGGACGGCCGTGGTCGCGCAACAGCTGCCAGGAGAAGATCACGTCCGCCGCGGTCACCGGCGCGCCGTCGGAGAAGCGTGCGGCGGGATCGAGCGAGAACGTGACGTAGCTGCGCGCATCGTCGGTTTCGATCGTGCGCGCCAATAATCCATACAGCGAGAACGGCTCGTCATAGCCGCGCGCCATCAGGCTCTCGATCACGTAACCGCGCAGCGAATGCGCCGGCAGGCCCTTGACGATGAAAGGATTGAGGCTGTCGAACGTTCCGAGCATGCCCTGCACCAGGCGGCCGCCTTTTGGGGCGCCGGCATCGGCGTAGGGCGCCGCCGCGAAGTCGCCGGACATTGCCGGGGCGCCGTGCATGGCGATCGCGTGAGCCGCTTCCGTTTCCGTCGCCGCAGGCGTTGCGCCGGCCAGGGCGACGAATGCCCCACAGGTGGCGAAAATCGCGCGGTTCAAGACGACGAGATTGGCGGTGAACATGCAGCGGCGTGTCTAACCTCGATGCGATTTGGCGGGTCGTGGCCCAATGTAACAGAATACCCGCCGGCGCTTTATCTTGTCGTCAAAGTGGGCTATCCGAGGGACCCTTGCCGGATCGGGGTCACGCTGTTGCCGCAATCTGCGTCGAAGGACCGGATCGGGGGCCGCGCGCTGCATTGTGCGCCGGCGAATGCCAGGAAAGTCATGCGCAATTCGATCATGCGTCGATTTGCGGCGGCACACTACGAGGGACTGAATCTCATGACCTATTGTACCGCGTCGGCCGCAACGAGGCCGGCGAGCCGGACGGCCGCTGCCATTGCCGCAAGGCCCGCCGCCTTCGCCAAGACATTTGCCAAGACGTTGGCTCTATGTGTGGCGCTGACGGCCGCGGCTGTGCTGGCGATCGGCACGCAAGCGTCGGCCCAGCAGCCCGAGGCCGCGGCGCCGGCTCCCAAGCCGGCCAAGAAGCACAAGCCCAAACCGGCTCCGGAAGCCCAGGAAGCCCCTGCGCCAGCACCCGCTCCTGCCCAACAGCAACCGGCACAGGGCCCGCCCGCCCCGGGCGGCGATCAAGGTCAACAGGCCCAAAACGGTCAGCAATCGGTGCAGCTCATCTTCTCGCCATGGACCAAATTCTGCCTCAAGGGCCAGCCCGGCCAGCCAGCGGACCCCAACGCCAAAGAGGTCTGCTTCACCGGCAAGGATGCCCGCGTCGAATTCGGTCAACCGGTCGCGGCCGCCGTGCTCATCGAGCCTCAGGGGGCCGACAAAAAGCTGCTGCGCGTCACGTTGCCGCTCGGCATGCAGCTTGCGCACGGCACCCGCGTCATCGTCGATCAGAACCAGCCGATGACGGCGCCGTATGTGATCTGCTTCACCAACGGCTGCATGGCGGATTACGAAGCCAACGCCGATCTGATCGGCAAGATGAAGAAGGGGCAGGGCCTCGTCATCCAGGCCATCAACACCACCGGGCAGCCGATCAGCCTCGTGATGCCGCTCGCCGATTTCGCCAAAGCCTATGACGGGCCGCCGACCGATCCGAAGGTCTTCGAGGAGCAGCAGAAGAAACTTCAAGACGAGCTGCAGCGCCGCGCCGATGAAGCGCGCAAGAAGCTGGAAAGCCAGCAGGGCGCGCCCACGTCATCGGCGACGCCGCCGGCAAACGGCAAGACTCAATAGGCTTTAAAGCTCAAGGTCAGTCAGCTTGAGGCGCGCACTTCGGCGCCTCAAGCACAGTGGCGCAAAGCTCTCGGGAATCTTCGAAGGTTTGCGCGGTCAGTGCGTGGTCGATTGGCGCGGCCGATAGACGCCGTTGCCGTCCTGCACGAAAACTTCCGCGACCTGCGGATGGCGAACCGGTTCGCCGCTGGTGTCCGGCAACAGGTTTTGCTCGGAGACGTAGGCGATGTATTCGGTCTCATCATTCTCGGCGAACAGGTGATAGAACGGCTGGTCCTTGTTCGGCCGCACTTCGGCGGGGATCGACTCGTACCATTCCTCGGTGTTGCTGAAGATCGGATCGATGTCGAAGACGACGCCGCGGAACGGGAACAGCCGGTGCCGCACCACTTGGCCGATCTGATATTTGGCGTTGCGAATCTTGTTCATGGCTGTGGGCATTGGGCGACCTGCTATTCCCCGTACGCGTAACGACGACGCAATGACATGATTGTGGCACGCCGCTGGCGAAAAACTGAACGCTCATTCATAGCGCGATCATCTTGTTGTTGATAGCCCGTAACGGGCCGCCATGTCCGGGTCCTTGGCAGCGACCAGGCGCGCAAGATCGACCAGGACTTTCGCCTGCTTCCAGGTGGCGTCGTCTTGCATCTTGCCGTCGATCATGACGGCGCCGGTGCCGTCAGGCATCGCGGCGACGATCTTCTGCGCAAACGCGACTTCGGCCGGATCGGGTGAAAAGACACGCTTGGCAATCGGCACCTGATTTGGATGCAGCGTCCAGGTGCCGGCGCAGCCCATGAGGAAGCTGTTGCGGAATTGCACCTCGCACGCAGCGGTATCGGCGATGTCGCCGAACGGCCCGTAAAACGGCTTGATGCCGGCGGCGGCGCAGGCATCGACCATTTTCGCGGTGGTGTAGTGCCAGAGGTCTTGCTGATAAGTCGCGCGCGGCGCGTCGCCGGCGCCCGCAGCAGGATCGGCCATCACTTTGTATTCGGGATGGCCGCCGCCGACGCGCGTCGTTTTCATCGCCCGCGAGGCAGCCAAATCCGCCGGACCGAGGCTGATGCCGTGCATGCGCGGCGACGCGGTGGCGATCGCCGCGACATTGTCGACGCCCTCGGCGGTTTCCAGGATGGCGTGAATGAGGATCGGCTTTGGCACCGCGTGCTTGGCTTCAAGCTGCGCGAGCAGCTGGTCGAGATAATGGATGTCCCAGGGGCCTTCGACCTTCGGCAACATGATGACGTCGAGTTTTTGGCCGACCGCGCCGACGATCTCGCTGATGTCGTCGAGCACCCAGGGGGAATTGAGCGCGTTGATCCGCGTCCATAATCCGGTGGCGCCGAAATCGCTGGCTTTCGCCATGGCGATGAAGCCCGCCCGCGCGGCTTCCTTGGCGTCGGCGGGAATAGCGTCTTCAAGATTGCCGAGCACGACGTCGACCTGATGGATCAGCTCCGGCACGCGGGCGCGCATCTTTTCGATGTGCGGCGGCACGAAATGAATCATGCGCTCGAGCCGCACCGGCAGGTCGCGCAACGGCGCCGGCGCGCCGATCGCCAGCGGTTTGAAAAAATTGCGCGGCAGCTTCATGCAGAAATCCCGGTGCGACGATCTTGTACCGACGCCGCTGCGATCATCTTATTGCGGCGATTTTGGCCGATTAAGACCTGCTGGTCAGCCTCAATCTCGGACAATCCGACGGTAGGATGAATGGCGTGACCCCGCCAAGCCATTTTTCGCGGCAAGTCTGCGCCAGGAAATTCACACCATTTCGCCGCGCATCAGCCGCGGCTGCGAAGCAACGGGGGTAATCCCTTCGCGCATCAACGCGCGGCGGAGCGGCCCGATGCGGTCAACCATGAACAGCGAAAAACCGCGCGCGCCGTGCACCGGAAAGAAATCCGTCAGCAGGCTGCGGTTGAGAAGGTCGATCGCGATCTTCCGGCTTGTGACGTCGGCGCGGCGCTGCGCGTCGTAGCGCGAAAGCACCGCGGGCGAACCGACATCGGCGCCGCGACGCCGCGCGTCGGCGACAATCTCGGCAAGCGTCGCGGCGTCGCGCAGGCCGAGATTGAGACCCTGCGCGCCGATCGGCGGAACGACGTGGGCCGCCTCGCCGACCAGCGCAATACGGTCACGCGCGAACGCGTGCGCGGTTTCGACCGCAAGCGGAAACAACCCGCGCCCGGGCTCGACGGTCATGCTGCCGAAGAGCGAGTGGGCGCGACGCTCGATTTCGACGGAAAGCTCGGCGTCCGCCATGGCGAAAAGCGTCGCCGCGCCCGCCGGGTCAAGCACGCAGACGAGGCTCGATCGCCGGCCGGGCAGGGGGACGAGCGTGAATGGTCCATGTTCGGTGTGGAATTCCGTCGCGGCACCCTGATGCGGTCGTCCGTGCCCGAGATTGAGCGTCAGAGCGGTCTGCGGATAGGCGTGACGCGTGGTGCCGATCCCGGCGGCCGCGCGACACAGCGAATGCTGCCCGTCGGCTCCGACCACCAGCCGCGCGCGCGCTGTGCCGTCGGCAAGCCCGATGGTGGCGCCGGCGTGATCGCTGGCGACGGCTAGAGCCGGAGCGGCGATACGCGGGATATTCAGCTGCGCCGCACGATCTTGCAGCGCAGCGATGAGATGGCGGTTCTCGATGTTATAGCCGAAGGCATCGAGGCCGATCTCGGCAGCCGCGAACATGACCTCCGGCGCGCGCAACAGGCGTCGGGTATCGTCGATGATGCGGATCGATATGAGCGGCGCAGCGTGGGGCAGGCACGCCTCCCACACGCCCAATGTCGCCAGCGCGGTCACCGATCCGGCCAGCAGCGCCGTGGTGCGATGATCCTCTTCGGCAAGCGGCGCGATCAGCAGCGTATCGACGCCGCCTGTGGCGAGCGCGATGGCACCCACTAAGCCGGCCGGCCCGCCGCCGACGACGGCGACTTCGGCTGTTTTGTTTTCAGGCGCGGTGCTCACCAAAGTCCTCGGCGCTCACCAGGAAAATCTATAGTTGAAGCCGCCACGAACGAGGTTCTCGGTGAGCGAGGCCGAGGCTCCGGCAGCGCTGCCGCAGTTCGCGGCGCTTCTGCAGGTCGCCGAGCCGAGATCGACGAAGAGATATTCGGCTTTGGCGCTCCAAGCGCCCGAGAAGGCATATTCGATCCCGGCGCCCGCAGCCCAGCCGACCTTGGTGGTGGAATCGAAAGTCGCCGGCGGATTCAAGCCGGTCTGGAAGTCGCCAAACGCCGCTCCGCCGGTGAGGTAGATAAGTGTCCGGTCGAACGTGTAGCCCATGCGGGCGCGGGCCGTCCCGAGCACGTTGTTCTTGGTCTCGCAAGCTGCGGCGGCGCCGGCACCATTGACCGCGCAACCGCCGGTGCTGCCGTTGAGGGTGGACCAATCGAGATCGGCCTCGGCACCGAACAAAACCGCACTGAGCGGGTAATTGAACCCGATCGTGCCGCCGAGAAGAAAGCCGTCGGCGTTGAAGATGTTGGTCAGGATGAGGCCTTGGCTCCACTGGCTGCTTCCCAAGCCATAGCCGCCATTGATGCCGACATAGGCGCCGCCCCAATGGGTGTACGGACCATTGGCGTCGTAAACCGGCGGCGCGGGCAGTGGCAGATCGGCCGCCGCCGCGCGGCTGATGCCGATCAGCGACAAAAACACGAACCCAACAAATGGCCGCACCGCATGCTCCCGGCCCAGACTTCTTGGGCTTTTCACGCTACCGGATGAATTGTTGAAATACTATGTCGGCCGGGCAATTTCGCGGCGGTCGGATGGTCGCTAAGGTGGAATG
Source organism: uncultured Alphaproteobacteria bacterium (assembly GCA_963829395.1). Lineage (GTDB taxonomy): Bacteria > Pseudomonadota > Alphaproteobacteria > Rhizobiales > Xanthobacteraceae > BOG-931. Next base: position 227,915 of record CAWHHX010000012.1, on the reverse strand, counting down.
GCTGCCATTCGCATGTAGGGTCGGCGCTGATGGATTCGCGATCACCGGAAACGCAAGTCTCGCCGCGCACCGTGGCCGCATTCGCGGTCCACGTCTTCACCGCGTGCGGCGCCGCCTGCGCGCTGCTGGCGCTGATCGCCGCGGCCGGTACCGACTGGACACGGATGTTTCTCTGGCTCGGGCTTGCTCTCATCATCGACGGCATCGACGGCACCTTCGCCCGGCGCTTGCATGTGGCGGAGCTATTGCCGCGCTGGTCGGGCGACGTGCTCGACTTCGTGGTCGATTTCACCACCTATGTGTTCGTGCCGGCTTATGCCATCGCCGCCGGCGGCGTGTTGCCATCGACCGTAGCGCTTGCGCTCGGTCTCATCGTGACCGTCACCGGCGCGCTTTATTTCGCCGACCGGCGGATGAAGACGGCGGACAGCTATTTTCGTGGCTTTCCGGCGTTGTGGAACGTCGTCGCGTTCTATCTGTTCTTGCTCAAGCCGGCGCCTTGGCTCGGCGCGCTTGCCGTCATCGTGCTGGCCGCCGCGACATTTGCGCCGATCCATTTCGTCCATCCGGTTCGCGTGCCGCGATGGCGGCGCATTAATCTCGCGGCGCTGGTGCTGTGGGCGGTGCTCGCGATCGTGGCGCTTGCGCAAAATCTTAATCCGCCGGGCTGGGTCGCGGCGGCGCTTGCGGCGATCGCCGTCTACTTTGTGATGATCGGTCTTTTGCGTCGGCGACCCTAAAGCATGCACACCATCCTCGCGCTCGTCACCGATCCGAACGCCTGGGCGGCGCTGGTCACGCTGACCGCGCTGGAGATCGTGCTCGGCGTCGACAATGTCATCTTCGTCTCGCTGTTGGCGGCCAATCTCGATACGGCTGCGGGCCGGCGGGCACGCCAGGTGGGGCTTCTGCTGGCGCTTGTCTTCCGCGTCGCTCTGCTATTCGCGCTGACCGCCCTGGGGCGGCTGCGCACGCCGCTTATTGTCATCGCCGGCAATGAGATTTCCTGGCGCGATATCATCCTGATCGGCGGCGGTCTGTTCCTGATCGCCAAGGCGACATTCGAGATTTACGGCGAGATCGATGTCGACGAGCCGGAGAAAGGCGCGACCGGGCGCGCTCGGTCCAACATTATTCTGGTGATCTTGGAAATCGCCGTCGTCGATCTCGTCTTCTCGATCGACTCGATCGTGACCGCGATCGGGATGGCGCAGCAGATCGAGGTCATGGTTGCCGCGGTGATCATCGCGGTGGCGGTCATGTATGCCGCCTCCGAGCCGGTCGCCGCATTCATCGTGCGCCACCCGACCACCAAGATGTTGGCGCTGTCGTTTCTGATCCTGATCGGCGTGGCGCTGATCGCCGATGGGTTCGACTTCCATCTGCCGCGCGGATACGTCTATTTCGCCATGGCGTTCGCCGGCGCGGTGGAGACATTCAATATTCTCGCGCGGCAAAGGCGCCTGCGGCGCCGCCGATAACCGCGGCGGCTTGCCCTTGCGCCGTGTCGGCGACCACCTATGATCGCGCGCCTTGCGAAGAAGGCCGAATAGGTTCGACGAAAAGATTTGGCAGGAGCGAACAATGGTTGCTGCGGTACGCGTCCACAAAGTCGGCGGTCCCGAGGTTTTGACCTACGAGGACATTACGGTGCCCGCTGCCGGGCCGGGCCAAGTCCGGGTCAAGCAGCACGCCATCGGCGTCAATTTCGTCGACGCCTATTTCCGCATGGGCCTCTATCCCGCGCCGGGCGGCCTGCCGTTCGTCGCCGGCAATGAAGCCGCCGGCGAAGTCGTCGAAGTCGGCTCCGGCGTCAGCGACTTCAAGCGCGGCGACCGCGTCGCCTATGTCCAGGGACCGGGCTGCTACACGGCAGAACGCGTGGTGCCGGCCGACCGCGTGGTCAAGCTGCCGGACAATATCAGCTACGAGCAGGCCGCCGGCATGATGCTCAAGGGCCTGACGGTGCAATATCTGGTGCGTCGCACCTTCAAGGTCGAGAAGGGCATGAACGTGCTGATGCACGCCGCGGCCGGCGGCGTCGGGCTCATTCTTTGCCAATGGGCCAATCATCTCGGCGCCAATGTTATCGGCACGGTGGGATCGAAAGACAAAGTCGCGCTGGCGCAGGCCAATGGCTGTCACCATACGATCCTCTATCGCGACGAAGATTTCGTCGCCCGCGTCAAGGAGATCACCGGCGGCCAGCTGTGCGATGTGGTGTATGACGGCATCGGCAAGACGACGTTCCCGGGCTCGCTCGATTGCATCCGGCCGCTCGGCATGTTCGTCAGCTTCGGCAGCGCGTCCGGCCCGATCGCGGCCTTCGATATCAACATGCTGCAGTTCCGAGGCTCGCTGTTCGCCACGCGGCCGACGCTCAATACCTACGCCGCCAAGCGCGCCGACTTGCTGGCAATGGCCGCGGATCTTTTCGCGGTGGTCGGCAGCGGTGCGGTGAAGATACCGATCAACCAGACTTACCCGCTCAAGGATGCGGCCAAGGCGCACCGCGATCTCGAAAGCCGCGCGACGACGGGCTCTTCGATTCTAATTCCGTAGCCGCTTGTTCCACCAAGGCTCGCGACGCACATGAGAATTTGGGGCTATTGGGCGACGCTCGGCTGGGCGTTCCTCGCCTTTTTCGCGAGCCAATTCGTCGCGCTTGCGATCCTGTTATTGCTGCGGCTGAGCGACCTCCCGTCGCTCCTGTCCTCGCCGTTTGACGGTGCCACGGTCACGCTTTTTATCCTGATCGCCAATCCGATCATGATGGCGGTGATTGCGCTTGCCGTGTGGATCGTGCGCGCCCCGCTGATCGAATATCTGGCGCTGACCTGGCCGTCGACGCGTGACGTCGGCATCGGTCTCATCGGGCTTGTTGCCGTGATCGCGATCGGCGATGCGCTGCTCTATTTCGGCGGCTACCCGTTGGTGACGTCGTTTCAGGTGCAGTCCTATACGACCGCTGCCGCCGAGGGCTGGGTGGTGGCGCTGTGGCTTGCTGCCGTGATCATGGCGCCGGCGGGCGAGGAGACCGTGTTTCGCGGCTTTTTGTTTCGCGGCTGGGCCCGATCGGACCGGACGGCATGGCCGGCGATCGTCGTCATCTCGATATTGTGGGCGGCGTTGCATGTCCAATACGACTGGACCGGCATCCTGCAGATTGTCGTCATCGGCCTGTTCCTCGGCTGGATGCGCTGGCGCAGCGGATCGACGCTGCTGACATTCTTGCTGCACGGCTTGTTCAATGTCGAAGGCACGCTCGAAACCGTGGTGCAGTTGCAATTGTCCAAATGATTTGTCGTTCGGGCACGCTGCGTGTGATTAATCGTCGCTAGGATGCCGACCGCGGCAGGCCGATCACCGGCTCGGTGAAGCGCGAAATCGCGGCGACCACGTCGTCGAGCGCGACTTTGCTGCCTGCCGTTTCACTGACGATCGTCGTCAGCACGTTCATGTCGCGCCGGAACAGCGAATCGAGCGCAGTGAGCGTGTGGCTCAGCGCCCCGCGATACGAGCCGGTGACGAGGATCAGCGGCAAACGCAACGCCATCATCACGTCGAGCACGGTGCGGTGCTGGTCCAACGGCTCCATGATGCCACCGACGCCTTCGATCAAAAGGATATCCTGGCGCTGCTCGACGGCGGATTTGCAATAGGCGATGACGGCGTCGACGTCGATGGTGCGTCCTTCGAGCCGCGCGGCGAGATCCGGCGAGAGCGCCGCGCGATACCGCCATGGCGACGTGCGTTCGATGGATTCCGGCGAGAACGGCAGCCCGAGCGCGGCGATGATTGTGCCGGGGTCGCTCGCCGCCGCCTGGGCCGGCTCGTAGCCGCTGACGATCGGTTTGATCGCGTCGACCGCGTGGCCGAGCTGGCGCAAATGCCGGATGAGAGCGGCGACGACGAGGGTTTTTCCCACGTCAGGTCCGGTCGCGGTGATGAAGATCGCGGTCACGATTCGGCGCCTCGCTGGTCATGAAAGCGCCGAATGTCGGGTAATACCAGCAAAATTAAGGGATTAAGTTACCGGCTCGGGCGGCGGCCGGGTTTGTTAATAGCCCACCGCGGTACCGTGCAAGTCATAAGCGTCGGCGCGCTCGATCTTCACGGTCGCGATCTCGCCGACCCGCAGCGGCCGGCGGCTTTGGACAAATACGGTGCCGTCGATCTGCGGCGCGTCGCCCTTGCCGCGGCCTTTGGCGGCGAGCGGGCCTGACCCGTTGACGCCGACCTCGTCGATGATGACCCGTTCGCGGGCGCCGATCCTTCGTTTCAGCCGCTTTGCGGAAATGTGCTGCTGGAGCTGCATCAAGCGATCCCAGCGCTCGTCTTTGACGGCATCAGGCACCGGCGCGCCGAGGTCGTTGGCGGCCGCGCCGGCGACCGGCTCGTAGCGGAAGCAGCCGACCCGATCGAGCTCCGCCTCGCCGAGCCACTCGAGCAGCAAGGAAAAGTCCGCTTCGGTCTCGCCCGGAAAGCCGACGATGAACGTCGAACGGATGGTGAGGCTGGGGCACACGGCGCGCCACTGCCTGATCCGGGACAGCGTCTCTTCCTGCGCCGCCGGCCGCCGCATGCGTTTGAGGACGGCAGGGCTGGCATGCTGGAACGGCACGTCGAGATACGGCAGCACCTTGCCGTCCGCCATCAGCGGAATGACGTCATCGACGTGCGGATAGGGATAGACATAGTGCAGCCGCACCCAGACGCCGAACTCGCCAAGCGCGCGCGCCAGATCGATGAATTTGGCCCGTATTTGGCTGCCTTTCCATTCGCTCGCCGCGTATTTCACATCGACGCCGTAAGCCGACGTGTCCTGGGAAATGACCAGCAATTCCTTGACCCCGGCCGCGACCAAACGCTCGGCCTCGCGCAGTACGTCGGCGGCCGGCCGGGAGACCAGATCGCCGCGCAATCGCGGGATGATGCAAAATGTGCAGCGATTGTTGCAACCCTCTGAAATCTTGAGATAAGCGTAGTGCCGCGGGGTCAGCTTGATGCCTTGCGGCGGGATCAAATCGGCATACGGATCGTGCTGCGGCGGAGCGGCGCGATGAACCGCGTCGAGCACGCTTTCGTATTGCTGCGGACCGGTCACGGCCAGCACATTCGGATGCACGGCGGTGATTTTCTCAGGCTCGGCGCCCATGCAGCCGGTCACGATGACTTTGCCGTTCTCGGCGAGCGCCGCGCCGATGGCGGTCAGCGACTCCGCTTGCGCGCTGTCGAGAAAGCCGCAGGTGTTGACGATCGCGAGATCGGCATCGGCGTGGTCGCGGGCGAGTTCATAGCCCTCGGCACGCAGCCGCGTGATAATGCGCTCGGAATCGACCAATGCTTTCGGGCAGCCGAGCGAAACGAATGAGATGCGGGCAGGGCGGTTCATCAGGTTCTCGCGTGTGTCGTGGCGTTAGGCGAGAGTGAGGCGAGCGTCAATCGTTCTTCTGCGACGGAAGATTTATGGAACTCCCCGCTCCGCCTCTCCTTTTGGTCACCGATCGCCGGCAGGCGCGGCGGCCTTTGCCGGACGTCATCGCGGCGGCTTTTGCCGCCGGTTGCCGGTGGGTCAGCGTGCGCGAAAAAGATCTGCCGCCGGACGAGCAAATTTTGCTGGCGCGCTCGCTTTTGCCGCTGGCCCACGCAAGAGGAGCGAAGCTGATGCTGCATGGCGAGGCGTCGCTGGCCAGGGACGCCGGCGCCGACGGCGTGCATCTGCCGTCAGGGAGCGATGTTGTCAGCGCGCGCGCGCTGATCGGTCCCGACAAGATTTTGGGAGTCTCCATCCATACCGTGACCGAAGCCGAAGCGATCGATCCCGCCCATGTCGACTATGTGCTGGCGGGTCCGGCCTTCGAGACCGCGAGCAAGCCGGGCTACGGCCCCGAGATCGGCCGCAAAGGTCTTGCCGAAATAGCGCGCGCGGCGCGGGTGCCGGTGCTGGCGATCGGCGGCATCAATGCGGCGCGCCTCGGCGAGCTCGTCGCCGCTGGCGCGGCCGGCGCAGCCGTCATGGGTGGCGTCATGCGCGCGACCGACCCGGCGCGCGAGGTCGCGGCCCTGATCGCAACGCTTACCGGCGCGCGCGCGATGCGAGCGTGAGTTCAGCGGGCGCGATAGGTGCTGACGCCCTGATCGGGCGCCCAGACGCCGGTGGGAAGTTTTCCGGCCTGCCAGAACACGTCGATCGGCATGCCGCCGCGCGGATGGAAATAACCGCCGATGCGCAGCCATTTCGGCTTGAGCAGTGCAACCAGCTTCTTGCCGATCGCCACCGTGCAGTCCTCGTGGAACGCGCCGTGATTGCGAAAGCTGTTGAGATAAAGCTTCAGCGACTTCGACTCCACGAGCCAGCCGCGCGGCACGTAGTCGATCACCAGCGTGGCGAAATCGGGCTGGCCGGTCACCGGGCACATCAGGGTGAATTCCGGGAAGGTAAAACGCGCGACATAGTTGGTATCCGGATGCGGATTGGGCACGCGGTCGAGCACCGCTTGTTCCGGCGAAACCGGGATCGCCGTGGCACGACCGAGTTGAAGCTGCTTCTTGGGCATCGGTTTCTTATTCCGTTCGCATTTGCCGGCACTGCATGCCCCGCTTGCCGGGGCATGACAAGAGCCGGACATGACAACGGCCTTGCCGATCCTGTAGAAGCGCGTTCACGCCGCCGCATGGCCCCGAAAAGCGACTACCGGTTTTCGGCAAAGATCAGGCGTCGTGATTGAATGCTGCCAGGAGAACGCATGACTGCCATCGTCGACATCATCGGCCGGGAAATCCTCGATAGCCGCGGCAATCCGACCGTCGAGGTCGATGTCATCCTGGCGGACGGCTCGCGTGGCCGGGCCGGCGTGCCGTCTGGCGCCTCGACCGGTACCCACGAGGCGGTCGAACTGCGCGACGGCGGCGCACGCTATCTCGGCAAGGGCGTGCGCGGTGCGGTCGAGGCGGTCAACGGCGAAATCTTCGACGCGCTCGGCGGCATGGACGCCGAGGCCCAGGTCAAGATCGACGACACCATGATCGGGCTTGACGGTACGCCCAACAAGGGCCGTCTCGGCGCCAATGCCATCCTCGGCGTGTCGCTCGCTGTCGCCAAGGCGGCGGCCGCCGCGAACGGGCTGCCGCTTTATCGCTATGTCGGCGGCACCGCGGCGCGGGTTTTGCCGGTACCGATGATGAACATCATCAACGGCGGCGTGCATGCCGACAATCCGATCGACTTTCAGGAATTCATGATCGTGCCGTTTGGCGCCGCCTCTTTCGCCGAAGCGCTGCGCGCCGGCTCGGAGATTTTTCACACGCTGCGCGCGGCGCTTAAAGCTGCCGGCCACAACACCAATGTGGGCGACGAAGGCGGCTTTGCGCCCAATCTGCCGTCGGCGGAAGCGGCGCTCGATTTCATCCTGTCGGCAATCGACAAGGCGGGCTATCGCGCCGGTGATGACGTCGCGTTGGCGCTCGATTCGGCGGCGAGCGAATTCTTTGTCAAGGGCGCGTACCAGTATAAAGGCGAAGGCAAGACCCGCTCGGTCGAGCAGCAGGCCGAGTATCTGACCGAACTGGTCAAGCGCTATCCGATCGTGTCGATCGAAGACGGCATGGCGGAAGACGACTATGTCGGCTGGCAAATGCTGACGCAGAAAATCGGCGCGCGCTGCCAGCTGGTCGGCGACGATGTCTTTGTCACCAATGTCGCCCGCCTGTCGGACGGCATCAAGAACGGGATCGGCAATTCGATCCTGGTCAAGGTGAACCAGATCGGCACGCTCACCGAAACGCTGGCCGCGGTCGAAACCGCCCACAAGGCTGGCTACACCGCAGTGATGTCGCATCGCTCCGGCGAGACGGAGGATTCGACGATCGCCGATCTCGCCGTCGCCACCAATTGCGGCCAGATCAAAACCGGCTCGCTGGCTCGGTCCGATCGCACCGCAAAATACAATCAGCTGCTGCGCATCGAGGAGGAACTCGGCGCGCAAGCGGTCTTTCTCGGACGCGCGGCGTTCAAGGCGCTTGGATAGGCGCGTCCGGCGGCTGCGCTTGTCCGGACTCAGCAATCCACGTTATATTTCCAGCAGAGATCAGCCGAGGGCCCACAGAGCAACGTGGTTCGGCCATGGATCAATCGCTTGACCTGAAGGCTGGCGATCGCAAGCGCGCGACCGAGCGGCTGCGCGATTTTGTCGTCGCTGCCGTCGAGAGCGGCGCCTTCGTCTGATGCGCCGTTCCCTCATTTGCTCCTCGATCGCGTGTTTCCCGACGACGTTTACGCGGCGATGCTCGCCAACATGCCGGAAACGTCGGACTATCGGCCGATGCACGGCCGCAGCAAAGGCCATGATCTTGCCGACGGCACCCATACGCGGGTGAAAATCGATTTGTTTCCGGAATACATCCGGCACCTGCCGCCGGGAAAGCGATCGTTGTGGGACCGTGGTCGGCCGCGCGCTTTGCTCGGCGCCGGTGCGTGAGGCGTTCGTGCGCCGCCTGGCGGCGCCGCTCGAGCGCCGCTTCGGTCCCGATTATGCCAAGGTCGGCATGTTTCCAATTCCGGTCCTGACGCGCGATATTCCCGGCTACCTGATCACGCCGCACACCGATACGCACTGGAAGGGTATGACCGTCCACCTCTATTTGCCGCGCGACCGCTCGACGGCGCATATCGGCACCATCTTCCACCGCAAGCTTGCCGACGGCTCACTGCCCAAGGACAAGCAGATGACGTTCGCGCCGAACACCGGCTACGCCTTTGCCGTCGGCGCCGATACCTGGCATTCCGCCGATCGCATCGGCTTCGAGGTAACGACACGCGACAGTATTCTGCTGACCTATTTCGTCGACGCTGGGCTGCTCCGCTATGTCCGCAACCGCGGCAAGCGCTTCGGCAACTTCCTTTTTAACGAAGTGCGCAATCGGCTGCCCGTGACCGTCCGGGCGAGTCCATTAATCCGCCCTTAAGCGGCGCTTCTCGCATCTTGGCGGAATGGTCACTCGCAAGCGATTGCGCTCGATCCTGACCGCGCTGGGCCTCTACGTCTTGGCGGCCCTGCTGATCGGCTATTTCGGGGTCAATGCCTTCAGCGGCAATCACGGCCTCAATGCCAAGCAGGACATCGACCAGCAGATCGCCTCGATGTCGGCCGAGCTTGCCAAGCTGCAAGCTCGAACGCACGCAATGGGAGCGGCGCGTCGCGCTTGCTCAAGCCCCGCGGGCTTGATCCCGATATGCTTGACGAGCGGGCACGGGCGCTCCTCGATTACGCACACCCCAACGATCTGACCCTGATGCTCGGCCGCCGCGCCCGCGTGCCGGCCGGCGGCTCTTGAACTCGCCAGCGCCGTCTCTCCCAAAATATTTTTACTGCCAACGGTTTGGTCGCCGGAACCGATCGCGCAGCGCCGACTTCCGCCATAAGCCGATTTCGGCTATGGGATGGAACTCGCGATGTCTCGAGGACGCTGATGGCCGTCGCCCAAACCAAACAAGCCGAACCGCTCGCGGACGCCCGCCCTCCGGCCGTGCGAGGTCGCGTCGCCGCTCGACGGCGGGCCCGGAATTCAGCAAGGACGAGGAATTCCACGCGCTGCGGCAGATGCTTCTGATCCGGCGCTTCGAGGAAAAGGCCGGCCAGATGTACGGCATGGGCCTGATCGGCGGCTTTTGTCACCTCTATATCGGCCAGGAAGCCGTCGTCGTCGGCATGCAGATGGCCAAGCGCGACGGCGACCAGATGATCACCGGCTACCGGGATCACGGCCATATGCTGGCCTGCGGCATGGACCCCAAGGGCGTGATGGCCGAACTCACCGGCCGGCGCGGCGGCTATTCGAAGGGCAAGGGCGGCTCGATGCACATGTTCTCCCGCGAGAAGAACTTCTACGGGGGACACGGCATCGTCGGCGCGCCGGTGCCGATCGGGACCGGCTTGGCGTTTGCCAACAAGTATCGCGACAGCGATGCCGTATGCCTGACCTATTTCGGCGACGGCGCGGCGAACCAGGGCCAGGTCTATGAAAGCTTCAACATGGCGGAGCTGTGGAAGCTTCCGGTGGTCTACGTCATCGAGAACAACCGCTACGCCATGGGCACGGCGGTGACGCGCTCCTCGGCGCAGACCGATTTCTCCAAGCGCGGCGTCTCCTTCAACATTCCGGGCGTGCAGGTCGACGGCATGGACGTGCGCGCGGTGCGCGCCGCCGGCGCCGAGGCGATCGCCTGGTGCCGCGCGGGCAAGGGCCCGACCATTATCGAGATGCTGACCTACCGCTATCGCGGCCATTCCATGTCCGACCCGGCGAAATACCGCACCAAGGAAGAGGTCGACAAAGTGCGCACCGAGCACGATCCGATCGAGCAGGTGCGCGCGCGTCTTCTCGCCAAGAAGTGGGCGAGCGAAGACGAGCTGAAGAAAATCGATGCCGCCGTGCGCGCCGTCGTCAACGAAGCGTCCGAGTTTGCCACCAACGATCTCGAGCCGGATCCGTCCGAACTTTACACGGACGTGTATCGGTGAGAGTGCTCGCGTTCTGCGCCCGGTATTTTCTGTGGCGCCACGATCCAAAAGCTAGTCTGCAAGCGTTATCCTGCCAGAGTTAGCCCGCCATGCCGACTGAAATACTCATGCCTGCGCTCTCTCCGACCATGGAGAAGGGCAATCTGGCCAAGTGGCTGAAGAAGGAAGGCGACGCCGTCAAGTCGGGCGACGTGATCGCGGAAATCGAGACCGACAAAGCCACGATGGAAGTCGAAGCGGTTGATGAAGGCACGCTGGGCAAAATCCTGGTGCCGGAAGGCACCAACGACGTCGCCGTCAATACGCCGATCGCCATGATCCTCGCCGAAGGCGAGGACAAGTCCGCGCTCAAAGACGGCAAATCCGTGCAAGGGGCCGGCACCCGCCCGGCGCCGCCGCCAAAGGCCGCGGACTCGGCGCCGCCGGGTGAGAAAGCCGAACCGGGCGACAAGCCTGAAACGCTGGCGCCGCCAAAATTCGGCACGGTCAAGCCGCCGTCGGCGGCCGTGCTGCCCGATCCCGACGTGCCGGAAGGCACCGAGATGGTCACCATGACCATGCGCGAGGCGTTGCGCGACGCCATGGCCGAGGAAATGCGCCGCGATGCCGATGTGTTCGTGATCGGCGAGGAAGTTGCCGAGTATCAAGGCGCCTACAAAGTCACGCAGGGGCTGCTGCAGGAGTTCGGCGCGCGGCGTGTCATCGATACGCCGATTACCGAGCACGCCTTTGCCGGGCTCGGCGTCGGTGCGGCGCTCGCCGGCCTAAAGCCGATCGTCGAGTTCATGACATTCAATTTCGCCATGCAGGCGATGGACCATCTCATCAACTCGGCGGCGAAGACACGTTACATGTCGGGCGGCCAGGTCGATGTGGCGATGGTGTTTCGCGGCCCGAACGGCGCCGCCGCGCGCGTCGGCGCGCAGCACAGCCAGGATTTCTCGTCCTGGTATTCGCATGTTCCCGGTCTCAAGGTGATCGCGCCGTCGACCGCCGCCGACGCCAAGGGCTTGCTCAAGGCTGCAATCCGCGATCCCAATCCGGTCATCTTCCTGGAGAACGAAATTCTCTATGGCGCGTCCTCGCCGGTGCCCAAGCTCGACGACTATGTGCTGCCGATCGGGCGGGCCCGCGTCGTACGCGCCGGCAACGACGTAACGCTCGTGGCCTGGTCGATCGGCATGAGCTACGCGCTCAAGGCCGCCGACGCCCTCGCCGCCGAGAATATCTCGGCCGAGGTGATCGACTTGCGCACGCTCAAGCCGATGGATGCCGAGACCATTATCGAGTCGGTGAAGAAGACCGGCCGCCTCGTCACCATCGAAGAGGGCTGGAAGCAATCCGGCGTCGGCGCCGAGATTGCCGCGCGGATGATGGAAGAGGCGTTCGACTATCTCGACGCGCCGGTCATGCGCGTCACCGGCAAGGATGTGCCGATGCCTTACGCCGCGAATTTGGAAAAGCTCGCCTTGCCGTCGGTCGCCGAAATCGTCGAGGCGGCGAAAGCCGTCTGCTATCGCTGACCTCTTGTTGAAGTTATCGCCCGATGCCCATCAACATCCTCATGCCGGCGCTGTCGCCCACGATGGAGAAGGGCAATCTCGCCAAATGGCTCAAGAAGGAAGGCGAAGCGGTCAAGACCGGCGACGTCATCGCCGAGATCGAGACCGACAAGGCGACGATGGAATACGAATCCGTCGATGACGGCGTGATGGCGAAGATCGTGGTGCCGGAAGGCACCAGCGACGTGCCGGTCAACCAGCTCATCGCGGTTTTGGCGCAGGAGGGCGAGGACCCGAAGGCTGCCGCGGCCGCGGCCGGGAAGGCCGCCGAGAAAACGCCGGGAGGCCGAGCCCCCTCATCCCCGCCTTCTCCCCCGCGGGGAGAAGGGGCGGCCCAGCAAGCGCGCGCTCCTTCGACCGCCGCTGCCGCCAATTCAACGGCGCCTGTCGCGAAGTCGCCGAGCGAGCCGCAGGCGCCACGCACTCCCTCTCCCCAGCGGGGAGAGGAGGGCCCTCGGACCAACGGGCAGGGCGCCAACCGCGTTTTTTCCTCGCCGCTCGCGCGCCGGCTGGCGAAGGACGCCGGCATCGAGATCGGCCGCATCGCCGGATCGGGTCCGCATGGCCGCGTCATTGCGCGCGACGTAGCCGCGGCCAAGGACGGCAAAGGCCTGCGCGCGCCGGGCGCGACGCCAGCGCCGGCCGGCGCCCCGGCGATCGCGCCGTCGCTGTCCGATCAGCAAATCCGCGCGCTCTACCAGGAGGGCAGCTACGAGCTGGTGCCGCACGACGGCATGCGCCGCACGATTGCGCAGCGCTTAACCGCGTCGGTGCAGACCATTCCGCATTTTTACCTGACCATCGACTGCGACATCGGCAAGCTTGTGGCCGCGCGCGAAGAGATCAATGCCGCGGCGCCGAAGGACCCTAACGGCAAGCCCACCTACAAGCTTTCGGTCAACGATTTCGTCATCAAGGCTTTGGCGCTGGCGTTGCAGCGCGTGCCCGATGCCAATGTGAGCTGGAGCGAAGCCGGCATGCTCAAGCACAAGCATTCCGATATCGGCGTCGCGGTGGCGCTGCCGGCGGGCCTGATCACGCCAATCATCCGCAACGCCGAGACGAAATCGCTCTCCGCGATCTCCAACGAGATGAAAGAGCTTGCGACGCGGGCGCGCGCCAAAAAACTCAAGCCGCAGGAATATCAGGGCGGCACGTCGTCGGTGTCGAACCTCGGCATGTACGGCATCAAGGATTTCACCGCCGTGATCAATCCACCGCAATCGACCATCCTCGCGGTCGGCGCCGGCGAGGAACGCGCGGTGGTGAGGGCCGGCAAGATCGAGGCGGCGCAGATCATGAGCGCGACGCTGTCCTGCGATCACCGTTCGGTCGACGGCGCGCTCGGCGCGCAATTGATCGGCGCGTTCAAGGCGCTGATCGAAAACCCCGTCATGATGTTGGTGTAAAAATGCCGCTCGTTCGTATCGACCTGCGGCGCGGGAAGCCGCCGGCCTACAAGAAAGCGATCTGCGACGGCATCTATCGCGCCTTGACCGAGACATTTAACGTGCCGAAGGACGATCGCTTCATGATCGTCAACGAGCACGACGCTGACAATTTCGTCTACCCGGAGAGCTATCTCGGTATCGCTCATACCGACGATCTGCTCATGATTCAGGTTACCGCAAACGATACGCGTACCGTCGAGCAAAAGCAGGCGTTCTTCGCCGGGGTCGCGGCCTTGCTCGCGGAGAATCCGGGCTTACGTAAGGAGGACGTTTTCATCAATCTCGTCGAATGCAAAAAAGAAAACTGGTCGTTCGGCAACGGCATTGCCCAATATGCCGCAACGGCGAGCTAGCAAATGGCTGACACATCCTTTGACATCATCATCATCGGCTCCGGCCCGGGCGGCTATGTCTGCGCCATCCGCGCGGCGCAGCTCGGCTTCAAGACCGCGATCGTCGAGCGCGATTATCTGGGCGGCATCTGCCTGAACTGGGGCTGTATCCCGACCAAGGCGCTGCTGCGCTCGGCGGAGATATTGCACTATCTGCAGCATGCCAAGGATTACGGGCTATCTGTCGGTGAAGTGACTTACGACCCGTCCGCCGTGGTGAAGCGCTCGCGCGGCGTCGCCAAGCGGCTCAATGACGGCGTCGGCTTCCTGATGAAAAAGAACAAGGTCGCCGTGATCTGGGGCGAGGCCGCGATCGACGCGCCCGGCAAGATCACCGTGAAAGCGAGCAGGAGCGAAGCGCCGAAAGGCACGCTTGGACCCGGCGCTTACCAGGCCAAGCATATCATCCTCGCCACCGGCGCCCGGCCGCGCGTGCTGCCCGGCCTCGAGCCCGACAAGAAGCTGATCTGGACGTATTTCGAAGCGATGGTCCCCGACAGCATTCCCAAATCGCTCTTGGTCGTCGGCTCCGGCGCCATCGGCATTGAGTTCGCCTCGTTCTACCGCACGCTCGGCGCCGACGTGACGGTGGTCGAGATATTGCCGCAAATCCTGCCGGCGGAAGATGCGGAGATCGCGGCGTTCGCCCGCAAGAGCTTCGAGCGGCAGGGCATCAAGATTTTGACCGGCGCCAAGGTGACGAAGCTCGACAAGAAGGCCGACGGCGTCACCGCGACCATCGATGACGGCAAGGGCGGCACGCAAACGCTCGCGGTCGATCGTGTCATCGCGGCAGTCGGCGTCGTCGGCAATACCGAGAATCTCGGGCTGGAAAAGCTCGGGGTGAAGATCGAGCGCGGCGCCATCGTCACCGACGGCGCGTGCCAAACCAATGTGCCGGGGATCTATGCCATCGGCGACGTCGCCGGCCCGCCGCTCCTGGCGCACAAGGCCGAGCATGAAGGCGTCATCTGCGTCGAAGCCATCAAGGGCTTGCATCCGCATCCGATGGACAGAAAGCTCATCCCCGGCTGCACCTATTGCACGCCGCAGATCGCCTCGGTCGGGCTGACCGAGCAGGCGGCGAAGGACAAGAAACTCGACATCCGCGTCGGGCGCTTTCCGTTCGTCGGCAACGGCAAGGCAATTGCGCTCGGCGAGGATCAAGGGCTGGTGAAGGTAATCTTCGACAAGAAGACCGGCCAGCTTCTCGGCGCCCACATGGTCGGCGCCGAAGTCACCGAGCTGATCCAAGGCTACGTGATCGCCATGAATCTCGAGACCACGGAAGAAGAGCTGATGCACACCGTGTTCCCGCATCCCACCCTGTCAGAGATGATGAAGGAAGCGGTGCTCGATGCCTATGGCCGCGTATTGAATATGTGATCCGCCAATCGGCGCGCGGCGTGGCTTTGGTCACCACGTTACGACGCGAAGGCTATCACGCGTCCGAGGTCGCAAATCTCCGCGTCGCGTCGGATTGGAACGATACGGACGCCGGGGGCGAAGCGCGACAACGATTGCAGGGTCGCAGCGAAGTCCACCGACGATCCCGCGGTTTCGCTGAGCACGAGCGCTTCAAGCACGATCTTTCTTGCGCGCAACGCCTCGATCGCCGTCAACGCATGGTTGATCGCGCCCAGATAAGTGCCGCTGACCAGGATCGCCGGACACTCCAAGGCGGCAATGAGATCGATGTTCAAGGCATCGGCCGCAATCGGGCTCATGACGCCGCCGATGCCTTCGACCACGACGGTGGCCCCGCGAGCCGCCGGCCGAAGCGCAGAATCGGCCCATGCGAGGATCGTTTCGAATTCCAGGGTTCGGCCTTCGGCCGCCGCCGCCATATCGGGTGATAAGGGCCGCGCAAAACGCCACGGCGTGCAGGCCGCGACGGCCGCGGCATCGATCGGAAGGCCTTGGGCCGCAAGGAGGCGGGCGGTGTCGGTCTCTGCCAAAGCAGGATCATCGATCGGCGGCATTCCGGTCGCGACGGGCTTGAACGCCAAAACACGGCGTCCCGGTTGGCGCAGTTCCCGAAGCAGCAGGCACGCGACGTAGGTCTTGCCGACATCCGTGCCGGAACCGGTCATGAACACGATGGCCATGTGCACCGACGACTTACGTTTCGCGCGATGATGCGGCGATAAATGCCGCCGCCAAGGCATCGACCTGCGCTTCCTCGTGCGCTGCCGAGAATGTGAAACGCAGGCGCGCCGTCCCGTCCGGCACCGTCGGCGGCCGAATGGCCACGACCAGGAATCCGGCGCGCTCCAACGCCTTCGACAGACCGAGCGCCCGCTCCGGCGCGCCGACGATCACCGGAACGATCGGGCTTGCCGGCGGCGGCAGCCCGACGGCTTGGGCGAAGCGATTGGCGAGGAGCAGCGGGCGAGCGCAGCGCGCTGGTTCTTCCTCGATAATATCCAAGGCGGCGAGCGCTGCGGCGGCAGAAGCCGGCGGCAGTCCGGTCGTGTAGACAAAGCTCCGCGCCCGCGCCTTCAAGAGCTCGATCACCGGCTCGGACGCGCACAGATAGCCGCCATAGCTGCCGAGCGCCTTCGACAGCGTGCCCATGTCGAGCGGCGCAGTTGCATCGTCGGCGACGACGCCGAAGCCATGGGCATCGTCGGCCATCAGCCAGGCATTCGCATCAGCCGCCAGACGCGCGATTTCCAGAAGCGGAGATCGGTCGCCATCCATGGAGAAGACGCGCTCGGTCATGATGAGAGCGCGGCGCATGCCAGGGCGCATATCGGTCAAGAGCTCGGCCAAGTGTCGCGTATCGTTATGCCGAAACGGCATGACCTGCGCGCCGGAGAGCGCTGCGCCGCTCCGCATGCTGGCATGCGAAAGCTCGTCGAGCAGGATCAGATCGCCCTTGCCGACCAGCGCGCCCGGTATGCCGATATTGGCCAGATAGCCGCTGCCGAACACCAATGCTGCCGGCTTTCGCTTGTGGCGTGCCAGCCGAGCCTCGAGCTTCTGCAACAGCGGGTGGTCACCGGTAACGAGCCGCGAAGCCGCCGCCCCGGCGCCGTAGCGCTCGATGGCTGCGATAGCCGCCTGCTTCACACGAGGATGCTGCGCCAATCCCAGATAGTCGTTGCAGGAAAATGAAACCAGGCGCCGGCCGTCGCGCAACACCTCGCCGTCGGCGCTCCGCTCGGTGGCGACGAGCGTACGCCGCAGTGCCGTCCGCTCGAGAGCGGCAAGTTTTTCCTCTGCGAACAGGTCCAGACCGTTCTTCATGAGGGACCTTTTGTAGCGGCGAACGGCGCGGGCTTGACAGCTAGCCGGCCCCATCCGAACACCAGTTTATGAAGAACAGCGCCCTTTGGCAGCCATACACTCAGATGAAGTCAGCCTCGCCGCCGTTGCCGGTGGCGCGAACCGAGGGTTGCCGCATCTGCCTCGCCGACGGCCGTGTGCTGATCGACGGCATCGCGTCGTGGTGGACCGCGTGTCACGGCTATAACCATCCTCATATTCGCCTCGCGGTGGAACGACAACTCGCCGCCATGCCGCATGTCATGTTCGGCGGTCTCACGCACGAGCCGGCCGAGCGACTGGGAGCGCGTCTGGCATCGATCGCTCCGGGCTCGCTCAATCACGTCTTCTTTTCCGATTCCGGCTCGGTTGCCGTCGAAGTCGCCATGAAAATGGCCGTGCAATTCTGGCTTAATAAAGGAGTGTCCGGCCGCACCAAATTTGTTGCCTTCCGCGACGCATATCATGGCGACACCATGGGTGCCATGTCGGTCTGCGATCCGGAAACCAGCATGCATGCCGGGCTGAACGCTTACTTGCCGGAACAAATTTTCGCGCCGTTGCCGCAAACGCCGGCGCAAGCTCAAACCCTCGACCAACTCCTGGCGGCACAGGCCGAGCATGTGGCGGCGGTGATCGTCGAGCCGCTGGTGCAAGGCGCCGGCGGCATGCGCTTTCATCCGCCGCGCGTGCTGGCGGAAATCGCGGCGGCGGCGCGCCGGCACAACACGCTATTGATTGCCGACGAAATCTTCACGGGATTTGGTCGCACGGGAACCATGTTTGCCTGTGAGCAGGCCGATGTCGCGCCCGACATCCTTTGCCTCTCCAAGGCGCTGACCGGTGGAACGCTCGGACTGGCCGCGACCTTAGCCAGCGACGATGTATTTGAAGCTTTTTGGTCTGACGATGCGCGGACAGCCTTCATGCACGGTCCAACCTTTATGGCCAATCCGCTGGCTTGCGCCGCCGCCAATGCCTCGCTGGACCTGTTCGAGCAAGAGCCGCGTCTCGAACAGGCCGCCGGTTTGGAGCAAGCGCTCGCACAAGGTCTCGCGCCATGTCGCGCGCTGCCGAATGTCGTCGACGTGCGCACAAAAGGAGCAATCGGCGTCGTCCAATTATCGACGATGGCCGACAAGGACGCGCTTCGTCAGGCATTCATCGCAAAAGGCGTGTGGGTGCGGCCATTCGGCGACATTGTTTATTTGAGCCCGGCCTTGACCATCGATAGCTCCGACCTGAACCAGCTATGCGCGGCAATTGTCGCAGTGCTGAAGGACGGCCGCGCCGGTCCGATCTGATCGAACGATCGAGGCTCGGGGGCTGACGTAGAGAGAAGGTCACGGATCGCGGCTGGACTTCTATGGTCCGGCCGCCTTGCGGTACCGCGCAGCGGCTCGTAAGTATCACGCGGGGACCAACAGCTCCCCGGAGCGCTTATGGCCGTGATCCTCGATACCGTTTTGGGCACTACCGGCCGGCCGCGCCACCCGGAAAAAGCCCATCGGCCGGACCAGCCCAGCCAGCGCAAGCCGGACTGGATCAGGGTCAAAGCGCCGGTATCGCCGGACTATGCCGAGACGCGCGACATCGTGCGCGCCAACGGCCTGCATACTGTCTGCGAGGAAGCCGGCTGTCCCAATATCGGCGAGTGCTGGGAAAAGAAGCACGCGACATTCATGATCATGGGCGACACGTGCACCCGCGCCTGCGCCTTCTGCAACGTCAAGACCGGGCTTGCCGGCGGCGCTCGACCCGGCCGAACCGGAGCACGTCGCCGACGCCACGGCGAAGCTTGGATTGGCGCATGTGGTGATCACCTCGGTCGACCGCGACGATCTTGAGGATGGCGGCGCGGCGCATTTCGCCGCCGTCATTCGCGCCATCCGCGCGCGCACGCCGCGGACGACGATCGAAGTGCTGACGCCGGATTTTCTGCGCAAGAACGGCGCCGTCGAAGCCGTGGTCGCCGCCAAGCCGGACGTGTTCAACCACAACCTCGAGACCGTGCCGTCCAACTATCTCACCGTGCGGCCGGGGGCGCGCTACTTCGCCTCGTTGCATCTCCTGCAGCGCGCCAAGGAGCTCGATCCGTCGCTCTTCACCAAGTCGGGCATCATGGTCGGCCTCGGCGAGGAGCGGAACGAGGTGCTGCAGGTGATGGATGACCTGCGCGCGGCCGAGGTGGATTTCCTCACCATCGGTCAATATCTGCAGCCGTCGCGCAAGCATCATCCGGTGGTGCGTTTCGTTCCACCGGACGAGTTCAAGGCGCTGGCCACGATCGCCTATGCCAAGGGCTTTTCGATGGTGTCGGCAAGCCCGCTCACGCGCTCCTCGCATCATGCCGGCGAGGACTTCGCGCGGCTCAAGGCGCAGCGAACCGCGCGTTGAGCCATGCCGGAATTGTCGACCACCAGACGCGTGCAACACGGCGCTTCGGCGATGTTCGACCTCGTCGCCGACGTCGAGCACTATCCGGAATTCGTGCCGTTGTGCCAGTCGCTGCGGGTGCGCAAGCGCTCCCAGCAAGGCGGCAAGGATGTCATCGTCGCCGACATGACGGTTGCCTATAAACTCGTTCGCCAGACATTTACCAGCCGTGTCACGCTCGACCGGCCCAATCTGGAAATTCTGGTCGAATACCTGGAAGGGCCGTTTAGTCAGCTGAACAATCGCTGGAATTTCCGCGCCGTCACGGATCATGTCTGCGACGTCGATTTTTTCATCGCCTATGAATTTCGCAGCCGCACGCTCGGGATGCTGATGGGCGCCGTGTTCGACTCAGCCTTCCGCCGTTTTGCTTCGGCCTTCGAGCGCCGCGCCGATCAGGTTTACGGCGGGCAGCCGGCCTAGAGCCCGATTCGGAAAAAGGTGGAAGCCGGTTTTCCGAACGATCATGCTCCACCGAAGACTAGCGCACCAATCGATTCAAACTGAAGCGATTGCGCTCTGGCGCTAGCTACACGCGAATTGTCACAGTTATTTCGCCGTGGTGTCGCCACGCGGCGCAATAAAGCGTGTGCATGGCTAGGCGTGTGACGCGCGTCACGCGCTGCGTCGGGCTGACCATGCGATTGTCGGTCAAGACTTCACCAAACAAGACGCTGGAGAAGATACCATGAGCTCGATTGTGGATCGCCGCGCCGGCCGACCCGTCAGTTTCTCGTCGGTTCACGCGGAGTTGCGAACCGAACTGTTGTTTTGGATAGCGCTGATTTTGTTTGCGGCAGCCGTGCTCGGGGTCGCCGCGGTCGGCTCGTCGCACGCTTATACGCTACCGTCCGAGACGTTTTTTGTCGGTCCGTGAGTTCGCCGGGCGTTTGGCTAAAGCCGGCTGGTTCTGTGCCAGACTTGCCAACAGCTCGAGCGCTTCGGCGACCGACCGTTCGCGCACGCGCCGCCGGCCAATCTTGCCATAGTGCCAGTGGGTCGCGATGCGGCGGCCGTCACGGCTGGCCGCGGCGAAATACACGAGGCCGACGGGCTTTTGCTTGGTCCCGCCGCCCGGGCCGGCGATGCCGGTAATAGCCACTGACACGTCAGCCAGCGAATTCCTCAGCGCGCCTTCGGCCATGGCGGTCGCGGTCTCGGCGCTCACCGCGCCGTGACGCTTCAATGTGGCGGACGGCACGCCAAGCATCGCCTCTTTGGCTTCATTGGAATAAGTGACGAAGCCGCGATCGACGACGTCGGATGAGCCGGCGATGTCGGTGAGCGCGGCGGCGACGAGCCCGCCGGTGCAGGATTCGGCGGTCGCAATTGTGAGACCGCGGGCGCGAAAAACGTCGAGCACCTGCGTCGCCTTTTTGCGCAACGCCTGATCGATCACGACCCGCTCCATGGCAGTCGCACGGTCGCCGTCGCCATCGCCACGAGACCTTCGCCGCGACCGGTAAAGCCCATTTTTTCGCTGGTCGTCGCCTTGATCGCCACCCGGCCGATCGGGATGCCGGCAATGGCGGCGATGCGCGCGCGCATCGCATCGCGATGCGGGCCGACCCGCGGGGCCTCGCAGACGATGGTGACGTCGAGATGCGCGATCATGCCGGAACGGGCGCGCACCCGCTCGCAGGCGAAAGCGAGAAAGCGGTCCGATGAGGCGCCGCGCCATTGCGGGTCGCTCGGCGGAAAATGCACGCCGATGTCGCCTTCGGCGAGCGCCCCCAAAATGGCGTCGACCAGCGCATGGAGCGCCACGTCGGCGTCGGAATGTCCGGTCACGCCGCGCGCATGCGGGATGCGCACGCCGGCCAGCATGACGTGATCGCCGTCGCCGAATGCGTGCACGTCGAAGCCGTTGCCGGTGCGCACGTCGGCCAATGCCGCCATGCGCAAGGCTTCGGCGCGCTCGAAGTCGTCATTGGTCGTGAGCTTCACATTGGTGCTTTCGCCGGCAAACACGTTGACGGCATGGCCGGCCCATTCGGCAAGTGCGGCGTCGTCGGTAAAATCCTCGCGCCCGGCCTCCGCCGCGCGGTTATGCAGCGCGACGATCAGGTCGTAGGCGAAGGCTTGCGGGGTCTGCACCGTCCGCAGGCGGCTCCGATCGAGCGTTTCGCTCACCATGTCACGCTCGTCGACTTTCTTCACGGTATCGGTGATGGCGACCGCCGGCACCGCGGCGCCGTGCTGTTTCGCCGCGGCAATGGCGCGGCTGATCAGGTCGCCGCTCAAGAACGGCCGTGCGGCATCGTGGATCAGCACGATTTCGGGTGCCGCCGCTTGGAGTGCCGCAAGTCCGGCGCGCACAGAAGCCTGTCGCGTGGCGCCGCCTGGAACCGGCGGCAGCAAATCGTCAAAACCCATGGTGGCGACGCGGAAGGCACCCTCATCGTCGGGGTGAATCACCGGCTGCACCGCGTCGATCTGCGGATGGCCGAGAAAGGCTGCCAGCGTCGGGCGGATCACCGGTTCCCCGGCAATCTCGCGATACTGTTTGGGCATATCGCCGCCCGCGCGATAGCCCCGTCCTGCTGCCACAACGACGGCCGCGACCTTAGCCGCCATGGAACCTTGCTCCTCACGTTGACGGCCTTGCTCTTAGCGCAGCTGCAGCGTCGGGGCCTAGTCGTGGCTAACCCCCAGATTTACCTTCTGCTTCCGAATCCACAAGCCAGCTATGCAAACTGCCAAGAAATGCTCCATATTGCAGTGCAGCACTTGCGCCATTGCCGATTTTGGCTAAACTCTATGCAGAACCCAGGCAACGCCTAATTCGTGTGCACGAGCACCAGTCTCATCTTTTTTCCGGCCAGGCCTTTTCCAGGTCAAGCGACGTTCTTGGCAGGCCGCGCGTGCGCAAGACTCAATTGGAATCGAAAGAAGGGGATCAGCGCATGAGGACTGCCGAGCCATTGCTCATGGCGGCAGCCGCCGATGCGGTTCTCAACGCGTTGCCGCATCCGGTGATCGTCGTCTCGTCCGACGGCAAGGTTGCCGACGCCAACGTGGCGGCGGAAGCCTTCTTCGAGGTGTCGCTGCCGTTGTTGCGGCGCTACCTGTTGCGCGACCTCGTGCCGTTTGGCAGCCCCTTGCTCACGCTGGTCGAGCAGGTGCGCGCCAGCGGCGCCGCGGTCAACGAGTACAAGGTCGATCTCGGCACGCCGCGCAATCCGGGCGACCGCTCCGTGGACCTTCACGTCGCGCCGCTGCCGGAGCAGCGGGACTATATCGTCGTGATGCTGCAGGAGCGCTCGATCGCCGACAAGATGGACCGGCAGCTCACGCATCGCGGCGCGGCACGCTCGGTGATCGCCCTTGCCGCCATGCTTGCCCACGAAATCAAAAATCCGCTCTCGGGCATTCGCGGCGCCGCGCAGTTGCTCGAGCAGTCGGTCGAGGACGACGATCGCGCGCTGACGCGGCTGATTTGCGACGAAGCCGACCGCATCGTGAAGCTGGTCGACCGCATGGAGGTGTTTGCCGACGAGCGCCCGGTCGAGCGCGAGCCGATCAACATCCATGTCGTGCTCGACCACGTGAAGCGGCTGGCGCAATCGGGCGTCGCCCGTCACATCAAATTCGTCGAGGACTACGATCCGTCGCTGCCGCCGGTCCTGGCGAACCGCGATCAGCTCGTGCAGGTATTTCTGAATCTGGCGAAGAACGCCGCCGAGGCGATCGGCGACAGTCCCGGCGGCGAGATCGCGCTCTCGACCGCATTTCGTCCCGGCGTGCGCCTGTCCGTTCCCGGCGCCAAGACGCGCGTGTCGCTGCCGCTGGAGTTCTGCGTGAAAGACAATGGGCCCGGCGTGTCCGAAGAATTGATGCCGCATTTGTTTGATCCGTTCGTCACCACCAAGCCGACCGGCTCGGGGCTCGGGCTCGCGCTCGTTGCCAAGATCGTCGGCGATCACGGCGGCATCATCGAATGCGAATCGCAGCCGCGGCGAACCGTCTTCCGTGTGCTGATGCCGATGTATACCGGGGAGGGCGCCGCGCCGGAAGGCGCCCTGCAGCTACGAGGGGAACATTGATGCCGGCGGGAAATATTCTTGTTGCCGACGACGATGCGGCGATCCGCACCGTGCTCAATCAGGCGCTGTCGCGTGCCGGCTACGAGGTCCGCTCGACCGGCAATGCCGCGACGCTGTGGCGGTGGATCAGCCAGGGCGACGGCGATCTGATCATCTCCGACGTCGTGCTGCCGGACGAAAACGCCTTCGACCTGTTGCTGCGGATCAAGAAGGCGCGGCCGGATCTGCCGGTCGTCATCATGAGCGCACAGAATACCTTCATGACCGCGATCCGCGCCTCCGAACGCGGCGCCTACGAATATCTGCCGAAGCCGTTCGATCTCAAGGAGCTGATCGCCATCGTCGGCCGCGCCTTGTCCGAGCCGAAGGAGCGAGTGCGGCAGCCGGTCAAGGCCGAGGATTTCGAGTCGATCCCTCTGGTCGGCCGCTCGCCGGCGATGCAGGAAATCTACCGCGTGCTGGCGCGGCTGATGCAGACCGATTTGACCGTGATGATCTCCGGCGAATCCGGCACCGGCAAGGAATTGGTGGCGCGGGCGCTGCACGATTACGGCAAGCGGCGTACCGGTCCGTTCGTCGCCATCAACATGGCGGCGATACCGCGCGACCTCATCGAGTCGGAGCTCTTCGGTCACGAGAAGGGCGCGTTCACCGGCGCCAACACCCGCAGCGCCGGCCGCTTCGAGCAGGCCGAAGGCGGCACGCTGTTTCTCGACGAGATCGGCGACATGCCGATGGAGGCCCAGACCCGGCTTTTGCGCGTCTTGCAGCAGGGCGAATACACTACGGTCGGCGGCCGTACCCCGATCAAGGCCGACGTGCGCATCATCGCCGCGACCAACAAGGATTTACGTCAGCTCATCCAGCAGGGCCTGTTCCGCGAGGACCTCTTCTTCCGCCTCAACGTGGTGCCGTTGCGATTGCCGCCGCTGCGCGAACGCACCGAGGACATCGCCGATCTGATCCGGCATTTCTTCGCGCAGGTCGAGCGCGAGGGCTTGCCGCCGAAGCAGATCGACCAGGCCGCTCTGGACCGGCTGCGCCGGCATCGCTGGCCCGGCAATGTGCGCGAATTGGAGAATCTCGCCCGCCGTCTGGCGGCGCTTTATCCGCAGGAGACGATCACCTCGGCGGTGGTCGATTCCGAATTGTCGCAGCCCGCTCTGGTCGCGCCCGGCGAGAGCCAGCGCAGCGACGAGAATTTGTCGAACGCCGTCGAGCGTTACCTGGCGCGCTACTTTTCCGGCTTCGACGAAGGCCTGCCGCCTCCGGGCCTGTACCACCGCATTCTGCGCGAGGTGGAAGCGCCGCTGCTGTCGGCCGCGCTCGCGGCGACGCGCGGCAATCAAATTCGCGCCGCCGACCTGCTCGGCGTCAACCGCAACACGCTGCGCAAGAAAATCCGCGATCTGGAAATCCAGGTGTATCGCAGCGGCACGGGCTGACGCAGCCGATCCAGGCTCGCCTGGGCCGATACCTCTCGCATTCGCGACAGGCGGGCGGACGCCTAGGAATTGTCGCAATCTGGCAACATTGTTGTATAAAAGCATCACTGGCGCGAATGGCCCGGGGCTCCATTCGTTTTGCGCCGTAGCAGTCCCACGTCTTAAAGGCGCCCATGACGACTGTCGATCAGGTCGCCCCGCTCGACCCGGCCGCGGCGGCCCCGGCTTCGGTTGCGCCGAGCGTACCCCTCGACCAGGTTTCGTCGGCACCCATGCCGGTCGCGTCCCGGCTGATCGGCGCCATCGCCGTCGGCCTCGCGCTGCTGTGCGCGGCGGCTACGTTCGTGGTGCTCGCGGGTCTGACGCCGATCGCGCCGGTTCACGAAGTCGTCGTCAAGCTCCTTTTGGCCGATCTTGCTGCCGGGCTGTTGCTGCTGGCGATCATCGGCCGCGAAGTGTGGATGGTCGTCCGCGCCCGGCGGCGTGGCTATGCCGCCTCGCGGCTGCACGTGCAGATTGTCGGCCTGTTTGCCGTGATCGCCGCGGTTCCGACCGTGCTTGTTGCCGTAGTCGCCAGCACCACGCTCGATCGCGGCCTTGATCGCTTCTTCTCGACCCGCACCCGCGCCATGATCGAGCAGTCGCTGATCGTCGCCGACGCCTATGTGAGCGAGCACGCTCAGGCGATCCGCGGCGAGATCATGGCCATGGCGTTCGACCTCGGCCGCGCCAAGCCGATGTTCGATTCCGATCGCGAGCGCTTCCAGAAATTCTTCACCGCGCAGGCGACGGCGCGCGGTCTGTCGGCCGCCATGATCATCCACGCCGACGGCTCGACCGTGGCGCGCGCCGACGTGACGATGGACAAGGCGATCGTGCTGCCGTCGGCGAATCTGCTCGGTCAAATCACCGAGGCCGAGCCGCAGGTCGCGCTCATTCCCGAAGGCGATCACGTCGCCGCCGCCATCAAACTGCACGGCTACGACGACATGTATCTTTATGTGGCGCGCGTGCTCGACCCGCGCGTGGTGGCGCAGCTGCGCGCGACCCAGGAAAGCGCCGGCGAATACGCCAATCTCGAAGCGCGCCGGCTCGGCATTCAGATCGCCTTCGCGCTGATGTTCGCGGTCATCGCCCTCATCGTGCTCTTGTCCTCGGCGTGGATCGGGCTCGATTTCGCCAACCGGCTGGTGGCGCCGATCCGGCGGCTGATCGGCGCCGCCAACGTCGTCTCCACCGGCAATCTCCATGTGCGGGTACCGATCCGGCGGTCGGAGGGCGACCTGGCGCAGCTCGGCGAAACCTTCAACAACATGACGCAGGAGCTGCAAACGCAGCATGACGATATCGTGCGGGCGCGCGATCTGATCGATAGCCGCCGGCGGTTCACCGAGGCGGTGCTGGCCGGCGCCAGCGCCGGCGTCATCGGCGTCAACGCCGACGGCCGCATCACCATCCTCAACCGCTCCGCCGAACGGCTGATCGCGCGTCCGGAAAGCGAAGCGCTCGGTCAGCCGCTGGCCGACGTGGCGCCTGAGCTTGCCGAAATCTTCGATGCGGCGCGCAATGGCAGTCAGCGGTTGGTGCAGCGCCAGGTGACGGTCAGCCGCAACGGTCAAGAGCGGAATTTTTCGGTGCGGGTCACCAGCGAGCAGGCCGCCCGCTCCGAGCACGGCTACGTCATTACCATCGACGACGTGACCGAGCTGGTGATTGCGCAGCGCAGCTCCGCCTGGGCCGACATCGCCCGCCGCATTGCCCACGAGATCAAAAATCCGCTGACGCCGATCCAATTGTCGGCGGAACGGCTGCGCCGGAAATACGGCAAAGTGATCGTCGACGATCCGGCGGTGTTCGAGCAATGCACGTCGACCATCGTGCGTCAGGTTGACGATATCAAGCGCATGGTCGACGAGTTTTCCCGCTTCGCGCGCATGCCGAAGGCGGTCATTGCCGGCGAGGACGTGGCCGACACCGTGCGCCAGGTCGTATTCCTGATGCGGGTCGGCCATCCGGACATCGATTTTGAAGTCGATCTCGCCGCCGAGAGCATGCCGGCGCGGTTCGACCGGCGCCTGATTTCGCAAGCCCTCACCAACATCGTCAAGAACGCGACCGAGGCGATCGGGGCAGTGCCTGCAGCCGAGCTCGGCCGCGGCCGTATCGCCGTGAGCGTGCAGCGCGACGGCAAGGACATCGTCATCGACGTGATCGACAACGGGATCGGCTTGCCGAAGGAAAACCGCGCGCGTCTGCTCGAACCCTACGTAACCACGCGCGACAAAGGCACCGGGCTTGGGCTGGCGATTGTCGGCCGCATCCTCGAAGAGCATGGCGGCCATCTCGAATTGCGCGACGCGTCGGAAAAGATCGCCGACGCCCGCGGTGCCTGGATGCAGTTGCGCTTTACGGCGGAAGCGACCGAGGCGCCCGCCGCGCCGGCCGAACCGCAACGAGCGACGGTCTGAACATGGCAACCGATATCTTGATCGTTGACGATGAGGCGGATATCCGCGAACTGGTCGCTGGCATTCTGCAAGACGAAGGCCACGGCACCCGCACGGCCGGCGACGCCGATGCGGCGCTCGCCGCCGTCGTCGCGCGCCGGCCCAACCTGGTTTTCCTCGACATCTGGCTGCAGGGCAGCCGCCTCGACGGCCTGCAATTGCTCGACATGCTCAAGCAGGATCATCCCGAGCTGCCGATCGTGATGATTTCCGGCCACGGCAATATCGAGACCGCGGTTTCCGCCATCAAGCGTGGGGCCTACGACTTCATCGAAAAACCGTTCAAGGCCGACCGGCTGCTGCTGGTGGCCGAGCGCACCCTGGAGAACTCCCGCCTCAAACGCGAGGTGAGGGAGCTCAAACAACTTGGGCCGCTGGCGACGACCCTGGTCGGGCATTCGCCCGCCACCAACCAATTGCGCCAGATCGTCGAAAAAGTCGGGCCGACCAACAGCCGCGTGCTCATTGTCGGCCCCTCGGGCAGCGGCAAGGAACTCGCCGCCCGCACCATTCACGCGCTGTCCGCCCGTACCGGCGGCCCGTTCGTCGTCATCAACGCCGCCGCCATCATGCCGGAGAACATGGAAGTCGAACTGTTCGGCGTCGAGGCGGGCAACGGCACGCAAAGCCGCAAGGTCGGCGCGCTCGAAGAAGCGCATGGCGGTACGCTGTTCATCGACGAGATCGCCGAGATGCCGCGCGAGACGCAGAACAAGATTTTGCGCGTGCTTGTCGATCAGACCTTCCAGCGCGTCGGCGGCAGCACCAAGGTCACGGTCGACGTCCGCATCGTGTCGTCCACCAGCCGCAACATCGAAGCCGATATCGCCGCCGGAAAGTTCCGCGAGGATCTCTATCACCGGCTCTCGGTGGTGCCGATCCGCGTGCCGCCGCTCGCCGAACGGCGCGAAGACGTGCCTGAGCTGGTCGAATACTTCATGACGCAGATTTCCCAGATCACCGGATTGCCGAAACGCAACGTCGGCCCCGACGCGATGGCCGTGCTGCAATCGCACGACTGGCCGGGCAACGTGCGGCAGCTTCGCAACAACGTCGAACGATTGATGATCCTGGCCGGCGGCGATTCCGAGGCGGTCATCACCGCGTCGATGCTGCCGCCGGATGTCGGCTCGATGATCCCCTCGATGCCGAACGGCAATGGCGGCGAGCATCTTATGAGCCTGGCGCTGCGCGAGGCGCGCGAAGTCTTCGAGCGCGAATATCTGCTGGCCCAGATCAACCGCTTCGGCGGCAATATTTCGCGCACCGCCGAGTTTGTCGGGATGGAGCGCTCCGCGCTTCACCGCAAGCTCAAGGCGCTGGGGATCGATTGATCGGAAACCCGCAAACTGGCGCCAGATATCAGGCATCGTCGCGCGTGCCTGATGCTGGCTTCTGACCTCTGGTTTCTGAACCTGATACCTGAACGCTGATATTCGGCACCGATGTCCCGCATCGCCTACGTCAATGGCCGCTACCTGCCGATGCGCAACGCCATGGTGCACATCGAGGATCGCGGCTATCAGTTCGGCGACGGTGTCTACGAGGTCTGCGAGGTGAGGGAAGGGCGCTTGATCGACGAGCGCCGCCACCTGGCGCGGCTTCAGCGCTCGCTCGATGAATTGCGCATTCGAGCACCGATGGCGCCGAAGGCGCTGGGCGTGGTGCTGCGCGAAGTGATCGCGCGCAACCGCATCGGCTATGGCATGGTCTATCTGCAGGTCACCCGCGGCGTGGCGCGGCGTGACCATGCCTTCCCGGCGCCGGACGTGCCGCCGAGCCTTGTGGTGACGGCCCGCCCGCTCAATAGCCGGCGCAACGAGGCGCTGGCGGCGGCCGGCATCGCCGTCATCAGCGTGCCGGACAATCGCTGGGACCGCGTCGACATCAAAACGATCGGTCTTCTCCCCAACGTGCTGGCGCGGCAAGCCGCGATCGAGCACGGGGCACGCGACGCTTGGTTCGTCGACAAGGACGGCGCCGTCACCGAAAGCGCCTCGGCGAACGCCTGGATCGTGACGCAGGCCGGCGCGGTGGTGACGCGCCCGGCCGATCACGGCATCCTGCGCGGCATCACCCGCGGCGTGCTGTTCGATGTCATCAAGGCGAAGGGGCTAGTCGTCGAGGAGCGCGCGTTCACGCTTGAGGAGGCCCGCGCCGCCCGCGAAGCCTTTGTGACAGCGGCAAGCCAAATCGTGTTGCCAGTGGTGCGCATCGACGGCCACGTCATCGGCGACGGCAAGCCAGGTCCCATCGCCACCGCCTTGCGCCGCGAATTTCATCGTTATGCGGAATGGGGTTAAAGCATCGAAGTAGTGCAATTTTTGACACGTCAGGGTTTGGGAAGTGCTTTTCTTTCCCGGGACTTGCCGACCGGGCTTGCAACACTTCCCGTCGTGCCTTCTAATGACTGGCTCGGCAAGAAAAGACCCGCGGGAAGGGGCCCGCGATTACAAGAACGGAAACAACGGCCATGGCAGCCGACCGCGCACAAAATCTGCAAGACACCTTTCTCAATCACGTCCGCAAGGCCAAAATTCCGCTCACCATTTTTCTGGTGAACGGCGTGAAGCTGCAAGGCGTGGTGACCTGGTTCGATAATTTCTGCGTGCTGTTGCGTCGCGACGGGCATTCGCAGCTGGTCTACAAGCACGCCATCTCGACCATCATGCCTGGTCATCCCGTCCAGCTTTTCGAAGGCGCCGAGGACGCGCCGGCTGGGGAAAAGGTCTGATTGGAGCCGCGCCGCCGCGACACGCGCGCCGCAACCTTATCCTCCCCCGCCAGCGCGGGAGGCAAGGGTCGGGGTATTGCGAGCGCGGCGACCGGCCGCGCGCTGGTGATCGAGCCGGTGGTGCGGCGCGCGGCGTCGCGCGCAACGCCATCCGATCGGGGGCCGGAGGCGCGGCTCGACGAAGCTGTCGGGCTCGCCCGCGCCATCGATCTCGATGTCGCGCAGGCCGGCATCGTGATGCTCAGCGCCATGCGGCCGGCGACCTATCTCGGCACCGGCAAGGTCGAAGAGATTGCCGGTCTCGTCAAAACCCACGATGCCGGCATCGTGGTGATGGACTGTGCGCTGTCGCCGGTGCAGCAGCGCAATCTGGAAAAGGCCTGGGGCGCCAAGGTGCTCGACCGCACCGGCCTCATTCTGGAGATTTTCGGCCGACGCGCCCGCACCCGTGAAGGCGCGCTGCAAGTCGAACATGCGCATCTGACGTACCAGAAAAGCCGCCTGGTGCGCTCCTGGACCCATCTCGAACGCCAGCGCGGCGGTTTCGGCTTCCTCGGCGGCCCCGGCGAAACCCAATTGGAAGCCGACCGCCGCATGATCGAGGAGCGGCTTGCCAAGATCGACGCCGAGCTCGTCAAGGTCAAGCGCACGCGCGAACTGCATCGCGAGAGCCGCCGCCGCGTGCCTTATCCGATCGTGGCTTTGGTCGGTTACACCAATGCCGGCAAATCGACGCTGTTCAATCGGATGACGCAAGCGCGCGTGCTGTCCGCCGACATGCTGTTCGCGACGCTCGATCCGACGTTGCGCGCCGTCGATCTGCCGCACGGCGCCCGCATCATCCTGTCCGATACCGTCGGCTTCATTTCCGATCTGCCGACCATGCTGATTGCCGCCTTCCGCGCCACGCTGGAGGAGGTGATCGAAGCCGACGTCATCTTGCATGTGCGCGATGTCTCGCACGAAGACGCCGAGGCGCAGTTGGCGGACGTGGAGAACATCTTGCGGCAGCTCGGCGTCGATCCGCACAGCGACGCGCCCGGCAAGCCGGCACTGATCGAAGTGTGGAACAAGATCGACCGCCTCGATGCCGATGAAAAGGTGCGACTGCGCAATCTCGTGGAACGCCGCCCGGAGGAGCAGCGGCCGGTCCTGGTTTCGGCGATCAGCGGGGAGGGGATCGATGTGCTTGAGGCGGCTGTCGAGAGACATCTCGCGGCCGGACGGGTTCTGATCGAACTCGTTCTCGATCCCGCCGATGGCGCAGGCGTCAGCTGGCTTCACCGCCACACCGAAGTTCTGCACAAGGCGGCCGATGACACGACCGGCCGCATCGGCATGACGGTGCGCGTCGAGCCGGGCAAAGCCGATGCGGTACGGCAGAGATTTTCCGGCGTCTTGTAACCGCCGGCCGCTATTTACTTGTGTACGGGCGCGGCGTCCGCCAGGATAGTTGTCGGCGAATATCGAAGTCCGATTTTGAAAATATTGATGTTGGATGAAGCCGCGCCGCTCGGCGTAAGAACCTTCTCAAATCGATAAGCGGGGACGACAGACCAGTTGCCATTTACGGCGATCGCGACACCGGTTTCGCCCAAGATGGCGGGATCAGTCGACGTGCCACTCAGTTGGGTAAACCGGACCACGTTAGGCCCCGAGAATACCCCGAGGGCCTGATTTAAATGGCTGACCCCTGCTCCCCCGCCGATGTAGGGCACTATCGGTCCGGACAAAGGGAGGTCGTAAAATGCGTTGACAGTAGCGGAATATTGGTCGCGCGCGCCTCCGGAAACCAGATCGAGGCGGCTGCCGTTCAAAAGCGGAAACGCGCCATTGGTGCTTAAAGGACTGACGCTTGCGGCGTAGTATCGCCAATAGGCTGCTTCAATTTCAGTCCGAAATCCATCGGGCAGCTTATAGCCGACACCGAGATTGAGCGCATATCCAGGGTCATAAGTTACCGCACTTACGCCCGGCCCGGTTGTTCCTAGACCATTAAAAAGAGTGGTCGAAGCACTCGTATTGAGGCGCTTCAGCGCGCCGGCGCCGCCTTCGACGTACCAGGGGCTTTGCGCCGAGGCGGGCCGCGCATACTCGCCAAGCGCGACGTAGTCTGCGGCGTAACGCAGCGTCCCGGTGCCTGCATAAGTCTGGGAGCCGCCGGCGAACTCGCCATCGAATTTGGCGAGCAGCGACCAATTCGGACTAAGGAACAGCTCGGCACCGGCCGAAGCGAGGGCCGAGTCGTGCGGGATCGGCGCGCCATTTACAGTAAAATTCGTGGCCGGCAGCACCTGGAACGCCGCCGACAGCGAAGGGTTATTGACGAAGTCATGCGCCCAGGCGAGCCGTGCGCGCAAGACCAGCGGCATGCGGCCGATGGCGGTCGGACTGTCGAAGCGCGCACCGAGTTCGCTGCGCACGTCCGTTGCGTTTTGGGCCGCAAAGGTTTGCCCGAGGCCGCCGCCGGTCACATCAGTTTCGCTGAAGCTGGGCGTTGAGAAATCCTGCGCCTGGATGGCCGCATAGGGTGTCACGCCCAGTATCGGCAGCGCCGCGTAGCGATAACCACCCTCTATCCGCGCGCCGTAGCTTTTAGCTAATGCCGCCAAGCGGCGCCCCATGCGGTCCAGCGCGGATCGAAGCTCAGCGGCGGCTTATTGAGGACCGAGTTCATAGGCGAGCGCAATGTCGGGCGGTAGCGCATTCTTTCTGATCTGGCGCAAAACCAATCGCCGGGCCTCCGCTGGGCGCGAGACCGAACCGCCCATCGACGAAGGGATCGAGCGTAAGCGTCAGAAATTCGGTCATTAACTGAAACGCGCTGTGCTCGGCGCCGGTCGCGGCCTCGCCGTTAGGCTGGCTCAGCGCCGGCCCACTCAACCCGAGGGTCGTCGCGGCAGCGGTCGGACTCAACCCGAGGGGCGTCGCAGCAGCGGTCGCACACCCAGATCCGCCGCCCAACCTGTTCGCGAAACAGCCGCTCTGCATAGCCAGCGCGTTGTCAGGAGAAGCCAGCGTCATCGCACCAACGATCAGCGCTGTTGCGGCCAGCACCGCACCTATGGGGCGCAGGTACACTGTCCCATCAACGCGGCAATGATGCAGCGCAGATACGGCCGTTCTCTGTGCCATGCTTGAGGCTTTTCGGTATTCAGCGATCCATCAGCCGGATGAACGCGGAAATCATAAAGCGCGCCGCGAGGTTGCAAATACCCTCTTTGCGCGCATTCCTCAATTCTATCGCTGTGTGCTAAATGTGCAACAAACAACGCCAATCTTCATCGCTTGCAAAGAAATCCGACCCGAACGAAGCACAAAATTTAAAACCACGAGTTGCATTCCCGTCAATGCCGACGTACTATTTTCCTAAAAGAATACGATACAATTAGAGTTAGCTGGCCTTTCGGTGATGGGTGCCGTGCGCGGACTTTGATTTGCGGGCCGCGCTCGAATGTGCGGCCGCCGAGTGCGGGCCGACGGCCGGTGTGATACCGCCGGTCTGCGCTTGCAGGGCAGGGCGCGGGCGCACGGCGGCGCTGTCGTTTGGCGTCGTCAGCGCGTCGGCCGCCGGCGTTGCGCCGAGCCAGAAGTTGAGCTCGGCGGACTTAACTTGGTTGTCCGCGGAGAAATACAAGTCCTGCCAGCTGTCGTCGGCGGCGAGGAAGTGCCAGGCCTTGTCCTTGTCGATGTTCAGCCAGTAGCGCCATGCGTAATGATCGTAGACGTCGAGGCAATGCGCGGCGTAGGCCTCCGCGATCGCACGATGTTGGTGGATGATCGCCATGTTCTCGTCGTTGTTGTACGACGCGGTGTAACCCTCATTGTGGCTCCCGGTTACCACCACGCAATTATCGGAGAACGGATCGACCACGATGATCTTGTCGTGGATGATCGCGTGACCGGCCTGGTTGAGTTCCTGCTCCCACTGGCCGAAGGCGTCGTTGGCCGTGAGGCCTTGCGCACGGATCACGCGGTAGTCCTCGGGCAGCGGCGGATCGCCCTTCTGGTGCTTTGCCGGCTTGCCGTCGTCGCCGCCGCCGTGAATTGCCGTGTAGAACTCTCCCGACGCCTGCGACGCGGTCACGGCGCCGCGCACGAACAGCGAGGGCTTCGCCTTCAAGGCATCGGCGATGGCATCGACGATGCTGGGCGCTCCCGGCTCGAACACCAGGAACACGATCGCGTGCTGGGCATTGGCGATGATGTCGAAGACTTCGGTCAAATCCGGCGGCCGGGTTTCGTTCGGGCCGTGGGTCTTGCCGCGCGCATGGGGCGTGTTTGGCGAAAACCACAGATCGACCGTGCCGCTGCCGTCTTCGAGGGCGATCGGCGGAATGCGTTTGGCGTTGTCGCCGCGGAATTCGCTGGATTGTTGCGCCTTGCCGTTCGTTCCCGGCGGCTGGGTGTCCGACCTGAGCCTGGTCCAGTAGTCCTTGTACGCCGACGCCAATGCCGGCGACCGCGCGATGATCGAATTGTTGGTTTGCGCACACAGCGCGTTGGCGGTCCAGTTGGTCGAGCCGAACAGCACGGCTTGCGGGCCGCCTTTGTCGAGCACCTGGAATTTGTTGTGGCCGATATGACCGCTCGGCATGAAGCGGTCGATGACGTCGGCCCCGGCATCGTGGATCTGCTTGCGTTCGGCGGCGTAGGTGTCGTTGGTCTTTTGTTTGTCGTCGGTCGTGCCCGGCATGTTGGACAATATGACGTGAGCCTTGCCCTTCAGCTTGGCGAGGTGGTCGATCAGCTCTTGATCTTCAAACTCGTAGAGCGCGCAATAGACGTCGCCGCCATCGCCGGCGGCTTCATCCGACAATGTGGTCAGCGCCTCGATCATCTGACCGGCCAGATCGAGGCGCAGCGGATCGCCTTGTTTGACGATATGCGCTTTAAGCGCGGCCACCATCGAGCCGGCCGGCGAACCGTCGGTCAATACATGCGCCGTCGCCTGGGTCGCGAGAATTCCGCGATTGAAATAGGCCGCCAGCGTGCCGTAGTTCGGGCTGAGCTGGACCTGGTTGGAGATCACCGGCCCGTAAGGCATCGGCTGCAGATTGCCGGGCGTGCCGGTCATCGGCACGATCTTGTATTTGTAGGTGCCGCCGCGCTGGGCGTAGACGTCCTTCCAGAAGAATTTCTGCACCGGGTCGTCGGCCGTTGTGCGCCCCGGCGTGGCTTGCTGGCCGGAAAACGTGGCCAACGCGGGCAGGCAGGTTTCCGTGCCCGCCCGCACGTCCAACCGGTAGACCGCGAAGCCGAGGCAGTTCGGCAGCTTGCCGCCGAACGTCCAGGCCACCACCGCGATATCATTGTTGGCGAACGCTACAGCCTTCATGTTTGCCCCCTCAATGATCGGTTGTTTTTGCCTGCTGCCGGCGGCCGGCGGACCATGCTGCCCCGGCGCGCCGCGTATTCGCTGTGCGTACTCCTCCCGGAGGTCCACCTTCGCGCGGACCCTCGCGAAACAATAAATCCTAAAGTTGTTCTATTGCAATAATGTGATGCGCGGTTGAAACCGCGTTGAATGCGGCGCGAAGGCTATTCCCGCGCCTTCGCTTGATTCCACAGCGCGTCCATTTCGGCGAGCGTGGCGTCTTGTGGCGCCTTGCCCTGCGCGGACAGGGCGTCCTCGATCGCCGCGAAACGCCGTTCGAATTTCCGGTTGGTCGCTCGCAGCAGCGCCTCCGGATCGGCGTCAAGATGACGTGCGAGATTGACAGCGGCGAACAACAGATCGCCGACTTCGGCCGCGGCGTCTGATGCGTTGGCGTCGAGCGCCGCCTCGATCTCGTCGGTCTCTTCGCGAATTTTGCGCAACACGGCGCGCGGATCGTTCCAGTCGAAGCCGACTTTGCTGGCTTTGGCTTGCAGTTTCAGAGCGCGTGTCAGCGCGGGCAGGGCGACCGGGACGCCGGCGAGTGCGCCTTCGTCGGCCGGCTTGCCGCCGGCGACCTTGGTTTCTTGCTTGGCTTGTTTTTTTTGTTTTTCTTGTTTCTCTTGTTTCTCTTGCGCCTTGATGTCTTCCCACAATCCTTTGACCGACTGCGGGTCCATTGCCTTCCGGTCGCCGAAGACATGCGGATGCCGGCGAATAAGCTTGGCGGTGATCGCCTCGACCACATCGCCGAACGCGAACGCCCCTTGCTCCTGCGCCATGCGGGCGTGAAACACGACCTGCAGAAGGAGGTCGCCGAGCTCTTCCTCGAGATCGGCAAGATCGTCGCGCGCGATGGCGTCGGCTACTTCGTAGGCTTCTTCGACCGTGTAGGGGGCGATGGTCGCGAAATTCTGCTCCAGATCCCACGGGCAGCCGGTCTGGGGCGTCCGCAGCGCGGCCATGATCTCGATCAGCCGGCCGATGTCGCGCGAAGGGGTCATGACAAGTTCCCAATTGGAGGAGGGAACCTATCAGACCCCTTGAGGAGCTGCGACTTCGACCGGCGGGCCGCTGTTAATAAACGGCCGCCGCGCATAAACTAGTGGCCGGAGCCGTCGGCCTTGCGGCTCGCTTCGAACAGGAACCAAGTCCGGCGCTCGGCTTGGTCGATGAAATTCTCCAGCAGGCTTGCGGTCGCGACATCATCGTGCTTGTCGCAAATCTCATGACATTCGCGCATCGCTTTGACCGTCGTTTTATTGTCGGCCATCAGTTCGCGCAGCATGTCGCCCGGCGCCACATAACTCTCGTCGTTGTCTTCGATGCCCTGCAGCTTGGCAATCTGGCCGATCGACCGGAGCGTCGTGCCGCCGATTTTTCGCGCGCGCTCGGCGATGTCGTCGGTCGAGGCGAAAATCTGCTCGCCTTGTTCGTCCAGCAGCAGATGATAGTCGCGAAAGTGCGGGCCGCTGACGTGCCAGTGAAAATTCTTGGTCTTGAGATAGAGCGCGAATGTCGTGGCCAGGATTTCATTGAGCTTGGCTGAAATCTGGCTGACCGCGTCGGCGGAAAGATCGGTCGGCGTATCAAGCGCGGCAGACTTGCTGCGCGTGTCGAGGGCTCGGACTTTGCTCACGGCGGTCACCTTGCGGAATGAGGGGTTGCAATCGGCCTGACCGGTTCGCCCGTGAATTCGGTAAAACGCGGCCAGGGTGTGACGGGAACGCGATAGGGAACCCATAGTTCCATGTTTCGCGAATTTGTGCGGACCGGCTCTAACATGCCGCCATTCGCATAAGACATATTATGGAATATCTCTGAAAGCCCGCAGGAAATGGCGGTTTCATCCGACGCTGAACGTCATTCCGTCGAAACCAGGCTCTACGTGCGGCGGCAATTCCTTACGCAGGACGTCGTAGTCGAGGTCGGCGTGAAGGTTGGTCAGAATGGCGCGCGCGGGCTTGAGCCGCTCGACCCAGCCGAGCGCGTCGGCCAGCGAAAAATGACTCGGATGCGGCCGATAGCGGAGCGCATCGACCACCCAGACTTCGAGGCCGGTCAAGGCGGCGGCGGTTTCGGCCGGCATGCCGCTGAGGTCGCAGGAATAGGCGAAATTGCCGAAGCGAAAGCCGAGCGATGGAATGTCGCCGTGCTCCTGCGGCAATGGCAGCACCGTGATCGCGCCGCCCTGCCCGGTGACGGTGATGGGCTGGCCGGCCGTCAACGGATGCTCGGTCGCGATCGGCGGATATTCGCTGCCGGGCGGCGATTGGAAGCAATAGCTGAAGCGGGCGCGCATTACCTTTGCGGTGGTCTCGTCCATGTACACGTCGAGCCTGCGGCGCTGCTTGATGAACAGCGAGCGCAGATCGTCGATGCCGTGGGTGTGGTCGGCGTGCTCGTGGCTGTAGAACACGCCGTCGAGCCAATCGACGTCGGCGTCGATGAGCTGTTCGCGCAAATCGGGCGAGGTGTCGATCAAAACCCGGGTGACGCCGCCGGCGCCGGGCCGCTCGACCAGAAGCGATGTGCGCCGCCGGCGGTTCTTCGGATTGTTTGGATCGCAGGCGCCCCAGCCCAGTGCCGGCCGCGGCACGCCGGCAGAAGAGCCGCAGCCGAGAATGGTGAACTTCAGCGTCATGCGGCCGACGTCGTGACGGGCGGATGGTCGGACGCATCCGCGCCGGCCGGCCGCGGCACTTTGCGAAACAGGCGAAAGAAATTTTCGGACGTTTGGCGCGCGATCTCATCGCAAGAAACGCCGCGGGTCTCGGCCAACACCTTGGCGGTTTCGACGACGTAAGCCGGTTCGTTGCGCTTGCCGCGGAACGGACCGGGCGCGAGGTAGGGCGCGTCGGTCTCGACGAGAATCCGGTCCGCCGGCAGCTCGGCCGCGATGGCGCGAAGCGCCGTCGAGGTCTTGAAGGTCAGGATGCCGGTAAAGGAAATAAAGAGCCCGAGCGCGATGGCGCGGCGGGCGAGATCAGCGCCGCCGGTGAAGCAATGCAGCACGGCAGGGAAGGCGCCCTGCCCGGTTTCCTCTTCGAGGATACGTGCGGTGTCGGCGTCGGCTTCGCGGGTGTGAATGACCAGCGGCAGCCCGGCCTCGCGCGCCGCGGCGATGTGGGTGCGAAAACCGCGCTCCTGCGCATCGCGGGGGCTGTTGTCGTAATGGTAGTCGAGACCGGCTTCGCCGAGCGCCACCACCTTTGGATGCCGTGTGTAGGTCACGAGGTCAGCCGCCGTGACCTCCAATTCCTCATGGGCGTAATGCGGATGCGTGCCGACCGAGCAATAGACGTCGCCGAAGCGCTCGGCGATTGCCAACACGCCGGCGAAGCGGTGCACGCGCGTCGAGATCGTGACCAGGCGCGCAATCCCGGCGGCGCGGGCGCGCGCGACAACGTCGTCAAGCTCGTTGGAAAAATCCGGAAAATCCAGATGGCAATGGCTGTCGATCAGCATGGCTATTGCGCGGCGGGCGCCTCCGCCTCGACATAGCGCGGGAAGACCGGCGCCGGTGGCGGCAGCTTCACGTCGGCGGCGAGCCGATGCTTGCCGCCGAGGAAGGCAAAC
Source organism: uncultured Alphaproteobacteria bacterium (assembly GCA_963829395.1). Lineage (GTDB taxonomy): Bacteria > Pseudomonadota > Alphaproteobacteria > Rhizobiales > Xanthobacteraceae > BOG-931. The sequence continues at coordinate 188,593 of CAWHHX010000012.1, read as the reverse complement.
GTCCGCTCGTCGGCCGGTACCGCCAGAAGATCCAGCAGCTTCTCCGCCGATCCCGGCACGAACGGCTGCGCCAGGATGGCGATCTGCCGCAAGACCTCCGCCGTCACGTAAAGCACCGTGCCCTGCCGCGCCGGATCGGTCTTAGCCAGCGCCCACGGCGCCTCGCCGGCGAAATAGCGATTGGCATCGGCGACCACGGCCCAGACCGCGTTGAGCACCTGGTGCAATTGCTGGGTCGCCATCACGTCGCGCGCCTTGCCGATCATGGCGTCGGCGGCGTCGAGGATTGCCTTGTCGGCGGCGCTCAACGCCGCCGGGCTCGGCAGCACGCCGCCGAGCTGCCGCGCGATCATCGACAGCGAACGCTGCGCCAAATTGCCAAGATCGTTGGCGAGGTCGGCGTTGATGCGGTTGATGATCGCTTCGTGGCTGTAATTGCCGTCCTGCCCGAACGGCACCTCGCGCAGGAAGAAATAGCGCAGCGGATCGACGCCGTAGGCTTTCACCAGATCGAACGGATCGATGACGTTGCCGACCGATTTCGACATTTTCTCGCCGCGATTGAACAAAAAACCGTGGGAGAAAATGCGCCGCGGCACGGCGACGCCCGCCGACATCAGGAAAGCCGGCCAATACACGGCGTGGAAGCGCACGATGTCCTTGCCGATCACATGCAGATTGGCCGGCCAATAACGGCGGAATTTTTCGCTGTCGGTGTCGGGATAGCCGACCGCAGTGATGTAGTTCGTCAGTGCATCGACCCAGACATACATGACGTGCTTCGGGTCGCCCGGCACCGGCACGCCCCAATCGAACGTGGTGCGCGAGATCGACAGGTCCTGCAGGCCGCCTTTGACGAAGCTCATGACCTCGTTCAGCCGCTCGCGCGGCAGCACGTAGTTCGGATCGTCGGCATAGAGCTTCAGCAGCTTGTCCTGATAGGCCGAGAGCTTGAAAAAGTAGCTCTCCTCCTCGACCCAATCGACCGGCGTGCCCTGGGGACCGACGCGTTGTCCCTTGTCGTCGAGCCTGGTTTCGCTCTCGTCGTAATAGGCCTCGTCGCGCACCGAGTACCAGCCGGAATATTTGTCGAGATAAATGTCGCCGGAAGCCTGCATGGCCTCCCAGATTGCGGCCGACGAAATGTAGTGGCGCGGCTCGGTGGTGCGGATGAAATCGTCGTTCGAGCAATTCAGCAACTTCACCATGGCTTGGAAGCGCGGCACGTTGCGCTCGACCAGTTGGCGCGGGGTCAGCTTCTCCTTGGCCGCGGTCTGCAGCATCTTGCTGCCGTGTTCGTCCGTGCCGGTCAGGAAAAACACGTCATAGCCGTCAAGCCGCATGAAGCGGGCGATCGCGTCGGTCGCAATCGCTTCGTAGGCGTGACCGATATGCGGCACGCCGTTGGGATAGGCGATGGCGGTGGTGATGTAATAGGGCTTGGCAGCCATTGAATTCCGCGCTGGAAAATTGCCGCCCGTAAGGTGGCGTCATCCGTGTAAAGTGACGTCATCCACATGGTGCGACCCATGTGGCGGCGCCTTGAATGATCAAAGGCCGGAACCGAAGCGCGAAGACGGCGCTGCGCGCCTTTCGCCCGGCCAATGACGGGCGCATAGGTATCAACCGCGGGTGGCCTCGGCAAGCAAGCCGAACACGCTGAATACCAGGGGTTTTCGCTCCAAATTGTAGGTTTCGGCGTCGCGCGCGGCCGCATTGATCCGCTCCCACGCCTCCGCCAGCAGCGCCATCCGCGCCAAGCCGCCGCCATCGTTCTTCGTGCGATCGAGCCATCGCGACAGCCAGCTATTGACGGTATCGACAAAAGCGCCGAGCGGCCGCGGATCGGTGCCGGTGAGCGCCTCGCCGAGCGCGTGCAGGGTGTTGGTATTCAGCGCTGGCAACCGATCGAGTTCGTCGAGCGTGCGCTGGCGCAGCGCCAACGCGTCCGCATCGAGGAACGCCAGCGCGCGCGCCACGCTGCCGTCGGCCGCGGCGGCCGCGGCCTCGACGTGCGGATCGTCGGCCGCGGCGCCGACCGAAGCGGCCAGCGCATGCGCGACGTCGGTCTGCGCCAATGGCCGCATCGGCATGACCGAGCACCGTGAGCGCAGCGTCGGCAGGACGCGCGATGCCGAATGGCACACCAGCAGCAACAGCGCGCGCTGCGGCGGCTCCTCGAGGACCTTGAGCAGTGCGTTGGCGCCGGCGCGGTTCAGCTCGTCGACCGCGTCGACGATGGCGACCCGCCAGCCGCCCTCGCCTGCGGTCGCGCCGAAAAACGATACCGTGCGGCGGACGTCTTCGACGGCGATCTGCTGGCGCAGCACGCCTTTGTCGTTGGGCGTGCGCTCGAGGACGAGGAGATCGCCGTGCGCCTGCGCCGCCACCCGGCGGGCCACCGGATGTTCGGGGTCGATCGCGAGCGATGGCACGGCCTGCACGGCCGGCGCCGCCGGGTCCGGATGAGCGAACACAAAGCGTGCCATGCGATAGGCAAGCGTCGCCTTGCCGATGCCCTTCTGGCCGATGAGCATGAACGCGTGCGGCACCCGTCCGCCGCGATAAGCCGCCAGAAACGCGGCCTCGGTGCCGGCATGGCCGAACAGCTTGTCGGTCAGGCGGGGCGGCTTGGCTTCGTCGATGTCGTGCTCGGATGCGCTCACGAGGCGGCATCCGCCAGGCTCAGCGGTGCGGCCGCCGGATGAAGGCGTGCGCTGACCGCCTGCCAGATATGCTTGGCCACCATTTTCTTCGGTGCGGTGGCATCGATGATCACGCAGCGATCCGGCTCGGCCGCGGCCAGCATGAGATAGGCGTGACGCAGCCGGTCGTGAAAATCGATGGCCTCCGCCTCGAAACGATCGGGGCTCGAGCCGCCGCGGCGTCCAGCCGCGCGCCGCTGCCCGAGCGCGGCGGGAACGTCGAGGACCAATGTCAGGTCGGGGCGCAGATCGCCGACGGAGACGCGTTCGAGCGCCTTGATGAAGCGGTCATCGACCTTGCCGACAACGCCTTGATAGACGCGCGTGGAATTGGCGAAGCGGTCGGAGATGACCCACTTGCCGGCGGCGAGCGCCGGCAGGATGGTGCATTGGATATGGTCGTCGCGGGCCGCAGCGAACAGCATCGCCTCGGCCTCGGGGCCGAACGGTTTGGCCGCGCCGGAGAGAAGGACGTGACGCATGATTTCCGCACCCGGCGAACCGCCGGGCTCGCGGGTGAGCTTGACGCCGATGCCAAGCGCTTCCAGCCGCAACGCCAACATCGCCGCCTGGGTGGACTTGCCGGTCCCCTCGCCGCCTTCGAAGGTGATGAACTTTCCCGTCATGGCACGGTTCCAATCGCGGCGAGTCGCATGAGCCGCATCAAGGCCACGCTGCCGGATAATGAAGGCCGGAAAAATGCTCTTGGTTTCAAATCGTTACGGCTCTTTATTCAGTTGTCGCGCGAGATATCGACCATAGCGTGCGACCTTCGACAGTTATGTGGGGATTACGGCGTTGCCGCGGCATGCCTCGAGGCGCGGTCGCAGGCCTGCCGGCGGCCATCATAGCCGGCTCACGCCGGCCCGAAATAGACCGATCATCAGCTCCGTCGCCGCGTCCATCGCGCGGCCGGACATGCTGCCCTTGCCAACGTCGTCGGCCGCCTGCAGTGGCACGTCGAGGGCGAGATTGTCGCCGCGCCAGACTTTCAGCTTGCCGATGCTTTGACCCTTGCCGATCGGCGCCGGCACCGGCCCAGTATAGACGATACGCGCAATCAGACGCTCGCTGCCGTTGCGCGGCATCATCACCCGGATCGTGCCGGGCCCGACCAGCGGAACGTAGCCCCGCTCGCCGCCGAACACTTTGGCTTCGCCGATCGTTTGCCCTTCGGCGAACAACACCCGGGCTTCGAAGCCGTGGAAGCCCCAATCGAGCATCTTGCGCGCCTCGTCGGCCCGTTCCTTTTCCGACGTGGCGCCGGTGACCACGACGATCAGGCGCAGATCGTTCTGCACCGCCGAGCCGACGAGATTGAAGCCCGCTTCGGAGGTCTCGCCGGTCTTGAGGCCGTCGGCGCCGATGCCCATCGCCAGCAGCGGATTGCGATTTTGCTGCCGGATCTTGTTCCAGGTGAACTCACGCTCGGCGAAGTACGGGTAGAACTCCGGGTAGGTCTGCATGATGTGGCGCGCGAGCAGCGCCATTTCGCGCGGCGTGACCCGCAAGTTGGGGTCGGAATAGCCGGTGGCGTTGGTGAAGGTCGATTTTTCCAGGCCGATTTCGCGCGCCCGCTGCGTCAGCTTGGCGCCGAATTCGGCCTCGTTGCCGGCCAATGCCTCGGCGATGGCGATGCAAGCGTCGTTGGCGGAGTTGACGATGATGCCGTGGATCAGGTCGTCGAGCGGTATGCGGCTGTGAATGGCGGCGAACATGGTCGAGCCGTGCGAGGGTGCCCCACCCTTGCGCCAGGCGTTCTCGCTGATGACGAACTCATCGGTGAGCTTGACGCGGCCTTGCCTGATTTCATTGAACACGAATTCGAGCGTCATCAGCTTGGCGAGGCTCGCCGGGGCGACGAGCTGTTCGCCGTTCTTCTCGAACAGGACGCTGTCGCTTTCGGGGTCGAACAGCAAAGCCGCAGGAAGGTTGGTCTGGAAGGTTTCGTCCTTCCGTACGGTCATGTTCGAGGCGGCCTGAGCGCCGGCCAAGCCGGCCAGCAAACCGGCCGCTACGGCATAAGCCGACCATGTTGGCCGCAAGCGCAGACGATGCCCGGTTCGCAAGGAAGCCTCCGACGCGCCCCGCGCGTGAGAAACCCATTGTCACGCGAACTTGTGGCGCGCAATAGGGCGCGGCGGGCGGTGCACGCACGCCAAAGTGACGCACGGCGTTTATTAGGAGACGCCGGATTTCAGTAGAGCCCGCGCCCGTTGAGGTATTGGTCGGTGCCGTCCCGGCCGCTCGGCCCGGCCGCGTAGGATAACGGCCGCGTGCCGGCAGTCTCGGCATCGTTGGCCGCGGCGCTGGCGAAGTGGGTATTGCGCTCGATCGAAGCAGTCGCTCCCGCCGGCACGATCCGCGTGGCGGCGAGCCTGACGGTACCGGGAGCGGGCGCCGGCTCGTCCTGGCGCAACGTTGCCGCCAGGATCCGATCGTCGGAGCCTTCGAGCGGAGCACGCCCGACGTATTCGACCCGCACCCAGGCCGTGCCGCTTGAGCGGAAGCCCAACAGCTCCGCGGATCTCGTGGAAACGTCGATGATGCGGTTGCCGTGATAGGGCCCGCGGTCGTTGATGCGCACGATCAGCGAGCGGCCGTTCGAGAGATTCGTCACTCGCGCATAGCTTGGCAACGGCAGCGTCGGGTGCGCCGCGGTAATCCCGTTGAGGTCGAAGACCTCGCGGTTTGCGGTCAAGCGACCGTGGAAATCGTCGCCGTACCAGGAGGCGAGACCCGTGGCCTGATAATGCGGATTGTCCTCGGGGACGTAGGTGCGGCCGGCGACCGTGTACGGCGGCCCGATATGATAGCTGCCGCCGCCCTTGGGCACCGCATCGCCGTCGGCGACGACACGCGGGCTTGGCGATACGCCGTAGCGCGAGTCGACCCCGTTGGAGCAATTGGCGAGAACCGCGCAGAGCATGGCGCAGGCGCCGATTGGCGCAAAACGTCTCGCTGTCGCGCGATATCGACCCCGCATCGTCCCCGATCCCACCCGCAAGGTATTAAACCCGAGCGTGGTCAGATTGTGGCAAAAATGGGCGATGGATCGTCGATAGTGAATGGAGCGTTGCGGTGGCCCAACTCGAGGCCACCGCCAACGTCGTGTTTGTTTGTGTGAGAATGTTGAAGGGGGTGCGCTTGCCCGCGCGATGGGGGCAAAGCTTTGTCGTGATCAGACGATCGGCACGCCCGAATAGAGAAGGATCAGCAAGAGAACGAGACCGCCCATGAACGTACCGAACGTGACTCGCACCAGCGTCTCCCAGGTTGCTTCACGCCTGTCCTGAAAGTACTCGACCAAGTTCATAGCAATTGTCGTCATTGGCAACGATGCCCTTCTTCTGACTATCCAGCTCGTGTTTTTGAGGATTTGGCCGGCGCTATATGGCTCGGTTGGCCCTGACAAAGCACGTATTGGCTAAAATGTCTACCGCGTTGTTTCGGGGACTTTCACCATGCCGGCAGGCGCTATCGAGCGGGGTTTTTGCGGCCAAAATGGGCTCGAAAATCGTGAATTTTGACGGCGGTCCGGCACCGGAAAAACGGCAGGACAGCCGGGTCAGCGCCGGCCCAATCCGGCTGCTGACATCGTCGTGCTCCTTGAGCGGTTGGTGATGCCGCGCGCGTTCGACGTCGTCGGCGGTGATGGCACCCGACTTGAAATTCGTCCGCTATTGTTGCGGGTACTAAACTTGCCGTCGTACCGGCCGTCGTGGCGGAGGGTATTGTCCAGGAAGTTTAGCCGTCGATAGTCGACATTCCTGTCACCCATCGGGAGGAACACCCATGAGAACGCGGTATGCAGTGGCATTGGCAATGCTGGCGGGCGTCGGGCTCGGCGCCGCCGCCATGGGCGGGCTCCATGCGCAGGCCAAGCCGCCGGTTTACGTGGTGACGGAAATCGCCGTCAGGAACGTCAGCGGCTATGTCAACGAATACGCGCCGGTCGCTCAGGCGAGCATCAGAAAAGCGGGCGGCCGGATTCTGGCGGCCAGTCTCAATGTGACTCAGCTTGAAGGACCTGCACCGACCCGTGTTGTGATCCAGGTTTGGGACAGCCCCGAGCAAATCGCGGCGTGGCGACACGGTCCCGACTACGATGACATCCGAAAAATCGGCGAGAAGTACGCGATGTTTCGTTCGTTTGCGGTCGAGGGCTTGCCGCAGCAGTGACGCCCAGACCGCGTTCCCCGGACGGGAGAAGCCGCGGCTTCCGACAGCCGTCGCGCCGCCCGTTTTGCAGCAAAAGCGGTAGCAACCGTCGCCGCAACCACATACCCTGCGGCGATGGATGCCCAGGTCTGGCTTGCTTGTTTATGAGATCAAGGCCGGGATGCAAAATTCTGGCCGGCGTTCAAACCGGGCGAACCGTTCGAAGGCGCCGGCCGACGATCCGGACGCCGATCAGCGGCACACAACACCCTGACGGAAGCGCACTGTTCGCAAATGGCAACACGGCAAGAGCGTATCGACGCCTTCGATCACGAGGGATCGCCACCAACGGACGAACCGCTCGAAATCCTATGCGAAGATCACGTCGGCACCTACGTCATCCCGTTTCTGTGCCGCTGGCACGATGGCGTATGGCAAAGCGTCGAAACCGGCAGCCGGATCGAGGCTGCCGTTATCGGCTGGCGTGAGCCGCAATAAAATCAGTGCTGAACCTTGAGGTTTTCGGCTGAGGTCTTGCCCTTGTTCGAGACTTCCTCGAATTCAACGACTTGGCCTTCGTTGAGATTGCTGAGGCCGGCCCGCTCGACCGCCGAGATGTGGACAAACACATCCTTGCCGCCGCCCTGGGGCTGAATAAATCCGTAGCCTTTTTGCGAATTGAACCACTTCACCGTGCCCTTGGGCATTATTCTCTCCAATCGGATTGGTCTTGGTCACGGTATATATTAACACGTCGAAAAGAAAAAGCCCGGCCAAAGTCGCCCTTGCATTCCTTGGCGAGTGCCGGCAGCCAGTCCCGTCGGCATCGCTTAGACCGACGCCGCCAATATCCTTATCCAGCCGCATTTGCTCGCCGAGAATTGCAGGCCCAATCGTTCGGGAACGCTGTCCTACGCGGCCGGAAAACTGCAGCAAGATCAACTCGCAGGAGGGTGCCCGGGTGGTCGCGCCGTTTCCGCCGCTGACGGCGGGCCGGTGCGGTGCTACTCTGGTTTATGCGTCCCGCGTAGACGCACAACCAATCGTCTAGCCAAACCCGGTGGAGCGGGTTCAAATCGACGAGGGTGTCCGTGAGCAGCCGGGACGAAAGAAACGCGGAGTCGATCTTTTTGACGATCGAATCCGAATTTCGGCGGACGCTCGAAGCCGAGAAAGCCTTCATGGCATGGCGACGCGACACCCCGAACGCGCCGTTCGCCGAGCGGCTTCAACGATACGCAGATTGGGCCGAGGCCAGCGAACCTTTTGCCGCGAGCTATCGTCGGATCAGCACGGCATTCCCCGACGACATGGATCGCCTGCACGAACTGCTGCTGCCGGTGCTGCGAGAAATCATTGTGCCCTACTGACCGCCGTCGGCCGTCTCGGGGCTTAGACAATTCCCGGGGCTTTTCCTTTCCGGGCGGACTTTCTTCGGATGCCGCAATCGCTCCGGTTGGGCTGAGTTGATTTAATGACGAACATTTCCCCGTAGGGTGCCGTTGTCGCTTTTGTTCTGCCCTCGCCGTTGCTAAGTATTTGATGTTGCAGGTGCGGAAGGGTGGCCGAGTGGTTTAAGGCACCGGTCTTGAAAACCGGCAGTCGGGCAACCGTCTCGTGGGTTCGAATCCCACCCCTTCCGCCAATTTGCCGTGCGCTCTGCTCGCGAACGAACGGACGAGCTCCTTAAGAATAAACAAGCACTTAGAGCCTTTGCTCTCGATATTTGTTCGTGGCTGTTGGCTAAAACCCGGCCCGCTCTTGTTGGTGATTGATGTTGTGGTGTCGGGCGTCGGGCGAACATCCCGACGTTGCAGCCCGCGCTCTCGGGATGATGATTCCGAAAGGATGACCGGATCGGTTAGCTGCGAAGGGCCGTCTACTTTTGCAGATGCGCGAGAAACGCCGGCAACGTTCGAAAGGCAATGTGGGCGTTATCGGCTAAGGACGCTACCCGATAGCCGTGCCGATTCCACGCCTTCGTCAATGCGTCTTTCGAGAACAACGAGACGTGGCCGTTGCGCGGTCCGACGTACCACCAATTCAGCCTTTGCTGCTCGAAATCCTGCGGCTGCAGCAGCGTCGTGAAAAAGATCATTCCGGGCTCTGCCGCAAATTCAAGGATCGAAGCAATTCCCGCCGCCGGGTCGGGCAAATGCTCGAATGTCTCGAAGCTTGTCACCAGATCGAATTTGCCCGCCGGGCGCGTGGCGTGTTCCGGCACCATCGGATCGAAGGTGGCCGCTACCGGAAAGCCGGCGTCGCGCAGCGCGGTGCAAAATTCGTCGTTGCCGCCGCCATAGTCGAGGACGCGCGTTTCCGTCTTGATCGCTCCCCACAGCTGCGCCACGACGTCGGCATTGGCGCGCGGCCGCACCGAACGATAGTCGGGATCAACGAGCTTGTAGTCGTCATTATAGATGTGCGTCTTGAATTGCTCGATGCTCCAATCATCGAAAGCGTCGGTGAAGAGAAATTTGCATTCCGCGCAACGGCGGTAATAGATCGGCACGCCCGATAGCGGGAAGCGAACGCCGCGCTCCTCATCGCACGATTTATGAAAGTCGACGACGCCGAACAGCGCGGCGACGCCGCCGCAGATCTTGCATGACGAGGTCGCCGTCGACACCGGCTTAAGGCTGTCGATCATGGCCGCTGCAGGAAAAAGAATCATCATTTATCTTACAGTCTGGACAAATTTAGTCACCGCTCGGCAACGAGACGGCGATGAGATGAAGGCCGATGAGATGGAGCAGGTCAGCGCGGGTATTCGCACGAATGTCTGGACGACGGCGGCCCCAGCGCCGCGCCGAATAGCCGCCGGGTTTGCAACATCTCCCGTTTGAGTGGTAGATCGCCGCCCACCGCGCCATCGCCGGCGTTCGGCATCGACGTCGGGCGTCGCGACGATGATCGTAGCGGCGTGGAGGATTTGTGCGCATCGCGATCTGTGCGGCCGTCCTGATTTGCGGCCTTGTCCTGGCCGATCGAGCCCGACCAGCCGATGCCGCAACTCAAACCGGTTCCGTCTTCTGCGGCCGGATCGGCGCCAAAGTGAGCCCGATGACCCGCCCACTCGCCGATAGCCTCGGGATGGTAAGACCCTATGGCGCAATTTTCGGCCGGCCTAGGCCGGGCGGCCCCGCCGCTCGAGCCGGGATCGAAGCCGGCGACGTGATCACCGCCATCAACGGCACGCCGCTGGCGCGGGCGCGCGATTTCGCCCCGATCATTTCCAAGCAGGCGCCGGGCTCAGCGATTTATCTCACGACGTTTCGCAATGGCGAGGCGAAGGAAATCAAGCTGACGCTCGGATACAGGAATTGCAAGCTCCGGTCCGGCGCGTCGGAACAGTAATACCAAAGGGCGTTGTCGCGCGGGGAAACAGCTAGTGCGGGGCGGCTGCCGCCGCGGTAACCGCCGCAAGCGCCGCCGTCAGGTTTTTGACGATCGCGTCCGCCCCTGCCCCGAGCCCATGCCGCTTCGCGATCCAGCTCGGATCGTTGTACGACAACCATGTCTTGCCGGACGCATCCTGCCAGACCAGCACCTTGAGCGGCAGATCGATGCCGATCGTCTGGGCCGATTGCATGAGCGGCGTGCCGCCTTTGGCATTGCCGAAGATCAGGAGATCGGTCGGCAACAGCGACAGTCCAACCGCCGCCGCGCCCGCCGCGTGATCGACCTGAGCAAACACGGTCATGCCCTTGGCCCGGACTTCGGCCTCGAGCCTGGCCATGGTTTCCGCCGGCCCACGACTGCTTGGGATCGTGACCAACCCGTCCGCTGACATTGCAAGCCTCCCGATCGGTTTGACCGCGACGTTTTCCTATGAATTCAACGGCTTTGTCATCATCGTCGCCGAGCGGCTTGCCGATTTGGATCGAACACGTATTGTATTTTACCGGTGACTTGATCGCTGATCAGGGCAGGCATTTGGCCGGCGTTGCTGATGGGCCGCTCGGTATTGCGCGGCGTCGTTTGATCATTGTCTTAAGAGGGTACCGACATGACCTTGAGCAACGGACCCCGTCGCGTGCCGAAGCCACTGGATCGCGAACGGCTTCCCGGTCAAGTGGTCCTGGTGCTGCAAGGCGGTGGCGCGCCCGGGGTCTATCAAGCTGGCGCCTACGAGGCCCTGCACGATGCCGGCATCGAGCCCGATTGGGTGGTCGGCACGTCGATCGGCGCGATCAACGGCGTCATCATTGCCGGAAATCCGATCGAGCAGCGGGTCGAACGGCTGCGGGAATTCTGGACCCACCTCGCCAATCAATGGATCGAACCTTGGAATCAGCTGGCGCCGCTGTTGGTCGGGGTGCCGGGTTTTTATTATCCCAACCCCGCCCTGGTTCGCGGCGTTGACGCCAATGTCGGGATTGAACGCGCTGCCCTGTACCATGTCGATCCGCTCAAGAAGCTGCTGCCGACGCTGGTCGATTTCGACCGGGTGAATTCCGGGCATCCGCGCTTCACGATCGGGCTTGTCACCGTACGCAGCGGGCACATGCGCTATTTCGACACCAAGAACGAGAAGATCGATCTGGTCCATGTGCTGGGCTCGAGCGCCATTCCGCCGTCGTTTCCGGCGGTGCGGATCGAGGGAGAGTCTCTATTGGGACGGCGGCATCTATTCAAACACGCCGGTCGAAGTGGTGTTCGATGACGATCCACGCCAAAGCTCCGTCGTCTTTGCGGTGCAGATCTGGCATTCGCATGGACTGGAGCCCGAATCCATCGCCCAGGTCTTTATGCGGCAAAAGGACATTCTGTTCGGCAGCCGCACCAAGAGCCACATCGCGCGGCAAGCGCAAATTCATCGGATGCGTCATGTCGTCCGCGAACTGGTCAACATGCTGCCAGAGGACCGCAAGGATACGCCCGAAGCCAAGGAATTGGCGGCCTGGGGGTGCGGCACGCAGATGCATCTGGTCGAGATCAATGCCGAGCCGATCGACGGCGAGACCAACGCGCGCGATTTCGATTTCTCGCAAGCCGCAATCGATGCCCGCTGGCAGGCCGGCTATGCGGACGCCTGCCGCATGATCGAGCGGCGGCCGTGGGACGATCCGATCGATCCAGCGGTCGGTGTCACCGTGTATGCATCCGACCTCGCGCCGTAGGGCGCATTGCGTCGGTGCCGGCCGCGAAGAATGCAAGTGTCATCGTGCTTGCCGAAAGATTTAGCATTTCCGGTGGAAAACAGCGGCAAGATTTCGGCGTGCCAAAGGGGAACAATACGGCTGGTCTGCGGATAATCGACCGTGCACTCGGAAAGCGTAAAGTCCAGGCGGATCGTGAAACTTGAAATAGATTTAAGCGCTTTGCATTCGGACCGATAACGTGGGGAGGCCATGATCAGTCGTCGCGCGATGGTCGCGGGTGGCGTGGCGCTAGCCGGCTCAGCACCGCTTGCGCGCGCCGGTCGCGCCGCCGAAAAATCGTTCCTGCCGCAGGGCCTCCCCGGCGGCGTCTACGATACCGCCGTGCTCGAGGCCTTGCCCGGCAAACGGCCGTTGATCAAGCTGTCCTATCGTCCGCCGAATTACGAAACGCCGCTGTCGTATTTCACCTCGGAAATCACGCCGAACGACTCGTTCTTCGTTCGTTATCACCTTGCCGGAATCCCGGACGAGATCGACGCCGCGCAATGGAAGCTGAAGGTCGGGGGCGAGGGAGCCGGCAAACAACTGGAATTCGGTCTGGCGGAGCTGCGCTCCGAGTTCGCTGCCGTGGAGGTTGCCGCGGTCTGCCAATGCGCCGGCAATCGCCGCGGCTTTTCCGAGCCGCACGTCGCCGGCGTGCAATGGGGGTCGGGTGCTCTCGGCAATGCGGTGTGGACAGGGGCGCGGTTGAAAGACGTGCTGGGCCGCGCAAACCTGCGCCCGGAGACGGTCGAAATCGTTGTCAACGGCGCCGACGGACCGGTGCTCGACGGCACTCCCGATTTCGTCAAGAGCATTCCCATCGACAAGGCGCTCGACGACAATACGCTGATCGCTTACGCGATGAACGGCGCGCCGTTGCCGCATCATAACGGCTTTCCGATCCGCCTCATCGTGCCCGGCTGGACCGCCACCTATTGGATGAAACATCTCACCAGCATCGAGGCCTGGACCAAGCCTTTCACCGGCTTCTGGATGAAAAACGCCTATCGGATTCCGACCGGAAAGTTTTCCATCATCCAGCATTTTGTCTCGCAGATGACGGCGGCCAACGAGCCGATCACGGAGATCGTGGTCAATTCGATGATCACCGCGCCGCTAGCGGGCGGCATCATGCGTGCCAAGGAAACAGCCGAAATTCGCGGGCTTGCGTGGGACGGCGGCTACGGCATCCGGCGCGTGGATATTTCGACCGACGGCGGCGTCAAGTGGCGCGAGGCCGAACTCGGCAAAGACGTCGGCCGCTTCGCGTTTCGCGCTTTTCGCTTTCGCTTCACGCCGCCGCGCGCCGGCGTCTATCAGGTGATGGCGAAAGCCGGCAATGCGGCCCAACAGACTCAAGCCGACCAACTGATCTTCAATCCGGCGGGCTACCACAACAATGTCCCCCGCCCGCTGACCATAACCGTGGTGTGAGGTGCAGCGATGTGGCGCATTCTGATCGTCCCGATTGCCCTGCTTTTCGGTGTTAGCGCCCGGGCCGAGGAGAGCGTCACGCTCAAGGCCGGTGCCGGCCATGAGGTTGTCGAGGGCTATTGCGGCGCCTGCCACTCGCTCGATTATCCGCGCATCAATGCGCCGTTTCTCGACCGTCGGGGCTGGGAGACCGAGGTGGATAAGATGATCACGGCGTTCGGCGCGCCGATCGGGCCGGCCGATGCCAAGATCATTGTCGATTACCTGGTGGCGAACTACGGCAGCGCCAATTGAGGAATTGCTGCGATTGATTGCATACCCAGATGGCGAACCAGCAATCCGCAGATAGGAAATGCCAAGAGCATCAAGCCGGCGGCACCGCGCCCGCCCGCTGGGTGATCAGCTGATAGTGCTCGATGCGCCGATGCTCGGCGAAGTTGAACATCGCCTCTTTGTTGTGCCGGCTGATGTCGAGATTGCATTTCGCCGTGAAAACTTCGTCGTCCTTGCCGGTCGCCTGCGCGACGATTTCGCCTGACGGAGCGACGATGCAGCTGCCGGCCAGAAGCTCGCTGCCCTCCTCGTAGCCGGCTTTGGCAATGCCGACGACCCACGTGCTGTTCTGGTAGGCGCCGGCCTGCATGCACAAGTGGTTATGGAAATCCGCCAGGTGATCGTAGACCGGCACCCACGGCAGATGCGTCGGCGTATTGTAGCCGAGCACGATCAGCTCGACGCTTTGCATGCCCATGACCCGATAGGTCTCGGGCCAGCGGCGGTCGTTGCAAATGCACATGCCGACATTGGCGCCGAACGCGCGCCATACCGGAAATCCCAAATCGCCGGGCTCGAAATAGCGCTTCTCGAGATGCTGAAACGGATAGTGCGGCCGGTTGTCGGCGTGGCCCGGCAGATGCACTTTGCGGTACTTGCCGACGATCGCGGCGTGCTTGTCGACCAGGATCGCGGTGTTGTAGCGGCGGGTGACGCCGTTCTCTTTGGCCAGTTCGGCGTAGCCGAGATAGAAGCCGATCCCCAGCGATTTCGCGGTCTCGAACAGCGGCCGCGTCGCTGGGCTCGGCATCTCGCGCTCGAAGAAGCTGTCGATCTCGGCGTCGTCCTCCATCCACCAGCGCGGAAAGAAAGTGGTGAGCGCCAATTCCGGAAAGACCACGATATCGCTGCCGCGCGCCTTGGCTTCTCGCATCAGCTCGAGCAGCCGCGACACCACTTGCTGCCGCGAGTTGTCGCGGGCGATCGGCCCCATCTGCGCGCCGGCGACGTTGACGAAACGTTCCATGGGCTGCGCCTCGCGTTCGTCCCGATGTTACGCCTTGGCCGCTGCCAGTTCCGGCGTGCGGTGCTTGTTGATCTTCATCCAGACATGCTCGCCCGACGTCGTCTTGCCGTAGCGGGCCGGCCGGGCGGCATCCGAGCAGGTCGGCAGGCATTCGATCACCGCGTCGTAATTCGGCTGATGGAAAAACGCCATCGACAGCCGGCGGCTGCCGACCGCCTTGTCGCGCGGCGGATTGACAACGCGGTGCAGCGTCGACACCCAGCGATCGTTGGTCCACTCCGCCATCAGGTCACCGAGATTGACGATAAAGGTGCCGGGCAATGTCGGCACGTCGATCCAGGCGCCGTCCTTCTGCACCTGCAGACCGCCCGGCGCATTGTCCGGCTTGAGGATGGTCAGGCTGCCATAGTCGGTATGCGCGCCGGCCCGCAACTGGCCGGGCAGCGGCGGCTTCGATTGCTCGGGATAGTGCAGCACGCTGAAATTGGTGATGTGGCGATCGACCTTGTCGTCGAAATAGTGTTTGTCCATGCCGAGGCCGAGCGCAAAAATCCGCATCAGCGTCGTCGCCACTCTTTCCATCTCGCGGTAATAGGCCTCCCAGACCGGGCGGAAGCCGGGCGGGGATTGCGGCCAAAGATTGGGAGCAAAAAATTTGCCGGGAGCGGCGCCGCGGTGGTAGGCGTCGTCGGGAGGATCGACCGGACCGATCGAAAACGATTCCTTGAAATCGGGTGGCGACTCCTCGCCCAACGAATAAGACAACGCCTCGCTGCCCAGCGAGATGTAGCCGCGATAGCGGTCCGGCGGCATCCGCAGCGTCAGTTTTTCCTCGAGCGGCCGGTCGAAATAGGCGAACGACGTCTTTCGCATATCGTCGATCAGGCTGTCAGGAACGCCGTGTCCGGCGATGATCAAAAAGCCGAGCGTCGAACAGGCGCTGTCGACCGCTTGCGCGACAGCGGCCTCGCCTTTGGCCGTGCCGTCAAGGAATGGAGCGATGTCGATGACCGGAACGGTATCCATGGCAGAAACTCCGTTGTGCCGCGGTCACGCCGCGTTGCGGTCCGCGGCCTTGCGTGACTCTTCGAGCAGGGTCCCCGACTCGGCGTGCCAGCACAGCGTCTCACGCTCGCCGACCTTGTAGGCGTAGTCCTGGGCGTGGCGATGCTGTTCGACATGGACATAGTGCCCTGGGGCCACTTCGAAGACGTCGGTTCCGAGCGAGCCGAGAAATTCGCTGGCGATGTATTTGCCCTCGATGCGGTTCGCCATGTCTTCCTTTTCGCCGGTATTCATCAGGTCGGCGCGCACCGAAAACCACACGGTCTTGCCGACCGGCACGTGTTTGATCTCCGGCGGCACTCTGACATAGAGCAACTGGCCGAGCGATTCGACGAAGACGATCGAGCCGCTGCGCGATTCGATCCGCCCCTGGAACAGATTGTTGTTGCCGATGAACTCGGCGACGAATTTGGTGCGCGGATTCTCATGCACCTCGCGCGAGGTGCCGATCTGCTGGATGACTGCGTCGCTCATGACGATGACCTTGTCGGCCAACGACATCGCTTCCTGCTGCGAATGCGTGACCATGATGAAGGTCATGTTCAGGTCGCGCTGAACCCGCTTGAGCTCGATCATCATCGCCTGGCGCAGATTGAAATCGAGCGACCCGAGCGGCTCGTCGAGCAACAGCACGGTCGGCCGGCTGATCAGGGCGCGCGCCAGCGCCACGCGCTGCTGCTGGCCGCCGGACAAATCGCGCGGCCGGCGTTCCGCAAACGTCGTAAGCCCCACCATTTCCAGCATTTCCCAGACCCGCCGGTCGCGCGCGGATTTTTCCATGCCTTTCATCTTCAGGCTGAACTCGACGTTCTGGAAGACCGTGCGATGGGGAAACAGCGCGAAGCTCTGAAACATCATCGAGGTGTCGCGCAGCGCCGGCGGCAGATCGGTGACGTCCTTGCCGGCGATGAAGATTTTGCCCTCGGTGACCTCCTCGAGGCCACCGACCATGCGCAAGGTCGTGGTCTTGCCGCAGCCGGACGGCCCAAGCATGGCGACGAATTCGCCGTGCTTCAATTGCGCGTTGAAATCGATGACGGCACGCGCGCCGCCCGGATAGGTCTTGGATACGTTTTCGAGGACGACGTCGAACTCGCTCATCGCCTGGCCGACTTAACCCGCCGATTTCGCGACGGCGTTGATCATGTTCCACACCGACTCGAACGGCACGGCGTCGAGCGCGCCTTCGTGGTTGAACTCCGACAACACCTTCACCGCCTGGCGCAAGTCGACGTTTTCGCCGGCATGCTCCTCCAGTTGGGCGAGCGCCTCGGGGAACGGGACCTCACGTGCTTTTTTCGTTCGCAGGTGCTCCTGCACCAGGGCGTTGAGGTGCTCATAAGTCTGCTTCAGCGAGCTGCCATTGTACTGCCGCCCGAGCAGACCCTGGATGCCGTTGGCGCTCAGCCGCTGGCGCAGCCCCTCGGGAAGCGATTGCGCCAAACCTTCGAGCACCTCGCCGATGCCGAAGCCTTGGGTGAACAGGCCGCGGATCGTGTCCATGGTGCTGTCGCCGCCGCCATACATGCGGATCTGCGCGCCCGACAAAGCGGTGCCCATTGCCTTGGCCTGATCGATATGAACGTCGCGCTCCGCTTCGATGCGCAACCGCGCCAGCTCGAGGAAGGTCGCGGCCTCGTTATACTTCTTGAGCGCTTCGGCCTTGGCCTCAAGCCCGGTCGCGTCGGCTTCGAGCTGTCGCTGCGAGTTGGCGATGCGCAGCTGCTCGACCTCCATTTCGGCGCGGCCGCGCGCCCCCGCCTCGCGCTCGATGCCTTCGGCGCCGATCTTCTGCGCTTCGGTCGTGGCGCGGGCGCGGGTCATGGTGGCTTCGGCCTCGAGTTCGGCGGCAAGCTTGCGCGCCTCGGCCTGGGTGATCGAATGCATGCGCATCACTTGCGCCTTGCTTTCCTCCTCGATCCGTCGCGCTTCGGCGGCTTTGCCGGCCTCGATGATCTCGACCTGACGCGCACGCTCGGCGTCCGCCACCACGCGCACCGATTCGACAGTGTGCTCGGCCTTGGTGCGCTCGGCGGTGCTGGCGAGCCGCTTGGCTTCAGCAAGCTCCAGTTCCCGGGTCTTGGCGGCGAGCGCGATTTCGCGGTCGCGCTCCGCCTGCTCGCGGGCCAGAAAGCGTTCGATGTCGGTGCGCTCGCGCTCACCTTCCTTGCCGATGAGTGCAATCTCGCGGCTCATCTCCTCGAGTTGCCGGCCAAGCGCGCTGCGTATCTCGGCGGCTTCGCGTTGCGAGGCTTCCTCGATGATGGCGATGTCCTTTTTGATCTGCGCGGCTTCCAGCGCCTGTTGCTTGCGGATTTCCTCCTGCTCGACCTCCCATCTTTTGTCGAGGACGAAGCGCTGCTGCTCGCTCAAGATCCGCGCCCGCTCGTCGGATATCTCTTTTTCCTGCTTGGCGAGCGCAACCGCCTCGTCGCGATCGACCTGCAGAATGCCGAGCCGCGTCTCCAGGCTGCGCTTGCGCACCGACAGCGCGGTCTCCTCGCTGACCTGATGGCGCTGATCGCGCGCCCGCTCTTCGGCGGCGGCGACCGCCGTGCTGCGGGCGATGTCGGCTTCCTGCCGCTCGCGCTCCTTGGCGGCGAGATCGATCGACTTGTCGCGTTCGGCGCGCTCGCGCGCGAGACTGCGGGTGATTTCGGCGATTTCGGCTTCCCGCGCCTTGCCGATCAGGGCGATCTCGCGATCGCGGCGCTCTTGCTCCAGCGCCAGCTCTTTTTGCACCTGCGCGATTTCGCGGCGCTTGGCCTCCGCCGTGAACGCGATATCGCGTTCGGTGCGAAGCTGTTCCAGCGCTTTTTCGTTCTCCAGTTCGCGCTGCTCCACGGCCAAACGCTGATCGAGCACAAAGGTCTGCTTCTCGCGCAGCTGTTTGGCCTGCTCGTTGGCGATTTCCTTGTCCTGGCTGGCGCGGGCTACCGCTTCCTGGCGCTCGATGTCCAGGAGCTCGAGCTGGGTGGTGAGATCCTTGTTGCGGATCGCGACCGTGGTCTGCTTCTCGGTGGTATGCACCTTGCGCCGCGCTTCGGAGGTGATCTCGGTGATGACCTTGAGACCTTCGGCATCGAACACGTTGTCGGAGCGGAAATATTCCTTGGTCGATTGCTCGAGCGCGACGATGGTCACTTCTTCGAGCATCAGGCCGTTGGCGGCGAAGCTTTCGCTGACATCTTCCTTGATCTCGCGGGCGAAGCCGTCGCGGTTCTCGTGCAATTGCTTGAGCGTCTTGGTGGCGGCGAAGCTGCGCAGCGCGCCGACCACCTTGGCTTCGAGAAGGTTGCGGACTTTTTCTGCATCGAAGGTCTTTTCGCCGAGCGTGCGGCTTGCCGTCAGCACCGCTTCTTCGGTGTGACCGACATGCGCATAAAATTCGGCGTTCACATCGATGCGGATATTGTCGGCGGTCAGGATCGCCTGCTCGCGCGCGCGGCTGACCGCGAACTTGATGGTTTCCAGCGAGACCCAGCTGATCTCGTGAAACACCGGCAGCACGATGGCGCCCTTGCCCAGGCATATTTTCGTGCCCAGGAAGCCCGTGCGGATGAATCCCATATTGGATGGGGCGCGCTTGTATATCCAAATCGAGATTATGTAAAAGATCGCGATGACGATGATCGCGATGACGATCAGACTGATAACAACTTCAAGCATAGCGCACTCGCCCCATGTCGTGACGTTCCAGCATTGTCATTAACCGCAGCCGCTCACGCCATTTGAACGGCGCGGGCCGAAGCATTCGCCCTGCGTTCTCCGAAATCGAACAGCTTCGGAGTCTTCCTATTCCGTCGCATGCCCTCGCGCAGCTCGTCGGTTGCCCGGCGATCGATGTCAAGGCGGGCGCCGGTGAGAACGACGCCGTAGTCTTCGCGCGCCTTGGTCTCGCTCATCAGCTTGCGCGCGACGTCGTTGCGCGTGCGCATCGGATCGCGCTCGAGCGGATCGCCCCAACCGCCGCCGCCGGCGGTGCGGAAGATGACGCGGTCGCCGGTACGGACCCGCACATTGTCGATCTTGGACGGCAGCGGCTCGCGGCCGCCGTCCTTGCGCACCAGCCATTTCTCCGAACGCGCCGCCGGGCGGCCGCCGAGGATGCCCCAGGGCTGGGTGTCATGGCGGTCGTCATGGATCGAGATGTCGCCGTCCTCAAGAAAGTAGAAGATCTTCTCGACTCCGTTGCCGCCGCGGTGCTTGCCGGCGCCGCCGCTGTCGATGATCGTCGTGTAGCTTTCGACCAGCATCGGATAGTAGGTCTCCAGGTATTCGCTGGGGATATTCTGGAACAGCGGCCACCACGAATGACCGTCCAGGCCGTCGCCGATCGGACGGCCCGGAATGCCGCCATAGAGAATTTCCATAAGCTGGAACGGCCGGCCGGACTTGTCGACGCCGGAATAGAGAAAGTGCGGGCTCGAGCCGTAGCCGGCCGCGGTCGCCATCTCCGGCGCGTTGTAGCTCAGTGCTCCGCCGAGCACGTCGAATTGACGCGACAAGGTGTGGGTGCGGCTGCCCAGCGACGCCGGGAAGTTCGGATTAAGCAGCGAGCCCTTCGGCATGGTCACGTGAATGAGATCGTAAAACCCGTCGTTGAACAGGATCTGGGGGTCGAACACCATGATCAAATAGACCCCGATGAACATCTTGAACATGCCTTCGTGCATGTAGAAGTTGATCGGGCCCGGAGCCTGCGCCGATGTGCCTGTCCAGTCGAAAAACGCCTGGTCGCCTTCGCGCCAGACGGTCAGCTTCATCCGGAACGGGCCGTTGCCGCGGCCGTCGTCGTCGACATAGTCTTCGAACGACTTCGGCTCCTCGGGCAAGTTCTTCACAATGAGCTGGCGCATCGCCCGGTTGGTGCGATCGAGCAAAGCCTCGCAGGCTTGCTTGTAGGTGTCGCGGCCGAAGCGGTCGCAAATTTCGATGACCCGCTTTTCGCCGGCGCGGCAGCCGGCGATGATCGCCATGAGATCGCTGTAGTTCATCTCCGGCGTGCGCGTGTTGTTCATGATCAAGTCGAGCACGGGCTTGTTGAGCTCGCCGCGGTGGTAGAGCTTGACCGGCGGAATGCGGATGCCCTCGGAAAAGATCGAGGCGGCGTCGGTCGGCATGCTGCCGGGCACGGCGCCGCCGACATCCATCATATGGCCGAACATCGAGGTGAAGCCGACCAATTCGCCCTGGTGGAAGATCGGCACCAGCACCATGAAATCGTTGAGATGGCTGATGGCGCCGGAGCAGGCGTAGGGGTCGTTCTGGAGGATGACGTCGCCGGGTTCGAGGTCGAAGCTGCTCTGCTTGAGCATGTTGGAGATGTAAGAGCCGAACTGGCCGACGATCATCTGCCCCTTGGCGTCGCAGATCATCGGGAATTCGTCGTGCTGCTCGCGGATCACCGGCGACATCGCCGAACGGAACAGGACCGCGTCCATTTCATGGCGCGCGTTGCGCAACGCGTTTTCGATCAGATCCAGCGCGACCGTGTCCAGCCGCCGGCCTTCCCTTGGCGCCGGCGCTTCTTTGCCGCGCGCCGCGCCGTTGCCGCGCCCGGCGGAGGGCCGCGTCGCTGCCGGCTGCTCCGCGCGCGCCTCCAACACGGCGGCGTCGCCGAACATCTCGGCACACCGGCGCAATGCCGCTTCCGTCGCCCGGTTCAGCGCCGCGCCCTCGTCGCCGTTGGCGCGGGCCGAGCCGAATTGCATCTTCGAGGTGTCGTCGACCGTCAGCTTGCACAGCACGGTCACCGAGCCGCGCTCGGCTTTATGCTCGACGACTTCTGACGACCAGCGCGAACCGAACCGCTCATTGAGCGTCGCATAGAGATCGGTTGCTTGCCCGGCCGCTTCCGAAGCGACGCTGGCCGAGGCCAAATCCGCCGAGGTGGGTGGACGAAGACTGGCGTCGCGCAGACCCAATTCCTTGGTCTGCGCCGAGAAAATCTGATCGAATGCCTGCTTGTTGGCTTTGAGCAGGTCGTCAAAACTCACATTACTGCTCAGCGGGCCGAAATTCGCCATTGATCAGGTTCTCCAAGCGCCCTCAGGACGCCTTATCGGGTCGGATCAGAATACTCAGATACTCGTCGACCTCGCCAGTGTGGTTGGGATGGATGACGGTCGTTGCATCCATCTGGATGATGATGGCCGGGCCGCGGACCCGGTTGCCGGCCCGCAGCTTAGCGCGATCATAAACATTAACCGAACTGAAGCTGCCGTCGAAATAGGCGCGATGCTGCTCAGCGACGGCGTGGGCCGCATCGGGACCCTCTTTGGCGAACTTCGGCAGGCCGATCTTCTGTACCGCCCCGACCCCGACCGCGCGCAGGTTAACCAATTCGACCGGTTGATCGAGCTTGAAACCGTAAATGCGCTCGTGCGCCAGGCCAAAGCGCCCGGCAAGCTCGTCGAGCGCCCCGCTGCCGAGCCGATCGGGATCGATCTCCAGTGAAAATTCATAGCCCTGGCGGAAATAGCGGACGTCGGCCTCGTAATTGATCCGCTGCCGTGACTCGTCGATCCCCTCCTCCCGCAGCCAGGCGCGCGCGTCGCGCCCGAGCTTGGTCAGAATATCTGCAATCTGGCTCGGATCGGCGTCGCCGATGGTGCGCACGAAAGTTTGGGCGAATTCGTTCTTCACGTCGGAGTAGAGAAAGCCCAGTGCCGACAGGACGCCGGGCGTCGGCGGGACGATGACGGGATAGCAGCCGGCCAGCATGGCCATGGCGTTGCCATGCAGCGGACCGGCGCCGCCGAACGGCACCAGCGCGAAGTCGCGAGGATCGAGGCCCTTCTGCACCGTGACGAGCCGCAGCGCGCCGAACATGTTCTCGTTGACGATATCGAGGATGCCCTGCGCCGCCTGGTGCAGGTCGAGCTGACAGCGCGCGGGCGATCTTTGAGACCGCCTCCTCCGCCGCCTTGGTGTCGAGCACCATCTTGCCGCCGAGGAGTTGCGGCGGCAGCCGCCCGAGCACCACGTTGGCGTCGGTCACGGTCGGCTGGTCGCCGCCTTTGCCGTAGCAGGCCGGGCCCGGCACCGCGCCGGCGCTTTCCGGTCCGACCCGCAGCGCCCCGGTCATCGGCACGTGGGCAATCGAGCCGCCGCCGGCGCCGACGCTGTGCACGTCGACCGACGGCACTTTGATCGGATAGTAGCCGATCGACGTCTGCCGCGAGATCGTCGGTTTGCCGTCCTGAATCAACGACACGTCGGTGGAGGTGCCACCCATGTCGAAGCCGAGCGCTTCCGGATAGCCGGCGAGCGACGCCATGAACGCCGCACCGGAGACGCCGCCGGCCGGGCCGGACAGCATGGTGTGCACCGGCGACTGGCTGGCGCGCTCGACGCTCATCAAACCGCCGTCGGAGCGCACGATGTTGACGCTGGACTGGAATTGGACGCGGTGGAGTTTCTCCTCAAAGCCGCTGAGATAGCGCCGCATGCTCGGGCGCACATACGCGTTCATGACCGTGACCAGCGTGCGCTCGTATTCGCGGAACTCCGGCAGGATTTCCGACGACAGCGACACCGTCATATCGGGCGCGATTTCCTCGACCAGCGCCTTGAGCCGCTGCTCGTGCTGCGGGTTGGCGTAGGAATGCATCAGCGACACGGTGATGGCTTCGGCGCCGAGCTCGATCAGCTCGTGGATCGCCTTGCGCGCGGAAGCTTCATCGAGCGGGGTAATGACATCGCCGCGTGCGCTGACGCGTTCGCGGATGCCGCGGGTCAGCTCCAGATCCGCCAGCGGATCGGGCTTCTGCATGATGATCCAGCCGGCCAGCGGTCCGGGCGTCTGCGAACGCGCCAGATGCAGGACCTGCTCGAAATTCTCGGTGACCAGGAGGCCGACTTTGGCGCCCTTTTCCTCCAGCACGATGTTGGTCGACACCGTCGTGCCGTGCAGAAGCGTGCCGATATCGGTTGCGGCGATGCCGGTCTCCTCGATCAGCTGCTGAATACCGTTGAGGATGCCGACCGACTGATCGCTCGGCGTCGACGGCGTCTTCAAAAGCCGCATCGCGCCCGAGCGTTCGTCGAACAGCAATAAATCCGTAAATGTCCCGCCGACATCGATGCCGAGGCGGCTACTCATAGCTAGTCACCCCCTGCGTTGGCCGCTTCGGAGCGGTGCGCGCCGAAGCCCGCAACCAATCCCCTCTTGTCGCTACTCCCACAGGGTCCGCGCCGTTCTCGCGCACACACAGGCGCGCAGTTTTACACGCCTATTTTTGCAGCAATAGTCCCGGGGCGGCCGCATAGTCCTGGAGCGGCGACCCATTGTCAACTCGTTCCGTTGCGGTTCGCGTTGCTGCGAGAAACCCGCACCATTCTGCGGGTTTTGACATCACGCCGGAATGATTTACCATCTTCCACAGAGCATACAACAAGACGGCGAATATGGCAGACGATACTACCAAACAGCAGCAGTTCTGGATCTGGATCGTCGCGGATCGTCATCCTCCTTATTTTCCTTTATTTCTATCGCCCGTTCGAGACCTATCTGGTCGCCCACATCCCGTTCATCCATTTCAACAACGTCGTCTTCTGGTTTGCGTCGCTGGTCGGCATTCTGGCTTACGCGTTCGCGCACTGGCAGTCGTTTCGCAGCGAGATTTTCCGCAACGTCACCGAGCTGAATGTCGACACTTTGGTGTTCGACACCCTGCAGGCGGCGATTCTGGTAGCGGTGATTTTCTGCGCCGGCGCGACGCTCCAAGCGATCGAGGTCTTGAGCGAATATTTCCTCAACCGCGGCCCGATCTTCGACGTCGCCTTCGGCGAAAAGCTCCTCGCCATCGTTTTGCTGGTGATCTTGGCGGTGATTTTCTACTTGCTGCACTACGTGGTGCGGGCGTTGCGGACCGGCTGGCGTCCGCGGGCCGCGCCGCCGCGGGCGCGCTAAGCGGTCTCCACCACCGTTTTATGGCGTTGGACGCCAGCTCCCCTCATTCCCGCGCCAGCGGGAATCCGGAAGCGTCGCGCTGATAGCTTTTTGGCAGGACCGGGTCCCCGCTTCCGCGGGGACGATCGGCCGGCCGATTGACCAGATCGTTGAACACCGCGAGCGAGCGCTCGATGCGCGCGCGCGCCAAGCCGCGCACGATGAAGATGAGGCGCGAGCGCCGGTCGGCGTCGGGCCATTCGTCGAGATGGCTCGGTGGATGGACGATGTGCTGAACCCCATTGATCAATACCGGCGTCGGCACGCCGGCGACGTTCAGCAAGCCTTTGAGCCGGAGCACGTCGGCGCCATGGCGATGCAGCAGCATGCTGGCCCAGACGCCGAACGCGGTCCAATCCAGCGGCCGGTCGAAGATCGCGGCGAAGGATTGAACGTCCGCGGTGTGGGCGTGCGCGGCGTGCGCGTCGGCTTCGGCGGCGCTCCAGTGGCTCGCCTCGCGGAATTTGCCCGCCGCGTCGTAGATGTCGTCGGTCAGCACTTGGTGCAGGTCGCCGCCGATTTCGCCCGCTTCCAAGATTTGCGCCGAGATATTGAGGCTGCGCAGCCGCTGGCGCAGCGCCGCCAGCGACGGCGCGTCTGACAGGTCCGTCTTGGTCACGACCAGCCGGTCGGCCATCGACGCCTGTTTGACGGATTCCGCAAAGCTGTCGAGCTGCGTAGCGCCGTTGACCGCGTCGACCGTCGTGACGATCCCGGACAGCCGGAAATGATGGCGAAGGACCGCTTCGGAGAGCAGCGTATAGGCGATCGGCGCCGGATCGGCCAAGCCGGAGGTCTCGATGACGACACGGCGAAAATACGGGATCTCTTGCCGCGTCCGCCGCGACAAGAGATCGCGCAGCGCTTTTTGCAGATCGCCGCGCACCGCGCAGCACACGCAGCCGTTTTCCAGGAGCAGCGTGCTCTCGGCGACGTTTTGCAGCAGATGATGGTCAAGCCCGACCTCGCCGAATTCGTTGACCAGAACGGCAACGTCCGACAGGTCGGGCGAGCGCAACAGCCGCTGCAACAGCGTCGTCTTACCGCTGCCGAGAAAGCCGGTGATGATGTTGACTGGCGTCAGCTCGCCGTAATTTGCCATGTTCAGGTCGACATGGTCCGGCTTTCAGTCCTGACGGTTCGCGAGCGTGGCGAGATATTGCTCGTCAAGCGGATCGATTGTCCGTCCGCACAGTCGTTCCGCGGCGCCCCAGAGATCGCCGACCGAGTTGACGATCGCCGTGCGGCCGGTGAGGCTCGTGAGCAAATACGAGCTGCCCGACCAATCTTTGACGACGACGCCGTGGTGCTTGAGGGCGGTGTTGAGGAGACGGGTGCGCCCCTGGCGCTCGCGCAAGCGCGTCTGCGGTTCGCTGCGACCGGCGAACACCTCCGGCGCGCTGGCGCTATCGCTCCAATGGCCTTTGCCGCCAAGGACGCCGCACAAGGCGCACATCGCGCTACCGCTTAGCGGGCGGCATGCGCCGCCGCGGTAGCCGCGCCCTGGCGCGGATAGCGGCGGCGGAAATCATCGGCGATCTCGTCGAAGGTGCAGAACGTTACGCCGGCATGCTTGGAGAGATAGTCGTACACCCGCTCCAGCATCAGCAGGACCTGCGGACGCCCGGACACGTCGGGGTGGATGGTCATCGCGAACACCGCGTAGTCATACTCGCGATAGACCCAATCGAACTGGTCGCACCACAATTCCTCGATGTCGCGCGGCTTGATGAAGCCATGGCTGTTCGGCGCGCTTTTGATGAACATCATCGGCGGCAGATCGTCGAGATACCAGCTGCCCGGTATGTCGATGAGATCGCTTTCCTCGCCGCGCACCAAGGGCTTCATCCATTCGTCGGCATTCTTCGAATAGTCGATCAGCGTCCAGCTGTCCCCGACCCGCACGTAGAACGGGTGAAAATCGTCGTTCATCAGGCTGTGGTCGTATTTGATGCCCTTTTTCAGCAACAGTTCGTTGGTGACGTTCGAGAACTCCCACCACGGCGCGACATAGCCGGTCGGCCGCCGGCCGCTCAGGCGCTCGATCAGATCGATGCACTTGTCCATGACCGCCTCTTCCTGTTCCGGCGTCATGGCGATCGGGTTCTCGTGCGAATAGCCGTGCATGCCGATCTCGTGGCCGGCATCGACCACCATCTTGCACTGGGTGGGGAAGGTCTCGATCGAATGGCCCGGAATGAACCAGCTGGTCGGGATGCCCAGCCGATCGAACAGCTTCACCAGCCGCGGCACGCCCACTTCGCCGGCGAACAGGCCGCGCGAAATATCGCACGGCGAATTCTCGCCGCCATAGGAGCCGAGCCAGCCGGCCACCGCGTCGACGTCCACGCCGATGGCGCAGAAAATTTCCTTCTTGCCGCTGCCGCCGCCGGCACGCGGCGCCGATCGCGCGCTCCTCGCCGTGTCGCCGTGCGACGTTACCAGCGTGCGGGGCTGATAGCGCGGTCCGGTCGGCGAGCCATAGGCCGCCCGAGTTCCGCCGAAAGGTGGACGCGTACGATTGTCATCGGTCATGGAAGCCCCATTGACGAAAAAATTGGTTGTACGACCGCACACCCCTCGACCGGCGACGAGCGGGCGCAGCTGTCAGAACAGTCCCACGTTGCGCCGGTACCGGCAAGAGGCCGTGGCCGATCAGCAAAAACGGCGCGGCCGCCACGCCATCGATGTTTCGTCGAAGCGAGCCCTCGTTGACAAAAAGCTCCCGGCGACGCCATCCTCAGCCGGTTCGCGCAGGTCTGGAGGAACGATGAGCGACTGGCAACGGAGCACACGGGCGGACTACGAGCGCAAGGGCTTCGCCAGCCGATCGGGCTATGGCCGAAGGCCGGCGCTCGTTGTGGTTGACTTCATCAATGGCTTCACCGATCCGACCACGCCGTTGGGCGGCGATTTTGCCTGGGAGATTAACGCGACGCGCCGGCTTCTGGAGGCGTTCCGCGGCGCCAAGCTTCCGGTTTTCTACACCACAGTCGCCTATGCCGAAGATATGCACGATGCCGGCGTCTTCGTGAAAAAGGTGCCGGCGCTGGCGATCCTGCAGAAGGGCTCGCGTCTGATCGAAGTCGATCAAAGAATTGAGCCGCTGCCGGGCGAAAAAGTCCTCACCAAAAAATATGCGAGCGCGTTCTTCGGCACGAGTCTCGACGTCGATCTGCGGTTGCTGGGCGTCGATACCGTTATTTTGGCGGGTTGCACGACCAGTGGCTGCATTCGCGCCTCCGCTATCGATTCCCTGCAATACGGCTACCACACGATCGTGGTGCGCCAGGCGGTCGGTGACCGCGCCGCCGGGCCGCACGAGGCCAACCTCTTCGACATCGACGCAAAATATGGCGATGTCGTGGATATGACGGATGCGCTCGACTATCTGCGCTCGTTCGCGGGCGGGGATGATTTCGCGGCCAGGGCCCAGGACGATTTCGACCGCTGGTGGCCCCGCGCGCAACGCGGCTGAGCATCGCGATGGCTGACCAACCGACGACAAATACGCGGCGCCCCGGACTGTCGTCGGCGTTCGACGACATGCTGGCGCAGACCAAGAAACGGTTCGACGACCTGTATCGCGGCGGCGAGCCGCAGGCCGGCGCGCCCGTGGCGCGCGTCAAGCCGTTCGCCAGTCGTGAAGCGGCGGCACGGAAACCGTCCGCCGCCGCTGAACTAGACCTCGACTCATTCCCAGTGCGTCGGCTGAACGAACGCTTCGGCACCGATTGGCGCTACGAAATTACCGAGCGGAAGCGCGACGGCGACGAAGTCATCGTTCTCGGCAAGCTCACCTTCGGCAAGGACAGTGCGGTACGGACCCAATTCGGACGCGCCCGGATTTCCGGCAGTCCAGTCGCGGCGGCGAGTGGCGGCGTGCGATTTAAGATCGGCGGCTCCGGTACCGAGCAAGACGTCGGCCAAGCCTTTCGCCGCGCCGCCGAAGCGGCACTGACGAACTGCGTCGATCTGATCTAGCCGGCAGGCTTGGCGGAAGGGGCTGTGCTTAGTGCGCGGCTGAGGCGCTGCGCGAAGACTGCCGGGAGACCTCGCTCTTCTCCGCGTATTCGCCGCACCAGTCGTTGCCGAAGGTGATCGCCCAGGCGCCGACGCCGTTCTCGCGCCGGCTCGGCGGAAAGCGCCGGCAATAGCCGACCGCCTGGTCGGAGTCCCGGTCGGCGCCTTCGGTTGGATGAAAGTGCCACCACCGGCAGCCGGAGCAGACGAATTTAGCGGTTACAGCCATCGCGCGCATTCCTTTCGATCCAACGTCGCATTCAACCACTATTTGTTGGTTCCCCTCAACTCTCCCGCGCATGGGGTCTGCCTTTTCAACGCGCGCAACTAACAAGCCGTTGCAGTCCTTGGCGCCGAAATGACGAGTTTGTCTTCGGGGGTTGCACGGGCGGACCATTGCTGACAATGTTTCGCGCGAGATCGGTATAACAAGGCGTTGTGCACCCGGGTCCGGCACGGCGGCGCGAAGGGCGATCAGGCGATCGATCGGGCGATGCATGGCGCGCGTAGGCGTTGACGTCGGCGGGACCAATACCGACCTCGTGCTCGAGGCCGACCATGGCGTCTTTGTTCACAAGGTCGCCGAGCACGCCGCACGACCAGTCGGAGGGCGTGCTCAAGGGCCTGCGTGAGCTCTGCGACATATCCGGCGTTCGTCCCGACGACGTATCGCTGATCGTGCACGGGACCACGGTCGCCACCAATATCACCATCGAGCATAACGGCGCCGAAGTCGGCATGCTCACCTCGCGCAACTTCCGCGACATTCTGCATATCGGCCGGCACAAACGGCCGTACAATTTCTCGCTGCATTTCGAGGTGCCTTGGCAGCAGCGGCCGTTGGTCAAGCGGCGCAACCGCATCGCGGTGACCGAGCGCATCCTGCCGCCGGACGGCAAGGTCGAAACCCCGCTCGACGAGACCGAAGTCCTCGAGGCGATCAGGCTGTTCAAGCGGCGCGGCATCAAATCCGTCGTCATCGGCTTTCTGTTTTCGTTTCTCAACGACGCGCACGAGCGCCGCGCCGCCGAAATCGTCCGCGCCGAGATGCCGGACGCCTATATCTGCACGTCGTCGGAAGTCGCCAACGTTATCCGCGAATACGAGCGCTTCTCGACCGCGGCGATGAATGCCTTTGTCGGGCCCAAGACCTCGCTCTATCTCAACAACCTGCAGGACCGGCTCGACGAGAACGGCTTCCGCGCCAATCTGCGCGTCATCCAGTCGAATGGCGGCATCGCCACCGTGGAGACCTGCTCGCAAAAGGCCGTCGGCATCCTGATGTCGGGCCCCGCGGGCGGCGTGATCGGCGGCCGCGCCGAAGGCCTGTTGTGCGGGCGCTCCAACCTGATCACCGTCGATATCGGCGGCACGTCGGCCGATATCAGCACCATCCCCGACGGCCGCATCAAGATCATGAACGCGCGCGACTCCTACGTCGAACGGCCATCCGATCCTGGTGCCGATGATCGATCTGGTTTCGATCGGCGCCGGCGGCGGATCGATCGCCTATATCGATTTTGCCGGCGGCTTCCATGTCGGCCCGCGTTCGGCGGGCGCCGAACCCGGTCCGGCCTGCTATGGCCGCGGCGGCGACGAGCCGACCGTCACCGACGCGCAGGTTGTCCTCGGCCGGCTCGATGTCGACAAGATGCTCGGCGGCGATCTGCCGCTCAACGCTGACCTCGCCCACAAAGCGGTCGAGGCCAAGGTCGCCAAGCCGCTTGGCCTATCGATCAAGGACGCGGCGCTGGGCATCATCAAGGTCATCAACTCGAACATGGCGCTGGCCATTCGCTCGAACTCCGTCGCCCGCGGCATCGATCCGCGAGAGTTCGCGCTGGTGCCGTTCGGCGGCGCCGGTCCGCTGCACGGCGTGGCGCTGGCGGAAGCGATTTCGGCCAAGGAGATTATCGTGCCGGTGGCGCCCGGCATCACTGCGGCGATGGGATTGCTGCAGACCGATATGCAATACGAGCATGCGCGGTCGCTCATCGTCTCGCTCAAGCATGCCGACGAAGCCGCGGTCGGGCGGATCAACGCCGTGGTCGACGAATTGGTCGAGCGCTGCCGGGGGGATCTGGCGAAAGACGGCGTGTCGGCGGAGCGGCAGAAATTCCAGAAGCTCGCCGAATGCCGCTATCACGGCCAGGGATTCGAGCTGCGCGCCCAGCTTCCGGCCGGCAAAGTGACCGCGGCCAACATCCGCGACGTGGTCACAGCCTTTCACCAGCAACACCGGCTCGACTACGGCTATCACTTCGAGGATGGCGAGGTCGAGCTGATCACGGTGCGCGTGATCGGCCGCGAGGACGTGGTGCCGCTCAAAGTCGCGCGCATCGACAAGGCGACCGATGAAAGCATCGCCGACGCCCTGCTCTACAGCCGCCCGACGACGTTCGACGACGGCCAAGTCCTCGACACGCCGCGCTACGACCGCGGCCGGCTGAAAGCCGGACATCGCATTGCCGGACCGGCGATTGTGATCCAGCACAATTCGACCATCCTCTTGCCGCCGCACTACGTTGCCGAGGTGGCCGAATTCGGCAATCTCCACCTTCGTCACGTCGGCTGAAAGCGCGCGGCATGGCTCAAGCGATCGACCCCATTACGCTGCAGGTGATCAACGGCGCCTTGCAGACCATCGCCGAAGAGATGGGGCACGTGCTCTATCGCATGTCGTTCTCCTCCATCATCCGTGAATTGCAGGATCTCGGCGCCGGGCTATTCGACACCGATTTCAACACGCTGTGCGAGTTCGGAATCGACGCCGCTGCATATCGGCTCGCTTCCCGGTTATCTGGCGGGCATTGCGGAGACGCTGCAGGACGGCGAATGGCATGACGGCGATCTCGTCATCCACAACCATCCCTATCACGGCTCGAGCCATTCGCCGGACATTGCGGTCGTGGTGCCGGTCTTCCACGAAGGCGTTCTGGTCGGATACTCGGCCAACACTGCGCATCACCTCGATATCGGCGCGGCGACGCCGGGCTTGATCATCGACATCCCCGACGTATTCGCCGAGGGCATGCTGTTTGCCGGCACCAAGCTTTACGACCGTGGCAAGCGCAATGAAGCGGTGTGGAATTTCATCGGCCGCAACAGCCGCGCCGCGCGCCAGTTGCAAGACGATCTCGATGCGCAGATCGCGTCCGCGCGGCTGGGGGCAAAACGGTTCGCCGAGCTGATGGACCGCTATGGCCGGCAAATGGTGCTCGACGCCACCAAACAGCTGATGGACTACACCGAGCGGGTGTTGCGCCAGCGCATCGCCGCCATTCCCGACGGCGAGTACCGCGCCGAAGGCTTCCTCGACGACGACGGCAGGAACCGCGACGTACGCCTGCCCATCAAAGTGTGCGTCCGCGTCACCGGCGACGACATCGAAATCGATCTCACCGGCTCGTCGAAACAGGTCGAGACCGCGTTCAACGTGCCGTTCGAGGGCTCGACCAAGGTCGCCTGCTTTTGTGCCGTCCGTTCGCTGCTGCTCGACGCGGTGACGTCGGACGTGAAAGTCCCGTCGAACCAGGGGTCGTTCCGGCCGGTGAAGGTCACCGCGCCGAAAGGCTCGATCTATAATCCGATCTATCCGGCCGCCGCCGAGGCGCGCTTTGCCCAAATCAATCGGGTGATCGATCTGATCTACAAGGCGCTGGCGCCGGTGTTGCCGAACGACATCATCGCCGGGAGTTCGGCGAGCCTGTCGTTCTGCTCCTATGCCGGCATTCGCCCCTCGGGCGATTATTGGGTCTTCCTCGAGGTCAACGAGGGCTCCTACGGCGGGCGGCCACGCTCCGACGGCCCCGACTGTATCGACAGCCTGATGGCCAACACCCGGAATAATCCGATCGAAGACTTGGCGATGCACTTGCCGATGATCTGCGATCGTTACGAGCTGCGCGACGACGTCATGCCCGGTGCTGGCCGATCGCGCGGCGGCATCGGCGTGGTCAAAGCGCAGCGTGTTCTCACCGATGCGTTCATCACCCACGAGAACGAACGGCATTACGACGTGCCGTGGGGCATATTCGGCGGCGACCCGGGACAAGTCGGGAAAGTCGACATCTACAACGTCGCCCGACCCGACGACATCAAGCACATGCCGGCGAAGTTCTCCGGCATGCGCGTCGCGGCCGGCGACGTGCACGTCTTCTACGCGCCCTGCGGCGGCGGCTACGGCGATCCGCTGGAACGGCCTGCGGCCAAAGTGCTCGACGATGTGCTCGACGGCTTTTGCACGGTCGAACACGCGCGCCTCGCTTACGGCGTCATCGTCGATGCTGTCGCCGAGACTGTGGACGAGGCGGCGACCAGGGCTTTGCGCGAGCGCATGCGCGCGGCCCCGCGAGCAACGGCGGCGAAGGCAGCAACAATCGCATCGCCACGTGCTGTGCAGGCCCCGGCGCCGCGATCGCGCGAGACACGGGCGCCATCGATCCAGCCGTCGGGCAACGGCACGAGGCCTCCGGGCCGTCGGCCTTCCCCAGCGGTCACGCCGCCGCGTCCCACGCCGCCATCCGTCGCCAGCGGCGACGGCAGTGCACTGGCCGAGGCGCTGCGCGGATTGCGCGACGCCCATGGCAGCGCCTGGAGCTTCGAGATCGTCAAGCACAGCGCTGATGGTCGAACCGTTGAAGTTGTCGGCCAATTGCGCGCCAACGGCGCGACGGTGCGGGAAACCGCGGTCGCCACAGCCGTGCCGGGCCACTCGCTCGGCGAACTGCTGGAGCGGACCGCCAATGACAGCCTTCGCAAGTGTGTCGAGGCGCTCATGCGCAGCGGACATTAGATGGGGCATCGGCATCCGGTAGCGCAGCCGATTTAGCGGAAAGGTTGGGTAGTCCTTGGAGCAAAGAGGGACAATCTTCGTCGAGGCGATGATCGTTATCGCGGTCATCGGCGTGCTTGCGTTCCTGATCGGGCTGGTGGTGCGCGCGGCGCCACAGCGCCAGCAGGCGCCCGCCAACGGCGCGGCCGGCCAGGCTGAGCCATCGCCGCGCTGGTACGAATTTACGCTTGCCCTGATCTTGCTCGCCGCCATCGCCGCGTTCGCCATCTGGCTCATCTCCAGCGGCACCCACTGGGTCTGGGGCGAGACGATCGAGGATTGGCGCGCCGACAACCGCGCGATCATCTTCGCCGCGGTCATGGTCGCGCTTGCCGTCGTCGGGCTGGTCGTTTCGCTCGTCTACGCTTTGGTCCAATCGTCGGGGAGCGTCGCGACACCGCGGCCGGCCGCCGCGGCGGCGGAAGTTGCGCCGGCAGGGGCGGCGCTGGTGCCCCCTGCTCCATCGCCGCTCCGCGTGCTCGGCTTGCTCGCTTTGGTCGTCGCCATCGTGTTGCTGTGCTGGATCGCTTTGGCGCCCGCCGCACAATTCGGGCTGATTGCGCAATTGATCTATCCGGCGAGTCTCGGCGTAACGCTTGTCCTCCTGTTCGACAAGGCGACGCGGACATGGAGCGTTAAGCCCGGCGCCGAGTTCGTTTCGCGAATGGCTTTTATGCGATCTCCTGACATTTCTGCTCGTCCTCGCCTTTTTGAACGCACGCAGCGTGCCGAAGCCGGAAGCCTATGCGGGAAGCTTCTGGGATCTTCTCAACCTGGTGCTGTTCTTCATTGCTTTCTGGGTCATCGACCGCACCGCGATGCGCGGCCGCTTCCTGCTCGGCTACGGCTATCTGGTCGTCGTTCCGTTGCTGCTGTTGATCTGGCAGACCGCCGCAAGGCGTTGCGGCGGCCGTTTCGTGGTGGGCCTCGATTTGGCCCTTCGTCATCCTCGCCGGCATATTCTTCGTGCTCGAGGCCGTCACGCTGGTTTCGTCGAGCGGCGAGCGGCAGACGCTGCCGGCCGTCAAGGACACGGTGTTCGCGGTGCTCTACGCCATTCTCCTGGTCGTCGCCGCGCGATCGGCTTAAGGAGGATCGCATGCGCCGCGCCGCCAAGCGCCCCCTTGCCGTTGGCGGCGTGACGTGTTCCAGTTACGGGTTCATCAAGCGGTTGGCCGGGGCATCCGCAACTCATCAAGGGGCGTAGTCAAAATGTCGGGGTGGCGGCTGTTCTGGGCGCTTGTGGGCTATGTGGCTTTCATCGTCGTTCTGATCTTCCTTTATTTCTATAAGCCGTTCGAAGACTTCTTCACGCTGGTGATCAACGGTCTCGGCTACGACAACGCGATGTTCTGGGTCGTGTTGATTGCCGCCATCATCGGCTTTTGCGGCTACCATTGGCGCGCCTATCGGCTCTACATTGTGCAACGGCACAGCGTCGACGGCATGGTGCTGGCGTCGCTGCGCGGCTCGGCGTTCATCGCTATACTGTTTTGCGCCGGCGCCGCGGCGCAGTCGCTGCTCATTCTTTGCGTCTATCTGTTGCAGAGCGAATACACGCTCGGCGCCGAGTTTGGCCGACGGCTGGGCGCCGTCGTCGCCATGGTGATCCTCACCGTGATCTTTTGCCTGATCTATTGGGTGCTCAAGGTGCGTCCGGCAGGCGTCGGGCGCTAGCGGGAGCGCCGATACAGGATCGTATAGATTACAATGAACAGGCCGATCATCAGCAACGAGAATATCGTCGAGGCGGTGCCGAGCGCGAAAATGGTCGGCTGAACGCGCTGCGTCATCGCCGCATTGATGTCGAGCGGCAACGTATTCTGCCCGCCGGACAACAGCGTCGTGCGGGCGAATTCGTCGTAAGACAGCGTGAAGCCGAACAGGCCGGCGGCGACGATGCCCGGCGTGATCAGCGGCAGCGTGATCTCCTTGAACACCGTCCATTCGTCGGCGCCCATGTCGCGCGCCGCTTCCTCGAGCCGCGCGTCGAACCGGTTGAACACCGCCATCATCACCAGAAAGCCGAATGGCAGCGTCCAGACCACGTGAACGCCGAGCCCGGAATACCACCACCCGGGCGGGATGCCGATCAGCGCGCAGCAAGGACGCCAAACCGAGGCTGAGCAGCACGCCCGGCACCATCAGGCCCGACATCACTGCGTAGAACAGCGCCCCCGAGCCGCGAAACTTCTTGCGGAACGCCATCGCCAGCATGGTCGAGAAGATCGCCGTGATCACCATGACGATGACCGCGAGGATCAGCGAGCGCACCAGCGAGCTCTTGATGTCGCCGACCGCCGACGGCCCGGCCAGCTTCTCCCACCAGAAAACGCTGAAACCGCGCATCGGGAAGGTCACGCCGCCGCGCGGTCCCTGGAAGGACAGCGTGAACATCGCGAACATCGGCCCGTAGACGAAGATCAGAAAGATCGCGTAATAGACGCTGAAGCCCGCCTTGATGCGGGTCTTGCGGCGGCGTTCCGGCGTCGAACGCGCCATCGACTACAAGCTCCTTCCGGATATCGACCAGCCGCAGGATGATGATGACGCCGATCATCATCGCCAGCATCAGCATGAAGGCGTTGACCGCCGCGAACGGATAGTTGGCGATGGCGTAATAGTTCAGGATCACGGTGCCGGTGGTCGAGGTCTTGCCGCCATAGACGACCACGGCGGTGGCGAACTCGCCCATCACCATGACGAAGACGAAAATCATGCCGATGGCGATGCCCGGCAACGACAGCGGAAAAATGATCTCGCGGAAGATCTGGAACGGCGTCGCGCCCATGTCGCGCGCGGCTTCAAGCAGCGTCGCGATCGATTTTGGCCAGCGAGAAGAAGATCGGGCCCACGGCCAGCACCACGTAAAGCTGGACCAGCGCCATGGTGTAGCTGAACTCGGAATAGAGAAAGAAACTGACCGGCTCGTCGATGGCGCCGATATCGAGCAGGAATTCGTTGATCAGCCCGTGGCGGCCGAGCATCGGCAGCCAGGCGACGGCGCGGATCAGATAGCTGGTCCAGAACGGCACCATGGCCAGCAGGAACAACGCGAGCTGCCATTTGAAATCTTCCACCTGCATCGAGAGGAAATAGGCCAGCGGATAGGCCAGAAGCAGGCAGATCGCCATCACCGTGATGGTGAAACGAAACGTGGTCCACAGCGTGCGGACGAAAACCGAGGGCGTCAGAAAATCCCCGTTGCTCGGATCGAAGAAGCCTTCGGAGACGAAGAACGCGCGGTAGTGCTCGAAGCTGAATGCCGGCGTCATGCCGTGGCCGGTCGTCTTCCAGAAGCTGAAAATGAAGATCGAGATCAGCGGCAGGAAGAGGAAGGCGATCAGCCATATCGTGGCCGGCGCCACCAGGATGGGCACGGGAAAGCCCGGTTCGCGGCGGTATTTGCGCTTGAGCTCGTCTTCGCCACGCACCACCGGCGCGCCGCCGATGAGGCCGCGCGGTGTGGCTTCGGCAATCCTCGTATAGGTCTCGACCGTCGTCACGCGTCAACCCGCTCAAAAAGGCACCGCCGGCTCCTTACGGGCCGGCGGCATCGCTTTTACAACCGTTTTGGCAGTCATCAAAGCCTTAGGCGGTCAGGAACTCCGTCCAGCGCTTAACCAGGTAGTCGTTCTCCTTCATGATCGAATTCCAGACGTTGATCTTGGAATAGCGATTCCAGTAGGAGCCGCCCGAGCGGACGTCGCCCTTCTTGATGATGACGGTGCCGAACGGATCGGCCAAATCCTTGGCCGCCGGCTTGCCGTCGTACCAATAATCCCATTCTGCCGGTTCAAGGAACTTTTTCGCGTTATCCGGGATCGAGTGATAGTAGCCTTGACGCGCGACGAAGGCGCCGGCCCAGCCGCCGAGCCACCAGTTGATGTACTCGTAGGCCTGGTCGAGCTGCTTGCCCTTGACCTTGGCGGAAATGGCGAGCCCGCCGTGCCAGCCGCGCATGCCTTCCTTGGGGAACGCATAGACGCACGGCACGCCTTCGGCTTGGATCGCGGCGACGGCCGGCGACCACATGCTCTCCAGCGCCACTTCGCCGTTGACCATCAGGTTGACCGATTGGCCGAAGTTTTCCCAGAAGGCGCGGAAGTGACCGGCCTTCTTGAGCGGGATCAGATAATCGATGAGGAAGTCGATCTCGGCCTTGGTCATATTGCCTTTATCGACGAATTTCTTCAGACCGAGCGCCTCGATGGCCAACGCCGCGTCCATCACGCCGATCTGCGGCACGTTGAGCAGCGCGACCTTGCCCTTGAAATCCTTGTTGAGCAGTTCGGCCCAGCTTTCGATCGGCCGGCCGGTCGCCTTCGGGTTGTAGCCGAGCGAGTTGGCATTGTGCCACGCCGGAGTCATGATGATGTATTGCGATGGCCCCTTCACGATGGTGCCGTCCGCGTCGCACCACATCAGCGTGTACGGGGCATCGCCCTGCCCTACGCTCGATTCCGGCGTGAGCTTGCCGGTCTTGGTGAGGTTGGTGACCTTATCCCAGTCCTTCAGCTTCTTGGTGTCGATGGGCTGCCACACCTTCGCGGGCGCCATGACACGCATATCGTTGTAATAGCCCTCGGCGATCTCGTATTGATCGTTCTGGTTCAGCATTTTGCTGAACATTTCGCCGTAGCCCATCGCCTGACCGGCGACCGGGAAGCCAAGGTCCTTCGTCGCCTGTCCCTGGATCTCGTTGATCTCGCTGACGCCAAGGCCGATGCTTCGCAGCCCGTCCGCCGCTTCCGCTATGCGCAGGAAGCTTGCACTCCCCATGGCCCCGGTTGCGATACCGGCCGCCGTGGTCTTCATGAACGATCGACGCGAAAACTTGCCTTGCAAAACCTGTCCGGGGCTATTGAACGCCATGCCCGCCTCCATTGTTTGAAGAAGCCCTTTTTAGCGCTTTGATTATTGAAGCCCGGGGCGGCGGTCAGCCAAAGCTCTTGTGCGCCGCTTCAATTTACGAATGATTACATTAGAACTGGGACCTGTCAAACCGCATGGGGAGCGCGAAAGTGAGCGTACTGATCAAAAACGGCCGTATCGTTACCGCGGTCGACGACTACCACGCCGACATCTTCATCAACGGCTCGACAGTTGCCCTGATCGGCAAGGACCTGACAATCGACGCGGACAAGCAAATTGATGCCTCCGGCAAGCTCGTGATCCCCGGTGGGGTCGATCCGCACACGCACCTTGAGTTGCCGTTTGGCGGAACGACTACGTCCGATACGTTCGAGACCGGCACCCGCGCCGCCGCCTATGGCGGCACCACCTGCATCATCGATTTTGCCGTGCAGACGCGGGGCACCTCGACGCTGAAGGCGCTCGACGACTGGCATGCCAAGGCGCAGAGCAAGACGGCGATCGATTACGCGTTTCACATGATCGTCACCGACATGCCGCAGGAGCGCATCGGCGAGATGCGCAGCCTCGCCGATAACGGCATCACCAGCTACAAGCTGTTCATGGCCTATCCCGGCGCGTTGCTGTCCGACGACGGCACCATCTTTCGCGCCATGCGCAAGGCCGGCGAGGACGGCACACTGGTCTGCATGCATGCCGAGAACGGCATCGTCATCGACGAATTGGTGAAGATTGCGCTCGCACAAAAGCACGTCGAACCGAAATATCACGCGCTGACGCGGCCGACGCGATTAGAAGCCGAAGGCGTGCACCGCGCTTTGGCGATCGCCGAAGTGGCGCGCGCCCCGGTCTATATCGTGCATCTGAGCTGTTACGACGCGTTGCAGGAGCTGCGGCTGGCGCAGGCCCGCGGTGTCATGGCGCATGCCGAGACCTGCCCGCAATATCTGCTGCTCGACGTCGACCGTTACGACGAGCCGGGATTCGACGGCGCCAAATACGTGCTGACGCCGCCGCTGCGCGAACAATGGAATCACGACGAGCTCTGGGGCGGCCTGCGCTCGCACGCCCTCGACGTCATCTC
Organism: uncultured Alphaproteobacteria bacterium; assembly: GCA_963829395.1. Lineage (GTDB taxonomy): Bacteria > Pseudomonadota > Alphaproteobacteria > Rhizobiales > Xanthobacteraceae > BOG-931. The sequence goes on along the minus strand of CAWHHX010000012.1, from coordinate 149,009 downwards.
GACCGATCACTGTCCCTTCTGTCTCAAGGAGCAGAAAGAACTGGGGCGCAACGATTTCAGCAAAATTCCCAATGGCGGTCCCGGCATCGAAAGCCGCATGAGCTTGATCTATCATTACGGCGTGAGCCAAGGAAACATCTCGCTCAATCGTTTTGTCGAGCTCACTTCCACCGGCCCGGCCAAGATTTTCGGCATGTTTCCGAAGAAAGGCACGATCGCCGTCGGCAGCGACGCCGATATCGTCATCTTCGATCCGACGCGCGAAGAGACGATCAGCGCCTTCAACAGCAAGACCCATCACATGAATGTCGATTACAGCGCCTATGAAGGCTTCAAGGTGAAGGGCTATACTGAGACCGTTCTGTCCCGCGGCAAGGTCGTCATCGAGAACGGCAATTATGTCGGCCGCGCCGGCGATGGCGCTTTCGTTAAGCGCAACGCTTACGGCGGCCACTATGCCAACACCCACGCCAACATGGTGAAAGACGTACTGGCGCCGCGCGCTGGTCTCGGCTCGCCGGGGCGGCGTATTTCCTAACCGTCATTGCGAGCGAAGCGAAGCAATCCAGGCCGCGAAGTTTGGATTGCTTCGTCGCTGCGCTCCTCGCGATGACGACGACAGGCGTCTTTCGCAGAGAAGGGGAGGAATGGTGCAGCCTCGCTAAAGCGGCGGCCGCGCGGCCGGTCCGCCAACGCCGGCTTCGTAGGCGGCGCCGACGCGGAACAACAAATCCTCGCGGAACGGCCGGCCGACGAGCTGCATCGATTGCGGCAGGCCGTTGCGGGTAAAGCCGATCGGCACCGCCAAGCCCGGCAGGCCGAGATAATTGAAGGGGCGGGTGTTGGCGACAATCTGGCCGAGTACCTCTTGCATCGCGGCGCCGCCGCCGACGTCGGTTTCGGCTGCCGTCGGCACCGGGCGTTTGAGCACCGGAACGTGCAGTACGTCGCATTGGGAAAACGCCGCGCGCAACAGTTCGTCGAGCAGTTTCGCCCGCGCCCGCACCGCCTCGGCGTAAAGCGTCGCCGGCACGCCCAAGCCGACCAACATGCGCGCCCGCGACTGCTTGGCATAGTCCTGCGGCCGCTCGCGCAGCCACGGCAGATGCAGGGCCGCAGCTTCGGGCCACAAGATCGCGTTGGACAAATCATTGATGGCGCCATGATCGCCGACCGGCACGTCGACGATTTTGGCGCCGCGTTTTTCGAGGACGGCGCGGCTCGCCGCGACCAGCTCCGCCACCTCAGGATCGATGCCGTCAAAATAATAGCGATCAGGGACGCCGACGGTCACGCCCGCAAGCGAGCCGGGACTTGTCGCCTCGTCGACACCGCGCTCGTAATCCGGCGCCGGGCGGCGGCTCGCCATGCCGTCGTGATCGTCGCCTCCCGCAATGACCGAGAACAGGCGGGCGCAGTCGCCGACAGTGCGCGCCAATACGCCGATGCAATCGAGCGAGTGCGATAGCGGCATGGTGCCGTAGCGGCTGACGCGGCCGAGCGTCGGCTTGATGCCGACGATGCCGCATGCCGCTGCTGGCAGCCTGACCGAGCCGCCGGTGTCCGAGCCGAGCGCTCCGAAGGCGAGGCCGGCGGCGACCGCAGCGCCCGATCCGGACGACGAGCCGCCGGTGATGTAGTCCGGATTCCAGGGATTGCGGCAGCGTCCGAAATGATCGTTGTGGCCGGTCGGGCCCATGGCGAATTCCGCCATGTTGAGACGGCCGAGTTCGAGGCCGCCGGCCGCATCGAGCCGCGTCAGCACCGTGGCCGTATGATCCGGCACGAAATCGGCGCGGATTTTCGAGCCGCAGCTGCAGACCTCGCCGGCGCGATAGAACATGTCCTTGTGCGCCAGCGGCACGCCGTGCAGCGGCCCGAGCGGGCGGCCGGCTTTGACAGCGGCGTCGGCCGCCCGCGCTCGCTCGCGCGCGGCGTCCGCGGTGACGCGAATGAAGCAATTGAGCACCGGCTGCAAACGGTCGATGCGGTCGAGGCAGGCGTCCACCAGCGCTTCGGCGCGCAACCGGCCCTGCGCAATCGCCGCCGCGGCGTCGCGCAGCGTGAGTGCCGTTGGATCGTTCACGCCTTGGCCCCCAGGCCGTCGTCCTCGAGGAGCCGATAAAACCGCTCGTTGGTGTCGTCGAACGACGGCAACTGCAGCAAGACGGCAGCGTCTTGCATGCGCGCTAGCGAGCGCGCTACCGGGCCGAGGTCTTCGGCGCTGACCGTTACGCCGCTCGCCGCCAGCACCGCTGCCAGCGCCGCCTCATCGATGTCGTCGCGCGTCTTCGCGCTCATGCCGGTGATCTCCGCCGCCAAAGAACTGTACACACTTTTCAAGGCGTAGCACACTTGCGACGGATTTTTCGTTGACGGCATCGTGCCTGAAAATTTGGAGCGCCCGGAATGACTGATCGAGAGCAGCCTGGTCTTCGTTCACGTCTCGCCAAAAAGGATTTGCTGGTGGCGCCCGGCGTGTTCGACGGCATTTCGGCGAAGATTGCCGACCAGATGGGATTTGAAGCGCTCTACATGACGGGCTACGGCACCGTCGCCTCGCATCTGGGGTTGCCCGACGCCGGCATCGCTACCTACACGGATATGGTCGGCCGCGTCGCGGTCATCGCCAAGGGAGCGCGCACGCCGCTGATCGCCGACGGCGATACCGGCTATGGCGGTTTGCTCAACGTTCAATATTCGGTGCGCGGCTACGAAGCGGCCGGCGCGGTCGCCATCCAACTCGAAGACCAGGAGTTTCCCAAAAAGTGCGGGCACATGCTCGGCCGCCGGGTCGTGCCGATCGAGGACATGGTCGACAAAATCAAGGTGGCGGTATCGAGCCGGGACGACAGCAATTTCCTCATCATCGCTCGCACCGACTCGCGAACGACGCTCGGACTGGATGAGGCGCTGCGCCGCGCCGAGGCGTATGCCAAGGCGGGCGCGGATATTCTGTTCGTCGAGAGCCCCGAAAGCGTCGAGGAAATGCGCACCATCGGTCGGACTTTCGACCGGCCGCTGGTGGCCAATATGGTCGAGGGCGGCCGCACGCCGGTGGTGGACAAGAAGACGCTGGAAGAGCTCGGCTATTCGATTGCCATTTTCCCGGCCTTCGGCTTTCTTGCCGCCGGCGAAGCGTTGCGCAAAGTGTACAGCCACCTCAAAGCGCACGGCTCGAGCGTCGGCGGCGACGTTCCCCTCTACAAGTTCAGCGAATTCAGTGAGCTGATGGGCTTCGGCGCCGTCGCCGCGTTCGACAAGACCTACCAACGATAGCGGCCGGTCGTCGCCGCGGGCCCTGGAGCTCAGGCCGGAACGAGCCGGAAGCGCTCCCACTCCGTCGGCGTGCGCTTGAGTACGTCAGTCCAGTGCCCGTTCGTCTCGTGCGCGCGCGGACTGACCCGACGCCCGGCAAACGCAAACTCGGCATCGTCCGGCGCAAACGGAAACGGCGACAAGGTATAGACCCCCGCTTCCCGCGGCTTGATCGTCACCGCGATGTCTTCGTCGGCATTGCGTGGCACGTGCTCGAACGTTTGTTCGCGGCGCTCGCTTGGATGCACCCGATTGAAATAAAGCGCGAGCGTGTCGATGAATTGCAGCTGCTTGTAATTCTGGAACAGCTTCTTGTCGTCGAGCCGGTCGGCGAGCGTCGGATCCTTGCCGATCTCCGCCTTCAACCGCTGCTGGCGCGCGAGCTCGCCGTCAAGCATGCGCTCGGCCAGCGGCCGCTCCGTTTCGGGGAATTGCTTGATCAAGACATGATTGGAAAGCCCGTAGCGGCCGTTATAGAGGCCCCAGCTGTGCATGCTCGATATCAGGCCGCAGAACGGGTGTTGCCGCTCGTTGAAGTCGGGCGATAGGCGACTGGTGACGGTGATGTACGCCGCAGGCGTCTCGATGAGATTGTAGGGCAGCCCGGTTTTGGCGTCGGTGACCGGATCGCGGTCGAACTCGGTCCAGCCGGCGTCATGATGGGCGATGACGTAGACCATCAGATCGAGCGGCGCCAACGCCTCGAACGTCTCGTTGCCGAACGCGCGCGCGAACTGCCCGCACAGGGCGGTGTGCTCGTACATCATGATCGCCAATCGCGGCGTAGCCGGCGGGTGCGCTCTGGATGATCATGGTTCGACGACCTTGGCTGGGTGGCTGAAATCTAGCGAGTTTGTCCGGAGCATTCACTATTTTTCCGGGCGAAGGTATGGTCGTGTCAGCTAAGGGCGAGGCCTTCATGGCAGTGGCAACCGTCGGGACGGCAAGGCTGACATCGGATCCGGTCGCGCCGGAACAACTCCAGGGCGATATCGCCAGGCTGTTCGCGGCGCTGCGGCGCGGGCGGCATCGGCATCGTGCCGCTTGATGTCGCCTACGCGGTGGTGGCGACAATGCCGAGCGGCATCCGCCGCATCTTTGAAGCCAAGCGGCGATCCTACGACAAGCCGTCCGGCATGTTCGGCAATTGGCGCATGAGCCGGGACATCCATGTGATGGACGATCGGCGGCACGCCATGGTGCGCGAGATCGTCGAGGCGGAGCAGATTCCGTTTTCGGTGGTGGCGCCGTTCCGCGCCGAGCACCCGTTATTCGCCGCCGTCGATCCCTTCGTGATGCAGAATTCCTCCAAGGGCGGCACGCTGGATATGCTGCTCAATGCCGGCCAGTTCCACGACGCCATCGCCGAAGGCTCGGCCGCGCGCGGCACGGCTGTATTCGGCTCGTCGGCGAATCTGTCGCTCACCGGCAGCAAATACCGCTACGATGATATCGATCAGCCGATCCGCGACGCCGCGGCGATCCATTTCGACTATGGCCAATCGAAATACGCCCACAAGGATGGGCTTTCCAGCACCATCATCGATTTCACGGATTTTTCGGTGATCCGCGTCGGCCATTGCTTCGAGCGCTTGAAAAGCGCATTTGCGACGCGCTTTGGTGTTACTTTGAAGACCTGATCGCTGGAGTTCGCATGAGCGACACCTACAAAGACATCGGCTTCGACTCCAACCGTATCGGCTTCGGCCGCCGCGCCGGCGTCGTAGTGGTCGACTTTCAGAAAGGTTTTACGGAGAGCCGCTTTCCGTTGGGTGGCCGCCCGATGGTGGACCGCGCGGTCAACAACACGGCGAAGCTGGTCGCGGCGGCGCGCAAGGCGGGACTGCCGGTCGCCTGCTGCTACACGGCCTATTCCAGCGCGCGCGATGCGCCGTTATGGAAGATCCCGGCCGTGGTCAACGACTTTCACCACGGTCATCCTTCGACGGAGCTCGACGAACGCATTTACGACAAGACTTACGACATGATCGTCTGCAAGACCGCGCCGTCGATCTTCTTCAACACGGCGGTCGCCGCCTATTTCATCAAGGACGGCGTCGACACCGTGATCGTCTCGGGATGCAACACTTCGGGTTGCGTGCGCGCCAGCATCAATGACGCGTTTTCCTACGGCTTTCGCGTCATCGTCCCGGAGCCGTGCTGCGGCGACGTCGAGGAAGGCCCGCATCGCGACAATCTGCGCGATGTCGGGCGCCGCTATGCCGACGTCGTCGGTCTCGACGAGGTGCTCGCCTATATCGAGACGACGGGGCGGCGGAATGACTGAGCTGCCGTGACCGCGGAAAATCTGGTCGCCGATCCAGGCTCGGTCGAAGACATCGCGCGCGCGATCAAAGGCCGGCGGACCGATCCGGTCGCGCTGCTCGAGGCTTCGCTACGCCGCATCGAGGCGGTCGAGAAGGATGTGCAGGGCTGGTGCGTGCTCGATCGCGACGGCGCGTTGGCGCAGGCGCAAGTCTTGCGCCGGGAGGCCGAGGTCGGCCGCATTCGCAGCGCACTCCACGGGATTCCGGTCGCCATCAAGGACGTACTCGACGTCGCCGGCCTCCAGACGCGCGCAGGCAGCAAGACGCGCGCAAACATCGCGCCGAGCAAGATCGATGCCCAGGTCGTCACGCAATTGCGGGTGGCAGGCGCGATCATTCTGGGCAAGGCGCACACCACCGAGTTCGCCTATTTCGACGGGCCGCCGCCGACCCGCAATCCGCACCATCTCGCCCATACGCCCGGCGGTTCGAGCGCCGGACCGGCCGCGCTCGTTGCCGCCGGCATGGTGCCGCTGAGCCTCGGCACGCAGACCGCCGGCTCGGTGAGCCGTCCGGCCGCCTATTGCGGCATCGCGGCGTTCAAGCCGAGCACGCGTGGCTGGTCGAGCTTCGGGCTGGTTCCGTTCGCGCCGAGCTTCGATACGGTCGGCGTCTTCGGCCATCGCGTGAGCGACGTGGTCGCTGCGGCGCGCGTGGTCACGCCGGCTTATCTGCGGCAGGGGGCGGCCGCAGCGCCCTCGCCACTTTCCATTGGGTTTGTCGACGATCCGATTACCGAAGCCGCGAGCGCGGCGGTTGCCGACACGCTGCGCGTCGCTGCCGACGCGCTGGCCGGGTCTGGTAGTCGCCTCGGACGAATTCAATCGCCTGTGCCATTCGCCGATGTCGGCGGCTTGCATAAGACCATCATCGAATACGAAGTCGCTCATGCTCATCCCGGCCTTGAGCACAATGCCGACGTCAGCGCCGGACTGCGCGATGCGCTCGCCCGCGGCCGGTCGATCGACGATCCGGCCTATCGCGACGCGTGCGCCGCTCTCGATGCCGCGCGCGACCGTTTCTGGGCCGCGACCACTCACGTCGATGCGCTTATCTTTCCGACCGCTCCAGATGTGGCGCCTGTCGGAGTAAAGACCGGCGATCCGCGCTTCATCGTTCCGTTCACGGCCTTTGGCGGGCCGATCGTTTCGATCCCGGTCGGATTCGGCCCCGGAGGGCTGCCGCTAGGGCTGATGCTCATTGGCGCGCCGGGAACAGACATGGCAATCGCCGGCATTGCCGAAGAGGTTGCAAAGATCATCGAACTCCCGCGCTAAGCCGCGCTGCAAAGACTGGAATTTCGGCTTGAAGCATGCCGAACGGCGTTGCACAGTCGCCCGCCGGGAAAGCGACCCTTCGCGAGAGTTCCGCGACGTTCGGATTTGTTTGTATCCGCTGAAACAACGCGGTCTCATTCAGCTAGACATTAGGTACACATTAGGCAGACATGGCGTTTCGGATTTCGGTCGATACCGGGGGCACCTTCACTGACGTCGTCATTGCCGATGCGGGCGGTATTCGCGCCATCGGCAAGGCCTTAACAACGCCCAGTCGCATCTTCGACGGCATGCGCGCGGCCATCGACGTCGCGGCGGAGGAAATCGGGCTGTCCGGCAAGACGCTGCTCAGCAAGAGCGACATGCTGATCTACGGCACGACCCGGGCGACCAACGCGGTCGTCACCAAGTCGACCGCCAAGACGGCGTTTCTAACGACGCGCGGCTTTCGCGACGTCCTCGTGCTCAAAGAAGGCGGCAAATACGATCCGCACGATTACAGCTACGACTACCCTCCCCCATACATTCCGCGGCGCTACACGTTCGAGATCGACGAGCGCGTCGATGCGCAGGGTAACGTCGTCCGCCCGCTCGACGGCAACCAGGCGCGCGACGTCATTCGCACGCTGGCCGAGCGCAAGTTCGAGGCCGTCGCCGTTTGTCTGTTATGGTCGATCGCCAACGGCAGCCATGAACAAGAAATCGGCCGGCTGATCGAGCAGGAGCTGCCGGGCGTTCCCTATACGCTTTCCCACGAGCTTATTCCGATCGTGCGCGAATATCGCCGCGCCTCGACGACCGCGATCGACGCCTCGCTGAAGCCGCTGATGCAGCAGCATCTGCGCGAAATGGAGAGCGATCTGCGCGCAGCGGGATTTGCCGGCGAGCTTTTGATCGGCACCTCCGGCGGCGGCTGTCAGCACGTGACCGAAGTGGTCGGCCGTCCGGTGACGATGCTGAAATCCGGCCCGGCAATGGCGCCGGTTGCCGGCAAGGCGTACATCACCATCGAGGATCTCGGCCGCGATGCGATCGTGTGCGACACCGGCGGCACCACCTTCGACGTCGGCTTGGTGCGCGACGGCGAGCTGGTTTACACCCGCGACAGCTGGCTCGGCCGCCGTTGGCTCGGCCACATGGTGGCGATGTCGACGGTCGATGTCCGCAGCATCGGCGCCGGCGGCGGATCGATCGCCTGGATCGATGCCGGCGGTTTGCTCCGGGTCGGTCCGCAGAGCGCCGGCGCAGTTCCGGGCCCGGCCTGTTATGGCGCCGGCGGTGACTATCCGACGGTGACGGATGCGTGCGTCGTGCTCGGCTGGTTCGATCCCGACTATTTCAACGGCGGCCGCATGAAGCTCGACGCCGCCGCCGCGCATCGCGTGATTGGAAAGTTGGCGCAACAGATCGGGCGCAGCGTGCCCGACGCGGCGTTCGCCATCATCACCATCGCCAACGAGCTGATGATCAAGGCCATTCACGAGATCACCGTGAGCGAAGGCGTCAATCCCCGCGAGAGCGTCATCGTCGCCGGCGGCGGCGCGGCCGGATTCAACATTCTGCCGATCGCGCGCGAGCTCGGCTGTTCGACCACCATCCTGCCGAAGACCGCGAGCGCCATGTCCGCCTGCGGCATGCAGTATTCGGACATCGTGTTCGAGCAGACCCGCAGCCGGGTAACGATGTCGGGCAGTTTCGATCTTGACGGCGTCAATGCGGCGCTGTCCGAAATCGATGCCGCGCTCGACGACTTTCGCAAGAATCTGCACGGTGCCGACCGGGCCACGGTGCGCAAGGAATATCTGGTCGAGGCGCGCTACAAGTCGCAAGTCTGGGAGCTCGATACGCCGCTGCCGGTCGAGCGCTTCCGCACCCCCAAGGACGTAGCGGCTTTGGTCGAGGCGTTTCACACCGTGCACGACCGGGTCTATGCCGTGCGCGACGAGCAAAGCGAGGTCGAGTGCGTCAACTGGCGCGGGCGGATTTCGATCCGCTTGTCGAAGCCGGCGAAACCGGTTCACAAGAAGATGACGCGGCGCAAGCCGAAGCCATGGACGCGGCGCGCGGCCTATTTCGGGCCCGATGATTTGCGCAAGACGCCGGTATTCCGCGGCAGCGAGCTTGAACCCGGCGCCATGATCGCAGGACCGGCGATCATCGAGGAGCCGACGACGACGATCGTGGTCTATCCGCACATGAGCGCCACGGTCAGCCCGTCCGGTCACTACATCTTGAAGTCATAGCGGGAAGCCCGATGGCCAAGACAAGAGCCAAGACCAAAACAAAGACAAAAGCCAAGTCGAAGTCGGAGGCCAAGCGCAAACCGCGGTCCGATCCGCTCGATCCGGTGGTGATGACTGTCATCGCCAACAGGCTCGACGGCATCGTGCGCGAAATGACCAACACGCTGCTGCGAGCAGCGCGCTCGGCGGTCATATCGAGCGCGCGGGATTTCTCCTGCTGCATCCTGACCGGCGACAATCAGCTGCTCGCCTCGGCCGAGGGCCTGCCGGTCCACATTTTCGGCGCCCATCTGCAGGGCGAGAACATGTGCAGCTATCACAAGGGCGACATCCGCGAGGGCGACGCCTATCTCGACAACGATCCCTATGGCGGCAACACCCATCCGGCCGACCACACCTTCCTGGTGCCGGTTTTCATCGGCGGCGAGCATCTGTTCACCACCGTCGCCAAGTGTCACATGGCCGACATCGGCAACAGCATTCCGTCGAGCTATTTCGCCAAGGCGCTCGACGTTTACGAGGAAGGCGCGCTGGTTTTCCCGGGCGTGCGCATCCAACGCGACTACAAGAACGAGCCGGACGTCATCCGCATGTGCCGGGCCCGCATCCGGGTGCCCGATCAGTGGTATGGCGACGCGCTGGCTGCGCTTGGCTCGGCGCGCATCGCCGAGCGCCGGCTCAAGGAGCTGTGCCGCAAGTACGGACCGACAACGATCAAGACCTTCATCAAGGACTGGTTCGATTATTCGGAACGGCGGGCCGAGGAGTCGATCCGCAAGCTGCCGAAGGCGAGGATCATCAATACCGGCCGTTCGGATCCGCTCGAAGGCATTCTGCCGAACGGTCTCGTGCTCAAGGTGATCGTCGACATCGATCCGAAGAAAGCCGTGATCGACGTCGATCTGCGCGATAATCCGCCCTGTGTCGATTGCGGCCTGAACACTTCGCGCGCCGCGGCGACCAGCGCCGTGGTCGGCGCCATCTTCAACAGCCTGGACAAGGATATTCCGCGCAACGCCGGCTCGTTCCGCCGGCTGTCCTTCCAGTATGCCGAGAACAGCGTCGTCGCCTCGCCGGTATTTCCGCATAGCTGCTCGACCGCCACCACCAATGTGGCCGAGCGCCTGGTGAACATCACCCAGTCGGCCTTCGCGCGGCTCGGCGAGGGTCACGGGCTAGCCGAAGGCGGCACCGGGCTCGGCGCCGGCATGGCGGTGTTGTCCGGCAAGGATCACCGACGCAACGATGCCCGCTACGTCAACCGTATGATGCTTTCGACCAATGGCGGGCCGGCGAGCCCGACCGCCGACGGTTGGGTGAATTACGCGATCCCGGTCATCGCCGGCCTGATGTATCGCGACAGCGTCGAGATCGATGAGCTCAAGCATCCGTTCCGGGTGGAGTCGCTGGGCCTGGTTGCGGACTCGGCCGGCGCCGGGCGCCATCGCGGCGCGCCCGCCCAGGAAGTGACCTACACGGCGCTGGAGAATCCGGTCCAGGTGGTCATTCCGTGCGACGGCCAGTTCGCGCCGCCGCGCGGCGTCAATGGCGGCCATAACGGCACGCCGGGCTCGACCCATCTCATCGACCACAACGGCCAGCACCGACCAAATTGCCGAACCTCGTGAATATGCCGATCCGCAAGGACCAGCACATCCGCGGGCGTGACAGCAGCGGCGGCGGCTACGGCGACCCGCTGACCCGCGATCCGGCGCGCGTGCTGACCGACGTGCTCGAAGGCTACGAGTTCGATCGGCAAGGCGCGCGACATCTATGGCGTCGTGTTCACCGGCCGCATCGATGATGACAGTCTAGCGGTGGACGGAACAGCGACTACGGCGCGGCGGGCCGAGCTTGGCGTGTCAACGAAAGCAGGCCTCGAACCCGCGGTCGAATAGGCTTCGATCAAAGCTTACTCGTCGTTGTAAAAGTGCGTCTCCAGGAGGAGGCAGCCGCCTTCCGACTTGAAGGGCCCGTGATAAGCGCCGGGCGGCCGCACCGCGTACGTGTAACCTGCGAATTTCTCGCCGCCGTTGCCCTGCTCGTCATTGCCGACGATCAAGTCGCCCGACACCAGAAAAACCTCCTCCCAATATTCGTGGACAAATGGTTTTGTCGTGTAGGCGCCCGGCGCGAAGCGCAACAGCCGGGTGCGATTGCCGCGCTTGGCCTTCTCGTCGAGCGCTCCGGCGACGATCTTCTCCTGGATGCCCGCCGGATAGCCGGGCAACGTGCGCCAGCCTTCGCTCATGTCGAGGGCGTGAAATTCCTTGTGTCCTTTGTCGAAGCCCATCGTGTTCCCCTTTGCCTGGTCCACCCGCGTTGAGGCGTGATACCGGCCGAGCAGGTGTTTCCTAAAAGATGCTGGCGCGCTCGTACTGCAGCGGCCACGGCACCGTCTTGGCTTTCAGCTTAGTGGCGGCGTGCAGCGGCCAATACGGATCGAACAGGAGGATGCGCCCGAGAGCGACCAGATCGGCGCGCCCGTTGGCGATAATTTCTTCCGCTGCTTCCGGCGCCGAGATCAAACCCACCGCGGCGGTCGCGATCCCGGCCTCGCGCCGCACGCGCTCGGCAAACGGCACTTGATAGCCCGGATGGCTGGGAACGCGTTGCGCCGGGTCGTTGCCGCCGCTCGAGCAATCGATGAGATCGACATCGCCGCGCGCTTTCAGCATGCGGCAGAGCCGGATCGTATCCTCGATGTCCCATCCGCCCGGCGCCCAATCCGTCACCGAGAGGCGCACGAACAGCGGCAGGTCCGCCGGCCATTCCCGGCGAATGGCATCGAGCGTCTCGAACAGAAAGCGGGCGCGGTTTTCGAACGACCCGCCGTAACGGTCGGTGCGCTGGTTGCTCGACGGCGAGAGGAATTCGTTGATCAGATAACCGTGGGCAGCGTGAAGCTCGACGATCTTAAAGCCGGCCTCGCGCGCCCGGCACGCCGCCTGGCGGAAGGCAGCAATGACCTCGGCGATGACCGCATCGTCCATAGCCCGTAGTGCAGTCGTGCGGTTGCCGAAGGGAATTGCCGACGGAGCGATCGCCTCCCACGCGCCATCCGCTTCCGTCAAAGGCTGCGTGCCCTCCCAAGGCCGCGAGACCGAGCCCTTGCGCCCGGCATGGGCGAGCTGAATTGCCGGTACGGCGCCCTGCGCCGCGACGAAAGCGGCGATGCGCGCCAGCCGGTCGCGCTGCTCGTCGCTCCACAGTCCGAGGCAATGTTTGGTGATGCGGCCGCGCGCCTCGACATGACTGGCTTCGACGCAGACGATGCCGGCGCCGCCGACGGCGCGCGCCGCCAAATGCGCGAAATGCCAATCGTCGGCAAGCCCATCCTGCGCGGAATACTGGCACATCGGCGACATCATGATGCGATTGCGCGTCGCCACCGAGCGGAGCGGCAAAGCGCGAAGCAGCTCCGGCGTTGAATCCCGTTGGAGAACGCGACGCGCATTTTCCGTCGACATGCAGTTATCCAATGCGAAAGTGGTTCATGGCGATACCTATTAAGCCAGTCGGCAGGTCACCAGCCGGCGCGACAGCGGCGGACCGGCGAAGCTATCGCCGGGCCGCGAAATAGCAAGGGTGCCGCGCTTAGCCTTTTCATCGCAACGATCCTGTGCAAATGAGACCGGATGCCAGCGAACGTGGAAGCCGACAGGTAGGCCGATGAGCAGTCCGAAGCGCCTCAAGGAACTTTTGGCGCGGCGCGCCGCCGTCACGGTGCCCGGGGCAGCGAACGCACTGTTCGCACGGGTCATCGAAGATCTCGGGTTTGAGGCGGTCTACGTCACCGGCGCCGGCATTGCCAACATGCTGCTTGGCGTACCCGACGTCGGGCTGACGACCATGACCGAAGTCAGCGAAACGGTCGCGGCGATTGCGGAAGCGGTATCCGTTCCAATCATCGTCGATGCCGATACCGGCTTCGGCAATGCCGTGAATGTCGTGCGAACCGTTCGCGCCTTGGAGCGCGCGGGCGCGGCGGGCATCCAGATCGAGGATCAGGTGTTTCCGAAAAAATGCGGCCACTTTGCCGGCAAGGACGTGATCGCGCTCGAGGAGATGGTGCAGAAAATCAAGGCCGCGGTCGATGCGCGTCACGATCCATCGCTGCAAATTATCGCCCGCACCGACGCGCGCGCCGTCGAAGGTTTGGACCGGGCGCTCGAGCGCGCGCAAGCTTATGTCGCCGCCGGCGCCGATGCGACCTTTGTCGAAGCGCCGACGACGCTTGAGGAACTGGCACGCATCCCCAAATCGCTCGGCGTGCCGCAAGTCGCCAACATGGTGTTTGGCGGCAAGACACCCGACCCGGGCCGCGACAAGCTTGCCGAATTCGGCTTCTCGATCGTGCTCTACGCCAATGCCGCGCTGCAGGCCGCGCTCAAGGCGTCCTACGAGGTGTTGGGCGTGCTCAAGACCGAAGGTTCGCTGCAGTCGGTCGCGGATCGCCTCGCCTCCTTCGAAGAGCGGCAGCGCGTCCGTCGCCAAGGACAAATGGGACGCGCGCGAGGCGCGCTATCGCGTGTGAAGGATGCGGAAATGACCAACAGCGCACACGCCGCGGCCCTGGGATGGCATCATCTCGCCGGAAGAACAGCGCGCCTATAACGCCGCCGGCTTTGGCCGAACGTCGGGGCTTGGCAAGCGGCCGGCGCTCCTCATCATCGACGTCCAGTACCGCACCGTCGGCACGACGCCGAAACCGTTTTGGGAGGCGATCAAGGAATTTCCCACCGCCTGCGGCGACGTCGGCTGGGCGGCGGTTCACCACATCGCGCGTCTGCTCGACTATTTTCGCGAGCGCGGCTGGCCGGTGCTTTATCCGCATGTGTCGCCCAAGGAGAGCTTCGATTACGGCCGGCTCTCCGACAAAGTCCCGGCGATCATGACGGTGGCCGCCAAGGGCTACGAGTTCGTCGCCGAGGTCGCGCCGCGCGCGAACGATATCCTGCTGCCGAAGAAGCATCCGAGCGCCTTCTTCGGCACGCCGCTGGCGAGTTATCTGATCAATGTCGGCGCCGATACGCTCGTCGTGACCGGTTGCACCACGAGCGGCTGCGTCCGCGGCAGCGTGGTCGACGCCTTCGCCTATAACTTCCGCGTGCTGGTCCCGCAAGATGCGGTCTACGATCGCTCCGCCACCTCGCACGCGGTCAATCTGTTCGACATGGCGTCGAAATATGCCGATGTGATGCCGACCGACGACGCGCTGACCGCGCTTGCGGGCGATCGCTTGACGTAATCGCAACAGCCTGAACCGATGACACCTTTCGATCTCGTCGATCAAAGGCGGCGACGCCATTCTGCCCGGGCAGCGGGCGCAGCGCCTGCGATATCGCGATCCACGGCGGCAAGATCGCCGCCATTTTGGCTCCCGGGCGAGAGCGTTCCGGCGCAAGAGGAGATGCCGGCGCGCGGCCTTGTCGATCATGCCCGGGCGCGGTCGATGTCCACCTGCATCTCGGCCACGGCAAGGACATCGCGCGCCCGCGCGAGCCGGCCGACGCCGACCGGGAGACGGCGGCGGCGGCGAAAGGCGGCGTCACCACCTTCATTCCTTATCTGATGGCGACCGAGCCGTTCGAGACGATCTTCGACGACGTCGTCGCGGTCACCGAACGCGGCGCGCGCATCGATTTCGGCTATCACTTTATCATTTCGACCGAAGCGCAACTCGCCGGCGTTGCCGGCCTATGTCCGCGACTACGGCGCGCCGAGTTTCAAGATCTTCATGAACAATCGCGGCGGCGAAGGCGCGCGCCTTGGCCTGCCGGATATCGACGACGGCTTTCTGTTTCGGCTGTGCGAAGCCGCGGCAGCACATGGCGGCATGGTCTGTCCGCATCCGGAAACGATCGAAATCTCCTGGGTGCTGCGCGATCGGCTCAAGGCGAGCGATCCGGAAGGCACGGCGGCCTCAAAACCTGGAACGCGACCCGCCCGCCCTTTGTCGAAGCCGACGCCGTGCAGCGCGCCGCCTATATCGCGCACACGACAGGCGCGCCGCTCTACATCGTCCATACCTCTTCGGCCGAAGCGCTGGAGGCGGCGCTGCGTCATCGTCGCGCCGGCGCGGTGGTGCACATCGAGACCTGCCCGCATTATCTCACGCATGACGTCGGCTGGCCCGGCGGCGATACCGGCAAGATCAATCCGCCGCTGCGCGAAGCGTCCGACCGTGAACGGCTGTGGCAGGCGTTGCGCGACGGCGAGATCGATACCGTCGCGACCGATCACGTGCATCGCGATATTTCCGCCAAGGCCGGCGGCATCTGGGCGGCGTCGCCCGGCTGCCCCGGGCTCGAGACGCTGCTTCCCGTCCTGCTCAGCGAAGGGCACCACAAACGCGGGCTGCCGCTCGAACGGATCGCCGCCGTCGTTGCCACCAATCCGGCGAGGACTCATGGGGCTTGGCCACGCGAAAGGCAGCATCGCGCCCGGCCTCGACGCCGATCTGGCGCTCGTCGATCTCGGCGCCGAATGGACCTTGCAGCGCGGCGACGTGGTGTCGAGCGCGGGCTACTCGATCTACGAGGGCCACCGCTTCAAGGGTCGGGTTCGTCACGCTTTTGTCCGCGGCCGAGCCGTCTTGCGCGATGATGCGCTTGTCGACACCGCTGTCGGGCAAGGCCGCTATATCCGCCGCCGCCTGTCGGCCTGATGGTCCGGGACGGCTAACGCTTTGGCACGATGGCAAACACCCGCAAGGGACTGCCGCTGCCCTGGAGAATTTTCAGCGGCGCGGCGACGATGAGCGCGCCGGTCGGCGGCAGGCGATCGAGATTGCACAAGCATTGCAGCCCATACTTGCCGGCGCCGTGCATGTAGTAATGGCAGGGATACGGCGGCGCGAGGTGCGCCGCCTGGCCGGCGTCGGTCCCGATCGTCTCGGTGCCGAAGCCGAGCACATCGCGCTCCTGCACCAGAAAGCGCACGCAGCCGGGATCGGGGCCGGGCGTGTGCTGACCGGTTTCGTCGAGATTTTGGTAGGCGACCGGATCGGTGCGCTTCGACCAGTCGGTCCGCATCAACACCCATGATCCGGCCGGAATGCGGCCGTGGCGCTTCTCCCACGCCTTGATATGCGCGACGGTCAGGAGGAAATCGGCATCGCGTTTTGCCTCATCGCTGCAATCGATGACGCAGGCCGGCGCGATGAAGTGCTCGACCGGCAGCGTGTCGGTCGAATTGTTCGGCACGTCGCGGCCGGAAATCCAGTGAATGGGCGCATCGAAATGCGTGCCGGTGTGCTCGCCGAAGCTCACATTGTTCCAGTACCAGGCCGGTCCGCGGTCGTCGTAACGCGAAATCTCCTCCATGCGGAACGGGCGGCTTTGACCCATCTCCGGCGGCAGCACGATCGGTGGGAAATCCGGCGACAGCGTTTGCGTCAGATCGACGAGGCGAACGCCGCCTCGGGCCGCGACGGCGCTCAAGATCGCGCCCAGATCGTTCGGCGCTGCTTTTGGCCGGCTTGTTGCCGGCAGGCTTGTTTTCGCGAGGCTTTGTTTAGGCACCCTCGTTTTCGATCGAGCTTTGTTCACGGCCTTCATGGCGCGCCCTCACCGAGCTCGCGTTCGAGCGCCTTCGGATTATCGAGATGCCGCGCCAGCCAGTCCTGCGCGACGTCGCCTGGATAAACATCCTCGACCGAACCCTTCAAGGCCTCGACCAAGGCGGTGGCGACGGCAGCGGGCGAAAGCTTCGGCGGCAGCTCCAACTGATCCCATTCGTCGTCGATCGGACCGGGAAACAGGTTGATCACCCGCACGCCAGCCGGACGCAGTTCGGCGCGCAGCGCTTGCGACAACGAGAAAGCCGCCGCCTTCGAGGCCGCGTAGGTGCCATGCGGCGGGTAGTTGGCGAGTGCGAAGATCGACAGCAGGTTGACCCAGGCGATCGCGTTGGTCGGCTCGTCGGCCGCGCGCGCTTTAAGCACCGGCGCGAATTCCTGCGCCAGCCGCAGCAGGCCGAGGTAATTGACCTCCATTTCGAGCTGCGCGGTTTCGACGCCGCTGCGCGACGCAATCGAGAAGGTGCGATGACAATCGGCCGTGTTGATGAGGATATCCACCTTGGCGCCGATCTCGCCGGCAAGCTCGCGAACCGAGCGGCCGTCCGTGAGGTCGAGCCGAACGATGGTAACCTGCGGCAGTGCGCGCAGCGCCTCCAGGCCGGCGGCCTTCTTCCATGGCTCCGCTTCGCCGATCCAGATCAGATCGGCGCCCGCTGCCGCCAACGCGCGCACGACGGATTGGCCGACGGCGGTCTTGCCGTCGGTCACCAGAATTTTGCGACCACGCGGATCGCAGGTCATCTCGCGCAGTTTCGGATCGTCCGACAAGTGCGATTTCCCTTGCTCGGGCATGGCGACCAGCACCGCCTGCCCCGCCCGGTCAAGCGCGGCTGCGACGCGCACGCGGCACGGCGCGGCGCCGACGCCGGCATAAACATAGGCGACGACATTGACGCCGGCGTCCAGGCGCACAAGACCGACGCGCCACGGCAGCCGCTCGCGGAAGTATAATTCCTGGGCGTTGCGCAGGGTCGTCTCGGTGAGGAGTTCGCCGCCGCCCTCCTGCGGCCGCCAAACCAGCCGCTGCGAGAGGCAATTCCGGCATACTTCGCGCGGCGGATACTGGACTGCGCCGCAGTCGAGGCATACCTGCAACGCCAATTGCCCGCGGGCCGCGGCCGCGGTCAGCCCGAGCGCAACGCGGCTGCGCGTCGCCGGCGGCAGCGTCGGCTGACGCGTGGGCAGGATCGGATTCTTGCGCTTTAGCTGTTTTGCGGGTTTGGCCATCCTTCCAATCCTTCGCGATCAATCCGAAAACTCAAGCCGCGGCCAGCAAGGCGGCACCGCTGCAAACGCCGCGATCGTAATTGATCATGCCGAAACCCGAGACCAGTCCATGACGCGCATCGGCAACGCGCGCGCCGCGCGTCTCGCCGGTGAGCTGGCGAAT
Source organism: uncultured Alphaproteobacteria bacterium (assembly GCA_963829395.1). Taxonomy (GTDB): domain Bacteria; phylum Pseudomonadota; class Alphaproteobacteria; order Rhizobiales; family Xanthobacteraceae; genus BOG-931. The sequence continues at coordinate 130,869 of CAWHHX010000012.1, read as the reverse complement.
GGCTTCCGTGATACCAAGATGTCCGCCGGCCGCTCCGGCCTGACCGACCGACAATTGGCCGCCCGAGGTGTTGAACGGGAAACTGCCGTCAGCCTCGAACGTGTTGGCGCGGATGAATGAAGTGCCCTCACCTTCGCCGCAGAATCCAAGCCCTTCGAACTGCAGGACGTTGATCACCGGATAATCGTCGTAGGTTTCGAGAAAATCGACATCGTCCGGCCCGACGCCCGCCTGCGCGTACAGCACGTCGCGGTCCATCGCCCAGCCGCCGCGATATTGCACCGGATCGTCGGGAAAGGCGTTGTGCCGTTCGATGGCGCCGAGGAGTTTCGCAAAGCGCAGACCGAGTTCTTCAGCGGTTGCACGCCGCATCACCAGAAAGCCTTCCGCGCCGGCGCACGGCATCACGCAATCGAACAGCCGCAGCGGATCGGCCACCAGGCGCGCATCGAGATATTGCTCGAGCGTCAGCGGCTTTTTGAACAGCGCCAGCGGATTTTTCAGCGCGTTGTTGCGCTGGGCGACACAGAGCTTGCCGAAATCTTTGCGCTCCGCGCCGTAGGTCCGCATGTAATAGGCGGTGAGAAAGGCGAAGCTCGCGTTGGGGCCGCCGGAGCCGTACGGATAGACGGCATCCTGAGAAAACTGGCTGAACGCCGATGTGTTGCGGCGAAAGCTGTCGGTGTGGTTGGTGTCGCCGCCGATGCAGGCCACGATCTCGGCATCGCCGCTTTGCACCGCGCGCGCGGCGCGGCGGATCGAGACGATGCCGGACGCGCCGCCCATCGGCACGTGATCGAGCCATCGCACCGTCAGCCCCAGATGCTGGGTCAGGCCCACGGCAGTGTCAGGCGCCAGCGTGAAGCTCGCGACCGCCAAGCCGTCGATGCGCGCCTTCGGGATTTTGGCGGCGGCGATGAGTCCGGCGAGCGCGCGACCGAGGAACCAGTGGGCGCTCTTGATCGAATAGCGGACATAGGGGACCGTGACCGGCGCCGCCAACACCACGTCGTCGTAGCCCGCCGGCGCCGGCATCAGGCCGATCCACCCAGATAGGTCGCGACCACACGCGGATCGTGGGCGAGCGCAGCGGCCGGACCCTGATGGGTGATCTCGCCCATTTCCAGGACATAGCCGTAATCGGCGGTCTGCAGCGCGGCGCGCGCATTCTGCTCGACCAAGAGGATCGACACGCCGAGGTCACGCAGCGAGGCGACGATACGAAGAATTTCACGCACCATGAGCGGCGCCAGTCCGAGGCTCGGCTCGTCGAGCAGCAAAAGTCGCGGCCGTGCCATCAGCGCGCGGCCGAGCGCCAGCATCTGCCGCTCGCCGCCGGAAAGCGTCTGCGCTTTCTGCCGCTGCCGCTCGGCGAGCTGGGGAAAGCGCCCGTAAACCTGCTGCAAGCTTTGTTTCACGTCGGACCCGTTGCGGCGGCGCGTGTAGGCGCCAAGCAGAAGATTATCGGAAACCGACATGTCGCCGAACAGTTCGCGGCTTTCCGGTACCAGACAGAAGCCGCGCTCGACGCGCTCTTCCACATCGAGCCGCTCGATATCGGCGCCATCATAGATCACCCGGCCGCGCGAGCGCAGCAGTCCGGCGGCCGCCGCGAGCAGCGTCGTCTTGCCGGCGCCGTTCGGACCGATGACAGTGACGATCTGGCCCGGCTGCATCGTCAATCCGACGCCGCGCACCGCCTCGACCTTGCCGTAGGCGACATGCAGATCCTTGATCTCGAGGAGCGGCGTCATGCCACGCTGCCGAGATAGGCTTCCTGCACCCGCGGGTCGGCGCGGACCACGGCCGGCGTGCCTTCCGCAAGCTTGCAGCCGAAATCCATCACCACGATGCGATCGACCAGACCCATGACGAACTCGACATCATGCTCGACCAGGAGGACGGTCACGCCCTCTCGGCGCAAGCCGCGCAGCAACTCCGCCAGCGCCAGCTTTTCCGGCCGGCTCAAGCCGGCGGCCGGCTCGTCAAGGATGATCAAGGCCGGATCGGCGGCAAGCGCCCGCGCGACTTCCAGGATGCGTTGGCGGCCGAGCGGCAGGTTGCCGGCGGCATCGTAAGGCCGGTCACCGAGCCCGACCCGCTTGAGCTGAGCCAATGCTTCGGAACGGGCGCGCGCCTCCTCGCCGCGATCGAGCCGCAGCGCGCCTCTGAAAAACCCCGCATGGGTCCGTCCGTAGGTGCCGAGCAGCACGTTGTCGATCAGCGACATGCTCGGCCGCAGCTTTACGTGCTGAAAGGTGCGGGCGATTCCCGCTTCGGCGATACGGCGCTGGCCGGCGCGGCTGATGTCTTGCCCGAGGAACAAGATCGCGCCGTCGTCGCTCTTGAGCGTGCCGGTGATGAGATTGAACACGGTGCTCTTGCCGGCGCCGTTGGGACCGATTAGCCCGACGATTTCGCCGGCTTTGACCTCGAACCCGACCCGGCTGACGGCTTCGAGACCGCCGAAACGCTTGAGGAGACCCTCGACTTTCAGGAGCTGCGTGCCAGTTTGCGGCATGCCGCGCCGCGGCAAAGGCTCGGCTGTGCCGACCGGCGTTCTTGTCCGTCGCGGCAGATAGCGCAGCACGAACGGCATCACGCCGCCGCGGGCGAACTGTAAAGCGAGCACGTAGATGATGGCGAAGACGATGACTTCCAGTTGCTCGCCGTTACGGGCAAAATGCGGCAGCGCATCCTGCAGGAAATTCTGCAGCAGCGTAATCAGCGCCGCTCCGACCACGGCGCCCAGGATGTGTCCTGATCCGCCAAGGATCGCCATGAACAAATATTGGATACCCATGCGCAGGTCGAACGGCGCCGGGCTGACGTAGCGGCTCATATGGGCATAGAGCCAGCCTGACAGTCCGGCGAGCAATGCGGCGATGACGAAGATCATCAGGCGGATACGAAACACGCTGATGCCGAGGCTTTCGACCATCACCACGCCGCCGCGCAGGCTGCGGACCGCCCGCCCCTCCCGGGAATCGAGCAGATTGGCCATGACGACGGTCGCGGCCGCCAGCACGCCCCAGATCAGATAATAGATCGCGTCGTTGGGCGCGAGCGACAGCGGCCCGATGAAGATCGGCGGCACGCCGGTGATGCCGTTGTTGCGGCCGAGCGAATCCATATTGCCGAACAGAAAATAGATCGACAAACCCCAGGCGATGGTGCCGAGCGGCAGGAAATGGCCACCCAGGCGAAGCGTGACCGCGCCGAGCAGCGCGGCCACAAGGCCGGTCAGACAAAGAGCAAATAACAGCCCGAGCCAGGGCGAGGCGCCGTGCGCCGTGGTCAGCCAAGCGGTGGCGTAGGCGCTGATACCGACAAATGCCGCCTGGCCGAACGACGTCAGCCCGCCGACGCCGGTCAGGAGGACGACGCCCAACGCCACCAGCGCATAGATGCCGATATAGTTGAGCAGCGTGATGGTGAATTCGGCGGCCCAGAACGGCGCCGCGAGCAAAATCGCGATCACCACGACCAGCGCAACGACGCCGGGACGAAGGTTCATCCTTCGACCTCCGCGTCTTCCTCGTCGGTTTGGTCGAGTGACAGCGACCGCCACAACAGCACCGGGATCAGCACGCTGAACACGATCACCTCTTTGAGCGAACTGCTCCAGAATGACGCGAAACTCTCGAGGAGGCCGATGAGAAGAGCGCCGATCGCGGTGCCGGGATAGCTCACAAGGCCGCCGATGATCGCGCCGACAAAAGCCTTCAGCCCGATGATGAAACCGGAATCGTAATACAGCGTGGTCGTCGGACCGATCAGAATGCCCGATATGGCGCCGAGAAGCGACGCCAGCAAAAACGCCAGCGTGCCGGTGTTGCCCGGCCGGATGCCGACGATGCGGGCGCCGACGCGATTGACTGCGGTGGCGCGCAGCGCCTTGCCCGCCAGCGTGTGGCCGAAAAACAGAAACAGCAGCAGGCTGAACACGATGGCGGTCGCGACCATCAACAGCGTCTGCGAGGTCACGATCACGCTGCCGAAACGGTAAATCTCGCTGGTCAATGGCTTGGTACGGAAACCTTCCGGCCCGAAAAACAACAAACCCAGTCCCGACAGCGCGAACGTGAGCGCGACCGAAACGATGAGCAGGAGCAGAACCGAGGCGTCGGCGATCGGCCGCAGCGCAATGCGTTCGATCAGCGGCGCGATTGGAACGACCAGCGCAATGGCGAGCGGAATTTGCGCCCAGTTCGGCAGGTTCGCTCCGGCGAACAGCCAGGCGATTGCGGCGGGGATGAGCGGCAGGGCGCCGTAACCGACGAGGCCCCAGCCGATGCGCCGGAGCTGACCGCGCCGCCAGTGATGAAAGCTCACCACAATGCAAGCAACGAGCGCCAGCGTCGCGACCAGATAAACAGTGCCGGGCATGCGGCCGAGTTGCAGCGACGCGAGCGTGAGCGCCGAGAAGGCGACGATATCGCCGAACGGCACGAACACGATGCGCGTGACCGAGAAGATGAGAACGAGACCCAATCCGACGAGAACGTAGATCGATCCGGTGGCGATACCGTCGATGCCGAGAATCAGACCGATGTCGGGTGTCATACGCGTCCCAACGTCTCAGCTCCGCCGCGCCGGTTGAAGGGCCAGAAAACCATTGCGACGAAATTGTTTCAAGCTTAAAAAGTCACGTCAGGGCGACTGTCGACGAATGCGCATGGTTATTGGGTTTTCGCCGTCAATTCGGGAGGTTCGCGTGAACAAGATTGTGCGTTTCGCTGGCGCCGCTGCCATCGCCTCGGCGATGGTCCTCCCGGCCAAGGCCGCCGATATCACCGTCGGTCTCATCACCTCGATGACCGGGCCGGGCGCCTCCATCGGCATACCTTACGCCAAAGGCGCCGCCGCCGGCGTGGTCTACAAGGATGACGTCAACGGCATCAAGATCAATCTCGTGCAGCTCGACGACGCCTCCGATCCGTCGACGGCCACGCGCGATGCCCGCAAGCTGATCGAGCAGGACAAGGTCGACGTGCTGATGGGCGCCGGCAGCACCCCGGGCAGCCTGGCGATCACGACGGTCGGTCACGAGCTCAAAGTTCCGGTGATCACGCTCGCGCCGGCTGATGTGCCCGGTGAGCCCGGCTCGTGGATGGTGTGCATTCCGCAGCCGCCGGCACTGATGGTGTCGGTCGTGGTCGACTACATGAAGGCCGCCGGCGTTAAAACCGTCGGTTACATCGGCTACAACGACGGCTGGGGCGATCTGGTCTATAGCGGGCTCGAAAAATCTGCCGACGGCATCAAGATCGTCACCAACGAGCGGTATGCGCGCGCCGACACTTCGGTGACCGCGCAGGCCCTGCACATCGTCAGCGCCGCGCCGGACGCGGTGATGACCGGCGGATCGGGCACGCCGGGCGCGCTGCCCTTCATCGCCTTGCGCGAACGCGGCTACAGCAAAGAAATCTACGGCACGCCGGCATTGATCAACCCGGATTTTGTGCGCGTCGGCGGTGCCGCCGTCGAGGGCGTGATCGCCTCGACCGGGCCGGTCGTGGTCGCCGACCAGCTGCCGGATTCCTATCCGACCAAGAAGGTCTCGCTCGACTACCAGGCCGCCTATCAGAAGGCCAACAACGAGCCGGCGCGCGGCGCTTTCGGTCCCTACGCATTCGACGGCTGGCTGGTGATGCTGGACGCGGCCAAGCGCGCGTTGGCGACCGGCGCCCAGCCGGGAACGCCGGAATTCCGCACCGCGCTCCGCGACGCCTTAGTCACCGCCAAAGACGTGGTCGGCACGCACGGCGTCTACAATTTCCATGCGGGCTACAGCTTCGGCGTCGACAAGCGCGCGCTGGTGCTGGTGAAGCTTGTCGACGGCAAATGGAAGCTCGTGCAGTAGGAAAACCTCACGCCTTGCGTGAGCGAAGGCGCGGATGCGGCACGATCTTGGAGTTCGGGTCGTTGGCCAGATAGGCCTGCAATCGGACGGCGTTTTCGCCGCTCGCAATCAAGCGCTCCACCGTATCGAGCAGCTGCAGAAATTCGCCTTGGCTTAAACAGCCGAATTGCACGTCGTTCACCTGCCGCTGCACCGGGGCGAGCTCGGCCAGGAGAGCATCGCCCTTCTCGGAGACTTGCAGCTTGACGCGGCGGCGATCCGCCGGGTCGATGGATTTGTGGATCAGGCCGCGCTTGAGCAGCTTGTTGGTGATGGTGGTGACGAACGCGCCGCTGAGATGAAGGTGCTCGGCGACCCGATTGACGTTTACGTCGCCCTCTTCGGCGTCCAGGTGCCGGATGGAAATCAAGGTGGTGTATTCGATGCCGGCAAGGCCGATGCGCGCCGCGTGTCCGCTACGCACCGCTTCATGCCGCGCCAGGAAGCCGAACAGGCCATGGACCAGCCGGCGGAAATGGCGATCGGAACCATTCACCAACATGTCCGGGCGCGAAATCGTCAACGGCGCTTTTTTGCGTGATTGAGCGGAAGACGGCCGCGCCATCCTCTCCCTGATCTTTCTTTTTTCGCCCGGCATGATTTGTGCTTAACCCGATTGGCGTCGATTCTCAAACGATCCGACGGCGAGGCAGCGTTGTGCGATATAAATTCCGCCTTGTATACCTTCGAAAGTTAGCTAATCTTACTATCGGCTTGGCGACGGCCGCAAGACAAACGCAGCCGCCGGGCCATCACGCGGATCACGGCATTCTGTGGAAGACGCGGCTTCCCATAACAGGCAGGGCTCGGCGTTGATGCGGCCGTCGCCATGACGCCAAGCACCGCCCGCTCCGGCGCAGCCGCCGCAACTGCTCCGCTGCTGACAATGCGCGACGTGACGGTTCGATTTGGCGGCGTCGTCGCGCTCGATCGGGTCAGCTTTGAGGTCAAGCCCGCGCAGATCTGCGGTCTGATCGGTCCGAACGGCGCCGGCAAGACCACCTTGTTCAACTGCCTGTCGCAGCTCTACCGCGCCTGGCAGGGCGAGATCGTCTTCGACGGCCATCGATTGGCGGGCGCGCCCGCGCACCGCATGGCGGCCCTCGGCATCGGCCGCACCTTTCAGAACCTGGCGCTGTTCGGCTCGCTGACGGTGCGCGAGAACATCATGCTCGGCGGCCATTGCCGAACCGGCGGCGGCTTTGCCGCCCACGCGCTGGCGGCGCCGATCGTGGCTCGTGAGGAGGACTTCCTGGAGAGCCGCGCCGAAGAGCTCGCCGACTTTGTGGATTTGCGGCACGTCGCCGGTCGCATGGTCGGCGACCTGCCGTTCGGCTATCGCAAGCGGGTGGAATTGGCGCGCGCGCTCGCCGCCGAGCCGAAATTGCTGCTGCTCGACGAGCCGGCGGCCGGCCTCAATCGCGAAGAGGTCGATCACCTGCGCGATCTGATCTGGCAAATCCGCGATCGCTTGGGCGTGACGACTTTACTGGTCGAGCATCACATGAGCCTGGTGATGAGCGCCTCCGACACGGTGGTGGCGCTGAATTTCGGCCGGAAGATCGCCGAAGGCTCGCCGCGCGACGTGCAGCGGCATCCCGACGTGATCGACGCCTATCTTGGGCACGCGAACTGATGGCGACCCTCCTGGAAGTGGAGAATCTCGGCGCCTTCTACGGCCCGACCCAGGCGCTCCACGGTCTTAGCTTCACGCTCGAGGAGGGCGGCATCACGACGCTTCTGGGCGCCAACGGCGCCGGCAAGACGACGACGCTGCGCGCCATCTCCGGGCTGGTCAGAACGACCGGCGCAATCCGGTTCGAGGGCGGGCGCATCGACGGGCGCAAGGCGGAAGATATCGCCCGCCGCGGCATCGCGCATGTGCCCGACGGCCGCGGCACCTTCGCGGAATTCACCGTCGAGGAAAATCTGCGCCTCGGCGCCCATGCGCGGCGCGATCGGGCGAACGTCGCCGGCGATTTCGAGATCGTCTACGGCTACTTTCCAAAGCTCAAGGAACGGCGCCGCCAGCAGGCGGGCACTCTCTCGGGCGGCGAGCAGCAAATGCTGGCGATCAGCCGCGGACTGATGATGCGGCCGAAGCTGTTTCTGCTCGACGAGCCGTCATTCGGGCTGGCGCCGCTGGTGGTGCAAGAGATTTTCGCCATCATGCGGACCATCAACCGGCAGCAGAAGGTCAGCATGCTGCTGGTCGAGCAGAATGCCAACCTTGCGCTCGATCTCGCCGATCGGGCTTATTTGCTTGAAACCGGCCGCGTCGTGCTGTCCGGATCGGCCCACGACATCAAGCAAGATACCGCCGTGCGGCGCTCCTACCTCGGCTATTGAACGGACATGGAAGCGCTGCTGCAACAGATCGTTTCGGGGCTTGCGACCGGTGGCATCTATGCCAGCATCGCGCTCGCCCTGGTCATGGTCTATCAGGCCACACACCTCGTCAATTTTGCCCAGGGCGAGATGGCGATGTTTTCGACCTATGGCGCCTGGACGCTGATCCGCGCTGGCATTCCCTATTGGGAGACGTTTTTCATCGTCATCGTGGCGTCGTTTGTCGTCGGCGTCCTGCTGGAACGCTTTGTGGTGCGTCCGGTCGCGGCGCGCTCCGTGCTGTCCGTGGTGGTGATCTTCATCGGCCTGTTGGTGATCTTCAACAGCGTCGCCGGCTGGATCTGGACCTATTCGGTGCAGACCTTTCCCAGTCCGTTTCTCGACAGCGTTTTCCCTGCCAACAAATACATCACCAGTCACGAGTTCGGCTCGCTGGTGGTGATGCTGATCGAGCTTGCCGTGCTCTTTGTCTTCTTCCGCTTCACCAGCCTTGGTCTGGCGATGCGCGCGGCCGCCTACAACCCGATATCGAGCCGGCTGGTCGGCGTGCGGGTCGATCTGATGCTGGCGCTGGGCTGGGGAATTGCCGCCGCCCTTGGCGCGGTGGCCGGCATGATGGTAGCGCCGATCGTTTTCCTCGATCCCAACATGATGTCGGGCATTCTGCTCTACGGCTTCGCCGGTGCGCTGCTTGGCGGCATCGACTCGCCGGCGGGCGCCGTCGCCGGCGGCCTTTTGCTCGGCGTGGTGGAAAACCTGGCCGGCGCCTATGTGGTCGGCACCGATCTGAAACTGACGCTGGCGCTGGTGATCATCGTCGCCGTCCTGATCGTGCGGCCGTCCGGCCTGTTCGGCAAGACCGTCGTGTCGCGGGTCTGAGCATGGCGAGCGAAGCGCTTTCCGGTGCCGGCCGCGCCAACCCGATCGGATCGGATGATTCCGCACGCACACGCCGCGTGGTGGCCATTGCACTGTTGCTTCTGCTCGCCGTCGCTTTGCCGTTCGTGGTCAGCAATTATCGGACGTTCCAGTTGACGCTGATGATCGCCTACGCCATCGCGCTGCTCGGCCTCAATATCCTGACCGGCTACAACGGCCAGATCTCGCTGGGGCACGGCGCCTTCTTCGCTATCGGCTCCTATGTCGCCGCGATCATGATGGATCGCTGGGGCCTGCCCTACTGGTCGACGCTGCCGGCGGCCGGCTTGGTGTGCTTCGTCGCCGGTTTTCTGTTCGGCTTGCCGGCGTTGCGGCTCGAGGGACTTTATTTGGCGCTCGCCACCTTCGCGCTCGCCGTCGCGACGCCGCAAATCCTCAAATACAAGGGCATCGAGGAATGGACCGGCGGCGTCCAAGGCATCGCCATCACCAAGCCGCAGGCGCCCTGGCACCTGCCGCTCAGCCCCGACCAGTGGCTCTATTTTGTCGCGCTGGCCGTCGCCATCGTGATGTTCGTCGTCGGCGCCCGCCTGGTCCGCGGCCGCGTCGGCCGCGCGCTGATCGCCATTCGTGACAACCCGACCGCGGCGGCGACGATGGGCGTCAATACCGCGCTCTATAAGACTCTGACCTTCGGCGTCAGCGCACTGTTCACCGGCGTTGCGGGAGCCCTGAGCGCCATTGCCGTGCAGTTCGTGGCGCCGGATAGCTTTGGTTTCCTGCTCTCGATTTCCTTTCTGGTCGGCATCGTCATTGGCGGCTTTGCCTCGATATCCGGCGCGATCTATGGCGCCTTCTTCATCGAATTCGTCCCCAATATCGCCGACAGCATTTCGAAATCGGCGCCGTGGGCGGTCTATGGCGCGTTCCTGGTCGCCTCGGTCTATTTCATGCCGACCGGGATTGCCGGCGTCATTGGCGGCATTGCCCGCCGCATTTTCCGCATGCCGCCCGCGCCAAATATATCTTCGAAAGAAAGCAATTGAAAAAAGGTATGTGCCGTGCCACGATACCTTACCGTTCAGCGCAACACCGGCTGCTCCAGGGGAGGACAGCGATGTATCTGATGAACGCCTGGTACGCCGCCGGCTGGTCGAACGAGATCACCGGCAAGCCCCTTGCCCGCACCATCCTGGACGAGCCGATCGTGATGTATCGGGGCGCCGACGGCCGCGTCGCCGCGCTTGAGGACCGCTGCTGCCACCGCGGCATGCCGCTGTCGAGGGGCGAGGTGTTCGACAACAATATTCGCTGCGAATACCACGGCATGCTGTTCGACGGCTCCGGCCGCTGCATCGACATTCCCGGCCAGACAAAAATACCGTCGCAGGCCAAGGTTCGCAGTTTTCCGATCGAGGAGCGCAACGATCTGGTCTGGATCTGGATGGGCGATCCGGCAAAGGCCGACGCCGCGCAAATCGTCAGCTATCCGTGGCACGACACCTGGCCCTACAAGGCCAAGGGCGAAATCCTCAAATGCAATTATCTGCTGGCCTCGGACAATCTGCTCGATCAGACGCACGCCGCCTACGTGCACAAATCGACGCTGTCGAGCAATCCGGACGCGTATGCGACCGCCAAGATGGAGACGACGCCGACGCCCGATGGCGTCCGGTTCATCCGCTGGCTGCTCAATTGTGAGCCGCCGAACCTTTACGCCAGCGGCTTTCCCTTCAAGGGGCGCGTCGATCGCTGGGGCGAATTCGAATACGTCGCGCCGTCGTGCATTCTCCAGTTCACCGGCGCGGTGGATGTCGGCATGGGCGCCTACGAAAACGGCCATCGCGACGGCGGCTTCGGCCTGCGCATGTTCTACGGCATCACGCCGCAGACCGAGAACACGACGTGGTTCTTCTGGTCGACGGCCAATGGTCACCGTCAAAACGATCCGGCAGCGACCGAGCAATTGTTCCGCTCGATCGAAGAGGCCTTCAAGGAAGACGATCACGTGCTGGAAGCCCAGCAGGAGACGTTGCGCCGCCTCGGCGATCGCCGCCTGATCAACATTGCATCCGATGTCGCCCGCGTCCACGCGCGCAATGCGCTCGAGCGCAAGATCGCGGCCGAGCGGGGCATTTCGCAAGAGCAAGTGGTGACGACGGTTTAGCCGGGGTAGCGAAACGGGCGCGAGCCCATGGAGGCAATGATGTCGAAGCAATCCTCGAATGTGGCCATCGTGGCTATGGCGCTGGTCTTGGGCGCCGGCGCCGCTCTGGCGCAGAGCAAATACGACCCCGGCGCGAGCGATACCGAAATCGTCATCGGCCAGACCAATCCGTATAGCGGCCCGCTGTCGTCCTACAGCACCCAAGGCCGGGTGCAGGCCGCCTATTACACGATGATCAACGAGCAGGGCGGCGTGAACGGCCGCAAGATCAAGCTGATTTCGCTCGACGACGGCTATAGCCCGCCGCGCACCGTCGAGCAGCACCGCAAGATGGTCGAGGAGGACAATGTGCTCGCCATCGTCGGCACGATGGGAACGCCGACCAACTCCGCCATCATCAAGTACATGAACGCCAAGCAGGTGCCGCAGATTTTCATCGCCACCGGGGCGTCGAAATGGGGCGCCAATCCCACGGATTTCCCCTGGACCATGGGCTGGTATCCGACCTACCGCAACGAGGGCGTGATCTACGGCAAGTACATCCTCGGCAACATCAAAGATGCCAAGATCGGCGTGCTCTACCAGAACGACGATTATGGCAAGGACTTCGTCAACGGCTTCAAATACGGCCTCGGCGCCGACGCGGCCAAATTGATCGTCAAGGAGGTGACCTACGAAGTGTCCGACCCGACGGTCAATTCGCAGATCGTGACGCTCAAGGATTCCGGCGCCAATGTCTTCTTCAGCGCCACGACCAATAAAGTGGCGGCGCAGGCCATCCGCAAAGCCTATGACATCGACTGGCATCCGACGCAGTTCCTGGTCAACAATGCCTCGTCGATCGCCACCGTCTTGACGCCGGCCGGCCTCGACAAGTCGGTCGGGATCATTTCGACGGCTTACCTGAAAGATCCGAGCGATCCGCAGTTCGCCAACGACCCGGGGATCGCCTGGTATCGAGCGTTCATGGCCAAATACTATCCGCAAGGCGACGTCAACGATCCGCAGAACGAGATCGGCATTTCGATCGCGCAGACCTGGGTACAGGTGCTCAAACAGGCCGGCAGCGATCTCACCCGGGAGAACATCCGCAAGCAGGCGACGAACATCCACGACCTGCAGCTGCCGCTGCTGTTGCCGGGCATCAAGCTCAACACCAGCCCGACCAACTATTATCCGGTCACCCAGCAGCAATTGACCAAGTTCGACGGCAAGAGCTGGATTCGCTTCGGCGACGTATTGAGTGGCTCGTGACCGGGATAGCCGCGCAAGAGGCGCAGCGATTATTTGATCGCCGCGCCTCGACGTGGAACGCGCGTACCGCCACGATGGCGGATCGAGCGCGCCTGGACCCTTGCGCTGACCGTCTTGCGGTCCGGTGAGGCACTGGTAAATGGAAATCAAGCGAATCCTGACCTTCGTCGATGAAGTGCGGAGCGAAGCGGGCCGCCGCACCGAGCCGCCGCTGCGCAAAGCCGCCGCAGTCGCGATCCTGCAAAATCCGTTTGCCGGCCGATACGTGGAGGATTTGTCGCCGCTGACGACGGCGAGCGAGGCGATCGGCCGGGAGATTTGCGCCATCGCGGTGGCGTTGCTCGCCCCTTATAAGCCGGTCAGCTACGGCAAGGCGGCGGTGATCGGGCTTGCCGGCGAGCAGGAGCATGGCAACGCCATGCTGACCACGACGTTCGGCAACGTGATGCGGGAGGCGGCCGGCGGCGGCAAAGCCTGGATTTCCTCATTCACCAAACGTGCGGCGCCCGGTGCGACCATCGACATTCCGTTCGCCCACAAGGACGCGCTCTATGTCCGCTCGCATTATGACGGCATCAGCATCACCCTGCACGATGCTCCCCTGCCCGATGAAATCGCGCTGATCTGCGCCTATGCCACGCGCGGCCGGCCCAACCATCGGGTCGGCGGCCTCGCCGCGGCCGACATCAAGGGCAACGACGGGCTCACGTGATCTTGTCCGGCGTCATCGGTCGCCGGCACAACGGAGTTGGATATGAGCGATTGCAAGACCGGCGCCGAGCACATCAAGTCGCTCAAGGACGGCCGCACCGTCTATCTCGACGGCAAGCTCGTTGGCGATGTCACCGAGCACAAGGCCTTCCGCAATGCGGTGCACTCCGCCGCCGCGCTCTATGATTTTCAGGCGCAGCCGGACAATCTCGAGCTGATGACGTTTCGGCCGAACGGCTCCAATCGCCGGGTCAATCGTGCCTGGCAGATGCCCAAGAGCTACGACGAGATGGTGCAGCGGCGCAAAGCGCTGCAAGCCTGGGCCGCGTTGTCATGCGGCTACTTCGGACGTTCGCCCGACCACCTGGCGTCGTCATTGGTCGGCCAGCGCATGGGCATCGACGTGTTCCGCAAGCACAGCGCCGAGCGCGCCAAGGCCTTCGCCGACTATTTCGACTTTGCCAGCAAGAACGATCTGTTCCTCACCTACGTCATCATCAATCCGCAGGCCCAGCGCAGCAAGGATTGGGGCGAGCAGGACGACGATCTGGTGGCGCGGATCGTCGACGAGGATTCGGGCGGCGTCACCATCCGCGGCGCTAAGATGCTCGGCACGTCCTCGATCATGGCGAACGAGGTGTTCGTCGCCAATCTGCAGCCGCTCAAAGCCGGCGAGGAAGACTTTGCGTTTTCCTGCGCGCTGCCGATGAATGTCAAAGGCCTGCGCGTGCTGTCGCGTAAATCGTACGAAGAGCACGCCGTATCGATCTACGACAACCCGCTTTCGTCGCGGTTCGATGAAAACGACGCGGTGATGTATTTCGACGACGTCAAGGTGCCGTGGGAGCGCTTGTTCGTCCATCGCGATCCCGACATGTGCCGCGCGCAATTTCACGACACCCAGGGCCACGCCTACCAGAATTATCAGGCGCAGATCCGGCTGTCGGTGAAGATCGCGTTCCTGGCCGGTCTCGCCCGCCGCGTCACCGAAGCGATCGGCACCACCAACATCCCGTCGGTGTCGGAGCAGCTCGGCATGCTGGCGGCCCAGGTCGGCATGGTCAACTCGATGCTGTCCGGCATGGAGGCCTCGGGCTCCCAGCTCGGCGAATGGTATGTGCCGAACAAGCATTTCATGTATTCGGCGCAGGTGCTGACCCAGGACCTGTACCCGCGTGTCGTGCAAACCATCCGCGATCTCGCCGGCGGCGCGCTGATCATGCTGCCCTCCTCCGTGCTCGATTTCGGCAACCCGGAAATGGCGGCGATCATCAACAAGACTCAGCGTTCGGCCACGATGCAGCCGGAGCAGAAGGTAAAATTTCTCAAGGCCGCCTGGGACGCCATCGGCTCGGAGTTCGGGTCGCGGCACACGCAATACGAAATGTTCTACGCTGGCGCGCGCTTCGTCACCTGCAGCCACAGCTTCCGCACCTTCGACTGGAACAACGCGACCGGACTGGTGGACTCGCTGCTCTCCTCCTACGATCTAACGGGCGAATTGGCGCGCGCCAGCCACTGAGGGACTGCCATGAAAATCGCGATCGTCAACCTCGGGCAGATCGTCTCCGGGGATTGGCGCGAGCCGTTCGTCGCCGGCGATACGATCCTGACGGACGGCGACCGCATCGTGCGCGCCGGCACGGCGGCGGCAACGGAAGTTGAAGCCGCCGACGTGGTCATCGATGCCGGCGGCATGACGGCGATCCCCGGCCTCATCGATTCACATGTCCACGTCACCTTCGGCGACTACACGCCGCGGCAGCGCACGGTCGGCTTTTTGGAAAGCTATCTGCACGGCGGCATCACCACATCGATCTCGGCGTCGGAAGTGCACGTGCCCGGCCGCCCGAGCGACCCTGAGGGGGTAAAGGCGCTGGCGCTCGCGGCGCAGCGCTGCTTCGCCACCTATCGTCCCGGCGGCATGCGGGTCATTGCCGGCTCGGTGATCCTGGGGCCCGGCCTGACCGCCGCCGATTTCAAGGAGCTTGCCGTCAAGGGTGTGACCTTGGCGAAAGCAGGCTTCGGCTCGGTCAAGACCGCGTACGACTACGTGCCGCTGGTGGCCGACGCGAAAGCCGCGGGCTTGATCACCACCTGCCACACCGGCGGCTCCTCGATCCCGGGCTCGGGCGCCATCACCGGCGATCATCTGCTGGCCATGCAGCCGCATGTGTCATTCCACATCAATGGCGGCCCGACCGCGATGCCCGATGCCGACTTCGAGCGGGTGATCAAGGAAAGCGAGATGGCGCTGCAGGTCTGCACCGCCGGCAATCTGCGCACCGTGCTGCTGTGCGCGCGCCTGGCCGATCGGTTCGGCGCTTTCGATCGCTTCATTATGGGAACCGATACGCCGACCGGCTCCGGCATCATGCCGCTCGGCCTGCTCTATACCATCGCCCATTGCGCAAGCCTGACCGACATGCCGCCCGAGCGCTTCATCTGCGCGGCCTCGGGCAGCAATGCGCGGGTCTACGGCCTCGATTCCGGCTTCGTTGCCGCCGGCAAGGCCGCCGACATCGTGCTCATCG
Source organism: uncultured Alphaproteobacteria bacterium (assembly GCA_963829395.1). Lineage (GTDB taxonomy): Bacteria > Pseudomonadota > Alphaproteobacteria > Rhizobiales > Xanthobacteraceae > BOG-931. The sequence continues at coordinate 115,070 of CAWHHX010000012.1, read as the reverse complement.
ACGCGCCCGACGGCGGCACCCAGGCGACCGCGCTCGCCGCCATCAAGCATGGCGACATCGCCGCCATCGGCGGCGTCGTCACGGCCGGCGTGCCGCGTTTTGTCGGCAGAAGCCGCAACACGCCGGCAACGACCCGTAAGGCGCAGGTCGCGCGATCAAGCATCATGCAGGACTTCGCCGCCGCCAGTCATTGAGCGGCCGTAAGCGGCGATGGAAACGACGCTATAAATGGCAATACCAGTAGTAACGCCGCCAGATATGCCCGGTTCTCAGATACAGGCCGAATTTATTCCGCAAAAGATATTGGCGCTTGGCGCTGTCATATTCCACTTTGGAAGCCGCACGGCATCCGCCAAACGGCGGCTGCTGCGCATTTACCGATGACGAGGACAACGCAACCAACATCGCCGCTGCAACACCGCTGAACGCTCCCGCCCGTTTCGTCCAAGTCATTCGTCAACTCAATTCATCGGTCACCTCGATGCTGTCACGGCCACTTTCACAATCCTTTGGGGTTCGCCATGAACTCCTCGATGATCTCGGGCGGCGGCTTGACGAAGTCCGAGACGCGGCTGACGGACAGCCCATTCAGTCGTTTGAGCTTAACCGCCAGCTCGGCCATTTTCACCACGATCGGGATGCCGTTGATGACCGGCGCGCCGTCGACCGCGTGGCCGCTGACAGCGGCGAACAACAACATCGGAATGCCGCCGCCTGGGATCAGCACGTCGCAGCCGGCGGCGACGAGCGGCCGCGCCTGCTCGGCGAACAGCCGCACCACGTCGGCGGCAAGCGCCTCGGACTCGTAGGCTTTCAATATCTGCCCGGGCTCGAAGGTCATGGCGTGAACGCCGGTGACACGTTTTTCCAGCCCGTATTTGCCGATCTGGTGATGAAACCAGGAAATGTAGCGCGGATTGATGGTGACGATGCCGCTGCGCTGGCCGAGCTGGCAGGCATGAAGCATCGACGCCTCGCCGAGCGCCACGACCGGAATATCGACCACCGAGCGCGCCTCATAAAGCCCGGCGTCCTGGAAGTGTCCGACGATGAAGGCATCATAGCCCTCCCGCTCCGCCCTGACGGCGTTGCAGATCACTTCCCTGGCGCAGCGAAATTCCACGATCGGATGCGCATAATTGTCGTGCGGCGTGATGCCTTTGACATCGACGGTCGTGCCCGGATCGACGATGGTCGCGAGGTGGCGGCGCAGCCGCTCCCAATAGACTTTGCCGTTTGGCTCGTCGACATAGCTTTGATACCAGATGCGGATCGGTTGCATTGTTTTGTTCCGGATGAGGACGCGTACTCATCGTGCGACAGGTACGGTGCGGCTTGCCCGACGTCCGCTACGACTCGATAGCTACCAAATTCTGCAGCGCCGCAAAACGACGGGATGGTGCGGCCGTTAGGGGGTTAACATATGACCGAACAGCTTTCTCGCGCACGGCTTTGGTATCAGAGCTTCGTCCACCCCACTGAGCAGGCGCCTTACATCAAGCGGCTGCAGGGCTTGCTCGATTCCGTGGCCAGCGAAAATTGCACTTTTGAGGTTCACGGCCTCGATCCTCCCGACCATCTCTTCCATCCGCTGACGGAGTTTCGTTGCGCGGCGCAGACGATCCGCAACGCGCTGCAAGCCGAGCGTGCGGGTTACGACGCGTTTGTGATCGGTCACTTTCAGGAGCCCGGTCTGTTGGAAATCCGCGGCGCGGTCGATATCCCGGTCATCGGCCTCGGCGAAGCGACGTTTCTCGCCGCGCTCAGCATGGGACGAAAAGTCGGCCTCGTTACCATCGATCCGATCTTCATCGATTGGCACGAGCGCCAGGTCAGAGCCTATGGGCTCGAGCAGCGGGTGGCCGGCGTGCGCGCCATTCAGCTCGATCTGGCAGGCTTCATGAGCGCTTTCACCGACGAGGCGGCTTACGTGAAGGCGCGCGCGAATTTCATCGATCAAGTGTGCCCTTTGGTGGCTGCCGGCGCCGAGGTCATTATTCCGGCTGGCGGACTGCCGATGCTGCTGTTCGCGCGCGAATGTCCTTTCGTCATCGACGGCGCGCTGGTGCTCAACGGCATTGCCGTTGTGGCCAAGGCTGCGGAGATGGCGCTGTCGCTGCGCCGCCTCACCGGATCGGTCGTCAGCCGACGCGGCACCTACGCGAAAGCTTCACCCGAATGTATCGATGAGTACTTGCGCAATCGCTGGTGAAATCCCTGCTTCCCGCTTGACGAACATATATCCCGGTGGTTATACGTCAATCAATAGCCACCGGGTTATCGATTAATGCCGAACGCTCACGATGTACTCTTCCGGACGCTCGCCGATCCGACCCGGCGGGCCCTCTTTGAACGACTGTGCCGCGAAGGCGAGCAGACAGTGGGCGCCCTGACGGCGCAGTCCGGGGTCTCGCAACCGGCCGTATCAAAGCATCTCGGCGTTCTGCGGCAGGCCGGGCTGGTGCGCGACCGCCATGAAGGTCGCCAGACCCATTATAGCGCGCAGCTCGGCGCGCTTGCCCCGTTGATCGACTGGACCAGCCAAATGGCCGGCTTCTGGCAAAGCCGGTTCGACCAGCTCGAAGACTTGCTGAAAAGGATGGATCAATGACCAATACTGCGGCCGAAGCGCTGTCCGTCGTTGTCGAACGCGAGATTCCTTATCCGCCGGAAAAGATCTGGCGCGCGCTCACGCAGCCACACCTGATCGAGGAGTGGCTGATGAAGAACGACTTCAAGCCTGTCGTGGACCACCGTTTCAGCCTGAGCGCCGACTGGGGCTCGGTCGACTGTCAGGTCGTGACGGTCGAGCCGAACAAGACGCTGTCTTACACGTGGGGCGCCTATGGCCTTGAGAGTGTCGTCACGTGGACTCTCACCCCGACCAGCACGGGGACTCACCTGCGCATGGAGCAGTCGGGCTTCCGGCCGGATCAGCAGCAGGCATACCACGGCGCCAAGGCGGGTTGGCCGCGGTTCTTTGCAGCCCTGGAGCAGGTAGTGGCGCGGATCGATTGAAGCCTGCCGGCACAATTCAAACCAGGCGAGAGTCAGTAGTGCGGTACCACCCGATCAATGGAGCGCAAATTACTCATGAAAGATGCCACCACACGTTTGATTATTCGCTGGATTCACATTATCTGCGGCATCCCGATAATCGGCTATATCTATAGTCCGTTTGAAGTCATTCCCGATTACGCCCCCGCTACTCGGTTTGTCTTCCTTCCCGTCATGTTCCTTTCGGGACTTTGGATGTGGAAAGGCCATGTCCTTCGACGGCTTATTTCAAGAAGCTCGGCCGCGCGCGTTCGGACGTAAAGCGTACCAAATAGCTCGCAAGCAGCGCCGGTTACCTGACCCATCGCTGCACTTATCGCTGCATTTGACTCGGAGATAACGCGACCTGCGGTCAGGTGATTTCCGAAGTTATGGATTAGCAGGAAAGTGATATTCTGGCTCTGCCGAGTTCCGTACTTGGCAATGGCAGTCGACGACTTGGGCGTCGAAACAATCGGCTCGCGTTTCGAGGTGGGGTCGACCGATGAGCCGGCGGCAACCCATCCAAGGTCAACAAGGCCTTCCGCCCAATGAGCAAAGTTTACGAAACCGATGGTAAACGTGCCCGTCATGGGGTGCTCATTAATGTTTCGGCCAAATATTGGCAGCGGCTGAGTTAGGGGAGCCGGGTGCTTCGCCAACGAAGTCGCATTAGCGATCTGCAGAATTTTATTCGGGAGGCGACACTCGCTTTTTGAGTACCGATTTTTGGCAGACCAGGTAATCGCAATTGGGGAGTAAGCACGTGGCTCGCGTCGCCCAGATAGTCTCAACCGCTCGCTATTCGCCCGAGCACGTTGTCACCAACGCAGAATTGACAACGCGTTTCACGTCGCTGGGTAAACCAATGGTCATCGAGAAGCTTGCCGCCAGTACCGGCATCACCCAGCGTTTTTATGCCCCGGACGATTGGGCAACATCCGATGTTGCGCTGCCGGCCGCCAAGGAGGCGCTCAAGCGCGCTGGCCGAAAACCCGAAGACGTCGGCTTGATCATTGTCGGCACCACGTCACCCGACTACGTCACGCCGCATACTTCGGTCGTTGTGCAGCACAAACTAGGCGCGAAAAATGCCGGGACTTTCGACCTGGGCAGCGCTTGTGCTTCGTTTCCTCCCCTGATCGCCGTCGGCTCGGGACTTATCGCGACAAATTCAGCGTTAAGGACGATACTCTTGATCGGCGTAGACGTGATTCACAAGCTCAGCGATTCCAACGATGTCGGCTGCTTTCTGTGGAGCGACGGAGCGGGCGCCGTTGTCCTGGAGGGCGGCAGCGAAGCCGGCTTCATCGGCGCGGCCTTCCAGGCCGACGGTGCTTATGCATCTGGTTGGGGCATTCTTGCCGGCGGCACCTTCGAGCCCGCGAGCATAGAGGCGGTGAAGGCTGGACGTACGCAGATGCGACGGGAAGCAGGGAATTACCCAAAGTCAGTCAACGAAGACAACTGGCCACGTCTGTTCAAGCGCCTCGCTGCCGAAAATGGCTTCGCGGCAAGCGAGGTCGATCAGTTGTTGTTCACGCAGATTAGCAAGCCCTCGATCGCGATTGCCGCCCAGCGGTGCGGCGTGCCGATGGAAAAATGCCACACCATCATGGAGAAATACGGTTACACCGGCTCAGCATGCATCCCCATGGCGTTGGACGACGCCATCGAACTCGGCAAGATCAAACGAGGCGACCTTGTCGTTATGATCAGTTCTGGACTCGGATGGAACCAAGCCGCGGTCGCGGTGCGTATGACTATTTGAGTCTGCGATATTCGCCGCTAACGTAGCCTCCTTTCGAGCCGTGAACATAAAGATCCCAATGAATCCATCGGACCGTATTGACCAGCTGATCGCAGGAACTCACGGACTGGCGCGGCAAAACGTTCGCCACCATGCGCAAGAGCATCCTCGAAGCCGATCGGGAGATCGTCGAGGAATGGAAGTGGATGGGAAGCCCGGTATGGTCGCGCGACGGAATGATCGCAGTCGCCAACGCCCACAAAGGCAAAGTGAAGCTCACCTTTGCCTACGGGGCGCACCTGCCCGATCCTGACAAGCTCTTCAACGCCGGCCTCGAAGGCAATGCGAGACGCGCGATCGATTTTTTCGAGGGTGATAAGATCAATGAGCGCGGTCTAAAAAATCTCGTCCGCGCCGCAATCGATTACAATCAGAGCAAGTCGAAGAAGAAAGCGCCTGCCAGGGCGCGAGCGAAAGTATCCAAAAGCAAAAAGACCTGAAGCTGTTGCTTTTCGGCGCGCCGGGTTTGCTAAAGGCTGAAGCTCGCGACACTGGCGCCGCCGCAGACATAAAGCACCTGGCCGGTGATGAACGAACTCTCCGGGTCGGCGAAGAACATCACGGCGCGGGCGACGTCATCGCTGCGTCCGAGACGGCGCACCGGGATTGCGTTCGCGAGCGACGCGGCCCGTTCGCTGCCGGGTTGCACGACTTGGCCGAACATCTCGGTATCCTCGATCGGGCCGGGCGCCACGACATTCACCGTGATGCCCGATGGCGCGAGCTCCAGCGCCCAGGTGCGTGCCATCCCGATCATGCCCGCCTTGGTGGCCGAATAGACGGTGCGCGTCGGCAGGCCAAGCGCGGCGCGCGAGGATATGAGGACGATACGGCCATATTTTCGCGCGCGCATGCCCGGCAGCGCCGCTTGCACCAAGAGGATGGCGGCGCCGAGATGAAGCTGCGTCAACTCGCTCAAGTCCTGCTGCCGCACGTCGGACAGGAGATCAGGCCGGATGACGCCGGCATTGTGGACCACGGTGCCGATCGGAAATTGGCTAGCCACGCTCGCCGCGACCTCTGCCGTGGCGCGGGCGTCGGTGAGATCGACCTCGACCGCATGCAGCGCGGCATCGGACCAATCCGGCTTGCGGCGCGCCATCGACACGACATCGTAACCGGCACCGATCATCCGGCGGCAGATGGTAGCGCCAATGCCGGCGCTGCCGCCGGTGACGATGGCGACTGGGCGTTCGCTCATGTCAGCTCACATGAAAAGTTGAATGCTGCGCAACGCGGCGTCGCAATTGACCAGATCGACGCGCTTCAATTTGATCTTGAGCTTGCCGTCGACCATGGTCAACGTGTGGGTCGCCCAGGCGGCGTAGAGATCCTGCTCGTCGAGGCGGGTTTCCACGTAATGCATCGGCGTCCAGGTGACGTATTCATTCGCCGCCTCGTCGTGCCGGTCGATCTGCGGGATTTGCAGAACGTGATGGCAGCGGCTCTTGGGCTTTTGCGAGAACGTCCGATTGCCTTTGAGCCGCTCGACGCGGATGCGCAACAACAGCTTGTCCTCGTACATCAGCGAGGTCGAAAGCCGCGGATCGGTCTGGCCCCATTCCAGCGGCATCCAGTAATAGCCGTCGTCGGCGAACAGATCGAGCCATTCCTCGAAGCGGTGCTGGTCGATCAGGCGGGCTTCGTGCACGACGAAGCCGATCAGATCCTGCTCGGTCGGCGCAGTCATCTAAAAAAATCCGTCACAGCGACATGGTCATGAATTTCGACCAGGCCCGGAATTGATTGCGCATCTGCCATTCCGAGGTGCCGTTGATGACGGCGGTCTCCTGCTCGGCTTCGGCCGGATCGTAGAGGCGCTGAATGTTGACCCACGGATTGGCATCGACATGCAGTCCTTCCTGGGCGCGCTCGTACATTTCGAGATCGTCGTGGCCGACGATCGAGGTCGGCGCGTTGATCAGCCGGCTATAGGTGAGCGTACGCTCAAGCAGCTGGTCCGGCGCATCGACCAGACGGAAGGTCCAGGACTCGGCGAGCGTGCGGTTCGGCGCGATCGGCTTGAACAGCCGGATCGCCTGGATCGGCCCCTTCACGGTGAAATTGGGAAAGTACGACGTGTTGTGCCGGTTCTCGTCGAGGATCGTTTTGGCGCGCTCCTCGCCGTACGCGGCCACCATTTTCTCGAAATAGCCCGGGATCGCCGAATAGTCGGAATGGATCGAATGGTGCACGCCGGTATGACCATGGCCGTTACGCCAGACACGGATGCCCATTTTCTCGAAGAACTCGTAGGGCGCGATGAACGGCGAATAGATTTCGACGGCCGCCGGCTTCTTGTTGCTGCCGGGGAACATTTTCTTCCAGACCTCGACCGCCGTTCCCGCCGATGATTCGTGAGCCACCATCGGATGACAGGTGTCGGTCAGGTTCTCGACCAGCATTTTCCAATTGCAATTGTGCATGTAGCGCAGCACGCCGCCGGCCACTTCTAGCCGCCCGGCCGGCGAGCGATCGACCATGTTGTCGATGGTCGAAAGGCTCTCGCCGAAATACTCGTCGAAGTCCGGCCCGGCATCGCTCATCTTGGCGAACACAAAGCCGCGATAATTCTTCACATGCCGGACGCGCGGAATGCCCTTGTTGGCCTCGCTCTGCTCCAGCCCGGTGTGCTCGTAGCCCTTGCGCAGCGGGATGGCGAGCAGCGAACCGTCGGTCCGAAACGACCAAGCGTGATATGGGCAGCGGAAGAATTTTCCGGCATTGCCGCAGGTGTCGATGGTGATGCGCGTGCCCTTATGCGGGCAGCGATTGTAGAGGACATGCACCACGCCGTCGGTGTGGCGGACCATCAGCACCGGCTGCTGGCCGATGGTGGTGCCGTAATAATCGCCGGCATTGGGCACCTGGCTGTCGTGGCCGACATAGATCCAGGTGTTGGCGAACAGGTGCTCCATCTCCAGGTCGAAGATGTCCTGATCGATATAGACGTCGCGGTGGACTTCGGTCTCCCGCACCAGGTCATGAACCGCCGCCGCGTTTCCGTGATAATGGCCCATGCGCCGTCTCCTTCCGACCTTCGATTCTACAGATCGAGCACGAGCCGCGGCGTCTTCGCTCGCGATACGCAAATCTGCATCACCTTGTTGCCGGCGCGCTCGTCGTCGCTGAGGATATGATCGCGATGGTCGGGCTCGCCTTCCAGCACGGCGACCTGGCAGATGCCACACTCGCCGCGCTGGCAATCGTACAGCGGATCGATGCCTTCCTCTATCAGCACTTGCAGGATGGACTTGTCGGGCGGCACGATGAAAGTCAGGCCCGAACGCTGCAGCACGACCTCGATAGCGGTATTTTCAGCCATCCTCGCCTCTTGGCAGACCATCGCGTTGACAATAATCAATTGCAGCCACCGGCTACCAATCTTGATACTTTAAGCTTAAAACAACTGGTCGGCAACGTCCGTCGCAGCGGGGATCGCGGAGCGGAGAAGCATTCATGTCAGTACGCACCAGCGTGCCACCCGGAAGCGCTCCGGCTCAATCGCTTCCCGAACTTTTTGCCCCGCTCGATCGCACCCTGCCAAAAATGCTGACGCGCCAGGCCGACCGCTACGGGCAGCGCCGCCTGGTCACGATCGGCGGCGTGACCCTGACATATGCCGAAACCGCCGTGGCCGCAGCGGGCCACGGTGCCGCACTGGTGGCCGCCGGCACCAAGCCTGGCGATCGCGTCGCCATCATGTGCGGCAATCGCGCCGAGCTCCTGCTCACGATCCTGGGCTGTGCCTGGCTCGGCGCCATCGCGGTTCCGATCAACACCGCCTCGCGCGGTGCGCAGCTCCAGCACATTCTCGGCAATTGCGGGGCCCGGCTCCTGGTCATCGAGCGCGAGCTGACCGCTGTACTGGCGCCGCTGGACCGGACTCGCATTCCGCTCGAAACTCTGTGGCTGGTCGGCGAAGGGCCGGAGCATGACTTGAAGCACTTTGAGTGCGCGCCGTTCCCGCCGCCGCAAAACGGCCAGCCGCCCCACCCGGTCGAGCCGGGCGACACCTTTGCCATCCTCTACACTTCGGGGACCACGGGGTTATCGAAAGGCGTGTGCTGTCCGCACGCGCAATATTTCTGGTGGGCGGTCTATACCGGGCAGCTTCTCGGCGTGCGCGACGGCGACGTGCTGCTGACGACGCTGCCGATGTTCCACACCAACGCCCTGAACGCGTTTTTCCAGGCGTTGTTGAACGGCGCGACGCTGATCGCCGAGCCGCGCTTTTCGGCGTCCGGCTTCATGCCGACGCTGGCGCAGCACAAGGCGACCGTCACCTATGTGCTCGGCGCCATGGTGCCGATGTTGCTGGCGCAACCGCCGAGCGGCGCCGACCGCGCGCACAACGTCCGTATCGCGCTGGCGCCGGCCGTGCCGGCACATTTCCATGCGCAATTCACCGAGCGCTTCGGCTTCGGCCTGCTCGACGGCTACGGCTCGACGGAAACCAACTGCATCATGGGCGCGCCGCTCGCCGAGCAACAGCCCGGCATGATGGGACGCCTGCTGTCGGGTTTTTCCGCCCGGGTCGTCGATGCCCATGACAACGAGGTCGCCGACGGTGAGGCCGGCGAACTGATGCTGCGGGCCGACGAGCCGTTCGCTTTCGCCACCGGCTATTTCGGCATGCCGGAAAAAACCGTGGAGGCGTGGCGCAATCTCTGGTTCCACACCGGCGATCGCGTGGTGCGGGAGAGCGACGGTTTCTATCGCTTCATCGATCGCATGAAGGACGCCATTCGCCGTCGCGGCGAGAACATCTCCTCCTATGAGGTCGAGCAGGTGCTAGTCAGTCACCCGCAGGTCGAGAATGCGGCTGTGTTTCCGGTGCGCTCGGAGCTTGCCGAGGACGAGGTGATGGCCGCCGTCGTGTTGCGTCCCGGCGAGCAGGTGGCCTATGAAAAACTGCTCGATTACTGCCAGCCGCGCATGCCCTACTTCGCCGTGCCGCGCTTTCTGGAATTCGTCGACGCGCTACCGGTGACGGAGAACGGCAAGGTGACCAAATACAAGCTGCGCGAACGCGGCGTCACCGCGGCGAGCTGGGACCGGGAAAAGGCCGGCTACAAGGTGCTGCGCAAGAGCCCGTCCTAGTTCATTGTTTACGCCGTGCGCTCGGCGCGGTCCTTTTCGTTCTGCGCCTTGATGGCGTCGCGGGCCGCCTGCCATTGCGCATCGGTCCAGTGCCGCAGCTCATAGAAATTCGAGCCGGTCGCATGGCTCTGCCCACCGTCGAGGGTGATGGTTTGCCCGGTCAGCCATTCGCAGCCGTCGGCAATCAGGAAGGTCGCCAGGTTTTGCAATTCCTCCATCCGGCCGACCCGCCCCATCGGATTGTCGCGCTCGGTGCGCTCGGTCGGGCCTTCGCCCGGACTCAAGCGCTTGCTCGCACCTTCGGTTGGGATCACACCCGGCGCGATGGCGTTGAGCCTGATGCCGCGAGAGGCCCATTCGGTGGCGAGCGACATGGTCATGGTGTGGATCGCCGATTTGCTCATGGCCGACGGCGCGACATAAGGACCGCCATTGTGAATCCACGTCACCACGATTGACACGACGTTGCCGCGATGACCGCCGGCGATCCAGCGCTTGCCGACGGCGTGCGTGACGTAGAACGTTCCGTGCATGACGATGTTGGCAATGGCGTCGAAACCGCGCGAGCTCAGGTCCTCGGTGCGGGAGATGAAATTCCCCGCGGCATTGTTGATGAGGTCGGTAAGCGGCCCGGACGCGAAAATATCGGCGATCATCGCATCGACTGCGGCGGCGTCGCGGATATCGACGCCGTAGGCGGTGACTTTGCCGCCGTGCTGGCCGGTAAGCTCGGCGGCGGTCGCCTCGCACACTGATTTCCGGCGGCCGCAAATGAAAAGCTCGGCGCCGAGCGCGAGGAATTTCTCCGCCATGCCCTTGCCCAATCCGGTGCCGCCGCCGGTCACAAGGATGCGCTTGCCGCGCAGCAAACCCTCCTTGAACATGCCCTGCCCTTTCGTTTAAGGCGCGCCTGCCTGTCTGCTTAGTTGCCCGGCAGCGCACCATCGCTGGTCACGACATCCGCCAACATCGTCAGCGTGCGCAGCGACGCACGGTGCGCCTCCATATCGCCGGAGGCGCAGCAATCGGCAAACAGCCGGACGCCGAAGCCGATATCGGCGGCGTCCCGCACGGTGTGCTCGACCGAGAATTGGGTGGCGAGGCCCATGACGTTGACGCGGGCGATGCCGCGGTCGCGAAGTTCTTTTTCGAGTTCGGTCCGGCGAAAGGCGCTGTTGCAATTGGTGGTCACCACGATCTCGCCGTCGGTCGGCTCGAAGCCGGCAAGGGCCGCCGCTCCCCACGAGCCGCGCTTGAGCGCGCCGAGCGTTTCGGTCTTGAGAAACAAGCGGCAATTGCGCATCAGGTCGGAATAGTCTTCGGCGAATGCGATATGCACGTGGGCGATCGTCCAGCCGGCGCGGCGCGCCTGCGCCAACGCGTGCTCACTGGCGTCGAGGAAATGCGCCGCGTCTTTGGTCTTGCGTCCCAGGGAAAACGGAATGCGCCCGTCGGGATGGCAGATGTCGTTCTGGAAATGCAGCGCAAGCAATGCGTCGCTCATGACTCTCTGTTCCCGACCTCGCTTCGCGTATCCGTCGATCTTGACGTTTTAAGCTTAAAATGTCCAATTGCGGCCGCCGTTCTCGCGGCGCTTTTGGTTCGAAAGGAAAGCCTCTGCAATGAGCGATGCTGCGTCAACGAGCGGACCGCCGGCGCCGGATGTCGATCCGACCGCGCTGAAGGAAATTGCCTCCGGGGTCTATGTCATCGCCGATCGCCGCGTTCCGCTGGTGCCGAACATCGGCATCATTCTCGGCACCAATGCCGCGCTGGTTGTCGACACCGGAATGGGACCCGTCAACGGCCAAAAGGTGCTCGATTGCGCCAAGCGGCTCGCTGGCGAACGCCAATTGATCCTGACGCTCACGCATTTCCATCCCGAGCATGGTTTTGGCGCTCAGGTTTTCAAAGGCGCGGCGACGATTCACTACAATCGCTCTCAACGCGACGAATTGCGCGCCAAGGGCGAAGGCTATCTCGGCATGTTCAAGACCTTCGGCTCCAGCGTCGCGGCGGCGCTCGAAGGCACGCAGCTCGTGCAGCCGGACAACGTGTATGAAGGCGCGTCGACGTCGATCGATCTCGGCGACCGCACGGTCGAGCTCCGCACCTGGGGGCTCGCCCACACCGCCGGCGATCAGGTGGTATGGCTGCCGCAAGAACGCATCCTGTTCACCGGCGACCTCGCCGAAGAGCGCATGTTTCCGATCTTTCCGTGGTTTCCGCCGAACGATGCCGATATCGACGGCGCCCGCTGGGCGCAGGTTCTCGGCGAACTGGCAAGCTGGAATCCGGCCATCGTGGTGCCCGGCCACGGCGATATCGGCGGCGCGGAGATTCTCACCGACGTGCGCGACTACATGGTCGATTTGAGCAAGCGGGTGGCGGCCGAACGGACGTCCGGAAAAGATGCCGACGCCATCGTCGCCTCGCTCGGACCGAGCGTGCGCGCCGAATATCCCGGCTGGTCGTCGCCGGAATGGATCGATTTCGCCATCCGATATTATTCGACGCTGCGCTAGCCGCGAAAAGCTCCGTCACCGTCCGCTTGTCCCCGCGAAGACGGGGACCCAGTGGGTGCATCGCGCCGTCGGCGGTCGCCCCTCTGGATTCCCGCCTTCGCGGGAATGAGCGGAGATGACGCATCGACCACTTGCGCTTTAGCGTCGGCCGAACGGCCAGGTCAGTTCCCGGCCGCCGGCCAGTCCGTTCGGCCGGAACAGAATGATCAGCAACATAATGAGCGCGAGAATGACATCGCCGACGCCGGGCGGCGCGCCGATGGTCGTTTTGCCGATCTGAACGCCGATCTCGGCCTGGCGCAGCAGCTCCGTCAGGACGGCGATAACGAGCGCGCCGGTAACTGCGCCGGTCAGGCTGCCGCGGCCGCCGATGATCAGCATCGCAACGATCAGGAAAGTGAGATCGAGATAAAAGTTCTCGACCCGGACGATGCCGAGGAAATGCGCCAGCAGCACGCCGGCGATGCCGGAGAGGAATGCCGAGATGACGAAAGCGATGAGACGATGCAACACGACGTCGACGCCGGACGCTTGCGCCGCGGCCTCGTCCTCGCGCGAGGCACGCAGCTGCAACGCGGAGCGCGTCTCCTGATAGGCAAAAGCGATAATCATGGCGGCGACCGCCCAGCCGAGCGCAGTCCATAGATCGACATAAGCCGGCAGCCCCATGAGTGAGCTCTGCCCGCCGGTCACCGCCGTCCAGTTGCCGAGCACGATGTAGGCGACGACCAGCACGGCGAAGGTGGCGATGCTCGCCGACACGCCCGATAGCCGCATCAACGGCCAGCCGACGATCAGCGCGAACAGCGCCGCGACGCCGCCGCCGGCGAGCGCGCCGGGCAAGCTCGGCCATTCGGCATGCGCGATAACGGCCGGCAAATCGGGCAGGAACACCGATTTTGCCGTCGCCTTCATGGTCAGTAGCGCCGAGACGTAGGCGCCGACCGCCATGAAGGCGACGTTGCCAAACGACAGCACGCCGGAATTGCCGACAAAGACGTACAGCGCGACGACGGCGATGAGATTGATCAGCCCTTGCGTCGTCCGCCGTTGCAAAACCACAGGCGCGAATGACACGCATAAAACGATGACGACGACGATGGCGATCAGGGCGACCAGCGGCCAGAGCCGGAGCAGAACTCCCGACCATCGCGCGTCCGAGCGTGCCGGCGGCGCCATCAAATCCGCTCCTTGAGGCCGCGCGCCGGAATCAGTCCTTGCGGACGGAACAGAAGAACCAGCGCCACCGCGACAAACACGAAGGCCTCGCGGAAGACCCGCAGGTCCGGCGGCAGCAGCGCTTGCAGCAGGATCGAGGCCGCGCCGACGAGAAAGCCGCCGAGCGCGGCGCCGGTGAGGCTGCCGAGACCGCCGATCACGGTGCCGACAAAGGCGATGACCACGAGCTGCAAGCCCATGCGCGGCTGCACGACGCCGGTTTGCACGACGATCAGGCAGGACACCGCGGCGGCGAGGATGCCGCTGAGCGCAAAGGCCATGGCGATGACGCGGTTGGCGCGAACGCCCAACACCCGCGCCATGCGGAAATCTTCCGCCGCCGCGCGCATCTGCAAACCGAGCCGGGTCGCTCGGAGAAACCAGGTCAGGGCAACGAGCAGGATCGCGCTGACCAGAATGGTCGCGATCTGCAGGAGTTGCAGGCGAACGCCGAGCAATTCGATCTGCCGCCCAAGCGCGGGCAGAAAATCGAGGCCTTTGAGCCGCGATCCGACCACGAGGATAAGAAGCTTCTGCAAGAAAAAGCTCACCGCAAAGGAGGAGATCAACAGCGTCGTCGGATCGGCGTTGCGCAGCGGGCGGAACGCGGCGCGCTCGGTCACAAGCGCAAGGGCGACTGCGACGACGATCGCGCCAAACAGCATCACCGGAACAGGTAAGCCGAACAGCGCCAGCAGCGTGTAAGCGGCGAAGGTGATCAGTTCGCCATGGGCGAAATTGATCAGGCGCATCACTCCGAAGATGAGGCCGATGCCGAGCGCGGTCAGGGCATACAAGCTGCCGACGCTCACCGCATCGACCAGGGTCTGGACCAGATGCTCCATTACCGGTCGCCCGCGGACTCACGCATGTGAATGCCGAAATAGGCGGCGTCGAAACGCAGATCGTTTTTGATGTCGGCGGCGCTGCCGCTCAATCCGAACTCTCCCCCGCTCATGACGTGGACCCGATCCGAAATGCCAAACACGCGCTCGGCGTTCTGCTCGATCAGGAGAATGGTCACGCCCTGCTCGCGTACCGATTTCAGCAACGCATAGACCTGTTCGACCACGGTCGGCGCTAGGCCAAGCGACGGCTCGTCGAGCATGAGGAGGCGCGGGCGCGACAGCAGCGCCCGCGCAATGGCGAGCTGCTGCTGCTCGCCGCCGGAGAGCTGCCCCGCGGGCTGCCGCCGGCGCTGGCCGAGGATCGGGAACATCGCCAACGAGCGATCGATGTCGTCGCGCACGCCGTCGGTGTCACGACGGACCGTCGCGCCGAGCGTGAGGTTTTCCAGGACCGTGAGGCTCGCGAAAATGTGCCGGCCCTCGGGAACCAGCGCGAGCCCCTGCGCCACGACATCTTCGAGCGCGATGCCGAGGAGCGACTTGCCGGCAAAGACGATATCTCCCGCCGCCGGCGGGACGATGCCGGCGATGGCCGAAACGAGCGAGGTCTTGCCGGCGCCGTTCGGTCCGACAATGCTGACGATTTCGCCCTCGCCTACCCGCAGATCGACGCCGCGTACGGCGGTGACGGCGCCATAGCGCACGACCAGGCCGGAAACCTCGAGCAACGGCACCGGCTCGCTCATTGCAGCGTTTCGGGCCCGAGATAGGCGCGGCGCACGCCGGCGTCGGCGCGTATCTCCGCCGGCGTGCCGGCGGCAATCGTCCTGCCACCGTCGAGGACATGGATCCGTTCGCAGAGATTCATGACCAGCGCCATGTTGTGCTCGATCACCAGCACGCCGCAATCGTATTTCGACCGCACGTCCACAATGAGCGCACGCAGCTCTTCGGCTTCGGCGGCGGCAAGGCCGGCGGCCGGTTCGTCGAGCAGCAGGAAGCGCGGATTGACGGCGAGCGCCCGGGCCAATCCGACGCGGCGTTCTTCGCCGTAGCTCAGACCAGCGGCGGGACGATGCGCTTTATCGGAGAGCCGCAATTCGCCGAGGATGTCGGCGGCGCGGCGGCGCGCTTCGGCGCGGCCGAGGCCCTGGCCGACATAGCCGATCTCGACGTTTTCGCTGACCGTCAAACCGCGGAACAGCCGCACCGCCTGGAATGTCCGCACCACGCCGGCGCGGGGAAAGCCGTGGCGCGGCAATCTCGTGCAATCGCGCTCGCCGACGACAATGGCGCCGGTGAGCGGTCGCTGAAATCCGGACAGGACGTTGACCAAAGTGGTCTTGCCGGCGCCGTTCGGCCCGATCAGTCCGACAATCTCACCGCGCTCCAGCCGGATACTCGACTCTGGTCGACGGCGAGGAGGCCGCCGAAGCGGACGCTCACCGCGTGCGCCGCCAGGTGCATGGCTGAGCGTCCAATCGATGGTTCGTCGTCACTGCAACGGCGGAAACGACTCCACGGTGAAGCGTCCGACGGAGGCGAACTTGCCGTTGGTCGCTGCCAGGATTGCCATCGGCCGCGTCGTCTGGATGTGCAGCTTGCCGGTATAGGTCGTCGGTCCGATGACCAGCGGCTTCTTGTCGAAGGCGTCGAGCGCCGCCGCCACCTTGGAGCCTTCGAGCGAGCCTGCCTTGTTGGCCGCGGCCGCCCACGCCTGCACGGCAGCGTAGCCGCGCAGTCCGTAAGAGACGTCGGCCTTCTTGCCGTATTTGGCTTCGAAGCGCTTGAAGAAGCCGTTGACCTCGGCGTCCGGATCGTCGCCGTATTTCGAGCCGTAGCTGATGACATAGAAATTGCTGAGATCGGGGATCGAGCCGATCCAGTAATCGCCGTCGAGAGATTCACCGGTCACGATCGGGGCGTCGACACCGGCGGCGCGCAGTTGCCGCATGGCGCTCGGTCCGCCCGGCGCATAGGAGCAAAAGAAGATCACGTCCGGCTTCTTGCCCAGGCTGGTGATGCGCGTGACCTGCGCGGCGATCGAGGGATCGTTGTTGAGGAAGGTGTCCTGGCCGAGCAAGCCGTCTTTGCCAGCGAGCTCGGTCCAGCGGGTGGCGAAGCTGCCGCATAGCGATTTGGTATAGGCGATGGTGTTGTCGAGCAGGACGTAGGCGGTCTTCCAGCCTTTATGTTTGAAACCCCATTCGGCCAGCAGCGCACCCTGCGCCTGGCTGGCATTGGAGGTCGAATAGGCGAGCGGGCCGACGCCCTGCACGCCGAATTTCGGATCCGACGCGCCGGAGAAAGCAATCACGTCCTTCTGCTGGGCGACATAGGCGCCGGGCGCGCCGAAATCGAAATCGCTGGGAAACAGGATCGCCTTGGCGCCCTTGCCGATGACGTCGACGGCACCGTCGGCGCCGAGCGGCGGCTCGGACTTGTTGTCGAACTCGACGATCTCGATCGGCTGGCCGAGGACGCCGCCGGCGGCGTTGATCTCGGCGACCGCGAGCTTGGCGCCGGCGATGGTGTCGGCATCGATCGGTGCAAACCAGCCGCTGAACGACATCACCAGCCCGAACACCGGCTTGTCGGCGGCCCAAACCGTCGTCGTGGCGGTAAGCGCAACAATGGCGGACGCCGCCAGAGCGGCCATTCCTATTTTTCTGACCATGCAACCAACTCCCCGTTTCATCCGATGCCGAGCCGGAAGTGTACGGGAAATTAGTTCAAGCCTAAAGCGATTTCCGGCGCCGACGGTTACACGCCGAGATAGCGGTGCTGCAGGTTCGACGCTTGCGCGAGCGCTTGCGACGTGCCGGTCCACACCACGCGACCGCGCTCGATGATGTAATGACGATCGGCGATGCGGGTCAGCGCGTCGACATTCTTGTCGATCACCAGGATCGACTGTCCGGCCTTGCGGAGCAGTTCCAGACAGCGCCAGATCTCGTCGCGGATCAGCGGCGCCAGCCCTTCGGTCGCCTCGTCGAGGATGAGCAGGCGCGGATTGGTCATCAGCGCCCGGCCGACCGCCAGCATCTGCTGCTCGCCGCCGGAGAGCAGATTGGCCATCGCGCCGGCGCGCTCGGCGAGCCGGGAAACAGCGCGAATACCTTGGCGAGCGTCCAAGGATCGGCAGCGGCGTTGCGGTTCGCAGCAGTGGCGAGGAGGTTTTCGCGCGCCGTCAAATTGGGAAAGACCTGGCGCCCTTCGGGCACCAGCCCGACGCCGAGTTTGGCGATGCGATAGGACGGCAATGCGTGGATTTGCGTTCCGCCAAACCGGATCGAGCCTGCCGCGCAGGGCGTCAATCCCATGATCGAGCGCACGGTCGTGGTCTTGCCCATGCCGTTGCGGCCCATGAGCGACACCATTTCGCCCGGCGCGATGGCGAGCGAAATCCCGAACAGCACGCGGCTTTGGCCGTAGCTGGTTTCGACATCGGCAACCTCGAGCAGCGGCGGGTCAGCCATGACGTCCACCGCGCTCGCCGCCGTCCTTTTCGCCGAGATAAGCCTGGCGAACGGCGGCATCGGCCCGGATCGCCTCCGGCTGGCCGCTGGCAATGATGCGGCCATAGACCAAGACGGTCAGCCGATCGGCGAGCGCGAACACCGCCTCCATGTCGTGCTCGATCAACAGGATGGTCACGCTGCCCTTGAGCGCGCGCAACATCTGCACCATGCGCGCCGACTCGTCCGGCCCCATCCCGGCCATCGGCTCGTCGAGCAGCAACAGCCGCGGCCCGGTCGCCAGCGCCATGGCGATCTCGAGTTGCCGGTGCTCGCCGTGGCTGAGCTTGTCGACGCGAACGCCGGCGCGTTCTTTGAGCCCGACGCGGTCGAGTGCCGTCAGCGCCGGCTGGCGCAATTCATCGTCGCGGCGCGCGTCGCGCCAGAAGCGGAACGAATGGCCGCAATGGGCCTGCACCGCGAGCGCGACGTTGTCGAGCGCAGTAAAGTCGCGGAACAACGAGGTGATCTGGAACGAACGCGCCAGGCCGAGCCGGCTCCGCCGATATACCGGAAGCCTTGTAATGTCGGCGCCGTCAAAGCGGATGCTGCCGCCTTGCGGCGCGATTTCGCCACTGAGCAAGCCGATCAGCGTGGTCTTGCCGGCGCCGTTGGGGCCGATAATGGCGTGCACTTCGTTGCGCGCAATGTCGAGCGTGATGCCGTCGGCCGCCACCACGCCGCCGAACCGCCTGGTCAAACGCTGGGTTTGCAGGAGCGCGCTAGACACGGCGCCGGCCTTCGAGCAGCGCGCCGATGCCGCCGTGCACATAGATGGCAACGACCAGCAGAATCGGCCCGAGGATCAGATCGGGATATTCGGTGACCCGCGACAAACCTTCCTGCAGCAGCAGAAAAGTCACGGCGCCGATCACCGGTCCGAACAGCGAGCCAAGGCCGCCCAGCACCACCATGACGATCAGGTCGCCCGAGCGCGTCCAATGCATGATCGCCGGACTGATGAAGCTCGTGTGGTTGGCCAGAAGCGCGCCGGCCAGCCCGCACAGCGCGCCGGCGATCACGAACGCCGCGAGCTTGTAGCGGACCGTCGGAAAGCCGATGGCGCGCATGCGCCGTTCGTTGGAGCGGGTGCCGCGGATCGCGAGGCCGAAGCGGGAATTGACCAGGCGCGAGACCAGATAGATGCTCGCCAGCAGAATTGCGAAGCACAGATAATAGAACAGCGTCTTGTTGTTGAGGTCGATCACGCCGCCGAAGGTGCTGCGCTTGTAGATGGTCAGCCCGTCGTCCCCGCCGTAGCGATCGAGCCCGATGGCGACGTAATAGATCATTTGCGCGAAGGCGAGCGTGATCATAATGAAATAAACGCCGCGCGTTCGCAGGCTGAGCGCGCCGACAATGAGCGCGTAGAGCGCCGACGCGGCGACGGCGACCGGCCATTGCACGAACCCCGAGCCGACGCCTTCCTTGGCGAGGATGCCGACGGCGTAGCCGCCGATGCCGAGATAGGCGGCGTGGCCGAAGCTCACCATGCCGCCGTAGCCCATGATGAGGTTGAGGCTCACCGCGCCGATCGCGAGAATGAGCACGCGGGTGAACAGGGTCAGCACGAAGGTATTGCCGCTCAGCAGCGAATAGAGCGGGAATAGCGCCAGGACCAGCAGCAAGGCGGCGGTGAGTATGGTGCGCGGCGTGATCGCGGATGGCGGCGCGGCGGCGAGCGAAGGTTCAATCGAGGCAGTCATCGGCTCGCCGCCGGGAACAGTCCTTCCGGTCGGAACACCAGGATCGCGGCCATCAGCATGTAGATCGACATCGACGACAACGACGGCCCGAGCGTTTGCGCCGCATTCGTGCTGAGCACCACACGGAGCATGTCAGGCAGGAAAGCGCGCCCGACCGTATCGAGAAGGCCAACGATGATCGCCGCGACGAACGCGCCACGGATCGAGCCGATGCCGCCAATGATGATCACCACGAACGCGAGGATAAGGATATTCTCGCCCATGCCGATCTGGACGGTGAGGATGGGCGCTTGCATCACGCCGGCAAAGCCTGCAAGCGCCGCGCCAAGCCCGAACACCACCGTATAAAGGAGCTTGATGTTGATGCCGAGCGCGCCGACCATCTCGCGATTGGAGGCGCCGGCGCGGATCAGCATGCCAAGCCGGGTGCGCATCACCAGCGCGTAAAGCAGCCCTGCGACCGCAAGCGTCGCCAGGATGATGACCAGGCGATAGAGCGGATAATAGACTCCCGGCAAGATGCGCACCGCGGTCAGCATTTGCGGCGGCAACGACAGTGTCCGGCCGGCGGGTCCCCAGACCAGGCGCACCAGTTCGTTGAAGAACAACAGCAGGCCGAATGTGCCGAGCACCTGGTCGAGATGATCGCGCCGATACAAACGTCTAATCGCGATCACTTCGAGCACCATGCCGGCAATCAGCGAGGCGACGATCGCCAGGATCAGCGCCAGGACAAAACTTCCGGTCAAGGTGGCGAAGGTGGCGGCGAAATACGCGCCGAGCATGTACAGCGAGCCGTGCGCCAGGTTGACCAGGTCCATGATGCCGAAGACCAGCGTCAATCCGGCCGCCAGCAGAAACAGCAACATGCCCAGCTGCACGCCGTTGAGGCATTGCTCGATGAAATACAGCATGGCCTGCGCTATCCCGTCCCCGCGCGCAGACGCGCGGCGGGGCGGGGTTTTTGGGGCTGGAGGCGAAAGCTAGCCGCGCACCGCAACGACTATTGCCCCAATTTCATCGGGCATTTGTCGTGGAAGCGATCCTGATCGTTCTCGACGATGGTGGCGACGGTCTTGAGCACGTAATCGTCGCCCTGTTTCACCACATCCTGCAGATAAAAGTTCTGAATTGGGATGTGGTTGTTGCCGAACTTGAAGTTGCCGCGCACCGATTTGAAATCGGCCTTTTCCATTGCCTTGCGCATCTCGTCTTTCTTCGACAGATCGCCGTTGACCGCGGTCACGGCGCTGTTGAGCAACGACACTGCGTCATAGGTCTGCGCGCCATAATAGGACGGCCGCAATTTGTACTTGGCGATGTAGTCGGCGACGAATTTCTTGTTGGTTTCGTTCGGCAAGTCGTTGACCCATTCCTGGGTGCCGGGAATGCCGAGCGCCAGATCCTTAAGCCGCGGGATCGACAATTCGTCGACTGTAAAGCCCTGATACAGCGGAATCTGGCCCTTGAGACCCGACTGCGCGTATTGGGTGATGAACTGCACGCCGGCGCCGCCCGGATAGAACACGAAAATCGCTTCGGCGCCGGAGGCGCGCGCCTTCGACAGCTCGGCGGAAAAGTCGAGCTGGTCCGGCCAGCGGGTATATTCTTCGCCGAGGATTTTACCCTTGTAGGTGCTTTTCAGGCCGGCGAGCATGTCCCGACCGGCCGCATAATTGGGACCGATCAGAAACACCGATTTCACGCCCTTCTGATTCATGTAGAGGCCCATGGCCTGCGGCGTCTGGTCGTTCTGCCAGGACGTCGAAAACACGTAGGGCGAGCACAATTCGCCGGCCAAGGCCGAAGCGCCGGCATTGGTCACGATCGTGATGGTCTTGGAGTCGGTCAGCGGCTTGAGCGACGCCAACATCACGTTCGACCAGATGTAGCCGACGATGAAATCGACATGGTCGGATTCGATCAGTTTTTGGGTCTTCTGCACGCCGACGTCCGGCTTCTGGGTGTCGTCTTCGTAGATGACCTCGACCGGCAGGCCGCCAAGCTTGCGGCCGAGGTGGTCGAGGCCGAGCTCGAACGCATTGCGCATGTCGTTGCCGATGGCCGCGGTCGGGCCGCTGAACGTGCTGATGAAGCCGATTTTGACTGTCTTCTGCTCGGCCGATGCTTGGCGAACCATGCCCGGGCCCGCCGCCAGCGCCAGCGCCGTCGCGGCCACAACTCCTATCCTGATCATCGCGTGCTTCCCTCTGATTGCCGTAGTCCGCGGGGCGGAGACGTTCCGTGTTGTTGAAGCTTATGACCCCATGAATAGCCGACATGAATAGCCGATTTGACCGCGCCCCTGCCCGCTAATCAAGCCGAACGTGCGATTTGGTGAATTGCACAGTGTCGCGGGACTAACGAGCCTTTTTCCGCGCCGATCTGGCCAAAAACCGGGCTCGGCCCGGCTCTGCCCGACATTGCGCGAATGATTTTCGCCCCTACTTGTCGCTCATTGCCGGCGCACCTGTCCCGCCCGCCCGCGCCGCGGACCACGCTGATAGAGGCTGATAGAGACCGTATGGCACAGAATTTCGAGTTCGGACTGGACACGTTCGGCGACGTCACGATCGGCCCGGACAAGCAGCCTCTGTCCCACGCGCAGGTCCTCCGCAATGTCATCGAGGAGGGCGTACTGGCCGACCAGGTCGGCGTCGACGCCTTTGGCGTCGGCGAACATCACCGGCCGGACTTTGCCGTGTCGGCGCCTGAAGTCGTGCTGGCGGCGATCGCCGGGCGCACCAAGCGCATCCACCTTGGCTCTGCCGTGACGGTACTGTCATCCGACGACCCGATCCGGGTGTTCGAGCGCTTTTCGACGCTCAACGCGGCGTCGAGCGGCCGCGCCGAGGTGACGTTGGGGCGCGGCTCGTTCATCGAGTCCTTTCCGCTGTTCGGCTACGACCTGTCCCAGTACGAGGTTTTGTTCGAGGACAAGCTCGATCTGTTTGCCGCGCTGCTGCGATCCGACACGGTGACGTGGGAGGGCCAGACGCGGCCGCCGCTGAAAAACCAGCGCGTGTTTCCGCCGATCGAAAGCGGGCCGCTGCGGACCTGGATCGGCGTCGGCGGCAGTCCGGAATCGGTCGTGCGCGCGGCGCGCTACGAGCTGCCGCTGGCGCTCGCCATCATCGGCGGCGATCCCGCTCGATTTAAGCCCTATGTCGATCTCTACCACCGCGCCTTCGCCCAGCTCGGCAAGCCGGTGCTGCCGATCGCCGTGCACTCGCCCGGCTATGTCGCCGATACCGACGGAGCGGCGCGCGAGGACTACTGGCACGGCTACAAAGCCATGCACGACCGGATCGGCGCCGAGCGCGGCTGGCCGCCGATGGAACGCGCGTCCTTCAATCAGGAGGTCGAGCGCGGCGCGCTCCACGTCGGCGCCCCGGAAACGGTGGCGCGCAAGATCGCCAAGACCGCGAAGGCGCTCGGCATCGTGCGCTTCGATCTCAAATACTCGGCCGGAACGCTGCCGCACGACAAGCTGATGCATTGCATCGAGCTTTACGGCACGAAGGTGGTTCCGCTGGTGCGGGAGATGCTCGCGGAGCAATTGTCGC
This sequence comes from uncultured Alphaproteobacteria bacterium, assembly GCA_963829395.1. GTDB lineage: Bacteria > Pseudomonadota > Alphaproteobacteria > Rhizobiales > Xanthobacteraceae > BOG-931. The sequence goes on along the minus strand of CAWHHX010000012.1, from coordinate 91,740 downwards.
CGGTCGCCTAAACGGCCGCTGCATTTTACGGCGAAAAAAGCGCGGCGCCGATTTGGCGCTTACGTCCCCACCAGCCCCAATTGCGGGCTCGACGGCTCGGCGTGCATCCGCTTGGCGATCCGCCCGGCGAGCCGCGACAGGCGGCCGGCTTCGACCGCGGCGCGCATGCTTTTGGCCATCACCACCGGATCGCGCGCTTTCGACACCGCGGTATTCAATAGCACCGCCGAGCAGCCGAGCTCCATCGCCAGCGCGGCGTCTGATGCGGTGCCGATCCCGGCATCGAGCACCACCGGCACCGGCGAGCGGGTGCAGACAAGCTCGATCAGATGCGGATTGGAAATGCCCAAGCCGGAGCCGATCGGCGAGCCGAGCGGCATGACCGCGGCGGCGCCGGCGTCGGCGAGTTTTCGGCAGGTGACCGGATCCTCGGTGCAGTACGGCAGCACGACAAAGCCCCGCTCCACCAACATTTGCGTCGCGCGCAGCAGTTCCTCGACGTCGGGATAGAGCAGCTCGCGGTCGCCGATCACTTCAAGCTTGATCCAGTTGGTGTCGAGGGCTTCGCGCGCCAGCTCGGCGGTAAGCACGGCGTCGTTGGCGGTCTGGCAGCCGGCGGTGTTGGGCAGAAAGCGCACGCGGCCGGCCAACAGATCGATCAGGCTTTCGTCGTCGCCGGCAAGGCTGATGCGCCGGATCGAAGCGGTGACCATGGCGGTGCCGCTCGCCTCGATGGCGTCGAGCATCATCTTGCGGTTGGGATAACCGGCGGTGCCGAGGAAAAGCCGCGAGCCGAATTCCTGCCCGGCAATGATCAGCGGATCGGACATTGTTTGCTCCCAAAACCTCTTCCGCGCATTCCCGCCCCCCGGTCAAGTCGGGGGTAGACTCCGGCGGGAATCCAGGAGAGTCTGTGGCCTCTCGGCGGAACTGGGTCCCCGCCTTCGCGGGGACGAGCGGAGTGTAACGGTTGCTTCGTCATCTTGAAGTTGCTCTAGCCGCCCTGCCGTGCGCGCACGATCTCGACGCTGTCGCCCGGCTTCAGCAGCGTTGCCGGCCAGGCCGCGCGCGGCACGACGGCGCCATTGACCGCGACCGCGATGCCTTTTTGCTCGGTGTCGACGGCTTTGTCCGCCAGCAAAGATGCAAGCGTCGCAGCCGCCAGCGGCTCGCTCTCGCCGTTCACCCTGATCAACGCTTCGGCCATCGGCGTCTCCAAAAAATCAAAATCACTCGGCGGCGCGCGCCGGCAAAAACCGCTCGAGGCCGAACGGCTTGATGGCCGGCGCGACGACATCGTCGAGGATCAGCCGGGCCATCGCGTCGGCGGTGACCGGCGCCAGCAGGATGCCGTTGCGATGATGGCCGGTGGCGTAAAACAGGCCGTCGAGCGGCCCCTGGCCGAGGATCGGCGCATCGTCGCGGCTGCCCGGCCGATGTCCGACCCAGATCTCGTCGATCGAAAGTTCCTCGACGGCAGGTACCGCGCGCCAGGCGGCTTCGAGCAACGTCAGCATGCCGCCGGCAGTGATGGTGTCGTCAAAGCCTTTTTCCTCGACGGTGGCGCCGACGATGAGCCGGCCGTCGCGGCGCGGCACCAGATAAGCGCCGGGCGCCCACAGCACATGTGACAGAAGCGGCGCGGCCGCATCCATCCGCAGCGCCAGCATCTGGCCTTTGACCGGACGCACCGGCGGCCGCCGGTCGGGCGGCAAGCCGCCGATCGTGCGCGACCAGGCGCCGGCGGCGAGCACCACGATATCCGCCGCCTCTTTCGTGCCGTCGTCGAGCACGACGCCCCTCGCCTGCCCGCCGTGCACGACGCCCCTCGCCTGCCCGCCTGCACGACAATCTCCTTGACCGGCCGATGCTCGTGGATCTTTGCGCCCGCCGCCTCGGCGGCGATGCGCAATGCCTGCGCGAGCTTGCGGTTATCGACCTGATGATCCTCCGGCGAGAACAGCGCGCCGGCGATCTTGCCGGCAAGGCGCGGCTCGCGCGCGCGCGTTGCCGCAGCCGAAAGCCATTCGAGCGGCAGATCGAGGCGGCGCTGAAATTCCAAGTGGTGTGCGATCGTCGCCTGATCGTCGGCGGTCAAGGCCAGCACCAATGTGCCCTCACGCCGCAATTCCACGTCGATGCCGCTGACGCGCTGCAGCTCTTCGGCAAAGGCGGGCCAGCGCGCCTGGCTGTCGCGGCCGAGCGCCACCAAAGCTTCTTCGCCGGGCTCCGCTTCGCAACAGGCCGCCAACATGCCCGCGGCAGCGTAGCTTGAACCGGCGCCGGCCTTGCCGCGATCAAAAACCGTCACCGTGGCGCGGCCGGCAAGCCGCCAGGCGATGCCGAGCCCGACCACGCCGGCGCCGATGATCGCGACGCGCGGTTTGCCCCTGATCGTGGCGACGGAGTGAATAGTCTCGCTCAACGCGGCTCCCTTCGCTGGTATGACCCAGACAGGTTCGACGGGTGTGATCTCAGCCGCGCTTCTTACGCACGCGGCACCCCTGGCCGATGCCCGGATGATGGTGATTTTCGCTGCCGCCGACAAGAGGCGGTTGCTGGCGGCGGTTTCGGGTGCGGTTTCTTGGAGCCGGCCCTAAACCTTGGCCGCCGCCCTTGCCGCGGCCTTGGCCGCGTGTTCGGGACCGGCTTTGGCCAAAGCATCGAACTCCATCAATTGCGCAAGAAGCGGCTCCATCTCCTTGAGCGGCAACATATTTGGGCCGTCGGATGGCGCCCGGTCCGGGTCCTGATGCGTCTCGATGAAAACGCCGGCCACACCGACAGCCACGGCGGCCCGCGCCAGCACCGGCACGAACTCGCGCTCGCCGCCGGAGGAGGTGCCCTTGCCGCCCGGCTGCTGCACCGAATGGGTGGCGTCGAAAATCACCGGCGCGCCGATCTTCGCCAGCACCGGCAGTGCGCGCATGTCGGACACCAGCGTATTGTAGCCGAACGAGACGCCGCGCTCGGTGACCAGCACGTTGGTATTGCCGGCGCCGGTGATCTTTTCCACCACATTGGCCATGTCCCACGGCGCCAGGAATTGCCCCTTCTTGACGTTGACGACGCGGCCGGTTTTGGCGGCGGCGACCAGCAGATCGGTCTGGCGGCAGAGGAACGCCGGGATCTGCAAAATATCGACGACTTCGGCGACGGCAGCGCACTGATCCGGCTCGTGCACGTCGGTGAGCACCGGCACGCCGAGTCTTGTCCCGCAGCTCGGCGAAGATCGCCAGCGCCTTGTCGAGGCCGAGGCCGCGCGCGCCCTTGGCGCTGGTGCGGTTCGCCTTGTCGAACGAGGTCTTGTAGACAAAACCGATGCCGCGCCGCGCTGTGATCTCTTTGAGCGCGCCAGCCATATCGAAGGCATGCGCCGCGGCTCTCCAGCACGCACGGCCCGGCGATCAGCGCCAGCGGCAACGCATTGCCAAACCGCGCCTTGCCGGCAGCGACAATGGCGTTCGGCTTTGTTGGACCGACCTTCATTCGCCGACCATGAAGGCGGTACCGCGCCGGGTCAACCGGCGGCCTACTTCACTGCCGAGAACGCCGTCGGTTTGAGAAACGCGCTTTTGATGTTGGCGATGATCGGGCCGTCCTTCTCGCTGTCGTCGCGCGCCTTGATCCAGGCCGGGATCGGCCAGGAAGGTTTCCCAAACCTTCTCGCGCTCGGCGAGCGATTCCCAGGCGAGCAGATAGTGCAGGTCGTTGTTGCCGTCGCCGACCAGCACGGTCCAGAAACCGGCTTGTCTGATGCCGTGCTTCGCCCAGATTTTCAGGGTGTGATCCTCGAACCGTTTGAGCAGCGCCGGCAAGCGTGCGGGGATGCATTGATAGATGCGCAATTCGTAGATCATGAGGCTCCTCCCGGTCTCGTCATGGCCGGGCATGTCCCGGATGCGCGGCACAAGGCCAGGCACGACGCGGAGCTTACACCAACCGGCTCTGCTCGACCGCCGCGCCGATGAAAGACGAGAACAGCGGGTGCGGCGCGAACGGCCGCGATTTCAGCTCGGGATGGAATTGCACGCCGATGAACCAGGGATGATCTTCGTATTCGATGATTTCCGGCAGCAATCCGTCGGGCGACATGCCGGAAAACCGCATGCCATGCTGCGCCAGGCGGTCCTTGTAGGCGGTGTTGACCTCGTAGCGATGGCGGTGGCGCTCGGAAATTTCCGTCGCCTGATAAATGTCGGCGATCTTGCTGCCGCGCGCCAGCAAAGCGGGATAGGCGCCGAGCCGCATGGTGCCGCCGAGATCGCCGGCGAGCCCGCGTTTCTCCAGCTCGTTGCCCTTCATCCATTCGGTCATCAGGCCGACCACCGGCTCGCTGGTCGGCGCCGAATTCGGTCGAGTTCGCTTCGCTCGATGCCGCAGAGGTTTCGCGCCGCCTCGATCACCGCCATCTGCATGCCGAAGCAGATGCCGAAATACGGCACCTGGCGTTCGCGCGCGAATTGCGCGGCGCGGATTTTCCCTTCGGCGCCGCGCTGGCCGAAGCCGCCGGGCACCAGGATGCCGTCGACATGTTCGAGGAACGGCGCCGGGTCCTCGTTCTCGAACACCTCGCTCTCGATCCAGTCGAGATTGACCTTGACCTTGTTGGCGATGCCGCCATGCGAGAGCGCCTCGATCAGCGACTTATAGGCGTCCTTCATGCCGGTATATTTGCCGACGATGGCGATGGTCACGTCGCCTTCCGGATTGCGGATGCGCTCGTTGATGAGATGCCAGGTGGCGAGATCGGGCTCGGGCGGATTTTCGATGCCGAACGCGGCCAGCACCTCGCCGTCGAGCCCGCCGGCGTGATAGGCCTCCGGCACCGCGTAGATGTTGTCGACGTCGAGCGCTTCGATCACCGCGCTTTCGCGCACGTTGCAGAACAGCGCCAGCTTGCGCCGCTCGCTTTCCGGGATCGGCCGGTCGCTGCGGCACAGCAGGATATCGGGCTGGATGCCGATGGCGCGCAATTCGCGCACCGAATGCTGGGTCGGCTTGGTCTTGAGCTCGCCGGCGCTGGGGATGAACGGCAGCAGCGTCAGATGGATATAGACGGCGTGATGCCGCGGCAGATCGTTGCCGAGCTGGCGGATGGCCTCGAAATACGGCAGGCCCTCGATGTCGCCGACGGTGCCGCCGATCTCGCACAAGCACGAAATCGAAGCCTTCGTTGCCGTCGCGGATGAAATCCTTGATGGCGTTGGTGACGTGCGGGATGACCTGGATGGTGGCGCCGAGATAATCGCCGCGCCGCTCCTTGGCGAGAATCTCCTGATAGATGCGGCCGGTGGTGATGTTGTCGGTGCGCGTCGCCGGCCGTCCGGTGAAACGCTCGTAATGGCCGAGGTCGAGATCGGTCTCGGCGCCGTCATCGGTGACGAACACCTCGCCGTGCTGATAGGGCGACATCGTGCCCGGATCGACATTGAGATAGGGATCGAGCTTGCGCAGGCGGACCTTGTAGCCGCGCGCCTGCAGGAGCGCGCCGAGCGCCGCCGAAGCGAGACCCTTGCCTAGGGAGGAGACCACGCCGCCGGTGATGAAAATGTACCGCGCCATGGGATTTAAGCTCTAGCCACGATCGGCCGATTCGACGAGCGATATTCCGGAATGGCAGCCGCGCTAGCCGCCTGCTGATCGAGAAAAACGCTGTGCCGGCAATATGATCTGGCGGAATCCTCAGGTCGCACGGGAGCGACCCCCGCTCGCTTTGTGACGCTTGCGGGGACATTCGCCTTTGCCATCATGCTGGCCTCTATTTCGACTGCGGTACTTGAGGACCGCCGGGCGCGGCCGGCGGGGCATTTTCCGGCGCTTTGCCGCCCAATTGGTTGAGCACGCCGCCACTCCCCTGGCCGAGCGGGGCCAGCGGAACGCCGCCGGCCGGCGCCTGGGTGGTCGGCGGACCGCCGGTATTGATGATCGAAGCCGGATGCCGCCCAAGACCCGCAAGCCAGGACAAAGCCAGGCTGGTCAGGAAGAAACCGACCGCCAGCAAGGCGGTGGTGCGGGTCAAGACATTGGCCGTGCCGCGGCCGGTCATGAAGCCGCTGGTCGAGCTGACCAGCCCGCCACCCTCGGATTTCTGCAGCAGAACCACCGCGATCAGCCCGAGGACGAGCATCAGGTGAACAACAATAACAACCGTCAGCATCGATTATCCCGCTTACGACCAGGGCGCCCACGACCGAACTGCCCCGCGACCCCGATATAGGAAGCCGGGCGGGTCTCTACATGATCCGTGAAGGATTTTCTATGGCGCTTCGCCGGCCGGTTCGCCTGGGCTGCCGGTCAGCGATACGTGGCGGCGATGGCCAGGAACTCCTCCGCCTTAAGGCTTGCGCCGCCGACCAGGGCGCCATCGACATTCGCCACCGCCAGGAGTTTCTTGGCGTTTTTCGGATTGACCGAGCCGCCGCAAAGCAAGCAGCCCGGCTTGAGCGAAGCCAGAGCCGGGAACTCCTACAAGCCCTGCGATCGTCACCGGATTTGGCTTCGCCCAGTCCAGGCTGCGGCATTCACCACGAATAACGCAAGGTGCCGGAGCCGGCATAAGTCTGCGAACCCCTGGCGAACTCGCCGTCGAATTTCGCGAGCAGCGTCCAGCGCCGCGTCAGGAACAGCTGGGCGCCGGCTGAGGTGAGCGCGGAGTTGTGCGGGTCGCCGCGCCAAAAACGGTGAAGCCCGCGCCCGGCAGCGTTTCGAACGCGGCGCTCAGCGCTGGATTTGAGACAAAGTCATGCGCCCAGCCGACCCGGCCACGCAGCATAAGCGGTAGGCCGGCGACAACGGTCGGCGCATCGAAGCGGCTGCCGACTTCGCTGCGCACATCGGTCGCGTTCATTGACGCGAACGAAAGCCCGAGGCCGCCGTTGGTGACGTCGTTCTCGCTATAGGCCGGCGTGTGGAAGTCTTGCGCCTGCACCGCGGCATAAGGAGTTACGCCAAGTGTCGGCAACACCCCGAAGCGATAGCCGCCTTCGAGCCGGGCGCCGTAGCTCTGTCCGACGAAGTTCGCAGTAAGCTGATTGCCCAGCGCCGAGCGGTTGGTGTCGAACCAATGATTGGTGAAGGCGAGCGCGCCGGCGACATAGGCCGGGCCAAGATAGCTGATGGCATAGGTGCCGGCCTGCAACGCGTCACTGTGTCCGCCACCCATCGCATTGGGCAATCCCCAATTGAGCCCGCCGCCGGCGAGTGCGAAGCCGACGATGGTGTTCGACGTGACGTGATAGTCCATGCCGCCGGCGAAGCCGTAGGTGCTCGTTCTGACATTGGTCGAGCCGACCACTGGATCCCCGTTGGCATTATTGGCGCCGCCATAGGCCGAGCCCCACGCCGTCCAGCGCTGCTCGAAAGTTTGTGGCGGCGCCTTGGTCAGGATCGCGGCATAAGCGAGTGCGATGTCCGGCGGCAGATTGTTCTGTTGTTCCGGTGCGAAGCCGATCGCGCCGCCGCCGGTGCCGAAGCCGCCTCCTCGGCCGTCGACAAACGGATCGAGCATCAGGCCCAAAAACTGCGTCATGATCTGAAACGCGCCTCGCTCGGCGCCCGTTGCGGCTTCGCCATCGAGCCGGGAGAGCGCGTTGGCAAGATTGCCGCCGGTCAGACCAAAGACGTTGACGAAATTTGGCGGCAGCGCGCCGCCACCATTAAAGAAGTTGTTGAGCGCGTTGGCAACGTTGCGCTGGTTCTGATTGAGGCCGCTGCTATCGAGGCCCGTGGCGGTGAGGTTCAGAAACACGCTGGTGCCGCTGTAACTCAAGCTGGCACTGAATCCAGCTTGCAGGTTGGTGTTGGTCAGGCCGGCAAAGGTCGTGCCGCCGAACCCGCCGGTCGCGGTCAGGATCGTGAATTGTTTGGTTAGATAACTTCCCGCCGCGAAGTTCGCCTGCACCGTACCGGCAAGCGACGCCGTGCCAGTCACGTTCGCAAAGGAAGATGTCGTCGGGCTGAGATAGATCACATAGAGCGCGCCGGACTGGAAGGCGAGATTGCCGGCAATTGTCATCGACGCGCCCGGTACGCCGACGGTGCCGGGCGCGAAGATGCCGCCGGCATTAACTTGCGTCGCGCCGACCGTGCCGATGCCCGTCAGCACGCCGCCGCTATTGACGGTCGGATCGTTGATCGTGCCGATGACGTTCAGTACGCCGCCATTGACTGTGGTTGCGCCCGAATAATTGTTGGTCCCTTCGACAGTCGTCATGCCGGCCGTCGTCGTCAGACTGGCGCTGCCGCCGATGCCGTTGATCGCGCCGCCGGTCGACGTGATGGGCGCATTGAGCGAACCATTCTGCAGCATGCCGCCGGCGAGATTCACGGCCGCTTGCGTCTGCGTCGTGCCGCCGAGATCGAGCGTGCCGCCAGTGATCGTCGTCGTTGCGGTCGTGGCGCCGAGCGTGCCGCCGCCGGATAGTTGCAGTGTTCCCGCTGAAACGCTCGTGCCGCCGGTATAGGTGTTGGCTCCAGATAGCGTGAGCGCGCCGACGCCGCTTTTGGCAATCGAGCTTTGCCCGCCGGTACCACCGAGGCCGTCCGACGCGGTCGATCCGCCGGAGCCGTTCTGGTCGGCGATGACGTCAGAGATCGCGTAATTGCCGGCGCCGAAAGCCAACGCCGAGCCCTGCACAAAAAACCCGGAGCCGAACGCGGAGCCGGTAAAGGCGCCGCTGCCACCGCTAACACTGCCGCCGGATGTGGTGCCGTTGCCGTTGATGGTCAGCGTGCCGCCTTTGACGACAAAGATCGCGCCGCCCATGCCAGCACCGCCGCCGCCACTCGAACCGCCGTTACCGCCGCCGAACCCGCCCGCGCCACCTCCATTCATGCCGCTGCCGCCGCCGCCGCCGAAGCCGCCATTCCCGCCAAGCGACGCATTTTGACCAGCAGAGCCGCCGCCGCCGCCATAGCCGCCGTTTCCCCCTCCACCGCCACTGAACCCGATGCCGCCAGTACCGCCGCCGCCACCGCCAAAGCCACCGTTTCCCGCGATGACGTCCGGAAGACCAATGACTCCGACGGCCCCGCTGCCGCCACCACCAAACCCACCGGCGGTGCCCCTCGGGCTCCCTCCGTTGCCAGGAAAAATTGTGCCGCTCCCGCCGCCGCCACCGCCAAAACCGCCTGCCCCGCCGCTTGGGCTGTTATTGCCCTGGCCGTTGGGTTGGCCGCCGAATCCACCGCCGGCACCGCCTTGCACCTGGCCGAAACCACCACCTCCTCCACCGCCTTGTGTTCCGCCGGTCACATTCTCGCCGGGACTGGTGCTGGCGCCGCCCGAACCGGAAAGGCCGGCCACTGCCAAGCTCCCGTTCTGGCCGTTCGCCCCAGAACTACCCCCATTGCCGCTGTAGCCGCCGCCGCCGCCGGGACCGAACGTGCCACCGTTCCCGAAAAGGCCGCCGCCACCAGATTGCCCGTTTCCGCCGGTACTAAAAATAGCGCCACCGCCGCCGGCCCCGAACAAGCCACCGCCGCCCCCGCCATTGCTGCCGGTGTTACTGGACAGTCCGCCCGGACCGCCGAGACCGCCGCCACCGCCGCCGCTGCCGAATGACGTAAAGTTGGCGCCGCTGCCACCCGTGGCGGTGTTGTTGTGGAACGAGACGCCGGTCAGCGTCACGTTGGCGGACTGGTTCACAAACAAAGCGCCGCCGGCGCCCATGCCGCCGCCCGCGAAGTTCCCACCTGGGCCGCCGGTCGCGGCGCCGTTCGCCAGCGTGACGTTGTTGATGCTGACATTCTGCGTTTGCGCCACGATCGAGCCGGCGACCGCCGCGCTGGTCTGCGTTGCGCTATCGACGCCCACAAAGAAGATGCGCTGGGTGCCGCCGCCACTGATGGTGAAGCCGTTCCCGTTGATCGTCACCGAGTTGAGGATGGGCGACAGCGGGCCGGTCAATGTCACGTTGGTCTGAATGTTGATGGTGACCGGCGAGGATTGCGCGTTGGCGTACGCCAGCGCGGAACTCAGCGTACCGACCCCGCCGGTCGCGCCGCTCGACATCGTGCCGGTATCATTGGCGGCGGTGACGGTGCAGGTATTGCCGGCGCATTGCGCCTGCGCGGCCGTGGCGCCGTAGAGGTTCGCGGCCATGAGTGCGACGGCCGCTAACAACCCGGCGCGCACCTTGCCAGCGAGAAATACCGACATGCCGGTGCGAACTGCCGGCAACGCCCGACCCAAAACCCACACACACACCTGACGCCCCCCTCGCACTCCGCTGGACCGACGCGCGACGAGCCACCTACGAACCACCCTCTGCGGCCATAGCAGCTTGCGCACGCGGCCGATGTGCCGAGCGTCTCACAGCGTCGAAATCGCGGTCACTGTTGCTCGTGCGCCAGCGTCCAGAGCCAGAGCAGCGCGTCCGGCATTTTGGCGCCGTTGCCCGGCACCGGCTTTGCGTTCAAAGCCGACAGGTCCCTGATCTCACCGGGTGTGATGCCGAAGCGGCGGCGGAAGGCGCGCACGAACGTGGTGTCGCTTGCGAAATGCAAATCGACCGCAAGATCGATGATGCGCGTCGGCGCGGCTGTCGGCGAAGCCAGTCGCACGAAGGCGCGGCTCAGCCTTTGCTCCCGGATATACCGCCACAAACCGCCCTCCAACTCGAACAGCCGATAGAGCGTGGCGCGGGAAAGCTTGAAGCGATGGCAGAGCCGCGCAACGCTCACCGCTTCGGCCTGCAGATTGGCCTCGATGTGGCGCTTGATCGATGCAAGAAGCATAGCGCGCTCGGCGCGATCGACGGCGGCGTCGGAATGGCTGCTGCGCCCGACCGCGTCGGCCACGAGGCCGGCCAGGGCATCGCTTGCGGGCACAGCGGCGCCCGAACCAGGCGCGTTAGGGTTCTTGCAGGTTGCCAAAAAATGCTCGGCGAGCAGACGCCCCTGCGGGCTGTCGCGCGGAATCAGCGAGGCGCTTACTCCATCCGGCGCCGCCAGCAACGGACCCAGACTGGAGCGCGGCAGCGTAATCGCGACATTGCGCGAACGCTTGCTGTTGCGACCGGGCGTCAGCACCGTGCGGCTTGGCTGTGCCATGTCCATGAGGCACAGATCGCCCTCGCGAAGAGTGACGCTGCGGCGACCCGCCGTGTAGGTCATCTGGCCGTCAACGCACAGCCCGACCTGATAATGGTCGATGCCGCCGCGCGCGATATGGCGCGCCGTGCGGTCGTATTGCACGGCGCCGACGCGCGCATCGATGAGCGGCGCCCGGCCCACCGGGATGATCTTTGAGCGGACGCTGAAATCGTCCTGCGAGCCTGGTATGGCAACGTCGCACAGGTGTTCGGAGACATGCTGGCGTAGCAGCCGCAGCGCCGGCTGCCCCTGCCCGAGCTCCTGGATCAAAATCCGGTTGTGCATCGCTCACCCCGCGCAAGGACAGCAAAAGCACCCGGCCGATGCTGGCACAATTCGATGACGGATCGGCAGCCCAAATTTTGGTCACACGTTGGGGATGAGAGTTCGCGTCAACACCAAGTGCGTGTGGTCGTGCGCGCGGCGCACGATTTCGCAAGTGGCTGTCCGCTGGGCGACGGCCGCTAGCGATAGACGCTGGCGATCGCCAGGAACTCGGCGGCTTTGAGGCTCGCGCCGCCGACCAGCGCGCCATCGACATTCTCGACAGTCAGCAACGCGCCACAATTGTTCGGATTGACCGAGCCACCATAAAGAATGCGCGCCGCTTCGCCGGCTCCGCCGTACCGCGCAACAAGACGCTCGCGGATCGCGCCGTGCATCTCCGCGACATCGGCCGCAGTCGGCGTGAGCCCGGTGCCGATCGCCCAGACCGGTTCGTAGGCAATCACAAAGCCGGTCGAAGTCGTCGGACAGCGAGCCCTCAAGTTGCGCGGCTACAACGTCAAGCGCGCGGCCCGCTTCGCGCTCGGCGCGCGACTCGCCGACACAGACGATCGCGACGATACCGGCGCGCTGCGCCGCCAGCGCCTTGGCGCGCACAGCCGCGTCGCTTTCGCCATGATAGTGCCGACGCTCCGAATGGCCGACGATGACCGCCACGGCGCCGGCGTCCTTGAGCATCTCGGCGGAGATGTCGCCGGTAAAGGCGCCCGACGGCAGCGCATGACAATCCTGACCGCCGATGAGAACCGGCGTACCGCGAGCGCGCCGCGGCAAAGCCCGCGATCAACGTCGCCGGCGGACACACCATCAGCTCCGCATCGGCAACAGCCGGCGCGCCGGCGATAATCGCCTTAAGCTCGCCGACCGACGCCATGAGCCCGTTCATCTTCCAATTGCCAGCGACCAGCGGACGGCGCGCCATTGTTTCGTATCTCAACGTCAAGTGTGAAGCTGTTCGCCACAGAACCCGCGACAAAAAGGCGTTAGCAGACGGCTTGCATGTGGAAAAGGGGCGCTTTAGGCAGGAAATCCGGTCGGTTGCGGGTCCGGGCGTCGGTCCCTATGATGCGCGCCCTTCATCCATCCGCTCGGTCCCGCCAAAGCCGGGACCCGGTGGATTGCACCGCAACTGCGTGATCCATCTCTGGATTCCCGCTGGTATTTACCCCCGACTTGATCGGGGGCGGGAATGAGCGGAAAGACAATCGATGCTTCGAGGTATCCGCAAAGCCTCTTCGAATTGGCTTGGCCGCACCATCATGGGCGTGGTCATGGGCGTCTTGGCCTTAAGCTTCGCCGTCTGGGGCATCAACGACATTTTCCGCAATTTCGGCCGCGGCACGCTGGCCAAGATCGGCGGCATTGAAATCCCGGTCGAGCAATTCCGCCAAGCCTACCAGGACCGGCTCCGCCAGATCAGCCGCCAGTTCGGCCGGCCGCTGGCGCCGGACCAGGCTAAGGCTTTCGGTCTCGACCGCCAGGTGCTACAAGAAATGATCACTGAGGCCGGGCTCGATCAGCGCGCGCGGCAGATGCGGCTCGGCATTGCCGATGACCGAGATCGTGCAGCGCATCACCGACGATCCGACGTTCCGCGGCCCGACCGGCAAATTCGACCGCGGCCGGTTCGAGCAATTGCTGCGCAGCGTCGGCTATACCGAGCAACGCTTCGTCGCCGAACAGCGCCGGCTGATGTTGCGCCGGCAGATCGTCGATTCGCTCACTGGCGATTTGCCGGTGCCGAAAGCATGGCTCGAAGCCATCAACCAGTTTCAGAACCAGCAGCGCAGCATCGCCTATGTGGCGCTCGGCCCGGCGCAGGCCGGCGACATACCGCAGCCGACCGCGGAACAGCTGACAAATATTTCGAGGCGCGCAAGATCCTGTTCCGGGCGCCGGAATATCGCAAATCGAGACCGTCGCGGTGACGCCGGTGGAGCTCGGCAAGTGGATGGAAATCTCCGACGCCGACATCAAGGCGGCGTTCGACGCGCACCGTGAGCCGCTATGTCAAGGCGGAGCGGCGACATGTCCAACAGATCGTGTTCCCGACCATGGCCGACGCCGAAGCCGCCGAGGCGCGGATCAAGGGCGGCTTGAGCTTTGCCGCACTCGCCGCCGAACGCGGGCTCAAAGATACCGACATCGATCTCGGCACGGTGACTAAATCCGAGCTCATCGACCCGGCCGTCGGCAACGCCGCCTTTGCGCTCAAGGACGGCGAAGTGAGCGCGCCGGTGCAGGGGCGGTTCGGCGCGGTCATCGCGACCGTGATCAAGATCGAGCCGGAGGTGACAATCCGCTCGCCGATCTGACGCCGCAAATCCGCAAGCGACATCGTCGCCGAACGCGCCAAGGCCGACGTGAAACGCCTGCACGAGCAGATCGAGGATGAGCGCGCCGGCGGCGCGTCGCTGCCCAGATGGCGGAAAAGCTGAAATTGGCGGTCGTCACCTATGACGTCGATCGCTCCGGCCGCGATCCGAGCGGCAAGGTGGTCAACTTCCCCCACGCCGCCCAGGTGGTCGCCGCCGCGTTTGCTTCCGATGTCGGCGTCGACAACGATCCGATCGACGCCGATGGCGGCTACGTCTGGTACAACGTGGCCGGCATCACGCCGTCGCGCGATCGCACGCTCGACGAGGTCAAGGACGCAGGTCGAGAAGCGCTGGCGCGAGGACGAGATCGCGTCGCGGCTGAAAACAAAATCGGCGGAGCTCCTCGACAAGCTCAAGGCCGGAACGCCGTTGGAAGCGATCGCCGGCGCCGAGCGACTGAAAGTCCAAACCGCCGACAAGTTCACGCGCGGCAAGGGCGAGGCCGGCGTGCCGCCAAAGGTCGTGACTGCGGTATTTCAGACCGCCAAGGATGCGTTCGGCAGCGCCGAAGGCGACAGGCAAACGATTGGGTCGTGTTCCAGGTCACCGACGTGACCACGCCGCCATTAAACGCCAGTTCGCCCGATGCCAAACGCATCGAGGATGCGGTGAAGCGCCAAGAGGGCGAGGAGATTTATGGCTCAGTACGTGGTCTGGCTCCAAAACGAGCTCGGCACCACCGTCAATCAGGCGGCGCTGGCCCAAGCCCTCGGTAACAGCGCGCCGGATACCAACTCGACATGCAGATCGAGCCTTCGGCCGCCGCGTTTGCCGAGCGCTATGCGGCCGGCGACGCGCAGGTCGTTTGGACGACGCTGGTTGCCGATCTGGAAACGCCGGTCTCCGGCTTTTCTCAAAATCGCCGGCGCGCGGTTATGAGTTTCTTGCTCGAATCGGTCGAAGGCGGCGAGGTGCGCGGCCGCTATTCGATCGTCGGGCTCGAGCCGGATGTCATCTTTCGCTGCAACGGCGCGGACGCGGAGATCAACCGCACGCCGCGCAACAATCCGGAGGCGTTCGCGCCGGCGGGAGCGCCGCCGCTGCAGGCGTTGCGCGCCTTGATCGCCGAAAGCCGCATCGCGCTTGCCGGATAACTTGCCGCCGATGGCGGCCGGCATCTTCGGCTATCTCGGCTACGACATGGTGCGGCAGATGGAGGATTTGCTCGCCGCGCCGCCTCCCGATCCAATCCGCATTCCGGACGCCATCCTCATTCGCCCGACGCTGGTGATCGCCTTCGACGCGGTAAAGGACACCATCACCGTCGTGACGCCGGTGCGGCCGCAGGTCGGCGTGCCCGCCAAGGCGGCGCTGGCGCGCGCGGCCGAGCGCCTGTCGGCGGTAGTCGACGCGCTCGACCGGCCGCTCGATAAATCGTCCGCCTCTCCTCCCCACCCTTCGCCGCTTGCGGGAGACGAACGGAACGGGCTGCGCTCGAACACCGCGCCGGAGGATTTCAGGCGCATGGTGTTGCGGGCGAAGGACTACATCGCCGCCGGCGACGTCTTCCAGGTGGTGCTGTCGCAACGCTTCGAGGCGCCGTTTGCGCTCGCGCCGTTTGCGCTCTATCGCGCGTTGCGCCGGGTCAACCCCTCGCCTTATCTGTTCTTCCTCGATTGCGGAACTTTCGCCGTCGCCGGTTCCAGCCCGGAGATCCTGGTCAAGACCGTGGGCGAGGTCGTTACCATTCGCCCGCTCGCCGGCACGCGGCGGCGCGGCGCCACGCCGCGCGAGGACAAAGCGCTCGAGCAGGAGCTTCTCGCCGACCCCAAGGAGCGCGCCGAGCATCTGATGCTGCTCGATCTCGGCCGCAACGATGTCGGCCGCGTCGCCGAGATCGGCAGCGTCCGCGTCACCGATCAGTTCTTCATCGAGCGCTTCAGCCAGGTGATGCACATCGTCTCGAATGTGGAAGGCAAGCTGCGCCGGGACTGCGATGCGCTCGATGCGCTCGCCGCCGGTTTTCCCGCCGGCACCGTCTCCGGCGCGCCGAAGGTGCGCGCCATGCAGATCATCGACGAACTGGAGAAGGCACAAGCGCGCGCTTTATGCCGGCTGCGTCGGCTATTTCTCCGCCGGCGCCGACATGGACACCTGCATCGTGCTGCGCACCGCTTTGATCAAGGACGGCGTCATGTACGTCCAGGCCGGCGCCGGCATCGTCGCCGACTCCGATCCCGCCTTCGAGCAGCAGGAATGCATCAACAAGGCGAAAGCGCTGTTCCGTGCGGCGGAAGAAGCCAAGCGCTTCGCTACGACCGCCCGACGCGGGCAATAGATCATTCCGATCGCATCGCGCTATGCGTCATCGCGAGGAGCGATAGCGACGAAGCAATCCAGCTTCTTATGCAAGCCGCCCTGGATTGCTTCGCGGAGCCTGTCATCGGGCCGGCCACTTCGGGCCGGACCCGTTGGCTCGCAATGACGATTGGCGTTGTCCGTTACTTGATGCGCGTCATGTTCTGGCCGCCGCAAATGCCGATGGCGCAGCCTTCGACGCGGATAGTTCGAGCGTCGAGCTCGAGCAGATGTCCCGCATAACTATTGCCGTTGTCGACATTGTAGAGCCGTCCGGACCACCTGCCCGGCCCATCCGGCACCAGCGAATACAGCACCGGCACGCCGACCAGCGGCCGATTACGCAGCGCCGGGTCGGGATTGTTCTTGTCGGTCCACGGCCGGCCGGTTTCCGGGTCGACGGCCGATTTCGGCGTGGCGATGGTCGCGCACAATGCCCCGCCGCATAGACCCACGCGCACGCGCGCGCCGTCCTGTGCCAGCCAAAGGCCTCTCGGATCGGCCAACGCCGTTCCGGCACAAACGACTACACCGAACGCTACAACTGCCGCGCCCCAAAGCCCGTAAGACTTCATGCGCTCGATTTTGCCAGCATACGGCCGGCAGGCAAGCCCAAAAGTTCGCCAGTCATCGTCATCGTCGCCGCACAAACAAAAAGCCCGGGATTTTCATCCCGGGCTTTTGTCGTCGAAGCTTTGCAACGATCAGTAGTGGTTGCCGAACCAGTTGAAGCGCCAAACCAATTCGGTCGAGATCATCTGGACTGCCTTCTGCGAACTGAGCGAGAGGCCGCTCGGCGCGCCGCCTGCGGTCAGAATGATCGGAACGTTGGTGCCGTTCGGGCTGTTATATTGGGAGTACCGATATTCGGTCTTCAGGAAGATGCCGGGAATCGGCAGCCAGTCGAACGAATATTCGAAGCCGCTGCCGAGGAACCAGCCATTGTAGGTCTGGGCAGCCAAGCTCAAGCCCGACGGACCTCCGCCTGCGATGGCGACGTTATAGTTCACCTGATTGAAACGAGCCTGAGTCCAGCCGCCGTCGGTATAGGTCAGGAAGCGCGGGGTCACCACGTAGCCGACACGGCCACCGGCAAACCATGCATCCCTCTGCTGTTCTTGTCCGACAAGCAGCGGCGTGCTCGACGTGCCGCGAAGATTGCCGCCGTCCCAATCGCCGAAAGCGCCGATCACCAGTCTCGGGCTCCAGCCGGAGAAGAGCGGCAGCGTGAATTCATAGTCGCAGCCAGCCTGGCCCATACCGAACCAGCCCTTGCCGCCATTCGTCAGCGAGCCCGTAATGGGAGTGCCGGTGGCAGTCGTTCTCACGAAACTGTCCTGGGTCCACATGCCATAGCCGCCACCGCCAGCGATATAGCAACCGGTCCAGTTGTAGACCGGGGGCGGCGGGGGCGCCTTGTAGACCGGCGCCGGCATCGGCAGGTCAGCGGCGCTAGCGGAGCCAAGCGCTGCGATTGTGGCGAGTGTCGCGAAAGCCGCGGCCGCAAAAATCTTTGTTTTCATGATCTGCCCCGATTGCGATTTAATTGAACCTCTTTCTAGCAGATCGACCGCCCAAATTCTGTGCCTTTTGGGCAACTAGGCAGGACATAATCAGTCAAAATACGTGTCTTGTTTTGCACACACGCGCTTCGGTGCCTCGGCGCCCGAGACGGAGGTAAGCGGCTGGTCAGTCGGCGCTTTCGTCGCGCTCCTCGCACAGCCGCTGCTCGCTCGTTTCCGCGGACGCGCCGCATCGGTCAGTAGCGACCGCCGAACCAGTTGAAACGCCAGACAAGCTCGGTCGAAACCATCTGTGTGGTTTTCTGCGAATTCAGCACGATGCCAGCGGGGACGACAAGAGCGCCGCCGGCGGCGCCGGTAATCGGCACGCTCACGCCGTTGTTACCGCCGTACTGCGCGTAGCGATATTCGGTCTTGAGGAACAAGCCAGGGACCGGCAGAAAATCGAGCGCGTATTCGAAGCCGCTGCCGATGAACCAGCCGTTATAGGTTTGCGCAGCCAAGCTTAAGCCGGTGGGCCCGCCGCCCGCGATGGCCAAGTTATAGTTTACCCCGTCGAAGCGGGCCTGGGTGAAGCCGCCATCGACGTAGGTGAGGAAGCGCGGCGTGATCAAAACGCCGGCCCGGCCGCCGACTGCCCAGGTCGAGGATTCGCGCTCGCTGCCAACCACCCCTGGAAAAGCCGAGTTGCCATTGATGCTGCCGCCCGCGATATCGCCAAAGGCGCCGATGATGGTCTGCACCCCGAAAAGCGGAGCCGTGAACTGATAGTCGCAACCGACTTGGCCTTGGCCGAACCATCCCTCGCCGCTGTTCGATTGCGACGCAGTTACCGGGACGCCGCCCACCGCGACGAAGCTATTTTGCCGCCACATGCTGTAGCCGCCACCGCCGCCGAGATAGCAGCCGGTCCAGTTATAGACCGGAGCGGGCGGCGCCTTGTAGATCGGCGCGGGCATCGGCAGATCGGCAGCGCTGGCGGTGCCGAGCGCGGCAAGGCTGGCAAGAATTGCGGTCGCGAGAATCTTGAGGTTCATGGTCTTCTCCCCTCGGTGCGAATAAGAGAAGAACCTTCTAACCAATCGACTCGGCAGACTCTGTACCTTTTGCGCAACGACGCTCGACATAATGCAGCGACGTGTGCATTTTTGCACAAGCGCGGACGAGCGATGCTGCGCGACAGCAAACAAATAAGCCGCCGCTCAGTCGGCGCTTTCTTCGCTCTCCTCGGAGAGCCGCTCGACCGAAGCGACTTTCTCGCCCTCTGCGGTCGAGAACACGATGACGCCTTGGGTCGAGCGACCGGCGATGCGGATGCCGTCGACCGGACAGCGGATCAATTGGCCGCCATCGGTGACCAGCATGATCTGGTCGCTCTCCTCGACCGGAAAGGACGCCACCAGCCGGCCGTTCTTTTCCGTAATGGCCATGGCGACGATGCCTTTGCCGCCGCGTCCGGTGGTGCGGTACTCGTACGACGACGTGCGCTTGCCAAAGCCTTTTTCGGAAATGGTGAGCACGAACTGCTCGGCGGCGGACAATTCCACATAGCGCGGTTGGCCAAGCTCGATCGCGCCGTCGGCTTCCTCGCTGTCGATGCCGCCATTCTCCTCGGCCTCGCCATTACCGCCGCGGCGAACCGCGCTGGCGCGCTTGAGATACGCCATGCGCTCGTCGGCGGTCGCCTCGAGGTGCCGCAGGATCGACAGCGAGATCACCTTGTCGCCGTCGCCGAGCGCGATGCCGCGCACGCCCATCGAGGTGCGGCCCTGGAACACGCGCACGTCGTTGACCGCGAAGCGGATGCATTGGCCGGCCGCCGAGGTCAGCAGCACGTCGTCGTTTTCGGTGCAGATCTGCACGTCGACAATGCTGTCGCCCTCGTCGAGCTTCATGGCGATGATGCCGGAGCGGCGGACGTCGGCGAAATCCGACAGCTTGTTGCGCCGCACCGTGCCGCGCGTCGTGGCAAACATCACGTCGAGCGTGTCCCAGGTCGCCTCGTCTTCGGGCAGCGGCATGATGGTGGTGATGCTTTCGCCCTGCTCCAGCGGCAGAATATTGATCAAGGCCTTGCCGCGCCCCTGCGGTGCGGCTTGCGGCAACCGCCAGACCTTTTCCTTGTAGACTTGGCCGCGCGAGGAGAAGAACAGCACCGGCGTGTGCGTCGAGGCGACGAACAACCGGGTGACGAAATCCTCCTCCCGCGTCTGCATGCCGGCGCGGCCTTTGCCGCCGCGCTTCTGCGCCCGGTAAGTGGACAGCGGCACGCGCTTGACATAGCCGGCGTGCGAAACGGTGACGACCATGTCCTCGCGCTGGATCAGGTCCTCGTCTTCCATCTCGCCTTCCTGGTCGATGATGACCGTGCGGCGGGGCGTGGCGAACTCGGTCTTGATCGCGACCAGCTCGTCCTTGACGATGGTCTGGATGCGCGCGCGCGAGCGCAGGATGTCGAGATAGTCGGCGATCTCGTCGGCGAGCTTGTCGAGCTCGGCTTTGATCTCGTCGCGCCCGAGCGCGGTGAGCCGCTGCAGCCGCAGATCGAGAATGGCTTTGGCCTGCTCGGCGGAGAGCCGCGTGGTGCCCTCCGGCGACACGCTGTGGCGCGGATCGTCGATCAACGTGACCATGGCGGCGACGTCGTGCGCCGGCCAGTCGCGGTTCATCAATTGGTCGCGCGCTTCGTTGGCGTCCTTGGCGGCGCGGATCAGCCTGATCATCTCGTCGATATTGGCCACCGCGATGGCGAGCCCGACCAGGATATGGGCGCGGTCGCGCGCCTTGTTGAGCAGATGCTTGGTGCGCCGGTAGATCACCTCTTCGCGGAAGGCGACGAACGACGTGAGCAGGTCCTTCAGGTTCATCACCTGCGGCCGGCCGGCGTCGAGCGCCACCATGTTGGCGCCGAACGAGGATTGCAGCGCGGTAAAGCGGTAGAGCTGATTGAGCACCACGTCGGGCATCGCGTCGCGGCGCAATTCGACCACCACGCGGTAGCCGTCGCGGTCGGATTCGTCGCGCAGCGCGGCGATGCCTTCGATCTTCTTCTCGCGCACCAGTTCGCCGATGCGCTCGACCATGTGCGCCTTGTTCACCTGGTAGGGGATTTCCGAGACGACGATCGCCTCGCGCTCGCCGCGCAGCGTCTCGAACTCGACCTTGCCGCGCATCACGATCGAGCCGCGGCCGAGATGATAAGCCGAGCGGATGCCCTGCCGGCCGAGAATGATGCCGCCGGTCGGGAAATCCGGGCCGGGCACGATGGCGATCAAATCCTCGATCGAGAGGCCGGGATTGTCGATCAGCGCCACGCAGGCATCGATCACCTCGCCGAGATTATGCGGCGGGATGTTGGTCGCCATGCCGACGGCGATGCCGCCGGCGCCATTGACCAGGAGATTGGGAAAGCGCGCCGGCAGCACCACCGGCTCGCGTTCGGAATTATCATAATTGGCCTGGAAGGCGACCGTGTCCTTGTCGAGATCCTCGACCAGCGACCCGGCCACACGGTGAAGCCGCACTTCGGTGTAGCGCATCGCCGCCGGCGCATCGCCGTCGACCGAACCGAAATTCCCCTGCCCGTCGATCAGCGGCAGGCGCATGGAAAAATCCTGCGCCATGCGCACCAGCGCGTCGTAGACCGACTGGTCGCCGTGCGGATGGTACTTGCCGATCACGTCGCCGACGATGCGCGCGGATTTGCGATACGGCTTGTTCCACTCGTAGCCATTCTCGTGCATCGAGTAGAGGATGCGCCGATGCACCGGCTTGAGGCCGTCGCGCGCGTCCGGCAGCGCCCGCGCCACGATTACGCTCATGGCGTAATCGAGGTAGCTCTTCTTCATCTCCTCGGTGATGGAAATCGGGCGAATATCCGAGGGGCCGCTGTCCGCCGGCGGGAGATCGTTGTCGTCTGCCAAGCTTTAAGAATCCTGCGCGAATCTGTCGTGATTTTCATACCCGATCGGGTGTTCTTCCGCCACCTTTATCGGCTTTTGCCATGTATGATTTTCATATGACATTTCAATATGATATGCTTGCAACACCCGCTTCTTTTTGAGCGTCCTTCTGCCTCAGGCGGGAAGCCCGTTCGAGCACCCGGCGACACCCCTCCTCCCCCCGCAAGGGGAGGTTAGGTGGGGGTCTGCGGCGGCACGGCTTGCGCGAACACCGCCGACTGGATTTTGTTCATAGTCCATGCACGATCGGCATTCTGAGCGAGCGGCCCGCGACCCCCACCCTGACCCTCCCCCTTTCAGCGGGAGGGAACCACGTGACCGAGATTGAAAACGGATGCCGCTCGACTTTGCCATTTCGGCGCTGGTGACGCTGTTCGTCGTGGTCGACCCGATCGGGCTCGCGCCGACGTTTCTGGCGGTGACCGACGGGTTGCCGCGGCGCGCGCGCAACAGCGTCGCGTTGCGCGCCAGCATCATTGCCGGCGCGATCCTGATCGGCACGGCGCTCATCGGCAATTGGCTGTTCGGCGCGCTCGGTATCTCGTTGCCGGCGTTCCGCATCGCCGGCGGGCTGTTGTTGTTCGCGATCGCCTTCGAGATGGTGCTCGGCACCCGCATGCGCCGCGAAGGCGAAGCCGCCGAACAGGCGGTCGAGGAGCACGTGCGCAACGTCGCGGCGTTCCCGCTGGCGATCCCGCTGCTGGCGGGACCCGGCGCCATCACCGCGACGGTGCTGCTAGCCGGCCGCGCCGCGGGCAACCTGTTGCTGACCGGTGTGCTCCTGGCGGTCGTCGTGTTCGTCGCCGCGAGCTGCTTCGTCGCCTTTCTTCTGGCCGGCCGGATCAGCCGCATGCTCGGCCTCACCGGCAACATCGTGCTGTCGCGGCTGCTCGGCGTGCTGCTCGCCGCCCTTGCCGTACAATTCGTCGTCGATGGCATTCGCGCCTTGCTCGCCGGGTAACCGTAAAAATACCCCGCTCATTCCCGCTTTCGCCTTTGCCGACGGCCCGATGCCGCATTCGCGGCGACGTTCATAATTCTGCGCTAAGCGTTCATTAACCATGGCAGTCCACGCTGGCGCCGGGTGGATGCGAGTCTGCGCGTATCGACGCCGCCCACTATGGATCCGACATGACCGTTTCCGGAGCTTCCGCCGCCGGCTCTTACGACCTGAGCCAGCAGATACAGTCGCTGACACAGCACAAGCGTCGGCCCTCGATCAGCGATGTCGACATGCAAAGCGCGAGCGCGACGAGCACGCCGAGCCAAAGCGGCAAGCCCGGACGCAAAATCGACATCACGGCATAATGAAACACGAAAGGAGCCGGCCGGTGTCATTTCGTGTGCGGACGGCGCAGCCAACCGACATTCCGGCGCTGATGCAGCTCAAGCGGCTGTTGGCGGAGCACGAGAATTCGCTGCACGCCGTGCGCGCCACCGCGGCCGACTGGCTGCGCGACGGCTTTGGCCCGCACGCCGGCTTCACCGCCTTCGTCGCCGAGACCGAGCAAGCGCCGTCGGTCGTCGGCATGGCGACCTGCAGCCGGCGCAGCGTTACCGGATGGGGCGGCCCGGTGGTCTTTCTGCAGGACCTTTTTGTCGAGCCGGATCATCGCAAGCACGGCATCGCGCGGGCGCTGGTGGCGCGGGTGGCCGCGTTTGCGCACGAGCTCGGCAGCCCGATCGTCGAGCTGACTGTGCGCGCCGACAATCCGGCGCAGGAATTTTATCAGCGCAACGGCTTCGAGCACTTGCCGCATTGCCTGACCTACGTGCTGGCCGGGCCGGCGCTCGAGGCGCTGGCCGAGCACGACAAGGACAAGTTTGCGCTGGCCGGCTAGGGCGGGTGGACCGGACGCTGTTGCGGACTCAACGTGGAGCTCGCCTGAGGTCCGAGAAGTACCAAGGCTGGACACGCATCAAACACCGATCACTGCGGCGGCGCACTCTCGATGGACGGCTGAATCGACATGATGAGCATTCCGTTTTTTCTCGTCGTTGCCGCTCTGGCCGCGGCTTGGCTGGGTCACCGCCAAACGTCGATGATCTTGTGCGCCGCTGGCCTGGTCACTGTGCTGGTGCTGTTTCGCTTGCACGCCACCGACGCGCTCGGCATCGCCTTATAAAGGGATCATTCATGACACCCGCGCTGGCGCTGCGCCTCAACGCACTCGGACTATTTGCGATCAGTGCGGTGTTGCTTGTTGCCTTTGCCGACCAGCTTTTCCTCAATGACCTGCCGTGCCCGCTATGCATTCTGCAGCGTGCCGGTTTTGTCGTGGCGGGATTCGGTCTTGCGCTCAATTTGCAGTTCGGGCCGCGGCCGAGTCACTACGGCCTCACCATCATCGGCGCCCTTGCCGGCGCCGCCATCGCTGGCCGGCAAATCCTCATCCATATTCTTCCCGGTTCTGGATCGTACGGCAGCGCCCTGTTCGGCCTGCATTTCTACACTTGGGCCTTCGTCGTTTTTTCACTGATCGTGCTTGGAACGGCGGTGATGCTGCTGTTCGATCGGCAATTCGCCGGCGACGCGTATGCCGGGCGGCGGCTCACCGGTCTTTCACTGGTCGCGTTTGCGCTGTTGACGCTGCTGGCCCTTGGCAACGGCGTTTCGACCGTGCTGGAATGCGCCGGCGGACTTTGTCCCGACAGCCCGACCGATTATTTGCTTCTGCGCTGACGGCAATTTCGCCGCGAAGATGGCGCGTTAACCCGGAGCTTGGCCCCTCACCGCGTTGGCGAATGCTTCATAGGCAATCTGTCCGTCGGGACCGGCTGGCAGTTCCTTGCGCAGCACCGCCTGGAGCTCTGTAATCTGCGACGGCGACATTTTGCGGATCGCCATGCCGCTCGGTCCCTCCGGCACATTGTATGATTGCCAGAAATCGTCGAAGTCGGTAAAGCGGACCGGGATGCGGATCACACGCGTATCGATCGACTGCAGGCCCGCCTTCTCCCAGAGCGCGCGCATGGTGTCCCGCCGCGACGCCTCGACGCCCGGCACTGAAACGGCAATGCCGAGCGACTTTAGCGCGCGAAACATCGGTTCGACCGGAATGCCGCCGCCGGGCAGATCCCACATATAGGTGGCAACCCAACCGCCAGGCTGCACGACCCGCGTCATCTCCGTTACGGCTTTGAAGGGATCGGGCACGAAGCTGATCGCCAGCGCCATGGCCGCCGCATCGAAACTGCGGTCCGGATAGGGCAATGCCTGGGCGTCGCCGATGCGAAATTCCGCGAGCTTCGTGCCGGGCCGGGTGCGCGCGTAGCTGAGCTGACCTTCGGACGGATCGACGGCGCTCACCGCACGAGGGGCGCAGCGCGCGATCAAAACCTCGGTAAAGGCGCCGTTGCCGCAGCCGACGTCGATCCAGCGGAGACCATTCGGCATCGCAAGCCAATCAAGGAATGCCTCACCCACGATGCGGCTCCACCGGCCCATCCGCTGTTCGTAAGCTTTGCCATCGGTGAAAAGATATTCGGCTTCGCTCATGTCAGATTCTTTCGTGGCCCAGGCGCGGCCGTCTGTCTTGTATTTCGCGGCCGGTATGGCGATCCAGCACGACCGTTCTACAACGGGCGGATCGAATAAATCCCTTCGCCCTTGAACTTCCCTGCATCCGGCACCCACGGGAAGTAGATCACCCATTGGAGGTGCACCTTCGCGCCGACCTCTGTCAGACCGGCAAACGGCTCGACGAGCGTCCCGCTCATGTTCACCACATCGAGCACGCCCTGAGGGCCGATGACCAGCGCCTGCGGAACCCACTCCATTCCCTGCAAAGAACTCAGGAAGACGCGGTAGAACTCGGCGGCCTGCTTGTGGCCTTCCCAGCGCTCCCCGGTGGGGAGCTCCATCACACAATCATCGGTAAAGACGCTGAGCATGATCTGCATCTGGGCGTTGAATTCAGCCGCCGTGTACGGCTTGAACAACACCTCTTCGGCGTGCACGTGGGTCAGCCAAGCCCGTCGGATGGCGTCGTAGCCCTCCGGCGTTATTCCCCACGTGATCGGCCGGCCCTTAAAACGGGGATCGCTGAGCAACTCTGCAACCGGATCTTTGTCCATTCTCGTCCTTTCCGCGGGCGTCCTGCCGAGGATGTCGTGGTGCCTGTAAGCGTCGAAGTCTAGCCGGCTTCTCGGCTATTTGACACACCGAAGCCAAAACGGCGGCCTCGCCGAGTTGAACTACACGACCGCGGCTGAGTTAGGGAGAATGGAGGCTCGAGCATGAACGATACTGCAGGCCGTTTGGCAAAAGCCAGCATGGGGATTCCCGGACTCGACGACATTCTGCTCGGCGGACTACGCAGAAATCGCCTCTTTCTGATCGAAGGCAGCCCGGGCACCGGAAAGACGACATTGGCGTTGCAATTCTTGCTTGAAGGCGCGCGGCATCAGGAAAAGGGACTCTACATAACTCTTTCAGAAACCGAGGAAGAGCTGAGGGAAACCGCGACCGGTCATCGATGGTGCTTGAGCGATGACGTCGCCATTTTCGAGCTCGCGCCGCCCGAGAGCCTGCTCGACAAGAAGCAGCAACAAAGTCTGCTTTACTCGTCCGATCTTGAGCTCGGCGAAACGACGACGAGAGTATTCGAAGCTCTGGACCGCTTCAAACCGAAACGGGTGGTTCTCGATAGCCTGTCAGAGATACGGCTCTTAGCGCAAAGCTCGCTTCGCTACCGCCGGCAGATATTGGCTCTCAAGCACTTTTTCAGCCACTGCGACACCACCGTGCTGTTGCTCGATGACATGACCGCCGAAGCGGACGACAAGACCGTCCATAGCGTTGCCCATGGGGTCGTGAGGCTCGAGGAACTGGCTCCCGATTACGGTGCGGAGCGCCGGCGATTGCGGGTGATGAAGTATCGCGGCCAGCCGTTTCGCGGCGGCTATCACGATTTTACGATTGCGACCGGCGGCGTGCAGGTATTTCCACGCCTGGTGGCGGCTGAATACCGCACGGAAAACAAGTCGTCGGTGCTGTCCAGCGGGATCGCCGCGTTCGACAAGTTGATGGGAGGCGGAATCGAAAGCGGGTCCAGCACTCTGATCATAGGACCTGCGGGCACCGGCAAGTCGCTGATCGTTCTGACGATGGCGGCGGCTGCGGTCAAACGCGGCGAACGCGCCGCGCTCTTCATATTCGATGAAGAGCTTGGACTGCTTTTCAGTCGCGCCCTTGGCATGGGCATCGACCTGAAAGCGCTGCGCGATGGCGGCGACCTCATCATCCAGCAGATGGACGCCGCGGAAGTGTCGCCGGGTGAATTTGCCCACAAGGTTCGTTTGTGCGTTGAGAATGACAACATCCGGACGGTCGTCATTGACAGTTTGAACGGCTATCAAAATTCCATGCCGCAGGAACAGTTTCTGATCTTGCACATGCATGAGCTGTTGCAATACCTGAACCGGCAGGGTGCCGCGACGTTTCTCACCGTCGCTCAGCATGGCATGATGGGAGAGATGCGGTCACCGGTGGACGTCACCTATCTCGCCAATTCCGTCATCATGCTGCGGTATTTCGAAGTGCGCGGCGAAGTGCGCCGTGCGGTTTCGGTTGTCAAAAAGCGTACCGGCCCTCACGAAAATACGCTGCGCGAATTCAGCATCGACGGCGGCGGGTTGAAGATCGGTCGCTCCCTCGACCAATTTCAGGGCATTTTGCGCGGCGTGCCCCAAATTCTCGAAACCGGTCCTTCGGCGGATGAGCGACCTTGACCGGTAGCGTATCCGAACGCGCGCTTATTCTCGCTCCGCAGGGAAGGGACGCATTTGTTGCCGCCAGAATTCTCGAGGAAGCGAGCCTGGCGGCGAAGATATGCGACGACCTGCCGAAGCTGGTGGAAGAAGTGGCTTTGGGTGCGGGTGTTGCGATCTTGACCGATGACGCCATTCAAAATGCCGATTTGAAGTTTCTGGCGAATTGGGTTGGCGCGCAACCGCCGTGGTCGGATTTTCCTTTTGTCCTTCTGACCGAACGCGGCGGCGGATTGGAGCGAAATCCCGCGGCCTCCAGGCAAACCGAGGCGCTCGGCAATGTCGCCTTTCTGGAAAAACCGTTCCACCCAACCACGCTGATCAGCGTGGTGAAAACTGCGGTACGCGCCCGGCGACGGCAATACGAAGCGCGTTCTAGGCTTGAAGCGCTGCGCGAGAGCGAGGCTCATGCCCGCCACGCCGAGATCGAGCTGCGCGCCCTGAATGAAACCCTGGAGGCTCGCGTTGTCGCGCGCACGCGCGAGATCGACGCGGCCAACCGGCAGCTTGTTACGCAGATCGAAGAGCGCGCGCGCATGGAAGGGACGTTGCGCCAGATGCAGCGGCTTGAGGCGGTCGGACAGCTGACGTCCGGCGTCGCCCACGACTTCAACAATTTGCTCACCGTCGTCCTTGGCAATCTCGAGTTCATCGAAAGGAAGGGACTGGGCAATTCCTCCGATCCGACGTTAAAGCAGCGCCTGTCCCACATGCGGGTTGCGGCGCAGCGCGGCGCCAAGCTCACGTCGCAGCTGCTGGCGTTTTCCCGCCGCCAGCATCTCGACCCCAAACCGGTGGATCTCAACGAGGCGCTCGTCCACATGAGCGACCTGCTGCAAAGTTCGCTCGGCGGCAGCGTGCAGATCGAAGCCGTGTTTCGCCCCGGCCTTTGGCGGGCGCTGGTCGATCCAAGTCAGATCGAACTGGTGGTCCTCAATCTCGCCATCAACGCTCGCGACGCCAGCCCGATTGGCAGCACCATCACGCTGGAAACCGCCAACGCAACGGTCGGTCCGCCGGAAAAGCCGGAGGAGCCTCCGGCCGGCGAGTATGTCGTTATTTCGGTGACCGATGCGGGCTCGGGCATGACCAAGGACGTTCTGGCCAAAGCCTTTGAACCGTTCTTTACCACCAAGGAAATCGGTAAAGGTTCGGGTCTGGGTTTGAGTCAGGCGCTCGGTTTTGCCAAGCAGTCCGGCGGCGGCATGCGGATCGAAGTCGCGCCTGGGCGAAGGCACCTCGGTGAAAGTCTACCTCCCGCGCACGACCGAGCATGACGTTTCGGAAGCGTCGTCAAATACCGCCGCTGCGGTCCAGCGTCCCATCAAGGGTGGAATTATCCTGCTGGTCGACGACGACGAGGCGGTGCGGGAAATCACCGCGACGATGCTGCGCGCCTCCGGTTATGTCGTCCTGGAAGTCGGCAGCGGCCGTGCCGCGCTCGACCTCTTGGACGGCGACACAAATATCGATCTGGCGATCCTTGATTTTGCCATGCCCGGCATGAACGGGGTCGAGGTCGCCCGGCAAATTCATGCCAGATTTCCGAATCTTCCGGTGTTGTTCGTGACGGGCTATGTGGATCAATCGGTGCTGGCGGAAATCGATGAATCCCGGATCGTCAAGAAGCCCTTTATCGGCGAAGAACTCGCCACCAAGGTGAACGCGGCGATCCTCAACGCCAATCCGCGTTCGAGTGGAAAAGTTCTTCCGCTTCGGCGCTAGCAATCGTTCTTTTTTTGATCGCTTGGTCGCGGAGCCTGTCATCGGGCCGGCCACTTCGGGCCGGACCCGTTGGCGCTTCGCGATCACGGCCGCCGGAAGCTCCTACCCGCCGCGGCAACTCACCACCAGCGCGGTTGCCAGGTCATCAGCGCAAAAATGGCAATGACGCCGGCAAAAGCCGGCCAGCCGAGCGCGAACCAGATCCGATACAGCTGGCGATAGTCGTCGGGCAGCGGCTTTGCATTGATCGCCGCCTCATGGGCCAGATTGCGCATCCGGATCTGAATGAAGACGACCGGCAGCCAGCAAAGCCCGACCAGTCCGTAGAGCAGAAGCGACAAGACGATCCACGGCTCCTCGAGCGGCGACAGGCCGATCGACCAGGCCAGCAGCACGCCGCTGACCGGCTGCACCACGACGGCCGTCGCGGTGAAAATAAAATCGGCCAGCACGACAAAACGCAGCGTCACGGCGATGACGCCGGCGTGCCCGGTGCGATGCGCCATGAACATGAAGAAAGCGATGCCGAGCCCGGTGCCGAACAGCACTGACGCGCCGAGCGCATGGATGAATTTGAGAAGGAAGATGGATTCCATCAGCGCTCGGCGCGCCTGGCGCGCACCACCATCACGTCAGAAACTCGACCCGGCCGTTATCGAGATCATAACGCGCCGCCAGGACCTTGACCTTGTTGGCCTTGATGAGATGCGAAACGATTTCGCTTGTGGTCGCGATCTTGGTCGCGGTTCGCTTGGCGCTCTCGCGCACGGCGTTGTCGACAAAGTCGCCCGGCTTGCCATAGACGGCCTTCGCGGCCGGCACGATGGCGTTGACCATGGGACCGATCGAACCCGGAAACTTGGTGTGCTTCTCGACCACTTCGCAGGCCGCCGCCACCGCGCCGCACCGTTCATGGCCAAGCACGACGACGACGGGAACGCCGAGATGTTCGGTGCCGTATTCGAGCGTCCCCATCGTTGCCGTGTCGGCCATATTGCCGGCGTTGCGGGCGACAAAGAGGTCGCCGACGCCCAGCCCGCCGAACAACAGCTCCGGCGGCACGCGGCTGTCGGCGCACGTCAGGATCGACGCCCATGGGGTTTGCCCCTTGGCGACCTGTTCGCGCTGCTTGAGGAGATCGGCGGCGCAGACTTGCGGAGCGCTGACATATTTCTCGTTGCCGGCCTTCAGCCGCGCGATCGCCTCATCGGCGGTGACGCTCGTTGTGGCGCCCGCCGCCGACGCGAGACGCGCGCCGAAGACGCTGGTCGCCGCGATGCTTGCCGCCGCGAGCGAAAGAAACTTGCGCCGTTCCGGTGAAAATTGACGACATTGAATGCACATGGCTGAACCTCCCAATTTATCCGACAGCGCGTGGACGCGCCGAGGCTTGTCTTATTGGCCGAATATTACTGCATGCATAATACGGCCGGGCACCAATGTGAACGCGCCGGCGATCACCAGCGCGCCGAGGAAAATCGAGATCATCGTCCAACGGTGCCGGTCGATCCGGTGGCGCCGTGCGGCGAGCACCCCGATCGGCAGCGTCACCAGCGTGAAGATCGCCAGCAGATGGATCGGACTCCACGGCCCCCACAGCCGCAGCTCGTGAATCCAAAACGCGCTGATGCTGACCGCGAGCATCAGCAGCACCCAGATCCAGCCGAGCGTGCGATGCGGGAGCGTTCCCTTCGGCGCGCTCAATTGCACGATGCCGAGCACGAACGCCGTCATCGCCCCGAAAGCATGGAGCTGAATAGCCGGGCTCGCCGCCAGCAGCGGAGCGAGGGTCATGGCGGGTAGACGTTTCCCCTGTTCGTCATTGCGAGCCAACGGGTCCGGCCCGAAGCGGCCGGCGCGATGACAGCCTCCGCGAAGCGATCCAGCGGGAGCGGAGGATTGCTTCGTCGCTTTGCTCTTCGCAATGACGCATGCGCGTTTCTAAAACGGAATCTCGTCGTCCATGTCGCCGCGCGAGCCGCGCCCGCCGGCGCCGGCCGCGGCCGCAACCTTGCGCGTCGGTCCGGGCGAACCGAACTCGCCGCCCGCGTCGTCGGAGCCGAAATCGCCGCCGCCGGAGCCGCCGGCGCCCGCCCGATCGAGCAGCGTCAGCTCACCGCGAAAGCCCTGCAGCACGACCTCGGTCGAATACCGGTCCTGCCCGGATTGATCCTGCCATTTGCGCGTCTGCAATTGGCCTTCGATGAAAACCTTCGAGCCCTTCTTGAGATATTGCTCGGCGATCTTGCACAGATTTTCGTTGAAGATGACGACCCGGTGCCACTCGGTCTTTTCCTTGCGCTCGCCGGTCGCCTTGTCGCGCCAGGATTCCGACGTCGCCAGCCGCAGATTGGCGACCGGACGCCCGTCCTGGGTGCGGCGGATTTCGGGATCGGCGCCGAGATTGCCGATCAGGATCACTTTGTTGACGCTGCCTGCCATAACCTGCCTCGCTGAAGGCCTGTCTCGCGGGAGACTGCCTCGTAAAATACCGCCGCGCCGAGCGGCGCATTCCGTTGGTTCTCGCCTTCAACCTAGTGGCGGTCCCTCCCCTCGCAAGCGCGAACCGGCGATGCGCGGCGTTATCCACACGCATACCGGCGGGGCGCGCTGCCTCGCTTTATGTTCTTATTTTGTTCCAAGCCCGGACGCAAGCCCGTCCGGCGCGATTTGTTTACGGGACGCTAACCAAAGTCGTAAGGCGGCCTGCCCGCGCCTACCAAGCCGGCCGTATCGCCGCCCCACCTGCTACCGCGCCATTAACCATCCTAATGGCGAGATTCACTGCAGGATTCCGGCTCGAACCGCGCCAACCGGATGTAATTGCGACATTTTCTGGACAAATTGTCCGGGTGAATTGTCGCGGCATGTTGCCTTTCGGTGACATCCATGCGGGACGCAATGGGTTACTTGTTGCGTCAATGGTGGGGCTGAATTGGGGATCACGCCGGCGATCGTTCAGTGACGTCGCGTGTGACGGAGTTAGGAGAATTGGCATGAAGCGTATCTTGATCGCGAGCGCGCTGGCGCTCGCTGCTGGGGGACAAGCACTCGCGGCCGATCTTCCGCCGCCGGCGCCGATGCCGCGCGCTCCGGCGACCTACGTTCCGGTTGCCGCGCCCTACTACAACTGGACCGGCTTCTATATCGGCGGCAATCTCGGCGGCGCCTTCACCAACGGCAATTTCAATACCAACCTTCCCGGCGGCACCGTTACGACGTCGTCGAGCACCTCCTTCATCGGCGGCGGCCAGGTCGGCGCCAATTACCAGTTCTGGGGCGGTGTCGTGATCGGCGCGGAGGCGATGTTCGATTGGCTTCCCAACACCAAAAACACCCTTACGCTGAATGCAGGCGGTGTTCCCGTCGGCACGGCGACGATCAACAATCGATGGCTGACGACCGCCACCGGCAAGCTCGGCTATGCGTGGGATCGCGTGCTGCTCTACGGCAAGGGCGGCGGCGCCTGGGTCGGCGCGAGCAATTCCGGGATCACGACCGTTCCGGCTGGCGTACCGGTCGCCTTTTCCGGACCCAGCAACATTTTCGGCTGGACCGCCGGCGTCGGCGTCGAGTGGGCTTTCTGGGGCAACTGGTCGGCCCGCGCCGAGTACGACTATATCGGGCTGAACAATGTGACCTATACGAGCGTCGCGCCTTTCGCCGGCCTCAACATCGGCACCAGCAGCCGCAACATCCAACTGGTCACCGCCGGCGTAAACTACAAATTCGGCTGGTGGTAAGAAGCCGAAAGCTTGAAGCAAACAAAGCCCCGGGCCGTCGCCCGGGGTTTTTGTTTGGCGAAGGTTTGCGATTCCCGCCGCGCCGCGGCCATTCTGGCGCCATCGTTCTCGGAAATAGCTGCCGTGTGTTGGGGGCATCGGCGCGGGCTCGATCCGGGGCCGATGCCTTGTCATCGCGGGGGCGCGACCAGCCACGACGTCGACCGCCACGGGCCACATCGTCCACGGTCTAGTCGTCGGCAAGACACGCAGGGCGGATTGCATGAAGCGGATACTGATGGCTGCGGCGTTCGCACTCGCCGCGGGTGGACCAGCGCTCGCGGCCGATCTTCCAGTAGCGGCGCCGGTGCCGCCGCGCGCCTATGTGCCGGCGGTTCCGTATTACAACTGGACCGGCTTTTACATCGGCATCAACGGCGGCGGCGCCTTCGGCAACACCAGCTGGACGGATCCCAACGACCCGCCGACCGGCAATTTCAACGTCAGCGGCTATCTGATCGGCGGCACGGTCGGCGGCAATTATCAGATCGGCTCGTTCGTCTTGGGCGTTGAAGGCGACGGCGACTGGGCCAACATCAATGGCACCACCTTCAATACATCATGCGTCGCCGTCGGCTGCGAGACCAAGAGCAATTGGCTTGCGACCGTGCGCGGGCGCGCCGGCTGGGCGTGGGATCGGGTACTGTTCTACGGCACCGGCGGCGCTGCCTTCGCCAATGTCCAGGGTTCCGCCGGCGTGCTGCCGTTCAGCAGCTCGACGCAGACCGGCTGGACCGCCGGCGCCGGCGTCGAATATGCCTTCGCGCCGAACTGGACCGCCAAGGTCGAATATCTGTTCGTCGATCTGGCCAACGCGTCCTGCGGGTTCGGCAATTGCGGCGCCACCGGCGGCGTGAACACCAATATCTCGCTCAACGAGAACATCATCCGCGGCGGTATCAACTTCAAATTCGGCTGGTAACTTCCGCCGCGATCTGCCGCGAAACGCGTAAAGCCCCGGGCCTTTACCCGGGGCTTTTGTTTGCCGATAAGTCGCGGCCCGGGACCTTGCGTGATAGCGCCGCCATGACCGCCTCTTGATGACCTCGCTCGCCGACAGCTTGCGCAACGGCTCGCAGCGCATCGTCGCGGCGTGGAACGGCTTTGCCGCGCGCATCAATCCGTACGGCGCGATCGTCGTCGCCTGCGCCGCGCTGACCGGGCCGCTGATCGTCTTTCGCGGCTACAATGCCGACGAGGGCCTCGCCGTCTCCATCGCCCGCACCGCGATCGAGGACGGCGAATGGGTCGTGCCGCATGTGTTCAATCTGCGCTGGGTCGAGCGGCCGACGCTGCTGTCCTGGATCATCGCCGCGATCAGCGCGCCGTTCGGCGGCGTCAGCCAGATCACGGCGCGCTTGCCGATCGCGCTGTTTCTGCTGTTCGGCTGCGTACTGATTTACCTGCTGCTGCGCAAAGTGGCCGCCAGCGTGCCGGCAGCGTTGTTCGGCGTGGCGTTGTTCCTCGCCTGCCCGCTGGTGATCCGCTCCTCGGTGCTGATCACCGCCGACCTGCCGCTCGCGGTGCTGCTGTTCTTGGCCTTTTATCTGTGGTGGGGCGGCAACGCGCGCGGCTCGATCGGCGTCGGCCGCTGGCTCGCGATCGGCGTCGTCCTGGCGCTGGCCGGCTTGCTGAAAGGGCCGCAGCCGATCGCCTATTTCGCCCTCGGCATCGGCCTCTACGTCCTGGGCTCGCGCGCGTGGCGGCAAATTCCCGGACTGATCCTGGCCGGCCTGATCTGCGCGCTGCCGCTCGCCGCCTGGTATGCGGCGATCTATACGCCCGGCGATGAAACGGTCTGGGGCACCTTTATGCGGGTGCATCCGGCGCTGCGCTTCTCCGGTCCGGCCGTGGCGTTTGTCAGATTGCTCGGCGAGACGCTGCCGGCGGCTGTGCTCGCGGCGGCGTTTCTCATGGCCCGCGGTTTTGTCGGCAAGGACGCCGCCGGCCCCGGCCCCGGCCGCGATTTCGTTCGTCCCGGCTTCGTCGCGGCCTTGGCGTGCTACGCCTTCACGGCCGCGCTGTTGATCCTGTTCTGGCCCGGCGGCTCGACGCCGCGTTACTATTTTCCGATGGTCCTGCCGCTCGCCGTCTTCGGCGGCCTTGGCTACGATTTGCTCGGCACGCGGCGCCCGCAAATCGTCGCGCCGGTCATGCTGCTGACCGCGGCTTTGCTTGCTTACGCGCTGGTCTATGCCGCCGCCGCGCCGTTCCTGCCGCTGCGCTACCGGCAAGCGACGCTTGACGCCGCGCGGATCGTCGCCCAGGTCCAAGCCGCGCCCGGGCCGATCTACCGGACCGGCGACACCGGGCTCAATGTCCTGCCCTATGTGCCCGGAAAAATCCTCGAGGCGACGCCCGATGAACTGGCCGCGCTGACCGGCCCCGCCTGGCTGTTGTTGCCAAACGGTGAGGCGGCTGCGCTGCTCTCGCGGCGACCCGAAAAACTGCACGCGATCATGCCGCTCGGCGATGTGGAACAATGGCGGCTGCTGCGGCTCGATCGCTGATCCGCCGTCATTGCGAGCGTCAGCGAAGCAATCCAGGGCCGCTTGCTCTGAGAGCTGGATTGCTTCGCGGAGCTTGTCATCGGGCCGGCCACTTCGGGCCGGACCCGTTGGCTCGCAATGACGAACCAGTTCCTTCCGACGCGTCCGCGATTTTCCCGGGTATGACGCCTCACGCGCACTGGCGAAGCCGCTGCGTTCTCACTATGTTCGGTCGGCAACGTGTGCCCAATTTCGCATGAATGACTCGTTCGACAGCTCCGACAAAAACCCCGGTCGCCCGGATGGTCGCGCGAGAGATGTGCGCGACGGCCGCATGATCTCGATTCGCGGCGCGCGCGAGCACAATCTCAAGAACGTCGATCTCGACATTCCGCGCGACAAGCTGGTGGTGTTCACCGGGCTGTCCGGCTCGGGCAAATCCTCGCTCGCCTTCGACACCATTTATGCCGAGGGCCAGCGCCGCTATGTCGAAAGCCTCTCCGCCTACGCCCGGCAATTCCTGGAAATGATGCAGAAGCCGGACGTCGACCAGATCGACGGCCTCTCGCCGGCCATCTCCATCGAGCAGAAAACCACCTCGCGCAATCCGCGCTCGACCGTCGGCACCGTCACCGAGATCCACGATTACATGCGGCTTTTATGGGCGCGCGTCGGCGTGCCCTACTCGCCGGCCACCGGCCTGCCGATCGAGAGCCAGACCATTTCGCAGATGGTCGACCGCGTCCTGGCGCTGCCGGAAGGCACGCGGCTTTATCTGCTGGCGCCGGTGGTGCGCGGCCGCAAGGGCGAGTACCGCAAGGAACTCGCCGAGTACATGAAGAAGGGCTACCAGCGCGTCAAAGTCGACGGCGCCTTCTATGAGATCGCCGAGGTGCCGGCGCTGGACAAGAAATTCACCCACGACATCGACGTGGTGGTCGACCGCCTGGTGGTGCGGCCGGACATTGCGACGCGGCTGGCGGATTCGCTCGAGCAGGCGCTCAAGCTCGCGGATGGACTCGCGGTGGCGGAGCTGGCCGATGTTTCCGCGTCATCACCGGGCCGCCGCGAAGCGGCGAGTCCCGGTGATCCCGATCATACAAGCGCAGATTCTCCTAAGCGGGATGGCCGGGACAAGCCCGGCCATGACGGCAAGAAAGTCGCAAAAATTCACGACAAGAGTGGGCCCGAGCGCCTGATCTTCTCCGAAAAATTCGCCTGCCCGGTGTCCGGCTTCACCATCCCGGAGATCGAGCCGCGGCTGTTCTCGTTCAACAATCCGTTCGGCGCCTGCCCGAAATGCGGCGGGCTCGGCGTCGAGCAGCACATCGACGCCGACCTCGTCATCCCCGACAAGGAGCGCACGCTGCGCAAGGGCGCGATCGCGCCGTGGGCGAAATCGAGTTCGCCCTATTACACGCAGACCCTCGCCGCGCTTGGCAAGCATTACAAGTTCACCCTCGATACCAAGTGGAAGGACCTGCCGAAGAAGACCCAGGACGCCATCCTCTACGGCTCCGGCGACACCGAGATCCGCTTCGCCTACGAGGACGGCGTGCGCGCCTATGACACCAAGCGGCCGTTCGAGGGCGTCATCACCAATCTGGAGCGGCGCTACAAGGAGACCGACAGCGACTGGGCGCGCGAGGAGATCGCCCGCTATTTCACCGACGTACCGTGCGAGGCCTGCCACGGCTACCGCCTCAAGCCGGAAGCCTTGTGCGTGAAAATCGCCGGCAAGCATATCGGCGAAATCTCCGACCTCTCGGTGAAAGCCGCCGCGCTCTGGTTCGCCGCGCTGCCGGAACAGCTCAACGCCAAGCAGAACGAGATTGCCGCGCGCATCCTCAAGGAAATCCGCGCGCGGCTGAAATTTCTGGTCGATGTCGGCCTCGATTACCTCACGCTGGCGCGCGCCTCCGGCACGCTGTCCGGCGGCGAGAGCCAGCGCATCCGGCTCGCCTCGCAGATCGGCTCCGGCCTGACCGGCGTGCTTTACGTGCTCGACGAGCCGTCGATCGGCCTGCATCAGCGCGACAATGCCCGGCTCCTCGACACGCTGAAAAGACTGCGCGACCTCGGCAACACCGTGATCGTGGTCGAGCACGACGAGGACGCCATCCGCATCGCCGACTATGTGGTCGATGTCGGCCCCGGCGCTGGCGTGCATGGCGGCCACATCGTCGCCCAAGGCACGCCGATGGACGTCATGTCCAATCCCAAATCGCTCACCGGCCAGTATCTCACCGGCGCCCGCGAGATCGCCGTGCCGGAGCGGCGGCCGTTCAACCCGCATCGCACGCTCAAACTCATCGGCGCCCGCGGCAACAATCTCAAAAACGTCACGGCGGAGATTCCGTTCGGCCTGTTCACCTGCATCACCGGCGTGTCCGGCGGCGGCAAGTCGACGCTGCTCATCGACACGCTCTACAAGGCGCTGGCGCGCCGCCTCAATGGCGCGAGCGAGGCCCCTGCCCCGTTCGACCGCATCGAAGGCATCGAGCATCTCGACAAGGTGATCGACATCGACCAGTCGCCGATCGGCCGCACGCCGCGCTCGAACCCGGCCACCTATACCGGCGCCTTCACGCCGATCCGCGAATGGTTCGCCGGCCTGCCCGAGAGCAAGGCGCGCGGCTACGAGCCCGGCCGCTTCTCGTTCAACGTCAAGGGCGGCCGCTGCGAGGCCTGCCAGGGCGACGGCGTCATCAAGATCGAGATGCACTTTCTGCCCGACGTCTACGTCACCTGCGACGTCTGCAAGGGCAAGCGCTACAACCGCGAGACCTTGGAGGTGCTGTTCAAGGGCAAATCCATCGCCGACGTGCTCGACATGACGGTCGAGGAGGCGCTGGACTTCTTCAAGGTGGTGCCGCGGGTGCGCGACGTGCTCACGCTCTTGCACCGCGTCGGCCTCGATTACATCCATGTCGGCCAGCAGGCGACGACGCTGTCCGGCGGCGAGGCGCAGCGCGTCAAACTCGCCAAGGAATTATCCAAGCGCGCCACCGGCCGCACGCTCTACATTTTGGACGAGCCGACCACCGGCCTGCATTTCCACGACGTCGCAAAACTCCTCGAAGTGCTGCACGAGCTGGTCGAGACCGGCAACACCGTCGTCGTCATCGAGCACAATCTCGAAGTCTTGAAAACCGCCGACTGGATCATCGATCTCGGCCCCGAAGGCGGCGACGGCGGCGGCGAAATCGTCGCCGCGGGGACGCCGGAAGACATCGCGCGCGAGAAGCGGAGTTATACCGGGGCGTTTCTCAAGCCGGTCTTGGCGCGGGTCGGCGAGAGCGCCGGCGGGCGGCGAAGGAAGAGGATCGAGGCGGCGGAGTAACCGGCCATCACTAGCCCCTGATTTGCGTCAACGGTATTCGATCTAACCACGTGCAGCGCCCAGCACCGAATAGCCAAATCACGTTGTCGTAACCTGGTACCGTTACGCTAGGCCAGCTCCGGTATTCCTCGCATGGCGAGGAGCGCGGCCGTTGCGCGGCCATCTGCTTCATCTCGCCCGTGGTTGAATTGATTTGAGAGATGAGCACGGTATTTCGCTCGGGGCACACCACGAGCGGATCACCATTTGCAGCCAGCCCCACGATCGGCGGGAAGCAGAAATTAGGCCGCGGGTTTGAGCTTGACGCGAGAGGGTCAAGCCCTTGCAGAATTGCTTGCGATAATTCCTTGCGCCAAATGACCCCACCGCGCGCGTCGAACCTAACCACTTTCAGTGGATGCGCCAAAAGGGAGTCACGCGGTCGAAGGGTCTCTCCCCAGATCGAAAGTGCATAAAACCCCTCATTGTCCTTTGCAGCAAAAAGTTTGATAAACAAAAGAGGCTGGGGGCCTCCGCCGGGTATGTTTTCGATAGGCCAACGGTCTATCGGCTCGCCGTCATAGCTGAAGCGCCAGATCGCTTCGCCATCGGCATCAAATCCAACAACGACGATCTTGTCTTCAATGATCGCGGCAGCTGCGATATATCGGACGCTCGGGCAGCGTTCCCAAACAATCTGCGCATCAGCCGATATTCGAGCCAACCACGGTTTATTATCAGCCGTTCCCAGAACGACAACGTCCCCATCCGGCAACGCAGCCAAACCGTGAATTTCACTTCCATTGGCCACCTGGAAATTGCGGCTCCACGTTAGTTTTCCATTCGCCTCGAGTTTCGCGAGATAGCCGTCCGAGAGGCGGCCTCCGAACAAGCCTTCCCGATAATTGCTAGTGCCTCCAATCCAAATCTGACCAGCGGCCCCAGTGATCAGCCGCAGGCCGAGAGTGAGCTGTAGGCCGTAGGTAGGAATGGATTTGAGCGCAGGAAGTGGAACCAATTGACCGGGATTTGATTTATTCGCACCGACGTACAGCGACTTATTGCCTTGCCGATCCGCTATAAGCAGAACAGCAGAACCATCCGACCTTTGGGCCAGCTCGAGGAGCGTTAGCGGTGGCGTCATATTCGCCGGCACTGGCTCTTCCCATAACGATTCCAATCGAAGCGTGGGTTCGTTCAGTGATTGCGCGTCGCTTCTGAGGGACGGCACGAACAAAATGCAAACGACAGATAAGGCAAGGCGAAGGGACCTATCCGTGATTATTGCGGTTAGCTGCATCGTTCTCATTCGTTGGTGCGCCCCATTTGCTCCATCGTCACCACCGGGCTTGACCCGGCGGTCCATGCGACTGGCGCGCTCGCTGTGAGCGAGCGTGCTCTCTCGCATACGGATCGTCTGCATGGATGCGCGGGTCAAGCCCGCGCATGACGATCTCATAGCAAGCGTAAGGTGGGCTGAGCGCAGCGAAGCCCGCGCGGACTTGCTGAAAAGAACGCGTGGGCACGGCGCGTTGCGCCTTTGCCCACCCTACGGACTACGTCCCCATCACGTCGTATCCCGCCCCGCCCCGCCGACCAGATCGATCACCTTGCCGGTGTCATTGAGCTTGAGCGCGAGCCGCGTGATCGACCACACGCCGTTTTTCTTGACCGCCTCGACGAAAACCACGCCGGCCGCTTTCGGGCCGGTGGCGGAAAAATTGAGCTCCGCCTTGCCGGAGCCGCCATTGAAGGACAGGTTGCCGAA
This sequence comes from uncultured Alphaproteobacteria bacterium, assembly GCA_963829395.1. GTDB lineage: Bacteria > Pseudomonadota > Alphaproteobacteria > Rhizobiales > Xanthobacteraceae > BOG-931. The sequence continues at coordinate 51,339 of CAWHHX010000012.1, read as the reverse complement.
CGGCGTGCCGGTCGCGATCGGGCTGCCGAGGATATTCGCCGCGACCGGGTCGGCCTGAAGTTTGGCGACCGCCATTTCGTAGGCTGCGGAATGCTTCAATAGGTGAAACACGCCGCCGACGACGCCGCCGATCAACGCCAGCATGCCGAGCCAGATAATGGCGCCCGCTATCGCCCAGCGCCGTTGCACGCGCTTGAAATGCTCGACGCTGTCCCATCGCCCGTTGCGCCAGGCCCAGGCGCTGCCCTTGGCGCCGAGTACGAACACCCAGATGATGCCGAACAACGGAATGAAGGTGAGCAGCGCGATGTAGGTGTTGTTGCCGATGCCCCAGATCTAATTGAGCAGAAACGCGCCCCAGTTCCAGCGGTCGATTTCCGCAGGGACGGCTTTTTGATCGAAACCAACCGGCGTGTCGCTCATGTCCAAGCCTATAATGATCCAAGCCTGTTATGATCCAGTCCTGTCGCGTTCGGGATGGTCGGCGCAGAGGTCGAGAGGTTAGCAAGCGTAGCCCGGCTTGAGCAAAGCGAAAGCCGGGGACGGCCCCTGCCGATCGTCCCCCGGATTTCGCCGAGCTTGTCATCGGGCCGGCCACATCGGGCCGGACCCGCTGGCTCAATCCACGCTACAGCTCACGCCGCATCCGCCGGTCGGACGCGGCGGATAATCTCTGCGCCCCGCTCGCGTTCGACCATCGCGATATCATGCTGGCTTTGCAGATCGAGCCAGAATTGGGCGCTATTGCCGAAATAGCGGCCAAGGCGGACGGCCGTATCAGCGGTGATCGAGCGGCGGCCGTTCAAGATGTCGGTGATGCGGCCGGATGGCACGCCGATATCGAGCGCAAGTCGATTGGCACTCAATCCACGTGCGGTCAACTCGCGTTTCAACAGACGGCCCGGATGGGCGGCAGGAGTCATACGTCATCCCTTGTGGTAATCGGTGATTTCGACCTCGTGGGCGCCGCCCTTGCGAAATTCGAAACAGATTCGCCACCGCTGATTTACACTTATCGCCCATTGGCTTTTGCGCTCGCCCTTGAGCTTATGCAGGCCGACGCTTTTGAGCGGGCTGAGATCGCTGAGCGCCTTGGCAATATTCAGCGCCAGCAGCAGATCGATCGCTGCCTCGAAATCGAGCCCGCGAAATTGGTTCGGCCGCTCGCTTTCCCAGACCTTGCGGGTCACGGAATTGCGCCACGACCGGATCATGGCATAAACATACTACGTCAAACGGTGAACCGCAATAACCGCGTGGGTGGGCTGAGCCAACGGGTCCGGCCCGAAGTGGCCGGCCCGATGACAAGCTACGCGAAGCCCGGGCGGATTTTCGATGGAACGTGGGCACCGCGCGTCACACCTTCGCCCACCCTCCACCTTCGTCATGCCCGGCCTTGTGCCGGGCATCCCGATAGAGTTGGCAACGCCGTGCGAAATGAGCGAGATGGCCGGGACAAGCCCGGCCATTTCGGATTGGTGGTCGTTGTGAAGCGCCAAAGCGGCGAAGCGCACCGCGCCGCGCCGCAACGGCCTCAATACGGATGACGATCTTCCTTGTCCATCCAGGCCTTGAACGACTTCATCGTCGTGTCGCGGTCGAAGTTTTCCGTCACCGCGATGTGCCGCTCGGTCCAGGGCTTTTTGAAATCTTCGTATTGGAAGGCGTCGTCGAAGCCGATCGCGCTGGTGTCCTTGAGGCTGTTGCCGAAGAACACGCGATCGATGCGCGACCAGTAGATCGCGCTCATGCACATCGGGCACGGCGCGCCGTTGATGTAGATGTCGCAACCCTTGAGCATGCGCGCGCGCATCGGCACCGTATCGGGCGAGCCCGCCGGGCGCGCAATCATTTCGAGCATCGTGCCGGGGCCGTAATCGCTGCCAAGGAGCGCCTTCGGATTGAGCTTGGCCGAGGCGTCGATGATCGCGGTGACCTCGGCGTGAAACACCGGGCAGCCGGTCAGCAGCACGCGGTTCTGGCCGCGGCCGATGATCTCGCCGTCCTTGACGATCACGGCGCCGAACGGCCCGCCCCAGCCCTTCTCGACCGACTCGATCGCCAGATTGGTCGCTTCCTGCATGTACTTTTTCTGGTCCGCCGGCAGGGTGGTCGCCGTCGCGGCGTTCGCCGGCCGCGCCGCAAGTCCGGTCGCTGCGGCCACGCCGGCCGCCGCCACCACCGCGGTGCGGTTGAAAAACGCGCGCCGCTCCGGATCGGGCAGCGCCTCGCACATATATCGCTTCATGGCACATCCTCTGGGACATCGTCGGAGTGCCAGCAGTTAGTTGAAACGCTCTAACACAGGCGTAGGGGTTTCTTCTGGATGTGACTAAAATTGCCTTGATCGGCGCATCCGGCCATCGTCGTCATCGGCATGCGGAGCCCGGACCAACGCGCAGAGCCAACGTGTAGGATGGGTTGAGCGAAGCGAAACCCATCGCGATCGCTGTGGGCACCATGGTGGGTTTCGCGTGGCTCAACCCACCCTACGCGTGTGCCCGCATACCGTTGCCGTGGCTCAAGCGATGATCGATGCAATGCCAGCAACGCGCATGCGCGGTCCCGGCGTGCGGCACGCCGCGCCCGGTTTTGACCCTGCGCACGGCGAAACGCTTTGCCTGACCGCGTTGGCCTTCGAGGCATGCTGCGCCGTCAGCGCGATGCTGGTGCTGATCAGCAGCAGCGCCACGACCATCGAAACGACCACGCAAAGCGTGCGGTTCGCGCTCTCCAGGCTGGCAATCCGCCCGGTCAAACGTTCGGTTGAGATCGTTGCTTGCGACGACATGATGGCCTCCTCGTTTGCCCATTGGTCGCGCTGGGCAAGGCGGAGGTTCAGCAGGCCTATCTGCGCTGACCCGCCGCGTGGACAGGGCGGTGTCAGGACCCCCTAGTTTGCGGATTCACAAGCAAGGGACAGCCCTTAACTCCGACGGCGATGGCCGGAGGCATTCGATGTCGCGGACTCTGATGGCGCTGAGCGCCGTTATCGCCTTGTCGTTCGGTGCGCTGCATCTCTTTATGACCTACAGCGGCCAACGGTCCGGCCCGACGCGGCCCGCACGCCTACAAGCGCCGACGGAATTTTAATCAAGCCGGTGTAGGCATACCGCCGTCGCCGCAAGGACCACGCTCATGCTCATTCTGTCCCGCCTCGCCGCCAACTGGCAAAAAACCCTGCCCGCGCTCAGCGCCATCGGCATCGCCGCCTGGATCGCGCTGTTCCGCCACGATCCGACCAGCGAACGCGCGCTGTTTGCGGCGCTGCTGGTGATCTATTTCCTGCATCAGATCGAGGAGCATCTGTGGCCGGGCGGCTTTCGCCAGTTCACCGACGCCCATATCTTCCACAGCGGCAACGACAATTGGCCGGTCGACATCGACGGCGTCGCGCTGGTTAATACCGTCTACGTCTGGCTGCCGATCGGGCTCGCCATCGCGTTTCCGCAGGCCCTGCGCTGGGTCGCCTTCGCCTGGGTCGGCCTCACCCTGATCAACGGCATCATCCATGTCGTCAGCACGATCCGGCTGCGCATCTACGATCCCGGCCTGGTCACCGCCATCGTGCTGTTCCTGCCCTTCACCATCTATCTGCTCGTGCTGGAGGTCGGCCGCGGCGCCCTGTCCGGCGCCGATGTCGGCCTGATCGCGCTTTACGGCGTGCTGCTGCATCTGCCCGTGGCGGCGCTGTTTGCGGTGCCCTTCCTGCGGCGCCGGCATACGGCTTCGGCCTGAGCAGCCGTCGATCGCTGCGGCCCGCGGCCCGTCACTACAAAGGTGACGGACCTTGACATTGTCCCATTTCTAGTTACATTGTCAAAATCTCGCTCACCTACAGGGCGCTTGTCCGGCCGGCATGCCTGAAAAGCGGAGCGAGTGGCGGTCCCCGCGGGCGGAATTGCCAATCCGCACTCGGGCGGCTCTGGGGCACCGGTCGACCGGCAAAAAGACCGGTCCGCACGGAGCGTGCTTAACCGACGGCTAGAATGTGAGCGGGCAAAACACCTGCGAGCTTGAGACGTCGGGAAACCCGGTTCTGGAGCTGAGCCATCGGGGTAAGAGCCGGTGGCGAGTGCCGCGGTGAAGCGCCGATAGGCGGGCGCGCCCCTTCCCTCCCCGCAAATGAGGAGGAAGGAGACAAAGCGCGCCGCCGCGCAAGCGGCGATTGGTAGGACAATGCGCCTGTCGGCGCTTCGCCTCCCTTGGGGGGCGAATAGGGAATGGCGAATAGCGAATGGTCTTCTCCATTCGCCACTCGCTATTCGCCACTCGCTATTCGCCACTCGCTCACTGCAAAGCTCGGGCGCGGAGGCGTCGCGAGAATGCTTCGTCATTGCGAGCGGAGCGAAGCAATCCAGGGCCGCTCGCTCGGAGAACTGAATTGCTTCGCTTCGCTCGCCATGACGACGGCGGCCCCCTCCCCGGTGCAGGCGAACGACATTTGAACCGTTTCCCGGTTCGCCGCGACCTAATCCATATCGGCCCGGCCTATGCGGATGCGAGAGGAACGCCATGACGTCGGATGAGATGGATGCCGAGATCGGGCGGCTGCGATTGCAGCAAGCGGATCAGAGGAAGCATTGGCGGCGCTGGGGTTTTGCCTCGAACGGCGTTGCCGTCGCGCTGTGCATCGCCGTCCTCGTCAGGGTCGCGATCACCGGCAGCGACCCGCCGTCGCCGATGATCTTTATCGTGCTAACCTACGTCTATCTCGGTTTCGCGTTCACGGCGGCCGGACGGTCGCGTGCTTTTCCATGGTTTCCGCATCGGTGACAAGCGCCCGCACGGCGCCGAGCGCAGATGCGAACAGGCCGGTTGTGACGTGTGTCATATTCTTAATCCGCGACTGCGCGAGACTGCGTGAAAGGCGGTCGCCTGGCGACCGTATGCGGGCGATGGTCCCGACGACGAGGAGAGCAACATGCGCCGCCAAACCACGATAGCCGCATCGAAACGCCCGGCGCCGACGCTTCGCCGCCTGATGCTGGGGCTGCTCGGATCGGCGGCTCTGGTGGCGTTTTGCCAGCCCGCCGCGGCGCAGCAGGGCGGCGGTAAATTCCTCGACGCCAAATTCTGCAGCGACGCGCTCAATCTCAATCCCGGATCGGACTACGACAACGGCTCCTGCCAGTTGTGGAAGCTCGTGCCTGACGCCGACGGCTGGTCGCGGCTCCAGCTCAAGCGCAACGGCAAATTTCTCGACGCCAAATATTGCACCGATCAGCTCAACATGAATCCGGGGTCGAACTTCGACCACGGCTCCTGCCAACTATGGAAGTTCGTGCCGGACGCCGACGGCTGGTCGCGGGTGATGATCAAGCGCAACGGCAAGTTCTTGGACGCCGTAAACTGCTCCGATGACGTCCATCTGAGCGAGGCTTCGGCCGCCGCCGGCGGCGCCTGCCAGCTATGGCGGCTCGTCCCGGTCGAAGGCAGCGGCGGCTGGTCACGGCTGCAGATCAAATATATCGGCGGCGCCCCCGCTGTCGTCGGCGGCAACGACGAATACACCTTCAACGGCGACAGCTACGGCTGGTTCGACGACGGCTGGGACGGCCCCGGCTGGTACATCATCGGCTACGAATTCCGCCGCGGTTTTGGCTTCGGCGGCCATGAAGGTTGGCACGGCTGGCATCATCACGGCAGCCACGCCCATGGCGGCCATGGTGGCGGCGGCCATGGTGGTGGCGGCGGCGGTCATCACGCCGCCGGCGTGCACCACTTTGCCGTCGTGCATCACGGCGGTGGCGGCGGCGGGCATCACTTTGGCGGCGGCGGTCGTCGCGGCGGCGGTGGCGGCCACGGCGGTGGTGGCGGCCACGGCGGTGGTGGTGGCCACGGCGGTGGTGGCGGGCACGGCGGCGGTGGCGGGCATGGCGGCGGTGGCGGGCATGGCGGCGGCCGGCGATCGGACATCCGCTTGAAGCACGACATCGTCATGCTCGGCCGTCTCGATAACGGTCTCGGTTTCTACCGGTTCAGCTACAATGGCAGCCGCAAAGCCTATGTCGGCGTCATGGCGCAGGAAGTCCTCGCCGTACGGCCCGAGGCCGTCGTCCGCGGCAGCGACGGCTATCTGCGGGTGTATTACGAACGGCTGGGCTTGCGCATGCAAAGCTGGGACGCGTGGGTCGCTTCCGGCCAAAAAATTCCCGCCACACGCCACTGATGCCGGCGGCATCGACCAGGGAGATCTGTCGTGAGCAATGTACGCCTCGTCCTGCCGCTCGCCGTTATCGGCGTCGCGCTCGCCGTCACGCCAGCGCCGGCGGAAACCAAGCCGCCCGCCGCTGAGCCTCAGGAGACCCCCACAACGCCGACGGAAGCTTCCCTCACCGTCGGCGCGTTGCAGGTCGGCTCGGTGCCCGGTCTCGAAGTCGCGGGCTTCGACATCAGCGTAGCGACCAACAGCGTCGTCTATTCCTACTATTTCAAGAATAGCGGCACGGCGGACCTGACCGTCGCTGCCACCCTGTCACTGCCCGAACTCAGTGCCAGCACCGACGGCACCGAGACCTGGACGCTGCCCAAGCACGATGCGGAGAATTTCGTCGACCTGACCATCACCGCGGCCGGTGCGCCGGTGACGGCGAAGACGGAGGTCCATGCCAACGCGCTCGGCGTCGACCGCCTGGCCGAGATCAAGGCGGAGCATCTGCCGCTGATTCCATTCGGGCCGGAAATCGACAAGGCGCTGGTGGCGCTGTCGCCCGAAGCCGCCGAACGCCTCGCGGCGCTCGGCATCATTTCGCCGCGCGACCTTGCGCAGCCAAAGGAGCCGATGACGGCCGACTGGTCGCTCGAGGTGGTGCGCAGCTGGCGCCAAATCCTGCCCGCGGGCAAGACCACGCCGATCGTGGTCAAATTCGTCCCGGTCACCGCGCACTACCGGCTGGTGAAGGGCGACGAGGATGATCTCAACGACGTCAAGGACGAGCTCTGCTTGAAGCCGCCGGTGCTGAGCGCGCTGCAGGCGCGGCTAAAAGGCAATGGCGCCTGGAACGTGACCGATATATCGCTCGCCGACGACGCGCCGGCGCGCTGGATCGACAGTCCGGCGGCGACGCTGTCGGTGCAGAAGCCCAAGCCCGACGCCATCGTTGCGTTTTGCGGCATCGACGAGAAGAGCGCCGGCAAGCCGACCGTGCTCGGCACGGCCCCCGACCAGAATGACGGCATTCGTGTCGTGATCTTTGAACCGGCGGCGAAGTGACGCCCAATCGCCGCGATATTAAGTCGGAGAATTCGCCGATGACTGATCAAGACGCGCTCACGGCGCTCAATACCGACTACATCAATTCCGTGCAGAACGGCGACGTGAGGCGCTTTGACGAAATTCTCGCCGACGAATTCTATGCCAGCAACCCCGACGGCTCGCTGGTGGACCGCGCCGGCTTTCTCGCCCAGACGGCAAAGCCGGTGACGATCAAGGGCCTCACGGCCGACCAAGTGATGATCCGCATGTTCGGCGATATCGCGATCATCCACGGCCGCACGAATTACATCACGGCCGAAGGCCGCGCCGCGCAGGGTCGCTATACCGACGTTTGGGCCAAACGCACTGGCAAATGGCTGGCGGTCTCGGCACACGTCACGCGCGGCTGATATTTCGCACGGCGCAAAGCGATTGGTGGCGGCGCTCACTACTTGAAATATGTAACGCCGCAAGCCTGATTGCCGACGCGGGTTTCGAGTGTTTGTTTGGCGGCCTGAGTTTTGGTTCCGGGTTTTGGGAAATTGTACTCGATGGTGACGACGTTGCCTTCGGGCGCGTCATGCACGGCGTCGTAAGCGCGTTTTCCGATCGGATCGTCCGGCGGCAGCTTTAGCTCGCGGATATCGACGCCGATCATCATGTCGTTTTGGAAGGCCGTGAATTTGCCGCTGGCGACGTTGAAGCAGTAGACGTAAAGATCGCGGTCGCGGAATTGCTTGTTCTTGTCGTCGTTGAATTGCTTGAGCGCCGCGGCTTCGTTGACCTTCAGCGCGGTCGCGGCGCGATCGAGCATCGCCTTGGCATCGTCGGCCGAGCCGAACGGCTCGGCGCTGAAAGAAGCGCCGCTCCACAGCAGCGGCAATGCCGCGAACGCGGCCGCAAACGATCTCTTACTCATGGTCGGTGACAAACTCCTCGAGGAAACGGGTCATAAAAATATGTCGCCCGGCGCGTTGGCGCAAACCGGCTAGCCAGCCGCGAGGTCGTCAAGCCGGCTTGCCAGTTGCTTGAGGTCCCAGGTCCGCGCCAGCGCCGCCGCTTTGGCCCAGGTCGGCGTCTGATCCTTGACGGGTCGCAACGGCGCCTTGCGGTTCATGGTGGCGATCGAGCGGTAGAGCGCAAGCTCATCGGCTTGCTTGGCAAAGCGGCCGGCCTTGAGGATCGCCGCCAGGCTTCCGTATTTCTGGATCAGCGTCGCCGCGCCGGTGGCGCCGACGCCCGGCGCGCCCGGCAATTTGTCCGACGGATCACCGCGCAGCGCGATGAAGTCCGGCACCTGCGCAGGCGTGACGCCGTAGCGGGCGCGAACCTCGGCCGGGCCGATCCGCTCCACGCCGCCGCCGCGGATCGGATAAAGGATCGTTGTCTGCTCGGACGCGAGCTGAAAGCTGTCGCGATCGCCGCTCGCGACCAGCACTGTACCGCCGCGCCGCTCTTCCGCCGCAGCCGCAGTGGCGAGGAAATCGTCGGCCTCGTAGCCAGCGCGCTTGGCGTTGGCGAAGCCGCAGGCGGCGACGAAATCCGGGATGACGGCGAGCTGCTCCAGCACCTCGTCGTCGAACTCCCGTCCGCTCTGATAGGCGGTAAAAGCTTGGTGGCGATAGGTCGGCTCGTCGTAGGTGTCCCAGGCGACGAGCACGGCGCGCGGCTTTTCGTCCCGATAGAGCCGCAACAGCAGGTTGGCGAAACCGAGGATGGCGCCGGCCGGCTTGTTGCCCTTGCGGCGGATGTTCTTCGGCAGCGCGTGATAGGCGCGGTGCGCGAACGAGTTGCCGTCGATGACCAACAGCGGACGGCGGCCTGGTGGTTTCGGAGCCGGGTTTTTCCGCTCGTTCCCGCGCACGCGGGAATCCAGACTGGGTCCCCGCCTTCGCGGGGACGAGCGGGAGGCGTCGCACAACTCGATCCAGACCGGCGCATGGTCGCTGGCATTGTCCGCGCCGCGAACGGTGCGATCGACGCCGGCGGCGACAAGCCGCTTGGCGGCTTCCTTGCTCAGCAGCAGATGATCGATGCGCAACCCGGCGTCGCGTGGCCAGCGGTTCCGCAGGTAGCTCCAGTAGGTGTACGAGGGTTCGTCGGGATGGAGCGTGCGGATGGCGTCGCGCCAGCCCTGACCCAGCAAGCGCGCGACCCGCGCGCGGCTTTCCGGCTGCAGCAGCGCGTCCTTGGCGTAGGATTTGGTCGGGTAGATATCGCGGTCGGTTGGCACCACGTTGAAGTCGCCGGCGAGCACGACCGGCACGCCGGCGGCGAACAGCTCCGCGGCATGGGCCGCGAGCCGGTCCATCCAGGCGAGCTTGTAGGTAAATTTCGGCCCGGGCTGGGGGTTGCCGTTGGGCGCATAAAGCGAGGCGATCAGCACGCCATTGACCGCCGCCTCGATGTAACGCGCTTGCGCGTCGTCCGCGTCGCCGGGCAATTCGGTGCGCGTGACAATCGGATCGCCGCCGCGAGCAAGAATGGCGACGCCGTTCCACGATTTCTGGCCGCGCCAGACGGCGCCGTAGCCGGCTTTGGCGATCGCGGCTTGCGGAAATTCACGGTCGGTCGCCTTCAGCTCCTGAAGGCAGACCGCGTCCGGTTTCGCCGCCCGCAGCCAGGCCAACAGATTGGCCAGGCGTTTGTTGACGTTATTGATGTTGAAAGTGGCGATCTTCATGGCGCTGGCGCAAGCTTAGCATGCGGGATAGGCATATCGCCCGGCGCGCCCCATATTGCCATTATGCCCGCCACAGTTCGCGACAACCCTGCTTCTTCCCGCTTCGAGCTCGATGCCGACGGCGTTACGGCGGTGGCGAACTATCAGCTCGATGGCGGCGTGGTGACCTTCACTCACACCGAAGTACCGCCGCAGGCGCGCCACGGCGGCATTGCCTCACGCCTCATCGAAGGCGCGCTGGCGGCGGTCCGCAGCCGTGGCTTGAAAATCGTGCCGCGCTGCTCGTTCGTACGCGACTATGTCGACCATCATCCGGAAGTTCACGACCTGCTGGCGTAGGTGGCGCGGAACAACTTCTCACTGACGGGTTCATTGCATGCAAGTCGATCTTTCCGGACTTCGCGCCCTGGTCACGGGTTCCACAAAAGGAATCGGGCGCGCCATCGCACAGGCGCTCGCAGCCAACGGCGGCGAGGTGGTGGTCAATGGCCGCCGGGCACCAGATATCGCGCAAGCCATCGCAACGATCGGCGCCGCGGTCCCGCAAGCGCGGCTCGTGGCGGCAGCCGGCGATGCCGCCACCGCCGAGGGCGTGGCGAGCGTCATCAAGGCCGCCGGCGATGTCGATATCCTTGTCAACAATGTGGGCGTGTACGAGATCAAAGACGCCTTCGAGATTCCGGACGAGGATTGGCAGCGGCTATTCGCCACCAACGTCCTTTCGGGCGTCCGCTTCACCAGACACTATGGTCCGCGCATGCGCGACAAAGGGTTCGGGCGCATCATCTTCATCTCGTCGGAATCCGGCGTGCAAATTCCGACCGAGATGATCCATTACGGCTTTACCAAATCGGCGGATTTGGCGGTGATGCGCGGCTTCGCCCAGGCGCTGGCCGGCAGCGGCGTGACCGTCAACGCGGTGCTCCCCGGGCCGACCCGCACGGAGGGCGTCGAAGCGATGTTCAAGTCCATGGGCCAGTCGCTCGACGATCCGGAGACCGAGCGCCGCTTCATCGACAGCAGTCGGCCGAGCTCGATCATCAAACGGCTGGCGCGGCCGGAAGAAGTCGCGGACGTTGTCGCTTTCCTCTGCTCGCGCGAAGCGAGCGCCATTTCCGGCTCGCCGGTGCGGGCCGACGGCGGCGTCGTGATGTCCATTACCTGAATGGCCGGGGTTGTGGGCGCGTGGCGCAGAACGCGGAGCTATAGCTTCATCACCGGTCGTTTGCCCTTGGCGTGCGCGCTCGGAACCTTCACCAGGGCCTCGCCATCCAACACCACCTCGCCATCGACTTCGCAGAGGCACGACAGCCGCGCCCGCGATTTTTCCGCGATCAGTTCGGCGACCGTGACGATCACGACCACGGTGTCGCCGATCTTTACCGGCGCCCGAAAATTCAGCGTCTGCGAGATATAGATGGCGCCGGGACCGGGAAGCCGCGTGCCCAGCACTGCGGAAATAAGGCTCGCCGTGTAAAGCCCATGGGCAATGCGCATGCGGAATGAGGTCTTGGCGGCGAAATGCTCGGACAGATGGATCGGATTGCGATCGCCGGTCAGTTGCGCAAAGCCGACGACGTCGGACGATGCCACGGTCTTGGTCAGCCGCTCGGTCATGCCGACCGAGAGGTCTTCGAAGAACAACGTGCGCAGCGGCGGCAGGTTCATCGGCGCATTGGACCGCGCCGGAGCGGTCCCGGCAAGCGGCGGCAACGTCAGTATCGCCGGCGACCGATCAGCCAGCCGATCAGGAACAGAACGACCGCCGCCACCAGTGCGATGATCGCATGCTTCATGTGCATATGCGCCGAGCCCGCTTCGTAGCCCGGCATGAATGTCGGCAATTGGCCCGCCGGCATCACGAAATACATGACGGCGGCAATGATGCAGATGATGGCCAGAAGGTAAGCGACCAGTCTCATTGAACCTTTCCTCTTGTCAGAAAAATCGGCTGGCGGTGTTGGTGAAGTGATGAAAGCGGGGGTTGCGGTCGGTCGGCGTCAATGCTGCGCCGCCGGCGCGCCGGGCGTCGGCGCACCGCGCGGCTCATCCTTGTTGGACAAGCACTTTTTCATGAAGGCGGCACGGGGTTTGCCATCAAGATGCTGATCATCGGCGCCGAACTTGCACGTCGCCATTTTGTCTTTCGAGGACACCGCATAGGACGGCGCGCAGGGCAGCACGACCGCCAGCACCGCGGCGGCGACAGCGTAGCGAACCATGGCGTATCCCCCTCCATGCGATCCGCACGATCCTAGCATCGATTCCGTCCTGGTTAGCCGGCAATTTCAACCACGTTCCTTTGGGCGATCACCGCGGACAGCGATAGAGCGTCGCCGTATAGGTCTTGTCGCGGTCGACGAAATCGATGGTGTCGTTGGGCTTTTGCGTAAAGGTGATGTCGCCCATGAGCGGCCCGGCGGGGAACTGACACTCAACGTGGGTGCTCACGCGCTTGCCGTCGGCCTTGGCGTCGAGGAACTTGCAAACGCCGACCTTGGAGTCGATCTGGTCGGTCGAAATCTTCACCTTGAGCTCGGCCGGATCGGTGCCGTCGCCCTTGCACGGCACGTTCTGGGTGAAGTCGCCGAGCAGCCAGAAATCGTCGGCGAGCGGACCGGCGCTGGCGCCGGCTGTCAGGGCCAAAGTGACGCAGCCGATCAACGGATAGATCATTTTCATCACGAAACCCTTCGATTTTTGCCGCTCCCGACCCTTGTCATGGAACTGTAGCCAAGGTCACCCAGCGCGCCAATCGGCGGCGCGGAATTTCGGCGTGCTGTGTCTTACGGAACACGGGCGCCCATTGCGCAAGAATTCAAAAAAACGGCGCCCGAAGGCGCCGTCTTGGAACTTTGTGATGACCGGCCTTGGCTTAATGGGCGGTCAAGCCGGAAGCGTCCTCCTCGATCGCGTCGGCGGCGACCTCGACAGGCTTGGCTGTCAACTCTTCCCACGTGATCGGCTCGGGCTTGCGTACCAGCGCGCGCGCCAGCACCTCGTCCATGCGCGAAACCGGAATGATATCGAGGCCGCTCTTGATGCTGTCGTTGATCTCGACAAGATCCTTGGCGTTCTCTTCCGGAATGAGCACGGTCTTGATGCCGCCGCGGTGCGCGGCCAACAGCTTCTCCTTCAGTCCGCCGATCGGCAAGACGCGGCCGCGCAGCGTGATTTCGCCGGTCATGGCGACGTCGCGATGCACCGCAATTCCGGTCATCACCGAGACGATCGCGGTGACCATGGCGACACCGGCGGACGGGCCGTCCTTCGGCGTCGCGCCCTCCGGCACGTGCACGTGGATGTCGCGCTTGTCGAATGACGGCGGTTCGATGCCGAAGGCGACCGCGCGCATGCGCACGTAAGATGCGGCTGCGGAGATCGACTCCTTCATCACGTCGCGCAAATTGCCGGTCACGGTCATCTTGCCCTTGCCGGGCATCATGGCCGCTTCAATGGTCAGAAGCTCGCCGCCGACGTCGGTCCAAGCGAGGCCGGTCACGACGCCGACCTGATCCTCATCCTCGACCTCGCCGTAGCGATACTTCGGCACGCCGAGATAATCGCCGAGCACTTCGTCGGTGACCGCCACCGATTGCTTCTTCGAGATCGTGAGCTCCTTCACCGCCTTGCGGATCAGCGTCGACAGCTCGCGTTCGAGGTTGCGCACGCCCGCCTCGCGGGTATAGCGCCGGATCAGCGTGAGCAAGGCGCCATCGTCGATCGACCATTCCTTCAGCTCGAGACCGTGCTTGACCGTCGCATGCGGGATCAAATGCTTACGCGCGATCTCGACCTTCTCGTCTTCGGTGTAGCCGGCAATACGGATGATCTCCATGCGGTCCATCAGGGGCGGCGGGATGTTGAGCGTGTTCGCCGTGGTGATGAACATCACGTTGGAGAGATCGTAGTCGACCTCCAGGTAATGGTCGTTGAAGGTGTTGTTCTGCTCGGGATCGAGCACCTCAAGCAATGCCGACGACGGATCGCCGCGGAAATCGGCGCCCATCTTGTCGACCTCGTCGAGCAGGAATAGCGGATTCGACGTCTTCGCCTTGCGCATCGACTGGATGACCTTGCCCGGCATCGAGCCGATATAGGTCCGCCGATGGCCGCGAATCTCCGCCTCGTCGCGCACGCCGCCGAGCGAGACGCGCACGAACTCGCGGCCCGTTGCTTTGGCGATCGACTTGCCGAGCGAGGTCTTGCCGACGCCCGGCGGACCGACCAGGCACAGGATCGGCCCGGTCAGCTTGTTGGCGCGCTGCTGCACCGCGAGGTATTCGACGATGCGCTCCTTGACCTTCTCGAGGCCGTAGTGATCGGCATCGAGGATCTGCTCGGCGAGCGTGAGATCCTTCTTGATCTTGGACTTCTTGTTCCATGGGATCGACAACAGCCAGTCGAGATAGTTGCGCACGACGGTGGCTTCCGCCGACATCGGCGACATTTGCCGCAGCTTCTTCAGCTCATGCTGCGCCTTCTCGCGCGCTTCCTTCGAGAGCTTGGTGCGCTTGATCTTCTCTTCGATCTCGGCGAGCTCGTCCTTGCCGTCTTCGTCGCCGAGCTCCTTCTGGATCGCCTTCATCTGCTCGTTGAGATAGTACTCGCGCTGCGTCTTCTCCATTTGCCGCTTGACGCGGGTGCGGATGCGCTTCTCGACCTGCAGTACGGAAATCTCGCTCTCCATCAGGCCAAGCACCTTCTCCAGGCGCTCGGTGACGCTGGGCGTCTCCAATATCAGCTGCTTGTCGGGAATCTTGACGGCAAGGTGCGAAGCCACCGTGTCGGCGAGCTTGGCGTAGTCGTCGATCTGCTGGACGACGCCGACAACTTCGGGCGACACTTTCTTGTTGAGCTTCACATAGCCTTCGAATTCATTGATCACCGAGCGCGCCAGCGCTTCGGCCTCGACCTGGTCGCCGGACGCATCGGCGATCACGACCGCGTCGGCCTCGTAATAATCTTCGCGGTCGGTGTAGCGCTTCACTTCGGCGCGCGCGGCGCCTTCGACCAGCACCTTGACGGTGCCGTCTGGCAGCTTGAGCAGCTGCAACACGCTCGCGAGCGTGCCAATGCCGTAGATGGCGTCGGTCGCCGGATCATCGTCCGAGGCGTTTTTCTGCGTCGCCAACAGGATGAACGTATCCGAGCGCATCACCTCTTCAAGCGCCTTGATCGATTTCTCGCGCCCGACGAAGAGCGGAACGATCATGTGCGGGAAGACAACGATGTCCCGCAGCGGCAATACCGGATAAGCCCGGCTTTCACCGGTCAACAGCAGCGGCTTCGGCTTGGCGGCACTTGTCATGGCCCCACTTCCTTATTGTTGTGCACGTCCCTCGCAACCCGCAGGATGCGCTGTCGCAACGAACTGCCGTGGTGCCGGGAAGGGATTAGCGAACGGTGACCTGTCCGCACCCAAAGGGCGGGTGTGCAACCCTGCCCGGAGTAGTACGCGGCCGCCCGGGTGAGCGTTTGGCCGCCCGTAATAGGTGGCGTCGCCGTGCGGGCGTGTCAAGAAAGCCCGGTTTATCGAGGTAACGGCTGCCTTGCGAAGCGCTGGCGCTGGGCCACGGGCCGAATCGACGGGGCCTGAACCCGACACCAGTCAGGCGCTCGCACCGCCGGCATCGCCGGCGCGGTCGGACCTGTCGGCGTAAATGTAGAGCGGCCTGGCCGCGCCTTCGACGACCTCGCGCGAAATCACGACCTCCTCGACGCCTTCGAGGCTCGGCAGATCGAACATGGTATCGAGCAGAATACTCTCCATGATCGAGCGCAAGCCGCGGGCGCCGGTCTTGCGATCGATGGCCTTGCGCGCAATCGCCGAAAGCGCCTCGTCGGCGAGCGTGAGGTCCACCGTCTCCATCTCGAACATGCGCTGGTATTGTTTCACCAACGCGTTCTTCGGCTCGGTGAGGATGCGTTTGAGCGACGGCTCGTCGAGGTCTTCCAGCGTCGCGACGACAGGAAGCCGGCCGACGAATTCGGGAATCAGGCCGTACTTCAGCAAATCCTCAGGCTCGACCTCGCGGAAGATCTCGCCCTGCTTGCGATCCTCCGGCGCCAGCACCTTGGCGCCGAACCCGATCGACGTCGAACGGCCGCGCGCCGAGATGATCTTTTCCAGGCCGGCGAATGCGCCGCCGCAGACGAACAGGATGTTCGTGGTGTCGACCTGCAGGAATTCCTGTTGCGGATGCTTGCGGCCGCCTTGCGGCGGAACGCTCGCAATGGTGCCCTCCATGATTTTCAGGAGCGCCTGTTGCACGCCCTCGCCGGACACGTCGCGGGTGATCGAGGGATTGTCGGACTTGCGCGATATCTTGTCGATCTCGTCGATATAGACGATGCCGCGCTGCGCGCGCTCGACATTGTAGTCGGCCGACTGCAACAGCTTCAGAATGATGTTCTCGACGTCCTCGCCGACATAGCCGGCTTCGGTGAGCGTGGTCGCATCCGCCATGGTGAAGGGTACGTCGAGAATGCGCGCCAGCGTCTGCGCCAACAGCGTCTTGCCCGACCCGGTCGGGCCGATCAGCAGGATGTTCGACTTCGCCAGTTCGACGTCGTTGTGCTTGCTCTGATGATTGAGCCGCTTGTAGTGGTTATGGACGGCGACCGAGAGCACCTTCTTGGCGTGATCCTGGCCGATCACGTAGTCATCGAGGACCTTGCGGATCTCGCGCGGCGTCGGAATGCCGTCGCGCGACTTCACCAGCGAGGATTTGTTCTCCTCGCGAATGATGTCCATGCACAGTTCGACACACTCGTCGCAAATGAAGACGGTCGGCCCGGCAATAAGCTTGCGCACCTCGTGCTGGCTCTTGCCGCAGAACGAGCAATAAAGCGTGTTCTTGGAATCGCCGCCGCCGACTTTGCTCATTCCCGTCTCCGTCTTCACCGCGAGGGAGCCGCGTGAACCCTCGCACCTTACCAACTGCCGGACTAAAAAACCGTAGCACCTTCCGTGTGCTGAACCCCAACAAGACGTTACTGTGACAAGATACCTTTAGACACTACAAGCCTGCATGCTAATGGCGTGCCAATCAAGAATTTATTAACGATAACACGAGTTTGATAGGGTGCGTTTTCCGGAGCACACCGTAAAACGCCCGCTTGACGCTGGAACTTGCGGCGATTTGATCGGCGATTCGCCGGTTTCGCGCACTCATACCTTGGCGAGGACCGGCTGCTCGGTTTTCAGCCCCGGCTCCTCCGGCCGTTTCTCGATCACCTTGTCGATAAGACCAAAATCCTTGGCCATCTCGGATGTCAGGAACATATCGCGCTCAAGCGCGTCCTCGATCTTCTTCAGCGGCTGGCCTGTGTGCCGGACATAGATCTCGTTCAAGCGCCGCTTCAGGTTCAGGATTTCCTGAGCGTGAAGCATAATGTCTGTGGCCTGGCCTTGGAACCCGCCGGAGGGCTGATGCACCATGATGCGGGCGTTCGGGAGCGCAAAGCGTAAATCCTTGGCGCCGGCTGCAAGCAGCAGCGACCCCATCGACGCCGCCTGCCCCGTGCACAACGTCGAGACCGGCGGACGAATGAACTGCATGGTGTCGTACACGGCCAAGCCGGATGTCACGATGCCGCCCGGCGAGTTGATGTACATCGATACTTCTTTTTTCGGGTTCTCCGCCTCGAGGAAGAGGAGCTGCGCCACCACCAGCGAGGCCACGCCGTCATCGATCGGGCCGGTGATGAAGATGATCCGCTCCTTGAGCAGGCGGGAAAAGATGTCGTAGGCCCGCTCGCCCCGGTTGGTCTGCTCGACCACCATCGGGACGAGGTTCATGTAAGTGTCCTTCGGGTCGCGCATGGGTCACCTGTTAGAGGGCTTATCGCCTAGTTTGACTAAGTCGGCCCCGGCCTGTCGAAACCGGAGTCCGTTTTCTAACTTATCTTCGATCGAGCACCGCCACCCTTTCGGCGATGCAACCTAGCGCAGATATGAGCGGAACGCCCCGCAACAAGACGCTACGCTTGGCTTTCGTCGTCGCAACCGCAGGACGAACAGCTCAGCTACAGTATCCTGCTCAGCTACGGTATCCCGCCTAGCCGCCCGGCTGCGCGGACGGTCGCGCCGAATCCCTCACGCCCGCCTACTCCTCATCTTCCTTGAACAACTCGTCCCGCGAAACCGGCTTTTCCGTGACCTCGGCCAGTTCGACCAGGAAGTCGACCACTTTGTCTTCGAACAACGGCGCGCGCAAAGCGGCCAACGCGTTCGGGTTCTTTTGGTAATAATCCCAGATTTGCCGTTCCTGACCGGGGAACTGCCGCACTTGTTCCATCACGGCGGTTCGCAGCTGGTCGTCGGTCACCCTAATATTATTCTTCTCGCCGATCTCGGCAATGACCAGACCAAGCCGCACGCGGCGCTCGGCGATACCACGATATTCCTCGCGCGCCTTTTCTTCGGTCGTGCCCTCGTCGGCAAACGTGCGATTCTGCTGCTTGAGGTCGCCTTCGATCTGCGACCACACGTTCTCGAACTCCTGCTCGACGAGGCTCGGCGGCGGCTCGAATTTGTGCCGCTCGTCGAGCTGATCGAGCAGCGCCCGCTTGAGCTTCTGGCGCGACGTCAGCGTGTGCTCGCGCGCAATCCGCTCCTTGACCGCATCCTTGAGCTTCGCCAGCAACTCCAAGCCGAGCGTCTTGGCGAACTCGTCATCGATGACGACTGCGCTCGGGGCATCGACGGCCTTCACGGTGACGGCAAAGGTGGCGTCCTTGCCGGCCAGCGGGGTCGCCCGATAGTCGTCGGGAAACTTGATGTCGAAGGTCTTGCTGTCGCCGGCCTTCAGCCCGACGAGGTGCTCCTCGAAGCCGGGGATGAATTGGCCGGCGCCGATAATGAGCGGCACATCCTCGCCGGTGCCGCCTTCGAAGGGCGTGCCGCCGATCGACCCTTCGAAACCGATGGTGACGCGGTCGCCATCTGCCGCGGCTTCAGTCTTGGCCACGAACGGCCGGTTCTGGTCGGCGATGGTCGCCAGCGCCTTGTCGATCTCCTCGTCACCCACTTCAGCGGTGAGCCGCGTCAGCTTGATGGTCTTGAAATCGGCCAGCGCGATCGACGGAACGATCTCCATCTCTACCGTGTAGGCGAGGTCGGATTTGCCTTCGATCACGCCGTCGACGGCGCCTTCCTCGGTCTGCAGCACCACTTTCGGTTCGACCGCGAGCTTGTAGCCGTGATCGGTGATGATCTTGGTATTGGCCTCGCGTACCGTGGCTTCGATGACCTCGGCCATGGCCGATTTGCCGTACAGGCGCTTGAGGTGCGCGACCGGCACTTTGCCGGGCCGGAAGCCGCGCAGCTGAACGCGCCCTTTGAGATCGTCCAGGCGTTCATTGACCTTCGCCTCGAGGTCGGTTGCTGGGACCACGACGCGATATTCGCGCTTGAGGCCAGCGGCAGAAGTCTCGGTGACTTGCATCGGCATTGCTCTTGGCGGCCCGCAGTCGCGCCCATCTTGGCCGCTTTTTAGAAAAAAACATCCGCCCTGCTGGTGCGGGCGGAGGGGCTCGAACCCCCACGACTTTCGTCACGGGAACCTAAATCCCGCGCGTCTACCAATTCCGCCACGCCCGCAACAGCAGGGCGGCCCGGCGGCGCGGCTTATATCATGCGAAATCCGCAGGACACTAGAAAAATAGGGACTGACGCGAGGCTCGCAACGCCCGGCCTATGCAGCGCGATCACGCCAGCAACGCCCGGTATACGCCCGGCAAGGCTTCCGGCAAATCCTCGGAAATGAGACCCGGCCCGAACGCGCGCGCAGCCTCGCCATGCACCCACACCGCGGCCGCGGCCGCCTCGAATGCCGGCATGCCTTGCGCCAACAGTCCCGTCGCGATGCCGGCCAGAACGTCGCCGGAACCGGCCGTGGCGAGGTATGCCGGCGCGTTCGCCGCAATTGCCGCCCGGCCGTCCGGGGCGGCGACAACGGTATCGGGGCCTTTGAGGAGGACGATCGCGCCCGTTAGCTGCGCCGCCAAGCGCGCTCTTTCGAGCTTGGATCCGACTTTCGTGCGCTCGTCCAAGCCTCCAAAATAACGCGAAAATTCGCCTTCGTGCGGCGTCAGAATTGTCGGCTGTGCGCGCCGCCGCAGCGCTTCGGCTAGCCGCGCCGGCTGGTTGGAAAAGCTTGTCATGGCGTCGGCATCGAGCACCACGGCACGCTCGCCGGCCAGCGCGGCCAGAACGAGCGCGCAGGTCGCCTCGCCGACCCCCACACCAGGACCGATGGCGAACGCGTTCAAGCGGCGGTCGGCAAGAAAGCGTGTCAGTTCGTCGGCGCCATCGACCGGGCGCACCATCACCGCAAGGTTGGCAGCCGCGTTGACGGCGAGCGCGTCGCGAGGGCTGGCAATGGTGACCAACCCCGCGCCTGCGCGCAAAGCGCCGCGGGCGGCCAGCCGGGCCGCGCCTGTCGACCACGACGGACCGGACGCGATCACGGCATGCCCACGATCATATTTGTGACCGGCGTCTTGCGGTTGCGGGAAATGCCCACGCCAGAGCGGCGGCGCGTTTTCGAAGGTTTGCGGCGCAATCCGCGCCAATACGCTGTCGGCAATCCCGATATCGGCGACCGAGATCGCGCCGCAATGCAGCCGGCCCGGCAGCAGCAGATGGCCCGGCTTCTTGCGGAAGAACGTCACTGTCCGCGCCGCCGTAACGGCCAATCCCATCACCGTCCCGGTCGTGCCGTTGATGCCGCTCGGCAGATCGACCGCAATGACCGGCGCCCGATGCGCGTTCATGCTTTCGATCATGGCACGCGCGAGGCCTTCGACCGGCCGGTCCAGCCCGGCGCCGAACAGGGCATCGATGATGACGTGTGCGCCTTCCAAAGCGTCGGGCTGCGCGGCGGTCGTCGGCCCGATCCAGTCTCTTGCCGCAAGCGCCGCGTCGCCTTTGAGCCGGGTTGCGTCGCCGACCAGCAAGACCGTCACCCGGTAGCCGCTCGCGGCGAGCGATCGGGCCGCCACGAAACCATCGCCGCCGTTGTTGCCCGGTCCGGCGACAACGCACACCTGGCTCCCAGTCGGAAAGCGGGCTTTGACCGCATCGGCGACGGCTCGACCGGCCCGCTCCATGAGGCGCATGCCAGGAACGCCGCCGGCGATGGTTTGCCGGTCTGCCTGCGTCATTTCGGCGTTGCTCAGAAGCTCAATCATGTTGCCCTGACGATAATGATTGCAAGAGCCCAATGTCGCCGTCCTTGTGGCCGCGCCCGCTTGGCGCGATAATGAGCAATATGCTCAGTTCAGTAGCGGAGGCTTGCATCGAGCCTCCACATTCGGTTGGAGATTGCACCATAACGACCTTATCCACCTTCGTTTTTCACGCCCTGCAGACCTTGGCACGGGACCTGCTAACGAAGGCTCGGTTCCAACGGCGGCCGTGCCCCACGGAGCCGGGAGACGAAACGCGATGAAGAAAATCGAGGCAATCATCAAGCCGTTCAAGCTCGATGAGGTGAAGGAGGCGCTGCAGGAAGTCGGACTGCAAGGCATCACGGTGACCGAAGCCAAGGGATTTGGCCGCCAGAAGGGGCACACGGAGCTGTATCGCGGCGCCGAGTATGTGGTGGATTTTCTACCGAAGGTGAAAATCGAGATTGTCCTTGGTGACGAGATGGTCGAAAAGGCAATTGACGCGATCCGTCGCGCCGCCCAAACCGGTCGGATCGGCGACGGGAAAATCTTCGTCTCAACCGTCGAAGAAGCTATCCGGATCAGGACGGGGGAATCCGGCATAGACGCTATCTGAATGGCTGGTCCGGCGGCCTTCGCCTCGTAGGCGTCGTCGACCAGCGTCGGGGCATTCACCACCAGCACGAAAGGGTACGCCTGCCATGACGACGCCGAAGAATGTCATGAAAACGATCAAGGACAACGACGTGAAATACGTCGATTTCCGCTTTACCGATCCGCGTGGCAAATGGCAGCACGTTACCTTCGACGTCTCGATGATCGAGGAGGATACGTTCGCCGAGGGCCAGATGTTCGACGGCTCGTCGATTGCCGGCTGGAAGGCGATCAACGAATCCGACATGTGCCTGATGCCCGATCCGGCGTCTGCCTGCATCGATCCGTTCTTCGCCGAGACCACGCTTTCGCTGATTTGCGACGTTCTCGAACCGACGACCGGCGAGCCTTACAACCGCGATCCGCGCGGCATCGCCAAGCGCGCCGAGGCCATGGTCAAGTCCATGGGCATCGGCGACACGGTGTTTTTCGGTCCCGAGGCCGAATTCTTCGTTTTCGACGACGTGAAATACCGCGCTGATCCGTACAACACCGGTTTCAAGCTCGACTCGGTGGAGCTGCCGACCAATTCCGATACCGACTACGAAGGCGGCAATCTCGGCCATCACATTGGCACCAAGAAGGGTTATTTCCCGGTACCGCCGCAAGATACGGCGCAAGACATGCGCTCGGAAATGCTGGCGGCCATGGCGCGCATGGGCTGCGTCGTCGAGAAGCATCACCACGAAGTAGCGTCAGCGCAACACGAGCTTGGGCTGAAGTTCGCCCCGCTCACGGTGATGGCCGACCGGCTGATCATCTACAAATACTGCATCCAACAAGTCGCGCAGGTCTACGGCAAGACTGCCACCTTCATGCCGAAGCCGATCTACGGCGACAACGGCTCCGGCATGCATTGCCATCAGTCGATCTGGAAGGGCGGCAAGCCGGTATTCGCCGGCAACAAATACGCCGATCTTTCGGATACTTGCCTGCAATACATCGCCGGCATCATCAAGCACGCCAAGGCGATCAACGCCTTCACCAACCCGACGACCAACTCATACAAGCGTCTGGTGCCGGGCTACGAGGCTCCGGTATTGCTGGCTTATTCGGCGCGCAACCGTTCGGCGTCCTGCCGCATCCCGTACACCACCAATCCGAAAGCCAAGCGCGTCGAAGTCCGCTTCCCCGATCCGCTGGCCAACCCCTATTTCGCATTCGCCGCCATGCTGATGGCGGGTCTCGACGGCATCAAGAACAAGCTCGATCCGGGCGAGGCCATCGACAAGGACCTCTACGATCTGCCGCCGAAAGAGTTGAAGAAGATCCCGACCGTTTGCGGCTCGTTGCGGCAGGCGCTCGAGGAACTCGACAAGGACCGCGCCTTCCTCAAAGCCGGCGGCGTGTTCGACGACGACCTGATCGATTCCTACATCGACCTAAAGATGGGCGAAGTCATCCGCTTCGAGCACACGCCGCATCCGGTCGAGTTCGACATGTACTATTCGGCATAGAGCGATCCGCATCAGCGGGTGATGCTCAAACACGGTGCGTCAGCGTAAATATCCTCCCAGCATTGCCTAGGCGATGCAACTTTCCGGGGCGCCGTTGTTCACGGCGCCCTCTTCTTTTCGTCGGCCGCGGGATCGAGCGGGACTGCTTGGCTCGTTGGCAGTCTGTTCAAGCGCGCCCGCGACTTCTTGCTCGGCGGTCTCGACCCGGTTGCGTCCGTTGGCCTTCGCACGATAGAGGGCATCATCGGCGCGCGTAATGAGCAAATCCACCGCCATAGTCGGCGAGCCTGATGACACGCCGATGCTGACCGTGGCGGCGATCTGCTGGCCGTGGCGGACGAGGCTGGCCGCAGCGAGCGCCGCACGCACGCGTTCCGCAGCGATGGAGGCTTCCGCCAGCGTGCTCGGGAGGAGGGCGACGAATTCCTCGCCGCCCAGGCGGCCGACCACGTCGCTCGCTCGCAGCGTCTCTCGGGCGATTTTGGCAAACATTTGCAGGACCGCGTCGCCGACCGCATGTCCGTAGCGGTCGTTGATCGACTTGAAGTGATCGAGGTCGAAAGCCAGCACACTGACCGGCGCCGCGGTGCGGCGGTGGCGCACCGTGAGCGCGCCGGCGGCTTCAAAAAATCCCCGGCGATTCAACAGCCCGGTCAACGGGTCGGTGGTCGCCGCGGTTTTGTAGATGTGCACCGTGCGGTCTTTGGCCAGAATCAACACGATGAAAGCGGTGCCGACGACATAGAGCAGAATCTCGATCGCAAAGACCGCGATCCATCCGCGCGCGACGCTGTGAACGTCGTCACCGGCGGGAGACAAGGTCGCCAACGCCACCGGAAACAAAAAGATGGCGCCATGCAGCATCGGAACGAATAGGGCCGGCCAGCGCCGTCGGAGCGACTTGCGGCGTTCGCGCCGCAGCTCGAGGGCGGTCAGGAACGTGTAACAAGCGACAATCAGAGCGCTTGCGACGAAGCGCGAAGCCGCCGACCCGGCAAAGGTGGGAACAAAACTCGCCAGCAGCCAAAACACGCCGCCGAATGACGTAGCGATCCAGTGGACCGGCCGGCCGTGGAATACGCGCGCCGCGCTCCACATCATCCCGAGGGCGACGAATAGCAGAACCGTCGATGCGCTCGACGGCAAGCCGGGAGCGATGATGTCGCCGAACCGCCACAGCGCTCCCGAAGCGCCGCCGATCAAATAGGCGATACTCCACCACGCCAGTGCCCGGATACGTTCCTGCGTCCACGTATACAGCAGGAACAGTCCGAGCAGTGCGGTGACGCAAATGGCAATAAAATACAGCGTTCCGACATCGAGCGATGCCGGAGCTGTGGCGAGATTGCCCGCCATGAAGCGAAGCTCCCGACCGTGCTGATCCGTAGTAATACGTACCATCGATCGAAGGCGCGCGCTGAAAGTTCCGGCATCAGCCTTTGCCGAGGGTGTGACCCACGACGCAGTTTTTGCAAAAGGTTTGCCGAAAAGAACTGAAAATAAGACGAAATCGCCGGCGATCGATCGTCGCGCCGCCGCATCTCAACGTGTTTGTTCGCTCGCGCTTTAAACGCGGCCGGTGCAATCCGCTTGCGCGGAGAAAAATCCGGGGCTCACTGCGCCCCACATTTCGCTGCGCGAATACCGAGCTAAAAAACTTACCGCTTGGAGAACTGGAAGCTGCGGCGCGCCTTGGCCCGGCCGTACTTCTTGCGCTCGACCACGCGCGAGTCCCGCGTGAGAAAGCCGCCGCGCTTGAGCACCGCGCGCAGGTCCGGTTCATGCCGCATCAGCGCCTTGGAGAGCCCGTGGCGTACCGCGCCAGCCTGGCCCGAAAGACCGCCGCCGGACACGGTGCAGACGACGTCGTATTGGCTCTGACGATTGGCGGCGACCAGCGGCTGCTGAATGAGCATGCGCAGCACCGGGCGGGCGAAATAGGTCTCTACTGGCCGGTCGTTGATGACGATCTTGCCGCCGCCCATCTTGATCCAGACCCGTGCCACGGCATCCTTGCGCTTGCCGGTGGCATAGGCGCGACCTTGCTTGTCGAGCTTCTGCACGTATTTCGGCGGCTGCGGTGCCGCCGCGGGCTTGAGCGCGGATAGCTCTTCCAGCGTCTGTATGGTGTCGGCCATCACGCAGTCCTCTTGTTCTTGCGGTTCATCGCGGCGATATCGATCTGCTCCGGCTGCTGCGCCGCGTGCGGATGCTCGGCTTGTGGATAGACCCGCAGATTGCCGAGCTGACGCCGGCCCAGCGGCCCGCGCGGCAGCATCCGCTCGACCGCCTTCTCCACGATGCGCTCAGGAAAGCGCCCGGCCAGGATCGACTTGGCGGAGCGCTCCTTGATGCCGCCGATATAGCCGGTGTGCTTGTAATAGATCTTCTGCTCGACCTTGCGGCCGGTCAGCACGATCTTGGCGGCGTTGATGACGATGACATTGTCGCCGCAATCGACATGAGGCGTGAAGGTGGGCTTATGCTTACCGCGCAGCCGCATGGCCACGATCGAGGCGAGCCGACCGACCACCAATCCGTCGGCGTCGATCATGATCCACTTCTTGTCGACTTCGGCGGGCT
Source organism: uncultured Alphaproteobacteria bacterium (assembly GCA_963829395.1). Classification (GTDB taxonomy): domain Bacteria; phylum Pseudomonadota; class Alphaproteobacteria; order Rhizobiales; family Xanthobacteraceae; genus BOG-931. The sequence continues at coordinate 25,586 of CAWHHX010000012.1, read as the reverse complement.
TGGCCGAAAAGGTTTTCATCTTCGCATCCATTTGGAAGCACGCCCGCAAAGGCCGGCGCGTTGGACGGCTATTTACCCGCGGCGTGCCGCCGGGTCAACATCCGAACACGGTATTTTCGCAATATTTCAATGATATCGGCCCAAGGTATTATTCTACCGTTGCGGTGGGATCGAATAGGTCGAGGTCGCGTGCGCAACCAGTTCCTCCTCACCTTCCGAGCGGATGCCGATGTCGGCGACCGCGAGCCGTTTTCCGAGCTTGATCAACCTCGCTTCGGCCAAAAGATCCTTTTGCTCCGGCCGCTTGAGGAAATTGATGGAAAGATTGGTGGTGACCGCCATCGGAGCCCAGCCGACGCTCGCATGGATCGCGACATACGGCGCGAGATCGGCGAGCGCCATCATGGTCGTGCCGGCAATCGTTCCGCCCGGACGCAACGATTGCGGATCGTACCGCTTGCGGACTCGGCAGCCGCGGAACCAGACCTCGTCGATGGCAAATCCGCCTTGCGGGTTGAACATCTGCGGGAATTCGACCGTGAGCAGGCGCTCGATCTCCTCCACCGTCAGTTTGGCCTTCTCCTTCATGCCCCTGCTCCCCACGTTACGGTTCGGATACAATGCATCCGCCGACTTGCCAATTGACTTGCCAAATCGCTCGCCACCCCGCGCCGAAAGCCGGGATTTGAGGACGGATCGATGAATGCGCAAACCGCGGCCGCGGCCAAAGCCGCACTCTCTTCGCTGATCTTGCTGCGTGAGGACATCGGCGGCGTCGCCGTGCTCACGCTCAACCATCCGCAAACCCGCAACAGCCTCTCGGAGGAGATGCTGGAGGCCCTCGGCGACGCGCTTACCGCCATCGCCCATGACGAAAGCGTGCGAGCGGTCGTGCTTGCCGCCAACGGACCGGCATTTTCCGCCGGCCACGACCTCAAGGAGATCGCCCGCCATCGGTCCGACGAAGATCGCGGCCGGGCCTATTTCAAGCACATCATGACGACCTGCAGCGTCATGATGCAGCAGATCGTCACGCTGCCGCAGCCGGTCATCGCTGCGGTGCAGGCAGTGGCATCGGCCGCCGGCTGTCAGCTGGTCGCCAGTTGCGATCTCGCGATCGCCTCGCGCGCCGCCAAATTCGCGACGCCGGGCGTCGACATCGGCCTGTTCTGCTCGACCCCGATGGTAGCGCTCGCGCGCAACGTCTCGCGCAAGCATGCGATGGAAATGTTGCTCACCGGCGAGATGATCACGGCCGAACACGCCGCGCGCATCGGTCTGGTCAATGTCGTGGTCGAACCCGGCGGCGAGCGCGAGGCCGCCCTGAAGCTTGCCCGGAAGATCGCCGCCAAGTCGGCCTTGACCGTCACCATCGGCAAACAAGCGTTCTACCGCCAGCTCGAAATGCCGCTCGCCGAGGCTTACAAATACACCGCCGAAGTGATGGTGGAAAACATGCTGGCGCGCGACGCTGCGGAAGGCATCGACGCTTTCATCGAGAAGCGCGCGCCGACATGGGAAGACCGCTGACGTTTGCCCGATGAACCACAATTCCTACTCCGACAGCTATATCCGCGGCATTCTCAACACCATAAAGACGATCGCCATGGTCGGCGCGTCGGTTAACGAGATCAGACCGAGCTATTTCGCTTTCAAATATTTGCTCGAACGCGGCTTTCATATGATTCCCGTCAATCCGGGGCATGCCGGTCGCGAGCTGCTCGGGCAGCGTATTTACGCGCGGCTGACCGATATCCCGGAGCCGATCGACATGGTCGATATTTTCCGGTCCTCGCCATACGCGCTCGGCATCGTGCAGGAAGCGCTGACGCTCAAGCCGCCGCCGCAGGTGATCTGGATGCAGCTTAACGTTCGCAACGACGAAGCGGCGGCGCTTGCGGAAGCCAACGGCCTGAAAGTCGTGATGAACCGTTGTCCGAAGATCGAGTATGGCCGGCTGTCATCGGAGATCGCCTGGCTGGGCGTCAATACCCGCACTATCAGCTCGAAGAAGACGGCAATGACCGGCGGTATCCAGCGGCTGTCGCTTCAGCGCGCGTCCACACCCGGCGGCGCGACCTCGGCCAGCGAACGCGCGCAGCGTGAAGACGGCGGATCGTAAAACGGTCGGCGCACCGGCACGCCGCAGTGCAAAAATACAAAAAATAGCTGTCGCTAAAATGCCCGCCAACTTTCTTGAGCCTTTTTTATTTCTTTGCCGACTAATCTGGCGCTCGCTTCGACCTAAAACACGATGCCGTCGGCATCGCGAACCGTCAGGAGTGAGTCATGAAAATCGGCACAGCGCTGGGGCTGGCGCTGCTCGGCCTTGCTCTTACACCGATCGCCGGCAAAGCCGACGACATCGAAGAGCAGGGCCGCAAAGCTTGCATGTACGATGCGTTGACCGTATGCGCGCAATTTGTTCCGGACCGCGAACGGATCGCTAGCTGTCTCATCGCCAACCGCGAGCGGATTTCGCAGTCCTGCCGTCTCCTGCTCGTCCGCGCGCACTGACCGTCGTCACGACGCCGCAGATATGATGCGCCGCCGTCGCGCTCGCCGCGCGGCGGCGGCGTATTGACGAACGGCGTTTGCCCGCCTTGACGGCCGCGGCAAGTCATATAAACCGGGACCGTTTTCCGCCGCACGACCCCCTAAAAGACCAGCCCGAAGCATCGGCCCTGAGCAACGGGCGCAAAAGGCCAAAGGAACGGCATATGAGCGAACGCATCCCGGGCTTCGCCACGCTCGCGATCCATGCCGGCGCCCAGCCCGACCCGACGACCGGCGCGCGCGCCACGCCGATCTACCAGACCACGTCGTACGTGTTCGAGGACGTCGATCACGCCGCCTCGCTGTTCGGGCTGCAGACGTTCGGCAACATCTATACGCGCATCGGCAACCCGACGACCGCCGTGCTGGAGGAACGCGTCGCCGCGCTCGAAGGCGGCACCGCCGGGCTTGCGGCCGCCTCCGGTCACGCCGCGCAGGTATTGGCGTTTCATTGCCTGCTGCAGCCGGGCGACGAGTTCGTCGCGTCGAGGAAGCTCTACGGCGGCTCGATCAACCAATTCACCCATGCGTTCAAGAATTTCGGCTGGAACGTCGTCTGGGCCGATCCCGACGACGTCGCCTCGTTCGAGCGCGCCATCTCGCCGAAGACCAAGGCGATCTTCACCGAGTTCGATCGCCAACCCGGGCGGCGTCATCACCGACATGGCGGCGATCGCGCAAATCGCGCGGCGTGCCGGCGTGCCCTATATCGTCGACAACACGCTCGCCACGCCCTATCTGTGCAAGCCGATCGAACACGGCGCCGATGTCGTCATTCATTCGCTGACCAAATTTCTCGGCGGCCACGGCAACTCGATCGGCGGCATGATCGTCGATGCCGGCACCTTCAACTGGTCGCGCGAGCGCCGCTATCCGATGCTGTGCGAGCCGCGGCCGGAATATCACGGCATCGTGCTGCACGAGACGTTCGGCAATTTCGCCTTCGCCATCGCCTGCCGCGTGCTGGCATTGCGCGACATCGGCCCGGCGCTGTCGCCGTTCAACGCCTTCCTCATCCTTACCGGCATCGAGACGCTGCCGTTGCGCATGCGCGCGCACTGCGACAACGCGCTCGCCGTCGCCGAATGGATTGCCACACACCCGAAGGTGGCGTGGGTGAGCTATCCCGGCCTGCCCGGCGATCGCTATCACAACCTCGCCAAGAAATATTGCCCGGACGGCGCCGGCGCGGTGTTCACCTTCGGGCTGCGCGGCGGCTATGAAGCCGGCGTCAAGCTCGTGTCCAACGTCAAACTGTTTTCGCATCTAGCCAATATCGGCGACACCCGCTCGCTGATCATCCATCCCGCCTCGACCACGCACCGGCAACTGACGGACGCGCAGAAGATCCAGGCCGGCGCCGGCCCCGATGTCGTTCGGCTCTCGATCGGCATCGAGGACAAAGAGGACATCATCGCCGACCTCGAGCAGGCGTTGGCCGACTAGCTGGTCATTGCGAGGAGCGAAGCGACGAAGCAATCCAGCTTTCCGCGTCATCCGCTGGATTGCTTCACTGCGCTCGCAATAACGCGAATTCTCGTAGGGTGGGCAAATCGCTCCCCTGAGCTACCGCGTGGGCACGACGCTCGCACGATTTTGCCCACGCGGAACGGCTGCAGCCACGCGCCGTACCCACCCTACATTCGCCGCATGCATGGTCGCCGCGGTGAGAACCAGCATCGCCATCGCCTGATGCGCGAGCGCGAGCGGCAGCGGCACGACCCACACCAGCGTCGCGATGCCGAGCGCCATCTGCAGCACGACACCTGCGAACAACACAAACGCGCCGCTGCGTGCTGATCCGCTGATCCCCGTGCGCGCGACGTCGATGGCGTGCAGCAGCGCGCCGGCAACAATCACATACGCCAGCACGCGGTGATCGAACTGCACGGTCAAGATGTTCTCGAAAAAATTTCGCCACAGCGGCGTGGCAAAAAACAGCCGCGCCGCGTCGGGCACCAAAGCGCCGTCAATCAGCGGCCAGGTATTGTAGGCGTAACCGGCACGCAGCCCGGCGACCAGCGCGCCGAGATAGATTTGCGCCAGCACCAGAATGAGCAACGCCAAAGCGCCGGCGCGGATGCGGGGCGGCAGCGGCGTCGCCGCACGCTCGCCGATCCGCTGCGCCGTCCAGATCAGCGCCACATAGATCAGGCCGGCAAGCAGGAGGTGCGTCGCCAGGCGATACTGCGAGACTTCGACGCGCTCGGCGAGCCCGGACGCCACCATCCACCAGCCCACCGCGCCCTGCAGCGCGCCGAGCCCGAAAATGAACCACAGCTGCGGCCGCAACGACGGCGCCACCCAACCGCGCGCCAGAAAAAACAGAAACGGCAGGAGATAGGCGGCGCCGATGACGCGGCCGAGCAGACGATGCGTCCATTCCCACCAATAAATCGTCTTGAACGCTTGCAGGCTCATGCCGCTGTTGATCTCGCGGTATTGCGGGATGGCCTGATATTTTTCGAACGCCGCCTGCCAGGCGCTGTCGGACAATGGCGGCATGACGCCCATCACCGGCTTCCACTCGGTGATCGAAAGTCCGGACTCCGTCAGCCGCGTCGCGCCGCCAACCAACACCATCGCCAGCACCAGAGCGGCGACGGCATAAAGCCACAGCCGGATCGCGCGCGCATGTCGGTCGGCGGTGAGAGCTTCGGTCATATGCTGTCGATCATTTCGGCGGCGCTTGTCGCAAGCGCGCGGACCATATAGTGCTGCCCCCTGCCCTCGCAACTTTTGTTAACCGTCATCCTGAGGTGCGAGCGCAGCAACTCGAAGGATGCGGCCCGAGCGCCCGGGCCGTCGCCCTTCGAGGCGCGGCGTTGCCGCGCACCTCAGGGTGACGGAAAATAGGTTCCACATTCCTTATGTCTCTCCGCCTCCGTAAATTCATCGGCGCCATTGCGCTGTTCGTCCTGGTCATCGTCTGGGCGCTCATTGCCATGGCGCTGGCGCAAATGCCGGCGATCCGCGAGAACGCTTTTATCTCCGTCGCCTATTACGTGATCGCCGGCATCGGCTGGTGCCTGCCGGCGATTCCGATCGTCACGTGGATGAGCCGCAAGCCGCAAAGCGGTACGTAATTCGCGTCATTGCGAGGAGCGGAGCGACGAAGCAATCCAGCTTCTCGCGCAAGCCGCTCTGGATTGCTTCGCTTCGCTCGCAATGACGATCAAACTAAGCCGCCTGCGCGCCGCGAAAGCCGTTCCACATCGCCGTCGCCGAGCCGGAGAGCAGCACGCGGACATAACGGAGCTGTTGAAATTCGCCATTGAGCGAGATGCGCGGCAGCGCGGTCAGATGCTCGGCGTCGGTGCGGAAGACAACGCCCGGCCGCGTCGTCACTGCGGTTTTGAAGCCGAGCTCCGCCGCGATGGCGAATTCGCGCGGGCCGGCGGAGCCGGGATCGCCATACGGATAAGACAGATGCGCCGGCCGCGCGCCGAGCGCCGCTTCGATCACGGTGCGGCTCAAATCCATTTCCGCCCGTACGGTTTTCTCCGGCAATTTCGCCAGCATCAGGTGATTGACGGTGTGCGCGCCGATGGTGACCAGCGGATCGCGCGCCAACAGCGCGATCTCCTGCCAGCTCATGCACAGATCCTTGCAGAACGCCGCGATGTCGACCTGATAACGGACGGCGAGATCGCGCACGACCGCGCGCATCTCGGCTTCGGTCTCGTGGCCGCGCAGCCACCAATAAAGCTCGTCGTAGAGCGCGCGTTTTTCGGCGACGCTGCGGCAATCGAAGGTGCGGTTCTCGCCGCCGATGACGAGGCCGATGCTGTCCTGCCGGGCGATCACCGCTTCGAGCGCGAGCCACCACAATTCGCCGAGCCGGTCGGGAAAGCTGGTCGGCACGTAGATGGCGAACGGCAAGCCGGCATCCTTGAGGATCGGATAGGCGTATTCGAGATTGTCGCGATAGCCGTCGTCGAACGTCAGGCAGACGAAGCGGCGGCCGAAATCGTGCGCGATCATGCGGCGGTGCATCTCGTCGAGGCTGATGACGTCGATGCGCGAGCGGCGCAGCAGCCGCACCACGCCGGCGAGGAAGCGCGGCGTGACTTCCAGAAGCCGGTTGGGCTGGAAGCGATCGGGCCGCGGCGGGCGCACATGATGCAGCGTCAAGATCGCGCCGACGCCGCCGACCAGAGGTTTTAGTGCGACATGGGCGCCGCTGAAATAAAGCGAACTCCAACCCGCCGCGGATGATGGTTTGCTTCAAGCCGGCCATGATTCGTGCCGCCGCCCGCTGCGGCGTTTTCGTTTGCGTTCCAGGACACTATCCTAGCGCTTGGTTGACAATCCTTTGCGTTCTTCATCCTGCCCCGCGAAGCGGGGAAGGGGGACCGCCTTGCGCAGCAAGGTGGTGGAAGGGGCCTCGGCCTCAAAGCTAGCTTCGCCGCCGCATGCCCCCTCCACCACCCTTCGGGTGGTCCCCCTCCCCCGCGCTGCGCGCGGTGGCGGATATTTCAAAACAGCCACAGACCCTCCGACCCCTTCAGCGAGCCGAGCGACAACAGCGCGCGCAGCGGCCGGCAGGCGGCTTCCGCCTTGGCCCGTTCGGCCGGCGACAGCGCGCTTTTGCGGTCCCAATAACAAGGCTGCGGCACGAGGCAACGCCGCGCGCGGCGGCAGCGCGCCTTGGCGCAATCGCGCCAATAGCCGAGCAGCGTGCATTGCGCCTGCGCCAGATAAGCGTGGCGGTAGCGGTATGGCAGCACGCTCCACTGCGTCTGCGTCATCCGCCGCGGAAACGGCCAATCGGGTGCTGTTACGTTTCGGCGCATTCGGGGTTTCTCCTTTTCTGGAAATGCGAAAAATTATTCGGCATCGCATCTCGTCATCCTGCCCCGCGCAGCGGGGAAGGGGGACCGCCCTGCGCAGCAGGGTGGTGGAAGGGGCCTCGGCCTCACGGCCAACCTCAGCGCCGCAGCCCCCTCCACCGCGCTAGCGCGCGGTCCCCCTCCCCCGCACTTCGTGCGGTGGCGGATAAACGAAATCGTTCTCGCGACGCGCCTTTGCGTCCGAGCCTTGCCCACCACCACGACCAAAAATAAACTCGCTTCCGGCACCAAAGAGGGAAGCGGAGCGCCGAAAGGCGCATTGTCCTACCAATGTCCGCGTCAAGCGCGGCCGCGCGCCCTTGATCTCCTTCCTCCCCACTTGCGCGGGAGGGTCTGGAGGGGTGCGCCGCCCTTCGGCGCTCACGCTTGCGGCACTCACCACCGGCTCTTACCCCGATGGCTCAGCCCCAGAACCGGGTTTCCTGAGGGACTCAAGCTCGCAGGTGTTTTGCCCGCTTGCCTCTAGTCCTCAGTTAAGCACGCTCCGTGCGGACCGGTCCTTTTGCCGGTCGACCGGGGACCCAGGGCCGCCCGGGAGCGGATGGCATATCCGCGCGCGGGCACCGCGCCTCGCTCCGCATTTTCAGGCATGCCTTTCCGGAAAAGGCGCCCTCGATGAGCGAGATTTGTGTTATGTAACTAAACTCGGGACGATTGTCAAGGGATAGTCACCGTAACGGCGACGCGCGTTTAGAAGCTATCGAGTTCCCAAAAATCCGGTTTCACTCGTGTCAAGTCTCGGGACGCTCAGGCGATGGCGGCATCGACGGGAGTGGCGTCCTGCGGGTTAATCTAGTTTCCTTTTATGTGCTCTTTCAATGCGAGCGCTGGAAAGCATCCGTTGGCGCAAGCGTCGTCAGAGATTTTCGCGGCGCGATGGTCGGACGAGCAGACAAGGGCCTGATTATCACAACCAGCACATTCACTCCCGAAGCTCGACGCGAAGCTACCCGCGATGGGGCGCCCGCGATCGACCTCGTGGACGGCGAGGCTCTCTGCGGGTTGCTGAAGGACTTGAAACTCGGCGTAGCCGTAAAGCTGGTTGAAGAAGTTCAGGTTGAACCGAGATTTTTCATTTCCATTTAGCCTACACCGCCCGTACCGGCGGCAAACTCGGGTCGGTCAGCTTAAACTCGATCGGCGCCTGCCCGAAAATGCCGATGACGGCGGGCTCCTTGCCGTCTTTCTTCACGCCGTCATAGTGCGGGGTGTGGGCGACGCGGCGGACGAAGCCGCCGGCGGGCACCGGCACGGTCGCTTCCGGCTCGAACGTTTCGCCGGAATTCACCCACCAGGTGCCGGAGATGACAAAGCACAGCCGGTCGGTGACGTAGGTGTGCGGCGCGCTCATAAAGCCCGGGTGCCACTTGATCAGCACCACGTAAGGCCCGGGCTTGTCGGTGGCGCCGAACACCGCGACCGTCTCGACCGACTGCGTCGGCGCGCCGGGCAAAGCCGGCTTCCACTGCATCTGATCGGGCAGCGTGATCTGGGTCTGGTTCGGATCGACCGCGTACGCGGGATCGGCGAGGAGCGCAGCCGGCAGCGCGGCGAGCAGCGGCGCGAGGATGAGGCCGCGGCGGGTGGCGGCGAGATCGTTTAGGTCGCCGTCGGCTGCCGATGTGAGCGTGCGGGCGAGGTGTTCGAGCTTGGCGGTCGGCGTGAGGGCCATGGGCGTTGCTCCGGGTTGCGGCGGTTATGCCTATGACGCGGCGCGGCGGAAAGAGTTTCGCGATGCATAATCCTGCCCCGCGAAGCGGGGAAGGGGGACCGCGCGTTAGCGCGGTGGAAGGGGCGTCAGCCTCACGGCTGGCCTGAGTGCCGCGCCCCCTCCACCGCCCTTCGGCGTAGCCGACGCTTCGCGTCGGCGTACTTCTTCCAGGGACGGCGGCCGAAGGCCGCCTATGCCCCCCTCCCCCGCTTCGCGGGGGCGGATGAGGCATCGTCATTGCGAGCGGAGCGAAGCAATCCAGTCGGGCGCGAAGAGCTGGATTGCTTCGTCGCGGAGCCTGTCATCGGGCCGGCCACTTCGGGCCGGACCCGTTGGCTCCTCGCAATGACGGAGCAGGCGCCCGGCGGCTACGCCGCGGCGGCGGGGATGGGCGGGATGATTTTTTGGGTTTCGCCTTCGGCGCGGCCGGCGCTCACGAGGGTGACATTGTCGAAGCCGGCGTCGATGAGGCTGTCGCGGGCTTGCGTCGTGGCATAGCCGGCGAGCGTCTCGACCAACAGCATCGCGTGGGTGGCGATGCGGGCGACGGTTGCCATGTCGCGCTCAACGTCGCGGCCGCCGAGCACGCCGGCATCGATGACGACGTGTGGATAGGCGTGCGCCAGTGCGGCGAAATCGCGCACGAGATCCGGCGCGGCGAGAAGCGCGCCGCGGTCGGCGTCGCGGCCCGCGGCGATGAGGTTGAGGTTCGACGCCGTGTCGCGGGTGATGACATCGCCGAACGAGACGGCGCCGGCCATCAATTCGGCGAGACCGGGCGCGGCGGGATCGGAGGATATTTCCTTGATGGCGTGATCGCCGGCGCCGAGCGCCACCAGCACGACGCGCGCGTCGCGGGCGAGCGCGCGGGAGAATTTGACGGCGACCCAGCCGGTGTCGAGCTGCGGCGCCACCGCAAAGAAGGCGATCTGGCTGCCCTCGACGCCGGCCGCATGCAAATTGTGGGCGAATTCCTCGATCGCACTGACCGGCACGCCGATCGGCGGCGGCTCGTTTTGCGTTGGCTGCTTCTGCGCCGGGTCCTTCTGCACGATGGCGCGAAGCCGCGCGGCCAGCATGCCTGGGGTATCGAGCGGCGGCCGCCCTGCCCGTTCGCGCTCTGCCGCGCGCGCGGCAGCGGGAGCTAAATCGGCGTCCGGCTCGGCGTCCATGTCGGCATCGGTGTCGATGTCCTTGCGGCGGCCGCGTGAAAACGGCGCGCCGCGGCCGATCGCCGGGCTATCCATCAGCTCGCGGGTCAGGACGATGCCGCACATGAGCACCAGCGTCGCCAGCGAGGCGATGGCGATGGTCGGGAGCTTCTTCGGGTACGACGGCACCGTCGACACGGTGGCGCGCGAAATCACCCGCGCGTCGGCGGGCGCCGAGGCGATCGAGTCGCGCGCGGTCGCCTCGCGGTACTTGGCCAAATACGATTCCAGGAGATCGCGCTGCGATTTGGCCTCGCGTTCGAGGGCGCGGAGCTGCACGTCGTCCTCGTTGGACGTGACCGCCTGGCTCTTGAGCTGGTTGAAGGTCGCGAGCTGGGCGTTGACCTTGGCGTCGGCAAGCTTGGCGTCGTTTTCCAGCGAGCGCGCCAACGTCTCCGCCTCTTTCCTGATCTGGATATCGAGGTCGCCGATCTGCGCCTTCAGCTCCTTGATACGCGGATGGTTGCCGAGGAGCGAGGAGGATTGCTCGGCAAGCTGCGCGCGCAACGTCACGCGCTGCTCGGACAGGCGGCGGATCAGCTCCGAATTGAGGATGTCGGAGGAATCGATCGGATCGCCCGACTTGAGCATGTCGCGAATGAGCCTGGCCTTGGCCTCGGCGTCGGATTTTTGGGCACGCGCGGTGGCAAGCTGGGTGTTGAGGTCGCCGAGCTGCTGCACCGAGAGCTGGGTGTTGTTCGGCCCGACCAGAAGGTTCGACTTGGCGCGGAACGCCTCGACCTTGGCCTCGGCATCGCCGACCTTCTTGCGCAGCGTCTCGATCTCGCCTGACAGCCAGGTCGAGGCATTGCGCGCTTGGTCCTGCTTGGCCTCCTGCAGGCGCGTCAGGAACGCGTCGGCGATGGCGTTGGCGGCGCGGGCGGCGAGCTCGGGATTTTCCGAGAGGAAATCGATGACGATGACGTGGGATTTCTCCACCGGAAACACCGTGAGCCGGTCGTAATAGGCCTCGAGCACGCGCTCTTCCGGCGTCATGTTCATCGGATTCTTGACGATGCCGACGAGCGAGAGCAGCGATTTGATCAGCGAGATGCCGCCGATGGCCGGATCGAATTCCGGCAGCTCGTTGAGCTTGAGCTTATTGATCACCTCGTTGGCGACCTCGCGCGACATGATGAGCTGCGCCTGGCTGGTCACCGTGTCCTGATCGATGACGCCGCGGTCGATGACGTCCTTGTCGGCGTCGGGGCGCAGGAACACGTTGTCGCGGCCGACGATGAGGACGCGCGCCTCGGACTGGTATTTCGGCGGGATCATGATGACCACGGCGAAGGTGATCAACGCCACGATGACGGTCGGGCGCAGGATGGCGTAGCGCGCACGCCAGAGCGCTGAGCCGAGGCTCGCAAAGTCGAAATCGGCGTCGATGAATTGCCCCCGGAGCGAAGGCCTCGGCGATGGCGACGCCAAACTCATGTTCGCGGCTCCTACACTCGCGGCAACATGCCTCCCGGGCTGTGCCCAAGGGCATGCTTTTTCCGAAAACCGGCATCACCGTGGATCGCGTCCGCGGCAGGCTTTTCCGGATCAGGCTCTAAGCGACTCTATCGACAGGCGAAAAAGCCGGAGCCGATAACAAACGATTATGGTTGCTATCCGGTTAAGCCCCTCCGTCGGGGGCTTTCCTCCCCCTGAAAAGGGGGAGGTGGTGAGCGAAGCGAGCCGGTAGGGGCAGGTCGCTCGCACAGGCCCCTACCCCGGCAGCCAACGGTTGCCGGACCTCCCCCTTGCAGGGGGAGGAAAGCGTTTCGCGGCACGCGTCACATGACGCCCGTCTGCCAGGGTGCGGTGAGGACTTTTTTAAGCCCGCAAGGCCCAATCTGCCTCGGTTCCCGCCACCGGGGTTTGGCGGGCTTCAAGGAAAAATTTGATGGGCGACCCGCGGCCGATCGCGTTGCGCAAAGCCGCCGGGGCCGGGGGACGTCGCGCGTTCCTTCCTGCGGCCGTGTCCCTCGGCATGGACGTGGAAGCGGTCGGGATCGTGCCGGCCGACGCCGCCTCGCCGCTCAATATCCTGCACATCCTGCGGGCGCCGCTCGGCGGCCTGTTCCGCCATGTGGTCGACCTCGTTGCCGGCCAGGCCGCGCGCGGCCATCGCGTCGGGCTCGTGGTCGATTCCACGACCGGCGGCGCGCGCGCCGACGCCGCTTTGGCCGCGCTTGCGCCGCATCTGGCGCTCGGTTTGCAGCGCGTCGCCATCAGCCGCGAGCTCGGTCCGTCGGACGTTCATGCGCTGCACTTCGTCTCGGGCTGGATCAAGCGCGCGGCGCCGGACGTGCTGCACGGCCACGGCGCCAAGGGCGCGGCGCTGGCGCGGCTGACGCCGAGCGCACCGAACGCCATCCGTGTCTATACGCCGCATGGCGGCTCGCTGGTTTACCGGCCCGGCACGCTGGCCGGCGGTTTTTATCGCACGCTCGAATGGTTGTTGAAGTGGCGGACCGATCTGTTCCTGTTCGAGAGCAGCTACGTCGCCGGCCTGTTCCGCGCCGAGATCGGCCGGCCGCCGGGGATCGTGCGCGTCGTGCATAACGGCGTGGGCGACGCCGAATTCGCCCCGATCGTGCCGCGGCCCGACGCCACCGACATCATATGCCTGGGCGAATTGCGCCCGGTCAAAGCCTTCGATGTGCTCATCGCGGCGCTGGCGATCCTCAACGGCAATGGCCGCCGCGTCAGCGCCACCATCGCCGGCGAAGGGCCGGACGAGGCGCAGCTTAAGGCGCAGGCGGCGCAGCTTGGCATCGCCGACCTGGTCCGCTTCGCCGGTTACCAGCCGGCGCGGGAGGCGTTCGCCATGGGTCGCATGATGGTCATCCCCTCGCGCGCCGAATCGCTGCCCTACGTGATCCTGGAAGCCGCCGCCGCCGGCGTGCCGATCGTCTCGACGCGGGTCGGCGGCATCCCGGAAATCTTCGGCCCGCAGAGCGATCACCTGATCGCGCCCGACGATGTCGGTGTGCTGGTCGGCGCCATCGGCACGGCGCTCGATCGGCCGACGGAACTCAAGCAGGTGGCCGAAGCGGTCAAATCGCGGGTACGGGCCGAGTTTTCGCTCCCCGCCATGGTCGATGGCGGGCTTGCAGCCTATCGCGAGGCGATGGTGCTGCGAAAACTCGCACAGTTCGTATAACCAATTTTTTCCCTTTGTTTACTACCTTGGCGCCCGCGGGTGCCCGCTGGCATTCGCGCGCCTCAATGGCCGCAGCGAAAGCGCATCAGCATGTCCAGGCCCGAGCCTCACACCTTTTTCGGCGCCGCTTCGGCGGTTTTGTCGGCTGTCTCCGCCGTGCCGGCGCGGGACGCCCCGCCAACGCCATCGCGGCCGCTTTCGCCGGCCGCGCAGGTGCTGGCGGAAGAGCATTACGAGCCGGCTTATTCGCCGATCGTGCTGGCCGGACTGGTCCGCGTCGTCGAGGCGGCCCTGGTCGTCGCCGTCGGCTTTGCGATCTATGTCTGCTACGTGGTGCCGTGGTACGGCTTCGCCTGGTATTATTTCGCCGCCATCTTCGGCATTGCGCTCCTGGCGATGCTGGCGTTCCAGGTGGCCGACATCTATCAGATCCAGGCCTTCCGCGGGCACGAGAAGCAATATATGCGGCTCGCCTCGGCGTGGTCGGTGGTGTTCCTGATCGCCATGGGAGCGTCGTTCTTCGCCAAGGCCGGCGACCAATTCTCCCGCGCCTGGCTCGGCGCGTTTTATGTGCTCGGCCTGTTCGCCCTGATCGCCTTCCGCCGCGGCTTGTTCCTTCTGGTCCGGCGCTGGACCCAGGAAGGCCGGCTCGATCGCCGCACCGTGGTGGTCGGCTGCGACAGCAACGGTGAATCGCTGATCCACTCGCTCGCCGCGCAGCGCGATTCCGAGGTTCACATCATCGGCGCGTTCGACGACCGCGGCGACGAACGCAGCCCGACGAGCTGCGCCGGCGTGCCCAAGCTCGGCATCGTCGACGATCTGGTGTCGTTTGCGCGCGCCACCCGCGTCGACCTCGTGATCTTTTCGCTGCCGATCACGGCGGAAAGCCGCATCCTGCAGATGCTCAAAAAGCTCTGGGTGCTGCCGGTCGATATCCGCCTGTCCGCCCACACCAACAAGCTGCGCTACCGGCCGCGCTCCTATTCCTATGTCGGCAATGTCCCGGTGCTCGACGTTTTCGACAAGCCGATCGCCGACTGGGACGTCGTGATGAAATGGCTGTTCGACAAGATCGTCGGATCGCTGGCGCTCATCGCCGCACTGCCGATCATGGCCGTCGTCGCCATCGCCATCAAGCTCGAAAGCCGCGGCCCGGTGCTGTTCAAGCAGAAACGCTACGGCTTCAACAACGAGCTGATCGAGATCTACAAATTCCGCTCGATGTATGCCGACCAGACCGACGCCAGCGCCACCAGGCTCGTCACCGCCGACGATCCGCGGGTCACCCGCGTCGGCCGTTTCATCCGCAAGACCAGCCTCGACGAATTGCCGCAGCTCGTTAACGTCGTATTCGCCGGCAATCTGTCGCTGGTCGGCCCGCGCCCGCATGCTTTGCAGGCCAAGGCCGCGGACCGGCTCTACGACGAGGCGGTCGACGGCTATTTCGCCCGCCACCGCGTCAAGCCGGGACTCACCGGCTGGGCGCAAATCAACGGCTGGCGTGGCGAGACCAACAGCCAGGAAAAAATCCAGCAGCGCGTCGAGCACGACCTCTATTACATCGAGAATTGGTCGATCCTGCTCGATCTCTACATCGTCGCCCACACGCCGTTCGCGCTGTTGCGCGCGGAGAACGCGTATTGAGCGAGCTGGCAAGCCCGGCCGATTTCGCCGACGGTGAAGCCCACGCCGCGTCCGCGCCGCTGCCGCAGCGGCTTCTGAATATCGTCCTGTTCGTCACGGTGACGGTCAGCGCCATCGCCTTCATCGAGCCCTCCCCGCATGATGGCTTGATGATCGTGCTCCTGGCGGCGTGCGTCGCCGCGCGCGTGCCGTTCGACCGCAAGCTCATTCCGTTGATGCTATTGCTGATCGTCTGGCTGATCGGCGGCTTGTTCTCGGTCATCCAGGTGCTGGATCAGAAACAAACGCTGCAATATGTCGCAACGTCGGCCTACCTCGCGCTCGCCGCGCTGATGTTTGCCTGCCTGTTCTGCGACGGCAATCTGGTGCGGCTCGTCATCCTGCGCCGCGCCTATATCATCGCCGCCTTGATCGCCACGGCGGCGGGCTATATCGGCTTTTTCCACCTGCTGCCGGGTTCCGACATTTTCCTCGCCAACGACCGGGTCAGCGCCACGTTCAAGGACCCGAACGTCTATGGCCCGTTCCTGATCTTTCCGCTTTTGCTGTTGTTGATCGGCCTGATGACGCGCGGCATGCGGCTTTCGAGTCTCGCGATCATGACGTTTCTGTTCGGCGGCCTGGTGCTGAGCTTCTCGCGCGGCGCCTGGGCGCATTTTGCCGTTTCCGCCGCGGTCGCCGTACTTCTTTTGTTTGTCGCGGCGCCGGAGCCGCGCCTGCGCCGGCGGATTTTGCTGTTCAGCATCGCCGCCTTGCTCGCCATGATGCTCTTGGTCGTCGCGCTGATGTTGATCCCTTCCGTGCACGATCTCTTTATCGAACGCGCCAAGGTGATCCAGCCCTATGACGTCGGTCCCGGCGGCCGGTTCTGGGAGCAGCAACTTGCCTTGAGCGTCATTATCGATCATCCGGATGGGCTCGGGCCGTTCGAGTTCTTCCGGGTTTACGGCACCCAGCAGCACGACGTTTATATGCAGGGCTTTCTCGTCTATGGCTGGCTCGGCGGCATCGCCTATTTCACCTTGGTCATGGTGACGCTCGCGATCGGGCTGCGCGTGGCGCTGATCGAAACGCCCTGGCAGACTTATCTGATCGCCGCCTATGCGGCGTTCGTCGGCGAAGCCTTCGAAGGCTTCATTGTGGACACCGATCACTGGCGCCACTTTTTCTTGCTGCTCGGCCTGGTTTGGGGCCTGACCGCGGCGTCGATCAATCTGCGCCGGCGTGAAGCGTGGTCCGCCGATTTACCCGAAAGCCCGGACATGCTTCCGAGCTTGCCGTAACGGCGAAAGCCGCCGTCGGATGGCGGCGCGCCGTTCTTTCACGCTCCTCGTTGGCGCGTCGCGACGGGATCGCTAGGCCGTGTAGTTGGCGCTGTCGCCACCGGTGACGTCGTAAGCCGCACCGCTCACCATGTGGGCGTCGTCGGAAGCAAGAAACACCACGACCGGCGCAATCGCCTCGGGCTCGATCCACGGGATGCCAAGCGGCGATTTTGCGATCAGCTTCTTTTTGGCTTCGGCTTCGAGCGCCGCCGTCGATTGTTTGGATTCGAAATCGTCGGCGGCTTGGGCGTAACGATCCCGGTGCCGGGTCAGCGGCGTGTCGATCAGGCCGGGAATAACGGCGTTCACGGTGATCCGGTATTCGCCCAATTCCAGCGCCGCCGATTTCATCAGGCCGATGGTGCCCCATTTGGACGCCGAATACGCGGCGCCATATTTGGTGCCGTGTCGACCTTGCGTCGATGACGTGACGATGATGCGGCCGCCGCCATTCTTGACCAGATGCGGCGCGACGGCACGAATGGCATTGCAGGTACCGGTCAGATTGACGTCGATGGTGTCGTGCCAGTCGGCATCGTCCCATTCCAGGATCGGCCTGAAGGCCTGGATGCCGGCATTCGCGAACAGGATGTCGAGCCGCCCGAAAGTGGCGCGCGCCTGCTCGGCGGCGGCGCGCAGGGCGCCAAGATTGCGCTGGTCAAGGCGCGCTTCGCACCAGCGCGTCCCCGCGGCTTCGACCAAACGGCCGGTCTCCGCCAGTTCGTCGCCGGTTGCCGGTACGACTTCGAGCGTCGCACTGACCGGTCCCGCAATGTCGATGCCCATCACGTCGGCGCCCTCGCGGGCGAACGCGACCGCCGTGGCGCGGCCGATCCCACGGGCGGCGCCGGTGACGATGGCAGCCTTGCCCAACAACCGTCCTGCGCGCGTCGCTGTCGATGTCCGGACAATGTCTGCCACGACGACAATCTCCACTGCGCTCGATCGGATTTTAGAAAAGACAGGAATGCGGTGCCGCAGTTTAGCTTTGCGGGCGCGCCATTCAAGGCTGCGCCAATGCTCTCGCATCGCCCTGCTGTCACACTGCTACCAAGTGCTTAACGTTCGGAACCGACGCTACAAGTAGGGCCTTTGGGGGCTAGGCATTTCAGAAAACTGGTTTTCCGGTGGCGGTCGCCGCCAATCGCTCAATTATTTGTAATATTTTTTCAGGCGCGGCGCGGCGTTCGTCGTTCAAGATGCCGCGGATCGGAGCTCGGAATTGGCCGCTAATTCGGCCTGAACGCGGGCGAATTCGAGGGTCACGTCGGCCAGCATTTGCTCCAAGTGCGAAAGATCCGCATCGGTTGCCTGCTGCTCGATCGAGCCGAGGATCTGCGCCAGCGGTTTCGCGCAGGCGCTGGTGGCCGCGCTCTTTGCGGCATGCGCGGCGCGCGCCAGATCCTGCCGTCCGCCATGGCGCAGCGATTGCGACACGCCGTCCATCAAGGTGGCGAAATCGGCCACGAAGATGTCGAGCATTTCCATCAGGCTTGACGGCGTCTGATCGCCGATCATTTCCGCCAAGCCCTGAAGATCGATGGCCGGCGCGGCCGGTGCCGCCTGCGCCCGCTCGCTCGCATGCGGCTGATCGCCCAGCCATTTCTGCAAAGTCCCCTGAAGCTTTGCCAGCGTGACCGGCTTGGGCAAGTAATCGTCGGTACCGATCGACTTGAATCGTTCGGCGTCGCCGGCAAGCGCATGCGCCGTCATGGCGATCACCGGCGTTCGCGAACCGCCCCGCGCCGCTTCAAAATCGCGCCAGCGGCGGACGAACTCGTTGCCGTCCATCACCGGCATCGAGGCGTCGACCAGGATCGCCAGATAGTCGCCGGCGGTTGCCTTCTCCAAGCCGTCGAGCCCGTTGACGGCCGTGTCGCAGGCGAGGCCGAGCTCGGCGAGTTGCCGCACCGCCAGCACCCGGTTGGTCAAGGTATCGTCGATCACGAGAATTTTTCTTGCCGCCCATGCGGCAAACGGTTTCTGCCGTTCGGTCGCCGCGACCGTCGGCACGTTGGCATGGCGCGCGGCGCGCGCCGCGAGCGGGATAATGTCGGCGACTTCGTCCGGAAAGTGGATCAGATGGTCGGCCCCGGCACGGTGGGCGCGATAGCGTAGCGCGCTCGAGGGCTCCGACATCGCGACGACGATCGGAGCCTCGTGCGCGGTCAATTGCGGCATGCGTTCCAAGAGTTGCGCCTCGTCGCCGGGCGCGGCCACGGCAACGACGAGCGACAGCGCTCCCGGCGCCGGCACCGCCGGCTCCTGGGCGAAAACCGTCGCGCCATGGCCAAGAAGACGATCCGCAATGACCGAGCGCGCGTCGCCGTTGCCGACGACCAGGATGGTGCGGCCGCCAAGATCGGTCGGACCGACTCGGTCAGCTTCCTCAATCGAGGCGATCGGCAGGCTGCACCAAAATGACGCGCCCTCCCCGCGATCTGAGCTGCAGCCGACCTCGCCGCCCATCTGTCCGATGATGCCTCTGCTGATCGCAAGGCCGAGGCCGGTGCCGCCGAACCGTCGCGTGGTTGAAACGTCTTCCTGAATGAATGGCTGAAACAATTCGGTGGCGCGCGTCGGATCGAAACCCGGCCCGGTATCGACGACCTCCAAGCGCAACAGCCGCGCGCCGGAGGCATCGCCGATCGCGCGGGCGGTTATGAAGGCGCCGCCGCTGTCGGTGAATTTGACGGCATTGCCGGCAAAGTTGAGGAGGACCTGACGCAGCCGCAGCGGATCGGTCTTGATGGTTTTCGGCACGTCGGCGGCAATGCGCGCGGCCATGCGCAAGCCCTTCTGCTGGGCCCGCGGGCCGACGATGCTCAAAACCTCGTCGACCAGTTGCCAAACGTCGGTGTCGATGGCCTCCAGATCCAGGCGATCGGCTTGAATCTTGCTCAAGTCGAGCAGGTCGCCGATCAGCTTGAGCAAGATGTCGGCCGAGATTTTTGCCGTGCGGGCGAGGTCATGCTGATCGGAATCGAGCTGCGTCAGGGCCAACAACTCCAGATTGCCGATCACCGCATTGAGCGGGGTGCGGATTTCGTGGTTCATGTTGGCCAAGAACGTGTTCTTGGCGACGTTGGCCTCTTCGGCCAGGACGGCAATGGCCCGCATCAGATCGATGCTGAGCCCGACACCGGCATACTCGCTGCCCCGGACGATGACGAATCCCGAATTCAACAAGTCGGGCCGCTGGGTCGTCATCAGGACACCGACCTGGTCGGTCGGATCGTCTTCGGCGACGACCAGCGACTGCTGCTGCCAGAACCTGGCGATCGGCGTGCGCTGGTAGAGATCCCGATTGTAGCCGTGCAGATAGGTCGGCAAAAACGTGCCGCGATCGACCAGATCGTAGCTGCCGCCGTCGCGTTGGATCACGTAAGCCGGCAAGTCCGGATTTTTGCTGAACAGCTCGGCCAGCGCACCGCACGTCGTGGACGAGGGCAAGAGCGGCACCGCTCGCGCCAAATGACCGACGATGCGGCGGTCGACCGCGGCGGTCGCGTGCGACTTATCAGGCAACATGACGCCTCATCAAAACTCGAATGCCAGCTATTCTACAATTCATCGCCTCAATCAACGACTGAGGCCTCGAACGTCGCCGCGGAATGTGCTTGATCTTATCGATGCGCATCACGGCAAAAGAGGTGACATCCGGCGTCATTACGGCTGTCACCATTATGTCATCTACGCTCGGCTACGTGGCTTTCATCTTCTCGGGGAGCTTGTCCGGCACGCTGCACTTCGCGGTCGGATACGGCCTGATCAGCGCCGGCGTCATGGCGATCGTTTTCGCGCTCCGAAGCGGCGCGCCGTTTGCGATTGCCGGGCCCGATTCAAAGCCGACCGCCGTGCTGGCCATCGCGGCGGCGCTGATCGCAGCGCAACTTGCTCCCACCAACACGCCGGCCGACGTCGGCTTGATCGTGCTCGCGGCGCTGGTGGTGGGGACGCTGGCCATCGGCGTTGCCTTGTACGTGCTCGGCGCCACCAAGATGGGCAAATGGATCCGCTTCGTGCCGTTCCCGGTCGTCGGCGGCTTCATGGCGGCGTCGGGTTGGCTGCTCGCGCTCGGCGGCATCGGCGTGTTGGCCGATGTTCACATGGCGTGGGGCGAAGTCGGCGAACTCGCCGGCGGACATCATTTGCCGCAAATTCTTGTCGGGCTCGGCTTCGCCGCCGCGCTTTGGCTGAGCCAACGCATTCGCAGTCCGTTGGCTTTTCCCGTGCTTTTGGCGGCGACGATTGCGCTGGTGCACGCCGTTCGCCTGGCGGGCGGATATTCCATCGACGCGGCCCGCGACGCCGGCTGGCTGCTCAATGTCGGCCGCACCAGCGACATCGCAAACCCGCTGATGCTCCTGCACGCGCTGCAAGCGGTCGATCTGCACACGACGGCACTGGCCAGCGGCGAATTCATCGGACTATTCGCCGTGACGGCGATCACGCTGCTTCTCGGCCTGGTGGTGATCGAGGTCGAAGGCCGGCTGGACGTCGACCTCGACCACGAACTGCGCTTGAACGGGCTCGCCAATATCCTGGTCGGGCTGGGCGGCGGCATGGTCGGCACCCTTTCGGTCAGCCGCACGCTGTTCAACCTTCGGACCGGCGGCAGCGGCCGCGCCGCCGGCGTTATTGCCGGCGTGCTTTGTCTTGCGGTGCTCGGATTCGGCACCGACGTGCTGATCTATTTTCCGGTGCCGGTGCTGGGCGGCCTCCTGGTTCAGCAGGGCGCGCTCATGCTGCACGAGTGGCTGATCCGGCCGCGCCGGGCCATGCCGATCGCCGAATATCTCCAGATCATCATCATCATGCTGGTCATCATCCAGTGGAACTTCCTGGCGGGCGTGGCGGTCGGCGTCGTCAGCGCGTGCGTGACGTTTGCCATCAATACCAGCCGCGTCCGGCTGGTGCGGCAGGTCGTCGATCGCAGCTCCTATCGCAGCCGCGTCGATCGCACGACCGCCCATCAGGAGGTGCTCGCGCAATACGGCAGCAGCATCCCGATCATGTGGCTGCACGGATTTGTGTTCTTCGGCAGCGCCCACCGGCTGTTGCTTGAGGTCAAGCAGATCGTGGCGACGCGCGGCTCCAATGGGTGCCGCAGCCTCATTCTCGATTTCCGCCAGGTCCTGGGCATCGATTCCTCCGCCATCCTCAATCTCCACAAGCTGTGGAATTTTGCCGAGCGGGAAGGATTCATCATTGCCGTGTCGTCGCTGCCATCGGCCGTGGAGAAAGCCTTGCGCAACGGCGGCCTGCTCGGCCCGCAGGACAAGGTCGGCCGGGTGTTTCCCGATTTGGACGCCGCGCTGGAATGGTGCGAAGACAATCTGATCGCCGAACGCATCAGCACCGAGGCGGCGTTGCGCTCGGCCGACCAGTGGCTGGCGCGCGAGATCGGCAGCCCCGACTTGTTCGTTCGGCTGGTATCGTACCTCGAACAGCTCGAGTTCAAAGCCGGCGAGTACATCTTCGTGCAAGGCGCCAAGGCCGACGCGCTGTTTTTGATCTATACCGGCAGCGTCAGCGTGCTGCTGCAATTGGCCAACGGCACGGAGCTGCGACTGCGCAGCATGGCCGGACAGACGGTGCTCGGCGAAATGGGCCTCTACCGCACCCACCCGCGCGGCGCTTCAGTCCGGGTCGACAAGGCCTGCGTGGTCTACCGACTTTCGGCCGACGCGCTGTCGGTGATGGAAGCCGACGATCCAACGCTGGCTTACGCATTCCACAAATTCATCGTGCGTATTCTGGCGTCGCGTCTCGAATACGCCAATCGCGAGGCCGCCGCGCTGCAAAGCTGACGGGCTTATTTCGCGGTCCGGATCCACACCTGGGCCGGCAGTCCGGCGATCGCTAGTAGCTCGCCGATGGCGTCCTTGGTGCGGGCGGAGAGCCGCGACCCGGCGGCCAACAACAGGCGGCCATTGCCGAACAGCAGATCGCGGGCCAGCTCGGCGTCGGCGGGTATCTCCGGGACCGCGACCATGCGCTCGCCCTCGACCGGCAACGCGAGCGCGGCGGGCGGTACGCTCGCGCCATTTCCCGGCGTCGCGCGGTCAGCTTCGGCCGCAGGCGCACCCGCCGGCGTGCCGAACAGGCGCTGGAAGCAGGCTTCGATCGCACCGCGCGATGCCGGTTTCGCCAGGAACGCATCGACGTCGAGATGCAGGGCGGGTCCAATCCGATCCAACTCGGAATGGCCGGTCAACAACACCACCTTGGTGTCCCGCGGCACGTTGGCCCGGCCGGTACGAACCGCCTGCAGCAGGCCGACGCCGTCGAGCTTGGGCATGTCGAGGTCGGTAATGATGCAATCGGTGCCGGCGCCGTCGTGCTGCAACACCGCCAAGGCGCTTTCGCCGTCACCGGCTTCGAGGATGGTCGGCGCGCCGAAGCTGCCGACGATCTTTGCTAGCGTAAGCCTGGTGAAGCGAACGTCGTCGACAATCAATATCTTGCGGGCGCCGAGATCCAAGTCGCAACTCCGAACATCCAGCCGATCGCCCTATAGCACCATCACAATTAGAGGTGAAATTTTTGTGACCCATTCAGTTTGGATATTTGACCCGGTATGCCGCAAGCGACGCGCTCGCGCGGTTCCGTTACGAACACGGAACAAACCGCTGGGTGGGTGGCGGATACGGAACCGCCCGGCGTTAAACGACGTCGCTGCGGCCAACGCGTGATGCTGGCTTAGGCTCAATACTGGCTTAGGCTGGGCAAAGTCGCTATTTGCGGCACAGCAAGATCGGCTGGTGCTGCGCGCCGCCGGGCATGTGCACGATTTCGCTCGCGGCGAACCCGATACGCCGGCACAGCTCGAACAGGAAATCGGTGTGGTAGGCGACGGCCGCTTCCGGCTGCGCCTCGGATTCGATCAGCGCGTTGCCCAAGCGGTATTGGAATGTGTGCCGCTTGCCGTAGCTTGCCGGCGGATGCTCGATGTTGAAATGCGAATGCATCATGGCGCCGCCGGCCTTGAGGAGCCGATAGGACTCGCGCAGATAGTTCTCCAGCTCGGCTTCGAGCAGATGCGACAGCAGCGAATTGGAAAATACCAGATCGAACGAGCCGTCCGCGAGCGGCACGCGATAAGCCGATTTCGCGGCGGCGGTGTGATTGTACGACACGCTGGTGTCGCTCGAGACCAGGAAACGGAACCGCTCGGCGTCGTAGTTTTTCCGGCACCAGGCAATCGCTTCCTCGTCGATATCGATGCCGACATAGCTGCCGGCAAAACGCCGGCCGCGAAAGTTGTAGTCGCGCAGCCAATGCGCCCAGCGCCCGCAGCCGACGCCGATGTCGAGGATGTCGGAACGCATGGTGGCGACGCCTTCCGCGAACACGAACATCCAGAAATCGCGGGCGTGGACCAGGAAGTGGCTTTGATTGTTGAGAATGCGGTTGCCGACGCCGATGCGGATGCGCAGGTGGTTGGGCGGCAATGCGCGATATTCCGGAAACACCAGCCGCGGCACGATGTCGAAGGCGTTGACCGCGGCGCGGAACACCGGATTGAACGTCAGCTTGGACGTCGAGGGGAAGAGCTTGCGGAGCGCCCGATCGAGGCTCGCGCCGCCCGTGCCGATCGCCGGCTCCGGATTGGCTGATGTGTACGCCATGGTAGAACCCTCACATCCCCGAAAATGCTAAAAACCGCCATCGACGGACGCGGCCTTGTCGGCCGCGTTTGTTAGCCGCCCTTGCCTTAAGATCGCGTTATTGGCGGGGGCCGTTTTTGCCAGGATCGGGCGGGCGGGCGTTTCAGATCAGCCCGATCCGCAGCGCGAGCGCCGCGAGCCAGGTGATCCCGGCGAGGCAGATGCCGCAGAACACCGCGGCCGAGCCGTAGTCCTTGATGCGGCCGATCGCCTTATGGTGCTCGGGGGTGACGTGATCGGACAGCTTTTCGACTGCGGTGTTGAGGAATTCGATCGCCAACAGGCCGAGCAGCGAGGCGATCATCGCCACGTACCAGGCGAGGGTCGGCGCGATGACGAGGCCCAACAGCAGGCCGGCGACCAGGAGGATCATCTCCTCGCGGAGCGCGGCCTCGCTGCGAAAGCCGTAGCCGATCGCCCGCAGCGAGTTGATGGTCGCGCTGAAAATCCGTTTCACGATTGCGATCCGGTGGAGCGGCCGTCGAGGAAGGTGAGCCACTTTACGCGAACGGGCAGATTTGCGCGAACGACGCAGAGCCCGCGCGGCTTGTAGAGCATGATCGGGAAAAGTGGAAGCCGGGTTTCCGCGACGATCAGGCGCCGCCAAGGAATTCAGCGCGGCCGGGCTTTCAACCCAGTAGCAATTGGCCGGGCCTGCACCTCGGCATCGGGCTAGCGTTTCGCCGACGCGATGTGGTCTGCCGCGTGGCTGCTCACGAAGGTCGCGACGTGATGCTTGGTCCGTGCGCTACGTTTTGCATGTGCTTTTGAACATGTGGCATTGAGAAACCAATCTTCGAATTCGTTGCACGAGCGCTGCGCCGGTGGCTGGTTCACCACGGCATTGTCGGTGGATGTCGCGCGAACGGTGGCAAAAGCCGTCTCGTTCGCCGATATCGACCAGACGAAGCTGAGGACCAGGCCGGCGCAAGTCGCCGCCGAGATGATTGCAGCAATTCTTGCGATCATGACAAACACTCACTAGCCGTTGCAACGAACTGTTTGCGCCGGTGGAGCGTAGTTTGAGCGCGCTACGCACTCGATTGTGCAATGGTACCGGGGTAGCTGGCGCAAATGCCGGAAGGCGATATACGTTGGTCTAGGCGGCCATGGCCTTAGGGCGCGCCGCCAACGGCTTTTTGTTCACCTGCCGATTTTCCCGCAAAATTTGCGAAGGCCGATTGCGCGGTCGAAACCAAGCGATTTTGCGGGGCGGCCGGGTGGCCGGTTTCGGAGAGCGGTCGCTTGGCGGCCTCCTGTCGGAGGCAGCGGCCGATGACGGCGCATGAATGACAATCGAGGAAGTTGCCGTAAGATCGGCACAACCTCGAAGTCATTGCGGCTGTGGGCGCCGGGGATTATGGTCGCGCCCCGGTACGGAGCGTAGCGCAGCCCGGTTAGCGCACCAGTCTGGGGGACTGGGGGTCCCGAGTTCAAATCTCGGCGCTCCGACCAA
>CAWHHX010000011.1:0-118670 GCA_963829395.1 uncultured Alphaproteobacteria bacterium | reverse complement strand
TAAAATCGGGCTTAACTGCGCGATCAGCATTGTCCTCGATCTGGCCGCGGGTCCACGTGGGTCCAAATCGGCCAGCGGAGCGCTGTCGCTCGATCTCGCGTCGGGACGGCGCCTTAGTAGTTGCAGGTGACTCCCGCCGCGCAGCGCCGCACCGCCCGGCGCTCCGCTCGGCGGTGGACACCAGCTACGCTTCCTGGCGTGCCGGGTCTGCCAATTTCGGCGAACGCGTTGTTCTCAGACAGGGACAAAACCGTTTCTGCCGACAACCTGACCGACATCGGAGAGGCCGACATTACCACCGCGCCGATAACGGTCGCCGCGACCATGACCAATTTGCGCATAGCACTTCTCCCGGTAACAGTTTGACTCACGGCCCAGTGCATCAATCGGATTTTTTTCATTTGGGTCGGAGAACGAGGTCACAGAGTACACTCTTTCGCCCCGCATTGGTTTGCGGCGGCATCAAATCGTGCGGATTGATGATGAAAGAGCGGACGGGACGCCGACATTGCAATTCAATTGCGATCAACGCGAACAGGACGCCGAACGGCAATTTTTACCCCTCGGCGCTCGGCAGCTTGAGGTCGACGCCGCGAAGAGCCGCGCCGGAACCGACCCCAATCGCTTTCACGATGGACATCGCCTGAACCATGGTGATGTCGAGTGTCCGTACACGGTTAATCGGAAAGTACATGATGTTGCCGGACATCGGTGTGGGAGCCTGCGGCAAAAACACCGCGACCCAGTCGTTTTCCAGCTTTTCCAGCAGATATCCGATCTGCCAACCGTCCTCGATACTGACCAAGGCCGGCTTTAAACCGCTTGCGCTCTCGATATGGGCAAGGCCTTCAGCCATACTTTTTATCAGCTGGTAATGCGGGAGGCGGCCGAGAAGAGAGGTCTCCGACCAGCGGCTAAGGCGGCCGCCGACAACGGTGCGAGCTAAAATGCCCGCGACGAACGAAATAAGGACCAGAACGAGGACTGAAAGGACCGTGGCGGCACCGATGCCGGCAAGGTCGCCCAGCTGATCCAACTTGAGACTTTGCGAAATGGGCGCCGCAAGACGTCTTACGAGCCGCAGTGCGTAGGATAAAATAAACAGGACGAGCGCAGCAGGCAGTAGGAAAGACGTTGCGCCAATGATCGTCGTCTTCAAAAATTCTTTCAAAGGATTCCGCCTCTGTCCGAACCCGATCATCGAGGCCAAACCTCAGACTGACTGACTAGGCTTTTGGGTACGCGCTTTGCCCCGCTGTTTATTTGGCGAAATACGGCGCTTGAGCGAAAAGCGGACATGCATCGAATCAATTGCCAAGTCCGTTGCCAAGTCGGTTGCCAAGTCCGTGATGTGCCATGTGCGAACAATTCCACGCATTCGAATTCAGTCGCTGGCCCCAACGCTCACCGTCAGAACCGCTCGGCGACAAAATTCCGCCCGCGCAACGACGCCCGATCGTCGTAGTGCCCTTTGCTCGACCGCTTTGGGAGTTTGACCTTCGGCCGCGGCACTTTCTTGTAGGGGATCAGATCAAGCAATTTGGAGATGCAGTTCAGCCGCGCGCGCCGCTTGTCGTCTGACCTCACAAGGTGCCACGGCGCATAGTCGGTGTCGGTAGCCTTGAGCATCGCGTCTCGCGCACGCGAATAATCGTACCAGCGGCGATACGATTCCAGATCCATTGGACTAAGCTTCCAATGCCGAAGGGGATCGTTGATGCGCGCCAGGAACCTTTTTTCCTGCTCGTGCTGCCCCACTTCCAGCCAGAATTTGACCAGCAGGATGCCAGCGTCGGTAACGTATCGTTCGAATTCGGGACACACGCTGAGGAAGCGTTCCACCTCCGCCTTGTCAACAAACCCCATGACATTTTCGACACCGGCGCGGTTGTACCAGCTGCGGTCGAAGATGACGATTTCGCCGGCGGCCGGGAACCGTCTGATGTAACGTTGCACGTACATCTGCGTCTTCTCGCGATCGGATGGCGCGGGCAAGGCGACGACTTGAAAGACGCGTGGGCTGACGCGCTCGGTGATGGCCTTGATCGTGCCGCCTTTGCCGGCCGCGTCGCGACCCTCGAACAGCACGATAATGCGTTGCCCCTTGGCTTTCACCCAATCCTGCACGTGGCACAGCTCGACCTGCAGCTTGCGCAACTCCTTTTCGTAGAGCTTGCGCTCCATCTTGCCGTGCTCAACCATTTTCTTCTTTGCCATGACGGTTTAGCTCCCGAAGATCACGCGGCGGAAGCGGCGCAGCGCAAATGCGAAGTAGACCACACCAATGATGAGCATGGCGACCAGAGGCCGCCAGACCAGCGTGATATCGGCGCCGCGAAACAGCACGGCCTGCGCGAACGAAACAAAGTGTGGCGTCGGGCTGATCGTCCGCATCACGTATTGCAACCAGATCGGCATGGTCTCCATCGGCGTGCTGCTGCCGGACAGCAATTGGGTGACGATCAGGACCGGCATCGCCAAAAGCCCAAACTGGCCCATCGTGGTCGACAGCGTACCAAGCAGGATGCCGAGAGCTGCGACCACGAGCGCATAAAGCGCCGCGCCGAGGAGGAAGAGAAAGATCGAGCCGGCGATCGGTGCGCCGATCCACCAGTGAACGACGAATTGCAGCGACAGCATCGCCGCGACAAGGATGACGAGACCGTTGGCGAACATCTTGGCCAACATGATTTCCGCCGGCACCACGGGCATGACCAGAAGATGCTCGACCGTGCCCTGCTCGCGCTCACGGATCAGCGCGGCGCCGGTCAGAATCACGGTCAGGAGGGTGATCTGATTGATGACCTGCGTCATCGCCGAGAACCAGGCCGTCTTCAAGTTGGGATTGAAATCGGCGCGCACGACAAGATTGATCGGCGAGCCACCGGAAATTCCGCGCGCATTCATGAACTGTTGCACTTCGTTGGCTATGGCGGTTTTCAGGTAATTGGAGCCGTTACCGGCTTGAGCTACCGCCGTCGCGTCGACATTGATCTGGATCTCGGTCTGGCGCTGCGCCAGCACGTTGGCCTGAAAGTTCGGGGGTATCTCGACGACAAACAGCAACTCGCCCTTGTTCATTTTCGCGTCGATCTCGGATGCCCTGATTTGCACAGCCGGCTGGAACGTCGGCCGCACCAACCCTTCGGCGATCTGCCTTGACAGTTCCGAGCCGTCCTCGTCGGCAATGCCGACCGAGAGATTGGTCGCTTCTGTCACCGCTCCGGTGGCCACCGTGTTGACGGAGATGCTGAACGCGTACACGACCAGGATGAGCATGGTCGGGTCCGACCGGATGCTGCGCAGCTCCTTGATCACCAGGCGGAAGATATTGACCAGGTGATCGCGCAACGTCACCGTGCGCGCTTCGGCCAGCTTTGCAACCGGTTGCGTGCCGGGAGTATCCACCTCACGCCTCCTGCTTGCGTAGCAACAACAGCGAAAGGATCAGATACGCGAGCGCGATGATACAGATCGCGACCACGTTAAACCAAAGGGCGGACAGCCCGAGCGCCTTGGCGAACACGCCGACGGTGATCGGCTGATACCAGGCCGACGGAAACGTCAGGCCGAGAATTTTCGCGGTTCCGGAGAGCGAAGACACTGGCGCGAACAGCCCCGAAAAATTCACCGCCGGCACGATCGACAGGATCGCGGTGGCAAATACCGCGGCGACCTGGGTACGGGTAAACGACGAAATAAGCTGCCCGAAGCCGGTTGTCGCGACCACGTAGACGATGGTGCCGATCAGCAACGTCAGAAACGGCCCTTTGAGCGGCACGCCGAATACAAAGATCGCCATTAACAGCAAGAACACGAAATTCACCATGGCGACGGCGACATAGGGAACCTGCTTGCCGAGCAGAAACTCGAATTTGGTGACAGGCGTCGAACGAAAGTTGGCGATGGAGCCGGTTTCCTTCTCGCGCACCACGGCGATCGCCGACATGATGGCCGGGATCAGGCACAGCATCAGCATGAACACGCTCGGTACCATGGCATTGACGCTGAGAAAGGCCTGGTTGTAGCGAAAGCGCGTCTGAATATCCTGGTCGCTCCAGGTGTTCGGGCTGCCGGCCTTGCGCAATTGGCGTTCGAGTTCGTCACCCTGCGTCCGTACCACGCCGGTAACGTAGTTTCTCGCCGTCTCGCCGCGGAAAGTCATGGCGCCGTCGACCGTGCCGTCGACTTCCGGCTTGGCGCCCCTGAGCAGATCGCGGCCGAATCCGGCGGGCACTTCGACGACGACCTGGGTATTGCCGCTGCGCAAGCGGCGATCGGCCTGGGCCGCCGAAGTGATCGGCGGCTGCACCGAGAAATACCGGGAGCCGGAAAAGCCGTCGAGCAGTTGGCGGCTTTGCGGCGTGTCGTCCTGATCGAACGCCGCCATTTGCAGGTTTTCGATGTCGAAGGAAATGCCATAGCCGAAGGCCAACATCAGAATGATGGGGCCGACGACGGCGAAGGCGAGCCGGATCGGGTCGCGCAGCAGTTCGACAGTCTCGCGGCGCGCATACGCCCACAGCCGCGCGATATCGAACCGTCGCAGCGGCCGGACCGGTTCTGCTTCGCTTGGCGTGGCGCCCGGCGGTGGCGCTTCGACGTTCTTGGTGCGGTCGATACCCGCGGCGTCGGCGAGATAGCCGACAAAGGTGTCCTCCAGAGAATCGCTGCCGCGCTCCTTCACGAGATCCATGGGGGCACCGACCGCAAGCACCTTCCCGGCATGCATCAGCGAGATGCGGTCGCAGCGCTCTGCCTCGTTCATGAAGTGGGTGGAAAGAAAAATCGTAACGCCGTCGTCGCGGGAGAGATCGATCATCGACCGCCAGAAAGCGTCGCGGGCGATCGGATCGACGCCAGAAGTCGGTTCGTCGAGGATGAGAATCGCGGGCGCGTGCAACACTGCGACGGCGAGCTGGAGCCGCTGCTTGATGCCGAGCGGCAAGCTCTCAGGCTTGGAGTTGGCGACTCCTTCGAGGTCATAGCGCTGCAAAAGCTCCTTGACACGGCTTCCGATCTTATCCGACGGCAGGTGATAGAGTTGCGCGTGCAGCTCGAGATTCTGCCGCACCGTGAGCTCGCCATAAAGCGAAAATGCCTGCGTCATGTAACCGACGTTGCGGCGCATCTCCATGTCGTTGGAGCCCATCGGCTTACCGAACAGCTTCGCCCAGCCGTCGGTTGCCGGCAGGAACCCGGTCAGCATCTTCATGGTGGTGGACTTGCCGCAGCCATTGGAGCCGAGGAAGCCGAAGATTTCGCCGGGTGCGATGCGGAAATTGACGTGATCGACGGCGACAAAATCGCCGAACCGCCGTGTCAATCCTTCGGCCTCGATCGCCGGCACTTCATCCGGCGCAGCGATGCGCGGCCGCACGATCACTTTTTGATGCTGCGCCCGCTTTTGCTCCGGCAGCAGCGCGATGAACGCTTCCTCGAGCGTCGGCTCTCCCGCCTTGTCCAGCATTTCCTGCAGCGTGCCGTGGGCGATGATCTTGCCGTCGTCCATCGCCATCAGCCAGTCGAAGCGCTGCGCTTCGTCCATATAGGCGGTCGCGACTATCACGCTCATCTGCGGCCGGCGCGCACGGATGGTGTTGATCAGGTCCCAGAACTGGCCGCGCGACAACGGATCGACGCCGGTGGTCGGTTCGTCGAGGATCAGCAAATCCGGATCGTTGATCAGCGCGCAGCAAAGACTGAGCTTCTGCTTCATGCCGCCGGAAAGCTTGCCGGCTGGTCGATCCTCGAATGGGTTTAGCGCCGTGGCCGTCAATAGCTCGGTAATCTTCGCGCGACGCTGGGCAGCCGATTGCCCGAACAGCCGGCCGAAGAAATCGATATTCTCGAACACGCTAAGTGTTGGATAGAGATTGCGGCCCAGGCCTTGCGGCATATAGGCAACGCGGGCGCGCAGGCCTTTGAGGTGCGACCGCTTGGTCACGTCGCCGTCGAAGACGATGACCTTGCCGCTTTGCACCCTGCGCACCCCGGAAATCAGCGCCAGCATGGTCGACTTGCCAACGCCATCCGGCCCGATCACCCCGATCATCTTGCGAGCCGGGATCTCGATGGTGACATCGTCGAGCGCGACGGTCGCCCCGTAGCGGTGCGACACACCGTCGAGCCGGGCGACGATGGCGTCGGTCATTGCGGCAGCTTGACGTGCAGGTCTTCTGGCCAGGCAGTCGCGGTGTTGGTGCGCACGACGCCGAGCCCACGCACGCCCGTCTTCACTCGCCGGCTATATTGTTTGAGCACATCCGCATCCAATCGCAGCTTGACGCGGAACATCAGTTTTTCGCGCTCGTCCTTGGTCTCCACGGTCTTCGGCGTGAATTGCGCGTCGGCGGCGACAAAGCTCACTGAAGCGGGAACCACATATTCGGGAACCGGATCCAGAATAATGCGGGCTTCACCGCCGACCTCAAGCCTGCCGGCGACCGCCGCTGGCGCAAAGACCGTCATATAGACGTCGTGCAGGTCAAGAATAGTAAAGACCTTTCCGCCCGCGGCGACCACTTCGCCGTTGCGCGCCAGTTGGTATTGCACACGCCCGGTTCTGGGCGAGACAAGAATCAGGTCGTGCAAAATCGCCTCGATGCGCTCGACCTCGGCTTGCGCGCTCTTGATCGCGGCATCGGCTTGTTCACGCTGCGCGATCGCGCCTTGGACGTTAGCCTCTCCTCCCTCATAATTGCGACGCCGCTGATCGAACGTCTGCTGCGTGATGATCTGTTTGCCGACGAGCTCCTGCCCGCGCTCAAAATCGGACTTGGCAGCGGCAAGCACCGACTTGCGCTGGTCGATCAGCGATTCTGCTTCGGCCAGCGCCTGCTTGTCCTTCTCCAGATTGGACTGCGCCGCCCGCAACTGCGCTTCGAATTCGGGCGACGACACCCGGCCGACGACTTGCCCGGCCTTGACCTCGCTGCCTTCCTCGACGGTGATATCGACGAGCCGGCCCGGATATTTCGCCGCGACATCGACCTGTGTGGCCTCTATGCGGCCGTTGGTCTTGAAGATGCCATCCGGCATCGTTCGCCCGAGCACCCGGTCGAGCAGGCTCTGGAATTTTGATTTTGCTTCGGCAACCGGCGACAACAATCCGGCGCTGCGCGAATCCAACAGTGCGGACGGCAACGGCACGCTGAGGACCGCGAACGCGGACACAAGCAGGGCGACAAGCAGAAAACGACGATGCATTGCAAGTGTCCTTTTTTTGAACGTTCCAGAGAGAACTATTCAGTCCCGAAGAGACACTGAGTGCATGTTGGCGACGCTAGTTCCTTCCCAGATGAAGATCAATTGGATTTGTTGACGAACGTTAGGTTTTGACCGAACATGAAATTGTTCGCCAGGGATACTCGGTCATCGGACACGCCTTCCGCTGTCGACTCTGCCAAGTTCGTTAGTAGCGACAGTGGACAATGTGGCAATGATGGCCGCCGGCATTGCCTCCGGCTGCCGCACACGAACGCAGCGCGACCCACTGCGCCCTTTCGAGGATGATGCGATCGGCCCAGCCCGCCGCTCCGTTGCCACTGTGCGCTACACAATGAAACGCCGAGGCGGACGTTGACGCCGTCAAAACGATCGCAAGGCCAGCAGCAGCAACGATAAGGAAACGGCTCATGATCGACCTCCCTCGTTATATTGTCGCGCTTTTATTGGCCATCTTTTCCACGCCCGGCGTTGACGCAAGTCAACGTTAATCCAATTGACATTTCAGACAAACGCCGATTTCACGGCGGTCGGATCCGCATGCCCGGCTCGGGTGGCCAACAGCAACAACGTGTGCCGCGCAATCATCAATTCTTCGTCGGTCGGCACGATATAGAGCGCGACTTTGCTCTCGGGCTGTGAAAAAACGGTGTTCCCGTTCCGATTCGCGATCGGATCAAAAACGGCGCCAAACCACGCAAGTTTTTCCGCCACGCGGGTCCGGATCGTGGCGGAATTCTCGCCGATACCGGCGGTGAACACGAACGCGTCGAGCCCGCCGAGCGCTGCCGCCAGCATTCCTGCATTCAGGCCGATGCGATGCACAAAGTAGTCGATCGCCAGCTTTGCCGCGGCGTCCTTACTGGCCTCCAACTCGCGCATATCGTTGCTGACGCCGGACATTCCCTTCAATCCGCTCTCCCGGTAGAGCAGGTCTTGCACCGCTTCCGCGCTCATTTCCTTCTCAGTGAGCATGTAGAGCAGCACGCCGGGATCGATCTGGCCCGATCGCGTCCCCATCGGCAGCCCGTCGAGGGCCGTGAAACCCATTGTGCTGTCGACGCTCCTTCCTTCCGCCAGCGCACACATCGAAGCGCCGCTGCCGAGGTGGGCGATGATCACCCGGCACTCGGCGATGCTGGGAGCGATTTCGCGCAAACGTCCGGCGACGTATTCGTAAGAGAGTCCGTGAAATCCGTATCGCCTGACGCCTTCGCGATAAAAGCGCTCCGGTATGCCGTAGTGGTCGGTGACAGCATCGTGCGAGCGGTGAAAGGCGGTGTCGAAGCAAGCGACTTGCAGCAATTCCGGACGGCTTGCGAGCAGGGCCCGGATCGGAGCCAAGTTGTTGGGCTGATGCAACGGCGCGAGCGGAACGTAGCGCTCCAGGCGAGAGAGCACGTCCTGGTCGACGCGCACGGGCCGGTCGTAGTCGGGACCGCCATGGACAACGCGATGGCCGACGGCGGCAAGCTCAATCGCCTGGGCATCGCGCAACCAATGCCCGGCTGCGGCAATCGCCGCCGCCACGTCGGCAATTTCGTTCGGGGCGTAGTGTTGGTCGATCAGCGTCGATCCGTCGCCCGTTTCGGCGCGAAGCCGCGGCCGCGTGCCGATGCCGTCCACCTGCCCCTTGATGAGCCGGCGCAATTTATCGGCTGCGGCAATGTCGAAGAGCTGGAATTTGACGCTTGATGAGCCGGCATTGACGACCAGAACCGCATTCATGGCGTCACACTGCCGGCCCGGTCGCCGCGCGGCGGCGCGCCGCGGCGTAAAGCACGGCAACCGCACAGGACGCCATGCGGCTGCGCACTGAATCTGCCCGCGACGTCAGCACGATCGGTACCCGCGCGCCGAGCACCAGACCCGCCAAATCCGCCTTCGCCAGGTAAATGAGATTTTTTGCCAGCATGTTACCGGCCTCAAGATCAGGCACGACCAGAATCTGCGCCCTGCCGGCGACCGGCGACTGAATACCTTTGATCCGCGCC
Source organism: uncultured Alphaproteobacteria bacterium (assembly GCA_963829395.1). Taxonomy (GTDB): domain Bacteria; phylum Pseudomonadota; class Alphaproteobacteria; order Rhizobiales; family Xanthobacteraceae; genus BOG-931. The sequence goes on along the minus strand of CAWHHX010000011.1, from coordinate 109,449 downwards.
GCCTCGGGCTCGACGGCGTTGTCGAAGGCGAGCGGGCCATCGAGCGTCGCGCCGGTGATCTGTCGCCGCTCGGCCATCTTGCACAGAGCCGCCGCGTCGATCGTTGAGGGAATTTTAGACGTCACCGTCTCCACCGCGGAGAGAATGGCCACCCGCGGCTTGCCGAGTCCGATGGCGATGAAAAGATCGACGGCGTTCTGGACAATGTCGCGCTTGGCATCGAGGTCTGGAAAAATGTTCACCGCGGCGTCGGTGATAAACAATGTCTCGGCGTGCGACGGCACGTCCATGACGAACACGTGGCTGATCCGCCGTTCGGTCCGCAAGCCAGTGCTCGAAGACGTAACCGCCCGCATCAATTCATCGGTATGCAGACTGCCTTTCATCAATAATTCGCCCTGCCCCGCCCTGATCAATTCGACGCCTTTCGCGGCGGCGGCGTCGCTGTGGGGGGCATCGACGACCTCGAACGCGCTAATATCGATCTGATGCTCGCGCGCAACTTGGCTGATCTTGGCGGCCGGACCGACCAGTATCGGCCTGATCAGTCCGACTTTCGCCGCCTCGATCGCGCCGCGCAGCGAAGTCTCGTCGCACGGATGTACGACGACCGCGCTCGCCGAGGCGACGCGTTTGGCTTCGGCAATCAGCCGGTCGTATTTCGAAGGCGACCCAGCCTGCGCTGGGGGTGCGGCGCGTTCTGTAGAGGCGATGCTCGGGTCGGCCATGGTTACGTGCGCCTTATCCGCCGGCCTTGGACAGACCGCTTATGAGGCCCTCGCCTGCGGTTCATCTTGAACATCGGATGCGATGGCGAGATGGCTGCGGACGCTCAATTGGCCGTCGGTGTCGAACAATCCGCCGACGCGCCGGATGCGTTTGAGGTCTTCGCTCGAATGGCGGCCACGGGCGCTCAAGATCTCGCAAATTAGGTCGAATGCACGCTGCCGCGTCGCTGCGTCGTTGGGGAGCATGGACGGAATCGCCGCGAGCGCGGCTTCGGTATCGATCAGCAGCATATCGAATTGCTCGCGCACCGTCGCCTTGAACGCGGACAACGGGGCATCGCTGTGGTTTTGACGAATGCGGCGCACGACCTCGAAACCGCGCTCGTCTATCGCGGCCCGGTCCATGCCGGCAAAGATGAGCGCGCGAATGAACGCCTCGCGCAATCCGCCGGATGCGATGCGCGACCTGAGGTCGGCGATGCGTTGCTCGATAACTTTGTGATGAAGCAGGCTTTTGGCCGCCTTACGCACCGGCACCGCTGAATGCGAATCGACGCCGGCCGCCGCCTGCAAGGCTTTGGACCCGTAGGCCGCCATGAAGGTGCGCTCGGCGCATGTCTCGCTGAACACGCGCCACGCATCCAGAGCCGCGACGACTTGATCCGAAACCTGCTCCTGCATGGCAAGGAACGGATTGTTGGCGGCCGCCGGTCTTCGGTTTTCACGCACCGCGTCGGCCCAACCGGCGATCGGCGCCATCAGCGGATTGGCGTCCGAGAAAAGCTCATATTGCAGCCGCAAGGGATGAAGCTTTTGGATTGCGTCGGACAAAGGCGGATTGGCCAGGGCCCGGACAACCGGCTGCATGAAGGTGCGGTAGAGCGCGAGATTGGCCTGCGACACGCGGTCGACTGTTTCGAAGCAATGCTCGTCGGCGGCATTATTGCCGCCAAGCGCTCGAATGTCGTCGAGGGTGCGGGCCTCGCAGCGCATCACCCAGTCGCCGCCGGCGAGATCGGCGCCGGCAGTTTCCGCCGTCTTGCGTTCGAAGAGGGCCTCATAGAGCCCCGGCGGCAGCGTATCGATCATGTCGATATTGCTGGAAAACTCGTCGTGCTCCTTGCGCGCCACTTTACCGGAAACAAAGATGCCGAGATGGCCGATGCTTTTGTGGATCGTGTAAACAATAGTCTGACCGTAGCCGCGGATTTCGTCGACATCGTCGTACAGATCGAGAATCCAGCCCAGCGCCTGCTGCGGCGGCGTGACGTTGTCGCCTTCCGAGCAAAAGACGACGATCGGCGAACGAACGTTGCGCAGGTCGATCGCCAGCCCGTCGGATGTGTGAATTTCGCCGGCGGCGAGTTTATTGCCGACGAACAAGTCATCGACGATGAATTGAATCTCCTCGGCGTTCAGATTGACGTGTCCGCCCCACCAGCGCTCAAAGCCGAGATACCGCGGCGCTTCGGTATCGATCTTGGAATAAAGATTGTATTGCTTGGTCCAGTAGGTGTTGGCGGGGTTCTGGTTCTCGAAATTCTGCACCAGCCAGGCGCCGTCGAATTTGCCGTTGCCGAGATCGCTTGCGAACGCCGTGAGCCAGCTGCCGCCGAGCAGCCCGCCTGAATAGCGCATCGGATACTTGCCATGCACGCCTTGCCAGTACGACAGCGGCGAGCCAGCGATGATGATCGGCCCGAACAAATCGGGGCGCAGTGCCGCCAGCATCATGATTGCCCAGCCGGCCTGGCAATTGCCGATCACACATGGCTTGTCGTCGGCTTCCGGGTGAAGCTCGATGATCTTTTTCAGGAAAACCGCTTCCGCGCGGGCGATGTCGCCGATCGTTTGGCCGGGCATCGGTTCCGGTAGAAAGCCGATGAAGTAACACGGGTGTCCGGCTTTCAGCGCGACTCCGATTTCGCTGTCGGCCTTGAAGCCGCCGATGCCCGGACCGTGGCCGGCGCGCGGATCGACGACGACGAATGGTCTTTGCGCCGGGTCGACCGTGACGCCAGTCGGCGGGATGATACGCGCAAGACAGTAATTGACCGGCCGTTCGAGGCGGCGGCCGTCGATAATCAGTTCAGCCTGATAATCGAGAACATGGGGCGCGGCCTCAGCCATGTGCTCGCGATATTGATTGCCGCGCTGCCGCATCACATCCCAGAACAGGATGCTCCGCTGCCCAGCATCGACCAGGTATTCGAACGCTGAAGCAAACAAATTCCCAAGAGCGGGCGTCTCGGGCAATTTCCGCGATTGGACAGCGTCGCGCTCGGTCATTTGTTATTCCTTCTTCCAATCACTCCTGCGGATGGCTTGCGCTTTGCGTCTCCCATTCCATCTTACGATCACGTTTGCGTTATGCTTCGATATCAATGCCGCGCGAAAAAACGAAATTCAAACTACAATGACAAGGCAGCTTAAATCGCATTTCTGACAGGTTGATGTAGCCGAACATCCTAGTCTAACCAGAATAACTGAGAAAGGCGACGAGGCCTTTGCGCTGCATCAAATCTATGTTGTTTATTATCGCTACCGTGCGGTAGCGATAGCTAAAACGCTGGCGACAAGGGATTTGGCCCATGATTCCCGCGGTAAGAGCCATGCTGCTGGAAGGAAAAAGGGGCCTCATTGTCGGCATCGCCAACGATCAATCGATCGCGTGGGGTTGCGCCAAGGCTTTTCGCGCGTTCGGTGCCGAACTCGCCGTGACCTACCTCAACGACAAAGCCAAAAAATATGTCGAGCCCCTGGCGCGGGAACTCGACGCCGCAATCGTCATGCCGCTCGACGCGCGCGTGCCGGGCCAAATGGAGGCATTGTTCGAGACCGTCGCCAAAACGTGGGGAAAGCTGGATTTTGTCGTTCACTCGATCGCGTTTTCGCCGAAGGAAGCGCTCGAGGGGCGCGTCGTCGACGTGTCGCGCGACGGCTTCCTGACCACGATGGAGATTTCGTGCTGGAGCTTCATCCGCATGGCGCATTTGGCGGAGCCTTTGATGCCCGACGGCGGCACTTTGTTCACCATGACCTATTATGGCAGCCAGATGGTGGTGAAGAACTACAATATCATGGGCGTCGCCAAAGCCGCGCTGGAGAGCGCCGTGCGCTACCTCGCAGCCGAGCTCGGTCCGAAGGGAATACGGGTGCACGCGGTTTCGCCGGGGCCGCTGGCGACCCGCGCGGCGTCCGGCATTCCCGAATTCGACGCGCTGCTCGAAAAGGCGAAGGTGAAGACGCCCTCGCATCGTCTTGTCAGCATCGACGACGTCGGCGTTGCCACGGCTTTCCTGGCCCACGACGCCGCCCGCGTCATCACCGGCGAAGTCCTTTATATCGACGGTGGTTATCACATCATCGACTAGGGAATAACGAACGAGCGAATGGCAAATAACAAAGGTCAGTAGCCAAGGGATCAGGACGCCAGCACGGGAGGCGAAGATGTCTTTATCGGCAATCCGGTCAATAGCGTTGGCGATCATGGTTCTCGCGCCATTTGCCGCAAATGCGCAGACGTCAACCCCATCCGCCGCAGCGTCGGCAACGCATCCCCTAAAGCCTGCCGAACTCGATCAGCTCGTTGCGCCGATTGCGCTCTATCCAGATCCATTGCTGGCACAGGTTCTGATGGCGTCGGCCTATCCGCTGGACATCGTGCAGGCCGAACGCTGGGTCGAAGCGAACAAGAATCTCACCGGCGATCCGTTGAAGGCCGCAGTCGACAAGCAGCCGTGGGACGAGAGCATCAAGTCCCTGGTGGCAACGCCGTCAGTCCTGCAAATGATGAGCGAGAAGCTCGATTGGACCGAGAAGCTCGGCGACGCCGTCGTTGCCCAGCAGGCCGATGTGATGGATGCCATACAGCGCTTGCGCGTGAAGGCTCAGGCCAACAATAAGCTGACATCGACCAAAGAGCAGAACGTCTCCGTCCAGCAGGTAGAAGGCAGGCAGGTCGTCGCCATCGAGCCGACGGACCCCGACACGGTTTTTGTGCCGTATTATGATCCGGGCGTCGTCTACGGTGACTGGCCCTATCCCGAGTATCCGCCATATTACTTCGGCGCGCCCGGCTACATCGCTGCGGGCGTTATTGCGACGGGAATTGCGTTCGGCGCTGGCTACGCGCTTGGCCGTTGGGCGACGGGCGGCCGCTATTGGGGCGGTGGAGTCAATTGGGGCCGGAACAATCTCGTCGTCAATCGGCCGATCGGCGGCGGCAACAACGTCGGCAACAGATGGCAGCCCCGGGTCGAACATCGTCAGAGGACTGGCAATCGGGGTGGCGGGCAACAGCTGAACTTCCGCGGTAGCGGCGGGCAGCAGGTGCTCAAGCCCGGCGCCGGTGGCGGGCGAACCAACGCCGGCGAAAGACATCGTGCATCCAATCGCCCGGCAACAGGCAATAAGGCGGCGTCTCGCGGCGGCCATCACGCAGCGCACGCGAACCGCGGCGGCGGTGGCCGCGGCAGCCATGCCCGGGGCGGCGGTGGCGGCCGTGCCGGTGGCGTGCATGCCGGCGGCGGCGGCCGCGCCGCCCACGTTCGGACCGGCGGAGGTCATGGCGGCGGAATGCGCGCCGGTGGTGGGATGCGCGGCGGCGGCGGCCGTGGTGGCGGCCGGCGCTCGGATATCCGGCTCAAGCACGACGTCGCGCTGCTTGGATATCTCGACAACGGTCTTGGCTTTTATCGCTTTAGCTACAACGGCAGCGACAAGGTGTATGTCGGGGTGATGGCGCAGGAAGTGCGGCAGGTGATGCCGAGCGCCGTCGTCCGCGGCCCCGACGGCTATCTGCGCGTGCACTACGAGACGCTAGGTCTGAAGTTCCAGAGCTATGAGCAGTGGATGGAATCTGGGGCACAAATCCCTGCCGTCCAGCCAAGCCAGCACTGACCGTGGACACAACATATGATCGACTGAGCTAGTCCCATGCACGGCGACACCATTCTGTACACCGTTTGGGGAATCCTTCTGCTCGGAATCCTCATCTGGATGTTGCTGGCTTACCGCAGCCGACAACTGCGCACCAAACGATTACTGTTGATGGACCTGTTCACCGGCTATTTCCGCGGCGACGTGCCCGTCGGCCAGCTCGGCCAACGCACGCGACAAATAGCGAGCCGTCACTTCATGGGCAGCGCGGAATTCTATTCGCTGGCGATTGCGGCCTTTCAAGGCGCCGTCGACGCCACGCGGGCGCATCAGCCGCACGCCGAGGAACTGCAGAAGAAATTGTTGAGATTGTTGGCGGCCCTGAAGAACGAGTTTGGCTTGACCGATCGCTACCAGATCGAAGGCTGGCGCGCCGGGCGCGAATGATCGGCCATCGCCATCCATGGCGAAACCGGCGACTGCCGCAGATTATCCGCCACTGGGATTCTCCAATCATGACAGACGCAGCGAAATACTCGGCCGTGGAGCGGCTGCGCGATGGCCGCCAGATCGAAATTCGCTCCTTAAAGCCGACCGACGAGGAAGACATGCTCGCGGCCGTGGACCGTACCAGCGCGCAATCTCTGTATCGCCGGTTCTTCGGCGCCAAGCGACATTTTTCGGAGAGTGAAAGGACGTACTTCCTCGAGGTCGATTTCGTCAAGCACGTGGCTCTGGTCGCCGTTGCGGAAGACGCCGGTCGACGCTTCATCGCCGGCGGCGGACGTTACGTCGTCGTGCGGCCGGGAACGGCCGAGGTCGCGTTCGCCGTGATCGACGATTATCAGGGACGAGGCATCGGGCCGGCCCTGATGCGCCATCTCACGCAGCTTGCCCGCGACGCCGGGATCAAGGAACTGATTGCGGAAGTCCTGCCGGAAAATATCCCGATGCTGAAAGTGTTCCAAAAGTGCGGCCTGGGTCTGCAGACCAAGAACCGCGCAGGCGTCGTTGATGTGACACTTAGCGTTACCAACGACGTCACGAGCGGCTGCTGATTTTCCGCCAATGGCCCGATGCGTCATTTCGTGCAAACGCAGCAACTCGGCCGCTTTTGGCGCGACTGGGCATTGAGCCTCGTTTTGTAGAGCCAGTTTTATGCGTAGGTGCCTGGAAGCACTCTCCGAACTCTCAAGATCGTCAATGCCGCCGTTGGTCGACGGCAGCCCTTGCGGCGAAAGATGCCGAACTCACCCTATCGCTTGCGGAACGGACGAAGAAGATCGCCTGGCGATGCATCGCGGCACTCCGACCATAAAATCCTTTGAAAAACTGCACGTCCTGCACTGCTGCTTTAGGCCGCGGAGTTGCAATAAGGCAACGAAATAGAGCTAAACTGCCGAAATCGGCGCAGAGAGTCTCGAAAAATTCCCGAAGTGCGTTCGCTGTCTGTCCTCAACAAATCCGCGCGGAGCGCCCATGAGCCAACAGACGATTGTGGCGGTTGCGGTCACCTTGGCAGTCGTCGCGGTGATCCTTGTTGTCGTGTTGCTTTGGCCGCTCGGCCGGCTGCCATGGCCATGAACCGAGAGACCAATAAAAGCCCCGCACTGGACTGACGTGGAGATGGCTAGCCTCCGCTAATTCCAACGCCTCGTTCGGCCAGAAGGTGGTGAGCTTTGCCGGTCAGTTGAAATCTTTCAGGCTTGTCTTTTGCCGGCTCGATAAGCCCTTTGGAAAAAAGTGCTTCAAGAACGCCCCGTTTGTGCGCCCTCAGATCCACGCCCGGTCCGTCCAACAAATCGCAAAGGACCGCAATTTCCAGGTCGGTGACGTCATCCGCCATGACATTCCTCGTCGCTCGAGCGTCACGCGCGCGATCGGAGCTTTCGCCGGTGGCTCGTCAGTGCCACCACACCGATTGCGCGCGCACGGCATGCCGGCGCCGCTGCACTGGCACGCTCGCAGATGAGCACCCTATGGCCGGACCGCCGTCTCGAAAACGTCGCGCACTCGAAATCCGAAGGCTATCTTGGCTTAGCTCCACAACGCGACGTGCCAAGTTTCGCCTTCAGTCGCGAGGGTGCCTAATTCGGAAACAGCTTATCCCTGACGTAACGCGACGTAGCGGTAAGTCTGATACCGCGGGGCTTGCGCCAGATCGCTTTGTCGATTTCCCTCTTATCGCCAATCTTCAATTGGCCGGCGGCTTTTCTGGCAACGAAAATCGCGTCACTCATTTTTTTGCCTGAGCGACGGTTCGTGGCCTTCAGCTCCTTCCAGAGGCGAACACGCCCAAGCCTGAGCTTGGGTAGTTCCTCCCTGATCTCCCTGCGGAGGCAATCTTTCTCGCTCTCACGGGCACGTTTGCGGCCGCCAGGGAACATCCACAGTCGGTCGCGCTTGCGCCGCACCAATAGGACCTTCCCGCGCTTCACCACCACAAGCTTCGATGATTTCGCCATCTTGCCAAATTTCGTCTGTGAAATCCAAAATCAGCACTTTATCGTAACGGCCTCACGCTGAACATGAAATTAAGATCCGGCCTTGGTCGCAGGATACCTGCAAGCTCTTCCGATAGCCGACGCGTTCGAGACGGGCAACCTCAAGCTTGCGCAGCGGGCCTTGAACCATGCCGATATTAAGCCACGGCGCGCCGGCCATGTTACTCGACCTAGCTTCGCGGCGCGCGGTTGCCATGCGATTGCTCGTTGTCAGGCAGTCCACGCCCGCTCGAGCGGGACAACCCCGCTCGCGTATTTTCAGCTATTCCACGGTCACGATCGAGCCGCCGTCTTTGTTCTCGATGGCATATTTGTAGCTGAAGCGATTGCACACCAATTTGTATCCGCGGGACGGCGCGAGCGGCCGAAGCGGCGCAAGTGCGCTGATGCTGTCGCAGCGATAGCCGCTGGCCCTGACAAAATGGGCGAGTTCGGACATCAGGCCGAAGTCCTGCGCGAGCTCGGGGTAAATCACCGCATCGGGCTCGATCGGCACCGACGCGGCAGTCCGCAAACGCTCCTGCGGCGATGCCGGCGCCGGCGCTGAAGGCGGCGATTGCGGCAACGCTGCTGACGGCGATGGCTGCCCCGGCGCTGCCGCCGGCGCTGACGGTTTTGGTTGTGGCTGCGCTTGAGCGACTTGGGGCAACGATCCCGTTACCGACTCCGCCGGAGGCTTGGCCGGCGGGGGCGTTACGCATTGCTTGGTCGTCGCGTCGAGCGTCAGCCCCCGCGAGGCGCAAAACTCCTGTGTCGGGTGCATCGTGCTCATGAGGCTGTTCGTGCCGGACACACCCGGCAGGGCGCATCCGGGCAGCGCCAGTGCGGCCAGAATCCAGAAATATCTCACCAGCGCACCCGTCGGAAAGGAACGCGGCCCAAAAAACGTCCCGCAGGCATGAAATGCACGGCGCTGCGCGACTAGATGCGAATCGTATCCTCATATGACGCCGGCTTATAGCGACTTCGTCGCCCACCGGAACCGCAGCGGTCCGAGGGCGCACATCGCTTGAACGGTCAGCTTCTTCCCGGCGGCGCCGCTTTCATCAAACCGAAAAATCGGTAAGGTACCGTCGTTCGGTTGGGCGAGGCCGAATTGTTCTGGTAAGCCGTTGGCGGAAATCCGCAGCCAACCGGCCGCCATGCATGGGAGCAGGAAATGCGTTTGCTTATTTCGGCATTGACGATGCTTTGCCTCCTCGGCACGACCGCGATGGCCTGCCCCGGCCAAACCGGGAAAGTCATTTTCGAGGACACATTCACCGATGACAGCGGCGGCTGGCAGCTTGGCGGGCCCGACACCGAGGTGAAGGATGGCGCGCTGTGGCTGCGCCCCAATCCGCGCGGCATGACCGAGAAAGGCCGTAATATCAGCTCGACGGTGCGAACATTCTCCGCCACCGACGCCGACTATTGCATGGAATTTGTCGTTCCCAAGCCGGTGGCGGCCGACAACGATTTCATGACCGGGCTGATATTTTGGCAGTCGTCGGCGACCGACGAGTATCTGTTCGCCGTATACACCGACGGGACGACACAGCTTAACAAGCTCGCGGCAAATAAATGGACCAGGATTTTCTCGGACAATACCGGCAAACTGGAATCTGGCAGCACCGCTTCGCTGCGGGTCGTCGCCAAAGACGGCAAGCTGACGATGTTTGTCGGCAGCAAGCAGGTCAAGGTCATCCGGGCGCAGACGCCGACCGGCGAACTTGAATTTGGCGTTCTGGCCGAAGTCGAGAAATTGAGCGACGCCAACCCCGCGGTTCAGATCAAGAGCTTCAAGGTCACCACCGGCGAGTGATCTTGCACATCCGGCAGGCGACGCCCGCCCCCCCGTAAAGCGGCGGCGCTCATGCGCCGGCCGCAGCCGCCGCACCGACAAGATCGCGCGAACGCGCACTGGCCTGCGATCCGAGATCGAATTGCAGCTCGACGGAAACCCCACAAGACCTCCGCGGCATCAGCCCTAGTTTCCTCGCCAACCGCAGCATCGCGCCGTTCTCGCGCAGGACCAGCGCGTGCAGGGTTTTCAGATTTTGCCCGGCCGCGCGCGACAAGGCGGTCCGCAACAACTGTCCACCAATTCCGGTGCGCTTGACGTCCGATCGGACGATCAAGGCAATCTCGGCCGCGAACGGCGAGGTGAGGACACGATGCAGAATTCCCGAGATATCTCCGGCCTCGTCGAGCATGCAAACCATTTCCCCGCTGCCGCCAATATCGAAAAACCGCTTTAGGGTGGCGGTATCGGCAAAATCGAGCGACTGTCCAAAGCGCAAACGCAGGTCGTCTTGGTCGGTTTTTTCGATAAACGCCCGGATCATCCCCCACTCGCTCTCATCGAGAGGCCGGGTGAGAACGATCGTGCGGCCTTTGCCGGCGGCGCTAACATCCCAGCCGCCCTCCGGTGTGCCTCGATACGCCAGCATCCCCGTAGCGATCGAACCGTCACACGGCGAATGTCCCTGGTGCGTCTGTTCCATTGATCGGAATCAAACACCAACCGCAAAGCCTATGCACGCGCGGCCTTCTCATCGCCGACTGAGTTTCGCTCACCTCCCACCGTAGGCCGCCTTGCAGATCCGGCGGCCGCACGGATCCCGCGCAATTGTCTCAAAATGATCGGATCAACCTCCCACAACGTTAAGGCTGAAGTCGTACGCGGTGCTCCCAGCAACATGCGTGGCACGCCTTGCGCGTCATTTTAGGAGAATGAGCAGTGATCAACCGGTTCAAGACTGTCCTGTGCGTGAGCACAATCCTGTCGGCGACTTTCATATCGGGGGTTTGCTTCGCTCAAACCTACACGAACGGTCAGCAACAAGGGGCGAGCCCGGACGCGAGCTCGCAAAATTACCAGAACAGCCCGCAGAACTGGCGGAATAGTCCGGACAATTATCAAAACAGTTCGCAAAATTTTCAGAACAGTCCGCAAAATTTCCAGAACAGTCCGCAAAACTGGCAAAACAGCGGCAGCAATTTCAACAACGCCAACGGCGTCTATGACAGCAGCGGCAACCGGCAGGGATATGCGGTGCCGCGCAGCGATGGGGGCGGTGTCAATTACTACAACAACAACGGCAGCCGTGACGGCTACAAGCTCAAGGATCAAAAATAGAAGGCGGACAAGGGGGCCGCAGGCGCCGGCGCCCAACCCAACTCTGTCGAGCTTCGCTCATCGGGTGCTTTGGGCCGCCTTTGGTGGCCGCGCGTGTTGTTTTTTGCCGTCGTGACCTGAGCTGCCAAGCTCGTCCAGCAGCCATTGCCGAAAGACTTTGACGTCTTCGCTTTGGAAGTCCGCATCCATCGTCACCAGCCAGTAGCTCAGGCCGCTCGCCACATCGTCGTCGAAGATGCGAACCAGGTGGCCGGCCTCGATCTCCAGATCAAGCAGCGGCGCCCGGCCGAGCGCGATGCCCAAGCCGCGGCGTGCGGCTTCGAGCGCCATATGGATGGTGTCGACGCGGAGCCCGCCACGGACCGTCGAGGGCTGCTCGATGCCGACAATGCGAAACCATTCGGCCCAGTCGGCCGTCGTCGACGTCATATGAATGAGCTCGACTTTGGCGACGAGCTCCGTCCCGGAAAGCTTGGCGTACTTCCTGCGCAGCGCCGGCGCGCAAACCGGGACGAGCCATTCGTCGAGCAGATGCGTCCAATGCGGCATCGCCCGCGCCGCCGGCGCCAACCGGATGGCGGCGTCGATGCCCTCCATCGGCAGATCCACCGGGTCGAGCGAGGTCTGGATGTCGACGGTGATGCCTGGATGACGTGCCGTGAAACGGGACAATCTTGGCATCAACCAACGCGCCGCAAAACCCGGCGCGCTGCTCAGCGTCAGGCGGCCCTGCGAGCGGCGTCCGGGGAGGCGCGCGGTGGCGTCGGCAATCGCTTTTATGGCCTTGCCGAGTGCTGAGGCATAAGCGGCGCCAGGCTCGGTCAATTCGAGCTTGCCGCCGCCGCGCCGGAAAAGCTCGACGCCGAGCCAATCCTCCAAATTCTGTACGGCATGGCTGACGGCGCTGGCCGTGATGTTGAGCTCTTCGGCCGCGCTCTTGAAGCTGCCGCGCCGCGCCGCGGCCTCGAACACGCGGACCGAACTCAAGGGCGGAAGCTTAAACCCCATTGCTCCTCCTCGGCTCCGTGCTGCGCGGCGGGAATAGCCGCAGGTTACGGCGGTGGCCCGCGAATGCAAGTGAGTTTGCCGCCCCAGGAACCGTCGTTCGGCGAGCGCGCCGGTGCCGCTGAATGTTTCTCATTCCGCGCGCAGAATTTCTCGTTTGTCGAAAGGCGGCCGCCGCCTCACGTTTCGCTCAGTAACACGGCGGTGTGCACCATGGCTCTCGTTCAAACCGATCACGACAACATCATTTTGCTCGGCAACTCGCTGCGCTCGCCGACCCGGCGGCTCGCCGGGCGGACGATCCAACAAATCGTCTATGCCTGGACGCTTCTTCTTTCGTCCGTTCGGCAGCGGCTTGCCAGCCTCGCGCAACGATCGACGCAACGCCGTGCCCGCACCCGGCTGACCATGGCCGAACGAGCGCGGCAGCGGCGCGCGCTGGCGCGACTATCCGACCGCGAGCTGCGGGATATAGGCCTCACCCGGTACGACGTTGAGTTCGTGTTGCGACAATCCTCGTGGCGCTGAACGTACGGCGCCAATCACCAAGGCCCCTGCGCCGGCGAGATACGCGCGGTCATAGTCCGGCCCTGGTCAAGGCGTCGAACACGATCTTGTGGCCGGCGACGGAGAAATGCGCGTCGCCCGATACGAAATAATGTTCGTACCAGTCGTGCGGATGGGCGTCTCTTGCGGCGATGAAATCCGGAAAGGTATCGACGAACGTCTTGCAATTGGTCGCGCAGAATTTGCGCCAGAGCTCGACCCAGCGGCCGCCCGGGTCTTTCTGGACCAGGCTCAACGGCCAGGGATAGACCGCGATCGTCAAGGCGATGTGGTGTTGCGCCAACAGGTCGGCGAGCGCTTGCATGTGGACGAGGGTGCGCTCAATGCCGCCGTCGACGCCGAGTGGCGCGTAGGTGTCGCCGACGTCGAAGTTCGGCACCGACCAGCCGATTCGCCACGATGGCGTCATTTGCCCCCGCTTCAGGGCGCCGCTCCAATCCTGAAGCTTGAACTTGACGAGCATCCGCAGCGAGTCGCTGATGGCGAAGTTCTGCTGGAAATAGCGCCCGATCGTGCGCACCCTGTCATTGATGGCGAACTTTTGCTCCAAGTCGTCCCATAGGTTGCCGTCGCGATTGTCGCCGCAGGCATCGCCGGACGGTCCCGCTTGCGAGCTTTTGGTGGGGCATAGCGCCTTGTATCGCGGAACATCGTCAAAACAAAAATAGTTGGTCGCCTCGTCGTTGATGTTCGACAAGTCGGGAAAGACCACAACCTCATCGAAGACGAAGCCGCTATCCAGCAAGAACTTGATCCGTCGGTAATAAAGCGTCGGCGAGTACGATTCCACGGCGGCGTTGAGAAACTCGGTTTTTTCGGCGCGTTGCTGCCCGGCCGCCGCGAGCATGCCGGCGAACGAGGACTCGAACGGCATGCCTAGCCCTTCGGTGAACGAATCGCCGATGATGACCACACGCCGGGTATTCGGCTTCGGCGCTACATCGCGCACCGCCGCGTCCTTAAAGCCGAGGCTGTTGGTGAAAAGGCGGTATTGGCGTTCGCCCCACAATTCGTAGCCGTCGAAATTGGGCCGGAATGTGTGATGAAACACCGGATCAAAGGTTCGCGCGATTTCGGCCGGATGATGGAACAGCCGCGAATAGAAAAAATCGAGCGCCAAGAAAATGGCAAGGAAAATGGCCACACGACAGATCGTGCTCAGCGTGACGGCGAGCAAACGGCGACGCGGCTTCGGCCGCTCGGCCTCGGCGATTGTCGAATTCATTGTGCGGCGCCACCAAACAACGCGGCGCGAGGCGCATGCCGCGCGGAGCCTGGGAGCTTCATTGGAGCGGTAGGGCACAATTGCGCTGCGGAATGACCGGTCATTGCCGACGTCCTCACTCTCTCACGTGCAACCGGCATGATGATCATGCGGCCGACTTGGCCGGCGCCGCCAAGGGCGTCGCACCGGTTGCGGCGGGTTTGTCGGCCTGCCGATAACCGGGCCGCATCGCCAGAATTCGGCCGTTCGAAAAAATGATAGAACAGCGTCGACAGCGCGATGCAGATGCCGAGATAGACCGCGACCTGCGCGCCAAGTGGAAGCCCGGCAAGGCGCGGTGCGATCGTCATGGCGACGCCGAGGTGGAACAGATAGAGCGAGTACGACACGCGTCCGAGGAAGCCGCAGCATGCGCTCAGCCCGGGGCTGCGCTGAAATGCATGTCGGACCGAATAGGCCAGCAGGATCGCCGATATTCCGAAACCGGCGGCGGCGAACGGGAACAGCGTCTCAGCCGCATGGCTATGCGCCGTCTCGATGCGCCATGTCAGCCCGCCCGCCAGCGAAGCGGCGACGACAAAGAGAATTGCAGCCGCTGCGGGATTGAACAGTGCCGCACGCCACCGCGATGCACGCCGCGCATGGTGCAGCACGACCATGTAGAGCAGGAACCCGTAGGCGATCGAATTCGACCCGGAACGCCACGACGCGCCGCACGCTCGGTCCCCAATCATCCAGATTGCCGAACAGCTGACGCAGCACGGTGATCGTGCCGATGAAGCCCAGCGCGACGAGAACAGCGAAGCCGTCGCGGTTATTGCGCAAGCGCCACGCCGCGATCATGAGCAGGCCGGGAAACGCGATATAGAACCATTCCTCGATCGAGAGACTCCAGGCGACCGGAAAGTAGTCGGTGACGTTGTCCTGGGCGAACAGGTTCTCGACATAGAGCGCATAGCGGGCGAGGTCGGCCAGTTCGACGTGGCCGACGATCACGGACATCAGCGCCAATGCGAACAGATACGGCGGGATCGTCCGCATCCAGCGGCGCGCCAGAAAAACGCCGAGGTCGCCGGCTTGCCCGCTCCGCAGGCAGCGCAGGATTTGCGGACCGAGGACGAAGCCGCTGAGAACGAAAAACACTTCGACCGCCAACACCGAGACGATCTCGGCCGGGTCGGAGGCGGAATTGAGCATGACAAAATGCGGGATGGCCACGGAGAGCGCGGCCACGCCACGCAACAGATCAAGGGCGGCGACGCGTTCCATTCTTGGACCGTCAAAAGACGCGGTAGACGAAGGACAAAGTTTCCCGGCCTCCCGACAGCACCACAGCGCCGACGAAGATGACGATCGCGAACACGACGGGCGGCAACCACATGCGCCACCGGCTGGCCAAAAACGCCAGCGGCTTCATCGCATAATTGGTCATCAGGTCCCCTCTCCCACTCATGGACCTAGTCTATCAATTCGCGACTTGTCGCGCCATCCCGAGCGGTGGCCGCCTCCCCTTGCCGAAGTTCCGATCGGTGAAAGAGCGGCGACCGGTGTGTCGCCAAGGGCGCCACCAAGTGTGCCGCCACCTGCGGCTGCCGGATGATGAAACGAAGTCGGATATAGTCTTCTGGCAAACTGCTGATTTGGTCGCGACCGGCAGCTTCATCACCGCTCCACGAGGACACGCATGCGCGGAATTTTCCTCACGGGTCTCGTCACCAGCCTGGTCATAGGCGTCGCCGTCGCAAGTTTCGTTTTGAGCGGACCATCGGCCCGCCGCACCTTGGCGGCCTCAGTGGTGTCGAGCGACGACGGTCGAGCGATTGTTCGGCAAGTCGCCAATGTCTGCGGCGCGAACGGCTGCGTGCGCGTGCAAACGCAACGCGTTCACCACCAAAAGCCCGGCAGCGTGCCGGCAAAACACATCTAGAGCATGATCCGGTAGAGCATGATCCGGAAAAAGCCTGCCTTCGGACGCGATCCGAGGGTGGAAACCGGTTTTTCGAAAAGCATGCCCTCGGGCTCGAACCGGGGGATCATGCTCCGCTAAAAAATCTAAGTCGAACGTCCGGTCGGACAACGCGCAAATCGCGCCGCTGTCAACTGGCGTCGTCGCCGCGATTGTCCAGCGACAAGGCGTCGACCAGCGCCGCTTCGATCAGGCTGCGGCAAGCGATCAGGTCGTCGAGCGCGGTCTGCAATTTGCGCCGGCCGTCGCCGTCGGCGGCAAGGCGCTGCTGCGCCGGCGCGGCTGCGGCTGGCGGCACGAGGCTTGGTTCGCGACGCTCAGCGTCGCCGCCGTCCTCCTGATCATCGGGCCGCGCGGCGTGACCGGAGAAGGAAGGCTCCGTCGAACGGCTGGCAGCGCGCACATCCGTGGCGCCATCGTCGTCGTCCTCGTCGAGCTCCGGCGGCGGCTGTTCGGCGCCGGCACGCCAGACGTCTTGAACGAACGACAAGCCCTCTTCGCGCAGGATGCGTTGCACGCCGCGGATGGTGTAGCCCTCGCCGTACAGCAGGTGACGGACGCCGCGCAGCAAATCCACATCGTCCGGGCGATAGTACCGCCGCCCGCCGCCGCGCTTGAGCGGGCGGATCTGGTTGAAGCGGCTTTCCCAGAAACGCAGCACATGCTGGGGGACGCTGATCTCCTCAGCGACTTCGCTGATCGTTCGGAACGCGTCCGGCGCCTTTTCCAAGGTTCACACCTCCAAGGCTCACCCGTTGACTATTGTCCGTTCGGCTCGCCGCCGTCCGGACCGGAATTGATCCGCTGCTTGAGGATGGCGGAGGGTTTGAACACCATGACGCGGCGTGGCGAGATCGGCACTTCCTTGCCGGTCTTGGGATTTCTGCCGATGCGCTGGCCCTTCTTGCGCACCACAAAGGACCCGAACGACGACAATTTCACCGTTTCGCCGCGCTCAAGACAATCGGTGATTTCCTTGAGAACCAACTCGACGAGCGTCGCCGATTCGGTGCGCGACAGACCGACTTTCTGGTAGACCGCTTCGCACAAATCGGCGCGCGTGATCGTCTTTCTCGTCATCGCCAGCCCCGCTCTCGGCGATCGATTTGAATCGACCATCGTATCGTTTTGAATTATCAACGATATTAGCTTCTCGCCGAACGGTCAACGGCCTTCCACAGGCTTCTATCACCAGCGCACCAGCGCCGCGGCCCAGGTAAAACCGCCACCCATCGCCTCGAGCAGGATGAGATCGCCGCGCTTGATGCGGCGGTCGGCGACCGCGTCGGCAAGCGCCAGCGGTATCGACGCTGCCGAGGTATTGCCGTGGCGATCGACGGTGACAATGACCTTGGCCGGGTCGATGCCGAGCTTGTGGGCGGAGCCGTCGATGATCCGCTTGTTGGCCTGATGCGGCACGAACCAGTCGATATCGGCGACGCCGTAGCCGGTCGCCTCGAAGACGTCCTTGACCACGTCGGTGATCATCGCCACCGCATGGCGGAACACCTCGCGGCCTTCCATGCGCAGGTGGCCGACCGTCCCGGTGGAGGACGGCCCGCCGTCGACATAGAGCTTCGACTTGTGCCGGCCGTCGGAGCGCAGCCGAACCGTCAGCACGCCGCGATCGTCACGGCCGCCGGGCTGGTCCTGCGCTTCGAGCACGACGGCGCCGGCGCCGTCGCCGAACAGCACGCAGGTGGTGCGATCGGTCCAGTCGAGGATGCGCGAGAACGTCTCCGAGCCGATCACCAGCGCGCGCGAGAAGGCGCCGGATTTCAACAACGCGTCGGCCGTCGCCAGCGCGTAGACGAAGCCGGAGCATACCGCTTGCAAGTCGAAAGCGGCGCCGTGGGTGATGCCGAGCGCATGCTGGACCGCGACTGCGCTGGCCGGAAAGGTGTTGTCGGGCGTCGAGGTGGCGAGCACAATCAGATCGATCGCCTGGGCATCGAGGTGGGCGTGCGCCAACGCCGCGCGCGCCGCATGCGTCGCCATCTGCGCGGTGGTTTCGCCGGGCGCGGCGATGCGCCGCTCGTGAATGCCGGTGCGCTGCACGATCCATTCGTCGGACGTATCGACGCTGCGCGCGAGATCGGCGTTGGTGACCACCTGGTTCGGCAGATAGCTGCCGCAGCCGAGGACGACAGAACGGCGTACGCTCACGAGGCAGCCCCGCTGAGCGCCGCCTGCAGTTCCCTGCGCGGCCGCGCCAGCGCCGCCGTGATCTTGGCCAGAAGCTCGTCGCGCACCACCTCGTAGCCGAGCTCGATGGCGGCGGCGAAGCCTTCCGCGTCGGTCGCGCCGTGACTCTTGATGACGATGCCATTGAGTCCGAGAAAGACCCCGCCATTCGATCGGCGCGGGTCCAAGCGCTCGCGCAACTGCTGGAAGCCCGAACGCGCGAACAGATAGCCGATCCGGGTGCGGAGCGAGCTTTGCATGGCCGCGCGTAAATACTCGCCGATCTGGCGAGCGGTGCCTTCGGCGGTCTTGAGCGCAATGTTGCCGGCAAAGCCTTCGGTCACCACGACATCCACCTTGCCGGCACCGATGTCGTCGCCTTCGACAAAGCCCACATAATCAAGATCGGGAAATTGCTTTTCGCGCAGGATGCGTCCGGCTTCGCGCACTGGTTCAAGACCCTTTACTTCTTCCACGCCGATATTGAGCAGGCCGACGGTCGGGCGCTCGAGCCCGAGCAGGATACGGGCGGTGGCCGCGCCCATGACCGCCAGATCGACGAGATGCTCGGCGTCCGCGCCAATCGAGGCGCCGACGTCGAGCACGACCGATTCGCCGCGCAAGGTCGGCCATAACGCCGCGATCGCCGGCCGCTCGATACCGGCAAGCATTTTGAGATCGAACTTCGACATGGCCATCAGCGCCCCGGTGTTGCCCGCCGATACGACCATGTCGGCTTCTTTTTTCTTAACGGCGTCGATCGCCAGCCACATCGAGGATTTGCGCCGGCCGTGGCGCAGCGCCTGGCTCGGTTTGTCTTCCATGCGCACGGCGATTTCGGCGTGCACCACCCGCGACGCCGATTGCAGCGCCGGATGCTTGGCGACCAGCGGCGCGACCTGCGCCATGTTGCCGAAGAACAGGAACGTGCTTTCCGGGCGGCGCGCCAGCGCCAGCTCGGCGCCGGCGACGACGACGGCAGGGCCGTGGTCTCCCCCCATCGCATCAAGCGCAATGCGGACCATGTGCGACATCGCCGACCGCAATCCTAGGCCTTGATCCCAGTCGACTTGCTCGGATCGCGGTCCCGATTTTCCTGATGGCGCATGATGGTTTCCGAAAGCCGGGCTCTACGTTTCGGAATCATGCTCCAGGTCCGAACAAGGGGGGTGTGAGGGCGGCGGGAGAATAGCGGTTCGGCGCCCGGAAACAACTGCGATCAGGCGCCATCTTGGCCCTTCTTCAACGCTGCCAGCGCTGCAAACGGGCTCTCTTCCGGCTTTAAGTCCGCCGGGGGCTGGAAGGTCGCTCCCGGTTTGCGCGGATAGGGATCGAGACCGAGAATGAGGAATTCGGTCGCAAGCGCGCCAAGGTCGACCGAGCCGCCGATCAGCGGATCGGTCTCGTCCACGCTGCGATCCTGCGTGCCGGCTTCTTCGTCTGTCGGCGTGGCGGACTTTGGCACGAACACAAGATCGACGTCCTCGGCGACCTCGTTGACGAGCGGCTCGAGCGTCACGACGCACGACTGGCCGACTGTCGCGGAGACGTGCCCGGCGACCCGTAAGCCGCCTTGGCCGTGACGCGTCACGTCGAAGGCCGCTTCCAGCCGCGGCAAGTCGCGCAGCCCCGCGATCCGCGCGACTGCGGCGCGGGTCTCGGCGTCGGCGACGAGGTCCACATGCCGGCCATCCTCGGCCACATCCTCGACCGCAATCGGCAGGCGCCATGGCAATGGCGCGGGCTTGTTTCGCTCAGGCATCCGCAAAGGCCTCCGGGCGCGGAAACACCGCCTTACCCGCCAAAAGGGCGTCGTCGGCTTCGGCGTCCAGTTGCGCCGCCGCCGCTCGGACATAGCGCGCAAGCCGCGCGGCATTGCCGGCCGCCTCCGCCACGCCAAAGATATTCCGCGCTAACGCCATCTCAAGCTCGGCAGCATCGGCGGCGCCCAGCGCAGCGTTGTAGGCCGCCTGCCGGCCGTAAAAAGCTTCGCCGAATTTGCGCATCTCGCGCGGTACCGCCAGGTCGCCGACGCCCATTTCGCGCAGATTGTCGTCGAGATCGCGGCAGAATGCGTCGAACAATTGCTGCCCGATGCGCCCAGAGCCGCGCGGCGAGCCTTGCCCGGGACCGCGCGTGCCTTCGCCGCCGAGCCGCCGCAAAACCAGCACCAGATGCAAAACGATCAGCTCAAAGCGGCCGTCGACACTGTCCGAAACCCCGTAACGGGTGTAAAAAGCCGCCGAGCGCGCCTGTGCCACGATGGCGCCATAGAGAATTTGGATATTGCGCCCGTGGTAACTGCGCCGAAACGCACTTAAGATCATAGAGATAGCTCACGTCCTTAAAGCCGAGTCCTCAAAGCCGATCTTAGACCAAGTCGGAAAACCAAGCCCGGAAACAGAATGAGGTCGTAGGTTTCTGGTAAATTGCCTAATGCAGGTTTCGGGGTTACGGCAGGCGGCGTTGGGACACAAGGCCTGGGACACAAGGTGGGAATGCCGGAATGCGGGGCAATCGGGGGCAGTGGGGCAAACGGCGAAGGCTAGCAGCCTGTGCGCTTGTTGTCGCGCTGGCGCTGCCGCTCGGCGGCTGCTTCGACGAAACCTTCCAGCGCGGCTACGTGCTTCCTGAAGGCGCGCTCGAGCAAATCCGGCTCGGCGCATCGCAGGAGCAGGTGCTGATCGTGCTCGGCACGCCCTCCACCGTCGCCACCGTCTCGGGCGAGGCCTTCTATTACATCTCGCAAACCGCCACCCGCGCCGCATCCTTCATGCCGACGACCATCACCGACCAGCGCGTGGTCGCGATCTATTTCGACCGGGATCGGCGCGTCCAGCGCGTCGCCTCGTACGGCATCAAGGACGGCAAGATTTTCGACTTCGTCAGCCGCACCACGCCGACCGCCGGCTCGGACGCGAATTTCCTCAAGCAGCTCTTCTCCACGATACAAAACGGCCGCTTCGGACTGCCGTTCTGACGTTTGTGTCATCGCGAGCGGTTGAGCGGTATGCCGGCCCTACCCTCCGCTCATTCCCGCGCCAGCGGCAATCCAGGACCGCCGGTCTGGCCAAAGCTTGCGTCCCCGCCTTCGCGGGGACGCGCGGGGTGTTTGCTTTCGCCGCTGCGGCTTAGTGCGCCAGCACCGCCAGCAACAACAGCGCCACGATGTTGGTGATCTTGATCATCGGGTTGACCGCCGGACCCGCGGTATCCTTGTAAGGATCGCCGACGGTATCGCCGGTCACGGCCGCCTTGTGCGCCTCGGAGCCCTTGCCGCCGTAATGGCCATCCTCGATGTATTTCTTGGCATTGTCCCACGCGCCGCCGCCCGAGGTCATCGAGATTGCGACGAACAGGCCGGTGACGATCACGCCGAGCAGCATGGCGCCGAGCGCCGAGAACGCCGCCGATTTGCCCTGGGCGCCGCCGCCGGCAACGAAGTAGATGACGAAATAGACGACGATCGGCGACAGCACCGGCAACAGTGACGGCACGATCATTTCCTTGATCGCGGCGCGGGTGAGCATGTCGACGGCGCGGCCATAGTCGGGCTTGTCGCGGCCCTGCATGATGCCCGGCTTCTCGCGGAATTGCCGGCGCACCTCCTCGACGATCGAGGAGGCGGCGCGGCCGACCGCGGTCATGCCCATGGCGGCGAACAGATACGGCAGCATGCCGCCGAACAAGAGACCGACCACGACATACGGATTGCTCAGCGAGAAATCCGGCACGACGCCCTGGAAATACGGGTGCTTGTCGGCGCCGGCGACGAAGTATTTGAGGTCCTGGCTATAGGCGGCGAACAGCACCAGCGCGCCGAGACCGGCGGAGCCGATGGCATAGCCCTTGGTCACCGCCTTGGTGGTGTTGCCGACTGCGTCGAGGGCGTCGGTCGACTTGCGCACTTCCTTCGGCAGGCCGGCCATTTCGGCAATGCCGCCGGCATTGTCGGTGACCGGGCCGAAAGCATCGAGCGCGACCACGATGCCGGCAAGCGCCAGCATCGTCGTCACCGCAATGGCGATGCCGAACAAGCCCGCAAGGTTATAGGAGACGAGAATGCCGGCGATGATGACGATCGCCGGGAGCGCCGTCGATTCCAGCGACACGGCAAGGCCCTGGATCACATTGGTGCCGTGTCCGGTGACCGAGGCGAGCGCAATCGAGTGCACCGGCCGGAAGTTGGTGCCGGTATAGTATTCGGTGATCCAGATGATCAGGCCGGTCACGACCAGGCCGACGATGCCGCAATAAAACAGATCCGCGCCGGAGAAGGTGACGCCGGCGAGCGGCCCGAAGCCGATGAGGTAGTGCGTCACGCCGGCGATGCCGATCAGCGACAGGATCGCGGTCGCGAGCATGCCCTTATAGAGCGCGCCCATGATCGATTGGCTGGCGCCGAGCCGCACGAAGAACGTGCCGATGATCGAGGCGATGATGCAAATGCCGCCGATGGCAAGCGGGAACGTCATCATCTTCATCACCATCTCGGCCGAGCCGCCAAAGAAGATGGCGGCCAGCACCATGGTGGCGACCGTGGTCACCGCATAGGTCTCGAACAGATCGGCGGCCATGCCGGCGCAGTCGCCGACATTGTCGCCGACATTATCGGCGATGGTCGCCGGGTTGCGCGGGTCGTCCTCCGGGATGCCGGCTTCGACCTTACCGACCAGATCGCCGCCGACGTCGGCGCCCTTGGTGAAAATGCCGCCGCCCAACCGGGCAAAGATCGAGATCAGCGAGGCGCCGAAGCCGAGCGCCACCATGGAATCGACGACGGTGCGGTCATTCGGCGCCAGATGCAGGGTGCCGGTCAGGAAGCCGAAATAGAGCGTCACGCCGAGCAGCGCCAATCCGGCAACCAGGAGGCCGGTGATGGCGCCGGCGCGGAAGGCGAGCTCAAGCCCGCCGGCGAGCGAAGTGGTAGCGGCCTGCGCGGTGCGCACGTTGGCGCGCACGGACACGTTCATGCCGATAAAGCCGGCGGCGCCCGAGAGGATGGCGCCGACCGCAAAGCCGACACCGACCAGCCAACCGAGGAAATAGCCGACGATCAGAAAGATCACGACGCCGACGACAGCGATGGTGGCGTATTGCCGCCGCAGATAGGCCTGGGCGCCCTCGCGAATCGCGGCCGCGATCTCCTGCATCTTTTCGTTGCCGGGATCGGCCGCGAGCACTGAGGTGGTGGCCCAGATGGCGTAAACGAGCGCCAAAACGCCACAGAGAACGATGAGCCACAACGTCGTCATAAGGGAACCCCGGTTGATGGGGGCCAGTATCGAACCCGGCCCGGAAGGAGAGAAGCGCGCCCCGCGCAAGGTCACGGGTCCGTCGCAAATCGCGCGGACATTGCCAAATATGGACGGGCGGCGCAACGGCGGCGAGCGGCTTCGCCCCGGTCAAAAACTCGGACTTCCGTTTGCGCGGCGGCACGCATCGAGTAGCCCACGGCGGCCTTCAGGTCGAAGGTATCGGAACCTTCCGCCTGACCCAGCGGTCAACTGGCCGGCAGACGTGGGCGTTATCCCGATGGCCCGCCCGGAGCGGCCTTTCGGCCAGCTTGAGGCAGCCGGCTTTTAGGCTCGGCCAACGCTCACGACGACGGCTGAATAAACGCGCACAGCGGCAGGAAAGGCAGCAACGTGCTGCCCGCCTGCTCCTTGGCGCAGACGTGGCAGAAGCGGTCCTGCGAAGCCTTGACCTGCGCATCGTTGAAGAGCACCACGCCCCGCCACATGATGCCGTGCCTCGTCTCGACCAGTTCGTCGCAAGGCACCGGATGGCAGTCGGCGTCGTGGCAGCAGTCTTTCGGGTACCACGAGTGGGCGTAAGCAGCGCCGCTGAGCAGCACCAACGTGGCTGCCGAGAGACTTTTGGCCGCGCTTCGTCCGGTGCGACTTGAGCGGGCAACCGATCCGGGCCGGTTATCGCTCGCAAGACCATTGCCGGCCTGGTCCGCGCGACGCCGCGCGCCATTGAACGCATGACCAAATACAGCAACAAGCGTGCTGAACATGGAGCCTCCATCGCTGCTTTTTGATGATCAACTAGATGATCAACGATCTGGAGGCGGCGTTTCGATACCGCCCCAGAGCCAACACCCGCGTCGCACGCGGCCAAACCACCGCGCGCCGCTCCCGGCCAGCTCGACCTTGCAAAATCGTTGCCAGTTGGCTTAGGCCAAATAGCCTGCCATGCCACGGACCGGCGGCGCGTTCAGTGCCGGCAATCTTTCCTGGATGTGGGCGACTATCGAACGTCGGAATCAGTAGAGCTTGTTCTGGTAGCCCTCTTCGACCACCGCATCCGCCTGCTCGACGGTCACATTCGCCGGCTTGGTCTGCTCGACGATCATGCGGCCGAGCGAAGGGAACGATCGTTTGTCGACCCGGTAATCCTCGTGCCAGAGCTTTGAGCGCTTGAGCGCCTTGCCGCAATGGAGGAAGGCCTCCCGCACCGTCACCACGATGACCAGGCGCGGCTCGCGTCCATTGACGGCGGCCGCCGCCAGAAGCTCGGGCTCCTGCGAGAGCCGCGCCGTGCCGTTGATGCGCAAGGTCTCGTCGATGCCCGGAATAAAGAACAACAGCCCGACGTCGGCGTCGGCAACGATATTCGACATGGTATCGAGGCGGTTGTTGCCGGGCCGGTCCGGGATGGCGATGGTGTGATCGTCAAGCACCCGGGCAAAGCCGGGCGCGTCGCCCCGCGGGCTCACATCGGTGCCCTTGCCGGCCCGGGTCGAGCCGATCACCGCAAATGGCGAATGGGCGAGGAAGTTGCGGCAATGGCTATCGAGGTGATCGAGCTGCTTGAGAACCGCAAGCTCCATGGGCGGCTGATAGAGGCCGCGCAGCGACCCTTCGTCGTTGATCAACGTCAAATCTGCAGTGCGGTCGTCCATGTGACTCTCCGTCGGCGAGATTGCGTGGATTGTAGGGCGTGTACTCACAATTGCCTACATCAATGTCTCCTTTTGAGAGTAAAGCGGACATCGTGGCGATGCATCGTAACGTCGCCTATTGACCGATGCCAGACAATGCCAGCAGCCGTTTCTTGCACGCAGCGGAGGCGGCCCGGCATCCGTGCGAGCGCGTTCCTCAAAACAAAGTCGCTGTGCAGCTGCGTACTGCTCCGCGCGGTTTGGAATTTCGGGACATTCATTCGCCTGCCGGCGATGTAATCGCAGCCAGACGCCTTAGCCGAAATCGACTGCGTGCGCGCGCCTAGAACCGCTTCCCGCGTGCCGTCGACAAAACTGGACGCGAACAATTGGTTTCGGCGCTTCGCTTCCTCAACGAATCGCATCCGGGAACATGGATCTGTCTGGCGTTTGAGCGGCCGGACGCGCGAGCGGGCCGCGGGCCCGGCCGTCTCGCACGGCTCAAGCCGCCGCTTTCATCGCGTTCTTCAAGCCGAGCACGTCGATACGCTCGATCACCGGGGGTGCAGCAAGCAGCTCCGGCGCTTGCGACATCAGCGCCTGTGCGATCGGTCCGGCGAGGTGGGCCTGCCGGCCGCTTTCATCATGGAACGCGTCGAATACGCCGAAGGTCGTCGGCGAAAGCTTGAGCGCAAACCAAATCGGCGTTGTTGCTTCCTGGTTGGCGAGAGCAAGTCCGGTCTCCAGGAACTTGGCAACTGCCGCTTCTTTGCCGGGCTTGGCTTCGAGCCTGGCAAACAGAGCGAGCTTGATCATGGGCATCTCCGGGGTTGGGCCGCTGGCATGAGCGCGGCCTACTCAGGGGGGATACGCGTCGACTGGCCCGGGCGCCATGGCAAGGAATGACATCTTTGATATCATTTTTGCCGTGATCGACGTCCGACCTCTTTCATCGATTGGGTCGAGACCCTCGTCGTCGGTGGTTTCGATGTCGAACATGCGCTTCGTGCTGTTCATCAGAACTCTGCCATCGGCACGAAACAGTTGATGATCAGCAGTCCTTCAAAGTCCATGAACCACGCAATCCCGCTGCCAGTCGGATTGCCAAAGCGCCTGACCACTGCAATGTCGGGAACTAGAAACCACCGATCGTGGAAATGAATCCAGTAGTGGTTGTCCGGGCGCATTTCGTACTCGACCGGATAGCCATCGCCGTCATCGCAGCATTTGTTACCAGCCCGGTTGGTAACGCTCTTGAACCACACACGCTGCTCATCGGTGAGGCGGTAGCTGTCCCACTGGCCATGATCCTTGGCTAGTGCAGGCGACGAAAGGATCAAGCCCAACTCAAGCACGCATTGGATCATTGAGAGGCCCGCGCGGAAATATTGGTTTTTTGTTTGCGCCGACGGAGCAAGCTTGATCATGAGCATCTCTGGTGTTCGCGCTCGCGCAAGACGGCCGATCCCAGGTTGGATACGCGCCGGGCGTCCCGCGCGCTATTGCAAGGAATGACATCTTTGATATCATTTTTGCCATGAAGGTTGATGTCCTGGCGCTTAATGGTGTCTTCGACACTGGGCTTGCTGCGGTGCTCGACGCCTTTGCCACAGCCAACGACCTAGCGCAGGCGCAAGGTTTGCGATCGCTGCGCTTTGATGTGAGTGTGGTCGGTGTCCGGCGACGCGTACGCACCTCGCAGGGGCTGGGTGTTCCGGTCACGTCCGCCGAGCGCCGCACCGCGCCCGATTGGGGGATCGTCACGGCGATTGGCCAAAGAACGCCGCAAGCATTGCGGCAAGCCCTCAACACACCCGAGGCACGCGACGCCGTGCACGTTCTCCGTGGCTGGGCCGGCAAAGGCACCCATGTCGCGGCGGCGTGCATCGGGACGTTCGTGCTCGCCGAAACCGGATTGCTCGACGGCGAGGCAGCCACCACCACGTGGTGGCTCGCGCCATTCTTTCGTGCGCGCTATCCGCGCGTCCGGCTCGAAGATCGGCGCATGCTGGTTCATTCCGGCCGCATGCTCACAGCCGGCGCCGCGCTCAGCCACATGGACATGGCCCTCTGGCTGATCCGGCAAGCGAGCCCTATGCTCGCCGTCCTGACCGCGCGTTATCTGATCGTCGACACGCGGGTAGCCCAATCGGCATATGCGATCACCGACCATCTTGCCCACGCTGATCCGCTAGTGCAGCGGTTCGAGCATTGGGCGCGCGAGCATCTCGCCGAAGGCTTTTCGCTGGAAGAGGCTGCGCAGGCTCTGGCCACCAGCAAGCGCACGCTCGCTCGTCGGATCGGCGAGGTCCTAGGCCGCACTCCGCTGTCATATTTTCAGGACTTGCGGGTTGAGCGCGCCGTACACCGGCTTCGGACATCAAGCGACGATGTCGAAGCGATCGCCGCTTCAGTCGGATATGCGGACGGTGTCACGCTGCGCAATCTTTTGCGGCGCCGGCTTGGCCGTGGGGTGCGCGAGATTCGGTCTAATAACGCTGACGCGTGAGGCCCGAAATGACCTGTCATTGCCCTCGCGGACGCGGCGGCGGTGTTCGGCGGTGTCCGCTTCCAGGCCAAGCGGAAGTTGCCCTTCGACCGCGATTGATTGAATACGAGTCCCTTACGCTACGCCGAGATAGCGGATCGGCCCGCCCGGCGCGATCGCTTCGGCTACCAAAGGTAGCTTGAACGAGCCAAGGACCGGTCAATGGACGCGCCACTTCCCGGCGCTGATATTCATCCCGTCGCCCGTCGCCGCATAGGTCACCTCTGCGTCAATTTTTGTGTTGCAGGCTACGGCTGTCCAGGTTTCCGACCATCCGCTGGCAGATGCCGGTGTAATTGCAGTGACGTTGATCACCTGAAATTTGCTCGTGTCTTGGCACTTCGCAAATGCCATCAGCCCGGGAGCTACGATTCGAATGGCATCGGCTTCAAGTTTGAGGTTTCCACGGAAATCCCCAGGAAGAAGAAAAGTAGGCTGAAGCTGGTTTGCACCCGGAATCGCCTTGAGCAGGGCTCTTCTCGTGACCTGCGAGCCGCAGCGGTCAAGCACAGCCTTTGCTACCCAGCTCCCCGTATTGATGTTGAAATTCGCACCTGCTCGCACGAACGTCGGTTGCTCCACGATAATTGTCCCATTGGACTCGACTACCTTCATGGCCGGACATTCGGCCTTGAGCATAGCGGGTTCGCCCAAATTAAAGATCCGTTCCAGGTACGCCCTGTAGACAGAGGAGTTAAGGTAGGATGCAAATAGTGCCTTCTGATCCGGCTCAGTCTGTTGCGCGAGCGCAGCCGACGCCAACAGAAGGTTGGCAGAGATCGTCAGAACATGGCGAATGAACATCACGCTTGCTCCAGATGAAAAAAAATCGGATCCCAATTAGTAGCAGTACAAACTCAAGTGAGCGCTCGTTACGCCACACCGAGATAGCGGATCGGACCGCCCGGCGCGATTGCCTGCGCGGCGGCGATGATGGCGTTGGCGTCGATGCCGTAGTGCCGGTAGAGATCGGCGATCGAGCCGGTCTGGCCAAAATGCTCGACGCCGAGGGGGCGGACCTTGTGGCCATGCACGGCGCCGAGCCATGCGAGCGTCGCCGGATGTCCGTCGAGCACGCTGACGATGCCGCAATGAGGCGGCAGGCCGGCGAGCAAGCGCTCGATATGGGAGCGGGCATGCACCAACCCGCGCTCGCGCGCGCGGCAGGCGGCGCTCCAGCCGGCATTGAGCCGGTCGGCCGAGGTCACCGCAAGAAGCCCCACGTCGCGCCGGTCCTCCGCCATCAAGCCGGTGGCATGGATCGCCTCGGGCGCCACGGCGCCGGTATAGGCAACGACCACCTGGCAATTGGGTCCAGGCTCGCGCAGCCAATAGGCGCCATCGACGATCGACTGGCGCAACGCCGGCGACATGGGACGCCTGATCTGTTCGATCGGGCGGGTGGATAGGCGCAAATAAACCGAACCGCCGGTCTCGTCGCGCAGCCACGTGCGCTCGCTCGCCGCGCCCTCCCCGTCCCGCTGAATGTAATCCAGCGAGAATGCCAGGATGGCGGCAAGCTCATCGACGAAGGCTGGCTCGAACGACGCCAGCCCGTCCTGGGCCATGCCGATCAGCGGCTCCGCGATCGACTGATGGGCGCCGCCTTCCGGCGCCAGCGTTATTCCCGACGGCGTCGCCACGACGATGAAGCGGGCGTCCTGGTAGCAGGCATAGTTGAGCGCATCGAGGCCGCGGGCGATGAACGGATCGTACAGCGTGCCGATCGGCAACAGCCGCTCGCCGTTGATCGTGTGGGACAGGCCAAGCGCCGACAACAGGATGAACAGATTCATCTCGGCAATGCCGAGCTCGATATGCTGTCCGGTCGGCGAGAACTCCCAGGTGAAGGTCGACGGGATGCGTTCGCCTTTGAAGGTGTCGGCCATCGCCTCACGCGCGAACAGGCGCCGGCGATTGACCCACGGCCCGAGATTGGTCGAAACCGTAACGTCCGGAGAGGTCGTGACGATGCGCGCCGCAAGCTCCGTGGTGCCGCGCGCGATCTCGTTGAGCAACGCGCCAAACCCGACCTGCGTCGACATTTTCGGTTGGATCGTGACTGCAAGCTCGTCCGGCACCTCGATGCGCGCCGCCTGCAAGCGGCGTTCGCCGCTCGCCGCGAACGGAACCCGACCGAGGAAAGCGGCAATGCTCTCGGCTGGCTCGCGGAGGCCTTCGAGCGGGGCCCATTCGTGACCCTGCCGGATGTTCATCGCCGTGCGAAAGGTTTCCATCTGCGCCGGAGTCATCAGCCCGGAATGGTTATCCTTGTGGCCGGCAAACGGCAGGCCGAAACCTTTGATGGTATAGGCGATGAAACAGACCGGCCGGTCGTGGTCGATGGCGTCGAAGGCGTCGAT
Organism: uncultured Alphaproteobacteria bacterium; assembly: GCA_963829395.1. Classification (GTDB taxonomy): domain Bacteria; phylum Pseudomonadota; class Alphaproteobacteria; order Rhizobiales; family Xanthobacteraceae; genus BOG-931. Next base: position 79,468 of record CAWHHX010000011.1, on the reverse strand, counting down.
AATGGCGCGCAGATCGTGGCCGCCGAGATTGTTCATGAGCTGCGCCAGCTCGTCATCGCTGCGGGAATCGATGAGCGCCGTGACGGGCCCCTGGTCGCCGATCTCGTCGGTCAGGCGCTTGCGCCAGGCCGCGCCGCCCTGAAACACCAGCGCGGAGTAAAGCTGGTTCGGACAGAATCGATCCAGCGGCGCAAGACCTCGCCGCCCGGCTCGGCGAATGCGGCTTGCTGCAGCGAGCCGTATTTGAGGACCGCGACATCCCAGCCGAAATTGCGGAACAGATTTTCGTAGCGCTCCCACAAACCCTCGCGCACCACGGCATCGAGGCTTTGCCGATTGTAATCGACGATCCACCAGCAATTGCGCAGGCCTTGTTTCCAGCCTTCCAGCAACGCTTCGAAGATATTGCCTTCGTCGAGCTCGGCGTCGCCCAGAAGCGCAATCATGCGGCCTTCCGGCCGGTCGAGCCCCCAACCATGGGCGCGGACGTAGTCCTGCACCAGGGAGGCAAAGAGGGTCTGCGCCACGCCCAAGCCGACTGATCCGGTCGAGAAGTCGACGTCGTCGCTGTCCTTGGTGCGCGACGGATAGGATTGCGCACCTTTGTACGCGCGGAAATTTTCCAGCTTGTCGCGGGTCTGGCGGCCGAGGAGATATTGGATGGCGTGAAAGATCGGCGCGGCGTGCGGCTTGACGGCGACGCGGTCCGCCGGGCGCAGGGTGTGGAAATAAAGCGCCGTCATGATCGAGGCGAGCGAGGCAGACGAGGCCTGGTGACCGCCGACCTTCAGGCCGTCGGTGTTTTCGCGCTCGTGGTTGGCGTGATGGATGGTCCAGCTTGCCAGCCACAACACCTTGCGTTCGAGCTCGGCGAGAATGCGCAAGTCTTTTGCAGGCGCGTCTTTCATAAGCTGGCTTTCCCTAGCAGGCCTTCTTGCGCGAGCGAAGGCCGCATCATGTTTATCACACCGGCTCCGGCCGCCGCGTCAACGTAACGCGACAGCAGCGCGCCGGAGGAGAAGGAAGCGAACGCCGCCGAGCCGAAGATGAGAAAAGCTACCGCCGTAAGCGATCTTTCTAGCGGGCTAAAAAGCCGGGGACCAGGGAATCGCCGATCACTTCCCAACGCGGTGGTCCGATTGCTGCCCTAATGGGACCGCAATCTGCGGCGGGCGGCTTCGTTGAGGACATGTCACAGCGATGACTGGGCGCATTCTGACGGCCTCGTTGGCCGCCGTCGTTATTGCTTTATCTGCGACATGCGTGTGCCTCGGCGTGGCTCGGGCACAGGATCGGCCTGAGGTTTTCCCGCAATTGGGGCACTCCCAAGGGGTCTTCTCGCTCGCCTTCACGCCCGACGGCAGCACGTTGGCCTCAGGATCCGCCGACAACACCATCAAGTTTTGGGATGTGACAAGCCGACGCGAGATCCGGACCCTTGGGCCGGGCTTGCCAGCCATCTCGATGGCTTTTTCGCCGGACGGGCGCGTTCTGGCGGCCGGCCTGTTCGACCAGACCATCAAGCTCATCGACGCCACGACCGGCAGCGAGCTGCGCACGCTCACCGGCCATGCCGGGCCGGTCGGATCGGTCGCGTTCTCGCCGGACGGGCGCGTGTTGGCTTCCGCCAGCGATGACAAGACTATCAAACTCTGGGATCTCGCGCGCGGTGCCGAAATCGTCACTCTCGGCGGTTTCGCCCATCGAGTTCGTGTCCGCGGTGTTTTCGCCCGATGGACGTCTCCTCGCAGCCAACAGCACGGATCATGTCATCAGGCTTTGGGATTTGACGACGGGACGGGAGCTGCGGAGCTTGAAAGTCAATGCCGTTGGCGCCGTCGCTTTCTCGCCGGACGGGCGTACGCTGGCCGCGGGTTCTACCGAGCACACCGTCAAGCTCTGGGATATCGCCAGCGGGCGCGAGGTGCGCGCGATGCGCGGCCACGGCGATTTCGTCTCCTTGGTCGCATTCTCGCCGGACGGGCGCATTCTGGCCTCGTCGAGCTATGACAAAACGGTCAAACTCTGGGACGTCGCGAGCGGGCGCACCATCGGTACGTTGAGCGGCCCCCCGCTCAACCTCCCGTCGGAGCTTTGGGCGACGTCGATGGCGTTTTCGCCTGTGGGACATATCCTCGTCCTCGGTCTCGGCGACGGTCCGATCAGGCTTTGGGATACGACGACTGGGCGCGAATTACCGCCGCTCGGCGGCCGTTCCGTTGGCACGACCTCGGCGTTATTTTCGCCGGACGGGCGCCTCGTGGCCTTCGGCAGCTTCGACGGCACCATCAAGATCTGGGACGCCGCGAGCGGACGCGAGCTCCGCGTCCTCGGCAGGCATGCGGCCATCGTCCATTCGATCGCCTTTTCGCCCGACGGTCGCGTTCTCGCGTCCGGAAGCGCCGACGGCACTGCCAAGCTTTGGGACGTCGCCAGCGGGCGGGAATTACGGACACTGGCCGGGCACCGCGACCAAGTCATTTCCGTCGCTTTCTCGCCGGACGGACGCATGTTGGCGACCGGCAGCGGCGACCAGACGGTCAAGCTCTGGGACACGGCCGGCGGCAACGAGCTGCGTACGCTCCGCGGCCATTCGGCGCCGATCACTTCCGTGGCGTTTTCACCGGACGGCCGTGTTCTCGCTTCGGGCAGTGGCCAGCTCGGCGGCGACGGCGTCAACGCCAACAACGCGATCAAGCTCTGGGACGTGGCGAGCGGCGCCGCGTTGCGCACCCTTATCGGACATTCGGCATGGGTGACGGCAGTCGCATTTTCTCGGGACGGCAAGCTTCTGGCATCGGCCAGCGGCGACAGGACTGTGAAGCTCTGGGATACGACGAGCGGCCGCGAGCAGCGCACGCTCGGCGGCTTCCTCGGCCGCGTCAGCAGCCTCGCCTTCTCTCCGGATGGGCGCATGCTGGCGGCCGGCGCCCACGACAGCACGATCAGGCTGTTCGACGTGGCCACCGGCGGCGACATTCGCACCCTTGCAAGTCGCGGCGATTTGCTCGCCTCCGTCGCATTCGCGCCGGACGGACAGCGGCTGGTCAGCGCGAGCTGGAGCAGCACGGTGCGGATCTGGACGGTAGCATCCGGCAAGGAGATTGCTTCGTTGGTGGACTTCACCGACGGCTCGTCGCTCGCCATTACGCCGGACGGTTATTACGACGCCTCGGCGGAAAAGGCCGAGGAGAATCTCAACGTGCGCGTCGGCGCCCGCGTTTTCGCCATCGCCTCGTACCGCGACAAGTTCTACCGGCCTGATCTGCTGCGGGTCGGTCTTGCCGGCCGATCGCTGCGCGAGCTCGGATTTGCCGGCATCGATAGCGTCAAAGTGGCGCCGATCGTCGAATTGGTTGATCTGCCGGACTCCAGTGGCGACCCCAAGCTCAAGGTCAACGTGCGCATCACCGATGGCGGCGGCGGCATCGGCCAGGTGCGGCTGTTCCTCAACGGCAGCGCCGTGGTTCAGGACAACGGCACCGTTTTGGCCGGATCGTCCAGCGGCGGCCTACGCAGCTATACGGTGGCGCTCGCCGATGGCGCCAATGTGCTGCAGGCGGAAGCGTACAATGCCGACAACAGCATGCACAGCAACTCGGGTATTGCCAGGATTTCGGTGAACCTGCCGCCGGCCAATCGCTCCAATCTTCATGCGATCGTGGTCGGTATCCAAGAATTCAAAAATACCAATCTCAACCTCACCTACCCGGTCGAAGATGCGAAGCTGTTTGCCAAAACGCTGCAAACGTACTCCACGACGCTGTTCAGCAAGGTCGATGTCAGGCCCTTGGTCACGCCGGCCGACACCACGCGCGACGCACTGATCCAAAGCATCAAAGACATGCAGGCGGCCGTCGGCCCCGATGACTTGTTCGTTTTCTATGTCGCCAGTCACGGGGTGACGGACAATGGCGAGTATTTTCTGATCACCTCCAACGTCGGCTCGGTATCGACCGAACATCTCAAGACCGACGCCATCAGCAAAGAGGAACTGACCGCCCTGGTCGCCAACATGCCCGCCACGAAAAAGCTGTTGGTCATCGACACCTGCCATGCGGAAGCATTAGGCAACGCGCTCTTGATGACCCGCGGACTGGATGAGCCCACGGCTTTGAAGATTTTGAGCCGGGCCGTTGGCACGACGGTGCTGGCGGCCTCGACCTCGACCCAGGAGGCTCTGGAAGGCTACCAGGGCCACGGCCTGTTCAGCTACGTGGTCGCCGACGGCCTGGCTGGAAAAGGTGACGTCGACAAAGATGGATTTGTCAGCACATTGGGTCTCGCCCACTATGTCGACATCGAGGTCCCAAAGCTTGCCCAGCGCGAGTTCAATCACGCCCAATTTCCGGTGATCGAGACCAATGGACAGGAATTTCCGTTGACCAAAGTAAGGTGACCTCCGGTGCTGCCAGCCCATCGTGTCGCGCGACTGACCGCTATTGCTTTGCTATTAGCCGGCTTGGCTTGCGGCCCGGCTTTTAGCTCCGCCTGGGCAACGGCTTTGATCACCGAGCACGAGGCGCAGTTGCCGCCCAACGACGCGGTAATGCGCTCCGGGATCGAGCGCGGGCCGGATATCATCCCCATTTACCCGGCGCCGAAATCCGGCATGATCCAATCGCCGTTCGGCTTTCGGGTGAAATTCGAAGCGCACGGCAGCACCCAGGTCAATCTCGACACGCTGACCGTGCGCTACGAAAGAACGCCCGAAATCGATCTCACCGCGCGCGTAAAGCCGTTTGTCCACCCCGACGGCATCGACATGCCGGACGCGGAGGTACCGCCAGGCACCCACCGCATCTGGATATTCATCAAAGATTCCGTCGGCCACGAAGGCCGCGCCGACATCCATTTCGACGTCGAGAAATAGACGTTACGGATGCGCCGAAGTCCCACCATGCGCGACCGTCACCTGCGCGTTGAGCCACCAACAAAGAGCCTCAAGCGGCGATGCCGATCATCGTAATCTCCTACCGGCGCCAGGATGCCAACGATATCGCCCGCCGCATCTACGAGCAGCTCAAGGCGAACTACGGCGAGAAGTCGGTCTATATCGACATCGAATCGATCCAGCCTTCGGCCGACTATCGCGTTCATATCCGGCAGACCCTGGAGCGCGCGCTGGTCATGCTGGCGGTGCTCGGCCCGGAATGGGCGGGCGTGCGCGCCGACGGGAGCGTGCGGATTTTCGAGCCCGACGATCCGGTCCGCGACGAAGTCGAAACCATGCTGGCCAATCGCCGCGCGGTCATGCCGGTGCTCGTCAACGGCGCGCGCATGCCGACGGAAACCGAAGTGCCGGAAAGCCTGCGGCCGTTTCGCTATCTTCATGCGATAGCGGTGCGATCCGGCGACGAATTTCCTTCCGACATCGCACGCCTGTTTCGGGCCATCGATGCGCTGACCGCGAAATTTTGGACGTTCTACGTCTCGGCCTATCTATTGTTGCCGTTCGTCTTGGTGCTGCTGTGCCATTACCTGTTGTTGTTCAAGTTCGACGTCGATCCGCTCTATCTGCGGCTTGCCATCGCCGCGATATCAGCCACGCTGGGCATCGGTCTGTGTTTCCACGTCGGGTTTCGCGGCGTTCCCGCTCTCATCACCGGCGCGGCGGTCGGTCTTGCGTCAGCGGTCGGCATGCTGGCGATCAGTTTCGCGCTTGCCAATCAATACGTGCCGTTCGACATTTTGGCTTTCATTCCGTCGATTGCCAGAGAATGGCAGGAAGTGATCGAATACTTTGCCATCGTCGCGCTGGTGACGTTCGCCAGCAATGTCGTTGCCTGGATGTTTCGCGACCGCCGCCGGCCGCGCGTGCATAGAGCCTAGGAGAGTTCGAACAGTACCCGCGATAATGTGATTTGCATCAATTACCCGGACCAGCGTTTGCTGGACAAAGGCATCGTCGGTTCTTTGAGGGAGGCTTGCGATGAAAGCACCTGTCATTGCGTTGGTTGCGGCCGCGAGCGCGTTGGCGACGGGCAGCGCTCACGCACAATGGGCCGATCTGACCGGCCAATATCAATGCATCCAGAACTGCACCGGACCGGGCCCGTCGTTCGTCACGCAACACGGCTGGGAGCTGAATCTGGTCAATGAGACCGGCTCGCCGTCGCGGGCCTGGATCGACTATCCCGGCCACATATGGGCTGAATATTGGCACGAAGGCGCGCTATTCTCACCGGACGGACTGACCATTCAGTTCGACTCCGGCAGCGTGTGGCAGCGCTTCACGCCGGCCCCGCCGCCGGCGATCAGGAGCCGTTACTAGGGCAGCCGCGGAAGCCGCCGCGCCGATCAGAACTGCAGCGCGCCGGGATGTCGGATCGCCAGCGCCCGGGTCGCGTCCACATCGTGCGCGCCCAGTTGGCCGAGCGCAGCCTGGGTCTCCTCGATCAGCAAATCGATGACATGGCCGGGGCCGTCTTCGCCCAGCGCGCCAAGCCCCCATAAGAACGCCTTGCCGGCAAACGCCGCCGCGGCGCCGAGCGCACAGGCGCGCACGATGTCGCTGCCGCTGCGCACGCCGGAATCCATCATCACGGTGGCGCGCGTACCGACCTGCCTGACGATAGCGGGAAGCGCGTCGATCGCCGCCGGCAGCGCTTCGACCTGACGGCCGCCGTGATTGGAGACGATGATGCCGTCGACGCCGAGCGACACCGCTTGCTCGGCGTCCTGCGGATGCAGGACGCCCTTGACGATCAGCGTGCCCTTCCAGCGGTCGCGGTACATGCGCACTTCGTCCCAGGTGAAGGCGCCGCGCAGCTCGCGCTGGGCGAAGGCGATGACGTCATTGAGCGAAGCGTCGGCGCCGACATAGGAACGCAGATTGGCGAAGCGCGGCACGCCATGTTTCCACACCGCCAGCGCCCAGCCCGGGGCGCGCGCGATCTGCAACAGGATCGCCAAATTCACGTTGAAAGCGCCGGCGATCCCCGTTGCCACTTCGCGCGGACGCGTGGTGCGCACCGGCACGTCGAGCGTAAGCACCAGCGTGCGGCAGCCGGCCGCCTCGGCGCGTCGCACCAGATCGAGGCCGACGGCGTGCCGATCCTTGGCCAGGCGATAAAGCTGGAACCAGAACACGTCGGGCGCGACGCGGGCGATCTGTTCGATCGTCGCGCCGCCGGCGGTACTGAGCGTGTACGGAATGCCTGCGCGCTGTGCGGCACGGGCAAGATGGACGTCGCCGCCCGGCCAGATGATCGACGGACCGCCCATCGGCGCCACCCCGATGGGGGCGCTGTAGCGCCGGCCGAACAGCTCCACATCGCAGGACGGCAGCGACGGCATGACCCCGTAGCGGGGAACGAGCTCGACCGCATCGAGCGCCGCCCAGTTGCGCCGGATTCCGGCATCGTCCTTGCCGGAGCCGCCGTCGGCATATTCAAAGGCGAAATGCGGAATGTGGCGGCGGGCGCGCCGGCGCAGATAATCGATGCTCGGATAATGCCGGTGTAACTGCGCAAAGCGCGGATTGCGGCCGGTGCCGGCGGCCGGCCTCTCCCGCGGCGCTGCCACGGCCGTTGCGTCGTGCATTGGACGTTCCTCCGACACTGTCACTATAGCGCGTTCGGCGGGGAAATTGCTCCGGTGGGATCGCCGCGAGCACGCGCCGCGCCGACATCGAGAACGATGGCGGCGGCCTTGGCGCTCGGCGTCATATCGAGCGTCATGATCCGATCGAGTCGGGCGAAAGCCTCCAGCTGCCGCAGCCGCTCCGGCGTATCGGCCACAAGCGGCACCAGCGCGTCGGCAATCCGCCCCGGCGTGCAATCGCGTTGCAAAAATTCCGGCACGACATTCTCCCCGATGACCAGGTTGGCAAGGATCACGCTTGACAGCCGTTTGTTGATCCGCGCCGCCCGCGCAATGATTTCCTCAATGAGCGTGACGCGATAGGCGGCGACGGTCGGCACGCCGGCGAGCGCAAGCTCGAGCGTCACGGTGCCGGACGCCGCCAGCGCGGCGCGCGCGGAGCGGAAGGCGGCCCATTTCTCGGCCGGCTCGGTCACGACGCGTGGCGTCACCGCCCAGCCGGAAACGCCGGCGCGCACGTTCGCGGCAAGATGCGGCGGCGTCGGCAGCACCAGCTCCATCGGGCCGATCCGGGCGCTGACCTCCGCGATCGCGGCGCCGAAGACCGAAAGCAACCGGCGGATTTCGCCCGACCGGCTGCCCGGCAGCACCAGAACAAGCGGCGGGTCGGCACGCCGGCGCGCGGCCTCGCCTGCGTCCGGGCGCAGCTCGGCGAGACGTTCGATCAGCGGATGGCCGACATAGACGCAAGGCGGACCGCCGAGCCGCCGGTGCGCGGCCGGCTCGAACGGCAGGATCGCGAGCACGCCATCGACATAGGCGCGCATGGCGCGCGCCCGGCCGGGCCGCCAGGCCCATACCGACGGCGAGACATAGTCGAGGATGGCGATCCTCGGAGCGTGGGCGCGCACGCGGCGCGCGACCCGGTGGGAAAAATCCGGGCTGTCGATGATGACCAGCGCGTCCGGGCGCGCGGCAATGATGGCGTCGGCGGTCTGGCGAATGCGCCGCAAAATCATCGGCAGCCGTGCCGGTATGGCGCTAAAGCCGATGATGGCGAGATCGTCGATCGGGAACGGACTGACGATCCCCTCTGCGGCCATCGCCCGCCCGCCGACGCCGGCCAGCGTCAATGCATCGCCCGCACCGGCGACGAGCGCACGGATGAGCGCCGCGCCGAGCGCGTCGCCGGATTCCTCGGCGGCCACGAGATAAATCGACAGCGGTCGCGGCGGCCGCTCGCCATTCATCGGGCGGCGTCCGCGGCAACGCCAACAAAGAAAATCTTTTCGCGGTCGGCGGCTGCGCTCACCTGCGCCGGTTCGGCGACGATCGCGCCGCCGGCGGCAACGGCAATGCCGGCGAGACCGGCGCGTGCGACATTCTCGACCGTCTTCGGCCCGATTGCCGGCAGATCGAAGCGGCGGTCCTGGCCCGGTTTGGGCGCCTTGACGAGAACGCCGACGCCGGCCGGTTTCGTCAGGCGCCCCTCGCCGCGCAATTGCGCGATGCGCGCCAGCAAATTGTCGGTGCCTTCGGCGGCTTCGATGCCGAGCACATGGCCATCGGCGACGACCACCGCCTGGCCGACATCGAAGGCTCCGAGCGCGGCGATGACCTTGAGGGCGCAGGCGATATCGCCGCGATCACGCGGTGAAGGCTCGTAGCGGCCGAGCGTGCCTTCGGGCACGATGATCTCCGGCGCAACCTCTTCGACGCCGATGATCCGCACGCCGCCCTCCTCGAACAAGCGGGCAATGCCGGACAGCAGCCGATCGTCGCCGCCGCGAAAGATCCGCACGATGCGCGGCATCAACCGGATGGTCTGCCAGTCAAGCCGGATCCGCGTCAGCGGCGGCCGCAGCAGCGTGCCGATGAACACGGCCTCGCGGCAACGCTCGGCGCGCGCCAGCCGGAAGAAACGCCCGCCCTGCCCGATCGCGATCCAATGGTGGGTGTAGCGCTCGACCACTTTGGGATCGGCCCAGCCGCGCACCGCGAACATCACCGGCCGGCGGCCGCGCCGCTCGACCGCTTCGGCGACGGCGCCCGGAAAACTGCCGCCGCCGCAGATGATCGCTACCGGCTCAGGGGCGGCGGTCGGCGCGGTCGCGTTGGCAGCATCAGGACGCATCGCCCGCATCGTCCTCGGCCTGCCGCTTGATGGGCGGACGCATCAATGGCCGCTTGCCACCGGCACGCATGAACGCAATGATTTTCTGCACCATCGCATCGTCGGCGAATTCCCCGGCTACGTCGTTAAGTCTATCGGCGAACACGCCCTCGCCAAAGAACAGCGAGCGATACGCCCGCCGCAGCTCGTGCAATTCGGCGCGCGTGGCGCCGCGACGCCGCAGGCCGATGACGTTGAGGCCATCGAGTGTCGCGATCTGCCCCTTGGCGAAGCCGAACGGAACGACGTCGGCGGCCACGCCGCTCACGCCGCCGACCATGACACCCTCGCCGACGCGCACGAACTGATGAACCGCCGAATTGCCGCCGAGAAACGTGTTGTTGCCGATGCTGACATGGCCGCCGAGCACCGCGTTGTTGGCGAAGGTCACGTCGTCGCCGACATGGCAATCGTGCCCGACATGCGAAGCGACCATGAACAGGCATCGATCGCCGACCCGCGTGACGCCGCCGCCGTCCTCGGTTCCGGTATTCATCGTCACGCCTTCGCGCAGCTCGCAGCGCGCGCCGACGACGAGCGTGGTCGCGCCGCCGCGATAATGCACCGATTGCGGCGGCGTGCCGAGCGACGCGAACGGATAGACGACGGTAGCTTCGCCGACGGTCGTGACGCCGGCGACATTGACATGGCCAACGAGACGAACGCCGTCTTTGAGCTCGACCTGCGGACCGACGAGACAATACGGCCCGATCTCCACGCCGTCGCCGATGCGTGCGCCGTCGGCGACGCGCGCGGTCGCATCGATCGCCGCCATCTACTCCTCGGTCAGGTAAGCGCCGAGCACCGCTTCGGCGACCAGCACGCCGCCGACCTTCGCCTCGCCGCGGTACCACCACATGTTGCGGCGATGCGCGACCTTGTCGACGTGATATTCGAGCGTGTCGCCGGGCCGCGCCGGCTTGCGGAACTTGGCCTTGTCGATGGTGAGGAAAAACATCACGCGCTGGCGCTCGGTCGGCGGCATCAATCGCAAACACAGCACGCATGCGGTCTGCGCCATGCCCTCGATCACCAGCACGCCGGGCATGACCGGATTGTCCGGAAAGTGTCCGACGAATTGCGGCTCGTTCATCGTCACGTTCTTGATGCCGATGCCGTGCTCGTCGCCGCGGATATCGATGACGCGGTCGACCAACAGAAACGGATAGCGATGCGGCAACAGCCGCAGGATGTCGTGAATGTCGGCGGCGGCAACGGTTTCGTCAGTCATTGGGTTTCGTCGCTCATTGGGTCTCGTCGCTTCTCATTCGTCCCCTTCGGTCTTGCCGGCCTTGCGGGTGAGTTTGCGCAGCAGCGCTACGCTCTTCATGAAATCGCGGACCGGCTGCGCCGGAGAGCCGATCCAGCGCGCGCCGGCCGGCACGTCCGACATGTAGCCGCTCTGGGCGCCCAGCATGGCGCCGGCGCCGACGGTGACGTGATCGGCCAAGCCCACCTGTCCTCCCATCATGACGAAATCTCCGACTTGGGAGCTGCCGGAAATGCCGGTCTGGCCGGCGATCAGGCAGTGCCGTCCGATGCTGACGTTGTGCGCGATTTGCACCAGATTGTCGATCTTGGTGCCCTCGCCGATGACGGTGTCGCGGGTCGAGCCGCGATCGATCGTGGTATTGGCGCCAATCTCGACGTCGTCCTGGATGATGACGCGCCGGGTCTGCGGAATTTTCTGATGCCCGCGCGGCGACGGCAGATAACCGAAGCCGTCCTGGCCGATGCGCGCGCCGGCATGGATGATCACGCGGTCGCCGATCAGAGCATGCAGCACGGTGGCGCCGGCGCCGATCGCGCAGTCGCGGCCGATGGCGACGCCGGGACCGATCACCGCGCCGGCGCGCGATCAAGGTGCCCGCGCCGATTTCGGCGCCGGGCCCGATCACCGCCAGCGGATCGACGGTCACGCCCGCCTCGAGCCGCGCCGAGGGATGCACGCGCGCATCGGCCGCGCGGCCGCTGGTGCCGAACAGCGAGGATGGCCGCAGCGCCGCAGGAAACAGCGCCCGCGCCACCGCGACGAAGGCGCGGTAAGGCTCCGCCGTCACCAGCACCGCGAGCCGTTCGGGCGCCTGCGGCCGCAAAGCGCGGCGCCAACAGGCACGCCCCGGCGCGCGTCGACGGCCAAGCGCGTCGAGATATTTCGCGTTGTCGAGAAACGTGAGGTCGGAAGGCCGCGCCCGATCAAGCGGCGCAATATCGCTGATGCGCCGCTCAAGCGGCGTCGCCGGCCGCGGCTTGGCGCCGGTGAGCGTGACGATCTCCTCGATCGTCAGCTCGCGTTTGGTTGGGAAGAAGTCCGGCATGCGTCCAGCCTCGACGAGGATCGCGAGGCGCGATCAGAACCGCGTACCGCCACCGAACTGGAACCATTGGGTACGGTCGTACGCCTGTTTCAGGAGCGGATAGGCGAAATCGAAACGCAGCGGACCGAACGGCGAGTCCCAGATCAAGCTGGCGCCGACCGACAAGCGCGGCGCCGCGGTATCGGCGAACTGCATGGCGCAATTGCCGCACAGAATAGGTGACGCCGGTGTTGGTGGTGATCAGGCCGTTGACTTCGCCGTTCGCCGGCCACGAGGTCTCGCCCTTGTAACCCCATTCGGCGCCGGAATCGACGAACACGGCACCGCGGAATCCGAAATCCTTGGGCAGGAAGTAGAACGGGTATTGCACTTCGAGGCTGGCGCCCCAGTAGTACGTGCCGCCGAGCGCGTCGTTCGACGTGCCGGGGGTGATGTCACGCGGGCCGATGCCGGCCGGCTGGAAACCGCGGACCACGTTCGGGCCCGATCTTGAAGTCGTCGAGCATGCGGACGTAGTTGCGATTCGCCGTTCGGTCCACTTGGACAGGCCGAACATGTCGCCGCCTTGCAGATGCAGCACGCCGACCAGATCGGACACGACCTCGTAATAGCTGCGGAAATCCACGATGGTACGCAGATATCGGCGTTGCCGCCGAGGCCCGGCGACGTCCTGGCCGAAGCTGATCAGAATGCCGCTGGTCGGACGCTTGTTGTTGTCGAGCGTATTGTAGGTCAATCCATATCCGACCATCGACGTCAGATAGCCGCCGGCCGCCAGTTCCTCGCGGATCGGCAGCGAGGCGACGTTAAGCTGATATCCGCCAACCTGGGGCGCGGCCATCAGGCAGTTCGACTGGCCGCCGCCGGCCACGGCAATGGGATAGATGGGATAGGCCGCGCCCGCGACGCCGAGAGCCGATGCCGCATTGGCGGCGTTGATGGTCGGAAACGTGGTCAGAAAATTCGGATTGACGTTGTTGCAATCGTTCAAGCTCGAAACCAGGTTGATCTGGCTCCAATAGATCGAATAGCGCCCCTGGAAGGCGAGGTCTTCGCGCAGCGGCACGCCCATTTTCAGATTGGTGCCGTACGATTCGGTGCCATACGACAAATACGGGCTCGACAGCGTGTCGCGGGCGAACAGATCGATGCCGGCGGAAAGGCGCTGATCGAAGAAATACGGCTCGACGAAGCCGACCTCGATGCCGCGGATATATTGGCCGAGCGTGCCCGCGGCCTTGGCGTAGCGGCCGGTGCCCATGAGATTGCGTTCGGAGACCGAGACCTGCCCCATAAAGCCGTCGGCGGTCGAATAGCCGCCCATGACCGAGAAATCGCCGGTCGATTGCTCCTCGACGTCGACGTTGATCACCACCCGATCGGGCGCCGAGCCCGGCTCGTTGGTTATTTTCACGTTCTTGAAGAAGTTGAGGTTCTTGATGCGCCGCTCGGCGCGATCGACCAGCGCGCGGTTGTAGGGATCGCCTTCGGAAATATCGAACTCGCGCCGGATCACATAGTCGCGGGTGCGCGTGTTGCCGCGGATATTGATGCGCTCGATATAGGCGCGCACGCCCTCGTCGACGACAAAGACGACGCTGATCGTGTGTTCCTGCGGGTTGCGATCGCCGCGCGGCCGTACCGTGGCGAAGGGATATCCGTGCTTGGTGATTTCGACGGTGACGTTCTCGACCGTCTTCTCCACCGCGTCGCCGTTATAGATGTCACCGCGATGCATGCGCAGCACCGGCTGCAGCGACAGCGGATCGACGGCGCGGATATTGGACTGAACTTCGACGGTGCCGAAACGATAGAGCGCGCCTTCTTCGATCGTGAACGTAATAACGAAGCCCTTGATCGCCCGGATCGTATTCGCCGGTCGCGGAAACGACCTGGACGTCGGCATAACCGTGACTGAGGTAGAAGCGCCGGATCAAATCGCGGTCGGCTTCGATGCGGTCGGGGTCGTAGACGTCGGTGGTCTGCAGAAAGCTCAGGAAGTTCGAGGTGGTGGTCTTGATCACCTCCTTGAGCCGATAGTCCGAATAGGCGTGATTGCCGACGAAAATCGATCGATTTGACGCCGGTCTTTTCACCTTCTTTGATTTCGAAAACCAGGTCGACGCGATTGTTCGGCCGCTCGATGATTTTCGGCACCACCTGCACGTCGAAGCGCCCGTTGCGGTGATAGACCTCGAGGATCCGCGTAACATCGGCCTGCACCGCCGCGCGCGACAGCGTCCCGCGGGCCTTTGATTGGATTTCCTGCTGAAGCTGCTCGTCCTTGAGCTTGGAATTGCCTTCGAACGCCAGCCGATCGATGACCGGGGCTTCGACCACCGTGACCACCAGCCGGCCGCCGGACTGGGAGATGCGGATATCCTGAAACAGGCCCGAGGCGTAAAGCGCCTTCAGCGCGGAGTTGATCTTGGCGGCGTCGATGCGCTCGCCGGGGCGGACTTTGAAGTAGGAGCGGATGGTTTCAGCTTCGACACGGCGGTTGCCTTCGACGACGATCGAGGTCGCGGCCGCCTCGCTCTGCGCATGCGCAACCGGTGCCGCAAGGAACGCGACGCCAAACAATGCCACGCCGAGGAGCAAGCCGGCCACGACTAGCCCTCGTTTTACCCGCACACACATGTCCATGCGCTAAGCGCCCTCATTCCCCTCTTGGCCGCCCTCAGGGCGGTTAGTCGCAGTCTCCCTCAGTTTACGTCTCAATTCGGTGACAATTCCCCCTGTTCTGAGCAAAAGCCCATGCTCGCCCCCTTCCTTAGACCGCGCAGTCCCCCGACGGGCGCGCTCTAAGACGTCGTCAGATGAACGATGTCATTGAAAGTTGCAAATATCATCAACATCAGGACGATCGCGAGGCCGATGCGGAACCCCACTTCCTGCGCCCGCTCGGAGAGCGGACGGCCGCGAACGCCTTCGATCATATAGAACAAAAGGTGACCGCCGTCGAGCAGCGGGATCGGAAACAGGTTGAGCAGGCCGATCGATACCGACAATACCGCCGCGAGCTGGATCAGCGGGACGAAGCCGAAACTTGCGACCTGCCCCGACATCTGGGCGATGCGGATCGGTCCGCCCAATTGGTTGGCGGCCTCCCGGCCGGTGATGACGCCGCCGATATAGCTGACGGTACGATCGATAACCGACCAGGTCTCCTGCACCGCCAGCCATACCGCCAGCGGCGGCGCGACCGGGTGCAGTTTCAGGTCTTCCGGCGCCATCGAACGGCTGATCCCGAGGATGCCAACCCGCTGCACGTTGCCGAAATTGTCTTTGACCTCTTTGAGCGTCGGCGTGGCCTTGAGCACGAGCTGCGTCCCGTCGCGGTCCACGGTGACCGCAAGGGTCTCGCCAGCGCTCGCGCCGACGACGCGTTGCATATCGGAAAAGCTGTCGACCGGATGACCGTTGATGGCGACGACCAGATCGCCCGGCTTGAATCCGGCATCCGCCGCAGCGCTTTCCGGCTGCACCGAATCGACGCGCGCACTCATCGTCTGCTTGCCGTAGAGCATGAACACGCCGGCAAAAATCACGACCGCCAAGATAAAGTTCGCCAGCGGTCCGGCGACGACGATGGCGGCGCGCTTGGCCACCGGCTGGAACATGAAGCTCTGGCTGCGCTCGTGTTCATCCATGGTGGCAAGGCGTTCGGTGTCCGGCACGCTCGCCGCATTGTCGTCGCCAAAGAACTTGACGAAGCCGCCGAGGGGAATCGCCGAGATTTTCCAGCGCGTGCCGTAGCGGTCGTTGAAGCCGACGAGTTCCGGCCCGAAGCCGATCGAGAACACTAGGATTTGCACCCCGCACCAGCGGGCGATAAGGAAATGGCCGAGCTCGTGGAAGAACACGACCAGGCTGAGCACGAACAAAAACGGAATGATATAGGCCACGACACCGCCGCCGAGAGCGTGCAGATGCGCCAATAAGCTTGTCCCCATGACGCTCTTTACCCCGCCCCTGTGTCCCGGCCCCGAGTTGCCACGTTAGGATGCCATTGCGGCAATTTCGGGCAAGAGGTCGGCGGCCAGCCTTCTTGCATTATGGTCAATGGCGATGGCATCCTCGACGGACTGCGGCTCGCCGACGGTTCCCTCGCGCTCTGCCCTGTCGAGGGTCGCCTCGACCAGGGCGGGGATACCGCCGAAACCGAGACGGCCGTCGATAAACTCGCGCACGGCGATTTCATTGGCGGCGTTGAGGATGGTCGGCGCCGCGCCGCCAGAGGCGAGCGCACGGCGCGCCAGCGCCAAGGCCGGAAAGCGTGTCAGATCGGGCTCTTCGAAGCTCAGCGTGGCGATGCGTGCAAGGTCGAGCCGGGCCGCCGGCGTCGCCATGCGCACCGGCCACGCCAGGCAGTGCGCGATCGGGATGCGCATGTCGGGCGAGCCGAGCTGGGCCACTACCGAGCCGTCACGGAATTCCACCAGACCATGGACGACGGACTGCGGGTGCACGACCACGTCGAGCGCGTCCGGCCCGAGCGCGAACAGATGATGGGCCTCGATCAACTCGAGGCCCTTGTTCATCAAGGTCGCCGAATTGATCGTGACCTTCGGCCCCATGGTCCAAGTCGGATGCTTGAGCGCCTGCGCGACCGTCACTGTGCGGATCGCTTCGAGCGTCCAGGTGCGAAACGGTCCGCCGGAAGCGGTCAAGACGATGCGGCGGACATCCTCGCGGCGGCCGGCTCCCAGCGCCTGGAAGATCGCATTGTGCTCGGAATTGACCGGCAGGACGGTCGCGCCAGCCGCGGCCGCGCGCCGCATGAACAGCGCGCCGGCGCAAACGAGACATTCCTTGTTGGCAAGCGCCACCGAAGCGCCGCGCTCGGCGGCGGCGAGCGTCGGCTTCAAGCTCGTCGCGCCGGTGATGGCCGCCATCACCCAGTCCGCCGGGCGCTGTGCCGCCTCAACGACCGCGTCGGCGCCGGCCGCCGCCTCGATGCCCGATCCCGACAGCGCCGCTTTGAGTTCGCCGTAGGCGTCGGGATCGGCCACCGCGGCAAACCGAGCGCCGAGCTCGCGGGCAAGCTTCGCCAGCGCCGCGGCGCTGCGATGCGCGGTCACCGCCTCCACCTGATAGCGCCCAGGCTCTTGCCGCAACAGATCGATCGTGCTCGATCCGATCGAGCCGGTTGCGCCCAACAGCGTGACGGAGCGCGGCACCGGAGCCAAATCCACCCTGGCGAGCGGCTGCTTCTTCTTCATCCGCCCTACCATATCAGCAAGCCGCGCGCCGGCGCAGCCGTCCCTTGACGAATCATTCCGATGAGGAGAGCGGCCAGGGCGGCGACAAGGAACCCGTCGAGGCGATCCATCAACCCGCCATGGCCGGGAATGAGATGGCTTGCATCCTTCGCGCCGAAACGCCGCTTGACCGCGGATTCGAACAAGTCGCCGGCTTGCGCCAGGACCGAAAGCACCAACGCCATAACGCCAACGATCCCCAGCTTGCCGACACCGCTCGCATAGGCCACGGCGACGCTGGCGGCAACCCCCCCGGCCAGGCCGCCAATGGCGCCCGACCACGTCTTCTTCGGGCTGACCCTCGGCCATAGCAACGGACCGCCGATTGCCCGGCCGCAGAAATAGGCAAAAATGTCGGTAATCCAGACGTTGGCGTACAGAAACAACAGCGCCGTCAGACCCCATTGCGGATCGGCGCGCAGCAAGGCGGGGGCGAGCAGCAGCACTCCGGCATAAACCACCCCGCCGGCAGCCCAAGACGCTGCCTCCGCGTGAGGCGTCTCCCCCTCGCCGCCCGGCCGGACTGCCGCGATCAGGCCGGCGGCGGCGGCCCCGATTCCGATCGCCGCCCAGGCGCCGTTCGGCAGGTGAAAGCCTATGAGCGCCACGCCGGCCACGAGCGCCGCCCCTCCCGGCGCCAGAATGCGCGCATCGGCGCGATGCGACACCAGCGACGTCCATTCCCAGAGAATGCCGGCGGCGGCGATCGTGCACAGCGCCAGAAATGTCCAGCCGCCGGCATAGGTGATCGCCAGTGTCACCGGCGCCAGCACCGCCGCCGACGCCACGCGGAGCGTTAGGTTGCTGCCCGTGCCATTTTCGGGCGAGCCGTCCGATTGGTTCGACAGCGTCACGATCCGGTATTGGCCACCAAGCCGCCAAAGCGGCGCTCGCGGCGGCGATATTCCTGGATCGCCCCTTGCAGCGCGGCGCCATCGAAATCCGGCCAATTGATCGGCACGAAAACGAGCTCGCTATAGGCGGCCTGCCACAACAGGAAGTTGGACAGCCGCTGCTCGCCGCTGGTGCGGATGATCACGTCGGGATCGGGAATGTCGGGCGCATGAAAGTAGCTGCCGAGCCGCTCCGGCGTGACGTCGTCCGCCGACAGCCGGCCCGCCGCGACTTCGATGGCGAGGCGGCGCGCCGCCTGGGCGATTTCCTGGCGGGCGCCGTAATTGAAAGCGACAACGAGGGTGAGACCGTCATTGTCGCGGGTCAGGTCTTCGGCCTCCTGCAGCAAGAGGCAAATGTCGCGGTCGAGGTCGTCGCGTTCGCCGATGATGCGCACCCGCACATTGCTGTTGTGCAGCTCGGCGAGGTCCTTGCGGATGAAGCGGCGCAGCAGTCCCATCAGGTCGGTGATTTCCGACGGCGGCCGCGACCAATTCTCCGAGCTGAAAGAAAAAATAGTCAGGACCGAAATACCGAGATCGCCGGCGGCCCGCACGGTGCGGCGCAAAGCTTCCACGCCACGCCGGTGGCCCTCGACGCGCGGCAAACCGCGGGCGGCGGCCCAGCGTCCGTTGCCATCCATGATGATGGCCACATGCCGCGGCACCTCGAATGAATCGCCCCCTTGCGGGAGCGGCTCGGCGCCGCTTCTCGATCGTGCCGCGTCGCTCAAACGGTCATGATCTCCTTTTCCTTGCCGGCGAGCATCTTGTCGACGTCGGCGATGGTCGCGTCGGTGGCTTTCTGCACCTCGCCGGACTGCCGCTCCTGCTCGTCTTCGCTGATCTTGTGGTCCTTCTCGAGCTTCTTGAGAAGATCGAGGCCATCGCGGCGCACATGGCGCACGGCGACGCGCGCGGCTTCGGCATATTTGTGCGCGACTTTGACCAGCTCGCGCCGCCGCTCCTCATTCAGTTCAGGCACGCGCAGCTTGATCACCTGGCCTTCGGTCGAGGGCGTCAACCCGAGATTGGCGCTGGAAATGGCTTTTTCGACCGGATGGATCATCGAGCGGTCCCAGACCTGGACGTTGAGAAGCCGCGGCTCCGGCACGCTGATGGTCGCCAGCTGATTGAGCGGCATGTGGCTGCCATAAGCCTCGACCTGCACATGCTCGAGCAGCGCCGACGAGGCGCGCCCGGTGCGCAGGCCGCCAAGCTCCTGCTTGAGCGAGGCGATCGCGCCCTGCATGCGGCGTTTGAGATCATTCATATCGAATGTCGCTGTTGCCATGATGCCCTCCCGCGCGGCCGCCGTCTCTCTCGCCAACGCTCCTTGTTAGCCGACCATGGTGAAGTGACCCTTACCGCGCAACACGGTCTCGATCGCACCCTGCGCCCGGATCGAAAAAACGATGATAGGCATACGATTCTCCCGGGCAAGCGCGAACGCCGTCGCGTCCATGATTTTCAAATTGCGGTCGAGCGCCTCCTGGTGGTCCAGGCGATCGTACCTTTTGGCGCTCGGATCGCGCTTGGGGTCGGCGGTATAGACGCCGTCGACGTCGGTCGCCTTGAGCACGGCATCGCACCCCATCTCGGCGGCGCGCAACACCGCCGTGGTGTCGGTGGTGAAATACGGATTGCCGGTGCCGCCGGCGAAAACGATGATGCGATTGTCTTCCAGATGCCGCAGCGCCCGCTGGCGCTCGTAGGTTTCGCAGACTTGCGGCATGGCCAGCGCCGACATGGTGCGGGCACTGACGCCGGCGCGTTCGATCGCGGTTTCCAGAACCAGCGCGTTCATGACGGTGGCCAGCATGCCCATGGAGTCCGCCGTCGGCCGCGACAGTCCATCTTCGGATATGGTGGCGCCGCGAAGGATGTTGCCGCCGCCGACCACGACGCCGAGCCCGATCCCCATCCCGTGGGCGGCGACCAGATCGGCTGCGAAGCCGTCGATCGTGGCTTGATGGATGCCGAATTTTTCGGGGCCGCTCAGGGCTTCGCCGGAGAGCTTGACGATCACGCGCCGATAGTTCGAGTTCGCCATCGAGGATGGTCCGCCCCTTTAGAGCATGATCCCGAAACGTGGAAAGGTTTCGCTCCGCTCAACCCACCCTACGCGCTGCGCTTAATGTGCTCCAGCAAGAGCCGCCACCTCGCCGCCGAAATCGCCTTCCGGCCGATCGATGCCTTCGCCGAGCGCAAACCGGACGAAGCCCGTGACCTTGATCGGCCCGCCGACCTTGGCTTCGGCCTCCTTGATCGCCTGGGCGACGGTCTTCTTGCCCTCTTCGATGGCGTAGCCCTGCTCAAGCAGGCAAACTTCCTTGTAGAAGGTCCGCAAGCCAGACTCGACGATCTTCTCGACGACGTTGGCAGGCTTGCCCTCGGCCTTGGCGGCGAGCACGCCCTTCTCGCGTTCGATGATCGCAGCATCGAGGCCCGACGGATCGACCGCCTGCGGGTTGGCGGCAGCGACATGCATGGCGACAAGGCGGCCGAACGCTTTGAGCTCGTCGGCTTTGCCCGACGAGTTCGAGCGCGACGATGACGCCGATGCGGCCAAGACCGTCGGTCACCGAGCTATGCACGTAGCTCGCGACCACGCCCTTGCCGACCGAAAGCGCCGCCGCGCGGCGCAGCGTCATGTTCTCGCCGATCTTAGCGATGGTCTCGTTGATCGCATCGGCCACGGTGCGGTCGCCGATCGGCGCGGCGAGGATCTTGTCGACGTCGGTGCCGGCATCGAGCGCCACATTGGCGATCATCTTCACCAAACCCTGGAACAGGTCGTTGCGGGCGACGAAATCGGTTTCCGAATTCACCTCGACGACGACGCCTTTGTTGCCGGCGAGCGCAACGCCGATCAAACCTTCGGCGGCGACGCGCCCGGCCTTCTTGGCGGCCTTGGCCAAACCCTTTTTGCGCAGCCAATCGACGGCGCCCTCGAGATCGCCTGACGTCTCATTGAGGGCGGCCTTGCAATCCATCATGCCCGCGCCGGTCTTGTCGCGGAGCTCTTTCACCATGCCTGCGGTGATGTTCGTCATTGTCACGTTCCTCATGTCGTCCCGGCGATCGCCCCGATCCCGTCATTCCGGGGCCGAGCGAAGCGAGGAGCCCGGAATCCATAACCCCAACGCTTGAGGATATGGATTGCGGGCCCGCGGGCTAAAAGCCCGCGTCCCGGAATGACAGCTATTCAGCCTCGAGCGCCATCTGTTCCTTCGCCCGCGCGATCCAGCCTTCGACGCGCCCGGGCAACCCGACCTCTTCACCGATCTTGTGCGCGGCGATCGGACCGAGTTCGGCGATCTGCCAAACATGGAAGATGCCGAGATCGTTGAGCTGCTTTTCGACGGCCGGCGAAACGCCGGGGAATTTCTTGAGATCGTCGGCGACGCCGCGCGGTCCAGACAGCCCCTGGAAGCCGAGCTTGTCGGTCTCCGGCGGCAACTCCTCGACCACCGGCTCCGGCAGCGCGCCGACATCGAGGCGCTCGCCCTGGCCGCGCGAAATACCGTCGATCACCGCCTTGGCGATGAGATCGCAGTAGAGCGTGATGGCGCGACTGGCGTCGTCATTGCCCGGGACGACATAGGTGATGCCATCCGGGTCGCAATTGGTATCAACAACGGCGGCGACCGGAACGTTGAGGCGCCGCGCCTCCTTGATGGCGATGTCTTCCTTGTTGGTGTCGATGACGAACACCAGGTCGGGAAGTCCGCCCATGTCCTTGATGCCGCCGAGCGCGCGGTCGAGCTTGTCGCGCTCGCGCTGCAGCGTCAGGCGCTCTTTCTTGGTGTAGCCCTGCGCCTCGTTGGAGGAGAGCATCTCGTCGAGCGTGCGCAGCCGTTTGATCGAGTTGGACACGGTCTTCCAGTTGGTCAGCGTGCCGCCGAGCCAGCGCGAATTCACGTAATATTGCGCCGACTTCTTCGCCGCTTCGGCGATCGCGTCCTGGGCCTGGCGCTTGGTGCCGACGAACAGGATGCGGCCGCCGTTCGCCACCGTGTCGCTGACCGCCTGCAAGGCGCGGTGCAGCATCGGCACGGTTTGCGTCAGGTCGATGATGTGGATGTTGTTGCGGGTGCCGAAGATGTACTCAGCCATCTTCGGATTCCAGCGGTGGGACTGATGGCCGAAATGAACGCCAGCTTCTAACAGCTGGCGCATGCTGTAGTCGGGCAGCGCCATAATAGTTCTCCGGTTGATCCGCC
The DNA here is from genome assembly GCA_963829395.1 of uncultured Alphaproteobacteria bacterium. Taxonomy (GTDB): domain Bacteria; phylum Pseudomonadota; class Alphaproteobacteria; order Rhizobiales; family Xanthobacteraceae; genus BOG-931. The sequence goes on along the minus strand of CAWHHX010000011.1, from coordinate 57,049 downwards.
GCGGACCGATGAGCCCACCCCCTCCTTGCCGCCCCGCTTGCGCGGGAGAAGTAAGGCGAGAGGAGCACCGGACGGCTTAAGCCAAGGTCCGCGTGAGAAGTTGGCGCCTTATATAGGGATATTGGCCCAGGACGCAACTTGAACGTTGCGGCGGGCTCAAATAGCGGCCGAACCCCTTAAAGGCCCCGGCGGCGGCGCTTTTTCGCGGCCTTCTTGGCGGCGAGACGCGCCGCGGCGGCGGCGTCGAATTGCGCCGAATCCGCTGTCTCCTCGCTCCCGGCGCCTTTTGCCACCCCTTGGCCGTTGGCGCCCTGCCCAGGCGAAGCGCCCTGCCGCGCCCGCTCGAGGACAAGGCGGGCATAGTCGTCCATGTCGCCCGCAAACGGCTTGATGTGGCCGTCCGCCGTCAGCCACAGCCGGTCGGCCACGAGCTCGATCAAGGAGCGGTCGTGGGTGATGAGGATGACGGCCCCCTCATAGTCGTTGAGCGCGTCGAGCAGCGCACGGCGGCTGTCGATATCGAGATGGTTGGTCGGCTCGTCGAGAATGAGCAGATGCGGCGCCGCCATCGCTACGAGATTGAGCAGAAGCCGCGCGCGCTCGCCGCCGGACAAGTTGGCGACGGTCGTCTCCTGCTTGTCGAACGACAGCCCGAACTGCGCCAGCCGCGAGCGCCGCGCCGACTCGCTGTCGTCCGGCCGCTCGCGGCGGATAATATCCAACGGCGTGTCATCCGGATCGAGCGCTTCGATCTGGTGCTGATGAAACCAGCCGACGCGGATGCGCTGCTCGCGCTTCATCTCGCCGGCTTGCAGCGGCAGCGCGCCGGCGACCATTTTGGCGAAGGTCGATTTGCCGGCACCGTTGACGCCGAGAAGCCCGATGCGGTCGTCGACATCGAGCCGCAGATTGAGATTGCGCAGCACCGGCGTGCCGCTATAGCCGACCGACGCCGACTCAAGCTGGATCAGCGGCGGCGCCAGCGGCCGCGTCGGCGACGGCAGCGTGAATGGCGCGACGCGCTCCTCGACCATTTCGGCGATCGGCTCGAGCTTGGCCAGGCGCTTGATGCGCGACTGCGCCTGCGTCGCCTTGCTCGCCTTGGCCCGGAACCGGTCGATGAAACGTTGCAGATGCGCGCGCTCGGCGTCCTGCTTCGCCTTGGTCGCGGCTTGCAGCCGCGACTTCTCGGCGCGCCGGGTTTCAAAGTCGTTGTAGCCGCCGGTGTAGAGTTCGAGCTTGCCGGCGCTCAGATGCAAAATCGCGTCGACGGAATTGTTGAGAAGCTCGCGGTCGTGGCTGACGATCAGGGCGGTGTGCGGATATTTCTTCAGGCGCGCTTCGAGCCACAGCGCGCCTTCGAGATCGAGATAGTTGGTCGGCTCGTCGAGCAGCAACAGCTCGGGCTGCGCGAACAGCGCGGCGGCGAGCGCCACCCGCATGCGCCAGCCGCCGGAAAATTCCGCCATCGGCCGATCGCAGATCGGCGTTGGCGAAGCCGAGCCCGCTCAAGATTTCCGCCGCCAGCGCCGGCGCCCGGTCCGCATCGATGGCGTTGAGCTCTTGATAGATTTCCGCCAGCTCCTCCGGTTCGGCGGTCTCCAACGCGGCGTTGAGCGCCTCGCGCCGCGTATCGGCCGCCAGGATGGTGTCGAGGAGGCTGATCGGCGTCGCCGGATGCTCCTGATCGACCGAGCCGATGCGCGCGGCTTTGGGCAGCAGGATTTCGCCCGAGAGCGGCGCCAGATCGCCGACGATGAGCTTGAACAGCGTCGACTTGCCGACGCCGTTCCTCCCCACCAGGCCGACCTTGGTTCCGGTCGGAATGGCAACGCTCGCCGAATCGAAAAATCGCCGGCCCCAGGCGTCAAAAACGAGATTCTCGATCCGAAGCATAGCGCGGCCGCCGAATTAACGATGGTTGGGAAGATTAAGAGGCGCTCTCTTATCGCGCCGCGCTTGAGATAGCGAGGGGCGGGGCGGATTTCAAATGGCGTGGGAAATTACTTCGTCATTGCGAGCCAACGGGTCCGGCCCGAAGTGGCCGGCCCGATGACAAGCTCCGCGAAGCAATCCAGTCTCCGTGCTCGCCGCCTCTGGATTGCTTCGTCGCTCCGCTCCTCGCAAAGACGGAGTACGGACTAAAGCGCCTCGACCGTCACCACCCCGGACACCGCCTTGATGGCGCCGGCGATCTGCGGCGAGACCTTGAAGCGGCCCGGCAACTTCACCTCGACCTCGTTGCCGTTGCCGAGCATCAGCACCATGGAGACTTCGCCGTCGCCGTGCTCGCCGCCGTTGCGGCCGGCAGCCGGAGCGATCGTCTCAAGCCGCTTCGCCACGCCTTCGAGCGGCGCGTGGTCGCGCAGGAACACGCGCAAGCCTTTTTGCATCTTCGCCGCCGCCTGATCGAGCGGCTCGACCGATTGGATGCGAGCGCGCACTTCGTCGCCCTGCACCTCGGCGGTGAGGAACAGGAGCACGGCGGTGCCCGGTTCGAGCAGGTCGCGATACTGCGCCAGGCCTTCGGCGAACAGCACCGCCTCGTAATGGCCGCTCGGATCGGACAGGCCGATGATGCCCATCTTGGTGCCGTTCTTGGTGCGGCGCTCGGTGCGCGCGACCACGGTGCCGGCGACCCGGCCGGCGCCGGCGCCGGCCTTCACCGCGCGGGAAAATTCGGACCAGGATTGCACCCGCAGCCGCTTGAGGGCCGAGCCATAATCGTCGAGCGGATGGCCGCTGAGGAAGAAACCGACGGCGTCGTATTCGCGCTGCAGCCGCTCGGCCGGCAGCCAGGCGTCGAGCGGCGGCAGCGCGATCGGCGCCGGCGCGGCGGCGCCGCCGAACAGCTCCGACTGGCCGCTGGCGGCATCCTCGTGCGCGCGCTGCGCCGTGGCGAGCATGGTGTCCACGACCGCGAAGACCCGCGCCCGGTTTTTCTCGATTGTCTCGAAAGCGCCAGCGGCGACCAGGCTTTCCAGCACGCGCTTGTTGACGGCGCGCGGATTGATGCGGCGGGCGAAGTCGGCGAGATCGGCGAACGGCCGCTCGCCGCGCGCCGCGAGAATACTCTCGACAGCTTGGCGGCCGACGCCGCGCAGCGCGGCGAGCGCGTAGTGGATGGTATTGCCGTCGACGTCGAATTCAACGCCGGAGCGGTTGATCGACGGCGACTCGACCTTGATGGCGAGCCGCTCGGCCTCGGCGCGGAATTCGGCGAGCTTGTCAGTGTTGCCCATGGCGAGCGTCATCGAGGCGGCGAGAAACTCGACCGGGTAGTTCGCTTTCAGGTACGCGGTTTGATAGGTGAGCAGGGCATACGGCGCGGAATGCGATTTGTTGAAACCATATTCGGCGAACTTGGCGCACGCCTCGAAGATCGCTTCCGCATCGCTTTTGCCGATCCCGCGCTCGACCGCGCCGGAGATGAAAATGTCGCGTTGCGACGCCATCTCCTTCTTATCTTTCTTGCCCATCGCGCGGCGCAGAATATCGGCGCGGCCGAGACTGTAGCCGGCGAGATCGCGCGCGATCTGCTGAACCTGCTCCTGATAGGTGATGATGCCGTAGGTCGCTTCCAGGATCGGCTGCAGTTTTGGATGAAGGTAATCGGTCGTCTCGTGGCCAAGCTTGCGCGCGCAGTAGGTTGGGATGTTGGCCATCGGTCCCGGCCGATAAAGCGCGACCAGCACGATCAAGTCCTCAAACCGATCTGGCCGCATGTCGATCAGGGCGCGACGCATGCCCGCACTTTCGACCTGGAACACGCCGACCGTCTCACCGTGCGCGAGCATTTGATAGGTCTTGGCGTCGTCGAGGGGCAAGTCCGTCATGTCGATGGTGATGCCCCGCCGCTGCACCAGTTTCACCGCATGATCGAGGACCGTCAGCGTCGTCAGGCCGAGAAAGTCGAACTTCACCAGGCCGGCCGGCTCGACCCATTTCATGTTGAATTGGGTCACCGGCATGTTGGATTTCGGATCGCGATAGAGCGGCACCAGCTCGTTCAGCGGCCGCTCGCCGATCACGATTCCGGCGGCGTGCGTCGAGGCATGGCGGTGCAGGCCTTCCAGCTTTTGCGCGATGTCGAAGGCCCGCCGCGTCACCGGATCGCGGTCGCGCTCGGCCTGCAATCGCGGCTCGTCCTCGATCGCGCGTTTGAGCGTGACCGGGTTGGCCGGGTTTTGCGGCACGAGCTTGCACAGCTTGTCGACCTGGCCGTACGGCATTTGCAGCACGCGCCCGACGTCGCGCAGCACGCCGCGCGCCTGCAAGGTGCCGAACGTGATGATCTGCGCGACGCGGTCGATGCCGTAGCGTTCCTGCACGTAGTGGATGACTTCGTCGCGGCGGTTCTGGCAGAAGTCGATGTCGAAATCCGGCATCGAGATGCGCTCGGGATTGAGGAAGCGCTCGAACAACAAGCCGAAGCGGATCGGGTCGAGATCGGTGATGGTCAGCGCATAGGCAACCAGCGAGCCGGCGCCGGAGCCGCGGCCCGGCCCGACCGGAATGCCCTGCGCTTTCGCCCACTGGATGAAATCGGCGACGATGAGGAAGTAGCCGGGGTATTTCATTCGCTCGATGACGCCGAGCTCGAAGGCCAAGCCGCTCGTGATACTCCTCGACGGTATGGCCCGGCGCGGCGGGCTGCCGGGCCAGACGACGTTCGAGGCCAGCTTGGGCGGCGCGGCGAAGCTCCTGCGCCTCGTCGCTTTCGCCCCCGCCGCGGCCGGTCGAGAAGCGCGGCAGGATCGGCGCCAGCGTGCGCGGGCGGAAGGCGCAGCGTTCGGCGACTTCGACGGTTGCCGACAGCGCCTCCGGCAGATCGGCGAACAACGCGGCCATTTCGGCGCGGGTCTTGAAGCGATGCTCGGCCGTGAGCTGGCGGCGGTCGCCTTCGGCAAGGAGCCGCCCCTCGGCGATGCACAGCAGCGCGTCATGCGCCTCGTAGTCCTCGCGCGCGGCGAAGTACGGCTCGTTGGTTGCCACAAGCGGCAGCCCGCGGGCATAGGCCAGATCGATCAAAGCCGGCTCGACGACGCGCTCGGCTGCCATACCGTGGCGCTGCAATTCGATATAGAGCCGGTCGCCGAACAGCCGCTGCAATTCCTCGCAGCGCGAGGCTGCCAGCGCGCCCTGCCCGGCCGCGATCGCCGTGTCCAAGGGCCCGGCCGGGCCGCCGCTCAGCGCGATGAGGCCGGTGGCTTCATCCGCCAGCCACGACAGCTTGATGTGCGGCTGCTCGGTCGGCTCGGTGCCGAGATAGGCGCGCGAGCAGAGCCGCATCAGGCTGCGATAGCCGGCCTCGCGCGCAGCCAGGAGCACGATCCGCGCAAACCCCTGCCCGGCCAGCCCCGGCCCGCCCATCCCTTGCCCGCCCAAGCCTTGCCCGCTTAAGCCTTGCCCGCCTAAGCCCCCTAAGCTGCCGCGATTGTCCTGATCGCCGAAATCGACGCCGAGCGCGCAGCCGACGATCGGCTGGATGCCCGCGCCCGCCATTTTCTCGGAGAATTCCAGCGCGCCGAACATGTTGTCGGTGTCGGTCAGCGCCAACGCCGGCTGTTTGTCCTGCTTCGCCAGCTCCGCCAGGCGCGCGATGGTCAGCGCGCCTTCGAGCAGCGAATAGGACGAATGAACGTGCAGGTGCACGAAGCCGGGTGTCGCAGCAGTCATGGGCTTAAATACTCGCGCAGGCCGATTTGCGAGAGGCGAGGATGCGGGACGGCGCGCGGCGAAGTCCATCGCTTCCGGCGGCACGATCACCGCTGCGCACAGGATGTTGGCCTTGACTAGCCGGCTTGCGAATGCGTGCCGGCTCAAACGACGCCGAGCACCTGCGCCCACACCGCGACCATGGCCAGGAACAACGTGATCGACGTAAGCGCCAAAGCCTCTTCAGCAACTGCGCGAACCATGTGACTCTCCCCTCCGTATAGAACGGAAAGGGAACATAGTTCTCTTATTGTTCTGGAGTTAAGCTGGGGAGTAAGCCAGCTCGAATTGGGGCTGGGGAGGGTTAATCGAGGATTGGCGTTGGCCGATATTTCTTGGAAACACCTCAGCCCTTGCGGAACGGGTCCAAAAGCTCGCCCAAGGCGTTGGCTTGTTCATAGCTCAGCTTGACGGTGACCGGGACCAGCTTGCCGCCGATCTTGACGCCGAAAATCACCTCGGCCTGCCGGCCGGCGTCCCGCGCGTCGACGCCTTCCACCGCCGGCAAAATGTTCGGTTCGATGTCATCGATTTTGATGGTCATGGCAGCAGCCCCTCGGTTGAAATCCAGGCGAATACTTGCTGTCGAGGGGACGGGCGTGCAAGTGCCGGCGGCGGCTTAGCTGACTTCGGAGAAGTCCCTCGGACGTCTGCGCCGCTACTTGGCGTAGCCCTGCGATCGCAGCCAGTCGATGCGGCGGGTACCTTGCAGCCATTCGTCGACCTCGGCCTTGGTCGTAAAGCCCTTGATGTAGCGAATTTCGACCCCGGGATAATGGGCCTCGATTTGCCAGTCGCCTTCGGCGACACGCTTTAATTTGAAGATGACTTGCGGCTTGGCCATGGCGGCGAATATGAGCCGTTTGGCCTCGCTGGCAAGCCCGAAAAGCGGGTCGCCTCGCTCAAACTGACCGCCGCCGTCGCCGGCCCGGAGTGGCCGTCAGAGAACCCGCACCAGCCAAGCCGAAAACGCGTTGAACGCGTCCGGGTTGAACAGGAAGTAGATGACAGCGGCCAACGGCGCGAAAATCAGCAGCGCGTCAAAGGTATATTTGATGATTCTCCGGGCGGGCATCGGGCCAAATAATGCACCTTCGGGCCGACTGGCAAGCGAAGCGCTTGCCAACCCGCGAGCCGCCTCAGAGCATCCGGCCGGCTCAAAATCGACAGCGGCCTGAGCCGCCTGGAGGAAATTCTTCCGAGGCCGCAGCAGGCGGTGAACCGAATTCGCCTGGATGCCCGTATAAATCTGAAAGGGTTGTTCATCGGCCGCTCATGGAGCCGATAGTAGGACTTTTAGCGTTCGGTCGCGTTCGTCACTTAGGTTTTCTTCACCACACATGGAGGCCCCTGATGGGCAAACTCGCAATCACGTTGGCGGCAGCCGCATTGGTCTTGGGATCGGTCGCATGGTCGGCCAACGCGCAGACGCAAGGCGCTTCGAGCATGCTGAATGCGAAGGCACAAAACGCAACGATCATCCACAAGACGGCTTGCGGCGGCTTTGGCCGTTGGTGCCCGCCGGGCATGCGCCGGGTGTGCGGGCCGGCTCGCTGCTGGTGCGCTCCCTGTTAGTCAGCGGCTAACGGCGTTCGGCAATGAGCTGCGCCCGACGATTGTCGACCGGCTATCATGCCAACGTTCGCGACCAAACTTTCTGACGAACACTCACGTTGTCACTCACCACCCAGTCAACACCCAGGAGAAAGGTCTGATGCGAAAGATCACGATGACTTTGGCTGCCGCCGCGTTCGTGTTTGGAACGATGGGATTGGCCAACGCCCAAACTCAAGGCGCTTCGAGCCTGAACGCGCAAGCGCAAAACGCCACGATCATCCATAAAGCCGCGTGCAACGGCTTCTGGGGCCGCTGGTGCCCGCCGGGCCGTCACCGCGTGTGCGGTCCGTATCGTTGCTGGTGCGCTCCCTGCTGGTGAGCGGACGCCAACGGCAAAATGCCAGCGAGGCCGCCTCCGGGCGGCCTCGTTTTTTTATTCCGTCATTGCGCGCCAACGGGTCCGGCCCGAGTGTTGTAAGCTACTCCAGCTCCACCACTGCGCCTTCGCGGATGGTCACGCGGCGATCCATCTGCGCGGCGATGTCGAGATTGTGGGTGGCGATGATGGCGGCAAGCCCGGAGGCACGCACCAATTGGCTGAGCGCGCCAAACACCCGCTCGGATGTGCGCAGTCGAGATTGCCGGTCGGCTCGTCGGCCAGAAGAATACGCGGCGCGTTGGCGACCGCGCGTGCGATGGCGACGCGCTGCTGCTCGCCGCCGGACAGCTCCGCCGGCCGGTGGGTCAAGCGATCCTTGAGCCCGAGATACGACAGCAGCTCGGCGGCGCGCTCGTACGCCTGCGCGCTTTTGAGGCCGCGGATCATCTGCGGCAGCATCACGTTTTCCACCGCCGAGAATTCCGGCAGCAGGTGGTGGAACTGATAGACGAAGCCGATGTCGCTGCGGCGGATGCGGGTGCGCGCAATGTCGGTCAGATGCGACGTGGCGACGGTATCGATATAGACCTCGCCGGAATCGGCCGGCTCGAGCAGGCCGGCGATATGCAACAGCGTCGATTTCCCCGCGCCCGACGGCGCCACCAAAGCCACCGATTGGCCGGGCCAGACCGCGAGCTCGGCGCCTCTGAGAATATCGAGCGTGCTGTCGCCCTGCCGGAACCGCCGCGAGATCGCATGCAAGAACACGATCGGCTGGCTTTCACTGGCGACGGCTGGGGCGGTGGCTGCGGCGGCGGCGGTCGGTGGCGCGGGCTCCATGCTGGTCGTCTTCTCATCCATGCGCGTGATCACTCGTAGCGCAAGGCTTCGACCGGATCGAGCCGTGCCGCCCGCCAGGACGGATAGAGCGTCGCCAGCAGCGACAGCCCGAGCGCCATGACCACGACGGCGGTGGTTTCGCCGACATTCATCTCGGCGGGCAGCTCGCGACAGAAAGTAAAGCTCGGGCGGAAAGATATTGGTGTTGGTGAGCCACGACAGGAATTGCCGGATCGACTCGACATTCAGACAGACGATGGTGCCGAGCAGAAAGCCGAACGCGGTGCCGACGACGCCGATCGAAGCGCCGGTGATGAGAAAGATGCGCATGATCGCGCCCTGGGTCGCGCCCATGGTGCGCAGGATGGCGATGTCGCTGCCCTTGTCTTTCACCAGCATGATCAGGCCGGAGACGATGTTGAGCGCCGCCACCAGCACGATCAGCGTCAGGATCAGGAACATCACGTTGCGCTCGACCTGCAGCGCGTCGAAGAAGGTGGCGTTGCGGTGCGCCAGTCGATCATGTAGATCGGCCGCCGGCGGCGTCGTGCGATGAGCTTACGGAACTTGTCGATGCGATCGGGATTGTCGGTATAGACCTCGATCGCGGTGACGTCGCCGGTGCGGTTGAAATAGGCCTGCGCCTCCGGCAGCGGCATGAAGACGAAAGCGGCATCGTATTCCGACATGCCGATCTCGAAGATGGCGGCAATCTTGTAGGCCTTGATGCGCGGCGTCGTGCCCATCGGCGTCACCGCGCCGCGCGGCGCCACCAGCGTAAGGTTGTCGCCGACGCGCAGCGAAAGCTGATCGGCGAGCCGTTTGCCGATGGCGATCCCCTGCCCTTCGTCGAAGCCATCGAGCGTGCCGGATTCGATGTTGCTGGCGACCGCCGAGAGTTTCGCCAGATCGCCGCCGCGAATGCCGCGCACCAGGACGCCCGACGCATTGAACGGCGACGACGCCAGCGCCTGGCCCTCGACGATCGGCGCCGCGAGCCGCACCCCGCGGCACCTTGCGACGACGCGGTCGGCAACCACCTGCCAATCGGTCAGCGGAGATTCCAGCGGCTGGATCAGCAAGTGGCCGTTGAGGCCCAAGATCTTTTCCAGGAGTTCCTGGCGGAACCCGTTCATCACCGCCATGACGATGATCAGCGTCATCACGCCGAGCATGATGCCGAGAAAGGAGAACGTGGCGATGACCGAGATGAATCCTTCCTTGCGCCGCGCCCGCAGATAGCGCAGCGACAGCATCCATTCGAATGGCGCGAAAGGATGAGTGCCGGTTGGCTCTCGCATTGTTGTGTAGTCCCCGCGAGAGTACCGAGTTTCACATGATTCCGGCGGATTCAAGCCTCGAAACGTCGCACCGCGCCGAGACAGTGCACAGCTTTGGCAGGCAACGTTTGCGGCAGCCTCGGGACCGTCAAGCGCCCAGCCGCGCCGAGCGCGTCTTGGCGGCGTCAGCAGTTCCCGCGATCCGTCGAAGCGGCGCTTGACTTCGACCTTGCCCTCGGCAAGGCCGCGCGGCCCGACCATGATCTGCCAGGGAACGCCGATGAGGTCGGCGGTGGCGAATTTCGAACCCGGCCGCTCGTCGAGATCGTGATAGAGCACGTCGATCCCCTTGGCGCTGAGCGCGGCATAAAGCTGCTCGCAGGCCGCGTCGGTTTCGCTCGCCCTGCTTGAGATTGAGGATGGCGACCGTTGAACGGCGCCACGGCCTCCGGCCAGCGCATGCCGGCCTCGTCGTGAAACACTTCGATCAATGGCGGCGACCAGCCGGCTCGGGCCGATGCCATAAGAACTCCATGTGCATCGGCGTGCTCCACGCCGTCCGGGCCGGCCACGAAGGCCTTCATCGGCTCGGAGTATTTTGTGCCGAAATAAAACACCTGCCCGACCTCGATGCCGCGCGCCGAGATGCCGCTTTTCCGGCGGCAGCTTGGCAAAGGCGGCGGTGATCGTGCTTTTCCGACGTCGCCGCATAGAGCGACGTCCATTTGTCGACGATCGGCCTGCAGCCCGCCGACACTGTCGAAATCGACGTCCGGCTCCGGGAACGTCGAAATTCGAGATATTCGCGGTCGCAGAACACCTCGCTCTCGCCAGTATCGGCGAGCACGATGAATTCATGGGACAGGTTGCCGCCGATCGGGCCGCTTTCGGCCACCATCGGGATCGATTGCAGGCCCATGCGCGCGAAGGTGCGCAGGTACGCGACGAACATCCGGTTATAGGAGTGCTTGGCGCCGGCGAAATCGAGGTCGAACGAATAGGCGTCCTTCATCAGGAATTCGCGCCCGCGCATCACGCCGAAACGCGGCCGCACCTCGTCGCGGAACTTCCACTGGAGGTGATAGAGATTCAGCGGCAAGTCCTTGTAGGACCGCACATAGGCCGCGGAAAATCTCGGTGATCATTTCCTCGTTGGTCGGACCGTAGAGCATCTCGCGCTCGTGACGGTCCTTGATGCGCAGCATCTCCTTGCCATAGGCGTCGTAGCGCCCGCTTTCGCGCCAGAGTTCCGCCGATTGGATGGTCGGCATCAGAAGCTCGATGGCGCCGGAACGATTCTGCTCCTCGCGGATGATCCGGCAGACCTTGTCGAGGACGCGCAGCCCCAACGGCAGGAAGGCATAAATGCCGGCCGCCTCCTGGCGGATCATGCCGGCGCGCAGCATCAGCGGTGGGAGACGATGTCCGCCTCTTTCGGCGTCTCGCGGAGAATGGGCAGGAAGTAGCGGGAAAGGCGCATGAAATCTCGACGTTTCGCGGATTCGATCTGTGACGCCGCAGTCAATGCGCAAACGGCGCCGGAATTACAAGGGGGCTGCCGCGGGTCGGCCATTTGCCGCAAAAACGTACGCAAAACGGCTCCGACGCTAAATTTTTTTCGTCACCGAGCGCCGGTAACAGTGATGACATTGTATCGAAGATCGAGTACGTACCCAGTGCGCGATCCCGGCGCGGCATATCGGCGCTCGGGAGAGGCGGTCCAAGTCTTGGGAGGATTGGTCCAACGGCGCGGGTTTAACGCTGCCGCGTCGCTTACAAGCCAAAAATCGCGGATAGCGAAGCGCGGATTAAGGATCAGATAAAGGATCTCCTGGCAGGGCTTTGGCCCTGCTATTTTTTTTGGGCCCACGGCCTGCTTTCAAACGGCTTGCTTTCAAACGGCTTGCTTTCGAACGACTTGCTTTCGAACCTGCTGTTTCTTGGGCCCTGCTATTTTTTAGGCTCCGGCCCAATCACCGCCTGCCGAACGGCGCGACGAGCCCCTCAAGCGTCACCAGGTGGTTAACGTAGACCACGTAGCAGGCGGCAAAAATCAGCGCCGAAACGAGCGTCGTCCAAATAGCTTGCGTCCCAGCCGCGGGATCGCCGGCGCGCCGGGATCGGTGCCGGGCGCGATGTCGCCGCTCTCGTGCTGGCTGCGGATGCCCCACGGCAACACCGCAAACAGCACCACCCACCAGATCAGGAAAAAGATGGCGATGGCGGTCGTGATCGGGCATGTCACCGCTGTTCCAATTCGACCAGCGTGCCGGAAAAATCCTTCGGATGCAGAAACAGCACCGGCTTGCCGTGCGCGCCGATTTTCGGCTCGCCGTCGCCGAGCACGCGGCGCCGGTCCTCTTCAGCGCTTCGCTGGCAGCACGGATGTCGTCGACCTCGTAGCAGACATGGTGCATGCCGCCGTCCGGGTTGCGCTCGAGGAATTTCGCGATCGGCGAGCCCTCGCCGAGCGGCTCCAGCAGCTCGATCTTGGTGTTCGGCAAGGTGATGAAGACGGTGGTCACGCCGTGGTCCGGCTGCGGCACGGCGGCGGAGACGTCGGCGCCGAGCACGTCGCGATAGACCGCCGCCGCCTTGCCGATATCGCGCACGGCGATCGCCACGTGATTGAGCCTGCCGATCATGTCCCGTCCTTCTCCCCTCGTTCGCAGGATGGGTTGAGCGGAAGCGAAACCCACCGGGCCACCCCCGCGCCATTGGATGGGTTTCGCATCGCTCGACCCATCCGACAATATCCTGTGGCCAAATCATTCCTCCACTCAGCGGCCGAACTTCGCCTTCAGCTGGTCGCGGATCGGCGCCAGGATGCTGGTCTTCTGCTTTTCGGCGCCGGTGAGGATGTCCTGCACGATGTCTTTCGGCGACCGCCCGCCCCAGCCGGCATCGCGGAAATAAACGTTGGCGGCATTGCCGACCACATAGGTGCTCCAGGCCGCCGCGAGCCCTTGCGGCACGGCGGTCAGCACCGTGCTGGTGCCCGAAGGTGACGGTGCGCAACAGGTCGGCGGCGATATGCAAGCCATATTCGGCGGCCGCCATCAGCCCCCAGGCGCGCAAAATCTCCAGCACCATGCCTTGCGCGTTCTCCAACGAAAAATCGGTGCCGTAGATGGCGCCGATGCGCTGCACCATCAGCGCGTCGCTCGCCATGCCGGCGAGCACGTCGAACACCGGCACCGGATTGGCGCCGACTACCAGCGCCTTGCCGAGCATGAAATAATAGATCAGCCGCGTGACCTCCTTGCCGCGCACATGCTGCTTGAGCTGCTTGATCTGCTCGCTCACATCGGTGGCGAACAGGCTGGCATTGAGCGCGATGATCGCCTTGCCCTCGCGATCGAGGACTTCGAGCATGCGCTCTTCGAGCATGTCGATCTTCGGCTTCGGCTGGAAGCCGCACGATTTCGATGGTGCCGTCGGCCTTGTGGATTTCGCGCTCGGTCTCGCGCGGCGCCGCGGCGGCGAACACGATATCGGCCGCGCCGATGCGGTGCCCGACCTTGCGCAGGATCGATTCGGAAATCTCCTTGATCTGCGCCGGTCCGTAGCAGATCGGCCTTGTTGATCACGAGCAGCATCGGCTTGTGCAGATCGCAGAGCTGCTTGACGGCTTCGACCTCGACGCGGTTGAGATCGCCGTCGGCGACGAACAGCACCAGATCGGTGTAGCGCACGGTTTCCTCGGCGAGCTTGCCGCGCAGCTCGCCGGCGGCCTCGTTGATGCCCGGCGTGTCGACCAGAATCGAGCTTGGTGTTCTTAAAGCCGGCCTTGGCGACCTTGTCGGTCGAGCCGTGCTCGGCGGACACCGTAAAGATCCTTTCGCCTGCCAGCGCATTAAGGAGCGCGCTCTTGCCCGGAGCCGACTTCGCCGAACGCCGCGATCTCGAGGCGGCCGTTCTCGAGCTTGGCGGTGAACTCCTCGATGTCGTGCATCTCCTTCTCGATGCTGGCGCGCTCCTGCGGCCGCAGCCGCCCATCCGCCGACAGCTTGCGCAGCGCTTCGATCGTGTCGGGCAATATCGATTGATCCTGCATGCGCACCCTGCCCTTCGGCTACGAAGCCGCGTTCGAAGCGCAATGTCCGCCCAGCGCCGGGCGCAATGACGCGGTCCAGCAAATTCACCACCGCCGCGACATCGCTCGACGGCCGGCGCAATTCGACCCGCACCGCGCCGCGCGCATCTTCGATCTCGCGTTCGACCGGCGTCGGCGCGCCAGCGGCGGCGACGACGTGCGCGGGCGCAAAGCCGCGCGGCATTTTCGCCGCGGATCGAAAGCATGATGGCGTCGCGGTCGCCGGCGGTGAACTGGTCGGTCTTGTTCAAAACGATGTAGAGCGGCCTGCGGGTGGCGAGGAAGCGCTTGATGGCGGCGGCTTCGGGGGCGCGCAAATCCTGATCGACCACGAACAGTACGCCGTCGGATTGCAAAGCGCGCCCGACCAGCGCCTCGACATGCCGCTCGTCGCCGTCGATCGGCCCGGCATCGATCAGGCGCACCAGATCGCTGGCATCGGGCGCGTGGGTGCGGCTTCCTTCGACCAGCATGCCGATCAGCGCGCTCTTGCCGGCATAGGCCGGACCGGTCACGATCAGCGTCGCACGCGCCGTAAGTTTTGCGGGCGCCGGCTCGGTCGACACAACAGCCGGCGATGGGGCCGCGCGCTCGGCGGGCTTGCGTGCCGCGCGGCGGCTTTCAGTCTCCCACTTGCCGGAAAGTTCTTTGGCCCGCTTGCTGACAATCTCGGTCGGCAGCGGCACCGCCGGCTCGACGCGCGGCGCCGCGAGCTTTGCCGGCGCCGCCAGCCGGCGCAGACGCAGCCACGCCGCCATGCCGACAACGACAAAGAACAGCAGCAGGAACGCGCCGTAAGCCGCAGCGATGGTCGGATTCTTGAGCGTGTCGAACGTCACCGCGATGTTCGAGATCAGCCAGACGCCGAAGAACAGCACCACGCCGGCCAGGACCCCGACCAGGAGGCGGATCAAAACCTCCGGCTTGCCGGCAAGCAGCAACAGCGGTGCAAACCATTTGAGCATCGGTCAGGTCGATCCACGATTTTACTATACGTATGAGCAGTTTGGCCGTTGGACAATGTGCCCGCGAGGCTTGCTACACACTCAGCACGTGGACGTAGCAGATCGGTTTTTTGTTCCAGCGATCGGCAATGGCGCCACGCACCGCGCGCCGGATCGCCTCGGCCACCTCATTCGGATCGCGACGCCGCGGCTTGGGAAGCGATTCAAACGCCTCCTCGATCGCGTCCCGGGCGATGTCCGCCATCGACCGGCCGCCGGCATCGGTGTCCGGCACGCCGATCAACTCGATTTGCGGATCGGCCACAAGCGATCCTTTCTCGCTCACCGCCAGCGCCACCGTTACCATCCCGGCGAAGCTCAGCCGCCGGCGCGCGGCGACGGTGGGGGCTTGGGAATCGATGATGAGCGCGCCGTCCTTGTAGAGCCGTCCGGAAGGGATCTCGTCGACGATCTCCGCCGGCCCCGGCGCCAGCCGCACCAGATCGCCATTGCGGCAGACCAGTACCTGAGGAACGCCGGCGTCGCGCGCGAGCTTGGCATGTTCGGCGAGATGCAACGCCTCGCCATGCGCCGGAATCAGGATTTTCGGCCGCACCCAACTGATCATATCGAGCAATTCGGCACGCCTTGGATGGCCCGACACGTGAACGAGGTGGTTGCGATCGGTGATCACCTCTACGCCTTGAGTCACCAGACCATTGATGACACGCGCCACCGCCTTCTCGTTGCCGGGGATGGTGCGGGCGGAAAAGATGACGCGGTCGCCGCGCGTCAGTGTCACTTCCGGATGCTCGTCCTGGGCGATGCGGGCGAGCGCGGCCCGCGGCTCCCCCTGGCTGCCGGTGCACAGCGCCAGGACCTTGTCCGGCGGCAAATAGCCGTAACTCTCGGCCGAGCGGAAATCCTGCACGCCGTCGAGATAGCCGGTCTCGCGGGCGACCTGGACCACCCGCTCCATCGCCCGGCCGACGATCACCACTTCACGCTCGGCCGAGCGCGCCGCGTCGGCGACGGCGCGGAGGCGCCCGACATGGGAGGCGAAGGTCGTCACCGCGACGCGGGCGGGGGCGGTGCGGATCAGCTCGGCCAGCGTTTTGGCGACGTCGGCTTCCGACGGCGAGCGGCCTTCGCGGACGGCATTGGTGGAATCGCCGACCAGCGCCAGCACGCCTTCATCGCCGAGCGCGGTGAGTTTTGCCTGGTCGGTCGGCGCGCCGATCACCGGGGTCGCATCGATCTTCCAGTCGCCGGTATGCAGAACCGTTCCGAGCGCGGTGCGGATCGCCAGCGCATTCGATTCCGGGATCGAGTGGGCCACATTGATAAAGTCGATCGTGAACGGCCCAAGCTCGACGCGACCGTTCAGCGGTGCCACGTTGACCGGGATTTGCGGCGCACCCGGCTCGGATAGCCGCCGCGCTTCGAATAACGCCGCCGAGAACGGCGTCGCATAGAGCGGCACATTGAGCTTCGGCCACAGATCGAGCAGCGCGCCCATATGGTCTTCGTGGGCGTGGGTGAGCACGAGGCCGACGATGTTGCGCCGCTCCTCGATGAGGAACCGGATGTCCGGCAGGATGAGATCGACGCCAGGCAAATGCTCTTCGCTCGCAAAGGACACGCCGCAATCGACGATCAGCCACTGCCGCCGGCGGCCGTCGCCGACGCCATAGATCGAGAGATTCATCCCGATCTCGCCGATGCCGCCGAGCGGCGCGAACACAAGCTCGGGGCCGGCCATCAGGTGCTTTGCCCGGCCGCGCGGGTGCGCAGCGGCGGGACGCTCGTTAGCGGAAACACTTCGCCGGCGGCGATCGCCTGGGCCGATCCGTCGGCAAGCCGCAGCAACAGCCGGCCGCGCTCGTCGAGCCCTTCGCCGCGGCCGAAAATCTCGCGGTCGGGGAGTTTGACCCGCAGGTCGCCGCCGATGCCGGCGCCGCGCGCGATCCAGTCGGCGCGGATGTCGCCAAATCCGGCGCCGCGACGCCATTGGCGAAGCCGCCGCAGCATGGCCGCCGACAACGCCGCGAACAAATCCGCAGCCGCGACATCGGCGCCGGCGGCTTTCAGGTCGGTGACCGGATACGCCGTCGCGTCAGGATGACTTTGGCAATTGACGCCGATGCCGATGGCGACGGCCAGCGCGTCGGCGGCCCGCTCGCCCTCGATGAGGATGCCGGCAAGCTTGGCGCCGCCGCAGAGAATGTCGTTCGGCCATTTCAGCGCCAGCACCGGATATAAGGCCGGCGCGCGCTCGAGGATGGCGTCATGAAGCGCGAGCGCGGTGACGAACGACAATTCGGGTGCGCATTCGGGCGGCGCCGGATCGGTCAGGAGCAGGGTCGCGTAGAGATTGCCCGGCGGCGACACCCAGTCATTGCCGCGGCGGCCGCGGCCGGCGGTCTGCTGACCGGCCACGATCCAGAGCGGACCGCGCTCGCCACCGCGCGCGGCGGTCAGCGCTTCCGCGTTGGTCGAAGCGAGCGTGTCATGGGTTGTAAGATGATAACCCGCCGCCGCCGCCGCGGACGAAAGCCGCATCAGAACAGCGAATGGGCGGCCGCGCTTGCGATATCGACAAGCGCTCCCGGCCGTACGACGAAGAGAATATTGAACAATCCGCAAATCCCGAGCACCACTTTGAGCTCATCCGGCATCCGGTAAAAGCCTTCCACCGGCTCGTCGAAATACATGGTCTTGATGATTGCCAGATAATAGTAGGCGCCGACGACGCTTGCCAGTACGCCGATCACGGCGAGCACGTAAAGCCCGGCTTTGATCGCGGCAAGGAAGACATAGAATTTGGCGAAAAAGCCGGCCAGCGGCGGTATGCCGGCCATCGAAAACATCAGCATCGCCATGAAGAAAGCCATGGCAGGACGGGTGCGCCCGAGCCCGGCGAGCTGGTCGATCGATTCCACCATGCCGCCGTCTCGGCGCATCGACAGGATCACGGCAAAGGTGCCGAGCGTCATGGTGATGTAGATCGCCATATAGACCAGCACGCCCTGCACGCCTTCTGCGGTGCCGGCGGCGAGCCCGATCAGCGCGAAGCCCATATGGCCGATTGACGAATAGGCCATCAGCCGTTTGATGCTGCGCTGGCCGATCGCGGCGAACGAGCCGAGCAGCATCGAAGCGATGGAGACGAAAGCGACGATCTCCTGCCACTGCGTGGTGATGCCCGGGAAGGCGGTGACGGCGACCCGCACGAACATGGCGATGCCGGCAACCTTCGGCGCCGCCGCAAAGAACGCCGTGATCGGCGTCGGCGCGCCCTCGTAAACGTCCGGCGTCCACATGTGGAACGGCACGGCGGAGACCTTGAAGCAGAAGCCGGCGAACAGAAACACCAGCCCGAAGATCAAACCGGTGCCGGCGTCGGCCGCCGAGTGGGCGATGCCGGTAAAGCTCACGGTGCCGGTGAAGCCGTAGACCAGGGAAGCGCCGTACAGCAGCATGCCCGACGACAACGCGCCGAGCACGAAATATTTGAGCCCTGCCTCGGTCGAGCGCAACGACGTGCGATGGCTCGCGGCCACGACATAAAGCGGCAGGCTCATCAGCTCGAGGCCGAGATAGAGCGCGATCAGGTCGCCGGCCGAGATCAGCATCAGCATGCCGAGCGTCGCCAGCACGATGAGCACGGAATATTCGAAGCGGCGCTGGCCCTCCCTTTTGTCGTAGTCGATCGACATCAGGATGGCGGCGGCGGAGCCGGCGACGGCGAGGATTTTCAGAAACCGCGCGAAGTCGTCGACGATGAAGCTGCCGCCGAAGGCGACGAGCTTGCCGGGCGGCAGCAAAACCACGACGACGCCGGCGATGACGAGGAGCGCGATCGACAGCGCGTCGATCAGGACCACCGAGCGTTCGCTGCGATAGACGCCGAGCATCAACAGCGCCATGGCGCCGACGCCAAGGACGATCTCCGGCAACAGCGGAACGACGCCGGTCAGGGTCAAAGAGGCGTTCATGGCCCTACCTCGCCAGCCCGGCCGATTGCACGCTCGAGACCGCGTGCTGGAAATTGTCGATCAGCTGCGCCACCGAGGTGGCCGACATATCGAGCACCGGCTTCGGGTAGATGCCGAACACGATGGTGAGGATCACCAGCGGCGCCAGGATGACCATCTCGCGCCAGCCGACATCCTTGATGTTGAACAGGCTCGGCTTCTCGAGCTTGCCGAAAATCACCTTGCGGTAGAGCCACAGCGCATAGGCGGCCGACAGGATGGTACCGACCGTCGCCAGCGTCGCCACCCAATTGTTGACCCGGAAGGTGCCGAGCAACGTGAGAAACTCGCCGATGAATCCGGAGGTGCCGGGCAGGCCGATATTGGCCAGCGTGAAAATCATGAAGGCGAACGCATAGATCGGCATGCGATAGACCAGCCCGCCATAGGCGGCGATCTCGCGGGTATGCATGCGGTCATAGATCACGCCGACACAGAGGAACAGCGCGGCCGAGACGATGCCGTGCGAGATCATCTGGAAGATGCCGCCGGCCACGCCCTGTGCCGTCATGGCGAACAGCCCCATGGTGACGAAGCCCATATGCGCCACCGACGAATAGGCGATGAGCTTCTTCACGTCCTCCTGCACCAGCGCAACCAGCGAGGTGTAGATGATGGCGACCACCGAGAGCGCATAGATCAGGGGGGCGAGATCGACCGATGCCTGCGGGAACATCGGCAGCGAAAAACGCAACAGGCCGTAGCCGCCCATCTTCAACATGATCGCCGCCAGGATGACCGAGCCCGCGGTCGGCGCCTCGACGTGGGCGTCCGGCAGCCAGGTGTGGACCGGCCACATCGGCATCTTGACGGCGAACGAGGCGAGGAACGCAAACCATGCCGCGGTCTGCAGCACGTGCGGGAAGGCGTGATGCAACAGCGTCGGGATATCGGTCGTGCCGGCCTGCCAGTACATCGCCATGATGGCGAGCAGCATCAGCACCGAGCCGGCCAGCGTATAGAGGAAGAACTTGAAGCTCGCATAGACCCGGCGCGGCCCGCCCCACACGCCGATGATCAGGAACATCGGAATCAGGCTGCCTTCGAAGAACACATAGAACAGCACCAGATCGAGCGCGCAGAAGCTGCCGACCATCAGCGTTTCGAGCACCAGGAAGGCGATCATGTAGGCTTGCACCCGGCTCTGGATCGAGGTCCAGCTCGCCAGGATCGAGATCGGCATCAGCGCGGTGGTGAGGATCACGAACGGCAGCGAAATGCCGTCGACGCCCATCGAATAATTGATGGCGCCGCCGAGCCACGGCCGCTTTTCCAAAAACTGGAAATCGGCCGATCCAGGATCGAAGCGCCAGACCAGGATCAGCGAGACCGCAAACGTGATCAGCGTGGTCCACAGCGCCACCCAGCGGGCGTTGCGCATACCGTCTTCATCGTCGCGCAGGAAAGCGATGAAGAGCGCGCCGACGATCGGCAGGAAGGTGACGACGGACAGGATCGGCCAGCTGGTCATCCGTGCGGCCCCCCGGCGAACATGAACCAGGTGACGAACGCGGCGACACCGATCAGCATGGCGAAGGCGTAGTGGTAGAGATAGCCGGTCTGCAGCCGCACGACGTTGCGCGTCACGTCGAGCACGCGCGCGGAGACGCCGTCGGGCCCGAAGCCGTCGATGACGAAGCCGTCGCCGCCTTTCCAAAACACCCGGCCGAGCCACAGCGCCGGACGAACGAAGATGAAATCGTAGATGCGGTCGAAGTACCAGGCATTGAGCAGGAAGCGGTAGAGCACGCCCTGATCGCGCGCCAACGCTTCGGGGATATCGGGCCGGCGGACATAGAACTGCCACGCCACCAGGAATCCGCCGAGCATCATGATCGTCGGCGCCAGCGTGATGGCGAGCGGCAGATGCTCCATGTCTTCGAGCACGTGGTTGGCCGGTCCCAACATCAGCGAGTTGCGGAAGAATTCCACAGCGCCGTCGCCCTCGAAAATATGCACGAACGGAAAGCCAGCTCCGATCGCCCCGACCGCCAGCACGGCAAGCGGGATGAGCATGACCAGCGGACTTTCGTGCGCCGCTTCATAGTGGTGATGGTCATGCGGCTCGCCGTGGAAGGTCTTGAACATGAGCCGCCAGGAATAGAACGAGGTGAGCGCCGCAGCCGCGACCGTCATGATAAAGCCGTAGCTCGCGATGGTGCCGCCGATGGCGTCGTCGGCCTCGATGATCGCGTCCTTGGAGAAGAAGCCGGCGGTGAGGGGAAAGCCGGTCAGGGCCAAGGTGCCGATCAGCATCGTCGCATAGGTGAACGGAATTTTCCGCCACAGCCCGCCCATTTTGCGGATGTCCTGCTCGTGATGCATGGCAAGGATCACCGAGCCGCAGCCGAGGAACAGCAGCGCCTTGAAGAAGGCATGGGTGAACAGATGGAACATGCCGATCGAATAGGCGCCGGAGCCCATGGCGACGAACATGTAGCCGAGCTGCGAACAGGTCGAATAGGCGACGATGCGCTTGATGTCGTTTTGCACCAGAGCGATGGTGGCGGCGAATATCGCCGTCGTCGCGCCAATGAAGACGACGAACATCTTGGCATTCGGCGCCAGCTCGAACAGCGGCGACAGCCGCGCCACCATGAACACGCCGGCGGTGACCATGGTCGCCGCGTGAATGAGCGCCGAGACCGGCGTCGGTCCTTCCATGGCGTCCGGCAGCCAGGTGTGCAGCAGGAACTGCGCCGACTTGCCCATGGCCCCCATGAACAGCAACAGACAGATCACAGTCAGCGCGTCGGCGTCAAACCACAGAAAGTGAAAGGACTTGCCGACCAGGTCGGGCGCCTGGGCAAACACCGTCTCGAAATTGATCGAGCCGGTCAGCAGGAACACCGCGAATATCCCCAGCGAAAACCCGAAATCGCCGACCCGGTTGACCAGGAACGCCTTGATCGCCGCGGCATTCGCCTCCGGCTTGTAGAACCAGAAGCCGATGAGCAGATAGCTCGCGAGCCCGACGCCCTCCCAGCCGAAGAACAATTGCGCCAGATTGTCGGACGTCACCAGCATCAGCATGGCGAAGGTGAAGAACGACAGATACGAGAAGAACCGCGGCCGGTACGGATCGTCGGCCATGTAGCCGATCGAATAGAGATGCACGAGGGCGGAGACCGTCGTGACCACGACCAGCATCACGGCAGTGAGCGGATCGATCCGCAACGCCCAATCGACTTTCAGATCGCCGACGGTGATGAAGTTGAAGATCGTGACATGGGCGTCATGGCCGGCAAAGCCGACATCGTAGAACGCGTAGCACGACAGCACCCAGGAGATGGCCAGCAGCGTCGTGGTGATGAGTTCGGCCGCGCGTGTACCGGCGGCGGGCTCGGCGTTGTCGTGCTCCTCGGTGGCCGAGTGAGCGAGTTCGGCGTGCGCGGCGTCCGCCCGCGGCGCCGCGTGCGGATGCTCCGGCACCAGCGGCGCAGCATGATCGTCATGCGGCGGCGGCGGATCCTCGCCGGGCAGGCGGTTGCGAGCGCCGACGAGCGCGATGGCGCCGGCAATGACGGCGCCCAGAAGCGGCAGGAAGACGATCGCCTCGTACATTGCCTGCTATTCCCCCCGCGTATCCCGGACGCGCTGCGGCACAAGCGAAGCGAAGTGATGCGGCGCCGATCCTGGATCGTCCCAAGCTCGGTGGTCGCGTCGATCCCGGGTCTGCGGCGCACCACTTCGTGATGCGCTGCGCCCGGGAAAAGTATTCTCAATCCCCCGCAACATGCCCGCTTAGCCCTTCATCAAATTCACGTCCTCAACCGCGATCGAGCCGCGGTTGCGGTAATAGGCGACCAGGATGGCAAGCCCGATCGCGGCTTCCGCCGCCGCGACCGTGAGCACGATCAGCGCGTAGACCTGGCCGACAATGTCGCCGAGGAAGGCGGAGAAGGCGACGAGATTGATGTTCACCGCGAGCAGGATGAGCTCGACCGACATCAGAATGATGATGACGTTCTTGCGGTTGAGGAAGATGCCGAAAATCCCGAGCGTGAACAGGATCGCGGCGACGCAGAGGTAGTGGCCGAGCCCGATGATCATGACAGCCCCTGCCCCGACTTCACCTTGACCACCTCGATCGCGGTTGACCGCCGGCGCGCAACTTGCGCGGCGATGGACTGGCGCTTGACGCCCGGCTTGTGCTGCAGCGTCATCACGATGGCGCCGATCATGGCGACCAGGAGGATCATGCCGGCGGCTTCGAAGAAGTAGACGTAGCGGGTATAGAGCACGAGGCCGAGTGCCTGCGTGTTGGAGACATCGCCCGCGATCGGCGCGGTGATCGCCTTGGGCACGCCGGGCTCGATCACCCAGCCGACCACCCCGAACACCAGTTCGATCAGAAGAATGATGCCGACCACGCTGCCGACCGGCAGGTAATTGAGGAAGCCATGGCGGAACTCGGCAAAATCCACGTCGAGCATCATCACCACGAACAGGAACAAAACCGCGACCGCGCCGACATAGACGACGATCAGGATCATCGCCAGGAATTCGGCGCCCATGAGCACGAACAGACCGGCGGCATTGACGAAGGCGAGGATGAGAAACAGCACCGAATGCACCGGATTCTTCGCGGCGATGACCATGATCGCCGAGGCGATGCAGACGCCGGCAAAGAGGTAGAAGAAGATCGCTTGCAGGATCATTGGCGCGGCGTCTTAGCGATAGGGTGCGTCGAGTTCGATGGCTTTGGCGATCTCGTGCTCCCAGCGGTCGCCGTTCGCCAGGAGGCGATCCTTATCGTAGTACAGTTCTTCGCGGGTTTCGACGGCGTACTCGAAATTCGGGCCTTCGACGATGGCGTCGACCGGGCAGGCTTCCTGGCACAGCCCGCAATAGATGCACTTCACCATGTCGATGTCGTAGCGCGTGGTGCGGCGGGTGCCGTCGTTGCGTCGCGGGCCGGCTTCGATGGTGATGGCCTGGGCCGGGCAGATCGCCTCGCAGAGCTTGCAGGCGATGCAGCGCTCCTCGCCGTTCGGGTAACGGCGCAACGCGTGCTCGCCGCGGAAGCGCGGCGACAGCGCGCCCTTCTCGAACGGATAATTGAGTGTCGCCTTCGGCTTGAAGAAATAGCGCATCGACAGGAAGAAGGCCTGCACGAACTCTACGAGGAAAATCGAACGGGCGGCTTGATCTAAACCCATATCAGCCTCGGATGACGGTCAGAACGCCGGCGACGATCGCGACCATGGCGAGCGAGATCGGCAGGAACACTTTCCAGCCGAGCCGCATCAGCTGGTCGTAGCGATAGCGCGGCACGAACGCTTTCACCATGGCGAACATGAAGAACACGAAGGACGCCTTGAGCACGAACCAGACCAGGCCCGGGATCCAGGTGAATGGCGGCACCGGAAACGGCGGCAGCCAGCCGCCGAGGAACAGGATGGTAGCCATCGCGCACATGCTGGCGATCGCCACATACTCGCCGAGCATGAACATCATGTACGGCGTCGAGCCGTATTCCACCATGTAGCCGGCGACCAGCTCCGATTCCGCCTCGACCAGATCGAACGGCGGCCGGTTGGTCTCGGCCAGCGCCGAGATGAAGAAGATCACGAACATCGGGAGGAGCGGCAGCCAGTACCAGTTCAGGATCGTCAGCCACGGCAGGCCGATCCAGGTCGCCAGGCCATGATCGGCTGCGCCTCGACGATCGCTGAGAGATTGAGCGAGCCGACGCACAACAGCACGGTGATGAATGACAAAGCCGATGGAGACCTCGTACGACACCATCTGCGCCGCCGAGCGCAGCGCCGCGAGGAACGGATATTTCGAGTTCGACGACCACCCCGCCATGATCACGCCGTAGACCATGAGCGAGGAGATGGCGAATATATAAAGGACGCCGACATTGATGTTGGAGATGACGATGCCGGCGCCGACCGGGATCACCGCCCAGGCGGCGAGCGCCAGCGTGCAGGTGACCAGGGGCGCCAGCAGAAACACGCCCTTGTTGGCGCCGGCCGGAATGACCGGCTCCTTGAGCACGAATTTCAACAGATCGGCGAAGGATTGGAACAAGCCCCATGGGCCGACCACGTTGGGCCCGCGCCTGATCTGCACCGCGGCCCAGATTTTCCGGTCGGCCAGGAGCACATAGGCAATGGCGACGAGCAGGATGACGAGCAGCAGCACGCTTTCCGCCACCATGATGATCAGCGGCCAAATGTAGTCCCAGAAAAATTCGGTTGCGGTCACGCGCCTACTCCGCCGCCGCTTTCGCCGTGCGTCCATGGGCAATCGCCGAACATTCGGCCATCACCGCGGAAGAGCGCGCGATCGGATTGGTGAAGTAGAAGTCGGCAATGCTCGAACGGAACGGCGCCTTGTCGGCGGTGCCGCCAAGCGCCGCGAGCTTGGCCACATCCGCGGCTTCGCCGGGCGCGATCTTGCCGATACGCATGATGTGCGGATGAGCCTGGTAGAGCGCCTGGCGGAGCGTCGCGAGCGAGTCATAGGGCAGCCGCTTGCCCAGCACATCCGACAGCGCACGCAGGATCGCCCAATCCTCCCGCGCGTCGCCGGGCGGGAAGGAGGCGCGGGTCGCCATCTGCACCCGCCCTTCGGTATTCACATAGGTGGCGGATTTCTCCGGATACGCGGCACCGGGCAGCACCACGTCGGCGCGCGACGCGCCGCGGTCGCCGTGAGTGCCGATATAGATGACGAAGGCGCCGGGGGCGATGTCGATCTCGTCGGCGCCGAGCAGGAAGAGAACATCGAGCGTGCCGGACGCCGCCATCTGCCGCGCGGTCAGTCCGCCCTCCCCCGGCACAAAGCCGAGATCGAGCGCGCCGACCCGCGACGCCGCGTTGTGCAGGACGCTGTAGCCGTTCCAGCCGTCCTTGACGGCGCCAAGCTCGATCGCCGCTTTAGCCGCGAGCGACGACACCGCCGCACCGTCCGGCCGCGCGAACGCGTCGGCGCCGACGATCACCAGCGGATGCTCGGCCTTGCGCATCGCCTCGGCAAAGCTGTGGCGGCCGATATCGGCGAGCGTTTCGGTGCCGGCGCCGAGATAGTCGTAAGGATAAGTCAGCGGCGCCTTGGCGCCGATGAGGCCGATGGAAAAGCCTTTCGCCAGCCGCCAGCGTTTGCGGATGCGTGCATTGAGCACCGGCGCCTCGCGGCGCGGATTGGCGCCGACCAGAAGCAGCGCGTCGGCGGTCTCGATCCCGGCAATGGTCGAGTTGAACAGATAGCTGGCGCGCCCCCATTTCGGATCGAGCACCGAGCCATCCTGCCGGCAATCGAGATTGCTGACGCCGAGCCGCGTCATCAAATCCTTCAGCGCGAAAATCTCTTCGACGGCGGCGAGATCGCCGACCAGCGCACCGATGCGCTTGGCATTGGCCCGCGCCATCTTCGCGGCAATGGCCGCGAATGCCTCGCTCCAGCTCGCCGGCCGCAAGTGACCACCCTCACGCACGTAAGGTTGATCGAGCCGCTGCGTCCGCAAGCCGTCGACCACATGCCGGGTCTTGTCGGAAATCCATTCCTCGTTCACGTCGTCGTTGGTGCGCGGCAGGATGCGCATCACTTCGCGGCCGCGAGTGTCGATGCGGATGGCCGAGCCGAGCGCGTCCATCACGTCGATCGACTCGGTCTTGTTCAGCTCCCATGGCCGCGCGGCAAACGCATAAGGTTTTGAGGTCAGCGCGCCGACCGGGCAGAGATCGACGACGTTGCCCTGCAATTCCGACGTCATCGCCTCTTCGAGATAGGTGGTGATCTCCATGTCCTCGCCGCGGCCGATGGCGCCGAGCTCGGGCACGCCGGCAACTTCGGTGGCGAAGCGAACGCAGCGCGTGCATTGGATGCAGCGGTTCATCGAGGTCTTGACCAGGGCGCCGAGATATTTGTCCTCGACCGCGCGCTTGTTCTCGCGGTAGCGGCTTTGGTCGACGCCGTAGGCCATGGCCTGGTCCTGCAGATCACATTCGCCGCCCTGATCGCAGATCGGGCAATCGAGCGGATGATTGATCAGCAAAAATTCCATCACGCCTTCGCGCGCCTTGCGCACCATCGGTGAGCGCGTCGAGATGACCTTCGGCGAATTGTCCTTGTTCGGCGGCAAGTCCTTCACGCCCATCGCGCACGACGCCTGGGGTTTCGGAATGCCGACGACCTCGATCAGGCACATGCGGCAATTGCCGGCGATCGACAGCCGCTCCTGGTAGCAGAAGCGTGGAATCTCCGCACCGGCAGTTTCGCAGGCCTGGAGCAACGTGTATTCCGGCGGGACGTCGATCTCTTTGCCGTCGACGATGAGCTTGGTCATCGCGCTCTCACTCCGCCGCCTCGGACACGACCGGGTCGCGCACGCCGTCGGCGTCGGCATGGGCGGTGTATTGGTCGATGCGCCGTTCGATCTCCGGTCGAAAATGCCGGAGCAGACCTTGCACCGGCCAGGCGGCACCGTCGCCGAAGGCGCAGATGGTGTGGCCTTCGATCTGCGTCGTGACCTCCAGAGCATGTCGATCTCGCGCTTCTGCGCGCGGCCGTCGGCCATGCGATTGAGCACGCGCCACATCCAGCCCATGCCTTCGCGGCACGGCGTGCACTGGCCGCAGCTTTCGTGCTTGTAGAAGTAGGAGATACGCGCCATCGCCCGCACGATATCGGCGCTCTTGTCCATGACGATGACGGCGGCGGTGCCGAGCGCCGATTTCTTGTCGCGGCAGCCGTCGAAATCCATCAAAAGCGTATCGGCCTGGTCGGGTCCGGCCGGAATGAGCGGCATCGACGAGCCACCAGGAATGACGGCGAGCAGATTGTCCCAGCCGCCGCGGACGCCGCCGGCATGCTTGTCGATCAGCTCGCGCAGCGGAATGCCCATCTGCTCTTCGACATTGCACGGCCGCTCGACATGGCCGGAGATGCAATAGAGCTTGGTGCCGGTGTTGTTCGGCCGGCCGATGCCGGCGAACCAGGCGGCGCCGCGCCGCATGATGTCGGGCACTTGCGCGATGGTCTCGACATTGTTGACGGTGGTCGGGCAGCCATAGAGGCCCATATTGGCCGGGAACGGCGGCTTGAGCCGCGGCTGGCCCTTCTTGCCTTCGAGGCTTTCCAGGAGCGCGGTCTCTTCGCCGCAGATATAGGCGCCGGCGCCGTGATGCACGACGATATCGAAGTCGTAGCCGTTGACGTTGTTCTTGCCGATGAGCCTGGCCTCGTAGGCCTGCTCGACCGCCGCTTCCAGCCGCTCGCGCTCGCGGATGAATTCGCCGCGGATGTAGATGTAGCAATTATGCACGCCCATGGCGCAGCCGGCGATCAAGGAGCCCTCGATTAAGAGGTGCGGATCGTGCCGCATGACTTCGCGGTCCTTGCAGGTGCCGGGCTCCGACTCGTCGGCATTGATGACGAGGTAGCCCGGCCGGCCGTCGGATTGCTTGGGCATGAACGACCATTTCAGGCCGGTCGGAAAGCCGGCGCCGCCGCGACCGCGCTGGCCCGACGCCTTCATCTCGGCGACGATGGCGTCGCGGCCTTTGTCCAGGATCGCCTTGGTGCCGTCCCAGGCGCCGCGGGCGCGGGCGCCATCGAGGCCCCAGCCATGATGGCCGTAGAGATTTTTGAAAATGCGGTCTTTGTCGGCGAGCATTGTCTGTCCGCGTCTATCCGTGTTTCGCGTCGGTTGCGCCGGCGAGCGATTTGGGCGCCGGCGACTCCTCAATATTCGCCGCCGCGCCCGGCTTCTTAGCGTCGCTGTCTTGCAAGGCGGCGCCGGACTGCGCCGGCGTCGTCACTTTGTAGATCGACGGGTCGATCAGCGTGTTCGGGCCGCCGATCGGCGCGGAGTTCTGCCGGTCGACCTGCGGACCCGGCTTCGGGCTCCGCCCCGCCGCCAAGTCGTTGAGGATGCGCGTGAACGTCTCCGGCGTGAGGTCCTCGTAATAATCGGCGTTGATCTGCACCATCGGCGCGTTGACGCAGGCGCCGAGGCATTCGACCTCGGTCCAGGAGAAGGTGCCGTCGGCGGTCACCTCATTCTCGTGGCCGATGATCCGGTGCAGCACGGGCTTGAGCGCGTCGGCGCCGCGCAGCAGGCACGGCGTCGTGCCGCAGAACTGGACGTGGAAGCGCCCGACCGGCGAGAGATTGAACATGGTGTAGAAGGTCGCCACTTCGAGCACGCGGATTTTCGCCATGCCGAGCAGGTCGGCGGTGGCCTCGATCGCCTTTTGCGGCAGCCAGCCGCCCGACTGCTGCTGGGCACGCCACAGGATCGGGATGACCGCGGATTGCTGACGGCCCGGCGGATATTTGGCCATCCGCGCTTTCGCCCATTCGAGATTTTCCGGCGTGAAAGCAAAGCTCGGCGGCTGTTTTTCGGCGAGGCGGCGCACACTCATCGGTCGACCTCGCCGAACACGATGTCGATCGAGCCCAAGATCGCCGAGACGTCGGCCAGCATGTGGCCACGGGTCAGAAAATCCATGGCCTGCAAATGCGCGAAGCTCGGCGCGCGGATCTTGCACTTGTAGGGCTTGTTGCTGCCGTCGGCGATCAGATAGACGCCGAACTCGCCCTTGGGCGCTTCGACTGCCGCGTAAACTTCGCCCGCCGGCACGTGGAAGCCTTCGGTGTAGAGCTTGAAGTGATGGATGAGCGACTTCATCGAGCGCTTCATCTGGGCGCGCCGCGGCGGCGCGATTTTGTTGTCGTCGACCACGACCAGACCCTGTCCGTCCGGCAGCCGCAATTTCTCCACGCACTGTTTCATGATGCGAACCGACTGGCGCATCTCTTCCATGCGGATGCAATAGCGGTCGTAGCAGTCGCCGTTCTTGCCGACTGGAATATCGAAATCCATCTCGGCATAGCACTCGTAAGGCTGCGCCTTGCGCAAATCCCACACCGCCCCGGAGCCGCGCACCATCACGCCGGAAAAACCCCAGGCCCAGGCGTCTGCCAGCGATACCACGCCGATATCGACGTTGCGCTGCTTGAAGATGCGGTTCTCGGTGAGCAGTTCCTCAAGATCGTCGCAGACTTTGAGGAACGGATCGCAGAAAGCGCCGATGTCGTCGATCAGCTTCGGCGGCAGGTCCTGATGCACGCCGCCGACGCGGAAATAGGCCGCGTGCATGCGCGAGCCGGACGCGCGCTCATAAAAGCCCATCAGCTTCTCGCGCTCCTCAAAACCCCAGAGCGGCGGCGTCAGCGCGCCCACGTCCATGGCCTGGGTGGTGACATTGAGGAGATGCGAGAGAAGCCGGCCGATCTCGCAATAGAGTACGCGGATGAGCTGCGCCCGCCGCGGCACCGCAATATAGAGAAGCTTCTCGGCCGCCAGGCAGAAGGCGTGCTCCTGGTTGATCGGCGCGACGTAGTCGAGCCGGTCGAAATACGGGATCGCCTGCAGATACGTCTTATGTTCGATCAGCTTTTCGGTGCCGCGGTGCAAAAGCCCGATATGCGGATCGACGCGTTCGACCACTTCGCCGTCGAGCTCAAGCACGAGACGCAGCACGCCGTGTGCAGCGGGGTGTTGCGGCCCGAAGTTAATCGTAAAATTGCGTTCGGTGTCGGCCATCATGCTACCTGCACAAGCTTCGCGGCTTTCGCAGCGACCCGCGCATTGAACTTGTCCCAGGCGACCACGAAGCGCTCGTGACGGCCTTCGCCGATCAGGTCGACGCCGTCATGCGCCTTCACGTTGAAGGCGACACGGCGATCGACAATGTCGGTACATTCGGCATCGACGGTCACGGTCAGGCCGACCGGCGTCGCGGCGAGATGGCTCACGTCCACATGCACGCCGACGCTGCCCTCCCCCGGATCGAGGTGGGTCGCCAACAATTCCGTGCAGGCCCACTCCATCAGCACAATCATGAAGCCGGTGGCGAACACCTCGGGCATCGAGGCGAGAAGCGGAGACTCCGGGTAGGTGTGAGGCACTGTGGTGCGCTCGGCCACGGTATAGGCGAGGCGGTGACGAAGGCCGGGCTTGAGCGTCGGCTTCATGGTTTGCCCGCCTTCTCGTCGCCCGGCAGGACGTAGTCGGTGCCTTCCCACGGCGAAAGAAAATCGAAGTTGCGGAATTCCTGCGCCAGCCGCACCGGCGCGTAGACCACGCGCTTGAGCTCGTCGTCATAGCGCACCTCGACGAAGCCGGTGAGCGGGAAATCTTTCCGCAGCGGATGGCCGTCGAAGCCGTAATCGGTCAAGAGGCGACGCATGTCAGGATGGCCGGTGAAGACGACGCCGTAGAGGTCGAAAACTTCACGTTCGAACCAGTCGACGCCGGGAAACACGCCGATACTCGAATCGACCGGCGTGCCCTCGTCGACTTCGATCTTCACGCGCACCCGCACATTGTGCTTGGGCGAAAGCAGGTGATAGACGACGTCGAAGCGCTTTTCCCTGCCCGGCCAGTCGACCGCGGTCACGTCGACGATATTCCAGAACAGGCAACGCGGATCGTCGCGCAGGAAGCGCATCACCGCGACGATGTCGCGAGCTTCCGCCTGCACTGTCAGTTCGTGATGGGCGACGGTGTAACCCTTGACCGAAGCCGCGAGCGCATCGGCAATGGTCCGGCCGAGAGTATCGAGAGCTTCATCCATCGTCAGCGTTCGATCGTGGCGGTGCGGCGAATTTTCTTTTGCAGGAGGAGTACGCCGTAGAGCAGCGCCTCAGCGGTCGGCGGGCAGCCCGGCACGTAGATATCGACCGGAACGATACGATCGCAGCCGCGCACCACCGAATATGAATAATGATAATAGCCGCCGCCGTTGGCGCACGACCCCATGGAGATCACATAGCGCGGCTCCGGCATCTGGTCGTAAACCTTGCGCAGGGCCGGCGCCATCTTGTTGGTCAGTGTGCCGGCGACGATCATCACGTCGGACTGGCGCGGCGAGCCGCGCGGCGCGAAGCCGAAGCGTTCGCCGTCGTAGCGCGGCATCGACATCTGCATCATTTCGACGGCGCAGCAGGCCAGCCCGAAGGTCATCCACATGAGCGAGCCGGTGCGCGCCCAGGCGATGAGGTCGTCGGCCGCCGCGACCAGGAATCCCTTGTCGGACAGCTCGCTCCTGACACCGGCGAAAAACGGATCGTCGGCAACACCGGGCTTGCCGCTGCGCGCGGCAACCAGAGTCTGCCGCGGCGTCACGATCGCGGGTTCGCTCAGCTCCATTCGAGCGCTCCCTTCTTCCACTCATAGATAAAGCCGATCGTAAGGACGGCAAGGAACAGCATCATCGACCAGAAGCCGAACAACCCGAGCTTGCCGAAGGCCACCGCCCAGGGGAACAGGAAGCTCACTTCGAGATCGAAAATGATGAAGAGGATGGCCACCAGGTAGAAGCGCACGTCGAACTTCATGCGCGCATCGTCGAAGGCGTTGAAGCCGCACTCATACGCCGACAGCTTTTCCGGATCCGGCTGTTTGTAGGCGAGCAGGAAGGCCGAGAGGAGCAGCGCCAGCCCGATGGCGCCCGCCACCGCGATGAAAACGACCAGCGGCAGATAGGCGAGCAGCAAGTCGTGGAGCGATTGAGTCATCGGCAGCTCCTCCGGTCGGTCATCGGACAGTCCCGTCCCCTACCTCAGGAACATGCCCGCCATACGACGATTCCGCGCAAGCCAGGACCGCGCCGATTTGCCCCAAATCTCAAGCGGATTCGCGCTGGAAAACTGAACTTTGGTCCCTTAGCGCAGTGCACAAAAAGGCGCAAGCCAAGCCTGTG
This sequence comes from uncultured Alphaproteobacteria bacterium, assembly GCA_963829395.1. Classification (GTDB taxonomy): domain Bacteria; phylum Pseudomonadota; class Alphaproteobacteria; order Rhizobiales; family Xanthobacteraceae; genus BOG-931. Next base: position 24,474 of record CAWHHX010000011.1, on the reverse strand, counting down.
TGTAGCGATCTGTCGCCGCAAGGCAGCGACGACGGGACGAGCGGGAATAATGTCGGGGAGTCGAATTGGGCGTCGAATGCCAACCGGCAATCCAGGCTAACGCATTGATTCTAATGGCGGGAGCGACGGGACTCGAACCCGCGACCTTCGGCGTGACAGGCCGACGCTCTAACCAACTGAGCTACGCCCCCGCGGGCGCCACGGCAATTAAGGCCCGGCTCACCGCAAGTCAAGGATTCTGGCCCAAAATCGGCCTTTTCCGCTTGCCTTTTAGCAGCCATAGAGCGCATTCAGATAGCGCCGGATGTGCGAAAACATCGGTGGAATCGCCAAAACAAGCGTGGTCAGTCGAAGCCGAATCGTCTAACTGCATCGATGTGACGGGCATTTTTCACCCATCACAGCTTCATCGAGGAGGGTCTAAATGGCGACCAAACCAGCCACAACAGTAACATTGAAGCATCTCGCGGCGAGCCTTGCGGAAGATAATGAACTCTCGAAAAAGCAGGCAGAAGCCATTCTCGGCGGTCTGGTCGGCCAGATCGTCAAGCATCTGAAAAAGGGCGAGCGCATCCGCATCGGCGGCCTCGGCATCCTGCAAGTGCGCAAACGCGCCGCGCGCATGGGCCGCAATCCGGCCACCGGCGAGGCCATCCAAATCAAGGCGAGCAAGAAAGTCGCCTTCCGCGCCTCGAAGGAATTGAAAGAGGCCATCTAAGGCAACACAACAAGTCGGATGACGGAGATTGGAGGGCAGACACATGGTCCGTCCTCCGTCATCTGTCTTTTGCCGATCAGTTGCCGTATGCGATGACCGTCATTTCCCAATGACTGTCATTTCCCGATGACTGTCCCTTTGCCGCTTTTGCCGATGCTTCCCTTCGCCCGAGATGGGCTTGGGCCTGAAAGCCTTCGCCGCGCGCCGCTTGCGAAGGCTGGTGGGCGGTGACGATGTCGGACGATAACGCAGATTCAGCCGCTTACCATAGGTGAGGGGCTAAATGCTGCTATTGAGCCACAAATCCAATCGGTTCCCCTTCCCTCACCCGCGCCGGCATCGACGCGCTTGGCATCACAGGCGGATGATATAGTCACCAGATTGATCCCCCGAATTCGGTGGTCCGCACATGGTCGACGTTGTCTTCCCGGTTCCCAGGGCGCGCCCTTCGCGATGGCCTGTGGACTGGACTCGCGCTGGTGTCTTTCTGATGCAAAACCGCTGGTGGTTTCTTTTTGCCCTCCTTATCGCGCTCGGCTGGAGCACTGTGCGGGTCAGCGATAAAGCACGGGAGTGTGACACACACGACGCCCCCGAATGTCGTCTCCAACAAACTGACGCGATGCCGGCCGGCGTTCCTTAGCTCACCGATCGCCGGTCGGCGTTGGAGTATGTAATCGACGCATACAATCTCGGCCCGGTCACCCCGTCGAAGGAAGTTCCGCGCACACAGTTTCCGGTAGCGCACATCGCCTACCGGAAAATTCTGATCGCCTCCGGAAAAAACTGACGCGCCTACCGGCAATACGCTTTCCGCTACAGATGAACCGGAATCCCAGAACCAGAACATAGAACCGGAAGAAAGCGCGCCTTCGGCGCCAAGCGCATTAAAGTTGCGACAACCCGCATCGATGCCGTGCGCGCCGCTGCGGCCGATCCGCAGAAGCGGATGGCGTTCGTCACGGCGATGAAATGTTTAACTCGCATCGACCTCGATGTGGAAGAACTCCCCGGTGCGCCGCATGGTTTAACGCGAAAGCTTTCCGCTGCGGGGTTCACTTTTCTTTGGCGCCTGTAGTCACTTTGTTCGCTGCTGGCGTATAGTGACCGGCATCGTAATTGGCCAAGATCTGCGAACTATCGGATTTGAGGCCCTAGGCGAGGATGAGATAGACCGTAAGACTGGCGGCTACGTATGCGAATTGCGGGGACAACGCGGCGCGAAACGCGCATAGGACCAATCACCGCCCCACGTAGGCGACCCAGTGCGCGACATGATGCTGGAGCAACACTCTATCCCAAGGAATTAGCGAAGTGATCCTTCGGAACAGGTGCCGTTTGGTCTATCGGCACCTTACCTGCGAGAGATGCGAATACTGATCTACGTTGTTTCTGGGATTGCGCTTGTTTTGAGTTCGTGGGCCAGCGCGGCCCCGAGCAGTGGTGAGGACGATAGATCGAGCACGACCGAACCTCCAGGCGAGGTGCGCTTTGCACAAGCATGGTGGGACGCGGCTTATAATACGGCGACCGCTAAGCGTCAGACGCCCACTCAGCAGGGGGTACCTTTGGTTCGCAGTCAAAGTCGGCGCGTCGGTGATTACTCTCAGACGCATAGCCGGCCTGGGCGCCGCTGATGTGGTCCGGAGGGCTCCGGATTTTCCCCCGTCTATTCGGCGAAGGCTGCTTCAATCAGACGTGCTGCCGGAAGGAAATAAGCCACCCCAGCGACGAAGGTGAGCGCTAGCCAAGCGGCCAGCAGCCGCCAGTTTGGCAGCTTCACGTCCCAATTTTTCATTGTCATTGACTTCCCCCGATCCGCGGAACTCTCCCCAACAGTTCAAACGCGCGATCCCGGCAACGGTTCCCACGGGCCCCTGATGGAATACGAACTTGATGATCCGCACGCCGAGGTGGCGGCCGCGCGACACGAACAGACCGAACGTCGGCGGCGGTCAAAAACCTACCGGGCAGATGACGCTGTTTTTCAAATCCGGCTGGATCGACAAACCTTCAATGAGTTGCTGCAAATCAAAGACGCTGATCGGTCTGTTGAAAGTTTTGTGTGCCGTTTTTGAGAAGTCAGATCAAATGGCGCCGGCATCTCCGTAAAAAAGCTGAAATGGCGCTGCGGGATAGGACATGAGGCAACAGCAGACCTTGGGGGTTTTCATGTCGTCGCAGCAGGTCTGACCGTTCAATGAATGGCGGCAAATCCCAGGAGCGGTCCGGCGTAATCGAGCGGGCGATGCTCTCCACGCATGAAGGCAAGAAGTGGTCCGGCATAGTCGAGGCTGTAGACGTCCGGCCGATAGCGTTCCGCCAATGTCGGGGTAGCCCGCGCTCGGTACTTATCATCGAAGAAATTCATCGTTGTTCACCGTCACCGTTGGGGCCGCTTAGCTTTGTGCAAATCATGAGGGCAATATCATGGTGCATTCTTCTCAGGGACCTGCACCCAGCCCGCAGAGCGCATGCAGGCATCGGCCAGTACGACCCACGAATCGCCGAATGGACCGCCCCACGCATTTCGGACTTGGTTTGCCTCGGCGTACATGACGCAGCGCGCTCGGATGCGCTGAAATGCTTCGTTGCTGGCGTCGCCTTCGCCTACTTTGGTCCAAACCATTTTCGGCTGCGGCTTCGGCGGCGGGCTGACCACTTGCGCCGGTGGTTGGGCGCATCCGGCGAGCAAGACCGCGGCCGCCATTACGGCGGCAGTTCGGGCCATGCACTCCTCCCCTGAACGACGCCTGTGGATCGCGCCTAAGTAATACGCTCTTTAGTGGCGCCGCGGTGAGGCTTTGAGACCGATAGCGATCAGCAGCGACTTGCGGCCCTCTCAGCTGTCGTGTAAACTACCTTTATGGCGATTGCCGACGATGTTGAAGCATTGGTCAAGAAGAAATGGCGTTTGCGCCTGACCGAAGAAGATATAGCCGATATACTTTTCGGTCAGGACAAGGCCTACCAACAGCGGGTCAATGCGGCATGTCGGCAACTTCTTGAGGAAGGGCGACTTGTGCGACACGGCAAGGGAGGACCAAGCGATCCGTACGCTTACGGGCCGCCGCCGGTGAAACGTCGCAAGGTTTAAGACCGACTGCCAGTTACCCCGCCAAAAAGGCCAACGGGTCAGCAGGTGAAAAAGCTTATCTTTGCGTCAGCCGTGGCGCTCGCGGCACATTCGCCGGCGACGGCACAGCAAGCCGCGGCACCCGCTTTCCCAATTGAGTGGCGGGGTAACGACAAATGGTGCCCGCAGAGCGACTTCCCGTCGAGGAAAATCTACACTCGCCGCGACGAATGTTACCTATTCGATCACATCACCATGACGGTGGATCGCTACGAACGCAAAAACCTGGTTTGCCGCTTGCTTTCTGGCCATGAGGGCAAGCATCCCCGCGGCAGAATTTATCATGCGGTGATGAGCTGTCAGGGCGAGCATGAACGGTGGTTTGAGCGCGCCGACTTCTTCACGCCGTTCCCAGCGGACATGCTCGTCGTCGAAACCTTGGCACAGGCATCCAAGCTCGCCGATCTTGGACGGTGAACTTGAGCGCGCTCGGCATTGCGCTGTACCCGTCCGCTCCGACAGTCTGGTCTTGTCGGCGGTGCCTTTGGTGAAAGGGTCCGCCTGGTTGTCGCCATTTTGGCGAGAACCAGAGGTGTGCTGATTACCTTTGAAGGATTCGTGCTTCGTCTCCGGGTGCATCGTCTCAGAGAGAGCCCTTGCGGCCTCTCGGCTTGCCGGGGACGCTGTCACCCCCGAGATCGCGGGGCCCGGGCAGGATCGTGTCCATGATCCGCATAGCCCCACACTGGACCTAGCGGCGAACGTCCCCGTAGGATGCTTGAGTTAGGAGGGGTTGAGCCGTGCGCGCTGGCTGCCGTGCCATCATATCCATAGCCATTGCTGTATGGCTGGCCATTCCAGCACAAGCCGCGGACATTAGCTCTCATACCAACTTCTGGGGCGTCACCCTTATAGACATCGACGGCCCGAATTCAGCTTGGCGACGAGAAAAGGTTTGCCCCGCTAAAGTTCGACAGCGCTGTTGTCCGATTAGCTAGTCCCGGGGGCGACGTTTTCGCGGCCGTCGAGATCGGCCGCATGATATGGCAACGCGGCTACACCACGCTCGTTTTCCGAGACAACGGCTCCTGCCTCTCCGCCTGTACCATCATCTGGCTCAGTGGCCGGAAGTCGGCGATCCAGCGACACTCCGTGCTGTGCTTCCATCAAGCTTTCAACATCCAAACCCACCAGCCCGATCCAAAGGCGGATGAATATATTATGGCCCATCTGAAAACGGTCGGGCTTACTGACAAGCAGGCTTGGGCTTTAACTCATGCGGCTCCGCCGAACGACTGCCGGATGGCTGTGGAGTGGTGGGCGCGCGAACTCGGGTTCGACTTTAAGTATTATCCGTATGGACTCGGCACTGCCGCGTGTTCGGCAAGGTGGTGCGTGGGGACACCGTGATCCCTTATGCGTGTCGCGATTTTGGCGAGACAGAATGACCTCTACACTGGCATCTCGGATGGAGTCGCCACATTGTCGGGCCGTTGGAGCGGCCGTAAGATGCGGCGGGTTAGAGGGGTTGAGCCGTGCGGATCGTTTCCGCGTGCATACTCACATTGACGCTCGCGGCCTGCGGCGCGGCCTCTAAGCCGCCGCCACCGGATATTTCAAGCGCCACTCGCGACGAACTACAGGCAGTGGTTCACGCACAGACGGAGTGCTTTTCGCGAAAGGCTCAAGACAAATCTCTCAATAAGGTGGACATCAACACGGCAGCACTAGCGGTACAGGCCCGTTGCGTCACAGAGACAGCGCGGTTCAAAGCGTTTGCAGCAAAACACACAATCGACCCCGTTAACGGCGGCATTGAGGGTTACGAAAATCGAATGCGGCAGGACGATGCAGACGACCTTCAATATATCCGACAAGTGCTCGCGTTGGTTCGCACGTCTAAGTAGGCCACACGGCTCACACCGGGATGGCCTATTGGCTCCGCAGGCAAGTCGATACGGTCGAGGAGATGGGATCGTCTCGACACGGCCGAGCTTGAGAGTCGGGCGATAGGGAGCGTGAGCGGCGCGTGACAGAGATCAACTCACGACGCCATCACAGGCTTCGCGGTGACGCTTCAAGGCCGATACATCACGTAAAGTCTACGCTGTATCCAATCCCTAGACCGCCGAGGATCGGAAACAGGCCGTCATTATAGGCAAAGCATAGGCCCGCTTGTGAGAGGGATCGAGCCGCCTGCTATATCGGTCTGCGAACGGGGCTTCCCCATCCTTCAAAGATGAAGCATCGAAAGTCCGATCCCGCGAGCAAATCGGCGATCAGGCGGCAATTGTAATCAAGAGCGATCTCGTGCATTTCAAGAAGCGCGTGGTTGCAGGTCACCACGTCGACGCCCAGACTTTGGCCTCGGGTTCAACGTAACAAATTCCACCAGGGGACGTGGATCGCCGTACCCTGTGAAACTGTCTCGATGTCGAAAAATGGTCGAGGGTCAATTGCAAGCTCGATGACATTGTCGATGACTGCGTTCAAGATGTGGTTCTGCACGATGTAGAACGCTTGCGTAATAAAACCTCTAAGCCGCGGGCGGCGGCTCCTGCAGTTCTTCCCATTCAATTTCGCCGAGCCTCGCAGCCACAGCCTCTTTCGCACTTGTCACATCAGGCCAAGCCTTGAGGCTGGTCTTCTGTTTGCCGGTTCGTTTGTCCGTGTGGACCAAGTATCCGTCGTCATCGTATCCGATGTGGGCCCAGAGATTGTTCAGGATGGTTTTCACGAATCGATCATTTGGCTGAACGAAGATAGAACCACGCCGCGAACGGTACTTGCACGTGGGGTGAACGTCAGCGGAACGAGTAGTGCGTTGGCTGGAATCAGATTAGCGCCGCCTTCGCATTTTCACTAGTATTCTCCGCGCCGGAAGATCGCGTCGATACTCGTAAACCGTTTGGTCGAAGGCTGCTCGCAAATGTCCGCTATTCCACCCTTTGCGGACTTAACTCGGACCTTGCCTGATGTCCGGGAAGGGCTACGGGAAGTCGCCGTTGGGTCGGATCACCACAGTAACGCGGCGTGCTGGTCCCGGCGTAGGTCGAGCCGAGCGCGAACTTGCCTTCGAACTTGGTGAGCAAGGTCCATTGCTGCGTTAGGTGCGTCGTTCGCAATCTTTCGGAAGAGGGGCCAAGATAGATGTTCCCTGCGCGGTCCCCGGTACCTTTGACCTTGCCCTCTCGACCATCGACCCCTTTTTCTCAAGCGCCATGTTATCTGCCCCAAACAACGGAAAATTCCGGTAGCGCTCCCGCCTAAGACAGGGAGCGCGTCTTTGGCCGCAAAGCGGACCCCAAGCGCGGCAGTCAACGCAACGCGCAGTAGTGTCGACACTCGCGGTGAGGCCGAGAAGAAATTGCTTGGGGAAAGACGCTCAACAACCGACCGCACATCGGGTCGTGACAGACGTTTGGTCAAGCCATTTTCCATCCGGGACGTCGGTCGGCGCGACAGCTAGCTTCCGCACGCAGTGTCAAGTCGGATGCCGGACGGAGTGATCCCGTCGCGTCAGTCGGCGCGCTTGATCGGAAAGGGCGACGCGGCCGCCTCAAGCGCGCTTGCTTGATCGAGATATTCACACGCCCTCACCGTGAGATCGGATAACAGTTCTTCGTCTTCGGTGGTCATCGCCACCGCCAGCATCTGTTCACTCATTTTCCGCAAATGCTTTGGATCGACCATGCCGGTCTTCCAGACAATATTCATCCCGCAAGAGCATGAACCTGATCGTTTTAGGAATCTATATCAAACAGCACAATGGGAACGGCGCACCGGCCGTTCGCTCATGCGCCCTCCTCGTACTTGAACTCCTTTAATGTCGTGTCGCTAAGGGTGGCAGCATCTCGCACCCCACGTTGCGCAAGCTCGATTATCTTCTCCGCAATCAGCCGGGTGGCGGGGTCGTCCACCATTTTCAAATTCAATTTCTCGCACACGCTTTCCAGTGCGGCCGACATCGCAATGAGCGCCTCAGGGTCGAATGCTTGATCTGACAGGAATTTACGTATCGGCATGACACACCCCCAAGTCATGGTTCCCCGTTTGGAACTTGAGGGGGGTGCTGGCACCCGTCAAGGGGAACGGCGCGAAGCCGACGTTCTCGCCCGCCCAGCTCGGATTTTGGATGGTCGCGCCCCTGTGACCGCACGCGGCGCAGCGCGCCCGATGCCGCAGCACGTCGCTCGACGTCTCGGCGCCCCAGCCGCGTCGCGGCGGAGTCGGGCCGACTCAACTCCGGCGTCCGCCCCGCTATCTTTGAGCCGTAATGTCAGTGTTCCGTGAGCTCCGGCGCCGTCTAGAGCGGCGTGAATTCGTCCTTCGAACCCTGCCTTCCCCGGCCGGCTAAAGTGCCGCCGACCGGTCCAGACTGGATTCATGAGATCAAGCACGATGGCTTCCGGATCCTGGCCCGCAAAGACGGCGCCCACGTTCGCCTGATCACCAGGAACGGCTATGACCTTGCGCCCCGCTTCCCGCTCGCCGTCGCCGCCATGGCGGCGCTCCCGGCGCGATCTTGCCTGGTCGACAGCGAGGTAATCGTCTGCGGTGACGGCGGCCTCTCCGTGTTCAATCTGCTTCGCTACCGACACTATGACCGTTTAGCGACGCTGTGCGCCTTCGACCTTCTCCAGTTCAATGACATGGACGTGCGGCCTTTGCCGATCGAGGAACGCAAGGCTGCGCTCAAGAAGGTACTGGTCAAGTCGCACCCCGGTATTGAGTTCAATCGGACCTTCGACGTCGAAGGCTCCATCGTGTTCCACCATGCCTGCAAGCTCGGCTGCGAGGGCATCGTGTCGAAGCGGCTGGGCTCACCATATCGGTCAGGCCGATCGGCGGACTGGATCAAGGTCAAGAATCCGGCGGCGCCGGCTGTGAAGCGGGAGGCTGAAGAGGAGTGGCGCTAGGCGACATCGTACTGTGTCGGCCAGGCCGAGACGACCTTCAAGTTCGAGTGGCCCGGCATTTTCGGGGATGGTCTCCTCGCCCGGCGCTGATTGCTCTCTGCATAGCAGCGCGAAGCGCCCGATCCGTCTTTTTCTTGCAGCCCCTGCGGTCGTGATAGGGTGCCCCGCCGGCAGCAAACGAAGGCGAAAAGGTTCACTAGATGATATCCAAAACCACGTTCGTTTTCCTAGGTGCGATCGCAGGCGCGGGACTCACATTGCTGGCAACGCAACCTCACGCGGCGTTCGTCGGATCGAGCGCAAAGGCCGATTCCTCGGACACGTATCGGCAGCTTAATCTGTTCGGCGAGGTGTTCGAGCGGGTGCGCGCCGATTACGTCGAGAAACCCGACGACAGCAAACTCGTCGAATCGGCGATCAACGGCATGCTCGCCGGGCTTGATCCTCATTCGGGCTACATGGATCCCACCAGCTTTCGTGACATGCAGGTGCAGACCCGAGGTGAGTATGGAGGCGTTGGCATTGAAGTGACCATGGAAGGCGGATTTATGAAGGTGGTCGCGCCAATCGACGACGGGCCTGCGGCCAAGGCCGGCATTGTGGCGAATGACGTTATCATCAAAGTTGACGATCATCGCGCGCGGGGCCTGACGATCAACCAGGCTGTCAACATGCTGCGAGGAGCGGCAAATACCAAGATTAGACTGACAATTACGCGCAAAGGCGCCGACAAGCCGATCGATGTGACCGTCGTGCGCGACGTGATCCGCGTAAAGTCGGTGCGTTGGCACACTGAGGGTGACGATGTCGGCTATATCCGCATCACCCAATTCAACGAGCAGACCACCGATGGACTAAAAAAAGCGATCAGCGAACTCAATGGCCAACTCGGCGCCGACAAGATCAAGGGCTTCGTAATCGATCTGCGCAACAATCCCGGCGGCCTGCTTGATCAAGCGATTTCGGTGGCGGACGTGTTTTTGGATAGGGGGGAAATTGTCTCCACCCGGGGCCGCAACGTCAGTGATATGGAGCGCTTCAACGCCAGACCTGGCGACCTGACCAACGGTAAGCCGGTAGTCGTTTTGATCAACGGCGGGTCTGCATCGGCATCCGAAATCGTCGCTGGCGCGCTCCAAGATCAAAAACGTGCGACGCTCGTTGGCACCCGTTCGTTCGGCAAGGGCTCGGTGCAGACTATTAGCCCCCTCGGGGATGGCAATGGCGGGCTGCGTTTAACCACTGCGCGGTACTTCACGCCCTCCGGCCGTTCCATTCAAGCCAAAGGCATTGAGCCCGACGTAAAGGTGCTCCAGACTGTGCCCGAAGATCTGAAAGCGAGGATCGAAACCGAAGCAGAGGCTTCGCTGCGCGGCCACCTCAAGGCGGAAGGCAACGAAGAGTCCGGCTCGCAGTCCTATGTCCCGCCGGACGAGAAGGACGATCGCGCGATGAAGGAGGCGCTCGATCTATTGCGCGGCACCATCACCGATGCCGCGTCGCCGCCCAATTCAAACGCCGTTGTTCCCAACTAATAGGGCTCGATCAGTTGTCGCACCGCGCAGACCGATCGCGGCCGTTCATCAAGCGCCTGCGCTGCCGCAAATGCGGTAGCCGGAGCGTGCTCGCGACCCGCAAGCCGGTACCGCGGCCCTAACGAGCTTCCTGATTGCGGCCGCTTCACCGTCAAGATGACCTGGGCGGAGATCGTCGCGCTCTATAAGCTCACACTCGATCGGCCGCCGCACAATCTGCCGCCCAATTACAACGTCTGCCCCACGGATCCCGTCGACGTGGTGACCGGCCAAGACGGCAAGCGCGACTTCGTTCGCATGCGCTGGGGCCTCGTCCCCCGGTGGTGGTCGAAGCCGCTTAAGGAACTGAAGGCGGCAACTTTCAATGCACGCGCCGAGACGGTTGAGACGAAGCCGTTCTTTCGCGACGCTTTCAAGCGGACGCGGTGTCTGATCCCCATGTCCGGCTATTACGAATGGCAGGCCACGCCCGGCGGTAAGCAGCCCTGGTACTTCACCGCACGCGACGGCTCCCCTGCCCTCACTGCCGCCGGGTTATGGGAGGAGTGGAAAGATCGTCAGAGCGGAGAGCGCCTGAAATCCTGCACAATGATCATCACCGAGCCGAACGCTTTTGTCGCCGGGGTCCACGATCGCATGCCGGCGCTGCTAGCCGAGAAGGATTTCGAACCGTGGCTGAGCCGCGAAGCGGGCACTGAACTGCTCAAGCCCGCGGCTGATGACTTGCTACACCGATGGCCCGTATCGAAACGCGTCAACAGTTCGAAAGCGCCGGCTGACGATCCCACGTTGATCGATCGGATTGATCTTCAGGTTCTCTAGGTGTCGACCAGCTTGGCCGCTTAGGAAAAGTTGAATGGCCTCCGAACGTCCAACCACGATTGAGATTGAGTAGCTACCCAATAGGCCGCCAAAGAATGCTCGCCGAAGGTGTCCACCCGTTCCAGTGTGCCATCGGGCCATTCGACCTCCACGGCCCACCGGTCGTGATCGATCAGCACCACGTAAAAGATAATCTTTGGGGTAACTTCGACCATGTCCACCGTATAATCGCGACGCCCAGAGGATCATCCGCGTATAGAGCTATCAATAGCAATTTCCCGCCGGAGCGAACGAGAGTTTCCGCAGCGCGCTCGCATCGCTATTCCGATAAACTACAGGGTCCTCAGCAAGGATACGATGACGAAGTCTTCCCCGTCCCGCCGAATGGACACTCGCCCCGTTGGGTAGGGTCGCGCCGAGTCAACCATGCAACATAACGGTAATTCGATTAATCAAGCTCGCTCCAGGTTTTGGCGTCGTTAAGCGGACAGTCTCGTCGGTTTCCTTGGCGTTCAAATTCGTCAAGCGCACGCTGCGCAGGGCCTTTTCAAGTTGTTCGACAGAACTTGCCAGGACTTCGCGCAGCATTGGATCGTCTCGACCCTCCAACACTTGCGCGAGGTTCGAGTCAACGGCGAGCCAGTGGAATTGCACCGCTGGATCGGGGTACTGGCTGCCAAAATGATGCAGCTTCACTCGGAGAGCTTGGATTTCCGCGATGATGAGCGGGTCGAGCATAGCGTCCGCAAAATAAGCCCGGGGCCTTAACTCTTTCTTTGCGGGATGGCGATGGGAGCTTGTGACCGCACCCCAGCGCTTCCCTCCGCCTGGACCGACGAATAGGCCGGCGTCGGCGCCTTCACTTCACCCTTCGCTAACAATCTCCGAGCTGCCATTGCGCGCCATACCGGACTGTCGGGGCAAACGACTGTCCACAATGGCCCCTTGGTGGAGTTGGCCTTCCCAAGGAGCCTTTTATCTTTTCAGCGTCGCATTGCCGTCGTTTCTCGCTTGATGCCTCGGCGCCCCAGCAGGACCACGGGTCCGGCTGCCGGCCAGCGGCGCTAGACCTGCCCTACCCCGCTGATTGCGTGTCCGGCCGTGAGAGCCGCACGACCAATGAAACGAACCGGTCGAGAAACCCCTGCAGAAATTTACTGGTGGTTTCATCAGCGATGTTGCCCACCTCGTCGACGAGGTTCGGCTTGAACGTGATATATGCCTCGCCGCCCAGCAGGGTCATCCCAAGCCCGACCATAACGGAGCGCAGATGCTGTTGCGCGAGCGCGCTCCCGATAGCGCCCGGTGAGGTTCCAGTGATGAAACCGGGTTTGCCAGCCCAAGAATTCTTGCCAGAAGGCCGGGCCCCCCAATCAATTGCGTTCTTCAATAACGCGGGCATGGAGCGGTCGTGCTCCGGAGTAACGATCAACACGCCATCGGCGTTGGCAAGCTCACTTTTGAATCGCACAGCCTCTTCCGGCAGGTTGCCTTCAAGGTCCTGGTTGAACATCGGCAAATCGTCGATGCGGATGAAACTGGCGTCGAACTTCTCGGCACCAAGCTTGGCAAGGGCATGAGCTAATTTGCGGTTGATCGAATCGCGCCGGTTGCTGCCCACAATGATCGCGATACGCGGCTTCGCCATGCCAAACTCCTTCGGTCGAAAGTGATTATCCGACACCATATAGGCCGCCGGGTCGCGCGGTGCAGGTCGCCTAAGGTTATCCGGGCTGACCGGACCCGCTTTCGCGCGAAACGCCAAAAAATAACCCCCAGCAGTCTAGCGTGCTTGGGGTCTCTACAGTCGATGCCTCAATCTAGGCTTCTGGCTTGGCGAACAGGGTCGGGGGATGCCGCCAAGGCCGGCCCGATGCGTGTGTCGTAGCCTACATCGACCATTCCGAATGTGACTCCCAGCACAAAGAAGCTGGGCGATGACCGAGCCGAAGGGGGAAGCCCCGGCGCAGCGTGGTACGCAACGCCCGCGCGCCAGGGCCCGGTACAGTGGCCATCCCCTTATTGTTGTCCCCAGTGTCCCGGTTGTTGTCCCCAGTGTCCCGGCGCGACCGTAACCCCTCGGCCGTTAGCGGTGGCTTAAACCGCAAGCGAAGTCGGCGCTTGCGCGAGCACAGCGACGAATTGAAATGGCGGACGGCGGTGAGCCGTATTGGCGCGCGGGGCTTTATTTATCACTTGGTCGAACGCGAAATGCGGATCACAGCGGCAGACACTCTTGAGGCACTTGGATCAGCGCTCACAATTCTGACCGTGGGCGAAACCGTCTGCATTTTTGCAGACGATTTCAAAAGGCTGACAGGAGACAAGCTTCCGAGTTCGCCACCGAAGGGCGATTCATGATCGGAAACCTCTCCGCCCGAACCAATTGTACCGTTGCGACCACGGACGCATGCGTCACGTTCACCAAAAATTGGCCTCAACGATTCGACGCGGGTGCAGGTGAAAAATCTTACGTCGCAGGTTAGTGCGTAGTTCACGAGGGTGAGCCATTCTGCTCAGTCCGGCGCGGGAACAAATAGTATTGGGGTACATCATCGGCATTGTTTCCGGCAAGGCGTCGGTGGCTGAGAGACCCGATTGTGCTCCCGCCTTGATAAGGGAGATTGCCATGTCTTCGACCTATCCACGCTACGACGCACGTGATTTCGAGCGACGTTGGCAGACGCGACTAAACACGCCGCCGCGGCGGACGATGAACAGCGCTTTCGAGTTGCATGTGGAAGTGACGCATCGCTTCCCGGCACCCAACCGGTACGGTTGGGAATTGCGGCCAGCAGCGGGCCTTTCGGCCGAAGAGTCTCGGGTTCAGTTCACGTCCTGGGAAGAGGCCAGTCAGGCCGGCAAACTCGCTCTGAACCAATTCTTGCAGCGTCAATTAGATCCGCGCATGCGAGGACAAGCGGGCTGACAGTCCCCCTACTGCTCTCGCTTTGTGGGTCGAAAGTCGTGCTCTCAGCGAAATTTCAAGCGTGAGGCCGCTTTAATACTGGCCTCGCATGGAGGACAAACTGACCGCGCACAAATTCAAGATCGGCGAGAGTGTGGACTACATATTTGCCGGCCGGCATGGCGCGGTGGGGGTTTATGAGGTCACCCAGCTTATGCCGGTCAAAGACGATCAGCTCCAGTACCGGATCAAAAGCGCCAACGAGCCCTATGAACGGGTGGTCAAGGAAAGTGAGCTCGATCGGACAATGTGATCGCGCATGAGTGCGTCATCGCCGGCCAAACAAGGATTTGCCGAGGCCTTTGCGGCCTCATGGGACCGACGGTCTACCGTGGCCACCGATGCAGAAGCTGACTACGGATCGATAGTTCCGCGGTTCCCGCGGTCGATTGTAACGTTAATCCCCGATCGCGATGGAGTTGTCGCCACGTGCATGCTCAAGTCTGCAAGGGCGAGGCGGCCTGCCTACCACCATGCTCCTACTATGGTCGTCTCGCTTCAGGGCCCCAGCGCGTCATGCAACCCCGCGCTTGGGGCTCTTGCTTCGGGATTTAGCGCGCAGCCTTGACGCCCTGCCCTCGTTGGGGAGTTCCGGTCCCGCCGCGCCGACCGTCGGCCTGCCGCAGAAATCGGTCCTCGATCTCCGTGTAGACCTTGTGAAGCCACTGCTCCGCGCGGTCGGCGTTGTCTCGATAAATCTCAACCTCCGCCTCTAACTCTGTGATCCGGTCTTCGGCCGCGCGAAGTTGATGGGAAAGCTTCTGGGCCATCTCTAAGGCCTGCTGACTGTTTGCTTCGGCCACACCGGCGGCCTTATGAAGCAACCTCAGAATGGTCTGCCCTGCTTTATCGAGTTGATCAGCGCTCTCAGGAGGAGGCGCGTTTTTGGCAGCTGGCGCAAACGGAATGACAGACTCTGACTGGTATGCATCGCCACGCAACTGACTACCCATTTCACGCTCCCCTTTTGTATATCCTCTCTCAAAGCATAGTCTGCTCGCGGGTGCTCTTTGTGGCCACGACCAACCTATCAACCGGGCTTTTGCCTATCGGATCGTTTTGTCTGGGTGTGTGGTGTGCCAGTCACACCGCCCCCCCGATTGGGGGATGGCGTGCGACAAGCCAAGAGTCTAAGCAGGTCACGCCTGAGAGAATCCCCCTTAGGCAGATGCTCCCCAGTCCCGATGGGCCACCGTCGGGACTTTCTCTTTTTTGGATGTGCCGGGACGCCGCGGGAGAGTACATGGTGGATCATGTGTCACGGGTGCGGCGGTTATCAAGTGGCGATATAGAGCGGCTGAAAGAAGTTGCCGTTGCGGAGAGGGATGGCGTTTTAAAATCTGCGGACCGACGCGGTTACATGCGTCTGATCGAGGCTCGGTATTTGACGGCCCGCCCAGTGGGAACAGGCGCTTTTTTGTATGTGATAACCGATCGTGGCCGACGGGCACTTAGCGATGCAATGACATGAGGGGCTGGATGCGTGTTCCTTGAAGCCCGTAGCTCCTGGAAGGCCACACCGTTGCCGATGTGGCCCTTGTTATCTGACTCGCCTATTCCCGGCGGCCAATATTATCCAAACAGCATTATCAGCGATCCAGCGAACACCCCGCCGACCAGTAGCATCAGCCATTCCGTAGCTTGAAGCGATAGCAGCCGGCCATCGCTTACAACGTAACCGATCATCAGTGCCCCCAGCCCCACGAACTCCCCATTCGGCACCATAACGGACGACGCTGCCAAAAGCTGTCGTACGCAGGTCACACCAATAAAAAAACGGCCGCCGTGGCTACGAAAGATGCGGCGGCCCGTTAAGTTGTTGGACGGCGACGCGTCCGACATCGCGGCGCAAGGCGAGAAGGACTTGCTCGAAATTTGCGTGGCGCTTCGCTTGGTGCTGGCGCTAAGGCGTCGAATGCCTGATGAAGTGAGGACGACGTGGCTCGCCAATCGGGGCTTTTGTTCTAGGAAGGATCGGGGGGAATTGCCGCGACGGCTGATCGGCGCCCTTTGCCTCGCCTCGCGATAGTTTGCCGCTATCGTAGACTTGCGTTGTGATTCGCACGTTACGGGGGAAACCGCGCCATGAGCGTATCGAACGCATTATCCTACGCCACGCAAGCCAAACAACGAGCGGAAGATCCAAAAGAGGCAGCAAGATTGTTCGAGCTTGCATTCCAGGAACTATGCAACGCCGTTCGGGACCTTGAAGACACCGTCGCGGCTTTGGAAAGCCGTCGTCGTTAGGCTTGGACACACGGAGCGGATCGAATCGGCGCCTTTAGCTGCGACCATACCACAGAGTGCGTTTAAGCCTGTATTCCAGATCGCGGTTGAATGTGTAGCTCTTGTACATGACTTCTTGCCAAATCTCCGCGCGGTATCGACCACGGAATTGGAAAGTGTCGACGGCGAAAAGCGCGCCGGCCACAATAGCCAAAAACACCAAGTGTCTCATGGCGATCTACTTCAACTGCGTTGAGACCGACGTGAACTTCGTGTTGAGCTTTGTGCCGATGCCGTTCACGGCGGCAATGATGACGATGGAAATGCCAGCGGCGATCAGGCCGTATTCGATTGCCGTGGCTCCGGACTCGTCGTTGAGGAATGCTTTAAGCTTAGCTAGCATGGCCACCCCCGCAAAAATTTCGGGGGTCTTAATAGGGCGTGGGGTTTGAAAGACTGTTAAACTGATCGAAGAAAGACCGGGGTTAGCTGCTCGATCGGCGGCGACCGAAATTGACAGCTGCTCCGCCGCTCAATGAAAAAAAGGGCGCCAGAAGGCGCCCGAGTTCTTGCAACAAGGAGAGCCGCTCAGAAGCGGCCCCAGAAACCATGCACATGCCGTGCCAACAAAGAGGCCGGCCTGAGAAAGTCGACCCTCGCCCCAACAAAAACCCCAGCCAGCTTGCGACTGACCGGGGCCAAAAGTCATCTGGGATATTCAGGCCGAACGCTTAGGCTGAGTTCAATCGAAGCCAGACTGGGATTTGTGCGAGTTGTCAGTCTTAGCGCGGATTGCATAATTGGCGTTGCGCTTCAGAGCATTTCCATCGTCCCGGCTCTATGGCGTCGGCCCCGGCGGTGGACCACTGCCGGGGTTGTTCAAACACAAAAAGGGCGGCCGAAGCCACCCCAAGTCCGAGGAAGTGTCGGGCGCCGCAGAGCCCGTCACCTCAAAACCGAAGCACGTGGCGTGCCAAGGGATAGAAAAACCCCGACCAGCTAGCCACTGACCGGGGCTAAGATTGCAGAGCCCTTTGGGGGCACCAGCCAAATGCCAGGCTGAGTTAAGCGAGGCGGCGAAGCCGCCATTCCTCGAACCCCAAACGCACGCTCAAGCCCACAGGGGTGCCATGTTGCCCCAAGCATCGTTGAAAGTGGCACCAGTACCACGCGAGGTGTTCAGCTCGTCATGGGGTTCAATCGACAAGGTCACATCCCATGCACCGTCCTGCCTTTCAATGAGCAGTCGAAAATCGGCATCAGCTTTATACTCACGAACGACTTCGACCATCTGCTGTTCTTGCTCGGTCGCTTCCATATTTACGTTGTGCTTGCTCATGATTTGCAGAACTCCAATCAATGAACGCGCGGAGCATCGCTTCAACAAGAAGTGGGCCCGAATCAGGGGCCCGGCGGCGACGAGTTCGCCGAGACGTTTACAAGTTTAGGACGTAGGTAAGGGCAAGCGTTGTGAGTAAGATCGCCGACCATGCGATTGAGACGAGCGTGCCGCCGACGATTCTTCGCCCAGTGACTTTTGACATCAATCGCTTCCGCCTTTGTGACTAGGCGCTCATAGCAGCGTTTAGCGGTTTCGTGCGACTCCGATCGGATATAAACCTTAAAGGGTACGGGGCTTCGTAAATCGCCGCGTGTTCGTGCCTCAGGCGTGTGTGCCCCCGCTTGAGTTCCGGCTAATGAGCAGAATCGCTGCCAATATCGCCAAGCTGTCGGAGTTAGTGCGGAAGAATTGACGGTTAGCGAACAAATGGGCGGAGATGTCGCCTTAGCGCCGCGATCAGTGCGCAGCGGCTCCGGGACTTGTCCCTGGCGAGACCGGCGTCTCGTTAGATTGAGGAACGGTGTTGGGACGCACTGGTGAGCTGCGACGCCGCGCAAGCGCGAGCCGTCATTGAAGGCGATCGCTCGATCGATCAACAATATCGCCAGCTCCGCAACCACCTCAAGGAATCACTGCGTCACGATGCCGGCCAGCTCAACACCTGGCTCCAGTTGATGAACACCGCGCGAAATCTCGAGCGAATCGCCGATCATGGCACCGGTATCGCGCAAGCCGTCGTCTATTTGCAGGAAGGAAACATCATCCGCCACAAGATCGAATCACCGGCGGTGAAGTGAATGATGTGTATCTCACTCGATATGTTGGGCGCTCCATCCCCTGGTCGCGACCAGGTAATCGGCGATGACCAGCCGATGGCACTCCGCCACGCGCTTTTCGGCGCACAGCAGACAAAAGGGTACTGGCAGCTCGCCGAGCCTTTCGATCAACAGGTCGCCGGACCGTTCAAAAAGCGCGCGGTATGCGGGACGCCAGTCTTCGAGGTCGCGGAAGAGGTTGCCGAGCTCGAGGATAGATCGGTAAGCGATTCCGCGGTCGGCCAGCAGTTTCTCGATCCCCTTGTCGGCCGACCGCGCTTTCACGTAGGCACCCATGCTGGCCCGATCAGGGTGAATCCGCACGTCTGCGACCGAGCGAATCCCGTGCTCGACCAGGAGGCTCGCGAAGTCAGACGGGACTCGGCCGCCGTATCCGATGGTGTAGAATTTCATCGAGAGTCCGATCCGAAGAATACCGTGTCTTTCAGCTCACGCCGAACGTCAGCGATGGGCGTAGCCCAGGCAGGCCGCTCCCAGGGCCACGATTGTGCACGCCGCCAATCGTCGCGGGCCGAGGGGCTCGTCCAGGAAGATGCGGCCTAGCAGTGCGGCGAAGACGACACCGGTCTCCCGCAGTGCCGAGACAGGGCCCATGGGGCTCACACTGGCCGCCCAGATCACGATCACGTACGCCGCCATCGACACAATTCCACCCAGGGCGGAGCGGGCCGCGTCCGCGTCGAGCCGGAAGTGATCGGCATGGCCCCTCCAAAGGATCAAAATCAAGAGCATCGCCGGCCCGTACGAAACGAAGAGCCACGCCGCATACGCCTGGGAGTGACCTGACAATCGGGCTCCAATCCCATCCGCCAGGGTGTACGCCGCGATCGTCACTCCGGTCAAGAGTGCTGGAACCAATGCGCGTGAACGGGAGCCCCGTTCGGTTTTCGAAGGCAAGCCCGAGAATCCCGATGGCGATGAGTCCTATTCCAGCGACCGAGAGCACGTCGAGCCGTTCATGGGCGACCATCAGGGCCCCGATGGCCACCAGCAAAGGGGATGAGCCGCGTGCGATCGGATATGACACTCCGAGATCGCCGTGCCGGTATGAGGCCACCAGGAGCAAGTTGTAGACGACATGCAGGGCGGCCGAGAGGGCGATACAGAGCCAGCTCGCGACACGCGGGGAGGGCAAGAACAGGGTGCCTAAACCGCCAACAGGCTCGTCGTCACCGCCATGACCGTGACCGATCGAAGTCGATCACTCCCTCCCTTCAAGAGGGCGTTCCATGACGCGTGCATGGCGGCGGACGTCAGAACCAATCCCGCGACCAACGGGCTCACGACGGCCCCGGCGACGTTAGATCCAAGCTTCCCTCCCAACGATCAGAGCAATTTCCCCGACTTTCGACACCCTTGAGCTTCGGTTTAAATTCTGACCAAATGGTCTCATGAAACCAAGAGCCCGAGGGTATTCTTACTCTCATGCCTGAGCTGCCGGACATCACGATTTACGTCGAGGCACTGGAGCGCCGCGTCATCGGCGAGCGGCTGGATCGCGTGCGCATTCAGAGTCCGCTCTTGCTACGAACCTTTGATCCATCACTGGACTCGGTAAACGGCAAGGACGTACGGGAAGTTCGCCGGCTGGGGAAACGGATCGTTCTGGGCCTCGACGACGACCTGTGGCTCGTACTGCACTTGATGATCGCCGGCCGACTTCACTGGAAAGAGCCGGGTGCGAAGCTCGCGACCAAGTCGGCCCTGGCGGTTTTCACTTTTTCTAATGGGACGTTGCTGCTGACGGAGGCCGGGACCAAGCGCCGCGCATCGCTCTATCTCATCCGCGGCGAAGACGGCTTGCGCGAGCACGACCCAGGCGGCCTCGAGCCGATCCCGGCGACATTGGACGAGTTTCAGCGCGTCCTGCGCCAGCGAAATCACACGCTCAAGCGGGCCCTGGCCGATCCGCACTTATTCAGCGGGATCGGCAACGCTTATTCCGACGAGATCCTGCATCGTGCTCGATTGTCTCCGCTGGCTCTGTCGCAGAAGTTAACCGCGGACGAAGTGGAAAGACTGTATAGCGCGACGCGCACCGTTCTCCTCGAATGGGTCGAGCGGCTTCGAACGGAGACGGGCGAAAAGTGGCCCGAGAAGGTGACCGCGTTTCGTCCCGACATGGCAGTGCATGGGCGATTTGGCGAGCCCTGTCCCGTCTGCGGTGCTCCCGTGCAGCGGATTCGCTACGCCGACAACGAGACCAACTACTGCCCTCGCTGCCAGACGGGTGGACGAATCCTGGCTGACCGATCGCTGTCGCGTTTGCTCAAGGATGATTGGCCGCGACATCTTGATGACCTTTAACCGGCAACGCCTTAATCCGGCAACTGCCAGAGACGCACGGTTCTGTCGTCGCTTCCCGAAACGGCCCGGCGGACCGTCCGGCGAGAAGGCGACGGAGTTCACCGCCATGGTGTGCCCTTCCATGCGGCATATTTCCTTGCCGCTGGCGAGGTCCCATAAATGAACGATTCCTTGGATACCAGCGGACATGGCTCGTCTGCAGTCCGGCGAAAACGTGACGCCGCTCACATGCCTGTCATCACTCCTCATTTGTTTGAGTTCTTTCCCGGCGGCCATGTCCCACAGGCGAATGGTATTGTCCACTCCGGCGGAAAGAATAAGTCGCCCGTCCGAGGAACACGCAACAGCGCGGACCTCGCCTGAGTGACCTGCAAAACTCCGCAACCATCGGCCGGCTTCCAGGTCCCACATTTCAAGCGTTCCTGTTCTCCGCCCGGTAACAAGACGCAGGCGATCAGAAGTGAAAGCGGCGACCGGGAATTCATCGTGCCCGCTCGGACCGGCGCGGAGAGCGATTGAGGATTGTTGCTGTTCCGAAGCCACATCCCAAATGAGCAGCGTGCCGCTCGTCAATACGGCCACGACTCGACTGTCGTCAGCGGAGAATGACACGGCAGCGCAGACCTGATTGTTATTTGCAAGCTTTTCAGAAAATCTATGTATATTTTTACCCGACGGTATGTCCCAGATCAACCGCCCCTTGCTCCGATGGCGAGCCCGTGGAGGATAGCGCGTGCCGACCGTCGGAGGATAGCGCGAGGGCTCGGCCATTTAATCCACCGGCCGTGACGGTAAAGAGCTTTCGTTCGTGTGCCACATCTCGCATACGAATCGAGAATGCACCGCCACTGAAGTAGTTCCCGTTACCTATTCTCTTCGAGTATTCCACGGGACTTCCGCCGGCGAGGATGCCGAGTCCGTCCGGTGAAAAGGCCACGCGACTTACCCTGCCCACGGTATTGGGGAAGCGAATTAACTCTTTCGCATCTTTCTGGTTCCAGCGGTTCAGTTCCTTGATCTCGATCTTGCGGAATTCGACGACGCTCTCGGGACTGTAATGTTGCAACGCGATGTGGCCGCTGGAAAAGCGCCTCTTTCCGCCGATCGATGTGATATGCGGTTTTTATCCCGTTGACATGGATGGCGAGGGCGTCGCCATCGGCGATCACATCCATTGTGAACCATATTTCCGCGGATAGCTTGGAAACCCTGCCAAACTCGTCAAGAAACACAAAGTCTCCCACACCCGGATACAGTGCCCCGGTGATGTTGCGAACGATTCGTGGGCTGTTGATCGTGGCCTCGTATCCGTCCGGCCATTTCGGGTCCTCCTCTGGAAGTCTTGCGCAAGACGGACACCGGAAATAGAGGCCGCTGTGGCCCCCTTTACTGAAACGTGCCTCGATGGCAGGTGAAAATCGCTGAAATCATCGCGTTCGGTGTAGAGATGGCTGATCGACGAACCGTCACCGATCAGGACATGGTTTTCGACATGCCAGTTGCCTGGCTGCTTGGGTCCCTTTTCCATCCGGTCAGGTTCCTGCCGTTAAAGAGCTGCTGGAACTCGGCTTTCCTGCCCGTGGTCCCGATTAGAGGCGGCAGAGCGGTTTGTTTCGCAATGGCTGGAGCACTCTCGGGTGGCATGCGTCGCTCAACAGCAGGGGCCGTCACGAAACCGTCGACAGTGCTGCCGGACAGCGCCTTTTCTGTCAGCAGCGTCCGGCGGTAGATCAGGCGGGCGTTCCCAGGTTGTCTTTACTTCAACCTCGGAGCGAGCCAAGGGAACATCGGCTTGGCCCGATACGTCGGGGGATACGGCAACCCGCTCGATGACCCCGTTCGGGGTCTTAACCCAGACAACGAAAGTCCACGCGACGAAGAACACGAACAGCAAACCAGCGGCTACCGATGGCCAGATCCACCGTGGCGGATGCGCGGAACCGGTAATTGCCTGTGCGGGCTCCTTAATGAGCCCTGTCTCGTTGAACTTGATCAGGCTCTTCCAGGCCGGCTCCGAACGGGGTGTGGCCGTCGGCGTCTCGACTGGAATTGCTGCGTTCGGCGGCGTCATCGGCGCGGGCTGCGCCGATGACGAGAGCATGCCGAGTCGACACCAAACCTGCTTCTGCAGGACCTGGCGATGATGTTACGGCCTCTGTTCCCGCGCCGCCAACCGTTCGTTTCCTGAAAAACGGCAGAAGCGCCTGGGCCACATCTTTAGGCGTCTGGAACCGCCGTTCCGGCTCCTTGGCCATCATCCTGGCCACGAGCGCCGCCAGCTCGATCGGCACCTCGGGGCGCGCCAGGTTCAGCGGCATCGCGTCCATCGAGTGGTGCGCCTGCAGGATCTCGTAGAGATTGTCGGCGTGGAATGGCGGGCTGCCGGTCAACAGGCAGTAGAGTGTGCACCCCAGGCTGTAAATGTCGGCCCGGATGTCCGCCTGGCGTGCGTCGCTGATCTGTTCCGGCGCGACGTAGTCGGGCGTGCCCAGCATCTGGCCATCGTGTGTCAGGCCGCCGTCCACCGCTCCTTCACTTTTGACCTTGGCCAGCCCGAAGTCCAGCACCTTGATCACCGCCCGATTCCCCTGCCTCGCCAGCATCAGGTTGCCCGGCTTGATATCGCGGTGGACCATGCCGAGCTCGCTCGCGTGTTGCAGCCCGAGTGCCGCCTGATGAACGTAATTGCAAGCGTTCGAAACCGGCAGCGGGCCCTTGGCCTTGACCAGCTTGGACAGGTCGAGCCCGTCGACGTACTCCATCGCGAAGACGATGCTCTCGCCGATCCGCGTGGCCGAATAGGCCGCCACGATGTTGGTGTGATGCAGCCGGCCCGCGTTGCGGATCTCGACCAGAAAGCGGTCCAGCGCGCTGGGCCGATTCATCATGTGCCTGCTGACAACCTTCAAAACTTCGTGCCGGCCCATGAGCCGGTTCTTGGCCAGGTAGACCGTCCCCATGCCTCCTTGACCGAGCTCGCGGATGACCTCGTAATCGGGGTGGTCGGCCAACCCCGGGGGCAGCGAGTCGGTTGGCGGCGGTGCCTTGGCGCTCGCGCCCTGCTCCAACATCGAAAGACCGGCGATCGACGAGACGACCGGGCCGGTCGAACCTGGCTGGCCATGCATATGCACGCAGCCGGCCGAGAAAACGGTCATCGGACGAAATCGCCGCCAACCGCCGCTGGCAGGCCCGCACAGTCTTCCAGATGCTTGTCGACCGATTCCGCCGCGGCCAGGTCGAGCGTGCCCAGGCCGTAAGAGTAGCAGCGTTTCGTCGGTCGGGTGGACGGCGGCGTTGGCGCCCATATCGCGATCTCCTCGTCGGGGTCAAGTGTTAATGTTCGATCATTGACTGCGACGTCAGGGCAAATCAACCTCTCGAACGAGATTCACGCCGGACTCCATATCGTCTCCCTCGAGCTGCTGACCGAGGAGATTGACGATCGCTCGCGCATCGACGGTGAGCACGACTTTGCCTTGCAGTTTCGGTCTCCTGGGCATCACCAGCGTGATGTGTGCCTTTTCGCCTGGTATACGACCCGCGAAACCGGAACGTGCGGATCGTCGCTCGTTCCCAGAACTGCATTGGTTTCCGCCGTTTCCACGATGTACCAAGCTTTCTCGAGCGCGGGCTCCGACGCGATCCCCTGATCAAGCTGAATGACGATCTCCGGCGTGCGGTCGACCATCTTCGTCGATAGTCGTACGATTTTTGGCGGCGTG
>CAWHHX010000010.1:0-248159 GCA_963829395.1 uncultured Alphaproteobacteria bacterium | reverse complement strand
CGCGGCGTAGCGCGTCGTCGAATTGATCGAGCGATGGCCGAGATAGGCCTGCAGCGTTCGCGTATCGAGGCCCTTGTTCGCCAACGCGTAGCCGCAGGCGTGCCGAAGCATGTGCGGATGGACCTTGAAACCGATCTTGGCTTCCTCGCCGGCGCGCGCCAGCAGCTTGGCAAAGCCCGACGGGGTGAACGGACCGCCCCGTTCCGAGGCGAAGACGAACGGTGAGGCCGATTGGCGCTTGAGCTCTCTTAGCGCCCGCAATTCGTCGCCGAGGAGGGGATGTGTCGCTTCCTGGCCGCCCTTGGCGCGGCGCACGTGACGGTGCCGGTCTCGAATTCGATCGACGACCACTGCAGGCCGCAAGCTCCGACACCCGCAGCCCGTGGCGGAAGCCGATCAAGATCATGGTCGCATCGCGCTGGCCGTGGCGATTGCCCTTGGCCGCCTTGATCAGGCGCTCGACCTCGCGCTCGGTCAGGTGCTCGCGATCGCGGCCCATTTCCCTGTTGCTGCGTCGGCGCAGCGTGACTGTCCGTAATTCTGAGTTCGGCGCCACCAGCCGGAGGTTCGACTTTGCCATGATTTTTGCCCCTGCCGATGAAATGGACTGTCCGTAATCTTGTAAGTTTACGGACAGTACATCAAGGCAAATCCGTCAGGCCACACATGAGTTCAAACCGTCGCATGCCACCGGCCGGCGGCGCCGGCAGGTGAGCAATGTTCCCGGAGTTTCCTGTGGATTTCTACTTTCGAGTTTGAACCTTCCGCTCCTGGGAGTGGTAAATCGCCATCGGCTTGCAGGAGAGCGACGACCCCGTCATCCCAACCGCATGGACTGTTGCGCCAGTTCTAACGTCTGCAAGAGCTCTTGCGCAGCTCTAAGTTCGGTCCAGCGCCTGCCTTTGCGTTTGAGGCTAGCTACGATTTCGCGCTGGCGCACGACGTGACGCTTAAGTTCGGCAACGTATCGCTCGGCTTGCTCGATGGGAACGAGTGCCATTCTCCGTTTTCCGCTAGTTAATTCGGCGATAGGCCAACAGCCCCAGCGCGGCCTGGCTAAAAACGTGCCTGGGGCCGTGAGACAGCATTGGAGTCGGGGCGACGCATAGCTGCCTCGGCGCAATCGGAAGTACGCGCGCCGTGGCACGATGCCCACGGTTTGCATTGAGGACGCTGTCGAAAAACAAATCGCGAAGCCGGCAACGTTTCGATTTGACCTAGCCCCGTCAGGGCCATGCTGGCTGGGGCTTTTTTTGGCGGCTTCGGCCCGGCCGGCTGCGACGTTAGCCCGGCGCTTGCCATTGGCCCCTGCACTCGAATCAGCGCACACTTTAGGCTGGCTCCGTTTGAGAGGACGCCCACTGCATATTACTTGCAAACAGCAAGAGCAGGAGTGAGACATGACGAGAACTCCATCTTCGATGATTTTGATCGTTGCGGCAATGTTCACCGTTTTTGGCGGCATGGCTATCGCCGCGCAGGACAAGTACACGCTGAAAATACCAAACGGGCTCGCGTGGTCTGAGTGGAGAGGGTACGAAAACTGGGCTGATGTCGCCGTCAGTCAGACCGAAACCGAGATCAAGGCTATCGTCGCCAACCCGGTAATGATGGACGCTTTCAGGAGCGGTCTTCCGAGCAGCGGCAAGCTTTTCCCCAACGGCTCCAAGATCGCGAAGCTCGAGTGGTCCTTCAAAAAGAACACTGTGTCCCCGTATTCCGTCAACGTGCCGGACACGCTGAAAACGGTCGCGTTCATCGAAAAGGATACCAAGAGATTCCCGAACACGCACGGATGGGCATATGCCTCGTGGGATTATGATGCGGCGACTGACACCTTTAAGCCTGCCTCACTTGATCAAAGCGGCACGGAATGCGGGTTCGCCTGCCACACCAAGGTGTCGGCGCAAGATTACATTTTCACGGCGTACCCGAAGCGGTAAACAGGCCGACGTGTGATCGGGCAAATCGTTCCGACCCTGCACGGCGTTTGCACGCGTCGGCTTTTGATGTCGTGCGCCCAGCGCGAAATCAGGTGGCGCAAATCCGCTAACGGAATGCACCCAACTCGCTACGCGGCAACCGCTGAAATCTTCTCAGCCTGAGGAAGGGAAATGCCCGGACGACAAGTTTGCAACGGATTAACGCAAAGTCCGTGACTGCCAAAATCAATCAAAAAGAGACGAAGCAAGCATCGATAATGCTTTGGACAACTTCTGGAGACCCTTACGAGATTTTGCTTTCAACCGTCGCCCTGCGTCGGCTGCAAACCTCAATTGCGTCTGCAATATGCTCCTTACCGACGAGCCATGAATGATCCGAGGGCTACACTAGCCTTAAGGGCAGGCCCTCGGTCCGCTCCACAATGTTCGCCCCGACTTTGCCGTGACAGTGGATTCGCCTGCAGGTGGGGCGCGGCAATCCGGAAGGGCGGCGTGATCTCGGCTTCGCTAGTGGTGCCGGTGTGTAAGTAAAGCCACGCTCGATGTTCCGCACAAGGCGCGCCAACCCGCAGATTTTTTTGCTCGACAAGCTCCCCGGTTGAAGTGCAAGAAAAGCGAAGTCGGGGAAGTCCTCATGTACGCAATGGTTGTCGGCGCCGTGCTGGCGCTTATCTTGATCGGACTGCCGATGGCGATCATTGGGCTGTTCATCATGAGCATCGTCGATCGCATGCCCATCCCAGAACATCTTTCCCGGCGCGCCGGATCAGAACTGGAAGTCGCGGCGCCGCATCTGGTCCCTTCGAGCGCCACACCGACTAGTGCACCAAATAAACTCTATGCCAGTCTGCTGCCGTCGGCTTCCTCGACGCACCACCACGGCTGATAGCTCGGGTCGGCATTCCTGCGCCATACTCGCGCCGATCGCACGGCGCGAGGCGCGCGGCTTCAAAAGGTCGCGCGGGAGACCGTGGACTGAACAAAACCGATCATTGAAGGCTGTATCTTTTGTCCGCCGGTTTGCCGCACTTGCTAACCGAGTTCTGCAATTCGTGTCCGTGATCTCAATTAAGATGGTCCGTAGCGATCCGCGAGTCGCGGCGCAATTCGCCTGCAACTGATATTCCCGGTGCAGCGCAGGTGCGGTTGCGGCCCGCTGCTTTTGCAGCATACATCGCCGTATCGGCCCGATTCAAAATCATCTCAAAGTTGTCGTCCGTTGGGCTTTTCTCGACTGCGCCGGCTGAGACAGTCACCGAGAAGGGATTGCCTCCTGCATCATGATGAATCGCCAAACCAACTTCACGTCGCAGCTTTTCCGCCAGCTCGACGGCGCCTTCAAGATTGGTATCGGGAAGCAGCGCGACGAATTCCTCGCCGCCAAACCGGCTTACGAGATCAACCTCGCGGCAAGTGCGAGAAAGTAAGCGTCCAACAGTGGTGAGCACCCGATCTCCGATTTGATGACCGAATTTGTCATTGACGTTCTTGAAGTGGTCGATGTCGAGCATAACGAGACTAAGTGTTGAACCTAAACGCTGCGACCGTGCGAACTCGTGCGCTCCCGCAAATTTAAAAAGTCTCCTATTCGCGAGCGTCGTAAGCGCATCATGGGTCGCATCGAATTCGGAACTACGCTCGTTCTGCCGCCGTATCCGATCAAGCTTTTCAACTTCCATTAGCACCCAAACGGCCACGGCCATGTTGCCGAGCGCAACGCATACAACGAGAAAAGCGACTGGCGTATCGTTGTCCAAGTCGCTTGTGCTTATGACAAGCATACCGCCGGCGAATGGAACGATTGCAATAGCCAAGAGTATCTGCCGCGCCATTTTTCCAGCGGTGTAATTGCTCAAGACCATTCTGACGAAACCTCGATGCGCCGTTGACATGAGCATCGCAGCGCAAATGGCGACGAGGATCAGCGTCGTATAAATCGACATCGCGCCATAGAAGGCGCGCAGACCATAGGAATAGCCGACGACGGAAACCAAAGGGGGCGCAAATGCTATCATCGCCAGCATCTGCGACAGCGTCGGACGCCCGATCGTTTGCGACAGCCCGGCGACACTGACGGCGACTACCGCGACCGCCGTATTCCACCCGAATACGATCGGGGTTTCGCTCAATTGGTGCCGCGCAAACACGTCGGTAAATAGTTCCACATGGTCTAGGATGCGCCAGCCCGCCCGAATATCGATGATCCGGAGCACGCCAATCGCCAGCGCAAGGGCATAGGCTGCCGTTGCGATCCAAGACCCCCGCAGAGGCCGATAAATCAGCGTACCCAAGGCGAGCAAAGCCAGGGCCAAGGCCGTGAAGGGATGAGTGCCAGGACCATTATGCCAAGGTTGATAGAGACGCTCGTAGCCTGCGGCGTAGCCGAGCAGGATGGCTGCGCAGACGATCAGCGCCGCCCACGACAGAAGCCATGCCGCACGTAACGCGTAAGCTTGGGCTGATAGCGGTCGAAACCGATGCCTGACGACACCAATTGCGGATGGCGTGGCTGTCATTGATCTCAATACACTCATGGACCGCGCGCACACAGGAAGCCAGGGCGAATTCTTATTTCCCGGCGACGAAGAACAGAAAAGCCCATTGCTCCGACCAGCCTTGCATTGGAGTAAGAAAGACGAAGCCGCCAACTGCGGCGGCCTATTACGGTTTTACTTTTGGGGAATCCAAGCGCATACATGCCAGCGGCGACCACCAGTGCAACAATGGCAATGTAGATGTTGGTGGACCACTCCGCTCGACCTGCGCGGCGGCAAACTGTCCAGGCGCAGGCGGCGTAAAAAATATCCAGCCGTACCCCAGGCGACATGGTCTCACCATTCGAAGGATAAACTGCACTCCACTCGGGAAATAGAAGGATCGCCAGCACTATTAGGCGGCGCGACGGCGATGACGTGCTGGTCGCGCTGAGAGTTTCATTTTGTTCGCCTTCGTGAAACAACGTAGGCGAGTGAGAGTGGAGAGCCCTATCGGCATCAATACGTAGAGGCGCGCGCCAACTACGAGGCACTCAAAAATAAGGAAAAGCTCGGGGTTTAGGACGGGAATTGAATTAAAGAACGGCCATCGTCTGTGAACTATGCGGTCCCTAATTTGGAAACAGTTGTCCTGACGTAGGCGGTGTGCCGGGCAAGTCTTATACCGCGGGGCTTGCGCCAGATCGCTTTGTCGGTTTTCCTCTTTCGCCAATCTTCAATTGGCCGGACGCCTTTCTGGCAACGAAAACCGCGTCACTCATTTTCTGCCTGAGCGGCGGTTCGTTGCCTTTCTCTTTCCGGACGCGAGCGCGCCCGAACCGACTGGTAGTTCCTCCCTGTTCTCCCTGCGGAGGCAATCTTTCTCGCTCTCGCGGGCACGTTTGCGGCCGCCAGGGAACATCCACAGTCGGTCGCGCCTGCGCCGCACTAATAGGACTTTCCCGCGTTTCACCACCACAAGCTTCGATGATTTCGCCATCTCTCAAAATTTCGCCTATGAAACCAAAATCACCAATTATTGTAACGGCTTCAAGCTGAATATGAAATTAAGAGGTGGGCGTAGTTCCAATATTGCTCAAAGGTCGGCTGAGCACGCGGTAGAAACTAAATGTTCCGTCAGATCTCGGCCTTTGGCGCGGACAATGAAGCACGCGGTCGTTGTTCTCCTCGATCGTCCAAGGCGGCGGGAAGTGGCGTGTTACTTCGGCTGGCATTTGAGCCTTCCGCGGCGGACGCTCAATCTGCTCCGAGCCGCTATTCAAGTGCCTCGCGTTCGCGCTCAGCCAACAGACGCAGCAAATCGTCCGCATCGCACGCCAACAAAGAACCAATTCCGGTAGCTACCCCGGAATCGGGGTTCCCTGCAAGTCCCTTCAATCGGTCACTTCTTTAGTTTCAAGTCAGTCCCCTTGAAGGTACTGACCATGCCAACCATAAGCCCGTCGTGGGTCTCGTAGGCGTCTGAACCTTTGTATGGTTCGGCTAGGAAATCGGCCTCAGCCTTCCATTGGATATTTAGAGTTTCGCCGACCACGTAAGTTTGTTCAGGTGTAAACTTTATACCGCACAAGCCGCCCTGATCATGCGGTTTCACGAAGTCTGCGAACAGTTTGCCGGCTGCCTCCCGTCCTTTTACGACCATGCCGTCGGGCAAATTAAGCTGATAGTCCGCCGGATACTGCGCCATGAGCCGGTTCCAGTCGCACTTGTTGAGCGCGTCCATATGCTCATCGACGACGGCCTGTGGTGTAGACTGCTTTTTGAGCGGCGGTAGCTTCATATCCTCGGCCAAAGCGATCGATGACAGGATGGGCAAGGCAAGAAGGGCAACGCCAACAAGTCTCAACATCGCATTTCCTCCCGATTATTTTTGATGCAGCCATTCAGTTAACATCTGTCGAAAGCCTCCGGTCAAGGAGAACCAGGGATCGGTTACAGCCGCCGATCGACGGCTTTGGTGTAGTTCCACGGGCCGTCCTCGTCGATAGCTTCCCGAGCCGTGACGACCGAAGAGAGGTCGCGTGCTTGTCGGCCGCTGTCTGCGACCGTAGAGCTTAAACACCCGCGACTTGCTCGGGGCGTATTCAAGCTTACGGTGCACGGCGATGCGGCTAATTCTTTTTTCGGGCTTCCGGCCCTTCAACCCCAAGGCGGCGGTGCGCGATATATTCGCGGGCGTGACCCTTGCGTCTATGAACATCCCGCAAGTACTCGGTTACGCGCGGATCGCTGGCATGCCTGTGGTTACCGGACTGTACACGGTGCTCCTCCCAGTCGTTGCGTTCGCGGTCTTTGGTTCCTCGCGCCATCTTGTCGTGGCTGCTAATTCGGCAACCGCCGTTATCTTTTCCGGTCCGCTGTCTCGCATGGCAGCGCCTGCCAGCGAGAAGTATCTGGCCCTTGTTGGTATGGTCGCGTTGCTGACCGCTGGAATTCTTTTTCTAGCATGGATCTTCAAACTAGGATTTCTCGCCGACTTCCTCTCGCATACGGTGCTTGTCGGGTTTCTCACCGGCGTCGGGTTTCAAGTTGCCATAGCGATGCTGAGCGACATGTTCGGCGTCGTGGTCAACTCCCGCAAAACGCTCGTCCAAGGGTGGGAGGTCTTGCAGGGTCTACCGCACTCCAATGGTTCGACAGTGGCGCTGTCTCTGCTTGTTGCGGGCAGCATTTTGCTGGGCAACCGTATTGTCCCGCGATTGCCGTTTTCGCTGTTTGCGGTGGTTGGGACGATCGCAGCGAGCGCCCTGTTCCATTTTGCCGAACGCGGAATCCCGGTTATCGGTCTGGTTCCCGGTGGGCTACCGCCGATTGGACTACCGGACGTGACCTGGACCGAAACGCTGGCGCTCTTGCCGGTGGCCGCCTCATGCTTCGTCATGATAATTGCCCAGAGTGCCGCAACATCACGCGCTTTCGCGTTGCGTTATCACGAGGACGTCGATGAGGACGCCGATATTCTCGGGCTATCGGCTGCCAACACAGCCGCCGCCGTAACCGGAGCATTCGTGGTCAACGGCAGCCCGACGCAGACCGCCATGGCGGAGCGCGCGGGAGCGCGCAGCCAAGTGGCACAAGTCGTATTTGCCGGTGTCGTGCTGTTGGTGTTGCTCTTCCTGACCGGGCCGCTCCAATACTTGCCGCGGTGCGTTTTGGCCAGCATCGTGTTCACGATTGCGGTCGGTATGATCGACCTGACGGGTCTGCGCAATATTCGCCGCGAAAGCCCGGGCGAGTTTTATCTTGCAGTGTCGACCGCAGCGGCGGTTGTGGCGATCGGCGTCGAACAAGGCATCCTGTTGGCAATCGCCCTTTCGCTCTTTAGGCACGTACGCCACAGTTATAGTCCGCACGCTATACTGCTTGTGCCGGACGCAAACGGGCAGTGGGTTCCGATGCCCGCGACACCTGGCAAGGAGACCGAGCCAGGACTCATTATCTATCGCTTCGGTTCGGATCTGTTTTTCGCGAATGCCAAGCGTTTCGTCGATCAAGTGCGCGCCCTGGTGAGTTGCGCGCCGACACCAATCCTCTGGTTCATCGTCGACGCGAGCGCAATAACAGATGTCGACTTTTCCGCCGCGCAATCGGTTCGCGATTTGATCGACGAACTGAAGCGTCGAGGCGTTCGCATCGTCTTCGCCCGGGTCAGTTCCTACCTTCGATCAGACATGGATCGACACCACATTACGGATGCTGTCGGCGAGGACTGGATTTTTACAACACTTCATGAGGCCATCGCCGCGGCGCGGCGGCGAACGCCTGGTTCCCCTATACAGCCATGAGAGCTAAGAACGCGGCGCCGGCACCGGTTGTCGGGGATATCACGACTTACGCACGTCCCCGCCTTCAGCGATACCACGTCTGCTGCAGGCCGGCCGGCCATGGCCGCCGCAATGCGCTCTCCCACTTGGTCGCTCAACGTGCGTACCGGATCGTCGGAGCGGTTTACGTAGCGCCCCGTCATCGCCAGGTTCTTGTGGCGGAGGAGGTCGCGCACGAGAAATGCGTTTGCGCCGGACTGGCCGGCGTAAGTGCCGACCGTATGCCGCAGATCATGCAGCCGCACATCCTCAAGCTGTGCGGCGGTCCTGATGCGCTGCCATGCCGCCTCCAGCGCGGTCTTCGAGAACGGCCGCTTGGCATCCGAGTTGGAAGGCAACACCCAATCCGACGCTTTGACCGTCCATAATTGCTGCAACACCTGACGTGCCGCGGCGTTCATCACCACTACCTGCGGGCGTCCGGATTTCGTTTCTAGGAGCGTTATCGTGCCAACGGTGAAGTCCACTTGCTCCCAGCGCAAATTCGCCACTTCGGAAAGACGGCAGCCAGTGAACAAGAGCAGCTCAACCGCCGCAGTGGTAACCCGCCTGTACAGCTTGCGGTGACCGCCGGATTTGGTGATGGGAGTTGGCAGGCCTACGGTCTCTGCTTGCCGTAGCGTCTCGCCGAGGCGGCCCAGCTCCTCGGCAGAGAGAAAGCGTTCTCGGTGCATTTCCGGGTAGCGCTCGATCTTCGAACAGGGATTGGTGCCTTCGGCGCGCATCTCCCATAGCTCGGCGAGGTTGAAGGCCTTGGAGCATATTGCGAGGATCAGATTCGCCTGCCGCGGCGTGCTGGACCGCGCAGCATGAAATCGGTGCACATCTTGTCGGGTGACCGACGCTACCTTGAGGTGGCCGAGCGCAGGCCGAATGTCGCGCTCGACGATGCTTTTGAAAGCGCTGCGGGTATTCGGACGGTTTCTCTGCTCGACATGCTCGGCGATGTAGCGATCCAGCAGGTCGCTGACGGTCGGCGCGGTGCGGAACGCCTCCCGTTCGCCGGAGGGATCACCACCGTCGACCGCGACCGTCTGCAGGATGCGCTGGGCCATCATGCGCGCAGCGTCGGCAGTGACCTTGCCGTGCTCGCCGATCGTGAACCACCTCGAACGGCCGTGCTTGTTGCGATAGCGCACAAAGTAGAAACGCCGACCGCTCGGCATTATCCGGACCCCGAACCCGGCGAGTTTGTCGTCGTACCAAACGCTGGCGCCAGCAGAGGCCGGGAGGCTCTCGACCCAGCGCTTTGTGAGTTTGTTTCGACTTTTGCGATCGGCAGTTTCGTCAATCGATTTAGGCATGGCTCACCTCGGCGTCTGGAAGGCTGGCCGACGACATAAGACGGCTCTCGGACGGCACAGGACGGCACACCTGAACGCTACAAACCCTTATGTTCATTGCGCTTCCGACGGCTCGGACGGCTCGGACGGCTTTTGGGCTCTATGTTCTACCTCGGCAGTTCGAAGCAGGACCAAACAAGAACCGAATCTCCGTGCACGCACCGTGCACACAAGCCACATGCAATTGCAGAGTAGTCCATGCAAGCTGGTCGTATGAGATATCCCCATTTCATCAGCTTAACTCGCAATCAGTCGTAAGCTGCCGTAGCCCATAGAATTCCAATACCAGCGATAGTAGATCGCGAGCCAGCCGCCGAGCACCACCAAGCCCGCGGTAAAGGGAATGAAATGCGTGGGATCGAAGAGATAAAGCACGCCGCCCGCCGTGGCGAGCATCGGAAAGGTGCGAATGCCGCCCGGACGCTTGGTGTTACCGTGGGCGAAAAAGTCCTCAAAGGCGAAGCCGAGAAACAGGCTCAAGCCGAGCAGGAGCCCTACACCCGTCAGGGAAGGTGCGGAAATCATTGAAAGATCGCGGCTCGGTTCATGCCGACCATGGCGGCTCGATTGGACCTATCATAGATAGCTTGATACGGCGAACGAAGGCAGGGGAGCCGCCGCCGGGCCGCGGGCGTTGCGGCCAGACATTCGGGCTAGATATTCGGGCTAGATATTCCGGCCAGAAATGGAGAAGGGCGATGAGCTGGTTACCCGATAAGGATCCGGTGCTCGGCGATAAATATTCGTGCGACGCGCTTGAATTGATCGTCATTCCGCGGGTCCGCGATCTCGGCGACGGCTTTTCGGTGCGCCGCGCGCTGCCGCATGGCAGGCGGCAGATGGTTGGGCCGTTTATCTTTTTCGATCAGATGGGGCCGGTGCAGCTCGTGGCCGGGCGCGGCATGGATGTGCGGCCGCATCCGCATATCGGGCTGGCGACCGTCACCTACCTGTTCGACGGCCGGGTCACCCACAAGGATAGCGAAGGCAACGACATGGACATCACGCCCGGCGCCATGAACCTGATGACCGCCGGGCGCGGCATCTCACACTCGGAGCGCACACCGGCGAGCATGCGAACGACCGGCGGCGGCATGTTCGGCATCCAGAGCTGGATCGCGTTGCCGCAGGATCACGAGGAGATGGCGCCGCTGTTCGAGCATTTCGACGCCGCCAGCCTGCCGGCCATCGAGGATGGCGGCGTGCGCGCGCGCGTCATTGCCGGCTCGTCGTTCGGGCAAAAATCTCCGGTCGGCATGGTCTCGGAATGGTTTTATGCCGAAGTGCTGCTCGACGCCGGAGCCAGCGCGCCGCTCGATGCAGATCATGAGGAGCGGGCGATCTATGTGACCGAAGGCGAGATCGACATTGCCGGCGACAAATTCGCGGCGCCGCAGCTTTTGATCTTCCGTCCCGGCGACCGCATCACCGTGACGGCGACGCGGCCGTCGCGGCTGATGTTTCTTGGCGGCGCGGCGCTCGAGGGGCCGCGCTACCTGTGGTGGAATTTCGTCTCGTCGCGCAAAGAGCGCATCGATCAGGCGAAAGAGGAATGGAAGACCGGAAAATTCGCGCTGATTCCAGGCGACGAGAAGGAGTTCATTCCGCTGCCGGAGAACTAGCCCGCCAAAGGGCTAGTTTTTCAGTGTTTGCAGTTCGGGAGGCCGCCCGAGCAGTCGCATTTCATCTGCGCGTGACAGCAATTCCACATGGCGCCCGGAAGCTTGCCGCAGGCGCACAGCGTCGTGCCCTTGGTGCAGAGGTTCGGACCGGCAGCCACGGCTGGCTGCAGGCCCGCCGCCGCCACAAAGAACAACGACGCCAAAACAATCCTTTTCATTAGCCCCTCCGTTCCCGCTAACCGCTTAGTGCGGGCTCCTTTTTGCCACAGCCGGCAAACTAAGACGCTTTCTCTCAGATTTTATGACATCGAACGCCGTCATGGAAATAGCCCGGAAGTTGCGAACGAAACGGGAATTGTGATTCAGTTCGGCTCGGCCCATCGATGATTCGAGCCTCAATCGCTCGATGACGACCCATTCGGCCCCAACATCCACCGGCCAATGCCCGCGGCGAGCTTGGAAAAACTCAATCCCCAACAACGCCGCGCCGTCGAGCATGGCGGGTTGCCGCTTGCCGAGGCGCCTCCGCTTCTGATCATCGCCGGCGCCGGATCGGGCAAAACGTCGACGCTGGCCCACCGCGTCGTTCACCTGATCGACCAGGGCGCCGATCCGCGGCGCATCATGCTGCTCACATTCTCGCGGCGTGCCGCGGCGGAAATGACGCGGCGGGTCGACCGCATCCTCACCGGCGTGGCCCAGGAGCGGGGCGGCGCTCGCATCGAGACCATGGCTTGTTTTGCGCAAGAAGCTTGGGCCGGCACGTTCCACGCCATCGGCGCGCGGCTGTTGCGCGAATATGCGGAAACGATCGGGCTCGTGCCGGCCTTCACCATCCACGACCGGGAAGATTTCGGCGGATCTGATGAACCTCGTCCGCCACGATCTCGGCTTCTCCAAAACCGACAAGCGCTTTCCGGCCAAAAGCACCTGCCTCGCCATCTATTCGCGCGCGGTGAATGGCGAGCAGCCGCTCGACGAGGTCCTCGGCGCCTGCTTTCCGTGGTGTGAGATGTGGCAAGACGAGCTGCGGGCCCTGTTCGCGCAGTATGTGGAGATCAAGCAGCAGCAGCACGTGCTCGATTACGACGATCTCCTGCTCTATTGGGCGCACATGATGCAGGAGGGCGCGATCGCCGAGGAAGTCGCCGCGCGCTTCGACCACGTCCTGGTCGACGAATATCAGGATACCAACAAGCTCCAGGCCTCGGTGCTGCTGGCGCTGCGGCCGAACGGCAAAGGCCTGACGGTCGTCGGCGACGACGCGCAATCGATCTATTCGTTTCGCGCGGCGACGGTGCGCAACATCCTCGATTTCCCCGGCCATTTCAGCCCGCGCGCCGACGTCGTCACGCTCGAGCAGAATTACCGCTCGACGCAACCGATCCTGGCGGCGGCCAACGCCGTCATCGAACTGGCCGACGAGCGCTTCACCAAGAATTTGTGGTCGGAGCGAAAGTCCGCCGAGCGTCCGCTTCTGGTCGGCGTGCGCGACGAGGCCGATCAGGCGCGCTACGTGGTCGAGCAAGTCCTCGACAGCCGCGAGCGGGGGCTTGCGCTCAAGACACAGGCCGTCCTGTTCCGCGCGTCACACCATTCCGGCCCGCTGGAAGTGGAATTGACCCGGCGCAACATTCCGTTCGTCAAGTTCGGCGGCTTGAAATTTCTCGAGGCCGCGCACATCAAGGACATGCTGTCGTTCCTGCGCTGGGCGGAAAACCCGCGCGACCGTGTCGCCGGCTTTCGCGTCATCCAATTGCTGCCGGGCGCCGGGCCGGCGACGGCGGCGAAAGTCCTGGAGCGTGTCGGCGAGCGCGCCGATCCGATCGCGGCATTGGACGACATCAAGCCGCCCGCGGCGGCGGCCGAACATTGGCCGGCATTCGTCGAAGCGGTTCGCCTCGTCCGCGGCAAGGCCGCCGGCTGGCCGGCGGAGCTCGATCTCGTTCGCCGCTGGTACGAGCCGCACCTCGATCGTATCCATGACGATGCAACGATGCGGCAGCACGATCTGCTGCAGCTCGTGCAGATCGCCTCGACCTATCCGAGCCGCGAGCGCTTCCTGACCGAACTGACGCTCGACCCGCCCGACGCCACCAGCGATCGCGCCGGCGCGCCGTTGCTCGATGAGGACTATCTGATCCTGTCGACCATTCATTCGGCGAAAGGCCAGGAGTGGAAGTCGGTCCACATTCTCAACGTCGTCGACGGCTGTCTGCCGTCCGACCTGGGGGTTGGAACCAGCGCCGAGATCGAGGAAGAGCGGCGGCTGCTCTATGTCGCCATGACGCGCGCCAAGGATCATCTGCACCTGATCGTGCCGCAGCGCT
This sequence comes from uncultured Alphaproteobacteria bacterium, assembly GCA_963829395.1. Classification (GTDB taxonomy): domain Bacteria; phylum Pseudomonadota; class Alphaproteobacteria; order Rhizobiales; family Xanthobacteraceae; genus BOG-931. The sequence goes on along the minus strand of CAWHHX010000010.1, from coordinate 234,602 downwards.
TCTTCGTCCACGGCCAGAGGAGCAACGGCGACCGCCACATGTATGCGTCGCGCACGCGGTTCATTCCGGACGCTCTGCTCGAGAAATTCGAGCGCTGCGCCTGGCCGAAGGCCACGGCGGCACCAGCAGCGAGTAAACCAGCGCGAACGCCAGTCGATATTCGCGGCCGCGTCCGCCGCAGCTGGGGATAGTCCGGATCACAGTCGCGCAAAGCGCAGGCGGAGCGAATTGGTGATGACCGAGACCGAGCTCAAGCTCATCGCCGCCGCGGCAACGACCGGGCTGAGCAGCAGGCCGAACGGCGGATAGAGAACCCCCGCCGCGATTGGAATTCCCAGCACATTGTAGACGAAGGCAAGCACCAGATTTTGCCGGATATTGCGCATGGTGGCGCGGCTCAGCGCACGTGCGCGCGCGATGCCGGCGAGATCGCCTTTGACCAGCGTCACGCCGGCGCTCTGCATGGCGACGTCGGTTCCCGTCCCCATGGCGATGCCGACATCGGCCTCCGCGAGCGCCGGGGCGTCGTTGACGCCGTCGCCGGCCATCGCCACCGCACGGCCTTCGCTTCGCAGGCGCCGGACGATCGCGTTCTTCTGCTCGGGCAGCACTTCGGCCTCGATGTCGGCGATGCCGAGTTTGGCGGCGACGGCTGCCGCCGTGGTACGGTTGTCGCCGGTCAGCATGACGATGCGGATTCCGTCGGCCCGCAGGCTCGCCAGCGCCGCCGGCTGTCGTTGCCTTGATCGGATCGGCGACGGCGATGACGCCGGCGGGACGGCCGTCGACGGCAACGAACATGGCCGTCGCGCCGTCGCGCCGCAAATCTTCGGCCCGGCGCTCCAGATCGGCACTCGGCAATGCCGAGATCCTTTAGAAGCTTGGCGTTGCCGACGGCGACCTTGCGGCCGTCGATCGTGCCGGTGACGCCCTTGCCGGTAATCGAGCCGAAATCGCTGACATCCTTGAGGTCCAGCCCGCGCTCCTTGGCAGCGGCAACGATGGCGGCGGCGAGCGGATGCTCGCTCGACCGTTCGAGACTGGCGCCGAACGACAACACCGCAGCTTCGTCGAAGCCCTCGGCGGGCGTTATGGCGACGACGCGCGGCTTGCCTTCGGTCAAGGTCCCGGTCTTGTCGACGACCAGCGTGTCGATCTTCTCGAAGCGCTCCAGCGCCTCGGCATTCTTGATCAGAACGCCGGCGGTCGCGCCCTTGCCGACGCCGACCATGATCGACATCGGCGTCGCCAGACCGAGCGCGCACGGGCAGGCGATGATGACGACCGAGACCGCCGCCACCAGCGCATAGGCGAAAGCCGGTGGTGGCCCCCAGGTCATCCAGGCGATGAACGCCACGACCGCGACCAGGATGACGGCAGGAACGAACCAAGCTGAAACGCTATCGGCAAGCCGCTGGATCGGCGCGCGGCTGCGTTGCGCCTCCGCGACCATCTGGACGATGCGCGCGAGCATGGTATCGGCGCCGATTTTTTCGGCGCGCATGACGATGCTGCCGGTGCCGTTGATGGTGCCGCCGATCACCTTGGCGTCCGGCTCTTTCTCGACCGGCATGGATTCGCCGGTCACCATCGATTCATCGACCGCGCTACGCCCCTCGACGACCACGCCGTCGACCGGCACGCTGTCGCCGGGGCGGACTCTGAGGCGGTCGCCGATCCGGACCTGCTCCAGCGGGATTTCCTCGTCATTGCCGTCGTCGCGAATGCGCCGGGCCGTTTTCGGCGCCAGGTTGAGCAGGGCGCGAATGGCGCTGCCGGTCTGTTCGCGCGCCCGTAATTCGAGAACTTGCCCGAGCAGGACAAGCACGGTGATGACGGCCGCCGCCTCGTAGTAGACCGGGACGATGCCGTCCATCCGCAAAATTTCCGGGAACAGCCACGGCGCAAAGGTGGCGGCGAGGCTGTAGAGATAGGCGGCGCCGATGCCGAGCGCGATCAGACTGAACATGTTGAGCGAGCGATTGCGAACCGACGCCCAGCCGCGCACGAAGAACGGCCACCCGGCCCACAGCACCACCGGCGTCGCCAGCAGACATTGAATCCACACCGACACTTGCGGCGACACGTAACGATGCAGATGGAGGCCGGGAAGGTGCCCGCCCATTTCAAGGATCACGACCGGTGCCGCCAGCACGGCGCCGATCCAGAAGCGGCGAGTCATGTCGATCAGTTCGGCGCTCGGGCCGGTTTGTTCGCCGACGCCGACCGGTTCGAGCGCCATGCCGCAGATCGGGCACGAGCCCGGTCCGATCTGCCGGATCTGCGGATGCATCGGACAGGTATAGATCGTGCCTTCCGGCGCCGACGCCGGCTTGGCGTCCGGCGTATTCAGATACTTTGCCGGATCGGCGATGAACTTGCTGCGGCAGGACGCCGAGCAGAACGCGTAGGCATGGTGCTGATGGCTGTGGTGATGCGGCGTCTTTGCCGGATCGACCCGCATCCCGCACACCGGATCGATGACGGTGCTGCCGGTATCATGTGAGCAGCCAGCCGGATGTTCCATGACCAAACCTGCTTGAAACAGATACCCTGGAGGGGTATATAACGGCCATGCAGACAAATGCCAAGGCGTCGGTGCTCAAGCGGCTCAGCCGGATCGAGGGCCAGGTGCGCGGACTGGCGCGCATGGTCGACGACGACCGCTATTGCATCGACATCGTCACGCAGCTCTCGGCGGTGCGCGCCGCGCTGCGCCGGGCCGAAGACGAGATCCTCGCCGATCATGTCGCCCATTGCGTCGAGCATGCGATCGCGTCCGGCAACAAGGGCGAACAGCGGCGCAAGGTCGGCGAATTGATCGACGTGCTCTCGCGCAGCGATCGGTGAGGGGTAGGGCGTTCAGCGAAGCCGGTCGCGCGCCAGCGCCGCGCCTTGCGCCAGCGCTTCGAGCTTTTTCACCGCCACGTCGCGATGCATCGGCGCCATGCCGCAATTGGTGCAGGGGATGATGTTCTCGTTCGGCACGTAGTCGGCCGCCCGCGCGATCACGTCGGCAACCTCCTGCGGCGTCTCGATGGCGTCGGTGGCGACATCGATGACGCCGATCAACACATCCTTGCCGTCAAGCAACTTCAATACGCTCATCGGCACGTGCGAGTTGATGCATTCGAGCGAAACCTGGTCGATGCGGCTTTTGGCCAACGCCGGGAAGAATTTTTCGTATTGCCGCCATTCGGTCCCGAGCGTCGCCTTCCATTCGATGTTGGCGGGAATGCCGTAGCCGTAGCAGATGTGCACGGCGCTGGTGGCGGCGACGCCGTCGATAGCGCGGTGCAGCGCCTCAATGCCCCAGCCGGCGGCGTCGTTCATGTAAACGTTGAAGGCCGGCTCGTCGAACTGGATGACATCGACGCCGTCGGCCGCAAGGCCGCGCGCCTCTTCGTTCAACAGCTCAGCGAAGGCCATGGCCAGCTTGACGCGATCGCCATAGTGCGCGTCGGCGATGGTATCGACGATGGTCATCGGGCCGGGCAGGGTGAATTTGAGCTGTCGTTTCGTATGGGCACGCGCCAGCCGCGCTTCGCGGGCGTGCACGCGCGAACGCAGCCGCAATTCGCCGACGACGGTCGGGCACATCGCCTTGTAGCGATTGTTGCGAATGCCCATCTCGACGCGGCGGTCGAAATCGATGCCCTCGACCGCTTCGAGAAAGCCATGAACGAAATGCTGGCGCGCCTGCTCGCCGTCGGCGACAATGTCGATGCCGGCATCCTCCTGCAGTTTGAGCGCGAGCACGGTCGCGTCGTCCTTGGCTTGCGCAAGCTCGTCGCCTTCGAGACGCCACGGCGCCCAGAGCTTGTTCGGCGCGGCGAGCCAGGCCGGTTTCGGCAGACTGCCGGCGATGGTGGTCGGAAATAATGGCGTTGCGCTGCTTGCGGTCATGGCGGCCCCGGCCAGCATTCGTCTTGACGATGACGAGCCCAGCCGATTATCGGAAATCCTGAGGGCAATGGGCAATCAATTCGCGAGGATGCCATGACCGAGGCGGTTGCGCTTCCGCAGCTCGAATTCATCTTTGCGGCGCATGTGACGGTCGATGCGGCGTTGGACCTCGGCGATGTGGGCAAGGGTGGGCGGCGCATCATACCGATTACCGGCGGCGATTTTTCCGGGCCGCAAATCCGCGGCAAGGTGCTGCCGGGCGGCGCCGACTGGCAAGTCTTGCGCACCGACGGCGTCGCCGAGCTTGAGGCGCGCTACACGCTGCGCACCGACGACGGCGCATTGATCTATGTTCGCAACCACGCGCTCCGCCACGGCCCGCCGGAGGTCGTGGCGGCGCTTGCCGCCGGTCAGCGGGTCGATCCGCGAAGCTATTACTTCCGCGGCGCGACTTTTTTCGAAACCGGCGACGCGCGCTATGCCTGGCTCACCAGGACCATCGTGGTCTGTACCGGCGAGCGTGAACCGGCCGAGGTGAAGATCGGATTTTATCGGGTGCTGTAAGCGCTGGGCGGCGCATGGTCCGCTGCCGGCGTCGTCACGCCGATCGCTCCAGCCAGTCTTTGAGCGCGACGGCGTTGTTGTGGCTCTCGTCGCGCGCCGCGTAGAGGAGCGTGACCGCCTCGCTTCGGGCGCGTTCACGCAAGCTCGCCGCTGCGCTCTTGGCCGGCTCCTGTTCGAGTTCGCGGCCATAGGCGGCGACGAATTCGTCCCATTTCGCCGGGTGGTCGTGAAAGCGGTGGCGCAGCGCGTCGCTTGGCGCGACCTCCTTGAGCCAGAGGTCGATATGCGCTTTCGCCTTGGCGACGCCGCGCGGCCACAGCCGGTCGACCAGCACGCGGAAGCCGTCGTCCGCCGCGCGCGGCTCGTAGATGCGCTTGACCCGAAAGTCGTGCGCCTTGCCTCTGGCGGGCGGCTTCTTCGCGGTCATTGGCTTGCCGTGGTTCGGCCCTCGCCGCCATTGCCAAAAACCATGAGCGTCGAGGTGCCGTGGGAGAGAATGCGGCCGGTGGAATCGAGGACGCGCGCTTCCGCCGACATGATCTGGCGGCCGCGACCGACGACGCGCCCTTCGGCGCGCACCCGGCCGGTGTCATGTTTGATCGGGCGCGTGAAGTTGGCTTTGGTCTCCACGGTCGCGTAGCCGACCCCGGCGGGAAGGAGCGTATGGGCTGCACATCCGGTGGCGCTGTCGATCAGCGTCAGCGCCCAGCCGCCATGGACGCCGCCCAGCGGGTTGAGCAGGTGCTCTCCGGTTTCGCCCTCGAAGACACACGTGCCGTCGCCGACCTCCGCCAGCCAGAAGCCGAGCGTCTGTGCGATCGGCGGGGCGGGAATCCTGCCCTCGATCATGGCCTGGAGCATTTCGCGGCCGGTCATTCCGGCAACATCCGCAGGTTTCGCGATGCCGTAAGTGAATGAGGGCCGCGTCAGCATTCATCATTTCCTTGCAGATGCAAATAATGTAGATACATACAACCATGGCCAAACGACCGCAAGTCCCGAAAAAGACCCTGGTCCGCGATGCCCAGGCGGCGATCGCGGCGTGCGCCGGTTGGGCCAGCCGGCTCGCCGCGCGGCGCATCACCAATTTCCTCGAGGAACGCATGCGCGTCAGCGGGCTCAGTCTCACCCAGTTCGGCCTGATGGCGCAAATCGCGGCTGCGCCCGACGACACGCTCGGCGCGCTGGCGGAGCGCACCGGCCTCGACCAGTCGACGCTGTCGCGCAATCTGCGCGGCCTGGAGGCGGCAGGGTTCGTCGAAATCGCCATCGCCGAGGACGATCAACGGCGCCGCGCCGTGTGGCTCACGGAAGAGGGCGCCCGCCGCCTGGAAGCGGCGATCCCGGTCTGGCGCAAGGCGCATGCGGCGCTGGCCGAGCGGTTCGATCCGGACCTTGCGCTGGCGCTTGGCGCTGCAAGTGAAAAGTTGTCCGCTCAGTCAGCCGGGTGACGGCGTCGGATCAGGCAGCCGCACGCCTTGGCGCGTGAAAAATCCAAGCCGGCTTTGCGCTAGCTCTTTTCCGCCCGGAATGACGATCTGCGTTTGCGTCACCAGCGCGCAGAGCCGGCCGTCGTTGCGCGTGATCCTGGTCTGCCAGACCATGGTGGTGCGGCCGCGATGCAGCGCCGTACACTCAGCGCGCGCCGTTTCACCGACCGGAATGGCGACGAAGAAATTGGTCTTGCTTTCGATCGTCGCCGTGCGCGCTCCCTTCGGCAGATTCACCACCGTAGCGACGCCGCCGAGATTGTCGGCGAGCGCCATGATGGCGCCGCCGTGCAGGATGTCGGGGACGGTCGCGAGCTCCTTACGGACTGTGAGTTCGGCCTCGACGCGTTCCGGCGAGATATGCGTGAGCTTGATGCCGAGAAACTCGGCGAACGGCGCTTGGAAACTCGGCGTGTCGCTCATGTGGGCTCTTGGCGGCTCTTTCGCTGCTAATACACGACGACGCTGCGGATGCTCTTGCCTTCGTGCATCAGGTCGAACGCGGAGTTGATGTCGGACGAGCGGCATGGTGTGGGTGATCATCGGATCGATCTCGATTTTTCCCTGCATGTACCAATCGACGATCTTCGGCACGTCGGTGCGGCCGCGGGCGCCGCCGAAGGCGGAGCCGCGCCACACCCGGCCGGTGACGAGCTGAAAGGGCCGCGTCGCGATCTCCTGGCCGGAGCCGGCGACACCGATGATGATGCTCTGGCCCCAGCCGCGATGACAGCTTTCCAGCGCCGCGCGCATGAGATTGACGTTGCCGACGCACTCGAAGGTGTAGTCGGCGCCGCCGATCTGGTCGGCGCCGCTCTTGGTCATGTTCACCAGATGCGCGACCAGGTCGCCGCCGACGTCCTTGGGATTGACGAAATGCGTCATGCCGAAGCGCTCGCCCCAGGCTTTCTTCTCCGGATTGAGATCGACGCCGATGATCATGTCGGCGCCGACGAGACGCAGGCCCTGGATGACGTTAAGCCCGATGCCGCCGAGACCGAAGACGATGCATTTGGCGCCGGGCTCGACTTTCGCCGTGTTGATCACGGCGCCGACGCCGGTGGTGACGCCGCAGCCGATGTAGCAGACCTTGTCGAACGGCGCGTCCTCGCGGATTTTCGCCACCGCGATTTCCGGCAGCACGGTGAAATTGGCGAAGGTCGAGCAGCCCATATAGTGGTGGATCTTGTCGTTGCCGATCGAGAAGCGCGAGGTGCCGTCGGGCATCACGCCTTGGCCCTGGGTGGCGCGGATGGCGGTGCACAGATTGGTCTTGCGCGACAGACAGGACGGACAGGTCCGGCATTCGGGCGTGTAGAGCGGGATGACGTGATCGCCTTTTTTGACCGATGTTACGCCCGGGCCGACGTCGACGATGATGCCGGCGCCCTCATGGCCGAGGATCGCGGGGAACAGTCCTTCCGGGTCGGCGCCCGACAACGTGAACTCGTCGGTATGACAGATGCCGGTCGCCTTGATCTCGACCAAAACCTCGCCGGCGCGCGGGCCGTCAAGCTTCACGTTCGTCACTTCGAGCGGTTTGCCGGGGGCAAATGCCACGGCCGCGCGCACATCCATTGTGTTCCTCGTGATCGCAATGGCTTCTGGGACTACGCTATCGTCTGCATGCACCGGCGCCAAATGCAAGAGCGCGGCCGAAGCCGCGCTCGTTAGATCTAGGAACTGCCGGGGCTGAGGCTGGCGGGCCGCGGGTTAGTGCGGCTGCGGCACGATGCGGATGTACGGCTTCGGCGTTTTCCAGCCATCGGGATAAAGCTTCTTCGCTTCGTCATCCGTAACGCCGCCGGTGATGATGACGTCTTCGCCTTGCTTCCAGTTGGCCGGCGTCGCCACCCGATGCTTGGCGGTGAGCTGCAACGAATCCACGACCCGCAAGACCTCGTCGAAGTTGCGGCCCGTGGTCATCGGGTAGACGAGAACGAGCTTGACCTTCTTGTCCGGGCCGATGACGAACACGTTGCGCACGGTCTGATTGTCGGCCGGCGTGCGGCCCTCCGAGGTGCCGCCGGTACTGGCCGGCAGCATGCCGTAGAGCTTGGAGACGTTGAGATCGGTGTCGGCGATCATCGGATAGTTCGGCGCAAAGCCGGAAACGTCCTTGATGTCCTGCGACCATTTCTTGTGATTGTCGACCGGGTCGACCGACAGCCCGATGATTTTCACGCCGCGCTTGTCGAACTCGGGCTTGAGCCGCGCCATGGTGCCGAGTTCGGTCGTGCACACCGGCGTAAAATCCTTCGGATGCGAGAACAGCACCACCCAACTGTTGCCGATCCAATCGTGGAACTTGATTTTGCCTTCGGTCGTTTCGGCTTCGAAATCCGGTGCGGTGTCGCCAATTTGCAGCGCCATGGAAACCTCCCTTGTGTGTGGCCAAGTCCGGGGATGTTCGGAAATAATGCCGATATTACATAACGTTCGGTTGACGCGAATACTAGGCTTTATGCCGAGGATTGTATGATCGAATTAGCCCGAAACCTAAGAACAATTGAACCGCCTGCGGCTTAGCCCATGGAATAACGTTCTGGCTGATTTTCCGCGCGCTTTTCGTGCTGCTGCGGCTGACGCCCGGCGACGCGTTCAACACGTGATCGGCATCACAGTGGCTGCCCCGACTTTGCCGCATCCTCGCCCTTGGGCAGCCCGCCTCGCGTTGCATGTTCTGGCCGCGGCTTGATTCTCCCACTGGGTGAAGTTGACAAGGGCGGCGGCAGGGCGAGCCGGAGATTATGATGCAACCCTCGACCGATCAGGACAATCTCACTGTCGAAGCGCTCGCCGCCGCGATCGCGCGGTCGCCGATCGTCGTGCCGCGTCTGGCCGCGGTGCTGCCGGCGGGTTTTGAGGAGATCGACGTCGCCATCCTCAACTGGATCGCCGCCGAGGCGCGGCAGCTGCGGCGTGGCTTTGCGCTGATGTAATGGGCGCCGCTTGCTCCAGGAGCGAGCGAAAAACGGTTCAGCGTGCCTGGCTTGGCAGCGCCGTCATCGACAGACCCACCGTACGTCCCGGAAATCCTCCGGCGTCGAAGTAGCGCGTGTCACCGACAATCTGCATGCTGACGACGGTCGTTAGCCCGTTGGCCGCCGGCTCCGACGCCACAACGCGGCTCGTCACCTCCGGCACGGCGCCGTTCGGCAGCGCTTCGGCAAGGACGCGGCCGACAAGCTTGCCGCGATCGCTGACATTGAGCTGCATGACGTGCGCAATGGTCCGGCCGACATCGGCGTTGCTGGCCGGCGCCGGATCGACGAAATGCGATTTGAAGTCCGGCCCTTGCATGGCCATGAAATTCCAGGTGTCGGCACGGCTGAATGAGCCGTGCATGCCTTGGCCTTGCTGCAGGATCGTGTCGGCGACTTCGACCGTGCATCGCACCGGCTCGCCGCAGACCGTGTCGAAGGAACGAAAGCTGATGGCGATCGCCGGATGCGGGGTCACGGCGGTGCCTTCGAGCGCGATATCGTCGAGGCTGAGCGTGCCGGGAAACTTCCCGAGTTTCGCATCGACAAAGATGCCGCTGACGTAGTCCTGCGTCAGCAGCGCGTCGATCGCGCGCTTGGCGAGGTCCTTGTCGCCGTCAGGCAGATAAATCAGGTCCGAGCCGCCGTTGGCGGCGACGACGACTTTGGGATTGGCTTTGTCGCCGCCAATAAGACCATTGCCAAATTTGGTGTGTGCGCCCGGCGCGATCGGTTTGTAACTATCGTCCGGATCGAGGAGCGGCAGGTTGAGCGCCTGCGCCAGATCGAGCGCGACGAAGCCGAGCGGCAAGCGGCCTTCGGGCGTGTCGGCGAACTTTGTTTTGACCGTCGAGCTGGTTCGGCTCTCCTTCGAGATGGTGGAGAAGCCGTGATCGGCGACCGTGATGATGTCGGTGGTATCGAGGAGGCCGAGTTCGCGCAGCGCGGCGCGGATTCGCGCCAGATTATCGTCCGCATTGCGGATCGCCGCCAGCGACGTCGGACCGTTGATGCCGGGAACAAATGAATTGAGGCTGTCGCCCTGATAGTGCTGCGTGCCGTCCGGATCGCGCGACCAGAAAACGAGAATGAACGGCCGGTCGCGTTCCTTGAATAGCGGCAGGATCGCCTTGCGTGGCCACGGCGGAAAAATACTCCTGCTGCGCCACGTTGGGCGTGAGCGTGCCGGGCGTCGTCATGGTGCCGAAATTCCGGTTGGCGCCGCGCGCCGGGCATATCAGCGGCAGCTTTGCCGCCTTGAGCCGCGCGGCTCATCTCCTCCGCCAGCGGGATGCCCTTGCCGCTGCCGGTCGCGTCGTCGACCAGAATCGTCTGCGTGCCGGTTCGCTCGGTGTGATCGAACATCAACGCCGGCCCGACCTTGCCGACCGATGCGGTGCTGTAGCCCTTGTCGCGGGCGAGCTTCAGGATCGTCGCTTCGTCGAGGTAGTTGCCGGAGAAATGCTCATCGACGTCGGCGAGGACTGGATCGCTCTCGAGAAACGGCGTCAGGCTGTTGCCGGCGCCCGGCACTTCGAAGCCGGCATAGATGGTATTGGAGAAATCGCCGGTGTCGCCGAGCATATGCCCGGTGGCCATCGCCGACGCGTTCGCCGTGGTGAAAGTAGGAAACAGCGCGTGGCTGTTGCGCAGGCTTATGCCGTCGCGCGCGATCGCAGCCATGGTCGGGGCCGTGGTGTCGTCGACCATGCGGGAACGCAAGCCGTCGGCGACGAACAGCACCACGTTATGCGGCCGCTCGGACGGCGTTTGCGCCAAGGCTGTTGGCGCCAAAGCTTGAGATGCCGCGACGCTTGTCACAATGGCCGCGACGACAAAGGACCGGTGCATTGGAATGTGCTCCCCGAGGTTGACGACAATCTGCCAAGGCAGCGGCGGTCTTGCCTAGGCCGCATGACCTGGATGTGACCACGGCCTCATGGACCACCTAGCGGACTGCGGCGATTGACATTTTCGCGCCGACGCCGCAAAGGCAGAGCAACCGGTTCGCGAGTTTGATGCCGCAATGTTCAAGCGAATCCTGATTGCCAACCGCGGCGAGATCGCCTGCCGGATCATCAAATCCGCGCGCCGCATGGGCATCGAAACCGTTGCGGTCTATTCCGAGGCCGACCGCGACGCTTTGCACGTCGAAATGGCCGATACGGCGATAGCCATCGGCCCGCCGCCGGCGGCGCAAAGCTACCTCGTCATCGAGAAGATCGTGGCCGCCTGCAAGGAAAGCGGCGCGCAGGCGGTGCATCCCGGCTACGGCTTTCTCTCCGAGCGCGCCGCTTTCGCCGAGGCACTCGCCAAGGCCGGCATCGTCTTCATCGGGCCGAACCCGAAGGCGATCGCCGCCATGGGCGACAAGATCGAGTCGAAGAAGGCGGCCGCCCGCGCCAATGTCTCGACCGTTCCCGGCCATCTCGGCGTGATCGAGGATCACGACGAGGCCATCGCCATCGCCGAAAAGATCGGCTACCCGGTCATGATCAAGGCCTCCGCCGGCGGCGGCGGCAAGGGCATGCGCATCGCCTTTGCCAAATCCGAGGTGGCGGAGAACTTCGCCCGCGCCCGCTCCGAAGCCAAATCCAGCTTTGGCGACGATCGGGTCTTTATCGAGAAATTCATCACCGATCCGCGGCACGTCGAAATCCAGGTGTTGGGCGACAAGCACGGCACCGTCATCTATCTCGGCGAGCGCGAATGCTCGATCCAGCGCCGCAATCAAAAAGTCATCGAGGAAGCGCCGAGCCCGCTGCTCGACGCCGCGACGCGGGCGAAAATGGGCGAACAGGCGGTCGCGCTCGCCAAGGCCGTCGGTTACGACAGCGCCGGCACGGTCGAGTTCGTCGCCGCCCAGGACAAGAGCTTCTACTTTCTGGAGATGAACACCAGGCTTCAGGTCGAGCATCCGGTGACCGAACTTGTCACCGGCATCGATCTGGTCGAGCAGATGATCCGTGTTGCCGCCGGCGAGAAGCTTGCGTTCAAGCAAAGCGACATCAAGCTCAACGGCTGGGCGGTGGAAAGCCGCATTTACGCCGAAGACCCTTATCGCAATTTCGCCCCGTCGATCGGGCGGCTGGTGCGCTATCGCCCGCCGGCCGAAGGCGAGCATGCCGGCGTGACCGTGCGCAACGACACTGGCGTCGCCGAGGGCGGCGAGATTTCGCTCTATTACGATCCGATGATCGCCAAGCTCGTCACCCATGCCAAGACGCGCATTGCGGCGATCGATGCGCAGGCCGACGCGCTCGACGCCTTCACCATCGAGGGCATTCGCCACAACATCCCGTTTCTCGCCGCCATCATGCAGCACCCGCGTTGGCGCTCCGGCAAGCTATCGACCGCTTTCATCGCCGAGGAGTTTCCCAAAGGATTTGAACGGGCGACACCGACCGGCGCCATGGCGCGCGCCATCGCCGGCGTCGCCGCGGCCATCGACCACGTATTGGGCGAGCGCAAGCGCCGTATTTCCGGCCAGCTCAATAACGCCGTCACCCGCGAACGCCGGCGGGCGATTTGGCTCGGCGGCGAAGAGCTGCACGCCGACGTCGCCCACGACGGCAACGCCATCAGCGTCCAGTTCGAGGACGGCAACAGGCACGTTCTGTCGTCGAACTGGGTTCCCGGCACGCCGGTCTGGTCGGGCACGCTCGATGGCGGCCCGATCGCCGTGCACGTACGGATGGTCCCCAACGGCTTCGAGCTTGCCTATCGGGGCATCGAGGTGAAGGCCTTCGTCTATACCGAGCGCGAAGCGCGCTACGCGCGACTCATGCCGGCCAAGAAGCTCTCCGGCAGCGAAAAGTCCGTGCGCTGCCCGATGCCGGGCCTGGTCGTTTCGCTGGCGGTGGCGGAGGGGCAGGAGGTCAAGGCCGGCGAGACCTTGGCGGTCGTCGAGGCGATGAAGATGGAGAATATCCTGCGCGCCGAGCGCGACGGCACCATCAAAAAAATCCGCGTCAAGCAAGGCGACAGCGTCGCGGTGGATGCGGTGATCATGGAGTTTGCGTAACAGCGGCCGCAATGGCAGCGCCGAATCTGGCATGATGCCGGCCCATGCAAACGCTGCGCCTTGTTTTCTCACCGAGCGGAAGGCTGTCGCCGACGCCCTTCATCGTTGCCGCCATCCTCGTTTATCTCGCCGGGGTGGCGTCGCATGTGCTGACCACGCCGCATGTGATCGTGCGCGCCGGGCTGTGGCCGTTTCTCGCGGCGCAGATCGTGCTCATCTGGATCTGGTACGCGGCGCACGCCAAACGGCTGCGCGACGGCGGACAGACCGCCGGTCTGGCGGCGGGGGTCAGCGTCTTGTACGCGCTTTCGGTCGCGCTCCTGGTCATCGTGGCCGCGTCGTTTTATGGCCCGCTGGGCGGTGACGGTCGCGATGCGAACGCCGCAGGCGCGCTCGGTCTGATCCTCCTGGTATCGATCATCGCCATCTTGGCCGGCTCGCCGCATTACGACGTCGGCTCGCTCATCGTCGCGATCTTGTTGGTGATGGCCTTCGTGCCGATCGTGCTGGCGGTCGCTACCACGGTGTGGGTAGCCACGCGGCCGAGCGTGGCACGGCCGGCGGCGTGATGTTGCACTTTGCCTATGGCTCAAACATGAGCCGGGCGGTCATGCGCAAGCACGCGCCGGGCGCGGAGCCGGTCGGCGTCGCCGCGCTGACGAATTATCGCTTCCTGATCATGGCCCAAGGTTATGCTTCCGTTGCGCCGCTGCCCGCCAGCACGGTCTATGGCGTGCTGTGGCGGCTGACGTCGCGCGATTGCGTCACGCTCGCCGCTTGGGAGAACATCGCGACCGGACTTTATCGCGCCGAGACGTTGCCGGTGCGCCAGCAAGGCCAGCGGCGAATGGCGTTGGTCTATCTGGCGCGGTCGCGCCGGGAAGCCGCGCCGCGGGCCGGCTACATGGAAGTTGTGATCGCGGCGGCGCTGGAGTGGCAATTGCCGGACGTCTACATTGACGAGCTGAAAGGCTGGTTGCAGGGCCGTCCGCGCAAGCTCGGGGAATTCAGATGGACGTGATCTTTGCGGTCATGATCCGCGGCCGGGTGCAGGGCATCGGCTACCGCGCCTGGGCCGAAGTGACTGCGCTCGAGCTTGGCGTCGAAGGGTGGGTCCGCAATCGTCGCGACGGCGCGGTGGAAGCGGTGCTCGCCGGCTCCGAGGAAGTCGTTCTCACCATGATCGAACTTTGCCGCGACGGTCCACCCGGCGCACAAGTGACCGCGATCGATCAGCGCGAGGCGGGCGCCGTGGATTTGGCGCTGCGTCGTCCCGGCGATCTGTTCTCGGTGCTGCCCAACGCTTGAGCCTCCACCGTTGTGCCGAACAGCGGCTCGAAGGCGGCGCGCAGCGCCCGGTCGACGTCGATCATCGATACCGGCCGGCCGAGATCGGCCAGAGAGGTGACGCCGAATTTCCGGTCGGAGACGCCGCACGGAACGATGCCGGAGAAATGCGACAGATCGGGCGCGACGTTGAGCGAAAAGCCGTGCAGCGTTACCCAACGCTGCACGCGGATGCCGATCGCGGCGATCTTGTCTTCGGCGCCTTCGCCCCTGTCCGGACGCCGTACCCAAACCCCGATCCGATCCTCGCGGCGCTCGCCGGCGATGTCGAAGGCGGCGAGCGTGCGGATAATCCATTCTTCGATGGTGGCGACGAAGCGGCGCACATCCGGCGCGCGCCGCTTGAGATCGAGCATCACGTAGCCGACCCGCTGGCCGGGACCGTGATAGGTGAATTGGCCGCCGCGCCCGGCGCTGTAGACCGGAAAGCGCGCCTCGATCAGCTCTTGCGGCCGGGCCGATGTGCCGGACGTATAAAGGGGAGGGTGCTCCAGGAGCCAAACCAGCTCGGGCGCCTCGCCGCGCGCAATGGCGGCCGCACGACCGGTCATGGCGGCGAGCGCTTCGTCGTAGTCAACCAGGCGGTCGCTCACGCGCCATTCGACCGTCGGCGAGCCGGCGGCGGCAAGAAGGCCGATGGTCAGATCGTCGCGCGTGTTAACGCCTCCGTAACCATGCGACGGCGATACATACTCTCATATCTGATAATGCCCTGTGAGGTCTCTTGGCGACTCTGGATAATGTCTCGATCGATATCGCCGTGGTGTTGGGTAGGACCTCGATGCCGATCCACCAGGTGCTGCGGCTCGGCCGCGGCGCCATCATCGAACTCGATTCCTCCGAGGACGACGAGGTCCGCATTCTCGCCAACAACATGCCGGTGGCGCGCGGCACGGTGATCGTCAGCGGCAACCGCATCGCGGTGGAAGTCAAGGAATTGCTGCCGCGCTCGCCCGAGCCGCTTTAAGAAAGCCTTTCGCTTCACGCTTGCCATCCCTGGATATATGGGGCCGCCGGGCTTGTCCGGGGGGAGGCTAGCTGTTACATCGGCGCGGTCGCGCGCCATTTCTGGCACGCGCCCACCCCACATGCGGCCGTGGCGGAATTGGTAGACGCACTAGCTTGAGGTGCTAGCGGGGCAACCCGTGGAGGTTCGAGTCCTCTCGGCCGCACCATGCCTGTGGTTGGAATGGGCCACGGATTGATTGGATAACCTTCTAACGGCGGAAGACTGATGGGCGTACCTGGAAGCTCCCAGTAACAGGCAGAACGTTCACAGACGAAAAGGTCTCCGTCGTAGGAAGCGCGGGACCAATCGACATACCTTCGATTTGTCCCAGGTTCGCCAAATCCGGATTGAGTACGGCGAACGCGCTTTGGGACAAGTTCCCCATGACCTGGTCGTTTACTGAGTTGGTAGTCTGCTTTGTCAGCGTGGATGGCGTGTTGGTGAAGAGTTCGCCAGTCAACGTGCACTCGCAGCCTCATCTTGAAACGAAGTTATCTTATCTCTGAAAAATTGCGAAGCGGACGGGTCGCCGTTCAGAGTTGCCCGCCACTCAGACGGATTATTGCTGACTAACTGCCGAAGATAGTTTGCCGCGCCGTCCTCTTACGATCCTAGCGGGCCGCCATTGTGGGGCGACACGCTGCCACTTGGGAGTCCGTATTGGTTCCGCAGTTGTTGCGCCAACTGTTGAGTAGGCGGCAGTTGCACCAGATTAGTGTCCTCATCGACATTAAAATATCCATTTTTGGCGAGTTCGCGCAAAAGCGGATCGCGCGATGCGAGCACTGCGAAAAAATATGATGATCCTGAAACACGGTAGCTCCCCCAAAATCAATCAGCGGCTATCCTTCAGCACGCCTCTAAGAACGAAAGCCCGGTCAGGCCAGCCGCCTTACAGGCAAGCTTCATGTCGTCATCGCAAATGACTCTTGCCTCAAAGAACTTCATTCGGAAAACATGACACGATCCGATCAATTCCTCCTTGAAAATCAAACGAGGATTCCCCATCATGCCATAGACTTTGCTTCCGTCACTGGCGGTCCTGATTTTGATTGCAGATTTCTCTTCGTCTAGCGCCTCCAAAACACGTACAACGTCACAAAGCCAATAGGGCGGCCCATCGCTGCCGTCTGGCATCAGCACCTTGCATTTCAGAAAAGCAAAAGCCTCTTGATCAACAAATTCCATAACTCCCTTCATCCGATCCGAAATGAACCAATAGCCAGATAAAATTTTGAAATCCCACTCGATCGGACCGAGTTTACGATCGTACATGAAGGTCGGTGTTGCCAAGTATTCCTCAAACCCGCGCCGCCCGATCGGGGGGGTAAGCGCCCGTCTTTTGTTCTCAAAGAGTTCGTTTTCGTTTAGCAACCGATATCCGGCACCTCTCGTGCCCGCCCGCTGCGTCACAATGAAAAATTTGCGCTCTTTTGCGCGGCGCCGCACACTTGTTGCTCTACCCAACGATGCCGATTTGACATCCGAGGAGGCTTTCGCGTGGCTCGCTCTAATCTTTTCAGCACGATGGGCGGTCATGACAGTTCGTTCCTGATTTTTGTGTTGCAGCGAAACCAGGAACCCTTAATCGCCACAAAGACTTGCCGCGAAAACGGGTAAGCCGTCGAAGCGCCGCGAATCCCTGAGGCGAACCCTAATGCGCTCGGTCGTTGATCCGCCGACGGTATCTCCATCGCTCGCTTTGATGCCAGGTTGCAAAAGATATGCGACAAGGCCCCGCTCGGTCGTCAACACCTTTTTGGGTTCTGCAGCGGGGCCATCCATTTCGATTTCGCGGCCAACAAATTTTGTCAATCCCGCAGTCACTGCACCAACAACAGTGGATCCCTGACAGAGCTAGCGCGGGTCGCCTCGTCTTAAGCGAGGCGCGAGCTTTGCAGCCGGCTTGACAGATTGCGGTAGTAACGTACGCTGAGATGCGATTTGCCGGACAATCGACGCCCAAAGCGGCTCAAAGACCGCATTCGGGCGGCAAAAGGGAGGGATTTCGACGCCATTCCGGCCGATCGACAATTCATGGGTTGAGAGCTTTGGCGGTGACGCGAACCGCTTCGCGCGGCAATCGCGGCCACATGCCATCGCGCCAGGTGTCGATGGCTTAGTTCGCAGGCTGGCCGGCGGACCTCGCATCTGCCGCTGCGAGCGGCCGCGGGACTGTCAGGACCGGCCAGACGGAAACGATCCAAAGACGATCCAAGGACGATGCAAGGGAGGAGAAGTCGATGAGTCTTCGAGGCAGGTTGAAGCTGCGTCCAGCGACCATCGTCGCTGCCGCGGCCGCTTTTGCCGTCGCCGGATTGCTGTTGGCATCCGGCGCGCGCACTGAGGAACTCAAGTCCTACGATTCCAGCAAAAAAGACTTCTGGATGCATCCGCCGGATGACTGGTTCATGGGCGATGAGACCAAGGAGCAGAAGGGCACCCACGTGCTCAATACGCTGCCGCCGCCGACCGGTTTCACCGACGACGAGATCAAGGCGACGCTGGCGAACATCAAGCTGCCGCCCGGCTTCAAGATCGAATTGTGGGCGAGCGGGCTGCCCGGCGCGCGGCAGATGGCATGGGGCAAGGACGGCACGCTGTTTGTCGGCTCGTTCTTGAACACCAACGTCTATGCGGTCAGCGACCAGGGCGGCAAGAAGTCGGTCAAGACCGTGCTCAAAGGCATGAAGATGCCGACCGGTCTCGCCTATCGCGACGGCGCGCTTTACGTCGCCGATATCGACAAGATCTACAAGTACGACAATCCGGAAGGCAATCTCGACGCCATGCCGCAGCCCCAGGTCGTGTACGACGATCTGCCGCCCTACATTCCGCATGGCTGGAAATATCTGGCGTTCGACAAGGACGGCTGGCTCTATGTCGCCATCGGCCCGCCCTGCAACGAGTGCCTGCCGCCGACCTCGACTTCGCAGATCCGGCGGGTCAATCCGGCGAACGGCCTTGCCGAAATCGTCGCGCTCGGCGTCCGCAACAGCGTCGGCGGCGACGTCGATCCGCGCACGGGCGAATACTGGTTCAGCGAAAACGCGCGCGACTGGCTCGGCGACGACCTGCCGAGCGACAAGCTCAACCACATCACCAAGATCGGCGAAAACTTCGGCTATCCGTATTGCCATCAGGGCGACACGCCGGATCCGAAACTCGCCATGGGGCACAAGTGCTCGGAGTTTTCGCCTCCGGCGCTCAAGCTCGGGGCGCACGTCGCTCCGCTCGGCATGAAGTTCTACACCGGGGATCAATTCCCGGCTGACTACAAGAACAGCATCATCCTGGCCGAGCACGGATCCTGGAATCGTCATCAATTCCAGGGCGGGCGGCTGATGCGCATCACCGCCGATCCGGATGGCAAGAACGTCAAGCAAGTCGAGTTCGCTTCCGGCTGGATCGGCGCCGACGGCAAGTATCGCGGCCGGCCGAACGACGTGCTGCAGGCCAAGGACGGCTCGCTCATGGTCGCCGATGACTTCACCGGCGCCATCTACCGGATCAGCTACGCCAAGTGATCGGTCAAGTGATCGGTTCACGTGATCCGTTAGTGTGACCCATCAAGACGATCGCTCCGCGCTTGGCGCGATCGTCCTCCATCTCCAGGTCCAGGCCGGAGCCGCCGGCTTGGACCTGTCCTTTTGGCACCGCCATGACGACACCCCCGATTGTCCTGGTTGCGTTAAGCGCCGCAGTTTTGATCGCCGCCAGCGGAATTGCGCCTGCGGCGGACGCGTCGGCGGGCAAGGCGCTGGCCGAGGGTTGCGCCGGATGCCACGGCGCGGACGGCGTTTCGCAGGCGCCGCTCACGCCGTCGCTCGCCGGCGAGCCCGATGAATTCGTGCAATGGCAGCTCGTGTATTTTCGCTCAGGCGCCCGCAAGAGCGAGGTGATGGGGCCGATCGCCGAAGCGCTCAGCAACGAAGATATCCGCAATCTCGGCGCGTTTTATGCGGCGCTGCCTCCGCCGAAGCCGGCGGCTGCTCCTGACGCGCTGGCGCAGAAGGGCGAAAAGCTTGCCCTTCAGCACCGCTGCCAATCGTGTCATTCCGACGACTATAACGGCTTCCGCGCCGCGGCGCGTCTGTCCGGCCAACGCGAAGATGTTTTGGTCCAAGCGCTGCGCGATTTCAAAACCGGCAAGCGCGTCGGCTCCGGCGTCGCCTCCATGGCGGAGGTCACCTACGAGCTGAGCGACGCCGACATGGTGGCTCTGTCGCACTACATGGCCATACGGCCGTGATGGAAACCCGGGTGCAGCGAGTCGCTTGGCAGCTTCGATGGGCCGCGCCCCACTTCGTACGTCATCCGCGCATGGTTCCATTGTCGCCATTGGCTTGCCGGGATTTTTGCCGATGTGCCAAGATCGCTCGATAAGCGGGCGACAATAACCGCAAACCCAGGGAGGTCGTTTCATGCAAACCCGTACGGTGCTGGCTGCGTCGGCGGCATTACTGCTCGCATCCGCGGCGGCGTTCGCGCAGGACAATCCGAGCAATCTGGAGAAGCTTGGACAGTTCAAGACTACCGGCGCGTCGCCCAATATTCCGACAATTCCGCAAGGCGGCGCCAAGGCCGCGGCGCTGAAAAAGAATCTGGAAAAGATCAAGTTGCCGCACGGCTTCCATATCGGGCTTTACGCGATCGTCCCCGACGCGCGCCACATGGCGGTCGGGCCGCAAGGGATCGTCACCTTCGTCGGCACCCGCAAGGCTCAGGTCTATGCCGTCACCGACCGCTCCAAGTCCGGTGTCGCCGAGGAGGTGAAGCCGTTCGCCTCGACCATCGATCTGATCATTCCCAATGGTCCATGCTTCTCCAAGGACGGATTTCTGTTCGTCGTCGAGCAGAATCGCGTGCTGATGTATCCGGCAGCCGAGTTCTTCTATGAAAGTCCGGACGTGGTCGCTGTGCCGATCGTACCGCAGGGCGAACTCATCCCCAAGGAAGACGAAAGCTATAACCACACGGCGCGCACCTGCCGTGTCGGCCCGGACAACAAGCTCTACATCACGCTCGGTCAGCCGTTTAACGTCCCGGCTCCGGAAAAACTCGACGGCTTCAAGAAATGGGGCATCGGCGGCATCATCCGCATGGATCGCGACGGCAAGAACCGCGAAGTCTACGCCTCGGGCATCCGCAATTCGGTCGGCATGGATTTCAATCCGAAAGACAAGACGCTCTGGTTCACCGACAACCAGGTTGACGGCATGGGCGACGATCAGCCGCCCGGCGAACTCAACCGCGCCACCAAGGCCGGCCAGAATTTCGGCTTCCCGTATTATGGCGGCGGCCATACCCGGACCGAGGAATACAAGAACGAAACTCCGCCGGCAGACGTGGTCTTTCCGCAGGTCGAGATGGCGGCGCACGCCGCCGACCTCGGCATGACCTTCTACAGCGGCAAGGTGTTCCCGAAGAAATATCAGGGCGCCATTTTCTCGGCGCAGCACGGCTCGTGGAATCGCACCGTTCCGGTTGGCGCACGCGTCATGGTGACCTACCTGAAGGAAGACGGTACGGCCGACAAGACGGAGCCGTTCGCGGAAGGCTGGCTCGACGAGAATGGCGAATATCTGGGGCGGCCGGTGGATGTCGCTCAGCTGCGGGACGGCTCACTGCTGGTGTCGGACGATTTCGCCGGCGCGCTGTATCGCATCTGGTACGACGGCAAGTAGCCGGCGATCAACCAAGCGGCGGCGTCGTGCGCAATCACGGCGCCGTCTTTGTGTCGAGCTGACCATGATTGCGTCATGACATTGCGGAGTTTGTGCACGACCGTGATCGCCGCTGCATGTGCCGTCGCCGTCGGCGCGGTGCGCGACGGCCTGGCGGCCGGCGACGTCGCCGCCGGCAGGCACAAGGCCCTGATGTGCCAGACCTGCCACGGCCTCGACGGCAAAGCGAAGATCCCGGAGGCGCCGAACCTCGCCGGCCAGAGCGTCACCTACCTCGTCAAGGCCCTCAACGATTATCGTTCCGGCGCCCGCAAGAACGATATGATGTCGCTGGTCGCGCCGATGCTCAAAGACAAGGATGTCGAGGATCTCGCCGCCTATTACGCGGCGATCGAGGTTACGGTTTCGCCGCCGCCGAAATGATCCGCTACCGGGTTAAGCGCGAGATGGGTGGCGGCCTCGGAACCGTCTGCCAATATCACCGTGCGCCACGGATGATACGCGGTGGCGAAAGTTTTCCCGTCCGGCGCTCGCAGTTCGATAGCCTCGGCGTCCGGCGACGTGACGGGCGTCGGCATATCCGGTTTGTCTCGATCGAGCGGCGGCTCGCTCGGCATTTCGCGGTGGCTCGCTCGCCACTTCGTGCGGTGCGTTGCTTGACATCTCGCGCGGCGGGTCACTCGCGGTTTCGTGCGGCACGGTGCCGGCCGTTTCGCGCCGCAGGTCGTTTGCCAATGGCCGCGGTGGGTCGCTTTCCATTTCGTGCGGCGCGCTGCTTGCCATTTCGCGCGGCGGGTCACTCGCGGTTTCGTGCGGCGCGTCGCTAGCCATTTCACGCGGAGGGTCGCTTGGCATTTCGTGCGGCGGCTCATTGGCTATTTCGCGCGGCGGGTCGTTCGACATTTCGTGCGCCGAGCCTGCAATTTCCATCTCGGCGCTTGCCGGCACGACATGCACGACGTGGAAGCCGGCCTCCTTCAGCTTCTTTAGGAGGTCGGGAAGGGCGGCGACCGTCGCCGCGTGGATATCGTGAAGCAGCAAAATGCCTTTGCCGCGCGCTTCGAGCCGGCTCATGGCCCGGCTGACGATGTCGGCCGGTTTGATGCGGCGATGCCAATCGTCGGCGACCGTGTCGGAGCTGAACACGACCAAGGAACGCGCCGCAAGCTCAGCCTCGATGGCGTCGCTGCGATTGAGACCCGGGATGCGGAAGAAGGGCGCCAGGTCTTTCGCGTCCCACAGCGCGGCGCTGACGTCGGCGATACCCTGGTCGATCTCGGCCCGCACCTTCTCGATCGGCAATTTTTGCATCCGCGACGGATGATTTTCCGTGTGGGTGCCGATGGTGTGGCCGGCCTCGTGGATGCGCCGCACTACGGCCGGATATTCGCGCGCCATGCTGCCGACGAGAAAATACGTGGCCTTTACGCATTGCGCGGCGAGGATATCGAGCACCGGGATGGAGTAGCGCGGCTGCGGGCCGTCGTCGAAGGTCAGCACGACCTCCTTGTCGGCGAGCGGCAGGCTTTGCGGATACTGCATCACGCCGACGCGGGTGAGTTGGCTGGGGTCAAGGACGAGAACCCGGCTCGTTCCCAGGGCGTCGGGATTGCCTGGGCATTCTTCCGCCCACACCGGACTCGTCGCCGCCGCGGCTAAGCCTGCGGTTGCGGCGAGCACGGCGCTTAAACTAAAGCCGATCGACGCCCGAAGGCTCCGCATGCGTCATGTCCGGTCTCCGACATGCCGCCGGAACCGCTCCCTTGCGGCGCACACTAAGGGTTATGGGATTTAATGCAATCTTAACGCCGGACCGCGCGCCGGAGCCGCTGTTGAAAACTTGCGCGGCGCTTGCGCGTTTTTCCTTGCCGTTAATCTGCGCCGCTTAAATCTAAGTTTTGGCATTGCAGTAAGGGGCGTTGGAGTATGGCGGCGGCAGCCCGGAGATGGTGGGCAGCACTGCGGCAACGCTCGCCCGAGCCGATGGCCGGATCTCCCGAAATCAGCAAGACAACCACTGCGCGCATCGCGCTGCTGCTGCCGTTGTTCGTTGCCGGGGCCATGGTGCTGTGCGCGGTCACTGGATTTACCGTGAGCCAACTCAGCCAAAGCCGCATCGAAGCCGGGCAGCGCGCGGCTTTGCAGCAGGCGCTCGACGAATTTCATGCGCAGTTCGGCGATGTCGATGCGCCAGACGATACGCAGCTGCGGGCGATCGCGCGTCGGAGCGGCCTTGGCGATCTCCGCTTCGACGCCAATCCGCTCGGCGACGGCGGCCGGGCGCTGCAATCGCTGCACGACCCGCGGGGCCGCATCGTCGGCTGGTTCAGCTGGGTCGGCGACCGCGGACTCCTCGGAGCCATGGACCGGCTGTGGGGCCTCCTGGCGCTGGTCGGCGCCGTGCTTGCATTGTGCGCGTTGCCGGCGATGCGCGCGGCCCGCCAGCTTTTGCGTTCGCTCGACCGCAGTGCCGAGGCTATGCGCAAGCTCGTGAGCCAGGACCCGCTGACGGGACTGCCCAATCACCGGGTCATGCTCGAGTATCTGGACGCGGCGCTGGCAAGGCGCCGCTCCGGCGTCGTCGTCTTCGCGCTCGTCGACCTCGACGGCTTTCGCGAGGTCAACGATACGCTGGGGCGGGCCGGAGGCGACGCGGTGCTCATAAGCATTGCCGAACATCTGCAGGCCGGCTTATTGCCGGGCGCGACGCTTGGACGGTTCGAGGAAGACGAATTCGCGGTCATCATCGGCGCGGATGACCGGCAGGCGGCGGACCTGCTCGTCGAGGCGTTGCGGGCAGCGCTGTTGCGCCCGATCTTCATGGACCGGATGTGGCAGATCACGGCGAGCATCGGCGTCGCCGAGGCGCCGGAGGATGGAACGAGCGGCGAAGAGATAGCGCGCCGCGCCGGTCTCGCGCTGCGCGCCGCCAAACGCGCCGGCCGCGGTGCGGCGCGACGCTTCGAGCCGCAGATCGAAACCGACTATGCGGAGCGGCGGTTCCTCCTGCACGAATTGCAATCCGCCATCGCCTTGCAGTCGTTCGATGTCGAATATCAGCCGATCGTCGCCGCCGAGGGCGGCGCGATGGTCGGCGTTGAGGCGTTGTTGCGCTGGACTCATCCGACGCGTGGCCCAATCTCGCCGTCGGTCTTCATACCCTTGGCGGAGCAGAGCGGCCTGATGTCCCAGCTCGGCGAAATCGCGCTGCGGCGGGCGCTGTCCGACGGTGTGCGCTGGCCGACCTTGTCGGTCGCCGTCAATCTCTCGCCGTTGCAGATCCGCGATCGTTGGCTGGTCGATCTCGTCGCCGCCATCATGGCGGAGACCGGGATTGCCTCATCGCGGGTCGTGCTCGAAGTGACCGAGGGTGTGCTGATCGACAATCCGCAGGAGGCGCAGGCGCGGCTCGAAGCCTTGCGCGGGCTTGGCGTCAGTCTCGCGCTCGACGATTTCGGCACCGGCTATTCGAGCTTGAACTATCTGCAAAAATTTCCGTTCGATCAGCTCAAGATCGACCGCACGTTCGTCGCTTCGCTTGGCTCGTCGGGCAATACCGGCACCATCATCCAGTCGATCGTCACGCTCGGACATGCGCTCGGCATGAAAGTGCTGGCGGAAGGCGTCGAGAACGACGAACAGCGGGTGCTGCTGCGCCTTGCCGGCTGCGACGAGATGCAGGGTTATCTGTTCGCCAGGCCCGGGCCGGCGGCGGAAATCGACAAGGCTTTGGCGCGTCTGACGCGCTTCGCGACCGCCTGATCGGCGCCCTGTCCGCTGGCACGGCCGGCGATCGGCGCCGCGCCAGCGAGAACCGTCGTATGCTTATCGGCCGCGAGATTTTCGAAGACACGGTGATTGCGTCAAGCCAAGCGCCGGTCGTATTCCAGCACCGCATTGAGCAGGACTTGCGCGCCGGCGGCGCATTCTTCGAGGCTCGCCGATTCCGCTTCGTTGTGCGAAACGCCGCCGAGGCAGGGCACAAAAATCATGGTGGTCGGCGCGACACGGGCGACGTAGGCGGCGTCGTGGCCGGCCCCGGAAATGATATCGCGCGATTTGTAGCCGGCCTTTTTCGTGCCGATGCGAACGCATTCGATCAGCTCCGGGGCGAATTTGACGGCCGGCGAATCCCAGATGCGCGCTTCCTTGTGACTGAGATTCAATGGCTGCAGAATCTCATCCAGCGCCGCGCGGAGTTTCGACTTCCATGACGTCGAGAACAGCATCGTCCGGATGGCGGAAGTCGATCGTGAAAAATACTTCGCCGGGAACGACATTGCGGCTATTGGGTTTGTTCTCGATCAAGCCGACGGCGCCGACGGCGTCGGGCGCGTGCTCCAATGCGATAGCATCGACGCGTTCGATCAGTCGCGCGGCGCCAAGGAGCGCATTCTTGCGCAGCCGCATCGGCGTCGCGCCGGTATGCGCCTCCTGGCCGGTGACCGTGACTTCGTACCAGCGCATGCCTTGAACGCCCTGGACGACGCCGATCATGCGGTCTTCGTCTTCAAGGATCGGACCTTGCTCGATGTGCAGCTCGAACATGGCGCCGAATTTGCGCGTGCCGGCCTTCTCCGGTCCCTTGTAACCGATGCGCTCCAATTCCTCGCCGAACGTCTTGCCGTCGCGGTCGGTCCGCGAATAGGCGAATTCCGGCGTGAAGACGCCGGCGAACACGCCGGAAGCAAGCATGGCAGGAGCGTAACGCGAGCCCTCTTCGTTGGTCCAATTCACGATCTCGATCGGTGAATTGGTTTCGTAGCCGGTCTCGTGCAGCGTGCGCATGGCTTCGAGCGCGCCGAGCACCCCGAGCACCCCGTCGAATTTGCCGCCGGTCGGTTGCGTGTCGAGGTGCGACCCCATGGCGATCGGCAGGAGCTTGTCGTTTTTGCCGGGGCGTCGGGCGAACATGTTGCCTACTTGGTCGACGGTTACGGTACACCCCAGCGCCTCACACCTGGTCTTGAACCAGTCGCGCACCTGACGGTCGAAATCGCTCAGCGTAAGGCGGCAAATGCCGCCCTTCGGCGTCGCGCCGAACTTCGCCGTTTCCATCAGCGTGTCCCACAGGCGTTGGGCGTCGATTTGCAAGTTCTGCATGGTTGGAAATTCGCTTCTCCCGCGGGACAGATGACAGCAGTGTTGGCGGCTTGGGGGCCGTACGTCAAAACTTGTTGATGTCCAGTTTATGACCCTATCGAGGCAATCGGTCGACTTGACAGGTAAGCTACTTAAGACGGGCGGGGTCTTTTGTGCCGATCCTGCGTCGGGTCGGCCGGATAAAAGGTGGCGCCGGGGCAGGAACCTGAAAAGTGGAACGCGGTTTTCGAGACAGGATCAAGCCCAATCAAACACCGATAATCAAACGTCTGACCGAAGACCACAATCCAGGGAGTTGACCATGAGAATTTCAATCTCGCGTCGCGCTATGGTTGTTGCGGCATGCCTGACCGGCATCGCCGTTTGGACGGCGTCGGCGCAAGCCGCGCCCGTCTCGTTCAAGGTGCCCCTGACCGGTGCCCAGCAGGTGCCGCCGGTGCAGACCGCTGCCACCGGGACGGCCGATCTGAGTTACGACCCGGCAACGCGAATGCTGACATGGAGTGTCGCCTATAGCGGGCTCTCCGGGCCGGCGACGATGGCGCATTTCCACGGGCCGGCGACAGACGGCAAGAACGCCCCGCCGATACTCTGGTTGAGCGAGAAAGGTGCAGCGGTCGCTAACCCGATCACCGGGAATGCCACGCTGACCCCCGAGCAAGCGCAACAGCTGATGGCCGGCGAGTGGTATGTCAACGTGCACACCCAAGCCAATCCGAACGGGGAGATCCGCGGCCAGGTGAAGCCGCCCAAGAGCTGAGAAAAAGCTCAAGGACACGACCGTCGCCAATTACTAACTCATTGAATCCATGGCGAATTCAGCTATGCTCGCGCAGCCTGGGAACGCTGGAGCCAGCGCCATGCTGCGGGTGCGACTAAAAGCCGACGGCCGTTTGGTCGAAATCCTGCCTGACGGCAGGGAACAGGCCATTTCGTTTTCCAACGGCGAGCCGGCAGCGCGTTCCGACGGTTCTGATCGTTTTCGCGATGCCGCTTATGCCCGCAACGTCCGCGGACGAACCGGGCTGACGCAGACCGCGTTTGCCGCCCAGATCGGCGTGCCGGTTGAAACGGTGCGTAACTGGGAACAGGGCAAGCGTTCGCCGCGCGGTCCTGCGCGTGCGCTCCTTCGGGTCATCGAGGGAGCGCCCGAGGCCGCTTTTGCCGTGCTCGGCGGCAAGCATCGGTGACGGCGCACTGCGTTGGCGCGCACACATGGCCGATCCGAACACGAGCAGAGATAACGCCCCGGTGGTCGACGCCAAGGGCGTGCGGATCCC
Organism: uncultured Alphaproteobacteria bacterium; assembly: GCA_963829395.1. GTDB lineage: Bacteria > Pseudomonadota > Alphaproteobacteria > Rhizobiales > Xanthobacteraceae > BOG-931. The sequence continues at coordinate 207,208 of CAWHHX010000010.1, read as the reverse complement.
CCTGATCGGCCTCGGCACATGGGATTTGCGCGGCCGCGTCTGCGCGCGCGTGGTCGAGCAGGCTTTGCGGCTCGGCTACCGGCACGTCGACACCGCGGAGATGTACGAGAACGAGCGGGAGGTCGGCGAAGGGATCCATGGGGCGGGGGTCAAGCGCAACGAGGTATTTGTTACCACCAAAATCTGGCCGTCGCATTTCGCCCCGCGTGAGCTCGAGCGTGCCGCGCGCGACTGCCTGGTGCGGTTGCGCCTGAGCGAGGTCGATCTTTTATTGCTGCACTGGCCCAATCCGCAGATTCCGCTGGCGGAGACGCTTGGCGCGCTCTGCAAGGTCAAGCGCGACGGCCTCGCTCGCCATATCGGCGTGTCGAATTTCACTGTGTCGCTGATGGATCAAGCCCTGCGTGCAAGCAGCGAGCCGTTGGTCTGCAATCAGTTCGAATGCCATCCCTTTCTCGATCAGTCGAAGCTGATTGCCGCTTGTCGACAGCACGGCATGGCGGTCGTCGCCTACAGCCCGATTGCCAAAGGAAGAGTCCGCGACGACGAGACGCTCTCGCGCATCGGCGTGGCCCATAAAAAGACCGCGGCGCAGATCTGTTTGCGCTTTCTGGTCCAGCAAAACATCGTCGTCATTCCGCGGACCAGCAAGGTCGAGCGGCTGGCCGAGAATGCGGCAATCTTCGATTTTGCGCTTGGCGAGCGGGAGATGGCGGATATTTCGCGGCTGGCGCACCGCGGCGGCCGTCTTCTCGATTGGCCGTTTTCCGGCCAGAAATGGGATTGACCCGGCCGATTTTGCCGCCGGCTAAAACTCGACATCCAGTTCTTCCAATTCGTCCGGCTCGACCTTGGCGGCGGCGATCCATTCCTGCATCTGCGGCAGCGCCATGATGGTGCGGCAGTATGCGGTCGAGACCGGATCGACGGCAACGTCGTAGGTGAGAAAGCGCGTGCAGACCGGCGCATACATCGCGTCGGCGGAGCAGGGCCGTTCCCCGAACAAATAAGGTCCCTTGTAGGTCTCGACGCATTCGCGCCAGATCGCGGTGATGCGATCGATGTCGCCGTGTGCGCCGGCCCAGGCCTTGAAGCCGGGGAAGTGCGCCTTGAGATTCATCGGCAGGGCCGAGCGCAGATTGCTGAAGCCGGAATGCATCTCGCCGCAAATCGAACGGCAATGCGCGCGCTGCGCCCGATCGGACGGCAACAGACCGGCATCCGGATAAAGCTCGTGCAAATATTGCGCGATCGCGAGCGTGTCCCAGACTTTCAGGCCGTCATGAATAAGGCACGGCACCAGAAAGGACGGCGAGAGCAACAGCAATTCGGCTCTGGTGGAGGGGTCGTCGGTGCCGACATGCTGCTCCTCGAAATCGATGCCGGCCATTTTGCATAACAACCAGCCGCGCAGCGACCACGAGCCGTAATTCTTGCTGGCAATGGTGAGGATGGCCTTGGACATCTCTGGCGGTTCTCGTCAAATAGCGACGTTTGTTCAAAGACTTACAGGTCGACCTGCAACCGACTTGCAAATCGACTTTGCAAATCGAACGTGTCGTGATTGGCGGCTAGATGCGTCGGTTCGATTCGCCCCCCAATCACGCCGGACCCCCACCGCGCAAGATGTTCACAATCTTGTCGCAGCGCAACAAAAAATGCACTAGCTTTTCCCGGCTTGGGGGTCGAGGGGGCCCGTCGCCAGACGGACTGCGGCACCCGTGGGTAGCGGATGCTGTACCTCGCCTATCAGACTCAATCCGACATGATGGCTCCGATCCGGGCGTGGGCGACTATGGCGCACGCCGCCGGCGGCCAACCGCTGCTCGGCGACAGCAACGTCCTGCGCAATCTGAGCGCGGCCTACGAGTTGATCGCGCGGGCCGGGCTCACCCATACGCGCCCGTCGTTCGGCATTCCTCACGTCACCATCGGCAACCGTGAGGTTGAGGTGCATGAGGAGGCGGCGGCGCGCACGCCGTTCGGCACGCTACTGCACTTCAAGAAGGACGTCGCGGCGGCGCAGCCACGCGTGCTGGTGGTGGCGCCGCTGTCCGGTCATTTCGCCACGCTGTTGCGCGCCACGGTACGCACCATGCTGCCCGAGCATGACGTCTTCATTACCGATTGGCACAATGCACGCGACGTGCCGCTCACGGCGGGCCGCTTCGGCATCGACGAATATGTCGATCACCTGATCAAATATCTCGAGCTGATGGGGCCGGGTTCGCACGTGCTCGCGGTGTGCCAGCCTTGTGTCGCCGTGCTGTGCGCCGCCGCGGTGATGGCGCAAGCCGGCAATCCGGCGCAGCCGCGCAGCATGACATTGATGGCCGGTCCGATCGATTGCCGCGTCAATCCGACCAAGGTCAACGAGCTTGCCAACAAGCGCGACATGGCCTGGTTCGAGCGATCGCTCACCGCGTCGGTGCCGATGCGCTATCCGGGCGCGTTCCGCCGCGTCTATCCGGGGTTCGTCCAGTTGGCCGCGTTCATGACCATGAACATCGAGCGCCACGTCAAGGCGCACAAGGAGCTTTACGACAACCTCGCCAACGGCGAGCTCGAGAAGGCGGCGTCCACCAAGGCCTTTTACGACGAATATTTTGCCGTGCTCGATCTCACCGCCGAGTTTTATCTGGAAACGGTGCGATACATCTTCCAGGAATACGCGCTGCCGCTCGGCAAGCTCAAATGGCACGGCGAAACCATCGACCCGAGCGCGATCCGCCGCACCATGCTGCTGACGGTCGAAGGCGAGCGCGACGATATCTGCGCCGTGGGCCAGACCGTTGCCGCGCATGATCTGTGCAAGAAGCTGCGCCCCTATCTCAAGCGCCATCACATGCAAGCCGGCGTCGGCCATTACGGCGTGTTCTCCGGCAAGCGCTGGGAAAACCAAGTCTATCCGATCGTCAAGAACGTGATTTTGTCGAGCGATTAGGATCAGCGCATCGCGGCGGCGATGTTGCCGCCGTCGACGGTGGTGACGTCGGCGGTGGTTTTCAGCGCCAGCGCTTGATGCAGAAACGCCTGCGCCACGTCTGCGGCGGTGACCTCGCGGCCGAGCAGATTGCCGCTCATATAATCCTTTTCGCTCAAGCCGCGCGCCTTGGCGCGTGAGGCGATCATCTCCTCCGTCAGCAATCCGGAACGGATGCGGTCGGCATTGACCGCATTGGCGCGAATGCCGTCCGCGCCATGGTCGAGCGCGTATTGGCGCATCAGCGCAAGCAAAGCCGCTTTCGGGATGCCGTATGGGCCGAAATTCGGACCGGGATTGACCGCCTGTTTGGAGACATTGAACAACAGGCACCCGCCGGTGCCCTGCGCCAGCATGGCCTTGATTGCCGCCTGCGCCACCCGTTGATGGCCGTAAAAGTTCAGTTCGAAGCTCTTGCGCAAGACGGCTTCGTCGACGTCGCCGATGCGGCCTTGCCAGGCGGCGCCGGCGTTGGAGACGACGATGTCGACCCCGCCGAAATTCGCCGCCACCTGATCGAACGCCGCGCCTACCGAGGCGGCGTCGGTTACGTCGCACGCAACCGCGAGCGCCGACGCGTTAACGGTTTTGGCTTGCTCACGGGCGGCGGCGAGATTCATATCGAGGAGCGCGACCTCCGCGCCGGCCGCGGCAAAGGCTTTCGCCGTTGCCGCGCCGATAGCGCCGGCGGCGCCGGTGATGGCGACGATTTGCCCGGCGAGCGGCAGTTCCTTGCGGGAGCCAAGCTTGGCCTGTTCGAGCGGCCAATATTCGCAATCGAACATCTCGGCTTCGGTTATCGACTCGAAGCGGCCGATGCGCTCGGCATCGCTGACGACGGCGATCCATTCCTCGGCGAGGTCGGCGGCAATATCGGCGTCTTTTTTCGAGCGTCCGAGGCCGAATAGACCGAGCCTTGGCACCAGCACGACGCGGGGCAGGGGATCGAGTTCACGCTTGCCGCCGCCGGCGCGCTCGTTATGGCGCGCAAAGTACTGGCGATAGTTCGCGATAAATGTGTCCGCGGCTTCGCGGGTGGCGCGCGCGAAATCGTCGAGCTTGCCGAGCTTCGGAGGCGGCAACACCAGCGGCCAGTTTTTGGTGCGGATGGTGTGGTCCGGCGTCGCCACCCCGGCTCGGCTGAGGCGAACCAGATCGTTGCTGGAGAGAAAATCAAGCACCGCCTTGCTGGTGCGAAAATCGAGCACCAGCCGGTGCCAGGCGCCGTCGATCTTTTCATCCCTTTGGCTGCAAGCGCCGCGCACAATCGGCGCCACCGCGGCCACCGGCGCGATCTCGCCCCCGGGTTTCGCCACGGCGATGGACTTGCGGTTGCGTTCGATAAAATCCTCGGCGAGCGAGACCATCTCGATCATGCGCTCGTAGGCCTCGCGCGCGCTTTCGCCGAAGGTAACGATTCCGTGCTTGCCGAGAATGAGTCCGTCGCTCGGCTTTGCCCGCTCGAAAATCGCGATCGCTTTCTTGGCGAGGGCGAAACCCGGCATCAGGTACGGCACCCATGCGAGCCGGCCGCCAAACACGTCGGCGCATTTTTCTTCGCCGTTCGGCTGATCGATGACGCTGAGCACCGCCGTCGCGTGGGTGTGGTCGACGAATTTGTGCGGCAGGAACGCGTGCAGCATGACCTCGACGGAAGGATTTGGCGCCGCGGGATCGATGAGATTGGCGCGTTCGATCGCCACGAGGTCCTCGTCGGCGATCGTCTCGAGCGCACGAAGCCGGCGCAACGCGCCGAGCCGCACGGCCGGCAGGCCGTCGGCCTCGATCGCCGCCATGTCGGCGCCGGAGGCTTTCACCCGCAACACCTCGACCGCTTCGCCAACAGGGTCGCGGGCGCGGGTCTTGAGCGAGGTGTTGCCGCCGCCATGCAGCACCAGCTTGCGGTCGCTGCCGAGCAGCCTGGTCGTGTAGAGGCGAAGCGACAAATCGCGCTCGACGCCGGCCTTGGCGTGATGCGCGATTATGTTCTCAGCGTCAGCGTCGACCCACCGGCTTTTCATGGCGAGTTCGACCGGCTGCATCAGCCCCCGGCGATGCGTCGCGACCACCACCCGCTGCGGCGCGGCCGCTCGGTGCTCTCACTCTCGCCGACTTCGGTGACGACCGGCTGCGGGGCAGGGGACGCGGGCTGGGTCGGCGCCGGCTGCGGCGCCTCGCTCGCAATTGCCGTCGGCACCGGCTCGCGCACGGTCGAGCGCCGGCGCGGCGGCTCCGGTTGAGCGGGTGGCGGTGACGCTTGGGCCGCTGCCAAATCCGCCGGCTCCTCCGGCGGCGGTGCTTCCATCGGCGGCCCGGCATCGAGATCGGCGACGGCGCGCGTGAGATTCGGTTCGGATGCCGGCGGCGCGGTCAGCTCTTCGACCAGAGCAAGCGCATGCGGCGGCTCGTGCGATGAGTCATGCATGTCGTGCTCGTGGGACGGCTCGTGCATGTCGCGGTCGTTGGCGCCCGGCGTGCCTTCGCGCTCTCGCTCCATGCGATTGCGCCGGCCGCCGCGACGGCCGCGTCGGCGCCGCCGCCGTTCGCCGTCGCGCGGCTCGCCCCGGTTGGCGCCGGCAGCCTCGCCGTTTTCCGCCGCGAGCTCGTCGGCGGGCATTTCGCCGCCAGCCTCGGCGTCGAATTCCTCCTCCGTCTCGCCGTTGTCGTCGTGAGCGTGCTCTTCGGGGCGGTGATCGTCGCGATGCTGCGGCTGTGCGTTGGCTTCGCCGTTGCCGTTGCGGCCGCGTCGGCGCCGCCGTCGGCGCCTTCGGCCACCATCAGCTTGTTGTTCGCCGGCAACGTCCGCGACCGGCGCTTCGCTTTCCTCTTCGTCCGACGCAACGGCCTCTTCGAGATCGTCTTCCTCTTCGAGCGGCGCGGGCACGATGGCCGCCTCGGTCTGCTGCGCCAGCGCTTTGGCCGCTTCCAGCGTGTGCACCTGCTCGCCGCGATCGATCACGAAAGCCTGCGGCGCGACCAGCGTGTCGTCGGCGCTGACGGTGATGGTGATGGCGAACCGCTCTTCCAGCGCCCGCAAATGCGCGCGCTTCTGATTGAGCACGTAGAGCGCCACGTCAGGCCGCGTGCGCGCGATGAGATTATGGGTTGCGCCCTTCATCAGCTGGTCCTCGAGCGCGCGCAGCACTTGCAGCGCCAGCGACGACACCGAGCGGACATGGCCGCTGCCGCCGCACGAGGGGCATCGCTCCGTCGAGCTTTCGAGCACGCTGGTGCGGATGCGCTGACGCGACATTTCCAGCAGGCCGAAATGCGAGATGCGGCCGACCTGGATGCGGGCGCGGTCCTGCTTCAGGCACTCTTTCAGCCGGCGCTCGACCGAGCGGTTGTTGCGCTTCTCGTCCATGTCGATGAAATCGATGACGATCAGCCCGGCGAGGTCGCGCAGCCGCAACTGGCGGGAAATCTCGTCGGCTGCCTCAAGATTGGTCTTGAGCGCCGTGTCCTCGATGTGATGCTCGCGGGTGGCGCGGCCGGAATTCACGTCGATCGCGACCAAGGCCTCGGCCTGATTAAGCACGATGTAGCCGCCCGAGCGCAGCTGCACGACCGGCGAGAACATACCGTCGAGCTGGTTTTCGACGCCGTAACGCGACAATAGCGGCTGGGTGTCGGTGTAAAGTTTCACGTTCTTCGCATGGCTCGGCATGAGCATGCGCATGAAGTCTTTGGCCTCCTGATAGGCGTCCGGCCCGGCGACCACGATCTCGTCGATTTCCTTGCTGTAAAGGTCGCGGATCGAGCGTTTGACCAGCGAGCCTTCCTCGTAGACGAGCTTTGGCGCGGTGGATTTGAGCGTCAGGTCGCGGACGGTCTCCCACAGCCGCAGCAGATATTCGAAGTCGCGCTTGATCTCGGTCTTGGTCCGGCTGGCTCCGGCGGTGCGCACGATCACGCCCATACCTTCCGGAACTTCGAGCTCCTGCGCGATTTCCTTGAGCCGGGAACGGTCATCGCCGCTGGTGATCTTGCGGCTGATGCCGCCGCCGCGCGCGGTGTTGGGCATCAACACCGAGTAGCGGCCGGCCAGCGACAAATACGTGGTCAGCGCTGCGCCCTTGGTACCGCGCTCTTCCTTGACCACCTGCACCAGCATGACCTGCCGGCGCTTGATGACTTCTTGGATTTTATACTGGCGGCGATAGCGCGGCGCCCGATCGGGAACCTCTTCCAGGGCGTCGGCGCCGCCGACCGATTTAACGATTTCCTCGGCCGCTTCTTCGCCGCCGTCATCGTCGTCGCCGTTTTCGGCCCCATCGCCGTGCTTGGCGGTTTGGTGCCCGTCGTTGCCGTCCTCGGCGAGTTCGGGGGCGGCCTCGGCCGTTTCGGCTGCACGCGACTCGTCGGCGCCAGCGTGCGCTTCGCTCGATTCCGCCTCGGCAGCTTCACCAGCGGAGAGGGGATGCGCATCGGATTCGTCCTCGCGCGGTGCGATTTCCACCGGGTCCGATGCGGCCTGCTCGGTCTCCGGCTCGTGCCGGTCCGCGACCGATGGCGATTCGGCGACGTTCGGTCCCTCGGCGTTCTCGGCTTCGACGGCAGCCTCATCCTCGACCGCGGCTTCGTCCGATGGCGCGTCGGCGTGTTCATCCGCCGCGGCCATGTCTGCGGCCGGCGCTTCGGGTGCCTCGCCCCGTATGGTGTCCTCATCGCGCCGCGCAGCGACGGGCCTGCCGCGGCCGCGATGCCGCCGCGAGCGGCGGTGATCGTCCTCGTCGTCGGCGGCGCGTTGCGCGCGGCCTTCTTCGTCGATCAGCGCCTGCCGATCGGCGACCGGGATCTGGTAGTAATCCGGATGAATTTCGCTGAAAGCGAGGAAGCCGTGGCGGTTGCCGCCGTAATCGACGAACGCGGCCTGCAGCGACGGCTCAACGCGCGTCACTTTCGCCAGATAAATATTGCCTCTTAGCTGCTTGCGCTGCGCGGACTCGAAATCGAATTCCTCGACGCGATTGCCGCGCAAGACGACCACCCGGGTTTCCTCCGGATGGGTCGCGTCGATGAGCATTTTGTTGGCCATTTGCAAATCTCATGAAGGCCGGCGCGCCGCGCACTCCGTGCCGGAACGGCGACGAAGTACAGCGCGCTGCCAGTTTGTCGGTGAAGGTAACGGATCGAATACTCCGAGCGCGCCAACCGAACGTCGCATCGCCGGCCGGCGGGCGTTGCATGAACGCTGCCGTGCCAATCCGACCGAACCTGTTGCGCCTCGAACATAGACTTCAAACCGTGGTGGACGGCGACGCTCGCGCCGCCGCGATTACTCTCAAAGTGCTGACGGCATCCGGCGATGCGATTTCGGCTGCGCACGTCGCCGCCGACACGCGCGCCGCACGGTAAGCTCCGGTTGCCCTGCTCCTTTAAGGGCACAGCGGCTCGCTTCATCGTCCGCATCGCGGCCGCACGAATGGCGGCGGAGTGGATCGAACCTACGTCAGCCTGCGATCCCGCTATCGGTTCGGGAACCGTCGCGGCGGACGCGCCAAATGCCCTGACGGGACACAACCGGAACATTGCACCGTCAGCCATCTCTTCATAAGGCCGCGGGCACGGAATTGGCAAGCTGCCAATTGGATTTATCCGAAGGACTGGCATCAGCTATGCGGTACGTCGATGGTCCGCGCACTTGTAATATGGGTGCTTAAGTTTCGTTTAACCACGCCTGCCTATTGGAGTAAGACAGGCGCGGAGGGTGGCAAAACCGATGGCTGTCCGGGCGGCAAGCTGGGCTTTCCTCGGGCTCTTCTGCGCCGCGGCCGCCGCCGCGGCGGAACGGCCGCCGGTTCTTGGCGCTGCAACGCCCGATTCGCTTCCGGTGGCGACCGATGCGCGGCTCGGCGGCGACGAATCGCAGACCCGGTTCGTCATGGATTTCAGCCGCAAAATCGAGCTTCGCGCCTTTACGCTCGCGGATCCCTACCGGGTCGTCATCGATATACCGCAGGTGATATTTCAGCTGCCGCCGAAAGCCGGCGACGGCGGGCGCGGGCTGATCAAGGCGTTCCGCTTCGGCCTGGTGATGCAAGGCGGTTCGCGCCTGGTTTTCGATCTCGCCAAGCCGGTGCGCATCGAAAAGGCCTTCGTCGTCGATGCCACCGATACCGCTCCGGCGCGGCTGGTGCTCGATCTGGCGGCGACGGACCGCGAGGCATTTTTGCGCAAAATCGCGACCGACAGCCGGACGACCCGCGCCGATTTGCCGCGCACCGATGGGCCGGCGGCGAAGAGCGCCGACCCCCGTCCGCTCGTCGTGCTTGATCCGGGCCACGGCGGCATCGACATCGGCACCAAGGGCCCGGGCGGCGAGGAGGAAAAAGACATCGTCCTGAATTTCGCGCAGCGCCTGCGCGACCGCGTCGAAAAGACCGGCAAATATCGGGTGCTGATGACACGCTCGGACGATACTTTCGTGCCGCTGGGCGACCGGGTGCGGATCGCGCGCGATGCCGGCGCGGCGCTGTTCGTCTCGATACACGCCGATTCGTTGCCCCATGGCGAAGGCGATGCGCAGGGCGCGAGCATCTATACGCTGTCCGACACGGCCACCGACTCCGAGGCCGCAAGGCTCGCCGAAAAGGAGAACCGCGCCGACGTCATTGCCGGCGTCGATCTCAAGGGCGAGCCCGACGACGTCGCCGGCATCCTGATCGATCTGGCCGAGCGCGAAACCAAGAGCTTTTCCGTCCAGTTCGCCCACAAGCTGGTCGGCGAAATGAGGGCCGTTACGCGGCTGCATAAGACGCCGCTCAAATCCGCCGGCTTCCGGGTCTTGCGGGCGCCGGACGTGCCGTCCGTGCTGGTCGAACTCGGCTACGTTTCCAACCGCCAGGACTTGCAGTCGCTGTTGTCGGACAACTGGCGGAACCGGACCGCCGATTCGATCGCACAGGCGATCGACACCTACTTTACGGCGCAAGTGCCGGGTGTCCGTTCCGGGGCGAACTGATGGTGCAATGGCCTCAGTTTGAACAAAAAACCAAGCGACGACACGCGATGCTGATCGGGGCTTTTCAGCGGCTGAGGGTGATTGTGCGACACCGGATTGTGCGACAGCGGGCGCTAACCAGGCGTCGCGGCGAGGATCAGTCGGGTGCCGGCTCGCTCGGGGCGATCTCATGAAAATCTTGCTGCGGTTCCTCGGCTTTCTGTTCGCGGCGGGCACCATCCTTTTTCTGGCCGGCATTACGGCCATCGCCGGCCTGATGTGGCACTATTCGAAGGACTTGCCGGATTACACGCAACTGCAGAATTACGAACCGCCGGTGATGACGCGTGTGCATGCGGCCGACGGCTCGCTGCTTGCCGAATACGCCAACGAGCGACGGCTCTATCTGCCGATCCAGGCGGTGCCGAAACTCGTCACCAACGCGTTCATCGCGGCTGAAGACAAGAACTTCTATCAACACCCCGGCGTCGACATTACCGGCATCGGCCGCGCCGCTTTGCTCTACGTGCAGAACTATGGCGGCGGCCGCCGGCCGCAGGGCGCCTCGACCATCACCCAGCAGGTGGCGAAGAACTTCCTGCTGACGAACGAGGTGTCGATCACCCGCAAGATCAAGGAAGCGTTGCTCGCTCTGCGCATCGAGCGGACCTATTCCAAGGACCGGATTCTCGAGCTTTATCTCAACCAGATCTATCTCGGTCGCGAAGCCTACGGCGTGGCCGCCGCGTCGCTGCTCTATTTCGACAAATCGGTGCACGAGCTGACGATCGCGGAGGCGGCTTATCTCGCCGCGCTGCCCAAGGGCCCGAACAACTACAATCCGTTCCGTCACCACAACGAAGCGGTCGCGCGCCGCAATTACGTGATCGATCGGATGATGGAGGACGGCTTCATTTCGGCTGAAGCCGGCGAAAAAGCCAAGAAGGAGCCGCTCAACGTCGCCCAGCGGCCGACCGGCGCCCATACTTTCGCCGCCGAATTCTTCGCCGAGGAAGTTCGCCGCTACATCTTCGACAATTACGGAGAGAAGAAGCTCTACGAAGGCGGACTGTCGGTGCGTACCACGCTTGATCCGAAGATGCAGGTGTTGGCCCGCAAGACCATGACCGACGGGCTGATCAATTTCGATGAGACCCAAGGCGGCTGGCGCGGAGCGCCCGGCAAGATCGAGATCGATGGCGACTGGGGCATCAAGCTCGCCGATCAGAAATCGCTGTCCGATATCGATCCCTGGCGGCTTGCGGTGGTGCTCGAGGTGAACGACCAGTCGGCGCGTATCGGATTGCAGCCGCCGCGCGATCCCGGTGGCGCCGTGGTCAGGGCGCGGGAGGTCGGCATCCTGCCGCTCGACGGCGTCAAATGGGCGAAGGTCGTGTACGGCGCGACCGGACCGGCCAAGCCGATCCAGCGTGTCGGTCAGGTGCTGTCGCCGGGCGACGTCATCTATGTCGAGCCGATCAAGGACCAGCAGGGGCAATTCCGGCTGCGCCAGCTGCCGGAGATTTCCGGCGCCATGGTGGTCATGGATCCGCACACCGGCCGCGTGCTGGCGATGGTCGGCGGCTTCTCGTACGACCAAAGCCAGTTCAACCGCGCCACCCAGGCGCTGCGGCAACCGGGCTCGTCGTTCAAGCCACTGGTCTATGCGGCGGCGATCGACAACGGTTACACGCCCTCGACCATCGTGCTTGATGCGCCGATCGAGATCGACACCGGGCAGGGCGGCGGCGGCGTGTGGAAGCCGGAAAACTACGGCGGCAAATTCTACGGCCCCTCGACGCTGCGCTTCGGCCTCGAACAGTCGCGCAACGTGATGACGGTGCGGCTCGCGCAGGACATCGGCATGCCGCTGATCGCCGAATACGCCAAGCGCTTCGGCGTCTACGACGATCTGCCGCCGTATCTCTCCTACGCGCTCGGCGCCGGCGAAACCACGGTGCTGCGCATGGTCACGGCCTATTCGATGCTCGACAATGGCGGCCGGCGGGTAAAGCCGACGCTGATCGACCGCATCCAGGACCGCTACGGTCACACGATCTTCAAGCACGACCAGCGCGAATGCCTCGGCTGCGATGCCGACAAGTGGAACGGCCAGCCGGAGCCGACGCTGATCGATCACCGCGAGCAGGTCATCGATCCGATGACGGCCTATCAAATCACCTCGATGATGGAGGGCGTGGTCCAGCGCGGCACCGCGACGGTGGTGCGTGACGTCGGCAAACCGATCGCCGGCAAGACCGGCACGACCAACGACGAGAAAGACGTCTGGTTCATCGGCTTTTCGCCCGACATCGTCTGCGGCGTCTATATGGGCTTCGACAAGCCCCGGCATATCGCGCGGCTGGCGACCGGCGGGCATCTCGCCGCCCCGGTGGTGCGCGATTTCCTCAAAGTGACGCTCGCCGACAAGCCGCCGATCCCGTTCCGCGTGCCGCCGGGCATCAAGCTGATCCGGGTCGATGCCAAGTCCGGCATGCGGGCCGGGCCGGGCGACACCAAAGTCATTCTTGAGGCCTTCAAGCCCGGCACTGCGCCGCCCGACAGCTATTCGGTCATCGGCGCTGAGGCCGCCGGCGGCAACGGCGGGGCCATGTCGGTGTCGCCGGATTCCGCGGCCGGCGCGGTGCGCACCGGCACCGGGGGATTGTACTGAGGCTGCCCGCGCGGCGCGTTGCGTCCCGCCTCACAACCCATTACATCGCTCACCATGCGCGCGGAAATCGAGACCATCGTCGCCGAGATCAAGCAGTCGGTTGGGCTGCTGAGGAGGCATCTTTGACGTCGACCGAGCGCGGGCCCGGCTGGCCGAGCTGAACCGGCAGGCCGAGGATCCCAATCTCTGGAACGACCCGCCGCGCGCCAGCCGCCTGATGCAGGAGCGCACGTCGCTCGAGGATCAGCTCACCGCCATTGCCCGCATCGAGCAGGAGCTCGACGATCAGGTCACGCTGATCGAGCTCGGCGACGCCGAGGGCGATCAGAAAGTGGTTGCTGAGGCCGAAGCGGCGCTGCGCAAGCTCAAGGCCGAGGTCGCGCGCCGCGAGCTCGAGGCGCTGCTGTCCGGCGAAGCCGACGCCAACGATTGCTATCTGGAAGTCCATGCCGGCGCCGGCGGCACCGAGAGCCAGGACTGGGCCAACATGCTGCTGCGCATGTATGTGCGCTGGGCCGAGCAGCACGGCTTCAAGGTCGATTATATCGAAGAGACCAGCGGCGAAGAAGCCGGCATCAAATCCGCCACCATCGAGGTCAAAGGCCACAACGCCTATGGCTGGCTGAAGACGGAAAATGGCGTGCATCGGCTGGTGCGCATCTCGCCGTTCGACTCCAATGCGCGCCGCCATACCTCCTTCGCCAGCGTCACCGTCTATCCGGTGGTCGACGACCGCATCAATATCGACATCAAGGAAGCCGACGTGCGCGTCGACACGATGCGCGCCGGCGGCGCCGGCGGCCAACACGTCAACAAGACGGAGTTGGCGATCCGGCTGACCCACATTCCGACCAATATCGTCGTGGTGTGCCAGAACGATCGTTCGCAGCATCGCAATCGCGCGCAAGCCTGGCAGATGCTGCGCGCCAAGCTCTACCAAGCCGAGCTCAAGAAACGCGAGGAAAAGGCCGCCGCCGACCAGGCCGCCAAGACCGACATCGGCTGGGGCTATCAAATCCGCTCCTACGTGCTGCAGCCCTATCAGATGGTGAAGGATCTGCGCACCGGGGTGGCGACCTCGGATACCGGCGGCGTGCTCGACGGCGACATCGATCAATTCATGGCCGCGGCGTTGGCGCAGAAGGCCTTCGGTGGCGCGCCGGCCGAAGTGGCGGACGTGGAGTAGGGCGCGCCGTCACACGGGCCGGCAGCCTGTACGGGGCGTAGAACGCGGCTCAGGCGAAACGCGGTGACGATAGCGCATGCGCGCGCCTTATCGTCGCGATTCCAGGACCAGAGCGAGTGGCAATACGGCATCACTTGTCCGGAATCGCTTGAATCGACGACCGACGTCACGATCGTGGTGTTGAAGGTCATTGCCGAACGCTGCGGAACCACCGTAGCTTGAGGTCTGATTGGGGTTAAAGGCTTTGCCCGAAGGCTTAGGCCAAAGGGCCGGGATTTGGCGTGTTTCGGTCGATGAGACGCGCGGGCGGGGCTGGGGCGGCGTTGAAACCACGTAGCACTTTAACGGCGCTTAAGGCGGCGACGGCGCTCGGTTTCGCGCCGCTATTGGCGTTGCCGGCGGCGGCCCAGTCCATCTGGGGTGGCAGCGGCAGCACGACAACGACGAGCGACTACAACACCGCCACCAACTGGTCGAACCCGCCGGGCGTCGCGCCGACCGCTCCAGGAACGTCGGCGACGTTCGCGAATACCGGACAAAGCACGGTCAGCGTCAGCGCGGCAGTCAACCCGAACGGCTGGACGTTTGCGACCAACGCGCAGTCCTATTCCATCACGGGATCCGGGGTCACGTTTAACGCCGGCGCAGGCCTCGTCGACAATGCCAACGCCGGCCAATCCATCAGCATTGCCAATACGCTCAACGGCGCCGGCGGGCTGGTGCTCAACGGTAACGGCACGCTGACATTATCGAACTTCGATTTCTATACCGGCGCCACGATAATCAATTCCGGCGCGACGCTGGCGCTATCGGGCGGCGCCGGCATTATTTCCACATCAAGTGTCGTCGCTGTGAACGGTACGTTCGACCTTTCCGCTGCGGTCCTTCCCTTCAATCCCATCACGACGCTTGCCGGAACGGGAATTGTACAGCTCGGCGGCAACGGTTTGGTGGTGACCGCCGGCTCGACGGAGTTTTCCGGCACGATCGCCGGCAGCGGCGGTCTGGAAATCGCCGGCGGCACGCAAACGTTGTCCGGCGTCAACACCTATGCCGGCCCGACGCAGATCGATACCGGCGCAACGCTGGCGCTCAAAGGCAATGGCTCGATTGCAAGCTCGTCGTTTATCAGTTTCGCCCCCGTCGGCGTGGGGGTCGCAACGTTCGACATTTCGCAGACCAAAGCGGGCGCGAGCGTTGGTGGTCTATTTGATCCCGCTGGCATTGGCGTCGTCTCCCTCGGCTCCAAGACGCTGACCATCACCAACAATGTCGGACCTTTCGACGGCGTCATTCAAGATGGTGGCATCGCCGGCGGCACCGGCGGCAGCGTGACGATCGCCAACGGCGGTCTCGCGAGCTTCAGTGGCGTCAACACCTATACCGGCCTGACCACGATCAATGCCGGCGGCGAACTCGACCTGATCTGCTGCGGCAGCATCGCCGCCTCGAAGGCGGTCATCAACAACGGCATCTTCGATATCTCCGGCCTGAGCGGTCCCGCGACGTCGATCGCGAGTTTGTCGGGGGCCAGCACCGGCATCGTCAATCTTGGCGCCAACACGCTCATCATCACGAATGCGAATGGGACGTTCGCGGGCGCCATCCAGGACGGCGGCGCCGGCGGCGGTCTGGAGATCACCGGCGGCAAGGAAATTCTGACCGGCGCCAGCACCTATACCGGCTCGACCACCATCACCGGCGCCACGTTGGAGTTGGACGGCTCGATCAATGGAACATCGAGCGTGACTGTGAATGCGGGCGGCACGCTGTCCGGTATCGGTCTGCTCGATCCGCCCACCACCACGATCAACAGCGGCGGCACGCTGTCGCCCGGCAATGCGGCGAACCCGCTCGGCACGCTGACGATCGCCGGCCCATTGAACTTTAATGCCGGGAGCTTTTACGCGGTGCAAATCGCGCAAGGCGCCGGCAACAATTCCAAGACGGTGGTGACGGGAACGGCGAACCTCGGCGGCAACGGCACCGTCATTGTGACGCCACAGATCGGCCACTACGCGTCGGTCTATCAGATCCTCACACCGACGGCGCTCAATGGCACATTCGCGGGTTTGATCGTGAATGGCAGCTTCGTCGGCAGCATCGCGCTCGACTACACCACCAATCCCGGCAAGGTCGATCTCGATGTCACCGGCGTGAGCCTGCTTGCGACGCCGACGGGCGCCAAGGGCGGTCAGCAGAATGTCGTGACCGGCATCAATAACGGCATCATCGCCGGAGCGCTGCCGCCGCAATTCCAGGTTCTCTCCGGCTTTTCGAACGGCCAGTTGCTGAACGCGCTCAGCCAACTCAACGGCGAAGCCGCGACCGGCGGCGAACATGCGGCGTTTCAGCTGATGAACGAATTCCTCGCCGTCATGCTCGATCCGTTCGTCGATGGCCGGCTCGGCGGCGGTGTCAGCAGCGGCAGTCAGGCAATCGGCTTTGCCCCCGATCAACAGGCGAGCCTGCCGCCTGATATCGCGCTGGCGTATGCCTCCATACTCAAGGCGCCGCCGAAGCCGACGTTCGATCAACGCTGGACTGCGTGGGGCGCCAGTTATGGCGGCAGCAGCACGACGAACGGCAACGCGGCCGCCGGCACAAACAATCTCACGGCGCAGACTTTCGGCTTTGCCGGCGGCATGGACTATCACCTCTCGCCCGACACCATCGTCGGCTTTGCGCTTGGCGGCGGCGGCACCAGTTGGGGTCTCGCCAATGGGCTCGGCACCGGCCGAAGCGACGCGTTCCAAGCCGGCGTTTACGGCGTGACGCGCTGGGGACCGGCTTATTTCGCGGGCGCATTGGCTTTCGCCAACCACTGGTTCACGACCAACCGTTCTGCGCTGGGCGATGCGTTGACCGCGAACTTCTCCGGACAGAGCTACGGCGCGCGCTTGGAAGCCGGCTATCGCTACGCTCCGCTGCCGACGTTCGGCGTGACGCCTTACGCCGCGCTGCAAGCGCAAGACTTTCATACGCCGGCCTATAGCGAGACCGATCGGACCGGCGGTGGCCTTGGGTTGGCCTTTGCTTCGATGAACGCGACCGATGTCCGCACCGAGCTTGGCGCGCGCTTCGATAGTCCGACGGTCGTCGCCGGGATGCCACTGCTGCTCCGTTCGCGGGTTGCCTGGGCGCACGACTTTGTCAGCGACCCGTCGCTCGGCGCGGTGTTCCAGGCCCTGCCCGGATCGAACTTTGTCGTCAATGGCGCGCCCATTCCCCACGAACTCGGCGCTGACGTCGGCCGGCGCCGAGCTGTTTCTGACGGCGCGATGGACGCTGCTGGCCAAGTTCGACGGCGAGTTCGCCGGCGGCTCGCAGACCTACGCCGGCTCCGGCACGGTGCGCTATACGTGGTAGTTCACCCTGCGTAGCGATACGCACCGCCTTTTTCCAGCGCACGCTGGTAAGCCGGCCGTGCATGGATGCGGTGCAGGAAGTTCATCAGTTTCGGCCGCGTCTCGTCGAGACCGGCCCGGGCACGCGCCGCTTCGAGCGGAAAGCTCATCATGATATCGGCGGCGGAGAAATCCCCGCCGGCGAACCAAGGGGCTTTCTCCAGTTCGCCCTCCAAATAGTCGAGGTGAAGCTTCAGCTGGGCGTTCACGAAAGGTTTGGCCGGCAGCCCCAAAAGCCCAAGCCTGTTGACGACGAGCTTGAGCAGGAGCGGCGGCATCAGCGAGCCCTCCGCATAGTGCAGCCAATATTTGTAACGCCAATAAAGCTCGGAATCGCGCGGCGGCGCGAGATCGGGTCCGAAGCGTTGCACCAGATATTCGACGATCAACCCGGTCTCTGCGAATATCTTGCCGTCATCTTCGACAACCGGAGATTTTCCGAGTGGATGCACGCGGCGTAGTTCTTGGGGCGCGAGCATGGTCTTCTTGTCGCGCTCATAACGCACGACGTCGTATGGCGTGCCGGTCTCTTCGAGCAGCCATAACACGCGTTGGCTTCGCGAATCGTTGAGATGGTGGACGCGGATCATCTCGGCAGCGGGTGGCGATGAAGGACGAGCAATAGTAGCCTGTGAACAGCACAATAGCGACGAGCTTTGCCCTATTCGCCCGTCGCTCCCGTCAGCCTCGCTCCGGCGTTGAGGAATTTCTGCGGATCGACCGCGTCGCCGTCGATGCGCGTCTCGTAATGCAGATGCGGACCGGTCGAGCGCCCGGTCGAGCCCATGCGGCCGACGATTTGGCCGATGCGAATGTTATCGCCGACCTTCACGTCGATCTGCGACAGGTGGCCGTAGCGGGTCGAGAGCCCGTTGCCGTGATCGATCTCGACCATCTTGCCGTAGCCGCCGCTCCAGCCGGCATTGCTGACCGTACCGGCAGCGGTGGCGTGGATCGGATCGCCCGAATCGCCGCGGAAATCGAGGCCGGTATGCATCGCGGCAATATGGAGGAACGGATCGATGCGCACGCCGAAGGTCGAGCTGAGGTCGACGTCGCCGTTCACGGGCTTGCGTACCGGAACCCACACCAATGTCCGGCTGAGATGTTCGGCTTGCTTGCGCGCGATATTCACGCGCGCCACCGCGCGCTCGAAGCCGTTGCCTTCGCCGGGCAACTTGATCGGGACGAACGGGCCGCCGGTGCCGCCGGGCGCCGGCCCGTCGAGCTTGAGCCCAAGGTCGGTGAGCACGCCGCGCAGCCTTCTTGCCTTGCCTTCGTAACGCTCCTGCAACTGGGCGAGAGCGATGGCTTGGCGGTGATCGAGGCGATCGAGCGATGCTTCGAGGCGCGAAAGCTTGGTGCCGAGATCGCCGTCCTTGTTGCCTTTGCGACTCGGCGATGGCCGGTCGGGCTCAAGCGACGAGCGGCGGTCGCGCGCTTGCGGCGCCGTCAGCGAGCCTGAAGAGGGCGGACCAGCGGTCGATCTGATCGATCCTGTCGCCAACGGATCGCCGATCGCGCCCAGTGCGGTCGCGTGCGATTCGAGCGTTGACTGGCGGCGCACCAGGTCGTCGAGCCGTTGCTCGAACTGCTCCTGGTCGAGCAGCTGGCGGCTGGTGGTGCGGTCGATGCGGGCGCGCAATTCGGCGATGCGGTCCTCGTAGGCATATTGCTGCTCGGCCTGCCGCGCGATGAGGCCTTTGAGAAGATCATCGCGGAACGCGAAATAGGTCGCGGTAGCGACCGACCAGCCCGCCATGATGACGACGGTGCCGACAAAGATCCAAAACGCCACCGGCCCGAGCCTGATCTGCCGGCCGGCATGAGCGATGGTGTAGCCGGCGCCTGCGGCTACCGGTTGGGTGCTCCCGCTCCGCATGCGTGGATCGGTTTGTCCGGCCAGCTGCGTGATCTGCTGCGGTTGAGCCGCCTTGCCGCCCGCCATTGACGCTCCCACTCACTGGCCTGTCTCGGCCACACAAGGAGCGGATTTGAGCGGGGTATGGTTAATTTTCAGCAAATTGCCGCGTGTATTTTGCGGCCTTCGGTAAATGCTTCGGTAACCCGGCGCCACCGGCACCAATTCATGGCCGAAATCACGAGGGAAATCCTTACAGCGCTTGGGCTGCGGCCAGCACCTCTTCGGCATGGCCGGCGACCGAAACCTTCGGCCAGACATGGGCAATGCGCTGGTCCGGCCCGATCAGAAAGGTGGCGCGGACGACACCCAAGAACTTCCGCCCGTACATCGACTTCTCCTGCCAGACGCCATAGGACGCGAGCATGCGGTGCGTCTCGTCCGAGGCGAGTGCGATAGCGAGCTTGTATTTGCTCTTGAACTTGTCCTGCGCCGGCACCGGATCGGCGGAGACGCCAAGTACGTCGGTTTCGGCTTTGGCGAACGCCGGTTTTAGGCGCGAAAAATCGATTGCCTCTTTGGTGCAGCCGGGCGTGTCGGCGCGCGGATAGAAATAGAGCACAAGCTTGCGTCCAGCGAAGTGGGCGAGCGAGATCGTGCCACCGCCGTCGCGGGGCAGAGTGAATACCGGCGCTTTCGCACCAGGACCGAGCTCGCGAGCCATTTGCCTTCCTTTCGACGCTTTCGCAGGGGCATTCTGACGACAATACGCGGGTGCGTGGATGGGGTCGATCACACGGCGGGGCCGGTCTGCCTTACTGGACCGGTTGGTGGAAAGCCCGTAAATTGGGGCGTCGGGCTCCGGCGGGCCATCGAAAAATCCTCTTAGAACGAACGACTTGCTGGCGTTGCTTTGGTTACGACTTCAGAGTGGTGGCGCTTTTAAAGCTTCGTTCGGAACACTGGCGGCGTTCGCCCGCGGGTTGTTCTGTAAGCACCACGGACGAGGGGACGCCCGAGGGGCATGACCAACCAGGACAGGCAGCGCGCGACGCTTCCGCGATGGCGATCAGTCGTTCCTTTGCGTCGCCCGGTGCGTTTTGCCGCCATTGATAGCGCGCGGCACGCCCATGCCGGCGGGCGGTTATCCCGTCCTCGCCTTTTCTTAGCCAGCTACGGACGCCTGATCCGCCGCGTCGCCATCGGGGCCGGCGTCCTGGGCGCGTGCGTGATCCTCGGTTGCCTCGCGCTGTTGTGGCGGCTCTCCAGCGGGCCCATTCAGGTCGACATCGTGACGCCCTGGCTGGTCTCCGCCATCGAAGAGAATTTCGGCAACACCCGGCGCGTCGAAGTCGGCGGCACGCAGATCGAGCGGACCGAGAATGGCGGCACCGCCGTGCGCATCCGCGACATCGTCGTCCGCGACATCGACGGCACCGTGGTGGCGAGTGCGCCAAAAGCCGAGGTGCACGTCTCCGGCATGAGCCTGCTGAGCGGCCATATGCGCGCCGAAAGCCTCAATCTGGTCGGCGCGGAAATGTCGGTTCGGATCGAGCAGGATGGCGGCGTCACGATCTTCGCCGGCGCCGACAAACATCCGATTGCGACGGCGGCGGTGCCGGTCACCGCGGCCGCCGCGCTGTTGCGGTCGTCGCGGGAAAAGCGCGAGGCAGGCAGACAGGTCGCTCCAGCGGCGGCCGCGCCGCGTGCTGGCGCCACGGGGTCGGTCGCGCCGGCAGCCGCCGAATCCCAATCTCAGCCGGCCGCCTCGCACCGCGCCCGCGACGTCTTTGCCGCGCTTTTGTCCTGGATCGACGGCATCGGCGAAACCGGCCTCGACGGTCACGATCTCAAAGAGCTCGGCCTCAAGAACGGCAACCTCACGGTCGACGACGCGCGCACCGGCAAGCACTGGACGTTTCAGGACATCAGCCTGAGCGCCGAACGCGTCCATGGCGGCGGCGTCGAGGTCACGATCGGCTCGTCCAATCCGGCGCGGCCATGGGGAATCACGGCCGCCGTCACGCCGACCCGTCAGGGTTACCGCAAAATTCAACTCGAAGCGCGGCGCGTTTCGGTGAGCGATCTGCTCCTGGCGTCGCGTCTCGACAACGGCGATCTGCGCATCGACTTGCCGCTGTCGGCCAGCATGAGCGGCGAGATCGGCCCGGACGGATTGCCGCAAAACTTCACCGGCCGCATCGTCGCCGACGCCGGCTCGATTGCCGAGGCGGGTAGCGACGACGGCCGCATCCCGATCGAGCGCGCCGAGTTCAAGCTGAACTGGGATGCCGAGAACCGCATTCTGTCGGTGCCGTTCCAAATCCTTTCCGGCGGCAACCGCATCACGCTGCTCAGCCAGATCGAAGCGCCGGCCGAGGCGAGCGGCACCTGGCTGTTCAAGATCGGCGGCGGCACGGTCGTGCTCAACCCGGCCGGTGGATCGGGCGAGCCGCTGGTGCTCAACCGCATCGCCGTCACCGGGCACTATGATGCGGCGAAGCAGCGCTTCGCCATCGACGAGGGCGATATCGGCAATACCGGCGTCGGCGTCGCCATGTCCGGCAATGTCGATTTCGCCGGCGGCAATGTCCGCGTAGCCATCGGTCTTGCCGGCACCCGCATGCCGGTCGATTCCTTGAAACGGCTGTGGCCGGTCTTCATCCAGCCGAAAGTGCGTGACTGGTTCAACGAGCACCTGCTCAGCGGTGCGCTTGAGCGCATTGTCATCGCGGTGAATGCGCCGCTTGATACGCTACGGGACGGCGGCCCGCCAGTTCCCGACGACGGTCTGTCGATCGATGCGCTGGCGACCGGCTGCGTGCTTCGCCCGGTCGACGGCCTGCCGGCGCTGCGCGACGCCGACATGAATGTGCATATCGTCGGGCGCGATGCGGTAATTTCGATCGGCAAGGCGACAGCCGATATGCCCTCGGGACGCAAACTCGCCTTTACCTCCGGCGTGTTCGAGGTGCCCGATACCGCCCCGCATGCGCCGCCGGCGCGCGTGCACTTCAAGATGGAAGGGCCGGTGCAAGCGGCGGCGGAGCTTCTGCGCATGGATCGCCTGCGCGACGTGTCGGATGCGCCGTTCGAGCCTTCGACCATGCGCGGCAATTTGAGCGCGCAGGTGACGCTCGGGATGCCGCTGAAAGCCGATTTGCCGCCGGGGTCGACCAATTACACCATCGCCGTCGAAGCCACGAATTTCTCCGCCGAACGCATGATCATGGGGCAAAAGGTCGATGCCGCCATGCTGCGCGCGAACGCGACGCCGCAGGGCTTCCAGCTCAAGGGCGATGTGAAGATTGCAGGCGCGCCGGTGACCCTCGAATACCGCAAGATGCGCGGTGAGGCCGATGCCGACGTGCGCTTGCAGGGCATGCTCGACGAGGCCGCGCGCAGCAATCTCGGCTTTGACATGGGCGAGACCGTCTCCGGCGCGATTCCGATCCGGCTCGCCGGGCGCGTCGCCGCCACCTCCGATCGCGAGGGCCGTTTCAATGTCGAGGCCGATCTCACGTCGGCGCAGATCGACGGACTTTTGCCCGGCTGGGCCAAGCCTTCCGGCAAGCCGGCGCGCGCGACCTTCGTGCTCGCCACCAAACCGCAATCGATCCGCATCGAGGACCTCTGGATCGAAGGCGCCGGCGCCGGCGTCAAAGGCACGATCGACTTCGACAGCGGCGGCGAGGTGCAATCCGCCAACTTCCCGACCTACGGCTTTTCCGACGGCGACCGCGCCAGCCTCAAAATCGAGCGCGGCGCCGAAGGGGCGCTGCGCGTGGTCATGCGCGGCGAAGTTTACGACGGCCGCGGCTTCGTCAAGAGCACGGCCGGCGCGGCGCCGACCAATCCCAACGCCAAAAAGCGCTCGATCGACGCCGACCTCGACATGAAAGTTGCCGCTGTCGTCGGCTTCAACGGCGAGGCGTTGCGCGGCGTCGATCTGAAAATGTCGCGGCGAGCCGGCGAGGTTCGCAGCTTCAGCCTCAACGCCAAGATCGGCCGCGACGCGACGCTGACCGGCGATCTGCGCGGCCGCTCGACCGGACGCCAGATCGTCTATCTCGAAAGCGGCGACGCCGGCGCGTTCTTCCGCTTCACTGACGTGTATTCGCGCATGAACGGCGGGCAGCTGGCGATGACCCTGGAAGCGCCGTCGGCGGACAATTCGGGGCAACAGGGCATCCTCAATGTCCGCAACTTCGCCGTCCACGACGAAAGCCAGCTCGAGCGCGCGGTGAATAACGGCACCCAAGCGCGCCGCGACGCCATCGATTTTTCCGGCATGCGGGTCGAATTCAACCGCATGCCTGGAAAAGTGACGCTGCGCGACGGGGTGGTGCGCGGACCGTTGCTCGGCGGCACCATCGATGGCGTGGTCGATTACAGCCGCGATGATGTGCACCTGCGCGGTACGCTGGTGCCGCTCTACGGACCCAACAATCTGCTCGGCCAAATTCCGGTTTTCGGGCTGTTCATGGGCGGCGACAAGGAGGGGCTGTTCGGCATCACCTACGAAGTGGTCGGCCGGCCCGGCAATCCGGTGCTGCGCATCAATCCGATTTCGGCGCTGGCGCCGGGTTTGTTGCGCAAGGTGTTCGAATTCCCGGCCAACGGCGACACCGGCGGCTTCGACGTGTCGCCAAGCTCGTTGCCGAGTTCGCCAAGAATTCGCTGAGCCGGCATTTGCTAAACCGGCTTTAGCAGGACGTGCCGCTTTCGCCCGAGCGAAAGCTTCACGACGCCGTCCGCTGTGACATCGGCTTCGCCTACCGTCGCCTTGTCGGTGGTAACACGAACGTCGTTGACCATAATGGCGTTGTTGGCGATGGCGCGCCGCACTTCGCCGTTCGAGGCCGCAAGGCCGGCTTTGACGAAGGCGGCGAGCACGCCGAGCCCGGCGGCGAGTTCGCCGCGCGGCAATTCCACGGTCGGCAGGCTCGCGCCAAGCCCGCCTTCTTCGAACGTCGTGCGCGCCGTCGCCGCCGCTTCGTCGGCCGCCGCGCGGCCGTGCACCAGCGCCGTCGCCTCGGTGGCGAGCACCTTCTTCGCTTCGTTGCTCTCCTGGCCGCGGAGCGCCGCGAGCTTCGCGATTTCGTCGAGCGGCAGCACGGTGAACAATTTCAGGAACCGCTCGACGTCGGCGTCCTCGGTATTGCGCCAGTATTGCCAATACTCATACGGGCTCACCAGATCGGCGTTGAGCCACACCGCGCCGGCCGCGGTCTTGCCCATCTTGGCGCCAGAGGACGTGGTGATCAGCGGCGAGGTCAGCGCGAACAGCTGCGCGCTGTGCAAGCGGCGGCCGAGATCGATGCCGTTGACGATGTTGCCCCACTGATCGGAGCCGCCCATCTGCAGCACGCAGCCGTAGCGCCGGTAAAGCTCGACGAAATCGTAGGCCTGCAGGATCATGTAGTTGAATTCGAGGAACGACAATTCCTGCTGGCGCTCGAGCCGCAGCTTGACCGAATCGAACGCCAGCATGCGGTTGATCGAGAAATGGCGGCCGACGTCGCGCAGGAAATCGATGTAGTTGAGCGTGTTGAGCCATTCGGCATTGTTCGCCATGACGGCGTTGCCGCCGGCATTCTCGAATTTCAGGAATTTGTTGAAGATTGCGCGGATGCCTTTGAGATTGTCGTCGATCGCCTCGTCGGTCAGGAGCCGGCGGCTTTCGTCCTTGCCGGAGGGATCGCCGACGCGCGTGGTGCCGCCGCCCATCAGCGCGATCGGCCGGTGGCCGGTCTGCTGCAGCCAGTAGAGCAGCATGATCGGCAGCAGCGAGCCGACATGCAGCGACGCCGCGGTGCAGTCGAAGCCGATATAAGCGGTGATCGGTTTTTTCACGCGCCAGCGCGTCCAGCGCCTCCGGCTCGGAGACCTGATGGATAAAACCTCGCGCCGGCGAGGACATTGAGAAAATCGGACTTGTAGGTGCTCATCGTTATTTCTGCTTAAGCGCTTGTCGCTTGCGTCAGCTGCTGGCCTGATAGCCCATTTCCGTCACCCTGGGGTGCGAGCCAACGGGCCCGGCCCGAAGTGGCCGGCCCGATGACAGGCTCCACGAGCCTCGAACTGCGACGGCCTGGCTGTACATCCTTCGAGGGCCGCTTTGCGGCCATCGAAGGATGACGGAAAACGGGGCGGCGCTGGTGTAACAGGTTCGACGACCGTTTCAACCGAAGACCATAAAACCATGGCATTAGCTCGCAAATCGCGAAAGCCGTCACCGGTGCCGTCGTCGCCGGTTTTGGCGATCGGGCTGATGAGCGGAACCTCGCAAGACGGCGTCGACGTCGCCTTGATCGAAACCGACGGCGATATCATTACGCGTTTCGGGCCGACCGCTTATCGGTCCTATTCCAAGCCCGAGCGGGCGCTGCTGCGCAGCGCCACCGCGGCGGCGGCGAACGCCACCGAGCGCACAGCGCGGCCGGACATCATCGCCGAGGCCGAGGCGCGGGTGAACGATGCGCATGCCGAAGCGGTCGAGACTTTCCTCGCCGCCAACAGCATCCAGCCGGGCGACGTGAGCCGTGATCGGCTTCCACGGCCAAACGGTGCTGCATCGGCCCGAGCGCGGCCTGACCATCCAGATCGGCGACGGCCGCGTGCTGGCGGCGCGGCTCGGCATTCCCGTCATCTACGATTTCCGCGCCGCCGACGTGGCCGCCGGCGGCGAGGGCGCGCCGTTCGCGCCGATGTATCACCGCGCGCTGGCGCGGCGGCTCGGCCTCGAGCCGCCGGTCGCGGTGCTCAATATCGGCGGCGTCGCCAACGTGACCTATATCGACGGCGACGATCTGATTGCCTGCGATACCGGACCCGGCAATGCGCTGCTGGACGATTTCGTGCGGCTGCGCACCGACAAGCTGCTCGACACCGACGGCCGCATGGCGCAGGCCGGAGCGTCGACGAGGACGCGATCGCGCGCTTGCTCGCGCATCCGTTCTTTGCCAAGCCGCCGCCGAAATCGCTCGACCGCAACGATTTCCGCAGCTGGCTCGGCGAGACATTCGATAGCCGCAGCGTCGAAGATGGCGCGGCAACGCTGACGGCGCTGACCGCGGCATCCGTCGCGCGCATCGTGCCGCTGTTGCCGCGCGTGCCGAAAACCTGGATCGTCTCCGGCGGCGGCGCACGCAACCCGACGCTGATGCGCATGCTCGCCGAGCGTCTGGCGCCGGCGCGCGTCGAGACCGCCGACGACGCCGGCTGGTCGATCGATGCGCTCGAAGCGCAAGCGTTCGCCTATCTTGCCGTGCGCAGCCTGCGCGGCTTGCCGATCAGCCTGCCGACCACGACCGGCGTGCCGCGGCCGCTCTGCGGCGGCGTGTTGGCGCAGCCGTGAGGTGAGTGGCGAATAGCGAAGTAGCGAATAGCGAATTGGGGACTGGGCTCCATCTTCATTCGCCATTCGCCATTCGCCAGTTCGCCATTCGCCATTCGCCAAGTTCGCCGTTCGCCGTTCGCCGTTCGCTATTCGCGGCGCGACGCGCTCGCGGCACGCTCTATCGCGCCCGGCCCCGGAATTGCACCCGGCGGACACTTGCCGAGGATGATCATGCCGAGGACCTCGTCCTTGCTGACGTCGGCGACACGCGCGGTGCCGACGACGCGGCCGTTCTTCATCGCGCAAATCCGGTCGGCCAGGTCGAACACGTCATGGATGTCGTGGCTGATGAGAAAAATGCCGATGCCGCTGGCCTTGAGCGTTTTGATCAGCTCGCCGACCTGCGCGGTCTCCTGCGGCCCGAGCGCCGCCGTCGGCTCGTCCATCACCAGGATTTGGGCGTTGAACAGGATCGCGCGCGCGATCGCCACCGCCTGACGCTGGCCGCCGGACAACGCCCTGACCGGATCCTTGAAGCGCTGGAAGTGCGGGTTGAGCCGGCCCATGACGCTACGCGCCTGCGCCTCCATGGCGATGTCATCGAGCGTGCCCCAGCGCGTGCGCAGTTCGCGGCCGAGAAACAGATTGGCGGCGGTGTCGACATTGTCGGCCAGCGCCAGAGTCTGATAGATCGTCTCGATGCCGTAATGTTTGGCGTCGCGCGGATTGGCGATGGCGGCTTCGTCGCCGCGAACGAAGATGGCGCCGGAATCGCGCTGGTAGGCGCCGGACAGAATCTTGATCAGCGTCGACTTGCCGGCGCCGTTATGGCCGAGGAGCGCCACCACTTCGCCACCGTGAAGCTCGATCGACGCGCGGTCGACGGCGTGAATGCCGCCGAACGCGAGCGAAATGTCGCGCATCTCGACGAGCGGCGTGCGTACGGCATTCATGTCGCGGCGCTCCGCAACATCCGCCGCTCATTCCCGCGCCGGCGGGAAACCAGCTGGATTACGCTGCTGTTGCGGTTCGCCCTGGGTCCCCGCCTTCGCGGGGACGAGCGGGATATCGCACCGACTTCGTTGGATGATATCATGTCTATCCTGTCCGGCGCCGAAAAACGATGTCGAGCCATACCGCGACCACCAGAACCGCGCCGACGACGATGCTCTGCAACGGGGTATCGACGCCGAGGAGCACCATGCCCGATTGCAGCGACTGCATGAGCACGGCGCCGAGCATCGCGCCGGCGACGGTGCCGACGCCGCCGGCAAGCGACGTGCCGCCGATCACGGCCGCGGCAATGACCAGCAATTCGGTGAGCGTGCCTTCGGAGTTGGTGGCGGCGTTGAGCCGCGCGATCGACACGGCGCTGGCGATGGCGGCAAGAAGCCCCATCAGCATGAATATCTTCATGATCACCCAGCGGGTATTGACGCCGGCAAGCTCGGCCGCTTCCGGATTGCCGCCGATGGCATAGACGTAGCGGCCGAAGCGCGTGCGCGTCGCCAGGAACGTCACCACCACGCCGACGCCGATCGCGATCAGAACCGGAATGGCGATGCCGTGGGCGATGAAGAGGCCACCTTCGGGCAAGGCGACATTGTTTGCTTCGGCGTAGCGACGGACGATGCCGATCGGCCACGGATAGGCATTGACGACGGTGACCGCGCCGAGGATCAGCACGCAGGCGATGCCGCCAAGAAACACCTCGGCCGCCATCGGCCGCAGCGGGAAGTGGAATGTCTTGCGCCGGGCGCGGCCGTGCGCCAACAGCAGCACGACGGCGATGCATGCGATCAGCCCGACCGCCCAGCTCCAGCTTGCCCCGATCGAGCCTTCCGGGCCACCGCCGATGAGCCGAAATCTTGCGTCCAGCGGCGCCACGGTCTGCCCGCTCGTCACCCACCAGGCGGCGCCGCGCCAGACCAGGAGACCGCCGAGCGTGACGATGAAGGACGGAATGCCGAGATAGGCGATGACAAAGCCTTGCAGCGCGCCAAGCGCGATGCCGAGCAGGAGACCGGCCGCCAGCGTCACGATCCAGATCGCCGGATGTTCGAAGCCGACGAGTTTCGGCAGCAGCTCGGCCTGGACGACGCCCATGACCATGCCGATGAAGCCAAGCATCGAGCCGACCGAGAGATCGATGTTGCGGGTGACGATGACCAGCACCATGCCGGTCGCCATGATGGCGACGGGCGACGACTGGACCGAGAGATTCCACAAATTCCGCGGCGTGAGAAACAAGCCGCCCGAGAGCAGATGGAATGCGATCCAGATCGCGAGCAGCGCGCCGATCATGCCGAGCAAGCGGGTGTCGAGCTCGGTGGCTTTGAGAAAGCGGGTGAGGGGGGACCAAAGGCTGAGCCGATGGATTTCCACTTTGGCCGTTTCTTTCATAGGCATCCTGTAGCCTTGCTGTCCCCTCGTCTCGGCAAAAGCGGTTGCCAGAACGAATCGTCATGGCGAGGAGCGAAGCGACGAAGCAATCCAGGGCGGCTTGCTCGGAGAGCTGGATTGCGGCGCTTCGCTCGCAATGACGAAGTCCGCGGTCAATCGCAGGCCTTGACCGTGCCGGGCTTCACGCCGCGGCAGACTTCGTCTTTTTTGATCCAGCCGGCGTCGATGACGACGCCGAGATTGTCCTTGGTGATCGGGATCGGCGTCAGCAGCAGCGCGTTCATCGCCACTTTCTTTGGCCCGCCGGAAAATTTCATGACGCCGGGAACGTCGCTCATCGGCTTGCCGTCGGCGAGCAAAGCGGCGATCTCGGCGGCTTTCCTGCCGAGCGCCCGCGCGTCTTTCCACACCGACACGGTCTGGGTGCCCAGCGCGATGCGGTTCAGCGCAGCATGATCGCCGTCCTGGCCGGACACCGGCACGGCGCCGGCCAGGCCTTGCGCGGCGAGGGCGGCGATGGCGCCGCCGGCGGTGCCGTCGTTTGAAGCGACGACCGCGTCGACCTTGTTGTTAGTCTTGGTCAGGATCTGCTCCATGTTCTTCTGCGCGTTGGCCGGCAGCCAGCCGTCGGTATAGGCCTCGCCGGCATTCTTGATCGCGCCGCTGTCGATCAAGCCTTTGAGCACCTCCATCTGGCCGGCGAACAAAAAGTCGGCGTTCGGATCGGCGGACGATCCTTTGATGAAGGCGTAGTTGCCTGCCGGCTTGACCGCGAGCACGCCGCGCGCCTGCATGCGGCCGACTTCCTTGTTGTCGAAGGTGATGTAGAAGGCGTTCGGATTTTCGATCAGGCGGTCGTAGCCGATCACCGCAATGCCTTCGTCGATCGCTTTTTGCACCGCGGGTGCGACCGCGGCGGCGTCCTGCGCCAGCACGATCAGCACGTTGGCTTTCTGCGCGATCAGGCTTTCGATATCGGTCAATTGCTTCTGCGCCGACGATTGCGCATCGGCGGAAATATACTTGTCGCCGGCCGCCGCGATCGCGGCTTTCATCGCCGCTTCGTCGGTCTTCCAGCGCTCTTCTTGGAAGTTCGACCAGGAGACGCCGATCACTTTGCCTTTGGCGTTCGCGACGGCGGCGAACGACAGCGACAGCGCGGCGCCCGCCAGCACGGCGGCGGCAAGCTTCCTCATAACGACCCTCCCTGCGCCGGAGCGTTTTTTGTTGCCCGCCATCCGGCCGATGTGGCGTTTTTTCGAGCGTCAAAGTTACTGCGTTTCGTTCCGTCTTGTACATGAGCGCATCGGCAACGCGTGTTGTCTTCATCCGCCCCCACGAAGCGTAGCGAAGTGGGGGAGGGGGACCACCCGAAAGGTGGTGGAGGGGGCATGCGGCGCCCAGGCCTACCGCGAGCCGACGCCCCTTCCACCGCGCTGCTTCGCAGCGCGGTCCCCCTTCCCCGCTTCGCGGGGCAGGAAGGGGAATAGACGCGCTGCGGGAATAAAACACCGCCCTGCTATACTGACGCCGCGAACATGGGGGAGGCAGTCGTATGCTCAGAGTTGCCGCATTGCTCGTTCTCGCACTCAGTCTCGCCGGTTGCGACATGGTCAGCACGCTGGTCGACGGCTACAAATACACCAAGGCCGTGGAAGCCGATCTGGAAGCGTCGATCGGCATGCGGCCGCAAGTCGGCTTCAACTGGAGCAACGGGCGGCTGGTGACAGTCTCGGTGACCTTTCCGCGGATCGATGAAAAAGACCATTGCCCGAACTCGCCGAGACCGTGCGCCATGCCGTCACCAGTCATTTCCGGCAAACGCCCGAAGATATCGTGCTCGGCTTCTCATTGCGAAAGTCCGGTTCGGGCACGGTGGCGCAATTGGGCGAGCCGGATTAGCGGCAAGACCCATCGTTCTCGCGACGCCTGCGCGCCCGAGGTTTGCCAGGCACGACGAAAATCCTTCACATCCCGCGGAAAAAGCCGAGGGGAGCGAAGCGCCGAAAGGCGCATCCAACCAATGTCCGCGCAGCGCAGACAAGCGTTGCCACTTGCATGCGCGCGGGCGCGGAAGCGCGCCGAAAGTCGGGGCGCGCTCGCCTTCCGGCGCTCCGCAGCGGCGGGGAGGTATTTTTCCGCCCAGACTGTGCTTTGCCCGACCCACCCTTCAATCCACGCAATGACGGCAAGGGCCGACTGCTTATAGGTACCCTCGGTAACCATTCGTTAACCATATTGGCCGCAGCATTCTCATCGCTGGCTTTGGGGAGTCGCGCATGAACGTGATCACCATGGCGTCGCGTAAGGGCGGAGCGGGCAAGAGCACGCTGACGGCCCATCTCGCTGCCTACTGCCACACCGCCGGCCATCGCTGCATGCTTATCGACGCCGACCCACAGGGCTCGATCACGCTCTGGCACTCGCTGCGCCCCGGCCGCGAGCCGCATCTGCGCAGCGGCGCCCGCGGCATCGAGCGCGCGCTGGCGATGGCGATGGTGGAGGGCTACGAGTGGGCCTTCATCGACACGGCGGCGAGCATGTGGGTGGTGGCGCAGGAAGCGATCCGCGCCGCAACCCTCGTCGCCATTCCGGCGCGGCCCGGTTTTTTCGATCTCAATGCGGTGCGCGAGACGGTGGCGGCAGCGCGCGAGCGCAACAAGCCCTACGCCGTCGTGCTCAATGCCGCGCCGGTCAAGCGCGACGACAAGGAAGCCCCGGCGGTGGTGCAGTCGCGGGCGTTTTTCGACAAGCTCAACATCCCGGTCTGGTCAGGCCAGGTCAGCCAGCGCACCGGCTATGTGCTCACGCTGGCCGCCGGCTCGAGCATCGGCGAAGTGGCGCCCGATTCGCTCGCCGGAGCGGAGATTGCCGGACTGTGGTCGGCGATCGAACGGTCGGTCGCGGCGATCAACGACGCGCATGCGGCTAGCGCGACGCAGGGTCAGGCGGCGTAAGTTTTGGTGAGCGTGATCCGTCGTGGAGGCCGGATTTTACATTTGCACTGAGGGAGAAGAACAATGGCACAAGCTGTGCTGGGTCTCGAGCAAGCGGCTGCCTTGGTCGGCCGCATGAAAGCGGCCGCGGAGGGCCGCGAAAGGTTCTCCGACATCGTCATGCCGAACGGACAAAAACTCAAGGATTGCACCTGCGGCTACGTGGCGGAGATCGGCGAAGCCATGCGCACCATGGGCTGGCTGATGCCGGAGCCGTATCGGCGCGCTTGAGCCGGTTTTGAAGACCACCCGCTATTTCGACGAGCAGGTGCTGCGCAAACGGCCGTACATTCGCGCCGAGTGGTGTGAGCAGGTGCTCGCCGCCCCGGTGCGGCGCGCTGTCCAGGCGGATGACCGTATCCGGTTATGGGGCAGAATTCGGTCCCAGGCGAGGCTCGACCGCGATATCTGCGCGTTGTAACACTGGCCGACGGAGAAACGGTCCACAACGCGTTTTTCGACCGAAATTTCCGTGAGGACGAGCGATGAAGCTGCATTACTATCCGGAAACGGACAGCCTTTATATCGAACTCAAGGACAAACCTGGCGCCGAGGCGCGGGAAATTGTCGAGGGTTTGGTTGCTGATTTCGATGCCGAGGGCAACGTCGTCGGGCTCGATATCGACCACGCTTCGCGCAAGCTTGATCTGTCAAAAGTCGAGACGTTCGCGCTGCCGGCGGCGAGTGCCGCCGAGTGACGCGATAGCGCCGTGCCGATGTAGGCCGCTCTAAAGTCCGCGTAGGCTTCGCTTTGCTCCGCCCACCCTACAACGGTTTATTTCTTCTCGCCGAGTGCCGATTTCAGGTCGGACAGGCCGGTATTCCAGGTCAATGTGCCGATGACCGCGGGCTCGCAGCCGTTCGATCCCCCGCTCGCCGATCCCGTGCCGGTGATCAAGAAGCAGCTCTGTTTCGACAGCGTGGTCGCGTGGAAACGCAGATCGAATGACAGCGCCTTGTAGGTGTAGGTGACGCCGATATTGCCATAGCCGTAGTCCGGCAGCTTGATCCCCGGCGACGACGTCGTCGCGCCGGTGGTGCCAAAACCTTGGCGGCCGAGTTCGCCGGACAACAGCCAGCCTTTGCCGAGATCGTATTTGCCGGTGACGGAATTGTAGTTCTCCCAGGCACCGGTGCGGTAATAGTTGGACGCGTAATAGACATTCACGCCGAGCGTGAGCTTGTCGGAGACGGCGTAGCTCGGCGCCACATAAAGCTCGGGATAGGACTCGTCGATCCGGCTTCCCGGATAGCTGTAATAGGCGACGCCGCCTTCGATGGTCAGGGAACCGAACACCTGCCGCAGCCCGATCGTGTCGGTCATCTGAAAATGCGACAGCGCCGGGATCTGCACCGACGCCGTATTGACGCTGGCGAAAAACACCAGGTAGGTCGCTTCAAGATTGGCCGAGACGCTCGGCTGGTGATTGGACAGCGTATAGCCGCGGTAATTGTAGTCGCTGTTGGCGGCGGCATAGAATTTGGCGTCGAACGACGATGCCGTGTCCGTTTGGGTCTTCGCCGTCTGGGTGGTTGCCGCTGGGGCTTTTGTTACGATCGGCTGTGCGGATTGTGTCGCGTCGTCCGATGGCTGGGCGTTGGCGATCGGCGCTAAAAGGCCCGCCGCCGCGATGGCAAGCGCGGCCGTCCATGATCGTTTCGGACCCGCTTCCACTTTTCCGGATCATGCTCAAATAAACAGTGCAAGCAAAACGCGCGCGACGCAGAAGGCGTGCTGGAAATCGGGGACAGCCGGTACAGCGGCGAATGAATTCGCTTTTCGCGAATCACGGTTTCCCGGGCATTGTAGCTGATCCGGTGGATCGACGCGGCGCCCGGGCGCGAGTTTGCACGTAGCGCGTAGGATGGGTTGAGCGAAGCGAAACCCATCGCTTGGCGGCACGGTCGAAACGATGATGGGTTTCGCTGGCGCTCAACCCACCCTACGAAAATTACGCCGCGGTGGTGGTGCGGCCGCCCTTGGTGCCGAGCCTTTTGTCGAGATAGGCGCCGACCGACGTCATCAGCGGCTCGACTTTGCCGTCGAAGAAATGGTTGGCGCCGGGCACGACTTTCTGCTCGATGACGATGCCCTTTTGGGTCTTGAGCTTCTCGACCAGCGTCGTGACATCGCGGTGAGGCACCACCGCGTCCTTGTCGCCGTGGATGATCAGCCCTGACGACGGGCAGGGGGCGAGGAAGGAAAAGTCGTAGAGATTGGCGGGCGGCGCGATCGAGATAAAACCTTCGATCTCCGGCCGGCGCATCAGGAGCTGCATACCGATCCAGGCGCCGAACGAGAAGCCGGCGATCCAGCAGCTGCGCGCCTCCGGATTGACCGTCTGCGCCCAGTCTAGCGCCGATGCCGCATCCGAGAGTTCGCCGATACCGTGATCGAAGCCGCCTTGGCTGCGCCCGACGCCGCGGAAATTGAAGCGCAGCGCGGAAAAGCCGCGGTGCACGAAGGCGTAGTAGAGCTGATAGACGATCTGATGATTCATCGTGCCGCCGAACTGCGGATGCGGATGCAGCACGATGCCGATCGGCGCATTTTTCTGCCGCGCAGGATGATAGCGGCCTTCGATGCGGCCCCCGGGACCGGTGAAGATGACTTCCGGCATGTTTTCGAACCTCGATTTACCCTGCAACGAGCGGCATGGCTCGGGCGCTTGACGGCACCGGCAGGCGAACGTAAGTGACTAACACCATTTCAGATTTTGAACTGGCGGCCTTCCATAAGGCGGCGCAGGCGAAGGCTCGGGCCTTCTAGCACGAGGCTAGGGGCAAAAAGCAAGCATTTCGACGCGCTTACCACGATTAGTTATGATCCAGCTCGTCCTTGCGAAAGTAGGACCAGAGCGCCGGCCAAGAAAATCGGCCCAGCGAATTGACGTAAGCATCGCGATTTCCGTTCGGATTGCCGCCGATGCGGGAATGACGGAACAAAATTCGAGAGTTGCAGGATGGTGGAGCGCGCTTATTTCGACTGGAACGCCACCGCGCCGCTGCGGGACGAAGCGCGCGACGCTATGCGGGATGCGCTGACGCTGACGGGGAACCCGTCCTCGGTTCATGCCGAGGGCCGGGCGGCCCGGCGGCTGATCGAGCAGGCGCGAGAGGAGGTGGCGCACCTCGTCGGCGCGCAGCCGGCTGATGTGATTTTCACGTCGAGCGGTACGGAAGCCAACGCCCTGGCGCTGACACCGGCAATCGAGACCGCGCACGAGAAGCGCCCACGCGACCGGCTGTTCATGTCGGCGATCGAGCATGTGTCGGTGCGCGCCGGCGGCAGGTTTTTGCGCGAGACGATCGAAGATCTGCCAGTCGACGCGGACGGGAGGCTTGACCTCGCGGCGCTGGCGGAGGCGCTACCGCGTGCGTCCCGGCCGCTGGTGTCGCTGATGCTCGCCAACAACGAGACCGGCGTCATTCAGCCGGTGGCCGAAGCGGCCGCGATCGTGCATGCGGCAAATGGCCTTTTGCATGTCGACGCTGTGCAAGCCGCCGGCCGCATCGGCTGCGATATCGGCGCGCTCGGCGCCGATCTCCTGACGCTGTCGGCGCACAAGATTGGCGGACCGAAGGGCGTTGGCGCCTTGGTGCGAGGAAGCGACGATATCCATTTCGCCGAGCCGCTCATCCGCGGCGGCGGGCAGGAGCGCGGCTTACGCGCCGGCACCGAGAATGTCGCCGGCATCGCCGCGTTTGGCGCCGCGGCGGCGATGGCGCGGTCGCGGCTTGCCGAGGACGCCGCCCATATGCTGGCCTTGCGGAACCGGCTGGAAGCGGGCCTCAAGGCGATTTCGCCGCAGGCGGTGATTTTCGGCGCCGGCGCCGAGCGGCTGCCGAATACGACGCTATTTTCGCTCGACGGCATGAAGGCGGAGACCGCCGTCATCGCTTTCGATCTCGACGGTGTCGCCGTGTCGTCGGGCGCCGCCTGCTCGTCCGGCAAGGTGCAGCCCTCCCATGTCCTTGCGGCCATGGGCGTTTCGCCTGCGCTCGTGCGCGGCGCCGTCCGCGTCAGTCTGGGCTGGACCACGACGGAAGCCGACATCGAAAGGCTTCTCGGCGCTTGGAGAAAGCTCACAACTGCATTATCTAAGGGGCGACAGGGCATAGCTGCCTAAATGGCTCTATGGATGACGGATTTCAGCGGCCTTTTGAATTGTTCAAACGGCCAAAAGGGGTGACCCGAGACCAGGCGCACCTGACCATACCGACTAATCCAACCCGCGGTCCTTGAAACCGTGAGCGGAGGGACGAATGCCGGCAGTACAAGAGACGGTGGACCAGGTCCGCCGGATCGACGTCGACCAGTACAAGTACGGATTTGAGACGCAGATCGAATCCGACAAGGCGCCGAAGGGCCTTTCCGAAGATACCGTCCGGTTTATCTCGGCGAAGAAGAACGAGCCGGAATGGATGCTGGCGTGGCGGCTTGACGCCTATCGCCGCTGGCTGACCATGCGCGAGCCGACCTGGGCCAAGGTCGAGTACGGCCCGATCGACTATCAGGACATCTATTACTATTCCGCGCCGAAGAAGGCGCCGCAGTCGCTCGACGAGATCGACCCGGAGATTTTGCGCACCTACGAGAAGCTCGGCATTCCGCTGCGCGAGCGCGAAGCGCTGCTCGGCATCCGCAAGCCGGCAGGCGAAGAAGAAGGTCAGGAGGGTGAGAGCAACGGCAATCGCCGCGTCGCCGTCGACGCCGTGTTCGATTCCGTCTCGGTCGCCACCACGTTCAAGGCCGAGCTTGCCAAGGCTGGCGTCCTGTTCATGCCGATCTCGGAAGCCGTGCACGAGCATCCCGAACTGGTGAAAAAGTATCTCGGCACCGTGGTGCCGATCAGCGACAATTTCTTCGCCACGCTCAATTCGGCGGTGTTCTCCGACGGCTCGTTCGTCTATGTGCCGCCGGGCGTGCGCTGCCCGATGGAGCTGTCGACCTATTTCCGCATCAACGAGCGCAATACCGGCCAGTTCGAGCGCACGCTGATCATCGCCGACAAGGGCTCCTATGTCAGCTATCTCGAAGGCTGCACCGCGCCGATGCGCGACGAGAACCAGCTGCACGCCGCGGTGGTCGAGCTCGTGGCGTTGGACGACGCCGAGATCAAGTATTCCACGATCCAGAACTGGTATCCGGGCGACGCCAACGGCCGCGGCGGCATCTTCAATTTCGTCACCAAGCGCGGCGATTGCCGCGGCAGGAACGCCAAGATCTCGTGGACGCAGGTCGAGACCGGCTCCGCCATCACCTGGAAATATCCGAGCTGCATCCTGCGTGGCGACAATTCGCGCGGCGAGTTCTACTCGATCGCCATCTCCAACGGCTATCAGCAGGTCGATTCCGGCACCAAGATGCTGCATCTCGGCAAGAACACCACAAGCCGCATCATCTCTAAGGGCATCGCCGCCGGGCACTCCAACAATACCTATCGCGGCCTCGTCACCGCGCACCGCCGCGCCACCGGCGCGCGCAACTTCACCAATTGCGATTCGCTCCTGATCGGCGACAAGTGCGGCGCGCACACGGTGCCGTACATCGAGGCGAAGAATTCGAAGACCGTGTTCGAGCACGAAGCCACGACCTCGAAGATTTCCGACGAGATGTTGTTCTATTGTCGCCAGCGCGGGCTCTCCGCCGAGGAGGCGACCGCGTTGGTCGTCAACGGCTTCGTCAAGGACGTGCTGCAACAATTGCCGATGGAGTTCGCGGTCGAGGCGCAGAAGCTGATCTCGGTCAGTCTGGAAGGCTCGGTCGGATGACGTTCCCGCAGGACTCCAAACCGCTCGTCCCCGCGAAGGCGGGGACCCAGAGCTGGATTCCCGCTCGCGCGGGAATGAGCGGAACAACAACCACTTTGATAAACCGGGTTAGAGATTATGCCGCTGCTTGAAATCAAAAATCTGCACGTCGAGATCGACGGCAAGGAGATTCTG
Source organism: uncultured Alphaproteobacteria bacterium (assembly GCA_963829395.1). GTDB lineage: Bacteria > Pseudomonadota > Alphaproteobacteria > Rhizobiales > Xanthobacteraceae > BOG-931. The sequence goes on along the minus strand of CAWHHX010000010.1, from coordinate 169,464 downwards.
AAAGGTCTCGACCTCACTGTGAATGCGGGCGAGGTGCATGCGATCATGGGGCCGAACGGCTCCGGCAAATCGACGCTCGCTTATGTGCTGGCCGGCAAGGACGGCTACGAGCCGACCGCTGGCGAAGTGCGCTTCAACGGCAAGAACATTTTCGACATGACGCCTGACGAGCGCGCTGCCGCCGGGCTGTTCCTGGCGTTTCAATATCCGCTGGAAATCCCCGGCGTCGCCACCATGACGTTCCTGCGCACCGCGCTCAACGCGCAGCGCAAGAAGCGCGGCGAGGCCGAGCTGTCGACGCCGGAATTCTTGAAAAAAGTCCGCGAGGTGGCGAAGAAGCTCAGCATCGACCAGGACATGCTGCGCCGCGCGGTCAATGTCGGCTTCTCCGGCGGCGAGAAAAAGCGCAACGAGATTTTGCAAATGGCGCTGCTCGAGCCGCGGCTCGCGGTGCTCGACGAAACCGATTCCGGCCTCGATATCGATGCGCTCCGCATCGTCTCCGACGGTGTCAACCGGCTGCGCGGCCCCAATAGCGCGTTCGTCGTCATCACTCACTACCAGCGCCTGTTGGACTACATCGTGCCCGACGTGGTGCACGTCTTGTCCAAAGGCCGCATCGTGAAGACCGGCGGCAAGGATCTGGCGCTCGAGCTCGAAGCGCGCGGCTATGCGGAATATCAGGAGGAGGCGGCGGCGTAAGCGCGGGCCGTCCGACTGCAACGAATGAACGTCATGGCTGAAGTCAAAGTCATCAAGACCGCGGCGGAGACCGCGCTGGCGCAGGCGTTTGCGCAGGCGCGTCCGCATTTGCCGGGCGGCGCGGCGATCGCCAAGGAGCGTGCGGCCGCCTTCGACGTCTTCGCCCGGGAAGGTTTGCCGCATCGCCGGGTCGAGGATTGGAAATACACCGACCTGCGCGCGCTCATGCGCGACGCCAAGCCGCTGGCGAGCCCGCCGGACGCGGCGGCCAAGGCGCGGGCGAAGAGCGCCGGTGCGTTGCTCGGCGATATCGAATCCCGACGGCTGGTGTTCGTCGACGGCGCGTTCGTGCCGGAACTGTCCGACACGGCGGCGCTGGAAGCGGGGCTCACCGTCGACTCACTCGCCGCGGCGCTTGCCGGCGACGACGTGGACCTTTCCGCGCATCTCGGCAAGCTGGCGCCGGCAAGCGACGTTGCCGTGGCGCTCAACACCGCGCTGATGGGCGATGGCGCCGTGATCCGCGTTGCCGCCGGCGCGACCATCGAGCGGCCGCTGCATCTCGTCTTCACGGCGTCGGAAAAGCCCGCGGCGAGCTTCGTGCGTTCGCTCATGATCGTCGAACAAGGCGCCCGCGTGATGCTGGTCGAAAGCCACGAAGGCCCGGCCGGCAGCGACTATCAGGTCAACGCCGCGCTCGAACTGTTCGTCGCCGACGAGGCCCATGTCGATCACGTCAAGATCATCGACGAAGGCGCCGAGGCGCTGCATGTCTCGACGCTGGCGGCGGCGGTCGGCGCCAAGGCGCGCTTCAATACCTTCACCTTCACCACCGGCGGCGCGGTCGTGCGCAACCAGCTGTTTCTCAAATTCGACGGCGAGGAGACGGTGGCGAATATCCGCGGCGCCACGCTGCTCAAGGGCCGCCAGCACGCCGATACAACGTTGATCGTCAACCATAACGCGCGCGGCTGCCAGAGCCGCGAAGTGTTCAAGTCCGTGCTCGACGACGAGGCGCACGGCGTCTTCCAGGGCCGTATCGTGGTGCGCCAGGGCGCGCAGCAAACCGACGCCAAGATGATGACGCGGGCGCTGCTTCTGTCCGATCGCGCCGAGGCCGACAACAAGCCGGAGCTCGAAATTTTTGCCGACGACGTGCAATGCGGCCATGGCGCGACCGCCGGCGCCCTCGACGACGAGCTGAAATTCTATCTGATGGCGCGCGGCATTCCGGCAGCGGAAGCCGAAGCGTTGTTGATCCAGGCGTTTCTCGGCGAGGCGATCGAAGGCATCGAGCATGCCGGCCTGCGCGAGGCGCTGATGGACCGGGTCGCGGCGTGGCTGCGAGAGCGTGGGTAAGTTACGGGCCGCTCATCCTTCGAGGGCCGCTTTGCGGCCACCTCATGATGACGGTTCTGGGTTTTGTGAAGTCGGTCCGTCATCCTGAGGTGCGAGCGCAGCGAGCCTCGAAGGATGAGCGGGCACTGAGGTAGCGAATGCACGACGCAGTGACCAACGGCGCCTATGACGTCAGCCGCATCCGGGCGGATTTTCCGATCCTGGCGACGCAGGTCTATGGCAAGCCGCTGGTCTATCTCGACAACGCCGCGTCGGCGCAGAAGCCGCAAGCCGTGCTCGACCGCATCAATCAAGCCTATACGTCGCAATACGCCAACGTGCATCGCGGCCTGCATTATCTCGCCAACGAGGCGACCGAGGCTTACGAGGGCGCGCGCGAAAAAGTGGCGGCGTTCCTCAATGCCGGCCGCAAGGAAGAGATCGTCTTTACCCGCAACGCCACCGAGGCGATCAACCTCGTCGCCTATACGTTCGGCCGCGAGCGCATCAAAGCAGGCGACGAGATCATCCTCTCGATCATGGAGCATCACTCCAACATCGTGCCGTGGCATTTCCTGCGCGAGCGCCAGGGTGCGGTGATCAAATGGGCGCCGGTCGACGATGAGGGAAATTTCCTCATCGACGAGTTCGAGAAGCTGATCGGCCCGCGCACCAAGATGGTGGCGATCACCCACATGTCGAACATGCTCGGCACGCTGGTGCCGGTGAAAGAGGTGACGCGGATCGCGCACGCCCACGGCATTCCGGTGCTGGTCGACGGCGCCCAAGGCGCGGTGCATGCCGACGTTGACGTGCAGGATATCGATTGCGATTTCTACGCCTTCACCGGCCACAAGCTTTACGGCCCGACCGGCATCGGCGTGCTCTACGGCAAATACCGCCACCTCGAAGCCATGCCGCCGTTCAACGGCGGCGGCGAAATGATCCGCGAGGTGACGCAAGACAACGTCACCTACGGCGATCCGCCCTACAAGTTCGAGGCCGGCACGCCGTCGATCGTGCAGGCGATCGGGCTCGGCGCGGCGCTCGACTATGTCGCCTCGGTCGGCAAGCCGCGCATCCGCGCCCACGAAGCGGGGCTCCTTCGCTACGCCCAGGACCGGCTGCGCGAGATCAATTCGCTGCGCATTTTCGGCACGGCCAAGGACAAGGGCCCCATCGTTTCGTTCGAAATCAAGGGCGCGCATCCGCACGATGTGGCGACGATCATCGACCGCTCCGGCGTGGCGGTGCGCGCCGGCACCCATTGCGTGATGCCGCTCCTGGCGCGCTTCGGCGTCACCGCAAGCTGCCGCGCGTCGTTTGCCATGTACAATACGCGCGAGGAGGTCGATTGCCTGGCGCAGGCGCTCGTCAAAGCTCAGGATTTTTTCGTATGACCGATGACCCGAAACCCGACGTCGTCAGCGGTGACGTTGCCGACGTTGCCGCGGAGCAGCCGTCGGCCATTCCGTCGGACGAATTGGCGCGCTTGGGCGGCGAGATCGTCAACGCGCTCAAGACCGTCTACGACCCGGAGATTCCCGCCGACATCTACGAGCTCGGCCTGATCTACAAGGTCGACGTCGACGACGACCGCGTCGTCAAGGTCGATATGACGCTGACGACGCCGAACTGCCCGTCGGCGGCGGAGCTGCCGGCCATGGTGGAGAATGCGGTCGCCAGCGTGCCTGGCGTGCGCGAGGCCAAAGTGACCATCGTCTGGGATCCGCCGTGGGATCCGAGCCGGATGTCGGACGAGGCGCGCGCCGTGCTCAATATGTGGTGAATTTGCGTGGCGAGTTGCGCGCCGGCCGCCGGCGCATTACATCAAGTGAGTGCGATTGTTAGGAGTTTTTGACTTACAACAGTTCGCAACTGGAACGAGGATTTAAACCATGGCCAGCTCTCGGCCGAGACCTCAGGTGATGCGGCTTACGGACGCCGCCGCGGACCGCATCAAGTCGGTGATGGCGAAAGCCGACCGGCCGATCGAGGCCGTGCGCGTCGGCGTCAAGAACGGCGGCTGCGCCGGCATGGCCTACACCATGGAATATGCCGAGAAGGTCAATCCGCTGGATGAGGTGATCGAGGACAAGGGCGTCCGCATCCTGATCGATCCCAAGGCGGTGCTGTTCCTGCTCGGCACCGAGATGGACTACAAGGTCGATAAGCTCTCGGCCCAGTTCGTGTTCAACAACCCGAACCAGACCTCGGCCTGCGGCTGCGGCGAATCGGTCCAGATCGAGCCGGCCACCGGCGTCGAGATCGGCGGCGCTCCGGCGCATCACTAAAGCCTCCGTCGTTCCGGGCCGAACGACCGAGAAACGCGAAAACCATAATCGCGAACGATCCCGAATCGACGTTCAAAGCCGCCGCGGCTTTCCTGCAGAATTGAGTTACGGATTTCGGACCGGCCCGCCGCGCGGCGCCGTGTGTTGCGCGCTACGCCACGCGGGCGGCGACGGCCCCGGCGCTGTCCTGCGCCTCCGGGTCGCTCTCGCAGATCACGCGGTTGCGGCCGTTGCGCTTGGCGGCGTAGAGGCATTGGTCGGCGCGCTCGATCAGGGTTTGCGGCGTGTCGGTCGGCCGCAGCAACGCCACGCCGATCGAGACGGTGACCCGGCCGAGGCGCTCGCCGCTCGACCGCTTCATCAATTCCTTGTTCATGACGGCGCGCCGGATGTGGTCGGCGACGGTAAGCGCCGAGCGCAGCGCCGTCTTCGACAGCGCGACGGCGAACTCTTCGCCGCCATAGCGCGCCGCGATGTCCTGCCCGGTGACGTTCTGCTTCACCGCCATGGCGACCAGCCGCAACACCTGATCGCCGGTGAGATGTCCGAATTTGTCGTTGAAGGCCTTGAAGTTGTCGACGTCGCTCATCAATAGCGTCAGCGGCTCGCTGTTCGCCTTGGCCTGCGCGACGAACGTGCCGAGCTCGGCATCGAAGAACTTGCGGTTCGCCAGCGTGGTGAGCGGATCGGTGAGGCTTTCGGCTCGGACCGTTTCGAGATTCTGCTGCAGCTGCTCGATCTCTTGCCGCGACGCCGACAGCCGCGCCTCGAGTGTTTTGTTGCTGGTCTCCATTTCCTTGGCGCCGGTGACGAGGAGCTCGATCACCGCGCGCAAGGCCGTGCCGTCGTTGCCGCCCGGCAGGTCGGCGCTGGCGCCCTGCAGCTTCTCGCTGGCGTCAGCCAGGCTGGCGGAGTAGCTGGTCGCCGAACCGGCGGCCGTGTCGATCATGTCCAGTACCTGCTTGATCTCGCCGGCCATGCGCGAGCCGAGCGTGTCGAGCCGGTCGCTCACCCGGTTGGACGACACGTAGGTGTCGTAGATTTGGTCGATGTCGGCCTCGCTGAGCTCGCCTTTTTGCGCCAGCAGTTCGTTGATCGAGCGATTGAGTTCGGGCGTGTAGCCGGTGGCGTATTGATACCAGATTTGAAAATGTCGCGGCGACGCCGGCTGGCGCAGCGCCTTGATTTGTTGAAGCGCGACCTCGGCAAAGGCAAGTGTACGTTCGTGCTCGTCGCTGGGCACGGCCATCCGCTTCGCTCCAATTCGTCTAAAAATTACCGAAGTTAAATTTCAGCAGCGCGACAGGCTGCCCGGAATGGTTGAAGCCTAAAAGAAAGCGATGAAGGAGGGGTAAACGCAATCGATGCGGGGCAATCCCGCAACCGGCGCCGGCCATCGCAGCGGCAAAAACGCTATGCTTTCAGCGGCACCGGGCGGAGCAAGAAAGCGGGCAGGTGCGAGGTGTCGGCATCCTCGGCGCGCGGCTTCTTGGCCGGTTGCGCCGCTCGCTGCGGCGCACGCGCCACCGCAGCGGCGGCCGCCGGCCGGTGGGCGTGGCGATGACCGTCCGGACGCGGACGGCGCGGCTGCGCCTGGCGTTGCGGGGCGTTGGTCTGCGCCGGTGCTGGCGCCGCCGGTGCCGGGAGCGATTGCTCGTCGATGAAGGGGATGCTGTTGCCGATCAGCTTTTCGATCGCCGCCACCGCCTTGGCGTCATTCGAGCCGGCAACGATGGTGATGGCGGTGCCGGTGCGCCCGGCACGGCCGGTGCGGCCGATGCGATGCACGTAGTCGTCGGGATGCAGCGGCACATCGAAGTTGTAGATGTGGCTCACGTCGGGAATATCGAGACCGCGCGCGGCGACGTCGGAGGCGACCAACAGCGCGACGTCGCCCTTGCGGAACTCCTCGAGCGCCGCGGTTCGCGACGCCTGGTCCATGTCGCCATGCAGCGCCAGCACCGAAAAGCCGTGGCGCAGCAGCGAGCGATGCAGCGTCGCCACGTCGCGCTTGCGGTTGCAGAAGATGATCGCGTTCTTCAAGCCTTCCGCCGAGCGGATCAGGCGGCGCAGCGTGTCGCGCTTGTCGTGGGACTCGCGTCCGGATCTGGCGAGCAGCTGTTTGGTGGTGGCGACGGTGGTCGCCGGCTTGGACACCTCGACACGAACCGGATTGTGCAGGAACTGTTCGGTGATGCGCCGGATTTCCGGCGGCATGGTCGCGGTGAAGAACAGCGTCTGGCGGGTGAAGGGAACGAGCTTGCAGATGCGCTCGATGTCGGGAATGAAGCCCATGTCGAGCATGCGGTCGGCCTCGTCGATGACCAGAAGCTCGACGCCGTTGAGCAAGAGCCGGCCGCGCTCGAAATGGTCGAGCAGGCGGCCCGGCGTCGCGATCAGCACATCGACGCCGCGCATGAGCTTGGTGTCCTGATCGTCGAACGAGACGCCGCCGATGATGAGGGCGACGTTGAGCTTGCTCTTGGCGCCGTACCTGGAGAAATTCTCCTCGACCTGCGCGGCGAGCTCGCGCGTCGGCTCCAGAATGAGCGTGCGCGGCATGCGGGCGCGGGCGCGGCCTTGCTCCAGCATGGTCAGCATCGGCAGCGTGAACGCAGCCGTCTTGCCGGTGCCGGTCTGCGCGATGCCGAGCACGTCGCGCCGCGCGAGCACGTGGGGTATCGCTTGATCTTGGATCGGGGTGGGAGTTTTGTAACCGGCCGCCGCAACGGCGGCGAGAACTTTTTCGGACAAGCCGAGATGTGAAAAGGACATAAACCCTCAGGTCGGGCCACGCCGGGCGCGGAAACCCGGACGCGGAACCCATGAATTGAACGGAAATGACGCGCCTGACCGTCGAATCCGCCCGCGGCTCAGGTGCCCGGAACATAGGTTCGACGTCCACGAAAGTCAACCGGGCGGCGCCGCGGCAAGGGCGGTCAGTTAAGGCTAATCCTTCACTTTCCCTTCGATGCCGCCAAAACGAGCCAATGCCGATGCCTAATGCTGCCTCCGACGGCTTGCCGATCGTCCTCATCCCCGGGCTCAATTGCTCGGCGCGGCTTTACGCCGAGCAAATACCGGCGCTGTGGCGGTTCGGTCCGGTCACCATCGCCGACCACACCCGCGACGACTCGATGGCGGCAATCGCCAGCCGGATTCTGGCCGCCGCGCCGCCGCGCTTCGCGCTCGCCGGCTTGTCGATGGGCGGCTATATCGCCTTTGAGATCATGCGTCAGGCGCCGGGGCGCGTCGCCAAATTGGCGTTGATGGATACCGGGGCGCGGCCGGAAACCGCCGAGCAGACCGCGCGCCGCCAGGCGCCGATGGCGCTGGCGCGTGCCGGCAAGCTGATGCAGGTGGCCGACAACTCGTTTGTCTTTTTTGTGCATCCCGACCGTCACACCGATGTCGCGCTCCGCGACGGGGTCAGGGCCATGGCGGAGGAGACTGGCGTGGAGGCGTATCTGCGCCAGCAACAAGCCATCATGACGCGGCCGGATTCTCGGCCGGGACTGTCCGCCATCGCCTGTCCGACGCTTGTGCTCGTCGGCGCGCAGGACCAGGGCACGCCGCCGGAGCTCGCCCAGGAGATTGCCGGCAGCATCGCCGGCGCGCGCCTCGTCACCGTGCCGGACTGCGGCCACCTGTCGACCATCGAGCGCCCGCAGGCGGTGACTCAAGCGCTGGTCGCTTGGATGCAGGCGTAGCGCGTTCGTTTGCAAACATCGCCAACCGCAGCGGCGCCTGGCTTCGCCAGATCGCCGTAAATGCCCCGAAACGGAAGACGCGGCTCGATGACGAGCTCAAATGCGTACGCGCCGGCTCACGGCAGGAACATTGCGAACTGCTCGCCCGTGACGCGCTGTAAATGGTCGCGGTAGATCGCGCCGCGCGCGTCGCTCGTTGCAATCCGGCCGTAGGCCGCATCGGGCACATTCTTGACCGGCAAGAGCGCGATCGGGGCGGCGATCGGGGTGAGCAAGGCGCCGCGTCCCGCCAGCAGCGTCGCGATGATGCCATACATCTCGCCCGAGATCATCGGGCGCGACACCGTGATCAGCCGATGCTGGCCGTGGCGGTTGGTGGCGAGATAGACGTGACCCGACTGGTTCGGTACCGCGACTTCGCCGTATTGCGAGAACTCCACGTCGACGCGCTCCGCCTCGCGAAACACCAGGCGCGAGGACGCCTCGTCCCACAGAATTTCAGTGCGATAGGCGTAGACCGCGCCGCGGTCGCCAAACGACGGCCGGACCGTCACATAGACGCCTTCGAGCCAGGCCACGCTGCGCCGCGAATACGCGCCAAGCCCGTCCGGCGCGACACCGTCCTTCGCCGGCGCCTCGGCTTCGGGCGTGCTTCGCCGCAACGATACGCCGAGCGCCTCTTCGACGCGCACGGCGGTCGCCAGCGTTAGCGGGCGGCGCCCGCCCAGCACTTTCTCCAACGTCGACAGGGAAAGCTTCGCCTTGTCGGCGAGTTGCTGTCGCGACATGCGCCGACGCGCGATTTCCTCGCGAATGAGCGCGGCGATCTGGCGGCTCTGCTCGCCGGAAAACTCTTGCTCGGACGACAATGCTGTCTCCCCTCAATCCCAAACACTATCAGACGTAAAAATCCGTACAAATCCCCACCCGGCCGCCTCGCCGACCGGCTGCCGCGGCTGGCCGCGACCAAACAAGGCCGAACATCACGCTCGCGCGGCGGCAGTCCCATCCGACAAATGCGGAGCCATTGCGACGCACCTCAAAGGAGCAAACCATGATGGTGGGTTATGGACTCTGCGGCCTGGCCGTTTCTGGCGGCACAATTCGAACTGCATCGACGCTGGCGCGTCTTGACCGCGCTGATCGGCGTGGCGGCGCTCTTGGCCGCGGCGCTGTCGTTTTCGAGCGGCGCGCGCGCCGCGACGCTCGCCCGGCCGAGCGACGCGCGATCCGGATCGCTGATCCTGAAAACCGACGGCGAAGCTTACACCGATGCTGAGCGTCTCGGCATCGATGTCGATGTGACCGTATCAGGCCCGACGCTGCGCGCCCGCGTTACCCAGATTTTCCGCAACACGGGCAAGGATTGGGTCGAGGGAATTTACGTCTATCCGCTGCCGGATGGCGGCGCGGTCGATACCCTCAAGATGGTGATCGGCGACCGCGTCGTGGTCGGCGACATCAAGGAGCGGCAACAGGCGCGCGCCATCTACGAGCAGGCGAAACAGAACGGGCAAAAAGCCGCGCTCACCGAACAGGAGCGGCCGAACATCTTCACCAACGCGGTCGCCAATATCGGGCCCGGCGAAACCGTGCTGGTGCAGATCGAATATCAGGAGCCGGTGCACAAGTCGGGCGACCAGTTCTCGCTCCGCATCCCCATGGCAATTGGGCCGCGTTACAACCCGGCGCCGGTGGTGCAGACCGTCGATTTGCGCACGGGCGAGAATGGCTGGGGCGTTGCCAGCAACGATCCGGTGCCGGACCGCAATCGCATTTCGCCGCCGGTCCTCGACCCGGCGGATCACGCGCCGACCAATCCCACGACCATCAGCATCCGCCTGCATGCGGGATTTCCGCTCGGCGACGTGAAGAGCCATTTCCATAACGTCAAGATCGACAATCCGGATAGCTCGACCCGGGTGATCACACTCGCCGACGGCGCCGTTCCGGCCGATCGCGACTTCGAGCTGACCTGGACCGCGGCGGCGGAGAAGACGCCGACCGTCGGCCTGTTTCGCGAGCAGGTCGCGGGCAGCGACTATCTTCTGGCCTATGTGACGCCGCCGGTGGTGAACGACGCGGAGCAAAAACCGCTGCCGCGCGAGGTTGTCTTCGTCATCGACAATTCCGGCTCGATGGGCGGCACCTCGATCGCTCAAGCCAAGGCCGGCCTGCTTTACGCGCTTTCCCGATTGCAGCCGAACGACCGGTTCAACGTGATCCGGTTCGATAACACCATGGACGCGCTGTTTCCGGACGTGGTCGCCGTTGACAACGAGCATCTGGCGCGAGCCAATGCCTTCGTCACCGCGTTGCAGGCGGCGGGCGGCACCGAGATGATCCCGCCGATGCGCGCCGCGCTCACCGATCATCACGCCGACGGCAACACGGTGCGGCAGGTGGTGTTCCTGACCGACGGCTGCATCGGCAACGAACAACAATTGTTCGATACCATCACGTCGATGCGCGGCCGCTCGCGCGTCTTTATGGTCGGAATAGGCTCTGCGCCGAACACCTTTCTGATGACCCGCGCCGCCGAACTCGGCCGCGGCACCTTCACCCATATCGGCTCGGTCGAGCAGGTCGAGAGCCGGATGCGCGAACTGTTCGGCAAGCTCGAAAGCCCGGCGGTGACGCAACTGTCGGCGACGTTCTCCGACACCAAAGCCGAGATGACGCCGGATGTGCTGCCCGACCTCTATCGCGGCGAACCGCTGGTTCTCGCCGCCAAGCTCGGCAAGCTCGCCGGCACGGTGGAGATCAAAGGCCGTATCGGTGATCGGCCCTGGAGCGTGACGCTGCCGCTCGCCAACGCGGCGGAGGGCAGGGGCCTGTCGAAGCTGTGGGCGCGCCGCGAGATCGCCGACGCCGAAGTCGCGCAAACCATGCGCACGCTGACTGCGGAAGAAGCCAACAAGGTGATCCTGGCTCTTGCGCTCGAGCATCAATTGGTGACGCGGCTGACGAGCCTGGTTGCGGTCGACCAGACGCCGAGCCGTCCGGCAGGCGCACCGCTCAGGGTCGCCGAGCTGCCGCTCAATCTGCCGGCCGGTTGGGACTTCGAGAAGGTGTTCGGCGAGGGACCGAAGCCCGTTCGCGCGGCTCCCGCGATCGAGCGACGCGCGGACGAGCATGACGCCCGCGTTCACGTCGCCGTGCGCGGCTCGCTGAGCGTGGGCTGGGCCGGCAATCAATCGACTCCGGGCGTTGTGCTGCCCGCGACCGGTACCGATGCCGAATGGAATATGGCGGTGGGCGCGGGCGCGTTGCTGATCGCGCTGGCGTTGATCCTTCTCGAGCGGGGCCGCCGAAGCGCGTTCGGCTGATCAAAATGTCTACCGAAGAACACTTTTGCCTTTCGTGATTCATGTTCCGGGCAAGGTCCCTCGTCCCCCGACCCCAGCCTTGCCCGCGGCGCGCGGCTTTCCCCCGAAGCCGCGCGCCTTCCTTCTCACGAGGCGCCGCATGAGCCTGATGTTCGTTGGCCGATTGTTGTTAAGCCGGCGGCTCGTTGCGGTTCTCGCGCTTGCCGGAGCGGTCCTGTTCGGCCACGGCATTTATATCCACGCCAAGGCGATGCTCGCGCAGGTGTTGCTGGAACGCGCCTTTGCCGAAACCATCACCACCGGCCGCGCCGTCAAGCCGTGGCCTTGGGCCGATACCTGGCCCGACGCGCGCATCACGGTGAAACGGATCGGCGCGAGCGCGATCGCGCTCGCCGGCAGCAGCGGCCAAGCGCTGGCGTTCGGCCCCGGCCATGTGGAGCGCACCGCCGAAGCCGGCGAACGCGGGGTCGCGCTCTACGCCGCGCACCGGGACACCCATTTCCGGTTTCTCAAGGATGTCGCCATCGGCGACGAGATCGACGTCACGCGTCACGATGGCAAAACCTTCCACTACCGCGCCGACGGCTGGTCGATCGTGCGGTTCGATCAATCGGGTATCGATCCGCTCACCACCGGCCGCGAACTCGTCCTCACGACATGCTGGCCGTTCGACGCGATCAGCCACGGGCCGATGCGCTACGTACTCCACGCGACGATGATTTCACCGCCGCCGACGGCACCATACTCACCGCTGTGATCGTCACACGCCGCGCCGACAGCGCTCGTTGCGACATGAGCGGACGGCCTGGACTAAGCACGCAAGTGCAGGCAAGAAGCGTCGGAGGCAAGAAATTCGGCTCAAGGAGACGTATCCATGCGACCAATTACCGGCGCGATCGGCGCACTCGTCATCGGACTTATGATTGGCGGCACGTCTGCCTCGGCGACCTCGATCGATCTTTCGACCTGGACGTGCGCGAAATTCCAGGCTGCCGACAAGGACGATATCGGCGTGATCTTGGCCTGGATGGACGGCTATTATCGCGACGAAGATTCTCCGCCGGTGATCGACACCGAAAAATTCGTCGCCAACGCCAAGAAGCTCGGTGAATATTGCGCCAAGCATCCCGACACCGGCCTCATCACCGCCGCCGACGAGCTGTTCGCAAAATAGCGGCTCGACTTGAGACATTCGCCAAGTTGCTGCGGGCGTTAGGGCGCCCGCGCCGCGGATCAAACGTCCAGCACGTCGTCGCCGGCGAATTCGGCGCGTTCTTGGATGAAGGCGAAGCGCGCCTCGGGCTTGGTGCCCATCAGCCGCTCGACGGATTTTTCCGTATCCTTGCGGTCGTCGGCGACAAGGACGACGCGCAGCAGCGTGCGCTTCTTCGGGTCCATCGTGGTTTCCTTCAGTTGCGCGGCCATCATCTCGCCGAGCCCCTTGAAGCGGCTGACCTCGACCTTGGCGTTGGCGTGAAATTCCTTTTTCAGAATCTCGTCGCGGTGCTTTTCGTTGCGCGCATAAAAGATCTTGCCGCTGTGGCTTAGCCGATAGAGCGGCGGCACCGCGAGGTAGAGGTGCCCCTTGTCGATAAGCTGCGGCATCTGCCGATAGAAGAAGGTGATGAGCAGCGAAGCGATATGGGCGCCGTCGACGTCGGCGTCGGTCATGATGATGACGCGGCCGTAGCGCAAATCCTCGTCGCGATAGTGCACGCCGGTGCCGCAGCCGAGCGCCTGGGCAAGATCGGCGAGTTGCTGGTTTTGCTGCAGCTTGTCCTTGCCGGCGGACGCGACGTTGAGAATTTTGCCGCGCAACGGCAGCACCGCCTGCGCCGCGCGGTCGCGCGCCTGCTTGGCCGAGCCGCCGGCGGAATCGCCCTCGACGACGAACAGCTCGGAGCCTTCGGCGGCGCTGTTGGTGCAGTCGGCGAGTTTTCCGGGCAGGCGCAGTTTGCGCACGGCGCTCTTGCGCGCGATGTCCTTTTCCTGGCGGCGGCGGATGCGCTCGTCGGCGCGCTCGACCACGAAGTCCAGGAGCTTGCTGGCCTGCGTCGGATTGCCGGCGAGCCAATGGTCGAACGGATCCTTGATCGCCTGCTCGACGATCTTCTGCGCCTCGGCGGTGGCGAGCCGATCCTTGGTCTGGCCTTGGAATTCCGGTTCGCGGATGAACACCGAGAGCATGGCGGCGGCGCCGGTCATCACGTCATCGGAGGTGACCGCGGCGGCGCGCTTGCCTTGGCCGGTGCGCTCGGCGTGATCTTTTAGCCCGCGCGTCAGCGCCGTGCGCACGCCGGATTCGTGGGTGCCGCCGTCAGGCGTCGGAATGGTGTTGCAATAGGAATTGAGGAAGCCGTCGGCGTCGACAGTCCAGGCCACCGCCCATTGCGCGGCGCCGTGGGTGCCGGTCTTGCCGGCACTGCCGGTGAAAATGTCGGGATGGACCAGCGTCGTCCCGGTGAGCGTTTCCGACAAATAATCCTTCAGGCCGTCGGCGAAATGGAAGGTCGCCTCTTCCGGAACGTCTTCGACGCCGCGCAGCAATTCCTTGGCGCACGACCAGCGGATTTCCACGCCGCCGAACAAATATGCCTTCGAGCGCGTCATCTTGAAGACGCGCTCGGGCCGGAAGTGCGCCTTGGCGCCGAAAATCTCCGGATCCGGCCGGAAGCGCACTTTGGTGCCGCGGCGGTTCGGCGCCTTGCCGGCGTCGAGCAACTTGGTCTTCGGCTTGCCGCGCTCGAACGCCATGCGATAGAGCTTTTGCCCGCGCGCGACTTCCACCTCCATGCGCTCGGACAGTGCGTTCGCCACCGATACGCCGACGCCGTGCAGGCCGCCGGAGGTCTCGTAGACCTCGGAGTCGAATTTGCCGCCGGCGTGCAGCGTGCACATGATCACTTCGAGGGCCGACTTGTTCTTGAATTTCGGATGTGCGTCGACGGGAATGCCGCGGCCATTGTCGGTGACGGTGACAAAGCCGTCGGCGGCGAGCTCGACCTCGATCCAGTCGGCATGGCCGGCGAGCGCCTCGTCCATGGCGTTGTCGATCACCTCGGCGAACAGGTGATGCAGCGCCTTCTCGTCGGTGCCGCCGATATACATGCCGGGCCGGCGGCGCACCGGCTCGAGCCCCTCCAGCACCTCGATGTGCTTGGCCGTGTAGCCGGCTTCGCCGGCAGAGGCGCGCGCCGGCGCCCGGCCGCTGCGTGCGGCACGGCGTGCCGCCGCGCGCGGTTCGCCCAGATTGGCGAACAGGTCGGGGGAGTTCGGGCCTTTATTGTTTTTTGCTGCTTTACCCATGCGAAGCCGTTGACCTTACCAATGAATTCCCGGAATTGCGGCCGGCGCCGAGAGCCGCCAGCGAATCGACCTCCAAATATGCCATGCCGACCGTAAAAGAATGAGGCCGGGACGCGTTTGGCCGAACGCATTGACGGTTCCGCGCACGGCCTCTATATGGCCGCTCATGATCGGGTCTTTGACCATCGCCGCTGCCACGCGCCGTCGCCGTAATACCATCGCGGCACGAATTCGCGCGTAAGGCGTAAAAATTCGTGCCGCCGGCGCCGCGGCACGCCTTCCCTGACATAATCCCGCGGACGCTGGCTTAGTATCGTCAAGCCTCAAGGGGTTGAATCATGCCTGCGAAAGCGAAAGTCGGCGTTCTCGGCGCCTCTGGGTATACCGGTGCGGAATTGGTGCGGCTGCTGCTGCGCCATCCCGATGTGGAGATCGCGCTGCTCACGGCCGACCGCCGCGCTGGCAAACCGATGGCCGAGGTGTTTCCGCAATTCGCGCCGTACACTCTGCCGACATTGACCGCGCTCGCCGACGTCGACTGGCCGGCGCTCGGCCTCGACCTCGTGTTCTGCGCGCTGCCGCATGGCACGACGCAGACTGTCATTGCCGATCTGCTGGCGCGCCTGCCGGCGATCAAGGTGGTCGATCTGTCCGCCGATTTCCGCATTGCCGATCCGGCGGCTTATGCGCGCTGGTATGGCCACGCGCATTCCGCGCTCGCGCTGCAACAGAAAGCGGTCTACGGACTGACTGAAATCTATCGCGCCCAAATCAAAGCGGCGCAGCTCGTCGCCAATCCCGGCTGCTATACGAGCTGCGCGGAGCTTGCGCTCATTCCGCTGTTGCGCGGCAAGGCGATCGATCCCGACGAGATCGTCATCGACGCCAAATCGGGCATGACCGGAGCGGGCCGGGCGGCGAAAGAGGAGATGCTGTTTTCGGAAGTGTCGGAAGGTTTTCATGCCTATGGCGTCGGCCACCACCGCCACATGGCCGAACTCGACCAGGAGTTCTCCAAAGCGGCCGGCCGCGACGTGATCGTCAGTTTCACGCCGCATCTGGTGCCGATGAACAGAGGCATCCTGTCGACGATTTATGTGCGCGGCCTCAAAGCCTCGCCACAGGATCTTCATGCGCTGCTATCAAAGTCTTATGCGCAGGAGCCGTTCGTGCATGTGCTGCCGTTCGGTACGCTACCGCAGACCCGCCACGTGCGCGGCTCGAACATGACGTTCATCGGTGTTACCGCCGACCGCGCCGCCGGCCGTGCCATCATCATCTCCACGCTCGACAATCTGACCAAGGGCGCGTCCGGCCAAGCGGTGCAGAACATGAACCTCATGCTTGGCTTTGCCGAGACGACCGGGCTCGAGCAGGTGGCGCTGTTTCCGTAGGCGCGCCGTCCATCACTGTGCTGCCCGTGGCTGGGAAAAGTCGCGAAAGGTTGGCGCATCCGACCGAAATTAGTCGTCATTCCTCCAAAGCTCCGGCGATTTCCGCAAGTAGGGGCGATTCTTTTTGACCCGCGCGTCTTCCGCAGTTTGCCCATTACTAAGCCTGCACCTTCACGTAGCTTCCCGGCGCGTCCTCGATGGCTTTGAGCGCGCCATCGCCCGGGATGCGGGCGGGGACTTCGGTCGCGTCCTGCGCTTTGAGCCAGGCGAGCCAATCGGGCCACCACGAGCCCGGATGCTCGGTTGCCTTGGCGAGCCAGCCTTCGAGGTTGGCGCTGCGCGGTTTCGGTCCGGTCCAATATTGGTACTTGTGCTTGTCCGGCGGGTTCACCACGCCGGCGATGTGGCCGGAGCCGGCCAGCACGTAGCGCACCGGGCCGCCGAAATATTTGCTGCCGAGCAGCACGGACTTCGCCGGCGCGATGTGATCCTCGCGGGTCGCCAGATTGTAGACCGGAATTTTGATCGATTTCAGATCGATCGGGGTATTGCCGATGGTCAGGCCGCCCTTGGTGAGCTTGTTGTCGAGATAGCAGTTGCGCAGATAGAACGAATGGTTCGCCGCCGGCAGCCGCGTGGCGTCGGAATTCCAATACAGCAGGTCGAACGGGAAGGGCGCTTTGCCCTTGACGTAATTGTTGATGATGTACGGCCAGATCAGGTCGTTCGAGCGCAAGAGGTTGAAGACGGTCACCATCGACTTGCCTTCGAGATAGCCGCGCTCGGCCATGCGCTGCTCGACCAGCTCGACCTGCTCCTCGTCGACAAAGACCTTCAGATCGCCGGCATAGGTAAAGTCGACCTGGGCGGCGAACATCGTCGCCGACACGATGCGCGCGTCGTTTCTTGCGGCCATGGCCGCCAGCGCCACCGCCAGCAGCGTGCCGCCGACGCAATAGCCGACGCTATGCACCTCGTCTTCGCCGGTGGCCTGCTGGATCGCCTCAAGCGCGGCGAGCGGGCCCTCGCGGATATAGTCTTCCCAGTTTTTCGTGGCGAGATGGGCGTCGGGATTGACCCAGGAAACGCAGAACACCGTGATGCCCTGATCGACACACCATTTGATGAAGGATTTTTCCGGCGTCAGATCGAGCACGTAGAATTTGTTGATCCAGGGCGGCACGATCAGCAGCGGTTTCTTCAGCACCGTCGCGGTCGACGGCGCGTATTGGATGAGCTGCATGATGTCGTTCTGGAAAATCACCTTGCCGGGCGTGGTCGCCAGATTCCGGCCGACTTCGAACATCGCGGCATCCGACTGGCGAATCCGCAAATCGCCGCCGCCGCCGGTGATGTCTTCGGCCAGCATATGCATGCCGCGCACCAGGTTGTCGGCATTGCTGGTGAAGGTTTCGCGCAGCAATTCCGGATTGGTCAGAACGAAGTTCGACGGCGAGACCGCATTGACGATCTGCCGCACATAGAACTCGGCCTTCTGTCTGGTGTGCGGGTCGAGATTTTCGGCCTCGCTGACCAGCTGATTGGCGAAGCGCGTGGTCAGCAGATAGGCCTGCTTGAGGAAGTCGAAGAACTGGTTCGACGTCCATTCCGGGTCGGCAAAGCGTTTGTCGTTGGCGGCCGGCATCGCGACCGGTTGCGACGGTTCGCCGGCCAGCCGCTTGGCCGCCGACGCCCACAGATCGAGATAGGCCTGGCCCAGCCGGGTCTGCAGTTCGAGGGTCCGTTGCGGGTCGGCCAGCCAGTATTGCGCCACCTGCCCAAGGGTCTTGGCGACTTCGTTGACCTCCTCGGCCATTTCGCGGTTGCCGTGACCATCCTCGCGGGGCTTGAGGTAGGCCGCGAGCGCTTTGCCGCCCTCTTCGACGAGCCGCGCCAAATTGCGCGAGAACGCCTCCACATCCACGGCGCCGACTTTCATCGGTTCTTGCGACGGAGCTCGCACGAGCGTTCCCTCAATTCCCCATCCGGGGCGGGCCTAAGCTCGGCCCTTGCAGCAGAAATGGCCCGCTCGAATCCGCTGCGCAAGGCGAGTTTTCAGGCGTCTTGCAAAACGAATGCCGCATGACACGGCGACGGTGCGCGGCGATCCGCCCCGTCCCATCCGCGGCCTTGGGACCTTGTTTCCACCATATTAGCGCGTTATTACAACGCTTAAGTGGTGGTTGGGTGGTTTTTTGTAAACCATTGGGAGAGTAAGCCTTCAGGCAGGGGAGCGATAAGACATCGGTCAACCGGGTGTAATCAGGCCACGGTTGAATGGCCCAGTGAGGCTGAGTGGGTCCAAAGACGGTCCGTGAGGGACCCAGCGGGGACGAGGGTGAATAGTTCGGGACGCTTCGCGACGCTTGCGCTCGCAGCCTTGGCTGTGGTCGGCCAGGCTTTGCTTATGGCGGGCTGCTCCTCCACCGACGCCGTGTTCCCAGCGGTCCACGATATGCCGGCGGCGCGGACGGAAACGACGCTGACGCCCGATCAGGTCAAACAGGCGACCGACGACCTCGTTTACGAGCGCAATCATCTAAACACCGAAGCGCAAGCCCAGGGCGTGCAGGGAAACGTGCAGCCGGTGGCGGTGACGAATGCGCCAACGACGACCGGGTCCATCCCGCAGAAGAAATCGGCCGCCTCGGCCAAGCCCGCGGCCCAGCCGTCCACTTCGGGCATGAACGCCTACGCCGGGCAGTGATAAGAGTGTAGGGGCGATCCCTCGACGTGCCGCTAGACCCAATGGAAGAATTTTATCGCATCCGCCGGCTGCCGCCGTACGTGTTCGAAGAGGTCAACCGCGCCAAGGCCGGCGCGCGCAATGGCGGCGCCGACATCGTCGATCTTGGCATGGGCAATCCGGACCTGCCGGCTCCCGCCCATGTCGTCGAGAAGATCAAGGAGACGATCGGGAAGACCCGCACCGATCGCTACTCGGCCTCCAAGGGCATACCGGGTCTGCGCCGCGCGCAAGCCGCCTATTATGCCCGCCGGTTTGGCGTCAAGCTCAATTCCGACACCCAAATCGTCACCACGCTCGGCTCCAAGGAAGGCTTCGCCAACGTGGCGCAAGCCATCACGGCGCCGGGCGATGTCATCATCGTTCCCAATCCGACCTATCCGATTCACGTCTTCGGCTTCCTGATGGCCGGCGGCGCGATCCGCTCGGTGCCGGTCGAAGCCAACGCGGCGTTTTTCGGCGCGCTCGAGCGGGCGGTGCAGCACACCATCCCGAAGCCGATCGCCATCGTCACGTGTTACCCGTCAAATCCGACGGCCTGCGTCGCCGATCTGGACTTCTATCGCGACCTCGTCGCGTTTGCGAAAAAGCACAACATCTTCATCCTCTCGGATCTGGCCTACGCCGAAGTTTATTTCGACAACGATCCGCCGCCCTCGGTGCTCCAAGTGCCTGGCGCCATGGATATCGCCGTCGAGTTCACCTCGCTGTCGAAGACCTATTCGATGCCGGGCTGGCGCATCGGCTTTGCGGTCGGCAACGAGCGCATCATCGCGGCGCTGGCGCGGGTGAAATCCTATCTGGATTACGGCGCGTTCACGCCGATCCAGGTGGCGGCCACGGCGGCGCTCAACGGTCCCGACGATTGCATCCACGAGATGCGGGCGACCTATCGGCGCCGCCGCGATGCGCTGGTGGAATCGTTCGGCCGCGCCGGCTGGCCGGTGCCGCCACCGCGCGCCTCGATGTTTGCCTGGGCGCCGATACCCGAGCCGTTCCAATCGCTCGGCAGCGTCGAGTTCGCCACCCTTCTGGTCGAGAAGGCGAGCGTGGCAGTGTCGCCGGGCGCCGGCTTTGGCGAGCACGGCGAAGGCCATGTGCGCATCGCGCTGGTGGAGAACGAGCAGCGCATCCGGCAAGCGGCGCGCAATATCCGGCGCTTTCTTGAAACAGGGCCGGAAATGCTGCACAACGTCGTACCCCTTGCGACCCGACGTTAGTCGGCGATCGCTGTCATCCCAAGCTAGCGCGTTGAGTTAGCGACGTTTCAGGTTAGCGACGTTTCATGCCCGAGCCGCTGAAAGTCGGTCTTGCCGGACTGGGGACTGTCGGCACGGCCGTGGTCCGCCTGTTGGCGCATGAGCGCGACAAGCTTATGGCGCGCTGCGGCCGCCCGATCGAGGTCGTCGCCGTCAGCGCCCGGTCGCGCGGCAAGAAGCGCGACATCGATCTGAAGAAATTGCGCTGGGTTGCCGATCCGGTGGCGCTCGCCGCCGATCCGGCAATCGACGTCCTGGTCGAGGTGATCGGCGGCGCCGGCGATCCGGCCAAACAGGCGGTCGAGACGGCGCTTGCCGCCGGCAAGCCGGTCGTCACCGCCAACAAGGCGCTCCTCGCCGCGCATGGTCATAAGCTGGCGACGCTCGCCGAACGCCACGGCGTTGCGCTCAATTTCGAGGCTGCGGTCGCCGGCGGCATCCCGATCGTCAAGACGCTGCGCGAAAGCCTCAACGGCAATTCGTTCACGCGCATCTACGGCATCCTCAACGGCACCTGCAATTATATCCTCTCGCGCATGGAGGAGGAGCGGATCTCGTTCGACGACTGCCTGCGCGAGGCGCAGCGTCTCGGTTATGCCGAGGCCGATCCGTCGTTCGACGTCGAGGGCCACGACACCGCGCAGAAGCTCTCGATCCTGGCCAGTCTGTCATTCGGCACCAAAGTCGATCCGGCGGCGGTTTATGTCGAGGGCATCTCCTCGATCACACTGGCCGATCTCGATGCGGCGGGCGAGCTCGGCTACCGGGTAAAACTTCTCGGCGTCGCAGTGCGGACCGAGGCCGGCATCGAACAGCGCGTGCATCCGACCATGGTGCGCAAGGACTCCGCCATCGCGCAAGTGATGGGGGTGACCAACGCGGTGACGGTCGATGCCGAGGGCTTGGCGCCGATCACGCTGGTCGGGCCCGGCGCCGGCGGCATGGCGACCGCATCCGCCGTCGTCTCCGATCTCGCCGATATCGCCCGCGGCGTGCGCACGCCGCCATTCGGCCGGCCGGCCGCGCGCATGACGGCGATCCGCAAGGCGCCGATGCAGCGCCACGAGGGTGGCTACTACATCCGGCTGTTGGCGCGCGATCGTCCCGGCAGCGCCGCAACGATCGCGCGGCGGCTGGCACAGCGGCAGATCTCGCTGGAGTCGATCGTGCAGCGCCACGACGCGCGGGCGCAAGGCGCCGGCCAGCCGGGGAAATCGGGCGACCCGGTCCCCGTCATTCTCATTACCTATGCGACCAGCGAGGACGCCGTGCACAAGGCGCTCGCCGCGGTGCGCCGCGACCGTGTAATCTCAGGTCGGCCGCAAGTCATCCGGATCGAGAAGAACTGACCGTAACAGACTGCAAGGAAAAGAATAATGGCGTCGATTACCGTTCCGCACAGCCTCATCCTGGAGCGCATCCTCACGCTCGAGATCGTGCGCGTGACCGAGCGCGCGGCGGTCAATGCGGCGCGGTTGCGCGGCCGTGGCGAGGAAAAGGCTGCCGATCAGGCCGCGGTCGACGCCATGCGGCGCGAGCTCAACAACCTGCCGATCGACGGCACCGTCGTCATCGGCGAGGGCGAATTGGACGAAGCGCCGATGCTGTTCATCGGCGAGAAGGTCGGCGGCCAAGGCGGCTTCAAGGTCGATATAGCCGTCGATCCGCTGGAAGGGACTACGTTGTGCGCCAAGAATATGCCGGGTGCCATCGCGACGCTGGCAATCGCCGAGCAGGGCACGCTGCTGCACGCCCCCGACGTCTATATGGACAAGATCGCAATCGGGCCCGGTTATCCCAAGGACGTCGTCGATCTCGACGCGCCGGCTGATGAGAACATCCGCAATTTGGCCAAGGCAAAAGGCGTCAAGCCCGAGGCGATCACCGCGATCGTGCTCGACCGGCCGCGCCATGCCGACATCATTGCCGCCGTGCGCAAGGCCGGCGCCGCCGTGAGCCTGATTTCTGACGGCGACGTGGCCGGTGTGATCCACACCGCCGAGCCGGACAAGACCGGCATCGATATCTATCTCGGCATCGGCGGCGCGCCCGAGGGCGTGCTGGCGGCGGCGGCGCTGCGCTGCATCGGCGGCCAGATGCAGTGCCGGCTGATCCTCGACACCCCGGAGCGCCGCGAGCGCTCCGCCAAGATGGGCATCAGCGACCCGCGTAAGAAATATCAGATCGAGGACATGGTGCGCGGCGACTGCCTGTTCGCCGCCACCGGCATCACCGACGGCCGCATGCTCGAGGGCGTGAAATTCGGCAAGGACATCGTCGAGACCCAGACCGTGGTCATGCGCTCCGTCACCGGCACGGTGCGCTGGATCAGAGGCGAACACCGGCGGCTAGACAAGTTTTAGACCGCGGGCAACGACAGCCCTTCTCACTTTCGCATTGCGTCGAGCAGCGTCCGGATTTTGCGGGCGAGAGATTCGTACGTAAACGGCTAGGAAATTAGTTCGACATCGGGGTCGAGCCGCCCGTGATGGCGTTCGCGGTGTAGCCGGTCGCGCAATGCGTCGTCGTCTTCGACCACAAGAATGGTTTCCGCGCGACGTGGCCTAGGCGGATACCAGCGGAATCAGCAGCGTGAAATTGGTGCCAATGGCCGAAGGTGGCAGCGTCAGTTCGCCGCCCAGTTGCCGTGAAAGGGCATTGACCAGGCGCGTGCCGAGCCGTTTGCTTGTCGTCGAGTCAAAGCCGGCGGGAAGGCCGACGCCTTCGTCGCGGATCGATATCAAGATGGCTTGCTTGTCTGATTGCAGCGTTACCCGCACCCAGATCGGGCCGCTCGGACAATCAGGATAAGCATACTTTCCGGCGTTCGAAACCAGCTCATTGATGATCAGCCCTACCAGGATGGCGCGGTCGGCGGGAAATTGAATAGCTTCGGGTGCGTCGAACTGGATCTCGCACGGCGCCACCGTCAATTCCAGGTCGCCGATGATTTCGCGCAGATACTCGATCAAATCGATATTCTCATAATCGGCATTATACGCGAGACGCTCATAGGCGCGGCCGACGGCGTTCACCCGACTCGCGGCTTCGTTGAGGCGCTCACTCAAGGCTTGATCGCCGATCGCGTTGGCTTGGAGCTGCAGCATCGCCGAAACCACCTGCAGGCTGTTCTTGACGCGGTGGTTGACTTCCTTGAGCAGCACTTGATGGCGATCAAGCGCGGCTTGCAGTTTGCGTTGATACTGCTGCTGCTCGATCGCCATGCCGAGAATGTTGGCGGCGCCTTGTAAAAAGGCCAGGTCGTGCTCGCTAAACTCGCCTTCGGATTTGCTGTCGACTTCCAACACGCCGAATGGCGAGCCGTCGCCTTGGAGAATGACGTTCATGGCGCGGCGGATGCCGTGTTCAACCAGCAAGTCCGGCGTCCGAAAGCGCTGCTCATTTTCGAGGTGGTTGGAAATGACCGGCTTGCCGGTGCGCAAGGCATAGCCGGCGGGAGACGCCAAATCGGCGCCCACGCTGGCCGTGCCGACGACGCCCGGCTCCCAGCCGACGCCGGCCCGGACCAGAAGGCGGTTCTCGGCCGGTATGTATTCCATGACTTTGCAATATTCCGCGTCCAATCCTTCGGCGGTCATGCGTGCGGTGTGATCGAGCATGCCCTTGAAGCTGGTGCGTTGCAGCGCCAGGACCCCCAATTCGGCCAGGAGCTCCTGCTGGCGGATACGCTGACGAAGGGCCCGGGCGGTCAGCTCATCGGGCGGATCGTTGCTCGGCGTGGGTTCAACGACTGGCTCTTTCTGGTCGGGCGGCGGGCTCATGTCCAATTCGTAGCATAGATCGCATGCATAGAGTTGTTCGCTCCCATGGCCGTCGTGTGTGCCAAAAGCGCACGTAATGGCTTCGCCTTGGGATATCCAGCTTGGCCCGAAAGCCGACAATCCTGGCGCGTTTCACGAATTTATTCCATGGGCAATTGCGTTAATGCAGCGTGAAATCGGGTAGGGTGATGCATGGGATTCGAATCGCGCGAGTTCGCCGTGACCGACGGCCTTTTCCTTGGCGTCGAAAGCTCGGCGACCGGGCGCGCCTGGCGCGACCGGCTCGATGCCCGCGGCGCGGCGCGGGCGCTCGCGATCGCGCAGCGGCACGATCTTCCCGAACTGCTCGCGCGCATCATCGCCGGCCGCAATGTCGAGATCGATGCGGTCGAGGCGTTCCTCGATCCGACAATCAAGCGTTCGATGCCCGATCCGCATGTGCTTGCCGCCATGCCCGAGGCGGCCGCGCGCATCGCCGATGCCATCGCGCGCGGCGAGACCGTCGCCATCTTCGGCGATTACGACGTTGACGGCGCTACCTCCGCTGCTTTGCTCGCGCGCTTCTTGCGTTGCGCCGGCATCGAGCCGCTGATCCACATTCCCGACCGGCTGTTCGAGGGTTACGGCCCGAATGTGGAAGCGGTACGCGCGCTCGCCGCGCGCGGCGCGACGCTCCTGGTGACGGTCGATTGCGGCACCACCAGCATCGAGCCGCTGGCGCAAGCGCGCGCGCTCGGCGTCGATGTCGTCGTCATCGATCACCACCAGGCCGACGAAGTGCTGCCGCCGGCGGTCGCCATCGTCAATCCGAACCGGCGCGACGACTTGTCCGGGCTCGGTCATCTGGCGGCGGTCGGGCTCGTCTTCATGACCGTCGTTGCGGTCAATCGGCTGCTGCGCTCGCGCGGGTTTTGGACCGCGCAGCGGCCCGAGCCCGATCTCCTGTCGTTTCTCGACGACGTCGCGCTCGGCACCGTTGCCGATGTGGTGGCGCTGACCGGGCTCAATCGGGCCTTCGTCGCCAAGGGTTTGATCGCGCTCCGCCAGCGCAATCGTGTCGGGCACACGAGCCTGATGGACGTGGCGCGGCTGTCCGGTCCGCCGGAAGCCTGGCATCTCGGATTTTTGCTCGGCCCGCGCATCAATGCCGGCGGCCGCATCGGCCGCGCCGATCTCGGCGTGCGGCTTCTGCTGGAAGACGATCCGGTCGAGGCGGCGCGCATGGCGGCCGAGCTCGACCGGCTCAACCGCGAGCGGCAGACCATCGAGATGGAGACCGTGGCGCAGGCCGAGGCCGAAGCCATGGCCGCGCTCGGCATCGAAGAGAAGGGCGCGGTGGTGGTCACCGCCGCGGAAGGCTGGCATCCGGGTGTGCTTGGCTTGGTCGCAGCGCGGCTGAAGGAGAAATTCGGCCGCCCGGCGTTTGCCATCGCGCTCGAACCGGGCGGCATCGGCACCGGTTCCGGCCGCTCGATTCCCGGCGTCGATATCGGCCGCGCGGTGCGCCGTGCCGTGGCGGAGGGGCTGCTCGTCAAGGGCGGCGGCCATGCCATGGCGGCCGGTGTCACGTTGCGCAAAGCGGCGCTGGCGCCGCTCCGTGCTTTCCTTGAAGCGGCGCTTGCCGCCGATGTGCAGGTTTCGCGCCGCGCCAACGGCCTCATGATCGACGGCGCCGTGAGTGCGGCAGCGGCCGACGCCGAACTCGTGGCGATGATCGAACGTGCCGGGCCGTTCGGCTCCGGCAATCCGGAGCCGGTGATCGCGCTGCCGGCGCATACCGTCGTCTATGCCGAAGAGGCCGGGCAGGCGCACATCCGCGTGCGGCTCAAATCCGCCGACGGCGCCGGCATCAACGGCATCGCCTTCCGCGCCGGCGGACAAAAACTCGGCGCCGCGTTGTTACAAAACCGCGGCCGGCAAGTCCATGCGGCGGGCTCGTTCGCGCTCGACCGCTGGCAAGGCGAGGAGCGCGTGCAATTCCGGCTGACCGATATCGCGCCGGCGGAGCCGTTTGCGGGGCGGTGAACGGTCGCAGGCGCGGTAGCGCAGCGGCGGCGTTGATTGCTGCAATCAACGCCGAAGCAGACGCAGCAAATGGCAGCCGTCACGTCCGCTTTTACTCAGCCGCGCGTCTATGCCTTGCGTGCGACTACGAAGCTGCCGCGGCAGCGTGTCCGTCGTGGCCCGGCGCCCCGTTGGGTTTCCGATTGCCCTCGGTGGCGCTGGCGGCGACCTTGATCTTGAGATCATCCTGGGCCGCCGTGCGGCGAAGCGGGATGTGCGGCACATCGACAGCATTGTCCTCGCGTTTCGACGATCCTTCGAAACGCGCATTTTCCTCGATCGACAGCGATCGATGGAAAATATCGCCTTCGACCACGGCGGTGCCGTTCAGCTTGACGCGATTGGCGTGGATGGTCCCTTTGACCTGTCCACCGACGGTCAATTCCTCGGCGATGACATCGCCCTCCACTTTGGCGCCTTCGTTGATCAAAATGGTGAGCGCCCGAAGCTCGCCTTCGACGTGGCCGAAAACTTGTACGGTGCCCTCACCGAAGATTTTTCCGATCACCGTCATGCCGCGACTGATGGAGGAAGCCTGATCGGTCGAGATCTGCTCCCCCGCCCGCGTCGCCGGCGGCCGTTGCGGCTGTTGCGCCTGCTGCACAGGCGGGGATACTCGATCGGTGTCGCCGTTGGATTTCGTAAACATGTCACGCTCCTTGTTTTGCATGGGGTTGCTGGCTCAAGAATGTCAGGTGGCGTAGTAGACGCGATGGAAGCGGCTGCCGAGACCACTCAGCACCTCTCGGCCGGTGGATTTCGTCGCCTCGGCGACCTCGTCTATGCTGATCGACGATCCGATCAACGTAGCCATTTCGCCGATCCTCGCCGCCCGAGCATCGGGCAGATCGGTGACGTCGATCGGCAACAGGTCCAATGAAGGGTGCTCGATGACGGGGCATCGGTGGCCGCCGATCACGGCGTGCAGCCGATTTTTGGAACGCCACGATCGTGGAATGCCGTCGGCGTATCCGATTGACGCGAACGCCAGCCGACGGCGCTTTGCAAACCGACCTTCCCGGTCGGCGAACGGTTCGCCCGGCGTAACGTCGCGGACCTGCACGATGCGGGCGCGCAACTCCACGACCGGAAGCATTGGATTAGCCGAACCGGGTGTCGGATTTATCCCGAACAGCGCCGAGCCGGCGCGGACCAGATCGAAGTGGCACTTCGGGTTTGCGGTAATGCCGGAGGAGCTGGCCAGCGAAGCCGGGACGTAGGCATAGAGCCGACGCAGTTCGCGAAACAACGCAATCTGCCGTTCGCTCTGCGGATCATCAGTGTTTCCGGCGCCCGCCAAACTGCTCATCAGCAGCGTGATGCCGTGGTTCAATCCATCGAGCCGCGGTGCAAGCGCGACTGCTTCCTCCACCGACAAGCCGAGCCGGTTTTTGCCGGTATCGACGTGCAGCGCGTAGCCGCCGGTCCACCCGGCCGATGTGACGAAGCCATCCCACGCGGCCAGCTCGAGTGCGCTGTTGATAACAGGCCGCGCATTAAGCTCCGTGAAGGCGGGCCCGGTTCCGGCGTAAAAGCCGTGGAGAACGTAGATGGTCGAGTTCAGGAGCGACCTTGCGGACACGTTTGGCTTCGGCAAGATCGGTAACGAAGAAAGTTCGGCAGCCGGACGTGGCCAATGCTCCGGCGACCGGATCGATGCCGCAGCCGTAAGCGTTGCACTCGATGACCGCCGCACATTCGGCGGCGGTGCGCTTGGCAAGCGTTTTCCAATTGAACGCAATCGCAGTCAAATTGACTTTCAGGATGGCGCCAGCTTCGCTCTCCGGCGGCCCGTCCATAGTAACACTGGCCGTGAGGCGTTTGTGGTCGACGACGAGACGGCCGCCGCGATTGATGATTTTGCCATCAACAAAACCGTCGATGACGACGTTGGCGCCCGGTTCGATCGTCAGGGTGCCGACGAGGTTGCCGCGAACATGCAAAGAGCGGTGTTTCTGAACCAGTGTGTCGGTAACGACCGAACCGATAATGTCCGTGGAGTTGCTGACGACCAGCGGCTCCGAAACGTCGCTTTGGTTGTAGAAAGGCACCACGACAGCGGGCGCCATTGCCAACACTCCCACAACGCCGCTATCACCTAAAAACTGGCGCTCTTAAGGATCGTCTGCGGCACAAATAGATCACATATTTGTTCGCAATCGGCCAGCAAAAACCGGTGCGTGATGTTGGTATGGTTGATTGTTAGATGACGAATTTAGAAAGAATGAAAGCGAGCGCGGGCCGTGTTGCCACGCAGCCGCGAAAGATCCTAGGTCGACGCGTGCGCCTCCGCGCGCGCGGCTTGCGCAAAGCGTATTGAGCGGGTGAAAGAAATGACGGTGACGAACCTAAAATGGGACTGACAGAAATTGCGTTAGCATTCGGTGTGCTAGGCAACGATACTTGGAATCGCCGTTGGGCGAGCGACCGCAATGACGTGCACGGCGCGGGGATGAACTGACAGGCGTAAGTAGAAATACCGCCACCCGTGAATGCCTAGCCGCTGCCGGCTGTTTGGTCGGCGGCGGAAAATTGCAGCTTTAATCGATGTTCTGAATTGCTCAGAGTTTTATCACCAAAACTTCTTAGATGCGGTGTTCTGGTGGCACAGGAGGCGTTCCGCCACGTCGCGGCCGCCATCAATAATGATTGGTTTGCGCCGGCTTAGTTGCCAAGGATTTGGTTAGAGGCGCCGAGCATGCACCTGTTAGCGGCATCGGTCTATTGGGTGACGGTCGCTCTTTGGTCGGGCGTCCTCGGCACGGTGCTTTTCTACTATATCCGCAATCCGCAGATATTCGGCACGACCCGGCTGCTGTTGTTGGTCGTCGCATTGGATACCTGCCGCAACATCGTGGAAAATATCTATTTTGGTCTGTATTTCGGCAGCCAATACGGATTCTTCCCGGCGGCGATTGCCGGGGTTCTTGGTATCCCGGCACTCCTCATTATCCCGAAGCTGATCAATATTGCCGCCGGATGTTTTGTCATTGGCGTGCTTCTCATGCGCTGGCTGCCAAATGCCGTCAGTGAACGCGGGAATTCGGAACGGCTTTCGGCGGGTCTCGAATTGCTGGCGACCATGGATGGATTGACCTGCATTTTTAACCGCCGCCACTTTGAAATACTGGCGCGCGCGGAGTGGGGGCGCTTCCAACGGTACGGGCGGCCGCTTTCTTTGCTGATGCTCGACGTCGACAAATTCAAATCGATCAACGACCGCTTTGGCCATGACGTGGGCGATCTGGTCCTAAAGGCAATCGCCGATGACTGTAGTTCAATGAAGCGCGAGACGGATATTGTTGCGCGCTTAGGCGGCGAAGAGTTCGTGCTGTTGTTGCCGGAAACCGAAGAATTGGCCGCGGAAATTGTCGCCGAGCGGTTGCGAAAGCAAATACAAGATCATTCGCGAGTGTTTCCGGGCGATGAAAATCAGATCAGCGTCAGTATCGGCGTGGCCGGCGCGACGTTAGGCATGTTCGGCTTTGAGATCCTGCTCAAGCGGGCGGACGAAGCGTTGTATGAGGCGAAAACGCGTGGCCGCAATCAAGTGACGGTGGCGCCGAAACAACTGCATGAAAAATATTCAATCGCCGCCGAATAAGGCGATGGAGGGCCGGATCGGGATAGCCGACATGCAAAGCGCGCCGATCGGTGCCGGCTCTCTGGGCGGTGCGTGGCGACGGAAGCTGCGGCGAGGCGTTCGCGTACGACAGGGCGGTGGAGCGGAACGGAAAAGCGCAGCATAATCCCGCCTGGCCGCCAGGCGGGATCTCACCATGTACACGGCGACGACCGGAGCGCATCACTACACGTTCCCCGATCTCAAGACGATGCTGGCCAAGGCCTCGCCGGCGCGCAGCGGCGACCAGCTCGCCGGCGTTGCGGCGGCGACCGGCGAGGAACGCGTCGCCGCCCAATATGCACTCGCCGACCTGCCGCTCAAGACGTTCCTGAACGAGGCCGTCGTTGCCTACGAGACCGACGAGGTGACGCGGCTCATCATCGACAGCCATGACCGGACGGCGTTCGCGCCGGTGGCGCATCTGACCGTCGGCGGATTCCGCGACTGGCTGCTGTCGGACGAGGTGACGACGCCGGTACTCGCCGCGCTGGCGCCCGGCGTCACGCCGGAGATGGCGGCGGCCGTGAGCAAGGTCAGCCGGGCGCAGGATCTCATGGTGGTGGCGGCGAAATGCGCGGTGGTGACCGCGTTCCGCAACACCATCGGATTGCCCGGCCGCTTGTCGGTGCGGCTGCAGCCCAACCATCCGACCGACGACGCCCGCGGCATCGCGGCGAGCATTCTCGATGGCCTGCTGCTTGGCGCCGGCGACGCCGTCATCGGCATCAACCCGGCGACCGACAGCCCCGAGCGCGCGCGCTCGTTACTGTGCATGCTCGACGAGATTCGCATCAAGCTCGAGATCCCGACGCAAAGCTGCGTGCTGGCGCATGTCACGACAACGCTCGATCTGATCGACAAGGGCGCGCCCGTCGACCTGGTGTTCCAGTCGATCGCCGGCACCGAAGCGGCCAACAAGAGCTTCGGGATCAACCTCGCGCTGTTGCAGGAGGCGCAGGCGGCGGCGCTGGCGCTTCGCCGCGGCACCATCGGCGACAACGTCATGTATTTCGAGACCGGGCAGGGCAGCGCGCTGTCGGCCGACGCCCATCACGGCGTCGACCAGCAGACGCTGGAGGTGCGCGCTTACGCGGTGGCGCGCCGGTTCAAGCCGCTCCTGGTCAATAGCGTCGTCGGCTTCATCGGCCCGGAATATCTGTTCGACGGCAAGCAGATCACCCGCGCCGGCCTTGAGGATCACTTTTGCGGCAAGCTCATGGGTCTGCCGATGGGCGTCGACGTGTGCTACACCAACCACGCCGAAGCCGATCAGGATGACATGGACACGCTGCTGGCCTTGTTGGTCGGCGCGGGCGTCAACTTCGTGATGGGCGTGCCCGGCGCCGACGACATCATGCTGGGGTATCAGAGCACGTCGTTCCATGATGCGCTGGTCATGCGCGATCTCTACGGTCGCCGGCCGGCGCCGGAATTCGAAGCTTGGCTCGGACGGCACGGCCTGATGGATGCCGCCAACCGGATCCGCCCGCGCAGCATGCCGGGCCGCTTCCGTGCCCTGCTGTCAGCTTGACGCGTAGCGGCTGAATCCATGGCAGACGATCCCATGACCGCGCCGTCCGATCGCCCACCGTCGCGATCCGCGGAAGACGATGGCGTTTGGAGCGGGCTCCGCCGGATGACCGCAGCGCGCATCGGGCTCCAGAGGACCGGAGCATCGCTTGCGACCGGACCGCTGCTCGATTTTCAGCTCGCCCATGCCCGCGCTCGCGATGCGGTGCAGGAGCCCCTCGACGAAGGGCGTCTGATCGCCGGACTGGCCGAGCTTGGCGGCCCCGTTCTTGCGGTCGCAAGCGCGGCCGAGGATCGTCAGCATTATCTGATGCGTCCCGACCTGGGCCGCCGTCTCGCGGCGGGAGCCGAAGCCACGCTGGTGCCGCACCAAGATGAGCATGATGTCGTGTGCGTCATCGCCGCCGGCTTGTCGGCGCGCGCCGTGCAGGCGCACGCGCAGCCGGTCTTAGCCAGCCTGCTGCCGGCGCTGCGTGCCGAGCAATGGCGGGTCGCACCGCTCGTGATCGTCCGCCATGGGCGGGTCGCGATCGGCGATGCTGTCGCGGGTGCGCTGCGCGCGGCTTGCGTGGTGGTGCTGATCGGCGAGCGTCCGGGGCTTTCGGCGCCCGACAGCATGGGCGCGTACCTGACCTGGCAACCGCATGCGCAGACGACCGACGCCGACCGCAACTGCATCTCGAACATCCGGCCCGAGGGCATCGGCTATGACGACGCCGCTTTTAAGCTCGCTCACATGCTGCGCGCCATGCGTGCGCGGCGCATGTCCGGCGTGCAGCTCAAGGATGATTCCGATCGGCTGCTGCTGGGTCGGCCGTAAGGCAGTTTCGACTAAAGGCCTGGCGCTTCAGTTAGCGTAGTTCGGCAATAATTCGGAGTTGCGATCCGATCAGTGGTTCGCCGTGATCAAGACGGTCGGCAATGACGCGCAACGCCAAGGCTTGAGCCTTGGCATTCGCGTCGGCCTTGGTCGTTCCATAAGCCAATACGCCAGGCAGCGCGGGTATTTCCGCGATCCATCGACCGTCTTCCTCTTGTTCGTTCTCGATTTTCAACATCTGTTTACCTGAGCGTTGAATGACTTTACAGAATACTTCGCCGCAACTCAACGCTCGGCTACGCCTCGATCTGCCCCTCCAGATAAACGACTGCCTTTCCGCCGATGCTCACGCGCTCGCCGTTGAGCGCGCAGTGAAGCGCGCCACCGCGCCGCGACAGCTGGCGCGCTTCGAAGTCGGTCTTGCCCAGGCGTTTCGCCCA
Source organism: uncultured Alphaproteobacteria bacterium (assembly GCA_963829395.1). Classification (GTDB taxonomy): domain Bacteria; phylum Pseudomonadota; class Alphaproteobacteria; order Rhizobiales; family Xanthobacteraceae; genus BOG-931. Next base: position 137,125 of record CAWHHX010000010.1, on the reverse strand, counting down.
ATAGGGCACCAACGTGCAGTGCGCCGAGCCGGTCACCGGATCTTCCGGAACGCCCTGCGCCGGCGCAAAGAATCGCGACACGAAGTCGATGCCGTTGTCGCCCGGCGCGGTCACGATCGCGGCCCAGCAGTCGACTTTACCAAGCGCGGCGAGGTCGGGTTTGAGCGCTGCGATCTCCGCGGCGGCCTCGTAAACGACGAGATGATCGCGGGCACGCAGCACCTCGCGCGGCGTGCCGCCCAAAGCCGCGAGCAGGCCGGCCGGTGCTTGGCACGGCGCCGCCGGCCAGGACGGAAAATCCATCACCAGGGTGTCGCCGCGGCGGGCGACCACGAGCGTGCCGGCCTTGTGCGTGTGAAAGCTTACGCTGTCGCGTTGCAGCTCGAGAAAATTGAACACCACATGGCCGGCCGCCAGGGTCGCATGCCCGCAAAGATCGACTTCGACCGTGGGCGTAAACCAGCGCAGCGCATAGTCGCCGCCATCGCGCACGAAGAAGGCGGTCTCGGAGAGATTATTTTCCGCCGCGATCGCCTGCATCGTGGCATCGGGCAGCCATGCTTGCAGCGGGCAGACCGCGGCCGGATTGCCGCCGAACAGACTGTCCGTGAAGGCATCGACCTGATACATCGGCAAGCGCATCGCTCGACCTCCGGGCGGTTGCGAAGATTTAATCGCTTATTGGCACAACCCGGCGCGCGCTTCCATGTCGACGGGACTGGCGCCGGAAGAGGGAGAGAATGGCTAAGCTGGAACTTTCGGTCGCCGTCGGCGACTACGACCGCACCCGCGCCCTGATCGACGGCAGTGTCGCTGTCGACGGCGTCGATCCGATCTATATGACGCTCGTTCCGGAAGAGATTTTCTTCCGCGCCTTTCGCGCCGCCGAATTCGACATCTGCGAGCTTTCGCTGTCGAGCTATACGGTCAAGACCGCCCAGGACAATTGCCCCTACATCGCGGTGCCGGCTTTCGTCTCGCGCGCTTTCCGTCACACGGCGATCTACGTCCGCACCGATCGCGTGAAGAAGCCGCAAGACCTCAAAGGGCGCAAAGTCGGCCTGCCGGAGTATCAGCTGACGGCCAATGTGTGGGCGCGTGCGCTCCTTGACGACGATTACGGCGTCAAGCCTGCCGATATTCACTGGATCCGCGGTGGCATCGAGGAGCCGGGGCGGCCGGAGAAGCTCGCGATCAAGCTGCCGGCTGGCGTGCGCCTCGACAACGCGCCCGAAGGTGCGACGATTTCCGGTTTGCTGGAAGCCGGCGAGATCGACGGCTTCATCGCGCCGCGGCCGCCGAGCCTCGATCGAAAAAGGCCATCCGAATATCGGCTGGCTGTTTCCCGATCCGGTCGCCGTTGCGAAGGATTATTTCAAGCGCACCGGATTTTTTCCGATCATGCATGTCATCGGCATCCGCCGCACGCTCGCCGAGCGGCATCCATGGCTGCCCGGCGCCGTGTTCAAGGCGTTCGAGCAGGCGAAGGCGATCGGCCTGGCGCGGCTCTCCGACACATCGGCCACCAAGGTGACGCTGCCGTTCGTCGAGGAGGCGCTCAAAAATGCGCGCACCCTCATGGGCGAGGATTATTGGTCATATGGCGTCGAGCGCAACCGCAAAGTGCTCGATTATTTCCTCGGCCAGCATCACGCCCAGGGTCTCTCGTCGCGCCGCGTTTCGGTCGACGAGCTGTTTCACCCGGGGACGTACGAGGCATTCAAGCTGTGACGTCACTTCCCACATCGGTTGATGCGTTCTTTCACATCCGCATTCTGGTCGGCATCATAACCGGTTTGAGCATGTCTCGGTTGCTGACCGGCCTGGCGCGGCCGGTGCAGCACCCGGAATTGAAATCCGTCGGTTATGTGCATACGGCGTGGGCCATCTATCTGCTGCTGACCATCGTGCATTTCTGGTGGTTCGAGCTTGGCCTGTCGAAGGTCGATAAATGGACGTTCGGGCTCTACCTGTTCGTCATTGCCTACGGGATTCTGCTGTTCCTGATCTGCACCATCCTGTTTCCGGACCGGATGGATCAATATTCCGATCCCGAGACTTATTTCTTTTCGCGCAAGGCATGGTTTTACGGCTTGTTGGCGGCGGTTTGCCTGGTCGATGTCGGCGACAGCGCGCTTAAAGGCGCGGCGCATTTGCGGGCGCTGGGGCTTGAGTATTTCGTGCGCCAATCGACGATGTTCACACTCTCCGTGGTCGCGATCTTCGTGCCCAAGCGGCTCTATCACGCCGCCTTCGCCAGCGCCGGCATTCTCTATCAGGTCTGGTGGGCGCTCCGTCAGTTCGACGTGTTTTGATTTTAGCGGGCGGCGTCGCTCCCCGGCGCTGCTTTAAAAAATCCTCCCCCGCGAGGCGGGGGAGGGGCTGGCTCGCTCGGAGCGAACCGATACTTGCCCCTACCGGCTCGCTTTCGCTCGCCACCTCCCCCGCAAGCGGGGGAGGATGAAATAGTTACTTCGCCGGGCGCAGCTTGACGTGGATGTTCTTTTCCTGCGTGTAGGCCAGCATTTCCTCAAAGCATTCCTCGCGGCCGATGCCGGATTGCTTATAGCCGCCGAACGGCGCGCCGAGGAAATGCTTGGAGACTTCGTTGATCCAGACGAAGCCGGATTGCACCGCAGCGGCGGTGCGGTGTGCGGTCGACAGATCGTTGGTCCAGATCGAGGCGGTGAGGCCGTATTCGACCGCGTTGACCTCCTCGAGCATCTTGCCTTCATCGCTCCATTTGAAGATCGAGAGCACGGGGCCGAAAATCTCTTCGCGCGCGATGCGCATGGTCGGTTGCACGTCGGCGAACACGGTCGGCTCGATGAAGAAGCCCTTGCTCGAGCGCCGGATCGGACGGCCGGCCGCCGCCGTGCAGAAGCCGCGCGCCTTCCTGCTTGCCGGATTCGATGAAGCCGAGGATGCGCTCGTACTGCGCCTTGGAGATGATCGCGCCCATGGTGGTCGAGCGGTCGGTGGCGATGCCCGGCTTGAAATGGGCGATCTTGGTTTTCACCTTGGCGAGCACCGCGTCGTAGAGCTTCTCGTGGATGAAGGCGCGGCTGGTCGAGCCGCAGGACTGGCCGCACCAGGTGAAGTTCATGCCGCCGACCACGCCGCCGGCGACTTCGTCGGGATCGGCGTCGGGATAGGCGATCAGCGCATTCTTGCCGCCGAGTTCGAGCATCACCGGCTTGAGCGTATCGGCGGCGGCCTTCATCACCGCGCGGCCGGTCGGCACCGAGCCGATCAGCGCGATCATGGCGACGTCCGGATGGGTCGTCAGCGCCGAGCCGGCTTCGCGCCCGCCCGGCACGACATTGAACACGCCGGGCGGCAGGATGTCGCCGATCAGTTCGGCAAGGCGGAGCGATGACAGCGGCGCCTGCTCCGGCGGCTTCATGATCACGGTGTTGCCGGTCGCGAGCGGCGCGCCGGCTTTGCCGGCGCAGAACATGAACGGATGATTGAACGGAATGATGCGGCCGACGACGCCGCGCGGCTCGCGCACGGAGAAATTCACCACGCCCGGGCCCATCGGGATCGACGCGCCCTTCATCTCCGTCACCAGGCCGGCATAGAACTCGATCTGCGCGGCGGCGATGGTGGCGTCCATCACCATCTCATGCACCGGATTGCCGCAATCGGCGGCGTCGATCATCGCCAGTTCGTCGGCATTCTCGCGCAGCACGTCGGCGATGCGCTTGAGGAGGCGCGCGCGCTCGAGCGGCGGCGTATTGCGCCAGCCGTCGAAGGCTTTCTTCGCCGCGGCTACCGCGGCATCGATATCGGCGGCGCCGCAATCGGCGACCGGGCCGAGCGACTTCGCGGTGCCGGGATTGATCGAGTTCGACATAGCGGCCGGATTTCGGCTTGTGCCATTCGCCGCCGTAGAACGCGTCGCGATGCTCGGGCAGACGGAGCGTTTCGGCCTTGACGGATTTGAGCGGGACTGCGGTGTTCATGGTCGTTTCCTCATTTCAAGTTTTGGCGCGCGTCATCGCGGCGGTCATGGTAGCGGTGTAGCCCGGCTCGACGCGCACATCGACGACGGCGACGCCGCCGGCATCGACCGCGGCGATGGCTTTTTCCAGCGCCGGGGCAAGATCGGCCGGCTTGGTGATCGGACCGAAGCCGGCCGCGCCCTGCGCGCGGCCCATGGCGGCGAGATCGATTTCCGGATCGGCCATGCGCTGGCCGATCCATTTGTTCTCGACCGGGCGCTGCGCGCATGCGCGCCACGCGCTCCTGATGCAGCTCGTCGTTATAGAACGAGCGGTTGTTGGCGATCACGAAGAGCAGCGGAATCTTGTAGTGCACCGCGGTCCACACCGCGGTCACGCCCATCAGGAAATCGCCGTCGCCGCAGACCGCGATCGGCAGCCGCCCGGAATTCTTCAGCGCCAGCGCCGCGCCGACCGAGATGCCCGGGCCGCCGCCGATGCCGCCGCCGCCATCGGAGCCGAGAAAATCGAGCGGATGGCGGAATGGCCACCAGCGATCCTCCCAGGAGATCGGCAGGTGCGTGAGCGTCGCCGGCCGCGTCGCCGACGACCTGTCGCAGGATGCGCGCGATGTGCTCGTTGGTGAAGCCGGCCGGCTCCTGATCGGCCGCCGCCGGGCGCGGCGGCGGCGCCGGGCGCGGCCGGCCGCCTGGGCCGAGCGCCTTGACCAGTTCCGGCACGACCAGATCGGGATCGGCGGAGAGCAAGAGATCGACCGCCGGCAAGCCCTGATAGTCCATGCTCCAGCCGTTGTGGATGCGGTAGTCGAGCGAAACCTGGATGATTTTCGCGGCGGGCGAGGGGCCGGCGCAGCTTCAGCGCGCCGGCGAGATCGACCCAGTCGAGGCTCAGGATCACGTCGGCGTCGCGCAGCGCCTCGGCGCTGTCCGGCGTCAGGCGCGTGCGGCGGCGCCGACATGCAGCGGATGATCGGTCGGGAAGCTCGCGCCGATCTTGAGATCGGTGATGACGCGCGCATTGAGCGCTTCGGCCAGCGCGACGCGCGCGTTCCAGGCGTCCTCGCTGCGCGACGCGCGGCCGGCGAGCATCACCACCTGCTTGGCCGATTTCAGCAGCGCCGCGGCCTGCTGCACGAGCTCGGCGGGCGCGGCGGTCGACGATCGGCGGCATGTAACGCGCGGCGTCGATCGGCGGCAGCGGCTCGGCGAGCTTTGCCTCCTGCATCTCGGCGTCGAGATTGATGTAGACCGGGCCCTGCGGCGCGGTATTGGCGATCCAGGTGCCGCGCAGCAAGGCCTCGCGCGCGGCGCCCGGCGAGGCCGGCTGGTCGTCCCATTTGGTGTAGCCGCGGACGAGCGCGCCCTGATCGCGCGCGGTGTGGATCCAATCGATCCACGGCCGGCGCTTCATGGCGTCGACCGGGCCGGTGGCGCCGAGAACGAGCACCGGCATGCGGTCGCACCAGGCGTTGAAAATCGCCATGGTGGCGTGCTGCAGCCCGACATTGGAATGCACGGCGGCGGCGATCGCCTTGCCGGTGACCTTGGCGTAGCCGTGCGCGATGGCGACGGCGGCTTCCTCGTGCACGCACAGCAGCATCTGCGGCGTTGTGTTGCCGAGATAATTGACGATGCTGTCGTGCAGGCCGCGATAGCTCGCGCCCGGCGTGACGGCGATATAGGGGATGTCGAGTGCGCGCAGCGTGTCGGCGACGACGTCGCTGCCGAACCCGGGCGCGTTGACGCCGGCCGGCGTCGGACGTTCGAGCGCGGCAATCGCGGCGTCGGCGGCGGCCGTTTGGCGCTTTGGCGCGCGTCGCGGGCGGGGACGGCGTCATCTGGGGCTTTCCTCGAAGTCTGTTTTGTGTCGTAGGGGGGATCGAACCGGATCACGAGCCTTGGCGCAAGCGGGCGAGCAGCCTGACTCCTGCATAGCCGTCCGCCGGTTCCATGCCGACCTTCGCTGGATAGTCGCGCACCGCGAGCATGGTGTCGTTGCCGACGCGGCCGTCGGCGCCGCCGGTATCGAAGCCGAGCGCGGTGAGCCGGCGCTGAATTTCCTGCACTTCGGCCAGCGTCGGCGCGCGCTCGCTGCCGGGGAATTTCTGCACGAACGGCGCGCCGCCGACGCAGCGGTCGCCGAGATGCACGAGCGCCAGCGTGTAGTTCATCGAGGGGTTGTAGCTGTGCACGGCGAGAAAGTTCGGACCCAGCAGGAAAGCCGGTCCGCCCGGCACCGGCACCCAGAGCTGGGCGGTGCCGCTCGGCAGCGGAAAAGCCTCCCCGTCGGCGCGCGCGACGCCGCGCTTTTGCCACTCGGCATAGCGTTCGCGAGGCCTTGCCTGCCGTTTTCGCCGGCGCACGCACTTCATAGCCCCAATGCTCGCCGCGCCGGTACTTGCCGCGCTCGACGAAATAGCGCGCGGTCGAGGCCGAGCGCGTCGTCGGGCGGGCCGAACGGCGAAATCTTGCCGTCGCCGTCATAGTCGACGCCGGCATGCAGCCAGACTTCCGGCATCCATTGGGTGTGACCCATGGCGCCGGCCCATGAGCCGACCATCTCCGCAGGCGTGCTCCAGCCGCGCTGAATGATGGTCAGCGCATTGATCAGCTCGGCTTCCCAATAGTTGCGCCGGCGCGGCTCGGCGAAGGCGAGCGTCGCCAGCGAGGGAATAACCGGCCGCATATGGTTCTTCTGCACGAGCGGATCGCCGAAGGTCGACTTCGACGCCCCAGACGCCGAGCATGACGGCGCGCTCGACGCCGATAATCGCTTCTCGATGCGCGCCAGCAGCGCCGCGTATTCTTTCGCCTTCTCCCGGCCGGCGATGATGCGCCATTCGGAGACGCGGCGATTGAGATATTGCCAGAGCTGCTCGTTGAATTCCGGCTGCTCGCGGATCGCCTCAAGCCCGGCCCGTGTCGGGCTTGACCGCGCTCATGACGCGCGTGTAGGTTTCCGGCGTGATACCGCGCGCCAGCGCTTTGGCGCGAAACGCCGCGATCCACTGGTCGAACGACGCGGGCGAATTTCCCGCGGCCGCGAAGCTTGGCGACATCGACGTGGGCAACAAAAGGCCGGCAAATGCTCCGGCGATGGCCTTTAACGAAGTACGTCTGGCAATGCGCGGCGACGGTCCGGCGCTCGGGTGGTGTGCGTTCACGCGCGATCTCGCTCTTGCCGGCGCCGGCCTCGATTTCGCTCAGCGCCAACCTTGGGCGCCACCATGCCATCTGCCGCCGGCAGTTCGGGCGCGCTCGGTGGCGTTCGACGCGCTGGAGCAGGGTCGGCGACCACTTGTCCGCGGCCGCCGATCAAACGCTCGTAAGCCGCGACCAGCTCATATACGGATTGACGAAAATCCAGCCTTGCCGCGTCAGCACCTGCATGTCGAAATGCAGATGATAGGTGGTGCCGCCCTCGCGCTTGCCGTAGTCGCCGACTGGGCCAAGCACCTCGCCTTCGGCAACTTCATGACCGCTGACCATGCCGGCAAAATCGAGCATGTGCGGATTCATGTGCAGATAGCGGAAGCGGATATGCTCGCCCGGCGCATTGGTGAAGAGATAGAGCGCCTCGTCGCCGGCGACGCGCCAGGCGACGCCGTCGCGCACCGCGACGGTTTCGTCCTGATAGGGTTCGCAGCGGTCGGCGCCTTCGTTGCGCAGCTTGCACGAGCTCGGCCGGATGTCCTCACCTTGGTGGCCGAGGCCGGCCGGACATTGAGTCACGGACCAGTGCCGGTGCTCGCAGAAATTATCCCGCCATGGATAGGTGTAGTTTCTGGTTTCGTCGTTGAACAGCGGCACCGCGTTGACCCGGCAACGATAGGCGGCTTCCCGGCCGCGGCCGCCGAGCGATACGCGGCCGGTCAAATCGCAATTGCCCCAGCTGCCGAACGACTGCGAGTTGGTGTAGGCCGGCGCGTGCGCCATCGGAAAGCGGATCCGGGAATAGACCGTGGTGTCGGGCTTGCCGGCGCGGCCGTGCATGCCGGTACCGGGCAGAATGTCGCCCGGCGCGTAATAGGTGAAATCGGGCGAGGCTTGTTCGGGCTGCTCGATCGTTGCGAGCGTCGTTTTTGCCGGTTCGTTTTGCGGCGCGCCGCCGACCAGATTGAGCGCTCTGAGGAAGCGGACCACCACGTGGTCAGCTTCGCGGCATGACAGATGCCGCGTGCTCCCCGCGCCGTCGTTACAAGCGATGGAAACAAAATAAGGCACGCCGAACCGCGTGAATATGTAGCGCAGCCGGTTCTCGAGGATGAGGCGGCGGATGCCCGGGAAATCGCGCTCCAGCTCCGGCACCGGCGAACCTTGATCGGCGGCGGGCCCGTCAAGCTCGTAGATCACCGCCGAGCCGGTCATCTGCACGTTGACCGGTTTGGCGAACGTCGAGGTGAGATCGCCGCCGCGGTCCTCCGGCGGCAACAAAAACGCCGCGTCGTAGCCGGATGGCCCGGGATAGAAGAAAGCCGGCGCGCGGAAGGCCGACAGGTATTTGCTGTCGTCGCCGGCGCCGCCCTGCGCCTGGTCGCGCAGCAAGGCTGCGGTATCAAACGGCAGCAGAACCGGCACGCCGCTCGCTGCCGCTTTCGGAAAAATCTTTGCGGTCGCGCCGTTGAGCCGGACGAGCGCATCAGCCGGCGCCGCGTCGGCCGTATCGCCGGCCGCGGGTTGGGGCAGGTCGAACGCCGCCACCGCGGCGCGCGCGGCGTTCCAGTCCACGTCAACTGCAGCAATGCGCGGGCTCGTCATGGCCACGGCAGGAGCGGGAAACGGCCGTGGCGCCTTGGCTGGTGCCGCGGCATCCGGTGCCGGCGTGCTGGCGGCAGCGTCTGGCGTCGTTGTGCCCGCGGCCGGCGCGCTGGGGATGGCAGCGTCCGGTGCCGCTGTGTCCGGTGACGCCGCATTCGGTGCCGCCTCTTGCGCCGGCTCCGACGCGGCTTGTTGCGCTATTGCCGGCGAGCCGAGCAACAACGCGGCGAGACAACAGCGCGCCAATGTGTTGCGCACGCCAAAGCGCATGCTCGAATGCTCCGCTTGTTGATCAGCGATCGGCAGCCTGCATCTCATCGGGCGGTTGCAGTATCTTGACGACCGCATCGAGACTGCTGGCAAAGCTTTCGGGATCGAAATTCAGCGGGTCGTCGTGGCCATTGGGAATGTCGGCGTCTAACGCGGCGTGATACGCCGGAATGAGCCAACGCTTGGCGCGCACGCTGGCAATCACGTAGAGCAGCGCGAGGCGGTCGTATTGCGCCGCCGTGAAAGCGGGATTGGGGCTTTGCGCGTCGTTGTAGCGGTGGCCGGCTGCCGAACGGCGCGGCTGGATCAGCTCGACATGCAGGAAAAGCCCCTTCAACGCGCCGGAAAAATTCGCCGCCTGCTCGAACTTGGTCTCGCGCCAGGGAATGCCCAGCTCGTGATTGAGCAACATGCCGCCGGAGCGGTTGATGACGACGTGGGCTTTGCCCCAGCCGTCCGAGCATTTGAAACTCGTAAGGCTGTTGATCTTCGAGCCGGCGTCGATCTCGTCGGGGAACGAACGATGACCGTAATTCGGCGCGCTGGTATCGTGGATGACGAAATAGCGCGCCATCGGCGCCTTCGGATCGTTGTCGTTGGCGCGCGCTATCGGGAGCCACAGATAGGCGGCAAAGTCCCATTCCAGATCGAGCTTGGAGAGGAAGGTGCTCAGCGCCTCGCGCGACGGCAGCCCGGTGTCGGTGCCGACGCGGTCGGCGAGCGCGTGCGGCAAGCTTTCAACCGGCGGCGCCAGATTGCGCGATTGATCCATGCCGCGCATCAAACAGCGCGCTTGCTCGGCCGGCTCGCCCTGAAAGCTCAATGTCGCCGGATCGAACGTGCATCGCCCCATGGTCTTGATGAAATAAGGCGCCCGGAAATGGCCCGGCTTGCACTCGTGGCTCAACGCTGCCGGCGCGGAGAGGCCGAGCACCACGCCGGCAACGCCCGCGGCGATCGAGCTGCGGCGCGCCGTCGCCGGCACGCGGGTGCTGCGCCCGGCCCTGTTCCAAACGCAGCTGCGCCGGATGCTATCGATGTGTGCCGCAACGCCCACGGTTCTCGATCCCAAAAATTTGAACCACCGTACTATTTTGAGCCTCCGTACTATCATGACCAACGTTCGTCGTGCCAAGCGGTGCCATCGCGCCGGCGTTCCAAATATGCGTAAAAATTTCTCTGTGTCTGCCATTTTGCAGAACACGGGTGCTCGCGATGAATGGATGTTCAGAGTGAGCCGGCATATGAGGGCGCCAAGCGCGCAGAGCGGGTCTGAAGCGCGTGCCCGTCGCGGCCCTTACCCGAGCCGGGGACGCGATTTATGTTAGGGACCGGCCGTTAGAGCACGGCCTGCGAAGGAGTTGGCAATGGATCAGGTCCTCGAACAGCGCCCGGCGCCGGAAGCCATTCCGGAGGTCGATGCGACGCTGAACTACTTCGTTAACGACGGCAGCAAAATCTTCACCGAGGCGAGCGCCGGCGGCGCGCCCGACAAGCGCGCCGGCACCATCGATGCGCGCCGCGTCGTCATCCACAACGGCCGCTCGCGGGCCGGCGAATTCGCCCTCGAACGCGATGGCTTCCGCTTCGTGCGCCACGACACCAAGGTCGCCGACTTCTTCGACGATAGCGAAGTGCGGCGCGTCTATTACCCGGAGATGGAACAGCTGGTGAAGGCCGAGAGCGGTGCGTCACGCGTCGTCGTCTTCGACCACACGCTGCGCACCGGCGACGACGCCATGCGCGAGCAACTCAAGATCCGCGAAGTCGTGCCGCGCGTGCACAACGACTATACCGAATGGTCCGGTCCGCAGCGCGTCCGCGATCTTCTGCCCGACGAGGCGGAAAAGCTGCTGCAGCGGCGCTTTGCGATCGTGCAGGTCTGGCGGCCGATCCGCCTTCCGGTCGAGAGCTTTCCGCTGGCGATCTGCGATGCGCGCTCGGTCGCCGACGACGATCTGGTGATTTCCGAGCGGCGCTATCCTAACCGCGTCGGCCAGACCTACGCCATCACCTACAATCCGAAGCACCAATGGTTCTGGTTCCCGCGCATGCGCCGCGACGAGGCGATCGTGTTCAAGGTGTTTGATTCGCTCAAAGACGGCCGCGCGCGCTGGACCGCGCATACGGCGTTCGACGATCCGTCCTCGCCGCCCAACGCGCGGCCGCGCGAAAGCATCGAGATCCGCACCCTGGCGTTTTTCTGATGTCTCATTCCGAGGCGCTGCGGCTCGCATATCCGCTCATTGCCGCGAAAGCGGAATGCACCTGAGCTGCCGTGAAGCACTGGTCCCCGCTTTCGCGGGGACGAACGGGCAGGGCGCGAGCGCTACTCCTTGGCCCGCTCGACGTAGCTGCCGTCGGCGGTCATCACCACGACCTTGGTGCCGGTGGTGACGAAGGGCGGCACGCTGGTGCGCACGCCGTTGGAAAGCAGCGCCGGCTTGTAGGACGAAGTCGCGGTCTGGCCTTTCATCGCCGGCTCGGTTTCCACCACTTCGAGGATGGCGCGCGGCGGCAGCTCGATGGCGACCGGCGTGCCTTCGTGCAGGCTGAGCGTGACTTCCATCTCCGGCTGCAGATAGGCGGCCTGATCGCCGACGATGTCGGCGGGGACGGCGACCTGATCGTAGGTTTCCATGTTCATGAAATGAAAGCCGTCGCTGTCCGAATACATGAATTGATGCTTGCGGTCTTCGACGAAGGCGCGCTCGACCTGCTCGGTGGTCTTAAAGCGCAGCGCCACCTTCACGCCGTCGGCAATCCGCCGCACGTCCATTTGGGTGACGGGGGTGCCCTTGCCGGGGTGGATATTCTCGGTCGAGACGATGACTCCGAGCTTGCCGTCAATTTCGACGATATTGCCTTTTCGGAGCGAGCTGGCGATGACTTTCACGGGTTCCTCGGCGGTTGGGCTCTCATTTGGGGCGCACCATACCGATCCTGAGCCCAATCGCCACATATTTCCTTGCATTTCTTCTTGGATTTCCGACCAGAGGGTTATGGCAAAAACGCCGCCAATCGCGCCCGCCGCGTCGCCTTTCTGGGCCCCGCATGTCCATGCCGATCGCCGGCCGTTCCTCCTGGCGCGCAACCGCATCGTGGCGGCCCTGCGCGCCTGGTTTGCCGGGCATGATTTCGTCGAAGTCGAGACCGGCGCTTTGCAGGTTTCGCCTGGAAACGAGACCCATTTGCACGCCTTCGCCACGACGCTCGCAGGCCCCGACGGCGCCGCCTCGTCGCGGCTCTATTTGCGTACGTCGCCGGAATTCGCCAGTAAGAAATTATTGGCGGCCGGCGAGCGGCGCATCGTCGAGTTCGCGAAGGTATTCCGCAACCGCGAGCGCGGCGCGCTGCATCATCCGGAATTCACTCTGATCGAATGGTATCGCGCCGGCGAGCCTTATGAGTCGCTCATGGCCGACTGCGCGGCGATCCTGGCACGAGCGGCGGACGCCGCGGGCACGAAAACGTTGACGTTTCGCGGCCGCACGGCCGATGCGTTTGCCGAGCCCGAACGGCTGACCGTGGCGGATGCCTTTGCCCGCTTCGCCGACATCGATCTCTTGGCGACATTGGCGGGCGGCGAAGCCGACCGGGACGGTCTCGCCCAGTCGGCGCGTGCGGCCGGTATCCGGGTCGGCGACGACGATCGCTGGGGCGATATTTTCAGCCGCGTGTTGGTGGAGAAGATCGAGAGCAATCTCGGCATCGGCCGGCCTACGATTCTCGATCGCTATCCCGCGATGCAGGCCGCGCTGGCGCGGCCGGCGCCGGAGGATCACCGCGTTGCCGAACGTTTCGAACTCTATGCCTGCGGCGTCGAACTCGCCAACGGCTTTGGCGAACTCACCGATCCGATCGAGCAGCGGGCGCGGCTTGAAGCGGAAATGGCGGAGAAAGAGCGCATTTACGGCGAGCGCTACCCGATCGATGAGGATTTCCTTGCCGCTTTGGCGGCGATGCCGCAGGCTTGCGGTATCGCGCTCGGCCTCGACCGCCTCGTCATGCTGGCGACCGGCGCTACGCGCATCGAGCAAGTGTTGTGGAATCCGTTGGCATGAAATCACTAGCTCCCGATCGGGGCGACACGAGCGAGCCTTGCGAGCAAGCGCTGGTGCCGCGCGATAAGCTTGTCGCCCTGGCCGATGTCGCCGCCCGCTATGCGGTCGCCATCACGCCGGCGATGGCCGATCTGATCGATCGTAGCGACCCGCACGATCCCATTGCGCGGCAATTCGTGCCCGATGCGCGCGAGCGCGATCGGCAGCCGCAAGAGCGCGACGATCCGATCGCCGACGATCCGTTCACGCCGGTCGAAGGCGTGGTGCATCGCTATCCCGACCGCGTGCTGTTGAAAGTCGTCAACGCTTGCGCGGTTTATTGCAGGTTCTGCTTCCGCCGCGAAATGGTCGGGCCGGGGCGGGGCGGGCTGTCGCCGGCGGCGCTCGCCGCGGCGCTCGACTACGTCGCCGGCCATCGGCAGATCTGGGAAGTCATCCTGTCCGGCGGCGATCCGCTCGTGCTGTCGGCGCGGCGCATCAAAGACGTGGTGCAAAGGCTCGCCACCATTCCCCACGTCAAAGTGATCCGCGTCCATACCCGCGTGCCGGCGGTCGCTGCGGAACGGATCACGGCCGCGCTGGTTCGCGCGCTACGCACCGACAAGGCGACCTTTGTGGTGCTGCACGCCAATCATCCGCGCGAATTGACCAAGGAGGCCCGCGCCGCCTGCGGCCGCCTCATCGATGCGGGCATCCCGATGTTGTCGCAGTCGGTGCTGCTGCGCGGCGTCAATGACGACATCGAAACGCTTGGCACGCTGATGCGCACGCTGGTCGAGTGCCGCATCAAGCCGTACTATCTGCACCATGCCGATCTCGCGCCTGGCACCGGACATCTGCGCACGACGATTGCGGAGGGCCAGGCCTTGATGCGCGGCCTTCGCGGCCGTTTTTCCGGCCTGTGCCAGCCGGCTTATGTGCTCGATATTCCGGACGGCTATGGCAAGTCGCCGATCGGCCCGAATTATGTGAGCGCCGACGCCGGCAACGAAACGGCGTTGATCGAAGATTTTAACGGGCGGCGGCATGCCTATCCGCCGCGGCGCTGAGGCTTGGTCCGGCTAAGGCTTGGCGCAGCTAAGGCTTGGTCCAAAAAGTTCTTTTAAAAGTTCTTCTAAAAGACCTTCCAAAAAACCTTCTAAAAGACCTTGATGTTTGCCGTGGCCGCGCTAAGCGGCGGTTTTCCGTAACGCCGGAAAGACAACCGCCGTCTCGAAGCCGTGGCCGCAGGCATCGCACGACCAGCCGTGCCTTACGCAGCGTTCGTTGAGATGTTCGGACCAAGCTGGCGCGAGGAGCCAAGCGCTGCATTGCGGGCAAATGTTCTTGTCGTGCGTCACCAGCCTTGAGCGTGCCGTGTCTTGCAATGACATAACGTTACTCCTGTCGACCGCCTCCCGTCCCCAGAACTGTAGCCAGGAGCTGTGGCATCGCCGTGACCGAACTACGTCCGCGAGCGGACCGACACGCAAATCTTCTGCGACAGTCACGCGGCCAGGAACATTCAGCCATTCGCTAAAGTTTACGGATCGGGGACGATACCGAGTATCGAGGATATTTTTCATGAGCACCATACGCACTTGTTGCTTCGGCCTAACAGTCTTGTTGCTGTCGGTGAACGGTGCGATGGCGCAGCTGCCGCCGCCGACTGTCACTGCGCCGGTGCCGCATCCCAATCCGAGCAGTTCGCTGGTTTTGCCGGGGCCGGGCGAAGTCCCGGTCTATCCGGGGCCGACCGGCACCGCCCCCGGAGCGGTCGGGGCGATCGGCGGCAACCTCGCCGGCACCAACCAGGTGGTCAATCCGCCGCGCGGCGTCTTTCACGGCTCCGCCTATTACCGGCGGCGGCATCATGACCTGCAATGAACCTGCGATAAGCCGCGCCCGATCAGGCGACCGTGAACTGCAATTAATTTGCCGGCCGCCGGCGCGTCCGATCGCGTCGACGAGCAACTCTCATCCGCCCCCTATGCAGGTGTCAGGCATGTGCCTTCTTGCGGCGTGCCGCGGGTCGTCCATTTTTCTTGGTATCGCCGGGTCGCTGCCATAGGTTAGGCGACCGCCGACGGCTCGGCCGGCTGCACAACAAGCGCCGCCGCAACGGAAGGGAAACACCGCGATGAACAAGCACAACGGCCGGATTGCGCAACCCGTTCTTCACCACGTCAATCTCAAGACCACCCGCCTGCAGGAGATGATCGACTGGTATGGAACGGTGGTGGGCGCCAAACCGAATTTCCATTTTCCCGCCGGCGCGTGGCTGACCAATGACGGCGCCAACCATCGGATCGCGCTGATCACCTCATCGAAGATGAGCGACGATCCGCACAAGCTCGAACACACCGGCATTCATCACATGGCGTTCGAATACACCTCGTCCGACGACCTCCTCGACAATTATGTGCGCCTCAAGGCGCTGGGCATCGTGCCGCACATGTCGCTCGACCACGGCATGACGATGTCGTTTTATTACGTCGATCCGGACGGCAACAGCGTCGAGCTGCAGTACGACAATTTCGGCGACTGGCAGGAATTGTCGGAATGGATGCGGACCTCGCCTGAGTTTGCCGCCAATCCGATCGGCGTGCCGGTCGACCCGGCGAAACTGGTAGAGGCGCGCGCGGCGGGTGCATCGGCGGCGGACCTGCACCGGCGCGCGTTTACCGGCGAGTTCCAGCCGCACGGGCCGCTCGACTTGCGCATCCCGCTTGATTAGACGCGGTCGGCCGGGCGCACGCGGTGGTCATTTTTTCGCGATATCGTCACCTTTTCGGACTCAATTTCGCCTGATAGCGTGCGTTTGAATTGGCGGCGGGCCGGGGCGGTTGGCGGCCCGATTCTGGGGATATCCGTGGCAGACAAGGGTTCCTATTTCTCGCGCTTCTTCGTGAAGATCGTCGAGATTGTCGCCGCCGCCGTTGCCACGGCCGTCAGCGGCTACTTGGTCGCGCATCTCAGCGGCTATTTCCCCTCGCAACTCAGCGGCTTTCTTCCCTCGCAAACCCAGTCGCCCGTGCCAGCCACCGTTTCGATCGCGCCCCGTGAGAGCAGCGTGGCCAAGACGGCGCCCGCGAGCTCGCCCGCCCAGCCGGCTCCATCTGTTTCGGCCGATACGGCCGAACAGCGGCCCGCGCCGCAGCAGGATGCCGGCGCCTCGATCACACAAGCCGTGAAGAAATCCGCCAAGGCGGCGCCGGCCCGCAAGTCGGGAAAGGGCGACGCCAACAAGGCGGATACGACCGCGACAGCCACGACCACGATCGAAAGCAGGCCGCGCGGCGGCGAAGACGAGGAATCGGTCGAGGCGCGGGTCCGGGCCGCGCTCGCCAATGTCGATGCCAATCGGCCGGCATCGGCCGAGGTGCCGCCCCGCAAAGCCGATATGCCGGGGCCGGCTGTTACGATGGCACCGGCACGGCCGGCTGACGGTTCGCCGGCCGCGCCCAGTGTGGCGGCCATGCCGCGTGCGGCGGATCTTGCGCCGCAGCCCGTCCCCCAGGCTTCGCTTGCGTCTCCTGCGGTCCCATCCGCCCCGGTTCAGTCCGCCACAGTCCCGCCGGCAGCAGGCCAGCCGGCGCCGCTGCAGCCGGATCCGCTCACCGCGGTGGAGATCAAATCGCGGCCAGTTGTGACGGTTGACACGACACCGGCGCCCGAGGCGTCGCCTCCGCCCCCGGAGGAGAGGAGCGTGTTATCCGTTATCAAGCACATGCTGCCGGATTTCCGGCGGCCTTCGACCACCGACGAAGTCCCGCGCCCGCCTGCACCTGTCCCTGAGTGACGGCCGGGTGGCTTTCGGCTGGCGCGCCGCCCGCCGCTGATCACCGAAAAAGTGCGCGGCAATAGGCACGCCGCTGCCGGCGGCTTAGATCACCACCGCAGCGCGGCGGTGTGGACGCGATCGTCCCAGAGCGCCGTCAACTTGTCCGTCCAGCTGCGTCATCGTGATCGAGCACCCCGCCATGTCGAGCGAGGTGACGTAGGAACCGACCAGCGATCGTGCGACGGTCAGCCCGCGCTTTTCCAGAATGCGGCGCGCGGCATTATACATCAGATAAAGCTCGATCGCCGGCGTGCCGCCGAAGCCGTTGACCAGAAGCAACACTTCGCCGGACGTGGGATTATCGCGATCGGTCAAGATCGCGTTGACCATCTGCTCGGCAATAGCATCGGCGTCGGCGAGCTTGATCCGCTTGCGGCCCGGTTCGCCATGGATGCCGACGCCCATTTCCATCTCATCGGCGGCGAGCGCGAAGGTCGGCGTGCCGGCGGCCGGCACGGTGCAGCTGGTCAGCGCCACGCCGATCGAGCCGGTTCTCGCATTCACCTCGGCGCCGAGCTGCGCGCAGGCTTTCAGATCCATGCCTTTCTCGGCCGCCGCGCCGACGATCTTCTCCACGACCAGCGTGCCGGCGACGCCGCGGCGGCCGGCGCTGTGGGTCGATTTCTCGACCGCCACGTCGTCATTGGTGATCACGGTGGCGGCTTGCGCCCTCGAACAATTCCGCCGCCATCTCGAAATTCATGCAATCGCCGGCATAATTCTTCACGATGAAAAGCACGCCGGCCGTGCCGCCGACAGCGGCGGCGGCTTCGACGATCTGGTCGGGCGTCGGCGAGGTGAAAATCTGCCCCGGGCAAGCCGCGTCGAGCATGCCCGCTCCGACAAATCCGGCATGCAGCGGCTCATGCCCGCTGCCGCCGCCGGAGATCAACGCGACCTTGCCGGCCGCCGGCGAGCGGCGGCGCACAAACTTGCGCTCCGGCCCGAGCGCGACGATGTCGGCATGCGCGGCGGCGAAACCGTCAAGGCTCTCCGCCAGCATGGTATCGACGGAGTTGATGAATTTCTTCACGCCTCTCTCCTGTTGCGTGTGGGGTTGACGCAGCAATTATTTTTCGTCTTGCAAAATAGCGCTCAGCCGGCGGGCAAATTCCTGCAGCAGCGCATCGACCTTGCCGTTTCGCCTGGCGCTTCCGAGATCCGGCACGTGCAGCGTGATGGCTCGATCGCGCGGCGTTTTCGCCAGTTGACCAAGCCGCCGCGGATGGGCGCGCGTATAGGCGCGCAGAAAGGCTTCCTTGGCGGACGGCGGAAAATGACAGACTTCGAAAATCGTATTGAGGTGCTGGACCGGCACGGGCACCGGGTAGGCCGGATTCGATATCTGGCTGACAAAACTGCGGTTCTTGCCCATGGCGTGCGCGAGCCGGATGCGCATGCCGGACGGCCGGCTGTCCAGCACTTCCTTGAAGATGCGCTTGTACTCGGCGACGGCGCTGACTTCTCCGGCTCGTCGAGCGCCGCTTCAGCCACGGGCGCCCCCGCTCGCTCAATCCATCGATCGTTTGCTTGACCAGCGCCAACGCCGAAGGATTGACCGAGAGCTCGCGCAAGCCGCAAGACGAGCAAGGCGGGGACACAACGCGGATCGCCGGCCATGTCGCCGCACAGGCTGACGCTCCGGCCGGCGCGCTTGCCGTGCTCGGCAATGCGTCTGATGAGATCGAGCACCGCCGGATGCAGAGGATCGATCAGCCTCGCCAGCGCGCCATTGGTGCGATCGCAGGCCGTCACATATTGCGCGAGATCGTTGGAGCCGATCGAAAAGAATGCCGCGTTGAACTGCTCGATGGTCAGGGCGGCGGCCGGCACCTCGACCATGATTCCGACTTCCGGAAACACGGCCGCGGATGCCTTGCGCCTGCAGCCGCTCGACCGCATCGACAAAAAGCCTGCGGCCGGCCTCGAGCTCCTCCGGCGTCGTCACCATGGGAAACATGACCTTGAGATTGCCACGCACGGCGGCGCGGGCAAGCGCTCGCAGCTGAACGGTAAAGATTTCCGGGCGCGCCAGGCAAAGCCGCAGGCCACGCACGCCGAGGAACGGATTGGCCTCGCCGTCGACGGTAAAGCCCGGCATCGGCTTGTCGCCGCCGGCGTCGAATGTCCGGATCGTCACCGGGCGTGTGCCGGCCCAGCGCAGCACGGCGTCATAGGCCTGGTACTGCGTCTCCTCGTCGAGCAATCCGGCCTCGCCGCCGAGCAGAAATTCGGTGCGCATCAGGCCGATGCCGTCGGCATATTGCGCGTCGGCGTGCTCGAGATCCTCGACGCGCTGGATGTTGATCAGGAGCCGTATCTTTTCACCGCCCCACGATGCCGGCGGCCGGCGCAGAATAGCGCGCGCCGAAGCCCGGTTCTTCTGATGCAATTCGCGGCGCCGCTCGAACAGGCCGACCTGCTCCACGGTCGGATCGAGTTCGAGCGTCGCGCCTTCGCCGTCGAGCAGCGCCGTCTTGGCGCTCGGCTTGGCGCTTGGCTTGGCATCTGGTTTGGTACTTGGGTCGGCCTTTGGACTGGCGCTTGGATTGGCGCTTGGCGGCACCGATCCCAGCTGCACGATCATCGGAATGCCGCGGGCCCGCGCCAGCATGGCGACGTGGCTCGTCGGGCTGCCGCGAAACAGTGCCAGCCCGCCGCCTCTGCGACCAGTCGATTTCAAGAAACTGCGACGGCGGCAGATCGTCGGCACACATCACGGCGCCGTCGGGAATTCTTGAGCGCTTCGGTTTCGCCGCCGCGCCAGCGTTCGCAGCACGCGATCGCGCAAATCCGCCAGATCGGAGGAGCGCGCCGCAAGATACTCGTCGGGTGCGGAATTGTAGTCGGCGATTTGCGCGTCAAGCGCCGACGCCCAAGCCGCGTGCGCCGGCGTGCCGTCGGCAATTGCTGCGAAAATCGGATCGAGGAAGTCCTCGTCGTCCAGCAAGCGCGACCTGAAATTCGAGGATTTGCGCGGCATCGCCGCCCGCCGCCTCGGCCAGCGCGGCGATCTGCCGGCCGGCCGAAACGAGCGCTGCGCGCAGCGCCGCCGCCTCATCCGTGGGCGTGCCGGCGACGCGCCCGCCGCTGGCCGCGCCGTCCACGCGCACGAACGGCCCGTGGGCGAACCCGATCGACGCGGTTCTGCCCCTGTAACGCCAAGCTCGCGATGCTCGCGCGCTTGTTCACGGACTGCGTTATCCGGAAAATCGGCGGCGACCAGATCGACCAACGCCGCGACCGCGCCTTCGGCGTCTTCGCCCGACGCCTTGATCTCGATGATGCTGTCGCGCGCCGCGCGCAGCGCCATCACCTTGGCGACGCTCTTCGCATTGATCCATTCGGCGGCGTCGGAGGCGCGAATCGAAATCTGCGCCTGAAATTTCTTGGCGAGCTTGGTCAGCTTCACCGCCGGCCGCGCGTGCATGCCCGCGGCGTGAACGAGCCGCACGCTGCCGGTAATGACTTGGCCGTTCGCGGCTCTCCAACGTCATCGCGTCCTCGATCGATCCTCTGTCCGCTCGCGCGTTCACGCCGCGGACAATTCTTCGGCCACGGCTCTGACCTGCTCGAGCGAACTGCCGCCCGCCGCCTCGGTCGCCGCCATCACGGCGCCTTCGACGATCGGCGCGTTGCACACCACGACCAGGTCGCGCCGTTCCGGTTGCAACATCTCGACCGCCATTTCGCTGTTGGTCTCGGCGCCGCCGAGATCGACCAGAATGGCGACGCCCTTCGGCGACCAGGCCTTGTTGATGGCCTCGATGATCAACGGCACGTTGGTGCCGAGACCCGCCGTCTGGATTGCCGCCGCAGAACGCCACCTTCACCTCGCTGCCGACCATCTGCCGCACCATGTCGGCGGTGCCCTTGGCGATGTCCTTCGAGTGCGACACGATGACGATGCCGACCGTGTCGCGTCATGTGCGGGCCTCCAACGTGTCGCAGACCGCGTGCAAGAGAACGCAACTCGAGCGCGCGCCGGGATCGACGTGACCGATGCTGCGCGCGCCGAGATACGACGCCCGCCCTTTGGTCGCCTGCATCGGCGCCGTCCGCGCAGCCGCTTCGCTGGCGGTCGTGCGCACCCGCGCGATCAGGTCGGGGCCGATCGCTTCGGCCTTCAACGTTTCGAGCACCGGGAACAGAACATCGAGCATGGTCTTTTCTCCGGCCTTCGAACGGCCGCGCGCACTGACCGCGCTGACGCCGCTAGCCGAACACCTCCGCCAGATCGGCGGGCAATTGTCTTGTTCGCCGAGCGCATCGCCGGCCGCGAGAAAGAAGCTTCCATAGAGCGGACCGGACGCGCCGCCAACGGTCATGACCAGCGTCTTGCCGATGGTCTTGAGCGCCTCGTCGGGCGGCTGCGCGGCGATCGCGTCCAAGCTTGCCGAGCACCGCTTCAAAGCCTCGCTTCATGTTGGCGCCGTGATCGCCGTCGCCGATGGCCTGGTCGAGCGCGGTCAGCTCCGGCGCGCTGGCGATGACCTGCTCGGCCGCCGCCTTCACCAGTGATTTCAACGTTTCGGGTTCAAGCGACATGGCGCGCGTCCTAATGAAGTGTCGGCGCGATCCGCCGTCCCGCCGCATCGAAATAGAGCGGGCCGATCGAGCTGCAGTTCGACCTCCTGCCCGGCTTCGAGCGGCCGATGCGGATCGGCCAAAGTCACCAGCATGTGGTCGCGATATTCCAGGTGAACGTGATTTTGATCGCCGAGATGTTCGATGCGGTGGACGCGGCCGATAAATGCCCGCCATTGGCCTTGGCGATCTGCAGGTGCTCGGTGCGGATGCCGAGCGTTTCGGTGCCGGGCGGCATCGCGGCGTGCGGAGAATGAGGCTGCCGGCAAGAAATTGATCGGCGGCGTGCCGAGCCGGCTGGCCACATAGCGGTCGCGCGGGCTTCTCATAGATTTCCCGCGGCGTGCCGACCTGCAACAGTTCGCCGTCCCTAATGACGCCGATGCGCGACGCCATGGTCATGGCCTCGACCTGATCGTGCGTCACATAAAGAATCGTCGAGCCGAGTTCGACCTGAATCCGCTTGAGCTCGAGCCGCAATTCGGCGCGCAATTTGGCGTCGAGCGACGACAACGGCTCGTCCATCAAATAGATGGACGGGTCGCGCACCAGGGCGCGGCCGATCGCCACCCGCTGCATCTCGCCGCCGGAAAGCCGCGTGGCCCGGTTCGCGAGCTTGTTGGTGATATGCAAAAGCTCGGCGGTCTGTTCGACGCGCTTTCGGATCAGCGGCTCAGGCACGCGCCGCGCCGGCGAACGCAGCGGAAACGCCAGATTGTCGTAAACCGTCAGGTGCGGATAGAGCGAATATTGCTGAAAGACGAAAGCAATGTCCCGCGTTCCCGGCGGATCGCGGGTTACGTCGCGGCCGTCGATGAAGATCGTGCCGGTCGTCGGGGCGCTCGAGGCCGGTGATCAGCCGAAGCGTGGTCGTCTTGCCGGCGCCGCTCGGGCCCAACAGGACGACGAATTCGCCGTCATTGACGACAAGCGAAAGGTCGCGCACCGCGTCGACGTGGCCGAAAGCGCTTGCTGATATGCCGCAGAGAGACGTTAGCCATGGGCGGCGCGCTCCTCGTTCAACGATGGCTGGCTTGCCGTCTGCAATGGCCATCCCGGTTTGCGCATCGAACAGGCTCAGGGAATTGAAGCGGAATGTGAGCCCCACCGTCTCACCGACCTGCACCGGCACGCTCGACGGCACCCGCGCCTTGATCGGTCCCTTGCTCGGTCACTGACCGTGACGATCTGGGTCGTCCCCAGATACTCGGCGCCGAAGACGCGGCCGCGCAGCGGCGCTGCGTCCGAGAACCGGATGTGCTCGGGACGAACGCCCAGCACCACCGCACCGCCGGCACGCTGTTCGCTGATTTCCGGGAACGGAACGCTGACATCCTTCAACTTCACGGCGCGCGCGTCCGGAGTCGAGGCCGCCGTCGCAGTGCAGAAAATTCATCGGCGGCGAGCCGATAAAATCGGCGACGAACATGCTCGCCGGCCGGTCGTAAATCTCCTGCGGCGAGCCGATCTGCTCGATCCGGCCCGGCGTTCATGACCGCGATGCGATCCGCCATCGACATCGCTTCGTGCTGATCGTGGGTGACGTAAATCGTGGTCGCAGCGATGCGGTCATGCAGTTCGCGCAACTCACCGCACATGAGATGCCGGAACTCGGCATCGAGCGCGCCGAGCGGCTCGTCCATCAGGAATGCCTTCGGGCGGCGAACCATGGCGCGCCCCAACGCGACCCGCTGCCGGTCGCCGCCGGACAATTTCGAGGTCTTGCTCGTCAACAGATGTTCGATGCGCAACAGCCGCGCCGTCTCCAGGACCCGCTCGCGCATTTCGCGCCGTCCCATGCCCTGGCACTTGAGCGGAAAGCCGATGTTCTGCGCGACATTCATGTGCGGATAAAGCGCAAACAGCTGGAAGACGAAGGCGATGTCGCGGGCGGCCGCGCGCCGGAACGTGACGTCCTCGCCGTCGAGCAGAATGCGCCCGCTGGTCGGCAGCTCGAGGCCGGCGATCATGCGCAGCGTCGTCGTCTTGCCGCAGCCGGACGGTCCGAGCAGAGCGAAGAAGCTGCCGTTCTCGATGGTGAAATTCGAATCGTGCACGGCCGTGAACTGATCGAAGGCCTTGTGCAGATTTTCCACCCGGATTTGTGCCATGCGCCGCCGCCTATTCCGGAAAGTGGCTGACGGCGACAAATCCGAGCGTACCGGCCAGGATCGTCACGAACGAATAACCGTAGAGATCGATCGACCACGGCTGCACCAGCATCACGATGCCGGCGGCAATCAGCGCCATCGCCGCGGCTTCCCACGGCCCGCGGCGGAACCAGCGAACGCGCTTGCGGGTCGAGATCGCCGCGCCGCTCATTTGCGCACCGCCCCGAAGGTGATGCCGCGCAGCAGATGCCGGCGCAGCAGGATCGTGAACAGCACGATCGGGATGACGAACAGCGTCGTCGCCGCGGCGACTGCCGGCCAATCCTGACCGCCTTCGCCGATGATGAACGGAATGAATGGCGGCATGGTCTGCGCGTCGCCGCTGGTGAGGAGGACGGCGAAGGCATATTCGTTCCAGGAGAAGATCAGGCAGAAGATCGCGGTCGCGGCGATGCCGGTCACCGCTTGCGGCAGCACCACCTTGCGCAGCGCCTGCAAGCGCGTGTAGCCGTCGACCAGGGCGGCTTCTTCGTATTCGCGCGGAATCTCGTCGATGAATCCTTTGAGCAGCCAGACGGCAAGCGACACATTGACCGCCGTATAGAGCAGGATCATCCCGATCTTGGTATCGGTAAGATTGAGCTGGCGGTACATCAGATAGATCGGAATGGCGACGGCCACCGGCGGCATCATGCGGGTGGAGAGAATGAAGAACAACAGATCGTCGGCCAGCGGAATGCGAAAGCGCGAAAACGCGTAAGCGGCGAGGGTGCCGAGCAGCACCGCCAAGAACGTCGAGCCGAAGCCGATCACCAGCGAATTGATGAAGCGCGGCACCACCTTCGACGGCCCGGCAATCACCATGTCGTGCTTGCGGACCAGCCTGTCGTACCAGGTGGTCGCCGGCGGCAGATTGGCGATGAATTCCGGCGTCTGCCGCGTGCGCACGGTGAACAGATTGACGTAGCCTTCGAGCGTCGGCTGGAAGATCACCTTGGGCGGATAGGCGATGGCGTCGCTTTGCGACTTGAACGCGGTCGCCGCGATCCACACCAGCGGCAAGATCGCGATCACGGCGTAGAGGATGACGATCGCCCCGGCGAAGGCCTTGCCGCGCGGCGAGGCTTCGACCACGGAATGAGCGGTGGATTTGGCGACGGCGGTCATCGCTGCTTCACCCGGTTGAGCGCTTTGACGTAGATGTTGGCGGCGCCGAAAACGGTGACGAACAGGATGATGGCGAGCGCCGAGGAATAGCCGGTGCGCCATTTCTCGAACGCGGCGCGTTTCAGGGTGATCGAGACCAGTTCCGTCGTCGAGCCAGGCCCGCCCGAGGTCAGGAGATTGACCATGTCGAACATCTTGAAGTTCTCGATGGCGCGAAACAGCACCGCCAGCATCAGAAACGGCATCACCATCGGCAGCGTGATCGACCAGAATTGCCGCCACGCCGAGGCGCGGTCCACTTCGGCGGCTTCGTAGATGTAGTCCGGTATCGAGCGCAGCCCGGCGAGGCAGATCAGCATCACATAGGGCGCCCACATCCAGCTATCGACCAGCACGATCGTCCACGGCGCCAGCGCGACCTCGCCGGTCATGCTGAACGAGCTTGGCGGCGATGCCGGTGAACAAGCCGATAACGTAGTTGAACGGCCCGATCTGCGGCTGGAACAGCAGCGTCCAGAAATTGCCGACCACGGCGGGCGACAGCATCATCGGCAGGAGGATGATCGTGGTCCAGAAGCTGTGGCAGCGGAATTGCCGGTTGATCAGCAGCGCCAGTCCGAAGCCGATGACGACCTGCAGCGCAACCGAACAAATGACAAAGCGCGCGGTGGTCTGCATCCGGATCCAGACGTCCTCGTCGGTGAGGATGTCGCTGTAATTCTCCAGGCCGACAAAGCGCAGCGGCAGATACGACATGCTGAGATTGAGGCTGGTGAAGGACAGCCGGATCATCCAGATCAGCGGAAAGATGTTGATCGCCAGCAAGAGCGCGATCGTGGGCGCGACGAACAGCCAGGCGATGCTGCGGTCGGAGAGGCCGTGCACGCGCTTCGCCGCGGCGCCGCGGCGGGTCTGCGCGCCGATGCGCTCGGCGCCGGCGTCGGGATGAAGGATCGCGGTCATGCGTTGTGCGGACTCGGTGTTTTATGCACGTGGCGCTCTGCCGACTTGCGTTCCACAAACTTTGGCGTTCCACAAACTTTAGCGTTCTACAGACTTTGGCGTTCTCGACTTGGCACGCTGCGGATTTGGACAAATCTCCCCGGACGATAGCATCCGGGGAGACTTTTTGTGCATCCAGCCATTGGCCGGTGTTATTGCGACGCGACCTCTTTGCCTTGTTCCTTGAAGACCTTGGTCCAATCCTTGACCAGGAGATCGAGCGCTTGCTGCGCCGTGCCCTTGTCGGCGACGACGTAGTCGTGGACCCGCTTCTGCATGTCGAGGAGGAGCTGGGCGTAGGACGGCTCCGCCCAGAAGTCCTTCACGATGGCCATCGATTCCAGGAACTGAGGAGCAAACGGCGCGCTCTTGGGGAAGCCGGGTGCGTCGACGACCGCCTTCAAAGCCGAGTAGCCGCCGATCTCCCACCATTTCTGCTGCACGGCGGGCTGCGCGAACCACTTGATATAGCGCAGCGCGTCGTCCTGATGCTCGGAGGTAGCGACGACCGAGATGCCCTGGCCGCCGAGCTGCGTAAAGTGACCCTTCGGGCCGGCCGGATTGACGAAGAAGCCGATCTTGTCGCCGCCGACATTTGGATCCTTATACAGGCCCGGGAAGAAAGCGAACCAGTTCATCTGCATCGCCACCTGGCCGGATTTGAAGGCGTCGAGGCCTTCCTGCATGTAGGCGTTGGTCAGGCCCGGAGCGGTGCAGCACTTGTACAGCTCCTTGTAGAATTCGAGGCCTTTGACGGCGTCCGGCGAATTGACGAAGCCCTGCATCTGATAGGGCTTCTTCGGGTTGTCGTATTGGAAGCCGTAATTGTAGAGCACGTTGGTGACGCCCATCGTGATGCCTTCCGAGCCGCGCTCGGTGAAGATGTAGGCGCCGTAGACTTTCTTGCCGTCGATCTCGCGGCCCTCGAAGAACTCGCCGATTTGCTTGAGCTCGTCATAGGTCTTCGGCGGCGCCAGATCGCGGCCGTATTTCTTCTTGAACTCGGCCTGGATTTCCGGCCGCCCGAACCAGTCCTTGCGGTAAGTCCAGCCGACGGCGTCGGCCATGGCCGGCAGCGCCCAGTAGTTCGGCGTGTTCTTCGGCCATTCCGAGTAGCCGAGCACGGTTGCCGGCACGAAGTCGTCCATGGTGATGTGTTCTTTGGCGAAGAAGTCGTTGAGCTTGACGTACCAATGATTTTCCGCCGCGCCGCCGATCCATTGGCTGTCGCCGATGATCAGATCGCAGAGTTTGCCGTGCGAATTGAGCTCATTGAGAAAGCGGTCGGCGTAGCTCGTCCACGGGACGAACTCGTATTTCATCTCGATGCCGGATTCTTTGGTGAAATCCTTGCCGAGCTCGACAAGGGCGTTGGCCGGATCCCATGCCGCCCAGCACAGGGTGAGTTGCTTATTCTGTGCGGCCGCCGGGTCGTTGGCGACAGCCGTGAGCGCAATGCCGGCGAAAAGAGCGAGCGCACCGCCAGCCCATTTCGACCATGTCCCAGTCGCAGATTTTTGCATGTGTTTCCCTCTCTTGAACGCGTTTCCTCTTCGTTTCCGGAGCGCCCTCGGCCGAAAACGCCGCAATCATCGAGGCCCAGACGGGCTGAGGCAATTGTTCAGGGAAGGGGTTGGGCGAAAGCGACCGTGGCCGCCGCGCCGCTCCTTGTCGATGCCTCCGAGCGCGATGTTCGTTTATTGCTTATTACTAAACAAATAAAACCAAATTGGCGCCGCCGTCAAGCGCCGATCTTTGCCAACCAACAACAAGTCGGGCGCGCGTTCCGACGCCGAAGCCCGTCGCCATGAGTGGAAACTTGTTCAGTATTCTCGGGAGTTTCTTCAATTTTGCCAGTGACTAAGAGCGGCCGCAGGTTTCTCGGCCGGCACGGCACATGGCGCGCTGCCGGCCGCGATTGATTTCCGCCGCTGCCGCCCCTAGGATTTACTAACGTGCCAACTAAACTATTCCGCCGAGGCCTCGGCCGCACGCAGTGAGGTTACGCGAGCCATGCCGCAACCCTTCAGGCTCATCGCGGCCAAAGGCCAACTCAACGGCGCGTTCCGCATCTGGTACGGCGCCGCGGAGAACGATCAGTCGCCGTTCGTGCTGACATTGACGCCGCAACACGTGGCCGATGCCCTCCACAAAACGCTGCCGGTCACGTTGGAGGAAATCGAAGCCTACGCCCACAGGCACCGCGATCGGCTCAGAGCGATCGCGCGGAACGCGCGGGCCTGCGGCAGGAACGCGAAGGTTTTGGAGTAGGGCGCACCTAGCGGAACCGCTGGCGCGCGACGGTCGGTCTTGGTGGGCATAATCAATATTGGATCATCGCCGATTTCGCGTATCGTCGCCGACGCGATCGAGGCCGAGCTCGCGGCAGCGCTTGGCAGATTTCAGATCAGGCGCGAACGCACGAACAGCCGCAGACGCCATGGACCAACGGGCGTAGCCGTTCGGGTTCTTCAAGATCAAGCGCGCGCCGTTTCAGGCTGCTTCAACGCGATGATCCTCGCTTTTACCGGGCCGCAATCGACGCAGTGGTAGTTGTGGACCGCAAGATTGCGGTCACTTGGATGCGGCTCGATCACGGCGAGCTTCACCGGCTTGCGGCATCTCGGGCAGGTACCGTCGATGAAAACGGTCAAGGCCATGGTGCGTTCCTTTTCGCCCCCGCCACCCCTCGGCGGCCTCAGAGAAATTCCACGCCTGCTTTGTTTCGTTTCCGCCATACCAAGCGGCATTGCCTGATTGAGTGGCCAGCATCTAACGTCAGTTCCAAACTTGCGGGCAGATCGTTTGCAGTTTGGACCTGAAGACCGGCGCCGCTGTTAGTCAAATCCTGCGCGACGCAGTCGATCACCGACGATTTCCTCAGCAGCATCTTTGCTTTCTTCAGGACTCGTGTGCGGACAATTTTGCGGCGCTCCTGCATATAAATCTCCCCAAATACTGCATCAAATTAGCCAGCAAAGAATTGGCGCTTGTTTAACCTGAACCACTAGAACAGCGGTCCTCCAGAACAGACTTCATTAACCAGCGCGAATAGGCGGGCGAAATTGGCGGTATGCTGTGAGCAGGCCGAGGCACACCTGCGGCGTGCCAACGAAGACCTTCCGGCACCCCGCGCTGAAATCGTCGTTATTGAGAAAGCCGACGACGAAGTCATGCGGTGGGCGGTGCGGGGAGCGTCGTCCGGCGGGGCTGAGGTTGAAATCCTTTAGGCGAGGGCATCCAGGAGAGAAATCCGCTCTGACACCTGGGCCTTGAAGGCGAGACGCGCGATCGGCGGCCTATTTCGGCTTTGCATTTCGCGGATAAAACGCAACGAGGGCAAAGACGGTGGCGACCGCGATAGAAGCAGGGAAGAGGTGGCCGGACCAGCTCCGTTCGACCTGCATGCCGGCAGCGTTTTCAAGCGGAGTTGGGGGAGAAAGGATCCAGCCATGTCCAAGCGACATGGTCAGGTCGGTAGAAGGATGAACGGCAATCCACTCGGGAAACAGAACGAGCGCCAGCACGATGACGGCGCCGTAGAGGGCGATGACGTATTGGTCGCGATGAAACTTCATTCGCATTCACCTGCTGCCCGACCGTCGCATCCATCGCATCCATCGGCGGGGCAGCACTGTGCAAAACGGCTCACACTTCAAATAAAAACGATCGGCCCGAAATTAGGACGGCACCGAAGCTCGCGAAAAATTGCAAATATAAACGAAGCCGCTTCGCGCTGGCGGCCTGCAATCATCCCATTTGCATTTGCTTGGACCTACGAGGACTGGCGAATTGCGTCCGCCAATCTTAGCCATTCGTCGGCCATTTCGCGCTGAACGCGACGCAATTCCTGATCGGTTGTCGCGGCCGTCATATTTAAACAACGCTCGGCATAGCGCGCGTAGTCCTTGAACTTTTCATTCTTGGGCACTGTTGTGTTTCCCGCCTGAATAGAATCATTGGACAGGAATTGTGTCGCATCGGGTCGAGACAAGTCTATTCAAAAGGGTACACTTCGGAAAACCCGCCACTCTGTCGCACCAAGTCCGCGCCAGCTTCGCGATATTAGCTGCTCTCAGCTTCGCGCCACGTGTCGCGCGGCGCGGGTTTCTCGCCACCGGTCGAGCATCAATCGAGCTGGCCGGGCCCGCTCGCTCACGGGCGGCCGGCACCGTGCATCATCATCCGGTTTTGTGTCGCTTGGACCGACTAGAATTCCGGCTTGCCTCCGCCAGTCTCAGCCATTCGGCAGCCATTTCGCGCTGAACGCGACGCCATTGCTGATCGGTTGTCGCGGTCACCATGTTCAAACAATACTCCGCGTAACGCGCGTACTCCGCGTCTTTGTCGGTCTCCGGTGTCGTCATGGTACCCCGCGGGTGGAAAGTGCGTCGCGCATCATCCAGGCGATTCTGTTCAAAAGGGAACACCATCTCAGTTCAAAAGGGAACACCGTCAAAATTCAAAATCCGAAATCGATCCCAGCCCGATGTGCTCATTGGTCGTACACACCGACATCGCTTCTCCCTAAGTCATTGAAATCACTGGCGCGCCCTACGGGAATCGAACCCGTGTTTCCGCCGTGAAAGGGCGGCGTCCTGGACCGCTAGACGAAGGGCGCGGGCCACGCGCAAACGGCGCTGTGGGAAGGGCGCGACATATAAAGGGGTTTCCGGGGGGCGGCAAGCAACCCCGGAAAGACGGAAACTCCGCCAATTGCTGCGATTCCGGACCTGCGGCGCCCGTTGCATGCTGCCCATATCCGAACAGCGAGAGCCCTCACCAATGTCCGGTGTTGGACATAGAGGTCCACGGCTCTTTCGGCGCCAGCGCTTCGCCTTTCTGCAAGAGCTCGATCGAATGTTTGTCCGGCGAGCGGACGAACGCCATCATGCCGTCGCGCGGCGGGCGGTTGATGGTCACGCCGGCCTTCATCAGCCGCTCGCAGAGCGCGTAGATATCGTCGACCTCGTACGCCAGGTGCCCGAAATAACGCGCCTCGCCATAGTCCTCCTCGGGGCCCCAGTTATAGGTCAGCTCGACCAATGGCGCGGCGCGGCCCTCCGGTCCCTTGGCCACAAGCCCGTCGTCGCCGGGAGCGGCGAGGAAGACCAGCGTGAACTTGGCCTTGTCGTCGACGCGCCGGCGCACCTCCTTGAGGCCGAGCTTGTTGCAATAGAAATCCAGCGCCGCATCGAGATTGCGCACGCGTAGCATTGTATGCAGATACCGCATCGTGACACCCTGGGTGTTGGATCAATGGTCGTTTCGGCGAAAACCTTGCCGTGCTTATTTAGGGCACGGCCATGAGGCTCGAAAGGATGCTGGCACCCGATCTCGATAGCGCCGTCGCGCGTCTGCAGGACATGGTCGGCGAGGCCCGCGTCGTTCTGCCGTTCACCGGCGCCGGCATCTCGACCGAATGCGGCATCCCCGATTTCCGCTCGCCGGGCGGGGTGTGGACCAAGAACCGGCCGATTCCGTTCGACGAGTTTCTCCGGAGCCAGGAAGCGCGCAACGAAGCCTGGCGGCGGCGTTTTGCCATGGGCGACGAGTTCGGCCGCGCCCAGCCGGGGCGGGGACACCGCGCGCTGGCCAGCCTGTACCGCGCCGGCAAGGTGCCGGCGGTAGTGACGCAGAACATCGATAATCTGCATCAAGCCTCTGGCATCGCACCGGAACACGTGGTCGAGCTGCACGGCAACACGACCTATGCCCTGTGCCTCGATTGCGAGCGGCACTTCGATCTGTCGTGGGTGCGCACGCGCCTGGAAGCCGGCAATGGCTGCGCGCCTGATTGCCCGACGTGCGGCGGCTTCATCAAGACGGCGACGATCTCGTTCGGACAGGCGATGCCGGACGCTGCGATGCAGCGCGCCCGGAACCTCACCTTGTCCTGCGATCTGTTTCTGGCGATCGGCTCATCGCTTGTGGTTTGGCCGGCCGCCGGATTCCCCTTGATGGCCAAGCGAAACGGCGCCCGGCTGATTATCGTCAACCGCGAGCCGACCGACTTCGATGACATCGCCGATCTCGTCGTGCGCGAGGACATCGGTACCGTGTTCGCGCCGTTCGTGAATTGTGCGTCATCCACCGATGTTCACAGGGCGTGACACTTTTGGCCCTGTGTTGCATTTTTGTGCTTTTCCCTTCGATGGCGAATGTTATCTTCGATTCAAGAGATTCGTGAGATTCGTGAAAACGCCCGCGGGGCGTCGGCACAGAAAAAGCGGCGGCCTCGTCGTCATGGCGTCGGACGGAATCGAAGCAAAATCGATCGGGGTGGGGTTCGGTCCGGACATTGATCTGACCGACGACACCGCAGCAACGGTCATCGAAATGTCCGGCGTCATCAAATGGTTCGATGTCGCCAAGGGTTACGGCTTCATCGTGCCCGACAACGGCATGGCGGACGTGCTGCTGCACGTGACGTGCCTGCGCCGCGACGGCTACCAGACAGCGTATGAAGGCGCCCGCGTCGTGTGCGAAGTGCTGGCGCGGCCCAAGGGTCTGCAAGCGTTCCGCGTCATCAGCATGGATAAGTCGACCGCGATTCATCCGGCCCAGATGCCGCCGCCGCGGACCCATGTTACTGTCGCGCCGACGAGCGGTCTCGAACGGGCGCAGGTGAAATGGTTCAATCGGCTTCGTGGTTTCGGCTTCCTGACGCGCGGGGAGGGGACGCCCGACATCTTTGTCCACATGGAAACGCTGCGCCGATTCGGCATCGCCGAATTACGGCCCGGTCAGTTCGTGCTGGTTCGCTTTGGCCCCGGGCCCAAGGGACTGATGGCGGCCGAAGTGCGCCCCGAAAGCGGCCCGCTCGGTCCTTCCTCGCACTAGCGGCCGGCCTCCTCGCTTACCGCGATCGCCTGCCGCGCCTTGCGGTGTTGGTCTTCGCCGCGCTGGTCGCCTGCCTCGCGCTCGGCGCCGAGCGGCCGGCTCGGGCCGCCGGCAAGTCGACGCTGGAGATCGTCAGCAAGACCGGGGTGCATGCCTTTACCGTCGAGCTCGCCACCAACGACGACGAGCGTTCGCGCGGCCTGATGTTTCGCAAGGAATTGCCGGAAGGCCGCGGCATGCTGTTCGATTTCGAGCATGAGGCGCCGGTCGCGTTCTGGATGCACAACACCTACATCCCGCTCGACATGATCTTCATCCGCGGCGATGGCAGCATTTTGCGCATCGCCGAAAGCACGGAGCCGCTGTCGGACCGCCTCATCCCCTCCGGCGGGCCGGTGCGCGCCGTGCTCGAAGTGATTGGCGGCACGGTACGCAAGCTCGGCATCGCTCCCGGCGACAAGGTATCGAGCCCGATCTTCAAAGGCAGCCACTGAGCCTGTCCACGCGCCCGGGGCAGGCCCCGGCGCCTTGCTGCGAGGCCGCGAAACATGTATCCAACGCCGCACCGGGCGGGGTATAGCGCAGCCTGGTAGCGCGGCAGTTTTGGGTACTGCAGGTCGCAGGTTCAAATCCTGCTGCCCCGACCATCCGCCTCCGCTTCGCCACGGCGGGACAAAAGCGCAGCGATTTTTTTGGGATTATTCACCCATGACCGCCCGCATCTACAAACCGGCCCGCTCGGCGATGCAGTCCGGCCACGCCAACAGCAAGGAATGGGCGCTCGACTACGAGCCGGAACAGCCGCCCATGATCGAACCGCTGATGGGCTGGACCAGTTCCGCCGACATGAAGCAGGAAGTACATTTGAGCTTCGACACCAAGGAAGAGGCGATCGGCTTTTGCGAGCGCCACGGCATTCCCCACCAGGTGTTTGAGAGCACGCCGCCGGTGCGGCCACGCATCTCCTATTCGGACAATTTCGCTTACACCCGGCGCCAAGCCTGGACGCACTAAGGAGCCGGCGGCGCGCTGCGCCCGCCAACGAGCGTCTCGACGCCGGCCGGCGGTGAACACACAAAGTCGTGACCGGCACCCACGCCGCATTGGTTTCATTTGTGATTAGCGCGTGGCGCGGCCGGTGCCCTACAACACCGTCTGGCGATTGTTTGCTCGATGCCGTGCTGACCGCGCGGCCATGTTCGGAGGAAACGGATGAAAACGTTAACGGCGTTGCTGATTGTCCCCGTCGTCGGCCTGGCATTGAACGCGGCTTCGGCTGCGGAGCCCGCCGTCGTGATACCGGCTCCGACCACCGACCAATCGGCAAAAGCCGCCACGCAGACCGTCGTTCTGGCCGGCGGTTGCTTTTGGGGCGTGCAAGCGGTGTTTCAGCACACCAAGGGCGTGACCGGCGCGGTGTCCGGCTATGCCGGCGGAGAGAAGCAGACGGCGCATTATGAGACGGTCGGCAGCGGCAAGACCGGCCACGCCGAGTCGGTCGCCGTGACTTTCGACCCGCGGCAGATCTCGTACGGCAAGATTTT
Organism: uncultured Alphaproteobacteria bacterium; assembly: GCA_963829395.1. Classification (GTDB taxonomy): domain Bacteria; phylum Pseudomonadota; class Alphaproteobacteria; order Rhizobiales; family Xanthobacteraceae; genus BOG-931. Next base: position 102,989 of record CAWHHX010000010.1, on the reverse strand, counting down.
GCAGATCTACTTCTCGGTCGCGCACAATCCGACCGAGCTCAACCGGCAGGGACCGGACGTCGGCACGCAATACCGGTCAGCCATTTTTTATGCCGACGACGAGCAGAAGAAACTCGCCAGCGCCTACATCGCCGAGCTCGACAAGGCACATGTGTTCCCGCAGCCGATCGTCACCAAGCTCGAAGCGTTGCACGGCTTCTATCCGGCCGAGGACTATCACCAGGACTTCGCCGTGCTGCATCCATCATATCCCTACATCGTCTTCAACGACCTGCCCAAGGTCGACAACCTGAAAAAGTTGTTTGCGGCGGATTATCGCGAAATGCCGGTCACGGTGATGGCGGCCGGCAAGCCGGCGACTAATTAGCCCCAGCGTTCGGGCCGGCGCCGCCGGACCAACAATTTGTGCCTTTCGTCCATATAGCCAGCCACCCCGGCCTGAAGTATCGTCCTCGCAGGAGGCGGTCCACGAATGGCCCGCCCGGATAATGGGGACGACGGGGAGGTACGCCATGGCTGTGGCAACGACGACGTACGTGCCGCTACCGGAGGCCGAGCACAGCGCCCAGCTGCGCAAGGCCGTGATCGCTTCGACCATCGGTACCACCATCGAGTGGTACGACTTCTTTCTTTACGGCACCGCCGCCGGTCTCGTCTTCGGCAAGCTCTATTTCCCGAACTCGCACCCGCTCACGGCGACGCTTCTCGCCTTCGGCACCTATTTCGTCGGCTTCGCCGCCCGGCCGGTCGGCGCCGCGATTTTCGGCCATTACGGCGATCGCATCGGCCGCAAGGCGACCCTGATCGCCACGCTGTTGTGCATGGGCATCGCGACGTTCCTGATTGCATTTGTGCCGACCTACGAGTCGATCGGCATTTGGGGCGCGGTGCTGCTGACCGTGTTGCGGGCGCTGCAAGGCATCGGCGTCGGCGGCGAATGGGGCGGTTCGGTGCTGTTGGCGATGGAATGGTCGCGGACCCATGGCCAACGCGGCCTGGTGGCGTCCTGGCCGCAATTCGGCGTGCCCGCCGGCCTGTTTCTGGCAAACTTGGCGATTCTCGCCTTCAGCACGTGGTCGGGCGATCAATTCGTTATTTGGGGCTGGCGTATTCCGTTCGCGCTATCGATCATTCTCGTCGGCGTCGGCTTGTGGATCCGTCTCGGCATTCTCGAGACGCCGGTGTTCCAGCAGCTCCTGGACAATGACAAGACCGAGAAGGCGCCGATCCTCGAAGTCATCAAGAAGCAGCCGCGGGAGATCATCCTCTCGGCCCTGCTGCGGATGTCGGAGCAGGCGCCGTTCTACATCTTCACCGCGTTTATTTTCGCCTACGCGGTCAACACGCTGCACATGAAGCGTGACTTTATCCTGGCAGCGGTCATGGTGGCGGCCGTCGTCTCGTTCGTCACCATCCCATTGTCAGGGCACATCTCCGATCGCATCGGCCGCCGCAAGATGTACCTGATCGGCGTTGTTCTCACCGGACTGTTCGGGTTCCTCTATTTCGGCATGGTCGACACGGCGATCCCGTCGGCGGTGTTCATCGCCATCGTGCTCTCGCTCATTCCGCACGATATCCAATACGGACCGCAGGCGGCGCTGATCGCGGAATCGTTCACGCCGCGGCTGCGTTATAGCGGCGCCTCGCTGGGCTATCAGCTTGCGTCGATCATCGCCGGCGGTCCGGCGCCGATCATCGCCACCGCGTTGTTCGCCACCTACCAAACTGGCTATGCGATCGCGATCTTCATCGCGGCATGCGCGGTGATCAGTGCGGTCGCGACCGCCTTCATGCCCGATTACACCGGGCAGGATATCTCCGCCGAGTACGACGCCTGACGCGTGCCGCCGTATTGGCGCGCGCGAATTGACGTGAAATAACAGGCCTGCGATCAGCCGCGGCCCGCTTCCTCCCGGATGGAGAGGAAGCGGCCGCGCTTGTATTGCCGTTGCGGAATAGCATGACGAGTGGGGCGCCAAGAGAGACGGTTCGGGACAAGCCGGCGCAGCCGTTTTACCTGCAGCTGTGGTTTCTGGTGCTTGTCGCGATGGCGCATCGGCGTCGCGCTCGGCCACTTTTATCCCGACGCCGGCGTGCGCATGGAGCCGCTCGGCGACGCTTTTATCAAAGCGATCCGCGTGCTCATCGCGCCGATCATTTTCTGCACGGTGGTGCACGGCATTGCCAGCATGGCCGACATGGCCAAGGTCGGCCGCGTCGCGCTCAAGGCGCTGATCTATTTCGAGGTGCTGACGACGATCGCGCTGATCGATCGGGCTGGTCGCGGTCAATGTTTTCCAGCCCGGCGCCGGCATGAATGTCGACCTGTCGCACGTCGATACCTCGAGCGTCGCGCCTTATCTCGCCCAAACCCAGAGCCGTACGACCGCGCAATTTCTGCTCGGCATCATTCCCAACACTTTCATCGGCGCGTTCAGCGAAGGCAATGTGCTGCAGGTTCTCTACGTGTCGGTGCTGTGCGGCTTTGCCTTGAGCGCGATGGGCAATGCCGGCAAGCCGCTGACCGATCTGATCGGAATGGCGGCGGCGATGTTCTTTCGCATCGTCGCCATCGTGATGTGGGCGGCGCCGCTCGGGGCGTTCGGCGCCATCGCCTTTACCGTCGGCAAGTTCGGCGCCGGCTCGCTCGTTTCGCTGGGCAAGCTTCTGATCGGTTTCTACATCACCTGTCTGTTTTTTATTTTGGCCGTGCTTTGGCCGATCAGTCATTGGTGCGGCGTCAGCCTGTTCCGATTCATCCGCTATATCCGCGAAGAGCTTCTGATCGTGATCGCGACCACCTCGTCGGAAACCGTGCTGCCGCGGATGATCGCCAAGCTCGAAGCGGCGGGTTGCGAGGAGAGCGTCGTCGGCCTCGTCATCCCGACCGGCTATTCGTTCAATCTCGACGGCACCTGTCTTTATCTGGCGACGGCGGCGGTGTTTTTGGCGCAGGCGACCAATACGCCGCTGCCGTTCGAGCAACAGCTCGCGCTGCTGGCGGTGCTGCTGTTGGCCTCGAAGGGCGCGGCCGGCGTCTCCGGTGCGGCGTTCGTCGTTCTTGCCGCGACGCTCGGCGCGGTCGGCACCATCCCGGTCGAGAGCGTGGCGCTCATTCTCGGCGTGCACCGCTTGATGTCGCAGGCTTTGACCCCGACCAACCTGATCGGCAACGGCGTCGCCACCCTGGTGATCGCGCGATGGGAGCGGGCGCTGGACGACGGCCGGCTGCAGGCGGCGCTCGGCGGCGGCCATGGCGGACCGAAAATTTGACGGCGCGCTTCGCTGGAAAAGTGCGCTTACGCCTCGGGCCGCGCCTGATACCGACTAAAATGGCGCGCGATCAAATGATCGAGCGAGAGCTCGCCCGGGCCGCGCGCGACCAGGAGCAAAAAACACGTCGCCCAAACCCCGTGGATCGGCCAGGCGCCGGGATAGACGAAGATTTCGATCACCGCAGTCATGAACAATAGCCCGAGCGCCGCGAACCGGGTCGCCAGCCCGAGCACGAGCAGCACCGGGAAAAGATGCTCGCCGAACGCCGACAGATACGCGGCAGCCGTCGGGTCGATGATCGGCAACTGATATTCGCTGGCAAAGAGTGCGATCGCGCTCGGCTTAAGGTGCCAGCCGGCGACTTTGGTCTGGCCGGATTGCCAAAATACCGCAGCCGGGAAGACGCGGGCGCCGAGCGCGATCAGCCAATAGGGAATGCGGTCGAGCGCTGCGAATACCCGTTGCATCACCCGGACCGGACCGGAGGCAGACACTGTCGCAACGGGCGCCGTGTTGCTCATGACGGCGCGCGCTCGTTTCGCTCCGCGAGATCGACGCTGCGCACCAAGCCCCAACCGATCAGTCCGGCCAAATTGGCCGTGAGATCGAAATCGGAATGGTCGGCAAGCGCCACATTGGCTGCTTCACCAAGCGATCGGTTTTCGGCGAGCGCACTCAGAAACGCGGCGCCGCCGGGCGGCAACAGCCGGACCTCCACGTCGAGGTACGGTCGAACGATGAGCGCATCCTCCGCGCTCCAGCTCTCGATCGGCGCGGGCGCTTGCATGCCGGAATTCATCGCCCAGATGGTGACGATGGGATGCGCGGAGCGCACGATCTCCAGCGAAGGATGTAACTCGATGCGCAAGCCGCTGACGGCGTCCGCGCCGAGTGCCGCCAGTTCGCCTGCGGAGACCGGGGTCGCGTCGGCGGCGTGATAGGCGCGGGTGCGCGCGGCCTCGAGCCGCGCCACGTCGGCGAGATAGGGCAGTTCGCGCGCCGGCGCGAAGCTGCCGATAAAATCGGCGAATTCGTCGCCGTAGGTTGCGAGCAGCGGCGAGCGCGGCGGCCGCTCGACCACAAAGGCGCGCGCCATGGCGGCAAAGAAGTCCTCGCCCACGATCTTCTGGACCGCCGGAAATCGAGCCGCGATCGCCTTCACCAGCGAGGCGACCACATTGTTGCGATGGACGGCGAAGCGCCGCACCGCGCTCCGGGTATCGCGCGCGGCGACGCCATGCGGAATGGGGTGCGCGGGGTCAAGCAAAGCCTGCGCAAACGACGGTTCGAACGATGACGGCATGACCGGCGCGCTCATGCGGCCGACGCCCGTGCGGCGCCGGCAAGAATGCGCTCCGCGGCGACCGTCTCCGCGCACAGCGCCGGCCAATCCGGCACGTCGTTGTCCCATTCGATCAAAGTCGGCAGCGGCCCGGTGCGCGTGATGACATCGGCGTAAAGTGACCACACCGCCGCCGCGACCGGCGATCCATGCGCGTCGATCAAGAGTGGGCCGCCGGCGTCGTCGGTTTCCTCATGATGGCCGCCGAGATGAATTTCCCGCACCCGCTCGAGCGGGAATGCGTCCAGATAAGACCAAGCCGACAGGCCGTGATTGCTTGCCGAAACAAAAACGTTGTTGACGTCGAGCAACAAGCCGCATCCGGTTCGGTTCGCGACTTCGGCGAGGAATTCGACTTCCGGGATGGTGCTCTCGGCAATGCCGATATAGGTGGAGGGATTTTCCAGCAGCATGGTGCGGCCGAGCGCCGTCTGCACCTCGTCGATGTGCTGCGCGACCCGGGCCAGCGTTTGCTCCGTGTAGGGCAGGGGCAGCAGGTCGTTGAAGTAAACGCCGTCGTGGGACGACCAGGCGAGATGCTCGGAAAAACTCTCCGGCGCGTAGCGCTCGCAGAGCGTTTTGAGCCGCGCCAGATGGCCGCGGTCGAGCGGCTGCATCGAGCCGATCGACAATCCGACGCCATGGATCGACAGGGCGTAACGCTCGCGCAAGGCGCGGAGCTGGGCGTGCGGCGTACCGCCGGCGCCCATATAGTTTTCCGCATGAACCTCGAAGAAGCCGACCGGCTGCGGCGCGCCAATGACGTCGTGGAAATGCGCCGGCTTGAAGCCGACGCCGGCGCGCGCTGGAAGACTTGATCCGATGCGCATGCAGCCCTCACCCTTGCGCACGCCGCAGAAATTGGAAAGCAAACGCTGGGTGCGTTCGCCTTGCCTTTCAGGACTTGATCGGCTCGAGCGAACCGGCGCCCTTCGGCGTCTTGATGGCCTCGCAGGTCCCCTTCGGAACGTACTTCCAGGCGTTGCCTTGATAGTCGGCGGCGGCGGTGCCGGCGCACGTGGTGCCGGCGCCGGCGGCGCAATCGTTATCGCCCTTGAGCGCGACGCCGAAGCATTTATCCATGGTCGGCTGCGGCGGTTTGGGCGCGGCCACGGCCGCCGTCGCGATCATGGTCAAGGCGGCGGCAAAAGAACCGGCAATCGTCGCCGCGGTGATGACGTTCTTGGAATTCATGGGTGACCCTTTCCAAAAATCCGATCTCTGACTGACTATAGCCGATGTGCCGACAAGTCCGGCGATGGCCGGCTGACAAGCCTTCATACCAATGCGCCCACGCGCTGCGCCGTCATTTTTGTTGTCGGCGGCGTCACAATCGTGTGACGCAATTCGCTGTCCAAATAAAATCTTGCAGCCCGGTTTGGGCGTGGAGCGGGATGCGGATGAGCAAATTCCGGCTTATTTAACCTTCATTGCATTCGTGGCTTCCCAGTCTTGTCCCGGCGGCGATTGAAGGAAGCCGCGGCAACGCTCCAGCATGATCTGCGCCGGATGATCCGCCCCTTTCGCTGCCAGCGCCTGCTGGAAGAGACTCATGGCGCCGGCGAAATCTTGCGCCCGATAGGCGGCGAGGGCGGATTCGTAAAGCGCCGCCCAGTGTGGCGCCTCCGCCCCGTTCTCGGCGACGCCAAGCAATTCGTAGATCGCAAGCCCGCCGGCCCGGCCGTAGACGACCAGCCGGTCGAGCTCACGGACATGGATGCGATCGCCGGCAAGGCGGCGGGTTTCCTCGCCGATGATGATCTCGGTGCCGTACTCCTTGTTGGCGCCTTCGAGCCGGCTTGCCACGTTCACCGCGTCGCCAATCACGGTGTAGTTGAGCCGAAACTCCGAGCCGATATTGCCAACCAGCATGTCGCCGGAATTGATGCCGATCCGAACCCTTATGGGCCGGCCGTGGTCATCGACAAACCCCGCCTGGCGCAGCGCGCGGTGGCAGGCGAGCGCGGCGCGGCAGGCGTCGACCGCATGAGCGGGATTGGCCGCAGGCGCGCCCCAGAACGCCATCACCGCGTCGCCGATGAACTTGTCGATCGTGCCGCCATGGTCGCTCACTTCACGCGAAACGGTATCCAAATAGCGCGACAATAGCGGTATGATTTGATCGCCGAGGCGCTCGGACAAGCCGGTAAAGCCGGCAATGTCGGCGAACATGACGGTCAAGGTGCGGATCGAGCCGCCGGGCCGCGGCTCGACGCCTTCGCGCAGCAGCGTTCGCACCAGATCGGCCGGAATGTATTTGCGGAAGGCGGCGAGCCCGCCCGCCATGTCGGCGATCGCGGTCGACAGATTGGCAAGCTCGATCACGTTCGATGGATGCCGCCGCACCTGATCCAATTCAAAGCGTTCGACATGCTTGAGTTCGTCGACGACGGTAATGAGCGGCTTGGCGATAACCCGCCGCGCCAGCCACGCCGACAATATGCCGGCGGCAACGACGAGAAAGATCAGGCCGATGAGCAAGCGCCGGATCGTCGTCTCGATCGGCCCCAAAAACTCCGCCTCCGGAATCACCGTGGCGAGGGTCCAGCCGGCAAAATCCAGCGCTGTCAAAGTGACCGCGTAACCGTCGCCGGCGGTGACCATGCGCATGCGGCGTGATTTGTCGTTGTCGCCGCCGGAAGCGGCGCCGGCTTGCTTGAGCGCCATCTGCGCCACCGACAGCAGCGGCTGGTCGGCGCGCTGCATCCGCACTTCGTCGGCATCCGGATCCGGCGCCGCGATGACGGCGCCGTCGCGGCCGAGGATGAAGGCCGCGCCGGACTTTCCCACCGACAGCTGCGACAAAAATTGCGCGAGCCGCGTGTTCTCGATGATGACGGCCAGCACGCCCTGACGTTTGTGATAGACGTCGACCGGGCCGGCATACGCGATCGACGGACGGATGCCGATCGGAAGATTTTTGATCTCGAACCAGCTCGGCTCGTCGGTTTGAATGCTTTTTTGATACCATTCCTGATCGGTGACTTTGTAGTCGGTGTTTTCAAACCGGCGTTTCTCGAATTGGATATCGCCGACGACCACCTGATATTGATCGACGCGGCGTTTGACGACGCCGTCGACCGGAGCGATTTCCATCATTTCGAGGCCGAGGTCGCCGAGTTTATGGGCGGCGAAAAACGCCCCGTCCGGCCAGCCGAACGCCACCCATGAAATGCCCGGCTGCGCCTGCAGCTGCGAGAGAAAGACGAACTCGCGCTTGTCGGCCTCGCGCGTCTCCAGCACGTTCTGAACAAATAGCGTGCGGATCGCGGTATGCGCGGCGCGGGCTTGGGTGGTGATGGCGTCGAGCTCTTTTTCCACCGCCGAAACGATCTGTTCGTTGATGGTGGCCGCGAGCGTGTGGCTGTTGGCTTCCGCCGTCCGCCACCACAGCACGTGCACGCCGGCGGCGGTGACGATGATCGACACCAGGACCAGGCCGGAGATGGCGAGACGAATCCCAATGCGCATGACCGCTAAGAGCCTTTCACCGGTCCCGATCGCGCGCCGTCGTCCCGCCCAAATCGGGTTAGCGCGGCGACGGCGCAGCGGCCAGCGTTGTCACGCATTTTTGCTTCGGTTTTTCATTGCGATCTTAACGGAAGTCTCTGCAGGATGATCGATTCGATCAATCGATATCATGGCAGCTTCTGTCAACGAACTGCGCACGACGAAGGTCATTGCGGTGGTTTCCTCCGAAGGCTCGATTGCAACAAGGCGAAGAATGCCGGGTTGGTCCTCAGTCGGCCGGCCTTTTTTCACCAATTACGTATTATTGTGATGGTGATCATGAACCGGGGCCGCGCGATCAGCGACGAATAGCTATCACGGGCTGTTCGATATGACATCGATAGAATTCTGCCGCGCGCATATGCCGGCCCTCGAACGCGATGAGGCACGTCATTCGATTGCGTTGGCCATGCTCGCAGCAATTGCGAACGGTCAAGCATCAAATGTCGTTACTTGGTCGCTCGGGTCGCCCGGCCAGTGTGCCATCATGTTGCCGGGCAGGCCGATCCTGCTGACTGATCTCGACCACGCCCAGTGCCGTTCGCTCGCGGAAGCAACCGTGCGATTGGACTATCCCGGTGTGGTCGGTCCCGAATGGACGGCGCACTGGTTCGCCCGACACGCCACCAATTGCGGCATCAAATTCCTTGAACCGATCCCACAGCGGATCCATAGCCTTACGGCCAAGCCTAGCTATCCGGGCGTTCCGGGACACGCCCGGCATACGACTGCCGCCGACGCCGGCGTGGTGGCGGATTGGATCACTTCCTTCAGCCGCGAGGCGACGCCTCACGATGTCGTGCCACCGCGCGAACGAACTCGAAGCCGTTGCTGCGCAGGGCCGCTATATGTTGTGGATCGTCGACGAGACACCAGTGTCTATGGCGGCCATTGTCCGCCGGACACGAAATGCCGCCGCCATCGCGGTCGTCTACACGCCACCGCCTTTGCGTGGACGAGGCTATGCAGGATCAGTGACCGCCGCGGTCGCGGAGCAGGCTTTTGCCGAAGGTAAGTCCATCGCATGCCTTTACACCGACCTGCGGAATCCGTTTTCAAACCGCTGCTACGCCAAGATTGGTTTCAAACCCGTTTGCGATGCCGCACATTTTCCGCGAGCAGTCGCCGATGGGGAAGGCCGCCGGACCGACGGTCGCTGATTGTTGGCCGTTCCGCCATGTTGACGAAATTTCAGCGAACCTAGCGGCCGCTCAGAGCGTCAGCCGCTGCAATGCGCCATCGACAAGTCGCTGAGGGTCGCGCTCGCCTTTTTTCGCCATGGCGAAGATGTGCGAGGCGAGCGCCGTGCGTGCGCCGTCGGCGCTGCCGTTCAAATAAGTGGGCTTTGCGCGCCGCCAAGCCTCGTCCATCGCGGTGCCAAGGATATGGAGTGTCTCTGAAGTTCGAACGCCTCGTAAGCCATTTTTTGCCTCCGTGATCGCAATCCGGCTAAGCGCATCAGGAACCAAAAGTGCCGGCAATTCCGTACCGAATTGCTCACATTTTAAGATCGTCAGAGTCGAATGAAGATTGTAATCGTCGACAATCAAACCGACCCGCCGCGCGCGGCGGCCCCAGAGAGGCCGCCGCCCTACGCCAACAAAATGGGGGCGGCCTCACAGGTGTCATTGGGGGGTGGGGGGGCAGACACCTGCTGTTTTTAGGTTTGAACCGAGCCCCTGGGCAAATCTGAGCTTAATTGCTCACGGTGCGATTTCATTGAAATCGTCCACAGGAATCGCGCGGCGCCGATGGCGAGCAGATAGTGAGCAATTTAGCGCAGTATGCATGCGACTGCCCGGTCCAAACTGTCGACGTCGCTGTCGGTCTGATCGCGAACCATGTCCAGGAGGACAACAAAGTTCGTGTGATATCCGGTGGCAGAACGCTATCGAGAGCATAGCTTTTGTTGATGTCCGGGACGGTCTTGTACGTATGCGTCGCGTCACCGTACCGGAATCGAAGCCCCGACCGGCAAAGACTCCCGTACCGTCGGCCGGGGTTTTTTAGCTGCAGGCGACGAGGTCGACTGAGGCTTCACCGATGCGCGTAGTCCGTGAAAACGTAGTCTCTGGTTTTCACTATCGTATGACACGCGAAGCCGCACTTGGCGTCATGCGCCTGCGGCGGAGTGTCGTTTGTGTTGGCCGGCCGGAACGTGTCTGACGCGGGATCGTATTCGAACGCGCCCCAGCCCCATCCACCGCTATCGGCGAACCGCTTGCTGTCCTTCACCATGAAGTCCACGTCGTGCTGGGTGCCCGGCACGATCGCCGATGGGAAGGTCTCCATTTTTGTCGGATTCCAATGCACCTTCGCCATCTTGGCGCCGTCGGGGAACGGCTTGCCGTTGCCGGGAAGGCCGGCCTCGTAAGCTTTGATCATCACCGGATTGCCCAGGATCGCCGCCATGAAAGGCCCATCATGGCTGATCGAGACGACCTGCCATGCCTCGTAGCCGCGGAATTCAGAAAACGCGAGCCCTCCCGGAACGTCGAGCATGTACTTGTCCTGCGCCGACATGACTCTGGTGCCGAGGACCGCGAAGGTCACTGTCAGAATCACAATGAGCGAAAATGCAATTCTCATCATGGCTTTCCCCAACGTTGAAAGCCGCAATATTACCAACGACGCAGCACGGAAAAAAGCCGCTTAGCGCCGGAGCTAGACAGATACACTTTAGTTATTGGAGTTATTGGCGACCCCGGCAGGATTCGAACCTGCGACCTTCAGCTTAGAAGGCTGTTGCTCTATCCCCTGAGCTACGGGGCCGATGGCCGGCAAGCTTATAGAGAATCTTGCGTTAAAAAGCCCGGTAAATCCGACCGAGCGGGGGCCGCTCCCGCCGCCAGATGGTTGTCCAAAAAGTTTAATTTGAAGTGGCCTGATCGGTCACGACCTCGACACGATCGTTGCCTCAAATCTTCCCAGCGGGCGAAATTGCGCGCCCCACGGAGGAGTTTTCCGATGATCTGGTCGCTTGTTCGCGCCGGCGTGACCGCCGCGCTGGTCGCCGTTGCGCCGGTCCTTGTGCCGCTTGCCGCCAACGCCGCCGTCGAAAAAGCCTTCCAGAACCGCGAGCTTGCCGACAGCGCGATCACGCTGGAAGCGCAGATCAAGTCCGACGCCGGCACGCCGACCAAACCGCTGCCGCAAATCCGCAAGGATGCCGACGCGGCCTTCACCAAGAACGATTTCCGCGCCGGCATGGCGCTGCTCGGCCAGATCGTGGCGGCGGCGCCGAACGACAGCGCCACGTGGCTGCGCCTGGCGCGCACCATCATGCAAATCCGCCCCGCCGACGACAACGAAAAGGCGTTGTTGCTCGAGCGCGCCTCGACCTCGGCCTACATCGCCTATCAGCGCACGACCAGCCGCGCCGAGGAGGCCGACAGCCTCGCTTTCCTCGGCAACGTGCTCGGCCAGCGCGAGCTGTGGCGGCCGTCGCTCGATGCGCTGCGGCTTTCGCTCGAACTGCGCGAAGCCGCCGATGTGCGCGGGCAGTATGAGCGGCTGCGCGAAGCGCACGGCTTCCGCGTGCTGGATTACAGCGTCGACGCCGATACCGCCTCGCCGCGCGCCTGCTTCCAGTTCTCGGAAGACTTGCCGCCGCGCACCGATTTCTCGCCGTTCGTCGTGCTCGCGGGCACTGACAAGCCGGCTTTGTCGGCCGCCGAAAAGCAGCTGTGCGTCGAAGGCTTGCAGCACGGCGACACCTACACCGTCACGTTGCGCGCCGGATTGCCGTCCACCGTGCACGAGACATTGTCGAAGTCGGCGGAGTTTTCCATCTATGTGCGCGACCGCAAGCCGTCGGCGCGCTTCTCCTCGACCGCCTACGTGCTGCCGCGCACCGGCCAGCGTGGCATTCCGGTCATCGCCACCAATACCCGCGCCATCGCGGTGGAGATTTATCGACTCGGCGATCGCAGCCTGGTGGACACGCTGGGCGGCGAAAATTCCGGTCGCGGCGACTTTCAGCGGAGCCTCAATCGCTATGACGTCGAGCAGCTGCGCGACTCGCGCGGTGTCGCGGTGTGGAAGGGCGAGCTTGCGGTCGAGGCCGCCCCGCTCAATGCCGACGTCACCACGGCTTTTCCGGTCGACCAGGCGGTCGGCGATCTCAAGCCCGGCGTCTATGTCATGGTGGCGCAGCCGCAGGAGCTCAAGAACGTCGACAATTTCGATTCGCTGGCGACGCAATGGTTCATCGTTTCCGATCTCGGCCTGACCGCTTTCTCCGGCAATGACGGCATCCACGTCTTCGTCAATTCGCTGGCGTCAACGGAGGCCAAGAACGCCGTCGACGTGCGGCTCGTCTCACGCGGCAACGAGGTTTTGGCCACGCGCCGCACCGACGCGGCCGGGCATGCCCAGTTCGAAGCCGGGCTCGCGAGCGGCGAGGGCGGTTCGGCGCCCGCGATGCTTGCAGTCGGCGACGGCCAGGGCGACTACGCGTTCCTGAGCCTCAAGGCGCCGGCGTTCGATCTCACCGATCGCGGTGTCGGCGGCCGTCCGGCGCCGCATGGCTTGGACGCCTTTGTCTATGCCGAGCGCGGCGTCTATCGCTCCGGCGAGACCGCGTACTTGACCGCGCTGCTGCGCAGCCCGCAGGGCGCCGCTGCGCTCGACGTGCCGCTGACCTTCGTGATCGAACGGCCGGATGGCGTCGAATTCCGCCGCACCCTGGTCGCCGACCAAGGCGTCGGCGGCCACAGTCTGACCCTGGCGCTGCCGGCTTCAGCCCCGACCGGCACCTGGCATGTGCGCACCTATACCGATCCGAAACGCGCCGCCGTCGGCGAGACGACATTTCTGGTCGAGGACTATGTGCCCGATCGCATCGAGTTCGATTTGAATTCGGCGACCGGCCACGTCTCGCAAAAGGTCCCGGCCAAGATCGACGTCGCCGGGCGGTTCCTCTATGGCGCGCCGGCGGCCAACCTCGACCTCGAAGGTGAGGTGACGATCGCCGCGGCAAAGGAGCGGGCGGGCTTTGCCGGCTATCAGTTCGGCTTGGCCGACGAGGACGTCGACACCGTCCAGCAGCCGCTCGAAAACCTGCCGACCACCGACGCCACGGGCAAAGCAAGTTTCCCGGTCCAGCTCGACAAGCTGCCATCGAGCACCGGTCCGCTGGAAGCGCGGATTGCGGTGCGCATGGCCGAGCCCGGCGGCCGCGCCGTCGAGCGCAAGATCACAATACCCGTCACCGCGAGCGGCAACATGATCGGCGTCAAGCCGTTATTCTCCGGCCGCTCGCTGGCCGACGGCGCCAACGCCGCTTTCGACGTCGTCACCGTCTCGCCGGATGGCGCCGCGACGACGCAGCGCGGCCTCCGCTACGAACTGTTGCGCATCGACACTCATTATCAATTCTACAAACGCGACGGCAGCTGGAATTACGAACCGGTCAAGACCACCAAGCGCGTCGCCAATGGCACGATCGATACGACGCTCGACAAGGCGGCGCGCATTTCGCTGCCGGTGAATTTCGGCCGCTACCGGCTTGAAGTCTCGACCGCCGATCCGAACGGGCCGCTGACGTCGATCGCGTTCGACGCCGGTTTCTATGTCGAGGCCAATGCCGACACGCCGGACATGCTCGAAGTCGCGCTCGACAAGGGCGACTACGCGCCGGGCGACACGATGACGGTGGCGGTGACCGCACGCACCGCCGGGCGGTTGACGCTCAATGTCGTCGGTGATCGATTGCTGGCGACGCAGACGACCGACGTGCCGCAAGGCGTGGCGCAGGTGAAGCTCCCGGTCGGCGCCGACTGGAGCACCGGCGCTTATCTGGTCGCGACCTTGCGCCGGCCACTCGATGCGCCCGCACAGCGCATGCCCGGCCGCGCCATCGGCGTGCAATGGTTCTCCGTCGACCGCGGCGCCAAGACGCTCAGCGTCGAACTCAAGCCGCCGGCGCTGATCCGGCCTAACACGGCCTTGCATATCCCGGTCAAGGTCGCGGGCTTCGCGGCGGGCGAGGAAGCCCGTGTCGTCGTCGCCGCCGTCGATGTCGGCATTCTCAATCTGACCAATTACAAGCCGCCGTCGCCGGACGATTACTATCTCGGCCAGCAGGCGCTGGCGGCGGAGATCCGCGACCTCTACGGCCAGTTGATCGACGGCATGCAGGGTGCCCGCGGACAAATCCGCAGCGGCGGCGATCAAGGCGCCGAGCTCCAAGGAAGCCCGCCGACCGGACCGCCGGTCGCGCTTTATTCCGGCATCGTCAAAGTCGGCGCCGACGGCAACGCGGAGGTGGCATTCGATATCGGCGATTTCGCCGGCACGGTTCGGGTCATGGCGATCGCCTGGAGCAAGGGCAAAGTCGGCCATGCCGCGACCGATGTGACCGTGCGCGACCCGGTCGTCCTGTCGGCGACTTTGCCGCGCTTCCTCCTGCCGGGCGACCGCTCGTCGGTGCATCTCGATCTCGACAATGTCGAGGGAGCGGCCGGCGACTACACCATCGCCGTGACGAGTTCTGACGCGCTTTCAGCAACTTCGACGCAGAAACTGACATTGCGGGCGAAAGAGCGGGGCGCCGCGACCGTACCGCTTGCCGCCAGCGCCGCCGGCAATGGCACCGTCAAGGTAAGCGTCAGCGGACCGGCAGGCTTTGCCCTGCAGCGGAGCTATGCGCTGACGGTGCGCACGCCCGCCCAAATCCTGGCGCGGCGCACTATCAAGCCGCTCGCCAAGGGCGAAAGCTTCACGGTGTCGAGCGATATGTTCGCCGATCTCGTGCCCGGCACCGGCGCGGTCTCGCTCTCGGTCGGCTCGTTGGTGGCGTTCGATGCGGCGAGCCTGCTCGCTGCGCTCGATCGCTACCCGTACCGCTGCTCGGAGCAGATCACCAGTCGGGCGCTGCCGCTCCTCTATCTCAGCGACCTCGCCAAGGACTCGCAGATCGCGCTCGATCCGGCGACCGATCAGAAAATCCGCGACGCCATCGAAGCGTTGCTGACGCGCCAGGATTCCAACGGCTCGTTCGGTTTGTGGAGCGTCGGCGGCGAGGATGTCTGGCTTGACTCCTACGTCACGGATTTCCTTACGCGCGCGCGCGAGCGCAAGATCGCGGTGCCCGATACCGCGTTCAGGCTCGCGCTCGACCGGCTCCGTAATGTGGTCGCCGCCACGACCGATCCGAGTAAGAACGGCGGCACCGATCTCGCCTACGCGCTCTATGTGCTGGCGCGCAACGGCGTGGCGCCGATCGGCGACCTCCGCTACCTCGCCGATGCCAAGCTCGATGCGCTGTCGACACCGATCGCGAAGGCGCAAGTCGCTGCGGCACTCGCCATGGCCGGCGATCGCACGCGGGCCGAACGGGTCTACGCCGCGGCACTGTCGGCGATCGCGCCGGCTTCGCAGGCCGATCTTGTCAGCCGTGAGGATTATGGCTCGACCTTGCGCGATGCGGCGGCCGTCGTCGCACTCGCCAGCGAAAGCGGCGCGCAGCGCGCCACGGTGCAGGCGGCGGTGCAGCGCGTCGAGTTGGTGCGCGCCAATCTGCGCGCGACATCGACGCAGGAGGATGCGTGGCTCCTTCTGGCGGCGAGCGCCATGGCCAAGGATGCCGGCCGGGTATCACTCGACGTCGGCGGCACGCCGACGCCGCGGGCGCTCTACCGCACCATCCGCTCCGGCGACCTGAAGGAGCCGTTGCGCATCACCAATACCGGCGAGGATCAGGTCCAGGCGGTGGTGACGGTCTCGGGCGCGCCGGTCACGCCCGAGCCCGCGGCGGACAAGGGCTTCAAGATCGAGCGGGCGAACTACACGCTCGCCGGCGATCCGATCGACCCCAAAGAAGTGAAACAGAACACCCGGATGGTCGTGGTGCTCAAGGTCACCGAAGCGCAGCCGCAATTCGGCCGCGTCATTCTCGCGGATTATCTCCCCGCGGGTTTCGAGATCGACAATCCGCATCTCGTATCGTCCGGCGATACCGGCACGCTCGACTGGATCACCGACGCGATTGAGCCGGTCAATACCGAGTTCCGCGACGATCGCTTCACCTCGGCGTTCGAACGCAAGAAGGACGACGCGCCGGTTTTCACCGTCGCCTATGTGGTGCGCGCAGTGGCGCCTGGCAAATACGTGCGCCCGCAGGCGGTGGTGGAGGACATGTACCGTCCGGACCGCTACGGCCGCACCGCCACCGAGAGCGTGGAAGTGACGGCGGCGAAATGACCCTGCCGGCAAGCGGGCCCCATTCCGCTCATTCCCGCGACGGCGGGAATCCAGACGCGGAATGCGCGGCACCGCCGGAAACTGGGTCCCCGCCTTCGCGAGGACGAGCGGATGATAAAGCTCGTCACCGCTTGCGGGTTGTTGTCCTTGCCGCTTGTTTGGTCAGCGTCGCGGCGACGGGCGCCGCCGGCTGGTGGATCACGTCACTGGGCCCGGCGCCGCTCGGCAACGATATCGCCTTCTCGACGCGCGTCCTCGATCGCGACGGCCGGCTGCTGCGCGCTTACGCGGCGAGCGAAGGCCGCTGGCGGTTGCCGGCGCGCGTCGCCGACGTCGATCCGCGGTTCTTCGCCATGCTGTTCGCCTACGAGGACAAACGCTTCCGAGCCCATCCGGGCGTCGACGCATTGGCGCTCGCCCGCGCCGCCGTCCAACTCGCTACCAGCGGGCGCATCCAATCCGGCGGCTCGACCTTGACCATGCAGGTGGCGCGGCTCCTTGAGCCGCGCAGCGGCCGAAGCTTGACCGCCAAGCTCCGCCAGATCGTGCGCGCGATCGAGCTTGAGCGTGTGCTCGGCAAGGACGAGATCCTGGCGCTCTATCTCGACCTCGCGCCCTATGGCGGCAATATCGAAGGCGTCCGCGCCGCCTCGCTCGCTTATTTCGGCAAGGAGCCGCGCCGGCTTTCGCTTGGCGAGGCGGCGCTGCTGGTGGCATTGCCGCAGTCGCCGGAGGGCAGGCGGCCCGACCGGTCGGTCGCCGCGGCGCGCGCGGCGCGCGACCGCGTGCTCGATCGTTTCGCCGCGTCTGGCGGCGTGCCTGCCGACGAGATCGCGCTGGCCAAATCCGAGCCCGTGCCGGCGGGCCGCCGTCCCATGCCGATGCTCGCGCCGCATGCGTCCGATCGCGCGGTCGCCGGCGCGGCGGCCGGCAGCGAAGTGCGGCTGACCATCGACGCCGACATGCAGAAAAGCTTGGAGGAACTGGCGCGCGAGCGCACCCGCACGTTGGCGCAAACGCTCGGTCCCGATATCTCGCTCGCCATGCTGGTCGTCGATAACGCAACCGGCGAGGTGCGCGCGCATGTGGGCGCGCCGGATTATTTCGATGCGCGGCGCGCCGGACAGGTCGACCTGACGCAAGCGCTGCGCTCGCCCGGCTCGACGTTGAAGCCGTTCATCTATGGACTGGGCTTCGAGGACGGCTTCATCCATCCCGAAACATTGATCGATGACCGGCCGACGCGCTACGGCGCCTACAAGCCGCAGAATTTCGATTTCACCTTCCAGGGCACGGTGACGGTCCGCCGCGCGCTGCAGCTTTCGCTGAACTTGCCGGCGCTTGCCGTGCTCGATCAGGTCGGCGCCAGCCGCTTGAGCGCACGCCTTACGCAGGCCGGCGCGACTTTGGTGCTGCCGGAAGGCGAGGCGCCGGGGCTCGCCATCGGTCTCGGCGGCGTCGGCATCAAGCTTGCCGACCTGACGATGCTTTATGCCGGGATTGCGCGCCTCGGTACGGCATTGCCGCTCACAGAGCAGCTTCCTCAAGTCTCGCGCGACGCCTCGCGATCCCCATCCGTAACTTCTCCCCATAAGGCGGAGGGGAACAGACTGATGGAGCCGGTTGCCGCCTGGTACGTCAGCCACGTGCTGATCGGCACGCCGCCGCCGGAAAACGGCGTTGCCGGCCGCGTCGCGTTCAAGACCGGCACCAGCTATGGCTACCGCGACGCCTGGTCGATCGGCTTCGACGGTCGCTACACCATCGGCATCTGGGTCGGCCGGCCCGATGGCGCGCCGGTCCCGGGCCTGGTCGGGCGCATGGCCGCGGCACCGATCCTGTTCGACGCGTTTGCCCGGGTGTCGACGCTGGCCGCAGCCTTGCCGCGCGCCCCCTCAGGTGTCTTGGTAACGACCGGCGCTAAGCTGCCGCCGCCGCTTCGACATTTTCAGCCGGGCGACCGCATCGGCGAGGCCCAGGCGAAGCTGCATATCCTGTTTCCGCCGGATGGCGCGCGGCTCGATTTGCGGGCGACCGACGACAAGCCCGCCCCGGTCCCGCTCAAACTCACCGGCGCCGTCGCCCCGGTCACTATTCTGGTCAATGGCGTGCCGGCTTTGGCGCAGCCGCGAGGCACGCTGTTCTTTCAGCCTCCAGGGCCGGGATTTGCCCGCGTCACCGTGATCGATGGCTCCGGCGCTGCCGACAGCGTGATGGTGCGGCTGGACGATGGCGCAGCGGGGACGGCGTCCGCGCCGTTGGTCCATGCCACGTGTTCGCCGCCACCCTGCGCCCGCCCCTGACGGTTCTTCCGCGGGCCGGGCTTTCCACGACCGCGAATGACTTCTTGCGGATCGCTATCGCGCTCTAGCCTTTTGTTTGCGCATGATCTTTTCCGAAAACCCGGTTTCCACTTTTCGGCGTCATGCTCTATGGTCGGCGCGCTTTAGGAACCGGACGAGGTATGAGCACGAGTAACAGCGCGGCGCCGCAGACCTTTGGACCGGGGATCGTCTTGGCCGCGCTGTTCGCGCTGGTGCGGCGGATTCCGGTCAATCTCCTGCGCTGGATCGTCGTGCTTGGGCGTGCGCCGCGGGCCCGGCTGCCGCGTTGGCCGGGCAGCTTCTGGCTTGGTATCGCACTGACCGTCGCGGCGATCCTTGCCTCGATGGTCTTCCTCGACACGACGGCCAGCACCTGGGCGCGGCATTTGCCGCGTTGGCTGATAGACGCCGCCGATCACATCACCAATTTCGGCCTTTCCAGCAAGTTTCTCTATCCGCTCGGATTTATTCTGCTCGGTCTCGCGGCCGTCATGGCGCCGGCACTGCCGCGCCGGACCCGAGCCACGCTGGCCGCGCTGGCGGCGCGCCTCGGCTTCCTGTTTGTCGCGATCGGTTTGCCGGGGCTGTTCGCCACCATCATCAAACGCCTGATCGGCCGAGCCCGGCCCTATGTCGGCGGCCACGACGACCCATTCGCCTATATGCCGTTCATCTGGCGGCCTGAATATTCCAGCATGCCGTCCGGTCACGCCACCACGGCGACGGCAGTGGCGATTGCAATCGGCGCCGTCTGGCCGCGCTTACGCCCCGTCATGTGGCTTTACGCGGTGATCATTCTGTTCACGCGGGTCGCGATCAATGTGCATCACCCAAGCGACGTCATCGCCGGCGCCCTGGTCGGCGTCGTGGGCGCGCTCCTGGTGCGTCGCTTCTTTGCGGCGCGGCGGCTGGTGTTTCGCGCCAGCGATCTGCAGCCCTATCCATGGCCTTCGTTCCAGCGCATCAGATCGGCGGCCCGCGACGTTCGTCATCGGACGCTGGCGGATTTTTCGGCCCACTGATCGAGCGTGCGCGGCTTTGATTTCGCCCGGCGGCGGACATCGCCGCAGCCGGCGATCGCTGAACGCTCAGCGGACGAACGACCAGTTTTTGTAAAACACCCGCTTGAACGAACCCGATACGGCGCTCGCCACTTGAACGGCAACGTCGAAGGCGCCGTGCACGTAATTCGGCCGCACGATGTCCATGAACAGGCAGTACCGGATGTGATCGACATCGTTGATCGAGCGGTGAAACATCGTGTCGTCGAAGATGAACAGCGGATTGTCGATCCAGTAATGGACCTTGTCGTCGACCTCGATATAGACGTCGCGGCTGTCGATCGGGTCCAGATTGTAGAGCACACGGAATGTGAGCCGCAGCGGACCGAAGTGCCACGAGGTCCGCTCGCGCGTATTGAATACCGAAAGCGCAATCGTCTTGATGAAGCGATAGTCCTTTTCGAACGCCGGAATTTTCAAATCCGTCGTCTGCTGGGCGTCGTACCATTTGAAGGTCAGCATGGAGCGTTTGTTCTGGCCCATGGACTTGGCAATGTGCGCCTTGAGGATGTCGCGATTGTCGACGAGCGCCCGCACACAGGCCTCGATCTCGTCGCGGTGCGTTTGCGGCAGATCGGCGAGCGCGTACTGACCCTTGTTGCGATAGGAGAACAGATCCGCGAGCAGGTTGACGGGCGACAGCACCCAGGTCGCGATGCCGTTGCCGGTAAAATATTTCTCGATCAACTCGTAGCGGAGCTTGCGGTGCCTGCTGACGTCGAGCGCGCCGCACGCAAGAAAGAGCAGGGTCGGGATGGGAATGAAATAAAGCGCTATCGCCAGCACGATGGCGAACAGGATCAATCGTCGCGCGCGTTTGACATTCATAGGAAACACCCGGCTTGCGAGCTGCGATCCGCGGTTCTGTAACGACCTTCAGGCGACCGGGGATCGTAGCATCGATCGCGAGACTTGATGGCACCGTACGCCAGAAATTGGAAGTATGCAGCGGGGGCCCGCTCGCATACCTGCTACCCGGTCGTCGATCGAGCGGCCCCTTGCAGATGTGCCGAAAGTCAGGCGCCCGCAGCATCCGCCAGCGCGGCAAAGCCGCGCTCGAGGTCGGCGATCAAATCGTCGACGGCTTCGAGGCCGATATGGAAACGCACGGTCGGGCCGCCGGGCGCCCAGGCTGTCGCCGTGCGCAGGCTCGTGCAGTCGAACGGAATCGCCAGGCTCTCGTAGCCGCCCCAGGAGGCGCCGATGCCGAACAGTTCAAGTGTATCGAGGAACGCATACACCGCCTTTTGCGGCACCGGCTTGAGCACCATGCTGAACAATCCCGATGCGCCGGTGAAATCGCGCTGCCACAGGGCGTGGCCGGGATGGCTCGGCAGCGCCGGATGCAAGAGCCGCAGCACCTCGGGCCGCTGCTCCAGCCAACGCGCGACCGCGAGGCCGGATTGCTGGTGCCGGTCGAGCCGCACCGCGAGCGTGCGCAGTCCGCGTTGGCCGAGATAGACATCGTCGGGACCGACATGCAGTCCGTTGAGGCGGACGAAATTGCGCAAGTCAGCGATGGTGGCGCTATTGGCGGCGACCGTGCCGAGCATCACGTCGGAATGGCCGCCGAAATATTTGGTGCCGGCATGGATCGACAAATCCACGCCGAAGTCGAGCGCGCGGAAATAGAGCGGGGTGGCCCAGGTATTGTCCATGAGCACGAGCGCGCCCTTGGCATGGGCGGCCGTGGCAATCGCGGGCACATCCTGCATTTCGAAGCTCAGCGAGCCAGGCGATTCGGTGAAGACGGCGCGCGTGTTCGGCTGCATGAGCCCGCCGATGGCGCCGCCGATCAGCGGATCGTAAAAAGTCGTGGTGACGCCCAGCCGGGTCAGGATCTGGTCGCAAAAGGCGCGCGTCGGCCCGTAAGCGCTGTCGGTGACCAGGATATGGTCGCCCGCGCGGACGACGGAGAGTAGCGCTGCGGCAACCGCCGACAGTCCGGAGGGGAGCAGCGAGACGCCGGCGCAGTGCGGCCCTTCGATCTCCTGCACCGCGAGTTCGAGCGCTTCCGTCGTCGGCGTGCCGCGGCGGCCATATTGATAGCGCGCGCGGTGGGCAACGAAATCCTCCGCGCTTGGATAGAGCACCGTCGAGGCGTGAACCACCGGAGGGTTGACGAATCCGTGGTAGGCGGCCGGGTCGCGGCCGGCCGTGACGACGCTGGTCGCCGGGCGACGGGTCTGGCTGCTGTTTTTGCCGTCTTTATTCTTGGCCATCGTCTCGCCCAGCTTCGTCTCGCTTATGTCGTGGCAATTGTGCCATTACTTCGGCATCGCCTGCCGGCGTCAACCCTTGACCTTGCAGGGCGATCGTCCTCAGATGCCGCCCGGCAGGGGGAGCCGTATACGTCTCGGTAAACGGCGCTTGGGCGCGGCCTTACATCCTGAAAGGTTTGCTTATGAAACGCCTCGCGACGGCATTGGCTTTGGCAATGGTGCTTGCATCCGGCATGCAGGCGGCCAGCGCGGAAACGCTCTCGGCGATCAAGGATCGCGGTGAGCTGATCTGCGGCGGCAACGGTACGCTGGCGGGCTTCGGCCTGCCCGATCCGCAAGGCAATTGGACCGGCTTCGACGTCGATTTTTGCCGCGCCATCGCGGCGGCGATTTTCAACGACCCGACCAAGGTCAAATACGTGCCGCTGACGGCGAAGGATCGCTTCACGGCGCTGCAATCCGGCGAGATCGACGTGCTGTCGCGCAACACCACCTGGACGCTGTCGCGCGATACCTCGCTTGGGCTCGATTTTCCGGCGATCACGTTTTACGATGGCCAAGGCTTCATGGTGCGCAAAGCGCTCAAGGTCAGCTCGGCGCTCGAGCTCAACGACGCCTCGGTGTGCGTGCAGCAGGGCACAACCAGCGAGCTCAACCTCGCCGACTATTTCCGCTCCAACCATATGGGGCTCAAGACCGTGACCTTCGCGACCGGCGAAGAGGCCCTCAAAGCCTACGAGTTCCGGCCGCTGCGACGCCTACACCACCGATTCGTCAGGCCTCTACGGCGAGCGGCAGAAGGTCGCCGAGCCGGGCGCGCACATCGTGCTGCCGGAGATCATCTCCAAGGAGCCGCTCAGCCCCGCCGTGCGCCACGGCGACAACCAATGGACCGACATCGTGCGCTGGACGCATTATGTCATGCTCGACGCCGAAGAGCTCGGCGTGAACAAGGCCAATGTCGACGACAAGCTCAAATCCGACGATCCGGAAACGCGGCGGCTGCTCGGCGTCGAGGGTCAATACGGCGAGGCGCTCGGCCTGACCAACGACTGGGCCTATCGGATCATCAAACACGTCGGCAATTACGGCGAGGTCTTCGAACGCAATGTCGGGCAGGGCTCGCCGCTGAAAATCGTGCGCGGCCTCAACGCGCTGTGGACCAAGGGCGGACTGCAATACGGACCGCCGATCCGTTAAACTCGCACATCATCGTTCCGCCGCGAACCGGTTGATGGCTGAGACAGTCCAAGCCTCATTGCAGCAGGTTTCGTCGCGGCGTAGGCGGCGCTTCGGCAGCATCGCGATCCAGATCGCCATCGTGGTCGTCATCGGCGTCGTCGCCGACGGGGCGATCTACGACGCGGTGCAAAATCTGGCCAAGGCCCACGTCGCTTCCGGCTTCGGCTTTTGGAACAACACCGCCGGCTTCGATATCAGCCAGACGCTGATCGCCTATTCGGCAAGCGCATCGACCTTCGGCCGGGCCTTCTGGGTCGGCCTCCTCAACACGCTTCTTGTCGCCGCCATCGGCATCGTGCTGGCGACGGTGCTCGGCTTTCTCATCGGCATCGCGCGGCTGTCGCGCAATTGGCTGGTCGCGTCGCTCGCCGGCGGCTATGTCGAGCTGATCCGCAACGTGCCGCTGCTGCTGCAACTCTATTTCTGGTACAACGCGGTGCTCAAATCGCTGCCGGAATTGCGCGGCAGCGTCGCCCTTCCAGGCGGCGGCATTCTCAATAACCGCGGTCTGTTCCTGCCGCGGCCGGAATTCGCGCCGCAATTTCCCATTGTGCTCCTGGCGCTCGCCGTCGGTATCACCGCCGCGGGCGCGCTCCGCGTTTTCGCCCGCCGCCGCCACGACCGCACCGGCGATGAAGTACCGATACTCTGGCCCACACTCGGCCTCGTGATCGTCATGCCGCTCGCTGTTTTTGCGCTCGTGGGATTTCCACTGGCCTTCAGCGTTCCGCACATGGGCCGCTTCAACGTCAGCGGCGGCGTCGAAATTCTGCCCGAATTCGCCGCGCTCCTCGTGGCGCTGTCGGTCTATACGGCAGCCTTCATCGCCGAAGTCGTGCGCGCCGGCTTGCTCTCGGTCTCGGGCGGCCAGATCGAGGCCGCGCACGCGCTCGGCTTGCGGCCGGGCTTGACGTTGCGCCTCATCGTTCTGCCGCAAGCGATGCGGGTCATCGTTCCGCCGCTGACCAGCCAATACCTTAACCTGATCAAGAATTCGTCGCTCGCGGTCGCCATCGGCTACCCCGATTTGGTGCAGGTGTTCGCCGGCAGCGTGCTCAACATCACCGGCCAGGCGGTCGAGGTAATCGCCATCACCATGGCGGTCTATCTCTTCATCAGCTTGTTCGTCTCGTTTTTGATGAACCTTTATGCGCGGACCACCGCGATTGCGGAGCGCTGACGGCCATGACCGCCATTGGCGACCAGTCATTCCTGCGTCAGATGCCGCTTGCGCCGCTGCCGCCGCCGTCGGCACGAAACGGCGCGTTCGGCTGGGCTCGCGCCAATCTTTTCTCCAGTCCAGCCAACATCGCGCTGACGCTCGTGTGCGTAATTTTGATCGTCTGGGCGGTGCCGCCGCTCGTTCGTTTCTTCCTCATCGACGCGGTGTGGTCCGGTACCAATGGCGAGGCTTGCGTCGCTTCGCCGGCGCGGCCAAATCCTGGGGCGTGCTGGGCGTTTGTGCGCGTCTGGTTCTCCTACTTTGTCTATGGCTTCTATCCGCTGGGCGAACGCTGGCGCGTCGATGTTTTTTTTGTCGCTTTGGCGCTCGGGTTCGGCTGGCTGTTGCGATCGTCGGCGCCGCACCGCGGCCTCGGCGCCGTGTATTTCTTCGTCGTCTTGCCGATCCTGTCCTACGTGTTGCTGCACGGCGCGCCGATCATCGGGCTTGGCGTGGTGCCGACCTCGCTGTGGGGCGGCATTCTCGTCACCGTCGTTGTGGCGACGATCGGTATCGTGTTCTCGCTGCCGCTCGGCATTCTGTTGGCATTGGGCCGGCGTTCCGGGCTGCCGGTCGTGCGGCTGGTCTCGGTCACGTTCATCGAGTTTGTCCGCGGCGTGCCGGTGATCACCGTCCTGTTCATGGCGAGCGTGATGCTGCCGCTGTTCGTTCCGGAGCGCTTTGCGCCGGACAAGCTTGTTCGTGCACTGATCGGCATGGCTCTGTTCGCATCCGCCTACATGGCCGAGGTGGTGCGCGGGGGGCTTGCCGCCGTGCCGCGCGGCCAATACGAGGCGGCGGGCGCCTTGGGGCTGAGCTACTGGCGCATGATGGGTCTCGTCATCCTGCCGCAGGCGCTGCGCGTGACGCTACCGAACATCGTCAACACCTTCATCGGCCTGTTCAAGGATACGACGCTGGTCTTCGTGGTCGGGATTTTCGATTTCCTGCGCACCCTGGAAGCGGCGCGCGCCGATCCGCGATGGGTGGCGCCGACCATTCCGCTGACCGGCTACGCCTTTGCCGCGCTCTTTTACTTCGTCTGCTGCTATGGCATGTCGCGCTACGCCCGCCGCATGGAAAAGCGGCTCGCGCGCGACGGCCGGCGCTGAAGGGATGACGATGGACGAGCGCGCCGGCCATACCGATGGGGCTTCGCCGCTGCCCGAGGTGGCGGTCGAGATCATCGGCTTGCACAAATGGTACGGCGACTTCCACGTGCTGCGCGACATCAACCTGAAAGTCGCGCGCGGCGAACGGATCGTCATTTGCGGGCCGTCCGGCGGCGGCAAGTCGACGCTGCTGCGCTGCATCAACCGGCTGGAGGACTGGCAGCAGGGGCGCATCGTCGTCGACGGCATCGAGCTGACCGAGGATCGAAAGCACATCCTGGCGGTGCGGCGCGACGTCGGCATGGTGTTCCAGCATTTCAATCTGTTCCCGCATCTCACGGTGTTGGAAAACTGCACGCTGGCGCCGGTCTGGGTACGGCATATGCCGAAGAAAGAGGCTGAGGAACTGGCAATGAGCTACCTGGCCCGCGTAAAAATACCGGACCAGGCCGGCAAATATCCGGCGCGCCTGTCCGGCGGTCAGCAGCAGCGTGTCGCCATTGCCCGCGCGCTCTGCATGAATCCGAACATCATGCTGTTCGACGAGCCGACATCGGCGCTCGATCCGGAGATGGTCAAGGAGGTGCTCGACACTATGGTCGAACTGGCGAGCGACGGTATCACCATGCTGGTGGTGTCTCACGAGATGGGTTTTGCCCGGCAGGTCGCCGATCGCGTCATCCTCATGGACGACGGACAGATCGTCGAAATCAACGAGCCGAAAAATTTCTTCGGCAACCCGCAGCACGAGCGCACGCGGCTGTTTCTGCAGCAAATCCTGCACTGACCGCGCCTCGTTCCGCGGGGCAATCAGCCTACGTTCCAGCTTTTGCGACTCTCGCCACTCTCGCTCGTAACGGCGGGATGTTTGGCGACGGCTGCCTTTCTTTTCTCGGTGATTTTGCGGATACTCCGCCCGTTCGAAATGGCGGCCGCCATGGAGGATGTTCATGTCGTCGACGTTGAAAATCTTCGGCGGAATAACGCTTGCGTTGGCGCTGTGCTCGTCTGCTGGCGCGCAAGGGCTGGTGAGCGAAAAGAATATCTCATTGGCGATGGCACAAACGATTGCCGACGGCGCGATGGATAAATGCAAGGAATTGGGCTTCAAAGTCTCGGTGGTCGTGGTCGACCGCGCGGGTCTGCCGCTCGTGATGCTGCGCGGTGATGGTGCCGGCCTGCATACACCTGAGGGCGCCGATCGCAAGGCCTACACCGCGCGCACCTTCCGCACGTCGTCGGCTGATTTCGTCAAACGGATGCAAACCGACCCGGCCTCGGTCGGCTCGAAGGAATACGCGCGCGTGCTCGCGCTATCCGGCGGTCTGCCAATCAAAGTCGGCGACGACGTGGTTGGCGCGATCGGCGTATCAGGCTCGCCCGGCAGGGACGACGAGTGCTCCCAGGCCGGCATCGATAAAGTGGCCACGCAGCTCAAGTAAGAAGCAACTGGGCGCGGCGGCGGCGCGATGACGATAGCCGCATCGATGCCTTCAAAAATGTACCGGCGTTCAGCAACGCGGCGCCTTTGCGTCGCGTGGATATACAAACATTCATGTCGCGCGAGTTCCTGAGCAACATTACGCAGCTTTAATCCGCGCGCGTGCCTTCTGACCGAACTTTAACTTGAGTGGCGACCGCGTCGGCCTTCTACTCACGCCACCCTTAATCTCTCTTTTGGAGGAGAACATGTGGAAGCCCGTGGTCGTTGCGACGGCGGCTCTCGCCATCGCCGGCTCTTCAATCGTGTATGCCCAACAGCGTTTTGGTGAATCGGACGGTTATCGCGACAGTCCGCGCTTCGAGCATCGTCATCATCTCAGCCCGGAAGACCGGGCTGCGTTCGTTGACGCGCGCATCGCGGCGCTCAAGGCCGGCCTCGAACTGACGCCCGATCAAGCCAAGAACTGGCCGGCGTTC
Source organism: uncultured Alphaproteobacteria bacterium (assembly GCA_963829395.1). Lineage (GTDB taxonomy): Bacteria > Pseudomonadota > Alphaproteobacteria > Rhizobiales > Xanthobacteraceae > BOG-931. The sequence continues at coordinate 75,550 of CAWHHX010000010.1, read as the reverse complement.
GAGCAGGCGGTGCGCGACATGGCGCAGTTGCGTGCCCAGCGCCGAGCGGCCCGCGAAGCGCGCGAGCAGAATCCCAGCCAGACGCCGGCGCCGTTCGATCGCCTGTCGCAACGCGCCGACAACATGGCCAAGGCCAGCGTCATCCTCAAACGCATCGCCGAGACCGGCCAGCCGCTCTATATGAGCCTCAACGATGCGCAGAAAGAGCGCTTCCAGAAGCTCGCGCGCATGCTGCGGCACCATCACCACCATGCCCGCGACGAGGAAGGCCGCGGCCATGGCTGGCGCGATGGTCAAGGCTATGGACGCGACGACGGCGAGCGCGGCGGTCGCCGCTGGGAGCATCACGGCCAGCGGTTCGGCGAGGACGATGGCTGGCAAGGTGGCCGTATGCACCGCATGAGCGAGGAGCAAGGTACGAAGCTCTGAAACGCCGCCAATCGCACGCGCGCGCTGATCCTCCCGCAGCGGGCGCCCAAACGTGAGGCCGCAGGGCACGTCCCCTGCGGCTTTTGCATTTTCCGGCCGGCTTGGCCTAAGGAGGCCACGGCAATTCCCATAGCGTCCGTGGCAAAGGTGAGGATGATCAGGACACCTTCGCGAGTCACTGCTGGCGATAGGTCGCCGTACGGGCCTCTTGTTCAGCGCAGGCAATCGGAGTTGGCGGTTGTCGTGACTGGCGTTATGAATTGGGTGGACTGATCGGGCGGGATTGGCATGACCTCGTATGTCGTCAACACGAGACAACGGCAGATTTGGTTGCTGTGTGCGCGTCTTTTGCTTGCAATCCTGTCCATTGTGATGGCCGCGGGCACTCTGGCCAGCGCCAAAAACGAACGGTCAGCGGCGTCCGTTGAGTCGCGCGCCGCCGGCGAGCCGATCCTCGCGATCGTTTCGCTGCGCAGCCAACAGATCACCGTCTACGACGCCAACGGCTGGATCCTGCGCGCCCCGGTGTCGAGCGGCCAGCCCGGACGCGAAACCCCGGCCGGCATCTTCAGCGTCCTTGAGAAAGAAGCGGAGCATTATTCCAACCTGTATGACGATGCCTCGATGCCCCACATGCAGCGCCTCACCTGGTCGGGCATCGCGCTGCACGGCGGGGTTCTGCCGGGACGTCCGGCCTCGCACGGCTGCATCCGCATGCCCTACGATTTTGCCGAACGGCTGTTCGAGGTCACCAAGCCCGGCATGCGCGTGATTGTGGCGCCAAGCGACGTGATGCCGGTTGCGATTGCGCACCCGGCGCTCTTTTCGCCGAAGCCGAATGCCAACGCGGAGGCTGCAGCCAGGGCGGCGCAAGCGGACGAGGCCGCCGCCAAGGCGGATCAAGCGAGACTAGCCGCTGCGGCGGCCTACCGCGAGGTTGCGCAAGCGACGGTGCCGGTGCGCACCATGCGCAATCAAAAGGTCCGTGCCGAGACGCAGTTGGCGGCCGCCGAGCGGGCGGTCGCCGGCGCACCATCGGCCGAGACCAAGGAACAGGCTGAGGACGCCAAGGCTAAGGCGGCTGCAAAAGTTGCCGAGCTGGAGACGCAGGTGGCCGCCGCCGAAGCCGAGCTGCAACCGAAGCGTGACGCCTTGGTCGCCGCGCGCGAAGCTGCCAACGCGGCCGAGACGGCGCGCGCCGCGGCGGCCGAGGCGGCGCGGGACGCAGCGCGCGCGCTTGAGCCGGTGTCGGTCTTTATCAGCCGCAAGACGCAGCGCCTTTATGTTCGGCAGGCATTTCGGCCTATCCTGGAAATTCCAATCACAATCCAAGATCCGGACGCGCCGATTGGCACGCACGTTTTCACGGCCTTGGAGTCCATTGGCAACGGCGGCATGCAATGGAGCGTCGTCTCGTTGGTTGGCGGGCACGCCGATGGCGGCGTCGCGGAATTGCATGGCGCGTTGCACGGATCGCCCTCTGGACATCTCGAGCAGACCTGGACCGATCCTGCGGACGCCAAAGCGGCCTTGGACCGGATCGCCATTCCCCAGGACACACTCGATCAGATCTCAGGCATGGTGTCGCCGCGATCGTCTCTGATCATCTCCGATGAAGGGCTGAGCTCCGAGACCGGCCGCGGCACGGATTTTGTGATCCTCATGAGCGGCGAGCCGCAAGGCGGCATCAAGCACCGCCGGCACGGTCCCGGGATTGAAGTCGGTTACGAGCGCTTCGGCGATCGGCCGTCTTCCTGGCGCTCGTCGTTCGGAAATCCGCGCTCCAACTGGTGAGCCGATCTGCGACGTAACGGCCGAATTCCGGAGGAGCGGCTACGGCCGCGCCAGCGGACCGTCGGCATTTTTCCACGCCGCGATGCCGCCCTCGATGTGACAGGCGGATGCGATGCCGGCGTCCTGCGCCGCCTGCACCGCCATTGCCGAGCGTTCACCGAACGCGCAGTAAAATACGATGCGCTTGCCGGTCGCCGCCGCCAATTCGTGCAGGATCCCGCCGGCGCCGACATTGCCTTCCAGGTCCGCATAGGGCGAATGCAGCGAGCCGGGAATGACACCGTGCTTCTCGCGTTCGCTGCGTTCGCGCAGATCGACCAGCTTCACATCGGGCCGCCCGCACAGCGCGATCGCCTCGGCCGCCGACAGCGACCAGCCCTTGCTGGCGATGTCCTGCTGGCGCAGCCCGACGCGCATATTGGCCGGCACCGCGACGTCCATCATCTTTGGATTGGGCAGGTTCAGATTGTTCATCAACGCGACGTATTCGTCGATCGATTTCACCCTCAGCCGCGGATTGAAGAACTTCTCCTCGCCGATGGTCGAGACGGTGTCGCCCTTATAGTCGTGCGCCGGATAGACCAGCGTCTCGTCGCGCAGCTTCATCAGCTTGTTGAAGATGGAATCGTATTGCGCGCGCGGGTCGCCGTTCTGGAAATCGGTGCGGCCGGTACCGCGAATGAGCAGCGTGTCGCCGGTAAAGACGCGGTCGTCGAGCAGGAATGAATAGGAATCGTCGGTGTGGCCGGGCGTGTACAGCACGTCAAGGCTGACCCCCTCGATCTGGATGCGGTCGCCTTCGGCAACCCGCATCGAGACGACGTCGGCCTTGGTGTGCTCGCCCATCACAGTGACGCAATGGGTGCGATCGCGCAACGCGCCGAGCCCGGTCACATGGTCGGCGTGCAGATGCGTGTCCACGGCCTTGACCAGTTTGAGGTCGAGCTCGCGCACGAGCTGCAGATAACGATCGACGCGCTCAAGGACGGGATCGATGATCAGCGCTTCGCCGCCATGCCGGCTGGCGAGGAGATAGGTATAGGTGCCGGACGTGCTGTCGAAGAGCTGGCGAAAGATCATTGAATCCTCCTGCTCTTGGGGCGCATCATTGTAAACCTAAACATACACCGAAGTCGCGCAATCCCCAGCCGTCATCAGGTGATGGGGACCGCCACGAAGCGCGTCGCGTCGCCGCGTCTGATGCGCACGAGCACGGCCCGTTTCGACTGAGTACGGGCCTCATCCACCATCTTGCGGACATCCGCCGGTGTATTAACGCCGCGACGGCCGACATCCAAAATGACGTCGCCGGTCTGCAGACCGCTTTCGGCGGAGCGGCCGCTCGGATCGATCTCGGCGATGACGACGCCTTTATCGCCGGCGCCCGTCACGGCACTCGCGGGAGCAAGCGTGAGACCGAGAACCGGCGGCTCGCTCGGCGTTCTTTGCTCCTCGGCCTTGGCCTCGGCGGCGGTCCGCGGAAGCTTGCCCAATGTCAGCGTGATCGTCTTTTCCTGTCCGTTGCGGAAAACGCCGAACTTCGTCGGCGTTCCCGGCGCAATCGCGGCGATCCGCCTGGCGAGGTCACGGGAGTCCTTCACTACCTCGCCGTTCATGGCGTTGATGATGTCGCCGATTTCGACGCCGCCCTTGGCGGCCGGACTATTGGGCTCAACCTGAGCGACCAGGGCGCCGTCGGTATTCTTCAACGCCATCACTTCGGCGATCGGCGCCGTGATCGTCTGAATTTGCACGCCGATCCAGCCGCGCGTGACGTATCCTTTGTCCCTGAGCTGCTGGACCACGAACTTGACGGTTTCCGCCGGAATATCGAAGGCAACGCCGACGGATCCTCCGGACGGCGAAAAGATCGCGGTGTTGACCCCGATGACTTCGCCTTTGACGTTGAAGGTCGGCCCGCCCGAATTTCCCACGTTCACCGGGGCGTCGATCTGAATGAAATCGTCGTAGGGACCTTCACCGATATCGCGCCCGCGGGCCGAGACGATCCCCGCGGTGACCGTGCCGCCGAGCCCAAACGGATTACCGACCGCAAGCACCCAGTCGCCGATGCGCGGCAAGCCTGTGGCGAAACGCACATAGGGAAAATCGGTGCTGGCGCTGACCTTGATCAGCGCCAAATCTGTTTGCGGATCGGTGCCGATGACCTTGGCCTGATAGGTCTTGCCGCTGTCGGTAGTAACTTCGAAGCTCGTTCCATTGGTGACCACGTGATTGTTGGTCACGACGTAACCATCGCCGGAGAGGAAAAACCCGGAACCCAGGGCGATGTCGGACTTGGGCGCGGGTTTATCGGGCGTCGGTATGCCAAATCGGCGAAGCGGGGCATCGGGGGGAATCTTTTGCTGCGGGTCGTCCGGCGACTGGGCGTCCTCGACCGTGACGCGAACGCCGACGACGGCGGGTTTGACCCGTTCAATAATGTCGGCAAAGCCAAGAGGCGCCGGCGCGCCCATCGCGTCCACCTCGCCAGCGAAAGCATCCGCCCCGACATGCGCGTCAGCCGCAACGAGCCAGGGTACGGCTATCAGGGCGGCTATGGCGAGACAAAATCCACGGCGCACGCCCATGGGCCGGGCCGCGCTTTGGAAACAAACGTTTTCGAACATGGGCGCTCCATCGACGACGGCCGGCTTGGTGATTGAAATCCGTGTTGTCGACGTCGCAGCACGCCGATGTTGCAAGCGCCGCGACGGCACAAACTAAAACGGTGCAAACTAATCGGTATCGAACGGGCCTGCCAGCATGGTCGCCGCCGGTTCAACATTTCGCAGCGTGAGCCGTACGCTCTCCGCTTCGTCCTCCAGGCCCATCCAGCGCAGCTTCAAGATTCGCAGGACGAGCTCGTGCGATTGGCATTCCACCGTTGCCTTGTCCTCCGTTGGCTGTCGTTCGGCCAGACTATCGGGGCTTTGTCGAACCTCAGACGCGATGTGCATAGGGCAGTCCTCCTCGGCGTTTATTTTTCTTGTAAGCAGCACAAATCGGCCGCCAACAGCCTGCCGATCGCCGATGCGTCAGCAACTGGTATTTAGGAAACAAATTGATTTTAGCGATACCCGCGGCCGAAGACCTTTGATCTGGATCAAGTCGCGATGTCGGCACTTTATCCAAACCGAGCTGCCGGACCGCCCACTGGCGCCGCCGGCAGAAGCTTTGCCGGACGAAATATCGAAATCGAAATAAATGCGCGAGAACCACGCAGATTTCACCGTGCCATTTCCTTCGCAGTGCCACTTCCAGCCGCGGTTCGCCGAAAAGTGGCGAGCGCGGACGGAGCGGTCGCCTCAGCGCCGGCGAGTTGCTAGGCTCCCGTCATTTGCAGCTAGAGGGGACCCATGCAATACGCGCTGCTAGGCAATACCGGCCTCGCCGTTTCCCGTCTCGTCTTCGGCGCGATGACCTTCGGCTCGCCGACAACCTCAAAGCGGCTGACGTTACGCTGACGGCGGAGGAGATCGCCGACCTCGACGCTGCCACGGCGCCGGCGCCGGTTTATCCGAACTGGTTCATCGACCGCTTGACGGATACGCAGCTTGCCGACGCGCTGGCCGGGCGCACAGTCAAAGCCTGAGTCAGCTGGCGCCAGAGATCATGCGCTTGAACGTTACCTAAGCGGCGAGGACGACGCAGCCCCGGAGTGTTCAAGCTTCACGGCGTCGCTTGCAGGCGAGGTTCCTCGAACAGCGGCCGTTCGCCGCGCTCGTGCGCCAACAGCCATCGTTTGCGATGCAGCCCGCCGCCGTACCCGGTCAACGAAGAATCCGACCCAATCACCCGATGGCAGGGCACGACAATGGCGATCGGATTGGCGCCGTTTGCGAGCCCGACCGCGCGCACCGCCTTCGGTCGTCCGATCTGCGCGGCCAGCATGCCGTAGCTGACCGTGCCTCCGCTTGGAATAGTGCGGAGCGCCGACCAGACCGCGCGCTGGAACGCCGTGCCGTTGGTCGCGGTCGGCACGCTGGCGATGGCGCCGAGGTCGCCGTCGAAATAGGCGAGTAGCGCCCGCGCGGCCGCCGACGGGCGTGCGGTTTCGCGCAACTCCACGCCGTTCGTGCCGTAATATCGCCGCAGCAAATCCTGCATGCGCGATTCATGGTCGTCCCACTCGACGGCGCGCAGATTGTGCGCGTCATCGGAGACGATGCACATGCGCCCGGTGGGCGTCTCGATATGCTCGACGGAGAAGGTTTGCGTCCCGGTCATGTGTTTCGATGCGTCCAGTTCTGGAGCTGAGTGTCCTTCAAATCGCCGAGGAGAATCTGGCGATTTTCGGACGCGTTCATCCTGACGGTGCGTAGGATGACCATGTCCGAAAACCGCTAGACGAAACCGGGTCGCGGGACCAGTGTGCGGCCATGGACCTCGATCACGATGCCTGTTACCGCGCGCTCCGCCAGCGCGATGCCCGCTTCGACGGGCGCTTCTTTACCGGCGTAAAGACCACCGGCATCTATTGCCGCCCGGTGTGCCCGGCGCGCACGCCGCTGTCGAAAAACGTCATCTTCTTCCCGACCGCCGCGGCGGCGCAGGAAGCCGGCTTTCGTCCGTGCCTGCGCTGCCGTCCGGAGACCGCGCCCGATTTGGGCGCCTGGCGCGGCACCTCGAACACGGTGTCGCGCGCACTCGGCTTGATCGAGCTCGGTGCGCTGGACGAAGCCGACGTCGATGGCTTAGCCGGCCGCCTCGGCGTCGGCGAACGGCAGTTGCGCCGGCTGTTCCGTCAGCATCTCGGCGCGTCGCCGCTGGCGGTCGCGCAGACGCGCCGCGTCTTGCTGGCGAAGCAACTGATTCACGAGACGCGGCTGCCGATGGCGGAAATCGCATTCGCGTCGGGTTTTGGCAGCATTCGCCGCTTCAACGAAACCTTCCAGACGCTGTTCGGCCGGCCGCCGAGCGAACTGCGCCGCGCCGCCGGACCGGATTTCCCGGCGGGGCCGGCTGGCGAGATTGTTCTGCTGCTCCGCTACCACCCGCCCTACGATTGGGAGGCGATGATCGCATTTCTGCGGCGGCGCGCGATTGCCGGTGTGGAGCACGTCACCGCGCAGCGCTACGCCCGCACGGTGCAGTTGGATGGCTTGCAGGGAACCGTCGCGGTCGAGCCCGGCGGCGGCAACGCGCTGCGCGCCACGGTGCGGTTTCCGAAGCTCTCGGCCTTGCCGGCCATTATCGCACGGCTGCGGCGGGTGTTCGATCTCGGCGCCGATCCGGTCGCTATCGCCGGCCATTTGGCGAAGGACCCGACGCTCGCGCCTTTGGTCACGGCGCGGCCGGGACTGCGCGTGCCGGGCGCCTGGGACGGTTTTGAGTTGGCGATCCGCGCCGTGCTCGGCCAGCAAATCACGGTGACCGCGGCGGCGGGTCTCGCCGGCCGCCTGGTTGCGGCCTACGGCGAGCGCCTTGCAACGGCGCATGAGCATTTGACGCGCGTCTTTCCGCGCCCCGAGAATCTCGCAGCCGCCGACCTGGCAACGCTCGGTATGCCCGAGAGCCGCGCAGCCGCACTCTCGGCGGTCGCCGCCGCCGCTCTTGCCGATCGGCATCTTTTCGACGCCAATTGCGGTCTCGACGATGCGGTGAAGCGGCTGCGCGCAATCCGCGGCGTCGGCGAATGGACCGCGCAATATATTGCGCTCCGGCAGCTGCGCGAGCCGGACGCGTTTCCCGCCGCCGATGTCGGTCTGCTGCGCGCCATGGCCGGCCGCGAAGGACGGGGGCCGTCCTCGTCGAGCTCCTCGACCGGGCCGACGCCTGGCGGCCGTGGCGCGCCTATGCCGCCCAGCATTTGTGGGCTTCGGCCTGAGCGGCGCTGCCGGCTTCGTGTTGCTGATCGGATCAGCTGCGCTCGACCGGCAGATCGGGTCTCGAGCCCCATTCCGCCCATGAGCCGTCGTAGAGGCCTTTCGGCTCCTTGCCGATGGATTCCAGCGCGAAAGTGAGGATCGCGGCGGTAACGCCGGAGCCGCACGAGGTGATGATCGGCTTGTCGAGATCGACGCCGGCGTCGGTGAAGGCGGCTTCGATCCGCGCCCGCGGCGCCAACTGACCGTTTTCGATCAAGCGGCCATATGGCACATTGAACGAGCGCGGCATGTGGCCGGAACGCAGGCCGGGACGCGGCTCCGGCGCCTTGCCGGCGAAGCGCTCGGCCGAACGCGCGTCGACGACCTGCACGCTGTCGTCGGTCAGCGCCATGCGCACGTCGCCGAGCATCGCCACAGCGCCGACATTCATCTCGGCGGTGAATTTTCTCGCTGCCGGCTTGGCGTCGCCTTGCTCCAGCGGCCGGCCCTCGGCTTTCCATTTCGGCAATCCGCCGTCGAGGATGTAGACTTTCTTGGCGCCGAAAATTCGGAACGTCCACCACACCCGCGGCGCCGAATAGAGGCCGACGCTGTCGTAGACGACGACGGTGTCGCCGTCGCCGATGCCAAGCGCGCCGACGGCTGCGCTAAAATGCGTCGGTCCGGGCAGCATGTGCGGCAAGTCGCTCGAATGATCGGCGACCGTTTCGATGTCGAAGAAAACCGCGCCGGGAATATGCCCGTCGCGATATTCGGCGAGGGCGTCGCGCTGCTGCATCGGCAGGAAAAAGAGCCGTCGACCACCGCGACGTTGCGGTCACGCAAGTGCTCGCTCGAGCCACTCGGTCGAAACCAGCCAGCGGCTGGTCGGCGAGGGTGCAAACGTATCTTCTGGTCTCAGCATGGCGATCATCACTTTTGGATAACGCGCGTGCGACCGCGACGTTCAGGCGAAGGGAACTTTGATTTGCGAGCGCCGCTCCAGCCACGCTGGGACCGGCAGCCTTTTCCCACGCAGAAAGGCCGGGTTGAACAATTTGGACTGATAGCGCGTGCCGTAGTCGGCGAGGATGGTGACGATGGTATGCCCGGGACCGAGCTCCTTGGCGAGGCGGACGGCGCCGGCGACATTGATGCCCGTAGAGCCGCCGAGGCAGAGGCCTTCGTGCTCGAGCAGGTCGAACACGATCGGCAGCGCCTCCTCGTCGGGAATCTGATAGGCGGTATCGATCGGCGCGCCTTCGAGGTTTTTGGTGATGCGGCCCTGGCCGATGCCCTCGGTGATCGACGAGCCTTCCGATTTCAGCGTGCCGGTCGTGTAGTAGCTGTAGAGCGCGGCGCCCATCGGGTCGGCGAGCGCAATGCGCACGGCGCTGCTGAATGATTTGAGCGCAATGGCAATGCCGGCCAGCGTGCCGCCGGTGCCGACGGCGCAGACAAAACCGTCGACCTTGCCGTCGGTCTGCCGCCAGATTTCTGGGCCGGTCGTCTCGACATGGCCTTGGCGGTTGGCAACATTGTCGAACTGGTTGGCCCAGATCGCACCGTTCTTTTCGGTCTTTGCCAGTTGCTCGGCGAGCCGGCCGGAGAGCTTCACGTAGTTGTTGGGGTTGGAATACGGAACCGCCGGGACTTCCACGACCTCGGCGCCGCAGATCCGCAGCATGTCCTTCTTTTCCTCACTCTGGGTTTCCGGGATCACGATCACCGAGCGGAAACCCATCGCATTGCCGACCAGCGCGAGCCCGATGCCGGTGTTGCCCGCAGTGCCCTCGACGATGACGCCGCCGGGCCGGAGCGTGCCCTTTTTCACCGCGTCCTGGATGATGAACAAGGCGGCGCGATCCTTGACCGACTGGCCCGGGTTCATGAACTCGGCTTTGCCGAGAATATTGCAGCCCGTTGCCGCCGAGACGCGCTCGAGCTTGATCAGCGGCGTGTTGCCGATCGCCTCGACGATTCCGTTGCACGATTGCATCGCGGAATATCCTAAAAAGGCGCCGACCCTAAATGACTAACCCCTTGGAAACAAGGCTGGCGCCGCATTGAATCAATTGCCTTCCAGGTACGAAACGCTGCCGAAACCATAGCGCAGCATGGGCCGGGAGTGTGGAACTCTATTCACCGATTTTTTCCGGCGCTGTCGCTATCGCAGACGCGCCGGGCGCGCCGGAGTTTTTCAGGATCGATTGCCGTAACCGGTCAATTTGGCGGAAGGCGATGAATCTCGACGTCAATACGTTGTTCCTGGTGACCATCTATGTGGAAGCGATCCTCGGATTGCTGCTGCTGTTCGCCTGGGCGCAAAATACCGCGATCACCGCCGTGGCCTGGTGGGGGTTTGCCGACCTCTTGCGCGCCGGCTCGGTGGCGCTGTTCGGGCTCTATGGCTCGGTATCCGATCTGGTCTCGATCGATCTCGCCAATGCCATCCTCTTCATGTCGTTCGCGGTCACCTGGACCGGTGCGCGGCTGTTCGATCACCGCAGAGTGTTGCCGGTGTTGCTGTTCGCCGGCGCCGCCGTGTGGCTGATCGCCAGCCGCATTCCCGGCTTCGCCGCCTCATTCGATGTCCGCGTCCTGCTCTCGTCCGGCATCATCGCCGCCTATACCTGGGCGACCGCGTTCGAATTCTGGCGCGGCCGTAGCGAGCCTTTGCTTTCGCGCTGGCCGGCAATCTTCCTGCTGTTCGCGCATGGCGCGCTTTATCTGTTGCGTACGCCGCTGGGTGCGATGCTGCCATGGTTGCCGGTCGGCAACCACGTATTCGAGAGCGTCTGGCTCACCGTGCTCAGCTTCGAGGGCCTGCTGTTCACCATCGCGATCGCGTTCATCCTGCTGGCGATGGCGAAGGAGCGCACCGAGCACCGCCATAAGACGGCGGCTCTGGTCGATCCGCTGACCGGCATCTCCAACCGCCGCGCCTTCCTCCAAGACAGCGAAGCCCATCTCAAGCGCCAGGCCACCGATCCGCGTCCGACCGCGGTGATGCTGCTCGACCTCGACAATTTCAAATCGATCAACGATCGCTTCGGCCATGCGGTCGGCGACCGCGTGCTGGAGATTTTCGCCGAGGTGTCGAGCGGCTGCCTGCGCCGCATCGACCTGTTCGGCCGCCTGGGCGGCGAGGAATTCGCCGCCTTGATGCGCGATACGACGCGCGAGCGGGCTTTTGCCGTCGCCGAGCAGATCCGCATGGCTTTCGCCGACGCCACCCGCGATGTCGATGGCCGGCCGGTTGCCGCCACCGTAAGCATCGGCATCGTCATCAGCCATGACGCCGTGCTCGACCTTTCGGCGCTGTTGGCGCAGGCCGATCATGCGCTCTACCGCGCCAAAGACGCCGGCCGCGACCGCGTCGAGATCGCCTCGATCGAGGTCATCCTCGATCGGGCCAGGCGCGGCGCCATGGATCTTCGCAAGCCTGCGGCTGCCAAGCCGGCCGCGAAATCCGCAGCCTGAACGCGCCGGACGGGGCGGGCGCCGTTCCGCGCCAACGGCGTTAAGGCCGGTTCATCTCCGGGCGCGGATTTGCTAGGCTGCCTCCGGAACCCGTTCCACCGGAGATTGGACCATGCTCGATACCACGCGACACGGCACCGCGCCGTTCGATACCGCTCTGCTCGACCGGCTCATGGACGAAGCCGGGCTCGACGTGCTCATCGCCACAACGAAGCACAATGTCCAATATCTCCTTGGCGGCCACCGCTCGTTCTTCTTCGACAACATGGATGCCATCGGCATCGGCCGTTACCTGCCGGCGTTCGTCTATCCCAAAGGCGCGCCGGACAAAGCCGCCTATTTCGGCCACGGCATGGAGACGTACCAGACCCAACTAAAGCCGTTCTGGCTCTCCGAGGTGAACACCAAAAGCGGCGGCTCGGTCGACGTCATGCAGAAAGCCGCCGACTATGTTCGCGCCCTGATGAAGAAGGGCGGCCGCATCGGCGTCGAGCTCGCCTTCATCCCGGCAAATTCCGACGCGACGCTACGCAAAGCGCTGCCCGACGCCGACATCAAGGATGCGCTGTTCGTGCTCGAGCGCTTGCGCCTGCGCAAGACGCCGGAGGAATTGGAGAAGCTGCGGATCGCGTCCGAACTCGTCATCGACTCGATGCTCGCGGTGATCGGCAGCCACGGCGCCGGCGCGACCAAGGCGGAATTGACGGAAGCGTTGCGCCGCGAGGAGACGGCGCGCGGATTGGTATTCGACTATTGCCTGATCGCGACCGGCTCAAGCCACAACCGTGCGCCGTCCGATCAGCGTTGGGAAAAAGGCGAGCCGCTGTCGGTCGATTCAGGCGGCAACTATCACGGCTATATCGGCGATCTGGCGCGCATGGGCGTCGTTGGCGAACCCGACACCGAGCTGCAAGACCTGCTCGCCGAAATCGAGGCCACCCAGCAAGCCGCGTTCAAGGCGATCCGTCCGGGCGTCAACGGCATCGAGATTTATGCGGCGGCGGAACCGGTGTTGAAGAAATCGAAGTTGCACAATCATTATGAATTCCTCGCGCACGGCATGGGGCTGGTCAGCCACGAGGCGCCGCGGCTCACCAACGCGGGCCCGATACCCTATGACGCCTACGACGCGCAGCGGCCGCTCGAAGCGGGCATGGTGATTTCGGTCGAGACCACGCTGCTGCATCCGCACCGCGGCTTCATCAAGCTCGAAGATACCGTGGCGGTGACGCCGACCGGGCACGAGATTTACGGCAATCGCGCGCGCGGCTGGAATCGCGCCGGCGCTTGATGGTCCGCGGGCTTGCTGTTCAGCGGGCGCTGCGATCGAGGGGGTAGCGGCGCGCGCGCTCAAGCTCGGCGATGTCGCGGCGGAGCTTGTGCCAATAGCCGAAGTATGCGGCCGTTGCTGCGAACCACGACACGCCGGCGACGCCGAAAACCATCGGATCGGTGACGTGCCAGAATTTTCCGATCAGGCCGCACGTCATTCCCCACGCCAGGAGGACAAAGACCGCGCGCGGCAGCAGGTAAGCCATGGCGAGAACCTCGGCAATTGCAGGGCAGTATCAACGTGCCCGACTATGGTTATCATCCGGTAAATCGGCTTAGTCCCGGTCGGCAATCCGTCGGCAATCGCAGCTAAAGGGAATTCATCATGCGCATCGTCGCTCTTGAGGAGCATTTCACCGTGCCGCCGCTGGTGCGCCGGATCGATCCGGAGGCCATCGCGCGGCATGGCTTTCCCACTGGCTTCGCCGGCAATCTCGCGGACAAATTGTCCGATCTCGGCGCGCTGCGCCTCGCCGAGATGGACGAGGCCGGGATCACCGTGCATGTGCTGTCGTCGTCCGGTCCCGGCGCCGATCTGATCGACGGCCAAGACGGCGTCGCCTTCGCGCGCGATATCAATGACGTGCTGGCCAAAGCCGTCGCCACCCACCCGGGCCGCTTGGCCGGCTTCGTGCATCTGCCGATGCGAAGTCCGCAAGCTGCCGCCGACGAGATGGAACGGGCGGTGCGCGATCTCGGTTTCCGCGGCGCGTTGATCAATGGCTTGACCGAAGGCCGCTTCCTCGACGATCCGCGTTTCGAGCCGATCCTGGCGCGGGCCGAACAGCTTGATGTGCCGATCTACCTGCACCCGAATTTGCCGCCGCGTTCGGTGTTCGAGGCCTATTACAGCGGCTTGCCGGGCTCTACCGGCTTTCGCCTCTCCACGGCGGCGTGGGGCTGGCATTCCGAAACCGCCATCCACGTCTTGCGGCTCGTCCTTTCCGGCGCGCTCGACCGCCATCCCAAGCTCAAGGTTATCGTCGGACATATGGGCGAGGGGCTGGCGGCGATGCTGGTGCGCTCCGACAAGATCCTCACGGCGGAGTTGCCGCACTTGAAACGTTCCGTCGGCCAGACGATCCTCGACCAAGTCTTCGTCACGACGAGCGGCATGTTTACGGCGCCGCCGCTCCAGGCGTTGCTGGCGGTCTTCGGTACCGACCGCGTCATGTTCTCGATCGACTATCCTTACAGCAGCAATCGGCTGGGACGGGATTTCCTCGATTCACTCAAGCTGCCGGCCGCGGACCTGGAGAAGTTCGCGCACGGCAATGCCGACCGCCTGCTCAAGCTGACGGATAGCCACACGAAAAAATAGGACACGGCGCAACGAACGGGTTAACTGATGGGCATGGTTCGCGGCCTAGCACTGCTGCCGTTTATCGCCATGCTCGTCGGCCCGTTCTTCCTCAACCGGGTGACGCCGACCATTCTCGGCATGCCGTTCCTCTTGGCCTGGTTCGTCGCCTGGATTCTCCTCACCGCGGTGATCATGGCGGTGATTTTCCACTTCGATCCGGTGAGCCGGGACGATGGGTCATGAACGGCGCGCTGGCCGGCATCGCGGCCGCGGCGCTGTTGGCGCTCGGCCTCGGCTTCCTCGCCCGCCGCGGCCGGCCGATGGGCCTCGGACAATGGACTGTCGCCGGCCGCTCGTTCGGCGCGCCGCTGGTCTTTTTGCTGATGGCCGGGGAAATCTACACGACCTTTACGTTCCTGGGCGGCAGCGGGTTCGCCTACGGCCGCGGCGGTCCGGTTTATTACATTCTTTGCTACGCCACGCTCGCTTATGTGATGTCGTATTTCATGCTGCCGCCGATCTGGCGGTACGCGCGCGATAACGAACTCTACTCGCAAGCCGATTTTTTCGTTCGCAAGTATGACAGCGCCATGCTCGGCGTCGTCGTGTCACTGGTCGGCATTGTGGCGCTGATCCCTTATCTGGTGCTGCAGTTCAAAGGTCTCGGTATCATTGTCGAGATTGCCGGCTATGGCGCCATCGGCGCGACGCCGGCGGTGTGGATCGGCGCCGCCGTCGCCACCGCTTACGTGATGGTGTCGGGCGTCCGCGGCTCGGCATGGACGGCGGTCGCCAAGGATGCGGCGATCCTGTTGGTCGTGGTGTTTCTCGGCATTTATTTTCCGTTGCATTATTACGGCGGGCTCGGCGCGATGTTCGCCGCGATCGAGCAGGCCAAGCCCGGTTTCACGGTGCTGCCGGAGCGCGGCGAGAGCGTGTGGTGGTTTTCTTCGACCGTGTTGTTGACGGCGCTCGGTTTCTACATGTGGCCGCACGCTTTCGGTTCGATCTATACGGCGCGCAATGAGCGCGTCATCCGCCTGAACGCCATGGTCCTGCCGGTCTATCAGCTTATCCTCTTGTTCGTCTTTCTGGTCGGATTCGCGGCGATCCTCCAGGTCCCGGGCCTGACAGGCACCGACGTCGATCTGGCGCTGTTCAAGCTTTCGGTCAAAACCTTCGATCCCTGGGTCGTCGGCGTGATCGGCGCCGCCGGCGTGCTGACCGCGCTGGTGCCGGGCTCGATGATCCTGATGACGGCGGCGACGTTGCTGGCCAACAATCTGTACCGGCTGGCGCATCGCTCGGCGGCTGACAGGCACATCGTCAATGTCGCCAAATCGCTGGTGCCCGTCGTGGCTTTGGTTGCGGTCTATTTTACGCTGCGGGGCGGACAGACCATCGTGGCGCTCTTGCTGATGGGCTATAGCTTCGTCACTCAGCTGTTCCCGTCGCTGGTGCTGAGCCTTGCGCGCAACAGGTGGATCACGCGCGAAGGCGCAGCTGCCGGCATTATTGCCGGCGTGGCCACGGTCGCCGCCATCAGTCTCAACCACGCGAGCATCGGTACGCTGTTTCCCGCGCTCCCGGTGCAAATCAAGGAGCTCAATACCGGCCTCGTCGCGCTTGCGGTCAACGTTGTCGTGCTGGCAATTGTGAGCGCCGCCACAAGGTTGGCGACGGCAAGACAAGACGTGCTGGCGCCGCCTCCGACGCCGCCGTCGCAGCCGGCCTGACGAGAAGTTTCGCTTATGGGCGGGGGGCCAAAACCGCTTTCTGGCCCGAAACTTGATTGTCACGGATGATGCGTATGAAACATCCGTGCCTAGCATCTAAGCGGTTGGAGGGGTGTCACGATGGACGTAGCACCGCAGGCGGTCGCCGGCACAGCCGGTGAGCCGAGCCATGCGCACGGGTCGAACGGCAAATCCGGCCACGCGCAATCGTTTCTGGCTTTGACCGCGCTCGGCGTCGTCTTCGGCGATATCGGAACCAGTCCGCTTTACACTTTTTCCACGACGCTCGCCGCCATTGGGCATGCACCGGCCGCGGGCGACGTGCTCGGCATCGTCTCGCTCACCTTTTGGGCGCTGATGCTGATCATATCGGTCAAATATGTCGGCCTGGTTCTGCGCGCCGACAATGACGGGGAGGGCGGCATCCTGGCGCTGCTGTCTCTGGTCGAGCATCGCGACGCGGCCGGGCAGCGCGCCAAATTCTCGATCGTGATCCTGCTGGGCGTCATCGGCGCGGCGCTGCTTTACGGCGACGGCGTCATCACGCCGGCAATCTCGGTCTTGTCCGCCGTCGAAGGTCTCAAGTTCAATCCCGCGGTCGCGAACTACGTCGTGCCGGCGACGCTTGTCATCCTGGTCGGGCTGTTTGCGCTGCAATACCGCGGCACCGGCAGCGTCGGTCGGCTGTTCGGTCCGGTGATGGTGGTCTGGTTCATCGCCATCGGCGTGCTGGGCATCATCAATATCTGGCAGGCGCCGGCGATCCTCCAAGCGTTCAATCCGCTGGCGGCCGTGCAGTTCGGATTGGCAAGTCCGTTCACGCTCTTCGTCGTCCTGGGCGGCGTCTTCCTGGCGCTGACCGGCGGCGAAGCGCTGTATGCCGATATGGGCCACGTCGGTCGCCCGGCAATCCGGCTGGCGTGGTTCGGGCTGGTTTTCCCAGCGCTGATCTTGAATTACTTCGGGCAAGGCGCGCACGTTCTCGTCGATCCGAAGGCAATCGATAATCCATTCTACAGCCTGGCTCCCGGCTGGGCGCTGATCCCGCTGGTGCTGCTGGCGACACTGGCGACCATCATCGCCTCGCAGGCGCTTATCTCGGGCGTATTTTCCATGACCAGGCAGGCGATCCAGCTGGGGTTGAGCCCGCGCTGCAAAATCACGCCGACGTCGAGCGACGAGGCCGGCCAAGTCTATCTGCCGACGGCAAATTGGCTCTTGATGGCCGGCACCTTGCTGGTCGTCATCATGTTCCGGAGTTCCGAAGCGCTGGCTTCCGCTTATGGCATCGCCGTGTCCGGAACGATGTTGGTCACCACCATGCTGCTCTATCACGTCATGGTCGGGATTTGGCGTTGGCCGCCGCTCGGCGCGGCTCTGGTCATCGGGCTGTTCAGCGCCATGGAGGCGATCTTCCTCGTTTCCAATTCGCTGAAATTCCTGCAGGGCGGCTGGTTCCCGCTGCTGGTCGGCGCGGTGATGGCGATCTTCATGCTGTCCTGGCGCGCCGGTTCATTGGAGGTGCGCCGACGGCTCTACGACATGTCGATGCTGCCGCTCGACCGCTTCCTCACCTATGTCGACGATCTGGTGATCGGCCGCGCGCCCGGATTAGGCGTCTGGCTGACCAAGGTCGAGCACGGCGCCTCGCCCATGCTGATCCGCCAGCTGGAGCACAATCGCGTCTTTCACGAACGCGTCGTGCTGTTGAGCTTCGTGCCGGATCGCCGGCCGCGCGTGCCGTTCGCCGAACGGTACCAGTTCGAGGGCATCGGCCACGGCTTCTATCGCGTGCAGGTGCGGCTCGGCTTCATGCAGACGCCCGATATCCCGCGGACCTTGCAAAACGTTCAAATGTTGGGGTTCGATTGCGATCTGCCGCACAAGCACTATTACCTGGCGCACGAGACGGTGGTGCGCCGCGAAACCGGCTCGGCGATGGGCCCGGTTTCGTTCGCGATCTTTTCGTTCCTCAACAAGATTTCGAGCCGGGCGCCGGATTATTTCAAAATCCCGAGCGACGGCGTGATCGAAGTCGGCTTCCGCGTTGAAATTTGATACGGCGGGGCTTCGGCCGGCGCCCTTTGCCATCTTGACAAGACGCCGGTGAACAGGCCGACATCGATCCAATAAAATTCGGGAGGGATCGATGCGCTTCGTCGTCTGCGGTTTGGCCGCGTTGCTGTTACTCACGTCGGCTGCGCACGCCGAGATGTCGGGAGGCAAGGTCAAGATCGGCGTGCTCACCGATCTCTCCGGCCCTTACGAGCAGAATTCCGGCCTCGGCTCGGTCGAGGCGGCCAAGATGGCGGCCGAGGAATTCGGCTACAAGGTCAACGGCGCGCCGGTCGAGATCGTTGCCGCCGACCATCAGAACAAGCCCGACATTGGCGCCGCGATCGCGCGCCGCTGGTTCGATCTCGACGGCGTCGACGCCGTCACCGATCTGGTCAATTCGGCCGTCGGCTTCGCGGTGCTGGAGATCGCCAAGACCAACAACAAGGCGGTGTTGTTGACCAGCGCGGGCTCGGCCGACTTCACCGGCAAGGCTTGCGCGCCCAACACCTCGGTCCATTGGGTCTATGACAGTTACGAGATCGGCTCCGCCATCGGCCAGGCGCTGCCGCAGCTCGGCAAGACCTGGTTCTTCGTCACCGCCGATTATGTGTTCGGCCGCGCGCTCCAAGACGGCGCCACCGCCTTCATCGAAAAGAACGGCGGCAAGGTCGTAGGCGCCGTGCGCAGCCCGCTCGGCACCACGGACTATTCCTCCTTCATGCTGCAGGCGCAGGCATCCAAGTCTGACGTCGTCGCGCTGGCGAATGGCGGCGACGACGCCATCAACTCGGTCAAGAGCGCGCGCGAGTTCGGCATTACCGACACGCAGAAAGTGGTGCCGTTCGGGCTCGAACTCGCTGCCCGCGATCCGCGCCACCAGCCTGCAACTGGCCCAGGGCATGATGTATGTCTCGCCGTGGCTGCCCGATCGCGACGATGCGGCGAAGGCGTTCTTCGCCAAATTCATGGAGCGCCGCGGCACCGCGCCGTCGAGCTTTCAGGTCGGGACCTACTCGGTCGTGCGGAGCTACCTCAAGGCGGCCGAAGCGACCAACTCCGACGATCCCAAGATCGTCATCGCCAAGATGCGCGAGACGCCGATTGAGGATGCTTTTACGCCGAGCGGCAAGCTGCGGCCCGACGGCCGCATGGTGCATGACGTTTATCTGGTGCAGATCAAGTCGCCGGCCGAGTCGAAGGGCGAATGGGATTTGTTGAAGCTGGTCGCCACGATTCCCGGCGACAAGGCCTTCCGGCCGCTGGCAGATGGCGGCTGTCCGGCAATCGCGCCGTGATGAGCGCCTAATGCCCCGACCAGTCGACGATCAGGAGTTCAGCCGCGCCGGAGATCGCGCAGCAGGCGAACGGGCGTCGCCGACCGGGCGCAAATCCTGGAGGAGCGAACGCAACGCGCAAGCCGCCGTCACGTCGCGTCCGACGACCAGCTCGACGACGCATTCGGCGCGCTCACAATCGAATGCGATAATGTTCTCGTAAATTTGCTGAATCATTTCGTCGACCAGGCGGTCGTCATCCTTGATCGCGCACCGCCAAAGGCGAAATGCTTGTTCTTTTGTCAGCGTCGACCGCCGAAAGCTCCCGTGAGCCGCATTGGCCCGTTCCATACCTGCTTCGGACACGGCGTCCCTCCTGTTCGTGAGTTTGGATCGACGGTCCGGCCGTTCCGTCGCCGCCTGAAGGCCCGGTGTGATGGCCAAGTGTTTCATGGCACAATGGACACTCGTTGCAGCCAACTCCTTTGCCTAAGCGGTCGGGGTGCCGGTGTCTGTGCCGCGCGTCACAGCAGATCCAGAGAGCCGGGAGGTAACGACGATGGCGGAGATCAGTGCGGCGGCGCAGGGCCGCAAATTGCTGGAGCAATCGCCGCTATTCGCCGCGATGGTGGAGCAGCGGCGGCGCGAGCTTGTCGCCCAAGCGAAGCCGCGAAGCTTCAAAGCGGGCGAGTTGATCTGCCGGTTGGGCGAGCCCGGGCTCAGCATGATGGCCGTGGTCGCCGGAACCGTGCGTATTTCGCTGCCGGCGGTGAAGGGCAGGGAGATCATTCTCGCCGACCTGCCGGCCGGCGAAGTGTTTGGCGAAATCGCCATGCTCGACGGCAAGCCACGCTCGGCCGACGCCACCGCGCTGACCAAATGCGAACTCCTGGTCCTGGAGCGCCGGTACGTCATTCCGTTTCTCGAGCAGAATCCGGCGGTGTGCCTGAAATTAATGGAGATGCTTTGCGCCCGTATCCGTCGCTCGGATGAGCGCATGGCCGACATCGCCTTTTTCGATCTGCCGACGCGCCTCGCCAAGGTGCTTCTCAACTATCCGGCCAAAGCGCGCGGGCCGGTCAAGCTTTCCTTGTCTCAGGAGGAGTTGGCCGAGATGGCCGGCGGGACGCGCGAGAATGCCAACCGTTGCCTTCGCGATTGGCATCGCCGCGGCATCGTGGAGGCGAAGGCCGGCTGGACGACAATCCTCAAACCGGAAGAACTGCGCCGCCTGGTCTCTCGAAGCTCGAGTTGAAACTCCCCTGTTCCGGAGCCGGCCGGCGCACGAAGGTTTGCGTTGTCGGAGCGCCCATGGCGCGGCGAGCACGCCAAACGGCTGAGCCCCTCGGTTGCAAATTCGACATGCGTCGATCGCGTCCCTGACTTTTTTGACACTTGCCCGCTGGCAATGGCGAGCGTAGGCACTACCTATCCAATTGATCGGTCGAATGTTGCCTGAATGTTGGGAGACCAGAGCATGTCGCGCGTGAAGCAGGCTTCGAAGCGAAAGCGTGGGAGCAAAGCCATACCGGTTCTGGGGGCTGCCGGGTTGTCGTTGACACTGGCGAGCGGATCGTCCGCAGCAACCGAAGCACCGGCCGTAGACGCGCTGACGCATTACACGGGAGCGAGTCACGAAATCGCGCTCCGCGAGGAGGAGGTCTCCGACGTCAGCCTAGCGACATTCTATGTCTTCAACAAAGAAAACGCCGGAGCCTTCCGGCCCGGCATGCGGCTGGCCATGGGCATGGGCGGCTGCGGGTGTGGTTGCAGCGGCTGTGGCTGCTGGACCGGCACCTACTACTCGTCGTCGGTGGTTGGAAACGATGCTTATCCGCCGCCGGTCAGGCCGGCATACCGCTACGCGCACGCACCGAAGCACGTTCAGAAAAAGCCATAGGCGACTGGGGCAGACAAGCAGCAACGCGAACGGTTGGACGCGCTGTCAGGCTTGCAATAACGCGCCGCTTATTCGCGCCGTTATCTCGCACCAAACGCCTGTCGTCCGATATTCGATTCTGGCACTGCCACCCAGTTCTTGCGCAAGGCCGCGCTCGATGAGGCGTGAGCCAAATCCCTTGCGGCTCGGTGGTGCAACAGCCGGGCCGTCCGCTTCCAGCCATTCGAGGTGCAATTCCTGACCATTCGATTGCGTCTGCCAGGTGATGCTGACCCACCCCTTGTCCGTGGACAGGGCGCCGTATTTCACCGCGTTTGTCGCTAGCTCGTGCAACGCCATGCTGATGGAAAGCGCCATTTTGGCCGCCAGGCGGACCGGCGGGCCGCGAAGCTGGAAACGGTTTGCATGACCGCCGCGATAGGGCGCGATGGCTTTGGCGACAATTTCGTCGAGGTTGGCGCCTTCCCAGCTTTCGTTGGTCAAAACGTCGTGCGCGCCCGACAACGCCAGCAGCCTGGCTTCGAATAGTTCACGCCCGCTCTTGTCGTTTCTCGCCCATCTGAAGGACTGGGCGGCGATCGACTGTACGGTCGCCAACGTATTCTTCACGCGGTGGTTCAGCTCATTGAGCAGCAGCAGACGGTGTTCCTCGATGCGTTTGCGGTCGGTGATGTCGAGGCCGGCGCTGACCGCGCCAATCACCTTTCCCGAAGCATCGCGCAGCGGAGCCGCGTGCACCAACCCGGCGGCCATCGAACCATCGACAAAACGCAGCTCCAGTTCTTCGTTGACGACCGTTTCGCCGCCTGCCGCTCTGCGCAAGGGAAGCTGATCGGGAGCGAGCTCCGCACCGTCTTTGAAGACGCGGAAGTGTTGCGGCACCTGCGCCGCCGGACGGGACAACGAGACGTTGGCCGTTTCGGGCATTCGCAACATCTCGGCCGCGCGGCGGTTGCCGATGACATTCGCCGCCTCGCCGTCGTAGGTAAACCACACCGCAACGGGAACCGTATCCAGCACCGCCTGCAGCCGCATCTTCTGCACCTCCAGCTCGGCGGCGATTTCACGACGCAGTTGCGTCATGGTGATGTTGGTGTTGACGCGGGCGAGCAGCTCCTGCGCACTGAAGGGCTTTGTCAGATAGTCGTCGGCGCCGGCATCGAGTCCTTCAATTTTCGCCTCGTCGCCGGCACGCGCCGACAACAGAATGACCGGCAGGCTGCCAAACCCTGGATCGGCGCGAATCTCCCGCAACAGCGAAAAGCCATCGCGCACCGGCATCATGACATCCGACAACAACAGATCCGGCAGTTGTCGCCGCACGGCCGCCAACGCGTCGGCGCCGTTCGCTACGACCTCGACATCGTAGCGCGGCGCCAAAATGCGCCGGAGATAATCGCGCATATCCGCGTTATCATCGGCGACCAATACCCGCGCCCGCGGGCTGCGAGATTGTCGGGTCGCGGTCGGCGTGATTGTTAAATCTCGCCCGATCTGGTCGGACGGCGGGCTTTTATCGGCGGCCGGCGGGAGCCAACGGGATGCCTCCTCCACAAACGCCGTCGCCGTGGACCCTTCGCGCGGGGCAACGGCCCGTGCCGGGGACAGGTCGGCTTCGCCGTAAGGCAGCAGGACGGTAAAGGTCGTGCCACGATCGACTTCGCTGTCGACGCGAACGTCTCCGCCGTGGAGATTGACAAGTTCGCGCACCAGCGCAAGTCCGATGCCTGACCCTTCGTGCGAGCGTCCGCGCTGGCCGTCGACGCGATGAAAACGCTCGAAGACATGGGGCAGATCGGCTGACGGAATACCAACGCCGGTGTCGCTCACGGCAAGCTCGATGCGACCTCCGGCGTCGCGAAGCCGCACATCGATACCGCCGGCAAAGGTAAATTTGAAAGCGTTCGACAGGAGATTGAGGACGATCTTATCCCACATCTCCCGGCCGACATAAGCTGCTTGCGGCAGTGGATCGCAGGCTATGGTGAGGGCGAGGCCCGCCCGCCGGCAAATCGAATCGAAATTCGCTGCCAGCTCTCTCGTGAACTGAGCAAGATCGATTTCCTCGCGATGCACTTGCACATGGCCTGCTTCAACCCTTGAGAAATCGAGCAACGTGTTGACCAGACGAAGCAGCCGCAGCGCATTTCGGTGCGCGACCTTCACATTTTCAAAGTGGTCGCCGGGCAGATCGCCGGCATGGCGGAGCGCGTCTTCCAGCGGCCCCAGCATCAATGTCAACGGCGT
This sequence comes from uncultured Alphaproteobacteria bacterium, assembly GCA_963829395.1. Classification (GTDB taxonomy): domain Bacteria; phylum Pseudomonadota; class Alphaproteobacteria; order Rhizobiales; family Xanthobacteraceae; genus BOG-931. The sequence continues at coordinate 52,184 of CAWHHX010000010.1, read as the reverse complement.
GCGGAATTCGTGGCTGACATTGGAGAAGAACGCCGTCTTGGCGCGATCGATTTCGGCCAGCGCCTCGGCCCGGCGGCGCTCTTGCTCGTAGGCCTCCGCGTTGGCGATCGCCGCCGCGATTTGGCCGGCGATCAGTTTCATGAACCCGGCATAGTTGTCGTCGAACAGGCGAAACGGGTTGAGACCCGCAATGAGAAAGCCTGAACGGCCTGTTTCGCCGCTCGGCATGATCGGCAACACGACCGCGCTGTTGGCGCCTTGTTGCCATGCGCCAGATGGAAAAGTCGCTTGGAACACGCTCTCCAGGTTTGAAATCACGCGCGGCTGATGGTCCTTCGCAACGTCGGCGATCGGCCACAAATTGTCGCCGTCGAGCGACAGTGAGGCCGCGAGCGCAGGGTGGTCGTGGCCAATGCCGGTCGCGCTGGCGAGAGCGGCGGTTCGCCCATCCGGCTGAACCAGATAAATCATCGCGAACGGCAAATCCTGCGGATTGGTTGACAGCGCCCGCGCGCTGAGTTCGCAGGCTTGCTCCCAAGTGCGGGCTTCGGCGCTGGTCGCTGCGAGATCGCGCAGCAACGCCAGCTGGCGCTCGCCGATGACGCGCTGCGTATCGTCGCTGTTGGCGCAAAAGATGCCGCCGACCTTGCCGTCGTCATCAGGTATCGGGCTGTAGGAGAATGTGTAGTAAGTCTCTTCGGGATAGCCGTTGCGCTCCATGATCAGCAGCTGGGCCTCAACGTAGGTCCCCGCGTCGCCGCCCATGGCCTGCGCGAGCATTGGCCCGATGTCCTGCCAAATTTCACGCCAAACCACGGCGGCGGGCTTGCCGAGCGCCCAGGGATGCTTGCCGCCGATGATCGATTTGTAGGGATCGTTGTAAAGATAGGTCAGGTCTTGGCCCCAGCCGATCCAAATCGGCTGGCGAGAGGTGAGCATGATGCCGACTGCGGTCCTGGAGACTCTTGGGCCACTGTCCCGGTGCCCCCAATGCCGTACCAGCCCAGTCGAACGCCTCCATCAGCTGGCCAAGCTCGCTTTTGTTAAACAGCGGACGCTTGGGACCGGAAGTGACCGCTTTTAGCCTGGAAAAACGAGCAGATTGATCCGTCATTTCGTAACACCGCTTAGCGCACTGAAACGCGGATGAGTGGTTGGACCGAAGACGCTGTAAAAACGAAAGGAAACGTTCTTGCTCGCACAATGGTTCCAGGTGCGTTGCCGGTCAACGGCCCGCTAAATTCGCGAAGCATCGCGCGTTCAACCACACGGCGCGGTTGTAATCCCGGCCAAAACTCGTGGAATCTCTGTCTTTCTTGATCTGAAGAAGGCTTGGCAGAGATCGCGTTGGGTGTCCAACGTCTATCCTGTCGCCGCGCGACGCGCAGACCGAGTGCATTCATTGGAATGCCGGCATCACCCCTTTCGCGAACAGCTCGACCGAACGCGATGCCGCATCGTAGGGCAGCGAGCCGAACGCCATGTCGCAGACGAAATAGGTGATGCCGGTCTTTTCAACCGTGTCGGCAACATAGCGGCGGACGGTTTCGGGCGATCCGGCCACCCCCATGCTCATGCTCTCGAGCGCTTCGAAGTCCTCGGGATAGACCGCGGCGATCGGGAAGGGCAGGCCGCCCCATTCCCACAGAAACGCCATATGGTGACGCCACTGCCGATAGGCGCCGCGCGCGACGTCGCGTGCCCTGGCGTCGCTCTCGGCCACCACGACATGGCGATAGACGCCGAGCAGCGGCAGGTCCGCGGCCTCGTTGCCCAGCGCGTGCCAAGCGGCGCGATAGGCGTCGGTGAGCGCCTTGACGCCGGCATTGGGGATCAACGTCACCATGTTGCCTTTGAGCCGTGCGGCATCGGCTGCGCGCGATGGTTCGATCGGCGCGAACCACAGCGGCGGATGCGGCTGCTGCAGCGGCCGCGTCGCGATGCGCACGTTCTGGTATCGATAGAACTTGCCGTCGTGATTGAGGACGTCCGAGGCCAAAGCTTTGAGAATGACCTCGGTCGCTTCGCGATTCATCGCCGGCGCGTCTGCCGGGTCGACGTCGAAGCTTGCGATCTCGATCGGCGAGGCGCCGCGGCCAAGCCCCAATTCCAGCCGGCCGCGGCTCATATGGTCGAGCATCACCACTTCCTCGGCGACGCGCAGCGGATGGTACATCGGCGTGACATAGAGCAGCGGGCCGAAGCGCAGCTTTTGGCTGCGTTGCGCCACCGCGGCGAGGAACACGCTGGGCGAGGGCGCCATGCCGAGCGGCGTCGAGTGATGTTCGGCGATGTGATAGGAGCGAAAGCCCGCCCGATCGTATTGTTCGATAAGCTTGAGCCGCGTCTCGAACAGGTCGGCAAGCGGAGTGCCGTTGTCGTCGAGATGATCGAAAATACCGAATTGCAAAGCCACCGCGTCCCCTCCCGAAAATTTTTATTAACGAAATCTTACCGGCCGGCGGCCGAATTACCAGCCTCGCGACTTCGCCGCCGGTCGCTCTATGGCGGTCGCCCGGCGTGTTTCGTCTCCGGCCGCGCGAGCCATGGATTGATCTAGATCAAAGCACCCGGTAGCCATCGGAGCAGATTGGTTGCGTTCGCAACAATAGCGTTTGGCGCTCAGCGGCACCGCTGGAAACGGCGTCCTGCTCTGCAAAAGGAGGTTCAAATGCTAGACCGGTCAAAGAACCAGACCGTGATCGGTGCCATCTGGCAGCGGTGGCGGGATTGGGCCCGCGCGCAATCGGAGTTCGAGCTTTGTGGCGAAGAGGGCATGGAGCGCATGGCTCATGACGCCGCCGTGTCGGTCAACGAACTCCGCCAGCTATCCGGCCATAGACCGGAATCGGCCGACCTTTTGCCGCAGCGAATGGCCGCGCTGGACCTCGACCCGGAAGAGGTCAAGCAGGTCGAGCCGCAAGTGTTCAGGGATCTCCAGCGCGTTTGCACGATGTGTAAAAGCCACAAGCGATGCATCGCCGATTTGACCCACGACGTTCAAAATCCGGTGTGGAAGGATTATTGCCCGAACGTCCAGACGCTCACGTCGCTCGACGCGCTGCCGTGGTCGGCGCGGCGCGAGGTTTAAGCGAGCGCACGGACGAAACTCGCGCAACGGCGCGAGTTGGTCCAAAGCGGCAAGGGCGCGCCATCGCCCGCATGGTCGATTGCTGAGATGGCGCTGCCTGCCCTCCGTGGCGACAGCAAGTCGCCGCGCCCGTCAGCCGCGCTCATTAATGGTACACGACGTTCGCCTGAATAGCCGACGGTGCATTCACTACCTTTGGTTTTCCGCCGCTTTTTTGTGGCGTCAGTGCAGGCAAATGCCTGGTCTGGCGCTCTGCCCATGCCAATGTCGCCCCGAACACGACAAAGGCCAAAACAATCGCGGTGATGATGATAACATCTGTGATCGGCACGGCTTCCTCCTGTTGCCGCCGTCATCATGATGTCGCGCGCCACGCCGAGCTTTGACTTGGATCAAACCGAAAGCGCCGCGGCTTTCGGATAAGGGCGCCGGGATCGGCTAACCAATGTCAACCTATCGTCTTGAAACGCTGTTCGCGCCGCGCTCCGTTGCCGTCGTCGGCGCGTCGCCGCGCCAGACATCGACCGGCCGGGCCGTGCTCGCAAACCTTCGCAGCGCCGGATTCTCGGGCACGATTCATCTCGTCAATCCGCGCTACGACGCGATCGAGGGCATTCGTGCGTTCAAGTCCTATGATGCTTTGCCGGAAGTGCCCGACGTCGTCGCTATCGCGGTGCCGCCTGCTGCCGTGCCCGACGCCGTTGCCGCGGCGGCGCGCAAAGGGACGGCGGCCGGCATCATCATCACCGCCGGACTCGGTCACGGCCCCGGCTCGCTTGCCGAACTCTGCGAGAAGAACGCCCGCGCAACAGGCATGCGTCTCGTCGGCCCCAATTGCCTCGGCGTGCAGGTGCCGCGGCGCAAAACTCAATGCGAGCTTCGCCGCCGCGGCGCCGCCCGCCGGCGATCTGGCCCTGATCTCGCAATCCGGCGCCATTGCCGCTGGGTTGGTGCAATGGGCCGCCGGGCGCGGTGTCGGCTTTTCCGCGATCGTCTCGATCGGCGACAGCGTCGATGTCGACTTTGCCGATCTGCTCGACCACTTCGCTTATGGATCGCGGCACGCGCGCGATCTTGCTCTACATCGAATCGGTCCGCGACGCCCGCAAGTTCATGTCGGCGGCGCGCGCCGCGGCGCGCATCAAGCCGGTGCTGGTCGATCAAATCCGGGCGGCACGCCCAGGGCGCCAAAGCGGCGCTGACGCACACCGGCGCGCTGGCCGGCTCGGATGCGGTCTATGACGCGGCGTTCCGCCGCGCGGGACTGCTGCGCGTCTTCGATCTCGACGAGCTGTTCGCCGCCGCCGAAACGCTGGCGCGCTTGTCGGCCTTGTCCGGCAAGCGCCTGGCCATCTTGACCAACGGCGGCGGCGTCGGCGTGCTCGCGGTCGACCGGCTCGTCGATCTCGGCGGCGAGCTCGCCGGCATTTCGCCGGATACGATGAAGAAGCTTGATGCCGCATTGCCGCCGATCTGGTCGCGCGCCAATCCGGCCGATATCGCGGGCGACGCCGACGCGGACCGATACGCCGTCGCGCTCGAGACGCTGCTCGCCGATAACGCCAACGATGCCGTCCTGGTGATGAACGTGCCGACGGCGCTGGCGTCGGCCGCTCGACGCGGCGAAATCCGTCATTGCCGTGACCGAGCGGCAGCGCAAGAAACACGTTCCGGCGAAGCCGGTATTCACGGTGTGGATGGGCGAAAACGGCCCGGCGTCGACAGCGTTCGAGGCGGCCAATATCCCGAACTACGCCACCGAATCCGCGGCGGTCTTCGGCTTCATGCATCTCGTGCACTACCGGGAGTCGCGCGATTTGCTTGATGGCGACGCCGCCGAATCTGCCGACGGACTTCGCGCCCGACCTCGCCGCGGTGCGGCCGGTTATCGATGGCGTGGTGCGCGACAAACGCACCTGGCTCGATCCGGTCGAGCTGACGCGCGTGCTTTCGGCTTATGGAATTGCGATCACGCCCGCGGCGCTGGCGCGCGATGCGGACGAAGCAGTTGCGGCTGGCAAGGCCGCATCTGGCCAACGGCGTTCCCGTCGTTCTCAAGATCCAATCGCCGGACATCGTGCATAAGTCGGAAGTCGGCGGCGTGCGGCTTGATCTCGCCAGCGAGGACGCCGTGCGCGACGCCGCGGCGGATATTCTCAGCCGCGCGCGGGCGGCAAAGCCCGACGCACGGATCACCGGCGTGACCGTCTTTCCCATGATCGTGCGCCCCAAAGCGCGCGAGCTGATCGTCGGCGTGGCCGACGATCCGACGTTCGGCCCCGTGATCGCGTTCGGGCAGGGGGGCACGGCGGTCGAAGTCATCAACGACAAGGCGCTGGCGCTGCCGCCGCTCAATCTCGATCTTGCCCGCCGCCTGATCGCCCGCACCCGCGTGTCCCGCATCCTCAAGGCGTATCGCAATGTCCCGGCCGCGGACGAACGCGCCATCGAGCTTCTGCTGGTCAAGCTGTCGCAGCTCGTGGCCGATTTCCCGGAGATCCGCGAAATCGATCTCAATCCGGTCCTGGCTGATGAGACCGGCGTCATCGCCGTCGACGCGCGGGTGTCGGTGGCGCCGATCGAAAAGCTTCATGCCGGGCTCTCCGGTAATCCGCGCTTTGCGATCCGGCCCTATCCGAGCGAATGGGAGCGGCACATCAAGCTGCGGGACGGCACGGCGGTGTTCGTTCGCCCGGTCCGGCCGGAGGATGAGCCGCTCTATGGTCCGTTCTTCGCGGCGGTGACCCCCGGCGATTTGCGGCTGCGCTTCTTCGCGCCGATCAAGGAATTCAGCCACGCCTTTATTGCCCGATTTACCCAGATCGATTACGCGCGCGCCATGGCGTTCATCGCCCTCGACGAGGCGACCGGCGCGATGCTGGGCGTCGTCCGGCTGCACGCAACCGCCGACTATGACAGCGGCGAATACGCCATCCTGGTCCGCTCCGACATGAAAGGACACGGCCTTGGCTGGCTGCTGATGCAGTTGATCATCGAATATGCCCGCAGCGAAGGCATTCACTCGATCAAAGGGCAAGTCCTGCAAGAGAACGCAATGATGCTGGACATGTGCCGGGACCTCGGCTTTCACGTGGCGTCCGATTCCGAGGAGCCGTCGTCGGCGATCGTGACGCTGCGGCTTTGACGCCCGCTATCAATGTCTCGTCGCGCTTTGGCAGCGGGCGGGTGACCATGCCCTGCACTGCGATGTGAGCAAGACAATGAACGAAGACCGGAAACCTTCGAGCGGCTTCGGATCGCTACCAGGAAGCGTCAGACGCGAATCATTTCGCGGCGGAGCACGACATTTCTCGGGACGATGCAGTGCTAGAATAGCCCGGAGTCCGGGAGCGGGATCCGCGGCCGGCGCAATATTTAAGCGTCTCGTTTAGCGCAGCCGAACAGGAAGCACTTTATAGTGCGGCGTGTACTCCACGCGGGCCGCCGCCCAGGGGCCGACATTGCAGCGCGGGAAGGAACGGCAACAATGATAGATATGCTATTCAATGGTGTCGGATGGACCGACATCGCACTCACGCTCAACCGGGTCGCGGTTGGGACGTTCTTTATGCTCTCAGGCTACCGCAAGCTATTCAACCCACAGCGTCATCGCGCGCTGGTCGACGAACTGAAGGAACTTGGTATTCATGCCGTGGGCTTTAACCAATGGTGGGTGCCGACAGTGGAGTTCGCCGGCGGCGCCGCTGTCGTCATCGGGCTCCTTGCACCGCTGGCGGCGCTCGGCCTGCTTGTGATCACCATTGTCGCCATCGCGACGTCGGGACCGCAGCGAATCAAAGTCTACAAACCGATCGATGAAGCGGACCGGATCGACGATTGGCTCTATCTGCCCGAGCTCCTCTATGCCTTCATGCTGATCATGGTCGTCTCGGCCGGCGCCGGACCCTACAGCCTTGATGCCGTGCTCTTCGGCCTGATCAACCAACGCGGCGCGTAAGTTTTCCACGGGCGCGCAAACAGTAGGGAACGCAGGACCCGCACGGGTTGAAGAAATCGGATCGCACCGGGCGCACCGGTTGACCGCATCGGCGGGTTCCGCAATCATTGCAGTTGGGAGTGTCCCTGTGATTGTCACGACCTTCCCCAGAGCCGTGCGGGTCATCGAGCACACGCTGATACCGTTGAAAGACGGTACGACTCTGGCGGCTCGCATCTGGTTGCCCGAGGATGCCGAGCAGAATCCCGTTCCTGCAATCCTGGAGTATCTCCCGTATCGCAAGCGCGACGGGACTTACGAACGAGACGCGCTGACTCATCCCTATCTCGCAGGTCACGGCTACGCGGGCGTGCGCGTCGATCTTCGAGGTAGCGGCGAATCGAGCGGCTTGCTGTCGGACGAGTACGCCAAGCAGGAACAAGACGATGGCGTCGAGTTGATCGCTTGGCTGGCGGCACAACCTTGGTGCAACGGCGCCGTTGGAATGATGGGAATCTCTTGGGGTGGGTTCAATGGACTTCAGATCGCGGCGCGCCGTCCCCCGGCACTGAAAGCAATCGTAACTATTTGTTCAACCGACGATCGGTACGCCGACGACGCCCACTATATGGGGGGCACGTTCCTTACCACCGCCGGTCTTGAGTGGGCGTTTTTCTTTTTCAGCTTGATGTGCCTTCCGCCCGATCCGGCGCTGGTCGGCGACAACTGGCGAGCGATGTGGCTGGAGCGCCTGCAGAACATATCGCTTTTCCAGGACAATTGGCTGCAGCACCAACGACGCGACGCGTATTGGAAGCACGGATCGGTCTGCGAGGACTACACGGCGATCCAATGCCCAGTCTATGCCGTCGGTGGTTGGAGCGATGGTTATAAGAACGCAATTCCCCGCCTGCTGGAGCGATTGAAGGTGCCCCGCAAGGGTCTCATCGGGCCTTGGGCACACGCCTATCCGCACTTTGCATTTCCCGGCCCCCAGATCGGCTTCCTGCAAGAAATCCTGCGTTGGTGGGATTATTGGCTGAAGGGCGTCGATACGGGTGTGATGGATGAGCCGATGCTGCGGGCGTGGATGACGGACAGCGTGAAACCGGCGACCCACCACGATACCTTGCCGGGCCGGTGGATTTCCGAGCCTTCGTGGCCACCGCCGGGAATAAAGCCGCGGCGGTTGTTCTTGACCGATGAGGGGTTGCGAGAAGCCGCGGCACCTTTGACGGCGCGCGCCGTATGCTCGCCCCAGACGGTTGGCAAGTTTGGCGGCTATTGGGTTCCGTTCGGTCGTGGGCGCGATCAGGCCGGCGACCAGCAAGAAGACGACGCCCGCTCGCTGACGTTCGAAACGCCGCCGCTCGATGAGCCGATCGAGATCCTTGGCGCTCCAATCGTGACGCTCGATGTCGCGTCCGACCGGCCGATTGCTAATCTGGCAGTTCGGCTATGCGATGTGCACCCGTCCGGTGAATTGCTGCGCGTCAGTTATGGTGTGCTCAACCTCACGCATCGCGAGGGCCACGAACAGCCTGTCCCGCTGGCGGTCGGTGAGCGCTACCGCGTGCGCATCCAGCTCAATGATGCAGGCTCGGCATTTCCGCCCGGCCACAAGGTGAGGCTGGCGATATCGACGGCTTACTGGCCGATGATCTGGCCCAGTCCGGAGACGGCGACGCTGCAGATCTTTGCTGGCACGCTCGATCTGCCGCAACGCCCGCCCAATGTCGCAGACGACGGGCTCCCGCCTTTTCCTGAACCGGAGACGGCGCCGCCCGAGAAGCCAACCATTTCTCGTCGCGATGGTGTGCGGATTGAACGCATCGACCGCATCGACCTGGAATCGGGCACCCAAGACAAGACGCAATATCATGTCGAGGACAACGATCCGCTCAGCGCCGTTGCCGAACTGCGCCATACCCAGAACTCTGTCGCGAAACGAATGGCAAATCCGGATCGAGACGCAATTGCGGATGTCATCTACGGGCAATGCTTTCCTGCTGCAAGGAAGTTTGCGCGCCTTCGAGGGCACAAACGAAGTGTGTCGTCGCGATTGGGATCGCTCAATTCCTCGAGATTTCTTGTGATCGATCTGAATAAAACATGCTTATAAACGGCATCAACGATGAGCTCATTCTTGCGGCCCGTCTTCTTCTCGCGGCGCTGTTTCTGATTTTCGGCTGGAGAAAGCTGACGGATTTTTCGGGCACGGTGAGTCAGATGGTGCAGCTTGGCGTTCCGACGCCGGTGCTGGCTGCCGGGGTAGCGACCTTCATGGAGCTTCCGGTTGCATTCGCGGTCGCCATCGGCGCGTTCACGCGTCCCGCGGCTTTACTTATGTTTTTATACACGCTGGGAACTGCGCTTATTGGGCACCGCTATTGGACAAAGACAGGTGCGGATTACGTTGACAGCATGGACAGCTTTTACAAAAATCTCAGCATTATGGGAGGCTTCTTGCTGTTGTACATTACCGGTGCCGGAAAATATTCGATCGATATATTGTGGGGCATCGCGGCGCCATAACGACCGTCGCGCTAATCGATCGTTCTTTGGTCTATCCCACGAAGCTTTTGCAGGGGTTCAAACGAAAGGAGCCGACCATGACCGAAGTCCAAGTCGAGCAGAAAAGCTATCAGATGCCGCCGCAGGACGGCATTACCGTCGCTCACTTTCTCACCGTCGCCGACATCGAGCGATCGCTTCGATTTTACGAAACGGTCTTCGGTAGTCGCATTCAGAGCAGGGGCGATACCAAGGGCGCACCGGGGTACATCCAGATCGCGAACACGTGGCTCATCGTCAATGTCGGGGGCGGTCCGACACCCGACAAGCCGTCGGTAACGCTCAGCGTCCCTGCCGACCCCGATTCAGTCAGCAGCTTTATGAATATCCGCGTCGCCGATATTCAAGCGTGCTATAAACTGTGGCGAAGCCGAGGAGCCGAGTTCATCACCGAGCCAAAGCCCAAATACGGCGAGACGCGCTGCTACATTCGCGATCCAGATGGCTATATTATAGAAGTTGGGCAAAGCAATCCGGGCGTCGCTTACGGCTAAACGGCACGACAGATGAAAACATCTGTTGTGACTGCGCACACTGCGACGATCTGCGGCCGCGGAGGCAGATCCTCATCGGCCGCCGCGGTCGGTTGAGGGCGCCCAAGTCGTGGCAGTGCTGCACACCGACTTGGCTGGCACGAACCAAAGCTGCAACCAGTTCTGCAGTCCCGGCCAAAACCCGTTCAGATCAAGCTGCCGAATAGCGCCCCTGTTGGTCGCCCGTCGATGAGGAGCAACTCAGGCAAACAGAAGTCAGAGAGAAGCCCATGAATTCCAAGAGGGATGGTATCAACCCAGCGGCCAAGCCGAGCGGAATGGGTTGCGTCGAATGCCTGGCGCAGGGCGGATGGTGGTTGCATCTTCGCCGATGCGCCGAATGCGGTCACATCGGCTGCTGCGATAGTTCACCAAATCAGCATGCAGCGAAGCATAACGCCGCAACGGGTCATCCGATCATTACGAGCTTCGAGCCGGGCGAGCGGTGGTTTTACGACTATCGCACGGAGGAATTCTTCGCCAACCCGAAGCTTCAGGCGCCGCACGCGCATCCGGTGGATCAACCGGTGCCGGGACCGGCCGGAGCGGTGCCGTCAAACTGGCAAACGCTGCTTCACGAATAGGCGGCGCTTGGGTGCGGCCGTGCAGGCCTCACGGTTCGATCTCGGCGTCACAACGCCGGCGGCTGAGAATCCGACCGGTTACTGCTGTCGCAGCCATCGCGTTCGAAGGGCGAAGCGTCCGGCGCCGCGCTTTTTGTGGGTACGCGCTCGTTCCTCGCCGAGATGACCGACTTAGGCCCCAATGTCGTCGTCGGGAAGAATGCGGACGGCGGCGCCGTCGAGGTCGTCATATTGGCCGCTCTTGAGCGACCACAGGAAGGCGACCAGCCCGGCCAGGCCGAGCAGCAATGCCATCGGCACGAGATAGATGAGGACGTTCATGGACCAAACCCGGGACGGGACCGGGCGCGCAAGGCGTTTAAGGTGACAAGCAGCGAGGAGCCCGACATGGCAATGGCCGCGATCAGCGGCGTGACTAGGCCGGCGATCGCCAGCGGTACGGCGAACAGATTGTAGATCGCCGCCAGCGCGAGGTTCTGTTTCATCAAGCCGCGCGCGCGCCGCGAGACGAGGACGGCGCTCAACACCGGCTTGAGATGCTCGCCGAGGAACAGCGCGTCGGCGTGCGCCTGGGTCAGGTGCGCGGCGGTAATCGGGGAGATTGAGACGTGGGCGGCGGCAAGCGCCGGCGCATCGTTCAATCCGTCGCCGACCATGAGGACGCGGCGGCCTTGCGATTTCAAAAGCTCGATGTCGGCGATTTTTTCGGCCGGCGTCAGGCCGGCGCGCCAACGCTCGATGCCGAGTTCCTGCGCCACCGGAGCGACCGCTTCCGGCCGGTCGCCCGACAGCACGATCAGATCAAATCCCCGGTCGCGTAGCGCTTTTGTCACCGCCACGGCATCAGGACGCAAGGTCTGGCGGATGGCTATGGTCGCGACTTTTCCGTCATGGGTGAAGGTGATGAAGGACGCGTCGCTGCCGTGCGTTGGATGCGCACCCTCGGCGACGCCGCAGAATTTGGCGCTGCCGAGGCGCGCTTCGCCGCCGTCAATGACCGCGCGCACGCCGAGTCCTGGCTCTTCGACGGCATCGGGATAAGGGACGCGCTCGCGCGCCGCGCGCGCCAGCGCGGTCGCCAGCGGATGGCGGCTCGACAGCGCCAGCCGCGCCGCCCGTTCAAGCACCGCCGGATCGATATCGCCGGCCCGATCGACGCGCGGTTCGGGCAGCGTCAACGTTCCGGTCTTGTCGAAGACGATGGTGTCGGCGTCGGCAAGCCGCTCGATGGCATCGCCCCCATTGAGAATGACGCCGCTGCGAAACAACGCGCCGGCCGCGACCACCTGCACCGCCGGGATCGCAAGCGCGATCGCACAGGGGCAGGTGATGATGAGCACGGCAATGGCAATGACGATGGAATCGTGGAAGCCAGCGCCGGCAACGAGCCAGCCGATCGCGGTAATCGCCGCCGTGGTATGCACCAGCGGCGCGTAGAGGCGGGCGACGCGGTCGGCGAGCCGCACGGTTTGCGATCGGGCCGCGGTGGCCTTCTCCAGTAGCCGCTCGACCTCCTCGACCAATGTGCCGGCGCCGACGGCGGTCACCCGCACGGTGAGCGTGCCGGAGACATTGATGCTGCCGGCATAGATCGTCGTGCCGGCGCGGACCGCGCGATAGAGCGTCTCGCCGGTCACCAGGCTTTCGTCGATCTCGGAAGAGCCATTGATCACGGCGCCATCGGCCGGGACGCGTTCGCCGGGGCGCACCAGCAGTCGGTCGCCCGGATACAACGCGGCGACCGGGATTTGGGTGAGTTCGCCGCTGCCATCCAGCCGGTGCGCGAATTCCGCCCGGATGCTGGCAAGATTGCCGGCGAACAGGCGCGTCTTGCGCCGCATCGCCAGGTCGAGGTAGCGGCCGATCAGCAGAAAGAACAGCAGCATGATCGCCGAATCGAAATAGGCGTGGCTGGCGTGGATCGCGGTCTCGTACACCGAGAGGCCGAGCGCCAAGCTCACGCCGATCGAGATCGGCACGTCCATGTTGGTTCGCCGCGCCCGCAGCGCCCGGAACGCGCTCTGAAAGAACGGCTGGCCGGCATAGGCGGCAGCCGGCAGCGCGATCAGGGCGGACAGCCAGTGGAACAGGTCGCGCGTCTCCTGCGTCATGTCGGACACGTTGCCCGCCCACACCGAGACCGACAGCAGCATCACGTTCATCGCGGCGAAGCCGGCGACGGCGAGGCATTTCAGCAGCCACCGGCCTTGCGCACTCTCGTCGGCGTCGGCGCGCTCGGGCGCGAACGGGTGGGCGTGGTAGCCGATGCCCTCGATCGCCTGGATGATACGCGCCGCGTCGATTTCGTCGTTGCGCCAATCGACGGCGAGCCGGCGCTGGGTGAAGTTCACCCGTGCATCGATCACCCCCGGCAGCTTCGTCAGTCCGTTCTCGATCTTGCGGATGCAGCCGGCGCAGGCGACGCCTTCCACTGCCAGCGTCATATGCGATGCGCCGGCATTTCCGGGCTCGACGAAGAGCGAAAGATCGAGGGTTTCGGCCATCTCCGGCACTCAGTGCAGCGCGATGCGATTCTTGGAACGGAACAGCCGCTCGCCGTGGCGCGAAAGCTCGATGACCAGATCCCACTGGCCGGGCGGAATCTCGGCGCTGCCGTGAAACTGGCCGGGCGCGTTTTCACTCACGGCCATGGTGCGGTCGAGGCGCCGATCGGTCGGCCGCGCGAACAGCGCGACCGCCGCCAGGCCGGTGAGCGCTTGGCCGGCGGCGTCGCGCGCGACAATGTCGAGGACGGCTTGCCCGCCCGGCGCAGGCGCTACTTTGGCTTCAATCTGCCAATGCTGATCGTCTTGCGCCTTGGCCATGGCGAGGTCGCGCGCGAAGTTTTGGCCGGCGCGGTAGGAGCTTTCGGTCTCTACGCCGCCAAAGGTGGAAAGGGCCTCGTGGGCCATGAAGGCATTGACGCCAAAGACCACCCCGAAGAAGGCAAGCATCCAGACCAAGACCATCCATCCGGTTATTTCTCGCGGCCGCTTGCGGCTTCCATTGTGAAGCGGGCGGGAGGTTGCTTCAGCGTCGTTGGCGAAGAGATCGTCCGACATGCCGCCGCCTCATGGTCCGAAGAAATGATCGCCGGCACTTGCCGCGTGTCCGCCGGTCTTGGGCACGATGGTAAAGACGATCGGGATCGAAGCTCCCGGCGCGATCCGCTCGCGCGCCGTAACGAGGACGCGCACTTCGCGCGTCTGATCGGCACCGACCTCGACGAGTGGATGAGCATCGGAAAAGCCCGCACCGCCGATCACGTCGATATCGGCGTCGGGCAGGCCGGCGACCGATAGCACGAACGTCTTTGGCTCGAGGCTCTTGTTGAGAACGCGCACGGTATAGGCGTTGCGCAACGATCCGTCCGATAGCCGCACGAACAGCGGATTGCGGTCGTGGAGGACGCTGACGCCGTCATTGTGCCGTGTCGCCAGTGCATACGTCATGACCCCGCCGACAATGGCGATGACGAGCGCGTAGAGCACCGTTCGGCTGCGCACGATGCGATAGATCGGCTTTTCACCGTGCTGCCGGCGCTTGATGTTGAGGTCGGTGTCATAAGCGATCAATCGGGCCGGCCGCCCAATTCTTTGCATCACCGCGTCGCAGGCATCGATGCACAGGCCGCATTGGATGCAACCAAGATTGGGGCCGCCGCGGATATCGACGCCGGTCGGACAGACGTGCACGCATTGCAGGCAATCGATGCAATCGCCTGCCGGCAAGCCTTGCTCGTGCAAAGCCGCAGCTTTCTTGACCGAGGCGCGCGGCTCGCCGCGGTCGTAGCGATAGGTGACGTTAAGCGCATATTCGTCGGTCAACGCTGCCTGAATGCGCGGCCACGGACACATATAGACGCACACCTGCTCGCGCATCCAGCCGGCGAGCACGTAAGTCGTGAACGTCAGAAGCCCGATGAACACGTAGGCGACGAGTGGCGCTTGAAAAGTCGCAAGGTCTTTGACCAGCGTCGGCGCGTCGGCGAAATACAGCACCCAGGCGCCGCCGGTCCACCAGGCGATCATCAGCCAAAGAAAATGCTTCGCTCCGGCCCGCGCCACGCGTTCGACCGACCACGGCTGACGATCGCGCAACAGATGCTCGCGCCGGTCGCCTTCGGTCCAGCGCTCGATGGCCTGGAACAGATCGGTCCATACCGTCTGCGGACACAGGTATCCGCACCACAGCCGTCCGGCGACCGCGTTCATCAGGAACAGCGCCAGCGCCGCGATGATCAGCAGGCCGGTGATGTAATAGAATTCCTGCGGCCAAATCTCGATGAAGAAGAAATAGAAACGTCGGTTGGGGAAATCGATCAGCACCGCCTGGCTCGGCGCGTTCGGTCCACGATCCCAGCGCACGAACGGCAACAGGTAATAGATGCCGAGCGTTACATAGAGCACCGCCCATTTCACGCGTCGGTAGGTGCCTGACACGCGTTGCGGGTAGACGTTTCGGCGCGCGGCGTAGAGCGGCTGCTCGTCGTCAGGTTCGTGCGGCTCGCCGCCCGGGATAAGCGGCGTCCGCGCCGCGTCGTCGGCCAGCGCCGCGAGCGAATGCTGCCCCGGCTGCGGCGCGGCGGTTTCCAGCATGGCCAGCGTGATGTCGCTGGGACACATTGCTTACTGCTCCCCGCCGCCGAAGGTGTGCACATACACTGCAAGCGCTTTGATGGTGGCGTCGTCGAGCTTGCCGTTCCAGGCCGGCATGATGCCGCCGCGGCCGTTGATGATGCCCTCCATGATGGTCTTTTTATCCGGCGCGTAGAGCCAGATATTGTCGGTGAGATTGGGCGCGCCGATTTCGCGATTGCCCTTGCCCTGCGGGCCGTGGCAGACGGCGCAATTGTCGGCAAAAATCTTTGCGCCGCGCGTCAGATCGGCGCCGGACGTCGTCGCCAGGCCGGACAAGGAGCGGACATAATCGGCGACCGTGGAAATCTCGTCGGGCTTGAGCAGACCGTCGCGGCCGAATGCGGGCATTGAGCCTTGATGCCCGGCATCGTCGCCGGCGCGCGCGCCGTGGGTGATGGTCAG
Source organism: uncultured Alphaproteobacteria bacterium (assembly GCA_963829395.1). Lineage (GTDB taxonomy): Bacteria > Pseudomonadota > Alphaproteobacteria > Rhizobiales > Xanthobacteraceae > BOG-931. Next base: position 36,423 of record CAWHHX010000010.1, on the reverse strand, counting down.
TGCGATCTGCTCCAGCGTGCCGCCCCACAGCCATTTGTTGTCGTCGAGATTGGGGTAACCCCTGGCGCCGGCGCCGCCGGCGCCGTGGCAGGGCGCGCAGTTGTCGGCGAAGGCGCGCCGGCCGAGCGCGCGGGCAAAATCGAGCAGCGCCGGCGTCGTCTCGATCTCCTGCAGCGAGGCCGACGATAGCTTGGTCAGCATCGGGCCGCGCTCCTCCTGGAGCTCGGCCAATTGGGTCGCGACAGCGCTGCGCGTGTGCCAGTTCAACAGGCCGTTGCTGTAGGAGGAGACCAGCGGCCATGCCGGATAGACGACCCAATAGCCGATCGACCAGATGATCGTCGCGTAGAACAGCCACAGCCACCACCGCGGCAGCGGCGTATTCAGCTCTTCGATGCCGTCCCATTCATGGCCGGTGGTGCCGACTTTTGCCGGAGGCTTTGCGTCTGCTCGATCCGCCATGATCAATCCTCCCGCAGCGGCATGCGCGCGCTCTCGTCAAACTGCTTCTGGCGTGAGGGCCACAGCGCATAGACCAGCACCGCGATGAACAGCACAAAAAAGTAGATGAGGCCCCAGGTCTGGGCGATCTGCGCGAAAAACTCATATGTCGGCGACACCGGTTTTTCTCCTCAACGGATGTTGGCTTTGTCGTCGTAGAGCTTGAAGTCGACCAGCGTGCCGAGCATTTGCAGGTACGCGATCAGCGCATCGGCCTCGGTGACGCGGCCTGGGGCGCCGGAGAAGCTGCGCGCCTGCGCCTTCGGATAGCGTTTGGCGAGGGCTGCCGCGTCGGGCGCATCGTTGGTCGCCTGGGTTCGCACATCGGCGAGCGCATTAGCGATCATCTCGTCGCTATAGGGCACGCCGAGCAGCGCCTGCACCTTCATGTCCTCGGCGATGTGGCTGAAATCGAGGTCGGTGGTGAACAACCAGGGATACGCCGGCATGATCGAGGGTGGCACCACCGAGCGCGGGTCTTGCAGATGATCGCGGTGCCAGTCGTCGGAATATTTGCCGCCGACGCGCGCGAGGTCCGGTCCGTTGCGCTTTGAGCCCCACTGGAACGGATGGTCGTACTGGCTCTCGGCGGCGAGCGAGTAGTGGCCGTAGCGCTCGACCTCGTCGCGCAGCGCGCGGATCATCTGCGAATGACACAGATAACAACCTTCGCGCACGTAGATATTGCGGCCGGCCAGCTCGAGCGGCGTATAGGGCCGCATGCCCGGCGCGGTCTCGATCGTGCTTTTCAGATAGAACAGCGGAACGACTTCGACCAATCCGCCGATCGCGATCACGATCAGGATGCCGAGCAGCAGCAAGATCGAGTTGCGCTCGAGGATCCAGTGCTTACGCCAAAGGGTGGTGGCTAGTGACATGGGGATCCTCTATTCGGCAGGTGCCATGCTCGCGACAGGCGCAAGCTGTTCACGCGGGTAGATCGTCCGCCATAAGTTGAAGGCCATGATCAGCGCGCCGACCAGGAACAAGGCGCCGCCGATGGCGCGGATCACGTAGAAGGGATGCATGGCCTCGACCGTCTCGATGAAGGAATATTCGAGGAAGCCGAGATTGGTGTAGGCGCGCCACATCAAGCCCTGGAGAATGCCGGCGACCCACATCGAGGTGATGTAGACGACGATACCGATGGTGGCGATCCAGAAATGCCAGCCCACCAGCCGCAGCGAATAGAGCGGGCGATTCCACAGCCACGGCACCAGGCAATAGATCGCGCCGAACGACACGAAGCCGACCCAGCCGAGCGCGCCGGAGTGAACGTGACCGATCGTCCAGTCGGTGTAATGCGACAGCGAGTTGACCGCCTTGACCGACATCACCGGTCCTTCGAAGGTCGACATGCCGTAGAAGGCGACGGACAGAACCATCATGCGCAGCACCGGATCGGTGCGCAGCTTGTCCCAGGCGCCCGACAGCGTCATGATTCCATTGATCATGCCGCCCCAGGACGGCATCCACAGCATGATCGAGAACGTCATGCCGAGCGTCTGGGTCCAGTCCGGCAGCGCCGTATAGTGCAGATGATGCGGGCCGGCCCAGATGTAGAGGAAGATCAGCGCCCAGAAGTGGATGATGGATAGGCGATAACTGTAGATCGGCCGCTCGGCGCGTTTGGGGATGAAGTAGTACATGATGCCGAGGAAGCCGGCGGTGAGGAAGAAGCCGACGGCGTTGTGGCCGTACCACCACTGCACCATGGCGTCCTGCACGCCGGACCACACCACATACGATTTGGGCGAGAACATCGACACCGGCACGGCGGCGTTGTTGCCGAGGTGCAGAACCGCAATGGTGAGAATGAAGGCGAGATAGAACCAGTTGGCGACATAGATGTGCGGCTCGGTTCGCCGCATGATGGTGCCGAGAAAGACGAGCAGATACACCACCCACACGATGGTGAGCCACAGATCGGCGTACCATTCCGGTTCGGCATATTCCTTGGATTGGGTGATGCCGAGCAGATAACCGGTACCGGCGATGACGATGAAGAAGTTGTAGCCAAGGACGACGAACCACGGCGCGATGTCGCCAACCATGCGCGCCCGGCAAGTGCGCTGCACGACATACATCGAGGTAGCGAGCAGGACATTGCCGCCGAAGGCGAAAATGACGGCGGAGGTGTGCAGCGGCCGCAGGCGCCCGAACGAAATAAAGGAGAGGTCGAAATTGAGCGCCGGAAAGGCAAGCTCAAGAGCGATCCACAGTCCGACGGTGAAGCCGGCGATCCCCCAGAAAACCGCCAGGATCGTCGCCACCTTGACCGGGCCCATATTGTAGTTCGGCTTACCGTCGATCGTCAGCGGCACCGAGTCATTGCTGCGCTCGAAGTAACGATTGACGATCGCAAACACCGCGGCGACGCTTCCGGCTGCGAAAAGGTAAGCGTGGAAAGCGTATTCGGGCGTGTAAGCCTTGGCCGCCACTACGATCGAGAGGAAGGCCAGCGCCCCGAAGGCGGCGGCGGTGCCGCCCTCGCCAAGCGTCATGTATTTTACCGGTGCGTGTGCTTGCGCCATAGACCACCCCGAAAAGGATTACCCCGAAAGATTCGACGAACCGCTTCGTTCGCAGGAAGCACGCACCACCGATTGTTCCCTTGACGCAGATCAAAGACGCGGGATTTGCGCCGGTCCGTTCGTATTTTTCGCAGATCACCGCTGGGCTTAATGGGTGGTCGGCTGCGCGCTCAAGCTCGCTTAAGACGATCACCACGAAGCGGTGGCCGAGCCGCCTAATTTTCCAGCGACTTCAAGTACGCGATCACATCGCCGACTTGCCCTGGATCGAGCTGAAACTCCGGCATCGACGGATGGCCGGTGACGATGCCTTCGGCCAGCGATTCCTGCAGCGTTTCCACCGGATAGCGCTCATGCAGTCTGCGGAAGGGCGGCGCGACGCTGAGCGGACTCGGTCCGACGCGATCGACCGAATGACACTTTGCGCAATGGGCGCGTACGAAAACGAGCCCACGCTGTGCCGCCGGCGAAAGTGCTTCTTCGCTTCTTGCGATCTGCGGCAGCGACATGGCTAAACCCACCACCGCGGCGGCGAAAACGACACGCAGACTTTTTTGTTTCAATAAGCTCGTCTGAGCCATGATTCCTATCCTCCCAATCGGCCAGATTTGATTGTGCGCGGTTGGAGTCTCAGGCGGCTTCCGCTCCGGGCTTGCTTTCGTCCTCGGGAGATGCAAACGCCATCCCCGACATCGGCTCGACCCAGACCAGATGATCATGCACGTCGCGAACCCCGGCGACGTTTTCTGCCGTGACAATGCAAGCCTGCCGCTCGCGCTCATCGGTAATCGTTCCCCATAATTCGGCAACGGCATCCTTGACCACGACATTGACTTGCGGCGCCCAGGGTTGTGTGGCGAAAGCCGCGAGCATGCGTTCACGAATTGCCAAATCTCCGCCCGCGGGCGTATCAGCCGTGCGCGCCAAGCTGACCAAAGCGTGCATCAGATTGGCGCGACTGACGATGCCGACCATCTTGCCATTCCGCAGAACCGGAAGCCGCTTGACGCGGCGGCGCTCCATCAGCTCGACCACGGTGTCGAGCGTATCGTCCTCGGCGACCGTCACCGGATCGCGGGTCATGACGTCGCCAACCTTGCGGCCGGAGGCGTGGACATATTCTTCCGCCATTCGTCCAGGTCCCAACAGGAATTCGAGCCATTTCGGCCGCCGCTTTTGCGTGCCGAGCTCATGGCGGCGAAGAAAATCCCCTTCGGTCACCATGCCGACCAGGTTGCCCTCGGTGTCGACGACCGGCAGGCCGCTGATATCGCTCTGCAGCATTAAGCGGGCAGCGGCGACGACGGTCTCGTTCACTCCAATTGAGATGATGTTTCGCGTCATGACATCGCGGACTTGCATGGTCGTTCCCTCCAGCAATGCCGACGGGCCTAACTGTTGAGGCGATTCAACGCCGAGCGATTGCGCAACACAATGCGCCGTGACGTCGGCACTTCGATCGCCGCTGCGCTTTCAAGGCCGGTCAGTGTCCGGGACACGGTCTCGATGGTGAGGCCGAGATAGTCGGCGATATCCTGCCGCGACATCGGCAGCTCGACCACGTTGCCGGCGCAGGCGCGCTCGGCCATTTCCAGGAGAAAGCCCGCCACGCGCTCCTGCGCGCTTTTGACCAACAGCAGCACGCGGCCCTGCACCCGCCGCAGTTCGCGGCCGGTCAGGGCAAACAGTTCACGGCCGATTGCCGCGTCGCGACCGGCAAGCGCGTCCAGCGCGCCGCGCTTCACCACCACCACTTTGGCGTCGGCGATGGCTTCGGCCGAAAAGCTGTGCACATCGGTGTATTCCAGGCCGAAGATGTCGCCGGGCAGATAAAATCCGCCGATCTGCCGGCGGCCGTCGGTCAGAATCTTGTAAGTGCGCACGCTGCCGCTAACGACCTGGTAGACGTAATCGGCGGGCTCATTCTCTCCGAAAATCTCGGTGTTGCGCGGAAACGACATCACGGCGCCCATCAGCTTCATGGACAGAGCAAGCGGATTACACCTGCCGGAAACGTTGTCGGCGTGGGTCGATGCCGGCGGGACGATGCGGGGCGGTATCGGGTGATGAAATGCTGAGGTGCGAACGGCGGGCTGTGGGAGCATGCTCTTTACCTCCGAGAGTGTCGGGGAGTATTGGTAAGCCTCGGGGGATAGGCGAGAAATTCAGATAATGTCCCTAAGGGGTTTCCCGTAGGGCCACGCGGGCCGCTTCAGGGTCCATCAAGGCCAACATTCGCGACGATCGTCGGCACTGCGATGACAGAAGCCCGCCCACAGCCCCGCTCGCTCGCCGACAAGGCGGTGTCGCACCCCTCCGCCCGCAAGGTCGCGGAACAGTACGGCATTGCCGTCGTTGCCATCGCCGTCGCCCTGGCCGCACGCATCGTGCTGGCCTCCGTGCTTATCGGCGAGGCCTCTTACCTGTTCTTTTTTCCCGCGGTCCTCCTGGCCTCGGCGTTCGGCGGGTGGGGACCGGGAGTATTCGCCACCTGTCTGGGCTTGCTGCTTGGCCTGTTCTTCGTCACTGACTATCGCGCGCTTTCGAGCGCCGACATCGTCAACGCCGCCGTTTTCGCGCTGGTCGGCGTCGGCGCGTCCTGGCGCGGCGAGTTGTTGCGCCGCTCGCGTCTTGCGGCCGCGGCGAGCGCCGAAGACGCCGTTGCCCGCGAAGCCCATATGAAATCCATTCTCGATACCATTCCCGACGCCATGATCGTCATCGACGACCGTGGGATCATGCACTCTTTCAGCGCTGCCGCGGAACGGCTGTTCGGTTACAGCGCGGCGGAGGCGTTGGGCAACAATGTCAGAATGCTGATGCCGTCGCCGTATCGGCAAGGGCACGACGGGTACTTGCAGCGCTATAATGTCACCGGCGAGCGTAGAATTATCGGCATCGGCCGGGTCGTCGTCGGCGAACGAAAGGACGGCTCGACATTTCCCCTGGAGCTCAGCGTCGGCGAAATGAAAAGCGGTCAGGAACGCTTCTTCACCGGCTTCATCCGCGATCTCACCGAAAGCCAGAAGACCGAGGCACGGCTCCAGGAGCTGCAATCAGAACTGGTGCATGTCTCGCGTCTGACGGCCATGGGGGAAATGGCATCGGCGCTTGCCCATGAACTCAACCAGCCGCTCTCGGCGATCGCCAACTACATGAAGGGATCGCGCCGGCTGCTCGAAGACAGTTCGGACGAACACGCGACGATCCTGCGCGAGGCGATGGATAGGGCCGCCGAGCAAGCGCTGCGCGCCGGCCAAGTCATCCGCCGGCTGCGCGATTTCGTCGCCCGCGGCGACAGCGAGCGGCGCGTCGAGGGGGTCAAGAAGCTCGTCGAGGAGGCGAGTGCGCTGGCGCTGGTCGGCGTCAGGGACAAAGGCGTGCACGTGCGCTTCGAGTTCGATCCGCGCACTGATTTCGTACTCGCCGACAAGGTACAAATTCAGCAGGTTTTGCTCAATCTGATGCGCAACGCCATCGAGGCGATGGAAGACGCCGACAAGCGCGAGCTTACCGTATCGACCGCCCTGGCGCCGGACGACATGGTCGAAATCAGCGTCTCGGATACCGGAACGGGAATCTCGCCGGAAGTCACCGCGCAGCTGTTCCAGCCGTTCGTCACCACCAAACGCCAGGGGATGGGCGTCGGCCTGTCGATCTCGCGCACCATCGTCGAGGCGCATGGCGGGTCCATCGCGCCGCGGCCCAATCCCGAAGGCGGAACAGTGTTCAGTTTCACCTTGCCGGCCGTGACCAAGGAGGAGGTCGGCGATGCCGGCTGACAAGGGTACGGTTCACGTCATCGACGACGACGAGGCGCTGCGTGAATCGCTGGCGTTCTTGCTGCGCACGGCGCGCATCGACGTCGAGAGCTACGCCTCCGCAGCGGCTTTCCTGGAGGCGTTGCCCAGCTTGCAACCGAGTTGCGTGATTACCGACGTACGGATGCCGGGTATGAGCGGCATCGACCTGCTGCGGCGTTTGCGGGAACTCAAGATCGACGTCCCGGTCATCGTCATTACCGGCCACGGCGACGTGCCGCTTGCGGTCGAGGCGATGAAGACCGGGGCGGTCGATTTCCTGGAAAAGCCGTTCGACGACGAGGTGTTGCTGGCGAGCGTACGCTCGGCGCTTAAACGGCAGGACGGCGAGACCAGGCGTAACACCGAGCGCGCGGAGATCGAAGGCAAGTTGGCGGCGCTCTCCAACCGCGAGCGTGACGTGCTTGGCGGGCTGGTGGCGGGCCGCGCCAACAAGCAGATCGCTTTCGATCTCGGCATCAGCCCGCGCACGGTGGAAATTTACCGCGCCAACCTTATGAACAAAATGCAGGCGGGAAGCTTATCGGATCTTGTGCGCATGGCACTTATCGCTGGCATTGCGGGCTCGACGTAAGAAAAAGGGCAGGGTGGCGCGATTTGAGCCACATCAATGCCGCCGCGCCGCCCGCCAGCCATTGTGCTGCGATTGCAGCGCAGAAGGCGAGGTTTCAGGTGCAACAGACACCGGCAGGGCCGCAGTCCCCGTCGCCGCCTGGCACGGCGATCGTCGCGATTGTCGATGATGATGCGGCCGTGTGCGGCTCGCTGAAGTTCGCGCTGGAGTTGGAAGGTTATGGCGTGCGGGCCTATCGCAGCGCAGCGGAGCTTCTTCTTGCCGGCGATCTTGTCGCCTGCGATTGCTTCGTGATCGACCAAAGAATGCCGGAAATCACCGGGATGGAGCTGATCGCGAAGTTGCGCGATCTCAAACTTCAGACGCCGGCCATCCTGCTGACCAGTCATCCGAATCGTCTGGTGAGCGCCCGCGCGGCAAACGCCAACGTTGCCATTGTGGAGAAGCCTTTGCTCGGCGACGCGCTGGTCGACAAGATTCGCGAAGCCTGTCGGCGGAACTGACGGCGAATTGCGGCGACGTTTGCCGGATGCCTGCTGGCGATGTGTTTGATAGCTATGAAGATGACTTCCGCCGCCAGACTGCCGACAAGATGCGAGTCTATTCCACGCTCTATTCCATGATGTGGAGAAGCCGCACTTCGTCTTCCGGCGTCAGATCGGTGGCATCGTCGTTCTTGCGCTGATCGGCTTCAAGCGCGAGATGGAATTCCCTCGCTGCGTCGCAAAGCGCTTGGCGATGTGCGGCATCGTCCGCCGGCAGGGACGCTACCGTCTTCGCCAATTCACGCAGAATGTCGGCGAACAGCGCGTAGTGGAAGTGCATGCGCACGGATTTGCGCGTGTCGTCGGCGCCGGTGCGGTGCAGGCTGAGCGAGATTCCGGCCTGGTCGAGGTGAGCATCGAAGCGCGCGGTCCGCTCGAAGGTCCCGATATAGAGCTTATCGGGATATTCAATGGCAACTTCGGCCTTGTCGGGAATTGGCTTGGTCATCACATTCGCCCCAATCGATCCTTAGAGCTTTTAGGACCATTTCCCGCGGCCCGGCTTGACTTGGATCAACAGACCTTGATCAAGAGAATTCGATCAATAACGCTGTGCTACTGCTGGATATGGCGGAGGTACGCGGTCAAGGCGCGGGCGTCGTCACGGCTGAAACGAAACGTCGGCATGTCGGGGTGGCCGCTGCTGAAGCCCTCGCGCAACTGTGCAATGAAACCATCCAGGTCGACGCGGCGGTTGAGATCGCGGAAGGCCGGGGCGGCACTGTGCGTGCTGGTCCCACGTCTGCCGATCGCATGGCACTGGGCGCACATGCGTTCGGCCAGCGCGAGGCCGTCGCGCTCGAGCGCGCCGGGTGCGTTGTCCTCGGCCAAGGCGGCCGACACGCCCAGCAGCATCGCGATCGTTGCAAAAGCCGTGGCCAATCGGTGCGACATGTGGGCGTCTCGCTGCGGTCTGCGTAGCCGTTTATCGGCCGTGTCCGTTAAGACATCGAGCTTCGGTAAGCTCCAAATACTAATGCCGGCCCCACTCTCGCCAGTGGGTAGGACGGACGTCGATCTGCTGCTTCGTCTGAACGCCGATCCACCCGCCTGCAGTGCGCTGGCAGGCAAATGCAAGAGCATGCGGGCCGTCTTTGTCGATGACGGCAAGCTCGAGATCGCGCTCGAAGGGTGCAGTTTCGATCGGTTGCCATTGCATATAAAAATCCTGTCGCGCGGCCCGTGCACCCACCTTGATCTGGATCAAAATTCACATCGGCAAAGGGGAAGGCCGCCTTCCGGCCTGACGCGTGGCGGAGGCGAAGCGCCAGGCGGTGCGGAGGAGCGCGAGCCTTTGTCCCGCCGAGCATAGGGCTGACCGAATATCCGTGCGAAGCGTTGTTTACATGCCCCACCGGCGCACGAACCACATTTTGGTCAGGTGCGTGAGTACCGCGTAACTCAACAGCATGGCGGCGACCAATGGCCAATAGAGCCAGGGCAGTGGCGTGAAGCCGAGCGCACCTCCGGCCCACGTAAACGGCAGCGCGATGCCGATCGCACAGATGATGATCGTCGTGGCGATGAGGGCCGGACTTGCTCGGCTTTCGATGAAAGGAATCTTCGCCGTCCGGATGATATGAATGATGAGCGTCTGCGTCAGCAGCGATTCCACGAACCATCCGGTCTGAAAGAGGGAAGGGTTGGTCCAGGTGTCGAACACGAACAGCATCATCGCATAGGTCGCATAGTCGAATATCGAGCTGATCGGCCCGATGAACACCATGAATTTGAAGATGTTGCTGATATCCCATCGGCGCGGCGCGGCGATATACTCCTCGTCGACGTTGTCGGTCGGAATCGCCGTCTGAGAAAAATCGTAGAGCAGATTGTTGGTCAGCACCTGGATCGGCGCCATCGGCAGGAATGGCAGGAATAGGCTGGCGCCGAGCACGCTGAACATGTTGCCGAAATTGGAGCTGGCGCCCATTTTGATGTATTTCGTGATGTTGGCGAAGATTTTCCGGCCCTCGATCACGCCTTGCTGGAGCACCAGCAAGCTTTTTTCCAAGAGGATGATGTCAGCGGATTCCTTGGCGATGTCGACCGCGGTGTCGACCGAAACGCCGACGTCGGCGGCTTTGAGCGCTGGACTGTCGTTGATGCCGTCGCCCAGAAAGCCGACGACGCGCCCCTTGAGGTGCAAGGCCCGGACAATTCGCTCCTTCTGTGCGGGGGTGAGTTTGGCGAAGACGGTGGTGCGATCGGCTATGTCGGCCAGTTCTTGGTCGCTCATCCGCGCAATTTGCCCGCCGAGCAGTACCTCGCCGGGCTCGATCTGGACCTCGCGGCAGATTTTGCGAGTGATGATCTCATTGTCGCCGGTCAAGATTTTGACTTGCACGCCCTTGCCGGCAAGGGCCGCAATCGCTTCCCTGGCGCTGTCCTTGGGCGGGTCGAGGAAAGCGATATAGCCGAGCAGCGTCAGTTCGCTCTCGTCGGCAATCGAATAGGCGGCCTTGGGGGTCTCGATCTGCTTGTAGGCGACGGCGACGACGCGAAAGCCGTCTTCATTGAGCGCGTCCGTCTCCTCCTTCGCGGTGGCAAAATGGCTTTCATCGAGCGGACCTTTGGTGCCGTCGATCTCGTACTGCGTCGAGACCGCGAAAATCTCTTCGACCGCGCCTTTGCAAATCAGAACGTGCTTATCCTGACCGTGCGCGACCACGACCGACAGCCGCCGGCGCGAGAAATCGAACGGAATCTCGTCGATCTTGCTGAAGCCGGCATCGATGCCGAGGATTTTGTGCAGGTCGACGTGTTCGAGCACCGCAACGTCGAGAAGATTTTTCAGCCCGGACTGAAAATGACTGTTGAGATAGGCGTATTGCAGGACGCGGTCGGATTCCTCGCCGCGAATGTCGAGGCATCGCTTGAGAATGATCCGATCCTGGGTCAGCGTGCCGGTCTTGTCGGTGCACAAGACGTCCATCGCGCCAAGATTTTGGATGGCGTTGAGACGCTTGACCACGACCTTGGCGCGCGCCATGGCGGCGGCGCCCTTCGCCAGATTGACCGTCACGATCATCGGCAGCATTTCCGGCGTGAGGCCCACGGCGACCGCCACCGCGAACAGCAAGGCCTCAAGCCAATCGTGCTTGGTCAATCCATTGATCAGAAAGACGAGCGGTCCCATCACGGCGATGAACCAGATCATCAACAGGGTGAAGCGGTTGATGCCCTGGTCGAATGCTGTGGCGACACGCCGTCCCGCGATTTCATCGGCGAGCTTACCGAAAAATGTCTGCGCGCCGGTGCGCACGATAATGCCGGTGGCGTAGCCGCTGACGACGTTGGCGCCCATGAAACAAATATTTGGCAGGTCGAAAGGGTCGGCCAAATGCTCAACACAGGCGTGGGCATATTTCTCGGTCGGCATCGCCTCCCCGGTCAAGGTCGATTGATTGACGAATAGATCCTTGGCCTCGAGCAGACGCAGATCGGCCGGAATCATGTCGCCGGCCGATAACCGCACGACGTCGCCCGGGACCAGCGTTTCGATGGGGACCTCGGCGAAGTCGGCGTGCTCGCGATCGGCGACCCGCCGTACGCCGGCGGTCGTCTTCACCATCGCCCTGAGTTCGTGCCGCCAATTCGTTGGATCGGTGCTCCTGAACGAATGCCGTGATGATGGAGAGGAAAACCATGAAGACGATGACAAGCGCGGCCCGCAGGTCGCCCAGGAAATAGGAGATCGTCGCCAAGGTCAGGAGCAGCGCGTTCAGCAGGTTTTTGGCCCGGCGCCAAATTTCCTGGAAGATCGTGGGCTTGCCCTCGCGCGTGACGAGATTGGGCCCATAACTTTTGAGCCGTCGTGCGGCTTCGTCCGGTCCGAGGCCGAGGGTGGTCGATCCGAGCCTTTGGCACGCGGGCTCAGGTGAAAGTTGAACTCAAGGCGAAGAGCTCGCCGGCGGCGGTCTTCTCCGCTGCCTCCTGGCGGGATATCGGGACCGTCGGAGCGTCCATCGGCTTTACCGTTGCCTTGAAGTCGAAGGAACCCAGCGACGCTACACGGCCAAGTCGAAGACGTCAGCCACATAGACATGGGCCACATAGACATAGGCCACATAGACATGGGCCAACTAACGAGCCATGCAAGTAGTCAGAGCCGCGGTCATTCCCGACGGGTCGTTGCTGGTGTCATCTCACGTGGCTTGATGCACATCACGGTCAATGTGTAACGGGCGCGTGACATTCGACCTTAAAACATTAAGACATCAGCAAAACATCAGGCAGCGAAACGTCCGGTATCGGACATATCAGCCGTGACGCCGTCAATCTGGGCTTTAGGGCCGCAGTCACGCGGCCTTGCGCTCGATCTTGGTCTGATTCTGATAGACCACGGTCGCCGCCGCGGTGTTGGAAATCGGAATATGGTAGTTGCGATTGAGTTCGCTCACGCTTCCGGTCAGCGCGCCTCGCATTGCCATCCAATTCAGAAATTCCACGCCCTGCGAGCCGGACTGCTCAACCCAATCGTGGATCGAATAGCGGGTCAGCGCTTCAGGCTCGGCCACGATCTTGTCGAGGCACAGCGCGTCGAATTCCTTGTTGATGAAGCCGGCGCGGGTGCCGTCGAGCTGATGCGACAGCCCGCCGGTGCCGACCACCACGACCCGCAAATCCCGCTGGTAGGACTCGATCGCGCGGCCGATCGAACGGCCGAGCTTGAGGCACCGTCCCAGCGTCGGCAGCGGGTGCTGCACGGTGTTGATCTCGATCGGCACGATCTTTACCGGCCAGACCGCCCCCGGCCATATCAGCGCCATCGGTATGGTCACCGCGTGATCGATCAGCATGTCCTGACACATCGTCACGTCGAATTCGTCGGCGACCAGGGCGTTGATCAGATGCCAGGAGAATTCGGCGTCGCCCGGGATCGGCCGTGAAACCGGGATGCCCCAGCCCTCGTCCTCGCTGCGGTATTCCGGTGCAGCGCCGATGGCGAAAGTGGGCAACTTGTCGAGGAAAAAGTTGAGCCCGTGATCGTTGTAAAACACCACCGCGACGTCAGGCTTGGCGCGCGCCAGCCAATAATGCACATAATCGAAGCCCTTGAAGAACGGCTTCCAATAAGGATCGTTCTGCTTGTTGTCCGCGATCGCCTTGCCGATCGAGGGAACGTGCGTCGTGCCGATGCCACCAACAATCACCGCCATGATTATGCCCCCGCTGACAGAAGTTTGGATTTGAACGCCTCGACGGTCATGCCGGTTTGTTGTGCGCCGATGTCCTGCACATTGAGGCCGAAAATGCCGGCGAGCTTGGCGAGGTAATAAACGTTGCCGCCGGCTTCGATCATCTTGAGCACGCTGCGGCTTTTCACCGCTGCGCGCTGCTCGTCGTTGAGGCCGAATTTTCGGCAATAGGCGTCTTCGTCCACGAGGAATGCAGCGCGATTTTCGGCGCTGTTGAACGAGAAGCACATGCGGTTGAGCGCCAAGCCTTTTTGCGCCTCCGTTCCATCGAAGATGGTCGTGCCCACGATGTCCTGCTGCATCGGTGCGGCTCCTCCACGGCGAATTGCTCGATGGAACGGTAGTGGGCGCCGCGGGGCTCGCTTTGATTTGCATCAAAAGCGGTCGTTCCCGGGACGATGAGCTGCCGTGCGGATAGGCAGAATCAGCGCGCCCCGATTGCGGTTATTGCGGCTTAGTCGCCGGCGCGCTCCAACAGCGCAATGAGGCCCCTGAGAAGCTCATTGGGCGACGGCGGGCAGCCGCGAATGTGCAGGTCGACCGGCACCATCTGCGACACGCCACCGGCGACGGCGTAGCTGGCCGCGAAAATGCCGCCGTCGACCGCGCAATCGCCGACCGCAACCACCCATTTCGGATCCGGTGTTGCGCGGTACGTCCGCTCCAGCGCCTCGCGCATGTTTTTGGTCACCGGCCCGGTCACTAGCAGCACGTCGGCGTGACGCGGCGAGGCGACAAAGCGCAGGCCGAAGCGCTCCAGATCGTAGAAGGCATTGTTGAGCGCATGAATCTCAAGTTCGCAGCCGTTGCACGAGCCGGCGTCAACCTCGCGGATCGCGAGGCTGCGACCCAGACGCCGCCGCGCCGTGCGTTCGACACTCGCCGCCAATTCGGCAAGCGCCGCATCGTCGGCAGCCGGCGGCGCTTCCGTCAGGGGTTGGTGCGTGAGGCCCTCGAACAGTGTTCGGCGCATGTCATGCCTTTGTTAGTTGCGTATCGGTCTTCGCAGCAAGCCGGCTCTTCCTGACCATGGTCTAGAGATCGTGCCCCGAATACGAGCAATTGAACGATTTGTTGCAGAGCGGGAAGTCGGCAACAATGTTGCCCTCGATTGCGGCCTCCAAAAGCGGCCATTGAAACCACGACGGATCGCGCAGATGGCAGCGCGCTATCTTGCCGCCGTCGAGCCGTACCGAGACCAGCACGTCGCCGCGGAAGCCTTCGGCGACGCCCAACCCTTCGGCAATTCCTATGTCTTCGCCAGCGCCGGCTTCGCGCGTGCTGGCAATCGGCCCCTCCGGCAGACGGGCGATGATCTGCTCGACGAGCGCCAGGCTTTGCTCGACTTCGCGGATGCGTACCCATACGCGCGCATTGACATCGCCGTCGGTCAGAACGGGAACGGCAAAGTCGAGTTCGTCGTAGGGCGCATAACCCGGCGTCTTGCGCGCGTCGAAACGGCGTCCGCTGGCGCGGCCGATATAGCCGGGCGCTCCAAACTGCCGTGCCAGCTCGGCGCCAACGATGCCGGTGCCGACGGTGCGGTCCTGCAACGAGGCAGTGTTGTCGTAAAGCTCGACCAGCCGTGGAAACCGCGCGCGGATGTCGTGCAAAGCGTCGCGGATGCGGCTCGCGCCCTCGGGCGCAATATCGGTGGCGACGCCGCCGGGTACCACCCGATCCATCATCAGGCGGTGACCGAAGCTGGCGGCGGCTGCGCGCAGGATGTGCTCGCGCAAGATACCGCAATGCGCGTGCATGATGGAAAACGACGCGTCGTTGCAGATGGCGCCGATATCGCCGAAATGGTTTGCCAGCCGTTCGAGCTCCGCCATCAGCGCGCGGAGGTACCGGGCGCGTGGCGGGACCTCGATGTTCAGCGCTGCCTCGACAGCGCGCGCGAAGGCGATGCTATAGGCGACGGTGCTGTCGCCGGACGTGCGCGCCGCAAGTCGCGCCGCGTGTTCGACGGTTGCGCCTGCCATGAGCGACTCGATACCCTTGTGCACATAGCCGAGTCGCTGTTCGAGCCGCACCACGGTCTCGCCGCCGGCGGTGAAGCGGAAATGCCCAGGCTCGATGATGCCGGCATGCACCGGGCCGACCGGAATTTGGTGCAACGCTTCGCCCTCGGTCGGGAGAAACCTGTAGGCGGCTCGTTCAGCCGGCGCCGCCGTGCGGGCGCCGAGCGGATATTGCAGGCCCCAAAAACCGAGATCGAGCCAGGGCCGCGTGTCGGGCGCGCCGACCGGCTCGAAACCGTAGAGGCTGTGAATGGCGCGTTCGAGCCGGATCGCCGGCGGATGCAATGCCCCGACCGACGGAAATTCTCGCGCCGGGCAGGGCAGGCTGACAACGGCGATGTCGCCGCTTCCGTCGTCGATCAACGCCATGTGCACCGAAGGCACAGGGTCGGCGTCGCCCCATAGGCCGAAGAGAGTTGCGCGGCCGGCGGCGATCGCGCCGGCTACATGACGCCAAGCCTCGGGCGTCACGACAAACCGCGGCCATGGTTTGTGGCCGTCGATCAGCCGACCTTCCGGAATGATCTCCGTGAGCGAAGCCATCGTCTCAGCCTAGCAATCCGGCGACGTTCTGGAACCAGACGACCAAAGCCGGCGGCAGATAGATGCCGGCGGCGAACACGATCGCCAGATGGGCGAACATCGGCACGTAGGAAGCCGTCGCCTTTTCGGTCGGACCGCGCGGCTCGCCGAAGGCAATACCGTTGAGCCGCAGAAACAGGCCGGCCAGTCCGACCAGAAGGCCGAAGACGAGAATGATCGCGAGCGCCGGCGCGCGCGCAAAGGTCGAGCTCACGACCAAAAATTCGCTCATGAAAATCCCGAGCGGCGGCAAGCCGGCGATCGCGACGACGCCCAGCATCAGGCCCCAGCCGAGCACGGGATGGGTCACGGTCAGCCCACCGATATCGGCAATGCGCTGGGTCCCTTTCACCTGCGCGACGTGGCCGACGGCGAAGAAGATCGCCGACTTGGTGAGCGAGTGCATGGTCATGTGCAGGAGGCCGGCGAAATTGGCGAGCGGGCCGCCCATGCCGAAGGCGAATGTGATGATGCCCATATGCTCGATCGACGAATAGGCGAACATGCGCTTGATGTCGCGGCGGCGGTAGAGCATGAACGCGGCGAACACCAGCGAGATCAGGCCGAGCGTCACCATCAGCGGCCCGGGCGCGAGCGCACCGGCATTCGCCGCCAATATCATCTTGAAACGCAACAGCGCATAAAGCGCGACGTTGAGCAGCAATCCCGACAGCACCGCCGAAATCGGCGTCGGGCCCTCGGCGTGCGCGTCCGGCAGCCAGGCGTGCAGCGGCGCCAGCCCGACTTTCGTTCCATAGCCGAGCAGCAGAAAGACGAACGCGACGTCGAGCAAAGCCGGATCGAATCCGCCGGCGCTCTTGACGAGCACGGTCCAGACCATGGCGTCGAGGCCTTCGCCGACGACCGGCCGCGCCGCCATGTAGACCAGAATGGTGCCGAACAAGGCAAGCGCGATGCCGACGCTGCCGAGAATGAAGTATTTCCACGCCGCTTCGAGCGCCTCGTGGGTGCGGTAGATGCCGACCATGAGCACCGTGGTCAGCGTCGCCAGCTCGATCGCGACCCACATCAGGCCGATATTGTTGGCGACCAGCGCGAGGTTCATCGCGAACATCAGCACCTGATACATGGCGTGATAGAAGCGCACGAACGGCGGCGTCAGTCGCCCGGTTTCAAGCTCGTGGCCGATATAGCTCGCGCTGAACACGCTGGTGGTGAAGCCGACGAACGTGGTCAGCACGATGAAGGTGGCATTGAGATCGTCAACCAGCAGATACGGGCCCGTTGCCGGCCGCCAGAAGAACAACGACAGGGCGCACAGAAGCGTCAGCGCGGTCGCCGCGACATTGAGGCGTGCGGACGCGCGATAACCGGGCAGCACCGCGAGCAGCGCGGCGGCGATAGCGGGAATCAGCAGAACGCCGGTGACCGCATCGACTGTCATCGGCGTTCTCCGCGGTAACGGTCGAGCGCCTGCACGTCGACCGTGTCGAAGCGCTCGCGGATGCGGAACAGGAAAATTCCGATCACGATGAAGGCGATAAGGATGGAGAACGCGACGCTGATCTCGACCACAAGCGGCATACCCTTGGCGCCGGTCGCCGCGAGCACGAGCCCGTTCTCGAGCGACATGAAGCCGACCACCTGGCTGACCGCGTTTCTGCGCGTCACCATCATCAACAGGCCGAGCAGCACCACGGACAGCGCAAAGGCCAGATCTTCCCGCGCCAGCGGATCGGCGCCGTGAGTCACGCGCAGCATCACCACCATGGACAGCGCGACGAGGCCGATGCCGGCAAGCATGGCGAAACCGACGCCAACCACCTTCTCGATTTCACGGTGAATGCCGAGCCGCGCGATGATCCGGTGCAACGCTACGGGGATGGCAATCGCCTTGAAGACAAGCGCGATCGAGGCGGTGACGTAGAGATGCGGCGCGTCCTGGACGAACGCCTGCCAAGCGACCGAGGCCGCGAGCACCAGTGCGTGCAGCGCGTAGACGTTGAGCAGGGAATAAAGGCGATCCTGATAGAGTTCGAGGAAGCTGATCAGCACCAGCGTGCCGGCGAGCAGATGGGCGATGTCGAAATCGATTCGGCTCATCAAAAGCTCCCGGACACGAAGCGCAGAAGGGTCGCGAGCAGGCCGAGCATCAGGGCGGCGCCGAGAAATTCCGGCACCCGGAACACCCGCATCTTGGCGATCGACGTCTCGAACAAGCCAAGCAGAAAGCCGCCGACGGCAAGCTTGCCGATATAGGCGGCAATGCCGATGGCGAGCGCCGGCGAGGCGGCGCCGGTCGCCGCGATGCCCCAAGGCGCGAACAGGCAGGCAAGCAGCGAGACATAGAGGATGAGCTTGAGCGACGCTGAAAGCTCGATCAGGGCCAGATGCCGGCCCGAATATTCAAGCACCATGGCCTCATGCACCATGGTCAGCTCCAGATGCGTCGCCGGATTGTCGATCGGAATCCGGCCGTTCTCGGCGACCGCCACCATGACAAGGCCGATCAGCGCCAGCCCGAGCGAGACGCGCAGTCCGACCTGCGGCGAGGCCATGAATTCGGCGACGGTCGAGAGCTGAGTCGAGCCGGCGATCAACGCCAGCGTGAATACGACCATGAGCATTGCCGGCTCGGCGAGCGAGGCGATCATCACCTCGCGGCTCGAGCCGATGCCGCCGAAGCTCGTGCCAATGTCGAGCCCGGCGAGAGCGAGGAAGAAGCGTCCGCTGCCGAGCAGCGCGATAATGGCAATCAGGTCGGCGGACCACGAGAACATCAGTCCGGTGCGGAATGTCGGCACCAGCGACGCCGCGACCCAGGTGGCGGCGAAGACCAGATAAGGGATGACGCGGAACAGCCACGAGGCGCTGTCCGCCAACACCACCTCCTTGCGCAGGAGCCGCACCAGATCGAGATAAGGCTGCATCAGCGGGGGCCCCTGCCGGCGGAGCAGCCGCGCTTTCACCTTGCGCACAAAACCGGTGAAAAGCGGCGCCAGCGCCAGCACCAGCAGCATCTGCGCGCCCTGAATGGCGAAGTCGCGGATCACGACCATACGGCGAGCACCAGCAGTAAGATAACGAGAGCGCCGAACACGAGGCTTAGAAATTGCCGGATGGTCAGAAACTGCAGCCGGTTGAGGCGATCGGCGGTCATGCTGACAGCCGAGACGATCGGCGCGTAGAGCCAATCCCAGATCGGATCGGATAGTTGCACCGTGAGTCGGGCCGGTCGCGTGTCGCCGGGCGGCGGCATGTCGACGTGCTCGCGCGCGCGGAACAGCACGGTGCCGAAGACGCGGCGGATCGGCTGCGCAAAACTCATCGCCGTGTATTGCGTCGCAGGGCTCGCGTCCGGATAGCCGCAATCCCACGCCGGGGCGCGGCGCAGGCGGTCGGAGGCGAGGCGGTGAATCGCAAACGCGGCAAGCGTGCCCGATATCACCATGAACAGAAAGACCAGCAGGCCGTCATAGGAGCTGCGGCTGGCGGCGATCGGCACGATCGAGAGCCACTGCGCATCGATCTGCACCGGCATGCGCGCGCCGATCAGCGCGGTTGAGACCGGCGCCAGTGCGTCAATGAACAGGCCCGGCAGGATTCCGGCAATGAGGCAGAGCGCGGCGAGCAAAAACATCGCGGCGAGCGAGAAGCGGTCGGTCTCGATCGCGGTCTCGGCGGTGTGGGTGCGCGGGCGGCCGAGAAAGGTCACGCCGTAGGCTTTGACGAAGCAAGCGGCGGCCAGCGCGGCCGAAAGCGCCAGCAACGCCCCGACGGCCGGCACCAAAAGCTTGAGCCCCCATGACGGCAGTTGCGGACTGAGCAGGATTGCCTGGAAGGTCAGCCACTCGGAGACGAAGCCGTTGAGCGGCGGCAGCGCCGAGATCGCCGCGCAGCCGATCAAAAACACGAACGCCGTTTGCGGCATGCGGTGGATCAGGCCGCCGAGATGTTCCATGTCGCGCTCGCCGGTAGCGGTGAGCACGGCGCCGGCGCCAAAAAACAACAGGCTCTTGAACAGCGAATGGTTGAACACGTGCAGCAGCGCGGCGGTGAGCGCCAGCGCCGCGGCGAACAGCATGCCGTGCGCCTTGAAGGCGAGCGCCAGCCCAAGTCCGATGAAGATAATGCCGATATTCTCGACCGTGTGATAGGCGAGCAGGCGCTTGAGGTCGTGCTGCATCAGCGCATAGAGCACGCCCATCACCGCGGTGATGCCGCCGAGCGCCAAGACGACGATGCTCCACCACCAGGCCGGCGGGCCGGCGAGATCGAGCGCGATGCGCACGAAGCCATAGACGGCGACCTTGGTCATCACGCCGCTCATCAGCGCCGAGACGTGGCTCGGCGCCGCCGGATGGGCGAGCGGCAGCCAGACGTGCAAGGGCACGATGCCGGCCTTCGAGCCGGCGCCGATCAGCGCCAGGATCAAGGCCAACGCGCCGACGGCCGCCGTGGGCGGCGCGGCGCGCATCTGCGCGAACGCGTAAAGGCCATCGGGACCGGCGAGCAGGCCGAAGCCGAGCAGCAAGGCAAACGTGCCGAAGCTCGCCATGACCAAATAGACGTAGCCGGCGCGCACGTTCTCCGGAATGCGGTGGTGCGCCATCACCAGCGCCCACGAGGTGAGCGACATGAACTCCCAGGAGACGAGGAAGCTGAAAGCGTCGTCGGCAATGACGACCAGCGTCATGCCGGCGAGAAACGCGGGATAGAACGGCAGCACCCGCTCCGGCGTCTTTTCGTGCTCGCCGTAGCCAAGCGCGAACAGGCTCGCGCTCGCGGCGCCGAGATCGACCACGGCGAGAAAGAATGCCGACAAGGCATCGAGGCGAAAATGCGCGCCGATCCAGGGCACGCCGAGCGGTAAGGTTATGCGCAACGGCGGCGCGGCGCCGAGCAGATGGGAGACGGCGGCGAGGAGCGAAATCGTCGCGATCACAAGGCTCGCACCATAGACGAGGCGAGTCGCCGCTTGGCAATGTCCGACAACCACGGCGATCACGCCAAGAGCGAGCAAAGCGGCGGCGCAGGCGAGCGCAATGGTCAGCGTCACGGCGCGGACCTCTTCAGCCGCACCCCGCGACCTCCGGCGTTGCTCGCCGTGTTGTCGGAGAGGAGTTCAATGCCGAGCGAGTCGAGCGCGGCGACGAGCTTCATCAGCGAATCCACGTTGCCGCGGATCACGTCCTCGCTCGCTTCCATACGCTGGATCGTGGGCAGCGATAGCCCGGCAGCTTCAGCAAGCGTGCGCTGATCGATGCCAAGAAGCGCTCGGGACGCTTTGAGCTGGCCGGCCGTGATCATGGAGCAACATCAAAAATGATGTTTAATGTATCAGTTTTTGCGAATAGCAATTATATTCTGATGTTGCAATCGGTTTTTGAGGCACCCTCAGGTGCTTGAACTCCGAAGGATCGTGACAGCCGTGGCCGCGAGCATCACGAGCGGATCGCTCTGTCGTCATGGCGGCGCCAGATAAGGGGCGCCGGTCGATCATTGTCGGGTCTTATGTTCACCACCGACCCCGCGCTTGAACCGACGACGATCGCGGGCGATGTTGCCGCTGAACTTTGGCTCGTGGCGAATGCGCCGAGCTTCGACGCGCGCTGCGTTTTTGTCCCGGGTGGACTCGCACGGTGCAACGATGCCGTTGGCGCAGGGCTATCGACTGGTGAAATCGGGAACGGATCTCGGCGGCGACTATTGCCTCTTCAATGCAAGCCTTCCGCTTTGTCTTCTTGACGGCAAACACGGAGGCGACAGCGGATCGGACGCGCTCACGCCGGCCGCGTTGACAATTGCCGGCGGCAAAATTCATCAAATCGCCGTTGGCCCGCAATCCAATGCGATCGTCAAGGAGAGCCTGCCGGCGATCGACCTCGACGGCGGGATGATCTGGCCGGTCTGTGCCGATTTGCACACCCATCTCGACAAGGGGCAGACTTGGTTCCGCGCGCCGAATACCAGCGGCCGATGGCAAGACGCCCTCGCCATTGTCGGCAAGGATCGCGCGGCCAACTGGAGCGCCGAGGACGTGGCGGCGCGCATGGAGTTTGCGCTGCGTTGCGCGTTCGTGCACGGCACCGCCGCCGTGCGCACGCATATCGATTCGATGGGCCCGCAAAGCGCGATCAGCTGGCCGGTGCTGGCGCAGATGCGGGATCGCTGGGCCGGCCGCATCGCCTTGCAAGGGGTCTCGCTCGCGATGCTCGATCACTACGTCGGAGGGGATGGCGAGCGGCTTGCCGATCTGGTTGCCGACCACGGCGGCATTCTTGGCGCCGTGGTCATCGACGATCCCGCGCCGAACCTTGAGCGCGTTTTCTCGCTGGCGCGCGACCGCGACCTCGATCTCGACTTTCACGCCGACGAGACCGACAATCCTCATTCCAACGGGCTTGAGGCGATCGCCGAAGCCGCCATCCGGTTCGGATGGCAGGGCCGGGTCACGGCGGGTCATTGCTGCAGCCTGGCGTGCCGGCCCGCTGCCGACGCCGAGCGCACCGTCTCCCGCGTGGCCGCGGCGGGCGTCGCCATTGTCTCGCTGCCGATGTGCAACATGTATTTGCAAGATCGCCAGGCAACGCAGCGCACGCCGCGTTGGCGCGGCGTGACCTTGCTCAAGGAGCTCGCCGCTGCCGGTGTGCCGGTGGCGGTCGCGAGCGACAATACCCGCGATCCGTTTTACGCCTACGGCGACCTCGATCCGATCGAGGTATTTTCCCAGGCGGTGCGGATTGCCCAGCTCGACAGCCCTCTTGGCGGATGGGCGCGGGCGGTAACCGCGACGCCTGCCAGCGTGATGGGTACGAGCGTCGGCGGGCTGCTGCAGGCGGGGCAGGGCGCGGACCTGATCCTGTTCCGCGCGCGATCCTGGTCGGAGCTGCTGTCGCGTCCGAGCGGGCCGCGTCTTGTCGTCCGCAACGGCCAGCCGGTGACCGATGCATTGCCGGATTATCGCGAGCTGGATTCGCTTCGGCGGTAGCGGCGCGGGCGCTAGGCTTGGAAGCGCGCAAAGATAAATCTTGCGGGCACGTTCGCGGGCTTACTCCGGGTTTTATTTGGTCAGTTGCACAGCTCGTTGGCCGGCGGAAAATCCGGGCAGGGCGGGATCGACGGTGCGCTGCTGATTGCGCCGCCACTCGATCCGGAGCCGGCGCTCGATCCGGACCCGCCGCTCGATTGGTAGCCATTCGTGTTCGGGCTCGTCGGTACATTGCAGAACGTCGCGGTCATGTCCTCGGCGCAGATAACGCCGGTCGCCGGCGCTCGCGCTGGTGCCAACTGGCCGCTTTGAACGGCCGATTGTTGCTGGCCGTTCGAGGTGGCGACTTGTGCTGCGGCCGGCGAGGCCGCCGACAGCAGTGCAGCAATCAATGCGAATTTCTTCACATGCAGCCCAACGGTTTTCGCCGGTCAATCGACCCCAAAGCGGCGCCTGCCGCCGGCGATCGAGCCGGAACGCGTGCTACCAACGTTTTGGTCCTCATTCGGTTCTGCCGCCGCGACGGCTACCGCAGCGTCATCGCAGGGCGCCGTCGGGACCGATGATACTTGCAACTTGCTTCAATCTAAAGGGTCTTTGTTCACACTAAGTTAGCGTAGCGGGTGCTTCGTTCTAATGAACACCAGATGACGCAGGGCGGAATTTTTTGCTCGACGCGGCGAGGGTCTGCCAAAAATGAAATCAAAATGCGTCGGATGTCGTGACGATGTTTCGCCTCCATTTGAATTCAAAATGGCTTTCCAGCCGATCGTCGATGTCGCTCATGACCGAGTTTGGGGTTACGAGGCTCTGGTGCGCGGCGTCAACGGCAAATCGACGTTCTCGATCCTCAACCGGTTGACCGCTGAGACCCGCTACCGGTTCGACCAGGCAGCCCGCGTCATGGCGATCGAGACCGCCGGCGTGCTGTTCGACCGCAAGGATTTGCGGTTATCGATTAATTTCATGCCGAACGCGGTTTATGAGCCGACGGCCTGTATTCAAAGATCGCTGGCGGCGGCCAAGCGGATCGATTTTCCGCACCAGAACCTGATGTTCGAATTTACCGAAAACGAGCGGATTGTTGATCCGCTCCATGTGCGGAACATCATCGAAGTCTATCGAAAGTTGGGATTCTGGACGGCGCTCGACGATTTTGGTGCCGGCTACGCGGGGCTGGGGTTACTCTGCAGCCTGCAACCTGACGTCATCAAGATCGACATGGAACTGCTGCGCGATATTCATCTTAGTCGGGCCAAGCAGGTTATCGTCGCCGGGATCGTGGGCATAGCGCGTGCGCTCAATATCGACGTGCTCGGCGAAGGGGTTGAGAACGCGCAGGAACTGACAGTCCTCAGGGCAGCGGGCATTTCGTTGTTTCAGGGCTACTATTTTGCCAAGCCGGAGCTGATGGCGTTGCCGGCGGTGCCGACGCTGATGCGGCCCATTGCATTGCAAGCCGCCATCTGAGATTTGGCCGATCGCAGGAGCATGTTCCACCACGTGTTCTGCCGCGATGTATGGCGGCGCGCTTCTCGTTCGCACGTGCCGGGGCCGCGCGCCGCCGCATGCGGCTCCTCGTCACATCGGCTCTTGCTGCGTCACTTGTTGTCGCAGACGCTACGCACTACGAGTCGCGTTACCAGGATACCGCGGCAGCGGGTTCGTCTCACGTGATCGTTGTTGTCCGCGCGCCAATCGCCTCGCGATTGTTCCGGTATTCCTCGATCGCCCGCATGATCAGCTTTTTGACGTTCTCGACGGTAACGTCATCGCGGCGCTGGATACCGACCTCCTCGCTGACATTCTTGGGATGCTTCGGCTGGCCGGTGACGTCGAAACCGTCGCCGCTTGTGACGGTGACTGTCCCGCCGCGCGGAACAATCAAATAGGCGGGGCTTTCATGGCCCTTGCCATAGCTCGGCCGATCCTGTTGATCCTGCCGTTCGGCGATGCGGAAAGCCACCGACGCGGGCCGCAGCGCCTTGCCGGTACGGCCGTACTGCCGAATATCGACTTTGCCGCCGAGCGGCTCCAACTTTTGAGCAGCGGCCTGGAGCTGGGGCAGTACAACATTGCTCAATACGGCGGTGTCGGCGTCGGCTTCCGCCTGCAAACGCTTGGCCTCGCTGGGGCCTTCCCGTTCTTGGTCGTGCTCAAGCTTTGCTTTCTTGAACGCATCGCCATAGTCGTTATCGTCGGCGGCCATATCAGAACCTCTCCTCGGCGCGGGCTCAATATCGGGTGCCCCGCGCCACCTTGGAAGTGCTAAGTCGCTCGCGCTGTCCTGGCGTACCCATCTTTATGCGCCGCGGCGTGATTCGAGACTGAGCGATGCGTCATTCTTTGGAGCGAGCAAAGCGTTTTAGAGCAAGCAAAGCCCGCGCGACGCCGCGCGCCACCCAATCAACCAATATCATCGCCGCCTGACGACGTCGACCGCCCCGATCGAATTCAAGGGCGAAATTTTCCTTAAGATCTGCCAGTGAATTTGATAGTCCGTCCCGACCCGGGGCCGATGCGTATTGACGGCTGTTCCTAAAACTTGGTGCCAAAACTGAATTGGGAAACTTACCGATTACCGGCCGATGCCGATAAAGTCGAAAAACCGATAGCTTTCAAGCACGTGATCTAGGTCGAGAAAATCGATGGGCGCATGCTTGGCGGGGCCGGCAAGCGGCGGTGGTTCCTTAAGGTGCCTGATCCGATCGGTGGGAAAGCGCGGCGATCCGGCGAACAAGGAAACCTCACCAACCTTCCATAGGCGAAAGCCGAGGTTACCGAGATATTGTTCGGCAAAAGCGCGTTGTTGGATTCGTTCTTCACCGAGATTCTGGTAGAGAAAGCAGCCGACATCGGACCGTTCGGTCAACATGCGAGCGACCTGTGCGACATATCGAAATGCGAAGTGGTCCATCTCGCCGAGCGCGGCATCGCAGACGACAATATCGGCAGTGAGGGGGAGCGCCACTTCGTGAAAGCGTGCGAAGTGCCACCATGGGATGTGTGTAACTTGAGCCGGCGCCTCGCGCGGCGCGACTTCCGAAAGCGCCCATTCGTCAAGGTTGTATTCGGTGAAAAGGCGGTTCTGCCACAGATAGAGCGCCTGCGTGTTATCGATCGCGATCGCGCGATGGCCGGCATTGAGCAAATAGGCCACGAGATGTCCGGAGCCGGGGCCGATTTCCAAAATTGTAAGACGCCTTCCTGCGTGCGTCGAAAGATGCTCGATCATTCGCAGCAGCATAATCGGGGCAAACAGACACATCAGAGGGCGTACGGGTCTATCAAATAACCGAGCGGTCAGCCGTTCGATTTGGGCGGACAGTCGTTGCATCGCCTCGGCTTCATGCTGGGAATAGAATTTCTGTTTCAACCATTCCTCGCGCGAGCGCGTCTCGTACATGATATCAGCGTAGCGCCGCAGTTCCGTTTCGTGGCTCACGCGCGTCGGGAAATTGGCTTGAGCAAAAGAGATCGGCGCAAAGGCTCTGAGGGCCGGATATGAAGCCATGGTGACGGCCTGATGTTCGCGGCGGTCATAGTCCTCGACTGAAATATGGGCGTTTGTCATGTCGACGAGGCGTTTCATCAGCTAGTCTAGTGGTTGTCCGATCCTGCCGCCCTCGGGATGCACGCATGGATCGTTTTCATATCAGCCTCCGCGCTGCCCCGGTCCCCGTAAGCCCCATCCCCAACGACGGTTCCGGAACTCTCCCTTGGAGGTTGTTCGGCAATGGCACATTGCTTCGTAGCCGCGTCCTGAACGATGTAAAACTGATCGGAAAGTGCGGGCGTGGTTAGGACGATGACTCCTACAGTGGCAAGCAGGCACTTGGCGAACATTGTGATCTCCGGTCGGACGTTAATCTGGCGGTCAGTTCAAAGTGACGGGCGTCAACGGCGTTCCATCTGCCCCGTTTGCGTCGATGTTATTGTTCTTGTACGAGCCGACAACCCCGCCGTTAACCTGGCTTACGCCGGTGCCGTTGCCTGTTACGGTCGAATTCCCCATGATGATTCCGGCGCCCGACCCGTTTGCCTGAACGCCGAATCCATTGTTGTTCAAAGCATCAATTCGATCAATCACCATAGTGATCGGCGAGTGTCCCGCTGACGAAGAGGCCAGGATTCCGGTGCCGGAATTGCTTGCCGCTTTAGTTTCCGTCACCGAGATTTTGATGATCGCCCCGGCAGCGCCACCGGTTCCGTCTACGAATACGCCATTGAGATTATTTATAAGGGTGGACTTGCTGACGAATACGCGACTGCCGGCACTCGGTGCGATGTTGATTGCCGCCGCGGTAAAGCCGAAAATCTCGCAATTTTCGATGATGAAAGTCGCGGCGCTCAGAAATCTGACGCCGTTGATGCCCGTGCCGAAGCCGTTGACACGCAGGTTGCGGATCGTCACGGCATCATTGGCTCCGGCTTGGACAACAATGCCATTCGTCCCGGATACCAGAACTGACGCCACCTGACCCCCCCCTCCATCGATGGTCAGGGCCTTAGTTATGGTGACGGCGCCAAATCCGCCGGGATCGAGAGCGTCGATTTCGCCGCCGGGGGCAGTTTTAGAAATGGCTCCCGCAAATGTCTTGCATGGCGCCGTCCGCGAACACGGATTTGCGTCATCGCCGACACCGGACACCCAAGTTCGTGACGCCTGGGCTTGAGCGGGGACCGCAGTAAGCGGCAGCAACAGGATCGTTCCGAAGACGACAAACAAAAGTGCGATTGTCTTCATGGTGGGCGTCTTCATGGTGAGGCCTCCGATTGTCGAGCTAAAGCTGATCAATCAGCGAAGGATCATCCGCCGGTGCCTTTGAGTTATTGACGCGTTTAGATACGGGCCATCGCTGACAGCAAATCATCGGGCGCCCCGGCGCACTTATTGGCTCGCCGTCGCGCTGAAATCAATGACCGCTGGCTCCCCGGGCCGGGGAAGTATATCAAAAACTTTATTTAGATATACCAGATAGTTACGCGCCAGTGGGAGTATTTTCGAAAGGCGTTGTTCTCCGCTGAATGCTAAGCGTTATTTTCCGCGATCCTCCCACCTTGAGCAGCTATTTGGGCGAGGAGAGGGGACCGGGTGCTGCCGCAGACATTCGATCAGCTAATGGGCGCGCGAGGGGTAAATCAAACGGACCTGTACGCTTTAAGGTGGTTCCTGCTCATCACGCTTATGCTGAACGCCAAGAAGGGGCTGTCCGCGATGCAGGCGGCGCGCGATCTGGAAATGAGGCGCCCGACAGTTTGGAGCATGATGCACCGGATTCGCGGCGCGATGCAGGACGACGGCCGCTTGCTGTCCGGGCTGGTCGAAATGGACGAAGCCTACATCGGCGGGAAGCCCCGCAAGCGCAACCGGCGCGATGACGACACACCGTCGCCGCGTGGTCGCGCGACCAGCAAGACGCCTATCGTCGGCGCCGTCGAGCGCGGTGGCCGCGTCAAGACGAAGATGGTTGCCCATGACGAAATGACCGGCGACGACATGGAAGCCTTCACGCGCGAGACTATCGACCTGTCGCGCACCGTCCTGACGACTGACGAATACCCCGGCTACAATCGGCTCAATAACATCGTGGCGCACCGCGTCATCAACCACAGCGTCGCCTACGTTGATTGGGATATGTTCGCGGAGCAATTCGGCCCGACGCATACCAACACGATTGAGAGTTTTTGGGCCATCGTGAAGCGGGCTTTTGTTGGCCAATTCCATTCGGTGAGCGTCAAGTATCTGCCGCTCTATCTGAAAGAACTGGCCTACCGCTACAATCTGCGGAACGTCGGCTGCGATCTTGATGGAGTGCTGCATCTTGCGATCAAGCCTTAAAGCGTACAGGTCCGAAATCAAAAGACCCTAGCGAGGCCTCGCCAGGGTCCTGTACCTTGTTACCTGCTCGGACGCTCGGGGGCTTTGGGAGCTTAAAGCGCCCGGCATTTGTTGACCTTGAGCCCGATCATCTTGAGATTCTGTGTCAAATAGCTCATTCGGAACGGCTGTGGAAAAGTGGGATAACTCCACTTCGGAAGGCTTTGTAGGATTAGCTGGTCACCAGGCATAGGCGCCCTTCTTGTTCGGCGTGATTGCCCCGGCGCGCCTTGATCTTGATCTCCACATCGCTGCCGAGTTTTGTAACTGCGCCGAGCAGCCGCTCCAGTGAAAATCCGCTGAAGTTGCCGCGAAGGATCTTGGACAGGTCGGGCTGAGCGATGCCGATCCTCTCGGCAGCGGCGGTTTGAGTGAGCCCTTGGGCTTTGATTGTGCGATCGAGGGTCAGCACCAGGCGAGCTTTGAGCTCATGCTCGGGTGCGTTCGGGAGTCCAAGGTCGGCGAAGATATTGCCGGAGCTTCGGGTGACTTTGTTGGCGGTTCTGACGTTGGTGGCCATAGTGGTCTACTCTCAGTTTAACGACGTGTCGGTCGGGGGATGAGGCAAGGGTTCTAGCCTGCCTTTCGGTAGTTCT
Source organism: uncultured Alphaproteobacteria bacterium (assembly GCA_963829395.1). Taxonomy (GTDB): domain Bacteria; phylum Pseudomonadota; class Alphaproteobacteria; order Rhizobiales; family Xanthobacteraceae; genus BOG-931. Next base: position 7,215 of record CAWHHX010000010.1, on the reverse strand, counting down.
CCTGGTAGTGCCGTTCTGCTGTCTTGAGTCTCCTCCTTGATCAATTCGATGTCGTGGCGAGGGGTTGCGCGGCCTCGCTTTGATTTCTTTTGGAAGGCGTGCAGGACATAGACCACGCCGGCGAACTTGACCGTATAGACGGCCCGGTAAGTGTCGCCATCGAAATTCTCCACAACTTCCAGCACGCTGGCGCCGCCAAAGCCCTTGAGCGGCTTCGCCGATTGATGCTTTTCTCCCGACTGCGCCGCGAAGATCGCGAAGCCTATCGTTTCCCTGACCTCGTCCGGCATGGCCGACAGGTCGTCTTTCGTGGAACCGATGAATTCGCACGGCTTTTTGGCGCTCGGCATCGGCAAGATCATCGTCGCCTCTATAGTGAAACTACTATAGGCCCTTCCGGTTCCCAATGCAAGTTTTACGCGATCATTGCGGCGATGCCGTAAGCGCCCATCCTATGCAGGCGCATAGGAGCCCATTCGGGGATAGCGCGGCGTCGAGGGATTCCTATTTCCCGCGGGCTCGATTATGATGATTCGTTGCGCAGCGGCCGGATGTTGGTAGCACCCGGCCGCCACTTGCCACAACGCACCGAACAGGGGCGCGTCATGACCGAATCGACTCTTATCAAAATTCGAAGCGGCGTTCCGCCTGGCCGGTGCATTCACACACAAGCTAGGAGCGATGCCATGTCGACACCTTCGCGAAGATTATTTCTAACCCGCACGGCGGCCGTGGCTTTAGCGCCCACGGCCGCTATCGCCGCGCCGATCGGCGGCGACGACGTGCCGCCCGATCCGATCTTTGCCGTGCTCCAGGCCCGGCGGGCAGCCTGGAACGAATATGAAGCAGCGATCGAGGCGGCAGGAAAGATTGCCGATGGACTGCCTGATCAGGAAATCACCCGCGATTACGTGTGCGTGCAGTATGGAACGGAACAAAAAATCGCGGAAGATGAGAGCGGCCGGCGTCGCTACTTCATGGGGCCGCGTTATCTGTTTTCGCACGAAGAGATCGACTGCCTGGTCGACCGCAGGAAATCACTCTTTAGCGGCGATATTCTTGCCGAGCTGGAAGCCGAGCGAGCCAAGCTGCACGCTGACTTCGATGCCGATGCGGCATGGCTCGATCGCGAACAAGACCGTTGCGGGCTTAAGGCTGCGCGAGCGCGAATAGATGAGACCGCCACAAACGAACATCGGCTTTATTGTGAGTGTTGCAACGTGGTACCGACGACGCCTGCCGGCATGCAGGCTTTGCTCCGCTTTTTAATCGAAGAAAGCATCGTGGACGTCACCGGAGAGGATGACCAACTCGCGCGGGAGGGTCTGGCGTCGCTCGAGCAAGCGATCGCGAACTTTGCCGCGGTTGCGGATGGTTTGGCCGTCTCTCCAATCCACGCCGGCAACGATGTGACGCTGCGTCGGCTGGGTGCGGAGCTTGAGCCGAAAATTGCCACAGCGTTCGAGGCGATCCAGGCGCAAGACGATGCCTACGACGCCATGGAGCGTGGCGAACTTTCGCGGGTCGAATACGACAAATTTGACGGCGTCGCCGAGGTAGCAATCGAGCAGATCGACTTCCTTTGGAAATGCATGCGAGATATTCGCGCGACGAGCTTGGAAGGATTGCGCGTCAAAGCGCGGCTAGCGGCATTTCATCGTTGGCGCAACCAATACCCGTTGGATGGCGGCGAATTTGACGATGAAATTATCGGCCCGAACCTCATCGAGGATTTGCTTGCCGGCGACCCTACGCCGCTCGTCTTGCCGGCGCCCAGGTCGCTCGCGTCGGGGCAAGAACGCGCAATGGTCGAAATCAGCGAAGAAGACGATCCGTCGCGTTCGCGGGCGGCGCTGCAATGTCTGGCAGCGCTCAAGCGGGCCTAAGTACGCCGCTGGCGTTGCCGCCCGGCGCGGGGCGTGATGTATTTTTCAAACGCCGAGCGCGCTGCGGCCGGCAATCACGGATCATCTGCGAAATCGCAGTGGATAAAGCCGCTGGCGGGGATTTCGCGCGCACGCAATCCATAGGTAGAATCTGAGTCTGCGCGGGGCTAGGCCGGCCAGCCGACAAGTCGAGGTCCGCAACTCGATTGCTCCCGCGAACTTCTCCTCCATGCGGTGCGCCAATGCGGAGGCAATACAATGGATCACTTACATAACATAGTGCGATGACTGAGCTCGAACAGAGAGCGACCAGACCTTGCGGATGCAAAAGCGAAATCGGAAAATCGAGATGCTTCGAAGGCCGGCGAAAGTCCTGAGCTCACGTTGGCAAAACTATGGGCGCCCGCTCCTCATCAGTTTGGGCTTGACAATTCGGAGCGCGCCTATTTCCACGCGATGGATCTGACAAAGCTAAAGCCATGCGACCGGGCCGGCGACGAAGTGAAAGAAAGCTAAAGACACTATCCGACGACAGATCCTTGAGCGAGGTATGCGGGGCTCGCGGGACCTCATTGCCGCTCTAAAAACCTGCAGCGAGGGCATCGCCGCGGTCTTTTAATTCGCCGACTGTCCGGGTCGTTATCCAATTGATCATTCCTTCGACGTCTGGGCGTTTCGCCAGCGATTTGCCGAACGGCTATCGTGCTCCTCGATCTTAAACTTGATCCTCTGCCTTAAGAACCGTCCGCAAGCTGGAGGCTAGAACAGATCAAGCTTGGCTGCGCAACTGCGTTCAAACAAGTGGAAGGCGGAATCATACAGAATTCACATCAAATCCTATCGCAATACACTGCTCGCTGGCGTCAAAAATTAAATGCCCCGTGGCTTAGATACCCACTTTCCCGATTTCCGCCTTTTACCTCTAGGCTGGCCGTCCAAACGACCAATCCTCTCTCGCGTGAAATCGCCGACCCGCTTTGTCATCGGCCCCGAGGAGGAGAAAATGCCGCCCTTTTCAAGGCGCCCGCCGGACTTTCCCAAGCCGTACAAGCATTGCTGCCGGCTCATCGCCGGCTCGTCGAGTCCCCCGGCGCGACGGACGCTCATTTTCTGCTCCAGGAGCTTCGCCCGGTCGGGTCTGACAGCCGCGATCTCAGCCTTTCAAAATCGATGGCGCGTGTGCTGATCCGGGAGCTCGGCCCGGAGCGCTCCGCCATGGCCATCGATCGCGTTCGCGCCATGGTCGCCGGCGGCGGCTCGCCTAGTCGGCGGATGGAGGAGCGGCCCCTGGCCCCGCGCCTGCTCGCACCTGCGGCTCGCAGCGGCGGCATTCCTACGCAATATCTCAGCGATCTCCTCGCCGCGTGACCGCGGTTTCGCGGCGATCGACGCTGCCGTGTTCGGTGGCTCGATCGAGTAGTCGCGTATCCCAAATCAAACTGCCCCAAGGGAGCAAACAAACAATGCGGCACCACCACATAGGAAAGACCTTTCTTACGAGCTCGTCGACGGACTTCGCGATGTGGCCGAGGCTTCGCGGGTTTCTCCTATTAGTCCTAAGGGACGCCTCAACGCTGTCGCGCGAAATCACGGGTGAAGGATTCTTGGACGAAGCTCTTCGTGCCGGGTGGGGCCACGGTTTTCAGAAAGAACTGGATCGGCTCAAATCGCGCCGCGCTTTATCGATAGCACCGCGCAGGCTTGGGCGCGGCTTGTTTCTTCTTTGAAGAAGGAAGCCTGAACTCGTGCGCAGCCTTCCTCACATTTACGCGGACTTGCTCAACACGGTGCAGCTGTGCGAGCCGCGCAAGGCCGCGCGGGTAATCGCCAAATCAAAATAAAACCACGCGCAACGGAGCAAAAAATCATGTCGAACGTCGTCCGTCTTCCTCAGAAGCCAACAACCTCCGAACTGAAAACGATTGGGATGGGCCCGAGTCGCAAGTCAGCCTTTTCGGTCATCATCGCTCGCCTTAAGGAATTGAGGTTCCAAGCGCATCACGGAACTTGCGTGATGCTTGTGCGCGGACGCGAAACCGTAGTCGATGTCTACATTGCGCAGGTGGGCAACGTTAACGTCCAATTTATTCCCCGACCCATCGGCGAAGGAACCTACTTTTGCATCCTCCTCGGATCGGGCCTGAGCGGCGATCGGGTGATGACGGGGTATTTGGACCGTTCGATGGTCCTTGTGGGCTGTTGGCCGCGGCGAATGAACGCCGACCTTTGCACGCCTTACGGAGCTCTACGATCGCCCGATGTCTGGAAACGTGGTCCGTGGCAAGCGGACTTGTTTAACATTCCCCGGGATCCAAATTGGCCGCCGGGTGGCCGGCGTAAGCGTACCGACGATGCCGGCATTCGTGTTCCCGCATAGCTCGCCCATGCGCAACCTTCCTCACATTTACGCGCACCTGTGCAACCAGGTGCACTTGTACGAGCCGCGCAAGGCCGCGGCGATCGTGCAGGCGGTCACCGGCGGTGGGTTTGTGATCGAGGCGCATCCCGAGCGATCATGTCGCTTTCGCCGACGGCCGTCCGTCCATGGGTCGCCTCGGTGATCCGCTCGGCCGCATGCTCGAGGGATCCGGACGCGGCAGGCAAATCCTGGATATGGACGGCAGCGTCGCCGTCATCGCGATCGAAGGCAGTCTTATCAACAAGGGAAAGTGGATCGGTTCATATTCCGGCACCACCAGCTATGAAGGTGTCCACACACTGGTGCAACGCGCACAACGCGATGCGTCAGTTAAGGGCGTCGTGCTCGAAATAGATAGCTACGGCGGCCAGCTCGCCGGCGCGTTCGAACTCGGCGCCGCGATCGCGCAGCTGTCCGCTGCTAAGGCGACAATAGCGATCCTCACTGACAGCGCCTGCTCTGCCGGTTATCTGCTCGCCAGTGCGGCGCGGGCTGTTGTGATGCCGGAAATGGGCCAGGCCGGATCGATCGGCTGCGTCATGCTGCATGCCGATTACTCACGGAAGCTCGCCAACGACGGCGTCGCAGTGACGGTTCTCAGCTCTGGCGCGCATAAGGCCTCGGGTAATCCGTTCGAGCCGCTGCCGCCGGCTGTTGCCGCGGGAATACGCACCGCACTCGATCGCGGCCGTGATCTCTTCGCCGAGGCGGTCGGACGTTATCGCGGCAAGCGGCTGACAAAAGAGAAGGCGCTTGCGACAGAGGCCGCCGTGTATCTCGGCCGCGAAGCGGTCGACGTTGGCCTGGTCGACGGCGTGCTCTCGCCGGATGAGGCCTATGCGGAATTCGTTTCCAAGATCAACCGAGGACGGTCATGAGCAATCCCTTGAAAAAGCTTGTCGGCGCCGGCGGAAAGACCGTCGACGATTGCAAACGCGCGGAAGCGGCGACGAAGGCTCGCCTCGATACCGAAACCGCCAAATTGGCACAGTTTCAAGCGCGCTACGACAATCCCGAGCCGGGCGACACCGCGGAGACGTTGGCGCAGCTCGAAAAGGATATCACCGAAACTAAGCGCGCCGTTCATTCTGGCGAAGGCTAATCACGATCGCGCCGCCGCGGCGTGTGCCGAAGCTCTGAAGTTTGAGGAGCGCGTTCTGATCGACCGACTACCGAGGAGCTGACCAAGCGCACCGAAGAGGTCGTGCGCACTATGCCCGGAAAAATCCGCAAGCTGCGCTCGAACTGTCGAGACAACGGCGAACTTCACCGAGCTCGATCGCCGATCGTCGCGCTGAACGAAAAGCGAGTGCCGCTGGGTTTGGAGATGTTGGTTCTTTCCGAGCATCTGATGCGCAAGCTTCAGGGAACGCCAGATCAGACGGTCGAAGAAGAAGTCGAGTTGCACGAGCCTGCAGATGGCTCTGCCGTTTGGGGCCACGGACGCGCAATGAAAAAAGTCCGCAAGAAGAACACCCGGACGATCTCGGCAGACCGACAATCATGCCGACGCCTTATGCACAGGTCTTGGAGATTCCCGGCTTTTCGCCCGGTGAAGCGGCGCCCGCGTTCCGGGCTCCCATGCGCCAGCGGGGATTTGGATCGATGCACAGGGCTGTCCGCGCCGCCGCTAGCGCATGGAGGGCCCCACACGTAGCGGGCTTTGCACCCGAGTCTAACAGACGAGGTCGATTGAGATGCCTACAGCAACTCAGTCCGCACAGATAATCGTCACCTTGTTCGTGCGGCGGCGCCAGGACAGGGCGTTCTTCCCACATACGTGAGCGTCCCCCGCTTAATATCGCTGGATTCCCGGGCGCGATTCAAAAATCGTTCCTGGACTCCCTGGATATGAGCTTTCCGATTTTATTGGTGGCCTGAGCTATGGCGTCGCCGGCGCCCAAGGATGGCGGTCGCTCGGCATGAATCGTTGACGGCGCCGACAAAACTCAGATTACATACTCGAGCAAGCCGGGTTTGCCGAAGGCGGCGGCACGGCGCCGAGCACGGCGGCGTCGGGGCAACGGCTGATCGATGTCTGCGCGGCTCTCAATGATGTGCCGGGCGGCGCTGATTCAAAGCCTCGGCGATTGCGAGTGCCTTTGTCGGCACGGTCGGCGACAACGCGTTCGCTCCTGAGGACGTAATTCCTGGCTACGGCTACGCCCTTTTCGAGGGTTGGGTGCGACCCGCGGGCTCAGATCCCTTCGATCCGATTTTTGTCCTGACCGCCGCCGGTGTGGCGCAGGCGGCTTAGAAACGCGATGCAACATCGAAATCCAAAAGCGGAGTGTCGAGCTGGCGCGCGGTTCGCTCCTTGTTGGCCGCGCGTCCGTTGCAGCTTCGCCAGGCGCGCGCCCTTTTCCTGCGTTGCGCTGGTCGCCGGCGGCTCCATGAAGGCCGTCGGCGACTGATTCCAACATGGAGTGCTGAGACATGCCGGCTGCCGTGGTAACCGTCCGATTGGTAAGCCCGCTGATTGTCGGCGACGAAACGATCACTGCGATCCCCCTCGGCGCCCACGCTCGAGGACATAAACGAGCTCGGCGATCCGGTTGACGTAGCGAAGCGTGGCGACGTGTTTTTCGTTAGCAGAAATTGCCCGTTCAGCCGCCTATATCCAGCGCCTTGGTCCCGCCGGCGCGGCGGCCTGGCGCGACGAGCTGAGCGTCGGCGACGCGCTGGCGATCGCCAATGAAATCATCCGCCGCTGTCAGGCGACGTTAACGGCCGCAGAGGCGACGGGAATTGTACGATGAAACAGTTGCACGCCGCCTCGCCTTATCATCGGTATCGTCAATTTGGTTTTCGAGACGTCGGTGCTCGCGCCGCCGCCGCGGCGCGGACAATCGCGCGCCGCCTCGGACGGCACGACCGCAACTATCCTGCAGCGAATGGTTTGCAGCAGTT
>CAWHHX010000009.1:0-43822 GCA_963829395.1 uncultured Alphaproteobacteria bacterium | reverse complement strand
GGTAAGGGAGAGGTCCACAGTTCAATCCTGCGCGGCAGCACCAACTCTGATTTGCAATGCGGCCGGGCTTCTTAGCGCCGCAGGCTCTTAAACCCGGTTTGAACAATCTGCTGGTTCGACGTCCGTCCATTGCAGCGACCGCCCTTAAAGCCCGGCCACCATTTCCAAGGTCTTGCCGGCCTGCAACTGAGCCTTTCGCGTGGCGTCGAGCCGGCGGTCGAACTCCGCTGTCGTTGCGATCTCTTTGGCAAATTCAGGCCTGAGGCGGAGCGTCTCCAGGAAAGCATTGACCCGCGGATGGAGCCGCGCGAATGGATAGCCGGCGAGCGAAAGCCGGTGCGCATAGATGAACCAGGCGATGTCGAGGACGCTCAAATCTGCGCCCATCAGGTAGCGCTGCTGCGCCAAGCGTTCGTCCAGGGCATCGAATCCGGCACGAAACTTCCGCCCCCAGGCCCGCGCCGCGTCGTCGGTAAATCCTTCCTCCGCGGCGCGCTGCCAGAACGCGATCTGCATTTCCTTGTCGTCATCCTTCGCGCCTCGCACTGTGCCGGTGCCGTTCGCCGCGTAGCTCGCCAGCATCGCCGCCGACTTCGGCGGTCCTGGCGGGTCGAATACGAAACGGAAGCTCAGGGTGCGGAGATCGAGATGCAGATCGTCCTCATGCCGGAGTAGGCTTGCTATTCCTCGTGCTCATGGCCGGCCGGGAACACGGCTTGGGCGCCGGGAATATTTTTTTTCGATATTGGATCACGTCGCGGCGCTCCATGTGACCGCGCTCGGTCGTGCACCACAGTACCGGGAGACGTCCGCGCGGATTGATGCCGAGAAACCACGGCTGAAAGTTCTCTGCCGGTCATCAGGTCGACCAGATGCGACTCCCATTCGATGTCCTTTGAGATCTACTATGTATGCGGCTTCTGTGAAGGATGCCACGAGCCAATAAAATGAAAGACATGCATGCCCTTCCACCCTAGCACCTCTCGTGTCTTGATATCGGTGTCCATGAGCTGAACCATCATTGCCTCCGGTGCTTGACGTTACCGATTGAATCGACCCAAACGCCCTTCACGATGCGAGCGGGCAACTTTCGCGGTGTGCGCGATCTGGTATGTGTTTTAGTATGGAAACCTGACACGCTGCGGCGATGCCGCCATGACATGCGGCACCACAAATAGACATAGCCGCCGCGGATAATCGCATCGGCAAACCGGAAATCGCGTGCAGGAGGAGGAGATATGGCGTACACGGATATCCTCTACGGCGTCGACGATGTCGTCGCGACCATCACGCTCAATCGTCCGGACAAGCTCAATGCCTGGACCAGCGAAATGGACGGCGATGTGCGCGCGGCCATCGAACACGCTGCCGCAGACGACTCTGTTCGCGCCATCGTGATCACCGGGGCCGGCCGCGGCTTCTGCGCCGGCGCCGACATGTCGCGCTTGGGCAGACTGTCGGCGGGCGAGGCGCCGCATGCGATCGTCGGCGCGATGGCAGCAAGCCCGGCAACTTCGAGCAGAAATTCAGCTACCTGCTCGGCGTGCCGAAGCCGATCTTTGCCGCCATCAACGGCCCGATCGCCGGCATCGCCGTCTGCATGATCCTGTTTTGCGACTTCCGCTACATGGCCGAAGGCGCCAAATTGACCACGGCCTTCGCCGAACGCGGGCTGATTGCCGAGCATGGCTCGTCCTGGATGCTGCCGCGTCTTATCGGACCGATGAACGCCTTGGATCTTCTCTACTCCGCCCGCATGGTCGACGCCGCCGAGGCGGAGCGGCTCGGCCTGGTCCGCACATTGCCGGCGGAAAATTTTCTGGCCAACGTGCAGTCGATCGCGCGCGAACTGGTCACGGCCTCGTCGCCGCGCTCGATCGGCGTCATCAAGCGGCAGGTCTTCCAGTCCTATTTCCAGTCGCTTGCCGAAGCCTGGGCGGTGGCCGATAAGGAAATGATCGCATCGTTCGGCTCGCAAGATTTCAAGGAAGGCGTGGCGCATTTCGTCGAGAAGCGCCCCGCCGCTTTCTCCGGCCGCTGATGTTCGCCAAAGGAATTCATCGGCAAAGGATTCGTCGCCAAAGGATTTATGACCATGGCTGATGATGCCCGTCCGGTCGCGCTGATCACCGGAGCGTCGAGCGGCATCGGCGCCGCGCTCGCGCGCGAGGCCGCCAACGATGGGCACGATCTCGTGCTGGTGGCGCGCCGCCGCGAGCCGATGCAGGCTTTGGCCGCCGAGCTCCATGCGGCGGGCACCGAGATCACCGTCATCTCCACTGATCTCGGCCAGCCGGGCGGCGCCGCCGAATTGATGAAGATCGTCGAGGAGCGCGGCCTCGTCATCGACACGCTGATCAACTGCGCGGGCCTCGGCGACAGCGGCCGCTTCGATCGGGAAGATCCGGAAAAAATTTCGTCGATGTTGCAGGTCAATATCGTCGCGCTCACCGAGCTAACGCGCTTGATGTTGCCGCCCATGGTGGCGCGCCGGCGCGGCAGGATCATGCTCGTCGCGTCCACGGCCGCATTCCAGCCCGGCCCGGGGATGGCGGTCTATTACGCGACCAAGGCCTACGTGCTGAGCTTTGGCCGTGCGATCGGCTATGAACTGCGCCGCACCGGCGTCACGGTCACCACATTATGCCCCGGTGCGACAGCGACCGAGTTCGCGCACACGGCGCAGGTTGAGAGTTCGGCACTGTTCAGCGGGCCAATGCCGGTGATGACGGCTGCCGACGTGGCGCGCCAAGGTTATGCGGCGCTCAAGGCCGGGCGTCCGCTGCTCATCGCCGGCTTGCGCAACAGGATCATCGCCATGTCGACGCGTCTTACGCCGACGGCCGTATTGCTGGCGATTGCCAGTCAACTCAACCGGAGCCGGCCCAACTCCGGCGGCAACCGCTGAGCAGAATCGACGCGTCCGCTCACTGCGAAATCACTGAGCGGAATCGCCACTCCGCCGCGCCGACGCCGCTCACGCCTTATGCAGGAGCTTGAACGCGTGCGTCCATTCGTTTTGGGTAAAGCCTAAAATGCACCACAGCATGCAGAGCGGCTCGATGGCGCGGGCGGCTTCCGCCTTGCCCATGTCGGCCGTCTCCCAGCCGAATTGATCGTTGATGCCGCGCACCGTCGCCTTGGCCTTGTCGTCATTGCCGCAGATGAACATGGTCGGCTTGGTGCCGCCCGGAAATTGCGGATTGATCATTCTGGCATTGCCGACGGAATTGTACGCCTTGACGAAATGCGCCTCGGGAAAGGCGTCCTGCAATCGCTCCATCAGCGATTGATCGAGGTTGGTGAAGAATTTCAGCACGCCGTTTTCCGGCGGCGCGTCGGCGATCGGATTGGTGGCGTCGATCACCGGTTTGCCGGCGAGGTTGGCCGCGCCGGCGGCCTTGAGCGCGTCGAGCGCGACATCGCCCTTGACCGCGAGCACGACGATTTCGCCGAACTTTGCGGCGTCCGCGAAGCTGCCGACCTGGGCGCCCTGGTGCTGGCCAACGAAGTCCTTGAGCTTGCCGGCATCGCGCGTGCCGAGCATGACGTGGTGCCCGTGCTTGATGAATCCGCCAGCGAGCGATTTGGCCACGTCGCCCGACCCCAAAACGCCGACTTTCATATCGTCCTCCCGCGCTGAAGCTTTCCTGACGAACTAGGTAATGGCTCGCGCGGGGGCCGCCAGGGCGGACGCTGGTTGGCAGGGGCCCGATACCTGCCGCGAACGAACGCGATGCGGCTGCTATCGGCTTCGGCCGGCCCAGCTTGATCCAGCGCAATGCGACGCGACGATTTTACGCCGAAAAGCGCCTCGACAAGTTCACTGGAACCACTCTAAAAAGACCTTCGGCTGAGGTCTTCGGCTGCTGCCACGGCGCGAATTTGCGGGAATCTCATGAATTACAGCGCTTATTTTACCGATGCGCTTGCTCGGCTGCATAGCGAGCGGCGCTACCGGGTGTTCGCCGATCTGGAGCGGATCGCCGGCCGCTTCCCGCATGCGATCTGGCATTCGCCGCAAGGGCCGAAGAATGTCGTGATCTGGTGCTCGAACGATTATCTCGGCATGGGCCAGCATCCGAAAGTGATCGGCGCCATGGTCGAGACGGCGACCCGGATGGGGACCGGCGCCGGCGGCACCCGCAACATCGCCGGCAACAATCATCCGCTGGTCGAGCTTGAGCGCGAGCTCGCCGACCTGCACCGCAAAGAGGCGGCCTTGGTGTTCACCTCCGGCTATGTCTCCAACGAGACCGGCATCGCCACGCTGGCCAAGGTGATGCCGAACTGCCTGATCCTCTCCGACGCGCTCAATCACAATTCAATGATCGAGGGCGTGCGCCAATCGTCCTGCGAGAAGAAGATTTTCCGCCACAACGACACCGCGCATCTCGAAGAGCTTTTGGCCGCGGCCGATCCGGGCCGGCCGAAGCTGATCGTGTTCGAGAGCCTCTATTCGATGGACGGCGACGTCGCGCCGGTGAATTGCATCTGCGATCTCGCCGAGCGCTACGGCGCCATGACCTATATCGACGAGGTGCACGCCGTCGGCATGTACGGACCGCGCGGCGGCGGCATCAGTGAGCGCGACGGTGCGGTGGCGCGCATCGACGTGATCGAAGGCACGCTCGCCAAGGCGTTCGGCTGTCTCGGCGGCTACATCGCCGGATCGCGGGCGCTGATCGATACCGTGCGCTCCTACGCGCCGGGCTTCATCTTCACTACGGCGCTGCCGCCGTCGGTCTGCGCCGCGGCGACGGCCGCGATCCGGCATCTGAAGACCTCGCAATGGGAGCGCGATCGCCACCAGGACCGCGCCGCGCGGACCAAGGCTGTGCTCGCCGCTGCCGCGCTGCCGGTGATGACGAGCCCCACCCACATCGTGCCGGTGTTCGTCGGCGATCCGGAGCGCTGCAAAGAGGCGAGCGATCTCCTTCTGTCCGATCACGGCATCTATATCCAGCCGATCAACTATCCGACGGTGCCGAAAGGCGCCGAGCGGCTGCGCATCACGCCGAGCCCCTATCACGACGACGGGCTCATCGACACGCTCGCCGAAGCGCTGGTCGATGTGTGGCAAAAGCTCGGATTGCCGTTCAAGGCGCGCGCCCTCGCGGCCGAGTGATTTTCCCCCGCGGGTCCCCGCGAAGGCGGTGACCCAGTTCTGGAAACCTAGCGCTTATGTCGCGCTCCAACCGGATTCCCGCTTTCGCGGGAATGAGCGGTGGAGGTACTGCTCGGTCGCAGAATGACGGCTATCGCCGCTTTTCATCCCGCGCGATCCACCGCGCGGCGATGGCGATCGAAAACGCCGTCACCACAAAACGCGCAACGTGATGGGCGGCGACGTAGACCGGGTCGAGATGCAGCGCCAGCGCCAAGACCATCATCGTGTCCTGCGCGCCCGGGGCAAACGCCACCGCGATATTGGCGATCGGGAACGGAAAGAAGTGCGCCACGATCAGCACGAACGCGGTCGCCACCGAGAGTGAGACTGCGAACGAGCCGAACGCGGCGCCGAGATAGCCGACCAGCAGCCGGAACGTGATCGTGGTGAAGCGCGATCCGACCAGTGCCCCGAGCACGAGGACCGACGCGCTTGCGATCCACCACGGCAAGACGGCCTGGACCAGGCCGGTACCGTGCAGCACGCCGGATCCGACCATCGCGCCGAACAGAAGGCCGGCTGGAAATCGCAGCCGCCAAAGCGCGATGGCGGTCGCGGTCGACAGCGCAATGACGATGGCGATCTCGCCGACCGAAGAGCCACCCGCCGGCCCGCGCGCGAGCGGTATCGCCGGCGCCACCAGGCCGAACAGCGCCAGGCCGGCCGGTATTCCGGTCGTCAGCAGCAGGACGCGGAGCGTCTGCACGACCGCCACCGCCGGCAGATCGGCGCCGAGTTCGCTCGAGAGCGCGATGACCTGCGACATCGCCCCTGGGCTCGCGCCCATCAGCGCCGAGAGCCGGTCCCAGCGGTGCACCAGGCGCAGATAGGTCGCGGTCGCGAGCATCATGCCGAGCGCAGCGATCATCACCAGCGCAATGCTCACCGGCCAGGACGCCAAGCCTTTGAGGGTCTGCGGCGTCACCACGGCGCCAAGCAGGATGCCGATCAGCACATAGCAGGCGCGCGCCAGCGGCACCGGCACCTCGACCGGCCGCCCGAGCAAGGCCGCGGCTGCAACCGCGAGAACCGATCCGGAAACCAGGCCGGCCGGAAAGCCAATGAGCGTAAACGCCGCCCCGCCGGCCAGCGCGATGATCAACGTCTCAGCGGTTTCGAGTAACGTGCGCAGGACAGGGGCGGCAGGCGGCATCGGCCCCGTGAATGCCCGCTGCGGGCGGCGCCGTCAAACCGTTCGGCCACAATTCGCCCGTGGAACAACACGTTCCCAAACCGCAACGATGAGGTAAAATAGCAGAACGAGCGTCCAAAAAGAGCGCTCCCGAACCGATGCTGGAAACGCCGTGCTGCAAGGCTGGATCGTCGTCATCATTGCGCTCGCCTACATCGGGTTTTTGTTCCTGGTGGCGAGCTATGGCGATCGGCGGCATGAGCGCGTGCGTGGCAGCCGCGCGCGGCTCCTGATCTATCCGCTGTCGCTCGCCATTTATTGCACGTCCTGGACGTTCTTCGGCTCGGTCGGCGTGGCAGCGCGAACCGGCTTCGATTTCCTCACCATCTATATCGGCCCGGTGCTGATGGTCGGGCTCGCCTATCCGCTCCTCATCCGCATCGTGCGCCTCGCCAAGGGGCAGAACATCACCTCGATCGCCGACTTCATTGCCGCGCGTTACGGCAAGAGCCAAGCGGTGGCGGCGACGGTGGCGCTGATCGCGATCGTCGGCATGATCCCCTACATCGCGCTGCAGCTCAAAGCGGTGTCGGCATCGGTCGGCACCATTCTGGCGGGGGTTTCGGCCGGCGGCGGCGCGGCGCAGCCGCTGCTCGGCGACATTGCCCTGTTCGTCGCGCTGTTGATGGCGGCGTTTGCGGTATTGTTCGGCACCCGCCACATCGATGCCACCGAGCATCAGGACGGGCTGATGCTGGCGATCGCGACCGAGTTGATCGTCAAGCTCGTCGCCTTCCTCGCCGTCGGCATCTTCGTGACCTTCGTCATGTTTCCCGGGCCGCTGACGTTGTTTTCCGCCGCCTTGCAGGAGCCGCAGACCGCGGCCGTGCTGACGCGGTTGCCGCCGGCGACGAGCTTCTTTGCCACGACGCTGCTGTCGCTGTTCGCCATCGTGCTGTTGCCGCGGCAATTTCACGTCGGCGTCGTCGAGAATCGCAGCGAGGCCGAAATCCGCCGCGCCGCCTTGCTGTTTCCCGCCTATCTGGTGCTCATCAATCTGTTCGTGATGCCGATCGCGATGGCCGGCCTGCTGACGTTTCCGAATGGCGGCACCGATGCGGACATGTTCGTCCTGGCGCTGCCGCTGCGGGCGCATTCCGAATTGTTGACGCTCATCGCTTTCGTCGGCGGCCTTTCGGCGGCGACCGCCATGGTGATCGTGGAATTGGTCGCGCTGGCGATCATGGTGTCGAACGACATCGTCATGCCGTTCATCCTCAAGCGCCGCGCCACCTCGGGCGGCCCGAGCGCCGCCGGCGCGCAGCTTCTGACGGTGCGCCGCATCGCGATCTTTGCCATCCTGTTTCTTGCCTACATCTATTATCGCTCCGCCGGCCCGGCGCAGCTGGCGTCGATCGGGCTGTTGTCGTTTGCCGCCATTGCCCAACTGACGCCGGCGTTTTTCGGCGGGCTGGTCTGGCGGCGCGGCACCGCGGCCGGCGCCATCGGCGGCATGACCGCCGGCATCGTGGTTTGGGCCTACACGTTGTTGCTGCCGAGCATCCTGGATTCAGGGATGATCGGCGAACGCGTTCTCGGCGACGGACCTTTCGGCCTGGCCTGGCTGCGGCCGCAGGCCTTGTTCGGCCTCGATCTGCCGCCGCTCGTGCATGGCGTCGTGCTCAGCCTCATTGCCAACGTCGCCGTCTTTGTCGGCGGCTCGTTGCCGCGCCGGCCGAGCGCGATCGAGCGCGTGCAAGCGGATCTGTTCGTGCCGTCTTCGCTGGCGCCGATCGCGCCGAGTTTCCGGCTGCGCCGCGCTTCGGTCACGGTCGAGGAATTGACCGCCACCATCGCTCGCTATCTCGGCGACGAGCGCACCCGCAAGTTGTTCGCGAGCTTCGCCGCCTCGCGCCGCGTCAGCCTCGAACCGCAGGCCGAGGCCGACTTTGCGCTGCTGCAATACGGCGAATACCTCTTGGCATCGGCGATCGGCGCGGCGTCGTCGCGGCTGGTGCTGTCGCTTGTGCTGCGCAAGCGCACCGTCTCGACCAAGGCGGCGCTGAAACTGCTCGACGATGCCAATGCCGCGATTCACTACAATCGCGAAATCCTGCAGACCGCGCTCGACCACGTGCGCCAGGGCATCGCCGTGTTCGACAAGGAACTGGCGCTGGTGTGTTGGAACCGGCAGTTCGGCGAGCTGTTCGATCTGCCGCATGGGCTCACCCGCATCGGCATCCCGCTCGACGAAATCCTCCGCCATATCGCGGAGCAAGGTCCGGATGCGGCGAAGGACATCGACGAACAAATCACCGAGCGCATCCGCAAATATACCTCGGTGGCCGAGCCGTTCCTCGAGCGCTTCGCCGAGCGCGGGCTGGTGATCGAAGTGCGCGCCGACCGCATGCCTGATGGCGGTCTGGTCACGACCTTCACCGACATCACCCCGAGCGTAAAGGCGGCGGAGGCGCTGGAGCGCGCCAACGCCACGCTGGAGCGCCGCGTGCGCGAGCGCACCGGCGAGCTGACGCGGCTCAATGCCGAGCTCGAACGCGCCAAGGCCGAAGCGGATGACGCCAATGTCTCCAAGACCCGCTTCATTGCCGCGGCGAGCCACGACATCTTGCAGCCGCTCAACGCCGCGCGGCTTTATGTGACGAGCCTGATCGAGCGCCAGCGCGCCGGCGAAGATGGCGGCCTGGTTGCGAATATCGACGCCTCGCTGGAAGCGGTCGAAGAGATATTCGCTGCCTTGCTGGACATCTCGCGGCTCGATACCGGCGCGATGCAGCCGGAAATGAGCGATTTCCGCATTGACGAACTGCTGGCCCGCCTTGAGGTCGAGTTCGCGCCGCTGGCGCGCGACAAGGGGCTTCATCTCAAGTTCATGCCCTGCGCGCTGGCGGTGCGCTCCGACCGGCGGCTGCTGCGCCGCCTGCTGCAGAACCTGGTGTCGAACGCGATCAAATATACGCCCAAGGGCACGGTGCTGGTCGGCTGCCGCCGCCGCGGCTCGCGGCTGCGCATCGACGTCTACGACACCGGCATCGGCATCCCGCATGCCAAGCGCCGCGCGGTGTTCAAGGAATTCCACCGGCTCGATCAGGGCGCGCGCGTCGCCCGCGGCGTCGGGCTCGGCCTGTCGATCGTCGAACGCATCGCCCGCGTGCTCGACTGCGACGTGGCGCTCAAATCGACATCGGGCCGCGGCTCGCGCTTCTCGGTCGAGGTGCCGCGGGCGGCCGCCGCCGTGGCCGCGCCGGCGCCGCCGCCGGCGCGCAAGGCCGCGGCCGGACAGCTTATTGGCACGGTGGTGCTTTGCATCGACAACGAGCCGGCCATTCTCGACGGCATGCAGACCTTGCTGGGTGGCTGGGGCTGCCGCGTGCTCAAAGCCGAGAACTTGGCCGCGGCGCTGGCGGCGATCGAGGGCAGTGGGCTCGAGCCGGACGGTTTGTTGGTGGACTATCACCTCGACGGCGACAACGGCGTCGGCGCCATCACCGCGTTGCGCCGCCGCCATGGCCGCGACCTCGCCGCCATCCTGGTCACCGCCGACCGCTCGCTGCATGTGCGCGAAGAGGCGCGCGGCGCCGGCGTACATGTCCTCAACAAGCCGGTGAAACCCGCCTCGCTCCGCGCGCTGATCGCGCAATGGCGCGTGCAGCGTGTCGCCGCGGAGTAGCCCTAATTCTTGCGAACGCCCTATTGCGATGCAATTCCCTTCAAGACTGCTGTCATTGAGTTCGCATCGCGCATGCAATCGCTTTGCGAAGACTTATCCTGGTCTTTATCGAGCAGCTTTCGAGTGTATGTCAGCGTCTCAGGGAATTCCACCTTCCACTTCTCCAAAAAAGCAAATGAGGCAAGTACAATTGCTCTGCACGTCTCGCTTCCATTGAATGGAAGCGATTTAGCAACCGCGTCGGCTTGCGTCGATATCTTATTCTTCTCCTCCAAGCGCCTAGCAACTTCATCGGCTCGCGCCCTGCTGCTGGCAAGTTCTTGGTGATTTACGAAAATGAGATATGTAAAAATGCCCGAGATGATGACCATGCTGCCGATATAAGCCGCATGAAAATATTTTTCCTTCAGTTCCTTGGGTGGCCAAAGCAACGCGACGACCGCAATGGCCAAGTGGATCAATGCAATGCCCAGACCAATAAACTCGATAGCAGACATACCCGGCTCCTTCTCGCACCGAAGCGTAAGCAAAACAAATAGTTTAGCCCTCCCTCATCGGCATCTGCGGCCAGCTTCCGGCCTCGATCTTGCCGGCGGCGATCACCGCTTGCGTGCGGCTCTCGACGCCGAGCTTCTGTAAAATAGCGGAGACGTGGGCCTTGACGGTCGCCTCCGACACGCCGAGTTCGTAGGCGATCTGCTTGTTGAGAAGGCCGCCCGACAGCATCATCAGCACGCGGACCTGCTGCGGCGTCAGCGTCGCCAGCCGTGCGATCGCCGCGCTCTCAGCGTCGGAACGGTGCGTCAGATCGACGTCGGGCGGCGTCCAGACTTCACCCTGCAGCACGCGCGCCACCGCCGCGCGCAGCGCCTCGATGCCGAGCGTCTTGGGAATAAAGCCGGAGGCGCCGAATTCCATGCAGCGGCGGATGACGGCGGGATCGTCGTTGGCCGAGACCACCACCACCGGCAGGCTCGGATATTGCGCCCGCAGATACATCAGGCCGGAAAAGCCGCGCACGCCGGGCATCGACAGATCGAGCAGGATCAGATCGACCTCGCCGCCGCCGCGTTCGAGGAATTCGGTGACTTCCTCGAAGGTGCCGGCCTCGGCCACATCGGCGCGGCCGAACACGCCGTTGACCGCCTCGCGCAACGCGCCGCGGAACAGCGGATGGTCGTCGGCGATCAACAGGTGAGGAGATTGTGCTTCGGTCAACAGGAATCGCCCAAATACCGTAGAGTTTCATGTTACTGCCGATTGCGACGCGGGGTCCACTACGCGAGCAATTTCCGCTCATTCCCGCGCAAGCGGGAATCCAGATTTCCGGGTCCCCGCCTTGGCGGGGACGAGCGGATAGTTCATCCCCCGGCGCAGCATCCCATAAATTGCAAAACCACCTCGCGCCGGTGCGGCCGCGCCCGATGCTCGGCGACATAAATGCCTTGCCAGGTGCCGAGCGCCATTTTTCCGCCGCTCACCGGCACGTGCAGCGACACGCCGTTGAGCATGGCTTTGACGTGCGCCGGCATGTCGTCGGGCCCTTCGACGTCGTGCACCCAGCCGGCATCCGCCGGCGCCAGGCGCGACAGCGCGGTGACCAGGTCGGTGCGCACATCCGCATCGGCGTTCGCCTGAATAACCAGGGAAGCCGAGGTGTGGCGGATGAACAGCAGCAAAACGCCGTCGCGCGCCTTGACCTGATCGAGAAACCGCGCCGCCTCGCGGGTGATCTCAAAAAAGCCTTCGCCGGACGTCGCCACCGCGAGCGTGGCTGTGGCGATGGTCTCGATGCGCGTTGTCTGAATGGCCGACCGATCGAGACGCACGTAATCTTCAGCTCTTGTTGTTGAGCACTTGCCGTTGCGCCCGGGCAATGGCGTCGACGAAGCGATGCCACAAGCGGCCGGCGATGGCCACCATGCGGTCGACATCGGAATTGTCGCCAAGCTGCGGTGCGCGGTCGCCGTCGCGCGCCGCCGGCGGCTCCGGCGTGGCGCCGCCCGGCAACGGCAGGCCGTGGGCGAGGATATCTTTTTTCAGCGCGGCGTTTTCCGTACGCAGCCGCGCGATCTCGTTCTCCAGCACGGCGCGATCTTCCGGCGCGGCCTGACAGGCCCAGCCGACGGCACGCTGGCTGCAGACCGAGACCTCGCCAGTCTTCATGTCGAGCCGTAATAATCCTTCGGCGATCTTGCTGAAGCTGTAACGGCCGTGATCGTTGTCGGGCGTTTCGTCATCGGCCAAAGCTGGCACGATCAAACAAAAAACGGCGGCGACGATGGCGGCAGTCCCCTTGGTCATGGTCATCTGGTCGCGCTCCGCGGCGTTCGGGCGGCTGCTCGGGCCCGAGATACAACGCCTGCATCAAGGCATCATTGTAACGGCGCCGGCTTCGCGCTGCACAATGGGCCGTCTGCAGCGGCCGCACGCGGTCCATATCCGTCGTTATTTCAATGCATTAGGATCGATCAGCGTTTCTTGACTTGCCCAAACCCAATCAGTATGGTCCGCGCGGCTTCTGGGGGGCGGGCCCGTTTCGATTGCCGTGAGCCGCGAGTGTCGAAGGAATGAACGACGACACGCGCGAAAACGGCCACCGCAACAAGGCGCACACCGACGAAGCCGCCCTCTCCGCGAGACTCCAGCGTCTCGGCGAAGGTTTAGGCCAGGCACGCGGACGTGCGGGGCCGCCGCCTTCCGACGATCCTGGTGGAGATCGGGCGACGACTGCAGCGGGCTACGCCAAGGGCTTCCGGCTCTCAAGCGAACTCGTTGGAGGCGTGCTGGTCGGCGCCGGCCTCGGCTGGCTGATCGACCGGCTGCTCGGTATCGCGCCCTGGGGGTTCATTGTATTTCTCTTGCTCGGCTTCGTCGCGGGCGTGCTCAATGTGATGCGCACCGCGGGGGTCGCTCCCGGTCCCAAGCCGGGCGGCGGCGCGTCGGGAGGCCGGGAACAGTGAGTTGGTGCATGACTTGGTGCATGACTTGGCGCATGGCGCGCCGGACCGCGATGGAACCATGACGATCGATCCGATCCATCAATTCAAGATCAGCAATCTGGTGCCGATCTTCACCATTCACGGTCACGAGATCGCGCTCACCAATTCGGCGCTGTTCATGCTGGCCATCGTCCTCATGGTGTCGGCGCTGTTGATCGGCGCCACGGCGCCGCGGGCGATCGTGCCGGGCCGGCTGCAGTCGGTCGCCGAAATGTCCTACGAATTCGTCGCCAACATGCTGCGCAGCTCGACCGGCAACGAAGGCATGAAGTTCTTTCCCTTCGTGTTCACGCTGTTCATGTTCGTCCTGTTCGCCAACATGATCGGACTGATCCCGTATTCGTTCACGGTGACCAGCCAATTGATCATTACCGCCTCGTTGGCGCTCTTGGTGTTCGTCATCGTCGTCGGCTACGGGTTCTGGCGGAACGGCCTGCGTTTCTTCAATCTGTTCGTTCCCAAAGGCGTGCCGATCTACATTCTGCCGGCCATCGTGGTCATCGAGATCCTGTCGTTTCTGTCGCGACCGATCTCCCACAGCGTCCGCTTGTTCGCCAACATGCTCGCCGGCCACATTACGCTGCAAGTCTTTGCCGGCTTCATCATCATGCTCGCCGGGTTCGGCATCGCCGGCTGGTTCGGCGCCGTCCTGCCGCTGATCCTGGTGATCATGCTCACGGCGCTGGAATTCCTGGTGGCCTTTCTGCAGGCCTACGTCTTCGCCATTCTCACCTGCATCTATCTCAACGATGCGATCCACCCGGGCCACTGACGGCCGCACGCGACAACCTCGAAAAGGAGCTCTCTCATGGATCCGACCGCCGCGAAATACATTGGTGCCGGCATTGCCTGCATCGGCATGGGCGGTGCCGGCGCCGGCGTCGGCATCATCTTCGGCAGCTATCTGTCGGCCGCGTTGCGCAATCCGTCGGCCGCGCAGGGCCAGTTCGGCAACCTGATTTTCGGCTTCGCCGTTACCGAGGCGCTCGGCATCTTCTCGCTCCTGATCGCGCTGCTCCTGCTGTTCGGGCTCTGATCGTCGTATGGCCGAAGAGACTGCCCATACCGAAGCGCCCGGCGGGAAAAAGCCCTTTCCGCCGTTCGAGTCGCAGCACTTTCCTTCGCAGCTGTTCTGGCTGGCGCTGACCTTCATCCTGCTCTACGTGCTGATGTCGCGGATCGCCTTGCCACGCATCGGCTCGATCTTCGCCGAGCGCAGTAAGCGCATCAGCGACGATCTGGCGGCGGCCAACCGCTTCAAGGAGCAGTCGGAAGCCGCCAACGCGGCCTACCTCAAGTCGCTCGCCGACGCGCGCGCGCGCGCCCAGAACATTGCCAACGCGACCCGCGACGAGCAGGCGGCGCAGGCCGCCGCGGCCAACAAAAAGCTCGAGGTGCAGCTTCAGGAGAAGCTTGCGGCGGCCGAACAATCGATCGCGGCGAACCGCACGTCGGCCATGGGCAATGTCGCCAGCATCGCGGCGGAAACGGCTTCCGCCATCGTCGAGCGCCTGATCGGGACGACGCCGGCGCAGCCCGAGGTCACCGCTGCCGTTGCCGCAGTCTCGAAAAGGTAGAGACCGATCATGATCGAAGCCGAAGCCTGGGTCGCCGTCGCCTTCGTCCTGTTCCTCGGCCTGCTCGTTTACATGGGCGCGCATCGCCGGGTGATTACCGCCATTGATGCGCGTCAGGCGCGGATCAAGTCGGAGCTCGACGAGGCGGTGCGGCTGCGTCAGGAGGCGCAGGCCGTGCTGGTCGAATTCGAGCGCAAAGGCCGCGAGGCCGAGAACGAGGCGGCCGCCATCATCGCCGGCGCCAAGGCCGAGGCCGAACGTCTCACCGTCGAAGCGAAGGCGAAAATGGAAGATTTCGTCGTGCGCCGGACCAAGATGGCCGAGGCCAAGATCGCCCAAGCCGAAGCGCAGGCTTTGGCCGACGTCCGTTCCGCCGCCGCCGACACCGCCGTCGCCGCCGCCGAGAAAATCCTCGCTGCCGCCGCCAAAGGCAAGGTCGCCGAGAATTTGCTGGTTCAAGGCATCGAAGACCTCCGCAAGAAATTCAACTGAGACCGCGCTAAGCCCCCTCGCCATTGTTGTTGGTCAAGGCGCCGAGCCGCCCTTTCCCACGAGAGCAGAGGGCATAGCCCACTGGTCCGCAGCAACACACCGACGCGTCAGCAGCACGGCGCGCGAGACCGCGCCCTCTCCCCTCATGGGAGAGGGGGGTGCGCGACGATTAATGCGCGCCGGCCGAGGGTTTGCGGTTGGGCTTCGGCCGCGTCTTCGGCGGTGGCTTGGTCTGCGCTTCGGCCGCGACCGGATCGAAGCCGACATAGACGACGTAATCGTCCAGGAGCGCCGTCGGCGTCGGCACCGGGAACGTCATCGCCTCTTCGACATGGGCAAACAGCGTGTTGCCATTGGCGTCGACGTTGACCGGCACGACGACGAATTTGGTCACGATCGGCCGCATGCCGGCGGGAGTTTCCTGAACGACGGCAAAGCGCAAGGGCACGTCGACCTGGCCCGGCCCGCCGGCCGGCCCGACAACGACGCGGCCCTCGACGCCGACTTTCATCATCATGTTGCCTTCGACCACCGAGCATTCGCGCGCCGCCCGCACGAAGCTGCCCTGATATTTCACCGTCATCGCCGACTTCTCGCCCGGCGGTGCGATGGTCAGCGTCGCGGCGCCGCGACGAATTTCCACCGCGGGGCAATTGACGTCCGGCTCGGCGCCGGCAGCCGTTTGCGTTCCCTTGGCGGTCGACCCGGTGAACAGCTCGCCGATCGCGCTGGCATGCGGCGCTTCCGACACGCTCGCGCTGGGGCCGGCATAGCCATGCGGCGCGCCCGGCGCGCTGGCGCAGCCGGCGGTGAAAAGCGCCAGCGCAAGCGCTGGCGCAATAGCGGCGCGGCCGCACTTTTCCGTCCGTTGACCGGTCCCCCGCATGCCCCTGCGGCCCATCGTGAATTTCCCCGATGCCTTTGTTATATCAAGCGAACCGTGGCCATCCCAAGGCGGCATGAAGGGCGTGGTTAAGGCTTTGCTTCCGGCGCCGCGTGGTGATGGGGACGACAGGCTTCCGCCCGGATCAAAACCGGCGCGCGCGCCTTTTGCCGATCAGGCGTTCGCTTTGGCATCCTTCAACCGCCCGTAGAGCAGGTGATCCTGCCAGACGCCGTTGATGCAGAGATAGTCCCGCGCGTAGCCCTCGCGGACGAAGCCGGTATTTTCCAGAAGCCGGATGGACGCCGCGTTGGTCGGGATGCAGGCCGCTTCGAGCCGATGCAGGCGGAGCGTCGTGAAAGCAAACGGGATGATCGCGCGCACCGCCGCCGTCATGTAGCCGTGCCGCACATAGGGCAGGCCCATCCAATATCCGAGGCTTCCGGCCTGGGCGACGCCGCGGCGTATATTGGCGAGCGTCAATCCGCCGACCAGTGTGTTGTCGGAGCTGCGGACAATCAAAAAGGCATAGCTTTGGTCGGTGCGCAGATCTTCGGCATAGCGCCTGATCCGGCGACGAAAGGCGCTGCGGCTGAGATCGTCGGGCGGCCAGGTCGGTTCCCAGGGCGTGAGAAAGTCGCGGCTCAGCTCGCGCAGCGCCGCCCATTCGCCATGGTCGGTCGCCTGCGGCATCCGCAGAACGACGCCATCGCCGACCACCGATGGCAGCGGATCGGAGAAATTGATGGTGCGGAAGAACGCCATCGGACGTGCCCAGCGCCGAAGTCCTTCTCCGCTTATTCCCGCGAAGCCGGGATTCCGGCAAGCGCAAAAAATAGCACCGCCGCGCGGGAACGAGCGGACGTCGGATCGGAGCTCCCCTTCATGCGGCCTGGCGGGTGAGAGTCTCGGCGATGGCGGCGGCACTTTCCAGCCCGGAGCCGAGCCCGATCACGGCGATCGCCGGCTTGCCGCGGCGGATCAGCGCGCGGCCGGCCGCGCGGGCGCTCTCGACCGTCACCGCTTCGACCTTCCCGACCAGTTCGTCGAGCGGGATCGGCCTGCCCCATGCGATCATGTGGCGCGCCAGTTGGCCGATGCGCTCCCCGGAGCTCTCCAGCGCCATCAGCAGGCCGGCCTTCATCTGCGCCTTGGCGCGGGCGATCTCGGTCTCGGAAAGGGTCTCGGCGGCATTGGCGATCTCGTCGACGACGAGCTGCATCAATTGCGCGGTGTCGGCGGCATCGGTGCCGGCATACAGCCCGAACATGCCGACGTCGGAATAGGGCGCATGGAAGGAGTAGATCGAGTAGCACAGGCCGCGTTTCTCGCGCGCTTCCTGGAACAGCCGGGACGACATGCCGCCGCCGACCACGTTGCTGAACATCTGCAGGGCGTAGAGCGAGGGATCGTTTTGCGCCAAGCCGGGCAACGCCAGCGCGATGTGGACCTGCTCGAGTTCGCGCTTCTCCACATGGGTGCCGCCGCCGAACCGTGCCGGCTCCGACGTCGGGCTGGCCGGACCGTGGAAGCTCGCGAACCGGTTCTCCACCTCGGCGACGACGGCGGCGTGGTCGACGGCGCCGGCGGCGGCAACGATGATGTCCGGCGCCCGATAGTGGCGCGCCAGATAGTCGTGCAATTTCGCGCCATCGAACGAGCGCACCGTCTTCGGCGTGCCGAGGATGGAGCGGCCGAGCGGCTGGTCGGGAAAGGCGATGACCTGGAGGTGCTCGAAGACGAGATCGTCGGGCGTGTCGGCGACGGCGCCGATCTCCTGGACGATGACGTTTTGCTCGCGCACCAGTTCGTCGCGGTCGAAAGCCGGCTCGGACAGGATATCGGCCAGCACGTCGAGCGCGAGCGGCACGTCGGCCTTGAGCACGCGGGCGTAATAGGCCGTGGTCTCGGCGCTGGTCGCGGCGTTAAGATCGCCGCCGACCGCCTCGATTTCCTCGGCGATCTGCCGCGCGCTGCGCCGCCGCGTGCCCTTGAACGCCATGTGCTCGAGGAAATGCGAAATGCCGTGCTCGTCGCGCCGCTCGTCGCGGCTGCCGGAATTGACCCAGACGCCAAGCGAAGCCGTCTCGAGATGCGGCATCGTGTCGGTCACGACAGTGATGCCGGACTTCAAGGTGGTCACCGTTACGCTCATGCTGCCGCTCCTTCGTGTGCGGCACGGCTCGTCGCCAGGACGAAACGCTCGACCGCTGATTGATCGGCCGGCAGCGACGTCACGCGCTCCGGACGTTGGTTGAGATCGCAAAGCCAGTCCGGCAGGCGCGGCCGCGCGCCGCAGGCCGCCTCGACCGCTTCGGGAAATTTGGCCGGATGCGCAGTCGACAGCACCACCATCGGCAGCGCCGGATCGCGCAATTCCTTTTCCGCCACCGCAATGCCGACGGCGGTGTGCGGATCGACGAAACTGCCGGTCTCGCGCCGCACCGTGCGCATGGTGGCGGCGACTTCCTCCTCGTCGGCGCGATCGGCGGTGAAGATGGCGCGGATCTGCGACAGCGCCCGCGCCGACAGTGAAAACCGCCGCGATTGCGCCAGCGAGCCCATCAGCGCGCGCACCGCGCCGGCATCGCGGTCATAAGCGTCGAACAGCAAGCGCTCGAAGTTTGAGGAGACCTGGATGTCCATCGACGGCGACGTCGTCGGCACCACGTCGCGCAATTCGTAGGTTCCGGTCGCCAGCGTCCGGGTCAGGATGTCGTTGACATTGGTGGCGATGACCAGCCGGTCGATCGGCAGGCCGAGGCGGAGCGCCACATAGCCGGCATAGATGTCGCCGAAATTGCCGGTCGGCACCGTGAACGCGATCCGCCGGTGCGGCGCGCCGAGCGACACCGCGGCGGTGAAATAATAGACCGTCTGCGCCACGATCCGCGCCCAGTTGATCGAGTTGACGCCGGAGAGCCGCACCCGGTCGCGAAAGGCCGCGTGATTGAACAGGCCTTTCACGATCGCCTGGCAGTCGTCGAACGTGCCGTCGATGGCGACGGCGTGGATGTTGGCGGCGTCCGCCGTCGTCATCATCCGCCGCTGCACCTCGGAGATGCGGCCGTTCGGAAACAGCACGATGACGTCGACCTGGCTGCGGTCGCGGAAGGCTTCGACGGCGGCGCCGCCGGTATCGCCCGAGGTCGCGACCACGATGGTCCGCCGTTCGCCGCGCGCCGCCAGCACGTGATCCATCAGCCGTGCCAGAAGCTGCATGGCGACGTCCTTGAACGCCAGCGTCGGCCCGTGAAACAGTTCAAGCGCGAAGGTATTGACGCCAAGCTGTGTCAGCGGCGCCACCGCCGGGTGACGAAAGCTGCCATAAGCCTCGCGCGCCATGCGGGCGAGGTCGGCCTCGGCGATGGCATCGCCGGTGAAAAGCCGGATCACGTCGACAGCGACTTCGGCATAGGGCCGGCCGGCAAACCCGCGGATGGCGTCGGGCGGAAGCCGCGGCCAGGCCTCCGGCACATAGAGGCCGCCGTCGCGGGCGAGGCCCGCGAGCATGACATCGGCAAAGCCGAGTGCTGGGGCTTCGCCCCTGGTGGAGACGTGACGCAATCACGGACGTCCTGGCCCGGCGCGAACCCCGGGCGGTTAAGCAATTGATTTTCCAGGATGTTCGCTTCGGGCGGCCAACAGCCGTCCGTCCCGGACGAGGTGTCACACTAATAGAAAAGCCGCCCTGTTCACAAGGAACGCGCGGTGCCGCCGGGCGGCCGCTCGCGACCGTCGCGACCGGCCTCACGGCTGGATTTGAGGGCCCAAACGATGAAGACCACAACCAGGACGAGCGCCAAGCCGTACCAGGTCACGACATATTGCAGGTGGTTGTTGGGCAGGTTGACCACGATCTTGCCGGGCTGCGGCCAGCCGCCGGGCGGCACCGGCGATTCCTGCTCGATATAGAATGGGGCGACCGCACCCCAATTCTTCGCGGCAGCGATCGTCGCCGGGTCGCGGACGTACCAGGTATTGTGCGCCGGATCGTCTCGCGGCGTGAACCATAACCGGGTCTCCGGCCAGCGCATCACCCCGGTAATGTCGACGGTTCCCGCAATCGGGTCGTCATAGTGCGCCGGCGAGTCTGCGAAGCTTCGTCGGCACGAAGCCACGGTTGACCACGACGACGCTGCCGTCCTCAAGCCGCGCCGGCGTGAAGACCCAAAAGCCAAGGCCGGAGACGTCGGGACGGAAGGCGGAGGCCGTCGCCAGCACGAGCGCGTCCTTGCCGGTCTCGAATTGCGCGCTGAATGTGACGCGGCGGTATTCGTCGTCGGCCGGCTCGAGGCGTGGCCACGCGCTTGGCGCCGGCAATGCCGCCGGCGGCGCAGCGAGCCGCTCGGCCAGCGTCGCGATCAGCTGCTCTTTCCATGTCTTGCGTTGCAGCTGCCACGTGCCGAGCGCGACCAGCGCCGCGAACAGCAATACCGCCGGGATCAGCAGACCGAGCCAAGTGCGCCGCCGAACGCGCGGCTCTCCGGCCTGTTCCGCTGCGTTCAAGACTCGCGCCCGTGCAGCCGTCCCTCGGCGGCCTTGTGAAAATATTGCAGGGCGATCATCAGCCCCTTCATCGGCCGCAACGGCCCGAGCGTGACGATCGCAATGAGCGGCAGCCACAACGCCGCATGGACCCAGTAGGGCGGCTGATACAGCATTTCGGTGATCAACGCCGCGGCGACCACGACGAAACCGGCCAAGAACATGATGAAAACCGCCGGCCCGTCGCCGGAATCGGCGAAGCCGTAGTCAAGTCCGCACACGTCGCAACGCGGCCGCAGCGTGATAAATCCTGCGAACAGCTTGCCCTTGCCGCAGCGCGGACAAGCGCAGGACAGCCCGGCGAGGGCCGCTCCCGACAGCGTATCGATTGGTCTTCATCCATAATGGCGATGTCGTCATCCGCGCGTCCCCGCGCAAGCGGGGACCCAGTTCCTATGTCGCGCTATCGCAAAGTGTATCCCGGGCGCAGCGCAGCGCGCAGCGATGTCGCTGCAGAACCGGCATCGTCTCACACGCCGAGTCTGCGACGATCCCGGATCAGCGGGATAAGCGCTGCTTCATTCCGGCACGGAGTGCCCGCGCCCCACACATAGATGCAGGCGAACAGGAACAGCCACACCACGTCGACGAAGTGCCAGTACCAGGCGGCGAACTCGAAGCCGAGATGCTGCGTCGGCGTGAATTGGCCGGCGAGCGAACGGGCCAGGCAGACGATCAGGAAGATCGTGCCGATGATGACATGGGCGCCATGGAATCCGGTCGCCATGAAGAAGGTGGCGCCGTAGATGTTGCCCGAATAGTGGAAGGCGGCGTGGGCGTATTCGTAGGCCTGCACGCAGGTGAAGGTCATCCCGAGCACGATGGTCAGGACGAGCCCCCAGACCAGACCTTTGCGGTCGTTCTCGAGCAGCGAATGGTGCGCCCAGGTCACCGTCGTGCCCGAGGTGAGCAGGATCAGCGTGTTGAGCAGCGGCAGATGCCAGGGATCGAAGGTCGTGAATGTCCTTGGGCGGCCACACGCCGCCGATGAAAGCGGTCCGCGCCACGTCCTTGAGCTCGGTCGGGAAACAGCGCGACGTTGAAATAAGCCCAGAACCAGGCGACGAAGAACATCACCTCCGAGGCGATGAACAGGATCATGCCGTAGCGATGCGAGATCTGCACCACGCGGGTGTGGTCGTGCTCGACTTCGGCTTCGTGGATGACGTCGCGCCACCAGCCGATCATGGTGTAGGCGATGCCGATGGCGCCGATGCCGAAGATGACCGGCGCATAGGCGACGATGTGGTGCATCCACAGGATCAACCCGAACGCGGTGACGAACGCCGAAACGGCGCCGATGGCCGGCCACGGGCTGGGATTCACCAGGTGGTAGTCGTGGTGCGGTTTGGCGTGCGCTACGTCGGCCATCATCATCTTCTCCAGCTTGGCACGGCCCGGTCGCCGGGCGCGCCCGTCTTCCTTGTTCAGATCCGAACCCGGATTTCTCCGCCGTCGCGCGCTCCGCCGCCGTCGTCCGGCCACTCTATCCTCGTCGCCCGCGTGCGGGGGCGGGGAGGCGGCCGGGTGCGCACCGGATAGAAGGTGTAGGAGAGCGTGATGAGGTTGAGGTTGGTCCGCTCGGAATCCTCGGCGAGCTTGGGATCGACGTAGAACACGACCGCCATGTCGCGCTTTTCGCCCGGCTTCATCGTCTGTTCGGTGAAGCAGAAGCAATTGATCTTCTCGAAGTAGCCGCCAACCGTGGGCGGGCTGACATTATATCCGGCCTGACCGGTCGTGACGCGGGCCGCTTCGTTGGTGACGGCATAGTAGACGGTGACCACCTCGCCGAGCTTGACCTCGATGGTGCGGCGCTCCGGCTCGAACCGCCACGGCAGGCCGGCGGCGACATTGGAATCGAACCGCACCGTGACGGTGCGCTTGGACATTTGCGTCGGCCGCGAGGTCGCGACTTGCGTGGTGCCGCCGTAGCCGGTGGTGCGGCAAAACCAGGAATAGAACGGCACCGCGGCGAACGACAGGCCGACCATCGCCGCGACCAGGCCGCCGCAGAAAAACGCGACGAAGAGATCGCGGCGCGGGGCAGGCGGGACGCTGGGCTTGGTGGTGCTCATGAGCGGTTCAGCGCGGCATCATGGCGGTGTCATAGCGGACGATGGAGGACGCCGGGGCCTTTCACCAGCGTCACGATGTAGAACAGGATCACCAGCACGCCAAGCGACACCGCGATGGCGACCGAGCGCGCGCGGCGGGCGCGCAGCTGCCGTTCGGTGAGCCTGATGCCGGGCTCCGGCGTCTCTTCGTTCATGGCCACGCTCATCGTCATGCGGCGGAATGGCCGAACCAGGTTGCGGCAAGACCGTCGGCCAGCAGCACGGCAAACAACAGGAACAGATAAAGGATCGAAAAGCCGAACATCTGCTTGCTCGCCGTGTCCGTGCGTGCGCTGCGGATCCGCATCGCCAGCGCCACCATGGCGGCGCCGCCGGCGATGGCGACGATCCCATAAAGCGGCCCGGCAAAGCCGAG
Organism: uncultured Alphaproteobacteria bacterium; assembly: GCA_963829395.1. Lineage (GTDB taxonomy): Bacteria > Pseudomonadota > Alphaproteobacteria > Rhizobiales > Xanthobacteraceae > BOG-931. Next base: position 20,837 of record CAWHHX010000009.1, on the reverse strand, counting down.
CAACCACGGCGCGGCGCCGAGCGGCGCCAGCACCAGGGAATACAGCAGAATTTGCCGCCGCGTTTCGGCTTCACCGGCGACCACCGGCAGCATCGGCACCCCGGCGCGGGCATAATCCTGCGCGCGGTAGAGCGACAGTGCCCAGAAATGCGGCGGTGTCCAGAAGAAGATGATGAGGAACAGCAACGCCGGCTCGACGGCGAAGCCGCCGGTCACCGCCGCCCAGCCGATCATCGGCGGCAGCGCGCCGGCGGCGCCGCCGATCACGATGTTCTGCGGCGTCCGGCGCTTGAGCCACATGGTGTAGACGAAGACGTAGAAGGCGATGGTCGCCGCGAGCAGCGCGCCGGCGACGACATTGACCAGAAGGCCGAGCACGACCACGGCAAAGCCGGCGAGCGTCACGCCGAACGCCAGCGCCTCGCCCGGCGCCACCCGCCCGGCCGGGATCGGCCGCGCTTGGGTGCGCGACATGCGCGCGTCGATGTCGGCGTCGTACCACATGTTGAGCGCGCCGGCGGCGCCGGCGCCGACGGCGATGCAGATCAGCGCGGTGACGGCGATCACCGGATGCAGATGACCGGGCGCGATCGCAAGGCCGACGAACGCCGTGAACACCACGAGCGACATCACCCGCGGCTTCATCAGCTCGATGTAATCGCCGACACCCGCGATACTGGGCTCGGCGCGCGACAGCGTTACGGTCATCGGATCAACGGCAGGGTCTCGAACTGGTGGAAGGGCGGCGGCGACGACAGCGTCCATTCCAGCGTGGTGGCGCCGGGGCCCCAAGGATTGGCTCCGGCCGGCACCTTGCGGGCGAAGGCTTGCGCCATGCCGAACAGGAAGATCAGCACCCCGACGCCGGAAATGTAGGAGCCGATCGACGAGACGTAGTTCCAGGCGGCGAAGGCGTCGGGATAATCGGCGATGCGGCGCGGCATGCCGTTGAGGCCGAGGAAGTGCTGCGGGAAGAACACCAGGTTGACGCCGACGAAGGTGAACCAGAAGTGCAGCTTGCCGATGAACTCGTTGTACATGTAGCCGGTGATCTTCGGGAACCAGTAATACCAGCCGGCGAAGATGGCGAACACGGCGCCGAGCGAGAGCACATAGTGGAAGTGGGCGACGACATAGTAGGTATCTTGCAGCACGCGGTCGACGCCGGCATTGGCCAGCACCACGCCGGTGACGCCGCCGACGGTGAACAGGAAGATGAAGCCGATCGCCCACAGCATCGGCGTCTTGAACTCGATCGAGCCACCCCACATGGTGGCGACCCAGGAAAAGATCTTCACTCCCGTAGGCACCGCGATCACCATCGTGGCGGCGATGAAATAGGCCTGCACGCTCGACGACATGCCGACCGTGTACATGTGATGCGCCCAGACGACGAAGCCGATGCCGCCGATCGACACCATGGCGTAGGCCATGCCCAGATAGCCGAACACCGGCTTGCGCGAGAAGGTCGCGACGATCTGGCTGATCATGCCGAAGCCCGGCAGGATGAGGATGTAGACTTCCGGGTGGCCGAAGAACCAGAACAGGTGCTGAAACAGGATCGGATCGCCGCCGCCATGCGGGTCGAAGAAGGTGGTGCCGAAATTGCGGTCGGTGAGCAGCATGGTGATGGCGCCGGCGAGCACCGGCAGCGCCAGCAATAGGAGAAACACTGTCACCAGCTGTGACCACACGAACAACGGCATCTTGTGCATGGTCATGCCGGGTGCGCGCATGTTGAAGATGGTGGTGATGAAGTTGATGGCGCCGAGGATCGACGAAGCGCCGGCCAGATGCAGCGACAGGATGACGAAATCCATCGCCGGGCCGGGATGGCCGTAGGTCGACAGCGGCGCGTAGATCGTCCAGCCGGTTCCGGCGCCGTTGGCGCCGGGCTCGCCTTCGAAGAACATCGACGCGATCAACAGCGCGAACGACGCCGGCAGCAGCCAGAACGAGATGTTGTTCATGCGCGGGAACGCCATGTCCGGCGCCCCGATCATCAGCGGCACCATCCAGTTGCCGAAACCGCCGATCATCGCCGGCATGACCATGAAGAAGATCATGATCAGGCCGTGGGCGGTGACGACCACGTCGAAATAGTGGGTCTCGTGGAAAATCTGCAGGCCGGGATACATCAGCTCGATCCGGATCAGGATCGAGAGGATGCCGCCGATGACGCCGGCAATCAGCGCGAACACCAGGTACATCGTGCCGATGTCCTTGTGGTTCGTCGAATAGACATAGCGGCGCCAGCCGTGCGGGATGGCATGCCCGTTGTCGTCGCCGTGTGCCGCGTGTGCCATCGTATCCATTGTCGGTCCTTGCGTTAGCGAGTGTTCTTAGCGGCGGAGCATGTCAGCGCGCCGACGCGCCGGCCGCCGCCACCGCGGTCGGCGAGGCGCCGTCGAGGCCGGCGTTCTTTTTCTCGGTTTCGACCCAGGCGGCGAATTCGGCGTCGTTCACCACCCGCACCGTGATCGGCATGAAGGCGTGATCCTTGCCGCACAATTCGGAGCATTGGCCGTGGAACGTGCCTTCGCTGGTCGCCTTGAACCAAGTGTCGTTGAGGCGGCCGGGAACGGCGTCGATCTTGATGCCGAAGGACGGGACGGCAAACGAGTGGATCACATCGGCGCCGGTCACGAGCACGTGCACCACCTTGTTCACCGGTACCACCATCTCGTTATCGACGGTGAGAAGCCGCGGCTGGCCGGCCTTGAGATCCTTGTCCTCGACGATCAGCGAGTCGAATTCGAAGTTGCCGTTATCGGGATAGTTGTAGCTCCAATACCACTGCTTGCCGGTGGCCTTCACCGTAATGTCGGGCTTCGGGTTGTCGAGCTGCACGAACAGGAGCCGAAACGACGGCACGGCGATCGCCACCAGGATGATGACCGGGACGATGGTCCACAGCACTTCGATCAGCGCATTGTGGGTGGTCCGCGACGGCGTCGGATTGGCCCGCGCATTGAACCGGACCATGACGGTGATCAGCAGGATCAGCACGAAGGCAACGATCAGGCTGATGATCCACAGCAGGACGTTATGAAACCAGACGATGTCCGCCATGACCGGCGACGCCGCCTGTTGCAGGCCAAGCGCCCAGGGCGTCGGCTGCCCGACTTCGGCCAGCGCGGTTCCGCCGCCCGCGAGCAACGCGCCCATTGTTACCGCATATGCGCTCAAGCGTGAGAACACCGGCATCTGCATCACGGCTCCTGTTCCCCAAATCTGGTCATGGTCCTAGTCTGGTCGTTTTCATAACCGCGGTTGCTCGGCGCCAAAACCGGCGCGACCGCGACAGCTTGACGCCGTCTGCTGCCGATGAGGTTTGCGCCACGGATCGGGTCCTTGGCAGGCATTGACGGGATGGGGGAATCCCAGTTCCTCAAACCACAAATCCGGCGTTACCGCAATGCACTCATCGCCGCGCTGATCGGCCCTTTTGCACGGCCGTTTCGCGCCGGCGCGGGACTGTGCCGGCGTCCTTCGCGCGGCCACAATGGGTTGGTTCTGATCCGATCTTGACACCGCGGGCTCGCCATGTAGGCAGGCTCGCCGGGCGATCGGCCTGCACGATGGTGATTCGCGCGGTAAAACCTGCCGGCCGGTGTGGGCGCAGGGCCGCCGGCCAAAGGAAGCGACCATGGCGATAATCGAAGCCGGGCGGATGCTGCGGCCGATGGTCTCGACGCTCGGCGCCGCGGCCCTTCTGCTGGCGGCGGTCGCGACCTTCGGCGCCGATGCGCGCGCCCAGGGCGCGGTGCGCTCGGTCCATGGCGACTGGCAGATCCGCTGCGACACGCCGCCCGGCGCGCAGAACGAGCAATGCGCGCTGATGCAGAGCGTGACGGCGGAGGACCGGCCCAATGTCGGGCTGACCGTGATCGTATTGAAAACCTCCGACCAGAAAAGCCGGCTGATGCGCGTCGTCGCCCCGCTCGGCGTGTTGCTGCCGTCGGGGCTCGGGCTCAAGATCGACAATAACGATGTCGGCCGCGCCGGCTTCGTGCGCTGCCTGCCCAATGGCTGTGTCGCCGAAGTGGTCATGGAGGACAAGCTGATCGAGCAGATGCGCACCGGCCAGACCTCGACCTTCATCATTTTCCAGACGCCCGAGGAAGGCATCGGCTTCCCCATGAGCCTGAAGGGTTTTGGCGAAGGCTTCGACAAGCTGCCGTGACAGATCCGCGTCGGGCCAGGTAAATCCGCGTCATTGCCAGGAGCCAACGGGTCCCGCCCGAAGTGGCCGGCCCGATGACAAGCTCCGCGACGAAGCAATCCAAGGCGGTGGTCGGGTTCCGCTCTCGATTGCTTCGCTTCGCCCGCAATGACGAGCCCGCATCACGCGATTGCGCGTTGCCTTTTATCGGCGGCGTTTGTCACTATCTTACGGGCATTACATGTCATCGACAGATGGACGGCAGGGCCATGGACGCGAAGCTGGATACTAAGCACTATCCCGTAACTCACACTGACGCAGAGTGGCACAAGCTCCTCACCCCGGAACAATTCCGGGTCATGCGCGGCCACGGCACCGAGCCGCCGGGTAGTTGCGCGCTCAATTACGAGAAGCGGGCCGGCACCTTCACCTGCGCCGGCTGCGATCAGCCGCTCTTCACGTCGAAGAAGAAATTCGAGAGCGGCACCGGCTGGCCGAGCTTCAACGATCCGGAACCCGGCGCGGTCGAGACCTCGACTGACAGCAGCTATGGCATGGTGCGCACCGAAGTGCATTGCAGCCGCTGCGGCAGTCACCTTGGCCACGTTTTCGAGGACGGGCCGCCGCCGACGCATCTGCGCTACTGCATCAACGGCGTGGCGATGAATTTCAAGCCGGAGTGATTGCCCGCAGCCCGGATTTCGCCAACGCGAAATCCGGGAGCGGCGTCGAAGGCCGTCAAACCGTTCCCCGGTTTCGTTGTTCGCCACGCGGGCGGCTTCGCTCCAGTGAGTTCGCTGACACTTTAGCCGCCAACGCTTCACCCTCGGCTTGGTGCAATCCGGTCGCCAATGCCGGGGCGAGTTTCCACGCCGCCATCAGCAACGGGAAATTCCAGGGACATCGCAGCCCAGGCTTTTTTGTCGGCATGCCACCTCCGTCATCATATCGGCGACGCGACCCTTGATGCGTCGCGAGAATGCTCGTCATTGCGAGCGAAGCGAAGCAATCCAGGGCCGCTCGCTCGGAAAGCTGGATTGCTCCGCTCTGCTCGCAATGACGAGGGATGTATCCGCCACCGCGCGTAGCGCGGGGGAGGGGGACCCTGCGAAGCATGGTGGAGGGGGCATGCGGCGCTGCGGTCGGCCGCGAGGCTGAGCCTCCGTCCACCGCGCTGCTTCGCAGCCAAAGCGAGGGTGCGCGTCGCGTTTTCCAGTTAAGAACGGCGGCCGAACGCCGCCTATGCCCTCCACTTCGCCGGGCGGTATGACAGCGGCGGCGCTGTTTTCGTCATATATGTATGGGGGCGAGGCTGGATCGGCCGGCCTCGCCGCGGAGTTGCAAAACTTGCCCCAGACGCCCGTCACCATCCTCACCGGCTTCCTCGGCAGCGGCAAGACCACGCTGCTCAATCGCGCGTTGCGCGATCCGGCGATGGCCAATACGGCCGTGGTGATCAACGAGTTCGGCGAAGTCGGCCTCGATCACATGCTGGCGGCGCGGAGCGACGACACCATCATGGTGCTGGAAAACGGCTGCCTGTGCTGCACCGTATTCGGCGATCTCGTCACCACCCTCAACAATCTCTATCACGCGCGCGAGGCCAATGAGATTCCGCGCTTCGACCACGTCGTGATCGAGACCTCGGGAATGGCCGATCCGTCGCCGCTGATCCAGGCGTTCCTGTCCGATCCGACGCTGGCCGGGCTCTATCGCATCGGCACGGTGGTCGCGACCGTCGATGCGGTGAACGGCCCCGGCACGCTCGACAATCACATCGAGTCCGTGCGCCAGGTGGCGCTGGCCGATCATATCCTCATCACCAAGCTCGACATGATCGATCCGGCGCAGGTGAAAGACGCCGAGGCGTCGCTGATCGCGCGGCTGCGCCGCCTCAATCCGGCGGCAAGAATTTCGCGGATCGACGATCCGGCGTTCGATATCGGTAAATTGTTGCGCGCCGAAGGCCTCGATCCGGCCGACGCCAAGGCCGATGCGCGCGCCTGGCTCAATGCCGCCGCCTACGAGCGTGCCGACGCGCATCATCACGACCACGATCATGCCGGCGACGATCACGACGACCACGATCATCACCACTTGCACGACCGCGATATCGCCTCGTTCTGCTTTATCCGCGAGACGCCGATCGCGCGCGAGGCGCTGCGCCTTCTGCTCGACGCCTTGCAGCAAAATCTCGGGCCCAATCTGCTGCGCGTCAAAGGCATCGTGAATGTCGCCGAAGAGCCGGGCCGTCCGGCGGTGATCCAGGGCGCGCAGCACCTGCTGCATAATCTCTCCTGGCTGGAGCGCTGGCCGGACGCCGACCATCGCAGCAAGATCGTCTTTATCACCCAGGGCTTCGATCGCGCCGACATCGAGGAGATGATCGCACTGCTCGACCGGGTGGCGTCGCGCACCGCCGCGGCGCGCGCGCGGGCGCAAAGCGCGGGCTGAGGGTAGGAAATTTGATTGACCGCATCCCCTCGTCCCCGCCCCCGATTGCGTCGGGGGTAAACTCCGCCGGGGCCCGGGAATGGCAATAGTGATCGTCATTGCGAGGTGCGAAGCGACGAAGCAATCCATTGAATGGCAATGAGAGGCTGGATTGCTTCGCTTTGCTCGCAATGACGAGACGCTTTCGCGGAAATGAGCGGAAGAATGTCTCGATTTGAGCGGATTAAGCTTCCGACGCGAAGCAAATAAGCGTAGCCGCAAACACAACGCGGCGCGCAATGGGGACGAGATGGCTGAGGCGGGATACGACTACATCATCGTCGGGTCGGGCTCGGCCGGATCGGTTCTTGCCAACCGGCTGTCGGCAAATCCGCAAGCCAAGGTGCTGGTGCTCGAGGCCGGCGGCTCGGACAATTCGTTCTATGTGCGCATGCCGGCCGGCATCGCCAATCTCAAGGGGCCGCGGTTCGGCTGGGAGTATGAAACCGCGCCGCAACCAGCGATGAAAGGCCGGCGCATGTATTGGCCGCGCGGCCGCATGCTTGGCGGCTCGAGCTCGGTCAATGCCATGGTCTATATGCGCGGCCAGCCCGCCGACTACGATCACTGGCGCCAGCTCGGCAATGCCGGCTGGAGCTACGACGACGTCCTGCCGCTGTTCAAGAAAGCCGAGCGCAACGAGCGCCTGCACGACGCATTCCACGGCGCCGACGGACCGCTCGATGTCGCCGAGCGCCCGTACACCAATCCGCTGAGCCATGTGTTCGTCGAAGCCGCGCAGCAGGCCGGCCTGCCGTTCAATCCCGATTTCAACGGCGCGACGCAACTTGGCTGCGGCCTGTTCCAGGTGACGCAGAAAAACGGCCGGCGCTGGAGCGCGGCGTCGGCCTATCTGCATCCGGTCGTGGCGCGCGAAAACCTCACCATCCTCACCAAGGCGCAGGCGACCCGCGTGCTCATCGAAAAAGGCCGCGCCGTCGGCGTCGAATATGTGCGCGGCCGCAAGCGCCATATCGCTCGCGCCGAACAAGACGTGGTGCTCGCCGGTGGCGCGATCAACTCGCCGCAACTGCTGCTGCTCTCAGGCATCGGCCCGGCCGCGGAGCTGCGCACGCTCGGCGTGCGCGTGGCGCTCGACCTGCCGGGCGTCGGCAAGAATTTGCAGGATCATCTCAACGTCAACATCGTCGCGCGCGCCAAGCGCGGCAGCACGCTCGACGGCAAAGCCCGTGGCCTCGCGCCGATCGGCGTGGCGCTGGAATTTTTGCTGTATGGAACCGGGCCGGGCACCAGCAATGTCGCCGAGGCCGGCGCGTTCGCCATCAGCGATCTCGGCGCGGCGACACCGGACATCCAGTATCATTTCATTCCGGCGCAGGTGGTCGATCACGCGCGCACGCCGATGGACGGCGACGGCGTCACCTTGCACGCCTGCTGCCTCCGCCCGCAAAGCCGCGGCGAAATCCGTCTCGCCTCGAGCGATCCGCTGCAGCCGCCGGTGATGGATCCGAATTATCTCGCCGCTGGCTACGATCTGAAAATCCTGATCGAAGGCTTGCGCAAGGGGCGCGAGATTCTGGCAGCGCCGGCATTCAAGCCTTGGCTGGAGGAGGAGCGGCTGCCCGGCGCCGCGCTGCAGTCGGCCGCCGAGCTGGAAGACTTCATCCGCGCCACGGCGGAAACCGAGTATCACCCGGTCGGTACCTGCAAGATGGGCAGCGACGCCATGGCGGTGGTCGACGACCGGCTCCGCGTCCGCGGTGTCGATCGCCTGCGCGTCATCGACGCCTCGATCATGCCGTCGATCGTCTCCGGCAACACCAATGCGCCGGTGATCATGATCGCCGAGAAGGGCGCTGCGATGATGCTGGCGGCGGTCAATTGAAACGGCAGAGCTCAAATTGACAAGCCAGAGCTTCTTTCGCCATTATCGTTTCGGCGCCATTGCCGACGTCAACAGCCGGGAAAATCAAGGGAGAAAGCTGATGACCGCAGGATTCTCTGGGGCAACATCGGCGCGCGGCCCGCGCGGTGATTGCCGGCGCTGCGTTTGCATTGTTTGGAACCGCGTCGGCCTTTGCCGCCGAGCCGATCAAGATTGGGCAGGTCGCGGCGTTGTCGGGCGCGTCCGCCCAATCCGGCGAGGCGATCACGCGGGGGCTGACGCTGGCGATCGACGAAATCAACGCCAACGGCGGACTCCTTGGCGGGCGCATGCTCGAACTGGTGCAGCGCGACGATGAATCGAGCCCGCCGAAGGGCTTGATCGCGGCGCGCGAGCTGATTTCCGAGAATGTCGCGGCGATTTTCGGCGGCATCGATACGCCGGTGTCGCTGGCGATGGTGCCGGTGCTCAACAAGGAGAAGCGCATCTATATGGGCGTGTGGGCGGCCGGCACCGGCATCACCCGCAACGGCGCCGTTCCGAACTACGCCTTCCGGGTCTCCGCGGTCGACGTTCTGGTCGATGTCAAATTGCTCAAATTCGCCCATCAGAAATTCGGCGCCAAGAAAGCCGGCCTGATGCTCATCAACAATCCCTGGGGCCAGGGCAACGAGAAAGGCTTGGCGGCCGCAAGCAAGGCCGATCCGTCGGTCGAGATCGCCGGCGTCGAAAAATTCGAGAACAACGACGTCGACATGGTGCCGCAGCTGACGCGTCTCAAAGACGCCGGCGCCGACAGCATCATCCTCGTGGTCAACGCGCCGCCCGGTGCGCAGGTGATGAAATCGCGCGAGCGCATGGGTTGGATGGTGCCGGTGATTTCGCACTGGGGCATTTCCGGCGGGCGTTTTCCGGAGCTGGCCGGGCCGACCGCCGGCGACGCCGACTTCGTGCAGACCTACAGCTTTTTCGGCAAGCTGAGCCCGGTCGGCCAGCGCGTGCTGGCGGCGCTGCAGAAGAAATATCCGCAGATCAAAGGGCCGGAAGACGTGTTTGCGCCGGTCGGCACCGCCAACGCCTACGACGCCATGCACATCCTCGCGCTCGCCATCGCGCAAGCCGGCTCGACCGATGCGGATGCGATCCGCGCCGCGCTGGAAGATCTGAAAACGCCGTATGAGGGTCTGATCAAGACCTACACGCGGGCATTCACACCGGACAATCACGACGCGCTCGGGCCCGACGACTACATCATGGTGCACTACGAGGGCGACAAGATCGTTCCGGTGAATTGAGCAGTGGTGTTCGGATGCCTGTGCCAAGCGCGCGGGCGGATGGTTCGTCAGTCCGCTCGTCCCCGCGAACGCGGGGACCCAGTTCGTAAGGCTAGTCTAAAAACTGGATTGCCCGCCTGCGCGGGAATGAGCGGGAAATGGCCGAAGCCATTACGAACAGCGCGCCATGCTGATTGCAACCGCGATCATTTCCGGGCTCGGCCTCGGCAGCATGTACGGGCTGTTGGCGCTGGGCTTCCACGTCACCCACGCCGTGTCGCGGACCGTGAATTTCGCGCAGGGCTCGACCATGATGCTGGGCGCGGTGTTGTGCTTCACGTTCTGGGTCACGTTCAAGTGGCCGCTGCCGATCGCCGTGATCGTCGGGCTGGCCGGCTGCGCGTTGTGGGGCGTCGTCGTCGAGCGCGTCGCGGTGCGGCCGTTCGTGGCCCGCGGCTCGAACTCCTGGCTGATCGCCACCGTCGCGCTCGGCATCGTGCTCGACAACGTGGTGCTGTTCACCTTCGGCAAGGATCCGCGCGGCATGCCGCCCGGCATTTCTGACCACCGGCGCGATCAGCGATCGCCGGCGTGCGCATTCAATACCTGCAGGCGCTGATCCCGGTCATCGGCCTGTTGCTGGCGGCCGGATTGCAGGTGTTGTTCGCCACCTCGCGCCACGGCAAGGCGTTGCTCGCGGTGGTGCAGAACCAGCGACGCGGCGCGGCTGATGGGCATCCGCGTCGAGCGCGTCATCGAAATCGCGTTCGCGCTGTCGGGATTGCTCGCCGGCATCGCCGGCATTCTGGTCGCGCCGCTGTTCACCATCTCCTCGACCATGGGCACGCTGTTCGGCATCAAGGCCTTCGCCGTCGCCATCCTCGGCGGCATCGAAAGCGCCTGGGGCGTGGTGCTGGCCGGCCTGATCTACGGCGTCGCCGAGGCCATGATCACCGCGCTGCTCGGCTCGACCTACACGCAGATCGTCACCTTCGCGCTGGTCATCCTCGCGCTCGCGGTGCGGCCGAACGGCCTGTTCGGCCGCGCCCAGTTGAGGAAAGTATGACCTGGCAGCGCGGCGCCGCGGCCGCGATCGTCATTGCCGCCGTGTGCTTCCTGATCGCGCGCGGCAACAACTATCAGGTCTTCATCATCGTCACGGTCGGCCTGACCGCGATCGTCGGCATCGGGCTCAACGTGCTGCTTGGGCTCAACGGCCAGATATCGCTCGGCCATGTCGCGTTCTACGCGATCGGCGCCTACGCGGTCGGCATCCTCACGACGACTTATGACTGGTCGTTCTGGCCGGCGCTCGCGGTCAGCGGCATCGTCGCCGGATTGGCCGGCGTGCTTGCTGGCAATCCCGGCGCTGAAGGTGCGCGGGCCTTATCTCGCCATGGTCACCATCGCCTTCGGCTTTGTGGTCGAGCAGGGCGCAGCGGAATGGCAGGGCTTGACCGGCGGCTGGAACGGCTTGTCGGGCATTCCCGGCCCGAGCGTGTTCGGCGCCGACATCGGCGAGCGGGGCATCGCCTTCCTGACGCTCGCGCTGACAGTGCTGGCCACCGCCGCGTTCGCGCGGCTGAGCCGCAGCGTCTGGGGAAACGCCATGCGCGCGGTGCGCGATTCCGAATCCGCCAGCGTCTCGATCGGTCTCGATCCGACGCTGATCCGCACCGCCGCGTTCGGCATCTCGGCGGTTGCGGCCGGCATCGCCGGCGGCGTCTATGCCTCGATCAGCAATTTCATCAGTCCGGAATTGTTTCCGTTCTTCCAGTCGATCCTATTTCTGCTCGTCGTCATGCTCGGCGGCGCCGACCGCGTGCTCGGCCCGCTGGTCGGCGCTGTGGTCGTCGTGCTGCTGCCGGAGCTGTTGGCGACGCTCGGCCAATACCGGCTGCTGTTTGTCGGCGTCCTGATGCTTGCGGTGCTGCGGCTGGCGCCGACCGGCCTCGTCGGGCTTGATCGCCCGCGGGCTGCCGAAGGCGGAGCGTGATACGCCGGCGAAGGAGCGCCGAGACATCGGCCGCATTCTTGCCTCCGGCGCGACCGGCCAACCGATTGCGGTGCGAGACCTGGCGGTGAGTTTCGGCGGCGTGCACGCGGTCAAAGATCTCAGCTTTGATGCGCGCCCGGGCGCGATCACCAGCATCATCGGCCCGAACGGCGCCGGCAAGAGCACGGCGCTCAACGCCATCTGCGGCTTCTATCGGCCCGATGCCGGCACCGTGACGCTCGGCGATCGGATCGTTTCGACGCTGCGCGCCTATCAAATTCCCCGCGCCGGCATCGCGCGCACCTATCAGACCAGCCAGCTGTTCGAGACCATGTCGGTGATCGACAACGTCTTGATCGCGCTGCGGCGCGGCAGGCTTGGCGCGCTGACTTTCTTTGGTGGCAAGCACGACGTCGAAGACGCCGAGATCGCCGAAAGCCTGCTCGCCTTCGTCGGCTATGCCGGAGCCCTCGAACGGCCGGCGAACGGGCTCGCGCATGTCGATAAACGGCTGGTCGAAATCGCGCGCGCGCTCGCGGTCCGGCCGAGCGTGCTCGCGCTCGACGAACCGGCGGCCGGCTTGAACGCCGAAGACAGCGCGGCGATCGGCGCCTTGCTGCGCAAGCTCGCCGCCGCCGGCATGACCGTGATCCTGGTCGAGCACGACATGGATCTGGTGATGGGCGTCTCCAACCATGTGATCGTGCTCGATGCCGGCGCCAAGATCGCCGAAGGCACGCCCGCCCAAGTCGCCACCGATCCGGCGGTGCTCGAAGCTTATCTCGGCGCCGGCGAGCAGCTGGACCGCGGACGCGAACATGCGCTTGCGGCACGAGAAGCGTCGTTGCTGACAGTGCGTGGGCTGTCGGCCGGCTATGGCGCTGCGACCATCGTGCGCGACGCCGCTCTTGACATCGCCGAGGGCGAACTTGTCGCCGTGCTCGGCGCCAACGGCGCCGGAAAGACCACGCTGATGCGCGCGCTGTGCGGCTTGATCCGGCCGATCGACGGCGATGTGCGCTTTCTCGACAAACGCATCGACAAGCTTCCGGGCGATCGTATCGCTCGCGCCGGCCTGATCCTGGTGCCGGAGGGCCGGCAGGTTTTCCCGGACCTTTCCGTGATCGACAATCTGCGGCTCGGCGCTTATGCCCGCCGGGCAGCCGCCGAAGCGAGCATGATCGAAAGCCTGTTCGAGCGGTTTCCCGCCTTGAAGGCGCGGCGGCAGCAACGTGCCGGCCTCCTGTCCGGCGGCGAGCAGCAGATGCTGGCGATCGCCCGCGGCCTCATGGCGCGTCCGCAAGTGCTGATGCTCGACGAACCGTCGCTCGGGCTGGCGCCAAAGCTTCTGGAAAATCTCTATGACCTCATCGCGCAGTTGCGCGAGGAAGGAACCACAATCCTGCTGGTCGATCAGATGGCGACGCTTGCGCTCTCAGTCGCCGATCGCGCCTACGTGCTACAGTCCGGCGCCATCACCCACGCCGGAACCGCGCGCGACGTCGCGCGGGATCCGGCGCTGGTGAAGGCCTATCTCGGCGACCACGGAACGCCGTTGTGAGCGAGCAATCGAAAACGAGAGGACGATGGATCTCATTCTGCAGGAACGCGCGCACAATAGGCGCCGAGCAGCGAACTGACCGACATCGGCATCGCCGCGGGCCGCATCGCCGCGATCGAGGCCGGTCTGGCGGCCGAGGCAGAGACCGTCGATCTCGGCGGGCGGCTGGTGTCGCCCGGCTTTGTCGAGACCCACATCCATCTCGACAAGTCCTGCATCCTCGATCGGGTCAAGTCGGAGCAGGGCGATCTCGACGAAGCGATCGCCGAAGCTGCCAAAGCCAAGGCCGGCTTCACGCCCGAGGACGTCCATGCCCGCGCCACGCGCACGCTGGAAAAGGCGATCCTGCAGGGCACGACGCATATGCGCACGCATCTTGAAGTCGATCCGGGCGTCGGGCTGCGCAGCCTCGAAGGCGTGCTGCCGCTGATCAAGGAATATTCCTGGGCGATCGACCTGCAGATCTGCGTGTTCCCGCAGGAAGGCCTCCTCAACAATCCCGGCACCGACGAGCTGATGGTCGAAGTCGCTCGATCGCGGCTGCCACACCATCGGCGGTGCGCCTTACGTCGATTCCGATCCGCCCGGTCAGATCGACCGCATCTTCGAGCTGGCGCGCGAATACGACGTCGACATCGACATGCATCTCGATTTCGGCCCAACCGCCGACGGCATGGACCTCGAGCATGTTTGCAAACGGACCGAGGAATTCCACTACGGCGGCCGCGTCGCCATCGGCCACGTCACCAAGGCGGCGAGCCTGCCGATGCCGGCGTTCGAAGCGGCGGCGAAGCGGCTCGCCGATGCCGGCGTCGCGCTCACCGTACTGCCGTCAACCGATCTCTTCCTCATGGGCCGGCAGCACAAGCACGATCACAACGTGACGCGCGGCGTCGTGCCGGCGCACAAGCTTCTGCATCACGGCGTCAACTGCTCGCTGTCGAGCAACAATATCCTCAATCCGTTCACGCCGTTCGGCGATTGCTCGCAGATGCGCATGGCGAACCTCTATGCCAACATTTGCCAGGTCGGAAAACAGGCCGACATGCGCGAATGCTTCAACATGGTCACGCGGCGGCCGGCGGCGATGATGCGGCTGTCGGATTACGGGCTGGCGGTCGGCAAATCCGCCGATCTGGTGGTGCTCGATTCGGCGAGCCCGGACATGGCGGTCGCCGAGCTCTCGCCGGTGCTCTACGCCTTCAAGCGCGGCCGCAAGACCGTGTCGCGCCAGCCCGCGATCCTGCACCGGCCGCAATGATCCCGCACGATCCGTACAACGCTTTCTGCCGCCACACCCATGTCGAACTAGATGGCGCGCCCGCAGGTCCGCTGCGCGGCCTGACCTTCGCCGTCAAGGACGTGTTCGACATCGCCGGACATCGCACCGGCAATGGCAATCCGGTGTGGCTTGAGACCCATCGCGCCGGCGCCGCGCACCGCGTCTGCCGTCGAGCGCCTGCTCGCCGCCGGCGCCACGATGGTCGGAAAAACCCACACCGATGAATTGGCTTACAGCCTCAATGGCGAGAATGTGCATTACGGCACGCCGACCAATCCGCGCGCGCCGGGCCGCATTCCCGGCGGCTCGTCCAGCGGATCGGCGGCCGCGGTCGCCGGCGGCCTTGTCGATTTTGCGCTCGGCACTGATTGCGGCGGCTCGGTGCGGCTGCCGGCCAGCTATTGCGGCATCTACGGCATCCGCACCTCGCACGGCCTGGTGCCGATCGACGGCGTGGCCGATCTGGCGGCGAGTTTCGACACGGTCGGCTGGTTCGCGCGCGATGCGCAGACGATGCGCCGTATTGGCGACGTGATGCTGCCAGCCGGCCCCGCCTTTGCGCCGAAGCGCCTGCTGATCGCCGCGGACGCTTTCGCGTTCGCCGGCGACGACATCACCGCGGCGCTCGCCGCCGCCGTGACGCAGCTCAAATCCGCGCTCCCGGATCATCGCGACGGTCGAGGTCTATACCGGCGATCCGGCCGCGTGGCCGGGAATTTTCCGCATCCTGCAGGGCGACGAAATCCGCCGTCGGCACAGTGCCTGGATCGATGCGCACAATCCGAGCTTCGGTCCCGGCATTGCCGAGCGCTTCCGCTGGACGCGCACCATCGATGCCGCCGACGTGGAGCGCATGCGGCCGCAGCGCGAAGCCGTGGCTTCGCACATGGACGCGCTCCTTGGCGACGACGCGCTACTTTGCCTGCCGACCGCGCCGGGCATCGCGCCGAAGCTCGCGACGCCGGCCGGCGAACTCGAAGCATTCCGCGGGCGCGCGTTCGCGCTGTTGTCGATCGCCGGTCTCGCCCGCCTGCCGCAACTATCGCTGCCGCTCGGCACATTGGCGGATTGCCCGCTCGGGCTTTCGCTGATCGCGCCACGCGGGCGCGATCGCGGCTTGCTGCACTGGGTGGCGGAGAATTTGTCGTGACCGCGCTGAACGCTTCCATATCGTCAGGTTGAAATCATCTTTTTCTCGATGCCGACGCCGGCGGCGACCGCCCGTTCGTATTCGAGCGGCACGGTCGCCGAATCCTGCAGCGCGATGCCGGTCGAGTCGAACAGCGTGATTTCGTCATCGGAGCGGCGGCCCGGCTTCTTGCCGGCGATGACCTCGCCGATCTCGCCGGCGATGTCCGCTTCGCGAATGAGGCCTTTCGCCAGCGGCACGTTGATCTCGCCGTCGGTCCGGCACTGGCGGATGTCGTCGACAAAAATGCGCGCGCGCTGCACGATGCGCGGATCGAGCTCCTGGTCGCCGCCCTTGTCGGCGCCGAGCGCTGCGATATGGGTGCCGGGCGCGATCCATTCATCCTTGACCAGCGGCGCGCGCGCCGGCGTGACCGTGACCACGACGTCGGCGCCGCGCACCACCTCCTCGAGATTGCGCGACGCGTGAATCGGAAAATGCGGATATTTCGCCGCTTGCGATTTGACGAATTCGTCCAGCGTCGATTGCGAGCGGCTCCAGATCCGGACTTCGTCCCAGGCAAACACCGTGTCGCAGGTGGCAAGCGTGCCTTCGGCCATGTGACCGGCGCCGACGATCGCCAGCTTTTTGGAATTCCTGCGCGCCAGCCATTTCGCCGAGACCGCGGCGGAGGCGCCGGTGCGCATCACGGTATGGTAGGAGCCGTCGCAGATCGCCAGCGGAAAGCCGGTTTCGGGGTGGGTGTAGATCAGAATCGAAAACACCGTCGGCAGATCGAACTTCTCGCGATTGCGCTCGCGGATCGACACCCATTTGCACGCGGCGGCTTCCGGCTCCTCGATGTAGGACGGCATCGCCTCCCACTCGCCGGGATATTTGTCGAGCACGATGTGGCCCTTCGGATCCATGTAATAGCGGCCCTCGCCATGCATGCGGTAGGCCTGCTCGACGCAGCTTACGTATTCGGCCGGCGTCACCAGCCCCATCATGTCGGTGCGGCTAAGGATCAGCGTCTTGCGGCTTCGCCAACTTTCCATCGTCGTCCCCCATTTGCGTGCCCGGCGCCGGCGCAGAATAGTCCAGCGCCGAGGCGTGATACATCCGGGCCAGCTTCGCGACCGCGGGCGGATCGCTCGGGAATAACACCGCGAGTGGACCTACGCATCGAGTTGCATGTGTTGACAGTGCAACATAAGCGGTATAAGAACAAAACAAGAACACATGCCCGAAATCGGCGGGCACAAGCTGGCTCGTTTCCGCGCTCACTCATTTGGAGAAGCGATGCGTTCGTTCAATCAGACGCCGGATAAACCTCAGTCGTTCGGATACAAGATTTCATGGCTCGCCCTAAAGGCCTCCGAACCCGCCGCAGTCCTCGACGCGCTCGATCTCGCGGAGACAACGCTTGCGAACTGGGAGTCCGGCCTTGCTGCGGTTTATGATTCGCAGCGAGACGATGCCTGCATGTTCGTGTCGCCAGCAATCGGCGGCTGGGTCTTGGCGGTAAGCGGTTGGCTGCCTTGTCCGACAGTTGAAACTCACCAGGACATTGGGAGGAAATTTGATGATTTATTTTCTCGCCTAATGAAACGATTTGAGGATGTTCAGTTCTTTGGGAGCCACCGCGTGGTCGATTTCGTTGCTTGGGCGCGCGGCCTCAATGGCAAGCCAACGCGAATCTTTGCTTGGTCCGGCAGCGATGGTGCGGTCCTGGCGAACTTTGGCAAGCAGACGTTCGAGGAGGCCAAACTGCGGTTTGCCGACCTGACTGACCTTTCGCCGTCCGACGCTGGAGACAAGATTTTCAGAATGGCGGAAGAGCAAGGCGCAGAGGCGGATGCGCTTGTGGCGACCGGGCTCTCCCGACGTGAAGCGCTGGTGAGAGTTCGGCAAAACAGCGGCCGTGCGTTTCCGGATGAAACCGACGTCGTTAAGCTTGCCGGACTTTGGAGTATCGATCCTCTGCGGCTATCGGAACAAGATCATCCACCCAGTTTGGGAGTGGTAGCTCGCTTGCCGGAGCGTTTGATACAGTGACCCCAACACGCCGCTCCGCGTAAAAACGAGGTGTTTGGGCATACTCAGTTCTAAGACGTATTTGGCGCGCCCGAAGAGATTCGAACTCCTGACCCCCAAATTCGTAGTTTCGGCCGAATGCCAAAGCGCAGTTAAGGGTCATTAAGCGAGAATCGGCAGGTTGGAGTAACGCTCAGTTCCGGCAATGAAAATTAATGATGCTGTCGGATAGTCGAGGATACCCCTGCTAATCCCTTCGCGCCGCACTTGGCTCTCCCTACGTGCAAAAACCGTGAAGGAGGGATCCAATGAAGTCCGCGAACAGCAAGCGGTTATTGCTCACCGATGCCGCAGTCAGGCGCGAACCATTCGCCGAAGGCAAGCCTCGGATCGTACGGGATACGAAGGTTGCCGGCTTCCATCTCTGGATCGGAAAGAGGAAAAAGACCTTCCGCTATCAGTACGAGGCGCCCCGCGTTAACGGTCACCGGGGCAGCACCAATATCGAGTGGCTTGGCGAGCACCCACACCATGGCGCCGACCAAGCGAGAGCCAAGGCTGTGGCGATCCAGGCGCGACGGGCCCGCGGTGAGCCGGTTCGTGATGCGGCTGCCACCGAGGCTCCGGCGCCCGCACTTACGTTCCAACAAGCTTGGCAGCATTACAGGGCGGCAATCACGAAGGAAGGTAAGAGCCCACGCACGATCGCCGACTATGAGGACAAGTTCCAACGGCATCTCAAAGAATGGCACGAGAGGCCGCTGGTTACGATCACGCGGGAGGAAGTGACGAGGGAACACGGCGTGATCACCGAGCGCGCCAGAAGTTCTCGCTTAGGCAACAAATATGCCTCCGGCAAGTATGCCGCAAACGGATGCATGCGATTCGCCCGCGCGGTCTGGAATTTTGCGAAGAACGAACTTGAGAGTCCCGGACTGCCAGACCGGAACCCGTTCCGCTCGAGCAAGCTCTACCACAAGGAACGCGCGCGGGAGACCGGCATGGGCGCCGGAGACCTAGCTAACTGGTGGTCCGAAGTCCAGGCGCTTCCCAATCCGATCCGGCGCGAGCTGCACTTGTTCACGCTACTATCAGGTTTGCGCCGCGCAGATGTGGTGACGGCCCGGTGGGACCACTTGGACAAGACGCGTAAGGCACTCCGCATCCCATCACCGAAAGGTGGCGAAGAACGCGCGTTCGATCTGCCTCTATCCACGGCGATGGTGCAATGTTTGGAGCGCGTGAAGGAAGCGGGCCGCACATTTTTCCCTGAGCAAGCCCGGACATGGATATTCGCCGCGAGCGGCGGACACGTCGCCGAAGTCAAGGAGGAAGGAAAACTCAAGGTATCGCATACAGGGCACGCGCTCCGCCATTCTTTCCGCACCCTTGCGGCGGCAGCAGGGATTGATCGCCTTCGCCTCAAGATTTTGATGAATCACGCGATCGATCGTGACGTGACCGATAACTATGCGAACGTCCCGGCGCTATTCGAATCGCTGCGGGATGCTCAGGAACGAATTTCCGCTTTCATCATAACCAGCATGGTGCCTGGCGAAGCGCAGCGATCCGAGCTGGGAGTATTGTAAGAGGGCGAGCATGACAACACAGCATAAACAGAATCAAAGTGAAGAGAAATCGGCGAACGCTAAGACGGAAGAATTCAAGGCAGCCATTGAGGCGGATTTGTTGGAGTTTGGTCGCCGCAAGGAAGCACTGCTCACCAAGCTGCGTGATGCGCACAACGATGGCCCCAAGTCCGAGCCCTTTAATGAAGCCAAGTGGTCGTATTACCTCACCGATTTTGCTAGGATTTTTTTTTCGCAAGCGAGATTGAAATCGAGAGATGATGCCGGTTGCCGTTCGGGAGGCACGGTTGCGGGCGCTTGCAAAGGCTTTAGGGAAAGCTCGCAGCATGGCTGATAAGGCGATGCAAGATGATGTTGGCAACCACCTATTCTCGGCGTGGTGGGAAGGGTTCGACGAGCTGCCCTTGGTGGTGCGCGATGATGACGGCTCGATTGTACTCGTTCGGACCGCCAACGAAATGCTTACGGAAGCGGTGACGGGTCTCGCTGCTTTGGAAACCGCGGCGCGCCTAGCCGCCAGCGAAGCTCGTAAGGAGCGCACGAGAACTGACCGACCGAGAAGGCGGACTGTGCCGCCGGACTGTATCGACACACTATGGGTGCTATATCGAGATAGTACCGGGGTGAAGCCGGGGTCCGGCAACGGGCCGTTCGTTCGATTTGCTAGTGCATTTCTTGATGCGATACGGGCCAACGTTTCGGAGGAGCACGTAGTCGACCTCGCCCAGAAAACTCTTGCTCGGGACAAAGCCCACAAGGGGGGACTTTCATCTCCCTTCGACGACTAGCCGCCAGGGGGTTGTCCCCTCGGCTCGGGTTGCCAATTCCCCTATCGCGAGTCCCTGCGTGTGGCTTACCTATCGGTGATAACCGAAAAGGGACTTCACCGTGTCCAGTGAGCAAGGCGTCGGGCCGTCAAGTTCAGCCCAACAAGCGTTCCAGCTTGAGAGTTTAATCGAACGCGTGGTTGAGGCCACGGTGGCTCGACTTGAAACCGCGGCTCCTCGCAGGCCATTTATCGCGAGCAAAGAATGTGCGCGGCTGATTGGCGTGACGCCCGTGCACTTGTGCGCGATGCGGGCGCGGGGCGAGGGACCACGATGGTCCGGCGACGGCAAATGGATCCGATACGAGCGTCGCGCTGTGCTCGATTGGCTCGCCAACCTTCCGCGACAGACAAGCGAAGTGACGACGGAAGCTCACTCTTGAGAACCCTACGACCTAAAGGAGGAATCTAAAATGAAAGTCGAATCAGTCACGATCAATAAAGGCCTCGTGTTCGACGGTTTTTATTTCGTAACCTACAACGCTCGAGCGCGGTATATCCATGCGGGGTTTGTGGGTCGACCGCAATGGCTGAAAGATAATCCCGGAAGCTGCATAAGAGTTCAGGACATTCCAGTTCCAGTCGCGGCGGCCGAGACGGATGTCGGAACGATAGGAGTTGGACCGAGCTCTAACACCT
>CAWHHX010000008.1:0-501577 GCA_963829395.1 uncultured Alphaproteobacteria bacterium | reverse complement strand
ATGCCGTAGAGCTTGAGTTCACCCATGAGGTCGAAGAGCTGGGTTCGTTCCATCAGATGGTCTCCGAGGTTGTCGTAACGGGCACAATCGGCGATCGGCGCATGGCGCAGCGTCAGAGCGGCCGGCGTGAGGATCGTGGCCGGCGGGCCGGGATCGCGTTGGCGGGCAAGGATGTTGAGGACGACATCGGCGGAGTGAACGCCATGGGCGATCGCTTCAGCGCATGCGGCCTCGACCGCCGGCAATCCGTCAGTGAGCACCGCGGTGAGGATGTCGACCATTTGCCGATTGCCATCGTCAGCATCGGCGAGCTTGCGCCGCACGCGCTCCATCGCCGCCGGCAGCACCCAGTCTTTGAAGGGCGCACCGTTACGCAAGGCGCCAGGCTTGCGGGCGAGCACCGGCACGTAATGCCAAGGATCGTAGATCTCTCGCCACGGCCGAACGATCGAGGATGTTCAGCGACGATCCGCCCGTCCTGGCGGATCACGATGCGGTCGGCATAGGCATGGACTTCGACCGGACGCCCGACGGCATTGGCGGCCACGGAGTATTTGTTGCTGTCGAAGCGCACCAGGCAAGTCTTCGAAACTGCCGCCGGCACCGAGTGGAAGCCGTCGAACCGGCCCGTATAACGAACAAGCTTCGGCCGCTCCGCCTCGAACACCTCCCAGATTGTCTGTTCGGTCAGCTCCGGATGGCGATGCACCTTGGCGTAGGCGACGCATTTATCGAGCAGCCAAGCGTTCATCTCGTCGTAGGTCTTGAACCGCAGACGCGGCGTGAAGAACCGCTCGCGCACGAGCCCGACCTGGTTCTCGACCTGACCCTTCTCCCAGCCCGATGCTGGCGTGCAGGCGACCGGGTCGACGAGGTAATGGCTGCACATCTGCAGGAAGCGGCGATTGTAGAGGCGACCCTTGCCGACGAAGATCGTCTCCACCGCGGTCTTCATGTTGTCGTAGATGCCGCGCTGGCATGCACCCTTGAACAGGGCAAAGGCCCGATCGTGCGCGTCGAACACCATCTCCTGCGTCTCGCGGGGATAGGTCCGCACGAACAGCATGCGGCTGTGACAGAGCCGGACATGGGCAGCCTTCACGATCACCGTCACGCCGCTCAGCAAGACGACCTCGTGGCTCCAGTCGAACTGATAGGCTTCACCAGGAGCAAAGCTCAGCGGGACGTAGGCTGCGGCCGTCGATGCCCCGCGCTCCTTGCGCCAATTGTTCCCGTAACGCCGGACAGCATCGTATCCACCGTCGTAGCCAAGCCCACGCAGCTCCTCGAACAGTCGGATCAGCGTCAGACGTTCGCGCGACGTCTTGCCTTCGTTCGCCAACAGCAATTGATCGAGTTTGTCCCGCCACGGGCCAATCTTTGGAAGCGGTTGCGCCTCTCGCTCGTAGCGGAACTCGGTCGCTTCCGATCGGATGACCTTCCGTACGACCTTCCGTGAGACCCTCAGCTCACGACAGATCGCCTTGATCGACTTGCCCTGTACAAAAAATGCCCGGCGGATCTTCGCAATCGTCTCCACAATCAGCATCCCAACCTCGGCTTCCATAATCATGGAAGCCAGTGTGAACCCTCAGCCACGGGGTCCCGATTGGATGCCGATCACCCCGAAAACGGGGTCCTTATTCCACGCCGAAACACAGTCGGGTTCGTAGAAAGGGGTATGGCGAATGCACAATAACCAGCTCTGGGAGCCGAGATCAAATCCAACCAGGAGCGTTCGGATCGCGCGCCGCGGGATCGTTTTCGACGAGGTCGGACATGCTTTCGAGGCCTCTTTTTTTTATGTTCCGCGCCGCCGCCGTCGAACCATATAGAGATATATCACGGCCAAGGCGGCCAGTAATACTCCCCCCAGTATCAAGATTAAAGCTGTTACCAATGTCTAATTCTCGAAGCCTGCACAATATCCGGTCACACTTCCGCCCCTTCGTGCGCATTCAAAGGCTCGTGGGGCCGGGCTAGTCAAGCTGCGGCCGATTTGTGAGGCCGCCATGCAGACAATCGCTCTAGTCGACGACGACCACAATATCCTGACCTCGTTGTCAATCGCCCTTGAGGCTGAAAGCTACCGCGTTACGACCTATAGGGACGGTGTCTCTGCACTCGACGGTCTCAAGACTATCCCACCCGATCTTGCCATCCTGGACATCAAGATGCCGCGTATGGATGGAATGGAGACGCTGCGCAGATTGCGCCAAAAGTCCAACGTGCCGGTGATCTTTCTCACCTCGAAGGATGAGCAAATCGACGAACTGTTCGGCCTGAAAATAGGCGCCGACGATTTCATCCGTAAGCCATTTTCGCAACGTCTTTTGGTCGAGCGGGTTAAGGCCGTGTTACGTCGCGCCGCGCCCAGGGACAGCGCCACGCCGGAAGCTCGCAACGAAGTTTTGGACCGTGGACTGCTGCGCATGGACCCGGATCGCCACTCCTGCATGTGGAAAAACGCACCGGTCGCGCTTACCGTCACCGAATTTCTCATCCTGCAGGCGCTGGCGAGTTGCCCCGGGATCGTGAAAAGTCGCAACGCTTTGATGGATGTTGCTTACGACGATCAAGTGTACGTCGACGACCGGACCATCGATAGCCACGTCAAACGGCTCCGCCAGAAATTCAAGGCTACCGATGTCAACTTCGATATGATCGAGACCCTGTATGGCGTTGGCTATCGTTTCAAGGAAATCTCCGGAGCGCCACAAACAACGGCAGCGTGACTAGCCCACCACGACGGGTACGGGGACACGGCGCGTTTGTGTTATCGGATTGCTTTCGAACAATAAGACATCCAAAAATATTTTTCACCTTTCAGTGGATTTGTTGAGGTCTATGATCGATCTGACGTTCAGATATTGGAACAATTGAAGGCAGACCCGAAACGCAACGTCGTTTTCCCCTCGTTGTAGGACTTGGAAATCGCGCACAGTACCTTCGCCGCCCTGGCGGCCTGAACGAGATCACACCGGACATAACATCCGGAGTGATGTGAAGGTTCGGGAGGGCGAACAGCACGTAATGCAGAGCCGGTCGATCCGGCGATAAAGGGCCAGAGCATTGTCGAATGCGAACTTGTGACCGGGACTTGATCCGCGGAGGGCATTATGGCCAGCGGTCACGTGAGCCGCGTTCAAAGGCCGAACACATGGCCGCACCGACCAATACTGCAGACGTGAAGAAATCCCTCGCCAACCTGGAGCCGTCCACACATGGCTCTTCGCGTCATTCGCGGCTTGTCCGCGAAACGGCCGCTATCGGGGAACAGAAGACGTCGATCCGCAGCAACGCCGAATGGCCCGGTAGCGTATGACACACAACGGTCATCTGTCGTGCAGCCGCCGACACGCGCTCAGAATGTCAATGTGTTGATACGGCTTAGCGACGAACACGCTACCGGGGACACAGCGTTCAGGGTCGATCAGCTCGCCTGATATGTAGACCACCGGCATGTCGGGTTTCTTCGACCGAAAGCGCTTGGCCACGTCCCAACCGCTGGCCGACCCACCAAGATTGATGTCGGTAACTATCATGTCGATTGGCATGCCGGATTTACAAAGGGCGAGGGCCTCTTCGCCGCTCCCGGTCTCAACAACGGCATAGCCAGCTTCTCGCAGGCAGCCTGCAATATCGTATCTCACGAAAAAATCGTCTTCGACGACCAGAACCGCGAGACCATGGGCACGGTTTGCGGCTGATACAGACACGACCGCAACCTTTCTGCCAAGCCATCAGCTCGGCTCAATAATAGGGACTTCCGAAGCCCAGAAAGGCGCTTGGATTTGTTTGTGTTGGAGCGAAAGCGCCTAGACTATCGAACACCTTGGTCGGCGGTACGGTTCCGTACTTTCAAAATATTATGCGCTTGGCCATATCAATTGGATCGTCACGAGGCTTATCTGCAGCTTAGCGCCAGCAGCGACCTTCGGGCGCGGGCGTTTGAGAGACCCTGAT
This sequence comes from uncultured Alphaproteobacteria bacterium, assembly GCA_963829395.1. GTDB lineage: Bacteria > Pseudomonadota > Alphaproteobacteria > Rhizobiales > Xanthobacteraceae > BOG-931. The sequence continues at coordinate 497,611 of CAWHHX010000008.1, read as the reverse complement.
GTGCTCTTGCCCCTACAACGGGAAAAGAGCCATGGCTGCGGTCTCCGCCACTCGCAATTCCTAAAGCCTCGTAATCAGCTGCTGGCCGCAATATCGGCCGCCGACTTCGCATCATTGCAGCCTCACTTAAAGCCCCTGGCTATGCCACTTCTCAAAGATATGGAGCGACCCAATCAACGGATTGAAACTGTATATTTCCTGGAGACCGGCATCGCCTCGGTCGTCGCCGTCCAACCCGACGAGACGCGGGCTGAAGTTGGCCTCATCGGCCGCGAGGGCATGAGCGGGATGGCCGTAGTGCTGGGTAACAATCAATCGCCGCATGCCACCTACATCCAGGTCGCCGGTGAAGGGCAGCGGATCACCGCCACCGAATTGCGCAAGGCGATGAATGCGAGCCAGACGCTGCACAGCTTGCTACTCAAATTCGTCCAAGTCTTCATGGTGCAGACCGCTCATACCGCTATCGCGAATGCTCGCAGCCATATTGACCAGCGTCTAGCGCGGTGGATTTTGATGGCCCATGACCGGACGGGTGACAACACACTTCCGCTAACACACGAATTCCTTTCGCTGATGCTGGGGGTAAGGCGCGCCGGGGTCACCGAGGCGCTGCAAAGTCTCAAAGCGCCAGAAGTTAATCGAGAACGGCCGAAACAAGATCGTCATACGCAACCGCAAGGGCATTGAGCGGATGGCGGGGGCGGCCTACGGCACGCCCGAAAAGGAATATCGGCGGCTATTTGGATAGGCTTAGCGACGTTCGGCGGTTGTAAATCGCCGGGCTCTGGTACGGTACCGGACCGACGCGGCAAAGTTCTCAGGCTATTATTTGGCTACTACGTAAGGGACACGATTAAAGTCTCTGGAGATAACTCCCGACCGGCACCCAGAAAGGCGACCGCTGCAGCTCCTAAGAGTTTGGGAGTATGATCATGCCAGAATATCGCATCTACACCGTTGGCACCGACGGCCATTTCATAGATGGCAAAAATATCGAATGCGCTGACGATCAGGAGGCCATCGAAATAGCCCAACAGGCCGCAGACGGCCGTGCGATCGAACTATGGGAGCGAGGTCGTTTTATCGCGCGACTGGGTCCCACAGCGGCCTCGAAGTAGGCCCGGCATGTGTTCGGTGCAGGAACTTCGGGCTTACGCCGATGAACATTTGGACTGGGCTCGCACTGCCCGAACGGACAGGGAGCGCAGGATCTTCTTACAAATGGCCTGGGGCTTGGCTTGAGATCGCTATCCGACACGAGGTGTCTCACAATCCGCCGCAGGGCCTACCATCACCATGTCGAACGGCCTTCAACCCGAGTCAGAACAAGAACAGTGCGGTCGGCCCGAGTAACGGGCCGACGCGCAACGAAGCTGGGTGGCCTGGAACAATTCCGGAAACCTGGCGTTGCGGCCTTGTGAAACTTGAACAAAGATCGCTCGGTTTTTTGATCATTTGCCACGCTGCGTACGGCGCGCTGTTGGGATTGATTGCCGGATTGGCCATGATGGCGTTGGCGAACCGCGGTTTTGCTTCCCTAGCATCAATGCACGACCCCGAGGTTGAAATAGTCTTATTCTTTAGCCTTTCATCGTTGATGGCAGTGGGATCGGGTATCAGCGCATTTATCCTTATAAACATCGAACCAGCTTCGGCCCAATAGGGCAGATGAGTGTTTCGGGGGACGGCTCGAAGGCGGCCGTGTGGTCGCAAGAAGCGAGATCTAACAAGAATTTGATTGCCAACAAATCCGCGCAAGAAGTTATTCAGAAGGGAAACTGTTTTCATCGCGAGCCGTTAAGCTCCGGATGACTGTCGGAAGTTACTTGATAAGGTATTTACAAACAGCACATGATCGAACCAATCGTTTGTGTACCGGCACGGAATGAGGCCGATCGACTGCCATCTCTCTTGCGCTCTCTGCAACGGCAAACATGGCTACGTGCACATTCCGCACCGCTCCGGACGGTACTCATCCTCAACAACTGTGATGAGGAATCGCGTGCAATCCTGCAAAAATACGCTGTCGAATGGCCGCAGCTATCGTTGGATCTTATTGAAGTAAAATTTTCGCCCGAGAACGCGCATGTCGGCTCTGCGCGTCGGCTCGCCATGGACGCGGCGGTCGCATTGGCGTCCAAAAACGCCGTGCTTCTTACAACGGATGCGGACGCGATACCGCGGCATGATTGGATCGACGCCAATCTCCGTGCCGTCACTAGCGGTGCAGATCTCGTAGGTGGCTACATCGTCGGCGACAAGGACGAGGAAGCGTTGCTTGGTGCCGGCTTCGTTCGGCGCGCAGCGCGGCATCTTTGCTACGCCAAGCTGGTTGATCGCCTGACTTCCCTATTGAATCCAATACCTTACGATCCGTGGCCGCGACATTCCGATCATACCGGCGCCAGCCTCGCTGTGCGAGGCGAGATCTACAAGGCCGTGGGAGGACTGCCTGTGTTGGCGAATTCAACAGGCACAAAAGCGCATACTTGATCTAACCAAATTGACAAAATTGCTGGCCACTCAATCTGGCTTTTATACCTTTAGAATAGTTGGAGACGGGACGCACTTGGCCGAACTCACCAACTTTTTCGAACGCTACCAGTACCCAAATATTTCATGCCATTTTCTTGGCCTTATTGAAAACGAGAAAATAATGGACTTATGGGCAGATTTAGATGTCTGCATGCTTTTCTCAGAATATGAGGGCATGTCTATCTCGATGATTGAGGGAATGGGACATGGATGCGTGCCTGTTGTTACGGATGTAAGCGGAACAAGAGAAGCGGTTGTTCATGGAAAAACCGGCTTCATTTTTGCCGCAGGAGATGTAAGCGCGGCGTCGCCTCTTCGGCCAAGCCGCAAATGATAGCGCGGATTTCCGTTAATCTCAACCATTTTGCGGTTGAGGTTGATGCACAGATCATCGGTATCGATAACTGACTGTGCGTGCCCCTTGGATCGCCGCACGATGGCATTGATGCGAGCAATCAACTCATCCTTATGGAAGGGCTTTGTCATGTAATCATCGGCGCCGAAGCCAAGAGCGGCCAGGCCGGAAAGGATCAGGATCGGAGTCTCCGACCTTCGAGACACGCAACTTGCGCAACACGTCGAAGCCCGACATGTCCGGCAGGTTAAGATCTAGCAAGATGATATCGTGATCGTAGACTTTGCCAAGATCGATGCCCTCCTCGCCGAGATCCGTCGTGTAGACAACGAGGCTCTCCGATCTAAGCATCAACTCGATCGATCGCGCGGTAGGGCTATCATCTTCAATCAGCAATACCCGCATGCCGGTCCGTTCCTCACAACTGGAAGGTGGAGTACTAGCTCCGCGCACCGTTAATAAAGTTTGAATTGTCCGAGCCAGCGGATCTACTCTCCCAGTCGAACCCTATCCCGCGTGCCGGATGCTAATTGCCACTGTGTACCGCCGATGAACACATCGTCGTTCGCGCGCCACGTATCTTCGCGGATCCAACAATCAGCGGCCTTTTCTCGACGCAGATAGCTCACCAGTTTGTACGGCCCGCTGCAGCTGGCTTTCCTTGACTACGCGTTCATGGGGTTCGTTCGCGCTTTTGATACGGCATTGGAGTTGGTCATCTTCAGCCGGCAAGGGCTGCATGACCTTATAATCAGCGGGAGCCGCGTGGCTGAAGGGCGCCGTGTCAGGCTCGGGGGACGATCGACCAGGGCGGCAGGAAGCGGCGGGGTGTTACGTCGGCCGACACACTCAACACCTCAACCGGTGACTTTATATTTGGGTCGCTGCGACCTGAAAAAAGGGACAGCGCGAACCGCTCGTCTTCTCTTCGCGATAGGCGTCGATCCTCGCTCTTATTATTTGGCCGACGTCTACCCCGAAGACCTCGCCCTTCTGTGGCAGGCCACCTCTCTGCTCCGCAAAGCGAAGCTGCGATCCATCGCGACAAGTTATAGTGATCTGCCACATGGCCGGCCTATCTGGCCTTTCCGCCGCAGAAGGTGACGATGCGCTGGGCGCGCAGAAGCTTCATTCCGATTTTGCCTTTGTGAAAAGCAGGCTAGGCAGCGAGACGGTAAGGCACTATTGGGACCAATACGTAGAGGCCGCCTGCATCATCGCGACCGAACGTGATGACCGGAAGAACTCAAGCCGCAGGCACAGAGAGCCAAGCGTGGTTTGTGGCGATGCCTGTGGTCGCATAATTGTCGACGATGGCGTGGTCACTTTTCCCACCGGGACCTGCTCCTCCAACCCGTGTTCGGCTTTTTAGCTAAACAGTAGACAGCACGAGGGTCCATTCCTCACTTCCTGATCCGCAACAATAGGCAAGCATCATTCGCTCAATTGGCGTTTGCCTGGTTTGCATTATGCCGGTCGGGTGGTGCTACCCGAGCAGGCGTGAACTTTATGGAAAGGTATGCCCTTTTCGAGCGTGGTCCGCTGGCTCCGAATAAGTCCGAGCCGCAGGCGCCGATCCGTTCTGAGCAGATCAAGGCGCTCTATCGCGCGCCCGCGATCATGCTCGCCAATCCAATCATCGCATCAATCCTTGCTGCGGTCCTCTGGCATGCCTATCAGGCGTGGATCCTTCTACTTTGGATCGGATTGTTCTGCGTTTTGGTAGGCGCTCGTTTCGTCGATCGAGCACGCTATCTGCGGCAACCGCACGAACGGGACGACAGTGCCTGGGCCAAGCGCTTTACCGTCGGCGCCGCGGTGACTGGTATCCTTTGGGGCCTTTCGGCATCGGTCGTGTTTCGTATCGCCAGATCCGGTCGCTCACGTCGTTGTCGCGTTCGTAATTGGTGGCATGACGGTCGGGCGGCCGTTGCCAACAATCGGCCTATCTGCCGGCTTTTTTCAGCTTCGCGCTACCCGCCGTCGTTCCGCAAGTCGTCAGTTATTTGGCGAAGGGAGACCGAGTTTCGATTTCGATGGGCCTAATGCTGGCGGCCTACGTCGCAGTTGTCAGCCTTGATGGGACGCTATATCAACCGCTGGATCGTGGAGAACCTGCATCTGAGGCTCGACCAGACTGCCGCCAATAGCAGACTTCAGGCCGCTGTTGCCGAGAGCAAGGCCGTTCTCAACGAAATCGAGCAGATCTACCGATATTCCCCAGTCGGTCTTTGTTTTATGGATACCAACTATCGCTACGTGCGCATCAATGAGCACATGGCGGAGATCAACGGGCTACCCGTCAGCGCGCATATCGGCCGCACTTTGCGCGAGGTCATCCCCGGACTTGCGGACGGGATCATGGAACTCTACCGGCCGATCTACGAGCGTGGCGAAGCCCGTCCTGAACGCGGAAATTCAGGGCGTCGACTCGCGCAGCTCCGGATGTTCAGCGCCATTGGATCGCGAATTTCTTTCCGTTTCGCTCGGAAATCGGGGAAGTAACGCGGCCTGATCGGGGCAGTGACGGACATCACCGAGCTTAAGCAAACGCAATTGGCGTTGCAGAAAGCGAGGAGCGCTTCCGCACCATCTTCGACTCCGTCAATGATCTCATATTCGTGCATGACTTCGAAACTGGCGCCTTCATCGAGGCCAATCAGCGGGCTTGCGAGATGCTTGGCTATACGCGCGACGAGATGCTCAAGCTGAAAATTGGCGATCTCTCGGAAAACAAACCGCCATACCTGGGCAAGAACTTGTGGTCCGAAATGCTGAAGGCGCGATCCGGGACGCCGCAAACGTTCGATTGGCGCAGCAAGACAAAGGATGGGCGGCTGTTCTGGGTCGAACTCTCCATTCGCCGGGCGACCTTCGGGGGCCGGGATTTTTTGCTCTCGACCGCTCGGGAAATTTCGCGACGCAAGGAAGCCGAGGGCCAGCTAAAGAGGCTGGCGCAGTTCGACCTTTTGACCGGATTGGCCAACCGCGGCGTATTCGTCGCCGAGGTTGCGCGGGCGATCGAGCGTGCGCGCCGGGGCGAGCGCAGTTTCGCGATTCTTTATCTCGATCTGGATCATTTCAAGGACGTCAACGATACGCTGGGACACCCTATCGGGGACCGCCTGCTCCAGTCGGTTGCGGAACGGCTGCAGGCGAACGTGAGAGCGATCGACACTCTCGCTCGATTTGGCGGCGATGAATTCGCCCTGCTGATGGCGGACATCGGTGATCCAACGGACGCCGGAGTGTTGGCCGACAAGTTGTTGCAAATCATCGCCGAGCCGTTCCGAACTGGAAGGCAACCAGATCCTATCCGGGGTCTCGATCGGCATCGCGACCTACGAGCCGGACACTCCGGGCGCTGAAGCTCTTCTCGCGCATGCGGACGTCGCGCTTTATCGGGCAAAATTGGAAGGTCGTCATACCTATCGGTTCTTTACCGCTGCGATGGATGAAGAAGTGCAGCAAACGCGTAACTCTGACATCTGAGCTCCGTGCGGCGATTGTGGCAGGCCAGCTGTTCCTAGCGTACCAGCCCCAGGTGGAAATGGAGACCGGTCGACTGGTTGGCCTGGAGGCGCTGGCGCGCTGGAAACATCCTACCCGGGGGGTGCTCTTGCCCAGCGAATTCCTGGCTGTGGCAGAACGCAGCGGCCTCATCGTCATGCTCGGAAACTGGGTTTTGCGAGCCGCTTGCCGGCAGGCCCAGCAGTGGCTAGAAACTGGCGTTGCACTACCGCCGGTGGCAATCAATGTTTCGGCGCTTCAATTCAAGGCGCCTCGCGAACTGGAAAACGAAATCGAAAAGATGCTCGCGGAAACCGGGCTCCCACCGACTTTTCTGGAAATCGAGCTGACGGAAACCGCGCTAATGGGGACTTCGAGCGGAAACGACCACGTCATCGAACGACTGCGCGCACGCGGGCTCAGGATCGCGATCGACGATTTTGGCACCGGATTTTCCTCGCTCCTCTACCTGCGGCGCTTTCCGGTCGATCGCATCAAAATTGCACAGGAGTTCGTCAAGGACATTGGCATCGAAGCCAATGATACGGCGATCGTAAAGGCAACGATCGGACTTGCACGCGAACTTGGGATCGAGGTCATGGCTGAGGGGGTGGAAACGGCGGACCAACTGCAATTGCTACACGCATGGGGATGCCGACAAGCCCAGGGATACTATTTTGCTGCGCCAATGCCGGCGGAAGAAATTCTGCCCCTCCTGCGCAGCGGCAGCGTTATGCGTTGGCTCTCGACGACCTCGATCGTCCCCAGCCCAACGCGGCATCTCGAGGCCGCCAAGCTGCAGCCCGTCCATTCTGTCCCAAAACGAAATACATCGCATTGAATGCAAAACCTTCCAACCATGCCTGGGGGCCTTTGCTGCGCTCGAGGCGTTCTCTGGCGGTAGCAGTAGTAACCTGCCCTGAAAACGGAGCGAAACAATGCCGATGATTTCCCTGACGGCGAACGAGACTGGTAAAACCGTTCTGGTCAATAGTGATTGGATCGCGTATGGGCTCCATATCGATCGTCCAAACGAGCATACGGTGTTGACGCTTGGATTGCAGAAGACCGCAAGCGGCAATCTCCACACCGTTCTCGTCAAGGAAAAACTGGAACAGATTGGCGATTTGATCCGAAGCGCGTCCGAGTAAGCGAGGCGAAGCGCCGCGTCGACGACAGCCGGCACCAGGGTTCCGCCAGTCCGTGTCAAGGTGTGGGAGGTGGATGCCAAGGTGGCCAAAGTCCATCCCCCAGACGGCGAGGGTGAAAACTGGTGGCTACGGCTGAACAAGGCTCTCGGCACCAGTTCGAGCGACTTCGTGAATGCCAGTTTGTTTCAGATACAGGCTGCATCGCGTTCGCCTTGGGGCGGAATTTCGGAACTGTCCATGAATGCCGCGCTCGCGATGATCGAAGCCGCAGCGCCGAAGGACGAAATCGAGGGAGCGCTTGCCGTCCAAATGGCGGCGACGCACGTAGCCGCCATGGCCGTTTTGGCCAAGTTGGATGTGGCCTTCGCAACGGAGCGGCGAGTTGCGGCGTTCGGATCGGCGGCGGCTCGATTGCTCAGAGCATATGCGATGCAAGTTGAAGTTCTTCGACGTTTGCGTAACGGCGGGCAGCAATTTATGCGCATCGAGCATATCCACGTGAATGATGGTGGGCAGGCGGTCATCGGCAACGTGAAAAGGTCGGAGCCTTCTGGCTAGAACGGAAAGTAGCCGGTCTGAGAACGGGCAGACACCACCATGATGGTTGTGGTCTGTCGGCGTGGGTCCAGGCGCAACCTTGATCCGGTTCGGTTACTCAATATCGAGTAGCTTGGCGTCAAAGAAAGGGGCGATGAGCGTTTAAGGATAGTTCTCTCTGCCTTCTATTCGCACCGCAAGCGGGTCGCACAAAATTTCGCTTTCACCTCGGCCGGTGAATACAGCCCAAATATTTCCTTTGCAGACGATCCCGCTCACTACCGACGCGCTGTGTTTTCTGAAGCGCTGTGCGAACCACAGCGCTTTTGCTTTATCGGTCGTCCACGAGACACCAAGTGGAAAATCGCCTGATGCGCCGCGATACACCGTTAATTCGTTAGGCAAACTATCAAAAAAGGTTTGATCGGCCGGAGACAGAAAGTTGTGAGCAGGACTTATTGCGTTTACGTCCCGAAGTCGGCGAACAAGATTTTCCCACATGTGTGGAAATTCAAAATCTGGCCACCACGCGATAAAAATGGGCCAAAAAATTCCACCTTCAGCTTCATCCAAAATCTCCACTAGGACACCCATGCGTGATGCTCGGTCGAGCTTGCCAACCCGCCCCGAGACACTTTCAACCGCCTCCGCCGGAGGCAGGTGCCAGATGTCTTCGAGGCATTCCGACATCACAGCTGTTGGGTCAAATTCGTCAGGATTCATCGTTAGCGCGCATTGTGTTGGGTGGACCCTTAGCGGAGATTAGGTCGGCCCGTCGTAAGGATCAATTCGAGACGCCATTGCTATCCGCAATGACGCTTTGGCCTAGGCGAGACGGCGCGCGAAGCACGCAATTGCGTTTACTTCGCCGCAACATGATCCCGTTCGCTTGCGCAATGCCGGACTAGCCGCTTTGGGGTACGACAGGGAAGCGAGCTAGCCTACCCGCCGCACCACGCGGTCAGCGGACCGTAGAACAAACGCGAAGTGTTGGCATCGATGAGCTAGCCCGAGCGGGTTACATCGGCAACGTTCCGAGAAATTGGTGGGTTCACCGTGTCAAACGGCTTCCAAATTTGACCCCGGATCGGCGTCCAATTTTGACCCCCTCTGGCGGCGTGTTTTGGCGGTAGCGCTCGCGCCGTCGGAGCTGGCCGGGGTTGCGGAGACGGCGCGAGCGCGGGTTGGCGTGTGATCGTCGGCTCGGCTCTTGAAGCGCCAGCTGTCATTGCCGGTCTCGATGATATCACAGTGGTGGGTGAGGCGATCGAGTAGCGCGGTCGTCATCTTGGGATCACTGAATACGCTCGGCCATTCGCCGAATGCGAGGTTTGTAGTGACGATGATTGAGGTGCGCTCGTAGAGGCGACTGACGAGGTGGAATAGGAGTTGCCCTCCGGATTGAGCGAATGGCAGATAGCCGAGTTCGTCGAGAATGATGAAGTCCATTCGAGTGAGTTGATCGGCGATCCGACCTTGCCTTCCGTTACGGGTCTCGATCTCGAGCCGGTTGACGAGGTCGACCATGTTGTAGAACCGACCACGGGAGCCGGCGCGGATGCAGCTTCTGGCGATGGCAATGGCCAAATGGGTCTTGCCGGTGCCAGTCCCGCCGACCAACACGGCGTTGCGCTGCTGGGCGATGAACCCGCCGTCGGCGAGGTCACGCAACAGTGTCTCGTTGATCGGCGTGCCCTCAAACTGGAAGTCGTCGAGATCCTTGGCGAGCGGCAGCTCCGCACAAACCGATGCGCCGCCTAAAGCGAATCAAAACTCATTAAGAAACTCATGTTCCTTAATGGGTTGCATGAAATGTCCCACACCGTGCGCACGAGGAGTTGCAACCGGCGAGCAGGTGGTTATGAGCGCGCTACCTGCCGGAAAATTCGACAGATACAGCCATTTCCGCGCGTGATTGGCGACAATGTTCGCGTTTGGTTGCACCGTTTCCATAGCCTCTGGGCTCTTGGGACGATGCGTGATCGCCAATAGCTTCCCGCAGGTTTTCCGAAAAAATCGGCCTAGCGAAGCGGCCAGCCGCGAACTTGGAGACGCCGTAATTTGAGCTTTCTCGACGGTTCCGTAACCTGAAGGTGAGACATATTTTCAAGCTTGATGCGCCCGCGCACTTGCCGACTAGATGCCCGATCTGCATGGATTGGTTTATCGAAGCGTGGCCTCTTGAACGCCACCTGACGGAGTTGCGATAAGTCGCCCGTCAAATGTCCCCGATCGATGCGGCCAAGAAGCGCGTAGGCAGACAAGGAACCCCTTGGGATCGGCACGGTTAGCGCTTTGAGGGGCCTGCACTGCGATCAGGAATAGCATGGCCGAAACCGACCTCTTGAATAAGAATTTTAACCCACAAAATGGCGCCACGGTCGAATACGGCGGACCCGCCGGTGGCTGGGGGTCGCTGAAAGGCATTGCTCGGATTTTCGGTAAAGAATGGGCTACTCCCGCTGCCGTTGAAACCCTGATGCGGCAGAATAAGCCCAAGGGCCTTATGTGCGTTTCCTGCTCCTGGGCGAAACCCGCGGACCACCATACCTTCGAATTTTGCGAGAACGGCGCAAAGGCGACGCTATGGGAATTGACCACTCTTCGATGCACGCCTGATTTTTTCGCCGCGCATAGTGTGACGGAGCTACGAGATTGGAGCGATTACGATCTGGAGCAGCAGGGCCGCTTGACGCATCCGATGCGTTACGACGCCGAAACGGATCATTACATGCCCTGTGATTGGCAGGAGGCGTTCGCAGCGATCGGCCGGCAGCTCAGGTCATTAGACCCCGACTCTGTGATCTTTTATTCGTCGGGACGAGCCAGCCTCGAGACCTCCTACCTTTATGCCCTCTTTGCCAGGCTCTACGGCACCAACAATCTTCCAGACTCGTCCAACATGTGTCATGAGACCACAGGCGTGGCTCTCAAGAAGTCGATCGGGGTGGGGGTTGGTACCGCGGTATTCGACGATCTAGCCAAATGCAATGCGATGTTTTTCTTCGGACAGAATCCGGGGTCGAACAGTCCCCGCTTTCTCCATCCGTTGCAGGAGGCGGCCAAACGCGGCGTGCCGATCGTCACCTTCAATCCGGTCCGCGAAAAAGGCCTGGAGGCCTTCGTCAATCCTCAAAATCCCGCCGAGATGCTGACCGGCAAGGAGACTACGATCAGCAGCCAGTACCATCAGGTCAAGGTTGGCGGTGACATCGCTGTCATTCTCGGGATTTGCAAGCACGTATTCGCCGCCGATGATAGAGCGAAGACCAAAGGCAAGCGGGTGCTCGATGTGGACTTCATCCGGCAACACACCGTCGGCCTGGAGGAATTTGAGGCAAAGGTCCGTAACACGTCGTGGGATGTTATCGAGGCGGCCTCAGGCTTAACCCGTGCGGCGATCGAAAACGCGGCTGAGGTTTATATTGAGGCGGATCGCGTGATCGGCATTTACGGAATGGGTCTGACCCAGCACGTTCATGGTTTCCAGAACGTGACGATGTTGGTGAACATGCTGCTGTTGAAAGGCAATATCGGACGCGAGGGCACTGGAATCTCCCCTGTGCGTGGCCACTCCAATGTTCAGGGCCAGCGTACGGTAGGAATCGCTGACAAGCCCGAGCTCGTTCCGCTCGACAAACTCGCCAAACAATTTGGCTTCGAGCCGCCGCGCAAAAGGGGCATGAAAACCATTGAAGCATGCGAGGGCATGATCTCCGGCAAGGTAAAAGCCTTTGTTGGGCTCGGCGGCAACTTCGTTCGAGCCATTCCAGAGCGCGGCGCGATGGAACAAGCCTGGACGAAAATGGAGTTGACGGTCCAGATTGCCACCAAGCTCAACCGTAGCCATCTGGTCAACGGCAAGGCTGCCTATCTTTTCCCTTGCCTTGGCCGGACCGAAGAAGATATTCAGGCCAGTGGTCCGCAAGTCGTCACCATGGAGGACACCTTCAGCTGCATCCATGGATCGGTCGCCCGTCGCAAGCCCGCAAGCGCGCATCTCCTTTCAGAATTGGCGATTGTGGCGGGATTGGCGAAGGCCACCTTGCCGAAAAACCCCCGCGTAAAATGGGACGAGTGGGTCGGTGACTACGGCCGCGTACGGGATCTGATTGCCGAAACCTATCCCGACGAATTTCACGACTTCAACGCGCGCATGTTCACGCCAGGCGGATTCTACCGGGGCAACGCCGCGCGAGATCGGATTTGGAAGACAGAAAGCGGCAAGGCCGAATTTACGACGCCGAACACCCTGACGTCGACCGGATATGACGACGCCCCGGGTCGATATCGGCTTCTTACCATGCGCAGCAACGACCAATTCAACACAACGATTTACGGTTTGAGCGATCGTCTCCGCGGCATCGAGGGCACGCGGGAGGTGTTGTTGATGAACCCGGACGATATAAGGCGGGCCGGGCTCGCCGAGGGACAAATGGTTTCGCTTGTGAGTGACGCCGATGACGGCGTTCATCGCGAGGTTGGTCCCTTGAAGATTATTCCCTTTAGGCTGCCAAATGGCTGCGTAGGTTCTTACTATCCGGAAATGAACCCGCTCATCGCGCTGTGGCATCATGACGAGCAGTCGAAGACGCCGGCAAGCAAATCGGTCCCTGTCCGTATCCGCGCCTGACGCGCTTGCGCAGCGTGGGAGAAACGAAGGGATGAGTCCCATCGATCATCCATTAGGGTTTTTAATCCTAATGAAACATGCGTGATGGGTGTCGCTTGCCCGCTTCTGACTTGCCGTCCAAGCGCAGCCCGATTGAGGCTTAGTCGTTTGCTTACGAAGATAGGCTCATGGGCGCTTTGTTCGTAGCCTGCCCATATAACGAGAAGAAGAAGAAATTCTCGACCGGTGTTCAAATCGACCGTGATAGTTTTAATTTGGTGCAGTTTCACGCCGTGGTGACCGCACATTGCCCCTATTGTAAACAAGATCACACATGGCGTTATCGCGATACCGAGTACGTCGACATAATCCCCCCAAAGGACTGGATCGAGAATAGATAAGTAGCGGCGTAGCGGAAGATCCGGTAGTCAACGTTACGTTTGCCGGGTGGGACATGATCAGCCGCCGGCGCGTTGCAGGACGCTGCCGGAGAATCCGAGGGCGGTGTTGATCAAAGAAAGATGGCTCAGCGCCTGCGGGAAATTGCCGGCGAGATGGCGGCCGGTTACGTTGTATTCCTCTGAAAGAAGCCCGAGATCATTCGCTAGCGCCAACACGCGCTCCAACAGACCCGCCGCCTCGTCGCGGCGACCTTGCATGCGCCAGCAATCGACGAGCCACAGGCTGCAGGCCAGAAAGGCGCCTTCGGGCGGATCTTCATTCGTCCTATAACGCCGTACCAATCCGCCCCGCATTAATTCCCGCTCGATCCTGTTGATCGTTGATGCAATGCGCTCGTCGTCGATGGGCAAAAAGCCGACGAGCGGCAGCATCAAAAGCGACGCATCGACCGATTGCGCTCCGAAATAATCCACGAAACTGCCGAGACCGCCGTGATAGCCCTGTTTGCAAATCTCCTCGTGGATGCTGCGGCGCAGGGTTTGATATATGCCGAGCGAGGTTGCTTCGAGGCTCGATCCGACGTGGCGAATGAACCGGTCCACGCCCACCCAACACATCACCTTGGAATATACATAATGGCGTGGCTCGCCGCGAGATTCCCACATGCCTTGATCGGGCTCGCGCCAGACTTCTGCAATGTGGTCCACGAGGGCACGCTCAATCCGGGATTGCCGCGGACTAGGCGGAATACCCGCACGTCTTGCCAGGCTGAACGCATCCAACAGTTCGCCGAAAACATCGAGCTGGCACTGCGTCGAGGCCGCGTTGCCAATGCGCACCGGCGTCGCGTGGCGATAGCCCGGCAGATGCGCTAGCTCGTATTCGCTGATCCGCCGCGCTCCGTCGATGCGATACATGATGTGCATTTCGCCGGGGTCCGCGCCGATCGCTCGCACCAGCCACGCGAGCCATGCTTCCGCTTCTTTCCGGTAGCCGGAATTGAGGAATGCGCACAGAGTGAAGGTCGCATCCCGTATCCAGCTGTAGCGATAATCCCAATTGAGACCGCCGCCGGGTTGCTCCGGGAGGGAGGTTGTCGGCGCCGCAACGATGCCGCCGGTGCGCTGGTAGATCAACGCCTTAAGGGTCAGCAGCGAACGCTGAACGGCAACGGACCATTGACCCTCGCCTTCGAACTGCCCGATCCAAGAGCGCCAATATTGTTCCGTTTTTCTCAGCGCCCGCTCACAGTCGATCGGCGGCTGCGATGCTTCTGCCGCCGAATGGTAGCTCAGCGCGAACGCGACTTGCTCACCCTCGTTCACCTCGAAGGAGCTCCGTACCACGTCGCCGTCGATCGAGATCTTCGCGCTGCTGCGGAGGATGACGCGATGCGGTCCGAGTTCGGCAATGATCGAGTTTGCGTCGGCCGTCAGCCAGGGCAACATCGCCCCGTATTCGAAACGGAGCTTCAACTGCATCTCTACGCTGGCGCGGCCGTGAAGGCCCTTGACGATCCGAAGCACCGCCGAAGGACCGAAACCGACCGGCATGAAATCCACGATCGCGACCTCGGCAGCGGCGGTCGCAAACCGGTTTTCGAGGATAAGCGTTTCGTCCTGGTAACGGCGCGTTTGTCGTATTGGCTCGCCCATGGGGCGAAGTCGCCAATAGCCGTGCCGATCGTCGCCGAGCAAAGCGGCAAAGCAGGCCGGCGAGTCGAACCGCGGCCAGCAGAGCCAATCGATAGAACCGTCGCGGGAGACGAGCGCCGCAGTTTCGCCGTCGCCGATCATTCCATAATCTTCGAGAAGCTCGCTCATAACGGCCGACCCACCGGCGACGGAGCTGAGCTGCGCCGATCGGGTGCCGTGTCGACGCTCAGGCGTGTCTGGATCATAGCTCGCCGGCCGCCGCCAAGCCCCTGATGCGATCAGCCGTGCGGCAGGCTATGGCCTGGATGGTGAGAGACGGATTGACGCCCCCGACCGTCGGAAAGACCGAGCCGTCGCAGATCCAGAGGTTGCGAATGTCCCAACTGCGGCAGTTGGTGTCGACGACGCTGGTGCGCCGATCATCCCCCATCCGCGCCGTGCCGTTGAGATGACAGGTGTCGTCGTCCTGAGTCCAGATGTCCCGCGCATCGATCGCTTGCATCGCGCGGGTCATGAATTTCAGGGAGTGGTCGATCAGCTTTTGGTCGTTGTAGCACCACGAGTATGTGATACGTGGAATGTGAAGCCCGTACTGATCGACCTCGTCGGCAAGGGTGACCCGATTTGACTCCTGAGGCAGCATCTCGCCGACGATTTTCAGGCCGACGACATGATTGTAGTTTTCCATCTCGCGTATGAGGCCGGCGCCCCACAGTCCGCGCGCGCTCATCTGCGTATTGGCCCATAGCTGCGGCAACGGCCCCTGGCTCATGTAGCAATAGCCGCCGAAGAAATCTTTGCCTTTGTCCACGTAGTTCCAGTGCTCAGTGATGGCGAGCGAAGGCGGCCCTTTGTAGGAGCGAACCTCGTCGTCCAAGACACCCCACACCGCCTGATTGGATTGAGCCATCAGGTTTTTTCCCACCAGACCCGAGCTGTTGGCGAGGCCGTCGGGAAACCGATCGGTGGCCGAGTTCAACAGCAGCCGCGGCGTCTCGATCGCGTAACCCGCAACGACCACATTGCGGGCGCGCTGAAACCTCCAGCGGCCTTCGCGGATATAGTGCACCCCCGCGGCCCGATCCGACCCATCGACGTCGATCTTGCCGACCATGGCGAGGTCGCGAATTTCAGCACCGGCTGCAAGCGCGCGTGGCAGCCACGTCACCAGCGCGCTCTGTTTGGCGTTGGTCGAACAACCGGTCACACAGAAGCCGCGATACACGCAAGGATGCGCCAGGCCACGCGGCGCCGAGAGCGTGGCCAGCGGGGTTTCCGTCCAACGGATCCCCAATGCCTCGCATCCCCGAGCCAGCGCGCGTGCGGCAGCGTTAAGCTCGTGGGCCCGATAGGGATACCGGGGCCGCGACGGTCCCCACGGATAGGTGACCGGCCCGGAGATCTTCAGCGCTTGCTCGACTTCGGCGTAGTAGGTCCACATCTCGCGCCAGTCGACCGGCCAGTCGGCGCCATAGCCGAGGAGGCTGCGCGATTTGAACCATTCCGGCCGGAACCGCAGGGAGACCATCGCGAAATGGACGGTAGATCCGCCGACCGCCTTCCCGCTGTTGTTGCTTCCCATCTGCAGCGGGTTGTCGCCGTCGACGATGCGGTCGTCGGTCCAATACAACTTCGTCTGCTCGGATTCGTCCGAGGCGAAGTCCTCCAGCGGCCTGAAGTATGGTCCGGCGTCCAATGCGACGACGGAAAAACCGTATTCGGCCAGCTTGCAGGCCAGCGTTCCGCCGCCCGCGCCGGTGCCCACGATGACGAAGTCCACTGGAACGTCTTCCTCAAATTGGCGCATCGGGACCCAGCCGCCGGGACGGAAGACGTCGGGCGCTCGCCCGTTGGCGGCGCGCGGGATCTCCAGGGGATCAGCCGACACGGCAATTCTTCCGGCGCGCCGAATTCGACCGCGCCATCCTTGGCCTCGGCCGCCTCCCAGGAATCGCGCTCATTAAAGTCCATGCGGACATAGCCGCGCGGACTCGCCGGGCCTCCCCACCCGATCTCGCTCCAGGCCGTCGGATGGGCGTAATAGGCACGAACGAGGTCGCGCGCCATGCGCATTTTGAAGAAGGCGCCGGAGGACATTGATCCCCAACTGGCCCCTTTGAGCTCGCCCTGCGCCATGCGCTGCAGCAGCGTGTCTTTGTTCAAATCGGAAAGGTCGTGGAAGCGGGCGCCGTAAGCCCGCTTCGCCTCTTCATCCAATGCGGCGAGACCTCTTCGCCAGGCTTCATCGTCCCGCGGCATCCCGGCCACGCGATAGCCGTCATGCTTGCGCCGATGCAGTTTGTCGTCCACGAGGGCGGCCACCGGTATCGGCGGCCTCGTGACCGGTTGCGGCACGATTCGATCAGCAATGGCACCAACCGTTTGAAACTCGTCGGCCGAAAAGAATTTCGGATCGGCGCCGATCGCGAGCCGCCGCGTGACTACGTCCCGGGTCTTCTTGTTCCAGGACGGCGTGAGACGCTTCGACAGCACGTCGTAACCGGGGAAGCGGCCAGCGGTCAGGCGCAAAGATTTATGGTCAGGCATCGGGGTGGTCATTCATTAGGCCGAGCGCGGCCAAGCCGGCGAGCGCGAGACCGGAAAAGCTTGGTGGCGCGGGAATCGGGGGACCGTTGAGGACATTCTGGCTCCAGTTACGCCAGCCGCCCATGTTGCGCGAGACGCCGTAGACATGCAGAGCGGCACCGCCAAATCCCATCACCGCCAACAAACGCATCCACCAACGGCTAACCCAGAGATTGCGCCCAGGCTTGCCAGCGGCTGCCGATCCCAAGAGGATTGCTCCGACCGGCGGCAGAGTAACAGGCAGCAACATCAACGGATTGTGGAACGCGCCGCGGAAATGCATGAGGCCGGCCTCACCTGTCGTCCCTAAAAGTCCCACGCCGATAAGAGCGGCCATGGCGCGGCCCGCCGGTAGCCGGAAGATCGTCGGAGTGGCCCAGCGCATGGTCTCGCGCACGCGCTCCGCGCAAAAGCCAAGAAGCCCAGACAACAAAATCGCGAATGGCGCGCCGGGCGGAGCGCCGTAGAACAGGTTCTGCCAACAAAAGCCGCCGGTTTTCTTGCCCACGTTGTAGAGGTGGAACCCGGTGCCCACCAACCCAGTTACGGCCGCTATGCCGTAGATGGCATCTCGCAGCGCGTGCGCTGCAGGCCGTAAATCAGACGTGCCGTGCACGCTGGCGGCAAGCGCGAGAATCGACACGATAAGGGGCGTGAACATCGCCTTGTTCTTGAACGAGCCGCGATAATGCTCCACCGCGCTGTCGGTGAGAACCGACGCGGACAAAATGCCGGCCGCTCGATTGAGGCGGCGGGCGGCAATAACCGTGGCGCGATCATCGGCAAGCGGGCCACCAAACACACCAGCAGCAACGAATCGACGCGGACCCGGAACGACAGTGCGCGGGCGCGCGCGGCGCAACATCTCGGATCCGATAATCAATCCGACTGCAGCAAGCCCGATGGAGGCAAGTCCGGCACTCCCACACCCAGTGCCAGCACGTGCGAGAGATCCCCGATCTGGCAGCAATCCGAGATTCCTTCTAGGCGGCATAGCGTTCGGCATCCTGATGCCTGAAGGTCAGGCCGTGGCCGGGCTGTGACAGATCTGGGCGAATGATCCCGCCTCGCGGCACCGGAGCGCCTTCAAACAGGCGCTGCTCGATACGGACGTGATCGTGAAACCACTCGAGATGGCGAAACCGCGGGGCCGCGCAGGCGACATGCAGATGGAGTGCTGGCGCGCAATGTCCCGACAGATCAACCTGGAATGCCTCACAAACAGCGGCGATCTGCAAAAACCCGGTCACGCCGCCGCAGCGCGTCACGTCGGCCTGCTGAACGTCGACGGCATGAGCCTGCAGCATGTCCCGCACATAGGAAACCGTATAGGCATATTCGCCGGCGGCGATGTCCATGCCGGCAGGAGCGCGCGCGCGGATCGTCTGCAAACCACTCAGATCGTCGGAAGAAACCGGTTCTTCGAACCAGGCGACGTCCTGGTCCGCGAAATCCGTCGCGAGCGCCATGGCCTGTTTGACCGAATAGGCTCCATTCGCATCGACAAACAGTTTCGCCTCACCGATTGCCGCCTTGGCAACGGCGACCCGCCGCGGATCGTCATCCGGATCGCTGCCGACCTTCATCTTGACGAAGGCACAGCCATCCCGCGACACCCAGCCGCCGAGCTGGCTCTTCAGTTCGTCGTCGGAATAAGTTGTGAAACCGCCGCTGCCGTAAATCGGGATCTCATCACGATAGGCGCCGAGGAGCGTGGCCAAGGGCAGATCGAGCAGCCGCGCCTTCAAATCATAGAGCGCGGTATCGACTGCGGATATTGCAGTTGCGGCGAGCCCTTCGCGACCAAGATTGCGAACGGCGCGCTGCATGGCGCGCCAAGCGGCCTGTGGGTCCATCGCGTCCAAACCCACTATCGTTTCGGCCAGCTTCGACGATATCAACTGCGTAATGGAGGACCCGGCATAGGTATACCCGAGGCCGACTTGATTGCCGGCCGAGATCTCGACCACAATCAGTGTGGTGGACGACCAGGCAAGGGTCCCGTCGGCCTCCGGCTTATCGGTCGGTATAGTGAACGCGCCGGCATTCACCCTGGCGATCGGAACAGTTACCATCATCTCAGTCTCTTCCGGGCAGGACGCTGCTTAAGAGCTCCTTTGCGCTGTTTTTCAAAACGCTGCCAAGCTCCGGCTCGTCGCGCATCATGCTCATGAAGTTCTTGGCGTCCTTGAGAGTGATGTGAGGCGGCAGTGGAGGGACGTTCGGATCGGTATAAGCTTCGAGGATAACCGGGCGGTCGGCCGCCAATGCCTCATCCCAGGCCGCTCCGACCCGATCGGGATGATCCACAAAGATGCCTTTGAGGCCAACCAGCTCGGCATATTTGTGATAAGGAAAATCGGGGAGGCTTTGCGTCATTTCGGTTTTGCCTTCGCCGAGCTGAACGCGCTCTTCCCACGTCACCTGATTCAAGTCGCGATTATTAAGCACCAACACGATCAGGCGTGGATTGGACCACTGCCGCCAATATTTTGAGATCGTAATCATGACATTCAGGCCGTTCATCTGCATTGCGCCGTCGCCCATGCAGGCTATAACGGTGCGATCGGGAAATGCCATCTTGCCCGCGACCGCATAAGGCGTGCCGGCGCCAAGCGAAGCCAGGCCACCGGAAAGCGAGGCCTTCATGCCGCGGCGGATCCGAAGGTCGCGCGCATACCAATTGGCGACCGAGCCAGAATCCGCGGTAATAATCGCGTTGTCTGGCAGCCGCGGCGACAACTCCCAAAACACGCGCTGGGGATTGAGCGGATCGGCCGAATTCATCGCTCTCTCCTCAAGCAGCTTCCACCAGGACTTCATTCCACTTTCGATGCCGCGCCCCCAGGCGCTTTCGTCCTTCTGCTCGAGCATCGGCAGCAACGCCTGCAGTGTCGTTGCGCTGTCGCCCACCATGTTGACTTCCATCGGGTAGCGCAGGCTAAGTCGGCTGCCATCGATATCGATCTGTACGCCGCGGGCCGCTCCCGGCTTGGGGAGAAATTCGCTGTAAGGAAAGGCAGAGCCAACCATCAACAAAGTGTCGCAGCCCTTCATCAGATCCCAGCTCGGCTTGGTGCCCAGCAGGCCCAGCGAGCCGGTGACGAATGGAAGATTGTCCGGCACGGTCGCCTTGCCTAACAAGGCCTTGGCGACGCCTGCGCGCAGCCGTTGCGCCACCGCGATCACCTCGTCGGTCGCCTCCAGCGCGCCCGCCCCAACCAGCATGGCCACCTTCTTGCCGGCGTTCAGCACATCGGCGGCCGCTCGAAGACTGGCCTCGTCCGGCAATTTCGCCGGACCCGCGTAACCAATTCCGGTATGGGTCGCGCCATGCGCAACAGGCGGATCGGCGTAGGGCAAAAGCTGCAGATCGTTGGGTAAGATCACGCAGGTTACCGCGCGCTTGGCATGGGCGATGCGCACCGCGCGGTCGATTAAATGGCGGACCTGTTCAGGGACGCTTGCCATTCCGACGAATTCGCTTGCTACATCCTTGAACAAATTCTGCAGATCGACTTCCTGTTGGTACGAGGCGCCGAGCGCCATGCGGGCCTGTTGTCCGACCAACGCGACAACCGGAACGTGATCCATTTTGGCATCGTACAGGCCGTTGAGCAGATGGATCGCGCCCGGCCCCGAGGTCGCATAGCAAAGGCCGACCTGACCCGTGAACTTGGCGTGAGCTGAGGCCATGAAGGCCGCCATTTCTTCGTGTCGGACCTGGACGTATTCCATTAAATCTCTGGATTTTTCCAAGGCCACATCCAGCCCGCCAACGCCATCTCCAGGGTAGCCGTAAACGCGTCTCAAGCCCCACTCCGAGAGACGTCGCCAGACAAACTCGCTTACGTTCATGCTCATGACGCCTCCCGCCCACGAAAGGTGCGCGGTCCAATAGGTGCTCTTAATAGAATGAACGTGGAGCCACAGGAAACGTTGCGTCGCAGCGACCTAAAGTCACTTCAAGAAACGGTGCACATTGCGGGATACGGCGAGTAGTACAAACAGTCTTCGTTCGCGGCTCGGAGCCTGATGCCGTCGCCGAAGTTTGACTATGCGATCCCGCATCTTGAGGCGGCACATGCTTCCAAAGAAGCGACCACCTCCCGCACTCGCCTTCTCGTCGCGGACGACGAAGGCTTGAATTGATTGGTACCTTGCTACATCATCCGCACAGCAAGGTTGGCCATAATCCAAATCGTTCCGCCGGCCATGACGATCAGGATAAGGCTGGAAAACAGGATGAGCTGGAGGTCATCCACCTTCTGCTTTGGCGGATTGATGTGAAGAAAAAATCGAAAATGAACGACGATCTGGACTAGGGCGAAGGCCCCGATAGTGTAAATCAGCGCATCTCTTGATAGGAGCGTCCAGTATACCAGGGCGAAGGGTACCGACGTCAGTGTAAGCGCGAGAACCAAGCCCCATATATACGAGTGCAAATCGCGCCTGTATTCGTCGTTATCGGTATTCCGCGAACTTGAGGGCCTTGGCACCTCCCTAAGCGGTCGCGCAAGTGCCAATGAAGCAACCGCGGCAAGAGCGACGCAGACGTCCCAAACGTGAGATATGCGGGAGCGCCTATTCTCTCGGTCCGCGGTCACGCCAGCCCTCCCAAGTAGACCACCGAGAAAATTGCGATCCACACGATATCCAGAAAATGCCAGAACAAGCCGAGGCGCAAGAAGCCGAGCTTGACATCATTGTCGATGCCGTAGACGGCAAGCTGCCCAACAAGAGCGATCATCCAGATGCAGCCGGTGGCCACGTGCAGACCGTGAAGCGGCACGAGGGCGAAGAAAGCTGAAAGAAAACCGCTGCGGCTTGGTACTCCACCCTTGTGGAACATTGACGAGAAGTCGTGAAGCTCGAAGCCTAGAAACACCACCGCCAAGATAAGCGTCAGGCCCAGCCATGCCAGAAGCGGCCTCGGGCTGCCCCCGTGTTTGAGTGACAGGGAAGCCATGCCGTAGGTGAAGCTGCTCAACAACAGGGAGATCGTCTCAATGAAGGCGCTTCTAATGTCGAACAGCATTGTCGGGGTCGGACCGCCGGCTGTCGAATGAAGCATTGTGGCGTAGGTGGCGAAGAGCAGTCCGAAGAGGACCGCATCGCTCATCAAAAAGACCCAAAAGCCGAACAGCAACTCTTCGGCTTCCTCGATGTGGGCGGAACCGAGATTGATCCCAGGATGCTTGGCGGAGACTTCGCCTCTCATTCGGCAGCCTCCCTGAGCGGATGGGCGGCAAGTCCCGCGTTCGCTGCTTCGACCTCGCGGGTTCGCGAGATCGGGCGGGTAGCGGCGACCAGGCTAAGCCAACGCATGTGAGTTTCCCGCACCTCCTCTGCCGGGATAACCTTATGCGTGTCGCGAGCAAATCCCCGCGCGACAATTGCCGCCAAGACCAACAGACCTGCCGCGACCGCCAGCCACCAAATGTGCCAGACGAGGGCGAAGGCAATAACGGCTCCTGCTATGCAAGAGATCATTCCCATGGCGCTGTTTCGAGGCATCGTAATGTCGAAAAACGTGTCCGGGTGTTGATACGCGGTTCCGGTCTCCTTTGCTCGCATGAAGGCATCGCGGCCAGTCACGACGGGCAGTAGTGCAAAGTCGTATTCCGGCGGTGGCGCCGCGACCGCCCACTCGAGGCTCCGCCCATCCCAGGGGTCTCCGGCGGTAACACGGTTTCGCTTTCTGTGGCGCACCGAGACCGAAAGTTGAACGACCAGTGCGCCGAGCGCAGCAACGAGCACGCATGCGCCCAGCAAAGCCACGATCATGTACGGCAGGAACATCGGCTCGAAGTAGGAAACGGTCCGCCGCGGAAAACCGAGAAGGCCGAGCGCATACAACGGAAAAAAGGCCAGGGTGAAACCGATGATCCAGCATATTGCCGAGATCATTCCCCACCGCTCGTCAAGCCGAAAGCCGAAAGCCTTGGGAAACCAGAAATGGTAACCTGCCAGCATGCCGAAAAGCAGGCCGGGGATCAGCATATTGTGGAAGTGCGCCACCAGGAAAAGGCTGTTGTGGACTTGGTAATCGATGGTCGGATTGGCGAGCAGGATGCCGCTCAGTCCACCGATGACGAACAAAATCATGAAAGCGAGCGAATAGACCAACGGCACGGAGAAACGAACGCGGCCGCGGAACATGGTCAGCAGCCAGTCGTAGACCTTCACCCCCGTTGGAATTCCGATCAACATCGTGGCGATGCCAAAAGCGGCGTTGATGTGCGCGCTCTGTCCCATGGTGAAAAAGTGGTGCAGCCACACCGTGAACGAGAGAATGGCGATTGTCATCGTGGCAAATACCAGGGATTTGTAGCCGTAAAGTACTTTGCCTGAGAATGTCGAGAACACTTCCGAATAGACGCCGAATGCCGGCAATATGAGAATATAGACCTCGGGGTGGCCGAACAGCCAGAATAGGTTGGCGTAGTTCATCATGTTGCCGCCGAGGTCGTTGGTGAAGAAGTGGAACTCGAGATAGCGGTCCAACGCGAGCATGATCGTCACAAGGGTGAGCGGCGGCATCGCAAAAATCATCAGGATGCTGGTGCACAGGGCCGTCCAGGTAAATAGCGGCATGCGGAAATAGCCCATGCCCGGAACGCGGCGCTTGTAGATGGTGACAGCGAAGTTGATCCCGGTCATCATCGAGCCGAGCGACGACAGCGAAATCGCCCAGATCCAGTAGTCCGGTCCGACGCCAGGATTGAAGCCAACCTCGGTGTAAGGCGGATAACCGCTCCAACCTCCGGTCGAGAACTTGCCGATGACCAGCGCAATCATGACGAGCCCCGCACCGGCCGCCGTCAATCCCAGACTGATCGAATTCATTACCGGAAACGAGACGTCGCGCGCTCCGATCTGAAGCGGCATGACGTAATTGATCATTCCCGTGAGAAACGGCATCGCCATGAAAAAGATCATGATCGAACCGTGGGTACTGAAAAGCTGTCCGAAATGCTCGGGCGTCAGGAAGCCCCCGTCGAGGCCGAAGGCCTGCTGCGCGCGCATCAGAGCGGCTTCGATCAGCGCACGCGCGAGCATCACGAACGCCAGCACGATGTACATGATACCAATGCGCTTGTGGTCAACGCTGGTGAGCCATTCAGACCACAGCACAAGCCACTTGCCGTGCCAGGTGATGAGAAATATCACAATGGCAGCTCCGAACACCACGATCGCGGCAGCGGTGCTCGCGATGATGCCGTTGATGATATTTTCCCGCGTGGGATTCTGCAGCATGTCCCAGAAGGGCAGAGCATGAAGGCTCAGTCTTCCGAACAAGACGTGCCAGGCGGACATCTGCGTCACTCCGCCTTCGCCACCGCGCCGTTTCGCAAGACCGTGATCTCGGACGGACCGCCATGAAAAGACCGGACGATATTGTGAAAAAAGTCGCGCGGAACGTCCTTGAAATAAAGGACGCCGGCCGGCATCTGGTCCGCGCTCAAGGCGTGGCGCATTGCGTTTAATGTGCTCCGTTGCCGAATGATGCCGTAAGCCGTCGACGTCATAGGGATGCCCTTTGCCTTGACCATATCGGTCCAGGCATTGAAGGCGATGGGCGTCGTCGCCTCCGCCGTGAATTTTTGTTGGTAAAATCCGTCGCCGTTATACTGGGTGTTCTCGCCTCGAAACGCTCCCGGGGAGCTTGCCTGCAAATGGAGCCGCGTAACCATGCCGGCCATTGCATAGATTTGACTCCCGAGCGCGGGAATGAAGAATGATTGCATTACTGTATCGGAGGTGAGTTCGAGCGCGAGCGGCTGGTCTGCCGGGAAAGTCAACTGGCCGATGCTGGCGATGCCGAGGTCCGGATAGATAAAAAGCCACTTCCAGTCATAGCCCACCACTTCCACGCCGAGCGGCGGCTTGCCCCGCGAAAGCGAAGCATAGGGGTCGAGCGCGTGTGTGCTCATCCACAGCCAGACGGCGAGCACGCCGACGATTGCGAAGGGAATGCCCCAAATAGCGATCTCGAGCGGCCACGAGAACGACCAATCGGGCCTGTAGGGTGACGATGCGTTCCTATAGCGATATCTCCACGCGAAGAAGGGAGTGAGCACCAGAACGGGCAAAACGACGATCATCATGAGCAGCACGGCATCGATGAAATGCGTGCGCTGTGCAGCAGCGATCGGCCCTTGTGGATCGAGGAAGGTCCCATGAGGGGAGGACGAGCAACCGCTCAACAGAAGCGGCGCAAACGCTGCCCAATGCGATCGCGCAGGTCCTTGGATGCTGCGGCGTCTCGCATTCATCGCAGAGGCACTCCGACGAGGCGCAAACGCCGGCGGCGCACTGTGCTTCGGGGTACGCCGCGCCGACCGAAATTGCCTCGTGCGCCCTCGCCGGCGCTCGCAACAACTGTAATCATCGCAACATGTCTATTTCGCCGTGAATTTCGCCTTAGGCGCCGCAATCAGCGTGAGGCATTCTAAAAAGCTTAGTGCAACGCTTGGAGCGGCAGCACTTTCCCACGTTCAAGCGCGACAAGTTGCCCCGGCCGGGTTCTCTGGACCGAAATTGAGCACGGCATCCCGGGTTCTGCACTCTTCGTCCATCGGGGCGTGTTGCCGGCAGATGGCTGATTGGTGGTCAAGCCTAAGCCGCTTATCTCAATCTATTTTTTCTCACTTACACCGTGAACTGTACGCCGCCTTTTTGGCGACCGATTAGCGGCAGCCAGCGGTCGCCGCCGCATTCCATAAACGAACCGAGCGGCTTCGCGCCGTGTCAGTGAACCCAGCAGCAACTCACACGTTGGCCTGAAAAGGTCAAAAGCAGATGGCAAATGATTCCCTGTCCGAGCCACTCGGGCCGACGGCACGCCGAACCGCAGTGGTCACCGGCGCGAGTGCCGGCGTCGGACGGGCTGTCGCGGTCGCTTTCGGAAAGCAGGGCTGGCGAGTTGGAATTATCGCTCGTGGCAGGGAAGGATTGGACAGCACCAAGCGGGAGATCGAGACAGCCGGCGGCCAAGCGCTGGCGCTCGAAGCTGATGTGGCCGACCCAGCCGCGGTGTTAACCTGCGCCGATCGGATCGAGGCGGAGCTCGGACCGATCGATGTGTGGGTCAACAACGCGATGGTGACCGTTTACGCGAGCATCGTTGACATAACGCCGGAAGAATTCCATCGCGTGACCCAGGTGACTTACCTCGGGCAAGTTCACGGTACGCTGGCGGCGCTTAAATACATGCGACAGCGCAATCGCGGTGTTATCATTTGCATCGGATCGGCATTGGCTTACCGATCCATACCCTTCCAAGGACCATATTGCGCCGCCAAGTCGGCCGTCCGTGGATTTGTCGATTCACTGCGTAGCGAGTTGCTCTATGAACGCAGCAATGTTCGGCTAACGATGGTGCATTTGCCCGCGGTGAATACGCCGCAATTTGACTGGGCGCGCAACAAATTCGTTAAAAGGGTCGCCCCCGTGGCGCCGATCTTTCAGCCCGAGACGGTCGCGCACGCGGTGCTGCGTGCTGTGCGCGAGAATCCCCGCGAATATTGGCTGGGGCGTTCAACGGTTAAAGCAATTGTCGCGCAGATGCTGGTACCGTCCATCGCGGACCATTTGTTGGCCAAAAAGGGGATAAAGAACGAGACAACCAATCAACCCGCTGATCCTCATCGGCCAGACAATCTTTTCGAAGCCGGGCGCGGTGATCCTGGCGCGCACGGCCGATTTGATGCGCAATCGAGAGTCCACGCGTTTCCGTTCAACCCCACATGGTTGCGTGCCGGACTTGCATGCATTGGCTTAATCGTAGCGTCAGCGGTCGTGTCCCGCTCACTTGCTCCAGGCGGCAAGGACCGTCGGGGTTACAGGGCGACGATGCAGGGGGCATTTAGGAATTTCCGACACCGTTAGGTTCCGCGCATAATCTTGGCTCGCCCTAGCAGCCGCGCGTTCATTAGGAAAACGTTCGAAAGGCGACGCCGGTCGTTCAGTCGGACTGGAAGTTATCTGGGCCGTGTCCGGTTAGCCAATCAAAAGCGTCGCGCACGAACACTCTTCCATTCGTTGACGCTGGTTCACCATGCGCGAGCACGACCCGTTCTATCGGCCAGGAGAGAATGCCATCGAGTGCGGCGCGAGCCGCACGGCGATTTATGAAAGTTGCCTTCCATTCCCGTGGAGCGCCGGGCTTTTTTCCGCAGATGCCGTCAAGCCTGGCGACAACACGACGCCAGCCCGTGAACCAGTCCGCCGGCAGATTTTGAATGAGGTCGCCGAAAAGCGCCGTATTGCTAACGCGATGGAAAAAGATGATCTCGGTCAGCGGGCTGCCGCGAAACGCAATCTGGCAAATGTCGGACGCCCATTCCGGTTCGGCGCATTCGCCCAATTCGGCGTCGAATGCAAGGTCCTTGCGTTTTTTGCGCAGGCCGGGTGGGGCATAGAGACCAGCTCGCGGGTAGGCCGACTTCCATTCCTCCAGAAACAGATGGTGTAGGCGGTTTGGGGTGATAAGGAAAAGTACCGGGCCTAAAGTATCGATTTCGTCCTTGAGCGCAGCCGTGAGCGCGACCGGGGACCAGATGAAGAGGCTCCCGTCCTGCAGCCTGATGAGTGCCATGCGCGTAGGATAGCGAAACCCAAAGAAAGAAACGATCGGGCCGTCGCCAATCCAAATTTCGGGACCAAATTCGCGCAAGGCGTGAGACATCATGCTTTACTAAGCTCCCGAAATGGATCTTTGCAACGAGAGCGAGCCAACTTTGGAAATCGAATCCGAAAGAATAAATCGAATGTTCGTAGCTATGCAATCGCCTAATTTCGAAAGCGATACTGCGAAGCTCGCACTCAGCCCCCTTCGATAATTTAGTCATTATTGCCGGCGATCGCGTTTTGCGAGCATTCGGCGTCTCCGAACGCAATGCCGAAGTGATGACGGTCACCAGCATGCGCGGTTTGCGAGCCAGCATCTGTTCGAACCACGAACCTTTTGGGACGCCGCTTTTGGTTGCCTGAAGCACGACGGCGCTGCTGCCAATGATGAGTAGGTGCCTGAGCGTGCGTTCGCCCATTTTGGATATCGCCCCGAGCCTTTGCTTGCCCCGCGAACATGGACCACTCGCTGTCGTCGGTGCGTCGTCTCGGTTAATTGGCCTCCTATTCGTTTACGCCCCCGGTCTGTTCATTGCTCGCGCCCACGGGCTTTGACTCTGGTGAGTTCTCCTGTCGCAGAAATATGCTCAGAACGATGTAGGCTCCGATCGCCCAAAATTCCGCTTCCCAGCACTGGAAAACGGAAAGCCAGAAGCTCGACGATACGGCATAGGCGCCCAACGAAATCGGAGCCAAATGGCGGAGCACCTGATCTTCGTTGTACTTCCACTCCCCGAATAAGCCGTGCAGCAGGAAGGTCACGACAAACATGCCAATAAACGCCAATGACAGCGAGTTGGCGTAGATCCACTCGCGCGCTGTCGGACGAAGGCTGAGGTTCCAATCGACTTTCCGGCGGCTGGCTGGCTGTGTCTTGCGCGAATGGGCGGCGCCCTTTTGGCGTAGCACTGAACTGAAAGCGATCAGCACGGCCAGTTGCAGGATCGCCGCCTGCCAGTTGCTGAGCATTCCGTCAAGGAAATTACCGGTGCCAAGATAGGCACCCAAGGCGACCGCTGGGAAATGGCCGGCCCGCAGCGATTGGTTGTAGGCGAGCCATCCTGATAAGCCTTGGCCGATGAGGCAGAGCACAAAAAGAGTGAACAACACTATAGACATGCTGTCGTCGCTTATCGTCTTCTTTAGGCTGTTCCAGTAGGCGTCCATTTGCTGAGCTTTCCGAAACTACGCCGGCCCGTTTACCGAACATGCTGTCATTTGCGCTTGGCCCGCACCGGCCACTTATCGCCGAAGCGACATGATTTAGACGCTTAATAGTTGGCGCGGTTCCAGAAACCGGCGAGTTCCTAGCGGCTGCGAGGTTGGTCGTTAATGTCGCCTTCGGGTCGTTTTCGACCGATCCCGCCAGGTTTACCTGCCAATCCGTGTCGGCTTCGCCCTGAAAGCGGACACGAGGCTGGGCCGAAGCGGGTCCAGACCGTACTGAGATCGGCCACCATCCCGGGATTCAAGCTTCACAACTGGGAGCTTCGAATCATGCGCTATGAACTCACCGACGATGAATGGACTGCCATCAGACCGATGCTGCCGAACAAGCCACACGGCGTCCCAGGGTGAACGACCGCCTCGTCCTGAAGGTGGCAGCGGATCATGCCGCCACCGACGACCCGGCCGCCCATTCCCGTAGCCGCTTTGGTCGATGACAAATTGTACCATCATAGAGCGGACGGCTTTCGCAACGCGGGCATGCCTCGGCGACGGCAGGCATGGCGGCTCGGATACAAAGCCCTTGACGAGGAGGCGACAGCTGCTTCGGCACCGCTTTCACGCGGCGCCCGAGAGCAGACGCGCTGTTAGAGCGCATGCAATAAGGCATATTAAAAGGCTCCGCTTGGTCAGGCATGACACGAGCGCGTTCTTTAAGATGCGCACCGCTAATGACATCCTGCTCGCGTACTACGCGCATCCGACCGCCTGCAGCGAAATCGGATGGGGTGGCCCGTCAGTCGGCGTGGCCATGTCCGAATGGATTTCAAGCAGCAAGGCGAAGGCGGGCGACGTCGAGGACCACGACGGAAGAACGTCGTGTTGGAGAACCTCTGGAGGCGCCGCGCGCGGGGAATGGGCGGGCACCCGACATGTTTCTGCTCGGCGGATGGATTCCGATACGCCAGTACAAAGAGGACAATGCGGCAAACTTTGTCGTGTGGTACGGGCGCAGGCGGCGGCACCCTGGCAAGCTCGCATAATGGCTTCTCGTTATCGGCCTCGACGCACGACCTTACTCCCGGCCGCTGGACGATTCCGCCACCGATGAAAAAAGCCAAAACCTTCTCAGCGCCATCTATACGTCGCTCGAGTTATTAACGCACTAGCTCAGATGCCGCACTCGCACGAAGGAAGGCGACGAAGCGACGCTTGTCTTGAACTCTGCAACTCCTTGACCGAAATTACCAACTTTCAGTTCCACACTCTGGAATCTGCAAAGTTAGATGCACACGCAAACCGTCTGTATGAAAGGCCATTTGCACGCTACCGCCGAAGCGTCGCGCGCCGGTCTGAAGTAATTTTGTTCCAAATCCTTTTGTGACGCATTCGCGCGGGCTCGGGCCGCCACTTTCGATCCAATCAAGGCGCAGCACCCGCTGCACGCTCTCCCAATTCAGTTTCACTGTACCGCCCGGACGCGAGAGCGCGCCATACTTCACCGCGTTCGTTATCAGCTCATGCACTCCAAGCGCCAGAAAGGCCGCCAAGTCTGGAGAGCAATCAAAGTCGTTACCGCAGATTTGAAAAAAAGAACCATCGTAAGGGCGCATTTCCTGCGCCAAGATATCGCGAAATGCGGCGCCGCGCCAATTAGATTTAACGAGGATGGCATTCGTTGCCAAAAGTGCGGTAACTCGAGCTATCGCGCGATCTCTATCCTCCTTATCGTTGCGCAAGGTCTGATGCAGAATTCCTTGAACACTGGCCGCAATGTTTTTCACTCTGTGATTCAGTTCGTGAGTTAGTAGTTCCCTACTCGCCTTTTCCTCACGCAAACGCGCAAGCAAGCCGCGGTAACTTTCGGCAGCCGCGATGATAATGATGGAAGACCCGATAAATAGCGTAGCGCTAACGATTTGTTCTAACCGGAATTGAGCAAACCCCCAGTCCGGTGGCACGAATAGCGCGAGCGCTACGGCTCCACCTAGGGCAGCAGCAAAGCCGCCAGCAGTCGCGCCGCCCACGAGCGCAGCAACAAGGGTGGCGGAATAGTAAGTGGCGAAGACGGTGCTGTCAGGACTTACGAAACCAAGCGCCAACCGAACCAGAGTCGCAACAGCGACGCATATGACGGCAAACGCCAGCGAAGTGCGCGAACGCGGGGGAAGCCCAATGCGCCAAATAGAGAACAGCTTAGCGGCACCGAATACTATCGCTGCTCTCAGAGCATGCAACTTCCCGAAACTTCGGAAAGCACTTAGGTGCCCATTCGAAGCCCCCAAGCAGTTTGACGCTAAAGGTCGATCAATTTCAGACAAAGACGGCGTCCTCCTTGACGACCGTTCTTTCCTTGGCTGTATATCCACGAAGCGTGGGGCGAAGTTTCGACACGCAAAGCGGCTGATCGTCGCACTCTTTCGTGTTCGAATGAAACTCGCTTGTCCAAGACCGACCATGCATCGAGACTCGGGGACGCGACACTGCAACTAAAGGCTACGATTGAAGGTCTGGAGAGCAATAAAATAATACCTTTGATCAAACGAACCCCCAGAGTGTAACACCAGGCGGGCGTAAGACGTCCTAGCCTTGGGGATGGCCTCTAGAACAAGGCTTGTCCGGCCCCTGCTCTTTGCAACGTGTAAAAGTCTAGCTTTCAATTAATTTTTCGACACCAACATCGACCGTCGCCTCCTTTCGAATGTCTTTGAGCACGAGGTCTGCCAACTCGTCACCGACCTTGGTTATTTAAGGTCGCATGGCTTCGAATTACAAAAACTTCACGGAACGACCGCCATTCTCCGCGAATTGTTTCTGTAGATGAGGGACGCACCCACAATCCCCAGGAGGATTATACAATGAAATCTGTCTTATTGGCCTCAGCGGCGGCAATGGCTTTGGTATTCAGTCAAGCAGGTGTCATGGCGCAAACGGCGCACGATCAGGCGCCATCGATGAAAACGCCAGTAAATCAAAACGCATATACGAAAGAGGGAATGGGGGCGCAAATTCGAGATATGCTTCAGACCGCCGGATTTAACGACATTAAGATCGCGCCCGGGTCTTTCCTTGTTCATGCCAAAGACAAGAATGGAAATCCGGTTGTCATGAACGTAAGTCCTAACTCGCTTACGGAAGTGACCGAGGTGGGCGACAAATCCGGAGAGCAAACAGGGTCAAACGATAAGCTTGTGGCAAGGAACACTTCGGGATCGCGCTTCGTAAGTGTGCCAAACTCGGATGAGTTGAGTTCTAAGATCGTAGGCCTGGACGTATATAACCATGATAACAAGAACGTCGGCCAAATTAAGGACATTGCACTCAATCCGCAAGGACATGCGCAAGCTTACATCTTGTCGGTTGGCGGCTTCTTGGGCATGGGCGAGCACTACGTTGCCGTGAGTCCGTCAGAGGTCAAAGTGAGTTACAATGACACCGACAAGAAGTGGCATGCTGCCATGAACGCTACAGCCGATCAGCTAAAAGCGGCTCCAGAATTTAAGTACACCGGGCATTGGAATGCCAACAAGTCGTGAATGCGGCAGGTCGGTGGATCAATCCGAAGGACGTTGGAGGACCTGCTTCGCAGTTCCTCCCGTTCCCTTTCGTACAACCGGCTAACTCGTTTAGTATCTAAAGAGAGGGTATTGCGGCGGGACAAACAGAACCGTTGCGCCTGTGCATAATAGCGCTCCCTTTCGCCATACGCTTCGCGGCGTAACTCAAAAATCGCCGGACAAGGTGCTGGACGAGGCTCGATCGGACTTTTGCTTTCGGCGGTATTTTCTCCTGCCGCAGGGCGGTTACGATCTGCGGAACATCTCCCGACGTTAGCCCGGTCAGGATCATCCCGTTTACGAGAGCGGCCGGCTCCTGATCGGCCATGCCGATGTCGCTCGTCCATTGCAGCGTGAACGCGCCATCCGCCGATGTTCCGCCGACGGATATGCCGATCGCCTCTTCTAACGCGCGTGCGACCTCCTTGGCGCCTTTCATGAACGAGACAGGCGTCTTCGAAAGGCGGATGCGATTGCGTCCGCGCGGTTGCCGGTCGAAAAAGGCATAGAAGGACAACATGTCCTCGACTTCGACCGGATGGATGCTAAGACCCCTTGCGATCGCTTGGATAGCTTCTTTGCTGACATAACCTGAGCGACGCTCGACCGCCTCGACGATATCCAGAAGTCGGGACCGGTCAGCCGCGAACTCTGCGACAATGCCTTCCGCCACCGCCTCAACCTTCACGCTGATTGAGCTTTCCTGGGTCGGGAAAAGCGAAGTCGTGGGTGTCTCGAAAGCAGGTGAAGTCATCGGTGACACGGGCCGAGGAAGATCGGCCCGGCGGTTGTCCCCAGAAGTTATGTTGGACTTCAGCTTCAGGTCGTGTCTCCAGGACTTTGGTAAAAGCAGACGTTTAAGTTGCGAAGTGACTTCCCATCGATTGTGAAACAGATGGAGAGACGTCATAGGATATGGATCGCTGACCCGGCCCTTTGCGCTATTGGGCACCGCAGTAAATCTGGACAGGTCGTTAGGATGAGTCTGGTCAAAATTGACCACTGTCGCGCTCAAACGACACTCCGTAAAGTGCGGCGACGCGACTGGTCCTTCGCCAAATCCATTCGCAAAATCTTTGTTACTCTGGCTGACAAAGAGCAAAATCGAGTTTTGATCTTCGGCTGGTCCTGCAGCACTACGTTTAGTAGTGGACTGTGGATTTCAATGCCGCCTTCGGTTCCGCCGCTGTAGTCGGTGAAACCAAGTTCTCGAAACTTGTTCATGAAAAAACTCACGTGGGATCGTGTTGTTCGATCATCTCCGCGAGAATCTCCTGGCTGATCTTGGCAATGATTGGTCCCGGTTTTCCGCGCCGAATTCAGACCAGGATATGGTCGGTCATCCTGGCCGTTTAAGCAAAACGACCGCGCGCAAAAGGGCTTCCGATGAAGTACGAGGGTATCAGAGTTCACGGCCCGCGCTCGGATCGAGTGAGACGAATGGACCGTGTCCGTTTCATCCAGCAGACATCGAAAGCCCTAAAAGTCGTCGCCGGCCACGTGAGCAAGCTGAGCTGCTAGCTCGATCGATGATCGACAAGTGGTATGAACGCGCAGTGCGACGCGCGGCGAGGTGCCAACAAAAAAGCCCTGCGCATTGCGGCTAACATTGCTCGGGTCGCTAATTTCGCCGTTAACTTCCGCAAAGGGCGGAGTGTCTGCGGGCGGTCAGCATCGCGCGGTGGTCTTGCTCGCCCAAAGCCTTGCGGGAAGCTTTGGGCTGGTCCAATTCGCGCGCTCAGGACACTCTCCCTTAATTGCGGGCTGTCATCAGCCGTGCGTATCAGGTCGATGAGTCCGTTTATCTACAGATTGTCCCGCGACGGGCTTGAACGTGCAAGGCTGGATCGCCAACGATCCAACCGAAGCTGAGACGTATGAAGCTATGCGACGACTTTCAGCCGATCAAGCAGATGCAACTGCAGAAGTTCGACGGCACCACTTGGCAGTTGTTCGGCGAGGTGATCGCCGGGTCCGACCGGTAAGCCGGTTCGATGATTTATTCGGGTAAAATCTGCTTCAGTACCTCCATTAATGCAGTCGGCGCGGTGACATTTGGACTGTGGCTGGCGTCAAGTTCATAGGCTTGCCAGCCAGCCTCGCCATTCGCGCGGCTCGCGAACTGAGCAAACGGCTTTTTATCGGCATAGCGGGTGCAGTGGATATATGCGCGGGGCAAGCTGAGTTCAGCTTGCAAACGGAGCGGCTGCTCGAAGCACTTAACCGACTGCGGCATCCTGTACTTGCTGATCCACTCCAAATCCTCTGGAGACGTATCGGGCGGAGTTGGATTAGGTGTGACGCGCCAGCCGTCCCCTGTCTTAACGCTATCCAGTAGTCGTTGCCGCTCGGCGGGTGGTACCAAATCGATCAAGGCTTGGCCGCTAGTCGGCACGAAGGCATCAAGGTAGATCAACTGCGCCACGCGATCCCGCGCTCGGTCGGCCACACCAGTCGCTACCATACCGCCGTAGCTGTGACCGATCAGCACGACCTCGCGTAGGTCCTCAAACGTCAGGACGCCAAGCAAATCCTGAATATGAGTTTCGAGATCATTTGAGGGGCTCGCCAAGTGCGCCCGCTCGCCCAGTCCGGTGTAGGTTGGCGTGAAGAAATGATGTCCGGCTGCGGCCATTAAAGGGCGCACCTTCTTCCACGCCCAAGCCGCAGACCAGCCACCGTGGGCAAGAACGACAATCGCCAAATTATCCTCCCTCGTTTACGTGGCGCGAAGACGAGGGAGGCTTACTAACTTGTCGTTGCCCTGGACATGCTTTTTTGGCTGGAGGATGATTCTATGGTGGGTGGTAGAGGGGTCGGATCACTGACGACGGCACATAAATGCCAGCGTTCGCACGGTATGTCGGCATCGATTATTCAGGCGCTGAGACGCCAACAGCGAGCCTAAAAGGTCTGCGCATCTATGCAGCGGATCGAGCATCACCGCCCTTCGAAGCGATCCCACCCCCGAGCGCGCGCAAGTACTGGACCCGTCGTGGGATCGCCGAATGGCTTGTCGAACGGCTTGCCGAGGATGCGCCCACTCTGGTCGGCATCGACCACGGCTTCTCTTTTCCAATTCGATATTTCGAGACGCACGGCCTCAAACCTGCCTGGTCCAACTTTCTTGACGATTTCCAACGACATTGGCCGACCGACCGAGACATCTACGTAGATTTCGTCCGCCACGGCCTTGTCGGCAATGGCGCCGCGCGAATGGGCAACGCCCGCTGGCGCCGTCTGACGGAGGAGCGCGCGCGTGGCGCGAAATCCGTTTTTCATTTTGATGTGCAGGGGGCAGTGGCCAAATCTACCCACGCTGGCATTCCCTGGCTGCGGTTCATTCGCCAACGGCTTGGTGCGCGCGTGCACTTCTGGCCTTTCGACGGATGGGACATCCCGGATAGCCGTTCCGCTATCGTCGAGGTCTATCCGGCGTTGTGGAGTCGCGGCTTCAATCGTGAGGAACGGACGGGTGATCAGCACGACGCCTATAGCATTGCCGCTTGGCTGCGCCGCGCGGATCAAGATGGTAGCCTTGCCGGATTTTTCAACCCAACTCTTAAAATGGCAGAGCGCGCGTTAGCAGAAGTGGAGGAGGTGGATTTTAGGCGTGAAGTGAGCTGCAATTTCGTCGTCACGCGGAGTCTCTACGCTCGAAGCACAACCAAGGTTTTGACCGGCCCGCACCGGTCACACAGATATCCGTAAATCTCGAAATTGACGTGCAGAGGGTGGGGCTCGATCTCTGCAAGAGCGGTCTCAGCGCCGCATATGGGGCACGGGTTTAGCGGCTTGAGCACCGAGAACTGTATCTTGACACCCATGGACTTTCCCCGACCTGATGACGGCGTTTGGGGACGCTCGACCAGCCAGCTTCTCCCGAACTCTCAACGGGGGCCGCTCGAACTGGGCGAGGGACCACTCGACAATTGCTAACTTGAAGCGGGCCCTTTGCCGAATCTGTATAAACTAGCTCAGTATAAAAAGACGGTGGATAAGTGGGATAACTTTTTAGGGCGGCCCAACAAGAAAGAGATATTTCAACCGCGTATGTCCCAAAAGTACGCTACGTAATCTCGAATTCAAGTGGACCAAAGTTTCCCAATGCTACGCTCCCTTGAAGCTTTATGGCGAGCGCCAGCCGCAAGCCTTCAATCAACTCGATATCGACAATTGGACGATCCGGCACGTCTCAGACGGCTCCGTTGTGCACACCCGTCATTCAAACAAAGAGCCCCGCGCAATGGCGGGGCTCAGAGACAAGAAAATCTGATCGGGCAGAGGAACGCCGCCTTGAACTATTTGCAATCTTGGAACGACGAATGAGCACAAGTAGCAGGTCTGCCTATGCGCGTGTTCATGTTCCTATGCCCGAATACCGGGTACATCGTCAGGGCGCAGCCCGATGACGTCACACCGGGCGAAAAGCCACATACGTTTCATCTGATTTTGTGCGCCTCCTGTGGACGAACTCACTTTGTTGATCCTTTAACGGCTGAGCTTGCAGAGCGAGGAGACGACTGACGGAAACGCCAACAGGACACCGCAGGCAAGCGCCCGAGAGGCGGCCTATTCGGCTTTGAACTCTTTGATCGTCATCGCGTGCAGAGTAGAAACCCCATGCACGCCATGCTGGCTTAGCTCGATGATCTTCTCGGCAACGAGGCGCGTGGCCACGTCGTCTATCACTTTCAGTCCCAGTGTGCTGCACACGCTTTCCAACGCGAGCGACATTTCCCGGATAGCCTCTGGGTCAAAGGCGTGACCTGAAAGGAACGGGCGGATCGGCACGGTCAGTCGGACGAGATGGAGCGCATGTTAATAGTATTAACATTGCAAACCGCAGGCGTAAACGCGGGATATTTTTGTGGATTAGGACAAGCGCATTGAAGGGACTTATTCCTTCTCCTCGGGATCAGTCTTGGCGGGAACGTCAGGCTGTGGCTGTTCCGCTTGCTGAGCTGCGTGTTGCGAAGCTTCACCAATGGGTGGCACAGCCGCTTCAAGGGCTCTTGCTTGATCAAGATATTGGCTCGCCCTTGTCGCAAGCAACTGGGCTAGTTCCTCGTCTTCCATCTTCATAGCGAGCGCCAACATGCGCTCCGCCAGTTGCCGCAGATTTTCTGGTTCGGCCATTTGCGGCCCTCATTTGTCCATCCTACGCGATAAAGCTCGGCTGCCCAATTCGTTGCGTGACGCCGAGGAAAGTCTGCCGTCTCAGAGCGGGGCCTCCCCGATGGATAACGGAGGATTTTTTGGAGAATGGCATGTCCAGCGGACGCTGACCTGTCCTAGCAGCGGCAAGCGCGAGGCTGTACCATTCAGGCATGTCTTCCTTCGACTACAGCGCCCCTGCTGAACTGTTTCTGTCCAAGCCCGCAAAGGGCAGCCGCACGAAATATCTGCGGTTCGCGACGGCGGCTGAAGCCCTCCGTTATGCTGTTGAGGACTTGGGAACACCCAAAGACTTCGGCGCACACTTGGAGGTGGGGGATGAACGCTTTGATAGCGGCGAAATCCAACGCCTCTATGAAGCCGATGATTATCCGCTGCGGAAGGCCGGTGAGTAACTAAGCGCAGCGCGCGACCTGAAGGACGAGAAGGCGCGCCACTGGCTTATCCCTGCTTGCGGCTCCGCCTTTTTGCGCGTGACCGCTAAACACAGGGGCAAAACAAGCATCCCGAACGACGGCGATGGTTAGTGAAAGTTGACCTTTTTTTCCGCGCGTTTGTGTGCTGCTAATCACACCTTAATCTGAGAAGTAAGCATAGCCTGGTGCGGTGGATTGTTGGACTTGCCCCATACAAGGAGGCCACAATGCTGGCAGAGATTTTTATGGTGCAGTTGGAAGCCGCCGCACGGACCGTACGGGAAACGAGCACCCGAAGCACTTCGCGGTTCGTGCACTTCGTCCAGGGTGGCCAATTCAGGTTCAAGGACACTGGGGATCGGCGTGTTGAGCCTGCGCATGACGAGGCTTCGATCCAGCAGGCACGCGCGATCTGAAGGAGGCGAAGGCGCTGCTCGAAGAGTTGGGACGCTTCTTCTCCACCGGTTAGTCTCTCGTTTGGGCACTGGTAGGGAGCACGGCCTTCATGGTTTCGTCGCTGACGACGTTGCGGGCAACCAGCAAACTGCAATCGGTGTAGTCCATGAGATAGGCCCCCTTGGGGCCTGACCACCAGCGGTCAAACGCGCTCTGTCGGCGATGGCCCACGACGATAAGATCGGCCCCAATCTCACTTGCGAAGTTTCCGATTTCTTGGGCGGGCTCCCCTCTCACCAGCTTTGCGACGGGATCAAATCCTAGCTGCCTCAGTCGGGCAACGCCCTCGTTAAGTACATCTTTAAAAGCATCTTCCATCTGAACCGATGCTCCAGCGTGGGCTACCTCAGCCAACAGAAATGTACCGGGATCGACGAGGACAGATAAGAGAAAGACCTCAGCGCCGCATTGACGTGCCAAGAGGGGCACCTTCTCGAAGGGCGGTGCGTCCTTCTACCGTTCCGTCGTAAGCGAGCAGGATGCGCTTATACATTTGAATCCCCCTCTCGTCTTAGTCTGGCTCGATGATAAAGCATTTCCGATCCTACTGCTTCCGACGGTCAACAACTTCTTGATAAATGCGCGTCGGTACGACGAAGGCGCTGCTCGGCGAGTTGGCGTCATCGGGGATTGTCAGACGAACGCGAATAGCCTCTTCCGGCCCGGACCTTCGACCGGCTACTATGCCTTCAGCCCACAGGGCACCATCGGCTTTGAGGGACGCTTCGACTATACCGCCGTCGGGACGGTTACTAATCGCCTCCCGGCTTTGCGACGAGGCCAAGCCTGGTCAAATCCTAATAAGCCCGCGGGTGTTGGATGGCAGTTGAGGATGCCCTGACAGTCGAGCCGGTGGGTGAGTTTTCACTGGAGGGCATTCGGCCTCCCTTAGCCGCACACAATGTGGTTACCGCCCAGCCGTCCAGAACTTGAGGCCGCACGAAAACTCAGGCGAACGCGAAAAATGGGGGGATACAAAAAGCGAGGGAGGCGTTATGGCAGACGACGCTAAACGTGATTTGCGCTTGCTCGAAACTCGGTGGTGCCCGCAATACGAAAGCAACGTTAGACTTTACATTGAACAACAGCCCACGGGTCGAGCCCTTGTCGCCCAATACGAAACGGGCGGCTATGAGGGTATCAAGGAATTTGCGGCCGCTATTCCTGCTGATTGGAAAGACCTCGACGTGAAACGATATCTTGCGATGCCCGGCACGCCAAAACATCCGATATGGGAATTGTCGACACGCCTCCCTGGAAGTCCCGTTCTCAAGTGGCCGCTCGGATAGTCAAAGCTCCAGTCTTTGGCCAAAATCAAGCCTGCGGCAAGACTTCGAAGGAGGCTAAGCCTCGGGCGCTGTGTGCCCTTCGGTGGCCCTTTCTCAATCCGTCCAGTATTCCTGGAGCCAGAGAAAAATCTCTTTCAAATACGTTGTCTCTGTTTGACGCCATGCCATTTTGGCTTATCCCTGCTTTGCGTCCGTTTTGCGGTGTGACCGCTGAACAGACGGGAAATAAGCAAGGCAAAGAAATCCCGAACGGCGCCGATGGGGCGACCAAATTGACCGGCGGTCCAGTACCGTACCCACAACGAACTATGAAACAGCTACTATCGGCCGACCTTACCTGTTAAGGGAGGACGAGCATGGCGATCCTAAAGCGCGATGTGACAGCGCAACCAAGCGGGACCAAATGGAAATTGGTTTATGACCAAGGCCGTCGCGAGCTTTACGTCGAAATCCATACGAGCGGTGCCATTAAGCGCCACAGTGTCGAGGCAGCGTTGAAGATGGACGGATCGGATGACCTCCTCTTGGCGTTTGTCGATATGTTCTAAGCCACCCCTAGAGATACAGACGACGGGCGTGTCCAATAAACGAGGCCACTGGCAGGGCCGCAACAGGCCGGTAACCTCGGCGGGCTTTTGTGAGGCGCAGGAAAATTGGGTTCCTAAAGGCTTTGGCCCGTCTTGCTCGGTGACTTCCGTTGCGCCAGATTGACCGAATACCCGTGAATAGTCAGGGCGACGCGCGTGGCAATCCTGGACGCAGAGTGCTTTGAGATATGATCAAGTCCAAACTGACCCAGCGTATCTTGGGACAGAACCCGCACCTTCGTCAAAGCGACGCTGTAAAGATCGTCAACGTCATTCTTGAAGAAATTGTTGCGGCGATGGCGCGCGGGGACCGCGTCGAGCTTCGCGGGTTCGGTGCGTTCGGCGTGAAACGGTGGTCGGCGCGGATGGGGCGCAATCCGCAGAATGGCATCGTAGTTGCCGTACCGCCGAAATACTTTCCCCACTTCAAGGCTGGCAAGGAAACGCGCGAGCGCCTTAACGAGCCGCCGCAAGGATAGTTTGGAGTGGTGCGGTGATCTTTGCTCAGGTGGGGCGTCAGATGGTCAAAGACTGTCAGGCAAGCGGTATAATTGTTTCGGATGGAGGCTGAGCATGGACCCCTGGCGGAAACGCTCTGTCGGGCATCACCCTAGACGCTATGCTTCTGTCATTTGCACGGTCCTCATGGCGAATGTGCTTCCCAGTTGCGTAACAACGAACAATCCCGCTCCTCCCGAAATGGCTTGGGTCAGAACAGACGGTCGAAGAATAGCGGATGTCCCGGCTCTCGTTCAGCAAGGAAAGGCCGACATCGCGTTCTGCCACGCCGATCTTGACGCTGGATCGGCAAATGAAGCCGCGCGCACCTGCATGGCCCAGAGAGGCTATGCTTTGGTTCAGAAGGATCAGGCGGAGGAAGTGCGGGCGGCGTATGCTACCGCCGCTCAAAAGCGACCAAACGCGCCAGACAACGCCGCGAGGTGAGGCGCGGAACGGCCGATTGGCCCCAGAAACACCGTGAACCTTCGTTGGTCCCTCATTGATTAGCGAAACCTACCGGGGCCCTTATTTGGACAGTCGCTTACCACCCGTGGCGGCGTCGGAGGCTTTGTGAAAACTACCCGCTCCCGTTCCGGCGTAATCTTTTTGGTTGCGCTTTTGGTAGTTCTTGCTCGGCCCGCATTCGGCCAAGACAGAAGCACCCAAAGTACGAACCCGACCGAATCTTCTGGAGTTGTTTCCCGGTCTGACGGATTTGGCCGATACTACGGCTCTGATTATCGCTTTTGAATGGACAGGCTTGTCGCCACAATCTCCGACAAGCGCCAATTATCCACTCGAACTGCGCAATGATCGGTTCGAAGGAGAGGCGAGGTTTAGCGTCGCGGGGTTGAGCACTACCCGATCAGTCGCCGTCCCACGTGATCTCGTGCGGCTACTTCTTGCGGCAGCGAGCAGAGTTAAACTGTGGGACGACAAATACGACGCGCCTGCCCCTGTCACCGACTCCTATCCCTTTGTTGGCGTCACCGTGCGGACCAAGCAAGGACTGTTAAAAATCGAAACACGCGCACATGGCAAATACGTGCGCTATGACCCGCCAAAGACTGAATTCTATGTGGAACGAGTACCCTGGGCCGTAAAATATTTGAATTGCGTCTTTGTCGTTTACGCCAGCGACTTGGACCAGGCTCTGGACGCATTGGAACCTTATTTGAGACGGGAAGAAATGTTCGAGGAACTCAGTAAATGAGTTTTCGGGATGATAGGTGGAGGACGAGTTGAAATGAGCGTGGCAACCTACGCTAAAGCTACATCGCGGAGCCGATAACCAACTACTCCGTGTTTACCTGAGTTACCTATCACTATGCATAATAGCATGCATAATAGCCGACTCCTTTTTGCCGCGACAATGGTGCCCAAAAGTCGGCACTCTTTTCGTCGAAGAAACATATATCGTTGCCTCCTGTGTGCAGCATTGAGCGTCTATCTCAACATGCCTGCTGCGACAGCGGCGGACCGTTACGGCGAATGGTTGCTCGAACAACCGCGAAGCTCTGTCCTTACGCTCACATTTAAACAATCTATATCCGTCGGCAACAAGATCGTCACGTCAGAACTCGGATTTGTTTGTGATCGACGGGACAAACCAGGGATTGTCGGCGCGGTGCTTATACCGTTTGATGGAACGCTCAAATATCGGCAGAATATGATTCCAGTTCTGTTTCAGAAAAACACAGATCAAAATGATCCATCTGACCTTTTACAGCAGTGGAAAAACGGTGCCGACTATATTTTTTTGGAGTTGAAAGAAGACATTGACGAGCTTGGGTCGTTCCTAAAAACAAACGATGCTGAAGGCGTAAAAGCCGTACACATTTTTTTTCCACACGATCTTGATGCGACTCCTCAAGTATCAACTCACATCGCTATTAGTGTTTCGGGGTTTTCGGACGGCTTCGGCGCTTTCCAAACGGCATGCGTTCCGTCTAAATAGCTGCCGAAATCGCGGGTTCCCAGCGTCCTGGCGCCCCTTCGCGTTATGTGCGCTCGACAGCCGTTTCCTTGGCTTGGGCATTGTAGGAGTGCTGAGATGTGCGACTACAGCCTTTATAACGTCAAATCGCGACCTGCAAAGGTGGGCGAAAAGCTAACCACGCGCGACTTTGGCAAGGGCGCAAGAGGGTTCTGTTCGCCGAAAGATAGGAATGTTGCAGTTTGCTTATTACCGGGGACGGAGCTTTCCTTCAGAGACAAAGTTAAGCGCATACGTCTGTTTATGTGGAGTAAGACCGTTTCGCACAGCAAGACCGCCATCTTTCGAAAGATCAACCAGGACAAACCGGTAGCCCATCACGACGCGCTGGAATTCCCGAATGGCGAGGTCGTGCTGCTCACGTACCTGGAAGAGGGTCAGCAAGCTACCGTTCTTCAGTTACCGACCGCGGATATTGATGCCAAAGCGCGGAAACGAGCGGAGCGCGTGTAGTCGCTGCGTGGCGCGCTAATAAGGAATGCGATCAGCTACCAACCTGTCCATGCGCGACGAGCCGCGAAGCACTCCAGAGACACCACCAGTGGCGCGTTCCGGCATCGACGCTCCTTGCGCCTAAGGGTTAGTAGATATCAAGCGCCTAGACTTTTCGGCGCAAATGAAGTCTCTTTATAGATCTCGATTCAACAGCTCGCGTGCCTTGATCTGCGCGTAGTAGCTCTCCCTTTAGAGAAGGTCATGGCGAAGGAAAAGACGCAAGGCGACGAGTTGAGTGCATTTGGCAGGCAAACCATGGCGCGGCCTTACTCAGCGATGGACTATTATTTCGATAACTTACAAAAGACCGTCGCTTCGGCACCCTCGGGTGGAACGGAATTTGGAGAGAAAGTAAAGGTCTATACGGAGAAGAACATCGCCGCCACCCAAGAATTCGTTCGCGACCTGAGTTACGCCAAGGATATCCAAGATATGTTACGAATTCAGATGGAATTCATGCGCTCGCAAATGGAAGCTTTTGGCGAGCAGGCTAAAGACCTAAGCGAGGCTTATATCAAAGCGGCATCCGGTCAAACGATGAAACCGTTCCCATCCCGGTAATTCATGATCCGCTTTTACCAACCCGATCTTGGTAGTGAACCTGATAGCCCTTTCGCTCGCGACGCGAACAACAAGCTGATCCGTCGCGGCTACTGGTTGGACATCATTGATCGCAGTCTCATCCTTGC
The DNA here is from genome assembly GCA_963829395.1 of uncultured Alphaproteobacteria bacterium. Classification (GTDB taxonomy): domain Bacteria; phylum Pseudomonadota; class Alphaproteobacteria; order Rhizobiales; family Xanthobacteraceae; genus BOG-931. The sequence goes on along the minus strand of CAWHHX010000008.1, from coordinate 453,299 downwards.
CCTAACGCAAGGGGTTGGTGCTAATCTCACGAATGACGAAAAGCGAGCGCATTTGAGCGACTTAAAACGTGAGCGGTTGATCGATCAGGTCTGTATCCAAGAGATTTTGCCGCCCGAAGAAGCATAAAAATACCGCCCAATGCGGCCGCCACACCTCGTCGCCCCGCCATTGCGCTACAAATATAGGCATGACTATGCACCGCTTAATGCAGGACTTGGCATTCAATCAGGACGATATAGAATTGCTGGCGGCGGCTTATGAAGAGGCACTACGGGTTCTCCATATCAGCGACCGGGATGATCCAATTAACAAGGTTATCGCTCAGCGTATCATCGAAGGAGCCCGCGGAGGCGTGCGCGATCCGAATGCTCTATGCAAGATGGCAGTCAAGCACCTTATGGTTCCATAGGCGGTAAACCAATTTCCTGAGGTCTTCATCCATTGCAGCGCGTTGACTGTCGTGACCCCGCCTGCCGAGGAAAGAGCCTTTCTGAGGTCGGCGGTTGCCGCGATTCCAAGGATCGTTGAAATTGTCTGCACGTTTCCGCCTGACGATCAAGCGGGGGCGCTGGAGACTGTGGAACGGCACTTTATGAAGGCGGCGTTGGAATTTGGCTGCACCGAGATAGCCGCTCGATCTCTCGTATCTGCTATTATGGGACGGCTGCGCAGGCGCGTAGAAGACCAACAAATAAGTGAGAAGAAATTGCGGGCTCTACTGAATCGGCTTACTGCGCGGGATTAATCCACATGGGTGCGGCGACGTGTGCCGGATGCCGACGGGACGAGTTGCCACCGCTCGCAGCAGCCCATTGCGGCAGACTGGCGCTTGACCAGGCTCGGATGGGAGTTTCGTTCCCCATATCACGCCCCCTAGTAAACGCAATCGCAGGAAAGTTGATCGGAGTAGCAGGACCTGAAAACTAAACCGTTTTTCAGGTGACAGTGTTTGTCGTTAAGGAAAGAACGTTCCTGCCAGCCAAAGCGTCCAAATAGTCCGCCCAGTGATTTATTCATGGCGCGACGCTCACCGAGGCGCCGCGGCGACACCCAATGCGCACGTTAGTAATGAAGCGGTGGCGACGGCCCGGCAGTCGCATGAGCCGATGAGGTGCGCTTAGGGGCGATTGTAATGCCCGCCTTTTCCGGCGCGAACAGACGCGCTATCAAACCATCGACGCCTCGAGGGTAAGCGTCACAGCGACTAGCCTTCAGAGGCCGCTGCGGCCGCCGCAAGGATACCGGGCGACAATTTCGGTTGGCGCATCCTGAAAATGGGATTGCAATTCGCGTCGCCGAGAGCCGTATAGAATTTGTGTAAGTAGGCGAGGGTATTTTTGTAGCTATTGTGGAAAGGAATTAACGGTCTGCACTTAGTGTTCTGGGGCCGCCGGACAAAAACCAACTTATACTGATCCGGCCAACTTGGCTGCGGGTTCGTCGTGACTCTAGATGTGAACCTTGATCTGTCGGATTTGCTTTCCGCAGAAATTGCGGTGGTTGATTCCATGGGCGCGATCGTGCGCTGCAATCGAAAGTGGGAAGAGACCGCTCAGAGCGGCCTGCTTCCGCACAGGCATACAGGCTGGAATTACATCGCGGAATGCGAGGCGGCGATCGAAAGAGGCTGTGGCGAGGCAGTCGCGGTTCTCACGGGTTTGCGTGCAATTTTGAGGGGTAAGGTACCGTATTTCGTTGGCACCTATTCTTGCCCTTTCAATGGCCTGCATCACTGGTATCAGGTGCAGATTTCCGCATTCGAATCCGACGGCAAACGGCATGCCATCACGATGCATGTTGACGTATCCGCGCTGCAACGTGATCCGCTAACCGGGCTCGCAAACCGAGCCATGTTTGATGCGCAACTGGATTTGGCAATATCATTGGCGCGCGACGGCCGCGCGCGGACTGGTGTTATTCTTATTGACATGAACCGACTAAAATTGATCAACGACATGTATGGGCATCGCGTCGGAGATGAGGCGTTAATCGCCCTCGCGGCAGAGCTTAGAAAGAAGGTCGGCCCGGACTGCGTAATTGCAAGGATTGGCGGCGACGAATTTGGCATAGTCTTGGCGGGGAATTGCGATAGGTTGACGGCGCCGCGGTTGCGCACTCATCTAAGTGCTGGCGTCGCTTACTCAATCGGACCGGCGGACCAGCCCATGTTTGTATCTGCGAGCGTCGGAGCGGCGTTTTACCCGGACGACGGCACGACCACTAGCGAACTTCTCTCCTCAGCCGACAAGTCAATGTACGTCCAGAAGCGAGGCGCATCGGTCGCGTAGCGCGGGCGGGGCCTCGGTTTCTTCGGACGCCGCCGTCGGCGCGCCATTCGACGTCGAGTTTGACCACATCGGTTTCTGGGATCTTCGTTTCGCCATGGCCGACGAATATCGCTGCGGCCGGGCTTTCATTGCCGGCGACGCCGCCCACAGCCATCCACCGTGCGGCGGCTTTGGCGTCAACACCGGTTTCGAAGATGCGCGCAACCTCGGCTGGAAGCTCGCAGCCGCGTTACAGTGTTGGGCCGGGTCGAGTTTGCTCGATTCGTGTGCGCTGGAGCGGCCGCCGGTGTTCGAATCGACCGCTCGCGATTTCATTGAAAAGACCATCCGCAGCGACAAGGCGTTCCCGGAGAAATACAGTCCCGATCGCGACCTCGCGGAGTTCGAACGCAAATGGAGAGAGCGGCAAACGGCAGCGACGACGGAGGGAACGCTTTCGAGCCAAATTATGAAGGCTCGCCGATTGTCTTTGGACCGCCCACAGGAATATCCGGCGCGCTCGGTTCCCACGTTTTCCGAGCACGGGAAGGGCATCATCTCGCCACACAGCCCCTGTCATCCGGGCGAAGCGTGTTCGAGGAGCTGGCAACGGTTTCACCTTACTTGCATTCGACCAGAGCGACGAAGTCGTCGCGGAGTTTACGACGCAGGCGCGGTCGACACGAGTGCCGTTAAAAGTGATCCGCGACAATCGTGGCTATGGGGGGCAGCGCTATGGTGTCCCGATCAATTCGTCGCGTGGGCTGGCGACGAAAAAGCAGAGGCGGCGCCCATCCTGCTCCGAGTGGTCGGTATTTTCTGAGCCTACGGCGCCGGTCGGATGATCGATCAGGGAGGAGGCAGTGTGTACGTGGTGCGCTTAGCGGTGACGAAAGGTGCGCCAGCGCCGAGTGAGAATCTCCAGCCGCACGAACTCTCCACTGCTCGGAGGTTGGACAATTCGGAAATTCCCCTTTTGCGCCCAATGGGGAGTTTATCCCGGTTGGACATACTAACCTTTTGTAATCATTGAAAGTGTGGACGCCTCCCGGGCCCACCACAAAATCATTGCCTTTTGGCCGAGCCCGGTTCCGGCTTGACCAACGGAATGACCAATGAAACGTTCTGCGATTGTTTCGACGTGATCCCCTGCGCTGCGGCGCGCATACGTCAGGGTGATGATGCCGCAGCTGCGCTCGAGCACCTCGGTTGAAGCTTTCTCGTAGCCAGGCCGCAGAAAAATTCATGATTTATGACGGAGATCAATGTCCGGGCGCCCGCCACGCGGCATGAAGGATGGAAATATGAAGTCGCGCTGGTAGCACCGGTCAATGCCGATCACGGTCGGCCGCTGGGCGGCGGAGACAGGATGTCTCGCTTGGTGGGCGTCCGGTGCGCGGACATTGCACAAAATTGCCGGGATTGTTTCCTCCCTCCCAACGCTATTTGGCGTTTCCATGCTGACTGGGCCTCGACCGAAAAAAACCCAGGGCTTTTTCGTTCACGGCACTTCATCGCGGACGACGAAGCCGTCGGCAAAAAACATGAGAGGCGAGCTTGCGCAAGCTCGCCCCGTCACGTTCTCAGTCGCTGCTACCGCGGCTGGGACCAGGATCAAATCAGCTTGGTGCAAAACTGGTAGCGTTTCAACACACGGCCCATCCGACCCTGGCGATCTCTCTCGTTTGGTGGCCCAAACGCAATTGATCTGAAGTCATCATACTGCTGCTGTCGCGGCAAACAAATCAAAAGCGTGCATCACTGCGCTGATGCAATGCCCTGGGGATAACATTGGGGAAAGTTGAGCCGACGACGAGCCGCTATTTCCGAACGGATGTACGTTGGGCTGCCTTCAGGCCCGAGTGCCATTCTAAAATGGACGCGGGGCACATGCGACAAAGGGAGAGCGGTGGTCGAAGCCGCCCTTTGCTTCCTTTTTGGCTCGTGCAAGTTCGTGATGCCGTAACTGATTCGATCGGAGCAGACATGCCTAAAGGTACGGTGAAGTGGTGGCGATTTGCAAATCAAGGCCGGCAGTATGAATGAGTTCTAGCCGATACCGATGCGCCTTACGGCCACCGCTCCAAATCCTCTGCAAGGATCACGTCGGAACCCATGTGATTCCATTCCCCTGCCGGTGGCGCGATGGTGTGTGGGAAACGCAAAAACCAGCCGACGCATCGAAGCCACGGTGGTTTGCCAATGGGACTAGAATGCCGCACGCCAAAATTGCGTTCGTTCGCGGTTATGCGCGTGGGTGAGTTGACGGGAACTGAACGATTTCGGCGAAGTCCTCGAATCCGAGAACGGTGTCGCCGTTCAGCAAATGCCAAAGACTCGGAATTGATCGCAGCTCAGTACGCCGCACGATGCGGCTTACCCAACCAGAACCAAGGACGAACGAATAGGCTGTGAGCCTTCCCTCCTTTATTCTTCGCAATCTAATAGCCGGGTCGGGCCGTTCCGCCTTTAGGCCTATCCAGATAAACGCTATCAAGGGAGAAGCCACCAAAAGCGCCAACGCACCAATTGCCTTGGTGAGAATCTTTTCTGCCCAACTGTAGTCTTTTCGACGCGAAGCGATCACAGCAGCAAGTGCCCTTTGATTCGCTATCTGTTCAACTCGATCACGTAGGTTGGACATCAGGGCGGAACTCCATCTTACGGCCGGCTCATCAGTACAACCCAAACTTCGGGCAGTTTCCAAGTAGTGTCGCTCCGCTGCGTGGAGAGCAACCAACCTTTGCATCTCAGGTATTGCAGCGATGTAGTCCGCTAGGGCCGGAATACTGGCCACGGCGGTCTCCAGAATATCCTGCCCTTCAAATCGCGAGGCCATGTTGGTTATTTTTCGTAGGAATTGAGGGGCCTATTTTAGCCGATTCGGATTTCGCTTGCACAGTTGTTGTGCTTTATGGCGGTGCAATTCCGGTCCTAATCATGCCGTACCGTTTTGTGGCGCTGTCGACAGCATCTGCTTCCACGCCAGACGAATGCGTCGCCCCGTGGGCGTCAGGCAGAAGCGCGATGCGGGTCGCATCGTGCCACCTTGTCGGACGCCGCCGAGGTCAAGGCTGGTTACATGTTCCCAGATAGCGGCGGCGACCGCTGTGCCCGCCGTCCGGAGGTTCAGGCATGATTGCCACTTTCGAGCATCACGCCGTCGCCACGGCCTCCCCCTGCTTGCGCAATACATAGCCGCGCCCCCAGACTGTCTCGATGTAGTCCTTGCCGCCCGATGCGTTGGCGAGTTTCTTCCGCAGTTTGCACATGAACACGTCGATGATCTTTATCTCCGGCTCGTCTGAGCCGCCATAAAGATGGCTCAAGAGCGCTTCCTTATTGAGCGTCGTTCCCTTACGAAGCGCCAACAATTCCAGCAACTGGTATTCCTTAGCGGTCAAATGTACGCGGGTGCCGTTAATCTCAACCATTTTGCGGTTGAGGTTGATGCACAGATCATCGGTATCGATAACTGACTGTGCGTGCCCCTTGGATCGCCGCACGATGGCATTGATGCGAGCAATCAACTCATCCTTATGGAAGGGCTTTGTCATGTAATCATCGGCGCCGAAGCCAAGACCCTTGATCTTGTCCTCCATAGCGGCCAGGCCGGAAAGGATCAGGATCGGAGTTCTCGACCTTCGAGACACGCAACTTGCGCAACACGTCGAAGCCCGACATGTCCGGCAGGTTAAGATCTAGCAAGATGATATCGTGATCGTAGACTTTGCCAAGATCGATGCCCTCCTCGCCGAGATCCGTCGTGTAGACAACGAGGCTCTCCGATCTCAGCATCAACTCGATCGATCGCGCGGTAGCGCTATCATCTTCAATCAGCAATACCCGCATGCCGGTCCATTCCCCACAACTGGAAGGTGGAGTACTAGCTCCGCGCACCGTTAATAAAGTTTGAATTGTCCGAGCCAGCGGATCCACTTTCCAAGCCGAACCCTATCCCGCATGCCGGATGCTAATTGCCATTGCGTATCGCCGATAAACACATCGTCGTTCGCTCGCCACGTATCTTCGCCAGATCCAACAATCAGCGACATTTTCCCGACGCAGATGGCTCACCAGTTTGTACGGCCCGCTGCGGCTGGCTTTCCTTGGCTACGCATTCGTGGGGTTCGTGGCGCTTTTGATACGGCATTGGAGTTGGTCGTCTTAGCCGGCAAGGGCTGCATGACCTTATAATCAGCGGGAGCCGCATGGCTGAACGCCGTGTGCGTCACGATTTGCCCGACTGAAAACTTATGGCCGCTCACGCTGTACTCTTAACAGAACCCAAGCGTTGAAATTAAAACCCCTTGGGTCCTGAGACAGGCGTCGGGGGGACGATCGTCCAGGGCGTCGCTAGTGGCTTAACTCATGTTCCCTAAATCTTCTGCTTCAGTAATCAGCGTGATCTTCCAGCTCAATCAGGTGGCGCTGTCTTTTGATGGGATCGCGATGGAGGTGCTGCCGTGGCCCGATGATCGCTCGTTCGAATGGGACATGTTCGTCGGCCGGCGGGCGCGGCGCGGTACTGCTTTCGCTCGCTTGCAGAAGCAACAGCATTTAGGCGGCGGTTCGTGGATGCGACGAAACGGCGAACTGTCGTCGGCGGTAATTGATCGCAGCTGGCCGCACCAGGTCGTTCTACCGGCGCGGCTGTGCGACCGCGACGGCTACAACGAGATACATGAGTTCGGTCGAGACCTGACGCTTTGCTCGCGAGGCCACGCGCTTTATCACGACGGCCAGTGGTTTCACGTCTACTGCTTCAAGGAGGCAGTGGATGCGCAAAAGTTCATGGGAGATTCGGCGGCGAAAAGTTCGATCCTGTCGAGCGCGGCCGCGGCGCCGATTGGGCGAGGTGGAAGAAGGGTTAGCACCCGCCGCAGCGCGTGTGGCCATAGGGGCGCGACGATCCAGCGGTCCTTCGACGGCCGCCTACGGGGCCCGTACAGTTAACAGATATTTAAATCGAAGCAGATCATCATAATCGCAGAATTGCGCTGGCTTCATTTTTGCGGCTTGCAACAGGAGTTACCCGACGGTAGTCATCCATCGTAAGGAAGAATGGGCCACTCGCTCATGTGGAAGAGAATTGTAGCACTCGCCGTCGCATCGCAGTTACTAATCGCTGGAGCATGTGCCGTGGGTTGGACCGCGGCTCACGCCGAATACTGCCAATACGGCGATTACATCGATGTCGAAAAATGCGATGCTTACGAGCTAGCGACCGTCATGATCGATTTGATTATATCCACGGTCAATTCGACTTTGCCCACGTTAGCCCTCTTGGCCGTCGTTGCTGCGTGCATGCTCACATGCTCGCTGCACAAATCTTACCATACCTTGAAACGGTTTGCTTTCGCCCCTGTTGCTCGCCGCAACGTTTGCTTTAGCCCGGCCAAACAGACAACGAACGCCGGCTTGTGGGTGTCCCTGTCGGGGTCAAGACCGGCAATTAGGGGTTACGATACGAAAGCAGCTCGCGCCCACGCCTTGGCTAACTCGGTCGCGTTCCTCGAATTGTTGGGATCAGATGTTTCAGCGCAACAGCACTTTAAGGGCCGCTTTGCGCTCCTCGAGCGGTTGATTGCGTATGTCCGGACCGTCGAGCTCTAGCGGTCGAAGGCTCCAGTCGGCTCACGCCGGCAAGCGCTGAAAAGCGGCCGTGAGCTTTGGGAACGTCAGCGTGCCCGTCTGGGACGCGACCAATCGGCGACCACCGGCGTCGCGGCGCGCAAAGCTTTTCGGATTGCATTCCCTCGCGATCGGCTTGTTTGGTTCTGATGAAAGCCTTGCTCGCGTAATGGAGGCAGGCAACCGCCTTTCTGAGACGCAATGAAAAGGAATGGCCCAGGCAAAGCCATTCTCCTGAATGCCTACCGGTCCGTTTTAAGAGCTCAACGCAAAAGGTATGCTGCGTACTTCAAATGCCAAGTAGTTTGTTCTCGTCTGAAAGATAAGTAATTGCCACAACGTTGACCCCGATCGGCGGTCCTCGCAAATAGGGCGGTCCGCAAGCGAATAAATTCTCAAAACGCCAACATCGGAGTGACGGAATGAAGCGCCATGAAACAGTTGGCTGGCCCGGCCACAGTGATATGAAGCCGATAAACTGGGAGCATGTTCGCTGGCGCTGGCGGCGCGCTCAACTCACGCTTGTTTCTTCCTTCGCGCGCTCGCATCAACCTTCGACGTCCGACAAGTACCCGCCATCGTAGAACTCAGGTAAAAGAACTCAAACTTTGCCAAAAGCCCGGTCGCGGGATACGTGCCGCCACAAAAATATTGCAATGCGCGCCATATGATGTCTGCGGGCGGTCAACGTAGGTGTCTAAGTGGCGAAACCTATATTTTGCGTGGTGGTACGTAATGACGAGGAATGCGTGGTCGAAGCGGAATGGCCGGATGGGACAATCGAAAAAATCGAAGCGTTCAGGCACGAATATGAGGCCTCCGATTGGATAGCGAGTCAATCGGAGGATTGGTTGCAGGAGCGAGTCCTGATTGATTGAAGCTGCCCGTCTTCACTTCATCAGACATTCGACGCCTTCAAGCGCCAGCACCGGAGCAGTGCCTAAGAGCGGCGCGTGACTGTCGCTTCAGTTTGCACCGGCTAATTTGGTCTTGTGAGCGGCAATCCGCCGTTCAAGAAAAATGCAAGCGTAGCCATTCCATCATCTAACGCAATTTGCGGGGAATTTTGCGGTCTATAGGCTAAGACCGACACGCCAAGGCTGATGCATGCAAGTAACAGGGCGCCGATTGCCACCATCAACAAACCCGTTCGTGGTTGCGAAAGGCGATCTCTACCTTCCGCGATTAGCGTTGCCGGCGTGCGTTGGTCCATTCGAGCATCCTCAAAGCTTACCCCCCTGAACCCTCATATGATGTCTGCACCGGAAGCCTAAGTTCCACCGAGAACAGCCACCTCCACTTCTGATAAGTGTGGGGCGCTAACAAGGTTCAGCGATTTCTTCGCCTGTGCGGTCTTATGCCTTCAGCGCCAGGGTTTCGATGCGATAGACCCATCCGTGGCCAATATTGGACCTTTCAGAGACGAGTGCGACATGCGTGGGAAGACTGTTGTTATTACCGGCGGCACGTCCGGAATTGGCGAGGTCGCCGCGGTAATATTGGCGAGACTAGGCGCCCGTATTGTCTTGGTCGCGCGAGACAAGAGCCGCGGCGACGCGACCCTCGCGCGGCTTCGCGAGAGCGCGCCTGGCGTTGCTCACGCCATGCATTTTGCTGATCTCTTGCGCCTGGCTGAAATGAAACGCGTGGCGGCCCAAATCGCCGCCAGCGAGCCGCGCATCGACGTGCTGATTAATAACGCAGGTGCGTTATTCGCGAAGCGGCGAACTACGGAAGATGGACTTGAACGTACCTTCGCGCTCAATCACATGGCTTATTTTGTCGTGACAGAAGGGTTGCGCGAGCGGCTCTTAGCTTCGAGCTCTGCGCGCATCGTCAATACGGCCTCCTCCGCGCACCAGGGCTCGAGGTTGGATTTTGACGATCTTCAATCTGCGAAGAGCTTCGGAGCCATGAAAGCCTACGGTCGGTCGAAGCTCTGCAACATATTGTTCACGCGTGAACTGGCTCGCCGCTTGCACGGCACGGCTGTCACGGCGAATTGCCTGCATCCCGGTTTTGTCGCCACACGCTTTGGCGACCAAAGCGGTGGCTGGATGTCGCGCGCCGTTTCGCTTGCCAAGTTTTTCGCGATATCTCCTGCCAGGGGCGCACAAACAATTGTCTACCTCGCGTCCTCGCCGAACGTGGCAAACGCAACCGGACAATACTTTTATCAGTCCGTGCCCGCTAAGCCGTCGCCAGAGGCCCAGGACGACCAAACTGCGTTATTGCTCTGGCAGCGCAGCGCGACAATGGCCGGCATGAAGAAGGGGCCTTAACAGCGACATAAACCCGCGACCCCTCGCGCCGTTTTACCGTCCCTGCCCTCGTCCGCTTTTCAGCTTTTTCGGACTTGATGCGATGCTATCGTCGAAGCGGAAGAATTTTTCCGCCGGAAGGCGGGCTAGCGTTAAGGATCGTTGCGCTCACCTCGACAACGAGTTCTTCGCCGATAAAGGGCTTCTTGACGATTAGCGCTTCGTCAATTTTCGCCTCTGCCAATTTTGCCGTTTATCATTTCGACAATCTACGTCTGTTAGCGCCTACCCGCTTTATAAGGACGTTGAGGGCCTTTCCCGCAATGACATGATCCTTCTGTCCGGCCACAACAGCTCCTACTGCCGCCAGCTGAGCCTCGACTGCAGCGCTAGGCTTTTCGATGAACATGCGCGACCTCTAATTCCGAGCGCGGTTGCCGCCAGTTGTGTGCCGCATCATGCGAAGCGCCACAACGTTTTGCGCGTCGATTCCAAGCTGAACGGTTTTAAACGTCAGAGCAAACCATGGATTTAACATTGGAGTATGAAAGCCTCTCCTGTTCGGGTCGCTTAGGGCGGGAATGCCGAAGGTGAACGCAGCACGCTTCGCTAAGGTTCCTGGCGCAAAGGAGAAAGCGTGACAAGTCTAGCCCGCAAATGATTGAGCAAGAGCGTCGGGGACCGGCCGGCCGATTTGGCGCGTTGCTCTTCGTAGTCGGGCCAACATCCATTTGGCCCGAGAAATGCATAGGACGGGCGGGTACGTTATATTCGGGAGACAATGCCAATTCTCTCTGTCAAACACGTTACGACCTATCGTTATTGTCAGCCGGTTGAATTTGGCGAGCATCGAATGATGCTGCGTCCTCGTGACGATGATGACCAAAGGGTGCTGCAATCCCAGCTTGAAATCGCGCCACAACCGCGGGAGCTTGCTTGGGAGCGCGATAGCCTTGGCAACCACGTTGCAATCGCGCATTTCGCCGAGCGATCAGACGAGTTGCGGTTTGTCAGCTCCGTTTGTGTCGAGCACGAACCACGCGGATTTCATGACGTCAATATCAGGAAGTACGCCCGTAAACATCCATTCAGCTACATGGCCGACGACTGGTCCCGTCTGCGACGTTTCACCCAGCCTTCGTCTCAGCAGCCCGAACTCAGACGCTGGGCGAACCAATTCTTCGAGAATAAGGAGACTGGCACGCATGCGCTTCTCGTTGACATGACGGAGAGCATTTGGAGAACCTTCGGGCACACGGCTCGCCACGAGAGGGGGATTCAGGATCCGCTTCGTACGCTTCGTCTGGGAAGCGGCAGTTGCCGCGACCTCGCGATGTTGATGATCACGGCGTTGCGCTCACGCGGAATTGCAGCACGGTTCGTCTCAGGCTACGTGCATGTGGCCGACGAAGAGCCTGAAGACGAGCATCAAATCACTGGTGGCAACACCCATGCATGGGCTCAAGTTTTCATCCCGGGACCGGGATGGGTCGATTTCGACCCATCAGCAGGCGTTGTGGGAAACCAAAACCTCATCCGCGTCGCTGTCGTGGAGCACCCGCGCGACGCAATTGCATTGCAGGGCACGTGGTACGGGAGCGCGTCGGACCATCTGGACATGCAGGTCGGGGTGAGGGTCAAGCGACATTGAAGTCGGAACTTTTAGGCGATCTCGTCCTTAAATAACCGGCGGACAGTGTTGCTCTTGCCGGAGAGTTAGTGATGAAGATTCATGCCGGCTACGAGATTTCTTATACGTGTTTGCAGCCAACACCAATGATCCTGATGCTGAGCGTGCATCCTTCGCGCGTCGCGGATCTTATCACCCCCGACCGAATGCAGTTCCAACCGCCGGTATCTGCAAACAACTATCGCGATGGCTTCGGCAACGTCTGCCATGTTATCCACGCGTCCCCTGGCAGGATTACCATCTCATCGGACTTTTTGGTCACCGACAGCGGCGCGCCGGATGACATCGCGCCGAACGCCCACCAGCATGCTTTGAATGAATTACCAGTGGAGACGCTGGTTTACCTGCTGGGCAGCCGTTATTGCGAGACCGATCAATTTGTGAACTTCGCTTGGGCAAAGTTCGGTAGTTTCGCCAAGGGAGGCCCCTCGTTCAGGCAATCTGTGATTATGTGCACGACCATGTCAAATTTGGCTATGAGCACGCTAGTCCGACCAAAACGGCGTGGCAGGCGCATACCGACGGGCGTGGTGTATGCCGCGACTTCGCCCACCTTGCGATCACGCTGTGCCGATGCATGAATATTCCGGCGCGCTATTGTACCGGTTATCTCGGCGACATCGGGGTGCCACCGGATCCTGCACCGATGGATTTCAGCGCCTGGTTCGAGGTCTATCTCGGCGACCGATGGTATACCTTCGATGCCCGCCACAACGTCCCGCGTATCGGTCGCATTCTGATGGCACGTGGACGAGACGCAACCGATGTTGCTATCTCGACCTCATTCGGTCCCTGTCTACTGGAGGGTTTCAAAGTTGTGACCAATGAAGTGCCGATGCAGCTCGCCACCGACGATACGCCGAGCGATCCCTCTCAGCAGTCGGGATTAAAGGCGATCGCCTGATTTTTCTGCCGGCAATGCCACGTGGCCAACTGTGACTCCAGAGCGGGCTGGATGGGCAAAGGATGCTCCGCATTCGGCACTGACCTAATTATGCCGGAAAGTCGCGTGTCCAGTAAAAGCCTATGCCAAGCAACGGCAATCGCTCCAGTATGGCTGGCAAGAAGCCCTGCGACTGCTTGTTCGAGGAAACGCTATCTAGCACCCGGCACAATCACCAATGCCACGGGTCGCGATCGTCCATTTTGACGCCACAAAGCGGATGAGGGAAATCAAGCACTTTGGCTCAATCACCCACCGTTATCGTAACGTGCCCAGCCTGGCTGAGCCCGATCGCCCTGGCTGCGGCTGGAGACAAATCGACATGCCTGCCGCGCACAAAGGGGCCACGATCGTTGACACGTACGGTGACGCACCCATTGTGACAGACCCGAAGAAGTGTGCCGAACGGTAGCGTACGATGCGCGGCGGTCATGGCCGCGCAGTTGAAACGCTCGCCACTCGCGGTGCGAGATCCGCAAAGGCCGTCCGATCCGCCATATGTGCTTGCCATTTCAGCGCGCACTGCGCCGCTGGCTGCGAGCAACAGCGCCGCGGAAAAAAGAAACGAATTGGGAAAGACCTTCATGTCATAGCCCGATCACTCACAACTCCTGGCGACAACGCTCGCAGTTAGCTTAGGTTTCAAACAAAAAGCCCCCGCCCCGGCGTGCTAAAATCGCGAACGATCAAAACGGGTGTTCCCTACAACTCAAACAACAATTGTGGTTTGAAAATAGGAGCGGCGTTATTTCCCTTCAGCGCGCCGGCCTGGGAGCCTTTCGCATGCATCGGTGCTGGAACCGACAACAGACCAGTCGCGTTCTTCATTCACATAGTCTGATAGCAAAGCAATGAGGAAACGACGATGGCAACAACGTGGACTCGCGGCGTGAAACCGCTTCGCTGATCGGCAGCGACAAAGTCGAAGGAACTACCGTTTATGGCGGTGATGATCAGAAAACTTATGCAACAAAAATTGGCAGCGTTCAGCGAATTATGATCGACAAAGTAAGCGGCAAAGTCCCTTACGCGGTCATCTCCTTCGGCGGATTTTTGGGAATGGGCGAGGATACTACCCCTTGCCCTGGGCCAATCTCAAATACGATACCAATCTCGGCGGGTACCGCGTCGGTATCACTGAAAGCCAACTGAAAGGAGCGCCAAAGTTCAATCGAAACACAGACTGGGACTGGTCCGACCGCAGTAGAGACCAGGCTGCTTACGACTATTATCACACTCCGCTTTGGTACTAGACGCCTTCGAAAGGTGGCTGCATACAGCGCCGGCCTTTCTATCCATCCACAATCGCCCAATGTGCCGCGCTTTTCAAATCACGTGCCGCCGGCAGTTTCTTTCCTGTTGCGACGAGCGCCTTATACGCCTGTGCCATATACGCCTGTAATGTCTGCGGCACACCGACGACCGCTCCGGTTTTACGGCCCACGCGAACGCGCCTGACTTTCACCGACAACACCCCGAGCCCACGTGGCTCAGCTCGGTTGCGCTGCACTGATTATGTCTCTTTGAAGGACATCGATCGGAAATAATGTTCGGCGTGCTGGTAGTAATTCTCTGCCGCAACGGTGTTGCCATTTTGCGCTTCAGCACGGGCGATCGCCAAATACCCCTCATAGTTTCTCTGCAAGTCCTGAAAGCCCTTTTGCTGGGGTCTGGGAGTCGGCAATACCCAGCGATTTGTCCGTGCTGCAGGCGGGCGCGTTGGCGCGGCTGAGTAGCTGTTTCTCATTTTTCGCGCTTGATTTGCGGCGCGCAAGCTTCGTACAGCGCATCTTCCACACCAGCATTGTGATCAACAATTCTGTCAACGGCGAGCATCACATCGAGCTGTTGCCATGCAGATCAGTTTGAAGGTCGCGAAAAAGCTTCGCAGTGAGAGTGCAGAACTTTGGTGCGGATCGATATTTAGAGAGTCAAAGCAACTAGCACGACGATACAAGCAAAGGACGAACAAGCATTACCACTCCTACAAGCAATTCTGGGGAGAGCAAACTTGTTGTCTGCGCGATGTGGCAAAATCCGTCCCAGTTTCCGCAAAATGCCCCAATTGCGATCCGATCAAATAAAACGTCGAACTTCTCTGAGCACAATTTAATGCGCCCACCTGCCCTTGGCCTTTACGTAGCGACCGATTTAAACAATTACCGCGTCGACAATGCGAAATTCGTGCGGACATTCTAGATCAGCGCAGGGGTGCACTGCGTTATCTGCAACACTCCTTTGCTTTTTTTGCTGTTGCCATGGCGTCAAACATCACTCCGAGGGTCATCGCTCCAAATTCGTTGTGCGGACACGGCAGAAGCTCGCACTGCCGAAGCCAATACGCGCAAGAACATGAACTTCGCAGATCTTGCGGGCGCGATACAAACCTTTCTCGCCGACAATTTTTGCACCGGATATTGAGCCACCACGAGCCCAACATTTTCCGCAGCGTTTGCGGGATGCAAAGCTTACCCCAATGTAGAGGAACGTTTGTTTCGACGAGGAGTTGTCCTACGCGAATAACTGATGAAAGCGCGACGTTATGGACGGTGAACCAAGAAAGCAAGAACCGGAAATTTTGCCACCTGTGCCCGAAGTAGAGCCAGAGCGGAATGTCCCTGAAATCCCGCCCGATAAAGACGCCCCTGAAAAGAAAAGCCCGATCCAATCAGTAGACGCATAATAGTTCGGCTCGCGAGCGGCCGGGCTCGCTTCCAATTCATGGTCTCGATCAGTTCAATGTTCGCGGCGACGCCAATGGCGTCGGCTATTGCATCGCCGCCGCAAAGCCGTACGCGCTGGAGTTTTCGAATACATCCGACTTCATCTGTTTGCTGCTCGGCGACATCAACAGTAGCACCAAATTCGAGGACGATCGGGAAAAGCCGCTGGTTTTTCTCGGCAAGTCGACCGCCTTCCATCCGCGCGTTGGCAATGTGCGGGTGCAAGCCGCCGAAGTGCGCCACGGCTTCATCGCTTTCAGCTATGCTAGTGAATTTCAGAGCGCGCTCGACGACCGCAGCATCGAACAGCTGCGCCGCAGCGGCAGCCGCAACAACGTTCGCAACGAAGCCATCAAATTTCTGGCTCGGTACGTGAAGGAACGCTTGCGCAGGCCAGATGCATTGCAGCCGTTCGAAATCCAGTTTCTTGCTCTCAGCGCCTATGCAGAGACGATGCGTCAGCTCGCCGCGCCCTCGCCGACGCGCCGGAATGCGTTGTCCGATCAGGAGTTCGCAAGGCTGTGCGATTACATCGAGGGCAACCTTGAAGACAAGCTGTCGTGCGTGGACCTGGCGCGCGCCGTCAACATGCCGCTCCGCGTCGTTTACGACAGCGTCAAACTTCGCACAGGGCGTTCGCCTTACAATCTCATCATTGAGAAGCGCATTGAACGCGCGAGCGCGATGTTGCAGGAGACCGGGGCGTCCACCGCCGAGGTGGCGTGCGCTTGCGGCTTTTCCTCGCAACAGCACTTGACGGCGACACTGTCGCGCCGGCTATTATTCGTGCCCATCTCTTACTCCCCTTGCTGCGGAGAGTAGGATGGCCGGTCCCCACGGCTCCACTGGACAATGGTAGACGATTCGTAAACAGACGGCGGGCTGACCTGTACAGTGGTATACGAGATCATTGAGGAATACTGGACCCATTGAGGCCGGAAAGACCTGTTACACCGCCAGCTGTTCGAGCAACGCCTTCGCCTCCTTCGGATCACGGGCGTCGAAGCCTTTAGTGAACGTAGACAGGAGAGCGCGAGGCTCATGCTGCGCCGACTTCCCAGGACTTTCCTTGCTGTTGCCGCGCAATCGCACTTTCCGGCTCCCGGCATTCCCTATGGGGAGTAATGTCGTTTGCTCCTACCCACCAAACGGTAGTCGCCGTTAAGCTTTTTGAGATTCTGTTACGATAGTGGAGAAGACGACGGTGTCGCCAGCCGCGGTTGGGCAAGATGCGTGCTCGGAAGTCACCGTTTACCGGGATAAAGCCAGTTCGAACCATCCTTAAACTCGTAGCCGTAATCGCCGCTCTTATTCCCGGGGCTGTCTATTGGAATTTCGGCACGCTTTCGCCTTGTGGCGTGATCCGAGAAGTAATCCGACAACGGAGCGATATGTCCGACATCATCCCGGACGGCGTTATCGATTTTGGCTTTGAAACACAATTCGGCGAAATGTCGGCGAACCGTTGTTTTGCCGTTTTGCTGGAAAACCTAACTTCGCCGGTGCCGACCACCGAGCAAGCGTCCCAATCACTGTCGACGCAACCGCTCGTGCGGCGACAAGGAAAGCAAAGGTCGTCGCCAAGTGCTATACTAGCGCCATTCGGACTTTGAGTACCGCAGCCACCGATCACCTGAGATTGACGGGCCATCGCTCAGGACGCCTTCTGCGTTTAGCGCCTTCGTGCTTGGGGGCACAGCAGTCACGCAAGGTCTATTGCGAAGCGCTTGAGATCGGCGAGCGAGCATAGGCGAGAGAGCCCTCGTGAGAGGCGCGTGGACCACACGAGGTGCTTGGCCAACCTTGAATGCTTCCTGCCAGCGAGGGGCACAGAGGCACCAACGGTCACCTGGGTTCAATCCTGGAAAGCCGAAGGCGGGAACTGGTGTCGAAAGATCGTTGCCGCGAGATTTTGAAAATTGGAGAAATGCAGAAGTCATAACCGCACAGACCGTGTGACTGCCTACGTCCTGCGGCCCGGTGTTGCAGCAGCCATCACGATAAAATCACGCCATGGGTTTGATCGAGCAGATATCCAGCGCCTCTCCGAGCACGTTTCGGGGGCTACGCCGGCGCCCGCCTCTTTCGCTCCTATCGTCCCTCAACATGGCCGCCTCTCGCGGTTGCTATACCCAGCATCATCCCTAAGCTGGCGCGCAACTCTGTGTACCGCCCGCCCATCCGCCGGATCGACACAAGTGATAGCAAAATGCCCCTGGCCGTGAAGCTGAAGCTGCTCAGGCTAAGTTCCAGAACCTGAGATTATGATCTCCCCCGCCAGACAAACCGGTGCGACCGTCCGGCGTGATCGCGACGGTGAACACTTGGTCAGTATGGCCGACAAAGGTGCGTATGGCATTTCCGCTTGAAAGGTCCCACAGTTTCAGTGTTTTGTCGTAACTTCCAGAAAGCATTTGTCTGCCGTTCGGCGCGACTGCCACCGCGTATATGTGATCGGTATGCCCATTAAAGGTCCGAATTGCTTTGCCGCTTTTAAGGTCCCATAGAGATAGCCCATTATCTTCGGCTGTAACGACGTTGCTACCATTCGAGAGAAAAGCAATCTGATTGGCAAACGGCGCCGGGATTGTCCGAATGAGTTGTCCTGTTTGCAAATCAAATGACGTAAGGCCGCCCCCGTAATTTGTCAGGAAGGTGCGGCTGTCAGGCGCAATCGCGATAGCCCACCGCCCATCAAAGCCTCGGATAAATTTGCCGGTTAGTAAATCCCAGACCCTGACGTGACCGTCCCGATCAACGGATAAGATTGTGCGGCCGTTTGGCGCAACAGTAACCGCCTGCACTACGTCGGTATGGCCCTCCAAGACTTGACTCCGCGTCCCACTGGGCAAGTCCCATATCCGTACCTTCTGATCATAACCGGCCGATACCGCTTTGCGGCCATCCGGCGCAACGAAAACTGAAAGCACCCAGCTGTCGCCCTTTTCGAAAATTCGAGACTGGCCGCTGCTAAAATCCAACAAGCGCAGGGTATCGCCGCATCCCAACAGACAGTTCACGCCGTCTGGCGCCACCGCAATTGAATAAATCCTTTCATCGACGTTAATTGCCCGGATTGATTGTGACCGGACCGATTGGTCCGGTGGTCGTGTGCCGGTCTGAGAAACTGACCCTGATTGGCTGGGGCCGCCCTTCATCACAATAGAGGCGCAAGTGACGGCCGCCCCGGCGCCGACTAATCCACCACCAATCAACACCGCACGCCGTGACGGGCGTCCTTTCTGGCGATCCACCTGGCGGTTACGAGCTTCCGCCGCCGGCTCGTCATCGGGCGCTTCAGCTTCGCGGACGCTGCGCTCCTGCGCGCTGTCTTCGGCAGATGCCGCCCGCTCACCGCGCTTGCGCTGCTGCTCGTCCGCGCGCGCCTGTTCGGCTTCCCGCCAGCTGCGCGCCACCGCCTCGGCGCGCTGGCGCGCCTCCGCTTCCCGGAGTTGGGCTTCCATCTCGACGTCCCGGCCGCCCTGTTCGGACTCAGCACCGCTTTGCGCCGCGGCGGCTTGCTTCGCTGGCGGCCCCTCGTCGACCGCCCGCTGCTGTGGCTCGCCCTCGCGAATTCGCCGTTCGTCCTCCGCGCGCGCTTCGTCCTGTGCGCGGGCCGCATCCTCGTCAACGGATAGTCCGCTGCTCCTTGGATGTTGTACGGTTGTGGGCAAGAGTGCCTCGACAGTAACGACAAGGCGCTCTAGATTGCGTTCCAGCGGCGGCGTCATCGCATCGAGCCAATGGACGGTATTGAGGTAATAGGCCAGATCGTCCACAGGTTTTACGTCCTCAATGCGCAGCGGTACGACCGGCTTTCCATTGCCGAAAGCCTGATCGACTTCGCGCTGCACTTGCGACGAGCTGTTGGCATTGCCGGAGAAAATCAGCACCATTACGCGGCACTGACTGATAGCTCTGACGATTGAAGCGCCCCAGCGCGCACCCGGCAAGATGTCCCGCGGCGCCATCCAGCAGCGGATTTTCATGGCTTCCAAAGCCGCACAGGCCGCCTTGGCAGTCACCATATCCTTCGTCGAATAACTGATGAAGACGTCGAAGCTCACGGCCGCTCCTCGGCCGTGAGTATGCCGTTCAAACCGCGTCTGGGCAACGAACGCCGCCGATGAAGACGGCCCCCGCGCGCGAGGAAAGTCTTTGGGTTTCTCATCAGTTCTACGCAACCGAACCTGATGGACTTAGCTGCGTTGCCTTGCCGGCGCATCCTCCGGCGAGAGGGGCATCCAAGCGCCGGGGGTTTTGAGGCGTTCGAATGCAAAAGTCCTCCCTGTCTTCCGCCGTCGTTCACACCGATATCCCATTCCGGCTCGACAGACTGCCCTGGAGCCGCTTCCACTTTCTCGTGGTCATCGGGCTTGGGATCACGTGGATTCTCGATGGACTCGAGGTCACCATCGTAGGTTCGCTCGGGCCGGCACTCCAAAGTGCTGAAACGCTCCATTTGTCGAGTGCCGATCTCGGCGCGGTAGCGTCGTCCTATGTTGTTGGAGCGGTAACTGGGGCCCTAGGATACAGCAATTCGATATCTCTACGTTACTTCGGCCGGCGCGCAGGTGAGCTGAGAGGCTATGAAGTAAAATTGCGGATACAATTCGATGAGATCGAGAAGGTTTGTTCAGGCCGGCCCGCGAACTTAGGCTCAATTCATCGTCCAAGTTGTGCCATTTGACCATTTAATCGTGTTTGGTGGCTGAAGCTGGCCCGTATACGTCTTATCGTCTGGAAAATTAACCGTGATAGTAGATGGATCAACTACGGACCCGGTGGCGTTTGGACGGCCATAAGCGGACATATCAATCAGGATGGACACACACTGCCCAACCGGGGTGCACTCCGGTCCCTCGTAAATATGCGCACTCTGGGTGCCCCCGGCGGTCCAATTACCATTCAAATCCATCTGGGTCCCTCGCGTCTACGATCTGCCAGAAGTTCTGCGCCGGATTGTTCGACGTGCAATGGTACTGCTGGAGCTGGGCGCCTTCGGCCGAGGAGCCCCCTCTAACGTCCAGGCAGAGATCGCTGTTGAAGTTCTTCACCTTCAATGCGCCAGGGAAGTCGCCTTGTGAGGTGTACCAAACCATGCTGCGGGCAGTACTGTCGCGGCATGTCCATTGCTGAACAACCGCCTCATCGCTCGTTGCGCCATCCCGGACGTCCATGCACAGACCGGTCGGACCCTGCGGGTCGTTGTTCAGGATTGTGTTCTTGATGAAGAAGCCCTCAGCGCCGAGGTGGATGCACCCGATGCACCACCACGGAGGACCTTGGTTGTAGAGCACCGCGCCGAGCGGCACGAACGCGTAGGGCCCCAGGAAGGTCCCGCAACCCTGCTGTTGGATGGGTAGGCCAGCCCAGTCATCATGGCCGGCCTGTGGAGTAGTCAAGAAACACTTGTCGCTCCCAACATTGACCAGCTGGATGAACGAGCCGATCAGGGGGCAGTTGGCCCCGGTCCCCGATGGCGATAAGCAGTCGTCAGCGCTCGCCGGTAGCGGTGTCGCGACCAGGATCACGGTCGATGTCGCCACGCACGCAAGCACCCCGGCGATACCGTGTCGTATTTTCATGGTGAAACCTCCTTGAGATTCGGTCATTGCGATTTGCCACAAAGTAGAGATAGCAGCGGTGACGGATTTGGCAGCCTCAATGAAAAAAATTATTAGCGTCGTCGGAACGCTGGCTGTGCTCCGCGTCACTGTCCATCAGCTTGGTTTTTTGTAATTTAAAGTAACGCGCAAGATCCTGCCTCTCGAGCCGCGCCAACGATGAGCATTGACGCCAAAAACAAGCTACAGGCGCCGCGATAGGATCGATTTTCGTTGCGCAACTGAACGCGGCTGGCGCAGATGCCTCCGCGGCAAGCGTCGGAGGATAGCGGACAATACGGGGCAGCTTGCGCTACGATCCGCTCGCGACATATCTGAACATGGAGGCCTCCATGCAGCGTGTCCACTATCGACTAGGAACGGCCCGGAAAATCCCGCTCTTAGCGCTCTCTTGCGCCGGAGCGTTTTTGACGCTCGCGGCCCCTGCCCGAGGCCAAGTACCCGACTTCCCCACGTTCACTGTCCAAAGTTACATGGGGCGTTGCCTGACATTCAGCCAGGCGGCCGGATCGCCGGTCTTCATCGACGATTGCGCCAATGGCGCGGCGCAGCAGATCGGCGTTGAGGAGTTCCTGCCGAGCGTCACGAAGCCCTTGCAACCAGGCGCCGTAGGCGTGCCAACTCCGCCGACCGTGCATCAAGTGCGATTGCATGCCGGCGCGCAATGCATCGCCGCAGGGACCGGGCAGCTCGCCGAGGGCGTCCCCGTCGTTCTGGCGCCCTGCAGCTTCGCCACCGGCCAGATTTTCGTCCTCGACGGCGACAGCATCATTCTCGACTCCGATCGCGACCTAGTCGTTCAACTGGGCAAAAGCGATACGCGGCCGAACGCGCCGCTCGCGCTCGCCCAGCGCCACCTGAGCGATACTGAATTTTGGGACTTCGTCGCCGTCGACGGCTCGGGGCGGCCGCCGACCTCAGTCTTTGTGTCCGTGGGGGAAGCTGCGGACTTGCAGCAGGCCTTGGCCATAACCGGACCCAATAGCGTCATTCAGATCACCGGCGATATCGCGTTTCCGGCGCTCGCGAAGGCGTTGGCCGTCCCAAACGGCGTCACGATCCGCGGCAATCGTCGCGGCGTGCTGCTCGGGCCGCAGCTGTCGCTGTCGGTCGACAGCGGCGTTGTGCCGGTGTCTTCGCTGGGCTTCACCGGATTTATCGAGGCGCTGGGCGACAACGTGCGCATCACCGGATTGAGAATACGGGGGCCGAGCCGCGCCGAGTGCAGCGGGATCGATCAGGATCCAAGCTGCAGCCAGCACAGCGTCGCTGGCGTCGTTACCGAAGTCGCGAACGACGAGATAAAGCTCATCATCGACCATAATGACATGTCCGACTGGACGCGCGCGGCGGTCGATCTCTACACGTGGCTCGGCGAACCGAGTCCACCAACCTGCAGCCAGCCGCCGCTCTATCGAGCCCGCAACATCGTCATCGCGCGGAATTTTATTCACGACAATCGCCAACGCTCGAACAACCCGCCGGGAGGCCATTCCGACGCCGACGGCTATGGCGTGGCGGCGGGCTGGGGTTCGCATCCGCTGATTGCCGGCAACATGTTTCTCGACAACGTCCACTCCGTCACGTCGGACGGAACGCCGTTCGCCGGCTACACCGTCCAGGACAGCCTGTTCCTGTCGCCGGGAAGTTTCAGTCATGCCTCGGCCAATATCGACATGCACGGGTCGGGCACGGATCATGACGGCGGCATCGGCGGCTCAGGTGTCGACGTCCTGCGAAACACGTTTCTGGACGGAGTGGATCAAGTTTTCTCCATGCGCGGTTACCCGTGCGATGGGGAGCCGGACAACTTTCAGGGCAACGTGGTCCAGCAAGGCATCCAAAGCGCCATCAATTGGGAGAGCGGCGGACCTCCGCCAGCGTATCTGAAAATCGCCAGCAGGTTCGTGACGCCGCCATCGCCTCGACCAACTCCTCCGCCCGGCCCACCGCCGTTTTCGCTCCTGGACCCCACGCAGCGCCTAGGCGTCGGCGACTTCGACGGTGACAGCAAGGACGATCTGTTCCTGGCGACCGGCGCGGGCTGGTATTACGCGCCCGACGCCAATGCCGAATGGCGGTTCCTCAGCGCCAAGACGGAAACGATCAACAATCTGTTGTTTGGTGACTTCGACGGCGACGGCCGCACCGACGTCTTCATGCAAGTGGGCGCGAACTGGATGGTGTCGTGGGGCGGACGATCGCCCTGGCAGCTGCTTTCCAACCGCAGCGCCGACTGGAGCCAGCCCGGCTCCGGCGGTGGCTCGCATGGGATGCTCGACTTAGCGGTCGGCGATTTCGTCGGTGACAAGCGCGCCGACGTCTTCTACGCGGACGGAGTCAATTGGTATGTTTCGGACGGGGGCGTTGGACCGTTCGTTCTCTATGCCTCTTCGAGCTTCAGGATCCCCGATATCGCCTTTGGCCATTTCGACAAAGATCACATCAACGACCCCAAGACCGACGTCGTCGGCTCCGTTGACAATCAATGGATGGCGGTTTTTGCCCATGGCGAACACATCTGGAAGCCCTTGCGTTCGGCGCTGACTAACACGATGGCCGGTCTGGTGGTAGCCGATTTCGACGGCGACGGACTTGACGACATCGCCATGGTTGGTGCCAGTCAATGGAAGGTCTCGAAGGACGGCGTCGACGATTGGACGCCGCTTTACACGGCGACAAATTTCCTTGCTGCCGGGCGCTTTGATCAACAGCGTA
Organism: uncultured Alphaproteobacteria bacterium; assembly: GCA_963829395.1. Taxonomy (GTDB): domain Bacteria; phylum Pseudomonadota; class Alphaproteobacteria; order Rhizobiales; family Xanthobacteraceae; genus BOG-931. The sequence continues at coordinate 429,435 of CAWHHX010000008.1, read as the reverse complement.
GTCGAGGCTCCGACATCCTGACTTGGAACGGCAACGGGGTCGACATGCTTCCTGCAGGAACCGGCGCGCCGCAGCAACAGAGCCGCCAGAATATGCGTTGAAGCTGGGACAGCGTGCTGCATTCAAGGTCCGGCAGCGGCACGCTTAGCGGAACGGCTGCTAAGCGGCACCTATTCCCGTCCGATTTTGGCTTCCGGGCAGCACAGAAAATCGCTATCGTCAACGTCGGCTCGGGTTCATTCCCCGGACAAATCTCGGTTTGAATTTGTCAGCGAAGTTGCGACGTTCGTTGACCAGGGCTGATCTGGATTAAGATGATCTATCCACAGTCATACGCCATTGTGAGCGACCCGGAGTCATTACTACAAAATATGGCTGCTAACCCGGTTGCCTGCACCAGCATTTATCTTGATACAACGCAGGATGAAAGCAAAAGCATTTTCCATGAAGAAAATCATCACCAGGGTCTTGCCCGGACGCATAAGCTCTCCGACGGTTCTGTTTATTTTTTTCTTTCACATTCTGTAATAGGCGGGCAAGGCAAGATAATGCAGTTCCGGTATAGCGGTCCGCTCGATGACGAACATGTCCTGACTACCAATCCTCTAACGGTGGCCCCACTTGAGCAGAAGCTTTATTTGTTCGAAGAGCATCCTTCCGATATTTGCTTTCTCCCTGATATAAACAATTTGGATTCGGGATATCTCTTCGTTACAGAAGAATACAATATGCGCAGAATGGCCGTTTATTGCTGGCAACCCCAAACTGACTTACAACTCCTCGGCTATGTAACGTTTCATTTCAATAACATTGGCACCACGATTGATTTGAATGCTCTTGTTACGCACAACGGTCCAAATTTTGTTTTTATTGACCGGTGCCTTGATGAATATTATCTGGGACTCTGCAATAACAATGTTCAGGAATGCGCCCTATTCAAAGCGAAGTGCGAAGAACTGTTTCCAACGGATCAGCCCGGTGAAATGAATATCGGGGCGTTCCAAAGAGCTTATCCAGAAATCACATATCCCTTTCCTCCCACGGGCGGGCCCAGCCAGGCAAAGTTGGTCAGGAGCCTTAAAGGTCAATGGTGGCTGTTGGCATACCGTTGCGTCCCCAACGACAGCGAAACCGGGGCTGATTACGTGGATGTATACCCCGTCAAATTCTTGCCTGCATTCGAAATTGCTGATCAATCATTTTCCCAGCACATTTTTTTGCGACCTGGAGACACGAGCTTTGCGAGTACTGGAACTCACTACGTTGAACCCAGAGGCAGGTTGCTTGTTTCGTCCTCTTACCGCTGGGCCGAAGATGAAGGGCCGGGCAGTTCAGGTTATGTAAGTCGTGTGGACGAAATTCCGGGCGCTTAACACTGAGTGCGCTCCGCGTGCCCCCTGGCTGTAACGGCGGACGATGGATAGCTATTCCAGGCCGAGCCAACCTTACGGTGTCGCTGCCAGCAGCTCGCGTAAACCAGGCGGTCTATAGGCCAAGACCGATATGCCGAGGCTAATGCACGCAACGACGAAGGCGCCGATTGCAACCATCAACAAACCGGTTCGTGGTTGCGAAAGGCGATCTCTATCTCATACAGCGGTTTTGGCGCAACGCCAACGCTGCGGCCCTCCACGCCAGCATCGATTGGGACACTCTCTCAGCGCTCTACGGCGCGCAGCAGCTTGGGCTGCAACCTCAAGGGATATTCTGACTGCATACCCTTGTCCCAGCAGCGGCGATAATTTGCCACGGCGAACGCACGCTCAAGAATTTTTGGCGCCGATGAGGGTACTTAACCACGAGCAGAGCGGAACGCGAACAATCCACGACCCGGACGATCGGCGTTGTGGCCCCGCCGAACGGCCGTTCCGTGTCCATTCGATGCTCACATACGAGACGCCGCCGCGCCTGTCATGACTTCAGCGCTTTTTCGACGCTTCGTGAGAGGGGCTCGGCACTTGCGCTAACCACCTTCTGTCCCATTGACATAAGTTCTTGGCTTTGCTTGCCCATGGTTTCGAACAGCTGGCGTGCATGCTGCGTCCACAATTCCGCAAGTTGCGTCGGTTCCTTTGTGCGCGCAACCTCCCTGCTTGGTTGTCCTAGGGCGGCATGTTGATCGGCTGAAATTTCTGGAGATCATGTTCGGCGATGAACCCCCACTGAAGCCGGCCGAATTGATCTATCAAAGAATGCTTGCCCGCGACCTGGTTGAGGCGGCAGAGCAGGCTCGAGCATTTTATGACAACAATTCCGGTCGTCGTGAGTGGATGGAACAACGGCGTGTTGGCATCCGCCTTGATGAGGCTGGCATCGACTGCAAAGCCTTCGCCGCCGACCAGGCCCTCTTCAATGCAGCGCAGCAGGACTGTCTCAAAGACGCGCCGCAGAAGATCGCTCTTGCGGAAACGGCCATGCCGGTTCTTTGAGAAGGTGGAATGATCGGGCACATCGCCGTCGAGCCCGAGCCGGCAGAACCATCTGCAGGCCAGATTGAGGTGGACCTCTTCGCAGAGGCGTCGCTCGGAGCGGATACCGAAGCAATACCCGACGATCAGCATCCGGATCATCAGCTCGGGATCGCTCGATGGTCGTCCCATCGAGCTGTAGAACGGCGCTAGGTCGCGGCGCAGCTCCGACAGATCAACAAAGCGGTCGATCGACCTCAGTAAATGATCCGCTGATACATGCGCATCGATCGAGAAGTTGTAGAACAGCGCACCCTGTTCGACTTGCCGTGGTCCCATCATCGACTCAGCTCCTGCCTCAACAGGACTGAATCAATCAGCTTTCGCTTTTTCAACCGCCCACTTTTTTTAACAGAATCGGCGCGAAACGGACAGTCAGATGGCAACCGGCGCAGCTGCTTTTGGGGGAAAAGGGGACACGACTTCCATTAGCTGACGCAGCAACCGCGCCCCCGTCGCTGAGTTGGTTTTACCGAGTTGGTATTTGCGGTACGAAGCCTTTCGCTGGCTGTGTTTTGCGCGGAAGTCTTGATGCAGAAAATCAAAAGACTGATGATAAAAACGTTCCTAACGGGCAATAAAGATCGCCATCGAGTTGCTTCCGCAACGCGTTCGCTCGGCCACGGCGACTGAGCGCAACAGTATGGCGCGCTAGAGACGATTTTGTCGCGCGCGAGATGACTTAGCGGATATCACATTACCGCCACCGCCTGAATTTCAATAAGAATTCCGGGATGTGCAAAATTTGAAACGGTTATCAGCGCGCTACACGGAAATCTGCCGTCCGGAAAATGCTCGTGGCGGATTCTTATGAAATGATCGCCATGGCGCGGGTCATCTATCGATACCGTCATTGTCACAAGATCAGCGAGCGTTCCGCCCACTCGCTTTAAGGTCTGGTCGATAAGCGCGAAACAAGTTCGCGCCTGTGCCTCGAAATTGTGCGCGATTGAATTTCCTTCCAGATCAACCAGGGTCGTTTGCCCGGCGAGCCAGACCGTCTTTCCTCCCTGAGTTACAATGGCAGGCGAATAGGCGCGGGATTTCTGAAAGTCCGACCCTTCCAAGTACGTAACAATCCGATCAGTTTGAGCTGGGTTTTGCACGAGATATCTCCGATTAGTGTGAAAATTGCTAAATTGCTCACCTATCTGCCTTGATTCGACACATAGCGTGCCTCGTCGGCGGAATGCGAAAACGCCGGATCGTCTGCTGTTTGTGCCCTTGCGGCTATGGTTGGAAAAATTACCGGCATCATGGCGGACACGGCCTCCGAGGCTACGATGGTTGCCTCTTCGAGGCAAAATGGCGAATCTTGCGTATCGGACTGCTTGCGGCATGGGCACATCCCATTTTCGAAAGTCATTAGACCGGATAGAAACACCAGCTCATCAAGCAGGCTAACAACGAGGAGAGTCGATTTGAGCGAGATTTCGCCTTACGGCCAGACTGCGGCCCGAAAACACGAGCGTCCGGGCCGCGAAACACGGCCGCGCAGCACGACCGTCGATATTCATTCCCACGTGTCGGTGCCGGCCGCCGCGGCGATCGTCCAGCCGCATCTTGATATTTCTACGATCCCGCTGGCCTTTTTTTCCACGGCCGACACAAAAAAAGTGAACGCCCAGCAGGAGATCGACCGTTACACGCGGATCAGCGGGCAGGAGAATGGACTCGCCGAGCGACTGAACGACCTCGATGCGATGGGCATCGACGTTCAGCTTGTGATGCCGCCACCGTTTCAATGTTATTACACTGTTCCGCTTGGGATCAGCATCAGAGCGACGCGTGTTCTCAACCACGGCATCGCCGAGTATGTCGCGCGAAAGCCGGACCGCTTTGTCGGTCTTGGCAGCGTTCCGATGACCGACGGCAGGGAGGCGGCCGCGGAACTCGAGCGGTCGATGCGCACTCTTGGGCTGAAAGGCGCCCAAGTCCTCACGAATATCGCCGGCCGCGAACTTTCCGATCCCGACTTCGCTCCATTCTGGGCAAAGGCGGAAGAGCTCGGCGCGCTGGTGGTGATCCATCCGAACGGTTTTACCGAAGGTGAGCGCCTTACCCGCTTCTACTTCAACAACATCGTCGGCAATCCGTTCGAAACAACGCTTGCGCTCCACTATCTGATCTTCGACCGTGTACTCGATCGCCATCCTGATCTGAAGCTGCTGGCAGTGCATGGTGGAGGCTATCTCGGGGCGTATTCCGGACGGATCGATCATGCCTGGGGAGCGCGATCCGACTGTCGCGCCGGGTTGCCGCATCCACCGAGTTACTATCTGCGGAAGGTGTTCGTCGACAGTGTCGTCTTCACGCCTCATCAGCTTGTCGCGTTAATCGATGTATTCGGTGCAGACCACGTTCTTATCGGTACCGACTATCCGTATGACATGGCGGAATCCGATCCGCTCGGCCATTTGGCCGGCGTCAAGGCGCTCGAAACAAAAAGCATTGAGGCCATCGCCGGTGGCAATGCAAAGAAATTGCTTGGCATTTAGTTGCTCGACCAGCTTCGCTAGTTCAGCCCACCGTCGACGAGAATTGTTCGCCCCGTTACCCAGCGCGATCCCTCCGACGTCAGGAATGCCACAACGTCGGCGACATCGTCCGGCACAGCCATCCTTCCAAGCGGGGTGGCTTGCTCGATACCGCGCCTGAGATCATCGCTGAGCCAGGCGGTCATGGGTGTAGCCGTGGCGCCGGGAGCGACGGCATTCACGGTGATCTTCCTGGACGCCAATTCTTTTGAGAAGCCTTCGGTTAGCGTGCTGACCGCCGCTTTCGACGCCGAATAGATGACACAACCTTCGATCGGGCGATAGGCAATGTTGGTTGAAACGTTGACAACGCGCCCGCCAGTTTCGGGAAAGTGCGGCACTGCGGCCTGCATCATCAACACGACGCTCAGCGCGTTGATCGAAAACTGGCGCTCGAAAGAAGCTGGTTCTATGTCGCCAAAACGCGCGTATTCCAGAATTCCGGCGCAATTGACCAATATATCAATCTTGCCGCACTGGTCGACCACTGCTTTGACGATGCTTTTTACATCATCGGGTTTGGCCACATCGCCGCCGACGATAAATGCGTTACCGCCGGCGGACGTGATCGCCGAGACCACGGCGGCGGCGTTTTCCTTGTGACTGTTGTAGTGGACCGCAACCGTTGCGCCGGCGCCGGCGAGCCGCGCTGCGACTGCGGACCCGATGCCACTCGACGCTCCGGTGACAATCGCGACTTTGCCCTGAAATTCTGAAGTGTTCATTCCCAAACTCCCTGTGGCTGGTTCGAATAGGCTACCGGGTTGGTATGATCGGCAGCAGGAGATATGGTCGGTACGCCCGACCGAAATGCAGTGCGGTCTTGCCACCGAATATCTCTGGCGGCCGGTCGCGGGGATCGTCGTGCAGGAATGGGCCGCATCCTTTCAATTCGTTCTTGAAATTTGACAGCTTTCCGCCGCTGCCGCCGCCATATTCATAGTCCCTGCCACGCACCGTGACCGCAATACGGTAGCCCTCTGGCACCACGATGCTCGTTGGCCAAATCTCAATTTCCAAATCGACGATCTCCCCGGATTTGAGCGGCCACGCTTCGTCGTGCGTGTGATAGGGCCGCCAATCTCGGCTGAGGTCCTTGTCGAGCTTGCGATGGCTCGCCCGGAGCCAGCCTTGTCCGATGGGAGTGTGCGGATCGATCGCTCCCATAAACACAATCTCCTTCATGTCGGCGGAGAAGACACGAAGCACTGCAAAGATGTCCGCGTCGCTCGTCGACGAAGAGATAAACAATTTCAGTACCGACGGGCCGGTGATTTCGGTCTCAGCAGACAGTGGCGCGGACAAGAAGGTCAGTCCCTCGCCCATGGCGTCAAAGGTCTTGGTCGCCTCCTTGTCCGGCGCCTCCGCTGCGAGGGCGGCATCGATCGGATCGAGGTAAAACCGGGTCCATTTGGTTCGAGCGATTGGCCACTCATTCTCGAAACGCTCGTCGAATCGGTCGATGCGCCGTACCTGAAGGTGGACGCGGGGTCGCTTTTCCCAATCATTGTTTTCGCCTTTCAGGAAGTGAGCGAAAAATCGCTTTTGCAGGGCAACACCATAGCCGGTGTAGAAATGGGTCCAATGCTCGAGGCCATGTGCCTCAAGCCATTTGTCTTTTGACGCGGCACGGAAAAATCCTTCGAAATTACCGCGCGGATGCAGTCCCTGGCCGCCCCAATTGGCAGCCGAAAAGAGGGGAACCGTGACCTTCGACCAAATCGCCGACCGCACCTTGTGATAGTCGTCATCGAGCGGATGAGAGAGAATCTCGTCGCCGAAGTCGGTGCGGTTTCGGCTTAGTTGAACTTCCGAAAGTGTCTCCGGTCCACATACAAGATCGCCGGTAACCACGCTGCGCTTGCCCTTTTCGCCAGCGCCGTATTGGACGGTCTTCACCTGCATGTCGTACCAATTGGCCCAGAAGGTGCTGAGGATGCCGCCGTGGTGCGTCATGTCGCGGTACCAGTCGGCTGCGCCTTCCCAGATGCACATCGCCGCAAGGTGCGGCGGCTGCAACGTCGCGACGTGCCATTGGTTGATTCCGTAGTACGAAACTCCACTAAGGCCGACCTTGCCCGTACTCCACGGCTGCACGGCCGCCCATTCGATACAGTCGTAAAAGTCCTTCGTCTCACGCGGAGAGAAGTGGTCGATGTATCCGGGCGAATGTCCACATCCTCGCGAGTCCACGCGAACGCAAACGTAACCGTCCGGAACCCATTTCTCGGGATCGACGACTTCCCAGTTTTGATATTTGTTGGTCGAGCCCGCGGTGACATCCGGATGTTCCGTCGCCATGCGGTTCCACGCGCTCGGATAGCCCTCCTGGAAGGCAAGGCCCTTTGCGTAGGGCCCGTAGCTGATCAGAACCGGGTAGCGCCCTTCGCCGATTGGACGGAATACGTCGGCTCGCAGGACAAGACCGTCATCAACGGGAATGGGCACGTCCCAGTCTATGCGCATCCCATCACGGGTCGCGCTCTTTTCTACGATCGGCGCGCTATTGCTCGATGCGGGCATCTTTTCCTCCTGCGTAATCGCTTACCTCGCGTAACCCCTCCCAAAGAAATATCCCGTTCAGCCGCGACCGGCTTGCCGAGTCCATCCGCGTCTGGCGCTTTTTTCGCCTTTGTTAGCTCGCGAGTTGCTTTGCATTCGTGACCTTTTTGTTGGCGCGGGGCAAAAGCATGGGTGGCGACCGAAAGAGCGCCGAAAAAGTCGCGACCATCGAAGCAAGAGCAAAACCGGTTTTGGCTGACGAACATTTTCCGCCGGACAGTCCTTCCAATTGTCCCGAATCCGACATGGTGTAAATCATGGCGCCCACGAGGAAATGAAACCGCCAGTGCAGATCCTCGTGCGTAAGCTCGGGCAGGGCGGCTCCAAGTTCATCGATAAAGCGCAGATCGTTTTCGTCAAAAGCGCGGCTCACGATTTCGCGCGTCGTCGCGCTGTGTTCCAGCGATACGCGGGCGCGCAAACGATTGAAAAGATCGTTGCGGTCGCCGCGCGTGACTTCGAAAGCTGGCCGAAGAAAGGCGTCGAGAATGCTTTCCAGAGACGCCGGTCGGCCGCCATAACGGAGAGCAGCTTCCAGCAACTCGAGGCGGCGCTCGGTGAGGAGAGCTGCGCGCCGCGCGAAAATTTCAGAAAGCACTGCCTCCTTGGAACCGAAATGATAGTGAATGGCCGACAGACTGACGCCCGCCGCGGCAGTTAAGTCGCGAAAGCTGACGGCGTCGTATCCGTCGACCGCGAAAAGCTTTTCCGCCGTCTCAACGATCCGTCCGCGAGCCTCGCCATGTTGCAGGCGTCGTTGCGGAGTCTTTCCTCCCTTCGCCATTCTCTATCCTTTGTTCCTCAAAGTCTGGAACGATCGTTCCAAACTTGTCACTCAATCACCGTCGCATGCAGCCCGCCCCTCTACCCAAGATCGAACAGTTTTTAGGCGGGTCTGCCTAATTCGCGGGGATTATGCGTCATCCATCGGCAACTACAAACGCTTCTCATTAAACCATTTGACATCTAGAACAAACGTTCTTTTAATGTTTGCTGCACCGATTGAGGTGTTTCTTTGCTCCACACGATCAGCCAACTGCCCGTTGGCTGAGGAAGGTGCAATGAGCGGGAAAGCTGAATCTGCAGCGTCCGCCGGGGTGGCCGATGGGCCAAAATCGGCTCAGCGAGTTAGGTCGGTTCTAACCTTGCTGGGCATTCGGCAGGTTCCTGCCGCGGAAATTCAGATCTTCCTGGCGATCATTGTTTTGGCGAGCATTTTTTCCTACGCATTTCCGGACAGTTTCGCGACGTCCGGCACATTGCTCAACATGGCACGCGTGGCGGGTATCATGCTTGTCGTGTCTATCGGTCAAAGTTTTGCGCTGATCGTCGGCGGCTTTGATATTTCGGTCGGCGCGACGATGGGGTTAGTTAGTGTCACCTGCGCCCTGTTGATGAAACAGGGAATTGACGTCACAGAAGCAGTACTTCTCGGCGTTTTGGCTGGCTCCGTAGTAGGGCTGATCAACGGCATCGGGATATCGATCCTGGGCGTTACACCGTTTGTGATGACGCTGGGCATACTCACCGCCGCAAGGGGCTTTGCCGATCAGTTGGCAAATGGCCGTGTTATTACCGGATTTCCTCACGACTTTGCCCTTTACGGGCGCGCTTCCTGGTGGGGGATACCCAGTGCCGCTTGCATAGCCGCGGCCGTTCTCGTGATCGCCTGGTTCGTCCTCCAGCGCACTCGCGCTGGCCTCTATATTTTCGCGATCGGCGGCAGCCGTGAAACCACGCGGGTCGCGGGAGTCTTCGTTGAACTCTACGAAGTGCTTGCCTACGCGTTGTGCGGGACCATGGCGGGCGTCGGCGGGGTCATGCTTACGTCTAGGGTCGCTGTGGCGCAGGGAAGTCTGGGCCAGGGATACGAGCTTCTTTCCGTAGCGACAGCTGTTATCGGAGGCGTGCTGATTGGGGGAGGCGTCGGCCGCCTCACCGGTGTCGTGCTCGGCGTTGTTCTCGTAACAGTTCTGAACACCGGCCTCGACATCGCCGGTGTTAATCCGTTTGTCCAACAAATCGTGACTGGTTTGGTCCTGATCTCGGCTGTTCTTCTTTCGAAAGCCCGCGCCGTGTCGATCCGCGCTCTCGTTCGACAGATAGCGCTACCGCGCCGAGGCTGACTTTTCGTAGTGCCGCATCTTTGCGGTCAACATTGGAGGGTAGCAAATGGCCTACAACGGGAAATGCAGCGGCCGAGTTTTGGTGGCAACCGTATCTACGGCGGCAATTTTTGCCGCGTGGGTGACCACCGCAAACGCTCAGGGTCTGAATTTGACAGAGGCGGAAAAGACGCCGGCGAAATGTGACACCAAGTACAACGTCACCGATCTAGCGGGCTTAAAAGCTCCGAAAGCGAAGAAGCCGTATAAGATTGAGTTTTCGGTGCCGATGTTCATCCCCTACCTCCAGGCGGTCATTTACGGTGCTCAGCAGGCTGCCAAGGAAGCTGGCGTCACTCTGACCACCGACGCCGGAAAGGGGTTTATGGACCCCGCCTCGCAAATCACGCAGGTGGAAAACGCTCTTACCCACAAGCCTGATGCTCTGCTTATCAATCCCTCGGATCCCGAGGGTATGGCCCCAACGATCGACGAAACCATTGCGAATGGGACGCCGGTGTTCGACGTGGGAACGCTGTCCGCCAGCACGAAATCCGCTAAGGTCGTCCAAGACGACTACACGCAAGGCCTGATCGCTGCAGAAGCCGTTATCAAGCTCCTTCCGCAGGGCGGACAAGGCTTGCTGATGGCTGGCCCACCTAACGCGAGTTGGGCGCGGCGCCGCGTCGCCGGCTTTCTCGAGGGTATAAAGAAGGCTCCAAATATCAAACTTAACGCAGTCGTAAGTTCGGACAACGATGCCGCCGACGGACTGACGAAATTTTCCAATGCGGCACAGGCTAATCCGAAGATCGATTTCATCTACGTGACTGGCTCATTTGTGCTCCAGCCGCAGTCGATCCCGGCGGAATATCACAAAGCGCTGTACATTGCTGGCAGCCTGACGAGCACAACGCTTGAAGCGCTGAAGGATGGCACCGCCGCTGCGATGCTTCCGGATTTCCCGATTTCAGTCGGCTACATTGGCCTCTCGTTGGCCGTTCGCAAGCTGAACGGCGAAACGGTGACGCAATATAACTGTGCGCCTAACGCAGCGATGTTCAAATCGGATGTGAATAACCCAATCTGGATAGACAGCAACATCATGCCGGCTGACGCGGCTCCGCCAAAATAGTGCTCAGCGGCGCCGCACTGATACGCGGCGCCGCCCTTTCGCTCCGATGAACGACGGCCCTGTTCCAAGTGTGAGGCGCGCATGAACCTCCCGTATGCAACCGGAATCTTAGCGTTACGGCTCCGGGCCGTGACCAAGCGCTTTCCGGGGGTGACCGCGCTCGACGGGGTCGATCTCGATCTGAATCGCGGTGAGATCCATGCGTTGCTCGGGGAAAATGGTGCCGGGAAGTCCACGCTTATCAAAATTCTAAGTGGCGTACATGCGGCCGACGAGGGGGATTTTTTCGTCGGGGAAAGTCGCGTCGTCGTGACCCGGCCCAACGAGGCGTCGCGGCTTGGAATCACGGTGGTGCCGCAGGACGTTTTAATGGTGCCGGAATTCACGATCGGCCGGAATATTCTGCTGGGAGGCGAAAGCCGTCTGGCAAACCGTAGCCGCCTAAGCTCCGAAGAGCGAAGAACGGTTGCGGCCGCTTTGGCCAAAGTGGGTGCGAGCTTCGACCCGGACACCAAAACTTCCAGCCTCAGCGTTCCTCATCTTCGGCTTGCTCAGATAGCTCGGGCTCTCGTCCACCCCGGTGAGATCATGATTCTTGACGAGCCCACGGCGGTTCTGTCGGAGCCGGACGCCGAACTTCTGATCGAAAGGGTGATGCAGTTTCGATCGGAAGGAAAGGCGGTTCTCTACGTGACTCATCGTCTTTCCGAAGTCATCCGCATGGCGGACCGCATAACGATTCTTAGGGACGGAAAACGCGTCGGATTGTTTATGCGCGGCGAGGTCTCGCGCCAAGATATCGTCCGGCTGATGACAAAGGATGTCTCCACCACGAGCCGTGATGCAGAGGCTGACCTTGCGCGTTCAGAGTTGGGTTCCGGTGGCTCCCACAGACAGATTCAGATCCGGGAACTTTCGTCAGGACGGAGATTTGCAGGCGCAAATCTTACTGCTTCATCCGGACGGATCGTCGGCATCGCCGGCGTTCAAGGCTCCGGTCACGGCCATTTTCTTCGGGCGGTTGCGGGCGTCGACGCTGCAAATAGCGGCGAGATCATTCTCGACGGTTATAAGCTGCCCCTCGGATCGGTTCGGCGTGCCGTAAAGGAAGGAATTTTGCTGGTACCGGCGGACCGGCGTGGCGCCGCGATTGTTACTTCTCTCTCGGTACGCGCCAATCTTTGCCTCGGCAATCGCGTGCGTCGCTCCGTGCGGCGCTTTGGGCTTCGTTGGCCGCGAGAAGAACGCGGAATGGCACAATACTATATCGATCGGCTCAGTGTTCGGCCACCCTACGCGGAGTCGCGAATTGGTGCGCTAAGCGGCGGCAATCAACAAAAAATCGCAATCGCCAGGGCGCTCGAGGGGGATGCCCGTGTGCTGCTGATCGAGGAGCCAACTCAAGGGGTTGACGTGCACGCCAAAGCCGAGATTTACTCGCTGCTCCGGCGCGTGGCGGTCGAAAGGGACTGCATTGTCATCATCGCGACGTCCGAATTCGAGGAACTCATAGGCCTGGCCGACGATATCCACGTGATGCGTGAAGGCCGCATGGTTGCGAGTTTCCCGGGGTCCGAAGCGACCTACCACCGTATCCTGGAGAATGCCTTGTCCTGAGTTTGAGGCACCAAATCTGCGCGCGCGGTGCGTTCGCTAGTCGTCGTTGGGGAAACGTCTTCATGAAGTTCCTGCCGGCGATTGCGCGAGCCCGGCACTATCACCGTATAGCCGTCAACCCAAAACAAGGAGGCAACCGTGTCCCCCAATCAAGGCAGCAAAGCACCCGTCGCAATCTGGCCAGATGGTCCGCCGCGACCGCTTGCGCCGTATACCCCCGCCATTAAGGCCGCCGGGTGGCTGTTCATCTCCGGGCAGTTGGCCAGCGATTTCAAAGGCGGTCTTGCTCCGGAAGCCACGTCGGCCAATCCCAATCTGGGGAATGCGCTTGAACTGCAATCGCGTTACACGCTTGCAAATCTGGCAAAGACGGTACAGGCGGGCGGTTGCGATATTGCCAAGGATGCCGTCAGGATTTGGCAGTGGTTCACATCGCCCTACCCGACGATGGAGGAGTTCAAAGCCGGCAGTACCTGGCCCCGCATTTCAATCACGCCGTATCTCGACACGCGAAACGAATTCATCAATGAGCCACGGCCGGCCTCGACTGGAATGGGCATCCGCGAGTTGCTTGTGAAAGATACGATTGTTGAGGTCGATCTCATTTGCATCGACGACGGCGGAAAGAGCCAGGGCTTCCCGACTCCAGAAGGGGTGCCGTCGCCGCTTGCCGGCTATTCTCCAGCCATTCGACGGGGCGATTGGATTTTCATGGCGGGTGAAATTCCCGTCGATTGGACCGGCGACTACACGAGCCCGGTCCACCTTGGCGAACCCAGCGGTCTCGCCAAGGAAGCGCGGATCAACCCGTATTTCTGGTATGGTTCTGAAATCGAGAAGCAGACGGAGTACGTGCTTTGGAAGCTCGCAAAAACTGCTGAAGCCGCCGGCACGACGCTTGATCGGTCGGTGAAAGCTGATGTCTATATCGGTGATCCGAGCGACTACGCCGGTATGGAGAAAGTCTGGAAGCGGTGGTTTCCGAAAAATCCGCCCGCTCGTTGCGTGATCCCGTACATGGGTCTGGGTGGAAAAGGCAGCAAGGTCGAGATTGCGCTCACCCTCCTCGCTGGTGATTCGAAACTAAGGGTTGAAACAATTGAGACCAGCAAGGCACCCAGGCCGTTCAGCCATGAGCCGCAGGCCGTGAAGGTGGGCAATTTGCTGTTCTTTAGCCAGCAGCTTCCATGCGACGAAAAGGGCTTGCTGCCTCCCGGAATGCAGCGCGACCCGAACTTTCCCTATTACGGTCTCACCAGCCAGGCACAGATGCGCTACATGCTCAAAAACGTTGCGGCGATTTGTGAGGCGGCCGGCACCTCGCTTGAGAATGTTGTGCGGCGAGCCTGCTTCCACGACACCGGCGAGCGCTTTGCGGAGTTGATGGCGGAATGGGCTTCGCATTTCCCAGATCGCAAGCCCTGTTCCACAACGCTTATCATCGGCGGGCCGCTCGTCGTCCCGGGCGCCCACACGCTGCTGGATCTGATGGCCTACGTTCCCTGATTGCCCTCGAACGCTTTCGGACAGGCGCAAACTCTCGGCGCCTTTCCGATTCCAACAAGCGTTTTCAGCAGGCGAGATTTTCACGCAACGTGCGACCCTTGTAAGAGTCGTGATAGCGACCGCGCCGCTTGAGTTCGTCGACGAGAAAATCGGCGATGTTCGTCATCACTGCGCGTGGTGCGGCCTGGGAAATGGATAGCATGAAGCCGCCGCGACTTCCTGTCGCTTCGAACACTTCCTCAAAGCGGTCGGCGACCTGAGCGGCGCTACCGGCCATAGTAACGTCGTAACCCGTCGCGGCTCGCAGGCCGTGATGGAAGAATTCTTCGCGGGTGATTTCCGCCGATTCTCCGTATTTGTGTGCAAGCAGATGAACGAACCCAACCGGCGAAGCGTTGGCCGCCACGATCCGCTGCTGAAGCTCGGCAAGCGAGAAGCGGTCCGGCAATTTCGACATGTCATAGCCGGTATTGTGCGAGAGCCAGACTCCAACCGCTTCGAGCGGCACTCCCGTTATCAGACTTTCCCGGAGTGCGAGTGCTTCGCTTTCTGTTTCGCCAACGACGGCGCGGCTCGACCAAAGAATCCCGATCTGCTGCGGATCGCGTTTTTCGGCTATCAGCGCTTGGTCGAGGTCGTCGCGCTGCCTCGTCATCAGCGGGACGGCTTTCATCAGGCCGAATACGTAGTCGGCGACGCGTGCTGCGGCACGGGTGCGGCGGGGAGAGCCTCCAGCCTGAATAATAACCGGGTGTCCTTGGGGGGAAGGAACCACGCTGAGCGGACCCTTGACTTTGAAGAACTCGCCGAAGTGGTTGATGGCGCGGATCTTTGCCGGATCGGCAACCTGCCCGGTCTCACGGTTCCACACGAAAGCGTCTGAATCTACGCTGCTCCACAACTTGCGGCAGACGTCGATGAACTCCTCGAGACGATTGTAGCGGCTTTCATGATCAACCAATTCGTCGTAACCGTAATTGGCATAGTCGGCGCGCCTTTGAGAGGTGATTACGTTAAAGGCGATGCGACCGTTGGTGATATGATCGAGCGAGTTTAGCAACCGCGCCGTGTAAAATGGATGCATGAACGTCGAAGCGTATGTGAGGCCGAAACCTAGATGGCTTGTCACGCGTGACATCGCCGTGACCCAAGGGCTCATATCCAGGCGTGGCCAGGCGACACCGTAGCGCACCGCGTCGTCAATTGATTCGCCCCAGGTACTCGGAATTCCCGTGGAATCTCCGAAGAAAATCATGTCGATGCCTCCGCGTTCCGCGGTGCGAGCTACTTCCTCGAACATGCCGATGTTCGGGTGGTGTCTGTCGACCCACGAACCGGGGTTTCTCCATTGTGTCTCGACTGAGGTCCACGACAGATCGAACGCCAAGTGTATTTGCTTTTTCATTCGTCATGATCCGCGACAGCGATGGGGACTAAGTGCCGCCCTTCAGCGGAAATTTTGCAACATCGATGCCAAACGGTGCCGCAACGCTGGCTGCTTGGTCAAAAAATGGAATGAAACGAAGGCCGGCCAGTTTAGGCCGGTCCTGTTGTGTGCGATGCGGCGGTTTTTGCAGTCCTTAGCCAACCAGGCGGACCTTGCCGGATTGCGCGTCGCCGGACATTTGTCCTCGGCGAGCTGTCCATTCCTGGACCAAAGCGGTTAAATCGACGACCAAGCCGAGATGAAGAGAGATAATCATCAAGGCGGCGTGCTCGGCTTCCGCCGAGTATCCGGCCACTACGTCACGTGGCACGATCACGCGAAAATCGCGGTTCGCCGCATCGAAAGCCGTACTCAGCACACAGGCATCCGTGAAAGTGCCGGTGATCACGAGATTGTCCACGTCTAGGTTCTTGAGCAGGAACTCGAGGTCAGTCGGATAGAACGAGCTCAAGCGTTTCTTGGTGCGGACGAAATAGTCACGTTGCTGGTCGACCTCGACCATGAGATCGAGCCACTTGGTTCCCTCCCAACTGTGCTGATCCATAGCCGGATTAGGCGGCAGGTACATCTCATAGAGCCAGCGCCAGTTTGCTTTGCCGGTGCGTTTGCGCGAGGCGACATCGTCTATGCCGCCGTGTCGCTGCCAGTGCTGGACCATGATGACCGGTATGCCAGCGTCTCGGCATGCCCGGTGGAACTTATTGTGCGCTTCGATTACATCGCGCGCGCGAGGTGCCGGGCACGTGGTGTCCGGCTCGGTACCAAGATGGCCGCGATGCATGTCGATGCACACGACGGCGGTACGGTCAGGGTCGAGCCACGCATCCATGGAATCGGGGATACGCTTCGGATGACTATCCTCCAGATAACAGTGAATGTCGGTTTTCATTTGACCTCCAGATGCTAATAGACCTGCGGCGTCAGTATCGCCCATCGGAACGGTGTTTGCGCGGCTCATCGCAGCATCGCGCTGGTTCGCGCTCTCTCTGGTCGAAGCAATTTTTACGCCAATCAGTTGCTATTGGCGCTCAAGAAGGAAAACCAAGCGGCTCCGCGCCGACTAGCGTCTTGGCGTCTGCGTGATGAAGCGGGGCTCTAATTCAACTTCCGACTGACTGCTCGAAACGCTCCAGGTCTCGCCGGAACTGAATCCCCAATGAAGCAAATCCTCCACGTCAGGAGGATTCAGCCGAGCCAGCGGGACGCAGAAGAAATCGAGTGCGCTGTGTTTGTGGGGTTTCCCCACGCGCTTATTTTATCCGTTATGTTTGCTTTGAGAAAATCAAAAGCATCGCGCTGCGTGAGCCAAGTATCGAATGCATCCTGATCCCGCGAGGGAAGGACGTTGATCGCTGAAATGCGGCCAAGAAGATCGCTCATGAAACTACAGCGGCTTGACTTCTCGGAGAACAACATAAGAACATTTTCCCTATTCGTCAAGGCGGCAGCCGATGAGCGAGCGAGCGCAATGGAGTCGTTGGGGACGCGGCATGTGCGAGGGCTGGTCGCTCGAGATCGGCGTCGCATTTCGCGGATCGGTCGTGCGGCAGGACCGGACGTCACAGCCGACAACCTGGCTGGCGTCGGTGAACGCCGGCTACCTCGGCGAATACTTCGATCGCGCTGCCTAAAAATCGAATTGCTGTCCGGCAATTTTCGAGACCATTGCTTAACTTTGGTCCCATTCAATCCGCGCAGCGCCCGGTGCCACGGGGTCGTAGTACCATTTGAGTTCCAGCGGCTCCTCGCTGAGCACGTCGGTCTTGAAACTCCGCCAAGCCTGCAGCTCGAAATAGTCGAGAGGGCCGCCATGAGCACGCAGCCGATGCGGAATACCCGGGGGGAAATACACGAGCGTGCCGGGCTGGAGTTCTTGAGTTCGTCTCCCCCACTTCGACCACTCCGAGGCCCTTGAACGTAATATAGCAATGGGAGGCGCCGCCGGGGTTGGCGCTCGTGCCGACGTGCCGATGATAAGGTGACGATCCGCCTTCGTGATAGTGCATCTCGCCGGCTTGAATGGCATTGGTTGGCGTGAGCCTCGTGCCATCGAGAAGTCTGACGGTTGACTCGGCACAGAAGCGACGCACACGGCCTCCGCTGGCATCACTGAGCGGACGGAGCGTCCTGCGATTGAAGAAATATCCCGGCCCGCCCGGCAATCCGCCTTCCACGGCCGGAGGAGGTTTAGGCGTCACCATGTGAAGCAGCTCGAGCTTCGACCCGCGTGCTTCAAATAGTGCGGATTCGCCTGGCGCGAGAAACACGCCAGCACCCTCCTCGGCTGGGTGCGACTTCCCGCTAAAGCTGACGATGCCCTCTTTCGCGGCCTCGATGACGTAGACAAGGTGGTAGTCGCCGCGTGCGTCGACCTCGAACTGACGACCTTCCAGCACCGTTCGCTGGTAGACCGTCAGCGTTTTCGAACCACACAGGGCTTCGCTACAGATCGTCCTTTCCAGCCCTGATGCGACCGGCTTCGCTTCGGCCGTGCTCCAATTAACGATTGAAACGTCGCCAATTGTCGGGCCGCTAATTGTTGACATCGGCATCGCTCCAGCAGGTCGGTCGACTGAGCTCGGTCTCGACCACAAATTTAAGTCCAACAGTTGGGTCAACCTAAGGGCCGTCTACGACGACGTCAACGGCAAGCGGCGATCGCTATCGCGTTGATATTTTGACGGCCGCCGGCTGTGGAGCAACGTGTGTCATCGGCATTCATCAATACTAGTCTCTTGCCGAAGTCTTCGAATTAGCTTGGTGAGATTCTCAAGTTTTGAAAGACGCTGTGCGGCGCGGGCGAACGTACATGGTTCTCGGCGCTCTGCTAAACTGTTCCACCTGATCGAACGGTAGATGCCGAAGGATTCTTCGGCCAAGTGGCACGTACAATTCTTGCGACGCTTTCGACGACGGCCGAAACTTCCGCCGGCGGAAAAAAACCAGCGACATAGCGATCCGGCCGCAGCAGATACAGCCCTGGCGGCTGACCGCTCAAGCGTTCGGCGAGTTCACCTCGCGAATCCCGCACGGCGATAACTGGCGGCTCCACCGGAGAAGCATCTTCTTTATCCAGAACCGTCACGGCGCGGATCGGAAGACCTAACGCACCGAGATCAATCTTGCAAAGAAGCTGCGGCGAGGTGCCCGGGGGCGCCAACAATGCAAAGCCATCGCCAAGCACATCGTCGAGCAAAGCGACGCCAGCCCGCGTCATTACCACCGGCTGGGGAAATAGCCTGCCGATTAGCGATCTTGTGCCCTGCCTTTCCGCGAGCAAGAAGCCGCGATGGAACCGTGGTTTTGGCTTGTATTTCATTTCCGCAAAGTAGGACCGCGCCGCTGGATGGAGCGCCAACGCCCGGAAGAAAATCTGCACAGCAAACGCCCGGAGGCGGCTCCGCGGCATCATCACCTGTCCCATTCGGATGGCAAGCTAAGTCATTGCTGCGGCGTGCTCCCGCCGCTCCATTTCATAGGTGTCAAGCAAGTCGCTGCCGAGATACCCTGACGCCACAGCGGCAATCTTCCAGGCGAGATTATGCGCGTCGCGGATACCACTGTTCATTCCTTGCCCGGCAAACGGCGGCATCAGATGCGCGGCGTCGCCGGCGAGGAGAATTCGGCCGGTGCGCCAGCGGTCGGCCATGCGCGCGTGAAATGTGTAGACGACCTTGCGTCGAAGCGTGGCGCGATTGTCGTTGCCATAAAGGCTCAGGAGCGCTGCGACGCGATCCGGCGCCAACACGTCATCGTCGGCCTCGCCCTCACGAAGCATGTACTCGAAGCGACGGGTGCCGTTGGGCCCAGGCAGCGATAAGCAAGGCTGTGCCGGATTGCAATAAACCTTGGTGTCACGCGTCCGATCGGTAGTGCCCTCTAGGTCAATGATCAACCAACGTTCTTTGAACGTAGAGCCGTGCAAATCAACGCCGAGAGCTTGTCGCACGAAGCTTCGGCTACCGTCACATCCAACAAGATAATCACAACTTACCCGCAGCGGCGCTGCGTTGCTGCTGAGATCGAGGCTTACGCTTTTTTCCGACTGTGCAACCCCGACCAGCTCAGTTTCGAACAGCAAAGTGACGTTCGAAAAACGCGAAAGGTTGTCGCGCAACAGCCTCTCGAGGATCGGCTGCCGGAACGCGTTGCGGCGCGGATAGCCGTATTCCAGAGTGGAGGGCTTTACTTTGAGAAACAATCGGCCGCGTGGCGAAAAATATTCTGAGCCGTAGCCGAGCACGATATGCGGCACTAAGTCATTTATGATGCCCACCGATTGCATTGTGCGTAGCAATTCGTCATCGATCGATACCGCTCGCGGCTCTTGCACGGTTTGTGGGTTGCGCTCGACGATGAGCACATCGACGCCATAACGGCCGAGAAAACCCGCCAGGGTCAATCCGGTGGGGCCCGCGCCGACAATAACGACTGGCCAATGCGTGCGCATTGTCATCAATCCCACCCGTAAACTGCGCAGAAGCAAATTACGTTGCCGCCTGCAGAGTGCATCAGAAGATGGATGGCGCGCCCGGAGGCGGCGAATGCTGCCCTTCTTCGGGTCGAACGTTCATGGTGGATACGCATAAGGTGTTTTGAGGGCCGCAAAGCGTTATCCATTGGTGTGGAGCGAGAAGGCGACGGCCAAAAATGACATCGGAACAACCCGCGTCAGCGGGTGATATCACAATAAACTTCCGTCAGACCTCCGTCGTCCCGCTTTAGCCTATTTACTTTGGGTGAAGAACGGACCTCCAACTACGACACCATAGGCTTTTTGTAAGGCTTCCCGACCACCGTGCGCCAACTGTCCCGAAGCTAATCCTTTTTTGGCGATATAAAAATCGGAATTCGCCGACTGGAACATGACCTTCACGGACGGGGCCGCCTCAAAGTCGGTCATTAGCGCCCCCAATTCGACGATCGTTGTGGGAAGAAATATGTTGATTGGCGGGTTTTGATCGTGCACCCGCTATCAACGATATTCCCAACTGATTAGGAAATCGCCTTTTCTGCACGGGCTTGTCGACTGGAAACAAATTAAGATTTTCCTCAACAATTGAACGCACCCCGATTAGGCATTGCCGTGTTCCGCTGTCTACCATTGTGCGAGTTTTGGCCGATCGAATCGGGGCGTGAACTCATTAACAAAAGCGTCTTTCTTCGTCAGTCGCCGAAATGTCCCTCACTGATAAGAAAATTGCACTTTGCTTATCAGTGGGCTCTTTGGCCTTGTGGCTGCGCAGGCGACTGCCTTGCGATCAATGGAACGCAGGCGCCTCAACAGGATTTTTCCAGGCCGGCTTCAGGTTCGACGCATTTCTAATGTGTCCAGATGCGCCGATGCCCGACTGAGAGCCGCAAGAAGCTTTGGATCGCGATATGTTAACGCCTCAAAAATTGAGCGCATGCCGATCATGGGGATTGTTTGGGGTACAGTTAAAGCGAGAGCAGCGGAGACCTCCCCGACAAGTTCGGAATAGCGTTTGGGGTCTGCGACGGCCGCACACGCCTCGAGCATTATCACGTAGAGCTTGGCAACGGCTCTGTTGGAAGTGCCCTCTCGAAGTTCGCGAAGACATTGGTTTACTACGGCACGAGCTAGCTCTTCGGATCGGCTGCCGGCTGCTATATGCGCGCATGCGTCAAGTACGTCCTGGTTGAGCGCCGCGGGAAGACAAGCGCCGAGCAAACGCGTCAGTTCTTGAACCATGGTGGGAGAGGGGTTCGCGAGATACGCTAACCCGGTCAGTCCCTTCACCTCCGCAATATTGGTAGCCGCCTTAAGGCTCCTTTCAAATTCGTCGATAACTGTCTGCAACGCCTTGGGAGTCGGCGCCCTATCACCAAAATCGTCTAGAGGACCAGGAAAGCTGGAATCAACCAATCGATTACGGTCCCTTTGACGGGCCACAAACTTATCGACAACGTCGCGCCACGCTTTTGGGTAACGGCCCTTTCGCAGCAAAGCTACTGCGTTCAACGCTCGCCCCAGCAACTCCGCCTCGACCTGTTCGGGGGATAGCCATTCAGAACGCCAACGAGGCGCATCACGCCGGTCGTAAAGCACATACCAAAGGAAGCTCGTGCCAACTCTTTCCACCACCCATTTAAAGAAGTCCGGCGCATCAGTTATCCAGCATAGCGCATCTGCCAGAAGACCCGCATGCGTGAATGCCGCGAGCCTGAACCAAGATAGGGGAACTGACGCCTCATCAAATGTCTTTCGCAAAGATACAGTCGTTACTATGGCGCAAGCAGAAAACATTTCACAACGCCGCCGCAACATCGCGTCGTCCCCAAACAGCTTTTCAAGAAACTTTGTACCCAACTGCTCAAAGGATTTGCTTTTTTCGACCCTCGCTCGACAGAGCTCGAAACCAAAAAGCAGACTGAACGGGTCAAAGGAATCCAGCAGCGTCGATACTTCGGCCGTCCTAACTGAGCGCAAGAGGTCGAGCGGCAATAGTGGCTGCCACAAATTTGAGTAGGCAATACGTCTCATTCCCACTCGACGATTCTCGGCAAGAACGTGCTGGCGCGCCGCTTTCAGTGCGGTTTCGCCGAAAGATCTTAGTTCCTGACCCACACTGATGGGGGCCAGGAGCCGCGTGTAGTATTCCCGGCTAAAGGGAACCATCGCTTCCGGTGATAGCTCACGAAGCTTCTGGAGGGTCTTTGATAGCGCTTCGGGTGTTCCCTCTAAAGCAGTCATAAGCTCTAGAAACTCATCCTTGCTGAGCTTTCGAGTTGAAGTAACTTTGCTCCAACGCTCCTCCTCTTCTTTAAGAAGAGGCTGCTCCTTGAATATCCGCTTGAGCGCTTTCCGCCGCACCAAAGTTTTCGACGAAAGGACGTCAGCGTTTTCAAATTGGAAGGCCCCAGCGCCAAGATGGACGACCGCGGAACCTCCTTTGTTGACGCTGAGCTTGACGCGGACACCCTTCCCGTCGGCAAGGATCAAGCGCGTCGACTTGCGGCCATCAACGGCTGCACGTAAGGCGTCAAGTAAGCTTATGCTTCGTACCGAAACGTCTTTGCCAAGTGCAAATGCAGCGGCCGTTTCGATACCAATCCTTTCACAGAATTTAGTATCGGTATATAGTGCCTTCCGTACATCTGCCGGCAACGATCGAACCAATAACGAGCTAATGACGCGAAGGCGCCGCTCCATCATCGCGACGCCTCCACCATTCGCGTGAGGTATACCTTCACAGCATTTAGTGTTAACTCCCATAACCATCGCCGATTGGTTCGAAGCGGCTCCGTAAGAGCCTTCTCGATCCATTCTGCGAATTCATCGCGCCGAGTGTTGTTACTGGAAAAGAATGAAAGTAAGACCGTGTACTGAGCCGCGGCCTGTTGGGCTGCAAGACTCCACTTCTGCTCGTCGTCTGGATTTACGCACCACGCAAGGGGGTCTGGCAAAAAGGCTAGTAACCATTCCGCCTTCGGCGCTATTTTTTCGACCGTTTCTTGACGCTGCCACAGCTCTCGGAACGCTTCGGCGAAGGCCATTCGAACACCCAAAAACCATGGCGCCTCTTCCTCTAGAAATACGCCAGCCCGCTTGGCGAGCGAGACGTTTTCTCGAATTGCTCGCAGTTCCGGGGTCTCCACGATCGTCCCGTTGGCGCTGCTCGCTCTGTCTAATTGCGCCAACAACTCCGCAGGCTCTAGTGGTACGGCGTAGTAACCACAGTTTCGCAATTTGTGCCGTGCCTGCTGATATTTCGCAGCGGATAACTCCTGACGACCAACGAGTGACCTCAGTAGATCAAGGCTGCAGACGGTCGGGACCCCGCGGCTTGGGTTCGTCCAAAAGGGGGCCTTATTCAGAAACCTGTCGTCGCATGCGACGGCATCGACTTCATCCAAATTGGCCATAATATCGAGCGTCGGCACCGGCGTTCGAGACAAGACGGCATCATCTTTTTGCGCATCATCCTGGTTGACCCCAGGAAGCCGTCGCCGCGTGAAATGAATCTCGCCAGCTTCCACGCCTTTGTTGACAGCCGCGCGTATGCGCTCAACCGCTGCAAGCACGCTTTCCGCAAACTCTGCGAACCGCAAAGTCGCTTCAGTGCGTTCTTTCAGCGTTTTGGTGATGTAGACCGACTTCACCGCCTTGGCCAACGGCTCCAAAAGCCGAACATGGTCTAGATAGGTCGCTGTTAGATCATCTAGATACAGAGTTGCGTCGGAAGTAATGGGCGGAGTCGCCCGCCACCCTTTATCGACCTGTTCTAAGTACGAGCGTGAATTCGACTCCACGGAGGCGTCCACTTTACCGGTCAAGAAGCCAAGTACGCCGCGCGTGTCGGCGAGTACTTTTTCGAAAGGAGTTAGATCGGCAACCTCCTCCAGTAGCGAGCCGGCTTTGAATACCGGCGCACTTCGCACAACGATACCTCCGTCCCGCTCCGCACGCGACAACAACGCAGCGAGATCGTCATCGAGGTCGGTCACCTGCGACGCTTGGCTGACCGGTTGTTCAGGCAGTACGCCCAACAAACCTGAGCTGATGAGGTTGTGCAGCCTCAGCGCCTTTGCAGCCTCCGATGGCTGGTGCACGCGGAGGAATTGCCGCTCCATAAATAAGGCGCTAAGCGTCGTTGGCGCGATGAGTAACTGACTATATCTGCCGAGAACCTCATCTAAAGCACCCACGACGTCCAACGTTAAAAAAATCGTTAGGTCTAGAGCGATCCGTTGATTTGTTTCGACTTGCACATGTGGCCGGACACCGGAGAAGGCCAATATTGGACTTTGCAATCTGGGATCGGTGTACGCCTCGTTGCGTAGCGCTTGACCAAAGACAAACTCCATGGGCTGTCGCCGCAGTGCGTGCGCTGCAAACGCAAGCGGAGTGCGCCCCTCACGCAACATCCGATCGACTCGGCTGAGATGCTGGTTCCAACCGCGTGCCTTATCCACAATGTCTTTGATGGGCATACGCTGAACGGGCCCCTCGGGACCTGATAGGGTTGCGGCCTTCTGAAACCACTCGTTCGCGAGCGTTCCCTGGTATTCTTCCCCGCGCTCGACCGCGAGCATGTAAGCTGCCAGGTACACTTGTGGTTCATGTGGCGCCTTAGTAATTGCCGCATCGCGAAACTGGTCAACGTACGGGCTGCCCACCTCCAAGGCCAAGCGAGAAAGACGCATTAAGGCGCGAGGTTCGAGCGAATCTATTCTTGCAATTTCGCGGATGAGAATTGATTGCAGATAACCCCAATCTCCCAATTCGACAGCTGTATTAATAGCCAGCTCAATATCATTTTGGTTGGCACGCCGACCGACCAGATCGCGAGCAATCGAACGCGCCTCCATAACCCGCCCAATATGGAAGAAGCTCCACCCTTTGAGGGACGCAAACTCATCGTCGAGCGTATAGAGGCCAGGAAACTCCTCAGCTAGCGAGACAAGTTCGTCATAGCGCCTCTCGTTGAAGAGCGCGCCAAGCGCCAACCGAAAATCATCTAAGCGACCTGTTAAGCGTACTAGGGTCGAGACTCATTAAATCCACCATACAAGGGCGGCAGCGAGGCAGACGGAGGCCAGGTAATTTAGCGCCAGCCTGTCGTAGCGGGTTGCGACGCGTCTGAAGTCCTTCAACCGGTTGAATGCATTCTCGATGCGCCAGCGCAGTCTGTAGAGACGCTTGCTGAAGCTGAAGGGTTGTTTCCTGTTGCAGCGATTTGGAATGACCGGCTTGGTTCCGCGCTCGTCCAGTTCCTCGCGCAATTCGGCGCTGTCGTACGCCTTGTCGCCAAGCAACCGTTTCGCCGGCTTCACTCTGCGGATCAGGCGCTCCGCGATCGGGCAATCATGCGCTTCGCCTCCAGTCAACAAGATGGCGAGAAGGCGCCCTTTAGCATCTGCGAGTGCGTGTATCTTCGTGTTGCGCCCTCCGCGCGAGCGGCCAACAGCCTGCTTCTGCTCCCCCTTTTCCGCCCGCTGCCGAGCGATGCGCTTTCACGTGCGTGGAGTTCGATCATCTGTGTGTCTGTGGATCGTCCGTTTCCAGCAAGCTCCCGGAATAGATTTTCCCAGACGCCACGCCGCGCCCAGCGCACAAAGCGATTATAGATCGTTGTCGGAGGTCCATACTCGGGCGGGCAATCGCACCAGCGACAGCCGCTTTTCAGAACATGCACGATGCCGCTGATGACGCGGCGGTCGTCCGCCCGCTCAACGCCCCGTACATCCATCGGCAGATGAGGTTCGATCCGTCCCCATTGCTCGTCGCTCAGCCAAAACAGGTTCCTGCGCACAATCCCGATCCCCTTCCAAAAACGAATCAGGATCGTATTGTCAAAGCAGAAAAATTAATGAGTTCTGACCCTAGTACAGGCGCGTAGGTCGCCAATTGTCGGTAATCCGATTTCGCGCCCAGCACATCAACAAGAACAATCAAGTCATTGAAGCCTTTGGTTTCCTCATAACGCCGGCGAGTTCGCTCCGCTTCGTCTCCCGACTCTATGCCATCCAATATGTCGCTCATGACGCGCACTTGATCAGGTGTTAAGTGGCCCCTGCCAGCTTCATTTAGCCGCTTGCGTGCCTCATCGAACCGTCCCGCCCGCCCTAATATCTCGACTTCTATTGCGGCGAGGGCTTCCCCGGGCAACACTTTTTGCTCAAAAAGTTCATCGCGATATTGATCGAAAAACGTTGCCAACGCGGCTGGACTTCCGCTACTGAATGCCAACAAAAATGCAGCAAATCTCTCGTCATCGGTCCAGCCCCCGACCGCCCTTTGAGATTGCAGATGTCGTATCAACGCTTCCCTGTTGAAGGGTATCTGATACGACAGAGCGAGCCTAACCCGTCGCAGCGTCTTAGCCGGCTCGGCTAACTCGACTGCGACGGTCTTGATTGCTTGTTCACGGCTATCGGGGTCTTCCAGTTGAATCCAAAGCTGAAGCTCGTCGAGATACTCCTTATTTCGTGTGAGCCCCAGATGCTCCGCGACCGGCGCCAATCTCTGTATGTCACTGATAGCGCTTTTAATCTGTAAGCGACTGAGCCGATCGCTCGCAAGCTTGAGCGCCCTAGGGTTAAGCGGCAATCCGCTGAAAATCTGCACTTTCTGATCCGCCGGCAGCGCGGCAGCCAATTTAATGTTGGCGCGTACGAAGTATAATGCTGGAGCATGATCGAAAAGCTGACTCGGAAGAGCCGCTGCTATCGTCAGTGCTTCTTGATATTTTCCATCCTCGGCCAATTTCAGGAGGATATTTACAACTCCTACGGGGTTAAAATCAGTAATCTGATGGCCACTGCTTTTCAGCCAGTCCAGGGCCGGTTTGGTACCCTTCACCCGCGCAAGAATGTTGAAGATCGCCGACCTGGCATCGGGACTATCGAGCTGGCGAAGGGCACGTAACGCGAAATCATCATTGCCTTTTGCGTCCGCGACCAAAGCATCGAACAGCCGGGCATCTATTTGCGGGTCGAGCTTTCTGGCCTCGGCGAAATAGTGCTCGGCCTTGTCCAGAGTTTTTGGCTCTACGTGGACACGCGCCGCCCTTTGAAGCACGTCTAATTTTATATCTTGAGACCCTAGCGAGAGGTCTCCGTTAATTACACGCCCAGCCAACTCAGCTAGCTCTTCGGCCGTTTTTGCTTCCCCGAAGCTGCGGCGCCTGAGAGTTCGGCTTAGGACCTCTCTGATCTCACGGTCTGCAAAAAATGTTGGCAGTTTGGTGACGTTTGCCGAAGCCTTGTCCTCAAACCGAGCCGCAAGCTCCGCTACTTGTGCGCTGGTAGCAAGAGCGCGCTGGCCCATTAGGACCGCGTCAAGTTGCTCGCCGTGACGTTGAAGGCTGGGGCTGAAGCCGGGGTCAAAGGCTTGTTTGGCTTCTTCGTGCTCGTTGATCCTTTCTTCGAGTGTATTCCACCCCCACACTTCAATAAGGATTTCACGACCTTTAGCAGCTTAGGGCGAGAGTGGTGAGCTTCGCGTCATTTGGCGCCGTCGTGACGACAAAGTACTCTTTTAGAAGCGGCCGATACTTGAGGGCTTTCCTTACCTCTTTACGAACCTCACTTTCCGTCAGCTCCTTGCCTTCACCTTTTAGCTTGCACTGGATGCCAACGGCATGACGGGGTTTGCCATTACGCTTCGCGACCAAATCAATTCCGTATTGTGCTTGGCCTCTCCGACCAAGGCGCTGAACATTTTGGTCGTTAAGGAGGATGCGAAACAGAACTCCAATATTCTTTTCAAATTCGACCTCATCCTCGGGCTTTCTGAGCTGTGTTGCTTTGTATCCCGCCATCCGACCAGCCCGCGTTTCCTCCAGTTGACTTGATGTTTTCGGGCTGTCCCCAATAAGCGATTTGCCATGCCCGCGATGGTTGTGAGTTTAAGGGGGGACGATAGCAACGCCAAGAGCATTCGTGTAGGCAATGTCGTGGCCACTTAGTGCCCTCAATGAGCAAGCCTCGCGCGAACGACAAGCGCTGAAATTAATGCAATCAAGGGGGCCCAAGGCTTCTGTGACGCGTTTCTTAGCGACGGTACCCGCCTCCTACGGCTTGCCGCGGGGCCATGGTCTGTCGAACCACATTGATAGCGGCGGCGGCAAGTGTGTTGTGCGCGGCGTAGCGCTTTTCGATCATCTCCACGCTGGTGCCGTAGTTCTTAGCGACCGGGTAGACGTTCGCCTACTCCCAGAGTCGGACGATATGTAGGTGGGGCGGAGGCTATAGCCACGGGCGTTTTCCCATCCGCTTCGAGTTGAGTCGCTGGAACCAGTCCTTCTAGGCGAACTGATAAGGAAAGAAGCAAAACCTTATCAGTGTGATGGAAGCTATTTTGATCAACTAAATTCATTGCGTCAGTCACTTGAGTTGTTAGTCTCGATGAAACAATTGCTTGTTTGCTCACATGGCTGGACGTCAAGCGAAAATTCTGTCTTCAAACGACGTTTGCGATTTACTTGCATACGCGACCTTCAGCCGACATCCTTTGCGAAACCGCGTTATGGTGTTGCTGTCGGCCAAGGCGGGGTTGCGAGCTGGCGAGATCGCGAATCTGACCTGGGACATGCTTGTGGACGGCAATGGCCGCCTTGGTGGCCTCATCGAGCTGCGCGATTACGCCGCTAAAAAAGGCAATGGCCGCCGCATCCCGATACATCCCGCTTTGGCTGCAGCTCTCGCCGAATTGTGTCAAAGAGCAAAGGCGTCAGACTACGTGATCAGGTCTGAGCGCGGCGGTCCGATGACGCCCCTAAGCATCGTTGTCTGGTTCAATCGCGCGTTTAAGAATATTGGGCTGATAGGTTGCTCATCGCATTCCGGCCGCCGAACGTTCGTAACGCGTGCCGCTCGTGCCGCTCACGCGGCCGGTGGTTCACTGCGTGACGTGCAATTGCTTGCGGGCCATCGGTCAATTCAGACGACGCAGCGATACATCGATGGCGATACCGATGCACAGCGCAAGCTAGTCGGGATGATCTAGTGGTAGCAAGCGCCCTCCCTCAGACCAAGCAATCACTCTCTCGGCCACGGCCTTCCCCTAAAGGACCCCTAGCGCACGCCATAGACGTGATCTATCGGTCTTGCTGCCTAGCCGGTGATGCGAGCCTGTTAAAAGACATTCGCAGCGATCTAAGGGCGGAAGGCGTCACGGCAGCCATCCGACGTCACGATACCGGTGCTCTCTTCGATTGGCTAACGGCCGCATTCAGCTATCAAGGCATCTCTGATCGTGTTGCGACCGATTACATGGCGCGGCATGGTCGCATCCGGTGGGCCGATATCGAGGCTGAGGTTGCCGCCGAACCGCCGTGCCCCAAGCTAAAGACCTACTGGCATTTCTATGCCTGCCGGTACGACAAGGGCAGCCGCACCTGCGCTGAACCAGACTTTATAGAGCGCTGCCCGCTTCCCGGTCATCCGTTGCGCAACGGTCGTCTCAACCAGATGGCCTACTCGCTCTATTTCTTCATTCGGGATATTGCCGACGGCGATCTGGTCGGTTGGCTGGACCGCCAGTTACAGCATGCGGACCATCTCAGTGATGGCGACCGCCCTGCCCGGCTCGCCGCTGCCGTGATTAGACCGCTGCGGCACGTCTACGGCGTTTCCGACAAGACCCTCAACATGGCTCTTTCCTCTGTCCTGTTGGCGGCGCCGAAAGGCCGAAACGCCTGGCTTGAGGCTGGCGGCAGCATGATTGCCGTCGACACGCTGGTGCACAATTTTTTGCACCGAACTGGCGTGCTGAACCGGTTCGGTGCCGAGCATGCCTTCGGCCATGCCTGCTATCAGCCGGACGCCTGCGCCGACATCATTGGCCGCGTGGCGGAACGGATCGATGCCGGAGCTTTTAGCGCGAGCTTTCCGGCGACATTCCCGCGATTTGTTCAGCACGCCATTTGGCGGTACTGCGCCCAGCAAGGGCGCGATGTGTGCAATGGCAATCGCATTGATGATCGCAAGTCTTGCGACAATATCTACTGTCAGATTCGTAAGTATTGCGATCGTGTATGTTTGAGTAATTCTTCGTCAATCTGACGTATTCAATAGTATTGATATCATTGATTTAGGCTTGTGAATTGTCTTATAATCTGAACGTAAGGCTAGATGAGCCGTGTGACCAAGCATCAAGAAGGAACGTAACACCATGAAAAGTCGATACGACCCCGGGAATCGCCGGGAATACTTAGAGATACAATCCATTCGACCGAAAAGGGGCCCACTGGGCCCCTTCGGCGTTTAAGGAGACCCGCTCGATGACAAAGACAACGACCCGTGCGGCCGATAAGGCTAGTTCATCCCCACTGATCGTTCTTGGCTATGACGACCAGCAAAAGCCATGCGGCGCCCGTTTCCAAGACGCCGACCCCAAGCTGGTCACCGAAGCTGCCAAAGCGATGGGCCTCAGCGTGTACAGTGCCGCCAACGGCGAAGTCGGCGCCTTAGCCAAGAAATTGCCGGTCGGTCGGCTGTACGCCACCGGCAAAGGCTTTGTGCCCAACATCAGGCAAAGCCTCTATAGCCAGCTCATCGTCGCGCTCGCTGGCGAACCGCAAGCCGCGTTGGCGAAAGACGAGCCGCCGCCGGTCGCTTCGGGTCTGCCGAAGAATTGGGACGAGATAGCGCCAGGCCACCTCGTGATCGCCCAAGAGACGCTCGAATACGGCTGGTGGGAGGCCGTCGTGCTTGAGCGCAACGGCGACATGCTGACACTACGGTTCCGCGACCATCCAAAGTTGCCAAAGTTCGCGCGGCACCGGGCGGCAATCGCGTTGATCAGTACGGCCATCTGACGGCGGCCGTAGGTTGCCATAAGGGCTCACCAATGACGGCGGCCCGCTGTCACTTCGGTTTAGGCCGCTGTCTCCTCTCCGGCGAAATGCCTCCCCTCACGCCAAACCAGACCAATTTCGGACCGGCATTGCGCCTGCCTGTTGGCACGGCCGCTGGCACGACAATTCTGCCAACCAACGGTGATCATAATGTCAAAGCCAATCGAACCGACACAGACCGACCGTATTCGCGCGCTCAACGACGACCTGCGACGAAATCTGTTGAACAGTCATGCTGTGATGACCAACGGCGTGGCGGCCTTGGGTCCCGATGCCGTGGCGCGCATCATGAAAACGATCGAGGTCTACGATGATTTCTGTCACGCCAACGACCCGCACGAAGAGCACGACTTTGGCTCATTTGATGCGGACGGCCACACGATCTTTTTCAAGATCGATTATTACGACTCGACCTTTACCCGTCACTCGCCTGATCCGGCCGACCCGACCGTCACCGAACGAGTCATCACGATCATGCTGGCCGAAGAATACTAGTCACAGATCGCGTAGTGCCTAATGACGCCGACGGCGCAATGCTTTGGGGGCTGATACCCCCGACGGAATGAGCAGCTTGTCGGGCGTAGTCCCTAAAGCCCTCGCGATCCGAGCCAGCACCGAAATGGTGAGATTGCGTTGCTTTCGTTCGACTTGGCTAATGTACGTCCTGTCGAGTTCTGCCTCGTGGGCCAGTTCCTCCTGCGATAGATCCGCAGACTTCCGAGCCGCCCGGATGTTTTGCGCCACTATCTCAATTATCCGGGAATTGCTGACCGCCCTCTTCATCCCAAGAGCGGACTTCTCCGATGACTTCCGGTCTACGGACTTTAAGTCTCATTTATTCGTTGTCGCAAAGATGACTTTCGTCTACATTTACTGACATGGCTAAGCGCGGTCGCAAGGCGAATTCGGGTTGGAGTTGACAGTTCAAAAAGGGACTTGAGCCACTATGAAGATGATAAAAATTCTGCCGACGATCACGCTCTTGCTACTCCCTCCGCAATCCGTAACCGGTCAGACGTTACTGCCCCGCGAAGAGGCCGCCCGCCAAATAAAGATCGCACTCAGCAACGATCCAGTTAAGACCCATTTCTACCTTGAGCTAGCCTATAATGATCCTCAACTCAGAGCGAAACTTTTGAGAATGATTACCGGCCCGGACATGAGCTTCGGTGAGACACAGACCCAGTATAGCCTGAACGGCGCGCTATTTGCTGACTTGCATTTCCTGTGGAGATCGGGGGCGATTGATCATTTCGACACGGGAGCGGACAACATACCGCACGCCGTCCTAAAAGAAGACTTCAAGTGGCTGTGCACGCCTGAATTGGAAAATAACCCCGGTCACAATGAAAAGATTTTAGGCTGCAATGTAACAATAGCAGAACGGCTTATCGTGTCGGTGACTGGAATTAGTTCTGCATATGAAGAGGGTAGAGAGCTAAAGATTGCAGAATTCGGCGAAAAGTACCAGCCAACCAAAGCTGGCCAATTCCTCGCAGCGCAACCAGGTTTTCCAACTGGATCGTTTGCCAATGTGCTGACAGGACAAGCAATACAACCCGCTCGCGCGATATTTCTTCTCTATGACGACGGATGGCGCCTCGTTAAAATTCTCGATTCGCGCCACTTGTTCTAACCGCCGCTGTCGTGGCTGCTCGCCCGAGGCGCCGGGAGAAACGTGTCGCACATCTGTTGATGCCCCCCTTTCGTTTGATGAACGCCGTCAAGGACTCGTCCCAGCGTTTGAACTCCGCCGCGTATCGCAGAACACGCGACCACTTGCTGCGCGTGCGGTAGTCTACTTTGTCCCCATCGGCGGTACAGAGGACCAGTGCGGCGAAGGGTTCAACGCCGGCAGTTGCTGGGCGACCGCTCATGCGCAATGCACGGCGGCCATATTCGGTGGCCTTGCGCTCTTGCAGCCACCAGGTGACCACTTCAAATAGGGCCGTGAGGTAGTTGTAGATGGCGTCCCGATCTCGTTCGCTTTGGAAGGTCTCCCATTCCCCTTCTAGACGTTGCAGCGTTGCTCTCAACGCCGCATCCGAGAACGGAACGCTTAGTGCCGGCCGACTAGCCACATTATGTATCCTCGTGTTCAAAGTCGGATTCTGCGTCCAGGCGAAGGTCTTCCAGATGGTCACGCAGCCGCTTAGTAGCCCGCCAGGCAACCCGCCCCCTGGCGTCTACGTACCGCATCGCCACGCCGGCAATTTCCAGATCGGCGAGAATCTCTGCTAAAACGCGGTCACCCTGAAACGAATTGTGAAATCGCCCGAGGTGTGCGGTCTCAAACGCTTGTCCGACGCATTCTCGGAGCATCTCATCCATGTGCATTTTCAACATTTGGATTGTTCCGCGGCTTAGCCATGGGCTCGCAAAGATTTATTGCGAAGCGTGAGGCGACTAGCTGATTGAAATTAGTGCGCCCGTGGGCAGTACCCAGCGTCTAAGTCTAGAAATGACGAGCACGGCAGTGAATTGCTTCTTCGCCCGAGGTGTTGCCTGCTGCAAGGCAAAATCATCCAAAGTCTTAACTTCACACTAGAGATAACTCGAACTGAGTGATGAGATGGACTGTAGACAAGGCACACATACGCAGCGACCGAAGTGGCGTACGGCTTTTGATCGCAGCCAATTCATTTCGCCGAGCCATCGCGATTCGGTTCCAGGCGCGCTATTCCGACTTGGGCGCACGCCAAGTAACACGACGCTTTGACGTCGTATGTTTCCAGACCACCTTGTCATCCCGCAGGGACGGATTCATCCGATCATAAAGGTCAAAGGGCTCGTCGGGAAAGTTTTTCCCGGGAATCCAAATCGGAGTCTTTGCCCGTTTAATTGTACTAACGAGGAAGTCAGGGACGTGCTCGGGAATTCCATTTCTCGCGTCGACCAGCTCAATAAATCCCAACCGCTCAAATTCTCGGATCGCAGAAGCGAACACCGCCGCCTTTCGAATTGTGCGGTCTGGATATTTATCTCTCAAAATCATGGCATAGGTTGCGAAGATACTTTCCAGCAAGCCGTGCATGTTCTCCGTAATATCTTTTAGCGCATGCTTCATGTTGTACTCCATACGACACTGCAACGCTGCTGCTCCAGGGCATCGTCAGTTATTTACAGTGTTGGCTTTTCGACTTTCGGAACCGGCTGCGGATGACGGCCGCGTGCGACGCTAAACGTCCAAGTCAAAAGCGGTCACGCAGGGATGAATGGCAAGTTCGCCTGAGGTGACGCCGTTTGGCTCGGTCATATTAGCCTGCTCCAAGATGACCATTCTTGCGCCGCCTTGTCGTGTTGCTACGCGCGCGCATTCCACGCCGCCTGAGGGGCCGACACCGTAGTGACAGAGGGGGAGAGTGACCCGAGATCACTCTGTCCCGGTTTCGACGTTAGGCTTGCAACTTAGTTGACTTTGCACCCAACGAGTTATTGAGCCTAGTGGCGTGACTGGGGGAGAGAGTCACCTGAGATCACTCTCTCCCGGTTTCGATCTTAGGATTGCGGCTTAGTCGACTTTGCCCCCCAGCCATTTGGTTTGCGGGAGATTTGTTTGACTTCATTCATCCTCCTTCGCTGACGCTGCTGCCAGTAGCCGCTACCGATTAAGCTGATCAGTTTGTCGCTAACGTATGGTTTCTCCCCACCTCGCACTAACCCAAGTTTTTGTAGTAGGCAAAAACCCAACATCGCAGCTTCATACTCCGCATCATAAATAGCGAGGTCCTTTAACATTTCGATGATCCACTCAGCCTTTCGGAATTTTTGTTGGGAGGTCGGCTGCGTAACGCGGCGGGCGATAAGTCCCATCAACGTTTGCGTCGGCTTCCAGCCGATAGGGCTTTTGCGATCAGGCTGAGCCAGGCCCAAGAACTCAAGCATTTTGCCTGCCGGTCTAATATCTTCAGCGCATACTTTAACGTACTGTTCTGCACTCTCAGCTTCGTAGTACGACTTGGACGAACATCTAAGGATTTCGATGACTAGGCGTATGTCATTGTCCAACATGTACGCTACTCCGATGGGAGATATTTGACGTCAGCGCAACGCTGACAACTCCCACGCAGTATTTACAAGTTTGAAAATCGGGCTCTCTGCCTGATCGCCGGCGAACATCTCCTCGGGTGAACCAACATGCCGCGATGCCATGTGTCGAACACCGCTCCAAAATAGACGCTCGGCGCGAGAGAATGGAGTCAGGTGGTACCAAGCAACATGCGGGTGCCGGATCGCGTCATGTGCCGATCCAGTGCGCGCGTGACAAATGCTTGCCGCGGACTTTTTGACAGGGACTTTGCCGTTATCTTGGACGCAGTGAAGCACTCAGCACTTCCTAAGTTCGAGAATTGAAGCGCCGCGGCCTAATAACTTTCTCTGAGATGCCGCTTCGTCACGCGGTTGAGAGTCTCCCTCATCCCGCATCACGAAACGCAATCCTTGCAGCAACTGCAAAGGCTCACTTTATATACCCGGTGCGATCAAGCCCCATGGCGCCGGGTGGTTCCTCCAGCTGCGAAGCTGATTGTTTTTTGAGCCTAAGATATTGGTTCGCCTCGGGAGATTTATTGTCGGTTTGGTTGTCCGAAGACATCCGCGGATTCAGCCCTCGCTGACCCAAAAAGACCGGCACGAGTTGACGGCACAGCCAATTGTTCGACGGAACAAATCGAATTTCCGTGGTATTGCTTAGAGCGCGTCCGACACGACTTGGGCGCAAAGATTCTCAGAGGTCAGGGCTGTAAATCAAATGGCGTAGTCAAACTCGCCATCTGAGGCCCATCATGAGCACTGCCCCTGATTTCCAGGACGAACTTGGAGCGTCAGTATTCGACAACGAGCATTGGTACGGCGATGGACCACCATTACTGCCAGACACATTTAACGCCCGGGCCACCAACTTCCGTCGATGCGAAACCGTATTGCTGTTACGCAGAGACGCCAGACAAGCCTTTAGAAGAGGCGATGATCCCCTGGGGAGACAATTTAAGTCTTTGGCCGACAAACTGACGAACTGCAAACCCAACCAACGCTGTGGTTCGCTCGGCTGTTTAAAGTGCTTACGTGCGCTTCAGAAGGCAAAGACCGCAGCATCACAGGCTTGTCTATCGAAACTTGCCCAGCACCAAAAAAGCAAGAAAACCCTGGTGATGGTTACCTGCATCCCGACTTGGATGCGTTATCGACCCACTGACTTATCCGCCGTGGTGCTTGCTGATTGCAACACGTGGCTTCTCCGCCGCTTAAAAGAGGAGGGCTTTTCTCGCCCCATGTTGGGCAGCGTCGATGTGAGCTGGGAAAAGGGATTTTACCAAGTGCATTGGCATTTTGCGACTTGGACATCAAATCGAGTGCGCCTGAAAGAGCGTTTGAAGGCGATTTTCCCCAGCGAAGAACAATACGGCAGGCCAGTGCTGGTGAAGAAGGCTCGCGACCTCGGCTTCCTCACCTACACGCACAAGTGCATAAAGGTCGTGGATCTCCTGCGTAGAAATCGACGAGGCATATCGCACCTGCTGACCATGTTTGACCGCACGAATCCAATGGACGTTATGATGCTTACGAGAATGCACATGGGCTTCCGCGACGGAAAACTTTTCATTGAGCGAGGTGCATAGGTCTCTTTGCAAGAGCCAATGTGGACTTTATCGCGATCTGTGTCGTCGAAATCCAAGATTACCCCACTTACCTTCTCCCCAGGCGATTTCTCCGAAAAACCAGCATTCAAAAACCCCCAAGGTGATCCTTACTCCTAGTCCGATATTGTTCCCCTGGGGCGATCAATTCAAATCGATACACGGGTTCTCCTGACGGTTTGCTCTCGCAGACTTCCTTTTCCCGAAATCATCTATGGACAAGTTCGCCTCTTGCATCTCCTGGGGCGATCTACCCATGCGTCCTTTGTTGCCTTCTCCTGAGGCGATCCCACAAATTCTATATTTGCAAAACTCAACACAACAACTGATTTCAACAACATTGTCGGCACGACACGCCTCTACGGCGCACGCGCTACTGCACACTTAGCACTGACCACTGTGCCAAAGTGACAACTGTAAAGGAGAAGACGGCAATCAGCCCCACCGCTTCCAGGAGCCAACATGAACAAGTCCTCTTTGCGAAATTCAACGATCAATTCGAATGATGACGGAATTTATCTCGTGAACGCCTCCGGCGAGGAAAGGAAAATTGCCGATTCCATTAGGGTCACGGCATTCGGAACCGGCGATGCAAAAAATGGGAAGGAGCAAGCCTATACCGAGGTCGAATTTATCGATCGAAGGGGCATTCGGAGAAGCGAGATCGTTCCATCGTCGATGCTAAGTGCTAAGCGGGACGCGTTCATAAAATTGCTCGGCGACCGCGGATACGCGTGGCCGGAAACGAAACCCACATGGCACCAGATTATGGCGGTCTTGTCCTCCGCAAGGCCGGAGAAGGATATACGGGTCGTATTAGTCCCCGGTTGGCACAAAGGCATTGGCGAGGCGTATGTTCTCCCGGATCGCACATACGCTGCCGAAAAGACAGACCGGCAGTCTTTCAGGTTTTTGCCAAGTTCGACGGTGCTAGCTGGACAGTTCCAAGTTCACGGTGCGCTGGAGGATTGGCAGGAAATTGCAAAAGCCAGCCGCTCATCGAGTTGGGCCCGGCTGGCTGTAGCGGCGGTCTTTGCGGCCCCGAACCTCCGGCGACTCGGACTTGATAGTTTCGGCCTCAACTTCAGCGGACCGACATCGAGTGGTAAGACGCTGTTGTCACGGTTGGCCGCCTCGGCCGTCGGCTTAAACACCAGCGGAGGTCCCACCACTTGGGACGGCTCACCGGCGGGATTTGAGCAACGCGCACTCGGGCACCGCGACTGTGTTATGCTTCTAGATGATCTGAGTCATCTTGGTGGCACTCCGAAACAGGTCGCGGAAATGACGAAGCTCGTCACGTTCCGAATAGCGAGTAACCGACCCAAGACAGTTGCCGGTCAATATGCCAAAGCCAATCAGCTTGTCGATGATGATTGGCGGGTAATCACGCTGAGCACGAGCGAAGATGACTTCTGGCGACGTCAGACCGGCGAGATTCGAGGCGAGGAAGTCCGAATGATCAACATCCGAGCATGTGTCTCGGAGATGAACGATATCTTTGATGGCGCCGACGCGAAGAAGAAAGTCGGATCGACGCCCGACCAACGCAGGGCGTTCGTCGAACGACTCGAGCAACTATGCTGCGAGCTGCAAGGGGCCCCGTTTAGGAAGTACTTGAAACGCCGGCTAAACGACCATGATGCCGAACGAACGCTTAGGGCTAACACGGACCAGTTTGTCGGGTCATCTCCCGTTCCGGACAACTTTCGTGCGGCAGGACGAATTCAACGGCGTTTTGCCGTCATCTACGCGAGCGCAGCGCAGGCGATTGATTACGGCATCCTGCCCTGGAAGAAGAAGGCGACGCTCAGAGACATTAAGGCGTGCCTGGACGACGCTCTGGCTCAGCTTACCGCGCCGGCGGCGGAAGCTCTCGCGCGAAGTCAAAGAAAACGAGGAAGATTTGGTGCAACAGTTCAAAACTCGGCTTTCCGAGGCGACTTTTGTCGATCGAGCTGGTGCGACTGCTAAGAAATTAAGCTCGGCGGCGGGGATCAAACAGCGCAACGAGCGTGGAAAATTCGAATATCTGCTTTTTGCGCGCACCATGGAGGAATGGTTCTCTGATGTGACCACACGGCACCGAGTGACAGCAGCACTTGCGGCGCGCGGCCTTTTGAAGATCGGCCGGCGGACTGACACGCGGACTGTGCAAACGAAACTGGCGGCGTTAGGGCGGAAGGTGTCTTGCCTCAAAATCAAGCGCGCAAAGGTCTTGGCATACGTCGTCACGCCATAACCTAGGCGGGAAGCATGCCGCGATGAACGAAAGCCGGCCGGCCCGACCGGCGGGCTGACCTTACGAGCCGACGAAATGAGTTACTCTTTCAAGATCGCCGGCGGCCGTACTCAGCGCCCCACAGTTTGCAGCAGCCATTTAGCCCGCCATTTTTTCTCATGAACTCGATCAAGCCGTTTGGTTCAACGTCCTTTTTAAGGGCGTACATGAGCGTCGAAACATATTTGTATTTCATTTTCGGCGTGACATGTTCCGGCGCCGTCAACCGGACGATCGTGCCTATATAGTTTCGCGATGTTCTAGGATGCTGAGCGCGT
The DNA here is from genome assembly GCA_963829395.1 of uncultured Alphaproteobacteria bacterium. Classification (GTDB taxonomy): domain Bacteria; phylum Pseudomonadota; class Alphaproteobacteria; order Rhizobiales; family Xanthobacteraceae; genus BOG-931. Next base: position 390,537 of record CAWHHX010000008.1, on the reverse strand, counting down.
TGCGATTTGATCGCTTCTTGCAATTCAATGGAGGATACTACCTTGATGCGCAGCCGATAGACCTGTTTCAAATACTCGGCAAGTCGATCGTCGGGTGGTGGAGGCGCCACCTCGCAAATCTTTGCCAACTCGGCGTCAAGCTTCGCGGATACCGCCGGCTTCGACGTCTTGGCGGATGCCGGTTTCTTCTTACCTCCCTTTTGCTTCTTGAGGCGCGCGCGTTTCCTGTCAAATTTCGGCCCCCAGCCGCTTTGCTTTTTAGCCATCTCCATCTCCTTGCCCTCAGCACTCACCACGGCGGCACTGCCTTGGAAGCGCGGCCAACCATGATTCGGCTGCGTCGAGGGGAATCAACGTGCGGCGGCCCGCCTTGACGGCTACCAGCCGTCCCTCAGCGATTTCCTCGTAGGCCATTGTCCTGCCGACACCGTAGCGCCGACAAAATTCAGGAACGGAAAGTGCTCTCCGGGGAAAGAGTTCGGAGTCTTGTTCTGGGGTCGTTGCCGTTGTCTTGTCGTCCGAACGCGATTTTGGCGTTTTCATCCTCATCATCCGTTAGAAGCGATGAGGAAGCTTGCACCTTTCGCTCCCTAGAGGGAGTGGTGCTAACTAGGGTCAGAACTCATTAATTTTTCTGCTTTGACAATACGATCCTGATTCGTTTTTGGAAGGGGATCGGGATTGTGCGCAGGAACCTGTTTTGGCTGAGCGACGAGCAATGGGGACGGATCGAACCTCATCTGCCGATGGATGTACGGGGCGTTGAGCGGGCGGACGACCGCCGCGTCATCAGCGGCATCGTGCATGTTCTGAAAAGCGGCTGTCGCTGGTGCGATTGCCCGCCCGAGTATGGACCTCCGACAACGATCTATAATCGCTTTGTGCGCTGGGCGCGGCGTGGCGTCTGGGAAAATCTATTCCGGGAGCTTGCTGGAAACGGACGATCCACAGACACACAGATGATCAACTCCACGCACGTGAAAGCGCATCGCTCGGCAGCGGGCGGAAAAGGGGGGAGCAGAAGCAGGCTGTTGGCCGCTCGCGCGGAGGGCGCAACACGAAGATACACGCACTCGCAGATGCTAAAGGGCGCCTTCTCGCCATCTTGTTGACTGGAGGCGAAGCGCATGATTGCCCGATCGCGGAGCGCCTGATCCGCAGAGTGAAGCCGGCGAAACGGTTGCTTGGCGACAAGGCGTACGACAGCGCCGAATTGCGCGAGGAACTGGACGAGCGCGGAACCAAGCCGGTCATTCCAAATCGCTGCAACAGGAAACAACCCTTCAGCTTCAGCAAGCGTCTCTACAGACTGCGCTGGCGCATCGAGAATGCATTCAACCGGTTGAAGGACTTCAGACGCGTCGCAACCCGCTACGACAGGCTGGCGCTAAATTACCTGGCCTCCGTCTGCCTCGCTGCCGCCCTTGTATGGTGGATTTAATCAGATCTCGACCCTAGCTGTTAAAGGTGTCCTTGGGCCGGTGCTTTGTCTGCAATGCTTAGGCCACCGGCAACGCCTCGCACTTACGACCGAAGCATCTCCCATATACGTTCCCGGTCAATTTCTGTTTGGAAAACTACACTGGCAATATTGGCCAACGTCCCATACAAATCGTTGTCGAACAAAAGCCTTGTCCTGAAAGAAATTGAGGCAACGAAAGTCCTTAGTTTTACATCGCCGCTTTCGCGCTTCATGATCCCAGGATCGTCCTCAAACTCAATAGGATCACTGAGCCTCGCCTCAATGTCGCAGTTATCCGCAATTTCATCCAATTTTGTTGCATCTAATTCTAGGGTGAACGCACGTAGCAACTTGCCGTTCCTTCGCAAATCGACCGCGATCTTTCGGAGTACCCGAAATTTCTCCTCAAACTCAGATCGAAATATCGGGCGAAGCAACAGCGCATCTCGGTAGACGTGCACCAGGAGCAATTGTGCGGCCCGATCTTGGTCGCTCCACTTCAATTCGCGTGTCGCGTCTTCAATCTTCTCGGTTAGAGCAGCTTCAAACTCCAGAGCCTTGATTTGTCGATGGTTGAATGCTTGCTCGCGAAGTTCGTTTGCCTTTCGGCGCAGACGAGCTGCTATAGGAGCATTGGACACGGACGCCGGATATTTGTACGGGTTGGATCCTTCAACGGAACCACCACTTCGAGTGTAGATTACTCTCCATACCCCCTTCATGCGCGGATCGGCAATTAACCGGCCTAGGAGACTCCGGGCTTTTGCTGGATCGTCCTCAGTCGGCAGCTGCTTCCAAAGTCTTTCTGCTTCTTGCCGTACTGCATCGGGTAGCCAATCCGGAAAAGGAGGTGTTGTGGACATGGTGAGCCTCCCTCCGCGTGTAATTTGTTCAACGGATGGACCGGTTGCATCCGAATGCCGTTAGGCAGTGGTATCTAAGTCTCAATGTCGTACGGCGGCAACCGAGCTCAAATCCTTAAAGCGGGATTTTATTTAGCAAGTTTGCTACGTTTGAACGCGATGAGATTTGTACCGATCAACGTATCGAGATAGTTAGCCCATTGCTTCATCATGGCTTGCCGCTCCGTAAGATATTCGGCGCGATTATAAGCAGCACGCACGGCATTGCGCTCTTGGTGGGCAAGCTGTCGTTCAATAACATCAGGCCGAAACCCCATCTCGTTAAGTGTGGTCGAGGCCATAGCGCGGAAGCCGTGCACCGTAGCCTGGCCGTGATACCCCATGCGATACAGCGCATACAGCATTGTATTGTTGCTCATGAAGCCTTCGCGCGAAGGCGACGGAAACAGAAACGGGCTGGCCTCGGAACCCGGGAGCGAGCGCAACTCGCGCAGAAGGCCCACAGCCTGAGGCGCGAGTGGCACGAGGTGCTCCAGTTTCATTTTCATCCGGTCAGCTGGGATTCGCCACAAAGCTTCCTCTTGGTCGAGATCAAACTCAGACCAACGCGCGGCTCGCAATTCGATCGTACGGATGAAGGTTAGAACCACGAGCCGAAGAGCTATGCGAGTGCGATGATCGCCGTCGTAAGCAGCAAGCGCACCGAGGAAATTCGGCAACTCACCGATCGCCATCGCCTTGTGGCCACGCGGTCTGCCGGGCGACCCAATTGCGCCCCTGAGGGCCAAACTAGGATCGACCTTCCCGCGTCCCGTGGCAATCGCGTAGCGAAACACTTGGCCGCAGGTTTGGCGCAGCCGTCGCGCTGTCTCGATTGCGCCGCGCTTCTCTACTCTTCTAATGGCCTCCAGCAACTCAGGTGCATCGATCTCGGTAATTGGCCGTGAGCCAATGAGAGGAAAAATATCTGCCTGCAATCGGGCAAGGAGCAGCGCACTGTATTTAGCGGCGAGTTTTCTTTGTTGCTTTCCTAGCCATTCCCGCGCGATCAGCTCAAATGTATTTTCATGTGCGAGCTTAGTCGCGCGTTTTGCGGCCTTCTTTACGGTGCCCGGGTCAACATTGTTTGCCAGCAATGCTCGCGCCTCCTCACGACGTGCGCGAGCTGTTGCCAACGACACCGTAGGATAGACGCCGATAGCCAGGGTGCGACGCTTTCCAGCGAACCGATAGTCCATCCGCCAATAGCGTGCGTTGGCGGGGGTGACGATCAGATACATGCCGCCACCGTCGCTTAGTTTGAATGCCTTCGCTGCCGGCTTCGCGTTACGAAGACGGGTGTCGGTTAAAAGCATGACGGTATCTCCAAGTCACGAGGCAATGACGGTACATCGACCATATACCGTCATAGATACCGTCAGATCTTACGGCTGCAAGGGGCCGTTACCGAACTGAGACGACCCTCTGCGATATCATTTCCACAGATGTTTCAGGTATGTACGAATGAGAGCGGACGACCGCGAACATTTGTGAACTGCGGTATGGCTGGGGCGCCTGGATTCGAACCAGGGAATGGCGGAATCAAAATCCGCTGCCTTACCACTTGGCTACGCCCCACCGCGCCGTCGGATTGCCGCCGGCCGCCGCGGGCCTGTTCGGCGCCCGCACCATAGCGGCGTCATGTTCGGCGATCAATGTTTGCCGGTAGCCGGACAGCCCCGAAGGGCGGTAAATTCGCCAACGCCGCCAACGTCGAGAAACCCCCGCATGAGTGATACCAAGCCTTCGATCATCGAGACGCGACGCGACCAGATCTTCCCGCTGCTCGATGCGACGGATATCCAGCGCTCGCGGCGCTTCGGCGAGGTACGCCGCTTCGCCGCCGGCGAGGCGCTGGCGGCGATCGGCGAAGTCGGCTTGGGCCTCGCCATCATTCTCAGCGGCCAGGTTGACGTCTACCGCAACGACGCCCACGGCAAGCGCCAGCATCTTTACACATTCGGCCCGGGCGCATTCCTTGGCGAACTGGCGCAACTTGCCGGCCGGCCTTCGTTCGGCGACGGCGATCGTCACCGAGCCGATCGAGGCGCTGATCTTTTCGCCTGACCGGATGCGGGCTCTGCTGATCGCCGAAGCCGAGCTTGGCGAACGGCTGATGCGCGCGCTGATCCTGCGCCGCACGCAAATGCTCCAAGCCGGCGTCGGCGGACCGGTGATCGTCGGCCGCGCCGACAATGCCGACGTGCTGCGGCTCGAGGTCTTTCTCGCCCGCAACGGCACGCCGCGCATGAAGCTCGACCCCGACACCGATCCGGAGGCCAAAGCGCTGATCGACCGCTTTCACGTCGATCCCGGACAATTGCCGATCGTCCTCTGCCCGAGCGGACAGGTCTTGCGCAATCCCAGCGACGTCGAGCTTGCGCGCTGCATCGGGTTGGTCGGCCCGATTGATCAGCACCGGCTCTATGACGTCGCCATCGTCGGCGCGGGGCCGGCCGGCCTCGCCACGTCGGTTTATGCGGCATCGGAGGGACTTTCTGTTCTGGCGTTGGACGCCCGATCGTTCGGCGGCCAGGCCGGCGCATCGGCGCGCATCGAGAATTATCTTGGCTTTCCGACCGGCATCAGCGGCATGGCGTTGATGGCGCGGGCTTATAACCAGGCGCACAAATTTGGAGTCGAGACTGCCATCCCCAACGAGGTGATCGGCTTCGACGCGCCGGCCGATCACGCCACGCCTTTTGTTTTGAATCTCGCCAGCGGCGAGCGCGTCAGCGCGCGGTCCATCGTGATTGCGAGCGGCGTGAATTATCGACGGCTGGCGGTGGAGAATCTCGACGCCTACGAAGGCGCAAGCGTCCATTATTGGGCCTCCCAGATCGAAGCCCGCTTGTGCGCCGACCAGGAAGTCGTCGTCGTCGGCGCCGGCAACTCCGCGGGCCAGGGCATCGTCTTTCTTGCTTCGCACGCGGCCAAAGTCTGGGTGCTGGTGCGCGGCGGCGACCTCGAAGCGACCATGTCGCGCTATCTCGTCGACCGCATCCGCGGGCTCGCCAACGTGGAAGTGCTCACGGGCACCCAGGTCGGCGCGCTGGAAGGCGCCGACGGCACACTATCGACGGTGCAGTGGCATCGCGCCGCCACCGGGGAAACGGTTCGACGGCCGATTCGCCACTTGTTCCTCTTTATCGGCGCCGATCCGAATACCGGCTGGTTGTCCGGGTCGGGCGTGGCGCTCGACCCTAAGGGTTTCGTGCTGACCGGTGCGCAAGCCGGAGAAGATCGGCGCTCGCTGGAAACCAGCCGTCGCGGCGTCTATGCCATCGGCGACATCCGTTCCGGGTCGGTCAAGCGCGTCGCTGCCGCGGTCGGCGAAGGTGCCCAGGTCGTGGCGGCCCTGCACGCCTATCTGTCGCCGCCGCCCGCCGTTCGCGCGCCAGCAGCTGCGGATACGCGGCGGCCATGAAGCGGCGTTTGCCGTAACGGCGACGCTATCAAAGGGCGCGAGACACCATATAATGTCGGGCGCCATCGAACGGCGTCTGCCTGCTAACGCGTCTGCCTGCTAACGTGCCTGCCGGGTGCCGGCTGCGGCCGGTTCTCACTCCCGAACATTCAAGCGGAGGCTATCCGTGACCTATCACGCCCCCCTCGCCGACATGAGCTTTGCGCTCAAATACGGGGCGGCGCTGTTGCCCGCGCTTGAGGAGGGTTTTTTCGGCGACCTCACCATGGACGACGTCGAGGCGGTGCTGACCGAGGCAGGCCGCATGGCTGCCGAGGTGATTGCGCCGCTCGATCGGGTCGGCGACACGATCGGCGCCACGTTCAAGGACGGCGTCGTCACCACCGCGCCCGGTTGGAAAGACGCCTATCGCGCCTGGTGCGACGGCGGCTGGAACGGCCTTGCCTCGCCGCCCGAATGGGGCGGTCAAGGATTGCCGCAGATCGTCAACGCCGCCTGCACCGAGATGTGGAACGCCGCCTCGATGGCGTTCGGCGTCGGTCCGCTTCTGACCATGGGCGCGATCGATGCGCTCAACGCCCACGGCAGCGATGCGCTCAAGCGTGCGTATCTCCAAAAGCTCGTCACCGGCGCGTGGACCGGCACGATGCTTCTCACCGAGCCGCAGGCCGGCTCGGATGTCGGCGCGCTGCGCACCCGCGCCGAACGCGCCGGCGACGGCAGCTACCGCATCACCGGGCAAAAGATCTTCATCACTTACGGCGAACACGATCTCACCGACAACATCATCCATTTCGTGCTGGCGCGGCTGCCCGATGCGCCGCCCGGAACGCGCGGCATTTCGTTGTTCCTGGTGCCGAAATTCCTGCTCGACGCCGGCGGCGCGCCCGGCGTCCGCAACGACGTGCGCGCCCACTCGATCGAACACAAACTGGGCATCCACGGCTCGCCGACCTGCACGATGATCTTGGGCGACCAGGGCGGCGCTAAAGGTTTCCTCATCGGTCAAGAGAATGCCGGCATGGCGTGCATGTTCACGATGATGAACCGCGCGCGGCTTGCCGTCGGCCTCCAAGGCGTCGGTATCGCCGAGCGCGCCACGCAGCAGGCGGTCGCCTATGCGCGCGAGCGCAAGCAAGGCCGCTCGCCCGGATTGCCGGCGAACCAATCGGCGCCGATCATCGCTCATCCCGACGTCAAGCGCATGCTCATGACCATGCGCGCTTTGACCCAGGCGGCGCGCAGCATTTGCTATGCCACCGCCATGGCGCTCGATCGCGCCGAGCGCAGCAGCGAGGCGGCCGCTCGCGAGACGGCGCATGCCCGCGCCTCGCTGCTCACGCCGCTCGCCAAGGCGTTTTCGAGCGACATCGGCATCGAAGTGGCGTCGCTCGGGGTGCAGGTGCATGGCGGCATGGGCTTTATCGAGGAGACCGGCGCCGCGCAGTTTTACCGCGACGCCCGCATCGCCGCGATCTACGAAGGCACCAACGGCATCCAGGCGATCGATCTCGTCACCCGCAAGCTGCCGCTCGGCGGCGGCGCCGTGGTCGAAACCTATCTCGGCGAGTTGCGTCGGATCGTCGAGGCGGTGAACGCGACCAACGATCCGGCGCTCGGCTGGAGCGGCTTGCGGCTGGACGAAGCGGTCGGCAGCCTCACGCGGGCGACGCACTGGATGCTGGCGCACTTGGACAAGGACATGAACGAGGCGCTGGCCGGCGCGACACCCTATCTGCGCCTGTTCGCCGTCGCCGTCGGCGGTTGCCTGCTGGCGCAGCAGGCGCTCGCCGCCATGCGGCATAACGTGGACGCCGGCTCGCGCGTCGCGCTGGCGCGGTTTTTCGCCGAGAACGTCGCCGTGCAGGCGGCCGCGCTCGAGCGCACGATCGTCGAAGGCGCCGCGGGCGTGATCGGCGCCGAAGCGGCGCTGGCCGGCTAGAAGACTCCATAGAAATTTCATGTCCACGCTGCTCGTTACCCATCCCGCCTGCCTTCAACACCTCACACCGCTCGGACATCCCGAGCGGCCCGACCGGCTGCGCGCCATCGAGCACGCGCTCGAGGCGGAGAAATTTCAGTCGCTCGCCCGCGTCCAGGCGCCCCGGGCCGAGCTCGAGGTCATCGCGCTGTGTCATCCCTTGGATTACATCGCGCAGATCCGCGACGCGACGCCGAATGAAGGCATCGTGCACCTCGACGCCGACACCTCGATGTCGCCGGGCACGTTCGAAGCGGCATTGCGCGCCGCCGGCGGCGCCGTCCTTGCGGTCGACGAAGTCGTGACCAAAAAAGCCGCCAACGCATTTGTTGCGACCCGGCCGCCTGGCCATCATGCCGAAACCGCGCGGCCGATGGGCTTTTGCATCTTCGACAACGCCGCCATCGCCGCGCGCTATGCGCAGGACCGTTACGGCATCGCGCGCGCCGCCATCGTCGATTTCGACGTGCATCATGGCAACGGCTCGCAGGAGATTTTCTGGGCGGACCGGACGGTGATGTATTGCTCGACCCACCAAATGCCGCTGTATCCTGGTACCGGCGCGCTCAACGAGACCGGTGAGTTCAACACCGTGGTCAATGCGCCGCTGCGGCCCGGCGACGGCGGCGAGGCTTTCCGCGCCGCATTCGAGAACCGCGTGCTGCCGCGGCTGCGCGACTTCGCCCCGGAGCTGATTGTCGTTTCCGCCGGCTTTGACGCGCACATGCGCGACCCGCTCGCCAATCTCAATCTGGTCGAAGCGGATTTCGCCTGGGCGACGCAAAAGATCATGGAGGTGGCGGATCGTTGCGCCGACGGCCGCGTTGTCTCGCTGCTGGAGGGCGGCTACGACCTCGAAGCGTTGGCGAATTCGGCCGCCGCACACGTCACCGCGCTGATGCGGGGATAGTTCCATCCATTGTGCCCCGGATTGATGGCCCGGATTGAGCCAACGGCTCCGGTCGGGCGTGCCGGCCCGATGACCGGCTCCGCCAAATCCGGGTATCGGCTGGCGGATTGCTGGCGCAATCCGGGCCAGGGTTCTATAAGAACAACGAGTTGAAGAGGCCGGCATGGCGCAACACAACAACAATCAAAGCGACACCGACGTCGCACAGCTCTCGTTCGAACGGGCGATCGAGGAACTTGAATCGATTGTCAAAAGGCTCGAGGACGGCAAGGTGCCGCTCGAGGAATTGGTCGCCATCTACGAACGCGGCGAGGCGCTCAAGCGCCGCTGCGAGGATCTGTTGCGGCAGGCGGAAGCGCGGGTCCAGAAAATCACGCTGGACGCAACCGGCAATCCCATCGGCGCCGAGCCGCTGGACGTCGAGTAAGCGGCGCCGATGTTCAACCCTTGGGTCGTACTGACGTTACGCGCATTCCAGGTCGGACTGGAGGCACAGAACGTCATTGCGCTTCGCATGCTCCGGCTCGCCTCGGGCGACGCCCGCGGCCAGGATGAACTCAACCGCATGGTCATGGAGAAGATGTCGGCCATGGCCGAAGCGCAAATGGCGGCGGCGACCGCCATCATGAGCGGCAACAAGGATCACGTCGTCGCCCGGAAGACGCTGACCGTTTTCAGAAAGCGGGTCCGTGACAACAAGCGCCGGCTGTCGCAGCCGTGAGGAATGCGAATGGCGAATGGCGAATGGCGAGTAGCGAATAGCTGACACGCAAGTACTGCTATTCGCCACTTCCCTACTTCGCTATTCGCTACTTCCCTACTTCGCCATTCGCTACTTCGCCACTCGCCTCTCTCAACACTTTTCACCCGGCTTGCATTTCGGCTTGGCGGCGGCCGCCGGCCGCGGTGGCGGCGGCGGTGCCGGCCGCGGCGGCGGTGGCGCCGCTACGCGCGCCGCGGGCGGTGGCGGTGGTGGTTTGACCGCGCGCGGCGGCGGAGGCGGCGGCGTGGGCCGCGCGATCTGCGGTGTCGGTGTGCGCACCGCATTGTTGGTCGGAAGCTTTTTGATTTGCGTCGTTGAACCGCCACCGGGCGGCGGGCCGCCACCGGCGTTGCCCTTGTGCTCCTTGATCTCGGGACTGACCGCGGTGCCAGGCGTCGTGCCGCCACCGGCGTTGCCCTTATGCTCCTTGATCTCGGGACTGACCGCGGTGCCAGGCGTCGTGCCGCCACCGGCGTTGCCCTTGTGCTCGCGCAGTTCGGGGCCGGGCTTGTTACCCGGGCCGGTGACCGCATTGCCGGGGCCGACTTTGTTGCCCGGGCCGGTGCCGGCATTGCCGGGGCCTGCCTTGCGATGACCTTGCGGTTGCACCGCCGCGACCGGCTGGCCCGGATGCGCCGCGATCACGCCCGCTCCGCTAAACACCGCGGGACGCGCCGTCGCGGCGATCGTCGGATGGCCGTGGTTGTTGTTGAGCGAAAGCGCCGGATTCTTCGCGGCATCTTCGCGGTGGCGCATCTGCTCGGGCGTCGCCGCCACGTGATGTTCTTTTTCCACGGCGAGTTGCTCGGGCGTCGGCCTCGCGCTGGTGCCGCCGGCGCCGCCATTGAAGCTGACATTGGTCCTGTTGTTGACGATAACGGTCTTCTCGTAGACGTTGATGATCCTCACGCCCGCGATGTTGTTGACGGTGCGGTTGTAGAAGAACGCGCCATCGCGCCAATAGCCGCCTTCGTAACCGACGCCGTCATAGCCGAAGCCGTAGGCGACGCCGCCGTAAAAGCCGATGTGCGGTCCCCAATAGCCGGTATGAAAGATGTAGACGCCGTCGTCCCAGCCCCAGTAGCCGGGCGTCCACAGAAACTCCGGCTCGGGCGGAAATACCCAGGTACCGGGCACCCAATAATAGCCGGTGTCGTCGTCCCACGCCCAATAGCCGGGCACCCACAGATAGCCCGGTGCGGGAATCGGCGGCTGGTCGTAAACCGGCAGCGGCGGCGGCTCGACGTCAACGCTGATGTCGACGTCGACTTGCGCGTGCGCCGGAGCGAACGCAAAGAAAGAACAAATGACGATAGAAACCGCCAAAGCCAGCGTGCGAATCACACCCGTCCAAACACTGCCGCTCATGCAAACACCGCTGCCGCTCGTGCAAACACCGCTATCGCTCATGCAAACACCGCTGTCGCTCATGCAAACACCCCTGCAAATTGTCCCAGCCGCAATCGCGGGAAGCTAGTCCGTTTTACCTGAACCCGTCCTGAACGTTTACGCGCCGCGCGGCACTCGTATAAATCGCAGCGATCGCGAATCACAGGAGCTTGCCACGATTTGGCCGCAAGCTAGTTCGTTCCGCCTTTTTGATGCGACGCCGGTACGAGGTGACGTCGATGATGGACATCCACCGTGTATGCGCCGCAGCGACGTTTTTGAATCCCCTCGCCCCATATCCCCGCGGATGACCGCTTTCGCTGAACACAATCGAAGCCATTTTGTTCCCCGCAAACGATTTTATTCCCGGGACGCTTGTGCGCCCGAGTTTGGTCGGGGGGCGAATGGGGACGTAGCGAATGGCGAATGGTGCGCCGTGTCGCCGCTTTCGCCCTGCCATGCGCTATGCGCTGCTCACCATTCCCCTACTCGCTACCCGCCATTCGCCATTCGCCATCGATCGGGCCAGATAAAAAGGGAAGCGGAACGCCGATAGACGCGTAGTCCAACCTCCGCGCCTTACGGGCGCGGCCGCGCGTCCGGCGGGACGCGCTCGTCTGTCGGCGTTCCGCTGCGGCTCTAGCGTAGGCGAACGAACGCCACCGCTCAGCTCCGGCGACGCGCTTCCTGGACCTGGCTTTCGCCTGCCCAGTGCAGCGAGCTCCTCGCAGACCGGTCCTAATGCCGGCCGGGCGTGTTTACCGAAGCCGCTCCGGCGCAGGTTGCGAGCCCGCGCGGAAGCACCGCACTCGCCCCACACTTCGGATCGCATCCGGAATGCGTCCCTCACATGAGCGAGATGACCGTTCGTAACATAATCGGTGACGAATGTCAAACCCTTCGTCCCCGTATTAGAGACGGTCGCAGATCGCCAGCCATGGAGGGGGTCGAGCGACGGCGCGGCGCTAGCGCGCGGCGGCGCGGCGTGGCGGCTGATAGAGCACGACGACGTAGCGTGAGCCGCAGCGCGGACAGCGCAAGCGGCTTTCCAGGCGCGAGAGCGGAAACGCCCTGCCCCGCGTCCAGACCAGCGTCTCCATGTCGAGCTCCTTGCGGTAGTTGCACTCGCGGCTCGATTGCGAACGCGGGCTCTCGGTGCGGCCATAGCTGCAGCGGACGGTGACGCGCCAGCCCTGCGAACACGCTTCGCCCAGCGTCTCGACAGCCATCCGGGAGCCTCGAATCTCGCTCTTGAACGAATTTGCGTCTTGACTTTCGAGAACAAAAAGAGAACAATCCAACGTCCGAAGTCAAGGGAGGCGATTGTGGAGCCGGACAAGAGAAGTACGTGGCTGCGTAAGCTGGACGAAGAATGCCCGTTTCAGGTGGTGCTGCCGCGGCGGCAGCTCACCGATGACAGCGAGATCTTGGATTTTCTCCTCGCCTATGTCGGCAAGTTCGACATGTACGTCGAAGACGACTACGCGGCCTTTGTGCGCTATTGCTTCGAAGATCCGCTGGACGCGGAAATTTTCCGCGCCCGCTTCGAGCCGAAGATCGAGCGCTTCAAGCTCGCGGGGTGACGGTTACGCCCGTCATTTACGTCGCGTCATTTACGTCGCGTCATTTACGTTACGTCTTTTATGTCATCTCATTGCCGGCATGGACGATCGCCGGTCACAAACCCAGATCCGAAAGGCCGGCGTGATCCGCCGGCCGCGGCCCCGAGCGGTCCCAGTGGTATTTCCGCTCGGTGTCTTTGATCGGCAGATCGTTGATGCAGGCGAGGCGCCGCCGCATCAGCCCGTTGTCGGCGAACTCCCAGTTCTCGTTGCCGTAGGAGCGAAACCAGTTGCCGGAATCGTCGTGCCATTCATAGGCGAAACGAACGGCGATGCGGTTCTCGGTAAACGCCCAGAGCTCCTTGATCAGCCGGTAGTCGAGTTCTTTGGCCCATTTCCGCGCGAGGAACGCAACGATCTCGGCGCGGCCGTGAATGAATTGCGAGCGATTACGCCACGCGCTGTCCGCGGTGTAGGCCAGGGACACCCGCTCGGGATTGCACGAATTCCAACCGTCTTCCGCGCCGCGGACTTTCTGCACGGCGGTCTCGCGGGTAAACGGCGGAAAAGGCGGCCTGCTTTCAGACATTGTGTCTCTCCATTTCTCGTTTCGCCGGCGTCTGAGGATTTAATATTTATCAACACCCTTAATGTCGCCTGCGACTTCCAAGACCTCAAAACCGGACATGTCCCGGACACGGCAAGACAGGCGAAAGTGACCCAAAGCGGTCATTGATGCGCCGCCGCCGACATCCGCTCGGACATCGGTACCTTTATACGGCTTGTTATATGCGACACGCTTCCCGAAAGAAGCCGTCGAGACACAATTCATTTCCCTGACGTTTCAGGGGTTCGTTGTCATTGGGTTTGTTGCCATTTGGCCATCGGAGGCTTACATAACGGTCACCGCTGGCCGCGATCATTGGGCGCCGGCGTTTAGGAGACCCTGTCGTGCTCTTGCCCCTTTCAAAGGGAAAAGAGCCATGGCTCCAGTCCTCGCCGCTCGACATGATCTGCCACGCAATCGGCTCCTGGCCGCGCTGTCACGCGATGATCGCGCATTATTGCTGCCGCACTTGAAGCCGCTGGCATTGCCGCTTCTGAAGGATATGGAACGCCCCAACCGGCGGATCGATGCTGTCTATTTCATGGAGTCCGGGATTGCGTCGGTTGTCGCCGTCCAAACAGACGAGACGCGGGTCGAAGTCGGTCTCATCGGCCATGAGGGCATGAGCGGGATCGCCGTGGTGCTGGGCGGCAACCAGTCCCCGCATTCCACCTACATTCAGGTCGCCGGCGAAGGCCAGCGCATGCCAGCCAATGAATTGCGCAAGGCGATGATGGCGAGTGAAACATTGCGCAGTTTGCTGCTGAAATTCGTCCAGGTCTTCATGGTGCAAACCGCCCACACCGCCATCGCCAACGCTCGTTCCCATATCGACCAGCGGCTGGCCCGGTGGATTTTGATGGCGCACGATCGAACCGGCGACACCACGCTGCCGCTGACGCACGAATTCCTGGCGCTGATGCTTGGGGTGCGGCGGCCGGGAGTCACCGAGGCACTGCATACTCTCAAGCGGCTAAAATTGATCAAGACCGGCCGCAATCAAATCGTGGTGCTCAACCGCAAAGGCATCGAGCGGATGGCCGGGACGTCCTACGGCGTGCCCGAGAAGGAATATCAACGACTCATCGGTTAGGATGCTTGTTGGGCGGCATTAACCTTGTGCGCGCCCCCGATTCCCCTCAGCTCGAATTTTTCGTTTTTGTTCGCAACCGTACCGAAAAACGGTCGGTGGCCGAGCTAGCGTGCCGCGCGCAGCCTTGCCGCCTCTGGGCGGGCCATAGCGCGGCCGAGCCGTCATGGCGGCCCGGCAGAAGACGCGAGGAGACGGCCGACTTGAACCTTCCACGCAACAGGTCCGCGTCCGAACTCGACGAGCTGAGAATCGCCTACATCAGGCAAGAGCGGCGCTCCCTCGCCAATCTGCTGGATTTGCTGGAAAGCATTCCCCGGTGCAGCAAAGACGACCAACAAACAATCGCGTGCGCTAGAGGACAGCTGGCAAAGATAGACGCCCTGCTGGCGGCAGTGCGGCGGGAGCCGAGCGTCATCCCGCATTAACGCTGAAAAATGTCTCCGATCGCCGGCTCGTCTGGTCGCGGATTTGCGGCACGCAGCTACGCGGCCGAGCGGATGAGAGAGCTTATCGCCGCCGCTTCGCTGGCGCCGGCAGCTTCTGGCGCACGGCGCCGATGTCGGCCCAGGCGTCGTCCTTGATCCGCTTTTTCAGATCGCGCACGGAAAAGTCGTTGCCGCCGGTAGTGCGCGACAGCCGCTCCCAGCCGACCGGGGTGGACACCGGCGCGCCGGCGCGCGCGCGCGTCGAGTAAGGCGCGATCGACGTCGCTTCGCGCGAATTGCGGAAATAGTCGATGAAGATGTGGCCGCCGCGCAGCGCCTTGGTCATCTTGGCGAGATAAAGCTTCGGGCTGTCCGCGGCCATGCGCGTGGCGATGGCTTGCGAAAACAGCTTGGCCTCTTCCCAATCGGCGTCGGCGATCGGCACCGTGACGTGAATGCCCTTGCCGCCAGACAGCTTGACGAAGCTCTCGAGCTTTTCGGCCTTGAGCCGCTCGCGCACCTCGCGCGCCGCGGCGACGATTTGCGGCCAGGCCACGCCCTCCCCCGGATCGAGGTCGAAGACGATGCGGTCGCAGGTCTCCAGACTGTCGAGCCGCGAGCCGCGCACGTGAATCTCCAGCGTGCCGGACTGCACCAGCGCGATCAGATCGTCGGGCGTCTCGACCACGATCACGTCGTGATCCTTGCCGGCGACAGCGCGGCGAAGCGGCGAGGACTTCACGTTGGCGGCGATGTGCTTCTGGAAAAAAGTCTCGCCGCCGACGCCCTCCGGCGCCCGCACCAGCGACAGCGCGCGGCCACGGATGTGCGGTTCGATCCAATCCCAGACCGACGCGTAATACGCGGCCAGCTCCTTTTTGGTCACGCCGACGTCCGGCCAATAGATGCGGTCGGGATGGGTGAGGTGAAAAGCAGCCGCGTCCGCGGTGCCGTTTTCTTTGTTCTTTTTGCTCTTCCTGGTGTCGGCGACGCTCGCCTTCGCGGCC
Organism: uncultured Alphaproteobacteria bacterium; assembly: GCA_963829395.1. Lineage (GTDB taxonomy): Bacteria > Pseudomonadota > Alphaproteobacteria > Rhizobiales > Xanthobacteraceae > BOG-931. The sequence goes on along the minus strand of CAWHHX010000008.1, from coordinate 375,009 downwards.
CGGGTCGCGCTCCGGACCGGTTGAGCTTGTGCCGCCGGCCGCGGTGCCGGCACCTCGCGGACAACTTCATTCGCCGTCTTGTCCTCGCGGATGCCCTTGAACGAGGCCTGCCGGAGCACGCCGCCATGGGTCACGCCGGCGAACTCGGCTTCGACGACGACCTTCGGCTCGACCCAGATGACGTCCTTGCGCCGTTCGTCCGGCGGCAATTCGACCGGCCGGCGGGCGACGCGCAGCGGCTCGAGCCGCTTGTACAGATCGTGCGCCATTTTTTGCGTATAGCCGGTGCCGACCCGCCCGGCGTAACGCAGCTCGCCATTCTCGTGGGTGGCCACGGTGAGCGCGCCGATCGCCCGCGGCATCGCCGTTGCCGGCGTGTAGCCGGCGACGATGAATTCCTCGCGGCCATGGCATTTGGTCTTGACGAAGTTGTCGGTGCGGCCGGAGCGATAGGCGGCGCTCCGTCGTTTCGAGACGATGCCTTCAAGCCCCATCTCGCAGGCGTGGCGGAGAATGACCGGCCCGGCTTCGTCGACGTCGTCGGTGTAACGGATGATGCCGGCTTTGCCGTAGCTTTTGAGCAATCGCGCCAGCACCGCTTTGCGCTCCGTGAGCGGCTCGCCGGTCAGATCGCGGCCGTCCAGGTGCAGCAGATCGAAGACGTAATAGACGAAGCGATCGTTGCGCCCGTCTTTCAGATCGGTCTGCAACAGCGAAAAATTGCTGATGCCATGGTCGTCCTCGACGACGATTTCACCGTCGAGCAGCGCGGTCGTCGCGGGGAGCGCGGCGACCGCTTCGACGACCGGCGGAAAGCGATGGGTCCAGTTCTGCTGCTTGCGTGTCAGCAATTGCACCTGGCCGTTTTCGAGGCGAGCCTGCATGCGATAGCCGTCGAATTTGATTTCGTGCAGCCAATCGGGTCCGCTTGGCGCCTTGTCGTAGAGCGTGGCGAGACTGGGCGGGACGAAGTCGGGCGGCGGCTTCGGCCTCGATTTGCTCGCGGAAGAAGCGGCGCCTTTTCCGCTCCGCTTGCTCTCGTTAATACGCGCGGCCGGTTTTGCCTTGGTTCGTGGCGGCGCCGACGGCTTTGTTTTGGTTGGTCGCGATGTCGGCGGCGGCGCTGTGGTTGGTCGCGGTGCGGGCGACTCCGTCTTGGTTTGTCGTCGTGCCGACGAGTTGGCTTTAGTTTGTCGTCGTGCCGACGACTTGGCTGCGATCTCCGCGATCTTTTGTTTGAACGCCGCCTTGTCTTGCGATTTCGTTGCTGCCGATTTCGCGCTGCCGCCGTCCGCGCGATTGGAATGCCACACCCGCTTCTTGCCACCCTTGCCCGCGGCGATCTCCTCGATCGAACGGCCGGTCACCGCCGAGAGCGGCTTCTCTGCCAAAATGTCCGGATCGCGCGGACCGCGGGCCTCCTCGTCCTTGCCCTTGATGAGCAGCCAGTTGTCGTGGCGCTCGCCCGCCCGTGCGCGCATGCGCACCAGATGCCAGCGGCCGCGCAACTTCTCGCCGTCGAGATCGAAAATGAGGTGGCCCTTGGCGTAGCCCTTGTGCGGATCGCCGTCGGGAAACCAGCTGCCGCGGTCCCAGATCATCACGGTGCCGCCGCCATACTCGCCTTCCGGGATCGTGCCCTCGAAGGCGTTGTATTCAATCGGATGATCCTCGACATGAACGGCGAGGCGTTTTTCGTTGGGATCGAGGCTTGGGCCGCGGGTGACCGCCCAGCTCTTCATCACGCCGTCGAGTTCGAGCCGCAGATCGTAATGCAGCCGCCGCGCGGCGTGCTTCTGGATCACATAACGGTGGCCGTCGGTGCGGCCTTGCCGGCCGCGCGGTTCCGGCGTCACGCCGAATTTCCGCTTTTTCCGGTAAGTTTCGAGCGCCACAGGGATTAACTTTTACGCTGGGTGTCGTTTTCCTGCCACACGGCAGCAATTTCCGCAGAGTCCTAGCACAAAGCTCGAAAAGACTTAGCTATCGGCTCTTGGGCCATGGCAAAATGGGTAGCCTCGCCCAACATACGCGGACGAGACACAACGTTGAAGTCTGTTGCGCGGTTCCCAGGCATCGATGCCGTCAAATTGCGCTTACGCCCGATACTGGTGTAAAGATCAAGGGTTTACGCGCCAGCATTGGTTAACTTCGCTGGTCCGACCCTCGCCGATTAGGCCGTTGCGCCACCGAGGCTAATAAGAAGGAGTATACGCGTGACCGTTCAGTCCAAGACCCCGTTGCTTGATCTGGTCAAAACGCCAAGCGATTTACGGCAGCTCGAGGAAGGCCAATTGCGCCAACTCGCCGATGAGCTGCGGCGGGAGACGATCGATGCCGTGGCGGTCACCGGCGGTCACCTCGGCGCCGGGCTCGGCGTGATCGAGCTCACCGTTGCGCTCCACTACGTCTTCAACACGCCGGACGATCGGCTGATCTGGGACGTCGGCCACCAGGCCTATCCGCACAAGATCCTCACCGGCCGCCGCGATCGCATCCGCACGCTGCGCATGGGCGGCGGGCTGTCGGGATTCACCAAGCGCGCCGAGAGCGAATACGATCCGTTCGGCGCGGCGCATTCATCGACCTCGATTTCCGCCGGCCTCGGCATGGCGGTCGCCCGCGATCTCGGCGGCAAGAAGAACAACGTCATCGCCGTGATCGGCGACGGCGCGATGTCGGCGGGCATGGCCTACGAGGCCATGAACAATGCCGGCGCGATGAACTCGCGTCTCATCGTGGTGCTTAACGACAACGACATGTCGATCGCGCCGCCGGTCGGCGCGCTTTCGGCCTATCTCGCCCGCCGCGTCTCCGGACCGGCCTATCGCGGCCTGCGCCATTTCGTGCGGCAGATCGCCCGACGCCTGCCGAGCCGCATGCTCGAGAAGCGCGCCGTCGCCATCGAGGAATATGCCCGCGGGCTCGTCACCGGCGGCACGCTGTTCGACGAGCTCGGCTTCTTCTATGTCGGCCCGATCGATGGCCACAATATCGATCACCTGCTGCCGGTGCTCAAGAACGTGCGCGACGCCGAGAACGGTCCGTTCCTGGTCCATGTCGTGACGCAGAAGGGCAAAGGCTACGAGCCGGCGGAAAAATCCGCCGACAAATATCACGGCGTCGTCAAGTTCGACGTGGCGACCGGCGCGCAGGTGAAAGCCAAAGCCTCAGCGCCGGCTTATCAGAAAGTCTACGGCGAAAGCCTGATCAAGGAAGCGCGCAAGGATCCGAAGATCGTCGCCATCACCGCGGCGATGCCGTCGGGCACCGGGATCGACCTGTTTCAAAAAGAGTTTCCCGATCGCACCTTCGATGTCGGCATCGCCGAGCAGCATGGCGTCACCTTCGCCGCCGGGCTAGCGACCGAGGGCTTCAAGCCGTTCGCGACGATCTATTCGACGTTCTTGCAGCGCGCCTACGATCAAGTGGTGCACGACGTGGCGATCCAGCGCCTGCCGGTGCGCTTCGCCATGGATCGCGCCGGCCTCGTCGGCGCCGACGGGCCGACCCACGCCGGCTCGTTCGATGTCGCCTATCTGGGCTGCCTGCCCGGTTTCGTGCTGATGGCGGCAGCCGACGAAGCCGAGCTGGTGCATATGGTGGCGACCGCGGTCGCCATCGACGACCGGCCGTCGGCGCTGCGTTACCCGCGCGGCGAAGGCCGCGGCGTGCCGATGCCGGACGAAGGCAAGCCGCTCGAGATCGGCAAGGGCCGCATCCTGCGCGAAGGCACCAAGGTCGCGATCTTCTCCTATGGCGCGCGGCTCGGCGAATGCCTCAAGGCCGCCGACGAGCTCACCGCGCACGGGCTTTCGACCACGGTCGCCGACGCGCGCTTTGCCAAGCCGCTCGACGTCGATCTCCTGCTGCGGCTGGCGCGCGAACACGAAGTGCTGCTGACCGTCGAGGAAGGCTCGATCGGCGGTTTCGGCGCTTTCGTGCTGCAGACGCTTGCCGAACAGGGCGTGCTCGACCGCGGTCTGAAAATCCGCCCCATGGTCCTGCCCGACATCTTCATCGACCAGGACTCGCCGAACGCCATGTACGCCAAGGCCGGCCTCGACGCCAAAGGCATCGTCGCCAAGGCGTTCGAAGCGCTCGGCCAGAATCTGCGCGGCGACGTGGTGAAGCTGGCGCGGTAATAGGCTCATCGTCGTGCCCGGCCTTGTGCCGGGCATCCCGATAAAGCGATACCGCCGTGCATTGATCATCGAGATGGCCGGGACAAGCCCGGCCATGACGCCTCGAAAAATAACTTGTCATGACCACCCGCGAGCGCGCCGACCGCCTTTTGGTGTCGCGCGGCTTGTTTGAAAGCCGCGCCCGCGCCCAGGCCGCGATTGCCGCCGGATTGGTCACCGCCGACAGCGCGCCGGTCCGTAAGGCATCGGACACGCTCCCGACGACCGCCGCGATCGAGGCGGCGCCGGAGCACCCTTACGTGTCGCGCGGCGGGGTCAAGCTCGCGGCGGCGCTCGAGCATTTTCAGCTCGACGTCGCCGGCCGCGTTTGCCTCGACGTCGGCGCCTCGACCGGCGGCTTTACCGAAGTGCTGGTGCTGCGCGGCGCCCGGCGCGTTTACGCGATCGATGTCGGTCGTGGCCAGCTTCATCCGCGGCTCCGCGCACGCAGCGAAATCGTGTCCTTGGAGGCGACCGACATCCGCACGCTCGATCCGTCGCGGCTCGACCCGCGCCCGGATTTTGCCGTCGTCGATGTGAGCTTCATCTCGCTCACGCGCGTGCTGCCGGCGATCGGCAAGCTATTGCAGCCACGCGCCGGCCTGGTCGCGCTGATCAAGCCGCAATTCGAGGCCAAACGTTCCGATGTCAAGCGACCCGATATCAAGCGATCCGGCATCAAAAAAGGCATCGTGCGCGCGCCGTCGATCCACCAGAAAATCTGCGACGACATCGCTGCGTTTCTGGTGGGTCAAGGCTGGCGTGTCGGCGGCCGCATGCCCTCGCCCATTCTGGGCGGCGACGGTAATCGCGAATTCTTCATCGAGGCGGCGCGTGGTTGAACGGCTTGAAATCGCGCGGCTCGGCCATCGCGGCGACGGCGTCGCCGACAGCGCCATCGGCGCGATCTACGTTCCCGGCACACTGCCGGGCGAAACCGTCGAGGTCGAGGAGGTCGCCGGACATCCCGACCGGCGCCGGCTCCTGCAGATCGAACGGCCGAGCGCGGAGCGCATCGCGCCGATCTGCCCGCATTTCGGCGTGTGCGGCGGCTGCGCCGTGCAGCATTGGCAAGGCGCGCGCTATCGCGCCTGGAAGCGGGATCTCGTGGTCGACGCGCTGCGGCAGGCCGGCCTCGACGTGCCGGTCGCCGATCTCATCGACGCGCACGGCGACGGCCGCCGCCGCGCGGTCTTCCATGCCCGCAGCGGAACACAAGGCGTGCTCGAAGTCGGCTTTGCCGCCGCGCGCACGCACCGCATCGTCGCCATCGACCGCTGCCCGGTGCTGGCGCCAGGCTTGAGCGGCGCCATCAAGGCCGCGTGGGCGATTGCGGAAGCGCTCGGTCCGACCAAAAAGCCGCTCGACCTTCATGTCACCGCGACCGATGCCGGTCTCGACATGGACGTGCGCGGTTCGGGGCCGTTGAGGCCGGCGCTGATGACCGCCTTGGCAAGTATCGCCGCCACGCACGATCTGGCGCGGCTGACGCGTCATGGCGAACTGATCGCACTAGCGCGTCCGCCCACCCTGCGCATCGGCAAAGCCGTCGTGCAATTGCCGCCGGCGGCTTTTCTGCAAGCGACGGCGGAGGGTGAGGCGGCGCTGGCGCGGCTGGTGCTCGCCGGGTGCACCGATACCGCCAACGTCGCCGACCTGTTCGCCGGTATCGGCCCGTTCGCGTTACGATTGGCCGAGCGGGCGCGAGTGTTTGCGGTGGACGATGACGAAGCGGCGCTCGCCGCGCTGACGCGAGCGGCGACGGTAACAGGCGGCCTCAAGCCGGTGGACGTCGAGCGGCGCGACTTGTTTCGCCACCCGCTGGCCGCGGCGGAGCTCAAGAACTTCGACGCCGTGGTTTTCGATCCGCCGCGCCAGGGCGCGCAGGCGCAGGCGCGCGAACTGGCGGCGAGCGGCGTTCCGCTAATCGTCGCGGTATCGTGCAATCCGGCAACATTTGCGCGCGACGCGGCAACGCTGGTCGGCGCCGGCTATCGGCTGACTGAGGTCACCCCAGTCGATCAATTCCGCTATGCCGCGCACGTCGAGATCGTGGCACGGCTGGAACGATGATCTGAAAACGCGCCCGATCCTACGCCGCGACGGCCGGCAGTTCGGCGGAAAAGCCGCCTGAGAACAGCCGCGCGCCGGTCTCCATGAACTTCCGGGTATCGTCGGCGAGATGCTGGCCGTCTTCCGCCAACATCGCGAAATACTGCGTCGCCCAATCCCGCGACACCGCCATCGCATCCGGCATCGAGCGCGTGGAACTCAGCTTCGAGGCAAATTCCGATACAAGGTTCGCCTCCGAACTCGAGGCGATCAAGCCAATGCCGGTTCGATTCCTGAAGTTCGTCGAGAAGTTCCGTCTGCACACGCATGAAGTCGCTGAGACGCTTCTTGCCAAGCGCCGCGAACTCGCCGGTGTTGAGGGCAAACGGAAAGGCTTTATCGGTCGACGTATGGATTTCAGACATGACATGCCTCTATGAAATTGAAAATAACCATACAGACAAAGTATGACCTTCAAGCAACGCCGCGTTGACATGGATCGAGGCGGCGGTCGCATGGAACATCCCGCACTGCTGATTGATAGCGATCGAGCGTCAATTCCGTTCAATGCACGGTTTCGATCGCCAGCGCGATGCCTTGGCCGCCGCCGATGCAGAGCGTGACAACGCCGCGCTCAAGACCGTCCCGGCGCATCGAATGAATGAGCTTCGTGGTCAGGATCGCGCCGGTTGCGCCGATCGGATGGCCGTGCGCGACGGCGCCGCCTTCGACGTTGACGATATCGTCGGGAAATCCGAGTTCGCGCGCAACGACGATGGCGATGGCTGCGAACGCTTCGTTGATCTCGACGCGCTCGACCGAGCCGACGTCCCAACCGGCCCGCGCCAAGGCCTGCCTGACGGCGGGAACCGGCCCGAGACCGAACATGCCGGGCTCGACCGCCGCAATCCCGTAGGACACGAGGCGCGCCTTTGCCGCAAGCCCGCGCTTCTCGGCCCAGGCGCCGTCCGCAAGCACCACGGCGGCGGCCGCATCGTTCAGCCCCGGCGCATTGCCGGCGGTGATGGTGCCGTCCGGGCGGAACACAGGCTTCAGTCGCGCCAGAGCTTCCAGCGTCGTGTCGGGCCGATTGGCCTCGTCCTTGTCGAACACGGTCGGACCCTTTTTGCCGGGCACTTCGACCGACACGATCTGCGCCGTGAATTGACCGGCGGCCTGGGCGGCGCTGAAAAGCTGCTGCGAGCGGAGCGCCCAATGGTCCTGCGCGTCGCGGGTAACTTGATACTTCTCGACCAAATCTTCGGTGTGCCAGCCGGAATGCTTGTCGGAAAATGCGTCGTTCAAGCCGTCGCGCAACACGCTGTCATAGAGCTGACCATCGCCCATGCGGTAGCCCCAGCGGGCGCGCGGGATCAGATACGGCGCCTGATCCATGTTCTCCATGCCGCCGGCGACCGCAACGTCGATATTGCCGATCAGGATCTCCTGGCCGGCGGAGACGATGGCTTGCGCGCCCGAGCCGCAGACCCGATTGACCGTCAGCGCCGGCGTCGTCACCGGCAGTCCGGCATTGACGGCGGCTTGGCGCGCCGGATTCATCTTGGCGCCGGCCTGGACGACGTTGCCCATCACCACCGTCTCAACCTCGTCGGGACGAAGTCCGGCCCGCGCCACCGCGCCGCCGATTGCGACCGCGCCGAGCGCCGGCGCCGTCACGTCCTTAAGCGTGCCGCCGAACGTGCCGATCGCCGTTCGCACCGGCTCGGCAAAAACCACTGAACGCGATGTCATGGTCGAACCTCCTGAAGATTTGAAATTCGATGATCGCAGTCGCGGCGGGCCGCCCCAGGTGGTCGACACACCGCCGGCCCGGTGCCCATCCGGCCGCGCCGGGAATGATATAAGTGTAGTTACGCGTAATTAAGAGTATATGCGCCTTTGTCAAGGATGAGGATTTGATGCCAGTACCAATCGCCGCGCTGCCCGAGCCATGCAACTGCCAAGCGATCCGTGCCGCGGCGCGCCGCGTGACCCAGTTCTACGATCGGTGCCTGGCGCCAAGCGGGCTGCGCACCAGCCAATTCACCATTCTCGCCAAGCTCCGGCGAGACGGGCCGCTGACCATCAATGCGCTGGCCGACGACATGGTGATGGACCGCACAACGCTCGGCCGCAACGTCCTGCCGTTGCAGCGCGACGGCTTGATCAGCATCGAAGCTTCAGCCGCCGACCGCCGGGCGAAAACGCTCGCCCTGACCAAAGCCGGCGAGCAACGCCTGCGCGCCGCCGCCAAGCTATGGTTCGCGGCGCAAGCGCAATTCCACGCCGCGTTCGGCACCAGGCGGGCAGCGGATTTGCGCGCTTTAATGGCGACGGTCGCCGCCAGCGACTTCACCGCCGGCGGCGGAACGGTGTAGATTTGCCGCGCCCGGGAGCCATGCGCGCATAAGGAGAGACTGTCGATGAGTGGGCTCGGTGGATTGAACAAGACGCCGGACGGTGTGGTCATCGGGCTGGTTCAGCTGCAATTGCCGACGATCGCCACCAAGAGCGATCTGGCGGCGCAGACCAAGAAGATTTGCGCGATGGTGCAGAAGGCGCGCAAGGGCATGTCGACCATGGACCTTGTCGTCTTCCCGGAATATTCGCTGCACGGCCTGTCGATGGACACCAATGCCGAGCTGATGTCGCGGCTCGACGGGCCGGAAGTCGCTAGCTTCAAGCAAGCCTGCATCGACAATCGCATCTGGGGCTGCTTCTCCATCATGGAGTACAATCCCGACGGCAACCCCTACAATTCCGGCCTCATCATCGACGACGACGGCGAGATCAAGCTCTATTACCGCAAGATGCATCCATGGGTGCCGGTCGAGCCGTGGGAGCCCGGCAATCTCGGCATTCCGGTGTGCGACGGCCCCAACGGCAGCAAGGTGGCATTGATCATCTGCCACGACGGCATGTTCCCGGAGATGGCGCGCGAGTGCGCCTACAAGGGCGCCAACATCATGTTGCGCACTGCCGGCTACACGGCGCCGATCCGCCAGGCCTGGCATGTCAGCAATCAGAGCAACGCGTTCTCGAACCTCATGTACACCGCCAATGTCTGCATGGCCGGCACCGACGGCGTGTTCAATTCCATGGGCGAAGGCATGATCGTCAATTTCGACGGCGTGCCGCTTGTGACCGGCAACGGCGCGCCCGACGAGATCATCACCGCCGAGGTGCGGCCGAAGCTCGCTGACGAGGCCCGCCGGATCTGGGGCGTCGAGAACAACATCTATCAGTTCGGCCATCGCGGCTATGTCGCGGTCAAAGGCGGTGCGCAGGATTGCCCTTACACCTACATGCGCGATCTGGTCGCCGGCCAATACCGGCTGCCATGGGAAGACCAGGTCGAAGTGACCGACGGCTCGAGCTGCGGTTTTGCCATCCCCAATCGCGCGTATGGCGGATAGCGTCTTGGTCCGCTCGTCCCCGCAAGGCGGGGACCCAGTCCTTTGCCGGCACGGTCGGCGCGCCGATCTGGATTCCCGCCTTCGCGGAAATGAGCGGACATTCGGCCTCGCCGACGCTTGTTTGCTTGCTACGCCGCCTATCGGAATGACCGATCCGCTAGCTCGTGCAGAGATTGGGCACGCCGACCTTGGCAAACAAATGCGGCGTGGCGACGACGCTTGACGGATAGGCCGCGAGCGCGCCGCGAAACTCGGGATTGGTGAAGGCCGCGCGGAAATGCTCGACCGATTCCCAGACCGCGTAATTGAGAAACGTGCACGAGCCGCCGATGCCCCGATGCAGCTGCGTCGAGATATAGCCGGGCTGCTTTTTCATCCAATTGGCGTCGTGCTCCCAGGCGGCGAGCAAGGCGTCAACGTCGTCTGGCGCCACAGTAAAGATGTTGATCAGAACCGCGGGCGACGCGGTGGCGGTCAATTGCTGCTGGATCGGAACGTGTTCATCGAGTGGGCGTAAGCTAAGCATGGTTTGTCTCCTTTACATTGCTGCCGCTCGGTGTCGCCATCGAACGCAGCTCATTGCGTATCGTTGTTGCCATTTTCCGTTCGATCATCGAGGCGTTGGCGGATGCGCCGAAGCGTCGCTACCGCGGTTGCGATCTGTTTGACGCCAAGCCCGGCCGCGAGGTCGTTCGCCCAGGCGCTCTGGCGCTTCATCGCCGCGGCGAACGCCGTTTTTCCCTTGGCGCTGAGTACGACAAGCTTGGCGCGCTGATGATGCGGATTGGGCGCCAGCCGCACCAGGCCGTCAGCCTGCATCTCATTCACCAGACGCTGCACCGCTTGACGGGTCAGGCCCATGTTGCGCGCGACCTGAGCGACGGAAAGCGGCACCGGCGAGAGCGCCATCGCGCCGAGCACCTGCCAGCGCGCGCTGGTCAGTCCGAGATCGGCGACCAGCGCATCGCCCGAGACGAGCAGGCGGCCGTTGAGCCGGAACGTCTCCAGCACAAGGTCGGTGATGGCCTCCTCTATGTTCATGGTAGCATATTGTCATAACGACAATATATTGTCAATGATTCCGCAGGTCGGCAAAAATCATATAGCAATATCAGTGATATAGGCCGCCGGCCCGCTGCGGCGGCCCAGCCCCGAACGCGGCGCGGCTGCCTCACCCGACACACTGGCAACCGCAGGCTTTCTAGCGCTGCGCTTCGCCTCCGCCTTGTGCCCCCGACCAAGTCCGCGGCGGCACTGCGTCGGCTACGCGTGCTCCTGCGAGATGTCTTTGTTGGTGTGATCGGGCAACAGCAAAGTCGCGACGATGCTGACGATTGCGGTCACCGCGATGTAGCCGGCAATCGCATAACCCGAGCCGGTCCATGCCAGCAGCGCCGTGGCGATCAGCGGCGCCGGCGCGCCGCCGGTGATCGCGGCGAGATGAAAACCGAGCGAGCTGCCGCTGTAGCGCAGCCGCGGGGTGAAACACTCGGCGAACAAGGCGGCCTGCGGTCCGAAGATCATGCCGTGCGGCACGAAGGACAGCATCACCGCGAGGAACATCCAGGCCGGCACCAGCGAGTTCAGCATGGCGAAATAGACGAAACCGAACACACCGGTGGCGGCGGCGCCGATCAGATACATGCGCTTGCGGCCGATCCGGTCCGACAGATAGCCCGACAGCGGCGTGACGACGAACGACAAGAAGCAGGCAGCGATCAGGCCGGAAAGCAGGAACTCACGCGACACATGCAGAACTTGCGTGCCGTACACAAAGACGAAGGCCAGATAGATATAAGCCGGTGCGGTTTCCGCCGTTTTTGCCAGCGCGCAGAGAATGATCTCCTTCGGCTGGCGGCGGATCACTTCCAGGACCGGCGCCCGCTCAATGCGTTTTTCCGCCACCAGGCGGCGGAAGGTCGGCGTTTCGAGAATGCCCAGCCGGATATAGAGGCCGACGCCGGCCATGACGATGCTCAAGAGAAACGGTATGCGCCAACCCCAGACCAGGAATTGATCGCCGGAAAACCAACTGAAAAACAGCACCGCCGTGTAGGCGAGCAGCAATCCCGCGGGCACGCCGAGCTGCGGGCACGCGGCGACGAAGCCGCGGTAACGATTGGTGCGCGCCCATTCCATCGACAGCAGCACCGAACCGCTCCATTCGCCGCCGATCCCGATCCCCTGGATGAAACGGATGGCGGTGAGAATGACGGCGCCCCAAATTCCGATCGAGTCGTAGGTCGGAACCAAGCCGACCGCGAACGTGGCGAAGCCGGTGATCAGCAAGGTCGTGATCAGCACCGCCTTGCGGCCGATGCGATCGCCGAAATGACCGAAAATCGCCGCACCGAACGGGCGCGCCATGAAGCCCACCGCGTAGATCGAGAAGGCTTCAAGCACGCCGACCAGCGGATCGGATCTGGGAAAGAACAGCTTGCCGAAGACAAGACCGGTGACGATGCCGTAGAGCAGAAAATCGTACCATTCGATGGTGGTGCCGATGGTGCTGGCAATAACGGCGCGGCGCAATTGATTACGATGCGCAGCTTCGGGCAACGCGCCCGACACAATGTCGGTCACCGCCATGGCGCCGCCTCCCCATTTCAGCGCTCTGTCGACCGGCTTGATCGGTCCGGCGCTGTTAGCAAATTGTCGTCGCTTCAGCTGTCGTTGGCAAGAAAATCAGACACGGCCGTTGCCGTTCAAGCTGCGACTGTCGCCGCCGCTTCGCTACTCCGCCGCCTGGCGCGACGGCGGCCGCACGCTTTGCAGCCCGTCGGGATCGGTGGCGGAGACGGTGGTGCGCACCATGAGCCGCGCCTCGTGTGCCGGCCAGGGCCGCCCGCGGTGCAGCGTCGCGCGATTGTCCCACATGACGACGTCGCCCTGACGCCAGGTGTGCGTGTAGCTCGATCCCGCCGCAGTCGCGGTGTCCGTCAGCTCGGCGATGAGCTTTTGCGCTGCGCCGTCCTCCATGCCCTCGATCGCATATGCGTGCGAGGCGATGTAGAGCGCGCTGCGCGCGTTCGCCGGATTCGTCCACACCATGCGCCAGCATTGCGGCGGCAGCGCCGCGCGCTCCTCGGCGCCGACGATATTCGGCGCGATCTTGCCGCGCGAATGCGAATAGTCGTGCCAGGCAAACAGATCGGCGATGCGCGCCTGCGCCGCCGGAGCGAGCCGATCGAAGGCGAGACGGGTCGAGACGAACTCGGTTTCGCCGCCATGGTCCGGGATGATGCGCGCCGACAATACGGAGGCGAGCGCCGGCACGCTCTTGAACGTGCTGTCAGCGTGCCAAAGCTGGTTTGCCTTGTTGCGCAGCGCGATCCGATGATCCGCCGGCACGACTTTGCCGTCGTTGTCGATGGTCGTGAGGATCACGAGGTGGGTGCCCGCCCCTGGCGTCGTCGGCGGCGTGATCTCCAGCGGCCCGAACCGCCGCGAAAACGCGATTTGCCCATCGTCCGTCACGTCCTGGTCGCGAAACACCAGGACGGAATAGTCCTCGAATGCCGCGCGCACCGCCTGATAGGCGGCGTCATCGGCGGCGACCTCGGCAAGCGTCACGCCGCGCAGCTCGGCGGCAAAGCCCGGACCCAGCGAGACGATATCCATGGGGGTGAGCCTCCCTCGCTTGTCGGCGTTGGTAAACGCAGCGCTAAAGCCGCTTCGCCACTTCCTCGAGCATGACCTCGGTGGCGCCGCCGCCGATAGTCTGCACCCGCGCGTCGCGCGACATCCGCTCGATGGTGCTCTCGCGCATGAAGCCCATGCCGCCGTGAAACTGCACGCAGTCGTACATGACTTCGTTGACCAGTTCGCCGCAATAGGCCTTGACCATCGACACTTCCTTGGTGGCGTCGACGCCCTGGGTGTCGAGCCAGGCGGCGTGGTAGACGAGCTGACGGCCGGCCTCGACCTTGGCGGCCAGCATCGCCAGGCGCTGACGAATGGTCTCTTTCGCCCAGAGCGGCGCACCGAAGGCTTTGCGGGTGCGGACATAATCGAGCGTGAGCTCGAGCGCGGCCTGCGCTTCGCCCATGGCCATGGCGCCGATCGTGATCCGCTCGTTCTGGAAATTTTTCATGATGGCATAGAAGCCGCGGCCTTCGTCGCCCAGCAGGTTTTCGGCGGGGATGCGGCAATTGTCGAAATGCAGTTCGGCGGTGTCGGATGAGCGCCAGCCGTGCTTATCGAGCGTGCGGCTGACGGTGAAACCGGGGGTGCCCTTCTCGACCAAAAAGATGGAGATCGAGCGGCTCGGCGCGCCGTCTCGATCGGTTTTCGCCGCCACGCAGTAAAGGTTGGCATGCACCCCGTTGGTGATGAACATTTTGGCGCCGTTGAGGACGTAGCTGTCGCCGTCAGGGCGGGCGAAGGTGCGGATGCCTTTGACGTCAGAGCCGGCATCCGGCTCGGTCACGGCGACCGCGGTAATGACCTCGCCGGCAATGATGCGCGGCATCCATTTGTCCTTCTGCGCCTCGCTGCCGGAGCGGAAGATATGAATCGAGGCCATGTCGGTATGAACGAGCGCGGTGACGGCGACGCCGGAGAAGGTCGAGCGGCCGAGCTCCTCCGCCAGCACGACGGTCGCCAGCGCGTCCATTTCCGAGCCGCCATACGTCGCCGGATAGCGGATGCCGAAGAAGCCCAAGCTGCCCATGCGGCGCAGCACGTCGCGCGGCACATAACCCTGCTCCTCCCAGGCCAGCGCGTGCGGCTTGATCTCGGTCTCAACGAAGCGGCGCACCTGGGCGCGCAGCATTTCGTGCTCTTCCGAGAAGTAAGGCGAACGGCCGCCCGACGCGTCGGGCTTTATCTCGGCGATCTTGTTCATGGCGACCTCCCGGCTTTTGTCTTTGTTTGTTGCGTGTTCTCGATCCGTCGCGCCGCACCGGCCCGGTTCAGCGTTCCGGCCCCGATAAGCTCAGCTCGCTCTCGGCGCGGAACACGTTGCTGTACAGGCTCGCGATCCATTGCCGTCCGCTCGACGTCACGTTGAGATAACGAACCGCGGTCTGAACGTGCGGCGCGACGCTGTTATAGTAGAATTGCGGATAAAGATCCGTCAGGTCGGCCGGCGACGCGTAACCGAGCTGTTTGTTCATGCCGACTTCTTCGAATTCATAATACAGCGCGTTGGCCTTGCGCAAATAGTGCGGATCGCCGAGCTGGCCGATGAGATCGGCCGCCCGCACCAGCGAACCTTCCTCAACGTTCTGGCTGGCCGCGTCGATGGCCGACGGAAAGCGGGTAAATTCGATCGCGCGCGCGACCCGGTGGGCGTCGATGAATTCCATGTTGGAAAGCCGATCGACCGCGAAAAGCTTGGAACGGTCGACGTGATACGGCGTCAGCGCGGCGTCCGACGAGCCGCGCGGCAGCTTGGCTTTGCCGCCCTTGGCGTCGATGACATAGCCGCCTTCGCTGTCGCCCATCAGCACGCCGCGCACGTAGCCGATATCATGCAGCAGGCAGGCGACAATGACATGGGTATAGTCATCGGCCGACGTCGGCATGAGCAGCGACCGGCCCTTCATGATGTCATAGCCGACCAGCGTCACCAGCATGGTGTGTTCGACATTGTGATAGAGCGCATCGCTGTTGCCGATGCACTCCAACGCCAGGCGGGCGACCGATGGAATAAGCTCGGTCAGGCCCTCTTCGGCCGGCCCGAACCGACGGCTCAGATGCGTTGACAGGAAGTTGCCTAAAGCCTCGGCGGCCAATTCGGGAACGGTAATCATGACGCCTCAAATTGGTTCGCGGAATACATCGTGGCCGCGGCGTGCGGAAATTGCAATACCGGCTCTTTGCCGGGATATCGCCGCCTTTATCGCCTAAAAATGTCCGCTACTCGGCGCCGACATTCAACCCTTTGAGCATCGACGTCCAGAGCTCGCGCACCTGATCGTGGCGCTGCTCGACCGCGTCGGCGACTTCGTTGCGGACGTCGATGAGCTGCGGGCCTTTGAGGAAAAGAATTTGCGCCTGCAACAATCGTCCGCTTTCGAACTCGATCCGCCGCATCGCCAGCACGAAGGGATCGAACGCCGCCACGCCCTCCGGCAACAACGCTGCCGGCCGGATGCCGGCGTGAATGGCGTGGCCGAGCGCCGCCATATCGACGAGCAGGCCGTGAAAATGGTCGGCCGCTCCCTTCATCGGTCGCGGCATCCAGGCGGTCTCCCACTGCCACAGCAAAAGGGCCAGTTGCGGATCGGGCACCCACGTCGTCGCGCGCGTGAGCAACGAGAGGATCTCCATTTCCCGGCAATATTGGGCGTGCAGCTCGACATGCCACGGCTGCCGCAGTCGCATCGGCATCGTGGTCAAGAGCTGTCGCGCCTGCGCGCCATGGGCGGACATCAGAAACGCCGCGATGCGGGTCTGCTGCGGCGGCGGAATTCGACCGTCATTGTCGATCGGGCCCAACAGCGCGTTCATGACGAGGCGGCCTCGGGCTGCGGCGCCGGCGCGGACGTCTCCGGCTCTTTCAGGCGCACCGGGATCGAACGCAAATGATCGAAGCCGGCGGGAAAGGGGATGAGTTCGCCGCCGACGTCGTCCGGCGCGATCCAGACCGTCTGTTTGCCCTGAAAGCGGCCGGCCATCACGTCCTCGGCGAACCGCGCCATCACGTACGCCGCCAGGTCCGCGCGTTCCAGCGTGAAGGCATGATAGGCGCGCGGAATAATGACCAGCGCGCTGTCGGGAATATGGGTGCGTAGCGAATCCTGCAGCGGCCGCGGCGTGAGGAAATCGAACTCCCCGGTCATGATCAATGTCGGAACGTGGATCGACGACAATTGCGGCGTCAGCGGCTCGAAGCTGAGGAACGATTCCATCAGGTTCTGCAAGGCATAGACATCGTTGATCAGCCATCCCCGATGGGTGGCGAGATCGATGATGTCGGCTTTCGCCTCGAGCCAAGCGTTGGAAAAATTCATCGGGAACAGCAAATCCTGCAAGTAGGTCGTGCCGCCGAGGATCAGCGCGGTGCGCATCGCGGTGCCAAGCCGCATCAGCTGCGGCGGGATTTCGGCAAAGCTACTCATCGGCACCAATCCGGCGATGGTGTCCGGATATTCGATGGCATAGCGCAGCGCGATCACGCCGCCGAAGCTGATGCCGCCGACGAAAACCGGCTGCGGCCCCAAGGCGGCGATCAGCTCGCGGAGCACGTCCACTTGGTCGGTCTGATCGATGAACAGGCGCGGCTTATCCGACTGGCCTTGTCCGAGCATGTCGTAGCTGGCGACGCGAAATCCCCGCGCCACCAGGCCGTCGCGAAACGGCATCCAGAGCTTGACGTATTGAGTGAGACCGTTGACCAGCACGCAGGCCGGCCCGTCGTCCGGACCGGTCAGTTCGTAGTGTATCCGCCGCGATTTGGACGCCAGCCAAGGCATTTGTGGTTACTCTTGAAAGCTATTGCCGGCCCGCAGACTACCCGGATTTACGCCGCTGGCTATAGGCAGGTGTGAGGAGAGATAATGATTACAGCGTGTCGGCAAACGCCTCCATTTGCTTGCGCTGTTCGGCATCAGGCAACGGGCCGCGCATGGCGCCGAGATTGTCGGTCATGTGCGCGGGCGAGGCGGTGCCGGGGATGACCGCGGTCACACGCGGATCGCTCAGAAGATATTTCAAGAAAAACTGCGCCCAGCTCTCGGCGAAGCCGCGCGCCCATTCGGGAATGTCCTTGCCGTGCACCGCGCGAAACAGCCGCGCGCGGCCGAACGGCAGCGCGGTCAAGACCGCGGCTTTGACCGCGGCGGCCGCCGGCAGGATGCGCTTTTCGGCTTCGCGGTCGTCGAGCGAATAGTCGATCTGGACGAAATCCGGCTTCTCGCGCAACAGCACTGCTTCGATGGCGCCGAAGTCCGCATGGCGGGTCGATGTGATGCCGATATAACGGCACACGCCTTGCGCCTTCCAGTCCTTGAACTGCGCCAGCGATTGCTGCGGATCGCGCACATTGTGGAATTGCAGCAGGTCGAATTTTTGCATCTGCAAACGCGTTTGTGAGCGCTTGAGCTCGGCTGAGTCCGGCGCCTCGAGCTTGGTAGCAATGAAAAGTTTTTCGCGCAGCCCCGCGGCCACGATCGCATCGCCGAGCACGATCTCGGCGTCGCCATAGACCGACGACGTATCGACCAAGCTGCCGCCGCCAGCGATCAGCGCCTGGAGCACCGCCGCCGCCTTCTGCCGGGTCGCCTCATCATTGGCGTCGAAAATCTGCGCGGTGCCGAGCCCGACGGCCGGCAGGCGTTCGCCGGTGCTCGCAATAGCGCGCGCCAGCAGCGGCGAATTTTGCGCCAGTGCCGGCGCCGCCAGCAGCGCCGCGCCGGCCGCACCGGCCGCTATCGCAAATTCGCGGCGCGTCAGACGGACGGTCATGCGGCCTCTCCTTCCACGACGTCTCTCTCGATGAGCGCGGCGCGATATTCCTGCACGCGTCCCAGCACCATCGACAAGATGAGCCAACCGGCGGCGATCGGCAACGCGACGAGCGCGATGCCGCCGAGCTTCAGTCCGAGCGCCTGCAAGCTGTCGAACACCCAGCCATACAACGCGTCCGACCCGCGATAGATCACGACGTCGATCAGGTTCTTGGCCTTATATTTTTCTCCGCGCGCCAGCACGGTGAAGAAGACTTGCCGCGCCGGATTGGCGATGGCGAAATTCATCCAGCGCTGGACCACCTGAAGCGTCACCACGACGGCAAGCGTCGGCGCGAAGAACAACGCCGCGAAGCCGATGACATACACTGCCGGCAGCGCGCCGGCCGCGATACCGGTGCCGAACTTTTTGAGCACCTGCCCGGTCGCCAGCAGCTGTGTCGCCAGCGTGAGGAGGCCAACCGCCAGGTCGATGCTGGCGAAGATGCGGGTCTGCGCGTCCCGATCGTGCACAGCGGCCGCAACGATATTGGCCTGCTCGAAATAGACGATGGTCGCGCAAAACGACAACAGGCTGACCCAGCCGCCGACGCCGAGGAGATAGGGCGAGCGCACCAATTCCTGGAGCGCCGCAAACGCATTGCCGCCGACGCGTTCCGGCTCGGCCTGCACACCACCTTGCGCGCCGGCGTTCGCCACGGCTACCCGTTCGAGCCGATAGACGCAGAGCACGGCGATTTCCAGCAGCACTGCTGCCGCGATCAGGAGGTTGACGGCTCCGAGCGGCACCGACAGCCAGATGGTGAGGACCGGGCCGAGAAGCGCGCCGGCCGTGCCGCCGGCGCCGATGAAGCCGAACAGGCGCTTGCCCTGCTCGGCGGTGAACAGATCGGCCATGAACGACCAGAACACCGCGACCGCGAACAGATTGAACACGCTGACCCAGACGAAGAACACGCGGGCGACGATCACCGGCGCAATATCGAGGGTCAACAGCAGCCAGAACACGGCGAGATTGGCGACGAAGAAGTGATAGACGATGGGAATGAAGCGGGCGCGCGGCAACTTCGCCACCAGCGCGCCGTAGAGCGGCTGCGCGACGATGAGCGTGACGAAGGTCGCGGTGAACAGCCACGGCAGATTTCGCACGCCGCCGGCAATGCCCATCTGATCGCGCAACGGCCGCAGCACGTAGTATCCGGCAAGCAGCGCAAAGAAGTAGCCGAACGACCACAACGCCGCGGCGCGCTCCTGCGGCGTCGCCGGCATTGCCCAGGCGAGGCCGCGGCGGAGCGCGGCCGTGACGCTGTTCATGGCGTGAGCGATAATTTCTGCTTCAGCTCGGCGGCACTCACCGCCTGACCGTAGCCCGGCCCGCCGCGCTGGAAGCGGCGCGCGTCGGCGAGCTTGCCGACCACGACCGGATCGAAACCGGCGTCGCGCACCAGGCCGGCCGCGGTCGCCACGGCTTCCGGATCGTCACCGGCAATCGGGACGGCGAGCTTCGGATCGGGACGGCCCGCCTCGCTGGCGAAGATTTTGTAGTTGAGCGTGTTGAAGGCGCGAACGATCCGCGCCCCGGACAGATATTTCTGCGAAACCACGCCGATGCCTTCGCGTTCGACTTCGTCGGCGATGGCGCCGCCGTCGCGCGGCGCAACGGCATTGCAGGCGTCGAGCATGATCTTGCCTTTGAGCGCGGCGCCATAATCCTGGCCGATCTGCGGCAACGCGCCATAAGGCACGGCGATGAACAAGACCTCGCCGAACGCGATTGCCTGATCGACGGTGCCGGCTTTCGACAGTTCGCCGAGGCTGGCGACCAAATCCTTGAGTTCATCGGGATGCCGCGAAGAGAAGAGAACGGGATGGTCGGCTTTGACCCACAGCCCGCCAATGGTGCCGCCGATATGGCCCGATCCGATGACGCCAATGCGCAGCTTGGCTTGCGCCGATGCGCGCAACGGCCAGAGCGCGGCGCCGAGCATCAGCGCGCCGGCGCCGAGCAGCGCGCGGCGACCGACATTGACGGAATCATGACTAGGCATGGGAGCCTCCTGGCTTTCGCCGAATGGGGTGCGGACCATAAGCCAACCCCTGCTGCCGGTATAATCGCGACCTCGTGATTGATATTTTGATGGCGCCGCTGCGCGATGACGCGGCCCGCGGAATAGCGTGCGGTTACCGAAGGGCGCCGTGTTCCATCGCCAGCTCGGCTTTGAGCGACTCCAGATCGCGGAATATCGAGGCGACGGCGAGGACGCGCCCGGCACGTTGGTAACGCAGCAGGCAATCCTTAGCGCCAATATCCCCCTCGACCGCGATCTCGTCCCATTGTTCCGCGTGACCGACATAGTTGATCGGAACGTCGTAGTGCTGGCTCCAGAAGAACGGCACAGCCTCGAAACGCTCGGCGGCGCCGAGCATATTGCCGGCGGCGATTTGGCCCTGGCGCTCGGCGACGACCCAATGCTCGACACGGATCGCGCTTGACGAATGCGGATCGGGCCAGCGCGCGATGTCGCCGGCGGCATAGACCGAAGGTGCGCTGGTCTGCAGATAAGCATCGACCAGCACGCCGCGGTCGAGCTTGATGCCGGCCGCTTCGGCAAGCGTCAGGCGTGGCCGCACGCCGATGCCGGCGACCACCAGATCCGCTTCAAGCGAGGCGCCGCTTTTCAGGGTCGCGCGGCGGCCGTCGAGCGCGGTCACCGTTTCGCCGAGGTGGAAGACGACGCCGTGCTGTTCATGCAAGCGGCGAATGAAATCGCCGAGCTCTGCGCCAAGCACCCGCTCCATCGGCCGCGGCTCCGGCGCCACGACATGGACCTCGAGGTCGCGCGCACGCAGCGAGGCCGCCACCTCGAGCCCGATGAAGCTCGCACCGATGACCAGCCCGCGCCGCGCATCCTTGGCGGCGGCAATGATGGCGCGGCAATCGGCGAGCGAGCGCAGCGTGTGAACGTGGGCCTGATCGGCGCCGGGCACCGAAAGCCGTACCGGCTCGGCGCCGGTCGCGAGCAGCAGGCGGTCGTAGGCCATACTCGTTGCGTCGGCGAGCCGTATTTCGCGGCGCGCGCAGTCGATGCCGGCGACTTCGCATCCCAGACGCAGCTCGATGCCGTGTTCAGCGTAGTAGCTGTCGGGGCGCAGCGGCAGCCAGTCCTCCGGCGCGCTGCCGGCAAGATAGTCTTTCGACAGATTGGGCCGGTCGACCGGCGGCGCCGAGTCGGCGCTCAGCATGACGATGCTGCCGGCATAGTCGCGCCGCCGCAGCATCTCCGCCGCGGCAAAACCGGCTGCACCGCCGCCGACAATGACGATCTGCGCCGGCGCTGGCGCCGGCGCGCTGCTGATGCCGCGCGGCTTCGGTTGCTCGCGCCTTTCGGTGACGACTATGCGCCCGTCGCGTTCAACCACGCGCCAGCAAGCGACCGGGCTCAAGGCCGGCGCCCGCAGCGCTTCGCCGCTGCGCAAATCGAAGCAGGCGTGATGCCAGGGACAGCGCACGCTTTCGCCGACGATGAGGCCGTCGGCAAGCGGGCCGTGATAGTGCGTGCATTGGGCGTCGATCGCGAACACCGCGGCGCCGATGCGGACGAGCAAAACCTCGTCGCTGCCGACGTGGCCCAAAAGCTTGCCGTCGACAAAATCCGCGGCCGTCACACCTTGGCTTAGATCGGGCCCGCGCGGCGCGGCTTGTTCTTGATTGCCTTGAGCTTGCGCTTGGGCCGGTTCCTCATCTTGCTCCTGCGCCATCGCCGTAGTCCTCCGTTTCTCGGTGTCATGCCCGAGACTATGACGGCCGGCTGGAAAGGTTCCGGCGCATGTGCGTGAGCTGCGCGGCGCCGGGACGACGGAACCGGCGCAGCTACATCACGTAGAGCCGATCGGGCAATTCATTCGCCGAGCCGTCCGGCGGCGCGTGGGCTGCGAGCACGGTTGCGCAGCGCTCGATCGCCGCGGTAAATCCCTCCGCGACCCGGCCGGAACGCATGTGGCTGACCATGGCGTCGATCGCCGACTGCCATTCCGCGTTCGGCACCTTTTCCGCGATGCCTTCGTCGGCGATGATGCGCGCGTAGCGCTCCGCGAGCGAGACGAAGATCAGGACGCCGGTGCGGTTCTTGGTGTGGGCGACGCGGCGGACGACGAATTGCTCGATGGCGGCGCGATGCGCGCGGGCGCGACGCGTGGCGCGTGGGACCAGCGCGAGGCGGAGCGGCGTCAAGGCGAAGATCAGGCCGGCGACGATAAAGACCGCGAGCTGGATCAGAAAGATGCGCTGCACGCTCCAGGGCGTGAAGACAATCAGCGGCCACGGCGCCACGAGCGCCAGCGCGCTCGCCCACAGGATCGGCACGTGGGCGTAATCCGACGACGAGCGCGCGAGCACGCAGACGATCTGTCCGCTGGTGCGCGTCTCCGCCGCGTGAATGGCGGCCGAGATCGCCGCGTGATCGTCCTTGCCCAATTGCATTTACCAGCTCCCTGACGCACCGCCGCCGCCCGACGAGCCGCCGCCGCCGGAAAACCCGCCGCCGAAGCCGCCGCCAAATCCACCACCGCCGCCGCCGCCCCAGCCACCACCCCAGCCGCCGCCCATCGGGATGAAGGTCGAACGCCGGCCGGTTCCCGGCCCGCCCGGACCGTCGGCGTGGTGGATCAAGTACCAGATGATGAAAATCAGCAACGCGAAGAACAGAAGCGGAAACAGCTTGTTGATATCGCTCGACGGCTCGTCGGCGCGGACGGTCGCCTTTTGACGCCATTCGGCGGCGTCGGTGGTGAGCACGGCAATGATGCCGTCGACGCCGCGCTCGATGCCGCCGGAGAAATCGTTGGACTTGAAGCGCGGGACGATGGCGCTGGCGATGATGACCGACGACAGCGCGTCGGTGAGCGTGCCTTCGAGTCCGTAACCGACTTCGATGCGGACTTTGTGCTCCGCCGGCGCGACCAGGAGCAGCACGCCGTTGTTCTTCTTGTCCTCGCCGAGCTTCCAGAAGCGGAACAGCTGATTGGCGTAGGTCTCGATGTCGCCGCCTTGCAGCGACTTCACGGTGGCGACGACGAGCTGGATGCCGGATTTATCCTCGAGCGCCTTCGACTTGGCCTCGATGTCGCTTTTGCTCTCAGCCGTCATCACGCCGGCCTGGTCGACCACACGGCCGCTCAGCGCCGGGAAATCGAAGGCCAATGCCATGACCGGCCACAGGCACAGGATCAGGCCGGCTATCGCATATCGTACCATCATGCGCTTCATCACCAGCTCCCTGAGGCGCCGCCGCCGCCCGACGAACCGCCACCGCCGGAGAAGCCGCTGTCGGACGAACTGCTGCTACCCGAAGAACTGCTGCTGCTCCAGCTTGACGAGCTCGAATAGGTTTTCGCCGGCACAAACACCCGGCGGCCGTGGCGGGTCGACATAGTGGCCCGATCGCCGGTTGGACTGAAATACCCATGACGATGATGAAGATGACAAACAGCACAAAGAAAACCGCAAACACCTCGACGCCGAGATTGTCGTCCGAGCGGAGTTGCACCTTCGGCTGCCATTCCGCCGTATCGCCGCTGAGCACGCTGATGATGCCGTCGACGCCGCGCTCGATGCCGCCGGAAAAATCGTTGGCCTTGAAACGCGGTATGATGGCGCTGGCTATGATCACCGACGACAATGCGTCCGTCAGCGTTCCTTCGAGCCCGTAGCCGACTTCGATGCGGACCTTGTGCTCGGCCGGAGCGACCAGGAGCAGCACGCCGTTGTTCTTCTTGGCCTCGCCGAGCTTCCAGAAGCGGAACAGCTGATTGGCGTAGGTTTCGATGTCGCTCCCCTGCAGCGATTTCACCGTGGCGACGGCAAGCTGGATGCCGGATTTGTCCTCCAGCGTTTTCGACTTCGCCTCGACGTCGCCGCGGCTTTCCGCGCTCATCACGCCGGCCTGATCGACGACGCGGCCGGTCAGCGCCGGAAAATCCAGCGCGCGACGCGACAAACGACGCGAGAGCCGATCCAGGAACGAGCGCGACCGCCACCAATCGCGCGGACAATTTGAGTGCTTCGACCGCGCGGCCCGGAATGACAATCATCAGAATTTCACCTGCGGCGGTTTTTCCGAGCCTTCGGTCGCGGTGAATGCCGCCATCGGCTTGTTGCCGGAGAACAGCGTTTTGGCCCACAGCACGGTCGGGAAGGTGCGCAGCGCCGTGTTGTAGACCCGCACCGCCTCGATGTAATCGCGCCGCGCCACCGCGATGCGGTTCTCGGTGCCTTCCAGCTGCGACTGCAGCGCCAGGAAGTTGGCGTTGGATTTCAGGTCCGGATAGTTTTCCGTCACGGCCAGCAACCGGCCGAGCGCGCCGGAAAGTTGGTTCTGGGCGTCTTGAAACGCCTTCAGCTTGGCAGGATCGGTGAGATCGGAGACGTCGACCTTGACCTGGGTCGCCTTGGCGCGGGCTTCGACCACCGCCGTCAGCACGCTTTTTTCCTGCGCGGCGTAGCCCTGCACCGTCGCCACCAGGTTGGGAATGAGATCGGCGCGGCGCTGGTATTGGTTCTGCACGTCGGACCACCGCGCCTTGGCCTGCTCTTCCAATGTGGGGATGGTGTTGTAGCCGCAGCCGGACAAGGTAAGGCCGATACCGACGAGCGCCAAAGCCAGGGCGATCCGATATAGGCCCATCCAGTAAACGCCAATCCGATAGCTGCCAGTCCGGTCCATGATGCTGCTCATTTTACCCTCGCTGTTTGTCGCTAGGCGCCGCGGCGCACGGTCAAATCTCGACCTGCTCGGTGCCGACAATCTCGATGCCGAAACCGGAAAGGCCGACATAGGTCATGTTGCGGGAAAAGCTTAAGAGCCGGATCGAGCTGACGCCGAGGTCGCGGAGAATTTGCGCGCCCAGGCCGACCTCGCGCCATTGCCGGCTGCGTGCCTCGCCCGAGGCGGTCTCGTCGGATTTGGGAATGGCGACCACGGGAACGCCGGCGGCGCCGTCGCGCAACATGACCAATATGCCGCGGCCCTCGGCCTTGAACCGCTCGAGCGATTTGCGAACCGCTTTGGCGCCGCCGAAAACGTCGAGGATGAGGTTGGCGCGATGCAGCCGGGTCGGGATATTGCGGCCGTCGCTGATGTCACCGTAGACGAAGGCCACGTGATAAAACGGATCGAACGGCGTCTGGAAGGCATAGCCGGACAGAATGCCGATTTCGGATTCCACGGGAAATTCGCCGACCCGCTCGATCAACCGCTCGCGCGCCTGCCGGTAGGCGATCAGATCGGCGATCGAGACCCGCGCCAGCTTGTGGCGCGCCGCGAACGCGGCGATTTCCGGTCCGCGCATGACGGTGCCGTCGTCATTCATGAGTTCGGCGAGCACGCCGACCGGCGGCAAGCCGGCGAGCCGGCAAAGATCGACGCAGGCCTCGGTATGGCCGGAGCGCATCAGGACGCCGCCTTCCTTGGCCACCAAGGGAAACACATGACCGGGCCGCACGAAGTCCGCCGCGCCCATATTGCCGTTGGCGAGCGCCCGCACGGTGTTGGTGCGCTCCTCCGCCGAAATGCCGGTCGTCAGGCCATGACGAACATCGACAGAAACCGTAAAGGCCGTGCCTAGCGGCGCATCGTTGCGCGCCACCATCGGGTCGAGATGCAGACGGCGCGCCTCCTCCTGGGCGAGCGGCGCGCAGACGATGCCGGAGGTGTGGCGGATGATGAAAGCCATCTTCTCCGCCGTGCACAGCGAAGCGGCGACGAACAGATCGCCCTCGTTTTCGCGATCGTTGTCGTCGGCCACGATGACAAGCTCGCCGCGCGCGAAAGCGGTGACAATGCCGTGGATGCGTTGTTGGGCGTCGTCCATGTCTTCTCAATCTCGTTAAAAATGACTTGGTCAGCGTCGCGGCAGTGGAAACGGCCAATCGGGCCCATCGCCGACTTGACCGCGATGGCGCAGATAGTGATCGGCGATCACGCACGCCACCATGGCTTCGCCGACCGGCACCGCGCGGATGCCGACGCAGGGGTCGTGGCGTCCGGTGGTCGCGATCTCGGTCTCGCGGCCATAGCGGTCGACCGTGCGCCGCGGCGTCAGGATCGATGAGGTCGGCTTGACGGCGAACCGCGCCACCACCGGCTGCCCGGTGGAAATGCCGCCAAGGATGCCGCCGGCATGGTTGGACAGAAAAGTCGGCTTGCCGTCGTTGCCGGCCCGCATTTCATCGCCGTTCTCTTCGCCGGACAGTTCCGCGGCGGCGAAGCCTGCGCCGATCTCGACGCCCTTGACGGCATTGATGCTCATCAGCGCCGCGGCGAGATCGGCGTCGAGCTTGCCGTAGATCGGCGCGCCGAGGCCCGGCGGCACGCCGTCGGCGACAATCTCCAGCACGGCGCCGACCGAGGAGCCGCGCTTGCGGATGCCGTCGAGATAATCGGCGAAGAAGACGGCTTTCGCGGCGTCAGGACAAAAGAACGGGTTGCGTTCGACCTCGGTCCAGTCCCAGCGCGCGCGGTCGATGCGGTGCGGCCCCATGGCAACCAGCGCACCGCGCACCAAAAGGCCCGGCACCACCTTGCGCGCAACGGCGCCGGCAGCTACCCGCATCGCCGTCTCCCGCGCCGACTGACGGCCGCCGCCGCG
The DNA here is from genome assembly GCA_963829395.1 of uncultured Alphaproteobacteria bacterium. GTDB lineage: Bacteria > Pseudomonadota > Alphaproteobacteria > Rhizobiales > Xanthobacteraceae > BOG-931. Next base: position 348,297 of record CAWHHX010000008.1, on the reverse strand, counting down.
ATAATCGCGCAGGCCGTATTTCACGTCGTAGGTGTAGTCGGCGTGACCGGGCCGATATTTGTCCTTGATATCGGAATAATCCTTGGAGCGCTGATCGACATTGTCGATGACGAGTGCAATCGGCGCGCCGGTGGTCACCTGTTCGCCGGTCGCTTCATCCGAAAACACGCCGGACAGGATTCTAATCGCATCCGGCTCCTGCCGTTGCGTGGTGAAGCGCGACTGACCGGGGCGGCGGCGATCGAGATACGGTTGAATGTCGCGCTCGCTCAAAGCAAGGCGCGGCGGGCAACCGTCGATGACGCAGCCGATCGCCGGCCCGTGGCTTTCGCCGAAGGTGGTCACCCGGAAGGAATGTCCGAACGTATTGAAGGACATGGTTGAACGGTGCGGTCGAATGTCGTGTTGAGTGCCGCCGCTGCGCGAACGACGCAAAATGGCATCATTGCCGCGGCGCGGAGCGCGCCGGGCTTGGTAGCCTGCGGTCCCCCTGGGGTCAAATGTCCGCGCCGGCCGGATTCGAGCGCGTTCATTTCGCATTCATCTGGCTGAACGTCGATTAATGAAAAGCTGAACGTCCGTTAAGCTACGGAAAAATCACGGTTATTTGCGTTTTCTTGTTGCTTAAAAATCCCACTTGTGGCATCGTTCTTTTCGGTCAGGGGAACTAAGGCCAAGGGACAGAGACAACGCCCGCAAAGCTTAAACTCAACCCTGCCGACGGATCATCACACCAGAAGGAATCAAATCATGGCTACCAAGCCGACGAAAAAGAAGAAGATGAAGAAGACGACGTGATGCGCGCGCAGACCTCACATCGGGGTCGCGCCGCCAACGTCTTGAATTCGCGAGGCGCCTTGAGCGGTGTTTCGTGACAGCGGCTGGACCAAAATCCGGCCGCTGTTCCTTTTTGGCGGCAAGTTATTTTGGGTGACAAGAATTCGCGCTCGCCGATCGCCGGCCGGCGCCGCCCGGGCGAACTAAAATCTGAGATTCAAGCCGCCGCGAGCGACGATAAATCCAGCCGGGCCGAATGTTGCCGTGAAGGATGACGGCGTCGTTCCAGCCACCGCGTTTTGCGCCACGACATTGGTCCGCGGAACGCCGAGATCAAAAAACAAAACTTCGGCCCTGAAAACCAGATTGCTGGTCAGCGCATAGTCGCTGCCGCCGCCGACCGCCCAACCGACCATCGTCTTCGACGACGCGCCGGCAAAACAGGACGCTCCGGCTACGCAGGAGTACGAGAAGCCGCCGGACGATACCGCGCCGGTCCCACCGGGTTGGGCGTTGAGCGTTTCACTGACCTGCCCATAGGCAAGCCCGGCGGTGAAATAAACCAACAGCGGATTGACGACCACCGCGCCGACGCGCGCGCGAACCGTGCCAAACGATTTGACTGTTTGGTTGGCGAACATGCTCGTATTCGCACTCGCCGCGCCGACATTGCCGAGGTGAAATGTCGAGAGGCCTTGGCCGGTGAGGTTCGCCCACTGATAATCGGCTTCCAGGCCGGCCACCCACAGCGCGCTGAACTGCCAATTGTAGCCAAGCTGGCCGCCGGCCAGGGGGCCGCGGGTCTGAAAGCCCCCGTCGGGAATGCATTTGCCGCGGCCGACGCCGCCGCACGTCCCGGCCTGCGACGCGGCGTCATTGGGACTGTAGGAGACGGAGGAACTCAGCCCGCCGTAGCCGCCATTGGCGCCGACATAGAACCCGGTCCACTGGAACGGGCCGGTCGGTGCGGTGATGAATGCCGCGGGCGCAACGGTCATTTCGTCGGCCGCGGCGCCGGCCCCACCGCACGCGCCGAACACGACCAACAACACAACGACGCGACAGACGCGATTTGTCCTCACCGCAGCCCCGCCGATACAACGGTAAACTGATGTATCGGACATCCGAAATCAGAACGTCCGGATCCCCCACAGCCGACGGTAGGCTATTTGGTGAGGGGGTGCAATTCGCCAACGCCTATTCCTTGCCGACGGCAATGTCGGGCGCGTCCGGGTGCTTCATGCCGACGATATGATATCCGGCATCGACGTGATGAATTTCGCCGGTAACGCTGCGCGACATGTCGGAGAGCAGATAGACGGCGGCGCCGCCGACGTCTTCGATGGTGACGTTGCGCCGCAGCGGCGCGTTGTACTCATTCCATTTGAAAATATAGCGCAGGTCGCGAATGCCGGCGGCGGCGAGCGTCTTGATCGGCCCCGACGAGATGGCGTTGACGCGGATATTCTTCACGCCGAGATCGGCGGCGAGATACCACACCGAGGCTTCCAGCGCGGCTTTGGCGACGCCCATGACGTTGTAATGCGGCATCCATTTCTCGGCGCCATAATAGGTGAGCGTCAGCATGGAGCCGCCATTCGGCATCAGCTTTTCGGCGCGCTGCGCGATCGCGGTGAGCGAGTAGCAGCTCACCAGCATGGTATTGGTGAAGTTCTCCGCCGTGGTATCGACATAGCGGCCGTCGAGCTGATCCTTGTCCGAAAACGCGATGGCGTGAACGAGGAAATCGATGGTTCCCCAGACCGATTGCAGCTTGGCGAAAACCGTATCGATGGTGGACGGATCGGTGACGTCGCAATGCCCGACGACGACGCCGCCAAGCTCCTCGGCGAGCGGCTCGACGCGCTTCTTGAGCGAGTCACCCTGGTAGGTGAAAGCAAGCTCTGCGCCGTGGGAGTGGCAGGCTTTGGCGATGCCCCAGGCCAGCGAGCGCTGGTTGGCAACCCCGATGATCAGGCCGCGCTTGCCGCGCATGAGGCCCGAGATTTCCGGCATTTCTCCGACCCCGCTGGACGTTTCCGGCGCCGGGCCTCCTATGGCATAGGGCCGTGGGAGCCATCAAGCCACGCCGGCCGGAAAGTCGGATTCACACGCTAAAGCGGTGCTTTCGCACCACGCGCCGCCGTTTCGCGGCGTCGCGGCCCGATGAAATGGTGCCGAGGAGCGTAAGACTTGGCCGCGCCAGCAGCAGCAGGACCCACGTCATCGGCCCGACCAGCTTCAGCCAGACCCATGGCACTTCGAGCGCGATCATCGACAGCCACGCCGCGATCGTCCATGCGATCATCGTTCCGGTGACGATCTCGGCGCCCTTGCGCCACCAGGTTTCGACGAGGATCACGGCCGTCAGCGGCACGGCGACGGTGAGGTATTGCGGCCCGGCCGATGGAATCATCAGCGGAATCGCTGCCGACAATATCGCGCCGGCGATCAGGAGCGAATAGCCGGCGGCAGGCTGCGCGCCGCGGCCATTCCAGATGCCGCCGCGGCCGGCAATCGCGACCGCCGCAACGGCCGCCGCGTTGAATAAAAATTGCAAGTTGGACGCCCATCCCGGCAGCGGCGTCGAATAGAAAGCGTCGCCGGCGGCGATGCGGGCGGCGACGGCGCCGACGCCGATGCTGGAAAATGCTCCCGGCGAAACCTGGCTGGCGATCTCGCTCGACATCGCGCCGCTGATGATGCCGACCAGATGCTCGGTGAGCATCGCGCGATAGAGCTCGAACGTCGCGGTCGGCCCGACGCAGATTGCCGGCAGGGCGATCAACAAAAACAGGCACCAGGCCGCCGTCCAAACCATGAATGTCCAATCGCGCCGCAGCAACGGGATCACGACGAGCACCAGCGGAAAGATCTTGATCGTGACCGCGAGCGACAAGGCGAACGCCGCGGCAGCCACGCGGTTCTCGGCATAGCGCGCCAAAAACATGACGATCAGAAGCAAGAGGACCGGCGTCGGCTGGCCGCGCGCCAGTCCGTCGCCGACAAAAGGCAGGAGCACGATCCACTGGCCGAGCAACAACGCCCAATGGCTTTGGAAAAATCCGGCCTTCGCTTCGGTCGGCCGATGCCGCTCGAGCGCGCTCGCCCAAACATGCAGGGCCAGGAACAGGCACACCACATTGATCAGGTACCAAGCCGCAACCGCCGCCGGAAATGGCAGTGCCCACCACGGCTGCGGATGATCCGGCATCGGGTTGGCGAACGGCGCCATGAGCAGCGCAAAGGTCGGCGGATAATGGTACGTCCAGCCGTGATGATCGGTGACGTTGTAGAGCGGATAACCCGTCCAGATCGCCCAGCCGGCGCGGAAAAACACCTGCGCGTCGCCCTGCCCGAGCCCGACGGCCTTCCACACGACGATGGGAAGAAACGACAGCGCGACGATGGCCATCAGCGCGATGGCCAAACACTCCCGCCGGCCCGGCCGCGAAGCCGGGTCGAAACGCCAAGATCCTAACGCCCCCATTACGAATAGTGGGTACGCTGGTTGCGCCGGGCGCGCAACCTCGTCCGGCCGTCACATATCCTTGCGGGGATCGTACGGCTTCTCGGTCTGCCACTTCTTCATCAGCGCCTCGAAATCCGGGTCGCTTTGCGCCGGCAGCATGATGCGGACCGTGGCGAGCAGATCGCCACGTCCTTCCTTGGCGGGGAAGCCCTTGCCCTTGAGCCGGAACGTCCGGCCGCTGTTGGTCCACGGCGGAATGGTCAACTCGACCGGCCGGTCCAGCGTCGGCACCCGCACCTTGGCGCCGAGCGCGGCTTCATAAACCGTCACCGGCAGATCGAGCCGGATATCGTTGCCGTCAAGCGTGAAGGTGTGATGCGGCGCGATGGAGACGGTGATCAGAAGATCGCCGGCTCCGCCGGGTCCGGCCATGCCCTGGCCGCGCAGCCGGACTTGCTGGCCGTTGGTGATCCCGGCGGGAATCTTGACTTCGACATCCTTGCCGGACGGCAGCCGGACCCGCTGCATCATGCCGTGTGCCGCGTCCGGCAACGAAACGGTCAAGGCCGCGGTGACATTGGCGCCGGCGCCGACGTCGTCGGCTTCGAACGTGGCGCCGCCGCCGCCGCGGCGCGCGGCACCGCTGAATGCCTCCCGCAGAATGTCCTCGAAGCCACCGCCAAAGCCGGCAGCGCCACCGCCGGCCCCGGCACGGCCGCGCCGCGTGCCGCCGCGGGTAAAGCCTTCAGGACCGAAGCTGAATGTCTCGAACTCGGTCTCCGGACCAAATCCGCCGCCCGGGCGCGCGCCGGCGCCGGCGCCGCCGCGGAAGCCCTCAAACCCCTGGAAGCGCGGCTTGCCCTCGGCATCGATCTCGCCGCGGTCAAAGGCTTTGCGCTTGTCATCCTCGCCGAGGATTTCATACGCCGCATTGATCTCGGAAAAGCGCGAAGCCGCCTTGGGATCGTTCTTGTTGGCGTCGGGATGCAATTTTTTCGCAAGGCGCCGGAAGGCGCTTTTGATGTCGGCTGCACTCGCCTTGCGATCAACGCCCAACACGTCATAGGGATCGCGCATTCCCCATGGACTCCGTTCGGTTTTGGGGCTGGCCCCGCCCGCCCTGCTCTCTTCAATCCAACAATGTGGGACTTTGCCGACCGCGCCGCAATGCGGCTGCCGCCAGCGAAACGTACGAAAGCCCGCTCAGCCCTGCTTCAAGGGTCGCAAGCTCTTGACCTCCCACTGGCCGTGCCGCGTGCGGCAAGCCGCGCCCTGCAACCATGCTTGCGCTTGTCCGAGCACGTAGCTCGCCAGAAAATCGCGGCAGGTGGAGGCGCCTTCGTTGTAGGCCGCAGCCAGCGGCGTGATGTTGCCGCCGGCGCCGGTGTGCGGATTTTCCCAGGGGATGCTCGTGTCCTTCGATCCGCGCGCCAGCGCGTCAGCGGCAACCGCGCGGGCATAAGCAAGATCAACCTCCGACGGCGCAGCCGCGCTGGCCGCGTTGGCTTGAGGGGCCGCCGGCCCGGCGATGGTGGCGGTTTGCGCCACGTCGGCGTCGCTTTTCGAAAACATCGTCTCGAGCTGATAGGAGCAGCCGGCGGTCGAGAAGGCGACGAATAAGGCGGCGCCGGCGGCGAGCCGATGCCGGCGCCGACATAGGCGGCACGCTCCGGTTCCACTATATAGAGGCCGACGGGCAATTTCCCGGTCGCCGCACGCGAACACCTGGGTACTCCGACAGAATGACCGACGCTCCGCCGATAGAACACCCCGGATGGTTAACAGGCGGTGACTTCACCGAAGCCGACGAGCCATGGCGGCTGTTTGCGTCATGGTTTGCCGAGGCCAAGCGCGCCGAGCCGAACAATCCCGACGCCATGGCGCTCGCCACCGTCGATGCCGACGGCTTGCCGAATGCGCGCATGGTTTTGTTGAAAGGCTTCGACGAGCGCGGCTTCGTCTTCTACACGAATCTCGGCAGCGTGAAGGGCCACGAGCTCGCCGACGCGCCGAAGGCGGCGCTGACGTTCTACTGGAAATCACTGCAGCGCCAGGTGCGCGCCCGCGGCGATGTCGAGCCGGTGTCGGCCGAAGAAGCCGACGCTTATTTCACCTCCCGCCCGCACATGGCGCAGATCGGCGCCTGGGCGAGCAAACAATCCACCGCGCTCGAAAGCCGCATGGCCTTCGAGAAAGCGGTCGCGCTCTACACCGCCAAGTTCGCCATCGGCGCGGTGCCGCGGCCGGCGCACTGGTCGGGCTATCGTGTGATGCCGCAGGAAATCGAGTTCTGGCAGGAGCGGCCATTCCGACTCCATGATCGCTTGCGATTTCGGCGCGAAGGTCAGCATGCGCCGTGGCAGAAGACGCGGCTCTACCCATGAACGACCGGCAGCATCGGAAACCATAAAATGCCACTGAGCAACCGGCCCGGCCGCACGCTCCTGCTCACCGGGGCCAGCCGCGGTATTGGCCATGCGACGGTGAAACGGTTCTCGGCCGCCGGCTGGCGCGTCCTCACCTGTTCGCGGCACGCGTTTCCGGAAAACTGCCCGTGGGAAGCCGGGCCCGAGGATCACATCCAGGTCGATCTCGCCGACCTCGACAACACCAACGAAGCGATCGCCGAGATCAAAACGCGGCTCAATGGCGAGCTGCATGCACTCGTCAACAACGCCGCGATCTCGCCCAAGGCGAACGGCAGCGAGCGGCTCGATAGCATCGCGACCTTGCCGGACGACTGGCATCGCGTTTTTCAGGTGAATTTTTTCGCGCCGATCATGCTGGCGCGCGGCCTGCTCGATGAGCTCAAGGCCGCCAAGGGCTCGGTGGTCAACGTCACCTCGATCGCCGGCTCGCGCGTGCATCCCTTCGCCGGCGCCGCCTACGCGACGTCGAAGGCGGCGCTCGCCGCGCTCACCCGCGAGATGGCGCACGATTTCGGCGCGGTCGGAGTCCGCGTCAACGCCATCGCGCCGGGCGAGATCGACACCGCCATGCTGTCGCCGGGAACGGAAAAGATCGTCGAAGTGATTCCGATGCACCGTCTCGGCACGCCGGACGAAGTGGCGAAGATCATCTATGTGCTGTGCACCGAGACGTCGTCCTACGTCAACGGCGCGGAAATCCACATCAATGGCGGCCAGCACGTGTGAGGCATTGCGACCATGAACACGGAACAAACCGACTATCTACGGGCCACGCCCTTTATCGATAGCGGCGCTCCGACGATCCAAGCTTTTGCGGAAAAGGCGCTTGGCAACGCGCGGACGGTCAAGGCCAAAGCGCTCGCGCTCTACGGCGCGGTGCGGGACCAAGTCCAATACGACCCCTATATCGATTTTCTAGATCCCGCCGAGTTCCGCGCCAGTGGCGTGCTGCGCGCCGGCAAGGGCTTTTGCGTCGGCAAGTCGGCACTGCTGACGGCCGCGGCGCGGGCGGCCGGTATTCCGGCGCGCCCCGGTTACGCCGACGTGCGCAACCACCTCACCTCGAAGCGGCTCCAGGAGCAGGTCGGCGATACGTTCTACTGGCACTCCTATACGGAGCTCAACATCGACGGCAAATGGGTCAAGTGCACGCCGGCGTTCGACAAGGCATTATGCGAGCGCGCCAAGATTGCGCCGCTCGACTTCGACGGCGTCAATGATAGCCTGTTCCACCCGTTCGATCCGGCCGGGCGCCGCCACATGGAATATCTGCAAGACCGCGGCGCCTTTGCCGATGTGCCGTTCGACACCATCGTCGCCGACTTCAAGAAACTTTATCCGAAACTTGTCGCTGCCAGCCCGACCGCGGCACGCTTCCGCGACGAAGTCGCGACGTAAACGCCGGGCTGTGACCGAAGCGCCGACGTGCGAGCGCGCCGATCTTCATGATCACCAAGATTGCTATTTCCGGCTACCGATCATTGCGCGATGTGAGGCTTGCGCTCGGCGCATTGAACGTGGTCACCGGCGCAAATGGCAGCGGTAAATCCAGCCTGTATCGCGCCGTGCGGCTCTTGGCGGATATCGCACAAGGCCGCATCATCCAGTCGCTCGCCGCCGAAGGCGGCCTGCACTCGACGCTGTGGGCCGGACCGGAAGCTTTCTCGCGGGCGATGAAAAAGGGCCAGCAGCCGGTGCAAGGCACCGTCCGTAAAGCATCGGTCAGCCTGAAGCTCGGCTTTTCAGGAGACGATTACGGCTACGCTATCGATCTCGGGCTGCCGACACCGTCCTCATCCCGGTTTGCTCGTGATCCGGAAATCAAGACCGAGAGCCAATGGATCGGCGAAACGCTCACGCGTACCAACGTGTTCGCCGCGCGCAACGGTCCGAGCGTCCGCATCCGCGACGATTCCGGCGCATGGCGGGACGTGTTTGCGCATCTCGCGCCATTCGACAGCATGATGACGCATTGCAGCGATCCGCGCGATGCCGCGGAATTGTTGTTGTTACGCGAGCGCATGCGCGACTGGCGATTTTACGATCATTTCAGCACCGACCGCGATGCACCGGCACGCAAGCCGCAGATCGGGACTTACACACCGGTGCTCGGCAGCGACGGATCGGATCTCGCTGCCGCCATGCAAACCATCGACGAAATCGGCAACTCACGGGAACTGGGCGAGGCGATTGCCGACGCTTTCCCCAGCTGCAAAATCGAAATCGTCGATAGCGACGGTTTTTTCGAATTGCAGATGACGCAGCACGGTTTGCTGCGTTCGTTGAAGGCGGCCGAGCTTTCCGACGGCACGCTGCGATATCTGCTATTGGTCGCCGCGCTGCTGTCGCCGCGCCCTCCGGCGCTGATGGTCCTCAATGAGCCGGAGACGAGCCTTCATCCCGACCTGCTGCCGGCGTTGGCACGGCTCATCGCCCGGGCGGCCAAGCGATCGCAAATCATCGTCGTTTCGCACGCGTCAGCGCTCGTATCCGATCTTGAGGCTGCGCCGGAGGCGCGGCGGATCGTGCTCGAGAAGCACTTGGGCGAGACGCTGGTTCAATCCGACGAAATTCCGGCCTGGACCTGGCCGTCGCGATAGCGTCGACGCAATGTTCGGGCATTGGACCGTAAACCGCGGCACGCGTCCGCGGATTGATGCGAAATGGCGACCGCCGACAGAACCACGACCAAAGCGTCAAGCACCAAAGCCGCTTCGACGGTGAACGTCTTCGTTGGGTCAAAATCCGTCTCGGTGCGAGAGTACCTCGGCTCGCGGGGAACACCGCACCCGCCACGACAATTTGACCGGCGCGTGTCGCGCCAGCACGATAATTTTACTCAAGCCTGCGGCCGAAGAAAATATGCTGCGCGCGTTGGGCCTGCGCCGGAACATTATACCCGACCTGGCATTATTTGGCTTTGAGGAATTTCATGGACGACCAGACGAACCACATTTCGGTTCAGACCCTTGCCGCGCAAGCCTTCGGCGGTGACGAGCCCGTGACAAAGGCTGTCGTTCCGCCGATCCACATGTCGACGACATTTTTGCGCGACCCCGACAACGGCTACCCGGCGGGTTACGTTTACGGCCGGACCGACAATCTGTCGGTGCAACAGGCGGAAAGCCTCATTACGTCGTTGGAAGGAGCGGACGAGGCGCTGCTCTTCAGCTCGGGCATGGCGGCGGCGACCAGCGTCTTTCTCGCGCTGGAGCGGCCGACCCACATCATCGCCTCGCGGGTCATGTATTGGGGCTTTCGCTCCTGGTTGCGCGAGATCAGCCGATACGGTCATCAGATCAGTTTCGTCGAGACTTCCGACCTCGACGCGGTGCGCGCGGCGATGCGGCCGGGCGAGACCGGTCTGTTCTGGATCGAGACCCCGAGCAATCCGTTGTGGACGATCACCGACATCGCGGCGGTCGCCGAGATCGCGCACGCCAACGACGCCATCCTCTGCGTCGATTCCACCGTCGCCACGCCGATATTGACCCGGCCGTTGTCGCTCGGCGCCGATATCGTCATGCACTCGGCCACCAAGTATCTCAACGGCCATTCCGACGTCATTGCCGGCGCGCTGGCCACAGCGCGCGACAATTCCTTGTGGCGACGAATTCGCAAGACGCGCGGGCAACTCGGCAGCGCGCTCGGCGGCTTCGACGCCTGGCTGCTGATGCGCGGCATGCGGACGCTTGACCTTCGGGTGCGCAGGCAAGCGCAGACGGCGGCAACGCTGGCGGCGCGCCTGGTCGGCCATCCGGCGGTGTCGGCGGTGCTGTATCCCGGCCTCGAACAGCACGCCGGCCATGACGTCGCCTTGCGGCAGATGGCGGGCGGCTTCGGCGGCATGCTCTCGCTCCGCATCAAGCAGGGCGATGCCGCCGCGATTGCGGTCGCCGCGACGGTCAGTTTGTGGAAACGCGCGACGTCATTCGGCGGCATCGAGAGCCTCATCGAGCACCGCGCTTCGATCGAAGGCGAAGGTTCGCCTTGCCCGGGCGATCTGCTGCGGCTGTCCGCCGGCCTCGAAGCTGTCGACGATCTTTATTTCGACCTGCACCGCGCGTTGGCCGTTGCCGCTTAGCGCGTTGGCTGCCCAACCGACCGTTCGTCGGCGGTCGCGCCGTCAATTCCGAGTCATGCTGACAGGAAATCCAGGACCGCCGTCTCGGCGAGCACGGCTTCCGGTATGCCGTGCTGCGCCGACCGCGTGCGCTCCTCGGCGCTTTGCGTCGCCTGCAGATAAGCGCCGAGATGCCGCGCGCGCTCGATGATGCGGTTGTTCTCCGGAAGGCGTTCCTGCTCGTAGCGGCGGAGCGCGGCTTCGACATCGTCGTTGTCGAGCGCCTGCGCCAGTGCCGCCGCATCGTCGGCCGCTTTCGACACGCCGGCGGCCACGTGCGGGCGCGCAACGAATGCCGCGTCGCCGATCAAGGCGACCCGGCCGAACGCCAATCGCGGGCTGGCGAGATCGTAGATCGGCTGCAGCAGCGGTTCGGCGATCAGCCGTACGAGCTCACGAAATTGCGGCGCCAGGAACAGCTCCGCGGCGGCACGCATCTGCGCAATCGCCTCGCGGCGGATCAGGGGCGGCGGTATCGAGATCGAATGGACGACGCCACTGTCGTCGGTGAGCAGCCACGGAAGTTCTTTCAGCTCGTCCGCCGGCCGGTACCAGATGACGTTGTAGCGGCGCCGCCCCGGCCGCAGGTCATTGTCGGGACCGGCGACCGGATAGCCGAGAAACTGTTCGCCAGGCGGCAGGCAGAAGGTCATCGCCTCGAACAGATCGCGATGGATCGCGCCCGACAGCACGCTTTCCGGCAGCATCGCCCGCCACGCCACATAGCCGGCATAGAGCGGCACGATAGTGGGCAGGCATGGCTGCCGAACCGTCGAGCGCAATCCGTCGGCGCCTATGAGGACGTCGCCCTCAGCCGTGCCGCCGTCGGCAAAGTGGGCAACGACGGCGCGATCGCTCTGCTCAAACGCCGCCAGGCTGCGCCCGCGATGATAGCGATCGGGCGGCAACGCATCGCGCAGCAGCCGATAGACGCGCTCCCAGGCGGTCAACACCTGCGGGCAGGCTTTTGTCGCGGTCACGCGGCCGTCGCGATCGAGCATTTGCCGCCGCGTGATCGCGACGCCAAGGTCGCTGGTATCGAGGCCGAGCCCACGGAGCCGCGCGATCAGCGGCGGTTGCGCCACGATGCCGGCGCCGCGGCCGGCAAGCTCGCCAGCCACACGCTCGTAAACGCCGACGTCCCAGCCGCGCCGACCGAGCATGATGGCGGCCAAAAGCCCGCTCATCGAGCCGCCGATGACCAAGGCGCGCCGCCGCGGCATCTAGTACCTTGTTAATCCGGCGAGATTATTTGCCAATAGCCCGGTGCTTTCTGTATTCTGCCGAAAATTATTCTGTGGCAGATTTCTGGAGGATGCCAGATTTCTGGAGGAAGCTATGGCGCTGACGATGCTGGATAAAACAAGCGACCACGCCGATCAATCGGCCTGGCCGCCCGCCCTTGCCGCCGAATTCGAGCGGGAGCGCGCCAACAATAATCCTTGCGTCGGCAGCACGCTGGTATCGGAAAGCGAGCGCGTGCGGGTGTGGATGATCCGGCTGGCGCCGGGCGAGCGGTTCGGTTTTCATCGCCATGTGCTCGATTATTTCTGGACCTGCGTCACCGGCGGCCGCGGGCGCCAGCATGTCAACGACGGCAAGACTGTCGAATACAGCTACGCGCCGGGCGAGACCCGGCATGAGACTTATGCGGCCCGGCGAATTCAAGGTCCATGATCTGGAAAATATCGGCGACAAGGAGATGGTCTTCATGACCATCGAATTCCTCGACAGCGCCAACAAGCCGCTGGCCATTCCCGACAAGGCGCGGGCCGCCGCGTAAGGCGCCGCTTACTTTCGCTTGCGGACGTCAATTCCGGGCCGGGCGGAGCGAACAGCCCGGAATGACGTTACTTTGAGGGCGTACAGGGCTGGGGATGATCTTTTCTTTCGATCTTCTGATCAACGCCATCGTGTCGGGCATCCTGATCGGCGCTTTCTACGCGGCGGTGACCGCCGGCGTATCGCTGTCCTTCGGCATCCTCGACATCGTCAACATCGCCCATCCCGCTTTCATCATCCTCGGCTCGTATATCGCCTATATGGTCAATGTCAGCCTGGGGCTCGATCCGATCATCGTCGCCATCCTCGCGACGCCGGCTTTCTATGCGCTCGGCGCCGGCATCTATCAGATCTACTACGTGTCGTTCGAGAAACGCGGCCAGGAATCGCTGCGCGGCCTCGCCTTCTTCTTCGGCCTGCTGTTCATCACCGAAGTGCTGCTCGTGCTCTATTTCGGCGTCGACTACCGCTACGTCGAGGCGCCGTATATCGGCCTGACCTGGCATGTCGGCTTTCTCGATATTCCGCTGCGCATTCTGGTGCCGTGCGTCGTATCGCTGGCGCTGATCGCGGTGCTGCAGCTCGTGCTCACGCGCACCTTTATCGGCCGCGCCATCATGGCGGTGGCGCAGGATCAGCTGGCGCTCAAGCTGATGGCGGTCGATCCGATCCGCATCAAGCGCATCGCCTTCGGCATTTCGATCGCGACCGCTTCGCTGGCCGGCGCCTTTCTCATCATCATTCAGCCGGTCGAGCCGTCGGTCGGCCGCGAATATATCGGCCGCGTGTTCGCGATCTGCGTGCTCGGCGGCATGGGCAGCCTGCCCGGAACGGTGATCGCCGCCATGCTGGTCGGCATCGTCGAGAGCCTGACCTCGACCTTCTACGGCCCCTCCTGGGCGCCGGCCGTCTCGTTCGGATTTCTGTTGCTGACGCTGGCGGTGCGGCCGGCCGGTTTGTTGGGACGCTAGCGGTGCGCACCGACCTGTTCCTTGTTATTTGTCTGATCGTCGGGGCTGCGATTTTCGCCGCCGCGTTCGCGCTCGGCAACGACTATTACTTCTTCGCCGGCTATGTCGTGCTGCAATACGTGGTGCTCGCGACCGCCTGGAACATCCTTGGCGGCTATTGCGGCTATGTGAATTTCGGCTCGGCCGCCTTCTTTGCGCTCGGCGCCTATTCGACCGTCGCCATGCACAAGATTTATCCGCTGCCGATTCCGCTCCTTGTCGTCATCGGCGGCATCGTTTCCGGCATCGTCGGCTTCGGCATGGGTTATCTGACGCTGCGGCTGCGCGGCGCATTCTTCGCCATCGCCACGCTGGCGCTCGCCGTGGTCTGCAGACCTTCGATCGTCAACTGGGACTTTTGTCGGCGGTTCGCGCGGCGCCTACATCATCCGCCCCGAAGCGATCTGGCCGCTCGGCAACTACATCAGATATCTGTTCCTGATCATGATGCTGCTGGCGGTCGGCGCGATCACGGTGGCGCGGCTGATCGAGCGCTCGCGGCTCGGCTATGGCTTTGCCACCATTCGCGACGACGAGTTGGCCGCCGAGGCCTCCGGCGTACCGACGCTGCAGCTCAAGCTGATCGCAACGACGATATCCGGCGCCCTCATGGGCATGGCCGGCGCGCCGTTTCCCTATTATATCGGCTTTCTGCAGCCGTCCTCGGCGTTCGGGCTCGACTACGCGGTCAACTCCATCGCCATGCCGCTGATCGGCGGCACCACGAGCTGGGTCGGCCCGCTGATCGGCGCCATCCTGCTCGGCTCGCTGCAGCAGATCGCGACGGTGACGATCTCGTCGGCCGTCAATCTCCTGATCGTCGGCTTTCTCCTGGTGGGCTTTGTGATCGTCGCGCCGAATGGCATCATCGGGCTGGTGCATAAATTCATTCGGCATCGGCCGGTCGGCCAGGTCGGCCGCCGCAAAATCGAGGCCGATGCGCCGGGACATGTTCCATGACGACTGCCACGACGAATGCCGTGACCGCTGCCAGCAGCACGACCAGGACTGAACTGCTCGCCATCGATAATCTCGGCAAGCGCTTCGGCGGCTTTGTCGCGCTCGATGGCATCTCGCTCTCGGTCAATCCGGGCGAGCGCGTCGGGCTCATCGGCCCGAACGGCTCGGGCAAGAGCACGCTGGTCAATTGCATCTGCGGCACGCTGCAGAACGAGGCCGGCTCGGTCACGTTCGACGGCCATGCGCTCAACGGCACCAATGCCCATCAGCGCACGCGCCGTGGCCTGTCCCGCACGTTTCAATTGCCGCGGCCGTTCGCCAGCCTGAACCTCGCCGACAATATGCGCATTCCGCTGCTCTATACCGTCGCGTCGCGCCGGGCCGGACAGTCGGCGCAAGCGCATCGAGGGGCGCTGCGTCGAGCTGTTGCGCGAAGTCGGCCTCGAGGGCAAAGCCCAACAGCTGCCGCGCGAGCTGACCCAGGTCGAGATGCGCAAGCTCGAACTCGCCCGCGCCATGGCGGCGGAGCCGAAGCTTCTGATCGCCGACGAATCGATGGCCGGCCTCACCCATTCGGAGGTCGAGGAGATTTTGGCGCTGCTCATGCGCCTGAACGCCCAGGGCGTCACCATCATCCTCATCGAGCACATCATGCGGGCGGTGATGAGCTTCTCGCAACGGCTCGTGGTGCTGGTCTCCGGGCGCAAGATCGCCGACGGCGACCCCAACGTGGTCGTGCGCGACCCGGAAGTGGAGAGGGCTTACCTTGGCCAGTAGTCTCGACTATTGCGACGCATCCATGCCGCCTATGGCGCGGTGCGCGTGATCGACGACGTATCGCTCAATATCGGCGGCGGCGAGACCGTCGTGCTGCTCGGCACCAACGGCAACGGCAAGTCGACGCTGATGAAATGCATCATGGGCATGGTGCAGCCGAGCGAGGGATCGATCGTCGCCGAGATCGACGGCGTGCATCACGATCTGGTCGGCCGCACCACCGAAGAGATCGTCGATCTCGGCATCGCGCTGGTGCCGGAAGGACGGCGCCTGTTCCCGAAGCTGACCGTGGAGGAGAACCTGCTGCTCGGCGCGTTCCGTCGCACCGCGCGCCGCCAGCTCGCGCGCAATCTCGCGGTCTGCTTCGAGACCTTCCCGCGGCTCGCCGAACGGCGCTCGCAGCTTGCCGGCAGCATGAGCGGCGGCGAGCAGCAGATGCTGGCGCTCGGGCGCGCCATGATGCTGGCGCCGAAAATCCTCCTGGTCGACGAGCCCTCGGTTGGGCTCGCACCGATTCTGGTCAGCCGCATGATCGACGCCATCGACGAGATGAAACAACGCTACGATCTGACCGTGCTGATGGCGGAGCAGAATTTTACCCAGGCGATCCGGATCGCCGACCGCGGCTACGTCATCGTGCACGGCAAGATCGCCTTCGAAGGCGCTTCGCCCGAGGCGCTCAACAACAACGACCTGATCAAGAAATTTTATCTCGGATTGTGACCGGGGCCGGCTTGGCAAGGCAACGGATCAAAGCGGCTCGGCCCAAAGCTGCACGGTCGTTGGCAGCGCGTCTTGGCCTTTGGCTTTTGCTGGTCCCGATGGCTGGCGAAGCCGTCGCGGCGCTCCCGGCCGGTATCGTCAATCTCGGCTTCATGGCTTCCGCCGAGGCCGAGACGGCCGCACTCACGAAACCGCAATCGGCCGCGCTCGACGCCTACAACGATGCGGTAACGCAATTTACCTCGGTCCTGAGCCAGCGCCGCGCCCAGATCGCGGCCGATCAGCCGTTGCCGAATTTGCCCGGACAGGCGCTCTATCTCGCGCGCATCAACATGATGAGCGCCTATAAAGACCTCACCGACTTGTTGCCGTCAAAAATCGGCCGGCCGAACAAATTCGGGATTCCGCCGGAATATTTCGACGCCGACAACGAGCCGCTGCTCGATGAGTATAAGAGTCTATTCAATATCATGCAGGCGGCGCCGGGCGATGCGCAAGACTCCGACACGCCATTTCGCGACGTCGTCGATCTGGCCACCGCTATTGCCCGCGCCAAGGGCCTCGATGCCGACGGCGCCGACATTGCAGGACGCATAAGCCTCGGCCTTTTCTATGCCGAGACCAACGGCAATCAAAACATCGGCAACGCCCGCTCGAACAAGTACAAGGGCAGTTTTCAAACCGGCCTGTCGGAGGATCGGAACGGTCAAAAGAAATGGGCCGCGATCGAGAAGCTCGATCGCCGCATTCGATCCCGCATTGATCGCCCGCGACGACAAGGAAGAAGCGCGCGCCGGCAGGTCGGATCATCGTTTCAATCACTGGACCGCGGTGCGAGATGCCCTGATGAACGCCCACGCGGCCGTTTTCCCGCAGATACCGGCGATCGCGAGAACATTGCCCGACCCGATCGACCAGATGAAGCTCTTCGAGCTCATCCAAATCATTCCCGGTCCGACCAAATCGGCCCTGAGCTCGGGCAACCTGACCGGCTATGCGATCGCCGACCCGACGATCATGGGATACCTGCGCAACAACAGCATCTTCGCTTTTGGCCACGCCGATCGGGCCAAAACATCCGCGACGTTCCGCGACATCCTCGATGCGATGTGGCTGTTCGACGACAAATTTCAACGCGCACTGGCCAAGTTCGACGAGATCAAGGCGGAGCGGAAAGACTGATCCGGAGGTGCACGCGGACCCCGACCGCCATTGGGCCTTGCTCGCTCAGCGAGCGCGGCGCGATAAAGACATTTATTTTGACTTGTGACCGGCGCTCGCGGTCGTCTCCGCTCCCTTGTCGTTGAAGATGACCGGCAGACTGAAGGACAGTCCTTCGTCGGCCACCAGCGGCGGCGGCGGCGGCACCGGATCGGAACGTTGCAGCATGTCGAGCGCGGCGGCATCGAACGCAGCTATCGCCGGATCCTTTGACGATCGCGCTTCGACAGAACGTGCCCGACCCGGTCGAGGACGAAGCTGACCACGACCTCGGCGCGCGGCTTCGCCCGATCGCCCGGATAGCGCTTGAATTTGTTGAAGTGGGCGGCCAGCTCCTTTTGCCACGTCACCTTGTCGCGCCGGGCGCTTTCGCCGGTTCCTGGCGAAGGAGCGACCGAACGCGGCGCTTCCTGGGCGCTTTGCAGCGTCGGCGTGGCGGTCGCCTCCGCGGCGATCGACTCGGTCGAAGGCTTGGCCTGCACGGTCTCCAGTTTCGGCTCGTTCTTCCGGCTTTTTGGTCTCGTTGGGTGCGACGACCCGATCGGGATCGTCGGTTTCGGTCGGCGTCGCCTTCGGCAAGTCGGTATGTTCGACTATCGGTTTTTGCTCGACGACCGCAGGCGACGGCGCCGCGGCCTCGGTATCCGGGCCGACCGGCAGGTCGCTCTGATCGACGCTGCGGCGCCGTCAATTCGATGCCGATTTCGATGGCCGGCGCGCCGAGGTCGGCGGCGGCATCCGGCTGCATCGAGGTCAGCGCCAGCGCGAGGCCGCCGGCATGAATGGCGACGGCGCCGATCGCGGCCGCGGTCCAGATCGTTCGTGACAGATTTCGCGGCTGATCAAGCTCGGACATGTTGTCGATTTCTGCTCATTGTCGGCTGCGCGCCTATCGTGCTCGCCGGCAGCCGGCGCTGGCGCGGGATCGTTCGGCACGCCCTCCAGCGCCACCAGGGCAATGCTGGCCATAGCCGCCGACGCGCAAACGCTCCAGCACGTCCATCAGTTCGCCATAGGCCACGCCGCGGTCGGCGCGCAGGAAAATGCGGCGGTCTTTGCCTTCGCCCGCCATCGCATCGAGCGAGCGCGACGAGATCGACGCGCTTGACCGGCGTTTCGCCGATCGCGACCGCAAGATCGGACTTGATGGTGACGTAGGTCGGCTTGTCGGGCTTTTTCTGCGGCACCGCCGTCGACGACGGCAAATCGACCGGAAGATCGACGGTCGAAAGCGGCGCCGCGATCATGAAGATGATGAGCAGAACGAGCATGACGTCGATGAACGGCGTGACGTTGATGTCGTGCGCCTCGTCGAAGTCGTCATCGTCGCTGTCGATGATCGCCGAGCGCCGCGGCCATGGCTTCACTCCGCCGCGCGCGTCAGCATCCGGCCGCGGACGCGGTCGAGATCGCGCGACAGCAGCCGGCCGATCGGCGCCCGAGCCGCGGCCGACGAATTCGAGATAGCGCTTTGGTCGCCCGCGAAAAGTGATTGTAGATGATCACCGCCGGGATCGCGGCGATGAGCCCGATGGCCGTCGCCAACAGCGCTTCGGCGATGCCCGGCGCCACCACCGCAAGGTTTGTCGTCTGCGCTTTCGAAATGCCGATGAAGCTGTTCATGATGCCCCACACCGTGCCGAACAGCCCGACGAACGGCGAGGTCGCGCCGATGGTGGCAAGGATCGCCATGCCCTGCCGCATGGAGCGCGCTTCGGCGCGCGTGATCTCGCCGAAAGCGCGACGCGGCGCGTTCCTTGATGCCGTCGTCGCTGGCGCTGTCGCCCGACAAGCGCACTTCTTGCAGCGCCGCGCGCAACAGCGCCGACAGCAGCGGTTTCGCCGCTTTCAACGCCAATTGCGCTTCGGACAGTGTCCGCGCCTCGGCGATCCGGGCCAGCGCGGCGCGAAGCCGCCGCTGCGCGTGGGACAGCTGCACTGTCTTGGCGAAGAAAATCGTCCAGGTCAGCGAGCGAGGCAAACGCCAGGCTCACCATCACGGCTTTGACCAGGATGTCGGCGGCAAGAAACATTGACCAGGGCGACAAATCGCGCTGCAGGCGTCCGCCGGACGAAACCGGCCGGCCGTCATCGTCGGCCGTCGTCGTGGCCTGGCCGGGGCCGGGGCCGGGGCCGATGACAGTGACGATGACGACGACGATGGGGCCGGCGCCGGCGGAGCCGGAGCAATTTGCGGCGGCGCAGGCTGCGTCGCCGTCGGATGCGCCGACGAAGCCGGCGGGCGTTTGCGCCGATAACGGCGATGCCAACGACACGGCGAGAAGTGCGGACACCAAGCTTGCCGCAACGCGCTTGCGAGACAGATTTCATACTTCGGCCCAGTAGCGGATGAGGTTGTGATAGATGCCGGTGAGCTTGACCATTTCCGGATCGTCGCGGCCCACGCGTCCCGCCAGCCCCTGAATTGCGCTGTCGAGATCGAAGATCAGGCTGCGCGCGTGGCCGTCGCGGATCATGCTCTGCAGCCAGAAGAACGAGGCCACCCGCACGCCGCGGGTCACCGGCGTGACCGTATGCAGGCTCGATGCCGGATACAGCACCAGATGCCCGGCCGGCAGCTTGACCCGATGCGAGCCGTAATAGTCTTCGACGATCAACTCGCCGCCGTCATATTCGTCGGGTTCCGACAGGAAGAGCGTCACCGACAAGTCGGTGCGGATGCGCGCGCCGGTGAGATGATCGCCGCGCACGGCATTGTCGACATGCACGCCGAAATGCTGCCCGACGCCATAGCGATTGAACAACGGCGGAAAGATCTGCTTCGGAATCGCCGCAGAAACGAACAGCGGATTGGCGACCAGCGCTTTGATGACGGTTTCGCCCAAGCGCCGCGCAATGTCGCCGTTCGGCGGCAATTGCTCGTTCTTCTTGACCATGGCCGACTGCGCGCCGGCGGTCGAGCGGCCATCCTCCCACACGGCGGCATCCATCGCCGCGCGGAAATTCCGCAACGTCCGCCTTGCTCAAAATGTCCGGCACGCAGATCAGCATTCGCGGTTCACTTAGCACGTCCGACACGCACGACCGAAGATTTTCCAGTTTATAATTAGAATGATTTTAGAAATTCTGGCTGTCAGCATCCCGCCGATGACGCGGCCGGGCGCGACCAGCACGAACGGCGCCGCGCTTTGATAGAAGGCGTCGTAGTAGAGCTTGTTGAAGATGTTGTTCACGAAGATTTTCCACTCGTAGTTCTTGAGGAAATAGCCCTCGACGAACGCGTCGAAGCGCCAGTAGTCGGGCAGCACCGTGCCCTGATTGGCGGCGAGCAGCGTGCCGCCGTAGATTTTCGAGCGATAAGTCGCCTGGCCGCCGACCTCGATGATATTTGTTGAACTGATACTTGGTCAGCACGTTGAAGGATTGATTGGCGACGAAGGCGAGCGGCAGGCCGACATTGGTCGGCACCGCCGATGCGTCCACCCGGTTGTTCATCAGCACGAAGCCCGCCGTAGATGCTCCACTTGTCGGTGAGCTTGCCGGTGGCGCCGACGTCGATGCCTTGCACGTGGTAGGCGGCGCCGGCCTGGATGGTGCCGGCGTTTGGAAAGCCGGCCGGAACCAACTCGCGGGCGTTGCTGACGTCGGTGCGGAACAGCGCGCCGGTCGCCAGCAGATGGCGATCCAGCAGCTCCCACTTGGTGCCGACTTCCGCCGCCTTGGTCTCGCACCGGGCTGAAGATTTGATTGATCGGCGATGATCGGATTGAGCCCGCCGTAATTCGCCGAGGTGCCGTCGAGCTCGGCGCCGACCGGCTCCGACGACGTGCCGTAGGCGCATAGACGCTGGCAATCGGTACGGGCTTGACCACCAGGCCGAGATTGTAATTCCACATGTTGGATGATCGCCGACACGGTCGGGAATCCCGGTCTTGCTGGCGCTGATCTCGTAATTGTCGAAGCGCAGTCCCGCGGTGAAGATCACGAAATCGCGGTAGTTCGCGGTTTCGAGCGCGAACAGGCTCTTGGTGTTGACCGGAATGATGTTCGGATTGCCGGTCACCGTCGGGTTGCCGAACGGCAGGAAGTTCGGCGGGTTCAGCACCGAGACCGGACCGACGGCGCCGCTGGCAAAGGCGCCGGCGCCGACGCCTCCGAATTCAGCCCGGTATAGGTGTCGAGGCTGACGGTTTCGCGCGAGATTTCCGCGCCGGTGACGACGTGTTGCGCACCGGACCGGTATCGAACTTGATCGTCGCCGAACGATTGGTCGGCCAGCACGTTGGTGACCTGATAACGGCTCTGCGGATTGAGGCAGACCATCCAGTTGGCCGGGTTCGGATTGGCGAAGTTGCCGGCCGTGCGAATTACAGGTGCCGCCGTTGCCGGTGCCTTGCTCGGGAATCGTGCCGATATAGTCAAGCACCGACCGCTCGTCCCTGGAACTCGTTGGTCCACAACACATGGTCGTTGACCTGGAATTGTCCGATCAGCGTTCCGATATCCTGCTGCGCTTCTGAAAATCGCGATTGACGAAGCCGTAATAGGTCTGGCGCGGAACGCCGACCGAAGTGACCGGCGCGCCGGCGACGGTGTTATAGGGAACGCCGAAGTCCGGCAGCCCGTGCAGATCGGTGTGGATGTAGTTGGCCGACAGGCTGAAAGCGTTGGTCGGCGTCCACTTCACCGCCGCCAAGCCGCCCCAGCGATCGTCGGTGGTAAAGTCGCGCTCCGGAGACATTGGCGTTCTGCCACATGCCGTCCATGCGGATGGCGAGCGTCGGAGTGATGACCTGATTGACGTCGAAGGTGACGCGCTTGGTGTTGTCGCTGGCGAATTTCGAGTCGGCGTTGTAGAAGCTCGACCTCCGTCGTGGCCTGCTTGGTGACGATGTTGATCGCGCCGCCGGCGGTGCCGCGGCCGTTGATCGATCGACGACGGTCCCTTGAGAATCTCGATCTGCTCGGTGAAGAAATTCTCGCGGATATTGACGGCCGGATCGCGAATGCCGTCGACGAAGACGTCGTTGCGGGCGTCGAAACCGCGGATGAAAAAACGGTCGCCGAAGGCGTTGCCGCCTTCGCCGGTCCCGATGGTGACGCCGGGCGTGGTGCGGCGCGACCTCCTTGAGGCTGGTGGCGTCCTTGTCGCGCAAGGACCTCCTGCGTCAGCACCGTGACGCTGCGCGGCGTGTTGGCGATCGGCTCGCTGAACTTGCCCGAACTCCAGACGATTGGCCTTGTACGGCGCCGCCGGATCGGCATAGGGGTCCTGCTGCGCCGCCTGCTTTTTCGCCTCGGCTTCCGCCTGCTGCTTGGCCCGCGCCGCAGCCGCCGCCCTCTCCCTGGCGGCGCGGCGCAATGCGTTGCGCGCCCGTATCTGCTCCGGCGATGGCTTGGCCGCCGGCGGTTTCGGCCGCGCGATCGGCGCCTCCACCGTCACCGGCGGCAGCGGTTGCTCCTGCGCTTCCGCGCCGGTCATGGCCGCGACCGCAATCAAGCAGCCGACCGTGACCTTTTGCGTCGCATTGCTCTCGAATGCGCCTTCAAGACCGCGCGACGCCGGAAACCCGCGCAGCGTGGCCGGCCGCAACATCCCACCCATCATCGCCCCCGAAACTTCGCGCCGGCCGTACGCTCACGGCGGCGTGATCGGGAACGTTATTGAAAACAACCTTGAGAATCAAACCAATGTACTTTATTCGCGCGATTAATACTTGAGAGATTCTCAATAGACCGGTATTCAGTTTTTAATTTCTCTAATTCAATTCTGATTTTACTTTTGATAATCTTTCTAAGTTGCGGCCTATGCCGCGGTTTGGCCATCGTAAATCGCGGCGGCGAAAGCGCGCTCATTGATCGCGGCGGAGCTGCTGCATACGCGCACCGCAAATCAGCTATTCGTCGGCGCTGGGCGGCTTCATCAAAGAAAACAATTCATCGACTGTTTGTTCGGCAATGTGGCGCACGCGATCGGTATCGAGCGCTCCGGCGATTCTCACCTGACGGACCACGGCGAGGATTTCGTCGCGGAAGTCGGTCAGAAACCGCAACGGGTCCTTGGAATCGTTTGCAACGCGCGCGATCAAACCGGTGATGAAAATCTGACATGCGATCATTCGGCCATTGAGTTCTTCCACGCCGCGCTCCTACTGCCGTTGTCTCGTGCGCGCTAGGTAACACAACAGGGCGATCGGCCAAATTTTCGCGCGGACGACGCGGCAATGAGACAGCCGCGCCGCGCAGACATAAAAATCGCACGCTCGTGCGGCGGCTGGATGGTCAATGACGCCGTGGCGCCGCGCCGACCGGCGTCAACACAGCGTCACGCGACGGCGGCCTTGCGGACCACCGTCTGCCGCACGTCGAAGCCTTCGAATTTGGGATGCTCGAGATAAAGCGGCCGGTCGTTTCGTTGCCGGCCCGTGCATGGGCGGCGCGAAACTCCTCCGATCGGGTCCACGCCTCGAACGCGGCTTTGCTCTGCCAGATCGTATGCGAGGCGTAGAGCGTGTGGTCCTCGGTCTCCGGCCCCTTGAGCAGGTGAAACTCGACGAAGCCGGGGACGCGGTCGAGATAGGAGTCGCGACTGAGCCATACCTTCTCAAAGGCTTCCTCGGAGCCCCGCTTCACGCGAAAACAATTCATGGCGATGAACATGATCTTGTTTCTCCTCCTTCGGCAGCACATAGGGCCGAGCTGTCGCTTTCTACGCCATAGCGGATCGTCGGCGAACCCTCGAACGTGATGCCAGGACACGGCACGACATGACCGGCCGATGTCCTGCCGCACATGTATTGCACATCTATTTATGTGTTTGGCGTCGTCCACCTTGTGCGGATTCCCGCCCGAGACGGCGGCAAGCAGATTCGGCGTAGGCCGATAGCCGATATAGGGGTTGATCGCGTTGTCGGCCGTGGGATCGACAGCGTTTTATGATCCTTTGTCGCAGCGTCTGGTGCTTGTGCAGGGGCTAAATTACTGTGCAGCCTCGGGCGAGGAAACGGGTGGAATGCAGGCGCGGGACCTGACGATCCGGCTGGTGCGGACGGCGATGGCCGCATCCTTGCTCGTGCCCTGTGCCCTTTCGCCTTCGCCGCCTGGAACAGCTACCGCAGCCTCGCGGCCCTGACCGACGAACGGCTGGAGCGGTCGCTCGACGTGCAAGAGGAAGAGGCGCAAAAGACCTTCGAACTTGTCGATCTGGCCTTGAACACCGCCAACGACCTGGTCGCCGGCATGTCGGACGACGACATCCGCCGCGACGAAGAGCCGTCTGCACGATCTGCTGCAAAAGCTCGCCGCTCAGATACCGGCCGTCCAGTCCATCTGGATATACAACAAGGATGGACGGCCGCTGGTCTCCTCCTGGCTCCAACCGGCACCGGATCAAAGCTTTGCCGACCGGGATTTTTTCCGGGCCCATCATTCATGGCGATGCCGGCACCTATTACGGCCAAGTCTACGAGTCGCGGTTCAGCGGGCAGCCGTTCTTCACCGTCAGCCGGCGGCTCGTGCATGACGGCGAGTTCGTCGGCGTCCTGGAAGTCTCGGTGCTGCCGAGCAACTTTTTCCGTTTCTTCGCGACCCTGGCCTATGCGGAAGGCCAGCAATTTGCGCTCATCCGCGACGATGGTCTGTTCCTGGCGCGCTACCCGCTAGCGCCGCCGGGAGCGCCCGAACGCCTCGACGAACATTCCGGATTTCGCCGGACCGTCGCGCAGTCGCCGGCAGGTGGCATCTACACGACGATCTCGCAGATCGACCATGTCGAGCGTCGCTTTGCTGCGCGCCGCTTTGGCGGCACACCGCTTTATCTGACATCCGGCTTTGCATTGTCCACGATCCGAAGCGAGTGGGCTGTCGGGAATGGCGGAGCATCTGATTTACGGCGTTCCGGTTACGCTGATCCTGTTTTTTACGTTGTTCGCCGTGTTGCGGCGAACCGCAACGGCTTTACGCGGAGATCGACCGGCGCTCGGCGGCCGAAGAAGCGCTCCGTCAATCGCAAAAGCTCGACGCCATCGGCCATCTCACCGGCGGCGTCGCCCACGACTTCAACAACCTGCTGACCATCATCATCGGCAATCTCGAAACCGCGCAGCGCCAAGTGGAAACGTGGACCGACGGCGGCCAGATCAAGCTGGCGCGCCGATTGGAAAGCGCCATGCGGGGCGCGCAACGCGCCTCGACGCTGACCAAGCGGCTGTTGGCGTTTTCCCGGCAGCAGCCGCTCAATCCGACCGTGCTCGATGTCAATCGCGCCCTCAACGGCCTGTCCGACTTCTTGCGGCGCGCGTTGGGCGAGGATGTTTCGCTGGAAATTGTCGGCGGCGGCGGCGCCTGGCCGGTCGAGGCCGATGCCGCCGAGCTTGAGGCCGCCATTCTCAACCTCGCGGTCAACGCCCGCGATGCCATGCCCAACGGCGGCAAGCTCACGATCGAAGCCAGCAATTCCTATCTCGACGACAGCTACTGCAATCAGAATGCCGACGTCCGGCCCGGGCAATATGTACAGATCGCGGTGACCGACACCGGATCGGGAATGACCAAGGACGTGATCGATCGCGCTTTCGAGCCGTTTTACACGACCAAACAGTCCGGCCAGGGCACCGGTCTCGGGCTGAGCCAAGTCTACGGCTTCGTCAAGCAGTCCGGCGGACACGTCAAGATCTACAGCGAGATCGGTGAAGGCACGACGATCAAAATCTATCTGCCGCGGTTCGTCGGCAAGCCGTCCGAGGCGGAGGAGCCCGTCCGCGAACCGAGCCGCGGCCGTTCCGGCGAATGCGTGCTGGTCGTCGAGGATGACCGCGACGTGCGCAGCTACGTCGTCGAAACCCTCGGCACGCTCGGTTACGATGTGCTCGAGGCGGCGAACGGCGACGATGCGCTCCGCCTGCTGGACGAATACAAGACCGTCCGACTGCTTTTGACCGATGTGGTCATGCCCGGCATGAACGGCCGCAAGCTGGCGGAGGAGGCAAAACAGCGCCAGCCCTTCCTGAAAATCCTGTACATGACCGGATATTCGCGCAACGCCATCGTCCACCAGGGCCGGCTCGATCCGGGCGTCGATTTGATCCAGAAACCCATCACCAGCCAGCACCTCGCCAGCGCCGTTCGCAAAGCGCTGGACGCTTGAGCGACGTCAAACCCGCCGCGCCCGGAATCGATCCGCCGGTCGTCCGGCCGAGTCCGGCCGGAACGAATTCCACGCGCCGTCGTTAGCGGCCGGGGCCGCGCCTTTCGATGCGGATCGATGGCTAAGCACTCTGCGACGGCAGGATCAAAGCGCGCCAACCGCGGCCTCGACGCGGCGAACTTTTTTCTGGCCGACGTCCGCGACGGCCTCGGGCCCTATCTGGCGATTTATCTGCTCACGGTCCAGAAATGGGACGAAGCCAGCATCGGCGTCGTGATGTCGATCGCAACCGCGGCCGGCATCGTCACGCAGACGCCAGCAGGCTGGCTCATCGACGCGACGCATTCGAAGCGCGCCGTCATGGTCGCCGCCGCCATCGCGGTCACCGCGGCTTCGCTGCTGTTGCCGCTTTTCTCCAGCTTCATCCCGGTTGCCGCCTCGCAGGCGACTGCCCACGCCGCCGCGGCGGTATTCGGGCCAGGACTAGCGGCGGTATCTCTCGGCATCGTCGGCCATGCCGCCTTCACCAGACGCGTCGGCCGCAACGAATCCTTCAACCATGCCGGCAATGCCTTTGCCGCGGTGATGGCAGGCGCGACCGCCTATCTGTGGGGTCCGACCGTTGTCTTCTATCTGCTCGCCGCCATGTCGACGGCGAGCCTGCTCAGCCTGCTCACCATTCCCGGCCGCGAAATCGACAATGAGCTCGCCCGCGGCCTGCACGACAGGCTTGCCGGCGAGGACAATAGCGCCGCCGATGACGACGCGCCGAGCGGCTGGCGGGTGCTGATCACCTGCAAGCCGCTGTTGATCTTCGCGGTTGTCGTCGTGCTGTTTCACCTCGCCAATGCGGCGATGCTGCCGTTGGTCGGCCAAAAGCTCGCCCTGCAAGATAACAAGCTCGGCACGACATTGATGGCCGCCTGCATCGTCGGGGCGCAAATCGTGATGGTGCCGATGGCCATGCTGGTCGGCGCCCGTGCCGACCGATGGGGCCGAAAGCCGCTGTTTCTGGCCGGCTTTCTTGTTTTGCCGCTGCGCGGCTGTCTCTATACCCTGTCGGATAATCCGTTCTGGCTCCTTGCCGTGCAAACACTCGATGGCGTCGGCGCCGGGATTTTCGGCGCCGTCTTTCCGATCGTCGTCGCCGACTTGATGCGCGGCACGGGACGCTTCAACGTGGCACAAGGCGCGATTCTGACGGCACAGGGAATCGGCGCCGCGTTGTCGACCACGCTCGCTGGTCTGGTCGTCGTGCATGCCGGCTATAATGCGGCCTTCCTCACGCTGGCCGGCGTCGCAAGTTTGGGCGTACTGGTGTTCTTCTTCGGCATGCCCGAGACGCTCCCTCGATCACCCGGTGAAATCGATGAGCGGCCTGATAAGGCGCCGCGAGTTTCCGCAGCCGCAATGAAACCCACCGGATAGCGACCCGATAAGAACCCGCGCATGCAGTCGCATACCACAGCCGCGATCTACCTGATCGCCGCGCTTGCCGCAGCCGGCGTCATTCTGCGCCCCTTCAACCTCGCCGAAGCCGTCTGGGCGGTGGCGGGCGCCGTATTGCTCGTGGCGCTTGGATTGGTGTCCATTCCGGAAGCACTGACCGGCATCGCCAAGGGCACCGACGTTTATCTGTTCCTGTTCGGCATGATGCTATTGGCGGAGGTCGCGCGCGAGGCAGGGCTGTTCGACTGGCTAGCGGCGGAAGCGACAAGCCAAGCCAAGGGCTCGGCGCGCCGGCTGTTCCTCTTGACCTATGGCGTCGGCACGGTGGTGACCATCTTCCTTTCCAACGACGCCACCGCGGTCGTGCTCACGCCGGCCGTCGCGGCAGCGGCCAAGGCCGCCAAAGCAAAGGAGCCCCTGCCCTATCTGCTGATCTGTGCTTTCATCGCCAACGCGGCTTCGTTCGTCCTGCCGATTTCGAACCCGGCCAATCTGGTCATTTACGGCAGCCGCATGCCGCCGTTATTGCAGTGGCTGCCGGCCTATTTGCTGCCGTCGTTGGTGTCGATCGTTGCGACCTATCTGCTGCTGCGTTGGACGCAGCGCGGCGCACTGCGCGAGGAGATCGCCAAAGACATTCCGCGGCCCGCGCTGTCCGGATCGGGCAAGATGGCGGCCGCCGGCATTGCGGCGACGGCCGTCGTGCTCTTGGCGTCGTCGGCGCTTGATCTCCAGCTCGGGCTTCCCACCGCCATCGCCGGCGCGCTCACCGCCGCAGTCGTGCTGATCCGCGAGCAGAAACAGCCGTGGAATCTCGTCAAGGATATTTCCTGGGGCGTGTTGCCGCTGGTCGCCGGGCTGTTCGTGCTGGTCGAGGCCCTCGCCAAGACCGGGCTCATCGATACGATCGCTGCGTTGTTGCACGACGGAGCGCAAAGGTCGGCCATGGGGACCGCCGCATCGGCCGGCGTCGTCGTGGCGACGATCAGCAACCTCATCAACAACCTGCCGGCCGGTCTGATCGCCGGCAGCGCCATACAGGCCGCACCCATCTCCGATCAGGTCACCCGCGCGATGCTCATCGGCGTCGATCTCGGGCCTAATCTTTCGGTGACCGGCTCGCTGGCGACCATTCTGTGGCTCGCGGCGCTGCGCCGTGAAGGCCATTCGGTCAGCTTCGGCACATTCCTGAAAATCGGCATCGTGGTGATGCCGCCCGCCCTCATTCTCGCCATCGCCGCCGCCTTGCTGGTGGGGTGAGGGCCAATCAAAGGACCGAGCCCATGCAAGATTTGAGCGCCGTCTGGCTCTATCCCGTCATCCTGATCGCAGGAGCGTTGCAGGCTTGGGGGCCGCCGATGAACGGCGCGCTGCGGAACGCCCTGACCAATCCGTGGCTCGCCAGCTTGGTGTCGTTCCTTCCCATCGTCGCGCTCTTGGCCTGTCTGGTGATGTGCCAGCCCCGCCCATTGCCGACTCTCGCCGGCGTCAGCGCGATGCCGTGGTGGGCGCCGCTTGGCGGCCTCGTTGGCGCATTCGCGGTGATCGCGGGCTTATTGTTCGTCAACAAGGTCGGTGCGGGCCCATTTGCCGGATTGACCATCACGGCCAACATCCTCATGTCGCTTGCCATCGATCATTTCGGCTGGTTTGGCATGGACGTCCATCGGTTGAATGGCTGGCGCGCCGTCGGCGCCGCACTTATGGTAGGCGGTATCGCGCTGGTTGCCAGGTTTTGATTTCTCGGGGCATCGCTTGGGGCGTTTGTCGGGGCCCGCTTGTTTGCGCGTGGTGAAAAAAGGGCGGGCGATATGCAAGTTCAAAGCGGCAACGATCATTTGTTGAACTACGGCACGACCGGGGAACTCGTCGCCGCACTTGCAGCCGGCAAGATTTCCGCGCTCGAACTGACCGACCATGTCATCGCCCGTATCGAGGCGCTCGATCAAAAACTCAACGCCGTCGTGGTGCGCGACTTCGATCGCGGGCGGGACGCGGCCAAGCGCGCCGACGCCGCGCTGGCCCGCGGCGAACGGCGCCCGCTCCTCGGCATTCCGATGCTGATCAAGGAATCGTTCGAGGTCGCCGGCCTGCCGACGACCTGGGGCGTGCCGGCATTCAGGAATTTCGTGCCGCAAGACGATGCGGTCATGGTCGCTCGCGTGCGGGCGGCGGGCGCCGTGATCCTGGGCAAGACCAACGTGCCATTCCTTCTGGGCGATTGGCAGAGCTACAACGACATCTACGGGACGACCAACAGTCCGTGGGATCTCGGCCGCACGCCGGGCGGATCGTCCGGTGGATCGTCGGCGGCGCTCGCCGCCGGTTTTGGGCCGCTGTCGCTCGGTACCGACATCGGCGGCTCGCTGCGCGTGCCGGCACACTATTGCGGCATTTACGCCCATAAGCCGACCTTGAATCTCATCCCGCCGCGCGGACACCGCGTCCCGGGCTCGGTGCAGCGCATCAGCGATCTCGCGGTCGTCGGGCCGATGGCGCGCAGCGCCGCCGATCTCGATTTGGCGCTGGACGTGACCGCGGGTCCCGACGAAGCGCGGGCCGGCATCGCTTATCGGCTGGCGTTGCCGAAGCCGCGCCACGACAGCCTGAAGGATTTTCGTGTCCTGGTCATTGACGATCATCCGTTGCTGCCGACGACCAAAGCGGTACGCTCGGCGCTCGACCGTTTGGCGGAGCGTCTGGCCAAAGCGGGCGCCAAGGTGGCACACGCGAGCCCGCTTTTGCCCGATCTCGCGGCGTCCGCGCGGCTTTACATGCGTCTTTTGATGTCGGCGCTGTCGGAGCGATGGCCGCCCGAAATCTATCAGCAGGCGCAAACGACCGCGGCGGCGGTCAAGGACGACGACGATAGCCTCGAGGCCGAACGCCATCGCGGCGCGGTCTTGAGTCACCGCGACTGGGCGGCAGCCGACCGGGCGCGGATCGCTCTGCAGCAGCAATGGGCCGAACTCTTCCGCGAATGGGACGTGGTGCTCTGCCCGCCGATGCCGACGGTGGCGTTCCCGCACGATCACACGCCGATGTTGGAGCGCCGCGTCGAGATCGAAGGCAAGCAGTTTTCGTTCTTCGATCAATTGGTCTGGCCGGAGATCGCGACGACACCGGGCCTTCCGGCCACGGCGGCGCCGATCGAGCTGTCCGAGACCGACCTGCCGGTCGGCGTGCAAATCGTCGGTCCCTATCTCGAAGACCGCACGACCATCGCTTTCGCCGCGCTCATGGAGCGCGAATTCGGCGGCTTCGTGCCGCCACCGGGCTACGCCGATTGAGGCTGGCGGAAACCGCCGCCAAAGCCTTCAAATATGCCGTCGAATAAATCATCCAACATGCCTCCGACCAAAGCTCCAAAGCCGCTCGCCGCGCGCGATCCGAACTACGCCGAGCGCGTCAAGGAGGCTTTCGGCCGCCAGGGCTTCTTGCAGTTCGTCGATGCCCGGATCGAGGAACTGGCTCCCGGCCGATGCGTCATCGTCGCGGATTTCCGCAGCGAGCTCGCCCAGCAGAACGGCTTCTTTCACGGCGGGCTGATCGGCACGGTGGCCGACGCCGCCGGCGCCTGCGCCGCGGCCACCTTGATCGAGACCTGGCAGTGGATGCTGACGGCGGAATACAAGATCAATTTTCTAACGCCCGCCAAAGCGCATCAGCTCCGCGCCGTCGGCGAAGTGGTCCGGGCCGGCCGCACCTTGACGGTGTCGCAGGTCAGTTTGTACGGCGTCGACGCAGCCGGGGAGGAACAACTCTGCGCGCTGGCGACCGTCACCCTGATGACGCTGACGACGCGCGGCGATGGCGAATGACGCCGCCCCGCCAAAAGCGCGAGCCGTTTCGTCCAACGCTCACTTCACCGGAAAATCGAAATACGTGTTCGGGAACGGCTCATGCGACAGCGTGAAATGCCACCATTCCTTCTCGTAAGGGCGGAAGCCGTGATGGCGCATGGCGTTTGCCAGCTCGGCGCGGTTGACCATGGCGGTGTGGCTGATGCTGGCGTCATTGGGCCAGGATTTCGGGCTGAAGAAATCGAACGGCGTGCCCATATCGAGCTCGCGGCCGTCGGCGTGCGCCAGCGTCAGATCGATGGTCGAGCCGCGCGAATGGCCTGAGCGCGGCGATATGTAGCCGTCGCGGAACAGCGTCCGCTTGTCGACCTCGGGATAGAATTCTTTCTTCCCGGCGACATCGTCGAGGTCGTGCGCCCAGCGTACGAAATTGGCGACCGCCCGCACCGGCCGATAGCAGTCGAACGCCTTGATCACGAGACCGTATTTGGCGACGTCTGCGGCGACCCCCGCAAGGGCTTGCGCCGCCGCCATGGTGAGGAAACAGCGCGGCGCCTCATAGCCGTCGATCGGACGACCGACGAAGTTGTGCGCGCCGGCATATCGGGATTCAACAATAAGCCCAGGCACGACGGTTGCGGCATCGACGAATGCGGCAGGGCGCTCCTGGGCGAGCGCCTGCGCACTGACGCTTGCCGCCACAGCGGCGACGAGCGAATAGCGAATGGCGAATGGCGAATGGTAAGAAAACGCGCGCCTGTCCCCCATTCGCTACCCGCTATTCGCTACGTTGCTATTTCGCCACTTCGCCGGCATGCGGACACTGATTGACCTCGATGGTCACGTGCGAAAGGCCGGCCAGATCTTCCAGCCGTTGCTTATAGACCGCAGGCGCCTGCGGCGCATCCGACACGACGGAACAGATGACGGCGGCATGGCCGGGGCCGAGCTGCCACAGATGCAAGTCGGCCAGCCGGTCACCGTCCGTCTCGATCCGCTCGCGCATGCGCTGCGCCAGCGTGGGATCGGGAACGGTGTCGAGCAGCACGCCGCCGGCGGAGCGAACCAGACTCAGGCCCCAGGACAAGATGACGATCATGCCGACAAGTCCCACCACCGGGTCCATGAAGGTCCATCCGAACGCCCACGCCGCCGACAGGCCGGCGATCGTCAGCACCGAGGTCAATGCATCGGCGAGCACGTGCACATAGGCGGCGCGGAAATTCAAATCCTGATGATGCCCGGCATGGGCATGATCGTGATCGTGGTGGTCGTCATGATCGTGCTCATGAGCGCCCTCGTGGTCGTGACCATGTCCGTGATCATGACTTTCGCGCAACAGCCAGGCGCTGGCGAGGTTGACGCATAATCCGAGCGCTGCAATCGGGATCGCCTCGCGATAGTGAATGGCGACGGGATAGACGAGCCGCAGCACCGATTCGTAACCGATCCCGAGCGCGATCATGCCGAGGATGATGGCGCTGGCGAACGCCGCCAATTCGCCGAACTTGCCGGTGCCGAGCGAGAAGCGCGGATCGTGCATGTGCCGGCGCGCGAACAGATAAGCGAGCCCGGCGATTGCCAGCGCGGCGACATGGGTCCCCATATGCCAGCCGTCGGCCACCAGGGCGATGGAGCCGAACATCGAGCCGCCGGCAATTTCGGCGACCATCATCGCGGCGGTCAGCGCCACCACGCTCCAGGTGCGCCGCTCATGCTCGCCGTGATGGGCGCCGAGAAAGGCGTGGCCATGGGTCCAGTAGGTCATGGGGTGCGAATGCATGCCGGCTGCCTCGTCGAATGAGTTACAGATAGCTGGTTATCCGCTCGTCGCCGCGAAAGCGGACCGGAGCCTAACCGCCGGATCGCCCCTTTGGCGGGGCGTGAGCGGAAAACCACCGAATCCGGGCATCGTATAGGGCCATATTAACCACGCCGGTAACCATATACCCGGCACATTTTGCCGGGGGAGGTAACTCCGTAGTCCGTGTCCATTTCCACCGCACCTTCGGGGGCAGCCTTGGACGCGAGCGCGGCGCCTTTTCCTTTCGTGCGTGCCGGCGGCCCGACGGCCGCCGCGCATAGCTTCGCAAGCACGTGACCGTAACCGACGGGCGCAATCGAGCGACATGACCGACGCAACCTCGGCCGAGCGCAGCGACGGAGCATTGGCGCTATCGCGCCTGCCGACCTCGGTTCGCTGCTGCGGCGCAGCGACATCGGGCTCGCCGTCGGCATGATGGCCATTCTGGTCATCCTCATCCTGCCGCTGCCGTCGCTGCTGCTCGATTTCGCGCTCGCCATCTCGATCACCTTCTCGGTGCTGATCCTGATGACGTCGCTGTTCATCCAGACGCCGCTCGAATTTTCCGCCTTCCCGACCGTGCTGCTGATCGCCACCATGCTGCGGCTTGGCGCTCAACCTCGCCTCGACGCGCCTGATCCTGGCGCGCGGCCACGAGGGCACCGACGCCGCCGGCCACGTCATCCAGGCGTTCGGCAATTTCGTCATGAGCGGCAATTTCGTCATCGGCATCATCGTCTTCACCATCCTGGTGATCGTCAATTTCGTGGTCATCACCAAGGGCTCCGGCCGCATCGCCGAAGTGGCCGCCCGCTTCCACCTCGATTCCATGCCCGGCAAGCAGATGGCGATCGACGCCGACCTCTCCGCCGGCCTGATCGACGAGAAGGACGCGCGGCGGCGGCGCAAAACTCTGGAGGACGAATCCGGCTTCTTCGGCGCCATGGACGGCGCCTCGAAATTCGTGCGCGGCGACGCCATCGCCGGCCTGCTGGTGGTGCTGATCAACGTCATCGGCGGCATGGTCATCGGCATCATGCAGCAGGGCCTGAGCTTCGCCGAGGCCGCCCACGCCTACACGCTGCTCACCGTCGGCGACGGCCTGGTGACGCAGGTGCCGGCGCTGATCGTCTCGATCGCCGCCGGCCTGCTGGTCTCCAAGGCCGGCGTCTCCGGCGCCGCCGACAAGGCGCTGCTCAGCCAGTTCTCCGGCTATCCGAAAGCGCTCGGCATGTCGGCGGCGGTGATGCTGGTGATGGCGCTGCTGCCGGGCATCCCGATGATGCCGTTTCCTGGCGCTCGGCGGCGGCACGGCGAGCCTCGCTTATGTGATCGACCGCCGCCACAAGCGGGCGGCCGCGGCCGAGGCCAAAAAAGCCGACGCCGACAAGCCGGCCGCCGCCGGAAGAGCCGATGTCGGCGACGCTGAAGATGGACGACCTCAAGATCGAGCTCGGCTATGCGCTGCTGCCGCTGGTCAATGCGACCGACGGCGGCGACCGGCTGACCGAGCAGATCAAGGCGCTGCGCCGCTCGCTCGCTACCGAAATG
Source organism: uncultured Alphaproteobacteria bacterium (assembly GCA_963829395.1). Taxonomy (GTDB): domain Bacteria; phylum Pseudomonadota; class Alphaproteobacteria; order Rhizobiales; family Xanthobacteraceae; genus BOG-931. The sequence goes on along the minus strand of CAWHHX010000008.1, from coordinate 313,310 downwards.
GGCTTCGTCATGCCGGCGGTGCGCATCCTCGACAACGTCCAGCTCGACGCCAACAGCTACGTCATCAAGATCAAGGAAGTGGAATCCGGCACCGGCAAGGTCTGGCACGGCCAGTACATGGTCATGGATCCGGCCGGCAAGCAGGTGACGCTGCCGGGCACCCACACGACCGAGCCGACCTTCGGCCTGCCGGCGACCTGGATCGAAGCGTCGCTCAAGGAGGAAGCCGTCGGTCAAGGGCTACACCGTCGTCGACTCGGCCACCGTGCTCGCCACCCACCTGACCGAACTGATCAAGGCCAACATGTCCGAGCTCCTCTCCTACGGCGAGGTGCAGAAACTGCTCAAGGAACTGCCGAAGGAACAGGGCGAACTGATCAAGGACATCGTGCCGTCGCAGATCACCATTTCCGGCATCCAGCGCGTGCTGCAGATCCTGCTGGCCGAGCGCGTCTCGATCCGCGATCTCGCGACCATCCTCGAAGGCATCGCCGACGGCTAGCGGCGACGCGCAATCCGGCGATGCTGGCCGAGCATGTGCGGGCGCGGCTGTCGCGCCAGCTCTGCGCGCAGCACACAAGCCCCGCCGGCTATCTGCCGATCATCGCGCTCACCGCCAAATGGGAGCAGGCCTTCGCCGAATCGATCGTCGGCCAGGGCGACGATCGCAACCTCGCCATGCAGCCGTCGCAAGCTCACCGAATTCATCAATCTGGTGCGCGAGAAATTCGAGCAGGCGGCGCGCGAAGGCGAAGCGCCGGTGCTGGTGACCTCGGCCGGATCCGGCCGTTCGTGCGCGGCATCGTCGAGCGCTTCCGCGCGCAGACGAGCGTGCTGGCGCAATCGGAAATCCACCCGCGGGCGCGGCTGAAGACGGTCGCGAGCATCTGAGAGCCGATTTGTTCGGGACCAGTGCGCCGCGTCCAAAGACGGCAGCGATTCGTTATTTGCTCTCACTTGTTAATTGCGGCAGCGGCCGCAAGCCGCACCGTCCCACGCGGAACACATGCTGGCCTTCGCCGGTTATCACGGCGTTCAAGCTTGGTGATGCGGTCCCGAGCAAACGGCTCGTTTCGTCAATCATGCTTAATGTGAGCTTAATCACAGTTTGGGCCCGGCCGCCGGGCTACATCCGTTAGACGCAGAGACGGGAGGTTGCCATGAACCACTCGATGTACAGCGCGGACCGCCGCACGCATTTGAAGATCGTCGTGATCGGTCTGCTGTGCGCGACGTCGTTGCCGCCGTCGGCATTTTCGCCAATGTCCGCGACCTCGATCTTGGCACCGCGCCGCTGGTCAAGGCGGGCCAGCCGACCGCCGTCAGCGGTCACCTGCCGGCCATCCGGTAAGCCCGACCGTCCGCGACTTTTTGCTGACAGCTTGATGAGGTCGACCTTGATGCCCGCCACGCGCGGGCATCACGCGTTTTGAGCGTCTTGGCCGGCTTCGGCGGTGGCGGCGAGGCCGGCAGCGATTCCACCGCCTTGCCGGTGAACAGAACCGGGCCGGTCGGCGCGCCGCTCGGCGAACCGCCCGCGGGCTCAAGCGACACCGCAAAGGTCGCCGCGCGCAGCGTGTCGAGATCGAAGTTGCCTGGAAGCGTGCGCTGGGTGAATTCGTCGTTGCCGACGACGCCGAGCGAACGCGGAGCGGAGGAGCGGCCCGGCATCAGCCAGAGCTCGTAGCTGCGGCCCGTTTCCGGGGTCGCTGAAACCCGCCGCACCACCAGCGTCCGTGGCCTGGGTATCGACCGTGAGCAGAAAAGCCGGCGCAGTCGGCTGCTGCTGCAGCACGGCGACCAGCCGATCCTGCTGCGCCCGCTCCGGCACCCTCGGTCCGCGCCATCAGCCTTGCGCCCACGCCGCGCAGTTGCGGCGGAATGAGATCGGGCGCGACTCTGCGACACGGCGATGTAAGCCGCCAACAGCGCGGCAATCGCACCAAAGCCGATCGTCAAGCGGCGCCAGCGACGCGACGCGCTTGGTAAGACGAATGACGTCGGCGCTGCGTTCAACGCGTCGCGGCTCCGCCGCCAAGGGCGGCGGGAAAATGGCGCCATGGGGCGTATCTCGCCCTCGTCCTCGGCCTCGGTCTCGGTCGGCGGCCGGATGACAGCGCCTTTTCAACCAGGAAAAGCATCCGGGCCATGTCGGCGACCGGCGAGTGCGCGTCGAGGTCCTGCGGCACCTCGGCGCTTCAGCGCATCGGATCGGTGCACTCGGCATCGTGCAGCCGCTTCGGCATCGGCCGGCGCCGTCTCCGGGCCGACCTCGCTTCTTGATCTTGTCCCAGACCTCGGTCGGCGGCTCGACCGCTTCCACCATGACGTTGAGTTCGCCGAGCCGGCGCTCCCACTGCCGCACGGCCGCTTCGAAACCCGGATCGAACGACAGCAACGCCTCGGCGTGCTCGCGCTCCTCGGCGGACAGCGTGCCGAGCACGTATTCCGCGGCGAGCGTGTCCTGGTCCTCTTCAAACATGGCTAGCCAAGCTCCTTCGTCACGTTCCCATGCAGCCGCGGATCTCGAGCAGGCTGCGACGCAACCAAGTCTTGATTGTGTTCACGGGAATGTCGAGCTTCCTCGCCAGCTGCTCTCGGCTCCAGCCGCTGTAATAGGCGAGCAGCACGATGCGCTGCTTTTCCGGATCGAGCTTGCCGAGGCAGGACAACAGCCTCTTGAGCTCCTCGGTCATCTCGCGGCGCGCCAGCGGCGGCGGCGTGTCGGCGGCGACACTCGAGCGCTTCCGGCTCGTCCTCGATCGACAGCTCGCCCTTCTTGCGGACGATATCGATGGCGCGATTGCGCGCGATCGCCACCATCCACGTGATCGGGCTGGCGATGGTCGGATCGAACTTGGCAGCCATCGTCCACACCTTGAGATAGGTTTCCTGCATGACCTCGTCGGCCATTTCGGGCCTGCCCAAGATACGCAGCAGCACCCCGTACAGTTTCGCGCGGGTGGCGTCATAGAGCCGTTCGAATGCGGCGGCGTCGCCCTCGGCGACGGCCGCGAGCAGTTCAACCAATTCCGCTTGCGTCAACATCACGCCCCTGCCCCCGGCGCCTGGCCGAATTATCGCCGGTGACGGTCACTCGTCGACAAAGGGAGGCCCTTACGCGGTAACGCTCGATTATCGCCGGGGAAGCGGGCGCTCCGTCGAGAGCGCCAATAGCGGCAGTCGGTCGTCCAGACGCACGGGATAATTTGTCACTGCGGCTCTATCAAGCTTAAGCCGGCGCGCCGCGCACCCGCATCAGCGCGATGGAGTCGAGTTCCGCCTGCTCGGCCGCGGTTTCCGCCTCGCGCTCGCGCATCTGGTCGCGCTCGTCGAGCAGCTCGACCTTTTTCAGCTCGTCGAAGGCATCGCCGAGCGCCATCTTGGCGTCCTCAAGCTGGGTCCGCAGCTCGTCGGCCGAGCGCTTGAGGTTCTCGCGGCGGCCGATCGCCGCCTTGGCATAGGTCGGATAGGCAAAATGCCCGGGATCGTGGATGCCGGCACGATCCTGCTCGACCCGGATCTCGCGCTCAAGATCGCCCGCCATGCGGTCGAATTCGGCGATCATCGTCTCGATTTGCGCGACCTTGCGCCGTTTCTCGTCGACCTGAAACTTCTTCAGGCGAATGAGCGTCTCACGGGACTTCATCGACTGTTACTCCCCCGAAGGCGCGGGACCGACGGCGCCGTCAAACGCGTCCGCACGGCGCCACAGACCGCGAGTCTGCCCTGATAACGTTAGCGTTCGGTTTCCGAGCTCGCCATTATTTGGGCCAAACGCTGGTAACCTTCCGCCAAGCTGGTTGCTTCTTCCTTACCTTGGGCCAGAAAAGCCTCCAGCGGCTTGTGCAGGCGGATGGCCTCGTCGACTTCGGGGCTGGTGCCGGCCCGGTAGGCGCCGAGCCGGATGAGTTCCTCCATGTCGGCATAGGTCGCCATCACCTGGCGGGCCCGGTTCAGGACCGGCAGGTATTCCGGATCGGCCGCGCGCGGCATGGTGCGCGACACCGACTTGAGCACATTGATCGCCGGATAGCGCCCGCGCTCGGCGATGGCGCGTTCCATCACGATATGGCCGTCGAGAATGCCGCGCACGGCGTCGGCGATCGGCTCGTTATGGTCGTCGCCGTCGACCAACACGGTGAAGATGCCGGTGATCGTGCCCTGCTCGGTGCCGGGCCCGGCCCGCTCGAGAAGCCGCGGCAGCTCGGTGAACACCGTCGGCGTATAGCCCTTGGCCGTCGGCGGCTCGCCGGCCGACAGCCCGATCTCGCGCTGCGCCATGGCAAAGCGGGTGACCGAATCCATCAGGCACCAGTACGTCCTTGCCCTCGTCGCGGAAATATTCGGCGATGGCGAGCGTCACATGCGCGGCCTGGCGGCGCATCAGCGCCGGCTCGTCGGAGGTCGAGACGACGACGACCGAGCGGGCGAGACCCGCTTCGCCCAGATCGTCCTGGAGGAATTCCTGCACCTCGCGGCCGCGTTCGCCGATCAGCCCGATCACGGTGACATCGGCGGCGACGTTGCGCGCCAGCATCGACAACAGCACCGATTTACCGACGCCGGAGCCGGAGAAAATGCCCATGCGCTGGCCGCGGCAGCAGGTGATGAACGTATTGAGCGCACGCACGCCGAGATCGAGCGGCGCGCCGACCCGGCGGCGCGCATGCGCCAGCGGCGGCGCGTTGCGGAATGGATAGGGCGAAGGTCCGTAAAGCAATGGCTCCCTTGCCATCGATCGGTTCGCCGAGCGCGTTGACGACGCGGCCGAGCCATCCGAGCGACGGCCGCACCGCGCCGGCGACCGAGGTAACCAGCGCGCGGCAGCCGCGGCGCACGCCTTCAAGCGGCGCGAACGGCATCAACAGCGCGTACGGTCCGGAGAAACCGATCACTTCGCTCGGAATATTTTTCGCCGGTGTCTCGATGACGACGCGGGCGCCGACCGACATCGCATGCAGCGGCCCGGCGACTTCGACCATTAACCCGCGGACGCCGACGACGCGGCCGTAAATCTCGATGCCGTCGAGTTCGTTAATCTGTTCCGCCAGCGCCTTCATGGCGCAGTGGCCCTCTGTACGGCAGATGGTTACCTCTAATTCGTCGGTCTTAACGGTGTATTTACCCGCGCCGTTAATCATTGCGCTCGTCCTTGGGAATAGAATGGCCCGCCCAACCATGATGGAGGGGCGAGTTTCTGGAGTCGGTTAGCGCCAAAACTTAACCTGACCTATGAGCGCCCGCGTGGCTCAAAAACCACTCTCTTGCAACACTCTTAAGGCGATTCGCTGAAATTTGCCTAGGCGATGCTTGCATGTGGGAATCAGGTTTTGTTAACCATACCGCGTTTACAGTCTCGAATCAGTTTGTCCCAAGGCGTTTTTCGGGGGCCGCCATGGACGGCGCGCCAACCTTAGCCGCGCGGCGAGGAAGGGGACTGGCATGCGCGTATTGCTGATTGAAGACGATAGCGCCACGGCGCAATCGATCGAGTTGATGCTCAAATCGGAGAGCTTCAACGTCTACACGACCGATCTCGGCGAGGAAGGGATCGATCTCGGCAAGATCTATGATTACGACATCATCCTTCTCGACCTTAATCTTCCGGACATGTCGGGCTTCGAAGTGTCTGCGCAGCCTGCGCGTATCGAAGGTCAAGACGCCGATCCTGATCCTCACCGGCCTTGCCGGCATCGAGGACAAGGTCAGAGGCCTCGGCTTCGGCGCCGACGACTACATGACCAAGCCGTTCCACAAGGACGAGCTGGTGGCGCGCATCCACGCCATCGTGCGGCGCTCGAAGGGCCACGCCCAGTCGGTCATCCAGACCGGCGATCTGGTCGTCAATCTCGACACCAAGACCGTCGAGGTCAACAGCGCGCGCGTGCATCTGACCGGCAAGGAATACCAGATGCTCGAGCTGCTTTCGCTGCGCAAGGGCACGACGCTGACCAAGGAGATGTTCCTCAATCATCTCTACGGCGGCATGGACGAGCCTGAGCTGAAGATCATCGACGTCTTCATCTGCAAGCTGCGCAAGAAGCTCGCCAACGCCTCGAGCGGCAAGAACTATATCGAGACGGTGTGGGGCCGCGGCTACGTGCTGCGGGAGCCGAGCGAAGACGAGGCGAAAATCTCCGCCTGAGCGTTGTCGCGCTTCGGGAGAGACAAAACCCCGGCCGGTGGCCGGGGTTTTTGTTTGGTGCGCCGCTTGTCGTCAGTCTTTCCGGCGAACCCGGACGTTAGCGCCCGCCGCTGACCGCGACCAGGCGCGGCGCAAGCTTGCCGCCGGACAGAACCTGCGGCCGCGGCGCCCGCCCGTTCGGCACATAGAGGCCGCGCAACTCCGGCAAGGTGCGGAAGCTGTCCGTCAGCCCGACCACGGTCTCGGCCGCGCCGAGAACGAGATAACCGTCGCTGGCGGTGACGCGGCCAAGCCGGTTGAGCACGTCGATCTTCGTCTCCTGGTCGAAATAGATCAGGACGTTGCGGCAGAAGATCAAATCGAACGTGCCGAGCGCCGAGAAATCGCCAAGCAGATTGAGCTGCTTGAATTTGACCATCGCCCGGATGTCCGGCGCGATCTGCCACATGTCGCCGACCTTGGTGAAATATTTGATCAAGAGCTGGATCGGCAGGCCACGCTGCACCTCGAATTGGCTATAGATGCCGGCCCGCGCCTTTTCCAGCACCTGGCTGGCCAGATCGGTGGCGATGATCTCGATCCGCCACCCGGCGAGCTTGCTCTCGACATCCTTGAGCGCCATGGCGAGCGAATAGGGTTCCTGCCCGGTCGAGGCAGGCCGCGCACCAGATGCGGATGATGCGCGAAGCCCGGCGCGCGGCAAGCAGCGCCGGCAGCACCGCGGAGCGAGAAATTCTCGAACGGCGTCTTGTCGCGAAAAAAGAACGTTTCGTTGGTGGTCATGGCCTCGACGACCGTCGTCATCAGGGCGTCGTTATCGCCGCGGTTGAGCGCAGCCACGAGCTCGCCGAGATTGCCGAAACCGGCCTTGCGCGCAATCGGCAGCAGCCGGCTCTCGACCAGATATTGCTTGTCGGCCGATAGCACGAGGCCGGAGCGCTGCTTGAGCGCCTTGCGCAGGAAATCGTAATCGAGCGGCGTCATGCGCGGCCTCCCGCAAACAGCCGATTGACCTCTGTCGGGATCTGATCGAGCGGAAGGACGGCGGAGCACAGGCCGGCCACCGCCACCGAGCGCGGCATGCCCCACACGACGCTGGTCTCTTCATCCTGGGCGATCACGCTGCCGCCGGCGGCGGCGATGTCGGCGGCGCCGCGCGTGCCGTCGGAGCCCATGCCGGTCAGGACAAGCGCGAAGCTGGCAGCGCCCCACACCTGCGCCGCCGACGAGAGCAGCGGATCGACCGACGGCTTGCAAAAATTGATCGGCGGATCGTCGCCCAGCGCGATCGTCGGGCCGGCGCGGCCGCGCACGACCCGCATGATGGCGGCCTCCCGGCGCAACATAGATGCCGCCGGCGACAATCGGCTCGTCGTGCTCGGCTTCATGCACGCGACGGCCGCTGATCGCGCGCCAGATGCTCGGCCAGGACCGTCGTGAAGGTCGGCGGCATGTGCTGGGTGATCAGGATCGGCGCCCGGTCGATCGTGGCCGCCGATCTGTCCGATCAAGGTCGTGAGCGCTTGCGGCCCGCCGGTCGATGACCCGATCAGCAGCGCGCGCGGCTGGGTCATTGCGAATGGCCGCAGCGTGAAGGCGGCGCGATCCGCAGGCGGCGCCGTCGCCGGCCGGCGCCGCGCCGGCTCGGCCGGTCGCGGCGCCGCGCCCGGTTTCAGCTGGCGAAGCAGCAGACGGCCGCGGCGGCCGAGATTGCGGATTTTATCGACCAGCTCGCGATGAAACGCCACCGACGTCGAGGGATCGGGCGCGGTCTCGGGCTTCGGAACGTAATCGGCAGCGCCGAGCGACAGCGCGCGCAAGCTGATTTCGGCGCTTCGCCGCGTCAGCGTCGAAGCCATGATCACGACCAGATCGCGGCTTCTTCTTCAGCAGCAGCGGCAGCGCCGAAATGCCGTCGAGCTCCGGCATGTCGACATCGAGGACGACCACGTCGGGATTGCAGTCTTCGAGCTGCTCGACCGCCTCGCGCCCGGTGCGCACGCAGCCGGCCACCATCATGTCCGGTTCGGCGCCGATCCAGCGCGTCAGCAGCCGGCGCACCACGATCGCATCGTCGACGACCATCACCCGGATCGGCTTGCCGATGACCGTGGCGGGACTCGTGGTGGCAACGACGGTATTCATGACCTACGGACTTCCCCCACTCAAATTTTTTAACGCGCCGCCTTCGGCGCTTGGCCTTGGAGCCTGGTCCTCGACGGCCGGCATTTCATCGGCGCGAACGCCCCCCGGCGCTCGCTGGTGCAGCTCAGAGCAGGCCGACTTCCTGGAACTTCGCTTCGACGATCTCCTTGTCGAACGGCTTCATGATGTATTCGTTGGCGCCGGCATGCAGCGCGCGGGCGATATGCGCGACATCGTTCTCGGTGGTGCAGAACACCACCTTCGGCTTGTCGCCGCCGGGCAGCCGGCGCAGCACCCGTAAAAACTCATAGCCGTCCATTTTCGGCATGTTCCAGTCGAGCAGGATCGCATCCGGAATCTGCCGGCGGCATGCCTCGATGGCCTCTTCGCCGTTCTCCGCTTCCGCGATCTGAAAGTCGAGACCTTCCAGAATTCTCCGTGCCACCTTGCGGATGACGCTGGAGTTGTCGACGACCAAACATGTCTTCATGATGTATTACTCCACGCTTTGCGGGCGAACCCGCTTGGATGTTCCGTTACTGGCGTATCGCTGCATTGGGTTGCGCATCCTTGCTCATGCCGCCATCGGCTCGCCGCGCAGGTCGAGCACGCGGTCGACGTCGAGCACGACCAGAAGCGCACTGTCGAGCCGATAGACGCCGGCGGACAAAGCGGCGAGCTTGCCGTCGAGATTGATCGGATTGGGTTCGCGGTCGACGTCGGGCAGCTTGAGCACCTCGCCGACGGCGTCGACTAGGAGGCCGAACGACTCGCCCTTGGCTTCGATGCCGATCGCCATGGGCGCGGCGCCTTCCTCGCGCTTGGTCACGGCGAGCCGGTGGCGCATATCGATCGCCGTCATGATGCGGCCGCGCAGATTCAAGACACCGGCAATTTCCGCGCTCGCCAACGGCACGCGGGTGATGCGCGCCGGCTTGAACACGTCCTGAACGCGGCCGATCGGCAGGCCGAATGTCTGGCCGGCGATCGCGAACGTGACGAATTCGGTGAATGCGGTATCGTCGTGCATCGTGTCTCTCAATCGCCCATCGCTCACGCCGCCTGATGCAGATCGTCGGTCTGCTCCTTGATCGCCGCGATCAACCCGGCGCGATCGAACTTGGCGACGAAATCGTGGAAGCCGACCCGGCGTCCGCGCTCGATCGCGTCGGCGGACACCATCGCGGACAGCGCGATGACCGGGATGGCCGCGGTCGCCGGATCCTCACGCAACGCCGCGGCCAGCGCGAAGCCGTCCATGTCCGGCATTTCGATGTCGGTGACGACGATGTCGATCCGGGCGCCGGACTTGATGGCGGCGAGCGCCTCGGCGGCGGACGCGGCGGCGACGACCTGGTAGCCGGCGGCCTTGATCAGCGGCGCCAGCATGTCGCGGAAGAAGGCCGAATTGTCGACCAGCATGATCCGCCGCGTCAGCAGCGCCGGCCGCGTGTCGCGGCGGCGGAACCAATCGGCGTAAGCCTGCGGCAGAAAATGGCCGATATCGATGATCTCGGTGGCGCTGCCTTTCACCACGGCGTAGCCGAGCACGCCCGGCCGCTCGCTTGTCACCTCGATATCGAGCCGCTGCTCGACGATGTCGACGATCTCGTCGACCATGAGGCCCATGCAACGGCCGCGATCGGCGAACACCAGAATCGGCTGTGCGCCATCCTGCTTCGCGCCGCTCTGGCCATCGATGCGCAGCAGCGGCATGAGCTGATCGCGGTACTGAACGAGGCAATGACCGTCGGAAACTTCAATCCGGCGGCAATCGATCTCTTCCAGCCGCGCGACCAGGGAGAGCAGCACTGCCTTGGGCTGTGCCGAGCCGGCGCGGAACACCAACAGCGGCGTCAAGTCCTCGTCGCCGTCATCCTCGCCGTCGTCGCGCTCGATCGTGTCGGCCTGCGCCACCGGCGCGATGCGGCCAAGCGCCTGCGCGATGCCGTTCGGGTCGACGATCATGATCACGGTGCCGTCGCCGAGTATGGTGGTGCCGGAAAAGACCGAGATATGCCGCAGCTTCGACGACATCGGCTTGATGACGATTTCCTCGGTGTGGAAGACGCCATCGACCACCACGCCGAAGGTTTGGTTGCCGACCTGGGTGACGACGACGAAGCCCTTGTCGCTTTCGCCGTCACCGATGCGCAGGACCTCCCTGAGCTGGATGAGCGGCAACAGCTTGTTGCGCAGCCGCAGCACCGGCGTGTCCTTGATCCGCTCGATGCGATGCTCGCCGTCGCCAGACGCCCGCACCAGCTCGAGCACCGAGAGCTGCGGGATGGCGAAGCGTTCGCCGCCGGCTTCGACGACGAGCGCCGAAACGATCGCCAGCGTCAGCGGAATCTTGATGGTGAACGTGGTTCCGACGCCAGGCGCGGATTTCAGATCGACGGTGCCGCCGATCTGTTCGATGTTGGCGCGCACGACGTCCATGCCGACGCCGCGGCCGGAAATGCTGGTGACGTTGGCGGCGGTGGAGAAGCCTGGCCGGAAGATCAGATTGCAGATCTCGGAGTCGGATTTCGCCGCCATTTCGGCCTCGCTGGCGAAGCCTTGCTCGACGGCCTTGGCGCGGATGCGCGCCAGATCGAGGCCGCGGCCGTCGTCGGCGATTTCGATGATGATGTGGCCGCCCTGATGGCAGGCCGAAAGGCGGATCGTGCCCTTTGGCGGCTTGCGCGCCGCAATGCGCTGCGCCGGGCTTTCGATGCCGTGATCGGCGCAATTGCGCACCAGGTGCGTCAGCGGATCCTTGACCAGTTCGAGCACCTGACGGTCGAGCTCGGTCTCGGCACCGTGCATCTCCAGTTCGATCTGCTTGCCGAGCTCGGCGGATAGATCGCGCACGATGCGCGGCAGCTTTTGCCAGGCATTGCCGATCGGCTGCATGCGCGTCTTCATGACGCCTTCCTGCAGCTCGGCGGTGACGTTGGAGAGCCGCTGCAGCGGCACCTTGAAGTCGGAATCCTCATGGCGGCGGACGATCTCGAGCAGCTGGTTGCGCGTCAGCACCAGCTCGGAAACCGTCGTCATGAGATGGTCGAGCGTCTCGACATGCACGCGGATCGAATGGTTGGCCGGCCGCTCGCCGCGGTCGTCGTCGGGCCGCTCGGCCGCGAACTTGTCTGTCGAAGTCTTGTCTGTCGAAATCTTGTCTGTCGAAGCCTTGTCGAAGAAAGACCTGTCAGCCGCGGGCTTGTCGTGTGCCGGCTCCCGCGGCGATGCGTCCTTCGCCAGCCCGACGGCTCGCAGCGTTGGCGCCGGATCGGCGGCGGACGGTCGCGGCGTCGCCGCCTGATGCAGCGTCAGGTGATTGAGCTGCCCGATCAGATCGACGTCGTCGCCCGCTGGCTCGCATTCGTGCGTTTCGAGCCCGTCGAGGATGGTCTTGATGCGGTCGATGGTGGAAAGAATGAGGGTAACGGCATCGGTCGTGACCGGCATGCCGTCACGGAATTTGCCCATCAAGCTCTCGGCCGCGTGCGCCAGCGTCTCGAGCCGGGGCAGGCCGAGAAAGCCGCAGGTGCCTTTGATGGTATGGACGAGGCGAAAAATGTTGCCGAGAATCTCGCCGTTATTCGGCTCCTGTTCGAAACGCACGAGCTCCGCGTCGACACGCTCGAGACTCTCGTTGGTCTCGGTCAGGAACTCCCGGAGCAGGTCGTCCATTGATGGCGCCTCTTACGCACACAAGCACTTTTGACGGCCGGCGCGCTGGCGCCGCCCCCACGCGCGCAGGACGCACGCGCCCGTGGCCAGACGCTGCCGCGCCAGGTCGGTCTCGCGATCAGTGTGTTGCCTAAGCGTTTAATTTCGGTTGCGGTAACCCGATGCGCTTGCAACCGACGGCGTTGTTTCCGCAACCGTGATGGTTAGCGCGCCGTTAACGTCACGGTGCCGCTTTCGCCGCCGGCCGAAAGCACCAGCCCGCAATCGCGCGCCAGGATGCCGGCATAGAGCGGCTGAATGCCGTGGGCATCGACCGGATGAGGCGAGCTGCCGGCCAGCAGTTCCGCCGTCGTCGGGTTGAGCTTGGCGTTGAGGCCGGACGCCGTGACGACAAAGCCGGCGATGCCCTCGCCGCCGGACACCGGATCGACGGTCAGCGTTCCGCCGCGCGAAATGCTTCCGACGGCGATCAACACCATATTCAGCAAGAGCTTGACGCGGTTTTTCGGCAGCAACTGGCGCGGCACATTCCACGCCAAGGTGGTCTTGCCGTCTTCGATGAGGCCGCGCACCGCCTTTTCCGCATCGCCGAGATCGATCTGGGCGCCGGCCGATCCGGCCGCACCGAAGGCGAGCCGACAGAATTGCAGTTTTGCCGAGGCCTGGTACGCGCTCTTCTTGATCAGATCGAGCGCAAACGTCTTGGTTTCCTCGTCCTTGTCCTCCTCCATGACTTCGATGCCATTGACGATGGCGCCGACGGGGCTGATCAGGTCATGGCAAACGCGCGAGCACAGCAGCGCGGCAAGGTCGAGAGCGCCGATGGCAATGGAACCGGATACTGGGGCGGACATGAGAAACTCCGCTCGGGTGTGCGCCTAAACTCCGCGTTGGGTGTCACAGCGCGGGCGATTCGGCAATCGTGCCGGGGCTCGGGCCGTATGGTACACGGGCATCCTTTGGCCGACCGCAGGCCGGAACTTCAGGGAGCGCCGTGCCAAGTTTCGACATCACCGCCGGTGCCGACCTTATGGACGAGCTGACCGCGATCGGCATCGCCGCGGCAACGGCGATCCTCCAATCCCGGGGCGACGGCGGCTTCCGCATCAAAGCCGACGGCTCGCCGGTAACGCGTGCCGACGAGACCGCAGAAGCGATCATCCGCGATGGCCTCACCCGCGTTGCGCCGTCCGTGCCGATCGTCTCGGAAGAACAGGCCGAGCGCGACCGGCCGGTCGTCGACGCAAGTTCGTCGGGCGCCGACTATTTCCTGGTCGATCCGCTCGACGGCACGCGCGAATTTATCGCCGGGCGCGATGAATATACGGTCAATATCGGCCTTGTTTCCGGCGGTGCGCCGATCCTCGGCATCATCCTGGCGCCGGCGCTTGGCTTGATCTGGCGCGGCATCGTCGGGCGCGGCGCCGAGCGTCTGGAATTTTCCTCGGGCCAGATTTCCGAACCGCAGCCGATTCACACGCGCACGCGCCCCGATGGCGAGCTGATCGTCATGGTCAGCCGATCCCATCTCGACCCGTCGACCCAGGCTTATCTCGAGGCGCTGCCGCACACCGGCCGCATCGCCTGCGGCTCCTCGGTGAAATTCTGCCGCCTGGCCGAGGGGATGGCCGACCATTATCCCCGGCTCGGGCCGACGCGAGACTGGGATGTGGCGGCCGGCCACGCCGTTCTTGTGGCGGCGGGCGGCAGCGTGATCGACCCGGACGGCGCCGCTTTGACCTACGGCACCCCGGCCCTGCGTATTCCGGCATTCCTCGCCTGGGCCGGTCCTGCGCCGACCGAAGGGGCCCTCAAGGCCGGCTGGTAGAGGGCCGAAATTCAAGGGCTGAGCGTGTGCAGCACGTCCGGCCATTTGCGCTCGGCCGCGGCGATGAAGCGCTCGGTATCGGCGGTAAATGTCGCGAGGCGATCCTGGTCGTAGAACAGGAACAGCTGTCCGCCGCTGATCAGCCAGACAGTGGGATTGCCGGCAACCGCGATGCCACGAGCGACGCCAAGCGGATCGTAGCCGCCGAACTTCGGCATATAGACATCGGGCCGCGCCGCGAAGGCCTCCCGATTGCCGATGTTGCAGAACCGCCAGACCGCGCCGCCATATTGCAATTCGAGGTCGGGACTGCCGGGCACGGGCTTGCCGTCGGTATAGAAGGCGACCGGATCATAGCCGGCAATGGCGAGGCCGCTATGCCGGTCCACCACGATCCGTTCCGTCGTCGCCGCGTGCGACGCCGGGGACAGAGCCGCCAGAAGGCCCACAAGGCCGCCCGCGACTGCGTGGCCGATTTGGTATCGCTTCCGTTGCTGCCGTGCTGCGGTCATAGTTTTGGCGAACGATTGGCTGATTCGCTTGTGCCCGACAAAAAGCTGAGCCGAGACTTAGCCGGGTCCGAGATTCAGCCGGGGACTAAGACTTAGCCGGGTTAAGCTTAGCCGAGGACTAAGATTTAGCGGGTAAGACTTAGCCGGCTCGATGTGAGCATGGGGTTAATCCGGGGACGCTCGATGAATGCTGCCGCGCGACTTGCCATTATCTCCCTGAGGCTCGGTGCGCTCGGCGCGTTGCTCGTAGCCCTCTCCGGCGCCCCGCCGGCCGGTGCGCAGACGGCGGAGCCGCCGCAGCCGCCTTCGGCCGTAGGGCCCATCGCGCCGCCGCCGCCGCAGCCGCCGCCCAGCAACCAGTTCTCGCCGAACGAGATTATCGATGCGGGCCACCACTTTTTCGGCGGTGTCTCGCGCGGCCTGGCTTCGATCGTGGAAAAAGCGGGCAACCAATGGGGGCAGCCCAACGGCTATATCCTCGGCGAAGAGGCGAGCGGCGCGTTTGTCGGCGGCCTGCGCTATGGCGACGGCACGCTCTACACCAAGAATGCCGGCGACGTGCGCGTCTATTGGCAGGGGCCGTCGCTCGGCTTCGATGCCGGCGCCGACGGCGCGCGGACCATGATGCTGGTCTACAACCTGCCGCGGACCGAGGCGATTTTCGAGCGCTTCGGCGGCATCGCCGGCTCTGCCTATTTCATCGGCGGGCTGGGCATGACCGCGCTGACGGCGAACGATATCGTGGTGGTGCCGATCCGCACCGGCGTCGGCCTCCGCCTCGGGGCCAATCTCGGCTACCTCAAGTTCACGTCGCGCCCGACCTGGAACCCGTTCTGACCGGCGGCCCTTAGCTGCACAACAAAAGAGCGGCGGCCAAGAGCGGCGACCAAGACTGGCGACCATAGACTGGCGACCAAGACTGGCGACCAAGACCGGCGGCGTCATCGGTTTGTCGCCATCGGCCTATTGTCTTTTCTGGCGCGGCGGCCGTTCCCGGTCTACGCTAGCGGTTCCTCAAGAAGGTACGGCGCCGCCTCGGCGTGGTAACGTAGAGCCCGGCGGCGGGCCCAAAGAGTGGTGTCATGATCGAACCGGTCATGTATTTCGGGATCGGGTTCCTTGTCGCGGCGCTGCTTGGATTGCTTTTCATCCCCCTGGTCCATGGCCGCGCGGTGCGGCTGACGATGCGCCGTCTCGAAGCGGCGACCCCGCTGTCGATCGCCGAAATCCGCGCCGACAAGGATCAGCTGCGCGCCGAATTCGCCATGTCGACGCGCCGGCTCGAAATGAGCGTCGAACAGATGAAGGCGAGAACGACCGGCCAACTCGCCGAGCTCGGCAAGAAGACCGATGCCATCAACCAGCTCAAGAAGGAGCTTGGCGAAAAGACAGCGGAGATCATCGCGCTCGAATCCCGCGACAAGAACCTGCGCGACCAGCTGCGCGCCACCGAGGAGGAGTTCGAGATCAAATCGAGCGCGCTGCGCGAAGCCGAACGCGCGCTCGCCGACAAGCAGGCCGACCTCGCCAGGTTGGTGGCCGAGCTCGGCGAGCGCTCGATCATGGCCGACAGCCAGCGCGTCGAGCTTGCGGCGCTGCGCACGCAAATCGAAGCGATGAAGGTCAGCGTCGCCGACTATGAGCGCGCCGTGCGCGCGACCGAGGAGCGGCTGGCGCGCGAGCGCGCCGAAACCGAAGCGGCGGCCAAGCAATCGGGCGAGGAGCGCGGCAAGCTCGATGGGCTCACCGCCCGCACCGGCGAGCTCGAACGGACGCTCTTGGTGCAAAAGACCGAAGCCGAGGTCATGAGCCGCCGCGTGCAGGAGCTGGAAACGCGCCTCGGCGAGCAGGGCCGGATGTTGGCGGAGCGCGATTTCCTGATCGCCCGGCTGCGCAGCGACCTCGAAACCGCCAACAAGATCGAGAGCGATCTGCGCGACGAGATCGAGAATGCCGGCGGCCGGACCAGCGGCGCCGTCGACAAATTCCGCGCCGACATCAGCCAGCTCGAGGCGCAACTCGCCGCCGCCATCGACGAGCGCACCAGGCTGCAACGCGAGATCGCGATCATGAAGCGCGACGCCGAGACGACCTGGGCAGCCGAGCGGGTCGAGAATGCGCTGTTGCGCGAGCGCATCAACGACGTCGCCGCCGAAGTGGCGCGGCTCACGGCGGTGCTCGAAGGTCCCGGTTCGCCGATCGAGTCGATGCTCGCGGAGGCGATCCCGGACATCGGGCAGGCAAGAGCCGCGCGGGCGCCTGGCGTCAACGGCACGAGCGCGGACGCCGGCGATGCCACCATGGATTCGCCGCAGGATAACAAAGGCACGCTCGCCGATCGCATTCGCGCCTTGCAAACGACTGCCTCGCGCGCCGCCTCGAATTGATGGCGGCTATTGCCAGGGCCAAAGGGTCCGGCCCGAAATGGCCGGCCGATGCCAAGCTCCGCGGCGACGCCATCCGACGCGCTGCGATTTTCCTTCCGGATCGCTTCGGCACGACACGCCACGCAAACGACGAGTATCGCGGGTGACGACATCGCGGGTAATGCCTCAATTTGAATTTCAGGATTGGGGTGGAACGGGAAACGACAGCTTTCAAGCATCGAAGTGCGGAAGCTGCCGTTTCCGGCCCCTGTCAGTCGATGATATCGGCACCGTCCGCCTGCAAACGGGCGAGACCGTCCTTCATCTGCTGCAGCCGTTCAGGCGGGTGTCCTTGCCACTTCGTAACTTCGGCAATGACGCGTAGCGGATCGCGGGAGCGATAAGACAGCGTCGGATTACCGGGAAACTTCTTATCGGTCAGGTTGGGATCGTCCATGATCGGCCCCGTTGGCTCCACGACATAAATCCGTTCTTGCCCGCTGCCGGCGGCCAGCTCAGCGCCCCAGATCGCAGCATCCAGCGTAGCCGCGAAATATACCCAGGATAGCGGCTTCGCTTCGGTAAAGTTGGACAGGTAGCCGACGACAATCAGGTCTCCGGGTCTCACATCGGCCCTCGTTCCGTGGAAGAATGATTGTGAAAACATGCTGGCAGAAGCTGACATCGGCTCGCGACTCCCTTGATGTGAATTGAGGGCCATCTCCATGGCACAAGGACCCCGGCTTGCCGCAAGCGCCGTCTTGGCATAGACAATGACAGTGGGAGATGCGGCAACGTCCTCCTGCTCAACTTTCAGCGACAAACTGAGGCAAGCGATAGCCTGACGTTTGATGTTCGTCGGTCGGCGGGAGCGGCTTTGACTTCCCGTTCGCCGGTCCGCCCGTTTTTGGCCGATCAGCGGGGATGGGGCGCGGGCGGAAATTCAAACTGAGACACTACGGATCGCGGTCTCGCTTGACACCCTGCCGCGCCGGTCTCTAAATCCGCGCCGAACTGGACCGGGCGCTTAGCTCAGCGGGAGAGCGTTCCCTTCACACGGGAGAGGTCGTAGGTTCAATCCCTACAGCGCCCACCAGCATTTCAATGCGTTGACGGTTCGCTCTTCAAACCTCGCCCAGCTTTCGCAGAAGAAACACGCACGTCGAAGCCTGGGCGGTGCTCGCAATGGCTTTCAGCAGCAGCGGCACCGATGATCGATCGGATCAGGTGGTGGCACTCGTCTTTCCGACCGACGGTTCAGAATCATCGGTGGCGCGCCTGGGCTCTCCCATCAAGGCCGGCTGAAACAGCGCCGCAGATGTGAGCGTGCAGGCGAGCGATAACGCCAACAGCTTGCCCATGCTGGAAATGCCCGGTTGGTTCGACAGCCACAGACTGCCAAAGGCGGTGGCGGTGAGCAGCGTGCTGTAGAATACCGCCCGGGTCAGCACGGATTCGAGGAAGTTGCTCTCGCCGCGTCGCCATGCCGTCACGTAGTAAATCTTGAAGGCGACGCCGATGCCGAGCAGCACCGGCAACGCAATGATGTTGGCGTAGTTGAGCTCAAAGTGCGCGAGCGCGCAGATTTCCAGCGTGACGATGCCCGCGACAAGCAGCGGAATGAGGGTCACCAGCACGTCGGTCAGTCGTCGCAGCACGATCCACAGCAAAACCGCGATCGAAGCCAGCGCCAGGGCTGCCGCTTGGGCAAACGCGGCGACAATCGTATTGCCCCACCCGGTCGAACCGATTGCCTCACCGGTCGCCTCCGGTTGCGCGGCCTGCACCGCGTGCGCAAAGCGTTTGATGGTGGCGTTGTCGTTGGCGTCGCCCTTGGGCCAGATCTCGATCCTCGCCCGCCCATCTGGCGCGATCCAGTCGCGGACCAAATCGGGCGGCAGTGATGCCCGCGTCACCGGGCCCGCGGTCAGACTGTCGCCGATGTCGCCGAGATCGAGCTGGAGCGGACGAATAAATGCGCTGGTAGCGCGAGCGCGTTGGGCGGCATCAGCCTGCGCGAGCTTGTCGAGCGCATTGGCCAGGCGTCGCGCCGCATCCGCGCCGGCGCCGTTTTGAGTGGCGACGTCTTGCAGGGCGTGCATGCCCTGTCGGAGCGCGGCGACATTCTCGTCGTCGTTGGCGACGGGCTGCGGCGGGCTGTGCAACGCCGGGGCAAGCGCTTTTTGCGCGGCTTCGATCGTCGGCAACTTTTGGTCCTGGTCGGCCGGGACGAAGCTGTCGAGCGTCCACGTCGCCCCGACCTCGGGCAGCGCCGCAACCTTTGCCGTCGTCGTGGCGACGGCGTCCTGCGGCACGAGCACGCGCGCGGTGCTCAAGGGCACGGCCTTGCCCAGCCTGAACAGCGACACCAGCGCCGCGGACTTCTGGTTCTCCAGCGCCAGCGGATTGAAATTGAATTGCAGATGCGGCAATGCCGGAAGCCCGGCAACAACGACGACAACGGTCGTGACAATGACCGCAACGCGGTGTCGCTTGAGGAAGGCGTCAACCGGCGCCAACGCCATCAGGGTCAGCGGCTTGGGCTCGCTCGGCGGTCGCAGCGCCCGGATCAGAGCCGGCAGCAGTGTCAGGCTCGATAGATAGGCGATCACCATGCCGAATCCGGCAATGATGCCGAGCTGCGCTAGTCCGGTATAAGCGGTCGGTGTGAACGACAAAAAACCGGCGGCCGCGGCTCCGGCCGCCAGCGTGAGGGGAATGCCGACCCAGGCGGCCGCCTCGTTCAAGGCCTGTTCGAGATTATCGGACGCGTGACGCTCTGCGCGGTAACGAACCGTGTACTGGATTGCGAAATCGGCGCCGAGACCGACAAACAAGACTGCAAATGCCAGTGAGATCGGATTGAGCGCGCCGACCATCAAAATTCCGCCGGCTGCGGTAATGACCAGGCCTACGGCGATATTGACAACGACCGCGCCGACGAGTTGCACGGATCGCAGCGCCAGCCACAAAATCGCCAGTACGATGACGCCGGTGACGACACTGTTGAACACGATACCCTGGTGCACCCCGGCAAATTCATTGTCGGAAATGATGATCGGACCGGTGAGAGTGATCTCGGCACCGAACTTGCCGCGCAACCCGAGCTGGCTGGCGATCTGGCTGATGGCCGCGGTCGCCCTCCCGCCCGGTTCGAGAGCGCCGTGATCGAGCACCGGCCAGACCTCGATAAAGCGGTGCCGATCCAACGGCCGTTCCTCGCCCTGCAGGAGGATTTTCCAGGAGAACTCCGCCTCGCCGCCTTTGCCGATGTCCTCAAGTGTCGCCGCCGCCAGGTTCAACGGGCGCGCCATGCCGTCGAGCGACACATATCCCTGCTTGGCATAATCAAGAATTCCGACCAGGACCCGCACGAGGCCACGCAGGCTTGGATCGCTCACCAATCCGCTGATGATCGGCTTGGCGGTAATGAGCTGGCCGGTGACATGCCTGATCCGATCGAGCGGCAGGAACAACAGGCCATTGTGATGGAAGAACGGACTGTCCAACTCGTCCCGCACCGAGCGAAAAACGTCCGGCTTATCGCTGAGTGCCCGCTGCAGCTCCCGCGCCGCCGCCGTGGCCGCCTCCGGTGTCGCTGCGGCAACGTCGATCAAAATGAGATCGACGGTCTGGGGGAAGGCTTCGTGAAAGGCAATCTCGTGCTGCCGCCACGGCAATTTCGCCGAAAGCAGATCATTGACGTCGGTATCGATGGCGAAGTGACCCGCTGCATAAGCCGCGGACGCGACGGCAAGCAGCAACGCGGCGGCAATAACTGCACGGCAATGCGTGACGCAAAAGGCCACACCGCGATTGATCCACGATTGCAACATGCCAGCCTCGCGTTGGGTGTCGGATCGCTGCGACGCGCCAATAGTGCACGCGTCTTTTTCGCGGGCAATCCCCTAAATATCACGCACCATGACAATTGGCGCCGGTCGCTGAGGCGGGCCGAACGTCCAATGCGTATTGCCACCCACCGGCTGTGTTCAGCCTTTAACGCGTGCAGCGATCTTCCCGGTCGCGACCATCAATCCCAGTGCCCCGAGCCTGGCGTTTCCCTAGACTATCGTCGCCCTACGGATAGGCCGTCGTCGTTCCGGCGCGCGTGGCGTCGGACACGGATAGGCGGGGGCCGATGAAGCTATCTCCTCCGGAGTCCGAAACCTTATTTCTTCCAAGACCCGGACTTGAGCAAAACCCCAAAGATCATCACATGTGAAACCAGTACCAAGGGAGCGTAAAACGTATAGACGTACCAAAAGGTGGCGAGGTTGAAGCTCGGAACGTTCAACTGCAAGACGCCGCGTACTCCGTTCAGCAGGTCGACGAATCCCCACGTGTTGGCCACCCACACCAGAGGAATGGCAACACGCCAATCGCTCCGCAGAGCAAAGATAGAAGCGAAGGCCAGCGCCGCTGCTAAGAGATCGCCGTAAGCAGCACTGGAAAGAAACTCTGTGGGTAGCTTCGGGTCGACCATACCCGGAACCAACAAAGTCATTCCCACATAGCGGAACACATGCACAAAGAGCAGCAGAGTGAGAGCAGAATTGCGAGAAACTTTGGTTAGATACGGCCAAACGTACCACACCGCCACGATGGCGAAGACGAAAACACTCGTGACAAGCTGCATCCAGAATATTGAGACACTATTCATCGCGGTCATCGCTTCCATTGATGGACTTGCCGCCCATCCCACATCGGCCACGACGACCGGATGAGAGACGGCGACGTCGCTTGACTTTGGGCCCCAGCCGTTCTCAACCCCGGCTGAGCAATTTCTGCCTCGCTGCTACCGCCTGGCTTACGCAATCCCACGGCTGGTGCGTCCTTGCTCGCGCGATGATCGCTTTGCCAAGAGTACCACCACCACGTCCGATCAGATCAACCCCCGCAACGCCAACTAGCGGGACTCCAGGTGTTTTCCGCCAAGCGAGCGGAAAAGTTCGGGGAGATCGGTTCTGCCGGAGACCGGAACGGGACGGCCGTGATCGAAAACCTGCAAATCGGCGATCACGCCATCCTGATTGAGCTTGAACGGGACGCTGGTGCGGCCATCGGCGAGCGGCGTCGCCAGCACGATTTCGAATGCGTTGTCGCCGGTCTGACGCACCGAAACCGGCACAGGACCGTCGACGCTGCCGAATGCCAGCAGCGGGATCGGGACGCCCGATCGCTTGACGTACACGAAGTGTGTCGTTTGGTCGGCGCAGCTCATGTCGGCCATGCGGCTCCACAATGGCCCGGTCGTGCTCTCGCTCACGATCGTCGTGCGGCATCCCGGCAGATACGGATTGCCGGTGAGCATCCAGCCGGTGACGTATCTGATCGGTTCGGCGTAAAGCACCCACCCGACGATGAACAAAGCGAACAGCGAGGCCACGGCCCCGAGCGCGATCCACAGGCCATAGCGCCGACGGCGGCGCGGCTGCGACGGCAACGGCGGGGGCGGCGTTTCGAGCGACGACGTTTCGAGCGACATGGCGTTCTCCCCTGAAGACATGAGACGGCTGTAGCTTTGTCGTCTCGGGCGCCGCCTCGGTTCAAATCCGAATTCCGCGCCAATTCCCCTTTTCAAGCCCTCTTTTCAAGCCCTCTTTTCAAGTCCTCTGTCCAAGCCCTCTGTCCAAATCCTCTGTCCAAGCCCTCTTTATGGAGGCCCCCACATCCTTGCGAAAGCTCTGCGCACGCTTCCCGCGTCGAACGCCTCCTTGAGCGTCAGCCAAAGGTCCTCGTAAGCAATAACAAACGGATTGTCGGGCGCCGAGCGCGGATGCGCCAGACCGTAGCGAATCTCGATATCCGGCCGTTCGGCCTGGTACGACCCGAACACATGATCCCAGACCAACAACACGCCGCCGTAGTTCTTGTCGATATATTCCGGGTTGCTGGCGTGATGGACGCGATGCGCCGACGGCGTGTTGATGACCCACTCCAGCCAGCGGATATGCGGCACGAGCTCGGTGTGAACGAAGAATTGATAGGTCAGGCTGAGCGACACCATGCCGTAGACCCAAACCGGATCGTAGCCGATCCAGACAATCGGCAAATAGAACAGAAACACGCCGGACAGGATAGGGGTCCAAGAGAGGCGAAACGCGGTGGTCGCCTGCATCTTTTCGCTGCTGTGATGCACGCTGTGCGAAGCCCACAGCAAACGGATGCGATGCGAGCAGCGATGCTCGACATAAAAGCCGAGGTCGACCAGAACGAACAGCACGATCAGGCTGAACCAATGGTGGAACGACACCGGAATGGTCGTCAGCCTGATCTGGTAAATGGACGCGGCAGTCACACCGAAGATCAGCCCATGCGTCGCCGCCTGGGTGATGAAATGGCCGACGGTCATGAGCACCGACACGCCGGCATTTTTCCACGGATAGGTTCCCTGCCGGTAGAGGATGACCAAACCCTCGAGCACGGTCATGACCAGGAACAAGGGCAGGAAAATCAGCGCGACGCTGTTGGCGCCCCGGCCCAGCAATTGTTCGAAGCTGAGGTAGAATTCCATCTGCCCCTCCCGGCCGTGACCGGGCCAACCGGGTGCCGCCAGCGCCAACGTTATCCTCGACTATTTCAGAACAAGACGCGCGCGGTCGCGTCCATTTCGGCGCCTGGTCAAAAAGCGCCGAAGGAGCAGCACAGAGTTTGAGTCAGCTTTGACTTAATAAGTCTGCCGCAGCAGCCATGTCGGTTCGGTGGTAAGCAAACTGCGCGGGGCGTCGCGCCTCGCCGGCGCCGGCAATGCCAACCGGCCGGCCTGGCCGGCCATGCCGACCGTCAGCGTTTCGTCGCTTCGACCGTCGCTTCGGAATAGCGGGAATAGAGGTGATCAACCCGCTCGCGCCACATCGTCACGAACGCGGCCGAGGTCATGTTCTCCACCGATTTCCAAACATGCTTGATGGCCGGGAGCGTATTTCCCCAGATCGCGCGCTTGCACCATCGCTCGCCTTTTTCCCGGCCTTCGTCGGTGGCGCACATCGATTTCCAGGCGATCCGCTCCGGATGGCTGACGTGTTCCGCGGCGCCTTGCCAGCCTTGCTGATGAATCAAGTAAAGATCGCTGAAGGTCGGCTTCTTGCGCGTGTCCATTTCGAACAGCACGGCCTCGGTGACGAATTTGTAGGCGGCTGCAACCGCATTGTCGCGGGCATTGGTGATCTCGCCCGATCCGTATTTGTTGAATTCATAGTTGTTGAGCTGAAAGAGACCGATATACGACCCGGTGCGTTGCTTGGGATCGAAATCGGACTCGATCTTGGCGACCGTCTTCATGAAGTTGAAATCCAGGCCGAAAGCATCGGCCGCGCGCTTGATCTCCTCGAGCGGCGTGCCGACCGGGGTATCCTTCAGCGACGCTAAAAGAATCTCCGCCGGCTTTTTCTCGGGCGGCAGTTCCGAATAGACATAAAAGAACAGATAGGGCGTGTGCTGTTTTTCCGGCGTCGGCACAGGTGACGTCGATTCCGGCGCATAGTCCCGAATTGAAAAATTCTGCTCCGGCCTTTCCGGTCCCGCCTCCTGAACGTCGACGGCCGCTTTCTCTTCGACAGAGAACGACGGTTCGCCGGCAGAAAGCGCCGCCGGCAGCACCGAGACCGCGACGGAACTCGACGGCTCCGGGAGGATCTCGGCCTCGACCACCGCGCTTGGCGGGCCAGCACGCAACGTCTTGGCCAGAATGATCTGACCAATGGCGGCAACAGTCATTGCAGCCAAAATACAAGCGAGCGGCAAAATTCGCATGTTCCCCCAACCGACAGAGCAAGTCCCCGAAACGACGCCAAACTAAAACAAATCAAAAGCTTCGTCCAATATGGCGAACATTCCTTATTGTTGACTAAATAGATAACGCTTCCGACGGCGCGGCGCGGGCAAGACTCGCGCGTGATTTCGGCACCGCGACGGCCTCAAATCGGACGCGTCGTTGCTACAGGCAACGATGCTTGCCGGCGCGTCATCCAGAAAAAGCCCGCCTCGCGCCTTTTTTTGTTCTGGGTATGTCAGCGTTGCTGACTTGATCGCGGAGCGTAGCGCGATACCGTGGTTACCGGAGGGTCGGGGACGTTATGGAGGACGTCCATGGACAATGTGCGCCGGGCGCTCGACATCGATAGCGCAAGCGGCAAACCACTTCATCTCTGTCCAAATTGCGCGGCTTATATCATTGCCGCCACGTGGTCGGAACGCGTAAGCGAGCGATGTGTCCGCAACATCTGGGCTTGCGAGTTCTGCGGCTTCGAGTTCGAAACCTCCGCCTATCTTTCAGCTCAGCGGACAACGAACTAACGAGCGGCTGCGTATTTGCCGATATTGGCTCTGTTGCCCTTCGGCCAACTCATCGCGATCCGGCCGTGCGCGCCGGCGTCGTTTCGGCAGCGCTGAGGTATGCAGGTGCGGATACGCCGTGGCGAGCCGACATCGTCAGTGCAAAACCGTCCGCTGGACGACGTCTTCAAGCGAGTCGCTTATTTGCATCGCCCGCACCTTGATGTTGCGCTGCGGGAACTGATCTTTGAGCTGCAAGCCGGCGCGCAATGCATCGATAAAGCGTCGATGCCCGGATTTCGTCCGTCCGTCGATTTGCAGGACAAAATATTCATGCTGCAGACTTTGCGTGGCCATACCGTTTTTCATGGCACCCTCCATGCTCGCCCGAACACCGATGATGAAAGCCCCTGCTCGGCGGGCGTCCCGGTGTTGAAGCTTTCGCTGTAGGTGTGTCGTAATTTGGCCGGACCTGGTTCAAACAGCCGGAAAAGATAACCTGTTGCAAAAACGTCACGTGCTCTATCGCCGCTTGTCTCGCCCGCCGCCACCGCCGCGCGGAGCGCCGCCCGGATGCGGCGGCCCGCCGGGACGCGGCTGCCCAGCCGGATGCGGCTGCCCGCCCGGATGCGGCTGCCCGCCAGGCTGAGTCGGTCCGCCGGGGCGCGGATTGCGGTTCAGCGGATTGCGGTTCAGCGGCTGTTGCTGGCGCCCCGGTTGCCGGTTGTTTGGTCCTTGCCGATTGGGTCCGCGGGCGCGGACCCGCTCGATGGTCATCCGTCGGCCGATGGTATGCGAGACGAACAATCGCTGCAGCACGCCGCGATCCCGCGTCGCTTCCGCCGGCGGGATCTGGAACGGCACGGCGCGAAGACCGCCGCCGGGGCCGCGCGCAATGGTGAAAGCGCTCGCGCCCTGCGTCAGCGTGCCGAGCCGGCCGCCTTGGCGGTTGAAGACTTCGATCTGGCCGACGTGACCGTCGCGATCGGGATAGAGCTTGATCTTCGGCTCGCCGCCGCCGGCCGCTGTGCCACCCGACGGCACGTCGACCACGCCGGTCGTGCCGCGGATGCCAAGCGTGGCGGTCGGGGTTGCGATTTTCATGTCACCGGTCTTGGCGACCAGGCTGGCGACGAAAGCCGCCGTGCCGACGGCAACGCTGAAAGTTGCCGCGTTGCCGCCGCCGCCTTCCTGATAAACGAATTCGTTGACCACGATGCGCGTGTTGGCGGAAAGACTGAACGTTGTCTGGTCGTCGAACGTGACGCCGAGCGTCGAATTCGCCGCCGTCGCCAGCACGTCGTTTTTGAAAATGGCATCGTTGATCTGCAAGGCGACGGCGGTCGCCGGATTGCCGCGGGTCACGGTGGCGCTGCCTTGCAGGGTGGCGACTTGACCGACCTCGCCAGCGCTTTGACCGGCGGCGGCCTGATTCCCCGGGTCTTGCGCACGCGCCGTCAACGGCCAAAAGGCCGCCCAAGATACGGCCCAAGATACCGCCGAGGACGACGCGCAGATCGCGCCGCAATGTGTGATGAACTCGCGCCGCTTCAAATTGACCTCAGCAGCGCTGCCGAGGTCACGAACGGCAGGCGCAGGCAAACTCCTATCCCGTCGGCGAGAAGGACGTACGAAAGCGGCTATTTGTTGATCGTGGCGGCGCCGGCCGTGCAGGCCACTTCGTCTTGCGAGCCGGTGCCGCCCGAGCAGCCGATTGCCCCGATGAGCTTGCCGTCTTCGATCAGCGGAATGCCGCCGCGCGAGGCGACAACGTCGTCGAGGGTGGCGATATAGAGCGTGCCTTTTTGCACGGCGTCTTCGAAGATTTGCGTCGGCCGGCGGAATTTGGCGGCGGCGCGCGCTTTGTGCTGGGCAATGGCGATCGACGCGAGTTGCGCGCCGTCCATGCGCGCGAAGGTGACGAGATTGCCGCCGGAATCGACCACCGCGACGTTCAGTGCCCAGCCGCGCTTGTTGGCTTCGGCGACCGCGGTATGCATCGCCTCTTCGGCCTTCTGCATGGAGATCGGAGCGCCATAGGGCGTGTTGAAGGGCATTTTCTCCGGCACGACATCGAGCGGACTTGGTCCGGGCGCCGGCGCCGGCTGCTGCGCCTCGGCTGGCGCTGTCGCAAGACATCCTGCCGCCAGCAGAACCGCGGCCCACGTGCCTACCTTCATGGCTTCCTCCCTGGCTCGGTCATGCGGCGACCCAAAATTTGAAAACGAAAGCCGCGCCGCACGTTCCAACATTCATTTAGCGGCTGTGCCTATTGGATGCCACCCGAGCGGGCGCCAAAGCGAACGGCCTCGGCCCTGAGGGAGTTGGGGCCAAGGCCGTCCTCATGCCGAAGGTGTCCCATCAACCCCCACCCCGACACTGCTGTCATGGTAACGACACCAAGTTGATCGTTCGTTACGCGGCATGGCGCTCGCCAACGGCGACGCAGCGAGGCGTTTATGCTGCAACGCGTCAATCGTGGCGTCCCGGAACGTGCCGCGGCCGCGGCAGTTGCATAGACGTAATGCCTAGATGCGGTATGCGTTGTTTCATATTATCTTGCGTCATATATCGATTTGCATCCGTTGAAGCGAAATCCTGAGAATCCAAAAGCACAACGGAGCGACCAAGGGAGAGAGCGCGATGCCTGAGGAGGCGCCGGAGCGCGATGATGAGGTGCCGGAGCGCGGTTATGACCGCAGCGCCGGTTGGGGCTTCGGCGTCTTGGCGGCGGTTCTTGTCCTGATCCTGCTCGGTTGGGGTTGGGGCGGCAGTGGACGCGGCTGGGGCCGCGACGATCGAATGGCGCACATGATGCCGCCCGCCGCTAACTCTGCCGACGGGCCGGCGACCCGCGCCTGGACCCCGCACATCCGCTAGCCGGGCGTTCGATTGTGTTCGACGCGACGCGTCAGCGCGCCGCGGGGGCGCGCGAGAGCTTGTTGGCCGCGAGCTCGTCGAGATAGTCCTGCCAATATTTCTCGCGGTTCTGCCCAAGCTCCAACAAATAATCCCAGGTGAAAATTCCGGTCGCATGGGTGTCGTCGAACACCAGACGCACCGCGTAATTGCCGACCGGATGCAGTTCCAGAATTTGCACGTCGCGTTTGCCGCCGACGACACGGCGTTCCGCCGGCGAATGGCCCTGCACCTCGGCGCTCGGACTGCGCACGCGTAAATATTCCGCCGGCAGCTCGAAGCTCCCGCCATTGTCGAACGTCACCGCCAGGATTTTGCGGTCCTTGTGCAGGCGCAGTTCGGTCGGCCAAGGATCACTCATGCGGAGTTGCTCATCTGAAATGATTAACGCTCACGCGGCGCACCCGGCTGCCGCGGGTCGGCTGGCGATCTTAACCGGATGCGGCGCCGGCCAGCTGCCCGCAGCACCCGCATGGTTGCAATAAAACGGGCCGCGCAGATAGCAAAAATAAAGCTTCACTCAGCCGCTTGCGCGACCCCGCCATGGGCCTTCGACCAGCCGGCCGGATCTTTCATGAACGTTTCGGCTTCTTGAAGCCGGCCTTTGTCGAAGCGCCCGCTTTTCTTCGCCGCCTCGAGCACGTCCCACCAGGTGGCGAGCGCATGCAGCGTGACGCCGAGATCGCTCAAGATCTTTTTGCCCTCGGGAAAGATGTCGTAGAAAAACACCACGAAGCAGTGCTCGATGGTGGCGCCGGCTTCGCGCAGCGCGTTGCAGAAATTGACCTTGCTGCGGCCGTCGGTGGTCATGTCCTCGACCAGCAGCACGCGATCGCCGGCTTCGATATGTCCCTCGATCTGCGCGTTGCGGCCGAAACCCTTCGGCTTCTTGCGCACATATTGCATCGGCAACATCAGCCGGTCCGCCATCCAGGCGGCAAACGGAATGCCGGCGGTCTCGCCGCCGGCAACCGAATCGAATTGCTCGAAGCCGACGTCGCGTTCGATCGTTTCCACGCCAAAGTCGATCAGCGTCCGCCGCACCCGCGGAAAGGAAATGAGCCGCCGGCAATCGGTATAGACCGGGCTCGCCCAGCCGGAGGTGAAGATGAACGGCTTGTCGGTCATGAAGCGGACCGCTTCGACCTCGATGAGCATCTTTGCCGTCAGTTCGGCGATCACGTCCTTATCGGCGAAGCCGGCCATGGTCGTTTCCCTTACTAGCTCGCCACCACCTGCCACTCGATGGTCTCGCCGCCGCGATAGAGCAGCGTGCGCTCGTCCGGTCCTGCGACCTTGACCTCGACCGGCGCCGTCCACGGCGTTTTCTCCAGCACGATCTTATCCTCGTTCGGCGGCAGGCGATAATGCTTCGGCCCGTTGAGCGAGGCAAAGGCTTCGAGCTGGTCGAGCGCGCCTTCCTCTTCGAACACCTTGGCATACGTGGCGAGCGCCACCGGCGCATTGAAGATGCCGGGAACCCCGCTGATGGCGACCTTGCGCGCAAACGGATGCGGGGCGGAATCGGTGCCGAGGAAATAGCAGGCGGCGCCCGAGGTTGCCGCTTTGCGCAACGCCGCGCGGTCGTTCGCGGTCTTGATCACCGGCATGGCGTACATCATCGGCTTGATGCCGGCGCCGAGCCAGTCGGTGCGCGTCAGGTTGAGGTGATAGGGCGTGATGGTGCCGCCGACCTGCGGCGCCGCGCTCGCGACGAAGTCGGCGCCCTGTTTCGAGGACAGATGCTCCATGATCATGCGCAGACCGGGGAATTCCTTCACCCATCGCGACAGACGCCGATCGATGAACACCGCCTCACGGTCGAATATGTCGATATCCGGACCGACCTCCTCGCCGTGCATCAGGAACGGCATGCCGATCTTTTCCAGGCGCGCCAGCACGCGGACGATGTTGCGGTAATCGGACACACCGGCGGCGGAGTTGGTCGTGGCATTTGCCGGATAAAGCTTGACGCCGGTAAACACGCCGTCGCCAAAGCCGCGCTCGACATCGTCGGGATCGGTCTCGTCGGTGAGATAGCAGGTCATCAGCGGCGTGAAGCGCGAGCCCGGCGGCAGCGCGGCGATGACGCGCTCGCGATAGGCGGTTGCCTCCTGCGTCGTACGGATCGGCGGAACGAGGTTCGGCATCAGGATGGCGCGGCCGAAATGCCGCGCCGTGTACGGCAGCACCGCCTTGAGCATTTCGCCGTCGCGGACGTGGAGATGCCAGTCGTCAGGCTTGCGGATGGTGATGCGGGTGGTCATCGGCGCATCAATAATCACCGAACGCGCGGCCGGGCAATGCCGCGGCCGATCAAGGTTTGGCTAAACCGCCGCTTCCAAGCCTGCCGGCAGAAGCCGGCGTACGAGCGGCACCTCGAATTCACGCAAACTATTAACCTCCTCGACCCACGCCGCTTTTAGGCCGTGACGGCGACTATAAGGCGGTGCTACATTTCGGTTTTAAGAAAGGCGGCAGCATGCGTTAGCCGCGGCGCGCACTTTGGGGGAAGCCATGACCGCGCAGCCCAAACCCAGCGAGCTTGAACGAAGCGAGCAGATTGTGGGCGAGAAGACCGTCAATCTGGCGCTTCAGGGCGGCGGCAGTCACGGCGCCTTCACTTGGGGCGTGCTCGACCGTTTGCTGGAAGACGAGCGCATCGGCTTCGACGGCGTGACCGCCACCAGCGCCGGCGGCGTCAACGCCGTGGTGCTTGCGGATGGGCTTGCGCTCAACGGACGCGAGGGTGCGCGCGACCGGCTGCGGACGTTCTGGAAGAAGATGTCCGAGGTGTCCGCCTCCAGCTTCATCGCGCCGTCCTTCATCGATCAGATGAATCCGAATTTCGGCCTCGATAACACACCGAACTACGTGTTTATCGACGTGCTCAGCCGCATTTTGTCGCCCTATCAGCTCAATCCGTTCGACACCAATCCGCTCAAGGACCTGCTCAATGCCGAAGTCAATTTCGAGCGGGTGCGTCGGCAAAAAGTGATCAAGCTGTTTCTGTCGGCGACCAACGTGCGTACCGGCAAGGTGAAAGTGTTTGCGCGCGAGGAACTCGCCGCCGATCATGTGCTGGCGTCGGCGTGTCTGCCGTTCATGATGCGCGCGCCGGAGATCGACGGCGACGCCTATTGGGACGGCGGCTTCATGGGCAATCCGGCGATCTTTCCGGTGATCTACGGCTGCAAGGCCCCGGACGTCATCATGGTGCACCTGACGCCGACCGAGCGGCCCGAACTGCCGACCAACTCGCGCGCCATCATCAACCGCATGCAGGAGATCAGCTTCAACTCGTCGTTGATGCGGGAAATGCGGGCCATCGCGTTCGTTACCCAGCTGATCGACGAGGGCAAGATGGCCGGCGGCAAGCGCATGTACATGCACTTGATCGAAGCCGAGGACGTGATCCGCGATCTGGCGGGCTCCAGCAAGATGAACGGGACCTGGAAATTCCTCACCCATCTGTTCGAGATCGGCCGCGAGCGCGCCGACAAATGGCTGGCCGAGAACTATGACTCGATCGGCAAGACCGGCACCGTCGATCTGCAGGCGCGGTATCTTTGATCGCCTGCGCGGCGCGATCGCAAGATTTCGTCGGGATCAAATCCGCTTGCTGCGTTTGAACTCGGCGCGGCGCGCGTGCAGGATCGGCTCGGTATAGCCGTTCGGCTGTGCCGCTCCCTTGAACACCAGATCGCACGCGGCTGCGAACGCGATGGACTTGTCGAAGTCCGGCGCCATCGGCAGATAGGCCGGATCGCCGGCATTCTGTTTGTCGACGACGGCCGCCATGCGCTTGAGTGTCGCCATCACCTGTTGCTCCGAGGCGATGCCATGCCGGAGCCAATTGGCGATGTGCTGGCTGGAAATGCGCAGCGTCGCGCGATCTTCCATCAGCGCGACATTGTTGATGTCCGGGACTTTCGAACAGCCGACACCCTGGTCGATCCAGCGCACCACATAGCCGAGGATGCCCTGGGCGTTGTTGTCGAGTTCCTGCTGCACCTCGTCCGGCGACCAATTGACGCCGCGGGCGACCGGAACGGTCAAGATATCATCGAGGCTGGCGCGGGGCCGCGACATCAATTGCTGCTGGCGCTTGGCGACATTGACCTGGTGATAGTGCGTCGCGTGCAGCGTCGCCGCGGTGGGCGACGGCACCCAGGCGGTATTGGCGCCGGCGCGGACCTGCGCGATTTTCTGCTCCAGCATCGCCGCCATCAGGTCAGGCATCGCCCACATGCCCTTGCCGATCTGGGCGTGCCCGGGCAGGCCGCAGGCGAGGCCGATATCGACGTTCCAGTCTTCGTAGGCCTTGAGCCAGGGCTGCTCGCGCATCGCCCCTTTGCGGATCATCGGCCCGGCTTCCATGGCGGTGTGAATCTCGTCGCCGGTGCGATCGAGGAAGCCGGTATTGATGAAGAACACCCGCGTTCTGATGGCGCGGATGCATTCCTTGAGATTGACCGTGGTGCGCCGCTCCTCATCCATGAGGCCGATCTTGATGGTGTTGCGCGGCAACGCCAGCATGTCCTCGACGGCGGCGAGCAAATCGTTGGCGAACGCGACTTCCTCCGGTCCGTGCATCTTCGGCTTGACGATGTAGATCGAGCCGGCGCGGCTGTTGCGCAATGGGCCAGGCCCCTTGAGATCGTGCAGCGCGATCAGGCTCGTGATCGCCGCGTCGAGCACGCCTTCGGGCGCCGGCCGGCCGTCGCGATCGAGCACGCCTTCGTCCAGCATCAGATGGCCGACATTGCGGATGAGCATGAGGCTGCGGCCCGGCAGCGTCAGCGTGCCGCCGTCGGGCGCCGTGTAGCGCCGATCGGCGGCGAGCCGGCGCGTCAGCGGCTTGCCGTCTTTTTGGAAGCTCTCGGCCAGCGTTCCGTTGCAAAGGCCGAGCCAATTGCGATAAGCCGCGACCTTGTCCGCCGGATCGATCGCGGCGATCGAGTCCTCGAGATCCATGATCGTCGTCACCGCCGCTTCGAGAACGACATCGGCGACGCCGGCGGCATCGTCACGGCCGACGAGATCGGCGCGGTCGATGACGATCTCGATGTGCAGCCCGTTGTTGACCAGGAGAATTTCCGCAGGCGCGTCCGGCTCACCGCGATAGCCGCACCACTGCTTGGGATCTTTAAGTCCAACCGTGCTGCCATTCTGCAGCGTTGCCGCGAACGCGCCTTTGGTGATCGCATAGCTGCGGACGTCGGCATGCGAACCGGCGGCGAGCGGCACGGCCTCGTCGAGGAAACGCCGCGCCCAGGCGATCACCAGCTTGCCGCGCGCCGGATCGTAACCCTTGTGCTGCGCCGCCCCGCCGTCGCGCGGAATGGCGTCGGAGCCGTAGAGCGCGTCATAGAGCGAGCCCCATCGCGCGTTGGCGGCATTGAGGGCGTAGCGCGCGTTGCTGACCGGCACCACGAGCTGCGGTCCGGCAATCGTCGCGATTTCCTCGTCGACAGTGGCGGTCTCGACTTTGAACGGCGGCCCTTCCGGCACCAGATAGCCGATATCCGTCAAAAACGCCTTGTGCGCGGCCACGTCGAACGGCTGCCCCCGCCGTCCGCGATACCAGTCGTCGATCTGTGCCTGCAGCGCATCGCGTTTCTGCAGCAGCGCGCGGTTGCGCGGCGCGAAATCATGGACGATGCGATCGAGCCCTCGCCAAAATGCGGCAGCCTCGATCCCGGTGCCAGGAATGACCTCATCGACAACGAAGTCGTAGAGGATTTTGGCAACCTGCAAGCCTCCAACCGCTACACGCTCGACATCGGACATTCAGCCGCTTCCATTGTTGCAGTGCGCTCCGTTGGGCCGCGCGGAGGAAAAAGGTGTCATGAAACAGGCCCCACAGTCTACCGGACATAGGCAGGGCCCCACGCGCACCAACGCGCCCGCGTTTGCCGGGTTTCATGGCCAACGCCGCGCAAAGCGGGCGGTGATTTCGAGCGGTTCTTACGCAGAACTTCGACGAGGACCGCCTGTCCGGCGAGCGCAACGTCCGAATGACCGCTTCGGGGCCCGAAGGGGAAGTCACACCGTCGTCTATCGAATTGTTCCTTCAGCCAGCCAGCACGGGAGAGGTTTCGTTACGGCTGCGACCGAGCGCATCGGCGCGGGTGCGCCTACTTCGGCAGACGCTTGAGCAGCGCGCGGATCTTGTCCGCGTCCGCACGCGTGGCAGGATTGTAGATCACCATGTTGAGGTCGGACCGGCCATCGACGGCGAAAGCCGAAAATTCCATCGAGAGAGGTCCAGCGATGGGATGATGCAGGACTTTCAGGCCATCGCCATGGCCTTGGACATCGTTGTCACTCCACATCGCCGCGAATTCGGGGCTCGTGGCACAGAGCTCATCGACCAGCGACTGCACGTTGCGCGCCGCGCCAGCGCGCGCCACATCCGCACGGAAGGACGCCACCACGTAGCGCGCAACACTTTGCCAGTTGGGTTGCGCTGCGCGTACGCGGCCGTCGCGGAACATCATGCGCAGAACATTGCGCTGCCCATCCGGCAGTTTGCTGTAGTCGGTGAGGACCACCGAAGCCACCCTGTTCCACGCGACCACATCCCACGTCGCTGTGCGAATAAAAGCCGGACTGTATTCGAGCGTATCGAGCACGCGTTGCAGACGGGGTGAGATACCTTCGGGCGCGTGATAGCGGACTTCGGGTGGCCGGCCCAGACCGAGCAGAAACAGATGTTCGCGTTCCACGTCAGTCAGCATCATGGCGCGGGCAATGCGATCCAGCACATCGGCGGAGGGTGCACCGCCGCGCCCCTGCTCCAGCCACGTGTACCAGGTGGCGCTCACATTCGCGCGCTGCGCTACTTCTTCGCGCCGAAGTCCCGGCGTTCGCCGCCGCTTCAGCGGAAAGCCGAATGCCGTAGGATCGAGCTTACCGCGGCGATCCCTAAGATAAGTCCCAAGCGAGCTCGCGTCAGTCATCCTGTTAGCGATTATACCCGTATGATCTCACTACTTTACCCGAATGAGCAACGTACCAATATCCCTGCATTCTGAACAGGGAGTTTTTCTCATGCGGGTTTTCGTCACCGGCGCCGCCGGATTTATCGGCACCGAAACGACAAAAGAACTGATCGCAAACGGGCATCAGGTTGTCGGCCTCGCGCGCTCTGAACAGAACGTCGGGACGCTCGAGAAACTAGGCGCTGAAGTTCATCGCGGCTCGCTGCAGGACCTCGAAAGCCTGAAGAGTGGCGCAAGGAATTCCGACGGCGTAATCCATCTGGCCTTCATCCATGATTTTTCGAAATTCGCGGAGAATGGCGCGATCGACAAGGCCGCCATCGAAGCAATGGGCGATGTGCTGGCCGGCACGAACAAGCCTTTCATCGTCACCTCGGGAACGGGCCTCATCGCGCCAGGTGTGGTGATCACCGAAGATATGCGGCGCGATTCCAGCCCGCATGTTCCGCGCGTGTCCGAGCAGGCCGGTTTGGCCTACGCGCCGCGTGGCGTGCGCGCGATGGCGATACGCCTGCCGCAAGTGCACGGCGCCGATGGCAAAGCTGGGTTGATCACTTATCTCGTCGAGCTCGCGCGCCAAAAAGGCGCCGCCGCCTATGTCGGCGAAGGCACCGAACGTTGGGCTGCGGCGCACAGGATGGATGTCGCCCGTCTATACCGGCTTGCATTGGAGCGGGGCGCGCCAGACGGGATCTACCACGCCGTCGGCGAGGAAGGCGTACCCATGCGCCAAGTCATCGAAGTGATCGGCCGCGCGCTGAATGTGCCGGTCGTTTCGATCAAGAAAGAAGAGGCGGGCGACTATTACGGGCCACTGGCGATGTTCGCCGGTTTGGACATGCCGGCCTCCAGCGCTTTGACGCAGCAGCGGTTGGGCTGGACGCCCACTGGAATTGATTTGATCGCCGACATCGGCCAGCCAGGTTACTTCAAGGTTTGAGCCCGAGCCCGCGAGGTCGTCAAACACACCCTCGAATGGCCGCCGCTGTCGCAGCCCGCGGCGCGGTAGCCTTGCGTCCAGGCCAGCCGCCAAAATCGAGGACGAGACGTTGGCGTTTTGGAGTTCAATGACGACGGATTAATCCAAGCCGAAACCGGCGCACGTTGCGTGTCCGTTTATGGCCCCCGAGCAGACCTTGGTTCGACTGAGTGTTGAGTAACAGGTCGTCGTCAGTCGCCAACATCATTATCATTCAAGAACTCACGCTCGGGTGGCGTGGTCTCGCGGCCCAGCGCGCGATTGCGACCCGGGAACCGCCCGAACCTTTGGATCGTATCCCGATGATCCCTCGCGTACCGCAACAGTTCGGCATCAGCGAGCGCTGCGTATAAGTCTACGCAGCGATCCTGATCGACCAGCGTCTCGGAGTGCATGAACGGCAGATAGAAGAACTGCCGCATCACCGGGTCAATCGCTTGATCAAAGCCGCGCGCCAGCGCGCGATCGGCCACAGCGCGGGCCACCGCATCCGTTGCGAAGGCGCGCGCATCGTCGCGGAACATGTTGCGCGGAAATTGATCGAGGAGAAGCACCAGCGCGAGCGCGCCCGCTTCGTTTTCCTCCCAAGCTGCAAGCTCGCCGCGTGCGGCAGCCTCGTGGGCTGTCAAAAATCTAGACCGGATACTCAGGTCAAACTCGTGTTCGAGGGCGAACCACTTTTCGGATCCGGCTTCGCGCCAGAAAGTTACGATTTCCGCGGGCGTTGCAGTAACTCTCATGTGCGATGAGGCGGCCTAGAGGAGCGTCGAAATACTGACCGGAGATAAGCGCGCCGGCAACTTGAGGTCCCTCATGTGGTCTTTACACTTCGGGCAGGGGCATAGCCGACATGGCTCAGCGGAGCCGTCGAACGAAGTGAAGGTCGAGGCCGGACAAAGGCGCGCCCACCTGATGCAGTGCGCCACCCGTGGCGAGGGACCCGAGGTCGATAGCGACGAACCCAACGCTATCGATCAGATCGATCACGGTTTTCTTAGCTTCGCTGTCGTCTCCTGACGTGAAGATGACTGTCTTTGGCTTGTTCGACGAAAAGTCTTGTATCCAAGCCATTGGCATATTGCTGATCGACTTCACAAGTCTTGCGCCTGGGGCCATTTCTGCGACCATCTCGCTCGAAGTGCGCCCGTTCAAGGCGGCTATCGATCTATTCACGCCTGTGAGACTCACATCGGGTTTGGAATCCATATGGGCATTGGTCGCATCGATCAGGATCCGCCCATGCCAGTCGATATCCTTGAGTGCCTCGGGCACGTTCACCCAATTCGTGGCGAGGATGACGATATCGCTTTCAGCGGCTTGCCTCTTCGTACCAGCCGTTGCGCCTGCGCCGAGATCGGCGACGAGGCCTGTCAACGTCTCCGGCCCTCTCGAATTGGATACGACAATCGCATGACCGGCGTTGATGAGGTGACGCCCGAAAGTCTTGGTCAAAGTTCCGGCGCCTACGAAGCCTACGCGCATGATGGTGTTCCTGTCTGGACGTGGCGTTGGTGAGGTCGACGCCCGGACCTCTCAGGGCTTCACGAACCGATAGGCGAAGCGATCAGTCTCGTCCTTGATCGAGGGATCAAACACCTTGATCGAGTGCGCATCGTCCTTGTTCGCGAGCATGGTGGTTTGCGCATCGAGCACGAAGCCGGCCGCCTCCACCTCCTTGCGGACGGACGCAGGGTCGATCCGATGCAGCGACTGGGCGTCGCCCGTGCCCGCCCCGGCAGCGGCGGCATGGTCCACGATGACGTAGCACCCACCGGGCTTCAGCCGCTCGTAGACGGCTCGATTGAAGTCGGCAGCCGTCGCGCCCTTCTTCTGGATCAGCGTGGTGTGAAGATCGTGGTAGAACAGGTGCAGCCACAGGACATCCGCTGGTTCCGTCACCTTCGGCATCGCCACGAGGTCCGCCGAGACGGCTTCGACGTTCTCTCGGCCCAACTCCTTTGCAAGCGTCCGCATGCGGCCGACCGGATCGTTCTTGAAGTGGGCGACTTCGGCCGGCACGAAGCTGTAGACCCGCCCTTCGGGTCCCACGATCTCGGAGAAGAGACGGGTCCAGTCGCCGTCGCCTGGGTAAACGTCGATGACGGTGGAGCCTGCCTTGATGCGTGCGAACCGGATCAATTCGGATAGCTTGGATTGGTCGTACATCGGAATCTCACTTACGGTTGGGCAAACGACGAGGTGGCGGCGTGCGAGGGGCAATCCACAGCTGATCCACCGTCTGCCCCAAGCCGACGGCTGCAAAGGGCCAGCGCTACGCCGGTCCGGACGCGTCCATCTGCGAGGCCCGGGCCAGTGCTTGGGTGTCGACGTATTCGCGGATGTTGGTCAGCCTGCCATCCCGGACCGTGATGGCGAAGATCCAGTCGTCCACAAACGTCTTGTTCGTAGCTTTGATCTTTCCCTTCGCGAAGCCGACGACGAGGACCCGGTCTCCTTGCGCCACGAATTCCCGGGGTTCCGTGGACGTTTCCATCGACTTAGATGCCGTCTCAAGCAAATCCGCCAGCCCGGCGTGACCGTGGCGCGTGCCGGCCAGCGGCCAGTCCTTGCCCGGAATGATCCACTCGATGTCTTCGGCAACCAGCGCCAGCAGAGCCTGCCTGTCGCCGCGGCCGATCGCGGCAAAGAAGTCCTTCACGGTCTGGACGTTTTTGTCGGTGCTCATAGCACCTCCTGCATTTTCCTCGGATCGGATCGTGTCCGATCGACTTCATGGTTAGGCCCAGCGACTGGCCTCCTCAAAACTAAGGCGAGGATTGCGCGGAAACACAGAAGCTGGATCGCCGTAGCCAATGCTGCAGATGAAGTTCGACTGGATTCGCGTGCCAGAGAAAAAGGCCTTATCCACGCCGGCGTTGTCGAAGCCCGACATGGGGCCGCAGTCCAGTCCCAACGCCCGGGCAGCGACGATGAGGTAAGCGCCCTGCAGCGTCCCGTTTCGCATTGCCGTCACCTCGGCCACGCCTGGTCCCGCAAAGTACTTCTGCATGACCTCGGCATTGTGAGGCAAAAGCTTTGGAAGCTGGCCGGCGAAATCCAAATCGTGGCCGATAATGACCGTGACGGGAGCCTGAAGAATCTTCGGCTTATTCTGTTCCGCCGCAAGCCCGGCGAGCGTTGCCTTTCCGTCGGCGCTACGCACCCAAACGAAACGGGCGGGGCTGCAGTTCGCAGACGTCGGCCCCCATTTCATGAGATCGTAGATCGCGCGCACGTTTGCGTCCGCCACAGCACGATCGGCCCAGCCGTTAAAGGTGCGAGCGGAACGAAAGATTTGATCGAGCGAGGGGTCGGATAACGCGGCTGTCATGGATAGATGCTTTTCAGATGGCGCTGGGTGATCCGTTCGTGTGTGGCGACCTTGCTCCCGCCGATTAGCCACTTTTCGGCGATCCGGCGCGAATTCAGATGGCCGAGAAGCCGCCGTCGACAGACAACTCCACGCCATTCACGAAGCTCGAATCGTCTGAAGCAAGAAACAGCGCGGCCGCCGCAATTTCCTCAGGACGACCCATCTTTCCCCGCGGGATCAGGGATTCGAACATCTGCTTCGCCTCCTCGGTGAGAACTTGGTCCTGCATCGGTGTGGCGATCGGTCCCGGGTGCAGTACGTTCACCCGGATGTTCCTGCCCTTGAGTTCGTTGAGCCACCCGCGTGCGAAAGCGTGCAGCGTCGCCTTGCTCGCCGCATACACGCTGTAACCAGGAAAACCTTTGATCGACGCAACTGACCCGGTCATGAAGATCGATCCGCCGTCGTTGAACAGCGGCAACGCCTTTTGGACGGTGAACAGCGTGCCGCGCGCATTCAGGCCGAAGGTCGCGTCGAAGTGCTGCTCGGTAATTTCGCCCAGTGGGACGGCTTCGCCCGTGCCAGCGCTCGCATACAGGATGTCGATCTTGCCCTTTACCCGCTTGACCGTATCGAACAGGCGGTCGAGGTCATCGAGATTGGCCGCGTCGCCGCGAACGCCGGTTACGTTCCGGCCAATCACCTTGACGGCCTGATCGAGCGCCTCCTGCCTCCGGCCCGTGATGAAGACATAAGCGCCTTCGTCAACGAACCGCTTGGCGCTCACCATCGCCATGCCGCTCGATCCACCCGTGATGACTGCAACCTTACCGTCCAGCTTTCCCATGACTTTTCCTTCCGGGCTTCCGCCTTTGGTCGTTCGGGGGACGCCCCCCGAGAACCTCCACATGGGTCCGCGGCGGCAGACGGTGAATGCGGAATCGCGCACATCGGTGGTGCAAAATCGATCCGGCTGGACGCCCTGACGCCAGCCGCGTCGATCGGTGTCTGCCGTTCGGAATTGGGCCGCGCTCGTCAAAATAAGCCGTGATAACCGCCCATAATGGGGTTCGATGTGTTAGATACGGGCTTTGGAAGGGCACCGCGCGGTGCCGAAACGCACCATGATCGACTGGGATGATGTCCGCTACTTTCTCGCCGTCGCGCGCGGAGGCTCAGTGCGGGCTGCCGCCGAGCGCCTCGGAGTGAATCACTCGACCGTGCTGCGACGCATCGCTCAGCTCGAGAACCACCTCGGGGCGCAGATGTTCGAAAAGCTGCCTTCGGGCTACCGCCTGACGGCTGCGGGCGAGGAGGTCCTTGAGCTCGCGAACCAGATGGAAGCGTCGTCGCACCAGTTGGAGACGCGCGTCCTGGGGCGCGACCAGAGCGTGCGCGGGCTTCTGCGGGTGACGTTGGCACCGCCCCTCGCGACACACCTGCTCATGCCGGACTTCGCCGAATTCGCGCGTCTGCATCCGGACATCGAGATAGAAATCCAGTCGTCCGGCGAACTGGCAAATCTGACCAACCGAGAGGCCGACGTGGCGATCCGCGTCGTCTACGACCGCAAAACCCTGCCGCTCAATCTTCACGGCTTGAAGGGACCGGAGTTGTTCGGCGGCGTCTACATGTCCCGCAATCGACTAGCCGCGTGGCGGGCGGGCGCGCCTGATCCCATCCGGTGGATCGTCATAAGCATGCATGGAATTCCGGACTGGGCCAGCGAGGGTGAGGTTCGCACTGCGGGGGTTCCCTTCAGGACCACGGACGCCGAGGCGCAGATCGTTGCTGTACGGCA
The DNA here is from genome assembly GCA_963829395.1 of uncultured Alphaproteobacteria bacterium. Classification (GTDB taxonomy): domain Bacteria; phylum Pseudomonadota; class Alphaproteobacteria; order Rhizobiales; family Xanthobacteraceae; genus BOG-931. The sequence goes on along the minus strand of CAWHHX010000008.1, from coordinate 272,337 downwards.
AGGACTCGGGATTACGACACTGCCTTGCTTCATCGGAGATGCCGATCCCCTGCTGGTGAGGGTGCCGGGCACCGACCTGCATATGTACGGGACGCTCTGGCTTCTCACGCAGGGTGACACGCGCAAGACCAAGCGCGTGCGGCTCTTCACCGAGTTCGTATCCCACAGGCTCGCGGGATACGCTCCGCTTTTCGCAGGGCTGTCGGTATCGCGCGACTGATGCGCAGCAAGTCCGCTAAGCGGGAAAGCTGGTCGGAGTGGCAGGATTTGAACCTGCGACCCCCTCGTCCCGAACGAGGTGCGCTACCAGACTGCGCTACACTCCGACATTAAGGCGCGCTTATACAGTTAGCACCGTGGGGCTGCAAGCGCCCGCCGTTTTCGCTATCTAGTGCATGATCCGGAAAAGTGGAGCCCGGTTTTCCGAAAAGATCATGCACCGCCAAAATGCTGGAACGCCGAGCATTGGCGTTCCAGCGCGTGAGGTAACCGATGACAGCCCTGCTCGCCACGCGCGTTTTGCGGGCCGACGCCGCGTCGGTCGCGGACGCGGCGCGGGTGCTCGCCGCCGGCGGCCTGGTCGCGTTTCCGACCGAAACGGTCTATGGGCTCGGCGCCGATGCGACCAATGGGCGGGCGGTGGCGCGTCTCTATGAAGCCAAGGGGCGGCCGGCCTTCAATCCGCTGATCGCGCACGTGCTCGATCGAATGGCGGCGCTGGCGCTGGCGCGCTTTGACGCCGACGCCGAGCGGCTCGCCGCGCTCTGGCCGGGACCGCTCACGCTCGTGCTGCCCAAGGCGGCCGATTGCTCCGTTGCCGATCTCGCGACTGCGGGCCTCGACACCATCGCAGTGCGGGTTCCCGACCACGCGGTGGCGCGCGATATCCTCAAGGCATTCGGCAAACCCATCGTCGCGCCGTCGGCCAATCGTTCCGGTCACGTTTCGCCGACCACGGCCGCGCACGTGCAGGCCGATCTGAGCGGCCGCATCGATCTGATCGTCGATGGCGGCGCGACGTCGGTCGGCGTCGAATCGACCATCGTCGCCTGCCTCGGCAAGCCCGTGCTGCTGCGGCCGGGAGGCCTGCCGCGCGCGGCAATCGAGCGCGCGCTCGGACGCGAGCTTGCCGACGCAGCCGCCGCAATATCCGGCGACGACGACGCGCCGCTCGCGCCCGGCATGCTGGCGTCGCATTACGCGCCGCACACGCCGCTGCGGCTCAATGCGAGCCATGTTGCGCCTGGCGAAGCGCTGCTGGCATTCGGGCCGGCGCTCGCGGGCGGAGCCGCGCGCAGCAAAAAGACCCTCAACCTCTCGGCGCGCGGCGATCGCGTCGAAGCGGCCGCCAATCTGTTCTCGCACCTGCGCGCCCTCGATGCCGCGGGCGCCAGCGCCATTGCCGTCATGCCGGTCCCGGGCGACGGCCTCGGCGAGGCGATCAACGACCGGCTCGCGCGCGCCGCCGCAGGCCGGTAAGTGGTACACTTGCGGAAAATCTGGCTTATCTAAAAGACGCAAGCGGACGTCCATGATGCTCGACAAGTCGGAAACAGCCAAGTCAGAAACCGCCAAGCCGGAAACGGCCAAGTCGGAACGCGCAGTCGACGCGGCGCTCTTGGCGCGCTTCGCCGCGATCGTCGGCGAGAAATACGCCATCACCGATCCGCAGATGCAGGCTCCGTACCTGGTCGAAATGCGCGACATGTTCCAGGGGCGAACGCCGATGGTGCTGCGGCCAGCGTCAGCCGCGGAGGTCGCGGAGATTCTCAAGCTCGCCAACGAGACCGCGACGTCGGTGGTGCCGCAAGGCGGCAATACCGGCCTGGTCGGCGGCCAGACGCCGCTCCACAACGAGATCGTCCTGTCGCTGACGCGGCTTGACCGCATCCGCGAGGTCGACCCGACCTCCAATACCATCACCTGCGAAGCCGGCGTGACCTTGCAGCAGGCGCGCGAAGCCGCCGCCGCGGTCGATCGGCTTTATCCGCAATTGCTGCCGTCGGAAGGCACCTGCACGATCGGCGGCAATCTTTCCACCAATGCCGGCGGCACGGCAGCATTAGCCTACGGCGTCGCGCGCTCGCACGTGCTCGGCATCGAAGTGGTGCTTGCCGACGGGCGCATCCTGCACGACCTCAACAAGCTCAAGAAAGACAATACCGGCTACGATCTGAAAAACCTGTTCATCGGCGCCGAAGGCACGCTGGGCGTGATCACCGCCGCGGTGCTGCGCCTGGTGCCGCGCCCGCGCTCGGTCGAGACCGCCTTTGTCGGCGTGCCCTCGCCGCAGGCCGCGCTCGCGCTCCTGACCATCGCGGCGGACAAGGCGGGCGGCGGCGTCACCAGCTACGAGCTGATGCCGCGCGACGGCGTGGAGACCGTGCTGCGCTACATTGCCGGCTGCCGCGATCCGCTCGCGGCGCCGCATCCCTGGTACGTGCTGATCGAGCTGTCATCGCAAGGCAAGAGCGGGCTGCGCGAGGTGTTGGAGGACATTCTGGCGCAAGGCGTCGAGCAGGGCCTGGTCGCCGACGCCGCCATTGCCGAGAGCCTCGAGCAGGTCAAAGCCTTCTGGCGCATCCGCGAAAATTTCGGCGAGGCGCAGCGTCATGCCGGCGGCTCGATCAAGCACGATCTGTCGGTGCCGGTCGCCGCCGTGCCGGCATTCCTGCAAGAGGCGCAGGCGGCCGTCGTCGCGGTCGTGCCCGGCGCGCGCCCCCTCCCCTTCGGCCATCTCGGCGACGGCAATATTCACTACAATGTCAGCCAGCCGATCGGCGCCGACAAGGACGATTATCTCAGACAGTGGGATGCCATGAACGCCGCGGTGTTCGCCGTGGTGAAAAAATTTGGCGGCTCGATCTCGGCCGAGCATGGCATCGGCGTGCTCAAGCGCGACGTCTTGCCGTCGGTGAAGGATCCGGTGGCGCTCGAGCTGATGCGCAGCCTCAAACGCCTGCTCGATCCCAAGGGCATCTTAAATCCGGGCAAAGTGCTCTAGCGTTGCTTCGCCGCAGGCGCGCACCGCCCGATCGGCGACATCGAACGCGAAGCCTTCAGAACAGCGAGAGCTGGTCGTCCGGCTTCTGGTCCTTCGCCGGCGCATCGGCGCTCGCGCCGGCGCGGTCATCGGTCGCGGCCGGCGCCGGCGCGATGAGCTCGGCGGAATCGTTGGCGGCGCGATTGACGGCGTTGGACACCGGATAGCATTCGAGCAGCGCTTCCGCCGCCGGTACCATCAGCGCCGCCGCGGTCGTGTCATCGACCTTGGCGCAATCGAGCCAGAGATCGAAGGCTTCCGGCGCGACGATCGCCGGCATGCGGTCGTGAACGGCGGCGAGCAAGCGGTTGGCCGGCGTGGTGACGATCGCCGCGGTATCGACTTCCTCGCCGTTCGGCCCGGTCCAGGTCTCCCACAATCCGGCAAAGGCGATCGGCCCGCCGGCTTTCGGCCGCACGAAATAAGGCCGCCGCGGCGTGCCGTCGGACCATTCGTAAAAGCCATCCGCCGGAATAAGACACCGCCGCCGCCGCATGGCATTGCGAAAGGCCGGCTTGTCGCGCACGGATTCGCCGCGCGCGTTGATCAAAAGCGAGAATGTCCGCGGGTCTTTGACCCAGGCCGGCAGAAAGCCCCAGCGCGCCAGGGCGTAGGAACGCTTCCCCTCGAGCAGGCGCACGATCGGAATCGGCTGGGTCGGCGCCACGTTGTAACGCGGCGGAAAATTGGGCAGTTCCTGGTAGGCGAACAGTGCCCGGACCGCGGCCGCCGGCGAGGTGATGACATAGCGTGCGCACATTAAGCTATACCTAGTCCCCTGCAGATAAGAGGCGCGGACGGAACCGTGCGCAATCGCCCCGATCATAGCCAAATGGGATCGGCCCTTGACCAGCACTAGTCCCGAATCGCGGGCTTATCCGACGCGGCCCTATCTTGCCGTCAGCGCCGCGATTTTCCGCGACGGCCGGGTGCTGATCGTGCGCCGGGGCAGACCGCCGGCGCAGGGCGTGCATACGCTGCCCGGCGGCGGGGTCGAGCTTGGGGAGACGCTCGAAGCGGCCGTGATCCGCGAGGTGCGCGAGGAGACCGGCCTCGACATCGAGCCGCTCGCGCTCGCCGGCTATCGCCAGATGATCGCGCGCGACGCCGGCGGGAAAGTCGAACGGCACTTTGTCATTCTGCCCTTTGCGGCGCGCTGGATAGCGGGAAAGATTTCGCTCAATGAGGAGCTCGCCGAAGCGAACTGGTTGCTGCCGTCGGAACTGTCCGGACTAAAAACCACCGAAGGTCTGGCGGACATCGTCGCCGCCGCCGCGCGGCTGGCCGCCGGTGGTGACGGCGTGTCACCATGAGCATGTCGACGTTGGGCATTTCGCTTCTGACACCTATGTTTGACCTAATCCCGATGCTGCGAACCTCGATCATTCTTGCTTTTTGCCTGGGCCTCGCCGCCGTCCCGGCGCATGCGCAGGGCTTTTGGGGCGAGCAGCCGCAGCAGCAGCAGCCGAGAACGTTCCAGCCGGCACCGCAACCGGCGCCCAGACCGGCCGCGCCCCAGGCTCAGCCGCAAGCGCAGCCGCAGCCGCAAAGCACGCCCGCGCCGTACGACCGCGATTTACAGCGGCTCGCCGAAATTCTCGGTTCGCTGCATTTCCTGCGCGGCATTTGCGGCCCGAACGAAGGCCAGAAGTGGCGCAACGAGGCGCAAACGCTCATCGATACCGAAGCGCCCGCCGGCGAGCGCCGCGATCAGATGATCGCGAGCTTCAATCGCGGCTATCGGGCCTTTCAACAAAGCTATCGCACCTGCACGCCGGCGGCCGATTTCGCCATTCGCCGCTACCTCGCCGAAGGCGCCAAGATCGCCCGCGAGATCACCGCGCGCTACGCCAATTGATTCACGCGCGTCGGTGCCGGTTGTGCCGGTCGGAGGCCGTTATCTCGCCTCGCAAGCGTTCGAATTAACCCTTCCTTGAGGTTCGACTTAGCGTCCGCGGAGGCCGTGCTAACGTGTGCTGGTCAGGGAACGCTGCGGGCTGCGGCGATACGGAATCCAATGAGCATGGCGACGGAAATTCGGGCGGCACACGAAGCCGTGGCCGATCACGAGCAGAAGCGTCTGGCGCTCGGCTATCTGCAAGAAGCCTGGATCGGCGCGCGGCACGAAGGCATCGACGGCGATTGCCTGGCGCAGACCGCGCTTTTCCTGGCGCTTGTCGAGCTGATTTCGACCTACGGCGAGGAAGCCACCGCCCGCTACGCCGAAAGCCTCGCTGCGCGTATCCACAACGGCGAATTTTCCGTCGAACTGTCGCGGCAATAACCGCCCGGCGCGTGTTATGCGCGCCGCAGCGCGCGCGCAATCCATAGAAGTCGCACAATACGCTGTCCAAATCGGCCGGGAAAAGCGGCTTTTTCAGACAAGCCCTTGAGGGGAACTGTTTGGAGCCTTAGCTTGGCGCTGCGGACGTGTCGTCGTGACTCGAAGGACGGGCAGCCGCGCGAGGAACTTTTGTTGATATGAAAGCCGCTCTGCTTGCAGACCGAGGCGTCGTGAAAGTCGCCGGCGACGACGCGCGCAACTTTCTTCACGGACTGGTCAGCGCGGATATTCTCAATCTCACGCCGGGCGTGGCACGATTTTGTGCCTTGCTGTCGCCGCAGGGCAAAATCTTCGCGGATTTCATGGTCGCCGAAGCGCCCGCCCAGGACGGCGGCGGCTTTTTTCTCGACGTGGCGCGCGCGCTGACGAAACCGCTGGTGGATAAGCTCAATCTCTACAAGCTGCGATCCCGCGTGATGGTCGAAGACTTGTCCGACGTGCTCGGCGTGCTGGCGGCGTGGGGCGGCGACGGCCTGCTCGCGCCCGGCCTCGCTTATGCCGATCCGCGCCTGCCCGCGCTCGGGCTTCGCATCATGATACCGCCGCACCGCGCCGGCGACACGGCGGCCGCGCTTGGCGCCGCCCTGGTCGATGCCAGCGACTACGAAGCGCATCGCATCGCGCTCGGCATTCCGCGCGGCGGCGTGGATTTCACCTACGGCGACGCCTTCCCGCACGAGGCGGACATGGACCAGCTCGGCGGCATCGACTTCGCCAAGGGCTGCTATGTCGGCCAGGAGGTGGTGTCGCGCATGGAGCACCGCGGCATTGCGCGCACGCGCGCCGTGCCCGTGCGCTACGACGGCACAGCGCCGGCGGCAGGCGCTGCCGTCATGGCCGGCGAGCGCCAGGTCGGCACCATGGGATCGGCGGCCGCCGGACATGGCGTGGCGCTGCTGCGCCTCGACCGCGTCGCCGACGCCGCCTCGCGCGGCGAAGAGCTGACGGCCGACGGCGTTGCGATCCGGCCGGGCAAGCCGGAATGGGCGCGTTTCGCCTTTCCCGACGGCTCGAAGGCCGCCGAATGACGGCTCTCGCTGACGCCGACGCGCTGCCGCGCTGTCCCTGGCCGAAGAACGATGCGCTCTATCTCGCCTATCACGACGAGGAATGGGGCGTTCCCGAATACGACGATCGCGCGCTGTACGAAAAGCTCATGCTCGACGGCTTCCAGGCCGGCCTGTCGTGGATCACGATCTTGCGCAAGCGTGACAATTTCCGCCGCGCCTTCGACGATTTCGTTCCGGCCAAGATCGCGCGCTACACGCCGAAAAAGGTCGAGCGGCTGATGGCGGACGCCGGCATCGTTCGCAACCGCGCCAAGATCGAGGGCACGGTGCGCTCGGCGCAGGCCTGGCTCGACGCCATGGAGAAAGGGCCCGGCTTTTCCAAATTGCTGTGGGATTTCGTCGACGGCAAACCGAAGGTCAACCGCCACAAGACGATCCGGCAAGTGCCGGCGGAAACCGCGATCTCGCGGGCGATGTCGAAGGAGCTGGCGCAGCGCGGCTTCAAGTTCGTCGGACCGACCATCGTCTACGCCTTCATGCAAGCCGTCGGCATGGTCAACGATCACCTGATCACATGCTACCGCCACGACGCCGTGCAGAAGCTCGCGCGGTCCTCTATTCCGTCACCCTGAGGTGCGAGCGAAGCGAGCCTCGAAGGGTGACGGCATCCAAGTCGGCTGTTGCCGACTTGGCCACGTAATATTCCGAAATCCGACAAGCCGGTTTCGATTTGCCGTGCATCCTTCGAGGGCCGCTGCGCGGCCGCCTCAGGATGACGGTGAACTGAGGCTCACCCGCTCGCGGCGCGCCGCCGGGCCAGACTGAAAAAGATCGCGGCCAGCAATGTCAGCGTGCCGATCACGGTGTAATGCACCGACGAATTGGCATCGATAAACGACGACGCGCTCGAGGTCGCTTGCACCAGCGCCGCTCCGAGCAAGGTGCTGACGAACGACCCGCGGCCGCCGGAAACACTCGCTCCGCCCAGCACCACGACGGTGATGCTCATCAGCGTGTAGTCACTGCCCGTCGACGGCGAGCCGATGCCGACCTGGGCGGCGAGCATCAGCCCGCCGATGCCGGTCAAGAGACCGGAAATGACAAAGGCGAGCCAAGTCAGACGCTGGCTGTCGATGCCGAGCCGATGGCTGGCGAGCGGGCTCGAGCCGACCGCGCGAAACCTCCGCCCGAACGCGGTCCGAAACAGCAGATATTCGGCGGTCGCCACCATCGCCAAGGTCAAGAGCACGCCGGCCGGCACGTACAGGATCGGGAACTGCGCCACGTTGGAGATGGCGTCGTCGATCGTGCCGGCGGCCGTCGGCCGCAGCAACAACGACAGGCCTTGCAGACCGATGAAGGTCGCGATGGTCACCACGATCGCCGGCAGGCGGAGCGACGTGATCAGAAGGCCCTGCAACAAACCGAAGCCGGTCGTAAACATCAGGATCAGAATCAGCCCCGCTGCGAGCGGTCCGGCTTCGACCCCGTCGGGCACCAGGAAGGATGCCAGCACGACGCACAGGCCCGCGAGCGGCCCGACCGACAGATCGATGGCGCCGACCAGCACGGTGGCGAGCTGCGCGCACGACAGGAAAGCAAGGATGCTGAAGAACGACAGGATGCTCTTGATGCTGTACGGCGACAGGAAGTAGCCGTTCAGAGCTTGCGTGCCGCCGAGAATGATGACGGTGAGGACGGCCAGAACCAAGGCGGGAAAATGGTCGCTGGCGGCGAATTCGCGCCAGCGCCGGACTTGCATGCCGGCCGGCGCCTTGCTCGCCCGCGAAACGGTGGCGGTGAGATTGGCCTCGGTGATGGCGGCGTCGGTGACGGCCGTGCCCGATAATTCGTGGACGATGCGGCCGCGGGCGAAGATCAGCACCCGGTCGCAAATGCCTTCGAGCTCGATGCCGTCCGAGGAGGAAACCAGCACCGCCAAGCCGCCATCGGCGATGGTGCGCAGGCGCTGGTAGATCTCGCTGCGCGCCCCGATATCGACGCCCTTGGTCGGCTCGTCGACCAGAAGCACGGTCGGCTTCGCCGCTATCTCGCGGCCGAACAGCGCCTTTTGCTGGTTGCCGCCGGACAATTCGAACAGCTTGGATTCGGTGGACGCGGCGCGGACCCGCACATCGTTGCTGATCTCTTTGGCGCGGCCGGCTTCGGCGCTGCGGTCGATCACGCCGAAGCGCGAAATCGAATCCAGAAAGCCGAGGCTGAAATTTTCGCGCAGCGTCAGATTGAGGAACACGCCTTCGGCGTGGCGATCGTCGGGAATGAAACCGATGCCGGAGCGGCGAAATGCGCCGGGACTGTCGCCCGCGATCTTGACGTCCTTGACGCGCACCTCGCCGCCGTGGCGGCGGTCGACGCCGGCGGCGGCACGCATGAATTCGCGCTGGCCTTCGCCTTCGATGCCGGCAAGCCCGACGATCTCGCCGCCATGGACGACCAGATCGACCTGATCGAAGCCGCGGCCGCTCAATGCGCTGACCGTGAACAGCGGCGCGCCCACATTCGTTGCCTTGGCCGGAAAGATCTGGCCGAGCGGCCGGCCGGCGATCAGCGCCACGATCTCGGCCGGCGTGATCAGGTCGGCGAGCCGGGTGTCGATGATTTCGCCATCGCGCATCACCGAGATGCGATCGGCCAGTTCGTCGACCTCGTGCAAGCGATGCGAGACATAGACGATGGCGACGCCGTCGCGCTTTAGTTCGCCGATCAGGTCGAACAGCTTGCGCACGTCGCCGTGCTGCAACGGCTCGGTCGGCTCATCGAGGAAGAGCACGCGCGGCTGGGTGGCGAGCGCGCGGGCGATCTCAACGACGTGGCGCTGCGCCAGCGACAATTCCGAGACGCGCCTGGTGACCGGCATGCGCAGCTCGTCGGTCGCGATCCGCGCCAGCAGGCGCTCGGCCTCGGCGACGCCTTCGGCGCCGACCAGCGACGGCGCCGCCAGCTGGAGATTTTCCAGCACCGTCAAATCCGGCGCCAAGGCCGGATGCTGATACACGACCGAGACGCCGGCCTCGCGCATCTGCCGCGGCGCCGGCGCATCGACATGCTTGCCGCCGTAATAGATGGCGCCGGAATTGGCGCGCAACACGCCGGCGGCAATGCCGATCAGCGTCGATTTGCCGGCGCCGTTCTCGCCGACGATGGCATGCACCTCGCCGGGCATGATCAGGACATCGACGCCTTTGAGCGCCTGCACCGGGCCGAAGCTCTTGCGGATGTCGACGAGCGCCATGACCGGCACGTGTGCCGTCACCGCGACCTTGGCCGTCTCCAAGACGTCATGCATGGCGGAGCCGTCGGGTTATTTCGGGCAGCGCCACGCCGCCGAGCACGATGATGGCGTCGGCCAGATCCTCGGCCGAACTGCCGAAGCCGAGCGCGGTCACGAGCTGCGCCAGATACGTCAAAAAGAACGCGCCGACCACGGTCGCCACCACGCTCCCCTTGGTGAGGCCGCCGAGCGGATTGCCGCCGACCACGACGGCGGCGATCGTGCCGAGCAGATACGGCAGCCCGCACAGCACCGTCGGCGAGACGAGGTAGCCGGACAGCATGATCGCCGCGATGGCGTACATCAGTCCGGCGATGGCGTAGGTCAGAACGCTATAGATCTTGAGCGGCACGCCGACCGCGTGCGCGGCCGCCGGATTGACGCTCACCGCGATGAAGCGGCGCCCGATCGTGGTGAAGGTCAGGACGAACACGGTTGCGCCCGCGACCAGCAGCAACACCCAGATCGTCGTCGGCACGTAGAACAACTGGCCGACAAAGAATTTGACCAGCATCGGCGGCGACTGAACCGAGGCGCCGGTCGAGACGAAATAGGTCAGGCCGAACAGGATGGCGTTGACGCCGATCGTGGTCACCAGCGGCGGCACCTGCAAATAGGTGACGATCAGGCCGGTCACCGCGCCGATCGCGGCGCCGACCGCCAGCGATGCGAAAATCCAGAAAATCACCGTGCCGGGATCGGTGCTGCCGTCGGGCAGCTTGGTCACGACCACCGCGCAGAACGACATGATGCCGGCGGTCGAGAGGTCGAGGCCGCGCTGCTGGATCACCAGATGCTGGCCGATCGAGGCGACGGCCAGGATCGCGAAATACGGCAGCGTCGACAGGATCGCCGCCGTGCTGACCGTGCTCGGCGCCGCGATGCCGCCGATCAGCACCAACAGCGCGGTCGCGATCAATGCCTTCGCTGCCAGCGGCAGTTCGGTCAGATCGACGCCCAGTCCGGGCATTCGCAGACGGCTTAGCCGATCGCCCGCCATTTCCGGAATTCAGTCCTTTAACGTCAGACACTCTAACGTCAGACACTCTACATCAAAGAACTCAGCCCGGCCTTCCCCGCTATGGGGGAAGGCGGACTGAGCCCGGCTGTGACAACGAGACTGACTGTTCGGCTTATTTGCCGCCCAGCGCTTTTTTCTGTTGATCTTTGCTCAACATCGAGCCGGGGATGGAATCCATCGGCATCGACTTGTCGCACTTGAGCGCGAGCTTCGGATCCTTCGACGTCGTGTCCTCGATGATCGGCAGCGTGATCAGGCTCGGCTCGTCGTTGTCGATACCCTGCGCCGCCGCCACCGCTTTGCGCAGCGCCAGCCGCACCATCCAGGTGTGAGCATCGATGCTCATCATTTTCATTTCGGGATGGTCGGCGGTGATGCAGCTCAGATCCATCAGCGCTTGTCCGACATAGGCCGGGATCGGCTTGCCGGCGGCGACGAAGGCGCGGATCGGACCGACGGTCTCGCTGTAGATGCCGTCGATCTGCGGGTACTTGGCGATCAGCGCCGCGGTCTTCTGCTGCGCCACGGCCGGATCCCACATCGTCGGCACCGGCTCGGTTTCCAGAACCTTGATGCCCGGATATTTGGCAAATACCGGGCGCCAGCCATGAGTCTGCGCCTCGGTCATCGGATTGCCCGGCGTGCCGCCGAACATGATGATGTTGCCTTTGCCGCCCAGCGTCTTGACCAGCCATTCGGCCGCCTGCGCGCCGACCTCGCTTTGGCTTTCCGTGGCGCGGTCGAGATAATCCTTGCCGATGACGCCGGGGAATTTGTCGCCGGTGTCATACGGCACCACCGCCACGCCCGCGCCGGTCGCTTCGCGCGTCGCCTTCAAAATGGCCGGGCCGCCGTCGAGAAACGCAACGATCACGTCGTACTTCTGCGCGATCAGACCCTCGATGTCGGCGATGTGCTTTTCCGGCTTGAACTCACCGTCGGTGTAGCGCGCGTCGGTGATGTTCGAGCATTTCGAAGCTTCGTCCTCGAACTCGGCGCGGGTGATATGGCGCCAGTAATTGCCGCCCCAGCCGTCGGCCAGCGCGACCTTGATCGGCTTGGTGCCGCAGAACTTGGACATCGGCTGCAAGTCGGCGATCGTGCCCTTCTTGTCCGGATAGAGTTTTACCTTGGCCAAATCGACGGCGTAACCGACCGTGGCCATGGCGAACACCAGGCCCAACGTCGAAACACCAAGCGCAAGACTGCGTGATGACAACATACATTCCTCCCCTGTGCATCTGTTTTAGTCCGATCCAACGAAACAACCGGACATTGCCAGATGATCTTTGTGCGGACGAAGCATACTCCTTTTGCAGGCGGTGCCAAGGTCTGCGGTGAAAATCGCCGCCGCTGCGGTCGTTAATTATTTGGACGAAACAGCGTGGGACGTGGCCCTTTTGCGACGAGGCCGCAGCCCACTCACGGACCGGCGCGCGCTTGCACAAGGCGGGGCCTCGACACCAAGCCGTTGCACAACAAAAACCCTTGGTAGCGAACAAAACCCTTGGTAGCGACAAAACCTCGGAGCGACAAAACCCTTGGCTCGACGAAAACCCTTGGCTCGACGAAAACCCTTGGCAGCAACAAAAAGAGCGGTATTGTACCGCCTCACGCGGGCCAAATTTCTACACACACCATCACCTTGCGCGCCGCCGTGACGGGCTGGCATACTCGTTCGCATCGTGTTGGCGGCCAACTAAAATTGAAAATGGGAGGACTTCATGCACAAGAGCACCGATCACATTTTAACCACACACACCGGCAGCCTGCCGCGCGGCGCCGAGCTCAACGATCTTTTGATCGCCGATGAGGCTGGCGAGAAAGTCGACCAGGCCAAGCTGATCGAGAAGGTCGAGAAGCGGGTCACGTACGTGATGGAGAAGCAACGCTGGGCCGGCGTCGACATCGCCAATGACGGCGAACAGGGTCGCGTCGGTTTCCAGACCTACGTGCCGAAGCGCATGCACGGCTTCGGTGGCGAGTTGAAGCGTCCGTTCGGCCGCGAATGGATCGAAAATCCGCTTTATACCGAAAAGTTCTCGGCGCGCATTCCCAAGACCGGCAAGGTGTTCGGCTGTCCCGAATGCGTCAGCGAGCTCAAATATTACGACAAGGAAGCCATCAAGACCGAGCTGGCGCGCTTCAAGAAGGCGGCCGGCACCATCAAGCCGCCATTTGCGGAAATGTTCTTCGCCGAGCCATCGCCGGGCATCATCGCCACCACCATGCTCAATGCCCATTACGCGACCTACGAGGCGTATCTCGACGCCATCGCCCGCGAGATGCACTACGAATACAAGGCCGTGGTCGATGCCGGTCTGATCCTGCAGATCGACGCTCCGGACCTCGCCATGGAACGCGTGCTGCTGTTCCAGGACAAGACCGAGGCCGAATACGTCAAGATCGTCGAATTGCACATTGCGACGCTCAACAAGGCGCTCCACGACATTCCCCGCGACCGGGTGCGGCTGCATGTCTGCTGGGGCAACTGGGAAGGCCCGCACATCTACGACATCGGGCTCGAGCCGCTGCTGCAGGCATTCTACCAAGCCAATGTCGGCGCGCTCGGCATCGAATTCGCCAATGCCCGCCGTCAGCACGAATATGCCGCGCTCAAGAAACATAAATTCCCGGACAACATGATCCTGATCCCGGGCGTGATCGATTCGAAGATCAATCTGGTCGAGCATCCCGAAGTGGTGGCGCAGCGCATCGAGTCCGCCGTCGCCGTGGTCGGCGACCGCGAGCGCGTCATCGCCGGCGTCGATTGCGGCTTCGGCACCTTTGCCGGCTGGGAATGGGTCGCCGAGGACGTGGTGTGGCTCAAGCTCAAGACCTTGCGCGAGGGCGCCGACGTCGCCAGCAAGCGGCTGTGGGGAAAGAAGGCCGCCGCGTAGCGGCTTGAGGCTTAAAGCGCCAACGCGCTTGCCAACAGACCGGAGGGCGGTAGCCTCGCCGTTATGGCGAAGCTACCGCTATCCCCTGCCCCGGACTCACCATCGCGCGCGGGCGTCGACCTGACGTCCGGCGCCCGCGACGCAGCGGGACGCAAGAAGACAGCGCGCACGATTTCGCCGCGCGCCTGGCAGCGCATGCTGTCGGGCCGCCGGCTCGATTTGCTCGATCCGTCGGCGCTCGACATCGAGATCGAGGACATCGCCCACGGACTGGCGCGCGTGGCGCGGTGGAACGGACAGACCAGCGGCACGCATATTTTTTCCGTCGCCCAGCACTCGCTCCTGGTCGAGACGCTGGCGCATGCGCGAGCGCCCGGGCTTGATCGCAGCCGGCGCCTGGCGGTGCTGTTGCACGACGCGCCCGAATACGTGATCGGCGACATGATATCGCCGTTCAAGGCGGTGATCGGCGACGCCTATAAGGTGATCGAGCGGCGTCTGCTCGCCGCCATCCATCGCCGCTTCGGCCTGCCGGCAAAGTCGGCGCCGGAATTGGAAAAGCTCATCAAGACCGCCGACCGGGAAGCCGCCTTCCTCGAAGCCACCCGCCTCGCCGGCTTCGAGATCACCGAAGCGCGCCGTTTCTTCGGCCGCCCGCCGGCGGTTTCGCTGTCGATGGAACGCGATTACCTCAAACCGTGGCCGGCCGAAACCGCGCAGGCCCGCTATCTGGCGCGGTTCGAGAAGCTGTTTGTCAACCGCGATTGACGGCCGGCGCCAAAGAAGAAGCGAAAGTTGAGCCTTTCGCTTGGCAGGCCGGTCCCATAAACTCGTGATTACAAACCGGGCGGCGGCTTCATGTTCGATTTGATCGTCATCCTGGTGCTCGTGGCACTGGCCTTTCCGGTCGTCGCCATTGTCGCGCTGGTCATGGTGCTGTCGCTGCGCGGTCTGGTTGCGCGTCTCGACGAGAGAGTGCGGAGCCTCGAACATGGGCTCACATTGTTTGAAACGGCGGCCGCACGGGCCGCCGCGGCGCCCACGCCGGCCCCAGCACCCGCAACAAGACCGGAGTCCGGCCCAACGGTCGTCTCCGAGCCCGAACCTGCAGTGCCAGCAGCCCCAGAGACGGAGGCTCCAACTCCTCCGCCGCTGCCGTCGCATTTGCCGCCGTCTGTCCCGTCGGCGCCGGCCGCCGCGCCACCACCACCGCGCGCCATCGGCTTTGAAGAGCGCTTCGGCACCCGCTGGGTCGTTTGGGTCGGCGGCATCGCGCTGGCGCTCGGCGGCGTATTTCTTGTTCGCTATACCATCCAGCAGGGCCTCATCGGTCCCGGCGTCCGCATCGCGCTCGGTGCGCTGCTCGCCGTCGCTCTGATCGTCGCCGGCGAATGGACGCGCCGCAATCAACGACTATCGGGACTTCCGGGCCTGCCGACGGCGGATATTCCCAGCATCCTGACCGCTGCCGGGACCATCGTGGCGTACGCGACAGTGTACGCCGCTTATGCGCTCTATGAATTCCTGCCGCCCGGCGCCGCCTTCATCCTGCTCGGCGTTGTTGCGCTCGCGACATTGGCCGCCGCGTTGCTTCACGGCCCGGCGCTCGCCGGTTTGGGCGTGGTCGGTGCTTTCGTCACGCCGCTCCTGATCGCGTCCGAAAAACCGGATTACTGGTCGCTCTACATCTATATCGCCGTCGTCACCGCCGCCGCCTTCGCGCTGGCGCGCGCACGGTTGTGGCCCTGGCTCGCCGCCACGGCGCTTGTGCTCGGTGCGCTATGGACGTTCCTGGGAGCTGACGCCTTCCCGGTCGAAGCGATCGGCGCGCATGTCTTCAATGCGCTCGCCGGTTTCGTCGCTTGCCGCCATCTTCCTCGTCTGCGGCTTGTTGTACGGCCCGCCGGCCAAGCTCGGTGAGATCGATTGGCTCTCGACGCTGGCGCTGTCGGTTTATCTTTTGGTCGCGGCGTTCCTGGTTTTGGCGAACCGGCACGACGCGGTCGCGTTCACGGCGTTCGTCGATCCTCACCGCCGCGACAGTCGCCATCGCCTGGCGCACGGAAGCGGCGACCGGCGCCGTGCCGGTGGCCGCCATCCTCGCCGTCGCGGTGATGGCCGATTGGGCGGTGCCGATGAATCTGTCGAACCTGATAGCGCCCGCCGGGCCGGCGGCGCCGGCCATCGCCGATCCGCAGCGCTACAATTACGGCTCGCACTTTTTTCTCGCGGCCGCCTGGGCGGCGTTGTTCGGCGTCAGCGGATTCCTGGCGCAAGGCCGCTCGACGCGCGCGCTGGTGCCGATGCTGTGGTCCGCATCCGCCGTGCTCGTGCCGCTCGCGATGCTGATCGCGCTCTATTATCGCATCGCCGAACTGGATCGCTCGCTGCCGTTCGCCGCGCTCGCGCTGCTGCTCGCCGCGATCTTCGCGGTCGCGACCGAAACGCTGGTGCAGCGCGCGCCGCGGCCCGGATCGCCGGCATCGAGCGCGATCTTCGCGACCGGCACGCTCGCCGCGCTGGCGCTTGCGCTCACCTTTGCGCTGGAGAAGGGCTGGCTCACGATCGCACTGGCGCTGATGGCGCCGGGCGCCGCCTGGGTCGCCGAGAAGCGGCCGCTGCCGGCGCTGCGCTGGCTCGCCGCCGTCATGGTCGCCGTGACGGTCGCGCGCATCGGCTACGAGCCGCGCATCGTCGGCACCGACCTCGGCACCACGCCGATCTTCAACTGGCTGCTCTACGGCTACGGCGTTCCGGCGCTGTCATTTTGGGTCGCCGGCTGGCTGTTGCGGCGGCGCGCCGACGATCTGCCGGCGCGCATGGCCGATGCCGGCGCCATCCTGTTCACCGTGCTGCTCGTGATCTTCGAGATCCGCCATTACGTCACCGGCGGCGACATCTATCGGCCGGTCGAGCGACATCACCGAAGCTGCGCTCGACGTCAATGCCGGCTTGGCGCTGACCATCGGGCTCGAGCGCATCCGCGGACGCACCGGCAGCATCGTGCACAATGTCGGCGCGCTGCTGGTCGCGGCGCTGACGCTGTTGCCATCGTGTTCGAGTCTGATCATTGTCGCGGAGCCGCGCTTCGACCACGCCCCGGTCGAGCGGCGTCTTCTTCAACACCATCCTGCTCGCCTACGGCCTGCCGGCCGTGCTCGCCATCATCCTGGCGCTGATCGCGCGCACCACGCGGCCGATGCCCTATCGCGTCGTCGCCGCGATCACGGCCGTGACGCTCGCTTTGTTCTATCTGACGCTCGAAGTGCGGCGGCTGTTCCACGGCCCAATTCTGGCCGGGCCGACCAGCGACGCCGAACAATATTGCTATTCGACGGTCTGGCTCCTCTTCGGCATCGTCGCTCCTGGCGGTCGGCTTTTTCCTGCGCTCGCAGCCGGCGCGGCTCCTCGCGCTCGGCGTCATCACACTGACCGTCGCCAAGGTGTTCATCGTCGATACCGCGAGCATCAGCGGCATCTACCGGGCGCTGTCGGTGATCGGGCTCGGCGTCGTGCTCCTCGGCATCGGCTGGCTTTACCAGCGCCTGTTGTACCCACGCATGCCGGCTGCGGCGGCGACGGCCCCCTCGGATTAAAGCGGCGCCATCGAGGCGCGGGGAACCTGATAGGCCGTCATACTTGTGCCGCCGGCCGTACCTATATGACACTTACCGAAACATACGTTTGATTCCATGATTCACGTCTGCTCCCTCGCCCGCCTGCACGAGACCGTCGAAGACACCGGCGCCCGGCACATCGTGTCGCTGCTCGCCGACGAGGACCGCATCGAACGGCCGAGCGCCATCGTCGAGGAAAACCACCTGTGGCTGCGGCTGCACGACATTTCCTCGCCGCTCGATGGCTACATCATGCCCGATGAGGAGCACGTCGCCGATCTCTTGAAATTCGTGCGCCGCTGGGATCGCAGCAGGCCGCTGGTGGTGCACTGCTATGCCGGCATCAGCCGCTCGACCGCCAGCGCCTATGCCAGCGTCTGCGCGCTCAATCCGCATCGCGATGAAGAGAGCATCGCGCAGGCGCTGCGGCGCGCCTCGCCAACCGCGACCCCCAATATCCGCATCGTCTCGCTGGCCGACCAGCTGCTCGGCCGCGGCGGCCGCATGGTCGCCGCGATCGAAACGATCGGGCGGGGCGAGATCGCGCTCGAGGGCACGCCGTTTCGGCTGGATCTGGAATGAAGGCGAATGGCGCGTAGCGAATGGCGAGTAGGGAGGGTCTGCCTATCTATTCGCTATTCGCTATTCGCTATTCGCTATTCGCTATTGCGCTTATTCGCTATTCGCTATTCGCTATTCGCTAATTGCTCAATCGGCGATCGCCGGCCGCAGCGTCGCGGTCGTGTCCTCCACCGGAACGATCGGTGCGACCTGAACCGGCGCCACCGGAGCCGCCTGAACCGGCACCATGGGAGCCGCCTGAACCGGCTCTATCGGCGCTGCCTGAACTGGCGCCGGCGCCAGCATGCGGCTGGTAAGGCGGGTGCGCGGTTCCGGCGCGCGGCTGATGATCTGGGCGCGCGCGTTGTGCTGCGAGAAATCGCAATAGGCGAAGCCTAGCCCGCTGACCGAGCCGCGGAAGCTGCGGTAGTCGATTTTCTCCACCCGGAAGCAGGGCTGCAGCGGCATCCCCGAGAGGTGCGCGCACATCGAGGTGCCTTCGATCCTGATCGTGCCGGGGGGCAGACTGGCGAAACGCACCTCGCCGCGGCCGCCTGGCCTGATGGTGCCGACGACGGAACCATCGGCGAAAATGCGGCCCATGCCGGCGGTCCCGTCGAAACAGGTGTAGGCGAACAGCTTGCCGACGACGAACGCCTTGGCCTGTTCCGGCGCCAGTTCCTCGGCCGCGGCCGCGGCAACACCAAAGATGCACGCACAAAGGGCTACGGAAACGCGCGACAACATCGGCAACTCCACTCTCGACACGAAGGCGAAGTTAACAAAATTTCTTAACCGTCCCCTTACCATAAGCCCCCGCACGCTAGCCGAATTTCTGTTGATTTTCCCGCACAAATTCCGCCCCGGTTACCGAATTTTTACCACAATTCGGCCGCGCACCGCGCCGGCGACGATGCGGGCGCCGGCTTCGATCACGTCCGCGAGCGCGATTTCCTCGGTCATGGCCGCGATCTTGCTGCGATCGAGATCGGTTTCGAGACGCCGCCATGCCTCCTGCCGCAGCGGCAGCGGGCACATCACCGAATCGATGCCGATCAGCGATACGGCGCGCAGGATGAAGGGGGCAACCGTGGTCGGCAAGTCCATGCCGCCGGCAAGCCCACAGGCGGCGATCGCGCCGCCGTAGCGCGTCATCGACAGCACGTTCGCCAGCGTGGTCGAGCCGACCGCGTCGATGCCGCCGGCCCAGCGTTCCTTGGCCAGCGCGCGCGGCGGCCCGGTCAATTCCTTGCGCTCGATGACTTCGGCGGCGCCGAGCCCCTTGAGATAGTCGGCTTCCGCTGGCCGCCCGGTCGAGGCAATCACCGCATAGCCGAGCTTCCCCAACAGCGCGATGGCAACCGAGCCGACGCCGCCGGCGGCGCCGGTGACGACGATGCTGCCGCGCGCCGGCGCGATGCCGGCCCGCTCCAGCGCCAGCACCGAAAGCATGGCGGTATAGCCGGCGGTGCCGATCGCCATGGCGTCGCGCGCGACTCATGCTGGCCGGCAATCGCACCAGCCAGTCGCCTTTGACGCGCGCTTTTGCGGCGTAGGCCCCGAGATGGGTTTCGCCGAGCCCCCAGCCATTGAGGATCACCTTGTCGCCGGGTTTCCAGTTCGGATGCGAGGAGGATTCCACCGTGCCGGCAAAATCGATGCCGGCGATCATCGGGAAGCGGCGCACCACAGGCGATTTTCCCGTCAGCGCCAGCCCGTCCTTGTAATTGAGCGTCGAATATTCGATGGCGACGGTCACGTCACCGTCCATCAAATCCTTGTCGTCGAAATCCGTCAGCCGGACGGTCTGCCCGGCGTCGGTCTTGTCGATCACGATCGCTTGAATGTTGCCACGCTGTCGCTCCGGCCGCTGCGTCGTCCTCGACCGGAGTGTGTAAGACGCGGCTGCCCGGCACAAGGTTTATGCTTGGGCCGGCCAAAGGCCGGGCCCGAGTGCCGGGCATCACGGCGGGCTCGTCAAGCCGGCAAAGGCTTCGCACGCAGAACCGGCTTCTCCACGATCGGCAGATTGATCAGCCCCGAGAGGACGCCGAACAGGATCGCCAACCACCAGACCAGATCGTAGGAACCGGTGCGGTCGAACACGACGCCGCCGAGCCATACGCCGAGGAAGCCGCCGACCTGATGGCTGAAGAAGGTCACGCCGGACAGCATCGCCAGCCAGCGCGTGCCGAACATCACCACGATGATGCCGTTGGTCGGCGGTATGGTGGAAAGCCACATCAGGCCCATGACGGCGCCGAACGCGATGCAGGTAAACGGCGTGATCGGAAACGTGATGAAGGCAAAGATCGCGGCGGCGCGGCCGAAATAGAGAAGCGAGAGCAGATAGCGCTTGGGCATGCGGTCGCCGAGCCAGCCGGACGCCAGCGAGCCGATAATGTTGAACAGTCCGATCGCCGCCAGCGTCCAGCCGCCGACGTCCGACGCCAGGCCGCGATCGGCCAGATAGGCCGGCAAGTGAACGGTGATGAAGGCGAGCTGAAAGCCGCAGGTGAAAAAGCCGAGCATCAGCAGCACATAGGACCGATGCCCGAACGCTTCGCCGAGCGCTTGCCGCAATGACTGGAGGCGGCGGCGTGGCTTGTCTCCGCCGCCGGCGCAGCCAGCGCCAGCGACGCCGGCAAGACCGCCAGCATAATGATGCCGAACACCACCAGCGCATGCTGCCAGCCGAGCTGGTCCATCAGCAGAACGGCGAGCGGCGAAAACAAAAACTGGCCGAACGAGCCGGCCGCCGTGCCGAGACCGAACGCGGTCGAGCGCCAGTCCGCGCGGCAATATCTTGCCGAATGCCGCGAGCACGATCGGGAACGTGCAGCCCGCCAGGCCGAAGCCGATGAGCCCGCCGGCCGACAGGTCGAGCAGCGCCGCATTGGTCGAATAGGCCATCAGCACCAGGCCCAGCGCGTACAATAGCCGCGCCGGCACACAACACCCGCGGCGCGCCGAAACGGTCGGCGATCGCCCCGGCAACCGGCTGCGCGACGCCCCAGAGAAGATTTTGCACGGCGAGGGCGAACGAGAAGACGTCGCGGCCCCAGTGGTTGGCGTTCGACAGCGGCGTCAGAAAGAAGCCGAGCGCCGAGCGTGGGCCGAAGGCGAGCGCGGCGATCAGACAGCCGAAGCCAATGACGACGACGGGCGTCCGCCACGCGGCCGATTTCGGTGCTGATGCGGCAATGGCATTCGACGGGATTGGGGGCATGGCAAATTCCGGCAAAGAATTTCGCGAGCCAGAGACAATAGGGCGTTGCCAAGGATCGCCCAAATGAAACTTTCTCCCGCCGGGTTGAGCGCATGGCAGCCACGCGCCGGCCGGCAGCCCTACAGCTTGGCGGTCGAGACGTTCTTTCCGGCAGCCGGTTCGGGCGAAGCCGCCGCTTCCGGGCCCTTGATCGCGGCTGGCGGCTCCTTCGCCGCTTCCGGTGTCTGCGCAGAAGCGCCGGCGGCCTTCGGCACGACTGCGGGCAGGCCCCAGATCGGCGCGTCGGCGCCATCGCCCCATGCCCGCGGCCGGTAGAAGGTGTGCACGCCGAGCCGATACATCCTGTTCATTTCATGGACCCAGCTCGGGTGCACCCAGTACGCGTGATAGTGCGTGGCGTGGCCGACCTCGGTGAGCCAGATCTTGCCGTCGAGCATGTCCTTGGCGATGCGCTTGGCCTGCTCCCACATGTCGAGCTCGTCGATGTGGCTCAAATCCTTGCCTTCGCAGGCAAAGGTGAACTGGCACGCCAGATGCCGGTTGGCGTTCTGATAAACCACGCCGCAAACGTTGTTGGGATAATAGCCGGAGAAGACGCGGTTCATCACCACTTGCGCGACCGCCATCTGTCCGCGCAACGCCTCGCCGCGCGCTTCGAAATAGACCGCGTCGGCGAGACACTTCTCCGCCTTGGCGCGCGGCTTGCCCTCAAGGCCAAGCCGCTCTGCCGGACTCATCGCCCGGTTGGCGTCGTCCTTGCCGGCGATGGTCTCGCCGCCGGGGCCGGCATCGGAGGGATTTTCCAACGCGGAAAGCTTGATGTCGGGATCGCGCGGCCGCGACACGAGGACGGGCTCGGCGCCGAGCGGCCAGCTTTCCAATCCGGCGTGCGCGCCCATGACGCCGCCGCTGAAATAGAGCTGCGCGTTGCGCTCGGCCGCGTCCTCTTCGAGGAAGGACAGCGCGGCGAGCGGCGAGCGCACCGTGCCCAATGGCTCGCTCTCGCCGGCCGCGGGAATTTCCGGCGGCTTGTCGGCGAGGGCGATGTCGTCATCGGCGTCGGCGTCGTGCGCCTCGTTGCGCTCATGCGGCAACGCCGACAGAGGCACCGGCGCATCGGGCGTGACGCTGCCGGTTACGTCGTCGCGATGCGCGGTATCGCTCGGCACGGCTTCGAACGCATCGACCGGCGCCGCCGGTGCCGCATCAAGCCGCTCGACGTTTTTCGGCCGCGGGCCTGTGACCGGCGGCGGCGCAGGCTGCGTGGCCGGCGCATTGATCGGCTGCAATTGCGGCACGCTTTCCGTTCCGCTCGTGGGCGCGGGCTGCGGCACCGGCATGCGGTCGCCTTTGAGGCGCCGATTGACCGACGGGTATTCGACTTGCAGCACCGGGTGCACCAGCGGCGAGCCGTTGCCGGTCCAGACTTTCACGTCGAGCGAACGCGGATCGAAATTGACCGGCTCCGCCCCGACGGGCTCGGACATCGCCGTCCCGATCGGACGCGCGAAGGTGAATGTGGCGGCATGAATGGTGCCGAACGGGGAAGCGATCAGATGATCGCGCCAACGCTCGGAAACGCCGGGCTGCTGCGCCAGCAGCGCCGCAAGATCCTGATAGCCGGTCGTCGTCGGCGCGAGCGCGACGCAAAGCGCGCTGAACCAGAACGGACCGGAAAACGCGGCAACCGACCGCTTACGCAACGCTACCATCACCCCTCACGCGCACGCTCGACGACGCAACGCTTCCCCACGCATTCAGAGACGCCACGGCAGTGGCGCGAATGCGACACGTTTCGATATTGTCGGGTTAACCTTGCGGACCTGTTAACCGGGCAAAGTTCCAAACAGCCGGTGCAACGCTGGGCGGAGGAGTTGATTAATGCGTCATGGCGAGTGGAGCGAAGCAATCCGGCCCGCGCGCGAATTTCCGAGGTGACTCGTCCGCTGCGCTGGTCGCGACCGTGCCGCTGCGATTGGCGTTTTGTTAACCAAACCGCAAGGCGGCCCAGGAATACTCCGCTTCGATCCGGGCGCGCTTTATGTCGATCTCGCTCTTTGCGTACGTGACGGTCGGTCTTGTCGCCGCGTTGGCGTTTGTCGCCATCGGCGGCATCGCGTTGGCGCGCAGGCAGGCAAAAATCCGGCGCTTGAGCGACGCACTCGATTACATGTCGCAGGGCCTGTGCATGTTCGATGCCGCCGGCCGCATCGTCGTCTGCAATCGCCAATATCTACGCATGTACCGACTGTCGCCCGCGGTGGTGAAGCCGGGCTGCAGCTTGCGGGAGCTGATCGCGCACCGAAAGCAGACCGGATTGTTCACCGGCGATCCCGAGCAATATTGCAAGGACATCATGGACGGCATCGCCGCCGGCAAGACCTCGAAGTTGGTCGTCGCCGCCGGCGACGGCCGCGTCGTCCATGCCATCAACGCGCCGATGCCGGGCGGCGGCTGGGTTTCCACCCATGAGGACGTCACCGAACAGCGCCTGTTGCAACAGCAGCGCGACGATATGGCCGATCAGCAAAAGCGCCGCGCCGTCGTCGACGCCGCGATCGCGTCATTCCGCGGCGGGATGGAAACGCTGCTCAAGACCTTCGGCGACAGCGCGGCGGCGATGAAATCGACCGCGGTGACGCTGTCGGCTGCGGCCAATCACGGTTCGTTGTGCGCGACCAGTGCGGCGGAGGCTTCGAACGAGGCCTCGACCGGGGTCAAGACCGCGGCCTACGCCACCGACGAACTGGCGAACTCGATCGCCGAAATCGCCCGGCAGATTGCGCAAACCAATAACGTCGTGGCCCTGGCGGTCGACGAAGCGCAATCGACCAATGGCGAAATGACCATGCTGGCAGATTCGGCACAGAAGATCGGCGACATCGTCAAGCTCATTCAAACCATCGCCGAGCAGACCAACCTCTTGGCGCTCAACGCCACGATCGAGGCCGCCCGCGCCGGCGAGGCCGGCCGCGGCTTCGCCGTCGTCGCCTCGGAGGTCAAGTCGCTGGCGGTGCAGACCGCCAAGGCGACGGAAGCGATCGTCGGGCAAATTCTCGCCGTGCAGGGCTCGACCGCAAGCGCCGTCGATTCGATCCGGCGCATCACCCAGCGCATGCACGAAATCCAGCATTATGCGTCCGGCGTGGCGGCTTCGATCGAACAGCAGAGCGCGGCGACCAGCAACATCTCGTCCAACGTCGCCAGCGCGGCGCAAGCGGCGCAGACCATGGCCGAAGCGCTCGGCGATGTCGCCGGCGCGGCAACCAAGACGCAAAGCTCGGCCGAGGTCGTGCTCGATACCTCGCAGGCGGTGGAGGCCGCCGTCGCCGATCTGCGCCGCCACATCGAGGCGTTCCTCAAGGGGGTCGCGGCCTAACCACCGCTCATTCCCGCGAATGCGGGAATCCAGAGCTGGGTCCCCCGCCTGCGCGGGGCCGAGCGGAGCCGATGAGGCGCTACGCCGTCGAGCTCGCGGCTTTGCCCAGCGCCGCCTGCGCGGCGGCGAGCCGCGCGATCGGCACCCGGAACGGCGAGCACGACACGTAATCGAGCCCGATCTCGTGGCAGAATGTCACCGAGGCCGGATCGCCGCCGTGCTCGCCGCAAATGCCGAGCTTGAGGTCTTTGCGCACTTTGCGGCCGCGCTCCACGGCGATGCGCACCAGTTCGCCGACGCCGTCGCGGTCGATCGACACGAACGGATCGCCGGCCAAAATGCCTTTCGATGTGTAGATGCCCAAAAAGCTCGCCGCGTCGTCGCGGCTGATGCCGAACGTGGTTTGCGTCAGATCGTTGGTGCCGAAGGAGAAGAACTCGGCGGTCTCGGCGATCTCGCCGGCCTTGAGCGCGGCGCGCGGCAGCTCGATCATGGTGCCGACCTGATATTTGACCGGGCTCTTGGTCTCGGCCGCCACGGTCGCCGCCATGGCGTCGATGCGCTCTTTCACCAGATCGAGCTCGGCCTTGCCGGCAATCAGCGGCACCATGATCTCGGGCGCGACCGTCTTGCCGGTTAAACGGCCGGCCTCGACCGCGGCCTCGAAGATGGCGCGGGCCTGCATTTCGGCGATTTCCGGATAAGCGATCGCCAGACGGCAGCCGCGGAAGCCGAGCATCGGGTTGAACTCGTGCAGCTCACGGGCGCGGTCGGCGAGCTTTTTCGGATCGGCGCCCATGGTCTGCGCCACTTCGGCGATCTCCTGCTCGGTCTGCGGCAGGAATTCGTGCAGCGGCGGATCGAGCAGACGGATGGTCACCGGCAGCCCGCCCATGATCTCGAACAGCGCGACGAAATCGGCGCGCTGCATCGGCAGAAGCTTGGCGAGCGCCAGCCGGCGCGCTTTCTCGTCCTCGGCCAAGATCATCTCGCGCACGGCGCGGATGCGGTCCTCGTCGAAGAACATATGCTCGGTGCGGCAAAGCCCGATGCCCTCGGCGCCGAACTTGATGGCGGCCCGCGCGTCCGCCGGCGTATCGGCGTTGGCGCGCACCTTGAGCTTGCGCGTCTTGTCGGCCCACGCCATCAGCGTGCCGAATTCGCCGGCGAGTTCCGGCTGGCGCATCGCGATCTTGCCGGCGAGCACCTGCCCGGTCGAGCCGTCGATGGTGAGCGTGTCGCCCTTCTTCATGGTGACGCCGCCGGCGGTCATGGTCTGCGCGCGATAATCGACGCGCAGCGCGCCTGCGCCGGCGACGCAGGGCTTGCCCATGCCGCGCGCCACCACCGCGGCATGCGAGGTCATGCCGCCGCGGGTGGTGAGGATTCCCTCCGCGGCGTGCATGCCGTGGATGTCCTCGGGCGAGGTCTCGACGCGGACCAGGATCACCTTGTGGCCCTGGCTTTTGAGCAGCTCGGCGTCCTCGGACGAGAACACGATCTCGCCGCAGGCGGCGCCCGGCGACGCCGGCAGGCCGGTGGCGATGATCTTGCGCTCGGCCTCCGGATCGATGGTCGGATGCAGCAACTGATCGAGTGACGCGGGATCGACGCGCGTCACGGCCTCTTCCTTGGAGATCAATTTCTCCTGCGCCAGCTCGACGGCGATGCGCAGCGCCGCTTTGGCGGTGCGCTTGCCGTTGCGCGTCTGCAGCATCCACAGCTTGCCCTGCTCCACCGTGAATTCGAGGTCCTGCATGTCGCGGTAGTGCTTTTCCAGCACGGCGTGGATGCGCTTGAGCTCGGCGAAGGCCTGCGGCAGCGTGCTTTCCATCGACGGCTTGTTGGAGCCGGCCTCCTGGCGCGCCGCTTCGGTGATCTCCTGCGGGGTGCGGATGCCGGCGACCACGTCCTCGCCCTGGGCGTTGATCAGAAATTCGCCGTAGAGCTTTTTCTCGCCGGTCGAGGGATTGCGGGTGAAGGCGACGCCGGTGGCCGAGGTCTCGCCCATATTGCCGAACACCATCGCCTGCACGTTCACCGCCGTGCCCCAGCTTTCCGGAATGGCGTGCAGGCGGCGATAGGTGATGGCGCGCTGGTTCATCCATGAACCAAACACCGCGCCGATCGCGCCCCACAATTGCGCGTGCGGGTCCTGCGGGAACGGCCGGCCGGTTTCCTTCGCGACGCGCTCCTTGAACAGCGCGACGACCTGCTCCCAGTCGGCGGCTTCCATGTCGGTGTCGAGGGTGTAGCCGTTGCGGTCCTTGTGCTCGTCGAGGATTTCCTCGAAGTGATGGTGGGCGATGCCGAGCACAACGTCGGAATACATGGTGATGAAGCGGCGATAGCTGTCATAGGCGAAACGCTTGTCGCCGGATTTTTCCGCCAGCGCCGCGACGGTGAGATCGTTGAGGCCGAGATTGAGCACGGTGTCCATCATGCCCGGCATCGAGGCGCGGCCGCCGGAACGCACCGACACGAGCAACGGATTATCGCCGGCGCCGAATTTCTTGCCGGCGATGCGGCCGATCTCGGCCAGTGCAGCCTCGACCTGCGGCTTCAAATCCTTCGGATAGGCTTTGCCGTTGTCGTAGAAATAGGTGCAGACCTCGGTGGTGATGGTGAAGCCGGGCGGCACCGGAAGGCCGAGATGCGCCATTTCCGCGAGCCCGGCGCCCTTGCCGCCCAGGAGATTGCGCATGCTGGCGCGGCCGGCCGCCTTGCCGCCGCCGAAGGCGTACACCCATTGGCCTTTTTTGCCGCTTGCCGCCGCGAGCTTTGCCGCTTGCGATTTGCTTCGGGTTGCGGCGGTCGCGCGGCGCGACGCCGTGGGCTTCGATTTCTTCACCGGCTGACGGGAAACTTTTGAGCGCGATTTCGCCATTGGGACTCGATGTTCGGTGACTCGATGTTCGGTGACTCGGTGCTCGGCGGCCCGATATTCAGTGGCTCGATGTTCAGTGACTAGGCGTCGGGTTTCTCAGTGTCTCGTTCGCTGCGGCGGCGGCGCATTCTTAATGCAGATGGCGGCGCCGATTGCAACGCCGGCCGCGCCGCCTTGGCCGGCTAATGCCAGTTGATGAAATGATGCACGCTGTTGAGACCGACCAGGCCGATGAAGATGAGATAGATGGCGACGATATAGTTGAGCAGCCGCGGCATGATCAGGATCAAGATGCCGGCAATGATGGCGACCAGCGGCGTGATATGGGCAGCGGTGATGATCATGATTTTTTCCTCTGGGTTTTGGGAGGATCGGATGGGGCAAATGGGACGGGCGGGGTGACGCCGGTAAACCCCGGCGGAAGAACAACGCGCAACGCGGCGTTCGGTTCTAGCAGGATTCGGGAAATTCGGAACCGCCCCTTGCTATGGCTGGGCTCGCGAACGTCGCCCCTCGTCATGGCCGGGCTTGTCCCGGCCATCCCGACCGCGGATGTACGGCCGTGCCACTGCTATCGGGGATGACCGGCACATAGGCGAGCGAAGCGACGCCGTTCTTCGAACGGCTATGGCCGGGCATGACGCCAGATTACCCCTCGATCCGCGAGAAGTCGGCCACCGCGCGGGTGGCGGCTCGGATTTCGTTAAGCAGCTTGAGGCGATTCTCCCGCAGCGCCTTGTCCTCGACATTGACGGTGACCTTGTCGAAGAAGGCGTCGACAGCCGTCCGAAGAGACGACAAAGTCTCCAAAGATCCGAGAAAATCCCCTCGCTGAATATGACGCCGAGAATCAACCTCCGTACTCTGCACAGTCGCCCAAAGTTGCTTTTCGAGCGGATCCTCCAAAAGTTTTGAATCAGGATCGCCATTATAAATTCGTTTGTCTCTCTTTTCCTCGTCACGCAAAATGTTTGCCGCGCGTCGATAGCCAACAAGTAGATTTTTGCCGTCATCACTGTCTAGAAAATGTGCCAAAGCCTCTATTCGTCGAACGATGAGAACCAATTGGCTTCCTGGGACGAGGGAGTACGTAGCTGTGACGGCATCAAATAAATCATGTCGCGCGCCCTGCTCGCGCAACTGCACCTTCAGTCTATCTTGGATGAAGATGAGGAGATGGTCTATTTGACCTGCATACTCGGGATATTTCTTGTCGGGTAAAATCCACGCAAATGCCTTTTCAAGGAAGTGACGAAGATTGATCGGCAGGCTGTTTTCCAAGATGAGCCTAACCACGCCTAACGCGGCCCGTCGAAGCGCGTATGGGTCTTTTGATCCTGTCGGCCGCTCGTCGATAGCCCAAAAACAGGCAAGCGTGTCGATCTTGTCCGCCAGCGCAACGGCAACCGAAACCGGATCGCTCGGCACCAGATCGTCGGGACCCTTTGGCTTGTAATGATCCTCACATGCATGGGCGACGGCTTCGTCCTCGCCCTGCTCCTCCGCGTAGTATTTCCCCATCAGGCCTTGCAGCTCGGGAAATTCGCCGACCACTTCGGTGAGCAAGTCCGCCTTGCACAGCCGCGCTGCGCGCTTTGCCTTCACCACATCTGCGCCGACCAGCGGTGCGAGTTCTCCCGCCAGCCGCTCGATCCGCGCGATGCGCTCCGCCTGGGTGCCGAGCTTCTCGTGAAACACGATATGCTCGAATTTCGGCAGCCGGTCTTCCAGCCGCGTCTTCAGGTCGGTCTCGTAGAAGAACTTCGCATCCGACAGCCGCGCGCGGATCACGCGCTCGTTGCCGGCGACGATGGCGGCGCCGCCGTCCTCCGCCTCGATATTGGAGACGAGGATGAATTTGTTCACCAGCTTGGCGTGGGCGGAGTCGCGCAGCACGAAGCATTTCTGGTTGTTGCGGATGGTGGCGCGGATCACCTCTTCGGGGATGTGCAGAAAGCTCTGATCGAACGCGCCCATCAGCACCACCGGCCACTCGACCAGGCCGGCAACCTCGGCAAGCAGCCCCTCGTCCTCGACCAGCTCGAGCCCCTGTGCGAACGCCAGCTGCTTCGCCTCCGTCAAAATAATATCGCGCCGGCGCTCGGCGTCCGGCACCACCTTGGCTTGTTCGAGCTTGTGCAGGTAATCGGCGAGCCGCCGCACCGTGAACGGCGCCGGCGCAAGGAAGCGATGGCCGCGCGTCTCGTTGCCGGCGGCAACGCCGTCGACCGCAAACGCCACGACGTCCGGCTCCTCGGTTTCCGGCCCGAAGGTGGCGACGATCGAATGCAGCGGCCGCACCCAGGTGAGCGCGCCCGGCTCGGCCGACCGCACGCCCCAGCGCATGGATTTCGGCCACGGGAAGGTCTTGATCACATCGGCGAGGATTTCACCGATCACCTCGATGGCGGCGCGGCCCGGCTTCTCGATCACGGCGACATAGAAGTCGCCCTTCTTGTCGGGCTGCACCTTGGCGTCGCCGATCGATTTCAGGCCGGCGGCCTTGAGGAAGCCGGCGATGGCATTGTCCGGCGCGCCGACGCGCGGGCCCTTCTTCTCCTCGCGCACATCGGCCTGACGCGCCGGCACGCCGTGCACGGCGAGCGCCAGCCGGCGCGGCGTGACGAACGCCTTGGCGCCGTCGTAGACGAGGCCGGCATCGACCAGCCGGTCGGTCACCGCCTTGCGCAAATCCTCCGCCGCCCGCGCCTGCATGCGCGCGGGAATTTCCTCGGAGAAAAGCTCGAACAGAAGATCGGGCATGAGAACCTACGATACGCCTTCTTTCCCCTCCCCCTTGTGGGGAGGGGTAGGGGTGGGGGTCGCGAGGATAGCGCTCTGAATCACCTCCAGCACGCCATCGATATTCGTCAGCACCTCGTTATTCCAAAATCGCAACACGCGATAACCTTCGGACTCGAGGAACTTCGAGCGTGCGGCGTCGGACTTGCTTTGGACCGCGTGTTGCCCGCCGTCCAGCTCGATCACCATCCTCAGCCCATGACTGGCAAAATCCACAATGTAATGCCCCAAGCGAACCTGCCGGCGAAAATGTGTGGCCGAAAGCGGCAGTCGATGCCGAAGATGCCACCACAACTTTCGCTCGGCTTCGGTCGGGGACAACCGCATCGCACGCGCGCGGGTCCTGTTGACTGACACGACGGTGCGATCGCGCCGCGCCCAGATGCGTGCCTGGCCTGAGGATCGCTTCTCGCTCATGCCGTCACCTCACGACCCCCACCCCTACCCCTCCCCACAAGGGGGAGGGGAAATTACCCCCACCCCTCCCCCTCCCCATAAGGGGGAGGGGAATTAAAGTGTTTTGTGGCTGCCGTCGCACATCGGCTTCTTCGCCGAGCGCTTGCAGGCGCAGAACCAGACTTTCTCGGAGGTCTCGGGCTTGAACTCGATCGGCGTAAACGAAGTCACCTTGTGCGAGCCGTCGCAGAACGGCTGCTTCTTCGACAGGCCGCACGCACACCACCAATAACTCTTGCCGGCCTCGACATCGATCGTGATCGGCGCTCGTCCGCCGATTTCTGGCATTTCGCTCATGTCATAATCCTCCGCCTTCGGTTGCGAGCCACGCCTCGCCGCACGCTTTGGCAAGTTCGCGCACCCGTAAGATGTAGCTCTGCCGCTCGGTGACCGAAATCACGCCGCGCGCATCGAGCAGATTGAACACATGACTGGCCTTGATGCATTGATCGTAGGCCGGCAATGCCATGAGATGCCGGCCTCGATTGCTACGTTCGCGGCCGTCGCCGCTCCAGCCGGCTTCGAGATATTTGTTGCAGGCCTGCTCGGCCATGCGGAACTGCTCGAACAGCATGTCGGTGTCGGCAACTTCGAAATTATGCCGCGAATATTCCTGCTCGGCCTGCAGGAAGACGTCGCCGTAGCTGACCTTCTCCTTGCCGTCGCGGCCATTGAAGTTGAGCGCGAAGACGTTGTCGACGCCCTGCACATACATCGCCAGCCGCTCGAGGCCGTAGGTCAGTTCGCCGGCGACCGGCGCGCATTCGAAGCCGGCGACCTGCTGGAAATAGGTGAACTGCGAAACCTCCATGCCGTCGCACCAGCATTCCCAGCCGAGCCCCCAGGCGCCGAGCGTCGGGCTTTCCCAATCGTCCTCGACAAAGCGGATGTCGTGGATCTTGGGATCGATGCCGATCGCGTAGAGCGATTTCAGGTAAAGCTCCTGCAGGTCGTCCGGCGACGGCTTGAGGATCACTTGCAGCTGATAGTAATGCTGCAAGCGATTCGGATTCTCGCCGTAGCGGCCGTCCTTGGGCCGGCGCGAGGGCTGAACATAAGCGGCATTCCACGGCTTCGGCCCGAGCGCGCGCAGCGTCGTTGCCGGATGAAAGGTGCCGGCGCCGACCTCCATGTCATAGGGCTGCAAGATGACGCAGCCCCAATCCGCCCAATAACGCTGCAACGTCAGGATGAGCCCCTGGAACGAGCGCTCGGGACGCATGTGCGGCGGCAAGTCGCGGGCAAAGGTGGCGTTCATCGGGACGTTGTTGGTGGAACGCCCGCTTGCGGTCAAGTGTCATGCTCGTCATTGCGAGCGAAGCGAAGCAATCCAGGGCGGCTTGCGCAAGAAGCTGGATTGCTTCGCTTCGCTCGCAACGACGAGAAACGCCTATCCCGGCCGGTATTCGCCGGTACGCGGATCGGGCTTCAGTTTCGGCAACGCATTGCGATCGATGCGGGCGGTGGCGGCGCGCTCGCGCACCACGTCGAGCTCGGCATTGACGCGCCGAACTTCCCGGACGCACCAGCGCACCAGGACCGCTGTTCCCATCACTCCAAGCGCTAAGGCCAAGACCGGCATTTTGATCTCCGTACCGCCTGTTCAACGATTTTTAGCCGAGAACGCCCGATACGCTACAGCCCGTAACGGGCCCACATTGCCCGTGTTTCAAGCGCCGAAATCATGTCTTCTGCAAGGCCGGCTCCAGGCCCCTGCAGGAGCGCGGCGGCTCCGACGCCAAACGGCCGCCGGCCGAACAGGCTGCGTTCCGCGGTGATGAGGGGGGTGAACACTTTCTCGCCGAAACGCTCGCGCAGCGTCGAGCGCAGGTCGCCGATGGCATCGACCAAGCCGAAGCCGAGCGCGCGCCGTCCGGTCCAGTATTCGCCGGAGAACAAAGTGTCCTCGGCACCGCTGAGCTTGGCGCCGCGCCGCGATTTCACTAGCGCGATGAAATCGTCGTGGATCTCCCGCTGCAAATCCTTGAGCCGTTCGACGTCGGCGGGATCTTCCGGCAGGAACGGATCGAGCATCGCTTTGTGTTCGCCCGAGGTATAAAGCCGGCGCTCGATGCCGATCTTGGCGATCAGCTTGTCGAAGCCGAACGAGCCGCCGACCACGCCGATCGAGCCGACGATGGAGTTCGGATCGGCAATGATCTCGTCGGCGGCGCAGGCGAGCATGTAGCCGCCGGAGGCGGCGGCGTCCTCGACGAACGCGATCACCTTGCGGTTGTTCTCCCGCGCCAGGTCGCGGATGCGGCGGAAGATCAGATGCGACTGCGCCGGCGAGCCGCCCGGCGAATTGATGACCAGCGCGACGGCTGCGGCATGGCGCACGGCAAACAGGCGATCGAGCGACCGGGCAAGGCCGCCCATGCTCAGCCCGGGCCGCAACGGCGTCGAGAAGCCGATGATGCCGGTGAGGCGCAGCACCGGCACCACCGGGCGGTCCCGGCGGAAGCGCTGCGGCACGAGTTCGCGCAACGCCCCGACCGCCCGCGTCCAGCCCTCTCTCACGCCTTCACCCGTCCATGGTTCGGCCATGAAGTCCACATAGGAAGCCGCGCCATCGCTCTCAAGTAACCGCTTGTTAACCGCTTAGACCGCTACTTGCTTCGGGGAAACGCGGGACGGAACGTACGTGCAATGAAAATCTATGTGCTTTTGGTGCTGATCGGCGTCATCGTGGTTTTTTCACACCTGCCGCTGCGACGCCCGGCCAAAGCGACCGTGCCGGCGCCTCCAGAGTCGATTACCGCCACCGTTTGATACCTGACGGCACGGCAGTCTTACGCCTCGGCCAACGGCAGCAGCGCGCCTTCGCGCAACACAGCCTCCGCTTCGTCAGTCGGCCGCCCCGCTTCATCGGCGAGAAGCAAACCCGGCAACAGCGCAAGCGGCGCGCGGCTTGCTTTGACGGCGCGCACCAACACCCGGATCGCCGGCGCCTCGGGCTTCGGATGAACCGGCAGGACAGTGACGGCGCCGAAATCGCCGGCTAGAGCCTCGAGCACCGCGCCAAGACCGTCCGCCCGCCACATCAGCGTGACGACGCCCGCCGGACGAACGAGCCGCGCCGCGACTTCGACCCAGCGGAACAGCGTGTCATCCGTCGCCGCATGCGCGAGACGGCGGCCGCGATCGGGCGATGGATTGTGCGCGGCATTGAACGGCGGGTTCATCAGCACGTGATCCGCTGCACCCGCCGACAATCCCGCGGCGGCGAACGCTTCCGCCGGCGCCGCGATGTCGAGGCAAACGGCGCGCACGCGTTCGGCCAGACGATTGCGCCCGGCATTGTCGCGCGCCAGCGCCACCAGCGCCGGATCGACCTCGACCAAGATCACCGCGAGATCAGGGACGCGCCGGGCGACCGCAAGCCCCGCCGCGCCGACGCCGGCGCCGAGATCGATCAGCCGATCATGTGGGCGCGCCGAACACGCCGCCGCCAGCAGGATGGCGTCATGGCCGACCCGATGGCCCCGGCGCGGCTGGCGCAGCATGAGCCGGCCGCCAAGCACGGCATCTTCGCTCACATCGGCTTGCTCAACGGCCGTCACGGCGGATCTCGTCGGCGAAACCGGCCTCTTCGAGCAGCCGACGCGCCGCATCGAGCTGCCCCTCGTCGACCAAAATACGGCGCGGAAAAATGCCGATCGAGCCTTCCAGCACGCTCATGTTGCGATCGACCACCATGTGCTCGATCTGCGCGCCCTTGAGCAGAGCTTCGATCGCCGTGATGAGCACCGCATCGTTGGTACGGACAAGCTCGTGCATTTTTTCAGCTCCGGCGCCGTTGTTCGCCTGGCGTACGCCGGGCGACGGTCGGCCCTCTGGGGCGCGTCTTGCGTTGTAGCACGGCAGCCGGGGCAGCCGCCTGACATCCCGCTCCGATCACGTTTGCGGCAATATCTCCGCCCTCGACCTTGCCCCTCTTGCCGCCTCGCACAGGCCGCGCTTAAAGGACCAACCCGACGCCGGCAGAGCCGGCGCCAGCATCGCCCTGTTCAGCCGCCATATTTCATGAGTGCTTTGGACGTGCGACCGTCGGCACACTTGCCGCTTCACCATAGCGTTTCTATGCTCGCGCGTCCTGCGTGGTGGCATTTTAAATCGTGGAGAATACTGCGTGGCTGTCGTCGTCCCGTTTGAAAGCCCGAAAAAGCCTTCGATCGACCCGCTGGTCGACCTGGTGAGCGCCGACATGGAGCGCGTCAACGGCGTCATCCTGGCGCGCACCGGCTCGGAGGTGACGATGATTCCCGAGGTCGCCAATCATTTGATCAGTTCCGGCGGCAAGCGGTTGCGGCCGATCCTCACGCTGGCGCTGGCGCGGCTCACCGGCTATGGCGGCGACGGTCATATCAAGCTCGCCGCCGCGGTCGAATTCATGCACACGGCAACGCTGCTGCACGACGACGTCGTCGACGAGAGCGAGCTGCGGCGCGGCCGGCTTGCCGCCCGCATGCTGTGGGGCAACGAGGCGAGCGTGCTGGTCGGCGATTTCCTGCTCGGCCAGGCCTTCAAGATGATGGTCGAGGTCGGCAACCTCAAAGCACTTGAAATTCTCTCGTCCGCCGCCGCGGTGATCGCCGAAGGCGAAGTCATGCAGCTCGCTGTCGCCAAGAACACGGCAACGACGGAAGACGAATACATCGCCGTCATCCGCGCCAAGACCGCCGAGCTGTTCGCCGCCGCCTGCGAAGTCGGGCCGGTGCTGTCGTCGCGGCAAAAGGCCGAACAGGCCGCCTGCCGGTCGTTCGGCATGAATCTCGGCATCACCTTCCAGCTGGTCGACGACGTCCTCGACTATGGCGGCGCGGCCGCCAAGCTCGGCAAGAATGTCGGCGACGATTTTCGCGAAGGCAAGATCACGCTGCCGGTGGTGCTCGCCTTCCGCCGCGGCAGCGGCGCCGAGCGCGACTTCTGGCGGCGCACGCTCGAGCACGGCGAGGCGACCGACGCCGATCTCGAGCACGCCATCGGGCTGATGACCAAGCACCGCGCGCTCGAAGACACCATCGGCCGCGCCCACCATTACGGCGCCATCGCCCGCGACGCGCTGGCGCTGTTCCCCGACTCGCCGATGAAATCGGCGCTCGCCGAAGCCGTCGATTTCTGCATCGCCCGCACGCATTAGCCGCGTCTCCCTCCTCTCGTGGGGAGGGGGAGATATTGTTTCACCCGCCGCCCAACGTCGTCGCCTTCACCCACCAGCCCGGCTGTTTGTCGGATAAAAACCTTTCCGCTGCCGCCGCTTCGTCGGTCGTCGAAAACAAGCCAAAACAAGTCGCGCCCGAGCCGGACATACGCGCCAAGCCGCATCCGGCAAGCGCGCGCAAAGCGGTCAGGACTTCGGCGACGACGGGCTGCAGCGAAATTGCCGGCGCCTCCAGATCGTTGGCCTGCGCCGCGAGAAGGCGCACAAGCTCGCTTGCGCGCGTGAGCTTGGCGATGGCCGCAACGTCGAGCGCAACGGGAGGCGCCGCGGCAGGCGTCCAGGCGGCAAAGACCGCCTTGGTCGGCAGCGCCACGCCGGGATTGACCAGCACTGCCGGCAGCGACGGCAGCTTCAGCGGCGCCGAGAGTATTTCGCCGATGCCGCGCATGATGCGCGGGCGGGGATCGAGGCAGACCGGCACATCGGCGCCGGTGGCACGCGCCGCGGCGTGGAGGTCCGGGTCGTCGGGCGCGATGGCGTTTGCCTTGGCGATCAACCGCAGCGCCGCGGCCGCATCCGACGAACCGCCGCCAAGGCCGGCCGCAACCGGCAAGCGTTTGTCGAGATCGAATGCGCCGAGTGCGATGGCGGGGCGGCGCGCCGCCAAAGCCCGCGCCGCTTTGTGCACCAGATTGTCGTTGCCCTCGCCGGCCGCCGCCGCGCTCGGTCCGCGCACCGTCAGCGTCAGATCGCCGCCGCGCGAAAAGCGCAAACCGTCGCCGACATCGGCGAACGTCACCAGGCTTTCAATTTCGTGATAGCCATCGGCGCGGCGCGCGAGCACCCGCAGCGTCAAATTGACTTTGGCCGGCGCGTTGTCGACCAGCGGCTCAGGCAGGGACAAGTCTCAACCGCCGTTGCCGACTTTCTTCTTGGCGGCGTCGGCCGCAGACGAGGTGTCGTCCGGCAGGCCTGATTTGAGCTTGGTCTCGATCTTCGGCAGCTCCTCCGGCTCGGGCTTGAGGTCCTTGGCGTGCGACCACTGGAAGCGCGCCTCCAGGACCCGGCCGACCCGCCAATAGGCGTCGCCGAGGTGATCGTTGATGGTCGAGTCGTCGGGCTTGAGCTCGACCGCGCGCTCGAGGTCCTTCACCGCTTCGTCGTAATTGCCGATGCGGAAATTGGCCCAGCCGAGCGAGTTGACGATGTAGCCGTCGTCCGGCCGCTGCTCGACCGCGCGGCGGATCATGTTCATGCCCTCGTCGAGATTGATGCCCTGATCGATCCAGGAATAGCCGAGGTAATTGAGTACCAGCGGCTGGTCCGGAAACAGCTGCAGCGCCTTTTTCAGATCGGCCTCGGCCAGCGGCCACTGCTTGGAACGCTCGTAGCAAATGCCGCGGAAATAGAAGATCACCCAGTTCGGCTTCTCGGGCGTCGGTATGTTGGCGATCGCCTTGCTGTAGGCGTCGCCGCACTCGGCGAACTGCTTGCGGCCACGCAGGATGTTGGCGAACGCCAGGATCGCTTCGTTGTCCTTCGGATGCTCGGCGACGAGCTTTTCCAGCCGCTTCTTGGCCTCGTCGGTGCGGTCGAGCGTATCGAGGTCGGACGCGATTTGAATTTCAGCGTTGCGGTGCAGCGGCGACGACTGCGGAATCCGGTCATAAACCTTGATCGCCAGGTCCGGCTTCTTGAGCGCCTCGTAGAGATCGGCCAGCGACAGGAGCGCCATCTGGTGGGTCGGCTCGAGGTAAATCGCGAGCTGCAGATAGATCAGCGCGAGATCTTCGCCGCCGCGGCGGCCGATCGAGGAACCGAGACCGTAGAGCGCTTCGGCGCCGCCGGCCTGCGGCGAATTGGTGAGCACCGGCAATTTATCGCCGGCGCCGACTTCCTTCGCCTCTTCCATGATCACCGGATGGTTGGGCACCGCCTTTTCGAATTCGCCATAGATTTTCAGCGCTTCATCCTTGCCGCCGGTGCGCGACAGGAAGCGGCCATAGGCTTCGACGGTGCGCACCGCCACGGCGTCGGCTTTATAGGCGCGTTCGTAGCGCTTGCCGGCGTCCTTTTTGTTGTTGGCGACGTCGAAGATCAGCCCGGCATGCAGGTCCTTGAAGATGGCGTACCAGTCAGGTCCGCAGAGCCGGTCGAGCGCGTCGACCGCGGCGTGGCTGTCGCCGGCGCCGGCGAGCGACCAGGCCGAGAGCAGCGTCGCCGCCAGATCGGTGACCGGGCCGCGCACCGACTGGGCGAAATTCTGCCGCGCCAGCGCGTATTGCTTCTGCTTGAGCGCCCGCACGCCGAGCACCAGCCGGGCGATGCGATCGCTGCGGTCGACCTGGACCAGCCGCTCGGCAAGGCGGCCGGCCTCGTCGATGTCGCCATCGGTCAGGACCGAGAGAAAGGTGCGGCTGAGCAGATCGGCGTTGCGCGGATCGGCCTTCAGCACGTTGAGGTAATAGACGGCGGCAGTGGCGGAATCGCGCTCCGTGCCGGCATGCCGGGCGGCCAAATAGCTGCCCGAAGCGGTCGCATGCGCAAGGTCCTGGTTGGTCGGCGTCTCCGAGGCGAGCGCGGATGGCAAGCTCAGGACGAGGGCAGCGCCAGCGATGGCGGCGTGCCGGAGCAGCAGCGTGTGAGTCACGATATCTCCATTGGCAAACTTAAAATCGGCAGACAGGGAATCGCCGCCTGTACCGCTTTTGCGCGCGAGAATGACCCTTTTGCCATACCCCTGCAAGGTCGTAAGCCCTTTAGGCCCGAAGGGAGGCGAAATCGCGGCAATGTTCGCGGCCGAAGGCGCAACAGCCTGCCGCGCAACTACATATTCGGATAATTCGGCCCGCCGCCGCCCTCGGGCGGCACCCAGTTGATGTTCTGGTTCGGATCCTTGATGTCGCAGGTTTTGCAGTGGACGCAATTCTGCGCGTTGATCACATAGCGCGGCTTGCCGGCTTCCTCGACCCATTCATAGACGCCGGCCGGGCAATAGCGCGCCGACGGCCCGGCATAGATGTCGTGCTCCGATGATTTTTGCAAAGCGCCGTCGCGGACGATGAGGTGGACCGGCTGATCCTCTTCGTGGTTGGTGTTGGACAGATAGACCGAGGAAAGCCGATCGAAGGTGAGCGTGCCGTCAGGTTTCGCATAGGCGATCGGCCGGCAATCGGCGGCCGGCTTGAGCGACGCAAAATCCGGCTTGCCGTGGCCGAGCGTGCCGATCAGCGAGAAGCCGAGCGTGTTGGTCCACATGTCGACGCCGCCGAGCGCGACGCCGAGGAGCGTCCCGAGCTTCGACCACAACGGCTTGGCGTTGCGCACCCGCCAGAGATCGTGCCCGATCGGCGAGCCGCGCCACGCCGCTTCGTAGTCCAAAAGCTCGTCATGGGCGCGCCCCGCCGCAAGCGCGCCGGTTACGCTCTGCGCCGCCAGCATGCCGGAGATCATCGCGTTGTGGCTGCCCTTGATGCGCGGCACGTTCATGAAACCCGCGGCGCAGCCGATCAGCGCGCCGCCGGGAAACACCAGGTTCGGCACCGACTGCCAGCCGCCCTCGCTAATGGCGCGGGCGCCGTAGCAAATCCGCTTGGCGCCGCCGAAAGTGCCGCGCACGAGCGGATGGGTCTTGAAGCGCTGGAACTCCTCGAACGGCGAGAGATAGGGATTTTGGTAATTGAGGTGAACGACGAAGCCGACCGACACCAGATGATCGCCGAAATGATAGAGGAACGAGCCGCCGCCGGTGCTGTTGTCGAGCGGCCAGCCCATGGTGTGCTGGACCAGGCCGCTGTGAAAATTCTCCGGCGCGACCTGCCATAGTTCTTTCAGTCCGATACCGTACTTTTGCGGCTGGCGGTTCGCTGCCAGTCCGAATTGCTCGATCAATGTCTTGGAGAGGCTGCCGCGCGCGCCCTCGGCGAACAGCGTGTATTTGGCGCGCAGCTCCATGCCGCGCGCAAAGCCGGGCTTGTGATGCCCGTCCTTGCCGACGCCCATGTCGCCGGTGGCGACGCCGGCAACCGCATTGTTCTCGAACAGCACTTCGGCGGCAGCGAAGCCCGGATAGATCTCAACGCCGAGCGCTTCCGCCTTCTGCGCGAGATAGCGGCAAACGTCGCCGAGCGAGACGATGAAATTGCCGTGATTGTTCATCAGCGGCGGCAGCAGGACGTTCGGCAGCCGCACCGCGCCGGACGGTCCGAGCACGTAGAAGCGATCGGAACTCACCGGCGTGCGCACCGGCGTGTCGTCGTTGCGCCATTCCGGGATGAGACGGTCGAGACCGATCGGATCGATCACGGCGCCGGAGAGAATATGGGCGCCGACCTCGGAGCCCTTCTCCACCACGACGACGGACGTTTCCGGTTTGAGTTGCTTCAGCTTGATCGCGGCCGCCAGGCCGGCCGGCCCGGCGCCGACGACGACGACGTCGAACTCCATTGCCTCGCGAGCGGGAAGGTCCGTTGCACTCATGGCCGGCTCCACAATTGGCGCAAAAGACATTATTTATTTCACGCCGTCATCCCTCGCATAGAACTCAACGGATCGTCCATAAATCCCCCACCATGAATCCCGCCGGCAGAGACGCACGCGAACTGATCGCCTTCTACCGCGATGCCGGGGTCGATGCGCTCCTTGGCGAGGAGCCGATCGATCGCTTCGCGGATGAACTTACTCCTCCCCCTGAAAGAGGGAGGTCGGGCAGCGAAGCTTTCGAGGTTGGGGGCAACAGCCAAGCGACCCGCGCTCAAACTGGCCCCTCGTCGGATCGCCTTCGGCGCTCCGACCCTCCGCTTTCAGGGGAGGGAAAATCATTTGCGCTCGCCGCGCCGCCCTCGCCCGAGGCCGCGGTCATGGCCGCGCGCACCGCCGCCAAGAATGCGGAGAGCCTCGAAGCGCTGCGTACGCTGCTCGAGACATTCGAAGGCTGCATGCTGCGCACGACCGCAACGCAGTTGGTGTTCGCCGACGGCAATCCGAAAGGACGCGTCATGTTCGTCGGCGAGGCGCCGGGACGCGACGAGGATATCGCCGGCGTGCCCTTTGTCGGCCGCTCGGGAAAGCTGCTCGATCTGATGATGGCGGCCATCGGGCTCGATCGCACCCAGGTTTACATCGCCAACATCGTGCCGTGGCGGCCGCCCGGCAACCGCACGCCGACGCCGCAAGAGAGCGCCATCTGCCTGCCCTTCATCCACCGCCAGATCGAACTGGCCGATCCCGACATCCTGGTGTGTCTCGGACAGCCGTCGACGCAGACCTTGCTCGGCACCCGGGAAGGCATCACCCGCACGCGCGGCCGCTGGTTCAAGTTCGATACCGGCAGCCGCGAGATCCGCGCGATGGCGACCTACCATCCGGCCTTCCTGCTGCGCAGCCCGCTGCAGAAGCGGCTGGCCTGGCGCGATTTCCTGGCGCTGAAGAAAGCGCTGGCTAGCGAGCGCTCGCCGGCCTGATCACGCCCCAGCCGATCAATAGCGGCGGCAACCGGCCGCGCACCGGCCGCGCGAAGGAGTGCGGCACTTCGGGGATGAGATCGGGAAAATGCTCCTTGATGTCCGGCGGCGGCGCCGGGTTGGTGTCGGCGGCCGGCCACACGATCACCGCACCTTTGTCATGGATGGTGGCGGCGGCGATCGGCGGCGCGCGTGCCGGATCGGCATCGAAATAGACGCTCGGACGGTTCGGCGCGCCGAGCGCCACGAGTTCGGCAATGTGGACGTCGCCGCCGACGATCGCCAGCGGACGGCCGGTCCGGCGCGCAAAACTGTCGGCAAA
Source organism: uncultured Alphaproteobacteria bacterium (assembly GCA_963829395.1). GTDB lineage: Bacteria > Pseudomonadota > Alphaproteobacteria > Rhizobiales > Xanthobacteraceae > BOG-931. The sequence continues at coordinate 230,848 of CAWHHX010000008.1, read as the reverse complement.
GAACTGCCCCATGGCGTTGGCCGGTTGCGCGACCTTGAGCTCCGTGCCGGTCGCCCACGGCAACACCACAATCACGATCGGCACGAAGATCGCGGGCACCAGGAGGAGGCCGACCCAGGCCAGGCCGAGAAAGCGTTGATGATGAAGCTCGATGCTGTTGCCGGCGATGATGACGACCGCAAGTCCGGAGAGCACCAGAAGCGGCGCCGTGTCGCCGATCGGCAAATGAAGTCCGGCGAGAACCACGACGATGGTCGTCAGCAACGCCGGCAGGACAGCAAGCGCTTTAATGAAAGTCGCGGCGAATGGCGAGACCGGGGCGCGCGCGATGGCCGGCGCCGGGGCAAAGCCGGTTCGCGGCCAGCCGATCGCCAGCGCCACCAGGACGACGAGGCCGGCGTGCACGAGAACAAGCGCGCCGACGAGTTGCAGCCAGGCCGCCGTGTTGCTGCCGGCGGTTGCCGCGATGCGCAACCGAGCCATCGTCGGCGCCAAGCTGAAACCGGCGCGTTCCAGCAGGAGAAAATGGACGAAGACCATGGCGGTCACCGCGGCCATCGCGACCCACGCCTCGAACGTATCGGCCGCGGCGCGGCCGCGCTTGGTCAGCGCCGTGAACAGCACCAGCACGCCGAGCAGGATCAGAGCAAAATCCGTGGTGATCAGGAGGCAGGCCGCCGCCGCGGCGAGCACGTACCAATATTGCCGGCGCCGTTGCGCCACGGCGCGCCAATAGAACAGCAGCGTCGCGGCCCACAGTGCCATCGCCAATATCGGCGGACCGAAATTCGGCGTCGGCACCGTGAAGGCGAAGATGCCGATCATCAGCAGCACCGCCATCACCGCGTGCGCCGCGCCGACCGTGGCGCGGCCCAGGACGAAAACGCACCACAAGGTCGCGAGCACGCAAAGCTGCGACAGGAGATAGACGCCGAACAGGCCGCCGATGCGAAACGCCATTTCGGCCAGCCAATAGGCCAGCGTCGGGCCGGCATTGTCGCGGAGCGAAGGTTCGTGAGCGACCGCCAGTAGTTGCGCGAGCTCGCCGGGTGGCGCGGCGTAGAACAGCATCGGCACCACGACCCACACCGCCGCCTGCGCCAGCGCCGCGAGCCAGAACACCAGCAACGGACGTGCCCGCAAGCCTTCAATGTAAAGGGGTACGTAGAACATCGGGCGCTCTTGGTCATTCCGGCCGAGGCAGCGGGTGCCGCAATCCATAACCACAAGACGTGCGGCGTAAAACACCAAGACCGCAATACCGTGGCGATGGATCGAACGCGCGCTTAGCGCAGCGGATTGACGGTTCTACAAATTTCCGCGCGCGGAGCAATGCCTTATGACGCGCCGTTCAAGTCCGAGCAACTGGAGTATGATCCCGAAAAGTGTGCAGCGGTTTTCGGAACAGATCATGCGCAAACAAAAGCTAGAGCGGCAATAGCTCGGCGGCGGGATCGTCGGCTTCGCCGGTCAGGGCGCCGAACGCAACCGCCACCGGCGAGAACGAGCGGCGGTGATGAATCGTCGGACCGAGCCGGTCGAGCGCGGCGAAATGCTCGGGCACGCTGTAGCCCATATGGCGTTCGAAGCCGTAACCGGGATGCGCGGCGCCGAGGCAGGTCATGAGGCGGTCGCGCGTCACCTTGGCGACGATCGAAGCGGCCGCGATCGAGGCCACGAGCCCGTCGCCGCCGATCACCGCCTGGCAATCGCAGCCGGCATCGATGCGGTCGCGGCCGTCGACAAAGACGAGCCGCGGCTTGACCGGCAGCGACGCCACCGCCCGCGCCAATGCCCACAGCGACGCCCGCAAGATATTGTCGCGATCGATGCGCGCCGGCGGCGCCATGGCGACCGCGACCTGCGCGCGCGCGCAGATGCGCTCATAGAGCACCTCGCGCCGTTCCGGCGTCAGCCGTTTCGAGTCGTCGAGGCCGCGCGGCACATTGTCGGGATCGAGAATGACGGCGGCGGCCACCACCGGGCCAGCCAGTGGGCCGCGGCCGGCTTCGTCGCAGCCGGCGACCGGCCAAACCCCCCGCTTGAGTGCCGAGCGCTCGCGGCGAAATGTCGGCCGGAGCACTTCCTCGTCGAGCGGCAGGCGCGCTGACTTCTCGGTGCGAACTCATACCGCCATGTTGACCATGGCACGGCGCCATCCGCAACGCGGTCCGAGCGCGGCGAAGAATTGCGGGGATTACCCGACCGCACCCTTACCCGAACAGGCTGAGCTGTTCCGATGCCGGATGCGGCGGCCGGAAATGCTCGGTCGTGGTCCGCACGCTGACGGCATTAAAGCCGAGCCGTTCGCAGGCGACCTCGAAGCGCCGGCCGATCATCCAGGCGATCGGGCCTTTGCCGGTCATGCGGGTGCCGAAGGTGGAATCGTAATCCTTGCCGCCGCGCATGTCGCGGATCAGCTTGAACACATGGCGGTAGCGATCGGGAAAATTCGCCATCAGCCATTCGCGGAACAGGTCGCGCACTTCGAGCGGCAGGCGAAGCAGCACATAGCCGGCATGGCGCACGCCGGTTTCCGCTACCGCTTCGAGGATGCGCTCGATCTCGGCATCGTTGAGCGCGGGAATGACCGGCGCAACCATGGCCGAGGCCGGCACGCCGGCCTTGACCAATTGCCGCAGCGCTTCGAGCCGGCGCGGCGGGGTTGAAGCGCGCGGCTCCATGGTGCGCGCAAGCTTCGCATCCAACGTCGTCACCGAGATCGCCACCTTGACCAGGTCGCGCTTGGCGAGGCGGGCGAGAATATCGAGGTCGCGCAGCACCAGCGCCGACTTGGTCACGATGCCGACCGGATGACCGGCGCGCTCCAACACTTCGAGGATGCGGCGCATGATCTGATGGCGCCGCTCGATCGGCTGATACGGGTCGGTATTGGTGCCGATGGCGATCACCTTCGGCACATAGCCGGGCGCCGACAATTCGCGCTCCAAGAGCTCCGGCGCATTCGGCTTCATGAACAGCTTCGATTCGAAATCGAGCCCAGGCGACAGCCCGAGATAGGCGTGGGTCGGCCGGGCGAAGCAATAGACGCAGCCATGCTCGCAGCCGCGATAGGGATTGATGGAGCGGTCGAACGAAATGTCCGGGGAATCGTTGCGGGTGATGATCTTGCGCGTGGCGTCGGCGGTCACGGTGGTCTTGAACGGCGGCAGATCCTCAAGCTTCTCCCAGCCGTCATCGAAGGCGACGCGCGCCAGCGGCTCGTAGCGCCCGGTTGCGTTCGAGTGCGCGCCGCGGCCGCGCCGGCGCTCGCGCTCGACGGCCGCTCCCGGCTCGCCCGCCGGCGCGGAGGGCAGCGGCGCCGGCGGGCGTTTCAACGCGGATGATCGGTTCATGGCTCTGATCTCTCGATGCAAAGCTAACGCTTGAATACGAACAAAACAAGAACAAATTAACGTGAACCGCGGAAAAGGTTGGAAACCTGCGGCGGGAACCGTAAATCTCCCGCGGCGACCTCCGCCAAAGACCGGGCGCGCGATCGGTAGCGAATGCTGAGCGTCATCATCGCGACCCTCGATTCGGAACGTCCGCTGGTGCGGACGCTCGCCGCGCTCGTTCCCGGCGCCACGGCCGGTCTCATCACCGAAGTGGTCGTGGCCGACGCCGGATCGCGCGACGACACGGCAGCGGTCGCCGACATTGCCGGGTGCAACTTCGTTGTCGCCGACGGGCCGCTCGGCAAGCGGCTCAGCGCCGCCGCCGCGGCCGCGCGCGCCCCGTGGCTGCTGTTTCTGCGGCCGGGCATCGTTCTCGATACGCCCTGGATCGGCGAGGCGCGCGGTTTTGTCGAACGGCCGCCGCCCGGCATTCGCGCCGCGGTGTTCCGCCGCGCGGCGCCGGCGCAAGCCGGGCTCGGCGACGCGCTCTCGCTCCTCGCCACCGCGCTCGGCGCCAAACCGCGCCCGGACCAGGGCCTGCTCATCGCTGCGGATTTCTACCGGCAGAGCGGCGGCCATTCCGAGCGCGCCGCCGATCCGGAAGGCGATCTGCTTCGCCGCATTGGCCGGCGGCGGCTTGCCAAATTGTCGACCCGGGCATTCCAGGCCAATACTTGACTTAGTCAAGTATCTGGCCGAGCCTGCGCCGCATGACCGACCGCGCCCGCGCCCGCCGCATTGCCGAAGATAACGCCGCCAACGAGCGCGTCACCGACGATCGCATCGCCAAGGTGCGCCGCTTCAACCGCTTCTACACGCGGCAGCTTGGCGTGCTGCGCAAGACTTATCTCGACAGTCCCTACTCGCTGGGCGAAGCGCGGATACTTTACGAGATCGCCAGTGGCGATGCGCCGACCGCGAGCGATATCGGCCGCGCGCTCGATCTCGACGCCGGCTATCTGAGCCGCACGCTGCGCAATTTCGAAAAGCGCGGCCTGATCGAGCGAAAAGCTTCTTCCAGCGATGCCCGGCAAAGCCATCTGGCGCTGTCGGCGCTTGGCCGCAAATCGTTCGCGCCGCTGGAGCGGCGTTCGCAACGCGATACCGCGGCCATGCTCGCACGGCTTACGCCCGCCGACGAGGCGCGGCTGATCGCGGCGATGACGACCATCGAACAATTGCTCGATGGGGCCGCCGAGCACAATCCGCCGTCGGAACACCGATACATATTGCGCGGACCGAAACCGGGCGATTTCGGCTGGATCGTTCGACGCCATGCCGAGCTCTACGCCGAGGAATACGGCTGGATCGCACCGTTCGAGGGCGTGTGCGCGCAGATCGTCGCCGACTTCGTCAACAAATTCGACAAGACGCGCGAACGCTGCTGGATCGCCGAGATGAACGGCGACAATGTCGGCTCGATCATGCTGGCGAAGGAGACCGACAGCGTCGCCCGCATCCGTTTGCTGCTGGTCGATCCGAAGGCGCGGGGTCTCGGGCTCGGGCATCATCTCACCGACGAATGCATCCGCTTCGCGCGGCGCGCCGGCTACAAGAAGATGACGCTGTGGACGCACAGCGTGCTGACCGCCGCGCGTCACATCTACCAGAAGGCCGGCTTCAAGCTGATGCGCACCGAGCACCACCGCAGCTGGGGCCGCCCGGTCGTGAGCGAGCACTGGGATTTGGAGCTTTAGCGGAATGCTAATCTACAACAACTGGCACAAAAAGCTTGTGAACATAATTCGAGAGGGGATGCGTTCTGTCGAGCCCAAGCCATTGTGCCTCAGCTGAAAGCGCTGCAGTCCAGCCAGCTTCATCTTGTGGACATTCCGCTTTGTATGCTGAAGCTCTGTCAAAATTGTCACCCACAAAATAAATGAATAGCAGACGAGCAGCCACGCCGTTTTCGCGTAGGAAATTGAGGATCGTGAGCCGATTGGCAAACTGATAATAGCCACGAAGCCAGTCACGGTCCGTGGAAACGCCGAGCGCCTTCTTCGCATGCTCAAGCGCCTTTGTTATTGTTGAAAGGCCGTCCTCTCGCGCCTGACAATTTGAACGAAGCTCTCCAATATGAGCTTTGGCCTCCACGAGCAGCCACTCGTGCCTCCCTTGGAATGTCGCATCACCAACCGCATCCCAATTGGGCGCGTTGCCACGGCTTGGCCAAAAACCGACCCAGTCAGTCAATACAGGATCATTAGGCAATAAAAAGTCTAGCCCTTTGCGTTCACCATCCATCCAACGCTTATTTCGATCAAAATGAAAATCGGTCCACTCCACCGTGTCCGCACCGATCTTCGCGCAAACACTGTTGTTGAACCACTCCCGATGTCTTCCTAAGAACCGAAGAAGGTGACACTCGCTACCGTACCCATGCCCCATCTCGGCCATGCTGTTTTCTCCAACAGGCGACCATTAGACCGTAGCGCCCTTGGCCTTCTCCCGGCGCAAGTGCTCGTCGAGGCGCGGCATGATCTCGACGAAATTGCAGGGGCCGTGGCGATAATCCAGCTGGTGCACCAGAATTTCGTCCCAGGCATCCTTGCAGGCGCCGGGCGAGCCCGGCAGGCAAAAGATATAGGTGCCGCCGGCGACACCGGCGGTCGCCCGCGACTGGATCGCCGACGTCCCGATCTTCTGGAAGCTCACCACCAGGAACAGCGCCGAGAAGGCGTCCATTTTCTTGTCGAACAACGGCTCGACGGCTTCCGGCGTGACGTCGCGGCCGGTGAAGCCGGTACCGCCGGTGGTGATGATCACATCGATGACCGGATCGGCGATCCAGGTTTTGACCCGCGCGCGAATGGCCTCGATGTCGTCCGGCACGATGCTGCGCTCCGCGACCAGGTGGCCGGCGGCGCCGATGCGCTGCACCAGGAGCGCGCCGGATTTGTCGTCCTTGAGATTGCGCGTGTCGGAAACCGTCAGCACCGCGATTTTCAGCGGCACGAATTGTTTGCTTTCGTCGATCCCAGGCATGGGTACACCTTACACAAACAAACTCCTCTCGTCCCCGCGACGGCGGGGAGCCAGTGGATTGCCTCTGGATTCTCCGCCAGAGTTCACTCCCCGCCCGATCAGGCGGGGTGAGCCAAACACTATACTACAGCGCGTCCGCCGCTAGCGTATTGCAGGCGGCGAGGTCGCCCTGCTTGAAACCGGCCATGAACCAGTGCTTGCGCTGTTCCGAGGTGCCGTGGGTGAAGGCGTCGGGCACGACGTAGCCCTGCGTCTCCTTCTGCAGGCGGTCGTCGCCGATGGCGGACGCGGTCTGCAACGCCTGATCGACGTCGCCGGGTTCGAGGAAATTGTGCTTCTTCTGCGCCCGGTTCGCCCAGATGCCGGCGAGGCAATCGGCCTGCAATTCGATGCGCACCTGCAGCCGGTTCCGCTCCACCTTGCTCGCCGCCTCCTGTTCCTGCCGCACGCGGGGCAGAATGCCGAGCTCGTCCTGGACGTGATGGCCGACCTCATGGGCGATCACGTAGGCTTGCGAAAACTTGCAGGCATTGTTGTTCGCGCAGCCGCCGAACTTGTTCTGCAGATCGTCGAAGAACGAAATGTCGAGATAGATGCGCTTGTCGCTCGGGCAGTAGAACGGCCCCATCGCCGAGCGGGCCAGACCGCAGCCGCCCTGCTCGACGCCGTTGAACAGGCGCAGCCGCGGCGGATGATACGTTTGGCCGGCGGCCGCAAAAATTTCCTTCCAGCGGTCCTCGGTGTCGCCCAGCACCAAGGCGACGAACTTGCCGGTCGGATCGTTCGGCGTGCCGGTGGCGACCGGCGGCGGCGGCGTGGTTTGCTGGGTGGTCGAGCCGCCGCCGGTGAGAATCTGCGCGCCATTGAGCAGCACGCTCGGATCGATGCCGAAATACCAGCTGATGAGGCCGATAATGACGACGGTCCCGATGCCGATACCGCCGGCGCCGCCCGGCAGGCCGCCGCGCGAGGCGCTGGCGCCGCGATCGTCCTCGACATTGTCGCTCGGACGAAAATCATCGGTACGCATCTGTCATTCTCCTTCGCAAATCCATCGCCCGATTGAACTTGATAGCTACGATCAAGCCCACCGATCTGCCACCGTGCCGCAAACAATTAACCAGATGTTTCCCGGCATTTATTGCCTAGTAGAACGACATTTTGATTAAGCCGATTTTTACCTTGGCGGATCATCATCTGCTTTGTCGGTTGTAGGTCCCGCGTCGCCGATCTCGCGTCGCCTGAGTCAGAGTTTTAAGTCATGGTTGTGTCGCGTCGCGGGGCGTCCGTCAGGGCGCCCCGCGTGAGTTTTGAGTCCGCCGCGCCGACGCGCATCCTGGTCGGCGATTGCGTTGCCGAAATGGCAAAGCTGCCGGCCGCTTCGGTCGATCTGGTGTTCGCCGACCCGCCGTACAATCTGCAGCTCCAGGGCGACCTCAAGCGTCCCGACGATTCGCGCGTCGATGCGGTCGACGACGACTGGGACAAATTCTCAAGCTTCGCCGCATACGACGATTTCACCCGCGCCTGGCTGGTGGCCGCCCGCCGGCTGATGAAGCCCGCCGCCACGCTCTGGGTCATCGGTTCCTACCACAACATTTTCCGCGTCGGCGCGATCCTGCAGGATCTCGGCTTCTGGATCTTGAACGATATCGTCTGGCGCAAATCGAACCCGATGCCGAATTTTCGCGGCCGACGTTTCACCAATGCGCACGAGACCTTGATCTGGGCGGCGCGCGACGCCGCAAAGCGGAATTATACGTTCAATTACGAGGCGCTGAAAGCCGGTAACGACGACATCCAGATGCGCTCCGATTGGCTGTTCCCGCTGTGCACCGGCGAGGAACGGCTCAAAGGCGACGACGGCAAGAAGCTGCACCCGACGCAAAAGCCCGAGGCGCTGCTGGCGCGCGTCATCCACGCCGCGTCGCGGCCCGACGATCTGGTGCTCGATCCATTTTCCGGCACCGGCACGACCGGCGCCGTCGCCCACCGCCTGCGCCGGCGCTTCATCGGCATCGAGCGCCAGGCCGACTATGCCGCCGCCGCCGAAGCGCGCATCGCCGCGATCGAGCCGATGCCCGAGCCGGCGCTCGCCTCGTTCATGACCGCACGCGAGGCGCCGCGCGTACCGTTTGCGGCGCTCGTCGAGCGCGGCCTGGTGACGCCGGGCATCAAGCTCGTCGACGCCAAGAAACGCCATCGCGCGCTCGTGCGCGCCGACGGCGCGCTCGCGCTCGGCGAAGCGGTCGGCTCGATCCACCGCATCGGCGCGCTGGCGCAGGGCCTCGAAGCCTGCAACGGCTGGACCTTCTGGCACGTCGAGACGCCGGCCGGCCTCACCGTCATCGACGCGCTGCGCGCGCGGGTGCGCGCGGAGATGGGGGCGGAATAGTCTCGCCTGCCTCGTCGACGGCATGCGCGACGACCTTGTGCATCAGGCTGGGCAACGCTTCGCCGCCGAGCGCGGACATCTCCACCCACCGCGTGCCTGCAGGTGGCCGCACGTCTTCTGGTATCTCGCCGTAGAAGACGGAAAGTTCGAGCGGGAAGTGCGTGAACACGTGGCGCACCATGCCGGGAAGCCGACGCCAGCAAATCTCTCTTTTCCTGTCGGCGAGAAATGAAAAAACCGGCGCGCTCTTTAGCGCCTCGCGCTCATCGAAATCCGCACTCCACGCCGTCGTCGGCACTTCGGTCATGCCGCCGAGCAATCCTTTCGCCGGTCGCGTCCGCACCAGCACATAACCATCCGCCCGGTGAGCGACAAAAGCCGCGCCGCGCCGCAACGCACCTTCGCGTTTCGGCGTCCGCCGCGGAAACGTTTCCGCATCGCCGCGCGCAAAAGCGGCGCAGCTTTCGTTCCACGGACACAGCGCGCAGGCCGGCCGCTTGGGTGTGCAGATGGTGGCGCCGAGGTCCATCATCGCCTGGGCGAAATCGCCGGCGCGCCGCGCCGGCGTGATCGCGCGCGCCAGCGCGCGCAATTGGGGCTTTGCGCCCGGCAGCGGTTGTTCGACGGCAAAGAGCCGCGCCACCACGCGTTCGATGTTGCCGTCCACCGGGCTTGCCGGCACGTCGAAGGCAATCGCGGCGACCGCGGCCGCGGTGTAGTCGCCGACGCCGGGCAGCGTGCGCAGCTCCGCCTCGGTCGCCGGAAACACGCCATGATGGAGCTCGACCACGGCGCGGGCGCAAGCGTGCAGATTGCGGGCGCGGGCGTAATAGCCAAGACCGGCCCAGGCTTTGAGCACATCCTCGAGCGGCGCCGCCGCGAGCGCATGCACGTCGCCCCAGCGCGCAAGAAACCGCGCGTAATAGGGTGCGACGGCTCGCACCGTGGTCTGCTGCAGCATGATCTCGGAGAGCCAGACGCGGTAAGGATCGGGGCGCTCGCCCTTGAGGACGCGCCACGGCAAAGCCCGGCGATGGCGGTCGTACCAGGCCAGCAACGCGGCCGGTTGCGGAAGCTTATTTTTTTCCTCCCCTGAAAGAGCAGGAGAAGACTTCTTGCTCGCCCTTTTGGCTGCTACGGTCATGACCGCGTTTAGCTCCCGGCCGAGGGATGACAGAGCGCCACATCATGAACAAGCCCTCCCGCTCCTTTGCCAAACCGCTGCGCGATCTCCTCGGCAAGGTCGTGGGCGACACCTTTACGCGGCAGGGATTTGCGTCGGCCGAATTGGTGACGCGATGGACCGAAATCGCCGGCGCCGAGATCGCTGCGCACAGCGAGCCGATCAAAATCCAATGGCCGCGGGCCACTCCGTCCCTGCCCTCGCCCGGCAGCGGGGGCGGAAACAGATCGGAGCGCCCGCCGGGCACGCTGGTGCTGCGGGTCGAAGGCCCGGCGGCGATCGAAATTCAGCATCTCACCCATCTGATCTGCGAGCGGGTCAATCGCTTTCTCGGCTGGCGCGCCGTCGAGCGCATCACGCTGCGCCAGGCGCCGCTGCGGCGGTCCCGCCGCCCCTCCGCTCCGAGCCGCCGACGCCGCAGCCGAGGCGCGCCTTGCCGCCGCCTGCCGGAGATCGCGGACGAGGATTTGCGGGCGGCCCTGGCCAGGCTCGGGGCGGCCGTGAAACGCCACTGATCGCAAGGTACCGGCTCTTGATAGGGTCTCGATAGGGTCTTGGCGGAACGGCGTGGTGGTGCCACATTCGTGCCGCAGGATTTGCCATCACGATCAGGAGTTGACCTTGACGCTCACCCGTCGCCGTATGCTTTCGGCCATCGCGACCTTTGCGCTTGCCGGCGCTGCTGGAACCGTTCTGGCGCCGCTGCTGCGGGCGGCCGAGGCGGAAACCACCGAGACCGACCTGGCGACGCTGGCCAAGGCCGGCCCCGACGGCGACGTCGTGCTCGGCTCGGAAAAAGCGCCGGTGACCATCATCGAATATGCCTCGATGACCTGCCCGCACTGCGCGCACTTTTCGGAGCACACCTTTCCCGAGCTGCAGAAGCGCTACATCGATACCGGCAAGGTGCGTTTCATTTTCCGCGAGTTTCCGCTCGATGCGCTGGCCGCGGCCGGCTTCATGCTGGCGCGCTGCGCCGGCAAGGACAAATTCATGCCGGTGATCGAGACGCTGTTCGCCAAGCAGCGCGATTGGATGGTGGAAAAGCCGATCGATCCGCTGCGCGAGATCGCCAAGCAATTCGGCTTCACCCAGCAGACTTTCGACGAATGCCTGGCGAATCAGAAGGTGCTCGACGGCATCCAGGAGGTGCGCGACCGCGCCGCCGAGAAGCTTGGCGTCAACTCGACGCCGACCTTTTTCATCAACGGCAAGAAGTTCAACGGCGATCAATCGATCGAGATGATGGCCAAGGAGATCGACCCCTATCTCAAGGAAGGATAAGGGTTTTTCGACTTCGCGGTCATGTGCCGGAATGGCGTTTGCGGAACTTCCGGCTTGGCTGGATCGAGGAAAATCTGGATAACGCGGCGGCGCTGTTGCGCTCACCGGCGCGACGATTCATTCTCCGCGCCGATGCGGCACCCCTGTGACTTCAAGGCCCCCAAAGGGCCTGAGCGCTTGACAGATTCCTTCGCCGCCGCAGCGGACAAGATGGAAATAACACGCGAATGAAGCTCACGCGGCTGCGTCTGATCGGCTTCAAATCCTTCGTTGAACCGACCGACTTCGACATCGAACCGGGACTGACCGGCGTGGTCGGGCCGAACGGCTGCGGCAAATCCAACCTGGTCGAAGCCGTGCGCTGGGTCATGGGCGAAGCGTCCTACAAGGCGATGCGCGCCTCGGAGATGGACGACGTGATCTTCTCCGGCAACACCGAACGGCCGGCGCGCAATCACGCCGAAGTCAGCGTCGTGATCGACAATGCCGACCGCAAGGCGCCGGCGGCGTTCAACGAAAACGAGACGCTCGAAGTCACGCGCCGCATCATGCGCGAGCAGGGTTCGAGCTTCCGGGTCAACGGCCGCGAGGTGCGCGCGCGCGACGTCACCGTGTTGTTCGCCGACGCCTCGACCGGCTCGCGGTCGCCGGCGCTGGTCCATCAGGGCCGCATCGGCGAAATCATCCAGGCGCGGCCGGACCAGCGCCGCCGGCTGCTGGAAGAAGCGGCCGGTATTTCCGGGCTGCACGTGCGCCGGCACGAGGCGGAGCTGCGGCTTAAGGCCGCCGAGCACAATCTCACCCGGGTCGAGGACGTCATCAGCCAACTGGCGGCGCAGGTCGCCTCGCTCAAGACCCAGGCGCGCCAAGCGGTGCGCTACCGCAACATTTCCGGACAGGTCCGGCGCACCGAAGCCCTATTGTTCCATCTGCGCTGGATCGCGGCCAAGGCCGAAGTGGCCGACGCCGAGCGCGCCAAGGATGAGACTGTGCGCGTCGTCGCCGCACGCACCAGCGAGCAGACGATCGCGACGACCCGGCAGGCCGAGGTCGCAGCCGGGATGCCGGCGCTGCGCGAGGCCGAAGCCAAGGCCGCCGCGGCATTGCAGCGCCTCCTCATCGCCCGCGACGCGCTGGAGCGCGAAGAAGCCCGCGCCAAGGAGCGGATCGGCGAGCTCGACCGCCGGCTGGCGCAGTTCGCGGCCGATCTGCAACGCGAGCACACGCTGGCTGCCGACGCCGCGGCCGCGCTCGAGCGGCTCGATACCGAGGAGAACACGCTCAAGGCCGAGGCGCAGGCGAGCGCCGCGCAGTTGAGCGGCGTCAACGACCGCGTCGCGCAAGCCGACGCAGCGCTTGCGGCGTCGGAAAAGTCGTTTGCCGAACTGACCGGGGCGCTGGCCGACCTCACCGCGCGCCGCAACCAGCTTCAAGCGGCTTTGCTCGATCACGAGCAGCGCGCCACGCGGCTCCAGGCCGAGCTCGTCAATATCGACGCAGGCCTGCAAGCGACCGGCAGCGGCGAGCCCGATCTCGCCGCCCTCGGCGCAGCGCTTGCGGGCGCGCAGACCGCGCTCGCCGACGCCGAAAACGCGTCGCGGGCGGCGGAGACCGCGCACGCGCGCTCGCGCGACGAGATCGATACCGCGCGCGCGCCGCTCGCCGCCGCCGAGCGCCGCGTGCAACGGCTCGAAACCGAAGCCAAGACCATCGGCAAGCTGCTGGCGGTCGAGAGCAAGAATCTCTGGCCGCCGGTGATGGATGCGCTCACCGTTACCGAAGGCTACGAAAAGGCGCTCGGCGCCGCGCTCGGCGACGATCTCGATGCGCCGGTCGATCCGTCGGCGCCGCTGCGCTGGGCCGGCGCCGCGGTCGATCCGGCCGATCCGGTATTGCCCGACGGCGTCAAACCGCTGGCCGATTTTGTGAAGGCGCCGCCGGAACTGGCGCGCCGCTTGGCGCAGGTCGGCGTAGTCGAACGCGCCGAAGGTGCGGGCCTCGCCGCAACGCTCAAGCCGGGTCAGCGGCTGGTCACGCGCGAAGGCGACTTCTGGCGCTGGGACGGTTTTGCCGCCGCCGCGCACGCGCCGACCGGAGCGGCGCGGCGCCTCGCCGAACGCGGACGATTGGCCGCGATCGAAGGCGAGCTTGCCGCCGCGCGCAGCGAAATGGAGACAAAGCTTCGCGCGCTCGAAGCCGCGGAAGCCACCCGCGCCGCCGCCGCGGCCTCGGAGATCAAGGCCCGCGCCCGCTGGCGCGAGGCGCAGCAGACAACCGACGCGTCGCGCGAGGAGCATGCCGCCGCCGAGCGCGAGATCAGCCGCAACGCAGCGCGCATCTCGGCGCTCAAAGAGGCGCGGCAGCGCACCAGCGCCGGCTGCGACGAGGCCAATGCCGGGCGCGCCGAAGCCGAACAAGCGCTCGGCGCGCTGCCGATCATCGCCGATCTGGAAACCAGGCTCGCCAAGGTCAATGACGACATCGCCAGGGACCGCGCCGCGCTCGCCGAGGTCCGCGTCGAAGCGCAGACGATTGCGCGCAACGCCGAGCTCGCCAACCGCCGCCTGCAAGCGATCGCCGCCGAACGCGCCGAATGGGATGAGCGCAAGAACACCGCCGCGGCGCAGATCGTTACCATCGGCGAGCGCACCGAAGTGGCAAAGACCGAGCGGATCGAGCTCGAACACGCGCCGGAGAAATTCGCCAGCCAGCGTCAGGCGCTGATCGGCGAGATCGAGACGGCGACCGCGGCGCGCCGCGCCGCCGCCGACCGGCTGGCGGAAGCGGAAACGAGCCTTGCCGAGGCCGACAAGGCGGCGCGCGCCGCGGTCGAAGCCGTTGGCGAGGCCCGCGCCGAGGCGGCGCGTGCCGAGGAACGCCGCGACGGCGACCGGCGGCGTCTGGCCGATATCGAGCACGAGATCCGCGATCTGCTCGACGTCGAACCTGCCGCCGCGGCGGAGGTCGCCGAACTCAAGGCGGAGGAGCAACTGCCCGAGGTCGCCGACGTCGAGGCCAAACTCGACCGCATTCGCCGCGAGCGCGAACGCCTCGGCTCGGTGAACCTCCTGGCGGAGCAGGAGCTCAACGAGGTCGAGGCGCAGCACGGCAAGCTGACATCGGAGCGCGACGATCTCGTCGAAGCGATCCGGCGGTTGCGGCAGGGCATCGGCAGCCTCAACAGCGAGGCGCGCGAGCGGCTGCTGGCGTCATTCGCGACGGTGAATACCAACTTCCAGAAACTGTTCACCGAGCTGTTCGGCGGCGGCAATGCCGAGCTGCAACTGATCGAAAGCGACGACCCGCTCGAAGCCGGCCTCGAGATCATGGCCAAGCCGCCGGGCAAGAAACCGGTGACGCTGTCGCTCTTGTCCGGCGGCGAGCAGGCGCTGACCGCGCTGGCGCTGATCTTCGCCGTGTTCCTCACCAACCCGGCGCCGATCTGCGTGCTCGACGAAGTCGATGCGCCGCTCGACGACTATAATGTCGAGCGCTTCTGCGACCTGCTCGACGAGATGACGCGCTCGACCGACACGCGCTTTGTCATCATCACCCACAACCCGATCACCATGGCGCGCATGAATCGCCTCTACGGCGTCACCATGGCCGAGCGCGGCGTCTCGCAGCTTGTGTCCGTGGACCTCGAAGGCGCGGTGAAGCTGCGCGAAGCGAGCTAGCAACAGCAGCCGCAGCCACCGCCGAAAGTCGTTATGTAGCCGTAGTAGGTCGGCACGTAATATGTTGGTGCGTAGGCATAGTAGCCGGGCGCATAAGGATAGTAGCCGGCGTACGGGTAGTAAGGGGTACTGGCGATAGCGGCGCCGGCGAGAGCGCCTGCCGCAAATCCGCCAAGTCCCCAGCCACCATATCCCCGGCCACCATATCCCCAGCCACGATACCCCCAGCCGCCGCGGCCCCAGCCGCCGTAGCCCCAGCCGGCGCGGCCCCATCCGCCGTAGCCCCACCGCGCTTCCGCTGAGCTCGAGGTCGCCAAGGCGGTCATCCCGAGCGTCGCTGCCGCGACGAGCGTAATCAGAATTTTCCTCATTTCATCGCCTCCGATTTTTTCTGTTCGCGTGTTGCCTGGTTCCAGGTCGAGTATGCCCGAGCGCAACGTCGGTCGTGAGGCCGCGCGCCTGAAAATTCGAGCGCGAGGTAAATGAGCAGCGTAAATGCGCGGCGACTCGCCCGGTGCGAGTTCACCGGAGTCCTTTTCAGGATCGCAAAGCATAAGCCGCGTGCCGGACTTGCCGCCAAAGCAAGACCTCGGCATCGCTCAATCGACGAACGGCGGCCGCGCGATCCCTACGGCGTCACCATGGCCGAGCGCGGCGTCTCGCAGCTTGTGTCCGTCGACCTCGAAGGCGCGGTGAAGCTCCGCGAAGCGAGCTAGCGCGCGTCTTCGGAACACGCGCGTTAGGGCTTGTTCGCTTTACGTTAATCGCGGAAACGGCCTGGCACCTCGCCAAATGACTTCATATCCGGCGGTGCCTGAGTATTGCCAATGTGCCGCCCCGCCCTTCTATCGCCGCATTGTTTGCTCACACGGCGGTTGGCGGGGACGGTGACGTTTACCATCCGCTGCTGTCGCGTACGCCAAGACTGGCGCGCACTTGAAGCCAAGTGCAGGGTGGCCCCGACGATCGGAGGGTTACCCAAATGGTTAAATCAATGCGGTCCGGCTTAAGGATTTCCGCAAGCGGTGCGGACGCTCGTAGCGCGCAATAACGGACGCGCCGTAACGGACAACGGTTTCGACCGCCCGATCGAATTCGCTGAATTTGATCTTGTCATCATCGGCAGCCGGCCATGGCTGCTTCGACTGTGAGGATTTGTTCAACGCCATGCTGTGCCAAGAAATGTTGTGCCAAGAAATGCCGTTTCACGAAATGCCGTCCCGCGAATTGCCGACCTTCATGCGTTGCTGTTGCACGGCGCGATGAACCTCATCCTCACGCTCGCGTCCCGCAATCTGTTTCATGACCGGGTTCGACTGATCGCCACGGTCGTCGGCATCGTGTTCTCGATCGTGCTCGTCACCGTTCAGCTCGGCGTCTTCCTGAGCTTCGAGCGAATGGTCACGACGATGATCGATCACGCCCAGGCCGATTTCTGGATCGTGCCGGCCGAAACCAAGAGCTTCGAGGATTCCTCGCTGCTGGCCGGGCGCGAGCGTCTGCAGGCGTTGTCGGTCGACGGCGTGACCGCGGCGGTTCCGGTCGTGGTCGGCTACGCGTCCTGGCGCAAGCCGAATGGCGGCGCTTCGACCCCGGTGCTGGTCGTTGGCGCGCCGGCCGGCGCCGCCGGTCTGCAGCCGTGGAACGTGATCGAAGGCAGCGCCGACGATCTGTCGATGCCCGACGGCGTCGCCATCGACCGCTCCTATTTCGAACAGCTCGGCATCGCCCAAATCCGCGGCCGCGCCGAGATCAACAATCAGAAGGCGCGGGTGGTCGCGGTGACGAGCGGCATCCGTTCGTTCACGACGACGCCGCACGTCTTCGCCTCGCTCGAGCGGGCGCGAAGCTATCTGGGCGTGCCGCCCAACCGGGCCAATTATTACATCGTGCGCATCGCGCCGAACGCCAACGCCGCGGTGGTTCGCAGCCGGCTCGCGGCCGGCCTGGCCGACGCCGAGGTGCTGACCTCCGAGGAATTTCGCCACCGCACCCGCGTGTTCTGGCTGTTCGACACCGGCGCCGGCGCCGCGCTCCTCGGCAGCGCCATCCTCGGCATCATCGTCGGCACCATCATCGTCGCGCAGACGCTCTATTCGAGCACCAAGGACCATCTCAAGGAGTTTGCCACGCTGCGCGCCATCGGCTCGTCATGCCGCTACATCCTCAAGGTCATTCTCGCCCAGGCGCTGATCAGCGCCGTGGTCGGCTTCTCGATTGCCGCCGGCATCGATCTCGCGCTGGTCAAGATGACCAGCGACGCCGCCTTGCCGATTGTCATGACGCCCGAGCTCACCGTCGGCCTGTTCGGCCTCACCGTCGTGATGTGCGCGATCGCCGCCATCGCGGCCATCCGGGTCGTGACCCGCATCGATCCCGTCCTGGTGTTCGCGCAATGACCCAAACAATGACCCAAACCATGATCGAGGCGACCGACATCGCCATGGCGCTCGGCGAAGGCGCCGGCCGCGTCGACGCGCTCAAGGACATCAATCTGTCGCTCGCCGGCGGCGAACTGACCTTGCTGATGGGCCCGTCGGGCAGCGGCAAGACCACGCTGCTTTCCGTGCTGGGCTGCATGTTGTCGCCGACCGGCGGCAGCGTGCACATCCGCGGCCGCTCGACCACCGGGCTCGACGCCGAACAACTGGCGCAGGTGCGGCGCGACAGCGTCGGGTTCGTGTTTCAATCCTATCATCTGTTCCCGACCTTGACCGCCGCGGAGAATGTCCGCCTGGCGCTCGACGTGCGCGGCGAGCGCTCGCCGCTGGCGCGGGTCAAGGCCGAACAGGCCCTGGCGACGGTCGGGCTGTCCCATAAGGCCAATGCGTTTCCGCGCGCGCTCAGCGGCGGCGAGCAGCAACGCGTGGCGGTTGCCCGCGCCATCGTCGGCGACGCTTCCGTCATCCTGGCCGACGAGCCGACCGCGGCGCTCGACAGTGAGAATGGCCAAGCCGTCATGACGGTGCTGGCCGACATCGCCAAGGATCCGGCGCGGGCGATGTTCATCGTCACCCACGATCCGCGCATCATGCCGTTCGCCGACCGGATTCTTCGCATCGAGGACGGCCGCATCGTCAGCGATCAACGGCGCAGCGCCAATATCAGCGCGGTGCGCGCTCTGAAATACGCCAGCTAATCGGGGAATCATCATGCGTACGCGAAAGCAGAAACTATTGCTCTCGGCGCTCGTCTTGTTCGGCGCCATTTCGACGATCCCGGAATTCACGCCGAATTTTCGCGCCGACGAGCTGCATCCGGCGCCGTCCGGATCGGCGGCCCAGGCCGCGGCCGCACAAGGCGCGGCGGCGCAGGGCGCGGGCGCGCAAAGCGCGTCGGCGCAGGGTTCATGGGATGCGGTGACGCTTGGGCGCGTCGAGCCGCGCTCGGGCGAGATCAAGATCGCGGCGCCGCTGCCGGGCGGCCGGATTGCCGACGTGCTGGTCAAGGCCAACGAAGACGTGTTTGCCGGCGAATTGCTGGTGCGCCTCGACGACGATGAGGCGTTGGCGCGCGTCGCCGAAGCCGACGCCCAGGTCGCCCTGCACAAGCGCGCCCGCAACGATCAGTCGGCGCCGGCAGCGTCGGCCGATCGGCGCAAGGCCGAAGACGCCGCCGCCGATGCCGAGCGCGCCTTCGCCGACGCCCGGTCGGCGCTGGACAAAACGACCGGCGACTGGCGGGCCGGCACCGCCTCCAAGACCGATCTCGACGCGGCGCGCACGGCGCTGTCGCGGGCGCAGGATCGCGTGCGCGAACGCCAGGACGCGCTCGCCAAGCTCAAGGCGCTCCCCGACACGCCGTTGCCGACCCGCCTGGAAGGCGAGCTCAATGTCGCTCAGGCCGAATGGCGGGTGGCGCAGGCGGCGCTGGAAAAGACCCAGATCCGCGCGCCAGCCGACGGCGTGGTTTTGCGGGTCGACGCCAAGAAGGGCGAATTGGGGCTGCCGTCGCTGCAGCCGGCGCTGGTGATCATCGGCGACGTCTCGGCTCTGCGGGTGCGCGCCGAGGTCAACGAGCAGGATCTGGGACGAATCCGGACCGGCCAAAGCGTGCTGATTCGCGCCGCGGCGTTTCGCGGCCGCGAGTTTGACGGCAAGGTATCGTCCGTCGCCCGCGTCGTTGCGCCGAGCCGGATCAATTCCGGCGATCCGCGCAAGTTCAACGATATCGATGTGCTGGAGGTGCTGGTCGATCTGCCGGACGCGGGACCGCTGGTCGTCGGCGAGCAAGTCGACGTTTATTTCAAATCCGAGCGTTCCGACGCGACCCAATAGCCGATCTTCCGGCTTGGGCACGACCGCATCGGCCGGTTTTGCGGATGTCTGCTTTTGAGGACGTCCGCTTTTGCGGACGTCCGCGCTGGCGCTTGACCGCCGGAACCACCATATGAGTAAAATCCCCCAAGCATAGGAGTGCCGAATGGCGTCTCGCCAGATCAAATTGCCTGCAAAGGAAGAAGCCGAGCCGGAAGTCATGGAGCTCTTCTCCCAGCGCAAGCGGCCCGAAGCCGGCCGCTATTGGCTGCAAGTCGACCGCCAGACCAAGGGGTCCTACACGACGCCGGAAGCCGCTCAAAAGGCGGCGCTCGCCATCAAGACCGGACATCCGATCGTTCAGGTGAGCGTGTACGACCGCGTCGAGAGCACGCACACGATCGTGGAGCTCCCGGCCGCGGCGTCCTGACGAAACGACGTCTCCTTCCTCTCCCCGCCGTGGCTGCGTGCGCGTCCATCGCCAGGATCGCTATAAACAGCTCGGACGTCGAATTCATTGAACACTCCCAGGCGCGATAAAATATGCCCAATCCAGGGCTGGGCCACCCGTCGAACTCGATGATCCAGGGAGGCTGCGGAAGTTTCTCGTAGAGCGGAAGCTTTTGCGGAATGTCGATGACAATCGGATCGTTGGTAACCTGGACTTTGGCGGACACCGGTGCGCCCCGTCGCCAATCACCGAGGAAAAGTTCTCGGGCTTCACTTTTCGGCCCGATTCCGGATCGCTTTTGTCGGGGAACCAAATGAAGAGGGGCATATTGTCCGGCGTCAGGTTGACGCTTTCAGTGATTTGAGAAAGTGCGCGCACGCGTTCGAGCGTGGCTGCGTACCAACCAGCACCTTGCTTTGCGAAAGGCTGGAGTGCCCGCCCAGCAAGAAAAAGTGCAGAGACGGCAGTTTGATCACGACTACTGCCTCCGAGAGCCGCGACCAGGGCGCTGCGCGGTCCCACTTCGACGACGGCCGCCTCACCAAAAAGGTGTAAGCTGTAGAGACCGTCGACCGGCCACATAAACTGCGGATTGAAGCGGTAGCGTACCTCGATCACACTCGATCCTGAATATCCCTTCCCCTCGACCTCGACTGCAATAGTGAGGCGATAGCGGTAGGACGCGGTTGGAAAGACCCCCAGCCACAAAAAGACAACACCGGTAATGGCAATGAGAACTCCGAGAAGAACCTTCCAGGCGAATCGCATCACACTCTCGCCGGTCTGAGCGCAGCTAAAAAGGTAGCCAATCAAATTTAACATGCCGCTGATCCGAGTGCGGCGGCTTCACTACCTATCGCGTCCATCGCCAGGATCGCCACAAACAGGTCGGAACTCGTGTTTATGGAACACTCCATGGTGTTATAAACTGCGCCCAAGTCCACGCCGCCGGATCTTTGGCCGACGAGACGATCGACGGCGGCTGCGGAAGTTTTTTGTAAAGCGGAAGCTTTTCAGGAATGTCGATGACGATCGGATCGCTCGTAATCTGAACGGTAGCCGACACAAGGTGGGCCTGATCGCCAATCACTGACGAAAAATTTGCTGGTGTTACTTCTCGGCCCAATTCTGGATCGGTCTTTTCAATGAACCAAATGAAGGGGGGCATATTATCTGGCGTCAAGTTCACGCTTTCCCTCGTTTGAGAAAGCGCGCGCACGCGTTCGAGCGTGGCCGCATACCAACCGGCACCTTGCTTTGCGAAAGGTTGGAGTGCCCGTGCAGCCAAAAAGTCCCCGGCGACAGTAGTTTGATCACGACTGCCTCCGAGCGTCGCGACCAAGGCACTGTGTGGCCCCACTTCGACGACGGCCGCCTCACCAAAAGCCTTTAAACGGTAGAGACCGTCGACCGGCCACATAAACTGCGGATAGAATCGGTACCGT
Source organism: uncultured Alphaproteobacteria bacterium (assembly GCA_963829395.1). GTDB lineage: Bacteria > Pseudomonadota > Alphaproteobacteria > Rhizobiales > Xanthobacteraceae > BOG-931. The sequence goes on along the minus strand of CAWHHX010000008.1, from coordinate 209,774 downwards.
ACCTCGATCACACTTGACCCTGAGTGGACCTGACCATCAACCTCGACTGCGATCGTGAGGCGATAGCGGTAGGACGCGGTTGGAAAAACCCCCAGCCACAAAAAGACAACACCGGTAATGGCAATGAGAACTCCGAGAACACCCTTCCGGGAGAATCGCATCACACTCTCGCAGGTCTGAGCGCCGCAAAAAGGTAGCCAATCAAATTTAGCATGCCGCTGATCTCGATGCGGGGAGGCAGGAGTTTGGTAAAAATACCCAAAATGCTTTGTTGATTGGTTCCGTTTGCGTAAGTAAAAGCCCGGACGAGCGCGACCAAAGTGGCTCTTTAGGCCCCAGGCGGTAGTGCCTCAGTTTGAAATTTACTGACGGCGCCTTACGCCACGGTTCGCACCGCCTCGTGCGCCGAACGCAGCGTAAAGGAAAATTGCGAATGACTGAGTATAGGGTGGCGTTTTCCCTCTACAGTCCAGATGGAAAGCGATGTTCAGAGGTACGAGAACGCCGCGACGGAACCGCCTATTTCGTTGATCGGGTGTGGGTTGAAGGTACGACTTTTAAGGATCGTGGGCGGGGTGAGGAAATCGGCCCCTACGAATCCCCAGAGGCAGCCGAGGCAGCAGCTATTTCCCGTCCGTGGTTTCACGGCGACATTTCAAACTGAGACACTACCCCAAAGGCGGATGTCACGTATATTGTGACGACACCCTTGACAGTCGTCCCCGTTGCAGTTACATTAGGCAAATCTCGCTCATCCGAGGGACGCCTTTCGCGAGGGTGCTCCTGAAAAGCGGAGCGGGAGCGGTGCCCGCGCGCGGAGCGACACACTCCGCTCCCGGGCGGCTTCGGGAACCGACCGACCGGCACCACGACCGGTCCGCGAGGAGCTCGCTGCACTGGCGCCGGGGAGGGTCCTCCCGTTTGCACCCGGTAATTCCAGGAAGCGCGGCCCGGAGCTGAGCCGAGGGGTAACAGCCTCGGCGAGTGCCGCGGCGTAGCGCCGGAAGGCGAGCGCGCACCGGCTTTGGGCGCGCTGCCGCGCCCCGGCATCGGCGAGCGGCAAGGCTTGTCGGTGTGGCGCGGCAATGGTTGGCATGCGCCTTTCGGCGCTTCGCCTCCCTCATTTTTGCCGGGGGCGAAATCTATTTCGTTGTCGTTGGCAAAGCTCGGGCGCGATCGCGTCGCGAGAACGATTTTCGATGTCGTCATGGTGGCACGCGTCCGATACGCGCGCCGGCGGGAGAAACAAGGCAGCGATGGGCAAACGCAACTTTCCGGGCCGCTTGACGCGCGAACAGTGGCGGGCGCTGCCGCGCGCGGAGCGCGACGCGATGGCAAGACGCGCGCAATGCGACTTCCTGGGATCGTTCCGGTTCTGCGCGAATAAAACGTGCCGCCGCACCCGGACCTGCTCCAGCGACGATCCGAACGCATGCGCGGAGATGCTGTGGCGGCGGGTGAAGAAGAAGCCCAAGACCCTCCGCCGAGCCTACGCCCGGATCGGAGACCTGCGGGATGCCTAGCCGCCGGCCCGCACCGCAAGCCGCGCGGCGGCACGCCGCCACCCCTCCCCTCTCTGGCAAGCGCAGCAGGAGAATGCAGGATGCGGCTCAGTCGTTGCCGAGCTTGAACAGCCGCCGCGCGTTGGTGCGGCCGATCTTGACGCGGTCGTTCTCGCTGATCGGGCAGGCGTCGAACCAGGTGGCGGCGTGATCGATATTCTCGAACGGCCAGTCGGTCGAGAACATGATCCGGTCGGCGCCGACTTCGAGCATGGCGTTGAGCAAGGCCGGCGTGTGGAAATTGCCCGAGGTGGTGACATAGAAATTCTCGCGGAAATACTGGCGGATCGGCTTCTTCGCCGGATAGGTGTTTCGCTCCGTGATCCAGGCATTGGCATTGTCGACGCGCCACAGCGCGAACGGCAGGTTCTCGCCCATATGGCCGAGGATGATCTGCAGCCGCGGATGGGCGTCGAACAGCCCCGAGCCCATCAGCCGCAGCGCGTGCACCGCCGTCTCCTGGGCGAACGCCCAGATCGGACCAAGCAGCCAGGAATGGCCGTCATAGATTTTGGCATCGCGCGGCAGCGGATTGCGCGGATGCAGATAGAACGGCACGTCGAGCCGCTCTGCCGTCGCCCAGAACGGCCGGTATTGCGGCAGGTCGTAATAGACCGCCGTGTCGGCGTTGCCGACCTGCGAGAAGCCGTTGACCAGCGCGCCGCGGAAGCCGAACTCCTTGACGCAGCGCTCGAGCTCGCGCGCCGCGATCTCGGGGTCCTGCATCGCCAGCGCGGCGAGGCCCTGAAAGCGATCGGGCCGCTTGGCCACCTGCTCGGCCAGATAGTCGTTGGCGCGCCGGGCAAGTTCGCTGGCATGCGCCGTATCGGGAATGGCCTGCACCGCCGGCGCGTTGAGCGACAACAGCATCGTCTCGATGCCGTGCTCGTCCATCAGCTTCAGCCGCCGCTCATGCAGATCGAGCACGCGGCTTTTCACTTCCTGCCAGACGCGATCCGGAAAATAGCCTCGGGAATCGGCAAGGGTTTCGGGAATAGCGAAGTGTTCTTCGAGTGCGATCTTGCCTTGCATGAGTCCTCCCATCGGCCGCCTTCGACCGGCGCCGGCGCGTTAATCCTAACACGGTCTTTCGCGGCGTTTCTCGTTGGCGAAACAATGCGCCGCATCCCTGGCATGGTTCTGGCGACTTCGCAGCCAGGCCTCCTCGCCCTGTCCCAATTCGGGGCAGGAGAGACGGATACGCGTGCTGATGAACACCCATCAAAACTACACGCTGGCGTCGCGGCCGCAGACCAACCGGGCCTTGCGCGGCTGGGCCGTGCTCTCGCGCGGCACGTTTTCCGGCGCGATTTTCCTGACCGACGTCGCGCTCATCGTGGCGATGGCCATCCTGACCGGCGTCGCCTACCACCTCCTCGTCCACGGCTACTACGATATTTCTTCATACGTTCAGGTCGGTCTGTTGGCGGCCAGCATCTTCACGATTTCCAACCTGTTCCGCCGCGAATACCGGCTGCCGAATTTCTTCAACTTCAAGCCGCACGGCCGGCGCACCATTCAATTGTGGAACGTGACGCTCATTTGCCTGTTGATGCTCGGCTTTCTGGCGCGCATCGGCGTCGATTATTCGCGCGCCTGGATCGTGCTGTTCTACGTCACGACGCTCATTGCGCTGATCGTCGAGCGCTACGCCATCGTGCGCATCACCACGCGGGCGCGCGCGGCCGGTCTGTTGTCGGCGCTGCGCATCTTTCTGATCGGCACCGGCGCCAATGTCGGCGCCTTCGTCAACAAATACGAGCCGTGGACGCTCGGCATCAATGTGGTCGGCTGCCGCTTCCTGACGCCGGTGGTCGCTGCCGCGCCGGTTGCGGAGCGCCGCGCCATTCTCGACCGCGACCTTGCCGAAGCCGTCGCCAGCGTCCGCCAGCTGGAGCCGGACGCCATCTTCGTGCTGCTGCCCTGGTCGGCGACGGAGACCATCGATCGCTGCGCCGAGACGTTCAGCAGCCTGCCGGTCGAGATCCATCTCGGCCCCGAGCAGGTGCTGTACAAATTCGAAGAGGCCAAGCTCTCGACGCTCGGGCCGGTCGCCAGCCTGCAGCTGACGCGACGGCCGCTGACCCGGCGCGAAATCATCCAGAAGCGGCTGTTCGATCTCCTCTTCGCCGCCGGCGCGCTCATCCTGGCGACGCCGCTGTTTTTGCTGGTCGCGCTTCTCATCAAGCTCGACAGCCCGGGGCCGATCTTCTTCGTGCAGCGGCGCTACGGCTTCAACCAGCAGCCGTTTCGCATCATCAAGTTTCGCTCCATGCGCACGCTCGACGACGGCGCGGTGATCCGGCAGGCGCGCCCCGACGATCCGCGGCTGACCCGGATCGGCCGCTGGCTGCGACGCTGGAACATCGACGAGATTCCGCAGCTCTTCAACGTGCTCACCGGCGACATGTCGCTCGTCGGGCCGCGGCCGCACGCCTTGTCGCACGACCGCGAATTCGAGCAGCGCATTTCGCGCTATGCGCGCCGGCACAACGTCAAGCCCGGCATCACCGGCTGGGCGCAAATTCACGGCTATCGCGGCGAAACCGATACCGAAGAGAAGATGCGCAAGCGCGTCGAATACGACCTGTACTACATCGACAATTGGTCGCTCTGGCTCGACTTGAAGATCATGGCCCGCACGGTGCTGTCGCGCGCCGCCTATCACAACGCCTATTGAGCCAACTCTGTCGGCTTAATTCCCGCGCCAGCGGAATTCAGTATTCGTCATTGCGAGCGAAGCGAAGCAATCCAGCGGCGCGACGCGCGGCGGATTGCGGGGACGGGCGACGTATGGCGCTAGCCGACCAGCGCGGAGATGGCAAAAACCGCGCCGATGGTGACGAGCGCGGTGGAGAGCCACAGCACGCCGATCAAGAGCCAAATGGGGCGCGGCTTGTGCATCGTCGGCGCCGGCATGTCGGTCCAGGATTTCGAGCCCCGGCTCGGCCCGCCGCAGCGCCGCCGACGCACGTTCGATGGCGGCGATCTCACGCTCGAGGTGGTCGCGATCGGCGGCCGCGAGCAAGCCGGAATCGTCGGCCGCCGCCGCAGCGATTTCGCGCCGGTCGGCCGGCCGATGCGGCTTATCCGCAACGGCGTTATCCGCGGCGCTATCGGAGGCGAGAAAGCCGGCATATTGCTTCGACATGATGGGCACCCTTACTTGTCCGTCTTCCTAAACGACAAGCCCAATGCCGGAAATATTCATCGCCGGCTAACCTTAACGGCGCCGGCGAAACGGCTTATTTATGTGGCGGAAAGCGTGTACGACGTTCGCCACCAATACTTCGCCACCAATACATTGGGGCAAAGCCACGCCGGAGGATTGCGCGGATGGGCACATCGACACTGATCATTCTTGCCGTGATCGTTGTTTTGGTTTTGTGGGTCGTCGCGATCTACAACGGGCTCGTCGCCATGCGGCAGCGGGTCAATCAGGCCTTCGCCGACGTCGACGTGCAGTTGCGGCAGCGCCACGACCTCATTCCCAACCTGGTCGAGACCGTCAAGGGCTACGCCGCCCATGAGCGCGGCACGCTCGAGGAGGTGGTCAAGGCACGCACCGCCGCGGTAGCCGCGCAAGGCACGCCGCAGCAGGCGGCGGCGGAGAACGTGCTCTCGGGCGCGCTGCGCCAATTGTTCGCGCTGTCGGAGGCCTATCCCGACCTCAAGGCCAACGCCAATTTCCAGCAGTTGCAGGCCGAGCTGACCGACATCGAGAACAAGATCGCCGCCGCCCGGCGTTTCTTCAACAACGCCGTGCAGGAATACAATACGGGCATCCAGCAATTCCCCGCCGCCCTGTTCGCGGCGTCCCTGGGCTTTGCGCCGAAGGACTTCTTCGACCTCGGCGAGGATCGCAAGACCGTCGGCGAGGCCCCGCAGGTGAAGTTTTAGAGCGGCTTGCATGACCCCGAAGGCGGGAGCCGTCATCCGCTCGTCGCCGCGAAGGCGGGGATTTAGCAGGCTCGGCGCCGCAGCCGAGCTTTCCTCTGGATTCCCGCGCGCGCGGGAATGAGCGGAGACTTCGATGGCGGCGTACGGCCTCTATAGCCACATCCAGTCGAACCGGCGCCGCTCGATTGCGCTGCTGATCGGCTTGTTCTTTCTCATCTACGTCCTGGTCTATGCCGGCGCGCTGGTCGCCGAGGCGCTGTCGGTCGACGCCGACCTCAACACCCTGATGCAGCGGGCCTGGAGCGATCTCGTCAGCGCCGCGCCGCTGGCGACGCTCGGCACCGCGTTATGGATCGTCATCGCCTATTTCTTCCATCAGAGCATGATCGACGCGGTGACCGGCGCGCGTGAAGTCACGCGCACCGAAGAGCCGCGGCTCTATAATCTTCTGGAAAATCTCTGCATCTCCCGCGGCATCACCATGCCCAAGCTCAAGGTGATGGAGAGCGACGCGCTCAACGCCTTCGCCACCGGCATGAACCAGCGGCAATATTCGATCACCATCACCTCGGGTCTGCTCGGCCGGCTCGACGACGCCGAAGTCGAGTCGGTGCTCGGCCACGAGCTGACCCATATCCGCAATGGCGACGTGCGCATGATGGTGGTCGCCGTCGTCATTGCCGGCGTGGTGTCGTTCGTCGCCGAACTGGTATTCCGGCTCTGGTTCTATAACGGCTTCAGCTTTCGCAGCTCCCGCTCCGACGACCGGCGCGGCGGCGGCGCCGCCATCGCCATTCTGGTCGCGGTCGCGCTTCTGGTGCTGGCCTATGTCCTGTCCTTCATCATCCGGCTGGCGTTGTCGCGTTCGCGCGAGTTCCTCGCCGACGCCGGCTCGGTCGAGCTCACCAAGAATCCGGACGCCATGATTTCGGCGCTGCGCAAGATCGAGGGCCGCGGCGAATTGCCCGGAGCGACCTCGGCGGTCATGGAAATGTGCATCGACAACCCGCGCGAAGGCTTCGGCGAGCTGTTCGACACCCATCCGTCGGTCGAAAGCCGGGTGGCGGCACTGGTCAAGTTCGCCGGCGGCCACGATCCGGGCCCGATCGCTGTGCCGCCGCCGCTGGACGATGCCACGACGGACGCCGGCAACACGCCGACGCCGGAAGGCCCATGGAATTCGTCGCCGGAAAGCGGCCGAGAAAGCGGACCGGCGGGCGAATCGGCTGCGGGGCCTTGGGGCTCACCGGCCGGTGCTCAGGCACCCGAAACCGCGCCGGCGGACGTCGATCCGCCGTCCGCGTCGTCTCCCGACCCTGCCGGCCCTTGGGGCCCGCATAGCGGCGGCTAAGTGTCCCGCCTTCACGCCGGCGAACTCGCAAAAGCCATCACATTAACCATATCGGATTGCAAACTGGGCTAACGGCGGTGTTCGGTGGCGGTTAACACACGTTAAGGCTTCCAAACCGGAGCCTGTGTGTGTAGAACCGCTGACAGGGGAAAAACGGCGTGACACGCTCGACCCGGCCGCAAAAATCCTGTGGATTAAGCTTACTGGACACAGCGCGGCTCAAGGCGGCGCCGGGTCATTGAGGGATCGGCTATGGCCAAGCCAACGGTGGTCGTCGTAGGTGCGGACAAAGGCGGGGTCGGCAAGACCACGGTGTCGCGCACGCTACTCGATTATTTCACGGCGCATCACGTGCCGACGCGGGCGTTCGACACCGAATCGCCCAAAGGCACCCTGAAGCGGTTTCATCCCGACATCAGCGACATCGTCGACGTCACCTCGGTATCCGACCAGATGCGGATTTTCGACACGCTGTCGAGCACCGACGCGAGCGTCACCGTCATCGACGTGCGCGCCGGTCTGCTGTCGCCGACGCTGCGCTCGTTGCGCGACATCGGCTTTCTCGACGCGGTGAAGAAGGGGCAGCTCACCTTCGTCGTGTTTCACATCCTCGGCTCGTCGATCGCTTCACTCAACGAGATCGAGGACACCTCACCCTTCACCACCGACGCCAAATATTTCCTGGTCAAGAACTTCATCAACAATACGAGCTTCTTCGAGTGGGATCAGGCCACCCACGCCTCGTACTTCCGCAAGTTCAAGGACGCGGTCGAGATCACCATCCCGAAGCTCAACGAGATGGCTTACGAGCAGGTCGAGCTCGCTTCGGTGCCGTTTCTCACTTTCGTCGCCAACAAAGGCCCGAAAGGCGACGCGGCCAACTACTCGTTCGTGCTGCGCGGCTATGTCCGCCATTGGCTCGGCAATGTGTGGGGCGAATACGACCGCATCAAGCTCAACGAGATCGTCTCCAGCAGCGCCGCGCCGGCCGGTCCGCGCGTGCAGGTCGTGAGCCGATCGTAAAACCGCGCGGGCTGCCGCAATGACGCAGCCGGCCCCTCTCTACATCGTCACGTCGCCGCGCCCGCGCATGGGCAAGACGCTGCTGGCGCGGCTGATGATGGAGTTTTTCATTCTTGGCGGCCGGCCGCTGGTCGGCTTCGATCTCAATCCGCGCGAGCCGATGCTGGCCGGGCGCTTTCCCAAGCTGGTCTGGCCGGTCGACGTCACCGACATCCGCGGCGAGATGGAGCTGTTCGACCGGCTGGTGGCGGACACCACCAGCACCAAGGTGATCGATCTCGGCTACGGACCGTTCGAGCACTTCTTCCAGGTGATGCGGGACATCGGTTTTGCCCAGGAGGCGCGGCGGCGCGGCATCGAGGTGATCGTATTCTTCGTCGCCGATCAGGCCATCGCTACCGTGCGCAGCTATGCCGAGCTGCAACTTTGGGCGGCGGCGACGTTCGTTCCGGTCCACAACGAATCGGTATCGCTGTTGTTCTCGAAGGAGGATTTTCCGCCGACCCGGCCCGAATGCGGCATGATCCGCATCCCGCGCCTGTCGCAGATCGTGCGCGGCGTGGTCGACCGGCCGAGCTTTTCCTTCAACACGTATTTGGCCAAACAGCCCGGCGGGCCGACCGAGGTTCATACCTGGACCGCCGACATCTACACCCAATTCCGCGATTTCGAACTGCGGCTGCTGATGGGAAAACTCACATCGCGTCTGGGCCCGCTGCCGGCGCCAGAGCCGGAACCCAGACGGACCGGCCGGCGCATGCGCTAGCGCCACAAGGGCTCGGTTTTGGGCTCGGTTTTGGGCTCGGCTTTGCCGATGGATGGCCGGCGTCTTACGCCACTTTGCTCTGCGGCTTGCGCCCGGTGTGACGGTCGAAGGTGAGCTCGGCCGCCGGACACGGCCGGCCGAACAGATAACCCTGGGCGTGCGTGCAGCCGGCGGCGTGCACCAGCAGCAGCTGGTCTCCGGTTTCGATGCCTTCCGCCACGGTGCCGATGCGCAGACTGGCGCCAAGACCGGCCACCGCCGACACGATCGCGGCGCAATCGGCATTCCCGGCGAGCTCGTGCACGAACGAGCGATCGATCTTGATCTTGTCGAACGGAAACATCCGCAGATAACTGAGCGACGAATAGCCGGTGCCGAAATCGTCGAGCACGATGGAAATTCCCATCATCCGCAATTGATGCAGCGTCTCGACATGCTCGACATTGTTTTGCAGCAGCACCGATTCGGTGATTTCCAGTTCCAGGCGCTCGGGCGGCAGACCGGTCTCGTCGAGCGCTCTGCAGAAATTGTCGAGCGGGCTCGCCTTGCGAAACTGCACGGCCGACAAATTGACGCTGACCTTGATATGCGACGGCCAGCGCACCGCATCGCTGCACGCCTTGCGCAGCACCCAGTCGCCGATCGGGTTGATCAGTCCGGTTTCTTCCGCCAGCGGGATGAAGTCGAGCGGCGCGATCATCCCGCGTTGCGGGTGCCGCCAGCGGATCAGCGCTTCGATGCTGGCCGTCTCTCCGGTCCTGATATCGACGATCGGATGGTAGTGCAGCTCGAACTCGTCGTTGGCGAGCGCGTTGCGCAGCTCGATCTGATGGGCGCGGCGGGTGCGCGCCGCGACGCCCATCGCGTCCTCGAAAAACCGGTAGGCGTCGCGGCCCTCGGATTTCGCCTTATAGAGCGCGAGATCCGCGTTCTTGAGCAGCTGGTCCACCTCGGCACCATGCTCCGGCGCCAGCGCGATGCCGATACTGGTGCCGATATTGAGCTGATTGCCGTCGAGATCGTAAGGCATCGCCACCGTCTCGAGCAGCCGGCTGGCGACGTCAATCGCCGCCTCGCGCTGATCGTCGTCCGCCGTCGCCAAAATGGCGAATTCGTCGCCGCCGAGCCGCGCCACGGTGTCGGTTTCGCGAATGCACTCCGACAACCGTCGCGCCACCACCTTCAGCAGCTCGTCGCCGATCGGGTGGCCGAGCGAATCGTTGACGATCTTGAACAGATCGAGATCGAGCACGAAGATCGTGAAGCGACTGCCATGGCGCTTCAGGCGCGCCACGGCCTCTTCCATTTTCTCCAGCAGCACGGCGCGATTGGCCAGGCCGGTCAGGACGTCGTGGCGCGCCATATAGGTGATTTGCGCCTCGGCCCGCTTTTGCGCCGTGATATCCTGATGGATGGCGACCCAGCCGCCGTCCTGCATCGGGCGGTGATTGACCGCGAATGTCCGGCCTTCGCGCATGGCGATTTCGGTATAATAGGGCTCGCGCCGGCGGACGTCGGCCAGGGATCGTTCGATATAGGCGTCGCCGTCCGGAGGACAATGCCCGGCTGCGACGCGGGTTTCCAGCACGGCGCGCAGCGTCATGCCGGGCGTGATCTGCGCGGTCGAAACTCCATACATCTGACTGTAGCGCTCGTTGCAAACGATGAGCCGCTGCTCGCCGTCAAACATGCACAGGCCGTACGGCATGTTCTTGAGCGCGGCATCGAAGCGCATGTTTTGCGACTGCAACTCGGCCTCGCGCTCGCGCAGCGCGGCGGTGCGCTCCTGGACCAGCTGATCGAGGCCGCGGTTAAGCTGCTCGAGCTCGGTGATCATCAGCGAAATCGAGCGGTCGGTGCGGTGGCGGTCGTTGTCGGATTGCTCGTAGGCCTCGGAGACGAGCATCAGCAACGCCGGCAGGTCGAACTCGCCGGAGCCCTTGGCCGCCTTGGCAAGCTGTCTGGCGAGGAGCTTATGCACCCGCGAAATCCGTCGCCTCCGCGATCGTCGTCACGGTCATTGTCTGGTTGTGCAGTTCACAGACACCGGAGACGCGATGCGGCGAAATCTCCCCGTAGGAGTAGAATCCAAGTTGCGGAATCCGCGGCCCGAACTCGGCGCTGGTGGCCTCGAGTTCGTCGGCGGTGTGCTGGCCCATCAACAGGCGGCGACCGATGCAGCTGACGAGGATCGCGACTTGATCGCCGCTCCGGCTTTCAGCGACGCCGTCGACGGCCTGGCGTGCCGCCGAGGCGGCGCCCGCCGCGAGCCGGTCAAAATTGCCGCGCATGAGCTGCGCCGTCCAGCCCTCGGGCACATCGCCCGCAAATGTCATCGAACGCGCTTCGATGATCCACCGCCAGAATGGTTCGGACGATGTCGTGATCGGGCCGCTCGGGATCGAAGATGCGGAGCGGGAAAAGCAGCCCGGAGCCCGGCAGCCCCCGCGCCTCTTCCGCGCCGAGATAGCGCTCGTAAAGATCGAGCGCCGGGCCGCCGTCGAATTCGAACAGCACATTGCCGCGCGAGCGGGTGATCCGGCGGCGCGGCCCGAACTCGTCCCAGCCGCCGGCGCTGCCATGGCCGATGCGGATCGCCGATCCGTAGAAGCCGACCGCCGCCACCATGTGTTTGCGTGGCGCGCAATCGGCGCCCACGAAGGTCTCGCGCGAAATCAGCGCCGTCGCCGGCCAACCCACCGGTCACCGAGACGCGCTCGCCGACCGCCCCGATGATGCCGGCGACGAATTCGCTGCCATTGACATTGAGCCCGTCGGAAAGAACGAAAACGCCGACGAGGTCGGGCGCCGCCAATGCGCGGCCGATCGTCTCGCCGCATGTCGCGCGAACTTTCCGGCGATGGCGCCGCCTCGCTGGCGACACGCAATTTAGTCCCATCGAAGCGAATTGCGGCCGCCGCGATCTCGTCGTCGGTGACGTCGCTCGTTGCGAATTTGCCCGCCGGTGCTGCAGCCAAGTATGTGAGCGACCGGAAACATCGCGCGCAATTCGCGATAGCGCTCGCCGCACGATAACGCCTGTCGCGCGCCGAAGAAAAAAACAAGATCGGAATCGGCGCGTGCCGCCGGGCTGCCGAGGAAGCCCAACCGGCAGTCTCGCTCCAAGACAGTTGAGCCACACGCATGGCGTTTTTTTTGCCGCCGCACTCGAACGCACTATTGTTGCTGCGCGGATCTCTAGCCTGGGAGACCTGAAAATTCGGTTTATCCCGGAGCGAATTTGGCGGTTTCACCGATTCGTAAACCTTGCCTGGTACGGGCGGGTCCCGTTCGATGACGTCTGCAGCGCAGTCGCAGCGCTGTTCTACGGGGTTTACCGCAGAAGCGGCCGTCGCATCGAGCCTCGCGATACGCGCTTCCATTGCATCGACAAATACATCAAGTTGTGCATCAACTTGCCAGGCTGCGGAGCTTCGCCGGACAATGACATTGGCGTTAAGTTCTGCTGTTAAGTCCGCACCAGAAACAGTCCCGACGATCGAACGCGGCGGCGCAAGCTGTGAATGCTCAGAGTGCCTCGACATTGCTGACGCTTAAAGGCCGGACGGCCGTGGTAACCGGAGCGGCCGGCGGCATTGGGCGCGCGATCGCGGCTTCGCTGGCGCGCCGCGGCTGCAATCGTCGCGCTCGCCGATATTGACGAAGCGGCGCCCTCGCGCACGTCGCCGCCGACATTGCCGGCGCAGCAAACCGCCGAGACCATTCGCATCAGCCGCCATCGTCTCGACGTCGCCGACCGCGCCGCGGTCGCCGCTTTGCCCGCGCAGCGTGATTGCCGAACATGGCGGCGTCGATGTCCTCGTCAACAATGCCGGCGTGGCGCTTGGCGGCACGTTCCTTGAAGTCGCCGAAAGCGATTTCGACTGGCTGTTCGGGATCAATTTCTGGGGCGTGGTGCGAATGACCCGCGCGTTCCTGCCGCATCTGCAAAAGAGCGAGGAAGCGCGGCTGGTCAATATGTCGAGCCTGTTCGGCCTGATCGCGCCACCGGGCCAGACCGCTTATGCGGCCAGTAAGTTCGCCGTCCGCGGCTTTTCCGAGTCCGCTGCGGCACGAGCTTGCCGGCACGCGCATCGGCGTTACCGTCGTGCATCCCGGCGGCATCGCCACCTCGATTGCAAGGAACGCGCGGATGCCGGCCAGCCTCTCCGCCGAAGCGGTTGCCAAGCGGCGGAAATTTTTCGATTCTCTTCCTCACGCATGCCGCCGGAAATCGCCGGCGAAACGATCGTTCGCGGCGTCGAACATCGCAGGCCGCGCATCCTGATCGGCTCCGACTGCCAAATTTGCCGCATTGGTCGAACGGCTGCTGCCGGTGAGATACTGGAACTGTCTGGGGCGGGAGCGAAAAAATGAACATCATCGCCTGGATCGCCGGAATCGCCGTCGCGATTGGTCGGCCTCGTTCTGGCCGGTCTCGTGCTGTTTACAGCGTGGACGGCGCGGCAGGCAGAGAAAAGACTGCCGCCGCGCGGCCGTTTCATCGACGTTGATGGCGCGCGCATCCACTATCTGGACGAAGGCGACGGGCCCTACGCTTCTGCTGGTTCACGGCCTTGCCGGCCAGATGCACAACTTTCACGCATTCGCTGCTCGACCGGCTGCGGCAGCGATTTTCGCGTCATCATTCTCGACCGGCCCGGCAGCGGCTATTCCACGCGGCCCGACCGAGGCGTTGGCGACGCTCGGCGCCCAGGCGCGCACCATCAGCTCGTTTCTGTCAGGCGCTGGGGCTTCGAGCGACCGCTGGTCGTCGGCCATTCGCTGGGCGGCGCCATCGCGCTGGCGCTGGCACTGAACCACCCCGAGCAGGTCGGCGGTTTGGCGCTGCTCGCGCCGGTGACGCACCAGACGGGCCGCGTGCCGCCGCCGTTCGACGGAATCGACATTCGCTCGCCGCTGCTACGGCGTCTCATCGCCTGGACGTTGGCCACGCCGCTTGTCGATCGCCAACCGCGAGCTGGCGCTCGACGACGCTGTTCGGCCCGCAGCCGGTGGCGCGCGACTTCGCGACCAAAGGCGGCGGACTGTTGAACTTGCGGCCGTGCAGCTTCATCGGCGCCTCCGGCGATCTGATGGCCGCCCATGACGAACTTGCGCGATATGCCGGCGCGATATAAAAACCTCACGCTTCCGGTCGGCATCCTGTACGGAACCGACGACCGCATCCTCGACCCGGCGCTGCACGGCGAAGGATTGGCGGAAAGCTTGCCGACGCCGATCTGGAGCTGATCGAAGGCGGCGGACACATGATACTCATCGCCTCGGCCGATCACGCGGCCGCGTTCATTGCGCGCATGGCGCAGCGGGCAGCCGCGGCCGAAACCACGCTTGCGCCGGTCGCGTAACGCCTGATGCGCAGAACGAACGACGGCATCGAGCCGGGCTGGAACCATGACGCAGGAGCACTTTGACATCATCATCGTTGGCAGCGGGCTCTCCGGCATCGACGCCGCCTATCACCTGCAGACGTCGTGCCGCGGCAAGTCCTATGTCATTCTCGAAGGCCGCGATGCGATCGGCGGCACCTGGGATCTGTTCCGATATCCGGGCATCCGCTCCGATTCGGACATGTTCACGTTCGGCTATCCGTTCCGGCCGTGGAAATCGAACGCCGCGATCGCCGACGGCGAATTGATCCGCACCTACATTCGCGAGACTGCCGAAGCCTACGGCATCGACCGCAAGATTCGCTTTCGGCCATCGGGTGACAGAGCGCATCGTGGTCTTCCGCCGACGCGCTATGGACCATCGAGGCCGAGCGCGGACCGGAGCGCGAGCCGGTTCGCTTCACCTGCAATTTTCTGTTCGGCTGCACCGGGTACTACGACTATGCGCAGCGGCTACACGCCTGAATTTGCCGGCGTCGCAAATTTCACCGGCCGGGTCGTCCATCCGCAACAATGGCCCGAGGATCTCGACTATGCAGGCAAGCGGGTGGTTGTGATCGGCAGCGGCGCGACCGCGGTGACGATCATTCCCGTCATTGCCGAAACCGCCGCGCACGTGACCATGTTGCAGCGCTCGCCGACCTACATCGTTTCACGGCCGATCGGACGATGCGCTCGCCAAGATCGCTGCGCCGCCATTTGCCGACGCGGATCGCTTATGCCATTGCGCGCTGGTACTATGTGCTGTTCGGGACTTTATTTCTTCAATCTTTCGCGGCGCAAGCCCGAGGCCGTCAAAAAATGGATCGTCGGCCAGGCGCGGGCCCAGCTCGGCGCCGACTACGACGTGAAAACTCATTTCACGCCGAGCTATAATCCCTGGGACCAGCGGCTTTGCCTCGCGCCCGACGCCGATTTCTTCCGCGCCATCAAGGCCGGCACAGCAGACGTCGTCACCGACCGGATCGCGAGCTTCACCGCAAGCGGCATTCGCCTGCAATCGGGCGGCGAGCTCGCCGCCGACATCATCGTCACCGCGACCGGGCTCAAACTTCAATTGCTCGGCGGCATCGCGGTCTTGGTCGACGGCAAGCCGGTCAAGTTTTCCGAAACGACGAACTTCAAGGGCGTCATGTTCAGCGATGTGCCGAACCTTTTCGCCGCGTTCGGCTACACCAACGCGTCATGGACGCTCAAGTGCGATCTGACCTGCACCTACGTCGCCCGGCTGATCAATTACATGGATCGGCGCGGCTATGCGGCGTGCACGCCGCGCTTGCGCGATCCTTCGGTTAAGCCCGAGCCGCTGATCGATTTTTCATCCGGCTATATCCAGCGCGCGATCGACCAATTTCCGCGCCAAGGCTCGAAGAAGCCATGGAAGCTCTATCAGAATTACGTACGCGACATGTTGAGCCTGCGGTTTGGCGCCGTCGACGATGGCGCGCTGCAATTCGAACGGCGACGCGAGAGCGCCGAAGCGGCATAAACGGCTATACGGTCCGCGACATGCAGCGGGCCAGGGAGAGAACGATGCGGACGGCTCCGGCGCAGTCGATCGTCGACCAGCAAGCGGCCGAGCTGATCCGCAGCTTCGATCTCGGTCGCCTCAGCCAGTCGTTCTTGAACGATCCCTACCCCACATACGCGGCCTTGCGCGAACAGGCGCCGATCCACCGTTTGCCTGACGGCTCGTTCTTTCTGACCCGCTACGACGACGTGGCGCAGGTCTATCGCGACACCTCGACCTGGAGCTCCGACAAGAAGATTGATTTCCGGCCGGCCTTCGCCGACAGCCTGCTCTACGAGCATCACACCACCAGTCTGGTGTTCAACGATCCGCCGGTGCACACGCGGGTCCGCAAGCTCTTGGCCCCGGTGTTCACGCCGCGCGCGCTCAAGGCGATCGAGCCCAGGATCGAGGCCCTGGTCGATCGGCTGTTGGACCAGGCCGCGCAAGCCGGCGTCATCGATCTCATCGACGATTTCGCCGCCGCCATTCCGATGCAGTTGATCGGCGACCTGCTCGGCGTGCCGCCGGGCGAAAGGGGCCCGCTGCGCAAATGGTCGCTCACCATCCTCGGCGCGCTCGAGCCGGTCCTCAAGCGCGAGCAATTCGACGCCGGTGTCAACTCGGTCGCCGAGTTCAAGGCGTATTTAACCGGGCTCATCGCCCAGCGGCAGCAAAACGCCGGCAGCGACGGCCGGGAAATCCTGTCCATCCTGATCAATGCCAGCGAGTTTGCGAGCGACGCTACCGAGGGCGGCGGCGAGCGCCTGTCGGAGCTTGAGCTCATTCACAACTGCATCTTCCTGCTCAATGCCGGGCACGAAACGACCACGAACCTGATCGGCAACAGCGTCGATCTGTTGTTGCGCAATCCCGACGCGCGCGCCGACCTGGCCGCAAATCCCGAATTGATCGATACGGCGATCGAGGAGTTTTTGCGCATGGAAAGTCCCAATCAGCTCGGCAACCGCCGGGCCGTGCGGGACGCCAGGCTTGGCGACGTCGCAATCGCCGGCGGCAGTTACGTGCATCTGTGCATCGCCGCCGCCAACCGCGATCCGGCGCAATTTCCCGACCCGGACCGCTTGGACATTCGCCGTTCGCCGAACCGCAATCTGGCGTTCGGCCTCGGCATTCACGCCTGCGCCGGCATGTCGCTGGCGCGGATGGAGGCGCGCATCGCCATCGGCAAGCTGGTCAACCGCTTCGCGACGATCGAGCGGGCCGGCGACGTCGTGCGCGGCGGCCGCGCACGCTTTCGCGGCTTTCTGCATTTTCCGGTCGCGGTGCGCTAGCGCCGATGCCGCCCGTTGAATTCGGACTGGCGCACAACAATCGCAAGACTATTCCAAAGCCGCTCGCGCGGTCGCCGCGGAAGAAGCCTTCGGGCCCGACATGCCAGGGGACTGCGTTCTGACATAGCAGGCGGTCGGAGGAGGCACGCCTCTGCACTCACTCTTGCACTCTGGTGCGACCTGCTTAGCCTGCGCTTCGGCGCGGTCAATGATCCGGCGCTGGAGTTCGAGCGGCGGCGCAGAGCGCCAAAGCAGCCTAAGCGAGCTCAACCAGCGGCCGCTTCGCCGACAGGCGCGACGGCGCGCGGCAGCGTCACTTTGGCAATGAGTCCATGCGGCTGCCGGTCCAGCAGCGTGAGCGTGCCAGCATGTGCCTCGATTACGCTTCGTGCAATCGATAATCCGAGTCCAAATCCATCGTTGTTGTTCATGCCGCGGGCGGCGTCGCCGCGAACGAATGGCTCGAACATGTCGTCTTTGCGCCGATCGGGGATACCGGGGCCATCATCCTCGATCGCGACCGTTACGGTGGGCTTTGTGAGACTTATGCGCACATCGGCCTTGCCGCCGTGACGGACCGCATTGTCGATCAGGTTCGTGATCGCCCGCTGCAATTCCTCAGCATCGGCGCGTATCACGGCATGATCGGGTCCGTCGTACCTGACGTCGTGGCCGCTATCGGCGAATTGATCGCAGATGGTCTGCAGGCTGGTGGCAAGGTCGATCATTGTCGCCTGCTGGCGTTTTTGTCCGTCGCGCAGAAAGTGCAACACACTTTCAAGCATGGAGTTCATGTGAGCGAGCTCGTCCAGCATCTGCATCCGCGCGGTTCGATCCTCGATGAATTCGCAACGCAGCCGCAGCCGGGTGATCGGCGTCCGAAGATCGTGGCTCACGGCCGCCAGCATGCGGGTGCGATCATCGACCAAGCTCTTGATCCGCTCCCGCATCTGATTGAGGGCGCGCGCCGCGATGCGGATCTCATAAGGGCCGCGCTCCGGCAGGGGTGCAAGTTCGCCGTTGGGGGTGAAATTCTCGGCCGCCCTGGCCAGGCGGAGCAGCGGTCCCGTCAACCCCCGCGCCGCCCAGATGCCGAGCAGCGTGACGCTGATCGACAGCGCTAGCAAAGTGATGCCGACGGGACTGGCAGGCGGACCCGGCATCGGCGCGAGCCGCGCGGTGACGAACTGGCCGTCCGGCAGGCCGATGGCGATCAGATGCCCGTCACCCGACGTCGCCCGCGATTTGTCCGCAAGGCTGAACAGCGGGTAGTTCGGCCCCAGCCGATGAGCAAAGCCGCCCAATTCCCTGTCCGCGCCCGACTGGACGGCTCCGCCCGGTGCGGCATCTACTAGCGCCAGGTCAAAATGTGGAAACGCTCTTGCCATCTCCCGCAGCAGCGCCGGCCGGGTTTCGACTGGCCGGGCGGCGAGGAGCTCGACCAGCGTCACCACCCGCTCCGGCGAGTGTTCGAAGGCGCGGTCGTGGTGCGACAGCAAGAACGAGGCCGTCAGCACCAGATGGATCACGACCAGGGAAATCACGATGAGGATCGCGATTTGACCGCTGATGCGGTTCGGCAGGAAGGAGT
The DNA here is from genome assembly GCA_963829395.1 of uncultured Alphaproteobacteria bacterium. Taxonomy (GTDB): domain Bacteria; phylum Pseudomonadota; class Alphaproteobacteria; order Rhizobiales; family Xanthobacteraceae; genus BOG-931. The sequence goes on along the minus strand of CAWHHX010000008.1, from coordinate 191,365 downwards.
GCACCCAATTCATGCGGCCTCGACCGCTGCCGCGAAAAGATAGCCGCCGGAACGCACTGTCTTGATCACCGCCGGATCGTGCGGATCGCGCTCGATCTTGCGACGCAACCGGCTGATAAGCACGTCGACGCTCCGCTCCAGCGAGCCCGCCCTTCGCCCTTGGGTCAGATCGAGCAATTGCTCACGCGAGAGCACGCGCCCGGCGCGCTCGCACAACACCTGCAGCAGCGAGAATTCTGCGCCAGTCAGCACGATGCGGGTCCCATGCGGGTCCTGCAATTCGCGCAACATGCAGTCAACCTGCCAGCCCAAAAACGTCAGCGTGCGGGCACGGCGATCAACGATTGGCGCGGCAGCGGCATTGGCCCGCCGCAGCACCGCCCGGATACGCGCCAACAGCTCACGCGGATTGAACGGCTTTGCCAGATAATCATCCGCCCCTATTTCCAGCCCGATGATGCGATCGAGCTCGTCGCCTCTGGCCGTCAGCATGATGACCGGCACCTCGGAGTACGTTCGCAGCCGGCGGCACAGCGTCAGCCCGTCCTCGCCCGGCAGCATCAAGTCGAGCACGATGAGATCGACGCGGTTGTCTTCAAGCGTTCGGTCCAGGCTCCGGCCATCGCCAAGAACCGAAACGTGCAGCTCATTGGTGCGCAGATAGCGGCTGACGAGGCGGCTTATTTCGGCGTCATCTTCCACAACGAGAATATGCGGAGACGCTTTCATCGGTGCTGATGTGAGGCAAGCGGGGCAGCTGGCGAAAGGGATTTGTTTCTGAACGTTTCCGGAGTTGATTCGGCAATGTAGGGAAACAGGTTTGCCTCGCCGAAGCAAGCTTCCGTTAATTGCAATCGCGTTTCCTACAAATAATTCTTCACCATCTGGAGCGTACCATGACCTCGATTTCATCGATCAGCTTCCAACAACAATCTCCCCTGACCTTGCTCCAGAACGAGCTGACATCGGAGGTGTCAAGCGGCACGATCAGCTCATCCGATCAAAGCGCGTTGAGCTCGGCGCTCACCGACATCAACAGCGCGCTGCAGAGCGATGCGTCGTCGTCCTCGCCGCCATCGCCGACCGATACGAAGTCGAAGATCGACAGCTTGATCGCGCAGGAAGTGCAAAACGGCAAGTTGACGAGCGATCAGGCGACCGAGCTGCAAAACGTTTTTTCGAGCGCGTTTTCCCAGGGCGGCCCCGGAGGTCATGGCGGGCCGGGCGGACCAGGCGGTCCCGGGGGGCCTCCTCCGGGCGGCCCCAGCGGCCCCGGTGGTGCTTCAAACTCCAGCTCCTACACCAACGACGGCAGCAGCAGCGACAGCACGAGCAGCACCAGCGACAGCTCCACCACCACCTCGGCGACGAACTTGCTCACGGACTTTCTGAAACTGATCCGAGAGTCGCTCAGCACAACGACAGGCTACGCAGCTAATGGCCAAACGACCAACGTGAGCTCAACGTCCATCGTCAACTACCAGAGCTAAAACGCGGCTGCATCGGGTTCCACCCCCGCATCCATCGCCGGCCTGCTTTACGGGGCACCGCCGTGGCCGTCGCAGCCGCGGCGGCGTTTTCATTGTGCCGCACCTGACGGCGGACCGGCGCGCGCGAGCATCAAGCCCGCCAAGATGCGCGCCCGCGCCTTTCAGCCGAACACCACGACGCCACGCAGGTTTTTACCGGCCTCGAGATCGGCATAGCCGCGATTGATGTCGTCAAGCCGATACGTTCGCGTGATCAATTCGCGCAGCTTCAACGCGCCCTGGCGATACAGCGCAAGGAGCTCGGGGATTTGCAGGCGCGGGCTGAAAAAGCCGTAGACCGCGCCCATGATCGCCTTCTGCGTGACCACGAGCTCTAGCGGCGGGATTGCGATCCCGGTGACCGTGTCCGGGGGCAGCGCGGTCACAACGACGTTGCCGCCCTTGGCCGTGGCACGGAACGCCGGCAGCAACGTCGCCGGCGGATCGGTACAGACGAAGGCGTGATCAACGCCCATTCCCCCGGTCAGATCAAGAACCGCGCGGGTGAGATCTTCGCCTTGTGCATTGACGCCGTGGGTCGCACCGAATTCCCGCGCCCAATCGAGCTTGGACGGCACAATGTCGGCGGCGATGATCTTGCCGGCGCCACATAAAGCGGCGCCTTGGACCACGTTCATGCCGTCGCCGCCGCAACCGACGACCAGCACGCCTTGGCCCGGCATGACCCGCGCTCGGTGGCGCGCCGCCCCGACACCCGCCGTCACACTGCAGGCAACAAGGCTGGCAAGATCGAGCGGGATGTCTTTGTCGATGACCAGGACAGAGGCCTGATCGACCACGGTACGCTCGGCGAAGCCGCCGATCATGCAGAAGGCGCCGACAACGTCTCCGGCGCGATCGTGCCGACGATAGGTGCCGTCGAGCTGCGGACCTTGAGTGATGCGCGGGCCTTGCGCACAGAAATGATGCAAGCCCCGCTGGCACCAATGGCACGTTCCGCACGCCGGAATAAACGTCAGAACGACGTGATCGCCGACGCTAATTCCCTCAACCGCGGCGCCGATCTCTTCGACGACACCGGCAGCCTCGTGGCCGAGCACCATCGGTCGCATGGCCACACGCCGTTCGCCGCGGATGACATGATAGTCGGTGCGGCACAAACCAACGGCGGCGACGCGCACCAACACCTCGGTCGGCGCCGGCCGATCAAGCGTGATGCGCTCGATCGACAAGGGTGCGCCGACATCGCGAAACAGGGCAGCTATCGTATCCATGCACCGACACCGTCACGCACCGCTCCTCCCGTCGCGCCGGGAGAGCCATGATCGCCTATCCGGTGAGCGGCACGACTCGTGTGGAACGGCCCGCGGCTAATGCCCCTCGAAGCTCACCAGCGTGCGCACCGGCACGCCAAGCTTTCTGATTTTCTCGGCGCCGCCGAGATCGGGCAGATCGATGATGAAGCAGGCGGCCAAGACCTGGGCGCCGATCCCCTTGAGGAGCTTCACCGCGGCCTCGGCGGTGCCGCCGGTGGCGACCAGATCGTCGACCAGGATGACCCGCTCGCCTGCGAGCACCGCATCCTCGTGCATCTCCATTTCGTCGATGCCGTATTCCAGCGAATAGCCGATGGTCACGCGCTTGAACGGCAGCTTGCCTTTCTTGCGGATCGGCACGAAGCCGGCCGACACCTGATGGGCGACGGCGCCGCCGAGGATGAAGCCGCGCGCCTCGATGCCGGCCACCTTGTCGATCTTGCCGCCGGCCCAGGGATGCACCAGCTCATCGACGGCGCGGCGAAAGGCCCGCGCGTCGCCGAGCAGCGTGGTGATATCGCGAAACATGATGCCCGGCTTGGGATAATCCGGGATATTGCGGATCGCGGCTTTCAGATCGTTGTCTAACGCGACGGTCGTCATGGTCGGAGCCCTGCCTCATCACTCGACATCCCTCTAGCACACAGTGTGCGTCGGAAGCGGCTTCTTCAAATTTGGCTTTGCCGCGCGGAGCCCCGGTCACTCGGCTCCTTCTTGACCCCACCCCCACCCCACCTTAAATTGCATGTTAATTCGGCAATATTGGAGCGCCGCACATGGCCTATGTCGAAATTCGTGACGACGCAATGTGGGCAACCCAGATCGAAGGCGGCAAGGCTCTGAAGGATCGTATTCTCTCCCTTGCCCCCGGCGAAGTCATCGAACTGGAAGTCGACGGCATCGTCGGCAGATGGGAGAGGATGCGGAACGGAACAGACGGTCGTGCAACGAAGGGAATTAAGCCGATCGGCCCGATGAAAGAAGTTTGGAAGCGATTGCAGGCGCGACGTGGCGAGGTTGTCGAAATCCGCGAGGTGCGGACCGCCGATGCCTATTTGGCGGGCCTGAGCAATACGCTGTCGGAGTGGAATTCACCGGAGGACGAAGAGGCCTTTCGTGATCTGTGATTTCGGCGACGTCGTGGTTGTGCCTTTTCCTTTCGTCGACCTCGCAGCGGAGACGCGCAGACCGTCGCTCGTGCTGTCGCACGCGACGTTCAACAACACACACGGTCATTCGGTCTGCGCGATGATTACGACCGCCGCCGGATCTCACTGGCCGAGCGACATTGCAATCAACGATTTGAAACCGGCCGGTCTCAACCGGCCCTGCGTCATTCGCTGGAAGCTATTCACGCTTCCCAACGACTATATTTTAAGGCGCGCCGGCAAGCTCGGCGCCCGAGACCAAGACAATGTGGTCTCGGCCACCCGTGATATTTTGGCTTGATCACGCGCGGGATTGGCCCGGCGGCCGCTATCCGGCGGCCGGATGATGCACATCGTGCCACACCCGCCGCTTGGTGAAGTACAGCAGGCCGGTCAGCACAATGAGGAATACGAACACCTGGAAGCCGAGCCGCTTGCGTTCGTCGAGCTTCGGCTCCGCCGCCCACATCAGGAAAGCGGCGACGTCCTTGGCATACTGATCCACCGTCGCCGGCGTGCCGTCGGAATATTCGACTTGGCCGTCGCTGAGCGGCTTGGGCATGGCGATGGCATGGCCGGGAAAGTACTTGTTGAACTGCGAGCCCGGCGGCAGCGTGACCCCGGCCGGCGCGTCTTCGTAGCCGACGAGGATGGCGTGGATGTAGTCCGGGCCGTCCTCCTGATACTGCGTGAAAGCATCGATGATGAACCAGGGAAATCCCGCTTCATAGCCGCGCGCCTTCGCCAGCACGGACATGTCGGGCGGCAAGCCACCCCCCATCGCGGCACGCGCGGCCTGATCGTTCGGGAACGGCGGCGGGAAGTGGTCGGCAAGCTTGCCCGGGCGCTGGAACATTTCGCCCTTGTCGTTTGGGCCGTCGGTAACCTGGAAGCCGGCGGCGACGGTCGCCGCCTGCGCCTCGGTAAAGCTCGGTCCGCCGGGATCGGCGAGATTGCGGAAGGCGAGCAGCTTCAAGCTGTGACAGGTTGAGCAAACCTCGCGGTAGATTTTGAAGCCGCGCTGCAGCTGTGCCGTGTCGTAGGTGCCGAACGGCCCATGGAATGACCAATGCTGCCGCGGCGGCGCCTCGGCTTCCTGCGCGGAAGCCACGCGCATGCCTGCCGCCGAAAGCGAGGCCGCGAGCGTAACGGCGAGGACGATGTTGCTGCGATAGAGGTTCATTGGGCAGCCCCCTAAGCCTTCGCGCCCGACGGCGGCGCCGACGCCAGCACCGATTCCGAGATCGAGTTCGGCAGCGGCTTCGTCGTCTCGAACAATCCAAGCAGCGGCAGGATGATGAGCAGGAACACGAAGTAATACGCGGTGAGAATGCGCGCCGCGATCACGTAACCGCCTTCGGGCGGCTGCGAGCCGAGATAGCCAAGACCGATCACCACCAGGAAGAAGACGATCAGGAACTGCCGATAAAGCGGCCGGTAATTCGCCGAGCGCACCCGCGAGGTATCGAGCCAGGGCAGGAAGGCTAGAAGCACGATCGAGGCCAGGAGCGCGATGACGCCGAGGAGCTTGCTCGGGATCGCGCGCAGGATGGCGTAGAACGGCAGGTAATACCATTCCGGCACGATGTGCGTCGGGGTCTGCCCGGGATTGGCCGGGATGTAATTGTCGGAGTGGCCGAGATAGTTCGGGATGTAGAACACGAACCAGGCCAGGAACAAGCAGAACACGCCGATGAAGAACGCGTCCTTGGCGGTCGCATAGGGCGTGAACGCAACCGTATCCTTTTCGGCTTTGGGCTCGACGCCGGTCGGATTGTTCTGCCCGACCATGTGCAGCGCCCAGACGTGCAGCACGACCACGCCGGCGATAACGAACGGCAACAGATAGTGCAGCGAATAAAAGCGGTTCAGCGTTGGATTGCCGACGGCATAGCCGCCCCATAGCCAAGTGACGATCGGATCGCCGACCCCGGGGATCGCCGAGAACAGGTTGGTGATGACGGTCGCCGCCCAGAAGCTCATCTGGCCCCAGGGCAGCACGTAGCCCATGAAGCCGGTGACCACCATGAGCAGGAACAGAATGACGCCGAGGATCCACAGGACCTCGCGCGGGTCCTTGTAGGAGCCGTAATACATGCCGCGCACGATGTGGGCGTAGACGGCGACGAAGAAGAACGAGGCGCCGTTGGCATGCAGGTAACGCAACAGCCAGCCGTAATTCACGTCGCGCATGATCGTCTCGACGGAATTGAAGGCGAGATCGACGTGCGGCGTGTAATGCATCGCCAGCACGATGCCGGTGACCATCTGCGCGCCGAGCATGAAGGTGAGAATGCCGCCGAACGTCCACCAGTAATTCAAGTTGCGCGGCGTCGGATAAACGATGAAGGAGGAATAGACTAGGCTCGCGATCGGCAGCCGCCGCTCCAGCCATTGCATGAGGGGGCTCTGCGGCTTGTAGATCGAATGTGCGCTCATGATCGAACCTTATGCGTTGGCGGGCTCAAGCTTTCGCCGATCGGTATCGTAGGGCCAGGCCCCAGCAGCTGTGGCCGCCGGGAGTCGCGGCGGCGCCGGCAGGACCAGTGGCCATGCACCAGTGGAAATGTATAGGAAGTCGCGCCGCGAAGGCTGCGCTGCGGAGATTGTGGTCACCCGTCTCGCCCTCTTCCGTCTTGCCGGTCACATCCGTCCGCGCTGCGAACCGCCCGCCCCCATCCTTCCCTCGGGAGGGGATTCGGCGGCGGAAGGCCCGTCTCATCCGACCTGGGGGAGATCAGAAGTCGACGCAATCCGGCGGCGTTTTATTGGCACCCTTACCGCGGGAGTGCAAGTGTGCCATCGAAGGCACCCCTAAACGTTTTGCGGGGCCGCGGTTCCGATTTTGGCGCCTGGCAAAGTCCTGGATCGGCCGCTGAAAACGCCCAAGGCATCCCACCCCAATGCAGCCCTGGTTCCGTCCATGCGCATTGCCCTCTACGAACCCGATATTCCGCAAAACACCGGAACGATCCTTCGCTTCTGCGCGTGCTTCGGCATCGAGGCGCATATCATCGAGCCCAGCGGATTTCCGACGACCGACCGCGCCTTCCGCCGCGCCGGCATGGACTATCTCGACGCCGTGACGATGGTGCGTCACCGCTCGTGGCAGGATTTCGCGGCTTGGCGCAACCGGCAAGGGCATCGCCTTGTGCTGTTCACAACCAGCGCTTCGCTCTCCTATCTCGACTACCGATACCAGGCCGACGACATCTTGCTGTTCGGCCGCGAGTCCGCCGGCGTGCCCGACGGCGGTTCACGACGCCGCCGATGCGCGCCTGACAATTCCGATGCGCGAGCGCATGCGCTCGCTCAACGTCGCCATCGCCGCGGCCATGGCGGCCGGCGAGGCGCTGCGGCAAACGGGTGCGGTGTCGCGTTGAAGCGGCGATTGGCAACGCCATGTATATTATGTTAATATACACAAATGCTTGACCTCAGCCACATTGCGGGTTTTGACTGGGACGAGGGCAATCGCTTCAAGAGCACGGCCAAACACTCGGTTTCTCAGGCCGAAGCCGAGCAGGTATTTGCTGATCCGAAGCTGTTGGTGGCCGATGACGTGAAGCACAGCCAAGCCGAATCGCGTCATCACGCGATGGGGCGAACGATCGGTGGCCGGTTGTTGCATGTGACCTTCACGCTGCGCGAAAGCCGAACACGAATTCGGGTCATCTCCGCCCGTAACGCGAACCGCAAAGAACGAGCCAGCTATGAACAAGAAGCTTAAACCGATTCCGCATTTTCGCAGCGAAGCTGAAGAGCGAAAATTCTGGGAGACGCACGACTCCACGGACTATGTGGATTGGAGCAAAGCGAGGCGCGTGCAGCTTCCCAATCTGAAACTGTCCACCACCGCTATTTCGCTCCGGCTTCCTCAAGGCCTGCTCGATCGCATCAAGATCGCCGCCAACAAACGCGACGTGCCTTATCAATCGCTGATCAAGGTGTGGTTGGCCGAGAAGGTCGACGCGGAATAACGGGCAGAAATTCTGCTAGGCCGCCACCACGCCAGGCTTGCCGCCTTCGACCGCGAAAGCGCGCAACGTCGAAACATCGGCCTTGGGATCGCGCACGTCGGAGACGACGCGCATCTGCACCTGCATGTGTGCGCGCTCGAGATCGACGCAGACATAGCCGCGGCGGCGGCTCTCGAAGAAATGAACGTGCGGATTGTCCGGCAACGCCTGCGCGATGATGTCGTGGGGCGGTCCGTGCGACGAGATCGAGGTGCCGACGAATTCCGTCGCCACGACCGGCGAGTTTTGATCGTCGAAGTCGAGCCGCAAGTCGTTGGCGAAGAACGAATGGATGTCGCCGCCGACCACCACCGGATTGGACACCTGGGTTTCCTGGATGCGCTTGAGGAGGCGCGCGCGGTTCGCCGGATAGCCATCCCAACTGTCGGTCGAGAAGGCAAAGGCGTCGTTCTGCTTGACGTGGTATTGCGCCATCAGCACATCCTGCGCGATCAGATTCCAGCGCGCTTTGGAATGAGCGAGCCCGGAAGAGAGCCAAGCCTCCTGGGCAAAGCCCATCATGGTGCGCCCGGCCTCGCGTCGCTCGGGGCAGCTGGCGTCGTTCTCCAGATGCATGCCGCCCTTGTTCGGCGGCACGTAACAGGCTTGACGCGAGCGGTATTGCCGGCCGTCGATCATGAAAATTTCGATCAAATCGCCGACGGTGAAACGGTCATAGACGCGCATGATCGGCCCGTTGGGCTGCGAGAGAATGGGCCGCACCGGCATGTGCTCGTAGAAGGCCTGATAGGCCGCCGCCCGCCGCATCAGAAACAGCTCCGGGTCGTCGAACCGCTCGGACCATTTGTCGGCGTAATCGTTCGCCACTTCATGATCGTCCCAGGTGACCAGTGCCGGGACTTCAGCATGCAGACGCGCCAGATCCGGATCGAGCCGATATTGCGCGTAGCGATTGCGATAGGTCGGCAACGTCGCCGCCTCGATGCCGTCGGAGTGGCGGCGCACCGTCGGGCGCTTTTCATCGATGGTTTCGTAGATGTAGTCGCCGAGATAGAGCACGAATTCCGGGTGTTCGTCGGCGAGATGGCGATACGCCGAAAAATAGCCGTGCTCGTAATTGGAGCAGGACACGAAGCCGAAGCGCAATTTATCGGGCGCCGAGTCCAATGCCGGCAAGGTGGCGGCGCGCCCGATCCGGCTGGTCGCATCACCGCTCATGAAGCGATACCAATATGGCCGACCGGGCTGCAGGCCAGCGACATCGAGATGCACCGAATAGGCGAACACCTGCTCGGCCGTCGCTTCGCCGCGCCGCACGACATCGCGCAAGGCGGGATCGGTCGCGATCTCATAGCCGACGGTGACGTCGCCGCCGCGCATGCCGCCGGGCGTTTGCGGATTCGCGGACATCGGCTCTGGCGCGAGCCGCGTCCACAACACAAAGCCATCGGGCCGCGGCGCGCCGGAGGCGACGCCGAGGCTGAAGGGGTCGCCGGCGCGCCAGCTTTGCGCGGTCGCATAACGCAGCAAACCCGGCGCCGCGATCATGCTCAAACCCGTGCCCGCAGCGGCTCTCAGGAGGCGGCGGCGCGTAGGTCCGGTCCGGATCAGTGTCATGAATTTAGAGCCTGCAATTGCGACAGATCAACATCATGGCGCGCGACTATGACAGTCTAGAAAAGATGACGGCTGTTCGTCACTATAATACATGACCGACAATACATGAGCGACGAGCGACGATGGATTTAAGCGCGATCGAGACCCGTAAAGCGACCGCCCAGGCTTGGTTTGAGGGCTTGCGTGACCGGATTGTGGCGGCCTTCGAAGAGCTGGAAGACGCCCTGCCCTCGCATGCACCGTTGGTGGACCGCGCGCCAGGTCGCTTTGTGCGCACACCGTGGAACCGCACCGATCACTCCGGCGCCCCGGGCGGCGGCGGCGTCATGGCGATGATGAAGGGTCGCGTCTTCGAGAAGGTCGGCGTCCATGTCTCGGCCGTGTTCGGCGAATTCGCGCCGGAGTTCCGCAAGGACATTCCCGGCGCCGCCGACGATCCGCGCTTTTTCGCCACCGGCATTTCCCTGATCGCCCACTTGCATAATCCGCATGTGCCGGCGGTGCACATGAATACGCGTTTCGTCGTCACCACAAAGTCATGGTTCGGCGGCGGCGCCGATCTGACGCCGGTGTTGCTCCGCCGGCGCACGCAGGACGACCCGGACACGATCGCATTTCACGCGGCGATGAAGGCCGCCTGCGACGCCCACGCCGCGGTCGCGCCATACGACAAATTCAAGACCTGGTGCGACGAATATTTCTTTCTCAAACATCGCGGCGAGGCGCGCGGCATCGGCGGCATCTTCTATGACTGGCTCGATTCCGGCGACTTCGACGCCGATTTCGCCTTCACCCAGGACGTCGGCCGCACCTTCATCGGCATCTATCCGGAATTGGTGCGCAAAAATTTCGCCAAAACCTGGACGGAAGCGGAGCGCGAGGAGCAATTGGTGCGCCGCGGGCGCTACGTCGAGTTCAATCTGTTATATGATCGCGGGACGATCTTTGGATTGCGCACCGGCGGCAATGTGGAATTCGATCTTGTCATCGATGCCGCCGGTGGTGAAATGGCCGTAACCCGATTGTCGGACGTCGTTGATCGGGCGTCGGTGCGATCCGGCGTCAGTCCAGGCCGGTTTCGTGTCGCGTGCCGGCTAAATTTGGCACCGGCTGGCGGCCATCGATAATATCGCTGATAAATCAAAAGCTTACTTCTATCGGCAAAATCGTCAAGACCGCCGCGCGGCGTAATCGTTTCGCCATTGACTTAGGCGCGCGCAATCATGACAAACGAACGAACGCCCCGCCGCAGCAAGCGCCAGCACGCAGGAATAAGCATGGACCTCGGTATTGCCGGCCGTAAAGCCATCGTCTGCGCCTCGAGCCGCGGCCTTGGCCGGGCCTGCGCCAAGGCGCTGGCGGAGGCCGGTTGCGAGGTGGTCATCAACGGCCTCGACCGCGAGCGGCTGGCGGCGACCGCCGCGGAACTGCAAAAAGCGACCGGCGCCAAGATCACCCCGGTCACCGCCGACGTCGCCTCGCCGACGGCCAGAAAGCGCTATTCGCCGCATGTCCGGAACCGGACATTCTGGTCAACAACAACGCCGGCCCGCCCTTTCGCGACTTCCGCGAGCTCGACCGGCCGAAAATGCTCGACGGCGTCATTGCCAACATGATTGTGGCCGTGGAGCTGTTCCAACGGGCGATCGATCCGATGATCGCCAAAAAATTTGGCCGCGTCGTCAATATCACGTCGGGATCGGTGAAGGCGCCGATCGCCGGTCTCGATCTGTCCTCGGGCGCTCGCGCCGGGCTGACCGCGTTTTTTGCCGGCGTCGCCCGCAACGTCGCCGCCGCCAATGTGACCATCAATTTCCTGTTGCCCGGCGTGTTCGCCACCGACCGCTTCCAAACCTATGTCGACACGACGATGAAGAAAAAAGGCATCAGCGCCGAGGCGGCGCTGGCCGAGCGGGTCGCCGCCGTGCCGGCGCGGCGGATCGGCGACCCGGACGAATTCGGCGCGGCTTGCGCGTTTCTTTGCTCGGCGCAGGCCGGCTATATCACCGGCCAAAATCTGCTGATTGACGGTGGAGCTTTTCCGGGTGCGTTCTAGAGCATGATCCCGAAAAAGCCTGCCGCGGATGTGCTCCGGGGTGACAACCGGCTTTCGGAAATGATCATGCTCCCATGTCATATCTCACATCATCAAGGAGCCTTTGAATGAAACTCGTCCGCTTTGGCGCCCCCGGGCGCGAAAAACCCGGCATGCTCGATGCGCAAGGCCGCGTCCGCGATCTCTCCAAGGTCGTGCCCGACATCGCCGGCGCCGCGCTGTCGCCGAGCGGACTGACCAAGCTGCGCAAGCTCAAGGCCGACAAGCTGCCGCTGGTGCGCGGCACGCCGCGGCTCGGGCCGTGCGTCGGCAAGGTCGGCAATTTCATCGCCATCGGGCTGAATTATTCCGACCATGCCGCCGAAGCCGGCATGCCGATCCCGAAAGAGCCGATCATCTTCAACAAGGCGGCGAGCTGCATCTGCGGACCGAACGACGACACCATGACGCCGAAGGAATCCACCAAGCTCGACTACGAAGTCGAGCTCGGCATCGTGATCGGCAGCCGCGCGCGCTATCTCGCCAAGAACAAGGCGATGGACGCGGTCGCCGGCTATTGCCTCGCCAACGACGTGTCGGAGCGCAGCCTTCCAGATCGAGCGCAGCGGCGGCCAATGGGGCAAGGGCAAGGGCTGCGAGACCTTCGGCCCGCTCGGCCCGTGGCTCGTCACCAAGGACGAAATCCGCGACCCGCAGCGACTCGACATGTGGCTCACGGTCAACGGCGAGACCCGGCAGAAAGGCTCGACCCAGACCATGATTTTCGGCGTCGCGCACCTGGTCTGGTATTGCTCGCAATTCTTCGTGCTGGAGCCCGGCGACGTCATCATCACCGGCACCCCGCCCGGCGTCGGCATGGGCATCAAGCCGGAGCCGAAATTCCTCAAACCCGGCGACCTGGTGCAACTCGGCATCGACGGCCTCGGCGAGCAGCAGCAGAAGATCGTGAAGTTCAAGGCGTAAGCTCGCGGGCGACGCTTCGCGCCTCTCAGCGTCACCCGCGGGCTTGACCCGCGGGTCCCGATCACATTGGCAATGTAACAGAAATCTTGTCGAGATGGCCGGGACAAGCCCGGCCATGACGACCTATTAGATTTGGTGCATTAGTAGCGATAAGAAAGTCACTTGATCGCTTGCGGGTTGATCGGCGAGCCGGTGCCGCCGGTGATGATCAGCGGCGAACCGCAGAAGAAAAACTCGTAGATGCCATCGGCGTCGCAATCTTCCGCCAGCTCTTTCACGTAGAACATCTCGCCCATGGTCAGCCCCATGGCCGGGATGACCACCCAGTGCCACGGCTGGTTGACTTCATTGCTTTCGTTCGGCCGCACTTCGACGCCCCAGGTGTCGGAGCAGATCGCGGCGATCTCTTTCTCCTGGCACCAGTAGCAATTCTCGAAGCGCACGCCGGGCGCCGGACCGCCGGCATAAGCGCCCCAGTTTTTTTCGGCGATGCAGCGCTCCATCTGCCCGGTGCGCAGGATCACGAAATCGCCGCGCCTGATCTCGACGTTCGCCTCCTTGGCGCACTTGTCGAGCTCGTCGTTGGAAATGGCGTCGCCGTCTTGGAGCCAGGGAACGCCGCGAAAGCGGGCGACGTCGAGCAGCACGCCGCGGCCGACCATCTTGTTCTTGGCGTGCTCGATGCCGAGCTTGCCCAGCCCGTTGCTGTCGACCTCGCGGGCGTCGTAGCCGTTATACATCTTGTCTTCGTAGAAGATGTGGCCGAGCGAATCCCAGTGCGTCGCGGCCTGCACCGGCATGTTGATGGCGTCGTCGGCGTAGCGGACGCCCGGCATCTTGTCCTGCCGGCCGGCGACCGCGTCGGTGCCGGTGGCCAGCATGGTGTGGATCGGATTCCAGCGGCCGCCGAACAGGCCGGTCTGCGGGCCGTGGCGGTCGAGCGGAATGCCGAGCGCGAACACCTTGCCGATGCGGATCAGGCCGGCCGCACGCACGATGTCTTCCGGTATGATGTGATTGAGCGTGCCGATCTGGTCGTCGTTGCCCCAGCGGCCCCAGTTTTTGAGTTTCTCGGTAGCCTCGGCGATGGCCTTGCGGCCGACGGTGATATTCATCCCGGCATTCCTTTCCCAAGGGATGTTCAATTTTGCACACTTCGGGCGCGCGAGGCCACGCATCCGAAGATGTAACTTGGATTTATCGGTAATGTTTTTCCGCAGCCGGCGCTGTCCGATCGCACCGTTCGGCAAGAGTTAAAATGCCGCGTCAAATCCAACGCGTTTCAAGGCCAAGTCGTTCCCCTGACGCCCAGAGCCGCGAAAGAGCGAGCGGCCGGGGCTACGCGTCCGCGCCGGCGAGTTGCGGCGCCGGCGTCGAGGCCGGCGCGTCGGCCTGCTGCTTCGGCTCGAGCGCGCCGGCAACCGCCTCTTCGACGCGCTCGAGCCAGATGAATTCCATCTCCCGGCGCGCCACCTCGGGGATGTCGTCATAGTCCCGGCGATTGCGCGCCGGCAGCATGACCCGCCTGATGCCGGCTGCATACGCCGCCACGACCTTTTCTTTGATGCCGCCGACCGGCAGCACCAGCCCGCGCAGGCTGATCTCTCCGGTCATCGCGGTGTCGCTGCGGATGGTGCGGTCGGTCATCAGCGAGACCAGAGCCATGAACATGGCGACGCCCGCGCTCGGCCCGTCCTTCGGGATGGCGCCCGCCGGCACGTGGACGTGGATGTCGCTCTTCTCGAAGCGGCTGGCATCGATGCCGAGCGCGGCGGCGCGGTTCTTGACGATCGACAGTGCGGCCTGCGCGCTTTCCTTCATCACCTCGCCGAGTTGGCCGGTGAGGATCAGCCGGCCGCCGCCGGGAATCCGCGTCGCCTCGATGAAAAGGATATCGCCGCCGACCGGCGTCCAGGCAAGCCCGGTCGCCACGCCAGGCACGCTGGTGCGCATCGCCATCTCGCTCTCGAACTTCGGCGCACCGAGGATGGCGACGAGATCGGCGCGGGTAATGCGGATCGGACCGGGATTGCCTTCGGCAATGCGCACGGCGGCGTGCCGCAGCGTTTGCCCGATCTGGCGCTCAAGACCGCGCACGCCCGCTTCGCGGGTGTAGCTTTGGACGATCTCGCGCAGCACATCGTCGCCGATCTCGACCTGGCCGGGCTTGAGCCCGTTCGCCTCCATTTGCCGGCGCAGCAGGTAGCGATGCGCGATCTCGAGCTTCTCCTCGCCGGTATAGCCGGCCAGGCTGATGATCTCCATGCGGTCGCGCAGCGGCCCGGGGACGGTGTCGAGCATGTTCGCCGTGGTGATGAACACCACCCGGCTCAGATCGAACGGCACCGCCAGATAATTGTCGCGGAACGTGTTGTTCTGCTCCGGATCGAGCACTTCGAGCAACGCCGCGCCGGGATCGCCCTGGATGCCGGCGCCGAGCTTGTCGATCTCGTCGAGCATCATGACGCAGTCGCGCGAGCCGGTCTTGCGGATCGCCTGGATGATGTTGCCGGGCAAGGCGCCGATATAGGTACGGCGATGGCCGCGGATTTCGGCCTCGTCGTGCACGCCGCCAAGCGACACGCGCACGAATTTCCTGCCCATGGCGCGGGCGATCGACTGGCCGAGCGAGGTCTTGCCGACGCCTGGCGGGCCGACGAAGCACAGGATCGGCGCCTTGCCTTGCGGCGCGAGCTTGCGCACGGCGAGATATTCGATGATCCGCCGTTTGATCTTGTCGAGATCGTAATGGTCTTCGTCGAGGATGCGCCGCGCCTCGACGATGTCGATCGGCTTTTCCTCGGGCAGCGCCCACGGCAATTCGATCAGCCAGTCGAGATAGGTGCGTACCATGCCATATTCGCCGGCCGCTTCCGGCATGCGCTGCAGCCGGCGCAATTCCTTGCGCGCCTGGTCCTCGACCTCCTTCGGCATGCCGGCATTGGCGATGGCCTTGTCGAGCTCGGCCATCTCGGCGGCCTTGCCCTCTTCGCCTTCGCCGAGCTGGCGCTGGATCGCCGCCATCTGCTCGCGCAGCAACACCTCGCGCTGGCGCTCGTCGAGCGCCGTCTTGGTCTGCCGGCCGATCTCCTGCGACAAGCGCAGGACTTCGATGCGGTGAGCGAGCAGCCGCGAGACTTTGTCCATGCGCGCGGCAATGTCGACGGTCTCGAGGATCTCCTGCTTCTCCTCGGGCTTGACGTCCATATAGGCGACCGCCAGATCGGCGAGCGCGGGCGGCCCGTCGATCGATTGGATGGCGGCAAGCAGGTCGGGCGGCGCCTGCGGCAACAGCTGGATGGCTTCGAGCGTCTGCGCTTTCAGGTTGACGAAGCGCGCCTCGATCTCGGCGGTCTTGGCCTCGGACTCCGGGATCTGCAGCACGCGCGCGACAAAGAACGGCCAGCCGCTGAGATATTCCACGATCTGGAAGCGCTGCTCGCCCTGGCAGATCAGATGATGCGAACCGTCCGGGCCGGTGACGTAGCGCACGATGTTGGCGAGCGTGCCCATGCGATGCATGTCGAGCGGCGTCGGTTCGGCGACCTCGGCGTCGCGCTGGAGCAATATGCCGACCTGGCGCTGATCGCGCACCGCCTGTTGCGCGGCGGCGATCGACTTCGCCCGGCCAAGCGTGATCGGCAGCACCAGGCCGGGAAACAGCACGGTGTTGCGCACCGGCACGATGATGAGCGCATCGGGCGGCAAAGGCGGCATGGTGGCGGCGCCTGTCGTAGGGCTTTGGGCGTCTTCGTTTTTCGACAACATTTCCATCTCAGCCACGGCTCGTCCCCGCTTTCTGCAAGGTAATCACCAGACACCCGTCAGCAACGGCTTGGCGCACGCCGCTATAGCGGCCGGCCGGCAGCCGCAGCCGCCGGTAAAAGCGGCCTTGCGGCAACTCAAGCCGATGAATGACGGCGGTGCGCAGCGCCGGCGGATAGACGCGCGTCCCGGTAATGACCAGTTCGCCGTCCTCGATGGCGGCTTCCACGTGGTCGGCATTGACGCCGGGCAGGGCCACCAGCGCCAGCACCTCCAATTCGGTTTCCAGAATATCGACCGGCGGCTCCCAGGCCGGCTGCCGCTTCTGCGTGCCGGCAGGACGGAAAAGCTCACGGTGCATCCGCTCGGCGCGCGCCAGCATCTCGCACGCTTCCGACCACATCCAATCCCGCGCTACATCTCGGCCCATCGCGGCCCCCCTCCAGTGTGTGACAAATGTGTGGCGTCGCCGCGCAGTTTTCAACGGCAGCCGCTACCGCGCTGTCATTGACGTCCTATATGGGTGCGAGCCGGGTGGAACCTACACGACGCGACCAGATTGACGCCGTGACGCGGGCGGATCGCCGAAACGATCGGCGATCTCGCAAACGTGGTGCGTCAACCATCCGGAGGTGCATATGGCACAAACACGGGCGGAACGGCCGATGACGGAGGTCATCCCGGCGCCGGACAAGATGTCGGTGTCGTTCACCGTGAACGGCGTCGAGAGAAAGCTCACGCTCGCGCCTTGGACGACGCTGCTCGATGCGCTGCGCGACCATCTCGACCTGACCGGCACCAAGAAAGGCTGCGATCACGGCCAATGCGGCGCCTGCACGGTGCTGGTGGACGGGCGGCGGATCAATGCGTGCCTGACGCTCGCCGTCATGAAGGACGGCGCCAAGGTGACCACCGTCGAGGGCTTGGCGACGAACGGCGCGCTCCATCCGCTGCAGCAGGCCTTCATCGATCATGACGCGTTCCAGTGCGGATACTGCACCCCCGGGCAGCTCTGCTCGGCGGCAGGCCTGATTGCCGAAGGCAGGGCGAAAACCGTCGAGGAGATTCGCGAGCTCATGAGCGGCAACATCTGCCGCTGCGGCGCCTATCCCAACATCGTGGCGGCGATCCAGCAGGCGATGGAGCGGTCATGATCAATTTCCAGTATTCGCGGGCCGCCGACGTCGCCGACGCGGTGCGCCAGATCGCGGCCGATCCGGCGGCGAAATTCATCGCCGGCGGCACCAACCTGATCGACCTGATGAAGGAGGATGTCGAACGGCCGTCGCGGCTGATCGATATTTCGCGCCTGCCGCTTGGCTCGGTCGACGCGACCGCCGACGGCGGCGTGCGCATCGGCGCGCTGGTGCCGAATTCCGACCTCGCCTATCAGCCGCTGATCGCCGAGCGCTATCCGATGCTGGCCAGCGCGATCCTCGCCGGCGCGTCGGCGCAGCTGCGCAACATGGCCTCGACCGGCGGCAACCTTCTGCAACGCACGCGCTGCGCCTACTTCTACGATACGGCGACGCCTTGCAACAAGCGCGAGCCGGGCAGCGGCTGCTCCGCCCTCAAGGGGCTCAACCGCATGCATGCGATCCTCGGCACGAGCGAGTCCTGCATCGCAACCCACCCCTCCGACATGTGCGTGGCGCTGGCGGCTTTGGACGCGAACGTGCATGTCGCCGGTCCGGGCGGCGAGCGCGTTATCGCGTTTGCGGATTTTCATCGCCTGCCCGGCACCACGCCGGAGCGCGACACCAACCTGCGCGCCGACGAGATCGTCACCGCCGTGGAGCTTCC
Source organism: uncultured Alphaproteobacteria bacterium (assembly GCA_963829395.1). Taxonomy (GTDB): domain Bacteria; phylum Pseudomonadota; class Alphaproteobacteria; order Rhizobiales; family Xanthobacteraceae; genus BOG-931. The sequence continues at coordinate 173,227 of CAWHHX010000008.1, read as the reverse complement.
GGCCGCAGGCTTCGCCAAGAATTATACCTATCTGAAAATCCGCGACCGGTTATCTTACGCGTTCGCGCTGGTGTCGGTCGCCGCGGCGCTCGAGCTTGACGGCGATACCATCAAAGAGGCGCGGCTGGCGCTTGGCGGCGTTGCGCACCAGCCCTGGCGCGACCTCGGCGTCGAAGCGGCGTTGCGCGGCCAGACCGCAAGCCGGCCGACTTTCGCCCGCGCCGCCGAGCAGCTTGTGCGCGACGCCAAAGGCTTTGCCCATAACGCCTTCAAGATCGATCTGGCGCGCCGCGCGATTATTCGCGCGCTGACGCAGGCGTCACGCGGGACGCCGCAATCGCAATCCAGCAAGAAAGTGCGGTGAACGCCATGAGCTACATGGGCACGCCCACATCCCGCATCGACGGCCATGCCAAGGTCACTGGCGCGGCGACATATGCCGGCGAATTCAAAACCGACGACCTCGCCTACGGTGCTGTCGTCACCTCGACCATCGCCAAAGGCCGCATCGTGCGCATCGACACGCGCGACGCACTCCGCCTCGAGGGCGTACTCGACATCCTGACCCACGACAATCGGCCGCCGATGGCGCGCGCCAGTTCCGCATACAAGGATGATGTTGCGCCGGACAAAGGCTCGCCGTTCCGGCCGCTCTACGACGACAAGATCATGTTCAGCGGACAGCCGGTCGCGCTGGTGCTGGCCCATGAGTGGGAGATAGCGCGCCTTGCGGCCACCCTGGTCCGCGTCGAATACAAGGAAGCGGACTTCACCACCGACCTGTACGCGCAGCGCGACAAAGCCTTCGTCGCCGAGAAGCCCGAGAGGCCCCGCGGCAATGCCGAGAAAGCCTATGCGGCAGCCGCCGTGCGCCACGAGGCGGAATATTTCATCCCGACCGAACATCACAATCCGATGGAATTATTCGCATCCACCGCAATGTGGGACGGCGACGGCAAGCTCACGGTCTACGACAAGACCCAGGGCGTGCAGAACGTGCAGCGCTACCTGTGCGGCGTGTTCGACATGAAATCGGACGACATACGCGTCATCTCGCCATTTGTCGGTGGCGCGTTCGGATCGGGGCTTCGTCCGCAATATCAGGTGGTGCTTGCGGTGCTCGGCGCGCGCGCCTTGGAGCGCTCGGTGCGGCTGGTACTGACCCGCCAGCAGATGTACGGGCTCGGCTACCGCCCGGCGACGATCGAGCGCCTCGCGCTCGGCGCGACGGCCGGCGGAACGCTCGACGCGATCGTCCACGAGGCGATTGCGATCACGTCGCAATACGAGGATTTTTCCCGCAACGACACTGGGTGGTCGGGCCAGCTCTACAAAAGCGCCACGGCGAAATATGTGCATCGCTTGGCGCGGCTCGATCTGCCGACCCCGTCCGACATGCGGGCGCCGGGCGCGGCGACCGGCGTCTACGCGCTCGAATGCGCAATGGACGAACTCGCGGTGGCGCTGAAGCTCGATCCCGTCGAGCTGCGGCTGCGATGTTATTCGGACCGCGACCAGCACGACGATATTCCCTATACCAGCAAGAAGCTGCGCGAATGCTACCGTCAAGGCGCGGCAGCGTTCGGCTGGGACAAGCGCAACGCCGCGCCGCGCTCGATGCGCGACGGCAGCGAACTGGTCGGCTGGGGCATGGCGACCGGCATCTGGGAGGCGTTGCAGATGGAGTCCGCCGTCCGCATCGTGCTGACGGCCAACGGCCACGCCGAGGTGGCCTGCGCGTTCTCCGACATCGGCACCGGCACCTACACGATCATGGCGCAGGTCGCCGCCGACCTGCTCGGGCTGCCGCTCGACAATATTACGGTCAAGCTTGGCAACTCGACGCTGCCGCAGGCGCCGGTCGAGGGTGGCTCATGGACGGCGGCATCGGTGTCGCACGCGATCGTCAAGACCGCCGGCGAAGTGCGCAAGGAGCTGTTGCGCGCGGCGAAGACGATGCAAAATTCGCCGCTGGCCGCCGCCAAGCCGGATGACGTCGCGCTGGTGGACGGCAAGATCGTGCACAAGAAAGAGACCAGCCGGGCAGTGTCGATCGCCGACGCGATGCGCCATGGCGAACTCGATCGGATCGAACGGGAAAGCACCAACACCTTCGCCGGCGGGAATTCGCACGCGCGCAATACCCATTCCGCGATCTTCGCCGAGGTGAAAGTCGACGAGGAGCTCGGCGTGATCCGTGTCACCCGCGTCGTCAACGCGGTCGCCGCCGGGCGCATCCTCAATACCAAGACCGCGCACAGTCAGATCATGGGCAGCGTGGTGTGGGGCATCGGCATGGCACTGCAGGAGGAGACCCTGGTCGATCACAAATTCGGCCGCGTCATGAACGCGAACATTGCCGAATACCATGTGCCGGTGAATGCCGATGTGTACGATATCGACGTGATTTTCGTCGACGAGCCGGACGAGATCATCAATCCGCTCGGCATCAAGGGCATCGGCGAGATTGGCATCGTCGGCGTCGCCGCGGCGATCGCCAACGCCGTCTACCATGCGACCGGAAAGCGGGTGCGCGATCTGCCGATCACGCTGGATAAGCTGCAGCGATAATCTTTGAGCGGTACGCCCTCGGGTCGGCGCTTGTGCCGACCCGAGGGAAATTATTGACTCAGCGTTACGCCGCGGCCGCGCGCGCCCAGAGGCGCTTCGAGGCCAAAGCCGCGCCGTCCGAGAGCGCCTTGAGCTTGGCCCAGGCGATCTGCGGATGCACGCGGCCGCCGAGGCCGCAGTCGGTCGAGGCGATGACATTGTCGCGGCCGACGGCATCGGCGAACTGGCAGATCCGGTCCGCCACGAGCTCGGGATGCTCGATCAGATTGGTCGAGTGGGTGACGATGCCGGGCAGGATTTTTTTGCCGGCCGGCAGCTTGATGTCCTTCCAGATCTTCCACTCGTGCTCGTGCCGGGCGTTGGCCGCCTCGAACGAATAATAATCGGCGTTCACCGCCAGCATCAGGTCCACCAGGTGCTTCATCGGGATGTCGGTGGTATGCGGGCCGTGCCAGCTTCCCCAGCACAGGTGGAAGCGGATCTTGTTGGACGGCAGCCCCTTGATCGAGTGGTTGAGCGCGTCGATACACATCTTGGTGTAGCGCCGATAGCCTTCGACGCTTGGTTCGTTCTTCTGCTGGTCCCAGTTTTCGCCGATCGCCGGGTCGTCAAGCTGGACGGCGAAGCCGGCGTCGATGATCGCCTTGTATTCCTCGTGCATCGCGTCCGCGCAGGCGTACAGCAGCTCTTCTTCGCTCTTGTAATGCTCATTGGGCATGCGCGAGCAGCTCGCTGGCGCGATCGAATTCATCCACGCCCCTTCGGTTCCGAGCCCGGCCGCCTTGAGGCCGGCCTTGAGATACTCGATGTCGCGCTTGATCGCCTCGTGCCCGATATATTTGATCGGCCCTTTGACCACCGGGCTATGCTCGGTCATGAACTGCTCGGGCAACCCGCATCCGGAATGCGGGTCCATATAGGCCTCCTGGAACTTGGCCATGTCCCGGCGATCGTGCCAATCGCCCACCACGAAATCCTTGGGCGCCATCGGCGTTTTGGTCTGCGCCGACAATGTCGTCATCCACAGCCCGGTCTTGACGACCTCGACGCCGGACAGCCGCCGGATCACATACGACCACCATGAGCCGTAATCGTAGGCCCAGCCCATGGTATGACCGAGCTCGCCGTCATTGATGAGGTCGACGCCCGCGTCCTTCTGCAGGCGGACGACGTCGATCACGGAATCCTTCAGCACTTTCTCGAAAGCGGCTTCGTCGAATTTCTGGCCGAGGGTGCGCTGCTGGCTGACTTCGAGAAGCTTCGCCGGGCGTGGCAGGCTGCCTACATGGGTCGTCAGAATGCGGTCACTCATATGTTTCCTCCCGATTTTCTATGACTGTTTTTTTAGACGCGCATTGCGTCTTTAGACGAGCATTGCGTCGGATGTGCGAACGCAGAAGCCCGCCACCCGTTGGAGTCTTATCAAAAACCGCTCGCGGTCCACAAGACGAATGGGTCGCTTCGCCGCGCGTGCGAGCGGTGTGGGGCAGGAATGGGCAAACGCCCCAATTATCTGATCGCGCGTGGGACGTCGGGGCTTGGCCGAACTGGACGATTTCAGCTTGCCGCCAGCACGCGGCTGGCGCCACGCACGCCTTTGGCGAGGCTCCGCACCAGACCGGCAACCGACGCAGCCGTCTCCGCGGTGGCTTTGCCGTCGGGGCCGAGACTGTTGCGCACGGTATCGACCAAGGCCGAGCCGACCACGACGCCATCGGCGCCCTCCGCGATGGCCCGCGCCTGTTCGGCGGTGCGCACACCAAAACCGACGCAGACCGGCAGCTCGGTATACCGCTTGATCCGCTTGACCGCTTCGCCGACCTTGCCGGTGTCCGGCGCCGCCGACCCGGTGATGCCGGTGATCGATACGTAATAGACAAAGCCCGAGGTGTTCGCGAGCACGGTCGGCAATCGCTTGTCGTCGGTCGTCGGCGTCGCCAGCCGGATGAAATTGAAGCCGGCCTTGAGCGCCGGCAGGCACAATTCCGTATCCTCCTCGGGCGGCAAGTCGACGACGATCAGCCCGTCGACGCCGGCGCTTTTGGCATCGATCAAGAATTGCTCGACGCCGTAGACGTAGATCGGATTGTAGTAACCCATCAGCACGATCGGTGTCGCATCGTCGCCGCGGCGGAAGTCGCGCACCAGCGCCAGCGTACGCTTCATGGTCTGGCCGGCCTTTAACGCACGCAGCCCGGCCGCCTGAATCGCCGGCCCGTCCGCCATTGGATCGGTGAATGGCATGCCAAGCTCGATCAGATCGGCGCCGGCCTGCGGCAGCGCTTGCACGATGGCGAGCGAGTTTTCGTAGTCCGGATCGCCGGCCATCAGAAAGGTCACCAGGGCTGCACGGCCTTCATCTTTGAGCGCGGCGAAACGACGATCGATGCGGGTGGTCATGGCGCCTTGCTCTGCAGATGCGCGGCGACGCTGGCGAGGTCCTTGTCGCCACGGCCGGAAAGATTGACCACCATCAGGTGATCCTTCGGCTTTTGCGGCGCCAGATCGAGCACCCTGGCGATGGCATGCGCCGGTTCGAGCGCGGGAATGATGCCTTCGAGCTTGGAGAGGAGCTGGAACGCGTCGAGCGCCTCGTCGTCGGTCGCGGACAAGAACGTCACGCGCCCCATATCATTGAGCCAGGCGTGCTCGGGGCCGATGCCCGGATAATCGAGGCCGGCGGAGATCGAGTGCGCCTCGTTGATCTGGCCGTCCTCGTCCATCAGCAAATAGGTGCGGTTGCCGTGCAGCACGCCGGGCCGGCCGCCGGCGATCGAAGCCGCATGCATGCCGGTGTCGAGGCCGTGGCCGGCCGCCTCGACGCCGTAAATCTCGATCTGCCGGTCATCGAGGAACGGATGGAATAGACCCATCGCGTTCGAGCCGCCGCCAATGCAGGCGACGAGCGAGTCGGGCAGACGGCCTTCGGCCGCCATCATTTGCTCGCGCGTCTCGCGGCCGATGATCGACTGAAAATCGCGCACCATCATCGGATAGGGATGCGGGCCGGCGATGGTGCCGATGCAGTAGAAGGTCGAGCCGACATTGGTCACCCAGTCGCGCAACGCCTCGTTCATCGCATCCTTGAGCGTTTTCGACCCGGATTCGACCGGCACGACCTTGGCGCCGAGCATGTGCATGCGAAAGACGTTGGCCTTCTGCCGCTCGACGTCGACCGAGCCCATATAGACGATGCATTCGAGGCCGAAGCGCGCGCACAACGTCGCCGTCGCGACGCCGTGCATGCCGGCGCCAGTCTCGGCGATGATGCGCTTCTTGCCCATGCGCTGCGCCAGGAGAATCTGGCCGAGCACATTGTTGACCTTATGGGCGCCGGTGTGATTGAGCTCCTCGCGCTTGAGATAGATTTTGGCGCCACCGCCCGAAGGGCCGGAGGCGGTCTGTCTGCAATGCTCGGTCAGCCGTTCGGCGTAGTAGAGCGGCGACGGGCGGCCGACATAATGCGCAAGGTAGCCGTCCATCTCCTTCTTGAACTGCGGATCGGCCTTGGCCTGCGCGTAAGCCTTTTCCAGTTCCAGGATCAGCGGCATCAGCGTCTCGGCGACGAAACGGCCGCCATAGATGCCGAAATGACCGCTCTCGTCCGGCCCGGTGCGGAAGGAATTGGGTTGCTGCACGCTCATGCCGGAACTCGCTACTGGGTTGGCTGCAAGACGCGCAGCCGCTTCGCGCGCCGCGCGGACGAAGGCGCGAATCCTGTCAGGGTCCTTGTCGCCCGGCGCGCGCTCGACGCCGGAGGAAACGTCGACGCCGGGGGCGCGGGTGATGCGCAAGGCCTCGCCGACATTGCCGGCATCGAGCCCGCCCGACAGCATGAACGGCAAGCCGGGATCGAGATTCTCCAGAAGCCGCCATTCGAATGATTTGCCGAGGCCGCCCGGCCGCGTCGCGTCACGCGGCGCCTGCGCATCAAACAACAATCGATCGGCAATCGTGACATAGTCGGCGACCAGCGCGAGGTCGGCTTTGCCCTCCACGGGAATCGCTTTCATGACCGGCAAGCCAAAACGCCGCCTGAGCGACGCAACGCGGGCCGGCGTTTCCTTGCCGTGCAGCTGCAGCAGGTCCGGCCGCAGCGATTCCACGATCGCATCAAAGAACGCATCGTCGGCATCGACGGTCAGCGCAACCTTTTGCGCGCGGCCGCGCACGCGCTGGCCGAGCAGCCGCGCCGCATCGAATGCCAGATGACGCGGCGACGGCGGAAAGAACACAAAGCCGACCATGTCCGCGCCCGCCTCGAGCGCGACATCGAGGGCGTCCGGAGTCGAAAGGCCGCAGATTTTGACGATAAGCGACATGGCCTGTTCCTAGGTGCCGCCCTTCTACATCGCCGCGTGCGCCTTGTCTCGCGCGCGGCCGGCGATCATTATCGGACGGGCGGCTTGAGCCGCAGGCGCTCCGGCGGATTGCGGTCATCGCGAACGTCCGAAGCCCCGCCAGCCATACTTTCATGCGCGGCGAGCTTGCCGCGCAGCACGTGGAGTTCGCGTTCGAAGCGGCGCGCGGCGCCTCGCCACTTGCCCTGGCGCAACCAGGACGCCAGACCGCCGATCACAACGCCGATGATCAGCAAAAGAATGACCAGCGCGAACAGCGGCAGCGATATCGTCGCCGCCGGATCGTCGGCGCTGAACGGATCGAACGAGACCGTTACCGCCCCCCGGTTCGCCACCGCAAAGGCGAGGATGACGACGGCGAGCGGTACCAAGACGATCGCCGCGACGATCTTGCGCAGCAATGTTGCGATCTCCCGCCTGTGTCTATCCGCTCATTCCCGCGCCGGCGGGAATCCAGACAGCGCGTTGCCATTCAGCTTAAGCCCAATGGTCCCCGCCTTCGCGGGGACGAGCGAAGCCGCTCAGATCTGGGCCGCCTGATTGAGCCGCTCGCGCATTTCCTTGCCGGTCTTGAAGAACGGCACGCACTTCTGATCGACGGAGACATGCGCGCCGGTGCGCGGATTGCGTCCGGTCCGGGCCGGGCGCTGCTTGACGGAGAACGCACCGAAGCCGCGCAGCTCGACGCGGTCGCCGCGCGCCATCGCCGCGATGATCTCGCCGAGAATGGCGTTGACGATCTTCTCGACGTCCCGCTGATAGAGGTGCGGGTTCTGCGCCGAAATCCGCTGCACGAGCTCAGACTTGATCATGATCGCCTGCCACCGCTCAATTCGCGTTGGCAGGGTGCCAAAGGGCCAACAAACCGTCAAGATTAAGCCGCTCGACGGCCTGCATCGCTCCCCAATCGTCGAGGTGGCGGGCGAGCACGCCAAGGCCGGCGGCATCGAGCACGGCCGCTGTTGCCGCGTGCAGGAACGGCAGGTCGCTGAAGCGGTCGTGCAGCTGATAATCGCGCACTGGCAGCTTGGCGTCGATCTTCTTTTCGCTCTCCAGCCAGGCGATACCGGTCCGTTCGTCACCGAGCTCGTCGATGAGCTTTAGGCCCACCGCCTGATGCCCGGTGAAGACGCGGCCGTCGGCGACGGTCTGCAATTCGTCGTCGTTGAGATGCCGGCGCGCCTGGACGAGGCCTCTGAACCAGCCGTAGGAGTCCTTGATGATCGATTCGATCGCCGCCCGCGCCTCCGGCGAGGTCGGCTCGAACCCGTTCGGCGCGGCCTTGAGCGGCGAGGACTTGATCGACTCGACCTTGACGCCGAGCTTGCCGAGCAGATCGGCGACGTTGGGATACTGGAACAGCACGCCGATCGAGCCGACCAGCGAGGTCTGCTTGGCGACGATGTGATCGCCGGCAATCGCGGTGATGTAGCCGCCGGAAGCGGCCAAGCCGTCGACGACGATGACCAAAGGCTTCCTCTCCTTCAGCCGCATCAGCGAATCGTAGAGCTGCTCGGAACCGGCGGTGGTGCCCCCGGGGCTGTCGACATGGACGATGACGGCGCGGGCGCTGGACGATTGCGCAAGCTTGTCGAGCTGCTTGACCCGCTCCTCATCGTCGCGGATCAAACCCTTGATGGTCACCCGCGCGATATAGGCGCCGGCCCCGGCAAAGCCGACCCGGTTGCTCCATGCTGCGGCCGTACCGACAACCGCCAGGACGATCACGGCGACGGCGAGCACGCGCCAGAAGGTGAGCTTGCGCCGCATGCGGCGGCGGTCGACGATCAGGTCGGCATCAAGCGACATCGGCGAGTCCTTTCACCTGTTTGCTCCCCCGCCCGCGGGGGAGGTGGCGCGCGCCGCGCGCCGGTAGGGGCAGGTATTGCCGGAGGGGAGCAAGCCGGCCCCCGCCACCGCAAGTGGTCCGCCTCCCCCGCTATGCGGGGGAGGAAACGCATGGCTACTCCTTCACGTCCTCTTTCTCTTCCTCGCCCTTGCGCTTGAGCGCGGTGCCGAGGATGTCGCCGAGCGTCGCGCCGGAATCGGACGAGCCGTATTGCGCGATCGCCTCCTTCTCCTCAGCCACTTCGAGCGCCTTGATCGAGACCTGGACCTTGTGGGTGCGGCGATCGAACTGGATCACGCGCGCATCGACCTTCTGGCCGACCGCGAAGCGGTCCGGACGCTGCTCGGACCGGTCACGCGCCAGTTCCGAACGCTTGATGAAGGACACATACTCGGTGCCGACGATCTTCACGTCGATGCCGCCTTCCTTGACGTCGACCACCTCGGTGGTGACGACGGCGCCCTTCTTGAGCTCGCCGGCGCCGGCCTCGCCGGTCGCGGTCTCGGTTTCGGCCAGTTGCTTGATGCCGAGCGAAATTCGCTCTTTCTCGACATCGACGTCGAGCACCTGCGCGTTGACCTTATCGCCCTTCTTGTACTCCTCGATGACCTGCTCGCCCGGACGCTTCCAGTCGAGATCGGACAGATGCACCATGCCGTCGACGTCGCCATCGAGGCCGAGGAACAGGCCGAACTCGGTCTTGTTCTTGACCTCGCCTTCGACCACCGAGCCGGGCGGATATTTCTCCAGAAACACCTCCCACGGATTGCGCATGGTCTGCTTCAATCCGAGCGAGATGCGGCGCTTGACCGGATCGACTTCCAGCACCTGCACTTCGACCTCTTGCGAGGTCGAGACGATCTTGCCCGGGTGGACGTTCTTCTTGGTCCACGACATTTCGGAGACGTGGATCAGCCCCTCGATGCCGGGCTCGAGCTCGACGAACGCGCCATAGTCGGTGATGTTGGTGACGCGGCCCTTGAAGCGGGCGCCGACCGGATACTTGGCCTCGATGCCCTGCCACGGATCATCGAGCAGCTGCTTCATGCCAAGCGAGATGCGATGGGTCTCGTGGTTGATCTTGATGATCTTGACCTTGACCTGCTGGCCGATATTGAGGACCTCGGACGGATGATTGACCCGCCGCCAGGCAATGTCGGTGACGTGCAACAGACCGTCGATGCCGCCCAGATCGACGAACGCGCCGTAATCGGTGATGTTCTTCACCGCGCCGTCGATGACCTGACCTTCTTCGAGATTCTGCACCAGCTCTTGGCGCTGTTCGGCGCGCGTCTCTTCCAGAACGGTGCGGCGCGAGACCACGATGTTGCCGCGCCGGCGATCCATTTTCAGGATCTGGAACGGCTGCTGATTGTTCATCAGCGGCGACACGTCGCGGATCGGCCGGATATCGACTTGCGAGCGCGGCAGGAAGGCGACGGCGCCGTCGAGATCGACGGTGAAGCCGCCCTTGACCTGGTTGAAGATGACGCCCTGCACCTTTTCGTTGTTCTGGAACGCCTTCTCCAGCTTGCCCCAGCTTTCCTCGCGGCGCGCCTTGTCGCGCGACAGGACCGCTTCGCCAAGCGCGTTCTCGACCCGTTCGAGATAGACCTCGACGGTATCGCCAATCTTGATCTCGTTGGAACGGCCCGGACCGGCGAACTCGCGCAATGCAACGCGGCCTTCGGTCTTCAGGCCCACGTCGATGACGGCGACGTCCTTCTCGATCCCGACGACGGTCCCTTTGACGACGGACCCTTCCTGCAGATGGCCATCGCTGAACGATTCCTCGATCATGCTGGCGAAGTCTTCGCGCGACGGCGCGGCGGTCGCTACTTGAGCCATAAACACTCCCAGCCCCGTGGATGAAAATGATCCCGAACGCGCAGCAGCCGCCGGGTATGCCGGCGGGTGGGGCCTTAAGCCAGACGATCGGGACAAAGCTTGGTCCGGTGCCTAGCGAAGCGCGCGAACGGGCTGTTCCTCCAATGACGAAAGCGCTGTCAGCCGCGCTTTCGGCCCGTTCGGACGGCTTCGATGATGTCGACGGCAGCCCGGAATGCGGCGTCTATACCCAAATGCGTGGTATCGAGCAAGTGCGCGTCGGGCGCCGCCTTGAGCGGGGCGGCGGTACGCCGGGAATCGCGCTCGTCGCGCCGCAACAGGTCGGCCAGGACCTCCTGCTCGTCGGCGGCCTCGCCGCGGGCCTTCAGTTCGAGGGTGCGCCGCGCGGCCCGCACTTCTGGGCTCGCCACCACGAACAGCTTGACGTCGGCGCCCGGCGCGATGACGGTGCCGATATCGCGGCCGTCGAGCACGGCGCCCGGCGGTCGGGTCGCAAACTCGCGCTGATAATTCATCAACGCCTGGCGCACTTGCGGGATCGCCGCCACCACCGAAGCGGCCTCGGTGATGGCCTGCGCCTTCAACGCGCTTTCGTCGAATTTTCTCGGATCGAGCGCGATCGCGGCGTCGATCGCCACCTCGACATTGTCCGGCGAATGACCGGCATCGAGCACCGCTTTGGCCACGGCGCGATAGATCAAGCCGGTATCGAGATGATGCAGGCCATAGATCGCCGCCACCTGCTTGGCGATCGTTCCCTTGCCGGAGGCTGCAGGTCCGTCTATAGCGATGATCATCGTCACGTGCGTTTCTTGGCCCTGGCCGTCGCTCGGTGGAAACCATCATAGCTCGGCGGCGGATCAAAGGGCGCTGCGAAAGATTCCGCAAGCACGAATTGGTCTTGCATGCAAATGTTTTGCGTGCATGAGCGCTGCCCGATCATCGACGATAATTTCCAAACTTGAATTCCACCGACCGGCAAGACCGGGCTTGCCAAACAACGTGCGGCTTGCTGGATACGACGAGCGGCTGCATCCGACATCGCGCCGACTTGAGGAACTGCGCCGTGAATTTGGCAAGACGATTCAGGAACAGGCCTTGGTTCCAGAAGACGGTCGGCGTCGCGGCTGCCGAGTATCTGCGGCTGGTATGGAAAACCAGCCGCTTCGCGATGGAGCCGGCGGATCCCTACCAGCTCTACGACGCCGAACAGCCGCTGATCCTTGCGATGTGGCACGGCCAGCATTTCATGATGCCGTTCTTTCGGCGCAACTATCGTTTCAAGGTATTGATCTCCCGGCACAGCGACGGCGAGATCAACGCGATCGCGGCCGAACGGCTCGGCGTCGGTGCGGTCCGCGGTTCAGGCGACCATGGCACGCGATTTCACCTCAAGGGCGGGGTCAGCGCATTTCGCAGCATGGCGGCGCTGCTCGCGGATGGCTGGAACATGGCGCTGACCGCCGACGTTCCGAAAGTTTCGCGCGTCGCCGGCCTCGGCATCATCAAGCTCGCGAGCGAATCCGGCCGGCCGATCTTCCCGGTTGCGCTGGCGACCAGCCGCCGCATCGTGCTCAACAACTGGGATCGCTCCGAAGTCAATCTGCCGTTCAGCCGCGGCGCCATCGTGGTCGGCGAGCCGATCCGCGTTGCCGCCGCCGCCAATGCGGCAACGCTCGAAGCGGCGCGCGGTGCGCTCGAAAGGGCGCTCAATGCCGGCACCGAACGCGCTCACGCCATTGTCGACCGCCGCAATTTGAGTATCGCCGATGGACCGCTGGTGCGGAACAAGCTGGAGCGAGAAGCTTGAGATTAATCGCCGGGTGTCGAATAATGGCGCCGCCGGCGATTGACGTTTCCGATCGACGAAGTCAGTGAACGCCGAAGTCCGTAAACACTGCGCGGGGCCGTCTTGGCAATTATCGACGACGTCAGATCAATCATCGCGCAATCGCTCAAGATTCCGGTCGAAAAGCTGGCGCCGGAAACGCGTCTTGAGGAACTGGGCGCCGAATTCCTCGACGTGATCGAAATCGTTTTCGCGCTCGAGGAAAAATACGACATCGCTATTCCGCTGCGGGCCGACGAAGCGACGCGGCTGACAAAATCGGATGACGGCGGCGCGGCGAAGGCAGAGAAGAGCGACGGCCAGGACGTGCCGTTTTCCACGGTCGGCGACGTCGCCGAGATCGTCGAGAAGCTGGTCGCGGCGAAAGCATCGAAATGAACCGGGTCGTGATCACCGGGATCGGAGTCGTTACTCCGATCGGCAGCACGCGCGAAAAATTCTGGTCGGCTTTGGTCGAAGCCAAGTCCGGCATCGGTCCGATCACCATCATTCCGACCGAGCGTCTCAACACCCGCATTGCCGCCCAAGTTCTCGATTTCAACCCGGCCGACCATTTCGACGCCAAGCGGGAAAATCTGCTCGATCGTTTCTCGCAGTTTGCGGTGGTCGCCGCGCGGTCCGCGGTGCGCGACGCGCAATTGGAGATCACCGAGGAGATGGCGCTGACCGCGGCAACCATCGTCGGCAATTCGACCGGCGGCATGAACACGCTCGACGATTCCTTCTACCGACTCTACGGGCAAAATGCGGTGCGGGCGCACCCGCTGTCGATTCCGCGCCTGATGTCGAACGCCGCCTGCAGCTTGATCTCCATGGATCTCGGCCTCAAAGGGCCGACCTTCACCGTGGCGTCGGCGTGCTCCTCTGGCACCCACGCGATCGGCCAGGCGTTTCAAATGGTCAGAACCGGGCAAGCGCCGATCGCGCTCACCGGCGGCACCGAAGCCTGCCTGACCGTCGGCACGTTCAAGGGCTGGGAGGCGTTGCGGGTGCTCAGCGCCGACACCTGCCGGCCGTTTTCGCGAACGCGCTCCGGCCTGGTGCTCGGCGAGGGCGCGGCGATGTTCGTGCTTGAAGTCGCGCGACCGCGCCGTTGCGCGCGGCGCTCCGATCTACGCCGAGCTGTTGGGCTTCGGCATGAGCGCAGACGCCGCCGATATCACCGCCATCGATCCCGACGGCGCCGCCCGCGCGATGCGCACAGCGTTGACCGACGCCAAGGTCAACCCGCAGGACATCGACTACGTCAATGCGCACGGCACCGGCACGCTGCTCAACGACAAGGGCGAGACCGTCGCGCTGCGCAAGGCCTTCGGCGACAGCGCCGAGCAATTGGCCGTGTCCTCGAGCAAAGGGGTGCTCGGCCATAGCCTGGGCGCGGCCGGAGCGCTCGAACTCGCAGCGACCGCGCTGGCGCTGCACCACCAGACCATCCCGCCGACCGCCAACTTCGAAGAATCCGACCCGGACTGCGATCTCGATTATGTGCCGAATACGGCACGCAACGCGCCGATCCACAATGCCATGTCGAGTTCGTTTGCGTTCGGCGGCTTGAACGCGGTGCTGGTGCTGGGACGTGCGTAAGCGGAAGCGCAACGCGCGGTGAAACTTGCGCTGATACAGCCTGGGATTATTCCGAGCCGACGAGGTTCGCGGCCTTCCTGATTTCAGGCAAGGCGGTAGACGTCAGTTTAATTTTCCCTTTGCTTTTGGTGCCGACTAAGCGTGGCTTTTCGCCCGAGTTGTCGAACAGCCACGCATCGTCCGCCTGCGCGAGAAACCAAGGCAGTTGCGCCAGCGACCTTTCTCGACGTTCCAAAATCTTTTCGCTCGGCACGTCATGTCCACCCTTAGCGACTCGCAGGCGAACCCGTTCGATGTTCAGCTGCGGAGAACTCAATAAAACGTAGATGAGTCGAATCGTGAATTTTCGTTCTTTCGCCGCAAGTACCAGAGCGCGGTATTTCGGCGTCGACAAAACCGTTTCCACGCCCACCGTCTGGTACGCTTCGATTGACGAGTAGAGCCACTGTTCGATCCGGCGGACGGCTTCCAAATTGGCGGGAAGCAGCTCCAGTCTTTCAATATCGCGGATAAGCTTCGCCAATGCGTCGGGGTTTATGATCCAAACCGAACGCCCGAAATCTTCAATATCTGCATTGTCATAGATACTGGTCTTGCCAGATCCATTCGGCCCGGCAACGATCCAGAGTCGGGGCGCGTCATTTGTCGTCGGGGACACGGTCCGGCGAGCCGAATAATCGGATGTTTTCCTTACGGGCTTTGGCTACGTTCTCGCGGAAAACTCTCAACAAATCGGTTCCGAAAGTCCCAGTATTCGCGTCGAGCACCGCAACTTCTGCATATTTTCCGGACGACGCCTTAAAGCGCTTTTTGCTGACAACCGCGTCCTTGTGGCGCTTTGCAGCGGCCGGCGCCTTCTTTTTCGACGCGGCAACGCGAGCTTTCGCCATCGCAACTCTCCTTGGAATCACAACACAACATAGTGAAAATTCCGCCGATAGCTATGCCAGTTCGGCCCCGAGCCCACGCATCAGCTGCACGAAACCGGGAAAGCTCGTGGCGATGAAGCTCGCGTCGTCGATCCGCACCGGCTGCTCGCTCGCAAGCCCCATCACCAGCGCCGACATGGCGAGGCGATGATCCATGTGGGTGGCGACGAGGCCGCCGCCGGGCGCGCGGCCCGTGCCATGCACGATGAGATCGTCGCCCTCGATATCGACCTTCACCCCATTGGCGCGCAGCAGCGCGGCGGTGCCGGCGAGACGGTCCAACTCCTTCACACGCAGCTCCCTGAGCCCGCGCATGACGGTCGCGCCCTCGGCGAACGCCGCGGCGACGGCCAGCACCGGATATTCGTCGATCATCGATGGCGCGCGCGCGGCTGGAACCTCGACGCCGCGCAGCGCGCCGGCGCGCACGCGCAGATCGGCAACCTCTTCGCCGCCTTCATGGCGCGTCTCGAGCCGCTCGATCGCGGCGCCCATGTCGGCGAGTGTCGCGATCAGGCCGGCGCGCAGCGGATTGAGCATCACCCCGTCGAGGACGATGTCGGAACCGGGCGTGATCGCTGCCGCGACCAGCGCAAACGCCGCCGACGACGGGTCTGCGGGCACCGCGACCGGCCGCGGAACGAGCTCGGGCTGACCGGCGAGCACGATGCGCCGGCCGTGCGCGCCATGCGGTTCGACCCGCACGTTTGCGCCGAAATGCGCCAGCATCTTCTCGGTGTGATCGCGCGTCGCCTCGGCTTCGATGACGATCGTTTCGCCCGGCGCCGAGAGGCCGGCGAGCAGGACGGCCGACTTCAACTGCGCCGACGCGACCTGCGGCTCGAACACAATCGGGATCGGCTCGCGCGCGCCGGCAAGCGTCAATGGCAGACGGCCGTCGCTCGAGGTCAAGGTGCGCGCGCCGATACGTTCGAGCGGCTCGAGCACCCGCCGCATCGGCCGCTTGCGCAGCGAGCCGTCGCCGTCGAAGGTGGCGGCGATCGGGCAGCCGGCAACGGCGCCGAGCATGAGCCGGCAGCCGGTGCCAGAATTGCCGAAATCGAGTGGGCGCGCCGGTTCGGCAAAGCCGGCAACGCCGACGCCGTGCACTCGCCATTCGCCGGCGCCGAGGCGCTCGACGCGCGCCCCCAGTGCGCCCACCGCCTTCGCGGTATTGAGCACGTCTTCGCCTTCGAGCAAGCCGGTGATGCGCGTCTCGCCGACCGCGAGCGCGCCGAGGATCAGCGCGCGGTGCGAGATCGACTTGTCGCCGGGTACGCGGGCGCGGCCCTTGAGCGGGCCACTGCGACGGGCGGTCAGCGGGGCGGGATCGGTGGGCATGATGCAGGCTCGCGCGTGCTCTAACACGCTCCGCAGCGCCGCGTCATGCCGAGACTTGTCATGCCGAGGCTTGGCTCTGCAGCGCCTCCCGCGCCATGCGGCTCATCGGCGGCGCGCCGAGCTTGCGGGCGGCGCGATGGCCTTCCAGCGTTGCCTCGTACACGGTGCGCGGCGCAACGGCGCAGCCGATGGCTTCAACGCTGCGACCGCGCTCGCGCAGCAGATGATACATGGCGTTTTCCGAACTGCGCGCCGTCGCCATCACCATCGTATCGGCCTTGAGCAAGCGGGACCTGGAGGGCGCATAAAGGTTGACGATCTCTACTTCGGTCCCGCTGATCCTCTTGACGGCGTGATCGGTGATCATCTCGACGTCGGCCTCATAGAGATAGGTCAGTATCCAATGCAGATACACTTCGGCGGTCGTTTCCCAGCCGATCATCGGCCATTTGGTCAGGAGTCGTACCTTGGCACCGAGCTTGGCCATTTTGACCGCGGTAAGCGGCGCCGCCACATCCGCCATCTCATCGACAACCAGCACCTCGCCGGAGACCTTCACCTTGTCGAGGGCAACCTCGTCCCAGCTTACGCAATGGGCGGTTTCCCAGCCCGGCAAGGGCTTGCCGGTCTGTCCTTGAAAACCGTCGCGGCGATAGCGCGCGCCCGACGCGACCACGATATGGTCCGGGCGCTCGCTTGCGAGCACCGCGTCGATCGTCTCGGGCGTAACCGGGCTTGCGGTCTTGATGGTCGCGCCGTTACCGGCGGCTTGCTCGGCGAGCCACGTGGCGATCGTTCCGTACTGCTGGCGATTGGGTAAGGCGCCGTAGGCGCGGACGTGGCCGCCGACATGCTGCTCGCGCTCGTACACCGCCACCGCATTGCCGCGCGCCGCCGCTACCCGCGCATATTCGAGACCGGCTGGGCCGGCGCCGATCACCAGCACCCGCTTCGGCGCGGCAACTTTGCGCGTCGCGCTCGCGCCCCATATCGCCTCGCGTCCGACCACCGGGTTGTAAGCGCACTGGACGCGGCTGCCGCGGATCACCGCCCGCCAGCAATAATTGGCGGCGACGCAGCGGCGAATGTCGTCGGGGCGGCCTTCTTTCACTTTGGTCATCCACTGCTCGTCGGCGATCATCTGCCGCGCCAGCAGGATGGCGTCGGCATCGCCGGAGCCGACGAGTTCATCGGCAACGGCCGGATGACTGACGCGGCCGACCAGCAGCACCGGTTTCTTCGCCACGGTCTTGATGGCGCGCGTGTACTCGCGCTCCCAACCTTGCTCGAAGGTCATCGGCGTATGAATCCAGGAGTGATGGACGCCGGCCGATACGCTCACATAGTCGATGTCGGTCTGGCGCTCGAAATCGGCATGGATGCGCTTGATGTCCTCGATCTCGAGGTCGCCTTCCCAAAATGACGTCGAGTTGATGCGGTAACCGAGGAAGGGACGATCGCCGATGCGCTTGCGGATCCGCCGCATCGCCTCGATCGAGAACCGCAACCGGTTCTCGTACGATCCGCCCCAGCGATCGGTGCGGTGATTGTAGAACGGCGAGAGAAACTGCCAGGGCAGGTAGCCGTGGGCGATATGGAATTCGACGCCGTCGAGGCCGGCCGAAATCGCGCGCCGGGCAGCGTCCTCGTAACACTGCAAGATGTATTCGATTTCGTGCTCTTCGAGCTCCTTGGGTGTCGGACCGCCGGGAATTTCGCCGGCCGGTACCTGGCTCGGGGCCAGCATGTAGGGATTGTATTCGTCCGGGTCGCGCGCCGGATCGGTCTTCAAGAACGGCGTCGGCGACCGCAGCCCTAGGTGCAGGAGTTGCACCGACAGCGCGCAGCCATGCCGCTTCACGGCGCGCGCGACATTAGCGAGCCCCTCCATCTGCGCGTCGTTCCAAAGGCCGGGGAAGCCGAGCGGGGTATAAATCGTATCTTTATTGATCAGGTGGCCGCCGAGAATGATCATGCCGAGCCCGGTCTTGGCGCGCTCCTCGTAATAGGCCACGGCCTGTTCGGTGAAGATGCCCTCATGAGGGCTGCGCACCCAGGTCGGACACACTGGCCCGAACACCACGCGATTCGGCAGCGTGGTGTTCCTGATCCGTAATGGCGACAACAAATGGCGATAAGAGCCGGCATCGGTCACGATCGTTTCTCCCCCTGACAGTCTTTTGTTCGATACGCTAGCAGAGCACGTGGCGATGGCATGTGCACCGGCCTCGCGGTCGGCGCCACCCACGCCGATTGTGACAGCCGCAATCCGCTATTGACAGGCGCACCACGACTAGCCAAGTGAAGCACCCAAATTGAAGGATTTCCGCCGTGGCCAAACCGGAACTTGGCACCAAGCGCGTCTGTCCCGAAACCGGACGCAAATTCTACGATCTCAACAAAGACCCGGTGATCTCGCCCTATACCGGCAAGGTCGTGCCGGTGGAGCTGCCGACGGCGCGATCCCGGCCCGAGCCGGCGCCGACGGTCGCGCCGCGTCCGGCCGCCGCCGCTCCGGCCGAGGAAGTCGCCGTGCCGGAGCCGCAGGAGGCCGAATTCGTCTCGCTCGAAGACGCCGAGGCCGAGGCGCAGGGGTCGAAAGCCCCGGTCGAGACCACCGAGCCGGACATCGAAGAAGAGGTCGAGATGGACGAGACCCTCGACGATGCCGCCTTCATCGAGGAACAGGAAGAAGAAGACGCCGATGTCACCGACATCATTGGCGGCGACATCGAGGACGAGGAGGAGGGATGATCAGGAGTCGGTAATTCAGTCGTCAGTCATCAATTTTGCCGACATCAATTGGGCTCTGATGGCTGACTTTCCGATGCTGATACCTGGTTCAGGGGCCATAGCTCAGTTGGGAGAGCGCTTGAATGGCATTCAAGAGGTCGGCGGTTCGAACTCCGCCTGGCTCCACCACGTCAATTTCCTCTAAGCCGGAAGTTCCACTAAGCTAAGTCCATCGGCCAACGCGAGCGCGGGGCAAAGCGCCCCGGCGCAAAGCACCCGTTGGCGCCGAACAGGCTCGATGGGGACGCATGACCAGGCGCAAGGTCAAGCTCACGCGATCGGGAGCCGGCGCCGGCCGGAGGTCCTGACGATGGGCGCCGAGCTTTCCCCGCCCTATCCCCGGATTCGCCTGCGCGTCGGCGTCAGCGGGCATCGTGTGCCGCCGAAATTGCCGGCCGAGTCCGCAGCGCCGCTGCGCGCCGGCGTCGATCGCATCCTCGCAGCGATCATGGAGACGGCGCGAAACTCCGACAACGACCTTGCCCACGCTTGGCCTGCAGGCGGACGAAGCGAATTCGTCGTCGTTTCGTCGCTGGCGGAAGGCTCCGACCGGATCGTCGCCGAAGCGGCCTTGGCGGCTGGCTATACGCTCGAAGCGGTGCTGCCGTTCGCCCGCGGCGAATATGCCCGCGATTTTGCCGCGCCGGCATCGCGCGCGGAATTCGAGCGATTGCTCGGGACCGCCACCGCGGTGTTCGAACTGGACGGCGCCGCGGACGAGCGGATGCGCGCCTACGAAGCGGCCGGCTTCGTCATGCTGGCGAATGTCGATCTGCTCATCGCCATTTGGGACGGCGAGGAGGCGGCCGGCATCGGCGGCACGGCGCAGATCGTCAACCGGGCGATCGCCGACGGGATACCGGTCGTCCGCCTCGATCCGCGGCATCCGACCGCCATGGAGATTTCATGGCCGCAAGCCGGCGATTTGCCGCCGGCGCACGCCTACACGCAACAACGACACGTTTTTCGTCCAGCCGACGAGGCGACGGTCGCCCTGGTCATCCAGGACATTCTCGCCTTGCCGGACGAAGCCCGGTTGTCGTTGCCGCAATATCTGGCGGAGAAAGAACGCCGCTGGAATTTTTGGCTTTGGTATCCGCTGCTGTTGTTCGTGTTCGCCGTCCGCCTGCCGCGCCTGTCCGACCTTCGCCTTCCCGCTGCGCTCGCCGACACGCAAAAGCAATGGGACAGTTTTTTCGCCAAACTGCCGACGGACCGGGCACAACGTCCGGCACTCGAGGCGATCCTGCTGCCTGCCTTCAGCGCCGCCGACCATCTCAGCGTGTTTTATTCGCTGGTTTATCGCAGCACCTACGTTTTCAGTTTCCTGTTCGCGGCGATCGCCGTGGCGCTGGCGCTCTCAGGGGTCTTCATCCACGAAGCGAATGTGAAGGTCTATCTGGTCGCTGCCGAGCTCGCGATCATCTTCTTCATCCTGATCGCGTGGATCTTAGGAAATTGGCGCCAGTGGCATCGGCGCTGGCTGCAATACCGGCGGCTGGCGGAATGTCTGCGTCACATGCGCATCCTGGCGCCTCTCGGCGCCGAAGGCCCGATCAGCCGGGCCGGCCTCGACGTCGACGGCCAGGACTGGGTCAGCTGGTATGCCTTGGCGCTGCGCCGTCTTATTCCGCTGCCCGACCGCGTCATCGATCAAGCCTTTATCGCCGCGATGCGCGACGTCGTGCGATCGTGCGAAATCGCCGGCCAGGCCGAGTATCACGCCGCCAATGCCCGCCGGCTGGCTGCGCTGGAAACGCGCATGCACTATGCCGGCCTTGCGCTGTTTGGATTGACCTTCGCGCTGTGTGCGGCCTTTGTCATCCTTCACTTTGCCGACGTCCTGCCGAAGCCCGGGGCTCCGCATCATGATACGGTTCTTGGCCTATTCACTTTTCTGACGGCGCTGTTGCCGACATTCGGCGCGGCGTTGGGCGCGATCGACGCCCAGGGCGATTTCAGGACCCGCTCGGAGCAATCCGAGCGGACCGCCAGCCGGCTCGAGGCGATCGATGACGTTCTGACCGAAGAGCCGCTGGATTTCGCCCGGCTGGCTGACCGGGTCCAGAAAACCTCTGACATTATGATGGCCGATCTCGAGGAGTGGCACACCGTGTTCCGGACCCGGCCGCTGTCGCTCCCGGCCTGACACGCGAACGAGGCGCGATCGCCATGTCCCCCGCCATGCCCGAAGCTTCACCCGCGACGCCGCTCGAGACCGAGCGCGATCGCCATCTATTCGGGCCCGGCCCCAAGCGCCTTCTCGCCCTTGACGGCGGCGGCGTGCGCGGCGCGGTCACCGTGGCATTCCTCGAACGCATCGAGGCGCTGCTGGGCGAGCATTACGGCCACGACGTCCGCCTCGGCGATCATTTCGATCTCGTCGGCGGCACTTCGACCGGCGCCATCATCGCCGGCGCGCTGGCGCTCGGCTACCGCACCGCGCAAGTGAAAGATTTCTACCTGCGGCTCGCGCCGTTTGCGTTCAAGCGCCGGCGTTGGAGCATTCCGCTGCTGCAGGCGAAATTCGACGCCCGCGGCCTGCGCAAGCAGATCGAGGACGTGGTCGGCGACCGCTTGCTCTCCAGCCCGGAATTGATCACCGGATTCTGCATCATCACCAAGCGCATGGACACCGGCAGCCCGTGGATCATCTCCAACAATCCGCGCGCGCCTTATTGGAACGACGGCAAGGATCGCGACGGCACGCCCTTTAACGGCAACAAGAGCTACCCGCTGGTCAATCTGGTGCGCGCCTCGACGGCGGCGCCGCATTTCTTCGATCCGGAGCTTTTGCCGATCAGCCAGAACCAGGCGACGCTGCCCGACGAGATCGCCAAACCGCTGAACGTGCCGTGGCCGGCGCGCGCCTTCCGCGCGACGCTGCAAAAAATCGGACTGCGGCAGAAGGTCAAGATCGATCCGAACGTCTATGGCCTGTTTGTCGACGGCGGCGTGACGCCGCACAATAATCCGGCGCTCGCCTTGTTCAACATCGCGACGCTCGGTCCGTTCAACATCAAATGGCCGACCGGCCCGGATCGCCTGACCGTGGTGTCGGTCGGGACCGGCACCTACCGGCCGCGGCTGTCGTACGAGAGCCTGGGCTTTGCCCGCTTCACCAAGCTCGCCTTCCATGCGCTGCTCTCGCTGATGACCGATACGGAAATGCTGGTGCTGGCGATGATGCAATGGTTGGGCGAGTGCCCGGCGCCGTGGCCGATCAATTCGGAAGTCGGCACGCTCGCCGGCGAGATGCCGCCCGGCGGCAAGATGTTCCGTTTCCTGCGCTACGACGTGCGGCTGGAAAAGGATTGGCTGGCGCGCGAGCTCGATTATCCGGTGAGCGACGAACTCCTCGCCAAGCTGCGCGGCATGGACGATCCCAAAGTCGTTCATGAGCTCTACGAGATCGGCAGCTTGGCCGCGGCCAAACAGGTGAAAATCGAGCACCTCGTTCGCTGAGAGCGCCGCGCCGACCTCTTGCCTCACTCCCACATGCCGATTAGCCTTTGAGCCGGGCATGAGGGGTAGTTTATGTGGGTGCGCGTGTGGCTTGCCGGCGCGAGGCGCGCTGGCATGTGGCCTGCCGGCATGTGTCTCGGTGGCATGTGTCTCGCCGGCATGGGCCCCGCCGGGACGTGGCTTGCCGGGATGGGCCTTGCCGCACTGCTGAGCGCGTGCGCCGTCGTCGATCCGGTCGATTCGCGCTACGACACCATCAGCCGCAGCCTGGCCAAGGCCCGTAACGAGTCCATCTTTCTCAATATCGTGCGCGCCAGCCACGATTATCCGCTGAGCTTCGTCACCGTCTCCAACGTCACGCCGACGATGACGAACACCTCCTCGCTGGGCCTGCCGAACTTCCTGTTTGGCCCCGGCTTCGTCTCCGGCAGCGCAAATTCTCTTTTTACCCCAGGGCGCGACGTGATTTTCGGCAACACGACAGCCTCGAACTCCACCGCCATCGGTTCGAATTTCAACGTATCAACTCAGGAAACGAGCACGTTCTATCAAGGCTTCCTCAGGCCGATCGATTTGCAAACCTTGGATTACTTCATCCGTCAGGGCTATCCGCGCGAGCTCTTGTTCTGGCTGTTCACCGATTCGTTCCAACTCAACGTTCGCGGCCACTTGCTCGGCTACCACTACGCGCCGCCGGACGATTTTGGCTGCAGCAGGGAGGATCCCAAACACCGATGTTTTGTTGATTGGGTTCGCGACGCCACGCTCGCCGGATTGACGGTTGAGGAAAAGACCGTCCAGAAGGCGTCTTCCAGCGGGGGACAAAAGCCTGCCGAGGGGGCCAATGGCAGCGGCAGCGGCAAACCGCAGACAACGATCTATGCCCGTTTCTGTTTCAATTCCGTCTTAGCCCAGCAGGCGCGGGCGCTGGCGCCGCAGGGTGAAGTGCTCAGGAACAAGACTTGACTCTGACGTGCACGCCTCCGACCTTTACGCGTCCGATCTGACCTGCGGGGAAAGAGGGGGATGGAACCCTCTGATACAGCAAGACGTCGCGCAGCCCGACATACTGCCGCTGAAGTTTGCCAGGACCGATATCATCTTCTCGATCGTGCCGCGTTCCGCCTATGGCGTTTTCGAGTTTCTTGGAACGCTCATGAAGATGCGGCGGGCGGAACTTGAGGCGAAAGCGGCCGGTCAAGCTCTGTTTACCCCGGCATACATCCCGCCGGATCGGCAATATGCGGTGGAGTCACCGTACCTGATCACCGTGCACGAAGACCCGCAGGTGCTCCAGGTTCTGTACAATCTCGGCGGCGATTGTTTTGTGCACACCTGGTTCCGCGACGGCAATTATTGCGTGCCGGAAGAGGCGGCAACGACCAAACGCATCTTCGCGCTGCTGGCGCAGCTCATCGCCATCCAGACCGCAGCCGGCGATCTGTCGATCACGCCGATCGTCCGCGTCATTCAATAGCGCCGGCGCTAACCCCAGAGCAGTTGCGTAGCGAGGTCCGCACCCGCCCGCATGGCCTTGAACTTCTCCCAAATGACGGTGCGATGGACCTCGGTGTTGTACAAAGCCTGCGAGGAGAAGCCGCAATCGGCGCCGGCGATGACGTTCTCGCGCCCGACCAAACGAGCGAAGCGGATGATGCGCTCGGCGATCAGCTCGGGATGCTCGACGATGTTGCTGGCATGCGTGACCACTCCGGGAACCAGGACCTTGCCGTCCGGCACCTTAACGCGCTCGAACAGATGATATTCGTGCTCGTGACGCGGATTGGCGGCCTCGAAGCTGTAGGAGCCGGCGTCGATTTTCAGCACGTAATCGATGATGTCGGCAAGCGCCGCTTCGTAGATACGCGGGCCTTCGTTGATCCCGTAGCAGGTGTGGAAGCGCACATATTCGGGCGGAATACCTTTGAGCGCGGCGTTGATCGCCTCGACATAGATCTGCGCGCGGCGCTTTTTTTGCGCATCGTCGAGGCCGACTTCGAAGAAAATATCCGGCAGGAACGGATCGTCGATCTGCACCAGAATGCCGGCATCGACGATCGCCCGGTATTCTTTGCTCAGCTCCGCGGCCAGCGCGTGGAAATACTCCTCGTCCGACTTGTAATACTCGTTCAGGCCGACGCCCGACGGGGCGGTGGCGGGCAGGAACACGTGTTCGGTGGCGACGCCGGCCGCGGCGGCGGCGGCCTTTACATTGTCGATGTCGGTCTGCACCAGTTTCTCGCCGCGGTATTTGACCGGGCCGACGCAGACCACCGGAGCCAGCGAGACGATGGCGCCGCCCATCATCGCCTGTTTGAAATATTGCTCGTAATATTCCGGAAAAGCGGCGACCTCCTGCTCGAACAGCTTCAGCTTGATGTCCGGACGCGATTCAAAACCGTCGAGCCGCTCGCGCACATAAGTGAAAAACCCCGGCTTGGAGAATTCGCCGTCGGTGACGATGTCGATGCCGCAATCGACTTGTTCGCGCACGACGTCGGCGACGGCGGCGCGCAGCGCCTGCTGGTATGCCTTGTCGTCATACGGCTGCCCGGAATATTTCGCCTTCATCGCGTCGAGCAAACGATGGGGCCGCGGCAGGCTGCCGATATGCGTGGTCTGGATGCGGTCGGTATTTTGCTGCAGTTGCATGGGTCGTTTCTTCCCAATCTCGCCGGTCGCGTTGCCGACACTGGGGGCTTGCCGCCCTTGCCGGCTTCGCTAACCGGATTTCGCGCGACCGTCGAGGCAAAAACCGCAGTACGGCAAGATGGCGGGGCGGATGGACGAGCGCAAACCGCCGCCTGGCGCGCGGCGCGCAAGCGCAGCCCGCGGTTGTCGAAGTCATCGACGCAACGCTTAAAACGCGAGCGGCGGACAATATGACCGCGCCCCAAAGCTGCCTTCTATGCTATGGTACTTTGGCGCAGCACGGGAGGCGCTGGAGAATGCATCGACGATGGATCGAGGCGGCGTTGTTTGTCGGCCTCGCCACGACAATTTCCGGACCGCTGTCGGCGCAACAGCGCCAGCAGCAATCGGCGCAGCCTTCCATCATGAGCGAGGAACAAGACACAGCTCCGGCCGCGCCAACGCCGCCGGCGAAACCGGCGCGCCTGCGTGGCGGCAAGCCTGCGCCGGCGTTCGAGCACGATCCCGACCTGGACGCGCAGGATCAGTTCTCGCCGTCCCAGATCCAGCAACCAATGCCCGACGCGGTGGCGATGCCGAGCGGCAGCCGCGGCGGCGGCGGCGGTCATACCCGCGCGGCCGCGCGTGGCACCGACGCAGTGATGGAGCCCGGCGCCGTCGCCAAAGCGTCGCGCTCCGCCAAGCCGAACATCGTCGCTTGCAGCGGCGTGTTCGCGAGAGACTCAAGCCATGCCAAGCTCGCCTCGGCTTTCCAGCCGAGAAACGTTGCCTTCACCCAGGTCGACGCCAGTTCCGGCGGCAAGGTGATGGCGAGCGTGCTTTATGCCAAAGATCCGAAGCGGCGCTTGGAAGTGTGGTGGTCGAAGCTGGCGAGCCGTAGCGACACGCACCTCATCGTCATCAACGGCCAATCGGATTGGATCGCGCCCGGCGAGCTGCATCTCGGCCTGACGCTGGCGGAGCTGGAGAAGCTCAACGGCAAGCCGTTCAAGCTGTCGGGATTTGACAAGGATCATGTCGCGACATTGAGCGACTGGAATGGCGGACAGCTCGCCGCGCTGGCGGGCGGGTGCAAAGTCGGTATCAGCCTGCGGGCCGATCCGAAAACGGCGGCATCGGCGCTGAGCGATCTGCCCGCCGACCGCGGCTTCACATCGTCCGATACGGCGCTGCGCGCCGCCAACCCGACGGTCAGCGAAATTCTCGTCGCCTATTAAGCCGTCTTCTCCGAGACCGCATCGCCGCTTGGTCTTGCGGCGCCAAGCTTCTGCGCGCAGTCATCGAAACTGCAAGCAGTTTGCGGCTGGAACTAACACAATAGCCAGCGAACTGTTTCAGCTTCTCTTAAACGCGGGCGTGGGACCCTAGCGGCGCGGGGTGGCGTTTTCGCAACAAGGAGCGCTGCAATGGCTATTTGGAAATTAGGTGGTTTGGCTGTCGCCGCCGTACTCGGCTCAGCCCTATTGACGGGGCCGGCCTCGGCTATGCCGGCGAATGGACTGGCGACCGTGGCCGGCAAAGTTACCAATAGCGTCCAGGACGTCCGCTTGGTCTGCGGGCCCTATCGCTGTTGGCATACATGGAATCGGTGGGGCTGGAATCGGTTCGGCTGGAACCGAGGCTACTACGCCAATGCCGGACAGGGTTGGAATCGGTGGGGCTGGCGTCGTCCGCTCTACGCGTATGCCGGACCCGGTTGGAACGGGTGGAACCGCTGGGGCATGCGTCGTCCGCTCTATGCCTATGCCGGACCGGGTTGGAACCGGTGGGGCATGCGTCGTCCGCTCTACGCCTACGCAGGACAGGGCTGGAATCGGCCACTCTACGCGGCTGCAGGAATCGCAGCGGGAGTTGGCTTAGCCGCCGCCGCTTGGGATTCCGGCGGGTACGGCGATCCGTACGGCGGCTATGCCGGCCCGGCTTGGAATGCCGGCTGGAATGGCGGTTGGAATGGTGGCTGGGATGGCGGTTGGGGCTGGGGTTGGGGGCGCCGAGCGTTGTGGCCAGTCGGCCAATAAGACCGATGATGCGGTGACCACCGCACCAGCATTTTATGAGACTGACGACCACGCCCTGAATGCGTGAAACAACGCGCCCGGATCATGCGCAAGCAGATCCGGGCGCATCTACGTTAGTGCTTATCGGATCGTGCGCCACGTGCGCGCCGCGCGCGCACGAATACCGTCACTTTGTTTTCGGCGGCTTGGCGACGGCGGGCGGCGCGGCTTGCTGCTCGCGCATGGCCCGGACGTCGCGCGCCATTTCCAGGCAGGTGAGCAGCTCGGTATAGCTTGAATTGCCGCCCATCACCGATTCGTTGACGCAGTGGGTGCGGTCGTTCGCCGAAAAGCTCGACCATTGCTTGATCAAGTCGTCACGGATCGCCTGCTCGCTGTCGAGGCAGTTCTTTTTCTCCTGGGCGATGGCGGGATCGTGGAACGTCACGCCGCCCTGCTTGGCGATGCCATCGCAGACCTGCTCGACATTGAGGTTGGGAACGCCGTCGCCAGCCGCGACCGGCATCAGAAGCTGCGCGCCGAGGGCCAACGCCTTTGGCAAAATCATGTCCGGCTCCGTGAATCTTCGTGGCGATTATAGCATCGCCGGCGGATGGAACCAGCGAGCGCGACGCGTCACCGGCGGAAAAAGATTGACCAGCCCGGACCCCGACCGCTATGGCTGCAAAGTCTGAGGTGAGGGACGTTGCATGATCGTTGCACCGCTTTTCGGCGCGGCTTTTGCCGTCGCCGTGGCTACCGGTCCGTTAACCGGCCTCGCAGGCGAAACCGACCTGCCTGCCCAGCAAAAGATTGCGGCGACGGAGCCGCTGGTGCGTACCGCGACGGACTGCATCGTGCACGCCGTCGTTGCCGATCCGCGTTACGGCGACACGACCGGGACCGCGCTGGGCGAATTGATCGTCAATTCGGTGCCGTCCTGCCTGACGCCGGTGCACGCCATGATCGATGCTTATGACCGCTATTACGGTGAAGGCACCGGTGAGGCGTTCTTCATGGGCCCTTATCTCGACATCCTGCCAAAGGCGGTCCTGGTCGGAACGAAGAAAGTAGCGCGGTAACGCGCCTGACCGATCATTCCCGCGAAGGCGGGAATCCATTTTTGGGCGAATACGCGAGGGGCTGGCCCCGCTTTCGCAGGGTCCAACTGAGCGGTTACTCCTTCGGCTTCGGACCGATCACCGCGATGACCCGCATTTTGGTGGGATCGACCAGCACGACCTGGTCGTCGACCCGCGTGAATTTATAGAGCTTGGTGTCCGGGTTGTTGGCGAGAATGTCGTCCGGCAGCGCATAGAGCTCGATCATCGGCGGCACGTCGGCGCCGACATGGGTAGCGAACCGGCTCGGCGCCACCTTGCTCTTGTCCTTGTGGACTTCCTGATAGATGGCGCTCCGCTGCGCCGGTGTCAGCTCGAGCTTCGGCGTGACGCCCTGGGCGCTCACCGCTTCGTCGATGTCGCTGGATTGCGCGGCGGCGCGCTCGACGCCGGCGCCGATCAAGGCCAACGCCGCGCACGCCAGAACGAACAACGTCGGCGAACGAGCGATCGGCCGGCGAGCTGGAATCTGCATGGCCTTCTCCGGTATGCGACCGGTCACGCGCCGCCGCGATCAGCAGCGCGTGACTTTTGGTGAACCAGTGCCGCGCGTCAGCGCGGGATCGCCTGAATGGCGATGTTGGTGTACGGGTCGATCACGAGGATGCGATCGGGTTCGTAGACGTAGCGGTAGAGCGGCAGCGCTGCGCCGCCGACGGGAGCGCCAGACACGAGCGGTTGCGTGGCCACCGCCGGCATCGGCGTGACGACGTCATAGTATCTCGGGTCCTGGAGCAGTTCGTCGTAAGCGGCGGTGGCTGGGACCTCGGGCGTGGCGATAACACCTTGCCGCACCGTCGTGGTCCGGGTTGTCGTCACCCGATCCGCCGTTCGCGTTCGGGTGGCATGGCGGATTACCGTTCGCGGCGCGGTCGTTCGCACGGTCCGCACTGTTTCCACGGTTTCCACCGGCGTGGCCGCCACCACCGGCGACGGTTGCGGCAGCAAAACGCCCGACGGCGGCACCGCGACCGGCCCCTGGGCGATAATCACCGGACCGGGCGCCGGCATCACGATGCTCTCGACCGACTGGGCGTACGCAGCCGATGTCCCGGCTATGAGCGCAGCGGCAAGCGCGATCACGGACGTGCTGTTTCTCATCGAGGACTCCATGCCGAGAACTCCTTGCATTGTCGCTGCGGACGAACCATCCGAGCATGGAACCAAACGCGCGGATCGCGCGGGCGTTCCTCCCGTCAGGCGTTAATCATCAGCGGCGGAACCTGATAGCGTCGCCTCGTTCCAACGCCGCAAAAATGACCGGGATGCACCGCTCGAGTGCCACACTTCGCATGCCAAGCCGCATGGAAGCCGTGTGATTGACCCGTGCAGTGGCGAAGTGCAGTCTGCGGGCCTCTCAAACGACGCAGATTCGGCGTTCGAGCAAAAAAATCATGCTCACCAAAAAACCGATCAATTAATTCAATCTGAAGTGATCGCGTCCTACGGTCGCGCCGTCGCAGTCATCCTGGTTCGCGCGGAGGGAGCAAATATGCTTGGCATCGGCATCAGCGACTTGTTCCAATGGGAACGCTTCGTCACGCCCACCGTCATCAAGGTATTTTACTGGCTGGCCGTCGTCATTTCGGTGCTGCTGGGCCTGGCTGGCGTCGTCTCTTCGCTCGCCACCATGGCCTACAATCCGTTCGTCGGCATGATTTTCCTCATCGCCAGCGTCTTGAGCGCCTGCATGGGCGTGATCGTGTCGCGCATCCTGGCGGAGTTCGTGCTCATCGTGTTCCGCATCAACGAGCATCTCGGCGCCATCAGGAATCAAGGGCAGCAGCTCTGAGGGTTTCGCTGCTCACGTCGCGAAGCGAAAGTGCATGACGTCGCCGTCGGCCACGACATAGTCCTTGCCTTCGAGCCGCATTTTGCCGGCGTCGCGCGCGCCGGCTTCGCCGCCATTCGCGACAAAGTCCGCGTAGGCGATGGTCTCGGCGCGGATGAAGCCATGCTCGAAATCGGTATGGATGACGCCGGCGGCTTGCGGCGCCTTGGCACCGCCGGTCACCGTCCAG
Source organism: uncultured Alphaproteobacteria bacterium (assembly GCA_963829395.1). Taxonomy (GTDB): domain Bacteria; phylum Pseudomonadota; class Alphaproteobacteria; order Rhizobiales; family Xanthobacteraceae; genus BOG-931. Next base: position 142,846 of record CAWHHX010000008.1, on the reverse strand, counting down.
GCGCGCGCTTCCTTCGGCCCGGCGGTGAAAAACGTCACGAGGTGGAGGAGCGCATAGCCGGCGCGAATGAGCCGGTCGAGCCCGGCCTCTTTTAACCCGACGGCGGCGAGGTAGTCGCTGCGCTCATCGCGCGACAGCACGGCGATTTCCGATTCGATCTTGGCCGAAATGACGACGCTCGCCGCGCCCTCGGCCTTGGCCCGCGCCTCGACCTTGCGGGAGAATTCGTTGCCGCCGGCGGCGGCGGCTTCCTCGACATTGCAAACATAGAGCACCGGCAGCGACGTCAGCAGGCCGAGCCGATGGAAGGCCTGCTCCTCCTCGGGCTTGCGCTCGACCAGCCGCGCCGGTTTGCCGTCGCGCAACAGCGCCAGCGCGCGATTGATGAGATCGAGCGCATCCTTGGCTTCCTTGTCGCCGCCCTTGGCTTTTTTGCCGAGGCTGTCCACGCGCCGCTCCAAACTGTCGAGATCGGCGAGCATGAGCTCGGTCTCGACCGTCTCGATGTCGGCGATCGGATCGATGCGGCCTTCGACGTGGGTCACGTCGGTATCCTCAAAACAGCGCACCACATGGGCGATGGCGTCGACCTCGCGGATATTGGCGAGGAACTGGTTGCCGAGCCCTTCCCCTTGCGACGCGCCGCGCACCAGGCCGGCGATATCGACGAAGGTCAGCCGCGTCGGCACGATCGCCTCCGATTTGGCGAGCTTGGCGAGCGTGTCCAGCCGCGGGTCGGGCACCGCCACCTCGCCGACATTCGGCTCGATGGTGCAGAACGGATAGTTCGCCGCCTGCGCCGCCGCCGTTTCAGTCAGCGCATTGAAGAGCGTCGACTTGCCGACATTCGGCAGGCCGACGATGCCGCATTTGAATCCCATGGAAGTTACTTTACCTGTTCATTGCGGTTCACGCCCCGCCGTTTTTGTCGGAGCCAACATCCTTGTCCGACTTGTCGCCAAAGCCCTTGGCGAGCATGGCGAGGTGAACCTTGTTCTGAAAACTCGCATCCTGGCCGCGGACGAGCAGATCGACATTGTCGGCGAGAATGGCGATGAGCGCGTCGACCCAGCCGCGCTCGCTCTTGGCAAAATCGCTGAGCACATAATGCTCGACCAGATCCTTGGCGCCCGGATGACCGACGCCGATGCGCACGCGGCGATAGTCGTTGCCGATGTGCGCGGTGATCGAGCGCAGGCCGTTGTGCCCGGCGATGCCGCCGCCGACCTTGACCCGGACTTTGCCCGGCGGCAGCTCGATCTCGTCGTGGAACACGGTGACGTCGCCGGGCGCGAGCTTGTAGAACTGCGCCGCCTCGGCGACCGCGCGGCCCGATTCATTCATGAACGTCCCGGGCAATAGCAGCAGTGCGCGCTCACCGACAATCGGCCCCTCGCAAGCGACGCCGGCAAAGCGCCGGCGCCACGGCCCGATGCCGTGGCGCTCGGCGATGGCCTGAAGCGTCAGGAAGCCGACATTGTGGCGGTTGCCGACATAGCGTGCTCCCGGATTGCCGAGCCCGACCAGGAGCAGCATGAGCGTCGTCCAATGCGGGAGTGCGACCTCACTTCTTGTCGGCGCCGGCGGCAGGCGCACCCGCCGCGCCAGGCGCGGCACCCGCCGCACCCGGAGCAGCACCCGGCGCGCCGGTGGCCGCAGGACCAGCGGCGGCAGCAGCGGCAGCCGCAGCGGCGGCGGCAGCGGCAGCCTCGGCAGCGGCTTTGATTTCTTCCGCGTAGCCCGACGGCGGCACGACGGTGACCAAGGTAATGTCGCGGCCGGCGACCACCCGCACGCCGTCCGGCAGCTTGATGTCGCTCAGATGCTTGGAGTGGTTGATATCAAGCTCGCCGACATCGACTTCGATGCCGGTCGGGATGGCGTCGGCGCGGCAGCGCACCTCGATGGTATGGGTGACGATCGACACCGTGCCGCCGCGCTTGACGCCCGGCGACTGTTCGGCGTTTTTCACGTGGATCGGAATGTTGACGCGGATGGTCGCGCCCTCGCCGAGCCGCATGAAATCCACATGCAGCGGCAGGTCGCGCACCGGATCGAGCTGGAAGTCGCGGGGAATGACGCGGTGCTTCACGCCGTCGATCTCGACGTCGTGAATTGTCGTCAGAAAATGCCCGGCGTAAATCCGCTGACGCAGATCGTTGTAATCGAGCGAGATCGGCAACGGCGGCTTGCCGTCGCCATAGATGATTCCTGGTACGCGGCCGGCGCGACGTTCTGCCCGGGCAGCCCCCTTGCTGCCCTGTGAACGCGACGCCGCCTTGATCAGATTGACGGTCGCCATGATGTATCCTCGTCTGTGTAGCCCTAAACGTGCGTTTGGATTGCCGCGACAGCCTCCAGGGGTGCGGTGGGCCGCGGTGGCGCGCTTATAGCGGTGTCCATGCGGGAAAACAAGGAACAGCGCCCTGCCGTCGGGGTCGGCGCGCCGGCCTCCTCGCAAAGCCGCCCGTTTCAGGCGAAGTTGGCTCCGGGAGGCTGATCCGTCTTGGCAGCCGCGGGAGACTTCTCGAGGCGCACTTGCGCCCGCACTTGTCCCGGCAAGCTTCGCTTCCAAAGCCGCAAGGCGGGCCTTCAAAGCTTCGTTCTCCTCGCGCGCGAGCCGCGCCATATCCTTGACCGCCTCGAACTCCTCGCGATGGACCACGGCGAACTCGCGGAGCATCCGCTCCGCCTGGCTGCGGAACAGCGTCTCGACCTCGCGCCGCACGCCTTGCGCCGCGCCGGCTGCGTCGTTCATCAATCGCGCAACGTCGTCGAAGAACCGGTTCGTCGTCTGGACCATGTTCGCCTCCGAAAGGCAGCGGGTCGCGTCGGCGGCCCGCTTGCCATCCCCCCACACAATGGCAATGGTGGCGCCCCGTCGCAAGATAGGCGGCGCCGGAAAGCGCGCGGCGCTGCCAAAGGAAAGGCGTTACGCCTGCTGGGAGCTTTCGATGCTCGTTCTGCCGGTTATCCCCTTCCCCGCGATCAATCCGGTGCTGGTGTCCATCGGACCATTTTCTGTGCGCTGGTACGCGCTTGCCTACATTGTCGGCATCATCGCCGGCTGGATGTATGCGCGCGCCATGATCGCCGCGCAGCGCTTGTGGGGCGGACCGGCGCCGATCACCGTCGGACAGTTCGACGATTTCGTCATTTGGATCACGCTCGGCATCATCCTCGGCGGCCGCATCGGCTACGTGCTGTTCTACAATCTTCCGCAATTTGCCGCGCATCCGATCCAAATTTTCGAATTGTGGAACGGCGGCATGTCGTTTCATGGCGGCGTTCTCGGCTGCGTCGTCGCCACCGTCGTGTTCGCGCTGCGCCGCGGCTTGCCGATCCTGTCGCTCGGCGACGTCACCACCGCGGTCTGCCCGATCGGCTTGTTCCTCGGCCGCATCGCCAATTTCATCAACGGCGAATTGTGGGGTCGGCCGACCGACGTGTCGTGGGCGATGATCTTCCCCAACGGCGGACCGATCCCGCGCCACCCGAGCCAGCTCTACGAAGCGACGCTCGAAGGCCTCGTGCTGTTGATCGTGCTCGGCATCTTGGTCCGGCTCGGCGCGCTCAGGCGGCCCGGTCTCATCACCGGGGCGTTCTTCTTCGGCTATGGTATCGCCCGCACCGTCTGCGAGTTCTTCCGCGAGCCCGATGCGCAGCTCGAAGCATTCACCAGGAGCACCGGGGGCCTCACGATGGGGATGCTGCTTTGCATTCCGCTGATCGTTGCCGGCCTCGGCCTCATCATCGTGGCGCTGTCCCGCCAACCGATCGCCAAACAACCGATCGCGAACAATGGCTGACGAACGCTCGCCGCTCGAAGCCGAAATCCGCCGGTTGATTGCCATCGCCGGGCCGATGCCGCTGGCCGATTACATGCGGCTTTGCCTGACGCATCCGCAATACGGCTATTACGTCACCCACGATCCGATCGGCGCCGCCGGCGACTTCATCACCGCGCCGGAGATCAGCCAGATGTTCGGCGAACTGATCGGCTTGTGGATGGCCGCGGTCTGGAAGCAAATGGGCGCGCCGGAAAACGTGCGCATCATCGAGCTTGGGCCCGGCCGCGGCACGCTGATGATCGACGCGCTGCGCGCGGCGAAGACGGTGCGCAGCTTCTACACCGCGATCGTGCTGCATATGGTGGAGATCAGCCCGAAGCTGCAAGCCGTGCAGCAACAGCGGCTCGAAGGCCTCGGCGAGCCGGTGCTGTGGCATCCGGCGCTGACCGATATCCCCGGCGGGCCGGCGATCATCATCGCCAACGAATTCATCGACGCGCTGCCGGTGCATCAGGCGATCAAACGCGCCGACGGTTGGCACGAACGCGTGGTCGAGGTCGCCGCCGACGGCAAGCTTGTGATCGGCGCGGCGCGCGACCCGCTGCCGCATTTCGACGCCACGCTGCCGCGGGACTTGCGCCAGTCGCCGGAGGGCTCGATCTATGAATGGCGCCCCGATGCAATCGCCCTTGAACTCGGACGGCGCACGCGCACCGACGGCGTGGCGCTCATCATCGATTACGGTCACGTTCGGCAAGGTCTCGGCGAAACGCTGCAAGCGGTCGCCGGCCATTCCTACACCGACCCGCTGCGTTCGCCGGGCGAAGCCGACCTCACCGCCCATGTCGATTTCAGCACGCTGGCGAACAACGCGGAAATCATCGGCGCGCGCGTCCATGGTCCGCTTTCGCAGCGCGATTTCCTCCACCGGCTGGGCATCGAAAAGCGCGCGGCCATGCTGAAGTCGCAAGCTCCGCCCGACAAGACCGCCGCGATCGACAGCGCGCTGGCGCGGCTGACCGAAACCGGGCCGAAAGGCATGGGCGAATTGTTCAAGGTGCTGGCCATCGCCGACCCGAAATTCGGCGTGTTGCCCGGATTCGAGAAATAGCGGCGAGCGGACCCGATGATGATCCAGGCGCCGACGCTGATGCTGACCGGAATCCGCCACGCTTTCTTCACGCGCGAAGGCGGCGTGTCCGGCGGTCTTTATTCGAGCCTCAATGGCGGGGTCGGCTCGCGCGACGATGCCGGCCACGTGGCGGAGAATCGCGGACGCATGGCGACGGCGCTCGGCGTCGCCCCGCATTGTTTGCTCACCGCCTACCAAATCCATTCGCCGCATGTCGTCGTCGCCGAAGAACCTTGGCCGATCGAGGCGCGGCCGCGCGCCGACGCCATGGTCACCCGCACGGCAGGCCTCGCCATCGGCGTGAGCACGGCCGATTGCGGCCCGATCCTGTTGGCCGATCCGGCGGCGCGCGTGATCGGCGCGGCCCATGCCGGCTGGCGCGGCGCCCTGACCGGCGTCGCCGAGGCGACTGTCGCGGCGATGGAGCGGCTCGGCGCCGAGCGCAACCGCATCCGCGCCGCGCTCGGCCCGATGATCCGGCAACAAAATTACGAAGTCGGCCCCGATCTCATGGCGCGCTTTGCCGCCGAGGACAAAGGCTCCGAGCGCTTCTTCCGCCCGGCCGCGCGCGACGACCATGCGCTGTTCGATCTCGGCGGCTATATCGCCGCGCGGCTCGATCGGGCCGGCGTCCGACAGATCGAGGATCTCGGCCTGTGCACTTACGCGGAGCCGGCGCGATTTTTCAGTTTCCGCCGCACCACCCATCGCGCCGAGCCGGATTATGGCCGGCACGTGAATGCTATTGCGTTGGCGAATGGCGATAGGGAGTAGCGAGTGGCGAACGGCGAATGGGGTAGAGCCACAAATCGCCATTCGCCACTTCGCCATTCGCCACTTCACTATTCGCCACTTCGCTATTCGCTTTGGCGGGCAATTTACCGTGTCCGGGATTGATACCCCCGCGCCGAAAAATCCTGCGGGGACAAGGCCCTGATTCATGTTGCCAGCCCGGTAAGCGGCTTGTATCAGGACCTTGTTTTTGGCCGGAGCTATGGGCGCCCCCGACAACGGAATCCAGGACAGCGGAATCCAGGAGAGCGGAATGGCGAGTAACAACGGAGCCATCAAGCTCGTCTCCGGCAATTCCAACCCGGTGCTGGCCGAAGGCATCGGCGCCTATATCGGCATGCCGCTCACCAAGGCGGTGGTCCGCCGTTTCGCCGATATGGAGATCTTCGTCGAGATTCAGGAAAACGTCCGCGGCGCCGACGTCTTCGTCATTCAGTCGACCTCCTATCCGGCCAACGACCACCTGATGGAATTACTGATCATCATCGACGCGTTGCGCCGCGCCTCGGCGCGCCGCATCACCGCGGTGATTCCCTATTACGGTTATGCCCGGCAGGACCGCAAGCCCGGGCCGCGAACGCCGATCTCCGCCAAGCTCGTCGCCAACCTCATCACCCGCGCCGGCGTCGACCGCGTGCTGACGCTCGACCTGCATGCCGGGCAGATCCAGGGCTTCTTCGACATCCCGACCGACAATCTGTTTGCTTCCCCGGTCATGGTGCGCGACATCAAACAACGCTTCGATCTTGCCGACGTCATGGTGGTTTCGCCCGACGTCGGCGGCGTGGTGCGGGCCCGCGGCCTCGCCAAGCGCATCAACGCGCCGCTCGCCATCGTCGACAAAAGGCGCGAGCGAGCGGGCGAGTCGGAAGTCGCGAACGTCATCGGCGAGGTGGACGGCCGCATCTGCCTCCTGGTCGACGATATTATGGATTCCGGCGGCACGCTCCTAAACGCCGCCGATGCGCTGTTGGAGAAAGGCGCCAGCGCCGTGTACGGCTACATCACCCACGGCGTGCTGTCGGGCGGCGCCGTCGCCCGCATCAACAAATCGAATCTCAAGGAGCTGGTGATCACTGATTCGATCCAGCCGACCGAGGAAGTCAAAGACTCGCCCAACATTCGCGTGCTCTCGATCGCGACGCTGATCGGCGAAGCCATCAGCCGTACCGCGTCGGAGGAATCGGTCTCGAGCCTGTTCTTCGATTGACCTCCTCGTCATTGCGAGGAGCGGCAGCGACAAACCAATCCAGCTCGGCGCCGGAGCTGGATTGCTTCGCTTCCGCTCGCAATGACGCGGAATGGCCGTTGGGCCTGACGCCTGACAGGCTCAGTTGCGGCCGTCCCGCCGACCCCCGAGTTCAACTTGTCGCAGTCGGCGCTGTGGACTGTCATCGGCGCTGCATTGTGCCAAGGCGGCAAATCACTTCATGAGTGCGGACGGGGCCGGTAGGCGGCTGCAGTCAAGCATCCAAGCGAAGGCTTTGGCCGGAGAATCGAGCCGTTTATATTGTCGGTGCGGGCTGATTCGCGGCCGGAGTCAATCGGCCGGGACGGTTGCTCCTGCGGCATATCGCAGCCCGGTCTGGTTGCGTCCTTGGCGATGTTCAGTGGCGTGCGCATGTCCACCTATACCGGCGCTGTGGAGGCCGCATGTCCATTATCGAGATCGCACGCGACGCCCACGACAGTCCGCTCGACGTGGTCGAGCACATGGCGGCCGGCAACAGCTGGCCGTTTGAACGCGCCGGCGAGGACGAGATCGCGATCGTCGTCACCGGCCGCTGGACCAATTATCAGGTCTCCTTCACCTGGATGAGCGAGATCGAGGCGTTGCATCTCGCCTGCGCCTTCGATATGCGCGTGCCGGAGTTGCGCCTCAACGAGGTTCAGCAGCTCGTCGCCCTCATCAACGAGCAATTGTGGATCGGACACTTCGACGTCTGGATGCAGAACGGCGTGGTGATGTTCCGTCACGCCTTGCTGCTCGCCGGCGGCGTGTCCGCGTCGGGCCGGCAATGCGAGGCGGTGCTCGGCAGCGCGCTGGACGCCTGCGAGCGCTATTTCCCGGCATTCCAGTTCGTCGTCTGGGCCGGCAAATCGGCGCGCGAGGCCATGGATGCCGCTCTGTTCGAGACCTCCGGCGAAGCCTAAGCTGGAGCATGTCTTCGGCGGGTGCGAACCCTGATTTGCGCGATTTCTCCGGCCTGATCGTTCTGGCCGGCGCCGGCAAGATGGGCGGCGCGCTGCTCGACGGCTGGCTGCGCGCCGGGCTCGATCCGGCCAAGGTCGCGGTGATCGAGCCGGATCCGTCGCCGCCAATAGCGGCACTCGCCGCGCGCGGCGTGCGCCTCAATCCGGCCGCGGCCGCATTGCCCGACGTCACCGCGATCGTCATCGCGGTGAAGCCGCAAACCGCCGACCAGGCAATGCCGGCGCTCGCGCCGCTGATCGGCCCGTCGACGCTCGTCGTGTCGATCATGGCCGGGCGGACGCTGCAGTTCCTCTCGCGCTCACTGAAAAACGCCGGCGCGTTCGTGCGCGCCATGCCGAATTTGCCAGCCTCGATCGGCCGCGGCATCACGGTGGCGGTGCCGCTCCGGGCCAGCGACGCGCAACGCGACCTTGCCCACCGCCTGCTTGCCGCCACCGGAACGGTCGAGTGGGTCGCCGACGAGACGCTGATGGACGCGGTGACGGCCGTATCCGGATCGGGGCCGGCCTATGTTTTCCTGCTCGCCGAAGCGTTGGCGCAGGCCGGCGCCGCGGCCGGACTGCCGCCAGCACTCGCCGACCGGCTCGCCCGCGAAACCGTCGCCGGCGCCGGCGAGTTGCTGCACCGCTCGGCGCTTCCTGCCGCAACCTTGCGCGCGAACGTCACCTCGCCCGGCGGCACCACGGCGGTGGCCCTCGATGTGCTGATGGCCGACGACGGCTTGGCGCCGCTGCTGAAAAAGGCGGTCGTCGCCGCGACGCAGCGCTCGCGCAAGCTCGCGGGCTGATCCGCGGCATCTTGGAATGCGACCTTGGAACCGCGCGGCACGCGGCGTACATTCAGGCGGTCGGTCACGCGCCGAGTAGTGCAGGAGTTTGGTCATGGCCCGCAGACCCGCCCACAAGCCCGCCCGCAAAGCCGCCGAACGGTCCGAGCGCGCCGCGCCAGCCGGCGGACCTTCCGCCCCGACCACCGACCGCGAGAAAATCATCGCGGCGCTGCTGGCGCTTCTGGCCGACAAGCCGTTCGAGACGATCGGCTTGGCCGATATCGCCGGACGGGCCGGCGTCTCGTTGGCGCAATTGCGCGACGAATTTCCCTCGACGCTCGCCATCGTCGCCGCTCACATCAAAGCGACCGATCGCGCTGTGCTCGCCGAGGATTTGAGCGACATGGCCGAAGAGCCGGAACGCGAGCGGCTGTTCGACATATTGATGCGGCGGCTTGAGATCCTGGCGCCGCATCGCGATGCCGTCCGCTCGCTGCTGCGCTCGGCACGGCGCAATCCGCCGCTGGCGCTGGCGCTCAACGGCTTGGCGCTGCGCTCGCAGCAATGGATGCTGACCGCCGCCGGCATCGGCTCAGCGGGCCCGCGCGGCATGATCCGCGCGCAAGGCCTCGCCGCGTTGTTCGCGTCGGTTCTGCGCACCTGGGTCAACGACGACGATCCGGGCCAGGCGCGAACCATGGCGGCGCTGGATCGGGCGCTCGGCCGCGGCCAGCGCCTTGTCGGCTTGATTGAGGATGTGTGCGCCATCCCGGCGCGCCTGTGCCGGATACGGTCCCGCGGCCGCCGGCGGCGGCGGGACGAGGATTCCGAGGAAACGGCCATCGCCTGATCGCCTCGGCATCGATGTCGGGGCCATTCGGCCTAAACCCCGCCGCACAAAGGCGTTTTATCGCTAACGCCGCGTTGTCGGCGTCGTCGGCGGAATGAGCTGAATTCACAACAGGTTAGAATAACTAAAAAGAAGGATTTTTTGATTGAAATCGGATTTCCGCGGCCCTAAATGGTTGCGGCTGCTACCAATGGAACGCCGGCAATAGAACGCCGGCCTGTGCTGTGATGATCGTTTGCTCCTGCAATGTGCTGACCGATCACGACGTCCGCTCGACGCTTTCCGGCGAAGAAGCGGCGCGGACCACCGGTGAAGTCTATGGCTGCCTTGGCTGCAGCGCACAGTGCGGCCGCTGTGCGCGAACCATCCGCCGAATCATGGACGAAGCGCTGGCCGCGGCCGACGCGCCATGCTGTCGGGCAAATGGCACCGGCTCCTAAGCCTGTCCACAATTAAAACTTGAGCGGAAACGCGCTTGCCGCCGCGCCTTTGCGCATTCGTCGCAAAGGTTATAATCGTTACAATCAACACGCACCCTCGATAGCGTGCGGCGGTAACAGGAGAGCACGATCATGCGCGGCGAGCCCGGAGTCGTCGAATTCCTCAACAAGGCGCTCCGGCACGAGCTCACAGCCGTCAATCAATATTGGCTGCATTATCGTCTGCTCGACAATTGGGGCTACAAGTCCCTCGCCAAGCAATGGCGCAAGGAATCGATCGAGGAGATGGAACACGCCGATAAGATCATCGAGCGAATCATCTTCCTCGACGGCTTTCCGAACATGCAGGTGCTCGATCCCTTGAACATCGGCCAGACCGTGAAGGAAGTGCTCGATTGCGATCTGCGCGCCGAGATGCATGCGCGCGCCCTCTACGAGGAAGCCGCCACCCATTGCCATGCGGTGAAAGACTACGTCTCGCGCGACCTGTTCGAGAAGCTGATGAGCGACGAGGAGCATCATATCGACTTCCTCGAAACCCAGCTCGATCTGGTCGCCAAGCTCGGCGTCGAGCTTTACGCCCAACACCATATCGGCGAGCTCGACGACGACCATAAGGATTAACCTGGCGGCTGTGCATCGTTACCGCCGGCGTCTTCAGCATTAACCAGCAATTAACCAAGCCGCGGCGGAATCAGCGCGCCATGGCGCGACTTGCGGTGTTTCGGCCGCGCCGCGCCGCGCCGCCGTGTCGGCCTCGCCGGTAAAAATACTAACAAACACGGTTAAGAGTTAAGGTTAAGAGGCGTTTAAGGATTTCCTGACACCTTTTGCTCCGTTCAGCGACGCTCGGCCGCGCGTGCGTGGCCGCGTCGAGAAAAGGATGAAGCAGATGGTCAGCGTAAAATCCTTCATCGCCGCTGCGGCGGTCACCATCGCGAGTACGGCAGCGCACGCGGCCGACATGCCTATGCCGATGCAGCCGCCGCCTCAGATTGTCTATCAACAGGCGCCCTGCTGCGACACCGGCCGGTGGTATCTGCGCGGCGACGTCGGCGTCGGCGTGCAAACCTTCAGCTCGTTCGATCATTCACAGACCAACTCTGCGTTCGTGTGGCCGCCGAGCTGGCAGATCGTCCAGAAAGACATTCAAGACACCGCGATCTTCGGCTTCGGCATCGGCTACGAATGGAACAGCTGGTTCCGGTTCGACGTAACCGGCGAATATCGCACCAAGGCGGGATTCAAGGCGACCGGCAGCTACACCGACTTCTGCGGCGGCGCCACCTGCTTCGACATCAATACCGGCAATTTCTCCTCCGCCGTCTTCCTCGCCAACGGCTATGTCGATCTCGGCACCTGGTGGTGCATCACGCCGTTTATCGGCGCCGGCATCGGCGGCGCCCGCAACATGATCAGCGGCGTCCAGGATCAGGGCATCATCGGCAGCAACGGCACGGTCGGCTTCGGCTACACCTTCAGCGACAGCACCCAGTGGAACCTGGCTTGGGACGTGCAGGCCGGCCTGACCTACAACGTCAACGACAATCTCAAGATCGACCTGAGCTGGCGTTTCCTGGATCTGGGCTCGCCGCAAACCGCGGTCGTGCATTGTCAGAATACGGCGGTGTGTCCGGGCGCCTTCTACACGCTGCACGAAATCACCTCGCAGGATTTCCGCATCGGCTTGCGCTGGTTGTTCCCCGCCGGCGGTTTTGGATTTGCGTCGATGGCGCAGCCGGTCTTCGCCGCGCAACCGCAATATATGCCGGCACCGCAGCCGCAATACATGCCGGCGCCGCAGCCGCAATACGTCCCGGTGCCGCCGCCGCAATATGTCCCGGCGCCACACCAGCAATACGTGCCGATGCAGCCGCCGCTGTCGAGCCGCGGCTGATTCGTTGCGGGCCGATCCTGGCCGCGCCGCGGGCGCAAAACGGATGAAAGAGCGGCCGATGCGTTGGGTGTTCTGCCTTTTGATCGTCTTCGGCGTGGCGTCGCCCGCGCTTGCCGGCGACTACGACCTCCCGATCCTGCGCGGCACCGCAATGCCGGTGGTACCTATAGCCCCAGTGATGACAGTAGGGCCGGCAACCTTCACGCGCTGGAGCGGGTTCTATTTCGGCGGCGCGTTCAGCTACGGCAGCGCGACGACCGACTTTGCGACAGCGACGCGGCCGCTGGTGGCTTTCAGCTTGCAAGAAACGAGCATCGAAGACCAAGCGCATCCTTCGACGTTTCAGGTGCTCGGCAGAGGAAGCGCTGTCGCGGCCGGCGTGGGCGGCTTTCTCGGTTACAACATGCAGTGGCAGGACCTCATAACCGGCGTCGAAGCCACCTATACGCACACCAATTTGAACACCACGGCCGCTTCCACGGCAATCGCGCGCGTCTTCCCGGCCTTGAGCTCCGCCGTGGCGGTCGGCGCCAATGGCCGCATGGATCTGACCGACTACGGGGAAGCGCGGTTCCGCGCAGGATATGTCGTCGGCAATCTCCTGCCGTACGGTTTCATCGGCATGGCGGTCGGACGAGCAAGCTACAGCGTGTCCGCCGTTACGAACGTTGCGCAAAGCAACACAACACCTCCAGCCAACGCCGATTTTTCCTGCTTGGGGACCGGAGTATCGACACCGAATTGCAGCTTTTTTTCCTTTCCAGCCAGTGCCGGGCAAGATAACGCGCTGCTCTACGGCTACACTGTCGGCGGCGGACTTGATTGGGCGTTGACGCCGAACATATTCGTGCGCGGCGAATTCGACTTCGTCCAGTTCGCGCCGATTTCGAATTCTATCGCTTGCCGTCATCAGCGGCCGCGTCGGCGTCGGCTACAAGTTCTAAACCCCGACCGCCGGCCGCCAAGCCGCTTGACGCCGCGGCCTTCCTTCCTTAGGTGCAGACGCGGGACACCCCTCCCCAACGAGGGGCGCCTATCTGGAAGGATAGAATGATGACAACTGCCATGCCCGCGGTGCGGCCGTCTGTGCCGCATTTTTCGTCCGGCCCCTGCGCCAAGCGCCCCGGCTGGAGCCCGCAAAGCCTCGCCGGCGCTTTCCTCGGCCGCTCGCACCGCTCGAAACCGGGCAAGGCCAAGCTCAAGCGCGCCATCGACCTGACCCGCGAAGTCCTACAAGTGCCGGCCGATTATCGCATCGGCATCGTGCCGGCGTCCGATACCGGGGCGGTCGAGATGGCGCTGTGGTCGCTGCTCGGCCCGCGCCCGGTGACGCTTCTGGCCTGGGAGTCGTTTGGCGAAGGCTGGGTCAACGACGTCGTCAAAGAGCTCAAACTCAAGGACGTGACGACACTCAAGGCCGCCTACGGCGAATTGCCCGACCTGACCAAGGTCGATCCGGCAAGCGACGTCGTCTTCACCTGGAACGGCACGACGTCGGGCGTGCGCGTTGCCAATGCCGACTGGATCGCCGCCGATCGCGGCGGGCTGACCATCTGCGACGCGACCTCGGCGGCGTTCGCACAGCCGCTCGCATGGGACAAGCTCGATGTCGTGACGTTCTCCTGGCAGAAGGCGCTGGGCGGTGAAGCCGCGCACGGCATGCTGATCCTTTCGCCGCGCGCGGTAGCGCGGCTGGAGAGCTACGCGCCGCCGTGGCCGCTGCCGAAAATCTTCCGCATGACCAAGGGCGGCAAAATCATCGACGGCATCTTCCAGGGCGAAACCATCAACACGCCGTCGATGCTGTGCGTGGAAGATTATCTTGATGCGCTGGAATGGGCAAAAGCCGCCGGCGGACTCGCCGGGCTTCGCGCCCGCGCCGACGGCAATGCCCGTGTCATCGCCGAGTGGGTGGGCCGTGCCAAGTGGATCGATTTTCTCGCCCGCGATCCGGCGATCCGCTCCAACACCTCGGTCTGCCTCAAGGTGGTCGACCCGGCCGTAACCCGGCTTGCGCCCGACGCCCAGGCCGCGTTCGTCAAGGGCATTGCCGCAGCCCTCGACAAGGAAGGCATCGCCTACGACATCGACGCCTATCGCGATGCGCCGCCGGGCTTGCGGATCTGGTGCGGCTCGACCGTCGAGCGCGCCGATGTCGAAGCGCTCACGGCCTGGCTCGACTGGGCCTACGCCAAGGCCAAGGACGCCCTCGCGAAGGCCGCGTGATTTCTGCCTCTCCTTGCGGAGAGAAAATGTCGCTTGGCATCAACATTTCCGGGTTGCAAACATGCCTGCCAAAGTTCTCATCTCCGACGCGCTGTCGCCTGCCGCCGTGTCGATCTTCAAGGATCGCGGCCTGGAGGTCGACTTCCAGCCCAATCTCGGCAAGGACAAGGACAAGCTCGCCGAGGCGATCAACGGCTTTGACGGGCTGGCGATCCGCTCGGCGACCAAAGTCACGCCGAAAATTCTGGAGCGGGCGCAAAACCTCAAAGTGATCGGCCGCGCCGGTATCGGCGTCGACAATGTCGACATTCCCGCGGCGACGGCCCGCGGCATCATCGTGATGAATACGCCGTTCGGCAATTCGATCACCACCGCCGAGCACGCCATCACGCTGATGCTGTCGCTGGCGCGGCAAATTCCCGAAGCCGACGCCTCGACCCGAGCCGGCAAATGGGAAAAGAACAAATTTCTCGGCGTCGAGATTTTCGGCAAGACGCTCGGCGTCATCGGCTGCGGCAATATCGGCTCGATCGTCGCCGACCGCGCGCTCGGCATGAAGATGAAAGTCGTCGCCTACGATCCATTCCTGTCCGATGAGCGTGCCATCGATCTCGGCGTCGAAAAGGTCGCGCTCGAGGATTTGCTGCGCCGCGCCGATTTCATCACGCTGCACACGCCGCTGACCGAGAAGACCCGCAACATCATCAATGCCGAGTCGCTCAAGCTGACGAAGAAGAGCCTTCGCCTGGTCAATTGCGCCCGCGGCGGGCTGGTCGACGAGGCAGCCTTGTTCGAGGCGCTGTCCGCCGGCCGCGTGGCCGGCGCCGCGCTCGACGTGTTCACCACCGAGCCGGCAACGGACAGCCCGCTGTTCAAGCTGCCGAACGTGGTCTGCACGCCGCATCTCGGCGCCTCGACCACGGAGGCGCAGGAGAACGTGGCGCTGCAGATCGCCGAACAGATGGCCGACTATCTGGTGCGCGGCGCCATCACCAACGCCGTCAATTTCCCCTCGATCACCGCCGAGGAAGCGCCGAAGCTCAAGCCGTTCGTGGCGCTGGCGGAGAAGCTCGGCTCGTTTGCCGGCCAGCTCACCGAGAGCGGCATCCACCGCGTGCAGATATCGTACGAGGGCATCGTGGCGAAGATGAATACCCGGGCGCTGTCCTCGGCGGCAATCGCCGGGCTGTTGCGTCCGATGCTGCAAGACATCAATGTGGTCTCGGCACCGAGCGTCGCCAAGGATCGCGGCATCGCCATTGAGGAAACCCGCCGCGACGCTGAGGGCGATTACGAGAGCCTGATCACGCTCACGGTGACCACCGACCGCCAGACCCGGCGCGTTGCCGGCACGGTCTATGCCGATGGCCGTCCGCGCATTGTCGACATCAAGGGTATCCGCATGGATGCCGAATTCGGCGCCTCGATGATCTACATCACCAATCTCGACAAGCCGGGCTTCATCGGCAAATTCTCCTCGACCTTGGGCGATGCCGGCATCAACATCGCGACCTTTCACGTCGGCCGCGACGCGCCCGGCGGCAATGCCGTCGCGCTGATCGAGATCGACGGCGAATTGTCGGCGGACGTGCTCGCCAAGGTGCGCGCGCTGCCGCAGGTGCAGCAAGCCAAGCCGCTGCGGTTTTGAGTGTGGGATGCGGCCAGCAAAAATCTTGTGCCGGCGACCTGCCATGATAGAATAGAACATGATCAAGTTGCTCGAAGAAGCTATTGCCAGTGTTCAACACCTGCCGCCGCGCGAACAAGAGCTTGCGGCAGAATTCTTTTGGGCTTTGCGAACCCAGAGGCACACCGCTATCAGCTCAGTGACCAACAGGTGGCGGAAGTTGAACTTGCAAAGCGCGAAGTGCGCGAGGGCGAGATCGCAAGTGATGCCGAAATGGACGGGGTGTGGCGGCGGTTCGGCCGCTAGCGCTGCGATTTAGCGCCCGCGCGCGATCGCAACTCCTCGCGATTCACGAATACATCGATCAAAGGAACCCTGCTGCAGCCGCGAGGATCGGCGCCAGCCTACGTCAGGCGGCAGAGCTTTTGCGGTATTTTCCCTACTCAGGTCGGCCAGGGCGCGCGCTGAACACGCGCGAATGGGTTGTAAGACGGTACCCGTATTTGCTTGTTTACGAGGTGGACCCTGGCGACGAGGGCATAACAATCCTCGGCATTTTTCATTGCGCCCAGGATCGCGATTGAAACAATCAGCTCAGCGGCTTCCGCGCCGCCACCGTGATGCCGGCGAACACCAGCGCATAGCCGACGCCGTGGTAGAGCTCGAAGCGCTCGCCGAGAAACGCCACCGCCATCACCGATCCGAACACCGGCACGAGGTGGATGAACGGCGCCGCGCGGTTGGCGCCGATCAACGCGACGCCGCGGTTGAGGAACAGATAACCGAGCAATGACGGAAAGACGCTGACGAAAACGAAGCTCGCGACGCTGACCGCGTCCAGGACGAAGGTCTTGCCGCTCGCCAGCTCCCACGCCATCGCCGGCAGCAGCATCAGCGCGCCAAGC
This sequence comes from uncultured Alphaproteobacteria bacterium, assembly GCA_963829395.1. Lineage (GTDB taxonomy): Bacteria > Pseudomonadota > Alphaproteobacteria > Rhizobiales > Xanthobacteraceae > BOG-931. Next base: position 126,202 of record CAWHHX010000008.1, on the reverse strand, counting down.
CCCATCGCCACGGCGAGAAACGACAGCGGATGCATCGGCGGCCGGTTGCGCAGCGCCGCCATGTAATAGGCGTAGATCACGAGCGCGATCAGAAAGCCAGGCATCGCCGCGATTGAAACCGCTGCCGGCAAGAACGGCGAAGCTGCCCTGGCTGACGATGACCAGAACGCCGGCAAGCGACACGCAGATGCCGCCGGCCTGGCGCGCCGTCAGGCGATCGCCGAACAACGCAAAGCTCCACAGCGCCACGAACAAAGGCGACGCCGACTGCAGCAGCAGAGCCGTGGATCGCGGTGGTGTATTGCAGGCCGTAGTAAGCCATCGTGTTGTAGACCGGCGAAGCCGGCGAGCGCGAGCAGCGCCATGAGTCCGAGGCGCTTGCGGATCACCGGCCAATCGCGCAGCAGGTGCGGCGCGGCAAACGGCAGCAGGATCAGGAACGCGCCGGCCCAGCGGATGCAGGCCAGCGTGATCGGTGGCACATGCCCGACAACGTAAGCGGCCGACGATGGTGTTGCCGGCCCAGAACAACGAGGTCAGCGACAGCAACAGATAAGGCTGGTCGAACAGCCAGCTGCCGCTTTTGGCCGCGAAAGCTGGCGTCTGCCCCGGCCATGGAACGCTCGCCCCCTAATTCAGAATGAAACCCGCTCGCAAGCGGATTTGTGCGCCGCCCGGGCTATCGTGGACTGGCGCGGCACGACCAGTGCCTGCGGCGCATGACTGGTCCCGGTTTAACCAATCTGCCACAATCGGCGGCCGCAGTCGCCGTGACGCCACTCGCAAGCGCCGAGTTGTCCAGCTAAAATTTCTGTGAAATCCAATGATTTAATGCATAGCTGGCGGCCGCTCCAGTGCGCCGGTTCGCCTTGCTTCGCATCAGCCTCATCCGTTATCCGAGGCGGTCGGCTGCGCCTGTCCGATTCAGACGCGGGTTACGGCTTCCGCTTCAATCTCTTTCGGGTCTTCTTCAGGTCTTGGGGACACTTCCTCATGGCGAATGTTGTCGTGGTCGGCTCCCAATGGGGCGACGAAGGCAAAGGCAAGATCGTCGATTGGCTGTCCGAGCAGGCCGACATCGTCGTCCGCTTTCAGGGCGGCCACAATGCCGGCCACACGCTCGTCATCAACGGCACCACCTACAAGCTTTCGCTGTTGCCGTCGGGCGTGGTGCGCCCCGGCAAGCTGTCGATCATCGGCAACGGCGTCGTGCTCGATCCGCGCGCGCTGATCGACGAAATCGCCAGGCTCAAAAAGCAGGGCATCGACGTCACGCCGGACAATCTGCGCATCGCCGAAAACACCGCGCTGATCCTGCCGCTGCACCGCGAGCTCGACGCCATCCGCGAGAATGCCAGCGCGGCGCTCAGCGATCGGCACGACGCGGCGCGGCATCGGCCCGGCCTATGAAGACAAAGTCGGCCGCCGCGCCATCCGCCTGATGGATCTGGCCGACGGCGCGACGCTCGACCGCAAGATCGAGCGCTTGCTCACGCATCACAATGCGCTGCGCAGGGGTCTCGGCCTCGATCCGATCGACGCGCGCGACGTGCGCAAGGAACTCGAAAGCGTGGCGCCGTCGGTGCTGCCCTTTATGGATTCGGTATGGTCGCTGCTCGAGCAGAAGCGGCGCGAGGGCAAACGCATCCTGTTCGAAGGCGCGCAAGGCGCGCTGCTCGACGTCGACCACGGCACCTATCCGTTCGTCACCTCCTCGAACACGGTCGCCGCCCAGGCGGCGACCGGCTCGGGGCTCGGGCCGGGCGCGATCGGCTATGTGCTCGGCATCTGCAAGGCCTACACCACGCGCGTCGGCGCCGGCCCGTTTCCGACCGAACAAAACAACGAGATCGGCCGGACGCTGGGCGAGCGCGGCAAGGAATTCGGCGTCGTCACCGGCCGGCCGCGGCGCTGCGGCTGGTTCGACGCGGTGCTGGTGCGCCAGAGCGTGCGCACCAGCGGCATCAATGGCCTCGCGCTGACCAAGCTCGACATTCTCGACGGCTTCGATGAAATCAAGGTCTGCGTCGGCTATCGCCTGGACGGCCGCGAGATCGACTACCTGCCGGCCGAGCGAGCACGCCCAGGCCCAGGTCGAGCCGATCTACGAGACCATCGCCGGCTGGAAGGAAGGCACCGCGCGCGCGCGCTCGTGGGCCGATTTGCCGGCGCAGGCGATCAAATATGTCCGCCGCATCGAGGAATTGATCGGCTGCTCGGCCGCCGTGCTGTCGACCAGCCCGGAGCGCGAAGACACGATCCTGATGCAGAACCCGTTCGAGACGTGAAATAAAGATGAAAAATCAAAGAGGCGAGCGTAAGCTCAAGCGATGACCGACTATCATCCGCTCATCGCCCGCGCCGTGGAAGGTCTTGAAAGAAGCACGGGCGAAGCTCGACGGGCGCTTTATGAACGGGCGCGCACCGCGTTGGTGACGCAGTTGCGCGCGCGTCGACCCGCCGCTGTCGGAATCGGAAATCACCAAAGAACGCCTGGCGCTGGAAGACGCCATCCGCAAGGTCGAGGCCGACGCAGCGCGCAAAGCGCGCGCCGAGCCCGCGAGCCGCCCGGCCGCCGCCGCCGCCGCGCCGCGACCGCCACGCGCCGGCCGATGGCGGCCGCGCCGAGCCGCGACGCGCCGAGCCGCCGGCGCCGAACCCGACCTGCCGCAGCCGGCGAGCCGAGCGACGCCGCCGCGCCGCGCCCGCGACGCCAGCCGAGCGCGCGCGAGCGGCTGCTGAACGCGCGACCGCCGACGCCGTCGCTCAAGCGGGACGGCATCAAGGGCTTCCGCGACGTGGTGAGCGAGGTGCACGATCTCGGCGGCGCCTCGGCCAAAGCCGCGCAATCGGCGCGCGACACCCGCGACTCCTACGGCCGCCGCTCGCACGCGATCCGCCGCGATGAGGACGCCGACCCGCGACGCGCTCAACGCATTACGGCAGCGAAGGCGATGCCGACGATCTGAGCGCCGAGCACGATGGCGGCAGTCGGCACGGCCGGCGAACGCGGCTACGACCGTCGACGACGATGACGTCTGAGCCGGCGCGGCATGCCGCCGCACAGCCCACGAAGACGAGCACGTGCCAGCCGCGGCCGGCGCGCGTCCTATCGCGGGCTGATCAAGCTCGTCGTGGCGCTGATCATCCTCGTCGGCGTGCTGGCGACGCTCTCCTGGCAGTGGCCGCATATTACCGGGCTCTTTCGATTCATCACGCCAGATCGGCGCACGGCAGCCGGCCCGCCGCGCCGCGAAGCCGATCTCGCAGCCGAAATTCTCCGGCCGGGTGCCGCAGGAAGGCGCGGCGGCCAAGCGCCGGCCGGGCAGCGCCGGCAGCCAAGCGGCGCCGGCGGTGGCGCAGCGCGTCGTGCTCTATGAAGAGGACTCCAACGACCCGCAGGGCAAGCGCTATGTCGGCTCGGTGATCTGGCGCACCGAGACGGTTTCGCCCGGCCCGGGATTGGCGCCGGAACTCGCGGTGCGCGCCGACGTGGAAATTCCCGAACGGCACATCACCATGACCTGGTCGCTCCGCCGCAATACCGACCAGGCGTTGCCGGCGAGCCACACGATCGAGATCATGTTCAACCTGCCGGCCGATTTCCCCGGCGGCGGCATCGCCAATGTGCCGGGCATCCTGATGAAGCAATCGGAGCAGGCGCGCGGCACGCCGCTGGCCGGACTTGCGGTCAAGGTGACCAACGGCTTCTTTCTGATCGGGCTTTCCGCGGTCGAGACCGACCTGCAGCGCAACATTCAGCTGCTCAAGGAGCGTCCGTGGTTCGACATCCCGATCGTCTACACCAATGGCGGCCGCGCCATCCTGGCGATGGAGAAAGGCCCGCCCGGCGATCGCGCCTTCGCCGACGCGTTCGCCGCCTGGGAGAAGAAGTAGCGCTGCCGCGAGCCGTCCGGCGCGGCGTGTGTCGGCAGCGTTGTTTGGGTATCAGATGGACGATGAGCGCGAAAAAGAGTTCGGCCAGCGCGAGCCGCGCGAACGCGGCCGACGCAGCCGTTCGTCGCCTCGGCGCTGCGCACGCTCGAGACCGAGCGCGAAGGCTTGGCGGCGCTGGCGGCGGCCATGTGCGACGGGCTCGGCGCCGTCCTTCGTCGCCGCCGTCGAGCACCATCCGCGCAGCGCGCGCGGCCGCCTGATCGTCACCGGCATGGGCAAATCGGGCCACATCGCGCGCAAGATCGCCGCGACGCTGGCCTCCACCGGCACGCCGGCGTTTTTCGTGCATGCCGCCGACGCGAGCCACGGCGATCTCGGCATGATCACCTCGCGACGACGTGATGCTGGTGCTGTCCTGGTCGGGCGAGACCGAAGAGCTGCGCAGCCTGATCGACTATTCGCGCCGCTTCCGCATCACGCTGATCGCGGTCACGGTCAGCGCCGAGAGCACGCTCGGCAAGGCCGCCGATATCGTGCTGGCGCTGCCGCCGGCGCGCGAAGCCTGTCCGCATAATCTCACGCCGACCACGTCGACGCTGATGCAGCTCGCGCTCGGCGATGCGCTCGCGATCGCGCTGCTGGAAAGCCGCGGCTTCACCGCGATCGATTTCGGCGTGTTTCATCCGCGGCGGCAAGCTCGGCGCGGCGCTCAAATTCGTGCGCGACGTCATGCATCCGGGCGATGCGGTGCCGCTGATCGCGCGCGGCGCGCCGATGTCGGCGGCGATCGTGGAAATGTCGGCCAAGGGTTTCGGCTGCGTCGCCGTCACCGACGCCGCCGGCAAGCTCGCCGGCGTCATCACCGACGGCGATCTGCGCCGCCACATGCGCGACGATCTGCTGCAGGCGCCGGTCGACGAGGTGATGACCGCGTCGCCGAAAACCGTCCGGCCCGATCAATTGGCCAGCGAGGCGCTGGAGTTGCTCAATTCATCGAAGATCACGGCGCTCATCGTCGTCGACAACGGACCGCCCGGTCGGCATCGTGCACTTCCACGATCTGCTGCGCGCCGGCGTGGCGTAACTCAATTCCGTCACCCTGAGGTGCGAGCCAACGGGTCCGGCTCGAAGTGGCCGGCCCGATGCAGGCTCCACGAGCCTCGAAGGGCGACGGCCCGGCATGCATCCTTCGAGGCCCGCGCTGCGCGCGGGCACCTCAGGATGACGAACACAGTTCTAATACAAGCCGCCCTGGGTCGCGCTCCGATCGTCGGGGCGCGCGTAAGCAGGAGGCAGCGGCGGCGTATTGGCGCTACCCGCCGGCGGCAGAACCGTCGGAGCAGGAATGGCGGCGGTCGTACCAGGGGCAGTCGCGGGAATTGTGGCGGCCGTCGTGCCGGAGCGCGGCGCCCGGCGCCGCGGCGGTTGCGGCGTCCTGGCGTTGCTGGTGAGCGATGAACTCCTCGTAACCGGGCGCGCCGGGCCGCGGCGGCACGTCCTTCGGCATGCCGCCGGCCCAGGTCGGCCACGTGTCGGCGACGAATCCGGAGAACGAACTGCACGCCCCGAGCGTCAGGCAGACGCACAGCGCTGCTGGTCAGCGTGAACAGGCGCTTGGTCGATACCGGCCGCCAAATTCGAACCTCGATTCTCCTCGGCGACGAACTGCGAGCCCGCGACTATCTTACCCGATCCCGCTTGCCCGATCTCGCCTACCCGATCCCGCAACGTCATTCTCAAGCGGCCACGGGCCGCAAAAGAGAAGCGCCTTCATGGCGGCACTGTGTCGGCCGAAAGGCCCACGGCGCGCCGGTCGGCACGCTGCTATCCCGTTCTATCCCTTGGGCATCAAAGATTTGCTAACGGGCGTTTGATTGCCCCGGTCGTGGTTTCAGCATAGTCGTTTGCCAAGGAGTGGTTGCCGCAAGGGCGGGAACAAGGGTTGCAGGCGTTGATTCCGGATAAACGACATGCCGGCCGGCGGTCGATGCAACGCGCCGCTTTGGTGGCGTTGTTGCTCACAGCCGCTGCCTTCTTGGGAGTCCTGGCCGGATGCAGCGGGCTCGCCGCAGACCAGCGGGGATATTGCGCCAACCGGCTCCCGATCCATCCTTTCGGGAGGTGATCGCCATTCACCTCAAAGCGGTGTTCAAGAATTACGCGTCCTACGATGCATTCGAAATATCCGACCCGCGATGGGTTCATTCGATCAAGGGCTGGAATTGGCTAACCTGCGTGCGCTTCCAGGACCACGGCCACGTGCGCATCTATGCGTTGTTCCTCGATGGCAACAAGATCGTTGACGATCGCTATCGCCGTTCAGACCGACAATTGCGACACCCAGACCTATTTTCCGTTCGAGCGGATGCAAACCGGACTGGAGCCGCTGCATTAGCCGTCGTCGAGCGGCGCCGCCAACGGCGCGTCGCGCCTGCGGCATCGAGGACAGAGCGTGATGCGTGTGCTGGTCACCGGCGCTTCGGGTTTTGTCGGCCGCGCGGTGGTGACGGCGTTTGCGCGCGACGGACGCGAAGTGCGCGCCGCCGTGCGGCGGCCGCCGCAGCCGCCATTCGCCGCCGGAATCGAGGTCGTGCAGCACCCGGATTTGGCACAGCCGTTTGACTGGGCGCCGCTGCTCGACGGCGTCGATCGCGTCGTCCATCTGGCCGGCATTGCGCATACCGGCGACGCCGCCGCCGCACTTTACGACCGCGTCAATCGGCAGGCGACGGCGGAGCTTGCCGCCGCCGCAGCACGCAGCGGCGTTCGGCACTTCGTGTTCGTCTCCTCGGTGCGGGCGCAGACCGGACCGTCCGCCGATCATGCCTTGACCGAGCGCGACGAACCGGCACCGACCGACGCTTACGGCCGTTCAAAGCTTGCCGCCGAAGCGGCGGTGCGCGCGTCGGGCGTGCCGTTCACCATCCTGCGTCCGGCGTTATTTTATGGTCCTGGCGTGAAGGGAAATTTTGCGCTGCTGTTGCGGGCGGCACGCTCGCGCTGGCCGCTGCCGGTCAAGGATTTCGTCAACCGGCGCTCGCTCGTGAGCATCGACAATTTCATCTCGGCGCTGACTTTCGTGCTGACCTCTCCGGCGACGATCGGCGAGACCTACATCGTCGCCGATCCGGGAATTCCGCCGCGGCTGCCGGATTTGATCGTGACGCTGCGCAAGGCCCAGGGCCGCTGGCCACTCCTCGTTCCGTTGCCGACGCATTATGTGGAAACGCCGCTCCGGGCACTGGGCCGCGACGATCTATGGGAGCGCCTCGGCGGCAATTTGCGCGTCGATTCCGGCAAGCTCATCGCCGCCGGCTGGCAGCCGGTTCACGATACCTGGGCTGGTCTTGCCGCTTTGGTCGAAGCGCCATCGCGCTGACGGAGCACTATGCCGCCGACGACGCCGACGCCGAATACGTAAAGCCAGCCCGGCACGAATGCGAACAGGTAAAGGTCAAACGTCGACGACACAACGTTCTGGGCTACGACCAGCATTCCGATCAACGACATGAGCCCGTTGCCGGTGAACAGCAAAAAATGCGCGATCCACATGGCGATCAACACGACCGCGCCGATCAGGCCGATCTGGACCGCCACGCCCAGAATCTGATCGTGCGGCGTTCCCCAGGTCGCCGCCGAAGCGCCTTCGCCGCCGACAGCGGCCTGGCGAAAGAGCTTCGGAATTCGAGCCGGTGCCATGGCCAAGGAGCGGCGCGGTGCTGACGAATGTCAGTGACTCGCGCAGAAACTCGAGGTGCAGGCCGGTCGGGTTCGCCGCGTTTTTTTCCCGATAGGCCTTGAGCTCCGTCACCGAGGTGGTCAGCCGATCACGCAGATACGGTGAAGCGGACCAAACCGCGGCCGCGATAACGCAGCTCACCAACAGCGCGGTCGCCAGGCCTTTCCACCTGAATTCCCTAAACGCCAGCAAAAGCAACAGCGCCACGATGACCAACAACGCCGTGCGGCTGGTGACGACGAACAGCATGTCGGCAAGAAACAGCACAGCGGCAACGACCGAACCCAGTGCCAATCGCCAGCGCCGCTCGCGCGCGGCTCCACAGGCGAAGGCCAACAAGCCGAAGGCGCAGGCGACGAATTCCGCGCTTTGCGAAATGTATTCCTTGACCGGCACGCCGATGGTGTTCTCGCGTGAGGCCAGCGCGGGAATGAACAGCGACGCCCAGGACACGAGCAGCAGGACGGATGTCGCGGCCAAGAAACCCCACAACACCCAGATGCCGCGTTCCGATTTTTGGAAATGCAGGAGCAGCAGCGGAACGAACAGCAACCGGTGAAATTTGTTCAGGCCGCCGAGACGCTCGACCCAGCTGACGTCGGCCCACAGCATGCCGATGGCGGCCAGGAGCCAAAGCAGCACCGGCAGGTAAGCGGCCGCAGTCGGGAGCGTGCGCCGCAATGCCGGGAGGTCCAGAGTCGGAAGAACGGCAATAAGCCATGCGACAATCAGGACGTCGGTCACGGTGGTGGACCATGGCAGCCACACTGCAACGCCGACGGCGAGCCAGTCGACGACGGCGAACCAGCGGCGGCGATCGAAGGCGGCGAGCATCGGAAGGCTGGGCATACGCGGCGCCATGACCTGCTGAGACGGCCCGTTTAAGATTTCACAGGCTTGGTCGAGCGGCTGGGCGGTGCAGCCGACTCGGCCGAGCGGCGCACCAGGCCGGTGGTCGAATGCCCGGGCACGAGGCTGACCAGGAGAACATCACCGCCGGCGCTTTCGACCACGTCGCGGCCGACCACCTGGTCGATCTTGTAATCGGCGCCCTTCACCAGCACCGCCGGCCGCACCCGCTTGATCAATTCCAGCGGCGTGTCGTCCTCGAACACGACCACGAGATCGACGGCCTCGAGCGCGGCGAGCACCTCGGCGCGCCCTTCCGCCGGATTGATCGGCCGGCCCTTGCCCTTCAAGCGCTCGGTCGAGGCGTCGCTATTGAGACCGACGACCAGGCGGTCGCAGGCCGCCCGCGCTTCGGCCAGCAACTTGACGTGGCCGCGATGCAAGAGATCGAAGCAGCCATTGGTGAAGCCGATGCGCAAGCCATGCCGGCGCCAGTCGGCAAAACGCTCGTCGAGCACCGACCAGTCGAACACGATCTTGTCCTCGGGCGCAAGCGACGCGGCCGGCAGAATGCGATGGCGCAGTTCACCAAGGGAAACGGTCGAGGTGCCGCGCTTGCCGACGACGACGGCGGCCGCGGCATTGGCGGCGCGCATGGCGAACGCGTACGGCGTCTTCATCGCCAGCAGCACCGCCATCACGGCGGCGACCGTATCGCCGGCGCCGGACACGTCGCGCACCTTGACCGGATAGGCCGGAACATGGATCGGTGCCTGCCCCTCGACGTGGAGGCTCATGCCTTCTTCGCTCCGGGTGACCAGTACGGCCTCGCTCTCGACCATATGCGCAAGCTCGGCGGCGGCAACGGCAATCTCCGCCTCGGTCGTGACCGGCCGATGCACGGCGGCGGAAAGCTCCTTGGCGTTCGGCGTGATCAGGGTGGCGCCGCGATAGACGCGGTAATCGTGGCCCTTGGGATCGACGATGACCGGCTTGCCGAGACGCCGGGCCGCGTCGATGACGGCGCGGATGACGCGCTCGGTGAGCATCCCTTTGGCATAGTCCGACAGCACCACGGCATCGGCCTTGGGCATCGCCGCTTCGGCGGCCGCGATGATCGCCGCCTCGCTGTCCGCGCTGGCGGCGTCGGCGGTCTCCCAATCGGCCCGCATCAAGTGCGCCGAGTGATGCTCGGAGACGAAACGCACTTTGCGCGTTGTCTGCCGGGTCTTGTCGATCACGAGTTCGGGAACGACGGCGCCGAGCTTGGCCAGCGCGTCGCGCAAGACGAAACCGGCATCGTCGTTGCCAATGAGGCCGATAAAAATACAGTGCGCGCCGAGCGCGGCGATGTTGCGCGCCACGTTGCCGGCGCCGCCGATCTCGATAACGTTGTGCTTGACCCGGAGCACCGGCGTCGGCGCTTCCGGCGAGATGCGCGTCACGTCGCCATAGACGAAGTCGTCGAGCATCACGTCGCCGATGCAGAGAATGGTCTGCCTGGAAACGAGCCGCAGCGCTTCCTCAAAATCGAACATGCTGTGGCCAGCCTCGTGGTCCCTGTTCAGCGAAAGCGATCGGCGCGATCGAGATAGTTGCTGACGTAGCTCTTTACCCCGGCCTCGATCGTCATGAAGTCGGCGGCAAAACCGGCGCGGCGCAGATTGGCAGTCTCCGCTTGCGTGAAATACTGATAGGTATCGCGGATCGAAAGCGGCATGTCGACATAGTCTATGTTCGGCGCTTTGCCGAGCGCGGCGAACATCGCCGTCATCAATTCGCGGAAGCTCGTCGCCCGCCCGGTGCCGACATTGAAGATACCCGATACCGCCGGCGTCTCCATCAGCCAGCGCACCACCGCCACCGCGTCGTCCACATAAATGAAGTCGCGCTTTTGCTCGCCATCGGCAATGCCGGCGCGGTGCGACTTGAACAGGCGTATCGGCGCGCCGGCTTTGGCCTCGTCGAAGCGCTTGGCAACAAAACTCATCATCTCGCCCTTGTGATATTCATTGGGGCCAAAGACGTTGAAGAATTTAAGCCCGGCCCATTGCGGCGGCACTTTATCTTTGCGCCCGACGCGTTCGACGACGGCGAGATCGAACAGATGCTTGCTCCAGCCGTACGGGTTCAGCGGCTTGAGCCGCTTGAGCGCGGCGATGGAATAGTCGTCGGAGAAGCCGGCAGAGCCGTCGCCATAGGTGGCGGCGGAGGAGGCATAGATGAACGGCGTGCGTGTCGCCGCGCACCATTCGAACAGGCGCAGCGACAGCCGGAAATTATTTTCCATCAGCAGATCGACGTCGGTCGCGGTGGTCGAAGAGATGGCGCCCATGTGTATAACGGCGTCGAGCTTGCGGCCGTCGAGCCAGCGCAGCAGATCCGCAGCCGGCACGAATTCGGCAAGCTGGCGCCCGGCGAGGTTGCGCCACTTTTGGCCGGTGCCGAGGATGTCGTTGACGGCGATGTCGGAATGCCCGGCCTCGTTGAGGCTCGCGACCACGTTCGAGCCGATGAAGCCGGCCCCGCCGGTGACCAACAACATCGACGTCGCGACACCGTTTGAGGTTTACCCCGTCGGCCCCCCTTTGCCCCAGTCTCGGCCCTGGTGCAACACTGGACACCCCGGCCGGGACGGGCTAAGCCGCCGTCAGATGGCAGATAAAATGAATCTATGTTCATAGATAAAAATGAACTTTGATTCAGTGAACGACGCAGCCGAGATGCGCGATGTAACGAAAGACACAAGCCCGATCCTGATCGTGCCGTATATGTGGATCGGCGATTTCGTCCGCTGCCATTCGGTGGTGACGCTGCTGCGGCAGCGCTTTCCCAACCGTCCGGTCGATCTTTTGGCGACGACGCTGTGCGCGCCTTTGGCCGATTACATGCCGGGCGTCCGCCAATCCATCGTCGCCGACCTGCCGCGCGGCCGCCTCGCGCTCCCGCAGCAGCGGGCGCTTGCCGCACGCTTCAAGCGCGAGGGCTATGGCATGGCCCTGACCATGCCGCGCACCTGGAAAGCGGCGCTGGCGCCGTTTCTCGCCGGCATTCCGCAGCGGGTCGGCTTCGCCGGCGAGGTGCGCTTTATCCTGCTCAACGACGTGCGGTTCGGCGAGCGCAAGCTGCCGCGCATGGTCGACCGCTGCGCCATGCTGGCCTTGCCGCGTGGCGCCACGCAACCGCCCGAATGGCCGCTGCCGGAGCTCAAGGTCCCCGCCTCGGAGATCGCCGCCTGGCGCATCCGCCGCGGCTTGGCCGACGACCGCCGCATCGTGGCGCTCGCGCCCGGCGCGGTTGGCCCGTCGAAGCGCTGGCCCGCGACCGCTTACGCGGCGCTTGCCCGCCAGCTCACCGCCGACGGCTTTGCGGTTTGGATCTTGGGCGGCCCCGACGAAAAATCCTTGGCGACGGAGATCGCCGGCGACAGCGGCGCCCGCGACCTCACCGGCAAGGATTTGCGCGATGCCATCCTCGCGCTTGGCGCCGCGTCCGTTGCGGTGTCAAACGATTCCGGTCTCCTCCATGTCGCCGCCGCGCTCGGCACGCCGTCGATCGGGATTTTCGGCCCCACGAGCCCATGGCATTGGGCGCCGCTCAATCCGCTGGCCGCGGTCATCGAGACCGCGAGCGAACTGCCGTGCCGGCCGTGCCACAAGCCGGTCTGCCGGCTGGTCCACCACCGCTGCATGCGCGACATTGGCATGGAGCAAGTTTTGGCCGCGACGCGCGGTGCCCTGGCGCCGGCGGCAAGGCCGGAAATGCCGGCATAACGCCGTATTCATCAAATCAGCGTAGGGCCGAGACGTCGCACAAGGCAGGTTAGGCGCATGACGATCCTGGTTACCGGCGGAGCCGGATATATCGGCAGCCACATGGTGCTTGAGCTCGCCGAAGCCGGCGAGCGCGTCGTCGTGCTCGACAATCTGTCCACCGGCCACGACTGGGCGCTGGCGCCGGGCGTGCCGCTTGTCGTCGGCGACACCGGCGATCAGGAGCTCGTCGCTCGCATCATCCGCCAGCACGGCATCGACGCCATCATCCATTTCGCCGCCTCGATCGTCGTTCCCGATTCGGTGCGCGATCCGCTCGGCTATTACCGCAACAACACCGCCAATTCGCGCGCGCTGATCGAGTGCGCGGTGAAAAACGGCGTGCGTCATTTCATCTTTTCCTCGACCGCCGCGGTCTACGGCAATCCGGCGGAAATTCCCGTGACCGAGAATGCCCCGGCGCAGCCGATCTCGCCTTACGGCTGGTCGAAGCTGATGAGCGAAATCATGCTGGGCGATGCCGGCCGCGCGCACGGCCTCGGCCACGTCATCCTGCGCTACTTCAACGTCGCCGGCGCCGATCCGCTGTGCCGCACCGGACAATCGACCAAGGCGGCGACGCATCTGATCAAGGTCGCGGTCGAAGCGGCGCTTGGTTTGCGCGGCAAGCTCGACGTTTTCGGCAACGATTATCCGACACCGGACGGCTCGTGCATTCGCGACTACATTCATGTCAGCGATCTGGCCCGCGCGCATTCCGACGCGCTGCGTCATCTGCGCTCCGGCGGGCCGTCGCTGACGCTCAATTGCGGCTACGGCCACGGCTTCTCGGTGTTTGACGTGATCGACACCGTCAAGCGCGTCTCGGGCGTCGATTTCAAGGTCGACATCGCGCCGCGCCGCGAGGGCGATCCGGCGCAGATCGTTGCCAACTCGCAACGGGCACGGACGACGCTGCACTGGCAACCGCGCTTCGACGATCTTTCGACCATTGTCGCGCATGCGCTCGCGTGGGAACGCGCGCTGACCGAACGGCGCGCGCATGCGCCGGATCAAGCCAAGAAGCGCGCGGCAGCGGCCAGTTCCAAGGCCCTGTAGCGGCGCGAAATAGCTTGAAAATCCCGTGCCTTCCGGGCATGGAACGCCTTGAGGGTGCGCGGGCTTTCGCGCGGGGCGAAGGCGCGCGGGACCCAACGGATAGCGTATGAAAGATTCCACGGCCGGATCGTCTGACGCTTATCCGACTTTCGCTCTATTGCGCCGTTTGCTGGTCGATGAAGCGCTGGTGCACTGGCCGCGCTACGCGCTGGCCTCGTTGATGATGGCAGTAGCCGCCGCGGCAACGGCGCTCGGCGCCTATTTCATCGGCACGCTGACCAACGAAGCTTATCTCAGTCACAATTTCCGCGGCATCGTCATTCTCGGCGTGGCGGTGATGGCGATCTTCGCCGCCAAAGGCCTGGCGACTTATTTCGGCGCCGTCATGCTCTCGCACATCGGCAACCGCATCGTCGCCGACAATCAGCGGCGGATGTTCGAGAAGCTGCTGCGCGAAAATATGAGCTTCTTCGCCGATCGGCATTCGTCGGAATTCATCGCGCGGCTGACCACCGGCGCCCAAGCGGTGTCGTCGGTCATCAATCTTCTGATCACCGCCATCGGCCGCGATCTCATGTCGCTGATCGGGCTTTGCATCGTGATGGTGACGCAGGACCCGGTGATGTCGATCGCCGGCTTTGTCGCGGCGCCGCCGGCGATCTTCTTCCTGCGCAAGCTGGCGCGCCGCGTGCGCAACATCGCCCGCATGCAGTTCACCGGCGGCACGCGCATCATCGAGACCATGCAGGAAGCGCTGCAAGGCCTGCGCATGGTCAAGGCCTTTTCGCTCGAGGACGAGATGCAGCGCCGGCTCGACGCCAGCGTCGCTTCGGTCGAGAGTGAAGCCAACAAAATGGCGCGCGTCTCCAATCGCGGCGGTCCGCTGATGGAGACGCTCGGCGGCATTGCCGTGGCGCTGGCGATGATCTACGGCGGCTATCGCGGGATTTCCGGCGGCGGCACGCCGGGCCAATTCGTTTCCTTCCTGGCGGCGTTCCTTCTGGCCTACGAGCCGGCCAAACGGCTGGCGCGGCTCAACATGGATCTCAACAACAACCTGGTCGGCGTGCGGGTGCTGTACGAGATCATCGATAGCCCGCCGGGCGAATCGAAGGACGACGATTGCCCGCCGCTCAAGCTCGCGACCGGACGGCTGGAATTCGCCGACGTCCGCTTCGCCTATCGCCCTGGCACGCCGGTGCTGCGGGGCATGAGTTTCGTCGCCCAGCCCGGCAAGCTGACGGCGCTGGTCGGTCCCTCGGGCGGCGGCAAATCGACCGTGCTCGATCTGATTTTGCGCTTCTACACCGTGGACTTCAGGCCGCATCCTGATCGACAGCCAGGACATCGCGTCGGTATCGCGCGGCTCGCTGCGCGGCCAGATCGCCTATGTCGGCCAGGTCGTGCAGTTGTTCCGCGGCACGATCCGCGAGAATATCGGGCTTGGCCGCATCGGCGCCAGCGAAGCCGAGATCGTCGCCGCGGCCAAGGCGGCGCACGCCCACGAATTCATCTCGGGTTTTCCTGGCGGCTACGACACTCCCGTCGGCGAGCATGGCATGCAACTCTCCGGCGGCCAGCGCCAGCGCATCGCCATTGCGCGCGCGCTGATCAAGAACGCGCCGATCATCCTGCTCGATGAGGCGACCGCGGCGCTTGATTCGGAATCCGAGCGCTACGTGCAGGAGGCGCTGGCGGAACTGCGCAAGGGCCGCACGACCCTGGTCATCGCCCACCGGCTCTCGACCATCACCCACGCCGACAATATTCTCGTCGTCGAGGCCGGCCTGGTCGTCGAGTCCGGCCGCCACGACGAGCTTTTGCGCAAGGGCGGCCGCTACGCCTCGTTCTATCGCCTGCAGCTCAAGGAGCAGAGCCCGGAGCTGGAAACCGTCGCGGTCGGGTAACGCGCCCGGCGGACTTTGCCGGCAGCGCGCCAGCTTCGCCTACTGCAATAACCCTTCCGCCTTCATCGCTTCCTGCACCTTCGGCCGGGCCGCGACGCGCTCCAAATAAGCGGTGATGTTGGGCCATTTGCCGAGATCGATGCCGACGCGCGGCGACCACCGCACGATCGTGAACAAGTACGCGTCGGCGACGGTGAACGTGTCGCCCATCAGGTATTGCTTGCCGGCGAGTTGCTTGTCGATCCAGTCGAAGCGCTGCCCGAGAACCTCCTTGGAACTCGTCTTGAACTCTTCCGGCGTGGTCGGACGGAATAGCGGGCCGAAGGTCTTGTGCAATTCCGACGAGATAAAGTTCAGCCATTCCTGGACGCGGTAACGATCGATCGTTCCAGGCGGCGGAATGAGACCGGAAGCCGGCTTCTGATCGGCGAGGTATTGCACGATCACCGGCCCCTCGGTGAGGCTCTGGCCATTGTCCATTTCCAGCACCGGCACCTGGTTCTTCGGATTGACCGAGGACAGCACCGTGCCGTCCGGGGCCTTCCGCTCGGCCCGGTCCAACTGCGCCAGTTGCAGATCGATGCCTGCTTCGCGCGACACGATATGCGGCGAGAGCGAGCAGGCACCGGGCCAGTAATAAAGTTTCATGACACTAAGCTCCAAGATTATGGGTCTGCGAAAAGCGGGCGGACAATACGAAAAGCCGATGGGTAAGTAAGCCACAAGGCATGGCCTCGACAACCGCGCCGATGGAACTTTCGCAAAATTGGCGGGTTGAGAGCGAGCCCTTGCTCTTGGAGTCCACCATGCCCGCGCGCCACATAACTCTCCGCGTCCAGCCGCCCATACCGTTCGGCGACGTCACCATGGTACCGGCAACGCTCAGCGGGCGGCCCGAAGCGGACATGGCCCGCGCCATGGCCGCGGCTCTCGCCGATGTCGAGGCGCCGACCGCGGCCGACGTATTCAATCGTTTGCGGCAATCCTTTCCGCTGGTGCCGCTGAGCACGCGGGTCGCGGCGCTCGGTGTCATTATGGAACGGCTGCGCCGGGCGTTTTGAGCTATTCACGCGCTTCAAACGCACACTTCAAATCCGCTCGTCCCCGCGAAGCCGGGAACCCAGCTCTTAGCCCAACAAACTCTGGATTCCGGCTTGCGCGGCAATCAACGGTGAAAAATCTACAATCCCAAATACGCGCTGCGCACGCGATCGTCGGCCAGGAGCTCGCTGCCACTGCCGGACAGCGTCACCCGGCCGTTTTCCAGCACATAGGCCCGGCTCGCGAGCTTGAGCGACAGCGCGACGTTCTGCTCGACCAACAAACAGGTGATGCCCTCGCCGTTGAGCTCGCGGATCGTCTCGAGAACGCTGCGGACGATGACCGGCGCCAGGCCGAGCGAGGGCTCGTCGAACATGATGAGCTGCGGCGCGCCCATCAGGCAGCGGCCGATGGCGAGCATCTGCTGCTCGCCGCCGGAGAGCGTGCCCGCCGGCTGCCGCGCGCGCTCGGCGAGCTTCGGAAACATCGCCAATACGCGCGCGCGATTCCTGGCGCGCTGCGCGCGGGCTCGCGGCAGCATGGCGCCGATATCGAGATTTTCCGCGACCGTCAGCGTGGGAAAGACCTGCCGCCCCTCCGCCACCTGGCCCAGCCCGAGATCGCAGACGCGATGACTGGGCCAGCGCGAAATATCGGTGCCGCGGAACACGACCGTGCCATGCGCCTGCGGCAGCATGCCGGCGAGCGCGCGGATCAGCGTCGTCTTGCCGGCGCCGTTGGCGCCGACAATGGCGACAATCGCGCCCTCCTCGATGTCGAGCGACACCGTGTCGAGCGCCTGGACGTCGCCATAGAACACATCGAGGTTCTCGACGCGCAGCATCACCGCTCAAGCTCCTCTATTCTCCGGGCGGCAAGCTTTGACGCACGCCAGCGTAGCGACTGGCGGCAGCTTATGTGACAAGGAATGGTCTGATAGTCTAGACTCCGACGGATTTTTCGCGATTCAAAAAAAGGGGATTGTGCATGTTGATTCGCATGGTTGCTATTGCCGCGATGTTGGCGCTTGCGATGCCGACGCTCGCTGTGGCGCAAGGAAATAATCAGCATCACCCGGGCGGTGGCAAACCACCACCTGGCGGTGGCAGGCCGGCCGGCGGCGGTCCGAAACCGGCTTTCCGGCAAGGCGGCGGTCAGCCCGGCGGCGCACGCACATTCGTTCAGCCGCACGGCGGACCGCATCCCGCCGCCGTCGGTCCGCGTCCGGGATTCGCCGGCCCGCATCCCGGCGGTCCCCTGATCCCCGGGCATCAGTTCACCTTCCACGGCCGCTCGTTCAACCGCGTGCATCTGTCGCCGTTTGTCTATCCAAGCGGCTGGGGGTACCGGCGCTGGGCGGTCGGCGCGGTGCTGCCGGCGGTATTTCTGGCGCCCGCTTATTATTACGGCGACTGGGCGACGCTCGGTCTCGACCCGCCGATGCCGGGCTTCCAATGGGTGAGATACGGACCTGATCTCCTCCTGGTGAATGTCACCACCGGCGAGGTCGTGGAGACGATTCCCGACGCGTTCGAGTAGTCCCATTACACCACCTCGGCGCCGAGATAGGACCGCACCACCGCCGGATCGCGCACGACTTGCTCCGGCGTGCCCTCGGCGATAGCGACGCCGTGATCGAGCACGAGCACGCGGGTGGCGAGCGCCATCACCGCCCGCATCACGTGCTCGATCAAAAGGATGGTCAGGCCGTCGCGATTGAGCGCGTTGAGGATGGCGACCATGCGGTCGGTCTCGGTCGGCCGCAATCCCGCCATCACCTCGTCGAGCAGCAGGAGCTGCGGCTGCGTGGCGAGCGCGCGGGCGACTTCGAGACGCTTGCGATCCGGCAGCGTGAGCGTCGAGGCGATACGGGCGCGCTTGTCGAACAGGTCGAGCCGCTGCAGCAGCGTTTGCGCGTGCGCGCGGGCGTCGCCGACGTCGCGCCGATGCAGCAGCGCACCGATCGTCACATTGTCCTCGACGCTCAGACCCGGGAACGGCCGCACGATCTGAAACGTGCGGGCGATGCCGCGCCGGCAGACCGCATCGGCCGGCAGGCCGTGCACTGGTTCGCCGGCGAACGTGATGGCGCCCGCATTCGGCACCATGGCGCCGGCGATCATGTTGAACAGCGTGGTCTTGCCGGCGCCGTTCGGGCCGATAACGGCAAAGATCGCGCCCTTTGGCACGGCAAAGCTGACCCGATCGACCGCGAGCAGGCCGCGAAAGCGCTTGCTCAGGCCATCGACCGTGAGGAGCGCCGTCATTTGCCGCCCTTTCCCAAGCCGAGCCGGCGCGCCAGCGGCGGCCACACGCCGTCCGGCAGCGCCACGATCACGACCATCAGGCACAGGCCGTAGAAGACTTGCGTCGCGCCCGGCAGGTCTATGCCGCACGCCGCCATCGCCGAGCGCAACGCCTCGGCGAGACCGGTGAGCACGAAAGCGCCGAGGATCGGGCCGAACAGCGTGCCGATGCCGCCGATGATCGGACCGAGAATGATCTCGATCGAACGCGAAATGCTGAACACCTGCTCGGGGAACAGATTGTTGTAGAAGAACGCGTAGAACACGCCGGCGAACGAGGTCACCGCAGCCGACACCATCACCGCGATCATCTTGTAGCGGAATGTGTTGATGCCGGCGGCGCGCGCCGCCAGCTCGTCCTCGCGGATGGCGAGCCAGAAATAGCCGGTGCGGCTCTTCAGGAGCACATGGCACAGCAAAAAGATCAGCGCCGTGGCCGTGAGGATCACATAGTAGAACATGGTCGGATCGCCGCGCAGCCGCCACAGATCGTTGTGCGCGTATTGCTTGACCGGCAGGAACAGGCCGCTCGACCCGTTGACGTAGCCCCAATTGTCGAAACCGATGCGGGCGAATTCGGCGAAAGCGATGGTGAGGATGGCGAAATAGACGCCGGTGACGCCGAAGCGGAACGCGAGAAAGCCGATGACGGCACCGCAGGCGGCGGCGACCGGAATGGCCGCCACGAGGCCCAGCCACGGCGCGATGCCGAACTGCGTGAACAACATCGCCGCGACATAGCCGCCGAGCCCGAGATAGATCGCATGCCCGAGCGAAAGCTGTCCGGCAAAGCCCATCATGATGTTCCAGGCCTGACCGGTATAAGCAAAATAAAGAATGATGATGAGGATGGTGAGGAGATAATCGTTGACCAGCCACGGCGCCGCCACGAAGGCCGCGAGCAGCACGGCCAGCAGCAACGCGGCGCGCGGCGAGATCCCGGCAAACAGGCGCGCGATCATGCGAACCTCTTGCCGAGCAGGCCTTGTGGCCGGAACAGCAGGACCAGCACGAGGATGGCAAAGGCGAACATGCTTTTGAGCGACGGCGTAAACAACAGCCCGGCGACCGCTTCGGTAACGCCGATCAGCACACCGCCGAGCAGCGCCCCGGGCATCGAGCCGAGGCCGCCGGTGATGACGATGACGAAGGCGAGCAGCGTATAGCTCGGTCCAAGCATCGGAGTGGCGTCGATCAACAGCACCATCATGGTGCCGGCGGCGCCGACGCACGCGGCGCCGAGCCCGAAAGTGAGCGCGTAGAGCCGCTTGACATCGAGCCCGACGACCAGCGCGCCGGTATGATTGTCGGCGCAGGCGCGCATCGCCTTGCCGAGCAGCGTGGAGCGAAAGAACACGAACAAAGCCGCAGCGAACACGATGGCGGCGCCGCCGGCATAGACCTTGGCGGCATCGACGATCAGTGCCCCGATCTGAAAGCTTTCGTAGCCATACGATGTCTGCACCGAGCGGGCATCCGGGCCGAACACGATCAGCAGCACGTTGGTGATGATGATCGCCAGCGCCACCAGCAACAGAAATTGCGTGTGCTCGGGCCGCCTGACGAACAGATTGATCAGGCCGCGCTGCAGCACATAGCCGAAGGCGAACAGCACCGCGGCAATCGGGATGAGCAGGATGAGCGGATCGAGATGCAATGCGCTGCACAGCACGACCGTCAGGAACATGGCGATCGTCATCATCTCGCCGTGGGCAAAGTTCACCACGCGCACGACGCCGAAAATGACCGACAGCCCGAGCGCCATCAGGCCATAGACCAGGCCGGTCAGCACGCCGCCGACGGCGACGTTCAGATAGACGTCAAACGGCACCGATCCCCCACGAACTTATTTTTCCTCCCCCGCAAAATTGCGGGGGAGGGGGACCTTGCGAAGCATGGTGGTGGGGGCACGGGCACTGAGGCCGACTGCGAGGCCGAGGCCCCCTCCACCGCGCTTCGCGCGGTCCCCCTCCCCCGTTCCGCTGCGCTCCACGGGGGAGGATTTATCGCGTCACCCCCGGCCCTGATACGACGGCATCGGCCATTCCGGTTTGCCGTTGGCGGCTTCCTTGGGCGCCAGCGTCACCAGTTTGCCGCCGCGATTCTGGAAAGCGCCGCCCTTCACTTTGTCATTCTGCCCCTTGGCGTCGAACTGGATGCCCGGTCCGATACTGACATTGTCGGTGATGTTGGTGGTGCGGATGGCGTCGGCCAGCGCCTTCGGATCGGTCGAACCGGCGCGCTTGTAGCTGTCGGCGGCGACCAGCAAGGCCTCGAAAGTAAAGACGTGGTTGGTGTTCAGGTTGGCCTCCGGCGCGGCCTTGGCGAGCGCCGCCTCCAGCACCGGCGTGAGTTTCTTGTGCGGATCATACCAGGGCGAGAAGCTGATCGGGCCATCGCTCAACTTGCCCAGGGTCTTGAGGTATTGGTCCTCATACCAGCCCGGGCCCATGCTCATGATCGCCTGCGGCGTCCAGCGCTGCTTGACCAATTCGCGCGTCAGCAGCATGGCGTCATTCAAGCGGCTGACCAAGAGCAGCGCGTCGGCGTTGCTCGCCTTGGCCTTGGCCACTTCGACGGACAGATCGCGCGCGCCGGGATCGTAGGCGATCTCCTCGGCGATCTTATAGGGCATATCGAATTTCGGCATGACCGCGCCGATGCCTTTGGCCATGGCGGTGCCGTAGGTATCGTTGACGTGCATGAACACCACCGTCTTCGGCGCCGCGCCGGCGACGGCGAAAATCTCTTTCTGTCCCTCGAACGCATCGCGCAGGATCATTGCGGCGGTCGGGAAATTCCGGAACACAAATTTGTAGCCCTGCTCGGTGATGGCCGGCGCCGCGGCGATATTGATGACCAGCGGAACGCCTTTCTGCTCGGCGACCTGGGCGATGGCGGTGGTCTGGCCGGAATCGAAGGCGCCGACCAAAAGCTGGGCGCCGTCGCTGATCACCTTTTCCGCCCGGGCGCGGGCGGTATCGACATTCGATTCGGTGTCGACGCTGATGATAGTGAGTTCGGGCAGGCCGAGCGATTTGAGGATCGCCGGCGCCACATCGACGCCGAGCTGACAGGACTGGCCGATGCCGGCCTGGAGGCCGGATCGCGGCAGCAGCACGCCGACCTTCAGCGGGCCGCCCTGGGCGCGCACGATATTGAACGGCGCCACGCCGGCAACGAATGCGGCGGCACCGGCGCCCGCGGCAAAAGCGCGACGGGTAACGCGCCCGGATTTCGACTGGGATGTAGGCTTCATCGCAAGATCCTCCCACGCCTCATGGTGTGCAGTTGTTGTTTCGTCCGGCTTATGCTGTCCGGTTTCGCCTCATGATGCCGGGATTGTTTACCCGGCCACAAGTTCGAAAATGTCGCGCCCACAGGCCGCCGCGTTCCGAAGGCTGCAAGCTCGATATTGTTGACCTCGACAACAATTGGCGTCAATACCAATTTGGTCGTGGGTCGCCGGCACCGGTCGCCCTGATTTTGAGCGGGAGGACCCGCGGCATGGCCGCGACAACGAGCGAGAACAAGCCGACCCTGCCGTTTCGCCGCGCCGCGCCGACGCGCCGCAGCCAGCGTGCGGCCATCGTGCTCGACGGCCTCGACGGCCATCTCGGCTATTTTGTGCGCCGCCTGCAGGTCTGGATTTTCCAGGATTTCATCCGCACGCTGGCCAGCATCGACATCAGCCCGGCGCAATTTTCGGTGCTGACGGTGATCGGCTCGAACCGCGGATTGTCGCAAATCGAGATTTCGGCTGCGCTCGGCATTGAGCGGGCGCGCCTAGTGCGGCTCCTGCACCGGCTGGAATCGCGCGCGCTGATCCGGCGGCTGCCGTCTTCGGCCGATGGCCGACGGCACGCCTTGCAGCTCACGCCGCACGGGCGGACCTTGCTGGCGCGCGCCAGGACGCTCGCCGCACGGCACGAAAAAAGATTAATCAACAAGCTCGGCGCCGAACGCCACCAGATGATGCTGGAGGCGCTGGCCGATTTCCAACGTTAAGACAGCAATTTCTCGACCGCGGCCGCGATGCGCAGCAACGCGTGGTCAGCTCCGTTGCGCGACAGCAGCATCAGCCCGACCGGCAACGGCGCCGGCAACGGCAGCGAGATGCCGCACAAATCAAAGAAATTGCCGATCGAGGTGTTGCGCAACAGCATCGCATTGCGCGCGGCAAAAATCTCCGGATCCGCCACCTCGGCGATGGTCGGCGCAACGATGCCGCTGGTCGGCATGATGAGCGCGTCGAGCCCAGCGAGCCGCCGGTCCATCGCCCGGACCAAACGCTCGCGCGCGTAAAGCATGCCGATGTAATCGGCCGCGGTCATGGCGCAGCCGCGCTCGATGCGTGCGCGGATGTTCGGATCGATATCGGCGGCGCGGCGCTTGAGCCGATCGCGATGAATGGCGCAAGCTTCCGGCTGCACGATGCCGCCATAGGCGTTGACCTGCCGCATGTCGTCGAGCAGCGGCAAGGTCTCACAGGTAACGCGTACGCCGGCCTGCTCCAGCCGCTCGGTCGCCGCAGCGAAAGCGGCGGCAACGGCTGCGTCCAGATTCTCCAGTGGGAAGCCTTGGGCGATGCCGAAGCGAAGCCCGGCAAGCGGCAACGGTTCAAGCGGGACAAAATCTTCACCGGCCATCACCGCGTCGGCCCTGGCGCAGTCGGTGACGCTGTTTGCCAGCGGCCCGATGGAATCGAGCGTGGTGCTCAAGGGGAAAGCGCCCGTGGTCGGCACGCGTTGGCGGCTCGGCTTGAAGCCGGTGATGCCGCAGAGCGCCGCCGGGATGCGCACCGAACCTCCGGTGTCGCTGCCGATGGCGATGTCGGCCATGCCGTCGCCGACTGTGACCGCGGCGCCGGACGACGAGCCGCCGGGCACGCGGGCGCGATCGCGTGGATTGCCCGGCGTGCCGAAATGCGGATTGGCGCCGATGGCGCCGAGCGCAAACTCGGTCATGTTAGTCTTGGCGACGATCACCGCACCGGCAGCGCGCAGCCGGCGCACGACGGGCGCGTCCGCCGCAGCCGGCAGCGCCTCGTCGGCGAGGATTTTGGAGCCGGCTCGGGTCGGCTCGCCGGCGACATCGAACAAATCCTTGATGCTGACGATCGATCCGTCGAGCGGCCCGAGCGACACGCCGTTTTTGGCGCGGGCATCGGCTGCGTCGGCCGCCGCGCGCGCGGCCTCGGCATAGACCGTCAAGCAGGCCTTTGCGCCCTCGCCGTTCGGATCGGCGATGCGGTCGAGCGCCCGTTCAAGCCGGTCGCGGGAGGAGAGAGCTTTCATATCAATGTCCGGTTGGTTCTACCCAAAGGAACAGGCAAGGTAGCATTGCGAAAGAGCATTAAAAGTGTCATTTCGGAGCCCGTCGAACCGCCGTCATTGCGAGGAGCGGAGCGACGAAGCAAGCCGGCATGTCGCGGCACAAAACTGGATTGCTTCGCTCCGCTCGCAATGACGCAAGTGGTGGAAGCCTGATATGTCCGACAACAACCCGGCACTCTGCTTCATCGGCTTCGGCGAAGCCGGCCAGGCCATCGCAGCGGGCTTGCGCGAGACCGGCGTCGAGCGCATCGCCGCCTGGGACATTTTGTTTCCGCAAACCAACGGCGAAAGACTGAAATCGGCCGCCGCGGCGATCGGCGCGCGCTGCGCGCCTTCCGCCGCCGACGCGGTGCGCGACGCCGATATCGTCGTCTCCGCGGTGACCGCTGCGGCGAGCGTCGAAGCGGCGCAATCGGTGAAGCCGCATCTCGCCGGCGAGCCGTTTTTCCTCGACATCAATTCGGTGTCGCCGGGCCGCAAGCAGCAAACCGCAAAGCTCCTCGGCGGCACAGCGCGCTATGTCGATGTCGCGGTGCTGGCGCCGATCCATCCGGCGCGCCATCAGACGCCACTCTTGCTCGCCGGCCCGCATGCGCAAGCGATCGCGCCGACGCTGGCCGCGCTCGGCATGCGCGCGACCATTGCCGGAAGCGAAGTCGGCGCCGCCGCGGCGATCAAGATGGTGCGCAGCGTGATGGTCAAGGGCATCGAGGCGCTGACGCTCGAATGCTTCCTCGCCGCCGCCCGCGCCGGCGTGGTCGACGAGGTCGCCGCCTCGCTGAAGAACAATTATCCCGGCCTCGATTGGGCGAAGGTCATTCCCTACAATCTCGAGCGCATGGCGAGCCACGGCGAACGCCGCGCCGCCGAGATGGAAGAAGTCGCTGCAACCTTGCGCGAGCTCGGCATCGAGCCGCTGATGACACTGGCGACGGTCAAGCGGCAGCGCGAAATGGGCCAGATCGGCACGCAGCAATCGGTGCGCCGCGTCCTCAAAAAAGACCGCGCGGCGATGCTCAACGCCATCAGCGCCGCGGCGCGCGACCGGCATTGATCATCAGTTTCCGTCACCCTGAGGTGCTCGGCGCACAGCGCCGAGCCTCGAAGGGCGCGGCCCGGGCGCCTCGGCCGCTCATCCTTCGAGGCTCGTGGAGCCTGTCATCGGGCCGGCCACTTCGGGCCGGACCCGTTGGCTCGCACCTCAGGACGACGGAAATTAGCCGCGCCGCTTGATGGTGTCGGCGAGAAAGCCGAACGACGCCTTGGGCGTGCGCTTCTGGCTGGCGAAATCGACGTGGATGATGCCGAAGCGGCGGGTATAGCCTTCCGACCATTCGAAATTGTCGAGCAGCGACCAGGCGAAATAGCCCTTGAGCTTGACGCCGTCGGCGAGCGCGCGCCGCGCCGCCGCCAGGTGATCGCGCAGATAGGCGGTGCGATCGTCGTCCTGCACGGTGCCGTCGGCGGCGAGCTTGTCGTCGTAGCAGGCACCGTTCTCGGTAACGTAGACGTCCGGATTGCCGTACTGGTCGCGCAAGCGGCCCAGCACATCGGTCAGCCCGGAGGCGTCGATCGGCCAGCCGATCGCCGTGAAGCGGGTGCCGGCAGGCGCCGCGCCGAACCAGGTGCCGAACAGGCTTTGCGGCGCATCGGCGACCCAAGCCGGCGCATAATAATTGAGTCCGAAAAAATCGATCGGCTGTTGGATCGCTTTAAGATCATCGCCCACGATCAATGGCGCCATCTCGGCTGCAATCGCCGCCGGATAAGCGCCCTTGAACAGCGGGTCGAGAAAAGCGCCGTTCCAGAACGCGTCGAACCGTTCGGCGGCGCGATGATCGGCCTTGCGATCCGACGCCGGCCGCACCGGCGATATGTTGACCACGGTGCCGAGACGCAAATCGGCGCGCTCGACGCGCAGCGCCGCCAGCGCGCGGCCCTGCGCCAGATTCTGGTGATGACTGGCTGCCAGCATGTTCGGCAAACCCTTGAGCCCCGGCGCGTGGCCGCCCATGCCGTAACCGAACAGCGCGTGAACGTTGGGCTCGTTGAACATCGCCCAATGCTTGACGCGGTCGCCCAGGCGCTGCGCCACGATGCGCGCGTAGTCGGCGAATTTGTCGGCGATGTCGCGCTTGAGCCAACCGCCCTGATCCTGCAGCGCCTGCGGCAAATCCCAGTGATAAAGGCAAAGCCACGGCGTGATGTTGCGGGTGAGGAGCCCGTCGACCAGGCGGTCGTAGAAATCGAGGCCGCGCGGCTCGACGACGCCGGCGCCGGTCGGCAGGATGCGCGGCCAGGCGACCGAGAACCGGTAGGCATTGAAGCCGCCGCACGCCAGCCATTCGACGTCTTCGATCCAGCGATGATAGTGGTCGCAGGCGACGTCGCCGGTAGCGTCGTTTTTCACCAGTCCGGGCGTGTGGGAGAACGTGTCCCAGATGCTCTTGCCGCGCCCATCCTCGTCGACCGCGCCCTCGATCTGATAGCTCGACGTCGACGCGCCCCAGACGAAATCGGCGGGGAAACGATTTTCTTCAGCCGCCGCCGCACCCGGATGGAAGGCGCCGCGCATGCCAAGCAAGCCGGCGAGCGCGGGCAACAGGCGGCGGCGCGACAGCATCAGCATGGTGCCATCAACTCGCAAACCGCTCGTCCCCGCGAAGGCGGCGACCCAGTTCTTCGCGTCCCGACTGGATTCCCGCTTTCGCGGGAATGAGCGGAGATACCCGCCGGCATAACAACGCGCATCCCTACCGCTTCTTCTTCTCGGCCGCCGGCGCCGCTTTCGGCTCCGTCTCCGCGGGCTCCTTCACGCCGGCCGGCCAATAGCCGCTGGCCTTGAGCCGCACGGTCCAATATTCCCAGGTCCGCGCCACCACCGACGGCATCACATTGACGCCGCCGGCAAGCTTGACCTCGCCGGGGCGCAACGGCGTCGGTGAGCCAAGCATATAGGCCCGCATCTGATACTCGGCGTTCTGGCAGAGAAAGATCGAGCGCGACACCACCTCCTTCACGCTCGTGCCGACGACGGTGGCGCCGTGGCGGCGCATCAGCACGACGGAGTGCTTGCCGAGCGCGCGCGCCAGTGATTGCCCTTCCTCCTCTTTGACCACCAGCAGATTGGTGTCGCCGAATTCGTCGTGCTGGTCCCAGAACGGCGTCTGCTCGCCGATCGTGGCGCCGACATGAAAGACCGGCACGATCGGCTTGCCGGAGACGCAGAACGGCATCACCGCCGGAGCGTGATGATGGCACACCGCCATCACGTCGCTGCGCGCCTGATAGATGCAGCCGTGAATGACCCGCTCGGAATAGAGCCGCACGCTGGTGCGCTTCACCGGCTCGGAATTGAGCTTGTATTCGAGGATGTCGTCGGGCTCGACCAGAAGCGGCGAGCGCGAGCGCGACAACAGGTAGCGGTTCGGATCGGCTGGATGGCGCACGCTGACATGGCCGAAGGCATCGAGCACGCCCTCTTGCGACAGGATGCGGTTGGCAAGGCTGAGTTCCTCGACGAGATCGGTCACATTATCCGGCACGGGCGTTCCTCTTGATCGCGGCAGCTTTTGGCCGGCTGCCTTCGGCGGGCCTAACAAATCCGCTACCGGCCGTTTGCGCAACCCCTGTGCGGTCGCGGCCGGCGATGCTATCCATTTAACGAAGAAGGCGTTTTCCGGGGCAGGAATGAGCGGGCGTCACCTCGACATCACCCTGCGCGTCAACGGCGAGGCCATTGCCGCGCGCGTCGAAGCGCGCAAGACCCTGGTCGATTTCCTGCGCGACGATCTTTCGCTCACCGGCACCCATATCGGCTGCGAGCACGGCGTCTGCGGCGCCTGCACGGTGCTGCTCGACGGCGAGGTCATCCGCGGCTGTCTGATGTTCGCCGTGCAGTGCGACGGCGCCGCGGTCGAGACCATCGAGGGCCTGTCGGACGCCGGCACGCTCGCCGATCTGCAGTTCGCCTTCCAACAACGCAACGCGCTGCAGTGCGGCTATTGCACGCCGGGCATGCTGATCAGCGCCAACGAATTGTTGGCGGGCGGCGCCGTGCCGAACCGCGACGTAATCCGCGAGCATCTCTCCGGCAATTACTGCCGCTGCACCGGGTATCAGGCCATCGTCGACGCCATCGAGGCCGTGGCGCTGGCCAGGGCGGGGGTAAAGACGTGACGGTATTTGGTTCCGCTCGTCCCCGCGAAGGCGCACCGCCATGAAAATCGCCGCCGACCAGCCTTCCGGCCTCTCCGCCCTCGACCGGCCGAACTCGTATATCGGCCGCTCGGTGCCGCGGCCGAACCTGGCGCGGCTGACGCAAGGCCGCGGCCAATATGTCAGCGACGTGGTGCTGCCGCGCATGGCGCATGTGGCGTTCGTTCGCTCGCCGCACGCGCACGCGCGCATCCAAAGCATCGACACGGCGGCGGCAAAAAAAGCGCCGGGCGTCATCGCCGTCGTCACCGGCGCCGAACTCGGCAACGTGATCACGCCGTGGGTCGGCGTGCTGACGCACCTCAAGGGCATCAAGTCGGCGCCGCAGCATGCCATCGCCGTCGATCGCGCTTGCTGGCAGGGCGAGGCGGTCTGCGCCGTGGTGGCGCGCAGCCGCGCCGAAGCGGAAGACGGCTGCGCGCTGGTCGAGATCGCATACGAGCCGCTGCCGGCCGTCACCGACGCCGAAACCGCGCTCGATCCGGCGACGCCGGTGATCCACCCAGCGCTCGGCGACAATCTCACCTTCGAGCGCGCGCTCACCGCCGGCGATCCGGATAACGCGTTTGCACAATCCGACGCGATCGCCGAAGCGACCTTCGTGTTCGGCCGCCATACCGGCGTCACCAACGAGGCGCGCGCCATCGTCGCCGATTGGAACCCGAGCGAGGAGCGCCTCACCGTCTATCAGGGCACCCAAGCGCCGCACATGACGCAGGACATTTTCGCCAAGCATCTTGCGCTCGAGCCGCATCAGGTGCGCGTGCTCACTAAAGATGTCGGCGGCTCGTTCGGCATCAAGGTGCATATCTATGCCGACGAGATGGCGACGGTGGCGCTGTCGAAACTGCTGAAACGGCCGGTAAAGTTCATCGCTGACCGGCTGGAAAGCTTCGTCACCGACATCCACGCCCGCGACCATCGCGTCAAGGGCAAGATCGGCGTCAACAACGACGGCACCATCACCGCGTTCGAGATCGACGATCTCACCGGCATCGGACCCTATTCGGTCTATCCGCGCACCAGCGGCATCGAGGCCAACCAGGTGGTCAATCTGGTCGGCGGGCCGTACGCCTGCCCGAATTACCGCGCCCACGCCCGCGTGGTGTTTCAGAACAAGAACGTCATGTGCCAGTACCGCGCCGTCGGCCATCCGATCGCGACCGCGGTCACCGAGGGCCTTGTCGATCTCGCCGCGGCGAAGATCGGCATGGACCCGGTTGCGCTGCGGCGGCGCAATCTCATCGCCGACGACGCTTATCCGACAGCCGGCGCCTCCGGCATCAAATTCGAAAAACTCTCGCATCACGCCTCGCTCGACAAGCTTCTGGCGATGATGGACTACGAAAAACTGCGCGCCGAGCAGGCGGAGCTGCGCCAACGCGGCATCCATCGCGGCATCGGCCTCGCCTCGTTCATCGAAGTGACCAATCCATCGGCGGCGTTCTATGGCGTCGGCGGCGCCCGCATCTCGTCGCAGGACGGCGCCACCTTGCGCCTCGACGCCAACGGCGCGGTATTCGTGCATTCGGGCGTCACCGAGCAGGGCCAAGGCACCGAGGCGGTGCTGGCGCAATGCGTGGCGACCGCGTTCGGCGTGCCGATCGAGCGGGTGCGCGTCATCACCGGCGACACCGACAATACGCCCTATGGCGGCGGCACCTGGGCGTCACGCGCCGCCGGCATCGGCGGCGAAGCGGCCTGGCAAGCCGGCAAGGCATTACGCGAGAACGTCCTCGCTGCGGCAGCGTCCATGCTGCAGGCCGATCCGAAGACCCTCGACATCCGCGGCGGCGGCGTGGTCGACGCCGACACCGGCCGCGAACGTCTGTCGCTCGAAGAAGTCGCCCGCGTTGTCTATTACCGTCCCGACACGCTGCCGCCCGGCTTTCAGGCCGAGTTCGTGGTCACGCGCCACTACGTGCCGCGCACCTGGCCGTTCGCCTTCACCAACGGCGTGCAGGCCTCGTACCTGGAAGTCGACACCACGACCGGCGAGGTGAAGCTCCTGAGACACTGGTGCGTGGAAGATTGCGGCACGGTCATCAATCCGCAGCTGGTCGACGAGCAGATCCGCGGCGGCATCGTGCAAGGCATCGGCGGCGCGCTCTACGAGCATTGCATCTATGACGAGGCCGGCCAGCTCACCAACGGCAATCTCATGGACTATCTGGTGCCGATGGCGCCCGAAATGCCGGACATCGACATCGGCCACGTCGTGACGCCGACCGCGGACTCCGAGCTCGGCGCCAAGGGCGCCGGCGAAGCCGGCACCGCCGGCGCGCCAGCCTGCGTGATGAACGCAATCAACGACGCGCTCCGCCCGCTCGGCGCGGCGCCGCTTTTGGAGATGCCGTTCACGCCGGAGCGCGTGCTGCGCGCGTTGGGGAAGATATAGCCGGCGAGCGGCTCTCTGTCCCCGCCGGACGCTCGGCCCTGGAATGACAAGGAGGATTGTGTTGTCGCGAGCGCCGGAATAGGCCACAAGAAACTTTGGAAATTCGGTTTGGGGAGGCAACACTCATGGCAGCCGGCAAGCGGGCGGGATACAAGCTCGCGACATATCGAACGAGCGAGGGTCCGCGCGCGGGCGTCGTCATCGGCGAGGAGGTATTCGACGCCGCCAAGCTCACCGGCAAGGCGGCTTATGCCACCGTCGCCGGCATCCTCGCCGACTGGAAAGCGGCCGAAGCCGCGCTGAAGAAAGCCGCGGCCGGCGCCGCCAAGAGCCGCGCCAAGCGGCAACCGCTGGCCAAGACCAAATTGCTGGCGCCGCTGCCGCATCCGCCGACCATCTTCTGCGCCGGCGCCAATTATGCCGACCATGCCGCGGCGATGGCGCGCAAGCACGGCATGCCCGAGCCGGCCGACCCGCACGAGCAAGGGCTCAAGCCCTGGCACTTTATCAAGGCCGCGGGCACCATCACCGATCCGGGCGCGACCATCAAAGCCGCCGACTATTCCAAGGAGCTCGACTGGGAGATCGAGCTTGCCGCCGTCATCGGCCGGCCATGCAAGGACGTGTCGAAGGAAAAGGCGCTGAACTACGTCGCCGGCTATGTCGCGGCCAACGATTTCTCGGCCCGCGACCGCGGCCGCCGGCCCGGCATCGAGCCGACCTCGTTCTTCAAGATGGACTGGAGCAAGCACAAGAGCTTCGACGGCTCTTGTCCCATCGGGCCCTGGATCACGCCGGCGAGCGACATCGCCGATCCGCAAAAGCTCGGGCTAAAACTTTGGGTCAACGGCGAGCTCAAGCAGGATTCCAATTCCGCCAAAATGCTGTTTACGCTCGCCGAGCAGATCGAGCAGCTTTCGATCAACATGACCTTGCATCCCGGCGACCTGATCCTCTCCGGCACGCCAGCCGGCACCGGCGCCGAGAGCGGCGAGTTCCTCAAAGCCGGCGACGTGGTGAAGGTCTGGATCGAAGGCATCGGCGAGTTCAGCAATAAGATTGCGTAGGTCGCGCCGAACTGCCGTCCATGCTAAAACCGCTCATTCCCGCGTAGGCGGGAATCCAGCTCTGGGTCCCCGCCTTCGCGGGGACGAGCGGCAAACAGCCCGCCGGATTGAAGAATGCCGGAAAAATTCGTCGCCAAGCTTGCCGAATTCAAGGACGGAGAGCGCCGCATCGTCTTTGTCGGCGACAACGAGATCGGCGTGTTCCGGCACGACGGCGAATTCTACGCCTACTCGAATTTCTGCCTGCATCAGGGCGGGCCGGCCTGCGAAGGGCTCACCATCGCCAAGGTCGAGGAACGTTTGCGGCCGGACCAGACCTCGATGGGGCTGTTTTTCTCCGAGAGCGAGATGCACTTCGTGTGTCCGTGGCACGGCATGGAATACGACATGAAGACCGGCGAATGCGTGTCCGACCGGCGCATGAAGCTGAAAAAATACCCGGTCGTGCAAAAAGGAGACGAGGTCTATGTGCTCGCCTAGCAATGTCCTCGCCTAGACGCACCGCCAAAGACGCGCTCGAGCGCGCCGCCAACGCCGCGCGCGGCTCGCGTCCGGCGACGCCGCTCCCCAAGCAAAGCATCAAGATCGCCGCGGCCGACGCCAAGCGCCTGGTGGCGACGATCGAGCGCGGCATCGCCGACGGCAAGCTCGACGTCCTGCCGGCCGACGCCCTGCAGGCGCTGATCGCCGCCGCCTGCCGGCTCTATACCGCGCGCCGCGAGGCCGGCGAGCAATTCGCGCCGGTGGCGAAGAATTCGATTTCGGCGACCGACGTGATGGTGACGGCGAGCGGGTTATTGCGCGCCGCCGACCTCGCCGCCTTCGAGCTCGGCATGTGGCAAGGCTGGACGGGACGGTGAGCCACGGTCGTCATTGCGAGCAAAGCGAAGCAATCCAGCCTCTTTGTGCAAGATTTTTTGTACAGACATGGATCGCTTCGTCGCTTCGCTCTCGCAATGACGAGAGAAACGGAAACAACCAGAACTAAGATGCCCGGAGCAAATTCATGGACCTGATCTCCGACCGCGGCCGCCGCGTCACCATCGAGGAGCTCAACACCACGCGGCTCCTGGCGCATGCGCGCAAGCAGGCGCACAAGCGCGGCTTCGACGATATGTTGATCGTCGACGTCGACGCGCATCACTACGAGAACGAGCATTACGACGAATTCCTGCCGTTCATGGAGAACGACGTGTTCCGCCAGCTCGTCACCTCCGGCCGCTCCAAGAAGCAGCAGCCAGGCATCGTGCCGATCCCGACCGGATATCAGGACATGGGCGGCCGCGTCACGCGCTATCCGCTGCGCTCGACCGAGCAGACCGCCGACGGCCAGATCCGCGACGTGCAGCTCGGCC
Organism: uncultured Alphaproteobacteria bacterium; assembly: GCA_963829395.1. Classification (GTDB taxonomy): domain Bacteria; phylum Pseudomonadota; class Alphaproteobacteria; order Rhizobiales; family Xanthobacteraceae; genus BOG-931. The sequence goes on along the minus strand of CAWHHX010000008.1, from coordinate 93,218 downwards.
ATCGCTGGATGGACGCCATGGGCGTCGATTATTCCTGCCTGTTCCCGACCGGCATGCTCAATGTCGGCCTCCATCCGCAGAAGGAAATGGAGGTCGAGCTATGCTGGGCCTACAATCGCTGGCTCACTGAAAAAGTCATGCCGGAAGCCGGCGGGCGGTTCTTTTCTCTGCTCTGCCTGCCGTTCTCCGATCCGGCGGCGGCGTTGCGCCATGTCGAGACGTTCGGTGAAAGGAAGCATGTCGGCGGCTTCATGGTCACCACCGTGCGCTCCAGCATGGGCGTGCACGACAACGCCTACATGAAAGTCTATCGGGCGATGGAGGAGCGCGGCCTCGTCATCGCTTTCCATTCCGGCGTCAATTGGGGCGAGCCGGCGTTCGCCAGCTGCAACCGCTTCATCTCCGCGCATGCGCTCGGCTTCACCTGGTACAACGTGCTCAATTGCACCAATTGGGTGGTCAACGGCATCGGCGAGCGCTTTCCGAAACTGCCGGTGATCTGGATGGAATCGGGCCTCGCCTGGATTCCGTTCCTGATGCAGCGGCTGGATCATGAATACATGTTGCGGCCGTCGGAATGCCCGCTGCTGAAAAAGAAGCCGTCGGACTATATGCGCGACATGTATTACTCGTCGCAGCCGATGGAGATCCAGGATTACGACGCGATGGCGACCACCTTCCGCATGATCAATGCGGAGACGCAGCTCCTTTACTCCTCCGACTATCCGCACTGGGATTTCGATCTGCCATCGACCATCTGGGACCTGCCGTTCCTGTCGGAGAAAGGCAAGCACAACATTTTGGGCGGCACCGCCGCACGGCTGTTCAAGCTCGCGCCGCGCAACGCGAAGCAGAAAGAAAATCTCAAGCGGTTCGGCAATTTCGTCGCCGCCGCTTAATACTTTCGGCATCGTCGAAGATTAAGAAGCTGTAGGATGGGTTGAGTATAACGAAACCCATCGTCTTTCTTTGCACGCCATGGTGGGTTTCGCTTTCGCTCAACCCACCCTACGGACCTTTAATTTGCCGCCGCAAAAATGATCGAAGGACCAGCAACGATGAACATTGTATCGCGCGCCGCCACGGCAAGTTACGTTGCCCTCGCCCTCCTCGCGTTGGCCGGCGCAGCATACCCGGCGGACGACAGCGCCATCACGCCGCAAGCGCAGCAAGTCGCTCGCGAGCTCGACGCCATGGGCGTCGAGACCAAATGGATCGCCGGCGAGCATGTCTATTGGGAGAGCGGCCTGCCGACCGGCGTGCCAGAGACTTCGCCGGGCAAGCACACCCATTGCAGCGCCTTCGTCGCGGCCGCGGCGAAGAAACTCGGCGTCTACATCCTGCGCCCGCCGGAGCACGGCCAGAAGTTGCTGGCGAATGCCCAGAACGAATGGCTGGCCGGGGAAGGCTCCGCCCGCGGCTGGCGCAAGCTCGCCAATGCGACCGAAGCGCAGGCTGCCGCCAATCGCGGCCTGCTCGTGGTCGCCAGTTACCACAATCACCATGACGACAAGCCCGGTCACATCGCCATCGTCCGCCCCGGCAACAAGACGCCCGAACAAATCGCCGCCGAAGGTCCCGATGTCATCCAGGCCGGATCGGTCAACGCCACGTCCACCCCCATCAAGGCCGGCTTCGCCGGTCATCCGGCCGCATGGCGCGACAACGAGATCGCGTATTATGCTCACGAGGTGAAGCTTTGAAACGAGCGTCATCTTGGACCGATATCCTTATGATGTGAGCCGATCGAAGCGCGCAACGGGCACGGCCCGCCACGCCAGCCGCCGCGACATCTTGAAAAAAACCGCAACGCTTGCCGCGGCGGGCGCATTGGCTGCGAGCCGTGCCGCCATCGCGGGCGCCAAGGAGCCGACGCCGCCCGGCGCCGGCGCCTTTCTCCACGTCGACGCCGCGTTACGCACGGCCATCAGCAGCAGCGAGCTGCCGGGCGTCGTCGCCATGGCCGCGACCGAAAACGGCGTGGTCTACGAGGGCATTTTCGGCAGCCGGCGGCTGCACGAGCCGCCGCCGATGACGCGCGATACCGTGTTCCGCATCGCCTCGATGGTGAAGCTGATCACCTCGGTCGCCGCCTTGCAGCTCGTCGAGCAGGGCAAGCTGTCGCTCGATGCGCCGGCGCCCGATATCGATCCGGCGCTCAGCGCGCCGCTGGTGCTGGAGGGCTTCGATGGGGCCGGCAAGCCGCATCTGCGCCCGCCGAGGCGGCCGATTGCGCTGCGTCACCTGTTGACCCACACCGCCGGCTTTACCTACCGGCTGTGGGACGCCGAGGCGATCGCATATCTCAAGGCGGTCGACAGGCTGCCGGCGGCGCAGCGCAGAAAGTTGCCGCGCACGCCGCTGATGTTCGATCCCGGCGAGCGCTGGCAATACGGCACCAACATCAATTGGGTCGGCCGCATCGTCGAATCGGTCAGCGGCGAGCCGCTCGATACGCATTTCCGCAAGACTATTTTCGATCCGCTCGGCATGAAGGATACGGCCTTCGTCATCTCGGCCGAGCAGCAGGCGCGCGAAGCCAGCGGCCACCGCCGCCTGCCGGATGGATCGCTCAAGCCGGAACCGATGGAGCGCCTGCTAAAGGCGCCGGCGGCGGCGCGGTCGTTTTCCGGCGGCGGCGGGATTTACTCGACCGCGCCGGATTATCTGACGCTGCTGCGTACGCTGCTGCACGGCGGCGCGCTCGACGGCACCCGCATCCTTCGCCCCGAGACGGTCGCGCTGATGGGGCAGAACCAGATCGGCCGGGTCGAAGCCGGCATCCTGAAAACCACCGCGCCCGGCCTGTCCAACGACGTCGATTTCTTTCCCGGCATCAGCCTCAAATGGGGTTATGGCCACATGATCAACATGGCGCCGGTGCCGGAAGGCCGCAGCGCCGGCAGCATGACCTGGGCCGGCCTATACAACACCTATTATTGGATCGATCCGAAAAAGCGCCTCGCCGCCGTGTTCATGACGCAGGTGCTGCCGTTTGCCGACACGCGCGCGTTGCAAGTCTATCGCGCGTTCGAGCGCGGACTTTACGCGGCGGTGAAAGCAAGCTGAGGGCCGATGTAGGATGGGTTGAGCGAAGCGAAACCCATCGCATGCCTCGGCGCTCTGTGGTGGGTTTCGCGTTGCTCAACCCACCCTACGGACTGTAGGCTCGGGCCGCCGGTTCACATTCGTTATTGCGAGTCCCCGCCATGCACGCCATCCGCATCGATCGCACCAAGCCCCTCTCCGGCGAAACGCACAGCGGCCACAACCGCTATCATCCCGACATCCCGCCGATCCTCGAAGTTGCCGAGGGCGAGGAAGTGATTTTGGAAACCCGCGACGGCGTCGACGGCCAGCTCGGCCCCGCGGCAACCATTGCCGATCTGGCGCATCTCGATGCCGGCCGCATCCATCCCTTGACCGGACCGGTGTTCGTCAAGGGCGCCAAGCCCGGCGACATGATCGAGGTTGAATTCGTCGACATTCTGCCGCAGCCGACCGCGTTCAGCGCCGTCGTCCCCGGCCTCGGCTTTCTGCGCGACGTGATGACGACTCCCTTCCTGGTGCAGTGGAAAATCCGCGACGGCTGGGCGACCGCTGCCGAGCTTCCCGGCGTGCGCATTCCCGGCGCGCCGTTTATGGGCATCTCCGGCGTGGCGCCGTCGGCGCAGAAGCTCAAGGAGTGGACCGAGCGCGAGCAGCGCGCGCTCGATGCCGGCGGCTTCGTGTTCCCGCCGGACGCGGCCGGCGCCATACCGGGCGGCCCTTGCGGCCTGCAAGGCTTGCGCACGCTGCCGCCGCGCGAGAATGGCGGCAATTTCGACGTCAAGCAACTGACCAAGGGCGCCAAGCTGTTGCTGCCGGTTTACACCGACGGCGCGCTGTTCTCGACCGGCGACGGCCATTTCGCCCAGGGTGACGGCGAGGTGTGCGTCACCGCCGTCGAGATGGGAGCGACCGTCGTGGTCCGCTTCAAGATCCACAAAGGTTTGGCGCAGAAGCGGACCTTCGCCGGCCCGGTATTCTCCCATCCCGGCTATTTTGCCGATCCCAAGATCGCCGTGCCGCAGAATTTCCTCGGCGTCATGGGCATGCCGATCAATGCCAAGGGCGAGATCGAGAGCGAAAATCTCACCCTCGCCGCGCGCAACGCTCTCCTCAACATGATCACGTTGCTGCAGGAACGCGGCTTTTCCCGCGAGCAGGCCTACGTCATCTGCAGCGTCGCGGTGGATTTGCGCATTTCCAACGTCGTCGACGTGCCCAACTACGTCGTCTCGGCGCTGTTGCCGGAGGCGATCTTCAGCGGCGATTAAGCGCCCCGCTGAACGAAAGACGGCACCGGCACGCGGCCGCCGCGCTCAATCCGTTTCGACCAGGCGCGGCCGACGGTCAGGCACGGTGTTTCGACGCGCGCGAAGGATATCTTCGCGAGCAGAAGCGAGATCGCGACGCACAGGCACCCGACCGCGATCACGATCGCGGTCGCTCCGAGATCGGACGTGGCGACGGAGGCCGGCACGATCATCAGCGCCGCCCACGCCACGGCGATCAGCACCGGCATGGCGTAACAGTAAAAACTGTACGACACGTCGCCGAGCCAGACCAACGCTGGACGATCCAGAAAGCCGGCACGGCGGCAGTCCGGCCGCAGCAACACGAAGGCGATGACATAGGCGCTCACCAGCGTGTCGACGAAGAATTTGTACGGCAGCCACAGCCGGTTCGAAACGTAGAGATACTCGACCGGCAGCAACAGCGCGACGGCAAGCACGACCCCGGTGCCGCTGCCGAGCAGCCTCGCCGCGACGGAATTCGGCAAAACTTTCGGCAGCGCCACGCCGAGATAGAAGCAATAGGCGAACAGCACGAAATTCGGCACCCTGCCCCAAAATGCGATAGCGCCGGCATAGAGCGCGACGACGATGCCGCAATCGACCATGAGGCTGGTGCGCCGGCCGAGCCATACCATCGGCGGCAACACCACCATCATCGCCAGCTCGATCTGGATCGACCACAACACGCTGTTGACCGAATAGGAAAGCCCGGCAAAATTTTGCAGCAGGATCGCCGGACTGATGGCCGTCGACAGGAATTGGTCGAACCAACCGGTCGCGCCGGCGAACGGCGCATGCCGCACAAGCACGGCGACAATCGCGGCGAAGACGATCGACAGCCACATGACCGGAACGAGCCGCCACAGCCGCCGCACCGCAAAGGCGCCCAGATGGCGCAGCTCGGTCGCCGCCTTCCGCCGGCGCAGCGATTCGCCAAGCACCAGGCCGCTGAGCACATAAAATAAGATCACCGCCGTATTCGGTTGAATGAGCACCTCGCCGGCGGCGAGCAGCGCATTGCCCGGCCGCAGCGCAAAGTGCGCATCCTCGATGCGGCCGTTGCTCATGACCGTAAAGCTATGGCCGATGGCCACGCTCAACGCCGCAATGCCGCGGAGCGACTGCAGCCGGAAAGAATGACCTTCGAGGCGAAAATCCCCTGCCATCGGGTAATGCTACCGGCGTGACCGCCCGCCTGCAACGTGAAGAGATTCCGAGGAAAAATCTCACCACGGCGGCGAGCGTCATGGACGTGAGCGGCCCAATGAAGAGCACCGACAAAGAGGCGCAACAAATCCCGCATAAATCGTGTATAGTGGTTCGTCTCTTCGGGCAGTCCTGCAATTGACGAGGAAGGTCTCATGAGAAAGCTCAGCATCACTTTGGCTATGGCGGCTTTGGTGTTCGGCGCCATGGCATTGCCGGCCAGCGCGCAAAACGAGCAGCGCGGCGCCGCCAGCATCCATGCGCTCAAGAACGCCACTCCGATCGTGAAACAGGCGGCCTGCAACGGCATGACCGGCGGCTGCGGTTGCGGCCCGGGCTGGATCAGCGCCTGCGCGCCCCGTTGCTGCCGGTGCGTTCCCTGCTGGTAAGCGGTTTTGGGTTTGTAGGATGGGTTGAGCGGCAGCGAAACCCATCTTGGGGCCTGTAGAGCCGGCGTGGCTTATGCTGGGTTTCGCGGAGCCCGTCATCGGGCCGGCCACTTTGGGCCGGACCCGTTGGCTCAACCCACCCTACGGCGCCTACGGCGCCGCCAAGCCCAGCGATTTGAGATAGTCGCCGTTGACGCGGCAATTTCGGAATTTGATCGCTTCGAGATAAGCGTCGAGGATCGCCAGCGCTTTTTCGCGCGGCGGCAGTGCGTCCGGCGCGAACGTCTTGTCATCGGTGCTGCCGGCCTTGGCGATCAGATCCCAGCCTGCCGGCGCGGCAATCGACACGACCGATGTCGTCGAATCGAGACTCTTGTAGGGCCAGAACACCCAGCCGATACCGAACCGTTCGTGCAGCGCGCGGAAGCTTGCGTTCCAGTCGTTGTTGAATTCGCCGGTCTCGCCGATCAGGATCGGCACGTTCCAGCGATTGCTGAAATCCAGATAGCTCTGCAGCGCGTCGCGCGTCGGCTTGGCCCAGAACTTGTGATAGGTGTAAACCGCATTGGCGTCGAACGGCCGGCCGAACATGGCAAAGCTCGTGCTCCATTGGCCGCCGGCGAGCAGCACCAGATGATTTCCATCGACGCTGCGAATGGCGGCGACGATCTCGCGGTAGAGCGGCTCGAGCCGCGGATTGAGATAAGTCTCGTCGCTATAGGGCGAGATCGGCTCGTTCAAAAGGTCGTAGCCGAGGATCGCCGGCTGGTCGCGATAATGCGCCGCGAGCGCCTTCCATAGCGCGACGGTGAGCGCCCGATAGCGCGGCACATAAAAGGTGAGCGGGAAGCCGAAACCATCGTCGTGATTGACGCCGGTCTGCCCGCCGGGCGCGGCGTGCAGATCGATGATCACGCGCAAGTCGGCGTCGCGGCACCACTGCACCAGCCGGTCGAGCAGCGACCAACCCGGCCCGTCGAACCGGTCGGCGCTGCCGTCGGCGGCTTCCCCCGGCGCGACGAACAGCCGCCAGTGCAGCGGCACGCGCACGGTATTGAAGCCCGCCGCCTTGATGAAGCGGATGTCGGCTTGGGTGATGTAGTCGTCGCGGAATTCGGTCCAGAACCGCGCCGCCTCCTGCGGCCCGACCAGCGCCTCAATGACGCCGGCGATCTCCGACGGCGCGCGCTTGCGCATGAATTTGAACATGTAGCCTTCGGGGACCAGCCAATTGCCGAAATTGATCCCCTTCACGGCGAAGCGCTCGCCCTGGGCGTCGACCAGGCGCGTGCCGTCGGCGTGGATAAAATTTGCCGCCGCGTGCGCGGACCCGCCGCCGACGATCAGCGCGGCGACGATGGCGAGCGTGCCGAAAATGTTTGGACCGAGCATGCTCAACACTTGCCGGCGCATCCTGGTGATCTTTTCCGAAAACCTCTAGCGATCGAGCGTCCGGCCGACCTGGAAGCCGATGATGCTGGACCGGGCATCGGTCGCGGCCCGGCCACGATTGGCGGAGCGGAGCTCATCGGCGACGCTCGTCCAGGACCCGCCGCGCAGGCGATGGTGGCCGCAATCCCCGGTCATCCATGCCGACCCGTCGGCCGATCGGCGACTATAGTCTTCGTGCAGGCAATGGACAGCAAGAATTCATGCAGCGGCCGATACCAAACGCCCTAGAATAAACTGGCGCCGTCAATCGCATTCGCCTGAACGCGACGGTGGCGCGACGCTGCAAACCCAAGGTCACCATCACCGATGTCCGGCATGCCGCTTTTTCAGGCGCTCCTGTTACTCGCATCCGTCGCCGCTCTCATGGCCGCCACGCAGGCGCGCCTCGTTCATCCGTTCCTCGCCATCGTGGTCGTCGCCACGGCGTTCGGCTTGGCCGCCGGCTTCTCCACCGCCTTCGTCGGCAAGGCGTTCGGCGCCGGATTTTCGCAAAGCCTCTCCTCTCCCGGGCTGGTGATCGTTGCTGCCGGCTTGATTGCCGGTCTGGCGGAAAGCACCGGCGCTTCCGGCTGGCTCGTGGCGCAAGCGCAGCGCTGGCGCTGGATCGGTTCCACCTGGGTGGCGGCGCTCGGCGGCTTGATCGCCGGCATCGCCGCTTCGCCGTCGACCGCGTTTGCGCTCCTCACGCCGCTGCTTCGCGCCACTGGCGGCGGAGCGGCGCCCGGCCGCAACGCCGCGCCGATGGCGACGGCGCTGGCCATTTCGGCAAGCCACGGCCTCGTGCTGTTTTCGCCGGTACCGATCGCGGCGGCTTCCATTCTCGATGCCGCCTGGGGCCGCGTCGTTCTATTCGGCCTGCCGCTTGCGGTCGTGCTGGTTGTCGTCGGCGCGGCGTGGGCGCGATGGTTTTCGCGCGCTGCAGCCGTCCCGCAAAGTGCGACGCCAGAGTCGCCCGCCGCTGGCCCGGCAACACCAAACGGCTGGTCGGCCGCCGTCCTGCTGGTGGCGACGATCGTCCCGCTGCTGCTGCTGATGGTGCAATCGCTCGGCGACATTCCGAGCGAGCCGCTCGGCGGCGGCACCGCGCGCGAAGCGGTCATCGGCGTCGGCCGTCCGCTAGTCCTGCTGCTCGCCGGCCTCGGCATCATGGTCATCGGCACCTGGCAATTCAGCGGCAAACGTCTTGCGGATGCCGCCTGGACCACGCGCGTCCTCGGCAACGTCGCCGGTATTCTCCTCACCGTCGGCGCCGCCGGCGGCCTGCAGCGGCTCTGCCAGGAAACCGGCATGGCGGAACTGCTCGGCGAGCGTCTCGTCGGCTGGCATGTCAGCGGATTTATTGCCTTGCTGATTCCGTTCCTCATCGCGGCGACGATCAAGACCTTGCAAGGCTCGTCGCTGGTCGCCGCCATCACCGCCGCCGGCATCGTGCAGCCACTGCTCATCCCGCTCGGCCTCGGCGACGACAACGCCAAGGCGCTCGCCGCACTTGCGATCGGCGCCGGCGCCATGACGGTGTCGCACATCAACGACGATTTTTTCTGGCTGGTCTCGGTCAGCACCGGCGTCCGGCCGCTGCGCACGCTCGGCGCGCTCACCGTTGGAACGCTGGTGCAGGGCGTCGTGGCCGTCGCGGCGCTGGTAGTCCTTGCCGCACTCTGCACCGGCGCCTGAAATGCGGCGTTTGCGATGGTCGCATTTATTGCGACTTTGCCCTTGACAATCGTCACTGATTATGTTACGTACTCCTAACCTTGCTCATCCGAGGGACGCATTCCGGATGCGATCCGCAACGCGGAGCAAGGCGCGGCGCCTGCGCGCGGTTTCGCAAACCGCTCCCGGGCGGCTTTGGGCATCATGCACTCCGGTACTACGGCCGGGACGTGGGGTGCTTCCACTGGACTGGGACAGGAAAGGGCGGGTAACGCCCGCCTCGACCGCGTCCCAGGAAGCCTGGCCTGAAGCTGAGCCGGGATGTGAAAGTCCCGGCGAGAGCCGCAGCGGAGCGCCGTAAGGCGAGCGCGCCCCGAAGCAGATGAGTTGCGCAGACTGCGTACACTTGTCTGCGGCGCGCTTCCGCGCCCGAAGCACCGGCACGCGGCAACGCGTGTTGGCGCCGCGCGGACACTGCTTGGATGCGCCTCGCGGCGCTCCGCCTCCCTCGGCTTTTTTTCCGGGGGACGCAAAAAGCTTCGTCGTCGTTGGCAAAGCTCGGACGCGAACGCGCCGCGAGAATGCTACTATTTTATCCGCCCCCGCGAAGTGGGGGCGGATGAAGCGGCCCTACCGCGTTCGATGCATGCTAACCTCGCCCTGCCCTTCCCCAACGCGCCCCCCACATGACCTTGCCCGACAAAAAAGCACCCACAAAAAAATCCCCCGAATCATTGCGCAGCTACCGCTGGCTCGGGCCTGACAATCTGCGCGCCTTCGGCCATCGCTCGCGGCTCAAACAATTCGGCTACGACCGCGCCGATTGGGCCGGCAAGCCGGTGATCGGCATCCTCAACACCTGGAGCGAGATCAATGCCTGCCACGGCCATTTGCGCGCGCGCGCCGAGGATGTGAAGCGCGGCGTCTGGCAGGCCGGCGGCTTTCCGATCGAGCTGCCGGCGATGTCGCTCGCCGAACCGTTCGTCAAGCCGTCGACCATGCTCTACCGCAACTTCCTCGCCATGGAATGCGAGGAGCTGTTGCGCAGCCATCCGATCGACGGCGCCATTCTGATGGGCGGCTGCGACAAGACCACGCCGGGCCTCGTCATGGGCGCGATCTCGATGGGCCTGCCGGCGATCTATGTGCCGGCCGGGCCGATGCTGCGCGGCAATTGGCACGGCCGCACGCTCGGCTCCGGCTCCGACGTCTGGAAATACTGGGACGAGAAACGCGCCGGCAATATCGGCGACCAGGAATGGAGCGAGATCGAAGGCGGCATCGCCCGTTCGTTCGGCACCTGCATGGTGATGGGCACCGCCGCCACCATGATGGCGATCACCGAAGCGTTGGGGCTCACGCTGCCCGGCGCCTCGTCGATCCCGGCGCCCGACGCCAATCATCCGCGCATGTGCGCCGCCGCCGGCCGCCGCATCGTAGACATGGTGTGGGAAGATTTGACGCCGGACAAGATTCTCAACGCCGCCGCCTTCGACAATGCCATCCGCGTGCACATGGCGCTCGGCGGCTCGACCAACGCCATCATCCATGTCATCGCCATGGCGCGCCGCGCCGGCGTCGCGCTCGACATGGCACGGTTCGACGCGATCTCCCGGCAAGTGCCGGTGATCGCCAACATCACGCCGTCGGGCAAATATCTGATGGAGGATTTTTTCTATGCCGGCGGCTTGCGCGCGCTGATGGCGACGATGCGCGGCCTGCTGGACGACACCTGCCTCACCGTCAGCGGCGGTACGATCGGCGACAATATCGACGGCGCTGCCGTCTATTTGCCGGACGTGATCCATCCGCTCGAGGCGCCGCTTTATGCCGAGGGCGCGACCGCAGTGCTCACCGGCAATCTGGCGCCGCGCGGCTGCGTGATGAAGCCGGCCGCCGCCGACCGGCGCTTTCTCAAACATCGCGGCAAGGCGATTGCCTTCGAGAATTACGACCACATGGCGCGCGAGGTGGAGCGCGACGATCTCGACGTCACGGCGGACCATGTGCTGGTGCTCAAGAACGCCGGCCCGAAAGGCGGCCCCGGCATGCCGGAATGGGGCATGCTGCCGATCCCGAAAAAGCTCGTCAAAGCCGGCGTGCGCGACATGGTGCGCATTTCCGACGCGCGCATGAGCGGCACCAGCTATGGCGCCTGTATTCTGCATGTGGCGCCGGAGAGCTTTGTCGGCGGCCCGCTCGCTCTGGTACAGACCGGCGACGAGATCGAGATCGACGTCGCCGCGCGGCGCATCCATCTGCATGTCGGCGACGAAGAGCTTGCACGCCGCCGCGCCGCCTGGACGCCGCCGCCGCCGAAATACGCCCGCGGCTACGGCGCGATGTATTCGCAGCATATCGGCCAGGCCGACGAAGGCTGCGACTTCGATTTTCTCCAAGGCACGGCCCGCACCGCCGAGCCGGAGATTCACTAGAGCATGATCCCACGACATCGGCCGACGTCCGCTCATTCCCGCGCAAGCGGTAATCCAGGGGCGGGGTGCAAGAATCCTGGGTCCCCGCCTTCGCGGGGACGAGCGGAACAGGCGTTGTCGGACCGCCGATGGTTTTTGGCTTCCGCGTTACCTAGCCGGCAGCATCACGGCGCGGCATTCGCCGAAGCCGATGCGCGGATAACCTTGCCGGGCGCAGAAGCCGCGGAAAATGATCTCGTCGCCGTCTTCGATGAAGCCGCGCTGCTCGCCGCTCGGCATCGCGATCGGCTCGCGGCCGCGGGCGCTGAGCTCAAGGAGGCTGCCCCAGCTTGCCTTCTCCGGCCCGGAAACGGTGCCGGAGCCGAGAAGATCGCCGACCACGAGATTGCAGCCGTTCGAGGTGTGATGCGCGACCATCTGCGCCACGGTCCAATAGGTCGTCGCGAACGAAGTCTGGGTGAGACGAAGCGGCGCCATGCCGGCGCGGCGCATCGCCTCGGTCGCCATGTAGGCTTCAAGCGTAATGTCGAAGCCGCCGTGCGCTTGATCGTGCGCGTCGGCGAGATACGGGAGCGGCGCCGGATCGCCCTGTGGCCGCGCGAACGCGGCGATGCGGAACGGCGCCAGCGCTTCCTGCGTCACCACCCACGGCGACACCGTGGTGGCAAAATTCTTGCCGAGGAACGGCCCAAGCGGCTGGTATTCCCACGCCTGCACGTCGCGCGCCGACCAGTCGTTCAACAGGCAGAAGCCGAAAATGTGCGCGGCGGCGTTGCCGACCGCGACGGTTTCACCGAGCGCCGTCGGCGTGCCGATATACATGCCGAGCTCGAGCTCGAAATCCATGGTGCGCGACGGCCCGTAGCTCGGCACCGCTTCGTCGGCCGGCTTGCGCTGGCCTTGCGGCCGCTTCACCGGCGTGCCGCTGACGCACACCGACGAGGCGCGGCCGTGATACGCGACCGGCACGTATTTGTAGTTCGGCAACAGCGGATTATCCGGACGAAAAGCGCGGCCGGCATTGGTGGCGTGAAAGACCGAGGCGTAGAAATCGGTGAAGTCGCCGATCGTGACCGGCAGCAGGAGCTGGGCGCTGTCCATCGGCACAAAGTGCTGGGCCAGACTTTTGTCGCCACGATCCGCACTCAAGCTTTTCGACAATGCGAGCCGCAACGCCGACGCCGCCTGCGGCCCGAGCGACATGAGCGCATTGAGGCTTGGCGCGGCGCAGGCCGTCGCCGCCGCGGCGACCGGTCCGCCGAAAAAGTCGCTTGCCGCGGCAACATCGACGATCTGATCGCCGATGGCGACGCCGACGCGCGGCGGCGCTTCCGGGCCCCGGCGAAACACCCCGAACGGCAGATTCTGGATCGGGAAATCGCTGTCGGGCGCATTGGCCGCTTCGACAAAACTTCGCCGCGCCGGATCGTGCGTCTCGTTGAGGGTCGTGTTCATGCCCGGTGTCTTAGAGGAAGATCGCGATCAGTCCAACCGGTCTTGTTGGCTGATCGCGTCATTGCGAGCGGAGCGAAGCAATCCAGTTTTGGCGCGCAAAGCCTGGATTGCTTCGTCGCTTCGCTCCTCGCAATGACGCGAGAAACGGGACCTTCACCCCGCCTCAGCGCCGCCCCGCGCATGGACGTCGCGCCGGCGCAAATTCTCGCCGACGCGCCGCTTGCCTTCGGCGTCGATCACACGGGCAAGCTCGGAATAATGCGCCATCAATGTGCGGAAATCGGCCAGGTCGAGAATGAGCAGCGTCGAGGCCGTGGTCGTTGCCACATTCGCGGTGCGGATCGAATCGCCAAGCAGCGCCAGCTCGCCGAAGAACGCGCCAACGCCGAGCCGAACCGGCGTCGGCGCGACGTCCACCTCCACTTCGCCGGCGGCGATGAAATACATGCAATCGCCGACCCGGCCGCGGCGGATGACCGCGGTGCGCTCGGGGATTTCCACCCGGCGCAGCATATGGGTGATTTCGGTGATCGCGGTCGGGTCGAGCGTCTGGAAGAACGGCACTTTGCTGACCAGATCCCAGGTCTCGATGAAATTGCGGCGGCGGCTCTCGGAGGCAAAGCCGGTGGCCAGGATGCCGGTCCACAATCCGAAGGTCGCGATGCCGCCGATCATCACCAGCGAGCCGAGCAGATGGCCGAGCGGCGTGTGCGGGACTTCGTCGCCGTAGCCGGTCGTGGTCAGCGTGACGACCGCCCACCACAACGCCGCCGGCATGGTACCGAATGCGACCGGCTGACTGTCGCGCTCGACCACGTGCATGGCGGCCGAGGCCAGGAAAAGCACGATCAGGAACAGCGCCAAGACGCTCGCCAGCGGTTTGGCCTGGAGCACGAACACGCGGCCGAGCTGGGCAAATCCGGGCGAGTCCTGTCCGAGCCGCAGCACCCACAACGCGGCGAACAGCCAGGCGGTCTGCGGCTCCGCGCCGTAGAAGAGCGCCATCGGGACCGGCACGATGCCGAGCAGATCGACCAGCGCGGCCACCGAAAAGAGGTGCCGCCTGGCGGTGCCGGCAACCCACGACGCTCGCAGCCGCAGCCCGCTTTCGGCTGCAAAAAAGCCGAAACAGCACCACAAGCAGACAGTCAACCAAAAGCCTGCGGCGTTGCGAACCTCCGGCACGGTCAGCGCGGTCATGGCGATGAGGCCGATGGCAAGGACCAGATAACGCACCGGCGTCCACGCGCCGAAACGGCGGAACGGTGCGCTATACTGCGCCAGATTGGAGAATGCGCCTTGCGACATCACGCGGGTTTGACCACCGGTGGTTGTTTGTTCCGGTTGGCCGGCAAACTACGCCGTCGCAGTTCGTACCACCAGTCGAAATTGCGCGCCGGGCGGCCCGTCAAAGCGCGGAGGGAATGATGCATTGGAGCGATCTTTTCAACAGCGGCGCGTCGCTGTTCATCGTGGCGACCGCCTCGACCAAGACGATGGTGCCGCTGCGCATCCTCGCCATCGCCACCAACTGCATCCTGATCGCCTATTTCACGGTGACGCACGCCTGGCTGCCGCTCCTGCTGCAGGTGTTTGCGCTGCCGCTCAACGGCTGGCGGCTCTATCAGATGGTCATCTTGATCACGAGCGTGCGCGACGCGATCCGCGCCAAGCCGTCACTCGATTGGCTCAAGCCGTTCATGTCGGAGCGGCACTATCGCAAAGGCGATCTGTTGTTCGCCAAGGGCGAAGCGGCGAGCGAGATGTTCTACACCATGACCGGCCGCTATGTGCTGGTCGAGCTCGGCATCGAGATCGAGCCGGGCCACGTCGTCGGCGAACTGGCGATGCTGGCGCCGGACAATCGGCGCACCGCCACGCTCGAATGCATCGAGGCCGGCGAGGTGCTGTCGATCACCTACGAGCAGGTCGAGGAGCTTTACTACCAGAACCCGACATTCGGCTTTTATTTCTTGCGCTTGGCGACGGCGCGGCTGTTCGACAATGTCAGTCGGATGGAGGGCGAATTGGGACAGCGTCACGCGGGCGCCACGGGCTTTCAGACAAGCCATTGAACTCACTATCGTTTTCTATTTTGCCGGCGATATACATGCGCCGACGCGGGCGTAGGAACGCCGCCGCCGTCGCACTAGGATAGCGTCGGCGCCCGGGACGGTCATGAAGCAGAAAGCGATTTCACGCGTTGAGCTGGCGAGCTATCTGCTCTGCCCCTCGCTGTTCGTGATGATCGCGCTGATGGTGGCGGAAGCGATGCTCGCCGCTGCGACCACCTGGCTGGTCATCAATGCCGCCCGCAAAGTCGCCGACGGCCATTTCCTGCTCAACGATCTGATCTGGATCCTGACCGCGCAATCGGCGTCCTACGTGGCCGGCGTGATCAGCTGGATTTTCGCCGAGCGCGCCGGCTATCGCGGTTTCGGTCAGTTCGTTTTGCGCTTTGCCCGCGAGAACCGCGGCAAGGTCACGCTGTTCGGCGACAAGCCGGCGCGCGAGCAGGTCGAGCCGTTCCTCACCGGCGAGACGTTTCAGGTCTTCTTCAATCTGATTTACGAGCTTGAATTCACGCTCAAGCTGTTTCTCGGGCTGGTTTTCAACGCGTTGGTGCTCGGCACCGAGATCGATTTGAGCCTGCCGTTCGCCTATGTCGGCGCGTTCGCCGCGCTGCTGTTGATGCAATGGGTGCTGCAGACGCCGATCACGCAGACCTATCTGGAGAATCAGCGCCGGAACAACCGCGTCACCGCACAGGGCTATACCGCCTGGGACAATATCTTCAGCGGCAACCGCTACAATCTGCGGCTCTGGCTCGGCGGCTTCAAAAGCCGGCTGCGCGAGGCGTTGACCGCGCAGATCCGCGCCATCGTCGCGCGCGAAGGCATGAGCGCGATGAGCGGCATCATCAGTCTCGGCATCGTGTTCGCCACCATCACCGTGGTCGCCGTGAATAACGTGAGCGACACCGCGCTGTTGATCGCGCTGGCGACGACGCTGCCGCGGCAGATCGAGATGACGTATGAACTGCATCTTCTCGCCACCGGCTGGAACGATTTCATCGCGGTGTGGACGCGGCTCGGCGGCGTCGCCGCCAACATGCTGCCGCGGCCCGATCCGGCGTTCGACGATCGCATCAAGTTCGACCGGCTCATCCTGCGCGAAGGCGAGCACGCCCACGTCGTGTCCTCGGTGAACGACGCGCTGCGCATCGTGGAGGCGCGGCCGACCGGCCGTATCAATATCCGCGGCGGCAACGGCACCGGCAAATCCTCGCTGCTGGCCAGCCTCAAGACCGCGATGCGGCAGCGCGCCTTTTACTGGCCGGCGTCGGATCGGCTGGCCTTCCAGTTCGCCGGCGGCGTGGTGCCGGTCGACATCGAAGGCGGCGACGAGGGCGAAGTGGTCGTGGTCGCCGACACGATGGAGAAGAAACTCGGCTTCTCGACCGGCGAGCGGCAGCTCAAATCGCTCGAGGAAATCGTCTATTCGACGGACGCGCGGATCTATCTGCTCGACGAATGGGACGCCAACCTCGACGCGGCGAACAAGGCCAAGGCCGACGCGCTGGTCGATGCACTCGCGGCGCGGGCGCGGGTGGTGGAAATCTCACACCGCGATCGCGCGGCGTAGACGGACTTTCAGCCGGCCTTGCGCAGCAAAGTGGATTTCGTCCGCATTGAGCGTAACGCCAAAAAGCTCGCTGAATCCCTTGTCGCCCTTGCCCGAGATTTCGAGCGCGCGCGAGTAACGGATGCGCGCGATCCAGCCGAGTTCGAAACAGCGTTCGGCGAGAGCTGTGCCCAAAGCGCCGGCGAGGTGCGGCCGGCGCTCGCTCCAATCCAGGCACGGCTTGCAAAAGGTGCGGCGGCCGCGCCGTAAATCATCGAGACGGATACCGAACTCCGACAGGTGTTTTTCGCCAGCGGGTGTGACCATGCCGCCGTCGTCGCTGAGGATAATGTGCCCGTGCCGGATCAGCCCATCGGTCAGCGCGACGCCGAGGCGGCCGGCGATATGATCGTAGCAGGTGCGCGCCGTTCGCAGCTGATCGCCGCCGTTCCAGCGCGGCCGATAACGCTGCGGTCCGTCGGCGGCGACGACCATGATGCCCTCGATCATGCGCGCAACCTGCGGCGAGCCGAGCCGGAAATAACAGTGCCGGCCCTGCTTCGTCATCGATAGAAGGTTCGCTTCGCGCAGCCGCGCGAGGTGCTCGCTGGTGGTCTGCGGCGACACACCGGCGACGTAGGCAAGCTCGCTCGCCGTCAGCGCACGGCCATCGATCAGCGCCATGAGGATGTTGGCGCGCGCCGGATTGCCGACCAAAGCGGCGATTTCCGACACGGCGGGATGGGCTTCGCTCATGAACAAAACATAGGGCTGACGGGCTGCGGGCACCAGTGACGACAGTTCGGGATTCGCCGAAGTGATAAAGGGAGCAATCCGCACCGGCGATCGTTATTGACGACAACTGGAGCGATAGTGATGAACATTTCCGTCCTTCCCCGCACCTCCGCCGCTCAGCCAATTTCAGGCACCTGCGATCGAACCGTGGCTGCGCGCGGGCGCCCGTCGCCCTTGGCGAGGCCGCTGACGCTTGCGGCGATGAGTTTGGGTTATGTGGTCGTCCAGCTCGATGTGACCATCGTCAATGTCGCAATCAACAGCATCGGTGCGACCTATGGCGGTTCGCTCGCCGACCTGCAGTGGATCGTCAATGCCTACACGATCGCCTTCGCGGCGTTCATTCTGACTGCCGGCGCGCTCGGCGACCGCCTCGGCGCCAAAAGAGTTTTCATCCTCGGCTTTGCGATTTTCGTGCTGGCTTCGCTCGCCTGCGCGATCGCGCCGGCGCTATGGCTGCTCATCCTCGCCCGCCTCAGTCAGGGACTTGGCGCCGCGATCCTCGTTCCCAATTCGCTGGCGCTGCTCAATCATGCGTATCCGAACAACAGCGAGCGTCATTGGGCGGTCGGCATCTGGGCTGCCGGCGCAAGCTTTGCATTGACGGCGGGACCGCTGGTCGGCGGCGGCCTGATCGCGCTCGTCGGCTGGCGCAGCATCTTTTTGATCAATCTGCCGATCGGCTTGGCCGGCATTTGGCTGACTTGGCGTTATGCCAACGAAACCACGCGCTCGTCGACGCGGGCGTTGGATATTCCGGGCCAGATCGTCGCGGTGTTGGCGCTGGGCTGTCTGGCCGCGGCCACGATCGAAGGCGGGCAGCGCGGCTGGAGCGATTCATGGGTGCTGGGCGGTTTCGCGACGTTTGCCGTGCTGGCGGCGCTCTTTCTCGCGATCGAGCTGCGGTCAAACGGCCCGATGTTGCCGCTGGTGTTGTTCCGCAAGCCCGCCTTCAGCGCGATGTCCCTGACCGGCCTCCTCGTCAATATCGGCTGCTATGGCCTGATCTTCGTCTTCAGCCTCTACTTTCAGCGGCTCAATCATTGGTCGCCGTTGTGGACCGGACTTGCCTTCGCGCCGATGATGGCAGCCGTCCTCGTGACCAACCTCTTCGCCGCCCGCGTCGTCGCCGCGATTGGCGCGAGGCTCACCATCACGGCAGGCTTGGCGGTCACCGCAGCGAGTTGCATCGGCCTGTTGTGGATCGAGGAAGGAACAAGCTACGCGTTGCTGTGCGCGCAACTCGTCGGCCTGGGCGCCGGGCTCGGCCTGCTTGTTCCGCCGCTGACATCGACGTTGCTCGGCAGCGTCGCCAAGCAATATTCCGGCGTGGCCTCTGGCGTTCTCAACGCCATGCGGCAAACCGGCAGCGTGCTCGGCGTCGCCCTCTTCGGTTCGCTGCTCGGCGGTTCGGCCGGATTTATCGGCGGCGTGCGGATTGCATTGTTGATCGCGGCAAGCTTGGCGCTTTGTGCAATCGCCGCCGTGATGATCGGAGTGCCGCGGCGCGTGAAATGACGCGCCGCTCGTTTCCGCTCACGCCGCCACGATCGGCCGCGCTTCCAGCACCGGCTCGCGCTGGGCGACGCCGACAAACACCGAGCCTTCGTTGAACCACGATGCCGGCGCGGGCTGGCCCCACAACGTCTGCCGCCGCGGATCGGTCAACGACCAGCGGATCGGCGTGTGGTCCGGATCGACGGTGAGGTAATCCGACGAGAACAACTCGACGCGGTGGCCGTCGGGATCGCGGATGTAGAGAAAGAAGGCGTTGGAAATGCCGTGGCGGCCGGGCCCGCGCTCCATGTTTTTGAGATAGCCGGAGGTCGCCATCACGTCGCAGAGGTGGATGATGTCGAGCACATTCGACGTCCACAGGCCGATATGGTGCAGGCGCGGACCGACGCCGTTGGTGAAAGCAAGGTCGTGCACGTTGCCCTTGCGGTGCAGCCATACCGCCCAGAGCTTGCCGTCGGCGCCGTCGGTTTCGGTATATTCGGTGAGGCGGAAGCCGAGCTCGCGATAGAAGTCGTAGCTCGCCTGGACGTCCGGCGTGAAGCAATTGAGATGGTCGATGCGCTGGATGCGCGCGCCCAGATGATAGCTATATTGCTGCAGCATGCACTCGGCCCGGTCCATCCGCGCGTAGAGATCGAGCGGCATGCCAAAGACGTCCGCCGTCCGCAGCGTGCGGCCCTGGTGCGGCAAGTCGAGGAACGAGGTCGGCAGGTTGCGGCGGCCAAACCAGAAGGCGGCGCGGTCGAGGTCCTCTTCGCTGGCGAGCTTGAAGCCGAGCGCATGCACGTCGGCCTCGCGCCATTGCCGCAACACGATCGAATGATGATTGCGCTCCTCGAGGCCGCGCAAATAGAGCGCTTCGTCGGTCTCGTCGCTGACCAGAAGACCCAGACAATCGACATAGAAGGCGCGCGAGCGGGCAAGGTCGCGGACGCCAAGTTCGACATGGCTGGCCCGCACCACATTGAACGGCGGGTCGAGAACTGGTTCCCGGATCGGCATTCTGATGGCTCGGCGTTGACGGTTGGTCTGCCGACTTCTAACACATCGCGCGGATGGCGGAAGCCTGCCGGGAGAATCGACATGCGGCTGACAAGCTATAATTTGCGCGGCCGGCCGAGCTTCGGCGCGGTGGTCGGCGAGGGTATCGTCGACCTGCGCTCGCGGCTGAGCCGCTTCGCCACGCTGCTCGAGGTCTTTCGCGCCCAGGCGCTCGACGAGGCGAAAGCCGTCATTGCCGGCGTCCGGCCGGACGTGCCGCTTGCCGAAGTCGAGCTGTTGCCGCCGCTGCCGGCGCCGGAAAAAATCCTGTGTATCGGCATCAACTACAAGAACCGCGAACGCGACTACGACTTCGCCGAGCCGCCGAAATATCCGAGCATGTTCTACCGCGCGCCGAATTCGGTGGTCGGCAGCGGCGGCAAGCTGATCCGGCCGAAGATTTCCGAACAGCTCGACTATGAAGGCGAGATCGCCATCGTCATCGGCCGCGAGTGCAAGCATGTGCCGAAGGAGAGTGCGCTCACGGTGATCGCCGGCGCGACGCTGTGCAACGAGGGCACGATCCGCGATTGGATCCGCCACGGCAAGTTCAACGTCACTCAGGGCAAGAATTTCGATGCCAGCGGCAGCATCGGGCCGTGGATCGAAACCGACATCGACCTGACCAAGCCGTTGCAGCTGACGGTGCGCAAGAACGGCGAGGTCACCCAGGACGACACGACGGCGAATATGATTTTCTCGTTCGCCGACCTGATCGCCTATGTCACCACTTTCATGACGCTCAAGCCGGGCGATGTCATCTCCACCGGCACGCCGGTGAAGAACGACGCCAAGACCGATCCGCCGGTCTGGCTCAAGCCCGGCGACACCATCGAGATCGAGTGTCCGGCGATTGGCGTGCTGCGCAATACCGTAGCGGACGAAACGTGACCACCAGCGTCCGCGCGGCGTGCGTGATCGGCTGGCCGGTCGAACATTCGCGCTCGCCGCTCATTCACAATTATTGGCTCAAACAATACGGGATTGCCGGCGAATACCGGCGCGAGCTGGTGCCGCGGGAGGAATTCGCGGCATTCATCGGATCGCTGGCGGCGCGCGGTTATGTCGGCGCCAACGTGACGGTGCCGCACAAGGAGGCGGCGCTCGCATTGTCGGCGCCCGACGAGCGGGCGCGCACCGTCGGCGCCGTCAACACGCTGTGGTTCGACGGCGATGTCCTGCGTTCGACCAATACCGACGTCGAAGGGTTCTTGGACAATCTGGACGCTTGCGCACCGCATTGGGATCGCGACGCCGGCAAAGCCGTCGTGCTTGGCGCCGGCGGCGCGGCGCGCGCCGTGATCTACGGCCTGATTGCACGCGGGGTCGAGCGGATCACCGTCATCAATCGTACGCCGGGCCGTGCCGAAACGTTGCGCAAGGCTTTCGGTGGATGCGTGCACGTTGCCGACTGGGACACGCCGGGCGACGACCTCGCGGACGCGGCACTCCTCGTCAATACCACGACTCTCGGCATGCAAGGACAGCCCGATCTGGCGATCGATCTCGCGCGGCTTCCAGGTCACGCCGTTGTCGCCGATCTTGTTTATGTGCCTGGCGTGACGCCGCTGCTCGCGGCGGCGAAAAGGCGCGGCCTGCGCACCGCCGATGGACTCGGCATGCTGCTGCATCAGGCGGTGCGCGGCTTTGCGCTCTGGTTTGGAAAAACACCGGACGTAACCGCGCAATTGCGGGCGCTGGTCGAAGCCGACCTCGAGGTTCCCAGCAAACTTGTCGCTCGCGACACACTCCGCGGTCCTGACAAAAAAGACAGCCGATAACGCAGTTGTGTCCGTGACGACGGAGTTGTGTTTTGTCGCCGGTAAATTGCTTCAGCTAGTTTGCGCCGGCTGCACATATGGGCCGCGCGACTAGAAAGCTGGAGAGCAAGATGAAACACGCGTTGATCGGTACAAGTCTATTTGCCGCGTTACTGATCGCATCGGCTGCGTGGGCGCAAAATCCGGATATCGTGCGCGTGCGCGGCACGATCGCCAGCCTCGACGGCCACACCCTGGAGGTGAAAGGGCGCGACGGCACGGCGATCAAGGTCACGCTGGCTGACGACGTCAAAGTGCTCGCCGTCGACCGGAAGTCGATGGCCGACGTCAAACAAGGCGTCTTCGTCGGCATCACCGCCATGCCGCAACCCGACGGCACGCAGAAGGCCGTCGAAATCCACATTTTTCCCGAGGCGCTGCGCGGCACCGGCGAAGGTCATCGGCCCTGGGACCTGATGCCGAACTCAACCATGACCAACGCCAATATCGAGAGCGCCGTTGCCAGCACCGATGGTCAGGAACTGGTGCTGAAATACAAGGACGGTGAGAAGAAATTCGTCGTGCCGGCGAACATCGAGGTCGTGATGTTTGCTCCGGCGGCGGTCGCCGACCTCAAGCCGGGCGAAAAAATCTTCGTCGTTGCCGGCAAAAAGCAGCCCGACGGCAGCGTGCTCGCACCGAGCATCGTCGTCGGCCGTGGCGGCGTCAATCCGCCGATGTAACCGCCGCCGATGTAACTGCCGATGTGAGCGTTTTGGCACGCTGGCCGCTATTGGCCGAATTCGTCGCGTGGACCGCGTCATGGCACGGCAATTGCTCTCCAATTGCCGTATACCATGATGGCGGCGTGCGTCTCGTAAGAGCCGCGCGCAATGACGGAGACGGTCCATGACGCGAGCCCAACTCACCGAAAAAATGCTCGATATCAAGCGCGAAAAAGGATGGAGCTGGAAGCATATCTGCGGCGAGATCGGCGGCATGTCGCCGCTTCTGGTCACCGGCGCCGTGCTCGGGCAGATGAAGCTGACAAAACCGCAAGCGGCGAAAGCCGCCGAATTGTTCGGCTTGAGCAAGAGCGAACAGGCGTTGCTCAACGAGGTGCCCTATCGCGGCGCGGCGATGCCGCCGACCGATCCGCTGATCTATCGCTTCTACGAACTGGTGATGGTCAATGGCCCGGCCCTCAAGGCGCTGATCGAGGAGGAATTCGGCGACGGCATCATGTCGGCGATCGATTTCGATTTGCTGGTGGAGCGCCAGCCGGACCCCAAGGGCGACCGCGTGAAGCTCACCATGTCGGGCAAGTTCCTGCCCTACAAATATTACGGCGCGACCGGCAACGCACAGACCTATGGGCACAAGGAAGATTAGCCGGCGGTCACCAACGCGCGTGGCGGCAGTGGCGATGGAAATGATCGTCGGTCCAGCACGACCCACGGCCGACCGGCGGACCCCAGAACGGCTTACCGAAAACGCCGCCGATCACACCACCGGCGACGGCGCCGATTGGACCGGCAACAAGGAGGCCGGTTCCCGCTCCTGCACCGGCACCGACCCAATCGGCGCGCGCGCTTGACGCGGCCAGCGTGGCGGCCGCAAGCATCGTTGTTATCAGAACAAAGTTCCGCATCTGCCCATCCCCCGCCAGAAGCTCACTGCCGCAGTCGCGCAGCCCGAACGACAGTCGCGCAGCAGGAACCGGATTCAAGAATCCATAAGTTCGTGGCGAAGGTCGGGCGGCTTTTTGGCAGCGCAGCCCATTGCGCCTGCCTCATGCGTTAAGCTTGGTTCATGACTACGCTGCGATCGATTTCCTTGATGCTGTTGATGCCGGTCAGCGCCATGCTGACGCTGAGCTCGTTGCGGATGATCTCGATCGCGCGCGTCACGCCGGCCTGTCCGCCGGCGCCGAGCCCATAGATGTAAGCCCGGCCGCTCAGACAGGCGTGCGCGCCGAGCGCGATGGCACGCATCACGTCCTGGCCGGAGCGGATGCCGCCGTCGAACAGGACTTCGATGGAGGAGCCGACCGCCTCGACGATCGGCGGCAGCGCGGCGATCGACGACGGGGCGCCGTCGAGCTGGCGGCCGCCATGATTCGACACGACGAGCGCCGCTGCGCCGGTCTTCGCCGCTTCGCGCGCATCCTCGACGCTGAGAATGCCCTTGAGGATGAGCTTGCCGGGCCACAGGCTGGCGATCCATGCGACGTCCTTCCAGTTCAACGTCTCGTCGAACTGCCCGGAGATCCAATGCGACAACGAAGTGACGTCTTCCATGCCGCGAATATGGCCGACGAGATTGCCGAACGTCCTGCGTTTGGCGCGGGCGACACTGAGCAGCCAGGCCGGCTTGCTGGCCATGTCGATGAAGTTCCCGATCCGCCATTGCGGCGGAACGGTCATGCCGTTCTTGATGTCGCGGTGGCGCTGGCCGAGAATCTGTAGATCGACGGTGAGCACCAACGCGCTGCATTTGGCCGCGGCGGCGCGCTCGATCAGCGCCCGCACAAACCCACGGTCCTTCATGACGTAGAGCTGGAACCAGAACGGCTTGTCGACGGAGGCGGCGACGTCCTCGATCGAACACACCGACATGGTCGACAGCGTGAACGGAATCCCGGCCGCCTGCGCGGCGCGGCAAGCCAGAATTTCCCCGTCGCCATGCTGCATGCCGCACAGCCCGACCGGCGCCAGAGCGAGCGGCAGTGACGCCGGCTCGCCAAGGATGGTCGTTGCGGTGTTACGATGGGAGACGTCGACGAGGATGCGCTGACGCAGCTTGATCCGTTCGAGATCGGCGCAGTTGGCGCGAAGCGTCTGCTCCGTATAGGAGCCGCCGTCGGCATAGTCGAAAAACTGGCGCGGCACCCGGCGCCGCGCGACTTGCCGCAGGTCCGCGACGCACGTCATTGTCTTCATTTTCATTGTTTTCATGATTGGCGTTTCCCCGTTCTTAAACGCTCTTCGGATACCACAAAGCAGGTTGGAACGCCGGTCCCGAAGCGCGCGTTATCGTTGTTGAATTGTCGCCATCCGAGTGTGAGACAAGCCGCGGAATAAAGCCATGATGGATGAATGGACCAGGAGCCGGCCGCTGCGGCCCGATGGCGCCGGCCGTGAGCGCGGCAGCGACGACCGCGCCGGCAAACGCGATCGTGAGTCACAGCACAAAAAGGCGCTGGACGATCAGTTGGAACGAGGGCTGGAAGAGACCTTCCCGGCCTCGGACCCGGTCGCCGTCACCCAACCGCCGCACAGCCCACACGACAAGCACAAGCCCTGAGCGACGGACGGACGAGGTTGCGGGACCACGCTCTTACACCTGGGTTATCATATTGAAATGGTTATAGATTTCTGAAAATCATAATGGCGAAAATATTACCGCGGAAGCTGGCATTACGGCACATTTTTTGAGGCGGATCACACGTGGATCGGGTTAGTATCGCTGCCTCAATGGCAGGCGGTGGGGAGCATGGCTCGTAAGTATTTCGGGACCGATGGCATTCGCGGCCGCGCCAACGGCGAGATCACGCCGGAACTGGCGCTCAAGGCCGGGCAGGCCACGGGCGTGGTGTTCCGCCGCGCCGGCCAGGATCGCCACCGCGTGGTGATCGGCAAGGATACCCGCCTGTCCGGTTACATGATCGAAACCGCACTGATCGCCGGGTTCACCTCCGTCGGCATGGACGTGCTGCAGCTCGGCCCGATGCCGACCCCGGCCGTCGCCATGCTCACGCGCTCGATGCGCGCCGATCTGGGAGTCATGATCTCGGCCTCGCACAATCCGTTCGACGATAACGGCATCAAGCTGTTCGGACCGGATGGCTACAAACTGTCCGACGAGGTCGAGCACCAGATCGAGGCGCTGATCGACAGCGACATGACCAAGCACCTCGCCAAGAGCCGGGAACTCGGCCGCGCCAAGCGCATCGACGGCGTCCACGACCGTTACATCGAATTCGCCAAGCGCACCCTGCCGCGCAACCTGTCACTCGAAGGCTTGCGCGTCATCATCGACTGCGCCAACGGCGCCGCCTATCGGGTGGCTCCCGAGGCGCTATGGGAGCTGGGCGCCGATGTGATCTCCATTGGGGTCGAGCCGGACGGCTTCAATATCAACCGCGACTGCGGCTCGACCGCGCCCGATGCGCTCTCCCGCAAGGTCCGCGAAATGCGCGCCGATATCGGCATCGCGCTCGACGGCGACGCCGATCGGGTTGTGATCGTCGACGAGCAGGGTCACCCGGTCGATGGCGATCAGCTTTTGGCGGTCATCGCCGAGAGCTGGGTGGAGGACGGCAGGCTCGCCAGGCCGGGCGTGGTCGCCACCGTGATGTCGAATCTCGGTCTCGAGCGCCACCTGCAATCGCTCAAGCTTTCGCTGGTGCGCATGCCGGTCGGCGACCGCTACGTGCTCGAGCACATGCGCGAGCACGGCTACAATCTCGGCGGCGAGCCGTCCGGTCATATCATCCTGTCCGATTACACCACGACCGGCGACGGCTTCGTCGCGGCGCTGCAGGTGCTGGCGGTGGTGAAGAAGCAGGACAAGCCGGTATCGCAAGTGTGTCACCGCTTCTCTGCTCTGCCGCAGGTGCTCAAGA
This sequence comes from uncultured Alphaproteobacteria bacterium, assembly GCA_963829395.1. GTDB lineage: Bacteria > Pseudomonadota > Alphaproteobacteria > Rhizobiales > Xanthobacteraceae > BOG-931. Next base: position 66,923 of record CAWHHX010000008.1, on the reverse strand, counting down.
ATGTGCGTTATCGCAGCGGCAAGCCGCTGGAAAACGTCAAGGTCCGTTCGGCCATCGAAGACGCCGAGCAGCGGATCAACGGACATGGGCGGCTGGTGGTGCGCCTGTCGGGAACCGAACCGGTGATCCGCGTCATGGGCGAAGGCGACGACAAGACACTGGTCGAGGAAGTCGTCGACGGCATTGTCGACGCGCTGACCACGCACGCGGCGTGAGCGCTTCTGCCTCGCCCTCGCTGCGCGGGGCGGAAGCGTCAGGCCCGCGACTTGAGGAACTGCGCGAACGCCTTGAGCGTCATTTCCGAGACGTGATGTTCGATGCCCTCCGCATCGGCTTCGGCCGACTCGGTCGGAACGCCGAGCGCGCATAGCACGTCGACCACGAGCCGATGGCGGACGCGCACGCGGCCGGCCAGCGCCTGTCCCTTCTCGGTCAGGAACACGCCGCGATATGGGCGCGCGGTGGCAAGCCCGGCGCGCTTCAAACGCGAGATCGTCTTGATCGCGGTGGCGTGGGATACGCCGAGCCGGCGGGCGATGTCGGTCGGCCTTGCCTCGCCGGCGCTGACCAGCAGGTCGGCAATCAGCTCGACATAATCCTCCAGCAACGCGGTCGACTGCGCCGAGCGGGTCTTGCCGAAGCGGCGCGCCTGGGTGCCTTCCGCGGGAAGCTTCTCGGCCGCCCCGCTGCGCTTGCCCTTCGCGGTGCTACTGGTCGCTGGTGTCATGGCGTGCGGCAATTCCGATAGCATAGAACGGTAAGCGCAAACCCTTTGCCTTCCCGTCGTGTCAAAGTATAGCAACGGCTACATTTTGCAACCGCAGATCCGATGCGGTTGACGCCATGTGGTCGCGTCCTTATAATGTAACCGATGCTACATTTTTGAGTTAATGCTTCATGAGCGATACGGCGGACGTTGCCCGCCGCTCCGGCGGCTCATTGTCGGAACGCACCGTCGACGCCGGGCGCGAAGTGCTGGCCGGGCGGCGCGGCGGCTGGCGAGCCTATGCGATTTTCGCCGGGCCGGCGGTCATTGCCTCGATTGCCTATGTCGACCCGGGAAATTTCGCCACCAACATCCAGGCCGGGGCGAAATACGGCTACGGCCTGCTCTGGGTGGTGCTGCTCGCCAACCTGATCGCGATGCTGTTCCAGGCGCTTTCGGCCAAGCTCGGCATCGTCACCGGCCGCAACCTCGCGGAATTGTGCCGCGACCACTTTCCGCGCCCGATCGTTTGGGCGATGTGGATCGTCAGCGAGATCGCGGCGATGGCGACCGATCTCGCCGAATTCCTCGGCGGCGCCATCGGGCTTTCGCTGTTGTTTCACATGCCGCTGCTCGCCGGGATGATCGTGACCGCGCTCCTGACCTATGGCCTGTTGATGTTCCAGGCCCTCGGCTTCCGCCCGATCGAACTCATCATCGGCATCATGGTGAGCATCATCGCGCTCTGTTATCTGGTCGAGATGTTCATCGTGCCGGTCGACTGGATCGCGGCGGCCACGCACACGGTCGTGCCGCAGATCGCCGATGCGCAAGCGCTGCTGCTCGCGGTCGGCATCATCGGCGCAACAGTGATGCCGCACGCGGTGTTTCTGCATTCCGGCCTCACGCAGCGGCGCATGCCGGTGCACGACGACGCCGAGCGGCGCCTGGTGCTGCGCTTTTCAAACCGGGAAGTCGTCGTGGCGTTGGCGCTGGCCGGCCTCGTCAATATGGCGATGGTCATCATGGCCTCGAGCGCGTTCCATGCCGGGCATCCTGAAGTCGCCGAGATCGAAACCGCCTATCACACGCTGACGCCGCTTCTTGGCGCCGGCGCGGCCGGCGTGTTCTTGGTATCGCTGATTATCTCCGGCGTATCAGCCTCGACCGTCGGAACGATGGCTGGTCAGATGATCATGCAAGGCTTCGTCGGCTTTCGCATTCCGATCTGGGTGCGCAGGCTGGTCACGATGCTGCCAGCCTTCGTCGTCGTCGCCATCGGCGTCAACGCGACGAACGCGCTGGTCATCAGCCAGGTCATACTGAGCATTGCGTTGCCGCTGCCGATGATCGCGCTCATCATCTTCACCGGCCGACGCGACATCATGGGCGCTTTTGCCAACGGCCGGCTCACGCGCGTTGCCGCGTTGATCGGCACGGCGGTGGTGCTGGTGCTGAATTTTGTCCTGATCGCGCAGACGGCCGGCCTGGAGATTCCCGGCCTTCCTGGCGCCGGCTGAATGGCCGGCGCGTCTGCTACCGGACATATGGGAGATCAAGGCGAACACGGCCCCGGCGTCGGTTATCAACAATAACGCCGCCGCAACCGTCTTTTGACGGCGAAAACCGGACAAACGATGGTCGAGCGAAAGGCGAGACCGCCGACGCGGCCTCGCCTTTGTTGGTTAGACGGTCTTTAGATTCTCGGCAGCCGATTTGCCGGTCTTGCGATCCACCACGACCTCGAACGCGACGCGCTGGCCTTCTCGCAGTTCACGCAGACCTGCGCGTTCGACCGCACTGATATGGACGAACACATCCTTGCCGCCGCCTTCCGGCTGGATGAATCCGTAACCCTTCTGTGCGTTGAACCATTTGACGGTTCCGTTGCTCACGGGACACTCCTCTATCGAATCAAGATTTGAGCCGCGCAAAACGCACGGCTCGGTTCAGTCGAGATTTTGGTGAAAGATGGTCAGTCAGGCGCGCTATCGTCGCTGCGTGGCCTAGTCGTTCGGCCGAAAACTCGATCGCGGTTATTTAGCGAGAAGTAGCAAGTTCCGCAAGAGAGGGGCGCGTTGCGATCATGCAAAAGATTCAGGTTCCGATGTGATGCAGATCACAGAAAAATTATCTCGCCGATCATGCCGGCGTCATATTGCGTGAAGAACAACCGTCCGTCGGACATCGCCGTGATGCAGCGCGCGCCGCTGGCCGGCGTCGGTATGTCGTATTCGCCGATGACGGCGCCGTTCGAGTCCATTCGACCGATCCTGTTAGCAAAATTTTCGGTGAACCAAAGATCTCCGTCAGGCGTTGTGGTAATTCCGCGCGCCGACGCATTCGCGGTCGGAATGGCGAACTCGACGATCGTGCCGTCGCGCGCGATGCGGCCGAGCGCATTGGCGCCGGTCTCGACGAACCAGATGCTGCCGTCGGGATGAAGCGCCATCGCGCGCGGCTGGCTGTCCGCACTGGGAATGACAAACTCGGTGATGGCGCCGTCGAGCGTCATGCGGGCCACGCGGCTGCCGCCGGCTTGACTGAACCAGAGCGCGCCGTCGCGCACGACGATGGAAAGCGGCCGGCTCCCCGGCGTCATGCCGACGCCGAACTCGGTGACGCGGCCGTCGCTGGTAATCCGTGCGAGGCGATCGGCGTCGCCTTCGGAGAACCAAATATTGCCATCGGGCCCGAGGACGATACCGTCGGGAGCGGCCTTGGCGGTCGGCAGCGCGAATTCCGCGATGGCGCCGTCAAGCGTGATGCGTCCAATGCGATTGCCTTCCTTTTCGGTGAACCACAGATGGCCGTCGCCGCCGACGGCGATGCCGACCGGCAAGCTGCCGGCCGTCGGCAGCGCGAACTCGCGGAATGTACCGGCGTGCGGATCGAAGCAGCCGATCTTCGACACGCCGCTTTCACAGAACCAAAGATTGCCGTCGGGCCCCTCGACGGCGATATAGGGCTTGCTGTCGGGTGTCGGTATCTTGTGCTCGCGTATCATAGGCTTTGGCCGCGGTCTCGGCACGGATCGCTCCGTCGAAGCAGGCGCCTTGGTCATCCCGACCTATGCTTGCTCGCGCACGCGTTTCGCCGCATTGGCGGCCTGCCAGATGCGGTCAGGCGTCAGCGGCATGTCGAGATGCTCGATACCGAGTTCGCGGAGCGCATCGAGCACCGCATTGACCACGGTCGGCGGCGCCGCGATCGTTCCCGCCTCGCCGATGCCTTTGATGCCGAGCGGATTAGTCTTGGCCGGAATCTCGACAAGCTCCGACATGAATGGCGGAAAATCGCCGGCGCGCGGCATACCGTAATCGAGGAAGCTTCCGGTAATGAGCTGGCCGGACGTCTCGTCATAGACGACGTTCTCGAACAACGCTTGGCCGACGCCTTGGGCGATGCCGCCATGAATCTGGCCTTCGCAGATCATCGGGTTGATCACCATGCCGAGATCGTCGACCGCAACGAAACGATCGATGTGCACGGCCCAGGTTTCCGGATCGACCTCGACTTCGCACACTTGGCAGCCGTTCGGGTAATTCGGCGCGCCACCCGGCACGCCCGACCAGGTGCCGATGCCATCGAAGCCGAGACCGAATTTCATCACCGGCCCGGCGGGAGCAAAGAAGGCGCGGGCGATTTCGCCGATCGACATGCGTTTGTCGGTCCCCATCACCGTGAACGTGCCGGCATTGAATTCGATGTCGGCCGGCGCCGCCTCCATCAGCGCCCCGGCCATTTCCTTGCCGCGGGCGATGATCGCGTCGGCGGCGACGCGCAGGCCGTTGCCGCCGACCAGCGAGCTTCGCGCCGCGAATGTGCCGCGGCCGAATGCGACTTTCTCGGTGTCGCCCTGGATGTAGTTGATCGCCTCGAACGGCACGCCGAGCCATTCGGCGACCAGCTGCGCGAACGCGGTGGCGTGCCCCTGCCCGTGCGAATGCGTGCCGGCGATGATCGTCACCATGCCGCCGGGGTCGAACCGGATTTCCATGCGTTCGTTGAAAACGCCGCCGAGCTCGATGTAAGGCGTCACCGCGCGGCCGCGCAGCTTGCCGCGGCGCTTGCTCTCCTTGCACCGGGCGGGAAAGCCGTTCCAGTCGGCCAGCTCAAGGCATTGGTCCATCAGCTTCTCGAACTCGCCGCTGTCGTAATTGTGATGGGTCGGCGTGTGGTAGGGCAGCGCCTCGGGCTTGATCAGGTTGCGACGCCGCAGCTCGATCCGATCGATGCCGGTCACCTGCGCCGCGCGTTCGACCAGCCGTTCGATCAAATAGATTGCTTCCGGCCGGCCGGCGCCGCGATAGACCGACGTCGGCGCGGTGTTGGTGAACACGGCGTTGGTGCTGATATGGATCGTCTGCACGTCGTACAGACTGGGAACGAACATCACCGACCAGAATAACGGCGCGGTCGCTGCCGCCCACCAATAGGCGCCGAGCGCCTGATAGGCGGTCGACCTGATGGCAAGAAACTTGCCGTTGTCGTCGAGCGCGAGCTCGCCATAGACGACCTGATCGCGGGCGTGATTGTCCAGCAAAAGGCTCTCGCTGCGCGTCGCGGTCCATTTGACCGGTCGGCCGCAGCGCCTTGCCGCCCACAGCACCAGGACGTCGTCGGGATAGATGTTGGCCTTCATGCCGAAGCCGCCGCCGACGTCGGGCGAGATCACCCGGATCTTCGATTGCGGCACGTGAAAGATCGACGACGATAGCGCCGCCCGGACGCTGTGCGGATCCTGCGACGGGGTATAGAGCGTGTATTTGCCGTCGGCGGCATCGTAGGCGCCGAGCGCGCAGCGCGGCTCGATCGGATTGGCGGTGACGCGGTTATTGACCAAGCGAACCGAGGCGACGTGCTTGGCCTTGGCGAACGCGGCGTCGGTTGCCGCCTTGTCGCCGAATGCAATCGTCACGCCGACATTGCCGTTCGGACATTGCTCCCAGATTTTCGGCGCTTGCGCCTGCGCCGCCTGTTCGAGATCGACGAGCGCCGGCAATGGCTCATAGTCGACTTCGACAAGCTCGGCGGCATCGCGCGCCTGCGCCTCGGTCTCGGCGACGACAAAGGCAACGCGGTCGCCGATGCAACGCACGCGGTCGGCCAGCAGAACCGGCCGCGTGGTCGGAAAGCCGACCGGTCCGCCCCAGGATTCCGGCATGAAGAATGGCGGAATGCCGCCGACTTTGTCGGTCACGGCGTCGGCGCCGGTGAGAACGCAAAGCACGCCGGGCGCCGCCTTCGCCGTCGTGGCGTCGACGCGCTTGATGACCGCGTGCGCGTGCGGCGAGAGCACCGCCACGCCGTAACATTGGCGGGGCAGCGCGACATCGGCGACGAACTGACCGGCGCCGGTGGTGAAGCGCTGATCCTCGACGCGGCGGACGGCCTGTCCGATACCGAACTTGCTCATCGGCGCTTTCCTCGGCGTTAAGCGCAGAACGCGCCGTCGACCATCAACGCCGTGCCGCTGGTGTAGCTGGAGCGGTCGGAGGCGAGAAAACACACGGCCTGGGCGATCTCGTCCGGCACCGCATGGCGGCCGAGCGGAATCTGCTCGTCGAACCACGCGCCGGCGTCACGGCCAAGGAGCTTGCTCATGGTCTTCTCGGCTGTGCGCATGAACGGATTGTCGACCGGCCCGGGATTGACGCTGTTGACGCGAATGCGCCGCACCGCGACCTCCTTGGCGACACAGCGCATGAGGCCCATCAGCGCGTGCTTGGCGGCGACATACGAGCAATTGCCGGGCACCCCCTTCACCCCGACGATACTGGCGGTGATGATGATGCTGCCGCCATCGTTCATCTGCGGGATGGTGTATTTGCAGGCGAGGAAACAGCCGCGCACGTGCGTGGCAATGATCTTGTCGAACAGGTCTTCCGGATATTCGGTGATCGGCATCAACGGGCCGTCATTGCCGGCATTGCTGAACAGCACGTCGATCTTGCCCCAACGCGCCACGGTTTCGTCGACATATTCGCGGGTCTGCGCCGCGTCGGTGACGTCGGCGGCGACGAAGGCCGCCTTGTCGGTGCCGAGCTCGCGGACGGTGTGGGCGAGCCGGTCGACGTCGAGATCGACGAGCATGACTTTAGCGCCTTCCGCGAGCAAGGTGCGCACGGTGGCGAGACCGATACTGCCGGCACCGCCAGTGACGATGCAGGTCTTTCCCTCGACCAATCCCAACGTTTCCTCCCATTTCGAGACCGGCTGCATGATGCCAGCTTATTTTTTGCATGTCCGGCCGCATGCAATAATTGAACGTGTTCAATTTTCTGTCAAGCGCGCGTCTTGAAGGACCGCGGCCAGGATCGGCTGAGCGGATCACGCGTCGAGCGCCGTGCCCTTGGCTTAGCCGGGAATCCGGAACGGGACGAGGGACCGCATGACTTAAGCTTAGTCCAAGTTTGCTTCACTTCCCTCACGATCGCGGCTAAAGAAAACCGAATCGCACACCCCGGAACAGAAACCAGGCAGGTCCGGCAAGGAACATGTTTTGTCCGATCTGATGCAACAGAAGGTTTCGGGGCTGCGCGAGCGCAACAAGCTCGACAAGCTGCGGCGCATCAAAGACGCGGCCTCCGAGCTGTTCATCCGCAAGGGTTACGACGACACCACGACCCGTGAAATTGCGGTGCGCGCCGGCGTCGGCCTGGGCACCATATTTGTCTACGCGGCGACCAAGCGCGATCTCCTGTTTCTGCTCGTCAATGACGATTTGCAGCGGGTCGTCGAGAAGGCCGCCGCCGGCGTGCAGCCCAACCGCCCCATGCTGGAAAACTTGCTGCGAACGTTTCAGCAGCATTATCGATACTTTGCCCAGGAGCCGGCCCTGTCGCGACTGGCACTGCGCGAGATGAGCTTCTACGATACGGGACCGGAAGCGCAAAAATTTCTCAAGACGCGCGAACGGCTCGTCGCGCTGATCGCTGAAATCGTGCGGACCGCCGCCAATCAAAAGGCGATTTCTTCGACCGAGAGTCCAAGCCTGATCGCTCAGGTCATCTTCTCGATCTATCAGGTTGAAGTGCGTCACTGGCTATCGTCGGACGAGCTCAATCTCACCCGCGGCATCGGCGCACTCCGCCGCCAGCTTAAGCTCCTGATCTCAGGCCTGTCGTGGCGCGAGACCGCCTGACCACGTTGGCGGGCTGCGTGAGCGCTCCGCAATCGCGACTTGCTCGGGTCGGGCGGCCGGCGCGTCCCATCGGCTTGACAAGAAATTGATCATACTCATTTATGAACGTAGTCAATAAACAAGATCGGCCGAGCGCGGCAAAGGGACCGGAATGAGCGCCACTCCTCATCTTGAGAATAAATTGATGCCGTTGGGCGACCGTCCACCGGTCGATTACGACCGCCCGCCGACCTTTGCTCGAATGATCGCGGACAAAGACGTTGCGGTGCCGATGCGCGACGGCGTCAATCTCTCGGTGGATATCTACCGGCCCGACGACAGCGGAAAATTTCCGGCGCTGCTGGCCTTCTCGATCTACAACAAAGACCTGCAGGGGCCGGACGTAGCGAAGGCGCTGCCGCCGCAACCGGCGTGGTCGTCGCTATGGGCGGGCTTGCTTGAAGCCGGCGACACCAAATTTTTCGTTTCGCGCGGCTACGTTCACGTCATCGGCTCGCCGCGCGGTGTCGGCAAGTCCGATGGCGGCGGCTCGCGGCAATGGGACAGCTACGATCTCATCGAATGGATCGCGCAACAGCCGTGGTGCGACGGCAAGATCGGCATGGTCGGCATTTCCGGATTCGGCGCCGAGCAACTCTTCGTCGCCCGGCAAAATCCGCCGCATCTGAAAGCGATCTTCCCGCTCGACCCGCGCGGCGCCTACGGCGCGATGGGAAGCTTCCGCGAAGAATATCCCGGCGGAGTGCTGCATCTGTTTCGCTACTTAATCATGCATTTCGCCGCTATTCACGGCGCCAGGGGCAAGCCCGGAACGTTGCCGCCGGACAAAGAAGCGCTGTGGCAGGAGGCGATGAATAATCCCGACTACAAGATGTACCCGCACGTCTACAACGTGCTGACCCAGAAGGGCCAGCACATGCCGCCGTACTTTCAGCTTCTGATCGATCCGTACGACAGCGAAGCGGTGGTCAAGGAAGCCGAAGACGGCTTTGGCAAGATCAGAGTGCCGACCTACACCGGCTCGGGTTGGTACGCCTACACTTACAAGACCCACCTGAACGGCGCGCAGAACTACTTCGAGCGGATCGCCGCGCCGAAGAAATTGATGTTCGCCGGTCCGACGCACCTGGAGCGGCCGTTCCACACGCTGCACGGCGAAATACTGCGTTGGCACGATTACTGGCTGAAGGACATCGACACCGGGGTCATGGACGAGCCGGCGGTGCGTTACTGGGTCATGGGCGCCAACGAGTGGCGCACCGGCACCGACTGGCCATTGCCGGAAACGCAGTGGACCAAATTTTATCTCAATAGCTGGGAGCGCCTGCAGAGCGCGCCGTTCACCCCGTCGAGCGCCGAGGATGAGCTGCCACCCGACGCCTTCGTGCAGATGCCACCGACGCAGACCAACGCCGTGACGCGGCTGCGCTATCTCTCCGACCCGCTGCCGGCCGACGTCCTCGTCGCGGGACCATCCGTCCTCGACCTGTTCGCCGAAATCGACCAGGACGACACCAATTGGTTTATCACCTTGAAGGACGTCGGCCCCGACGTATCGGTGCGCTCCGTGCGTGAAGGCGAGCGTGAGCTGCCTCGCGAGCTTCCGGAACGCGAGCTGACGCGTGGCTGGCTCAAGGCCTCGCATCGCGCCATCGACGCGAAGCGCTCGAAGCCGTGGCGGCCGTGGCATCCCCTGACGCGCGAGGCCCAGCAAAAAGTGAAGCCCGGCGAGGTGATCGAATACGCCATCGACATTCTCGCGACCGCTAACCTCTTCCGCCACGGCCATCGCATCTGCGTGGAGATCGCGAGCGCCGACATGCCCACCGGCGTCGGCGGGGCGACCAACGCCGAATACGTGCCTAATCACATCGTCTCCAGCCGCACCACGCTGCACAAAATCTACCACGACGCCAAGCGGCCCTCGCATCTGCTTTTGCCGGTCATCCCGCAAGGCTGAGAACAAACGATACAGCAACAGGAGGAAAAACGTGGACTTCCAACCGGTACGACGCGTGGTGATCGGTCACGATTCCGACGGCAAAGCGGTGGCGTTGTTTGACGGCCTGGCAGTGCCGAAACAGCGCAGCCCCGGCGGCAACGGCGTCACCAATCTGTGGATCACCGGCGAGTTTCCGGTCGATCTGGCGGGCGTCGACGACAAAGCCGCAACGCCGGTCGGGGTGCCACCGCCGGCAAACGGCACCATATTCCGCATCGTCGATTTCCCGCCCGCATCGGCCAGCGCCGCCGCTCCTCGCGTCGACCATGACAAAGTGCTCAACGCGATGGGCATCGATCCCGCCACGCAAGGTTACGCGAGACATCCCAACACGCACCGCACCAAAAGCCTCGACTACGCCATTGTGCTCGCCGGCGAGATCGACATGCTCATGGATGACTCCGAGGTCCGTGTGAAGGCCGGCGACGTGCTGGTCCAGCAGGGCACGAACCATGCCTGGGTGAATAACAGCGGCAACAACTGCCGGATCGCGTTTGTGCTGATCGATGCAGCAGCGCCGCCGGCTTGGCGGCAAGGCTGGAAGGCGTAGCTGCGGCCGTCGGTCGACAGCAAAGTCTTCGCGCTAGGGCAGGCGTCGCGCGCATAGCTCCCCTTCGTTGCGATCAGCGTGCAAAGTGCCGTACGCTGATGCGGCAAGGGCGGAGTTGCGCGTCATCCCGCTCGTAAGGCCAACATACGAGGGGGAGGAAAACTCTATGCGGATCATCGACCTTTCGGTCGCGCTCAAGGCTGGAATCGCGTCCGATCCGCCGAGCATGCTGCCGAAAATCGAATACCTGGACCACAAGCAAGGCGCCCAGGATTTCGCCATGATGTTTCCAGGGCTCAAGCCGGAACAGCTCCCTGGCGGCGAAGGCGCGGCGATGGAGCGCATCACCTTCACCACCCATAATGGCACCCACCTCGACGCGCCGTGGCATTTCGCGAGCACCATGGACGGCGGCAAGCCGGCGATGAAGTCCGACCAGATACCGCTGGAATGGTGCTTCTCGTCGGGCGTGAAGCTTGATTTCCGCGGCAAGCCAGACGGCTATGTATGCAAAGGCGACGACGTCCAACGTGAACTCGACCGCATCGGCTACGCGCTCCAGCCGCTCGACATCGTGCTGGTGAACACCGCGGCCGGTGGCGCCTACGGGCAGCCGAACTTCCTCGACAAAGGCTGCGGCATGGGCCGCGAGGCCACGCTTTTTCTTCTCGAGCAGGGCGTGCGCGTCACCGGCACCGACGGCTGGAGCTGGGACGCGCCGTTCTCGTTTACGGCCAAGCGCTTTCTCGAGACCGGCGATCCCAGCATCATCTGGGAAGGCCACAAAGCGGGCCGCGACATCGGCTATTGCCACATGGAGAAACTCGCCAATCTCGAAGCGCTGCCGCCATTCGGCTTCAAGGTGTGCTGTTTCCCGGTAAAGATCGAGGCGGCGTCGGCCGGCTGGACTCGCTGCGTGGCTTTGCTCGACAACTAGGACGCGCGGCATTGTTGCCGCGCCCAAGAACCTACCGCCGAGGAGCACGATGGATTGTTTTAGTTTCGGCCCGCGCGACAACGGCATTATTCAGATCGCTTATACGGTCGCCGATATCCAAGAGGCGATGCGCCACTATGCGGAGCTTCTTCACGTCGGTCCGTGGTTCCTGGTCGGCCCGTTCGTGCCGCCGCAAGGGTTCTATCGCGGCGTGCCGACCAAGATGCAGGTCAGCCTCGGCATCGCCTTTGCCGGTCAAACCATGATCGAATTGATCCAGCAGCACGACGAAGAGCCGTCGGTGTTTCGCGAAACATTGAAGGCGCGCGGCGCCTACGGCTTTCATCATTGGGCGATCGGCGCGCGCGATTTCGAGAAGACCGCGGCGCATTACCGGTCGCGCGGCTACGCGGAGGCATTTTCCGACACCGCGCCGATGGGCTTCCGCGTCGTCTATTTCGACGCCTCGCGCGACTTGCCGGGCATGCTTGAAGTCATCGAGATGAACGCCGCGGCCGAACAGGGATTTCACACGATGTACCAGGCGGCGCAGGCATGGGACGGCAAAACCCACACCGTGCATCGCATCGAAACCACGCAGCCGGCATAGATGCCCTGGTCGGGCACGAGGGCCGGCGAGACCATCGGTTGCAGGCTGCGCGAATTGCCAAGGGCATCATAAGGACTACGGGGAGGATCGCGCGCCGCAACTCACGCCGTCGCGGCGATCGGTCCGGGCATCTCGTCCAGGGCGGACAGATCAAGCCGCTTCACGGCACTGGGCGGGGCACTGGCCGGAGCCGGCGCAGTGGCCGAGACCGGCTCGCTCGGCCGGGCGTCGTCTTTGGCAGCCGGCGCGGAGGGCTGCAGACTAGCGCGGTACGAGGACTGCTGATTGGTGCGATAGTCCGCTGAGGACACTTCGCCGGTAATGGTTGCGCCCCGCTCGATCGTCAGCGTGCCGAAACTGATACTGCCATTGACCCGGCCGCCGGCACGCAGAACCAACAGACCTTTGACGTCGAGCTTGTCGAGAACCTTGCCGGCAATTTCGGCGTTCTTCGCCACTTTGATTCTGCCGCTGATGGTGCCGGTGGCGCGGACGAACAAATTGTCGACATCGATGTCACCCTCAAGGAGGCCATCGACCACGACGACAGTAGACACGACAACCGCACCCTTGATGGTGGCCCCTTGGCCGATGTAGAGCGTGTCGGCTTCGGGCGCGCGGTCGACCTTTGCTGACATTTGCTGTCCTTTCCACGGCCAGTCTTGCGCAGCGGGACTCAGTCGAACGGTGAATTTACGATTATTGCCGCGGACTTCGACGCTTAGTATGGGCATAGCCCACAACTTATCCACAGAATAACCGGGGCTTGCGCGGTCTGGTGGAGGGTGGGGCCTTGTGACGGCTGCGCTGGGAAGGGGAAACGCCGATGCCTGCGAAATCGTCCGGTGCGCCGGCATCGAGAAGGGCGGCGCCGAAGAAACCGCCCGCCCGCGGCGGCCGCATCCCGACCACGCACGTTGGCAGTCTGGTCCGGCCGCCCGAGCTGAAAACGTTTCTCGCGGCGCAGCGCGACCGAAAGCCCTATGACCAGGCGGCGTTCAATGCCTGCCTGCATGACAGCGTGGCCGACGTCGTGCGTCAGCAAGCCGACATCGGCCTCGACATCATCAACGACGGCGAATACGGCAAGACCATCAGTTGGTCGCGCTACGTGTTGCAGCGGTTGAGCGGCTTCGAGCAGCGCGAGTTGCAAGACACCGGCATGCCGGCGGCCGTCGTCGGGCGCGACCGCCGCGAATTTGCGGAATTCTACGCCGACTACGACCGCAGCCAGGGTTTCAGCGGCATGACCGGTTGGGCGCTGACCGGGCCCATTCGCTACACCGGGCACGCCGACCTGGCGCGCGACATCGCCAACTTCAAGACGGCGGCAAAAGGCGCAAAAGCGCGCGACCTGTTCATGGCCGCCGTCGCGCCGGCGAGCGTCGCGCCGGACCGCGCCGACGAATATTATAAGAGCGACGAGGACTATGTGTTCGCCGTCGCCGATGCGCTGCGCGACGAATACAAGGCGATCGTCGATGCCGGCCTGATCCTGCAGGTCGACGATGCTTACCTCGCCCATACCTACGAAGTCATGGTGCCGCCCAAGACGCCACGGGACTATCGCAAGTGGGCGGCAGTCCGCATCGAAGCGCTCAACCATGCGCTCAAGGGCTTACCTGAGGAGCGCACGCGCTATCATGTCTGCTGGGGAAGCTGGAACGGGCCGCACGCTCACGACGTCGAGCTCAAGGACATCGTCGATCTCATCTTGCAAGTGCGGACCGGCGGCTATCTTTTGGAGATGGCCAATCCACGGCATGAGCACGAGTGGCGGGTCTGGGAGACGGTGAAACTGCCGAAAGGCCGCAAGCTCATTCCCGGCGTCATTTCGCATCAGACCAATGTGGTCGAGCATCCCGAGCTCGTGGCCGAGCGCTTGCTGCGCCTCGCCAAGCTCGTCGGCCGCGACAACGTCATCGCCTCGACCGATTGCGGCTTTGCCCAGGGACCGTTCGTGCAACGCGTGCATCCCTCGATCATGTGGGCGAAACTGCGCGCGCTTGTGGAAGGCGCCCGGATTGCGTCCAAGCGTCTATCGACACGCCGCGCGGCGGCCTAGGAACAATTCGGGGTGCAAACCGGATTTCCGAGACAATCATGCGCAACCAAATGAGGAGCGCCATTGCGATGCAGCAGGGAGCCAATTTCATCGGCGAGGTATTCCGACGCGGCGAAGCCGGCTACGAGGCCGCGCGCCGCGCCACCTGCCGGAACATGAATTTACCCGATCGCTATCCTGACATCATCGTCCAGGCCACGAGCGACAAGGATGTCGTCGCCGCCGTTCGCCTGGCCAACGCCAATCACTGGCCGGTCGGCGTACGATCGGGCGGCCACAGCTGGTCGTGCAATCACGTCCGCGACGGCGGCATGCTGCTCGATGTCTCGCGTCTGAACGCCGTCACCATCGACTGGCAGGCGATGCGCGCCAGCGTCGGTCCAGGCTGCCGCGGCAATCAGGTCAACGATCTCCTGGCGGCGCAAAAGCTGTTCTTTCCGGTCGGCCATTGCGAAGGCGTCGGGCTGGGCGGTTTTCTGTTGCAAGGCGGTTTCGGCTGGCACTCGCGTGCCGTGGGCATGGCCTGCGAGAACGTGCTGGCGATCGACTATGTCGGCGCCGACGGCGAACTGCGCCATGCCAGCCCGAGCGAGAACGCCGACATGTACTGGGCGGCGCGTGGCGCCGGCCCGGGATTTTTCGGCGTCGTAACCAATTTTCATTTGAAGCTTCATCGGCGACCGAAAGTGATCGGCGGCAAGTTCGCTTTCTACTCCGCCGACCGGCTCGAGGAGATCGTTCGCTGGGTGCATCGCGTCGGCCCGGATGTGCCGAGCTCGATCGAGCTGATGTTCATGGTCTCGCGCTGCATTCCTTTCATCGACGGTCCGGGGATCATGCTGGTCGCGCCGGTCTTTGCCGACAGCCTGTTCGCGGCATGGAAGGACCTGTCGTTCATGAAATCGCGGCCGCGCGGCGCCAAACGGTCCACGCCGTTCATCCCGATGCGGCTGTCGACTTGACCGCGCGGGCGATGCATCACTATCCGGACAATCACCGTTATGCGGTCGACAATATGTGGACGCGTGCGTCGCCGGACGAGCTTCTTCCCGGGCTCAAGCGCATCGTCGCCAAGCTGCCGCCGGCGCCGTCGCACATCATGTGGATGAACTGGGCGCCGAAGGCTGCGCCGGCCCGACATGGCGTTTTCGTCCGAGGACGACATCTACATCGCGATGTACGGCATCTGGCAAGGATGCGGCGGACGAAGCTAGCCGCGGCAACATGGGCGCTCGACGGCATGAACGAACTGGCGCCCTACGCCACCGGCATCCAGCTCGCCGACGAAAATCTCGGCGAGCGCCCTGCCCGCTTCATGGCGGAGGCCAATCTGGCGCGGCTCGATCGGCTGCGTGCCGCGCACGATCCCGCCGGGCGCTTTCATTCCTATATGGGCAGGCTCGCGGGCAACGGTCCTGATGCGCAGTAAACCGATCGCCGGCCGGCATCTTGGCTGGAGCGCCGCCGATCTTGCGGCCAAACCCTATCGCGCGCTTTCTCGATCCGCGACATCCAGCCGCTGCCCGACGCATATTCGCTCACGCGCTCGATCGCGGCCCGCTCGCCCGAGCCGCTGCTGCCGGCACTCGGCGCGGCGCCGCAAAGCTGTTCGGCGACCGCCGCGCCATCGAGGACGGCTTTGCGCTGACCGCCGACGGGGCGATGCTGGTTGCCGCACGCACCGACATGCCGGGCGTGACGCCAGCGATGATCGACTGGTGGTTCGGCTGGCACAGCGACAGTCCCGGAACGCTACAAGCTGTGGCATCCGCAGGCGCACGTGCATGCCGCATGGCTTTCGCCGCCTCCCGCCAGGAACGCCGCGGCCGGGCGCGCTATGTCGGGCGCACGTCGATCGTCGACGAATATATCGGCAGCAACCTGATCCGCGCGGCCATCCGCTTTGTGCCGACCCGGCGAGCCTTGGGTTTTACCGACCCAAGCCTCGACGATCCGAGCAAGCGAACCATCGTGTGCGCGCGAACCGGGCCTCGGCGATTGTGCCGATCGATGTCGGCTATCTCGTGCATCACGTGCGCCGGACCGCGGCGGGCAGCGAGATGCGCTCGCGCTTCTGGATCGGCGGCCCCTATGCGGCCGGCCGCGAACAGTGCTGGCTCGGAACCGTCATGGCGCGGGCGGCGCGGCTATTCATGCGTCCGAGCGAGGCCGATGCGCGCGCTCTCCTTGTCCATTGCGCCGAGGAAATGCAGCATTTGGCGAGCTTTCTGCCGGCGCTCTATGCGGAATTCCAATCACGGATTAAGCGCTTAGGCTCGCGTATGCCGACGCGCGCCAAGGTTCGGCTAAGGACACTGTCGGCAATCGACGGCCCGGTCGTGGATTTTTCAAAATGGCGCACTACGTTGAGTCGGTCCCCAACCTGGGTTAAGGCTCGGCAAGTCGATGGCCGAAGAACGCGTCAACCGTAAGCTCGCGGCCATCCTTGCGGCCGACGTGGTCGGTTATTCGCGCCTGATGGGGGTCGACGAGGAGGGCACGCTGTCCGCCCTCAAGCAGCACCGCCAGTCGGTTTTCGACCCCGCCGTCGCCGCCCATAACGGCCGCATCGTCAAGCTGATCGGCGACGGCACCATCGTCGAATTCGGCAGCGTCGTCGACGCCGTGAATTGCGCGCTGTCGGTGCAGCGTTCCGACGGCGCCTTGCCCGACGAGGCCATGCGCCAGCCGAGGATCGTGCTGCGGATCGGGATCAATCTCGGCGATGTGATCATCGAGGGCGACGACATTTACGGCGACGGCGTCAACATTGCCGCCCGCCTCGAGCCGCTGGCGGAGCCCGGCGGCATCTGCGTGTCCTCGATCGTCAACGAAAGCATCGGCAACCGGATCGAGGTCCGCTTCCAGGATGGCGGCGACATCACCGTCAAGAATATCGACCGGCCGATCCGCGTCTGGAAATGGCATCCGAGCGCGACGCCCGACGTCGCCAAGCCTAATGGAAACAAGGCCACTCAGTCCTTGCCGAACGTTGCGACCGCCTCGATCGCCATTTTGCCGTTCACCAATATGTCGGGCGATCCGGAACAGGAATATTTCACCGACGGCATCAGCGAAGACATCATCACCGACTTGTCGAAGATCGCCGGTCTGACCGTGATCGCGCGCAATTCGAGCTTCACCTACAAGGGCCGCTCGGTCGACATTCGCACCGTCGGCCGCGAGCTCGGCGTGCAGTCGGTGCTCGAAGGCTCCATCCGCCGCGCCGGCAATCGGGTCCGCATCACGGCGCAGCTCATCGACGCGACCAGCGGCGCCCATTTGTGGGCTGACCGCTACGACCGCGATCTGACCGATATTTTCGAGGTGCAGGACGACGTTACGCACCGGATCGTGGAAGCGCTCAAGATCACGCTCAGTCCGGACGAGCAAGCGCGGCTCGCCGATACCGAGACGGCCAATGTCGCTGCGTACGATTGTGTGCTGCGCGGCCGTGAATTCATGCTCGCCAAGGAGAAGAACCTGGAAACGTTCGGGCAGGCGGTCAAGTATTTCAAGCAGGCGCTGGAACACGATCCCAATTATTCGCTGGCCTATGCCTGTCTCGGCTTTGGCTACATGTTCGATTACCAAAATCGCTGGACCGAAGATCCCGACAGCTCGCTGCCGATTGCCAGGGAATACGCCCGCCAGGCGATCGAAAAGGACCCGAACGAACCGATGGCGCGATGCGTATCCGCGTTGGCGGCGTCATATGAAAAGGATCTCGATCTCGCCAAGGCCGAAATCGACGCCGCGCTCGCGCTCAACCCGAGTTTGGCTTTGGCGCACAATCTTCGCGGCACCATCCGCACCTTCGCGGGGCAGCCGCTTGAGGCTATTCCCGAGATTGAGCAGGCGATGCGCCTCGATCCGGCGTTGAGCGCCCAGTTTCTTCACTTCCTCGGCCTGGCCTATCTGATGGCGGCCAAATATGAGACGGCGGCAGCACTGCTGCGGCAGCGGATTATCCTGGTGCCCAACACCGATTTTTCCCGCGCCATACTCACGTCGGCGCTCGGTCATCTTGGCGAGATCGCTGATGCCCGCCGCGTGTGGGGTGAGCTGATGGAGATCAACCCCAATTATTCGTTCGCCGCGCATGTCGGCCGCCAGCCGTTCAAGCGGCAGGAAGATGTCGAGCGGATCGCCGAGGGGCTGCGGAAAGCGGGCGTGCTGAGCTAAAGCGCGATGACTTTAGGTTCGATCGAGGTTCGTCATTGCGAGCGCAGCGAAGCAGTCCAGGGCGGCGTGCGCCAAGCTAGATCGCTTCGTCGCTATCGCTCCTCGCAATGACGATTTCGAGCGCATCACGACTGCGATCAAGTTCGGTATTGAATATCAGGGCGAGCTCGCCACGACCGCGCAAACCCGCACCGGGAAGGCCAGACTCACGCGGGATTTCTGACGGCTGGGATTTCTGGCGGCGCGAGGAGGAAGGCCCGACGCCGCGGCAAGCGGCAGGTGCCGAGCTCCGTAAATTACGGGCTACCTTTGGCTTAGAAGGCGAGCTCGCTGAGCCTGAAGAGGCCGTACGCAATCAGGCCCATCCATGCGGCGGTTACAACGGTTTCGATCGTTGTGTCGGCCAGGGGCCAAGCGCGGCGAACGTTCTTGAACATGACACCATCCCAACTCGCACATCGAGCCGCGTACCATTGGCTGCGGCTTTTCTTATGTGGTCTACACGGCCACCTTCGCCGCGCTTGGCGCGGCGAACGCTGACGCTAGCGTATTGCCGGCAGGTGTCCGCTGACCGCGGTCGAATGGCCGGCTTTGACCAGCGGCGCAGTGCCGAGATCGATATCGCTGGTGTGCGCAAACACGCCTACGGCCGCAACCAAAGCGGCGCAGACCAAGCCAACCGCGACAATCTTCAAGTGGGTCCTGCGATCAGCACTGTACATCGAGTAATTCACGGTAGCCTCCCGTCCTTTGTTGATTAGACGATAGGCAGGCCGACCGTGAGACTCCATTATGCATTGGTTAACGCCCGATGGCGGAATCGGTTGGATAACCTGTACTTTGGTGTGGGTGCAGCCGCTACCCGGCCTCGGGTCAGGCCGGGAGATACTGGTGCGCATGGCCAAGCCGCGCCGGCCCGCAATGCCGGGATTAATGCTCCGCCGCCTCGCCGTTGAGCGCCTTGTTCAGGCATTCGATCAGAGACTGTTCGTCAAACGGCTTGTGCAGGAACCCGTATGCTCCGGCATCCAGCACGCGCGAGCGAACTTGTTCATCGAGCGACGCCGAGATGAAGATCACCGGTGTCCGATAGCCATCCGCAATCAGCGCGTCCTGCAGGTCGGCGCCGCTCATGCCGGGCATACGCAGGTCCGTTATCAGGCACGAAGAATTGTCGACGCGGCCGGACTGCAAATACTCTTCCGCCGACGAATAACTCGCCGCCGAGTATCCCAAGGAACGCACGAGGAATTCCGTTGCCTCGCGTACCGATTCATCGTCGTCGACAATGGAGATCACAGGCGCTTTTGACAATGTGAGAACCTTGCTGCGGCCTGGATAAGGGGATACGGCGCGAAGCGCCACTGAACACAAGCAAGTCTTGAATATCGGTAAGGTCGGAGGAACTGTACTTATGTATAGGCTATGATTGCTCGCGGCGAAGCCCTAAAGCATCGGCCATCCGCACCAGATCGGCCAGCGATTTCGCGCCCATCTTGCGCATGACATTGCCGCGGTGGAGTTTGACAGTGACCTCGCTGATCCCGACCTCGCCGGCGATCTGCTTGTTCATCAGTCCGGCCGTAACCAGGCCCATGATTTCCTGCTCTCGCGCGGTCAGCGAGTCGAAGCTTGCTTTCAGCTTAGAGGTGTCGCTGGTGCGCTTTCGCCGGTCGCGATTCTGTTCGAGGCCAGCTTGCACGGCATCGAGCATATCCTGATCGCGAAAGGGTTTGGGCAAGAACTCGACTGCTCCGGCTTTCATGGCCCGCACCGTCATCGGGATATCGCCATGGCCGGTCATGAAAACGATGGGGATCTGAATATCGGCCTTGGCCAATTCGTTTTGGAAATCGAGCCCACTCAGTCCCGGCAGCCTGACATCCAGCACCATGCAGCTCGGTCCATCCGGCAGCTTGCTCTGCAGAAATTCCGACGCCGAGGCGAACGCTTTCACCTGCAAGCCGACCGAACGGAACAGGCTCGACAACCCGTCGCGCACCGCGAGGTCGTCGTCGATCACGAATACGATCGGTTGTGGTTCGTTCCGTGAATTCATTGCTGACCGTTCGGAAACAACCGAACGGACCCGTTATGACGCGTAGCCATGAATGCCCCCGATCTCGCAAGTGCGAGCGCATCTTCGGGCCCTCGTCAGCGTCCTCGATGCAAGCGGCAATCGCGTTGATAAGGCATGCACCGGATAACCATCGCCAAAACGTCGAGCCGGGAAACGCGCTCTGCCTCGCTTGTAACAATTATTGATCCGAGCGTTTCCATTGTCCAGGGGATCGGCGGCGGCAAGCGAAAACCGGCAATTGCCGCAGGACCTTGAACCTGCGCGGAACAGGCGGGGCCCAAAAAGAAGGAACCCCAAGCGGGGGTGCGCTTGGGGCTCCTGACAGTCGTTGCGTCAAACTTAGGCTTGTGGACCGGTCGGCAGGGGTGTCGGGGGGGATGGGGCGCCTCCCGGATCGGCCTAATGAGGAAACCCTATCGCGCCGGCGGCGTCCGACTCCATTGTACGATGGTGGGCGGCGCGTATACGTCGGTATAGGGCGCGCTAAACCTTGCAATAGAACAGTCATCGGTCGTCGGCTCGTCGGCTTGTGCACGCGGGCGACGCCGAGCCGCGGCGCGCGATGCGGATGTGGGGCTCGCCTCCGCGGCCGCCTGCCAAGTGGCCACGTCCTTATGTACCAACGTATTGGACGTTCCATCATTTCCGGTATCGGCCGTTACCCAACGTTCAATGGACCGGCCTGACGCGTTCATCTTACCTCCGGTTAACAAATGGTTAACGGGGTGGAGCGGCAGATGAACTTCAAGCGGACAGGCAAGAACGTCGCTTACGCGTGCATCGTGCTGGCGAGCGGGAGCTTCTTGGCGAGCACCAACGTCCAGTCTCAGGTGTTGGCGATGGCGACGCAGCCAAATGCCGCGCCGACCGGCCGCGAAATTACGTTCGGCAGCGGCGGCGCCCCGCAGGCCATCGCGCCGCAGGCCACGCAGGCCGTAGACGATGCTGCCGCAGTCCCGGCCCGTCTGCATCGTCAAATCGTTGACTACCCGACAGCGGAGGCGCCCGGCACGATCGTCGTCGATACGCCGAACACCTACCTCTATTTCGTGCTCGGCGGCGGCAGGGCCATCAGATACGGCATCGGCGTCGGCCGCGACGGCTTCACCTGGTCGGGCACCAAGACGATCGAGCGCAAGTCGGAATGGCCGGACTGGTTTCCGCCGGCCGATATGCTGCAGCGCCAGCCATACCTTCCCCGCTTCATGGCCGGCGGCCCGGGCAACCCGCTCGGTGCGCGCGCCATGTATCTGAGCGGCACGGTGTTCCGCATCCACGGCACCAACAAGCCATCAAGCATCGGCACGCATGTGTCGAGCGGATGCATCCGCATGCTCAACGCCGACGTCACCGATCTCTACGAGCGCGCGCGCGTCGGCACCAAGGTCGTCGTGCTGCCGATGACCCATCAGCGTGTGGCGCAAGACGGCCGCCGGGCGGAGCGGGTCATCCGCGAAGCAACCTTTGCGCCCAGCCTTCGTTGAACGCGCTCGGGGTGAAGCTCGACGAAGCAAATAAGGGGGGGGTCGGATGTTGAAGAGCATACTCGCAGTCATCGCCGCCGCTGTCATCGCTGCAGCAATTGTCGGGCTCATTCCTCCGCCGGAGCCCGCGGCCGCTGCAACTGAGGCCAGCGCACCGACGGCTGTCGCCGCACCGACCCTTGCCTCTGCACCAATCGTTGCCGCCGCAACGGCAGCCGCGGCCGCGCTGCCGTCCGCCGCCGCCCAAGTCGAAACCGAGCAGCGTGGCTGCACGCGAGCTTGGCCGTATTACGAGCAGTCCTGCCTCCGCAACAGCCGCCAGACGAACGGCAAGACGCACGTGGTGCGCGTCATTGCCGACGACAGATCAGTTGCGAACCGTGCGCTGCGAGCGCGGCGCTAAGGTGCTTGGGAGTTCATCGATGGCCCGCTTATTTCCCTATAGTCTTAAGCAAGCAAGCGTCATAGCGCTGCTGGGCTGCTTCATCGTCGGCGGCGTGGCCGCGTTGGACGCGCCGCGCGCCGGTACCGACCAGTCGGTCTCAGTCGTTTCAGTCTCGGTCAACCGAACCAAGAAGGGCGACCTATGGCCGTCTGCCCACTCGCCAGCGGCGCATGCGAATAACGTTTCGTCCGCGACAAAGCTGTCCGCGCAGCCCAAGGGGCCGCCGCTCGGCTGCGACCCGCTGTTCAGCTCCATCACCGATCCGGTTAAGGCGCGCCTCTATTACCGCCGTTGCGCGGTTTGAGCTTAACCGGCCACCCGCTGACCCCTCGTTTTTGCCGCGGGACGGCCGGGTAGCGTTGGCGGCACCCGTATTCCACCTATTCCACTTGGGCGTGCGTCATTTACCCGCTACCATACCGTGTCCGGAGCCGAGGGGATGGCGGTGGCACGGCGCTCTAAAGCGAGCCGCGAACCGACGAAAGCGCGCCGCCGCAAGACGGCGACGACGCTCGACCACCGCCCGGGGCCGAAAACTGCCTACCATGGCAATGCCGCCGTCGCCGACAACGAAACAACGATTGCGCGGCTCAGCGGCGAATTAAAGGAGGCGCTGCACCAGCAGACCGCGACCGCGGAGGTGCTAAAGATCATCAGCGGCTCGGCGTTCGACTTGCAGACCGTCCTCAACATGCTGGTCGAGTTGGCGCTGCACCTGTGCGAAGCCGATGCGGCCAATATCTGGCTGCCAAGCGGCAACGTGTTGAAGCTCGCCGCCAGCTGCGGCCATTCCAGCGAATTCAAGCGATTTGCGGCGCACAATCCGATTGCACCTGGGCGCGGAACCGTTTCGGGGCGGGTGTTCCTGGAAGGTAAGACCGTTCACCTCCCGGATGTGCTGGCGGACCGGGAATTCACCGGCACCGGTTATCAATCGCGCGGCCGGTATCGGAGCCATCTCGGCGTGCCGATGCTGCGAGAGGGCCGCGCCATCGGCGTCTTTGCGCTGACGCGAACGGAAGTATCGCCCTTCTCCGGCAAACAAATCGAGTTCGTCGAGACGTTCGCCAACCAGGCGGTCATCGCCATCGAGAATGCGCGGCTGATCGAGACCGAAAAGCACCGCGCCCGCGAACTGGCGAAATCGCTGCAGCTGCTGCAGCGCGAGCGCAACAACAAGATCATGAACCTGGAGGCCATGGTGGCGTCCATTTCACATGAGGTCAGGCAGCCGCTGACGGCGATCGCGTCCAACGGCAACGCCGCGCTGCGCTTTCTGGCCCACGAGCCGCCCAATCTTGAGGAGGCCCGGTCGGCACTGAGCAAGATGGTCGCCAACAGTCACCGCGCCAGCGAAGTGTTCGACAACATCCGCGCCCTGTTTGGCGAAGCCAATCGCGCGCAAGAGCCGATCGACGTGAAAGATTTGACTCTCGGCGTATTGGAGTTGTTCCGCGATGAACTGAGAGATCATGGCATCACGTCCCACGCCGAGTTGGCGGCTCGCTTGCCGCCGATCATGGGTCACAGGGGTCAATTGCAGGAAGTCTTCATCAATTTGATTCACAACGCGATCGACGCCATGGACGACGTCAAAGACGATCGCCGGGTGCTGCAGGTGCGAGCCGAGCCGGGGACCGGCAAGACCGTGACCGTGGCGGTGGAAGACACCGGATTGGGAATCGATCCGAAACGGTCGCACGCCATCTTCGATGCCTTCGTAACGACAAAACCCCATGGCATGGGACTGGGGCTGGCCATTTGCCGCATGATCATCGAGC
This sequence comes from uncultured Alphaproteobacteria bacterium, assembly GCA_963829395.1. Classification (GTDB taxonomy): domain Bacteria; phylum Pseudomonadota; class Alphaproteobacteria; order Rhizobiales; family Xanthobacteraceae; genus BOG-931. The sequence continues at coordinate 42,931 of CAWHHX010000008.1, read as the reverse complement.
GGCATGGCGGCCAGCTTTCGGTTTCGCCGGCCGAGCCGCGCGGCTCGATTTTTCGGGTCGTCTTGCCCGTCGGACGTCCTGAGCGTCGCTCGGTGCAGAGTCCGCAGCGTGCGTCATAGGGATTGAAACTGACTTCAAATTATTTTGCGCGCGTTGCGCTGGGCGCAAGACAGCGCGTTGACGCTCCAGGGAGCGTTTCCTAGCGTTCCTGCTGCCGGGGACGTTTCGGGTTTACAGAATCTTTCTGAACCGCGCCGAGCAGCAATGCGCACCATCACAGCATTGAAGCGGCCCGCGTCTGCGCGCGGGTATCGGCCTGAAAAAGGGGTGTCGGATCATGTTCAACGTCACGCGACGTCAGGCACTCGCGGCCAGCGGGGGTCTTGTCTCGGCATTGCTCGTGCCGCAACGGTTTGCGCGAGCGGCCACAGGCGGCACGCTCAACATCGCCTACAATGTCAATCTGCCTTCGTTCGATCCCAATACCGGACCGTCCTCGGTCAATCCGACCCTGCAGTCGATCTACCGCTCCGTGTTCGACAATCATATCGGCCAAAGGCCCGATCTCACGTTCGAACCCGGCTTGCTCACCGCGTGGGGCTGGAACGACGACAAGAGCAAAGTCTGGATGGACGTCCGCGAAGGCGTCGTCTGGCATGACGGCAGTCCGTTCACGCCGCAAGACGTCATCTGGTCGATCCAGCGCAACGCCAAGCCGGACGGCGGCAATCCGGTGTCGTTCATCTGGGCCGGCATCGACAATTTCGAGGTCGACGGCAAGCGCATCACCGCCGACGTCAAGCAGTACGACCCAGTCATCTTCAAGTGGATGGCGTTCCTGACCGGTTACGTGCTGCCGAAGGCCTATTACGAGAAAGTCGGTCCCGAAGGCTTCGAGAAGAAGCCGATCGGCACCGGGCCCTACATGGTCGATGCCTATGAGGGCAACGCCTATCTGCGGCTCAAGGCCAATCCGAAATATTGGGGCGGCAAGCCGCCGTTCGAGACCGTCGTGTTCAAATTCGTCCCGGATGCGACCAGCCGCGTCGCCGAGATCGAAAGCGGCTCCTCGGACGTGACCCTCGAAGTGCCGTATGAAGAATTCGATCGGCTCAAGAACAAGGCCGGGCTGAAGGGGGTCTGCAAACCGGACTGCGATCTCGGCATGCTCTTCATCACCAATGGCGGGGTGATGGATGACAAGAACGTTCGCCTGGCGATGTGTCACGCCGTCGACAAACAAACGATCATCAAGCGGCTGCTGCGCGGCTACGGCGTCCCGGTCGACACCCTCGAGACGCCGGAATACACGGCCTATGATCCTTCGATCAAAGTGCCCTACGATCCTGCATTGGCGAGCAAGCTGCTCGCCGCCAGCGGCTTCTCCAAGGAAAAGCCGGTCAAGTTCACCATCCAGACGACGCGCGGCTTCAAGCCGAAGGATTATGAAATGATCCAGGCGATCGTCGGCATGTGGCGCAGCGTCGGCATCGACGCCAATATCGAAGTTTACGAGATCGCCAAGCATTTCGAATTGCGCATGACGCACAAGCTCGCGCCGGTGGCGTTCTACAATTGGGGCAATTATATCGGCGATCCGACCACCTCGACCGGATTCGCGATGTGGAGCAAGTCGCCGCATTCGGCGTGGCACTCGGACGATCTCGACGCCAAGATCGGGCCGCTCTGGGGCGAGAAGGACGAGGCAAAACGCATCCAGGGCTGGAAGGATGCCGACCGTTACATTGCCGAGCAGGGCTATGTGCTGCCGCTGCTGCAATATGCGCAACCGATCCTCTACAAGTCCGATCTCAAAGTGACCCCGAATGTGTCCGGCGCCCTGCAGCCGGCGTCGCTGATCTCAAAGGCATAGCCCCGGTGAGCCACACCGCGCCGCCGAACAAGAGCGGCCGGCGAGGACAAGCGGCCAAAAAACGATCTGAAAGCGGAAAACGAGTTCGGTGTCGCCGATGGCGCTCCCTAGGGGAATCGAACCCCTGTTTCAGCCTTGAGAGGGCCGCGTCCTAGACCGCTAGACGAAGGGAGCGTGCGACCCGAAATAGCCCCGATAGCGGAGGCGCGCAAGCGCGCCGTCATTCAGGGGCGCGCCAAAGGCGCGAGGCCGGGATCAATCGATCAGGGCTCGGTCGCGAACCTGATCCGGCCGGTTTCCGTCAGCGTCTTGACGTCGAAGGTGCGGATCTCGGCGACGCCGCCAACATCAAGCGTCACCACGATGCGATCGGCGGCGACCGCGGTTGCGATCACGCGCGCGCCTTTCGGCAGTGTGACGATGCCTTCGGCGACCGGGAGCGCGCCGCTTCCGCCGGCATGGAAAACGCGGTAGCCGATCACGCCGATCACGGCGGCAATCGCAATCAGGGTGGTGAGCCCCGATATGATCATCATCAGGCGCACGCGCGCGGCGAGACCCGCGGCGGCGCCATCGGCTTCGGCCACCGGCGCGCTGTCGCCACGGGAGCCGGCTTGGTCCCATTCGCCTTGCGGTCCGGCGGCAGCTAATAACTTGGCCATTCGACTACCCAAAGACTTTGCCACAAAGAAACTGACAGATGGTGTCCACGGAAAAATCGATCCGCGTCGTTGACGACGAGGCCGGCGGCCGGCTCGACCGCGTGCTCGCCGCCCATGTCGCCGAACTCTCGCGCACGCGGCTCAAGGCGCTGATCGAGGCCGGCGCCGTCGCCGTCGACGGCCGCACGATCCGTGATCCGGGCCACCGCGTCAATTCCGGCGCCGCGATCATCGTCGAAGTGCCGGAGGCTGCGCCGGCCAGGCCCGCGGCCGAAGCCATCCCGCTCAATGTGGTTTACGAGGACGAGGACATGATCGTCATCGACAAGCCCAAGGGGCTGGTCGTGCATCCGGCCGCCGGACACTGGACCGGCACGCTGGTTAACGCGCTGGTCGCCCATTGCGGCGACAGCCTGTCCGGGATCGGCGGCGAGCGGCGCCCGGGCATCGTGCATCGGCTCGACAAGGACACGACGGGATTGATGGTGGTGGCGAAGAACGACCGCGCGCATAAAGCCTTGGCGGCCCAATTCGCCGGCCATGGCCGCGACGGCGGCCCGTTCGAACGCAGCTACCTCGCTTTCGTCTGGGGCGCGCCGGACCGCCCGCGCGGCACCGTCGACCGGCCGATCGATCGGCACAAGGTGGCGCGCGACCGCATGGCCATCCGCGAAGGTGGCCGCGAAGCGGTGACCCATTGGACCGTGGTCGAGCGCTATGGCGGGCAAAAAGATGGCGCCCGGCGCTCCGAGGGCGGTCGCCCCGGCGAGCCGGTCGCCAGTCTCCTGGCCTGCCGCCTGGAAACCGGCCGGACCCACCAAATTCGTGTGCATTTGGCCTCGATCGGGCACCCGCTGATGGGCGACGAGGTCTATGGCCCTGGATTTCGGACCAAATCGGCGCTTTTGCCGGACGGCGCCCAGGTCGCGCTGGCAGCCCTTGGCAGACAAGCGCTGCACGCCCATATATTGGTCCTTGAACACCCCACTACCGGTAAAATCCTGCGGTTCCGCTCGGAACTGCCAACTGATCTCGGCCGTTTGCGTGATATGCTTACGGCCATTCGGGCTGATTTTAGCGATTAGCAGAGGTCTAACTTAACGGGCTCAGGCGATTTTAGCCGATGAGCCGATCAAGGCGCCGTCGCGCCGAAGTGATTCCTCCTTACTACCAATCGCCGGGTCTGACCGTGTATGCTGCGGGTGCGAGATAAGGAACTTGCGCCGTCGGCTTTCCGGAAGCGACGGCACACCGTCTGCCGCAGAAGCGGGGACGCGAACAAGGAAAGGGCGCTGTGATGGCCCAAACTGCAGCCTTGCCGGTTCTGTCAGGTGAAACCGGCCTTACCAGATATCTGGAAGAAATTCGGCGGTTCCCGATGTTGGAACCGCAAGAGGAATACATGCTGGCCAAGCGCTGGCGCGAGCACGGCGACCGCGACGCGGCGCACCGGCTCGTCACCAGCCATCTGCGGCTCGTGGCCAAGATCGCCATGGGCTATCGCGGCTATGGCCTGCCGATCTCCGAAGTCATCTCCGAAGGCAATGTCGGCCTGATGCAGGCGGTCAAGCGGTTCGAGCCGGAAAAGGGCTTTCGGCTGGCGACCTACGCCATGTGGTGGATCAAGGCCGCGATCCAGGAATACATCCTGCGCTCGTGGTCGCTGGTGAAGATGGGTACCACCGCCAACCAGAAAAAGCTGTTCTTCAATCTGCGCAAGGCGAAGAGCCGGATCTCGGCGCTCGACGAAGGCGATATGCGGCCCGATCAGGTCAAACTGATCGCCAAGCGCTTGGGCGTGACCGAGCAGGATGTGATCGACATGAATCGCCGCCTCGGCGGCGATGCCTCGCTCAACGCGCCGATCCGCGAAGACGGCGATTCCGGCGAGTGGATGGACTGGCTGGTCGACGACAGCGCCAGTCAGGAAAGCCGGCTGGCCGAATCCGAACAATCGGAGAACCGGCACAAGGCGCTGGGCGAAGCGCTCGGCGTTCTTAACGATCGCGAACGGCGCATCTTCGAGGCGCGCCGTCTCGCCGACGAGCCGATCACGCTGGAAGAGCTCGCCGACGAGTTCGGCGTGTCGCGCGAGCGCGTCCGCCAGATCGAAGTGCGCGCCTTCGAGAAGGTGCAGAAAGCGGTGAAGAGCCACATCACCGCGATGGAAAATCCCGCGGCCGCGGCCGTTGTCGCGGCTGCGCACTAAGCGCCCTGCGCCTGCAGCGTCGTTCCAAATGCCCGGCCTCAAGCCGGGCATTTTACGTTTGAGGTCCAGCGCCAGCGCAAGTCAGGTGGCGGCGCCTTTGTCCTAGCGACTTTGTGCCGAACCAGCGACGAAGTTGGCCACCGCATCGATGACACCCGGCGCCAAGGGTAACGTCGGATCGGCATAGGTCGCGATATTCGCCCGCTTGTCGTCGGAAGCCACGGCCTTGAGCACGTGGTTGGTATTCGGCAGCAAAACCAGTTCAGCTTTCGGCGCCGCAAGCTTCAGTCGCTCGGCATCGGCAACGCCGACCTGAAAATCGCGCTTGCCTTGCAAGATGAGCACCGGTTTCGACACGGCGGCGATCAGCTTGGCGGGATCGTAGGAGAATGCGTTGATGAGGAAGCCCTGCACCTGCGGCGCAAACAGCGGCATGAGCGCCGGGTGCATGCCGGTGACGTCGACGCGGTTGCCGGCCTCGAGGGAATCGATCGCCGACATTGCCCAATCGAGCACCGGTGCGTTGGCTGGATTTGACCGAAGCTGGGTCCGCAGCACCTCGCCGAGCGGCCGGCCGGCGGCGGCAATCAGCACCAGACCGCAAATGTCCGGCAGCTTTTGCGCGGCAGCGAGCGCGACCAGTCCGCCTTCGCTATGGCCGAGCAGCCACACGCACGAGACGCCGGTCTGCTTGCGGATGACGGCGATCCAAGCTTGGACGTCGGCGACATAGTCGTCGATGGTCACGGCGTTGCCGTCGGCAACCGCGGCGCTGCTGCCAAACATGCCGCGCTTGTCGATACGGACTGTGCCAATGTCGCGTGCCGCGAGGCCTTCGGCAAGCAAGCGGTAGGTCGAAGCTTTGACGCCGAGCGGATTGTTCCCGTCACGGTCGGTCGGACCGGAGCCTGGAATGATCAGCACCATCGGGGCCTGGCCTGAGGCCGGCGTCAGCATCGTCCCCTTGAGCGGTCCCAAAGGACCGGGCGCCTGCACAGAGGTCTGGAGCGGAGCCGACGATGCCGCAGCCAAAGGAATCGTGGACAGCGCAATGGCGGCGACCAAACTCAGCAACCTCCGGGCCATGACATGTTCCTTCCGCGTGCGGATGCAATAGCGGGATGGCTGGCGCTCCACCATGTCGCGCGCAGCCCCGGCGAAGTTATGTCGGGCCAGACCCGAGTCAGGTTCAAACGGGGCAATGGGAACCGCGGCGCCGACGATACGCCGCAAGCTGGCCACTCCTCATTCCCGCAACATTCCGGCAAGCGTCCAACGCGAAGCGAAGATCGCTACACCGGCGAGTGCGGCGATGGCGGCGATCATCAGAAAGAACTCCGGCTTGTCCATGCGGCTCCAGAAACTGCCGAGCCATCCGGCCAGGAAGCCGCCGACAAAGCTTGTCGCCAGCCACACCCCCATCATCATCGAAAGGATGCGGGCCGGGGCGATCTTGGTCACCAGCGAAAGCCCGACCGGCGACAGATAAAGCTCGCCGACCGTGATGATGACAAAGTAACCGAACAGCCACAGCCAGCTCGCCTGGCCGGCGCCGGCGTGCCAAGCCGCCAGTGCCATGACCAGATACGAAAGCGCGACACCCGCACAGCCCAGCGCCATTTTGCTGACGGTCGAGGGTTCCGAGCCGTTCGCCGCCTGGCGCGTCCACAGCATGACGACGAACGGCGTGAAGGCGAAGATCATGAACGGATTGAAGGCCAGGAACCACGTCGTCGGGATTTCGGCGGTGAAGCCGAGAATGTCGATCATGCGGTCGGTGTTCGCGTCAGCCCATAGGACGATCGTATTGCCACCTTGCTCATACGTCGCCCAGAACAAAGCCGTCGGCACGAACAAGGCGAGAATCGCGATGACGCCATGCCATTCATCGCGCGTGAGCGGCCGCCTCTCAGTGTGGGCGGCTTTCGCCTTTTGCAGCTCGTCCGCCGGAAGAAACGGCGCGGCGTAGAGATAAATGCCAAGCCCGATCAGCATGCCGACACCGGCAGCGGCAAAGCCGTAATGCCAGCCGGCCTTCTCGCCGAGCGTGCCGCAAACCAACGGCGCCAGAAAGGCCCCGACATTGATCCCGACATAGAAGATCGAATAGGCGCGGTCGCGGCGACGGTCGCCGGGCGGATAGAGCCAGCCGACTTGCGTGGAAATGTTCGGCTTGAATGCGCCGTTGCCGAGGATCAGCATGAGCAACGCGAAGAGCAGCAACGGCTCGACCGCCATCAAAAAATGGCCGATCGCCATCAGCGTCGCGCCGACGACGACGGTGCGGCGCTGACCGAGCACGCGGTCGGCCAGAAGGCCGCCAAAAATCGGCGTGAGATAGACGAGCGCCGTGTAGAAGCCGTAGATCTGCGACGACAAGGGCTGGACATCGAGCGGGCCGAACACCGTCTCCAGAGCGCTCTTGACGCCGGCAAGCCCGATCACGCTGCCGGCATGACCCGGCACGAGCACGTATTTCGTCATGTAGAGGACCAGCAGCGCCCGCATCCCGTAATACGAGAAGCGCTCCCACATTTCGGTGGTGAACAGGAAGGCGAGGCCTTTTGGATGGCCGAAGAGTTCACCACCGCTGGCGATGCCGCTCGATTGGGCGGGGGCGGATCGCGCGCTTTCAGCCAAGACCGGTCTCTGCCATTCTCATTCCCGGCAATCGTGAGTATAAATCGGATCAGTTCGGACGGTAGCACGAGGCTCCGCCAGACGCGCATCATGGTGCGTTTCGGGGGCTCATTTTGAGGAGACGACGCTTGACCAAATTCGGCATCGGCCAGCCGGTTGCCCGGCTCGAGGATCCCCGCTTCATCACCGGCCGCGGCCGCTATGTCGACGACATCGACATGCCGCTGCAGTGTCACGGCGTTCTGGTCATGTCGCCGCACGCTCACGCGCACATCAAGAGCATCGACACGGCGAAAGCTAAAGCGGCTCCCGGCGTTCTCGCCGTGCTCACCGGAGCCGATGTCGAGGCCGACAAGATCGGCAGCCTCGTGCCGATCATGCCGGAAGACATGGGCGGACCGAAGGGCTACCGGACGCTGCGGCCGATCCTGTCCAGCGGCAAGGTACGCGCAGTCGGCGACCGCGTCGCTTTTGTGGTGGCGGAAACCTCGCAGCAAGCGCGCGACGCCGCCGAGCTGATCGTAGTTGACTATGAACCGTTGCCGGCCGTGGTCGCGCTCGAGGACGCGGTCAAGCCCGGCGCGCCCGTGATCTGGGAGGGAGCGCCCAACAACGTCGCCGTCGCGCTCATGATGGGCGACAAAGCTGCGGCCGACGCGGCCTTCGCCGGCGCCAAGCACGTGGTCTCCGTCAAGCTCGTCAACAACCGCGTCAGCGCCAATTCCATCGAGCCGCGCGCCGCGATCGGGCAATACCATCCCGACAACGAGAGCTACACGCTCTACTCGACCTCGCAGAACCCGCACGGCCACCGCGCCCACGTCGCCGGCGACGTGCTGAAAGTCCCGCAGGTCAAGCTGCGGGTGATCTCGCCCGATGTCGGCGGCGGCTTCGGCATGAAGGGCGCGGTCTACCCCGAGGATGCCTTGGTGCTGTGGGCGTCGCGGCGCTGCGGCGGCCGGCCGGTCAAGTGGGTCTCGACCCGCTCGGAGGCGTTCCTCAGCGATTCCCACGGCCGCGATCAGGTCGTGACCGGGGAACTCGCGCTCGACGAGCGCGGCAAGATCCTCGGCCTGCGCGTCGATGCGCTGCACGACATGGGCTCGCACGTGTTCGACGCGTCGATGGTGGTGCCGTTGTTCGCGCTCAAGCTCGCGCCGGGCGTCTATCAGGTCCCGGCGGTGTATGCCGCCGGGCGGGCCGTGCTCACCAACACGCCGCCGCTGCAGCCCTATCGCGGCGCCGGACGGCCGGAGGCGACCTATCTGATCGAGCAATTGCTCGAGCGCGCCGCACGCGTGATCGGCATCGATCCGATCGAGATCAGGCGGCGCAACTTCGTTCCGCCGGCGGCGATGCCGCACAAGCTTCATTCCGGCATCGCCTATGACAGCGGCGAGTTCATGCGCGTGATGGACGAGTGCCTGAAGCTCGCCGACTGGAGCGGCTTTGCCAAGCGCGCGGCGGAATTGAAAAAGAGCGGCAAGCTGCGCGGCCGCGGCATCGGCTATTTCATCGAAGAAGCCGCGATCTTCAACGACCGCATGGTCATCCGCTTCGATCCGAGCGGCACGCTCATGATCCTCGCCGGCACCCATTCGCACGGCCAGGGCCATCAAACCGTTTACGCGCAAATGGTGCACGAATGGCTCGGCGTGCCGTTTGAATTGATCAGCTTCATCCAGGGCGACACCAACGAGGTGGCCGTCGGACGCGGCACCTATGGCTCGCGCAGCATGCATGTCGGCGGCAACGCGCTCAAACGCGCCGCCGACGCCATCATCGAGAAGGCAAAGCCGATGGCGGCGATGATGATGGAGGCGGCGGCCGGCGATATCGAATTCAAGGACGGCAGCTTCCACATTGTCGGCACCGATCGCTCGCTGCCGCTGACCGCGGTGGCCCAGTCGCTGCATCGGCCGATGTTCCTGCCGGCGCAATTCGAAGTCGGCCTCGAAGCCTCGGGCACCTTCGCCGCCGAGCCGTCGAACTTTCCCAACGGCTGTCACGTCTGCGAAGTCGAGATCGATCCGGAGACCGGCGTCGTCACGCTGGCGCGTTACGCGGCGGTCGACGATGTCGGCAAGGTGATGAACGCGCTCCTGTGCACGGGCCAGATCCATGGCGGCGTCGCCCAAGGAGTTGGCCAGGCGCTCATGGAGTTGATCGTGTTCGATGCCGAGGGCCAGCTCGTCACCGGCAGCTTCCAGGATTATGCGATGCCGCGCGCCACGGATTTTCCCGACTTGTTGTCGGAGCTGACCGAGGTGCCGGCGACGACCAATCCGCTCGGCGTCAAGGGCGCGGGCGAAGCCGGTGCCACCGGCGCGCCGCCGGCCGTGGTCAGCGCCATCCTCGACGCGCTACGCCCGCTCGGCATCGAGCATATCGACATGCCGGCGACGCCGAATAAGATTTGGCAGGCGATCCAGGCTGCGACCGCCGCCAAAGCGGCGGCCGAGTAGGCAAGCGATCGCCCGGACTGTGCGCGGCGCAATCCGGGCGTTTTTCTCTACTGGCTCAGCCGCGCCGGGTAACCGGCGTCACGCATCAACCGAACAGCGGCCGCAGTGCCGGCAGGCGTTCGATTCCGGGCAGGCGCTCGGCAAGACCGTCGAGACCCCAAACGTGACCGCAGCGGTGGACGATGAGGAAAACGATCACGATCGCATAGACGAGATGATAATCGACAATGAAGTTGTAGTGACCTTCGACATAGGGAAACTCCATATGCGCGAAGTAGTAGACGATCATGAGCAGGACAGCGAACGGGCCGCTGACGCGGACCAAAAGGCCGGACACCAGCGACAGGCCGATCAGCAAGTGACCCCATTTCACAAGAAAGTTGGTGACTGGCAGCACCGCAGGCTTCGCAAACACTGCGTAAAGGTCGTGGAAAGTGACCACGCTATTCAGAAAACCGGCGATATCGTAATTCTGCCAAATCTGCCACATCCCGGCATAAAGAAAGGTCCAGCCCATCATGATGCGCAGGATGACAATCACGCTCCGGTCGAAGCTCGATTGAAGCAGGTCCGATTGATTCATAGCGCGTCCCCCCAAAAACGATAATGAAACAATCGCAGCTTCGGCAGCGGTCGATATTGACTTGTGTCAATTGTCGGGCCGATTCCGCGGCCGGAACGCCGCATCGTTGGGCAGCCGGCGAACATCGCCGCGGGACCGCGTGACGCCGCACCGATCGCCGGAGGCAGCGGCGCGTATTGCAAAGTCTGTTATCGCAATATCTGTTTAAAAAAAATCGCGCGGCCAGATCGTTGATCTTGCCGCGCGACCGATACGTTATGGCGCGCAGAGGCGCTTTAGAAATTCGCGGCCGTTCACTCCGCGGGTACGCCCTCCGGGATCGCCTCGTGCGGCGCCGTCTTGTCCAGCGAACTCGCCGGAGCGCGGCTTAGCCCGAACAGGAACACCGCCACGATCAAATAGGCGATTGCCAGGACGGGGGTGACCGCAATGCCGACCGATTTACCGTGCATGAAGCCGAAGAAGGTCAGGATGGCGCCGGCCAACGCGAAGGCAGACGCCTCGACGAACTTCTTTTCGACGACAAAGACGCCGATAGCGGCAAGCACGAGTCCGCTCAAGATCGCGCCGCCGCCCATGACGGCCAGCCCTTCGTAGAGCACGCCGACATTGCCGAGCTTGTCCATGCCGATGGCGGCGGCGCTGGTACCGGCGGCACCGAGTGCACCGTCCATCAAGGTCTTGCACCACGCAGCAAGATGCGGCGTCAGGCCCAAGATGATGGCCGGTGCGTGCGTTTTCGGCGTGCTTTGGAACGCCTGCGCGCCGATCAGCATGCCGATATAGAGCAGGATCGGCGAGATCGCCACGACTGGAATGATGGCCAGCAGCAGCGAGATAACGCCGAACCACGACAGGATGATCACCATGATGCCGGTGGCGGCGGAATAGCCGATGCGGCCGCCCATCGCCTTCCAGCCCGGATGACCGATATAGACGGCGTTGATGAACGGGTTGCCCATCAAACAGCCGATCAGGCTGACGACACCGTCGGCGGTCAGAACGCTCGTTGTCGGATAAGCATCTCCGGCAGCTTCCGCGCTCTCGACATTGTCCATGGCCTCGACGAGATCGTAGATGCCGAACGGTATCGCCGTGACCAGGATGACGCCGAGATACTCAAAGCCGGAGAAGATGTGATTGACGGCAGGGATCGGCACCGAGAAGCCGAAATTGGTGAAGGCGTCGGTGATGCCTTTGAGGCTTAAGCCGCCGTAGTTGAGACCGAACGCATTCGAGCCCCAGCCGATGATCATGCCGACGATGATCGCCACCAAGCCAGCGGGTGTGCCCTTCGGATATCTAAATCCGCCGAACCAGCTCACCAAGATGACGGCGAAACACGTCAGGCCGATCACCGGCGTCATGTACATCTGCAAGGCAGGACGCATCGAAATAAAGGTGATCGACACGCCGGCGAGGGTACCGAGCAACGCGGCGCGCGGCGTAATCTTCCGCACGATCGGTGCGATGAACCCGCCGATCATCAGGATGAAGCTCTGGAAGAACACCCATACCAGGCCGGCTTCCCAGCCTTTGATCGGATCCTGGGTCTTCAGCGTGATCGGCAGCATGATCACGAAAGTGACGATGAACATGTGCGGCACGCTGATCCCTGACGGCAGCGCGCAGACGTCGTTGCGCCCGGTCTTCACCGCCAGGCGATAGGCGAGGTAGGCGTAGTAAAAAGTCGACAGGCACAGCATGAGGCCGAGCGCCGGCAAGATGCGGCCGAAGACGATCGAGTCCGGCATCTTGATCACGAACCGCAACAGCCCGGTGAGCACCAACATGTTGACGAGGATGTTGGTGCCGAAACCGAAAAACGCATTGAAGTCGCCGGCCGTCCATAGCTGCGGACGGAACCCGGTCGTCGACGGCGCAGTGGTCATTGCACGCTCCCCTCCTTGGCAGGATCCGATCGATGCGCACAGCGATGCCCAGATGCGCGTCGGTTGCTCGCCGGTTTGACGGGCAGCTTTCGCGAACTGAGAATCTCCGCCCCCCGGCGGCAAACCTGCAATCGTCAGCGATTGCTTGACGAACCTCGCAAAGCGCGTGCCAATCGGCCCGGAGCAACGAGGACTTGTGGATAGAATTGCGAAGGTGATGAAACGGCAGCGGAATCGGAATTCCACGACGCCATGGCGCACTGCAACAAAACCAGGCGGCTAGAACCAAGCGGCGACCAAATAACGGTCACCGCCCAGTCAAAAAAGCAGCAACGAACAGGCTGCGAGATCGAAGCCCCTCGCAGCAAAAAACACTCGCGCCGCTCGGGTCAGCTCATCGATGCCATCGAATTAAGCAACGGCTTCGAGGCAGCGACCGAACCGAAAATGCCACCCTGCGCCTTGATCATGGCAAGGCCGGCGGCGTGGAATTCGGGGAAATACGAGCCGCAGCAATCGGAGAGGACGATGCAGCGAAAGCCGCGGTCGTTGGCCTCGCGGACGGTGGTATTCACGCACACTTCCGTCGTCACGCCGCAAACGAACAGCGTGTCGATATCGCGATTGCGCAGCATGAGCTCAAGATCGGTCTGATAAAACGCGCCCTTTCCCGGCTTGTCGATCACCGGCTCGTCCGAAAGCGGATAAAGCGCCGGAATAATGTCGTGGCCGGGCTCGCCGCGCACCAGAATCCGCCCCATCGGGCCCGGCGCACCGATGCGATTTGCCGGGTCGCCACGCTCGACCTTATGCGGCGGCGCATCGGATAGATCGGGCCGATGCCCTTCGCGGGTGTGGATGACCAACATGCCGGTCCGGCGTGCCGCGGCAAGCACTTCCCGGCATGGTTCGACCGCCGCCTGCAGGCGAGAGACGTCATTGCCAAGCGCCTCGCCAAAGCCCCCCGGCTCGAGAAAATCGCGTTGCATATCGATGATTACCAACGCAGCCCGGTCGAGATCGACGGAAAGCGGCGTGGGTTCAGCCTCGAAATTCACGTTTGGCATGTCCACCCTCTTGCATCGCTATGAACGAAAATCGCTATCGCGGAACTGTGCAAGAACAGGGCCAGTAGCCGCGCCCAAGCCCACCGTCGCGGGTGGCGCAGTGATCAATTGTTGTGCGGACCTTTGCCGCGCGACCACGCCCGAAGCTCTTGGTCAAGTCTTGGCGCTCACCAGGACACATGCGACAATGCCTGAGAATTTAAAGGCTTAGGGCAAGTTCAGCTTCGGCGATTGCAGACCCGGCCGAAGTTTCGGAAAGTCCGTTCGCATGACCCGCAAATCCATAGGCCGCAAGGCAAAGTCGGCGCGACGGGTAAGAACGCCGGCCCGTCCGCTCCGCGCTAAAAAGCCCGATGCGGTCGGCACGCTCGTCGCCGCGGCCGCCCAGGCGCTCGCCTTGCCGATGGAAGCGTCCTGGCATTCCGGCGTGACGTTTAATCTGCAATTGCTGTTTAGGCATGCAGCGCTCGTCGATCAATTTTCACTTCCCGACGACACCGAGCCCGCGCCGGTGTTCCGTGCTTGAAACGACGGCATTCGATTTCGCCTGGAAGACTGCCGGCGAAATCGCCGCCGCTTTTGCCGCCGGCCGTCTCAGCGCGCGCAGCATCGTCGAGGCCACGTTCGCTCGCATTCGCGCGCGCGATCCGCTCATCAATTCCTTCACCGCAATCACCGAGGAACGCGCGCATCGGAGCGCACAGGCGCTCGACGAAGCGCGAGCACGCGGCGAACCGATAGCGCCGCTCGCCGGCGTGCCGTTCGCGGTCAAAAATCTGTTCGATGTCGCCGGATTGCCGACGCTTGCCGGCTCGAAGATCAATCGCGATGCGCCGCCGGCCGGCCGTGACGCCACGCTGGTCGAGCGCCTCGAGGCCGCCGGCGCCATCCTCGTCGGCGCGCTCAATATGGGCGAATACGCCTACGACTTTACCGGCGAAAACCTACACGACGGCCCGGCGCGCAATCCGCACGATCTGCAACGCATGGCCGGCGGCTCGTCGAGCGGATCGGCGGCGGCGGTCGCCGGCGGCCTGGTGCCGTTGGCGCTCGGCTCCGACACCAATGGTTCGATCCGCGTGCCGGCGTCGCTTTGCGGCCTGTTCGGCCTCAAGCCGACCTACGGGCGATTGAGCCGCGCGCGCACGTTCCCGTTTGCCGCAAGCTTCGACCATGTCGGTCCGCTGACCCGCAGCACCCGTGACCTCGCCATCGCGTACGATGCCATGCAAGGTTACGATCCCGACGATCCGGTTTGCGTCGAGCGGGTGGCCGAGCCAGTCACGCCGCTGCTTGCTCGCGGCATCGACGGACTGCGCATCGCAGTCGCCATCGGCCATTTCAAATGCCGGACTGCGGAATCGGTCTATGCCATCGACCGCGTCGCCGCGGCACTCGGCGTCAATCGCGATATCGAGATTGCCGAGGCCGAACGCGCGCGCTCGGCCGCCTACATTATTACTGCGAGCGAGGGCGGCAGCCTGCATCTTCCCCGGCTGCGCACGCGCGCCAACGATTTCGACCCGGCGGTGCGCGACCGGCTGATTGCGGGCGCCATGCTGCCGGCGTCGTTGGTGATCAAGGCGCAGAAATTTCGCCGCTGGTATCGCCAAGAGGTGCTCAAATTATTTGCCGAGGTCGACGCCATTCTGGCGCCGACCACACCGTGCTCGGCACCGCTGCTCGGCCAGCAGACGTTCATGCTCGGCGATGCTGAAATACCGGTGCGCGCCAACCTTGGCCTTTATACCCAGCCGATCTCTTTCATCGGCTTGCCGGTCGTCGCGGTCCCGGTGTTGCATTCGCCTCTGCCGATCGGCGTGCAGATCATCGCCGCGCCGTGGCGCGAGGACGTGGCTTTACGCATCGCCCACGCGCTGGAAGCGGACGGCGTCGCCACCGCCCAGCGTCCGCCGATACAAGAGAACTGAAATCCAGGAGAACGGAAAATGGAAATCGACCTGCCAGAGGTCGTCGCCGAGGTACGCGCCGCGTTCGACCGTTACGAGAAGGCGCTAGGCGAGAACGACGTCGCGACGTTGAACGCGATATTCTGGAAGAATCCGCGCACGATCCGCTATGGCGGCACCGAGAATCTCTACGGTCACGACCAAATAGAGGCTTTCCGCGTTGCCCGCTCGCCGGCCGGCCTTGCGCGCACGATCTCGCAGACTGTCATCAGCACCTATGGCCGCGACCACGCGGTCGCGTCGACGCTGTTTCACCGCGCCAGCGTGCCCGGAAAAGTCGGCCGGCAGATGCAGACCTGGGTGCGATTTCCGGAAGGCTGGCGCGTCGTCGCCGCCCATGTGAGTTTTATCGACGAGGCGAAATAGCGGCCTCGGCAAAGCTGAAAAACTCAAAACTGAGCTAAGTGCTTGATTTGAATGGTGGGCGGTACAGGGATTGAACCTGTGACCCCATCCATGTCAAGGATGTGCTCTCCCGCTGAGCTAACCGCCCAATCAAGCGCACGGGTTTAGCGTTGGCCTACCCACGGGGTCAAGGCCACCCGGCCGCTGCTAGAATTTAACCCGATCGGCACCCTTGAGCCCGAGCGTCGCCCGCGCCTCGGCCGGCGTCGCGACCTCAAAGCCCAGTTCCTCGACGATGCGGCGGATTTTCGCCACCTGCTCGGCATTGCTCTTGGCGAGCTTGCCCGGCCCGATATAGAGCGAGTCCTCGAGCCCGACACGAACGTTGCCGCCCATCATCGCGGCGTTGGTGCCGAAATTCATCTGATGGCGGCCGCCGGCGAGCACCGACCAGAAATATTGGTCGCCGAACAACCGATCGGCGGTGCGTTTCATGAACAGGAGATTGTCGAGCTCGGGGCCGATGCCGCCGAGGATGCCGAAGATCAACTGCACGAAGACCGGCGGCTTGAACATGCCGCGGTCGATGCAATGGGCGAGGTTGTAGAGATGGCCGGTGTCGTAGCACTCGTGCTCGAATTTGACGCCGTGGCCTTCGCCGAGAATTTTTGAAATCTTCTCGATGTCGCGAAACGTGTTGGGAAAGATATAGGCGTCGGAATTGGTGAGGTAGCTCTCCTCCCAGTCGAATTTCCAGTTCTTGTAACGCTTCGCCATCGGATAGAGCGCGAAATTCATCGATCCCATATTGAGCGAGCACATTTCCGGCGACAGCTGCTGCGCCGCGGAGATGCGCTGCTCGACCGTCATGGTCACGGCGCCGCCGGTGGTGATGTTGACCACCGCGTCGGTCGCTTGCTTGATGCGCGGCAGAAACTGCATGAAGACGTTCGGATCAGGCGACGGCCTGCCGTCCTTCGGATCGCGGGCGTGCAGATGAAGGATGGCGGCGCCGGCCTTGGCGGCATCGATCGCCTGGGTGGCGATCTGATCGGGCGTGTAGGGCAGCGCGTCCGACATCGTCGGCGTGTGGATCGAGCCGGTGATCGCGCAGCTGATGATGATCTTGTTCGCCATTGGCGTTGCTCTCCTTCTTGCGATTGTCCGTCGTCTTGCGATTGTCCATCGTCCGGTCACCGCACCCGCGCAGGTGCGGCAGCGGGACGCGCGCGGCGCGGTGCGGCGGGATAGCGGCAGGCCCCCCGGCCCTGGGCGGTGTCATATCTCGCCTTTGCCGGGCCGGCCACTATTATCGGCCGGGGCAAGCCCGTTGCGGCGCCGGAGTTCTCGTTGCGTACCACACGCCGCGCGCGGTCAAATTGCGTCCCTACGACCACGTGGCTGCACATTAAAATCAAAATTTTGCCGCCTCGATCGGTTTGCATCGCAGGCACTACCTATGCCTGTGCTTGCGGTTCTCGACCGCGGCGCGCGGCGCAATCGGAAACCCCGCTTGCCCGATTGGCGTTAGGTGCTTAAGTTCGCCGCGTTGCTGACAGGAATGCACGATCACCAAGCCGATTTGAGTTTCGGAGAACGCAAAATGCGAGCAAGTTTCTTGGCGGTTGCGGCTGCTTTTTTGTCGCTCATCAGTACCGGTTATGCGGTCGGCACAGAGCCGAGCGCCTCGGGGCTTTGGCAAGCGGTTGATGATGATACCCATCAGCCCAATGCCTGGTTTCTCATCCGTGATAGCGGCGGCGGCGTCTATACCGGCGCAATCGTTCGCATGTTTCTCAAGCCGGGCGAGGATCCGAACATACAGTGCGACAAATGCGCAGACGACCGCCGCGCCAAGCCGTGGATGGAACTCGAGATCATCCGCGGCATGAAGCGGGAGGGGATGAAATATACCGACGGGACCATTCTCGATCCCCGCGACGGCAACATCTATAGCGCGCAGATGACGCTGACGCCGGACGGCCAAACGCTTGTCGTGCGCGGCTATCTTGGCATTTCGCTGCTCGGCAAAAATCAATACTGGACGCGGCTGCCGGACACGGCCTTCAACGAGATCGATCCGCGCTTCAATCCCAACCCGCCGCCGCCGGCCGCAACTCGCAAGACCAAGCCGGAAAACGCCGCGAAGAAGTGATCCCGCCCTAAAGCGCGGCGACGCACACCATCAATCCGAAACGGCGGCCACCCGCTTGAGCCGCTCGTGCTGCGCGAGGTCCTTCTCGCGCGGCTTGCCCATGAGCACCGGCTGAAAGAACGCCGCCGCGGTCATCGTCGTCAAGAGCGAGATCGCCAATAGCTTACCCATGCTCGACGTGCCGGGGTCACTGGAGAAGTAGAGGCTGCCGAAGGCGGTCGCCGTGGTGCAGGCGCTGAACGTCACGGCGCGCGTAAGCACCGACTGCAGCAATCTGGTCTGCCCCTCGCGCCAGGCCATGATGTAGTAGATTTTGAAGGCCACGCCGACACCGAGCAGCAACGGCAGCGCGATGATGTTGGCGAAGTTGAGCGGCATGTCGATCAACACGCAGATCTCCAGCGTGACGACGCCGGCGACCAGCAACGGGATGAGGGTGAGGAGCACGTCGCCAAGACGCCGCAAGGTGATCCACAGCAGCACGGCAATCGACAGCAGCGCCCAGGCGGCGGCCTCCAGGAACGCGGTGATGATGGTGCGTCGCGCCTCCAGAATCGAAATCGGCCCCTCGGTGGCGTTGGGCTCGACGTTTTGCACGTTGCGGGCGAATGTCCGCAACGTCGTATTGTCGTTTTCATTGCCGCTGGGCGCGATTTCGATGCGCGCCAGTCCGTCTTTGGTGATCCATTGGTCCACCAGTTCCGGCGGCAGACTTTCACGGGTTACCGGCTGGGCCTTGAGCAGGCGGCGTAAAGTGTCGAGCTCGGTTTTTAGCGGCTGCACGAGGGCCGTGTCGGCCCGCTGGCGCGCCGCCTGATCGCTCTTGGCGAGCGTGTCCATGGCCGCCGCCAGGCGCTTTGCTGCATCAGCGCCGGGACCTGCCGGCGCGTCGGCGGCGAATTTGTTGAGCGCGGCGACGGTGCTGTTGATGATGGCGATATTTTCGGCGTCGGTCGGCGGCGGGCTGACCTTGTCCGGCGTCAGCGCCGGTTCGAGCGTCTCGGCCGCATTTTGAATGATCGGCAGTTTTTGGTCCTGCTGGGTCGGGATGAATGTCGAGAGCGTGGTCACCCGCGCGACCTGCGGCAGTGGCCGAAGCTTGACCGCCATCGCATCGGCCGCCGCCAGCGACGGCTCCAGAGCGACGATGTCATTGGCGGCGTTATCCGGCTCGCCCTGGAGCGCGAGGTAGGTCGCGACCGATTCAACGTGCGGATTGCGCAAATTCATCGGATTGAAATCGAACTTCAGCCAGTACAGTAGCGGCGAGGCGCCAAGAATGATCAACGCGGTCATGATGAGGATCGGCGTGCGATGGCGCTCGAGGAATTCATCGACCGGGGCAAGAAAGGTGTAGCCGAGCGGCTTCGGCTCGCTTGGCGGCTTAAACCAATTCAATAGCGCCGGCAGCAAAGTGACGCTGGTGAGGAACGCGATCAGCATGCCGACGCCGGCGATCAGGCCGAGTTCGGACAGCCCGCGGTAGGCGGTCGGCAAAAACGAAAGAAAGCCGGCGGCGGTCGCCAGCGCCGCCAGCGTCAGCGGCGCGCCGGCGCGGCGGCCGGCATGCAGCAGCGCCTCGTAGACGCCGTCGACTTCGTGGCGTTCCGCGCGATAGC
The DNA here is from genome assembly GCA_963829395.1 of uncultured Alphaproteobacteria bacterium. Classification (GTDB taxonomy): domain Bacteria; phylum Pseudomonadota; class Alphaproteobacteria; order Rhizobiales; family Xanthobacteraceae; genus BOG-931. The sequence continues at coordinate 23,451 of CAWHHX010000008.1, read as the reverse complement.
GGACGCTGAACTGCAGTCCGAAATCAACCCCGAGACCGACGAACAGCACGGCGAAGTAAACCGAGATCAGGTTCAGCGACCCGACCATCAGGATGCCCAGCGCCGCCGTGATCGACAGTCCGACCGCAAGACTGATGAAAACCGCCAGGATGATTTGCCACCAGCGCAACGCCAGCCAAAGAATGAACAGCACCACGGCAATGGTCACGACCGCGTTGAGCCCCGCATTCTCTTTGATGGTGGCGAATTGGTCGTCGTTCATCGGCACCGGGCCGGTCAGGCGCACCCGCGCCTGATATTTCCCGGCAAGATCGAGGTCGGCGACGGCCTGGCGGATGGCGTTGCTCGCCTTTATTCCAGGCTGCAGTTCGGAATAGTCGAGCACCGGCTGAATTTTCAGAAACCGCATCAGATCGGAGGATTTTGGCTCCTGACCCTGAACCAGAGCCTGCCAGGAAAAGCTCGCCGGCTTGTTGGCATTCACCTGGTCGAGCGTGTTGGCGGCAAGCGTCAGCGGCCAAACCATGTTGTCGAGCTTGATTTTGCCGGACTGCACGCCGAGCAGCCCGAATTGCAGCGCGCGAACGACGCCGCGCAAGCTTGGATCGGCGGCCAATACCTGCAGCAGGCGCTGTGCCTGCGTCAGCATCGTCATCTGCGGCTCGAGCTGCTCGAGCGGCTCGAGCAACAGGCCGTTCTGGGCAAAAAAGGCGCTGCCCTGCGTCTCATCGATGGAGTTGAAGAAATTCTTCTGCGGCAGCAGCTTCGCCGCCAGCGCGGCGCTGGCTTCCTGCGCCAATTCGGGCGTCGGCGCGTCGACAACGGCAAGGGTCACGTCGAATTGCGGGAACGCCTTCTCGAACGTCTGCTCGCGCATCCGCCCCGGGCTGTTGGCGGAGAGAAGCTGGTTGATATCCGTGTTCACGGAAAAATGCGTGGCCGCGTACCAGGTCGATGCGATTGCGATGAGGATCGCAGCGGCAAAGACCCACCGGGAATAATGAACGCACAGGCCGATCGTGCGAACGACGAAAGTGGTGATCGTTTTCATGGGATCTGAATATGAGAAACCGGCGTTTGAGGCGTTAAAGCAAAGACAAAATGGAGGCACGCGCGGCCGAATCGCCTACGCGTTGCGGTCGGGATCGCGCGGCAGGACGAGGCGCGTTGGCGTGCGTGTCGTGCATAAAGTCTCTCGATGAAGCCGTGAAGTCCCTTCAGCGGGACCCAGCGGCGGCCCTAGATGCCCTGAAATCCGGCAAAAGTGAAATCGGCATATTTTCCTAGTTTTGGGCACGGCCGGGCAGGCCGGCAGGGAGGCGTGGGCGGCGCAATATGGCGCTCTGGACAATGGCGCAATTGTGCTCAAAGGTATGTTTCAGGGATGCTGACATGCGGACTCCTTCGAGGTTAAGGGCCTAAACAGCCTTGATTGTCACGCCGTCGTGGCCAAGTTGATTGCCATGGCGGTGTGACCAAAGTATTGGTCGTGGAACATAGCGGACGGGCTATGTTGCGGCGCAACGTCGCAGTTTGATGCCCGGGCCGGGAGGTCGTTAATGAAGGTCATACTCGCTCAGCCGCGTGGTTTCTGCGCCGGCGTGGTCCGTGCCATCGAAATCGTCGAGCGCGCCCTGCAGAAATACGGCCCGCCGGTCTATGTGCGCCATGAGATCGTGCACAACAAGCACGTCGTCGAGAGCCTCAAGGCCAAAGGCGCGCGTTTCGTCGAGGACCTCTCCGAGGTTCCACCGCACGCCGTCACCATCTTCAGCGCCCATGGCGTCGCCAAGAGTGTCGAAGAGGAGGCGGCGCAGCGCGAACTCCCGGTGCTCAACGCCACCTGCCCGCTGGTCACCAAGGTGCACAATCAGGGCAAGCGCTATGTGGCGCAGGGCCGCCGGCTCATCCTCATCGGCCATGCCGGCCATCCGGAGGTCGAAGGCACGATGGGCCAGATTTCCGAGCCGGTCACGCTGGTGCAGACCGAGCGCGATGTCGACACCCTCGACATCCCGCACGACACGCCGGTGGCCTACGTGACGCAGACCACGCTCAGCGTTGACGACACGCGCGGCATCATCGCCGCCTTGCACAAAAAGTTCACCGACATTGTCGGGCCGGAGACGCGCGACATCTGCTACGCCACGCAAAACCGTCAAACCGCGGTGCGCGAACTGTCATCGCTGGTGGATGTTATCCTCGTGGTCGGCGCCAAGAACAGTTCGAACTCCAACCGCCTGCGCGAGATCGGCAACGAGGCCGGCATTCCCTGTTACCTCATCGCCGACGGCAGCGAAGTGCAGCCGGCGTGGTTCAACGGCGCGCACACCGTCGGCATCACCGCCGGCGCTTCGGCGCCCGAGGTGCTGGTGGAAGATGTCATCGACGCGTTGCGCCGGCTCGGCCCGGTCGAGGTCTCGGAACTGACCGGGCGGCAGGAAACCATCGAGTTTCGCCTGCCGCCTGAACTGACCGACGGCCGGCTGCCGGAACGGGCGACGGCGAAGGTTTAGTGCGCGGGGCCGCAGCCTGGGGATTGATGCGGCGACGCGAGAACGACGAAGCAAAAGACCAAGAAGAAGGGGACGATAGTGTCAGTATCACTACGACAGACTGCGGCCGTCGGCGCTTATGTGCTCAAGCAGCGGCTCGCCGGACGCAAACGCTACCCGCTGGTGCTCATGCTCGAGCCGCTGTTCCGTTGCAATCTCGCCTGTTTCGGCTGCGGCAAGATCGATTACCCGGATGCCATCCTCAACAAGCGCTTGTCGGTGCAGGAATGTCTCGACGCGGTTGACGAGTGCGGCGCGCCGATGGTCGCCATTCCCGGCGGCGAACCGCTGATCCACAAGGAAATCGGCGAGATCGTCAAAGGCATCGTGGCGCGCCGGAAATTCGTCTCGCTGTGCACTAACGCGCTGCTGCTCGAGAAGAAGCTGCATTTGTTCGAGCCGTCGCCTTATCTGTTCTTCTCGGTGCATCTCGACGGCCTCAAGGCGCATCACGACAAATCGGTCTGTATGGAGGGCGGCTTCGAGAAAGCCGTGTCGGCGATCAAAGCCGCGAAAGCCAAGGGCTTTGCCGTCAACGTCAATTGCACGGTCTTCGACGGCCATCCGGCCGAAGACATCGCCGAGTTCCTCGACCTCACCGAGGAGCTTGGCGTCGGCGTGTCGATCTCGCCCGGCTACGCCTATGAGCGGGCACCCGATCAGCAGCACTTTTTGGCACGCCGCAAGACCAAGGATGTGTTCCGCAAAGTCTTCGCGCTCGGCAAGGGTAAGAAGTGGAATCTCACCCATTCCAGCATGTTCCTCGACTTCCTCGCCGGCAACCAGGAATTCCACTGCACGCCGTGGGGCATGCCGACGCGCAACGTCTTCGGCTGGCAAAAGCCCTGCTACCTGCTCGGCGAAGGCTACACCAAGACCTTCACCGAGCTGATGGAAACCACCGACTGGGACGCCTACGGCACTGGCCGCTACGAAAAATGCGCGAACTGCATGGCGCATTGCGGCTACGAGGCGACCGCGGCGGACGCGACCTTGAAGCATCCGCTCAAGGCGCTGGCGATCTCGCTGCGCGGCATCAAGACCGAAGGGCCGATGGCGCCGGAGATTTCGCTCGAGAACCAGCGGCCGGCGAAATACGTGTTCGACAGCCAGGTGCAGCTGCGGCTGTCGGAGATCCGCGCCAACGAGGCGCGCGAGAAGGCCGCAAAAGCAGCGCCGAAGCCGTCGGCGAGCGCGGCATAAAGCCATTCCGGGGCGGCCCAAAAGGGCTGAGCCCGGAATGCATTATCACGTTTCTAAAGATTGAGATCGGCCGGCGCAAACTGCGCGCTGATGCCCGCATCCGGGGACGAACCACTACATCCCGAACGCCACCGCGCGCGCATTGCCGCTTTTGAGATTGCGGTAGCGCGCCATTGCCCAGACCGGGAAGAATTTCGAATAGCCGTGATAGCGCAGGTAGAACACGCGCGGGAAACCGGTGGCGGTGTAACGCGGCTCGTTCCAGAAACCGTCGCCGCCTTGCGTCTCGGCAAGATATTTGATGCCGCGTGCGACCGCCGGATGATCGATCTCGCCTGCCGCCATCAGGCCGAGGAGCGCCCACGCCGTCTGTGACGCCGTCGACGGGGCGCGCTCATAGCCGCGATAGTCGAGCTTGTAGCTCGTGGCGTCCTCGCCCCAGCCGCCATCCTCATTCTGAATGGCGACCAGCCAGTCCACCGCCCTGCGCATCTCCGGCGCGCCATGATCGATGCCGACGGCGTTGAGCGCGCACAGCACCGACCAGGTGCCGTAGATGTAGTTCATGCCCCAGCGGCCGTACCAGCTTCCTTCCGCAAGCTGGGTGCGGCGCAGATAGTCGACGCTGCGCGCCACGGCTGGGCTAGTCGCCGTGGTCTCGCCGAACTGGGCGAGCATCGACAGGCAGCGCGCGGTGACGTCCTCGGTCGGCGGATCGAGCAGCGCGCCGTGGTCGGCGAACGGGATATTGTTGAGATAGTAATATTCGTTGTCGGCGTCGAACGCGCCCCAGGCGCCGTTCTCGCTCTGCATGCCGATGATCCATTCGCGCGCCCGGGCCAGGCTTGGATCGTAGTCTTTGCGGCCCGAGAGGCCCTGCACGCGATCCATCGCCATGGCGACAACGGCGGTGTCGTCGACGTCCGGATAGTGCGCGTTGGCGTATTGGAAGGCCCAGCCGCCGGGACGGATATCCGGCCGCCGCGCGATCCAGTCGCCGCGGACATCGAGGATCTGTTTCGGCACCAGCCAATCGAGCCCGCGTTCGACCTGTGCGACCGTGCGCTCGCCGCCGACTTCCAGCAAAGCATGACAGACGAGCCCGGTATCCCAGACCGGCGAGACGCAAGGCTGGCAATAGGCTTCGTCGTCGTGCACCACCAAAAGCTTCTCGACCGATTTGCGGGCGATGGCGCGCAGCGGATGATCGTCCGCATAGCCGAGCACGGCGAACATCATCACGCTGTTGGCCATGGCCGGGAAAATCGCGCCGAGCCCGTCCTCGCCGTTGAGGTGCTCGATCGTCCAGGCGACGGCCGCGTCGATGGCGCGCTGCCGCGTCGACTTCGGAAAGAACGGCTCGGTGGCGCGCAGCACATTGTCGACGCCGCGGAAAAACCAGAACCATGACGCCTTCTGCTGCGGCGCCTTCGACGTCGGCCCGATACTCTGCGGCGGCGCCGCGAAAAGCTCGTCGATGCGGACACCCTTGGCGTTGCGCGCCCGCGGCTTCTTCACCATCAGCACCAGGAGCGGCACGATGACAGTGCGGCTCCAGTACGAAATCTTGTCGAGATGGAAGGGAAACCACTTCGGCAGCAGCATCACCTCGACGGGAATCACCGGCACGGCGCGCCACGGAATAAATCCAAACAGCGCCAGCATGATGCGGGTGAACACATTTGCGCGCTCGGCGCCGCCGCGGGCGAGGACCGCCTCGCGCGCGCGCCGCATGTGATCGGCGTCGATGGAATCGCCGATCATCTTCAGCGCGAAATAAGCCTTCACCGTCGCGCTGATGTCGAGGTCGCCATCGCGGAACAGCGGCCAGCCGCCGTGGGCGCCCTGAATGCGGCGCAGATAGACCGCGATCTTGGCTTCCAGCGCCGCATCGACCGGCTCGCCAAGATAGTGCCGCAGCAGCACGTATTCGGCCGGAATGGTGGCGTCGGCTTCAAGCTCGAACACCCAATGGCCGTCCGCACGCTGCTGCGCCAACAGCGCCTGCGTCGCCTTTTGAATGTGCTGCTCGAGCGCGTCGTCGAGCGGACGAGCAGCACCGGTTTGTCTCACTCTTTGCGTGCGCTGTTCAAGCGTGTCGTTGAGCATGATTATTTCGCGATAATGTCGGCGGCGCGGTTGCCGGATCGGATCGCGCCTTCAATGGTAGCCGGCAGGCCGGTATCTGTCCAATCGCCGGCCAGAACGAGATTGCGCCATTCGGTCACCGCGCCGGGACGCTTGGCATCCTGCGCCGGCGTCGCGGCAAAGGTGGCGCGGCGCTCCCGCACGATCTGCCAAGGCGGCAATGCCGGCGGCAGTCCGGTCAAGCTTGCGACCTCCGCCCAGATCGTCTTGGCGAGGTCCTCGCGCGGCGCGTCGATAAGCCGGTCGCCGGCGCTGATGGTGACGGACAGGCGGCCGGGAAAGGCGAACAGCCATTGCACCGTGCCGTTGACCACGCCCAGGATCGGCGGCTGCGCCGCCGGCGGCTCGATGCGGAAATGCGCATTGACGATAGCGCGGAACTCGCTTGGTACGCCGAGATCGCGCACCAGCGAGGCCGCGATATAAGGCGGCACCGCCAGAATGACCGCGTCGTCGGCGCCGAGCGTCACGGTCTCGGCGCCAAAATCGAGCGCCCCGACCCGCTCGCCGGCAAAGCGCAGCGCCCTCAATTGGTGTTCCATGCGCACCGTCGCGGCGCGCTGCTGCAAATGAGCCAGCGCCGGTTCGATCAAGGTCGTGCCCAGCCCGTCGCGCGCGATCAGCGGCCGGCAGGCGCGGCCGCCGACGGCGAGCGTCTCGCGGATGATGGCGCCGGCGAGCCGCGCCGATCCGTCCGGCGCGTCGATGTTGAGCGCCGCGAGCAGAAGGGGCTCGACCAGCCGGCGGTAGAGGGTGCCGTCGCAGGTGATGACTTCGCCGACCGACTTTCCGGCCGGCGCCCACAACAGCCGCGCCAACGGCAGATAATCGAGCACGCGCGTTCCCGGCACCCGCCGGCTCGCGTCGAAGACCCAGAACGGTATCGGACCGTTATTGAGCCGCAGCGTCCAGCGCTCGCCGCTCGCCAGATCGGCAAAGGAGAATTCGGCGGTCGGCGGACCGTTCAGCCGGTGCTCGGCGCCGATGCTGCGCAGGTAATCGAGCGCGGCGTAATTGCCGGAGAGCAGGAGATGATTGCCGTTATCGATCGTCATGCCGACCGACGCGTCGTGGTAGGAGCGGCAGCGGCCGCCGGCGACCGCGGTCGCCTCGTGCACCACGACGCTGCGGCCGCGCGCGGTGAGCCGCACTGCGGCGGCGAGACCGGCGAGACCGGCGCCAATGATGTGGACAATTCCGCTCATCAGATGAGATTGCGCAAGACGATGAATAGGAGTTTCGCCTTGGGCAGGCGAACCGGCTCGCGCGGCGCGGTGAAGCCGCGCGCAATCAGCTTCTCCAGAATGATGTGATAGGCCTCGCCCATGATGCGCGGCGCGCGAACGACGCGGCGCGGATTTTTCGCCATGATCGCACGTGCGGCGCGAAACTCGGCCTCGGCCAATTCAACGATGGGTGCGCAGGCTGCGGCGAGCATTGGATTGGCCAACACTGTGGCCGGATCGGCGCTGATGATTCCGGCGTCGCGCAGCGCGTCGCGTGGCAGATACAGCCGGCCGAGGGAAGCGTCCTCGTCGAGGTCGCGCAAGATGTTGGTCAGTTGCAGCGCGCGGCCGAGATGGTGCGCTAGCGCGATCCCGTCGTCGTGCGTCATGCCGAACACGCGCACCGAAAGCCGCCCGACCGCGCAGGCGACGCGATCGCAATAGAGATCGAGCGTCGGCCGGTCCGGCGCGCGGATGTCGGCAACGACGTCCATCTCCATGCCGTCGATGATGGCGATGAAGTCCTGCCGCTGCAGGTCGAACGTCCGCACCGCCTCTGCCAGGCCGCCGAGTTCCGGCGGCGGCGCGCCGCGATAGACCGCGTCGATATCGGCGCGCCATTGCGCCAATTGCGCCCGGCGGCCCTCGCGCGGTCCGAGATCGTCGGCGATATCGTCGACGGCGCGGCAGAACGAGTAGATTTCAAACATCGCCTCGCGCTGCGCCCGCGGCAGGATGCGCATGCCCTTGTAGAACGAGCTGCGGGAGGCGCGCTCGGCCGCCAATGAGGGCTTCGTCACTCACGCACCCCGCGGCTTCTGCGTCGTGGCGGCGCCGCGCCGGCCCAGCCGGCGGAACGCGCCGCCGACGATGCCGGCCAACGTGAGGCCGGCGACCGCGGGTACGGACAGATGCACGCGGTCGCTTAAGGGATCGCGCGCGATCAGCAGGCGCGTGATCCGATGCGCCAGCGCGTTGATCACGGAAACTTCCAACGAAAGCCTCCGATCGTTGATCAGGAGCGGAAACACGTCGCTGTCGGCGAGGAGCTGCTGCGTGCGCTCGGCAAGGCTGTGCAATGCGGCGAGCAACGCCGGCGAGGCGCGGGGCTCGCCGAGCGCCTCGACGCCAATTCCGCGGGCATTGAGAAGATCGAGTGGAACATAGACCCGGTCGAGATCACGATAATCGTCCTTGCAGTCCTGCAGATGATTGATGATCTGCAGCGCGGCGCACAGCGCGTCGTTGGCCGGCCAGGTGCTGCGGCTCTCGCCGTGCACATCGAGCACGAAGCGGCCGACCGGCATCGCCGAGAGCGAACAATAGCCGATGAGATCGTCCCAGTCGCGATAGCGCAGCTTGGTCACGTCGAGCTTGAACGCCGCGAGCAGATCCTGGGCGTGGCGCGGCGACAGCGACCGCTCGGCGAGCGCGGCGCGCAACCGCACCGCTGCGGCATCATCGTCATTCTCGCCGACGAGGCCGGCGCCGAGCCGATCGAGCAGTGCAAGCTTCTCCGGCGCCGCCAGCGTCGCATGATCGGCGATGTCGTCGGCAGTGCGGACGAAATTGTAGAATGCCAGGATCGCGCCGCGATGGCGCGGATGGATCAGAAAAGAGGCAACCGGGAAGTTCTCATCCCGGTGTCCCTTGCCCGAGCGCCAATCCTTGGCGTCGCTCACGCGCATCTCGCTCATCGCAATTCCGAAACGTTGCTGTTATCGACGTTAGGCTTGCACGTTGGCTTGGGCGCGTCCCTTCCACATACCGCCGCGGCCGCGGGCATGCTGATAGGCGGAATCCACGGTGAACGCCATATAGACCGCGGCGATCGCCGGCAATGCCAAGCCCCAGAGCGGGGACACGCGATAGAAGCGCAGGATCGGCTGGAACACCAAGGCCATCAATAGCCACGCGGCAAGGCCGAGGATCCGCGCCCAGCCGCCGGCGAAAACCGCGAGCAGGACGGGGGCAAGATAGGTGATGGCCAGGCCCAACACGGTTCCCACCAGCAGGAGCGGCGAATAGCGCAGCTGCGCATAGGCGGTGCGCGAGACCATGCGGCGGATGTCCTCGACCGCCGGATAGCCGCGAACACTCCGCACGCCATCGGTCAATCCGATCCAGATCGGGCCATGGGCTTTGAGCCGTTTTGCCAGCGCGCAATCGTCGATCAAGGCGCTGCGGATCGAGGCCATGCCGCCGGCTTCGGCGAGTGTCTGCCGGCGCACCAGCATGCAGCCGCCGGCCGCAGCCGCGGTAGCCCGGCGCGGATCATTGGCCCAAGCGAACGGGTAGAGCATCTGGAAAAAGAAAATGAATGCCGGGATGAACATACGCTCGGCAAAGCTTTCGCAGCGAAGCTTTGCCATCAGCGAGGTCAGGACAAAACCGCCCGATAGCGCCCGTGCCGCAAGCTTGGTGAGCTCGTCCGGCACGTAGACGATGTCGGCGTCGGTGAAGAGGAGATAGTCCGGCGGATGCGGCGTAGCCTCGGCTGCCTCGACGCCTTGGCTCTGCGCCCAAAGCTTTCCAGTCCATCCGGCGGGAAGCGCCCGGCCGGACAAAACGGTGAGGCGGTCAGCGGCACCCAGCGCCAAGGCTGCGTCACGCGCAACTTGTGCCGTGCTGTCGCGGCTCTGGTCGTCGACCAGGATCACTGAAAATTCGCCCGCATAATCCTGCCGCAGCAGCGAGGCGACGGTTTCGCCGACGCATTCGGCCTCGTCGCGCGCCGGTATCACAGCCGTCATCGCTGGCCAGGAACTTTGGCCAACCGGAACCGCATCGTCGCGTTCCCGGCCGAGCCAGAACGCCCCGCGCCCCAGGAGGAGATAGAGCCAGATCGCCAGCACCATTGACGCTATGAGGTCGTTGGTCACAGATAGCCCTTGCATTGGGGTGCCATTTATCGAGGCCGAGGCAGGACTTGCAGCAAGACTTGCCTCGAGACTTGCCTCCACCCCGGCCGGCTCACTTTTGGATTATAGAGCCAGATAGAACACCGCGTGGACGAGGCTAGGCTGGGCAACGAAGTAATGAACGACAAAATCAATCCTTTTCTCGCCCATCTCGAGGCGACGGCAAAAGACATCGAGGAACTGCTCGATCGGCTTTTATCAGCTGCGCTAGCCCCGGGCGAGCTAGCTCGGCCGGCCCGCCTGATCGAAGCCATCCGCTATTCGAGCCTTGGTGGCGGAAAGCGGTTCCGGCCATTCCTGGTGGTGGAGTTGGCGGCCTTGTTCGAGGTGCCGCGGCATCAGGCCCTGATGGCAGGCGCGGCGCTGGAATGCGTGCATTGTTATTCGCTGGTGCACGACGACCTGCCGGCGATGGATAACGATGACCTGCGGCGCGGCCAACCCACGGCACATAGGGCCTTCGACGAGGCGACGGCCATCCTCGCCGGCGACGGGTTGCTGACTTTTGCGTTCGATATTTTGTCGCGGACGCAGACCCATCCCGATCCGGCCGTCCGTGTCGAACTGGTAAGCGGGCTCGCCCGCGCGTCCGGCCTCGGCGGCATGGTCGGCGGCCAGATGCTCGATCTGGCGGCGGAGGGACGTTTCGCCGGCAATGGGCCGCAGCGGCTTGGCGAAGACGGCGTGCGCACCTTGCAGGCAATGAAGACCGGGGCGCTGCTGCGCTTCGCCTGTGAAGCCGGCGGCATGCTCGGATCGGCGACACCGCAACAGCGCAAGGCGCTGGAGCGCTACGGCTCAGCGGTCGGGCAGGCGTTCCAGATCGCCGACGACCTTCTCGACGTCGAAGGCGACACCGCGCTGGTCGGCAAACAGACCGGCAAGGACGCGGAGGCCGGCAAGGCGACCATGGTCGACGTGCTTGGCGCGGCCGGCGCAAAGGCGCGGCTCAAAGACCTCGTCGCCGACGCCGAACAGGCGCTGGCGCCGTTTGGGCCCGGCGCCGCGATCCTCATCGAAGGCGCACGGTTTGTCGCCGACCGCCGGATGTGATCGGCGCCTCGCCGGCGACTGCCGCATTTTTTTGCAGCTTGTCGCTTCCTTTTTGCACAACTCGTCTTTTATTTCACCCGTGGCCGGGTAAACAACGGTTGCCCCGGCAACAAAAGCATGTAAACTTTTTCACGATCAAATTCATGAGCCGTATCGCGGCTCTTTTCATTTCGAGCAACGAGGCTCGGAATATCGGCAAAGAAGCCCTTGGCGCGTCTCGCGACGCCCAAGGGTTTTTTGCTGTTTGGAGGCGTGCGCAAACCGCCGGGGATATTGGGGAGTCAGCGATGTCGACGACCACTGCTGTTGAAACGGAAGTCGAGCAAATCGATCACGTGCTCGGCGAAGAATATGAACACGTGCCAGTACCGGCGCAGGCGCGCCGGAGTTTGTTCTCGGTCACCATGGTCTGGATCGGCTTCCCGATGATCATCACGGGAGCCATGACCGGATCGGTGCTGGTGCTCGGGATGGGTTTCCAGCGCGCGCTCGTTGCCATGATCATCGGCAACCTAATCATGTTTGCCTATGTCGGCGCGCTGGGCGCGTTGGGCACCAAAAAGGGCATGAATTTCGCCCTCATCGCCAGCATCGTGTTCGGCCGCAAGGGCTATGTGTTCTCCTCCGGCCTGCTCTCCACGCTCCTGCTCGGCTGGTATGCCGTGCAGACCGGCATCACCGGCAATCTCATCAGTTCAACGTATCATTTGAACTATGTGCTGATGACGATCATCGCCGGCGTGCTCTACATCGCCATCACCTTCGTCGGCGTCAGGGGACTGCACTATATCGGCCTCGTCTCGGTGCCGCTTTTTGTCGTGCTTGGCGTCTGGGTCGCGGGCGATTCCGTCGCCAACCACGGGTGGGCGGCGGTGATGTCCTATGCCGGTGCCGACGGCAAGGGCGCCATGTCGATGGGCGTCGGGCTCACCATCGTGCTGACGTTGTTTGTCGATGCGGGAACGGTCACCGCCGACTTCAACCGCTGGGCCAAGGATCTGAAAGGCTCGCTGATCTCCACCTTCAGCGCCTTCCCGTTCGCCAATCTGGTCGCGATGCTGGTCGGCGGCGTCATGACGGCGGCGCTGGCGACGCCCAACGCCAATCCGTTCGGCGCCGACAACATGTTTGGCTACATGAACGAGAAGCAGCTCACGTGGCTGTCGGTGCTGGCCTTCATCTTCCTCTATTGCAATCTCGGCTCGGTCTGCTCGCATTGTCTCTACAACGCGGCAACGGGGTGGTCGCGCATTCTTGGAAGCCACATGCGCATCCTGGCTATCGCGCTCGGGGTGGTCGGCATCATCGTCGCCGCTTGCAACGTCTGGGCCTTCTTTATTCAATGGCTCACGCTGCTCGGCATCCTCGTGCCGCCGATCGGCGCCATCATCCTGGTCGACCAATATCTGCTGCGGGCGAACTCGGAGGCCACCGCCGAATGGCGGGTGGTTCCGTTCATCGCCTGGGCGGCCGGCTCGGTCGTCGCCTTCTTCGTCAGCGAATACGCGCCGGAATACTCGACGGCGATCGCGGCGTTCATCGTCGCCGGCGTCGTCTATGGCGTATTGCAAGGCGTAACTGCGCCGCGCACCCAGTACGCTCGCTAATCATTCGCTCCAAACCAATGACGGCGGCGGTTGCCATTGCGGCAGCCGCCGTCGTATTTTTTTGAGACTTTTGGCGCGGGGCGAACCATGCCGCTGGATTATCAAGTCTTCGATCTCGGAAATGTCCGGCTGCAGCGCGGCGCGACGCTGCGCGACTGCAAGCTTGCCTATAAGACGTTTGGCAAACTCAACGCGGCCAAGGACAATGTCATCGTCTATCCGACCTGGTACTCCGGCCAGCATTACGACAATGAGTGGCTGATCGGTCCGGGCATGGCGCTCGATCCGGAGAAATACTTCATCATCATCCCGAATATGCTCGGCAACGGCCTGTCGTCATCGCCGAGCAACATGCCAGCACCTTATAACGGGCCGCGCTTTCCGCGGGTGACGGCCTGCGACAATGTGCGGGCGCAGTATCGGCTGGTGACCGAGAAATTTGGCGTGAAGAAATTGGCCCTGGTCACCGGCTGGTCGATGGGAGCGCTGCAGACGTTTCATTGGGGCGCGCTCTATCCCAACATGGTCGAGCGCATCGCGCCGTTCTGCGGCTCGGCCAAGTGCTCGCGCCACAATTTCGTGTTTCTCGAAGGCGTCAAAGCGGCGCTGACGGCCGATTCCGCCTTCAACGGCGGCTGGTACAAGGAACAGCCGCCCAGGGGATTGCGGGCGATGGCGCGGGTTTACGCCGGCTGGGGCTTTTCGCAGGCCTTCTACCGCGAGCGCCTCGATGTCGAGCGACTGGGCTATTCCTCGCTGGAAGATTTTCTGGTCGCGTTCTGGGAAGGCTTTTTTCTGCCGAAGGATGCCAACAATCTGCTCGCCATGCTGTGGACCTGGCAGTACGGCGACATCAGCGACAACGAGCTTTATAACGGCGACTTCAAGAAGGCGTTGGGCGCCATCAAGGCGAAAGCCTACGTGATGCCCGGTCAAACCGATCTCTACTTCCCGCCGGAAGACAGCGCGTTCGAAGTTGCCAACATGCCGAACGCGAAATTCGTAGCCGTGCCCTCGATCTGGGGTCATTTCGCCGGCGGGCCTGGGACAAACCCCGATGACGTGAGGTTCATCGACAACGCTTTGAAGGAGCTGCTGCGCTCGTAACGCGAGAGCCGTCATGCGCCTTCGTTGGCGCTGACCAGCGCCGTCCTCGACCGCCATGCATGCTTGTCCTCATGCATCTTGTCCTCATGCATAACGTGATCTGCGTCACAGCGCCGCCGGAGCGGACGGCTAAACATTGTGGCCAATTCGAGGGTTTAACCGTAATCCGGGTCAGGCGGATTGCACTTCGTACGGGCCGGGCTTATCTGGTCAGGATTGCGCGATCGCGCGTCACAGACGGTACTCGTCGCCACACCCATCATGCCCATGATCCTTTCCAAGCGATGGACTTCACGCGCGGCTGCAGCCGTTATTGTCGCAGCGCCGTTCTTGGGGCCCCTCGGGTTCCCTGCCGCTCAGGCGCAGGGCCTGACCGGACCCGCCAAAACCGTGTCTCATCCGCAATGGGTCGAGCAGGCTCGGGCAAAAAAGACCGGACCGGCCAACCCGCCTCCGGCGGAAGCCAAATCGTCCGAACCGGCGCCGCGGGTGCCCTATACGGCCGCAGAAGCGCTGGTTGCGATCGTTCCGGGCATGCCCGACGTTCGTTTCTGGGGGGATTCCGAAGCCGACTATAAGGCGGCGCTGCCATCGGAACCGGGCCCATGGCTCATTCTCACCAGCGGCGGAGCCGACGGCGCATTCGGCGCCGGTTTACTCATCGGACTGACCGAGGCCGGCAAGCGGCCCGATTATACAGTGGTCACCGGCGTGAGCACGGGCGCGCTGATTGCCCCGTTCGCGTTCGCCGGTTCGCGTTATGACGAAGCGCTGCATAAGGCCTACACCGAGGTCACGGCCGCCGACATTTTCGAAGCCGGCCGCAGCACCGGAGAGAGCTTCGTCGATTCCTGGCCGCTGCGCGATTTCATCGCCAAACAGATCACCCCGCAGCTGATGGCCGATATCGCCGCCGCACATCGCAGCGGCCGGCGCCTCTTTGTGGTCACCACCGACCTTGATTCCGAACGCTCGGTGGTCTGGAACATGGGCGCGATCGCCGCGCACGGCGGCGAGAGCGCGACCAAGCTGTTCTGCAACGTGCTGCTGGCTTCGGCCTCGATCCCGGGCGGATTCCCGCCGGTGCTGATTGACGTCGAATCCGGCGGCAAGCGCTTTCAGGAGATGCATGTCGACGGCGGTCTTGGCGGACAATTCTTTGTCGCGCCGCCGTCATTGATGGCAAGTACCAGTGAATACCGGCTGCCGGCGACCCAGCTTTACATCGTGGTGAACACCGGCTTCCAGAGGGATTTCAAGGTCGTCGATCGTTTCGCGCCGACGATCTTGACCCAGTCGATCGGCATGGCGGTTCCAGTCGACACCAGCCTGATGATCGATCGCTCCTATATCGTGGCGAAACGCAGCGGCGTCGACTTCAACGTCGCCAGCATCCCGGCGAGCTTCAATGCTTCGAGCAAGGGGCCGTTCGATCCCGAATATATGAAAACGCTGTTTCAAGTCGGCGCCGTCCAAGGCAAAGGCGCGACCGCCTTTGCCGCGACGCCGCCGGCCTCTCCAAGCGGACCCACGCCTCACCCCAGTCACATTCAGAAAACCGGAGCAAACCCATGAAAAATTTCGTGCGCTCGATTTTTGCTGCGGCCTTTGCCGCCTCGCTGATCGCTAGTGCCAGCGTTCCGACCGACGCGGTCGCGGCGGGCAGTTTCGACGGCAGCTGGAGCGTTGTGATCAACACGCTGCGCGGCGATTGCGGCAGTTCGCTGCGTTACGGCGTGCGCATCGTCGGCGGCCGGGTGGTCGGCGAGGACGGAAGCTATAGCGTCGCCGGCGCTGTCGCCCCGAGCGGAGCGATCCGCGTCGTGGTGGCGGAAGGCGGCCGGTCGGCAAGCGGCACCGGACGGCTCCATGGCAACAACGGCGGCGGCGTGTGGCGCACGTCGTCTGGCGAATGCTCCGGTCAATGGGCGGCCTCGCGGCGCGGCGGCGGCGGTTGGTAAGTCAGAGCATGATCCGGAAAAAGCCTGCCCTCGGACTTGATCCGAGGGCGGCAGCCGGTTTTCCTAAAGGATCACGCTCCAGCAAGGAATCTAAAGCCTAATCGCTTCGCCCGAAGCGACTAGGCTCCTGCCGGTCTACGATCCGGTTTTGCGCGCGGCGCTGTTCGCGTTCCACCACGGGCAGACGTCGCGCGCCTGCAAGTAATTCCCGTCCATGACGTTGAGTGGAACGCGGCCGCCAGCCTCGGCGAGTGCGATGCGCATGGCGCGCGCCTCTTCGCGCTTTTCCGCCGAGAGCCACATGCGGTCGTGGCCCCACAGGCTCGGCCCGTCGGTACGTTCCTGCGCGGTCCAGGTCTCCGGATCGATGGAGCGGCCGCCCCAGCCATATTCGACCATGAAGTTCGACGGCGATATCGAATAGAACGACGTCATCTCATCATTGGTGTGGCGGCCGAGCGTGGTGCCGATGCGCGCCGGATCGCGCAGCGCCAGATCGTAGGCTTGGCCGACATCGTCGAGAAAACACAGCTCCATCATCAGGTGATGGACGCCGTTGGTGCCGGTGTCGACGAAAGCGAGGCTGTGATGGCGCGGATTGAGGTGAAAGAAATAGGCCTTGAACGGCCGCAAAATATAGTCGCTCAGCCGGAAGCCGAGGATGTCGGTATAGAACGGCATGATTTCATCGAGCCGCGCCGTCGTCAGCACGGCGTGGCCCATGCCGAGCGGACCGGTGCGAAAGCCGGAGATGGAACGTCCCGGCTTGAACGGCTCGGTCGCGAGCTCGGCGCCGTGGAACGCCTCAAGCCGGTTGCCGATCGGATCGTTGAAGACGATCAGCTCCTTGACGCGGCGCTCGTCGGCGAGTGCGCGTGAGCCGCGCGCCACCGCCACGCCGTATCTTTCCAGGTGCGCCGCCAGCGCATCGACCGCCGCGGCATCGGCGACTTCCCAGCCATAGAAGCCAAGACCCTCGCCGGCATCGGCGTTGACGAGCACGCGCTGCTTGCGGTCGTCCATGCGCAGCGCCAGCGTGCCGCGGCTCTTGTCGACAAGCTGCATGCCCAGGAAGCGGGTGGCATAGGTCGCCCATTGGTCGATATCGCCGGTGCGGACTCCGACATAGCCGAGCGACTGAAGCGGCATCGCAATTCTCCTGACGCATTCTACCACAAACGCGACGGCCGCGGCCGGTGCCGCCGCCAAGCTTGTCATCGGCTCGGCACTTCGGGCGGACCCGTTAGCTCGCAGCTCCTCCGTTCCCGGCGTACAAACTACGCCTGCAGCGCCCGCGTCGTATCGTCGAACAATTCCTCGACCGCATAACGGCGCGGCGTCAGCTTCATCTCGAAGGCATAGCTGCTCATGAGTTCGAGCGACGGCTTGACGGCGTCGAAGCCGAACGGAATGAAGTCGATCGCGCCCGCCTTCGGCAAGCCGGCCGCCTTTTTGCTGTCCAGCAGCATGCGGTAGACCTCGCGCACCGCCCCCGGATCCGACGTCGCCAGGCTATTCTTGAGCACCACCATGTGATTGATCGGCACCGCGCCGTTCTGTTGGTACCATGCCTTCGCCGCCGCCTCCGGATCGGGAATGACGCTTTTGAGCTGCGGCTCGGTCGGCATGGCGCCGCCGAAAATGGCGGCGTCCAGTTCGCCATCGATCAGCATCTTGGTGATGTCCTTGCCGGCGGCGGCGCGCTCGACACCCGGCGGATCGCGGTATTCGGCGACGTGGGCATCCTCGAATGTCACCCATTTGACCTTGCCGAGATCGAGCCCGTAGTCCTTCCACAAAATGCCGCGTATCCACACGCCGGTGGTCTGCGAAAAGGCCCGCACCCCGACCCGGCGGCCGGGAAGGTCTTCCGGCCGCAGCGTTCCGCGCTCGGAATTGTACAGCATGGTGCCGTGCTGAAAGCGCCCCATCATCGTCGCCGGCATCAGCACGAGCGGCTTGCCGTAGGCCTTGGCCTGCAGATAGGTGACGATCGCCATCTCGCTCACGTCGAACTTTTGCTCGCGCGCCATCGGCATGAAGGCGCGGTTGACCGGATTGATTTCGGTGAATTGAAACGCCACCCGATCGGATTTGATGGCGCCGTCTTTGAGCGCCCGGGTGTGCGGGTAGCTTCCGAAGCAGACATTGAGGGTTTCGATTTTTTCGGCAGTCGTCGCGCTCATTCCGGCTCACCTCGCGAATTCGCGTCGTGAGTCTATGGTCTGGCGAGGAATGAGGCCAGCCCTCACGTCCATTGGGCTGCCGGGCGGACGATCGTATCCCGTTCCGGGCTAGGCGCGCTTGGCGCGCGGGCGGGCGCCAGCCGCTCGCGTCCGCGGCTTTGCCACGCGCGGGCCCTCACCGCGAGGACCCGCGGGCACATCCGGGGTTTGAGGAAACAGCCGCTCCAGCATCTGCCGCTCGATCGGCTTTTGCAGGATCGGGACATCGCTAAAGCGTTCGTCGACGGTGTCGGCCTCATAGCCGGTGACAAAGGCAAACGGCACCCCGCGCGCCGCGACGATGTCGGCGACCGGATAGGCCATGCCGTCACCGAGATTGATATCGAGGATGGCGGCGTCATAGTTGCCTTCTCTGGCGGCCTGCATCGCGTCGGCCGCCCGCGAGAGCGGGCCGACGACCGAATGTCCGCATTCCGTCAGACATTCCTGAATCATCATGGCGACGAGCGCTTCGTCCTCGACCAGCAATATCCGCCGGCCCGGCGCGGCGCCGGCCTGCTTCGCACCATTGGCAGCGCCGTTGCCTGCCTTCGCTGGCTCGCGCGCACCCGCGGCTTCGCGCAACGGAATCGATAACGTGCATTGCATGCCTTGCAGCGCCCAATCGAACGCGGCCTGGCCGCCAAGCTGGTTCTCGACGCTGGCGCGGATGACTTTGAGGCCGAAGCTGCGCGCCGCCGGCGGCGCAATCGGCGGGCCGCCGGTCTCGACCCATGTGAGGAGCAAATGGTCCGACCGCAATTGCCAGTTCAGGCTGACCTTGCCCAGCATCGACGACAGCGCGCCGTGCTTGGCGGCATTGGTGGCAAGTTCGTGCAACGCCAGCGCCAGCCCCTGCGCCATGTGCGGCGGCAGCGAGACGTTTGGTCCGACAACCTCGACCTTCTCGGTCTCGCCAGCCCGGTAGGGAGCCAGTTCTTCCGCCACCAGCGCGCCGAGATCGGCGCTGTGCCAGCGCGAGTCCGACAGCAGCGCGTGCGCCCGCGCCAGCGCCTTGATCCGACCTTCGACCGCAGCCACGTAGTCGCCGACACTGTTGGCGCGCGTCAACCGGACGATTGATTGCACGACGGCGAGCGCATTACGGGCGCGATGATCGACCTCCCGCGCCAGCAAATCTTGGCGCTGTTCGGCTTCCTTGCGCTCGGTGACGTCGATGGTGACGCCGCTCACGCGCAGCAGCCGATTGGCAGCGTCGAAACTCGCGGCCGCCGTGCCGGTGCACCAGCGCACGTTGCCGTCGGGCCGCACCACGCGAAAATCCGTCTGTATGGTGCGTTCGCCGCCGGCCATCCGCCGGCCGGCCGCCAGCAACCGCTCCCAGTCTTCGGGATGGATCATGGCCCGGATATTGTCGACCGTAACCTGGAAGCGTCCGCGTTCGACGCCGAAAATATGGTGCTGGCCTTCGTCCCATTTGCATTCGCGGGTAGTGGGATCGAAATCCCATGACCCCATCTGGCCGGAGGCCAGCGCCAGACTGCGGCCTTGTTCGCTCTGCATCAGACGCGCGTTCGAAGCCTCAAGTTCGGCCGTGCGCTCGGTCACGCGCCGTTCCAATTCGGCATTGAGCCGCTCCAGCTGGCGGGTCTTGCGATAGAGCTCGGCAAATATCTTCACCTTGGCGCGCAGCACCGCGGGCACGACCGGCACCGGCACATAATCGACCCCGCCCATCTCGTAACCGCGCAACCGGTCGACGTCCGTCACCTGGATGGCGGAAATGAAGATGATCGCCGTCTTCTGGAAACGCGGATGCTCGCGGATCATGGCCGCCAGCTGGAAGCCGTCGAGCTCCGGCATGCAGACATCGACCAGAACGACAGCCGCCTCGTTCTTGAGCAGGAATTCCAAAGCCTCGCGCGCCGAGGCAGCCTTGATCAGGTTTTCCCCCAGATCGCGAAGGATCTCCTCGTTGGCGAGGAGCTTCGCCGGCTGATCGTCGACCAACAGCACGTTGACTTTATCGTTCATGGCGCGAAGTTCTGGCATGGCAAAGCTTAACGATGGAGCCACATCCGCAACGCGGACAAGAGCTGTTCGGTGTTGACCGGCTTGGCGAGATAGTCGGAGGCGCCGGCTTCAAGGCATTTCTCGCGGTCACCTTTCATGGCCTTTGCCGTCAAGGCAATGATCGGCAACCGGCGATAGGCCGGATTGCCGCGGATGTTTTCGATCGTCTGATAGCCGTCCATTTCCGGCATCATGATGTCCATCAGCACGATCGCAAGGCTGGGCGTCTGCTCGATCAGGTCGATCGCCTCGCGGCCGGTGGTCGCGGTCAAGACCTGCATGCCGCGGCGTTCCAGCACGCTCGACAGCGCGAAAATGTTGCGCGCGTCGTCGTCGACCAGGAGGACGGTGCGGCCGATCAAATCCTCGTCCGAAGAGTTGAGCCGCTCCAGCATGCGCTGCTTCTCGACCGGAAGGTCGGTGAAGACGCGATGCAGGAACAGCGCCGTCTCGTCGAGCAGGCGTTCGGGCGATTCGACGCCCTTGACCACGATGCTGCGCGCCATGGTGTGCAGCTGCGCGTCCTCGTTGGCCGACAATTCGCGCCCGGTGAACACCACGACCGGTACATCTGCCAAAGCCTCCTCGCTGCGCATGCGTTCGAGCACCTCAAAACCCGACATGTCTGGCAGCCGCAGATCGAGCACCACGCAATCGCACTCCCCTTGGCGCATGATATCAAGCGCCTGCTGGCCGGTCCCGGCATTGACGATCTCGATGTCGTCATGGCCGAGCAACTCGCGGATGCTCAATTGTTCGGCCGTATTGTCCTCGACCACCAGCAGCCGGCGGCGGCGCGGCTGCGAAAAGTCCTTGATTTTGGTCAATGCCTCGGAAATGCCCTCGCGGGTCGTCGGCTTGGTGACGAAGGAGAACGCGCCGCGCGCCAGCCCATGCTGGCGATCTTCGTCCAACGTGACGATTTGCACGGGGATATGGCGGGTGAGCGGGTTCTGCTTGAGCTGGCTCAGTACATTCCAGCCCAGCATGTCGGGCAGGAACACGTCGAGCGACACCGCCGTCGGTTGATACTGCTTGGCGAGATCGAGCGCGTCGTCGCCGCGCATGGCGAGCAGCACCTTGAATCCCTTGTCGCGCGCCAGGTCGAGCAGGATGCGCGCATAGTGCGGATCGTCCTCGACGATGAGCAGGATGGCATCGCCGGGCTGGATTTCCAGACGATCGTCCGGAATCTGCTCGACGGCACGCTCCACGGAGACCGACGGCGCCGCGATGACGCTTGGCGCCGCGGCACGCGGCACCGTCGTCGAGCCCACATATTTGATCGGCAGATAGAGCGTGAAGCTCGATCCGCTGCCCGGCGCGCTGCGCAAATGAATTTCGCCGCCGAGCAGCGTCGCCAGCTCACGGCTGATGGCCAGGCCCAGACCGGTGCCGCCATACTTGCGGCTGGTCGAGGCGTCGGCCTGCTGGAACGCCTCGAAGATGATCTTCTGCTTTTCCAGCGGAATGCCGATGCCGGTATCGGAGACTTCGAACGCCACGACGGCAGACGCCTGGCTCAGCACCGGATGCGTCGTGCTCCAGCCGCCGAGCGCCGCCGAAACATTGAGCCGGACCCCGCCCTGGGCGGTGAACTTGAAGGCGTTGGACAGGAGATTCTTGAGCACCTGCTGCAGACGCTTGGAATCCGTGGTGATGGTGCGTCCGAGATTGGGATCGAGGTGAACCTCGAACGACAGCTGGCGGGTATCCGCCTCGTGGCGGAACGGCCGCGCCATCATGTCGAGCAGGTTTGAGAAGAAGATCTCTTCGGCGTCGACCGTGACCGTGCCCGACTCGATCTTCGACAGATCCAAAATGTCGCTGATGAGATTGAGCAGGTCGGTGCCGGCGCCATGGATGGTCCTGGCGAACTCGACCTGCTTGGCGCTCAGATTGCCCTCCGGATTGTCGCCCAGCTGCTGGCCGAGAATGAGGATCGAGTTGAGCGGCGTGCGCAGTTCGTGTGACATGTTGGCCAGGAATTCCGACTTGTATTTCGAGGTCAGCGCCAGCTCGGTCGCCTTCTCTTCCAGAGCGCGGCGCGCCTGCTCGATTTCCTGATTCTTGCGCTCGACCTCGACGTTGCGCTCGGCGAGCTGCTGCGCCTTCTGCTCGAGCTGCTCGTTGGTCTGCTGCAGCTCCCGCTGCTGCGCCTGCAATTCACCGGCGAGTTGCTGCGATTGCTTGAGCAGCCCTTCGGTCTGCATCGTCGCCTCGATCGAATTGAGCACGATGCCGATCGAGGTCGTCAGCTGCTCGAGGAACATGGTCTGCAACGCGGTGAATTCATTGATCGAGGCGAGCTCGATCACCGCCTTCACCTGACTCTCGAACAGCACCGGCAGTACGATGTTGTTGCGCGGCGCAACCTTGAACAACGCCGAGCTGATGGCGATGGCGTTCTCCGGCATTTCGGTGATCAGCATGCGGCGCTTGTCGACCGCGCATTGGCCGACCAGGCCTTCGCCGAGGCGCAGCGCCGGCGTGTGCCCGTTGGCGCCGTCGTCGGCATAGGCCGCCAGCAATTTGAGGGCGGGCGTGTCCTCGTTCTCCATCTGATAGATGACGCCCTGATGGGCGTTGACCAGCGGCGTCAATTCGGAGAGCAGCAGCCGGCCGACTGTGGTCAGATCGCGCTGGCCTTGCAGCATGTTAGTAAATTTCGCCAGGTTGGTCTTGAGCCAATCCTGCTCGGTGTTGCGGTCGGTGGTAAGCCGCAAATTGTCGATCATCGTGTTGATGTTGTCTTTCAGCTCGGCGACTTCGCCGCGCGCTTCCACCTGGATCGACCGGGTCAGGTCGCCCTTGGTCACCGCGGTCGCCACCTCGGCGATGGCGCGTACTTGGGTGGTGAGGTTGGCGGCTAGCAGGTTGACGTTGCCGGTCAAATCCTTCCAGGTGCCGGCGGCGCCGGGCACGTTGGCCTGGCCGCCGAGGCGGCCTTCGACGCCGACTTCACGCGCCACGGTCGTGACCTGATCGGCGAAGGTCGCGAGCGTATCCGTCATATTATTGATGGTCTCGGCCAGAGCCGCGACCTCGCCCTTCGATTTCACCGTGAGGTTCTGCTTGAGATCGCCGTTGGCGACGGCGGTCACCACTTTGACGATGCCGCGCACCTGCTCGGTCAGGTTGGCGGCCATCACGTTCACCGTGTCGGTCAAGTCCTTCCAGGTGCCGGCGACGCCGGGCACCTGCGCCTGGCCGCCGAGCAGACCTTCGGTGCCGACCTCGCGGGCGACGCGGGTCACTTCCGAGGCAAAGCCGTTGAGCTGGTCCACCATCGTGTTGATGGTGTTTTTCAGTTCGAGAATTTCGCCCTTCACGTCGACGGTGATCTTGCGCGACAGGTCGCCGCGCGCCACGGCGGTGGTCACCTCGGCGATGTTGCGCACCTGGGTCGTC
>CAWHHX010000007.1:0-146223 GCA_963829395.1 uncultured Alphaproteobacteria bacterium | reverse complement strand
TGTCGTTCCTCGCCTCGTTCTCCATCTGATAGATGACGCCCTGATGGGCGTTGACCAGCGGCGTCAATTCGGAGAGCAGCAGCCGGCCGACTGTGGTCAGATCGCGCTGGCCTTGCAGCATGTTAGTAAATTTCGCCAGGTTGGTCTTGAGCCAATCCTGCTCGGTGTTGCGGTCGGTGGTAAGCCGCAAATTGTCGATCATCGTGTTGATGTTGTCTTTCAGCTCGGCGACTTCGCCGCGCGCTTCCACCTGGATCGACCGGGTCAGGTCGCCCTTGGTCACCGCGGTCGCCACCTCGGCGATGGCGCGTACCTGGGTGGTGAGGTTGGCGGCGAGCAGGTTGACGTTGCCGGTCAAATCCTTCCAGGTGCCGGCGGCGCCGGGCACGTTGGCCTGGCCGCCGAGGCGGCCTTCGACGCCGACTTCGCGCGCCACGGTCGTGACCTGATCGGCGAAGGTCGCGAGCGTATCCGTCATGTTGTTGATGGTCTCGGCCAGAGCCGCGACCTCGCCCTTCGATTTCACCGTGAGGTTCTGCTTCAGATCGCCGTTGGCGACGGCGGTCACCACTTTGACGATGCCGCGCACCTGCTCGGTCAGGTTGGCGGCCATCACGTTCACCGTGTCGGTCAAGTCCTTCCAGGTGCCGGCGACGCCGGGCACCTGCGCCTGGCCGCCGAGCATACCTTCGGTGCCGACCTCGCGGGCGACGCGGGTCACTTCCGAGGCAAAGCCGTTGAGCTGGTCCACCATCGTGTTGATGGTGTTCTTCAGTTCGAGAATTTCGCCCTTCACGTCGACGGTGATCTTGCGCGACAGGTCGCCGCGCGCCACGGCGGTGGTCACCTCGGCGATGTTGCGCACCTGGGTCGTGAGGTTGGCCGCCAAGAGATTGACGTTGTCGGTCAGATCCTTCCAGGTGCCGGCGACGCCGGGCACCACCGCCTGGCCGCCGAGCCGGCCGTCGGCGCCGACTTCGCGCGCCACCCGCGTCACTTCGGCGGCGAACGAGCGCAACTGCTCGACCATGGTGTTGAGGGTGTCTTTGAGCAGCAGCATCTCGCCGCGCACGTCGACCGTGATCTTCTTCGACAGATCGCCGCCGGCGATCGCGGTCGCCACCTCGGCGATATTGCGCACTTGCGCCGTGAGGTTCGACGCCATGAAGTTGACGTTGTCGGTCAGGTCCTTCCAGGTGCCGGCGACGCCCGGCACTTGCGCCTGGCCGCCGAGCTTGCCTTCGGTGCCGACTTCGCGGGCGACGCGCGTCACTTCCGAAGCGAAGGCGTTGAGCTGATCGGCCATGGTGTTGATGGTGTTTTTCAGCTCGAGAATCTCGCCCTTCACGTCGACGGTGATCTTGCGCGACAGGTCGCCACGGGCGACGGCGGTGGTCACCTCGGCGATGTTGCGCACCTGGGCGGTCAGATTGCCGGCCATGGAGTTCACCGAATCCGTCAAGTCTTTCCAGGTGCCGGCGACGCCCGGCACGTTGGCCTGGCCGCCGAGCCGGCCTTCGGTGCCGACCTCACGCGCCACGCGCGTCACCTCGCCGGCGAAGCGATTGAGCTGGTCCACCATGGTGTTGAGCGTTTCCTTCAGCTGAAGGATTTCGCCGCGTACGTCGACCGTGATCTTGCGCGAGAGGTCGCCGCCGGCGATGGCGGTCGCCACCTCGGCGATGTTGCGGACCTGGCCGGTCAGATTGCCGGCCATGGAGTTCACCGAATCGGTCAAATCCTTCCAGGTGCCGGCGACGCCCGGCACCTGCGCCTGGCCGCCGAGCTTGCCTTCGGTGCCGACTTCGCGGGCGACGCGCGTCACCTCAGCGGCAAAGGCGTTGAGCTGATCGACCATGGTATTGAGCGTGTCTTTCAGCTCGAGAATTTCGCCGCGCACGTCGACCGTGATCTTGCGCGACAGGTCGCCGCGCGCCACGGCGGTGGCGACCTCGGCGATGTTGCGCACCTGGCCGGTCAAGTTCGACGCCATCGAGTTGACCGAGTCGGTCAGATCCTTCCAGGTGCCGGCGACGCCGCGCACCATGGCCTGGCCGCCGAGTTTGCCTTCGGTGCCGACCTCACGCGCCACGCGCGTCACTTCGCCGGCGAAGGCGTTGAGCTGGTCCACCATGGTGTTGATGGTGTCCTTGAGCTCGAGAATCTCGCCGCGCACGTCGACCGTGATCTTTTTCGACAGGTCGCCCGAGGCGATGGCGGTCGAGACTTCGGCGATGTTGCGGACCTGCGCGGTGAGGTTCGAGGCCATCGAGTTGACGGAATCGGTCAGGTCCTTCCAGGTGCCGGCAACGCCGAGCACGTTGGCCTGGCCGCCGAGGCGGCCTTCGGTGCCGACCTCGCGCGCGACGCGCGTCACTTCGCCGGCGAAGGCGTTGAGCTGGTCCACCATCGTGTTGATGGTTTCCTTGAGCTGCAGAATCTCGCCGGAGACATTGACCGTGATCTTTTTCGACAAGTCGCCGCCGGCGATGGCGGTGGCGACGTCGGCGATGTTGCGGACCTGCGCGGTCAGATTGCCGGCCATGAAGTTGACGCTGTCGGTCAGGTCTTTCCAGGTGCCGGCGACGCCCGGCACCTGCGCCTGACCGCCGAGCTTGCCTTCGGTGCCGACCTCGCGGGCGACGCGGGTGACTTCCGAAGCGAAGCCGTTGAGCTGGTCCACCATCGTGTTGATGGTGTCCTTGAGCTCGAGGATTTCGCCGCGCACGTCGACCGTGATCTTGCGCGACAGGTCGCCGCGCGCCACCGCGGTGGTCACGTGGGCGATGTTGCGCACCTGGTCGGTGAGGTTGCCGCACATGGCGTTCACCGAGTCGGTCAAATCCTTCCAGGTGCCGGCGACGCCGGGCACGATCGCCTGGCCGCCGAGCTTGCCGTCGGTGCCGACCTCGCGGGCGACGCGGGTCACTTCCGAGGCGAACGAGCGCAGCTGATCGACCATCGTGTTGATGGCTTCCTTGAGCTGCAGAATCTCGCCGCGCACGTCGACCGTGATCTTCTTCGACAAGTCGCCGTTGGCGACGGCAATCGTCACCTCGGCGATGTTGCGCACCTGCGCGGTGAGGTTCGAGGCCATCGAGTTGACGCTCTCGGTGAGCTCCTTCCACACGCCGGTGACGCCGCCGACCTGCGCCTGCCCGCCGAGCTTGCCTTCGGTGCCGACTTCGCGCGCGACGCGCGTCACTTCCGAGGTGAAGACGTTGAGCTGCTTGATCATCGTGTTGACGATCTCGGCGGCGCGCAGGAATTCGCCCTTGAGCGGACGGCCGTCGACGTCGAGACTGACGGTGCGCAGGAGGTCGCCCTGGGCGACGGCGGCGATCGCCCGCGTCACTTCCGTGGTCGGCCACAGCAGATCGTCGATCAGCGAATTGACCGACGATTCCATCTCGCCCCAGGCGCCTTCGGAGAGGCCGAAGCGCACGCGCTGGCGGGTCTTGCCTTCGCGGCCGACCACCTGGCCGACGCGCTCGAGCTGCCGCGCCATGCGCTGGTTGGCGGCGACGATTTCGTTGAAGGTGTCGGCCACCTTGCCCATGAGGCCGACCTGATGGCCCGGCATGCGCACCGAGAAATCGCCGACCCGCATCGCTTGCAGCGCATGGAGGAGCTCGTTCAATTCCGCAGCCTCGCCGCCGTTAAGCTCCGGCGTCGGCGCCTTGGCCAATGAAGCCTTGGCGGCGGCCCCGTTCTTGTTGGTTGCGCTGGGGGCGTCAGAGGTGCGTGGCATCGAAGTCTCCGAAACTCATACGATGAAGCCACCCGAGGATAGCGGGTGGGGCAAGGAACGGACCAGGATTTAATGGACCAGGATTTGTGGGCTGTAGGATCAAGCACCAACCGCCGGCGCGGTTATCTCTCGCGCGCCTCGGCGGATCGGACACCAGTCTCCCCCTCACCAGAACTCCTCCTGAGCCGTAACCCGAACGTGCGCGGCAGAGGAAGGTTCCGGCGGGTTTGGCGCGGAAAAGGATATTTTTTTGCTGTGCAACGCCGCTTCAATTCGGCTCTGCCATCGGAGCCGATGGCAGAGGGCGCAAACGGCCGACGGCGGACCCGCCACAACCGAATATCTTATTGAAAAGATTTGATAATCACGGCGATAAACCGGGGGAATTCCACGCCGATTGGGTGTTAATCCAGCTTAACGGACTCAGATTTCCGGCTCGGCCTGGCCGCGGCGCCGGCAAGCGGCAATCACGGTGTTGCGGAGCAGGCAGGCGATGGTCATCGGACCGACCCCGCCGGGAACGGGCGTAATCGCGCCGGCGATTCCTTGGGCCTCGGCGAAGGCGACATCGCCGACCAGCTTCGATTTGCCGTCCGCGCCCGCAACCCTGTTGATGCCCACGTCGATGACGACGGCACCGTCCTTGATCCAGGAGCCGCGCACGAATTCAGCCCGCCCCACCGCGGCGACCAGAATATCGGCACGCCGCAGGATCGCCGGGATGTCCCGGCTTTTGGAATGAACGAGAGTGACCGTGCAACTCTCAGCCAACAACAGCGCCGCCATCGGCTTGCCCACGATGTTGGAGCGGCCGAGCACGACCGCTTCGGCGCCACTGAGCTGCGGCAGCGTGTCGCGGAGCAGCATCAGGCAGCCATGGGGCGTGCACGGGACCAGCGCCCGGTCGAGGCCGCCGCTCCACAAGCGGCCGACATTGTCGGCGTGAAATCCATCCACGTCCTTGGCGGGATCGATCGCGTCGATGACGCGCTGCGGATCGATGTGTTTCGGCAGCGGCAGCTGCACCAGGATGCCGTCGACGCGGTCATCGGCGTTGAGCCTGGCGATCAGCGCCAGCAGCTCGGCTTCGCTGATCGTCGCCGGCAACGTCTCCTGGAAGCTCGCAATGCCGGCCGCCGTTGCAGCCTTGCCCTTGTTGCGGACATAGACCTGACTCGCCGGATCCTCGCCGACGAGCACCGCGCAAAGCCCAGGTGCGATACCGGCGTTGGCCTTGAGTTTGGCAGTCGCGGCCGCGACGTCGGCAACCAGCCGATCGGCGCGCGCTTTACCATCGATCCGTTTTGTCATCGGTGTTTTTGACGTTGATGTTTGTTATCGGGGTTTTGTCATTGGCATGGTCGCGACCTGTTAGTCGATACCAAGCCGATTGACCAGCAGACAAACGATAGGTCAGGATTTTTCCGGCCCACAAATCAAATCGATTGTGGCCGCGGCAAGCGCCGTCAGTTCTTTCCTCGGCGCGCCGACGCGCGCGCGCACGGCGATTGTGTGCATCGCCGCGGTCGCGATCTGGGCCAGCGCCGCCGGATCGACGTTCGATGGGACCTCGCCCCGCTCGCGTGCGTTGGCGATTTGCCTGGCAAGAAACGCATCCGTGCCGCCAATGCTGGCGGCGAGGAATTCGCGCACGCCTTGATCTGTCGTGGCCTGCGCCGGCGCCGTCGAGATCGAATAACAGCCCCGCGCTTCGTCTCCGCCCGCGAGATAGATGTCGAGCGCGGCGTCGTAGAACCGCTTGAGAAAAACCCGCAAGCTCGGCTGGTCGGCCACGATTTGCTGACCGATCGCCCGCGACCGCTGCTGATAGCGCTCAAGCGTCTTGAGATAGAGGTCGCGCTTGTCGCCGAAGGCCGCATAGAGGCTGGGCCGGTTCATGCCGGTGGCCGCCGCCAAATCGTCGAGCGACGTCGCCGCATAGCCGTTCCTCCAGAACGCCTCGGCGGCTTTGGCGAGGGCGCGCTCGGGATCGTATTGCCGCGGGCGGCCGCGGGGGCGCGCCGGCGGCTCCTGTTGCAGCCGTTGTCGGGGCCTCGATGGCGCCTTTGATTTTTTTTGTACCATTTCGCAAAAAATCCTTGACCGCCACTATTTTATGCAAGAAAGTACAAAAATCAAAGGGCATGCGCCCAAGAGGGAGAGCGCAATGAAGCTGTATTTCTCACCGATGGCGTGTTCGCTGGCGAGCCGAATCGCGCTGTACGAAGCCGGAGCCAAGGATGTCCAATTCATCGAAGTCGATCCAAAGACCAAGCGAACGCCCGATGGGGCCAACTATTTCGACATCTATCCGTTGGGGCTGGTGCCGCTTCTTCGCCTCGACGATGGCTCGTTGCTGAGCGAGAACGCCGCGATCCTGCAATACATCACCGCCCGTGATCTGCAAGGTGAACTCGCGCCCAAGGATGACATCGAGCGGGCGCACTTGCAGCAATGGCTGTGCTTCATCGGCACCGAATTGCACAAGGGGTTTTTCATGCCGCTGTTCGACCAAAAAGCGCCCGAGGGAACGCGACAGCACACGCTGAAAAAATATGAATCGCGGCTGCGGTATCTCAACGACCACCTCACCGGCCGTCAATATCTGCTCGATCGTTTCACCGTCGCCGACGCCTATCTCTACGCGATCCTAACTGGACGGTGCCGTTGAACGTCGATCTGACGCCGTGGCCGGCCATCAAGAGCTACCGGGAATTTCTCCAAGCACGGCCGAGCGTCGCCAGGGCGTTCCTGGAGGAAATGGCGCTCTACAAGGCCGAGTTGGCACGCCACAAGGCGGCGTGACTGCGGAACCAGACTACTTTCTACTCGGCCCGCTTCATGTCCCTCTTTTTGGCGCCGGCCTCGGGGAAGACCCACATCGCGGCGACCATGAGGATGGCGACGACCATCACGAAGGTCGAGAAGTCGTGGCGGATCGGTGAGCCGCTCCAATAGGAGAGGATCGCCGCGACGATCAGCACGATGGCCGAGAGGATGGCTTTGACGTCGTTCGGCATGATGCGCCCGCGACGAAGTCTAGTTCGCGCCCACCGGCGCCGCCGCGGCTTCATCGGGCCGCCGCGGCGTGCCGCGCAACGTCTTCTTCAGGAAGCGCGTGTCGTAGCCGTTGAACAGCGTGCCCACCAGGCCGCGGTTGAGGTCCGACGTGCCGAACAGCCAGTCGGCGATCGGAAAGGTCAGGTTCATGTTGACCTCCATCATCAGCCGCGCGTTGTGGTGGGCGGTGTGATGCCGGCGCAGCGTGTTGACGAACGGGCAATGGCGCACGAACCAATTTTCGTCGACATGGCAGCAGAAATGCATGAACTCGTAGATCAGATACATGCCGGTGGTCGTCGACATGAACAGCCAACCGACATTCGGCGTGAATACCAGGCCGAGAATCGCCGCCGCCGGGATCGACATCAGGATGAAGACGACGAGCGCATAGGGTGGAAACAGCGTCACCCGCCAATCCTTGTGATCGCGGAAGCGCATCTCCTCGTCGCTGAAAAACTGATGATGGTTGAGCGTGTGCCGCTCGTAGATCGCGCGCAAGCCTTTGATGTTGACCGGCCGGTGCATGATGTATTTGTGCACGGCCCATTCGAACACATTGGTGAAGAGGAAGGTCAGCGGCACCGTCAGCCATTCGAGCACGCTGATATTGTGCATATGCGCGACATAGACATAGAACGCCGCGGCGCCCATGGCGTAGATGATCACGACGTGGATGTAGCCGTCGTACCAGCCGAGAATGCGGGCGCGGTATTCCTGGCGAAAGTCGATCTGGCGCAGGCCGATCATCGTGCTCTCCCTAGGCTGCCGGCTTTTTGTCAGCGTTTCTCGCCGGCTAATTTTTCTGCCGGCGCCGTCAACGCATCTTACACCGGCGGCATATCGCTTCAAAGCCGCTGTCGTCGCGCCGCCGCAGATACGCATCGACCTCGTCGGCGGTAAGCCGCCAATCATTGTCGAGATTGGCGATCACGTCCTTCATGAACGGTTCCGACAACGCGACGGCGCGTTCCCCATCGCCGGTATGATCGAACAGGATCGCGAGCGCCAATTGCTGCGGGCTCGTTCCCTCATAAGTCCATTCGAAGCCGCGCTTGGTGAATTGCTTGACTTCGTTGTGCTCAGGCAACGGCGCACCGTCAACGGTGACGACGAGGCCATCTATGGTGCGCCTTCCCTCGTAGGTTTTCATGTTTGACCCATGGGCGGCGGATCGAGGTGCCGGACTATTACGCGGGCTGCGTTTCCGCCGGTCAAGGGACCGCGCCCGGCCTCGCGACCGCCCGTCGGGCCGAAAGATAACTAAACGACCGTTTTGCTGCGCTGCAGCAATGGCGCGCCATTAAGCGCCCAATAGCTTTGCCATTGTCGCCAAAAATGCTAAACGGTCGTTTGGTCAATGACCGCCTTGGGACAAAGCCCCGTGACAGCAACCAGCGCCAAGCGTCAGCCCAATCGGTGGCCGGCATTGCTCGACGCCGCCGCGTCGCAATTCGCCGAGCGCGGCTATCATGCGACCAGCATGCGCGATCTCGCGGCCGCGACCGCCATGACGCCCGGCGCGATCTATTTTCACGTCGCGAGCAAGCAAGCGCTGTTGCTCGCGGTCTACGAAGAAGGCGTGCAGCGGCTGCTCGACCGGGTCGAGGCCGCGACGGCAAACGAGCGCGAACCGTGGGCGCGGCTGGAAAAGGTCGTCGCGGCGCACCTGGAGTCGATACTCGATGCCAGCGCCTATGCCCGCGTCCTCATTCGCATCCTGCCGTCGGACGCTCCCGAAATTGCCGCCGAGCTGAAAGAATTGCGCGATCGTTACGAAGCGCGCCTGAACCGTCATTTTTCCGCGATCGCGCTGCCGCGGGAACGCGATGCCGCCGTCGCCCGCCTCGCTCTGCTCGGCGCCATGAACTGGACCCCGGTCTGGTACAAGGCAGGCGGCAAGTCGGTGCCGGCAATCGCGCGCGAATTGCTGGCGCCGCTGCGTGCGCTCGCCGGCGTCAAAGCCTCGCGGGTGCGCCCATGACGGCAGGCAAGCTTTCGCCGCCCCCGCGCGTCCTGGTCACCAAGATCGGACTCGATGGCCACGATCGCGGCAGCCGCATCGTTGCCGCCTATTTGCGCGACGCCGGCATGGAAGTGATCTACACGCCGCCGTGGCAGTCGATTCCGGCCGTCGTCAAGCTGGCGCTGGAAGAGGACGTCGATGTCATCGGCATTTCGTCGCTCGCCACCGACCATCTCATCGTGCCGAAGCTGATGGATGCGTTACGCGCCGCCGGCCTCGGCCATGTCGGCCTGATCGTCGGCGGCATCGTGCCGGAGGACGAGCGCCGCAGCGCTCACGGCCGCCGGCGTCAGCGCCATTCTCGGGCCGGGTACCTCGCGCGACGACATCATCGCGCATGTCGGCGCACTCGCCGCCAAGGTGCGCGACATGAAAAATGCTGAGCTAGGGGAGATCGCTCAATGAGCAAAGAAGCGGTGCAATTGTCACTTCCCGGATTCGAGCAAGCCTTTGGCGGCTGGCGCGCCGACTATCAGCCGGCAGATCGGCACCGACCGCACGATCGAGAACCGCTCGCGCATCGAGATCAAGCCGCTCTACACGCCGCGCGACTGGAACGGCGAAACGTTCCTGGAGGATCTCGGCTTCCCCGGCCAATATCCCTACACCCGTGGCATCTATCCGACCATGCACCGCGGCCGTACCTGGACGCAGCGGCAACTGATCGGACTGGGCACGCCCGAGGATTACAACAAGCGCGTCCGCCTCATCCTCGATGCCGGCGCCACCGCGATCAGCCTGTTGCCGTGCAATTCCGGCTTCCGCGGCGTCGATTGCGACGAAGTCGATCCGGTGCTGCTCGGCACCTGCGGCACGGTGATCAACACCACCGACCATATGGACCGCGCGCTCGACGGCGTGCCGCTCGGCCGCATTTCGACGGCGATGAACGACCCCTCCCCGTTCACGCTGCTTGCCTTCACGCTCGCCGTCGCCAAACGCCGCGGCATCCCCTGGACGGCGATCACCGGCACCTCGAACCAGAGCGATTACATTTCGCATTTCATCGCCAATCACATGTTCTACCGGCTGTCGCTGCCCGGCTCGCGGCGCGTGCTGCTCGATCATATCGAGTTTTGCCGCAAGCATGTGCCGGGCTGGAATCCGGTATCGGTGGTCGGCCAGCACATGCAGCAGGCGGGCGCGACGCCGGTCGAGACGATGGCCTTCACGATCTCCACCGCGCTGCAATACGCGCAAGACTGCATCGAGCGCGGCATGGACATCGACCTGGTGCTGCGCCGTTTCACGTTCTTCTTCGACATTTCCATCAGTTTCTTCGAGGAGGTCGCCAAATTCCGCGCCGGCCGGCGGATCTGGGCGCGGCTGGCGCGCGAACGACTGGGCGCCAAAGACCCGGGCTCGTGGCGCTTCAAGTTCCACGGCCAGACCTCCGGCGTCGACCTCACCGAGCAGCAGCCGCTCAACAATATCGCCCGCGTCGCAGTGCAGGCGATGGCCGGCATCATGAGCGGACTGCAATCGCTGCACACCGACGCCTATGACGAGGCCATCACCACGCCGACCGAGGAGACGGCGCGCATCGCGGTGGCGACCCAGAATATCCTGCGCGAAGAGGCGCATCTCTGCGACGTGATCGATCCGCTCGGCGGCTCCTATTATGTCGAGACGCTCACCGATCAGATGGAGCGCGAGATGCTGGCGCTGATCGCCAAGATCGACGACGCCGGCGGCATGTACAAAGCCGCCGAGGCCGGGACGGTGCAATCGATGATCGGCGAATCCGCGCTGGCCTTCCAGGAAAAGGTCGAACGCGGCGAGGAGAAAGTCATCGGCGTCAATTGCTATCAAAGCGACAACACCGCGCAGCACGGTCGGCCCACCGAACGGCCGGACATCGCACGCATGACCGAGCATGTCGCCCGCTTCAAAGCCTACAAGGACGAGCGCAGCCAGGCGGACGTGCGCCGCGCCCTCGACGGCCTCAAGCGCGCCGCCAACAGCGAGCGCGAAAACGTCTACGAGCGCATCGTCGAAGCGGCCGAAGTCGGCGTGACCCATGGCGAGATCGTGAGCCTCCTGCGGGCGGAGCTCGGCTTTGGACATCCCCTTGTCGTTGTCTGACGCGGCGGCCGCGCGCAAACCGCCGGCGGCCGAGGACATCGTCGACAAGCTGATCGCCGGCGATCCGGCGGCGCTGGCGCGATGCATCAGTGCTGATGGAAAGCGGCGGTCCGACTGCCGATCGCATCCATCGGCGCATCTGCGCCACAGTCGGCCGCGCCGCGGTGATCGGCTTCACCGGCGCGCCGGGCGCCGGCAAATCGACGTTGATCGACGCCTATATCGGCGCGTTGCGGGCGCGCGGTGCGAGCGTCGCCGTTGCCGCCGTCGATCCGTCGAGCCCGATCTTCGGCGGCGCCATTCTCGGCGACCGGGTGCGCATGCGGCGTCACGCCGAAGACCCGGGCGTCTTCATCCGCTCGGTGGCGTCGCGCGGCCATCTCGGCGGCTTGTCGCAGAGCATCCACCGCATCGTCGACGTGATGGACGCCGCCGGCCGCGACGTCGTCATCGTCGAGACGGTCGGCACCGGCCAGTCGGAGGTCGAAGTCGCCGAAATTGCCGATCTCTGCGTCGTGGTGAACGCGCCCAACATGGGCGACGACGTTCAGGCAATGAAAGCCGGTATTCTCGAAATCGCCGACGTGCTGGTGGTCAACAAAGCCGATCTGCCGTTGGCGCGGCGCACCACCGATCAGCTGACGAGCATGCTCAAGCTGCGGCAAGAGAAACGCGACGTGCCGGTCGTCGAGACCGTGGCGATCAAGGATGCCGGCGTCGACATACTCCTCGCCACCATCGATGGGCTGCTGGCCGCCCGGGCCGGCGACAAACACCACGCCCGCGCGCGGCGCATGCGCCGGCTCATGGCGCAACACGCCGCCCGCTTGGTCCAGGATCGGATCGGCGATCACACCGGCGATGAAATGGAACGCCTGATCAAGGCCGCCGCGTCGGGCGACATCGGCATCACCGAAGCCGCGCAGCAGGCGCTCAAGATCGTCGGCTGAGGCGTCGCGCGTTTACCCGACGCTCGCCGCCACCGCGCGCCCGGCGGCGCGGCCAGAGAAAATGCAGCCGCCGAGGAACGTGCCTTCGAGCGCAGCGTAGCCGTGAACACCGCCGCCGCCGAAGCCCGCGACTTCGCCGGCCGCGTAAAGTCCCGGCACCGGCGCCCCGTCGGCGCCGATGACGCGGCTGTCGAGATCGGTTTGCAGCCCGCCCAATGTCTTGCGGGTGAGAATATTGAGACGAACGGCGATCAGCGGACCGGCGGCGGGATCGAGAAGCTTGTGCGGAGCCGCGGTGCGAACGAGCTTGTCGCCGAGATATTTTCGCGCGGCGCGGATGGCCATGATCTGCGCGTCCTTGCCGAAGGCGTTGTCGAGCTGGCGATCGCGCGCCGCAATCTCGCGCTCGACGGCTGCGAGGTCGAGCAGAGCATCCCCGGCGAGCGCGTTCATGCGCTTCACCAGCGCCGCCAAATCGCGCTCGACGATGAAATCCTCGCCCTTGTCCATGAACGCCTGGACCGGGCCCGGAACGCCCTTCCGGGCGCGATCGATGACCTGCCGCCAGCTCTTGTTGGTGAAATCCGGATTTTGTTCCGAGCCGGAGAGCGCGAATTCCTTCTCGATGATCTTTCGCGTCAGGATGAACCAGGAATAATCGTAACCGGTCTCCATGATGGATTTGAGCGTGGCGAGCGTATCGAAGCCTGGATAAAGCGGCACCGGCAATCGTTTGCCGCGCGCATCGAGCCAGAGCGAAGACGGACCGGGCAAAATGCGGATGGCGTGGTCGGTCCAGATCGGATTCCAGTTTTTGATGCCTTCGACATAGTGCCACATGCGGTCGCGATTGATCACGGTGCCGCCGGCCGCTTCGGTGATCGCCAGCATGCGGCCGTCAACGTGATCGGGCACGCCGGTGATCATCCGCGTCGGCGCGCGGCCAAGACGCTGCGGCCAGTTCTGGCGAACGAGGTCATGATTGGCGCCAATGCCGCCGGAGCAGACGATGATGGCTTGCGCTCTCAGCTCGAACGCGCCGACCACCTGGCGCGAGCTTTTCTGGCCGCGCTCGACGGCGCTCGGCGCCAAAATGTCGCCGCGGACGCCATCGACCGCCGCGGCCGATTTGCTCAGTTCGTTGACGCGGTGGCGGAACTTGAAAGTGACCAATCCCTGCGCCGCGCCGTCGCGCACGCGGGCAACAAACGGCGCGATGACGGCGGGCCCGGTTCCCCAGGTCAGGTGAAAGCGCGGCACCGAGTTGCCGTGCCCGGTCGCGTTGCCGCCGCCGCGTTCGGCCCAGCCGACCACCGGAAAGAAACGCAGGCCCCGTGCACGCAGCCACGACCGTTTTTCGCCGGCGGCGAAGGCGACATAAGCTTCCGCCCACTGCCGCGGCCAGACATCCTCGTCGCGGTCGAAGGCGGCGGTGCCCATCCAGTCCTCGAGCGCCAGCGCGTACGAGTCGCGGATGCCCAAGCGTCTTTGCTCGGGCGAGTCGACCAGGAAAATGCCGCCGAGCGACCAGAAGGCCTGACCGCCGAGCGACTGCTCCGGCTCCTGATCGAGAACGATGATCGTCTTGCCCGCGTCGATCAGCTCGGCCGCGGCGACAAGGCCGGCGAGCCCCGCTCCAACAATGATCGCGTCGGCGTCGTAGGCCATGCGGGCGCTTCCTCAACCGGCGCGCGGTTGCGCCGCGCGGCTATTGGGCCCGCGGCGTCCGCTACCTTTGTGCTTCGCCGGCAGAAAGCGCGGATCACGCCAAGCCCGAAGCCTTAACGACCGAACCGGTGCGCCCGAGATTATCCGCTGACCGGCCCAGCCGTCGATAGATCGCCAAATGGCTGACGATGAGTTGAGGCACCAGGAATGCCGGGATGATGGCCCAGGGCAGCGTCGCCATGACGGCGGAGCCCGGGGAATCGAAAAACAGCTGCAGCGGCGAGCCAGGGGCCGACGTCATGCCGAGGCTGGCGGCGGAGATAAAATCGAGCAATCCGACGCTGTTCCAAAGGAGCACCAGCCAGCGAACGCCGGCGCCACGAGTCGATAACGCCCAGGCGACGGGCACCGCCGTGGCGCCGGCGATCACGTCGCCCCAACCGGCGGCGGGCGCAAACGGCGCCGAAGCGCGGCCGGCGGCAAACAACAACAGGAACAGGAAGCCCAGGATCCGAATGCCGTGGACGGCGATCAGCGCCGGCAGCGGAATTGTCGAAAGCGCTCGGCTGGTTGCCGGCACGACCGTCGCCAGGACGATGAGCACGACGATCGGCAGCACAATGCTCAAGGCGAGCACCGGCGCACCAAGCGCGAGGCCCCAATTCAAGGCGCCGCTTGCCGCAAGCGCCACGACCACGACGAACCAGGCAACGTGCGCCGCCAGCAGCGCGACGCCGCCGGGTGCGCGGGCGTACCAGATGGCCGGCACCCCGATGGCCAGCGCCGAAATGGCGATGAGCAGAAATGTGCCGAGAAGATCGAGCGACATGACTTAATCTCCCTGCTATGGATGCATATGCATCTACTACTTCGGCTTGCGTTAGAGAAAAGCGCACGACCGGCACGCAACGTTGCTCAGGCCTGAAGGCCGGCCGCTACGCGGTCGAGGAGACCGTGCAGCGACCGCAGCCGCGCTTCGCCGACGGCATTCTTGATTCGCGCCTCCGCCTTGCGCCAATGCGGGCCGGCCTCACGCAGCTTGGCCTCGCCTTTCGCGGTGATGCGCAACAGCCGGCTCCGCCGATCTGCGAGGTCGGGACGCGCGGCGATCAATCCACGCTTGAGAAGCGGCTTGAGATTGCGGCTCAGCGTCGTTGGATCGGCGCCGAAATGTTGCGCCAGCGCCTTCGCCGTCACGCCATCGCGGTATTGCTCCTCCGCGCCGTGGAGCATCGTCAGCAGAATCAGTTGATTGGCCCCCAGCCCGGTCGGTTCGAGATAGCCGTCGTAAACGCGGGTCGCTTCCCGCGCCACGCGGCGCAGCCGCAGGCAGGAACAGTTGCGAAACTCCCTGATGTCGAAATCTTTGCTCACCTGACGCCTATGCCGCAGCGCGCCTCGCTGGCCGTCGACCATATAAATGCATATACATCTAAATCCGTCAAGCAGGACGGCTGCGGTCAGGAAGGCCGGCGCTACGCAGCGACCATGCGTTGAATGCCGTCGGCGGTATCGATCGGCTTGAGCGCGCCGCGCCGGCGCATGTAGTTCACGTGCGCCAGCACCTCGCCGAAGGCAAAGCCCATCTGGTGCGGATCGAGCCGGCGGGTGAACACGAAAGGCACCAGCTCGGCCGCCGATCGCGGCGCTTCCTGGCAGGCGCGCAGGATGCGATCGCAGCGCGAGTGATGATGCGCGATCAGCCCGGCGATGCGGGTATGCAGGCCGCGGAACGGCGGATTATGCCCGGGAAGCACCAGCACGTCGCCATCGACGCCGCCGCACAACGCATCGAGCGAGCGCAAATATTGCCCGAGCGGATCGCCCTCCGGGTCGACCGCGGAGACGCTGACATTCGGCGAGATTTTGGCGAGCACCTGGTCGGCGGAGAAAAACAGCTTGTCGGCGCGGCAGACCAGCATGATTTCTTCCGGCGAATGGCCGCCGCCGGTCAATACATCGAATTCGCGGCCGCCGATGCGCAGGATATCGCCGGCGACGACGCGGTGATAAGTCGGCGGCAATCCCGACAACAGACGCAGATAGGCGTGGCCGCCGGTGACCACGTTTTGCGTCGTTTCCGCGTCAAGACCGTGATCGAGATAGAAGCGGCGATAGTGCTCGGCTTCGAGCGCGCCCGGATCGAGATGCAAGTTCAGGCATTGCAGATATTCGGTGGCCGACATGACGAGCGGCACGTCGAAACGCTTGAGCAGGAAGCCCGCGGCGCCGACATGGTCGGGATGAAAATGCGTGGCGATGATGCGGGTCAGCGGACGGTCGCGCAGCACGGTATCGAGCAGCGGTTGCCAGGCGGCTTGCGTCGCCTTGTCGCCGATGCCGGTGTCGATCAGCGCCCATCCCTTGCCGTCATCGACGAAATAGATGTTCACGTGATCAAGGAGGAACGGCAGCGCCAGCCGCGCCCACAAAATCCCCGGCGCGACTTCGATGGTATGCCCGGGCGCGGGCAGCGCCGAAAAAGCGAAGTCGAGCGATTCGTCGGCCGGATTTGGTGACACAACGCTCGATGTCACACGACTCGATGGCACACGACTTGGTGACGCGGGATTTGGTGGTGCGGATGGAGATTGCATCTGTTGGCGATAACATCCGCCATCCGCCATGACCAGAGGCTGCCACGCAAGGCGTCCATGCGACCGGCCTTGCCGGGGGCGTTGCCGGCGCGCACATCCCTCTATCTAATGCGCGTGGGTCAACGACCATGACGTCACGCAGCCCCGCCGACCACAATCGCCAGGCGCATCTCGACGCCATCCGGCAAGGCGTCCGCGCCGTGGCGACGCGCTTCGACGACGCGTATTGGCTCCAGCGCGACGACGACGGCGAGTTTCCCAAAGAGTTTCATCGCGCCATGGCCGACGGCGGATGGCTCGGCATCACCATGCCCGAAGAGTATGGCGGTTCTGGCCTCGGCGTCAGCGAAGCCGCGATCATGATGCACGAAGTGTCGAGCCATGGCGGCGGCATGGCGGCAGCGTCGTCGGTGCATATCAATCTGTTCGGGCCGCATCCGATCGTGGTCCACGGCACGCCGGCGCAGAAGGCGGAATGGATTCCGCGGCTGATCGCCGGCACCGACCAATGTTGTTTCGGCTTCACCGAGCCCGACGCCGGCCTCGACACCACCCGCATCAAAACCTTCGCCGCCAAGGCGCCCGGCGGCTATCTGGTGCACGGTCAAAAAGTGTGGACGTCGACGGCGCAGATCGCCAACAAGATCATGCTGCTGACCCGCACCACGCGATACGAGGACGCCCGGCGCCCGACCGACGGCATCACCATCTTCTACACGGACCTCGACCGCGCCAAGATCGAAGTGCGGCGTATCCCGAAGATGGGCCGCAAGGCCGTCGACTCCAATGCCATCTTCATCGACGGACTTTTCATTCCGGAAGCGCACCGCATCGGCGAAGAAGGCAAAGGCTTCCGCTACATTCTGGACAGCCTCAATCCCGAGCGCATCCTGATCGGCATGGAGGCGATCGGCATCGGCCAGGACGCGCTGCGCCGCGCCGCCAAATATGCCCGCGAACGTGTCGTTTTCGACCGGCCGATCGGCAAGAACCAGGGCATCCAGCATCCGCTCGCCGAGTGCTGGATGTACCTGGAATCAGCCTATCTGATGGTGTTGCGCGCCGCCGAGCTCTACGACCGCGGCGAACCGTGCGGCGCCGAAGCGAACGCGGCAAAATTTCTCGGCGCCCGCGCCGGCTATGACGCCTGCCTGCAGGCGGTGCTGACGCATGGCGGCTTCGGCTATGCCAAGGAATATCACGTCGAGCGCCTGCTGCGCGAAGTCACGCTGACCCGCATCGCACCGATCACCGAGCAGCTCATCCTGTCCTTTGTCGCCGAGAAGGTGCTCGACCTGCCGAAGTCTTATTGAGCACATTCGATTAAGCCGGCGGCCCGCGGCCGACAGCCGCCGAGAGCACGTCGACCGTCGTCGCGGATCCTTCAATCATCTTTAAACCTATGGTGGCGTAAGATTGTCTGGTGAATCCCTACGATTTGTTAACCGTTTGGATCGAGCCCTATCCATGTCCGACGCAGCAGTCGTCTCTGCACTCAATGACAAGCCGAAAAGATCGGCCAATCCGCTGTGTTTCATCGTCGACGAGGATTTTGTATTCCGCCGCGACCTGGCCAAGGAATTGCGGCGCGAGGACATCGACACCGTCGAGTTTTCCAACAGCTCACGATTTACGGCAATGATCGATGATCAGAATCCCGACATCGTCCTTGTCAACCTCAACAATGCCGCGCCGCATG
This sequence comes from uncultured Alphaproteobacteria bacterium, assembly GCA_963829395.1. Lineage (GTDB taxonomy): Bacteria > Pseudomonadota > Alphaproteobacteria > Rhizobiales > Xanthobacteraceae > BOG-931. The sequence continues at coordinate 128,387 of CAWHHX010000007.1, read as the reverse complement.
AGTGCGTGCGAACGTTGCTGGCCCTCAAAGAGTGCCGCTATTCCGGCGCCGTGCAGCTGTTTGGGCATTGCGAACCAAAAGTGCTCGAGAGCTTCAAGACCATAGGCGTCGACAGTGCACTGACGATGCTGCCGCCGCTGCAGAAGCCGATCAAAGTCGCGGCCATTCGCAACATTGTCCGCGAGCAAAAGCTTGGCGCGGCGCCGACGCTCTCCGGCGGCATCTCGCTCGAGGAAGCGCTGGCGAAGAAAATGGTCAGTTTTCTTTACCAGCCGAAGCTCAACTTGAAGACGGCAATGGTGGTCGGCGCCGAGGTCGTGGCGCGCGTTGCTCATCCCCAGCTTGGCCTGCTGACGCCGGATCAATTCTTGAAAGGCGCCGACCAGGAAGCGCTTCTCAGTCTGTCGCGCTTGGCGCTCGTCAGCGCGCTGCAGGCGAGCGCGCATTTTCACGACATGGGCGTCGCGCTGCCGCTTGCCATCAATATCAGCGTCGACAATCTCCTGGAGCTGCCGATTTGCGACCTGGTGTTGATGCATCGCCCGGAACGCGCCGATTGGGCCGGCTTGGTCCTGGAAATACCGGAACGCCAGATCCTCAACAACGTCGAGCCGTTGAAGGCCCGGGCGCCGAAACTGAAGCAATCCAAGGTGTCGATAGCCATCGATAATTTCGGGCGCGGCTCGTCCAGCATGAACGTCTTGAATCAGATCCCGTTCGGCGAAATCAAGATCGACCGCTCGCTGGTCGACGGCTGCGCCACGAACGCGGGCAATGCCAAGATTTGCAAGACCGTGATTTAGATGGCGCACAATTTCGGTTGTCAGGCGGTCGCGGTCGGCATTTCGGCCGAGGCGGATTTCCAAACGCTGTCGCAACTCGATTGCGATTGCGGGCAGGGATTTCTGTTCGGCAAGCCGATGAGCACGCAGCAGATCGGCACTTTGATTGCGGCGTGAGGGCGCGCGCCGCATGGCCGCGATTGCCGGCCGAGCGGGCGTCGCACTTGAAGTATTTGTCCAGCGGGTCAGGCGCCGCGATGATAGACGCACGAGCGTCCGCCGCCCTGTTGGCACAACTCTGCTTATCGGCGCGATCGCCGCACGAGCGTGGACGTGGGCTCATCGAGCACCAGAATGCCGGCCTCGGCTACCATAGCGCGGGCCAAAACCACCAGTTGGCGCTGACCGCCCGACATCTCCTGAAATGGACGGTTTGCCAGCTCCGAACTTCGATTGGACGTTAAAAAAATCCGTGCCGGAGGTCATCTTTTCTGCCTGGATTCGCGAAGGATTTGCAGATCTCCTAAAACGTCAGGCAGATTTTCCCGAAATGCTGCCCGCTCGCTTCATATCGGAAGGCGTCAGCGATCCTGTCGAGATCGAAAGTTCGATCAATGATCGGCTTGATGCCGGCGGCATCGATTGCCCGCACGAAATCCATCTGGTGCCTGCGGCTGCCGACGATCAGGCCCTGGAGCCGCGCTTGTTTGGCCATCAACTGCGCAGTCGCGATTTCGCCGGCCCCACCCGTCAAAACGCCGATCATGGCGATGTGGCCGCCGAGCGACACGGCGGCTATGGACTGGGGCAGGGTGCCGGGACCTCCCACCTCGACAACATGATCCACGCCCAATCCTCCGGTCAACTGCTGGACCCTCACACCCCAATCAGGACGATGACGATAGTTGATCGTATGATCCGCACCGAGGCTGCGGGCTCGCTCGAGTTTATAGTCGGATGACGATGTCGCGATGACGTTAGCACCCATGGCCTTGGCAATCTGTAGTGCAAAAATGGAAACGCCGCCGGTGCCCAGGACGAGCACCGTATCACCGGCCTTCAGCGCACCATTGACGACGAGCGCTCGCCACGCGGTCACGCCGGCGGTGGTGAGCGTCGCAGCCTCGGCAAACGAATATCCTTTCGGCGCGCGGGTAAACGCAGCCGCCGGCGCGACCACGATCTGGCGCGCATATCCATCAACGCCATCACCAGGGACGGTGGAGAAGTCGCCGACGGCCGGCGCACCATCCGTCCAGGTCGGGAAAAAGCACGAGACGACGTGATCGCCTACCTCGAATCCTGTGACGCCCTTGCCAACGGCTTCTACAACGCCAGCGCCGTCCGACATCGGTATGCGGCCGTCGGGGACTCGGTTGGGCGTGCTTACAACCGCATAATCATGGAAGTTCAGTGAACTCGCATGCAAGCGCACCCTAATCGCCGATGACCCGGGCGGCCCCGGATCGGGCAGTTCCATGCGTTCGAGCCGATCCAGGCCCCCCGGTGCTTTGACGATGATGGACTTCACGATAATCTCCAATCAAGTGCCTTGAGGGGTTGGCGTACCGCGCTAGACTTACGCCATCCGCGCAATCTCCCCCTCAAATTCAGCCCGAACGAAAGCAGTAGATCTGTCGGAATGACAGCTGAACGGCGTGTCGGAACGAAAAAGACCGCTTCGCCTAAGTCATTGAAAAGATTGGTGGGCGCACAAGGACTCGAACCTTGGACCCGCTGATTAAGAGTCAGCTGCTCTACCAACTGAGCTATGCGCCCGAACCAAGCGATTTCACGAGGTTAGGAACCGCCACCATGTTGCCGGGACACCGCTTCGGTGCCACCGGACAAGAAAGCCCCCGGTCGCGGCGGCAATCCGCCGCCGGATATAGCGGCCGTAGCGGTGACGGGCAAGCCACGCCTTTGTCGGCCGGTGTGCAAATGCTCCCGTGCGGTGGCGGCGGTGAACGAGCCTCCAACGCGCAACGCGTGCGCCATTTCCCATATCGCGTTACCCGCGCGCGACGCCGCGACCCGGGCGGCAGCCAGCTGAAAATAAACCGTGGTGCCAGGGATCGGTGGAACACGCCTTGAAACCAACACATCGATATCGTATGTACACTGCGTAGCCTTGTAGGCTCTGGCGAGCCGCGTGTACGGATTTCCGTCAAACGGCTTCTTCCCGTCAAACGGCTTCTGGCTCGCCCTTTTCATCGATACCGACACCTAGAACGCGCGGGGTGTCTTGTTTCACCCGCAACGGAAACCGCAGCGCCTCGCGCAGCGGTTACGTTAGCGCGCACACACAGAAAGCTCATTCATTGACCTCTTTTGACGGCTTCGGCCTTAACGAAGCGATCACGCGTGCAATCGCAGAAGAAAAGTACGCCACTCCCACCCCCATCCAAGAACAAACCATCCCGATCGTCATGTCGCGTCGCGATGTGGTCGGCATCGCCCAGACCGGCACCGGCAAGACTGCCGCGTTTGCCGTGCCGATCTTGCATCATCTCGCCGCCAACCCGCGGCCGACGGAGCGCAAAGGCTGCCGCGCCTTGGTGCTCAGCCCGACGCGCGAATTGTCCGGCCAGATCCTCGACAGCTTTCGCACGTACGGCCGTCATCTGCGGCTGCGCACTGCGCTCGCGATCGGCGGCGTGCCGATGGGCGGCCAAGTGCGGGCGCTGCTCAACGGCGTGGATGTCCTGGTCGCAACGCCGGGCCGGCTGCTCGATCTTATCAAGAGCAATGCGCTTCGGCTCGGCGAAGTCGAATTCCTCGTGCTCGACGAGGCCGACCGCATGCTCGACATGGGCTTCATCAACGATATCCGCAAAATCATCGCCAAGCTTCCAGTCGAGCGACAGACGCTGCTGTTCTCGGCGACCATGCCCCGCGCCATTACCGAACTCGCCGCGCACATGTTGCGCAACCCGGCGCGGGTCGCGGTAACGCCGGTGGCTTCGACCGTCGACCGCATCGAGCAGCGGGTCATCCGCGTCGATCGCGGCGCCAAGCCCGCCGTCCTTGTCGACATGTTGAAGCGCGAGGCGATCGACCGCGCCTTGATCTTCACGCGTACCAAGCATGGTGCCGACAAGGTGGTGCGCGGCTTGATCAAGGCCGGCATCGCCGCCGAAGCGATCCACGGCAACAAGTCGCAAGGCCAGCGCGAGCGCGTGCTCGCCGCGTTCCGCAAAGGCGACGTCAAAACTCTGGTGGCCACCGATATCGCCGCGCGCGGCATCGATGTCGACGGCATCAGCCACGTGGTGAATTTCGATCTGCCGGAAGTCCCGGAAACCTACGTGCACCGCATCGGCCGCACCGCGCGGGCCGGAGCCGGCGGCATCGCGGTGTCGTTGTGCGACAGCGAAGAGGCCGGGTTGTTGCGTGACATCGAGAAGCTGATCCGCAAATCCATACCGGCAACCGACAGCCGCACCCATCCCGGCCGGCCGGAGACGCCGGCCTCCAGGAGTCATGCCGCGAACCAGGGAGCACCGGCCGCCAACCGCTCGTCGGGCAAGCGGCGTCGGCAACGCCATGGCGAAGGCGGCGGGCGTTCGCGGAGCCAGCACGATCGACATGGCGGCGGGGCAGCGCGGACCAATGGGCAGCGCGAGCCAGCCAGCGATTCGTCGGGCGCAATCGCATCGGTCGGTTTCCTTCGTCACTCGGCGCCGCGGCGCGAGCAAGCTCCGCGCTCCTCGCGTTGGCCGAATAACTGACGAGGGCCGCAGGATGACGAAAGAAGAGCTGCTGCAATTTGAAGGCCTCGTGACCGAGATATTGCCCGACGCCCGTTATCGCGTTCAGCTCGATGCCGGCCACATGGTCGTGGTCTACACCGCCGGACGGATGAAAAAGAACCGGATCAAGACGCTGGCCGGCGACCGGGTGACGGTCGAGATCTCGCCCTACGATCTGGACAAGGGGCGAATGATTTTTCGCCACAAGGACGAGCGGGCCGGATCCGGCAGCCGCCCGGCGCAACGCAACCACTTCCGCCGGCGGTGATGAGCGATGCGCAGCGCGACGGCCGACAACGATAATAACGATAATGATGTTACGTCACACCAGGGCAAGATCATGCGAATATTTATCTTCAAGTCCGACGCCAATCCCGATTTGCGCGCATTCGGCGGCGATTTGACCGGCAGCCAATTGCCGAAACAGTTCAGCCCCTGGCATGCGATCGGAGCCGTCGCGCCCGACCGCGAGCCGCCGCACAATCTTTCCCGCGACCTGATCGAGGCGGCCATCAAGGACAAAGGTTTTCAGCTTTGGCGCATGAGCAAGAAGGATTGAAGCCAAAACACCACCCTGGAGAGCCGCACCGTAACGCCGAAGGAGCTTCCGATATGACAGACCGCATGCACAGGTTCCGGGTCGGGCAAACCGTCGATCTCATCCCATCGATGTCTCGATCGGCGGCGCGGGGACACTATGAGATCGTCAGCCTGCGGCCGGCCGAAGGCGACAATCCACAGTATCGGATCAAGAACAGAAGCGAATCTCACGAACGCGTCGTTTCGGAGAGCGACCTCATATTGTCTGCCCATATGAAGTTCGATTGATCGGCAATGATGGCGCGATGGACTTCGCGCGTATCGACGCGATGCTGCCGACGACGCCGGAAGGAAGCTGACGATGTTCAAGATTCTCGAGCTCAAGAACGCCGATGCGGCATCGGCGGCGCAAGTCGGCCGCGGCTATCCCACGCGCGAGCAGGCCTTGGCTGCGGTCAAACTCCATCTCAAGACCTTCAAGATATCCGGGCGTAATCCAGAAGGGGATTATTGGTGGGCGCGAGATGCCGAAGGCCTGCGAAAATGCTGGATCTCCAACGCCGACTGAAGGGGCGCCCTAGAAGCGTATTGGCCGATGCTCAATTTCCCCAACCAAAGCCGAATATTCGATCCGACCCGACGTGCCGTCCGGTTCTGGGGGCATGACAGCGCGATGGAGTGGTCGTTCTTTGTCACCGAAGACGCGCTCAAGCGGCTGCAGCCGAACCTGGAGTACCGTGAGGCAAGCCTGCTGCTCGCCTTCGATACCCACCGCGCCGCCATCCAGGCTGCGGCCATGCGGGCGTATAAGCGCGGGCGCAAGGGCTCTTACGAGCTCGCGGTGGCGGACTTCTGACGCCCTCTAAGAAAATTTCTTGCCGCTGGCGTCTTTCCCCGTCATCCGCACCAGGGTGAATGGCGAGGCCGCCGGAGCGGCCTTCTTCTTGTTTTTGTCAGCCTTCGGCTTCTTCTTCTCGCGATTGCTTCGCATTTGTCCCTTTGCCACCTTGTCCTCGCTTTGCTCGCGGTGAACACTGAACCTTCGCCGGAAAGCTAACCTTCGCCGGAAAGCCGCTTGAAGTCGGCAAGAACGGCGGCGATCAGCTTCTGTCTGCGCGGGTCTTGCGACGTCAGCGTAGCGGCAAAGAGATTGAGGAGATAGCCGGCTTTTTCGGCGGCTTCATGCCAATTCGCCGCCGGCGCCGCCAACAAGTGAGCTTCTAATTGGTCCTGCCGGAGCCGCAATGACTTCTCGTTCGCCTCCACATCCGCCAACAGCCGGCGAAGTCTCGGTCGCCTTCTGCGCGGCCATGCCGCGATGCACGTCGAGGTCGATCGTTCTGTCGGTCATGATCCAGCGGACTGACGCGTCAACGGATATTTGGCGCTTTCGTACAGACGACGAATATCGTCGCTGCCATACCGCTCGTCACCGACTTCGAGAAACGCACCGACCAGGGCGCCTTCCGGCAGGTCTTCGATAGCGAAGCGGATGGCGTCGGCGGCTTGCTCAAATCGCTTGTAGCCGAAAGGCTGACGTCCGGAGCGCCGCCGACGCGTCGAATACAATTCGGCCGCACACTTATAGTCAAATTCGGCCATCGGTCGGACCCTCGTGAACGCAATCGTGGACGCCGTCTCAAAGCTATTCGAGCGATGTCGTGAATATAAGCGCAAATTGCATCGTTACCAGGGCAAACCAGCGTCGAATGACGTTGAAATCGCCAGAAACGAGCGGCATTTGCGTCCATTTGTCTTGGTTGTGTTGGTGGACCTGCCGGGCCCCGCACCGTACGGTGCCTGGACCGGGATTTGCGCGTTTCGGTTTGCAAATGTTCGGTTTGCAAGTGTTCGGTTTGCAAGTATTCGATTTGCAAGCGCAAGAGACGCTTCCGATTACCTTACCGCAAGCGACGCATAAAAAAGACGCCTTGCTGCCGAACGATACGCGCCAACGGTGCACAAAACCGACGACCGCTGCTGCATCCGTTTCAGCCTTGGTCAACCTCTTGGAGAGAATTTTGAACGACAGACCGGACGCGGGCGCAAGCGCCGCCGTGATCGACGTGCGCGCCCTCACGCGAAGCTTGGCGCGATTTCGCCGACCCAATCATGGCCGCAGCGTCGTCGAGCTTCTGATTACGGTCGTGCCGTTCATTCTGCTTTGGATTTCGATGTGGTGGTCGCTTCGCCTCGGCCATGGCCTTTACATGGCGCTGGCCATTCCGGCCGCCGGGTTTCTGGTGCGTTTGTTCATGATCCAGCACGATTGCGGCCACGGCTCGTTCTTCCGCTATCGCTTATTGAACGACTGGGTGGGCCGCGTGATCGGCGTGTTCACGCTGACGCCCTATGATTTCTGGCGGCGCACCCACGGCATCCACCACGCGACGTCCGGCAATCTCGATCTGCGCGGCATCGGCGACATCGACACACTGACGGTCAACGAATATCTGGCGCTGTCGCCCTGGCGCCGCTTCGGTTATCGCCTCTACCGCCATCCGATCGTCATGTTCGGAGTCGGTCCTGCCTATCTGTTCATCCTGCGCCACCGCCTGCCGCTCGGCCTGCCGCGGCAAGGCTTGGCGCCGTGGGTCAGCACCATGGCGACCAACGGCGCGATCGCGCTTATCGCCGCCGGCATGATTTGGTGGATCGGCGTTTGGCCGTTTCTGCTCGTGCATCTGCCGATCACCGTGCTCGGCGCCGCCGCCGGCGTGTGGCTGTTTTACGTTCAGCACCAATTCGAGCACACGGTTTGGGCGCAAGGCCGCAATTGGAGCTTCCCGACGGCGGCGCTCTATGGCAGCTCGCACTATGACCTGCCGGCGGTGCTGCGCTGGTTCACCGCCAATATCGGCGTCCACCACGTCCACCACCTGTGCAGCCGGATGCCGTTTTACCGGTTGCCGCTGACGCTTCGCCAGCACCCTGAACTGGCGAATGTCGGCCGGCTGACTTTAGGTCAAAGTCTCGCATGCGTGCGGCTGGTGCTTTGGGACGAAGCGGCGAGCCGTCTTATTTCGTTTCGCGAGCTGCGCACCCGGCTTGCTGCCGTCAAATCGAATCGCGCGGCGGCGTCCGCCGGCGCTCATTGATCCGGCGAACCGACCGGATCGGCGCGGACCGCGTCCGCATCGCTTGGCGCCAGGCGGCGTGGCGGCGGCAACGTGGATGTTCGGCGCCGAGCCTTGCAAAAGCCACGCTTGTCTCGTAAGCACCACAATCGACATTTGGCCGGACAATCGGGCCGTTTCGCCTTCGCTGAATGCCAGGCGCACGTTCAGACCCTCCAAACATCGACTCGGGCCTCAAGACGCGCAGCCGCGCGGCTTGCGCCTAAGTGCACCTACATCAGCGAAAGGACGTCTCCATGAATAAGGGCACCGTTAAGTTCTACAACGACCAAAAAGGCTTCGGCTTCATTCAACCGGATGACGGCGGCAAGGACGTGTTCGTCCACGCCACCGCGCTCGAGCGCGCCGGAATGCGCGGCCTGGTCGAAGGTCAAAAAGTCTCCTTCGACACCCAGGAAGACCGCCGCACCGGCAAGATCGCCGTCGGCAACATCCAGGCAGTCTAACGTCACGGATGGCTGCTCGCCGAGCAGCGACGAATGGAAACCGCCCCACTGGGGCGGTTTTTTTGTCCGCGACGAAGCGGCCCTGCGCAGCAGGAAAACTACGGACTATGCGAACCGTCGGTCAGCGTCGGACCGGCCGTGACCAACATGCCGCGGCACGCCAATGCCTGCTTCAATTGTCCGATCGCGCTCTGCGCCGTTGCCGAACTGTTCGCCTGTTCGATGTGGCGAAACAGGGCCTTCAAAGCCGGCTCTTTGTCCCTTATCGCCCACCTGCGTGCAAACACCCTGGCCTCGTGAAGACTGGTGATCCGCACGACTTGGGTGGCGCCGGGAAAACTGGCATCGAAATAATCGATCGCGGGCGCGGACATTTGATCACCTCGAGCCGAGTCGGAAAGCCAAACGGAAAACCAAGCCGGAAAACTTAAGTGCCACCATGTGGCCGCCGAATGCGAAGTGCAATCAGGCGCCCGCCGCGATCCCCGCTATTCTGCGGATTATACCTCGGCCTCGATGCGCCCCCCGATACCTCGGCCATCCCTTGGAACCTCGGCGCGCGCCGTATTTGGCATTGCCTCGGGGATTCCGAGCGGAGAAAATTGCCAGTGAGTCGCGACGGCACAGAGCCTTGATGGCGCAACGTTGATACAGTCTTGATACAACTCTTGGCCGCCATACCGTCTTGGCCGCCGCCCTACCAGGACACCTGCCGATGCGCATGCCTTTCATCATTCTCTGCCTGCTGGCGGCCGCGGGAAGCGGCGCCGCGGCACAGACTACGACCGTGCCGGAACCGAAGGCGACCGTTTCCGGCGTGACCGTCACCAATGCCGGAACCTATACCGGGCAGTCGACCAGCGCGCCGGCCCACGCCGGCCAGATATCGCCGACCGGCACCATCGGCACCGCCGCCAATTGGCATTTTGTCTCGACCACGTCGGACGTCGTCGGCAACGTCGGCACGCAATTCGGCATCGAGTTCCGCATCGACGGCGCGCCGGTCGGCGACGGCGTGACGCTTCACCTCGTGCTCGCTTTCCCGCCGCAGGGAATCCGCAACCCGAACACCGGCGACATGATGCACGCCGCCAACATCGCCTTTCCCAATATGAAAATCGGCGCGCTTTGCATCCTCGGCTATGGCTTCGACAGCTCCTGGGAAATCGTGCCCGGCGTCTGGACCGAGCAGATCTGGTATCAGGATCACATGCTGGCCGAGCGGACCTTCACCGTGAGCAAGAGCGAATAACTGCTGTCGCGCATCGGCAATTCCTTCAGGGACCGGATGAGCGCAGATCGATACAATCGTTCGTCATGGCCGGACCTGTTCCGGCCATTCACGTCTTTGCTTTAGCGCAGCGTTTTGAGACGCGGATGGGCGACGAGCGCGGGCATTGACAATTCAATCAAGTCTGGCTCTTTAAAAAAGCCGCGCCTCGGAACGATGCCCCTACCCCACGTCCGTCGAATGGATGCGGCGCTCGCCGACGGCGATGGCGTCGGTGCTGCGCAGCCGCCGCGCCACGAGCTTGTTGAGGGCGGCGAGATAGGCCTTGGCCGAAGCGACGAGCGTATCGGGATCGGCGCCCTTGGCGGTCACCGCGCGGCCGTTCTCCGATAAGCGCACCGAGACTTCGGCTTGCGCGTCGGTGCCTTCGGTGACGGCGTGCACCTGATAAAGCTCCAGCACCGCCTGGTGGGGCACCATCGCCTTGACGCAGTTGAACACCGCATCGACCGGACCATTACCCTCGCATTCGGCGATCGCCGGCTTGCCGTCGATGTCGACTTTCATGGTGGCGCGCTGCGGCCCGCGCGTGCCGGCGATCACCGAGAGCGACACGAGCTTGATGTGATCCTGCGCGGTCGCGATTTCCTCGTCGACCAAAGCCTCGATGTCCTCGTCGTAGACGTGCTTCTTTCGATCGGCCAGCGTCTTGAACCGCACGAAAGCGTCTTCGAGCTGGTTGCCGGCGAGGTGATAGCCCAATTCCTCGAGCTTGTGCACGAAGGCGTGCCGTCCGGAATGCTTGCCCATGACCAGCGAGGTCTGCTTCACGCCGACGTCCTCCGGCATCATGATCTCGTAGGTCTCGGTGTGCTTGAGCATGCCGTCCTGATGGATGCCGCTCTCATGCGCGAACGCGTTGCGCCCGACGATCGCCTTGTTGTACTGCACCGGGAACGAGGTCACCGCGGCAACGAGCTTCGATGCCCGCGTCAGCATCTTGGTGTTGATGCCGGTCCAGAACGGCATCACGTCGTTGCGCACCCGCATCGCCATCACCACTTCCTCGAGCGCCGCGTTGCCGGCGCGCTCGCCGATGCCGTTGATGGTGCACTCGATCTGCCGCGCGCCGGCGCGGATGCCGGCCAGCGAATTCGCCACCGCCATGCCGAGATCGTTGTGGCAGTGCACGGAAAAGCAGGCCTGGTCGGAATTCGGCACCCGCTCGCGCACCATCTTGATGAGCGCGAAATATTCCTCCGGCACCGAATAGCCGACGGTGTCGGGAATGTTGATGGTGGTGGCGCCGGCCTTGATTGCGGCCTCGACGCAGCGGCAGAGGAAATCGTGCTCGGTGCGGGTGCCGTCCTCGCTCGACCATTCGACGTCGTCGGTATGGCCGCGCGCCCGCGTCACCTGCGCGATCACCATCTCGTAGACTTCGTGCGGCTCCTTCTGCAGCTTGTATTTCATGTGCACCGGCGAGGTGGACAGGAACGTATGGATACGCCGCCGCTCGGCCGGCCGGATCGCTTCGGCGCAGCGGTCGATGTCCTTGAAGGCGGCGCGGGCGAGCCCGCAGATCACCGCATTCTTGGCGCGCTTGGCGATCTCGTTGACGGCGGCAAAATCGCCGTCCGAGGCAATCGGAAAGCCGGCCTCGATGATGTCGACGCCCATGTCGTCGAGCAAAGCGGCGACTTCGAGCTTCTCTTCGTGAGTCATCGTGGCGCCGGGGCATTGCTCGCCGTCGCGCAACGTGGTGTCGAAAATGACGACGCGGTCCTTCTCGGACTTTGCCGGCTCGGATTTGATCGGTTCGGGTTTGATTGGAGCGGTCATGGTGTCAGGTCCTTGTCGTGGCGCCCGACCATTGCATCGCGAGGTTTTGGGCGCTCTGTGGGTTCCGGTAGCTCGGTCAACCCCTGAGTGCCCAGGCGCAAAGCGCCCAGCCGGCCCTCAGGGGGCGCTAAGGAGCAGGAGCCCGCCAGGAATCGTGCAAAGAATGCCGCGAAGCACGAGGCCAGCGCCGGACCCGGCCGCAACGGCCGTCCGATTCATCGCGCGGTTATGGTGGCGCATCGCCATCATCTGCTCTCGGATCCACCATCAAGGAACACGGTAAAAGCCGCGTTAAACCCATATGGGATCGGCCCTCTTTTAGCGGAATATCCGGCGCGAGCGCAAGGCCGCACCCCGAGACCGCTTCATCGACGTATGGTGGAGAGACGTGTGTGGAGATAGTGGTGGCTCGCAGCGTTTCTCGCCCCGTTGGGATACGCTGGGATAACGCTGGGATACAATGACAAAAGGGACAGGGAGACTGACCTATGATCGTCGAATTCGTGCAGTTCAAATATCCGCCCGGTCTGACGCGCGAGCAAATCCTCGAAGACGGCCGCACCACGATTTCCCGCTGGCAAGGCAACGAGGAACTGATCCGCAAGCACTACATCATCGGCGAAGACGGCACCGGCGGCGCGTTCTACATCTGGCCGTCGAAGGAAGCCGCCCAGCGCGGGCACAACGCCGAATGGTACGCCAACATCAAGGCGCGCACCGGCTCGGTGCCGACGATCCGCTATTTCGATTTGCTGATGGTCGTCGATAACGAGGCCGGCAGCGTCACGGAATTTCCGCCCAATGTCGCGGCGGAGGCGGCGGAATAAGTCGGCCGCCGGGCATCGAACTTATTCAAGTCCATAATGGCGGTGACACGCCGCGCAAATCCCGTCCAGCCGGTCGCTGACCTCGGAGATCGATTTCAGGTCGTGAGCTTCCGCGGCGACGTAGGCTTTGTTCGCGGCGTCCGCCAGGTTTTTGGCGTAGACGTTCCACTGCGGGTCGCGCACGCGCTGGGGAATCATCAGTGCGTTCGTCGCCTCGGCCAAAGTCGCAGCGCCGCTCACGATCGCTTCCCAGTCGGCGTCCGATTTGGGGGATAGATCGTGCTCGCCCTTGTCGTCGATCAGGATGCCGTTGACGCTCCAGACGATTTTCGCGGCTGGAGTGAGCACATGCTCCATGAAGGTTTTCATGTCGACATGTGCTTGGAACGGTTGGCCTTGGAAGGGCGGCATCGGAACAGTGTCTTCGCCCACCGAAGGCGACGCGAACCGCGCTGGCGACGACAACCGCGGCAACGACGCCAGGAAGAAAACGGACGCTGATCATTGCATCCGGCCCTGCATCTCATCCGACCTGCATGGTAAATCCGATCCAGCGCCCGCACGCCACCACCGCGATCCACAACAGGATCGATAACCCTCCGGCCAGCCGCGCCGGCAGCGGCAGCCGGGCTTCGTTCTCCCAGCGCGGCAAATCCTTGGCGCTGATCACATGAAAGATCACCATGTTCAGCCCGGCGGCGGCGATCAAAAACATCTTGGCGATGAAATAACCGTTGCCCAGATACTTGGTTGCGTTGGACATGAACAACAGACCGCCCGAGCCGACGGCGACGACAAACGCGCCCCAGGTCAACGGCAATATTCCCTGCGTCACCCGGCTTACGGAGCGGTTGACCGAGGCGAGCCCAAGCAGTCGGAGGTCGACGGCGAGGATGCTGCCGACCACCAGGCAAATGGCGACCACGTGAACCGACTCGATGAGCGGAAACAGCAGATCGTTCTCGCGAATATTGTCCGCCAGCCTGCTGTTCTCGAGATAGCCAATCACATCGGCGAACCGCAGCATCATCCGACCTGCGTGTAGGCGATCCAGCGCCCGGCAAAGAGGATGCTGCACCAGACCAGGATGGAGACGGTCGCCGCAAACCGTCCCGCGATCCGCCGTCCTCGATCCCGGTCCCAAAAATGCGGCGCCGCCGCCAACGACCATTGCAGCGCGCCGGTCAGCACCAGGGCAAAGGCCAGCAGCGCCATCTTGAGATAGAAGGTGGTGTTGAGGAGCGAACGTCGCGGCTCACCGACGATCAGCAGGCTTCCGGTGACCAGAAGGATCAGCACGACCGGCCAGATGATCGGCAGGAAACGCCGCGCCACCTCCGCCAGCGGGACATCGCGCTGGAGCGCCCGCCAGATCCGTAGATCGACCAGGACCGCGGAGGAAAAAAGCACGGCAACGCTTAGAATGTGAATGGTCTGCAAGGTCGGAATGATCCAGCCGGTGGTCTGGATCGTGTGGCTCAGCGGCGTCGCCGCCAGCCACTTGCTCACGTCTCTGACGATGGCGTCGACCGTCATTGATCGGCGGGCGTCAGGCTGAAGCTGAGCCCCTGCCCGTTCGGCAAATCGACCTTGACCAAAAAGCCGCCAGGACTGCCGTCGCGCAGCGGCGCATAATGGAAGACGGCGTGGTCGCCGGGCTGCAGCGAGCGCTTGGTCCAACCCGAGCGGGTCAAAACGCCGGGGCTCGAGACTTCGAATGCCAACGTGTGCGCCGGGTCACCGTCCTTGGCGTCGGTCTCGATGACGAAGGTAATGTGCGGGTTGGTCCAGTTGACCGTCTTGACGGTACCTTCCGTGGTTCGCAGATGCTCCATATCGTAGGCCGCACCGGAGTGGTGCGCCGCCGCGATACCGCAAAAACTCAAAATCAAGCCGGCCGCAATGAAAGAAATTCTGCGCAACGCCATTGATCTATCTCATCCTATTTGGTCGTGCTGACCGACCCGTCCGGATTCTGCGGATGGGAAACGAATATGTCGTTGCCGTATTGGTCCTTCCCGGGGACGAGGTCTTCCTGCTCGCATTCGCCTTCGATGATCTCGTAGTGACGATCGGGATAGCGGCGGAAAATACGCGTGGTTTTCCAGGGCGCGGTGAAAACCTTCGGCGCCGTGATTTCGAGATCGTCGTGAAGAACGTTCGGCTTGGCCAGATAAAGCCGCTCGACGATGTGCATGTCGCCGTTGTTCGGAATGCCCACCGCCTCGCTGGTCGCGATATAGGCCTGCGGCGCGATGGCGGTGGTATCGACGACCAGGACATCGCCCTCCCAGTGACCGATCGAGTGGCCGTGCAAGGTCAGATCGGGGTCTTCCGGATGCGGACGGCCGTCCATATAAATTCGCCGCATGCGGTTGCCGTCGACCTCGCCGAGCATGGTGATGCGGCCGGGCGTCGTCAGCCATTCAAACGCATTGTGCGTGATCAGCATCCAGGTCGGCATGCCGTGCGGCAGGCAATGGCTGAGCACGAGGAAAGGCCGGCCGGCCTTTTCCTCGGCGGCCATGTGCGCAACCTGCGGCACGACTTCCGGCTTCCAGGGCGGGATGTTTTCGGTTTCCTGGCGGTGCTGATCTTTGACATCCGGAATCCAGACGCCGTCAAAGTCAGCCGGCGCGGCAGCGGCCCGAGAAACGACGGACAGCCCAATCAACGCCACCGCCAGGCATAGTGCAGCGGATCTCTTCACTCTTGTGCGCACGGCGGTCAGCTCGTCTTCCCTCTGGGTGCGAATTTTAGTCTGATTTGTGCCAGATGCGAAGCCGCCAATGGGGGTGGCAGATCGTTGCTGTGCGCATAGGCATAGTGCGCTTGGGCATCGTTTGTCTGGGCATCGTTTGTCTGGGCTAAGTTCGCGTGCAAGTAATCAAGCAATTGCGCAATTGCTGTGACAGCGGGCCGGCAGCACCGCGGAGGTCCACCGGACGTCACGGCAGCAGCCGCGGAGCCGTCGTCGCTGTTATTTCTTTCGCCCGGCTTTGCCGGTCCGGCCGGGCTTTTCCGCTTTGAGCGCGCGCTCGACCGCCTTCAACTCCGTGAGCGCTTTGCCCTCGATCTTCGGGTAGTCGAGCTTGAGCTTCTCCAGCGCCTCGACGATGGCGGCGGAGACGACCAGCCAGGCGATATGCTTGTGATCGGCCGGCACGACGTACCAGGGCGCGTCGTCGGTCGACGTGCCGCGGATCATGTCCTCGTAGGCTGCCATGTAAGCGTCCCAGCGCCGGCGCTCGGTGACGTCAGCCATCGAGAACTTCCAGCGCTTCACCGGCTCGTCGAGCCGCGCCAGGAAGCGCTTGCGCTGCTCCTCCTTGGAGATGTGCAGATGGAATTTCAGCACCAGCGTGCCGCTGCGTGAAATGTGGCGCTCGAATGCGGAAATGTCCTTGAAGCGGTGGCTCCAGATGTCCTTGCCGACGACGTCGGGCGGCAGCTTCTGCCGCGCCAGCATGTCCGGGTGCACGCGCACTACCAATACTTCTTCATAGTGCGAGCGATTGAAAATGCCGATGCGCCCGCGCTCCGGCAGCGCCTTGGCGGTTCGCCACAGGAAATCGTGCGCCAGTTCCTCAGCGCTGGGCGCCTTGAAGGAATGCACGGCGCAACCCTGCGGGTTGATGCCCGACATGACGTGCTTGATCACGCCGTCCTTGCCGGCGGCGTCCATGGCTTGGAGCACCACGAGCACCGCTCGTCGGCCATCGGCATAAAGCCGTCGCTGCATCTCCTCGAGCTTGGCGACGCCGTCGTCGAGGATCGGCCTCACATCCGCGATGTTGGTCGAAAGACCGAACGTCTCGGCTGGGTCGTGGTCGGCCAGCCGGAAATGCGCCGGCTTGTCGACCCGGCAGGCCTTGAGGATTTTTGGAAGCTTCATTGCCACCTCCGCGGACGGTCAGCGCACGACCAATGGACGTTTCCCAGTTCGCAAGCGTACTGCGAAAGGTATTTCATTCATGACCATACGCCCGCCAGATACGCCCTGAGAAATCGCGGCGCGGCGGGATCGACATCTGCCGGACGGCGTACGAAGCGGATGTCGGAAAATTCCGGCTGCGCCTCGTTCGCCAGATGACCCATGATGCGCGCGCGCAGCGTTTCGGCGGTCTCGGCGGCGACGAGGCGCTTTATCAAAGCCAGAAAACCGCCGTCGCGCACCAGTGTCCAGCCCGGCTCGGCTTCGAATATACCAATATCGAGGCCGGTTTCCTCGGATAGCTCGCGGCCGACGCTGCCGGCAAGATCAAGCGTGCCGGCGGCACTGACGTCGGCAAGGTCCGGCGTGCCGCAGGGAAAAAGCCATTGCCCGGCTACCGATGTCGACGGGGCCATGCAGCCGATGAGATAGGCGCCGTCAGCGGACCGCAACGCACTAGCGCCGAAGACATTGAACACACCGGCATCGGCTCGGCTCCAATCGCGCCAGGCGAGGAAGCTCGCATAGTCGGTCTCGAAGCTCGTGCCGCGCAGCACGCCTTGCTCGATCGCCCAGCGATTGACAAGGAGCACGCGCCCGTTCCACAAGGCCGGTTGGTCGCGGCGCCGCGCGGCAAAGTGCCGGTCGATGTCGGCGCGGCGCTCATGCGCAAACTCCCAGCGCCATGGCTCGACCGCGATCTCCACATGATCGATGGCGACGATTTGGATATCTGGCGCGCGGGACGACATGGCGCCGGTATTAAGCATCGCCGCGTTTCGCTGTCACCCCGCACCGATGCCCGGCCGTTGCGTTCCCCCGCGCGCAAAGAAAAAGGAGCGGCGCCCGCAGGTGCCGCTCCCGATTTCGCGTGACGATTGGGCCTGATCAGGCCTTCATCGCCGCCTTGACCGCTTCGGCGGTAATCGGCAGCGACCGTACCCGGGCACCGACCGCATTGAAGATGGCGTTGCCGATCGCCGGCGCCACCACCGTCACCGCCGGCTCGCCGCAGCCGACCGCCGGCTCGCCATTGCCGATGATGCTGATGTCGAGCTCCGGCACCTGGCTCAGCCGCATCGGCGTATAGCCGTCGAAGTTGGTCTGCTGGATGCCGCCGTTCGCCAGCGTCGCTTTTTCGAGCAAGGCGATCGAGGCACCCCACAGCGTCGAGCCCTCGACCTGGGCACGCACGCCGTCGGGATTGACGACCGTGCCGACGTCCATGGCGACCGTGAGCTTCTTCAACGTCACGTCGCCGCTCTTCGGGTCGACCTTCACATGGGCGACGCAGGCCGTCCATGTCGGCGAGGTGCGCTCCTGCGAAGAGACGCAGGCAACACCGATGCCCTCGTTCTCGCCGAGCTTGATCGCGCCGTAGCCGGAGCGGCCGACCGCCGTGCGCAGCACGTTGGCCAGACGCTTGGCGCCGCCGATATTCTGCGGCTTGTCGCCGCCGGCATTGGCGCCGGCGCCGTCGAGGAGGCGGAGCCGCATCTCGACCGGGTCCTGACCCGACGCGTGCGCGATGTCGTCCATGGTGCTTTCGACCGCCCAGAACGTCCAGCCTGGCGCGACCGAGCGGAGCTGGCCGGACGGCGTAGCGTTCTGCGCCAGCTTGTTCTCGAAGTTGCGCACGGTGTGGTTGGGGATCGTGTACCAATAATCGGCGCCGTTGACGGTGAAGCTGTCATGCGGGCCTTTCTTGTCCACGGCCGGCGTCAGGAACGCCGGGATGCCCCATCGCGCGGTCGGCCAAGCGCCGATCACGTCATGCTCCATGGCAATGGCGTGGCCTTCGGCGTCGAGCCCGACTTTGACTTTTTGGTAGGTCAGCGGACGGGTGAAATCCATCTGCATGTCGTCTTCGCGGGCATAGATCAGTTTCACCGGCTTGCCGACGGCCTTGGCCGCCGCCACCGCCGGAACCGTCATGTCGGACTCCAGCCGCCGGCCGAAGCCGCCGCCCAGATAATGCTGATGGATGACGATGTTCTTGGCATCGACACCGGCTACCGCAGCCGCGATCAGGGTGGTGCGGGTGTTGAACTGATTGCCGGTATAGATGTGCCAGACGCCGTTCTCCTCCATGGCCAGCGCGTTCATCGGCTCGAGCGGAGCATGGATGTTGAGGCTGGTGAGGTACTCGCCCTCGATGACCTTGGCGGCCTTGTCCATCGCGGCGGCGGAGTCGCCGTCCTTGACGAACAGGAAGCCTTCGGTGCCGTCTTTCTGCAGCCGGCGCGACTCGTCGATGATCGATTGGTCGGACACGTTGGCATACGGGCCCTTGTCCCAATCGACTTTCAACGCCGTTCGCCGCCAGCTTGGCGGCCTCGTAGCTCGACGCCACCGCGACCACCCAGCCGGACGTCGTGCCGGTCTTGTCTTCGACGACGACGGCCTTGACGAAGCCCGCAATCTTCTTGGCCCCGCTGTCGTCGACCGATCGGACCGTCGCGCCGTAGCGCACCGGCGGAATCACGAGCTTGCCGTAGAGCATGCCCGGCACGTGCGCGTCGATGCCGTACTTGCAGGTGCCGTTGGTCTTCGACGGAATGTCGAGCTGCGGCAGCGAATGGCCGATCTTGGTGTACTGGTCCGGCGTCTTCAGCGTGATCGCCTTGAGCTCCTCCGGCGACCAGGCCTTGTTCGCCTTGCCGCTCTGCACGATCTGCGCAAAGGTCACGCTCTTCTTCGACTTGGCATGAACGACGCGCGATTCGCGGGCGCGCAGCTCGTTCTCCGGAACGCCCATCATCTCGGCGGCGGCTTTGATCAGCGTGAGACGGCCGGCGGCGCCGGCACGGCACATCGCATCAAAGTTCATGCCGGTGGACCAGCTGCCGCCGGTCACCTGGGCACCGAGAACGGGATCGTTGTATTTCGGATCGTTGGAAGAG
Source organism: uncultured Alphaproteobacteria bacterium (assembly GCA_963829395.1). Lineage (GTDB taxonomy): Bacteria > Pseudomonadota > Alphaproteobacteria > Rhizobiales > Xanthobacteraceae > BOG-931. The sequence goes on along the minus strand of CAWHHX010000007.1, from coordinate 108,993 downwards.
AGCACGACGTTCATGTCCTTCCACGACGCTTCCAGCTCTTCGGCGACGAGTTGCGCCATGGTGCTGGCGATGTGCTGGCCCATGTCGGCCTTGCCGACCGTCACCCAGACTTTGCCGTCGGGGCTGATGGACGCCCAGACGGTCGGCTCGGCATTGGCAGCGGTTGCCGCCAGTGCTTCGCCGATCTTCGGCGCGGCGTAGCCGATCACGAGGCCGGTAGCGGCGGTGCCGACGATGAAGCTGCGGCGATCGATATGCGGCAGCGCGTCGATCTTCTGATGCTTTGTCATGACTTACACCCCCCGCATGTCGGCAGCCGCGCGCAGGATCGCGCGCTGGATTCGCACATAGCTCATGCAGCGGCAGAGATTGCCGTCCATGTGTGCGACCAGTTCGGCTTTGGTGGGATCGGTGTTCTTAGCGAGCAACGACGCCGCCTGCATGATCTGCCCGGACTGGCAGTAGCCGCATTGCGGGACTTGCTCGGCGATCCAGGCGCGCTGCAGCGGATGCTCGCCCTTGGGATCCAGACCTTCGATGGTGGTGATTTTTTTGCCGGAGGCTTGCGATACGGCCGTCTGGCAGGAGCGCACCGCCTCACCGTTGAGGTGGACAGTACAGGCGCCGCACAGTCCGGCGCCGCAACCGAATTTCGTGCCGGTCATCTGCAGATGCTCGCGGATGACCCACAACAACGGCGTGTCATTCGGTACGTCGACCGAATGGTCATGCCCATTGATGTTCAGGGTGACCATATTCCCTCCATGAGGCGGTTTACTTGCGTCACGGGCCGCCGCTTTCAGCGCCGTGACGTGGCCGGTTCTCGGCTGCCGATCGCCGTGCACCGCCATTTGCGGTCACGCCGGCCGGCTTTATTTGCTGCAGTGCCAATATTGCAGTGCGAAAAAAGAGACCGAACGGCACTGCTTCGGTCAATCATGCTAGCAAGCTGCCAAAGCTTAGCAAGACAAATTCTAAACTGGCGGGCGTTTCGATCGTTTTCTTCCGGCTCGGCTATAGAGACACGCTGTCCCGCCCTGCGGAGCAGTGCGCCGCACGAAACGACTTTGAGATCAAAGTTGAACGGATAACGATCGCGACATTGTCGCGATCGCATCAAGCAAGCCGGAGATCGACCGATCCGCGTTGCGCAGGGCGCGCAGCAGTGAACTCGTAATGGCTAAATTGCGGTAGCTCAGTTCCGGCTGCGATCGACCAGCGCGCGCTGCTTGATCCACGGCATCATCGCGCGCAGCTTGGCGCCGACCTGCTCGATCGAGTGCTCGGCAAGCTTGGCGCGGGTCGCCTTGAACGAGGTCTGGTTGACCTTGTTCTCCAGCATCCAGTCGCGGGTGAAGCGCCCGGACTGAATGTCGGCGAGCACGCGTTTCATCTCCGCCTTGGTCTCGGCCGTGATGATGCGCGGGCCGGAAACGTATTCGCCATACTCGGCTGTGTTGGAGATCGAGTAGTTCATGTTGGCGATGCCGCCTTCATAGATCAGGTCGACGATCAGCTTGACCTCGTGCAGGCATTCGAAATAGGCCATCTCCGGCGCATAGCCGGCCTCGCACAAGGTCTCGTAGCCGGCCTTGATCAGCTCGACGAGGCCGCCGCACAGCACAGTCTGCTCGCCGAACAGGTCGGTCTCGCATTCTTCCTTGAAGGTCGTCTCGATGATGCCGGCACGGCCGCCGCCGATCGCCGACCCATAAGACAGCCCGAGGTCGTGGGCATTACCCGAAGCGTCCTTGTGGATCGCCAGCAGACACGGCACGCCGGCGCCGCGCTGATACTCCGAGCGCACGGTATGGCCCGGTCCCTTGGGCGCGATCATCAGCACGTCGAGATCGGCGCGCGGCTCGATCAGGTTGAAATGCACATTGAGGCCGTGCGCGAACATCAGCGCCGCGCCTTCTTTCATGTTGGCGTGCAGATGATTGCTGTAAATGTCGCCCTGCAGTTCATCGGGCGTGAGCATCATCATCACGTCGGCCCATTTGGCCGCCTCGGCCACGTCCAGGACCTTGAACTTCTCGCCTTCGGCCTTCTTCACGCCTTGCGAATTCTTGCGCAGCGCCACGGCGACGTCCTTGACGCCGGAATCGCGCAGATTGAGCGCGTGGGCGTGGCCCTGGCTGCCATAGCCGATGACGGCGACCTTCTTGCCCTTGATCAGGTTCAGGTCGGCGTCGCGGTCGTAGTAAACACGCATTGATCTCACCCCTACTTAGGTCCCTCGTCGGACCAGTCATTGGCCGATGATTTTCCGATGCTGCTTCTATGGCGTGCGGGCTGGCGGGACAAGCCCGACGTCATGCCTGCTGTCCCGGGTCGACGACCGACAGGACAACGTCGAATTCGAGCAGCGCGGCAAGACGACCCCGGACTTCCGAGAGGACCTCCGCGGGCGCGCGTTCGATAATTTCGAACATGCGGGCTTGGCGTTCGATCGTTCGAATCTGATCCACCAACACGCTGCCCTGGATTTTCATTCCCGCTGGCAGCGGCACGTTGAACGCCCATGGTTTTTCTCTGGAGGTGATCGGACAGACGACGGCACGTGGAGACCGTTCGTGGTATCCGCGCGGGGACAAGACCAAGCCCGGACGACGGCCGCTTTGCTCGGTGCCCTTCACCGGATCAAACTCGATCCACGCAATATCGCCAATGTCAGGAAGCATCTTTGCGGGCTGCCTTGCCGCTCAAAATGTCATCCAGAGTTATTTCACCGCGAGAATAGCCATCGTCGATAATCTCGGCGCCGCGATCGGGTCCCCAATCAACCGTCTCCGGCCTGTCTTCCGCACTGAGGCGGTCCATCTCAGCAAGCAGATCTTCCAGACGATAGTGCTTGATCGGCGGGACAGAGCGAACACGCAGATCGCGTCCCTCGATGACGACATCGACCTCCGCGCCGGGCTTCAGACCAGCTGCGTCGACCGCCGCCTTCGGGAGGCGAAGTCCCAAGCTATTGCCCCATTTCGAAATTTTGACCTTCACGTCGAATGTTCCTGCATGGATATACAATGTATATCTACGACGACTGGGCGTCCAGCGCCTCATGGCGACTGGCCTTGCGAGCGCGATGCACAGGCCGCTTGCCGCTCGCTTCGCAGATGCCGTCGAACTGCTCGCGGGCGCGGGCGATTTTCGGCTGGTTGCGGATCGCCCAGGCGCCGAGCGCGGAGACCGGAGTTAAAAGATCGCGGCCAAGCGCGGTGAGCGCATAATCGACCCGCGGCGGGATGGTGGGAAACACCGTGCGCGTGATCAGGCCGTCGCGTTCGAGCCCGCGCAGCGTCAAGGTCAGCATGCGCTGCGAAATGCCGCCGATCGCGCGGCGCAGTTCGTTGAAGCGCAGCGGACCGGCGCCGAGCCTGCTGACCACGAGGACCGACCATTTGTCGCCGATACGGGCGAGCACGTCGCTCACCGCCCGGCAGTCCGAAGGTAAGTTGACATGGCTTGGCTTCATGACGGTGACCTTTGCGCGTCGTCTGGCTGGTCACCTATTTAGCGTCGGTTATCGATTTTAACCAGGGGGCTTCGCCGCGACAGGTCTTGGCCGCCACCGACCTACATCCCCTCCGGCCCGCGGGAGATGGCGACGACGCCGGTGCGCGAGACTTCGACCAGGCCGAGCGGCAGCATCAAATTGATGAAGCTTTCGATCTTGTCGGAAGCGCCGGTGATCTCGAACACGAAGCTCTCGTTGGTGGCGTCGATGACGCGGGCGCGGAAGGCGTCGGCCAGGCGGAGCATCTCCATGCGCTGCTCGCCCTTGCCGCGCACCTTGACCATGGCAAGCTCGCGCGACAGCGCCGGCCCGCCGGTGGTGAGATCGACGACGCGGTGCACCGGCACCAGCCGATCGAGCTGGTTCTTGATCTGCTCGATCACCATCGGCGTGCCACGGGTGACGACGGTGATGCGCGAGAGATGCCTCTCGTGCTCGGTCTCGGAGACGGTGAGCGAGTCGATATTGTAGCCGCGGCCGGCGAACAGGCCGATGACGCGCGCCAGCACGCCGGGCTCATTGTCGACCAACACGCAGAGCGTGCGGCTTTCGCTTTGCTCGGCGGTGGTCTTGGCCGGGTAGTGCGTGGTCGTTGCGGTGTTCATTGATTGCCTCGTTGGCGAATGGCGAGTGGCAAGTGGCAAGTAGCGAATGGCGAGTGGCGATAGTCGCTCCAGCGGGCTGATGTCTTTCTATTCGCTATTCGCTATTCGCTATTCGCTATTCGCTATTCTCGCTTCCCTCACACCATCACCTTGCCTTCCTCGGTAATAGCGTCCTCGACCCGGGTCGACGCGTCGCCGAGCAGCATTTCGTTGTGGGCGCGGCCGGACGGGATCATCGGGAAACAGTTTTCCGCCGGATCGACCACGCAGTCGAACAGCACCGGCTTCTTCACCTCGATCATCTCGCGGATCTTGTCGTCGAGCTCGCCGGGATGGGTGCAGCGGATGCCGTGGGCGTGATAGGCCTCGGCAAGCTTGACGAAATCCGGCAGCGCCTCGGTGTAGGAATGCGAATAGCGGCCGCCGTGCAGCAATTCCTGCCACTGCCGCACCATGCCCATATATTGATTGTTGAGGATGAAAATCTTGACCGGCAAGTCGTACTGCACCGCCGTCGAGATTTCCTGCATGGTCATCAGCACCGAAGCCTCGCCGGCGATATCGACGACCAGCGAATTCGGATGCGCGAGCTGCACGCCGACCGAGGCCGGCAGCCCGTAACCCATGGTGCCGAGACCGCCCGAGGTCATCCAGCGGTTCGGCTCCTGGAAGTGATAGAACTGCGCCGCCCACATCTGGTGCTGACCGACTTCGGTCGTGATGTAGGTGTCGCGGTCCTTGGTCAGCTCGTAGAGCCGCTGGATGGCATATTGCGGCTTGATGATCTCGTTCGAGTTGCGGAAGGCCAGCGAGTTCTTCGCCCGCCAGGTGCCGATCTGATCCCACCAGGCCGCCAACGCCTTTTTGTCGGGAACGGCCGCGCTCGACCGCCACAGCCGCACCATGTCCTCGAGCACATGCGCGCAGTCGCCGACGATCGCCAAATCGACCTTGACGTTCTTGTTGATCGAGGACGGATCGATGTCGATGTGGATTTTCTTCGAGCCGGGCGAGAACGCATCGAGCCGACCGGTGATGCGGTCGTCGAACCGCGAACCGACGGCGATCATCAGATCGCAGTCGTGCATCGACCAATTGGCCTCCCAGGTGCCGTGCATGCCGAGCATGCCGAGCCACTGCCGGTCGGCGGCGGGAAAGGCGCCGAGCCCCATCAGGGTCGAGGTAATGGGGAAGCCGGTGAGCTTGACCAGTTCGCGCAGCAGATCGGACGCGGCGCGGCCGGAATTGATCACCCCGCCGCCGGTATAGAACAGCGGCCGCTTCGCCGCCGCCATCATGTCGACGGCCGCTTTGATCTTGTCGAGGTCGCCCTTGACCTTCGGCTGATAGCCGCGGTGCTGGAATTCCTTCGGCCTGGAATACGTGCCCTTGGCGAACTGGATGTCCTTCGGAATATCGACCACGACCGGCCCCGGCCGGCCGCTGGCGGCGATATGGAACGCCTCGTGCAGCGCGCGCGGCAAGTCGGCGATGGTCTTCACCAGATAATTGTATTTGGTGCACGGCCGCGTAATGCCGACGGTGTCGCATTCCTGGAAGGCGTCGTTGCCGATCAGATGCGTCGGCACCTGCCCGGTGAGAACGACGAGCGGAATCGAGTCGCACAGCGCATCGGTCAGACCGGTGACCGCATTGGTGGCGCCTGGCCCGGACGTGACCAAAACCGTGCCGACCTTGCCGGTCGAGCGGGCATAGCCTTCGGCGGCGTGCACCGCGCCCTGCTCGTGCCGCACCAGGATGTGGTTCACTTTGTCCTGCTGAAACAGGGCGTCGTAGATCGGCAGCACGGCGCCGCCGGGATAACCAAAAAGGTGCTCGACGCCCTGATCGGCCAATGCCGCGATCACCATTTCCGCGCCGGTCATTTCCGTCATGGCTTGCTCCACTTCTTCCGCCGTCATCGCATGTCGAGGTTGAGGAAATAAAAAAGGGGCTCAAGAGCCCCTGTTTTTCGCGCACCGCCACGTCTCGCAGGTGGATTTATCCACCCCCGGCGGTGCGCCTTCCTACGAGAATCAGCGTGGTCACAAGGTGCCGCACGAAACGTGCCCTCTTTGCTAACGGCCTTTTTATAAGCATTGTGGCAACGCCGGTCAAGCCAAATGCGGCCGGAATCTGGCGGCGCGCCCCCAACGCCGCTTCAAACACGCGTTTGAAATCGACACGGCGCGGAAAATCGCAATTGTTAACTCTCTTTACGCGCCACGGCACGGCCGCGATTTCGCGCGGGAGCGGCCAGCAATTCGCCGGAGGAGCCTGCTTCTCTGCGCCTGTCTGGGGCCAGCACGCTTAAGACCGTTCGCGCTACCGCCATTCCGCTGGAGGGCATCATGGTTGCCGGGGATAAGCCCGCGGTTGGCTGGTTGATCCGCACCACATTCGTCGGCGATCGGCTTGTCGGCGCCGGCGCATTTTGGCGCCTGACCGCCGCCGCTTTGCTCGCCGTCTTGGCGTTCTCGATCGCCGTCGCCGCGCCGGCCGGCGCAGCGACCCCGCCGAACGCGGCGCTCAATTCGACCAACTCCATGCTCAAATGGATCAACGCCTATCGCGGCAAGCCCGAGCCCGACGGCCTTGCCGTGCTGGTCCACGGCCTGAGCGATCTGCAAGCCTTCAAGGACGCCGAAACCTGCGGCGCCTATATCGGCTTCATCGCCGGCGTGCTTGGCGCCAATCCCGATCGCGCCGACACGCTGATCGATAAGATGCTGACGATCGCGCCGGCCGATCATTGGGTGCTGGTGCGCGCGATCGTTTATTCCGGCTTGCCGAACTGGAAAGTGCTGCTGGTGAAGTATGGCGATCGCATGCGCACGCGCAGCAGCATGATCGACAAATATCTCGCCGGCAAATTGCCGACGCTCGAGCAGATTTCCTACGAGAATGCCAAGCCCGGCATGATGGACAAGCTCAAGAACGCCTTCCAATTCGGCGTCGAGCCCAAGAAAGTGGTGGCGATCGAGCCGAACCCGGAACTGATCGACGTGCTGTGGGGCTATTATCTCGCGACCGGCTCCTACGCGCCGATCGGGCGCATCATCAAGCTGTTGCCGCTCGCCAACGACAAGGACAATGTCGACAGTCTCACCACCGGCAGCGCTGCCAAGTTCACGCTTGCCAGCAACGCGGTGCGCGATCTGCATCTGCTCGCCATGCTCAAGCGCGCGGTCAAAAGCCAGCCCGAAGACGTCGCCAAGATCCTCAACGACGTGATCGACACCGCGGAGAATGTCGACACGACGCGCATGCGCAAGGAGTCGCTCGCCGCGATCGAGGAGCTCAAGCAGAAAGGCCCTAACTCCAAGCGCGAACTCGCCGGCTGGGGCCAGGTCGGCCAGGGCGCGATGTCGATGGGCTGCGTCGTCGCGGCGGCAACCGGACAGATCGAGCTGGGCATTCCCTGCGTGATCGGCGGCGCCGCTTATTCCGCGGGTTTGCAATACATTTCACACTAGGGCGTGTACTCATAAAAGCGCCGCATCCAATGTAGGCTATCGGCAAAAGCAGACATCGCGCGGACGCTCCCCGCATGTCGCTGCTTGACCATCTCTGCCATCGGCGGCAAATTTTTGCTGTGATGCACAACGCTGCCCTGTGGTAGGCTTGATACTCGACGAGCACGTTTGCGTGAGACAGCGCAAATTCATCGGATTCTTAGGTAGCGCGGCCGTTCATGGTCGCTCGCCGCACGCGCTGCAGTCCGAGCGAACGCGAGGGATCGGTTTCCTGCACTATTAATGGGGCAAAGATGAAAGCGGCCCGAATCCATCGCTTTGGTGCACCAGACGTTGTTGTCGTTGAGGAGGTGCCTCGTCCGGCTCCGGCGGCAGGAGAACTTCTGATCAAGGTCGCCGCTTCGGGAGTTGGACCATGGGACGCGCTCATTCGCGAGGGCAGAAGCAAAGTAAGTCCGACCCCGCCGCTTACGCTCGGCTCCGACTTGTCAGGAGTGGTAGAAGAGGCAGGACCGAGCGTTAGTGAATTCAAGAAAGGTGATGAAATCTATGGCGTCACCAACCCGCAGTTTTGTGGGGCGAACGCACAGTATGCTGTCGCCCGTGCCAACATGGTGGCTCTGAGACCTTCACGCTTAAGCCATGTGGACGCAGCGTCAGCACCGGTGATTGCAGTCACCGCGTGGCAGATGCTCTTTGAGTATGGGAACGCGAAACCTAATCAGACTGTAATCATTCTCGGAGCCGCTGGAAATGTCGGTGCGTATGCGGTTCAGCTCGCGGTGAACGCCGGACTGCAGGTAATTGGCGTCGTCGGCTCGAAGGACATCGAGTACGTGAAGGCTCTTGGTAGCCAAACGATCGTGAATTATCAATCTAGCAAATTCCAGAATGCCGTGCGGCCTGTTGATCTAGTACTTGACACAGTTGGAGGAGAAACGCGGGAACGCTCATACAGCGTCTTGAAATCTGGCGGGGTTCTTGTTTCTGTTGTGTCCACTGACCCTATGCCGGAGCGACCAGACGTGCGCTCGGTATTTTTCTACGCTGAAGTGAGCACGGAACGACTGAACCGCATTTCGAGGCTGTTTTACAGTGGACGGCTGACCCCGCGAGTAGGCACCCTCCTGCCGTTGAACGATGTGCGCACCGCTCATGAGATGCTCGCCGGCGCACCGCATAAGCGGGGAAAAATCGTTCTCGAAGTAAACGGCTAAAGGCCACGCCTGGGCTCAGGTGGCACAATGTTTTTAGCTCGCGCTGAAATGCATCAAAAGCAATCGTCTATTCGGTACATCTCGGGCTGCTACAAAAACGCGAGCTTGCGATCAACCTCAAAACTGCAAAAAGCGCGCGGCCTCGAGGTGCCACCACGCCTCTCCCCCTCGCCGACGAGGTGATCGAATAAAAGGAAATTTGCTGCGATGCATGAGTTTGAAATTGGCCCTTCTCTGACCTCAGGCGAGGTCCGAGTTGAGTCCGCAAAGAGTGGAATAACGGACATTCCAGTGACCTCGACAACTCGATTTATGAGTACAAGCCCTAGCTTGCGGCATCGCTTCGCTAGCTTTGGGCGACCATCCCCATTTTCGAGCTATCGACGAAGTTTCAAGATGCGCCGATGACTCGACAAGACGTAGATGCCCGGCGCAAGGCCGGGCATGACGCGTCGTCGGCAATCGATCGACGAAGAAACCACGGCGTTATGGAACGCAGCGGCCCCAGCGGTTGCGATGCCAGCCGCGGCCGCAGCCGCCCCACACCTTGGTGACGCTGCTCGCCTGATCGGCGGCTTGGGTGATCGCCTGTCCGTTAGCCGGCGCCGCCGAGGCGCCGCCGATGCCGATCAAGCCCACGCCCGCGGCCAAGACTATTGCAAGTACGAGATGACGCATGCCGATTCCTCCTTGTGCATGACCGGCGAAATCTGCCATCGAATTTTTGCGGCGTAAAGACAAACGCCAGATTGTGTCACACCGCTCGGCGAAATCCCAGCACCGCGACGTTGATTTCGCCAAATCGCGCGGCGTTCACTTTGTCGAGTTGGGTGGTCAATCGCTTAACCGAATCACTTGGAGAATTCACTTGGCGAGATCATTTGGCGAGATCATTTGGTGAAATCATTTTGCTGAAATCATTTGGCCAAATCGCGCAATTGCCCTTCGACCGCCGCGAGCGCCTTCTCAGGTTCGACCCAAACGAAATCCGCAAGCTGGTTGCGGAACCACGTCGCCTGCCGCTTGGTATATTGACGGGTGTCGCGCTTGGCGCCTTCCACCGCGTCCTCCAGGCTGATCTCGCCGGCAAAATGTCGAATGAGCCACGGCACGCCGTGGGCCTTCATCGCCGGCAGATCCGGCGCCAGATTGCGCGCCGCCAACGCCCGCACCTCGTCGAGCGCGCCGCCGGCGATCATGGCATCGAAGCGCTCATCGATCCGGCGCATGAGCGCGTCGCGCTCGGGCATGAGAAAGACTTTTGCCGCGCCGGCAGCGTCAACGCTCACGGCGTTGCCTTCTTCGTGCCACTCGACGAGCGAGCGGCCGGTACCGAGCACCACTTCCAGCGCGCGCGTGATGCGGGCGCGGTCGCCCGGCATCAGCCGCGCCGCCGCCGCCGGATCGCGTTGCATCAATTCCATGTGCAGCGCGTTGACGCCCTCGCTCTCGAGCCGCGCGCGCACGGTGTCGCGAATCTCGGCCGGAATCGGCGGCACCGCGGCAAGCCCGCGGATGAGCGCATTGAAATAGAGGCCGGTGCCGCCGACGACGATCGCCGCGCGTCCGTAGCGCTTGGTCGTCTCCAGGGTCGCTGCGGCCTCCGTGCGCCAGCGGCCGACCGAATAATTCTCCGCCGCGTCGATCCGGCCGTAAAGCCGGTGCGGCACCCGCGCCTCTTCCTTCGCCGTCGGCCGCGCGGTGATGATGCGCAGGTCGCGATAGACCTGCATGGAATTGGCATTGATGATGACGCCGCGCAGCTTCTCGGCGAGCTCCAGCGCCAGCGCCGATTTGCCGCTCGCCGTCGGGCCGGCGATGAGGATGATTTCGGATTCGCTCACGATCTTGACGTAGTCCGGATTTACGCGAATGAACATCCTGCATTCTGTAGCCTGGATGGAGCGTCAGCGACATCCGGGGCATCCGCGGCTCCCGGATTGCGCTTCGCCCCATCCGGACTACAGCCGAACAAACCTCGACCGAGATTTACCAATGCTCGATTGGAGCCAATGCGCCGCCGTAGAGCGCTCGCCCGAAAAGGTCGGGGAGCCTGGCTATTTAAGACCACGCGAATCCCGGTGAAGGCGTTGTTCGAAAATCTCGAGAGTGGCGCTCGGATCGACGAATTTCTGGAGTGGTTTCCAGGTGTAACACGCGAACAAGTGAAATTGGTACTTCGGCACGCGGGAGATTCACTTTGTCCTTGATAAAACCTTTTCGGGCGTTGCGACCGGCGCCGGGACGCGCCGGCGAAGTTCTTGCGCCACCCTATGACGTGCTCTCCAGCGCCGAGGCGCGCGAGCGTGTCAAAGGCCGGCCGTGGAGCTTCCTGCATGTGTCCAAAGCGGAGATCGATCTCGATCCGGCGGTCGATCCTTATGACCGTGCGGTCTATGCCAAGGCCGCCGAGAATTTGCAGCGCATGATCGGCGCCGGAATTCTGCGGCGCGACGACAAGCCTTGTTACTATGTGTATCGGCTGACCTGGCGCGGCCATGTCGAGACCGGCGTCGCCGCGGTGGCATCGGTCGCCGCCTACGCGAGCAATCGCATCCGCAAGCACGAACTGACGACGGTCGCCAAGGAAGACGATCGCGTCCGCCAGATCGAAGCGATCAATGCGCAGACCGGCCCGGTCATGCTGGCTTATCCGACGGCGCCGGACATCGACGCCATGCTGGCGCGGGCCGCCGCCGGCGAGCCCGCGGTCGACGTCACCGCCGACGACGGCGTGCGCCATCAGCTCTGGGTGGTCGGCGACGACGCAACGCTCGCGGCGCTCACGCGGGCGATCGACGCCTTGCCGGCGCTCTATATCGCCGACGGTCACCACCGTTCCGCCGCCGCCGAGCGTGTTGCAAAAACGCGCGGCGGCCAAGGCTCGCACGATCATTTCCTCGCCGTGCTGCTGCCGCAGGCGCAAATGACCATCCTCGATTACAACCGCGTGCTGCGCGACTTGAACGGGCGGAGCGCCGACGCGCTCATTGCCGAACTCGGCCAACGCTATGGTGTCGAGCCCAGCGACAAGCCGGTGCATCCGGCGAGCGCCGGCGAAGTCGGCATGGTTCTCGCCGGCCGCTGGTATCGCCTCACGCTGCGTCCCGAAAGCATGAAACAAGCCGGGCAGGACCCGGTGGCGCGGCTTCCGGTCACGCTCCTCGCCCGCAACATCATCGAGCCGATTTTCAACGTCACCGATCCGCGCCGCGACAAGCGCATCGATTTCGTCGGCGGCGGCCGCGGCCTCGGCGAACTGGAGCGGCTGGTCTCCTCCGGCCAGATGGCGGTGGCGTTCGCGCTCTATCCGACGCAGATGACCGACCTGATGGCGGTCGCCGACGCCGGCTCGATCATGCCGCCGAAATCCACCTGGTTCGAACCGAAGCTCGCCGACGGAATGGTCAGCCATGTGCTGGATTGAGTTGGCTACCTCGCGTGGGGAAGGGGCGAATAGCGAGTAGCGAATGGCGAATGGACAATCTGCAGCACCGCTATTCGCTATTCGCCACTCACTATTCGCGGCGCGCAAACGCACAGCATTCTCGCGGCGCTTTCGCGTCCGAGTTTTGCCGAGCACCACCCATCGATTCGCCCCCGGTAAAAAAGAGGGAGCGGAGCGCCAAAGGGCGCAATTTCATTGGGGCCGCGCAACACCGGCAAGCGTTGCCGCCTGGCGATGCTTCGGGCGCGGCAGCGCGCACTTTCGGGGCGCGCTCGCCTTCCGGCGCTCCGCAGCGGCTCTCGCCAGGACTGTCACATCCTGACTCAGCTTCAGGCCAGGCTTCCTGGGACTCGGCTCCGGCAGGCGCTACCCGCCCTCGCCTGTCCCAGTCCAGGGAAAGCACCTCCCGCCCCGGCCGTAGTGCCGGAGAGCGTGATGCCCAAAGCCGCCCGGGAGCGGTTTGCGAAACCGCGCGCAGGCGCCGCCCCTGCTCCGCTTTCAGGAGTGCCCTCTAGAAGGCGCCCTCGGATGAGCAGGGTGATCGTATGTAACACTATCAGTGACGACTGTCAAGTGTTCGTCGCCGTAACAGCGACATTAGTTTTCGCCGCCGGCGCGCGCAGACCGCGGTAAAATCGACATGATGAAACTCCTCTCCGGCGGACAATCCGGCGTCGACCGCGCCGTGCTCGATGCGGCGCTAGCGCGCGGCATCGACTACGGCGGCTGGTGTCCCCACGGCGGCTGGGCCGAGGATTTTCCGGAGCCACCGGGCGTGCTCGCCAAATATCCGCGGCTGCAACAGACGCCGCTCTCCGATCCGGCGCAGCGCACGGAATGGAATGTGCGCGATGCCGATGCGTGTCTCATCGTCATCGACGCCGGCGGGCTGGAAGTCTCGCGCGGCACCGCGCTGGCACAAGAGCTCGCGCACACGTACCGCAAGCCGGTCTTTGTCGCCGATCTGGCCGCGTCGGATGGTCTCCGGGACGCGGCGCTGTGGCTGCGCGTCCAGCAGGCGCGCCGCGGCGCCGATCTGAAACTCGCGATCGGCGGCCCGCGCGAAAGCGAAGCGCCGGGTATTTATGCGCGGACGCGCAGTTTCGTCGAGGCCCTGCTCGCGGGCGGCTCAAGCCCGTAGTGGCGCCGGAGCGGCGCGCGGCCGCGCATGCCTCGCCTGACCCACAAGGAAGTATTTGAGGATGAAGCGGCCATCGCGGCCGCGGAGCGGGGCATCACAGACCGGGCAAGTTATCGCGCGGTCGTCGGCCGGCTCGGCCTCGACCCTGACGACCCGATAGACCGCAGCACATTGCGGGCATTCGAACGGCGACACTTCGGACATGGCGGGGACTCGCCGAGGAGCAACAGGAAGCGCACCCATATTGCCTATCCGCCAAGGCCGGCCTTTGACTTAACGCAAAAAGGGACGCCAGCCGTGCCGCCGATGCCGGTACCTACGCCGCGCGGACACGGCCAACGAAGACGCCGGCATCGCGCGCCAACGCCGCCGCCTGGCGGCTCAGTTCGGCGGCGGCGGCGAGCACCTGATCGGCGCCGCGGCCGGAGCGATCCACGAGTTCGCTGACGCCGGCGATGCTGTCCGATACCTCGCCGGTTCGCGCCGCCGCGCCGTCGACGGTTTCGGCGATCTTGCGGGCGACGAAATTCTGCTGGTGGACGGCATCGGAGATGGCGCCGGAAATCGTCGAGACTTGCATCATCGATTTCGCCATCGCCGCGTTGGCGTTCTGGACCACTTCGATGACCGCACCGACCGACAGCGTCTTGTCCTTGATCTCGGCCAGCGCCTTGGTGGTCTGCGACGCCAAATCCTTGACCTCCTGGGCGACGATGGCGAAGCCGCGGCCGGCCTCGCCGGCACGGGCGGCCTCGATCGCGGCATTGAGCGCCAGCAGATTGGTCTGGCGCGCGATCGCCGTGATCAGCGTCGCCACCTGATCGATGTCCTTCACCGTCGTCACCAGCGCCGACGTATTGGCGACGGCGCTGTCGGTGCAGCGGGTCGCCTCCTCGACGACGCCGGAAGCGCTCGCCACCTGCGCGCCGATGTCGGCGATCGAGGCCGAAAGCTCTTCGATCGCCGAGGCGACCCTGGTGGCGCTGGCGGTGGTGTCCTCGGCCGCCACGGCGGCTTCGCGGGCGTGGCGATGCGATTCGTCGAGCACCGTCGTCATGCCGCGGGCAAAAGCTTCGAGCTCGGTCGCCGCGTGGCCGATCGAGGCGGCGATGGCGAGGATGTCGCGCTCGAACGCGGCCGCCACCGCTTCCAATGCGGCGGATTTCTCGGCCGCCGCGCGCTTGCGCTCGGCGGCGCGCGCACGCTCGGTGTCGCGCAGCGCCAGGGCGTTGTTGCGAAACACCGCGACGGCGCGCGCCATGGCGCCGATCTCGTCGCCGCGCCGGTCGCCGCTGACCGGGACGGCCAGATCGCCGCCGGCCATCAGCGTCATTGCCCGCGCCATGCGCCGCAGCGGCCGTGTAATAAAGAATTGCGCCAGCAGGAATGCGCCAAGGAGCGCCGCCGCCGTGCCGCCGCTGATGACCGCGACGGTCGTTCGGTAGATCCAGGCGCTGCGCTCGGCCACCTCCGCCTCGGTGCTGCGCGCCCGCGCGCCGAGAATGTTGATCAGCCGGTCCATATGACCGGTAACGTCGTCGCGCGCCGGATCGAACTTGAAATTCACGATGCGCTCGGCCTGGTATACCTCGCCCTTCTTGACCGCGCGGCTGACGTCGACGGCGATGCCGTGCGCAAGCTCGAGCTTGTCGAAAATGCGACGGACGTCGTCGCCGGCGGCCGGATAGTCGGCCAGCACGTTGTTCAACGCGAGCTTGGCGGCGTTGTATTGCCCGTCCATGTCGTCGGCCAATTCCTTGGCCTGGTCGGGATCGGATGCGGAGTGCACTTTATAGGTGGCGGCGCCGAACGATTCGATCGCCGCCTTGGCCTCGGCCAGCGCCAGTTGCGCCGGCGCAAAATGGCGCGTCACCACCGCGTTGAGCCGGTTGAGCTCTTGCAGCCGCTCCAGGCAGAACCAATTGGCCGCGATCGACAACAACCCAAGCGCGCCGATCAGCAAAACGGCTTTGATCGCGATCGGCAAACGGAGGAAGTTCAATGTCGGCATGGCGCAACAAGGACGTGGATGCGGGTTTTAGCGGAACAAATGTTCCCATCCGCTTAACGCCGCAGTTACGCTGCTGTAAGCTCGGCGTCACAAATCTGCACCGTTGAGTCGACCGGGAATCCGATGCGCCAATATCTCGATTTGATGGAACGCGTGCTCGCCGAAGGCGTCGAGAAGCGCGACCGCACCGGCGTCGGCACCCGCTCGATTTTCGGCCACCAGCTGCGCTTCGATCTGACGCAGGGATTTCCCCTGGTCACGACCAAGAAGCTGCACGTCAAATCCATCATCTACGAGCTGTTGTGGTTTTTGCGCGGCGACACCAACGTCAAATATCTCGACGAGCACGGCGTCACCATCTGGGACGACTGGGCCGACGCCAACGGCGATCTCGGCCCGGTCTATGGCCGGCAATGGCGCTCGTGGCCGACGCCCGACGGCGGCTCGATCGATCAGATGGCCAACGTCGTCGACGAAATCCGCCGCAATCCGAATTCACGGCGGCTGATCGTCACCGCCTGGAATCCCGGCGAGAACGATCGCATGGCGCTGTCGCCGTGCCACTGCCTGTTCCAGTTCTATGTCGCCGACGGCGCGCTCTCCTGTCAGCTCTATCAGCGCTCGGCCGACGTGTTTCTCGGCGTGCCGTTCAACATCGCCTCCTACGCGCTGTTGACGCTGATGGTGGCGCAGGTGACCGGCCTGAAGCCCGGCGCCTTTATCCACGCGTTCGGCGACACGCACCTTTATCTCAATCATCTCGAGCAGGCGCGGCTCCAGCTCAGCCGCAGTCCGCGCCCGTTGCCGACGCTGCGCCTCAATCCCGCGGTGAAGGATCTGTTCGCTTTCCGCTACGAGGATTTTTCGCTCGAAGGCTACGAGCCGCACCCGCACATCAAGGCCGCCGTGGCGGTGTGACAGCTCACCGTCTGAATTGCATCTCGCCATGGCCGGGACAGGCCCGGCCATGACGCTCTTAGTTGGTTACGAACAATGAGCTTCGCGTGGCAACCAACATCATCCTCATCGCTGCCGTCGCCGACAACGGCGTGATCGGCCGCGGCAACGCGCTGCCGTGGCGGCTGAAATCGGACATGGCGCATTTCCGCGCCGCCACCATCGGCAAGCCGGTTGTGATGGGGCGCAAGACCTATCTCTCGATCGGCAAGCCGCTCACTGGCCGCACCAATATCGTGGTGAGCCGCGATAGCGGCTTCGCCGCCCCAGGTGTGGTCGTGGCGCCGAACCTGAACGCCGCGCTCGCCGCCGCGCATGGCGATGCGCTGCGCCGAGGCGTGGACGCCATCATTGTCGCCGGCGGCGCCGATATTTACGTCCAGGCCATGCCTCTGGCCGCCCGTCTGAATATTACCTATATCCACCGCGCGGTCGACGGAGATGCGCGTTTTCCGCCGATCGATGGGAGGATTTGGCACGAAATCGCCCGCGACGAACGTGCCGCGGCGGCCGGCGACGATGCCGCTTTTGCTTTTGTCACCTATGAGCGCGCCGCGTCGTGACGGCGCGTTGTAACGGGCGGAGCCCTCCCCTATAACCCCCCGAAACCAAACTGGCTGGCTCAGGCCGGTGCGAGGAGAAATTTGATGCCGTGGAATAACCAATCCGGCGGCGGCGGCCCGTGGGGTTCGGGATCGCGAGGCCCTTGGGGCTCGGGATCGCAACCGCCCGGGGGATCGCGGCCCCCGGACCTGGAAGAATTTCTGCGCCGCAGCCAGGACCGGTTGCGTTCGGTCATGCCCGGCAATCTCGGCGGCCGCGGCATTGCGCTGATTGTGCTCGCCGCCGTCGTGCTGTGGGGCTTTTCCGGCTTCTACCGCGTCGAGCCCGATGAGATCGGCGTCGTGCTGCGGTTCGGAAAATACGTCCCCGGCGAAGTGCCGCCGGGACTGAATTACCATCTGCCTTACCCGATCGAGACCGCGCTGACGCCGCCGGCGCTGCGCGTCAACAAGACCGATGTCGGCATGCGCGCCGTCGAGGACAACCGCCGCGGCCCGTCGGTGCGCGAACTGCCGGAGGAAAGCCTGATGCTGACCGGCGACGAGAATATCGTCGACGTCGAATTCTCGGTGCTGTGGCGGGTGAAGCCGAACAGCGTCGCCGATTATCTGTTCAACACCCAAAATCCGGAAGGCACCGTCAAGGCAGTGGCGGAAAGCGCCATGCGCGAGGTGATCGGCCGCTCCAACGTCCAGCCGCTTCTCACCGGCGCGCGGCAGACCATCGAGGCCGCGGTGCAGGAGTTGATGCAGTCGACGCTCAATTCGTACGGCGCCGGTATTCTGATACAGAACGTCCAGCTGCAGAAAGTCGATCCGCCGTCGGAGGTCATCGATTCCTTCCTCGACGTGCAGGCGGCCCGCTCCGATCTCGAGCGCGCCCAGAACGAAGCGCAGACGTATGCCAATCGCGTCGTGCCGGAGGCGCGCGGCCGCGCCGCCAAGATCACCCAGGACGCCGAAGCCTATCGTGAGCAGACGGTCGCCGAGGCCAAGGGCGAAACCTCCCGCTTCCTGCAAATCTACGAGCAATACAAAAAAGCGCCCGACGTCACCCGCAAGCGCATGTATCTGGAAACCATGGAACGCATCCTCGGCGAGAACAACAAGACGATCATCGATACCGGACCGCCGTCCGGGCCGGGTGTCGTGCCCTATCTGCCGCTTACCGAGCTGCCGCCGCGCCAGCCGCCGCGCGCCGGGAGCGGTACGTCGACGGGAGGCAACCCATGAGATTGGGCCTCGCCGGCGGCGCCATCGCCGTCATCGTATTGATCGTCGCCGTGCTCGGTTACAGCACCCTGTTCACCGTGAGCCAGACCCAGCAGGCGCTGGTGGTGCGCCTCGGCAAGCCCGTCGGCGTCATCACCGAACCCGGGCTGAACGTGAAAATACCGTTCATCGACAGCGTGATCTATGTCGACAAGCGGATTCTCAACATCGAGTCGCCGGCGCAGGAAGTCACGCTTTCGAGCCAGGACAATTCATCGCGGAGCACCGAACTGGTCGGCGAGCGCCTCGTGGTCGATGCCTTCGCCCGTTACCGCATCGTCGATCCGCTCAAATATTATCAGACCGTCGGCGCGGTCGGTGGCGACGCGCAACTCGCGATCCTGCTCAACTCGGCACTGCGCAGCGTGCTCGGCGCCGCGACATTGAGCGATGTGGTGCGTGACAAGCGCGAAGAGCTGATGGTCAAAATGCGCGACCAGATCGATCGCCGCTCCAAACCCTACGGCATCGAGGTGATCGACGTGCGCATCCGCCGCGCCGACTTGCCGCCGAAGAACAGCCAGGCGGTCTATCAGCGCATGCAGACCGAGCGCCAGCGCGAGGCCGCCGAGTTCCGCGCCCAGGGCAGCCAGAAGAGCCAGGAGATCCGCGCCAGGGCCGATCGCGACGTGACCGTGCTGCTGGCGGACGCCACCTCCAGCGCCGAGCAGATTCGCGGCCAGGGCGACAGCGAGCGAAACCGCATCTTCGCCGACGCCTACACCCGCGATCCGGATTTCTTCACGTTCTACCGCTCCATGCAGGCCTACGATAAGAGCATGCAGCGCGGCGATACGCGGCTGGTGCTCAAGCCGGATTCGGATTTCTTCCGCTACTTCTCCGATCCGCTGGGTCGGCAGCAACCGCAATCCGGCGCCGCGCCCAATAATCCGCCGGCATCGACATCGTCGCCGCCGCCCAGCGCCAAGTAGGTCGAGCGGATTTAAGGCTTTATGTTTGATTTTTTTGCCGCGATCGGCTTGTTCTTCGCCATCGAGGGCATCCTCTTTGCGGCGTTTCCGCTGAGCGCCAAGCGCGCCATGGCCGCGGCGCTGGAAATGCCCGACAGCCGCTTGCGGATTGTCGGCCTGGTGTCGGCGGTGGTCGGCGTCGCCATCGTCTGGCTGGTACGGCATTAGAGCATGATCCCGGGAAAAAACCCGCCGTCGAACTTGATCCGAGGATGGAGGCCGGTTTCGCGAAAATGATCCGAGACGGTGACTAAAACTTGAGTCGCTTTTCCGCCCTAATCCGGTTCCTAATTGCCTTCTAAATAGCCTTGCGCCCGTCGTATGGCCTTGCGTCCGGCTTAGGACAGAGGCACCCTTTCACCGCGTTGATCCTTCAGGAGCACAGACGTCATGTCTTGCTTGTTTAACGTTTGCCATTCCTCGCTATTCGTGCGGCAGCGCTTTCTGGCCGCCGCACTGACGGCGGCGATCGTCACCCTGCCGGTTTCCATCGCCGCGGCGCGCGGACCCGAAAACATCGCCGACGTCGCCGAGCAGGTGATCGATGCCGTGGTCAATATTTCGACCTCGCAGAAGGTGGACGCGCGCATGGGCAACATGCCCGATCTGCCGCCGGGTTCGCCGATGGAGGAGTTCTTCGACGAATTCTTCAAGAACCGGCGCGGCCAGGGCGATGCGGATCGCGCGCCGCGGCGCGTCAACTCGCTCGGCTCCGGCTTCATCATCGACGCGTCGGGGCTGGTCGTCACCAACAACCACGTCATCGCCGACGCCGACGAGATCAATGTGATCCTCAATGACGGCACCAAGCTGCCGGCCCAATTGGTCGGCAAGGATTCCAAGAGCGATCTGGCGTTGCTGCGGGTGCATACCGACAAGACGCTCAAGGCGGTGAAGTTCGGCGATTCCGACAAGCTGCGGCTCGGCGAATGGGTGATCGCTATCGGCAACCCGTTCAGCCTCGGCGGCACGGTGACCGCCGGCATCGTCTCGGCGCGCAACCGCGACATCAATTCCGGGCCGTACGACAATTACATCCAGACCGACGCGGCGATCAACCGCGGCAATTCCGGCGGCCCGCTGTTCAACCTCAATAGCGAGGTGGTCGGCGTCAACACCGCGATCATTTCGCCGTCCGGCGGTTCGATCGGCATCGGCTTCGCGGTGCCGTCGAATTCAGCCGTCGCCGTCATCGACCAACTGCGCCAATACGGCGAGACCCGGCGCGGCTGGCTCGGCGTGCGCATCCAGCAGGTCACCGACGACATCGCCGAGAGTCTCAACATCAAGCCGGCGCACGGCGCGCTGGTCGCCGGCGTCGACGACCGGGGCCCGGCCAAGCCTGGCGGCATCGAGCCCGGCGACGTGGTGGTGCGGTTCGACGGTCACGACGTCAAGGAAATGCACGATCTGCCGCGCATCGTCGCCGATACGCCGGTCGGCAAGGAAGTCGACGTCGTCATCATCCGCAAGGGCAAGGAAGAGACCCACAAGGTCAAGATCGGCCGGCTCGAGGACGGCGAGAAATCGGCGGCGGCGAATGCCGACAAGGACAGCGCACCGGCACCGAAGACCGCCGTGCAGAAAACCTTGGGCCTCGAGCTTTCCAGCCTGTCCGACGATCTGCGCAAAAAGTTCAAGGTGCGCGACAACGTCAAGGGCGTGCTCATCACCAGCGTCGATCCGAGCGTGGCATCGTCTGCGCCCGACAAGCGGCTTTCGCCCGGCGATGTGATCGTCGAGGTCCAGTATCAGGGCGTCGGCAATCCAGCCGACCTGCAGAGCCGGATCGAGGCGCTCAAGACCCAAGGCAAGAAGGTCGCCGTGCTGCTGGTCGCCAATCCCGACGGCGAGACGCGCTTCGTGGCGCTGAGTTTGCAGTAGCAGGTAAATTCCCGACCATATGGCCTGCGGGCGCCTTCGCCATTGAACGCGGGGGCAAGATTGTTGAGGTGAGATGAGGCTCGCTATTTGCCTTTCTCCCTCTTTTTTCATCAACCTTTTACGCTTATATTCGTGGTGCCGGCGCAAGCCGGCTATGGCGATAAATGGCCGTCGGAATAAACCTTTCGGACCCGGGGGCAGTACCCGGCGACTCCACCATTACGGGGTCGAAACAGGATCGACGAGGGCGTAAAGGACGTGCTTTTTGCTCGGCATGGTTCCGCCGTTATCGGGCCAATTCATAGTTGCAAACGACAACTATGCTCCGGTTGCTCTGGCCGCGTAAGCGACCCGAAAGACCGACCTAAAGCCCTGGCGTCTTAGCAGCGTCAGGCGGGGTTCGGAGGCACCTGGCAACAGAAGCCTCCACTTTTCCAGCCGGCAAGGATCGGGAATTCAGTGATCGGAAATCGACGATTGCAAGCCGGAAGACGGCCGCAACTGGCCCTCTATGAATCTCTCGCCATTTGTAATCTGATCCGTCATGTCCTGATTCTTAATTCCTGACCCAGATGCCCGTCGATCACATTCGCTACGACATTCTCGCGCAAGCGGCGCTGCGCGGCGTCGTGCGCACCGTGCTCGCGGACGCGGCGAAGAAAGGTCTGCCGGGCGAGCATCATTTCAAGATCACGTTCAACACCACCGCGCCCGGGGTGCGGCTCTCCGACCGCATGCGCGCCCGCTACCCGCAGGACATGACCATCGTCCTGCAGCATCAATTCTGGGATCTCATCGTCAGCGACACAGCTTTCGAAGTCGGCTTGTCGTTCGGCGGCGTTGCCGAGCGGGTCGCGGTGCCATTCGATGCCGTGACCGCGTTCTTCGATCCGGCCGTGCAATTCGGCTTTCAGTTCGAGACCATCGAGGGCGCAACGAGCGCGGACGCCGGTCCTGGCCCGCTGACGGTGGAAAAGCCGGCGCCCGCCACGCGGGCGGCCGAAGAGAAAAAAGCGGAAGCCCTGCCGACGCCGTCCGAAGCCGAGGCGCCCGCCGCCGACCAGGGAACCGGCGGCGAAGTCGTGCGACTTGACCGTTTTAGAAAGAAGTGATCGGCGACATGGCCGAGATCGTTAATCTGCGCGCCGCGCGCAAGCGGGCCAAACGGCACGAGGCCGAGCAAAAGGCCGCATCCAACCGGCTGGCGCACGGGCGCTCAAAGACGGAGCGCGCTCTGGAACAATCCCGCAGCGACAAAGCCCGCCGGGATCTCGCCCAGCACCGGGTCGACACCGGAGACGGGCAATGAAATCGAAGGTCGTCAAACGCTCCATCGTCATTGCCGGGCACAAGACCAGCGTCAGTATCGAAGAGGCGTTCTGGCAAGGCCTGAAGGACATCGCCGCCGAGCGGACCATGACGCTGTCCGATCTCATCGGCGCGATCGATTCCGAGCGCCAGCACGGCAATCTGTCTTCGGCGATACGGCTGTTCGTGCTCGAGCACTATCAAGCCAACGGCGCCAGCCGAGCCGGACGAAAGCCGCACGATCTGACGGTCGTCCGGCCGCGGGCCGCGTCAATTCTGCGAGCCGAATAGCGAATTCAACAACGAGCGAATACCCTGCTGCGGCGTCGGCTGGGCGGTTCCCGCGGTTGCCGTCGTCTTATCGGCGCCGGGCGCTGCGCTTGGCGCCACCGGTTTGCTCGGGCCGGGCGAGGATGACGGTGAAAGCGGTGGTGCGGGCGAAGCCGGTGCCGCGGTGACAGCAGCAGTGGCGGGCGCCGGAATTTCGGCCCGCAGCCGATCGAGCCCGTTCGTGCCGGGCGGCGGCGCGGCCGCGGCGTTCGCGCGGTTGTTGATTTCCAGCGCCGTGCCGCGCGGGATGAATCGCAGCGACGGCGGCGCCGGACGGGCAAAGTCGCCCAGAACGTCCGCCCGCCGGTTGGCCTCGAGCGATTCGAGACGCCTGGTCTGCTGCTCGGTCGCCCGCAGCGTCAGCCACCCGACCAAAGCCGACACGTCGAGTTTGCGGTCCGGCGCCGCGAGCGGCCCCTTGACGCCGATCGAAAGCTCCGGCCGCGCGCGGATCAATGCGTTCGCCGCCGGCTGACCCGACAGCGTCATCCGTGCATCGATCGCCGCGCTATTGAGATCGACGACACCGTCGAGCGCAAGCTGCGCGCCGCCCTGCGCCTGCAGCAGCGCATTGGCCAGCCGAATCTGTCCGGCGGCGATGGTCACTTCGGCGTCGCCTTGCGGCACCGCGAGTTTGGCGTTGTCCATGGCGGCGCTCACCACCGCACGGATTTTCGCCGGGTCGATGGCGCTGCCCTGGTCGGCCACGCGGATTGCCGCGTCGAACGCCGCCGGATTGAGACCGCCGAATTGCGCCCGCGTCAGCGTGATCGTGCCGCCGCCGTGAAAGGCGCCGACAATGCCCTCAGGGCTCAGCCCCTGAGCTCTCGCCCTGAAGTTTTACCGTCAGCACACCATCGATGACATTGGCGCTGGAGGCGAACGTAGCGGCGTTGGCGTTCGCAAGCTCGACATGGCCCTGCGCGGCGAACGACTGCGGATCGCGCCGGAAGGTCAGTCCTCCCGTAAGGTGTCCGCCGGCAAGCTTGCCGTCGATATCGTTCACGGCGATCTCCGGCGTGGCAAAGCGCACGACGCCTTTGAGATCGCGGGCGACCAGCGACGGCGTCAGCGCGGTGCGATCGAACTTGAAACTGACGGCTCCGCTCACGGCGCCGAAACCGCCGGCGCCGACAGGTGCGGGCGACCAGGGTTTTGCCGCGCCGGGCACCGCGCTCGGCAATCCGAGCAGCAAGCCGGCGACGGCCGTGGCGTCCACGTCATCGACGGCAATCTCGCCGCCAATTCCGATCGGGCTCGCCATTTTCAGATCGAGCCGGCCGCGCAACGACGACTTGCCGGCGGTCATTGCCAGGTCCGTGACCGTTATGTCGGGTCCGGCGACGCCGACGATCGCGCTCAGCGAAACCGGAGCGGTAACGCTCGCTTGCCCGGTCATCATGCGGTGAAGCGGCCGGAGATCGGCGGCGGACGCTTTTAATTGCAGGCTGCCGGTCGGCGCCGCCGCCGTGCGTAAATGCAAGATACCATCGGCCGCCGCGGAAAAGCCGCCGGCAGCGGCAAGGCCGTTGATACGAATGTCACCGTCGAGCGGCCCGCTGGCCGAGAGCGTCATCTGTCCGGGCAATTGATCGACCGCAAGAACGCGGTCGAGACCAAGGAACCGTACCAGCGCACCGCCATCGTCGGCATCGAGCCGGCTCACAACCCGCACGGCCGCGGCCTCCATATGCGCCGGGACGCCGGTGGCTTCGCCATTCAGTGCCAAGCGCAACGCTCCGAGCGTGCCGCCAAGGTCGAGCTTGGCGGTGCTGCCGGTCTTGCCGGCGCGGTCGACGGTCAGGACGCCGTGCATTTTTGCCGGCGCCAAACGATCGGCGAACGGACGGAGCGAATCCGCGACGTCCGGCGCGTAACGGCCGGCGATATTGGAAAGGCCGGCGAGCGTCGAGGCGTTGACGTCGAGCGTGAGTTGCCCGCGCGGTTGCGAGGACAGTTCGTCAATGCGGCCGCTGACATCGAGCGCGGCGCCGCCCAGATCGCCAATCGACAGATGATCGACGTGCAGGATGCCGGCATTGAGCTTGAGGCGGGCATTGACGGTGCGGGCGTCGACGCCGGCGAATGTCGCCTTGCCGATATCGAGCACGACGGCGATTTCACGCGGCACTTCGAAGCCGCCGTCGGCGGCGGCCGCCTTGGCGAACGCGGCGAGTGCGTCGACGTCGAGCTTTGCCGCGCGCAGCTCGCCGTCGAGCGTGGCAGGGCGGTCGCCTGCCGCCCAGCTATAGGCCAGCCGGCCTTCGGCCTTTTCCTGGTCGAGCGACGCCGATAGCCGGTCGAGAACAAAGCGGTCATTGGCAATCGTTATCTCGCCGCGCGCGGTCATGCTCTGGGCCGGACCGGAAGGCTGATCGCCGCGGCCCTCGAGCCACGCCACCAACACTTTCAGATCGGCGGATTCGATGCTGGCCGGCCCGCCGAGCATGACACCCTGCGGACTGGCGCCGAGCCGGCCGCTGAGGCTGACCGCGGTGAAGCCCGGCGCGCGGAATGCGAAATCGTCGAGGCCCCATCCGTTGCGGTCGTCGAAGCGAACGTGGCCGTGCAGCGATTGGATGGCGGCGCCCCCGACGGTCAGCGCTTCGATGGCGATGCCAGCCGCGACCGGCAGCGGCGGCCGCACCGCTGCGATGAACTCTTCGAGAAAACTCTTGAGCAGGACGAGCGGCGGCCGATGCGTGACGTCGGGCGCCGCGAGCATGCGATCGACGTCCACCTGGTGCGCCGTTATCTCGCCCTCGAGACGCGGACGCGCGCCGAATTTCAGCTCGGCCTTGCCGTTGAAGACGGCCGCCCGCTCCTCCGGCCCGTATTGCAATGCGAGCTCCTTGAGGGTCGCCGCCGTCGGCGTCGCGCTGATCTTGCCGGCGAGTTGCCAGGGGTTGCTCATGACCCGCGCGCCGCCCGCCAGCGTGACCCCGACCGGGCGCGCCAGCGCAAGCGTGCCGTCGAATTGCGGCACGCCGCGCGCGAAGCCGAGCGCGCCGTCGATCTCGGCGGTCAGCGGTTGATTGACAGGGTCGACGCCAAGCCTGAGCTTGAGCTTGCCGTCCTCGCCGACACGGTTTCCGGATAGCCGAAAACCGTAAGGCGCGCCGCCGGCGACGAAAGCGCCTTCGCCGTTGAACGGTCCGAGGAACGAGCGGACATCGCCGTTGAACGTCAGCTTGTCCAGCACCAGACGCGACCCGGACGGTGCATCGGTGAAGATGACGCGACCATTCTCGACATTGAGACGCGATGCGGTGAGCGTCTCCGCATCAAACGACGACGACAAACCGGGCCAGTCGAGCGCGCCCGAAGGATCGAGGCCGAGCCTGATCTGCGGTGCCACGAGACGCACTTCGGTGGCGCGGACTTCGCCGCGCACCAGCGGCCCGAGCGCGACTTCAAGCTCGACCGCGCCGGCCCGCACTTGCGGCTCGCGGCCGGTTTCGCCGACCTCGACGTCGCGCAGCTTGAGGTGCGGGGACGGCAGGATGCGCGCTTCGATCGCCCCGTTGACATGGACGGTCAGGCCGGTGAGGCGGCTCGCCTCTTCCTCGAAGGCCGAACGGTAGACGCTCCAATCGATGACGAACGGAGCGACCAACGCGGCTACGAGCGCCAGAATAATGGCGATGGCCACCCCGAGCAGCGTCGTCTGCACGGCCAAGCTTCCTTTGTGATCGCTTAAAGTATGGTCGCTTAAGTTCCGCGCGCGCCCGGCCCCAAAGCCTAGAGCAAGCTGACGCGGAATGCACGCCGTTGGCGGCGCAATTAGCGGTATTTGCGGGCGATTTTGTGTCGGTCCGCCGATCTTCCGCGACGATCGGCACCCCTCAAAACAGGGTCACATTAAAACAGGGTCACATTGAGGTGGCCGGGTTTTGGCGTCTTGGCGCGATTGTCGTCGTCGTATTGCACCTGCCGGCCATTGGGATGGTAGCTGGGCCAGCCGTTGCAGTGCCCGATCTCATGCTGGCGCATCAGGGCGATCAGGCGGTCATCCTTCTCGTCCTGCGGCAGCGCGATGTGACACACGCCGTTGCTGACCCACGAGCAGCCTCTGGCGGGACCGTGACAGAGCTGGACGATCTGCAAGAACGACAACCGCTGCTCGATCACCTGACCATGATAGGGATGGTCGTATTGCGGCGGCGGTTCGAAGAGCAGCATCATGTCGGTTGCCTTTCCAGATCATGCTCGATTCTTTGGTGAAGCATGATCGTGTCGGAAAACCGGCGTACCCATCTCAAAGACTGAAAATCTTGCCGGGGTTCATGATGTCGAGCGGATCGAGCGCGAGCTTGATCGCGCGCATGGCGTCGAGCGCCGGCGGGCCGTATTCGGCCGGCAGGTATTTCATCTTGCCCTGGCCGATGCCGTGCTCGCCGCTGCAGGTGCCGTCCATCGCCAAGGCCCGCTCGGTCAGGCGTTCGAGGAAGGCGCGGACGCGTATCACCTCCGCCTCGTCGTTGGTATCCACCAGCAGCCCGACATGAAAATTGCCGTCGCCGACATGGCCGACGATCGGCGCCAGCAATTTGCTCTCGGCGATGTCGCGCTGCGTCGCGGTCAGGCATTCGGCGAGCCGCGAAATCGGCACGCAGACGTCGGTCGCCAGCGGCAGGGTGTTGGGGCGAAGGCCGCGCTGCGCCCAGTAGGCGTCGTGACGCGCCTGCCAGAGCCGCGAGCGGTCTTCGGCCTTGGTCGCCCAGTCGAACGGCCCGCCGCCGAGCTCCTTGGCGATCTCGCCAAAGCGCTGCGACTGCTCGGCGACGCTCGCCTCGCTGCCGTGAAATTCCAGGAACAGCATCGGCGTTTCCGGCAGGCTGAGCTTCGAATAGAGATTGCTGGCGCGCACCTGCAGCGCATCGAGAAGCTCGATCCGCGCCACCGGAATGCCGGACTGGATGGTGAGGATGGTGGCGTTGCAGGCCGCCTCGACCGAGGGAAACGGACAGACGCCGGAGGAGATCGCTTCCGGAATGCCGGCGAGCCGCAGCGTCAATTCGGTGATGATGCCGAGCGTGCCTTCCGATCCGACGATCAGCCGGGTGAGGTCGTAGCCCGACGCCGTTTTCTTCGCCCGCCGCGAGGTCGACATCACCTCGCCGTTGGCGAGCACGACCTTGAGCGCCAGCACATTGTCTTTCATGGTGCCGTAGCGCACCGCATTGGTGCCCGAAGCGCGCGTTGCCGCCATACCGCCGAGCGAGGCGTCGGCGCCGGGATCGATCGGGAAGAACACGCCCTGATCGCGCAGCTGCTCGTTGAGCTGCTTGCGGGTGATGCCAGGCTCGATCACGCAATCGAGGTCTTCGGCATGGACGGCGAGCACGCGATTCATGTCGCGAAAATCGAGGCAGATGCCGCCATGGGGCGCGTTGACCTGGCCTTCGAGCGAGGTGCCGGCGCCGAAGGCGATCACCGGCACGCGCTCGGCCGCGCACAGCCGCACGATCTGCTGCACCTCGGCGGTGGTCTGCGGAAACACCACCGCATCCGGCGGCTGGTTGCCGACCCAGGTCAGCGTATTGCCATGCTGCTCGCGCACCGCCTGCGAGGTGACGAGCCGATTGCCGACCATGGCCGCAAGCGCGGCAATGACGGCCTCGACCGCGTTGCGGTCGCGGCTCAGTTCCTCCCAGGCTTCGGTCAAGACCATCGCGGCTGCTCTTTCGCGGCAAAGTGGCCGCGCCCGCGCCGCCGGTCAAGTCTGGGCAGTGGGCCCCTTTGAAACGGGGCGAAGCCTCGCCAGGGGACGGCTACCTCCGCGGATCGCCAGCGTCTTTTTGTTTCTGCCGCTCTTCGGCCAGCAGCTTGATGATTTGCCGCCGGTCCAATTCCTCGGTCACACGGTCGAGAAGCCTGCCGTAGCGCTCGACGTTTTGGCTGCGCACGAACTGATCCATGGTGCTTCTCCATCCCCTCGCCTGCAGGTTGTTTCAAGCGGCGACGAGAGTCTGAGCAATTTTGAACGCGCGAACGGCCAGCCTTATGCGACGGACCCGATTGCCCAAGTCTGCTTCAAGCCTGCTTCAAGTCTGCTTCAAGTCTGCTTCAAGTCTGCGACCGATTGGGGTCGCATTGTAAGCGTTGGGTCGTAAGTCTTGCATCGCGCAGGGAATCCGCCACTCTTGCATCCACTGCTCCTGGCCGCGCAAGCTACCGACACGACGAAAATCGATGCTCGAACGCCCCGATCCGGAACCCGTTTTTGCCGCGCCCCTCGTGTCCCCGGTGATGCAGGTCGAGCCGGGCTGGATCGATTATAACGGCCACCTCAACATGGCCTATTACAACGTGCTGTTCGACCGCGCGGTCGACGAGGCCTATGAGCTCGTCGGCTGCGGCCTGGCTTATCTGCAACAGACGAAGCACTCCACCTTCACCGCCGAGGCGCATATCCGTTACTTGAAGGAGCTGCACGCCGGCGACCCGGTGTACGTGACCTTTCAGCTGCTCGATTTCGATGCAAAGCGCATGCATTATTTCGAGCGGTTGTTTCACGCCGAGCAAGGCTGGCTCTCGGCCACCTCCGAGAACATGGTGCTGCATGTCGACATGACGGCGAAAAAGACGGCGCCGTTTCCCGATTTCATCACGGCGCAGCTCCAGCGGATGAAGGCTGCGCACGCGCATCTGCCGGTCCCGGAAGGCGCCGGCCGGCGCATCGCCATGCCGGGGAAGGCTTAAATTTTGCGATAGCTGGACCTTTATGGTAGAAATCGGCGAAGGAATTCTACCATGGGCACACCGCAGCTCAACATCAAGGACGCCGAGACCACGCGTCTGGTGCGCGAGCTCGCCAAAATGACCGGCGAAACGCAGACCGAAGTGGTCCGCAAGGCTCTGCGCGAGCGGCTCGAACGCGAAAAGGCGGAGCGTGCGTCCATCGACGCCCGCACCGCCGCGCAAAAGCGCCGCGAGTTCGAGAAAGTGTGGGCCAAGATTAAAAAAATCCAAGACGACGTTCGCCGTCGCGGACTGGCCGAAAACATGCTTACGGACGATGACCTCTATGACGAGAACGGGCTACCGAAGTGACGCCAGATACTGTCGTGGTCGACGCTTCGGTCTTCGTGGCCATATTCAAGGACGAACCGGACAGCGCAATTCTGACCGAGCGCGCCATGTCTTTTAGACGCAGAGTCACGTCGGCCGCCACATGGCTCGAATCCATTATGGTTTGCGAAGGTACTTCGAAAAAAGACGGTGGCGGCGCTCGTTTCGAGCGGGTAGTGGCCGCCCTCGGGATTGAAATCATTCCCTTTACCCCGGAACAAGCGCGCCTCGCGTTCGATGCATTCAAGCGCTTTGGCAAGGGTCGCGGTACCACGGCTTCCCTGAATTTTGGCGACTGCTTCGCCTACGCCTTGGCTAAAGAGCTGCAAGCGCCGCTGCTCTACAAGGGCAACGATTTCGCTCAAACCGACCTGCAGCCGGCTTAATTGGCAAGCCTGCCGCGGGCCCAAGTCGCCTCGCAAAAGCCGCTGGGTGATGCCATCTTGGGCCTATGAGAATCACGCAAAACCTGCGCCCGGTCGACTGCCTTGGCTGATCCCTTGCGAGAGCCTTTCGACCCGCTCGCCGCGCCGGCGCCGGCGCCCGGCGGCATTGCCGCGCGCGCGCGCCCCGCGGCGCCGGGTTCGGCGGCCTATCTTGCCGGGCTCAATCCGGAGCAGCGGCTCGCCGTGGAGACGCTCGACGGCCCGGTGCTGGTGCTCGCCGGCGCCGGCACCGGCAAGACGCGCGTCCTGACCGTGCGCATCGCCCACATTCTCGCCACCGGCCGCGCCCGGCCGAGCGAGATTTTGGCGGTGACCTTCACCAACAAGGCAGCGCGGGAGATGAAAGGCCGCGTCGGCGAGATCGTCGGCCATGTGGTCGAGGGCATGCCGTGGCTCGGCACCTTCCATTCGATCGGCGTGAAGATATTGCGCCGCCATGCCGAGCTGGTGGGGCTGCGCCCGGACTTCACCATCCTCGACGTCGACGACCAGGTCCGGCTGATGAAGCAACTGCTGGCCGCGGAGAATATCGACGAGAAGCGCTGGCCGGCGCGCGTGCTCGCGTCCCTCATCGACGGCTGGAAGAATCGCGGCCTGACGCCGGAGCAGGTCCCGGGAGGCGAAGCCGGCGTGTTCGCCAACGGCAAGGGACTCAAGCTCTACAAGGCCTATCAGGAGCGGCTGAAAATCCTCAACGCCGCCGACTTCGGCGATCTGCTTTTGGAAAACATCCGGCTGTTCCGCGAGCAGCCGGAAGTGCTGCGCCAGTATCAGATGCGCTTCAAGTTCATCCTGGTCGACGAGTATCAGGACACCAACGTCGCGCAATATCTCTGGCTGCGGCTGTTGGCGCAGCGGGTGACAAAACCCTCTCCCGTTCCGGGAGAGGCCGGCGAGCGCAGCGAGCCGGGTGAGGGCTTGCCAGCGCCTCGCGAACCCTCACCCGCCTCACTCGCTGACGCTCGTTCGGCGCCCTCTCCCGGAACGAGAGAGGGAAATAAGAACATCTGCTGCGTCGGCGATGACGACCAGTCGATCTATGGCTGGCGCGGCGCCGAGGTCGACAACATCCTGCGCTTCGAGCACGATTTCCCCGGCGCCAAGGTGATCCGGCTGGAGCGCAATTACCGCTCGACCGGGCACATTCTCGCCGCCGCCTCGCATCTCATCGCCTACAACGAAGGCCGGCTCGGCAAGACGCTGCGCACCGACGACGTGCCGGGCGAGAAGGTCACCGTCACCGGCGCCTGGGATTCCGAGGAAGAGGCGCGCGCCATCGGCGAAGAGATCGAGCAATTGCAGCGCGGCGGCCACGCGCTCAACGAGATCGCCATCCTGGTGCGCGCATCATTCCAGATGCGCGAGTTCGAAGACCGCTTCGTCACCCTTGGGCTGCCCTATCGCGTCATCGGCGGCCCGCGCTTCTATGAACGCGCGGAAATCCGCGACGCGCTGGCTTATCTGCGCCTGATCAATTCGCCGGCCGACGATCTTGCCTTCGAGCGCATCGTCAATGTGCCCAAGCGCGGGCTTGGCGACGCCACGGTGCAGCTTTTGCACGATCACGCCCGCAAGCGCCGGGTGCCGATGACCGAAGCCGCGCGCGCGGTGATCGAGACCGACGAGCTGAAACCGAAATCGCGCGGCGCGCTGCGCGGCCTGCTCGAATCGGTCGACCGCTGGCGCAAGCAGCGCGACAGCCTCCCGCACACCCAGCTGGCCGAGATCGTGCTCGACGAATCCGGCTACACCGAAATGTGGCAGAAGGATCGCTCCGCCGACGCCGCCGGCCGGTTGGAGAACCTCAAAGAGCTCATCCGCTCCATGGACGAGTTCGAAAACCTGCAAGGTTTTCTCGAGCACATCGCGCTGGTCATGGACAACGAGAAAGCCGCCGAGGCCGACGCCGTCAACATTATGACCTTGCACGCGGCGAAGGGGCTGGAATTCAACACCGTGTTTCTGCCCGGCTGGGAGGAAGGCGTGTTTCCCAACCAGCGCGCGCTCGACGATCAGGGCCGCGCCGGCCTGGAAGAGGAGCGCCGGCTCGGCCACGTCGGACTGACGCGGGCGCGCAAGCGGGCAAAAATCTATTTCGCCACCAACCGGCGCATGCACGGCCTGTGGCAGACCAACATTCCGTCGCGCTTTCTCGATGAGCTGCCGGAGGGCGATGTCGAGGTCACCGAGTCGCAAGGCGGCTTCGGCGGCTATGGCGGCTACGGCGCCTCGCGCTTCGACGCCACGACCTCGTTCGGCTCCAACTACGCGTCGCCCGGCTGGAAGCGGGCCCAGGCCAAACGCGACGGCAATGGCGGCTTTTCCGACGACGCCGATTCCTTCTACGAGGCGGACGACGGCAGCGCCGGCAGCGAGGACCTGTCTCACCTCTCCCCGGCGGGGAGAGGTCGCGCCCAACGGGTCCGGCCCGAAGTGGCCGGCCCGATGACAGGCTCCGGCGCTGGTGAGGGGGATCGGCGGTCCGGATCAGGTACAAGCGCCCGCCGCCTGCCGCTCACCATCGAAGGCGAACTGGTGGCGAAATCGACCGGCACCATCTCGGCCTTCACGCCGGGCGACCGCGTCTTCCACCAAAAATTCGGCAACGGCAACGTCACCGCGATCGACGGCAACAAGCTGACCATCCAGTTCGACAAAGCCGGCGAAAAGCGCGTGGTGGATTCGTTCGTCGAGCGGGTTTGATTGCGGGATCGGTGCGTATCAATCTTACGTTGAAAATTGTTTGATTATGACGCATCCTTAAGTTGGGAGGGCGCGATATGCCAGACGTCCCGCTTTCGGTGCAATTATATCAAGCCGACGCTCGAAGAACGGATCGAACCCGCCAAACCAAGGGGCTGGAATTTCTACTCCTGGGCCTCTTTGGCGAAATCGGAACATTGATGGATGAAGTGAAAAAGAAACAGCGCGACACGCGATCATACGTTGGCTACGAGCACAGTGTTGTCGAGGAACTAGGTGATGTCCTGTGGTATTTTTCGAACATTGCTGATCGTGCCGGATTGAGCCTGAGCGCGATTGCCCGACACGCAACTGGAGAAGCAGTTTCATCGTTTAGCGACGTTGGTTCGACACTAAATTTTCGAAGCATCCAGCCACAGCAACATTTACCCCTTAATACGCCGACCGTCGCGTTCGAGCGCACGCTAATGAACCTCGTATCTGGAATCGGCAATTTGGCCACGGCTTGCTCCGCCGGAAATTTGAATGCGCCGATCCTCGGCCCCGGATTGGCAGAGATTTTTTCTACACTCATGCGAGCCTCCAGTGAAGCTGGAGTAACGCTAGACGAAGCGGCCCGACAAAACTTGAAAAAAACATTCGATCGCTGGCCAGTCGACCGAACGCCTCATAGCCTTTTCGACCTGAAATATGCGGCTGAAGAACGCCTACCTCGAAAAATGACGATCGACATCTACGAACGAATACTCAACCAAGGCGAACCGAACGAAAAGCAGTATGTCCTCCAACGCTCAAATGGAATCTTCATAGGGGATCGCGTCACGGATAATATTTTGGAGCCTGACGATTACAGATTTCACGATATATTTCACTACGCATATGCGGCACTGTTAGGATGGTCCCCCGTCATACGAGCGCTTTTGCGTCTAAAACGGAAAAGCGACGGCAGAATTGATGAAGGCCAGGACGGCGCTCGTGCTGTGCTGATTGAAGAGGGAGTCTCAACCTTTGTATTTGCCTATGCGAAGCATCTCGACTTCTTTGAGGGGCAAAAGCCGGGCGATTTGAGCTTCACACTGCTCAAGCGTGTGAACGAGTTTGTTGAAGGGTATGAGGTGGACGAATGTCCCGCGTGGCAATGGGAAGAAGCCATTTTGGCGGGCTACGAAGGGTTCCGTTTTTTGCGTAAGCATCGACGTGGGCGCATCGACATCGATCTAGAAAAGCGCTCGTTTGAAATCAAGGCCATGCCTGAATTAACTGCCTAAGCTTGGAGTTGGCCAGCTGTCGCGTTGAAGCGCGACTAGGGCACATTCTAAATCATCTAGTTCACGAAATAGCTGCGGTATTCTCCACAGAATAGGTATCGCCCCTGCAATCGCCATAAACCAAATCCAGATCGGCGAAAAAGCGGGATGCTGGGTGATGTACGGCGTAGCCTCAAAGACTTTGATAATTAGCAAGGCGAGAAAGGCTCCGAATACGGGTGAGACTGCTCCGTTTTCAATGCGAGCGTAATAATACGAATATCGGCTTGCAATTTCCTCGCGCAAAATCTCAACCTTGAAATCTACGTTTGCCTCTTTTGGGCGCCCCGTTTTCGCCGCCCCCCCTTCATCGTTCAAAATTTTCGACGTTCTAGCGTGCGCCTTGGAGAATACGAGCACCGCCTGAAACAGCTTGTCATGAAATCCCGCGTTTGGCCCGAGCGTCTTGCTGACATATGCGATGACTGCCCGCGGCCAAAAAACAAGGCGCCGCCGCGCAAACGGGTTGAAAATTGTGTCGCTAAATTGGTGTATGTAATTTCCAAGTGGAATAGACAATGTAATCGATCCAAATATCACGGCGAATAGCTTCATCGCATCGACTTGAATTAGAGCTGCGATGTTAAAATAGGGACTTAAAAACAAAAGCATCCACAATAGAGCAGATGACCCGCCTATCTCGAAACGCAGAAACCTTGTCATTTCCCGGCCGGCGTTGACCTAGATTGCTTTTGAAGCTCGTGGCTTGCAGGCGAAAAATCGATGGCGGCGTTAAAAACATTCGCGCCACCGTATTTTTCCTTGCGCAAGATAGCCCGCATTGGTGAAGTTAAATATACAGCCGTCTTCAGCTCGTCGTCGGTTCGAACGCGATAGCGTTCGACGATGGACGCAACAAAACTTCGAAGTTCGTCATTAGTGGAAGTATCCGAAAACAGATCGCCATTTCGTTCGAGTGTCAGCCACAACGCGCCTTCTTTTGTATAAACAGCTAGATCAGGTAACGCCCGCTTTAGCTTTGAAATGTGAAGATCAACAAAATACGGACCCTCTTTCTGTCGGATCGCGTAGGAGTTGGTCAGTCGATGTCCTGTGTTTCTGACCTGGTAATACTCTAACATGTACAATAGTTTATGGAGACGGAAGTACGATACTCCGCCGCTGGCTTCCAGAATACATCGGACGACGTTCGTAGCGGCTGAGCTTGTTTTGCCACGCACGACCGTTTTTTTTGAGCCTTTACTAAGGCCGTTTAGGCGTTCGGCCAAAAATCTGTAGTCGGCAAGCTGATTCAAAAAACTGCGATGCAACATCGCGCGCTGACCGGGATGGTAAAGTGGGATAAGAGTTCTTCCGTACCAGCCGTACGATTTGCGGACATCTCTTGATAGCTCAAGAGTGTGTGGTTCAATAAGCTTCAGAGCGTTAAGGGCTTGAGTGCCTAACGTCGCGACAATTCTGGGACCGATAAGATCGATTTGAGCCCTTAAGAAGTCAGCACAGTTTGAAACTTCCCGCCGTGAAGGGGTTGCGTTATTGCCCTTTTCATCTTTCGGATTGCACAAGACCGCATTTGTGATGAAGCAGTCGTATCGGCTAATACCGACCTGTGCGATTAGCCTTTCGAAATTTTCACCCGCACGATCTCCGTGAAACGGGATCGACGTATCATCGGCACCCAAACGTCCCGGTGCCTCTCCAATGAACATTAGTGGAGCCGTAATCTCGCCGCTTGAATGACCAAAGATACGAGAACTACCTGCCATTCGCTCACAACGCACACACTGACGTACTTGCACTACCAGCTTGTCAAATGTCGTCTGACTAGCCTTCATCTGGCTAAAAGCTCTCGTAGTTTGCCGATGTTCTGGCTGTACGCGTGAACTGAGTGGCATACTAGCCGTCCCGGTGTTTTTCCACTTTCGGCCGCTATGAATTGCAAGAGCCGCCCCAGACCAAGAAAATTTCCAAGCGCTTTATTGAGGAAATCGTGGTTGCGATAGACCGCAACCAAGTCGAGAATGCCATTGGGCCTCCACAGAACCTCAATATACTGCAGGCAAGGACTACCCCGTTTTCTCAAGCCATCGATCCTTGGGCAGGATGTGTGCGCCACAATCGACGTTTCGGCGCGCACCTGCCATGTGGATAGGACGTGAATGGCGCGTTCAATCTGATTTTCTGAACCGTCTAGCGAAAGCAACCTTTGAAAATACGTTGATCCCCAGCCTGAATGGAGTCTTTTTTGATTTAACGACCGCTGTAATAGAGTTGCGCAACGATCATAGTACGCGGGCCTTGTTTCATCTTCGCGCCTCGGCAAACCGGGAAATAGAACCTTTGCGACTACGGATAACCGATCGTCTGCACCAACGCTTTTCGGATCAAACCGGCGGTACCATTCAGGATCGTGCACGATTGGATCGTTGACTTCAGTAATCAAATTGCAAATGGCATGATCGGGCGTTTGCGAAAGGAGCTGTGCCCCATTGCGCCAAGCTTCCAATACGTCCGCTCCTTGTACCACTGACGCCATCGGGCGCTCCGCGTCAATTTAACGATACATGATTCTACGCTAAACTTCGAGTTGTAAGAGCGCTCGCCCGGCTACTTCGGTTTTTGGCACCGATGGGACGGTAAGACGCAAGAGAAGGCTTGTGCTGGATAAATTCACGGAGATTGGTGTGGGTTCCCTGCCTCCTTCACCGAAGCCCGTCGCCATCTACGTCGACGCCGATGCCTGCCCGGTGAAGCAGGAAGTATATCGCGTTGGTGAGCGGCATGCGCTGAAGGGCGTGGCGCTGAAAGTCTTTGTCGTCAGCAACAGTCCGATCGCGGTGCCGCGGAATGAGCTGATCGAGCGTGTGGTCGTCGGCGCCGGCATGGACGAAGCCGACAATTGGATCGCCGAGCGCGCCGGACGCGGCGACATTGTCATCACCGCCGACGTGCCGCTGGCGAGCCGTTGCGTGAAAGCGGGTGCCACCGTGATCGCGCCGAACGGCAGGCCGTTTACTGCGGACTCGATCGGCATGACGCTGGCCACGCGCAATCTGATGGATTCGCTCCGCAGCGCCGGCGAGATCACCGGCGGGCCGAAGCCGTTTGCGCCGCGCGACCGCTCGAGCTTCCTGGCGGCGCTGGATCAGGCGATCGTGCGGCTCAAGCGCGATGGGTTCGGGTAGCTTGGCGCGCTCGCCATTCCAGTACTTCAGGCGACATCCATACCAGTTCATCCGAAAGCGGGGACCCAGCGACTCACCGCACCATCAGCACGGCCTCCCTGGATTCCCGCGAGCGCGGGACTGAGCCGAGAAGGCCATCGGCCCTAACCAATCCGGCCGTATTTCATTCAAGCTTTTGCCGGCGTCGTTCACTATCTTGCTGTTTGCAGGGTGCGACGCTCTTGATTTGAACCAATTGCTCGCGACAGACTTCCTCTATGCAGGGACAATCGTCCCGGCCGTCCCATCGGGTGTGTTCATGCGTATCGGTGCCTTGCTCCCCGCCTCGCTCCTGGCCGCGGCGCTGACGATTGCGGCTGCCGCGTCCGCCCATGCTGCCATCGTCGTTAACATCGACAAGAACGCCCAGCGCATGACGGTCGCGGTCGACGGCGAGACCCGGTACGTCTGGCCGGTGTCGACCGGGCGGGCCGGCTACGACACGCCGAACGGCACCTTCAAGATCAACCGCAT
Organism: uncultured Alphaproteobacteria bacterium; assembly: GCA_963829395.1. Taxonomy (GTDB): domain Bacteria; phylum Pseudomonadota; class Alphaproteobacteria; order Rhizobiales; family Xanthobacteraceae; genus BOG-931. The sequence continues at coordinate 71,101 of CAWHHX010000007.1, read as the reverse complement.
GGATGCCGACCACCTGTCGCAGGAGTGGGACAATGCGCCGATGCCGCACACCATGTTCTTCGACATGCGCGGCCACGCCATTCACGGCTTTTCCGACGTGAAGCACCTCGGCTTGCCGGTGTCGCATGGCTGCGTGCGGCTGGCGCCGCCCAACGCGGCGACGCTGTTCGCGCTGGTGAAGGCCGAAGGCATGAAGGAAACGACCGTGATCGTCTCCGGGCAAACGCCCGCGACCGGCCAGGAGATGGTCCGGCGCCGGGCGCCGGTCGAGGAGGTTGCGGTCCAGCCGATGCAGGTCGCGCCGCCCGGCTATGACGGCTACCAGCCCGAGCCGCCGCGGCCCTACGACCCGCAAGGCTACTACCGGCAACAGCCGCCGCCGCCATATTACGGCCAGGCGCCGCAACCGAATTATGGCCAGCCGCAATATTACCGGCAGGCGCAGCAGCCGCAGCCCTATTACGGCCAGCCGCAGACCTATTTCCCGCAGCAACCGCCGCCGGTGCAATACTACGTGGTGCAGCCCTACAACAACCGGTACTGAAACACCGCGAAGCCGGGATAGAGCGCTGGACACACGCGCCGCCGCCGCCTACCGTTAAGATCCAACGGAAGGCGGTCGGGGGTGGAACATGCAAAACCTGCAAAGGCGTGCAACGCCCTTTTGATCTACCCCCGCTTCATGGCGGACACGTTCTGGAATTTCACGCGGACCGCTGAAGTCTTCGGCGCCAAATATCCCGCCCCCCCGCTCGGCCTGATCACGCTGGCGGCACTGCTGCCGGCCTCCTGGTCGGTGCGCCTGGTCAACCGCAACACCGAAGAATTGACCGACGACGACCTCGACTGGGCCGATCTGGTCCTGACCGGCGGCATGCTGCCGCAAGGCGGCGACACCCTCGATGTCATCGATCTCTGCCGGGCGCGGGGCAAGCCGGTTGCCGTCGGCGGCCCGAGCGTCACCTCCACTCCCGATCTCTATAAGACCGCCGATTTTCGCATCCTCGGCGAAGCCGAAGGCATCATCGACCAATTCGTCGAAGCCTGGGAGGCGGGCGCACGCGACGGGCTGTTCGAGGCGGAGAAGTTTCAGGTCGACGTGACCAAGTCGCCGATCCCCCGCTTCGATCTCCTCAAGTTCGACGACTATCTGCACATCGGGGTGCAGTTCTCCCGCGGCTGCCCGTTCACCTGCGAGTTCTGCGACATCATCGAGCTTTACGGGCGCGTGCCGCGGGCCAAGACCAACGCCCAGATGCTTGCCGAGCTCGACGCGCTCTACCGGCTCGGCTATCGCGGCCACGTCGACTTCGTCGACGACAACCTCATCGGCAACAAGAAGGCCGTCAAGGCGTTCCTGCCGGAGCTGGCAACGTGGCTTGACGCGCACGATTGTCCGTTCGAGTTCACGACCGAAGCCTCGATCAATATCGCCGACGACGCCGAGCTGCTGCGGCTGTTGAACCGCGCCAATTTCGTCGGCGTCTTCATCGGCATCGAGAGCCCCGATCCCGCCACGCTGATCGCGATGCGCAAGAAGCAGAACACGCGGCGCAATATCGCCGAGAGCATCCACAAGGTTTACGCCGCCGGCCTTTTTGTGACCGCGGGCTTCATCATCGGCTTCGACACCGAGACACGCTCGATGGCCGACGCCATGGTCGAGCTGATCGAGGACGCCGCCATTCCGGTCTGCATGGTTGGCTTGCTTTACGCATTGCCGAACACGCAGCTCACCCGCCGGCTCGAAGGCGAAGGCCGCCTGCATCCGTTTCCCGAGCGCGCCGACGTCAAGAGTGCGGACCAATGCACCATGGGTCTCAACTTCACGACGTTGCGGCCGCGGCAGGAGATCCTGGCCGACTACGTGAACGTCCTCGAACGCATCTACGAGCCGACCGCCTATGCCGGCCGTTTGCTGCGGCTCGCCAAGATGCTCGACAATTCCGGCCGCAAGCAGCAGCGCACGCGCGCCGAGCATTCGCGGCACAAGCTCGGCAGCCTGGACATCGTGCATCGCATCATGACCAACCTGCCGGAACCGCGCGAGATCTTCCGGCGCACCCTGACGCAATGCATGGCGAGCAATCCGGCTTCGATCCGCTGGATTGTGGCGATGATGGCGCTTTACCTGCACGTCGGACCGTATTCCCGCGACGTGATCGGGCGCATCGAAGCGATGGCGACCACGCTCGAGCCGGTCGCCGAGCCGATGCGGATCGAGCGTGGCAGCCGGAGTTTGGCGCTGTAAGGCGCCGCGGCTCGCTCAAGAAGCCGGTCGTGTCAGGCCGCGACTTTGTGCATCGCCGCGCTCTCGCGCGCGCCGTGGATCGCCCGCACCGACTTTTCGATTGCCGCCCACAGCCGGCCGATTTCGGCCGCCGCAAACGAATCGGCATCATATTCCTTGGCGCCCTCGCCCGCGGCCAGAGCGAGAATGAAATTCGCCCGCTGCGTGACCTGGCCGCCCCAGACCGGGATGTTGAGGCCGAGCAGGCTGTCGCGGGCCTGCGTCACCAGCGGCGACTCGATGTCCTGCCGCCGCGGCGGCGCGCCGTTGATGACGACCGCGTAAGGCTTGCGCAGCTGCCGGGCGAACGCGACGGTCTCGGTGACGGCGTCGAGATCGAACACGCCGGGCCGGCACGGCACCACGACCAGAGTGGCGGCGCGGATCGCGTCGGTGACGCTTGCCGTCATGCTCGGCGCCGTGTCGATGAACACCCATTCGGTGCCGTCGCGCTTGGCCGCCTTGACGATGTCGGCAACGCCGCGCTGCGTCGTCTTCAGCGGCAGTTCGGCATCGTTGCGCAGCTTATGCCAGAGCGTGAGCGAGCCTTGCGGATCGGTGTCGATGAGCAGACACGGCCGCGACGGTTTATGGGCGTAGGCGGCAAGATGGGCCGCCAGCGTGCTCTTCCCCGAACCGCCCTTGCGGGACGCAAAGACAATGACATTCATGCGAACTCTCCCAAATCGGCCATCCGGGCCTTTCCGATCGCGCTTCCGATCGCGCTTGCGATTCCAAAGGCCGCCGACGCTTGAGAAACGTTCTCACGCGCGTTTCAGAATCAAACAAATCATAGCAAATTTTTGAAAATCCGGTGTCAAATTTGGATTTGCAACCAGAGGTGCTTCGCTCGCCGCACGAGCGATCGCCCATTTGATCGCGGATCGGCGCGCAGAAACGCTGTTGAAGCGACGCCGGAAAACTTGTGGATAAGTTGGGTATCACCGTGTGAATGAATCGGAACGTTCGGCACGGCGATGCCTGGCCGATTTGCTGTGAATTCCGGGGACCAGGCAAAAAGCGAAGATCCCATCAATGTCTTCTGCGACGCCCGCTCATCCTTCGTCCCTGGTTGCACGGTTGGAAACCGATGAACGGACGGCACGCGGCGTCGGCGATCTCGTTGCCGATCGTTTTGCCGGTGAAGACGTCGCCGTGAGTTTTTCGGACGCCGGCGGCGGGCGCTGGCAGGTCGCGATCCATTGTCGCGCCCCGTTCGACCAAGAGGCGGTGCGCGCCGCGGTGGATGCGGCGGCGGGGCCGAAGGTGGCCGCGGCTTTGCAATTCGGCCGCGTCGCGGCGACTGACTGGGTGCGCCAAAGTCTCGCCGGACTGGCGCCGGTCGCCGCCGGCCGCTTCGTCGTCCACGGCGCCCATGACCGCGCCCGCGTGCCGCCGAGCCGCATCGGCATCGAGATCGAGGCGGCGCTTGCCTTCGGCACCGGCCATCACGGCACCACGCGCGGCTGCCTCCTCGCGCTCGATGCAATCTGCAAGCTGGCGAACAGGCGCAAACCTGTTTTCCGTCATCCTGAGGTGCGAGCGAAGCAAGCCTCGAAGGATATACGGCCCGCGCGGCCGCCCTTCGAGGGTCGCGCTACGGGCGGCCACCGCAGGGTGACGAAAAAGACAGGCATCCTCGATGTCGGCACCGGCAGCGGCGTGCTCGCCATCGCCGCGGCGCGGGCGCTGCGCGCGCACGTACTCGCGACCGACATCGATGCCGCCGCCGTGCGCGCCGCGCGCGACAACGCCCGGCGCAATCGTGCCGCCGGCTTTGTCGCGGTCGTGGCAGCCGACGGCATCGATCGGCGCGCCATCCGTGTCCGCGCGCCGTTCGATCTGATCCTCGCCAACATTCTGCTTGGGCCGCTGCAGCGGATCGCCGCGCCGCTGCGCCATGTGGCGGCGCGCGGCGGCCGCGTCGTCCTGTCCGGGATATTGCGGTCGCAGGCCAATGCCGTGATCGCGGCTTATCGGCCGCTGGTGCTGCAGCACCGCATCGATATCGACGGCTGGACCACGCTGGTTTTGCGGCGCCGCGCGCCGCGGCGGCGTGCGGTTGCCCGTTCCCGGTCGGCCACATAGATTGCCGCGCATGTTCGAGGCTCATTTCCAATCGTTCGACGATCGCGCCGACCCCGCCGCAGCCGCGGCGCGCGTCGCCGCCTTGCGCGTGGAACTCAAGGCGCGCGGGCTCGACGGCTTCATCGTGCCGCGCGCCGACCGCTTTCAGAACGAATATGTTCCGCCGTCCGACGAGCGGCTCGCCTGGCTCACCGGTTTCACCGGATCGGCCGGCCTTGCCATCGTGCTGGCCGAGCAGGCCGTACTGTTCGTCGATGGCCGCTATCAGGTGCAGGTGCGCGAGGAAGTCGACGGCGGGGTTTTTGCCGTCGAGCACCTGGTCGAGAATCCGCCGCCGGCCTGGATCAAAGCCAATCTGCCGGCCGGCGCGCGGCTCGGCTACTCGCCGTGGCTGCACACCGTCGACGGCACCGAGCGGCTCGTCAAAGCCTGCAGCGAGGCCGGCGGCAGCCTCGTCGCCGTCGAGGAAAACCCGATCGACGCCATCTGGACCGACCGGCCGGAGCCGCCGCTCGGCGCCGTGGTGGCGCATGACCTGCGCTTTGCCGGCGAAGAAGCATCGGCAAGCTCGCGCGTGTCCGCGCCGGACATGCAAAGCCGTGCCGCCGATACGCTGATGATCACCGATCCGCATGCGGTGTCGTGGCTGTTCAACATCCGCGGCAGCGATGTGCCGCACACGCCGGTGGTGCTCGCCTTCGCCATCGTGTCGAAGGAAGGCCGGCCGACGCTGTTCGTCGACCTGCGCAAGATCGGCAATGAAGTCCGATCCAAGCTGGAGGAGATCGCCGACGTCCGCCCCAACGCCGCCTTCGAACGCGATCTCGCCGCGCTCGGCCGGGAGCATCGCGGCCGTTTGGCTCGATCCGGCCACCTGCCCGGAAGCGATCGCGCGGCTGATCGTCGACAACGGCGGCTCGATCCTGCGCGGCTCCGATCCGATCGTGCCGATGAAGGCGATCAAGAACGCGGATCGAGATCGACGGCGCGCGGGCGGCGCAGTTGCGCGACGGCGCGGCGGTGACGCGCTTCCTCGCCTGGTTCGACCGCGCAGGCGCCGCGCGGCGAATTGACCGAGATCGCCGCGGTCGAGGCGCTGGAGAGCTTTCGCCGCGAGACCGGCGCGCTCAAGGACATTTCGTTCCCGACCATTTCCGGCGCCGGCCCCGACGGCGCCATCGTGCATTATCGCGTGACGCGCAAGACCAATCGCCGCATCGCGCCGAACGAGCTTTTTCTGCTCGATTCCGGCGGCCAATACGAAGACGGCACCACCGACATCACGCGCACGGTCGCCGTCGGGATTCCCACCGCCGAGATGCGGCGGAATTTCACGCTGGTGCTCAAAGGCCATATCGCCATCGCGCGGGCGGTGTTTCCCGACGGCACGAGCGGCGCGCAGCTCAATTCGTTTGCGCGGCAATTTCTCTGGCGCGCCGGGCTCGATTTCGATCACGGCACCGGCCACGGCGTCGGCAGCTATCTGTCGGTGCATGAAGGGCCGGCGCGCATCTCCAAGCTCGGCGGCGCGGCGCTCAAGCGCGGCATGATCCTGTCCAACGAGCCGGGCTATTACCGCGCCGGCGCCTACGGCATCCGCATCGAAAATCTGGTGCTGGTGACCGAGGCCGCCCCGGTCGCCGGCGCGGAAAAGCCGCTCAACGCCTTCGAGACGCTGACGCTCGTGCCGATCGACACGCGGCTCATCGAGCCCGGCATGATGACCGCGGACGAGCGCGCCTGGTTCGACGCCTATCAGGCGCGCGTGCGCGAAACGCTGGCGCCTTCGCTGGATACCACCACACGGGCCTGGCTGTTTGCGGCGACATTCGCCGCCGCCGTGCGAATTAACCTTGCGTTCCAAACAACGGAACCTCTCGTGATATCGGCGTTTTATCTGCAGGGTTTGGGACGGAGCGAGGAAACCATGCTCGGGACTATTCTGATCATCATTCTTATTCTTTTGCTGGTCGGCGCGTTGCCGACGTGGCCGTATTCCAGCGGCTGGGGCTACTATCCCGGCGGCGGACTCGGCCTCATTCTGTGATCGTGATCGTGTTGGTTTAGCGGACGCATATAGCGGCGTCGCAGGCTGATCATGCCGATGCCCGGCCAGTCCGGGCGTTTCACGAGCGATACTTGAGACGGGATGCGGGACGAGCTCGGCCATGACGCCACTGGGTTGGCGACGCTCAGCGGATGAGCCTCATCCACTCGTCTTCGGTCAGCACGGCGACGCCGAGCTTTTTCGCATCCGCGAGCTTCGAGCCGGCGCCAGGGCCGGCGACGACGTAGTCGGTCTTTTTCGACACCGAGCCGGACACCTTGGCGCCGAGCCGCTCGGCGGAGGCTTTCGCTTCGTCGCGGGTCATCTGTTCCAGCGTACCGGTGAAGACCACGGTCTTGCCGGCGACCGCCGAATTCGGCGCGCGGCTTCTCGGCGTCCAGGATGTTGCACCTGCGCCGCCAGCCGCTCGATGCGCCGCGATTGTGCGCCTCGCCGAAATAGTCGCTCGAGGCTCTCGATCACCGTCTCGCCGATCTGATCGAGCGCATCCATCTCCTCGCTGCGTCTCGGCGTCGTCCGTCGGCGAGCTTCAGGCAGGCGTCATGAAATGCCGTCCCAGCGTGCCATAGCCGCGCGCCAGCGCCACCGCCGTGGTCTCGCCGACATGGCGGATGCCGAGCGCGTAAATGAATCGCTCCAGCGAGATCTGGCGCCGCGCCTCGATGGCGCCGAACAGATTGCGCACCGAGGTTTCGCCGAAACCTTCCACCTCCTCGAGGCGGATTTTCTTGTTGCGCTCTTCCAGCGTGAAAATGTCGGCCGGCTCCTTGACCCATTCGCTGCTCGTAGAACAATTCGATCTGCTTGTCGCCCAAGCCCGTCGATATCGAAGGCGCGGCGGGAGACGAAATGCTTGAGATGCTCGATCGTCCTGATACGGGCAGGCGAACTCGCCGGTGCAGCGGGCGACGGCGCCTTCCTCGCCGGTCGCGGTCTCCTCGCGCACCACGTCGGTGTGCAGCGGGCACGGGCATTTTTTCGGGAAATGATATGGTTTGGCGTCCGCGCGGTCGCTTTTCCAGCACGACGCCGAGCACCTGCGGAATGACGTCGCCGGCGCGCTGGATGCGTCACCGTATCGCCGATGCGCACGTCGAGCCGCTTGCGATCTCGTCGGCGTTGTGCAGGTCGCGTTCTGCACCATGACGCCGCCGACGCGTGACCGGCTCGAGCTTGGCGACCGGCGTCAGCGCGCCGGTGCGGCCGACCTGGATCTCGATGTCCTTGACGACCGTGGTCGCCTGCTCGGCCGGAAATTTGTGCGCGATCGCCCAGCGCGGGATGCGCGACACGAAACCGAGACGCTCCTGCCAGTCGAGACGATCGACTTTGTAGACCACGCCGTCGATGTCGTAATCGAGCGTGGCGCGCTGCGCTTCGATCTCGCCGTGAAATTTCAACAGCGCCTCGACCGAGCGGCACATCCTGGTCAGCGGATTGGTCTTGAAGCCGCAATGCTCGAACCACTTGATCATGCCGGATTGCGTTTCGGCCGGCATGGCGCTCATCTCGCCCCAGGCATAAGCGAAAAAGCCGAGCGGCCGCGACGCCGTGATCGAGGGATCGAGCTGACGCAGCGAACCGGCGGCGGTATTGCGCGGATTGACATAAAGCTGGCTTGCCGGCTTCCGCCTGGCGCTTGTTGAGCGCGAGAAAGGCGGGCTTGGTCATGTAGATTTCGCCGCGCACCTCGCACACGGACGGAACGCCTTTGCCCTTGAGCTGCTTCGGCACGTCGTCCAGCGTTTTCACGTTGGCGGTGACGTCCTCGCCCTCGGTGCCATCGCCGCGCGTTGCGCCGGTGACCAGCTTGCCGTCCTCGTAGCGGAGCGACATCGACAGGCCGTCGATCTTCGGCTCGGCGGAAAACACGATCTCCTCGTCCTCGGGAAGCCGGAGAAAGCGGCGGATGCGGCCGACAAAATCGACGACGTCGGCGTCGGCAAAGGCATTGTCGAGCGACAGCATCGGCACCGCATGCCGCACCTTGGCGAAGCGCGCGGACGGGCGCCGCGCCGACGCGCTGCGTCAAGCTGTCGGCGGTGCGCAATTGCGGGAACCGTGCCTCGATCGCGTTGTAGCGCCGCCGCAGCTCGTCATAGTCGGCGTCGGAGATCGTCGGCGCGTCGTCCTGGTAATAACGGCGGTCGTGGCCGGCGATTTCCTCGGCCAGCCGCGCGTGCTCGGCCTTCGCCTGTTTTTCCGTCAGCGCTTCGACCGCAGGTAATGAATTTTGCTTCGGTGCCATCGTCGTCGTTCCGGGGCCGGAATTCAGGACCTCGGCGTATTCCGCTCATCGAGGATGGATTGCAGTTTGCGCTTCACGGCCGCCGGCTGATCGGTGCCCAAAAATTCCGCCACAGTCATGCGCCTGATCAAGCGCAGATACGGCTTACCCGAGAGGACGTCGTCCAGCATAACGTGTTCCTGCACAACATATTCATCGTGGTCATAGGGGTCTCCGACCAAAGTCCATTGATCGCATTCATTGTGCTCGTTGGGACGCTCTCTGAATATGATGTTTTCCATCAGGAACACTCGAGAGCGACGGCACCTAGAGGACCTAACCCGCCGCCCGGATCAAACGTTCGGCGGCGGCGCGGGCTTCCGCGGTGATCTCGGCGCCGGCCAGCATGCGGGCGATCTCCTCGCGACGACGCTCGGCTTCCAGCTCGGTCACCCGCGTCGCGACCCGCTTGCCTCTGGCGAGCGCGTCCTTGGTGATGAGATAATGCCGGTCGGCGCGCGCCGCCACTTGCGGCGCGTGCGTCACCGCAATCACCTGGACGCCCGAGGAAAGCCGCGCCAGGCGCACGCCGATGGCGTCGGCGGTGGCGCCGCCGACGCCGGTATCGATCTCGTCGAAAATCAGCGTCGGCGCCGAGCCGCGGTCGGCCAGCACCACTTTGAGCGCGAGCAGGAAGCGCGCCAGTTCGCCGCCGGACGCGACTTTCATCAACGGCCCGGGCCGCGTGCCGGGATTGGTGCGGACCCAGAATTCGATGCGGTCGAGCCCTTCCGGACCTTCGCTTTCGCTGTCGATCTGCGTCGTGAATTGCGCGCGCTCGAGCTTGAGCGGCTTGAGCTCGGCATTGACCGCCTTGTCGAGTTTTTGCGCCGCGCGCTGGCGCGCGGCCGACAGCGCTGCGGCCGCCTGCCGGTAGCGGGTGACGATCGCCAGCGCCTCCTGCTCCAATGCCGCGAGACGCTCGGCGCCGGCATCGATCAACGCCAGGTCGCCTTCGTACCGGCGCGCCAGCGCTGCAAGCTCATCGACCGGGACATTATATTTGCGGCCGGCGGCGCGCAGCGCGAACAGCCGCTCCTCGATGCGTTCGAGCTCGGCGGGATCGAAGTCGGCAACGCGCAGCGCATGTTCGAGATGGTTCCGCGCCTCATCCAGCGCGTTGAGCGCGGCAGTCGATGGCCTTGACCACGGGCTCCACCAGCGCCGGCGCTTGCGCGGCGCGGCGCTCCAGCCGCCGCACCGCGGTCGCCAGCGGCGGCACTGGCGATTGCGGTCCCGCCACCGCGTCAAGGGTCGCGCGCAAATCCTCGGCGGATTTTTCCGCCTGCATCATGGCGGTGCGCCGGTCGGCGAGCGCAGTTTCCTCGCCGGTCTGCGGGCCGAGCCGGCCGAGCTCGTCGACTGCGTGGCGCAGCCACTCCGCCTCGCGCCGGGCGCGCTCGACCTCGGCGCGATGCGTTGCCACCGCGGCCTCGCGAGCGCGGCGTTCTTCCCAAAGGCGCCGGACCTCGGCGGCGTCAGCCTCGATGCCGCCGAAGGCATCGAGCAACGCGCGATGGGTCGCCGCCTCGACAAAAGCGCGGTCGTCGTGCTGGCCGTGGATCTCCACCAAGGCAGCGCCGAGCGCGCGCAGCACCTGCACGCTCACCGGCTGATCGTTGATGAATGCGCGGGTGCGGCCGTCGGCGAATTGGACGCGGCGCACGATCAGTTCGTCCTCGGCCGCCGGATCGGCAATCAGATCGTTCTCGGCGAGGAGGCGGCGCGCCGGGTGGTCCTTGGCGACGTCGAAGGCGGCGGTCACCTGGCCCTGCTCGGCGCCCTCGCGCACCAAAGCGGTGTCGCCGCGCGCGCCGAGCGCGAGCGCAAACGCATCGAGCAGAATCGATTTGCCGGCGCCGGTTTCGCCGGTCAGCGCGGCAAGCCCGGCGCCGAAGTCGATGTCCAGGCGATCGATCAGCACGATATCGCGGATGGAGAGTCGGGCGAGCATGTTGACGCGATGACGGTGAGGACGTTGCCGTGATTCCGAATCGCCGCTGACACGGTGAGACCGGAATGACGAATCCAACTCGGACGGATACTAGCGCGTCGGTGCCCGCGCGCCAGTGACTAGCCGCGCCCCTTGAAGGCGCGGCTCATCCACGAACCCTTGTTCTCGGCGGGCTCGCCGCCCGCGGATTTCACCAGCTTGTAAGCGTCCTTGTACCAGGGACTATCCGGGAAATTGTGGCCGAGCACGGCGGCCGCGGTCTGCGCCTCGTCGAGAATGCCGAGCGAGATATAGGCTTCGGTCAGCCGCTCCAGCGCCTCCTCGACCTCGCGCGTGGTCTGATAGTGCGTCACCACCACCTTGAAGCGATTGATGGCGCCGGTGAAGTCGCGCTTCTTCATGTAGAAGCGGCCGATCTCCATTTCCTTGCCGGCGAGCTGGTCGCGCGCCATGTCGATCTTTTTCTTGGCGTTGAGCGCGTATTCCGTATCCGGATATTTGCGCACCACCTCTTCGAGCGCGCCGACCGCTTTGTCCGCGCGTCCCTGATCGTGATTGACGTCGAGAATCTGGTCGTAATACGAGGCGCCGATCAGATACTGGGCGTAGGCCGCGTCCGGGCTGCCGGGATGCAGCGTCACGTAGCGCTTGGCGGCGTTGACGCAGTCGTCGTATTTCTGCGCCTGATAATAGGAGAAGGCCGACATCAACAGCGCCTTGCGCGCCCAGTCGGAATACGGATTCTGCCGATCGACTTCGTCGAATTTCTTCGCCGCGCCCTCGTAATCCTGCTTGTTGTTGAGCAGGAACAGGCCCTCGTTATAGAGCTTGTCGGCCGGATCTTCGGGGACGTAGTCCTCTTCCTTGTTGAAGACGCTGCAGCCGGCCACCGACACGGCAAACACCAGCACCAGCAGCGTCGCCAGCGCACGCGACTTGCCGCCGGACCGGAACGATCCCTGTGAACGCCACATCATGAGCGCAATGAAGATCCCGTGCCCGCCGCCGGCTTCGCCCCAATGCTACACGTTAAGCGTGTCCGCAAGGCGCTGTCAGCAGCCCAACGTCAACTAGGCCGACAATCGGCCGGGATTAAGGCGAAAAAAGTCAAGGAAATCAAGAGACGTCTGGGCCATAGGCCGCCGCAAAGCCCGCCCCGAGATCGGCATGGCCGCGTGCGCGGCGCGCCGGCTCCGCCATCTCGCCATAGGTCCACGCGCTCGGATCCGCATCAGCGCCGTGACCACGGCGTGGTTGAGCTTATGGCCGCCGCGCACCGACCGGTAGGCGCCGATCAGCGGCGCGCCGGCGAGCGCCAGATCGCCGATCGCATCGACCGCCTTGTGCCGAACGAACTCGTCGGGGAAACGCACGCCGTCGGCGTTGAGGACACGGTCTTCGGCGATGACCACCGTATTCTCGAACGAGGCGCCGAGCGCGTAGCCGGCATTCCAGAGCTTGGTCACGTCGCGCATGAAGCCGAACGTGCGCGCCCGCGCCAGTTCGCGGCGGAACAGCATGAGGCTCGACGTCGAGCGCGAATTGCTGCCGGCCGATCAGCGGATGATCGAATTCGATTTCGGTTTCGATGCGCAGGCCGCGCGGATGCGGCCGCAATTCGCCGTAGCAGCCATTGCCATTGACCCGCACCGGCTTGAGCACCTTGATGTAGCGCCGCGGCGCCGGCGTCGTCACGCTGCCGGCCCGGTCGATCGCCTCGACAAAGGCCAAGGCGCTGCCATCCATGATCGGGATTTCCGGCCCGTCGACTTCGACGATCGCATTGTCGACGCCGAGGCCGTAGAGGGCGGCAAGCACGTGTTCGGTGGTGGAAATGGCGGGACCGTTTTTGTCGCCGAGCACGGTGGCGAATTCGGTCGCGGTCACGGAGCGGAAATTGGCGGAAAGTTCGCGATCTTTCTCGCCGTTGGCGCCGCAGCGTACAAAGACGATGCCGGTGTCAGCTTCGGCTGGATAAAGTGTGACGGTAACGGGCCAGCCGGAATGAACGCCGATACCGGCAACGGCCACTGGCTCGCGCAGCGTTGTCTGCCTGCCAGCTTGCATGCCCCGCGTCATGCCCTACACCTCATAGCCAAGTTGCCCAGCAACCGGCCAACCCCACCCCTGAGGAGCGCGAAGGTTTCGTACAAAGGAGTCAGTCGCCACCCCGCGAGACCCCCGATACCACACCCCAACGCAAATTCCCCGACGACGACGTAAACCATACCGGTGACACGATTCGCCGCCAACTCACGGTTTCTTACCAAGTGTTACCTTGTTCTGGCCGCACTAATGTCGGCAATGCGCCAAAAGCGCCGGCGGCCGCCGTAGGTCGACGCCCGGCGCGGCCGCGCCCTTAAGGCAGCCTGTGCCGACCCGGCGACTAAATTAAATCAAAAAAATCAACATCTTATTGATTTCCAGGCGGAAAGCGCCGTCGGCGGCACGGCGCGCCGCCGCGGCTGAAATTGACGCCCCAACGGGGGCGTCAATTGGCCTGCCGGCGGAGGAAGGCCGGGATGTCGAGCTGGTCTTCCTCGCTGCGGTTATGCACAGGATCTGCCGACCATGCTGGTCCAGCCCCTGCGGCGCCCCACGCTTGGCGTACTCGGATACCGGCTCCGGTCGACGCTCTTGTCGCAACTCTTGCCGCGGCGCCGGCCTTCCCGGAAGCCTCTCGGGAACCGAATGCGGCATAGGCGGCAGCGGCGCTGCTGCCCGCGGCGGCATCGACAGCGCCTCCTCGTCGTCCTGCTCGCGGCGGCCGAGACCGACCGCGGCCAGCCGCTGCAACAGCGACGTCCGCCGCTTCTCCGGATGCTCCTCCGGGCAGCTCGCCGCGGCGCGCGCGCAGCTCGTTCTGCGCCGGGACCGGCAGTTCGTCGATGCGCGGCATGCGCATGTTGCGCGACGGCATCCGCTCCGGTTGCGGCGGAATGAACGCCTCCGGCTCCTGCGGCTCGCGGGCCGTTAACGGCCGGATCGATGAACAGCGACGGCTTCGGCCCGAGCGGCCGGATGGTGACTTCGGCGCCGGTGCCCTGCGGCAGGATGGCAGCGGCCATCGCCGCTTTGGCCGAATTCGATCGAATTCGTTGAGGCCCGCTGGCTGCGGCGCCGCCGGCGGCCGGCGCGGCAGCAACCGGGCGGACCGGCTCGGCCCGCTCGACGCGCTGCGCCAGCTTTTCGTTGTCGGCGCGCAGTCGCTGGGCGACTTCGGCGATCCGCGCCTCGGCCGCCACCGCTGCCGGGGGCCGCTGCGCCAGCACGTGATCGATGCCGGTGGCGACGACCGAAACGCGGATGATGCCTTCGAGGCCCTCGTCGAACGTCGCGCCGACGATGATGTTGGCGTCCTGGTCGACCTCTTCGCGAATGCGGGTCGCTGCCTCGTCGACCTCGTAGAGCGTCAGATCGCGGCCGCCGGTGATCGAGATGAGGAGCCCCTTGGCGCCCTTCATCGAGGCATCGTCGATCAGCGGATTGGAGATCGCCGCTTCGGCCGCGGTCATCGCCCGCTTCTCGCCTTCGGCTTCGCCGGTCCCCATCATCGCCTTGCCCATTTCGCGCATCACGGCGCGGACGTCGGCGAAGTCGAGGTTGATCAGGCCTTCCTTGACCATCAGGTCGGTGATGCAGGCGACGCCCGAATAGAGCACCTGGTCGGCCATGGCGAAGGCGTCGGCAAAGGTCGTCTTCTCGTTCGCCACCCGGAACAGATTCTGGTTGGGAATGATCAGCAGCGTATCGACCGCACTTCTGCAGTTCGGTGATACCGCCCTCGGCGATACGCATGCGGCGCTGGCCCTCGAAATGGAACGGCTTGGTGACGACGCCGACGGTGAGGATGCCGGCTTCCTGTGCCGCACGCGCGATCACCGGCGCGGCTCCGGTGCCGGTGCCGCCGCCCATGCCGGCGGTGACGAACACCATGTGCGCGCCCAACAGATGATCGCGAATCTCGTCGATCACCTCTTCGGCGGCGGCGCGGCCGACATCGGGCTGCGAGCCGGCGCCCAACCCTTCGGTCACCTGCACGCCCATCTGGATGATGCGTTCGGCCTTCGACATGGTGAGCGCCTGCGCGTCGGTATTCGCCACGACGAAATCGACACCTTGGAGCCCGGCGCTGATCATGTTGTTGACCGCGTTGCCGCCGGCGCCGCCGACACCGAACACGGTGATGCGCGGCTTGAGCTCACGGATGTCGGGGATTTTCAGATTGATAGTCATGATTGCCTCTTCTTTCATGCGCGGGCGTGGTCAACGCCCGGCCCCGGCCGGTCCGCCACCGGCCATTGTGGTGTCAGTCGCAACGCCGTTGACTTCGTGCCTCAAGCGCCATCAGAAACTCTCACGAAGCCATTGTCCGACGCGGGCGAAATAGCCGCCGCCCGCGCCACTCATCAGAAACCGCTTGCCGCGCGTCTGAAAATGCTCGAGATGCGCGGCTTGCGGATATACCAACAGCCCGGTCGCTACTGCGAAGGCCGCGCCTTTGGCCGCGTCCGGCAGCCCGGCGATGCCGAGCGGCCGCCCGATGCGCACCGGCCGGCCGAGAATGCGGGCGGCGAGTTCGGGCAATCCGGTCATCTGACTGGCGCCGCCGGTGAGGATGATGCGGCCGCGCGCCTCGGCGGCGAACGAAGACGCCGCGAGCCGGTCGCGCACCATTTCCAGAATTTCCTCGACGCGCGGCTTGATGATGTGAACGATCGTCGAGCGCGGCACGAACTGCGCCTGCTCGCGTTCGTCGTCCCCGATCGGCTGGCACGGTGATCATGTCGCGCTCGTCGGAGCCACCGACCAGCACGCTGCCGTAGAACGTCTTGATTCGTTCGGCGTCGGCGACGCTCGCATTCAAACCGCGCGCGATATCGAGCGTCACATTCTGTCCGCCCAACGCGAAACCTTCGGAATGAACGAAGCGGCCGCCGTGGAACACCGCCATCGTCGTCGTGCCGGCACCCATGTCGACGACGGCGGCGCCGAGATCGCCTTCGTCGTCGGCCAGAACCGACAGACCGGCGACGTAAGGACTGGCCACCATCGCCTCGACGGAAAGATGACAACGCTCGACCGCCAACATCAGATTCCGCGCCGACGCCACGTCCGTCGTCGCCACATGCATGTCGACGCCGAACCGCGAACCGAGCATGCCGCGCGGATCGCGGATGCCATTGCCGCCGTCGATCGAATAACCGATCGGCAGCGAATGCAGCACGGCGCGGCCCTCGCGCATCGAATGCTGGTTGCCGGCGGACAAGACGCGCCCGATATCGCCTTCCGACACCGCCGAGCCGGCGATCGCTGATCTCCGCGGCGAACAGATCGCTGGCGAGGCGCCCGGCCGATATCGACAGCACGACCGATTCAATCTCGACCGACGCCATGCGCTCGGCGCCATCGACGGCCTGGCGGATGGCTTCTTCGGCCTGCGCCAGATTGACGACGCCGCCGGCTTTGGTGCCGCGCGCCGCGGCATGTCCGTAGCCAACCACCTCGACCGCATGGCTTCGCCGGGTCAGGACCTGTTGCGGCGGATGCGGCCGCAGCCGCGCGATCAGGCACGCGACTTTGCTCGAGCCGACATCGAGCGCGGCGACCAGCGCGCTGCGCCGCGGCGAGATCGGCTTCATCTTCGGTGTCAGGCCGTAATGGAGGGCGCTCACGCGTCGCCTCCTTTTTTCTTTTTCTTGTCCTTATCCTTGAGCGCGTCTTCGCGCGCCTGCGCCGCCGCATCGGACAGCCGCACGGTGACGCGATCGGGCAACCGCAGATCGACCGCCACGATGTCGCGCGACAGGAGCTTTTTCTCGCGATCGAGCGCCACCAGCCGGTCGAGCGCCTGCTCGACATTGGTTTCCGGCAGCCGCACATCGATGCCGTTGGTGAGCCGCAGGTTCCAGCGGCGCTCGGCGACGAAAATCGAGGCGCCCAGCATCCCGCGGATATCGGGATAGCGGTCGATAACGGCGAGGAAATCGTAACCGGTGCGCCCGGCGCCATTGCCGACCAGAAGCGGCAAGGCGCGATAGCGATCCTCGACGAACGGTTCCAGCACCGTGCCGTCGGCGGCGATGACGCTGACGGCGCCGTCCTTCTGCCACAGCGCAAAAGCCTGCCGCTCGGTCACGCTGATCTGCAGCCGGTCCGGATAGAGCTTGAGCACGGCCGCGTCGGCGATCCACGGATTGGCCATCAGCCGCGCACGCGCCGCCTCGGCATCGAGGAACAGCAGCGAGGCATGGCCGGTCACGCCGGCGATGGTCAGCACCTCTTCGCGGCTGACCTCTTTCGGCCCGGTGAGCGAGATCGCGGCGATGCGGAAACCGGCGGCGTTGGCGGCCTGGTCGCGGGCATCTTTGAGCCAATCGATCGACTTCGGCGACGTGACCGCCGACGATGGCGCCGTAAGCCAGCGCCGCGGCCAGCAGACAGAACCGATCCGGCAATGCCAAATCCAGGCGGCGGCAGCCGCGCGATCCGCACCCCGCAGCGTTCGATCCACTGCCGATACGCCACGAGCCAGCCGACGCGATCCAGCCGATCGCGCAGCGCCCTAAAATAAAAGCGACCGCGCCGCCGACCACGTCCGGCGCGCGGACGACGCGGCGCACCGGAAGACGCGTTGCGTCGTTCCGCCCCTGGTCCCCGCTGTGGCCCCGACCGCGTCAGCGGTTGGTCGAGGCGTCCTCCACCATCCATCTCACCAGCTCGTCGAAGGTGATCCCCGCATACGCAGCAAGCTCGGGCACGAGTGAAGTCTCGGTCATGCCCGGCTGTGTATTGATCTCAAGACAGACCAGCTTTCCCGTTCCCCGATCGTCGTAGCGAAAGTCCGCACGGCTCACGCCGCGGCAGCCAAGCGCGTCGTGGGCAGCCAAAGCGAGTCTGCGGACCTCCTGGTAAACATTTGGTAAAATTTGCGCCGGCAAGACGTGCCTGGAACCGCCGGCGGCGTATTTCGCCTCATAATCGTAGAATCGCGTCGTCGGCACGATGTCGATGACATCGAGCGCCCGGTCGCCGATGACGGCGCAGGTCAGTTCCTTGCCCGGGATGTAGCGCTCGACCAGGACCTGTTCGCCGAACGCCCAATCGTCGCGGTAAAGCTCCTGCGGCGGGTTTGGATGGTCCTCGGTGACGATGAAGACCCCGACGCTGGAGCCTTCGGCCATCGGCTTGATGACATAAGGCGGCGCCATGAGATGGCGCTCTGCGGCTTCGAAGCGCGACGCCACCACATCCTCCGCTACCGGAATATCGGCGGCGCGGAAGATCGCCTTGGCATAGCCTTTGTGCATCGCCAGCGCCGACGCCAGCACGCCGGAATGGCTGTAGGGAATGCCGAGCACTTCCAGCACGCCTTGCAGCGTGCCGTCCTCACCGGGGCGGCCGTGCAAGACGTTGAGCGCGGCGTCCGGATTGGCGTTGGTCAGCGCGGCGGCGACATCGCGGCCGGCATCGATCGCGGTAACGGAGTAGCCGAGACGCGTCAGCGCATCGGCGCAAGCCTGGCCCGAGCGCAACGAGACTTCGCGCTCCGCCGACCAGCCTCCCATCAAAACGGCGACGTGCTTGGTCATGCCCAGCCGGATGCCTCAGCAGCCGATTCCGCTGATTCGCTGGGTCACCAATAGAATCCACAATTGTGGAAAGGTCGAGTGTTTCTACCCAATTTTTGCCGGCGCGCCGGCGACGGAAAACGGCGCACGATGCCGCGACCGACACGGCGAAGTTACCTGCAGTTTATCGGGCTAAGATTGACGCAAGGGGCGCAGCCGCTACTTTCCCTTGGCCGACCAAGAGCAGAGCGAATGGAGACGCATCAGGTTCGCTATTTCCTCGCCGTCGCTCGGACCTTGAACTTCACCAAGGCCGCGGACGAATGCAACGTCACGCAGCCTTCCCTGACTCGCGCGGTCAAAAAACTGGAAGACGAATTGGGCGGGCCGCTGTTCCATCGCGAACGGGCCAATACGCATTTGACCGAACTGGGCCGCGCCATGCTTCCGCATATCGAGCAAAGCTATTTGGCGGCGCAGTCGGCGCGTGCATTGGCGGAGGCATTAAAGCGCGGCGACGTCGTGCATTTGCGGCTCGGACTCAGCAACTCCGTCCCGAGCCGCCTGTTCACCGACGTGTTGAACGGCGTGCGCAACGGCGTGCCGAATTTCGAACTCACCGTGGAGGGCGGGCCGGAGAGTCAAGTTCGGGACGCGGTGCTGAAGGGAGACGCCGATTTGGTTATTCTGGCCGAGAATAGCGCCGTCCCCGAGCGCGTGAGGACCTGGCCTCTGTTCAGCGAGAATTTCCGCCTCATCATGTCCGCCTCTCACCGGCTTGCCGCGAAGCCAATGCTTATGCTGCACGATCTTGATGGCGAGGACGTCATCGATCGGGCACGGTGCAGCGGATGCCAGCGATTGCGCCAGCTTTGTACGGCGAGCGGCGTCATGCCGCGCATGCGCCATCGCGTGGACAGCGTCGAGCAGTTGCTCAATCTTGTTCGTGCGGGGTTCGGCGTCGGGTTCACCGCCCGCACCAGCCGGCTGATGGAGGGCCTGGTGTGGCGGCCCATCGAAGGCGTGGACATAACAAGAGAGGTCAGTCTGGCAACCGTGGCCGGCCGACCGTTCTCGGCAGCCACCGACGCTTTCGTCAGGCTCGCGCGCGTGCGCGACTGGGCCGTCGATGTCGCAGCTATCGAGGCCTGAATTCCCCGACGGCATCGATGATGTCCTGCGGCTCCATCCGGTAACGGAAATCAGGATTGACGTAGGCGCGACCGACGTCGCCGTTGGGCAGAACGATGTAGGTCGCGGGTATCGGCAAGAACCAGCTGCCGTTGCCGTAAACTTTGGCGAGGTCGAGCCCGTCGGCGCGATACTGCCGGATGATGTCATCGGTCAGCCGAAACAGCAGTCCGCACTGCAAGGCCAACCCGTTGTCGAGGTCGCTCAGCATCTTGAAATTGAGGTCGCGCTTGCGGCTCGTGGCGAACGACGAGCGTCCGGCTTCGGGTGACACGCCGATCATCGTCGCGCCGGCGGCGCTGATCGCCGGCGCGGCGGCCGACATGGCAATCACCGTCGCGGAGCAAAACGGGCACCATTGCCCGCGATAGAAATTCACGACCAACGGGCCAGTTTTCAGCAGATGGGACGACAATATGAATTTGCCGTCTTCATCAGGAAGCGCAAATTCCGGAAAGGCGTCGCCCGGCTTAAGGGCGCCCTCTGCCGTAGCCGCCTCGGTCAGACGCATCACCAAGTCATCATAGAGGGCGCGGACCGACGCGCGGGATTGCGACCGCAGCGCGGCCATCGTCTCGGACAACGTCTGTGACGGCGGCATCGCCATCAAATTTAGCGCCAAGACCGCGCCGTCTCAATCCATAGCTCCATAGCCAACGGCTATCGAATTCCGAGCCAATCGGCAGTTTCGCCTGTTTCAGATTTGCGGAAAACGTTGGCTGCCGTTTGGGCCTAGTCAACGTGATCGAAGGAGAAACCGGACATGCGCACGACGCTGCCACGATTGCTCACTCTCGCCGCCCTCGTCACCGCGGCGCCCGCCCTTTCAACGACCACGGCGTTTGCCGCGGACTGTCCGGCGGACAAGGTGGGCAGCGACGTGACGAAGCCCGGCCCCACGACCCCATCCGGCGTCACCGATACGATCATCGCTTCGATCGATTTGTCGCCGATGGGCGGCGGATTGGCCGGCCGCAAGATGCGGATGCGCAAGCTCGTGGTACAGCCCGGCGGCATCGTGCCTTGGCACAGCCACGAGGCGCGCCCCGCCAACATCTACATCATTTCCGGCTCGATCACCGAATACCGCAACAGCTGCGCCGTGCCGATCGAGCACGGCGCAGGCGACGTGACCGCGGAATTCGGACCGCTGTCACATTGGTGGAAGAACAACACCAAGCATCCGACTGTGCTGATCTCGGCCGATATTCTACCGCCGGATATGAATCCCAACGAAAGCATGTGACGTCGTGATGCGACGGCTGCTGCTCGTTGGGCTTATCAGCTTTTTGACGCTCGTCGATCTGTTCGCCGCCCAGGCGATCCTGCCGGAACTCGTCGTCGCGTACCACACGACGCCGGCCATGATGGGCGTCGCCGTCAACGCCAGCACCATCGGCATGGCAATCGCCGGCATCGTGGTCGCGCTCTTTAGCCGCGACCTCGATCGCCGCCGCGGCATCTGGATCAGCTTGGCGCTGTTGGCGATCCCAACATCGCTGCTGGCGAGCGCGCCCGATATCGGGTGGTTTATGGCGCTTCGCATCGCGCAAGGGCTGTGCATGGCAACGGCCTTCACGCTGACCATGGCCTACTTGGCCGAGCAATCAAGCGCCGACGACGCGGCAAGTGCGCTCGCCGCCTACGTCACCGGCAACGTGATGAGCAATCTCGTCGGCCGCGTGATGGCCGCAGCGGTGACCGACAGCATCGGTTTGCGCGGCAATTTCTATGCGTTTGCGGCGCTTAATCTCGCCGGCGCGGCGCTGGTCTATTTCGGTCTGGCGCGAACCGAGCCGATGCGGGCGATGACAACGACCATGGGCGGCCCGCTTGCCGTCCTGCGCACGCATCTGCGTAATCCCGCGCTGCGCACCTGTTTCGGCATCGGTTTTTTGATCCTCTTCGCCTTTATCGCCACTTTCACGTACGTCAATTTCGTGCTGGTCCGCAGTCCGATCTCGCTGTCCATGATGTCAGTCGGTCTGGTCTATTTCGTGTTCGTTCCATCCGTGATCACCACGCCTTTTGCCGGCTACGTTGTTCGCCGCGTCGGCGTCCGGCCGGCCTTTCTTGGCGGCATCATCGTGGCGCTGGCCGGCTTGCCGCTTTTGCTTTTGGATCGCCTCGAACCGATCCTCGAAGGTCTCGTCATGGTCGGCGCCGGAACGTTTTTCGCACAAGCCGTGGCCACCGGCTTCGTCGGCCGCGCCGCCGCGACCGACCGCGCGTCGGCGAGCGGCATTTACCTCGCCTGCTATTATGTCGGCGGGATCGCCGGCAGTGCTATTCCGGGCGCGCTGTTCCAGCGATTTGGCTGGCCGGCCTGCGTGGCGGCAACGGCCGCGGCGCTGCTGCTCGCAGTGCTTCTCGGCATCGCGCTGAAACTGCCGGATCCGGCGCCGCTCGTGGCGCGGACCGCCAAACCGTGACGAACAACGGACGGAGCAGCCATGACCGACGACACCAAATTCAATCGTGAGAAACTAGGGCAAATTGTTCTGGTGCTGCAGGGCGGTGGTGCGCTCGGCGCCTATCAGGTCGGCGTCTATCAGGCTCTCACCGAGGCCGGCATCGAGCCCGACTGGGTGATCGGCACGTCCATCGGCGCCATCAATGCGAGCCTCATTGCCGGCAGCCCTCCTGGGCAGCGCCTTGAGCGCCTCGAGGAATTCTGGCACCGCGTCACCCACCCGCCGCTCTCGCAACTGACGGCCGCGGCGCCGCTGGTCGGGCAATGGGCGGCCAACGCAATGACCGTCGCAGGCGGCCTTTCAGCGTTCTTCAAGCCCAATCCTTTGGCTGTTCTCGGCCTCCTTCCGCTCGGCCCCGAGCGTTCCGCCTACTATTCCACGGACCCCCTCGAACGCACGCTCGAAGAACTGATCGATCCCGCCCAGTTGAACAAGGGCCGGCCGCGCCTCACGGTCGGAGCCGCGAACGTGCAAACCGGCGAAATGCATTATTTCGACAGCCGTGAATGCGAATTGACGATTCGACACGTGGTCGCGTCCGGAGCGCTGCCGCCGGCCTTCCCGGCGGTGCGGATTGGCGATGATCTCTATTGGGATGGCGGCATTCTCTCCAACACGCCCGTCGAGGCGGTCTTCGACGACAATCCGCGTCGCAGCGGCGTCGTGTTCGCCGTCCACATGTGGGCGCCCAACGGGCCCGAACCGGATTCCATCTGGAAAGTGCTCGCCCGCCAGAAAGACCTTCAATATGCGAGCCGCGCCTCCACGCACATCGCGCGGCAAAAACAGCTGCACAAGTTGCGTCATGTGATTCGCGAGCTGGCGGCGAAACTGCCGAGCGACATCGCGGCGACGCCGGAGGCGAGCGAGCTTGCCTCCTATGGCTGCGTCACACGCATGCACGTCGTCCGCCTGCTGGCGCCAGCCCTCGCCGGCGAGGACCATGCCAAGGACATCGACTTCAGCCGCAGTGGCATCAAGCATCGATGGCAGGCGGGATATGCCGACACGAAACGCGTCCTGGCGCAGGCTCCCTGGACCGGCGAGTTCGATCCGCTTGAAGGCTTTATTCTGCACGAAGCGAAGGCCGGGCAGATGATGTTTGAGGGTTGACCAGGCGGCGCAACCGCGCGGCTGGCCGACACCCGCGAGCGGCTAGCTCGCCGGCACACCGATCCGCTTGATCTCCCATTCGAGATCGACGCCGGAACTTTGCTTGACCCGCTCGCGCACGGTTTCGCCGAGCATTTCGATGTCGGCGGCGGTCGCGCTGCCGAGATTGATCAAGAAATTGCAGTGCATCTCGGAGACCTGGGCACCGCCGAGACGCAACCCGCGGCAGCCGGCGGCATCGATGAGCTGCCAAGCCTTGCGGCCGGGCGGATTCTTGAACGTCGAACCGCCGGTGCGGCTTTTGACCGGCTGCGTCGCTTCGCGGCTCTCGGTGATCTTGTTCATCTCGGCGGCGATGGCGACGGCGTCGCCGGGCGCGCCTTGGAACAGCGCCGCCGTGAAGATCACGTCGTCCGCCACGCCGCAATGGCGATAGCCAAATCCCATGTCGGCATTGTTGTAGATACGCACGGCGCCGCGGCGGTCGACGCCGCGCGCCTCGACCAACACGTCCTTGGTCTCGCCGCCATAGGCGCCGCCATTCATGCGCAGAGCGCCGCCGATGCTGCCGGGGATCCCGCGCAGGAAAGACAGTCCGGCAACGCCCGCCTCCTGCGACGCGCGCGCGACCTTCACATCGGGAACCGCGGCGCCGGCGCGAATGCGCGTGCCTTCGACCGCAACGTCATTGAACCCGCGGCCGAGCCGGATGACCACGCCGGCAATGCCGCCGTCGCGCACGATCAGATTGGAGCCGAGACCGATCGCGGTCACCGGAATGTCGCCCGGCAATTCGCGCAGCACGTAGGCGAGATCCGCCTCGTCCTCCGGCATGAACAGGACTTGCGCCGGGCCGCCGACGCGAAACCAGGTGAGTTCGGCCAGCGACTGATCGGCCAAAAGCCGGCCGCGCAGTGCCGGCATCCGGCCTTTGAGTTTGGCAATGAGGTCGGGAAAAATCATGCGAATCCGAAGACCTGATTTAGGTCCGCTTCCTCCAGATTCTTGGATTTCGCCGGCCGTGAAAACACGCGATCACCATAGGCCCACGATCCGTCAACCGGTAGATCAAGCCATAAGGAAATCGAGCAATGCCTGCGCGGCGGTATTCCTTCCACACGATTTGATACTGAAAAGGATTCTCGTAGATCGCGGCAAGCGTTGAGGCCACAGCGAGAACGAACTCGACCCCGAGCCCGGATTTCTGCTGGTTGTACCAATCGGCGGCCTCGGCGATTTCGGCCTCGGCCTCCGGTGCGAGTATCAGCTCCCGATTCACCTAAAGCGGGCCAGCAATCGGGCTTTGACGTCATCCCATTTCGATGCGCGGCTCGGATCGCGCACATGCTCCGCATATCGTCTGTCGAGTTCTTGTATTTGCTCCGGGGTCAACGGGGGAAGGTCTTCCTGTCCGATGCTATCCCACAAGTCCTCGACCAGCTCGATACGCTCGGCCGGTGTCAATTCCATCAACTCTGCCCATAGCTCGGGTCGTCGCACGGGATGCCTCTTACATTGCTGCTTTATTTAGCGACAGGCCAAGCGGCCGGCAACAAGCCACCGGCTCGCGCTCTCGTCAAAATCTAGTGCCGACCGCCTTATCGAGCCAGGCCGAGAACACTTTCTGTCCGAGTTCGCGCGTCGCCTCTCCAAATGTGCGCGCCTGGGTGCGCAGTTCGCGCGGATCGAGGCCGGCTTTGCCAAGCTCGACAGTGTGCCCGACCAGCCAGCTTTCAAGCCGGGCCGGCTCGGTTTCCAGATGGAACTGCAAGGCGAGCTGCGACGGCGTGCGCATGAAGGCCTGCACCGGACAGTGCGGCGTCGACGCGAGGCTGGTGCAGCCGGCCGGCAATTCGCAATTGTCGCCGTGCCAATGCAGCACCGGTGCGGCGCCGAGCGGCGCCAGCACCGACTTTTGCCCATCGGCGGTCAGCGTCAATGGCGCCCAGCCGATTTCCTTGACCGGCCCCGGCGCGACTCGCGCCCCAAGCGCCGCCGCCATCATTTGAGCGCCGAGGCAAATGCCGAGGATCGGCTTGTCCGCCTGCAGCCGCGCCGCGATCGCCGCGACTTCGTCGGCGATGAACGGATAGGTCTCAGCCTCATAGACGCCGATCGGACCGCCGAGCACGATCAACAATTCGGGCGCGAGCAGCGTTTCGACGTCGATCGGCTGCACGCCGGCGTCGTGATAGCGCACGCCATAGCCCCGCGATGCGACCAGCGGACCTAACAGCCCGAGGTCCTCAAAGGCGACGTGGCGAACCGCCAGGCACTTTTTGATCGCGGCACGGATGTCCGGCCGCGCCCGACCTTTGCCGAAGACCGCCCGGACGTTGCTGATCAATTCCGGGCCGGGCTTTTTCCGGGTCATGTCTCGCTCACCGCCGCCAATTCGCCGGGCAGCGCATAGGCCCATTGCGTGATCGACCCGGCGCCGAGGCAGACGACGTAATCGCCCGGCTGCGCCATGGTAGCGACCAGCGACGCCAATCTTTTCGGGCCGTCGAGCGGGACGACATGGCGGTGACCGTGGGTGCGCAAGCCTTGCACCAGCGCGTCGCGGTTGGCGCCTTCGATCGGCGCTTCGCCGGCCGGATAGACCTGGGCGACAATCACCGCGTCGGCGTCGTTGAACGCGGTGCAGAATTGCTCGAACAGCGCCGCCAGCCTGGTGTAGCGGTGCGGCTGCACCACGGCGATCACCTGGCCCTTGGTCGACTCGCGCGCCGCTTTGAGCACCGCGGCGATCTCGACCGGATGGTGGCCGTAATCGTCGATAATGGTGACGCCGTTCCAGGCGCCGGTGCGCGTGAAACGCCGCCGCACCCCGCCGAAATGCGCCAACGCATCCCTGACGCGATTGTCGTCGACGCCGAGCTCGTGCGCGACCGCGATCGCCGCGGTGGCGTTGAGCGCGTTGTGGCGACCCGGCATCGGCAGCGCAACGTTCCTGATTTCGCGCACCGACTGACCGGCGCGGTCGCGCAAGGCGATGGTGAACAGCGAGGTCCCGCCGGCGTGCGAGACGTCCATCAGCCGCACATCGGCCTGCGGGTTCTCGCCGTAGGTGACGACGCGGCGGTCCTCGATGCGGCCGACCAGGCTCTGCACCACCGGATGATCGGTGCACATGACCGAGAAACCGTAAAACGGCACGTTGTCAACGAACGCGCGAAACGCGTCCTGCACCGCCTCGAAGCTCTTGAAGTGGTCGAGATGCTCGGGATCGATGTTGGTCACGACGGCAATATCCGCCGGCAGCTTGAGAAACGTGCCGTCGGATTCGTCGGCCTCGACCACCATCCAGTCGCCGGCGCCGAGCCGCGCGTTGGTGCCGTAGGCGTTGATGATGCCGCCATTGATCACCGTCGGGTCGAAGCCGCCGGCGTCGAGCACCGCCGCCACCATCGAGGTGGTCGTGGTCTTGCCGTGAGTGCCGGCAATGGCGACGCAGCTTTTCAGCCGCATCAGCTCGGCCAGCATTTCGGCGCGGCGCACGACCGGAAGCCGCTGCGCCCGTGCCGCCACCAGTTCCGGATTGTCGTGTTTGATCGCCGAGGAGACGACGATGACTTTGGCGTCGCCCAGATTGGCGGCCGCATGACCGATGGCAATGTTGACGCCCTTCTCGCGCAGCCGTTTGATGTTGGCGCCCTCGGCCTGATCGGAGCCCTGCACGACATAGCCGAGATTCACCATCACCTCGGCGATGCCGCTCATGCCGATGCCGCCGATGCCGACGAAATGCACCGGGCCGATGTCGAGCGGTAGTTTCATGCGGTCTCCCTGAAACGAAACGCTAGCGCGAACCTACTGGTTTACACCGCTCGCTGCCACTTTCAGAAGCAAGTCGGCAAGCCGCTCGGCGGCGTCGAGCCGGCCCAGAGACCGCGCCGCGGCCGCCATCGCCGTCAGCCGTTGCGGCGCAGCGGCAAGCGCGGCAAGCTCGCCGGCCAGCCGGCGCGGGGTAAA
Source organism: uncultured Alphaproteobacteria bacterium (assembly GCA_963829395.1). Lineage (GTDB taxonomy): Bacteria > Pseudomonadota > Alphaproteobacteria > Rhizobiales > Xanthobacteraceae > BOG-931. The sequence goes on along the minus strand of CAWHHX010000007.1, from coordinate 44,090 downwards.
TTCCTGCTGGACCAGGCGAATGGCGCCGCCGGCGCTTTGCAGCACGCCGGCATTGGCGAATTGGTCCTGATCGAGGGCGTGCGGCAGCGGCACCAGGATCGACGGCCGGCCAATGGCGGAAAGCTCGGCGACGGTCGAGGCCCCCGAACGCCCGATGATGAGATGGCTGGCGGCGATGCGCGCCGGCAGATCGGAAAAGAATGGCGCCGTTTCGGCGCTGACAGACAAATTACTGTAGGCGCTGCGCACGCGCGCCAGATCTTCCTCGCGGGCTTGCTGGACGATGGCAAGCCGCGCCCGCAGGCCGGGTTCAAGCGCTTCGATCGCAGCGGGAACCACGTCGGCCATGACTTGCGCGCCCTGGCTACCGCCGAACACCAGGAGCCGCAGCGGATCGTCCACCGGCGGATAGGGCGTCATTGCAGCAGCGACGACGGCGGGCCGCACCGGATTGCCGGTGAGCGTTGCCTTGGCGGCGAGTTGCGGCTGGTCGCGAAACACGTCGGGAAATGTCGTGGCAATCGCGGTGACGCGCGGTGCCAACAGCCGATTGGCACGCCCGATGACCGCGTTGGCATCGTGGATCAAGGTGGGAACGCCGCGCCAGGCTGCGGCCAGGACCGGCGGGACCGTCGGATAACCGCCGAAGCCGATCACGGCCGCAGGCTTGAGCCGACCGATCAGCGACCAGGCCTGGACCATGCCGAAGCCGAGCGCCGCGGTGGTCCGCGTGAGCGCGATCGGATTGCGCGCGCGCAGCGTCGCGCTCGCGATCACATGCACGGCCTCATCGACGAACGCGCCGCCATAGCGCGCGGCGCGGCGGTCAGTCGCCAGATGCACGGCGATGCCGCGTTCGATCAAGGCCGCGGCGAGCGCTTCGGCCGGGAACAAATGCCCGCCGGTCCCGCCGGCCGCAACCAGCACCGGCGCGCGGCCGCCGGGGTGCATCACACGGCGCTCGGGGCGAGCATGACCCCGCCCGACAGCTGCGCCTGCGGCCGCTCGCGCGTGAGCGCGATCAGCATGCCCATGCCGTAAGCGAGCGAAATCAGCGACGAGCCGCCGTAGGAAATGAACGGCAGCGTCATTCCCTTGGCCGGCATCAGATGCAGATTGACTGCCATGTTGATGGTCGATTGCAGCCCAAACAGGATCGCGAGCCCGGCCGCGGCAAAACGAATGAAGGCGTCGTCGTTGCGCATCGCCTTGACCAGAGCGCGGATGACAATGAAAGCGAACAAAGCCACCAGAATGAGGCAGAGCACGACGCCGAATTCCTCGCCGGCCACGGCGAAGACGAAGTCGGTGTGGCCTTCGGGCAGGATGCGTTTGATCGTACCCTCGCCCGGGCCGCGGCCGAACCAGCCGCCGCGGACAAACGACTCGGTGGCGATATCGATGTTGAAGGTGTCGCCGGAAGCCGGATCGAGGAACCGATTGATGCGCTGGGCGACATGCGGGACGGTGTAAAAAGCCACCAGCAGGCCGAAGCTTGCGCTGGCGCCTAGACCGAGCACCCAAATAAAGCGCATGCCCGCCATATAAAACAGCGCGCCCCAGACCAGCGTGACCAGCATGGTCTGGCCGAAATCCGGCTGCAGCACCAAAAGGCTTACCACCATGACAAGCAACGCCAGCGCCACCGTGTTGGCCGGCATGTCGGGCCGCTTGCCGGATTTGCCGAATAGCCAGGCCGTCAGGATCACGAACGCCGGCTTGAGAAATTCGGACGGCTGAATGTTGACGCCGAGGATCACCAGCCAGCGCCGCGCGCCCTTGATCTCGGCGCCGAAATACGGCGTGGCCGCCACCAGGACGAGGCTCACGACAAAGACCAGCAAGGCCAGCTTGCGGATCTCGCGCGGCGACAGGAAGGACGTCGTGATCAGAACCGCCGCGGCGGGAACGAGAAAGAACACCTGACGATTGACGAAATGGAACGGGTCCAGGCCGATGCGCGCGGCGACCGGCGGGCTGGCGGCCAGGCACAGCACGATACCGCCAAGCATCAGCGCGCCAAGCGCTGCCAGCGTCAGCCGGTCGACCGTCCGCCACCATTCGCTGAGCGGCGTAGGTTGTGCGCGCGAGGCCATCACGTCCCCAAAAACCGCGTCCTCAAGAACGACGTACCCAAGAAGCGTCCCGAAAGACAAACCCGCCTAGTCCTCGCACCGGGATGGTTTCCAAGCGATTAAAGATCGCTTCGGCGCCGTTCAATTCGGCAGCGCGGGGCGGGATCGCGCCCGGCACTGCCGCGACACATCAGCTGCCGGGGCCGGTGAATTCCAGATGCAGCTTCATCGGCGGCGTCGCGATCCCGTACATGCGCCGTTGCACTGCGATATCGCGCTGTTCGGCGTTCGGATTCAGCGTTTTGAGGTTAGCCCGGCAGGGCGCATCATCGGCGAAACAGACGCCGACATAGCCTTTCCGCCTGAGTTCAGCCGGATAATCGATCCAGGGCGAATAGGCCGGATCGAAATCGGCATACATTTTCGGATGATCGGCGCTGTAGAAGACGATCGGCGCGGCAACTTCAAAGCCGGACACGACGATCGGCAGCGGCGAATGAAACCGGTCGTGCCAAAGATGCGTAATCTCCGCGGCGGCTTCCGCGAATGGCCGGTAGGGACCGTCGTCCGGTTCCTTCTGAAAGCGGGCCCACGAATAGACCGGCGAACCGACCAGCAAGCCCATGACGAAAATCGCGGCGACCACGGCGGCTTTGGCGACGGCTCGGCGCGTTACCAAGACTTGCGGCAACAGCGACGCCACCGCAATCGGGACCAAAAAGAAAAACTGATTGCCCCAATCGGGTTTCAGAAAAACATTGAAGACGAGACCGACAACAGCCGGACCGAAGACGAGGACGCCGGCAATGATCAAAACCAGCGGCCGTTCGCCGGCAAATGGCGCAGCGCTGCGACCGGGGCGCCACCGCCACGGCCATAGCGCGATGGCCGGGCCGACCAGACAAAAAGCAAGCAGGCCGAAATGCTGGCCGAGATAGGTCGCGACGTGGGCGCGGTGCGATACCTCGCCGACGAAACCTTCCGCCCAGCGCAGCGACGAAAAATCGTTGTGAACCAGCCAAACAATGTGCGGCGTCAGCGCGAGCAGATAAACAATCATGGCGGCGTAGGGCGCGGGACTGGCAAAGAATTGCCGGCGGCGCGGATGCGCCAGGGCGGCAAGCCCGATGCCGATCAGACCGAAAGCGGCTGAATAGATCGTGAGCGTCGCGGCAGCCGCGGCCAGTCCGAGCGCCAGGCCCGCCCGTGCCGTTGGTTTCTCGAAAGCCCGCAGGAACAGCCAGACCGTCAGCGGCATCACCGCGAGCAGCACCTGATAATTGTTGAAACGGTCGGCCTTGGCGCCGATGAACAGCGGATAGAGCATCATCGCGAAGACCACCAGCGTCGCCCGGCGCAAGCCCAGGACACGCCATCCGATCAGATAGATCGAACCAAGCGAGACGCCGGTCATGACCGCCGACAGCGCGTACGACGACCAATTGGCCGCCGGAAACACGCTGTACCAGATGCGCGCGATCCAGCCGGTGAGCGGCGGATGCCGGCCATAGCCGCCGAGAAACTGCATGCCCCAGGCATACGCCTCGGTGCTGTCCATGAAGAGGCCCTCGGCGGCTTTCGACAGGACGAGGACAAACACGCCGAGGACGCAAAAGACCGTGATGCAAACCGCCATGCTTGCCGTCGCCCGCCGCGGCGCGAGCAGCATCGCGGCGAGCCAGACATCGAGTTTGTTGATGCGCCTGACGCGAGGTTTGCGCGCGCTTCGCTGCAGCACCGCGGTCATGTCCCGCTTTTGGCCGCGACCAGGCCGGGCAAAGCCAGGACGAGCGTGCGGAACGCGTCGCCCCGCACCTCGAAATTGCGATACTGATCGAACGAGGCGCAGGCCGGTGAGAGCAGCACGACCGGCTCGCGCGCGGCCGATGTTTCGGCATCGCGCGCGGCTGCGGCGACGGCCCTGTCGAGGGTGCCGGTGATGTCGTGGGCCACCGCATTGCCGAGAGTTGCGGCGAATTGTTCCGCCGCCTCGCCGACCAGATAAGCCTTGCGGATGCGCGGGAAAAACCCGCGCAACGGCTCGATGCCCCCGGTCTTCGGCTTGCCGCCGGCGATCCAGAAAATATCGTCGAAGCAGGCGAGCGCCTGCGCCGTCGAGTCGGCATTCGTCGCCTTGGAATCGTTGACGAACAGCACGCTGCCGCGGCGGCCGACTTCCTCCATGCGATGCGCCAGCCCCGGAAACGAGCGAAGCCCGGCCTGGATCGCCGCCGGCGAAAGGCCGAGCGCCAACGCCGCGGCGGTGGCGCAGGCGGCATTCTGCGCATTGTGCACGCCGCGCAGCGAGCCGATGCCGCCGAGCGCGGCGATTGGCGTGGTGGTGCCCGCGATGGCGCGCACGATTTGCTCGCCCTCGACATAAACGCCGTCGGCCAGCGCGTGCCGCACGGCAATGCGCACGACGCGCTTGCCGGATTGCGCGAGCCGATCGGCGATGGTGCGGCACCATTCGTCGTCGACGCCGACGATCGCGGTCCCTTCGGGCGGCACGCCGGCGACCAGGCGTTCCTTCACCGCCGCATAGTGCGCCATCGTGCCGTGACGATCGAGATGATCCTCGCTGAGATTGATCAGAATGCCGATCGAAGGATCGAGCGAAGGCGCGAGATCGATTTGATAGGACGAGCATTCGATGACGTGAACGCGCAGCGGCTGGATGCGTGCGGCCTGCGGCGGTGCGAGCGAGAGGATCGCCGTGCCGATATTGCCGCCGAGCTGCGCGTCCAGTCCGGCCGATACCGCGAGGTGCGCGACCAAGGCCGTCGTGGTCGATTTGCCGTTGGTGCCGGTGATGGCGACAAACGGCGCATCGGGCGCAAGCCGGCGGCGCTCGCGGCAGAACAGCTCGATGTCACCGATCACCGGGACGGCGGCTTTTTGTGCGAGCTGGACGCTCCAATGCGGCGCCGGATGCGTCAGCGGAACGCCCGGCGCCAGCACCAGCGCGCTGAGCTTCGACCAATCGACGCCGCGCAAGTCGGCGGTCGGAATGCCGGCGGCGTTGGCCTTGGCAACGCTGTCGGCATTGTCGTCATAGGCGACGACATCGGCGCCGCCGGCCAAGAGCGCGCTGGCGCTCACCAGCCCGGAGCCGCCCAGACCGAACACCGCGACCTTTTGACCGGCAAAGGTCGTGACCGCAATCACGACGAAGCTACCGCAGCTTACGGATTTGAGCGAGAAACGCCCGTGTTATAAGGCTTTGTTGCATGTCCCTGCTCGAAATTCCTCGTAACCAAATCCTCGATACCGCGCCGCTTAGGCCGCTTAGGGGCGAGATTAGCTCTGCGAATGCGGTTCCGCCAAGGAAACTGCACCTGATCCGTTAGTCGGCTTTTGGGCCGCAGTATTCACGCTTAGCAAACGAAAGACTGCAAGAACTACAAGCGCCGGTATCACATGGTGTCTCGAACGTAACCATGTCCACCAAACCGCGCACAAATCGACGCGTGGGAGGACCGCCAGCATGCCTAAACCAGACGATAAACCAAAAACGGTGCTCTTGGTTGAAGACAGCCTTGGCGATGTCCGGCTCGTACTGGAAGCATTCCAGGAGGACAACAAGTCTGTAAAACTGCACGTGGTTTCCGATGGTGCAGCGGCCATGGCTTTCTCAGGCGCGAGGCGAAGTACGCTACCGCCCCCCGGCCAGAGCTAATACTACTGGACCTAAATCTTCCCAAAATGGATGGCCGTGAGGTTTTGGCTCAAATCAAGGCCGATGACAATCTGAAATTTATTCCGACCATCATTCTGACTATGTCCGGCGCGCCTGATGACATTTTTGATTGCTACAAGCTCCAAGCAAATTCGTATCTGTGCAAGCCAGTAGGCTATGAAGCGTTCGACAAACTCATAAAGAGTATCAACGAATTCTGGTTGGCAAATGCCGTTTTGCCGGAGTTGCGTCCACGACAACTGAAAAACGCAACAAGCTAGTTGCCTAGTCGTACTTGCAAGCATGACCATCCTGCGATGCCGCTTCCCCCACCGCATCGCATGGAAGATGGACGCCAAGCGCTGAGCGGCGCACATCGCTAGAAATCAAACTGGTCTCACGCCGCTACAATCGAGCGGCGTTTCCTTTTGTGCCGCAGCAGTTATCTGATCGTCGACCCTGGCTGATAATGCCTGGTGGCGGGAAAATCATTCCACCGAATGTGAGGCAATGCCATTTTTTACGAGACTAATGCCCCTCCACATTGTTATCGCAGCTTCAGGGTCGAAAGCCCCGCCAGCGCCAGCACCACCGAGACGATCCAGAAACGGATGACGATCTGCGGCTCGGTCCAGCCGAGCTGCTCGAAATGATGATGGATCGGCGCCATCTTGAAGACGCGCTTGCCGGTCAGCTTGAACGACACGACCTGCACGATGACCGACACCGCCTCGAGCACGAACAGGCCGCCGATGACCGCGAGCACGATCTCGTGCTTGGTGGCGACGGCGACGGCGCCGATCATGCCGCCGAGCGCCAGCGAGCCGGTATCGCCCATGAAGATCGAGGCCGGCGGCGCGTTGAACCAGAGAAAGCCGAGGCCGGCGCCGAGCACGGCGCCGAGCAGCACCGCGAGCTCGCCGGTGCCGGCGACGTGGTGGATCTGCAGATAGTCGGCGAACACCGCGTTGCCGGACAGATACGCAATCATGCCGAAGCTCGCGGCGGCAATCATCACCGGCACGATGGCGAGGCCGTCGAGACCGTCGGTGAGATTCACCGCGTTGCCGGCGCCGACGACGATGAAGATGGCGAACAGCACGTAGAACCAGCTGAAGTTGATCACCAGTTCCTTGAAGAACGGCAACACCAGCGAGGTCGAGAACGGCACGCGGCCGAGATCGACAAAAGCGACGCAGGCCGCCGCCGCGATCAGCGCCTCGATGGCGAGCCGCGCGAGCCCGGGAAATCCCTTGTGCGTCTGCTTGGTGACTTTCAGATAGTCGTCATAGAAACCGACCATGCCGAAACCGAGCGTCACCCACAGCACGATCCAGACATAGGGGTTGGTCGGATTGGCCCATAACAAGGTCGAGACCAGCATGCCGGACAGAATCATCAAGCCGCCCATGGTCGGCGTGCCGGCCTTGGCGATGATGTGGGACTGCGGTCCGTCGCTGCGGATCGGCTGGCCTTTGCCCTGCAGCGAGCGCAACCGCCCGATGATCGACGGACCGAACAGGAACACGAACAGCAGCGCGGTGATGACCGCGCCGCCGGTGCGGAACGTGATGTAGCGGAAGACGTTGAGGACGGTGATTTTGTCCGACAGATCGATCAGCCAATAGAGCATCGCATCAACCTTGTGCGGACGCGGCCTGCAACGTCCGATGCGTCAGTTTCCGATGCGTCGGTTTCCGACGTGTAATTTATCTGCCGCACGGACAGCCGTTGCAGCGCCTTGACGATGGGCGCCATGCGCGAGCCGAGCGAGCCCTTGACCATGACGGCGTCGCCGGCACGGATCGCGGACAGAACGTGCGCCTCGAGCGCGGCGGAGTCCTCTGCATAGCCGCCGCGACGGCCGGCGGGAAGGGCCTGCCACAAAGCCCGCATCAGCGGCCCGCAGCAGAACACAAGATCGATCGCGTTGGCGAGCACCGCCTCGAGGAGCCCGCGATGCAGCGCGCGGCCGCGCGGACCGAGTTCCAGCATGTCGCCGAGCACCGCGATGCGCCGGCCTGCGGGACCGATCTGCGTCTGGCCAAGCAGCGCGAGCGAAGCCGCGACCGACGCCGGATTGGCATTATAGCTGTCGTCGATCACCAGCGCCTTGCCGCCCGGAAGCTCGATCTCGATCGGCACGCCGCGCCCGGACGCCGGCTTGAATTCGGCGAGCGCCAGCGCCGCCAGCGCCAGGTCGGCGCCGACGAGCTCGGCCGCCGCCAGCACGGCGAGCGAGTTGTGCACGAGATGCCGGCCGGGCGCGCCGATCTTGTAGGTAAGCTCGGTGCCGAGGATGTCGGCCTGCACGGTGGAGCAGCCGGCATGCAGCGCGCATTTGATCAGCCGCGCGTCGGCCTTGGCATGATCGCCGAACGAAATCACGCGTGTGACGCTCCGCTGCCTTGGCGCGGCGTTTGAGATGGGTGAATTGCGGGCTGTCGCGATTGAGTACCGCGGCGCCGTCGTTCTCCAAGCCGGCAAAAATCTCGGCCTTGGCGTCGGCGATCTTGGTCAGCGTGCCGAAGAATTCCAGATGCACCGGCGCGATCGTGGTGATGATCGCGACATGCGGGCGGGCGAGCCGCGACAGCGGCTCGATCTCGCCGGCATGGTTCATGCCCATTTCCAGCACCGCATAGTGCGCGCTCGCCGGACAGCGCGCGAGCGACAGCGGCACGCCCCAGTGATTGTTGTAGGAGGCGACCGAGGCGTGCGTCTCGCCGTCCTTGGACAGCGCCAGCCGCAACGCTTCCTTGGTGCTGGTCTTGCCGACCGAACCGGTGACGCCGATCACCTTGGCCTGCGTGCGCGCCCGCGCCGCCGCGGCGAGCGCGCGCAAGCCGACGAGCACGTCGGGCACGACGAGGAGCGGCGCATCGTTCGGCATATCGGCGCGCCGGTCGGCGGCGACGACGGCGAGCCCCGCTTTGGCCGCGAGCGCGGCGGCGACGAATTCATGCCCGTCGCGGCGATCGGCGATGGCGAAGAACGCTTCGCCCCGGCCGATCGAGCGGCTGTCGATGGAAATGCCCGACACGGACTGCGGCAGCGCGCCGTGGCGCTCGGCGCCCATCGCCGCCGCCATGTCGTCGACGGTCCACAGCGCGCGCGCGCTCATGCGGCAAGCTCCTTCAAGGCCGCGGCGACCGCCTCATGATCGCTGAACGGCATTACCCGGTCGCCGATGATTTGGCCGGTTTCATGGCCCTTGCCGGCGATCAGCAGAACGTCGCCGGCGCGCAAATCGGCGATCGCGGCGCGGATCGCCGCGCGCCGGTCACCGATTTCGACGGCGCCGCGCGCCGTACCCAAAATGGCGGCGCGGATGGCGGCGGCGTCCTCGCTGCGCGGATTATCGTCGGTGACGATGACTCTGTCGGCCTTGGCGGCGGCGACGGCGCCCATCAAGGGACGCTTGCCGCGGTCGCGATCGCCGCCGGCGCCGAATACCACCACGAGCTTGCCGCTGACGGAAGGACGAAGCGCTTCGAGCGCCTTGGCGAGCGCGTCGGGCTTATGCGCATAGTCGATGAAGATCGGCGCGCCGCGGCTTGACCCGACAAGCTCGAGCCGGCCCTTAGCCCCAGTCAGATGTTCGAGCGCGGCAAACACCGCGCCCGGATCGCCGCCGGTTGCGATGGCCAGCCCCGCCGCGACCAGCGCGTTCTCGACCTGAAACTCGCCGACCAGCGGCAGCCGCACGCGAAAATCCTTCCCGCCATGCGCGACGCGCAGCGTCTGCGCATAACCGTCAATGACGGATTCGACCAGGCGAATGCCATCGCCCCGGCGGCCGACGCTGATGATCGTCAGGCCGCGCGCTTTGGCGGCGGCCATCACCGCGTCGGCATGCTCGTGGTCGACATCGATGACCGCCGCGCCGCCTGGCTGGAGAAGCTCGGCGAACAGCCGGAGCTTGGCGGCGAGATAGGCCTCAAGACTGGGATGATAATCGAGATGGTCGCGCGTGATGTTGGTGAAGGCTGCCGCCGCGATGCGCAGGCCATCGAGGCGATATTGATCGAGCCCATGGGAGGACGCTTCGATCGCGAGATGCGTGACGCCCTCGCCGGCCAGCGCGTCGAGCGAGCGATGCAGCGCGACCGGATCGGGCGTCGTCAGCGAGCCATAGGTTTCGCCGCGCGGCGAGACGATGCCGATGGTGCCGATGCTCGCGGCGCGATGGCCGAGCGCCATCCATATCTGACGCGTGAACGCCGCGACGGACGTCTTGCCGCTGGTGCCGGTGACGGCGGCGATGGTCTGCGGCTGGCGCGGAAAAAATCTTGCCGCCATCAGCGCGAGCGCGCGGCGGGCATTGCCGACGCGCACGAAAGCGACCTGCTGCGGCAATGGAACTTCGGGCCGCTTTTGCGCGACGATGGCCGCAGCGCCGGCGGCGATCGCCGCCTCGACGAACGTGAGGCCGTCGGTCTTGCCGCCTTCGATGGCGACGAACACGTCGCCGCTTTTGATCGCGCGCGAATCCGCCGACACGCCGCTGACGTCGAGATCGGCGGCGCGGCCCTCGATTTCGGCGTCGGCAGGCAGAATCTCGCGAAGCTTCATCGTACCGACTTAGAGCATGATCCGAACCCAGCGGCCCTAACGCGGCTCCCGCCTTACCTGCTTTCCTTGATCGAGGCCAGTATGAGGCGATCGGCGGTCGGCAGGTCCATCCGCGGCTCGATGCCGAGCAGCGGTGCGATCCGCGCCACCACCGCGCCGCCGACCGGCACCGCGTTCCAGCCCGACGTGTTGAAACCATGCGTCTCGGGGAGCACTTGCGGATCGTCGATCATGATCAGCAGCACATATTTGGGCTGATCGGCCGGCAGCACCGCCATGAAATCGGTGAGCACCTTGGTCTTGGAATAGTGGCCGTTGATGACCTTGTCGGCGGTGCCGGTCTTGCCGCCGATATAATAGCCCTTGACCTCGGCTTTCTCGGCCGTGCCCTTTTCCACGTTCAGCCGCATCAGATAGCGCATCATTTCCGAGGTCTCGGGCTTGATCACGCGTTTGCCGAGCGCCGCGGCGTCGGCCTCGCTCCGCTTGAGGAACGTCGGCGGAATGAGAATGCCGCCGTTCATCAAAGCGGCGACCCCCATCACCGCTTGCAGCGGCGCCACCGAGAGGCCGTGACCGAAAGCGATGGTGATGGTGTTGAGCTCGCCCCAGCGCTTGGGCACGATCGGCTCGGCGCTTTCCGGCAATTCGGTGCGCAGCCGATCGAGTTGCCCGAGCTTTCTCAGGAACGCCTTGTGCGCCTCGACGCCGACGGCAAGCGCGGCGCGCGCGGCGCCGATGTTCGAGGAATAAGTGAAGATTTCCGGCACCGTGAGCACGCGGTTCTGCGGGTGGAAATCATGGATGTCGAACTTGCCGAAGCGCAGCGGCATGCGCGCGTCGAACGACGACTTCAGCGTGACTTTGCCGGAATCGAGCGCCATCGCGATGGTGAACGCCTTAAACGTCGATCCCATCTCGAACACGCCGGTGGTCAAGCGGTTGATGCGCGTCGGATCGAGCGCTTCGTGCGGATTGTTCGGATTGTAATCCGGCTCCGAGACGAGCGCGATGACTTCCCCGGTGCGCACGTCGAGCACGATGCCGGCGGCGGCCAGCGCCTTGAATTTGGTGCGGGCGGCCACGAGCTCGTCGCGCAAGGCGTGCTGGACGCGGAGATCGATCGAAAGCTCCACTGGGTTTTGCAGACGGTCGGTGGCGAGGCCCGCCATGTGCAAGGCGGCAAGGCCGTGGCCGTCGAGCCACTTTTCCATGCCGGCAATGCCCTGATTGTCGATATTGACGTGGCCGATGACGTGCGAGACCTCGGGACCGCTCGGATAGTCGCGCTTGTTCTCGTTGAGGAAACCGATGCCCGGCAGGCCCTGACGATAAATCCCGCGCTGCTGCTCCGGCGTGATGTCGCGCTTGAGCCAGACGAAGCCGCGCTTTGACGACAGCCGTTCACGCAGCTCCGCGGCGTCGAGATCGGGCAAGTCGGCGGTCAGCAGCTCGACCGCTTCATCGACATCGATCAGCCGCCGCGGTTCGCCGTAGAGCGACGGTACCCGCACGTCGGTCGCCAGCACTTCGCCGTTGCGGTCGAGAATGTCGGGGCGCGCCGTCGCAATGGCCTCGCCGCCGACGCGATGCACGGTGCGGCCGTCCGACATGATTCCGAACACGATCAGCCGCACCGCGATGACGAAATAGACCGCGGCGAAAGCGATGATCGCCAGTCCGACGCGGGCCCGCGCCTTGGCGGCGCGATCGACATTGTCGCCGTACATGAGAGTGCGCAGCAGGCGCCGGCGCCACGATTCTGCCGGCCGTTCGAGGGTGCGCTCTGCCGGCTGTTCTGTCGGTTGCTCTATCGGCTGCTCGGCCGGCTGCACCGCGTCGGCGTGCGTGATCTCGCTCATCGGTCGAGCCGTCCGGACTTGGCCGCGGCGGCCGGCACGTCCTTGGCCTTGCTGGAACTCGCCGCCGGCGGCTCCGCTTCGGTCGCTTCGGCGGCCGGAGGAGCAGCAGTCGGAGGAGCCGCAGCAGGCGCCTCGGCCGCCGGCGGCCAAATGCTGCCCGTCATCGACGCCGGCTCTTCTTCCAGATTCTCGATGACATCGCCGATCGGATCGGGACTGTCGGGCTTGACGAATTGCGGCGGCCGCTCCGGCAATTGATTGAGCTGATCGAACTGGATCGGCGTGATCGGCTTGAGCGGCAGGTGGCGCTTGGCCAGCGCCTCGATGCGTGCCGGATTTTCGAGTTCGCCCCAGGTGGCGCGCAGCGCCGCGATGGCGTCGCGCTCGCGCCGCACCTCGCCGCGAATTTTGGCGAGCCGCTCGGCCTGCACGGTCGAGTTGAACTTGATGCGATAGACATAGGCGGCGGCAAGGATGAGGGCGCCGATGACGACCAAATTGAGCACGCGCAGCATCATGGGCGCCCCCGCATGACCTGGGCGAGCGACGGCAGCCGCGGCAGCAGCGTCTCGATGCTGGTCGTGCGCGCCGCAGCGTCGGTGCGCTCGGCAGCGCGCAGCTTTGCCGAACGGGCACGCGGGTTGGCCGCGATCTCGGCGTCATCAGGCGTTTCCGGCCGCCGCGTGAGCAATCGGAAGGTCGGCGCCGCCGCCGTCATCTCCGGCTGATGCCGCGAATAGGCCGGGGCGCGGCTACGCTCGGCGATGAAATTCTTGACGATCCGATCCTCGAGCGAATGGAAAGCGACGACGACCAGGCGCCCCGCCGGCTTGAGCACGCGCTCGGCGGCGGCGAGGCCATGCGCCAACTCGGCAAGCTCTTCGTTGACGAAAATGCGCAGCGCCTGAAAGGTCCGTGTCGCCGGATGGATCGCGCTGTCGCGTGCATGCACGACGCGCGCGACGATTTCGGCCAGCGCGCGCGTCGTATCGATGACGCGGTCGCTGCGCGCCTTGACGATGGCGCGGGCCACGGCGCGGGCGTGGCGCTCCTCGCCCAGCGTGGCGATGATGGCGGCAAGATCGCGTTCGCCGGCGCGCGCAATGACATCGGCGGCGCTCGGGCCATCGCGCCCCATGCGCATGTCGAGCGGTCCGTGGAGCCGGAATGAAAATCCGCGTTCGGCTTCGTCAAGCTGCATAGAGGAGACGCCGAGATCGAACACGACGCCATCGACCGCGGCATTGCCGGCGATCGCGTGCAAATTGGAGAGCCGATCCTCCACCAGTTCGAGCCGGCCTCCCGCTTCGCCGACCAGCCCCGCTCCTTCGGCGATCGCGCGCTGGTCGCGGTCGATGCCGATGACCTGCGCGCCTTCGGTCTGCAGGATGGCGCGCGTATAGCCGCCGGCGCCGAAGGTGGCGTCGACATAGACGCCGCCGGCGCGCACCGCGAGCCATTCGACGGCGCGGCCGGCCAGCACGGGCAGGTGACGGGCCGGTCCGCCAGCGACAGCATGGCTGTCGCCGCCCGTCATCATTCTCGTGCTCCGGGCGGCTTTGCCGCCGCCGTCTGGGCGCCCAATTCCGCCTTGAACGCGCGGACCTTGTCGGTGGCCTCCGCGAGTTCCGCGTGAAAACGGCCGGGCTCCCAGATTCGAAACTTGTGGCCGAGACCAACAAAGATGACCGCCTCGTCGATCCCGGCATGGGCTTTGTGCGCGTCGGTCAACACCACCCGGCCTTCGCCGTCGATCTTGAGTGTTTCGCTGGTGCCGAAGAGCGCCAGCGAGAATTGCTCGCGCTTTTCCGAATAGGGTGAGAAGGCCGCGATCAGCGCCTCGATCTCCGCCAGCAGCGCGTTGCCGCCGGCGTCGAGCGCCGGGCGGTCGAGGGCCGGGTGACAATAAAGGCCGTCGAACCCATCGCGCGCCAGCACTGCCCGGAAGGAAGCCGGCACCGAAACGCGGCCTTTGGCGTCCAGACGGAGCACGTGGTGGGAGACGAACCGGTCCATCTCGCTCCTCGGCCATTTCTGCAGCTTTTGGGAGAGATTGGGCTATCATGGGCATATTTGGGCGTCAACGGAACGGCCCCTTGATGGCGCCGCACCGATCGAAGCTGATTAATGAGCGGTAAGCTTAAGGAAGGGTTGAGGTCGTGCGGCCCTGGCCGACGGTTGGCGCCGCGGCTAAGACGGGCACGATGTCACCGATGAAAGACCTGCAACGCAGGATCGGTCCGCGGACCGCTGACACACGCGCGCAACGTTTCCCACACTTTCCACAGCTAGATTGTGGGGCGTGGAAATCGCCTTGTTGGCGAAGCCACACCATCTAGTGTGATGATCATGCCGCGTGGCGTATTTGCAGCAGAGTCCTGCGTCGTTGCCGAAGTCCGGCCTTCGCCTAATCATGGCGAGCGCAAGAACGGCATGCGCCCCGACATGATCCTGCTCCACTATACCGGCATGGCCGATGCAGCGGTGGCGCTCGAACGCCTGTGTGCGCCCGGAAGCGAAGTATCGGCGCATTACCTGGTGCTCGAAGACGGCCGGGTGATGCAGATGGTGCAGGAAAACCGCCGTGCGTGGCACGCCGGTATCTCGTCCTGGGCTGGCCAGGCCGATGTCAATTCCTGCTCGATCGGCATCGAGATCGCCAATCCGGGTCACGACTTCGGCTATCCCGATTTTCCCAAGCGCCAGATCGCGGCGGTGACCGCGCTCTGCCGCGGCATCCAGACGCGCAACACCATTCCGCCGGGGCGGGTGCTGGCGCATTCCGACGTCGCACCGTCGCGCAAGCAGGATCCGGGCGAGAAATTCCCCTGGCGGACGCTATGGGATTTCGGGCGTCGGTCATTGGGTCAACCCAACGCGGATCACCGAGGGCGGCGCCGTGCTGGCGCTGGGTGACCGCGGTGAGGCGGTGGCGTCGATCCAGGACATGCTCGGCCAATATGGTTATGGCGTCGTCGTCAACAGCACCTACGACTCGACGACGCACGACGTGGTGAAAGCCTTCCAGCGCCATTTCCGCCCGGAGCGGATCGACGGCATCGTCGATGAATCGACCCGCGCCACGCTGCAGGAGTTGCTTGCGCAACGCGGCCGGGTGCGAACGATCGCCACCCGCGCCCGCGACTTCGCCCGTCTCGCCTCTTGACGGCGCGGCATCGCTTCCCCATCCCTGTTTCTGTCAGTCGGTCGGACGGCCGCTCCGGCGAAACCGAAAGGTCGCCGGGGAGGAAAGTCCGGGCTCCATGGACAAGCGGTGCCGGATAACGTCCGGCGGGCGCGAGCCTAGGGAAAGTGCCACAGAGAACAAACCGCCGCGGCGCGTTGCGTAATCCGCGGCAAGGGTGAAAAGGTGCGGTAAGAGCGCACCGCGTCGGCGGCAACGCCGGCGGCACGGCAAACCCCACCGGGAGCAAGACCGAATAGGGACGGCACGAGGCTTCCGCGCGCGAGCGCGGGACTTCAGGCGATGTCTAGGGCCGCCGTCCGGGTAGGTTGCTGGAGACGCCGGGCAACCGGCGTCCTAGAGGAATGGCCGTCACGTATGCAGGCTTGTCATAAGCGGCTTGCCTGCATGCCATCCAGAACCCGGCTTATAGATCGACTGACGTGAAACTAAGGGCGCCCGGCGGCATTCCCGTCGGGCGCCCGCCAAATCTTCGGGCCGGGCTTCCTGGCACGGCGCTTGAATGGATCGGGAGGAAAAGTGCGAGATGCGAATTGCGCACCGTCGCTTCCTTATGGACGATTTTCCTATGGCAGCCCGCGCGCGCGCCATGTCATTCTAAGATGACTGGCCGAGATTGCCGATCGAAGGAGAAAATTCTATCTGCTATCGTATGATGAGAGCATCGGCATGAGCCGCAAGCCCGCTGAAATCCGTGCAGCCCGCATGGGCCGCCTGTCGCGGCTGCCGGCGTTTTTTGCGCTCGACGGCAAACGCGGTGTTGTTGCCGGCGGCGGCCAGGCTGCCACATGGAAAGCCGAGCTGCTCTCGGCCGCAGGCGCCCGGGTCGACGTCTTCGCTCCGGCGCCGGACGAGGACATGGTCGCGCTCGCGGCGGCGCCGCCCGGTGGCCCGATCGCGGTGCATCGGCGCCGCTGGAGCCCGGCCGATTTCATCGGCGCGGCGATTGCCGTCGGCGAATGCGCCGACGACGCCGAAGCCGCGCAATTTTCCGCCGCGGCACGCGCCGCCGGCGTGCCGGTCAACGTCATCGACCGCCCCACGTTTTGCGACTTTGCCTTCGGCGCCATCGTCAACCGGTCGCCGCTTGTCATCGGCATCTCGACCGACGGCGCCGCGCCGGTGTTCGGCCAGGCGATCCGCGCCAAGATCGAGGCCCTGATCCCGAAAGGCTTTGCGCGCTGGGCCGACGCCGCGCGCTCGTGGCGCCCACGCGTGCAGGCGCTCGCGCTGTCGTTCCGCGGCCGCCGCAATCTGTGGGAGAAATTCGCCGACCGCGCCGTGGCCGCGCCTGACAGCCGGCCAAGCGAAACCGACTTCGCCGCCCTGATCGCACCGGCCGGAGCAGCGGAGACCGGCTCCGTCATCCTTGTCGGCGCCGGCCCGGGCGATCCGGAACTGTTGACGCTGCGCGCCGTGCGCGCGCTGCAATCGGCCGACGTGATCCTGTTCGACCATCTGGTGTCGGCCGAGATTCTGGATTTCGCCCGGCGCGAGGCGAAGAAAATGCTGGTGGGCAAAACCGGCCATGCGCCGTCCTGCCGTCAGGACGACATCAACGCACTGATGGTGTCGCTCGCCAAAGCCGGACGTCGGGTCGTGCGGCTCAAGGGCGGCGATCCGATGATCTTCGGCCGGGCCGACGAAGAGATCGCCGCCTGCCGCGCCGCCGGCATCGCGGTCGATGTCGTGCCGGGCGTGACCGCGGCGCAGGCGGCGGCAAGCCGGCTCAAAATATCGCTGACGCGCCGTGCGCAAGCCCGCCGCGTGCAATACATCACCGGCCACGGCCGCGACGGCGAACTGCCCGACGATATCGATTGGACCAGCCTCGCCGATCCGGCGGTGACGACGATCGTCTATATGCCGGTCAAGACGCTGCCGGCGTTGGTCGCCAAAGCCCGCGACGCCGGGCTCGATCCGGCAACGCCGGCGGTCGCCGTGGCGCAGGCGACGCGCGCTGACGAACGCACGATTGCCGCCAGCATCGCCGAGCTGCCGACCCTGCTCGCCGCGGACGCTCCATCGGGGCCGGTCGTGGTGATGATCGGCCGCGTGTTCGCCGGTTGTTTGGCCGACGCGGCCGGCGAAACGCTCCCGGCAGCCGCCGAACGCGCCGGTGTTTCAGCTTGAAATTCGCCGCGACGCTGGGAATTGCTCAATGTCGCAGCGAATCGATAAATCGTGGCTCGTGTTCATCAGCATAGAGAATTTTGAACATGACCGGTGCGTCGATCTGTTCTCACGCCCGGACGGAAGCTATGGATTTGAGGAGTTCCGACGCGACGTGGAAGACAGAGGTGCGTGGACGCCGGTCCGGTATTATTCAGGCTCCACTTACATGTCGCGGGATGCGGCGCTTGCGGCGGCATTGCAGGCGGTGACGTGGCTGGCGGACGCAATCAAGGAAAGCCCGTCAGCGCAAAGACTGCTACCGCGAAATTCAAGCTGAAACGCCATCCAGATTTGCGGACGTTATCCGACCGAGTGATCGAGCGCCGGTTGTTTCAGCCCAAAACGACGACGCAATTCAACGGCGTCGTCACGCCGTCCGATGGCGTCGAGCGCCTGCGCGACGATGCCGGCGGCGTCAAGCGTCCAGGGATGGGCCAGGCCGAGCGCGGACTCGTGCGCCGCAAGCGCCGCGGCGCCCAGTTTCTCGGCGTCTTGAACGTCTCCGATTGAGAGCAGCAATTTTGCCAAATTCGAGCGCGCCCGATTGGTGTTCGGGTGCGCCGGCCCGAGCGCGCTCTCGGCGATCGCGAGCGCACGTTCGACAAGCGGCCTCGCCGCGGCGGAGTTACCCTGCTCCTGCAACAGGCCTGCGAGATTGCCCAGACTGACCGCGACTGCCACATGGTCCGGGCCGAAAATTAGCTCGTTGATCGCCAGCGCCCGCTCATAGTGCGGGCGCGCAGCCGCCAGCTGCCCTTGATCGTGAAGGAGCGAGGCCAAGCTGGCGAGGCAATCGGCGGTGTCGCGATGATCGGCGCCGAGGGCCGTTTCGAAAATCGCCAGCGCGCGCTCGAACAGATCGCGCGCGGTGGCGAAGTCGCCGTCCTCGTGAAGAACTTTCGCCAACGCGCAGCATGCTCGCCGCCGTAAAGGGATGGGCAAGGCCGAGCGCCTTTTCATTGATCGCCAGCGCGCGCTGGTAAAGCGCTCGCGCTCCGGCGAGGTCGCCCGATTGCTTGAGCAGCAGGGCAAGATTGGCCAGATCGTTGGCTGTATCCGGATGATCGGCGCCGAGCGCCTTCTCGTCGATCGCCAGCGCGCGCTCAAGCAGCGCGCGCGCCGCCGGCAGGTCGCCCTCGTCCTTGAGCAGGTGGCCGAGATTGCCGAGAACTCGCCGCCGTCGCCGGATGGTCGGCGCCGAACGCCTTTTCGACGCCGGCGAGCGCCCGCTCGAACAGCGGCCGTGCCGCCGCGAGATCGCCCTGGTCGCGGAGCAACAGAGCCAGATTGTTGACGCTGGTCGCGGTCGCCGCATGCTCGGGGCCCAACGCCTGCTCGTTGATGGCGAGCGCGCGCTCAAGCAGCGCCCGCGCCGCTTCAGGGTTGCCCTCTTCGCGAAGCGACAAAGCGAAGTTGTTGAGCGTCTCGGCGGTGTCGGGATGGTCGGGGCCGAGCCGCTTTTCGCGGAGCGCGAGCGCACGTTCATAGAACGGGCGGGCCTGGGCAAAGGCGCCGAGCGCATATTGCCGGTACGCCGCAAGTCCGTTGAGCAGGCGGCCGGCCGCCTCCTCGGCAGCTTGCGGCGGCGCGGCGTCGAGCAAGGCCACCGCCAGCCCGTCGAGACGGCGCAGCCGCGGCCACGTGGTTGACCAAGTCGTGGCATCCGAAATGTCATCGGGATAAACCGCCGCGAGCGCCGCAATCAGCGCGCATCGCGCGCTCTCCCGCGCCGTTTCGGGGCAACGGTCTGCCGCGACCTGGCGCACCAGGCGGTGCAGGCGAATGGTCTCGGTGACGATCGCGGGATCGTGCTCGTCGGCGATTGTTTGACGCTCGATCAGGGCAAAGGCGCGCAATGCCGCCAGCGCCTCGTCAAGGCCGTCGTCGGCGAGCGCGTGTCGAGGGGCGCGCCGAATTTCTCCCGGCCTTCGGCGAACAAGAACAGCGGCAGCGGTTCCGGCGCCAGCAAAGCCGCATGGATGATCAACGGTTCGACGGCGGGATGCAGCTTGGCCGCCTCGTCGATGGCGAGCGCGAAGGTTTTCGTCACCGTCAGCCGATCATGATACTCGGCCGGCGCGTCACGGGCGTCGCCGAGCAGCCGCGCCGGCGCCGCCTCAAAGCGCTTGCGATACTCGGCCAGCGGCTTTTCCAGGCGCTCGCAATAAGCGGCTGCCTGCTCGTGGGCGAGCGGCAGTCCGCCCAGCACCTCCGACAGCGATTCGGCGGCGTCGCGCTCGTCGGCACGGCCGGTCCGGGCAACAAGATAATCGGCCCCGACCTCCTTGCTCCACACCCCGATTTCCACTGGCGTGGCGATGTCGCGCCAGGCGTGGGTGTTCGAGGTGATGAGAATCTTGCACTCCCCGCCGCGGGGCAAATAGGGCTTGAGGGCGGCGGCATCGACCGCATTGTCAAAAATCAGCAGGATGCCTTCGCCCTCTTGTCGCAGCCGTTCCATCGACCGCCGCCAGCGCCTCCGGTTCCTTGTCGTCGGCAGTGACCCAGCGCAGCCGTATGCCGAGCGCGACCAGGTCTGCGCGCATGGCGTCCTCGGTCTGCGCCCTGATCCACCAGGTCGCGCGATAGTCGTTGCGATGGCGCTCGGCATAAGCGGCGGCGAGCGTGGTCTTGCCGACGCCGCGAAGTCCGTACAACGCCGCCACGGCAACGCCGCTGGTCGCGCGCTGGAGAGCCGCTTCGATCGCGGCGAGCGCATCATCGCGTCCGACGAAATGGACCGGCACTTGCAACGGGATATTGGAGACAGCGAACGCCTGGCCGGGGAAAGCGATCCGGTCGGGAGCCTCGCGCTTTCGCAGAAATTCGCCGAAACGAACGCGCGCTGTCTCTTCGTCCACGCCGAACAGTTCGCAGCGCCGGATGTGGTCCGAGAGCACCGGCAGCCGGGCCGGCTTGACGGCGACAAACAGCACGAAGCCCGGCCGGCTGGCCGCCGCCTTCCATAGCGCCGCGTTGCGCTCGAGCGTCGAGTAGGGCGCCTTGAGATATTCGTCGGAAATGACGCACAGCACGTGGTCGGCGGCGTCGAGGCGCTTTTCCATCCAGCCATAGATGTCGCCGCCGCCTTCGATCTCCCATTCGTGGACGTGCGCGACGTGGCCCAGCGCCGTGAGTTCCTTGCCGATCCAATGCGCCCAATAACGGTCGGATGAGGTATAGGAGATGAAAAAGTCAGCCATCAGACCATGATCCGATCACGTTGAATCGGATCATGATCTCGATCGCTACGCTGGAGCATGATCTGTTCCGAAAGCCGGTCGCCGCTGTTTGCGATCATGCCCCAGCGGCCGCTCGAGAGCCAAACACGGCGCCGCGATCGAACGGTTCGGCCTGCGCTCAGTCCGCAGCAACGCAGCGTGCTAGCGCAACTCGGTCGCCGCCGTACCAAACATCGACGGATCGGTGTGCGGAGTACCCCCCGACCAGACAGCGCGCAACGGCATCGGCGTCTGCGCACTCAGGGCGCGGGCATCCGTCCCGAACTGGTTTTCAATCCAGCCAACGCACTCGTTCTTGACGGTGGCCTCGACCCGTTGCGCAATTTCGTTCTTTTCGGCGATGTCGGTCTCCGACGACGAAATTTTCTCGACGTTTTCCGACAGACAGTCGAACACGATGCGTTCGGCGCGGTAACGCAGGGCGTAGCCGTTCTCGTTCTGCCGCAAAGCGGTCTCGAACTTGCCGACCGCCGTATTCGCCGTGCGCGTGATCATGTCGGTTGCGTCCTCACGCAACTGGTCGTCGGCGTGACTGCCGTGAGTTTGATACAGACGTTGCACAAACAGCGCCGAGCCGCGGTTGGCGGCCATCAGTTCGGAAAGCTCGAAGATGCGCCGGTAGGTGGCTTGGGCGGCGTGCTGGATCAGTTCGTCCAGCGCCGACATCGGGGCGTAGCCGCGGCTATTGCCCTTGAAAAGGCTGTCGAGATCGTTCGAGACCAGGTCGAGCACCATCGCCCGCAAGCGCTCGGTGGTCCAGTTCTCGCCGAAGAAGCTCGCGAACGTGTCGAGTTTCGCTTCCTTGATCGCACTTGTCGAGCGATTGCTCGATGGCGTGCTCGGTCACGTCGCCGGCGGTCGTGACATGCTTGTCTTGGTTGTCCTTGAACCTGTCGATGATGTCCTGAACGGCTTGGGTCCAATCGCGCTCGGTTTCCTTGGAGGCCGCCTTGCCGAGAGGTGACACCGCCTTGTTGGTGCCGTCCGACGGCGCAACGCCGAGCTCATCCGGATTGAGTGCCGCGACGGTGTGGAGCAGGAAGCTTTGCTCCTTGCTTGAAGGCGGCGCGAGGCTGGCCGGACGGTCATTGCGATCCTGACGCGAATTGTCGTCGCTCGAGCTGTCGTCACTTCCGGAGCTCCTGCCGCCGCAGTGGCGACAGCCACCCCGATAGCCGCCGCCTCCGAAGGGGATGCCGCCGAAGTGCGGGATGAACAGGCCGAACTGAGCCACCGCCGGTTCCGGCAGGCTCACGACGCCCATCGCCAACAACGCAACGCCCGAAAAAGTCGCCATCAAGCTCGGCAGGTACCTTTTCATGTCCGGTCTCCAAACGTCATTTTGCGTCGAGTACGAATCCGAAGCCGATCAGCAAACCCCTCATCGGCGCCGTCGCCGGCCGTTGTCGTCCGATTGGCTCTGCGACTTAATGATCTGGCCTTCCAGGGTCTGGATCCTCTGGGCCAACAAATCGGCGAAGGCGACCTTGCTCTTCTTGGCCTGGGAATAAACGTCGATCAGGGTCGCGCGCAGATTGGTGTTGTAGGTGCACTCCCGCAGCCGCTCGAAATAGCGAATCTGGAACTCCGTCGGCGCTTCGGAGCGGCCCCAATCCCAGACCCAGATCTGCTCCGGGAAAAACCACTTCTCTTCGGCTTCGCAGAAGATCGGCATCTTGAAGCCGCGCAGCTTGACCTGCTTGGTCGCGGGATCGACGGCGCCATAATAGTGCTCAAGACGGTCGATCTCCTCCGGCGTCAGCAGCGGCCGTCCCATCCCGTCGACGGCTTCGCCTCCCTTGGCCATCTCGACGAGGAGATGCGCGGCGTTGAACTCGTAATATGGGTTGCCGTCCAGGGTGGTCGGATCCGCCAAAACCGCAAGGTCGATCGCGTGATAAGCCAATTCCATGGCCTTGAGCGGATTCTTCTCCTCGCCAAGCTCGCCCTTTCGATAGATTTGGGCGAGCGCTACGGCCGCGTGCGCCGAGCCCTGACTCATGGCGCGCGTCAGCAGCGTGACCACCTCGCCCTGGCCGTACTCCTCCTTTACCAGCAACAGACCGTTGCGCAGCTTGTCGGCAAATTCGACCTGCGCGAACGAGTCGCCGTGGTTGGCGGCGAGCCGCCAATAGCGCTGGGCGATTTCCGGCTGCGGACTGGGAAGGCCGTCGCCCTTCTCCATGATCTGCGCCACCTTCACCTGCGCATCGCTATAGCCAGCCTCGGCGGCGCGGCCGTACCAGAGCAACGCAAGTTGCGGATCGCGCCTGCGATCGTAGAATCGGCCGAGCCAGTACATCGCGCGCAGCGATCCCGCTTCCGCAGCGCGTTGCAGCCATTCCACGGCGCGCCGCGGATTCGATTTCGAATCCGGCTGCCCGCGGCCGGTCCACAGCGCCCGGCCGTATTCGACCATGGCGGAGACGAGGCCGCTTCCGGCCGAACGCGCAAACCATTCGGCCGCCTGGCCGTCGTCGCGCGGCATGCCGATGCCGTCCCGGTAGTGCAGCGCGAGGTTATACATCGCCAGCGGATGGCCCTGCTGGGCGCCGCGGCGGAGCAGATCGATTGCCTCTGCGGTGCGCTTATCCATCTCGTCCAGCACCGCGAGGTCGTTCAAGGCGCTGATATAGCCACGACGGTTGGCGGCGTCGTCGTACGCCAGCCGCGCGCTGTCGAGCGCGCGCCGGCGTTCATCATCGCCAATGCCGGGCCGCATTGCCAATTTCTGGTACGCCCGTCCGAGATTGTAGAGATAGCGGCCGACCCGCGGAAAATCCGCTACCGCCTTGTCGCACGCCTTGATCGCCTCCTCGGCATCCAGATTTTCCGTCACCACGCCGGTCCCGGGCGGCCGCGCGCGATCCATGTCCAGTGGCGAGGCGGCAAGCGCATCGCATCTGTTGACCGACTTGTCGGTTCCAGCGACTGACTTCGACCGGATCGTCCGAATTCAACGCCAGCGCGGCGAGCGCGCGACGGGCCAGTTCGGCGGTGCCGTGCGGGCAAAGATCGAACCTGCGGATGTGACGGTCATAAAGCTCGCGCTTCTGCAACGCCTTTATTTGCTTCCAGTCGGCCTCCTCGCCGCTGCATCTGTCCTCCGACATCTGGAACCGTTCGCGCCCGATCGAGCCGACGAACGAGAAATCGTCCAGGCTGGCTGTACTATTCTCGTCATAAAATACTTCGGGTTCCTGCTGACGGCCTTTGTCGCTGGCGATCGCGCTCACCATCAGTTTGACGCGGTCGCCAAGCTGGATCGCCGACTGCCCCGGCCGCTGCAGTTCGGAGCGCAGCACGCCGGTAAACAGCGAATTCTGGCCGGTATCGTCGTTGCCAAGCGTCTCGGCCGCCTGTTCGCCGAACGATGCCGAGTACAGGACCAGAAAGCCCGGTCGCGGCTTGCGCGCGTTCAACAGCCGGCTGCCCGAATCATCGCCGCGCTTGACCAGCTTGAGGTCCTGCGCCCCCGCGGCGTCGGTCTGAACGAGCGAGCGGCACGCGTCCAAGATCATAATGACGGTCTTGGGATTTTTTTCGGCGATGCGGCGTTCGATCTCGTTTGCCGAAACGCCTTTGGGAATTTCGTTGGTCTGGTAGGCGTCGAGATATTGGGCGACCCGCAGCCGCACCACGTCCGGATTCTTGCGCTCCTGGTCGGTCAGTTGCGACTTCGCATAGGTGAACGGGCTTTTGAGGTCGCCGAACAAAAGGTAGTTGGTCTGATCCGCCTCGACGCCGAAGCCGTGGCCGGAAAAATAGAATACGACGTCATCGCCGGCTTGGATGGTGTTGAGGAAGGCGGAGAATTCCTTCTCGAACGCGTCGCGGTCGCGCAAGTCGACCGCGACCTTGATGTTCTTCTTGTCGAATCCGACTTCTTCCAGGTCCTTCGCCAGATCCCGGGCGTCGTTCGCCGCCCGTTCAAGGCGCTGGATATAGCCATCCGAATAGCGCTGGATGCCGACCAGGAAGGCGCGGCGTGCCTGCGGCTGCGGCTGGTCGGACTTTTTTGTTTCGGTCGCCGCCTGGCCGGACGCCGCCGCCAGCAACAAACAAAGGCCGGCGAGCAGGCCGCCGACCGCCCGCGCGAAACCGATTGTCTTGAAGTATCGGGCTATTGCCGGTTTTCTCGCATCGCCGCCGTCAGCCGAACTCTCCATCGCGTCCCTCGTCCCGCATCATGACCGCGCGCCCCGCTTTGCGCATACCATGACCGTCCGCTACCGCAGCATTGCAGCCAATTGTCGGCAAGAAATCGATAGGACCATGAAAACCACTGAAATGATATCGCGGCGGCCGGTCTTGAACAAGACTTTCTCCCGAGACAAAGCGCGTCATTTTTCAGCAATAGGCCGACGCTTGCTCCACTAGAGCGCGATCGCTTCAGATCGAATCGATTGGCGCTCTAACTTTTTGGTGGAGCATGATCTTTTCGGAAAACCGGTTTCCACTTTTCCGGATCATGCTCTAATCGCGCAACACCCGCGCCACCCGGAATCCGATCTCCGCCCGTCTTTCGGTGGTGACCTCCCAGCTGCGTTTGGCCGACCGCAAATCCTTCGGCTCGTCGGCCCACGAGCCGCCGCGCACGACATGGCTCGCGCAATCGCCCGTCGTTCGCGCTGCGCCGTTTCGCGGCATGCCAGAGAGGCTTGCGTTCCAACAATCCTCGACCCATTCGCGCACATTGCCGTGCACCTGGAAAAGGCCGAATGGATTGGGCTGCGCGACATCGGTCGCCACCGTGCGCCGCGGCGGCAGCGCCTTGGCGCTCCCGGCGTAGGAGTAGCGCCAGTCGTAGTTGGCGCGATCGGGCGAAATCTCGGCGCCGAACCAAAACGGCGTCGACGGGCAGGAAGCCGCGCAGCCCCGGGTGACGTATTCGCGCTCGGCGTCGCTCAGCAAGCGATAGGGCGCCCCGGTCTTTTGCGACAGCCATTTCACATAGGCTTGGGCGTCGTCCCAAGAAACGTTGATGACCGGACGTTTGCCGCCGCCCCAGCCATAGTCGCCCGGCCGATAGGCGTTGCAGCCGCCCTCGGCCACGCACGCATTCCATTCCGCAAAGGTTACCGCCGAGCGCCCGACGGCGAAGCTGTGGCCGAACGTGATCTGCTGTTGCGGGCCTTCGTCCGCGGTCCGCGACGGCTCATTGCCCGGGGAGCCCATCATAAAGCTGCCGCTCGGCACAACGACCATTTCCGGGCAATTGTCGCACTCCTTGAAGTGCTCTGCCGGCTTGAGGCCGCGCTCCTGATCCGGCGACAATTTGCCGACGATGACCGGCGCCGCCGGAGCGGCGGATTTGGTTTGATCCGCTTGCAGGCGTTTGGTCACGGCATCCTGCTCAAGCGCGGTGATACGCGCTTGAGCCTCGACGGCGCGTGCGCCTTGCGGGAATTTAGTGACGAAACGGCGCAACGATTCCGCGTCGGCCGTGTCTTTAAGGTAATCCCAGGCGATTTCCTCGGCGGATTGGGAAACATTGACCGGGGTCGCCGCCACCCCTTGCGGCGCGATGAAATAAAACGCGCCGTCGATCGGCGAATTCGACATCCACGGCTGCTGCCGGCCGCCGGTCGCGCGTTTGACTTTCAAGCCGACCTGGTTGAACGCATCGAAAATGCCGAGCCCCGGCGTGCGAATGATTTCCGCCAGCGCCTTGGCGAAAGGACTGTCGCCGTCGGCTCCGTCGAGCGCGACATTGCCAGGCTGGGTGGCGAACGAGATCAGCGTGCCTTCCGGGGCCTGCATCTCGGCAAGGCCGCCGCCGCCAATGTCGCGCAGCTTGACCGCCTCGTTGTCGCGGATGCGGCCCATGGCGAGTGCACGCCCGCTGAACGGGTCGTTACGACAGGCATCGAGGATGACGATGTTGAGCTTCGTCCCCGTCCCCTCCATCTGGCTGAGGATGAGGTTGGCATCGAGCATCTGAATGCCGACATCGGCCTCGCGGCTCGGATTGGCGTCGACCGGGACGAGATAGTTGCTGCCCCGCATCTGCAGACCATGGCCGGCGTAATAGAACAGCCCGACTTTGGCGCCAGCGAGCTTGGCGCCGAATTCCTGAACCACTTTTTCGAACGATTGCTTGTCGAGATCGATCTGCGCGCCGCCGCGGACCAGAGTGAAACCGCTCGACCGCAGCGCTTCGGCCAGAAGCCGCGCGTCGTTTGCGGGATTTTGCAGCGGCGGAACGTGGCCGTAGCTGCCGTTGCCGACCACCAAGGCCACCCGCTCGTCGGCCAGGGCGGGCAGTGACAGGACCGCCGTGAGCAAAAATGCCAGCGGCCAGAAAAGCAGTCGACGCATGGAGATGACCCTCAATGCCCGGCTGCCGGCCCCCACGGCATTTGGTTGCGCCGAATTTCGAACGCCGAACTCTTTATCACATCGCGCCAGCGTCTCAACACGGATATTGCCGCATGGCGGCGAGAACGTTGCAAATACTGGCAAATCGGCGGTTGTCGCGGTCGAGTTCCTGCCGGCAAACAACATGTTGCGAAACCCACCCCAGCCCGCCTATCTATGGCCGCATGAACACGATGACCGCACCGGCGCCCGCAGCAGGCGCCCAAACACCGGAAAACGCCCGGCACGCCGTGATCGACGTGCGGGTGACCGACATCGAGAACGTCGCCCGCGACACCAACGTGTATACGTTCGCGCGTCCCGATGGCGGCAAGCTGCCGGCCTACAAGCCCGGCGCCCATATCGACATTCATCTGCCCAACGGCCTGATCCGGCAATTCTCGCTGCTTAATCCGCTGGCCGATCCGGATCGTTACGTCGTCGCGATCAAGCTCGATGCCGCCAGCCGCGGCGGCTCGCGCTACATTTTCGACGATCTGCGCGTCGGGCACGCGCTCAAGATCGGCGCGCCGCGCAACAATTTCCCGCTGGTCGAGAATGCCGAGCACGTCGTGCTGTTCGCCGGCGGCATCGGCATCACGCCGATCTGGTGCATGGGCCAGGCGCTGGCCGCGCAAGGTCGCTCGTGGGAGCTTTACTATTCGTGCCGGTCGCGCGCCGATATGGCTTTTCTCGCGACGCTGGAGACACTCGGCGCCGAACGCGTTCACCTGCATTTCGACGACGAGGCGAACGGCACATTCCTCGACCTTGCCGGCGCCATCGCCAAGGCGCCGCCGAACACGCATTTTTATTGCTGCGGTCCCAATCCGATGCTGGCGGCATTCGAGGCCGCGGCCGCAAGCCGGCCGAAGCCCAACGTGCACGTCGAATATTTCACGCCCAAAGCCGAGGCGGCGACGTCCGGCGGTTTTTGGGTCGAGCTCGCGCGCTCCGGCGAGGAATATTACATCCCCGAAGGCAAGAAGATCCTCGAAGTGCTTTATGAGGCCGGCGTCGATGTCGATTATTCCTGCGAGCTCGGCATTTGCGGCGAGTGCGTGACGCGCGTCATTTCCGGCATTCCCGAGCACCGCGACTCGGTGCTCAGCGAGGAAGAGCAGGCGGCTAACGAGAAGGTCATGATCTGCTGCTGCGGCAGTAAGAGCGAGCGGCTGGTCTTGGACATGTAATTTTTGGACATGTAATTTTTGGACATGTAAGCTTCCGGATCCTCAGAGGTGCCTGCGCAGTGGGATGATGCAGCCGACATCGTCGTTGTCGGTTCGGGCGCGACCGGTCTTCCCGCCGCCATCGTCGCCCGCGAAGCCGGCGTCTCCGTCATCGTCGTCGAGGCCGAAAACCACATCGGCGGCCATGCGATCTGCAGCGGCGGCAACCTGCCGCTCGGCGGCGGCAACAGCTACCAGAAAAAATACGGCGTCGACGATTCACCGGACGTCTTGTTCCGCGACCTGACCGACTGGTCGGTGGTCGAGCCCAATGGCGCCGCGCCCTATCGCTACAACGATCACGAGATCGTCCGCGCCTTCGCCGACACCAGCGTCGCGGCGTTTGATTTTCTGCTCGCGCACGGCGTCAAGATTGTCGATTGCGCGCCGGACAATCTGACCGGACACGAGATCGGCATGTCGGCGCCGCGCACCTTGCACTGCGCGATCATGGACTGGCCGATGATTCAGACCGGCAAGCTCGCCGATCCGGCCGCGCGCGCCACGACGTCATCCGGCAGCGGGCTGATGCTGCCGCTCCATGACGCGGCGCTCAAAGCCGGCGTGAAAATCCTGCTCCGGCATCGGATGACCGCCCTCCATCGCGAGGCATCGCCGTCCGGCCGCGTGACCGGGATCGCCGTCGATCATGACGGCGCCAAGCTCAACATCCGCGCGCAAAAGGCCGTCATCATCGGCAGCGGCGGATCGTCCGGCAACGTCGATTTCCGCCGCATGTTCGATCCGCGCCTGACCGAGGAATATTGCGGTCTCGCCGGCATGCCGTGGTCCGATCAGGACGGCAGCGGCGAACTCGCGGCCATGGCGATCGGCGCGTCGCTGTGGGGACTGGCCAACTTTGCCGGCGAGTACGGCACCGGCCTCACCAAGCCGGGCTCGATCGGCTGTCGGTATGGCTACGCCAATCTGCGCTGGCTCCCGGGCAGCGCGGTCTTTGACCGGGCGCGCGCCATCGGGCTCAAGGTGGCGGATTGGCAGGACGTCATTCTGGTCAACATGCTGGGCAAGCGCTTCTACGACGAGACCGGCCGCCAATTCACGCCCAACATTTTCGGCAGCTTTGCGCCCTACGAGCCTGGCAGCTTTCGCAACGCCCGGACGGTCAAACACAATCCGAGCAATTTCCTCAACGCCGCGCTGGCCGGCATCGGCGATGGGCAAAACGGTGGCGGGCCGATCTGGGCGATCTTCGACGCCGATGCCGCCGCGCGGGAGAGGTGGGAGCCGACGCCGCCGCATGTCGATCGCGACGGCGGCTTCTTTTTCAGCGCCGACAGCCTCGAAGAATTGGCCGCCAAGATCGTCATGAAGCACCAGCGGGTGCCGATGCCGCCGCAGAATTTGGCGGCGACCGTCCTGCGCTATAATGGCTTCGTCGAGGCCGGGGTGGACGCCGATTTCGACAAGCCGAAGCCGCTCTTCAAGATCGCCAAGCCGCCATTCTATGCGGCCTGGGCGACACCGGTCATCCACGACACCCGCGCGGGGCTGCGCATCAATGCCCGCTGTCAGGTGCTCGATCTCGGCGGAGCCGTGATCGACGGCCTTTATTGCGGCGGCGAGTCGGCCGGCGGGTTCAGTCTGCACGGTCTGCCGCGGGCGATCTGTCAGGGCGTCATTGCCGGGCGCAACGCCGCCGCCGAGCAGGGCGCTGCCTGAGGCTTCACGGGCCCAAACTCCGCGTATCCCGTTGCTCAAAGCGCGCAATTACGCTAAGTCCGCGCGCAACGGCGCAAGTTTCGGAGAGACGCAATGGCCGACCATGGTGAACTCGAGTATGCAAGCGCAACGGGCAACGACTATGCCGCGCACGAGCAGACCTACCGCACTTTCGTCAACCTGGTGAAAGGCGTTCTCGCCGTCGTCGTCGTCATTGTGATCCTGATGGCGTATTTCCTCGTCTGAGATTGAGCGCCCGCGGCCCCTCGCGTACCGGACGGGCTCGCAGTCCATAAGGTTTCGTTCGTCTTAAGCCGACCACGCGCGTACGCAGCCGTCGGAGGAATCATGAAAGTTGCGGTTGCTGCCGAGGTCGATGGGGGCGAGCCGCGGGTCGCCGCGACCCCCGAGACCGTCAAGAAGATGATCGCACTCGGCGCCGACGTCGCCGTCGAGCCGGGCGCCGGGGTAAAATCCGGGGTCCTTGACGCCGATTATTCCGCCGCCGGCGCGACCGTGACCAAGGATGCGGTGCACGGCGCCGACGTCGTGCTCAAGGTGCGGCGGCCGCAGGCTTCCGAACTTTCGCATTACAAGCGCGGCGCCATCGTCATCGCCATCATGGACCCTTACGGCCATGACGACGCGCTGCGTGCACTGGCCGATGCCGGCCTTGTCACTTTCGCGATGGAGCTTCTGCCGCGCATCACCCGCGCACAGGTGATGGATGTGCTTTCCAGCCAAGCCAATCTCGCCGGCTACCGAGCGGTGATCGACGCCGCGGCCGAATACGGCCGCGCCCTGCCGATGATGATGACCGCGGCCGGCACCGTGCCCGCCACCAAGGTCTTTATCATGGGCGCTGGCGTCGCCGGGCTGCAAGCGATCGCGACCGCCCGGCGGCTCGGCGCCATCGTCACCGCGACCGACGTGCGGCCGGCGGCGAAGGAGCAAGTCGAGAGCCTCGGCGCCAAGTTCATTGCCGTCGAGGACGAGGAATTCAAAGCGGCGGAAACCGCCGGCGGCTACGCCAAGGAAATGTCCAAGGACTACCAGGCCAAGCAGGCCGCGCTCGTCGCCGAGCACGTCAAAAAGCAGGACATCGTCATCACCACGGCGCTCATTCCCGGCCGGCCGGCGCCGCGGCTGATTTCCATGGACATGGTGACGTCGATGCGGCCCGGCTCGGTGATCGTCGATCTCGCGGTCGAGCGCGGCGGCAACGTCGAAGGCGTCAAGGCCGACACCATCGCCGATATCGGCGGCGTCAAGATCTTGGGCTTCAGCAACGTGCCGGGCCGGCTCGCGGCCACGGCGTCCAGTCTCTATGCCAAGAATCTTTACGCCTTCCTCGAAGTCCTGATCGACAAGAAGACGAAGGCGCTGGCGATCAATTGGGACGACGATATCGTCAAGGCGACGGCGCTGACCCGCGACGGCGCCCTCGTGCATCCGAACTTCAAGCCGAAAAGCGCGGCCTAGAGCAGAAGGAGGCCCTCCATGGTGACTCTCTCGGTCCTGGGGCAGCTCGACATTATTTCGACCGCCAGCGGCGGCGCCATCCACGCGGTGAGCGACGCCGTCGATCCGTTCGTGTTCCGCCTGTCGATCTTCGTGCTCGCGGTCTTTGTCGGCTATTACGTCGTGTGGTCGGTGACGCCGGCGCTGCATACGCCGCTGATGTCGGTGACCAACGCCATCTCATCGGTCATCGTGGTCGGCGCGCTGCTCGCCGTCGGCGTCGCGCTCGTCGCCGATGACACCGGGCCGCTCTGGGCGCGGGCGTTCGGCTTCGTCGCACTCGCCTTCGCGTCGGTCAATATTTTCGGCGGCTTTTTGGTGACGCAGCGCATGCTCGCCATGTTCCAGCGGAAGCAGAAAAAACCATGAGCGCCAATCTCGCTGCGCTGGCCTATCTGGTCGCAGGCGTCCTCTTCATCATGGCGCTGCGCGGGCTCTCGCATCCCGATTCCAGCCGGCGCGGCAATCTGTTCGGCATGATCGGCATGGCGATCGCGGTCGCCACGACGCTCGCGGCGCATCCGCCGGCCGGGCTCGGCGCTTGGGCGCTGGTGATTATCGCCGTGGCGATCGGCGGCGGCGCCGGCGCGGTGATTGCGCGGCGCGTGCCGATGACCTCGATGCCGGAACTGGTCGCCGCTTTCCACTCGTTGGTCGGCATGGCCGCGGTGCTGGTCGCGGCCGGCGCGCTCTACGCGCCCGCGGCTTTCGACATCGGCGCCGAGCGCGCCATCCACGGCCAGAGCCTGATCGAAATGTCGCTTGGCGTCGCGATTGGCGCCATCACCTTCACTGGCTCGGTGATTGCCTTTCTAAAGCTCTCCGGGCGGATGAGCGGCAAGCCGATCATCCTGCCGGCGCGGCATGCGATCAACATCGCGCTGGCGGTCGCCCTGGTCGCGCTGATCGTCTGGTTCTTCGAAGCGCAACATTACACCGCCTTCTGGCTGATCGTGGCCGTTTCATTCCTGCTCGGCGTGCTCATCATCATTCCGATCGGCGGCGCCGACATGCCGGTCGTGATCTCGATGCTCAATTCCTATTCCGGCTGGGCGGCCGCCGGCATCGGCTTTACGCTCGGCAATTCGGCGCTGATCATCACCGGCGCGCTGGTCGGCTCGTCGGGCGCGATCCTGTCCTACATCATGTGCAAGGGCATGAACCGCTCGTTCATCTCGGTGATCCTCGGCGGCTTTGGCGGCGAGGTCGCCGGGCCGAGCGGTGCGGCCGAGAGCCGGCCGGTCAAGATCGGCTCGGCGGAGGACGCCGCCTATCTCCTGAAGAATTCATCGAAGGTCATCATCGTGCCGGGCTACGGCATGGCGGTGGCGCAGGCGCAGCACGCGCTGCGTGAAATGGCCGACAAGCTCAAAGCGCACGGCGTCGAGGTCAAATACGCCATCCATCCGGTCGCCGGCCGCATGCCCGGTCACATGAACGTCCTGCTCGCCGAAGCCAATGTGCCGTACGACGAGGTGTTCGAGCTCGACGACATCAATTCGGAATTCGCCCAAGCCGACGTCGCCTATGTGATCGGCGCCAATGACGTCACCAATCCGGCGGCCGAGGACGATCCGAAATCGCCGATCTACGGCATGCCGGTGCTGCAGGTGTGGAAAGCGGGCACGGTGATGTTCAACAAGCGCTCGCTGGCGTCGGGCTATGCCGGCATCGATAACCCGCTGTTCTACCGCGACAACACCATGATGCTGCTTGGCGACGCCAAGAAAATGACGGAAGCGATCGTCAAAGCCGAGTGAGTGGCGCGGATGGCTGCGGATGACCCCTCCCCCGATCCTTCGCCCAAGACCCGCCCGCCGCTGCGCTCCTCGCGCTGGTCCGGGAGAGCGCAACCGCCAAACAATTCCAATCGCACGTTGTTCCGGCTGATCGCCATTCCGGCGCTCGCGTTCGCCGGCGTGCTGATCTATCGCGGTGTAATGGAGCGATTCACCCTGCCGGACTGTGATTCATCGCGCGCCAAGTCGACGCTGGCCGATGTGCTCAATCAGCTGAAAGTGGAACCGCTGCGCGACGAGCCGATCAAGACGATGTCCGCGAGCAAGCAGCAAGTCGTCTGTAATGTCGTGCTGCCGCTGTCGGACGGCGGCACGCTCAATATCGACTATACTTTCTTCTGGCAGGGCAACACCGCCGACATGCGCTATTCGATTTCACGCAAGCCGGCGCAGAAGTCGGAGACTAATGCGCCGCGGGTCTCGTCATTGCGAGCGGAGCGGCGTAGCTAAGCCGTCGCCGGCGCGCGATAGGCGGCGAGAAACACTTTGACTGCGATCAGCACCACGCGCTCGATCTGTTGCGCGCTCGGCTCGCGCACGAAATTGAACACCATCGATTTGAACAGCATCGCCTGGTAGGCTTCCATCAGCTGGGCGGCGGCGACCTCGCCGTCGTCGACCACGAGCACGCCGGCCTCGACCTGGGCCGCGATGTAGGCGGCAAGTTTGGCGATGCCTTTGGCCGGTCCGCTCTCGTAAAATTTTCGGCCAAGCTCCGGCATGCGCTCGGCGATGGCGATCACCGTGCGGATCGCCGACGCTTTCTCGGGACGGCAGAGAAAACGGATATAGGCGAAGCCGAGCCGCGTGAGCACCGCCTCGACGTCGTGATCGTTCGGATCGAGATCGAAAATGCCTTCCGCCTGCGCCTCGCATTCCTGCTCGACGATGGCCTCGAACAATTGCTCCTTGTGCCTGAAATACACATAGAGCGTGCCCTTGGAGACGCCGGCGGCACGGGCGATGTCGTTCATGCTGGCGGCGTCGAAGCCTTGAGCGAGAAAGACCGCGCGGGCGCCCTCGACGATCTGACGCCGTTTGGCGCTGTCTTCATCGGCGCCGGCCGGGAGTCGCTCCAAGGTCGCTAATCCGCTCATCTCTATGGCCTTTCGCCGCACTCTGCCCAAAACGGGGCCGTTAACAAACGGTAATCGCTCAGGAATCCACTAGCATCTATATATTGACCGAACGGTTCGGTCAATATTGACTTCGGCGAGGCCCTTTTATGGGTGACCGAACGGTTCGGTCACCAAGTTCCGAAGCCCGCCGGGCTACCAGAGGAGTGCGGCGCATGTATCGCAACAAGGACAGGGGCAGCAGCGCCCATGTTCGTGTCGTGTCTATGCCGGAGGCGCAGCCGATCAACGAAGCCGACTTGGCGGGTGCCGATTTGGCCGGTGCTGATGCGGCACTCGCGCAGCCGGTCGAGGCCGAGGCTCCCGCTTCGCCGGCGGCACGGCAAACTCCGACCGAAGCCGCACCGACGACACCGCTCGCCAAGGATCGCCCGCAACGCGCCAGCCGCCGCAAGCTCGTGCTCGGTGCGGTCGCGGTGTTGGCCGTCGGCGTCGCCGGCTGGTTCGGCTACGACTATGTGACGGTCGGGCGCTTCACGGTTTCGACCGACGACGCCTATGTCCAGGCCTACAACACGACGCTCGCCGCCAAAGTCGCGGGCTATATCGCCAGCGTGCCGGTCACCGACAACACCTACGTTCATACCGGCGACGTGATCGCCACGATCGACGACGGCGACTACCGGCTCGCCGTCGACGCGGCGCGTGGCAAAGTCGCGACGCAAGAGGCGACCGTCGCCCGCATCGCCCACCAGATCACCGCCCAGGAAGCGGCCGTCGAACAAGCTAAGACGCAACTTGTCTCCGCCCAGGCTGGCGCCCGGCGCATGGAGCTCGAGCTCAACCGCCAGAACCTCCTTGTCGCGCGCGACGCGTCGAGCCGTCAGTTGCAAGAACAGGCCCAGGCCAATCGCGACCAGGGCATCGCCGGCGTGCAGGGCGCCCAAGCCGCGATCGATTCCGCGGCGGCCAATGTCGAGGTCCTCAAAGGCCAACGGCAGGAAGCGATCTCCACGCTCGACGAGCTCAAGACGGCGCTGGCCAAAGCCGAGCGCGATCTGTCCTTCACCGTCATCCGCGCGCCGATCGAGGGCGTGATCGGCAATCGCGCCGTGCAGACCGGCGACTATGTGCAGACCGGCCAGCGGCTGGCGAGCCTCGTCCCGCTCGCGGAGGTTTACGTCACTGCCAATTTCAAGGAGACCCAGGTCGCCCGCCTGCGGCCCGGGCAGCAGGTCTCGATGGCCGTGGACGCGCTGCCGGAGCACACCATCCAAGGCACGGTCGAGAGCTTCTCGCCGGCCTCCGGCGCGGTGTTCTCGCTGCTGCCGCCGGATAACGCCACCGGCAACTTCACCAAGATCGTGCAGCGATTGCCGGTGCGCATCCAGGTGCCGCTCGACGTCGCCCGCGAAGGACTACTGCGCCCCGGCATGTCGGTGGTCGTGAGCGTCAACACCAAGTCGAGCGGCGTCGCCGATAACGGCAAGCCGCTACAGGCCCAGAGCGCTTCCGCGCGCTGATCCGAACGGGGATCGGGCGATGGCCAACGCCGCAACAATCGCACCGGCCGCCGCATTAGCGCTGGCGCCGCCCAGCGCCGAGCGCGTCGATCTGCTGCGCGTCGTTGCGTTTTTGGCGATGTGCTTCGGCATGTTCATGGCGTTTCTCGACATCCAGGTGGTGTCGGCGTCGCTGTCGGAGATTCAAGCCGGCCTCGGCGCCTCGAGCGACGAGATCACCTGGGTGCAGACCTCGTATTTGATGGCGGAAGTGGTCGCCATACCGCTGTCCGGCTTTCTGTCCCGCGCGCTCGGCACCCGCATCATGTTCGCCGGCGCCGCCGCGGGCTTCACCGTCGCCAGCCTGATGTGCGGCCTGACCTCGACCATGGGCCAGATGATCGTCTGGCGCGCGCTGCAAGGCTTCATCGGCGGCGGCATGGTGCCGACCGTATTTGCCTCGGCCTACACGATCTTCCCGCGCTCCAAACAGCCGATCATCACGCCGATCATCGGGCTGGTCGCCACGCTGGCGCCGACCATCGGTCCGACCGTCGGCGGCTATCTCACCGACCTGCTGTCATGGCACTGGCTGTTCTTCATCAACATCGTGCCCGGCATCATCGTGACGCATGGCCGCGATCACGCTGATCGACTTCGACAAGCCGAATCTCTCGCTGTTCGAGCGCTTCGATTGGGTCGGCCTGATCTTCATGGCGCTGTTTTTGGGCGCGCTCGAATACGTGCTGGAGGACGGGCCGCGCTACGACTGGTTCGAGGATTCAACGATCGCGACCGCCGCCGTGGTCTCGGCGAGTTCCGCTGTGATCTTTTTCGCGCGGGTGCTCATGGCGCAGCAACCGATCGTGGATTTGCGCGCGTTCGCCGACCGGAATTTTGCGGTTGGCAGCATGTTTTCGTTCGTGCTCGGCATCGGTCTTTACGGCCTCACCTATCTCTATCCGATCTATCTCGGCCAGATCCGCGGTTTCAACGCGCTGATGATCGGCCAGACCTTGTTCATATCCGGCGCCACGATGTTTCTGACCGCGCCGTTGGTGGGCCGGCTGATGACCAAGGTCGACGCGCGGCTGATGCTGGCGTTCGGCTTCGGCGTCGTGGCGCTCAGCAACTGGCAGATGACCTGGCTGACCAAGGACTGGGAGTTTTGGCAGCTGTTCGTGCCGCAACTGCTGCGCGGCTTCGGCATGATGTTTGCGATCGTGCCGATCACCAACATTTCGCTCGGTACGCTGGCGCCGGAACGATTGAAGAATGCGTCGGGGCTGTTCAACCTGACGCGCAATCTCGGCGGCGCCGTCGGCCTCGCCGGCCTCAACACCGTCCTCGACAAGCGCATCGATCTGCACCTGGCGCGCCTGCACGATTCCATCAACTGGGCGCGCCGCCCGGTGATGGAAACGCTCAATAACTTCGCCGCCCGCATCCCGAGCTCGGACGCGCAGACCATGGCGCTCAAGCAGCTGTTTCTGTTCGTGCGCCAGCAAGCCACGGTGATGGCCTTTGCCGACGTGTTCTTGCTGCTGGGTCTTCTGTTCGCGACCTTTGCCGCTTTGGTCTGGCTGTTCCGCCGGCCGCCGATGATCGGGGCCGCGGTGGCGGACGGCCATTGAAATCATTCAATCGTCATTGCGAGGAGCGAAAGCGACGAAGCAATCCCTAGGCTTGCGCTGGATTGCTTCGCTTCGCTCGCAATGACGATTGCGAGTTCGCGCCGGGCTTGCCGTAACCGCCCGCGGTCGGCGACTGGATGATGATCGTCTCGCCGGCGTCGAGCACGGTTGCGTCGCAGCCGGCCAAATCCTCGATGCGGCCGTCCTTCCGACGCACCTGGTTCTTGCCGACTTGACCATCCTTTCCGCCGGCAAGCCCGAATGGCGGTATGCGGCGGTGGCCGGAGAGGATCGTGCATTCCATTTTTTCCAAAAAACGGATGGCGCGGATAATGCCGTCGCCTGCGTTCCATTGCCCGCGACCGCCGGAGTCTTTGCGGATGTGAAAATCCTCGAGCAGGACCGGATAGCGGAATTCCAGCACTTCCGGATCGGTAAGCCGCGTATTGGTCATGTGGGTGTGCACGGCATCGGTGCCGGGAAAGCCCGGTCCCGCCGGCGAGCCGGAACAGATCGTCTCGTAATATTGATAGCGCGCATTGCCGAAATTGAGATTGTTCATGGTGCCCTGCGCCGCCGCCATGGCGCCGAGCGCGCCGAACAGGCAATTGGTCACCTCCTGCGAGGTCTCGACATTGCCGGCGACCACGGCGGCGGGAAATTCCGGCGACAGCAGCGATTTTTTCGGAATGACGATGCGGATCGGCCGCAGGCAGCCGGCATTCATCGGGATATCGTCGTCGACCATGACGCGGAAGACGTAAAGCACCGCGGCGCGGGTCACCGGCTCGGGCGCATTGAAGTTGTTCGGCTGCTGGGCGCTCGTGCCGGTGAAATCGACCGTCGCCTCGCGCTTCTTCTTGTCGACCGTGATGCGCACCTTGATCACGGTGCCCTGATCCATTTCGACCGTGAACGCCGAATCGTGGAGCCGATCGATCACGCGGCGCACGCTTTCGGCGGCATTGTCCTGGACGTGGCGCATATAGGCGCGCGCCACCGGCAGCGTGAAATGGCGCACCATTTTGCGCAATTCGTGCACGCCCTTCTCGTTGGCGGCGATCTGCGCCTTGAGGTCGTTGATATTCTGCACCGGATTGCGCGCCGGAAATTCGCCGCCGGTGAGGAGAGCGTAAAGCTCGTTCTCGCGGAACCGGCCGCGATCGACGAGCTTGAAATTGTCCATGTAGACGCCTTCCTGCGCGATGGTCGTCGCGTTCGGCGACATCGAGCCGGGCGAGATGCCGCCGACATCGGCATGGTGGCCGCGCGAAGCGACCCAGAACAGGATTTTGCGGCCGTCGAACACCGGCGTGCAGACGGTGATGTCGGGCAGATGGGTGCCGCCGTTGTAGGGGGCGTTGATGGCGTAGACGTCGCCCGGGCGAATTTTGCCCTTGTTCTCGCGGATGATGGTCTCGACCGCGCGGTCCATCGAGCCGAGATGCACCGGCATGTGCGGCGCATTGGCGACCAGCGAGCCGTCGCCGTCGAACACGGCGCAGGAGAAATCGAGCCGCTCCTTGATGTTGACCGAATAGGCGGTGTTCTGCAGCGCCACGCCCATCTGCTCGGCGATCGACATGAAGAGGTTGTTGAAGACTTCGAGCATGACCGGATCGGCGCGGGTACCGATCGCCCGCGGCCGCACGAGCTTTTTGATCCGCCGCAGCACCAGATGATTTTTCGCTGTCAGCTCGGCCTGCCAGCCGTGCTCGACCACCACGGTCTGATGCGGCTCGATGATGATGGCCGGGCCTTTTATGGCGTGTCCCGGCGCCAGCGTCTGGCGGACGTAGACCAGCGCACGGTGCCATTTGCCGGCGGAGAAGAAGCGGGTGCGGCGCGCCGGCGCCGGAAGCTTGGCGCGTTTTATCGTCTGCGCCGTTTCCCTGAATTTTGCGCCGCCACCGACGGCTTCCACCGACGCGGCTTCGACCACCAGCGATTTCTTGCGGTCGACGAAGCCGAAGCGCGCCCTGTGCGCGCGCTCGAACGCGGATTTTATTTTTGCAAGGGACGCCAGCTCCTCCCCTCCCCCTTGTGGGGAGGCGTTGGCGGTGGGGGTCGAGAGGCTACGCCTGTGCGAAGACTGGCGCGCTCGTCCACGTGAGTGCTTGACCTCCCGACCCCCCACCCTGCCCTCCCGCACCGGGGGGAGGGGAAGGAAAATGCGCCGGCATCGACAATCAACGCCGTATCGGTGCCGGCGTAACGGATATGCGCGCGCACATGGACCTTGATCTTGTCGACGGCAACGCCCTGCCCCGCGACTTCCTTGGCGGCGGCGCTGGAAAGCTTGCGCGCCACCGTGTCGAGTGTCGCGCGCGCTTGCTCGCCAAAAGGCTCCTCGATCGCCTGCTGGCGGACGCTGCGGATATCGGCAAGCCCCATGCCGTAGGCGGAGAGCAGCGACGAAAACGGATGGATCAGCACGCTGGTCATGCCGAGCGCATCGGCGACCAGGCAGGCGTGCTGGCCGCCGGCGCCGCCGAAGCAATTGAGCGCGTAGCGCGTCACGTCGTAACCGCGCTGCACCGAAATTTTCTTGATCGCGTTCGCCATGTTCTCGACCGCGATCTTGATGAAGCCGTCGGCGGCCTGTTCGAGCGTGCGCCCGCCGCCGATCTCCTTCGCCAGCTTGGCGAACGCGACACGCACGGATGCATCGTCGAGCGGCTCGTTCTGCCGCGGCCCGAAAATCTTCGGAAAGAAATCGGGCAGCAGTTTCCCGACCATGACATTGGCGTCGGTGACCGCCAGCGGCCCGCCGCGCCGGTAGCATTTTGGCCCGGGATTGGCGCCGGCCGAATCGGGGCCGACGCGAAATCGCGCGCCGTCAAAATGCAGGATCGAGCCGCCGCCGGCGGCCACGGTGTTGATCAGCATCATCGGCGCGCGCATGCGCACGCCGGCGACTTCGGTCTCGAACGTGCGCTCATAGTCGCCGGCAAAATGCGACACGTCCGTCGAGGTGCCGCCCATGTCGAAGCCGATGAGCCGGGCGAAGCCGGCCTGGCGGCCGGTCTCGGCCATGCCGACGACGCCGCCCGCCGGGCCGGACAGGATGGCGTCCTTGCCGCGAAACAATTCCGCCGCCGTCAGGCCGCCCGACGACATCATGAACATGAGGCGGGTATTCTTCTTTCCTTCGCTGCTCAATTCGCCGTCCACTTGCGCCACATAGCGGCGCAGGATCGGCGAGAGATAGCCGTCGACCACGGTGGTGTCGCCGCGGCCGACGAGCTTGATCAGCGGCGAGACTTCGTGGCTGACGGAGACTTGCGCGAACCCCAGGTCGCGTGCGAGCGCGGCGATTTGTTGTTCATGCTCGCCATAGCGGTAAGCGTGCATCAGCACGATGGCGACGGCGCGGATGCCGTCGTCCTTGGCGCGCACCAGCTCGGCGCGCACCGCGTCGAGGTCGAGCGCGCGCTCGACCGTGCCGTCGGCGCGCACGCGCTCGTCGACCTCGGCCACGCGCTCGTAGAGCATGTCCGGCTTGACGATGTGCTTGGCAAAGATTTTCGGCCGCGCCTGATAGCCGATGCGCAGCGCGTCGCGAAAACCCTTGGTGATGAGGAGAAGCGTGCGCTCGCCCTTGCGCTCCAGGAGCGCATTGGTCGCGACCGTGGTGCCCATCTTCACCGCGCCGATGTGTGCCGCCGGAATGCGCTCGCCGGGCGCCAGCGCGAGCAGATGGCGGATGCCGGCCACGGCCGCGTCGGCATACGCCTCGGGATTTTCCGAGAGCAATTTGTGGGTGACGAGCTTGCCGTCCGGCCGCCGGCCGATCACGTCGGTGAAGGTGCCGCCGCGGTCGATCCAGAATTCCCATTGCGCCATTTAAGTACCTGTTATTGCTTTATATTCTAAATTCTCATAACATTCACAAATGATCAAAAACAATCGCGTTCTCAAGTGGTTATGCCAACACGATTTCCATTTTTTCCACAAAACATTCACTGTCAAACGGCTTCCAAATTTGACCCCCGATCGGCGTCCAATTTTGACCCCCTCTGGCGGCGTGTTTTGGCGGTAGCGCTCGCGCCGTCGGAGCTGGCCGGGGTTGCGGAGACGGCGCGAGCGCGGGTTGGCGTGTGATCGTCGGCTCGGCTCTTGAAGCGCCAGCTGTCATTGCCGGTCTCGATGATATCGCAGTGGTGGGTGAGACGATCGAGTAGCGCGGTCGTCATCTTGGGATCACTGAATACGCTCGGCCATTCGCCGAATGCGAGGTTTGTAGTGACGATGATTGAGGTGCGCTCGTAGAGGCGACTGACGAGGTGGAATAGGAGTTGCCCTCCGGATTGAGCGAACGGCAGATAACCGAGTTCGTCGAGAATGATGAAGTCCATTCGAGTGAGTTGATCGGCGATCCGACCTTGCCTTCCGTTACGGGTCTCGATCTCGAGCCGGTTGACGAGGTCGACCACGTTGTAGAACCGACCACGGGAGCCGGCGCGGATGCAGCTTCTGGCGATGGCAATGGCCAAATGGGTCTTGCCGGTGCCAGTCCCGCCGACCAACACGGCGTTGCGCTGCTGGGCGATGAACCCGCCGCCGGCGAGGTCACGCAACAGTGTCTCGTTGATCGGCGTGCCCTCAAACTGGAAGTCGTCGAGATCTTTGGCGAGCGGCAGCTTGGCGATGGTGAGCTGGTACTTGATCGAGCGTGCCTGCTTCTCGTTGATCTCGGCGTTGAGCAGATCACCAACAATGCGCTGGGGCTCGTGCTGGCGTTTGACGGCTGTGGCCATAATCTCGTCGAAGGCAGCCTTCATGCCGTAGAGCTTGAGCTCACCCATGAGATCGAAGAGTTGAGATCGTTCCATCAGTTGGTCCTCCTGAGGTTGTCGTAACGGGCACAGTCGGCAACGGGTGCGTGGCGCAGCGTCAGCGCCGCCGGCGGGAGGATGGTGGCTGGCGGCCCAGGATCACGTTGACGGGCAAGGATGTTGAGAACGACATCGGCAGAGTGGACGCCGTGGGCGATCGCCTCAGCGCAGGCGGCCTCGACCGCTGGCAGCCCGTCGGTGAGCACCGCGGTGAGGATGTCGACCATCTGCCGATTGCCGTCGTCAACGCTGGCGAGCTTGCGCCGCACGCGCTCCATCGACGCCGGCAGCACCCAGTCTTTGAACGGCGCGCCGTTGCGCAAAGCACCGGGCTTGCGGGCGAGCACCGGCACGTAGTGCCAAGGGTCATAAACCGTGTCGCCACGGCCGAATGAACGGGGATGTTCGGCGACACTGCGCCCGTCCTGGCGGATTATGATGCGATCCGCGTAGGCGTGAACTTCGACGGGCCGACCGACCGCGCTTGCAGCTACCGAGTACTTGTTGTTGTCGAAGCGGACCAGGCAGGTCTTCGAGACCGAGGCTTGTACCGCGTGGAATCCATCGAAGCGGCCGGCATAGGGAACGAGCTTTGGCCGTTCCGCCTCGAACACCTCCCAGATCGTCTGCTCGGTCAGCTCCGGGTGGCGATGCACCTTGGCGTGGGCGACGCATTTATCGAGCAGCCACTCGTTCATCTCGTCGTAGGTCTTGAACCGCAGTCGTGGCGTGAAGAAGCGCTCACGGACCAGTCCGACCTGGTTCTCGACCTGACCCTTCTCCCAACCCGATGCCGGCGTGCAGGCGACCGGATCGATGAGGTAGTGACTGCACATCTGCAGGAATCGGCGATTGTAGAGGCGACCCTTGCCGACGAAGATCGTCTCCACTGCGGTCTTCATGTTGTCGTAGATGCCGCGTCCACAGGCCCCCTTGAACAGAGCAAAGGCCCGATCGTGGGCGTCGAACACCATCTCCTGCGTCTCGCGGGGATAAGCGCGCACGAACAGCATCCGGCTGTGGCAAAGCCGGACGTGAGCGACCTTCACGATCACCGTCGCGCCGCTCAGCAGGACGACTTCGTGGCTCCAATCGAACTGGTAGGCTTCTCCAGGAGCAAAGCTCAGCGGGACATAGGCTGCAGCCGTCGCTTGCCCATGCTGCTTGGCCCATCGTCGGGCATACCGGCGCACCGCGTCGTAACCGCCGTCATAGCCGCGCCCGCGTATCTCCTCGAAGATCCGGATCAGCGTTAGTTGCTCTCGCGCAGCCTTGGCCGCGTTGCCCGCCAGCAGCCCCTCGAGTTCTTCAGTCCATCGCCCGAGCTTCGGTCGGGGTTGAACGTCTCGTTCGTACTCCAAGGATGTCGCCCCCGACCGCAGCACCCTACGGACCGTATTCCGGGACACCTTGAGGTCCCGAGCAATTTCCTTGATCGTCTTGCCCTTGATGAAGTGCTCGCGCCGAATCCGGCCGATCGTCTCCACTGTCAGCATTCCCCACCGCTCGCTTGGAATCAAAGCGAGCACCGCAACAGGCCAATCTTTAGGGGGTCAATTTTGGACGCCGATCCCCCGGCTCAGGGGGTCAAAATTGCATGCCGAATGACACAGGGGGTCAAAATTGCATGCCGAA
>CAWHHX010000006.1:0-44187 GCA_963829395.1 uncultured Alphaproteobacteria bacterium | reverse complement strand
ACGCCCGATTGAAATTGCACAATAATTTCTGGATTCCGGCGCGACCGATCTCCGGATGACCCCGCTCCGACGCAATGGCGCCAGAGGCTGTTCGCGACGGCGACCTATCAGCT
Source organism: uncultured Alphaproteobacteria bacterium (assembly GCA_963829395.1). Taxonomy (GTDB): domain Bacteria; phylum Pseudomonadota; class Alphaproteobacteria; order Rhizobiales; family Xanthobacteraceae; genus BOG-931. Next base: position 44,074 of record CAWHHX010000006.1, on the reverse strand, counting down.
AGCAGCCAGCCGGAAGTGCACGTGTTCGAGCGGCCGAGCGTTGCACACCCTGCTCGCAGCCCGTCGCTGCCGGCTGCACGGAGATCACGTCATTCCTGGTGCTTGGGCGCGGTGGCCTATTTATTCTGGTCGCGCAACAGATGAATGGTGCGTGCCACTCTCTGCGACACCTCGTGGCTTCGAAACGTCTCCGACAACGCCGTTTGAATGTGTTCAATGCGTTAAATTGCGGCATCCGTGGTCGTTATGCCGGCATCGATCAGCAGCGAGATTGTTGCCAATTCTATGATCAGCGTGGCCCGGAAATTTGCCGCACCTTGTTCTCGTACTTTGTCGACCTCCGGCATGATCGCGTCGGATAGGCGTTCACTTTGATCTGCGGCCATGGCTCAACCTCCCGGGTGAACCTTCAACGCGCTGAAGGCATGGCGACCCGTTACAAAACAAGCGGGGGTTGGCCGATCCCGTTCCAACCGCGGCGCGGGAGACCGTATTCGTGGTCAAATGCGGGTATGTTTGCGACAATATCCCGAAGTCCGCCGCGTTTGACGGTCACACCGGGCAGCAATTTCTCCCCGATTGGCGGATCGCAAGAACGCCGCGCGCGCCGCAGAACGTCTGTCTAGTTTCGGCCCCGGCGGCGGCGCGTTGTTCCCGATCTTTCGACTTTCATGGGAACCGCTCGTCCATCGACAATTAAGCGATACCCCTTTCCATCGCACTGCGGACACGCACTGCCGGCGAAAAGGCCGGACGCTTTACAATGCTCACACGGAGCAGGCAGTTTATCGCTCATCGAAAACCTAATTTTGCTTTCCTGGGATTTCCCGGCGACGTATCGCGGCGACTGTCCGGAGAGGTCACGCCGTGGACTGTGCGCGGCTGCTGGTTCAGAACCACTCTGAGGAGCGCGCTATGCAGGTCGAGATGGCCGTCGATAAAGAACAGCTCCGCAGCATCGCCTTGCGAAAAAATGGTTCGTTCGTCCGATGCGTCGAAATGCTGCGGCCCCTCGCTTCGGTATGTCGCTATATCGGGCAGCTTTCGGCCACACTAGCCGACTAACGTCAACATGGGACTACACGGTCCCAACTACAAGGGCGGCTCGGACGATGCCGGATCGCCAATCGGCCGCGGCTCACGGCTGATCCGCGTACGGCCGCCCTTAAATGCATACCCTAGCCGCCAGCGTAACGAGCTATTTCGCGGCGTACTTGAACTCTGGAAGCATTTTGAGCGTGTCCTTCGTGCCGCCCGGCAGCACGATCTTGTTGTCGACCAGGTTCAAACTGTCATAAGGGACCACGATCAAATGCGTATCCATGCCGAGGAAACCGCCGATCGACAGCACCGCGTATGGCGCCTTTCCATCGGTGCTGACGAGCAGATCGTCGATCTTGCCGATAGCTTCGTTGGCGTCATTCAGAACGCTGCTACCGATGACCTTGGACGCACGGTAACCGGCCGGCAGCTTCTGCAAGTCGACTTTGGCAACCTCGACCGTCTGGGTCGTGCCCTGCGCTCCCGCCGGAGCGGAGAGCAGGACCACGCTTGCGAGTGCCGCACCGATGACCGTTATTGTTTTTTTCATGACTGAGTTCTCCTCGACTGATGAGCTGAATTTGTCGGATGCTCGTTCGCCGCCGACGAAAAAAAGGTGTTGCTCGTAATTGTGGGTCTGTTGACCGGGCAGTGTCTGAGCAAAATTGCTCGGGAGGCGGAGTAAATTCTTTTTAAATTCTTTGATGCCGGAACCAACTGAAACGTCGCCCGGTTGCCATTGGTCAAGCCAACATCAACGGGAGAAATCAATGGCTCGAGACGAGCATAATAAGGCAGCGGAGCATCACGAGAACGCCGCCAAATCCCATCGCGCCGCCGCCGAACAGCACGGCAAAGGCGATCACGCCAAGGGCAAAGAGCATTCGACCAATGCCCAGCAGCATTCGCAGAATGCTCGCCAACACAGCGAACAGGCGCACACCAAAAGTCAGCAGCAAAAGTGACCATCGGGGCCCGGCTAGCGCCGGGCCTCGACTTTCCTAGCCGCGGCGCGTGCGACGATCCGTCATCGCGGCGGTTGCGTCATCGTGTCGGTCGGATCACCGTGCCGGATCACAGTGTCGGATCCGCAAATCAACTGATACCTTCCGATAAGTACCTTCCGATAAGCCCGTAAGGCGCACAAATTTTCGATAACTTGCGTCATGGCCTTCGGCAGTTGCTTCTCCAAGTTTGCGACGGCGACTATTCCCAAGATCGCGAGCGCGTTAAACAAACCGATCGCATTGCGCGCAGTTGCCGGCCGGTCGCTCGACCCGGCGGGAGGGCGGCCGCGGACGGCGACAATTGGAACCTTCACCCCGGTCGGCGGGTTAACTTCGGGGTGCCTCTCTTTTCGAGGGAAGCGCGCATCCACTCCAGACGAATCGCGAGAAGCTCCGCAATGACGGCCTTAGCCATCAAAGACGCTGATGTCGGCGCCGCATCGGCGCGCCAAGATACCGAACTCGATCAGCTCTGCATCAATACCATCCGCACCCTGGCGATGGACGCCGTCCAGCAAGCCAATTCCGGGCACCCGGGCACGCCGATGGCGCTGGCGCCGCTGGCCTACACCATCTGGCAAAATTTTCTGCGATTTGATCCGAACGACCCGATCTGGCCCAACCGCGATCGCTTCGTGCTGTCAAACGGCCACGCCTCGATGCTGCTTTACGCGATCTTGCATCTTTGCGGCGTCAAGGCCGTCAATGCGAAATATGAGCGTCTGGGCGAGCCGGCCGTTTCGCTCGACGACATCAAGCGCTTCCGCCACCTCGGCAGCAAATGTCCCGGCCACCCGGAATATCACCTGACCTCGGGCGTCGAGACGACCACCGGCCCGCTCGGCCAGGGCTGCGGCAACAGCGTCGGCATGGCGCTAGCCGGGCGGTGGCTGGCGCAGCATTACAACCGGCCGGATCTGACGATCTTCGACTACAACGTCTACGTCATCTGCGGCGACGGCGACATGATGGAAGGCGTGTCGAACGAGGCGGCCTCGCTCGCCGGCCATCAGATGCTCGGCAATCTTTGCTGGTTCTACGACAGCAACCGCGTCACCATCGAAGGCCACACCGACCTCGCTTTCAGCGACGATGTCGCCGCGCGCTTTCTCGCCTATGGCTGGAACGTGCACCGCGTCGGCGATGTCAACGACCTGCACAGGCTTAATCAGGCGATCGAGATTTTCCGCCGCACCAAGGATGCGCCGACGCTCGTTATTGTCGAAAGCCATATCGGCTATGGCGCACCCCATAAGCACGACACCAGCGCTGCCCACGGCGAGCCGCTGGGCGAAGAAGAAGTCCGCTTAGCCAAACGCAGTTACGGTTGGCCCGAAGACGCCAAATTCCTCGTGCCGGACGGCGTGCGCGAGCATTTCAACAAAGGCGTTGGCCGGCGCGGCAAAGGCCTGCACGAGGCGTGGCGCGCGAGCTTTGAGTCCTATCGGCGAAAATACCCGGAACTCGCCGACGAGATCACGCGCATGCAGAAGCGCGAGCTGCCGGCGAACTGGGACGCGAAGCTTCCGGTTTTCCCCGCCGACGCCAAAGGCCTCGCCACCCGCAATTCATCGGGCAAGGTCCTCAACATCATCGCGTCGCATTATCCCTGGTTGATCGGCGGCGCCGCCGATCTCTCGCCGTCGACCAAGACCCGGCTGCTGTTCGAAGGCGCGGGCGACCTCGAAGCCGAACTCGGTCGGGGGCCGCAACATGCATTTCGGCATCCGCGAGCATGCGATGGGCGCGGTCGTGAACGGGCTTGCACTGTCCAAGGTGCGCGCCTTCGGCGCCGGCTTCCTCATTTTCTCGGATTACATGAAACCGCCGATCCGGTTGAGCGCTCTGATGGAGCTGCCGGTCATCTTCATCTTCACGCACGATTCGATCGGCGTCGGCGAGGATGGTCCGACGCACCAACCGGTCGAGCAATTGGTCGCGCTCCGCAGCATTCCCGGCCTGATCACGCTGCGTCCCGCCGATGCCAACGAAGTGGTCGAAGCCTGGCGCGTCGTTATCGGTCTTAAGCATCAGCCGGCTTGCCTGGTGCTCAGCCGCCAGCCGCTGCCGACCCTCGACCGGACACGGTTTGCTCCCGCCGCCGGCGTCGCCCGCGGCGCCTATGTGCTCGCCGATGCGAAGGGCGGCAAGCCCGCGGTGATCCTGATCGGCACCGGCAGCGAAGTCGCGCTCTGCGTCGGCGCCTACGAGGCGCTGACGCGCGAGGGCATCGCTGCGCGCGTCGTCAGCATGCCGTCCTGGGAATTGTTCGAGCAACAGGACCAAGCCTACCGCGACAGCGTACTGCCGCCCGACGTGACCGCGCGGGTCTCGGTCGAGCAAGGCTCGGTCATCGGCTGGGATCATTATGTCGGCATGAATGGCGCCAAAATCGGCATGCACACCTTTGGCTCATCGGCTCCGCTCAAGGACTTGCTGACCAAGTTCGGCTTCACGCCGGACAAAGTGCTCGCCGCCGCCAAGGACCAGATGGCGAAATCGCAAAGGCAACATGCATGAATCCGCTCAAACAGCTCGAAGCGTGCGGGCAGTCGCCCTGGCTCGACTACCTCAAGCGCAGCCTGGTCGCGAAAGGCGAACTGCGCAATCTGATCGAGCGCGACGGGCTCAAAGGCGTCACGTCGAATCCCTCGATTTTCGAGAAGGCGATCGGCGAGAGCGATGAATATGCCGACGCACTGAAGCAATTCCAGAGCGGCGGCGACCACAGCATCTCGGCGATCTACGAGCACCTGGCGATCGCCGATATCCAAGCCGCCGCCGACGTGCTCCGCCCGGTTTACGACCAGACGCGAGGCCGCGACGGCTATATCAGCCTGGAATGCTCGCCGTACCTCGCCAACGACACCAAAGCCACGATCGACGAGGCGATGCGGCTGTGGGCGGCCGTCAATCGGGCCAATCTGATGGTGAAGGTGCCGGCAACATCCGCCGGCATCCCGGCGATCCGCGAACTGATCGGCCGCGGCATCAACATCAACATCACGCTATTGTTCTCCGTAGAGGTCTACGAGCAAGTCGTCGAAGCCTATATCGGTGGGCTCGAGGATTTGGCGCGTGCCGGCGGCAACGTTTCCAAGATCGGCAGCGTCGCCAGCTTTTTCGTCAGCCGCATCGATACGGCGGTCGACAAGAAGCTGGACAAGCTCGCCGACAAGGCGGCGGCGGACCGGTTGCGCGGCAAGGTCGCGATCGCCAACGCGAAGCTGGCATACGTTCGTTACAAAGCGTTGTTTTCCGGCCCGCGCTGGCAAAAGCTGGCGGCGGCCGGCGCCAAGACGCAACGTCTGCTCTGGGCGTCCACCAGCACCAAAAATCCGGCCTACAAGGACACGCTGTATGTCGAGGCGCTGATCGGCCGCGACACCGTCGATACCATACCGCCGGCGACCATGGATGCGTTCCGCGATCACGGTAAAGCCGTGCCCGACGCCATTGAGCAAGACGTCGAGGGCGCCCGCGCGATGCTCGCCGACCTGGAACGGCACGGTATCTCGCTCAAGGACGTCACCGCAGAATTGATCGCCGAGGGCGTCGCGCAATTCGCTGACGCATTCGACAAGCTGTTCGCCACGATCGCCCAGCGCCGTCGCGCGCTCGCCGACGGCGACAGCGCCGGTTTCGGCTTCAAGCTTGGCTCCCGCGACCTGCAGACGGCCTTCGACAATGAAATGGAGGCTTGGCGCAAAACCGGGCGCATTCGCCGCCTTTGGGCCGGAGACAAGACGCTCTGGACCGGGACCGACGAAGACAAATGGGTCGGCTGGCTCGGAATTGTCGAACAAGAGTTGGCCGATATTGACCGGCTGCAACGCTTCGCCGGCGGCGTGAAGAACCGCGGGTTCACGGATGTTGTGTTGCTCGGCATGGGCGGCTCGAGCCTGGGTCCGGAAGTCCTTGCCGACACTTTTGGGCAGCAACCGGGTTGGCCGCGTTTCCACATGCTCGACAGCACCGATCCGGCGCAGATCGAAGCGATCGAGCAAGCCGTCGACCTTGGCAACACGCTGTTCATTGTGTCCTCCAAATCCGGCAGCACGCTCGAACCCAACATTTTCATGGACTATTTTCTCGACCGCGTGCGCGCCGTGCGCGGCAAAGACAATGCCGGCGAGCACTTTGTGGCGGTGACCGATCCGGGTTCGTCGCTGGAGCGCCGCGCCAAGGAGCTGCATTTTGCCCATATCTTCTTCGGCGTGAGCTCGATCGGCGGCCGCTACTCGGTATTGTCGAAGTTCGGTCTGGTGCCGGCCGCCGCAATGGGCATCGACGTCAAGCGCCTTCTGGAAACCACGCGGCTCATGGAAAGAGCCTGCGGCGCGGATGTGCCGCCAGCGGAGAATCCAGGCGTTGGGCTCGGCATCGCCACGGGCGTCGCGGCCAGCCGGTTCGGCCGCGACAAGGTGACGATCATCGCCTCGCCGGGGATCGCCGATGTCGGCGCCTGGCTGGAGCAGCTTCTCGCCGAGAGCACCGGCAAGCACGGCCGGGGTCTCATCCCCCTCGCCGGCGAGCCGCTTACCACGCCCGAGCATTACGGCAGCGACCGGTTCTTTGCCTATCTCGAGCTTGACGGCGGCGGCGACCCGTCGCAACGCCGGGCGATCGAGGCGCTGGAGAAAGCCGGACATCCGGTGGTACGCATAAGAGTGAAGGATCAGTGGCATATCGGTCAGGAATTCTTCCGCTGGGAGATCGCGACCGCGGTGGCCGGCGCCGTCATCGGCATCAATCCGTTCGATCAGCCGGACGTCGAGGCCAGCAAGCTCAAGACGCGGGCGTTGACGGACGCGTATGAGAAGTCGCATCGCTTGCCGGAACAGACGCCGATGTTCCGCGAGAACGGCATCGCGCTCTATGCCGATCCGCGCAACGCGTCGCAGCTTGGCCGGCACAACACGCTGTCCGGTTATCTGAAGAGTCATTTTACGCGGGCGCATGCCGGCGACTACGTGGCGCTCTTGGCCTATATCGAGCGCGATGCGTCACACACCGAAGCGCTCACCACCATGCGGGCGCATATCCGCGACAAAACCCGCGCCGCCACCTGCCTTGGTTTCGGACCGCGCTTTCAGCACTCGACCGGGCAGGCTTATAAGGGCGGGCCGAATTCCGGCGTCTTCTTGCAGATCACCTGCGACGACCCACACGATATCGAGGTGCCCGGCCGTGGTTATACCTTCGGCGTGGTGAAGGCGGCGCAAGCCGGCGGCGACCTCGACGTCCTGGTCGAGCGCGACCGCCGCGCGCTCCGCGTCCATCTCAAGAATGTCGATGCCGGATTGGCGGAACTTGGCCGCGCAGTGGACGCGGCGCTCGAATAATCAATTTTTTGAGGAGTGAGCACATGCAGATCGGCATCGTTGGGCTAGGCCGCATGGGCGGCAACATGGCCCGCCGCCTGATGAAGGCGGGACATAACTGCGTCGTGTTCGACGCCAACGCCAAGCCGCGCGAGCTATTGGCGAAAGAAGGCGCCACCGCGGTGCGCTCACTGGAGGACGTGACCAAGACGCTCGAAAAGCCGCGCGCGGTATGGGTCATGTTGCCGGCCGGCAAGATCACCGAGGACACCGTCGAGCGCCTCGGTCAGCTGCTGGAGCCCGACGACATTGTCATCGATGGCGGCAATTCCTACTACAAAGACGATATCCGCCGCGCCAAACAATTGGCCGGCAAGGGCATTCGCTATGTCGATTGCGGCACCTCCGGCGGCGTTTGGGGTATCGAGCGCGGCTATTGCATGATGATCGGCGGGCCGAAAGAGGCGGTCGACCACCTCGATCCTATTTTTGCCGCGCTGGCGCCGGGACGCGGTGACATTGCGCGCACGCCCGGACGCCAGGATGGCGGCGATAGCCGCGCCGAGCGCGGCTACATCCACGCCGGCCCGTCCGGCGCCGGCCACTTTGTCAAAATGGTGCATAACGGCATCGAATACGGGCTCATGCAGGCCTATGCCGAAGGCTTCGACATCCTGCGCAACAAAGACTTCCATGATCTGCCCGAGGACGAGCGCTTCACGCTGAACATGGCCGACATCGCCGAAGTCTGGCGACGCGGCAGCGTTATCTCATCCTGGCTCCTCGATCTCAGCGCCGCCGCGCTGATCAAGGATCCGCAATTGAAGAGCTTCTCCGGCTACGTGCAGGATTCCGGCGAAGGCCGCTGGACGGTCGAAGCCGCCATCGAGGAAGCCGTCCCCGCGGATGTGATCACCGCGGCGCTGTTCACCCGCTTCCGCTCGCGACAGGAGCACACCTTCGGCGAAAAGATGCTATCGGCGATGCGCTTCGGCTTCGGCGGCCACGTCGAAGGCCAGGAGACGATCGACCCCGAGCCGAAGCGGAAGGATGCGCCGCCGCAAGCGGCGGCCCAGGCGGCGCCAAGCGCCGCCGGACAGCGCCGCCATGCTTGACAAGGTCCCGACCCGTCCGCCGCCGGCGGCTCAGCTCGTCGCCTGCCCGCCGCGGCGCCAAGCCAAGCCGGCCGATCCCTGTGCGCTCGTGATCTTTGGCGCCACCGGCGATTTGACTAAGCGCCTGGTCGTGCCGGCGCTTTACAATCTTTCACGCACCAATGTGCTGCCCGAGAAATTCGCCTTGATCGGCGTCGCCCGCACGCAAGCGACCGCCGCCAGCTGGCGCGAGCGCCTCCATGACATGCTGAAAAGCTTTGTCGGCCACGCCGGGGCGGAGTTCAACACCGACCACATCGACGAAGACGCCTGGGCGCGGCTTGCCGACAAGATGACGTACATCGCGGGCGACCTGACCAAGCCCGATCTGTATGAGCAAGTCCGCGGCGCCCTCGCCAACGCGGAAAAGGTCCACGGCACCCGCGGCAACGCCATCTTTTATCTCGCCGTCGCCGATCGGCTGTTCGGTACCGTCGTGGAGCAACTCGGCAAAGCCAAGCTCACCGAACAGGGCGACGAGCAAAACGGCGGCCGCCGCTTCTGGCGCCGCGTGGTGATCGAAAAGCCGTTCGGGCACAGCCTCGATTCGGCGCGCGCCCTGAATGCGCAGATCCTGCGGACGCTGCAAGAAGATCAGATTTTCCGCATCGACCACTTTCTCGGCAAGGACACGGTCCAGAACATCATGGCGTTTCGCTTCGCCAACGGCATTTTCGAGCCGATCTGGAATCGCGACCGCATCGACCACGTGCAGATCACGGCCTCGGAAACGGTCGGCGTCGAGGGGCGCGGCTCCTTCTACGAAGTGACCGGCGCGCTGCGCGACATGGTGCCCAATCACCTTTTCACGCTGCTGTCGATGGTGACGATGGAGCCGCCGGTCGGCTTCGACGCCGCCGCGATTCGTACAAAAAAGGCCGAGCTGTTGGCCGCCATTCCGGCGGTCAAGCCGGCGGAAGCGGTACGCGGCCAGTACGGCGCCGGCACCGTCCTGGGCAAGACGACAAAAGCCTACCGGCAGGAGCCGAACGTTGCGCCAAATTCCAACGTCGAGACCTATGTCGCGCTCCGGCTCGAGATCGATAATTGGCGTTGGGCGGGCGTGCCGTTCTATCTGCGGACCGGCAAATATCTGCCGCAGCGCAATACCGAGATCGCCATCTGCTTCAAGCAGGCCCCCTACGCGGCCTTCCAGGACACGCCGGTCAACGCGCTGCGGCCGAACTGGCTGGTGCTGCGCATCGCGCCGGATGAGGGAATCTCGCTGCAGTTCGAGGTCAAGCGCCGCGGCCCGGTGATGGACCTCGCCGCGGTCAAGATGGACTTTCACTACGACGACTGGTTCACCAAGGAGCCGAATGTCGGATACGAGACGCTGCTCTATGACGTCATGGTTGGCGATCCGACGCTGTTCATGCGCGCGGATATGGTGGAGCAGACTTGGCGCATCGTCCAGCCGGTGCTCGACGCCTGGGCCAAGGGCGCGGCAGATTTGACGATCTACCCGGCCGGAAGCGCGGGACCGAGCGATGCCGATGCGCTGCTGGCGAAGGATGGCCGGAAGTGGCGAAGCGTCGGCGGCGATCACGATGGCCATTCGTCATGACGGTGGCGCGCCCGCGGCCGTTCAAATGCGCGGCAGTGATTTCTGACGTCGACGGCACGCTGCTGACCGATGACAAGAGCCTGACCGCGCGGACGAAGGCTGCCGTGGCGGAACTGCGGTCAAACGGCATCCGGTTTTCGATCATCAGCAGCCGGCCGCCGCGCGGCTTGCGCATGCTGGTGACGTCGCTTGGCATCGATGCTCCGGTTGCCGGCTTCAATGGCGGGATGCTGACGACTGCGAAGCTGGCGGTCATCTCCAGCCATCTGCTTGCGCCAAGCGTTGCTCGTTCGATCGTCGACATGCTCGACGCGCGACGGGTCGAGGTCTGGATATTCAGCGGTCAGGATTGGCTGGTGCGCCGCGCGGATGGGCCCTATGTCGGGCTGGAAGAACGGACGGTGGCCTTTGGGCCAACGATCGTCGACGACTTCGGACCGGCGCTTGATGCGGCCGCGAAGATCGTCGGGGTCAGCACCGATTTCGCGTTTCTCGCACAGTGCGAACGCGAGCTGACCGCCGCGCTTGGCGAGCGGGCATCCATCGTCCGTTCGCAGCCCTATTATCTTGATATGACGCAGCCGCTCGCCAACAAAGGCGACGCCCTATCAGGTCTTGCAAAGCTGTTGGGAGTTCCGTTGGCGGAGGTCGCCGCCATCGGCGACGGTCACAACGACGTCGCCATGTTTGAGCGCAGCGGCCTCAGCATCGCCATGGGCAATGCCAGCCCCGAAGTGCAGCGGGCCGCCGATGTCGTCACCGCCAGCAATGGCCAGGACGGCTTCGCTCAAGCGATCGAGCGATTCATCCTCGGCGCCGGTCGCTCGCCGGCGCTGGCCGATGTTGCGAAAGCAGGAGATCGGGCATGGTAGGGCCGGCCGGCGGTGGACCGAAAATCTCCCTGCTTCTGGCCGACGTCGACGGGACGCTGGTAACCGCGGAGAAAGTCCTGACGCCGCGCGCGGCGGCCGCCGTGCAAGCGCTGCGAACGGCCGGAATCGCCTTTGCGATCACCAGCGGCCGCCCGCCGCGCGGCATGTCGATGTTGATCGAGCCGCTGGCGCTGCAAACCCCCATTGCCGGGTTCAACGGCGGCATGTTCGTCAGCCCCGACATGACCATCCTCGAGCAGCACGTGCTTACCGCCGATGCCGCCAAGCTCGCGATGGACGTCATCCTTCGCAATAAGATGGACGTGTGGGTCTATAGCGGCAACGACTGGTTCATCCGCAACCGCGACGCACCCCATGTCGCCCGCGAGCAATGGACGGTGAAATTCGCGCCGACCGTCGTCGGCAATTTCGACGGTTTGCTCGGCAACGTCACCAAGATCGTCGGCATCAGCGACGACTACGATCTGGTGGCCCGGTGCGAAAAGGATGCCCAGGAGGCATTGGGCGCCAACGCGTCGGCGGCGCGCTCGCAGCCCTATTATCTCGACGTCACCAATCCGGACGCCAACAAAGGAACCGTCGTCACGACGCTATCGAAGCGGCTCTCGATACCGGCCGGCGAGATCGCGACCATCGGCGACATGCCGAACGACGTTCTGATGTTTCGCAAAAGCGGCCTCAGCATCGCGATGGGCAACGCCAGTCCGCAGGTCCAGGCGCAGGCCGATCGGGTGACCGATTCCTATGACGATGAAGGTTTCGCCAAGGCGATCGAGCGATTCATCCTGCCGCCCGCCAGTGCGACGCTGCCGAGGGCGTCGTGAAACCAGTCCTCGTCGCGCCCTCCATTCTGGCGGCCGATCTGCGGCGGCTGGGCGACGAAGTCCGAGCTGTCGATGAAGCCGGCGCCGATTGGATCCATGTCGACGTCATGGACGGCCGGTTCGTGCCGAACATCTCATTCGGCCCGGCGATCGTGAATGCCGTGCGCCGCTCGACCGCAAAGCCGCTCAATGTGCATCTCATGATCGTCGAACCGGAGCGGTACCTCGACGATTTCGCCAAGGCCGGGGCCGATCATTTGCTCGTTCAATCCGAGCCGGCGTCGACCATTCACCTTCATCGCGTGCTGTCGCAAATCCGCGCGCTCGGCAAAAAAAGCGGCGCGGTGCTTGATCCGGCGAGCCCCATCGCCTTTGTCGAGCAGGTGCTGCATCTGTGCGACATCGTCCTGGTCATGACTGTCAATCCCGGTTTCGGTGGGCAAAAATTCCTCCCGGAAATGCTGCCGAAAATCCGCGAGCTGCGGCGGCTCTGTCAATCAAAAGGGCTCAATCCGTGGATCGAGGTCGATGGCGGCGAGGACAGTGAGCATGCGCCGCTCGCTATCGCCGCGGGCGCCAACGTCATTGTCGCCGGATCGGCCATATTCGGCTCCAGCGATTACCGGCGCGCCATCGCTCAAATTCGCGGCGAGGCGCCACGCGCAAGGATTGTCGCGCAATGACCGTCGCCTCGGCCGACATTCGGACTTTCGACAGTGCTGAAACGCTGGCGCACGATGTCGCCGACTGGCTTTGCGGTCTGGCGCAGGCGAGCGACCGCGCCTTCGCGGTCAGCCTGTCCGGCGGATCGACGCCACGCCGGCTCTATGAGCGTCTCGCGGCGCCGGAAATCGCGTCGCGATTTCCGTGGAGCCGCGTGCACTGGTTCTGGGGTGACGAACGCTTCGTGCCGCACGATCATCCCGACAGCAATTTCCGCATGGCGCGCGAGGCGTTTCTGTCGCGGGTCCCGGTGCCGCCTGAAAATATCCATGCCGTGCCGACGGAAGGCCTTTCGCCACAGGATGCGGCCGCCGCCTATGAGACGACGCTCAAAAGCTTCTACGGCGGGCGAACGCTTGCTGCCGACCGCCCGTTGTTCGGCGTCACCCTGCTCGGGCTCGGGGACGACGGACACACGGCATCGCTGTTTCCCGGTCAGCCGGCGCTGCAAGAGACAAAGCGGTGGGCCGTCGCCGTCATTGGCGCCAAAGCCGAGGCACGCATCACCCTGACCTACCCGGCGCTCGACAGCAGCCGCGACCTCGCATTCGTGGTGACAGGCTCGGACAAGCGGCCGGCCGTGGAACGCGCACAGGCAGGAGACCCCGCGATCCCGGCCGCAGCCATTCGCCCCGTCGGGCGCCTGCACTGGTTCACAGACCGCGCCGCCGCAGCAGCAGCAGCCGCCGAACGGACGAATTGATGTCGACGCCAGCCGGAACGACCAAAGACACCGCCGCGCCCGATCCTGCGGTAATCATTGTCATGGGAGTTTCCGGCTCGGGCAAATCGACCATCGGCGCCCTGCTCGCCTCGCGCCTGCGCTGGGAGTTCGAGGATGCCGATTGGCTGCACCCGGCCGCCAACGTCGACAAGATGCATCACGGCCTTCCGCTGACCGACCAGGACCGCCTGCCCTGGCTGAACGCGGTCGCCGCTTGGATCGACCACTGCCGTCAATCGGGCGAGCGCAGCGTCGTCGCCTGCTCGGCGCTCAAGCGGTGGTACCGCGATATTCTGATCGGCGATCGCCGCGACGTCCGTCTGGTCTACCTCAAGGGCGACGAAGCGTTGATTGCCCGCCGCCTCGCCACGCGCCACGAGCATTTCATGCCGCCAAGCTTGCTGCACAGCCAATTCGAGGCGCTGGAGGAACCGGGTCCCGACGAAAACCCAGTGGTGGTGTCGATCGAGCCGCGGCCGCAACAGATCGTCGCGCAAATTTTGTCGGGGCTGCCCCTCGCCGAAGGCGCCGAGGCGTCCGGGCAAGCATCCGTAGGAGCACCGGCCCGGAGCGCGTGACCTTGCCACGCGGCGCGTTGGCTTGCGCGCCCGGTCGACATCGAAAAGCCGGTCGATTGACCGCAGCAGCCGCACGGCTTTCCGGTGTTCGATGAGCGCCGCGGTTTTCCCGACGAATGTCAGGCCGCGATCGCCGCCGCCGGCAGCGCCGTCGCGCCGCCCTTGAGCCAATCGCGTGCGGCGCGCTGCGCCGCGGCGATCTCCGCGTCCGACATCTGGTCGGCGATTTCCCGCCGCAGCCGGATCGCTTCGCGGTTGCCCCTCACCGCCGCAAGATTGAACCACTTGTGCGCGGAGATGAGATCGACCGGCACGTCGCGGCCGACCGAATACATCATGCCGAGTTCGAAGAGCATGTCGCCGGCGGCGGGTCCCTCGCCGAGCGGCGCGGCAGTGCCGTCGAGAATTTCAAAACGAGCCATCGTTCAGTCCCCTGTCCCTTGCGCGCTTTTGTTGCCTGCGCGCTTGTCCTTCGGCAGCTTTATTTCGCCGACCGATCTTTCGGATAATCGTCAGAACATTTGAATGGTGGTTTAAGTAATGCGATGAATCAAAACTGAAGGCGGTGCGGGCCGCAAGCAACGCCGCGTTAAGCACGCGGCGACAACAGCCCTGATTTTGCAGCATTACATGCAAGCGGCGCGCAATAGCTTCGCCGGCAAGAAGCTTGCAATGCGTCTCTCGTAAGCTATCCTTTTACCTTGGCAAATAAGCAGGCCATGGGGAGGCTGTTTTCATGAAGATTTTCCGCACCACCGCAACCGCCGCCGCTTTGGCGGTCGCGCTGGCGCTGATGGCGGCAGCGCCCGCGCGCGCCGCCGATCCGGTCGGCACGTGGTTGACGGGAGACAAGAAGGGCAAGGTGAAAATCGTCAATTGCGGCGGCGCCATCTGCGGCACGCTGACATGGCTCGCCGAGCCGAACGATCCCGAAACCAAACAGCCGAAGACCGACAAGAACAACAAAGACACCAGCAAGCAGAGCCGGCCGCTGCTGGGCGTGGCGATCGTGCTCGGCATGAAACCGGCGGGCGGCGACAAGTGGGAAGGACAAGTCTACAACGCCGAGGACGGCGGCACTTATACCGGCTCATTCACGATGAGGAGCGCCAACTCGGCCGAGCTCAAAGGTTGCGTCATGGGCGGCCTGCTCTGCAAGGGGCAAACCTGGACGCGGTCGAATTGACGGCTTCGTAGCCCGGATTGAGCGAAGCGAAATCCGGGACGGCCCGCCACGACATCACAAGCTGTGAGAACGTTCCCGGATTGCATACTGCAATCCGGGCTACGAACCGAGTTATCGCGCCGTCTGGCCGAACAGGATCGCGCGCACTTTCGGGTCCTTCATATCGACTGCCGACGCTGCCTCGACGCGGATGGCAAAGGCGCGCTTGACCGCCGGCCGCGCCCGGATGGTTTCAAACCAACGCTTGAGATGCGGAAACAGCGCCAGGTCCTGACCCATGCGCTCGGCGAGCCGCACCCAGCCGACGCACGCCATGTCGGCGATGGAATAGCGGCCGGCCAAAAATTCGCGGCCGGCAAGCCGCGTGTTCATGACGCCGAACAGCCGGTTGACCTCATTGGTGTAGCGGCTGATGCCGTATTCGATCGTCTCCGGCGCGTAGTGGCGGAAATGATTGGCCTGGCCGGCCATCGGGCCCAGGCCGCCCATTTGCCAGAACAGCCATTCGTCGACGGCCACGCGGGCGCGCTCGTCGCGCGGATAGAATTTGCCGGTCTTGCGGCCGAGATATTGCAGGATGGCGCCGGACTCGAAGACCGAGATCGGCCGTCCGCCGGGCCCGGCCGGATCGACGATGGCCGGCATCCGGTTGTTCGGCGAGATCGCCAAAAAGTGCGGCGCAAACTGATCGCCCTTGGAGATGTCGACCGGGCGGACGACGTACGGCAGGCCGCACTCTTCGAGCATGATCGAGATCTTCCAGCCGTTCGGGGTCGGCCAATAATAAAGCTCGATCGGCGCGCTGCGGCGGCGCTGCGCCGGCGCCTTGGCCGGTTTTCGCTTGGATTTCGACTGGCGCGGTGATCTCGGCATCGGGCTGGCATTTCCTCGTCCGCTCGGCGCATTCGTCATGGCGCGTCGCGCCGCGCCAGGCAATTCCGTTCTTGGCGACCTATCGGATTGCTTCGCGGCCCGCAATGACGGCATGAAAACGGCGCCGCAGCTTTGAGCCGCGGCGCCGAAGAAGTCCTTGGGAGGATAGTGAGACACATACCAAGGGCGTCGGCGAGAGTTGTGAGACCTAAATCCGTTAGCAAGCCGCCGTTGCTGGCCGATCGCCACGGGGAGGTCCGGATTGTCCGCCCCTCCTCTCCACCACCGCACGCACCGCGAACGATTGTGAAGCCTAAGCCTCCGTCTCGCCGACGCCCTCTGTTGTTCACCTGAGCCGGCGCGTCTTGGGCAATCATTGAAGCGCCCTCGACGTCAGCCGGCCCGTGTGACGCGATCTTCGACGCGTATGATGTCGAAGACCGATAGCGACGTCGACTACTTCTTCTTCTTCCGGCGAGTGGTTTTCTTCGCCGTCTTCTTCGTCGCTGCTTTCGTCTTTCTCTTCTTCGCCATTGCTGCCCTCCTAGCCTGAGTGGATGGCGACATCGGTGCAGTGCAGTCGCGAATCGACGTGCACTACCTTCCGATTACTACAGCAGGAAAAAAATAACAGTGACTCCGCTTAATTTTGTGTGTAAGTGCCGCGCCCCGCCGTCGCGGCGCCGGCGCGGCGCAATTTTCGGAAAAATGTGAGCCGATAAATTTTTCCGCAGCGCACGCGCGCGACAAAATTTGCTCGCGCGGCAGAAGTGCCGATGAAACGCGGCTTTTAACGACATGTCGTTGCGCACCGTTGTGTCGAGCGAGCGCGTCTTGCGAGCCGCTCGTACGTGCTTTCACGGCCGCGACGGCCGCAATAGTGCCAAATTCACCAAGCCAAAAAAATTTTGCGGCGGAGGCCTCCGCGGGCGCGTTCGCGGGCCCTTCGAGGCGCAAAACGCGCGAATCGGACCGACCGATTCGCGCCACCGGTGCTGTTCTCGACTGCACACCGCATCGCGTCAGAGCGCCGCGCGGCAGATTTTTGGCACCGGTTGGGTGAGCGCGGAGCGCGTGCGACCGTCTGTTTCGCGCCGGTCGAGACGACCAACGTCGCGCTCAGATGCCGATGCGCTTCTTGAGCAGATCGTTGACCGCTTGCGGGTTGGCCTTGCCGCCCGAAGCCTTCATCACCTGGCCGACAAACCAGCCGATCGCCTTCGGATTGGTCTTGGCGTCGCCGACCTTGTCGGGATTCTTGGCGATAATGTCGTCGACGAGCTTTTCCAGCGCCGAGAGGTCGGTCACTTGCTTCAATCCGCGGGCTTCGACGATCGCGCGCGGCTCGCCGCCTTCGTTCCAGACGATCTCGAACACGTCCTTGGCGATTTTTCCGGAGATCGTGCCGTCGGCCATGAGATCGAGGATGGCGCTGAGCTGGTCCTCGCTCATCGGCGAGGCCGAAATATCCTTGCCTTCCTTGTTTAGCCGGCCGGCAAGCTCATTGATGATCCAATTGGCGGCGAGTTTCGGATCGCGCTTGCCGTCGCCGCCCGAGCGCCCGACGACGGCTTCGAAAAACGCGGCGGTCTCGCGCTCGGCGACGAGCATGTCGGCGTCATAGCCGGAAAGCGCGTGCTCGCGCATGAAGCGCGCCTTCTTGTCGTCCGGCAATTCCGGCAGCCGCGCTGCCAAATCCGCGACCAGCGACGGCGCGAGCTCGAGCGGCAGCAGGTCCGGATCGGGGAAATAGCGGTAATCGTGCGCTTCTTCCTTGGAACGCATCGAGCGCGTCTCGCTCTTGTCCGGATCGAACAGCCGTGTCTCCTGCTCGATCGCACCGCCGTCCTCGATGATGCCGATTTGCCGCCACGTCTCGTGCTCGATCGCCTGGCCGATGAACCGGATCGAGTTGAGGTTCTTGATCTCGCAGCGCGTGCCCAATGGCGCGCCGGGCTTGCGCACCGAGACGTTCACGTCGGCGCGCAGATGGCCCTTCTCCATATCGCCGTCGCAGGTACCGAGGTAACGCAGGATGGTGCGCAGCTTGGTGAGAAACGCCTTGGCCTCGTCGGCGGAGCGCAGATCGGGCTTGGTCACGATCTCCATCAAGGCGACGCCGGAACGATTGAGATCGACCAGCGACATGGTGGCATGCTGGTCGTGCAGCAACTTGCCGGCGTCCTGCTCGAGGTGCAGCCGCTCGATGCCGATGCGCACTGTTTCGCCGTCAGGCAGGTCGACCACGACTTCGCCCTCGCCGACGATCGGCGATTTGTACTGGCTGATCTGGTAGCCTTGCGGCAGATCGGGATAGAAGTAGTTCTTGCGGTCGAACACCGATTTTTCGTTGATCCGCGCTTTGAGGCCGAGCCCGGTGCGCACCGCTTGGCGCACGCACTCCTGGTTGATCACCGGCAGCATGCCGGGCATGGCGGCATCGACCAGCGAGACGTGGGCGTTCGGTTCGCCGCCGAACGCGGTCGAGGCGCCGGAGAACAGTTTGGCTTGCGAGGTGATTTGCGCATGCACCTCCATGCCGATGACGACTTCCCAGTCGCCGGTCGCGCCTTTGATCAGCTTCGATTTCTTCTGCGCCGGTGCGTCCATTATATGGCCAACCGTCATTCCAGGCCGCGGGCTTTTGGCGTGCGGGACCTGGAATCCATAATCGCCAAGAGCGAGTTTAGTCCAGGACGGTGCCCTCGGTCGTCAGAGTGTGAGTACAGATTCCCGTGCTCTGATCCTTCGGGCCGCCCGGGAATGACCGGTCTCACGTCCCTTCCCGCCAGATGCCGAGCGCTTCCTGCGCCGGCCGGTCGGAAATCGAGAACAGCACCGACTGTTCCGCAGCCGTGTGGGCATACCGCTTCCACGACGGCACGACGAACACGTCGCGCGGACCCCATTCAAGCACCTGGCCGTCGACGTTCGTCGTGCCTCGCCCTTCGGCGCAGACGAAGACGGTGCTGTCGGTCGCGCGGTACGGTTCGCCGCGGAAGCCTTTCGGCAGCATCGCCAGATTGGCGCCCATGGTCGGCAGCACCGGGCCGCCGGTGCTCGGATTGGCATAGCGCACCCGCGCGCCGTGGCTCTTGTCGACGTCGCCTGCCGCCAGCATGCGTTCGATGATCGGGCGGGTGCGGGCGTAGGTGTAATTGATGATCGGCGTGCGCTTGTTCGCCGCGGTGCCGTCGGGCAGCACGCCGGAGCCGTAAAAACTCAACGAGTTGCCGTTCTGCCGCGTGGTCTGCTGCGTCGGGCTGTCGAAATCCTCGCCGAACGAGGTCTCGTAGAAATTGATCGCCGGGGCGTCGAGCACGTCGAGCCACAGCATCGGCTGGTCGGAGGGGTTGCCGTGATCGTGCGGCGCCCAATTGGCGGTGATGACGAAATCGCCCGGCGACATGAAGGCCTTCTCGCCTTCGACGGCGGTGTAGGCGCCCTCGCCGTCGAGCACAAAACGGATGGCGGAGGAGACATGGCGGTGCGCCGGCGCGATCTCGCCCGGCATGATCATCTGAATGCCGGCGAACAGGGTGTTGGTGACGCGTGATTCCCCACGCAGCGCCGGGTTCTCCAGGATCAATACCCGGCGCTTGGCCTCTTCGGCGGTGATCAGGCCGCCGGATTCCACGACCAACGATTTCACGTCGTCAAAGTGCCAGACCACCGGCGCGCAGCGCGATACCGGCTCGTCGCGGAACAGCGCACTCATGACCTTCCAGAGCGGGGTCATGCCATGCTGGGCGATGCGGGCATAATAGTCCTGCCGCATGGCCTCGATGTTGTGTTTGCGGTCGGGCGTGCCGGCATCCGGCTTGTTTGCGGTCGCGACAGCCATCGAAGTCTCCGTCCAGCCGGGATCGGCCTGTTCTGGCGCCCAATATAAAGAAGGCCAACCGGGGCGGATATAGCGCGCCGGCAAAGCCGCCATGCGGCCGCCAGCCGGGGCAACCGAAGCGTTAAGTATTCACGTTGCCGCCGTCGACGGCCAATGTCTGCCCGGTGATGAAGTCGCTGTCGGCGGCGGCCAGGAAGACCAGCGCGCCGAGCAAATCCTGCGGATGGGCATCGCGGCGGATGGCGCGGCCGGCGACAGAGAGCTTACCGGCGATTTCCACGTGCTTGGGGTTTTCCGCCATGACCGTTTCGCTCAAGGTAAAGCCCGGCGCCAGCGTATTGACCCGGATGCCGTGTTCACCAAGCTCGCGCGACAGCGCTCGCGACAAGGCCATGATGCCGCCCTTCGACGTGACATAGTGCAGGAACCGCGGGATGCCTTTGAACGCGGTGCCCGATCCGATGTTGATGATCTTGCCGTAGCCTTGCGCCATCATGGGCGGGGCAACGTGCTTCACCATGAGGAAGGGGCCGCGCAGATTGACCGCCATGACGCGATCCCAGGTCACCACGTCAATCTCCGTGCACTTCTGCTCCGGCAGCGTGGCGTAAACGGCGGCATTGTTGACCAGAATGTCGATCCTGCCGAAGCGCTCCATGGTCTTGGCAACGAGCGCTTTGACGGCGGCCTCGTCGCTGACATCGGCGACCGCGCTGGCGACCGAATTGTCGCCGTGGGCGCGGGCGATCGTATCCGCCACCGCGGCGCCGTCGGCAATGTCGGCGATCATCAGCCGCGCTCCTTCGGCGGCGAGCGCCAGCGAATAATGCCGTCCAATGCCCTTGGCCCCGCCGGTAACGATGGCGACGCGGCCGTCCAGTCGCCCCATGGTGCAAATCTCCCTCGTCGACGCCGGTTTAGCTTTTTGGCGCGAGGCGCTCGATGAATTTCGCGAACGCGGCGAGCTGCTGCTGAATAAATCCGACCGTCTGCTGATCGGTGATCTGCCCGGTCTTGGCGTCGATCTTCTGCGAGCAATTGCCGATGAAGATCTCCGGCTTGTTCAGCGTCATGGCGTCGAGAAAGATCATCGAGCGGCGCAGATCGTATTGCATTCGCCCGCCGCCGAGCGTGCCGTTGGCCGCCGATTGCAGCGCGACCGGCTTGCCGGCAAACGGCTGGTTCGGCACTCGCGACAGCCAATCGAGCGCGTTCTTCATGCCGCCGGGCATCGAGAAGTTATATTCCGGCGAATTGAAAATCACGCCGTCGGCGGCGCGGATCGCCTCGGCCAAGGCGTGCACCGCCGCCGGGATGCCGGGCGAATCCTGGGTGTCGGCGTTATAGAGCGGAAATTCGCCAAACGGCGGCGCTTCGCTCAGTTTCAGGTTAGGCGGCGCCAGCGCCGGCAACGCGTTCATGACCATGCGATTGTAGGACGCTTTGCGCAGGCTGCCGCAGATGCAAACCACATGGAGAATCCTGTCGGCCATGATGTCCTCTGTTCGAGTATGCGCCGGGAGCGTTACGTGTTCGGTGCGTTCAGCAGCGCCGGCGCGACGATTTCCTTCCAGCTCTGCGGCTGCGATTTAAGCTCGCCGTGCCGCCCCATGAAGTCGGCAAACGCCGCAATGCCGTGGACCGCGCTGCCGAACTCGTCCTTGATGTCGCCGAGGACGGCGGCGATGGCGGCGGCATCGAATGCTTTCGAGGGCTCATGCGCCAGATAGATTTCCGCAGCGCGGCGCGGATCGTCATGGATGATGCGCGCCGCCTCGTCCATCGCCTTGATCATGGCCTCGGCCACTTTCGGGTGCCCGGCGACATAGGCCTTGGTCGCGCCGATCACCAGAAACGAGGCTTTGCCGTCGATGACGTCGGCGGCGCTCAGCACCTTGTGAATGCGGCCATCGGCGAGCGCGATCTCGGTGAACGGTGCCGAAGAAAAATAACCGGCCACGGAGTCCTTGGCGGCCAGAAGGTCGGCGATCGCGTCGGGGTGCGAACGAACGATGATTTGGCCGCGCAGCTTGTCGTATTGGCCAAAGACCTTTTCCGCCTGCATTTGCAACAGATAGAGCTGCGGCGCGGTGGCGGACGGAACGGCGATGCGATCGGCCGAACGAAAATCCGCCAGCGTGTGGACATCGGACCGGTTGGTCAAAAGCACCGGCGGCAGCGTGGTCAGGCCGGAAACAACAACGATCTCCCGCGGCGTATCCTTTGCCTTTTCCCAGGCGGCCAAAAGCGGCGCCACGCCGAACGGCGCCATGTCGATGGCGCCGGTACCGAGCGCGTCCTGCAACGGCCCGGCACCGAGGAAGCGCTGATAGCTTGCCCGCAGCTCAAGGTGAGCGGCCTTGCCGTATTTCTCGACGAGTTTCAGATCCTCGCAGATGTAAACCGGCAAGAACGCCAAGCCAAAGCCCAGGCCGATCCGCACCGGCTCCTCAGCCAACGCGGGCGATGCCAGCACCACGAGCGACAGGACCGCGATGAAGCAAGGCAGAAGCCTGCGCGCGCGCGGCATGGCGGGATGTCAGCCGGCTTTTTCGTCGGCGATCGGATTGCGCAAGGTCCCGAGGCCTTCGATCTCGACCTCGCAAACGTCGCCGTCCTTCATCCAGACCGGCGGTTTGCGCGCAAAGCCGACGCCCGAGGGCGTGCCGGTGAAAATAACGTCGCCGGGCTCAAGGGTCATGCCTTGGGTGACATAAACCAGCATCTCGACAACCGGGAACATCATGTTGTCGGTATTGTCCGACTGCATCACCTGCCCGTTCAACCGGCTTTCGATCTTGAGCCCTTTGCCGGCGGGCGGCACTTCGTCGGCGGACACGAAAAACGGGCCGAAGCCGCCGGTATGGTCGAAATTCTTGCCCATGTCCCATTGCGTGGTCTTGCGCTGGAATTCGCGCACCGAGCCTTCGTTGCCGCAGGAATAACCGGCGACGCAGGACAATGCGTTGGCAGCCGTCAAATGCTTGGCGCGCTTACCGACGACCAGGATCATCTCGGCTTCATAGTCGAGCGTTTCGGTCACTTGCGGACGCACGATCGGTTGCCCGTGCGGCACCAGCGACGTGCGGCCGCGCATGAAGATCGTCGGGAATTTCGGGATGTTGTCGCGCTGCCCGCCTTCCTTGACGTGCTCGAGATAGTTCAGGCCGAGGCAGATGATTTTTCCGGGCCGGCCCACCGGCAGCCGATAGGTCAGGCCCGCAAGCGGCTTGCGCGCGCTCGCCGGGGCGCGCTTGGCAAGCTCGCCAAGCGGCTTCACGTCGCCATCGTGTTTGGCGAGCCATTCGCCGAGGTCGGTCGGCGCGTTGCCGTCGGCGGCATGCAGGTCGACCACCTGATCGCCCTCGACAACGCCCAGCCGCGCTCCGCCCTGCCCCTCGAACGCAACAATTCTCATGATCTCGTGCCTTCCTTGATCGTCCTCGGCCGTTCGCCGGGCGGCGGACTATAACGGCCGGCACCGGCACGATCTACTGGTGCGCGGCGTTGCCGCCGCTCTGCGACTGGGGCACCGGCGCCGGCCGCCAAAACCACGGCGCCAGGCGGGTGAAAAGTCCGAACAGGCCCGGCGTGACCCGGTCGACCGCCGACAGGACGACAAAGAACACGGCGCCGACGACCGACAGCAGGATGGTGACGAATTTCAATCGCGTCAGCAAATTCGCCGCCGCCGCCTCCGCCGGATCGATGATCCTTTGCGGATCGCGCAAGATCGCGATGAGCTTCAGATCTTCGGCGACATCGGCAAAGCCGTAGAGCAGGCCCATGCACTCGGCGAAAATCGCCAAGCGGCTCAGCCACGGCGGCAGCCACGGCACGGTGGCGACCGCAAGCCAGAACAAAACGATGAAAGCCGCGAGACTGACCGCAAAGCCGATATCGACGCGCAAGACGAATTTCCAATACACCTCCAGCGCCGGACTTTCCCACACCGTCACCGCCGCGGCCTGCTCGACGAAATGGTCGAGATATTCTTCGCCATAAGTCCAAAGCCGCTCCGGCGCGACCGCGACCTTGCGGTCGATGGCGCGCGCCGCGTCGCCCCGGCTCAGGTCCAACGTTGCCAAAGTGTCGCCGCCATGCGCTCCGCTCAACGCCGCATCGATCGCGTCACGTCCGGCGGCGGCGATAAAGAACGTGATAACGGTTGCGACGGCGGCAACGACGATCCACGGCGCGAACGGCGAAGCGGCGACTGCGACCAGCAAGCCCCACAGCGCGTTGACAATGAACATGCGCCGATCCCTAACCGTCGCCGCCGACGAATTGCAGCAGCCGGCCGCAGAAGCCGACATTCTTCGGCAGGCGTCGCGGCGGCGGCGCCGGCTGCTGGCGCTCGATCACCGCATTCTGCTGCTCAAAAAGCGTACGGGCGATCTCGCGAGATGGAACCAATCCCACCATCAATTGCAGCCACTGCAGCCGGCCCGGACGCCGATAGATATCGTCCGCCGGCACCGGATATTGATTACCGGCGAGCCCGCGGCGGAACGCGCTCTCATGCACGCGTTCGGCGGCGTTGATCAAACATACCGGCCGGGGCATCGGCGAACTGATCAGGCGCCAGAACAAGGTCCGGGAATTCGGCAGACTGCCGGTCGGATACGGCTCGGAAATGTCGAGCGCCGCACCGACGCAACCGGCATCGAGCGCGAGCAGACGCGCCGCATCGATTTGCGCCAGCATCCAGAGAAAGGCCGTGTCGGACAGGCCGTGCCGTTCGTAACCGCCGCCGACATTGGCATGCACGCCGGGAAACCAGACCTGCTTGAGCACCTGCGCCGGCCCGGTCAGCGCGGCCGCGGGCCGCGCCTCGCCGGATTGCTGCCGGTCGGACGTGTACGGCACCCAGACGGCGGCCTGGAAATTTCCGCGCCGTTCGTCGATCGCCAGCGCCTGGAATGCATGCCGCACGTGGGTGCCGAGCTCGGTCTCGTAAAAGGCGAATGCCTTGGCGCAAAATCGGGTGCCGGGAATGCCAAGCGCGCCGACGGTATCCCAGACGCCGATACATTCAACCTCGACATGCTGGTGGCGGTTGGGCGCGAGCGTCTGCAGCGTTTCAGCATCGCGATCGCGCTGATGCTTTGGCTGCGAATACCAGTCCCAAACATCGATGAAACGCGCCATCTCCGACTTCTGCAGCAGGCCCACGGTGCCGATCATGCCGCCGAGGCTACGCGCGACAAAAGCGCCGCGCGAAAAGCCGAACAGAAAGATTTCGTCGCCTTCAACGTAATTGTCGGTGATGAAGCCGTAGCAGGCCTTGACGCTCAACGAGACGCCGACGCCGGCGCCGCCGCCAGCAATGCGATCGAGAAAGTTCCCGGTGCCGATGCCCTGATGATAGTAGACGATCTGGGTGATGGCGCCGTCGGTCGGAGCAATGGCGCGGAGCAGGCGCACGACGTTGGTCTCGCGCCGACCGTCCGGCCAATTCCAGGTGCCGTCGCAGCAGACGATAAGCCGCCGCCGCGCCGGGTTGCGCGCCGTCAAGGGCCGCACCTGCGGCGCGGCAGCCGGGGCGAGAAAGCGCTTCGGCGCCCTCGGATCGGGCTGGACCAATAGTCCGACACGCCAGACCAGCTCGACCAAGGCCTGGGCGACGACCAAAGCCGCGGCAGCGCCGAATAGAAACCAGAACCAGTTCGGCCGCCCGATGCAGCTGATAAAGGCGGCGCCGACCGTCCAATGCTGATCGACCAGCCAACTTAGTAACGATGGATAGAGCGGCGGCGGAACGAACAGGCCGCGCCCCGGCAAGAACAGCCATACCAGCCACGAGATCGCCGCGAAAACCGCCGCAGCCCCGGCGGCATGACCAAAAACGGATCGCACGAGGCCATAGGGCAAATCGTCGCTCCAATCCGCCGGCTCGCCGGGATCGCGGAACCATTGTCGGAAATCGACACCGGCAACGCGCGAGGGACCGAGCAACCCGCCGGTCAGCAAGCCGAGCGCGGCGCCGACCTGCGCCGCCGGATTGAGCGCGCCCACGATCGCGCAGAAGACGGCGACAATCACAACCAGCGCGATCGACAGCGCTTTGGTCACGACCGCACGCTCCACTTGCCGACTTTGTTCGCCGCGCTCAGCATCAGGAGCACGCAGGCCGGCGCCGCCACCGTGATGGTCCCGATCGCGAGCCAGGCGGTGTAGCAAAAGAAAAATTCGCGGCCGACATGGTGCGCGCAGATCAGCCACGCGACGAGGGTTGCCCACGTGAGCCCCCGCAACGCCCGCTGCGTGGCGGCGCGGCGCGGCGCGTGCCCGGACCGGCGCATGCCGTAGCGATAGGGGCGCGCGCTCAGAAGCATCGCGATCGTAAGCGCCGAGATGAACGCGCCGCTATGAGCGCCGATGAGCCAGCCGAATTGCTGGGCCGCTTGGCAATTGTTAGCCGCAAGCCAGTCCATCGGTCCTCGCCCGCCCGCTGGTCTGAGGCTCCAGTGTTGTGCGGAGCCGGAGGCTCGTCAAGCTCTGGTTGTGTTGTGGTCGTCTACAGCCGCAACGACAGCGGTCGGACCGGCGGCGCTCGGCCGCTTGAGGAAATGCCCTTTCAAGCGCTCGCGGGCGGCGAGCGTGGCGGCCAGATCGAAGCCGTTGATGACGGCAAGGCGAAAGCCGCCGGGCGGCATCGAATGGCGCCCGGGCGCGAGTGCCTCGTGGAAGGTGATTTGCACGCTGGAAACACCCGGATAGCTCTTGATCTCGTCGACCAAGGCCGGCGGCGGATGACGATAACGCACGCCGTTGGGCCCGAACAGCACCACGCTATAACCGCCGCAGCGATCGGCGTCGGCAAAATCCCAGATGCCGTTTTCGTACAGCCGCACCAGCGCTTCGACCCATCCGCGGCCGTAGAGATCGGGCCATTGATCGGCGAAGCGCAGGTGCACCTCAATGATGGCGCCGCCGATGGTCTCGAGGTTGAGCATGCCGGTATAGCCGGCGAGATGCTTGCGCACCCAGGCGCCGCAGTGCCCTTCGATGTCGGCGTCAGGCTCGGCATGGATCGTCCAATAGTCGAAGGTGCCCTCGCCTGCCGGCTTGCCGGTGACATGCCGCCACCAGCGCGGCTCGCCGTCGACCACGGCGAGATCGGACGAGACGTGGCGCCCTTTGAGCAACGTCATCCAGAAATGGCCGGGCGCCGCGTGGCGATCGTAATCGGCTTGCGATGTCAGTACGCGGCTGCCGACGCCCATGCCTTTGAGATTGACGATTGGCTTGGAAAAAATCGGAAAGCGTGGCGGCGCGGTGCCGTGCGGTCCGGCATCAAGCCCCTGGCTGAGCGCCACCGCAAGCTTGTCATAGACCCAGCGGTGCGCCGGGTACCATTGCCAAGCGTCGCTGTCCTCAGTGGTGATGGCCGCAGCGGTTTGAACGTGCGCGAAATATTGCAGGCGCCAAGGATCGGCTTCGCGGATCGGCATGGGAGTAAACCAGCGTCGCCCTTATTTATACGCCAGAGCGGCGGCCTCTGCCAGCTTGGCAACCGCCGACGCCGTCATCGCGGCTGCGCCGCCAAGGCACGGGACCGAACGGCTGGTCAGTCCGCCACCATCCGCAGCGCGTGAACGCTGAACAGGCCATCGGTCCAGGCCTTGAGCGGCGACCAGCCGCTGCCACGGGCCATCGCCTGGAACAACTCGATCGAATATTTGTAGCTGTTCTCGGTATGGATGGTTTCGCCGGCGCGGAATTCGATCGTGGTGTCGCCGATCCGCACCTTCTGCCGCTTGGTGCTGGCCAGGTGCATTTCGATGCGGTGACGCTCGGCATTGTAGAAGGCGTGGTGCTCGAAGGCGGCAAGATCGAAGTTGGCGCCCAATTCACGGTTGATGCGGGCGAGCAGATTGAGATTGAATTTGGCGGTCACGCCCTCGGCGTCGTTGTAGGCGCGGTAAAGAATATCGGGCGACTTTTCGAGATCGACGCCGACGATGAGCACCGAACCGGCGCCGAGCATCCCGGCGGCGCGGCGCATGAAAGAACAGGCCTCATGCGGCTCGAAATTGCCGATGGTCGAGCCGGGAAAAAAGCCCGAGCGCGGCTTCGCCGCGATCTCGCCCGGCAGCGCGGTCATGGCGGTGAAATCCGCCACCACCGGAACGATCGTCAGATGGGGGAAATCGCGGCGAAGCCGGGCCGCGTCCTCGCGCAGGAAATCTCCGGAGATATCGATCGGCACATAGGCCTCGACGCTCGCGGCGGCGCGCAAGAGGATGCGCGCCTTGCGGCTCGAGCCGCTGCCGAACTCGATCAGCGCGCGAGCCGGGCGGAAACAGCGAGGCAATCTCCGGGGCATGTTTGCTCAGCAGCTCAAGCTCGCTGCGCGTCGGATAGTATTCCGGCAATTCGGTGATGCGGTCGAACAGGCTGGAGCCGGTCAAATCATAAAAGTATTTCGGCGGCAGGTATTTCGGCTTGGCGCTAAGACCGGCAATCACGTCGGCGGCGAATTCGCTCGCCGGCTCGATCGATCGCGGGGCGCGAACGGCGGATCGGGTGCGCATGCGAAGACTCAGCGTTCGAACTCCGCCAAACGCAAACCGCTGAACTGCCAGCGCGCTGACGGATAAAAGAAATTGCGATAGGTCTTGCGTGAATGACCTGCGGGCGTCGCCAACGACGAGCCGCGCAGCACCATCTGATTGATCATGAATTTGCCGTTGTACTCGCCGAGCGCCCCGGACTCGGCCACATAACCCGGATAAGGCGAATAGGCGCTGCGCGTCCACTGCCACACCGTGCCGAAGGCATCGTCGAGCGCTTCGGCCTTGGCGGCGACCTCCCACTCGGCTTCGCTCGGCAAATGCTTGCCGGCCCAGCGCGCAAACGCGTCGGCCTCGTAGTAGCTGACATGGCAAACCGGCCGCGATGGGTCGACGGCGCGGAGCCCGCCCAGCGTCATCGAGAACCAAGCACCGTCGATATTTTGCCAATAGCCCGGCGCGTTCCAGCCTTCCGCTTCGACGATCGCCCAGCCGTCGGACAGCCACAAGCCCGGTGTCGCATAGCCGCCCTCGGCCATGAATTCGAGCCACTCGCCGTTGGTGACGAGCGCCGGCGCGATGCGCACCGGCTGCAGCAACACTTGGTGCGCCGGCCGTTCGTTGTCGAACGAGAAGCTCGCGTCGTCGTGGCCGATGGTATGGATGCCGGCGACAAGACCGTCTTCGCCGGCGTCGGCGCGCGTGCCGCGCGGCCATTGCCAGTGCCGATCGTAGGCCGGATGGGTGGCGTTCTGCGCAAAGGCGTGCAGCAGATCGGTCAGCATCAGCTCCTGATGCTGCTGCTCGTGATGCAGCCCGATCTCGACGATCGGGAATACCCGCTCGGGGTCTTGCGTGGTTTCGATCAGGCTCGCCACCGCGGCATCGACATGCGCGCGATAGCCGGTCGTTTCGGCGACGCCCGGGCGCGTGATCAAACCGCGCTGCGGCCGCGCGTGCCGCGGACCCGCGGCCACGTAATAGGAATTGAACAGGTAGGCGAAGCGCTCATCGAACGGGCGATAGGACGGCGCGAACGGGCGCAGCAGAAACTGCTCGAAGAACCAGGTGACATGGGCGCGATGCCATTTCGCCGGGCTGGCGTCGGGCATCGATTGCACCACTTGATCTTCGGCCGAAAGCGGCGCGGCGCGGCGCTCGGTTTCGCCACGCACTGCGACAAAGGCGTCGCGCCAGAATCGGCGTGCATCGCCGAGCGGCTCGGCAATTATGGCGTCCTCATTCGCTGAACGATGCAGCCGAACGGCGGAACGTGGCATGAGTTAGGTCCGGAAAACCAAATGGGTACGAATAGCTGGGCGTCAAAGGCTAGGAAGCTAATCAGCGCACAGCAAGATGGTTCCATATCGATTCGGTTGCAAGTGGGGCCAAAGCTGCACCACCGCTCTAACGCGGATGTGATCGCCAGAGAATTTTTCGCGGTGGGGGATTGACGTTGCCGGAAAACCACTTACCGGAGTCCGCTTAATTAGAGTCAAGGGGTGCAGGAATGGCCGGCGTCATGTTGCCGCGCGAACGTTGCGACTATTCAGCCATCGTCGACCGGCCGCCGCTCAAGCTTCCGGGCGGCGCGCGGCTGGTGTTGTGGACCATCGTCAATCTCGAGGTCTGGGACATCCGCAAGCCGATGGCGCGGCAGGTGCTCGCACCGCCGACCGGTCAAACGCAAATTCCCGACGTGCCCAACTGGAGCTGGCACGAATACGGCATGCGGGTCGGCGTCTGGCGCTTCTTCGATCTGTTCAAGCGCCTGAAGATCCGGCCGACGCTGGCGCTCAACGCCCGCGTCTGCGAGGACTATCCGCGCGTCGCCGAGCAGGCGCGCGCCGACGGCTGGGAATTCATGGGTCATTCCTACGAGCAGGGCCCGATCCACGCCGAGCCGGATCAGAAGGCGATGGTCGAGCGCTCGCTCGGCATCATCGAGCGCTTCACCGGCAAACGGCCGCTGGGCTGGCTCGGGCCGGGACTGACGGAGACCTTCGACACCCCGGAAATCCTCGCCGGTGCCGGCGTCAAATATATCGGCGACTGGGTGTATGACGACGAGCCGACCTTCATCCGCACCGCCGCCGGACCGCTGCTCACCCTGCCCTATACGCTCGAGCTCAACGACATCCCGATGATGATCGTCCAGCATCACGAGAGCGATTATCTGATGCGGCGCGCCATCGACCAGTTCGAACGGCTTTATGCCGAGGGCGAACAGCGCGCAAAAATCCTTGCGCTTGCCATCCATCCCTATATCAGCGGCCAGCCGCACCGGATCAAATATCTCGAAGCGATCTACCAGCACGCCAGCCGCTTCGACGGCGTCGTCTACTGGACCGGCGAGGAGATTTTGGACTGGTATCTCAAGTCCGGCGCGGTTGCGATCAAGTAATGGCCTGATATCGTCGTGCACGCGCATACGCGTTCGAACAACGGCGTCGTTTCGCTCGCCGGTCGCGGGCATCGTTGTTGCCGGAAGAAAAGGCGTGGATGGCCGGAACAAGTCCGGCCATGACGTTTGCAAGCCTGGAGGACGTCTCATGCGGAGGGCCGCGGCAGTCGCGCTATCGTTGGCGATTTCATCGGCGGGCGCGGCAAACGCCGCGCCGTTGACGCCCGCCACGGCCGCGCCGGCTTCCAAGCCCGCGGCAGCCCCAGCCGCCAAGCCAGCCAGCAAGCCATCCACCAAAGCCGCGCCGGCGGTAGCAGCGTCTTCAGCGGCCGCGCCGTGCCACACCACCGGCAGCTACGACGCCTGGCTCGCCGCCTTCGAGCGCGAAGCGGTGACGCAAGGCATTTCGAAAGCCACGATCGCCGCCGTCGCGCCGAGCCTCACCTACGATCAGAAGATCATCTATATCGACCGCGGCCAGCGCGTTTTCACGCAAACCTTTCTGGAATTCGCCGGCCGCATGGCCGCCGCCTATCGCATCCAGCGTGGCCAGGCCCTGATCCAGGCCAATGCAGCGACCTTCGCCCGCATCGAACAGCAATTCGGCGTGCCGGCGCCGGTCATCGTCGCGTTCTGGGGACTGGAAACCGACTTCGGCGCCAACCTCGGCAAGTACCATTCGTTGAGCGCTATCGCCTCGCTCGCCTACGATTGCCGGCGCAGCGACCGGTTTCGCGCGCAGCTGCTCGACGCGCTGCGTCTGATCGAGCGCGGCGATCTCACCCCGGAGGACATGATCGGCTCGTGGGCCGGCGAGCTTGGCCAGACGCAGATGATGCCGTCGGAATACAATCAATACAGCGTCGACTTCGACGGCAACGGCAAGCGCGACCTCATCCATAGCGTGCCCGACGTGCTCGCTTCGACGGCGAATTATCTGCACGGCCTCGGCTGGAAGAAGGGCGAACCGTGGCTCACCGAAGTGCGCGTGCCGGAAAAGCTGCCGTGGGACCAGGCCGATCTTTCGATTACGCTGCCGCGCTCCAAATGGGCGGCGTGGGGCGTTTCGCTGGCCGACGGCCGGCCGCTTCCCGCCGACGATCTGCCCGCGTCTCTCCTGTTGCCGATGGGGCGCTTGGGTCCGGCCTTCCTCGCCTACCAGAATTTCCAGGTCTATCTGCAGTGGAATAATTCGCTGGTCTATTCGACCACGGCCGCGTACCTGGCGACCCGCATTGCCGGTGCGGCGGCGCTGCGCCGCGGCGCGCCGCCGCCGGCGCTTTCCTTCGAAGACATGAAAGCCATGCAGGGCATGCTGGCGCGCGCCGGCTTTGACGTCGGCAAGATCGACGGCTTTGCCGGCCTAAAGACCCGCCAGGCTGTCAAAGCCATGCAGGTCAAATACGGCCTGCCTGCGGACTCCTATCCGACCGCCGAATTGCTCGCGCGCATGCGCGGCGGCGGATAGTCGGCGATGTATAGAGTGTGCTGCGAGCGGCAGCGCTAACCGCTGCCTCGGGAACTCCATCGTTCCCAACGACAAACGACTTGCGACAGCAACGTTATAACGTTACAAATTCACCAGCGCTGCCCTAGCGGGCTGTAGGACTCTCGCGGCCGAGAGCAGGCCGAGTGCTCATCGTTGCGATTGACGCGCGTTGCGCGCCGATCGCATGATACGGTTGTCGGCCGCGTCGTAGGCTGGCAACGTGGGCGTGGCAAGGAGGAGACTCGTCCGTCCGATGCAGTGGGTTCGTCCCAACAGGCGGTTCGGAAGTTGGCTGGCGCTCATCGCGCTGGCGCTGCAACTCGCCCTGTCGTTCGGACATGTCCATCTCGATGGCGTACGCGCCGGTTCCAGCACCGATTGGGTAGCCGGCGCGAAAGCGCCGAGCTCGCCGCCCTCTCCCGCCCAGCACCCGGCCAACGACGCCGACGACTATTGCGCGATTTGCGCGACGATCCATCTGGCGTCGACGTCGTTCCTGCCGGACGCACCGCAGCTGCCGGTGCCGTTCGTTTCTCAGACGGTCGAGCATTTTCATCACGTCGCATTCGTTTCCGTTGCGCGGCAGCGGACGCCATTTCAATCGCGCGCTCCGCCGCTCGCCTGATCTCCGGTCGTTGCTGATCTTGCGTCTCGCCGCGCGTGCGCGTCGGCGCTGGCGTCGAGATTGAACGCGGCAACTCTTTCATTCTCCGATCCGCCGCGCAGCGCGACCCGCCACCAGGCCGGCCGTTTGGCCATCTCTATTCAGCATTGTGGTGGAGCGTCATGTCCGTTCGTCCTTACCGCGCGCGTCGAGGATATGTCCTCGGCGGTTCAGCGCTGCTTGCATTCATCGTCTTTGGCGGCGCGGCCGTTGCGCAAACGCAGCTTCCCGAAGTTGTCGTCAGCGCGTCGAAAGAAAAGCCGAAGCCGCGCCGCGCACAGGCCCAACGCGTCGCGCCGGCACCGGTACCGGCGGCGCCGGTCACGCCGGCGGCGCAGCTCAATGCCAAAGCCGACGCCTTCGATCAGGCGCGCAGCAATCTCTTCACGACCATCGGCACGACCGCCGACGTCATCAGCCACGCGACCATCGAGGCGCTTCCCGGCGGCGACAACCAGCCGGTAGAGAAAATCCTGTTGCAGGCCCCGGGGGTCTCGCAGGATTCCGCCGCCAGCGGGCTCCTCCACGTTCGCAACGACCACGCCAACGTGCAGTTTCGCATCAACGGCGTGATGCTGCCCGACGGCCTGACCGGTTTCGGCAGCATTCTCGACGCCAGCTGGATCGGCAGCATTGCCTTGATCGTCGGCGCGCTCCCGGCCGAATACGGGCTGCGAACCGTGGGGTTGGTCGACATCACCACCCGCGCCGACATTTTCAATAACAGCGGCCAAGCCAGCGTCTACGGCGGCAGTCAAGGAACGTTCACGCCGACGATCCAATACGGCGGCACATTCGGCAGCACCTGTCCGACGATACCGGCGCCGGCACCCGGAACCCATGCGCTGCCCAGCGCGGATTGTTTTCCCGGCGTCCAATATTTCTTCACCGGCCGTTATCTGCAAACCAAAGAAGGCCTCGAGAATTCGATCGCCTCCTACAGCCCGATCCACGACTTCTCGCAACAGGAGAAAGGCTTCGCCTATTTGTCGACGTTCGTCGATCCCTATACGCGGCTCAGTCTGATCGCGGGAACCTCCACCAGCGCGTTCCAGATTCCCAATACGCCCGGGCAGCCTGTCGGCTTGAACGGAGGCGTCACGAGCGCGTTCGGCGTCACCACCTTCAACTCGGCGCAGCTCAACGAGAACCAGTTCGAGGATACGCAATACAGCGTGCTGGCGCTGCAGCGATCGATCAACGGCTTTGACGGTCAGATTTCCTATTTCACGCGCTATGACCGTCTGCACTACTCGCCGGACCCGCTTGGCGATTTGCTGATCAACGGCGTCGCCTCCGACATCGTGCGCCAATCCCTGACCAACGGCATCCAGGCCGACGGCTCGTATCAGATCACTCCGGCGCACACCATTCGCACCGGCTTTTTCTTCAGCGCCGAACAGGCGTTTGTCGGCAATACATCGCTGGTCGAGCCCGTCGTCGGCGGAGCGGCCGGTCGATGCACCTTTCAATTTCACCGATAATGTCTCGACGACCGGCTATCTCGCCGGCCTGTATGCGCAGGACGAATGGAAGGTCACCGACAAGCTCACCATCAACGGCGGCCTGCGCTTCGACCAGATGTGGCAATTCGTCAACGCCAACCAGCTCAGCCCGCGCGTCAGCTTCACCTACACGCCGTTCGAGTACACCAAGTTCCACGCCGGGTATGCGCGCTACTTCACACCGCCGGTGCTGGTCGAGGCCGCTCCGGTCAATATCGGTTTGGCCAGCAACACCACGGCGGCGGTACCGACCGACCAGGGAAACGGTCCGGTTCTGCCGGAGCGGTCGCATTATTTCGACGCCGGCGTCGATCAAAATATTCCGTTCGGATGCAGCAAGCCGGCCGCTAAAGATTGCACCGACCTCGATCTCGGTGTCGACGTCTATTACAAAATCGCGACCGATCTCATCGACAACGGTCTTTTCGGCCAGGCTTACGTGCTGAGCGCATTCAACTACGCCCAAGGCGTCAACGAGGGCGTCGAGTTCAGCGGAAAATTTCACAGCGGCAATTTCCAGGCCTACGCCAACCTCGCCGTCGCCCAGCAGAAAGCGACCGATCCGGTATCGAACCAATATCTCTTCGGCAACACGCCGCTCGCCGATCTCGGCGGCTTGACCCAGTTCCAGTATCTCCAGACCCACTGGATCTACACCGATCACAATCAGTTCGTCACCGCCTCGGCCGGCGCCGTCTATCAGTTCTGCGGCCGGCCCGCTTATGCGAACGAGACATTCGGCGGCGCGCCGGGAGGCTTTTGGGCCGCACCCTCTTGGTGCGGAACCAGGCTCAGCGGCAACATGATCTATGGCAGCGGACTGCGCGACGGCGACGCCAATATCTCCACGGTGCCGCAATACGCCCAATTCAACGTCGGCATCGCGCGCGAATTCTTGCTGCCGAACGATCCGAAGCCGATGACGGTGCGCTTCGACGTCATCAACCTCTTCGACACCGTTTATCTCATCCGCGACGGCAGCGGCATCGGCGTGTTCGCGCCGCAATACGGGCCGCGCCGCGGCTTCTTCGCGGGCGTGTCGAAGAAATTTTAGGACCTCGCGACAATGCCGCCGAAGTCCAACGATCGGGCGTGCCCGCTTGCAAGGGAACGACGCATTGGAGGGGTCGATGACAAGGCTAACCGTGACGTCGTTGCTGTTGATTCTTGTTGCCGGCCTTCCGCAAAGGTCGGCCGCGACGAATTACCACGAGTATAAGAAGTTCGATCCGCCGCGTACGACCGGGGAAGTCTTGCGCATGCACCATGCCGCGCTGAAGCAGCGTTGGAATGGCCGGCAGCAGCACGCGGCCAAACCCGCGTCGCGCAAATGATCGACACAATCAATCGGCGGCCAAAGGAGATCGACAAAATGCAGCGAAGACAGGTCTCAAGCGCGGCTCTGGCCGGGACGCCGGCCGCACTGGACGACGACGCGAGCTTTGCCCGGCACTCTCGCGGCGTGCTAAGAAAGATACCGGGGGAAGTCGCCCGCGAGCAGCGAGGATCACGTCAGTTGCGCGCACAGAACAATCGCCGCGGCAAGTGCTTTTTTTCCGTTTGCGTAGCCGCGGTCGCGCTCGTCGCAGCGGGCTTGGCGGCGCCGTCGGCTTTCGCGCAAACCAGCGCCGGCGAGCATTCCGTCGCCATCGCGGAGCTGCCGCAGGACCTTTCGCCCTGGGGAATGTTCCTACACGCCGACACCATCGTGAAAACGGTGATGATCGGACTTGCAATCGCCTCGCTGGTGACATGGACGGTCTGGGTCGCCAAGAGCATCGAGCTCTATACGGCACGCGCCGCAGTGCGGCGCGGCCTGCGCGTGCTGATGGAGTCCGCAACGCTGGCGCAGGCCCATGAGCAGCTCCGCAATGCCGCCGGCCCGGTCGCGCACTTGATGCAGGCCGCGGCCAACGAGATCCGCTTCTCCGCCAATCTGCGCGCCGACGGCTTGAAGGAGCGCATCGCCTGGCAGCTCGAGCGCATCGAGATGGCGGCAGGCCGCAAAATCTCCCGCGGCACCGGCGTCCTCGCCACCATCGGCGCGACCGCGCCGTTCGTCGGCCTGTTCGGCACCGTCTGGGGCATCATGGACAGCTTCATCGGCATCTCCAAGGCGCACACCACGAACCTCGCCGTGGTGGCGCCCGGCATCGCCGAAGCCCTGCTCGCCACCGCGCTCGGCCTTGTCGCCGCCATCCCGGCGGTCATGATCTATAATGTGCTGGCGCGCTCGACCACGCATTATCGCGCCCTGATCGGCGATGCCGCAGCGCAAGTGATGAAGCTCGTCAGCCGCGATCTCGATCGCGCCAAGCTGCCCAAACCTGAAGTGCTTAGGCCTGACGTGCCCAAGCCTGACGTGTCCAAGCCTGACGTGCTCAAGCCTGACGTCATGTCGCACGCTGCCGAGTAGGCCCGAGCAAAACCATGGCCATGCGTCTCGACCACGGCACCGACGAGCTCGAAGAGGTGCACGGCATCAATGTCACGCCGTTCATCGACGTGATGCTGGTGTTGCTGATCATCTTCATGGTGGCGGCGCCGCTCGCCACCGTGGACATCGCCGTCGACCTGCCCTCCTCCAATGCCGAACAGCAACAGAAGCCGGACAAGCCGGTCTATCTCACGCTCAAGCCCGACCTCACGCTCGCCATCGGCAGCGACAGCGTCGCCCGCGATCAGCTCACCAGCGCGCTCGATGCCGCGACCGGCGGCAACAAGGACGATCGCATCTTCCTGCGCGCCGACCGCAGCGTGCCCTATGGCGAGGTGATGGCGGTCATGAACGAGCTGCGCGCGGCGCGCTATCTCAAGGTAGCGCTGGTCGGCCTCGAAATACGGCAGGCGAAATGAGCGCACGCTCGCTCTCCGGATTCGAATACGAGAGCCCGCGCGACCTGGTGCGCTGGGCGCTAGCCGGCGCGGTCGTGATCGGCGTCCATGCCGGCGCGGTGGCTTATTTGCTTGCCACCCATCAACCGGAAGAGATCGGCGGCGTCAGCGAGGTCGTGACCGTGGAGCTGGCGCCGATCGAATTCGACGCCCGACGCGGTCGAACAGGACGTGGCGCCGGCGCCGGAAACCATGGTCGAATCGCAGCCGCTGCCCGATCTGCCGAAGGAAAAACTGTCGGACGAAGTGAAAGTCGAGCGGCCGCCGGACGAGACGCCGGCGCTCGTTCCGATCCCCGCGGTAAAGCCGCCGGAGAAAGTTGAAAATTCGCCGCCGCCGGCGCCGCGCACCGCGCAGCAGGTCAAGGGTGGCGCGCCGGCGATCGAGCCGTCATGGCAGACAAACCTGGTGCGGCAATTGCAGCGCTTCAAGCGCTATCCGGCCAGCGCGCAATCGCGCAACGAGCAAGGCGTCGTGCTCTTGAGCTTTAGCCTCGACCGCGACGGCCGCGTGCTGGCGCACAGCATTGCCCGCAGCTCCGGCTATACCGATCTCGACAACGAGGTGATGGCGATGATCATGCGCGCCGAGCCGCTGCCGCCGTTCCCGGCGAGCATGACTTCAACCGCGGATCGACCTGACGGTACCGATCCGCTTTTCGCTGCGCTGAAATCGCTAATTGCCGCCGCCGACGATAGCCGGTGGCGCGTAGCCGCGCGGCCCAAAGGACCGATACGGCGCTTGTTGGCCGCCGCCGAACTGTACGATTGGACCATTCTGGCCGAACGGCTGCGAGCCCTGGCCGAAGTTCTTGACCCGCTCATCGGGATCGGCAAACCTCGTGCTGTTCCCGCCGGTGCTCAAGGTTTCCATCGTGAACGCACGCGCGGAAGCACCGGTCAACGAGACCACGGCGATGGCCGCGGTCACGGCGAAAACGGCGGCTACCGCCAACCGAAATTGCGCTAAACGAAGCGTCATGATTCCCCCTCGCTTACGCCCCCGAAGCAGTGCTGCAAGCTACGGGCGGACCCCACCCGGCGTCAAGCCACTGAAAGTCGTCGATAAGCCTTAAGTTCCCGATAAGGAGTGACCATGCGAAGCAAGCCGTGCCTGACCTTGGGCGATGTGAAGACAATATTGGCAGCGTGCGAGGCCGAAGCCGCCAAGAATAAGTGGAATGTCGCGGTCGCCATCGTCGACGAAGGCGCCCACCTTCTCGGCTTCCAGCGCATGGATGGCGTCGGCCCGATTTCCGCCGAAGTGGCGATCGGCAAGGCCCGGACCTCGGCCATGACCCGGCGCCCAAGCAAATTCTTCGAGGATCGCGTCAAGGACCGGCCGGCCTTCGTCAGCTTTCCCGCCGGCGTTTTGATCCAGGGGGCGCTGCCGATCATGCATGAGAACGAGTGCGTCGGCGCCGTCGGCGTGTCGGGCGTGCAATCGCACGAGGACGAACAGATCGCGCTCGCCGGCCTCAACGCGCTGGGCTAGCGCGGCAGGGTTTCCCGGATCGCGGTGCATCACGCAGTGGTGCACCGCGATCCGGAATCGTTCCAAACTCAGCGTTTCCAACGATCCCGGTTCTGCAGCGCATCACCGTGGCGCGGAGACGCGCTCACGGCGCTGCGCTGCGCCCGGGACACACTTGCAGAGCCAGAACCGCGCTAAGCGTCCAGCTCCTTGAAGTACCGGTAGATGCCCCACTGGCTGAAGGGGATGCGCCGCTCCGAGGCGAGATAAGTCTTGATGCGCGGCCGCTGTGCGACCCGATCGTGCAGCGCGACCACGCCGGGAATTTTCTTCTCGAAACGCTTCATGCGCTTGGGAAAGGCGTAGCGCAGCCCCGCGACGATCTGGAACAGCGAGAGGTCGACATAGCTCAGCCTGGCGCCGACTAGATACTTGCCGCCGTTTTTCTGCAGCACGCGCTCGAAATAGCCGAGGAATTTTGGCACGCGATAGCGCCAAAAATCCGCAGTACGCCGCTTCGCCGCCGGCTTCTGCTCTTCGTAGTAGAGCCAGCTCGTGATCGGATGATGGGTGTCGTAAATCTCGACCACGAGATCGGTGATGGTGAGCTGCAACTGATTAGCCCACAATCGGCCGGCTTCGTCGCGCGGCGCGAGATTCAGACGCGGCCCGAGATAGAACAGGATATTCGCGGTCTGCGCGATGACGAGCTTGCCGACCTTGAGGAAAGGCGGCGCGAACGGCGGACGCGCGCCCCGTTTGTCCTCGATGATTTTCATCATCGCCGGCACGCCGGCTTTGCCCTTGCGGCGCGCGACGTCGACATAATCGGCGCCGGCTTCTTCCAGCGCCAGCCGGACAAATTCGCCGCGTCCCTGGACAGTCGGGTGGTAGTAAAGCTCGTAGCGCATCGGGCCGGCGCGCGGCGTTAACCGCGCTGCGCGACCCAGGTGCCCGAGCAACGTCCGCCGGAGGCCTGACCGTGCCAACTGCCGGCGCCGCGCGTCGGCGTCAAATGTCCGGACGCCACCGCGTAAGCCGAACCGCCGGAAACCCGCAAATAGGCCGCGCCGCTCGGGCTCACCCGCCCGACAAGATCGATCCCACCGCCGCCATAGGCGATTGCGCCATTGATGATTTGGCCGCTGAATCGATAGGCGGCGTCGCACGGACCGCTTCGGGTGTAAACGACGACGCTCCAGTTGCCGTCAAATCTGCTGGCCGCGCGCACGTATGTCGCCTGCGTCAGCGCCGCCGCGGTGATCGTTGCGGTCAGCAGAACAGTAGTGGCCGTATTGCGGATCATTTTCGCCCCTCTAGGCTGTGTGGCGTCAATCACGCGCTCAATTCGGTGAAAACCGTCGTTTTCCACGAAACAGTCTCGCAATGTTCCATGATCCGCGGCGCTCTGTCTAGGCCGGAGGATCGCCGGCCGGAGAAAGCCGCGGCCGAATAAAGCTTCGGCTAGCCCGTCGCCGTCAGATACTGCTGGTCGGTCACCTTTTCCAGCCATTCGACATACTTGCCATCGCGCACTTCGGTCATGGCCACGTGGGACATGGTCGTGCCCGGACCGGCGCCATGCCAATGTTTCTCGTTCGGCGAAAACCAAACGACATCGCCGGCGCGGACCTCGCGCACCGGCCCGCCGAAACTCTGCACCCGGCCGACGCCGGAGAGAATATAGAGCGTCTGGCCGGCCGGATGGGTGTGCCAGACCGTGCGCGCGCCCGGCTCGAAATGCACCACGCTGGCACGGACGTTTCCCGGCGCCGGCGTGTCGACGATCGGGTCCTGCCAGACGGCGCCGGTAAAATACTCGGCCGGCGCGCGGCGCGACGGCGTCGAGCCGGATGGTCGTAATTCCATGGGCGTTCCCTCGTTCGTTGGACGGTGGTTCTACAAGGTCGCGCGAGCCATGCGCGCGACCAGGTAACATAATGGAAATCCGGCCCGGATACGCTCCCCCATCGCGGCGTCGTGCCGCAAGAAGGTCGCAGTGGGCGGCTAGTCAGGCTAGGGTCAGGCTCAAGCCTTTGGGCGTGGCGTAGGGGATCGGACCTTGGGGCTGTTGCGGACGACGGCGTACGGTACGGCGTATCGAAGTTGGCGGCTGCTTGTTGTCGCCGCGTTTGGTCTTGCGCTCGGCGCCTGTTCGAAATGTGACGTGCCGACGTGGCACCGCGACTCCCCGCCAGCACCACAATCCTGCCACGACGGACCGGCGCAGTAGCTTTGTCTTGCCTCGCTTCGCTATCGCGGGGCGGACGTACAAAAAACGTTCTCGCAGCATGATCGCCTCGTTTCATCCTGCCCCCGCGAAGCGGGAAGGGGGACCGCCCGAAGGGCGGTGGAAGGGGCTCGGCCTCACGGCCGGCCTCAGCGCCGCATACCCCCTCCACCATGCTTCGCATGGTCCCCCTCCCCCGCGCTACGCGCGGTGGCGGATGCATCCTCGTCATCGCGAGCGGAGCGAAGCGACGAAGCAATCCACCTTCTTACGCAAGCCGCCCTGGATTGCTTCGCTCCGCTCGCAATGACGAGCGTTCTCGCGGCGCGCCTTCGCGCCCGAGCTTTGCCAACCACCACGCCACGAAAAGATTCGCCCCAGGCACAAGAGGGAGGCGAAGCGCCGACAGGCGCATTGTCCTACCAATCGCCGCTCGCGCGGCGGCGCGCCCTTATCTCCTCCCTCCCCATTTGCGGGGAGAGAAGGGGCGCGCCCGCCTATCGGCGCTTCACCGCGGCACTCGCCACCGGCTCTTACCCCGATGGCTCAGCTCCGGAACCGGGTTTCCTCAAAGACGGGCTGGCAGGTGTTTTGCCCGCTTCGCCAAGGTGCCTTGAGTTAAGCACGCTCCGTGCGGACCGGTCCTTTTGCCGGTCGACCGGTGCCCCAGAGCCGCCCGGGAGCGGATCGCATGCATCCGCGCGCGGGGACCGCACTCGCTCCGCATTTCGAAAGTGCCCTCGCGAAAGGCGCCCTCGATGAGCGAGATTAGGTGAAATTTGTAACCGAAAACGAGACCATTGTCAATGATTATGCGACGCAAAATGCAGCCGGATTGAGCGCCGCGAAATCGAGCGGCAACAAAGGGCTACCTCCGGATTTTCGTTTCGCCCAAAATGTCCCTCAAAATGAGACCGTCGCCTACCGGCTTTGAGTTGAATCCCAATTGTGGCGATGTGGTTTAACCTTTCCGAAAATGAGCGATTAGCTGCGTATAAGCAATAAACGCTTCGATCAATGCGGCAAGCCACGAGAGAGTAGCTAAAGTGCCTCATATTTAGCGCACTGCTTTCTGGCGATTTAAACGCGAATCGCACAGCCTGTCGCGATCGATATTAGGTGGGTATTGTTGTTGTTGCAGGAATTATTTGGAATCGAAAAAGCTTAACGTGGCAACCGCACTAGCAGGCTGTTGAAAAAGGTTCTGGCCAGGAGAATCACGATGTGATTCTGTTTTCCGCGCGGCAGCGGGGACTAAATCATGCGAGGCGGGGACGAGCGGTCTGGGTCGCTTTTCAGCTACGTCGATCTTGAGGCGCGGGTTGGCAAAGACCACCCGCTGCGCACGATCCGGGCGATTGTGAACGAAGCTTTGTCGGCGTTGGCGGGAGAGTTTTCTGCGCTGTATTCGCCGATCGGGCGGCCGTCGATCCCGCCGGAGAAGCTGTTGCGAGCGATGCTGTTGCAAGCCTTCTATTCAATTCGCTCGGAGCGGCAGTTGATGGAGCGGCTGGAGTTCGATCTGCTGTTCCGCTGGTTCGTTGGCATCGGCGTCGACGATGCGGCGTGGGATCACTCGGTTTTTTCCAAGAACCGCGAGCGCTTGTTGGCAGGTGACGTCGCAGCCAAGCTGTTGAGCGCAGTTCTTGCGCAGCCGCGAGTGAGGCGGCTTCTGAGCACCGAGCATTTCTCGGTCGACGGCACGCTGATCGAAGCCTGGGCGTCGATGAAGAGCTTCAAGCCGAAGGATGGCTCGGACGAACCGCCCGCGGACGGGGGCGGCCGGAACCGGGAGACGAATTTTCACGGCGAGAAGCGCTCGAACGACACACACTCCTCGACTACCGATCCCGAGGCGAAGCTCTATCGCAAAGGGCCAGGCAAGGAGGCCAAGCTCTGCTTCATGGGGCATGCCCTGATGGAGAACCGTAACAGCCTGGTGGTCGACACTTGTTTGACGCCGGCCGATGGACACGCCGAGCGCGTCGCAGCGCTGCACATGATCGAGCCGCGCGCCGATCGGCCACAGGCGATCACGCTGGGTGCCGACAAGGCCTACGACGCCGAGGATTTCGTCAACGAATTGCGCTCGATGAAGGTGACGCCGCATGTGGCGCAGAATACCAGCGGGCGCTCGTCGGCGATCGATGGCCGCACGACGCGCCATGCTGGCTATGCCGTTAGCCAACGCATCCGCAAGCGAATCGAAGAAGCCTTCGGTTGGATCAAGATGGTCGCCGGACAAGACCAGACCAAGTTTCGAGGATGCGATCGCGTCGGCTGGGCCTTCACCTTCGCGGCCGCCGCCTACAATTTGACGCGGCTGCCGAAGCTGCTAGCAGCGTCGGCATGAGCGCGCCGGC
Organism: uncultured Alphaproteobacteria bacterium; assembly: GCA_963829395.1. GTDB lineage: Bacteria > Pseudomonadota > Alphaproteobacteria > Rhizobiales > Xanthobacteraceae > BOG-931. Next base: position 794 of record CAWHHX010000006.1, on the reverse strand, counting down.
GAACTGCCAATTCATCCGCCGCCGGCGGATCGTCGACGTCGACATTTGCGATCTCGCTACCTGTGCGGGCGGCCGATAATCACAATCGTCGCCAATCGCCGCAATTCTTCAACGGCCTGCTAGTCGTCGTTGGTGTCGTTCTTTAAATCTTTTTGTAGTATCAAGCTTTGTCTGTCGATGAACATAACTCAGCAATTGCTGAGCCAAAGGCTACTAAGTCCAGAGCAAAAAGATCGCATTACCCGTGCAATCAAGCCATTTGCTTCTGTCTCCTTCGTCCGATGCGGCCCCTGAAGAAGAACCTTGGGAATTCGTGCTGAATATATCGGCCACTCTCAAGCAAAACGGATGGAATTGGGAGTCCTTTCCTAACGCCAGGGATCTCGTCCTCCAACCATGAATCCCAATTTCCCAGGGAGGGAATGACCATTGCAAATCGAATAGTCCTTCTCTGCCCTCCCGAATTGCACGATCTTGCTGAGGCATTGGCTGCGGCTCTTAAAGAGCCGAACGTCATTGGTATGGAAAATGTAACGGTGCTTACTCAGCCCAACGTGCAAATGACTGTGATTGTTGGCAGCAAAAGAAACGTAAAATTGCCCTTCACGCAGGGCTCAAAACAGAACGCATGTATCGACATTAATTCCCGGGAGATGAGCCATCAAATTCCGTGTTTGAATATGTGTCCCTGAACCAGGCTCAACCATAATTGCAAGTGAAAGTCTCAATAGAAAATTATTTGCTAAGTCGGCGGGGTCTATTTCGGGGGTGTAAACAACAATCGTTCTGTTTTC
>CAWHHX010000005.1:0-523135 GCA_963829395.1 uncultured Alphaproteobacteria bacterium | reverse complement strand
GAAGGTCCGCGGATCAGCATAGCGCGAGCGCCAACCAGCACGGCCGACGCGTGCACCGTCGTCGAAGGAGCCATCACATCGCCGGCAAGCGCACGATGAAGCGGGCGCCGGCGACGGTCGGCGCGCCGTCCGCGTCGGGCGGGCCGATCCGGTTTTCGACCCAGATGGCGCCGCCATGCGCGTCGACGATCTGCTTGGAGATCGAGAGGCCGAGACCGGAATTCTGGCCGAAGCCCTGATGTGGGCGATCGGTGTAGAAGCGTTCAAAAACCTTCTCGACAGCGTCGGGCCGCACGCCGGGACCGTCGTCATCGACGAAGATTTCGACGGTGCTTTTGAGCCGCCGACAGGTGATGCGCACCGCGCCGCCCGGCGGCGAGAACGAGCGGGCGTTTTCGATCAGATTGTCGACGACCTGGCCGAGGCGGGAGTCGCGGCCTGGCACCTGGAAGGCGCGAGCGCCGCCGCCTTCAAAACGCAAGGTCACTTTCACGCCGTCATCGCGCTTCACTTCGTTGGCGACCCCGACCACAGTGTTGAGCAGCCTGGCAAGATCGACCGGAGCGGCTTCTTGGCGTTGCAGCTCGGCATCAAGCCGGCTGGCGTCGGAAATGTCGGAGATCAGCCGATCCAGCCGCTGAACGTCATGCTGAATGATGCTCAGAAGCCGCGCCCGGCTATCCTCCGTCCTGGCGACCGGCAGCGTTTCCACCGCCGAGCGCAGCGACGTCAGCGGATTTTTCAGTTCGTGCGCCACGTCGGCGGCAAAACTCTCGATGGCTTCGATCCGGCTGTAGAGCGCGTTGGTCATGTCGCGCAGCGTGCCGGACAGATGCCCGATCTCGTCGCGCCGCCGCGTGAAATCGGGGATTTCGACGCGCGATCGGATGCGGCGGCGCACGCTTTCCGCCGCGTCCGCGAGCCGCCGCACCGGCTCGGCGATGGTTCCGGCAAGCAGGATCGACAACACGACCATCACCGCCGTCGCGACCAGAAAGACCTTGAGAATGGCGAGCCGCTCGGCCTCCACCATATCGTCGATGTCGGCGCCCTGGGTCGACAGCATGAGCGCGCCGCGCACCGCGCGGAAACGCTGCACCGGCACCGCGACCGAGACGATGACATCGCCATGATCGTTGATGCGCACCATGCTGGCATCCTGGCCGCTCAAGGCCTGCGCCACTTCGGGGTAGCCGCGTCCGTTCGAGGCGCCAAGCTCGTGATAAAGCGGAAGATCGCCGCGTCCGAGCCAACGGCGCCCGGCGGTGAAGATGCGCTCGATGAGGCCAGGCTTTTCCGCGTTCGGCGGCGGCAAGTCGAAGCGCAAGACGTCGCCGCGGCCGAACAGGTTGCGGCTGTCGACCAAGAGCACGCCGTCGCGATCGTAGATTCGTGCACGCGTCTTTGTCGGCGACACCAGCCGCCGCAGCACCGGGGCCACCCGTTCCGGATTGATCGGAAAATCGATGCCGTAAAGCGCTTCGTCCGACGGGCCGTAGCTTTCGCCGGGATGCAACTCGAGAAGTTTATCGGGATCGATGGTGATCGATGAACCGGTGTCGACCGTTGCCGAGGCGGCAATCGCGGCGGCGATGATCTCGCCCTGAACCAGCAGGCTCTGGACGCGCGCATCGATCAGGCCGGCGCGGAATTGCGAGAGAAAGGTCACGCCGATCGACAGCGCGAGAAGTCCGGCGACGTTGAGAAAAACGATGCGGCGGGTGAGGCTGGAGAAGCTCTGGGTGATAAAGAACTGCCAGACGCGCTGCAGCCAGCCGCCGACCCGGGCGAGCGCTTTGCGGGCCGGCGAAGCCACGCCGGTCTCATCGAGAGCATCGCCCTCGGTTTGGGCAGCGACCTGCTGAGGCGCGGCTTGCTGCGGCGCGTCCCGCTGAGGCGCTACTTGGGCCTCCGTGCTGGCCCGGGCCATTTCTGCGATTCGATCGAGCACGTTGTCTGCCGGGGTTCCGATCAGCCCCCACCTTAATCCTCCCGCTCGTGGGAGAGGATAGGGCGGCGGGCGAACGCCACTACTACCGCACGTCAGCCCTCCCAGTCAGCGGTCATGGTCGATAGTCCATGACATGCTGCGTATCGGAGACGATACGCTCGCTGGGGCTTATTCCTTAAAACGATAGCCGACGCCGTACAGCGTCTCGATCATATCGAACTCGTTGTCGCTCGCCTTGAATTTCTTGCGTAGCCTTTTGATGTGGCTGTCGATGGTGCGGTCGTCGACATAGACCTGATCGTCGTAGGCCGCGTCCATCAAAGCATTGCGGCTCTTGACCACTCCGGGGCGGCTGGCGAGCGCGTGCAGAATGAGAAACTCGGTGACGGTGAGCGTTACCGGCTCGTTCTTCCAGGTGCAGGTGTGGCGTTCCGGGTCCATGCGCAGGAGGCCGCGCTCCAGCACCTTGCTGTCGACTTCCTTCGGCGCGGCCGCGTCTTTCGGCGCGGCGCGGCGCAGCACGGCCTTGACGCGCTCAACCAGGAGCCGCTGCGAGAATGGTTTGCGGATGAAATCGTCGGCCCCCATCTTGAGGCCGAACAATTCGTCGATTTCCTCGTCTTTCGAGGTCAAGAAAATCACCGGCAGATCCGACTTTTGCCGCAGCCGCCGCAGCGTCTCCATGCCGTCCATGCGCGGCATCTTGATATCGAGGATAGCGAGGTCGGGCGGGGCGCTTTTGAAGCCGTCGAGGGCAGAGGCACCATCCGTATAGGTCGTGATCCGATACCCCTCGGCCTCGAGTGCGATAGACACCGAGGTTAGGATATTGCGGTCGTCGTCCACGAGAGCGATGGTCGGCATGGCGGCCTTCTAGCATGAGTTCGGCCGCAAGCATCACTCGCCCCGGCCCCATAAGCCTTTGAAAACCCATGTGGGGGCGGAAGTGTGACAGGACAAGGCGAAATCGAGGCAATCGTCGGCGCGACGGAACCGGAGACGAGGAATGATCGACGCCGAAAACGGCGCCCCGTTGCCTGGCTCGATGCCGAACCGCCTGCCAGAGGGCGCGCCGGCCCCCGATTTCGATGCCACGGCAGTCGCCAAGGCCCTGCTGCGCGCCACCAGGGCAGGAGCGCTTGCGACCATCGACCGCAATACAGGCCACCCGTTCTGCTCATTGGTTAACGTTGCCACCGATATTGATGGCTCTCCGTTAATCCTGATTTCGCGACTCTCGACCCATACCGCCAACCTGGAGAAGGATGGGCGCGCGTCGCTGTTGCTGGCGTCGGCCGGCCGCGGCGACCCACTGGCGCATCCGCGTCTCACCGTGCTGGGCGATTTCGCGTCGATCGCGCGCAACGATGCCATCGAGGCTCGCCTGCGCCGGCGATTCCTGGCGCGCCATCCGAAGTCCGAGCTCTACGCCGGCTTTGCCGACTTTGCCTTCTGGCGCCTTGCAGTCGTGTCCGCCCATCTCAACGGCGGATTTGCCCGCGCCGCTGATCTGAAAGCCGCCGACGTGATCACCGACATCGCCGGCGCCGAGGATCTGATCGCGGCCGAAGCGGGCGCAGTGGCGCATATGAATGAAGACCATGCCGAAGCGGTGCGGCTGTACGCGACCAAGCTTCTTGGCGCGGAGGACGGACCCTGGCGGCTGACCGGGCTCGATCCGGAAGGTTTTGATCTTGCTCAAGGCGACGCCATGCTGCGCCTGCAATTTTCGCAACGGGTCACGACGGCCGAGACTTTGCGCAAAGTGCTGGTGGATTTGGCGGCGCAAGCGCGGCTTCGATAAAATCGCGGTGTCGTTTGCTGCGCTGCAACGCGGAACAGGCGCGATTTTTGCTCGTTGAGACTCTGGATGGGAGTGCACCGTCGTTATGTTTGGGCATGGGTGTCCCGGCGCAGTGTCTCGGTGGTCTCGGCACAGTATCTTGGCACGGGCCGGGTTGCCCGATATAGGGTCGCTGGTCCCCACGGCGGACAGATGAGGGTTTGCGCCAGCCCGGCGATGCCGGGCGAGCGGCGGAGGCGAGTGTGAAGGAAAGCGGTCTGCGGAATAGCGCCCATGGCGCCGACAAATTTGGGCTGAAAGACCTCGCAGCGGTCTACTGGAATTTACCCGATACGATTTTGGTCGAACACGCCATCGCCGGCGGCGAAGGGCAACTGGTGTACGGTGGCGCTTTTCTGCGCCGAGACCGGAGCCCATACCGGTCGCAGCCCCAAGGACAAATTTGTCGTCGCCGACGGTCAGACCGAGAAATCGGTCTGGTGGGAGAAGAACGGCCGCCTTAGCCCGGAAAAATTCCAGCTGCTGTTCGACGATTTCGTTGCGCATGCCAAGGGCAAGGCTCTCTACGCGCAGGACCTCTACGGCGGCGCCGACCCAAAATACCGGATCAAAGTCCGGGTCTATAACGAGCTGGCCTGGCATTCGATGTTCATCCGCGCGCTGCTGATCCGACCCGAGCGCGCCGAGCTGTCGCATTACGTTCCGGATTTCACCATCCTCTCGCTGCCCTCGTTCAAGGCCGATCCCGAACGCCATGGCGTGCGCACCGAGACCGTCATCGCCATCGACTTTACCAAACGTGTCATTCTGATCGGCGGCACGTCCTATGCCGGCGAGATGAAAAAGTCGGTGTTCACCACGCTCAATTATTATCTGCCGGCCGAGAGCGTGATGCCGATGCACTGTTCTGCCAATGTCGGGCCGTCCGGCGACGTCGCGCTGTTCTTCGGTCTGTCCGGCACCGGCAAGACGACGCTTTCGGCCGATCCCAAGCGCACGCTGATCGGCGATGACGAGCACGGCTGGGGCCCGCAAGGTGTGTTCAACTTCGAGGGCGGCTGCTACGCCAAATGCATCAGGCTCTCGGCCGAGGCCGAACCGGAGATTTACGCGACGACGCATCGCTTCGGCACCGTGCTCGAGAACGTGGTGTTCGATCCCGACACGCGGGTCTGCGATTTCGACGACGAGTCGAAAACCGAAAATACCCGCGCTGCTTATCCGCTCGATTTCATCCCGAATGCATCGCGCACCGGGCGCGCCGGCATGCCGCGCAATATCGTTCTGCTCACCGCCGACGCATTCGGCGTCATGCCGCCGATTGCGAAGCTGACGCCGGCGCAGGCGATGTATCACTTTCTGTCCGGCTATACCGCCAAGGTCGCCGGCACCGAGAAGGGTTTGGTCGGCGTGCAGCCGGAGTTTTCCACCTGCTTTGGCGCGCCGTTCCTGCCGCGTCACCCGTCGGTCTATGGCAACCTGTTGCGCGAATTGATCAGCGCCCACGATGTCGATTGCTGGCTGGTCAATACCGGCTGGACCGGCGGGATCTATGGCGTCGGCCGGCGCATGCCGATCAAGGTGACACGCACGCTGCTCACCGCCGCGCTTGACGGCTCGCTCAAGCACGTGAAATTCCGCACCGATCCCTATTTCGGCTTTGCCGTGCCGACCCAGCTCGCCGGCGTCGAGCCGCATTTGCTCTACCCGCAGAAGACCTGGCAGAACAAGCTCGAGTTCGACCAGACGGCGCGCAAGCTGGTCGGCATGTTCCAGAAGAACTTTGTCCAGTTCGAGGAGCACGTCGAGGCCGACGTCCGCGCCGCCGCGCCGGAAGTGCGCATCGCCGCCGAGTAGCAGGCGCGCGGCTGTGCCGGCGCCGCCGGGACGAAGGACACGGTTGCTTCGCTGGTCTACGTCCCGGCCATTTCGATGGTGTGCGCCGCTCGATAGAGCGCGCCGGCGCCTTATCGTTTCACAATGACTACTTCCAAATACTCGCTCGGCGCGACTACGGTCCCGTCATTGGCCTTGTTCATGCGCACGATTAGGGCGTGCAGGTCGTCGTTCAGAGCTTCTCGTTTGGCTTCATCGAGGGCTGCGAACGCCTTCAGGATCGGGCCGTAATAGGTCTTGAAAACGTCAAGGAAGTGCTCCGGCGAATGGTAGCGGAAGTTGAAGTGGCGCGGCTCGGCATCGATCGAGACGGCTGCGGGCCCGAACATCTCGTTCAGGCGGCCGCGGGTTCCCCATAGTGCCGGGGATTTGACGCCGGCTGGCGGTGGCAAGCGCTTGCCGAGGGTCTTGAATATCTGCCCGATAAATCCGTCCGGCGTCCAATTCGCGAGTCCGATCTTGCCGCCGGATTTGCAGACCCGCACGAGTTCGGAAGCCGCCCGGTCCTGGTCGGGCGTGAACATCACCCCGAACGTCGAGATGACGGCGTCAAAAGAATTATCGGCGAAAGGCAACGCCTCGGCGTCGGCCTCTTTGAACGCGACGACCAGGCCTTCGGCCGCAGCCCGCGCCCGGCCGCGCTCGAGCAGGCTCGGCACATAGTCTGTCGAAACCACCTCGCACCACCGCCGCGCCGCCGCAAGAGTGACGTTGCCGTTACCGGCCGCCACATCGAGCACTTTCTGGCCCGCTCGGAGGTCGAGAGCTTCGCAGAGCTGTTCGCCCACGATCTGCAAAGTCGTGCCGACGACGGCGTAGTCGCCAGAGGACCACGCACCCTGTTGTCTGGTCTTGAGCGCGGCGAAGTCTGGCGTGGCGGGGCTTGTGCTCGCGTCGGTTTTGGCGATGGTCTGCGTTGCGGGGCTCATTGCCGTCTCCTTGCTTTGCAATTTCAACGATCAATCGCCTGTATCGGCGCCCACTCAAGATGGAAGATCGCAGCGCCGGCGTCTTTCAGAACGCCTTTATTTTTGCTTGAGCGGCCCGCGATTTATTGGCCAGCCGGCCGGCTGGTTGGTCGAAGCGGGTACCGTTCAGCACCGCACGGTTCGCGCGGTGCGGAAAGCCGCAATGTCATTTGGCGATGGCGGGCGCATGCGCTCCTGCCTCGGCGGCGCGCACATGCCGGGCAATCAAGCCACTCAACTGGGTAGGATGCGTTGCCATCATAAAGTGAGCGGCGCCGTCGATGACGGCCGCCTCCGCTTGGCTCATGCACTCGCAGAGCAGGGAACAGATGCGCTGCATGGCCGGATGACTGGCTTCGCCGTAGACCGCCAGCGTCGGAATCTTGACGGCAGACAGGGCAGCCGCCGATAGCCGGAAATCGTAGGCGGTCGTCCAGTCGAGGATATTGACGGCGGTCGTTTGGACGGCGTAGGCGCGGACTCGTGGCGGCCACGAAGCGAAGGTGCCCGGGCCGCCATAAAAGTCGATCATGGCTGCAATCGCTTCCGCGTCGCCGCCCTTGAAGGCCGCGAAATAGTGCTCGGTCATGCGCCCGAACGCGTCATAGTGCCGTTGCTCGCCCATTTCCCGCAGCAAATCCATGGCCGGGGGTTCGATGATCACCAGACTTGCGATGGGCGTGCGCTGGCGTAATGCCACTGCCAGCGCGACCACGGCGCCGAATGAATGACCGACCAGATGAACACGGCTGCCCGTCCGGCGGATGACCGCCTCCAGCATATCGGCCTCGTAAGCGATGGAAGCATCGTCTGGGGTGCGCCGTTCGGCGGTCCCGCCATATCCCAGCAGGCTGGTCGTCACGCAGCGAAACTGCTTGTCCCAAATGGCGACGATCGGCCGCCACGCCGCGCCTGTGCTACAGGATCCCGGTACCAGCACGATCGTCGGGCCGGCCCCGAATTCGTCATAGTCGATGCTCTCGGTATCCCGGCCGGTTGGTTGACTCTGGCTCACGGTGTGCTCTGGCTCGCGCGATCGGGGCTGCAATGGCGTTTCATCGTGCCGGGAAAGCGGCCGGAAGACTTTGGCTGAGCGTTGATTTGTCCTTGAGACGGGCTTGATTATCGCGTGAGAGCGGCCTAGCAGCCCGGTTTTCGGAGCGAGAAGCGTGCAATTTCTTTTTGGCGATCACATGCTTGACGTCGACCGGCGGGAGCTGCGCTGCCGCTCGGAGTCGATTGCTGTCGAACCGCAGGTGTTCGACCTCTTGGTTTACCTGATGCAGAACCATGATCGGGTCGTCAGCAAGGACGATCTCATCGCCTCGGTTTGGCGCGGCCGGATCGTGTCGGATTCCACGTTGACCAGCCGCATCAACGCGGCGCGAAAAGCGCTCGGCGACAGCGGCGAGGAGCAAAAGCTGATACGGACCATCGCCCGCAAAGGCATCCGTTTCGTCGGCGCCGTGCAGACGCGATCGGGAGCCGATGAACCGTCGACTGCGGCCGGTATTGCCGCCGACGAGCAGCGCGAGCAGGGCCGCGCGGCGCTGCCGCTCGCCGACCGCCCGGCTGTCGCCGTCCTTCCCTTCGTCAATATGAGCGGCGATCCGGAGCAGGAATACTTTTCCGACGGCATCAGCGAGGACATCATTACCGCTTTATCCAAATTGCGCTGGTTCTTTGTGATCGCGCGCAATTCATCGTTTACCTACAAAGGCAAAGCCGTCCACATGAAACAAATCGCCGAGGAGCTCGGCGTCGGCTATGTGGTCGAGGGCAGCGTGCGCAAGAGCGGCGACCGGGTGCGCATCACCGCTCAGCTCAACGACGTTGCCACCGGCAGCCATATCTGGGCCGAGCGTTACGACCGCGGCCTCACCGATGTGTTCGCCGTGCAGGATGAGATCACCGAGGCGATCGTCGCCGCCATCGAGCCGCAGCTCTATGCGGCGGAAAATTTTCGCGCCCGGCGCAAGCCGCCGGACAGTATGGACGCTTGGGATCTGGTGATGCGGGCGCTGTCGCACTACTGGCGGGTAACCCGGCAGGACAATCTGATCGCCCAGGCCCTGCTGGAGAAGGCGATCGCCATCGATCCGAACTACGGTCAGGCGCTGGGCATGCTCGCGACCAGCTATGCGTTCTGTGCCCATATGGGCTGGGCGGATATGGAACAAACCCTGCCCGTTGCTGAACGAGCCGCGCTGGCGGCGATCCGCTCCGACAACGAAGACCCTTGGGCGCACCACGCGCTTGCCAGCGTTTGTCTGCAAATTCGGCGTTTCGACGACTTGCTCGCTGAGTTCGAGTGGGCCTTGCGCCTCAATCCGAGCTTCTCATTGGCCCAAGGCTTTTACGGTCTGGCGCTGTGCTATTGCGGCCGCTGGGAGGAGGGCGAAGTAGCGGCGCGCCGGGCACTGCGATTGAGCCCGCGCGATCCGTTCTCGGCGATCTATATCGGCATCGCCGCCTACGCCCAGTTCATCGGCCGCCGCTATGAACACGCCATGCGGCTGTCACGCGAGGCTATCCGGCACCGCGCCGATTTCGTCGGCGCTCATCGCGTTCTTACCGCCGCTGCCGCCATGGCCGGGCAGGCGGAGGTGGCGGCCGACGCGCTGCAGGAGCTGCGCCGGGCGCAGCCTAACATTTCACTCGCCTGGGTCGCCGCGCAAATGCCGATTTGGGACGACAAGGAGCGGGAGCATTATTTGGAAGCCTTCCGCCGCGCCGGCTTGCAATAGCCGCGCCGTTTTTCAAGACAGTCGACCAAGCCTTAGCTCCATCCCTGCCATGGCGTTTCGGACACCGGAGTAAGCGGCGGCTTATCCGCCGCCCAGGCGAGTATGTTGTCGACCAGCAGCTGGTCCATCTTCTCGCGGGTGAAGACCGATGCCGAGCCGACATGTGGCAACAGCACGACATTGTCCATCGTCAGCAATTCCTCCGGCACTTCCGGCTCATGGACGAACACATCGAGCCCCGCGGCCATGATTGTCCGTTCGCGCAGCGCCGCGATCAGCGCCGGCTCGTCGATCACCGAGCCGCGGGCGACATTGATCACAATGCCGTCGGGACCGAGCGCCGCGAGAACTTTTGCATCGATCATATTTTTGGTCGCAGCGCCGCCCGGCACAATGACCATCAACGTGTCGACGTCACGCGCCATGTCGACCAGCCGCGGATAGTGGCGGTAGGCAAGCTCAGGCCGCTTGGTACGCGTGTGATAGGCGATCGGCACGGCGAAGGCCTCAAGGCGGCGCGCGATGGCGACGCCGATCCGGCCCATCCCGACCATCCCGACGGTGCGGTTGCGCAGCGTCGCGCGGCTCAGCGGATAATTGCCTTTCGGCCAATTGCCGGCGCGCACATAACGCTCGGCTTGCGGCAGCTCGCGCACGGTGCAGAGCAAGAGGCCAATCGCCGTATCGGCCACTTCTTCAGTCAGCACGTCCGGTGTGTTGGTGACGACGATGCCGCGCCTCGCAGCGGCGTTGGCGTCGATGTGATCGTAACCGACGCCGAAACTGGAAATGATCTGAAGTTTTGGTAAGCGCGCTAGCAGCGCGTCATCGATCGCCCGCACCGGCGCGGCGACCGCCATCGCGCGCACCTGTTCCATAGAACCAAGAAACGCGTCTCGGTCAGGCGCGTCGCCAAGTTTGTGCACGGTCATCGCCGCGAACCCTTTGGCGAGGACCGGACGCAGCGGCCCGATCAGCAGCACTTCCGGCGGCGGTTGCGGCAATTATTTCTCCATATTATCGAGACGATAGGTTGCCGGTCCAACGGCCGCCGCAGATGAATAGTCGTCGGAAAGCTTCATACACCGCCAGGGCATGATCCCGAACAATGCCAGCCGGCTTTCGGAAAAGATCACGCCTCAACAAGACGCCTAGACCAGCATGGTTACCGGCGCTTCGAGGAGCGATTTGATGGCGGCGAGTAGTTGGGCGCCGAGTGCGCCGTCGACCACGCGATGGTCGCAGGACAAAGTCGCCGTGAGCGTGCTGGCGAACGCGACGCCGCCGTCAGCCGTCTCGACCGCCTGACGGCGTGCCGTGCCGACGGCCAGGATGGTCGCCTGCGGAGGATTGATAATGGCCGAAAACTCCCGCACGCCGTACATGCCGAGATTGGAAATCGCCGACGAGCCGCCCTGGTAATCGGCCGGCTTCAGCTTCTTCTCGCGGGCGCGCGCCGCCAGCTCTTTCATCTCGGCGGAGATGGCGCTCAGCGATTTGGTCTCGGCGTTACGGATGATGGGTGCAATCAATCCGCCGTCGATCGCCACGGCGACGCCAATGTCGGAATGCTTGAACCGCAACAGGCGGTCGCCCGCCCACGCCGCATTCGCCGCCGGCACGCGTTGCAGCCCCAGCGCCAGCGCGCGGATGATGAAGTCATTGAGCGAGAGCTTGAACGCCGGATTGCCGTCGCGATCTTTGGCCGCGGCGGCGTTGGCCTCTTCGCGCACGGCGATCAAGCGATCGATGGTGACGTCGGCGGTCAGATAGAAATGCGGGATGGTCTGCTTGGCCTGCGTCAACCGGGTGGCGATGGTCTTGCGCATCGCGTCGAGCGGCACTTCTTCGTAGCCTGAGGGATCGAACAGCGCCTTGACCTGATCGGCGCTCGGGCCCTCCGCCAGTGCGGCGAGGCCGGGCGCTGGCCGGGGCGCGGTTTCCACATCGTGCGCGACGATGCGGCCGTGGGGGCCGGTGCCGCGCAGCCGCGAAAGATCGATGCCGGCTTCGCTGGCGAGCCGCCGCGCCAGCGGGGTGACGAAGATGCCGCCGGAGAGCCGCGCCGGGCCGAAATTCCGCTCAGGCGTGCGCACCTCAAAGAAAGGATCGAGCTTGATGGGCTGCTGCGGCCCTTTGGCTGGCGGCGGCGAGCGATCCGTTGTGGCCGTTTGCGGTTTCGCCTCTGTCTTTGGCGCGGCGGCTGGCGGCGCCGCGGGTTTGCTGGGCGCGCTCACGATACCGCCGGCACCATCCCCGATCACGCCAACGACGGCGCCGACCGGCGCGACTTCGCCTTCGGGCACGCGGATTTCGCTCAACACCCCAGCTTCGGTCGCCGGCACCTCCATCGACACCTTGTCGGTCTCGATCTCGAACAGATTGTCACCCGGCTTCACAGCATCGCCGGCGACCTTGAACCACTTGGTGATTTTTCCCTCGGCGACGGTCTCGCCGAGCTGCGGCATGAGGATGTTCATTTCCACTCCCGGCGGCGCCTACCACGTCACCGAAACATATTGCGTATCCAAAAACTCCATCAGCCCCTCATGGCCGCCTTCGCGGCCGAGCCCCGACTGCTTCATGCCGCCGAACGGCGCCGCCGGATCGGAGACGATGCCGCGGTTCAAGCCGATCATGCCGAAGTCGAGCTTCTCCGATACGCGAAGCCCGCGGCTCAAATCTTTGGTGTAGAGGTAGGCGACAAGACCGTACTCGGTGTCGTTGGCGCGACTAATGACCTCGTCCTCGGATTTGAACGTCTGCAGCGACGCTACCGGTCCGAAGATTTCTTCGTTGAGCATCTTGGCGTCGTTGGACACGTTGGCAAGGACCGTTGCCGGATAGAAAAAACCGGGCCCGCCGGGCGCCTTACCGCCGGTGAGCACCTTGGCGCCCTTCTGCAACGCGTCGTCGACCAGCTCGATCACCTTGTCGAGCCCTTCCTTGTTGACCAGCGGTCCGAGCGCGACGCCGTCGTCGAGGCCGTTGCCCATCTTCAGCCCCGACATCTTGGCGGTGAGTTTCTTGGCAAATTCGTCGTGCACCTTTTCGTGCACATAGAAGCGATTGGCTGCGGTGCAGGCTTCGCCCATGTTGCGCATCTTGGCGATCATGGCGCCGTCGATCGCGGCATCGAGATCGGCGTCATCGAAGACGATGAAGGGCGCGTTGCCGCCAAGCTCCATGGCGGGCCGCACGATATTGTCGGCGGCTTCACGCAGCAGCTTGCGGCCGACCTCGGTCGAGCCGGTGAACGACACCACGCGCACGCGCGGATCGTGCAGCATCGCGCCGACCACCTTGCCGGAAGAGCGCGACGGAATGACGTTGACGACGCCGGCCGGAACGCCGGCCTCCTCGAGGATCGGCATCAACGCCAGCATCGTGAGCGGCGTGTCGGAGGCGGGCTTGAGCACGACCGCACAGCCTGCCGCAAGCGCCGGGCCGATCTTGCGCGTCGCCATCGCGGCGGGGAAATTCCACGGCGTCACCAGTACGGCGATGCCGGCCGGCTTGTGATGCACCAGGATGCGGGCGCCGGTCGCCGGGGCGACGGAATTCTGGCCGACATTGCGGACCGCTTCCTCGGCAAACCAGCGGAAGAATTCCGCGGCATAGGCGACTTCGCCGCGCGAATCCGACAGCGCCTTGCCGTTCTCGATCGTGATCAGCTTCGCCAGGCGCTCGTGGTCGCGCATGATAAGCTCGTAGGCCTTGCGCAGGATCTCGCCGCGCTCGCGCGGCTTCTTTGCCGCCCAGCCGGGAAACGCGGCGCTCGCCGCGTCGAGTGCCGCTTTGGCGTCTTCCACGGTGGCGCTTGCGACCGAAGCGACTTTGTTCTCGGTGGCTGGATCGATCACATCGAAGCGGCTGCCGTCGGACGATTTGCGCCACTTGCCGCCGATCCACAAATCGGTCGGGACGTTAGCGAGGAGATTGTCGTACATGGCCATAGTGCTCAAGCCCCCTGCACTTTAAATCGTGTTGCGGCGCCGCCTGAAATCCGTTGCGGCGTTACTTTCCGTTTTTCAGCTCGACCAGGATGTTCTGATAAAGCTTGCCGCTGAGATTGCGCAATTCGTGCTTCTCGCCGGCATCGCGCCAGATAATGCCACCGACCTTGTCGTCGGCAATGATGGTGTGGCCCTGCACGTTCTCGAGCTCGATCTTGCCGCCGGTGACGTTGATGATGACGTAATCGAGCGTGTGGTGATGCCAGGGTTTCTTGCCGCCGGCCGGGACTTTCATGTCCCACACCCGCACCTGGTCGTTCTCAAACAGAACCTCGGTACCGATCGGTCCGCACGGGTTTTCCCGGGTCGGTTCGTCTGCCATGATTTCCTCCACTCAGGCGTTCAGGCTGCGCTGCACGCGCTCGGCAATGCGATCGACGCTCGGCAAAGCGAGGTCTTCGAGAATGTCGGCGGCCGGCAGCGGGATGTGCGGCGTCGTGATCCGCACCGGCGGGCCGTCGAGATCGTAAAATGCTTCGTCGGCGACGATGGAAACGAGCTCGGCGCCCCAGCCGCACAGCCGCGGATTTTCCTCGACGGTGAACAGGCGATGGGTCCGCGCCACCGAGCCGAGAATGGTCTGCGTGTCGAGCGGCACCAGCGAGCGCACGTCGACCACTTCGCAGTCGATGCCGTGCTCGCTCTTGAGCTTCTCCGCCGCGGCCAGCGCGCGCGGCACCATCAGTGCCAGCGCCAGGATGGTGGCATCCTTGCCCGGCCGCACGATCTTGGCCGTGCCGAGGGTGTCGACGATCTCGCCGTCCGGCACCTCGCCTTTGGTCGCGTAGAGCGACTTATGCTCGAGGAAGATCACCGGATCGGGATCGCGCACCGAGGCGGCCAGCAGGCCGATGACGTCGATCGGGCTCGACGGCGCCACGACCTTGAGGCCCGGGATCATCATGCACCAGTTCTCGACGCTCTGCGAATGTTGCGCGCCGAAGCGGGCGCCGCCGCCGTTGCCGGTGCGCACGACCAGCGGCACCTTGACCTGCCCGTTGGTCATGTAGCGGCTTTTCGGAAACTCGTTGGCGATGTAGTCGAAACACACCGCGATAAAGTCCGAGAACATGATCTCGGCGATCGGCTTTAGTCCGGTCATCGCCGCGCCCATGGCGGCGCCGAGGATCGCCTGTTCGGAGATCGGCGTGTCGCGCACGCGCAACGGGCCGAACTGCTCGTAGAGCCCAACGGTCGCCTTGAACACGCCGCCGGCTTTGGCGATGTCCTCGCCGAGAAACACCACGTCCGGATCGCGCGCCATTTCCTGGGCGATGCCGCGGATGACGGCGTCGCGATAGGTCAGTTCCGCCATGCGAAACCCCCGTCGGCGTAAACGTCGGTGGTGAGGAGGTCGAGCGACGGCGGCGGCGCCGCTTTGCACGCTTCGGTCGCCTCGTCCACTTCGCGCTTCACGTCGGCGTCGATGCCGAGGATGATGTCTTCGGCGACGCCGAATTGCTTGAGCCGCTCGCGATAGATCTTGATCGGATCGCGCTCTTTCCACTTTTCCAATTCGCCCTCGGGGCGGTATTTGGCCGGATCGGCGCGCGAGTGCCCGCTGTAGCGATAGGTCATACATTCAATCAACGACGGTCCGTCGCCGGCGCGGGCCTTTTCGTAGGCGGTGACCGCCGAGCGATAGACCGCGTCGGCGTCGTTGCCGTCGACGACGATGCTCGGCAGTCCGTAAGCCGCCGCACGATCGGCCGCCGGATGCGCCACCGCGGTGACCTCGCTGATCGGGGTGTATTCCATGTACAGATTGTTCTCGCAGACAAAGACCACCGGCAGCTTCCACACCGCGGCGAAGTTCAGCGCTTCGTGGAAGGCGCCGATATTGGTGGTGCCGTCGCCGAAAAAGCAGACCGATACGTCTTTCTGGCCCTTGTATTGCGCGCGCCACGCGGCGCCGCAGGCGATCGGCAGATGGGCGCCGATGATGGCGTAGGAGCCCATGACGCCGTGCTCGACCGAGGTCAGGTGCATCGAGCCGCCCTTGCCGCGCATCAATCCGGTGTCGCGCTGCATCAGTTCGCCCAGCACCTTGGCGATCGGTACGCCGCGCGCCAGCGTGTGCGCGTGACCGCGATAGGTGCAGAAGCTCAGATCGCCCTGGCGCATGGCGCCGGCAAAGCCGGCGGCGACCGCCTCCTGGCCGAGTGAAAGATGGCTCGTGCCCTTCACCAGATTTTGCAGGAAGAGGTCATAGGCGCGCTGCTCGGCCTCGCGGATCACCACTTGGGTGCGATACATCGCCAGCCGCTTTGCTTCGCCGATATCGTCGTTGAGGCTTGCCGATGAACCGGGCGCGAGATCCTCGATCTTGGCCATGAAATATCCTTCAGAATACCCGATATGTTAGCGGGACGGGCGCAACTTAGCGCCACTTGCGAAGCCGAGGCAACGGTCCCGGACCGGCTCGCCGTGGCTCGCTCCCGTGTGGCGCTTGCGCCGGATGTAGCAACTTAGCTAAGTGGCGCGAGCGGAGATTGCGATGGCGGAAGAGCAGGCGCAGCCCCACCAACTCGTTCAGCGCTTCTTCGGCGGCCCACCGCTGGCGGTGATCGGGCGCCTGATCCTGCTGTCGATCCTGGTGGGCGTGATCCTTGCCGCGATCGGCCTCGATCCGTGGAATATCATCGAATTGGTGCGCGCCTTGATCGTCCATGTCTGGACGATGGGCTTCGATATCGTGCGCTGGCTCTGGCGGTATTTCCTGCTTGGCGCCGTGATCGTGGTGCCGATCTGGCTCCTGGTCCGGCTCGCCAAGGCGCCGCGCGGCCGCTGAGCGCCGCGCAGCCCGGATTGACGGTCGATCAGTCTTCGGAGCGCGGTCCTCCGGACGGCATCGGCGCATCGCCATCACCGCCCTGCATGGAATGATCGCGCGGGCCCCGGTGCCGCCGCCGCCGCCGATGCAGCGGGAAACGATCAGGGGAGCCGTCATAACCATTCTGCCCGTTCGCGCCATTCTGACCGTTCGGACCGTTGCCGCCTTGCCCTTGTTGAGGCTGCTGCTGCTGTCCGCCGGTGATGAATGACGGAAGCCGCTCGACGTCTTCTTCGTTGGTCGGCTGGTGCTGCGGACGCGGCTGGTTGTGGTGCGGCTGCGCTTGCGGCTGCTGATCGCGCGGATAGAAGGGCTGCGGCTCGCGCGGTGCAAACGGTTCGCCGCTGATCGGAGGCTGATCGTTGTCGCCGTCGTCATAACCGTCGTCGGGAAGGTTGCCGCGCGGCTCGCTGCCCGGCTGGTAATAAGGCTGGCTCTGGCGAAATTGCTCCTGCGCGGCGGCGATCAACCGAAAGTAATGCTCGGCGTGCTGATAATAGTTCTCGGCCGCGACCGGATCGCCGGAACTCTGCGCATCTCGGGCCAGCTGGAGATATTTTTCGGCGACGTGCGACGCCGTTCCCCGAATTTTCACGTCCGGCCCGTTGGACTCGTACATCCGCGACAGCGGATTTTGGTGATGGCCACCTTTACGGTTGCGACTGCGCATTCGCTTGTTCTGACCGTTTCTCATGATTTGCTTTTCCGCCAACCCCTTATTTGCGGCGGCACGGATGCCGCCGTCTCACTGTCCGACGTCCTGCACTGGTTTCGCTTCAACCTGACGCATGAATCCGGGCAATCTTCTTGTTCAGTGCTCTCGCGATCCACGCATTAGGTCTCGGCAACGCAGCCCCCACCGCGGTTTCGCCGCAGTGTTGCGAACCCCTCACTAGGCGCGACATTCACCAATGCGCGCAGAGCCGATGAAACTTCTCGGTCTGAATCTCGCGATCCCGTTTGCCGTCCGATCCGGCTTTCGCTGTTCCGGCTTTCGTTTCACCTGCCTGCGCTGCCAACCTCTGGGAGCGATGCACCCTCTAAAGGGACGCTCTTGGCGTTCAAGGCGGCGCGGCACCATCATTTCGGGCCGATTCCGTTGCCGCAAGCTAGTCGGTTCCGGCCGATATTCCAAGTGCTTTTTTATCGCTTTTTTGCCGGGGACCAATGCTTCGGGGTCATGACCTTTTCTTGACGCTTTTAACCCCTCCTTTGGTCGCATCGCGTGCAACGAGCGCCCGGGGAACTCCGCCGAGATCGACGCGCGGTGGCGAGAGCGCAAGTCCTGCCGCGGTAAACAGACCGGTAACGGCTTGGGCCTGGCCGGCTCCCAACTCTACGATCAAAGCGCCCGCGGGTCCTAACAAGGCCGGCACCGTCGCGGCGATCGCGCGATAACAGTCGAGCCCATCGGCGCCGCCATCGAGCGCCGCCGCGCGGATCATAATCGCGTACTTCCGGGGCGAGCGCGACGATATCGCCGGAGGCAATATAGGGCGGATTGGCGACGATCAGATCAAAGGGCCGAGCGAGCGCAGCGCCGAGGTCGCAGGCGACGAAGACGGCCCGCGCGATGTGCAAACGTTGGGCGTTGTCCCGCGCGGTGCGCAACGCCGCGGAACTCGTGTCGGTGCCGACCCCGAAGGCGTTCGGCAACTCGGTCAAGAGCGCCAGCAGAAGCGCGCCCGAGCCGGTGCCGAGGTCGGCGATACGCAGCGGGCGCGAGCGCGCGCCGCCGGCATCGATCGCGGCCAAAGCCGCTTCGACGACAGTTTCCGTCTCCGGGCGCGGCACCAGCGTCGCGGCATCGACGCGCAATTGCAGGCTCCAGAATTCCTTGCTGCCGACGATGCGCGCCACCGGCTCGCGCGCCAGCCGGCGGGCAGCAAGCGCGGCAATCGCGGCCCGCTCCTTCGTATCAAGGACGCGCGCGCCAGCCGCGGCGAGCGCAGCGTGATCCAGCGACAGTGCATGACCAACAAGAATGCGCGCATCGAGTTCGGGCGAATCGATGCCCGGCGGCGCGGAATTGCTCGGTCAGCGCGCGCCGCATCGCGGCAGCGCTCGGAGCATTCTCACCCTCACGCTGGCCGATGGCGGCGATGTCGGCCGCCGCCGTCATTGCGCCTCCTCGGCGGCGAGTTGCTCCGCCTGATGCTCGGCGACGAGCGCGTCGATCAGCTCGCCCAGCGCTTCGCCCTCCATGATTTGCGGCAGCTTGTAGAGCGTGAGATTGATGCGATGGTCCGACACGCGGCCTTGCGGAAAATTGTAGGTGCGGATGCGCTCGGAGCGGTCGCCGGTCCCGACCTGACCGCGGCGCTCGGCGGCGCGGGCGGCGTCCAGCTTCTGCCGCTCGAAATCGTAAAGCCGGGTGCGCAGCACGGCCATTGCTTTGGCCCGATTGCGATGCTGCGAGCGATCCTCCTGCATCATCACGACGATGCCGGTGGGAATGTGGGTCACCCGCACCGCGGATTTCGTCTTGTTGACATGCTGCCCGCCGGCGCCGCCGGAGCGCAGCGTGTCGATCCGGAGGTCGGCGTCATTGATGGCGACGTCGAGATCCTGCGCTTCCGGCAGCACGGCGACGGTCGCGGTCGAGGTATGAATGCGCCCGGAGCCCTCGGTGTCGGGCACGCGCTGGACGCGATGCACGCCGGATTCGAATTTCAGCTTGGCGAAGGCGCCGCGGCCGCGGATTTCGGCGATGATCTCCTTAAAGCCGCCCATCGGGCCGTCGCTCGCGGTCATGACCTCGACCTTCCAGCCCTGCTTGGCGGCATAGCGCTCGTACATGCGGAACAAATCGCCGGCAAACAAAGCCGCCTCGTCGCCGCCGGTGCCGGCGCGAATTTCGAGAATGACGTTGCGCTCGTCCATGGCGTCCTTGGGCAGCAGCGCCAGACGCAATTCCTGCTCGAGCGCGGTGCGGCGCGCCTCGAGCTGCGGCTTTTCCGCTTCGGCGATGGACCGCATTTCGGCATCCGTCGCCGGATCGTCGAGCAGGCTTGTCACGCCGTCGAGCTCGCTCTGCGCCGCCCGATAGGAATTCACCGCCGCGACGACCGGCGCGAGCTCGGCGAATTCGCGCGAGAGCTTCACGTAGGTCTCGGCCGGCACGACGGCGGCCAAATCGCGTTCGAGCGCCGCATGGCGGGCGACCAGCGCGTTGAGTTTTTGATCGGGCAACATGGCTACGTAAGTAAAAGACCCCTCTGGCGGGGACAAGCCCGGCCCGGCCGCCGCCGGCGCGTTAAATTTGGAGCGACTTCGATCGCCGCGAATTTTTCGAGGTGGGCGCGGATCGGCATGGCGCCGGTCGGCTTGTCGATCAACGGGGCGAGGAACTCGGCAATCTTGCGGCAATCGAGGTCAAGCAGCATGGCCTTGACCGGGCCGACGGCCGAGGGCGTCAGCGACAGCGAACGGTAGCCAAGCGCGATCAGCGCCAGGGCGCCGATCGGCTGCGAGGCGAGCTCGCCGCACACCGTGACCGGCTTACCGTATTGGCGCGACTTTTCGGCGATGTCCTTGAGCGCGCGCAATACCGGCGCCGACAGCGGATCGAACCGGCTGGAGACGCGCGGATTGCCGCGATCGACCGCGTAAAGGAACTGCACCAGATCGTTCGAGCCGACGGAGAGAAAGTCGACGTGTTCGAGCAGTTCGTCGAGCTGATAAAGCAGCGAGGGCACTTCGACCATGCTGCCGACTTCGACCTCCTCGGGCAGCTTGTGGCCATGCCGGCGCAAATGCGTCAGCTCGCGCTCGACCAAATCCTTGGCCTGATCGAATTCGGCAACGGTCGCGATCATCGGGAACATGATCTTGAGCGAACGGCCGCCAGCGGCGCGCAGGAGCGCGCGCAATTGCGTGCGCAATAAAGCCGGCCGGTCGAGGCCGAGGCGTATGGCGCGCCAGCCGAGCGCCGGATTCTCCTCCTCGATATTGCGCATGTAGGGCAGCACCTTGTCGCCGCCGATATCGAGCGTGCGAAAGGTCACCGGCTTGTCGTCGGCCGCGTCGAGGACGGCGCGATAGAGCGTATATTGCTCGCTCGACCGCGGGAAATTCGGCGCCACCATGAATTGCAGCTCGGTGCGGAACAGGCCGATGCCGGCCGCTCCGGTATCGGCGATGTGCGGCAGGTCGACGCTCAAGCCGGCGTTGATCAGGAGCGTCACTTCTTCGCCGTCCTTGGTTACGCACGGCAGATCGCGCAACGCCTGATATTGTTGCTGACGCCGGGCCCGCAGCCGCACCCGTTCGGCATAGGCGGCTTCCAGGTCCGGCAGCGGCCGCAGGTGCACATCGCCTGCCGAGCCGTCGACGATGACGGCATCGCCGGGATCGGCGATGCCGGTGGCATTGTCGATCTCGCCGACCGCGGCAATGCCGAGCGCGCGGGCAACAATGGCGACATGCGAGTTCGGTCCGCCTTCTTCGAGAATCGAGTCCGCGCAAGCGCTTGCGGTCATAATCGAGCAATGCCGCCGGTCCCATGGAGCGGGCGACGAGGATGGCGTTCTCCGGCAGGTTGTCGCGCGACGGTGCATGATCGCGGCCGGTTAGCTGGCGCATCAGGCGATTGGCGAGGTCGTCGAGATCGTGCAGGCGCTCGCGCAGATACGGATCGGTCTGTCGCAGCATGCGCGCGCGCGTATCCGACTGCACCCGCTCGACGGCGGCCTCGGCGGTCAGCCCGGTCATGACCGCTTCTTCGAGCTTGTGCGCCCAACCGCGGTCATAAGCGAACATGCGATAGGCTTCGAGCACATCGCGATGCTCGCCGCCGTCGGCGACGTCGCCGTGTTCGAGCAATTGGTCGAGATCGGTGCGCAGCGCTTCGATCGCCGAATTCGAGATGCTTCAATTCCTTGGTGACATCGTCGGCGATATAGTTGGTGACCACGACGCGCGGCTCATGCAGCACCACGTGGCCGAGCGCGATGCCTTCCGACAGCGCCTTGCCGCTCAGATGCAGCGACCGCCGCGCAGCGGGCTCGGCGCCGGGAGGCGCCAGCGCCGACAGCTCGCCGGAAGCGATCATCTCCGCAAGCACCATCGCGGTGGTCTGCAGCGCTTCGACTTCCTCTTCCGAATAGGTGCGCTTGGCGCGGTTCTGCACCACCAGCACGCCGAGCGTGTTGCCGGCGCGCAGAACCGGCACGCCGAGGAAGGAGTGATAAATCTCTTCGCCGGTTTCCGGCCGGAACGAGAACGCCGGATGAGCCTGCGCGTTCGAGAGATTGATAGCGGTTGCCTGGCTGGCGACCAGGCCGACCAGGCCCTCGTCCGAGCGCAGCACGGTACTGTGCACCGCGACGCGGTTGAGGCCCTCGGTGGCGTAAAGCTCGAGCGTGGCGTCGACGCGCAGCACGTAGACCGAGCAGACCTCCGCAACCATGTTGGCGGCGATCAGCACCACGATCTTATCAAGGCGTTCCTGCGCGCTGACCGGCTCCGCCATGACTTCGCGGAGGCGGCGCAACAGCACGCGCGGACCGCCGAGCGAGCCACGCATAGCGTGAGGTCCCTCGGGCCTTTCGTTAGACCGGGGCGTCGCCCGTGTCGCGCCGGCCGCAATCCGAAGAGGAATTCGCCCGGGCCCGGCCCGCAGCGATCACCCTGCAGCCTATATCGAATGCGGTATGCAAACCGCAAGCCAGAGACAACGCGATGACGGCAGCGGAATTTGTGCGCCGCAGCGAGAGCCGGCCTTTCGACCCGATTATTGAGCGGCGCTAGCCCGATTGCGCCGGTGCGTGGTCGAGGCCGTAGAGCGAATGCAGCGTGCGCACGGCGAGCTCGGTAAACGCGGCATCGATCAAAAGCGAAAATTTGATCTCCGACGTGGTGATGGCACGGATATTGACCGCGCGCTCGGCGAGCGCCTGGAAGGCCTGCGCGGCGACGCCGGCATGACTGCGCATGCCGATGCCGATAACGGAAATCTTGGCGACGTCGGTGGCGCTGTCGAGGCGCTGATAGCCGATGGCGGGCTTGGCCTTGGTGACGACGTCGAGCGCGCGCTGATAGTCAGCCGCCGGCACGGTAAATGTAAGATCCGTCGTCTTGCCGTCGGCGGAGACGTTCTGCACGATCATGTCGACATTGATGTTGGCGTCGGCGAGCGGCATGAAGATCGCGGCGGCGACGCCGGGCTTGTCTTGCACTTCGCGCACCGAGATTTGCGCCTCGTCGCGAGAGAAGGCGATGCCGGTGACCACTTGCTGTTCCATGATCTCCTCCTCGTCGCAAATCAGGGTGCCCGGCGGTGTCCCGTGCGGATCGACATCGTCGGGCCGATCGAAGCTCGAACGCACAAAAATACGCACGCCGTGCACCATGCCGAGCTCGACCGAACGCACCTGCATGACCTTGGCGCCGAGCGAGGCAAGCTCCAGCATCTCCTCGAACGCGATCTTGTCGAGCCGGCGCGCGCGGGGCACCACCCGTGGGTCCGAGGTATAGACGCCATCGACATCCGTATAGATGTCGCAACGATCGGCGCGGATTGCCGCCGCCACCGCTACCGCCGACGTGTCGGAGCCGCCCCGCCCGAGCGTGGTGATGCGCCCGCTCTCCTGGTTCAGCCCCTGGAAGCCGGCGATGACGGCGACCTCCTTGCCGGTGTCGAAGCGTTTGAGGATTTCGGCGCCGTTGATGTCGAGGATACGCGCGGAGGCATGCACGTCGGAAGTCAGGATCGGAAGCTGCCAGCCCTGCCAGGAGCGGGCGTTGATATCCATGTCCTGAAGCGCGATCGCCACGAGCCCGGCCGTGATTTGCTCGCCGGTCGCAACCACGGCGTCATATTCGCGCGCGTCGAAGATTTGACGCGTCTTCAGGGCGGCCTCGCACCAGGCCACGAGCTGATTGGTGGTGCCGGCCATCGCCGACACGACGACGGCGACATCGTGCCCGGCATCGACCTCGCGCTTGACGTGGCGCGCGACGTTGCGGATGCGATCGATATCGGCGACCGAAGTGCCGCCGAATTTCATCACGAGACGGGCCATGATATTCGTCTAGTCTGCAAGCGTCTGAGCTGTTGACCGGCAAGCGCGCCGCCGCTGCAATCGTCGCCGGCCGGCGCCAAAGGGCGCGTATAGATACCGGCGTGCTCGACGCCCTGCAACATGGCTCGGCGCGCAAACGAAAACGCCCCTAAACGGGGCGCCTTTCGCAGTCGCTCACAGCGAGCGAGCTATTAAGTCGGCCGATCGCGACGGTCTGTTGCCTTCACGCGAATTGGCAGCATCGTTTCTTGCCAACCCGCCGTGACCCCCGTCATGCTAGACCAAAACGCGATCCACAGCAGGATATACATGACGTTCTCCCTTGCGGATCGAACTGGATGATTGACGTCGTGGACAGCTAACGTTCTTGGGCCTTTGTAGTTCCTCTCATGTGGCGTCGAGGCGAAGATGCATGAGCAAAAAATCGGCGTGGTCGGCGGCGGCCTGATGGGCCACGGCATTGCTTATCTGCTCGCCGCCGCCGGTCACCGGATCGGCGTGTTCGAACCGGCAGCGGAGATCCGCGCCACGTTGCCCCAGCGGTTGCAAGCGATCGCCGATCTGTTCGGTGACGATTCGGCGCCGTTACTGAAGATTTCGCCACACGATCGGCTTGCCGCGGCTGTCGACGGCGCCGCCTTCGTGTTCGAAGCGGCGCCGGAACGGCTTGCGCTGAAGCAAGCCATTTTTGCCGACCTCGAAGCCGTTGTGGCGCCGGAGACGATTCTCGCCAGCAATAGCTCGGCCATTCCCTCCACCGACATCGGACGGCATCTTACCCGTCGCCAACGCGTCATCGGCACCCATTTTTGGAATCCGCCGCATCTCGTTCCGTTGGTCGAAGTGATCGAGAATGACCAGACCAGTGCGGAGGTCGTGCACAAAACCATGGAGCTTCTCCGCCACGCGGGAAAGACGCCGGTGCACGTGCGCCGCGACATTCCAGGCTTTGTCGGCAACCGGTTGCAGCACGCGATGAAGCGCGAGGCCATCGCGCTCGTCGCCGCCGGCGTCTGTGATGCTGAAACGATCGACACGGTGGTCAAGGAAGGTCCGGGCGCCCGCATGGCCGTGCTCGGACCGATGGAGCAGTCCGACCTTGTCGGCCTCGACCTGACCCTCGATATCGCCGAGGTGCTTTACGCGGAGCTCGACCGCACCGCCGGCCCGCATCCATTTCTGCGCCAGAAGGTACAGGACGGAAAGCTCGGCATGAAGACCGGCGAAGGGTTGCGAAGCTGGACGCCGGAGACGGCCGACGCCGTGCGCCGACGCCTCTCGCGCTTCCTGGTCGAGCAAGCCAAGGCGAGAAAGAAGACGCTGGCCTAACGCGGCCGACGAACCGACAATGACGACTGATGGCGCCAGGGGAGGGTTGCCGCATGCCGACGAACCAAGATCGAATTTTGACGACCCATG
Source organism: uncultured Alphaproteobacteria bacterium (assembly GCA_963829395.1). GTDB lineage: Bacteria > Pseudomonadota > Alphaproteobacteria > Rhizobiales > Xanthobacteraceae > BOG-931. The sequence goes on along the minus strand of CAWHHX010000005.1, from coordinate 498,476 downwards.
TCGGCAGCCTGGTGCGTCCGCTGCAATTGACCCGCTACATCGAGGCGATCGATAACGGCGTTACCGTCGATCAAGCGGCATTCGATCGATGCCTGGCCGATTCCGTGGCGGAAGTGGTCAAAAGGCAGCAACAAGCCGGCGTCGATGTCGTCAGCGACGGCGAGTTCGGCAAATTCCGCAGCTGGTCGTTCTACGTGCTCGACCGTCTTGGCGGCATCGAAGAGCGCGCGGTCGAGGCGGCGCGTGGCGCCGGCCGCGATCAGCTGCTGTTTCCGGATTTCTATGCCGAATATTTCCCGACCCAGAAGCTGCCGAAGCGCGGCACCGTCGTTTGCGTCGGTCCGATCACCTATAAAGGCCAGGCCGCCGTTCAAAAGGACATCGCCGTCTTCAAGACGGCGCTGAAGGGTGCGGCGGTTGCCGACGCCTTCCTGCCCGTGGTGGCGCCCGCGAGCGCGGTGCCACGGCACAAGAACGAATATTACAAAGACGATGAAGAATTCCTGTTCAAGCTCGCCGAGGCGTTGCGCGAGGAATACAAGGCGATCGTCGATGCCGGACTGATGGTCCAGATCGACGACGCGTTCCTGCCCTATATGTACGATGTCGCCTTCGCCGCCGACCAACTCGAAGAATATCGGAAATGGGCGGCGGTCCGCATCGAAGCACTCAATCATGCTATCGCCGGACTGCCGGAAGATCGCATCCGTTATCACATCTGCTGGGGCAGCTTTAATACGCCGCACGTCACCGATGTGCCGTTGCGCGATATCGTCGACCTCGTGCTCAAGGTGAAAGCCGGCGGCTATTGCATCGAGATGGGAAATCCGCGGCATGAGCACGAGTGGCAGGTGTGGGAAAACGTGAAATTGCCGGCCGGCCGCAAGCTCATTCCCGGCGTCATCAGCCACGCGACCAATGTCGTCGAGCATCCGGAGCTCGTGGCCCAACGATTGACGCGACTCGCGCGGCTGGTCGGACGGGAAAACATCTTGGGCGGCACCGACTGCGGTTTTGCGCAATCGCCCTATGTGCGGCGCGTCCACCCTTCGATCATGTGGGCGAAACTGGAAGCGCTCGCCGAAGGCGCGCGGCTGGCGTCGCGGGAATTGTGGGGCAGGAAAGCCGCTTAGCGTCGGCGGCTCCGCGACCGCGCTCTAGTAAGGCAGGCCCACATAGTTTTCCGCGAACACGGTTGCGGCCGCTTTCGACCGGAACAGATAGTCGAGTTCGGCAAGCTGGATTTTCTGGTCGAAGGTATTCTCGGAAATCCGGTGCAGCAGCATGGTCATCCACCACGAGAAGCGCTCAGCCTTCCACACCCGCGCGAGCGCGCGCTCGGAGTAATGATCGAGGCCGGCGTCGGATTTTTCCGCATAATGCTCGATGAAAGCCTGCGAGAGATAGCGCACGTCGCTCGCCGCGAGATTGAGCCCCTTGGCGCCGGTCGGCGGCACGATATGAGCGGCGTCGCCGGCGAGGAAAAGCCGGCCGAAGCGCATCGGTTCGGCAACGAAGCTGCGAAGCGGCGCAATGCTTTTTTCGATCGACGGACCGGTCACCAGCCGCTCGCGCGCTTCCTCGTCGAGCCGCGGCTTGAGCTCATCCCAGAAGCGCTCGTCCGGCCAGGATTCGATGTCCTCGGCGAGACTGCATTGGATGTAGTAACGGCTGCGCGTCGGCGAGCGCATCGAGCAGAGCGCGAAGCCGAGCGAGTGGCGGACGTAAATCAGCTCCTCGGATACCGGCGGCGTGTCGGACAGGACGCCGAGCCAGCCGAGCGGATAGACGCGCTCATGGGCGGTCACCGCATTCGGTGGGACGCTTTTGCGGCTGATGCCGTGAAAGCCGTCGCATCCGGCGATGAAATCGCACGACAGCTCCTGTGCCTTGCCGTCGGCCCGAAAGCTCACGCGTGGCTTGCCGCTGAAAATGTCGTGCACGGCCACGTCGTAGGCGGCGTAGATGGTCGTCGCCCCGACGGCCGCGCGGCCGTCCATGAGATCCTTGGTGATCTCGGTCTGCCCGTAGACCATCACCGCCTTGCCGGTCATCTCCTTGAACGAAATGCGGTGGCGGACGCCGTCGACGCAAATTTGCACGCCTTCATGCACGAGGCCGTCCTCGTGCATGCGCGCGCCGACGCCCGCCTCGTCGAGCAGATCCATCGTGACCTGTTCGATGACGCCGGCGCGGACACGGTCGAGAACGTATTCGCCGGTCTGCCGCTCCAAAATAACGTTATCGATGCCGCGTTTGTGGAGGAGCTGACCGAGCAAGAGCCCCGCCGGGCCGGCTCCGATAATGGCGACTTGCGTTCGCATGCGTCCTCATAGCATCGGCTGGATACTTTGAAAGACTAACCAACGGGACGGATGCGAAGATTGACCGAGGTCAACCCGGATTAGTTATGCGCCTTCGAGCAAATTCCCAATTTTATGCCGGAGGCGCGGCGCCTGCGATCTTCCCATCGCCTGCACAAACACCCAGCCGAACCTCGGAGGTGGTTAACAGGCGCCAGGACAGCGCTTCACCGGCAGGCTTTCACATCCGTCTGACTAGCGAAATTTCAATTAAATTGAAGATGATCTTTTATCGGCCATTCAACGGGTTCTCTTGTTTTATTCCGGCATGCGCACGGGGCAACGAGCCGGCACGACGACAGCGACGTGGAGCGCGGCGGCCGATCGCTTGCGCGGTCGCGTGGCGGTGCGTCGGTCCGCGCGGGTGCGGCGAGACGAGCGACACGCAAAAAACATGCGCCTAGTCATCATACTTTCCTTGTTCCTGGCGTTTCTCGCGGCGGCGTTGCTGATCGGCGGCCGCGCCTTCATCGAGCCGATGCTGCGCGCGGCAGCGGAAGCGCGCCAGGGCAACCGCATCGGCGCGATCGTCTTTACCATGCCCGACGGCGCGTTTTGTCGCCATCTGTCGTTCGACAACAAGACGGCGGACATCACGGAAAGCACCGTCGATCGATGTCCGGAAGCGCGACCGCGCCTCAACGGGCCTGTCACTTTCACAAAGAGCTTCGCCTGGGGCGCAAACTAAACTCTTCGGACAAAAACCCAGCATCATTCCGTGTTCTGCTTCCGGCGGGACCGGTTGGGAAGGGACCGGCCCGAGGGCTTCTGCATCAAGCAAATCCTTCGGAAAAGCCGCTTTCCACCCGGGATTACAGCCGGGCTGGCATTTTCCGGATCATGCTTTAGGTTGCTCCGTCGGGGAATAAGCCAGCACGGAACCAGGGGAAGCAACCATATGCTGCGTATTTTGGGTCTTGTCTGCGGCCCGGCGTTGCCGGGGTGTCTTGCCGTTATCGGAATTTGCGTTCTCGGCATCAGCGGCGCCGCCGCTCAAGCCAGCGACGAGGCCCGCCAGGCGTGCACCGGCGATGCCATGCGGCTTTGCTCAGACTTTATCCCGGACGTGCCGAAAATTACCGCGTGCATGATGAGGAAACGGGGGCAGTTGAGCGCCGAGTGCCGCCTTGCCATGGCTCATGAGCATCTGCGCTATCGGCACGCCGGCCGCGCCGCCTGCCACCACAAGCATTGCCGCTAGTCCTTTCACGCGTGATGGCGGATGTGCCGGCTGCCGGTGCGGCGCCACGGCGCGTTGCCGCGCCTTGAGCGCTCTTGCCTGAAAATGCCATGGTGAGCGCGCCAGGATGACCGGCGGTATTGGGGCGGGAGTTTGTAAAAAATCGCATGTGGGGCGTCATCGAGCAGGGCAAATTAGCGGCCACATCGGTCAGTGTGCAGCCGGTCGTGCGTTGGGGCGGCTTTCTTGCGATCGTTGCCGGCGTGCTCGTCGCGGCTTTCGCATTGCCCAAGGCGCAACCCAAGGCACAGCCGGTCCCGGCCGATGAGGCGCCAGTATTTGCGGCCGACGCCGCGCTCGGCGAGGCGATGCGCGGCGGCGACAAGGCGGCCGCCCGACGGCTCCTGGCGCTGCAATTCGCCCTGGTCGATGCCGACGGAAAGATTCGTCCGCGCCGGGAATTTCTGGCCGATCTCAAACGCCTTGCCCCGGCGCCGGCGAGCGACCTCAGGATACGAAGCTTCGGCCTGGTTGCCACGGTGACTGGACGCCATAAATCGGCGCATAACGCCGACGTGCTTTTCATCGACGTGTGGGTCAAGCAGAAAGGCGCCTGGCGCGCGCTGCTGATGCAGGACGTACCGACCGCGCCCGACGACGCGCCGGCCGCCACGGCCGCGCCGGCGCCCGCTGCCGAGCCCCAGCCTTACGAATGCGACAATCCATGCAAGACCATCCCATATCGCGTGCGCTCGCCTGCCGAGCAGGACGTCATCAACACGTTCCAGACGATCATGAAAGCCGTTGTCGCTCATGACGCCAACGAATGGGCTAAGCATGTCGCCGACGAGTTCGTGGCCTATGCCAGCGGCCGCGCGCCAATCGCGAAGCCGGCTCGGATCGCCACCATCGAGCGGCAAAAAGAGAGCGACGCCGTCGTCCGGGTCGGCGAGGTGCAGAGCATGCGGCTCGCGGTCTATGGCGACGGCGCGGTGATGACCGCGACCGACGTCGACGACGCGCGGCTGCCCTACCGCGCCGCGCGCGTCTTTATGAAGCACGACGGCCAGTGGCTGATGGCGATCGGTGCGCACACCGACGTGAAGTAGCTTTAGGGAATTCCCGCCCGCGACGGGGAGGGAATCTTGGTCAGTTCTCCAATCCGGTCGGCACGTTCTTGTTCTCGCTTTCGAGCTTCATGCCGGCGGCAAGCGCCATGGTCTCGGCCAATGCCGCAAAATCCTTTTGCAAATATTCTTCCGGGTTCTTTTGCAGCATGGCGGCGCCGAAATGGCTTTGCAGCACTTCGCGGGCGGCTGCGGTCACCGGCAGGGGAACATCCATGTCGCGACCGAGCTCAAGCCCAAGATCGAGATCCTTGCGCAGCAGTTCCGGAGTGAATGTCGTCGTCCAGTCGCAATTGACGAGGGCCGGCGATTTGTAGCGCGTGAACATCGAGCCCATGACGCCATTGTTGAGGAAGGCCAGGAAGGCATGCCGCGGCACGCCCATTTTGTTGGTCAAGAGCGTCATCTCGATCAGATTTTCGATGACCACGCCGAGCATGACGTTGTGCGCGATCTTGCACACGCGGGCCAACTCGCCGTCGCCGACGTAAGAGACGCCCTGCGGAGCGATGACTTCGATCAGCGGCGCCACTGCCTTGCAGGCGGCCTCCGCGCCGGACACCACGGCCGAAAGTCTGCCGGCTTTGATGACCTTGGCATTGCCGCTGACCGGAGCGGCGACGAAGTCGGCGCCAAGCTGTTTGAGCTTCTCTCGAACGGCGGCGGAATCCTCCACCGAGATGGTCGAGCAATCGACCACGACGGGCGGCAGCTTGCCGCCTTGGCTGCAGACGCCGTTTTTACCGTAAAGAACTTCTTGCACATCCTTGCCGGTCGACACGATCGAGAACAGCACGTCCACATTCTTGAGTTCGGAAAGGTGATCGACCAGCTTGCCGCCGATCTTTTCCAGTGGTTCAGCCTTGGCGCGCGTGCGGTTCCAGACGGTGACGTCGTAGCCGGCCTTGATGAGCCGCTCTGCCATGGGAATGCCCATGCGGCCAGCGCCGATCCAGCCGATCTTCTGTTTATGGTCTTTGCCGTTCGTGGGCATTTCAGGCTCCTTGCCAAGCTGCTGTCGTGGCCGGTGTCTTACCATAGGACGCAAAGTCCTGTCCGTCGGCCGCAAGCGCAACGGCATTGCGCCGGGCGCGGCCCGCTTTGCATTTCTTGACAGGGGTTTATGGCCCCGTCATAAGGACGCGGGCGCTGGCTGGGCGAGCCGTTAAGGTTTGCCGGCAGGCGTCTCTAAGCCAGCAGCGCTAAAGCAGCAGCATCGACTGGAAAAAGCCGGTCCGGATTTATTCCGCACACGGGGAACGAACACGAGGACAAAGATGTTCGCGGTCTTCAAAACAGGCGGCAAGCAATACCGGGTCGCCGCCGAAGATGTGCTCAAGGTCGATAAGGTCAAGGGCGAGCCCGGTGAGATTGTCGCATTCGGCGAGGTCTTGGTCGTCGGCGGCGACAGCGTGATGCTGGGGGCGCCGACGGTCGTCGGCGCCACGGTCGCGGCCGAGGTGCTCGACCAGGGACGCGGCGGCAAGATCATCGCCTTCAAAAAGCGCCGGCGTAAGAATTCGCGCCGCAAGCGCGGCCATCGCCAAGAGTTTACGCTGCTGCGGATTACCGAAATCCTCACCGACGGTAAGAAACCGGACAAGACCGCACCGCCGCGGCCGAAGCGAGCGCCGGCACCGAAACCGGAGGAAGCTTCGGATGACGCCACGGCTGCTGCCGGCGCGTCTGAGGCCGCCACGGAAAAGCCGCGAAAGGCTTCAGCCAAGCGGCCCGGCAAAGCGAAATCCACCGCCGCGAAGGCAAAAAAACCCCCGGCTAAAGGCAAAAGCGCCTCGGGCAAAGGCGGCCGAAAGAAGTGAGCGGACGGTGATGCTTTTGTCACGAATCCGGTATAGGTAAGGGACACGAAAGGTTTCGAGCGATGGCTCACAAGAAAGCAGGCGGATCCTCGCGCAACGGCCGTGATTCCGGCGGTCAGCGACTGGGAATCAAGATTTTCGGCGGCGAGGAAGTCGTCGCCGGCAACATAATCGCGCGCCAGCGCGGCACCAAATGGCATCCGGGCCGCAACGTCGGCATCGGCCGAGACCACACATTGTTTGCGTTGATCGACGGTCGTGTTGAGTTTCAGGCCAAAACCAAAGGCCGCGTCTTCGTTTCGGTACGTCCGATGACGGAGGCCGCGGCTCAGTAATACGGTGGATCATACGAGGTCCGCCGGCATCCAGTCGAACCGGCGGGCCCAATGGGCTTCGAAAAGGGGGAGACCGGGTGCCGGCTCCCCCTTTCGGTTTTTCTAACGGAGCCCACGCGATGACCCTATCGGAAGATGTCCTGGCGGAGACACGGCGAGAGCGCAGTATTGCCGTCCTCGAGACTGAGCGGCTGACGCTTCGCGCGCCGTGTCACGAGGACGTAAAAGCGATCGCGGTTCTCGCCAACGACCGCCGCATCGCAGAAAATACCACGCGCATTCCGCATCCCTACCGCGTCGCCGACGCGGAGCAATTTGTCGCGACAGTCAACCAGCGCGACGGCGAAGCTTGCTTCGTCATGGTGCTTGACGGCACGCTGATCGGCGCCTGCGGCATTGATCCGCGCGACGACGGCGCTGAGCTCGGCTATTGGCTCGGGGCCGGCTATTGGGGCCGCGGCCTGATGACCGAAGCCGCGCGCGCCGTCATCGATTATGCCTTCGGCGACCTTCGGCATGAGACTCTGCAGTCCGGGGCGCGGGTCAGCAATCCGGCCTCGCGCCGCGTGCTGGAGAAGTGCGCCTTTCAGTGGACCGGCGTGCGGCTTACCCGCATCCGCGCCATCCATTCCGCCGCGCCGGTCGACCGCTTTCGGCTCGATCGCGGCTTGTGGCTGTCGCTCAAGGCCTGGGGCCGCGTCCGCCGCGTCGCCTGATCCTCCCTAGCGGCCGGCGGCCTGCTCGGATTGAAAGAGCGGCGCGAGCTTGGCGACCAAAGCCGGTCCGAAATGGGCTTGCGGATTTGACGGCCGTGCCCGGTCCATCAGCTCCCAGCCTTGGATCAGAACGCGAGCATTATCGAAGGCGCGCTGGAAATCCCAGCCGGGCCGCACGCTTTGGCGGAAAAACGCATCGCCGAAATAGGTCCAGTCGCGCTCCGGCGCACAACCGAACGACGTGTTCTTGGCGTCCGCCGCCGTGATGACGATCGTGGTGTCGTTCAACAGCGGCGGCACGAATATGCCGGCGTAGCAGGCCGAGACGATGACGATGCGGTTCTTGATGCCCTCATTGTCGAGCGTTGCCGCGACTTCCTGCGGCGTCAACTGGGTGACCACCTCGCTGGGGAGCCGGAGCCCGAAGCCCGTCTGCTCGCCATGCGACGTCATCAAGAGCAAAAGTACGTCGGCGTTCTTGTCCATGACCTCGCCGAGCGCGTGTACCGCCGCAGCGAAATTGTGCTGGTTCGCCAGCGGCAGGCTTTCGAGCGTTTCGTGGTGATTGACGAGGCGCACAGCGTGGCCGTGAAGCGGCAGCACGCTGCCGAGCGCGGCCAGACCGCCGTCGAGTTCCTTGAGGAATACGTCCTGGTCCGCCCAGCCGGCGATGCCGAGGGCGTAAATATTGGTCGCGCCTTTCGTCGGCGGCGCAAGGCCGGCGAGCTCGGCCTGCAGCAGCGACCGCTGCGACTGTTCAAAGCCCGGCGCGCCACCGACGCCATCTTTCTTCGCGGCCGCAGCCCGGGCGCTCAGCGATTCCCACAGATTGGCGGTGCGAATATCGAAATTGCTGGCGACGAAGACCGGCGCATGCGGCACGACCGCGCCGACGGCAAGAAGCGCGGCCCATAAAGCCGCGGCACGGCCAAGCCTCGGACCCGGCGCGAAACTGCGCAACACTGCAACCATGGCCCCGATCCACCACAGCGACACGACGGCAAACACCGCGATCGGCGCCGTGGCGTGTTCGTGAAAGAGCGCGTTCGCCGCGGCGAGGGAAGGAATGAGCGCCAGCGCAAGCCTGACGGCGTTGGTTGCGAGCTCGGCAAGGATAGACAGTGTCAGCATTGCCGCCAGTGCCGTCGTCCGGGCGGCCGGTTGCACGAACAAAGCCGCGACCGCGACTTCCAGCGCAACCCAGGCGATGGCGGCATTGAGGCCGTAGGGATTAAAGGCGCCGCCTAGTCCAGCCGCCAGCAATTGTACCGCTACCCGCAGCGCCGCGAGCGCAATCGCACAGATCAGAAGGCTTGGCAGGCCAACAAGGCGTGCCTCCGGGCTCGTCCGCCAGACGGCGGCGCGGAACGCAATCCGCAGTACCGACCACACGCTCTTCATTCGCCGCTCAAAGCCATCGAGATACGACTGCCGCAGGGAATTAACCACACTATATCAAGCTCGCCCACGCCTCGCGTCATTGCGGCTGCCGCGTCTGTTGTGGATTTGCCACTCCACCATTGTTACGAGTAGATGTCATGAAGTTCCTCGATGAAGCCAAGGTCTATATCCGCTCCGGCGACGGCGGCAACGGCTGCGTGTCGTTCCGCCGCGAGAAATTCATCGAGTTCGGCGGTCCGAACGGCGGCGACGGCGGCAAGGGCGGCGACGTGGTCGCGGAAGCGGTCGAAGGCCTCAATACGTTGATCGACTATCGCTACCAGCAGCACTTTTACGCCAAAAATGGCGGTGGCGGCATGGGCAAGGACCGTCATGGCGCCAACGGCGCCGACGCGGTGCTCAAGGTGCCGGTGGGTACGCAAATCTACGAGGAGGACGGCGAGATGCTGCTCGCCGATCTCACCGAGCGCGGCCAGCGCACCGTGCTCGCGCGTGGCGGCAACGGCGGTTTTGGCAACGCCCATTTCAAGTCCTCGACCAATCGCGCGCCGCGCCGTGCCAATCCGGGTCAGCCCGGTCACGAGCACACCATCCGTCTGCGGCTCAAGCTCATCGCCGATGCCGGCGTCGTTGGATTGCCCAATGCCGGCAAGTCGACATTTCTGGCTGCCGTCAGCGCGGCCAGGCCGAAGATCGCCGACTACCCGTTCACCACTTTGCAGCCGCAGCTCGGTGTCGTCGAGATCGACGGGCGCGAATTCGTGCTCGCCGATATTCCAGGCCTGATCGAGGGCGCGCACGAAGGCGTCGGGCTTGGCGACCGCTTCCTCGGCCACGTCGAGCGTTGCCGCGTGCTGCTGCATCTCGTCGATGGTACCGGTGGCGATGCCGGCGCGGCCTACAAGACCGTGCGCGCTGAGCTAACCGCCTACGGGCAACGCCTTGCTGACAAGCCGGAGATCGTCGCACTCAACAAGGCCGACGCGCTGACCGCCGACGAGATCAAGGAACAAACGACGCGGCTCAAGCGGGCGGCGAAGAAGCAGCCCTTTGTCATGTCCGCGGTCAGCGGCCAGGGCGTGCCCGAAGTGCTGCGTGCGCTCATGACGGTGATCGAAAAAGCCCGCGGCCGCGAGGTTGAGCCAACAACAACCGCGGACGCCGCCTGGCAACCTTAAAGAGGCTCACGCGCCGGTGCAGCCGCTTAGGCGGCGGCTTGTTTGGATAAGCGTTCGGCAATCGCTACATTAGCAGCATGTTTGGTCTGCCACGGACCCACCACCGGCCCAAAAACGTGCGGCTCGACACGCTGGTGCGGCTGCGCTGGCTTGCCGTGTTCGGCCAATTCGCGGCCGTTCTGGTGGTGCATGTCGGCCTCGAATTCGATGTCCCGTTGTGGCCGTGCCTGGCGGTGATCGCGCTGGCGGCCTTGCTCAACGTGGCGCTCCGCGTGGGTTTTCCACATACCCAATGGCTCGAGCCCGAACGTGCCGCTTATCTGCTCGGCTTCGACATCGCCGAGCTCGCGGCGCTGCTTTATCTGACCGGCGGCCTGGAGAACCCGTTTTCCTTTCTGCTGCTCGGGCCGGTCTTGATTTCCGCGACCGCGCTGCCGCCGCGCATGACGCTGCTGCTCGGCGTTTTTGCCGTGCTGTGCGCGACCGTGCTGATTTTCTTCCATTATCAGCTGCCGTGGGAGAGCGAAGAGCAGTTGCAGCTCCCCGAAACCTATGTGGTGGCGGTGTGGCTCTCGATCCTGTTGGCGATCGGCTATATCGGCGTCTACACGTGGCAAGTGGCCGAGGAAGCCCGCCAGCTTTCCGACGCGCTTGCGGCAACCGAGTTGGTGTTGGCGCGCGAGCAGCATCTCTCGCAACTCGACGGTCTCGCCGCTGCGGCGGCGCATGAGCTCGGTACGCCGCTCGCCACCATCACCGTCGTGGTGCGTGAAATCGAACGCGCTCTCGATCCGCATTCGCCTTACGCCGAAGACGTGAAATTGCTGCGTGAGCAGGCACAACGCTGCCGTGAAATCCTGTCCAAGATCACCGAACTGCCTGCCGCCGAGCCGTTCGATCGCTTGCCGCTGTCGGCGCTCATCGAGGAAGCGGTTGCGCCGCATCGTCACTTCGGCGTTTCGATCGAGGTGAAGCTTCCGCCCGATCGGGCGGATGAGCCGGTCGGGGCGCGCAATCCGGCGATCCGCTACGGTCTCGGCAATCTGATCGAGAACGCCGTCGATTTCGCCAATAAGCGGGTGGAGATCCTGGCGCAATGGACGGCCGCCGAGGTCCGCATCACCATCAGCGACGACGGGCCGGGTTTTGCACCCGAAGTTCTGGACCGCATCGGTGCCCCCTATGTGACCCATCGGCGGCCGGCGCTGCGCGAACTTGGCGGCGATGAGGACGACGGCGCTTTCGGCCTTGGCCTCGGGTTTTTCATCGCCAAAACTTTGCTGGAACGCTCGGGTGCCGCGCTTTCGCTGAAAAATCAGATGCCTCCGATGCACGGCGCTACAGTAACCATCGTTTGGGGTCGCGCGGAATTTGAGCGCCCGCTGGTGGCGCCCCCTCTTGAGCCGGCGGCGGCGGTTTCCTAACTGTCTGAAGCCACTATCTGAAGTCGTGGGGCGCGCCACTTTCCCAAGGTGGAGTAAAATAGCCATGACGAATGCCTTGACCGATGCCGCACCCGGCGCCAAGACCGGCGCCATGACAGCCGCAACGGCCAGCACGGTTCCCAGCGAGCGTTCGCTGCTAATCGTCGAGGACGACAAATCGTTCCTTCAGCGCCTCGCGCGCGCGATGGAGACCCGCGGCTTTGTCGTGAGCACGGCCGAGTTGGTCGCCGATGGTTTGCTGCAGGTGGAAAAGGTCGCGCCGGCTTTCGCCGTCGTCGACATGCGGCTTGGCGACGGCAACGGGCTCGACGTTATTTCGGCGATGAAAAGGCGCCGGCCGGATGCGCGCGCCATCATTCTCACTGGCTACGGCAACATCGCGACCGCGGTCAATGCGGTCAAGCTTGGCGCCGTCGACTATCTGGCCAAGCCGGTCGATGCCGACGACGTGGTGGCAGCGCTGCTGGCGCTCGACAATAAAAAGATCGAGCCGCCGGAAAATCCAATGTCGGCGGATCGCGTGCGCTGGGAGCATATTCAACGCATCTACGAATTGTGCGGCCGCAACGTTTCAGAAACCGCGCGCCGCCTCAACATGCATCGGCGCACGCTCCAGCGCATCCTCGCCAAACGCGCGCCGAAATAAACGCTCACGCTGAACGCAACGAAAGCGGGCCTTCGGCGTTTACCGATGGCCGACTACGGCAGCGTCGATCGGGCAAACATCCGTCGGGGGAACAAGTTACGGCTGGGTCGGCGCGGCTGGCACGCGTTCGCCGCGTATTTGCAGGGATTTTGGCGAGGTTCAATGTCCGGACAAGCGAGGGTATGGGGCGCGGCTAGTTCCAATCGGATTGCTGCAAAAATGCGGCAGCCGGCGTCAGCGGCGCCGCGCCTTCTGGTCATCGACAGCGACAGTCTGCATCGCATGATCATCTGCCGCGCGGCGGACAAGGCCGGCTACATTCCGGCGGGCGCGGCTAACTTCACCGAGGCGGCCAAGCTCACGCAAACGACCGCGTTCGATTGCATGACGATCGACCTGTCGCTCGGCCAACAGACCGGCGACATGCTCCGCCATCTTCGGGAGATCGGCTGCGAAACGCCGATTCTCATCATTGGTCATCGCGATGCCGTGGGCTGTCGCGAGACGTTGCGTTTCGCCAGGTCGCTCGGCCTCAACGTCGGCGAACCGGTCGCCAAGCCGATCGATGTCGGCATGCTGGGTGATGCGCTGGAGCAGATGAAGGTTCGACGTGCGCTTGCGCGCAGGTCGGCCGCAGTCGGCGCCTAGCCGAAACCTTCCTTGGCTTTATTTGCTATTCGGCGGCTTGTTTCAGGTCGCGGCGCTGGTCATGGCTGGACGGTTTCGCCGCCAGCCGCAGCGCCTGCAATTCGACCTGCTGGCGCTGATACAGGCGGAACGCCTGGTCCTTGCCAGAGAGATAGGGCGATGGCCAGACTTGAGCCTCGTAGCCGTATTCGGCCGACGCAACCAGCGTGAAATGCGGATTGGTCAGATGCGGCCGTGCCAGCGCGCACAAGTCGGCGCGGCCAGCGGCGATGATGGTGTTGACTTGGTCCGCCGTGGTGATGTTGCCGACGGCGATGGTCGCCACGCCGATTTCATTGCGGATCATTTCCGAGAACGGCGTTTGGAACATGCGGCCATAGACCGGATTGGCCCAACGCGAGGTCATGCCCGCCGATACATCGATGATATCCGCGCCATGCGCCTTGAACATCGCCGCAACCTGCAAGCCGTCTTCCGGGGTGATCCCGCGCGGCGCCCAGTCGGTGGCGGAGATGCGCACCGATATCGGTTTATGCCGCGGCCAGTGCGCCCGCGCGGCATCGAAGACCTCCAGCGGGAAGCGCATGCGGTTTTCCAGGCTGCCACCGTATTCGTCGGTGCGCTCGTTGCTCAGCGGCGAGATGAATCCGGACAGCAAATAGCCGTGGCCGCAATGGACCTCGATCATGTCGAAGCCCGCTCGCTCGGCGTTTTGTGCCGCACGGGCATAGTCGTCGCGCACGCGAACCATATCGGCGCGGCTGATTTCGCGCGGCACATGCATGAATTCGTGGAAGGCGAGCGGCGACGCGGCGACGATTTCCCAGTTTCCGTCCGCCAGCGGATGGTCCATGCCTTCCCAGCCGCGGCGGGTCGAACCCTTGCGGCCGGAATGGCCCAGTTGCAGGCAAAATTTCGCGCGGCTCTCGCGGTGAATAAAGTCGGCGATGCGTTTCCAGGCCGCGACTTGCTCGTCGGTATAGATGCCCGGGCAGCCCGGCGTAATCCGCCCCGGCTCCGAGACCGCGGTCATCTCGGCGAACACCAGCCCCGCGCCGCCCATGCCGAAACGGCCGAGATGCACGAGATGGAAGTCGCCGGCAATGCCGCCGGGCTCGGCCGAATACATGTTCATCGGCGAGACGACGACGCGGTTTTGTACCACCATCTGGCCGACCTTGAAGGGCGTGAACATCGGCGGCGGCGGATTGTCGACCGGCACGTCAAAGCCCTGCCCGCGGACTTTGCCGGCAAACCAGGATTGCACCTCCTCGACAAATTGCGGATCGCGCATGCGCAGATTTTCGTACGTCACCGCTTTGGCGCGCGACAGCATGCTGAAGCAGGCCTGGATCGGCTCCATGCCCCAATAACGCGCCGGGTTTTCGGTCCATAGCGCGCTGACATTGGCGGCGTATTGGGTCTTCTCGACGTCTTCCTGGCGCGTGCCCTGAAAACGGGCCAGCGCTGTCGCGACCGAAGGCGCGCCGTCAAAAGCGTTATAGAGATTGATCGCGTCTTCCATCGCGAGCTTGGTGCCGGAGCCGATCGAGAAATGTGCGGTATGCAGCGCATCGCCGAGCAGAACGATGTTCTTGTAGGACCAGCTTTTGTTGCGGACGACCGGAAAGCGCCGCCAGGAGGAGCGATTGCCGATGAGCCTGTGGCCTTTGAGAAGGTGCGCCCACATGTCTTCGAGGTAGGCGATGGTTTGTTGTTCGCTCCATTGCCCGATCACCGGCTCGGCTTTCGCCCAGGTGGTATCCGGCGCTTCGATCACCCAGGTGCACATGTTCTGCTTGTATTGATATGTGCACAGATCCCAGATGCCGAACTCGTTGGTCGTGAAGTGGAAGGAGAAAGCCGGCGTCGGCGCGCTGGTGCCGAGCCAGATAAAGTGATTGCGGCGCAGTTCGATCTCCGGCTGGAAATGCTCTTTGTAACGCTCACGGATGAAGCTGTTGATGCCGTCGGCCGCCACGATCAGATCGGCGTCCTTGAACGCGTCGAGATCGGTGATGTCGTGCGAGAAATGGAGCTTGACGCCGAGCTCCCGGCAGCGCGCGTGCAGGACCAACAGCAATGTGCGGCGCTCGGTGCCGCAGAAGCCGTGGCCGGTCGAGCGCACCGTCTTGCCGTGGAAGTGGAAGTCGATCTCGTCCCAATAGGAGAATTCACGGGTGATCGCCTCATAGGACGCCGCGTCATAGTCCATCAGATTGTCGAGCGTCTCGTCGGAGAAGACGACGCCAAAGCCGAACGTGTCGTCCGCCTTGTTGCGCTCGTAGACGGCGATGTCGTAGTCCGCAAAGCGCTTCTTCATCAGGAGCGCGAAATAGAGCCCGCCGGGACCGCCGCCGATGATCACGATCTTCATGCGGCTGCCTCCTTCATCCGCTCGTTGCGCGATGGCTCGCTGCGGCCGACGCCGTCGTACAGATCGAGCATGCGCTCAAACCATGCGGCGATCGCGTCGCCGCCTTCGAGCACTGGCGTCCGCGACGTGACGCGCGACCATTGCAAAAGTCCGAACAAAATATAATCGGCGTAGGTTGGCGCCGGGCCACCGAGAAAATTATTGTTCTCTAAAGCTTTGCGAACCGGTTGGAGCTTTCGGCGGAATGCCGGCAGCGCCTTGTCGCGTTCGGCGGCGAGGTCTTCCAGCGATTTCTTCACCGCGCTCTCGATCTGGCCGCGAAGGTGCGCGGCGTCGGCTTCGTTCACACAGTCGAGCACATCGTGCATGAAATAGGGAATAAGTGCCGGGATCAGTTCGCGGTCGGTCCACACATTGAAGACCTGCGTGAGCGTCTCGCCGACTGCGCCGCCGAACAGGCTCGGGCGGTCCGGAAATTGCTGTTCCAGATAAAGCGCAATCGCCCAGGAGTTCGCAACGACATGGTCGTCATGCTTGAGGATCGGCACCTTGCCCTGCCCGCTGAAGGCAATGACGGCTTTGTCGCTGACCGATACCGGGTGAACGGTAAAGGCCAGTCCTTTGTGATGCAGCGCCAATCTGGTGCGCCAGGAATAAGTGCTGAAACGGCAATCATCCCGGCCGCCAAGCTCCCACAATTCCAGCATGCGAACCTCAAAGAGTATCATCCACTTTACATTGCACATTCAATCAGTCAAGATGCGAAAGCATGAAGACGGCCGCCAAAAAGCCGGCGCCTCACCGCGCCGACGAGGAACGCGAAGCTCCGCCGCTGGCGCGGACGGAACGCGAACGAGCGTTCTTTGAATTTGAGCAGGCGTTGATTTGCGCCTCCGAAGCCTTCTATCGCTTTGCCGGCGCAGCGCTCGGACCGACCGGCAAACAACACAACCTGACCGGCGAGGAGAACGTCATTCTCCAGCAGCTGATGTTCACGTCGAAGCCGCGCAGCGTCACCGATCTCAGCCGCTTCAGCAATCGCGACGATATTCCCAATATCCAGTACAGCTTGCGCAAGCTGACCGCCGCCGGATTGATCGAAAAGGTGCCGGGCAGCACCAATCGCGATACCCGCTACCGGCCGACCGCGGCCGGATGGGAGCTGACCGAAGGGTTGGTGGCGACGCGGCGTGAATGGCTGATAGCGCCAAGTACCAGTATCACCGATATCGAGAAACAGTTGCGGGCGGCGACAACGGCGATGACGCTGCTGACCGGTTTGTACGATCACGTGTCGCGGGTGCTGGCCGGCCGCTGACGGCGGTTGCTGAGGGGCGTCGATGACCGTTTTCGATCCGGCTCATTTCCGCGCCCAAGGGTGGTGGCGGGACGAAACTCTCGGCGATTGGCTCGATCGCTGCGTCGCCAACGCGCCGGACCATCCGGCGGTCGTCGGTGCCGATCGGACGCTCACCTATGCGGCGTTCGGCGCCGATGTTTTTGGCTTCGCCGCCGGCCTCGCCGAGGCCGGCATCCGGCGCGGCGATGTCGTCGTCGTGCACCTGCCGAATTTGCCCGAGTTCCTGATCGCCTGGCTTGCCATCAACGCGATCGGCGCGGTGATGCAGACCGTACATACGCCTTACGGCAGCCGCGAACTGGAGCATTTTATCGCCCATGGCGGCGCCAAGGCCGTCATCGCGCTAGCGCGGACAAAAGATCGTTCGCCGGCCGGCGAGATCGCGTCGCTGTGCGACCGTATCCCGGCGCTGCAGCTTGTGATCGCCGTCGGCGGCGACGTTCCGGGCGCTGTCAACTTCTCAACGCTTCTGGAGCAAGGCCGCGGCAAGCCGCTGGCGATGAGCGCCGATGCCCGTGATCCTTTTCTTCTGCTCTACACCTCCGGCACGACGTCATCGCCAAAAGCGGTGTCGGTCACCTTCAATCATTTCCTGAGCAATGCGCGCCTTTGCGCCGCCGAGTTCGGCTTGCGGTCCGACGACCGCATTCTGTGCCTGGCGCCCTACACGCACCTCTATGGTCTTTACGCGCTTGAGCTCGGGTTTGCCGTCGGCGCTACCGCATGCCTGCTCGACGTTTTCACCCCGGCCGGATTTGTCGAAACGCTTAAGCGGACCAAGCCGACCGTGCTGATTGCCGGTCCCGCGCATATCGCCCCGTGCCTGCAGCAAAACTTGTTTGCCGATGTCGATTTTTCCGCGTTGCGCTTCGCCGTGCTGTCTGGATCGACGGTGCTGGCGACGCTTTCGGCCGCCTTCGAGGCGTTGCTGCCGAACGGCCGGGTCGTGCAGGCTTGGGGAATGACCGAACTGCAATTCGGCGCCTGCAGCCGGCCGGGCGACGCGCGCGCGGTGCGTTTCGACACGATCGGCCGCGCGACACCGGGAACCGAGCTCCGGATCGCCGACAGCGACGACCGCCTCCTGCCGCGCAATGAAATCGGCGAACTCCACGTGCGCGGCTGCTCGCTGTTCTCGGGCTATTTGCGAAATCCGGACGCCAGCCGCGCCGCGTTCACCGCCGACGGTTGGTTTCGCACCGGCGATCTCGCCAGCATGGACGAAGACGGCAACGTGCTCCTTCGCGGCCGCACCAAGGAGCTGATCAACCGCGGCGGTGTGAAATTCAATCCGATCGACATGGAGATCGCGATCGCCGGCCATCCGGCGGTTGCGCAGGTGGCGATCGCGCCCGTCCCCGACGACGTGCTGGGCGAGCGCGCCTCGTGCTTTGTGGTGCTCAAAAACGGCGCGTCGCTGAGCTTCGACGAGCTCAAGACATTTTTGACGGAGCGCAAGTTCGCCAAATTCACCTGGCCGGAGCAGCTCGCCATCGTGCCGGACATGCCGGTAACGCCGACCCGCAAGGTGATGAAGGCGGAGCTGGTCAATCGCTATCTCCAGGCGGCAAGCGCCGCCGAGCAGCGGGAGCAACGCCGATGACCCTGCCGCTGCAAATGCCGCAATCGCGCGCGCATATTGCCCAGATTCAAAGCGAGCGAAAAAAGCGGGCGTTCGCGCTGGCCAAGACCGTGCCTTGGTATCGCGACAGGCTTGCCGGCATCGATGCCGACGCGCTCGACGATCCCGCCGAGTGGCAGAAGATCCCGATCCTCGATAAGGACACGCTGCGCAAATTTTCCCATGCCGAGCTGCTCGAAGCATTCTGCGCCGTTCCTGCCGACCGGATCGCCGAATATTGGCGCTCTGGCGGCTCGACCGGGCAGCCGGTCTTTTATCCGCGCACCGCAGACGATCTGATTTATGGGGAATTGTCGTGGGGGCGCTCGTTCCCCTGCATCGGCATCGGCCAAGGCGACCTCTGCCACATCGCGTTTCCGCTCGGCGTTCATCCGGCCGGTCAAGTATGGGCGCGCAGCGCAAAAATGTTCGGCGTCGGCATGATCTGGGTCGGCGCCGGCAATTCCTATCCGTCGGCCGCGCAGCTCGATCTGATCCAGACGCTACGGCCGACAGTATTCATCGGCATGAGCAGCTTCGCGCTTCACCTTGCCAATCTCGCGGAGGCGAAGGGCATCAATCTTGCGGCCGGTTCGGTGCGCAAGCTCGTCTGCTCGGCGGAAACGCTGTCGGCGGCCAAGCGTGAAAAGCTCGCGCGGCTGTGGGGCGCCGAAGTGTTCGACGTCTTCGGCATGAGCGAAGCGGGCCTGATGGGCGCGGAGAATGCGGCGCACGACGGCATCCACATCTGGACCGATATGTATTTCATCGAAGTGGTCGATCCCGATAGCGGCCGCGCCCTACCGGAAGGCGAGGTCGGCACGCTGTGCGTCACGCCGTTATGGACCAATCACGCGACGCCGTTCCTGCGCTGGAATTCCGGCGATCTGGTCAGCCTCGCGTCGCGCTCGGCGGGCACCGGCCGCTTCGCCGAGCTCTTTCCGGTGATCAAGCACGCCAACCGAACCACCGGCTTTTTCAAGGTACGCGGCGTCAACGTCAATCACGCGGAGTTCGAGGACATGATGTTCCGCAACGCCGACGTCCTCGACTTTCAGGCAGTGCTCGAAACGGAGGCCAAAACCGACCGGGAAAGCTTGCGCGTGCTCATCGAAATCAAAGGCTCGTGCGAGCCGGACGCGGTGTGCGGGGTGGTCGCCGCGACGGTGAAAAACACGTTCGAGATTTCGCCTGAGGTGCAGGTGCTCGAGCGCGGCAGCCTGGCGGCGGAATTCGAACGCAGCCTGAAGGCGCCGCGTTTCGTCGATCGCCGGCAGTGATGACGTAAGTCCTCCGCTCGTCCCCGCGAAGGCGGGGACCGAGCGCTGCGATGGCTGTCTGGATTCCCGCTTGCGCGGAATGAGTGCAATATTGCGCTACTTGGATTCGGCTTCGTACACGCCGGTCCAATCCGGCGGCGGCGGCGTGGCGCGATAAACTTCGATGCGCTCGGCATACATCTCGTAAAGGCCGTCGACGCCGAAGCCGTTGGCGACCTTGCGGCAACGATCGATCAGGCTTCGCGCCTCGTCCCAGTTTTGCTTGCGATAACATGCCAGCATCTGCGCGTTGAGATCGAACAATTCGCCGCAGCGCGGATCGTCGGCAACCTCCGCCCGCCCGAGCACCGTGAACACCGTCTCCGGTTGCTTCTTGCCTTTCACCTGGATGAGGTCGATCTCCATGGTGGCGAACTTTGCCTTCGCCCGTTCCGCGGTGCGGGCGCCGATCACCAGCGACAGCCGATAATCTTTCGTCCGCGATTCCAGCCGCGAGGCGAGATTGACGGTATCGCCCAGCACCGAATAATTGAAACGGAAGTCGGATCCCATATTGCCGACGACGCATGGACCGCTATTGAGCCCGATACCGATGCGGAGCGGCATATAGACGCCGCCATTGGCCTCGGCCTCGCGCTTGAGCTCGACATTGAGCGTCTCGGCGCGCACCAGCATTTCCAGTGCCGCATCGCAGGCGTTGGCTTCGTGCTCGTCATCGTCGACCGGCGCGTTCCAGAACGCCATGATGGCGTCGCCGATATATTTGTCGATCGTTCCCTTGCGCTCGATGATGGCGTTGGTAAGCGGCGTGAGGAACCGGTTCATCAGGTGGGTCAGGCCCTGAGGATCGTCTTTGTAGTGCTCCGAGATGGTGGTGAAGCCGCGCACGTCGCTGAACAGGATGGTCATGCGCCGTTCTTCGCCGCCGAGCACCAGCTTTTCCGGCGAACGCGCGAGCTGCTCGACCAGCGGCGGCGACAGATAAAAGCCGAAGGCCGAACGAATCTGCTGCCGTTGCTGCTGCTCACGGAAATAGTTGACGAAGGAGAGCACGAGATAGATCAGCCAACAGGAGATCAACGGATAGGTGAAGTCGACCAGCAGATTGTGGGCGAGGAAGAAGTACCACGACATCGCGATCAAGCCGGCGATCAGGACGGCGCCCAGCGCAACCACGATCGCCGCCGGCAACATCGGCGCGGCGACGATGATAGCGAGCCCAAGGACCACCGCGGCGATGATCTCGCCGCCCAGCGCATAACCCGGCGACGCCAGCAGCGATTTGGTGAGCACGTTCTCAAGGATTTGAGCGTGAACCTCGACGCCGGGCATGGCTGGTTCGGCCGGCGTGGTCTTGATGTCGAGGAGCCCGACCGCGGAGGTGCCGATGAGCACAAGCCGGCCGCGAACCCGATCTGCCGGCATGCGTCCGTGCAGTATGTCGGTCGCCGACACGAAGCGCGCCGGATCGTGCTTGTTGAAATACACCCAGAATTGGCCGTTGCGGTCGGTCGGCACTTCGAGGCCGGGGACCGCCACGGCGCGCACGCCGGCTTGGTCGGTACGGACAAGGATCGCGCCGGAGCGGGTGACAACGCGAAGCATCTCCATGGTCAACGACGGCACCAGTGCATCCTGCGCCTCCATGACGACCGGCACGCGGCGGACGATGCCGTCGCGCTCGGGGTTGATGGAGAACAGTCCACGCCCGGCTGCCGCTTGCTCGATCGCCGGCACGTTGCGCAGCAATCCGGCAAACGACACCAGGAACGGGCGGGGATCAGGCCCGCGAACCGCAAACCCGGTCTGCAACGTCATTTCGGCGTCCGTGCGCGGCGCCGGCGTTGCCGAGCCGGCTTGTCCGACCACGATGCCGTCGGCCTTTTTGATTGCATCGGCGAAAACGGTATCGTTGCTCGGCAGCGCGGCGAGTTTTTCGCGGGTCTCGTTATCAAGGCCGCGAAAACTACCCGCCGCGACGGCGGGCGACATGCGATCGGGCTCGGCGAAGACGATATCGAAGCCGACCGCAACCGCGCCGGCCTCGCGCAGCCGGGTGACGAGATCGGCTACCACCGTCCGCGGCCACGGCCATTGACCGATTTCCTTTAGACTGGCCTCGTCGATATCGGCGATCGCCACCGGCCGCACGGTCTGTTCACGCGGCCGCAAAACCTGAAACAGATCGAACGTTCGCAGCCGCAATTCTTCGATCGGGCGCGGGTCGGCGACCCGCAACGCCACCAGCCCGAACAGCAGCAACACGCATACCGCCCGTGCGACGCCAACTTGCCTTGCCCAGCGGGCGATGCGCGTCATGCTACCGAGTCCCTGCGCCGCCCACCGATGGCGCCCGGATACTTATAGCAATTTTGCCGGCAATCCAGCCGCTTCGCGGAACCGGGAGGACGATCTATTTTTCTCGGAATGCCCGCTTGAGCTGGTCGTGCAGCGGCTTGACCAGATAGGAGAGCATCGTCCGCTCGCCGGTCTGGATGAAAGCCTCGACCGGCATGCCTGGCGTCAGCTTGACGTCGCCGAGCTTGGCAATTTCCTCGGCGGTCATCGAGATGCGCACGAGATAATAGCTCTGCCCGGTGCGCTGGTCGGTCGATGTATCGGCGCCGACCCGCGTCACGGTGCCGCTGAGTTCGGGCGTCGTGCGCATATTGAACGCCGAGAAGCGGAGCACGACCGGCTGACCAAACTGGATTTGATCGATGTCCTTGGGCTCAACCCTGGCCTCGACCAGGAGGTTGTCCGCCTCCGGCACGATCAGCATGACCGGATCGCCGGCCGTGATCACGCCACCGACCGTGTTCGCGGTCGACTGGAAAACGACGCCATCCTGCGGCGCACGGAGATCGGTGCGCCTGAGCTGATCTTCCGCGGTCACCTTCCGCTCGACGTATTCACCGATCTTGCTGTCGGTCTCGCGCGATTCCTTGCCGACGTCGCTGGCGAATTCCTGATCGACCTGGAGAATCTGAAGCTCGGTCTCGACGATCTTGCCCTTGGCCTCGGCCGCGGCGGCAATGAGCTGACCGTGTTCGCCCTGCAAGCGCGCTTCCTCGCGTTCAAGCGAGGTGAGCCGGCTGATCTGAACCAGGTTCCTGGACCACAAATCGCGGACGCCTTGAAGCTCTTGGGCAATGATCGTCATTTCTTTGGACTTGGCGTCCTGCTGGGCTGTGAGCCCGGTGATCTGCTCCTGCAGTTGCTTGATGCGCTGCTGCAATTGATTCTTCTGTCCGAGCCGCGTCTTGCGGCGAAGTTCGAACAGTTTGCGCTCGCTGCTGAGAGCCTCTTGCACGTCCGGATCGTTGGCTTTGTCCGCGAGCTCCTTCGGCACCGCGACCGAGTCGGCGCCGTCGCGTTCGGCAGCGAGCCGTGCCTTGCGCGCATAAAGCTCGTTGAGACTCTTGGTGATGATGGCCAAATTGGCGCGAGTCACCGTTTCGTCGAGACGGACAAGAATGTCGCCCGCCTTCACCCGATCGCCATCGTGTGCCCGCACTTCGCCGACGACACCGCCGGTCGGGTGCTGCACCTTCTTCACGTTGAAATCGACCACCAGCGAGCCTTGGGCGATGAGCGCCCCAGAGATTTCGGCGGTCGAGGCCCAGCCGCCGACACCGAGGGCGAGGAAAGCCACAACAGCGCCGCCGATGATGATGTGCCGGCGGATCGAGGCGCGGATGTCCAGGGCCGGTTTGTCGCTCATCCCCCGCTTCCTTCGCCGGGCACCACCTTCAAGGCCCGCTGCGGCGCGCTTTGCGGCGGCGTCACGCGGTTGAGGATTTCCTCTTTCGGTCCGAACTGCTGCTGGCGGCCCTTGGCCATGACCAGAATATAATCGACGCCGGCGATGGCGCTCGGCCGGTGGGCGACGACAATGACGATGGCGCCGCGGGCGCGCAGACCGAGAATGGCGCGCGTGAGCGCTTCGTCGCCTTCAGCGTCGAGATTGGAATTGGGTTCGTCGAGCACCACCAGGAACGGATCGCGATAGAGCGCGCGCGCCAGCGCGATGCGCTGCGCCTGCCCGGCTGACAGCGCGCTGCCATGATCGCCGACTTTCGTTTCATAGCCTTCGGGTAGATTGACGATGAGGTCGTGAACGCCGGCCGCCTGGGCGGCGGCGAGCACCGCCTCCGGATGCGGCGGATCTTCGAAGCGCGCGATGTTCTGCGCCACATTGCCGGGAAACAATTCGACGTCCTGCGGCAAATAGCCGATATGACGGCCGAGCGCCTCTTGCGACCATTGATCGAAGGTAGCGCCGTCAAGCCGCACGGTGCCGCGCGCCGGCGTCCACACGCCGACCAGCATGCGCGCCAGCGATGACTTGCCCGACGCCGTCGGGCCGATCACGCCGAGCGCCTTGCCGCTCGCCAGCGTGAAGTTCACATCCTGGCATACGATCTTTTGCTCGCCGGGCGGACAGACCGCGGCGCTCTGCACGACCAACGTCCTGGTCGGAGGCTGCAGCGGCATCGGCTCGGTGCGCGGCGGCAGATGTCCGAGCAGCCGCGACAGCCGCTGCCAACTCTGCCGCGCGCCGACGAAACCCCGCCAATTGGCGATTGCCAGATCGACCGGTGCCAGCGCGCGGGCCCCCAAAATCGAGCCGGCGATGATGATGCCGGGCGTGGATTCCTGATGGATCACGAGCCAGGCGCCGACCGCCAGAATTGACGATTGCAGCAACAGCCGCAAAACTTTCGAGGTGGCGCCGAGACCGCCGACGACGTCGCTAGCTTCCGCGGTTGCCGCGACGTAGCTGCGATGGAGATCGCTCCAGCGCCGCGAAATGCGGCCGACCATCCCCATCGCGGTAATCGCCTCGGCGTTGCGCCGGCTGGCTTCCAGCAGCGCATTGCGGGCCACGGCGAATTGCGTGGCACTGCGGGTCGGCGTGCGCGTCCGCAGTTCAGTCATCACGGTAAGGATGACGAGAATGATGGCGCCGGCGAGGGCGGTCAGTCCGATATAAGTGTGGAACAAAAAACAGATGCCGAGATAGACCGGCAGCCATGGCAGATCGAAGAAAGCGGAAGGACCGGCGCCGGACAGGAAACCGCGCACGGCGTCGAGATCGCGGATCGGCTGCGAGCCGTCACCTTTGGCGCCGATCTTGAGCGGCAGCCTGACGACGGTGTCATAGAC
Organism: uncultured Alphaproteobacteria bacterium; assembly: GCA_963829395.1. Classification (GTDB taxonomy): domain Bacteria; phylum Pseudomonadota; class Alphaproteobacteria; order Rhizobiales; family Xanthobacteraceae; genus BOG-931. Next base: position 473,810 of record CAWHHX010000005.1, on the reverse strand, counting down.
GCGCATGCTCATCGCCTCGTCGAGGCTATTGCCAATGCGCACCAGGATGCGGCTGCGGATCGCCTCGATGAAGCCCTGGGCGCCGTAGAGGCCGGCGGTCAGGATCAAAAGCGCAACCAGGGTCGGCACGCTGCGGCTCGGCAGCACCCGGTCATAGACTTCCAGCATGAACAGCGAGCCGGTGAGCATCAAAATGTTGCTCATGCCGCTGAACAGTGCGATGGCCAGGAAGGCCTGCCGGCAGGCACGCAGCGCGCCGGCGAGTTCGGAACTGGCCGGCTGTTGCCGCGGGGGGCGGGATAGCTGGATCATGCAGGGCGCCCTACGACCGTCCCGGGCGTCTTAGCACGACTAAACCTAAGAATTACTGACGCCGGCGGCCATCATACCTGGTTTACGATCAAGAAAGTGCCCGGTTTCAGGCGCGGAGCCCGGAAAGCCCCGAGGCGCGCGCAAAACCGGCCCGTCTGGGCCGGCCCGACTCGGACATCCATCCTATATCCGGTCAGATTGCGGCCGGATTAATGCACCAGCCGTCCCGGGCGGGACGTCTCCGACAAAAAACGACGCGCCGTCGCGCCGGGCCCGGAAGACAGGCCGGCGTCGATCAATCCACTAACGCTTCGCTGCTGAGATGAAAATCAGGAACGGGAATCGAGCGAGAGCCCGATGCTGAACGCCTTTTGCCGCGTTGCGCCCTCGGTCCTTTTCAACTTCTTGGCAATTTTGCCCGCGGCGGTCTTCTTTTTCGCCAACGTCTTTAGTTCACGAACTTCGGTCGCCGTCCAAGCGCGCCGCTTCTTTGACTTCTTAGCCATAAATCCTCCCTTTCAAGAAAGACAGCTGATATCCCATAGCGGGGGTGGAAGAAAACGTAACAGATAGTTTTTACGTCATGAGGATCGCAGCGTTGTCCGCAGACGCGCCGCACATAGCGCAGCGCAAGTTAATGAGTGGTGTTGTTAGATCGTTCTTAGCAACCCGCGGAGCTTTACGCAAATCCAACTTTGCACGAATCGGTGCCGATTTATTGTTGGTGCCGAACAGTTCCTTTTTTGTGCTGTGCAGAAAGCCGAGAGGCCCGGCGCTTTGCTGCATCCCAACATGGCAGCAATAATTCGGCGCCGCTCGACATGATTAGGACCCATTGATCGGCTGTATCGCGCCCGGCGAGCGAGCGTGATTGCTGGCGCCGATACGGGGAGATCGATGAAAAAGTTTCAACGTAGGACCGCGTCGCGGTGGATGACGTTATCATGCTTGGCCGGCGTCATTCTTGCGCTGACGCTTGGTCCGCGCATCGCTCACGCCGCAGAAATTCGCTTTGCGCTGGTGATCGGCAACGACGAATACAGGGCGGCGAAGCTCACGACGCCGGCCAACGACGCCGGTTTGGTGGCCGATGCGCTGACGGCCTCGGGGTTCACCGTTACCGGTGCGCGCAATCTCGATCAAGCAACGCTGCGGGAATCATTTCGTGAATTTCTCGGGCAAGTAGCCGCGGCTGGACCCGACGCGGTCGCCGTCGTTTACCTCGCCGGTTTCGGCGTGCAGTTCGCCGGCGAGAATTATTTCGTGCCGGTCGACGCCGATATCGCGCGCGACGTCGACGTGCCGCTGCAGGCCGTGCGGGTGTCCGATTTTGCACAGCCGCTCGCGGCGCTGCCGGGGCGCGTGAAAATCGTCATTGTTGATGCAGCACGGCAAAACCCCTTTGCGCGGGGCGGCGACCCGCTGGCGACCGGTTTGGCGCTGGTCGATCCGGCCCCGGGCATGGCGATCGCCTTCAACGCGGCGCCGGGCACGGTCGGACCGGACGAGCCAGGTCCGTACGGCGCTTATGCGACCGCGCTGACGGAGATGATCGCGGCCGGCGGACTTGCGCTGGACGACGTGTTGGCGCGCGTACGCCTGCGGGTCAGCGAAGTCACCAACGGCGGGGAAGTGCCTTGGTATGCATCGCGGATCGATGGGCCGTTTTTCTTCACCGAACGCGCTGCGGATGCGCCGGCGCCGCCGAACGTAGCGCCGCTGGCCGACCTGCGTGAGCGACCGATGCGCAGCTATTCGAACGTCGACGACGCCTATGCCGCGGCGATCGCGCTCGACACGATGGAACGCTATGAGCAATTTTTGGCGCTCTATCCTTCAAGCCCATTTTCGCTGCGCATCGCGGCGATGCTGGCCGTGCGCCGCGAAGAGATCATCTTGGCGGCGCTGCGTGTTCAACAACACGCCGCCGGCCTATTGGTCCTATCTGCGCCGCTATCCGAATGGACCACATGTCCTTTGACGCTCGGCGCCGGCTGGCCATGCTGGGCGCGGCCTTCGAAGGGCCGCCCGACTTCGCGCTCTATCGATTTCGGCGTGCCACCGCCGCCGCCGGATGAATTGGATTTTGTTGACCGGCCGGTCGTGATGTTCTGGGGCCCCGGCTATGAACCGCCGCCGCCGCCACCGGCCTTCTTCCTGCCGCCGCGGCCGCGCGAATTCGGCGTGCTGCCGCCGCCGCCACCGCCGCGTGAGCGCTTCTTTCTGCCGACGCCCGGTGCCGCGGTCGTTCCCGCTTTTGTCAGACCGCCGCGCACCGTGGCATCCAACCGGCGCCGCCCGGCACAGTCCCCGGCCGTACTCCGGTCGCGCTGCCGGGCGCCGTGCAGTCGCACGGTGCTTCCGGCAGCCGGCCCGGCAACGCCGGCGCGCCCGCTATTGCGCCGGGCCATCCGGGAGCCGGGCCGCCGCCTCGCCGCCTCCACCGCCGCCGACTGCAGCTGTGAAGCCCGCGCCCCTGCCGCCGCCGCATTCTCCCGGTCCGGCGCCAGCGACAATCAAGCCCGGCAACTCCACCGCCGCCGCCTGCACCATCACCTGCGACGCCGGCGCCGGCGACAATCAAGCCGCGCGCCTCCGCCGCCGCTACCGCCTCCTCCGGCACCCGCCGGCGCGATCAAGCCGGCGCCGCCGCCGCCTCCGCCGCCGCCTCCTGCTCCCCCGGCGCCCGCGCGCCGGTCAAGCCGGCGGCGCCGCCGCCACCGCCGCCGCCGCATCCTCCTGCGCCGGTCCCGGCGCCCGCCCCGGCCGCGGCCAAACCGGCTCCGCCGCCGCTTCCGCCGGCGGCAAGACCGGCCTGTCCGCCCGGCAAGACGCTTGTCGACGTGAACGGGCATCCGACTTGCAAATAAGATCTGCAAATAAGGTCTTGCAAACAGGCGCGTGCGATTCTTTCGATCGCCGCGCTCTCCGGTAGGGAATGCCGGCAACGGGGCCTTGCGGCCCCGTTGCGCCCTTCCTAACTTCGGAACCAGCGAGCTTTCGCGCGGCGATTATGCCGAGAACGGGATGTCGATCATGGAGGAACTCAAGCTCGTCGCCCTGGACAAGGATGACATCGAGGTGATGTCCGCTCATGTGCAGGACGCCCTCGTCAAGGTCGCCGACATTTTATGGCGGCCGCGCGAGCATCGCTTCGTCATGGCGCTCAATCGCTTCGACTGGATGAATGCCGTCGATGGCGACGGCCTGAACAACAAATCGCCGGACTACCGGCGCTGCCGGACCGCGCTGCGGTTCGAGCGCGTTGTCTCCTGCAAGTGCCGCGGTCTTGATCAGACCGGCAAGGACGCGGTTCTCAATCTTCTCGCGGTCGAATTTGCCGAGCGCGACGCGCCCGCCGGCATCGTGACGATGATTTTTTCCGGCGGCGGCGCCATCCGGCTCGAAGTCGAGTGCCTGGAGGCCGAACTCGTCGATCTTGGCGAGGTCTTTTGCCGGCGATGCTTGCCCGCGATCACTTCGCCGCACAAGAAGACGGGTGACCGCAGTCGTCTGATGCCGTTTGTCGGCCGCTGCGTCGCGCGGCAGCGCGAAAAACCTTCATCAACAGCGCGATGACGCCAAGCGTCGCCGCATAGACGATCACCTGCATCGCCGTCGGCTGGTCCACATAGCCGATCAGTGTATGCAGCGCGCGCCCGACGAAGCTGCCATCGCGCAAAATCCACGACGTATCCCACGCCGTCTGGTCGAGCGCCGTGAGGATGTCGGCCTGTTCGAGGAAGGCGATCGCCTGCGCCGCCATGCCGGCCGCCAGCAATGCGATCAGCGTGCTGGTGACGGCGAACAGATAGCGGGTCGGAATGGTCACCAGTCCGAGATAGGTCAACAAACACACCAGCGCGCCGAGAACGAGCCCGACAATGCCGCCGACCAGCATGCCGCTGCTGGCGCCGCCTTCCGCCGCGGCCACGCCGTAGAGAAACAGCACGACTTCCGAGCCCTCGCGCAACACCGCGATCATTACCACGGCGGCGAGCGCCGCGAGCGACTTCGATCCCTCGACAACGGCCTCGCCGGCGGCGCGCATCTCGGCCGCAAGCTCGCGGCCGTGCCGCGCCATCCACACGTTATGCCAGCCGAGCATCACCACGGCGAAACCGAGAATGCAGGCGTTGAACAATTCCTGGCCGCTGCCGTGAAACAGCTGCGATATTCCGCCGGTGAACAGCGCGACGACGCAGGCGCCCGAGCACGCCGGCGACAACGCCGCCGGCGACCCAACGGCCGCGGCCCGCCACGCCGGCCGTGACCGCCATGACAATGCCGATGATCAGGCCGGCCTCGAACACTTCGCGAAAGACGATGACCAACGAAGGAAGCACGGGGACCCCACTACACGACGATCACGGCACGACGGTTCACGGCACGACGGTTCACGGCACGACGGTTCACGGCACGATGGGTCATGGCACGATGGGTCATGGCACGACCAAAAAGCCCTGCGTCGCGCGGTGAAAGTCATCGAAGAAATTATAGCGCCCAGGCTCGAGCGGACGCACACGCACAACAGCTTCGCGGCCCGGCGGGATGACCTTTTCCACATGCAGGGCATCGCTTTCGAATTCCGCGGCGATGGAATCGAGATTCTTGATCGCGATCGCAATCGGCTTGCCGGCCGGCGCGTGCACTTCGGCGGGCTCGAACTGATGATCCTTGATCGCGATGCTGACCGTCACCAGCTCATCCGCTGACGCAACGCTCGCATGCAGAACGAAAAGAGACGCAAGAACCATCAACGTTGCGTACGGGTTTCTTGTCATAACCGGCAAAGGGCTTGTCGCCGCTTTCAGTAGCATGGGACATACGAGGAATTGGTGAACGGCGCTCCTTTTGTCAATCAGAAAGCCGACTGCGCCGTAAGATTAGAATTGTTATAATAAAAGGGACCTGATACGCGTCGCCGCAACACCCGCAAAGCTTGCCCGCAAGGCATCGTGTATTGGCATCGCGTAGAAGGCAAACCATGGCCATCCGTCTCGACATACGCGCCGCCGATTTCGCCGAAAAATTCCGCGTCTTTCTCGACGCCAAACGCGAAGTCTCAGCGGATGTCGATGCCGCGGCCCGCGCCATCGTCGCCGACGTCGCCGCACGCGGCGATCGGGCGCTGCACGAGTATACGCAAAAATTTGATCGCTTCGACCTCGACCGCGTCGGCCTGCGCGTGACCGGCGAGGAGATCGCCGCCGCATTCGGCAATTGCGAACGTCACACGCTCGACGCGCTGTCTTTTGCGCGCGACCGCATCGAGGCATTCCACCGCCGGCAAGTGCCGCAAGACGATCGCTTCACCGATGAGCTCGGCGTCGAGCTTGGCGCGCGCTGGACGGCGATCGAGGCCGTCGGCCTCTACGTACCCGGCGGTACCGCCGCTTATCCGTCGTCGGTGCTGATGAACGCCGTGCCGGCCAAAGTCGCCGGTGTGGCGCGGCTCGTCATGGTGGTGCCGGCGCCCGGTGGCGTTCTGCCGCCGCTGGTCCTCGCCGCGGCGAAGATTGCCGGCGTCGACGAAATTTATCGCGTCGGCGGGGCACAGGCGATTGCGGCGCTTGCCTATGGCACCGCGACCATCGCTCCAGTCGCCAAGATCGTCGGCCCCGGCAATGCCTACGTCGCCGCGGCCAAGCGCATCGTGTTCGGCAAGGTCGGCATCGATATGATCGCCGGGCCGTCCGAAGTGCTGATCCTCGCCGATGCCAGCGGCAATCCGGACTGGATCGCCGCCGATCTGTTGGCGCAGGCTGAGCATGACGCCGGCGCACAGGCGATCCTCATCACCGATGACGAAGACCTTGCTGGCGCGGTCGAGCGCGCCGTCGAGCTTCAGGTCGCGCGATTGCCGCGCGCGAAAGTCGCCGCCGCCTCGTGGCGCGATTTCGGCGCGGTTTTTCTGGTCCGCAGCCTGGACGACGCGCTGCCGCTGGTCGATGCCATCGCGCCCGAACATCTTGAAATCGCCGCCGCCGATGCCGACCGGATCGCCGGCCGCATCCGCAATGCCGGCGCCATCTTCATCGGCGCCCACACCCCCGAAGCGATCGGCGATTATGTCGCCGGCTCCAACCACGTGCTGCCGACGGCGCGGTCGGCGCGTTTCTCGTCTGGGCTTGGCGTGCTGGACTTCATGAAGCGCACCTCGATCCTCAAATGCGGGCCGCAGCAGTTGCGCGCGCTCGCCGATGCCGCGATCACGCTCGGCAACGCCGAAGGGCTTAACGCTCATGCCCGCTCCGTCGCCATCCGGCTCAATCGCTGATGCCGCGCGACGACCGCGACAAAGCCGAGAGCGGGCGCCTGGTCGCGGTGACGCTCGACGAAGCTTCGATCGGCCGCTCAAGCCCGGACGTCGATCATGAACGCGCGGTCGCGATCTACGATCTCATCGAGGCGAATGCGTTTCGGCCCGACGGCCACGACGGCGGACCTTACGCGTTGAACCTGCGCATCGACGGCAACCGCCTGGTGTTCGACATCCGGCTTGCCGACGGCGCGCCGGTCATGGTGCATCTTCTCTCGCTGGCGCCGTTCAGCCGCATCGTGAAGGACTATTTCACGGTCTGCGACAGCTACTACGCCGCGATCCGGGGCTCGACGCCGGACCGCATCGAAGCGCTCGACATGGCGCGCCGCTCACTGCACGACGAAGGCTCGCAGATCCTCCTGGACCGGCTCAAGCGCAAGGTCGAACTCGATTTCGACACGGCGCGGCGGCTGTTCACGCTGGTTACGGTGCTGCACTGGAAGGGGTAAGGGGCCGCAATGCCGGCGTCCGCGACCAAGCCCCTTGCCGTTTTGTTTGCCTGCGGGCTCAACTCCGTGCGCTCGCCCATTGCCGCCGGGCTTTTTTCACAGTTTTTCGGCCGCGCGATCTATGTCGGCTCGGCTGGCGTGCGCAAGGGCGAGCTTGATCCGTTCGCTGTTGCGGTCATGGCCGAAATCGGCGTCGATATTTCGCGGCACAAGCCGATCACCTTCGAGGAGCTTGACGACTTGGAGGGTCTCAACTTCGACCTCATCGTCACGCTGTCGCCCGAGGCCCACCACCGTGCGCTCGAACTGACCCGCACCAGTGCGATCGATGTCGAATATTGGCCGACCGCGGATCCGACCGACACCGAAGGCAGCCGCGAGCAGCGGCTCGACGCCTATCGCTCCGTTCGCGATCAGCTTGTGAACCGGATTCGCGACCGCTTCGCCGGTCGGCGCCCCGGCAACGAGTGACGATGATCTGCGCTGCGTGGATGCGGTTGCAGCGCCAACGCCATGCGCGGCCGGTCCGGGGCCGTCCAACCGCCGGCACGCATAAACGATGCGGGTCTGCAGCGTGACTGCTCACGATGCTGCGTCGCGCCAGGGAAAAGTACCAAAAGCGGCGTTGTGGAGCGGCCCGTCATCCGCTAGGTTCCGCGCCGATTTCGGCCGCGATGTCGGGACACGTCGCGGCCGCCTATCAACAAGTCCGGACAGCGAATGGCGAAGGAAGAACTGCTGGAATTTCCCGGGTGTCGTAACGGAATTGCTTCCGAACGCCACTTTCCGCGTCAAGCTCGAAAATGAGCACGAAATCATCGCGCACACTGCGGGCCGCATGCGCAAGAACCGCATCCGCGTCCTGGCCGGAGACAAGGTGCTGGTCGAAATGACGCCATACGATTTGACCAAAGGCCGCATCACCTACCGGTTCAAATGATCGGCCGACCGAAATTCGTTCTCGCCTCCGGGTCGCCGCGCCGGCTGGCGCTGGTCAACCAGGCCGGCATCGAGCCCGACGCGCTGCGTCCGGCCGACATCGATGAGACGCCGAAGCGCGGAGAATTGCCGCGCGCCTGCGCGACGCGGCTCGCGCGCAGCAAAGCCGAAGCGGCGCTCGCCATGCTGCGGCTCGACGAAGAGCTGAAGGGCTCCTTTATTCTTGCCGCCGACACCGTCGTGGCGGTCGGCCGCCGCATCCTGCCGAAGGCGGAGTTGCTCGACGAGGCGGCGCAATGCCTGCGCCTGCTCTCCGGCCGCAACCATCGCGTCCATACGGCGATCTGCCTGGTGACGCCGAAGGAAACGTTCCGGCAGCGGCACGTCGAGACCCGCGTGCGCTTCAAGCGGTTGTCGGATGAGGACATCGAGGCCTACCTCGCCTCGGGCGAATGGCGCGGCAAGGCCGGTGGTTATGCGGCGCAGGGAATCGCCGGAACTTTCATCGTGAAAATCGTCGGTTCCTATTCCAGCATCGTCGGCCTGCCGCTCTATGAGACGGTGACGCTGTTGGGCGGCGAGGGCTATCCGATCCATTTCGGCTGGCTCAACGCCCTCTGACCGCTGGCGCGCCGCCTCGCGCCGCCCATATTTGGCTCATGTCTGAAGCTCCGCGCCGCGCCTGTCCGATTTGTGGGAAGCCCGCCGTTGAGGCGTTTCGTCCGTTCTGCTCGCGGCGCTGCGCCGATGTCGATCTCAACCGCTGGCTTTCCGGCGTCTATGCCGTGCCGGTGACGGAAGACGAGGAAGAGGACGAGCGGCGGGACGAGGGCGGCGAGCCCACGCATTGAGTTCTTGTGGCCCGTCCTGGACACCCCGAGAGCGAGCAATTATAACCGCGCGGCGCTCGCACAGGCCTTTAGCGGCCTCGCTATCGCGAGAGCGTGGGCCCAGGTAGCTCAGTTGGTAGAGCACTGCACTGAAAATGCAGGTGTCGGTGGTTCGATTCCGCCCCTGGGCACCAACACTTCCCTAAGCGATTGATTATCTCGTGAGCGAAATTGTCCGACTTGCTGCATGTCCCAAAGCCCGCACGGGATCCTTCGCGGTGCTGGATCAGCGAATTTGACGGCCGCTACGGCTTCTTGATCGGCTTGCCCATTGTTGGGAGCCGCCGACAAAATTTATTAGGCGAAAGACTCCGCCGGCGCGGATACGTTGGGGAGGGACTCCGGTTCACTGGTTAGCACAAACCAAAGGGTCTCCATCGCTCTGACGAAGTCAACGAATGTCTCAAAGTCTTTCGGCTTCGTGACGTAACAGTTTGCATTGTTTTCATAGGAGGTTTGCAAATCCGCTTCCAACTCCGATGAGGTTAGGATGATGGTCGGTATTGATTTCAGGCTCGCATCGGTCTTGATTTTGACGAGCACCTCGCGGCCATTCATTTTCGGCAAGTTCAAATCCAACAAAATCAGATGGGGCCGAGGCGCGTGAGCGTAAGCGCCCTCCTTTTGCAGAAAGGCCATGGCGTCAACTCCGTCGCGCACGACGTGAATATTGACGGGGCGTTTTGATGCGGCGAACGCCTCTTGCGCTAGGCGAATGTCGCCAGGGTTATCTTCGACCAGCAGGACGTCCATGTCTTCAACATGGACGTCGATTTCCTGCTTCTGTATATACGCAATAACCCGCAGGAGAAAATTTCGACGGATACACCACAGCGCAAAGGCGTGGAATGCCGGCCAGAGCACGCGACGCCGCTGAATTGAAAACGCGCCGCGCACGCCGCTGGAACACGCGCACCCCGTCTCCGAAATCCGGGGAATTTTTTGACCTCAAGTTCTTGACCTCAAGTTCTTGACCTCAAGTTCTTGACCTCAAGTTCTTGACCTCAAGTTCTTGGGGCGTCCCCAACGAAAGTGTCTCAATTCGAGGGGTATAATTTCATGGTTGCTTAGAGCCTTTGGCAGACTGTCGGGGCACGGCGCGAAAAGCTTAGAGCCCTCATTTGCCCCTCAGCCTCGGTGGCGGCGCGTCTCCGTTATCGAACATGAGCGCAAGAGCTTTTGCCGCGTGACCAACAAAAGCCTCGAATATGGCCGGCTGTCGGTTGGGGTTGGCGCTCTTCGGGAAGAGGCGACAGGATGCATGTTCTCCTAGTAGAAGATAGTCCCGGCGATGTTCGGTTGACGTTGGAAGCCTTCGCCGCTGCCAACACCGCGGTCAGCGTGCACGTCGTGGTAGACGGCACCGAAGCCATAGCCTTTCTGAGGCGCGAAGGGGCGCACGCCCGAGCTCCTCGCCCGGACCTTATCTTGCTGGATTTGAACATGCCCAAAATGGACGGGCGTCAGGTTCTTGCCGAAATCAAGAACGATAACAGTCTAAAACTGATACCCACCGTTATCTTGACAACGTCTGACTCCGAAATGGACATCCTAAAGTGCTTTGCACTTCAAGCGAACAGCTATCTCTGCAAGCCCGTGGATTTAGATGCGTTCGATGCGTTGGTGAAGAGTGTCAACGATTTCTGGATGGCCAAAAGTCGATTGCCGCAACCAGAGCACACGAAATCCCTTGCGAACGCTGATTTGTGAGATAGACCGCGCAGTCCGTCCATTGGTCAATCAGCCGTCATAAGCAAAAGAGTTTTCTGGCCGCGAGCCAGCGTTCAATGTGGCGATTGATCGACTGCCGCGTGCGCAATTGGCCTTGCAATCCGCACGGGATCGAGCCGGACGGCGAGGGATTTACCAAGTCCAAAAAGCTCCGAAACCTTGACGATCAATGGCCGAACTGACTTACTGGCACGATCAGTGATTTGCGATTTAATCCATCGAACGTGATGCCGCCAGGCTTGCTTCCGCGAGAACGTCCGGCCTGCTGGACGGCGGACGCAACGGTCACGCGCGGGCCTTATGGTTGCCGATACGCTAGACGATCATGAAGAAGAAGCCGGCCATTCACCCCGATTTTGCGCCGCAAGGCTTCAAGCGTCCGGCGGCCGCGATCCCAGCCACAGTCACGTCATTATTCGCCGAAGGTTTGGCGCTGCATCAAGCCGGCCGGCTGGCGGATGCCGAACGAATCTACCAGCGGATTCTCGCAACCCGGCCCGACCATTTTGACAGCCTGCATTTGCTCGGCGTCATCTTCTATCAGCGCGGCAATCATGCGGAGGCCGTGCGCCGGATAAATCTCGCCCTGAAGCGAAGCCCGAACAATTTTCTGGCGCTGAACAATCGCGGCAACGCGCTCATCGCGCTCAAGCAGTTCAAGGACGCGTTGGCGAGCTATGACCGCGCCATTGCGGCGCGGCCGGATTATGCCGAGGCGCACTCCAATCGCGGCAACGCGCTCAAGGCGCTGGAGCGTTTCGATGAGGCATTGGAAAGCTATGACCGCGCCATCGCGCTGCGGCCCGACTATGCCGAGGCGCACTCCAATCGGGCGGATGCCCTTACGGCTTTGGAGCGCTTCGACGAGGCGCTGGGCGCTTGCGACCGCGCGCTCGTGCTGCGGCCGGATTTTGTCGAGGCGCACGCCAATCGCGGCAACGCTTTGCACGGGCTGCGCCGGTTTGACGAAGCGCTGGCGAGCCACGATCGCGCGCTGATGCTGCGGCCGGAATATGCCGAGGCGCACTCCAATCGTGGCAACGCCCTCCACGAGCTCAAGCGGTTTGGCGAAGCGCTGGCGAGCTACGACCGCGCCCTGGCGCTGCGGCCGGACTTTTCCGAGGCGCACTCCAATCGCGGCAACGCCTTGCAGGAACTGAGACGGTTCGAAGAAGCGGTGGCGAGCTATGATCGCGCGCTGGCGCTGCGAGGCGATCTTGCCGAGGCGCACTCCAATCGTGGCAACGCCCTGAAAGAGCTGGCGCGATTCGACGAAGCGTTGGCGAGCTACGAGGCGGCGCTGGCGGTGCGGCCGGACTTTGCCGATGCACATTTCAATGAGGCGATGTGCCGATTGCTGATCGGCGACTTGTATCGCGGCTGGGAAAAGAGCGAGTGGCGATGGGAAACCGAACAGATCAGAAACGGCAAGCGAGATTTGTCGCAGCCACTATGGCTTGGATCTGAGGAGATCGCGGGCAAAACCATTCTCCTGCATGCCGAGCAAGGTCTCGGCGACACGATCCAGTTCGGCCGCTACGCACCGCTGGTCGCGGCCCGCGGCGCGCGTGTCATCCTCGAAGTGCAACGGCCGTTGCACGGTCTGATGAGCACGCTCTCGAGCACCGTGCAGGTCGTGTCCTCCGGCGACCCGCTGCCTGATTTCGATTTCCACTGTCCGTTGCTCAGCCTGCCGTTGGCGTTCGCGACGCGGCTGGACACGATCCCATCGGCGACGCGTTATCTGTCGGCACGCGATGAACAGACGCGGGCATGGCGCGAGCGCTTGGGCAGGCATGACAAGCCCAGGATCGGTCTGGCGTGGGCCGGCAATCCGCGAAAGGAACTGCCGGGCGCCAATCGCATCGACGGCCAGCGAAGCATCGCGCTCGATCGGCTGGCGCCGCTTTTTGAGGTCACGGCGTGCGAGTTTTTCAGTCTGCAAAAGGGCGACGACGCGGTCCGGCAATTGCGCGACAGCGCTTTGCGTCAACAGGTGACCGACCTTACCGACGACCTGCACGATTTTTCCGACACCGCGGCCCTGATCGAGAATTTGGACCTTGTTATTGCGGTGGACACGTCCGTGGCACATCTGGCTGGGGCGTTGGGCAAGCCGTTTTGGCTGCTGAACCGCTACAACACCTGCTGGCGCTGGCTCCTCCATCGCGAGGATAGCCCCTGGTATCCGACCGCTCGCTTGTTTCGCCAGGATACGACGCGCGCGTGGGAGCCCGTCATCCAACGCGTTGCGGTTGCTTTGCAGGATCGTGTTCGCAATTTGTGAACGCTTCAAGCATGGGCGGAAAGCCGGTAAGATCGCGGGAGTTTGATGCTGGCCGCCCAGCGTCTGATTCTGCCGCGGCCAGCGGCGGTCGGAGCGCGTGCGCTTCGCCGCAAACCGCGGCAGATCGGGACGCAGTAACCGCGCCATGCCGGAGGGACGTCATGTCGGTGCAGACGCTTGGTCATCGGCACGGATCGGCCAACGATTGCAAACCGGCGCCGGCACGGGCGCTGTCCCATATTCCGGGCGATGACGGCTGGCCGGTCGTCGGCCACACGCTGGTGTTGCTCGCCGATCCCAAAGGCTTCGTCGAGCGCCGGGCGCAACGATATGGCCACGTCTATCGCAGCCGCGCGTTCGGCCAGACCAATGTCTCGCTGCTCGGCCCCGAGGCCAACGAACTCGTTCTGCTCGACAGCCAAAAATTGTTCTCGTCCGCCCTCGGTTGGGACGTCCTGCTTGGCCGGTTGTTTCCCCGCGGACTCATGCTGCTCGATTTCGACGAGCACCGCCTGCACCGCCGCGCGCTGTCGGTCGCGTTCAAATCGGGACCGATGCAATCCTATCTGACCGAGCTCAATGCCGGTATCGCCAAAGGCCTGAGCGAGTGGCCGCGCGGCCGCGAATTCAAATTCTATCCGGCGATCAAGCAACTGACGCTCGATCTTGCGGCCACCTCGTTCCTTGGCGGGGAGCTTGGCCCGGAGCTCGAAGCCGTCAAGCGCGCCTTCATCGCCATGGTCGCGGCCTCGATCGCGGTCATTCGTGCGCCGCTGCCGGGCACGCCGATGGGACGCGGTGTGCGCGGGCGGGCGCTGATCGTCGACTATTTCAACCGGCAAATTCCGCTGCGGCGCAAGCGCGGCGGCGACGATTTGTTCTCACAGCTCTGCCGCGCGACGTGGGACGATGGTTCGCTGCTCTCCAACGCGGACATCGTCGATCACATGAGTTTTTTGATGATGGCCGCGCACGACACGCTGACCTCATCGCTCACCTCGTTGATCTATCGGCTGGCGGCGAATCCCGATTGGCAGGAGAAAGTGCGCGCGGAGCTGCGTGGCTTAAGCCTTTCGCCGAACGAGCCGCTGCCGTTTGCCCGTCTCGACGATCTCGTCTTGACCGAGATGGCGTTCAAGGAAGCGATGCGGCTTGCGCCGCCGGTGCCGTCACTGCCGCGGCGCGCGGTGCGCGATTTCGAATTCAAGGGTTTCCACATCCCGGCTGGGACCGGCGTCAACGTCAATCCGCTCTACACCCACCACATGCCGCAGCTTTGGCCCGAGCCGGAACGCTACGACCCGACGCGCTTCGACATCGAGGCTTCGCGGGCGCGGCACAAGTTCGCTTACGTTCCGTTCGGCGGTGGCGCGCACATGTGCATCGGTTTGAACTTCGCCTATATGCAGGCCAAGTGCTTCACTTGGCATTTTCTCAATAAGTTTCAGGTCACGATCGCGCCGGATTATCGGCCCGATTGGAAAATGTGGCCGATTCCCTTTCCCCGCGACGGACTGAGCGTGACGCTTGCCCCGGTTGGATAGAGCGCTGCCGCGCGGCGCTCCCGTGATCGCGCGCCCGCCGCTGCCGCATTGCGCGGAACTGCGGCCGCCGTGTTAGGTTCCGCCCGCCAAAAGCGAAGCGGGGGAAGAAGCGATGTCGAAGCAAATGCAAGACAAGGTGTGCGTCATTACCGGCGGCGCCGGCAGTATCGGCGCGGCTTCGGCGAAGCTTCTGCAGCAAGAGGGTGCGAAGGTGATGCTCATCGATCTGAGCGAACCGGCCCTGAAAAAGACGGCCGCCGATATTGGCGGTGGCGATGAGGTCGCCTGGTGCGCCGCCGACGTGACCAAATCCGATCAAGTCAAGAACGCGATGACGAGCGCGGTCGCGCGGTTCGGAAAAATCGACGTGTTGTTCAGCAATGCCGGCAATTTCGGCACCGTCGCCCCGATTGCGGATTATCCGGAGGACGTCTTCGATTCGGTCCTGGCCGTCCATGTGAGAGGTGCGTTCCTCTGTGCCAAGCACGCCGTGCCGCACATGAACGACGGCGGCTCGATCGTCATCACCTCAAGCGTCGCCGGCGTGACCGGCGATCCCGGCGTCTACGGCTATATCACTGCCAAGCACGCCCAAGTGGGATTGATGCGCGTGTTGGCCAAGGAGCTGGCCGGCCGCAACATCCGGGTCAACACCGTTCATCCCGGCCCGGTCGACAATGCCTTTCAATTGAACGTCGAACAGAAATTGGGCGCCGTGATCGGGCGCGACGGCACCCAGTTCTTCAACGAGATCATTCCGCTGCACCGCCATGTGCGCGCCGAGGAAGTGGCCCGCTCGGTGCTGTTTCTCGCCTCCGACGCGTCGAGCTTTACGACCGGATGTCTGCTCATGGTCGACGGCGGCATGAGCATTTGATCGTTGATTAACGAAGTCTAAATCGTCCTCGGCTAGCTACAGCGCGGGAGGAGCGACAAGGCGCGCGGCAAGATGTTCGGGGCCCTCAACGGTTTGACACGATTGGCCAAGGGCCGGGGGCTCGATGGCGGTCTGTTGGCGCTCACTCTGAACAATATGACTCAGGGCGTCGTCCTATTCGATACCGCGGGCCGTCTCGCCGTCTGCAACGATCAATACCGCACCATGTACGGGCTCTCGACCGATGTGGTGAAACCCGGCACCGCCCTCATCGACGTCATCCGCAGCAGGATCGGCAGCGGCAACCTGCGCCGCGATCCGGACGAGTATTGCGCCGAGATTTTGAGCCAGATCGGCGCCGGCAAGACCGTGAGCTTTGTCAATGAGACGCCGGACGGCCGCGCCATCTCCGTCGTCAATCGGCCGATACCCGGTTCGATCTATTGGGTCGGCACCCACGACGACATCACCGAGCGCCGGGCGGCGGAGCGCAAGAACGCGCTGCTCGACGAGCAGGAAGCGCGCCGGGCGGTGGTCGAGGAAGCGATCGCCTGGTTCCGGGAAAGCGTCGAGGGGGTTCTGAAAACCGTCGCCGACAGCGTGGCGGCGATGCAAACGACCGCGACCGTGCTGGCGGCGACGTCGAACGAGAGTACGGCGCAAACGGCGGGCGCGGTGGCGACCTCCAACGATGCGTCCGGCAGCGCCGAGATCGCCGCGACGGCGGCCGACGAATTGTCAAAGTCCATTGCCGAGATCAACCGACAGCTTGCGCGCGCCACCGAGGTGGTCGGGGCGGCAGCGACCGGGGCGCAGTCGAGCAACGAAGACATCGCCGAACTGGCACAAGCTGCGCAAAAGATCGACGATGTGGTCAAGCTTATTCAAAGCGTGGCCAAACAGACGAATTTGCTGGCGCTCAACGCCACCATCGAGGCGGCCCGCGCCGGCGCCGCCGGCAAGGGTTTTGCCGTAGTTGCCTCGGAGGTCAAAGCGCTGGCGGTACAGACGGCGAAGGCGACCGACGATATCGCCTCGCAAATCGCCGCGGTGCAAACCTCGACCCGCAGCGCCGTCGGCGCCATCGGCACCATTGCCGGCCGCATGCAGGAGATCAGGCAATTCACCACCGCCATCGCCACGTCGGTCGAGCAGCAGAATTCGGCGACCCAGGAGATTTCGGCAAGCGTTGCGGCCGCGGCGACGGGAACGAAATCGGTGGTCTCGGTATTGAGCCGGGTCTCCGCCGCGATCGCCGACATGCACAATTCCGCCGATACGGTGCTGACGGCTTCACAGGCGGTCGAGAAGGCGGCGGACTCTTTGCGCCGCAGCGTCGACGGCTTT
The DNA here is from genome assembly GCA_963829395.1 of uncultured Alphaproteobacteria bacterium. Classification (GTDB taxonomy): domain Bacteria; phylum Pseudomonadota; class Alphaproteobacteria; order Rhizobiales; family Xanthobacteraceae; genus BOG-931. The sequence continues at coordinate 457,109 of CAWHHX010000005.1, read as the reverse complement.
CTCCGCAAGGTCGCGATCTGACGGAACGAAGCTCCGTTCGCGGCTACTCCATCGCCACGCGTGCAAACGTGGCGACGATGCGCGAACCAGCCCTGATCGAGCCGCGCAGATTGCCGGCGACCTTGGATGCGCCGCCGGCGCGGCGGCGATAGGCGACCGGCAATTCGAGAACGCGCAGGCGTGCGCGGGCTACCCGCATCTGCATTTCCAGATTCCAGCCATAGGTGCGTTCGCGCATGCCGAGCGCCAGCAGGGTCCCGCGGCGGATGGCGCGATAAGCGCACATGTCGGTGTAGCGCACGCCGTAGAAAACCCTGATCAGGGCGCCGGCGATAAGGCCGATCAAGATCTGATGGCTTCCCATGCTGCCGGCTTCGCGCTCGCCCCGCGCGCGCGAGCCGATGACGAAATCATAATTGCCGGAGCGAATGGCCCCGACCATCTGCTTGATGAATGCCGGATCGTCGGCGCCGTCGCCGTCCATGAAAACGACGATGTCGGCATCATCGGCCGCTTTCGCGCCGGCAAGGCAGGCCAGGCCGTAACCCTTGCCGACGCCCAGCACCTCGGCGCCGGCACGGCGCGCGATGTCGGCAGTACCGTCGCTGCTGCCGCCATCGGCTACGATGATTCGGTCGACGATATCGCGCGGCAGGGTTGCTACGACGCCGCCAATCGCCGCGGCTTCGTTGTAGGTCGGGATGATGACGGCGACGCCGCCCGCGGATGGCGGCATGGCTAAAGGCTCCAGCGCAATCCGCAACTCGCGCACGCCGCCGGCGGCTTGTCGGAGAGAAGGCCGCGGCGAAAATCGCGATAAGCTTCGCCGGTCCAGATTTCGCGCAAGGTCTGCTGCGTGGCGTCGCCCAGCGTGTAGTTCTCATACCCGCGCTGCGAAAACGGCGCGATGCAGCACGGCAGGGCGCGGCCATTGGCGGTGATGTACATCACCGTCCAGGGCCGGCGGCACATCGACCACGGCGAAGAGCTGTCGCTGCGCTTGAGGCTCATGCCCGGCTCGGAGGCTGCGCCAGAGGCGCTGAACGTGACGCCGAGCGATGCGGCGATCGCGGCGGCGCGATCGATATGCGCCGCTTCCTCGCGCGAGAGCTGCTCGTAGAGCGCCTGGTCCGGCCGCGCCTTGCCGACGGCGTTCTCCTCGAAGAATACGAGACGCTGCAGATAGACTTCCCGGACGCCGGTCTCAGCGGCAACGCGCACAAAGTCGGGCAATTGCTCGACGGTTTCGCGCATGCCGGTGAGCCACGCCGACACCCGCGGCTTGAGCGTGCCTTCGCGCTCCTGCAGTTCGCGGAAAGCGCGCACGTTCTTGAGGATGCGGTTGAAATAATTCTTGCCGCGTATGGCGCGATAGGATTCCGCGTTGGCGGCATCGAACGAGACGCGCAACTCGTCGAGGCCGGCGTCGATCAGCGCCCGGCCGTTCTTTTCGTTGAGCACGGTGCCGTTGGTGTTGAACAGCACGTAGGTGCCGCGGTCCTTGAGGTAGCGCACCATGCGCGGCAGATGCTTGACCAGCATCGGCTCGCCGACGCCGTGCAACACGGCGCGCGACAGCTTCGGAATCTGATCGACGACCGAGCGAAAAAGCTCCCAGCTCATGTCGGCTGGAGGCTCGAGCTCCTCATAGGTGCGGGGGCAGGTCGTGCACAGCAGATTGCAGCGGTTGGTTGTCTCCAGATAGAGGCAAACCGGCTCGTGCGCGGGTACGTCGCCATCGGCGCGCACGCTCTCGAAATAGCGCCGCGGATCGACCGCCGGTTTTGTTGTTGCCGCAACAGTCATTGTCACGCGCCTCCGGCCGCGAGCTGCATGACGTCCACCGGGGGGCGATCGAATTCGCCGTCCACCCAAAGGCCGTCCATTAATGCCGCGGTGGCCTCCGGAAAGTTCGGTTGTTGCGCGGCAAGCCGCCGCTTGGCGGGGCGCGGCTGGCGTACTTCGCCGCGCAGCCGGCGCAAACCTTCGATGTCGTCGACGTCGTACCACACCGGCAGCGTGTGGATGTCGAGCTTGATCTCGTGGGCCCGTTCGCGGGTCTGCTTGGCAACGCGCTCGGTGCTCCAGGCAATGTCCTCGAACAAGCGCCGATGCGCGGTTTTGATCCCGAGAAGATAGTAACCGCCGTCGCTCGAAGGCCCGAGCACGGCGCGCTCGCCTGGCCGTGCCAGCATCTCGGCGGTTTCGACCAGGAGCGCCGTCGGCAAAGTCGGGCTATCGGAGTTGAGCACGACCGCCGACTGATGTCCGCGCGCAAGAAGCTCTTCGATGGTGCGCAACAGGCAATCGCCGAAATTTGCCAGGCAAGCGTCGATCAAGCCGATAGCTGGCGGCAGCACGTCGTGGAAGAACGCCTCCGAGCCGCGCGGTGCGAAGGCAGCGTAGCCCGCGATCGAGCTGTGACATCCGGCCAGCAAGAGATTGTCGGCGATGTCTTTGAGGAACGCGGTGTTGAGCGCTGCCGCCTGGTCAAACGTCAGCGGCGGCACGAGCCGCGTCTTGGTCCGGCCCGGCGCCGAAGCCTTGGCCATGATCGCGATACCGCAACGCGCGGGACGCGTGGCAACGGGCGCCGATGCAGCTCTGTCGTCGAGACGATTCGCGTCGTCCATGCAATGCCACCCCAAAAAAATCGGCTGAAACAATCCGTCGACGCACCGCGCAGTGTTTGGTAAGCGATGGCCACGTGCCAATCAATTCCGGCTCACTGCCTTCAAGTCGGCAAACACCAAAAAGTTATAGACTTCACAAAGTCGTGATGGCTCACGGCGCAAATTCGAACGGCGGACGACGACCCGACCCGCTCCAGCCTCTCTCAGTGTCGCGAGAGCGCGATCCTGATCATTGAGTCGGCAGGCAGCGTCTGGACGCCGGCATTTTGCCAAGTCGCCGCGGCGGCATATTCGCTCCGCGGCATGTCGAGCGAAGATATCTGCCGGCCGGCTATACCTACGACCTCCAGCGGCACGGCGACCGGCCGGGAGTGCCAGTCGAGAAAGCCGCGATAGTCGACGATCAGCTCGATTTTATTCTCATTCGTACGAACAACTTCACGCACGTAACCGAGCGTGCGGGCGCGGTCGTCGAGCACCGGCAGGCCGATCAGGTCGCCGACGCGCACGGGCTGCGGATAGCGCGCTTGCATGCGCTGCTCGGCCGCCGATGCCGGCTCCATCGTCTGGGCGATGGCGCCGATCGGCGGCAGCAAGCAAATCGCCAATGCCGTCATGACCAACGGTGTCATAATCAGCCGAGTACGCATTCGTCGTTCTCCCGATCAAACACGCCACGCGAAGTTGTGAAGCGGATTTGGTTGCGCGCTAGTCAAGGCGTTCATAGTGTCCGCGCGCCGCACACCGAAGCCGCACAGGGAATAGGCTTGGAGCGGCGAGAGGAACTTTGTTGATGTCGGCGCCGCCGGTCAAATCAACTGCACGTCATGTTGCGCGGCACGCCGCGCCCAAGGAACGGCAGCTGCATCCGCTGCCGCTGCGCGTCATGCATTGGACCAATGCGGTTGCGATCTTCATCATGATCGGCAGCGGCTGGAAGATTTATGACGACGACGTAATTTTCGGCTGGCTGCATTTCCCCGACTTTCTGACCATCGGCAAATGGGCGCAGCATGGGCTGCAGTGGCACTTCTTCGGTATGTGGATATTCGTGCTCAACGGGCTCGCCTATCTGGCCTACGGGATCGGCACCGGACGGTTCCGGCGCAAGCTGCTGCCGATTTCCCTGCGCGAGACCCTAGCGACGGTCGGCGACGCGCTGCGGTTTCGGCTGGGCCACGATGATCTGACGCACTACAACGCCGTGCAGAAGATTCTTTACCTCGGCATCATTCTGGTTGGCATTCTCATCGTGATTTCAGGTCTGGCTTTGTGGAAGCCGGTGCAGTTCTCCGAGCTTGCCGCCTTGTTCGGCAGTTTCCAGACCATCCGCCTGGTGCATTTCCTCTGCATGTCGGCGATCGTCGGGTTTCTGCTGGTGCACGTGGCGCTGGCGCTCTTGGTGCCGCAAAGCCTGGTGGCGATGCTCACCGGCGGTCCGGTCGTGCCCGATGATGCAGCGCGCGTCGCCGATGCCGCGGCCGACGCGCCGTCAACCCCGGCGCGGTGAAGACAATGCCGCTTGGCAGCCGCATCCCCTCGATCTTCCGGCCGCAACGGCCGATCGACCAAAGCGTGTTGACGGAAAACCGGGCGCTGATTGACGACATCAATCGCCGCGGCGTGCTGCGCGGGGCGATCAGCCTCGGCGCGCTGACACTGCTGACAGGCTGTGATGTGACCGAGGAAGAGCCCGTGCAGAAGGTCTTGCGCGCGGTCTCTTCTTGGAATGACGGCGTGCAGGCGGCTTTATTCCGGCCGAATCACCTGGCGCCGACATTCAGTCCGGCGCAGGTGGTCAAGCCGCCGCGCTTCAACGCTCATTTCGACGTGGAAGACGTCAAGCCGGTCGATGGCGCAACCTGGAAGCTGGAATTGGCCGGGCTGATTGGCGACAAACGGCCATGGACGGCGCAACAGCTCTATGCGCTGCCCGAGCAGGAAATCATCGTCCGCCACGTCTGCGTCGAAGGCTGGGATTACATCGGCCAGTGGTCGGGCCCGAACCTGCGCAGCTTTTTGCAGCGCGTCGGCGCCGATCTGACCGCGAAGTACGTCTATTTCCACTGCGCCGACGACTATACCGAGAGCATCGACATGGCGACGGCGCTGCATCCGCAGACGATCCTCGCCACCCGTTACGCCAATGCGACCATCACCGATCCGTTCGGTTACCCGCTGCGGCTGCGCACCGCGACCAAGCTCGGCTACAAGAACGCGAAATGGGTCAAGGCCATCGAGGTGACCAACACCTTTACGGAGACGTTTTGGAGCCTGCAGGGTTTCAATTGGTTCGCCGGGATTTAGATTTTGTCATTCCGGCCTCGCCGCTTCGCGGCGCTCCGGAATGACGTGGCGCTACTGTCTTACGTAAATCCTCCAGCGGTCCGTGCGCGTTTCCGCCAAACGATAGTCAGCGCTCGCCGCGAACGGGTCTTTGTCCCAAGCCATGTCGGTCGGCACGACGACGACAACATCGCAGCCATATTTCCGCGCCATGTCGTGCACGTCGGTGGCCGTGCCTTCGCCGGCGAAGACGCGGAGGAACTCCGCGTTGATCGCCTTGCGGCGCTCCGGCGAGAGCGGCGCGAAGGCCAGCGCCAGATCGAGGCCGGCGAAACATGAGCTCCGATTGGCGAGCAAGGCCCAGGATATGTTCACCGGCCACGGCGTCACGCCCTTGACGAACAGCGGATTGTTGGCGACCCGCGCGGCGGGCGCAGCATAGCGGCGTACGGCTGTCCAAATCTCCGGCGATTGCGCCAACGCGACGCCGTCCGGCCGCTGCCGGCCGGCGATATTGTCGTGAATCATTTTCGCCGTGTCGGGCAGGCTGAGTGCGAGCCCGATGAGCGCCAGCGCGACGACGCCAATACCAAGACGCGTTTTCGCCAGACGCACGGCTGCTGCGGCGACGCTGACGATCAGCACCATCTCGGCGGGGATGATCGCGCGCAGGCCGAGATCGTTGTTGTCGCCAAGCGTGGAGACCAGAAGCCAAGGCACGACCAGCCCGGCGCCGGCGAGACAGGCAAGGGCCGCCACCGCGAGCTTTTCCGGGCCGGCCACGGCGCTGCGCAATGTCAGCGTCAATGCGATAGCGCCGGCAAAAAAAACTGCGGGCAATTCAGCCGGCAGGATGATGAGCCAGTAGCCCGGGACGTCGAGCACGCGCCGGAGCGCGTGCGGCAAAAATTCGCCGAACACCGCATAGTGCGACATGATGATCGGCGCGCCGCCACCGCGAGCCTGGAGGGCGGTCAATTGGTTGAGCACGAACGGCGCGATGAGGCAGACGACCAGGACCGCGGCAAGCGCCAATCCGGCGGCCAAGCGCCAGCGTCGCGCCGGATGGGTTGCGACGAACAGCATCGGCGCCGCGATGATCGCGGCAATCGCGAACGTGATGCCGCCGACAAAGGTCGAGCTTTCGAAGCCGGCGACAATGACCAGAGCGAGCGTCAGAATGAGCGTGAAGCTCTGCCGCTCGGTCATGCGCGCGAGCAGCAGCATGGCCGTGAGCACGCATGATGCCGCCATCACATGTTGCGGCACCCAGGTCGCCTGAAACAGCCAGCCGGCCATCCCGATGGGCGACCACAGCACCGGCGTCAATACGTCGGTGCCGACGATCCAGTAGACCGTGATCCACAGTGAACCGGCGGCGGCAAGTGCCACCACCCAGATCGCAGCCGCCGGCCGTTTGCCGAGCCAGACCGCGAGCGCCATCATCAGTGTGAGCGAGGCGAAAGCGGTGAACCAAGTGAGTCCGATGTCGGCTTCCCAGCCCGTCGCGCCGGCCGCCGCCGCGACTTCCGCGGCGCTGAAATGCCAGAGATAATAGTAGGCAAGGCGCCCCGGTGCGCCGAATTCACCAAACACGGGATTGACCGGCGGCACGCCGAGCCGGGCGATCGCGTCGACGATCGCACTCTTCGAATGGTCGAAGATCGGATCGGCGAACTGCACGGCATCGCCGTAGAACTTCGGCAGGATGGCGATTGCCGGCACCAGCGCCAGTATGCCGGCAGCAGCCAATGCCCATGGCAGAATGCTGGGAGGCAGAATGCTGGGAGCGCCGCCGGCTTGGCCGTCCGATCCGCGCCACGACAGCGAAAAGCCGCTGGCGAGGATACAAAGCGCGCCGATCGCGACCACGCTGATCGGAGACAAGCCGATCCAGACATAAATCGGCAGCGTCACGGCGCTGTGCGCCGCCCAGCCGATCACCGGCGCAGCGCCGAGCGCGAGTACGCGCGGAAGCAGGTGCCGGGCCAGCGCGAAGCCCAGCAACGGCCAGAAGCCGGTGGCAATCAGCGCACACACGAGGGCATTGAGGGGCGATGCCATGGCGTCCCGATCCCGAAATTCGCGAATGCTCGCGGCTATCTTTATGCGGGCTTCGGCATCAAAGGGACACTGGCAATCTGGTCCGCTATTGCGCCGCGGTGGCAGGCTTGGCGGTCGCGAGCACGATGACTTTGGTGCCGATCGGCGTGCGGTTGTATAGGTCGGCGACGTCGTCGTTGGTCAGGCGAATGCAGCCGGACGAAACGTTGGTGCCGATGGTCCATGGCTCGTTGGTGCCGTGGATGCGGTAAAGCGTATCCTTGTTGCCCTGCCACAAATACATCGCGCGGGCGCCGATCGGATTCTCCGGCCCGCCCTTCATGCCGATGCCGCTTTGCAATTGGGCCATGTGCTCGCGCAGCTCCGGCTTGCGCGCCAGCATTTCCGGGGGCGGATACCAGTCCGGCCATTCCTGCTTGGTGTGAATGGTCGCCATCCCCGACCAGACGAATCCCTCGGCGCCGACGCCGACGCCGTAACGGATAGCCTGCCCGCCGCCCTGTACCAGATAAAGGAAATGACTGCCCGGATCGACGACGATGGTGCCGGGCGGTTCGGGCGTTGGATACGTTACGACCGCGCGTGCGAACGCCGGATCGGGCCCGCGCGGTTCTTCGGTCGTCGCGCCGAAGCCGAACATTGAGGTGGTGGTGCCGGTCGTGCCGGTGGTGTTGCTGCCAGTGGTCGTGCAGCCGGCAAAACCGAGCAGGACGGCGCTGGCAAAGCCAATTGCGACGACCGCGTGCCGGTCAGGCCATAGCGAAACCTTCAGCTCCATGGAGCGCATTTTAGCGCAAAACGTCGCCGGATCATCAACCGTTGGGCACCCAGACGGCGCACAATTTGGCGAACTTGCAGCCGCCGAGATTTGGTGATACACATATTGTATATACATCTACACAATATTGCATATACAACAAACCGCTGATGGCCCTGCATATTCGCGATCAACGCGCCGCTAAGCTGGCGCGCCTTCTGGCCGATCGCGGCGGCATCTCCATGACCGAAGCGGTTATCGCCGCCCTCGAGGCCGCGTTGGCGCGACGCGAGCGGCCGCTACCGGAACGGTTGGCTGAGATCGCGGCCGACGCCAGGCGGCTGGCCGATCCGCGGCGTCAGCGCGCCGCCGCCAAGCGCGACGTCGACACGCTCTGGGGCCATTCGTGATCTTCGTCGACAGTTCGGCTATTGTCGCCATACTCACCGCCGATCCGGATGCGGCGGCGCTCGCCGGGAAGCTCGAGAGCGACGCGGAGCGGATATCGGCCGGCCACGTCATCCTCGAAGCATCGATGCGGCTCGCCAGCGCATTCGGCCTGACGCCAGTGGCCGCCGATGGGCTGGTCACCCGGCTGCTCCGCGAAGCCGACATCAGCATCGTCCCGATCACCGAAGACGTCGGCCATGACGCGGTCGCTGCCTTCGACCGCTATGGCCGCGGCCGCGGCGCCGGCGGCAATCTGAATTTCGGCGATTGCTTGTCGTATGCCTGCGCCAAGGCGCACAGCGCCCGGTTGCTGTTCAAAGGCCATGATTTCTCGCAGACCGACGTCGTCGGCGCGTAAGTCATGCCGTCATGCCCGGAACTAAATTTCGTTTTGACGAAATATTTCCGCTTATGCGTTACGCGCAGAGAGCGTTTGAACCTAAAGTCGTGGGGCGGGGCCTTCTCGACGGTTTGCAGCGGGATTATTCTTGTCGAGTGCTCATGCCAAGACTTTACTTATGCCAAAACTCCACCCCGAGACTTCTCATGACTCCAAGACTTCACCCTTACCAAAAGACGTATGATCGGAGGCCGGTCATGGAACGATCGCGCATTTTGCTGTTGGCTACTGTGGGTGTCATCGGCGCTGGCGTTGCCGCGCAAGCCGGGCCATGCACCAAGCAGATTTCGCAGGTTGAACAGAAAATCCGTCAGGCGCGGGCCGGCTCCCCGCCAGGCGGTGCCGGCGAACCGAGTGCGCCGCAATCGGTCGGCGCGCAGTTGCATCGTCAGCCGACGCCGGGCTCGGTGCAGAGCGCTGAGCACATGGCAAATGCGGACGGCGAAGCGGCGCTGGCGCGCGCGCGTAATGCCGATGCGGCGGGCAATGCCGCCGCGTGCGCCAAGGCTCTGGCCGAAGCCAGTGCGTTGTACGGCGTGGAGTAGTTTCGTTCGATCGCTGAAGCGGCCCGTTCGAAATCCGTAACCACGCTCAGCGCAGAATTGCCCGATCGGGGGTGCGGATTTGCAACTCCGGCCTGGCCGACCGTCGCATGACGGACAAGCTTAATACGCTTCTTCCGTATAGATCGGATCGACCGAGCCAGCCCACGGCCCGTTGAATTTATCGAGCAGTTCTTGCGCCGGCGTGGTGTTGCGGGCGAGGCGATCCTCCAGGACTTCGAGATAGCGCGTCTCGTCACGGCCGCTCACGTCGAAATATCCGCGCCGCGCCAGGCCGGCGCGCGCCAGTTTGAGGAGGTCGCCGGCAATTTCCGATACGGTGCGGCCGCGCACCGTCGCGGCCAGACCCGCTTTCGGCACCTCATCGCGGAGGTTTTGCCGGTCCGCGGCACTCCAGCCTTTGACCAAGTCCCACGCTGCGTCCAGGCTGACGTCGTCATAGAGAATGCCGACCCAAAAAGCCGGCAAAGCCAGCAGGTTCCGCGTCGGTCCGGAATCGGCGCCGCGCATTTCCAGGTAGCGTTTGAGGCGGACCTCCGGAAAGATCGTGCTGATATGGTTCGACCAATCGGAAATCGTCGCGTAGGCGCCCGGCATGCCGGGAAGCTTGCCGGCCATGAGGTCGCGAAACGATTGGCCGGAGGCGTCGACATAGTCGTCGCCGTGCTTGACGAAATACATCGGCACGTCGAGCGCGTAGTCGACCCAGCGCTCGAAGCCCATGCCCGGCTCGAACGCCCATGGCAGCATGCCGGTGCGGGCGTTGTCGGTATCGCGCCAGATTTCGGCGCGGAACGAGAGGAAGCCATTGGGCTTGCCTTCAGTGAACGGCGAGTTGGCAAACAGCGCCGTCGCCACCGGCTGCAGCGCCAGCGATACGCGCAGCTTCTTGACCATGTCGGCTTCCGAGGAGAAGTCGAGATTGGTCTGCACCGTGCAGGTGCGGTACATCATGTCGAGCCCGAACTTGCCGACCTTCGGCATGTAGGCGGTCATGATCTTGTAGCGCCCCTTCGGCATTTTCGGCATTGCCGAGCGGGCCCAGCTCGGCGTCATGCCGATGCCGAGAAATCCGATGCGCAGAGGTTGCGCCACCTCGCGCACCTGCGCCAGATGCGCCATCAGTTCGCTCGACGTCTGGTGCACGGTTTCCACTTGCGCGCCGGACAACTCGAATTGGCCGCCGGGCTCCAGCGAGATGGCGCCGCCGCCGGTCACGTCGAACAGGCCGATGACGTTGTCGCCTTCGGCGATCGGCTGCCAGCCGAGCAGGTGTTGCATGCCCTCCAGCAGCGAACGGATGCCGCGGCGCCCTTCGTAGGGCACCGGCTGGTGTCTTTCGAGCGTGAAGGCGAATTTCTCGTGCTCGGTGCCGATGCGGAATTGCGACCTGGGCTTGATGCCCTGCGCGATCCAATCGACGAGCTCGTCGCGGCGCTCGATTGGCGTCAGGTCGACTTGATCACGCGCCATGGGATCCAGGAGGGGTGAGCGCCAGCCTTAAGAGCAGCGACGGACGTCACGCCGCTTTGCGCTTTTCTGGCGCGAACCGGTGATAGAAGGTGTCGTCGGTCTTGGCCATGTCGCGCAGCAGTTTGCCGGGCTTGAACCGATTGCCATACTTCTTCGCCAGCCCATTGCACAATTCGACAAAGGCCTTCGTGCCCATGCCGTCGATATAGGAAATAGTGCCGCCGGTGAAGGGCGCGTAGCCAAAGCCAAGGATCGAGCCGACATCGGCCTCGCGCACGTCGGTGACCACGCCTTCGTCGATGCAGCGCGCGGATTCCAGCGCCTGGATCGCCAGCAGCCGCGTTTTGAGCTCCGCGACGTCGATCGCATCGGGATCGAGCTTGGTCGTCTGCAGATCGGCCAGGCCGGGCCATAATCTTTTCGGCCCATTCTGCGGATAATCGTAAAATCCCTTGCCGTTCTTGCGGCCGAAGCGGCCGCGCTTTTCAACCATCTCCTCGAGCAGCGCCTTCTGCCGCTGATCGATGTTGTCGGCGCCGAGATCGGCCTCGGTCGCTTTGAGGATCTTCCAGGCGAGATCGACCGCGACTTCGTCGTTGAGCGACAGCGGACCGACCGGCATGCCAGCCATGCGTCCGACATTCTCGATCATCGCCGCCGGCACGCCTTCGGTGAGCATCAAATGGCCTTCGCGGATATAGGTGCCGACCACGCGCGACGTGTAGAAGCCGCGCGAATTGTTGACCACGATCGGGGTCTTGCGGATGGCGCGCACGTAATCGAGCGCCATCGCCAGCGCCTTGTCGCCGGTCTTTTTTCCCATGATGACCTCGACCAGCATCATGCGATCGACCGGCGAGAAGAAGTGAATGCCGATGAACCGCGGCGTGTCCTTGAACGCCGTCGCCAGCGAACTGATCGGCAAGGTCGAGGTGTTGGAGCCGAAGATGGTGTCCTTGCCGATCACCGCCTGAGCCTTGGCGATCGCCTCTTCCTTGACCTTGCGGTCCTCGAACACCGCCTCGACGATGAGGTCGCAATCGGCCAGCGCCGCGTAATCCGGCGTCGCCGTGATGCGCGCCAGCAACGCGTCGCGGTCGGCGCTGGTGGCGCGACCGCGGTTGATCTGGTCGGTGATCAATTTCTGCGAGTGGGCCTTGCCCTTGTCGGCGGCTTCCTGATCGCGGTCGATCAGGACGACGTCGATCCCGGCTTGCGCGCTGACATAGGCGACGCCGGCACCCATGAAGCCGGCGCCGAGGATGCCGACCTTCTTGACGGCTTTCGGCGGCACTTCCGCCGGGCGGCGTGCGCCCTTATTGAGCTCTTGCATCGAGACGAACAGCGACCGGATCATCGCCGCCGCTTCGGGCGAGCGCAGGATTTTCGCGAAATAGCGCGACTCGACGCGCAAGGCCTGGTCCATCGGCAGCTGCAGGCCCTCATAGACGACCTGCATGATGGCGCGCGCCGCCGGATAATTGTCGTAAGTCTCCCGCCGATAGAGCGCGTTCGCCGGCGGGAACACCATCATGCCGGCCTTGGAATAGACCAGTCCGCCCGGCAATTTGAAGCCGTCGATGTCCCAAGGCGCTTTCGCGGTGCCGCCGGCCTTGATCCAGTCCTTCGCCGTCCGCACCAGATCGGCTTGCGGCACGACTGCGTCGACGAGCTTCATCGCCTTGGCGCGGTTGAGCCGAAGCTGGTCGCCCTTGAGCAGGAATTGCAAAGCGTCCGCCGGCTGCAGCATGCGTGCGATGCGCTGCGTGCCGCCGCCGCCGGGAAACAGGCCGACTTTGATTTCCGGCAGGCCGAGCCGCGTCTTGTCGTTCTCGGCGGCGACGCGATGATGGCAGGCGAGCGCGAGCTCGAAGCCGCCGCCCATCGCGGTGCCGTTGATCGCCGCGACCCAGGGCTTGCCGCCCGTTTCCATGCGCCGCGCGATCTGCGAAAGCTTGCGGCTCTCCTCGAACAGCCGCTTGTTGGCGGCCTCCTCGCCTTGCGACTTGGTCAATTCAGCAAACGTGCGGCTTAACGTTTCCAGCATGGTGAGGTCGGCGCCGCCGCAGAAGGCGTCCTTGCCCGACGTCAGCACGGCGCCTTTGATCGCATCGTCGGTGGCAACGCGTTCAGCGATCGCGGCAAGCTCCTCGGTCACCTTCTCATCGATGACGTTCATCGAGCGTCCCGGCATGTTCCAGGTCACGAGCGCGATGCCGTCGGCGTCGATATCGAAGGTGAAATTCTGGAAGGTCATACGCGTCTCCCGTCGCCGTTTGATCTCGTTCTCGCCCGTGCGGGCAACAAATCACTTTGAGTAGGGCGTGCCGTCCTTGTGCGTGTAGCGTGCCCCCGCGTCATCGCGGACGATCCGCATATCCACGTCGGGATATTCGGCGCGCTCGTGTTTCGAGCGCGTGCCGATTTCGAGATAGACCGCGTCGCGGCCCGATCGATTGATCAGATGATGGCCGTTCGGCACGTTGGCCTTGAAGCCGGCGGCGTCACCGGCCTTGAGCGGCGTCTCGCCGCCGTCCTCGACCAGCACCACTTCGCCGTCGAGGATATAGACCAACTCGTCTTCCTTTTCGTGCCAGTGCCGCAGTGACGACGCGGCGCCCGGCTTGAGCGTCGTCAGGTTGACGCCGAATTGGTCGAGACCCGCCGCGATGCCCAGTCGCTTGCGCGAGCGGCCCATGACTACCCGGTTGAACGGCTCCGGATAATTGGTGCGCTCGTCGATCGGCAGCTTGGCGATATCGATTTTCGGCATGCCGCGCGGCTCCCCTCTTTGCCGTTCCAGCGCGGAGACCGAGATCACACCCGCTCGATGATCGTCGCGGTGCCCATGCCGGCGCCGATGCAGAGCGTCACCAGTGCCGTCGACAGACCGCGCCGCTCCAGTTCGTCAAGTACGGTGCCAAGGATCATGGCGCCGGTGGCGCCAAGCGGATGGCCCATGGCGATGGCGCCGCCGTTGACGTTGATCTTGTTCGGATCGATGTCGAAGGCTTGCATGTAGCGCAGCACCACCGAGGCGAACGCCTCGTTGAGCTCGAACAGGTCGATGTCGCCCAGCGTCATGCCGGCTCTTTTGAGCACCTTCTTGGTCACATCGACCGGGCCGGTCAGCATGATCGCTGGCTCCGAACCGATATTGGCAAAGGCGCGCAGGCGGGCGCGCGGTTTTAGATCGGCCTTCTTGCCGGCCTTGCTGTTGCCGAGCAGCACCGCGGCGGCGCCATCGACGATGCCCGACGAATTGCCGGCATGATGGACATGATTGACGAATTCGACTTCCGGATGCTTCTGCACGGCGACCGCGTCGAAGCCGCCCATCTCGCCCATCTGCACGAAAGAGGGTTTGAGCGAGGCCAGCGACTGCATGGTCGCGTCGGGGCGCATGTGCTCGTCTTTGTCGAGGATGGTGAGACCGTTCACGTCCTTCACCGTCAACACCGAGCGGCTGAAGCGGCCTTCCTTCCAGGACGTCGCCGCGCGCTTCTGGCTCTCGACCGCGTAAGCGTCCACGTCATCGCGCGAAAAGCCGTATTTGGTGGCGATGAGATCGGCGGAAATGCCCTGCGGCACGAAATAATGCGCCACCGCGATCGTCGGATCGACCGCCCAGGCGCCGCCGGACGCGCCGATGCCGACCCGGCTCATCGATTCGACGCCGCCGCCGATCGCCATGTCCTGCTGTCCGGCCATGATCTGCGCGGCGGCGAAATTCACGGCATCGAGGCCGGAGGCGCAGAAGCGGTTGATCTGCACGCCGGCGACGCTGTCGCCATAACCGGCGACCAGCGCGGCGCTGCGGGCGATGTCGGCGCCGGCCTCGCCGACCGGATCGACCACGCCCATCACCACGTCGTCAACCAGGGTCGGATCGAGATCGTTGCGGCTCTTGATGGCGCCGAACGCCTGGCTGGCGAGATCGAGCGCGGTCACTTCGTGCAGCGAACCATCAACCTTGCCGCGGCCGCGGGGGGTACGAACGTGATCGTAAATGAAAGCGTCGGGCATAGCGTTCCTCGCCATGATGACCCTGACCCGTTGCGGGTGAGGGCGGCCGAGCGGCCGATGACCGCAAGGCCTGAATTGGGTTGCTCGTCGATGAAACCGGACCCTCCATATAGTCCAAGTCCCGCAAAATTGCAGCGGGTGGCCGGTCAGTCTTAGAAAGCTTCGGCCGGCAAAGCCATCGTGCTGGCCGCGCCGGCTTTTATGCGCGCGAGATGGGTCGTCGACGCCGGCAACAGCCGCTCGGCGAAAAAGCGGCCGGTGACAAGTTTCGCCGTCATCGCATCGGCTGCGCCGTTGCCGCCGTTCGTGGCCTTGGCCTTGGCGGCCTCGGCGATCAGGCACCACATGTAACCGAGCGCCACCAGGCCGAAGAGGTGCATGTAGTCGGTCGAACCGGCGCCGGCGTTTTCGGGATTGCCGAGCGCGTTCTGCATGAACCACATCGTCGCTTGTTGCAGTTCACCGAGCGCCTGTCCGAGCGGCTTGGTGTAAGGCGCGAGCTCGGCGTCGGCGGCGTGATCTTTGATGTAGCCGGACACCTCGGCGAAGAACGCCTGCAAAGCCCGGCCGCCATCCCGCGGCAGTTTGCGCCCGACCAGATCGAGCGCCTGAATGCCGTTGGCGCCCTCGTAGATCATGGCGATACGGGAGTCGCGGACGAATTGCTCCATGCCATGCTCGGCGATGTAGCCATGACCGCCGAAAACCTGTTGCGCCATGACGGTGTTGGCGAAGCCCTGATCGGTCAGCACGCCTTTGATCACCGGCGTCATCAGGCCCATATGATCGTCGGCCGCCTGCCGCTCCTTGGCGTCGCCGGACCGATGGGCAACGTCGCTCCTGAGCGCGGTCCATAGCACCAGCGCCCGCGCGGCCTCGTTGAAGGCGCGCATGGTCATCAGCATGCGGCGCACGTCCGGATGCACGATGATCGGATCGGCGGGTTTGTCCTTGAACTTCGCGCCAGTCAGTGCGCGCCCGGCAAGCCGCTCCTTGGCGTAGCTGGCGGCGTTCTGGTAGGCGACCTCGGACATCGCCAGTCCCTGCACGCCGACGCCGAGCCTCGCCTCGTTCATCATCACGAACATGGCGTTGAGGCCGCGGTTGGCCTCGCCCACCAGCCAGCCGGTGGCGTCGTCGTAATTCATCACGCAGGTCGAATTGCCGTGAATGCCCATCTTCTCTTCGATCGAGCCGCAGGAAACCCCGTTGCGCGCGCCGATGGCGCCATCTTTGGTCGGCAGGAATTTGGGAACGATAAACAGCGAAATTCCCTTGACGCCTTCGGGCGCGCCCTCGATGCGGGCGAGCACCAGATGGACGATATTTTGCGCAAGATCGTGTTCGCCGGCGGAGATGAAAATCTTGGTGCCGGTGATTTTATAACTGCCGTCCGGCTGCGGCACGGCGCGGGCGCGCGTGAGCCCGAGATCGGTGCCGCATTGCGGCTCGGTCAGGTTCATCGTCCCGGTCCACTCACCGCTGATGAGCTTGGGGACATAAAGCGCCTTCTGCTCGGCCGAGCCATGGACCATGAGCGCGGCGGCGGCGCCTTGTGTCAGTCCCGGATACATGGCGAAAGCCATGTTCGCCGAGACCAGGAACTCGCCGATCGCTTGCGAAAGCACGCGCGGCAGGCCCTGACCGCCGAATTCCTCCGGCGCCGAAGCGCCGATCCAGCCGCCCTCGGTCAGCCTCTTGTAGGCGTCCTTGAAACCGGTCGGGGTGGTCACCGAGCCGTCGGCGTGGCGCTTGCAGCCTTCCTTGTCGCCGACGCGGTTCAGCGGCGTCAGCACGGCCTCGCAAAATTTCGCCGCCTCATCGAGGACCGCTTCGACCAAGTCGGGCGTCGCGTCGGCAAAGCCCGGCAAGTTGTTGTAGCGGTCGATGTGGAACACGTCGCTCAACAGGAACATCACGTCCCCAACGGGAGCCTTGTAAGTCGGCATGTCGTCCTCCGGACCGCGGCCGGTCGTCGGCGTTCTTGACCCGTTCAGCCCCGTCCCGGGCCGCTTGTGGGTCGCTCTTGGGCCGCCGGCCGGTGCGGAAGGTATAACGTGGCGGAATGGCGTCAACGGCAGCACCGCAAAGTGAATAACCGGTGACCGCCGGCGCCCCGTCTTAACGGCTTCTTTACCGTAATCCTGAACATTCAGCCTGGGGACAGAAAACCGCGGCCTCGGGGTCGTCAGTTAATAGGTATCAGCCCGAGCAGCGGGCAGATCCTGCTCCTCGCGCGACTTGGACGTCAGAATGAGATCGGGCGGTCCGTGGAATTTGAGAGGTCTCCGTCCGGAAGCGCGTGCGGCTGCACGCGATGCCGCGCGCCGATCCGGCATGTCGGTCGGTGAGTGGCTCAACTCGGTGATCCAGCCGACCGACGAGGAAGACGACGAGGCGTGGTGGTCGGCTGACGTCGATCGCGACTCGGATGACCGATACGAACAGAGTCCCCGATACGACTATCCGGTGCGTGAACGGCATCGTGAAGCTGCTCCGCCCCGGCGTCGCCCCGATCGCGAGCCGGATGAGCCGCGACGGCAAAGCTCCCGCTACGATAATGAGGCGCGCGATCGGGGCCGCGGCGGCTCATTCAGCCATCGGGAGCGCGAGCCAGCCGAGCCGCGGCGGCAACGACCGTATTACGACGATGAGCCGCGCTATCGCGACCACGCAGCCGAGGACCGGCTGCGTCAACGCGAGCCGCGCCACGATCAGCGCTACCACGATTTTCGGGACGACGATCGGCAGTATGGCTACGACCGCGACCCGCCGCGGCGCCGCCGCGACCGCGAGCCGGATGATCAGTTCCGCCTGAACTTCCGCGGTGATGATCGAGAGCGTCGGCCTGCCGACCCGGACTGGCCACGCCGCGAGCGCGACGATTATCGCGACGAAAACGGTCGGCGAGTTCCGCGTGACGGCCGTCCGCACTACGAGCCGCGCGCTCCGGGCAATCCATATCGCGACGAAGAGGAGCGCGCCGATCGTCAACGTCGGGAGCGAGCGCGGTTCGAGCAAGCCGCCGCCAACGCGGCGGCGAAACAAGGCCGCGACAACTCAATTGACAAGGCAGTGGCCGAGATAACGGCGCGGCAGCAGGCGCTCGATGGCGATGTTGCCGCCGACGTCACCACGCGTCAGCGCGCGGCGGCCGGTGAGGCTCCTGCCGCGCCCTCATTCAAGGAACCGTCGCCGCCGGTACCGCCGCCGGCGCCGGAGCCCGAGCGCGTATTCGCGGCATGGCCTAGCGGCTGGCGTCCGCAGAATGCGCCCGAAGCTCCGGTCGATATCAGCGGCCTGGAAGAACAATTGCGCCAGATGACGGCGCGGATCGAGTCGCTGCGTCCGTCCGCCGGGCTCGAAACGGCGATCGCGGGGCTTCGCGCCGATCTCGCCGAGATCGGCCGCTCATTCACCGAGGCGCTGCCGCGGCGTGCGTTGGAGTTGATCGAGATCGAAGTCAAAGCGCTTGGCCAACGCATCGATCATAGCCGCGAGGCCGGCGTCGACGCGACGGCGCTTGCCGGCATCGAGCGCGGGTTGGCCGAGGTGCGTGAGGCGCTGGCGGCACTGACGCCTGCCGAAGGACTGATCGGCTTCAACGAAGCCGTCAAAGCGCTCGGCAAGAAAATCGACCTGGTCGTCAGCAAGGACGACGCCGGAGCGTTGCAGCAACTCGAAGCCGCGATCGACTCGCTGCGCGGCATCGTCTCCCACGTCGCCTCCAACGACGCGCTGGCGAAAGTCGCCGAAGACGTGCGGGCGCTGTCCGCCAAGGTCGACAGCCTCGCTGCCAGCGGTCCGAGCGCGCCGACGCTCACGGCGCTCGAAAATCGCATCGATATTCTGGCCAGCGCGCTCAACGCCTCGGCCGAAGCGGGTCACGCCGTGCCCCGGGAGCTGGAGAAGCTGTTGTCCAGCCTGATCGAGAAACTCGAACGGGCGCAGCTTACGCCGACCGATCAGACAGCGCTTGCCCATCTCGAGGATCGGATCGCGGCGTTGGTCAAAAAGCTCGACGCCTCCGATGCGCGGCTTGGTTTGCTCGAGGGCGTGGAGCGCGGGCTCGCCGATCTTTTGGTGTATATCGACCAATTGCGCGACAGCGCAGCCGTCGGCCCGAAAACACCGGTCGCCGCCGACACCATCGCGCCCACGTTTGGCGGAATCAACGCGCCCACGTTTGGCGAAATCAAGCAGACCGAGCGCCGCGTCCCAAATGCGTTGGAGACGCCGGTCGAGGACATGCAAGGCCCGGGCGGGCTTGCCGTGGATCGTCGTGCCGCGGTCGAAAGCGACAGCTCGGTCGAGCGGCCGCAGGCTGTGGCCGCGGAACCGATGGTTTCGCTGCCGCCAGAACCCACACTCCCACCGCTGCCGGCACATGAATCCGAAGCGGAGGCCATGCCGCCGGATGCGATCATCTCTGCGTCGGCGCCGAGGCCGAGCCTCGCGCAATTCGTGCCCCATCGGGCCGCGACGACGCGAACGCCGATCGATCCCAGCTTGCCGCCGGATCATCCGCTCGAACCGGGCTCCGCGGGTCGTTCGCGCAATTCGCCGTCTGCCGCCGAGCGCATCGCCGCGTCCGAAGCGGCAGCCAGCTCGAAGCCTCCGGTGATCCCGGACCCGGGCGGCGGCAAGCCGGATTTCATCGCGGCCGCTCGCCGTGCGGCGCAAGCCGCCGCCGCCGCATCGCCCGAAGGCAAACGATTGGCCAGAGCCAGCGCGGACGGTTCCTCACAGCCGAAAAAATTCACCGATCGTGTGCGCATGTTCGCGGTCGCCGCCGCAGTTGTTGTCATTGTCGTCGGTGGCTTCCACATTATTACGCGGCTGTTTGAGGATGGCGGCTCGAACTCGCCCGCGCCAGCTCAAGCCGAGCCGCCGGGCATACAATCGACGCCGCCGCAAGTGCAGCCGGAAGCGCCAGCCCGGAAAGAGCCGCCGCGCGTTGAGGTGGAACCGATACCGCCGGCGAATTCAGCGGGCCTGCCGGCCCCGGCGCTACCGCCCGGCACCAATGCCGTGCCGAATTCTGGCGGAGAGTCAGGCACCGCGCCCGGCGCAAGTCCCGGACAGCAATCGCAGCTCAACGGCGCTTCGGGACCGGTCGCCATGGCCCTCGGCCCGCGTTTGCCCGACGGCAAGTCCGCCGGCCACGCGCCTGCAACGGGCTCGCCCGCGGGAGCGCCGATAGACATTACCGGTTCGCTGCCAAACGCTTCGCCGCCAAACACTTCTCCGCCGCGTTCCGCCGCGACAGCGCCCGTGATGGGGAGCGACAGGCTTCCGGCCGCGATCGGGGGACCGGCGCTGCGCGTCGCCGCACTCGCCGGCGATCCCTTGGCTGCCTACGAGGTCGGCGTTCGCTTTTCCGAGGGCCGTGTGGTCGCAGCCAACAATGAGGAAGCCGCGCGGTGGTTCGAGATCGCGGCCAAGAAGGGCATCGTTCCCGCCCAGTTCCGGCTCGGAACCCTCTACGAGAAGGGCCTCGGCGTGAAGCGAGACCTCGTCGCGGCGCGCGATCTCTATCGCGCCGCCGCCGACAAAGGCCACGGCAAGGCCATGCACAATCTCGCGGTGCTCTATGCCGAAGGCGCCGATGGCAAGCCCGATTACAACACGGCGGCGCTGTGGTTTCGCAAAGCCGCCGATCACGGCATCACCGACAGCGAATATAATCTCGCCATCCTTTATGCGCGCGGCGTCGGCGTCGAACAGAATCTGGCCGAATCCTACAAATGGTTCTTCCTGGCGGCCAAGGAGGGCGACCAGGACGCGGCGCAGAAACGCGACGAGATCGCTTCCCGCCTCGACCCGCAGACGCTCGCGGCGGCGCGTGCCGCAGCCGAGAATTGGACCGCCGTGCCGCAACCCGCGGACGCGATCACGGTGAAGGGCGTCTGGGACGCGCCGGCAAGTTCGCCGCCGGCAGCCAAGCCGAAGCCGCGGTCGGCCAAGGCCTCCGCGCCGGACGCCACCAGGGTTAATTGAGCGTCGGATCTGGCGCTGCCAGGGCCGCGCGTCGTTTGGCTCGCGGCCTTTAACTAACACTCAAATTTGTGCGCCTGCCGATCATTGACGGTATGCCGCGCCGCACAGCGCGAGTAGAACGGTTCAATCGCGCAACCGATCGCCCGGCAGTCGATCCGTGGAAATTTATCTTCCGATCGCCGACATTCCGGTGAATGTCTTTCTGGTCCTCGCGATGGGGCTGGCAGTCGGATTCATTTCCGGCATGTTCGGCGTCGGCGGCGGATTTCTGATGACTCCGCTGTTGATCTTCATCGGCGTGCAGCCGGCGGTGGCGGTGGCGAGCGTCACCACCCATGTGGCGGCGTCATCGTTTTCCGGCGCCATCGCCTATTGGCGGCGCCGGGCGATCGATGTCACGTTGGCGCTCACGCTCCTGGCCGGCGGCATCGTCGGCAGCGCCGGCGGCGTTGCTTTGTTCACGTGGCTGCGCGCCCTCGATCAGCTCGATCTCATGATCGGGCTGTCCTATGTCACGCTCTTGAGCGTGGTCGGCGTGCTCATGGTCGGCGAAAGCGCGCGCGCCATCATCCGCAGCCGCCAGGGCAAGCCGGGCGAGCTGCGCCGGCCCGGCAGCCACATCTGGTTTCACGGCTTGCCGCTCAAGATCCGCTTCAAGCGATCGAAGGTCTATGTCTCCGCCATCCCGGTCTTGGCGATCGGTTTCATCATCGGCTTTCTCGGCGCCGTCATGGGCATCGGCGGCGGCTTTCTGCTGGTGCCGATGCTGATTTATCTGATGCGGGTGCCGACCGCGACGGTGATCGGCACCTCGATGGTGCTCACCTTCCTCACCATGGTGTCGGCGACGGTGTTGCATGCGGCGACCAATCATCTGGTCGATGCGGTGCTGGCGCTGATCCTGATGGTCGGCGGCGTGATCGGCGCGCAATTCGGCGCCCATGCCGGGCAGCGCATCCGCGGCGAGTGGCTGCGTCTGCTGCTCGGCCTTCTGGTTCTGGCGGTCGGGATGCGCTTTGCCTTCCAGCTGGTGCTGCGCCCGGACGACCTCTACTCGATCCGGCTGATCGGGGGTGGGCCATGAGTTCCCGGCGCGTGCTCGCAAGTGCTCTTGCCGTTGCCGTTGTCCTCGCTGGTGCCGCGCCCGCGGGCGCCGAGCGCCTCATCGCGTCGCTGACCAACCATCACGTGATGATCACGTCGAACTATACCGGCGTCGAGCTGGTGCTGTTCGGCTCGGTCGAGCGCGAGGCCGCCAGCGCGGCGCGGAGCGGCTCCTACGATATCGTCGCGACCGTCATCGGGCCGCGCGAGTCGCTGCGTACGCGGCGCAAGCAGCGTGTGCTCGGCATCTGGGTAAATACGGCGGCGCGCACCTTCGTCGATCCGCCGTCTTACCTCGCGGTCCTGGCCAACCGGCCGCTCGACGCCATTGCCGGCGCCGACAACCGGCGGCGGCTGCAGCTCGGCATTACCGATACGCCGCTGCCCGAAGAGATCAACAACGATATCGGCGAGGTGAGCGAATGACCCGTTCCGCGCCGCCTTGGTGCGGCTGATGCGCGAGCGCGGCCTCTATAGCGAAGAGGCGAACGCGGTGACGTTCCTGACGCCGACGCTGTTTCGCGCCTCGATCTCCTTGCCGGCGCAAGTGCCGATCGGCAACTACACCGTCGACGTCAAGCTGTTCGCCGACGGCAACCTCATCGCGCACACGGATTCGGCTTTCGAGATCGTCAAAGTCGGCTTCGAGCAGTTCGTGGTCGATGCCGCGCGCAACTACGGTTTGCTCTATGGGCTCGCGACGGCGCTGATGGCGCTGTTGACCGGTTGGATCGCAAGCGTGGCGTTCCGGCGGGATTAATCCGGCAAGCAGCGCTCCGCGGCGACAGCGTAAAGCCGCTGGGCGCCGAGCATGTGGGCGGTGAATTCGACCGTGCCGAACAATCCGAAGATCGCGCGATCGCGCACATTGAGGCCGCCGGCATAGGCGCCGAAAGCCGGCATGACGAGGCGGCGGCCGTCGCTGGCGAAGCAGCGCCGGCTCACCGCGCGGCCGCGCTGCGCGACCCGGGCGACCGGATGCAGATGGCCGGCAATTTCGCCGTACGGCGCATTTTCCGACGGCTCGTGACGGAAAGTGAGCGCGCCGAACGCCAAGGCATCGGCGAAACGGCCGCCGATATCCTTCGGCAAATGCGGATCGTGATTGCCGGCGATCCAGACCCAGTCGCGGCCGCGCTGCAGGCCCTTGAGCTTGATGCGATCGAGGTCGCTCATGCGTGACGGCCCATGATCGTCGTGGAAGCTGTCGCCCAGTGCGATCAGGACCCGCGGCGCATAGTGTTCGACCAGACGCGCGAGCCGCCCTAGCGTCGTTGCCGTATCGTAAGGCGGTAACAGGACACCGCGTTTGGCGAAGGCCGAGCCTTTTTCCAGATGAAGATCGGCGACCACCAAAAGCCTTTCGTCCGGCCAATAGAGCGCGCCTCCGGGATCTGCGATGAGGGCGACGGCCGCGAGCTCGATCGTGTGGTCGGCTCGGCCGGGCAAAGGGGACCCAGCGGCTGGATTGCCGCTGGCGCGGAAATGAGCGGCTAAAGCCTCGCTTCTCACTGCATCGCCTCCTTCACCAGTTCGTCGGCCGCCTCGGCGAGAAGCATGTCGGATGCCTCGCCATAGACCATCTCGCGCCCGATCTCGAGCATGACCGGCACGGCCAGCGGCGACACATGGTCCAGCGCTTTATGAATGATTCGCCCCCTGATACGCGAGAGCATTTCGGAGACCCGGCGCACATCGAGGAGGCCGGTCGCGGCGTCGGCGCGGGCGGCGCGCAACAATACGTGGTCGGGCTGGTGGCTGCGCAGCACGTCATAGACGAGGTCGGTCGAGATCGTGACCTGGCGACGGGACTTCTCCTGCCCGGGAAAGCGCCGCTCGATCAGACCGCCAATGATCGCGCAATTGCGGAACATCCGCTTCATCAACGCCGATTCGGCGAGCCACGCTTCGAGGTCGTCACCCAGCATGTCCTCGTCGAACAGGTCGTCGAGCTTGAGCTCGCCGCGGGCAATGCGTTGCGCGGCGTCGCCCAGGCCCCACACGGCGAGCGCATATTCGTTGGCGACGAAGCCGAGCGGCCGCAGCCGCGCGCGCTCAAGCCGCCGCGTCAGCAGCATGCCGAGCGTCTGATGGGCGAGCCGGCCTTCGAACGGATAGCAGACGAGATAATGCTTGTCGGCGCGCGGAAACGTCTCGACCAAGAGCTCCTGCGCGCCCGGCATCTGCGACCGCCATTCCTGGATTTCAAGCCATTCGCGCACCTGCGCCGGCAGTTCACGCCATTCCTGAGGATGAGCGACGATGTTGCGCACCCGCGCAGCGAGATAGGTCGAGAGCGGAAATTTTCCGCCCTCATAGGCCGGCACCTTGGGATCTTCCGCGGTCGTGCGCGAGACGTAGACCTCGTCCTCGACCAGGGCTTCGTATTTGAGGATTTCGCCGGAGAAGACGAAGGTATCGCCCGGCACCATGGTCTCGATGAAATATTCCTCGACCTCGCCGAGAAGCCGGCCGCCGCGCGGGATCACTTTCGAGGCGCGTGAGCGCACCAACCGGACTTTCAGCATATCGGCCTCGACGATGGTGCCGACATTGAGCCGGTAGCGTTGTGCCACGTTGGGGTTGGCGATGCGCCAGCGGCCGTCCTTGCCCTGGCGGATGCGGGCGAAGCGATCATAGGCCTTGAGTGCGTAGCCGCCGGTAGCGACGAAATCGACGACGGCATCGAAATCGCTGCGGGCGAGCGCCGCATAGGGCGCCGCCGTCGTGACTTCATCGTACAAATCGTCGCTGCGAAACGGCTCGCCGCAGGCACAGCCGAGCACGTGCTGCGCCAGCACGTCGAGGGCGCCGATGCGCAGCGGCGGCGTGTCCTGCGCGTTCTCGGCAATGGCGTCGAGCGCGGCGCGGCATTCCAGCACCTCGAAGCGGTTCGCCGGCACCAGCACGCCCTTCGACGGCTCGTCCATGCGGTGATTGGCGCGGCCGATCCGCTGCAGCAGCCGCGAGGCGCCCTTCGGCGCGCCGACATTGACGACGAGGTCGACGTCGCCCCAGTCGACGCCGAGATCGAGCGAGGAGGTGCAGACGACGGCGCGCAGGCGCCCTGCGGCCATCGCGGTTTCGACCTTGCGCCGCTGCGCGACGTCGAGCGAGCCGTGATGCAGCGCGATGGCGAGATTGCCGTCGTTGATGTGCCAGAGCTGCTGGAAGATGCTTTCCGCCTGGCTGCGGGTATTGACGAACACGAGCGTCGTCTTGTGCGCGGCAATGAGCCGGTAGATCTCATCGAGCGCGTGCCGCGCCGAATGGCCGGCCCAGGGCAGCCGCTCGCGGGTGTCGAGCATGGTGACGTGCGGTGCGGCGCCGCCTTGCGCGATGACGAGATCGGCGCGTGCGTTGCCCGACGCGCCGCCGTGTTGCGGCACCATGAAGCGCGCGAGCTCTTCGGGCTCCGCCACCGTTGCCGAAAGCCCGATGCTGGTGAGATTGGGCGCCAGGCGAAACAGCCGCGCCAGGCCGAGCGAGAGAAGATCGCCGCGCTTGGAGACAACAAGCGCGTGCAACTCGTCGAGGATCACGCGCCTGAGCGAGCCGAACAGATAGGGCGCGTCGGCGGAGGCGAGCAGCAACGCCAGCTGTTCCGGCGTGGTGAGCAAAATCTCCGGCGGATCGCGCCGCTGCCGCTGCCGTTTGGAGACCGGAGTGTCGCCGGTGCGCGTCTCGATACGGATCGGCAAATGCATCTCGGCGACCGGCGCTTCGAGATTGCGGGCGATGTCGACGGCAAGTGCCTTGAGCGGCGAAATGTAAAGCGTGTGCAGGCCGCCTTCGCGGCGCACGTTGCGGCCCGTGGAAAAAAGCTTTCGTTTTTCTCCTACGCTACCAGGAACGGACGCGGCGGTGCCGCTCAGCTCTACCAGGCTCGGCAGAAACCCGGCGAGCGTCTTGCCGCCGCCGGTCGGCGCGATCAGCAGCGCCGAGCGGCCGGTGTTCGCTTTGGCCAGCAATTCGAGCTGATGCGGGCGCGGCGCCCAGCCGCGGCTGGCGAACCAGCGCGCGAATATGTCCGGGAGGATTGTGGGGCGCTCGAGTACGGTCATCGTTCAGACGTAGTGGGCGCATACGGCGGGGTCGAGGCCAGGGCGACCACGACCAGGCTATCGACTGGCGCGCCTTTTTCGCTGCGTACCGCGGCTCTGGAAACCAAACCAGGCGTGAGCCCGGCCGCCGCCAGCGCGCGGCGGATGTAAGGCTCGCCGTGGGCATAGCGCAGCGTCGGCAAAAGCTGCACGCCGTCGCCGCCATGGGTTTCTACCGTAAACGCGAACAGGGCGGCAGGAGCGAGGACGCGGGCGGCGGCCGCCACGATCGGCCTCAGATCGTTCACATAGACAAAGACGTCGGCGGCAATGACGAGATCGTACCTTGCGCCGCTGCCGGCCTCGGTGTGGAGGAAATCGGCGAGATCATCGGTCGCGAGACGATCGTAAAGGCCTTTGCTTTCCGCCTGCGCGATCATGGCGGGCGAAAGATCGACGCCGACAAGCCGCTCGACGATGGCGCGAAAGGCGGCGCCGCCGAGCCCGGTGCCGCAACCGAGATCGAGCATCGACGGAAAATGCAGCGTCCGGCCGGCCGCGCGCATCGTTTGTTCAACGGCGTCGCGCAGCAGCGCCGGTCCGCGATAAGCGAGGCGTTCGGTGAGTGCTGCGTCATAGCGCCCGGCATATTGGTCGAACAGCCGGCGCACGTAACTCTCGCTCATCGCCGGCGCAACTTCGCCGGAACCGAGCCGGGCGAGCTGCAGCCGGGCGCCGTGATAATCGGCCGCGTCGGCGTCGCGGGCTTTTTCGAAGGCGGCGATGGCGCCGGCGCGGTCGCCGAGCCGGTCGCGGATGGCGCCGAGCGCAAACCAAGCGGTGGCGAAGGCCGGCGCAAGCTCGACGGTCTGCGCAAGGATATCGGCGGCGCCCGCAAAATCGCCGCGCGCGGCTTGGTCGATCGCCCATTTGTAGCGCCGGTCGGCGATGAGGTCGCCGGAGGAGACAAAGAGCGGGCCAGTGTCGGTCATCGTGTGCTCGCGCCCCGAAGGGGAATGACTATTTATGACTTGCCATGCGTCCTGAAGACATCCTGGTGCCGACCCCGTCCGGCGTATGCTGCAAGCTCGGCTCCTTTCATATCGATCCGACCCGGCCGGTCGAGCGTGCGTTGATCACCCACGCCCATTCCGATCACGCCCGCGCCGGTCACGGCGCAGTGCTGGCCACGCAGGAGACGCTCGATCTCATGCGGCTGCGCTACGGCGAGAATTTCGCCGGCACGACGCAGGTCGTCCGCTATGGCGAAAGCGTCAATCTCGGCGGCGCGCAGGTGACCTTTCATCCTGCCGGCCACGTGCTCGGCTCGGCGCAAATCGCGGTCGAAGCCGGCGACCTGCGCGTGGTCGCCTCCGGTGACTACAAGAACGTCCCCGATCCGACCTGCGCGCCGTTCGAACTGGTGCCGTGCGACGTGTTCATCACCGAGGCGACGTTCGCGTTGCCGGTGTTCCGCCATGGCGATCCGGACGAGCAGATCGTCAAGCTGCTCGGCTCGGTCGCGCTATTCCCGGAGCGCGCGCATCTCGTCGGCGCCTATTCGCTCGGCAAAGCGCAGCGGGTCATCGCGCTTCTGCGCAAGGCCGGCCACGGGGCGCCGATCTATCTGCACGGCGCGATGGAAACCATCACCAACTATTACGCCAGCCGCGGCATCGCTCTCGGTGAACTGCGCGCAGTGCGGAGCGCCAATAAAGCGGAGCTCGCGGGCACCATCACGATCTGCCCGCCCTCGGCCCTGAGCGGCGTCTGGACGCGGCGTTTCCCAGACCCGGTGACGGCGTTTGCGTCAGGCTGGATGCGCATTCGCGCGCGAGCGAGACAGCACGGCGTGGCGCTGCCGCTGGTGATTTCCGATCACGCCGACTGGGACGGCCTGACGGCGACCATCGCCGCGACCGGCGCCGGCGAAATCTGGGTCACCCACGGCCAGGAAGATGCGCTGGTGCATTGGTGCGCGACGCGCGGACTGAAAGCGCGACCGCTGGATATTGTCGGCTATGGCGATGAGGACGAGGCAGGTGATCCTGGCAACAGCGGGGCGGAGGAATGAACCGCTTCGCCGAATTGTTGGATCGTCTCACCTACGAGCCGGCACGCAACGCCAAGCTCCGCTTGATGACGGACTATTTCCGGTCGACGCCCGATCCGGAGCGCGGCTGGGCGCTGGCTGCGCTGACCGGCGCGCTGAATTTTCCTCACGCTAAGTCCGGGCTGATCCGCAGCCTGATTGCCGAACGCACCGATCCGGTGTTGTTCGAGCTGTCCTACGACTATGTCGGCGATCTCTCCGAGACTGTCGCGCTGATGTGGCCTAAGTCTAATCGTTCCTCCCCCGCAAGCGGGGGAGGTGGCGAGCCAACGGGTCCGGCCCAAAGTGGCCGGCCCGATGACAAGCTCCGCGAGCCCGTAGGGGCAGGTTCTGCAGGGATCGGGCGAGCCAGCCCCCTCCACCATCCTTCGCATGGTCCCCTTCCCCCGCTTCGCGGGGGAGAAGAGAAGGCAGAACTCTCCCTCACCGTCGTCATCGAAACACTCTCGACCCTCGGCAAAGCCGAGCTGCCGGCGCGGCTGGCGCGCTGGCTCGATGCGCTCGATGAGACCGCACGCTGGGCACTGATCAAGCTCGTCACCGGCGGGTTACGCATCGGCGTGTCGGCGCGGCTTGCCAAGGCCGCGGTGGCGGCGCTCGGCGCCACCGACGCGCAGGATATCGAGCTACTCTGGCCCGGCTTGGCGCCGCCTTACGCCGCGCTGTTCGCCTGGCTCGAAGGCCGGGCGGAAAAACCGGCCAGCAGCGATCCGGTGCCGTTCCGGCCGCCGATGCTGGCGCATGCGCTCGACGAGCCCGACCTTGCCGCGCTCGACCCGAGCGAATTCATGGCCGAATGGAAATGGGACGGTATCCGTGTGCAAGCGGTGGCCGCAGCTCGTGACGGGAGCACTATCGGGCGGCTCTACTCCCGCACCGGCGAAAATATTTCCAAGAGCTTTCCCGATCTCATCGATGCGCTGCGGCTGCCGGGTGCCATCGACGGCGAGCTCCTGATCATGCGCGACGCGCGCGTGCAATCGTTCAATGTGCTGCAGCAGCGGCTTAACCGCAAAACCGTGACCGGAAAACTCATGGCCGAGTTTCCGGCGCACCTGCGCGCCTACGATCTTCTCGCCGACGGCGACGAGGATTTGCGCACGCTGCCGTTCGCCGAGCGACGCGCGCGGCTCGAACGATTTATCGGGAAGCTTAACGAACCGCGTGTCGATCTTTCGCCGCTCGTTTCCTTCGCGACCTGGGATGATCTCACCGCGGCGCGGAAAAATCCGGCGGCGGCAGGCGCGGGCGCCGATGCCGACGCCGTCGAAGGCATCATGCTCAAACGGCGCGATGCGCTCTACGTTCCCGGCCGTCCGAGAGGCCCATGGTGGAAATGGAAGCGCGATCCGTTCATCGTCGATGCCGTGCTGATGTACGCCCAGCGCGGCCACGGCAAGCGGTCGTCGTTTTATTCCGACTACACGTTCGGCGTCTGGACGCACGGCGATGACGGCGACGAACTGGTGCCGGTCGGCAAGGCCTATTTCGGCTTCACCGACGAGGAGCTTTTGCAGATCGATCGCTTCGTGCGCCGCAATACCATTGACCGGTTCGGGCCGGTGCGCGAGGTGGTGCACCAGCCGGATGAAGGTCTGGTGCTGGAAGTCGCTTTCGAGGGCCTGCAGCGCTCGACACGGCACAAATCTGGATTGGCCATGCGATTCCCACGCATCAACCGATTGCGCTGGGACAAGCCGCCCGGCGAAGCAGACCGGCTGGAACGCTTGGAGACAATACTCGCGCAGCTCGACGCGGGGCGCGCGTGATCCGATTACGACGTGAGCAATAGCGAGATTCCGGAATTTTCGCTCTGCTCGCTAACCCGCCGCCTTCGTTACTTCGGCGAGCGGCCAGCGCGCGCGCGGCGCGGTGGCCAGCGAATCGGTGAGCCCAAGCGCCAGCCGCTCGGCGCCGGCCCAGGCGATCATCGCGCCATTGTCGGTGCACAAAGCCGGCGGCGGTGCGACCAGCGTGATGCCGACCTCGAACGCGACGCGATGCAGCGCCTTGCGAATCGCTTGATTGGCGGCGACGCCGCCGGCGCACACCAGCGCCGTCGGCGTGCCGACCTGGTCGCGAAACATGCGCAGGCCATTACGCAGCCGGTCCATGACCACTTCGCCGACCGCCTGCTGAAACGATGCGCACAGATCGGCCACGTCGGCATCGCTCAGCGGCGCGATTTTTTGCGCCTCCAGGCGCAGCGCGGTCTTCAGTCCCGAGAGCGAAAAGTTCGCATCGTGGCGCCCGGTCATGGGCCGCGGCAGCGCAAACCGTTCGGGATCGCCGTGCGCCGCTTCCTTTTCGACCAGCGGGCCGCCCGGATAGCCGAGCCCAAGGAGCTTCGCCGTCTTGTCGAAGGCTTCGCCGATCGCGTCGTCGACGGTGCCGCCGATGCGGAGGTAATCGCCGACGCCGCGCACGCCAAGGATTTGCGTGTGGCCGCCGGAAGCAAGGAACAGGCAAAAAGGAAACGCCGTCGCGTCGGTGAGCCGCGCCGTCAGCGCGTGCGCCTCCAGGTGGTTGACCGCGATCAGCGGCTTGCCGTGCACCAGGGCGATCGCCTTGGCCATGGTCAGCCCGACGATCACGCCGCCGATCAGGCCGGGCCCGGCGGCGGCGGCAATGCCGTCGAGCGCGGCGAACGAAACCTGCGCCTCGTTCATCGCCTTGGCGATGACGGTATCCAGCGTCTCGACATGGGCGCGGGCAGCGATTTCCGGCACCACGCCGCCGAATGCGGCGTGCTCGCTGATCTGCGAAAGAACAATGTTGGACAAAATGCGGCCGTGGCCGTCAGCATTCCGCTCCACCACGGCGGCGGCCGTTTCGTCGCAGGTCGTTTCGATGCCGAGGATGATCATCGGTGTATTATATGGGCTCGTTGTGACTGCGAAGCACGTCGCTCGTTGCAACGGCGATGGCGTATCATTGGATGGTCTGGTGGCACAATCTTCGACTGAAACACCGGTCTTGCGCATCGGTTCGCGCGGTTCCCCGCTGGCGCTGGTGCAGGCGCGCGAGGTGCAGAGCCGCATTGCCGCAGCCACCGGCACCGAGGTCGCGCGGATTGAGATCAAAGTCATTCGTACGACGGGCGATATCGTCCAGGACCGGCCGCTGGCCGAGGCCGGCGGCAAAGGGCTTTTCACCAAGGAGATCGAGGAGGCGCTGCTGGCCGGGAGCATCGATCTTGCTGTGCACTCCTCGAAGGATCTTCCGACCGCCCTGCCAGCTGGGCTTGTGCTCGCGGGTTTTCCACCGCGCGAGGACGCGCGCGATGCGTTCATCAGCCGGAAAGCCGCGACCTTGCGCGAGCTGCCGCCGGGCGCAGTCGTCGGCACCGCGTCGCCGCGCCGGCAGGCTTTGGTCAAAATGCTGCGGCCGGATGTTGCCGCCGTCACGTTGCGTGGCAACGTGGAAACGCGGCTTCGCAAACTTGACGCCGGCGAAGTGGACGCAACGCTCCTTGCGGTCGCCGGCTTGAAGCGGCTCGGGCTTCTGTCGGCGGCAACGGCGATTCTCGATCCTGACGCGTTCGTGCCGGCCGTCGGCCAAGGCGCCATCGGCATTGAGACTTCGCGCGGACGATGCAAAAACCCGCGCGCTCGTCGAAGCGATCGACGACGCCGATACGGCGGCCGCGCTCGCCGCCGAACGCGCTTTCCTCGCCGTGCTCGACGGCTCCTGCCGGACGCCGATCGGCGGTCACGCCACAATCGAGGGCGGAACGCTCCGCTTCCGCGGCATCATCGTGAAGCCGGACGGCAGCGAAGCGTTCGAGGTGTTGCGCGAGGGCCGCCGCGAAACCGCGGCCGAGCTCGGCGCCGACGCCGGCCGCGAATTGCGCGACCGCGCCAGCGCCGACTTCTTCATCCGGGTGTGACATGCGGCTGCTGGTCACGCGGCCCGAGCCGGACGCGGAGCGGACCGCCGCCGCGCTGCGCCAGCGCGGCCATGACGTTGTCGTCGTCCCGCTGCTGCGTATCGAGCCGGTCGACGATGCCGAGATCGGCCCGGGGCCGTTCACGGCCATACTCGTGACCAGCGCCAATGCCGCGCCGGCGATTGCCCGACACGCGCGCTTCGCGCAATTGCGCGCGCTTCCAGTGTTCGCCGTCGGCGGCCGCAGCGCCGAGGCGATGCGCGCCGTCGGCTTTGCCGATGTGACGTCCGCCGACGGCGACGTCGGCGATCTTGCGGCTCTGGCTGCGGCGCGATTCAGGCGTGGCGCCTCGCTGCTCTATCTTGCCGGCGCCGACCGCGCCGGTGACCTTGCCGGCGCTCTCTCCGGGCGCGGCATTGCGCTGCGCAGCATCGTTGTTTATCGCGCCGTCGCCGCGCCTTCTCTTGCGCCAGCGGTGGCCGCTGTCATGACGGAGGGATTGCAGGGCGTACTGCATTTTTCCAGGCGCAGCGCCGAGGCCTACTTGAATGCTGCGCGCGCCGGCGGCCTCGAGCACCGTGCGCTGAAACAGCCGGTCCATTTCTGCATGTCGGCGCAGGTTGCGGAGCCGCTTCGACAAGCCGGCGCGGCCGATATCCGCATCGCGTCGGAGCCGACCGAGGCGGCCATGATGGCGCTCATTCCCGCACCTTGAACTGTGTTTTCCCCTTATTGTGCGCGTCTATGGTCGTGTTGCCGCCATCGCGCCTGCGTACTATGCCGAAGCGGCGAACATTCGGTGCTACGAATTGGCCGCTTGGCTTCGAGCGTTTGGCATTTGAGCGCTTAATTTGGAGAACCCATGAGCGAGGCTGACAGCACGCCGCGCCGCCGGCCGCCGACCATCGATCTGACGGCGAAGGAAGTCCAAACCGGTGCGCCAGAGTCGCCACCGAACCCGGATACGGAGGCGGCACATGGAACCACGGCGGACGCTGTGCCGGGCGCCCGCGGCCGTAGTTTTTTCGGTCACGCCACACCATACGCCGTCGGCATTCTGATCGGCGCCGTCGTTGCCGGTGTCATTGCTGCGGGACTTTGGGCCGCTGGTTTCGCGCCCATCCGCCAGGCCGCAGCGCCGACCATTGCCTCAGAGTCGGGCGCCCAGAGCGCCAAGACCGCTGACACCGATGAAATCTCCGCTCGGCTCGATCGGATTCAACAAGCGCTGCAGGCGCAGCGCCCCGATGCGGTGCTGGCGAGCCGTCTGACGGCGGCGGAAGCGCAAGCCAAAGCGCTCGGCGATTCGCTTGCCGCGCTGACGCGCCGCGTCGATGACGTCGCGGCGGCGTCGCAGACCGCGCTGGCACAGGCCAAGGCCGCGTCGGCTGCGGCCGACGCCGCCAAGAGCGCCGCCGAGGCCGGCGTCCGGCATGGCGATCTCGACCCGTTGGCGAACCGCATTGCCGCGCTGGAAGGCGCCGTCAAATCGCTTTCCGCCGACGCCGCACTACGCACGTCCAGTTCCAGTGCCGACGACCGGGCGACCCGCATGACCGTCGCCGCCGAGGCGCTGCGCGCCACCGTCGAGCGCGGTGCGCCGTATCAGGCCGAGCTTGGCGCGGTGACCGCGCTTGGCGCCGAACAGAATGCAACGGCAGCGCTCCAGCCGTTTGCTGCCCAAGGTGTGCCGAGCGCCGCGGAGCTCGGCCGTGAACTCGCCACGCTTATTCCGGCCCTGTATCGGGCAACAGAAGCAGAGCCGAACAACAATTCCTTCTTCGCCCGGCTGGAAAGCCGCGCAAGAAAACTCGTCCGCATCACGCCGGTTGGCACCGCGGCGGCGCCGGCGGGCGACGATCCCGCGTCGGCGATCGCCCGCATCAACGCGGCCGCGACCCGCGGCGATAGTGCCGCGGCGCTCGCCGACATTGCCAAACTGCCCGAGGCGGCGCGCGCTCTCGCCGATAGCTGGGTCAAAAAAGCACAAGCCCGCGAAGCGGCGCTAGCCGCGAGCCGGCGCATCGCCGCCGATGCTCTTGCCGCGCTCGGCAAGCCGGTCTCGCAATGATCCGCGTCGTCGTCTTTTTGATCGTCGTCGGCCTCTTGGCGCTCGGCGTCGTGTGGCTCGCCGACCGGCCGGGCGAGGTCGTCGTCACCTGGCAGGGCATGCGCATCGAAACCTCGCTGATGGTTCTCGGCGCTGTGCTGCTGGCGGCCATGGCGGCGCTGGCGCTGCTTTGGAGCCTGCTGAGTGCGCTGTTTCGCTCGCCTTTCATGCTGCGCCGTCATCTGCATCATCGTCGCGGCGAGCGCGCCTACGAGGCGATGTCGCGTGGGCTGATTGCAGTCGGCGCCGGCGATCTTGTCGCGGCGCGCCAGCATACGGCGGAAGCAAAGCGCATCGCGCCGGCCGAGCCGCTTGCGCTCTTGCTCAGCGCGCAGGCGGCCCAGCTTGGCGGCGATCGCGAGGCGGCCGACAGCGCCTTTCGCAGCCTGGCCGGCCGCGCCGACACCAAAGCGCTCGGTCTGCACGGGCTCCATATCGAAGCGCGGCGTCGCGGCGATCATGCCGGCGCCCACGCTTTTGCCGAAGAAGCGGCGCGCGAAAATCCGTCGCTCGGCTGGGCCGGCAAGGCGGTGCTGGAGTTTCGCTGCCGCACCGGCGATTGGGCCGGCGCGCTTGCGCTCCTCGAAAGCAACAAGCGGGCGCTCGGCAAGGATAGCTATCGCCGGCAGCGCGCGGTGATGCTGACGGCGCGCGCGCATGCCACCGAAGAGACCGATCGCGACAATGCCAAGGCGTTCGCGCTGGAGGCGAACAAGCTCGCGCCGACATTCGTGCCGGCTGCAACGCTTGCCGGCCGCATGCTGGCTGAGGGCGGCGACCTGCGCCGAGCCTCGCGTGTCGTCCACAGAGCGTGGGAGGCGCATCCGCACCCCGATCTTGTGCAAGTGCTTTCCGGACTCCGCATCGGCGACGCGGCGCGCGATCGTCTCAAACGCATCGAAGCGCTGGCGAAAAAAGTGCCGGGCCACATCGAGGGCGCTTTGGCGTTGGCCCGCGCCGCCCTCGATGCGCGGGAATTCGGCAAGGCGCGCGCCGCGCTTGCGTCGTTTCTCGCCGCGCCGACCAGGCGCGTGGCGTTGCTGATGGCCGAGCTTGAGCGCATCGAGCACAATGACGAAGGCCGGGCCCGCGAGTGGATCGCCCGCGCGGTCAATGCCGCGCCCGATCCAGCCTGGACCGCCGAGGGACATATTTCGGACCGCTGGCTGCCGGTGTCGCCGAGCGGCAAGCTCGATGCCTTCGAATGGCGCGTTCCGGTGACCGAGGTCCCGGCTGCTTTGCCGGGGATAGAATCTGAACCGACTTCGGCGGCGACGATTGCGGCTGCGCCGACTGCGACTGCGAGCGAACCGATCGGGGAAAACATGCCGGCGGCGCTGGAGAAGCCGGCAGCGGAAGAGAAGACGGACGCATCACCTATTGGTGTCGAGCCTGCCGGCAACGCGCCGCCACCTCGCCGTGTCTCCCCGCCGCAATCGAAGCCGCAAGCGGTCATCCCGCTCGTGCACGCGCCGGACGATCCCGGGCCTGATGCCGACGAAAGCGAGCCGCTGGCCCAGCCGCAGAATGGCGGCTGGCGGAAGATTTTCGAGTAACGACGCGACGCTCCCAAACCTTGCTAATCCGCGCCCCGCCGTGCATTATAGCGCATGAATTATAATGCATGAGGCGGACTGTGGCGGGACCAACTGCGAAAACCCAGCTGCCGCAGAAGCTTGCCCACGTCGCCCATGGCGAGGGCCTGCCTTCGGCCGCCTTCCTGGCGGCGATTGGACGTGAGGTGCGCCGCCATCGCGCCAAGCGCGGCATGACGCGCCGGCAATTGGCGGAGGCGTCCGAAACCTCCGAGCGATATCTGGCGCAGATCGAGAGCGGTGCCGGCAATCCGTCGGTGAGCGTTTTGCGCGCCATCGCGCAAGCACTCGATCTTCCGGCGGCGGCGCTCTTGCCCGAGCAGGGCGCGCGCACGGCCGAACTTGGCGCCATCCTCGATCTGCTGGCGCAGGTGCCGGAAAAAGAATTGCCGGCGCTCGCCAAGGACATCGAAGCCCGCATCGTGCTTCGTGCTGGCGCCGACCGGGCCCGGCGCATCGCGCTCGTCGGCTTGCGCGGCGCCGGCAAATCGACGCTCGGGCGCATGCTTGCCCAGCATCTCGGCTGGCCCTTTATCGAACTCGACCGCCGCGTCGAAGAGGATTACGGCGCCAGCATTCCCGATCTGATCGAGATGGCCGGGACCGCGACGTTCCGCCGCCAGGAGCGGAGCGCGCTGGAACGCGTGATCGCCGAGCATGACGCGGCAATTATCACGACCGCCGGCGGCATCGTGTCCAATCTCGAAAGCTACGCGCTGCTGCTGCGTCACGCCCACACCATCTGGATCAAGGCCAGGCCGGAAGAGCACATGAGCCGGGTCATGGCGCAGGGCGATTTTCGCCCGATGGCGCAGAACCGTCAGGCGATGGCCGACCTGGTCGCGATCCTGGAAGCGCGGCGCGCCGACTATGCCCGCGCCGAAGCGGAGGTCGAGACCTCCGGCGATGCTGTCGAACAAAGCTTTGCCAAGCTGCTGCGCATCATTGCGCCATGGCTCGGGGAGCCGACGTCGTGACGCTTGCCGACGAAGGCTTTCTCGACGTTCCCCCGCTGCGGCTCGAATACCGCATGATCGGACCGCGGCCGAACGAGGCGGCAACCATCGTCATGCTGCACGAGGGCCTTGGCTCGGTCGGCCTGTGGGGCGCGTTTCCGGAGCAACTTGCTTCGGCGACCGGCGCGGGTGTTTTCGTCTACTCGCGCGCCAATTACGGCCAATCGAGTCCGGGGAAGCTGCCGCGCTCGGTCAAGTTTATGGACGAGGAAGCCCTCGACGTGTTGCCGCGCGTGCTGGCGGCGATCGGCTTTGAACGCGGCGTCCTGTTCGGCCACAGTGACGGCGCTTCGATCGCGACCATCTATGCCGGCGGCGTGCAGGACCACCGCGTGCGCGGCCTCGTGCTGATGGCGCCGCATTTCTTCACCGAGGAGATGGGGCTCGCCCAGATCCGCCGGACCAACGCGGATTACGCGACGGGCAATCTGCGCGACAAGCTCAAGCGCTGGCATGACGACGTTGACAGCGCGTTCCGCTCCTGGAGCGAGCCTTGGCTCAATCCCGACTTTCGCGCTTGGAACATCACCGAGGCACTCGGTTATATCCGCGTGCCGATCCTCATCGTCCAAGGCGCCGACGACCAATACGGCACGATCAAGCAGATCGAGGCAGCGCAGCAGGAATGCTACTGCCCGGTCGAGGTGGCGATCCTGCCGGGCGTGCGGCATTCGCCCCATCGCGATGCGCCCGCGCAGACGCTGGAGACCGTCTCGGCTTTCATCAACCGGTTGCTGCGCGACCACCACGAAGGCGAGGGGACCGCCGATTCCGGGGTTGCGGCCTAGTGCATTATAGTGCATATTTCGCGTTCGTTGCCTATGAATTATAATACATATCAGGAAACGCTTTGATGGCCGACGCGCATACCCCCGAGCGTCCGCTGGCAAACGGCCGAACACGGATCGATTTCCAAACCGAGCCGTCGCGCTATCGCCATTGGAAGCTGAACATCGCCGGCGACGTCGCCACGCTCCTGCTCGATGTCGACGAGAAGGGCGCGCTGTTTGAAGGCTACGAGCTCAAGCTCAACTCTTACGATCTTGGCGTCGATATCGAGCTGGCCGATGTCATCGAGCGGCTTCGCTTCGAGCATCCGCAGGTGCGCGTCGTGGTGCTGCGCTCCGGCAAGCCGCGGGTATTCTGCGCCGGCGCCAATATCCGCATGCTGGCCGGCGCGAGCCACGGGCACAAAGTCAATTTCTGCAAATTCACCAACGAGACCCGCAACGGCCTCGAGGATTTAAGCGAGAATTCCGGGCTGCAAACCATCTGCGCTATCAGCGGCACGGCAGCCGGCGGCGGCTATGAGCTGGCGCTCGCGGCCGACTACATCATGCTGGTCGATGACGGATCTTCCGCTGTGTCGTTGCCGGAACTGCCGCTGCTGGCGGTCCTGCCCGGCACTGGCGGGCTCACCCGCGTCTCCGACAAGCGCAAGGTGCGGCGCGACCACGCCGACTTCTTCTGCACCACCGAGGAGGGCGTGAAAGGCAAACGCGCGCTCGACTGGCGGCTGGTCGACGAGGCGGTGCCCGGTTCGAAGTTCGAGGACGCCGTCACGGCGCGCGCCAAGGATTTTGCCGCGAAGTCGCGGCGTGGCCAAGCCGGGCAGGGCATCAAGCTGACCCCGCTCGCCCGCACATTCTCCGCCAACGGCGTCGAGTATAGTTCGGTCGCGGTCGAGTTCGACCGGGGCGGCCGCATTGCCACCATCGTGCTGCGTGGACCGACCACGCCGCCGCCGGCTGCGGCCGACGCCATGACGGCGCTCGGCGCGGAATTCTGGCCGCTCAAGCTTGCACGCGAACTCGACGACGCGATCCTCAACATCCGGCTCAATGAATTCGACGTCGCGGCGATCGTCTTCAAGTCGTCCGGCGATCCGGCCGAGGTGATGGCGTACGAGCATTTCCTCGACGCCAACAAGGATCACTGGCTCGCCCACGAAATCCGCCACTTCTGGAAGCGCGTGCTCAAGCGCGTCGATCTCACCTCGCGCTCGCTGGTGACGCTGATTGAACCCGGCTCGTGCTTTGCCGGCACGCTGGCCGAGCTCGCCTTCGCCAGCGACCGCTCCTACATGTTCCTCGGCCAGCGCGAGGGCGACAACAAGCCGCCGGCGACGATCGCTTTGGCCGAAGCCAATTTCGGCGCCTATCCGATGTCGAATGGGCTGACGCGGCTGGGAAGCCGCTTTCTCGCCGATCCGGCCGATCTCGAAGCGGCGAAATCCGAACGCGAAAAAATGCTCGATGCCGCGCGCGCGCAAAAACTCGGTCTCATCACCTTTGCGCTCGACGACATCGATTGGGACGACGAGGTGCGCGTTTTCCTCGAAGAGCGCGCGAGCTTCTCGCCGGACGGCCTCACCGGCCTCGAAGCCAATCTGCGCTTCGCCGGACCGGAGACCATGGAATCGAAAATCTTTGCCCGGCTGACCGCGTGGCAGAACTGGATTTTCCAGCGTCCCAACGCGGTGGGCGAGGACGGAGCGCTCAAGCGCTACGGCACCGGTCAGCAGCCGGTCTTCGACACGCGCCGGGTTTGAGGCCCGGAACAGGAGCTAGCCATGATCATCGAGGACGTCGATTACACCACCAAGATCCCGAACAACGTCAATCTTGCCGAAGACCGCACCGTGCTGCGCGCGCTGGAAAGCTGGCATCCCGGCTACATCGATTGGTGGATGGACATGGGGCCGGAAGGTTTCCAGCAGGCGCTGGTCTATCTGCGCACCGCCGTGTCGGTCGATCCGAAAGGCTGGGCCAAGTTCGATTATGTGAAAATGCCGGAATACCGCTGGGGCATCCTGCTGGCGCCCAAGGAAGACGACCGGAAGATTCCGTTCGGTCATCACTACGGCGATCCCGCCTGGCAGGACGTGCCGGGTGAATATCGCGCCATGCTGCGGCGCCTCGTCGTCATCCAGGGCGACACCGAGCCGGCGTCGGTCGAGCAGCAGCGACATCTCGGCAAGACCGCGCCGTCGCTCTACGACCTGCGCAACGTCTTCCAGGTCAATGTCGAGGAAGGCCGCCACCTCTGGGCGATGGTCTATATCCTGCAAAAATATTTCGGCCGCGACGGCCGCGAGGAAGCGGCCGAATTGTTGCAACGCCGTTCCGGCAGCGCCGACAAGCCGCGCATGCTTGGCGCTTTCAACGAGGCGACGCCGGACTGGCTGTCATTCTACATGTTCACCTTCTTCACCGACCGCGACGGCAAGATGCAGCTCGAAAGCCTGGCGCAATCCGGCTTCGATCCGCTGTCGCGCACCTGCCGCTTCATGCTGACGGAAGAGGCGCACCACATGTTCGTCGGCGAGACCGGCGTCGGCCGCACCATCCAGCGCACCTGCGAGGCGATGAAAGCGGCCGGCATCGACGATCCGAACGAGATCGAGAAAATCCGCAAGCTCGGGGTGATCGATCTGCCGACCATCCAGAAGAAGCTCAACCTGCATTATTCGCTCTCGCTCGATCTGTTCGGCTCGGAGGTTTCGACCAACGCCGCCAACGCATTCAATGCCGGGCTGAAGGGCCGCTTCCAGGAGACCAAGATCGACGACGATCACCGGCTGGAAAATTCGACCTATGCGGTGCTCAAGTTCGTCGACGGCGCGATCAAGCGCGTCGATGAGCCGGCGCTCACCGCCGTCAATATGCGGCTGCGCGACGACTACACCACCGACTGCCAGCGCGGCATCGACCGCTGGAACAAGGTGATCGATAAGACCGGCGTATCCTTCAAGCTCGCACTGCCGCATGTCGGCTTCCATCGCGACATCGGCGAGTTCAAGGACGTCAAGGTTTCGCCGGCCGGCGTCATCATCGATGAAGGCACCTGGAGCCGCGACGCCGACAAATGGCTGCCCTCGAAGGCCGACGGCGATTTCATCGTCAGCCTGATGCAGCCGGTGTCGGAGCCGGGTCAGTTTGCCAACTGGATCGCGCCGCCGCGCATCGGCATCGACAACAAGCCGGGCGACTTCGAATACGTCAAGATCGCGGCGTAGCCGTTATTCCGGGCTCGCGCTTTTCGCGCTCCGGAATGACGTCTGGCTCATCGAAAATGCCGCCAGGCCCGGCGTCGATCTCGTCGTTACGGGCCTTCCCGCAATCGCTCGAGATCGAAGCGATCCACTTCGTGCAACAACTCGACAAACGCTGCCGCGCCGTGGGCGAGCACCGCTTCGCCCTTCGCCGCGTCCGCGAGCGTTGCGTTGCCGATCGCGCCGCTTGGATGGATATCCTGCGTCATCCAGGCGAAGCCCGCTGGCCGATAGGCGCCGAGCCATTTGAATTCCTGTGCCATGCCGACGGTCGCCGGCGTCGCATTCGGCGCCTTCTCCATGCGCACCGTTTCCGGCTTGCCGGCGAGCATGAGCGACGTCTCGACATCGCCACCGTGTATGCCATGACGTTTTTCTTCGCCCGAAAACAGGTCATCCGGATAGCCGAAGCGATGCCAGCCGACGGTGACCGCGAGCATGCCGCGCCGCGCGCGCAGATCGCGCGCCACCAATTCCATGGCCGCGACATTGCCGCCGTGGCTGGTGACGAGGACGAACTTGCGGAGGCCCGAGCGCGCCAGGCTTTCGCCGATCTCCGTCCAGGCGGCGATCGCGGTCGCCGCCGAAAGCGTCAGCGTGCCCGGGTAGGCAATGTGCTCCACCGAGACGCCGACGCGTTGCACCGGCAGAAAGCACACCGGCAGCGCCGCGGGGAGGATTTGGCGCACCCGCGCCAGATACGCCTCGGCAATAAACGTATCGACGCCGAGCGGCAGGTGCGGCCCGTGCTGCTCGACCGCGGCCAGCGGCAGCACCGCGATCCAGCGGGCCGTCGCCGCGCCGGCGCCGGCAATGTCCTGCCAGGTCATCTCCATCCAGTCGCGTTTCGGCAGCGTCATCGGGTTTTCAATCGCCCAAGTTTTTACTAACCAAGTTTCTCACGTCCCAGTTTCCCGCCCAGACTACTCCAGTCGGAGCAGGCATTGTTGCGGATCATGCTCTATTCTCGCGTTGCCTGTTAAAGGAGCAACCTATGCATTTCGTTACAAGGTCCCGCAGAATGCTTGCGGCCTTTGTCCTGGCGGCCACAGCGGCGGTGGCCGGACCGGCTTCCGCCCAGGCCTTGGACAAGGTCACGTTCGGCTCCAATTGGGTGGCGGAAGCCGAGCATGGCGGCTTCTACCAGGCGCTGGCCGACGGCACCTACAAAAAATACGGCCTCGATGTCACCATCGTGCCCGGCGGCCCGAACGCCAACAATCGGATGCTGTTGCTGGTCGACAAGATCGACTTCTATCTGAGCGCCAACACGCTGCAGGGTTTTGACGCCGTCGAGCACAACGTGCCGACCATCGAAGTCGCCGCGCTGTTCCAGAAGGACCCGCAGGTCCTCATCGCCCACCCCGATCAAGGCATCGACAGGTTCGAGGATCTGAAAAAATTGACGCTGTTCATATCCAAGGAGGGCATGGCGACCTATTACCAATGGCTCAAGGCCGATTTCGGTTTCAAGGACGATCAGGTCAAACCCTACACCTTCAACCCGCAGCCGTTCCTCGCCGACAAGAAAAGCGCGATGCAGGGCTACGTCACGTCGGAGCCCTTTGCCATCGAGAAGGAAGGCAAGTTCAAGCCGAAGATATTCCTGCTCGCCGATCAGGGTTTTTCACCCTATTCGACGTTGATCGAGACGCGCCGTGCGCTGGTCGAGAAGAAGCCGGAACTCGTGCAGCGCTTCGTCGACGCATCGATCATCGGCTGGCGCAATTATCTCTACGGCGACAATGCCGCGGCCAATGCGCTGATCAAAAGCCAAAACCCGGAAATGACCGATGAGCTGCTGGCCTACTCCATCGCCAAGATGAAGGATTACGGTATCGTCGATTCCGGCGATACGGCCACGCTCGGCATCGGCGCCATGACCGACACGCGCATGAAGGATTTCTTCGACAAAATGGTGCGCGCCGGCGTCACCAAGGCTAGCCTCGATTACCGCAAAGCCTACACCCTGCAATTCGTCAACCAGAAGGTCGGGCTCGAGCGACATTGAACTCAGCCTGAGGCGGCCGCGCATGCATTTGGCTCCCCTCGTCGCGCTGCGTGGCGTCGGCAAGGAATTTCCCAACGGCACGCGGGCGCTCGCCGGGTTTGATCTTGAAATCCGGCCGGGCGAATTCGTCGCGCTGCTCGGCCCGTCGGGCTGCGGCAAATCGACGGCGTTGCGCATCATCGCCGGCTTGAGCGACCCGACCGACGGCGTGGTTGAATGGCCGGCTGCGTCCGATCCGACGCCGAGCCGAAATCGTCTCGGCTTCGTCTTCCAGGAGCCAACTTTGATGCCGTGGGCGTCGGTGTCGAATAACGTTCTGCTGCCGCTCGATCTGCAGCGCGCACGGGCGGCGCATACCGCGGAGCGCGTTGCTGCGGCGCTCGACCGCGTCGGGCTGACAGCCTTCCGCCACGCCTATCCGCGGGAGCTTTCCGGCGGCATGCGCATGCGCGTCTCGATTGCGCGGGCGCTGGTCACCGAGCCGCAGCTTCTTCTGATGGACGAGCCGTTCGCCGCGCTCGACGAGATCACGCGTTTTAAACTCAACGACGATCTATTGCGGATGTGGCAGGCGCTGCGCACGACCGTCGTCTTCGTCACGCATTCAGTTTTTGAATCGGTTTATCT
This sequence comes from uncultured Alphaproteobacteria bacterium, assembly GCA_963829395.1. Lineage (GTDB taxonomy): Bacteria > Pseudomonadota > Alphaproteobacteria > Rhizobiales > Xanthobacteraceae > BOG-931. The sequence continues at coordinate 413,895 of CAWHHX010000005.1, read as the reverse complement.
GTCGAGCCGGGTCGTGGTGATGGCGGCGCGGCCGGGACGCGTTTTCACCGAACTTGCGATCGACGCTCCCTATCCACGCGATCGGGATTTCCGCACGTCGTCCGAATATGCCGTTTACTGCCGACGCGCGTCCGAGGCGCTGGCGCAAGCTATGGCGGCGGGAGGTGAACTGTGAGCGACCTTCCACCCGCTCGTTCCCGCGCAAGCGGGAGTCCAGGGGCGGCGGATCAGCAAAGCACTGGGTCCCCGCCTTCGCGGGGACGAGCGGTGGCAGGCACCCGATCGACGCGCGCCTCCATGCGTGAACGCCGTGACCGTGTGCTCCGCATTGCGTTGCCAATTGTCGTCCTGGCCCTCGGTCTCCTGATCTGGGAACTGGCGGTGCGGATCGAAAACGTTCCACCCTACGTCTTGCCGGCGCCCGGGTTGATCTTGCAGACGCTTGTCGCCGATTGGGCGTTGCTGTCGCGATCGCTCGTCGTCACGCTTGTCACCACCGTCGAGGGCTTTTTGCTCGCGGCGGCCGGCGGCATCGGCCTTGCGGTCCTTTTCAATCAGTCGCGGCTGGTCGAATATTCGCTTTATCCCTATGCGGTGATCATGCAGGTGACGCCGGTCATTGCCGTCGCGCCGTTGCTTCTCGTCTACCTGCCGCAGCAGGCGGCGGTGCTCGCCTGCGCCTGGATCGTGGCTTTCTTTCCCGTGCTGGCAAACACGACGCTCGGGCTACGTTCGGTCGATCGCAATCTCGGCGACCTGTTCTCGCTCTATGGTGCGTCGCGCGGGCAGATGTTGTGGCGGCTCAGGCTGCCGTCGGCGCTGCCCTACATTCTCGGCGGTCTGCGTATTGCCGGCGGGTTGTCGCTGATCGGCGCCGTCGTCGCCGAGATCGCGGCGGGTTCGGCGGGCGCTAGATCGGGCCTAGCCTACCGCATCGCCGAGTTCGGGCTATCGCCTCAACATCCCCCGCATGTTCGCGGCGTTGCTGCTCCTGTCCGCAGCCGGCATCGTTATCTTTTACTTGCTTTCGCTCGTCAATTATCTGGCATTGCGCCGTTGGCATGAAAGCGCGCTCGGAGCCGAACGTTAGGAGGGCAACCGTTCGGTGGCCGGCAAATACGCGCGAATTATCGAAGTTTTGCCGCTCGCAGCGCTGCCCAATAAATGGCCCAACGACAAGGGCCGATCGCCGCAACGGGCTGCTGACCTGAGCGGCCGCTCCGCATCAACACGACGTTAAAGCCTGCGGCGGATAAGAGACTTGACCCACGTGGAGCATTCGGGGATCAAGGCGCCGCGGCGCTGCCGTCGGACTGGCGCAGCCGGGGATTTTTTGAGTATGAGCCGGAAAAGTGGATACCGGTTTTCCGAACAGGTCATGCTCCACTGATACACAACGTCCGAAGGAGTGCCGACCAATGCCGCAGAACGCCTCGCGTCTTCCCGGGCGCCATTTCCTGCAAATCCCCGGGCCGACGCCCGTTCCCGACCGCGTGCTGCGCGCAATCGACATGCCGCTCATCGATCAACGCGGCCCTGAATTCGCCAAGCTGACCAAGCGCGTGCTCGAAGGCATCAAGACCATTTTCAAGACTACGCAGCCGGTCATCATCTACACCGCGACCGGCACCGGCGCCTGGGAAGCGGCGCTCACCAACACGCTGTCGCCCGGCGACCGCGTGCTGATGGTCGAGACCGGCCAGTTCGCCACGCTGTGGAAGGTGATGGCCGAGCGGCTGGGATTGAAGCCGGAATTCATCAAGACCGATTGGCGCATCGGCGCCGATCCGAAAGTCATCGAAGAGCATCTGCGCAACGACAAGGCGCACGAGATCAAGGCAGTCTGCGTGCTGCACAACGAGACTGCGACCGGCTGTCTCTCGCCGATCGGCGAAATCCGCAAGGCCATCGACGCGGTGGGGCATCCGGCTTTGTTCCTGGTCGACACCATCTCCTCGCTCGCCTCGACCGACTACCGCCACGACGAATGGGGCGTCGACGTCACCGTCGGCGGTGCGCAGAAGGGATTGATGCTGCCGCCCGGCATGTCGTTCAACGCCGTGAGCGAGAAGGCGTTGCGCGCCGCCAAGACGGCGAAGCTGCCGAAATCGTTCTTCCTCTGGGACGACATGCTGACGATGTACAAGCAGGGCTTCTTTCCCTACACGCCGGCGACGCAGATGCTCTACGGCCTCGACGTGTCGATTGCGATGCTGCACGAGGAAGGCCTCGACAACGTCTTTGCCCGCCACGACCGCTTGGCCGAGGCGACGCGCCGCGCGGTGCGGGCATGGGGGCTCGAAATCCTCTGCCGCGATTCGAAATACTATTCGCCGACGGTCACCGCCGTATTGCTGCCCGACGGCCACGATGCCGATCAATTCCGCGGCGTCGCGCTCAACACTTTCAATATTTCCTACGGCGCGAGCTTCGGCCCCTACGCGAAGAAATATTTCCGCATCGGCCATATGGGCGATGTCAACGATACGATGATGGCCGGCGCACTGGCGGCGACGGAAATGGCGCTCACGCTCGCCGGCGTGCCGCACAAGAAGGGCGGCGTTCAGGCGGCGATGGATTACATCGTGTCGACGCAATCCGGCGTCACGCGCGCGGCGGCGGAGTAGAGGCTCCGCTCAGTCCCGCGAAGGCGGGAATCCAGCGCGGCGCGTCAACTAAACTCGGTCCCCGCCTCCGCGGGGACGAGCGGAAGGAACGCGCATCACGCCAACGCCACCGCGGCGACCTGGTCCTTGAAGGCCGGCCGCGCCGCGATGGCCGCAAACCAGCGCTCGAAGTTCGGAAATGCCGGCCGTTCGGGGACGAGCTGGCGATAGCGATTGGCCATCACGGCTGACGGAATATCGCCGTAGGAGAAGGCGTCGCCGGCAACGAATGCGCTTTTGGCGAGCTCGGCGTCGAGAATGCCAATTGCCTCCGTCGTCTTTTGTTTCGAAGTTTCGATGGCGGCATAATCACGTTTCTCCGGCGGCGTGCGGATCAAGCCCCAGAAGCATGGGGTGATCGCCGGGGCGAGCACGCTGAGCTGCCAGTCCATCCAGGCATTGGCGCGGGCGCGAGCGCGCAGATCGGCGGGCTCGAGAACACCGGCGCGATGCTTCGCGGCAAGGTAACGCACGATCGCGTTGGATTCCCAGAGCAGAAAGCCATCGTCTTCCTCAAGCGTCGGCACCAGTCCGTTCGGATTCATCGCCAGATAAGCCGGCTCGCGGTTTTGGCCGAACGGTCCGCCGATATCGATGCGCTCGTGCGGCAGGCCGATTTCGCCGACCGCCCACATCACCTTTTGCACGTTCGCCGACGTGTTCCGCCCCCAGATTTTGATCACTGAATTCCTCCCACATTCCATTTTTTCGTCGTTGCCGGACTTGATCCGGCAATCCATGCGGCGGTGCCAAAAGCGACGCGAGTCCGGATGGACCCGTTGGTCAAGCCCGCGGGTGACGACAGAGATAGACCATCAATCGATCCGGCGGGCTTCCTCGGGCAGCATGATCGGGATGCCGTCGCGGATCGGGTAGGCGAGCTTGGCGGCGCGCGAGATCAGCTCCTGCTTCTGCGCGTCATATTCGAGCGGAGTTTTGGTCAGCGGGCAGACCAGGATTTCCAAGAGTTTTGGATCGATAATGTCGCCGGGATGGTCGGATGACATGGCAAACTCCAATGACAAGCTCCAATGCGATCGCACCTATAACAAATCACATCGACAAACAGCAGCCGCGCGGCCTTATTGCTCACTGCAACGGCGTTTCGCCGTCCTCGCCCCTGGCGAGCTCGATCTCGGTAACGGCAACCAGAATTTCGGCGCGGGTTTTCAGGTCCGGCGCTTCCAGCAGCGCTTGTTTCTCCGCCGGGCCGTAGGGCGACATCATCGCCAGCGCGTTGACCAAGGCTTCATTGGGCGCATTCTCGATGCCTTCCCAGTCTGCCTTGAGGTCGTTGGCCTTGAGAAAATCCGCCAGCGTGTGCAGAAGTGTCTTGCGGTCGACCGCATCCTCACCCTTGCGCGCGACAAAGTCGTCGAGGAAGGGCTGATAGGTGACCCGGCATTGCCGGTAGGGCGTATCGATCGCGAGCTCCTCCTCGAGGCGAAAGCGCGCGACGCCGGTGAGCTGGATCAGGTAGCGGCCATCGCCGCTCTCGGCGAATTGGGTGATGCGGCCGACGCAGCCCACCCGAAACAGCTGCGGCTTGGCCTGGTCGGGGCCGGGATGGGCGGCATCGGGCTGGATCATGCCGATCACGCGCGTTCCGCAGCGCAACGCGTCGTCGATCATCGCCAGATAGCGCGGCTCGAAAATGTTGAGCGGCATTTGCCCCCGCGGCAACAGCAACGCGCCCGGCAGCGGGAATATCGCGATCACGCCGGGGAGGTCGTCGGGCCCCTTGTAGACCGCATTCATCGGCATGTCGTACTCCGCACGCGATCGAACGCGCGCCCGCCGCCGAGAGACGAAAGACTACGCGAACAGGATCGAGGAAAGCCGCTTGCGGCCCTCGATCGTGGCCTCGTCGGTCGGACCCCATGCATCGAACAGCTGGACGAGTTGCTTGCGGGCGCCGTCGTCATTCCATTTTCGGTCGCGCCTGACGATGCTGATCAGCTGCTCGAGCGCCTCGAGCCGCTGGCCCTTGCCGTTGAGCGCCAGCCCCAGATCGAAGCGCGCCTGATGATCAAGCGGGTTGGCGGCGACTTTCTGCTCCAGCTCGGCAATCGGTCCGAGCGTTTTCGCCTGTTCGGCAAGATCGAGCGCGGCCTTGGCGGCAACGACCGCCGCGTCATTGAGTTTGGAATCGGGCACCAGCGCCAGCGTCTGCTTGGCCTGCTCGATGGCCCCGGTCTCAACGTACGTGCGCGCCAGGCCGGCGAGCGCTTGGACGTTGGTGTTGTCCTCGGCCAGGAGCTGCGCATAAAGATCCGCGGCGCCGGCAGCATCGCCGTCGGCGAACGCCGCTTCGGCGGCCTTGAGCAGATCCTGCGCTTCGCCGCCGATCTTGTCCTTGGTCAGCCGCTCGAGGAACGCCACGACCTGGCCTTCCGGCAACGCGCCCATAAAGCCGTCGGCCGGCTGGCCGTTGACAAAGGCAATGACGGCCGGGATCGACTGGATGCCCATTTGGCCCGGAATGGCCGGATGCTCGTCGATATTCATCTTGACGAGCTTCACCTTGCCCTTGGCGGCGCGCACCGCCTTTTCCAGGATCGGCGTCAGCTGCTTGCAGGGGCCGCACCAGGGCGCCCAGAAGTCGATCAGGACCGGCTGGCGCTTGGACTCTTCGACCACATCCTTGACGAAGGTCTGCGTCGTCGTGTCCTTGACGAGGCCGTCGGCGGCGGCGGTTTGCGCTTGCTGCAACATCTCCCTGCTATGCCTTCCCTTTGGGGCCCAGTTGGGCCGCAATCTCCCCTATTCGTCTGATAAATGGGAAGAATGCCGCCGAATGCAATCGCGGTCTTCAGCCCGGCGGCGCCGAAACCGCCTCGATCCGCGGCCGATGGCCGGTAGCTTCCAAGAACGTGAGCAACCCTTCACGGGATATTGTCGTCGTGCCGGTGTTCGCCAAGGGGTGAAAGTTGAGCACGTCATGCGCCATCATCGCGGCATCGAGCACGACCGCCACTTGGCCGGCCTTGTCGTTGACGACCGCAAACGGCGTCACCGAACCCGGCTCGACGCCGAGAAGCTCGCGCATCAGCTCGGCCGAGGCGAAAGAAAAACGCCCGGTGGCGCCGAGGAGCCGGTGCAGCGATTTGAGTTCGATCGTCGCGTCTTCCGGCGCAACGACCAGGAACAAAGCCCCCTTCTTGTCGCGCAGGAACAGGTTTTTGGTAAATCCGCCGGCGAGGTGGTCACGATCGCGCTGCGCGCGAGCCTCCTCGACCGTGAATACCGCCGGATGCCACACCGTCTGGTGGGCGATACCGAGACTGTCCAAATATGTGAAAAGTTCGTCAGGCGAGGCGGGCGGCATGCGTGCGTCGGTATAGTTTAGAAATGGTTCGCATGAACAACTCGCATGAATAGTTTGCATGAATAGTTTAAATGTCAAAGCGTGGCTCGGACTTTTCTTCCTTGCGGTAATGATGGGGCTTGTGCTTTTCGTCGCGGCCGGAACCGTTCGCTATTGGCAGGGCTGGCTGTTTCTGGCGATCTTCGTCGGGGCGTCGTTTCTGATCACGGTCTATCTCGAAAAGCACGATGCGGCGCTGCTGCAGCGCCGCATCGCCGGCGGCCCGACGGCGGAAAAGACGACCAAACAAAAGATCATCATGCTCTTCGCCTCGATCGGATTCGTCGGGCTTCTGGTGGTGCCGGCGCTCGACCATCGTTTCGGCTGGTCGGCGGCGCCTTTGGCCGCGGTGATCGCCGGCGATATTTTGATTGCAGTTGGGTTCGCTGTCGTTTGGCGCGTGTTCAAAGAGAACGCCTTCACCTCGGCCAGGATCGAAATCGCCTCGGATCAGCGGGTCGTTTCGACCGGGCCCTATGCCATCGTGCGCCATCCGCAATACGCCGGGTCTTTCCTCTACCTCTTGGGCATGCCGCTGGCGCTCGGCTCGTATTGGGGCCTCCTGGTGCTCGTACCGATGACGGCGGCAGTCATCTGGCGGCTGTTCGACGAGGAACAGACGCTCGCAAGCGGGCTCCCCGGCTACGCCGAATACCAACGCATCGTGCGCTGGCGACTGATACCGCGGATTTTTTAACGGTTTAGCCTAGCCAACGGGTCGGTGGCCCAGCCGGTTGCAAAGCGCCGCGCTCTTTGGCATAGCTGTGCGGTGCGGTGCACTTTGCACTGCGACTTACCCTTTGCGGATGCGGGTGTAGCTCAGGGGTAGAGCACAACCTTGCCAAGGTTGGGGTCGAGGGTTCGAATCCCTTCGCCCGCTCCATTCTAAGCTTCTTGAAATTTCGGCTTTGCAGGCTTGGCGCACTCTGCCAAAAGCCTCCCGCGCAGCGCGCCCTGCGCGCCCAGCTATATGGTGGGAGCGTCGGAACGTTGTTTAGACGTTCTTAACGCTGGTTTTTCACCTCAGCCACGAGGAAAAATGCCCGTACCGAAACCGCCCGCCTTCGAGACCTTGAGCCTGCATGCCGGTCAGCATCCCGATCCGGTCACCCGTTCGCGCGCGGTTCCGATCTATCAGACCACGTCCTATGTGTTCGACGACGCCGATCACGCCGCCGGGCTGTTCAATCTAGAGCGCGCCGGTCACATCTACACGCGCATTTCCAATCCGACGACGGCGGTGCTGGAGGAGCGGCTGGCGGCCCTCGAAGACGGCGTCGGCGCCGTGTGCACGGCAAGCGGCATGGCGGCGATGCATCTTGCCATCGCGACGCTGTTGGGAAGCGGCGACCATATCGTCGCCTCGGCCTCGCTCTATGGCGGCAGCATCAATCTCCTGACCCACACGCTGCCGCGCTTCGGCATCACCACGACATTCGTCAAGCCGCGCGATCTCGACGGCTTCCGCGCCGCGATCGGCGAACGCACGCGGCTCGTCATCGGCGAGACCATCGGCAATCCGGGCCTGGAAGTGCTCGATATTCCGAACGTCGGCGAGATCGCGCACGCCGCCGGCATACCGCTGCTGATCGATAATACGTTTGCGACGCCGTATCTGAGCCGCCCGCTCACGCTCGGCGCTGACGTTGTCATGCATTCGGTCACCAAATGGATCGGCGGGCACGGCATCGCCATCGGCGGCGTCATCATCGATGGCGGCCGGTTCGACTGGCAGGCGTCCAACAAATTTCCGACCTTGACCGAACCGTATGCTGGTTATCACGGCATCGTCTTTGCCGAGGAATTCGGCCCGGCCGCTTTCATCATGCGCGCCCGCGCCGAGGGCTTGCGCGATTTCGGCGCCTGCCTGTCGCCGACCAACGCCTTCCATCTGCTGCAAGGAACAGAAACGCTGCCGCTGCGCATGGAGCGGCACATGGAAAACACCGCGGCGGTGCTGGCCTCTTTGAGCAAAAACCCGGCGGTCGATTGGGTGTTGCATCCGTCGCTGCAAACCCATCCGGACCACGCGCTGGCCCAGAAGCTATTGCCGAACGGCGCCGGCTCGATCGTGAGCTTCGGCATCAAGGGCGGCCGCGCGGCCGGGCGCAAATTCATCGAGGCGGTGCGGCTCGCGAGCCATCTCGCCAATGTCGGCGACGCCAAGACGCTGGTGATCCATCCGGCGAGTACCACCCATCAGCAGATGGATGCGGCCGCGCTTGCCGCCGCCGGTGTCGGCGAGGAACTCATCCGTATTTCCGTCGGTCTCGAAGCCGCCAGCGACATCCTCGACGATCTCGGGCAGGCGCTGCGCGCCTCGCAGAAAGGCTGAGATTTTCAAATGAAGATGCCGAATCTCCGCTTATTCCCGAAATCGGGAATCCAGAGCCGGCAAGATGAACAAACAACCGGGTCGCCGCCTCTGCGGGGACGGCGGATTGAGCTTCTGGACATACCATGCGCATCACGGTGAATGGTTCCGAGACCTACGTCGCCACTGGCGGTAAAAATTTCGATCCGGCGCTGCCGGCCATCGTCTTTCTGCACGGCGCCGGCATGGATCATTCGGTGTGGGCGCTGCTCGCCCGCTCGTTCGCACATCACGGTTATGGCGTGCTGGCGCCGGATCTTCCCGGCCACGGCCGGTCAGTCGGCGTGCCGTTGCCGTCCATCGCCGCGCTTGCCGACTGGACGGCGGCGCTGATCGATGCCGCCGGCGTCGAGCGAGCCCGGATCGTCGGCCACTCCATGGGATCGCTGGTGGCGCTGGAAACCGCCGCGCGTCATCCGGGCAAGATCACCGCGCTTGGCCTGATCGCCACCGCCGCGCCGATGCGGGTGTCCGACGATTTGCTCAATGCCGCGAAAACAAACGACCACGCGGCCATCGACATGATGTCCATCTGGGGCGAAGGTTACCGCGCCACGCTGGGCGGCTCTTTGGCGCCGGGTTTGTGGATGCTCGGCGGTGCCGAGCGCTTGCTCGAACGCGCGCGTCCCGGCGTTATTTTCGCCGACCTTGCCGCCTGCAATGCTTATCAGGATGCGCTCGCAGCCGCCGCCAAGGTTGCCGTTCCCTCTATCGTGATCCAGGGCAGCCGCGACGTGATGACCCCGGCCAAGAGCGGCCGGGCGGTCGCCAACGCCATCCCGGGCTGCCGCCTCGCCATGGTCGAAGGCGCCGGCCACATGCTGATGAGCGAGCGCCCGGACGATGTGCTCGCCGCGCTGCGAGGCTGATTGCGTGCCGCTGTACGGTGCCGCGCTCATATGCTCCATTGTCGGAACGCTGCAGCGCCAAAGAAAGCTCCAAGGAGCGCGACGTGAACGTCAATGACCTGGTGGCCATCGACATCCATACGCATGCGGAGGAGCCGTGCGGCACCCATCCCGACGACGGCTACGACGACCTGCAGGCGGCGATGGCGGTCTATTTCAATCAACCAAACAATCGGCCCACCATCGAGGAGACTGCGAGCTACTATCGCGCGCGTAACATCGGCGCGGTGATCTTTCCGGTCGATGCCGAGCGCGAGACCGGCTATCGCCGTTATCCGAACGAGGAGGTCGCGGAAAAAGCCGCGGCCAACAGCGACGTGCTGATCCCGTTCGCCAGCATCGACCCGGCCAAGGGCAAGACCGGAGCGCGCGAGGCGCGCCGCCTCGTTCGCGAGTTCGGTATCCGCGGTTTCAAATTCCACCCCTCGATGCAGGGATTTTATCCGAACGACCGCAGCGCCTACGTGCTTTACGAGGCGATCGCGGAAGCCGGCCTCCCGGCGCTATTCCACACCGGACAGACCGGCGTCGGCTCTGGAATGCCCGGCGGCGCCGGCATCCGGCTGAAATATTCCAACCCGATGTATATCGACGATGTCGCCGTCGACTTCCCGGACATGCCCATCATCCTCGCCCATCCTTCGTTCCCGTGGCAGGAGGAGGCACTGGCGGTCGCCCAGCACAAGCCCAACGTCTATATCGACCTGTCCGGCTGGTCGCCCAAATATTTCCCGCCGATCCTGGTGCGATACATCAACTCTCTGCTGAAGCACAAAATGCTGTTCGGCTCGGATTGGCCGGTGATTCGGCCCGATCGCTGGCTCAGCGACTTCGAGAAGCTCGATATCAAGCCGGACGTGCGGCCGCTCATTCTTAAGGGTAACGCGGTAAAGTTACTGGGGTTGGATGCAGCCAAGGCGTAAGCGCGGTGCAAGTGCAGAACTAATAGCGAACGCGCCGCGAATTGCCGCTTTGCCGGTCGGCTCCGTGGCGGCATGACGCAGCCGCTTGCCCTTGGCCGCGCGGTAGTCTTTAAAGGCTGCGATGGTATTGTTTTATGCCGCAGCAGGTAGGCGCGGCTGGAGCTTTTTTTGCGCGATTCTGCCGGGTCGTCGGGTGATAAAGCCGCATTGAAGCCTGCAAGCGCCGCAGCCGCGGTCGGCTTGCTTCGATGGTTCGCCATGTTCGAGCCGCGCGGCCGTGGCGCGCGTGCGACGTCGGCTGATGCGCGCCGATCGTTACGATCTGGCGGCGGTGGTGCTTCTTGGCGCGCTCGTCCTTCTCGTCGCGTTCACCTTCGGGGATTACGCCATCTCCAACGACGAGGAGGTGCAGCAACGCTATGCCGAGTTCATCATCGCCTATTATCAGAGCGGATTCGTCGACCAGGCATTGTTTCATTTCAGGAACCTGTACCTTTATGGCGGCCTTTTCGACCTGGTCGCGGTCGGCTTCGAAAAAGTCCTCCCGCTCGATCCTTATGACGTCCGACATCTGCTTTCGGCGTTGACCGGTGTCGGCGGCATCGCTGCAGTCTGGGCGACCGCTCGCGCCATCGGCGGGTCGCGCGCCGGCTTGCTGGCGGCGGCGGCAATCGCGCTGTGCGGCACCTGGTATGGCGCGATGTTCAATCACACCAAGGACATCCCGTTCGCCGCCGCCGTGATGGGAGCAACTTATCTCCTCGTGCTGATCGGGCGGGAATTGCCGCGGCCGCGCTGGCGGTTGGTCGTGGCATTCGGCGTGCTTTGCGGTTGTGCGCTCGGGATTCGTGTGCTCGGCATGTTCCTGATCGCCTACGCATCGTTCGTGGTCGCGGTGTATGCGCCGATCGGCCGGGGCGCATTGTGGCGCCCGGCACTGGCTTTTGCGGGTCGTTCGGCGCTGCCGCTCGCGGCGGCTTTTGTGCTCGCTTATGTGATCATGATCGCGGCCTGGCCGTGGGCCGTCGTAGCGCCGCTCAATCCGCTGCGCGCGCTCTTCGAATTCACGGATTTCCACTACAAGATCCAAACCGTTCTGGACGGTCGCGTCTACTATATGTCCGACGTGCCGCGCTCTTACGTGCCGACCTACGTCGCCATCAAGCTCACGCTCGTGCTGCTCATCGGCGCGGCTCTGTCGCTGGTTCTTGTCGGCCTGCCGCAACGCGCGCTGCCGGCGGCCAACGCGCGGCAGCCTGCAAGTCATACGTGGCGACGGGAAACGGCGCTGATCGCTTTCGCGGCCTTTTTCCCGCTGATTTGCGATGTGGTCGTGCGCGGGCCGGCCTTCTCCGGCATGCGGCATTTTCTGTTCACGGTGCCGCCGATCGCGGTGCTCGCCGGCTTGGGCATCGATGGCATGCTCTCGCGGCTTCGGGTGCTCGGCCGGCCGGCCGCCGCGCTCGGCCTGGCGCTGGTGTTGTTGGACTTGGGCTGGAGCGCCACCACGCTGTATCGGCTGCACCCGGACGAGTATCTGTTCTTCAATCCCCTGGTCGGCGGGCTTCAAGGCGCCTCGCGCCGCTACGACACCGACTATTGGGTCAACATCATGCCGGAGGCGGTCGGCGACCTCGAACATTTCCTCGATCAGACCGAAGGCCCGTTCGGCAAGAGCGCTCCGCGGCATCACTATCTCGTGGCTGTCTGCGGCGAGCAGTTGCCGTTCGAGAAGGAGGCCGACGCGCGGCTCGCCTGGACGCGCGATTTGCGCCATGCGGAATTCTTCATCGCTCCGACGAACAACAATTGCGACCGCGCCCTCGATGGCAAGATCGTCGCCAACATCGAAAGGCTCGGCGTCGTCATCGGCGTCGTCAAGGATCGCCGCGCGCTGATCAGAAGCGTCGCCGGCCTGAACTGACATCGGCTTGGTTCCCGGAGGCCTTGCCTCGCCGGGTTCCTTGCCCTTCCGGAGTTGACTCTCTGCCGGTGAGCCCTGACAGTTTCGTCGCGGTGAAACAGCGTATCGCCGCGGCCGAAACGACAGGGCTGTTCGCCGCGTATGAGTTCCATCGAGGACCGCGCCACACCGGACACGCTGACCGCCGAGCGCGATGGCGGCGTCGGCCTGATCGGCGATATCGGCGCGACCAACGCGCGCTTTGCGCTGGTGCTGCCCGGCGGCAAAGCAACGCCGGCGCGGGTTTGCGCGCTGGACGATTACCCCTCGCTGGCCGACGCGCTCGACGCCTATCTGGCCGAGCAAGCGCCGGCCGCCCGCCCGGCCGAGGCCGTGCTGGCGGTCGCTTCGCCGGTCACCGGCGACGAGATCACGCTGACCAATCATGCCTGGACGTTCTCCGTGGCCGAATTGCGCCGTCATCTGAGGCTGAAACGGCTGCGCGTGATCAACGATTTCGCCGCCAACGCCGCGGCCATTCCGTTTCTTGACGACGACGATCGCATTCAGATCGGCGACGGCGCGCCGGCCGCCGGCGCTCCAGTCGGGATCATCGGCCCTGGCACCGGCCTCGGTGTCGGCGCCTTGGCTCCGGCGCCCAGCGGTGCGGTCACCGTCGCCGCCGAAGGCGGGCACGTGACCATGGCGCCGGCGACCGCGCAGGAAAATGCGATCCTCGATCTCATGCGCAAGCGTTACGATCATGTCTCGGCCGAGCGGCTGCTGTCGGGCCCCGGTCTGGTCAATTTGTACAACACGCTGTGCGAACTCGCCGGCACGCCGGCGGCGTCGTACACGCCCGATCAGATCACCAGCGCGCGCACCTGGACCATCGATCCGCGCACCCGCGAGGCGACGACGATATTTTGCGCCATGCTCGGAACGGTGGCCGGCAATCTCGCCCTGACGCTCGGCGCCCGCGGCGGCATCTATATCGCCGGCGGCATCGTGCCGAAGTTGGGCGCGATCTTTGCGCAATCCGAATTCCGCGCGCGGTTCGAATCCAAGGGACGCATGCGCGGCTATCTCGCCGCGATCCCGACCTATGTCATCGTGCGGCCCTATCCCGGCCTGCTTGGCGCCGCGGCACTGCTGCGCGAGGGCTCGTCTAGCTAGTGCCAGGTAGCTCTCGTTTAGGTGCAAGCCTTTGTCCTTCGCGTGGCCTGGTCCGGCACCCTCCGCGGCTTGTGGTTGTCACGGCGATGAAGAGTTGTGCGGGCGAATACCCTCTCGAATAATGTGGAGGACGTGTTCCGTCAGGGACAGAAAGCATCTCGCTTTCGCTGCGAAATATTCCGGATCGAGTTCGGGCGGGCTGTTATCGCCCTCGGCAATGCCCGCAACACCGCTATGCAATCTTCCGCCATCCATATCTACTGACGGACAATCCTCAAAATCGAGAACAAGAAACTCGATCGCCCGGAGTGGGCGGTCGCACAAGAACCAATGCTTGTAAAGGTTGACGAACAATAAGCGAAACAAGACATCCCTGGTATCGGTCAACTCCTTTCCAGACATCGCGGGCCATCCTCCGGCGACATTGTTTACTGGGGGTGCGTCGACGTCGGCCTTAATCAAGCCCTTATCTATTCCGTAAGCGATTTCGGACGCCGTAAGGTCAGCCACCTTCAGCGCCCAAGAGAGTGGTACGGCCGGGTATGTGCCTAGCATCAAATTCCTCCAAACGGCGGGTATCTACCCTTGTCGTTGTTCGGATAGCCAGAAATTGGCGCGGTCGGGATGAACCAAGCCTCTCAATCTCATCACGTGGCCGAACGACAAAACGCCCGTCGCGCCACGCTCAGCGGCGTCTGGCCGAGCAGCAAACCATCGTCGGTGCAGGCGAGCCCGAGATTGTCCGGCCCCGCCTCCCTGAGACGCCAAAATTGATAGGTCGTGACCGCCGCCTACGACCGCGCCACCGGCGGCACGTAAGTCTCCAGGTCCGGCGACGGGAAGGTGATCACCTGTCCGATTTCGGCCGAACGATAGAGCGCCATCAGCATTTCGGCGACGGCGACGCCGTCGTGGAACGTCTCGATCGGCTGGCGGCGGTGACGAAACGCGTCGACCATATGGCGGTTCTCACCGACATAGCCGTAAATGTCCGCCTCGTTCTCGACCACCGGCATCAGGCCCTGCTCGGCGTTCTGTTTCTCGACCAGATCTTCGCCCTGGCCGCCGGCCACGTCGCGCGACAGGAACACTTTCAGCCCGGTATTGAGCGATGAGAATTCCATCGAATATTCCGGGCCGAGCAGCTCGATCACGATGCGCAAGCCGGCGCCGACATAGGCCCACGAATTGGTCGCTTCGACCATCACCTCGTTGCCGTCCGGGTCGAGGAATGTCAGCGCGCCGCGCGCGAAATCCTCCGCCGGCCGCGACGCATAATCGACCTCGGGACCCATCATATCTTTCAGCCGCTTGACGTATTGCGGCCGCGTCCATTTGAGGTTGCCGACCGTGGCGGTGGCGCTGACGAGTTTGAGATCGCTGCGCGGTGCGCCGGGCTTGGTCAAAAGGAACCGCCCGACCTCGACGCTGTGACAGGTCATGTCGGACAACACGCCACCGCCTTGCCGCCGGCCTTGCCAGAACCACGGCATGTGCGGCCCGCTATGTTCTTCGGCGGCGCGGGCCAGATAGGGGCGGCCGCACGCCGGCACCGCGCGCCGCCACACGATGTCCTTGCCGCGCTGCACGGCGCTGGAGAACACCTGGTTTTCCAGATAGCCGTGCAGCAGCTTGGCGTCTTCGGCGAGCCGGAGCATCTCGCGCGCCTCGGCGAGCGTGCGGCCGAGCGGCTTTTCGCACGCGACGCCGACGAGCTTCGCCCAGCGCGACGTCACCAGCCGATGGATTTCGCGCATGGTGTCGAGCCGGGCGAAATTCGGCACGCCGATCCAGACCGCGTCGACCTCGCCGGAAATCAGCATTGCTTCCAGCGAGGCAAAGGCGCGGCACGGCCCAAGCTCGAGCGCATTGGCTTTGGCGGCCAGCGCTTCGCGATGCGCTGCGGTCGGGCTGTAGATTCCGGTCACCGCGACGTGGCGCACGCTGACCAGCGCCTGGAGATGAAAATTGGCGATGAAGCCAGAGCCGATCAAACCAATCCGCAGCCTGGCAACCGGCTCGTGACCATTCATGCATTCCCCCCGTCCGTTTTTCGCTCTGGCAGGATTTATACCTGCCTTGTATCGATGACCGTGCGCCGAGCAAAGGACCCAATCCCATGAGCAATCCTCCACCGCGAACCGCAGTCGTTACCGGCGCTTCGCGCGGGATCGGCCGCGCGGTGGCGGCGCGGTTGGCGCGCGACGGTTTTGCCGTCGTCGTCAACTATGCCGGCAACCGCGACAAGGCGGCGGAGGTCGTCGCGGAAATAACCGGCCACGGCGGGCGCGCCATTGCGGTGCAGGCTGACGTCGCTAATGCGGCCGACGTCGGCCGTCTGTTTGATGAGGCCGAACGGGCCCACGGCCCGATCGGTGTCGTGGTGAACAGCGCCGGAATTATGAAATTGTTTTCGATCGCTGCCGGCAGCGTCGAGGATTTCGATGCCGTGTTCGCGGTCAATGTGCGCGGAACCTTCAACGTCCTGCAGCAAGCGGCCAAGCGGGTCGCCGACGGCGGCCGCATCATCACCATGTCCACGAGCGTTCTCGGGGTCAGCTTTCCGACCTATGGTCCCTACGCCGCGTCCAAGGCGGCGGTCGAAGTGCTCACCCGCATCCTGGCGCACGAGCTGCGCGGCCGCGGCATCAGTGTCAATGCGGTGGCGCCGGGCCCGACCGCGACCGAGCTGTTTCTGGACGGCAAGAGCGACGAGCAGATTGGGCGCCTCGCCAAGCTTGCGCCGATGGAGCGGCTCGGCGCGCCCGACGACATCGCCAATGTGGTTTCGTTTCTCGCCGGGCCTGACGGCGGCTGGGTCAATGCCCAGACCCTGCGCGCCAATGGCGGCTACACTTGAACCAGTTGCGGAGACTTGCGTCGGCTTGATTGGATGATGCTCTGGCCGAATGCCGCGCATCAATATCCCGCCGCCAGCGCGCCGCGGGTGCGCGGATCGGCGGCGCCGACAAAGCCTTCCGGCGTGACCAGGATCGAATTGGCCGACGACGTCAGCTTCTGCACCAGGACCGTGTCGCCGCGCGCCTCCAGCGCCTTGATCAGAGCATCGGGAAATCCCGGCTCGGCGACGACGTTGTCGGGCATCCATTGATGGTGCACGCGCGGCGCCGACACGGCGCCGGCGATGTCCATGCCGCGGTCAATCACATTGACCACGACTTGCAGCACCGTGTTGATGATCCGGCTGCCGCCGGGCGAGCCGGTGATCAGGAACGGCTTGCCGTCCTTCAGCATGATGGTCGGCGTCATCGAGGACAGCGGCCGCTTGCCCGGGCCCGGCGCGTTGGCCTCGAAGCCAAGCAGGCCATAAGCGTTCGGAGCGTCGGCCTTGGCGGCGAAATCGTCGAGCTCGTTGTTGAGCACGATGCCGGTGCCGGCCGCGACCAGCCCGACGCCGTAGCTGAAATTGAGCGTATAGGTGTTGGACACGGCATTGCCGAAGCGGTCGATGACGGAGAAATGCGTGGTGTTGCGGCCTTCGCGCGGCGCCGGCGCGGCGGTCGGATGGATATCCTTCGCCGCCGTCGCGTGGTTCGGATCGATGGTGGAACGCCATTCGGCGGCGTAGCTCTTCGAAATCAGCCGCGCCACCGGCACTTTCACCGCGTCGGGATCGCCGAGAAAGAAGGCGCGGTCGGCATAGGCGCGCTTCATCGCCTCGATGATCAAAAACAACGCCTGCGCTTGGTCGGTGTGCGCGAGATCGTAGCCTTCGAGGATGTTGAGCATCTCCAGCAGCACGACGCCGCCCGACGACGGCGGCGGCATCGAGACGATGTCAAAGCCGCGATAGCTGCCGCGCACCGGCGTGCGCTCGACGGCGCGATAGTTTTTGAAATCGTCGGCGGTCATGACGCCGCCGGCCGCCTGCACGGCAGCGGCGATCTTTTGTGCGATATCGCCTTCGTAAAACGTCTGCGGCCCGTTTTGCGCGATGGCAAGCAGCGTGTTGGCGAGGTCGGTTTGAATGAGCCGGTCGCCGGGCGCCAGCACGCTGCCGTCACTCTTGAAAAAGATTTGCGCCGTGGACGGCCAGCGCGCCAGACGCGGCCGTTCGGTCGGCAGCGTATCCGCCGTATCGTCGGCGACAGCAATGCCGTCGCGCGCCAGCGCCACCGCCGGCATGATCAGATCGGCTAGCGTGAACCTGCCGGAGCCGTATTTTTGCTCGGCGAGCGCGAGGCCGGCGACCGTGCCGGGCACGCCGATGGCGAGCGCGGAGTTGCGCGATTTCTGCGGATCGGCATTGCCCTGCGCGTCAAGGAAGGACTTGGCATTGATCGCCGCCGGTGCGATCTCGCGATAGTCGATCGCCGTATCCTCGCCGCTGGCGCGATGAATAATCATAAAGCCGCCGCCGCCGATATTGCCGGCGCGCGGATAGGTCACGGCCATGGCGAAAGCGGTCGCCACCGCCGCGTCGATGGCATTGCCGCCGCGTTGCAGAATGTCAGCGCCGACCCGCGCCGCAATCGCCTCCTGCGCCACCACCATGCCGTTTCTGGCGGTGACGGATGGCGCCTGGCGGAGCCGCGGCTCGAACTGGCTCTCGCCGCGTGCCGGGCCGTGGGAGAGCAGCGGCAGCGCGAGCGCGCCGACGAGCGCCAGCGAGGTGAGCCTGACGATGAAGCGCCTTGCGGCCGTTGACCGGCGCCAACGCATGTGCGTGCGGATCACTGCGCTGCTGCGGGGGTCGCGGCACCGGGCGCGCCAGCGCCGGTCTTGGCGATGAGGACGTAGCCGCGTGTCTTGTTGTCGTTGGCCGCGTCGGTCGTGTTCATGGCGTCGAACAAGTCGGATGTCTTCACCCAGACCGGCGGATATTTGTAGCGCGCCACATCGAGGATGAGAAAACGGTCGACCTTGGCATCGTAAGCTGCCAGCGGCGAGATATGGCCGCCGGTCTGCTGTCCGATCGCCTTGCGCAGATAATTCACGATGACGAAATGATCCTTGGCCGCGAGATAGTCGCGCGCCGCGGCGCGGAAGGCGTCGAGGCCGCCGTCGGCGGCGTGATGAACCTCGACCGCCACCGGATGAAGCGCCAATAGCCCGCCGAGCTGATCCAGCGTCATGCCCTGCCTGGCGAGGACGTCGCGCGGCAGGATAGCGTCGGTACGCTCATCGAGCACGTTGTCCTGGGTGAAGACGTGGTACGGCTGATATTCCGGCGTCGTCGGCGCCGGCACGCCGACCGCGTTGAGAACCATGACGATGCTCGCGACGCCGCAATAGGCTTGCGTCTTCTGGGTCACGAAATTGTCGGCGATCGGGAAATAGGCCGCGAGCGCGCCGCTTTCGAGAAAGTATTTCTCGCCCTCCTCGGAATTGAGATCCGTCAGGTTGCCGGGTAGCGCCAGCGTCTCGGCGCACGCGGCCGCCGGCGCCAGCAGGCACAGCACAAGGGCGAGGCATTGAAAAAAGCGACTTGGCGTCATTCTTGGCATCATTGGTGTGCATCACTGCAATAAAATCGCCGCGCGTCAACGACGGGCGGCTTTGACATCCTCGGGGGTGACTGCGTCCTGATAATTGTTGCCGAAATGGGTCCGCACATAATTCACGACCGCCGCGACCTGATTGTCGTTCATCAGTTGGCCGACCGGCGGCATCGCCCGCTGGCCGTTGACGACGATGGCGAGCGGGTAGCCGCCGGCTTCGAGATTCTTGTCGCCGGCGAGCGACGGGTAGGTTCCGGCGCCGATCGCGCCCTTGCCGTCAGGCATGTGACAGGCCTGGCAGACATTGGCGTAAAGCTCTTCGCCGCCGGCTTCGGCGAATGTGAAGCCCGGACTGAGCGCTGATTTGGATGAATCCCGTGCCGCGTCCTGCGCCGGCGCCATCGGCGAGATCAGCGACACGAGCGCAACGACGATCAAAAATTTTAACGACTTCGCTGACATGAAATTTGACGGTGTGATTTTCAGGTTTTGACGACGCGATGGTGAAGCCGGGTGATGGCGTCGAGCGCCGACAGGATCGCGCCCTCCTGCCACGCAGGAATGTAGGACGCATGCTCGCCGGCCAGCACGATCCGGCCGTCGATCTGGCAGAGATTGTCGTAATGCTCCGCCCGCGTCTCCTCGGTCCAATAGCCGGCGCAGCCGAGCGTGAACGGCACGCGATGCCACGCCACCGAAATGCCGTTCTCGAACTCGGCCTGGTATTGCGGATGAATCATCGAGCCCATGGCGACAGCGCGGGCGACCCGTTCGGCCGGCGGCATGGAGGTGAACTCGTAGGCGTTCGAGGCGCCGAATATGTAGCCGCCCAGCAAGATGCCGCGGCCGCTGCTGTCGAGGCGGTCGCTCGGATAGGCGATCTGCCCGATCGGCAAGTCGGTGAAGCTGACGCCGCCATAGATCGCGTCGTCTTCTTCCCAGAACCGGCGCTTGAATTGGAGGCCGATTTTGACCGCCGACGCATAGGACACTGCATCGATGGCCGCCTGCGTGCGGCTGCCGACGTCGATCGGGATCTGGCTGAGAATGGAGAGCGGAATGGTGCAGATGCACCAGTCGGCTTTCGCCACCTGGGCGGCGGCGGAATTTTTGGCGTCCGGATTTTTGGCGTCCGGATTTTTGGCGTCTACGTAGGTGACCGTGACGCCGCCTTCATCCTGCGCGATCCGGGTCACCTTGGCGTCGTATCGGATGAGATCGCCGACTTCCTTGGCGAAGGCCTTGCCGATCATGTCCATGCCGCCGACCGGCTGGAACATCGTGGTCTGGAATTCAAGCTGGGCAAAACTTTGCAGATAGCGCCAAAGCCGCGACTTCAAGATGTCCGACAGCTCGATCGGCGCGCCGGCGACCGGCGCCGCGCCGAGCCCGCCGCCGGGACCCTTGGCATAGCCGCGGAAATGGCCCGAGATCAGGTTCGACTTGTAAGCGTAGTTCTTGTCCAGCGCGCCCCACGATTTGAGCGCTTGCAGCAGGATTTCCTTGTCTTCCGCCGAGACGGCTTCATCGAGCTTGCCCTGCGCGGTCACCTTGGCCAGGAGCTCGGCGATGCCGCCTTGCAGATCGGCCTTGATGGTGCGGATGCGCTGCGGTCGGCCGCCGAAGGCGCTCGTCGAATGCAGCACCGCGTTGTGATTGAGCTCGACGAAGGGCTCGAGCGCGACATTGAGGCGTCGGCAGTAATCGAGCAGCGCGCGATGATGATAGGGAATCCGCCACGGCCCCGGATTGAAATAAAGTCCGCGTTCGAAGTCGCAGGTCTGCGTGAAGCCACCGAGCTCGGTAAAACTGTCGCCGCCGCGCAGCGTCCAATTGCGGCCGCCGGGACGGTGATTGAATTCGAGGATTTGAACCTTGTAGCCGGCTTTGCGCAGCTCCAAGGCCGCCGTCATGCCGGCCAAGCCGGCGCCGAGGATCAGGACCGAGGCGCCCCGGACATCGCCGCCGAGCGCGACCGGTCCGCTATAGTCGGAATCCGATGCGAACCCGAGGCGGGTCATCGCCTGATACATCGCGGCGCTGCCGGCAACGGTGCCGATCAACGCCAGAAGATCGCGCCGGGTTGTGCCGCTGCCGACCTGCATTGCCGTCTACCCTCGTCGTGCCGCCGGCTATCTATATGGCGATGAACCGGGGCGATGCCTATCCGCCATCCTGCCGCGCGCGGGGGAGGGGGCGCGGCCTCACGGTAAACCTCGGCGCTGCATGCCCCCTCCACCGCCCTTCGGGTGATCCCCCTCCCCGCGCTGCGCGCGGTGGCGGATGCGACCCTCGTCATTGCGAGCCAACGGGTCCGGCCCGAAGTGGCCGGCCCGATGACAGGCTCCGCGAAGCAATCCAGCTCTCGGAGCAAGTGGCCCTGGATTGCTTCGCTGACGCTCGCAATGATGAGCGTTCTCGCGACGCATCCGCGCCCGAGCTTTGCCTCTCACCACGCACCAAAAATAGATTCGCCCCCGGCACAAAAGAGGGAGGCGAAGCGCCGACAGGCGCATTGTCCTACCAATCGCCGCTTGCGCGGCGGCGCATCCATCGCTGGACGCGCCCGCCTATCGGCGCTTCACCGCGGCACTCGCCACCGGCTCTTACCCCGATGGCTCAGCTCCGGAACCGGGTTTCCCGACGTCTCAAGCTCGCAGGTGTTTTGCCCGCTCACATTCTAGCCGTCGGTTAAGCACGCTCCGTGCGGACCGGTCCTTTTGCCGGTCGACCGGGGACCCAGAGCCGCCCGAGTGCGGATTGGCAATTCCGCCCGCGGGGACCGCATCTCGCTCCGCTTTTCAGGCATGCCGGCCGGACAAGCGCCCTTAGGTGAGCGAGATGATTGTATGTAACCTAATCAGTGACATCTGTCAAGGGTAATGTCGCCGATATAAGGACGGCGGCTGCGTGCAGCCGGCATGAGCGACGCGATATGCGGCAGGCCAACTGTGCGAAGGCAATCCGGATACGGCGGCCGAATGGTCACCGATCGGCGAAACCATCGATTGCACGGTAAAGTTCGCGAAGTGCCGGGGCGTCGACGCCGGTCTTTTCCAGCAAGGCGCGACAGTCGTTCGCCAGTTCGCGCATCTCCCGTGTCGCGGCGCGAGCGTGGCGGCCAAAAACATAGTCGGCCATGTCGGAGGCGAAGAAGCGGCGCCAGTAGGCAACGGCGAACGCCGGCGGCAGCCAGGTAAACAGCACCCGCAACGCAAAGGGCTCGACGCTCCGCCCGAGCGCCCGCACCGCCGCGTATCCCTCGCGCACCCCCTTGGCCATCAGCGCCACGGTTGCTTTGGCTTCGGACAGCCGGTGACAGTCGCCGCCCGCCATATAGATCGCGCCGCTGACGGCGGTCACAAAGAAGGCGTGCGCCTTGAGCCATGCATCCATGTCGCGCGACGTCGTCGTCGGAAATCCGCACTGCCGAAATGTTTCGACCAGTTGGCGCAGGCGCGCGGTTCGTTGCCCGTCCAATTCGCCCAACGTTGTCGGCTGTTGCGCGATCATCGCGTAGCGCACGAGGTGGCCGTCGCGCGTGCCGCCGGCGCCTGGAAACCCGAGCAGCACCCGCTCGCGGCCGAGGGCTTGAGCAAGATCGCTCGAGCCGGTGGGATTGTTCAGCATGAAGACCAATGTCGGGATGCGATGATTGGTGGCGAGCTCTGGCACGACGCTCGCCACCTGGTCGCGTCTCACCGCAATCAGCGCGATATCGTATGGATCGTCGGCGCCGAGCTGCTCGATCGTGTCGACCTGCGTCGTCGATCGACCATGACCAACGATGTCTTCAAGCGCCAAGCCGTAACGACGGATGTCGGCAAGCCGCTGGCCGCGCGCAACGACAGTGACGCGATGGCCGCCGTCCTGGAGTTTGGCCGCATAGAGCGTCCCGATGACGCCGGCGCCATAGACGAGTATCTTCACGGATGCCTCCCGGCATTCGCGCGCGTCTTACATCACTGGCATTGAGCACATTTCGTCCGCGCGGCTCCGCTCATACGATTGTTCCGAACACGGCCCCGACGCCTGCGGTCACTGCCATCGCCAACGCGCCCCAGAACGTAACGCGTATCGCGCCCACCGTCACACTCGCGCCGCCCGCACCTGCGGCCAGCGCACCCAAAACTGCGAGGAACACCAGGGATGCTCCGGGGAGCAGGATAATCAGCCGCGACATCGGGGCGATGGCTGACACCAGAAGCGGCAGGGCCGCTCCAACAGCGAAGCTGGTGGCCGAAGCCAACGCAGCTTGAATCGGGCGCGCGCGCAGGGTCTCCGAGATGCCGAGCTCGTCGCGGGCATGTGCGCCTAATGCATCATGGGCCATAAGCTGGTCGGCGACTTGCTTCGCGAGCGAAGGATCGAGGCCGCGCTCGACGTAGATCGCCGTCAGTTCCTCGTGCTCGCCCAGATCGTCTGCGTCCAGTTCCGCGCGCTCACGCCCGAGTTCGGCTTGTTCGCTGTCGGCCTGCGAGTGGACAGACACGTACTCGCCGGCGGCCATTGCCATGGCCCCGGCGGCCAACCCGGCGACACCGGCGACCAGAACGTTCGCGCGAGTCCCATGCGCCGCTGCGACACCGAGCACCAGGCTTGCTGTCGACACTAAGCCGTCGTTGGCGCCCAATACCGCTGCGCGGAGCCAGCCGATGCGTCCGGTGCGGTGTCGTTCCTTCTGGCGTGCGCGCATTCTCGGGGCCTTTTCGATGGAAACGCCTTTCGACCGCGGGCCCCAAAGGACCAAGCGGCGAATCCGTCGGACAACGCCTGTGGTCCGATCTGTGGCTGCAACCCCCGATCGCGAAGGCGATCAAGACCGTGGCCGTATCATAAGACCACTTCCTGCGCTTGAGCAGTAGAAACAGTTTCTCAATTTCTTTTTTTGGCGACCGTCGTCACCGTGCCGCCACGTCCAGGCTCGATGACTGACGCAGGCAAGTCAGGAGAAAACGAATGACGAATACCGCCCGAACATCGTCGCAGGCGATACCGCCGGACGATCCGCGCCGCCATCTGTCGGTCGTCGATTTCAGACGATTCCAAGGTGCGACACATCAGCATCGTCGGCAACACCTATACGATCCTGCTGAGCGGCGAGGACACCGACGGCCGCTATTGTCTGATCGACATGAACGTGCCTCCCGGCGGCGGACCGCCGCCCCACCGCCACGACTTCGAGGAGATGTTCACGCTGACCGAAGGCGAGATTGAATTCACCTTCCGCGGCGAAACATCGACGATTCGCGCCGGATCGACCATCAACGTCCCCGCCAACGCGCCGCATTTCTTTAAAAACAAATCGGGCGGCGTCGCGCGCATGTTGTGCATGTGCACGCCGGCGGGTCAGGAGGAGTTCTTCGTGTTGGTCGGCGATCCGGTCGCGAGCCGCGTCGCGCCGCCGCCGAAGCTCACGAAAGAGGAGCAGGACGAACGTAAAAAGCGCGCCCAGGAACTAACGCCCAGATACCGCACCGAGTTGCTGGCGCCCTGAGGCGCGGCGGCCCGCCTCAGGCCGCGTGCACCGCGCGCTCGGTTTCCAGCCGGATGTGCACCGGCACCGGCGCGCGCAAAATGTCGAGCACCGGGCAATGCGCGTCGACCACTTCTTTCAGCTTGGCGAGCTCGGCCGCGGGTGCGCTGCTTTTCAGATTGACCACGCCGTGGACATCGTTGAAGCCGGCGCGGACGCCGTCTTTGACCGCGAAGAAGCCGCGCAGGTCGAGCGTTCCTTCCAGCTTCACCGCAACGCTCTCGAGCGGGATGCCGAGCGCCGTCGCATAGGCGCGGTAGGTGATCTCCTGGCAGGTGGCGAGCGCCGCCAGGACCAATTCGACCGGGTTCGGGCCGGTGTCGGTGCCGCCGAGCGTCGGCGGCTCATCGACCGTCACGGAAAACTGGCGGATCTTGGTCTCGCTGCGCAAGCCTTCGACTTGACGCGAGTTGGCGGCGAATGTCGCGATGGCATGATCGGCGTTGGCGTGCAGATCAGCTTGCGTCGCGACGATGATATCCTTGAGCGCCATGATATTCTCCCCGGGTTGGATGCGATGGATTTGTCCCGGCTAAAGAATAGATGGACCCACGCGAAATCCCTTCAGCTTTTTTTGTCAGGTCTCTAGACGGTTCGTGTGGTGTTTGGTGGTGCGAGCAGGAGTTTTTTTCTGTTGCGCGCTGCAGTCCGCATGCGCTAGCGCCCGCCGCCGGCGCGCCAGGTCTTGTAGGCGCCGCGCATGCACACCGCGCAGGGACGAAAGCCGGCTGCTCTGGCGCTGACCTCGTCAGCGAAAAATACGCGGTAACGCCCATAGGTTTGGCCCCGCTCGATGGCGCGTAAAGCGGTTGGGCAATCAAGCCGGCCATAGATCTTCGCCCGCGTGTTGCCGCCAAACAAACCCTTCGTTGGACTTTCGTAAGGCCGGCCATCCGCGCCGACCAGCCGATAGGTCTTTGTTGTCAGGCCGCGTTACTCCCCGCCCTCGTCCAAAAATTTCTGCACCGCCTCGAAAAGTTCGAACCGATGCGTCTCCATCATCACGCTGTGCGTGCCTTGGGCGAGCTCGACGAGGCGCTTGGCCGGCGCGTTGACAAGCAAGGGAAGGAGCGCGCGCGCCATGGTCGGCGGCACGTCGGAGTCCCACGCCGCCGTGACCAGCAACACCGGCACCGTGATCTTTGCCGGATCGTAATAGGCTTTGCCGACCCACCAGGTCTCGGCGACGTCGGCCATGACGCCGTTGGGCGCGCGGATCACCGGCGGATTTTGTTTGGCGCCTTCCGGATCGGTGGCCCAGGTCGCCGCCACCCAGGCGTCGAACACGCCGGCCGGAATGAGCGCCGCTTTTTTGTCCTCGGGCACGCCGGCAAGCCAGCGCGCGCTCGCCTGCTCGCGGGTGACCGTGCGGTACGCAGCCATGCGCCCGGTATCGGCATGCGCCAGCCGGCCGGTCTGGCCGATCCAGATCGGCGCATAAAGCACGAGCCGCTCGACCTTGCCCGGATGCGCGATCGTGTAGGTCGGCGTCGAGAATGTGCCCCACGACCAGCCAAGCAAAACGAGCCGCGGAATGCTCCGCCGCGCGAGGATGAAATCGACAACGGCCGAAATGTCTTTGACCGCGGTCGCGGTGCGCACGATCGGCGGATTGGCGTTCGGATTTTGCGCCATCTCTTGCGGCCGGGTGGACTTGCCGTAGCCGCGCAGGTCGAGCAGATAAACGTCGTAGCCGTGCGCGGCGATATGATCCATCCACGACCGCCCATCGATCGGCAGATCGAAGGTGGTGTGCGCCGGATAAGTCGCGCCATGGACGAACAGCACCGTACGCTCCGGCCGGAACGCACGCATCTCGGCCGGGCGTTTGTTGCGCACGAAAATCTCGATGCCCGGATCGAGCGCCGGCACCATGAAGTCTTCGGTGATTAATCTTTCTTGCGCGCTTGTCGCGGCTTCTGCGGTAGTGACGGCCATATTCTCCCCCCGTCATGGCCGGGCTTGTCCCGGCCATCCCGCTTAATCATACGCCGAGCCCGACGATCGGGATGCCCGGGTCAAGCCCGGGCATGACGAAAGGGCACTCACAACATCGACGGCAGCACGCGGTCCGGCGGGCGGTGGCCGTCCATGAAGGTCTTGATGTTGATGATGACCTTCTCGCCCATATCGACGCGGCCTTCGACCGTGGCCGAGCCGAGATGCGGCAGCAGCACGACCTTGCCGGCCTTGGCGAGCTTGACGAGCTTCGGCGAGACCGCCGGCTCGTGCTCGAACACGTCGAGGCCGGCGCCGGCGATCTCGTCGTTCTCGATCAAGCGAGCCAACGCGTTCTCGTCGATCACCTCGCCGCGCGCGGTGTTGACGACATAGGCCTCGGGCCGGATCAACTTTAGCCGCCGCGCCGAGAGCAAGTGATAGGTCGCCGGCGTATGCGGACAATTGATCGAGATGATGTCCATGCGCACCAGCATCTGGTCGAGCGATTCCCAGTAGGTGGCGCTGAGATCCTCCTCGATGCGCGGCGCCACCCGGCGGCGATTGTGGTAGTGGATTTGCAGTCCGAACGCCTTGGCGCGGCGGGCGACGGCCTGGCCGATGCGGCCCATGCCGACAATGCCTAGCCGTTTGCCCCAGATGCGATGGCCGAGCATCCAGGTCGGGCTCCAGCCGTTCCAGTCGCGGTCGCCGGTGAGCACCTGCGAGCCTTCGGCCAGCCGCCGCGGCACCGCCAGAATGAGCGCCATGGTCATGTCGGCGGTGTCCTCGGTGAGGACGCCGGGCGTATTGGTCACGGTGATGCCGCGCTGCAACGCGGTGGCCACGTCGATATTGTCGACGCCGTTGCCGAAATTGGCGATCAGCTTGAGTTGCGCGCCGGAATGGCTGAGCACCGGGCGGTCGATGTGATCGGTCACCGTCGGCACGATCACGTCGGCGACCTTGGCGGCCTCGATCAGGTCCGCCTGGCTCATCGGATTGTCGTCGAGATTGAGCCGCGTGTCGAACAATTCGCACATGCGGGTTTCGACGCTGTCCGGCAGCTTGCGGGTGACCACCACCAGCGGCTTTTTGCCCGATGCCATTGACTGCCCCGTGCGTGGCCAGGACTGCCCCGTGCGTGGCCAGTCGTCACCGGCCGCTTGGACGCATCCGCCCGTTTAGGTCTCGTTAACCGCCCTCGTCGAGACTGAAAACGGGGCGGCGGTTCATCAATTCTCTCTAGCAGATGACTTTCGTTCCCACAAAGCGGCCGGGCTCGCCGGCACGATCATGTTCGCTTGAGCGTCCGGGACTGTGGCCGTGGCAGTGCGTCAGCGTGGCAGCTTCTTGATCGCCTGGTTCCGGGCAGCTCTGGCGGCCCTGGTGATGCTGTCGTTCGCGGCCACGCCGGGACGGTCGGGCAGCGACGTGACCAGCGGCTTGCCGGTGCCGCGCTTCGTCAGCCTCAAGACCGACCGGGTCAATGTCCGCGGCGGCCCGGACAAGGACCACGACGTGGCCTGGATCTATACGCGCGTCGGCTGGCCGGTCGAGATCACCGCCGAGTTCGAGAACTGGCGGCGCGTGCGCGACTCCGACGGCACCGAGGGCTGGGTCTATCACTCGCTGTTGTCGGGCAAGCGCACGGCGGCGGTGCAGCTGAAAGCGAAAACCGACCTCGCGGCGGTGCACGCCAAGCCCGACGCGCAGAGCCCGGTGACGGCGCAATTGCAGTCGGGCGTGCTCGGATCGATCAAGCACTGCAACGGCACCTGGTGCCGTCTCGCCGGCGAGGGCTTTGACGGCTGGATCGAGCAGAACCGCTTGTGGGGCGTTTATCCGGACGAGAAGGTCGAGTAACGCTTAGTGACCGCGCGCCCTCCGGGGCGTCGTCATTGCGAGGAGCGAAGCGACGAAGCAATCCAGCGGCCCTGCGCGGCACTGGATTGCTTCGCTTCGCTCGCAATGACATAGGAAGAGTTAGCGCTTTTTGCGCCGCAGCCGCACCACCACGTCGATGCGCGCGATCTCGTAGCCCTCAGGCGGCACCGGCGCCTTGCCGACGACGACGTCGGACGAGGGGATGTCCATGAGATCGTTGCGGTCCTCGATGAAGAAGTGATGGTGCTCGGAATTGTTGGTGTCGAAATAGGCCTTCGAGCCATCGACGGCGACCTGCCGCAGCAAGCCGACATCGGTGAATTGATGCAGCGTATTGTAGACGGTGGCGAGCGACACCGGCACTTTGGCGCGGTTCGCTTCCTCGTAGAGCATTTCCGCGGTCACGTGCCGGTCGCCTTTGGCGAACAGAATCCAGCCGAGCGCCATGCGTTGCCGGGTCGGGCGCAGGCCGACTTCGCGGAGCTTCGCCTTGACGTCATGCCAGGGACAGCCAGTGAGATCGCCCGCGGCGCCCGGCATGCGCGATTGGGTAGCCGCCGCCGTCGGCGCGATGGCGTCGGGGGCGGGTGGACGCGCAAAAGGGGACGACGACTGGGTCATGGTTGCACCTGACGGCCTCCTAGCGGGGCCGAACGGAGATCGTTACAAGTGAAATCATTATACGGCCGCCCTGCGCCAGCCGCAACTCCCAAGGCGGCGAAGGCGATCGGGGGCGCGGCGTGGCTGCGAACGGCCCGGTGCGGTTTTCCCACTGCGCAGTGTTATCCGGAAGGGGTGCGGCTTTGCCACCATGCCCCCATGTGTTAGGGAACGCCGACCGGCTTGGGGCGGAGACGGAGGAATGGACGAACGACGGTCGAACTTCGAATACGAGGACCTGCTCGCCTGCGGGCGCGGCGAGCTTTTCGCCAAAGGTCCGCAACTGCCGTTGCCACCGATGCTGATGTTCGACCGCATCTCGGACATTGCCGAGGTCGGCGGCGAATACGGCAAGGGGTTGGTGCGTGCCGTCCTGGAACTCAAGCCCGATCTCTGGTTCTTCCCCTGCCATTTCAAGGGCGATCCGGTGATGCCGGGATGCCTCGGCCTCGATGCGCTCTGGCAGCTGCTCGGTTTCTTTCTCGGTTGGCTGGGTGCGCCCGGCAAGGGTCGCGCGCTGGGCATGGGCGAGATCAAGTTTTCCGGCCAGGTGCTTCCGACCATGAAGAAGGTCGTGTACGGCATCGACATCAAGCGGGTGATGCGTTCCAAACTCGTGCTCGGCGTTGCCGACGGCTGGCTCTCCGCCGACGGTTCGGTGATTTACAAAGCGCTCGACCTCAAGGTCGGGCTGTTCCTCGACGCGGCGCCGCAGGCGAACCAGGCCTGAAAGCACGCCGGAACGAGGGGCCGCACGCAGGCGGCTGCTGGAGATAGTGACGAGGCGAAGATGAGGCGGGTGGTCGTCACCGGGATGGGCATCGTCTCGTCCATCGGCAACAACACGCAGGAAGTCCTCGCCGCGCTGCGCGAAGCCAAGTCGGGCGTGGTGCGCGCCGACACCTATGCCGAGATGGGTTTTCGCTCGCAGGTGCACGGCGCGCCGACCCTCGATGCCAGCGAATCGGTCGACCGCCGCGCTATGCGTTTCCTCGGCGGCGGCGCCGCCTGGAACCACGTCGCCATGGAACAGGCGATCCGCGACGCCGGGCTTGAAGCGGCGGAGGTGTCGAACGAACGCACCGGCCTCATCATGGGCTCGGGCGGGCCTTCGACCCGCGCCATCGTCGAGGCGGCCGACACCGCGCGCAGCAAGGGGCCGAAGCGCGTCGGACCGTTCGCGGTGCCGAAGGCGATGTCATCGACCGCGTCGGCGACGCTCGCCACCTGGTTCAAGATCAAGGGGCTGAGCTATTCGATCTCATCGGCCTGCGCGACCTCGAACCATTGCATCGGCAATGCCTTCGAGATGATCCAATACGGCAAGCA
The DNA here is from genome assembly GCA_963829395.1 of uncultured Alphaproteobacteria bacterium. Lineage (GTDB taxonomy): Bacteria > Pseudomonadota > Alphaproteobacteria > Rhizobiales > Xanthobacteraceae > BOG-931. Next base: position 383,766 of record CAWHHX010000005.1, on the reverse strand, counting down.
GGACATGATGTTCGCCGGCGGCTGCGAGGAGCTCGATTGGACCTTGACGGTGCTGTTCGACGCCATGGGCGCGCTGTCGTCGAAATATAACGCGACGCCGGCGAAAGCGTCGCGCGCCTATGACGCCGATCGCGATGGCTTCGTCATCAGCGCCGGCGCCGGCGTGGTGGTGCTCGAGGAGCTGGAGCATGCCAAAGCGCGCGGCGCGCGCATCTATGCCGAGCTCGCCGGCTACGGTGCGACCTCGGACGGCGCCGACATGGTGGCGCCGTCGGGCGAGGGCGCCGCCCGCTGCATGCGGCTGGCGCTCAAGGATGTGAAGCCGCCGGTCGACTACATCAATCCGCACGCCACCTCGACGCCGATCGGCGATCTCAAGGAGATCGAGGCGATCCGCGACGTGTTCGGCTCCGGCGACAAATGCCCGCCGATCTCGGCTACCAAGTCGCTGACCGGGCATTCGCAAGGCGCGACCGGCGTGCACGAGGCGATCTATTCGCTCCTGATGATGAACAACGGCTTCATCTGCGAAAGCGCCAACATCGAAAATCTCGATCCCGCGTTCGCCGACATGCCGATCCTGCGCGAACGCCGCGATGGCGTGACGCTCGGCTGCGTGCTGTCGAATTCGTTCGGCTTCGGCGGCACCAACGCCTCCGTCGTGTTCAAACGGCTGGATGCGTAGCGGCGTGAACATGACGTTCGACGTCATGGCCGGGCTCCGTCCCGGCCATCCACGTCTTATGAGATGAAAAAACGCGAGGACGGGGGAGAGTAAAAGCGCATGCAAAGTTTGATGCACGGCAAGCGCGGCCTGATCATGGGGGTCGCCAACGACCACTCGATCGCCTGGGGCATCGCCCGGATGCTGGCCGCGCATGGCGCGACGCTCGCCTTCACCTTTCAGGGCGACGCGCTCGCCAAACGCGTCAAGCCGCTGGCCGCATCGGTCAACGCCGATCTGGTTCTGCCGTGCGACGTCGAAGACATCGCCTCGGTCGACGCGGTGTTCGCCGCGATCGGGCGGACCTGGGGCACGATGGATTTCCTGGTCCATGCCATCGCCTTCTCCGACAAGAACCAGCTTACCGGCCGCTATGCCGACACCACGCGCGAGAATTTTCTGCGCACCATGCTGATCTCCTGCTTCGCCTTCACCGAAGCGGCCAAGCGCGCCGCCGCCTTGATGCCGAACGGCGGCGCCATGGTGACGCTGACCTATAATGGCGGCGAGCGCGCGATGCCGAACTACAACGCCATGGGGCCCGCCAAGGCGGCGCTGGAATCGTCCGTGCGCTATCTCGCGGTCGACTATGGCGCCCAGGCGATCCGCATCAACGCCATCTCGGCCGGGCCGATCCGCACGCTCGCCGGCGCCGGCATCGGCGATGCGCGCGCGATGTTCGCCTTCCAGCAGCGCCACTCGCCGCTGCATCGCGGCGTGACGCTCGACGAGCTTGGCGGTGCCGGCCTCTATTTGCTCTCCGACCTCTCGGCCGGCGTGACCGGCGAGATTCATTTCGTCGATTCCGGCTACAACGTCATCGCCATGCCGCATCCGGACGCGTTGCGCGCGGATCAGGAGCGGGCCGACTAGGATGACAAAGGCGTGCCGCGCCGAGCGACGCGCCGAAGCGCGCCTCGCCCGCGGCATGCGAATACCCCATCACTGGCCGAGGAAATTCAGCGGGAAGACGATGAGGTCGAGCTTCTTCCACTGCTTGTACTTTTCCGCCGGGAGCATGGTGTAGGGCTGGCATCTTTGCAGCGCAGCCGTGATGCCTTGCAACAGCGCTTGCTGTTTCGACGATGCGTTGCGATCGAGCATCTGCGGCGCCGCCGCCAAGGTCCCGTCGCGGTTGAGGAAAACCCGCAGCCTGATGTTCACATTATCCCTGGCGTCGATCCCGTCCGGCCGGGTCGAGCACCCGCTGACGCGCTCACGGAACGCCGCGGTGAAATCGTACCCAGCCTGGGTGGTGTCGACCGGCGGGGCAAGGAAGCCGCCGCCGAGCGGTCCGCCGGCGAGCGCGAGCTCCGCCAACGTCTCCGCGGTGCCCGGTTGATCCGGGTCTCCTCCGGGTGCGGCGGAGCGGGTGGCGGCGGCTCGGACGATTGATGCTCGGACTGCTCGGACGATTGATTCTTCGCCTCGGGCTGAGGCTTCTCGGCGTGGACCATCTCGGCACGCGCCGTTTCAGGCTGCGCCGCGGAGGGCTGTGCCGAAGCCTGGCTGGCGTCACGCTGCGGGCTTGGGCGCTGCTGGGGTTGTTGCGGCGACTGTGTCGTCGCCTTTTTTTGCGGCGGCGGTTGGGCGGCGGCGCTCGGGCTATTGGACTGCGCTGACGATTGCGACCCCGACGACCTCAAGTCCGAAGGGGTGCCCGAGAATCGCGGAACCTCGTTCGGCGGCACGACGTCGACCACCATCGCATCAGGCGGCGGCGGCGAGGTCGACTTCAATGAGTTCGCACCGACCAATAGGAGGCCGACCATCAGGAACCCCAGATGGCCGATGGCCGAAACAACCAAGCCAGGGCGAATGAACCGCTTCAATCCGATCATAGAAGAAGATTGTGTCGACACCGCCCCGCAGCGCGAGCATCATATCGGCTAACCTGGAAAGATTGCCACTTTTATTGGCGGCCGATTGCGCTGCGGCTTGTCATTCTGGGGCAATCCCAACGGGTCCGGCGCGAAGTGGCCGGCCAATGACAGTCTCCGGGTCGCCGCTCACCAGCGTCAACGTGTCATGTGGCGAGCAGAAAAAAGCATCGCCGGCGGCGATAGCCATCCCGCCGGCGACGCGCTCGCGGGCTACGCCGCCTGTCGGCCGGCCGCCAGCGCCTTCACTGCCTCGGTGGTGAGCGGCTGACCGCCAATGCCCCATTCACCGCTGGCCACTTCCGAAATCTTCACCCAGGTCACGCCGCGCATGTTCTCGCCTTCGACCGACACCATGGCGTCGGTCAATTTTTGGATGATCTGGCGCTTCTGCTCCGGGCTGAAGACTTTCTCGACCAGATGGACCTCTATCAACGGCATTGTCGTTCTCCATGTTCGCCTCGGCTGAGCGAGGATTGACGACAGTCATGCACGCCGTGGCCCAGGAAGGCTTTTAGAACGCGTTGATTTATTCCTCAGAGGCGCTGCAGATTTGCTCCATTTTTTGTCGGCGGGGTCGGTCGCTAAGGCTTTTCCAGATGCGGCATCACCTCGGTGCGAAACAGCTCCAGCGAACGCAGCGCGTCGGCAAGCGACATGGTGCCGAGGAACATGTAGGTGAGCAGATAATTGATGCCGAGCTCGGCGACGAGCTTTTGCAGCGCGGCGCGCACCGTCGCCGGCGAGCCGGCAATGACGCCGCCATGGGCGAGCATTTCCTCGTAGCTGCCGCCGTGCGGAATGATGACGCGGGCCTGCGGGCCGACGTCGCCGAGCCTGACCTTGAGCCAGTTGAGGTTGGCGAGATGCACTTCCATTGCCGGCTTGGCGAAGCGATGCGCTTCCGCATCGGTGTCGGCGACGAAGATATGGCGCTGGAGGCCGATCACGGCGCCGCCGGCGAATTCCGGTTTCGGCTGTGCCGGCGCGCCGCGTTTGTTGAGCGCGGCGCGATAGGCATCGATGCAGGCCTTCGCTGCCGCCGTCGGCCCGAGCGTCACGAAATGCAGGCCCTGCTCGCCGGCCCAGGTGGCGCCGACCGCGCTCGATGACGCGTACCAGAATGGCGGGTGCGGCTGCTGCAGCGGCCGGACCGCGATCGGCACGTTCTCGTAGGCGAAATACTTGCCGTTATAGGTGAGCGTATCGGTCGTCAGGCCGGCGCTGATGCATTTGTAAGCGTCGATGAAAATGTCGCGCGATTCGTCGTGCTCGACTTTGTGGAATTTGAGTTCGAACGGCGACACGCCACGGCCGACGCCGACATCGAGCCGGCCATGGCTCAGATGATCGAGCATGCTGATCTCCTCGATCAGCCGCAGCGGCGAATAGAGCGTGAGCAGATAGACCAGAGGCCCGAGACGGATGTGCTTGGTCTCGCGGGCGACGGCGCCGAGATAGACGCCCGGAACCGGCGCCATGTTGAGCGGCGTCGCGTGGTGCTCGGCGACATGCAGGCCATAGATGCCGGCCTTGTCGGCGGCCGCGGCAAATTCGATCCGCTCGTCGAACAGCTGCGTGACCGGCCGTTCGCCGTCTTCGACGTGGTCGAAAAGTCCAATTTTCATGATGCCTCTCTGCCCGCAAGCCGCTCAGTCCCGCCTGTGCGGGAATCCAGCCTTAGTTTGCCATCTGGCTCCCCGCGTTCGCGGGGACGAGCGGATATGCCTCCCGATCCATCTTTTGCCATCTTCCGCGGCGCTCATCCATCCTCGGCGATAGCCGAAGTGCCATGCGCTCTCCTCTTGCCTCCATCGCGCGCACACGCCACATCTGCGGGTCATGCCCACCATCCCCGCCATAGCAGTCGAGCGACTGGTCAAGATCTACAAGCAGGTGCCGGCGGTCGACGGCGTCTCGTTTGCGATCGCGCCCGGCTCGATCACCGGATTGCTGGGCGGCAACGGCGCCGGCAAGACCACGACGATCGCCATGATCATGGGCCTGATCATGCCGACCTCCGGCAGCGTGAAAGTCCTTGGCGCGGCGATGCCGCAGCAGCGCTACCGGGTGCTGCAGCGGATGAATTTCGAGAGCCCCTATGTCGAGATGCCGATGCGGCTCACCATCCGGCAGAATTTGACCGTGTTCGGTATGCTTTACGGCGTCGGCGATATAGCGGACCGGATCGCGGAGCTCGGCGAGGCCCTCGATCTGACCGAACTGCTCGACCGGCCGACCGGCAAGCTCTCGGCCGGGCAAAAGACCCGGGTCTCGCTCGCCAAGTCGCTGATCAATTCGCCGGAATTGTTGCTGCTCGACGAGCCGACCGCCTCGCTCGATCCCGACACCGCCGACTGGGTGCGGGCGCGGCTCGAACGCTACTGCCACGAGCGTCAGGCGACCGTGCTGTTGGCCTCGCACAACATGACCGAGGTCGAACGGCTGTGCGAGCGCGTCATCATCATGAAGCAGGGCCGCGTCGAGGACGACGACACGCCGGCGCGGCTGTTGTCCCGCTACGGCCGCCGCACGCTGGAAGAGGTTTTCCTCGACGTCGCCCGCCGCCGCGACGAGGCGCGCGAGGCCGCGCAATGACCATCGCCACCAGGATCACGCGCACCGAAAGCGCGTTCGCCTTTTCGCCGCGACGCGTCGCGGCGATGATGCTGCGTTACTGGTACCTGCTGCGCTCGTCCTGGCCGCGGCTGATCGAGCTGATCTATTGGCCGACGGTGCAGATGATCACCTGGGGCTTCATCCAATATTACGTGATGCAGAATGGCGGCTTTCTGGCCCGCGCCGGCGGCACGCTGATCGGCGCGGTCTTGCTGTGGGACATTCTGTTTCGCGGCCAGCTCGGTTTCTCGATCTCATTCCTCGAGGAAATGTGGGCCCGCAACATCGGCAATCTGATGATGTCGCCGTTGCGGCCGGTCGAGTTTGTCGCCGCGCTCATGGTCATGAGCATCGTGCGGCTGGCGATCGGCGTCATTCCGGTGACGCTGCTCGCTTTCCTCTTCTTCGGCTTCAATCTCTATGGGCTCGGCTTCGCCTTGGTGGCGTTCTTTATCAACTTGATGCTGACCAGCTGGGCGGTGGGGATTTTTGTGTCCGGCCTGGTGCTGCGCAATGGGCTCGGCGCGGAAAACCTCGCCTGGTCGATCATGTTCCTGTTCATGCCGCTGACCTGCGTCTACTACCCGGTGACGACCTTGCCGGTCTGGCTGCAGCCGGCCGCCTGGGCACTGCCGCCGACTTACGTGTTCGAGGGCATGCGCGCGCTGTTGATCGACCACACGTTCCGCGCCGACCTCATGCTCGATGCGCTGGCGCTCAATGTGGTGTTCTTTGCCGGCGGCGCGTTCGGCTTCCTCAAGCTGCTCCAGGCTGCCCGCCGCAACGGATCGCTGATGCAGACGGGCGAATAGCCGCATCGGGCCTACGGAACCGCGTCCCCGCGCGTTGCCTCGTTGGGTAAGAAATCGGGAAAAGTTTGCATTTATGATCACGTTATGACAGATCTTCCTCATATTGCTGCAGTGCAGCAAGCCGGGCAAGGATCGTCCATGGCCATCGGGGAATTTGGCGGCGCGCCGGCGGTGCCGGCGGGCATTTTATCGTCGACGCCGCTCTATTGGCTTTACGAGATGGGCCATGCCGCGCTCAATCCGGCGCGCGCGGCGGCCGATGCCACCCGCCTGATGTTGAGGAATCCGCTCAACCCGCTCTATCTCACCAGTCTCGGCAAATCGATCGCTGCAGCGGCGGAACTGTTCGAGCGCTCGACGCGCCGCTACGGCCGCCCAGACTGGCGGATTTCCTCGACCCTGGTCGGCGGCGAACGCGTGCCGGTGCACCTCACCACCGTATGGGAGCGGCCGTTCTGCCGGCTCATTCGCTTCGAGCGTGCCTTCGAGCATCCGCCGCGCCGGCCGCAGCCGCGGCTCCTGCTGGTGGCGCCGTTGTCCGGCCATTATGCGACATTGCTGCGCGGTACCGTCGAGGCGTTTCTGCCCAATCACGACGTCTACATCACCGAGTGGAGCGATGCGCGCACGGTGCCGCTGTCCGAAGGCGCTTTCGATCTCGACGATTATATCGACTATGTGATCTCGATGTTGCACGCGCTCGGCGGCGACACCCACGTGGTGGCGGTGTGCCAGCCGGCGGTGCCGGTGCTCGCTGCCGCCGCGCTGATGGAAGCCGACGACGATCCGTACATGCCGGTTAGCATGACGTTGATGGGCGGCCCGATCGACACGCGGGTCAATCCGACGGCCGTGAACCTCTTGGCGCAAAAGCGCGGCATCAACTGGTTCCGCCACAACGTCATCAGCAAGGTGCCGTTTCCCAATCCGGGATTCATGCGCGACGTCTATCCGGGCTTCCTGCAGCTCCACGGCTTCATCAGCATGAATCTCGACCGCCATATCGAGGCGCACCGCAATCTTTTTCTCAATCTGGTGAAAGGCGACGGCAACTCGGCACTCAAGCACAAGGAGTTCTATGACGAGTATCTGGCGGTCATGGACCTGGCCGCCGAGTATTATCTGCAAACCGTCGATACGGTTTTCGTGCGTCACGCGCTGCCGAAGGGCGAGATGATGCATCGCGCTCGGCGCATCGACCCGGCCCAGATCCGACGCGTCGCGCTGTTCACCGTCGAAGGCGAGCACGACGACATTTCCGGCGTCGGCCAGACCGAGGCGGCGCATCGTTTGTGCATCAACCTGCCGCCGGAGCGGCAGGCGCACTGGCTGCAGCCAGGCGTCGGTCACTATGGCGTGTTCAACGGCTCGCGCTTTCGCTCCGAGATCGCGCCGCGGATCGCCGACTTTATTCTGTCGATCAGTCACGGCGCCGGGACGAAGCACAGCGGCCCTGCTGTGCGTTTGGTCGGCAGCGGTGCAGCCAGCCACGCCGGCAACGGCAAGACACGCGCCAAGGCATCGGTCTGATTCCTGCAACCACAGGGCGGTCGGCCAGCGGCCGAGCATCGCACTAGTGCCCGATTTATCGCGCGAATTCGTCATTTATCCGACGTGAATCGTGCCGGCTTGGGGCAAGCTTTTGAGAATTCTGCGCAATTTCGGAATCACCGGCGTCAAATTTTCACGCTCGTGACAGACCAAAGAATGAAGCTATATTCATTCTATAAATTGGAATATATAGGGTGCGTCACCTGCTCCGACCCCTAGGGGCTGTATATGCCGGCGGCCTTAATCAAAGGCACTTCACACTTCTTCGGATGTGGCACTATCGGACCCTGGTTGGGTTTGGGGTCGTCGGCCATGTCATATCGTGCGCTGCTTTATCGTCGGCCGAGTGAGCCTCAAGCGATCGAGGTTGTCTTCGACAGGTCGATTTATCTCGTCCGCGTGCGCCGGCACCGGCAGGCCCGCCGTTATACGCTGCGCATCGCGGCCGCGACCCGCGAAGTGATCCTCACGATTCCGCCGCGCGGCACGCTGAAAGAAGCGCGCGCGTTCGCGCAGAAGCATGGCGGCTGGATCGCGGCGCGGCTTGGCCGGCTGCCGGAGGCCGTCCGCTTCGCCCACGGCATCGTGATTCCGCTGCGCGGCATGGCGCACCGCATCGCTCATCGCCGCAGCGTGCGCGGCACCGTCTGGACCGAGATGGATGAGCGCGGCGAGCGGCTGCTGTGCGTCGCCGGCGATGCTCCTCATGTCGATCGGCGCGTCGGCGATTTTCTCCGCCGCGAAGCCAAGCGCGAACTCGAAGCCGCGAGCCAGCATTTCGCCGCCCAGCTCGGCGTCGGCATCCGCCGGGTGGCAGTGCGCGACCAGGCCAGCCGCTGGGGCTCCTGCTCGACCGCCGGCGTGTTGTCATATTCCTGGCGGCTTATCCTGGCGCCGAGCTTCGTGCTCAATTATCTCGCCGCGCACGAAGTGGCGCACCTGGTCGAGATGAACCATTCGGCCCGGTTCTGGCGCCTGGTCAATCGCCTTTGCCCCGATCACGAACGCGCCAAGGTGTGGCTCGATGTCCATGGCAGCGACCTGCATCGCTATGGATTGCCGCAAAACGGCAACGACGCTTAGTCCTCGCCGTCATCGCGAGGCGCCGCCCGACCAAGCGATCCAATTCCACGCCGTGAAGCTGGATTGCGCATCGCGCGCAAGCACGAGCGGGCGGCTAGTGTGGCGCGCCACTCTGCACCGTTACGACGTTGCCGGACGAGGGCAGAAGGCTAAGCGACAGCTTGGTCGCCACCGCGATGAGCGTGGCGGCGAGCACCAGGCGTAACGCCTTTTCCGGCACGCGGATGGCGGCATAGCTGCCGAGCAAGATGCCCGGCACCGACCCGAGGATCAGGAACCCGAAAACCTGGAAGTCGACCGAGCCGAGAAGCCAGTGGCCGATGCCGGCCACCAGCGTGAGCGGCACCGCGTGCGCGATATCCGATCCGACGATCTTCGCCGTCGGCAGGTTGGGGTAAAGCAGAATGAGGCAGGTCACGCCGATGGCACCGGCGCCGACCGACGATATCGACACCATGGCGCCGAGAACGGCGCCGACCGCGACCGTCAAGAGCGAAACCTGCTGCCGGTCCAAAGCACCCAGCCGGGCCGCGTACCGGGTCACGATCCGGCCGCGAAACACCAGGACCACCGCGCTCGCGAGCAGCGCCAGCGTCAAGGCGGCGTTGATCAAGTCCCGTCCCGCCGCGCCGTTGACGTCGAGCACGCTCATGGCCGCAATGGTGACGACGGTCATCGGCACGCTGCCGGCGGCCAGCCACCGCACCACGCGCCAATCAATCGTCCGGTTGAAGCCGTGAACGATGCTGCCGACGGTCTTGGTCGCCGCCGCATGCAAGAGGTCGGTGCCGACCGCGGCCGCCGGATGAATGCCGAACACGAGGATCAGCAGGGGCGTCATCAGCGAGCCGCCACCGACGCCGGTCATTCCGACCAACAATCCGACGGCTAGTCCGCAGATCGCGTAAAGCAGTTGAACAGAGTGAATCGCGCTCATCCCGTTTGCTTGCCGTCACTCAAGTTCGGGCTCTGACGGTTAAGCCTCGCGCAATCAATCGACACGGAGCTTAGAGGATTTCTGCAACCGGCGCATGGTCCGTGCCGCGCGGATCGTGAAATAAAATTGTTGCATCCGCGCGCGGCATTGCGGCGAGAAGGATTTTCCTCTTCGGGACCGTCGACGGCGTGAATACCGCGGGCGGTCGAGAACCCAGCGAGCGATTGTTGCACCGCGGAAATCTTCGTCGCGTTTCTTGGTCTGCGCGTTTCTTGGCTGCGCGTTTCTTGGCTGCGCGTTGCTTGGTTGGAAGATGCGTCCTGCCGACGCGTCGAATTGCGCGTTTTGACGCACCGGGTAACACTAACCCGTGATCCGTGTTGTATCCAGGTAGTGCATGCCTATGTGCTCGACATTAGGCCAGACCGGGCGGCTCCCCATCCCCCGACACCCCGCCGCCCGGCCAAATAAGCCTGAGTTGAGGCAACAACTAGGACCCCAAGCGCGTACTCTGCTTGGGGTTCTTTTTTGTGGCGAGCCGCCAACTTCACGGCCCTGACATCATGGTCGTAGGTAATAGGTAAGGCGCGACCGGCGGGTTACGCCTGACGGGCCCTACGCGTACGCCGCCTCAATCCTTCACCAAATCCCCAAGCAAGCTCGCGGCGACTGCAAGCTTCGACAGCGTCAGCCCGGAATTGGCGATCTCGTGGATCGCGCCGCGGATGCGCTCGACCTCGCTTTTGCGCGGCGCCACCCAAGCCGCGACGGCGCCGGCACCGGCCGCGCCGTTGCCGACCATGGCGGCGGTCAACCGGCGCTCGGCGTCGCCGATCGAGTCCCGCGCGCGATCGAGCGCCAACCGGTCGAAATAATCGGCGATCGGGATTTTGCCGGCGGCGCGGGCGATGCGGTCGAGGTTGAAGAAGGCGCCGGTCGCGAAATAGGTCGCGGCGACTTCGCCGACCGCCTTGCCGGTGCGGTCGGCAACCAGAACGATGTCGGGCGCGGCCGTCAGCGCGGAGAGATTGGCGATGCGGACCGCCAGCTCCTCGGGCACGCCGGCTTGCTTGAGCTCTTGCCGGCGTGACGCGCGGGCGCGCAAGGCATCCTCCGCCAGCGTGCCGTCGAGGGCCGCCTCGACGGCGGCGATGCCGTCGCGATAATGGGCAACCACGTCGGCCAGGCCCTTCGCCAGATCGACGTTGCGCAAGAACCAAATGACGCGGTCGAGCAACAGGTCCTCCACCGCCGCATAAAGATCGAGCTGCAGCGCGCCCGAAATCCGGTTGTCGAGATCGTCGATCGCGCCGTTGAGCGCGGTCATGCCGTAGCTGTCGCGCACGGCGGCAAAGGCCGAGGCGATGGCCGACGGCGCGGCGCCGGTCTGGTCGGCAATGCGCACGATCAGCGACGGGCCGCCGCGGTTGATCATCGAGTTGGCAAGCTGGGTGGCGATGATTTCGCGGCGTAGCCGGTGATGCGCGAGCGCATCGGGAAATTGCGCCGCAATCTCCTTGGGGAAATAGCGGCCCATCTCACGGCTGAGATAAGGATCGTCCGGCACGGCGGATTCGAGGAGTTCGTCGTACAGCGTGAGCTTGGCATAGGCGAGCAGCACCGACAGCTCGGGCCGCGTGAAGGCTTGCGAGCGGCGGCGACGCTCGGCGAGCGCCATATCGTCGGGAAGGTACTCGACCGCGCGATCGAGCAGCCCGCGCGCTTCCAGCGTCTGAATGAGCCGTTGCAGAAAGCCGAAATCCTCCATGCCGCGGCGCTGCGACAGCGATAGCGCCAGCGTCTGCAGGTAATTGTTGCGCAGCACCAGAGCGGCGACCTCGTCGGTCATCGCCGCCAGGAAGGTATTGCGCGCCTCCATCGTGAGCCGTCCGTCGCGCAGCGGGATGCTCAGCGCGATCTTGATATTGACCTCCATGTCGGAAGTGTTGACGCCGGCCGAATTGTCGATGGCGTCGGTATTGAGCCGCACGCCGCGTAGCGCCGCCTCGATACGGCCGCGCTGCGTCATGCCGAGATTGGCGCCTTCGCCGATCACCTTGCAGCGCAAATCCGCCCCGGCGATGCGGATGGCGTCATTGGCGCGGTCGCCGGCCGCCTCGTCGCTTTCGTCCGCGGCGCGGACATAGGTGCCGATGCCGCCGAAGAACAGAAGATCGACCGGCGCCGTCAACAGCGCGCGGATGAGTTCGGCCGGCGTGAGCTTTTCACCGACGCCGAACAGCTTCTGCGCCTCGGCGGAAAGCTTGATCTCCTTGGCGGCGCGCGGAAAAACGCCGCCGCCTTTGGAGATGAGCGATTTGTCGTAATCCTGCCAGCTCGAGCGCGGCAGATCGAACAGGCGCTTGCGCTCCGCAAAGGCCTGTTCCGGATCGGGATCGGGATCGATGAAAATGTCGCGGTGATCGAAGGCGGCGACCAGCCGGGTGGTTTTCTCGCGCAGCAGACCGTTGCCGAATACGTCGCCCGACATGTCGCCGACCCCGACCATCGTGAAAGTCGTCGTGCCGATATCGACGTCCATCTCGCGGAAATGGCGCTTGACCGATTCCCAGGCGCCGCGGGCGGTGATGCCCATCTTCTTGTGGTCGTAGCCGGCCGAGCCGCCGGAGGCGAACGCATCGCCGAGCCAGAAGTCGTGCGCGATGGCGAGCGCGTTGGCGATGTCGGAGAAGGTCGCGGTGCCTTTGTCGGCGGCGACGACCAGATAGGGATCGTCGCCGTCGTGTCGCACCACGTCGGCCGGCGGCACGACGCCGGTGGATCCGGCGCCGATATTGTCGGTGATGTCGAGCAGTGTTGAGATGAAGAGCTTATAGGCCGCGATGCCCTCCGCCTGGATGGCTTCGCGCCCGCCGCCCGGCGGCAGGCGCTTGGGAACGAAGCCACCCTTGGCGCCGACCGGCACGATCACCGCGTTTTTTACATTCTGCGCTTTGACGAGGCCAAGGATCTCGGTGCGGAAATCCTGCGGCCGGTCGGACCAGCGGATGCCGCCGCGCGCGACCTTGCCGAAGCGCAGATGCACGCCCTCGACCCGCGGCGAATAGACGAAGATCTCGTAGAGCGGCCGCGGCAACGGCATGGCGTCGAGTTTGCGGCTCAAAAACTTGACCGCGATCAGGTCCTTCGGCTCGCCATCGCCGCCGCGCTGATAGAAATTGGTGCGGATGGCGGCCGCTACCGCGTTGACGAAGCGGCGGAGGATGCGGTCCTCATCGAGATTGTCGACCGCCGCCAGCGCGGTTTCGATCGAGGCGGCGATGAACGCCTCGCGCGCGGTGCGTTCGTCGACCGGCGCGCCGAGCCGCGGATCGAACCGGGTGTGGAACAAGGTCACGATCTGCGCCGCAACGCCGGCATGCTTGCGCAGCGTCGCCCACATATAATCCTGGGAGTACGGCACCCGCACCTGGCGGAGAAAGCGCGACAGCGTCCGGATCACCGCGACGTCGCGCCAGACCAGACCGGCGGCGAGCACGAGAGCGTTGTAGCCGTCATTTTCGGCGCGGCCGCCCATGACCGCGAGGAAGCAGGCCTCAAGACGCTCTTTGATCGACGCCAGGTCGAGCGGCTGGCCCAGCACGCTTTCCAGCGTCATGTCGTGGAACCACACGTCGGCTGCGTCCTGCGGCTGGACGTGATAGGTGCGCTCGTCGACGACGCGAAAGCCCATATTCTCCAGGACGGGAACGCGCTCGGAGAGCGGGATCGGACGGCTGCGGCTGAGCACTTTGAGTCCGGCGCTGGCTGCGGCGGCGCCGGCATCGCGGTAAAGCTCGACGCCGAGCGGATGCTCGGCGGTGAGCGCCTCGGCCACGGCGATATCGGCGACGGCCGAAGCCGGCGGATAGACCTCGCGATAATCCACCGGAAAGGCGTCGCGATAGCGCGCCAACAGCGTGCGTCCCGCTGGCGCGGGGCGCGAGGCCGAGAGTGCGTCGGCGAGCCCGTCGATCCAGCTCCGCACGATCGCCTCGACCGCGCGATCGAGAACGGCGCGATCGACGTGCGGCGTTTCACCCTCGTAGCGCCCGATGATGAAATGCACGCGAACCATCGGGCCTTCCGGGAAGAACGGATAGAAGGCGCGGACCCGGCCCTGGAAGGTCGCGGCCAGATAGTCGCCGATCTTGGCCCGGATCCGGAAGTTGTAGCGGTCGCGCGGAATGTAGACGAGGACCGAGACAAAGCGATCGAAGCGGTCGCGGCGCGGCAGCACCCGCACGCGCGGGCGCTCGTCGAGCTGCAGGATCGCCAGCGCGAACTGATAGAGCGTGTCTTCGTCGATCTGGAACAGATCGTCGCGCGGATAGTGCTCGAGCACGTTGACCAGCGCTTTGCCGGAATGGCTCGACGGATCGAATCCGGCGCGGTCGATGACGCGGTCGACCTTGCGCCGCAGATAGGGAATGGCGCGCACCGAGCGGGTGTAGGCGGTCGAGGTCAGCAAGCCGCAAAACACGCATTCGCCGACCAGATTGCCGTCCGGGTCGAAGCGCTTGACGCCGAGATAATCCAGATGCACGCGCCGGTGCACGCGCGAGCGCGCCGCGGCTTTGGTCATGATCAGGAGCTTCGGCTCTTTGAGGAACTCGCGGATTTCCGGCGTGATGGTCACGAGCTGGTCGCCGCGGCGCAACAGCCGCATGTCGCGTGACCGTAACAATCCGAGCCCGGTCTCGAACTTTGGTTCGAGCGCATCGTCGCTGTCGGTAAAGGCGTAGTCGCGCGCGCCGAGCAGCGTGAAATTGTCCGCCGCGATCCATTGCAGGAATTGGATCGCTTCGGCGATCTCGTCGGCCGGAAGCGGCGGCGGATTGGCTTTCAGTTCGGCGGCGACGTCGCTGGCGCGCGCCAGCATGGCCCGCCAATCCTGGACGGCGACCCGCACGTCGGCGAGGACTTCTTCCAGCGCGCGGACGAGCTCGGTCCGCTGCGCCTCGTCGTCCATGCCGGCGATATGGATGTGAATGACGCTTTCGCGGCGGCCGTCGCCCCGGCGCGTGCCTTTGAACGCCGTGAGCCTGCCGCCCTCGTCGCGCTCGACGGTGAAGACCGGATGCACCAGGAGCCGGATATCGAGCGCCCGTTCGCCGAGTTCGCCGAGCACCGAGTTGACCAGGAAGGGCATATCGTCGTTGAGGATTTCGAGCACCGCGATGCCCGATAACGGGCCGGGCGGCGCGAACGCGACTTTCGGCGCCGCCGGCGGACGTTGCAGCAGAAACGACCAGGTCTGTTCGGCGATGCCGGCAAGCTCGTCCGGGCTGCACCGTTCGAGATCGTCGGCCGCGGCGCGTCCGTAAAGCTCGACGACAAAATCCCGGGGAATATCGCGCCGGCGCGCCGCCAGCACGGCAGCCGCCGCGGCGGTAATACTCTCGCGGGCCTGATCGTCCTCGGGACGGGGAATGTTCTGGACGGCCATGCTATCCCCCTGTCGCGTCCGCCGGTTCGCCGGCGCGCTTTTGCCGATCATACCCGCGTGGCGCGTAGATCGGCTAGCTTAGCCACCTATAATGTCAGGCTATCCACCGTCGCGACAGCGGCAAAACATACGCCACCGCCAGAGGGATTATGGCCAAGGATCGTCATAAGGATCGTCATAAGCATCGTCATCAAGCCGCTTCCAACAAGCCTGCATCAAAGCCCAGGGCCGCGGCGACGGCGGGCGATGACACGACCATCACCGCGCTGTCGCTTCGCCCGGAAAAGCTTTCGCCGGAGATGGCCGCCTACTTCGCCAAATGCGAGGAAAAACTCGGCTTCGTGCCCAACGTGCTCAAAGCCTATGCCTTCGACACGGCGAAGCTTTCGAGCTTCGTCGCCATGTACAACGATTTGATGCTGGCGCCGTCGGGCTTGAGCAAGCTCGAGCGCGAAATGATCGCCGTCGCGGTCTCGTCGCATAACCGCTGCTACTATTGCCTCGTCGCCCATGGCGCAGCGGTGCGGACGCTGTCCGGCGATCCCGCGCTGGGCGAACTCATGGCGATGAATTACCGCGCCGCGCGGCTGTCGCCGCGCGAGCGGGCCATGCTGGATTTCGCCGTGAAGCTTTCGGCCGAGCCGTGGCTGGTGGAAGAAGCCGACCGCGCGGCGTTGCGCGAAGCCGGTTTTACCGATCGCGACATCTGGGACATTGCCGCCGTTGCCGGCTTCTTCAACATGTCGAACCGGATCGCGTCCGCCACCGACATGCGGCCGAACAGCGTCTATCACGGTCAGGCAAGGTGAATGCGCCGCCGGAATGTGCGATATATCGGCTACCATGCCGTTCTCGAATCATTGAGCTTGGGGAGGCTCACCATGCGTGCGGTCGTTGCGCGTGTCCTGACAGGCACCGTGTTGGGCGTGGTGTTTGCGGCATCGGCCTTCGCGGCGCCGCCCGCCAAGCTGTCGCCGAACGACATCCAGACGACGTTCTTCAACGGTCAGCCCTTCACCGCCTCGACCCCATCGAATCTCAAATTCAAGATGACGTTCACCGCCGACGGCAAGATGAAGCGGGTGCCGGTCGGCACCGGCAGCCGCGGCGAGGGCACCTGGAAGCTGTCCAAAGAAGGCTTCTGCACCATGTGGAAGGGCTCCAAGGACCGCTGTTTCACGGTGGTCAGCGCCGGCGACAACAAATGGTCGGTGCTGCAAGGCTCGACCATCATGGCGACGTGGAGCAAGTAAGCCGGTCATCGATGCGCATAAAGCGCGATGGCTCGGCGTCACGTTTTTGGAGCGTGGGACGTCCGCTTTCCGGTGAAAAACGACCGACGACGTCTCAGGGCCGGCGTGTCGCAAAGGCCAATAACGGACTATCTTGGTGGCAGTTTATTTGGGCGTAATTCCCGAGGATGCTTCGCGTGCAGCCGCGCGCCGGTCGCTTGGCGTGATGCCGAAGCGGCGGCGAAATCGTCGACTGAAATACGATAAATCTGAGAAGCCGGTTGCATAAGCGATCTCGGTGATGCTCGTGTTGCCGGCGAGGCTGGATATTTGCCTTTCGGCAAGTTGCAGCCGTTGTTCCAGCACATAATGCGTGAAGCTGGTTCCACGCTCATGAAACCAAGTCTGCAACGTTCGCGGCGCTACCCCGAAGTCGGCTGCGAGCGTCACCAGATTAAGTGACGGCTCGCCCAATCGAGCGCGAATGTTTGCACAAATAGTTGCAAACACGGCGCGACGAACCGACGGCCTTGCGGCTTCACGGGCTGCCGTTGTGGCGCCGATCGCAAGCGCCAGAAGATCGATGAACATCATACCGATCTGGGCCGCCTCCGCTGGTGTAAGCGTTGGACCGACTTCGGCCAGACCAGTGGACAACTGGCGGAACAGCAAGCCAGCACCATGCGGCGGGATATGCCGAACAACCGACCCAGGAGCGTCGACGGTGCGAGCGATCAATGAAGAGCGCGGGATCAGGAAACATGTCAATGCCATTTCGGCGGTAAAGTCTAGATCGAAAGGCCGGTTGCTTTCGAACAAATAGACATCGCCCGCACGAGCATGTTGGCTGCGGTCTGCCTGCGTGACTACGCAGCCGCCACTCTGCTGCAGGTTTACGAAAAACCATTCACTCGTATCGGCCGCTATCGCGCTTCTACTCCGACGGACGAGATGCCGCTCGGATTTCACGCGATTGAGAAGCAAAGGCCCAAGCGGAACTGAGGTAATCGAGCCGGTAAACTGTGCGCGTTCGGCGCGCTCGGTTCTCACCCGAAGAAACGCTTCGCAGACAGCGTCGTTCCAGAAGGCGAAGCTTTCACGCTTTGGCACCGCATCGGTGGACCATGTTTGCACAGCGTGTCTCCGAAAAGCCAGTCGACAATTCCTATCATCGAGGGAGCGATGCCGACAATCCGTCAAACCAGCGCGGCAGGTCAAACGAGGAGGCGCGACCGTCCAAGCTACCTCTCGCGGAGCGTGCGACTATTGAAGCCCAACATCTTTATCACACAGCCGAAGGAGGGCGGATCGTGGCAACGTTTGTTTTGGTTCATGGGTCATGGCACACTGGCGAACACTGGACACCCGTCATCCAGCACCTGAAGGCTAAAGGGCATGTCGGGGTCGCGCCGACAGTGTTGGGACACGGCAAGGGCGTTGAGAAACGCGTCAATCACGCCCAACAAGTCGCCGATCTAGTCCACCAGATCGAGCGTCAAAATCTGCAAGATTTCGTCCTGGTGGGTCACTCTTACGGAGGCACCGTTATCGCGCGGCTGGCAGAAGAAGTGCCCGACCGCATCCGCCGCTTGGTGTTCTGGAATGCATTTGTGCCAGAGCCAGGCCACAGCCTCAACGATGAAGTCCCGCCACATTATCGAGGCTTGTTCGAGCAGATTTCCGCTGCTTCGCCGGACCGGTCAGTAATGCTGCCATATCCGATTTGGCGCGAGGCATTTATCAATGATGCCGATGAAGCGCTAGCAAAGAGTTCTTACAATTCACTTTCGCCAGAACCCTATCAGCCCTTTCTGGACAAACTTGATCTGGCACGGTTTTATGCAACAAAAATTCCAAAAAGCTATCTCAACTGCACCGAGGACACAGCGCTTCCACCAGGAGCAGATTGGGGCTGGCATCCGCGGATGTCGCAACGTTTAGGCCTGTTCCGGTTAGTGCAAATGCCGGGCAGCCACGAGGTCGTCTTCACTAATCCAGTCGGGCTTGCAGAGAAGCTAATTGAAGCGGGGCGCGACTAAACGGGCGCTGACCCGAGTCGCGTAGTCCGACTTGGGTCATTCGCGACTGGGTCGAGCTAGCAGCAGGTCCAGCCATGTCCGTTATGCTTCGACAGGGCATAAAAAAGGCGAGCGCCTGCAATCGCCGCCTTCACTGCACGGCAGCAACCTCGGGCACAGCGCGACGCGCAATCCGCCCGGCATCGAGGCCGACCGCAAGGTCGCCGAACTGACCGGCCCAACCGCCGCCGAGCCGCGTCGCGATGAAGGCCTCGGCGACCTCATGCGGCGCATGCCGCAACAGCAGTGACGCCGACAGGGCGAGAGCAAGCCGTTCAACCAGCCGCCTGGCCTGTCCCTCGTGTTTGCGAAGGTCCGACAGGTCATTCTGCAGGGAGGCGACGCAGCCGTCGAAGGTGCGGTCGGCGCCGGCGGCCTCCCGCAGCTCATCGAACAGCGCGGGAATGCAATCGGGCTCCCGCGTCATGGAGCGCAGCACGTCGAGGCATATGACATTGCCGGTGCCCTCCCAAATGCCGTTGAGCGGCGCTTCGCGGTAGAGCCGCGCCATGAGGTGGTCCTCAATGAAGCCATTGCCGCCATGACATTCGACCGCTTCGGCGACGATCGCCGGGGCGCGTTTGCAAATCCAGTATTTGGCGATCGGCGCGCCGATGCGCATCAAAAGCCGCTCGCTCTCGCTTTTACTCTCCCGCTCGAGGGCGGCGACGAAGCGGAAGGCGAGCCAGGTCGCCGCTTCGACTTCCAGCGCCATGTCGGCGACCACGTTGGTCATGATCGGCTGGTCGAGCAGGGCGCGTTGAAACGCGCGGCGGTGCGCGACGTGATGGGCCGCTTGCGCCAGCGCCTGCCGCATCAGCCCGGCCGAACCGATTGCGAAATCGAGCCGGGTGTAGTGGTTCATCTCGATTCCGGTGCGAATGCCGTGTCCCGGCTCGCCGATCACATGGGCGATGGCGCCGCGGAATTCGACTTCCGACGAGGCGTTGGATTTGTTGCCGCACTTGTCCTTGAGGCGCTGGATTTGCAGACGATTGCGCGAGCCGTCCGGCAGCCACCCCGGCACGACAAAGCACGACACGCCCTCATCGGTCCGCGCCAGTGTCAGGAACACGTCCGAATGGGGTACCGAGAAGAACCATTTGTGTCCGACGATCGACCAGGTGCCGTCGCCGTTGGCGCTTGCGGTCGTCTGAGTTTGGCGAAGATCGGAGCCGCCCTGCTTTTCCGTCATCGCCATGCCGACGGTGGCGCCGGTCTTGCCGGCCGCCCCCATCTGCCGCCGGTCATAGCGGGACGAGGTGATGAGCTTGCCCCATTCGGCCCAGCGCGCCGGATCGCGACGCATGACCGGTATGGCCGAATAGGTCATGCCGAGCGGGCAGCAAATTCCGTTCTCGGCTTGGTTCCACATGTAGGACAGCGCGCCGCGCGCGATCTGCGCGCCGGAACGCGGATCGTTCCAGCACAGCGCGTGGGTCTCGTGACCGATGGCAAGCGTCATCAATTCGTGCCACGCCGGATGAAAATCGATCCGATCGACACGATTGCCGAAGCGGTCGTGGGTGCGCAGCTCGGGCAGCTGACGATTGGCCTGGCGGGCAAGCTCTTGGACGTGCGCCGAGCCGACGACGCGTCCCGCCTCGTGCAATCTTTGATCAGCCCATGCCGCGTCGTAGGTCTGCACGACGCGCTGCAAGATCGGGTCGGCGCCGTAGACGTCGTAATCGGCAAGTGCCGGCGGCTGGTTGAGGACGTCATGCGTCGCGTAGCTGTAGGCGTCGCCCGCCAACGAGGGGTCGTTTGGCATCATCGGGCCGGTGCCGACCGCGTTGTTGGATTTGGTCATTGACGTAACGCTCCATCAGAGTGCGCGACGCAGCTTCGAGAGCCGATATGATGGCATATCCACGCGAGGCGGTGTGGGGTCTTCAGGCGTGCCCCGACAAATCCTTGATGGTCGGCTTCTCGCCGGACAGCGGATTGGTCGGATCCCACGCGTAGCGCAAGGTTTCAAAACGCATCGCGCGCGCGTCGAGCATGACCAGGCGCCCAACCAAACCTTCGCCGAAGCCGACGATCTCGCGGATCACTTCCAGCGCCGCCATCGAGCCGATGACGCCGGCCAGCGCGCCGAGAATGCCGGCCTCGGCGCACGCCGGCACGGTGCCGGGCGGCGGCGGTTCGGGAAACAGACAGCGATAGGTCGGGTTCGGCATGCCGTCGGCGCTCTTCTCATGGGCGCGAATGGTGGTGAGCGTGCCGTCGAACGGGCCGAGTGCCGCGGTGACCAGCGGCTTGTTCGCGAAATAGCAGGCGTCGGAGACGAGATAGCGCGTGGCGAAATTGTCGGAGCCGTCGGCGATAAGATCGTAGCGGCCAAGCAGATCGAGGGCATTTTGCGCGGTCAGCCTGACAGGGTGCTGCTCGACAGTGACATGCGGATTGAGCCTGTGGATCACCGCGGCGGCGCTATCGACCTTGGCGACGCCGAGGTCGGGCGTGGCATGGATCACTTGCCGCTGCAGGTTCGACAGCGAGACGACGTCGTCGTCGATCACGCCGAGCGTGCCGACGCCGGCGGCGGCGAGATAAAGCAGCACCGGCGCGCCAAGCCCGCCGGCGCCGACCACCAGCACGCGGGCGCGGCCGAGCGCGGCCTGTCCCGGCCCGCCCACCTCGCGCAGCACGATGTGGCGCGCATAACGTTCAAGCTCGACGTCGCTCAGCATGGCCTCAACATAAGCGTGAATAACCGGCGGAACCACCCGCGCCGGCGGTTTCGCATTCAGCGAATTTCAGCCGGCGTGTGATCATTGGCGTTGGCGCGCGGTTCGGTTACCTTCGCGTCGGGCGACGGACGAAACTCATGAAGATCGGGCTTGCGGCCATTATTCTCGGCCTCGTCATCGCCGGCGCGCCGGCGCTCGCGACCGCTGCGCCCGCACGCAGTCCGGCCGCGGCACCGGCTGCGCAAACCGCTGCGGCGAAAAAACCCGCCGCCAAACAAACCCATGCCGCCCGCAGCAAGGAAGACACCGATCCGCTGGCCGAGGTGCCGAGCTTTTCCGCGGATGCCGTCGGCTGGCAGCTGATCGAGGATGCCAAGACCGGTGCGCGCCTCGGCGTGCCGGAAAAGCTCACGCCCCATGTCGGCGCTTCGCGTACCGGCACCCGCTGGAGCTCGACCCAGGGCCAGATTCAGATCGAGACATTCCGCCTGGCCGAGGCGGCGCTGCCGGCGCTGTTCGACGAGGAGAAGAAGACGGCGCACCGGCAAATCACCTCGAGCAATCTCAAGCCCGACAGCTTTGTCATTCTCGGCGTGCAGGGCCTGAAATATTTCCTGGTGCGGGCGGATGCGCGCGGCACCGAAGTGCGCGGCGTCACCGTGCTCTACGACCAGGCGACCGAAGGCACCATGAGCCGCGTCGCCATCAATGTCGCCAATGCATTCGTCGGCTTTCCCGATCCCAACGCCCTGCCGCCGCCGGGTCTGCGGCGGCGGGTCGAATACGGTTCGGCGATTGTCGTCGGCAGCGACGGCGATCTGATCGTGCCGGCGCGCAATGTCGAGGAATGTCAGGCCATCACCGTGCCGCCGTTCGGTCACGCCGAGCGCGTCGCCGAGGACAAGACGAACGGTCTCGCGCTCATTCGGCTCTATGGCGCGCGCAATCTCGTCTCGGCGCCGCTCGCCGACGCCGCGCCAGGCGGCGATGTTACGCTGGTCGGCGTCGCCGATCCGCTCGCTCAAACCGGCGATGCCACGCCGAGCAGCGTGTCGGCCCGGGTTACCGCCCAAGGCATCGAGCCGGCGCCGAAGCTCGGTTTTTCCGGAGCTGCGGCCGTCGATGCGCGCGGCCGCCTTGCCGGCATGGTCGATCTCAAGCCGGCGGTCGTCGCCGGCAGCGGCGGCGCCGCCGCTCAGGGCGCCACCCTGATACCGGTCGAGACGATCCGCGCCTTCCTGCAAGCGCAGCACATCGCGCCCGCCGGCGCGGCGAACGCCGCGGTCACTCAATCCGTGCTGCGGGTGATCTGCGTGCGGAAGTGACGCCGCAACGCCGCATGGCCGGGGCTTGAAGAACAAATAACCCTCGGGCGCGCCTTGCTTTCAAACCCGCAAAGTCCGTGCTTAGCGGATTGTTAGGGTTAATGGATCATCTTCGCAGGAGGTGAATGCGCTCGGGCGAGCAATATGCGTCGGTGGGTACTCGCGTTGGCGGCGATCGGATTTTCGCAGACGGCCGTCGCTGCCGAGCTTGAATTTCTGCGCGGCTCGGCCAGCCCAGCTTACGCCGTTCCTCAAATAGCGCCGCTGCCTCCAGACGCGCAGCCAATCACAGTTGTGCAGCCTGTCGCGGTGGTGGCGCCTGTCGTCTGGAACTGGACAGGGTTTTATCTCGGCGCTCAGGTGGGCGGCGCCTTGAGCCGCACGAATTTCGCCGACCCCTTTGGCGTCTCGGTATTTGGCGACACGGTGCGCAGCGGCGGTTTCTCGGGCGGCGGTCAGCTCGGCTACAATTGGCAGCCGGCCGGTTCACCGTGGGTGTTCGGCGTCGAGGCCGACGCGGTCGCACTGTCGTCGGACGGGACCAGCACGTGCTTCGCGGTTTCGGCGCAGACCGTCAACGCGACGTGTCGGGTTCGTCCGCAGACCGCCGGCACCCTTACCGGCCGCATCGGCTACGCCATGGATCCGTCCGACGAACTGCACAATATCGCTCCGATCGGCATCCTGCCGTTGCGATCGGCCACTTTGATCTATGGCAAGGCCGGGGTGGCGTTCGCGAACGACCGGATCGATATGGCGATCAACAACGACTTCGCCGGCTTTATTGGCCCTAACATCACGTCGAACAGCACCAACGCCACGTTCTGGGGCTGGACGGTCGGCGTCGGCATTGAGCAAGCATTGACGGCCGCCTGGTCGCTGAAGGTCGAGTACGACTATCTCGGCTTTGGCAGCCGCACCGTCGCCAATCTCGGCAGCACGACGGTTGATGCGGGCGGCGTCACCTTGGGCTCCGTTGCACCGGGCACGTCAGGCGTTTCGCAAAACATCCAGCTGGTGAAGATGGGCGTGAATTATAAGTGGGGTGCGGACCCGCTGAAATGGGCGGACGCGGGCCCTGCGGCGGCTAACCCTGCGGCGTATGTCGTTGCAAACCCGGCGGCGCCGACCTGGTTTTCAGGTTGGGACGCGCAAGGCGGCTTCCGCTATTTCGGCAGTTGGGGCCGGTTTCAGAAAGATATCGGCGTTTTCAGCAGCACGGCCCTGCCGAACATAACCGCGGTATCCCGGCTCACCTATTCCGACATGCAGACAAGCTCGGCCGAGTTCTTTGGCCGCATCGACACCCCGTGGCGGCTTTTTGTCAAAGGCTTTGTCGGCACTGGCGGCAGCGGCAACGGTCAAATGAACGATGAAGACTTCGGCATTCCGCTCCTTTTTACCTACGCGGCCTACTCGAACACGTCGTCCGCGGCCACCGGGAATATTTTCTACGGGGCGGTCGATGCCGGCGTTAATGTGCTGGATGGTCCGGGCTACAAGGTCGGGGCCTTTGCCGGCTACTTCTACTTCAATCAAGCGATGAACGCGTTTGGTTGCGCGCCGCTCGCCAACATCAACTGTATTCCCAGCGTGCCGTCGGACGGGTCGGCGATCATCAGCGAGACCGATACCTGGCAGGCGCTGCGGGTCGGCGTCAGCGGTGAGACGATGCTGATCAACCGGTTGGCGCTCAGCGCCGATATTGCGTACCTGCCGTACGTTAATTTCAGCGGCGTCGACGATCATTTCTTCGGCAATACCGGGCAGGTCGCCAGCGTCAATCCGGAGACCGCGAACAAAGGCGCCGGCGTGCAACTGGAGGCGATGGTGTCCTACTACATCACGCCGCAATTCAGCTTTGGCGTGGGTGGGCGGTACTGGTCGTTGTGGACGACGGACGGGCAGGTCAGTCGAACGGTCGACAATGGCGTGCCGGTCACGCCTTTGCCGCCGCAAGTCTTCAAGGGCGCGGTCGAGCAGGTCGGCGTGTTCTTGCAGGCGGCCTACCGGTTCGGGCCGCTTTGCTTCTGACGCCGTTATAAAACGCTAGGCGGCGTTTCCAGGCTGGACGCAGGCTCATCAATACCGAGCTGATTATTTAACCCATTTGTATGTAGTTTTGCCGTGACGCGTGACGCCGAAGATGGCGCCCCGCCGGACTGGCGTTGGCAACGGATTTGGCGTTGAAATCTCGCAGCTGAGTCACATGGATCGCTCGAGACGACGATCGAAAAAAACGCGCGCGCGAGGCTGGGAGCGTGCGCGCCAAATGGCGGTGCTGGCCCTCATCGGCAGCGTTTTGGCGGTTGCGTTGTTTGCCACCGGGGAATTTGAGTTTGTGCGGTCTCTGGGCACGCCAGCCTCGGCGCCGCCGAACGATGATGAGGTCTATACCGGCTCGATCCTCTATCTGCCCGATCGTGGCCAAATGTGCCGTCAGCTTCTGTTCGACAACCGCACCGGGCGGGTGCAGGACAACGGCCTGGTTGATTGCGAACAAGCCTCTTATCGCGGCATGAACGAAGCATCCAAGCAGTGGTCGACCTCCCGCGCGCAGGTCATCAGCGAAAGCTTCCGCCAGCATTGAGCGGCGACATGAGGGCCAAACGAACGTAGCCTGGATTGAGCAAGGCGAAATCCGGGACGAACCGCTAGGCTGCTCCCGGATTTCGTTTCACTCAATCCGGGCTACGGTTGTGAGGCTCGCTTAGAAGCCCTCGAGCTCCAGCGATTTCGGCGGCTTGAAGCGCTGGTTTTCGTTCGGGCGAGGATCGAATTTCGCCAGCGTGCCCGAACCGACGCACTTGATGGCCGCCGCATAGTGCGCGCCATAGCGCGAGCCTTCATACAATGTCCGTGAGGATGCGCGCGCGTGTCCGAGCAAATGCCGGCGCCCGGCTTTGTTATAATGCAGGCGGACCATCTGATTGCAGATCGGGCATTCCGCGTTGAGCGGATGCAGCCGCTGTCTTCCGAGGAGCTTGAGGAATTCGATAACCCATACGGATAGGAGACGCATGGTCGCCTCGTCGTGATTCCCGGCCGTCAGTATAGGACAGCGGCTGGCAAAAGCCGGTCAAGAATCCGTGCGGATGGCGGATTGCCACAGGCAAATCACCAGACCACGCAGCCGCGGCAAAGTTAGGGCAATGGGCCGGCGTAAGGGCCCGGATCGAGCAGCGTGGAATCCCACCTGACGCCGGGACGGCCCGGCGTTCGCCATCGATCGTCGCTACCTCGGCAAAGCTAGGCGGTCGCGGCCGTACCGGCGCCGCGCCCGTTCTGCTTCCGGAGTTTCACGCGCTGCCCGTAGAAATTGACGATGTTGCGGGCCGTCTCCGGTGTCAGCTTGGTGTAACGCTCGAACGTCCGCGCCAGATCGTCGGCCTGCAGATTACGTTCGGCAACGTACATCATCAGCAATTCTTTAACCGTCGTCCAGGAGCAGCCGGCCGCCTTGGCGAGAATAAGGATCATGTCCTCGCCTTTGTCGAGTAGCGCCCGCTCGACCAGATCGACCGGGAAACGGCCGAGCTTCACCAGCGCAATCACAGTCCGCGCGAATTCCTGCGCATGAGCGCGCGCATGGATGGTGGCTTCGGTGAATGGCTGCGCATTGAAGCAGCGATTGCCGTCGCGCAAGGCGGTGGCATGCCGCCGCGACTCGTTGCGGGCCTCTTGCTGCAGCGTGGTCGCGACCTCGTCGATCGTGTCGCGGATGGCCGCCGTCGCCTGCGGATGGGCCTCCTCAAGCTTGGCGCGCACCGAAGCGGACGCCGTTTCGAGCAACTTGAGAAAGTATTGGCGGGGGAGATCGCTGCGCCGGCCGAGCGCCAGCGTCAGCGTGCGGTCGCGGCGCGCCCGGTTGGTCAGCTTGCCGTAGCCGGCCAGCGAGAAGCGCGCGCCCTTGTTGGCGGCCACCTTATGGATCACCCGGCGATCGCCGCGTTCGACCAGAACGTCGGTGACCTGTTCGCTCAGCTTCAGGCGCTGGGCGATGGCAAAAAGATGCGACTGGCTCTTGGTGGCGGCGTTCTTGACCAGGTCGGCATCGCTGAGCTGCTGCGAGTGGACCAGCACCGGCTCAGCCACCGCGATTTCGTCGTCAAAGGCGAGCGAGCGGATCAGCTTGGGAGGGGCGTATTCGATATGCGCCAGGCGGCGGGCAAGTCTCGCCCGCGCCTTCACTTCGATATCGGCCGCGAGTTGCTGCAGCACGTCATCGAACAGAGCGACCTGATCGCTGGAATAGCCCCGGGCGCCGGCCGCGAACAAATCGGCGACACGCTCCAGTATTCTCTGGCGCTCGTCGGCGCCGCCGGTCGCGACGGCGTCGTTCAGTTCGTCGATGAGCGACCGGTCGTCCTGGGAATCAAGCGTCGGTTTGGACTTGGCGCTAGACGAGGCGGCGTTTGGCATGAGCGCGCTTCCAAAAATATGCAATCGGAAAAATTACGGCTTTGGTTCGTACCGCGGCATTGCGATCGGCGGCCGACCATGAGCGCACCCTAGCGGCAAAATGCAAAGATTCGAGCAATCCGCTCGAAGCAAAAGAAGCGAAAATTTTAGGAAAATTTCGCCCGCATTGAGCGACGTGGAATCCGCGACAGATGGCGGGGCTGTTGCCGGATTTCGTTTCACGCAGTGCCGGCTACGGTCACTTATTCTCGAACTTCGGCGGCCGCTTGGCGATGAACGCCGCCATGCCTTCCTTCTGGTCGGCGGTTGCAAACAACGCGTGAAACACCCGCCGCTCGAAGCGGATGCCCTCGGCGAGCGACGTCTCGAAGGCGCGGTTCACCGCTTCCTTTGCCGCCAGCACCGACGGCAGCGACATCGAGGCGATGGTCTCGGCGGTCTTGACCGCCTCGTCCACCAGGCTCGCCAGCGGAACGATGCGCGCGACCAGGCCGGCGCGCTCGGCTTCCGCCACGTCCATCATGCGGCCGGTCAGTATCATGTCCATCGCCTTGGCTTTGCCGACGGCGCGGGTGAAGCGTTGCGTGCCGCCGATGCCGGGGATGACGCCGAGCTTGATTTCCGGCTGGCCGAATTTGGCATTGTCGGCGGCGATGATGAGATCGCATTGCATGGCAAGCTCGCAGCCGCCGCCGAGCGCGAAGCCGGCGACGGCGGCGATCAGCGGCTTGCGCACGGTGGCGGCGCGATCCCAGCCGGCGGTGAAGTCGCCGAGAAACGCCTCGGCGAACGTCTTGTCCGCCATCTCCTTGATGTCGGCGCCGGCGGCGAACGCCTTGTCCGAGCCGGTGATCACCATGCAGCCGATAGCGGCGTCGGCCTCGAACGCATCGAGCGCGTGGGTGAGGTCGTGCATGAGCGCGCGGTTGAGCGCATTGAGCGCCTGCGGGCGATTGAGCCGGATCAGGCCGACCTTGCCGCGTGTTTCGACGATGATGTTCTCGTAAGCCATGGCGTTTCTCTCAAATTCTTGAACTCCCTCGCCCTGAAAGGGGGAGGGTAGGGCGGCGGGTCAGCGGCGTTGACGCTTGAATGGCGCGGCGCACTTGCCCCCACCCGCTTCGCTTTCGCTCGCGACCTCCCCCGCTGGCGGGGGAGCAAAGGAGTGTCACTTCTGGCATACCGGGCAATAAAAGGTCGAGCGTCCATTCTGCACGATGCGCTTGACCGTCCCCGGACAGCGCGGTGTCACGCAGCGCTCGCCCTCGCGGTCGTAGACGCGGAAATGGTGCTGGAACATGCCGAGGTCGCCGTCCGGCCGTTTGTGGTCGCGCAGCGACGAGCCGCCGGCTTTGATCGCATCGTTGAGCACGGCTTTGATGCCATCGACCAGCCGCTCGGCGCGCTCGTTCGGCGCGCCGGACTTGGTCGCGATGGTCGCGGCCATGCGTTTGGGCGACAGCAGCGCGCGATGCAGCGCCTCGCAGACATAGATGTTGCCCAGGCCGGCGACGACCCTTTGATCCAGAAGCGCCGCCTTGAGGCTGGTCTTTTTTCCGGCGCAGGCGGCGGCTAGCATCGCCGCGTCGAAAGCGTTGCCGAGCGGCTCCGGCCCGAGCCGGCACAGCAGCGGCTCGGTATCGAGCTTGTCGCGGGCAACGATTTTCATCGAGCCGAAGCGGCGCGGATCGTTGAATGTCACGATGGCGCCGGACGACATGTGAAACACCACATGGTCGTGCGCCGCGTGCTTCTCGCGCTCGTGGTAATAGCGGCCGAGCTTCTTGTCGCCGGCTTGGCGAAACACATGAAACGAGCCGGACATGCCGAGATGCATCAGCAATACGTCGCCGGATGACAGATCGGCCAGGAGATATTTTGCCCGCCGGCCGAGGCCGGTCACGGTCTTGCCTTGCAGGCGTGCCGCAAAATCCTTCGGCAACGGCCAGCGCAAATCGCCGCGGCGCACCTCGACTTTGGCGAAACGCGCGCCATCCATCGCCGGCTCAAGGCCGCGGCGCACCGTTTCGACTTCGGGAAGTTCGGGCATCGCTCCACCGGCATGCGTGCGCGGCAAGGTTAACTTTTGCAGACATAGCGTCGCTGGCGCCGCCGCGCTATGGTTTAGCGAAAGGAACGAAACGATGACCGGGACCGCTCCGTTCGGCGCGCGCCAAGTGCCGCTCGAAGACAAGCAGGCGTTGGTGGACGACGTCTTCCGCAGCGTCGCGCGCCGTTACGACCTGATGAACGATCTGATGTCGTTCGGGCTGCATCGCGCCTGGAAGGATGCGCTGGTCACCGCGGCCAATCCGCCGAAAAACCGGCCGTTCGCCCTTCTCGACATCGCCGGCGGCACCGGCGACGTCGCCATGCGGATCCTCGATGCCGGCGGCAACGACACGCGCGCGACGGTCTGCGACATCAATGCGGACATGCTCGCGGTCGGGCGCGAGCGCGCCGCGGCACGCGGACTAGGCGACGCCGTCACATTCACGGAAGCCAATGCCGAGGCGCTGCCGTTCAAGGATCGCAGTTTCGACGCCGCCACCATCGCATTCGGCATCCGCAACGTGCCGCGCATCGAGGTGGCGCTGGCCGAAGCCTATCGCGTGCTCAGGATCGGCGGGCGGTTTCTCTGCCTCGAATTCTCCGCCGTGACTGTTCCGGGCCTCGACACGCTCTATGACCTCTATTCGTTCAACGTCATTCCCGCGCTCGGCCGTGCGGTCGTCGGCGATGCGGACTCCTATCGCTATCTGGTGGAATCGATCCGCCGCTTCCCGAAGCCGCCAGCGTTCGCGGCGATGATGCGCGCGGCCGGATTTGCGCGGGTGTCGCATCAGCTCATTACCGGCGGCATCGTGGCTTTGCATTCCGGCTGGCGTTTGTGATTTCCGCGCTCGCGAGCCTCGTCCGCCTCGGCCGCGCCGGCTTCGTGTTCGCCCGCGAGGGTGTGTTCGGCGTGATCGATCCGGTGGTGGTGCCGCCATCGGCGCGGCCGCTGATCCGCATCGTGCGGCTGATCGAGCGGCCGTCGAGCGGCGCCGCCGAGAACAGGTTGTCCACGGCGCTGACCCGGCTCGGTCCGAGCTATGTCAAACTCGGTCAGTTTCTGGCGACCCGCCCGGACGTGGTCGGCGCCGCGCTTGCCCACGATCTGGAGCGGCTGCAGGATCAGATGCCGCCATTCCCGCAGGCGCAGGCGGAGGCGGTCATCGTCGAGTCGTTTGGCAAACCCGTCAGCGCGATTTTTTCGACCTTCGGCCCGGCGGTCGCCGCTGCCTCGATCGCCCAGGTGCATCGCGCCGAAGTCGCGACCACGCACGGCCCGAAAGCGGTTGCCGTCAAAGTGCTGCGGCCCGGCGTCGAGCGTCGCCTTCATGGCGATCTGCTCGCTTTTATGTATGTGGCGCGCCGCGCCGAAGATTTATCCGCCGAGGCGCGGCGGCTGCGGCTGGTTGAAGTGGTCGACACCCTGCGGCGCTCGATCACGGTCGAGATGGATTTCCGCCTGGAAGCCGCGGCGCTGTCGGAAATGGCCGAGAACACCCAGGACGACGCGGATTTCCGCGTCCCGGCGGTGGACTGGGACCGCACCACCAAGGACGTCCTCACGCTCGAATGGATCGACGCAACGCCGCTGTCGGACCGCGCGCGCCTGATCGCCAAGGGCTTCGATCTGCCGCAAATCGCCCGCGCCGTGATTCAGAGCTTTCTCCGTCACGCGCTGCGCGACGGCTTCTTTCACGCCGACATGCATCCGGGAAATTTGTTCGTCGACGACGACGGCCGGCTCATTGCCGTCGACTTCGGCATCATGGGCCGGCTCGGCGTCAAAGAGCGCCTGTATCTGGCGGAAATCCTGCACGGCTTCATCACCCGCGACTATCACCGCACCGCCGAGGTGCATTTCGAGGCCGGCTACGTGCCGCCGACCCATTCGGTGGAGAATTTCGCGCAAGCCATCCGCGCCATCGGCGAGCCGATCCACAATCGCACCGCCGAAGACATTTCCATGGCGCGGCTGCTGACGTTGCTGTTCGAGGTCACCGGCCTGTTCGACATGCGCACCCGGCCGGAATTGCTGCTGCTGCAAAAGACCATGGTGGTGGTCGAAGGCGTGGCGCGCTCGCTCGATCCCAAGCTCGATATGTGGTCGACCGCCGAACCCGTCGTGCGCGAATGGATGACGCGGCACCTCGGTCCGGCCGGCAAGCTCGAGGGCGCCATGCAGGGCGCCAGCGAAATCGGCCGCTTCGCCAGCAGCGTGCCGGGGTTTCTCACACGCGGCGCCCGCGTGCTCGATCAGCTCGACGCGGCGACCCGCGATGGCCTGACGTTGTCGCCGCAAACCATCGCCGAGATCGGCAAGGCCGAGGCGCGGCGCAATCGCTGGTCCACGGTCGCGCTGTGGGTGATTGCGGCTTTGCTGTTCTGGATCGTGCTGCTCCTGATCCGATGATTGCATTGATTGCAATGCGATCAAACGTCTGATATCGTGACCACTGTCCTTTTGGAGGAGGCCGATGGCGAGCCTCACCGTCCGGCAGCTCGACGACAAGCTCAAAAGATTATTGCGGCTGCGCGCGGCGCAGCACGGCCGCTCCATGGAGGACGAAGTCCGCGTCATTCTGCGGCAGGCCGCCGAGGAAACCGGCCGTGAGGCTTTGGACCGGATCAATCCGCCTGGCCAGCCGGCGCGGCCGAAGGCGAGCGCGGCCGTCGCCGGGACCAAGCGCATTCTTCTGATCATCGGCGGCGGCATCGCCGCTTATAAATCGCTCGATCTCATCCGCCGCTTGCAGGAACGCGGCGCCGGCGTCCGCTGCATCCTCACGCCGGCGGCGGCGCATTTCGTCACGCCGCTTGCGGTCGGTGCGCTGGCCGGCGAGCGCGCCCACACCGAATTGTTCGATCCGCAGAGCGAATTCGACGTCGGCCATATCCGCATGGCGCGCGATGCCGATCTGATCGTCGTTGCTCCGGCGACGGCGGATTTGATCGCCCGCATGGCGTCCGGTCATGCCGGCGATCTTGCGACCGCGGTTCTGCTCGCCGCCGACAAGCCGGTCCTGCTCGCGCCGGCGATGAACCCGCTGATGTGGGCGGCCAAGGCGACGCAGCGCAACCTGGCGCAGCTTCGCGCCGACGGCGTGCGCTTTGTCGGCCCGAATGCAGGCGAAATGGCCGAGCGCGGCGAGGCCGGCATCGGCCGTATGGCCGAGCCGCTCGAAATTGCCGCTGCCGCCGACGCCATGCTGCGCGGTGCCGGATCGCTCCGCGGCAAGCGCGTGCTGGTGACGTCGGGCCCGACCAGCGAGCCGCTCGATCCGGTGCGCGTTCTCGCCAATCGTTCGTCGGGAAAGCAGGGCCACGCCATTGCAACGGCTGCGGCCGCGGCAGGCGCGGACGTGGTGCTGATCAGCGGTCCGGTCAATGTGCCCGACCCGCCGGGCGTTTCGGTGGTTCACATCGAAACCGCGCGGCAGATGCTGGCGGCGGTCGAGAAGGCGTTGCCGGCCGATATCGCCGTGTTCGCCGCCGCGGTCGCCGATTGGCGGCCGCAACAGGCGAGCCAGAGCAAGATCAAGAAACACGGCCGGCCGCCGACCATCGAACTGGTGGAGAATCCCGATATCCTTGCCACCATCGCCCACCGCAAAACCGGCCGTCCGCCTCTCGTCATCGGCTTTGCCGCAGAGACCGACAACGTCATCGCCAACGCCAAGGCGAAGCTCGCGAGAAAAGGCTGCGACTGGATCCTCGCCAACGACGTGTCGCCCGGGACCGGCATCATGGGCGGCGACAGCAATACGGTTCATCTCGTGACCGCCGCGGGCGTCGAATCCTGGCCGCCGCAATCCAAGGATGATGTCGCGCGGGCGCTGGTCGCGCGCATCGCCGACACCTTCAAGGACTCCGAAAGGTGAGCGCCGATGGCCGCGTCACCGTGCAGATCGTGCGGCTTCCGCACGGCGCTGATCTGCCGCTGCCGCAATACCAAAGCGCGCTCGCTGCCGGTTTCGACCTGCTCGCCGCGGTGCCGGCCGACGCGCCGGTTGAGATCGCGCCGGGGGCGCGGGCGCTCATCCCCACCGGCGTTGCGGTCGCGCTGCCGCCGGGCCATGAGGGTCAGGTGCGGCCGCGATCCGGATTGGCCTTCCGGCATGGCGTCACCGTGCTCAATACGCCCGGAACGGTCGACGCCGATTACCGCGGCGAATTGCAAGTCATTCTGGTGAACTTGGGTGCCGAGCCGTTTATCGTGCAGCGCGGTATGCGCATCGCACAAATGATCGTCGCCCCGATGCAGCGCGCCGTGCTTGTCGAGTCGGATACGTTGGACACCACAGAACGCGCATCGGGTGGGTTTGGTTCAACCGGGCTCGCGGCGGACCTCCCCGGCAAGCGCGAGTGATCTATTAGTCTAAGCGGCGAACCATTCCGCCCCTCCGACGTTTTCTCCTTATCGATGTCGTTACTTCCGCACAAAGGACTCCTCGCGATCGCCGCTGTCGTGGACGTGGCATTGCAAACGGTTAAGCGGCCGATTTCCGCCAAGACGCTGGCTACGCGTCATGGCTTGCCGCCGCGGCACCTGGAGTCAGTGCTGCAATCGCTGGTTCGCGTCGGCATCCTCAAGGGCATCCGCGGCCCGCGCGGCGGTTACGAATTGGCACGCGATCGTCGCGGTGTGACGGTCAACGACATTCTTCGCGCCGCCGGAACGGTGGACGAATCGGAAGAAGAACCGAGTTCGGAACTGATGAACAAAGTCGTGATTCCCGTGCTGTCGGTCGCCGAACAGGAATTCGGATTGGCGCTGAGCCGCATCAATTTGGAAGACATGGCGCGGCACGCGGAACGTCTGAACGGCGGCAGCAGCGCCGGGCCGACGACGTAGGGCCTGTTCGCGGCCCCGTTCACGATCTGGACTCTTTCGGCGCGATTCCCCTTGAGAGTAAAGTCGAGCGATTCGCGGGCTTGCTTCGCGATGGACCCGCTGGCGATGGCGGTGACAGCCAGCAGAGGCAAAAGGGGCATGCCGGACACGATCCGGAGAGGCGGGGGCTACGCTCATCCGTGGTTCGGCGGATTCCCGTTGGCCATTTGCGCCGGCTTGTGTGTCCATTTTAGCATTGTTTTGGCCGCGCCGGCCCGGGCCGACGAGCCGCCGAAACTGGTGCTGCACGAACTGGTCACCGGTGCCACCCGCAGCATCGATCGCCACGAAGTCGCGGCTTTGGTGCTGTTCGTCGGCCTCGTCTTGTTCGCGGCGCTTACGGCGATCTTGCTGTTGCACACCCGCACCCGGCTGCTGCGGCTGGAAGCATCCTCGCACGACGAGATCGCGGCGCTGCGCACCGGCCTCGACCGCGCCAACGCGCTGTTGCTGTCGGAACCGCAAGTCATGGTCGACTGGCCGGCGGCATCCGATGAGCCGACCATCGAGGGCGATCCGGCAGTCGTCGGTGCGTCCGCGCCGCATCGGGTGCTCGCATTCGGCAGCTGGCTCGATGCCGCCAGAGCGACCGCGATGGAACAAGCGGTCGAGGCGCTGCGCAGCCGCGGCGAGCCGTTCTCGATGGCCTTCACCACCCTTGGCGGCCGTCCGATCGAGGCGCAGGGCCGCGCCATCGCCGGCCGCGCGGTGCTCCGGCTCAAGGATGCGAGCGGCGTCAAGCGCGAGCTTCTCAATCTCGCCGGTCGTCACGAAGCCTTGCTCACCGAAGTCGCCTCGCTGCGCGCCCTGGTCGAGAAGCTGCCGTCGCCGGTGTGGACGCGCGACACCGCCGGCCGGCTGACCTTCGTCAATGCCGCCTACGCGCGGGCGGTCGAAGCGCGCGACGCCGCCGACGCCATCGAACGCGACTTGGAGCTGCTCGACAGCTCGGCGCGCGACGGCATTGCGCGGGCGCGCACGCTCACCGGCGCCTATTCCGGACGCCTTCCCGCGATTGTCGCCGGCGCGCGGCGAAGCTTCGACGTGCTCGATTTCCGCACCGAGGCCGGCAGTGCCGGGCTGGGCGTCGACGCCACGGAAGCGGAAACGATGCGCAGCGCGCTGGCCCGCATGGTCGATGCGCACCGCCGCACCCTCGATCAGCTTTCGACCGGCGTCGCCATGTTTGACGCCAATCAAAAGCTGACATTTTACAACGCCGCTTACGGCGTCCTGTGGAACCTGGATGCCGCTTATCTCGAGCAGGAGCCGAGTGACTCAGGCCTGCTCGATCGCTTGCGCGCGGCGCGCAAGCTCCCCGAGGAGCAAGACTTCCGGCAGTGGAAGGCGCAGCTTCATGCCGCCTACCGCGCGCTCGAGCCGAGAGAGCACACCTGGCATCTGCCGGACGGACGCACGATCCGCGTCGTCACTACGCCCAACCCCGACGGCGGCGTGACCTATCTGTTCGACGACGTAACCGAGCGGCTCGACCTCGAGCGCCGCTTCCAGGAGCTCATCCGCGTCCAAGGCGAAACGCTCGATAACCTCGCCGAAGGCGTCGCCGTGTTCGCCAGCGACGGCCGGCTGCGGCTGTCGAATTCCGCCTTTGCGCGGATGTGGGCGCTGTCGCCGCAGACCCTGGCCGAGCGGCCACATATCGAAACGATCTCCGCGTTGTGCCAGCCATTGCACGGCGATCATCCCACCTGGCAGGCGCTACGTGCCGTCATCACCGCGATCGACGATCGGGTCGCGATCGAAGACAAGCTCGAACGCCGCGATGGCACGGTCGTCGATTGCACCACCGTGCCGCTGCCGGATGGCGCGACACTCGTGACGTTCCACGACGTGACCGATTCGGTGAATGTCGAGCGGGCGTTGCGCGAGCGCAACGAAGCGCTCGTGGATGCCGACAAGATCAAGATCGATTTCGTGCATCACGTGTCGTACGAACTGCGCTCGCCGCTCACCAACATCATCGGCTTCGTCCATTTGCTGGCCGATCCATCGACCGGTCCGTTGGCGACCAAGCAGCGCGAATACCTCGACTACATCACCGTATCGACCAACACGCTGCTGGCGCTGATCAACAACATTCTCGACCTCGCCACCATCGATGCCGGGCGCATGCAACTCAATCTCGGGCCGGTCGACATTCGCGAGACCATGTCGGCCGCCGCCGAAGGCGTGCAGGACCGCCTGGTCAGCGCCGGGCTGACGCTCGACATTCAGACGCCAAGCAATATCGGCAGCTTCATCGCCGACGAGCGCCGCGTGCGGCAGATCCTGTTCAATCTCCTGGCCAACGCCGTGAGCTTCTCGCCGCCCGGCGGCACCGTCACGTTCTTGGCCGAGCGGCGACCCGACGCCTTGGTGTTCTCGGTCACCGATCGCGGGCCCGGCATTCCGCCCGACGTGCTGGAAAAGGTTTTCGACTGGTTCGAGACCCACTCGCTCGGCTCGCACCATCGCGGCACCGGTATCGGCCTCTCGCTGGTGCGCTCGTTCGTCGAGTTGCACGGTGGAACCGTGCAAATCGCTTCAGTGGTCGGACAAGGCACCACGGTTACCTGCGCGTTCCCGCTCGGCGAAGCTGCTAGACTGAGCGCGGCCTAGCGCGCGCTGCTAAGCCTGGGAGTTTAAGGGAACCGGCATGTCGCTCTATCAGCACTTCGATCTGACCAACGAGTTCAACATCCTCCGCCTCACTTGCGGCTTGTTTTTGTTGCCGCATCTCTATGCCAAGGCCAGCGATCTGCAGTTCACCTACAAGATCTACGACGACTACCGGCTCTATCCGGTCAAGGCCTGGGTGTTTGCCTGCATGGCGATCGAGACCGTTTGCTCGATCGGCATGGTGTTTGCGATCTATACGCGCTATGTCGCGCTGCTGCAGGCGGTGTTTCTGTTCGTCGCCGCCTGGGCGACGTGGCGCCACAGCAAAGGCAAGTGGCTGTGGCAAATCGGCGGGTACGAATACTGCCTGTTCTGGGGGATCTGCTGCATTGTCGTCGCCATGCACGGCTGAGCCGGTCATCATGCGAAATCCGCGCGCGCCCGTCCGGCGCCTTGGACCGCGACGGCGGTAGCAGGGCGCCGCGATGTTTCCGAGCGCCACCGGCGGGACGAGCTTCACCGTCACATTGCCGAACGAGCAGGCGACGGTGCGTTTCGCCATGGACATCGCCGCCGCGCTCGAGCCAGGCGATCTCGTCACGCTGTCGGGCGACCTTGGCGCCGGCAAGACGACATTCGCGCGCGCGCTGATCCGCTACCTGGCCGGCGACGACACCATCGAGGTGCCGAGCCCGACCTTTACGTTGCTGCAGAGCTACGAGCTGCCGCGGTTTCTACTGGTGCATGCCGATTTCTATCGGCTCTCGGGCGCGGCCGAGCTCGCCGAGCTCGGCTTCGACGACCTGCCGGTCGGCGCCGTGGTGCTGTTGGAATGGCCTGACCGCGCCGCCGGCTTCCTGCCGTCCGACCGCATCGACATCACCTTCACGCTGGCGCCGCAGCTCGATTCGGAAGTCCGCAACGCCCGTGTCGTCGGCTATGGCGGGTCCGGCCAGCGGGTGGCGCGCCTCACCGAGGTGCGCGCCTTCCTCGATCAAACCGGATACGGCGACGTGCCGCGCCGCCGCATGGACGGCGATGCCTCGACGCGGATCTTCGAGCGCCTCATCTTCGACGATCATACCGAGGTGCTGATGAACGCGCCGCGCCGGCCCGACGGCCCGGCAGTGCGCAACGGCAAGCCCTATAGCGCCATCGCCCACCTTGCCGAGGATATCGTGCCGTATGTGGCGCTGGCGCAGGGTCTGCGCGATCGCAATCTGTCGGCGCCGACCATCCTGCAAGCCGATCTCCAGCACGGGTTCCTGGTCATGGAAGATCTCGGCAACGAGCGGATCGTTGCCGGCGATCCGCCGGCGCCGATTGCCGAGCGCTACGAAGCCGCGGTCGACTTGTTGATATCGCTGCACCGGCGAAAACTGCCGGAACGGCTGCCGGTGGTGGCGCATGTCGAATATTACCTGCCGCATTACGATATCGAGGCGTTCCTGATCGAGGCGGAATTGCTGCTCGATTGGTATCTGCCAAGCGCCCAGGCGAAGGGTGCCGCCGGCGTGCGCGGCGAATTCGTCGCCTTGTGGCGTGAGGCGCTCAAACCGGCGCTCGAAGCGCCGCCGACCTGGGTGCTGCGCGACTATCATTCGCCCAATCTGTTGTGGTTGCCCGATCGCGAGAGCGTGGCGCGCATCGGCCTGCTCGACTTCCAGGACGCGATGATGGGGCCCGCGGCCTACGATGTCGCTTCGCTGTTGCAGGACGCTCGCGTCGACGTGCCGGAATCGCTCGAGGTAGCGCTGCTCAGCCGCTACGCCCGCGCGCGGCTTTACGATCAGCGCTTCGACGCGGCGGCATTTGCGAGGCTTTACGCAACGCTCGCGGCGCAGCGGGCGACCAAGATCCTCGGCATCTTCGCCCGGCTCGATCGTCGCGACGGCAAGCCGCAATATCTCCGTCACATCCCGCGCTTATTGCGCTACTTGCAGCGGTCGCTCGCGCATCCCGACCTGGCGCCGCTCAAGGCTTGGTATGCCGCCAACCTGCCGCCACAAGACCAGTTATAATGAAGCGAATTGGCGGATATTGCGGGGTCGTCTGGGGGATTTCATGATGCCGAACCGCGCGATCGTATTGGCGGCCGGTTTGGGCACGCGGATGCGGCCGTATAACGGCCATATCCCGAAGCCGCTGGTGGAGATCGGCGGCAAGTCGCTGATCGATTACTCGCTCGACCGCCTGGCCGACGCCGGGGTCGAGCGCGCGGTCGTCAACGTGCATCATCTCGCCGACGCTTTGGAACGTCACCTCGCGCCGCGCCAGCGTCCGCAGATTATCATCTCCGACGAACGCGGCGCGCTCCTCGGCACCGGCGGCGGCATCGCCAAGGCGCTGCCGCAGCTCGGCGATGAACCGTTCTTTCTGGTCAATTCCGACACCGTCTGGCTCGATGGCGTGAAGCCGAACTTCAGGCGGCTCGCCGAGGCCTTCGATTCCGAGACGATGGACGCTTTGCTGCTGTTGGCGCCGGTCACCGACAGTATCGGCTATGCCGGCCGCGGCGACTTCGCCATGCTGCCCGACGGCCGCCTGCGGCAGCGGCGCGAGAACCAGGTGGTGCCGTTCGTTTATGCCGGCGCCGCCATCCTCTCGCCGGCGTTGTTCGTCGATGTTCCGACCGGCGCTTTTCCGCTGACCTTCCTGTTCGATCGCGCCGGCGCCAATGACCGCCTGTTCGGCCTGCGGCTGGAAGGCGTTTGGATGCATGTCGGCACGCCGGAAGCGGTCGCGGCCGCGGAAGCGGCGCTCGCTTCCACATATTAGAAATCCGATACGCATTCGGACCGCGCCGCCCGCTGCGTGGACAGCGGCGCGCTCTCAGCGACCGGCTCGATGCCGGAAACTATCGATGTGACCTGTTTTATACAGTATTAAATTTCAATTGAAGTGGAACTTAAAGACGACTGGTCTGTTATTACACGACAATTAGATTTTATTGGAGCGTCCCATGAAAAATACTTCAAGAAATACTTTGCTGATCTCCGTAGCTGCCGTCGCGCTCATGGCTGGAGCCGGATTGGCGTCCGCGCAAGACAAGTTCGCGCAAGACAAGAAAGAAAACCGCGAGGCGCCGGCCGCGACGACCCACGATCAGAAAGCTCCAGCCGGCAAGATGGACCAGCACTCGGACAGCATGCGGCAGAAGTCGCCGGCGCCGAACGCGCAGGCGCCCGTCAAGGAGGAGAAGCCCGCTGCCAACGCCCAGGCGCCCGGTTCCAAGCCCGAGACCAAGGGAGCGGGCAACACCGGCCAAGCTTCAGAGTTGCCGAACTCTCACGCCGCACCGACGGCGGCAAAAGACGAGACCAGGCCCGGCGCGCCAGCCGCGCTGTCGACCGAACAACATGCGAAAATTCGCGACACCCTGCGGAGCGGCAAGGCCGAGCGCCTGACCAACGTGCCGTTCTCGACCAGGGTCGGCGAGGTCATTCCAGGATCAGTGCATCGTTATGGCTTGCCGATTTCGGTCCTGGAATATGCGCCGCAATATCGCGACTATGAATATATCCTGGTCGGCGATGACATTCTGATCGTCGATCCGCGCACGTTGCGAATCGTCGCGGTGATTCCTGCCTAAGTGGAAGCGGAAATCATCTTTGCCAAAATAACGAGGGCGGTTCGTTCCGTCCTCGTTGTATCGCAAACGCAGGCGCGCCGGTGCTTCGCGGCGGTTCACCTGCTTCGACGCATCACGGAGCGATGCGAGAACTGCGCGCGATCGGGCCGATAGGTTTGACGACTCTGGAGGACACCAAGATGTACATGTCGGGCGAAAGTCTCCTGATCATATTGTTGGTCGGCCTCATTGCCGGATGGCTGGCCGGGCAAATCGTGCAAGGCACCGGGTTCGGAATCATCGGCGACCTCCTCATCGGCATTGTCGGCGCCTTCATCGGCGATTGGCTCCTTCCGCAGCTCGGCCTGCACCTTGGTTCGGGCATCGTCGCGGCGATCATCAACGCCACCATCGGCGCGGTGCTGTTGCTTGTGGTCCTTCGGCTCATCCGCGGCGGCGGCCGATGGCGCAGAGGTTGGGGCGGAAGTTGGGGACGGCGCTGGTAGTTATTTGCTACCGGGGCAAACGACGACTAAGACTGCGGCGCTCGAAACGATCCGGCTCATCGTCATGGTAATTGCGTCTTGCTCGGAGCTGTAGCGGCTTCGGGATAGCTGCCGGTATAGCCATCGGCGAGCGAATTTGGTTTCTTCTCCGCCCGAAAAGAAGCCCCGCGCCATGCGCCCTCGCGTCTTCACCATTCCGCCGTCAGCGCCGTTCTTGCCGACGCTGATCAAGGCCATGACCGGGGGCGAACTTGGCTTTCGTCTCGCCGACGATCCGCTGGCGCTTGCCGCCGTGACGCTTTATCTGCCGACGCGGCGCGCCTGCCGGCTGGCGCGCGACGCGTTTCTCGACGCGTTGGCGATCGACGCGGCGATCCTGCCGCGCATCGTCGCCATCGGCGATATCGATGAGGACGAACTCGCGTTTGCCGAGATGGCTGCAGGCGCCATCGCGGCCGACGCGCTGGCCTTGCCGCCGGCGCTCGGCGGCCTCGAACGGCGCCTGCTGCTGGCGCAGCTAGTCGGCAAGTGGGCGGCCGCGCCGGAGGTCCGCGGCGCCAGCGGCATGCCGCTGGTCGCGCAGACCCCGGCGGCGGCTTGCGCGCTCGCCGACGATCTGGCGCGGCTGATCGACGATATGACCATGCGCGGCGTGGCGTGGGACAAGCTCGACAATCTCGTGCCCGACGCGCTCGATCAATATTGGCAATTGACGCTGAAATTCCTGGAGATCGCGCGGCAAAGCTGGCCGGAAATCCTGAACGAGCGCGGCTTCATCGAACCGGCCGCGCGCCGCGACGCCTTGATCAAGGCTGAAGCCGACCGGCTGGCGCGCAAGACCGATGCCCCAGTGATTGCGGCCGGCTCGACCGGATCGATCCCGGCCACCGCCGCGTTGATTGCGACGATCGCGCGTTTGCCGCACGGCGCCGTCGTGCTGCCGGGGCTCGATACCGATCTCGACGAAGCCTCCTGGCGCCTGATCGGCGGCGATGCGCGCGCCGATATTTCGCCGGCCCCCGGCCATCCGCAATTCGCCATGCAGGCGTTGCTGGCGCGCATCGGGATCGCGCGCGAGGCGGTGCAAAGTCTCGCCGAAGCGCGCGGCCGCGAACGGCTGGTTTCGGAAGTGTTGCGGCCGGCCGCGGCCACCGATCTGTGGCGGGCGCGCGCCGCGGACGAAAGCTTCGAGGCCGACGCGGCGGTGGCGTTTCGCACCATCACCATGATCGAAGCCGCCAACGCCGAAGACGAGGCGCTCGCCATCGCGGTCGCGCTGCGCGAGGCGGTGGCGGAGGACAAGACCGCGGCGCTGGTGACGCCCGACCGCGCGCTGGCCCGGCGCGTCAAGGCAGCGCTCGATCGCTGGGACATTGCGGCGGAGGATTCCGGCGGCGAAGCGCTTGCCGATACGCCGGCCGGTATCTTTGCCCGGCTCGCGGCCGACACGGCGCTTGGCGAGCTGGCACCGGTGACGTTGCTCGGCTTGCTCAAGCATCCGCTGCTGCGGCTCGGCGCGCGCGACAACCCACGCGCCGTGACGGCGCTCGAGCGCGCGACTTTGCGCGGGCCGCGTCCGCGTGCCGGTACCGCTGGGCTGTCCGACGCGCTTGAAGCGTTCCGCGCGCAGCTCGAAAAATTCCGCAACAAAGAGGCGTCCGATCTGCACCGATCGGATCCGCGCCTTGGCCTGTCCGGCACCGACCTTGCGGCCGCCGCCGATCTGGTGCGCCGGCTTGCCGAGGCGCTGGCGCCGCTGGAAAGCCTCGGCCAACAAGAGTGCGCGCTCAGCGACATCGCCGCGCGTCACCGTGACGTGCTGGCGGCGCTGTCGCGAGACGGCGAGCGCGAGCATGCTTTCGCCGGCGCGGACGGCACCAAGTTTGCCGACGCGCTCGACGAACTCGCGATCAGCGAAGCGGCGGCAACGCTGCGCATCGCGCCGTCCGATTATGTCGAGCTGTTCGCCGCGGTGCTGGCCGACCGGGTGGTGCGCCCGCCGCCGCGTGTCGGCACCCGCGTTCGCATCCTCGGCCTCCTGGAAGCGCGGTTGACCACGAACGATCGCGTCGTGCTCGGCGGCCTGGTCGAAGGGGCGTGGCCGCCGGAAAGCCGAACCGACGCCTGGCTCAGCCGGCCGATGCGCATCGAGCTTGGCCTCGATCTGCCGGAGCGGCGGATCGGGCTTTCCGCCCACGATTTCGCGCAAATGCTCGGCGCGCCCGAGGTGATGCTCACGCGCGCCGCCAAGATCGGCGGCGCGCCGACGTCGCCGTCGCGTTTCGTCCAGCGGCTTGCGCGCTGTTGCCGGCGAGGAGCGCTGGCAGGCGGCGCTCGAGCGCGGCAATGTCTATCTCGCCTGGGCGCGCAGCCTCGATCGGCCGGACAACGTGAAAGCCGAGCCGCGGCCGGCGCCGAAGCCGCCGCGCGCGGCGCGGCCGAAGCGCCTCTCCGTCACCGAGATCGAACATTGGCTGCGCGATCCGTACACGATCTACGCCAAGCATGTGTTGCATCTCGCGCCGCTCGATGAAGTCGATGCCGCGCCCGGCGCCGCC
Source organism: uncultured Alphaproteobacteria bacterium (assembly GCA_963829395.1). GTDB lineage: Bacteria > Pseudomonadota > Alphaproteobacteria > Rhizobiales > Xanthobacteraceae > BOG-931. The sequence goes on along the minus strand of CAWHHX010000005.1, from coordinate 340,761 downwards.
GAACGCGGCACCGCCATCCACAATGTGCTGCGCGAATTCAGCGAGCGCTTTGCCAGCGATCTTCCTGCCGATCCGGCCGGCGAACTGATCGAGATGGGCAAAAAGCATTTCGCCGCGCTGGAGAACTTTCCGGAAGCCCGCGCCTTCTGGTGGCCGCGCTTCCAGCGCATCGCGCAATGGCTCGGCGGCTGGGAGGCCGGCCGCCGCGCGAACTTCGATCTCGTCGCCGCCGAAATCCGCGGCGAGATCGAGATTCCGCTCGACGCCGGCGCGTTCAAGCTCTCCGGCATTGCCGACCGCATCGAGCGCGATGCCGCGGGCGGCTATGTCATCCTCGACTACAAGACCGGCTCGGTGCGGACCGAAAAGCAGGTGCGCACCGGGCTCGCGCCGCAGCTCACGCTCGAAGCGGCGATGTTGCGTCAGGGCGGCTTCAAGACGGACGCAATAACGATACCGGCCGGCGGCTCGGTCGCCGCGCTGGCTTACGTGGCGCTCAAAGGCGGCGCGCGCGCCGGCGAGTTCATGCCGATCGATTTCAAGGAAGGCACGCCCGACGCCCAGGCCGATCGCGCGCTCGAAAAGCTCGCCGCGCTGGTGCGGCGCTTCGACGACGACAACGAGCCCTATCGGTCGCTGGTGCATCCGATGTGGAAGGCGCGCTACGGCGACTACGACCATCTCGCCCGCGTCAAGGAATGGTCGAGCACTGGCGGTCCCGAAGACGATATTCCGGGTGCGCCATGAGTATTGTTTGGAATGAGATCGCCGCAATGAGATCGCCGAGCATCATTCCGGCCGACGTGCTGCGCCTGCAGGGCGAAGTCTCCGATCCCGGCGTTTCGGCCTGGGTCGCCGCCAATGCCGGATCCGGCAAGACCCACGTGCTGGCGCAGCGCGTGATCAATCTTTTGCTCGCCGGCGTTGCGCCGGAAAAAATCCTCTGCCTCACCTTCACCAAGGCCGCCGCCGCCAACATGGCGAAGCGCGTGTTCGATACGCTCGGGCGCTGGACCACGCTCGACGACGATGCGCTCGATGCCGCCATCGGCGCGCCGCCGGGCCGGCTGCCGGGTGCCGGCCGGGCGCGGGCGCGGCGGCTGTTCGCCCGCGCGCTGGAGACGCCGGGCGGGCTCAAGGTGCAGACCATCCACGCCTTCTGCACGCAGCTTCTGCATCAGTTTCCGTTCGAAGCCAACGTCGCCGCCCGTTTCACCGTGCTCGACGAGACCGCGCAGATGCAGCTTCTGGAAGAGCTGACGCTCGCGGCCTTGCTCGAAGGCGCGTCGAATCCCGACAGCCCGCTCGGCCGCGCGCTCGGCATCGCCATGACCGCCGGCGCCGACCAGACGTTTCGCGACGTGGTGCGCGAAGCGATCAACCGCCGCGACGCGTTCGTCCATTGGCGCGTGCGCGCCGGCAGCGTGGACGAGGCGATCGCCGGACTTTCGCGCGCGCTCGGCATCGCGCCGGAAGACACGCTCGAAAGCATCGAAGCGGAATTTTTTACCGGCTCGCTGATCCCGGCCGCGGAATGGCCGGCGATTGCCGCGACATTGGCGAGGGCAACAAGACCGATGGCGAGCAGGCGCGGCGGTTCGCCACGCTGACGACGCTGTCCGGCGCCAATCGCATCGAGCTTTATCTGGAAATCTTCTGCACCGACGAAGGCAAGCCGCGCAAATCCATCGTCACCAAGGCGATCAAGGACGCGCGCCTGGTCGAGCTTCTCGAGCGCGGAACAGAAACGCGTCTGCGACATTCTCGATCGGCGCAACGCCGTGATCTGCCGCGATCGCAGCGCCGCATTGCTGATCGTCGCCGACGCGGTCCTGACCCGCTATGCCGCCGAGAAGGGCCGCCGCGGCCTGCTCGATTATGACGACCTGATCGACAAGACGCTGGCGCTGCTGGACAACGTCGATGCCGCCTGGGTGCATTACAAGCTCGATCTCGGCATCGATCATCTCCTGATCGACGAGGCGCAGGATACCAGCGACAAGCAGTGGGACATCGTGCGCCGGCTGGTCGCGGAATTCACCGCCGGCAAGGGCGCGCGCGATCTCAAGCGCACGATTTTCGCGGTCGGCGACGAGAAGCAATCGATCTTTTCTTTCCAGGACGCGGCGCCCAAGCAATTCGCCGCCATGCATCGACATTTCGAGAAGGCGCACGACGACGCCGGGCTGGCATTCGTGTTCCGCGAGTTCAAGCATTCGTTCCGCTCGGGCGAGAGCGTGCTGGCCGCGGTCGACGAGGTGTTCAAGGCGCCGGGCATTGCGGCGAGCGTCACCGCGGATACCGACGGCTTTCCGCCGCACATCGCCTTGCCCGACGCGCCGCCGAGCATCGTCGAAATCTGGGAGCCGGAAAAGCCCGACGAACGCAACGAGATCGAAGGCTGGGACGCGCCGTTCGACACGGTGAGCGAAACCAGCCCGCGGGTGAAGCTCGCGCAGCGGATCGCGCGCACGCGTGCGCGGCCTGGTCGATGGCGGAACGCCGGTCGGCATCGACCGCCGCGCCGCGCGCTACGGCGACGTGCTCGTTCTGGTGCGCCAGCGCGGGCCGCTGTTCGAGGCGATCATTCGCGCGCTCAAGAACGAAAATGTCGAGGTCGCCGGCGCCGACCGCCTGGTGCTCACCGAGCATATCGCGGTCATGGATCTGATGGCGCTCGCCGACGCGCTGTTGCTGCCGCAGGACGATCTGGCGCTGGCGACCGTGCTGCGCAGTCCGCTGTTCGGCTTTTCCGACGACGATTTGTTCGCGATCGCCTGCGACCGCGACCGCTCCTCGCTGCATGCGGCGTTGACGCGCAAATCGGGCGAGCGGGAGATTTTTGCGCAGGCCGCGGCGCGCCTTGACGAGCTTGCGCAAGCCGCGCGGCACCAATCGCCGTTCGCCTTCTATGCGCTTGTTCTCGGCGCCCGCGGCGGCCGGCGCCGCTTCCTCGCCCGGCTCGGCGCCGAAGCCAATGATGCGCTCGACGAATTTCTCAATCTCGCGCTCGACTATGAGCGGCGGCAAACGCCCTCGCTGCAAGGCTTTGTCGCCTGGCTGCGCGAGGCGCGCGCCGAGGTGAAGCGCGACATGGAGATCGCGCGCGACGAAGTCCGGGTGATGACCGTGCACGGCGCCAAGGGTCTCGAAGCGCCGATCGTCATTCTCGCCGATACGATGACGCAGCCGTCCGGCCCGCGGCCGCCGCGGCTCCTTGAGCTTGCCGACGGCGCCGTGATCTGGGCCGGACGCAAGGACGATGACGTGGCGCCGGTCGCCGCCGCCCGGCAGGCGGCGCTTGCCGAAGCCGAAGACGAATATCGCCGGCTGCTTTACGTCGCCATGACGCGCGCCGCCGATCGGCTGATCATCTGCGGCGCCGACGGCGAACGGGCGCGGCCGAAAGGCTGCTGGTACGACCTTGTCGTCGAGCCGCTCCGGCCGTTCCTCATCGAGGAACAACAAAACGGCGAAAAAGTCTGGCGCTATCGCAAGCACGCGGCAGGCGACACGGCGGAGCTTGGGCCGCCGGCGGCGCCGGTTGCGCATGCCGAACACCGCGAAGCTCCGTCGTGGCTGCGGCAGCCGGCTCCCTCCGGCGCGCCGGCTTCAGTGCCGATGTCGCCGTCCGCGGCGTTCGAGGAGGAGTTCGGCCGGGCGTTCGCGCACGCGGCCGTGTCCGCGGCCGACCGCCGCAAAGCGCTGGCCCGCGGGCGTATCGTCCATCGGCTGATGCAGTCATTGCCCGACATTCCGCCGGCGAGCCGCAAGGATGCCATCGCGCGCTATCTGACAAACGCCGCCGCTGATTTCCTGCCCGCCGAGCAGGCGGAGATCGCAACGCAGCTTCTCACCATCCTCAACGATCTGATCTTTGCCGAATTGTTTGCGCCGGGAAGCCGCGCCGAGGTGCCGATCGTCGGCCGGATCGCTGCGCGCCGGCGCTGCCGCCATCGCCGTGTCGGGACAGGTGGACCGCTTGGCGGTAACCCGTGACGCCGTTCTGATCGCCGATTACAAGACCGACCGGGCGGCGGCCAAGCGCCTTGCCGACGTGCCGAAAGGCTATGTCGGCCAGCTCGCGCTCTACCGCGCCGTGCTGGGACGCATTTACCCGGAAAAAACGATTCGCGCCGCACTCATCTTTACCGAGGGCCCGACCGTGATCGAGGTTCCCGGCGCGGCAATGGAGGCTGCGCTGGCCGAAATTGCCAGTAAAGTCACGGCGGGTGAAGCTCTCTTGACGCCTGGGGACTCCATTCATACGTTCTTTGCCCTGCCGATTTTGCCACCGGAACAGCGAGGGTCTTCCATGGTCGACAAAACAACCGACGCGACGTTCGATCAGGACGTGCTCAAGGCCACCGGCCCGGTGGTCGTGGATTTCTGGGCGGAATGGTGCGGCCCCTGCCGCATGATCGCGCCGGCGCTGGAAGAGATTTCCAAGTCGCTCAACGGCAAGGTCAAGATCGTCAAGCTCAATGTCGACGAAAATCCCGGCACCGCCGCCAAGTTCGGCATCATGTCGATCCCGACGCTGATGCTGTTCAAGGACGGCCAGCTCGCGTCCCGCCAAGTCGGCGCCGCGCCGAAGCAGAAGCTCGAACAGTGGATCACCGGCGCGGTGTGACGCCGGTCGGCTAGTCCTGACGTCGTCATGGCCGGGCTTGTCCCGGCCATCTACGTCTCTGTTACAACCGACCAATTCCCTTTGCTGCCAAAACCAGAATTACCAAAAGCAGTAACTGGATTCCCGCTTTCGCTTTCGTGGGAATGAGCGGCAACGGGCCTAATGCCGGAAATGCCGCGTGCCGGTGAACACCATGGCGATGCCGTGGTCGTCGGCGGCTTTGATCACTTCGTCATCGCGCACTGAACCGCCGGGCTGGATCACCGCCGTCGCGCCGGCTTCGATGGCGACCAGAAGGCCGTCGGCGAACGGAAAGAACGCATCGGAGGCGACCACCGATCCCTTGGTCGCCGGCTCGCTGAGACCGGCCGCCTGCCGCGGCGTCTTGCGCCTTGCGCGCGGCGATGCGCGCGGAATCGATGCGGCTCATCTGGCCGGCGCCGATGCCGACGGTGGCGGACTCCTTGGCATAGACGATCGTGTTCGACTTCACGTGCTTGGCGACGCGGAAGGCAAAGCGCAGGTCGCGCAATTCGGCGTTGCTCGGCGCGCGCTTGGTCACCGGTTTGAGCTCCATATCGTCGACCACGGCGTTGTCGCGCGATTGCACCAACAGCCCGCCGGCGACGGTCTTTGCCGTCAGCCCTTTGGCGCGCGGATCGGGCAGGCCGCCGGCGATCAAGAGCCGCAAGTTCTTCTTTGCGCCGACGATGGCGATCGCATCCTCGGTCGCGTCCGGCGCGATGATCACCTCGGTGAAAATCTCGGTGATGGCGCGCGCGGCGTCGGCGTCGAGCGGGCGGTTGAGCGCGACGATGCCGCCGAACGCCGAGACCGGATCGCAAAGCAGCGCTTTGCGGTAGGCGCACGACGAGGCTGTCGCCCTCGGCGACGCCGCACGGATTGGCATGCTTGATGATGGCGCAGGCGGCGGTCCGCGCTGGATCGAATTCGGCGACGCATTCGTACGCCGCGTCGGTGTCGTTGATGTTGTTGTAGGAAAGCTGCTTGCCCTGCGCCTGCCGCGCGGTGGCGACGCCGAAGCGCTGGTCGGGCGTGCGGTAGAACGCCGCCGATTGGTGCGGATTCTCGCCGTAGCGCAATTCTTCGATCAGCCGGCCGCCGACGGAACGGAAATCGGGCGCATCGTCGCCGAGCTCGCTCGCGAACCAGTTGGCGATCGCCGCATCGTAGGCGGCGGTGCGGGCAAAAGCCTTGGCGCCGAGGCGCCGGCGCAGCGCAAGCGTCGTCATGCCGCCGTGCCGGGCAAATTCATCAAGCAAGACCGCGTAATCGGTCGGCTCGACAATGACGGCGACATCACTGTGGTTTTTCGCGGCGGCGCGGATCATCGCCGGGCCGCCGACATCGATATTCTCGATGCAATCGTCGAAGCCGGCGCCGCGCGCCACGGTTTCCTCAAACGGATAAAGATTGACGACCAGAAGATCGATCGGCCGAATGCGATGCGCGCGCATCGCTTCGGCATGCGCGGGGTTGCCGCGGATGGCGAGCAAACCGCCATGCACGGCCGGATGCAGCGTCTTGACGCGGCCGTCCATCATTTCCGGAAAGCCGGTCAGATCGGACACGTCGATCACGTTCAGACCGGCCTCGCGCAGCTCTTTGCGCGTGCCGCCGGTCGAAACCAGCTCGATGCCGTAGTCGTTCAGCGCGTGGGCGAACTCGATCAGGCCGGTCTTGTCCGAGACGGAAATAAGGGCGCGCGAGGCGCGGCGCAATGGGTCAGTCATGGCTCGCTACGAGCTATCATATCGAATGTGTCGAACAACGTCTTTTCCTCGTCATGGCTGGGCTTGTCCCGGCCATCCACGTCTATTTATCGGCACGCGAAAGCGTGGATGCCCGGCACAAGGCCGAGCATGACGGAACATTATCACAGCGGCAGCCGCCACAGCGGCAACCTTCACAGTGGCAGCCTTGGCTCCTTCTCGCGCACGCGGCGGGTGGTGCCGGCATTCGCCAATGTTGCGGGACTGGCTTGCGCCAGGCTCCAGACCACGCGGGGCGCCGCATGCGCCTCGCCGTTGATGACCATCTGCGCCGCCCGACGCGGACCGTCGTTGCCGGCAAGATAAACGCTGTCCTCGAGCTGCACGCGATTGTCGCCGGCGCTGAATGTCCACGCTTCCTTGTTCGGCATCATCAACAGCACGCCGCGGCCGTCGGTGAGCCGCGACGCCTTGACCGACGGATGCAGATGAAAGCGTATGGCGTAGCGGTCTTGCTTGCCGCGGATCTGCGGGCCGCCGTCGGCGGCCAGGAACAGGTCCTCGCCGTCGAGCCGCGCGCCGTCGGCCGCGAGCGTCACCGTGCGCTCGTGCAGGATGCCGTAACGGTCGGCATAGCCGTCGTGCCCGGCGCGTAACGTGATCCAATCGGACGATCGCTCGCGCGACACCGAGACGTGGCTGGGGCCGCCGACCATCGGTGAGCCGCCGAGGATGCGGCGAAACGCCTGGCCGTCGATAAACTGGGCGGACGATTCGCCGTTGAGCGTCACCGTCGAATGCGCCGCGGTGGCGCGGGCGAGCCGCCGCCATTCGTCGTGTCCCGTTGCCGGCATGCCGCAATTGACGATGATGAGGCTTTGCTTCGGCGAGGAGAATTCAAACGACAGGCAGCCGGCATGGGCGTCAAGGCTGGTCTCGACCGGCGGCGCGCGGCCGGTATCCATGATCAGCACGCCGCCGCCGACCTCGACGCGCTGATAAGCCGAATAGGGCGCGTTCGACAGCGGCGCCCCGCGGCTGTCGTCGTAAGCCAGCAGCGTGAGCAACAATTCGGCGGGCGTCGCGCCCATGCCGTTGAAATGTCCAAACGTCCCGTCGGAATGGCGGAAGAAGCGCAGCATCGGCATCATGCGTTCGATGGCATTGAGCAACGCCGGCGGCGGCGCGATGTTGCGCGACGCGTAGGCTTGGCGCAGCGGCAAAAGCTCCAGCAATATGTCGATGATGGCGCCCGGATCGCGGCTGACATGGCCGCCGTCAGGCAGGATCTGCCGCTCGATCTCGCTGCCGAGCCACGCGGTCATCGCCTTGATGTGGCGCGCCTGACCGGCGATGCACAACGCGACGTAGCACAGCGCGATGCAAGCCTGCATGCGCGCGACGCCGCGATGGGCGTCACCCGCGGTGTGGCGCAGATAACGAATCTGGCGCATCAGACTGCGCATGAAACGCCGATAGAAGCGGACGTCGGCGTCCTGCAACACCAGCGGCGCCTGGCTGAGCCATGAAATGATCCGCCGCGACAGCACGTCCGGGCGCCATGCGATCGGGTGCCACGCGCCCTGCAGCGTCATCCATTCGTCGACCAGTGCGCGCGCATTGGCGCGGGCGATGCCGGACTCGGCGGCGCGCAGATGGCGCAACCAGCTAAAGCCCAATATTTCCGTCGCCCATTCTTCCGACGGCGGCGTCATCTCGAAAATGGAGCGGCCGTCGCAGATCACGACTTTGCCGGCGAAGGCGAAGCGGCCGGAATAGATTTCGCTGGCGCGGGTGGCGTCGGCGGTGCGCAGATCCTGCGGCGCGATCAGGAGCCGGTCGGCTTTGCGCGGCAGGAGCGGCCAGCGCAGCGCCGGATGGCCATTGATCCGTCCGGCGAACCGCCACAGCGTGCCGCGGAGCAGCAGCCAAGACAGCTTTGCAGACAGCCTTGCCCGGTTCGCGATTGAAACGCGCGCCATCGAAGCGCTCGCCCCTCCTTTGGCGCGAGTGCGCCCAACCTCGCCGCCGATTCTCACCATAACGGAACGGTGCGGCGACGGCCAACTGCCGGCATTTTCAGGGTAAACGCTGTTGTTTGAGGAGCCGCGCGGCATAGAAACCGTCCAGGCCGGCAAGCCGCGAATCAGCGTTTTCGAAGTGGCAGGGCAGGGTGCGCAGGTCGCCGTCTTTGCTCACGAACTCGTCGTGACCGAAGACCTCGGCAGGGCCGACCGGTGCCCGGCGCATATCTGGCTCCTCTGCCAACAGGCCGGCGACGATGGCCTCGCCCTCCTCGGGCTCCAGCGAACAGACGCAATAGACCAGGGTACCGCCCGGCCTCGTCAACGCGGCGGCGCGTTCGATCAACCGCCGCTGCAGGCCGGCGAGCTTGCCGATATCGGCCGGCTGCTTGAGCCATGGCACATCGGGATGCCGGCGGATCGTGCCGGTCGAGGAACACGGCGCATCCAACAGCACCGCGTCGAACGGCTCCGCCGTCCATTCGGCGACATCGGCGCAAACCAGCTCCGCCGTGAGCGACAAGCGTTTGAGATTCTCTTCCAACCGCGCAAGCCGCGCCGGCGAGCGATCGACGGCGGTGACATGAGCGCCGGCGGCGGCAAGCTGCGCCGCCTTGCCGCCCGGCGCCGCGCACAGATCGGCGACGCGAAGCCCGGCGACATCGCCGAGAAGACGCACCGGCAACGCGGCCGCCGCGTCCTGAACCCACCACGCACCTTCGGCAAAGCCCGACAGTGCCGTCACTGTGCCGTGTGCGATCGCGCGGACCGAGCCGGTCGGCAAGACCTGTCCGCCGAGCCGCGTGGCCCAGAGTTCTGGATCGCTTTTGACCGTCAGATCGAGTGCGGGCTCGCGGCCATTGGCGGCGGCGATGGCACGCGCGGTCGCCTCGCCATAGGTCGCGATCCAGCGCGCCATCAGCCATTCCGGCGTGTCGAGAATTGCCGTGTCGAGCGCCGCCAGCCGCTCGGCGCCTTCGCGCGCGATCCGGCGCAACACGGCATTGACCAGACCCGCGTGGCGGGCCGCGTATCGATCCGTCTGCACCAGCCGGACGGCGAGATCGACAGCGGCATGGTCGGGTACGTCGAGGAAAAGGATCTGCGCCGCACCGATCAGAAGTGCCGTCTCGGTGCGCGGCGCTTCCTTCGGCAGGCCGCGATCGAGGAAAACGCCGATGAGGTGGCGCAGCGTGCCGAGCCGCCGCAACACGGTCGCAACCAGCGCCCGCGTCAGAGCGCGGTCACGATCGGGCAGGCCGGCGAGCCCGGCATTCGCACCGGCGCCGTCGAGCTGTTCGTCCAGCGAGCGATTGCGGCGCAGCACGCCGTCGATGATTTCGGCGGCGATGCGCCGCACGGCGAGGCCTGGCGCCGTGTCGGCGGGCGGACCCGAATGAGGCTTTGACTTTGGTGCGGCCGCCATTGCGCGCCTTCTTGGCACGATCGGCCGCCAGGGGCGAGCGTTCTCGCCTCGTTTCGTCTTGCGGTCGGGCGGTGGCTGCGCCAAGTGAAAGGCATGCCATTGGAAGCCATGCCATCCGGGCAAGAGCAGCCAGCGCCGGCACCTGAAAACGCGGGAAATGCCACGCCCGACAAGCGTCCGCTCAGCCCGGCGGCGCAACGCGCGCTGGCCGAAGCGGCCGCGCGCCGCGCCGAACGTGACCAGCATCCGGCCGCGCAGCCGAAAGAAATTGCCGGCCGCGACGGCCCCGAGCCGACCCGCTATGGCGACTGGGAGATCAACGGCCTGACGTCGGATTTCTAACGGGCCGCTCGCGGTCTTGACTTGTCCCGTTCGTCAGTGACTATAATCCTATCGCGAGTCCTTCACCGACGACAATCAGCACGAGCGGATGGGCGTGACACCTCCCCTGTCCTTCGCGGATTTGAGCCACCGGCGGCGCGGCCGGCCGCTCGGCGGCGTGCTGCCGATCATCGGCGTGATTTTTGGTCTGGGGCTGGGCGTCGGCGCCATCGTCCGAACGCCATCCGCGCCCAGCCATTGGACCACGATGGAACGCTTGCCGCTGGCGGCTGGGAGATACAGCGCGGATGTTTTCAGCTCCCAGCTCACCTACTCGGCCGAAGTGCTGCGCGTCATCGACGGCGACACTTTCGCGGCGCGGCTGCGCGTCTGGCGCGGCTTCGACCTCGACACCAAGGTGCGGCTGCGCAGCATCGACGCGCCGGAGCTGCACGCGCGCTGCGCCAGCGAGTATCTGAAGGCGGAAGCGGCGCGGGCGGCGCTGCAATCAATTCTCGCCGCCGGCGGAGTCACGCTGTCGCACGTCGGCGCCGACAAATATCGCGGGCGCATCGATGCCGATGTTGCGACGCGCGACACGGCTGATGTTAGCGCGGCGATGCTCAAAGGCGGCTGGGCACGCAGCTACGACGGCGGCCGCCGCGGCGGCTGGTGCTGACGCCCGTCCTTTGTCCTCCGGTCCGGTCCCTCGACGTTTCCACCAGATCTGGATGTCGTCACTGCAATCAATGCGAGATATCGTGCTTGATATGCACGGGCAGATAGAGTAGAACATTTCAGGAACATATGGGCCGGTTTTCGGATACTGGTTGTTCGATGGTGGCTGGGGCACTTGGGAAAACGCTTGCCACGCGTGCCGGAACGCTGCCGGCAATGGTCGTCGGTTTGGCGTTGGCGGCGTGTGCCGGACGTGATCCTCATCCGGTCGCGGTCGTCCAGCCGCTGGATGCGCAAAGCGACTGCGCCATGATCCGGGCCGAGATCGAGGCGAATAACGTGCAAGCCGAAAAGCTCGCCGAGGAGAACCACGCCAAGATTGCGCAAAACGTAGCGGCTGGCGTGGTCGGCGTCGTGATCTGGCCGGTGTGGTTTGCCATGGACGCGAAGGGCGCCGCCGGAACCGAAATGGACGCGCTCAAATCGCGCCAGCAATATCTCGCAGCGCTGGCTGAGCAGAGGTGCCCGCAGGCGGGCGGTCCGACACTGTCGCGACCACTGCCGCCCTCTCGGCCGCCGCTCCGGCAATAGCTATCGGGGCCGCGCTCGCCCGTGCCGAGGGGTTTTGCGGCGAGATGATTGATGAAAGCTGATTGACGAAAGAAACATCAGGAATCGGACATCAGGCTCTTTTGAATGGCCTGATGTCCGATCCTGATCCCCACTCGTCAGGCGCCCGGCGTTGTGCGCCCCACACCTGACCCCCGATCATTGCACGACGACCCGCGTGCCGATGCTGACGCGGTCGTACAGATCCTTGATGTCTTCGTTGTACATGCGGATGCAGCCATAAGAGACGAAATGGCCGATCGAGCCCGGCTGATTGGTACCATGAATCGCATATTCGCCGCCGGCAAGCGACATGGCGGCGACGCCCATCGGATTGCGCGGCGAGCCGCCCTTGACGATGTTCGGCAGCCCGGGATGGTCGTGCCTGACGGTCGCGGGCGGCGACCAATCCGGCCGGATGTATTTGCCGTTGATAAACGACGTTCCAGCCCATTGCTTGCCGGCCCGGCCGACGCCGACCGGATAGCGGATCGCCTGTCCATAGCCGGTGAAATAGTACAGGCGCCGCTCGCTGGTGCGAACGACGATGGTGCCCGGCATGAAACTGTCTTTCACGGCCACTGTCTCGCCGCGCGCGTGCGCCACGTGCGGCGCGAGCGCAAACGAGCAAACGATTGCCGCCAGCGTGGCAGAAATCACGATCTTCCGTCGCATGAGCTGCAGCCCTCACCAGAATGACTGTCTAGCCGCCGTCACCCGGCGGCCGGAAACTATCTTAGCCGAATGGACGGGCTCCCTCACTAATGCCTGCGCCGCAGAGCGTGCGTTTCGCCAATTTTTCGGCGGGTGTGGCTTGTGTGCACCAGCTTCCGCGTCACCGCCGGGCTTTCACCCGGCGGTCCAGTGGCTTGGCCGCATTGATTGACCCATGCGCTCGAAGACGGAACTGCAGCCGCTACGCGCTTTTCTTGTTCTGCCGGTTGCCGACCAGGTCGTCGACGACGGCGGGATCGGCGAGCGTCGAGGTGTCGCCGAGATTGCCGAACTCGTCCTCGGCGATCTTGCGCAGGATGCGGCGCATGATCTTGCCGGAGCGGGTCTTCGGCAGGTTGGGTGCGAACTGGATGAGGTCGGGCGAGGCGATCGGGCCGATCTCGGTGCGCACCCAGCCGACGAGCTCCTTGCGCAGCTCTTCGGTCGGCTGCTCGCCGGCCATCAGCGTGACATAGGCATAAATGCCCTGGCCCTTGATGTCGTGCGGATAGCCGACCACGGCAGCCTCCGACACCTTGGGATGCGCGACTAAAGCCGAACTCGACCTCGGCGGTGCCAAGCCGGTGGCCGGCGACATTGATGACGTCGTCGACCCGGCCGGTGATCCAGTAATAGCCGTCGGCGTCGCGCCGGCAGCCATCGCCGGTGAAGTATTTGCCCGGATAGGCGCTGAAATACGTGTCGACGAAGCGCTGGTGGTCGCCATAGACCGTGCGCATCTGGCCGGGCCAGGAATCGGCGATGCACAGATTGCCGGTGGCCGCGCCTTCGAGCACCTTGCCTTCGGCATCGACGATCTGTGGGACCACGCCGAAGAATGGCAGCGTCGCCGAACCCGGCTTGAGCGCGGTCGCGCCCGGCAGCGGCGAGATCAGGATGCCGCCGGTTTCCGTTTGCCACCAGGTATCGACGATCGGGCAGCGGCCATCGCCGATGACGCGGTGATACCATTCCCAGGCTTCCGGATTGATCGGCTCGCCGACCGAGCCGAGGAGCCGCAAAGACGCGCGCGAGGTTTTCTGCACCGGCGCGTCGCCGGCTTGCATCAGCGCGCGGATCGCGGTCGGGGCGGTGTAGAAGGTGTTGACCTTGTGCTTGTCGATCACCTCCCAGAACCGGGACGTGGTCGGATAGTTCGGCACGCCTTCGAACATCAGCGTGGTGGCGCCGTTGGCGAGCGGGCCATAGACGATGTAGCTGTGACCGGTGACCCAGCCGACGTCGGCGGTGCACCAGTAGATATCGCCGTCGTGATAGTCGAACACATATTGGTGCGTCATCGAGGTGAAGACGAGATAGCCGCCGGTGGTGTGCAGCACGCCTTTCGGCCGACCCGTCGAGCCCGAGGTGTAGAGGATGAACAGCGGATCCTCGGCGTGCATTTCCGCGTAAGGGCATTCGGCCGTCACCATGTCGGCGGCGTCGTGATACCAGACGTCGCGGCCGGGCAGCATGTCGACCGGCGCGCCGGTGCGCCTGACCACGATGACATGGTCGACGCCGCCGCCCATCTTTTCGATCGCCGCGTCGGTGTTGGCCTTGAGCGGCACTTTGCGGCCGCCGCGCAGCCCTTCGTCGGCGGTGATGACGACTTTTGACTGGCAGTCCTCGATGCGGCCGGCGAGCGAGTCCGGCGAGAAACCGCCGAACACCACGGAGTGGATCGCGCCGATGCGGGCGCAGGCCAGGATGGCGTAGGCGGCCTCCGGAATCATCGGCAGATAAATGGTGACGCGGTCGCCCTTCTCGACGTTGCGGTTGCGCAGCACGTTGGCCAGGCGGCAGACCTGATCGTGCAACTCCTTGTAGGTGATCTTTTTGGAGTCTTTCGGGTCGTCGCCTTCCCAGATGATGGCGACCTGATCGCCGCGCGTCGCCAGATGACGATCGATGCAATTATAGGCGGCGTTGGTGGTGCCGTCCTCGAACCATTTGATCGAAACATGATGCGGATCGAACGAGGTGTTCTTGACCTTGGTGAAATGCTTGAACCAATGAATGCGCTTGGCCGCCTCCGCCCAGAAGCCGTCGGGATCGGCGAGCGAGCGGTCGTACATCGCGCGATATTTGCCGCTGTCGATAAAAGCACGCTTGGTCCACTCAGCGGGGACCTCATACACCTTGTCCGCCATTTCCCTCTCCACGCCGCGCAGAAAGCGCGCACATTCGTTCTTTCAAAGTTCGCCCGTTGAAGGTCCATTATCGATCCCCCTGTGGAGACCGACAAGCAGGCCGAAAGTCCTAGAGCATGATCCCGAGAAAGGGAAACCGGCTTTCCGACCAGATCGTTAGGCTGCCGCGGTGACGCGATCTTGACGTGTATTGACGCTTGCTTGCTTCAGCGCGCCGGCATCCCGCCCATCTTGCAGACGAGCTTCCATTCCTCCGCGGTCACCGGCTGCACCGAAAGCCTTGAATATTTCACCAGCACCATGTCCTTCAATTTCGCTTCTGCTTTGACGGCCGCGAGTGTCACCGGCTTGGGCAACGGCTCGAGCGCGCGCGTCGTGACGGCGACCCAGGGCTCGCCCTTGGCGGCGGTCGGATCAGGATAGGCCTCGAGGATCACTTCGCCGATGCCGACGACCTGCTTCTCGTCGCCGGTGTGATAGAAGAAGAACTTGTCGCCCTTCTTCATCTCCTTGAGATGCCGCCGCGCGGTGAAATTGCGCACCCCGCTCCAGACCTCGCCCTTGGCGCCGCGTTTGACCTGGTCGTCCCAGGAAAATTCTTCCGGCTCGGTCTTCATCAGCCAATACGCCATGGCTAGCCCTCCGCTTTCAGCGGCCGGGTCAGCAATGACTCGATCGCCTGGTCCACGCTCATCGTTCCGTCGAGCAACGCGGCGACCGCCGCCGCGATCGGCATGTCGACCGCGCGCTCGCGCGCCATCGCCAACAGCACCGGGGCGGTGAACACGCCTTCGGCAAGGCCGCCGTGAATCTCCGTAGGCTTTTGCCCGCGGCCGAGATTAACGCCGAAGCTGAAGTTGCGCGACTGCGGGCTCGAGCAGGTCAGCAGCAGATCGCCGAGGCCGGACAGGCCCATCATCGTTTCCGGCTTTGCCCCGTAAGCCCGGCCGAAGCGCACAAGCTCGGCGAAGCCGCGGGTGGTCAGCGCCGCTTGCGCGCTGGCGCCGAGGCCGCGGCCGATGACCACGCCGGCGGCAATAGCCAGCACGTTCTTGGCGGCGCCGCCGATCTCGACGCCGCGCACATCGGTGGAATGATAGGGGCGAAAGCCTGCCGAGCCGATCGCCCGCGCCAGCTCACGCGCCGAGCGTGTCGTCGCTCGCCGCCAGGGTGACCGCCGTCGGCATGCCGCGCGCGACGTCGGCGGCAAAACTCGGCCCGGACAAGATCGCGGCCGCCGCATTCGGCGCGCACTCGGCGACCACCTCGGTCATGAATTTTTGCGTCCCCCGCTCGATGCCCTTGGCGCAGACGATGATGGGCGTGGCCGCTCTGATCAACGGCGCCAGCTCTGTCGCGACGGTGCGGACGGCCTGCGCCGGTACGACCAAGAGGATCGCCGGCGCCTGCGCGGCGTCGGCGAGGTTCGGGACCACGGTGATGTGGTCTTCCAGCGGCACGCCGGGCAAAAACCGGCTCTCGCGGCGTTCGGCCAAATGCGCCGCGTTGGCGCGATCGGATTCCCATAGCGACACGGCGCGGCCGGCGCGGACGCAGGTCAGGGCTAACGCGGTGCCCCAGGCTCCGCCCCCGACGACGGCAATGGGATCAAAGCTCATTGCTGCACATTTCCGCTCTGCAGGCGCGCGATCAATATGCTGAAAATCAAGTTATTCCAAACTCTTACCGCGCAGCATTTTTGCTTTCGCGGCGCGGCGCCCCATTTGATACGAGATCGAAAATCTAGCATTCATAATGGCTTACCGCGCAGCAATTTGGGTACGTCACCGACCAGGCCGGCCGCCTCGCGGATGAACAGGCGCTTGAGATTGGGCACCCGGTCGACCAGGCCAAGACCGACGTCGCGCAGGAGGCGGAGCGCGGCAGAGCGGTTGGAGAACAGCCGGTTGAGCCCATCGGTCGCGAGTCCCATGGCCATCGTATCGAACCGCCGCCAGCGCTGATAACGCTCAAGCACGTCGGCGGCGCCGAGATCGAGGCCGAGCCTCGCCGCATCGACGATCACCTCAGCCAAAGCCGCGATATCGCGCAGCCCCATATTGAGCCCTTGGCCGGCAATCGGATGGATGAGGTGCGCGGCGTCGCCGACCAGCGCGGTACGCTCGGCGATGAACGATCGCGCGATGCAAAAGGCGAGCGGATGAACGCGCCGTGCGCCGACCGTCCTGATCTCGCCGAGATGCAATTTGAACCGCTGTTCGAGTTCGCCATGGAAGGCGTCGTCCGGCAGCGCCATGATGCGATCGGCTTCGCTGGTCGTCTCGGTCCAGACGATCGACGAGCGGCGCCCCGTGAGCGGTAGGATGGCGAACGGCCCGGCGGGGAGAAAATGCTCCACCGCGCGGCCGTCATGATCGCGTTCGTGGCCGACAGTGGTCACGATGGCCGATTGACCGTACTCCCAGCCATGAACCGCGATGCCGGCCTGCTCGCGGATCGATGAGCGTGCGCCGTCGGCGGCGACGAGGAGCCGCGCGTTCACCGTCGAGCCGTCGGCCAGTGCGACGGCGACGCGATTGTCGTTGTGACTGACCTGGCCCGCCGTGGACGTCAGCAGGGTGACGCCGCCAGCCTTGGCCTTTGCTTCCAGCGCCGCAATCAAGAACCGATTCTCGATCATATGCGCGAAAGGCTCGCCGGGTTCGACGTCGCCGGCGAAGGTGAGGAATACCGGCCGCACCGCGTCATCGAGGCGGCTGTCGGTCACGACCATGTCGAGGATCGGCTGCGCCGCGTCGGCGACGCTCGGCCAGACGTCGAGCGTCTCGAACAGGCGCCGCGCCGCCGCGACGATGGCGGAGGCGCGTTCGTCGTCGGCGTGGCTCCTGCCCAGCGTCGGGTCGACGACGATGACGGAGATCTGCGGGCCAAGTCCTTGCCGAAGCGCGAGCGCCAGCGTCAGCCCGGCAAAGCCGCCGCCGGCGATCACGATGTCGACCTGCGCGTCACTGCCGATCATAAGGGGTCTGTTCCTGGACCGTTTCCTCAGGTCAGCATAGCATCCGCCTGCGCACCTGGGCATTCGCCACGACCGCGGCAAAAGCGGTCATTTTTCACCGGGACATAGATTGGAACGCATGCATGTCCTCAGCCATCCAGGACGTCCTGGCCATTCTCGATCTTGAGCCGCTCGAGGTGAACCTGTTCCGCGGCCGCTCGCCGCAAGCGCGCTGGCAGCGGGTGTTCGGCGGCCAGGTCATCGGCCAGGCCCTGGTCGCCGCCTGCCGCACGGTCGAAGACGTGACCTTGCGCCCGCCGCACTCGCTGCATGCCTATTTTCTTCTCGGCGGCGATCCCAAGGTGCCGATCATCTACGAGGTCGACCGCATCCGTGATGGCAGGAGCTTCACCACGCGGCGGGTGAACGCGATCCAGCACGGCCGCGCCATCTATTCGATGATGGTCTCGTTCCACGTTACCGAGGAAGGACTGTCGCACCAGCTCAAAATGCCCGACGTGCCGAAGCCCGACGCGCTGCCGAGCGAAGAGGAGATCAGGAATCAGATAGCTGCCGCGGATGCCCGATCCGGTGCGCCGCTATTATGAGCGGGAACGGCCGATCGAACTGCGTCCGGTCGAGTACGGCCGCTATCTCGGCGAGAAGATCGAAGGCGGCAGCTTTCATTTGTGGATTCGCGCGACCGGCCGCCTGCCCGATGAGCCGGCGATCCATCAATGCGTGCTCGCCTATGCTTCCGACATGACATTGCTCGACACGGCGCTGATGCCGATCGGCAAGACCGTGTTCCATGACGACGTCATGGCAGCGAGCCTCGACCATTCGTTGTGGTTTCACCGGCCGTTCCGCGCCGACGAATGGCTGCTGTACGTTCAGGACAGCCCAGAATCTCGGCGGTTCCCGCGGCTTCTCGCGCGGCTCGATCTTCGCAAGCGACGGCACCCTGGTCGCCTCGGTCGCACAGGAAGGTCTGTTGCGGCAGCGCCGCCCCGAGCCGGCTTAAGGAAGCCGGCAAAAAATCGCTTAATTCCGCGGCGCGATGGCGATAGTGTCAGCCGCGCGCCGTCGAACGCCGAGACTTCCCGGTCCAGAATTTACCGCTGCAAGAGTTACCGAATTTAAGAGCTAGCTAATCTGAGACTTAGCCGATCTAACATTTATCGATCTCAAATTTGCCGATCCCATACGGCCCATCCAGGACCTGCCCATGAAACTCGTCATCGCCGTCATCAAGCCGTTCAAGCTGGAAGAGGTGCGCGACGCCCTCACCGCAATCGGCGTTCACGGCATGACTGTGACCGAGGTCAAGGGTTATGGCCGGCAAAAGGGCCACATGGAAATCTACCGCGGCGCCGAATACGCAGTGAATTTTCTGCCGAAGGTCCGCCTCGAAGTCGCCGTCGCGTCGGAGCTGGCGGAAAAAGCCGTCGAGGCGATCGGCACGGCCGCCAAGACCGGGCAGATCGGCGACGGCAAGATCTTTGTCGCGCCGATTGAGCAGGCCGTGCGTATCCGCACCGGCGAAACGGACGCCGACGCGCTCTGATTGCTGCCTTACCGCCCGGCGAAACCCGCCGCTTCGTCTGAAATAATAGCCGCGAGCCTAGTTATTATGCAGTCTGTCCGATGTTTGTGCGGGCTGCTTCGTACCATCCTATTGCCGGCGGCTGACGGGCTGGGGGAATGCCCGATTGACCATGCATTGCCAATATTTAAAGCCGGTTCGCAGGAACTGGCACGGCCCTTGATTACTCATCGGCACTGCCAAGCCGCGCCAGGCAACATTCCATCGCGGTCATCGCTAGCTTTAGTCCGCCCAGTCGATGCCGTGCACGAAGGGGGGATGGGGAGATTGAAGCAATGAAAATCGTCATGGCCATCATCAAGCCGTTCAAGCTCGACGAGGTCCGCGACGCGCTTACCAAGATCGGCGTGCAGGGGCTGACTGTCACCGAGGTGAAGGGCTACGGCCGCCAGAAGGGCCACACGGAAATCTATCGCGGTGCCGAATATGCCGTGAGCTTCCTGCCGAAGATCAAGCTCGAAATCGCCTGCGCGTCCAGTCAAGTGGACAAGGTCATCGAAACGATCAGTCTCGCCGCAAAAACCGGACAGATTGGCGACGGCAAGATTTTCGTCTTCGGCATCGATCATGCGGTGCGCATCCGCACCGGCGAAACCGACGCCGCAGCCCTCTAGCAACCCGCACCTCGATCGATACGGACAGGAGTGACATCATGACTTTCAAACGTTTCTCGCGTGCGGGCCTGCTCGCTCTCGCCGGCGCGCTCGTGCTGGCGATCTTATTGAGCGCTGCCGACGTTCACCGCGTCCTATGCGCAGACCGCGGCCGCTGAAGCCCCGGCCGCAGCGGCCGCGCGCCGCCAGCCTGCGACGCCAAGACCCTGACGAACTGCTCGCCCAATTCCGGCGACACCGCCTGGATGCTGACCTCGATGGCCATCGTGCTGATGATGACCATCCCGGGGCTTGCGCTTGTTCTACGGCGGCATGGTGCGCAAGAAGAATGTCGGCGACACGGTGATGACGAGCTTCGCCATCTACCTGTCTCATCAGCATTCTCTGGCTGTTCTTCACCTACAGCCTGGCGTTCCGTGCCGGCACGCCCTTCATCGGAGGCCTCGACCGGGCGTTCCTGCAAGGCATTGTCAGCGACATCACCAAGGGCATCGGCAATCCCAATCCGCTGGCGCCGACGATCCCTGAGACTGTCTACTCGATGTTCCAATTGACCTTCGCGATCATCACCGCGGCGCTGATCGCCGGCTCGTTCGCGGAGCGGATGAAGTTCTCGGCCATGCTCTGGTTCATCGGCCTGTGGGCGATCTTTGTCTATTCGCCGATCGCGCACTGGGTGTGGGGACCGGATGGCATCTTCAACTCGGCCAACGACGCGGCCTGGCTCAAGGTGCTCGATTTCGCCGGCGGCACCGTGGTGCATGTCAATTCGGGCACCGCCGGCCTGATGGCGGCGCTGATGCTCGGCAAGCGCAAGGAAACCGCGCCGCCGCACAATATGGTCTATACCCTGATCGGCGCTTCGCTGCTGTGGGTCGGCTGGTTCGGCTTCAATGCCGGCTCGGCGGTGTCCGCGGGCATGCAAGCCGGCATGGCGATGCTGGTCACCCACACTCGCCACTGCGACCGCCGGCTTCACCTGGATGATCGTCGAGTGGATCATGCGCGGCAAGCCGACGGTCATCGGCATCTGCTCCGGCGCCGTGGCCGGTCTGGTCGCCATCACCCCGGCATCCGGCTTTGTCGGTCCGATGGGATCGTTCGCCATCGGCATCGCCGCCGGCATCGTCTGCTATTGGGGCGTCACCGGGCTCAAGCACTTCTTCGGCTATGACGACGCGCTCGATGCGTTCGGCGTCCACGCCGTCGGCGGCGCCACCGGCGCCATCCTCACCGGCGTGTTCGCGGTGGCGGCATATGGCGGCACGGCGGGCCTGATCGAAGGCAATCCCGGCCAGGTGGTCAACCAGATCATCGGCGTGGGCGTGGTCTTCATCTACGACGTGATCGTCACCCTGATCATCCTCAAAATCGTCGACTTGATCATCGGGCTCCGCGTCAGCGAAGACGTCGAGCGCGAAGGTCTCGATCTGGCCCTGCATGGCGAGACCGTTCAGTAGCGACGCAAGGCCTGGGCCGGAGGTGCCGGCACTGCACCCCGTTTGAGAGGCCTTGGCCAACGCCAAGGCCTCTTATTTTTTGCGGTGCTGCACCGGCTAACGGGCCCGAAGCGGGCGTGGAAGCGGACGTTAGGGATGGGACAAGCTGCGATCTGGACAAGAACCTCCCGGAATGGCAATGCCAAACACCGGCACTCAAGGTTATCTGTGGCGCCAAGATCGCCGCGTTTTGGGAGGACATCATGTTGCGTCAATCTGCTCTCGTTGCAGCCGCCGTCGCGCTTGGCCTGTCGGTGGCGGGCGCAGCCTTCGCCGAAGGGACCGTCAAGATCGGCTTCATCCTGCCGATGACCGGGCAGCAACAATCGACCGGCAAGCAAGAAGCCGCGGCGATCAAGCTTTATATGGCGCAACATGGCGATACCGTCGCCGGCAAGAAGATCGAGCTCATCCTTCGCGACGATGCCGCGGTTCCGGATAATACCAAGCGCATTGCCCAGGAGTTGATCGTCAACGAGAAGGTCAATTTCATCGCCGGCTTCGGCGTCACGCCGGCCGCGCTGTCGGTCGCTCCGCTCTCGGCCGAATCGAAGACGCCTGAAATCGTGACCGCGGCGGGCACGTCGATCATCACCGAGAAATCGCCGTATATCGCCCGCACCAGCTTCACGCTGGCGCAATCGACCGTGCCGATGGCCGACTGGGCGGCGGACAACGGCATCAAGAAAGTCGTGACCATGATCTCGGACTACGCGCCGGGCATCGACGCGGAAAAGTCCTTCACCGCCGAATTCAAGAAAAAGGGCGGCGACGTGGTGGAATCGATCCGTTTCCCGCTGGCCAATCCCGATTTCGCGCCGTTCCTGCAGCGCGCCGCCGATCAAAAGCCCGATGCGATCTTCGTCTTCGTTCCGTCCGGGCAGGGCGCCACCTTCGTCAAGCAATTTCTTGAGCGCGGCCTCGACAAGGCCGGCATCAAGATCATCGGCCCCGGCGACGTCATGGATGACGATCTGCTCAACGGCATGGGCGACGCCGTGATCGGCACCGTGACCGCGCACCTGTACTCGGCCGATCATGACTCGGCGGCCAACAAGGCCTTCGTCGCCGCCTTCAAGAAGGCGAACGACGGCATGCGCCCGAACTTCATGGCGGTGAGCGCTTATGACGGTATGAACCTCATCTATGAGGCGCTGAAAAAGACCGGCGGCAAGACCGACGGCGATTCGCTGATCGAAGCCATCAAGGGCCTGGCCTGGGAGTCGCCGCGCGGCCCGATCTCGATCGATCCGCAGACCCGCGACATCATTCAGAACATCTATATCCGCAAAGTCGAGAAGAAGAACGGCGAACTCTACAACGTCGAATTCGCCACCTTTCCGGCGGTCAAGGATCCGGTGAAGGCCGCCGAGCAGAAGTAACGGCCGTGATGCGCCTCATTGCCGGGCGCGGGCGCCCGCCCGCGCGCGCGTTCCGGTATCCATAGCCACGGACCGTGGAATTCATGGCACGGACTGTGGTTAAGGATTCCGGTCGCGGGACAGGCCCAAGACCGCGGGCTTCCGCAATGACGATCGAATGATTGGCCGATCATGCTGACCATCCTGTTCGATGGCATAGCCTACGGCATGCTGCTGTTTGTTTTGGCATGCGGCCTTTCCATCACGCTCGGCCTGATGAATTTCATCAATCTCGCCCATGGCGCCTTCGCCATGGCCGGCGGCTATTGCACCGTGATTCTGGTCAATCGCCTGGGCGTGCCGTTCGCGCTCGGCCTGCCGCTGGCGTTTCTGGTGACGGCGGCGCTCGGCGGTCTGTTGGAGCGCACGCTCTATGTGCACGTCTATGCCAGAAGTCATCTCGACCAGGTGTTGTTCACCATCGGGCTCGTCTTCATGTCGGTCGCCGCCGTCGACTATGTGATGGGCTCGTCGCAGCAATTCGTCCTCATTCCGGAGGCGCTGCAGGGCCAGTTCAACGTTTTCGGCGTCGGCATGAGCAAATATCGGCTGCTGATCATCGTGATCTGCGGGCTGCTCACGATCGGGCTGCAGCTCTTGATCGCCAAAACACGCTTCGGCAGCCGGTTGCGCGCCGCGGTCGATGACCGGCGCGTGGCGCGCGGACTGGGCATCAATGTCGGCGCAGTTTTCGCCATCACCTTCGCCTTCGGCTCCGGGCTTGCCGGGCTCGGCGGGGCGCTGGGCGCGGAAATTCTCGGCCTCGATCCGACCTTCCCGCTCAAATACATGATCTATTTTTTGATCGTGGTGACGGTCGGCGGCACGTCGAGCATCACCGGCCCGTTCCTCGCCTCGATCCTGCTCGGCATCGCCGACGTCGCCGGCAAATACTACATGCCGAAGCTCGGCGCGTTCGTCATCTATACGATCATGATCGTGGTGCTGATCTGGCGGCCGCAGGGCTTGTTCGCCCGCAATGTGGCCCGGTGAGCGCGATGGCGCGTGCGGCCGACGAGGTTTCCGCTTTTCTGGCAAGCCGGGCCCGCTGGTCGCCGCTCGAGATCGCATTCTGGATTTTCGCCTTCGCCACCATCTGGCTGTTCCCCAGCAAGCATCTGATCCTGACGGAGACCGCCATTCTGGGGCTGTTTGCGCTCTCGCTCGATTTGATCCTCGGTTATGCCGGCATCATCTCGCTCGGCCACGCCGCTTTTTTCGGGCTGGCCGGTTATTTTGCCGGGCTGGTCGCCAAATACGGCATCATCAACGAGCCGGTGATCGCGCTGTTTCTTTCCGGCGTGGTCGCGGCGGCGCTCGGGTTCGTCACAAGCTTTCTGGTGCTGCGCGGCTCCGATCTGACCCGGCTGATGGTCACGCTCGGCGTGGCGCTGATGCTCGGCGAACTTGCCAACCGTTTTTCCAACATTACCGGCGGCGCCGATGGGCTCCAAGGCGTGACGATCGCGCCGGTATTCGGCCTGTTCCGCTTCGATATGTTCGGCCATACCGGCTACATCTATTGCCTCATCGTGCTGTTCGTCTGTTTTCTGCTGGCGCGGCGCATCGTCTATTCGCCGTTCGGTCTGTCGCTGCGCGCGCTCAAGGGCAACTCGCTGCGCGCATCGGCGATCGGCATTCCGGTCAATCGCCGGCTGATCGCGATCTACACGGTCTCCGGCGGCCTGGCCGGCATTGCCGGGGAACTCCTCACCCAGACCACGGCGTTTTGCTCGCTCGACGTGTTCTCGTTCGAGCGCTCGGCCGACCTGCTTCTGGTCCTGATCATCGGCGGCACCGGTTACCTCTACGGCGGCTTGATCGGCGCCGTGATCTACAAATTCCTGCAGGATTGGATCGCGAGCCTGACGCCGCAATACTGGCAATTCTGGATCGGCTTCGTGCTGGTGGTGATCGTGCTCATCGGCCGCGAGCGCGTCGAGGGCTGGACCGCGGCGTTGCGCGCCGCCATCGTGCGGCTCGGCAAGCAGCTCCTGACCCGCCCGGCGACCGCCGGCGATGCCGCGCCAAAGGGACATTGAGCCGATGCCGATCCTCGAAACGATCGGGCTGGAGAAACGCTTTGGCGGCATTGTCGCCGCGCACGACGTTTCCTTGTCGATCGAGAAAGGCGCGCGTCACGCGTTGATCGGGCCGAACGGCGCCGGCAAGACGACGGTGATCAATCTGCTTACCGGCGTGTTGCGGCCGACTGCCGGCAGCATCATTCTCGCCGGCAAGGACATCACCGCGCTGCGTCCACATCAGCGCGTCCGCCTCGGCATGGCGCGCACGTTTCAGATCAACCAGCTGTTCCTCGATCTGACGCCGCTCGAGACCATCGGGCTTGCGGTCTCCGAGCGCCTTGGCCTCGGCAGCGACTGGTGGCGACTGGTCGGCAGCAAATCGGCGGTGACCGACGAGATCGTCGAGATCCTCGAGCGATTTCGGCTGAGCGACATCATGCATGAGCGCACCGCGATCCTGCCCTATGGCAAGCAGCGGCTGCTTGAAATCGCGCTGGCCTTCGCCTGCCGGCCGCAGGTGCTGTTGCTCGATGAGCCGGCGGCCGGCGTGCCCGATGCGGAACGCCAGGAGCTTCTGACCACGATCGGGGAACTGCCGGCAGACGTCACCGTGCTGCTGATCGAGCACGATATGGACCTGGTATTCTCCTTCGCCGATCGCATCTCCGTGCTGGTCAATGGCGGTCTGCTGCTCGACGGCGCGCCCGAGGACGTGGCGCGCGATCCCCGCGTCAAGGCGGTCTATCTCGGCGAGGAACTCGATGCCTGATCTTCTGCGCATCGAGAACCTGTCGGCGGGTTACGGCGAGGCCGTGGTGCTGTCGGGTATTTCATTGTCGCTGGCCGAAGGCCAGGCGCTCGCCCTGCTCGGCCGCAACGGCATGGGCAAGACCACCCTGATCAACACGATCGTCGGCGTCACCCGCTATTTCTCCGGCAAGATCGCGCTCGACGGCCGCGACCTGACGAAGCTGCGTCCCGATCAGCGCGCCCATGCCGGCGTCGGTTGGGTGCCGCAGGAGCGCAACATCTTCAAATCGCTCACGGTGCATGAGAATCTCACCGCGGTCGCACAGCCGGGCCGGTGGACCACGGACAAGGTCTACGCCATGTTTCCGCGGCTGAACGAACGTCGGCAAAATCTCGGCAATCAATTGTCCGGCGGCGAGCAGCAGATGCTCGCGGTTGCCCGTGCGCTGGTGCTTAACCCGCGCGTCATGCTGCTCGATGAGCCGCTCGAAGGCTTGGCGCCGATCATTGTCGACGAATTGCTAAAGGCTTTGCGGCGCATCATCCGCGATGAGGGCATGTCGGCTATTCTGGTCGAGCAAAACGCCAAAAAAATTCTCGGCGTCACCGATCATGCGGTCATTGTCGAGCGCGGCTCCGTCGTCCACGCGGCCGCGAGCGCGACGCTGTTGAACGATCGTAGCGCGCTCGAAATGCATCTCGGTGTCACCGATACCGGCCCGCGCCGCTTCGGACGGACGAGCCGCTAAACCAACAGACGATTTCCAAGAACATTGCCGGCCCGGGCTTTTCGTTGTTAAGTCACAACATACTGAAATAACTGCAGTTTTCCTTCATTCTAAGGTGAAACTGCGGGCCATCGCGGTGCCGTGCGCCTGCGCCGGGACATCAAGAGGAGGGAGGAAGGCCGTCATGACGACACAGCGAAAGGCCGCGTCATCGCCGAATAACGCGCGTCGGCGGCCGTGGCCAGCGCGGCGGCATTGCCGCAAGGTGCAAACCGAGGAACCCGAAAGCGGGAAACGCGTTATTTTGTCCGGGCAGCAGCTTGCTCGTAGCGCTGGGAGGCACGTTCGGTGCCGTAGGCTTGACATCCGGCGGAGCGCGGGCGCGTGAGAGGCGAGGGGTTTTATGTTGGCTGTTCAGGTCGCAGCTGTTCCGGAGAAACCCACTGTTCTGCTGGTCGAAGACGAAGTGCTTATTCGGCTGATGGTCGCGGAGGAATTGCGCAGCCAGGGCCTGCAAGTCCTCGAAGCCTCCAATGCCGACGAGGCACTGGCCATCCTGGAAAGCTCCCTGCCCGTGGATCTGTTGTTTACCGATGTTCGCATGCCTGGGCGGATGGACGGTGTCGCACTGGCGAAACTGGCGCAGGCAAGATTTCCGCGAACTCAAGGTGATCATTGCGTCCAGCCGTCAGCCGGAAGACCCTTCTCGCACGCTCGCTGACGCGTTCATTGCCAAACCCTACGACTTGAACAAGCTCGTCGAGCGGGTCGAAAGCTTGTTGGCCCGGACGGACGATGATCGATAAACAGCAGCCAGCCGCCGCAATCAGTGAGACCGTGCTCGTCGTCGAGGACGAGGTGCTGTTGCGCCTGGTCATCGCCGGGTATCTCCGCGACTGCGGCTACAAGGTGATCGAGGCCGCCGATGCCGACGAGGCGGTTCTGGTGCTCACCCAGCCGGACCTTGTCGTCGATGTGCTGTTCAGCGACATCGAGATGCCGGGCTCCATGGACGGTTTCGGCCTCGCCCAATGGACGCGGACCAATCGGCCGGGTCTCGAGGTGATCCTGACCGGCAGCGTCCCGCGCGCCGTCAATGCCGCCGCCAATTTGTGCGAGGAGGGACCGGTCCCCAAGCCTTATGAGCCGCAATCCGTCCACGACCGGATTCGCCGGCTGCTGGCGGCACGTCCAGCCAAAAAGGGCTAGTTGGCGTTTCACGCATATCATTGATCCGGCCGTCGAATCGGCGCCGGCTGCTGTCCGCTCCGGCCGTTTCGGTCTATATCTCCCCCGCGAAACCACATCGCCAATTCTGGCGCGCCCGGCTAAAATATAGCGGGTGAGGAAGCCAACGGCGGGAGAGCCATGTCCACGTCCTTGATGACGACGCGACGTTTTGCGCCGCTGTTCTGGTGCCAGGCCTTTTCGGCGTTCGGCGACAACTTTCTCAAGCAGGCGCTGGTCCTGCTCATCCTGTTCCAGGTCAGCGCTGCCGATTCGGGGGCGTTGATCCAGCTCGCCGGCGCCGCTCTCACCGTGCCGTTCTTCTTTCTCTCCGGCATCGGCGGCGAGATGGCCGACCGCTTTGACAAGGCGATTGTCGCGCGGCGGCTCAAGCTGTTCGAGATCGCGGTTGCGGTCTTGGCGGTGGGCGGCTTCGCTTTTCATTCGATCGGCGCGCTTTTCCTTGCGGTGTTTCTGTACGGCGTGATCGCGGCCCTGTTCGGCCCGATCAAATACGGCATCCTGCCCGACCATCTGGCCCGCGAAGAACTGACCAAAGGCAATGCGCTGGTCGAAGGCGGCACGTTCCTCGCCATTCTGCTCGGCACCATTGTGGCCGGGCTTGCGGCGGGCGGTGGCGGCGACCCGATCCATTTCGCCTGGCTGATGCTGGTGTCGGCGACCGCGTGCTGGATTGCGAGCCTGTTCATTCCGCGCACCGGCGAGGGCGCGCCCAATCTCAAAATCAATCCGAACATCGCGGCCTCGACGATCGGCCTGGTCCGCTACGTTTACGGCGAGCAGCGGCTGTGGTGGGGAGCGTTGGTCGCAAGCTGGTTCTGGCTTGTCGGCATCGTCGTCCTGTCGCTGCTGCCGTCGCTCGCCAAGCATCTGATCGGCGGCACCGATGGGGTGGTGACGCTGTTCCTCGCCATCTTTTCGATTGCGGTCGCCGTCGGGTCCGGCCTGGCGGCCTGGCTCGCGCATGGCCGCATCGTGCTGTTGCCGACGCTGATCGCCGGCGTTTTGCTCGGCCTGTTCGCGCTCGATCTCGGCTGGACCGCGTCCGCGCTCGTACCGCCGGCACATGCGGTGGACGTGGCGCACTATTTCTCCTCGCCGCACAGCCTTCATATCGCCATCGATCTCGCCGGCCTGGCGATCGCCGGCGGGCTGTTCATCGTGCCGACATTCGCCGCCGTGCAGGCCTGGGCCGGCCCGGATCATCGCGCCCGCGTCGTCGCCGCGGTCAACGTGCTAAACGCCGCGTTCATGGTCGTCGGCGCCGTGGTCTTCGGCGCATTGGAGGAATTCGGCTTCGGCCTTCCGACGCTGTTCGCGATCATCGGCGTCGCCAATCTCATCGTCGCCGTCGTCATCGCCCGCACCCTGCCGACGAGCTGGCTCAACGATCTGCTGTCCATCGTCTTCCGCGCCTTCTACCGGCTCGACGTCGAAGGTTTGGAGAATGTCGCCAAGGCCGGCGACAATGCCATCATCGCGATGAACCACGTGAGCTTCCTCGATGCGCCGGTGGCGATGGCATTTTTGCCCAAGCGCCCGGTCTTTGCCGTCGACGTCGGCATCTCGCAGCGCTGGTGGATCCAGCCGTTCCTGCCGTTCGTGCGCACCATGGCGCTCGATCCGCTTAAGCCGATGGCGCTGCGCACGGTCATCAATGCGGTGCGCGAAGGCAACATGCTGGTGATCTTTCCCGAAGGCCGCATCACCGTCACCGGCAGCCTGATGAAAATCTACGACGGCGCCGCGATGATCGCCGACAAGTCCGACGCCATGGTGGTCCCGGTGCGTATCGAAGGACCGGAGCGAACCATCTTCAGCCGCTTGACCGACGCCCAGGTGCGGCGGCGCTGGTTCCCGAAATTCAAGGTCACCATCCTCGAACCGGTGAAGATGAACGTCGATCCGGCCTTGAAGGGCCGCAAGCGCCGTCAGGCCGCCGGCGCGGCGATGTACGACATTATGTCGAATTTGATGTTCCGCACCGCCAACACCGACCGCACCGTGGTCGAAGCCGTGATCGAGGCGGCCAAAGTCCACGGCGGCAAATGGCTGGCGACCGAAGACCCGACCAGCGGTCAATTGACCTACAAGCGGCTCTTGCAGGCGACGCGAATCCTCGGCGCCAAGCTGATGCCGCTCGCTGCCGAAGGGCGCGCGGTCGGCGTCATGCTGCCGACCTCGAACGGCGCAGCCGTAACCGTGCTGGCGCTGATGTCCGGCGGCCGCGTGCCGGCCATGATCAATTTCAGCGCCGGCGCCGCCAACGTCCTCGGCGCCTGCCGCGCGGCGCAGATCGATACCATTCTGACCGCTCACGCTTTCGTCGAAAAAGGACGGCTCGAAAAGCTCATGGCCGCGATCGAAGGCCATGTGCGCATCGTCTATCTGGAGGATGTCCGTAAAACCGTGAGCTTCTCCGACAAGCTCTTCGGCGCGTTGCGGGCGAAACGGCCGCTGGTCGCGCGCAAGCCCGACGACCGGGCCGTCATCCTGTTCACCTCGGGGACGGAAGGCGTGCCGAAGGGCGTCGTTCTGTCCCACCGCAACGTCCTCTCCAACGTCGCGCAGGCGGAGGCCCGTATCGACTTCGGTCGCGACGACCGGCTGTTCATGGCGCTGCCGGCGTTCCATTCGTTCGGCTTCATGGGCGGCATCGTGCTGCCGCTCATCTCCGGCGTGCCGACCTATTTCTATCCGTCGCCGCTGCATTACCGAACCGTGCCCGAATTGGTCTACGGCATTTGCGCGACCTACATGTTCGGCACCGACACGTTTCTGGCCGGCTACGCGCGCATGGCGAACGCCTACGACTTCCGCTCGCTGCGCTACATCATCGCCGGCGCCGAGCCGATCAAGGAAACCACCCGCCGGATCTATCTGGAAAAGTTCGGCATGCGCATTCTCGAAGGCTATGGCGTGACCGAGACGTCGCCGGTGCTGGCGCTCAATACGCCGATGTTCAACAAGTTCGGCACCGTCGGCCGGCTGTTGCCGGGCATGCAGGCCAGGCTGGAAAAGGTCGAGGGCGTCGACGAAGGAGCGGGGCGGCTGTTCGTCAAAGGACCGAACGTGATGCTCGGTTATTTGCGCGCCGACAAACCGGGCGTGCTCGAGCCGCCGCCGGAGGGCTGGTACGACACCGGCGATATCGTCGCCATCGACGACCAGGGCTACATCGCCATCAAGGGTCGCGCCAAGCGTTTCGCCAAGATCGGCGGCGAGATGATCTCGCTCGCCGCCGCGGAAATGCTCGCGGCCGAGCTGTGGCCGAATTATAACTCGGCCGTCGTGGCGGTTCCCGACGCGCGCAAGGGCGAGCGGCTCATTCTGGTCACGGACAAGCAAAGCGCGACCCGCGCCGATTTCCAAGCCTTTGCGCGCAGCAAGCACGCCGCCGAGCTGATGTTTCCCTCCGAGGTCATCGTGCTCGACAAGCTGCCGCTCCTCGGCTCCGGCAAGCCCGATCTGCAGACGATCCAAAAATTCGTCAATGAGCAGATCGCGGCCAAGGCGACCGCGGCGGAATAATGATAGCGCGGTGCCGGCCGCCGAAGCCGCGTGGCCGGACCCAGACTTGAATCGCGCGCATCGTCCCGCGATATGGATATTTGGAACGAACACTTGGGAAGCGGTCCCAAGATTACAGGATCTTCATGTTTGAATCGTTTCGAAATTTTGTCGCCGATTTTGTCGAGGGTGAAAAACATCCGAGCCAGTTCGCCGACAACGATTACCGCCTCGCCGCCGTGGCTTTGCTGGTGCATGCCGCCGCCATCGACGGCGATATGTCGCCGGCCGAGCGCGACAAGCTTCATGCCGTGGTCAAGCGCCGCTTTGCGCTCGACGATGCGCTCACCGACGAACTGATCGACAAGGCGACGGCGGCCGAGCACGAAGCCGTCGATCTCTATCATTTCACCAGCCTCCTCAACCGCGTGCTCGACGAGGACGGCCGCGCCAAAGTCGTCGAGATGATGTGGGAGATCGTCTACGCCGACGGCCGGCGGGACGAGCTGGAAGACAATCTATTATGGCGCGCTGCCGACCTTCTCGGCGTATCGCCACGCGAGCGCATCGAGCTGCGGCAGCGCATCGCCAAAGCGGCCGGCGAGGGCGGCGAGCCAGGCGACGCCTGAACAAATCTCCCGGAGCGTGCTTCCCGGGCGCGGTGCAGCGCGGGTGCTGCGCCGCAGACCCGGATCGTGACCGGCTCAGAGTTCGAGCATGAACGGCCCCGGATCGGCGATGCATCGCTTCGCGCTGCACCGCGTTCAGGGAACGTCGCTCGATGGCGGCGGTGCCGCCCTCAAGGTCATAGCTGCCACGCAGAACAAACCTTTGCTTTTGTCGGCGAAAACGATCAAAAAATTCTGCGACCGCTTCGATTCTTTATAGATCATGCCAGAGCCGATCCTGATCATCCTCCACCAAGAGCATTCCACCCCGGGACGGGTCGGCTACCTGCTGCAGCGGCTCGGTTACGGACTTGACGTGCGCCGCCCGCGCTTCGGCGATCCGCTGCCGGACACGCTGCGCGACCATGCGGCTGCAGTCATTTTCGGCGGTCCGATGAGCGCCAATGACGATGACGACTTCATCCGTCGGGAGATCGAGTGGATCGGCGCCGTGCCGCTCAAGGAGGACAAGCCATTCCTCGGCATTTGCCTCGGCGCCCAGATGTGCGCCCGGGCGCTCGGCGGGCGGGTCTTTCCCCATCCGCAAGGTCACGCCGAGATCGGCTATTATCCGATCAGGCCGACGCCCGCCGGCCTTGCCGTGGTCAATGACTGGCCGGAACAGGTCTATCAGTGGCATCGCGAGGGCTTCGATCTGCCGCGTTGCGCCGAGCTTCTGGCCGAAGGCGACATGTTCGAGGTGCAGGCGTTCCGCTATGGGCGAACGTTCGCGCTGCAATTTCATCCGGACGTGACCCACGCCATGATGCACCGCTGGACCACGCGCGGCCATGTCCGGATGGAAATGCCGGGCGCAAAGCCGCGCGCCGCGCATTTTGCCGATCGCGAGGTCTATGATTACAGCGCCCGTGCCTGGCTCGGCGTTTTTCTGGAACGCTGGATCGAAAACTGAAGCGTTTACGTGCCGCCGTTCTTGATCTCGGCGAGCGCGATGCCATTCACGCCGCTGCAGGCTAAAGCCAGATTGCCATCGTGGGTCGGCATCATATTGCGCACCACGCCGCCGCCCGACGGAATGGCCCACGTCTGAAACTTTTCCGTGGCCGGGTCGAAACGCACAAGCACGTTCGGCTGCACGCCGGTTTCGACGTACCAGACGATGCCGTTGAGCGTCGCGATCGCGTAAGGTTCCGATTGCGTGCCGCCGGGAGAGGGATATTCAGCCACCTTGCCGGTCTTCGGATCGAGCCGCCCCAGCCGGCCGCGCGCATAGTCCGAGTACCAGACGAAGCCGTCGCCGCTAACCGCGATGCGGCGCGGGCGGCTGCCGCTGTCCGGCAGCGGGTATTCTTGGATCGCCATCGAATGACGATCGATGCCGGCAATCTTGTTGGTGCCGAACAGGTCGACGAAGATCGATTGGCCGTCGGCGCTCAATGCCATCCCGTAGGGCCGGGCATTCCGCGTCGCCACGACCGCGAGCTTGATGGCGCCGCTCCTCGGATCGAGCCGGCCGATCATGTTGGCGTTTTGCACCTTGAACCAGAGAACGCCGTCATTGTCGAACAACAGCGTGTGCGGATCGCGCGCCGCGGGATCCGGCAGCGGGTATTCTTTGACGTCGCCGGTCTTTGGATCGAGTTCGCCGATATAGCCGGCGAAATTCGCCGTGAACCAAATGTGGCCGGTCTTATCGTCGGTCAGGCCATGCGGGCCGGAGGTCGGCGTTGCAATCGTGTACTCCTTGATTGCGCCGGTGGCGGGATCGAGCCGCCCCAATATGTTGGCCATCTGGCCGCTGTACCAGATAGCGCCGTCCGGCGTTGCCAGCGGATCGTGCGGCCGCGAGCCCGCCGTCGGCACCTGCCATTCCCGAAACGACACCTGCACCGGCCCGGCGATGACGACTGGCTGCGGCTTTGGCTTTCCGGGAAAGCGTTCGATCAGATACTGCGTGACGGCGTCTTTCTCGGCCGGCGACAGCTTGGCGCCGGCGGCGATCATCATGTTCACGACATTGCGCCATTCCGGCGCTGAATGATTGGCATTGATGATGCGCGAAACGTCGTGACAGCCGGTGCAGGCCGACGCGACTGTTTGTTTGCCGGGGCCTTCCGGTAGATCGAACGGCGCTGCACGTGCGGATTCCTGCGCCGCGACGACGGACACCACGCAGACGGTGAGAACAGCCGCAATCGGTATCGATGTCATTCACGCTAGCCTTGATGGTGTCCCAAGGCTTCCCTGGTGCCCCAAGGCTTCCCTGGTGCCCCAAGGCTTCCCTGGTGCCCCAAGGCTTCCCTGGTCTCCCAAGCCTTCCCTAGTCTCCCAAGGCTTCCCTGGTGACCAAAGGCCTCCCTATTCCGCGCCGGCGAGCTGCTGGGCGAAATAGGCCACCGTCTTGGTATAGACCTGCGACGCGTTCCACTGCAGCAGCACCTGGAAGTTCGCGGTGCCTTCGCCCCAGGGCTGGCCGCGCTGCCAGCCATAGCCCTTGAGATAGTTGCCGGTGGACGCGAGCACGTCCGGCACGCTGTGAATGAGATCGCGGCGGCCGTTGCCGTCATAGTCGACGGCGTATT
Source organism: uncultured Alphaproteobacteria bacterium (assembly GCA_963829395.1). Lineage (GTDB taxonomy): Bacteria > Pseudomonadota > Alphaproteobacteria > Rhizobiales > Xanthobacteraceae > BOG-931. The sequence continues at coordinate 306,897 of CAWHHX010000005.1, read as the reverse complement.
TCAGATAGGACGACGGCAGGAATTGAGTCTGGCCGATCTCGCCAGCCCAGGCGCCGCGCATGTCCGCCGGATTCATGTCGCCGCGATCGACGATGCGCAACGCCGCGATGACCTCCGGGCGAAACTTGTCGGGGCGGCGGCAGTCATAGGCGAGCGTCGCCAGCGCCCGGATCGTCGGGAACTTGCCGGAATTAGCGCCGAAGTCTGTCTCCAGCCCCCAGATGGCGACGATGACAGGTCCGGGCACGCCATATTGCTGCTCGATCCGGGCGAACACCGGCGCATATTGCTTGAGGAGCTTGGCGCCCTTGGACAACCGCGGCGGCACCATGCGGCCGGAAAATTGCTCGAAGCTCTGCCGAAACACACCCTGCGCGTGGTCGCGCGCGATGATGGTGGGATCGTAGGTCAAGCCGCTGAGCGCCGCTTGGATCGTGCGCTCGGAGATGCCTTGCGCGGCGGCCTCTTGCTTGACGCCTTCGAGCCACTCGCCGAAGTCGCCGCCGCAGGGCGCGGTCGCGGCGATGGCCGGCGCGGTCGCGCCGCCCAGCCAGAGTGCCAAAACGATTAATCGAGCGGTCATCGGTCGCATGGTTATCCCCTCGCCACCCGCAGATGAATCAGCGCATTGGGTCACAACTATGATGCGGCAGGACGATCGAAGATGCCAGATGGGCGCGGTGCGTCATGTGCGCGGCGCGGCAACCTTCGCTCGCTGCGCGTATAGGCTCTAGGGCTCGCCCGCCGAGCCGAAGCTCGCGCAGCGAGCGAAGGCTGGTGGAGCCGAGGGGATTTGAACCCCTGACCTCCGCAGTGCGATTGCGGCGCTCTCCCAACTGAGCTACGGCCCCGCCGCCGGCACGAACGGGCCGATAAAGTGCCGGCTTTTGGCGAGTTCGGGCCATTTAGGGCGGAGGGGTGCAGGTGTCAATGGCTGTCAAACGCGCGTGTCGATGCCCGATGACGACGAGCGCCGGCCCGCCCCCGTTCGACGCGGCGCTTTCGCTTGTTCGGGCGGCGGCAAATCGCTAGGTTCGCCCCGTCTTTACACCCGCAGGGCATCCATGCGCGCATTGTTTTACGTTATCGATCTTGCCCTCGAACTTTACATCTGGGTGGTGATCGCGGCCGCGATCTTCTCGTGGCTGGTGGCGTTCCACGTGGTCAACACGCGGAACCAGGCGATCGCCATGATCGGCGAATTTCTCTACCGCATCACCGAGCCGGTGCTCCGCCCGATCCGCAACGTTCTCCCCAATCTCGGCGGCATCGACATTTCGCCGGTCGTGTTGTTTTTGATCATCATCTTCATTCGCTACGTCATCGCGCTCTATATCTTGCCCAACGTCTACTGAGCCGTCGTGGCGGGCGAGCCGTGGACGGCGACCGTCGATGGCATTGTCATCGATGTGCGGCTGACGCCGCGTGGCGGCCGCGACGCGATCGAAGGAATGGAGCGCCGCGCTGACGGCCGTATGGTTGTCAAGGCACGGGTGCGCGCCGCGCCCTCGGACGGCGACGCCAATACCGCACTCTGCCGGCTCATCGCCGGCGCGGTCGATGTGGCGCCCAGTGATGTGACGATCGCCGGCGGCGCGACGTCGCGGGTCAAGCGCATTCACGTCAGGGGTGAAGCGCTCGCGATTGCCGCGGCCTTGCGAAAGTTGCTGCCGGAGGTCAGATGACGGAAGTCAGGTAGCGGCTGCCAGCAGACACGTCCTCTGGCATCCGGACACCGTCTTACGGTTCAGCTGTTCCAGCCGAAGGCGATCTTGTCGAGCACACGCGTGCCGAACTTCTCTGACGACCGCGCGACGGTCTTGCCGCTCAGCGCGCGGTAAAATTCCACAGCGGTGTCGTTCTCCGACAGCGCCCACACGATCAGAGATTTGAGTCCGCTTTGCGCCAAGTCGCGGCGCGCCGCGGTGAACAGCCGGCGGCCGAAGCCCAGCCCCTGGAATTCCGGCCGCAGATAGAGCTCATAGATTTCGCCGTCATAATGCAGGCTGCGCGCGCGATTGCGTCCGTAATTGGCATAGCCCGCGACCTTGTCGCCGAACTGCAGGAGCGCAATGCGGCTACCCTTGCGAATCGCACTGTCCCACCACGCCGCGCCGCGCCGGTTGATCAGCCGTTCGAGCTCAGCGCCGGGAATGATGCCCTGGTAAGCGGTGCGCCACGCTTCATCATGAGCATCCGCAACCGCACCGGCATCGTACGGCTTGGCGCGACGGATTTCGATGAGGACTGTGCTCATGGCGTAATCAAAGCAAGCGTTGCGGCGACCTTCAAGTCCCACGATTTACGATCGGTTAACGGTGTGAATTATTAGCGGAACGCTGCGCGCCACGCCATCATTGTGGGGAAAAAAACACGGCTCGGTGCACAATCTGCGCGGCTGTTGCACGATCGACACGGTTGCGCGATAGTGGTGGCGGTTTCGCTGGCTGCATCAATCCGGGCGGCGTCGGGCGAGCCCGGAATTTATCTGCGATAGCTGCGGAACGCTCTTCGGAATTATTCCAACGCGGCGGTGTTATCGATTCCGGTTCCGGCTGCAACCGGTTGCGGAATGACGGATCACACCCGCTCCGCTTCCTTGCGCCGTTCGTCCTTCTTGCGCTCGTGGGGATCGAGCAGCTTTTTGCGCAGACGAATTGATTTCGGCGTTACTTCGACCAGCTCATCATCCTGAATATAAGCCAGCGCCTTTTCCAGCGTCATGCGAATCGGCGGCGTCAGCCGGATCGCTTCGTCCTTGGAATGGGTGCGGATATTGGTGAGCTTCTTGCCCTTGAGCACGTTCACTTCGAGATCATTGTCGCGGGTGTGCTCGCCGACGATCATGCCGCGATAGACCTTCCAGCCCGGCTCGATCATCATCGGGCCGCGGTCTTCCAGGTTCCACATGGCATAGGCGACGGACTCGCCGAGGTCGGTCGAGATCAACACGCCATTGCGCCGCCCGGTAATGTCGCCGCGGTGCGGGCCGTAGGCGTGAAAGACGCGGTTCATCACCGCAGTACCACGGGTGTCGGTCAACAGCTCGCCCTGATAGCCGATGAGACCGCGCGTCGGTGCGTAGAAGATCAGCCGCACGCGGCCGCCGCCTGAGGGCCGCATCTCGACCATCTCGCCTTTGCGCTCGGCAAGCTTCTGCACGACCACGCCGGCATGCTGCTCGTCGACGTCGATGACGACTTCCTCGATCGGTTCGAGCAATTCGCCCGACGGCCCGTGTTGAAACAGCACTTTCGGGCGCGAGACGGAAAGCTCGAAGCCCTCGCGGCGCATGGTCTCGATGAGAATCCCGAGCTGCAATTCGCCGCGGCCCGCGACCTCCATGGAATCCTTCTCGGTCGATTCGGAGATCCGCAGCGCCACATTGCCCTCCGCTTCGCGCAGCAAGCGCTCGCGGATGACACGGCTCTGCACCTTGTCGCCTTCGGTGCCGGCAAGCGGCGAATTGTTGATGCGGAAGGTCATGGCAAGCGTCGGCGGATCGATCGGCTGTGCCGGCAGTGGTTCCGTCACTTCCGGCACGCACAGCGTGTGCGAGACCGTCGCCTCGGGCAATCCGGCGATGGAGATGATGTCGCCGGCAGAAACTTCGTCGACCGGCGTGCGTTCCAATCCGCGGAACGCCAGCACCTTGGTGACGCGCCCCTCTTCGATCAATTCGCCGTTGCGATCGAGCACCTTGATCGCCTGGTTCGGTTTTATCGAGCCCGAGAAGATCCGTCCCGTGACGATGCGGCCGAGATAGGCGTTGGCTTCGAGGATGGTGCCGATCATCCGGAACGGACCGTCTTCGACCACCGGCGGCGCGACGTGGCGTACGATGAGGTCGAACAGTGGCGCCATGCCCTTGTCGGTCGGACCCGACGGATCGGAGGCCATCCAGCCCTGCTTCGCCGAGCCGTAGAGAATTGGGAAGTCGAGCTGTTCCTCGCTGGCGTCGAGCGCGGCGAACAGATCGAACACCTCGTTGGCGACTTCGGTGGGGCGGGCGTCCGGCCGATCGACCTTGTTGATGATGACAATCGGCTTGAGCCCGACTTTGAGCGCTTTGGTGACCACGAACTTGGTCTGCGGCAGCGGGCCTTCGGCGGCGTCGACCAGCACCAGCGCGCCGTCCACCATGTTGAGGATGCGCTCGACCTCACCGCCGAAATCGGCGTGGCCGGGGGTATCGACGATATTGATGCGGATGTCGTGCCACAGAATTGACGTGACCTTGGACAGGATGGTGATGCCCCGTTCGCGCTCGAGGTCGTTGGAATCCATCGCGCGTTCGGCGACTTGCTGGTTCTCGCGAAAGGCGCCGGATTGCTGCAGCAGTCGATCGACCAGGGTTGTCTTGCCATGGTCGACGTGGGCGATAATGGCGATATTGCGCAGCTTCATGGGGACGGTGTTAATTTGGGGGCGGTGTTAAATCGTTACGGGCCCCCAAGGGGCCCGCGTCTTGGGCCGGAATATAGTCAGCCGCGGGCGCTTCGCAATGCGGTAGCTGTGCTAGGGTTAGCTTTATGAGGGCCTTTGCCGGGTTCCTTTCCGGGAGGAGGATTGCGGCAGGGCAGATCGGGGAGGGGTGCCTGTGCGTTTCCCGCTGACGACCCGCAACATACGCCGAATCCTCTGCGTATTCCCCGCCTATACGCCCTCGTTTGGCACGTTCTCGCACGCTTATCACCTGTTTGGCCGGGTCCGTGCGTTCATGCCGCCGCAGGGGCTGTTGCTGATCGCGGCCTATATGCCCGAGCCATGGGCGGTCCGCTTCGTCGATGAGAACATCCAGCCGGCGAGCGCGGCGGATTTGGCCTGGGCCGATGCCGTCTTTGTCAGCGGCATGCACATTCAGGCGCCGCAGATCCACGACATCGCCCGCCGGGCCAAAGCGGCCGGCAAGGTGACCGCGCTTGGCGGCCCTTCGGTATCCGGCGCACCGGAAATGTACCCGGATTTCGATTATCTCCACATCGGCGAGATCGGCGACTCGACCGACCGGCTCATTGCGCTGCTCGACGAGGATTGCACGCCGCCGGCCACGCAACTGCGGTTCGAGACCGCCGAGCGGCTGCCGCTTTCGGACTTTCCGATCCCGGCCTATCACCTCATCAGGCTTGACCGCTATCTGCTCGGCTCGCTGCAATTCTCCAGCGGCTGTCCCTATCGCTGCGAGTTCTGCGACATACCGGCGCTCTATGGCCGCCAGCCGCGGCTGAAGACGCCGGAACAGCTCGCCGCCGAGCTTGACGCCATGTTGGCGCAAGGGCGGTATCCGACTTTCATCTATTTCGTCGACGACAATTTCATCGGCAATCGCAAGGCGACGCGCGAGATGCTGCCGCATCTCATCGAATGGCAGAAAAAGCACGGACATCCGCTGCGCTTTGGCTGCGAAGCCACACTCAATATCGCCAAGCAGCCGGAAATCCTCGAACTCATGCGCCAGGCGGAATTCCAGACCGTGTTCGTCGGCATCGAAACCCCGGAAGTCGATGCGCTCAAACACATGCGCAAGGAGCAGAACGCGACACTGCCGATGCTCGAAGCGCTCGGCACGCTCAACAGCTACGGCCTGGAAGTCACCTCCGGCATCATCCTCGGGCTCGACACCGACACGGCCGACACCGAGGAGCGGCTCAAGGCCTTCATCGACGCGTCCAATGTGCCGATCCTGACCATCAATCTGTTACAGGCGCTGCCGAAGACGCCGCTATGGGATCGCCTCAAGCGCGATGGACGGGTCGTCGCCGACGATGCCGGGCTTGAAAGCAACGTGGTGTTCCTGCGTCCCTACGACGAAGTCGTGGCGATGTGGCGTCGCTGTATCGAACATGCCTATGCGCCGGAACGGCTGTTCAAGCGATTCGCTCACCAGGTCGAGGCAACCTATGCCAATCGGCTGGTCGACGGCCCGGTCCGCGGCAAGCTGACCTGGAGCAACATAAGCCTCGCGCTGGTGCTGGCGTTCAATATTGCGCTCCATATCGGCCTGCGCGCCGATTATCGCCGCTGGTTCTGGAAGGCGGTGTTGCCGGCGCTTCGGCGCGGCCAAATCGACGCCGCGTTCAGCATGGGCATCGTCGGCCACCACATGATTACGTTCTCGCGTGAAGCCTTGCGCGGCGAGCAGAATGCCTCGTTCTACTCCGCGCAAGCCCGTCGCTCCGCGGCCGAGGATTTGGCGCCGGCACCGGCGTTCGCAAAGCTGCGAAAGTCCGGCTAGAGCCAAATCCAAAATCTTGCGCTGCAAAACGGCGGGCCATCCCCGGCGCTGGGAACGCCATCAAGAATTCGCGACCGAGGCTTCGCTCGTTCGGGCCGAGGAAGACGAATGAGGCGACCATTCGCTCGGCAGTGGGACTGTCGAGCGCTCGCTAAGCAACGGATTTATTGAAGGTTTTTCGGCAATGCAGAAGCGCCCCTGCGGTAGCCAGCCGCATCGGCCATGGAAAAATATTGAGGCAAATATGACTTAAATGGTCACAAATATGACGTATGACGAATATTGACATTCGTCAGTTGTCAGGTCACCTTTATCAGTAATCAGAGGTGTCCAGATGTCGCAGAATACGAGTTTCTTTCGCCGCCACAGACGCTTAGGCCTCATGGCGCCGCTTGGGGCGCTGGTTTTGGCTTCGGCCCTCGCAGGCTGCAATGAGATTGCAGCGCAGCATGCCGCGCCGGTCAGGCCGGTCCTGGTCGCCAACGTTCATTACGAGGCGCAAGCGCGCGATCGGACCTTCGTTGGCACCATCAGGCCCAGGACCGAAAGCGAACTTGGCTTCCGGGTTGCGGGCAAGGTCTCGAAACGCCTTGTCGAGGTCGGCGCCCTGGTCGACACCGGGGAGCCGCTGGCGATGCTCGATGAGATCGATCTCAAGCTGCAAGCCGACCAGGCCGACGCGGAATTCAATGCCGCGACCGGCGTGCTGGCACAGGCTAGCGCCGCCGAAGCCCGCACCAAAGAACTCCGGCAGAAGGGCTGGTCGACCGACGCTCAATTGGACCAGGCCAAGGCGGCGGCCGACGAGGCGCGGGCGCGGCTCAGACGCGCTGAGCGATCGGTCGAACTGACCAAGAACAGCCTGTCCTATGCGACGCTGCTTGCGGACGCGCCCGGCGTCGTCACCGCCACGTTGATCGAGCCCGGGCAGGTGGTGACGGCCGGCCAGACCGCTGTCCGCGTCGCGCGGCTCGCCGAGAAAGAAGTGGTGGTCGCGATCCCCGAGACGCTGTTGGCGCGCACCAAGTCCAGTGAGGCGCAAGTTTCGATCTGGTCCCAGCCGGACAAGCTCTATGTCGCCAAGCTCCGCGAGCTCGCGCCCTCGGCCGACGCCATGACTCGGACCTATCTGGCGAAATTCTCGTTGCCCGGGGTCGGCGACGACGTGCAACTCGGCATGACCGCTACATTGACCCTGTCCGACCATGCCAGCGAAAGCGTCGCGCGTCTGCCGCTGTCGGCATTGTTCAACCAGGGCGCCGGACCGGCGCTGTATGTCGCTGACGCCAAGACCGGCGCGGTCACGCTCAAGCCGGTGACCGTGAAGGCTTACGAAAGCAACGATGTCCTGATCAGCGGCGGCGTCGACGAAGGCGCCAGCGTGGTCGCGCTCGGCGTTCAGAAACTCGATCCCGCCGAGAAGGTCAAGATCGTCTCGGCGCTGTCGTTTTGAGCGCCGACGTCGAGGTTTCCGGATCGGTGCGGAGAGTGTGATGAGCCGTTTCAACCTCTCGGCCTGGGCCGTCGCGCATCCGGCCTTGATGCTGTTCCTGATCGTGATGCTCGGCGCGGCGGGCCTGTTTTCCTATCGCAGCCTGGGCCGCGGCGAAGATCCGTCATTCACCATCAAGGTCGTGATCGTCACCGCCATGTGGCCGGGGGCCACGGCCGCCGAGATGCAGACCCAGGTCGCCGATCCGATCGAGAAGAAGCTTCAGGAGCTGCCCTACTTCGACAAGGTGACCACCTACAACAAGCCGTCATTCACGGCGATGCAGATCGCCTTCAAGGACAACACGCCGGCCCGCGACGTGCAGCAATTGTTCTATCAGCTGCGCAAAAAAATAGCCGACATCAAGGACGATCTTCCGGCCGGATTGATCGGGCCGTCGATCGACGACGAGTACGGCGACGTCGACTCGATTCTCTACATGATCACCTCCGACGGCGCCGATTACGCGCAGATGAAGAAGGTCGCCGAGGCGTTCCGCCAGCGACTTCTCAAGGTCAAGAACGTCACCAAGGTCAATCTGTACGGCGTGCAGGACGAGAAGATCTACGTCGAATTCTCGAACGCCAAGCTGGCGACGCTCGGCATCACCACCGACCAATTGTTCCAGTCGCTGGCCCGACAGAATGCGGTGGTCGCGGCGGGCGTACTGGAGACGACCGCGCAGCGGGTGCCGCTACGCGTGACCGGTGCACTCGACGGCGCGCGGGCGGTCGCCGAGACGCCGGTGGAAGCCAATGGCCGCGTGTTCCGCGTCGGCGATATCGCCACGGTGACGCACGGCTTTGCCGATCCGCCGGATTTTCTGGTTCGGCAAAAAGGCAAGTCGGCGATCGGCGTCGGCGTCGTCATGGCCAAGGGCGCCAATATTCTCGACCTCGGCCCGGCGGTGGCGAGCGCCACCGCCGACTTCGTCGCCGCGGTTCCGCAAGGCTTCGATTTCGAGCAGATCGCCGACCAGCCGGTCGTCGTCGACCACGCGGTCAACGAGTTCGTCCATTCGTTCGTCGAAGCGCTGGCGATCGTCTTGTTCGTCAGCTTTCTCGCGCTCGGCTGGCGCACCGGCATCGTGGTCGCGCTGTCGGTGCCGCTCGTCCTCGCCGTCGTGTTCATCGTCATGAACGCCATGGGTCTCGACCTGCACCGGATCACGCTCGGGGCGCTGATCATCGCGCTCGGCCTCTTGGTCGATGACGCCATCATCGCCGTCGAGATGATGGTGGTGAAGATGGAGCAGGGCTGGGACCGCGTTCGCGCCGCGTCGTTCGCCTGGGAATTCGACCGCCTTCCCGATGTTGACCGGAACGCTGGTGACGGCGGCCGGCTTTCTTCCGATCGGCTTCGCCAATTCCTCGGTCGGTGAATATGCCGGCGGCATTTTCTGGGTGGTAGCGATCGCATTGTTGGCGTCGTGGCTGGTGGCCGTGGTGTTCACGCCCTACATCGGCGTGAAGCTTCTGCCGAACTTCAAGCGGCTCGAGCCCGGCCACGATCCGCACGAGATCTACGAAACCCGGATGTATCGCGGGCTGCGCCGCATCATCGAATGGTGCGTGAAGCGGCGTGTCACCGTCGTGGTCGTGACCATCGGTATCTTTGTCTTGTCGATCGTGGCCTTTGGCCGCGTCCAGCAGCAGTTCTTCCCGCTGTCGGAACGGCCGGAGCTGTTCTTCCAGCTTCGCCTGCCGGCGGGTACGGCGTTCGGTACGACGCTGGAATTGGTCAAGCAGGCCGAAACCCTGCTCAAGGACGATGCGGATATTGCGACCTACACCGCTTATGTCGGCCGCGGCTCGCCGCGGTTTTGGCTCGGCCTCAATCCGCAGCTGCCCGATGAGTCGTTCGCCGAGATCGTGGTGGTATCGAAGGACGTCGAGGCGCGGGAGCGGATCAAGGCGCGGCTCGAAAAAGCGGTTGCCAACGGCGCGCTGTCGGAAGCGCGGGTGCGCGTTGACCGGTTCAATTTCGGGCCGCCGGTCGGCTTCCCGGTGCAGTTCCGCGTCATCGGTCCGGATACGAAAAAGGTCCGCGACATCGCCTATCAGGTGCGCGAGGTCATGCGCGCCAACGATCAAGTGATCGATCCGCATCTCGATTGGAACGAGCAGGCGCCATATTTGAAGCTCGTCGTCGATCAGGATCGCGTGCGGGCGATGGGTTTGACGCCGCAGGATATCTCGCAATCGCTGAGCATGCTGATCTCGGGGCTGCCGATCACGACCGTGCGCGACGGCATCGAGAAGGTCGCCGTCGTCGCCCGTGCGGTGCCGTCGGAGCGGCTTGATCTGGCGCATATCGGCGACCTGTCGCTCTATTCGCGCAACGGCGTCGCCGTTCCGCTGTCGCAGATCGCCCATATTGAATACAGCCACGAGGAGCCGATCCTGTGGCGCCTCAATCGCGACATGGCGATCACGGTGCGCGCCGACGTCATCGACGGCGTGCAGCCGCCGGACGCCACCAACGCGATCTGGCCGAAACTTCAGTCCATCCGCGACAGTCTCGAGCCGGCCTACCGGATCGAAATCGGCGGCGCCATCGAGGAATCGCAGAAGGGCAACGCCTCGATCTTCGTGCTGTTTCCGGTGATGATCTTTGCCATGCTGACGCTATTGATGATCCAGCTGCAAAGCATCTCGCGGCTGATCCTGGTGTTCCTGACGGCGCCACTCGGCATCGTCGGCGCCTCGCTGGGGCTCAACGTCGCCAACCAGCCGTTCGGCTTTGTGGCGCTGCTCGGGCTGATCGCGCTCGCCGGCATGATCATGCGCAACGCGGTGATTCTGGTCGATCAGATCGAAACCGACGTCAACCACGGCTCGACCCGCCGCGAGGCGATCGTGGAGGCAACCGTGCGCCGGGCGCGGCCGGTCATCCTGACCGCGCTGGCGGCGATCCTGGCCATGATCCCGCTGTCGCGCTCGGCCTTCTGGGGGCCGATGGCGATCACCATCATGGGCGGGCTGTTCGTGGCGACATTCTTGACCCTGCTGTTCCTGCCCAGCCTCTATGCATTGTGGTATCGTAAGCGGCTTGGCGAGCGCGGCGGCGAGGCGGCCGATATTTCGCCCGCGGCCGAGCCCACGCCACGGCCGGTTCCAGTTGCGGTCGCGGCCGAATGAACGATAACGCGAAGAGCTTATGATGACCGACGTGATGGACCATACCGAAACCGACGTGCGAGAACGGATTCTCGTCACCGCCGAGCGTCTGTTTCGCGACGTCGGCTATCAGAAGACCACGGTCGCCGACATCGCCAAGGCGCTGCGCATGAGTCCGGCGAACGTCTATCGCTTCTTCGACTCCAAGAAGTCGATCACGGCGGGCGTCGCGCGCCGACTGATGGGCGAAGTGGAACAGGCCTCCCAAGTCATCGCCACGCGGCGCCAGGGCGCTGCCGAGCGGCTGCGCGAATTATTGGAAACCGTGCATCGGATGAACTCGGACCGCTATGTCGCCGATTCGAAAATGCATGAAATGTGCGCCATCGCCATGGAAGAGAATTGGGATGTCTGCCAGGCGCACATGGAGTGCATCATCGGCATCGTCGCGGCGGTGATTGCGGACGGCGTCGCATCCGGCGAATTCCATGCGTCCGACGTCGGGCTTGCCGCGCACTGTACCTGCACGGCGATGATGCGCTTTTTCCATCCGCAATTGATCGCCGAATTTGCCGATAAGCCGAGCCCCGACCTTGGTCAGATGATCGACTTTGTCATCTCCGGATTGAGCGCGCCGGCCGATCGGCCGGCAGCGTGACCCTGAGATTTGATTGAATCGTGGCGCTCGCGGGAATTACGCGGCCGCGGCCTTTGCGCCCGGCTTGGCGTCGGCGCCGGCCTGCTCCAGCAGAATGACGCGGCGGCCGGCTATCGCAAAGCGAACCTGATCCAGCGCGAGCGAAAACGACATCTGCACCGTCTGATCGTACTCTTCACGTTCGCTCTGGTGGATGATCGCGACCACGACATGGTCGAAATCGACCTGGATCTGATCAAGGGCCTCGATCGACGGTGCGGCGCGGGCCTTGTGCACAAGGTCGAGCAGCCGCTGCAACAAGCGTAAACGGCGGGTGCGGCCGCCGCTGTGGAAATAGCTGGCCACGCCGGCGATGGCCGATCCGAAGATCGGAAAAATCAGCAGGCCGTAGAAAATATCGTCGCCGTATCGGTCGAAGAAGGTTTTCTGATCGTCGGTCAAATAGGCCAGCGCGCCGGGATGGACGACGACGCGGGCGTCCTTGTCGGTCGGCGGCGCGGCGATCTTGATTTCGCCGGGCATCGCCGCGGCGAGCGCCAGCCGCGACGTGTAGATCAGTTTCGCCAGCGCCGCGATGGCGTCGTGGTGAAACGACTTCTTCGCGACCAGATATTCGGCGAAGCTCAGGGTCTTGATGTCGTCAGGCGGAGCCGGCGGATTGCCGCCGAACGTCCCGGCGCTGATGTCGATGGAATCGAAAGCCGGGCTGCGCTTGGCGATGCCTTCGGCCTGATCGATGGGGATGAGACTAGGCCCTTGGCCGTTGAGCGTCGCCGCCATGATCACTTCGTTGATCGCTTGCCCGGTCGCCGAGCCGGCGACGAACAGCGCATCGACCTGTTGCGCCTTGACCGCGTCGGCAATGTCCTTCGGATCGATCAGCGAAATTTGCACCTGGCCCAGCGGAACGCCGTAATGCGTGAGCACGACGTCCAGCAGATCCTTGGTCGCCTCGTTCCCGGTGACGACGGCGACGCGGTGGCTGGCGAGCTTGGACACTTTGTCCAGCTTGTGGGCGTCGGCACCATCGGCGTCGCTATCGGCTTTGCTGTCGGCGGCGTCTTCGCCCTTGTCGGCGGTTTTCGCGGCCTTGGCGTTCTTGGCGCTTTTGTCGTCCTTGGCAGCTTTCGCTTTGCCGGCGCTTTTTTCCGCCTTGGCGCTTTTCTCTTTTTTCTCCGGAGCGGCGGCTTCCTTTTGCGCCGGCGGGTTTGTCTCTTTCTTGGCGGCGGCCGGCTGGGCCGGCACGACCAGCGCCATTACGTTCTGCCGCAGAATGGCGACCACCGGCCAATCCGGCGAATTGCTCATGGTGCCGGGCAAAACCGCGAGGTCGGCGTTGTCGCTCGTCATCGCCGCCGCGCTTTCTTTCGGTCCCCCGGTCGACACGATATGAAACTGGACTTTGTCGTGCTCGGTCGCGAACTTTTGCGCCAGCATCTCGACGAATTTCACATTGGCGCCGCCCGGAGGCCCGGCTGCAACCCGCATCTCGGTCGGCGCCAAAGTGACGTGGACCGCCGCCCAGATGATGACGCCGAGGACGATCGTGCCGAGGATCGTCACCAGCCGGGTATTGCGCAGAAAAATCCTGACCCGATTGCGCACGATATGTTCAAGCGACTCGATATTCATGACTTTGCCCAGGGCGTGGCCCGGCGTGGCCGAAGACGCGTCCGTCTCTTTCGCTCGACCAAAACGCTGCGAAAGCCAGAGTTTCATGCCAAGCGGCGGACGGCGGGGTAGTCTCGCAGGCATGGTTAACTTTAGCACGACGCGGCTCATGTTCCGCTATGTCGGCCGCAGGTCGTCCCGCGCAAACGGCCGGTTGGTTAATCGCCGGCCGGGGCGAAAATTTGGCCGAGTGAAATGCTCGGTGTTGGTTTCGGGCCTGGTTCAAATCCGCCGGCGGCCGCTTGCGACGTGGCTATTGCGGCGCCTATCTACGACAACGGCCGGGGCCGACATCGCATGCCCGCGGTCCGCACAATGAGGGCAGCATATGGCGCAAAAGCTTTCCGGCGACGCCCGAGGTCGCGCGCTCGCCCGGCTGCATGGCTGGAGCGACGTCAGCGGTCGCGACGCGATCAGCAAGAAATTCGTGTTCGCCGATTTCAACGAGGCTTTCGGCTTCATGGCGCGGGTCGCCTTGATGGCGGAGAAGCTCGACCATCATCCCGAATGGTTCAATGTCTACAAGACCGTCGAGGTGACGTTGTCGACCCATGATGCCGGCGGCGTGACCGAGCTTGATGTCAAGCTCGCCGAGGCGATGGACAAATTCGCTAGCTGATTTTGCCGTCAATTGCGAGGAGCAAAGCGACGAAGCCACCCAGGCTCTAGGCGCAACTGGATTGCTTCGCTCCGCTTCGCAATGACGCTGGCGCGGGCCGCTTGCCTTGCGGCCGCCGCCTTTCGCGGCCATTTATCCGGCGGGGCGCGCGAAGGGTCACATGCGGTTTGGATATAGCTCGGCATGGTCCAATGCAGGATGGTCCGATGCAGGATCGTCCAGTGCGAAAGCCTGGGCCGACGCGAAAGCGGCGGCACAACGCATCGCTGCCGATGAGCGGGACCTGCAGCAAAAATTCTGGCGCAAGCTGCGCCGGCTCGCGGCGCGTCTGCCTTTTGCCGAAGATCTGATTGCCGCTCATTATTGCGCGTTCGATCGGCAGACGCCGCTGCGGGTCAAGGCGACACTGGTCGGCGCGCTCGCCTATTTCGTGCTGCCGGCTGACGTGATCCCCGACGTCTTGCCGCTGATCGGCTATGCCGACGACGCGGCGTTGCTCGCCGCGGCCATCAGGCTCGTTGCCTCCCACATCACGCCGGATCACCGGGAGGCGGCGCGGCGCACCTTGGAGCGCATGCGCGCGGCGCCAGCCGATTGACGCGGCGCATGCGCTGACTACGGCCGCAGCACGATCTTGCCCATGACCTTGCGTTCGGCGATGGCCTTGAGCGCGGTCGCGGTCTCGGCCAGCGGATAGACCGCATGCACATGGGCGCTGAGCTTGCCATCGGCGCACCAGCGTACGATGTCGGTCATCAGCGCGCGTTGACCTTGCGGGTCGCGCTCCGCCCAGCCGCCCCACAGCACGCCGCGGATGTCGCAGCTCTTGAGCAGGACCAGATTGAGCGGAATTTTTGGAATCGCGCCGGCGGCGAAACCGATCACCAGATAGCGGCCCTCCCAACCGAGCGAGCGCAACGCCGGCTCCGCATAGTCGCCGCCGACCGGGTCGTAGACCACGTCGATGCCGCGGGCGCCGCCGAGGCGCTTGAGCGCATCGCGCAAATCTTCCTTGGCATAATTCACCGTTTCGTCGGCGCCATGGGCTTTGGCGAAGGCGAGCTTTTCTTCCGACGAGGCGCAGGCGATCACGCGCGCGCCCATGATCTTGCCGATCTCGATCGCGGCAAGGCCGATGCCGCCAGACGCGCCTAGCACGACCAGGGTCTCTCCGGATTTAAGCTTGCCGCGCTCGCGCAGGCCGTAGAGCGTCGTTGCATAGGTCACGGTAAGGCCGGCGGCGCGTTCGAAGTCGAGGTTGGCGGGCAGCTTCACCAGATGGCTGGTGCCGGCGGCAAGGCTTTCACGCGCGGCGCCCCAGCCGGTCCAGCCCATCACGCGGTCGCCGGGCGCAAATCCGGTCACGCCGGCGCCGATACTCTCTACCACGCCGGCGAATTCGGCGGCGGGTGAGAACGGGAACGGCGGCTTGTGCTGGTACTTGCCGGCGATGATGAGCAAATCGAAGAAATTAAGCGCGGCGGCCTTGATGGCGACGACGGCTTCGCCGGGACCGGCGGTCGGCGGCGGGATGTCGGCCAGTTCCAGTTCGTCGGGCGTGCCGAAATGCGTACACAGGATAGCTTTCATGGTGATCCTTTATTCGGGATGCCGAACGCACGCCCGAAATTCATCAGCCGCGATTTATAAGCACAGAACGAGCGGCTATTGGAAGTGGGCGGGTCGGACGGCGCCGCAACGCGCGTCAATCGGAAGACGCGTTCAGGTCAAGACGCAGGCCTTGGTCAGGCCGGCTGCGGTCAACACGCGGTGCAGCCGCGTGCAGGCGAGCCGCAGCCGCGACTTCACGGTCCCGAGCGGCAAGTTGAGCTGCTGCGCGATGGCGCTGTGCGAGAGACCGTCGAAGAATGCCAGTTGCACCAGCATGAATTGTTCCTGCGGCAAGGTGCGCAGCGCAATGCGGACTCGCTCTTGCAGTTGGGCGGCGTCGACGCGGTCGTCGTTGCCTGTCGTTGGATCGGCAATGGCGAAGAAATCCTCAAGCGCAAAATAGCATTCGCGGCTGCGCCGTCCCAGATCAACGCGCCGGTTGCGCGCGAGCTGAAACACCCAGGTGGCGGCCGCCGCCTGGCGAGGATCGTAGAGATGCGCTTTGCGCCAGATCGTCTCCATCACGTCTTGCGTCAGATCCTCCGCTTCGGCCGGCGCCAGTCCGAGACGGACCAGCTGGGCGTGCACGCGCGGCTGCAGATGATCGAACAGGACGATGAAAGCCTTGTCGTCGCGCTTGGTGCCGACGGCGACGAGGAGATCGTCCAGCTCGCGTCGTCGCGCCGCCGGATATTTCGCCCAAGAATCGCGAAACGAACCGTTGAACGGACCGCGAAACGGGCGGCGAACGCCGGTTCGCCCCCGCCAAGGCAGATCCACGACAGGCAGATCCACGACAGCCCTCCCAAAGCAGCAAAAGCATCGTGAGTATTCAAAATCGGCCGGCAGGTGATGTGCTGAACGTCACGTTTTGCAGCAGATTAATGCGCTGTTGCACCGCGGCGAGATTTCAGGTTCGCCGTCTGATTGCCGAATTCGTTCCCTACCTGTCGGAAATGAGTTAAACTTGAAGGGCTTGGATTCGCACAAAGCCCGTAACCGTAAGGTCTGATGCTCACTCATCGACGATCGCGGCTTTTGCTATTGATGTTTGCTGCGGCGGTCTGCGCCGCTCCGGCGCTGGCGCAGCAGCCGGCGGCTTCGGATTCCGCGGCGCCCGCCGGCGCCGCGCCCGCCAAAAAGTCCACCAAGCATAAGCCAGCGGCCGCGCCCGCGGCCGCTTCGGCCGCAGACCCGGCAGCGGCGGTAGCCGGAGGCGCCAAGCCGACATTGCTCGGCCAGTACGGCGACTGGGGCGCCTACACGGCCTCGCCGGGTGGCAAAAAGGTCTGCTTTGCGATCGCCAAGCCCGCATCCTCGGAGACCACCCCGCCGGGCAAGTCGCGCAATCCGCCCTTCATGTTCATCGCTTCGCGGCCCGCCGAGAAGGTGACCGACGAGGTTTCGATCATCATCGGCTATCCGTTCAAACCGAATTCCGAGGCAACCGTGGCGGTCGGAACGACCTCGTTTGCCCTCTACACCCAGCAGGACGGCGCCTGGATCAAAAACGCCGCCGAAGAGGCGAATCTGATCACGGCCATGCGGACCGGCCAGAACGCAGTATTGAAAGGCATGTCGGCGAAGGGAACCCACTCGACCGATATCTTCTCGCTCAAGGGTCTCGCCCAGGCCCTCGACCGCTCCGACCAGGATTGCAAGTAAGCGCCGATAGTCCTCGCCCTTTGCGGCGGCAGGAACTATCTATGCCCGGCAAACGCCTCAATTTTTCAGATTGGCCAATGACCGCTCCGCTTACCGCCACGCCGCTGGAGAACCTCGCCGCGGCCGCCATCGAGAAGCGACCGCTCGAGCGTTACGTCGCGCCGGCGAAGCCTTCGCTGGTCGGGCTGTCGCGCGTCGCCCTCGCCCAGGCGCTTGGCGAGGTCGGCGTGCCGGAGCGGCAGCGCCGCATGCGCGTGCAGCAGATTTGGCACTGGCTCTATGTGCGCGGAGCTCAAGACTTTGATGCGATGACGACCCTGTCGAAGGAGCTGCGCGGCGAGCTGGCGGGGCATTTCACCTTGGCGCGGCCGGACATCGCCGCCGAGCAAGTCTCGGTTGACGGCACGCGCAAATGGCTGTTGCGGCTGCCGGGCGAGCTGGACGGCCGCACCCATGACGTCGAGTGCGTCTATATCCCGGAAAACGACCGCGGCACGCTGTGCGTTTCCAGTCAGGTCGGCTGCACCCTCAATTGCACGTTCTGCCACACCGGCACGCAGCGGCTGGTGCGCAACCTCACGCCGGGCGAGATCGTCGGACAAGTCGTTCTGGCGCGCGACCGGCTCAACGATTGGCAGCGCGCGGCGGCACCCGCCGGCACCGAGCCTGAGAAGCGCCTCGTCTCCAACGTCGTGATGATGGGCATGGGCGAGCCGCTCTACAATTTCGAGGCGGTGCGCGATGCGCTCAATGTCGTCGCCGATGGCGATGGCTTGAGCATTTCCAAGCGGCGGATCACGCTGTCGACCTCGGGCGTAGTGCCCAACATCGTGCGCGCCGGCGAGGAGATCGGCGCCATGCTCGCGATCTCGCTGCATGCGGTGACCGACGAGCTGCGCAACGAGCTCGTGCCGCTCAACCGCAAATATCCGCTGCGCGAATTGCTCGACGCGTGCCGCAACTATCCGGGGCTTTCCAATGCGCGGCGCATCACGTTCGAGTATGTGATGCTCAAGGGCGTCAACGACTCGCTCGCCGAGGCCCGCGCGCTGGTCCGTCTCGTCAAAGGCATTCCGGCCAAGATCAATCTCATCCCGTTCAATCCATGGCCGGGCAGCACCTACGAATGCTCGGACTGGGAGCAGATCGAGAAATTCTCCGAGATCGTTTTCGACGCCGGCTACGCTTCTCCGGTGCGCACGCCGCGCGGCCGCGACATTCTCGCCGCCTGCGGCCAGCTCAAAAGCGCCACGGAAAAGCTCTCCGCCCGCGAGCGGCTGGCTTTGCGCGCCATGGCGATGACGGATTGATGCGGCTGGTATGACCGTCGTCGCCCGTCTCCTGGTCATGTTCCTCGCTTATGTCCTGGCGTGCGTCGCGGCTTCCGCGGTGTTCACGCTCGGCATGCTCACGCCGCATTGGGACGACCTTGCGTCGTCCGGCCTGCCGCCGGCGGCGCTTTGGGCGATTGTCGCGGTCGGCGCTCCGATCATTGGCGTCGTCGCCGCGTTGCCGACGGCTTTGGTGGTCGCCATCGCCGAAGGATTTGCCTGGCGTTCGGTGCTGTTCTACGCCGCCCTCGGCGGCGCGCTGGCGCTGGCCTTGTCTTACGGCTTTGACCTGCGTTGGCGACGGGGAGGTCAGCCAGCCTGCGAGCTTTTATACGCACGAACGCCAGGTGCTTGCGGCCGCCGGCATTGCCGGCGGACTGGTTTATTGGCTGTTTGCCGGCCGCCGCGCCGGCTCCTGGAAATGACCGCATGAACCGGACCGGGCTCATCGTCGCGCTCGCCATCGCGCTCGTGGTCGGCGTCGTATTCGCCGTCTATCCGCATCTCGATCTCGACATCGCGGCACTGTTCTACAATCCGGCGACGCATGCATTCGTCGCCTGGTATTCGGATAGCGTCGAGTATGCGCGCGACGCGGCGAGCCTGCTGATCACGCTCATCGTCGCGCCGGCCTTTCTCGCGGTCGCCGGCAAGCTCGTCTTGCCGCAGCGGCGGATGTTGATCGCCGGCCGCGCCGCCCTGTTCCTGATCGTGACGCTGACGCTCGGGCCGGGCGTCCTCACCAACGGCATCTTGAAGGAGCATTCGGCGCGCATGCGGCCGATCGATGTTGTCGAGCTCGGCGGCAAGGAGCGCTTTACGCCGTGGTGGGACCCGCGCGGGCCATGCACGGAGAATTGCTCGTTCGTCGCCGGCGAGGCATCCGGCGCGTTCTGGACGCTGGCGCCGGCGGCGCTGGCGCCGCCGCAATGGCGGCCGCTGGCTTATGGCGCCGCGCTCGTCTTTGGCATCGCGATGGGCGTGCTGCGCATGGCCGCCGGCGCGCATTTTTTTACCGATGTCGTCTTTGCCGGCGTGCTGATGTACCTGCTGATCTGGACCTGCCACGGCCTGATCTATCGCTGGCGGCCGACGCGGCTCACGGACGCCATGGTCGAGCAGCCGCTCGAACGTACGGGCAAAGCCATACGCGAGGCGATCGCGGCACTTGCGCGGCGGCTCTCGGGGCGGAAGAGCCAGCGCGCTCCTAAAAGGCCATAAAAGCCCGCGGAGGACGCCGACGCCGAGCGAGCGAACGGCTTGCGTCGCCTCCGCGCCCGCCTATAGTCCGCGCGGATTTTTGGGCGACGCCGTCGCCGCGCGGGGTTCTTGTCGATGTCCAAAGGTGACGTGAAAAAAGTCGTGCTGGCCTATTCCGGCGGCCTCGACACCTCGATCATCCTCAAATGGCTGCAGACCACATATGGCTGCGAGGTCGTCACCTTCACGGCCGATCTCGGGCAGGGCGAGGAGCTCGAGCCGGCGCGCGCAGAAGGCGCTGATGCTCGGCATCAAGCCGGAAAACATCTTCATCGAGGATCTGCGCGAGGAATTCGTCCGCGATTATGTGTTCCCGATGTTCCGCGCCAATGCGCTCTATGAGGGCCAGTATCTGCTCGGCACCTCGATCGCGCGGCCGCTGATCGCCAAGAAGCAGATCGAGATCGCGGAAAAAGTCGGCGCCGATGCCGTCGCGCACGGCGCCACCGGCAAAGGCAACGACCAGGTGCGCTTCGAGCTCGCCTATTACGCGCTCAAGCCGGACGTGAAAGTCATCGCGCCGTGGCGCGAATGGGATTTCCGTTCGCGCGAGGCGCTGCTCGCCTTCGCCGAGCAGAACCAGATCCCGATCGCCAAGGACAAGCGCGGCGAAGCGCCGTTCTCGACCGACGCCAATCTGTTGCACACCTCGTCCGAGGGCAAGGTGCTGGAAAATCCCGGCGACGAAGTGCCGGATTATGTCTATTCGCGCACCGTCGATCCCGAAGACGCGCCGGACGAGCCGGCGCATGTCACCATCGATTTCGAGAAGGGCGATCCGGTCGCGATCGACGGCAAGGCGCTGTCGCCCGCCGCCTTGCTCACGCAGCTCAACGCGCTGGGCCGCACGCACGGCATCGGCCGGCTCGATCTGGTGGAGAACCGCTTTGTCGGCATGAAGTCGCGCGGCATGTACGAGACGCCGGGCGGCACCATCCTGCTTGCCGCCCATCGCGGCATGGAATCGATCACGCTCGATCGCGGCGCCGCCCATCTCAAGGACGAGCTGATGCCGAAATATGCCGAGCTGATCTATAACGGCTTCTGGTTCTCGCCCGAGCGCGAGATGCTGCAGGCGGCGATCGACAGCAGCCAGGAATTCGTCTCCGGCCGCGTGCGGCTCAAGCTCTACAAGGGCAATGTCGGCGTCGTCGGCCGCGACAGCAAATATTCGCTCTACGATCAGGACCTGGTGACCTTCGAAGAAGGTGCGGTGGCCTACGATCAGCGCGACGCGGCCGGCTTCATCCGCCTCAACGCGCTGCGGCTGCGCACGCTTGGACAGCGCAAGCGGAAGCTCAAGCTCTAGCGCCGCCCTCTTCAACGCGCCGAGATAGCGGAAACGCACCCGAAGGCTGCCCATGGCACAGGCACCGGCTGGCGCAGGCGGCGATGGTGGTGCGCGGGTCAGACTGATTGCGCGAAGCGTAGCGGTCGCGTTGTTGCTAGTCCTGATCGGGCTGGACCTCCTGATCCCCGACCCGTTCGCCTTTGCGTGGCGCCAATCTTTCGCCTTGACGCTCGCCGCCTGCGGATCGGTCGCTGGCATCGTGCTGCTTTTAGTGGGTGATCGGTGGCTGGCGATTTTGTTTGCGGCTGCTGCCGGGCTCGCTGTTTGGCAAAACGTTGAGCCTTGGATGGCAAGGCGGCAGGTCCTTGCGCGCACTGGCGCGGACGTCATCGACGTCGAGCGCCACTTCGTCGTCGGATACACCGATGTTGCGGTCGTTCGCGAGCTTATTCGGGACGGCCATATCGGCGGAATCTTCCTGACCCGCCGCAACGTCGCGCACCGTACCTCAGATGACGTCGCAACGGAGATCGCCGGCCTGCAGGATTTGCGGCGGGCCTCGGGCTTGCCGCCGCTGGTCGTTGCCGCCGATCAGGAAGGTGGACCGGTTTCGCATCTCTCGCCGCCGCTGCCGCACCCGCCGGCCCTCGCGACGATTGCGGCGCTGCCCGCGGATCAACAATTCGAAGCCGCGCGCCAAACCGGCTTCGATCAGGGAAGGGCGCTGCGGGCGCTCGGCATCACCATGAACTTGGCGCCGGTTGTCGATCTCATGCCGGACAAGACAACCAATGTCGACTGGAATACGCGCCTTGCGACGCGTTCGATCTCGCGCGACCCGTCGGTGGTGGCGACCATCGCCGGAGGCTTTTCAAGGGGCCTGCTCGATGCCGGCATAACGCCCACGGCCAAGCACTTCCCCGGACTGAGCCGGGTTGCAATAGATACGCACCTGTTCAGTGCCTCGCTCGATGCCGCCGAGCCTGAACTCAAGGCTGCGGACTGGGTGCCATTTCAGGCGGTGCTCGGCATTCGGGGCGTCGCGATCATGCTGTCTCATGTCGCGCTGACCGCCGCCGATCCTGGAATCCCCGTGTCGCAATCGAGACGGGTCGTCAGCGGCCTCCTTCGCGATCAATGGGGCTTTGACGGGGTCGCCATCACCGACGACCTGACAATGGGCGCGGTGGAACATGCCGGCCTATGCCGCGCCGTCGAAGGAGCGCTGAACGCCGGGATCGATCTGCTGCTGGTCTCGTGGGACACCGACAAAGCGTATCCGGCCTTGCGATGCGCGCTCGATGCTTTGGCCGCGGGCCGCCTCAGCCGGCAAATGTTGGAGCGGAGCGCCGCGCGGCTGGATCGTCTCGCGGCAACCAGGCCCAGGTCAAACGACGGGATTAGCGGCGGCGCGCACTAGCGGGCGCATAAGCTTCGCCGCTTCAACGACCGCCGTCACGCGGGCGCGTGACACACAGCCTCGATGTTGTGGCCGTCCGGATCGAGCACGAAGGCCGCATAATAGTTCGGATGGTAGTGCGGCCGCAAACCCGGCGCGCCGTTGTCCTTGCCGCCCGCCGTAATGGCGGCACGGTAGAACCCATCGACCGATGCGCGATCTTTCGCGGCGATGGCGATATGGATGTGCCGATTTAAGCCGCCTTCGCCGCCGATCCACAGATCCGGCTTGCCGTCGGCGCCAAAGCCCGCGGCCGGGCTGTCGTTCTCGTCCTGGCCGACTTCCATGATCAGGACATAGCCGAGCGGCGCCAGCGCCTTTTCGTAGAACGCCTTCGATCGCGCGTAGTCACTGACTGGAAATCCGGCATGGTCGAGCATCGCGATCTCCCGCGCTGAGCCGGACGCATCATCGGGCTGGACGATCGACCTGCCTCAGGCCGCTTCCCGTTCAAGTGTCCGCAACAATTGGCGCAGCGATTCTTGGACGTCCTCGTCGAGACTGTCGACCCAGCCCGGCGGAAGGTCGTGTTGGTTCGCGACCGGTAGCGTTATGCTGCGTTCGCCGGCGCTGTTGGCACGCAAGACCGGTTCGCGCCGCTCGACTGCGACCTTGCCCCGCCGCGCAAATATCATTTTCACAATCCGGCGCACCAATATTCCGGCAACCAGCATTGAAATCGCCAGGGCGACAAGCAGGCCGACCGGCATTTCATCGCCGTCGGAGGCCGCCGTCGCGATCGGTTCGGCGGCCGGGCTTTCGCCGGCAGCGTCATTTCCCGTGGCTTTGTCGGCGCTTTGGGCCGGCGGTGGTTCCTGCTGGTTGTTTGCCAGTGGCGCGGTCGTCGGCTGCGCCGGACCAGCCGATTGCGGCGCTGTGCCGGGAGCCAGTTGCGATGGATCAGGCCATGTCACATTTCCGCCGCTGGCCTGCGGCGGTGGGTCAGGCCACGCCGCTGATCGGTCGCCGGCCTGATGGCCACCTTGGGCGCCGCTCGGCGCGCCGCTCTGCGCCCGCTTGCCACTCGGGGCGGCCCGCGCCGCCTGCGCCGGCCGAGGTTGCCGGGCTTCTGGCCCCGTCTGCTCGGAAGCGCCTTTTGGGGCCGCTGCTGCGGGTGCCGGCGCGGCGACGTCCGCTGCGTGTTTGTCCTGCGCGGCCGGCTTTTGCGCGGCGTCGCCTTCGGTCCGCAAATACCAGCATTTGGTTTGTGTGGCCGGGTCCGTGCGATAATGCCAATGGCTGCCCGCCGGCGTCTTTCCGGTCGGTGCCGCGAGGCAATTCTCGGGTGCCTGTGTCTGCGGTGCACGAGTTTCTTGGGCGTGCGTCTCCTGCGCGCGCGCGGAATCGATCCACAAGCTCCCGCCGACGAAAGCGATGAGCGACGCGGCGATAACTGGAATCAATCCGGCTTTTGCCCTCATGACCCCCAATTCCCCCTTCGCTGCAACAGGCACGTCTACCCGACCTTGCGAACGCGCCAGCTGATTTTCGGTTCCACACAGCTTCGGAAAAAAATTTGTTGCAACTAAGGTGTTGTTGCGACTGACGCTGCCCGAGTTCCGGCCCGGCGCAGGCGCCGCAACTATCGCCACAACTATCAATGACGAAATCGAGCGCATGGGCGATACCCTGCGACGACCGGCATTCTCTGCCGATTAAGCTAACAATCCGTTTGCCGGCTTCGGGACCATGGTACCGAACGCCGCTTTTGAAGCGGCGTCTGGCAGCGCCGTGGCGATTGCAAAAGCGGCGCGCGGCTTGCCGCCATCGATAAAGGCGATCGGCTCGCGCCGGCGCAATGCCTGCCAGATGGCCCGGCAGGTTTGGCCCGGGGTCACCGCGGCATCACGGCGGACCGGTGCGTTACACCTGCCGCTCGACCAGCTTCTGCTTGATCTCGGCGATCGCCTTCGCCGGATTGAGGTGCTTCGGGCAGGCCTTGGCGCAATTCATGATGGTGTGGCAGCGGTAGAGCCGGAACGGGTCTTCCAGATCGTCCAACCTTTTACCGGTCGCCTCGTCGCGCGAGTCGACGATCCAGCGCTGCGCCTGCAACAGCGCCGCCGGCCCGAGATAACGGTCGGAATTCCACCAATAGCTCGGGCAGGATGTGGAGCAGCAGGCGCACAGAATGCACTCGTACAGCCCGTCGAGCTTTTGCCGGTCGTCGTGGCTCTGCTTCCATTCCTTCTGCGGCGTCGGCGATACGGTTTGCAGCCACGGCTCGATCGAGGCGTGCTGGGCGTAAAAATTGGTGAGGTCGGGCACCAGGTCCTTCACCACCGCCATGTGCGGCAGCGGGTAGATGCGCACCGCGCCGGAGACTTCGCCCATCGCCTTGGTGCAGGCGAGCGTGTTGGTGCCGTCGATATTCATCGAGCAGGAGCCGCAGATGCCTTCGCGGCAGGAGCGGCGGAAGGTGAGCGTCGCGTCGACGTTGTTTTTGATCCAGATCAGCGCGTCGAGCACCATCGGCCCGCAATCGCCGGTATCGACGTAATAGGTGTCGATGCGCGGATTGTCGCCGTCGTCCGGATTCCAGCGATAGACGCGGAATTCGCGCTCTGCTTTCGCCTTCGCCGGATGCGGCCAGGTCTTGCCGGTGCCGACCTTGGAATTTTTTGGCAGCGTGAACTCGACCATGAAAATCCTCAATACACCCGCTTCTTGGGCTCGATATAGGACACGTCGTTGGTGAGCGTATAGGTGTGCACCGGCCGGTAGTCGATCGTGACTTTACCGGTAGCGGTGTCGAGCCACGACAGCGAGTGCTTCATCCAATTCTTGTCGTCGCGCTCGGGATAATCCTCGCGGGCGTGGGCGCCGCGGCTTTCGGTGCGGTTGAGCGCGGAATCCACCGTGACGACGGCCTGCTCGATCAGATTGACGAATTCGAGCGTCTCGATCAGGTCGGAATTCCAGATCAGCGAGCGGTCGCTGACGCCGATATCGCCGGCGCCCTCGAACACCTCGTGAATGAGTTTGGAGCCTTCCTGCAGCACCTCGCCGGTGCGGAACACGGCGCAATTGGTTTGCATCACATGCTGCATCCTGCTGCGCAGATGCGCGGTCGGCGTGCCGCCGGAGGCGTAGCGATACTTGTCGAGCCGCGACAGCGCCCGCTCGGCGGAGTCCTTCGGCAACTCGGGCTGCTTGTCGTTCGGCGTGAGGATATCGGCGCAGCGCAGCGCCGCGGCGCGGCCGAACACCACCAGATCGATGAGCGAATTCGATCCCAGCCGGTTGGCGCCGTGCACCGACACGCAGGCGGCCTCGCCCAAGGCCATCATGCCAGGCACGACGTGGTCGGGATTGCCGTCCTTCTTGATCAGCGTCTCGCCGTGATAGTTGGTGGCGATGCCGCCCATATTGTAATGCACGGTCGGCACGATCGGCACTGGCTCGCGGCTGAGATCGACGCCGGCGAAGATGCGGGCCGATTCGGTGATGCCCGGCAGCCGTTCGGCGAGGACTGTCGGATCGAGATGGTCGAGATGCAGAAAGATGTGGTCCTTCTTCGGCCCGACGCCGCGGCCCTCGCGGATTTCGATGGTCATTGCGCGGGAGACGACGTCGCGTGACGCAAGGTCCTTGGCGGACGGCGCGTAGCGCTCCATGAAGCGCTCGCCTTCCGAATTGACCAGATAAGCGCCTTCGCCGCGGGCGCCCTCGGTGATGAGCACGCCGGCGCCGTAAACTCCGGTCGGATGGAATTGCACGAATTCCATGTCTTCGAGCGGCAGCCCGGCGCGCAACACCATGGCGTTGCCGTCGCCGGTCTGGGTATGGGCGCCGGTGCATGAGGCATAAGCGCGGCCGTAGCCTCCCGTCGCCAGCACGGTCATCTGGGCGCTGAAACGATGGATCTTGCCGTCGTCGAGATTGATGGCGACGACGCCGCGGCAGCGGCCTTCGTCGTCCATGATCAGATCGATGGCGAAGTACTCGATGAAAAACTCGGCCGAGTGGCGCAGCGCCTGGCCGTACATCGTGTGCAGCATGGCGTGGCCGGTGCGGTCGGCGGCGGCGCAGGTGCGCTGCGCGGTGCCTTTGCCGTAATGCGTGGTCATGCCGCCGAACGGGCGCTGATAAATCCTGCCGTCTTCGCGGCGCGAGAACGGCAGGCCCCAATGCTCGAGCTCGTAGACCGCCTGCGGCGCGTTACGGCACAGATATTCGATCGCGTCCTGGTCGCCGAGCCAGTCGGAGCCCTTGACGGTGTCGTACATATGCCAGCGCCAGTCGTCTTCGCCCATGTTGCCGAGCGCGGCCGCGATGCCGCCCTGCGCCGCCACCGTGTGCGAGCGCGTCGGGAAGACTTTGGTGATGCAGGCGGTGCGCAAGCCGGCTTCGCTGCAGCCGACGACAGCGCGCAAGCCGGCGCCGCCGGCGCCGATAATCACCACGTCATAGGCGTGGTCCTCGATCGGATAGGCGCGGCCGTTGATTACCGGAGCTGCGCTGATGCCGTTTGCGCCGTTCGATGCCATGATCACAATCCGAAGGCCAGCTTGAGGATGCCGAAAGCGCAGGTCAGCGCGATGGCGATGGTGAAGAACGTGTTGGCCATGATCAGCGCGAGCTTGGCGATTTCATCGTGCACGTAATCCTCGATGACCACCTGCATGCCGATGCGCATGTGCATGGTGATCGAGCCGATGAACAACAGCATGATCACCGCGACTAAGGGCGAGCCCAGGATCTGCGCCGCGGCGGCCTGGTTGCGGCCGAGCAGCATGACGACGATCACGACCGCGGCGATGGTCAGCGGAACATTGGCGACCGCGGTCAGGCGCTGGCGCCAGAAATGCCCGGTGCCGGAGCGGGCGGCGCCGAGCCCGCGGACGCGCGCGAGTGGTGTGCGCATATGCTTGGGAGCGGTGTCGCTCACAGCGGACCTCCCATGGCCAGCAGCCCGAAGATCCATAACAGCACGGTAATCGCGATCGAGCCGATCAAGTTGGCGGCGACCAGCCATTCGCGTTCAGCCGGTCCCAGGCCGCGGCCGGTGTCCCAGATCAAATGACGGATGCCGCCGAGCATGTGGTGGATGAGCGCCCAGGTATATCCGAACAGGATCAGCCGACCGATGATTGAACTGGCAAACCATTCGAAGCGTGCATACGAGCTTGGCGAGGCCGCGGCGATCAGCCACCACGCCAGCAGCAGCGTACCGAAATAGAGGCCAAGGCCGGTGATGCGATGAACGATCGACATCGTCATCGTCAGGGTCGGCTTGTAGATTTGCAGGTGCGGCGACAGCGGCCGCGCGGCTGGGGCCTTGGTTTCGGCCATTGTGTTCATCCGAATTCGCTCGACGCCGGGTGTCTCAATTTCGAAGTTCGCGAGGCGCGCCGAGCTTTGGCCCAATTTTCCTAGCCAATCCGGCCGCCTGCCGCAATCTTGACAAATAATAGCAACACAGCCGCGGCCGCGAGAGGTTTCGCCCTAAGCGAAAGATTAGCATTGCTTGGGCGCCGTACAATAGGCATTATTGAAAGTCTGACTTCGTGTAATACGAAGGAGAGCTTCTTCCTGTGCGTTTCGATCTCGCCGATCTCAGCCTGTTTCGCCATGTGGCCGAAGCGGGCAGCATCACCCACGGCGCGCAACGCGCGAATCTCGCACTGGCCGCCGCCTCCACCCGCATCCGCAACATGGAGGCAACGCTCGGGGTTGCCCTGCTCACGCGCGGGCGTCAGGGCGTGACCGCGACGCCGGCCGGCCGCACCTTGCTGCAGCATGCGCGCGCCATATTGCGGCAAGCCGAGCGGTTGCACGAAGACCTCAACGCCTATGGCGGCGGCCTTGGTGGCCAGGTCCGCGTCTTGTCCAATACCAACGCGCTGACCGAATTCCTCCCCGAGGCACTCAGTTCCTTTCTTGCCGCCCACCCGAATGTCAGCGTCGATCTGGAAGAGCGCTTGAGCGACGAGATCGTCGGCTTGATCGCCGAGGGTGTCGCCGACCTCGGCATCGTCGCCGGGACGGTCGATGCGCGCACGCTCGAAACCTATCCGTTCCGCCGCGACCGCTTCGTGCTCGTGGTCGCGCGCGATCATCCGCTGGCGAAGCGGGCCAAGATCGCGTTCGAGGATGTCCTTGAGCACGACTTTGTCGGCCTCGATCGCGCCTCTGCGTTGCAGCGCTTCCTCGCCGGCAAAGCCATGCGCATTGGGCGGCCGTTGCGGCTGCGCGTTCAGTTGCGCAGTTTCGATGCGGTGTGCCGGCTGGTTGAATGCAAGGTCGGCATTGGCATCGTGCCGGAAACCACCGCGCACCGGGTCGCCAAAACGATGGCGATTGCGATTGTGCCACTGACGGATTCCTGGGCGGTGCGCGAACTCACCATCTGCATCCGCACCATGAACGATCTGCCGCTTTACGCGCGGCAATTGGTCGAGCATTTGCGCGCGCAGCAATAGAACGATCGTTCTCGATGTGACCTTGGTCACATGCGGTCGGCGCTATCGTGGCTAATTGGAAGGAAGGCGCGGTCCGACGACGACACCGCCGGCTGCGCTTGCAACGAGAGGGATGGCGTGCGCTTTCTGGCGTCAATGGCGACGATGACGTGCGTGCTGATGTTGGCCGCCGCGCCGGCATTGGGCGCAGACCGGCAAGCGCACGACGATTGCGACGCCGACGATCCGGATCGCAACATTGCCGGTTGCACGCTGATCATCGAGGACAATGCCGAAGGCGAGACCATGCACGGCGTCGCCTACGTCGCGCGCGGACTGGCTTGGCAGGCCAAGGGCAACTTGGACCGTGCTCTCGCCGACTACAGCGAGGCCATTCGCGCCAATCCAAAGGACGCGCTCGCTTACAACAATCGCGGCCTGCTTTGGCGCGAAAAGGGCGATGCCGATCGCGCCATCGCCGACCTGACCGAGGCGATCCGCATCGATCCGCTGCCGCACTCGGACCTTCTCGGCAACGGTCATGTCAACATTTACGCCAATCGTGGTCTCGCCTGGGAGACCAAGGGCGATCTCGACCGCGCTCTCGCCGACTTCGATCAGGCCATCGTGCTCGATGCCAAAGACGCCGACGCCTACGAACGCCGCAGCCAGGTCTTTATCGCCAGGCACGACGCCGACCATGCGATCGCCGATCTCGACCAGGCGATCGGCCTCGAGCCGAACCGCGCTTTCGACCATTATCTGCGCGGCGTCGTGCGGTACGATCGCTATATGGGATTCATGGGCGGCGGTTGGATCCTGAAAGGCGATCTTGACCAGGCGATCGCCGATTTCACCGAGGCGATCCGGCTCGATGCAAAAAGCGCCGCCGTCCGCTACGCCCGGGCGCTGGCCTGGAATACCAACGGCGACCGCGAACGCGCGGTAGCCGATCTCACCGAGGCGGTACGGCTCGCCCCCGACAACCAGCAAATCGCCGCCGCCTTGAAACAGCTCAAGCCTTAAGTCGCGATGATCGCGGCCGGCGGATCGATTGCACTGGCCGGCGCGACGTTCCCGCGATCAAATTTTGCAGAACTTTGCTCAGCGCGGGATCAGCACCCAGTAATCGAGGTCGAGCAGGACCGCCGGATCGTAGTCCTCGCCGGTTTTGTAGGGAAAATCCTCGCTGAGCCGATCGCAGGTCGCGACGGTGCGCAGCCGTAGCGCGCCGACGTCCTGCCGGCCGGGCAGCTCGGATTTCGCCAGCACCTCCGACCACGCAAACACGGTGCCGCCGGCAAACAGCGGCGCGACATGGCGTCCGCCATTGATGGCGGCGATGTGGAACGCGTTGGCGAGCCCGTTGAACGAGAGCGCGCGCGCGAGCGAGATCACGTGGCCGCCATAGATCAGCCGCCGGCCAAACCGGCCCTGTTTGGCGCCGAACAGGTCGAAATGGATGCGCGCCGTGTTCTGGTAGAGCCGGGTCGCGATCATGTGTTCGGCTTCTTCGACGGTGATGCCATCCACATGATCGATCCGCTCGCCGACCGCGTAGTCGTCAAAGCGGTAGGCGCTGCCGGAAACGGCGAAATCGTAAGCCGCCAGATCGATCGGCGGACAGGCCTCGCTCAGGACTTTCGGCTCAAGCACGGTCGGCAATCGCGGCACGTGATCGCCGGGCGCCGGCGCCGCTTCGTCGCGCTTTCGCACCATCACCCAACGGACATATTCGAGCGCCGCGATGCCGTCCTGGTTGTAGCCGGTGGTCCGCACATAGACGATCCCGGTCTTGTGGCTCGAATTTTCCTTCAGCCCGACGACTTCGGAGAGCGCTGACAGGGTATCGCCGGGAAAAACCGGACTGCGGAAATAACAACCGGCATAGCCGAGATTGGCCACGGCATTGAGCGAGACGTCGGGCACGGTCTTGCCGAAGACGATGTGAAAGACCAGGAGATCGTCGACCGGGGAGCGCGGATAGCCGATCGCCTTGGCGAATTCATCCGACGATTGCACCGCGAACCGCGGCCCAAACAAACCGTTGTAGAGGGCGACATCGCCGGTCGTGACCGTGCGTGGCGTGGCGTGACGGATCACCTGGCCGATCCGAAAATCTTCAAAGCAATTGCCGGGACTTGTCTTCGACATTGTCACAAACCTTTTTGTCACAAACTCTTGGTCGTAAACCCCTTGGCCGCAAACTTTTGGGCACTAACCTTCGGTCAGAAACCCTTCAAACATCCCGGCATTCCGTGGGCGTTTCATAGCCGAACGCCATCGGCGCGCAAGCGGTCACGCAGCCGTGAGCGGCGGCGCGAAACCCGCCGATGAAGGGGCCGTATCTCGATGTGACGACGCAAGACCTCGCGTCTCACCGGCCGGTTGCCGGCAAACCTCGACAACACTTTTCAACGGCAAAAATGGAGCTCCTCATGTCCAAGCGTTTCACCTTGATCGCCGCTGCGGCGGCTCTCGCGCTCGTCGCCGGTGCGGCGGCGCCGCTCTACGCGGAATCGATGTCGGAGAAGACGGTTAATGTCGGCGGCGCGCCGATGTATCCGTCGAAGAACATCATTCAGAACGCGGTGAATTCCAAGGACCACACCACGCTGGTCGCCGCCGTGAAGGCCGCCGGGCTGGTCGACACCCTGTCCGGCCCGGGCCCGTTCACCGTGTTCGCGCCGACCAATGAAGCGTTCGCCAAGCTGCCGGCCGGCACGGTCGATACGCTGGTCAAGCCGGAAAACAAGGCAACGTTGACCAAAATCCTCACCTACCATGTCGTGGCCGGCCGCATGACCGCCGCGAACCTGATGAAAGCAGTCAAGGACGGCGAGGGCGAAGCCAAGCTCAAGACCGTTTCCGGCGACTGGCTGATCGTCAAGCAGGCCGGCCCCGGCAGGCTCAGCATCACCGACGCCAAGGGCGACGTCGCCATGGTTACGATCGCCGACGTGCTGCAGTCGAACGGCGTGATCCATGTGATCGACACCGTGCTGCTGCCGATGTGAGTGATACGCCTGACCTGACCCCTGCGCTATG
Source organism: uncultured Alphaproteobacteria bacterium (assembly GCA_963829395.1). Taxonomy (GTDB): domain Bacteria; phylum Pseudomonadota; class Alphaproteobacteria; order Rhizobiales; family Xanthobacteraceae; genus BOG-931. Next base: position 275,034 of record CAWHHX010000005.1, on the reverse strand, counting down.
CCCTCTCCCCGACACGGGGAGAGGGTTGCTGACAGGAATGTGACGCGCGCGTGCTTCGGCATTTTGCTAGAGGTCCGCGCAGACGGACCAAAACGATGACCCTCGAAGCCACCCTGCGCCCGCCGCTCGCGCCCAACACGGCCGCGCGGCCCCTCATCCACCCGGTCTGGGTGCGCGTGACGCACTGGATCAATGCGCTGGCAATGCTGCTGATGATCGGCTCGGGCTGGCAGATCTACGACGCGGCGCCGCTGTTTGGATTTACCTTTCCGCGACAGCTTGCGCTCGGCAATTGGCTCGGCGGCGCGCTGTTGTGGCATTTCGCGGCGATGTGGCTCCTGATGACCAACGGCTTGGTCTATCTGGTCCTTGGCGTTCTGAGCGGCCGCTTCCGCCATAAGCTCTTGCCGATTTATCCACGCGAGGTGGTGAGCGACCTGTTGGCGGCGTTGCGCGGCAAGCTCGCGCACGACGATCTGTCGGTTTACAACGCCGTGCAGAAGCTCCTTTACCTGGGCATTATCGTCGCCGGCATCACGATTGTGCTTTCCGGACTATCGATCTGGAAGCCGGTGCAGTTCCACGCGTTGACCAGCTTCTTCGGCGGCTACAATACCGCGCGTTATGTCCATTTCGCCGCCATGACGGCGATCGTGGCGTTCCTTGTCGTGCATGTGAGCTTGGCGGTCCTGGTGCCCAAGAGCCTGCGCGCCATGATCATCGGCCGCTGAAAGCAAGGAGACATCGATGGCCCGGCAACGCAAAGCTTTACCCGGCGTCGATCCGAAGCTTCTGATCAAGGACGCGGCCAAGCTGCTGCCCGAGCCGTCGCGGCGGTTGTTCCTGCGCGGCGCCGCGAGCCTCGGTGCGCTCGCCGTGCTCAGCGGCTGCGATATCATCGACGGCGATACCTCCGAGAACGCGCTCCGCGTCATTTCGACCTTCAACGACCGCGTCCAGGCGCTGTTGTTCAATCCGAACACGCTTGCACCGGAATATCCGGAGAGCATGATCACCCGGCCGTTTCCGTTCAACGCCTATTACAGCGAGGACGAAGCGCCCGACATCGATGCGGAGCAATACCAGCTCGAGATCGGCGGTCTGGTCGCGAACAAGAAGCCATGGACGCTTCCCGAGCTCAATAAGCTGCCGGAGGTGTCGCAGATCACGCGCCATGTTTGCGTCGAGGGCTGGAGCGCGATCGGCTCCTGGCAGGGCGTGAAGCTGTCGGATTTCCTCAAGCTTGTCGGTGCCGATCTCAGTGCCAAATATGTCTGGTTCCAATGTGCCGAAGGCTATTCGAACACCATCGACATGCCGACGGCGCTGCATCCGCAGACCCAGCTGACGCTTAAGTTCGACCACCAGGTTCTGCCGCGCGCCTACGGCTTCCCCATCAAGATCCGCATTCCGACCAAGCTCGGCTTCAAAAACCCGAAATACGTCACGGCAATGTGGGTGCAGAACAACGACGCCGGCGGCTATTGGGAGAACCAGGGCTACAACTGGTTCAGCGGTCTTTAAGCGCTCGGCCTCGTCATTTGCCGTAGCCGTGCTCGCGGAGGATTTTGCCAAAAGCCTCGCTGGTCTGGCGTTGCACCTCCTGCAGGCGCGGCACCAGGAGCGCCGTCATCTCCCCCATCACCTGCGGGATTTCATGCAAAGCTTTGGCGCCTGTCGGCGTGCGATAGAACGCCGTCAATTGGTGCAATTCGTCGACGGTGAAATGCTTGGCGTAGATTGGCGGCGCTTCCTTCATGGCGTCGGTCACGAAGCCGACCTGGATGCGCTCAAACTCGGTCCGCAATTCGCCGATCGTGGCTTCGTCGATTTTTTCGGCGCGGGCCTTTTGTTCGACGACGGGCCAGAAGCTTGCGGTGATGCTTCCGGTCAGCTGCTTCATCATGTCCGGCGAAAGGACCGCCAACAGCTCCGTGGCGGCCGCCAGCGCTTCGGGGGCTGGGGGATCGTCGGCGCGGGCATGACCGCCCGCCCCGGCAAGAAACAGCACGACCGCGGCGATGCGCAAGGTTCGCATGACTGAGCCTTTCTTGAGTGAGAGAGCCTTTCCGGGCAAACGCCTTCGGGCATGCCGTTCTTGCGTTGCCCTATCATCCTAGCACTTTCTCCGCGCGCCGGCGCGGCTTGCCAAGCCAAGAGCCGCGCTTTAGCAATCCTCGCGCTGTACTCCGTGAGGCATCATCCATGGCTACCCACAAACTCCTCCTTCTCCCTGGCGACGGTATCGGTCCAGAAGTCATGGCCGAGGTGAGACGTCTGCTCGAATTCCTCGCCAAGGCCCGAATCGTCGCTTTCGATATCGAGGAGGGGCTGGTCGGCGGCTGCTGCTACGACGCCCATAAGGTCAGCATCACCGAGGAAACGATGGCGCAGGCGCACGCCGCCGACGCCATCATTTTCGGCGCTTGCGGCGGACCAAAATGGGACAATGTGCCCTATGACGTGCGGCCGGAAGCCGGCCTGCTGCGGCTGCGCAAGGAGCTTGGGCTGTTCGCCAACATCCGGCCGGCGATCTGCTATCCGGCGCTTGCCGAATCGTCGAGCCTCAAACGCGAGGTAGTCGAGGGTCTCGACATCATCATCCTGCGCGAGCTCACCGGCGGCGTGTATTTCGGCGAGCCGAAGACCATCACCGATCTCGGCAACGGCCAGAAGCGCGCCGTCGATACCCAAGTCTACGATACCTACGAGATCGATCGCATCTCCCGGGTCGGCTTCGAGCTGGCGCGCAAGCGCCGCAACAAGGTCACCTCGATGGAGAAGCGCAATGTGATGAAGACCGGCGTGCTGTGGCGCGAGGTGGTCACCGACGTGCATGCGCGCGATTACAAGGACGTCGAGCTGGAACACATGCTGGCGGATGCCGGCGGGATGCAGCTGGTGCGCTGGCCGAAACAGTTCGATGTCATCGTCACCGACAATCTGTTCGGCGACATGCTCTCGGATATCGCGGCGATGCTGACCGGCTCGCTCGGCATGCTGCCGTCGGCCTCGCTCGGCGAAGTCGACGCCAAGACCAAGCGGCGCAAGGCGCTTTACGAGCCGGTGCACGGCTCGGCGCCGGATATTGCCGGCAAGGGCATCGCCAACCCCATCGCCATGATCGCCTCGTTCGGCATGGCGCTGCGCTACTCGTTCAACATGGCCAAGGAGGCCGACCTGATCGACGCGGCGATTGCGGCGGCGCTCGCCAAGGGCTTGCGCACCGCCGACATCAAGTCGGACGGCGCCAAGGTCGTGAGCACCTCGGAGATGGGCGAAGCGATTGTTGGCGAGCTGGAGCAACTGGCGGCGTAGTCGGCCGGGCGCCGCTGTCGGCGCGCCGAAGCCGCCGCCAGCACTTCGTCAGAACGGGTTGTTCAGATTAATTCCCGGCAGGAAGAACGGCCGCGCCAGCGGCGAGCCGCCGATACCGGTTTGGTCGGGCCCGTAAAACCAATAGGGCCGGCCGGGATCGCCGCCCGGCGGAAACGCGTAGTCGAAATGGCTGCCGTAGCCGACCGGCACTTCCGTTCCGGGATCGAGATAGGAGCGCCGCTGCACGGTGATGACCGTGGTGGTGCCGTCGGGATTGTGGATGATGGTGCGGGTCGGCTGGATCACGGTGCCGGCAGCGGAACGGTACACCACCGGCTGAGTTTTCTTGGTTGCCGCAACGGCGGAGCCGGCCATGGCGACAACGGCGACCGCAACGCAAAACGCAATGACCCGCATAGCCCCTCGCTTTCACGTGCCGGTAATCTACCCGGCTTTTCGGCGACATCCTAGCGGCTTGGCAGCCGGTCTTTGTGACACCTGGTTCCCAAAGGACAGAACCAAGGGCGCATCGTCGGCCGAGCAACGCCTCCAACGTTGTGTTTACGGCGGTTCTCCCTTAGAAGCCGTTGCGCTCCGGCTTCCGCTGATGCGGTTTCGGGCGAAACTTCGATGGAGAGTTGATGATGGGTTACACCGTCGCCGTCGTCGGCGCGACCGGCAATGTGGGCCGCGAAATGCTCGACATTCTCGCGGAGCGGGAGTTTCCCGCCGACGAGGTGGTCGCGCTCGCCTCGCGGAAGAGCCTGGGCACCGAAGTCTCCTATGGCGACCGCACGCTGAAGGTCAAGGCGCTCGAGCATTTCGACTTCTCCGCCATCGACATCTGCCTGATGTCGGCGGGCTCCGCCGTATCCAAGGAATGGTCGCCGAAAATCGCCGCGGCCGGTGCCGTGGTGATCGATAATTCCTCGTGCTGGCGCTACGATTCCGACGTCCCGCTGATCGTGCCCGAGGTCAATGCCGACGCGGTCGTGGGCTTCCGCAAGCGCGGCATCATCGCCAATCCCAACTGTTCGACCGCGCAGCTCGTCGTTGCGCTCAAGCCGCTGCACGACCTGGCCAAGATCAAGCGCGTCGTTGTCGCCACCTATCAGTCGGTGTCGGGCGCCGGCAAGGAAGCGATGGACGAATTGTTCGCGCAGACCAAGTCGGTGTTTCAGCTCGACGAAGTCGAGTCGAAGAAATTCCCGAAGCGCATCGCCTTCAATCTCATCCCGCAGATCGACGTGTTCATGGAGGATGGCTACACCAGGGAAGAATGGAAGATGGTGGTCGAGATCAAGAAAATCCTCGACCCCAAGATCAGGCTCACGGCGACCTGCGTGCGCGTGCCGGTCTTTATCGGCCATTCGGAAGCGGTCAACGTCGAATTCGAGAACCCGATCACCGTCGACGAAGCGCGCGACATTTTACGCAATGCGCCCGGCTGCATCGTCATCGACAAGCACGAGCCGGGCGGCTACGTCACGCCCTACGAGGCCGCGGGCGAAGACGCGACCTATATCAGCCGCATCCGCGAGGATGCGACGGTCGAAAATGGGCTGTCGATGTGGATCGTCTCCGACAATCTGCGCAAGGGCGCGGCGCTCAACACCATCCAGATCGCCGAATGCCTGATCAACCGCAAGCTGATCACCGCCAAGCGCAAGGCGGCGTAACCTGCATTTCCCGGGCGCGGCGCCGCGCGAAGCGGTGCGTCGCAGAACCGGGATCGTTCGATACTCTGAGTTTGTGACGATCCCGGATCACCGATGCAGAGCCTAGCGCCGCACCGCATCGGGGAAACGTGCCGCCACCGGCGCAAACACCCCGGTCGTTTCGTCGCGGACCGAAAGCTCGCCGGTCGCGACCCCGAAATAGGCGCCGTGGATGGCGATCTCGCCGCTCTCGATCAATGTCCGCAGCCGCGGAAACGTCTTGAGGTTGTCGAGGCTGTTGGCGACGTTGGCCTGTTCAAGCCGGGTGAGATAGTCGGTCCATGACTGGTCGCGTTGCGGGCCGGCCTTCTCCGCCGCCGGCGTCATCAGGCGCATCCAGTTGCCGATGAAATCGCCGGGCGACAACGGCTCGGCTTTTTCCGCAAACGCTTTCACGCCGCCGCAATGGGCGTGGCCGAGCACGACGATATGCTTGACCTTCAGCGCCGCGACCCCGAACTCCAGCGCGGCGGAAACGCCGTGCGCGTGCCCGTCGGGCTCGTACGGCGGCACGATATTCGCCACGTTGCGGACGACGAACAATTCGCCCGGGCCGGCGTCGAAGATGACTTCGGGCGAAACGCGCGAGTTGCTGCAACCGATCACCATCACGGCGGGCGATTGCCCGGCTTCCGCGAGCTCGCGGTAACGATCCTGCTCGCGGCGCAAGCGGCCGTCGAGGAAGACCCGATAGCCTTCAACCAGGTGCGGTGGAAACGGCATAAGCGGCGGACCTTTAACCGACCGCGGCAGCTTTGGAAAGAGCTGTGCGGCGCCAGACGATTCGGCGTTGGCACATGGCCTGCCGGGCCGCTACGTTAAGGCCCGGGTATCAGTTTACATCATCAGACGGCCGGCGAAGGAGTGCTCATGACCATCCGCCCGCGGCGCAGCGTGCTTTACATGCCGGGATCGAATGCGCGCGCCATGGAAAAGGCGCGCGAGCTGCCGGCGGACGCCGTCATCTTCGATCTCGAAGACGCGGTGGCGCCGGACGCCAAGGCGAAGGCGCGCGAGCTGATCGCGGAGGCGCTGAAAAAGGGCGGCTTCGGCCACCGCGAAGTGCTGGTGCGGATCAACGGGCTCGACACGGCGTGGTGGCGCGACGACCTCACCGTCGCCGCGGCCGGTCCGGACGCGGTGCTGGTGCCGAAGGTGTCGACGCCGGAACAGCTGCACGAGGTGGCGAAGCATCTCACCGGGGTGCGCGCCGACGCCGGCGCGCGCATCTGGGTGATGATGGAGACGCCGCTTGCCATGCTCAATGCGCGCGACATCGCTGCGGCGGCGCAGGATCGTGATACCCGGCTTGCCGGCTTCGTCATGGGCACCAACGATCTCGCCAAGGATACGCGGGCCCGGATCGTGCCGGGCCGCGCGCCGATGCTGCCATGGCTGATGAACTGCGTCGCGGCGGCGCGCGCTTACGGCCTCGATATCCTCGACGGCGTTTACAACGAGCTCGGCAATGCCGAAGGCTTTGCGGCGGAGTGCCGGCAGGCGCGCGATCTCGGCTTCGACGGCAAGACGCTGATCCATCCGCAGCAGATCGCGCCCTGCAATGCCGCGTTCTCGCCGACCGAGGACGAGGTGGCCTGGGCGCGGACCATCATCGCCGCGTTCGATCAGCCGGAGAACGCCACCAAGGGCGTGATCCAGATCGACGGCCGCATGGTCGAGCGGCTGCACGCCGACATGGCGCGCCGCACGGTGGCGATCGCGGATGCGATCGCGCAGAGTGAGGCGGCTTGAGCCAAATCCGCTTATTCCGCCGAAGCGGGAATCCAGCTTTTAATTTTTCAGTTGTATGGGGTCCCCGCCTTCGCGGCGACGAGCGGGCAACAAAGCACGCTCAAGTCTTCAACCGGTAGCCGGTCTTGAAGATCCACCACACGATGGCCATGCAGAGCGCGAGAAAGAAGACGATCACGGCGACGCTGATCTCGATATTGACGTCCGCCAGCTCGAAGAAGCTCCAGCGAAAGCCGCTGATCAGATAGACGATGGGATTGAACAGCGAGACCGTGCGCCAGAACGGCGGCAGCAGGCTGGTCGAGTAAAACGTGCCGCCGAGGAAGGTCAGCGGCGTGATGATCAGAAGCGGCGCCACCTGCAGCTTGTCGAAGCCGTCGGCCCAGATGCCGAGAATGAAGCCGAACAGGCTGAAACTCACCGACGTCAGGATCAGGAAGGTGAGCATCCAAAACGGATGCGCGATTTTGATCGGCACGAACAGGGCCGATGTCGCCAAAATGATCAAGCCCAGCACGATCGACTTGGTCGCCGCGGCGCCGACATAGCCGATCACGATCTCGAGCGCCGAGGTCGGCGACGACAGGATTTCATAGATCGTGCCGGTGAAGCGCGGGAAGTAAATGCCGATGGCGGCATTGCTGACGCTTTGGGTGAGCAGCATCAGCATCATCAGGCCGGGCACGATGAAAGCGCCGTAGCTCACGCCCTCGATGGTGCTGATGCGCGAGCCGATCGCGGCGCCGAACACCACGAAATAGAGCGAGGTGGAAATCACCGGCGAGACGATGCTCTGCAGCCAAGTGCGCTGGGTGCGCGCCATCTCGAACAGATAGATGGCGCGGACGGCGTAGACGTTCATGGCTCCTGCCTCACCAGGCTGACGAAAATGTCCTCGAGCGATGTCTGGCTCGTCGACAGGTCCTTGAAGTGCACGTTCGCCGCGCGCAGATCGTCGAGCAGATCGGTGATGCCGGTGCGCTCGCCCTTGGTGTCGTAGGTATAGACCAGCTTGCAGCCATGATCGGCGAGCGCGAGCTGATGCTTGGCGAGCGCCGGCGGCAGCGCCGCGAGCGGCTCGCGCAACTCCAGCATCATCTGCTTCTGGCCGAGCTTGCGCATCAATTCGTCTTTGTTCTCGACCAGGATCAGCTCGCCCCGGTTGATCACGCCGACGCGGTCGGCCATCTGCTCGGCTTCTTCGATATAGTGCGTGGTCAGGATGATGGTGACGCCGGAGGCGCGCAGCGCGCGCACCATCTCCCACATGTCCTTGCGCAGCTCGACGTCGACGCCGGCGCTCGGCTCGTCGAGAAACAGGATCTGCGGCTCGTGCGACAGCGCCTTGGCGATCATCACGCGGCGCTTCATGCCGCCGGACAGGGTGGCGATCTTGGCGTCCTTCTTGTCCCAGAGCGAAAGGTCCTTGAGCACCTTTTGGAGGTAAGCCGGGTGTGCCGGCTTGCCGAACAGGCCGCGGCTGAAGGCCACCGTCACCCACACCGACGAAAACATATCGTTCGCCAGTTCCTGCGGCACGAGGCCGATCAGCGAGCGGGTGGTGCGATATTCGGCGATGATGTCGTGGCCGTCCACCAGGACACGGCCGCCCGACGGTCGCACGATGCCGCAGATGATGCTGATCAGCGTCGTCTTGCCGGCGCCGTTCGGGCCGAGCAGCGCAAAAATCTCGCCGTGGCGAATCTCGAGGTTGATGTCCTTGAGCGCGTGAAAGCCCGAAGCGTATGTCTTGTCGAGCTGCGAGACCGCAATCGCGGGGGTCATGACGGTATTCGCTTGACGGACGAGCACCGCCTCAGACCCAAGGCCGCGCCGCCTTGGCCGTCACCTCGAAGCTGTCGATCTTGCCGCTCTTGACCATCGTCAGCCCGATATCGTCGAGGCCTTCGAGCAGGACGTGCTTGCGGTGCGGATCGATCTCGAACTTGACCACACCGCCATCGGGGCCGCGGATTTCCTGCTTGGCGAGGTCGATGGTCAGCGTGGCGTTGGCGCCGCGCTCGGCGTCGTCGAACAGCTTCTCGAGGTCCTGTGGCGATACCTGGACCGGCAGAATGCCGTTCTTGAAACAGTTGTTGTAGAAAATATCGCCGAACGAGGTCGAGATCACGCAGGTGATGCCGAAATCCTTCAACGCCCAGGGCGCGTGTTCGCGCGAGGAACCGCAGCCGAAATTGTCGCCGGCGACGAGAATCTTCGCCTTGCGGTAGGCCGGCTTGTTGAGCACGAAATCGGGATTCTCGCTGCCGTCGTCGCGATAGCGCTTTTCGGCGAACAGGCCCGTGCCGAGGCCGGTGCGCTTGATGGTCTTGAGGTATTGCTTGGGAATGATCATGTCGGTGTCGACATTGATCATTTTCAGCGGCGCGGCGACGCCTTCGAGCGTTGTGAATTTTTCCATCGCAAGCCTTTTCCGGCTTTTCCGTTCTACCAGAGAGCCAATGCACGGCGCACAACGGCTAAATGGCGCGTGGCCGCGCTTGGGTCAACCCTGGGCCGCGGCCGCGGTCTCTTTGGCCTTGAATTTCGACTCGCGGTCGAGCGTACAGACCTGGACGTGGTACTCGGTGTAGTACTTGGTCCGCGCCAGCTTTTGCGCCGCAATATGCTCGGCATTGGTGCGCCAGGCGCGCAAGCCCGCTTCGTGCTCAAACTCGACTATGGTCACGCGCTCGCCGTCGTCGGCGAAAAAGCCCTTATGCGAGATATAGCCGGGCATGGTCGCCGCGATTGCGGTCATGCGATCGACCAGGGCGACGTATTCGTCCCTTACTCCCGGCCGCAAACGCGAGCGAAATACCGTCACAATCATAGCAGCGGCTCCCTTGCCCTCATCGGCTCCCCGACCTCAAGACGTGGCCTCCTCGGCTCCCTGGTCCCCTTAGTCCCCTTGGGATTTTACGTCGAAGCTTCGATCGCCTCCATATCGGCGTCGGAGAGGCCGAAATGATGGCCGATCTCATGCACCAGCACATGCTTGACGATGGCGCCAAGCGTCTCATCGTGCTCCGCCCAATAATCCAAGATCGGGCGACGATAAAGCCAAATCATGTTCGGCATCTGCCCCGACGCGCTTTCGGCCCGGAACGGCAGACCGACGCCCTGGAACAAGCCGAGCAGATCGAATTCGCTTTCGGCGCCCATGTGGTCGAGCACCTCGTCGCTCGGGAAGTCGTCGACCTGGATAACGACGTCGGCGCACAGATCGCGAAAGCGACGGGGCAAAAGCTGGAAAACGTCGCTGGCGAGGATTTCCAGCTCGACCAACGACGGCGCCTTGACCGGCCGCCAGGCCAGCGGATCGGATGCGAGATCGGCCATCGCCGCAGTGTAGCGCGGATCGCATCCTGCTGCTCGTTCGGATTCCGGCTTACACGGCAACGCGCGGATCGGCTAAGGTGGCGGCGATGTCACGCACACGATTGATGGCGATCGCAAGTCTGGCCGGCCTGTCGTTCGTCGCTGCCGCAGCGCCGGCCATGGCGCAAACGCCGCCGCCGGGCTGGAGCCCGTATGCGCACCCGCGCATCGAGGTGAACCCGCGCCCGGTCTATCGGCGCTGCGCCAGCTGGTACGTCATTCAATACCGGCCGAGCGGGCCGGTGCTGTTCCCGGAAAAGCATTGCTGGTGGCAGCGCGGGTGAGATCAACGTAGTTTCCCGCACGCGGTGCAGCGAGGAGCGCTGCGCCGCTGATCCGGGATCGTCATAAACTCAGAGTTCTTTAAGGTCCCGGTTCTGCAGCGCACCACTTCGTGTTGCGCCGCGCCCGGGACACGTGCCTAATTCCACTCGCGCACATCGACGAAATGTCCGGCGATCGCGGCGGCTGCGGCCATGGCCGGCGACACGAGATGGGTGCGGCCTTTATAGCCCTGGCGGCCTTCGAAATTACGGTTCGAGGTCGACGCGCAACGCTCGCCGGGCGCAAGCTTGTCCGGGTTCATGGCCAGGCACATCGAGCAGCCGGGCTCGCGCCATTCGAAGCCGGCCTTGAGGAAGATCCGGTCGAGCCCCTCTGCTTCGGCTTGCTCTTTCACCAAGCCGGAGCCGGGCACGATCATGGCGCTGACACTGGTGTGCACTTTCTTGCCGTCGACGAGGCGCGCGGCGGCGCGCAAATCCTCGATGCGGCCGTTGGTGCACGAGCCGATGAAGACGCGGTCGAGCGCGATGTCGGCGATCTTCTCGCCGCCCTTCAATCCCATATAGGCGAGCGAGCGTTCGGCAGCCTCGCGCTTGTTGGCGTCAGTGATGTCGTCGAGCCGCGGCACGCGCCCGGTCACGGACACGACCTGCTCGGGGCTGGTGCCCCAAGTCACGAGCGGCGGCAGCTTGGCCGCATCGAGCCTGATCTCGCGATCGAAATGGGCGCCGTCATCGGATTGCAGCGTTTCCCAATAGCGCACGGCGTCGTCCCAGGCCTTGCCCTTGGGCGACTTGGGACGGTCTTTCAGATACGCATACGCCTTCTCGTCAGGCGCGATGAAGCCGGCTTTGGCGCCGGCCTCCACCGACATGTTGCAGACGGTCATGCGGCCTTCCATCGACAGCGCGCGGATCGCTTCGCCGGCATATTCGAGCGCATAGCCGGTGCCGCCGGCGGTGCCGATCTCGCCGATGATGGCGAGGATGATGTCCTTGGCGGTGACGCCGTGCGGCAACTTGCCGTCGACGATCGCGCGCATGTTCTTCGATTTCTTCTGGATCAGCGTTTGCGTCGCCAGCACATGCTCGACCTCCGACGTGCCGATGCCGTAAGCCAGCGCGCCGAAAGCGCCGTGGGTGCCGGTATGGCTGTCGCCGCACACCAGCGTCACGCCCGGAAGCGTAAAGCCCTGCTCGGGCCCGATGATGTGGACGATGCCCTGGCGCTTGTCGAACTCGTTGAAATATTCGAGGCCGAACACCTTGGCGTTCTCGGCGAGATAGGCGATCTGCTGCTCGCTCTCCGGGTCGGGATTCTTCTGCCGGCGATCGGTGGTCGGCACGTTGTGATCGACCACGCACAGCGTTCTATCCGGCGCGTGCACTTTGCGGCCGGCGAGCCGCAAGCCTTCGAAGGCCTGCGGGCTCGTCACCTCATGGACGAGATGGCGGTCGATATAGATGAGGCAGGTGCCGTCCGGCTCCTCATCGACCAGATGGTCGGTCCAGATCTTGTCGTAGAGGGTACGCGGATTGGCCATGCCGAAAACTCCTCGCCATTCGCCATCGACGCAAAGGCTTATGGCGTCGACGTATATAGTGATTGGCCCGTCCTTTAGCGCCTTGAGAGCGGAAGGAAAAGGGCGGGCGTTGTGTCGCCGCTTTCAAGCCTGGGCTAGGATCGGCAACGGCAGGGAGAGACGCCCATGACAAAGGCCAACGCCAAGTCAAAGCTAAAGGCAAAGCCAAAATCCTCGACGCGGACCGTGGCCCGCTCGCGCCCGCGCAAGCGGCGCGCCGTGTCGGCCGCGAAGGCCAAAGCGACCCCGCGGCCGAAGCAGCGCTTCATTGCCAGCCACCTTCGCGAGGAGGACTTTCAAGTCGGCCTACGCCGCTATGCGAAGTATCGCGATCTCGGCATCGCCGCGGCCACCGGCGGCATGGTGCAGGCGCACGTGATCCGCTTCGTCCCGCCCTGCCGCCCGCAGGAAGTCTCGAAGCTGCATTATCACGAAGTCGACTTCCAGATGGTCTATGTGCTTAAGGGCTGGATCAAGACCGCGTTCGACGGTCAAGGTGCCATCGTGATGCAGACGGGAAGCTCTTGGATCCAGCCGCCGCGCATCGAGCACAAGGTGCTCGATTATTCGGACGATTGCGAGGTCCTGGAAATCGTGCTGCCGGCGGATTTCAAGACCGTCGAGCTCGACTAGGCGTCGGCGGCGACGCTTACTTCGCCGCTTTGGCCGCCGCCCGAGCTTTTCCCGTGGCTGCAGCCGCTTCGCCTTGCGCGCTGTGATCCTGTCGCTCGATGATGCGCGCCGACTTGCCGCGGCGGCCGCGCAGATAATACAGCTTGGCGCGGCGCACCTGGCCGCGGCGCACCACCTTGATCGAGTCGATCATCGGCGAATAAAGCGGGAAGACACGCTCCACGCCTTCGCCGTACGAAATCTTGCGCACGGTGAAATTCTCGTTCAGTCCGGCGCCGGCGCGGCCGATACAAACGCCTTCATAGGCCTGCACGCGGCTGCGCTCGCCTTCGACGATCTTGACGTTAACGATGAGCGTATCGCCCGGCTGGAAATCGGGGATCTCCTTGCCGGCGGTGAGCTTCGCCACTTGTTCGTTTTCGAGTTGTTTGAGCAGGTTCATGGCGAAAGTCTCCAACGGGCGTGCGCGTTCCGCGCTTTTGCCGGGCCAGGGCTGATCGGGTTGGCGCAGCTTCTACGCTACCGGGCCGGATTTGTCACGCGCCGGTCACCCGTCGTCACTCCGATTCGCCGGCTTTGCCGGCGCCCGGACATGACGCTCCCACAAGTCCGGACGGCGCTCCCGGGTGAGCCGTTCGGCCTCGGCTTGCCGCCAGGCGGCGATTTTGCCGTGATCGCCTGACAGAAGCACCTCCGGGATCGGCTGGCCCTCCCAGAGCTGCGGGCGGGTGTATTGGGGGTATTCCAACAGCCCTTCGGCAAAACTCTCCTCGGTGCGCGAGGCAGCGGCGCCCATGACCCCGGGCAACAGCCGCACGCAGGCATCGATCAGCGCCATGGCCGCGATTTCGCCGCCAGAGAGCACATAGTCGCCGATCGAGACTTCCTCCAGGCCGCGCCCGGCGATGACCCGCTCGTCGATGCCTTCGAAACGGCCGCAGACCAGCACCGCGCCGGCGCCGGTGGCGAGCGTTTCCACCCGCGCCTGGGCGAGCGGCGTGCCGCGCGGCGAAAGCAGGAGCCGCGGACGTTGGTCGGTCGCGGTTGCGTCAACGGCGCGGCCGAGCACGTCGGCCTTCATCACCATGCCGGGGCCGCCGCCGGCCGGGGTATCGTCGACGCTACGATGCTTGTCGGTCGCGAATGTCCGGATATCCACCACGTCGAGCGACCAGGCGCCCGCCGCCAGAGCCTTGCCGGCGAGGCTGCCCCCCAAAGGCCCAGGGAACATGTCGGGGAAGATGGTGAGGACGCTCGCCCGCCACATGGTCAGCCTGCGGCCCGCAATTCCTCGCGGATGCGCGCGATGATCTTGCCGAGTTTGTTCAGACCAGTCCCTTCGCGGCCGACGCCCCAGTAGGTGTCGGTCGGCGCGGCCTCGATAATGTCCTCGTCGCCGGTCGCGAGCAGCATGGCCTTGAGCTCCGGATGCAGCTCGAACTTGCGCCGCACCGCGCGATACATCACGGCGTCCTTGACCGCGTCCCAGTCGGGCCGGATCGCGGCTTTATTCTTGTCGGCGAGGTTCTTGGCGATGATCGGCTTCGCGGCTTTGCGGATCGACTTGCGCAATTCGGCGTCGGTGAATTTTTGCGCCTGATAATAATTTTCCACGGTCGGCCACCAGGCGTCGTCGAGGTCGACGCTGAATGGCGCGAAGTTCGAAAACTCGCGGTGGGTGTCGGATTGGGAGAAGAAACGGATAGCCATGACAGCGGCAGCCACTTGTGGCGATTAACTCGCTTTGAACAGTCCTTGCGGCGGATCGACGACGATCTTGCCTGAGGCGATATCGACGGCCGGCACATGAGTGGTGTCGAACGGCACCAATTCGCTATGGCCGCCGGCGCCCGCGCGCACCTCGATCAGATCGCCGGCGCCGAAATTATGGATCGCAATCACGGTGCCGAGGTTGTTCCCGTCGCGATCCACCACAGCGAGGCCGATAAGATCGGCGTGATAAAACTCGTCCGGCTCCTGCGTCTGCGGCAACCGCTCGCGCGGTACATAGAGCCTGGTGTTGGCAAGCGCGCTCGCCGCGTCGCGGTCGCGGACGCCGGCCAGCCGGACGACGAAATGATCCTTGGCCGGCCGCATCGTCTCGATCTCAAACACCCGGCCGTCCTCGGTTTCGAGCGGCCCATAGTCAGCAATGGCGGCCGGATCCGAGGTGTACGAGCGCAGCCGCACTTCACCGCGCACGCCATGCGCGGCGCCGATTTGTCCAAGACAAATGCGCGCGCCGCCGGTCATGGCTCAGGCTCCTACGCCGCCGGCGCTGCGCCGGCGGCAGGAGCGGCTGCGGCGGCAGTCTTGGCAGCCTCGGCCTGCGCCTTGCGCTCTTTGCGCGGGACCGCCTTCTCCGGATTGTTACGCTTCTCGCGCTTGGCGACACCGGCGGCGTCGAGAAAACGCATCACCCGGTCCGAAGGCTGTGCGCCCTTGGTCATCCAGGTCTTGACCTTGTCCAGATCGAGCTTCAGCCGCTCGGTCTTGTCCTTGGGCAACAGCGGATTGAAGTAGCCGAGGCGCTCGATGAAGCGCCCGTCGCGCGGCGCGCGGCTGTCGGCGACGACAATGTGATAGAACGGCCGCTTCTTGGTTCCAGCGCGGGCCATACGGATCGTCAGCATTGAATTTCCTTTCTAAGGGGTCAGTGTTGGTCGGTGACAAGGACGCGGCCTTTCGCGCCCACGGCGGTTTCGCCGATTTCGTTGCGGATACGGCCGCGCAGATCGATGACTTCGCCGCCAAGCCGCGCATTTTTCTTCACGGAGACGACCAGCCATTCCAGCGTGATCGTCTCGTCGGCGTAAACCGGCCGCCGGAACCGCACCCAGAATTCCAGGCCGAGCATCGCGCCGCGCTTCGAAAAATGGGAGGCGGTCAGCGCCAATAGATGCGCGGTCGTCTGCGGGCCGCTTGCGATCAACCGGCCAAAGCGCGATTTCGCCGCCGCGTCGGCGTCGTGATGCACCGGGTTGGTATCGCCGACCGCGTGCGCAAACGCGCTGACCGTGTCGGGATCGAGCGCGACCACGGCTGAAAAGCGCTCGTGCGGGTGGGTCGAGATCATTTCTTTTTTCCGAGGCCGGGAAATCCCGGCGGCAGACCGCCGGGCAGCTTCGGACCAAGACCCGGAAGTCCGCCTGGAAGCCCACCAGGCAAGCCGGGAAAATTCGGCGGCAGCCCCGGCATGTTCGGCGGCAGGCCGCCCGGCATCTTTTCCGCGAGCTTCGCCATCTGCTCCGGGCTCGGCATGCCGCCACCAAGACCGCCACCGAGTCCAAGCATGTTGGCGAGGCCGGCCATGGGCCCGCGCTTGGCGCCGCCGCCCATCGCCTTCATCACGTCGGCCA
Organism: uncultured Alphaproteobacteria bacterium; assembly: GCA_963829395.1. Lineage (GTDB taxonomy): Bacteria > Pseudomonadota > Alphaproteobacteria > Rhizobiales > Xanthobacteraceae > BOG-931. Next base: position 259,006 of record CAWHHX010000005.1, on the reverse strand, counting down.
TGGTGCGATGCATCTTGAGAAGCTTGTTGATGTCCTCGGGCTTGGTCCCGGAGCCGGCGGCGATGCGCCGCTTGCGGCTCGCCTTGAGCACGTCGGGATGGCGCCGCTCCTGCGGCGTCATCGAATCGATGATCGCCATTTGCCGCTTGAGCACTTTCTCGTCGAGATTGCGTTCGGCAAGCTGATTTTTGATCTTCGCCATGCCGGGCAGCATGGTCATCAGTCCGCTCATCCCGCCCAGATTTTGCATTTGCGTGAGTTGCTCGCGCAGATCGGCAAGATCGAATGCGCCGCGGCGCATCTTCTCGGCGACGCGCGCGGCCTGCTCGGCGTCGATGGTCGCGGCGGCCTTTTCAACCAGCGCGACGATGTCGCCCATGCCGAGAATGCGGCCGGCGATGCGGGCGGGGTCAAAGTCCTCGATGGCGTCGAGCTTTTCACCGGTGCCGATCAGCTTGATCGGCTTGCCGGTCACTGCACGCATCGACAACGCGGCGCCGCCGCGGCCATCGCCGTCGATGCGGGTCAGCACAATGCCGGTCAGGCCGACGCGCTCATTGAAGCTGCGCGCGAGATTGACGGCGTCCTGGCCGGTCAGTGCATCGGCGACGAGGAGGACTTCGTGCGGGGAGGCGGCACGCCGCACCTCCGCCGCTTCGTTCATCATCGCCTCGTCGAGCGTGATGCGGCCGGCGGTGTCGAGCAGCACGACGTCATAGCCGCCGAGCCGTCCGGCTTGCAGCGCCCGCGTCGCGATCTGCACCGGCGTCTGGCCGGCGACGATCGGCAGCGTATCGATGCCGACCTGCTTGCCGAGCACGGCAAGTTGTTCCATCGCCGCCGGGCGGCGGGTATCGAGCGATGCCATCAGCGCCTTGCGCCTGGTCGTGTCGGCGAGGCGCTTGGCGAGTTTCGCGGTCGTGGTGGTTTTGCCCGAGCCCTGCAAGCCGACCATCATGATGGCGACCGGCGCCGGCGCGTTGAGGTCGATCGGCTGCGCGCTCGCGCCCAAGGTCTCGACCAGTTGGTCGTGCACGATTTTCACGACCATCTGGCCGGGCGTGACCGATTTGATGACCTCGATCCCGACGGCGCGTTTCTTCACCTCGTCGGTGAAGGCGCGGGCGACGTCGAGCGCGACGTCGGCCTCGATCAGCGCGCGGCGCACTTCTTGGAGGGCCGCGTCGACGTCCGCCTCCGACAGCGCGCCGCGCCGTGTCAGGCGGTCGAGGACTGCATTCAATCGCTCGGAAAGGCTGTCGAACATAGGTTTCCTTTTCGCCCGCCACGCCTGGGCTTGACCCGGGCATCCACCCGGCCGAACCGCCGCATGGATTGCCGGATCAAGTCCGGCAATGACGAAGGCGCCCGAGGGCGCATCGCGCTGTCGGGCGGTTGCCTCCGGCCTCGCGGGCCGGTCGGCGGTTACTGACTTAAGTCTCTTGCGAGAGCGGCCGGAAAATAGGTGCAGAGCCCGGCCGCGTCAACCGTGGCTTTATGCCCGCCCGCCGAGGCCCGCGCCAAGTGTAATTGCTAAGCATAACTCAAGTATAATCCACCCCGATGTCGCGCTATTACCAAGGCCCTATCTCCGATCATTTCGACGGCGAGCGCTTTTTCGATCCCAACGGCGCGCCGCCGCGAAGCCCGCGGGACCTGCGGCGTTGGATGATCGATCGGTACTGGCGCGGCACCAGGGCCAAGTGGCCGGCCAGGGCGCCATCGCCTTATGCCGACCGACCCCCGGCGCGGGTCGAGGGCGCGGCCTGCCGCGTTTCCTATGTCGGCCATGCCAGCTGGCTCGTTCAGACTGCCGGTCTCAATATCTTGCTCGACCCGATGTGGTCGGAGCGCGCGTCGCCGTTCCGCTTCGCCGGACCGAAGCGCGTCAACGATCCGGGCATTGCCTTCGCCGATCTGCCGCCGATCGATGTCGTTCTGGTGTCGCACGGCCATTACGATCATCTCGATCTTGCGACCTTGTCGCGGCTCGCGGCTGCCCATGGCCCGCGCGTGATCGCGCCGCTCGGCAACGACACCATCATGCGCAATCATGATCCGGCAATCGCGGCGAAAGCCTCCGACTGGCACGATCGCGTCGAGATCGACGCGCGCGTGGCCGTGACGCTGGTTCCGACGCGGCACTGGTCGGCGCGCAACTTGTCCGACCGCAACATGTCGCTGTGGGCGTCGTTCATCATCGCGGCGCCGGCCGGACGAATATATTTTGTCGGCGATTCAAGTTACGGCGACGGCTCTCATTTCCGTGACGCGCGCGAGCGGCACGGACCGTTCAAGCTCGCCATCCTGCCGATCGGGGCCTACGAGCCGCGCTGGTTTATGAGCGACCAGCATATGAATCCGGCGGAGTCGGTACAGGCCTTCATCGATTGCGGCGCCGAGCTCGCGCTCGCCCACCATTACGGCACGTTCCAGCTCACCGACGAACCGATCGATGCCCCGCTTGTCGCGCTGGCCGACGCCTTGAAAGACGCGGGAATTCCGGCGGAGCGTTTCGGCACGTTGCGGCCGGGGCAGGTGTGGGAGCTGTGACCGTCGTCCTGAGCGAAGGCTGACCCGCGCTATTTGATCAAGACGTACACGTTGACGACGAGATGATCTTCATTGGTGGTCAGCGGATCGGTCAAATATTGCTCGATGAACATATCCTTGGCCTCGAGCTTTTTGTCGTCGAGATAGTTGGTGATCGCCTCGTAGGTGTTGTCCAGGCCGTCATACGATCCGCGATGGACAAATTTGAGCGCGTGACCCTGCGGGGAATTGCCGATGGCGACTTCACCCTTGGGCGGATTCTTTGGCGGCTCGGCGATCGGGATGGCCGCCTGGAACTGAAAGCCGGTGTCGTCGGTCGAGGTGAAGATCGTCATCGCCTGGCCGTCAACCTTGAGGCCCTCTTTGTTGATGTAGGCTTTGATCGTCTTGAACGCGTTGGTGATGGTCTCGAAGGCGTTGTCCCAGGTGCCGGTGCCCTTGATGTAGACCATCGGCTTTGCGGTCAGCGTCGCATCTTCGGCAAACGGATCGGTCGGCTGCGCCGTCGCTGCCTGGGCGGGAGCCGCCGGCGCGGCGTCAGGCTTGGCATCGGGCTTTAACTCGGGTTTGGCCGGCGGGGCTGCCGGTGCCTGCGCCGGCGAGGCGGCCGGTGGCTGCCCCGGCGTTTCCGCCCGAGACCACTGCGACCCGCCGGCGGCGATGATGGCGGCGGCCATAGCGGCGCGGAGCGCTAGACGAAGGAACATCCGATTCTCCAGGTCGTGGTTCTAAGTCGCGATTCTGAAGTCGTGATTCTAAGCGTATTGATGCTAGCACGAACGTTGAACGCCGCCGCCCCGTCAATCGTCCTACTAGCGCCGCAGACCCAAGTCCTCATATAAGTCCGGCACATTCGGGCGATATCATGAGCGCGCTTGCTAATCGGGATTTCGTCAAGATGAACGGTCTCGGCAACGAGATCGTCATTGTCGATCTGCGTCGCGGCGCGAGCCCGATCGCGGCGGACGAAGCGCGCGCCGCCGCCAGGCAGGAGCCCTATGATCAGCTCATGGCGCTTTATCCGGGGCGCGGCGGCAACGAGGCTTCGATTCGCATCTACAACAATGACGGGTCGGAGGCAGGCGCCTGCGGCAACGGCATGCGCTGCGTGGCGTCCCTGATCAGCGCCGAAACCGGTCGCGCCAAATTGAATTTCGAAACCGCGGCCGGCGTCGTCTCCTGCTGGCGCGCCGCCGGCGGGCTGTTCACGGTCGATATGGGAGCGCCGCGGTTTCGCTGGGATGAGATTCCGCTGGTCGCGGCGATGCCCGATACGCGCGCGATCGACTTGCAATACGTACCGGCCGGTGCGCCGACCTTGCGTTCGCCTTCGGTCGTCAACATGGGCAATCCGCACGCGATTTTTTGGGTCGACGATCCGAACACCTACGATCTGCGCCAGATCGGGCCGGTGCTGGAGTACCACGCGCTGTTTCCGGAGCGCGCCAATATCACGCTCGCCGCGACGCCGTCGCGCGATCATGTCGTGATCCGCACCTGGGAACGTGGCGCCGGCCTCACTAGGGCTTGCGGTTCCGCAGCCTGCGCGGCTGCCGTCGCCGCGGCGCGGCTGTCGCGCACCGGCCGGAATGTAACGGTGACGTTGCCCGGCGGCGACCTCGCGATCGAATGGCGCGAGAGCGACGACCACGTATTGATGACCGGGCCGGTCGAATACGAGCACAGCGGCCGCTTCGATGCGGCGCTCCTTGCCGGCGCCGGCGCGGCCTGATCCCGTGAGCGTCGATGTCGTCACCTTCGGCTGCCGGCTCAATGCCGCCGAATCGGAAGTGATCCGCCGCGAGGCGGAGCGTGCCGGTTTGAGCGATACGGTGGTGGTCAATACCTGCGCCGTCACCGCCGAGGCGGTACGCCAGGCGCGCCAAACCATCCGGGCGCTGCGCCGCGACCGGCCGCACGCCAAGATCGTGGTCACCGGCTGCGCGGCGCAGACCGAGCCGCAAACATTTGCCGCGATGGCGGAAACCGATCGGGTGCTCGGCAACACCGAGAAGCTCAGCGGCCAGGCCTGGGCGCAAACGCGCATCGACTTCGGCGTCGCCGACGCCCCGAAAGCGGTCGTCAACGACATCATGGCGGTGAAGGAAACTGCGCCGCATCTGATCGAGGGATTCGTCGGCCGCGCCCGCGCCTTCGTGCAGGTGCAGAACGGCTGCGATCACCGTTGCACCTTCTGCATCATCCCGTACGGCCGCGGCAATTCACGCTCGGTGCCGATGGGTGCGGTGGTCGCCGACGCGCAGCGGCTCGTCGCCAATGGCTACGGCGAGATCGTGCTCACCGGCGTCGACATCACGAGCTATGGTGCCGATCTGCCGGGCGCGCCCAAACTCGGCGCGCTGATCAAGCAAATTCTCAAGCATGTGCCGGAGCTCAAGCGGCTGCGCCTGTCGTCGATCGATTCGATCGAAGCCGATCGCGATCTCATCGACGCTTTCGCGACCGATGGGCGGCTCATGCCGCATCTGCATCTGTCGCTGCAGGCCGGCGACGATCTGATCCTCAAGCGCATGAAGCGCCGGCATTTGCGCAAGGATGCGATTGCATTTTGTGACCGACTGCGCCGTTTGCGCCCCGATATCGTGTTCGGCGCCGACATGATCGCCGGCTTTCCGACCGAGACCGAAGACATGTTCACCAACTCGCTCGATCTGGTCGAGGCATGCGGTCTGACGCATCTGCATGTTTTTCCGTTCTCGCCGCGGCCCGGCACGCCGGCGGCACGCATGCCGCAGCTCGGACGTGAGATTGTGAAACAGCGGGCCGCCCGTTTGCGCGAGCGCGGTGCGCTCGCCTTGCGACGCCACCTCGAGGCCGAGGTCGGCGCATCACACCGCGTGCTTGTTGAGTCCCAGGAGCACGGTCGTACCGAACAATTTACCCCAGTGCGGCTCGCGGCCGCGGCCGAACCCGGCGCGATTGTTACATTGAAAATCGCCGGCCATGACGACAAGCAATTGATCGCGGCGTGAAGTTATTCCGCCGCCTGCGCGCCCGCCTTCGAGCCGCATTGTGACAACGCCGCGTGCATGTGTTGCGGTACTGGTGCGACGACGCGGATCGGCGCGCGGTTCTTGGAGAGCGGCACGACGATTTCGCGGGCGTGCAGATGCAAAATCGGACCGCCGTTTCGCGGTGCCGTGCCGTAAATCGCATCACCCACGATCGGCCAGCCCATTTCCGCACAATGCACGCGCAGTTGATGCGTGCGCCCGGTGACGGGCTCGAGCGCGAGCCAGGCGAATGTTCCCTCCGAACTGCGCCCCATCACTTTCCACTTCGTCACGGCCGGCTGACCCTTTGGATCGTGCTTCATCCACCAACCGCGTGTCTCGTCGAGGCGGCCGAGCGGCAGCTCGATCGTGCCTTCGTCGGTTGCGGGCGCGCCTTCGACCACGGCCCAATAGGTCTTGTCGATGGCGCCCGACTTGAACAGCCGGCCGAGCTGCGCCAGCGCCTTGCGGTGGCGGCCGAGCACCAGGCAGCCGGAGGTGTCGCGGTCGAGCCGGTGCGCCAATGCCGGCGCGCGCGGCAGCCCAAAGCGCAGCGCGTCGAAATGATCTTCCAGGCTTTCGCCGCCTTTGGGGCCGCGATGCACGGCAAACCCGGCCGGTTTGTCGATCACTAGCATGAGCCCGTCGCGGTAGAGCACCCGCGACACCATCTGTTCCGGGGTCATATTGCCTACCTCGGCGAAACCGCTATCACGGGCGCCACAGCAGCGACAGCGTTAGGGAAAATGACCGACAGCGCCACGGAAACAAGGGGCAAGTGGTGGCAGCGCCTCACTGGCGGGCTCAAACGCACGTCGTCGGCGCTCGGCGGCGCCATCTCCGACCTCGTTACCAAGCGCAAGCTTGACGCAGCGACAATCGCCGAAATCGAGGATGTCTTGATCCGCGCCGATCTCGGTTTCGATACGGCGGGCCGGATCGCCGCCACGCTCGGCCAAGGCCGCTTCGAGGCGGGAATCTCGCCCGACGAGGTCAAGGCGGTGGTGGCGGCCGAGGTTGAAAAGACGCTGGCGCCGGTGGCGCAGCCGCTTGCAATCGATGCGGCGACCAAGCCGTTCGTTATCCTGGTCGCCGGCGTTAACGGCTCCGGCAAGACCACGACCATCGGCAAGCTTGCGGCCAAATTCCGCGCCGAAGGCCTTGCCGTGATGCTCGCAGCCGGCGATACGTTTCGCGCCGCCGCCATCGAGCAGCTTAAAATCTGGGGCGAGCGCACCGGCGCAGAAGTGATCGCGCGCGAAGCCGGCGCCGATGCCGCGGGTCTCGTTTTCGACGCTGTGCGCGCGGCGAAGGAACGCGGCGCCGATATCCTGCTCGTCGATACCGCCGGCCGCTTGCAGAACCGCACCGAATTGATGGAGGAACTGCAGAAGGTCGTCCGCGTGATAAAGAAAGTCGATGCGTCCGCGCCGCACGCCGTGCTGTTGGTGCTCGACGCCACCGTCGGGCAGAACGCGCTGTCGCAGGTGGAGATTTTCAGCAAGCTCGTCGGCGTCACCGGCCTCGTCATGACCAAGCTTGACGGCACCGCGCGCGGCGGCATCCTGGTCGCCATCGCCGCGAAGTTCAAAGTTCCGGTGCATTTCATCGGCGTCGGCGAAAGCGTCGACGACCTGGCGCCGTTTTCGGCGCAGGATTTTGCCCGTGCAATTGCCGGCATCGATGCCTAGTTGTAGGCCCAGGCAACGCCCCTTTAAAACCAAGTCGATATGACCGAAACGACAAAACCGCCGCTCAATCCGTTCCTCAAGCTCGCCTTCGACCTCGGGCCGCTGGTGCTGTTTTTCTTTGCCAATTCCCGCTACGGCATTTTTGTCGCCACCGCGACCTTCATGGTCGCCGTGCTGGCGGCGCTGGCGGCGTCCTATGTGCTGACGCGGCAATTGCCGATCATGCCGGTGGTCACCGCCATCATCGTGCTGGTGTTCGGCGGTTTGACGCTGATCCTGCACAACGATGTCTTCATCAAGATCAAGCCGACCATCCTCTACGCGCTGTTTGGCGCGGTGCTGCTCGGCGGGCTGTGGTTCGGCAAGTCGTTTCTCGGCGTGGTGTTCGATTCGCTTTTTCATCTCACCGACGAAGGCTGGCGCAAGCTGACGCTGCGCTGGGCATTGTTCTTTTTTGTGCTCGCGGTGCTCAACGAGATCGTCTGGCGCAACACCGCGACCGACGTCTGGGTCGACTTCAAGGTGTTCGGCGTCCTGCCGTTGACCTTCTTGTTTGGCGCGCTGCAATATCCGCTGTTGAAGAAATACGCGGTCGAGCCGGCGGAGTGATACCCGTCATCCTGAGGCGGCCGCGAAGCGGCCCTCGAAGGATGGACGGCCCGGGCTGTAACCCCTCGAGGCTCGCTTCGCTCGCGCCTCAAGGTGACGGATAACTAGGATTCCGGCGCCGCCAGCGCCTTGTCGATCTCCGGCTTGATCACCGTGTCGAGATTGTCCGGCGTGATCGGCCCCACGAGCTTATAGGCGATGCGGCCGTCTCGGCCGACGACGAAGGTTTCCGGCACGCCATAGACGCCCCATTCGATCGCGGCGCGGCCATTCGGGTCGGCGCCGGCGGCGGCAAACGGGTTGCCATAGCGGCCGAGAAAGCGCCGGGCATTCTCCGGCTCGTCCTTGTAATTGATGCCGACGATGCGCAGCCGCGGGTCCTGCGCGAGCTGCATCAACAGCGGGGCCTCGTCGTGGCACGGCACGCACCATGACGCCCAGACATTGACCACCGTCACCGCGCCCTTGAAGCTCGCCGGGTCGATGCCCGGCACCGGCTTGCCGTCGCGATCGAGGCCGGCGACCGGCGGCAAGGTTGTTGGCGGCGCCGGATGGCCGATCAACGCGGAAGGAATGCGCGAAGGATCGCCGGCATAGAGGCGGATGACGAAGAGAACCACCAGGCCGAGAAAAACCGCGAGCGGCGCCAGCACGATGAGGCGGCGGCGGCCAACATGCGGCCCGCTCCTGGTCGGCCGAGGTCACGCCTCTTCCTTCGCCTGTTGCGCTGCCGGCCCGGGTTGCGCCGGCGCCGAACGGCGCGTGACGCCGCGCTTCTCCAGGTCGGCGAGGCTGCGCAGCTGCGCGCGGTAATCAAGCATCACCCACGCCCTCAATCCGCCGACCACGATGAAGGCCGACGCGTAGGCCGCGACGATGAAATCCCGTATGCGCCACCGTCTGCATCGTCAGCTCACCGCGCTCGCCTGCATCAGCCGCAGCGTCCGCACCCGCCGGCGCAAGATTTCATTGCGCATGGCCGCAAGCAGCAGCGTGGCGAAGGCGAGCGTAAATGCAACGGTCATGATGAACAGCGGCATGAGGATCGACGCATCGATCGTCGGCGCGCCAAAGCGGAACACCGAGGCCGGCTGGTGCAGTGTGTTCCACCAATCGACCGAGAATTTGATGATCGGCAGATCGATCGCGCCGACCAGGGTGAGGATCGCCGCGGCGCGCGCGGCGCGCGAGGGGTCCTCGACCGTGCGCCATAGCGCGATGACGCCGAGATAGAGCAGAAACAAGAGAAGCACCGAGGTGAGCCGCGCGTCCCACACCCAATAGGTGCCCCACATCGGCCGTCCCCACAGCGAACCGGTGACGAGGCACATGAGGGTGAATGCGGCGCCGATCGGTGCGGCTGCCTTGGCGGTGACATCGGCCAGCGGATGGCGCCACACCAGCGTGCCCAGCGCCGCGACCGTCATCACCCCCCAGCCGAGCATGCCGAGCCAGGCGCCGGGCACATGCAGAAACATGATCTTGACCGTCGCGCCTTGCTGATAATCGTCGGGCGCGACGATCGCCTGGTTGATGCCGAACGCGAAGGCGATCGCGGCCAGGCCGCCGAGCCACGGAATGGTGCGGTTGGCGAACTCGAGGAACCGCGTCGGATTGGCGAGATCGGTGATGGCCATCGCGCGCTACCTAGTCCAACTGAGCGCCTTCGCACAATGCCAAGGGGCGTACGGGAAGGCTAATTGCCGCCTGCAGGTTCAATGTCACCTGAATTAGATGACTATTCCATCTCCTGCCGCAATGCCGCGGCCGCGGCGAAGGGTCCCACCACCAGGCTCGCCAGGGTCAAGGCGCACAGGATCGTAAACGGCGTGCCGAACGGTACCGGTCCGACCACGGCGGCATTGGCGGCGGCAACGCCGAAAATGAGCACCGGCACGGTCAGCGGCAAGACGAGGACGGCGAGCAACAGCCCGCCGCGGCGCAACGTCACCGCGATGGCCGCGCCGATCAGGCCGATGAAGGTCAGCGCCGGCGTGCCGACCAGAAGCGTCAGCACCAACGCGCTGCGGCCGCGGACGCATCGAGATTGAGAAACAGCCCGATCAGCGGCGCCGCAATGACCAACGGCAAGCCGGTCGTGAGCCAATGGGCGAGGCCCTTGACGGCCACGACGATTTCGAGCGGCGCGCGGCCCATGAGGATGAGATCGAGCGAGCCGTCGTCGTGATCGGCGGCAAACAGCCGGTCGAGCGCCAGCAGGCTGGCCAGCAAAGCGGCGAGCCACAGGATCGCCGGCCCGATCCGCTTGAGCAGCGCGAGGTCGGGTCCGAGCGCGAACGGCACCAGCGTGACGACGACCAGAAAGAACAAGCACGCCCATCAGCGCGCCGCCGCCGACGCGCACGGCGATGCGCATGTCGCGAACGAGGATTGCAGCAGCGAACTCATGGCGACTGTCTCCATCGGCACGTCGCGGTGCGGATGCCTGATCGAGCCGCAATTCCCGCGCGCTCTCGAGCCCCAGCGCGCCATGCGTCGCGGCCAGGATGATGCCGCCGTCGTCAAGTGCGCCTGCATGATTTCGCCGAGCCGCACCTGCGCCGCGGCGTCGAGCGTCGAGGTCGGCTCGTCGAGGAGCCAGACCGGGCGCTTGACCGCGAGCAGGCGGGCGATCGAGAGGCGCCGTCGTTGTCCGGCAGACAGATAAGCCGCAGGCAGGTCGGCCAGCGTATCGAGCCCGACCGCGGCAAGCGGCTCTTCGGTGTCGGCCGCGGCCGACCCGAGAAAGGCCGCCCAGAATCGCAAGTTTTCGGCGACGGACAACGAGGGCTTCAAGGCGTCCTGGTGGCCGAGATAATGGGCCTGTTCGCCGACGGTCAGTTCGGGATCGCCGCCGTCCAAGGCGAGGCTGCCGCCGGCGAGGCGGACGAGGCCCACGACCATGCGCAGCAGCGAGGATTTTCCCGCGCCATTGCGGCCGCGAATCGCAGGCTTTCGCCGGCCGCGACGGCAAAGCTCACGCCGGCGAAGACGTCGCGGCCGCCGCGGCGGCAGGCGAGATCGGAGGCGGAAAGCCGCATCGACAACGTCCTAAGCAGAAAGGCGAAAGCCGCATGCGCCCGTTCGGAAGCAGCGGACGATCCGGCCATCAGCAGCCGGTTATCGGCGGCATGTTATCGACCATTTCTTGCCGATCTGGCACAAGTCTTGAAAAGACCCTTATAAGCCGAAACGCGGTCAGCGGCGCGTTAGCGAGCGCTTTCCGCGCCCGGCGACAACGCTCCGTTGGAGCCCGTTCCGGCAATAAATTATCCGCAATCGCGCCGGCGGGCGGCCGGCAGGATGGGAAAATAATCATGACTTCGCTCGACAGCTTCAAATGCTTAAGGCCGCTCAAGGTCGGGTCCAAGACCTACGCCTATTACAGCCTGCCGGTGGCGGAGAAGAACGGCCTCAAGGGCATCTCGCGGCTGCCGTTTTCGCTCAAGGTCCTGCTCGAAAACCTTTTGCGTAATGAGGACGGCCGCACCGTCACCAAGGAAGACATTCAGGCGGTCGCGCAATGGCTCAAGACCAAGACCTCCGACCGCGAAATCGCCTTTCGGCCGGCGCGCGTGCTGATGCAGGATTTCACCGGCGTCCCCGCCGTGGTCGATCTCGCCGCCATGCGCGACGCCATGAAGATGCTCGGCGGCGACCCGAAAAAGATCAATCCGCTGGTGCCGGTCGATCTCGTCATCGACCATTCGGTGGTGGTCAATTATTTCGGCAACAACGCCGCGTTCAAAAAGAATGTCGACGAAGAATACAAACAAAATCAGGAACGCTACCGGTTTCTCAAATGGGCGCAGCGTTCGTTTGAGGATTTCCGCGTGGTGCCGCCCGGCACCGGCATCTGCCACCAGGTCAATCTCGAATATCTGTCGCAGACCGTCTGGACCGCAAAGGCCAAGATCAAGTTCGCGGACAAGGTGACGGCAACCGAACTCGCCTATCCGGACACGCTGGTCGGCACCAATTCGCACACCACCATGGTGAACGGGCTTTCCGTCCTCGGTTGGGGCGTCGGCGGCATCGAGGCCGAGGCCGCCATGCTCGGCCAGCCCTATTCGATGCTGCTGCCGGAAGTGATCGGCGTGCGCTTCAACGGCAAGCTCAAGGAGGGCGTCACCGCGACCGACCTGGTCCTCACCGTGACGCAGATGCTGCGCAAGCGCGGCGTGGTCGGCAAATTCGTCGAATATTTCGGGCCTGGCCTGGCGAGCCTGTCGATCGCGGACCGCGCCACGCTCGGCAACATGGCGCCGGAATACGGCGCCACTTGTGGCTTCTTCCCGATCGACGACGACACCATCCGCTATCTGCGCGACACCGGGCGCACGGCGGAGCGCGTGGCGCTGGTGCTGGCCTACGCCAAGGCGCAGGGCATGTATCACACCAAGGCGGCGCAGGATCCGTTCTTCACCGAAGTCCTCAAGCTTGAGCTCGCCTCGGTCGAGCCGTCGCTCGCCGGCCCCAAGCGCCCGCAGGACCGGGTGCCGCTCAAAGAGGTCAAAAGCGGCTTCGCTCAGGCGATGGACAAGGAGTTCGGCAAGGCAGGCGAAATGGACAAGCGCGTGCCGGTCGAGGACCGCGGCCACACGCTCGGCCACGGCGACGTGGTGATTGCCGCGATCACGTCCTGCACCAACACCTCGAACCCGAGCGTGATGATCGCGGCGGGACTTCTTGCCCGCAAGGCGATAGCGAAAGGCCTTACGGTCAAGCCGTGGGTGAAGACCTCGCTCGCGCCCGGCTCACAAGTGGTCGGCGAATATTTGAGCAAATCCGGCTTGCAGAAAGACCTCGACAAGCTCGGCTTCAATCTGGTCGGCTTCGGCTGCACCACCTGCATCGGCAATTCCGGCCCGCTGCCGCCGGAGATTTCCAAGGCGATCAACGACAGCGATCTGGTCGCCGCCGCGGTGCTGTCCGGCAATCGCAATTTCGAAGGCCGCGTCAATGCCGACGTGCGCGCCAATTATCTGGCATCGCCGCCGCTGGTCGTCGCCTACGCCATCGCCGGCTCGATGCAGATCGACGTCGCCAAGACGCCGCTCGGAACCGACCAGAAGGGCCGCAAGGTCTATCTGCGCGACATCTGGCCGTCGAGCCGCGAGATCGATGGGTTCATCCGCAAGAACATCTCCAAGCAGATGTTCACCCGCAAATACGGCAACGTGTTCAAGGGCGACGCCAACTGGCGCAAGATCGTCGTGCAGGGCGCGCTGACCTATCCGTGGGACAACAAATCGACCTACGTGCAGAACCCGCCGTATTTTTCCGGCATGTCGCGCCGGCCGGAAGCGCCGACCGACGTGGTCGACGCCCGCGTGCTCGGGCTGTTCCTCGACTCGATCACGACCGATCACATCTCGCCGGCGGGCTCGATCAAAGTGGATTCGCCGGCCGGCAAATATCTGGTCGATCACAAGGTCAAGCCGGTCGATTTCAATCAATACGGCACGCGGCGCGGCAATCACGAGGTGATGATGCGCGGCACCTTCGCCAACATCCGGCTCAAGAACCAGATGGTGCCCGGGGTCGAAGGCGGCTACACGATTCACTATCCCTCGCGCCAGCGCATGACGATCTATGACGCCGCCATGCGCTACAAGAGCGAACATGTGCCGCTCGTGGTGTTCGCCGGCAAGGAATACGGCACCGGCTCGTCGCGCGACTGGGCGGCCAAGGGCACCGTTCTGCTCGGCGTGCGCGCCGTGATCGCGCAATCGTTCGAGCGCATCCATCGCTCCAATCTCGTTGGCATGGGCGTGGTACCGCTGGTGTTCGAGGAAGGCACTTCGTGGCAAACGCTGGGCTTGAAGGGCGACGAGCAGGTCACGATCCGCGGCCTGCATAGCGATCTCAAACCGCATCAGCGGCTGATTGCCGAAATCGTCGCCTCCGACGGCGGGCTGCGGCGGGTGCCGCTGATCTGCCGGATCGATACGGTCGACGAGCTCGACTATTTCAGGAATGGCGGGATATTGCAGTATGTGCTGCGCCATCTCGCGGCTTAATCATGCTACGCAATAAGGCGGGTTTCACTTCGAATTGAGTAGCAGGTGACTGGCGCCCTCGATATCAAAGCGCAATCACCTAGTCCTCGATGCAAGTCCCAACCGCTTGAGCGGTTGGGTGGAGATGGGAATGCTGCGTTGCCGCCTTTCGTCGGCGCCTTTCATCGCCGGATTGCTGGTCTTAGGCTCCGGGCTCGCCAATGCCAGCGAACCGCGTGCGGTGGTTGAGCTATTCACCAGTCAAGGATGTTCGTCCTGTCCCGCGGCCGACAAGTTGCTCGGCGAGCTCGCCGGCGATCCGTCGCTGATCGCGGTCAGCGTGCCGATCGACTATTGGGACTATCTCGGCTGGAAGGACACGCTTGCCAATCCGGCGCATTCGGCGCGGCAGCGCGCCTACGCGCGTGCGCGCGGCGATCGCCAGGTCTATACGCCGCAAATCGTGGTCAACGGCTCGACGCATGTTCTCGGCAGCGACCGCGCCGCGGTGGAGCGCGCGATTACCGTGACCGATCGCAATGTGGCGGTCATGTCGGTGCCGGTCCTGCTGTCGGTTGGCGGCAGCACCTTGAACATCAAGGTTGCCGCCGGAAAAGAACATGTCGGCGGCGAAGTGTGGCTGTGTCCGCTGACGCAGGCGGTAGCGGTCGACATCGGCCGCGGCGAGAATCATGGACGCACGGTGACCTATCACAACGTCGTGCGCCGCTGGCTGAAGCTCGGCGACTATACGGGCACTGACGCGGTCTGGAATGTTCCGATCGTAGATATCCTGGGCGACGACACCGACGGTGCAGCTGTCGACGGCGCCGCCGTCCTGATACAGCAAGGCTCGCGCGACAAGCCAGGCGTCGTCCTCGGCGCCGCCTTCGTGCCTGTCGCCCGTCAGACGACGGAAGTCAGAGAACCGGCGACCCGCGATCGATAGGACGTTCGTCCCCCCCGTCTCGCCGCCTTGTCGTCCGCGGTAAGAAAGCATTAACAAAATCAGCAAAGCTTCCATCGCCGGTCTCGCCGGTTTTGTGCTTCGCGGCAAAAGCATCAAGAGAAAAGGCCGGCGATGAGAGCCGGCCTTAAGCATATTGGGGATTGAACCGTACGCGGAAAACTCTGGCCCGATCCGTCCACACCCCGGGGGGCTGGGGGGCTGAGGAATCCGGAATGCGATCCGGACCGGGCCCTGAGGCAACGATCCAGTATTTTGCAATTCAGCTTGGCGCGTGATTGACCGAAATAGGGCCGCTTTATGATTGGCCTAACGAATCCGTGATTCTCCTGGTCGAAAATGCCGCACCCGCCGCGTCGGTTGAAGAACCGACGGAAGGCTCTTGCCGCCGAACCCGTCCGGCGCGATCATGACCGTGAAACTTCAGTGACACGCGTTTCGACGCACGTTTCAATCACACAGGAGGCGCCGCATGACATTCGGCGAAATCGAGCCGAGCACGTGGCGCGGGGGCGAGTTGCGCGCGCCCGCCCCCGCGAGCAAGGTCACCTTCAGCCGGCGCGAGCTTGACCGCATCCTCAGTCTCTACGGCCGCAAGGTAGCCGCCGGCGAGTGGCGTGATTACGCCATCGATTTCCTCAAGGATCGCGCGGTATTTTCCGTCTTCCGCCGCGCCACCGAATTTCCCATTTACCGCATCGAGAAGAATCCGCGCCTCGGCCGCCGGCAGGGCGCTTACAGCGTGATTTCGGCGACCGGCCATATTCTGCGCCGCGGCCACGAGCTTGACCGGGTTCTCGGCGCGCTCGACCGCTCGCTCAGCGTGGTCGCTGGCTAGGGACTTTCACGGCGGCGCCGCATCGGCGCTGCCGAGCCGGCGTTGCATCACCGCCCAAAAACGATCTGGCAAAGAAAAACGCCCCGGACCATGGTCCGGGGCGTTGCCGTATTCCTTTGCCTGTTCGGTTAGCGCCGGTCGCCGAAGATGCGCAGCAGCATCAGGAACAGGTTGATGAAGTCGAGATAGAGCCGCAGCGCCCCCATCACCGCCTTGCGGCCGGAAACGGTGCCGTCGTCGTTGACGTCATACATCTCCTTGATGCTCTGCGTGTCGTAGGCGGTGAGCCCGACGAACACGAGCACGCCGATCACCGAGATCGCCCAATACAGCGCGCTCGAATGCAGGAAGATGTTGACCAGGCTGGCGATGACGATGCCGATCAGGCCCATGAACATGAACGAACCCAGGCTCGTCAGGTCGCGTTGGGTGGTGTAGCCGTACAGGCTGGTGGCGCCGAACGTCGCCGCCGAGATGAAGAATACGCGCGTGATCGACGCCCCGGTATAAGCGAGGAAGATCGACGCCAGCGACAGCCCGAGCAGGCCGGAATAGACGAAGAACAGCGTCAGCGCCGTGCCCGCCGAAAGCCGGTTGATGCCGAAGCTGAGCAGCATCACCAGGCCGAGTGGCGCGAGCACGAAGAGCCACAGCAACGGGCTGGCGAAGATCGCGTGCCCGAACGCCGTCAGTCCAGTGATCGAGTTTCCGGAGATGTGGATCGCCTCGCCGCCGGCCGCCTGATACGCGAACCAAGCGACCAGCCCGGTCAGCGCCACGCCGGCGGTCATATAATTGAAGACGCGGATCATGTACGCGCGCAGGCCTGCATCGATCGCCACCTGATCGGTGCGATAGCCGGTGCGGGCGCCCGCGATATTCCGGTCGAAGTCCGACATGGAGAATACCCCTAAAGTTATCCCGGCTCCCGCCGGGCAGTTCTGTCCGGAAGGCCGGACGCTTGCGTGGGTGGAATCTAATGCCAAAGCGATACCCGCGCCAGATGGCATGGGTGCAATATTTGCAGCAGGTTACCGTCCGTTCACAATCGCCGCCGGCTACAGATTCCTCAGCACTTCGGCGGGTTTGTGCCCGAGCGCGGTAAACGTTCCGGCAAGCCCGAGCGCAACGGTAACCAAGAGCGCAAACAGGGCGGTTGCGGCAGCCGGCAACGCCACCCAAACGAACGAAAATTCCATGACGCGCGTGATCACGAGCTCGGCGGTGATGGAGCCGGCGACGACGCCGAAGACGACGGCGGCAAGCCCGATGAGAAGATACTCGACGGCGTAGGCCACAAGGAGGCGAAGCCGCGTCGCGCCCAAGGTCTTGAGGATGACAGCGTCGTAGATGCGAAAGCGCTGTCCGGCGGCTAGCGCGCCGCCGAGCACCAAGGCCGCAGCGATCAGCGTCACTAGGCTTGCGCCGCGCAACCCCAAGACCAGGTTGCCGACGAGGTGGTCCACCGCGTCGAGCGCGTCTTTGACGCGCACGGCGGAGACGGTAGGAAACGCCTCGGCCAGCGCTTTGACGAGCGTCGTTTCCTCGGCCGTCGTGCCGCCGTCGGCGAATGTCAGCGTGGCGATGTCGGTATGCGGGGCGCCGGCGAACGTGCCGGGCGAAAACACCAGGACGAAATTGATGCCGAGGCTCTGCCAGTCGACCGCCCGCAGGTTGGCGATGCGCGCCGTTACATTGCGGCCGAGCACATTGACGGTGATGGTGTCGCCGACTTTCAGCTTGAGATCCTCGGCCGTCCGGTTCTCGAGCGAAACCAGCGGCGGTCCCGCATAGTCGGCCGGCCACCATTCGCCGGCGATCAGGCGCGAGCCGGCCGGCAGCGCCGGCGCATAGGTGATGCCGCGGTCGCCGCGCAGCACCCAGGCCGATCCGTCGCCGGGTTTGAGATTTTCGGCAGTGATTCCGCCGGCGGCGACGATGCGGCCGCGCAACATGGGGACGCGCTCCAGCCTGGAGCCTGGCACGAGGTCGCGCACGAAGATGTCGAAGCGATCGGCGTCGGCAGCTGGAATATCGATAAAGAAAAACGACGGCGCCTTTTCCGGCAGCGCCGCCGCGAATTGGCGGTGCAGGTTGCCGTCGATTTCGACCACGGTCACCAGCAAGGAAAGGCCGAGCCCGAGCGAGAGCACGACGCTCGGCGTCAAAGCGCCCGGCCGGTAGATGTTGGTGATGGCAAGCCGCATCAGCACCGAGCGCTGGCGAGGCAAACGGCGCGCCAGCGCCATGGTCAGCATCGCCACCAGCCGCAGCGCCGCGAAGATCACGGCAGCGGATGCGACGAACATCATGGCAAGGCGGCGGTCGTAGGCGGCGAAGATCGCCAATGCGGCGAGAGCGGCGACGATCAAGACCGTGGCGACGACGTAGCGGCGCCGCGGCCAAACCCGCTCGGCGGCCACTTGGTCGCGGAATAGCATGGAGACCGAAACATCGTGCGCGCGACCGAGCGGCCACAAGGCAAACGCGAGCGCCGTCGACAGTCCATACGCGACCGACAGCACCAGCACCGCCGGATAGAGCGCCGGCGCGACCGGCAGCGGAATGATGGCGCCGAACAGCCGCACGATCGCAAACGGCAGGACAGCGCCGATGCCGGCGCCGATCAGCGTCGCGAACAGCGCGACCAGCATGATCTGCGCGCAATAGATGGCGAATATGTCGGCGCCGGCGGCGCCCAGCGATTTCATGGTCGCGATCGCATCACGCTTGCGCGCCAGATGGCTCGCCACCGCATTGGCGACGCCGACGCCGCCGACCAGCAGAGCGGTCAAGGCGACAAGCGTGAGGAATTGACCGAATCGCTCAACATTGCGCTCGAGCTGCGGCGAGGCCTTCTTGCGGGTGCGGGTGTCCCAGCCGGCATTTGGAAATTCGGTGCGCGCGTCCTGCTCAACAGCGGCGAGGGCGTTGTCGCTCGCATTCGCCGCGGGCAGGCGCAGCCGATATTGCCATCGTACCAGGCTGCCGGGCTGCAGGAGTTCGCTCGCGCGCAAGGCGGCCTGGCTGATCAGCAGGCGCGGTCCGAAACTGATCCCGCCGGCCAATCTGTCCGGCTCGCTTGTGAGCGCCGCGCGCAATTCGATCACCGCTTTGCCGATGGTGATGCGGTCGCCGAGCTTGAGATCGAGGCGCGTCAGCAAGGCCGGATCGGCGGCGGCGCCGAAGGCGTCGGCCTGGCGCGCGAACAGCGGCGCAAGCGGCATGTCGGGATCGGTCGCGACCGCGCCCAATAGCGGGTAGGCGTCATCGACCGCTTTGATCTCGACCAGCGTCGTTCGGTCGTCGCTCGCGCGCGCCATGGTCGGCATCGTGGCAACGGCGGACACGGCGCCATGCGCATCAAGAAAACGGCGCTCGCTGTCGTTGGCTTCCCGCTGCACCAGCGAGAAAGCAAGATCGCCGCCGAGGATCAGGCCGCCGGCGTGCGCAAGGCCATCGGCGAGGCTTTGGGCCACCGAGCCGACGCCGGCAATGGCCATGACGCCGAGCGCGATACAGCCGACGAAGACGCCGAAGCCGCGCAAGCCACCGCGGAGTTCGCGCCAGGCATAACGCAGCGCAAGCGGCGTCATTCGTGCGGCGCCATACGCGGCGACGGCGCTTCGAGCCGGCCCGAATGAATGTGCAATACCCGATCGCAGCGTGCCGCGAGCTCGGTGTCGTGGGTCACGAGCACGAGCGTGGTACCGCGTTCGCGATGGCCGCGAAACAGAAGCTCGATGATCTCCTGCCCGGTCGCCTCGTCAAGATTGCCGGTCGGTTCGTCGGCGACGACGATGGCCGGACTGGGAGCGAGCGCGCGGGCGAGCGCAACGCGTTGCTGCTCGCCGCCGGACAGCTGCGCCGGATAATGCGATAGCCGGCCGCCGAGTCCGACCGCGGTCAGCTCGCGCTCGGCGCGCCCAAACGCATCCTGCGCGCCGGCGAGTTCGAGCGGGACGGCGACGTTCTCCAGCGCCGTCATGGTGGAAATGAGATGGAAGGCCTGGAAAACAATGCCGATATGCCTGCCGCGAAAGCGCGCGAGCTGATCCTCGTCGAGCTTGCCGAGGTCCTCGCCGGCGACGACCACCGAACCGGCATCCGGCCGTTCCAGCCCGGTCATGACCATCAGCAGCGTCGACTTGCCCGATCCCGAGGGGCCAAGGAGTGCGACGGCTTCGCCGCGCCCTATATTGAGGCCGATGTCTCGCAGGATGTGAACGCGGACGGCGCCGCCGCCGAGCGACAGGTCGACCCCGCGCAGCGCAATGGCGGAGCCGCCGAAAGGATGCCCCAACGTGTCATGCATGTTTCTGGCTAAGCACCCCTCAGCGTCGAATCGTGCTCGATCATATGGGGGCGGAAGAAGGCTGCGCCACGTCGTGCGTGCGGCCGTTTGTAGCGTTGCGCTTTTTCTTGGCATAGCCATTACGGCAGCGCACGCCGAGACGCCGGTCAAGGTCGTCGCGTTTGGCGACTCGCTGACCGCGGGCTTGGGATTGCCGGCGAACGAAGGCTTTGTGCCGCGGCTGCAGGCGGCGCTCGCCGCCAAGGGCGTTGCCGCGGTGATCGCCAATGCCGGCGTCTCCGGCGATACCGCCTCCGGCGCGCTGGGGCGGCTGGATTGGTCGGTGCCGGACGGCACCGACGCCGTCATCCTCGAAATCGGCGCCAACGACATGTTGCGCGGGATCAAGCCGCAGGTGACGCGCGGGGCGCTCGACACAATTCTGCAACGCTTAACCGACCGCCACATCGCCGTTCTTTTGTGCGGCATGCGGGCGGCGCCGAATCTTGGGCCTGATTTCGCGCGGTCATTCGAAAGCATCTATCCCGAGCTCGCCGCCAAATACGGCGCGCTGGTCTATCCGTTCTTTCTCGACGGCGTTGCCGCCGATCTCGGCTTGCTGCAGAAGGACGGCCTGCATCCAAACGCCGCGGGCGTCGACGTCATCGTTGCGCGTATCCTGCCGAAGGTGGAAGAGCTTGTCGCTCGTGCCCGCAGCCAGCATCCATCGTGAGGGTTGCATGCAGCAGGCGATCCCCTCATGCTGCCGTTGCTGCGATTCGCCGAGCATGTTGCCGATTTTGGACCGCAGGTGTCATGCCCCGTCTGTTCACAGGTCTTGAAATCCCGCGGCACGTCGCCGAGTCGCTCGCCATGATGCGCGGCGGTTTGCCCGGGGCCCGCTGGATCGATCCGCAGAATTATCACCTGACCTTGCGCTTCATCGGCGATATCGATGACGCGCTGGCGCGGGACATTGCCGGCTTGCTTGGGCGCGTGCAGCGCCAGCCATTCGAGCTGCGGCTCGACGGGCTCACATCCTTCGGCGGCCGCAAGCCGCGCGCGTTGGTGGCGGCGGCGACGGCCAAGCCGCCGCTGCTGGAGCTGCAAGCCGAGCAAGAACGGCTGTTGCAGCGGCTCGGGCTCGAGCCCGAGGGCCGAAAATATATCCCGCATGTGACGCTGGCGCGGTTGCGCGAATCCTCAAGCCGGCAGGTCGCCGACTATCTCAGCGCCCGCGGGCACTTCCGCTCGGCGTCGTTCGAGGTCTCGCGCTTCGTGCTGTTTTCGTCGCGCTCGTCGGTTGGCGGCGGGCCCTATGTCGTCGAGGCGGCCTACCCGCTCGGCGTGCCGGCGCTGCGCTACGCCCACCCTTGAGGGTTGCGCTCTACGCCCGCAGCATCCGCGATTGCAGGTCGAGCATGGCGGTCGCGAAGCCGTGGCCGTCGGCCATGAACTCCTGCATCACCGACAACGGGTTGGGGCGCCAGGACTCGACCTCTCCGACGACGCTGCCAAAGTCGAAAGACAGTTCAGCATCGAACTTGCGCGCGAGCTGTTGCATGCGGCGGTTCTCGGCCAGGCAGGCCATGTGCAAGAGACGGAAGCCGCGGTTGCGCGCCGTGAGCAAGGTTCGGCGCAGCAGCGCCGAGCCGACGCCATGGCTTTGCCAAGGCTTCTCCACGCTGATGGCAGCTTCGGCCTGTCGTGGAAAGCGCACGCCAAGTTGCCGCAGCTCAGCACCGCCGCACATCACGCCGTCGACGAAGAAGCCATGCACCACGGCATCAAGCGACAAGGAGAGATCGACGAAATTGCGGATGAAGTCGTCGGATACGCCGCCGCCGAACCGGCTGTGCCGGCTGGTCGCGTCGAGCCGCAGCAAATGGTCGCGGTATTTATCGGTTTCGCCGATCCACAATTTGCGGATCACGCCGCCATCGGGAAGAATGTCCTGCATTCCAGAGGTCTCCTGACATTGTCAAAGAACCTCCTGATCGCGTCCTCCCATTCGGGCGCGTCGCCGTGACGAAACGTCTTTGTGATTGCGTCCCAAAGCGCGTGCGCCCCGACTCACCCCATCATGTCGGGTGGCGCCGACGTTTAGCAAGGCAAAGCATTGAGCAACATGCTCGCATTGCATATACGCATGGCTAATAATTAAGTTCATGACCGTTTGGCGGCGCGCATTGGCCCAAGACATGCAAAGAGACGTGCAACGAGACGTGCAAAAAGCCGTGCTACCCCGTTAAGCATTCGCCTCTCCCGCCACGTTTTGCGCACACCAGTTAACAGGACCATGGCGAGCTCCATCACAGCGCGATACGCCGCGGGTGTCGCCGGCGGCAGAGTCGAGCGCGACGCGGCGCAGATCGCGGTGGTCGACATGCTGGCGCGGCTGGAAGCGCGGCTCGTCGAACATCGCCTGGCGCGCAAATCCTCCTCGCTGGGCTGGCTGTTTGCTTCGCGCGCCAAAGACGAAACGCCGCTCAAGGGCCTCTACATCTACGGCGACGTCGGCCGCGGCAAAACCATGCTGATGGATTTGTTCTTCGAGGCAAGCCCGGTGCAGCGAAAGCGCCGCGCCCATTTCCACGAATTCATGATCGACGTGCACGAGCGCGTCCATGGCTTCCGGCAAAAGATGAAGGTCGGCGAACATGCCGACGCAGACCCGATCGCGCTGACCGCGAACGACCTGGCCCGCGAGGCCTGGCTGCTCTGCTTCGATGAATTCCACGTCACCGACATCGCCGACGCCATGATCCTCGGCCGGCTGTTCGCGCAGCTGTTCGAGCGCGGCGTCGTCGTGGTCGCGACCTCCAACGTCGCGCCGGATGAGCTTTACCAGGACGGTTTGAACCGCGCTTTGTTCGTGCCGTTCATCCATATGCTGGAAGTGCACATGGATATCGTGCAGCTTGCGTCACGCACCGACTTCCGGCTGGAGAAGCTTGCCGGCATGCCGGTGTGGTACGTGCCGGCCGACGGCGCCGCCGATGCCGCGCTCGACGATGCCTGGCGGCGGCTCGTGCCCGGCCATGACGGCGCGGCGCAGGAATTGCCATTGAAGGGCCGCAGCGTGCACGTGCCGCGCGCCGCCATGGGCGTGGCGCGTTTTTCGTTCCACGATCTTTGCGAGCAACCGCTCGCCGCCCCCGACTACCTGCGGATCGCGCACGAATACCACACCGTCATTCTCGATCACGTTCCGGTCATGACGTTCGACAACCGCAACGCGGCCAAGCGCTTTATCATTCTTATCGACACGCTCTACGACATGAACGTCAAGCTGATCGCGTCGGCCGCAGCCGGACCCGATATGCTGTATCGCGGCGACGAAGGTTTTGAGGCGCAGGAATTCAAGCGCACCGCCTCGCGCCTGATCGAGATGCGCTCGCAGGCTTATTTGGCGCGGCCGCATGGCGCCGCCCATGCGCAATTGTCCGGGTCGTCGAGCGGCATCGTCGAAACGTAAAAAGATCGGCTGGCATTAGCCGGTTGCCGAAGTGACGAAAAAGGCGGCAACGACCACGGTCATCAGCAAGGTTGCCAGCCAGCCGAAACTCGCCAATGTCCGCGAGGCGACGAACGTTCCCATGATACTGGTGTTGGTGATCACCAGCATCATGCCGATCATCAGCGGTACGGCGACGATGCCGTTGAACACCGCGCTCCATACCAGCAGCGTGATCGGATTGATCGGGCTCATGGCGCCGAGCGCGCCAATCGCCGTCGCTCCGCCGATGATGAAGTAGAAGCCGCGGGCGCGCTGCGGCTGCAGGCCGAGGCTGTTCTTCCAGCCGAACATCTCGGCGCCCGCATAGGCGATCGAACCTGCCAGCGCCGGAATCGCCAACAAGCCGGTGCCGATGATTCCGATCGAAAACAGCAGAAAGGCAAATGGCCCGGCGAGCGGCCGCAGCGCCTCGGCGGCATCCGCTGCCGTACCGATCTGCGCACCGCCCTTGGCGTGAAGCGTTGCCGCCGTCGTCACGATGATGAAGAAGCCGATGACGTTCGACAACATCATACCGGCCCAGGTATCGAGCACGATAGGCTCGAAGCGCTTGCCGGCCGTGGCGGTTCCATTTTCCAGCGGCGCCTCCTTTTTTCTTTCTTTGATCCGCCGATCTTCCATTTCGAGCGAAGCCTGCCAGAAAAACAGATAGGGACTGATGGTGGTGCCGAGCACCGCCACCAACAACAAAATGGTATCGCGATTCCAGGCAATGCGCGGCACGAATGTCGAGACCAGCACCTGATCCCACGGGATCGCAACGCTGAATGCGGTCGCCACATAAGCGAACAGCACAAGGGTGAGGAATTTCAGGTACCGGGCATACTGCCGATACGGCACGAAGATCTGGGCGGCGAGGCAAAGCGCGCCAAGCGCCAGCGCGTATATCTTGGCCGGCCCGCCGACCAAAAGCCGCACCGCTTCGCCCATGGCCGCAATATCGGCGGCGATGTTGAAAATGTTGGCCAGCGCCAAAAGAACGATGACGCCATAGAGCAGCACCGGCGGCAGGACTTGGCGCAAGTTGGCGGCCAGTCCGAGCCCGGTGACCGCGCCGACCCGAGCGCTCACGATCTGGATCGCGACCATGAACGGCGTGGTCAGGAACATGGTCCAGCACAGCATGTAGCCAAGCTGGGCGCCGGCTTGCGAATAGGTGGCGATGCCGCTCGGGTCGTCGTCGGCCGCTCCGGTCAACAGGCCGGGGCCGAGCACGCGCAATATTTTCGTCACCGTCGGCGAGCGCCAGCTCATCATGTGGGTTTCGCCTCGGCCACCGCCGCGTCAGCCTCCACCTTGAAAAGTCTGCGGCAGCAAACTGGTTCCGGACCGAGCGGTCACCGGCAGGCGGCTTGAACGCGCGTGCCGAACGGGCTAAGGACCGCGGCAGTCGGGGGTCTTAGCCAATCAAGGAATTTTCTGCGATGGCGCGAAACAAAATTGCGTTGATCGGGGCGGGTCAAATCGGCGGAACGCTGGCGCATCTGGTCGGGCTCAAGGAGCTGGGCGACGTCATCCTGTTCGACATCATGGAAGGCATCCCGCAGGGCAAGGCGCTCGATCTGGCTCAGGCCTCGCCGGTCGACGGCTTCGACGCCCGCATCACCGGCACCAATTCCTACGAATCGCTCGAAGGCGCCGCGGTGTGCATCGTCACCGCCGGGGTGCCGCGCAAGCCCGGCATGAGCCGCGACGATCTCCTCGGCATCAATCTCAAGGTGATGGAGCAGGTCGGCGCCGGCATCAAGAAATACGCACCCAACGCCTTCGTCATCTGCATCACCAATCCGCTCGACGCCATGGTCTGGGCGTTGCAGAAATGCTGCGGACTGCCAAAGCACATGGTGGTCGGCATGGCCGGCGTGCTCGACTCGGCGCGCTTCCGCTACTTTCTCGCCGACGAATTCAACGTCTCGGTGGAAGATGTCACCGCCTTTGTGCTCGGCGGTCACGGCGACAGCATGGTGCCGCTGACGCGTTATTCGGCGGTCGCCGGCATTCCGCTGCCCGATCTGGTCAAAATGGGCTGGACCACCGCGGCGCGCCTCGATGCCATCGTCGATCGCACCCGCAACGGCGGCGGCGAGATTGTCAGCCTGCTCAAGACCGGGTCGGCTTTCTACGCGCCGGCGACATCGGCGATCGCCATGGCGGAAAGCTATTTGCGCGACAAGAAGCGGGTGCTGCCGGCGGCGGCGTGGCTCAACGGCGAGTACGGCGTCAAGGATCTTTATGTCGGGGTGCCGGTCGTCATCGGCAGCAAGGGGGTCGAGCGTGTGGTCGAGATCGAGCTCAACGGCGCCGAGCGCGGGATGTTCGAAAAGTCGGCCCAGGCGGTTGAAGGTCTGGTCGAGGCCTGCAAGAAGATTGCCCCCAATCTCGGCAAGTGATGTAGTGAAAGCCCCACCTTCTCACGTTCCGGGCGCGTCGCGTGGGACCCGTGAGCGAGCCGCATGAACATTCACGAATACCAGGCGAAAGCCGTGCTCCGCGAATTCGGCGTTCCGGTGCCGCGCGGCATTGCGGCGCTGAGCGTCGCTGAGGCGGTAAAGGCCGCCAACGATCTCGGCGGTCCGGTCTGGGTGGTGAAGGCGCAAATTCACGCCGGCGGCCGCGGCAAGGCTGGCGGCGTCAAAGTCGTCAAATCGGTCGACGATGTGAAGCGTGAGGCCGAGCGTCTGCTGGGTTCTACGCTGGTGACGCACCAGACCGGACCGCACGGCAAGCAAGTGCATCGCCTCTATATCGAGGAAGGCTCCAGCATCGACCGCGAATACTATCTCTCGGCGCTGGTCGATCGCGCCACCGCACGCGTCGCTTTCGTCGCCTCGACCGAGGGCGGCACCGAAATCGAAGAGGTCGCACGCACCAGTCCGGAAAAGATCCTGTCATTCTCGGTCGATCCGGCGACCGGCTTCATGCCGCATCACGCCCACGCCGTGGCGCACGCGCTCGGCTTTAGCCGCGAGGTCGCCAAGCAGGCCGAGAGCGTGCTGCCGAAGCTCTATCAGGCGGTTATCGCCAAGGACATGAGCCTCCTCGAGATCAATCCGCTGGTCGTCACCAAAGCGGGTGCGCTTATCTGCCTCGACGCCAAGATCGGCTTCGATGACAGCGCGCTCTATCGGCATCCCGACATTGCGGCGTTGCGCGATCCGAACGAAGAGGACGCCAAGGAGATCGAAGCCTCGCACTACGATCTCAACTATGTCGCGCTCGACGGCACCATCGGCTGCATGGTCAACGGCGCCGGTCTCGCCATGGCGACCATGGACATCATCAAGCTCTATGGCGAGACGCCGGCGAATTTTCTCGACGTCGGCGGCGGCGCCAGCAAGGACAAAGTGACTGCGGCCTTCAAGATCATCACCTCCGATCCGAACGTGAAGGGGATTTTGATCAATATCTTCGGCGGCATCATGCGCTGCGACATCATTGCCGAGGGCGTGGTCGCCGCCGTCAAGGACGTCGGCTTGCGCGTTCCGCTGGTGGTGCGGCTGGAAGGCACCAATGCTGCGCTCGGCAAGGAGATCATCAACAAATCCGGCCTTGACGTCACGCCGGCCGACGACCTCGACGATGCCGCGCAGAAGATCGTCAAGGCCGTGCGGAAGGGTCGGTGACGTGCTCCGCCTTGCCATGGTCATGTGTCTTGCGTCCGTGGGCACGGCTTACGCCAACGAACGGAGCGCGGAGCTCGTGAACTCATTCCAGACTTTTTGCTTGCCGGGACCGCCGGATTTTGCCGCACTCGACGCCAAGGCGGCGGCGATGAAACTTGCGGTGCGCAAGGATGCCGGAACGCCGCGGCAGCCCGGACAATTTGCTCATTCGAAATCCTGGCTGGTGACGCTCAAGAGCGGCAACCATGAACTGGTCGCCGGCGAAGCACGCGGCCCCAACGGCGAGGTCGCGTCCTGCGGCATTGGCGCCGACGATGTCGACGGCGAAGAGGTCAGGCAGGATCTCGTCAACACCATGAAGCTCGGCGCGCCGGCTCGCCAAAGCGCGACCGCCGACGGCACGCAGCGCGTGACGTCTTGGACATATACCGACGACGTGACGCTGCTCTTGGCCGATGGGACGCCGATGAAAATTCCGGGTATCTACCTGACACTGCTGCTTCAGAAGAAGACGAGCCGCTGATTCATGCCGATCCTCATCGACCACAACACGAAAGTCATCTGCCAGGGATTCACCGGCAAGAATGGCACGTTCCATTCCGAGCAGGCGATCGCCTACGGCACCAAGATGGTCGGCGGCACTTCGCCCGGCAAAGGCGGCACCACGCATCTCGGCCTGCCGGTATTCGACACCGTGCTCGAAGCGAAAGAAAAAACCGGTTGCGACGCCAGCGTGATCTACGTGCCGCCGGCCGGTGCGGCGGACGCGATCTGCGAAGCCATCGACGCCGAGATCCCGCTGATTGTCTGCATCACCGAGGGCATTCCGGTGCTCGACATGGTGAAGGTCAAACGGTCGCTGTGCGGTTCGCAATCGCGGCTGATCGGACCGAACTGCCCGGGCGTCATGACCGCGGGCGAATGCAAGATCGGCATCATGCCCGGCAACATTTTCCAGCGCGGCAAGGTCGGCATCGTGTCGCGCTCCGGCACCCTCACCTACGAAGCGGTGTTTCAGACGACGCAAGAAGGGCTCGGGCAAACCAGTGCCGTCGGTATCGGCGGCGATCCGGTCAAGGGCACGGATTTCATCACCATCCTGGAAATGTTCCTCGCCGACCCGGCGACCGAGGCGATTGTCATGATCGGCGAGATCGGCGGCGCGTCGGAAGAAGACGCCGCCCAGTTCCTTGCCGACGAAGCCAAGCGTGGCCGCAAGAAGCCGACCGTCGGCTTTATCGCCGGCCGCACGGCGCCCCCGGGCCGCCGCATGGGCCATGCCGGCGCCATTATCGCCGGCGGCAAGGGTGGCGCAGACACCAAGATCGCCGCCATGGAGGCGGCCGGCATCAAAGTCTCGCCGTCTCCCGCTCGGTTAGGAAAGACCCTCGCCGAAATAATGAAATCGTGATTCATTTCTTAGTCTTTCGGTTGCGGCATCGAGCGATTAAATAGGGTACAAGGGAAATCGCCCGCGCCGGGGCCGGGTTGATTCGTCGCTCTCCGTTTCGGCTCTTCCGCTGCCCACTTCCCTAAGCTCGGGATTCGCACATGTCTCGCCAGGACGCGAACGCTGCCTTCGCTCTCACATCGTTCCTTTACGGTGCCAACGCCCCGTACATCGAAGACCTGTATGCGCGCTACGAAGCCGACCCAAAATCGGTCGATGCCGAATGGCACTCCTTCTTCCAAAGCCTCAAGGATGACCCCCGCGACGTGATCGAAAGCGCCGATGGTCCGTCGTGGCGCCGTCCCGACTGGCCGCCGCCACAACGCAGCGAGCTCATCTCGGCGCTCGACGGCGACTGGACCGAAGTCGGCAAGGCGCTCGGCACGAAGGTCAAAGCGCAAGCACAGACCAAGGGCGTCGAGCTTTCCACCACCGACGTTGAGCGCGCCACCCGCGACTCGATACGGGCGCTCATGCTGATCCGCGCCTATCGCGCCCGCGGGCATTTCCATGCCAACCTCGATCCGCTCGGCCTGCAGCCGCCGAATGACGAGGAAGAGCTCAATCCGGGGACGTATGGATTTGGCGAAGCCGATTTCGACCGGCCGATTTTCCTCGACAAGGTGCTCGGCCTTGAATTCGGCACCATCCGTCAGATCGTCGGCATCCTGCGCCGCACCTATTGTCAGACGCTGGGCGTCGAGTTTCTGCATATCTCCGACGGCGCGCAGAAGGGTTGGATTCAGGAACGCATCGAGGGGCCGGACAAGGAGATCACCTTCACCCGCGAGGGCAAGCGCGCCATCCTCAACAAGCTCGTCGAAGCGGAAGGCTTCGAAAAATTCTGCGACGTGAAATTCACCGGCACCAAGCGCTTCGGCCTCGACGGCGCCGAGTTGATGATTCCGGCGCTGGAACAGATCATCAAGCGCGGCGGCGCGCTGGGCGTGCAGCAGATCGTCATGGGCATGGCGCACCGCGGCCGGCTCAATGTGCTGGCCCAGGTCATGGGCAAGCCGCATCGGGCGATCTTCCACGAATTCAAGGGCGGCTCGTCGACGCCGAACGAGATCGAAGGCTCGGGCGACGTCAAGTACCATCTCGGCGCCTCGTCGGATCGCGAGTTCGACGACAACAAGGTGCACCTGTCGCTGACCGCCAATCCGTCGCACCTCGAAATCGTCGATCCGGTCGTGCTCGGCAAGGTGCGCGCCAAACAGGATCAGCTCGGCGCCACGCGCGAGGATCGCACCATGGTGATGCCGCTCCTGATCCACGGCGACGCCTCGTTCGCCGGCCAGGGCGTGGTGTCGGAGTGTTTCGGGCTGTCCGGCTTGCGCGGCCACCGCACCGGCGGCTCGGTGCACTTCATCGTCAACAATCAGATCGGCTTCACCACCAACCCGCGCTACTCGCGATCGTCGCCCTATCCGTCCGACGTCGCCAAGATGATCGAGGCGCCGATCTTCCACGTCAACGGCGACGATCCGGAAGCCGTGGTGTTCGCCGCCAAGGTGGCGACCGAATTCCGGCAGAAGTTTCAGAAGCCGGTCGTCATCGACATGTTCTGCTATCGCCGGCACGGCCACAACGAGGGCGACGAGCCGTCGTTCACCCAGCCGCTGATGTACAAGGCGATCGCCAAGCATCCGACCTCGCTGGAGATCTACAGCGACAAGCTCATCGGCGAGGGCGTGGTGACGCCGGCCGACGTCGAGAAAATGAAAGCCGATTGGCGCAACCGCCTCGATGCCGAGCTCGAGGCGGGGCAGAGCTACCGCGCCAACAAAGCCGACTGGCTCGATGGCCGCTGGTCGGGCTTTAAGACCGGCGGCGACACCGAAGACCCGCGCCGTGGCAAAACCGGCGTCGACATCGCCGAACTCAAGGAGATCGGCGACAAGATCACGACGCTCGAGCCGGGCTTTCATCTGCACCGCACGCTGTTGCGGTTTATCGAGAGCCGCCGCAAAGCCATCGAACTCCGGACAGAATATCGACTGGGCGACCGGCGAGGCGCTCGCCATCTGCTCGCTGCTGCTCGACGGTCATCGGGTACGGCTGTCCGGCCAGGACTCCGAGCGCGGCACCTTTTCGCAGCGCCACTCGGTGCTGATCGACCAGGAGAACGAGCGGCGCTATACGCCGTTCAATCACCTGCGCGACGGCCAGGCCCGCTTCGAGGTCATCAACTCGATGCTGTCCGAGGAAGCCGTGCTCGGCTTCGAATACGGCTATTCGCTCGCCGAGCCCAATGCGCTGACCATGTGGGAAGCGCAGTTCGGCGACTTCGCCAACGGCGCGCAGGTCGTGTTCGATCAATTCATCTCGTCGGGCGAGCGCAAGTGGCTGCGCATGTCCGGCCTGGTCTGCCTGTTGCCGCACGGCTACGAAGGGCAGGGGCCGGAGCATTCTTCGGCAAGGCTCGAGCGCTTCCTGCAGATGTGCGCCGAGGACAATATGCAGGTCGCCAATTGCACCACGCCGGCGAACTACTTCCACATCCTGCGCCGCCAGCTCAAGCGCGAGTTCCGCAAGCCGCTCATTCTGATGACGCCGAAGTCACTGCTGCGCCACCGACGCGCGGTGTCGCGGCTCGACGAAATGGGCCCGGATACGTCATTCCATCGGCTGCTGTGGGACGATGCGCAGGTCGCGCCGGACGAAAAGATCAAGCTCGTGCCGGACGCCAAGATCAGGCGGGTCGTGCTGTGCTCCGGCAAGGTCTATTACGACCTCTACGACGAGCGCGAGAAACGCGGCGTCGACGATGTCTATTTGCTGCGCATCGAGCAGCTTTATCCGTTCCCGACCAAGGCGCTGATGACCGAATTATCGCGCTTCAAGGACGCCGAGATCGTCTGGTGCCAGGAAGAGCCGCGCAATCAGGGCGGCTGGGTGTTCGTCGATATCTTCCTGGAATGGGTGCTCAACCAGATCGGCGCCAAGCATCGCCGTGCCCGCTACGCCGGCCGGCCGGCTTCGGCGTCGACCGCGGTCGGGCAGATGTCGCTGCATCAAGCCCAACTGAAGAATTTTCTTGAAGAGGCGTTGGGGTAATTTTCCGCCATCGTGCCCCGCCTGCGCCGGGCATGAATTGGATAGAGGATCGCAATGGCTGAGATTCGCGTGCCCACTCTTGGCGAGTCGGTGACCGAAGCGACGATCGGCAAATGGTTCAAGAAGGCTGGTGACGCGGTCGCGGTCGACGAGCCTCTGGTGGAATTGGAAACCGACAAGGTCACGATCGAGGTGCCGGCGCCGGCCGCCGGCGTGCTCACCGACGTCGCCGTCAAGGACGGCGACACGGTTGCCGTCGGCGCGCTGCTTGGTGCGATCAAAGAAGGTCCGGGCGCCGCCGCAGCGAAGGCGCCGGCCAAGCC
This sequence comes from uncultured Alphaproteobacteria bacterium, assembly GCA_963829395.1. Taxonomy (GTDB): domain Bacteria; phylum Pseudomonadota; class Alphaproteobacteria; order Rhizobiales; family Xanthobacteraceae; genus BOG-931. The sequence continues at coordinate 227,062 of CAWHHX010000005.1, read as the reverse complement.
AACTGAGGCGACGCCGCAGGCTGCCCCGCCGCCGCCAAAACCCGCCCCGGCTGCGGCGCCCGCCGCCAAGGCAGCAGCCAGCGAGCTGCCGTTAGCGCCGTCGGTGCGCCGGATCGCCGCCGAAACCGGCACCGACCCCGCCGCCGTGCCCGGCACCGGCAAGGACGGTCGTGTCACCAAGGGCGACATGCTCGCCGCCATCGAGCGCGCCGCTGCGCAGCCGACGCCGGTCGCCGCACCCGGCGCCGTCCAGGCGCGCGCCCCTTCGCCGCCCGATGACGCCGCGCGCGAAGAGCGCGTGCGCATGACGCGGCTTCGTCAAACCATCGCGCGCCGGCTCAAGGATGCGCAAAACACCGCCGCCATGCTCACGACCTTCAACGAGGTCGACATGACCCATGTCATGGCGCTGCGCAGCCAATACCGCGAATTGTTCGAGAAGAAGCACGGCGTGAAGCTCGGCTTCATGGGCTTTTTCGTGCGCGCCTGCGTACAGGCGCTCAAGGAAATCCCCGCCGTCAATGCCGAGATCGACGGCACCGATATCGTGTACAAGAATTATTATCATATCGGCATCGCGGTCGGCACCGAACGCGGCCTGGTCGTGCCGGTGGTGCGCGACTGCGACCAGAAGTCGATCGCCGAGATCGAGAAGGCCATCGCCGATTTCGGTCACCGCGCCCGCGACGGCGCGCTCAAGATCGACGAACTGCAGGGCGGCACTTTCAGCATCACCAATGGCGGCATCTACGGCTCGCTGATGTCGACGCCGATCCTCAATGCGCCGCAATCCGGCATCCTCGGCATGCACAAGATCCAAGAGCGGCCGATGGTGGTCGCCGGCAAGATCGAGGCGCGGCCAATGATGTATCTGGCGCTGTCCTACGATCACCGCATCGTCGATGGCCGCGAGGCGGTGACGTTCCTGGTGCGGGTGAAGGAATCCTTGGAGGAGCCGGCGCGGCTGGTTCTGGATTTGTGATTTTCTGTCCGTCATGGCCGGGCTTAGCCCGGCCATCTCGCTTAAGCCGGCACTGTGTTGCCGATCTTTCGGGATTGCCGGGACAAGCCCGGCAATGACAATCCATAGGTAACTGTCATGGCTTCTTACGATCTCATCGTCATCGGTACCGGACCCGGCGGCTATTTCTGCGCCATTCGCGCGGCACAGCTCGGCTTGAAAACCGCCGTCGTCGAGAAAAACGCCACGTTCGGCGGCACCTGCCTCAATGTCGGCTGTATCCCTTCGAAGGCTTTGCTGCACGCCTCGGAGCTCTACGAGGAGGCCGGCCATAGCTTTGCGCAAATGGGCATCAAAGTCGGCAAGCCAAGCGTCGAGCTGCCGGCCTTGCTCAAATACAAGGAGCAGAATGTTGAGGCCAACGTGAACGGCGTCGCCTTCTTGTTCAAGAAGAACAAGATCGAGACCTTTCATGGCGCGGCGCGCATCGTTGCGCCCGGACAAATCGAAGTAACGGGCGACGACGGCAAGACGCAGACGCTGGAGACCAAGAACATCGTCATCGCCACCGGCTCGGACGTCGCCCGCCTCAACGGCATCGACGTCGACGAGAAGCGGATCGTGTCATCGACCGGGGCGCTTGAACTGCCGAAGGTGCCGCAAAAGCTCCTGGTCGTCGGCGCCGGCATTATCGGGCTCGAGCTCGGCTCGGTCTGGCGGCGGCTCGGCGCCCAGGTGACGATCGTCGAATTTCTCGATCACATTTTGCCCGGCATCGACGGCGAGGTGGCGCGGCAATTCAATCGCATGCTGCAGAAGCAAGGTATCGCGTTCAAGCTGTCGTCCAAGGTCACGGCGATCGACAAATCGGGAAAGACGCTGAAAGTGACGGTTGAGCCGGCCGGCGGCGGCGCCGCCGAAACCATCGAAGCCGATGTGGTGCTGGTCGCAATCGGCCGCGTCCCGTTCACCGAAGGTCTTGGTCTCGAAGCGGTCGGGGTGAAGAAAGACAATCGCGGCCGCGTCATTATCGATCCGCATTTCCGCACCAATGTCGCCGGCATCTACGCCATCGGCGACGTCGTCGCCGGACCGATGCTGGCGCACAAGGCGGAGGACGAAGGCGTTGCGGCCGCGGAGATCATTGCCGGCCAAGCCGGGCACGTGAATTACGAGGTGATCCCCAACGTCGTCTACACCTTCCCGGAAATCGCCTCAGTCGGGAAAACCGAAGAGGAGCTCAAAGCGGCCGGCGTCGCCTATCAGGTCGGCAAGTTTCCCTTTACCGCCAATGCCCGCGCCAGAGCCAACCTCGCCACTGAAGGCTTTGTCAAAATCCTGGCCGACGCCAAGACCGATCGCGTGCTTGGTGTGCACATTCTCGGGCCCGACGCCGAAGCTTTGATTGCCGAAGCCGCCCTCGCCATGGAATTCGGCGCTTCGTCGGAGGACATCGCGCGCACCTGCCATGCCCATCCGACCTTGAGCGAAGCGGTGCGCGAAGCGGCGCTGGCGGTCGCCAAGCGCGCGATCGATATGTGACAGGGCAACATCGTCATTGCGAGGAGCGAAGCGACGAAGCAATCCAGCTTGCCATCGCCGGAATGGATTGCTTCGCTTCGCTCGCAATGACGGCAAAAAGATGCCGTCACTTCCTTACTCCACCACGATCTTGACTTCGCTGCCCGACTTCAGCCGGTCACCGGGCTCGAGCCCGTTGAGCACGCGGAAGCGTTCGACCTGCCGGTCGGCCACCGCCATGCGGGTGGCAAGCTTCTCGACGGTATCGCCAGGTCCGACCGTAATCACTTGCAGGCGGAGCGGTTTGGCGTCCTCGATCTCTGCCAGGCTCATGCGGCGGAAGGTGCCGACCAACTCGCGGAAAATGCGATCGGTCTCGGGCGAGCGACGCTTGGTGGCGAAGATGAAGCGGTACACATCGCTGCCGAAGCGGATGGCGTAGAGGCGGAAGTCCCACTGATCGCCCTTGGCGGCCGCGGTCGCGCCGGCGAAGCCGTTGATGGTGACGTCCTCGACCGTGCTCGGGTCGATATTCTCGATCCAGCCGGAGGTCAGGTAAGCGGCCAGCGTCTGCTCGGCCGGCACCCGCACGACGTCAAGCCGCAGCGCCTGGCCGCCGCCGTGCCTGACGCCAAGCACGGCCTGCGCGGTGTTGTCGAGATTAAAGCCCTCGGGCGCGGTGAAGGTGAAGCCCAGGCGCGGGTGCAGGAAGCGCCGGCCGCGGACGAACCCTTCGCTCGGATCTTCGCCGAACACGATGCCGTTGATACCGCTGAGATAGGCGTCCTTGTCCCGCCCGACGATCGAGCCGGTCGTGGTCGGGCCGCTATATTGGCGGGCATTGGCGACCGCATTGGAAATCCGCTCCGGTGTCGCCGGGTGCGACGACAGGAAATCCGGCGCGCGCGGATCGATGGCGCCGCTCTGCTGCGGCTTGAGCTCAGAATTGTGCTCCATCGAGGTGAGGAACCGCACCGCGCCGTACGGATCGTAGCCGCCGCGCGAGGCGATGCCGATGCCGATGGCGTCGGCCTCGAATTCCTGGGCCCGCGAGAAGCTGGCCAGCGCCAGCTTCGACTTGGCCAGCGCCAGCGCCCCCACTTCCGGATCGCTGATGACGTCGCTGACGACGCGGCCGACCAGCGCCGCCTGTTTCGCCTGTTCTTCGCGTATTGCGGCGTGGCGGGCGACGACGTGGCCCATCTCGTGCGCCAGCACCGAGGCCAGCTCGGATTCATCGTTGGCGAGCGCCACCAGCCCGCGGGTCACGTAAAGCTGGCCGGTCGGCAAGGCAAAGGCGTTGATCGATTGCGAATTGAGCATCGTGACCTTGTAGTGCAGGTCCGGTCGCTCGGACGCCGCTACCAGGCGTTCGACGGTCTGTTCGATCATGGCTTGCAGCTTCGGATCGTTATAGACGCCGCCATAGGCCGAGAGGATGCGCTGGTGCTCGCGCAACGCCGCCGGCGACATATCCGACGTTTCCGGCGGCTTAACCGCCGCCGGCGCCGCGACCTGCGGCCCGAGTGAGGGCGGCGATGCAGTGCAGGCCGCCAGCACGAGCGCCAGCACGGCTATGCCCGCATGGGCAAGCCGCAGCCTTGCGATCGCCGTGGGTCGCGAATTCCTCACTACCGCATCCCAGTCCGTTACTCGCCGCCCCCGTGCAGCGTACTCACTTACTCACTCACTCACTCACGATCTGCGAACTCTATCTGCTCCGGCCGAGTCGCGTCGATCCAGGGACCGCCGCGTTCTTCGATCCAGCCGCGTATCCGTATCTGTCGGCCGGCGAGCTTCTTCGGTTCGAATCCGGCTGCGACAAAATTACGCTCATTTCGCTTCAAGATCGTAACGGTGAAATCCTCGGTCCACCGCCGCCCGAAATTCACGTAGATGGTGGCGCCGCTCTCGCGCACCGAGAGCACCTTACCCTCGACCAGCGCGAAGTGGCCCTGTTCGGCCAGCACATCGGCGGGGTGGTCGGCGTTGAGCAAGTCATAATACGAACTGGCCCAAAGGCCAAGCTTGGCCTGCCGCGCGGCACGTTCGCGGCGCAAGAGTTCCACGGCGCAGGCCCGGCTTCCAACCCGCGCCGCCACGCGGGCAAGGCCGGCGGCGACCAGATCGCCCTGCACCGTGTGTTCGACGCCGTCGCGGCCAGCGAAGGCGTAGGCAACAAGCCGCCCGTAGCGATCCGTCTTCTGCGGTTCGGCTTGCTTGATGGTGACGCGGGCGTCCGCGAGCAAGGCAGCGAGCGCGTCTCGCGCCGCGGTGCCGCCCGGCGCCGCGTTGGATTCCTGCGGCAACGGCAGCGGCGGCACCTCGATCGCAGCTAGCCGGACTTCGCGGCCGTCGTCCAGCACGAAGGTGCGGCCATCGATGACGTGGCTGACGATCCCTGCCGCGATCGTCTCACCGCCGCAGGCAAACGGCGCCTGCGGCCGTTCCTGCGCCGCGGCGCCGAAACATCCGCATGTGATTGTCGATCCGGCCGCGAAGGCTGCAGCCAGGACCACGTCGCACCACCCGCGCATCAATGCCAAGCCAAGGGTGGGATTACGGCGGTACTGCGGCGGTAAGCTGGGAGGGTGGCGTCGCTTTGCGTCGCGCCCGCGGTGCCGAACTTGAGGGTTCAGCCAGCTTTGCGGTGCTTGGCCGGCGTGCGCGCTTTGCCGGTCTCGGCTTTTCTCGCCTCGGCCTTGCCGGTCTCGGCTTTTCCGGTCTCGGCTTGGGCGGCCTTTTTGCCCTGGATCGGCAGAAGCATTTCCTTCTGCCCGCTGGCCTTGCGGCCCTTTTTCGCACGCGCCGGGGCGGGGCGCGCCGTCTGCTTCTCGGCCTGCACCGAGCGGCGAAGCGCATCCATGAGATTGATGACCTTGCCGGTCGGCTCTTCTTTCGGCGCCTCGATCTTCTCGCCCTTGGCTTTCTTCTCGATCAGCTCCTTGAGCGCGTGCTCGTAATGATCTTCGAACGCCTCCGGCTTGAAATGTCCGCGTTTGGTCTCGACGATATGCCGCGCCAAATCCATCATGTCCTTGGTTAGCTTGACGTTCGGGATGTCGTCGAAATATTCGCCGGAGTCGCGCACTTCGTACGGGAAGCGCAGCAGCGTGCCCATCAGCCCCTTGCCGCGCGGCACGATGGCGATGACGTGCTCGCGGCTGGTCAGCACCACGCGGCCGATCGCGACCATCTTCATCTGTTCGATGATGTTGCGGATGACGACAAAGGCGTCCTGGCCGACATTGCCGTCGGGCGCGATGTAGTAAGGACGGATGTTGTAAAGCTCATCGATCTCGTCGCGCGGCACGAACTCGTCGATATCGATGGTCTTGGTGCTTTCCAGCGCGACGGATTCAAGCTCCTCGTCGGTGACCTCGACATATTCGCCTTTGGCCACCTCGTAGCCCTTGATGATGTGGTCCGACGGCACTTCCTCGCCGGTTTCGGCGTCAACCTTGCGATAGCGGATGCGATTGCCGGTCTCGCTGTTGATCTGATTGAAGCTGACTTTTTCGCGCTCGGAGGTCGCCGGGTAGAGCGCGATCGGGCACGAAACCAGCGAAAGCCGCAGATAGCCTTTCCAATACGCGCGCGGGGCCACGATCCACTCCTGCGAAGCCGACGTTTGACAACGACATCAACCATAGCGCGTTCCGTGCCGCGCGGGGAGGCGCGGGCGGGCTTCGTTTCTGATTTGTTCCAGGTACTACTTTTTTAGGGTAAAGTATTTGCAACATTGATTCGAAAGCCCGGGATTGAGATGTCCGTCGCCGCTCGCAAGCTTCGGCCGCAGCCGCGGTCCAAAATCTTCCACGCCACCATGCTGGTCACCCGCGCCGAAGAATGGTGGGTGGAGGCTGAGACTGTTGAAGAAGCGCAAGCGCTGCTGGCGTCCGGTCAAGGCCATCGCGCCGCGCCCGGCGCGTGCATTCATGTCGAGCTGGAAGAGATGGTCGAAGAGGGCGGCGGCTAGCCTTGCTCCCGAGGACCGGCCAGGTCCTGGCTAGGCGCCAGCTCCGCAAAAGCCGTCGGCAGCAGGCGCGCGAGGAGCCCGGCCCATTGTCGCTGCCCGCCTGCGTTGGCGATCAGGTCTTGACGAATCTCGATCAAAACATGCGGCAGGCCGTGGCGCTCGCCGTGCACCGGGATGGTATAGTCGGTCGTGTCGCTGACGACATACGGCTGGTTGTCGCCGACGACGAGACCGTTCTCCTGCTTGAGCAGCGCGAGCAGCTGACGGGCCAAGCGCGGATCGCGGTTGTAGAGCAGCGCGACGTGCCAAGCGCGCGCTGCGCCCTTGAAGACCGGCGTAAAGCTGTGCAGCGCGATCAGCGCCGTCGCGCGCCCGGTTTGTCGCCGGCGGTCGAGCTCGGCTTCGATGCGCTGGTGGTAAGGCCAAAAAATCTCGCGGGCGCGTGCTTCCTTGTCGGCGTCGCTCAAGCCGACATTGCCGGGGATCGGCGTGAGTTCGCTGATGTCCGGGATCGACGTCGGCGAGCCCAGCGGCCGGTTGCAGTCGATCACAAGCCGCGAATAATTTTGTTGGATCAAGATCGCGTCGAGCGCGTTAGTTAATATGCCGCCAACGCCGGCGATGCCGATGTCCCAGGCGATATGGCGCTCCCATTCCGACGGAGCGACGCCAAGCCGGCCGAGGGCGCGTGGGACCGCTCTCCCGGCATGATCGGCAACGAGCAACAGGGGCGACGTTCCATCGGCATTGGACACGGCGACCGGCGGCGGCTCGTCCGCCGCCAAGAGGGGCTGCGTCATGTCATGCGTCGAGTCATTCATGGGCCCTCAAGTGAGAACAAATGTGCGCAATAATTGGCCCAAAAAGTGCATGGATGGACTGCGGGGCGACGTGCATGGTTGACGCTAAGGCTAGCCGGATTTGCATGTGAAATCACCTGCACGTCGACATGCGGCCCGCCACGGACCCGAGAGTTTAGAGTTCCACGAGCTTCAAGAGCGCCAAGAGCTTCACGCGTTACCGATGAAATTGAGTCTCTGATGAAAATTCGCGCCGGCTACGAAATCGCCTACCAATGCCCGCAGCCGACACCCATGATCGTGATGCTGAGCGTGCATCCCTCGCGCACGCCCGATCTCATCACGCCGGACCAGATACGGCTCACGCCGGCGATCCCGGCGAACGCCTACCGCGACGGGTTCGGCAATGTCTGCCACGTCATCCATGCGCCAGCCGGCAAAATCACTTTGTCGGCCGATTTTTTGATCATCAATTCAGGCGCGCCGGACGTCGTCGCTCCCGACGCCCGGCAGCATGCGCTCGAGCAACTGCCGGTCGAGACCCTGGTTTATCTGCTCGGCAGCCGCTATTGCGAAACCGATCGCTTCATCCAGCTCGCCTGGGCGCAATTCGGCACAGTCGCCAAAGGCTGGCCGCTCGTGCAGGCGATCTGCGACTACGTTCATGACCGCATCGAGTTCGGCTACAAGCACGCCAATCCGACCAAGAGCGCCTGGCAGGCGCACGACGAGCGCCGCGGCGTTTGCCGCGACTTCGCCCACCTTGCGATCACGCTGTGCCGTTGTATGAATATTCCGGCGCGCTATTGCACCGGCTATCTGGGCGACATCGGCGTGCCGCCCGACCCCGAGCCGATGGATTTTTCCGCCTGGTTCGAGGTCTATCTCGACGACCGCTGGTACACCTTCGACGCCCGACATAACACGCCGCGCATCGGCCGCATCCTCATGGCCCGCGGCCGCGACGCCACCGATGTCGCCATCACCACGTCCTTTGGCCCGTGCACATTGGCCGGATTCAAGGTGATCACCGACGAAGTGCCGGCGGCGGACCGCGCCCCGCCCGAGCAACGCTTAGGTCCCGACGCCGCGTAGCCAGTCTGGCCCAGTCTACTTCTTGCTGTGGCTGGTCGTACAATTCTTGCGGTGGCTAACGGCGCATCGTTTTGATATTCAGCTACCGGGCGTGCGGCTCATCGGCCGCGTGTCCTAGCCTCTATTGAGGCAAACGTTCGCCTGGCATTCGCGCGTTGCCGTTTTGCCGGATGGTCCCGTAGCTCAGCCGGATAGAGCAGCGGTTTCCTAAACCGAAGGTCGGAAGTTCGAGTCTTCCCGGGACCGCCAAATATTTGCCGTTTCGCCAGATGTTCGCATATTGCCAAGAGGCGTGAAATCTGCGCTTCAATTCAAGCATTGCTGGGCGACCAGCCGATGGAGGCAACGATGAGACACCTGCAACGGCGTGAGGTAATGTTCGGTCTTGCCGGCGTGGCGCTGGCGCACACGATACTTGGACGCATGGGCATGGCACTCGCTGCTGACAAGATCAAACCCGGTCCGTCGAGCGCATTGATCGTGGTCGACGTGCAGAACTGCTTCCTGCCCGGCGGCAGCCTGGCGGTGAAGGACGGCGACCAGGTGATCCCGGTGATCAACCGCATCGCCAAGGACTTCGAGAACGTGGTGATGACGCAGGACTGGCACACGGCGCATCACGTCTCGTTCGCATCCAGCCATGAGGGCAAGAAGCCGTTCGAGGTGATCAAGCTCGCCTACGGCAATCAGGTACTGTGGCCCGACCATTGCGTGCAGGGCACCGACGGCGCGAGCATCGCCAAGGGCATCGATATTCCCCACGCGGAATTGATCATCCGCAAGGGCTACCACAACGACGTCGACAGCTACTCGGCCTTCCTCGAGGCGGACAAGGAAACGCGCACCGGGCTTGCCGGCTACCTGAAGGAGCGCAAGATCGACACCGTGTTCGTGACCGGTCTCGCCACCGACTTCTGCGTCGCCTGGACGGCGCTCGATGCGCGCAATGCGGGCTTCAACGTCTATGTGGTGGACGATGCCTGCCGCGGCATCGATATCAACGGCTCGATTGCCAAGGCGTGGGAAGACATGACCAAGGCCGGGGTCAAGAAGATCCAGTCGAGCGATATCGGCTAGTACCGAGTTTCATCAATTCCCTCGAGTCAGCGAACCCCCACTCTGTCTCTCCCCCTTCCAGGGGGAGAGAAGAGCGAGCTTCTTTGTTGTCCCGGGTGCAGACCGTCCCCCAACAACAATCGTGTGAGACAGCGCCACCCGAACCTGCAGAAACGGACCGGGTATTGCCGCGATTATCCTAACAATTCTTGTCGCGAAAGCGGTCCATCAGCGGCTTGTCCTGGCCGCCGTCGATCTCGATCATGGTGCCATTGACCATCTGCATCAGCGGCGACGCCAGCATCACCACCAGGTTGGCGACTTCGTCGACTTCGGCGATGCGGCCCATCGGTATCGAGGCCGGCGCCAGCGTATCGGCCTCCTCGTATGAGATCTTCATGTCGCGCGACATCGCCTTGACCAATCCGGCCCAGCGCTCGGTGCGCACCGGGCCGGGATTGACCGCGACGAAGCTGATGCCGGCCTTGCCGTATTGGCCGGCAAGCGAAAGCGTGAGGTTTTGTCCAGCGGCATTGGCGGCGCCTGGGCAAATCTCCCAATAGGACGGCTTGACGCCGTCATTGCCGATCAAATTCACCACGCGGCCGCCGCCCTGCTTGACCATGATCGGCAGCGCGTAGCGCAGGCAGCGCACATAGCCCATGAATTTGAGCTGCAGGCCTTTCTCCCAGTCGTCCTCGGTCAGATGCTCGATGACGCCGCCGGCGGCCGATCCGGCGTTGTTGACCATGATATCGATGCGGCCGAGCGCCTTGTGGCCTTGCTCGATGAAGCTCTTGGCGTCGGCGTCTTGGCGCAAGTCGGCCGCAAGCGGGACGATCTTGCGGCCGGTGGCTTGGGCGATTTCCTTGGCGGCGGCTTCCAGCGGTTCTTTGCGCCGCGCACAGATGGCGACATCCACGCCTTCCTTGGCGAGCGCCAGGGCAATGCCCTTGCCGATGCCTTCGCTGCCGCCCGTCACCAACGCCGTCTTGCCTTGCAGCTTGAGGTCCATGCGTCTTCTCCTTGCCAATCTGTTCAATGATTGCTGGCGCGGCGGATCAGCCGCCGCAGCCGCTGTGGCGTGATCGGAAGCTCGGTGATGGCGCCGTGGGTGCCGAGCGCATCGTCGACGGCGGCGGCGATCGCCGCCCCGACGGCATTGGCGCCGCCTTCGCCGGCGCCTTTGAGGCCCATCGGATTGAGCGGGCTCGGCGCATCCTCGGTGATGAGAACGTCGACCGGCGGCATTTCGCGGACGGTCGGCATCAGATAATCGGCGAACGTCACCGACAGCGGCTCGCCGCGCTCGTCATACAAGAACTCTTCCAGCAACGAGCCGCCGATGCCTTGCGCGCAGCCGCCGACGATCTGACCTTCGATCAGCATCGGATTGACGGCTTTGCCGACGTCGTAGGCGACGAGGTAACGCTCGACGTCGACGGCGCCCGTGTCCTCGTCGATTCTGGTCACGGCGATGTGCACGCCATAAGGATAGTTCATATGGTTGCTATGGAACCACCCCTCCGCCGAAAGACCGGGCGCGCGGCCGTGACGCAACGGCGAGTCGGCCGACAGGGCGCGGGCAATCGCACCCAGTTCGACGGAAGGCCCCGAGGCCGCGTCGATGCGAACGACTTCGCCGTCTACCACGTCGAGCATGTCCGCCGGAGCTTGCAGCATTTCGGCCGCGACCTCGATCGCCTTGGTCTTGAGCGCGCTGGCAGCGATCCGCGTCGCTTCTCCGGTCATGACGGTGACGCGCGAGGCAAAGGCGCCCATGCCTTTCTCGATTCGATCCGTCTGCCCGTGCGTCACGCGGATTTTCCGGTAGTCGACGCCGAGGGCATCGGCGCAGATTTGTGCGATCACGGTTTCCATGCCCTGGCCAACCGAGGCTGATCCGGAAATGACTTCCACCATGCCGTCGGTATCGACGCCGATTTTCACCAGATCGAACGGTCCCAGTCCGCTTTTCTCGACGAACAGCGCCACGCCGGCGCCGACAAGTTCGCCGGCCGCCTTGCGCGTCGCCAACGTCTTGCGCAGCCGGGTCCATTCGACCGCCGCGAGCGCCTGGTCGAGCAGGCCCGCATAGTCGCCGGAATCGAGGACGATGTGGGTGCCCAGCGTGTCGAGCGGACGCTCGTACGGCATTTCATGACTGGCGATCAGGTTGCGCCGCCGCACCTCTATGGGGTCCAGACCGCGCTCGGCGGCAATCGCGTCCATCAGCCGCTCGCGCACGAATGTGCTCTCGAACCGGCCCGGCGCCCGGTAGGTTCCGCACGGCGTCTTGTTGGTCAGGCGAATGTGCGCGTTGGCGCGATAGGCCGGAATGCGATAGGGCCCCGGCAGCATCGCCGCGGCAAGATCGGGGACGGTCGCCGCATGGGTCCGCATATAGGCGCCCTGATCGTAGAAAATTTCGTCTTCGAGGGCGAGGATGCGCCCCTCGCTGTCGATGGCGGCGCGGACGTGATGCTGCTGCTGGCGCGAATGATTGGCGGCGATGAGATGCTCGCGGCGGTCCTCGATCCATTTGACCGGCCGGCGCATGCGTAAAGCTGCGGCGCATACCAGCACGTCCTCCGGATAGATTTCGCCGCGAATGCCGAAGCCGCCGCCGACATGCCCCTCATAGAGCTGAACCGATGACGCCGGGCGTCCAAGCATCTGCGCGATCTGGTCGCGATTCCAATGCGGCACCTTGGCGGCGCCGTGCAGTTCGAGCACGTCGCGTGCCGCATCGTAGCGGGCAATAGCGCCGCGGGTTTCGAGCGGCACGCCCGAATGCCGCCCGATCGCCAAGGTCGCCGCCACCACGGCATGGGCGTCGCGAAAGGCGGCGTCGACATCGCCATAGCCCTTGCGCACGATGGCGGGCTCGGTCGATCGGCCGGGTTCGAATTCGCCCGGCTCGTCGGCGGCTTGCAGAATGACCGGCAATTCCTCGACGTCCAGGGTGACAAGCTCGGCCGCATCCTCGGCGAGATATGGATCGTCGGCGAAAACCGCCGCCACCGGCTCGCCGACATAGCGGACCCGGTCGGTGGCGAAGAGCCGCTGGCGATAAGGCTCCAGTCCCTCGATGCGGCTGAGACGAAAATCGATCGGCGGGATGTCGGCGATATCGGCGGCCGTCCACACCGCATGCACGCCGGGCAACGCCAGCGCGGCCGCAGCGTTGATCGCGCGCAGCCGTCCGTGCGCGAAATTCGAACGCACGATGCGCATGTGCAACTGCTGCGGAAATGAAATATCGGCGGCAAAGCGGCCGCGGCCGGTCAGGAGCGGCCGATCCTCCAGCCGGGTCAGCGAACGCCCGACATATTTTGCTTTTGGCTTTGCGGTCGAGGGCGCCATCGGTCAGCCGTCACATCCCGTTTACGTCGTCCGCCGCTGGCGCATTTCGCCGGCAGCCGCGCGCACGGCCTTGACGATGTTCTGATAGCCGGTGCAGCGGCAGAGATTGGACGACAGCACGTCGACGAGCTCCTCGTCGGTGATATCCGGCTCGCGCTCCAGCACGCCGGTGACCAGCATCAGGAAGCCGGGCGTGCAGAAGCCGCATTGCAGGCCGTGATTTTCCATGAAAGCGCGTTGCAGCGCGTTGAGCTCGTCGCCGTCCGCCAAGCCTTCGACGGTGCGGATTTGCCTGCCTTCCGCCTGCACCGCGAACATCAGGCAGGAGCGCACCGGCGCGCCGTCGACCAGCACCGTGCAGGCGCCGCAGACGCCGTGCTCGCAGCCGATATGCGTGCCGGTCTGGCCGCAATCCTCGCGGATGGCGTCGACCAGCGTGCGGCGCGGCTCGACGCGAATGGCGTGCGCCTGGCCGTTGATCGTCAGGGTGATTTCGCTCCGCTCGCTCATGCGTGTTGCTTTCTCGCCTGCCGCAGCGCCGCGCGGATGCGCTGCGGCGTCGCGGGAATTTCGTTGATGCTCACGCCGAACGGCGTCAGCGCATCGTTGATCGCATTGAGGATCGCTGCCGGCGCGCCGATCGCGCCGCCTTCGCCGAGCCCCTTCGACTTGGTGATCGTCGCGTCGCTCAATGTTTCCAGATGCAGGAGCTCGATCGTCGGAATCTCGCGACAGGTCGGCGGCAGAAAATCCGCCAGCGTCGCGGTGAGCATGTTGCCGCTGTCGTCGTACACGATCTCTTCCAGCAAAGCGTTGCCGATGCCTTGGGCGACGCCGCCGACGACCTGGCCGTCGACGATCATCGGGTTGACGAGGCGGCCGGCATCCTCCGCCACCACGAACCGCTCGATGGTCACGCGCCCGGTGTCGACGTCGACTTCGACGATGGCGGCATGACACGCATTGGAGAAGGTGCCGGGCGGATCGTAGGTGGCGGTTTCCGACAGGCCCGGATCGATCTCGCCCTTGAACAGGTGAGACTGGTGATAGGCGGCGCGCGCCAGATCCCCGATCGGGATTTCGCGATCGGTTCCGGCCACCCGCGCGGCGCCGTTGTCCAGGACGATGTCGTCGGCCGCCGCCTCAAGCAGACGGCTGGCGATGGTCTTGAGCTTGGCGTGCACCTTCCGCGCCGCCAGCAGGCTGGCGCCGCCGGCGATGACCAGCGAGCGGCTGGCGAAAGTGCCCCAGCCGTAGGGCGTGCGGTCGGTGTCGCCGTGAACGACCTTGATGACGTCAGGCGAGACGCCAAGCTCGTCGGCGACCAACTGGGCGAGCGTGGTGCGCAGGCCCTGGCCGTGCGGGCTCGCGCCGATGCGCAGTTCGAGGTAGCCGGAGGGGTCCATGGTCAGTTCGACGGTTTCCCAGCCCGGCGTGACGCCCATGCCGCGGGCGGCGAAGGCCGGCGTGCCGTATCCGGTGCGCTCGGAAAAGGTCGCAAAGCCGATGCCGAGATAACGCCGTTCCGCTCGCGCCTGCGCCTGACGCTTGCGGAACGCCGGCACGTCGAGCGCTTCGCTCGCCATGTCGAGCGTCTGCCGGTAGCTCGCTTCGTCGAACACCAGGCCGGTGGCCGAGGTGTAGGGGAATGCCTCGATCAGATTGCGCCGGCGGATTTCGACCGGCTCCAGGCCGAATTGCGCGGCGGCGGCGTCCATCAGCCGCTCCAGCGCCACCGTGATGACCGGGCGCGACACGCCCCGATAAGGCGCCATAGGGCAGGTATTGGTGAGCACGCCGCGCGCGAGGCAGGAATAGGCGCGTATGTCGTAAGGGCCGGGGAGTTCGGCCATCGCCATCAGCGGCTCGACCGCGCACGTGGTCGGATAGCAGGAATAGGCGCCGACATTGGCGATGACCTCGGCCGACAGCGCGACGAATTTCGCATCGGCGTCGAACGCGCCTTGCAGGCGGATATATTGGTCGCGGCTGTGGAACGAAGCCATCAGATTCTCGCGGCGGTCTTCGGTCCACGCCACCGAGCTTTTCAGTTTCCGCGCGAGCCAGACCAGCACGACATATTCGGGAACGAGCGACATTTTCTGGCCGAAGCCGCCGCCGACATCCGGCGCGATGACGCGCAAATCGCTTTCCGGCATGCCGATCAGGTCGGCAATCGCCGTACGCATCAAATGCGGCATCTGGGTCGCGCAGGTCAGCGTCACCCGCCCGGACACCGGATCGAACACGGCGTGGCCGGCGCGGGCTTCGAGCGGCGTCGCGTTCTGCCGCCGCGAGCGCACGTCGATGGCGACGAGGCGGTGGGCGCCGGCCTGCACGGCGGCGAAGCCCGGCGTCTCCATCTTGCCTTCGACCACGATATTGCGCGCAGCCTGTGCATGGACTTGCGGCGCGCCATCGGCGAGGGCCGCGCGCGCGTCGACGGCCGGCTCGATTTCGCCAATCTCGACCGTGACGCCATCGACGATATCTTCAGCTTCCGCTTCGGTCGCGGCGACGACGGCCGCGATGGGCTCGCCGACAAATCGCACAAAGCCCGAGGCGAGGACCGGCTGCGCGATCGGCACGTAACCGAATTTATGCAAAGCCGGCGTGATCGGCTTCACCGCCGCAAGATCGGTGGCGGTGAACACGGCGGCGTTCTCAGGCACTGTGATGTTCTCGACGCGGCCCGCGGCGACGGCGCTGCGCACGAAGCGGACGCGATGGGCTGCCGGC
This sequence comes from uncultured Alphaproteobacteria bacterium, assembly GCA_963829395.1. Lineage (GTDB taxonomy): Bacteria > Pseudomonadota > Alphaproteobacteria > Rhizobiales > Xanthobacteraceae > BOG-931. The sequence goes on along the minus strand of CAWHHX010000005.1, from coordinate 211,545 downwards.
AGGTCGGCCGTGAAACGGCCGCGGCCGGTCAGCAAGGCCGGATCCTCCACGCGGCGGATCGAACGGCCGACCCACGCAAAGCCAGAGCCTTTGGTCGGTGCGCTCATGCGGCCGCCCGCTCCAGCGCCCGCCGCGTTACGGCGCGCACCAGGTCGAGCCGAAATTCGGCGTCGGCATGCACATCTTGCAGCGGCTCGATCGCCGCGGCTGCCGCTTCCGCCGCGGCGCGGAAGATTTCGGCGCCCGGCTTTTGCTCGGCCAGGACGGCTTCGGCTTGCGCCATCCGGCGGGGGCGTCCTTCGGCGCCGCCGACGCCAATGCGCGGCTCGACAATGACACCGTCCTGCAGGCGGAAGGTCACAAGCGCCATCGCGATCGCATAATCGCCGGCGCGGCGGCTGAATTCGTAGAAGCCGAAACGCGCGTCCGGCGCCAGCAGCGGCAGCCGCGCTTCGCTCAACAGCTCGTCCTCGGCGAGCGCGGTCATCATCATGCCTTCGAAATAGTCGTCGGCGGCGATGACGCGGCGGCCGCGCGTGCTCAGCGCGATGATTTCAGCCCCAAGGGTGACAGCGGTGAGGCACCATTCCGACGCCGGATCGGCGTGCGCCAGGCTGCCGCAAAACGTGCCGCGCAGGCGGATCGGGTAGTGCGCGATGTTGGCGACCACCGTGGCGAGCAGCGCCCCGGTCGGTCCGGCAACGACCGGGCGATGAAACGCCGCGTGGCGCACGCACGCAGCGACAGAAAGCGTATTGCCTTCCACGGCGAGGCGATCGAGGCCGGCGACCGCGTTGATATCGATCAGGTGCGCCGGCCGCGCTATGCGGAACGCCATCATCGGCACGAGACTTTGGCCGCCGGCCAGCACGCGGCCGTCGAGCGGGCTCAGTTCGGCGAGCTTGGCCACCGCCTCATCGACGGTTCTCGGCGCGTGGTAACTAAAAGGCGCGGGTTTCAACCAGCCGGTTCCGTGTTTGTTTGATTGCTAGTTTGCATGCCAGCTTTCCAGACAAAAACAAGAGGTCGGCGGCGCCAGTCTCGCCGGGTGGGGCTCCATCACGACGTCCGCAGATTGATCCACAGCGCGCGCGCCTTTTTGGTGCCGCGGTTGACGATGCGATGCGGCTTCGAAGACCAGTACGAGATCAGATCGCCGGGGCGGAGTAGATGCGTTTCGCCGTCGACGGTGACCTCGAGCTCGCCGTCGAGAACAAAGCCATACTCAAAACCCGGATGCGTGATCGGCTCGGCGCTGTTGGCGCTGCCGCGCGAATATTGATTGAGCGTCATCTGCAAGCCGCGGGCCTGATCGTCGGCGATGACGCGATGGGTAACGCCGCGCAACGGCTTGATGACGGTCTGCTTGCCCGCCCGCGTGACGAGCTCGCCGTTGCCGGAGGTATTACCGAGCAACTCGGGGATATGCAGATTCAGGAGCGAATTGATGGCGACGAGCGTGCCGACCGAAGGCGAGGCCTTGCCGCGCTCGACCAGGCTCAGCATGGCGGCGCTCACCCCGGTCCGGTCCGACACGGCCTGCAGCGTAAAGCCGCGCTCGACTCGCCGCAGCCGGAGCTTCTTGCCGACGGCACGCAGCACTTCCGTCGTGCCGTTGCGGCCGCCATTTTTCGCGCCTAGCCGAGCCATGGGGTGTTTCATGGGGTGTTCGATGCGGCCTTTGCTTTGACCCGCCGACAATGCTTAGTTTCGCATGTCATTTCGTATGTCACGGGGCGGCGCCGCGCGCCAGCATAAATCGGAAGAGCGCCGCCGCGGCAGCGGGTCGGCCTCCTGGCGTAATTAATGAGATTAAAAATATTTGAAGATTTTCAAATTGCAAGTTAATCTCATGGCACGAGCTGGCAAGGACACCGCATGAAAATCGTTGATCTCAGTCATCTGATGAATGTGCATACCCCCGGCTGGGTCGGCTATGCCGGCAACCAGATGTACTACGCCCAGAACCTGCAGACCAAGATGATCGTCACCCAGCGCATCGAACTCGTCGCTGCATGTCGGCACCCATATCGACGGCGCCATGCACGGCACCGACGGCATGGGCGACATGGCCTCCTATCCGCTGGATTTTCTGGTCGGCGCTGGCGCCGTGGTCGACGTCTCGCCGCATATGGACGACTGGGCGGTCATCACGCCGGCCATGATCGAAGCCGCGCCGGTCGAGGTGAAGGATGGCGACATTTTGATTATCCACACCGGCTGGCAGCGCTATTGGGAAGGCCAGCCGCAGCAGGACCTGGTGCGCTATTTCTGCATGCATCCGGGCGGCAAGGTCGAGCTACTCGAGTGGATGCTCAAGAAGAAGATCAAATGGTTCGGCATCGATTGCGGCTCCGGCGACCACTCCATGAACACCTCGATCCGCCTGATGCGTCCCGACCTCGCCAAGCGTTTCGAGAAAAAAGTCGGCAAGAGCTGCGAAGAATTCTTCGGCGACTTCAGCTACGTCCACAAGAAGTCAGGCCGCCACATCACCGAGAACATCTTTCCGTTCCACAGCTACGCCTTCTCGGAAGGCTTGATCCACGCCGAGAATGTCGGCGGCGACATCGAGACGGTGTTGAACCGGCGGTTCCTGATCGGCGCGTTCCCCTGGCGTTACGAGGGTCTGGAAGCGTGCCCGTGCCGCATCGTCTGCTTCTCCGATTGCGGCGAGGCGGTCGAAGCCGTCGGTGACGTAGCCAAAGCGATTTTCGCGCGCCGTTCTTGATCGACTTGCAACGCGAGCGGTGTTGGCCAATTCTACCGGGTAGCCGGGATGAGACGGCGGCGGCGCGTTGGCGCGGTCGTTCCGGAGGACAAAATGCGCATCGATGTTTACGGCAAGACGCAAGATACCCGAGACCTGTTTGACGACTATCTCGACCCGGCCAAGACGGCGATCGTGTCGATCGATATGCACCGCGGCCACCTCGATGACTCGCCGCAGTGTCCTTGCCCGGCGCCGCGGGCGCGCGAGATCGTCGCGCCGATCGACAAATTCCACGACAGTGCCCGGGCGCTTGGCGTTCCGATCGTCCACGTCCGATCGGTGCTGCGGCGCGGCGGCGAAGATGACATCCGCGGCATCAGCTCGGCATGGCGCCGTACCTTTCCGTTGCATGTTGGCAATATCCCCAACAGCGACGCCCACGCCATCGAGGGCTCGCCCTGGACCGAGTTCGTGACCCGGGTCGAGCCAAGCGATCTGATCGTGGAGACGAAAAGGCGCCTCTCGGCATTTTATCCGACCGACCTGGATTTCCTGCTGCGCAACATGCGCATCGAGACGATCGTGCTGGACGGCGGCTTTACCGATTGCTGCATCCTCAACGCCGCGTTCGACGCCAGCAACCATAATTATCGTGTCATCGTCGCGCGCGATTTGGTGCGCGGCACCGACGACCATTTGGAGAAGGCGGCGCTGGCGATGGTGTCGCTGCATCTCGGCCTGGTCGCCGACGCCGCGGACATTGTCGCCGAATGGAAGAGTCGCCGTTTGGGCCGCAACGCCGCCTAAATTCCCATCGGGTGAGCGGAACGCCGCGATGATTACATTCACTTCGATCTTACTCAGCCGGCGCTAAACTGAGTCACAACGGTAGCCGCATTCCAGCCGCTCACGGTCGTGCTCCATAAGCGGCGAGAAATGCTCGCACCGCGGCGTCAGCCAGGTGATTTAGTTCGGCTTTCGAACGGGGTCTGTTGTTTCCCGTAAACATCGCCTCGTTCACGGGAATCCAAAGCAGCATGCCGACGAAGTGATTGGCCGCCAGCTGTGGGTCCTCGACCCGCAGCAGCTTTTGGTCCGCGAGCGTCTGGAAGCAGGAAGCAAGTGTCACGAGAACGCGCTTGAACCCCTGCTCATACCAGTTGTGGCCCAGACCGGGCATTCGATGGGCATTGGCGATGACCAAGCGCCTGATTTGCAACAATTCCTCATCCATCAAAACTTGCAGGAAGTTGCGGCCAAGGATCCGAAGGTCGCGGCCCAAATCGCGACTGTCAGCGATCGCACCGGTCACCAGCCGAACGACATGATCTACTTGCTGCGTCGTAGCCAGGATGATCTCGGTGAAGAGAGTATCTTTGTCGGAGAAGTGCTTGTAGATCGTCTGTTTTGAGACGCCCGCTTTGGCTGCGATCTCATCCATGCTGGTGCCATCGTAGCCCTTGGCGACGAACACGCCCGTGGCCGCCTGCATGATTTCGCGGTGTTTTCGGTCAGAGCGCTTTTCGTCGGGTGTTTCCACGGCACTTCCGGTGGTACTAGACAGTTCCGTACCAACATGGTACTTATAGGTACTGTACTGTCTAGTTCCGAAGAAAGCACGCTTATTATGAAGTTTCTGAGGCTCTGCACGCCGTCTGATCCCCATCAAAGACGCCGATTTCGGGGCATGGAGATCGCGCAGGCGTCAATCCCCTGAGCCAGAGACGAGTACGCAACGAGCCGGACAAGGAGGGACATTTGGACATGGGAGCTCTCGGGGGTGCTGAGACGCATGGCGGCGCGGCCAAAGCGATGATCTGGACTGGACGTGTCCTAAGCGGCCTAGCAAGCGCCTTCTTCGCGATGGACGGCGTGATGAAATTCGTCCAACCGCACTTCGTCATCGATGCGACCCGCGACCTCGGGTGGCCGGCAAATTCGGCGACTCTCGCGGCGCTCGGTTTTCTATTGCTGGCGTCGACGGGCCTCTACCTCTTTCCCCGCACGGCTGTGCTCGGTGCGATCCTATTGACTGGATACCTCGGCGGGGCCGTTGCATCGCATGCGCGTATCGGAAGCCCTCTGTTCACCCACGATCTGTTCGGAGTCTATCTGGGGCTGTTCGTTTGGGGCGGCCTTTGGATGCGGGACGCCCGCATTCGAGCGCTCATTCCGCTGACCCAGCGACTCCCTTAGTGCCCGATTGCTTCGAGCGCTTCGCTGAGCATGCGCGGCGTCAGCGGGACATGGCGGAACTTGATGGGCCCGAGCGGCTTGAGCGCATCTTCGACGCCTGATGCCACGACGGCGCCAACGGCGATGCAGCCGGCCTCGCCGACGCCCTTGACGCCGAGCGGATTGAGCGGCGACGGCGTTTCCAGATGCAAGATGGAGACCGGCGGAATTTCGGTCGCGTAAGGCACCAAGAAATCCATCAGGCTGGCATTGGCCAGATTGCCGTCGGGCTGATATTCGAGCTTCTCATAGAGCGCGCCGCCGATGCCCTGGGCGATGCCGCCGCACACTTGGCCTTCCACGATCATCGGGTTGATCATGTTGCCGCAGTCGTGGATGCACACGTATTTCTGGATCTTCACGGTACACAATTGCGGATCGACTTCGACGATCGCGGCATGAACGCCGTAAGCCCATGTCGATGCCGGCGGGCTGTAATAGTCGGTCGCTTCGATGCCGGGCGCCTTGCCTTCGCCGAGCGCCGGGCCGTCGTGCTTGCTGGCGGGTGCGAACTGCGTGGCGGCCTGGGCGGCCTCGTTAAAAGCATAGCGCAGCGGATTGCTCGCAGTCGCGATGGCGGCCAGCGGCACGAAGCGGTTTGATCCTTTGATCCAGGCCGCGGAGTCGTGGAGCTCGATCGTGTCCATGTCGACTTCCAGCATGTTCGCGGCCGCTTCCAATATCTTCTGCCGCACGGTCACCGCCGCCTTGTGGATGGCGTTGCCGCTCACCACCGCGGCGCGGCTGGCGAACGTCGCCACGCCCCAGTCGAACGCTTTGGTGTCGCCTTCGACCACGATCACGTCCGCCGGCGCGACGCCGACCTGATCGGCGACAATCTGGGCAAATATCGTGTCGTGTCCTTGGCCTTGGCTCGACAGGCCGGTATTGACGTAGACCTTGCCGGTGATCGGATGCACGCGGATATGGCCGCCTTCATAGGGGCCCAGTCCGGTTCCTTCGACGTAACAGGCAAGCCCGAGGCCCAGATATCTGCCCTCGGCACGGGCCTTGTCCTGCTCGGCGCGGAATTTTGGTCCGCCGAGCGCGTCGACCGCCATTTCGAGCGCCCTGCCGTACTGGCCGCTGTCGAGCGTCACTTTCAGTCCGTCGGCGAACAACAGCCCTTCGCGCGGATAAGGGAATTCCTTTTCGGAAATGAAATTGCGGCGGCGGATTTCGACGCGGTCGATGGCGAGTTCCTCGGCCAATTGATCCATCGCGCGTTCGATGGCGAAGCAGGCCTGCGGCCGGCCGCAGCCGCGATAGGGCGTGACCTGCACAGTCGGCGTATAGACCGCCTTGAACTCCACCCAGATGTTGGGGATGCGATACGGCCCGGCGATCGAGGTCGACGCGACTTGCGCCACTGCGATGCCGTAGGGGATGAACGCCCCGGTATCGTGCAGGAAGCTGTCGCGCAGCCCGATAACCTCGCCGGTCTTGAGCGCCGCCAGCTCGATGGCGTGGATCTGCGTCCGCTCCTGCGACGAGCCGATGAAGTTCTCGCGGCGATCCTCGATGTATTTCACCGGCCGGCCAAGCTGCATCGCGGCCATCGGGACAAGGAGCTCGTCGGGATAGAACAGAAGCACCTTCTGACCGAAGCCGCCGCCGACATCCGGCGCAATGACCCGGACCTTGTCCTCGTCCAATTGGAAAATCGACGCGAGGCCGCCGCGCACCGAGATCGGCGCCTGGGTGCCGTCCCACACCGTCAATTCGCCGGAGACCCCATCCCAGCGCGCCGCCACGGCGCGGCATTCCATCGGCGCCGCCGTCGAACGATCGACCTGCACCTCGATCCGGGTGACATGTTCGGCCCGGGCAAAGGCAGCGTCCGGATCGCCTGAAATCTGGATGAAATGCGCCGCGAGATTGTTCGGCACATCGGCATGGACGAGGGGCGCGCCATCCTGCAGCGCTTCCTTCATATCCATCTCGACGGAAAGCCGCTCGAAATCCACCTCGATCAAGGACGCGGCGTCCTCCGCCGTATAGCGGTCGACCGCGACCACCATGGCGATGGTTTGCCCGACATAATAGACCTCGCCGCGCGCCAGCGGCCGCTGCGTCTTCGGGATTCTTCATGGACGGATGCGGAATGAGCAGCGGCATCGCCATGTCGAGCGGGCCGATGTCGTCGCAGGTATAAACCGCGGCCACCCCGGGATAATTTCGCGCGGCGCTGGCGTCGATCGTCTTGATGCGCGCGCGCGCGACCGGGCTGCGCAGGAACGCCACATGCAACGCGTCGGTCAGCGGAATGTCGTCGACGAAGGCGCCTTCGCCGCGCAACAGCTTCGGATCGATGTTGCGTTCAACGCGAGCGCCGAATGACCGTGTCGACATGAAAGCTTCCCGTCAGGCGCGGCCGAGCAACTCGGCCGCGCGCCGAACCGCGGCGATGATGTTGATGTAGCCGGTGCAGCGGCAAAGGTTGCCGGAGAGCATGTCGCGGATGCCGTCTTCGGACAGATCGAGCGGTTGGCGCTCTTCGAACCGGCTTAAGATGTTCATCACCATGCCGGGCGTGCAGAAGCCGCACTGCAGGGCATGGCACTCCTTGAAGGCTTGTTGGATCGGATGCAGCGCGCCGTCGTTGTCGGCGACGTCCTCGATGGTGCGGATGTGGCAACCGTTGGCCTGCACCGCCAGCGTGAGACACGAGCGGCCGGCCTTGCCGTCGATGTGGACCGTGCAGCAGCCGCAGACGCCATGCTCGCAGCCGACATGCGTGCCGGTCAGCCCGAGCTCGTGGCGCAGAAAATCGCTGAGCAGCATGCGCACGCTGACCGTCCGCCGCACCTTTTCGCCATTGACGGTGAGCGCGACCTCCACGCGCGGATCATCCGAGCGTTCGGGTATCGCGGGGCGGATCGCGGTGCGCTTCACAGCCGGCTCCCGCGCCGCGCCCGGCCTGCCGCAGTCGCGACCACCCGGCGGATCAATCCGCCGAGAACGCGGCGCCGATAGGACATCGAGGTATTCATGTCGTCCGCTTGCGTGACCGCGGCGGCGGACGCCCGCGCGGCGGCGTCGAGATCGGCGGTCGTGAGCGACGTTCCGTCGAGCGCCGTTTCGGCGGCTTTGAGCCGCACCGGCCGGTCGGAAATTCCACAAGCGGCGAGCCGCAGGCTGCGCGCCCGGCCGCCGTCATCGAGCTCAAGCACGCAGCCGACGCCGACCAGGGCATAATCGCCATGCCGGCGCGTCACCTCGTCGAACGCCCAACCGGCGTCCTTCGGCAAAGCCGGCAGCCGCGCCTCAATCACGATTTCGTCGTGCTGGCGCGCCGTGGTGAGAAAGGAGTGGAAAAACTCCGTCGCAGCGATGTGGCGCGTTCCGCTTGGCCCCGCCGCGATCAGCGTGCCGTCCAGGAGCACAAATAAAAGCGGCATCTCGGCCGACGGGTCGGCATGACAAAGGCTGCCGACGACGGTGCCGCGATTGCGGATCGGCACATGCGCGACATGCTGCATGATTTCCGCGATCAGCGGATTGGCGCGGCGCACCTGCGGATCGAGCTCAAGTTCGCGATGGCGGGTCATCGCCTTGATGACGATGGCGCCATCGTCGACGACGATACCTTTAAGTCCTTCGACATGCTGAATGTCGACCAAGATGGATGGGCTGGCGACCCGGAAATTCATCGCCGGTACCAAACTCTGGCCGCCCGCCAGCACCATCGCATCGGCGTCGCTGGCCAAAAACTTTATCGCCTCGTCGAGTGTCTTGGGTGCTCGGTACGCAAAGAGCGGTGGCTTCATCACGTCTCTACAGGTCGCCCGGCAAGGCGGAGGAAACCGACCATAGGGGTCGCGGACAAGGCATGTCAAATTGCCGGAAACACCTTGGCATCGGCCAGAATCTCGGCGTCCGCTAGATGGTTCGGGCGTGGCGCGCGACTGCATCCAGAAACAGCTCGGTGAGCGCATCCGGATGCGACAATTGCGGCGCGTGATCGCTTTCGAGGGCATAGGTGGCGAGGCAAGGTGTCAATTCCTGCATCTTGCGTTGCAGCGGAAGATGCACGCTGCGGTCTTGCAAGGCCTCGACATAGACCCGCGGCACGCTGTCGAAGCGGCCCTCGGAGAGATGCAGACGCGAGCGGCGGACGCCTTCCGGTTGCGGGGTCAACCGGCGCGCCGCTGCTTGCGCGACCGCAGGTTCGGACTGGTGATAAAAAACCTCCATGGCGGATTCGACGTCGATCGACGAGCGCAGGCCTTCCGCGTCGTGTGTGATCCGCGAAAAGGCGCCGCGCATCTCCGGCTTGAGATACTTGCCGTAGAATTCCAGCACCGACATGCCGTCCGGCAGCAAAAAAGCGCACAGATAAATCGCCAGCGCGACCCGGTGCGGCCGCAACTCGCAGGTCTGCGACGCGACCGTGCCGCCCATGCTATGGCCGATCAGAACGACCGGCCCGCGCACCGCATCCACGATGCGCGAGACATGCGCCGCGTAGAGGTCGAGCGTGACCTCCTGCGGCGGTGTTGAATTAAAGCCGTTACCCGGCAAATCGACGGCGACCGCGTCATGGCCGGCCGCCCGCAGCCGCGGCACGATGGTCTCCCAGGCCCACGCGCCTTGCCAGGCGCCGTGGATGAGAATGAACGTGTAACGGGTCGGGCTTGGCGTCACGGCGCACGCACGATTGGCATCACGGGCAACGAATGGACGCTACACTATCATCCTTTGTAGGTCCGCTGGTACATGGCGCGCATATGATCCTCGACCGTGATCGGGGGATATTTCGGCGTCTCCCCCGGCGCGAGGCAGGTCGGGATGCAGGCGACCTGGTGCGCGTAGTTGCCGGTGTAGAAGAACGGCACCGAGTAACGCTCGCGGCCCGACGCGTTGACCACCCGATGCACGGTCGAGCGATAGCGGTCGTTGGTCCAGCGCGCGATCATGTCGCCGAGATTGACCACATAGGTGCCTGGAATCGGGTCGGCATGGATCCAGGCGTCCGCCTTTTGATCCCACACTTGCAGGCCGCCGACATTGTCTTGGCGCAGCAATGTCAGACCGCCGAAATCGGTATGCGCGCCGGCACCCTTCTGTCCGGGCCGCGCCTGCGGCGTTTGCGGCGGATAGTGCAGGAGGCGGACGGTCGCCATCACGTCGTGGGTGTAATGGTCGAAATAGTTCTCCGGCAGATCGAGCGAGAGCGCGATGCCGGTCATCATCCGGGCCGACAATTCCAGCATGACATCCAGGTAGGCCATCATCACCGGACGGAAGTTCGGCCGCTGTGCCGGCCACTGATTGGCGCCGTGATTGAACATGCCGGCGACAACCCGCGGGTGATCGGGCCCGTGCTCCGGGCCGATATAATAACCTTCCTTGAGGTCCGGCGGCGCGCCGGGCTCCAGCGTTTGTCCCTGCAACGGCTCGTAGCCGCGATTGGCTTTCGACTTGGCCTTGTCGACTTCGGCCTTCTGCTCGGCCGGCAGCGCAAAGAAAGCCGCGGCTTCCTCGAACACATCGTCGACCAGCGTCTCGGTGACGCCGTGATTTTTGATGTAGAAGAAACCCTTGTCGAGACAGGCCGTGCGTAATTGGGCGCCGACCGCCTGCCGGTCGGCCGCGGTCGTGCTCGACAATCCGGATACGTCGATCACGGGAAGGGAAGCTGCGGAAACTCTTGCCGCCTCAAGCGCGCTAGGCATCGGCGCTCCTTATCAGTGCACGGGACAGGGGGTGCCTGTCAGCATGATCACAAACCGGATACCGCGAAAGCCCAATTTGAGTCCAGTCCTGCTCATTCCGCTAGCAGGTGCACGAAAGTTCAATCGCCGTCGGGGTTTGCGGCGTGTCGCAGACGCCTCTATCTTCGACCGCGACGCGCTCACGGCTTGCGGCACGCACCGCCTTTTCTGACCAGACGATGAACCAGACATTCGACATCGCGATCCGCCGTGCCCGCCTTCGGGGCTCTGCCGATGAGCATGCCGAGATCGGCATCAAGGACGGGCGCATCGCGGCGATTGCCGCCCGCCTCGACGGAAAAAGTGCGGCGGAAATCGACGCCGGGGGCAATCTGGTGACGGAATCGTTCGTCAATCCTCACCTGCATCTCTGCAAGGTCTGGACCCTGCCGATGATGGAGGAGGCAGCGCTCAAGGCCTATCAAGGCGACGGCATGGGCAAGGCGCTGTCCGGGATCGAGCTCGCCAGCACGATCAAGGAGAAGTACGCCGAGCCGTGGATCGTGGAGAACGCCCGCCGCGCCGTCGCGCTGGCGGCTTTGCACGGCAACCTTCACATCCGCGCGTTCGCCGACGTCGACAGCAAGGCGCGTCTCGAGGGCGTCAAGGCGCTGATCCGCGTCCGCGACGAGTTTCGCAGCATCGTCGATCTGCAGGTCGTCGCTTTCGCGCAGGACGGCATCGTCCGCGAGCCGGGCGCTGCGGAATTGATGCATCAGGCCATGGCGCTCGGCGCCGACGTGGTCGGCGGCATTCCGTGGATCGAGTTCACCGATGCGGACGCGGCTGCTCATGTGCGTATCTGCTTCGACCTGGCGCAGGACTTCGGCAAGGACGTCTCGATGCTGCTCGACGACGCCGGCGATCCGGATTTGCGGACGCTGGAAATGATGGCGGTCGAAGCCATCGCGCGCGGCTGGCATGGCCGCGCGCTCGGCCACCATTGCCGGGCCATGAGCCTTTACCCGATGCCGTATGTGCAGCGTCTCGCCCGCGTGCTGCGGACCGCGGGCGTCGCCGTCGTGACCGATCCGCACACCGGTCCGTTGCACGCGCGCGTCAAGGAATTGCTGGCGGAGAATGTCCGCGTCTGCCTCGGGCAGGACGATATTTCCGACGCCTATTATCCGTTCGGCCGCAACAATATGTTGGAAGTGGCCTTTCTCGCTTCGCACCTGCTCTGGATGATGACCCGGCACGAAGTCGCCAAGCTCTACGACATGATCACGGTCGAGGCGGCCAAGGCGATCAATCTCGACGGATTTGGTCTATCCGTCGGCGCGCCGGCGAGCCTGGTGGTGCTGGACCAGCCGGACGAGGTCGAGGCGCTGCGCTATCACGGGCCGCCGGCTTATGTGATCAGCAACGGCAAACTGGTCGATGCGGCAAAGATGCGCGCGATCGTTGCTGCGGGCGCAGGCCCGGCGTGATATGGACCAAAGTGGATCCGCGAACGGAAAACTACGGATAGGAGAGAGCCTGATGCGCGCTCACGCCGTCGTCATTCTTGCCGGTGCGCTGTCTTGGTCTGTGATCGGGCCGGCGTCTGCCCAGCAGACCATCAAGATCGGTGAGCTCAACAGCTACAAAAGCCAGCCGGCCTTCCTCGACCCCTACAAGAAGGGCTGGGAGATGGCGGTCGACGAGATCAACGCCGCCGGTGGCGTCCTGGGCAAGAAGCTTGAAATCGTCTCCCGCGACGACGGCGCCAATCCGGGCGACGCGGTGCGGGTTGCCGAGGAACTCACCACCGGTGGCGATCTCAATATTCTTTGCGGCACCTTCCTCTCCAATGTCGGGCTCGCCGTCACCGAATTCGCCGGCAAGAAAAAAGTGTTCTTTCTCGCCGCCGAGCCGCTGACCGACAAGATCACCTGGGCGAACGGCAACCGCTATACGTTCCGCCTGCGGCCCTCGACCTACATGCAAGTGGCGATGCTCCTGCCCGATGCGCTGGCGGCCAAAAAGAAGCGCTGGGCCCTGGTTTATCCGAATTTCGAGTACGGCCAATCGGCGGCCGCCGCCTTCAAGGATATGATGAAGGCGAAGCAGCCGGACGTGGAATTCGTCACCGAGCAGGCTTCCCCGCTCGGCAAGATCGATGCCGGCGCGGTGGCGCAGGCGATCGACGATGCCAAGCCCGATGCCATCTTCAGCGTCCTGTTCGGCGGCGACCTGACCAAGTTCGTACGCGAGGGCGGCACCCGCGGCACGTTCAAGGATCGCGTGGTCGTCGATCTGCTTGGCGGTGAGCCGGAATATCTCGACCCGCTCAAGGACGAGGCGCCGGCCGGCTGGATCGTCACCGGCTATCCGTGGAACGCCGTCGATACGCCGGGCAATAAGGCGTTCGTTGCCGCCTATCAGAAACGCTACAACGACTATCCGCGGCTCGGTTCGATCGTCGGCTATTTGACGATCAAGTCGCTTGCTGCCGGCATCGCCAAGGCCGGCTCGACCGACACCGAGAAGCTGGTCGACGCCTTCGCCGGCTTGAAAGTCGACGGGCCATTCGGGCCGTTCGTCTTCCGCGCCAGCGACCATCAGGCGACGCTCGGTGCCTTTGTCGGCAAGCTCGCACTGAAAGACGGCCGCGGCGCCATGGTCGATTTCAAATATGTCGATGGCGCCAGCGTGCTGCCGTCCGACGCCGAGGTGAAGAAGCTGCGGCCGGCGTCGGCGGATTAGACTTTTTGGTGGAGCATGATCTTTTCGGAAAACCGGCTTCCACTTTTCCGGATCATGCTCTAAGGCCGTCGGAGGCGCGATGAACTGGGAAGGCCTCGCCTTCCAGGCCCTCGACGGCCTGGCGTCCGCCTCCGGTCTGTTCTTCGTCGCGGCCGGGCTTTCGCTGATCTTCGGCGTCACCCGCATTATCAACATCGCGCACGGCTCGCTCTACATGCTGGGCACCTACATCGCCGTCACGCTGGTGACGGCGATCGGCGGCCCGTTTGGCTTCTGGGGCGGCATCGTCTTAAGCGCCATCATCGTCGGCATCATCGGCGCGTTGATCGAAATTCTGCTGCTGCGCCGAATTTATTCCGCGCCCGAACTGTTTCAGCTCTTGGCGACCTTCGCGCTGCTTCTGGTCATCAACGACGCCGTTTTGTGGCTGTGGGGACCGGAGGATCTGCTCGGGCCGCGCGCGCCTGGCCTGAGCGGCGCCATCCTAGTCCTCGGGCGGCGATTGCCGAGCTACGACGCTTTCCTCATCGTCATCGCGCCGATCGTGCTGGGCGCGCTGCACGTCGTGTTCGCGCGGACCCGCTTCGGCCGTCTCGTTCGCGCCGCCACCGAAGATCGGGAAATGCTCGGCGCGCTGGGCGTCAATCAATCGGTGCTGTTCACCGCGGTCTTCGCGCTCGGCGCTTTGCTCGCGGGTCTCGGCGGCGCGTTGCAACTCGCCCGCGAGCCGGCCAATCTCGGCATGGATCTCACCGTAATCACCGATGCCTTCGTCGTGGTGGTGATCGGCGGCATGGGCTCGATTGTCGGATCGTACGTCGCCGCTGTGCTCGTCGCCGAGGTCAAGGCGTTGTGCATCGGCATCGGGCTGGTCAGCTTCGGCGGATTTTCCGTGAACTTTTCCAAGCTGACGCTGGTCGCCGAGTTTTTGGTCATGGCGGTGGTGCTGATCGCCCGGCCGCAGGGCCTGCTCGGGCGTCCGCAAGTCGCGGTGCGCGGCACCGGCGCGCTCGAGGCGCCGATCCGGCCGGCGTCGCGCTCGCTCGTTGTTCTCAGCGTTGTCGTGTTGCTGGTGCTGTTGGCGTTGCCGCTCTTGGCGCGCTCTTCGCCCTATGTGCTGGTGCTGGGCATCGACGTGCTGATCGCGGTGCTGTTCGCCACCAGCCTGCATTTCATCATGGGGCCCGGCGGGATGCATTCATTCGGCCACGCCGCCTATTTCGGCCTCGGCGCCTATGGCGCGGCGCTGGCGGTGAAATGGCTGGCGGCGCCCATGGGCGTGGCGCTGGCACTCGCGCCGGTCGCCGCCGCGCTCGGCGCTTTGCTGTTCGGCTGGTTCGCGGTGCGGCTGTCCGGTGTTTATCTCGCGATGCTGACGCTTGCCTTTGCCCAGATCGTCTGGTCGATCGCTTATCAATGGCAGGATTTCACCGGCGGCTCCAACGGCGTGCTCGGGGTCTGGCCGAGCGCCCCGTTCGATCGCCTCTCCACATTCTTCCTTCTCGCGCTGGTATTCGTTGTGATCGGTGTGCTGCTGCTGCGGCGCATCCTGTTCGCGCCGTTTGGCTATGCGATACGCGCCGGCCGCGACTCGCCGCTACGAGCGGAGGCCATCGGCATCAACGTCAAGCGCGTGCACTGGTTGGCCTTCGCCATCGCCGGGACGGTCTGCGGCGTAGCCGGCGGCATCTTCGCCTTCGCCAAAGGCTCGATCTCTCCGGAAACCATCAGCATCGGCCGCTCCATCGACGGTCTGGTGATGGTGCTGCTCGGCGGCATCCAGACGCTGGCGGGTCCGATCGTCGGCGCTTCGGTCTTTGCCATCTTGCAAGACTTCGTCATGCAGCAGACCGAATATTGGCATGCGCTCCTCGGCGGCATCATTCTCATTCTGGTGCTCGCGTTTCCCTCCGGGCTGGTGGGCGCATTCGTGCAGCTTTACGCACGCCGGCGATCGGTATGACCGAGCTTGCGGTCGAACGTCTGCGCAAAAGCTTCCGCGCCGTTCGCGCGGTCGATGACGTTAGTTTTTCGGTCGGCAGCGGCGAGTTCCTGGCGTTGATCGGCCCCAACGGCGCCGGCAAATCGACCTGCTTCAACACCATCAACGGTCAGCTGGCGCCCGACGGCGGCACGATCCGGTTCGACGGCCGCGATATCGGGGGCCTGCCGCCGCGCGAAATTTGTCGCCGTGGCGTCGCCCGCACCTTTCAGATCGCCGCCACTTTCGGCTCGATGACTGTCGCCGAGAATGTGCAGATGGCGCTGATCGTCCATGGCCGCGACACCTATCGGCTGTGGCGGCGGGCGACGTCATATCATCGCGAGCGCGCGCTTGAGCTCCTTGCGCAAGTCGGCATGCAGGATGCGGCCGACCGGCCGTGCAGCGAGCTCGCCTATGGCGACGTCAAGCGCGTCGAGCTCGCCATCGCGCTCGCCAGCGAACCGCGTCTCCTGCTCATGGACGAACCGACCGCCGGCATGGCGCCGCGCGAACGCAACGCGCTTATCGCCTTGGTCAAGAAGCTTGTGGTCGAGCGCGGGGTGTCGGTGCTGTTTACCGAGCATTCCATGGATGTGGTTTTTGCATTTGCCGATCGGATCGTGGTGATGGCGCGCGGCCGGCTGATCGCGGACGGCGACGCCAAGACGATCCGCGACGATCCGCTGGTGCGTCAGGTCTATTTCGGCAGCGGACGAACATTCGAGCGCGCGGGGACCGCCTCATGACGCCGGTCCCGGCGCTTGCGGTGGAGCATCTCAACGCCTGGTACGGCGCCGCGCGGGTTCTCTACGATGTCAGCTTCAACATCGGCCGCGGTGAAGTGGTGGCGCTGATGGGCAGGAACGGCGCCGGCAAATCGACCACCATGAAGGCTGTCATGGGGCTGATCGGGCGGCGCAGCGGCACGGTCTGCGTCAACGGCCGCGACGTTTCCGCGCTCCAGCCGTACGAGATTGCGCGGCTGGGCGTCGGCTTTGTGCCGGAGGATCGCCGTATCTTCTCCGACCTCACGGTCGACGAGAATCTCGATACCGGCCGCCAGCCGCCGCGTGTTTTCGCCGAGGGTGCGGAAGCGCCGGTCTGGACCGCAGAGGCGCTGTTCAAGCTTTTTCCCAACCTGGCCGAGCTTCGCCATCGCCCGGGCGGCCGCATGAGCGGCGGCGAGCAGCAGATGCTGACCATTGCGCGCACGCTGATGGGAAATCCGCTCATCGTGTTGCTCGACGAGCCGTCGGAGGGCATCGCGCCGCTGATCGTCGAGGAGATCGCCGACACCATCGTCGAATTGAAAAAGCGCGGCCTCTCGATCCTGCTCTCGGAGCAGAATGTCGGGTTCGCCCGGATCGTTTCGGACCGCGCCTATATGCTGGAGAAAGGCCAGATCTGCTGGACCGGCACCATGGCCGAGCTTGCCGACAATACGGACGTTCAGCGGGCCTATTTGACGCTGTAACCGAGGCGCGGCAGAAACGAAGACACGGCAGACGCGGAGGCGGCGATATGCTCACCCTTTATCATTGTCATGACGCGCGCTCGTTCCGTCCGCTCTGGACGCTCGAAGAGATGGAACTGCCGTATGAATTGAAGATGCTGCCGTTTCCGCCACGGGCGCGGGCGCCGGACTATCTCGCCGTCAATCCGCTCGGCACCGTGCCGACATTTTTGGACGGCCCGATGCGGATGACCAAGTCGTCGGCGATCTGCCAATATCTGGTCACCCGCTATGGGCCGAGCCCGTTGGCGGTGGAGACGTCGGAGCCGGATTTTGGTCCTTATCTCAACTGGCTTTATTTCGGTGAAGCGACGCTGACCTTCCCGCAAACGATCGTGCTGCGCTATTCGCTGTTGGAGCCGGAACCGCGCCGTTCAGCACAAGTCGCGGCGGATTATTCGCAATGGTTTCTGTCGCGCTTGCGCGGCGTCGACGCGGTCGTCTCCCAGCAACCGACGCTCTGCGCTGGACGATTTACAGTCGCCGACATATCCGTCGGCTTCGCCTTGATGCTCGCAGAGTTCATCGGCTTGAACGCGAAATTTTCCCCGGCTGTCGCCGCCTATTGGCAATCGCTGAAAGAGCGCGACGGCTTCCGCCGCGCAACCGCGAAACAGGCCACCGACCCGAGCGTGCAAAGCGTGCGGGAATTTCTCAAACAACGCTGATCGTTCTGCGCACCGCCATTTGCATGGCGCCACCG
The DNA here is from genome assembly GCA_963829395.1 of uncultured Alphaproteobacteria bacterium. GTDB lineage: Bacteria > Pseudomonadota > Alphaproteobacteria > Rhizobiales > Xanthobacteraceae > BOG-931. The sequence goes on along the minus strand of CAWHHX010000005.1, from coordinate 193,992 downwards.
TCGACGCATGTCCGCGCCGGACCATTTGCCCAACTGTCGCACTCTTAACTGGCAGTTAACCCTACCGGATTCATAAAGAGGCAGTCGGGACAAACACGGGGGCCGATAATGCCTCGCCTTTTGCGAACGCTCGGGTGTGCTGCAATTCTGCTCTCGAGCGGAATCGCGGTTGCCACAGCCGCCGATCTGCCACCCCCGTTGCCGCCCCCTGTGCCAGTCCCGCAGGTATTTTCCTGGACCGGATTCTATATCGGCGGCAACGCTGGCTATGGCTGGACCAACGGCTCGGGCACGCTGACGACGGCGGCCGGAACGGAGTCCTTCACCGTCAGCGGCAACGGTTTCGTCGGCGGCGCCCAAGCCGGCTACAATTGGCAAGTGGGGCCCGCGGTCTTCGGCGCGGAAGCCGATTTTCAGGGCACGACCGCGAGCGGGCCGTTCAGCGCCACCGCCGGGCCGACCATCAGCGCCACGGAAAAGGTGCCATGGTTTGGGACGGTCCGCGGGCGGCTCGGCTATGCCATTGACCGCGTCATGCTCTACGCGACCGGCGGCGCGGTGTACGGCGACACCAGCCTGAACGGCACCATGTCGACGGCCGGGGCGTTTTCCAATTCCACGACGTTCTGGTCGTGGACGGCAGGCGCCGGTGTCGAGGCGGCTTTCTGGGGCTGCTGGAGCGCCAAGCTCGAATATCTCTATATCGGCAACCCGTCGCGCACACCCCCCATTCCGACGGTCACCGCGCTGTCGGGCAGCGCGAATACCAACGTCGTTCGCGCCGGCATCAACTATCACTTCTGACAGCGCCGGCAGTTAACCGAATGTGACGATCGCCATTTGCAGCGAAAGCTTCGAGCGCCGACACGCGATTGTGCGATCGATCTATAGTCGCGTTCCGCCGATCTTTGCGCTATTGACCCTCACGACGGCAATTTGCCGGATCGCCGGTGGCGGCGAACGTTTCGCTGTGCCTTTCCGCGGCGGGCAGAAATTCGAGAGTCAATTAGCATGCGTAAGAAGATTTTGATCATGGGGCTACCCGGCGCCGGCAAGACCACGCTGGCCCGCCAGCTCGCGCCGCGGCTGAACGCGGTGCACTACAACGCCGACGACGTCCGCGCCAACGTCAACAAGGATCTCGGGTTTGCCGAAGCCGATCGCGTCGAGCACGCCCGCCGCATGGGATGGCTCTGCGATCAGGTGGTCAAAGCCGGTTGCTTCGCGATCGCCGATTTCATTTGCCCGACGCCGGCGGCCCGCGAGGCGTTCCTCGGCGGCGGCGACGCTTTCGTCATCTGGCTCGACCGCATCCAGGCGGGCGCGTTCGAAGATACCAACCGATTGTTCGTTCCGCCCGAGCGCTTCGACCTTCGCGTCACCAAGAATGGAGCGCCGGAATATTGGGCCGAACAGGCGATGGAACGGTTGCGACCCGTGTATGACTGGCAGCGCCCGACGGCGTTGTTCATCGGCCGCTACCAACCCTTTCATGACGGACATCGGGCGCTGATCGTCGAAGGCCTGCGGCGCGTCGGGCAGGTCTGCATCGCCGTGCGCGATACCCACGGCCTTGACGACAAGAATCCGTACGACTTCGAATACGTCAAGGCACGCATCGAGCACGCGCTGCGCGAGTTCGAGGGGCGGTTTGCCGTGGTTCCGCTGCCGAACGTTACACATGTGTTCTACGGACGTGACGTCGGCTACGCCGTCGAGCGCATCGACCTCGATCAGTCGGTTCAGGACATTTCGGCAACAGATTTGCGCAAGAAGCTCTCGGCCGGCACGTAGAGCACGATTTCGGAAAAGCGGATCGGCGATGAGAGCGCGTACGCATCAATCCGCCGGCAGCTCGATCGTTCGGCCAGTTCAGCTTTGCGCCGATCGGCTTTACGCGTCGCAATTGTGTCATCGATCGCAGCGATGTTAAATCCCCGCATTATGATGTCTGCTGTTAGCTCGAACGCAACGGCATATTGGCAGAACCAGCCGCAGGGGTGTGGAATGCAAAGTGACACGTCGGAGCTCGATCAAATGCAGGCCGTCTATAAGGCTGCGGTCGAGGAATGGATAGCGGCGATCAAGCAGGAAGAGGCGCTCGCATCCGTCAATCATTCGGTCGCTGAAGTCGATAAATGGGAGGCGGCGCACTTTGCGGAAGACAAAATTCGCAGCAAGGTGAAGGCTGCGAAAAAGAAATACGAAGACGCGCTGCGCGAAAAATTCTTCGGTTTCTAGACGGAATTCAAAGCGCCTGCGAGACACTGAACTCGTGAGACTCTAAAGCAGGCACTTCAATAGCACAGACACTTTTGTCGGCTTTGCACGCTCCGCATCACGTCCGACCAGGGGTTAGATCACTCGGCGGCTTTGCGGGTTTCGAAGAAACGGTTCTCTGGCCGCGGCAGGCCGAGATTTTCGCGCAAGGTCGTACCCTCGTATTCACGGCGGAAAATGCCGCGCCGTTGCAGCTCCGGCACCACCTGATCGCAGAACTCGTCGAGGCCGCCGGGCAGATACGGGAACATGATCGTGAAGCCATCGCTGGCTTCGCTCACGAGCCATTCCTCCATCTCGTCGGCGATCGATTGCGCCGTGCCGACCATGGCGAGGCCGGAATAGCCGCCGAGCCGTTGCGCCAGCTGGCGCACCGTGAGCTTTTCCCGTTCCGCCATCTCGACGACGCGCTGCCGCGCGCTTCGGCTGGCGTTGCTCTCCGGGATGTCGGGCAGCGGCTTGTCCGGATCGAAGCGCGAGGCATCGTGGCCGAGCGCAATCGACAATGAAGCGATGGCGTTGTCGTAATAGACCAGGCTGTCGAGCTTCGCCCGCTTGGCGCGCGCCTCCTCGACCGTATGGCCGACCACGACGAAACAGGCCGGCATGATTTTCATGTGATCAGGCGCGCGGCCGGCCTTCGCCATGCGGCCTTTTACGTCGGCATAGAATTCGCGCCCGGCGGCGATGTTGCTCGGTGGGGTGAAGACCGCTTCGGCGGTTTCGGCCGCGAGCTGGCGGCCCGAATCGGAGGCGCCGGCCTGCACGATCACCGGCCAGCCCTGGATCGGCCGCGCGATGTTGAGCGGCCCGCGCACCGACAAATACGCGCCCTTGTGGTTGAGCACGTGCAGCTTGTCGGGATCGAAATAGAGGCCGCTCTGCGCATCGCGGATGAAGGCGTCATCGGCCCAGGAATCCCACAGCCCGGTCACCACGTCGTAGAATTCGCGGGCGCGGCGGTAGCGCTCGCCGTGCTCCATGTGATCGTCCATGCCGAAATTCAGCGCCGCGTCGGGATTGGACGTGGTCACGATATTCCAGCCGGCGCGGCCGCCGCTGAGATGATCGAGCGAGGCGAAACGCCGGGCGACGTGGTAGGGCGAGTCGAACGTGGTCGAGCCGGTGGCCAACAGGCCGAGATGCTCGGTCACCATGGCTAGCGCCGACAGCAGCGTGAACGGCTCGAACGAGGTGACCGTGTGACTGTGCTTGAGCGCGTCGAGCGGCATGTTCAGCACGGCCAGATGGTCGGCCATGAAAAACGCGTCGAACTTGGCGCGCTCCAGCGTCTGTGCGAAGCGCTTGAGATGGGCGAAATTGAAATTGGCGTCGGGGAAGGCGCCGGGATAACGCCAGGCGCCGGTATGGATGGTCGTCGGCCGCATGAAAGCGCCGAGACGCAGTTGACGTGACCCGCTCAAATCTGCCTCCTGCTATGGCTGCTCGGAGCTTGAATTGCTTCCGCCGTGTCGTGCACCCGGTGGACGGAGCGGCGTGCCGCGACCAGCCGATGTCCCTATCGAATTATGTAGGGATGCTTCGCTCCAAATAAAGCGGCCGGAGCAAAACTGCCACCGACGCTAAGTGGGCCGATTGGCCTGTGAATTTCAATCCGTTTCCCGTGGGCGTCGTGCAACAACCGACTGGCATAGGCAGCATGGAGAGGATATTTTGCTCGCTGGGGTCTGCGGGTTTCGTGGACATTGAAGTTTGGCGACAGTCCTCGCTCAATGGCGAGGACACTTGTCGGTTTGGGGGGCGCTGTCATGAAGTTTCTTTTTCGGCTGGCCGGTCTTTTGGCGCTGCTTGTTGCAGCACCTTTGAGTGCCGCTCACGCGGCGGACATGGAGCTCAAGGCGCCGCCGCCACCGCCCTGCATCTGGTGCGGCTTTTATGTCGGCGGCAACGCCGGCTGGGCATGGGGACGGGACGCGATCAACTCGACAACGACGTTTCCGTCGCCGCCGTTCCTTGTCGTCGACGTTGCCGCCATCTCCTCGGCGTCGTCGCAGACGCTCAATCCCAACGGCTTCACCGGCGGCACTCAATTTGGCTACAACTTGCAGCGCGGCCCATGGGTCTTCGGCATCGAGGAAGATTTCGAGTACCTCGGCCTCAAGGCTTCGCGCGGCGGCACGTTTCCATTTCCCAGCACGCTACCCGGCGGTGCCATCGGGCCGCCGACAGTGTTTTTCTCGACCGCGACCAGCGTCTCGACGAGCTGGCTGTTTACGGCGCGTCCGCGTGTTGGATGGGCGTCGAACAACTGGCTGCTTTTTGTGACCGGCGGCCTGGCGGTGGGACGGGAGAGTTTCTCACAGACCATCGCCGTGGTTGCGCCGTTCGTCAGTTCGAACAGTCTTGCAACCGTGCAAGTCGGCTGGACGATCGGCGCCGGCGTGGAATACGCGCTGAACCAAAGCTGGTCCCTGAAGGCGGAATATCTCTATGTCGACCTCGGCACGACAAATGCCAATTCCGGCACGCTGACGCCGCCGTTTGCCGGTTTTGCCAACAACACGTCGGCCCGCCTGACGACGAGCATCGCCCGTGGCGGTTTCAATTTCCACCTGTAATGGTGTCCCGGCCGCTCGGCTATTTCGCCAGCGCGTCGGCCCCGACCTTGGCGACTTGTGCGTCCTGCGAGGACAGCGCGCCGGAAACCCCGATGGCGCCGATGATCTTGCCGTCGATCATGATCGGCAGCCCGCCCTCGAGCGGCGTGATGTCCTTGACGGCGAGCAGACGCAAACCGGCGCCGCCGGCGGCGATGGCGTCGTCGAGCGCCTTGCTCGGACGCTTGAACGTCAGCGCCGTGCGCGCCTTGCCCTCGGAAGCGGTGATGGATGCGAGCTGGGTGTTGTCGACCTTGTGGAACATCACCAGGTTGCCGCCGCTGTCGATGATGGTGATGGCGACTTGCCAGGAATTCTTCGCCGCCTCGAGTTCGGCTGCCGCCATCGCCCGCTTGGCGTCATCCAGGGTGATCGGCGGCCCGTAGGGCGGCGTCGTAGCCTGCTGGGCCGAGGCGGGGGCAAGGGCCGATCCGGCGACCGCGGCAAACGCGGCGAGCGCGCAGGCGAGCGCAAGCATCCGAGACATCGTCATCATCTCCCCAGGCATGCCGCCGGGCGCGGCGCGCGGAGCGGCACAATAAGCGGCAAAGGCGGCGGGTGGAAGCCGCAGCCGCGTGTCGAATGGGCAAGCTGCACAAGTAGCTGCAGGCCGTAGCGGACAAATTCGGCAAAAACGTGATCACAGGCCCGCTGCACGGCGCCACCGCCGCGCTTATATTTGCTGCGCCATCTATGGGAGACCCAGCAATGTTCACGTTCGGAAAAAAGCTTGAAATGCCTGCGGCCGATAAGGCGTTGCCGGGACGCGCGGCGCCTATCCCGACGGCCCGCGACCATTACATCAACGGCCATCCGCTCAAAGCCCCCTATCCGCAAGGGTTGGCCATGGCGATGTTCGGGCTCGGCTGCTTCTGGGGTGCCGAGCGCAAGTTCTGGGAGCTCGGCGACGGCGTCTATGTCACCGCGGTCGGCTATGCCGGCGGCCATACGCCAAATCCTACCTATGAGGAGGTGTGTAGCGGGCGGACCGGGCACAACGAAGTCGTGCTCGTGGTCTACGATCCGAAGAAAATCTCCTATGAGCAGCTCCTGAAAACCTTTTGGGAGAACCACGACCCGACCCAGGGCATGCGCCAGGGCAACGACGTCGGCACGCAATACCGCTCCGGCATCTATACGTTCTCGCCGGCGCAACACGCCGCCGCCGAGGCCTCGCGTGCGAGCTACGCCAAGGCGCTTGCCGCCGAGGGTTTGGGGGCGATCACGACCGAAATCCGCGAGGCGCCGCCATTCTATTTCGCCGAGGACTATCATCAGCAATATTTGGCGAAGAATCCGCGCGGCTATTGCGGCCTCGGCGGCACCGGCGTGGCCTGTCAAATCGGCACCGGCGTCGCCAGTGTCCCGGCACACGCCTGACATCGGCGCGCCTGCGGCGCAATCGACCAAGACGGTGCACGGCAGCTGCCTCTGCGGCGGTGTTGGTTTCGCCGTCGATTTGCCGTTCGATCGCTTTATCCATTGTCATTGCTCGCGTTGCCGAAAAGCGACCGGAACGGCGCACGCGACGAATGCGGCGGTCAGGGCCGCCGCATTCCGGTGGCTGCGGGGCGAGGACTTGGTGGTCCGTTATGATCTTCCGGCCGCACGAAGCTTCGCCACGTCCTTTTGCCAAAGGTGCGGCTCGCCGCTGCCGCATCTGACCCGCAGCGGCCGCGAGGCCATCGTCCCGGCCGGCGCGTTTGATGACGACCTTGGCGTCAAGCCGGAACGACAGGTCCACTGGGCGTCGCGTGCCGATTGGATTGTCAACGGCAACGAAATTCCAAAAGAAGAATGAGCGCCCGATCGGTGCGCCGTCCGCATTGACCGGGTGCGCCGATTGGCGGCACAGTCGGGGCGGTGACGCGCTTATGGGGGTCTCATGCGGCAAATCGAACGTGGCTTTCAGGCAGCGATCTTCTTGTCGCGCTGGCTGCTGGCGCCGTTCCTCGTTGGCATGATCCTTTGCGTGTTCCTGCTGATCTACCGATTCTTCGGCGACTTTTACCAGCTCGCGATCCGGCTGCCGGCGCTGACATGGCACGACCTCATCGTCGGCGTGCTCAACATGATCGACATCGCGCTGACCGCCAATCTCGTCCTGATCGTCATTTTCTCCGGCTACGAGAACTTCATCCACAAGATCGACGCGCATGAACAATCAAACTTGCCCGAGGGCCTGACTTCGATCGATTTTGGCGCGCTGAAGCAGCGGCTGTTGGGCTCGATCGCGGTCATCGCCGCGGTCGATGCGCTGGCGTGGTATCTCGATATCGAAAAAGAAGCCGACCGCGCCAAGCTCGAGTGGATCATCGCGTTTCCGCTCATGTTTGTCGCCGCGATGCTGATGCTGGCGCTCGCCGATCGTCTCACGCGCGACAACCATCCGGCCCCGTAGGCGTTGGCGACGCGGGCGCCGACTTGCCGAGATTTCGCCGATCGTCTGCGCGGCTAATCACCTGAATTCTATGCGATTTGTCCATCGCCCATGGCCGGTGAGGGATTGTTAACCATAACTGGCGTTAATCACTGCTCAACGTTTGCCCAAACGGAGCCGGATTAGCGCGTATGCGGGTCGTCCGTTTTCTTACGCTGTTGCTGGGTGTGGCGATCACGGCCGCCGGATGTGCGCAGCAGCCAATCGCTTACACGACCTATGCCGCGCCGGGCATGACCGTTCCATCACCCGGCATCGATAACGTCGTCTATGGCGGCGGCGGGCCCTACGTGGCGGCCGCCGCAAGCTATCCGGCGCCGCAATATCCGGTGCCTGCGATGGGGCCCGCTCAAGTGGTGCCGGCGGCAATGGTCGCGCCCCGTTACGTAGCTGCCGGACCTCCGGCAGGTGTGTATGCTCCAGGTGCGTATGCTCCAGGTGCCTACGCTTATGCGCCAATGATGGGGCCCAGCGACTATACGCTCGATGCCGGCGACCGGCTGCGCGTCGTCGTGTTCGGTCAGGAGGGCTTGACCAACGCCTATGCGGTCGATCCCGCCGGCTTCATCGACATGCCGCTCATCGGCCCCGTGCTTGCAGGCGGCGCAACGACCGATGAACTCGCCGCTCGAATAGCAGCAAAACTGCGTGACGGTTTTGTCCGCGAGCCGCATGTGGCCGTCGAGATCGAGGCCTACCGGCCGTTTTTCATCCTCGGCGAGGTCACCCAGCCCGGGCAGTATCCTTACGTCGCCAACATGACGGCCGAGGCGGCAGTTGCCATCGCCGGTGGATTTACGCCGCGGGCTTTTCGCCGGAACCTCATCGTCAATCGTAATTTCAACGGCCGCCCGATGCGCATGGCGGTGCCGTTGACTTTTCCGCTACGCCCAGGCGATACGGTCAACGTGCAAGAGCGCTGGTTTTAACGGCTGATCTTTAGGCGTGCTCGGAAGCTGCCGCCGCCGCGGAAGCCTCTTCATAGGCCGCCTCCGTCTTGGCCAAGCCATTGAAGAAGAGATTGAGCGCGACCGAAACGATCGCCGCCAACAGGATGCCGGATTCCAACAGCGGATGCAGCACGTCCGGCGTGTAACGGAAGAAATTGGGCGCGACCAACGGGATCATGCCGAAGCCGACCGAAATCGCGACGACGAACAAATTGTAGCGGTTGGTCTTGAAATCGACGCCGGTGAGGATGCGCGCGCCGGTCGCCGCCACCATGCCGAACATCACGACGCCGGCGCCGCCCAAGACCACCACCGGCACCGCCTCGACCAACGCCGACATCTTCGGCAGCAAGCCGAGCGCCAGCATGATCACGCCGCCGGTTGCGGTCACCCATCGCGAGCGCACGCCGGTGACGCCGACCAGGCCGACATTCTGCGAGAATGAGGTGTAGGGAAAGGTGTTGAAGATGCCGCCGAGGATGGTGCCGACGCCGTCGGCGCGCAGCCCGCGCGCGATCGCCGCCTGATCGATCTTTCGGCCGGTCATTTCGCCGAGCGCAAGGAACATCCCGGTCGAACTCGATCATCACCACCACCATGACGATGCACATGGTGACGATCGGAACCAATTGAAATTTCGGCGCGCCGAACCGGAAGGGGATGACGACATCGACCCACGATGCCGACACCACCCGCTCGAAATGCATGACGCCGAGCAGCGTCGCCAGCACCGCGCCGGCAATGATGCCGAGCAGCACGGCGACGTTGGCGACGAAGCCTTTGAAAAAACGGATCAGGCTGAGGATCACCAGCAGCACGAACAGCGCGATGCCCAAACCTTCAAGCTGACCGTAATTGGGATTGGGAAATGCGCCCGCCGCGCCGTCGACAACCTTGGTCAAGGTCGGCAAGCCGCCGCCGGCCCAATTGATGCCGACGCGCATCAGCGAGATGCCGATCACCAGGATGATCGTGCCGGTCACCACCGGCGGGAACAGCGGCAACAGCCGGCCCATGAACGGAGCGACGATCACGGCGAACACGCCGGCCGATATCACCGATCCGTAGATGCCGAGGATACCGACCTCAGGCGCTGCCGCCATCGACAGCATCGGGCCGACCGAGGCGAAGGTCACGCCCATCATGACCGGCAGGCGGATGCCGACGCCCGGGAACCCGACGCACTGCACGAGTGTCGCCAAGCCGCAGGCAAAAAGATCGGCGCTGATCAGAAACGCAACGTCCTCGGGAGATAATTTCAGCGCCCGGCCAAGGATAAGCGGCACGGCCACCGCGCCCGCATACATCACCAGAACATGCTGCAGTCCCAGCGTCAGAAGCTTGGGAACCGGCAGAATTTGATCCACCGGATGAACGTCCTGCGCCATTGGCCAGCCCCCCAAAAGCGTCGCCCGGACTATGTGACTCAAAAACTATGCCAACAACAACCCCGTCGGCGGGCCGGCCACGGCGCCGGGCCGGCTAGCGCCGGCCCGACGAAGTTTTGGATAAGAAGTTTTGGATAATTCGTCGGCGCGCTTTATTTCTTTAAGTTCTTGTCCAGGAATGCCGTCGAGCGTTGCCACGCGAGCTTGGCGGACGCTTCATCGTAGCTGCCGCGCTCGTCGCAATTGAAGCCGTGCTGGGCGCCGGCATAGACATAGATCTCGCAATCGCCGCCGCGTTTTTGCTTGATGATGTCGACGTCGCTCATCGGGATCGAGGCGTCTTTCTCGCCGAAATGCAGTTGCGTCGGCACCTTCGGCTTTTCGTCGGCATTCTTGACGATTTGGCCGCCGTAATAGCCGATGGCGGCGGAAAGACCGCTGAGCTTGGCGGCGGCGAGGAAGGCCAGGCTTCCGCCTAGGCAGAAGCCGAGGATCGCGGTCGGGCCGTTTTTCTTCGCATCGTCGATCGCGGCCTGCACGTCTTTCATCATCGCTCCCCAATCGGGGTTGGCGACGAATTTTCGGGCATTGGCAATTTCGTCCGGCGAATAGCCGCACTCGAAATTCGGCTGCTGGCGGTCGAACAAAGCCGGCGCCACGGCCGCGTAGCCTTCGCCGGCAAGACGATCGCACACCGCGCGAATGTGATGATTGACGCCGAATATCTCTTGAATGACGACGATGCCGCCCTTGGCAGTTCCGCTCGGTTCGGCGCGATAGGCGCCGAGCTTGAAGCTATCTGAGGCGACAAGTGTGAAATGCTGACCCAAGACGATCCTCCTTCGACTGGCAATGATGACATGACCCCTGCACGCGGCCCTAGCATATACCGGCGGCGATGTCGGTTGAAATGACAGTCACGCGCGTGACGGATCGAATGCGGCTGTGCTGCGGCCCGCGAAGCCGGGGCTCAGCGTGCGACGACGATGAAGTCGGTGCCTTCGCCGGTTTCCTCGCCAAGGCCCTGATCGGAAACGATCAAGGACGAGCCCGGAATGATCAGCTGCGAAATCCGCTCGATGACATCCTGCGGAATTTGGATATGCGCGAGCGCCTCTTGCGGCGACAGCGGCGATGGCAGGGTAGGCGGCGTGACGCTTTCGTCCCAGCGCTTTCCTCTGACGAACCGTGCATCAATGACCGGGACGCGCGACGTCTTCGGCAATGTCTTGTTCGGCAATGTCTTGGGCGGCTCGCCGGGCAGCGACACCACGTTCCAGCGGAAACTCGCACGATCGTCCAAATACGCCATCGCCGTAAAGACGTGCGTTCCCAGACGCTGCTCAGGATGCTCGATGGTGATCGGCGCGCTGAACAAGGGCGAAAAATCCTGGCGCACGTAGATTTTCTTGTCCTTGCCGCTGACGAAAATAGAAATCGGCGTCTTGGGGGCGGTCCGCGCGATTTCGACCGGCTTGGCGGGCGGCACTGGCACAGCCGCTGGCGCGACGGTCGGCACTTCGGGAGTAGCTTCAGCCGCGCTGGGTTTGCTGGCTGGGGCGGCTTCGTTTCCCGGTGCGGCAATCGGATTGCCGGCATTTTGCGCCGGCGGATCGGCGCCGATCGTGTCGCGAAGGACAATGCCGGCCGCGGTACCAACCGGCTTGGCCGGCGCCACGACGCTAGCGTCCTTCGCCGGCTCTTGCGGCTGCGCCATGCCGCCGTCGGCCTTTGCCGCCGGAGCGTCGCTCGTCTTGCCGTCGTCGACTGTCTGCGCGGTCTTGATGGGTTTTTCGATCGCCGGCGCTGCAGCGTTCGAGGCCGGCGGCGAACTATCCTTATGCACGAACAGACGCGCGTCGGCGACGTCCGACGGCCGAAGCTCGGGGCGTGCGATGATCACCCGCGCGCCCAGCCGGGTCAGCACCCACAGCCGCGTCGCGAAATCGTGCGGCATGCGGATGCAGCCATGCGACGCCGGATGGCCGAGATTGCCGCCTTCATGCAGCGCCACCCCCGACCAAGTGATGCGTTGCATATAGGGCATCGGCGCGCCGCTATAGATATTGGAATGGTGCAAGATGCTCTTTTGGATGATGCTGAACACGCCGACTGGCGTCGGATGCGCCGGCACGCCGGTGGCGATCAGCGTTTCGGCCACTTCGGCGCCGTCGCTGTAGAGGTGAAGCTTCTGCTGATCGATCGAAATGATGATCTGCAGCGGACCCTTCGGAATTTGTCCGAACGGCTCCTTGGCCAGGTGATCCGCCAGCGGCAGCTTGGGCTTTGCCCTGAGTCTCGGCATCGGCCGAGGCTCCCAGTATTGGCTCCAGCCCTGGGCGTGGACCGGCGACGTTGCGACCGCGCAGGCGCACACCAATATCGCCGCGCTCGCAGCGCCAAGCAGCGATCGTCTTGAGGTATCGAGATAAAGCGACGCGGCCGGCCGCGCGTGATCGATGCTCAATTTAGCCCACCCAGCCAAAGTGGAACGGGACTAGCGGCTCAAATCTAGTGGAGACATGAGCCTCCCGCCACGCCTGTTCCGGCAATAAGGGCTAGTCCGGTAAATTAAGAGTAAGGCGCGGCAGATTTGCCACGCACGCGGCGGCGCCGCGGGTCCGCGCGACAGGTTTCAGGCGAGAAAGGTTTCAGACAATGAGGGTCTTGGACACAAGGTCAGACGGCCGGCGCCAGCGCGAACGCCTCCGCCAAGAGTTCGTATGAATGCCGGCGGGCGGCGTGATCGAAAGCCATGGTGGTAATCATCAATTCGTCGGCCTGGGTTGTTTCGACCAGCGCCAGTAACCGCGCCTTAACGCTGTCGATGCCGCCGACCACGAGGCGCTCGCGCTGCCGCGCGATGCGTTCGCGGTCGACCGGCGTATAGGGATAGGCGGCGGCCGCGTCCGGCGACGCCAGCGGCGCATATTCACCCTTGGCGCGGAGCACGAAGTTCAGATCGGCGCTGGCCGCGATCCGCTCGGCCTCCGCATCGGTGTCGGCGGCAATCGCCGCCGCGGCAAGGATGGCTTGCGGCTCCGGCATCGTTTCCGAGGGCTTGAAATGGGTGCGGTAGCTCAGCATCGCGCTGGCCGCGTCGTGCTCGGCAAAATGGTAGGCGAAGGCGAAGCCCATGCCGACCGCGGCGGCAAGCTCGGCACTGTAGCCGCTTGAGCCGAGGAGCCAGATCGGTGGCAGCGCGACATCGGCCGGTACGGCATGGACCTTGCGGAACGGATGCTCCGGAGGAAAGCCGCCACGCTCCATCAGCATGAGTTCCTGAAAGCGTTCGAGGAAATCGTCGCCCTCGCGCGCGTCCTGACGCCGGCGCAGGGCGTATGATGTTACCGGGTCGGTGCCCGGCGCGCGGCCGAGCCCAAGATCGATGCGGCCGGGAAACAGCGCTTCCAGCACTTTGAAACGTTCGGCCACCATCAGCGGCGCATGGTTCACCAGCATCACGCCGCCGGAGCCGACGCGAATATGCTTCGTCGCCGCCGCGACCTGCCCCATCATGATGTCGGGCGCCGAACTGGCGATGCTCGCCAGATTGTGATGCTCGGCGAGCCAGTAGCGCTTGTAGCCGAGCCGGTCCGCAAGCTGCGCCAAATCGAGCGAATTGCGCAACGCGCCCGATCCCGGCGTCGCAGTTGTGACGGGCGACAGATCAAGAACGGAAAGTGGAATCACGCGGGCGCCGGCAGCAAATTTCTCTTCACCCACCGAAAGTGGGAGTGAACGGGGCGCCGGTCAATGCCGCTGATAAGCTTAGCGATTGGTCGCGCTGACGAACGGACCCCCGGTCGCCGCATTCGGCTGCTTGGATTCCTTGACCTCCTTGGACGCCTTGGACTCTTTGGGCTTTCTGGCCGCTATCTTGGAATAGCGGACAGCGATCAACCGCCGCGCGGCGAATTGGGGTTGGGAGGACAGCGCCGTCCGAAAATTCGCCTGCGTGTCGCCGAAGCTTTGCTCCGCGGTCGAGGGGTATGGGGCTTGCGAGCTTTGCGGTGGTCCGTATGGCGCGGCGGCCAGGCGCTGCATCCGTCGCACCCGCAACGCGAGGTGGCTGCGCTTCGGCTTTTTCGCCGCGGCTTTGTGGATGCGTGCGTCGGCCGGGTTGCTGGCGCCCGCGGGGTTGGTCGTGAGACTGGGGCGCTCGCGGGGAAGCGGCGGCGCCTCGATCGGCTCGATCGCGGCGATCTCGACCGCCACAGCCGGCGCAGGTTCCGCGTTCGGTACAGCAGGGACGGGCGATTTGATATCGCGATCCGGTTCGGAGGTCGCTGGGTCCGGCGACGGCGCAGCCGCAGCGGCTTCAGTCGTTGCTGCCGGCGGCGTGACGTCCGGCTGGGCGGCAGACGTGTCGTTCGGTAGATCGCTTGCGGGCAGATCGGGTGGTGCGGCGGCCGGCGGTTCGTTCGTCGTCGGCATCGTGAACGCGGCCAGCTGTTCGGTCAACTCGTCGTCCGCAGAGGATGTTGCGTCCGCCGCGACGCCGGCGTTTGGCGTCGCTAACGCCGGTGCCGTTTCCTCACCATGCGGCTCCACTGCGGCCGGCGGCGCATTCGCTCCTTCGGCTGCAGCCGGCGGAATTTTGACTTGCAGGCCACGCTCGAACGGGGCCCCGGACGCGAAGCCGACGGAAGACTTTACGCCGTTGTCGGCGACAAGCTGCAGCCGCGCGGTCGCGGCTGGCAAACGAACGAATGGATCGTGGCTGACGCGGAAGACGGCTAACATGCCGAATCCGCAAACCAGCGCCACGATCGAGGCCAGCGTTGCCGCGATCATCAGGCGTACGATCGGAAACATTCCACCTCGTTGAATGGTCGCGGGTGATCTGGAACAGCACGCGTCACATCAGGTGACAGACCATCGCCAGCGTCTCGCGCCGGCCGAGACCTTACAAAAGCCCCCGCGGCCGCCGCATCACCGGACCGTAGGCGCTCCCCGCCTGCCAAGCCCGAAGCACAACATTAAGTGAGTCGCCGAAAATCCAAAATTAAAAATTCCGCGGGCGGCGCAGCCGAAAGCAATCACCTGCCGGTTCCCAATTGCGCTTCAGCGCTATGCGCACTGCCGCAGCGATCAGTCCGTCGCCCTCAGCGCGCCACCGGACTTTGTGCCGATGCCGACACCGCCGGCGAGCCAGGCAGAACGACCACGCGCGTGCCGACATTCACTCTGCTGTAGAGATCCGCAATGTCTTCGTTGGTCAGGCGGATGCAGCCCGACGACACGAAGTGGCCGATCGTCGACGGCTGGTTGGTGCCGTGAATCCGATAGACGGTGTTGCCGAGATAGAGCGCGCGCGCGCCGAGCGGGTTGCCTTCGCCACCGGCCATGAACCGCGGCAGATAGGGCTGGCGTTCGATCATTTCTTTCGGCGGATGCCAGTCCGGCCACTGGCTCATATGGCTGATCCGCTCGGTGCCGGCCCAGGTGAACCCTTCACGTCCGACGCCGACGCCATAGCGCAGCGCCTTGCCGCGGCCGAGCACCAGAAAAAGGTAGGTGTGCGGCGTGTCGATGATGATGGTTCCCGCCGGCTCCGGCGTGGCGTAATCGACGAGTTGCCGGTGGAACTGGCGCGGCAGTTCGGCCGCAGGACCGCCTTCGGGCTGATCTTCCGGCGGCAGTCCGGCGATTGCGGCGCCGCCGCCCGGCGGCGCGGCGGCTGCGTCCGGAGCGTGGAGTGAACCGGTCACGTCGGCTGGGCCGCTGCCGAGCGAGCCCGGCGGGCGCGGAATATCTGGCGTCGCCGGTTGTGCGGCGGAGCGATCCGCCGGTGCATGATACGGCTGAGTTGGCGGCGAATAGGGCGGCGGTATTTGGCCGGATTGTTCGTAAGCCGCATCGTAGGCGGGTTCCGGCGCTGCCGCACCGACATCCAAAGGCGGCACCGGCCCGCGGGCGTAGGACGGCGGCGGGGGCGGATAATAACCTCGCGGCGGAGGAGGATAATAGCCATCCGGCGGAGGAGGGTAATAGCCATCCGGCGGCGGTGGATAATAGTCTCCGGGCGGCGGCGGGTAATAATCGGCTGGCGGCGGCGGGTAATAGGGCCGCGGTTGTGCGGCCACCTCGCCGATGGAACCGGCAATGATCAACGCGACGACGACAAAACCGATACCAACGCGCACGACCACCCCCACCGTCCCCGCAGACACGCCGCTGTTTTTTGCAGAGAAGATTGGGCGGCAACAAGGCAACAAAGCGCGCAGACTCCGGCAATCGGCGGGCGCTTGCCGGCGCGACGGCGCCGTGACATTTCATGGCTAACGAATGGTGAAGCAGGCTTGGCTACCATGGCTGTGCCATCGGCGGATGGAAGGTAGGGACGGTGGGACCACGCGCGGATACGGCGTTGCTGATCGGCAGCGCCATGGTGTTATGTTTGGTTCCGGTGATCGGCACGCGGGCGCAGACGCCGGCCATCGACGAGCTCAAGGGCAGGATTTTCGATGCCCGCATGGCCCAGCAGACTTTTTCCGGCGGGCTGAAATATTGCAACGAGCTCAACGGCAAGAGCTTTTATTTTCAGTTGCGCAATCGCCTCCTCAATCTGGAAGAGTATTTTCAGTCGCTGGAAAATCTGGTGAAGGCCGGAGTCTACAATCCGGCGAAACGGCGGTCTTGGACGCTCGAGGACGCCAAGGAGCGTTGGGAAGAGGTGAAGAAGCAGGCGCAGGAAGATAAGCAGAAATGCGCACTGGTGCAGAGCCTCCCCGAACTGGAAAAGCAGCTTAAGGAGCTGGAGAAGAACGCAGCGACCGCCGACAAAAAGGAATGAGTCGCCGCAATCGCCTTCAGCGCCTTGGCGCGCCGGCGGGCTCCTGCGCTTAAGCCGCCCATCGGGCGGCGGCGGTCTTGATCGACCGTCGCGCGCTTTCCAAATAACGTTACGGCGCCTGTGGAAACGGCGTGACAAAGGTGCAGCGGACTTCGCTGCCACATCGTTTCAGGTTACAAGATTCAGGCCGGCAGCGAAGGGATGACCGCATGGCGACCGTGAGCGACTGGAAGGTGCCGTCCTCGGTGCAGCCGAAGTCGGAAGATTATTCGTACGATCTCGATGTGGCGCTGGCCTGCGTCGTGGCGCTGCGCGCGACCGTGCCGGCCGACGCCTTCACGGCGGAGACGCTCGGCACCGAGCGTGCCGGCAACGGCGTCATCATTCGCGGCAACGGCCTAGTCCTGACCATCGGCTATCTGATCACCGAGGCGGACACGATCTGGCTGACGTTGAACGACGGCCGCTCCGTCCCCGGGCATGTGCTCGGCTATGACCAGGAGACCGGCTTCGGGCTGGTGCAAGCGCTCGCCAAGCTCGACATGCCCGCGCTCGCCTTCGGTCAATCTGCCAAAATCTCGGTTGGCGAGCGCGTCGTCGTCGCCGGCGCCGGCGGCCGGCATCACTCGGTCGCCGCGCGCATCGCCGCCAAGCAGGAATTCGCCGGCTATTGGGAATACGTACTCGACGAAGCGATCTTCACCGCGCCGGCGCATCCCAACTGGGGCGGCACCGCGCTGATCGGGCCCGCCGGCGATCTCCTCGGCATTGGTTCGCTGCAGCTCCAGCAAGCGGTCGACAAGGGCGCAGCGCAAAACATCAACATGATGGTGCCGATCGATCTGTTAGGCCCGATCTTCGACGACCTCCTCAAATTCGGCCGGCGCAATGCGCCGTCGCGGCCGTGGCTCGGCTTTTACGCGACGGAAGTGGAGGACCGGCTGGTCGTGGTCGGCTTGGCCGACCGCGGTCCGGCCAAGCGCGCTGACTTGCGCACCGGCGATATCGTGCTGGCGGTCGCCGGCACCGAGGTCAACGACCTGGCGAGCTTGTTCCGCCAGATCTGGGCGCAAGGCCAGGCCGGCGTCGACGTGCCGATCACCATCTATCGCGACGGCGATACCATGGAGTTGCGCGTCAAATCGGGCGAGCGCGATCGCTTCCTCAAAGGCCCGAGCCTGCATTAAAGCAAGTTTGCACTGAGCGCGCGCAAGCCTTCGCGGTAGGTCGGATAGAGCAAATTCACGCCGAGTTCGCGTTTGAGCTTGTCGTTGCCCACGCGCCGGCAGTCCTGCCAGAAACTCAAAGCCATCGGCGACATCGATGGCGCGGCTTGTTCGAAAGTCACTTCCGGCGGCGGGCTGCGCCCCAGCAATTGCGCCGCGAAGGCGAGCGGATCGCCGGGCGGCGCCGGCTCGTCGTCGGCGACGTTGAAAATGCCGGATGCGCGTTGCGTGAACGCCGCGTCGATGGCCTGGGCAATGTCGTCGACATGAATGCGGTTGAAGACCTGGCCGGGTTTGACGATGCGCCGCGCATCGCCGCGCGCGATCTGCACCAGCGCATTCTGCCGGGGACCGTAGATGCCGGCGAGCCGCAGGACGGCGATGGCGACGCCGGTGCGCGCGCCGAGTTCTTGCCATGCTTGCTCGGCGGCCAAGCGGTCGCGCGCGCGTGGCGTATCCGGTCGCGGCGGCGTTTCCTCGTCGACCCACGCCCCGGCATGGTCGCCATACACGCCGACCGTCGACAAATAAACGACCGCGCGCAAATGGCGCGCATGCGCCAGGACATCGCCGAACGCGGCGAGGACGGGATCGCCGTTGTCATTCGGCGGCACCGACACCAGCGCCAGATCGGCTTCGCCGACGGCGTGTTTTCCTTCCGCGCTCGCCGCGACGCCGTCAAACACCAACGCTTTCAAGCGGCCGGCGAGGCGCGCGTTGAGGACCGCGGCGCGTTCGGCGCCGCGCACGGTGCCGATAATCCGCGCGTAACCGTCGCCGAACATGCCGATGAAATGTTCCGCCGAATAACCGAGACCGAAACAGACGAGCGTAGACATCGGTCTTTCATCCCTCGCCCGCGGCGGTCCACTCGGCGGCGACGTCCGGATCGGTCTCGGCAGCGCGCCGCTTCGTTCCTTGGCGTCCGAGCCGGGCGCGGTCGAGCTGGCCGAGCGCCCATATGGCCGCGCCACGGACCAACGGCGCGGAATCGTCGAGCAAGCGCTCGGCCTCGCTCGCCAGCGCCGCAACGCCGGAATTGCCGATCGCGATCAGCACATTGCGCACGAACCGCACGCGGCCGATGCGCTTGACGGCGCTCTTGGCGAACAAGGCGCGAAAGCCTTCGTCGTCGAGCCGAACCAGGTCCGCGAGGCGCGGTGCGCGCAACGCCTCGCGCGCCGCAAGCTTCGCCTCATGGCCGGCTTGCGCGAACTTGTTCCACGGGCAGACCGCCAGGCAATCGTCGCAGCCATAGATGCGGTTGCCGATCAACGGCCGCAGCGCGCGCGGTATCGGGCCTTTGTGCTCGATGGTGAGATATGAAATGCAGCGCCGCGCATCGAGCCGGTATGGCGCGGGAAATGCTGCGGTCGGACAGACGTCGAGGCAAGCTTGGCAGCTGCCGCAATGGTCGCTCTCGGGCGTGTCAGGCGGCAGATCGAGCGTGGTGAAGATCGCGCCGAGGAACAGCCACGATCCAAGGTCACGCGAAACCAGGTTGGTGTGTTTGCCCTGCCAGCCGAGGCCGGCCGCCTCGGCCAGCGGCTTCTCCATCACCGGCGCCGTATCGACGAAAACTTTGATGTCGCCGCCGGCGTGCGCGATAAGCCAGCGTCCGAGTGCCTTCAGTCGCCGTTTGATCAAGTCGTGATAATCGTCGCCTTGCGCATACACCGAGATGGCGCCGCACAGACGTTGTTGCAGGATCGCCAGCGGATCGTCGCGCGGACCATAATTGACACCGAGCATGACAATCGCGCGCGTGTCTGCCCATAACGCGTGCGGATCGCCGCGCCGGTCGGCGTGTCTCGCCATCCAATCCATGTCGCCGTGAATGCCGTCGGCCAGAAACTGCCGCAACCGCTCGGCGGCGCGCGGAATGGCCGCGGGACGGGTGACGCCGAACGCGTCGAAGCCAAAGGCGCGGGCGGCTTCGGCCAGCGCGCTCTTGGCCGCCGCCGGCGTCAGAAATCGAGGTTGGCGTAACTCGGCGACGGCGCCAGTCCCGGCATCGCCTCGCCCAGCAGCGTGCGGAACGCGGGTCGCGATTTGATCCGCGCGTACCAGGCCTTGGCGGTCTCGTCTTGGTCCCACGGCACGTCGCCTAGATAATCGATCGCGGACAAGTGCGCGGCCGCGCTGAGGTCCGCATAACTCAGCCGGTCGCCGGCGAGCCATTCGCGCCGGCGAATGAGCCAGCCGATATAGCCTAGATGGTATCGCACATTGCTCCGCGCCGCCCGCATGGTCTCGGTGTCCGGCGGGCCGCCGCCATAGTCGGACGGCATGAAGCGCTTGTAGACCCGCTCGGTGACCAGCGGCCCGCTCGCTTCGGCGAACAGCTTGTCGTTGAACCAGCTCATCAGGCGGCGGACTTCGACGCGGTCGCCGGCTTCGCCCGGCAGGAGCCGCACCTGCGGCGCGGCCGCGGCATGGGTCTCGTCGAGATATTCGGCAATGATGGCCGCGCCGGGTATCGGCGGCACGCCTTCTTCCACCAGGACCGGCGTTGTTCCCGCCGGATTGAGCATGAGGAACTCCTCACGCCGCTCCCACACCCGTTCCTCGACGAGCCGCACCGTCAAGCCGAGTTCCTCGAGGACCAGCCGCACGAAACGCGAGTGCGGGCAGAAGGGATGATGAAACAGCGTCAGCATGCCGGCGGGCGTGTTGAAAAATTAAGACCGAAGCGGTTGCAGAGGATGGGCGGAGCAACGACGAATCGCTCCCTTATAGGCGAAGCGATCCGGCAGGCAACATGCGCGGGGGTGGCCCTGTTGAGGGCGCGGCCTTTGCCGTTGCCATAATCCGTCCGCTGGGTCACAAGTTTGCCGAACCATCCTGCCAGCCCCTTCACGGACGGCGCCTGCGCGCCTGCGTCCGCCGCGGAGTTGATCCATGACGTTCGATTTTATTAAGGCGATTATCCTTGGCGTGGTCGAGGGGCTGACCGAGTTCATTCCGGTTTCCTCGACCGGGCATCTCCTGCTGATGCAGCGATTTTTCGGCTTCGGCGACGACGATTTCGGCAAAAGCTTTGCGGTTTTGATCCAGTTCGGGGCGATTCTGGCCTTGCTGTCGATCTATTCGGCGCGGCTGTGGCAGTTGTTCCTCGGCATGTTCAACGATCCGCAGGCGCGGCGTTTCATCATCGGCGTGCTCATCGCCTTCCTGCCGGCGGCGGTGGTCGGGGCCTTGGCCTACAAGCTCATCAAAGAGGTGCTGTTCAATCCCTGGATCGTCTGCTTCTCGCTGATCGCCGGCGGCGCCGTGTTGCTCTGGGTCGATCGGCTCGATCTCAAGCCGCGCTATCACGAGGCCACGCGATTCACGCTGCCGATGTATTTCATCATCGGCGTGGCGCAGTGCGCTTCGATGATCCCAGGCGTATCCCGTTCGGGCTCGACCATCGTCGCCGCGATGCTGCTTGGCGCCGATCGCCGCGCCGCCGCCGAATTCTCGTTCTGGCTCGCCATGCCGACCATGGCCGGCGCCTTCGCCTACGATCTCTACAAAGATCACGGCCAGTTGACCCACTCCAATCTCGCGATCATCGCCGTCGGCTTCATCGTCTCGTTCATCGCCGCCTGGTTCGTGGTGAAGACGTTTCTCGGCTATGTGTCGCGCAACGGCTTTACGCTGTTCGTGTGGTGGCGCGTCGTGGTCGGGGTGCTCGGCCTTATCGCGTTGGCGGCGGGGCTTTGATCACGTCGTCGATCCAGGCGGCGAGCGTATCGAGCACCTCGCCGAGAACGTGCGCGTCGCTGCGGCCGCTCCGGGCCGGCACGTGAAACGAATGATCGGCGTCGGCAAATAGCTTCAAGGTCGCGCGCGAGCCGAGCGCTTCGCAAAGCGGCTCGATTTGATCGAGCATTGCCAGCGTGTCGCGGGTGCCCTGCAGGAACAGCGTCGGGATTTGGACCTCGAACAGGTGCTTGCCGCGATCCTGCGAAGGCTTGCCGGCCGGATGCAGCGGAAATCCCAGGAATGCCAATCCGCGCACGCCCTGGAGCGGCGCTTTCGCCTGGGCTTGCGACGTCATTCGGCCGCCAAAGGATTTGCCGCCGGCAATCAACGCGACGCCGGGTAACGCCTGCAGTGCCGCCGCGACCGCGGCGCGAACGGCCGCGTGCGCAAGGTGCGGCGGATCGGGGCGTTTGGCGCCGCGTTCCATATAGGGAAACTGATAGCGCAGGGTGGCGATGCCGCGCCGCGCCAACTCCGCCGCAACCGCCGCCAGGAAGCGGTGATTCATTCCGGCGCCGGCGCCATGGGCCAGCACGTAGCAGGCGCGCGCTCCGGCCGGTGCTTGCAACAAGCCGGAAACGCGAATGTCATGCTCGCCGGCAATGGTGATAGAGCTCCGGGCGGGTCGACGACATGGGACGCTCCTCGCTCGCGCGCCATCATAAAGGATCAACACGATAAGGGACCAACATGTGCCGTAACATCCGTACTCTCTTCAATTTCGAACCGCCGGCGACGGACGATGAAATCCGCGCGTCTGCGCTGCAATTCGTGCGCAAGCTCTCCGGTTTTGCCAGGCCGTCGCGGGCCAATGAGGCAGCGTTCAGCCAAGCCGTGGACGACGTGACGGCAGCGGCGCGCCGGCTGTTGGCCTCGCTGGAAACCACAAGCCCGGCGAAAAACCGTGACGAAGAAGCGATGAAAGCCCGCGAGCGGGCCCGAGAGCGGTTCGCTTAGACAACTTACTTCCGTCGCGGCTTCTTGCCGGTGCCGGGCCGCAGCTCATGGACCGTGGCGGAGACGCCGGCACTGCGGCGGAGCGCGTCTTTCAGGTCGACCGGGCGGCCATGCTTCTTGAGGAGATCGCGAAACGCCTCGTCGGCCAGTTCTTGAAAATCCTTCATCTGGTCATGGCCGAGAAGGTCGAGCTGCCGCCAGGTTTCTTCGTCGAGTTGCACACGCTTGCCCGGCATGGATCACCTTTTCTCAGCTTCGGCGCGGCGCCACGGCTTGTTGAAGCCGCAGCCTTTTTACCACGGCAATCCCTGGGGGTCATCGACGGCGTGGTGCGCCTTGTTCTAAGCTGAACATGTCCGCGCGAGCACCTGATCGCGCGCGTGCATTTTTGTCCTCGAAAGGATCAAGCCAATGGCGAAGAAATCGGAAAGCGTCTATCGCATTATCGATGTCGTCGGCGTCAGCGAGAAATCATGGGAGGATGCCGGCCGCATCGCCGTGGAGACGGCCGCCGGTTCGCTGCGCGACCTGCGCGTGGCCGAGGTCACTAAAATGGACATGAAGGTCGACCACGGAAAGGTCACGGCTTTCCGCACCCGGGTGGCGCTCTCGTTCAAGTACGAGGGGTGATCCCGCTTCTTCCGCAAATTTCCAAACGGGCGCAAGCGATCGATTGAATCGCTTGCGCTCTAGGCCGTGCGGCCGTGGAATTGACCGGTCTT
The DNA here is from genome assembly GCA_963829395.1 of uncultured Alphaproteobacteria bacterium. Lineage (GTDB taxonomy): Bacteria > Pseudomonadota > Alphaproteobacteria > Rhizobiales > Xanthobacteraceae > BOG-931. The sequence continues at coordinate 170,862 of CAWHHX010000005.1, read as the reverse complement.
GCGGAAGCGCCACAGATAGTCCGGCACGATGGAAGCGATCGAATTGGGAATCATGCCGAGCCCTTCGAGCGTGCGGTGTTGCCCGTGCGCCGCGGCGGACACGACGTTGTCGGACTTGAGCATCTCGACCTGATCGGGCGTGAGCGGCGGCGTGGGCAGGAATTGCAGGACCGCCGCTTGCAGCTTCATCAACCCGAACGGCACCGGCACCAGCAGGCGGCGGCGCTCGATGGTGGCGAGGATGAATTCCATCAATTCCTTGAAGGTGCGGACGTCCGGCCCGCCAAGCTCATAGATCGTGCCTGGCTTGGTTTCGCTGTCGACCGCCTTGGCGATGGCTTCGGCAACGTCGCCGGCGAACACCGGCTGCGACCGGGTGTGACCGCCGCCTGGGAGCGGCAGCATCGGCGACATGCAGGCCAACGCGGCAAAGCGGTTGAAGAACTCATCTTCCGGACCGAAGACGAACGACGGCCGCATGATCACCGCCTCGGGCTGCGCCGCGAGCGCCAGCCGTTCGCCGGCCGCTTTCGAGCTTGCATAGCGTGAGGCCGAGTTCTCGTCGGCGCCGATCGCCGAGACATGGACCAGCCTGGCTCCGGCCGCCTGGGCGGCGCGGGCAACTGCTCCGGCCCCCTCCGCCTGCACGGTATCGAAGCGCTGGCGGCCCCTTTCAAACAGAACGCCGACCAGGTTGATGACCGCGTCGGCGTCCTCCGTCGCCGCTTCGACCGATTGTGGAAAGCGCACATTCGCCTGGACCGCATGGATCTGGCCGACACGGCCGAGCGGCTGCAAATGGCCGGTCAGTTCCGGACGGCGGACCGCGACGCGGATGCGGTAGTGACGGTTGGCCAATGCCCGCACCACATGGCGGCCGAGGAAGCCCGAGCCGCCGAACACGGTGACCAGCGTGTCAAAGTTGTTCTTCACAGCCATCGTCCGGCGGAAATACAGGATCGATTCCGCACTGTACAGAGGGGTAGCGCGTTCGATTGACAACGAGAAGACGGCTCCGTACCTATCGCCGCACCAGCCCAGGTGGCGGAATTGGTAGACGCACTAGTTTCAGGTACTAGCGCCGCGAGGCGTGGAGGTTCGAGTCCTCTCCTGGGCACCATTCCGGCGTTATAAGATGCTCATAAGCCCGCCGGGAACGACAACCTGCCGACGCCGGGCCGCCTCGAGATCAATCCGAAATTGACGCCGGCAAAGCCGATCATTCGCAGCAGGCGCATCACGGCTGGAAACTCATTCCGCACGAGTGGCTCAATATCACTCTTCCCTCGCGCTAACGGCGCGAGGGACATCAATCGAGGGATCGCACGATGCGATCCGCCAAACGGCGCATCACTGTGTTCCGGGTCTCATGTCGTTCGGACACCCGCTGCTCGGTAGATCGCAATCGATGTTCCGAAATGCCCTGGTCGGCCAATAGCCGGGGTTGGACCCGAATTGACGGGCAAGCTCCGGATACGCCAGTTCCAGGCGGTTTGTGGCGTACGGATACGCGTGCCAGCTTCGCGCCTGGGCCGGCGATTGGGAAGCCAGGCCGTAATCGGCGAATGCGGAGCGTGTGCCAGTCACCGCAATGCCTAGCGCCAGAACGGCTATGGCGGCGACGTGAGTAACAACCGCCTTGTTGCGTCGGATGTTCGACATTTTTTATTTTCCTCTCATGTAATCGTGGCACCAGCCACGTCCGGGCCGCCATCTCGATCGTCTGGATGTCGGTCGTCTGCATGTCGATCGTCTGCGGCTTCCGATGATGAGACCCGGGGGTGCGGCGATTTATTCCCGCGCATTGAAATTTTGCTTGATGACGGAAGATCGCAAAGTTGGGCGCGAATGCGCTCCGCAGAAATCTCGATCGCGGCGATGGTGCACGCAAATCAGCGCGCGGCGGTGTCGGCAGGGCACCTTTCTGCGTGATCTTCAGGTTCCTCGTGTTCGACCAGCTCGATCGCCAGTAAGTTCCCTCCGGCCGGTAGCATCATCCGACCAGTTTGAACGTCTTTTAGGCCGGCCTCTTAATCTTGTTGGTGGTAAAGTGCCGACGGTGGAATCTCGCACTTGGGGATTCGCAGCCGGTCAGGAAACGCAATGAGCAACGACCAAACGGCAACGGCAATTCGGCGGGTCGTCCATCACGAACTGGAGGCTTGTGCGACGGCAATAAATCACGACGACAAGCAAGTGGCATTGGACCAGCTCTCCGAAGCGACCGGAAAGCTCAAGCGCTTGGCCTGCGGATTGGTCAGGCAGTTCGGCTGATGGCTTGCCCGGGTCGGCACGGCGGTGCAGGGGGTGATGCCAAGTCTGGAAGCGCGCTCCGGCAGGCTCTGCTGTGGCCCCTTTCCCCGAAAGACAATTGTTGCTTCGCGGCCAGCGCCGGCGACCGTTAGGCGATGTCGGAGGATTTTGCGATGCCGTTTCTCAGCAACATCGCGAACTCCTCCGCCGGCACCGGCGGGCTGAAATAGTAGCCTTGCGCCTCTTCGCATCGGTAAGCCCGCAGAAACGTGACCTCCTCCAGCGTCTCCACGCCCTCGGCGATGACCCGCAGCTTGAGACTGCGGGCCATGCCGATCACCGCTTTGACAATGGTCGTATCGTCGCCGCCGGTGCTGATCTGACGGACGAACGACTGGTCGATTTTGAGGGTGTCGACCGGAAATTTTCGCAAATAGCTCAAGCTTGAATAACCGGTGCCGAAGTCGTCGACTGTCACCCGTATCCCCTTTTCCCGCAGGATCTGGAGGATGGTCGCCGTGGACGCGGCATGTTTCATCAGAACGCTCTCGGTCAACTCCAGCTCGAGAGATTTCGGATCGAGGCCGGTTTCGCTGAGGATCGCGGACAAGCCTTCCAGAAAGTGCTCGCCGCGAAATTCCATCGCCGAGACGTTGACCGCCATGTTCGTGACCGGCAGTCCTGCGGCGATCCAGGCTCGGGCTTGCTCGCAGGCTTCACGCAGCACCCAGTTGCCGATCGGCACGATGAGGCCGCAATCCTCCGCGACCGGAATAAAGCCTGCTGGCGGCACCAATCCTCGCACCGGATGTATCCAGCGTATCAAAGCTTCAGCCCCGGCAATCGCTCCGGTCATGAGATTGATCTTCGGCTGGTAGTGCAGTGCGAATTCCTGCCGTTCCAAGGCGCGGCGCAGACCCTCCTCGATCGATTGCCGTTCCACCGCCCGCACATTCATGGCGGGCTTGAAAAACTGAAAACCCTGGCGCCCATTTTCCTTGGCCTGGTACATCGCGGTGTCCGCGTTCTTGATGAGCGCGTTCGCATCCTGGCCATCGTCCGGATAAACGCTGACGCCGATGCTGCCGGTGACGTGAAGCTCGTGCTGATCGACGGAATGGGGCTCCGCTATCAACTGCAACATTCTTCTCGCCGAAACGGCCGCATCTTCCGCTTGTTCGATCTCTGAAAGCAGGATGACGAATTCGTCGCCGCCTTGCCGGCTCACCGTGTCCGAGGTGCGCACGCAATCCGTCAAGCGCTTGGAGATGGATTGAAGCAATTTGTCGCCGATCTGATGGCCGAGGGAATTGTTGATGTGCTTGAAGCCGTCCAGATCCAGAAACAGGATGGCGATCCGATTATCATGTCGCGGCGTCAGGGCGATCGCCTGGCTGATTTGGTCGTTCAGCAGCATGCGGTTGGGCAATCCGGTCAGATAATCGTGCTCGGCCGAATGGACCATTTGCAGGGCCAACGCCCGCGCCGCGCTGACATCGCGAAAGACGATGACCGCACCGGCAGCCTGTCCGTCCCGGTCGTGAATTGGGGCGACCGAGTCTTCGATCGGAATTTCAAAGCCGTCCCGCCGTACCAGGATGGAATTTTCCGGCAGGTGCATGGTCTGGTCGCCCCGAACCGCGCTGTCCATCGGATTGGCGATGACTTCGCGATTTTCGGCGTCAAGGATGCGGAAAACTTCTCGCATTGGCAGCCCGGCCGCCTCCTGCCACGACCAGCCGGTCAATTTTTCCGCGACCAGATTGAGGAAGGTGAGATTTCCCGCAACGTCCGTGCAGGCGACGGCGTCGCCGATGCTGTTGAGCGTGACTTGGGCGCGTTCCTTTTCGACGAACAGAGCGTCTTCCAGGGCCTTGCGCTCGATGGCGTAGCGAAGCGCCCGCAGCAGCCCGCGCGTGGTGCCGTACGTGTCGATTTGGCCCTTGACCAGATAGTCTTGCGCTCCTTCTTGCAGCGCCTGAGCCGCCAGCGACTTGTCGTCCAGGCCGGTCAGCACGACCAGCGGAACGCGCGGCGCGGCGGCGTGGGCCCGCCGTATCGCGCCCAGTCCCTGTGCATCGGGCAATCCGAGATCGAGCACGACAATGTCAACCGCATGCTCGGCAAGGTGCCTCTCGGCCTCGGTCATCGACGGCACGATCGTCAGCGCCGTGTTGCGCGAGCCCTGCTCATTGAACATCTCGCGCATCAGGCGGGCATCGCCCGGATTATCTTCGACGATCAGAACTGAATGAATTGCTTTCTGGGTCATGCCGTCGGCCTTGGCTGCGGCAAGTCGGCGTCGGTCAGCCAGAAGGCGTTGACGCGCTGCACGACGCCGCCGAAGGCGTACCAGGGCAACTCGACCAAGATGCTGTCGCGGTGCCGCCCGCGATTTCTCCGCTTCATGCGTTTGGTATCTGCTGCGGCAACTTGACCTTGGTCAGCCAGAAATCGTTGATGCTCCTCACCAGGTTTTCGAAAGCATCCAATTGCACAGGCTTGTTGAGATAGCAGTTCGCCTGGAGCTGATAGCTTTTCACAATATCCGCTTCCGCATCGGACGTGGTCAGTATGACGGTGGGAATGAGTTTCAGGCTCTCATCTTCCTTGATATGAGCCAGCACCTCGCGGCCATCCATTTTGGGGAGGTTGAGGTCCAGCAAGATAAGATCCGGGCGAGGGGCATCGGCGTGCGCCCCCTCACGCTTGAGGAACGCCATAGCCTCCACGCCGTCGACAGCCACGTGCAAATGGATGCTCTTGTCGGCGTTGCGAAAGGCTTCTTGTGTCAACCGGACATCGCCGGGACTGTCTTCGACCAGCAGAACGTGTATGGGCATGCCGTCTACTCCGATGCCTCTCATAGTCTCTAACCTTCCGTCAGGCCAAAGCTGAAGGTGGACCCGTGCCCAGGCTTTGAAGCAACTGAGATACTGCCGCCGTGGCGCTCGACGATCTTTTTGCAGATCGCCAATCCAATACCGGTGCCGGCGAACTCGTCCCGCTTATGCAGCCGCTGGAACATGCCGAAAATCCTTTCAAAATACTGCGGGTCAATTCCCAATCCGTTGTCTTGCACCGCGAATGTCCATGTCTTGCCGCCATTTCTGGCGGCCGAAATATGTACCTCTGGAATTCCGGGGTTTTGGTATTTGATGGAGTTGCCGATGAGGTTCTGAAACAACTGAACCAGTTGCATCTCGTCTGCCTGGACCATGGGAAGGGGGTCATGCGTCACCAAGGCGCCGCTGCTTTCGATGCTGCCGCGAAGATTTACCAGCGCCTGTTGCAACGCGTCTTCGCTGGAGGTCTTGCTCAGCTCTCGTCCTTTGGTCCCAACCCGCGAGTAGCTCAGCAGATCTTGAATCAACCGCTGCATGCGGCTCGCCCCGTCGACGGCGAAGGCGATGAACTCGTCGGCATCGGCGTCCAGCTTTCCCTTGTAGCGCCTGGACAGAAGCTGAGTGTAACTGGCCACCATCCGCAGCGGTTCCTGCAGATCGTGCGAGGCGATGTAGGCGAATTGCCCCAATTCCTCGTTTGAGCGGTTCAATTCCTCAATGTTCTTGAGAAGAAGAGCCGCAGCCTTTTTGCGTGTGGTGATGTCGCGGATCGCCGCCGTCACCAGAATGCCATCGGCGTTTCGGAGCGGGCTCAGCATCAGCTCAATTGGAAATTCGGTGCCGTCCTTCCGTTGGGCGATGAGCTCGATGCCGGTGCCGATCTGCTGCGTCGACGCGTCTTCCGCCGAGCGCAGATCGTCGGCGACCAGCCGCTCCGCGAAGCCGATCGGAATGATGTTGGTGACCTTCTGGCCGAGAAGCTCGTCGCGGCGGTAGCCGAACTGCTTCTCCGCCTGGACGTTCACCAGCACGATCTCGCCGCCCTGGTTCACCACCACCATGGCGTCGGGCGCCGCCTCCAGAAGCCCGCGGTAGCGGCCCTCCATCTGCGCCAGCACCGTTTCCGCAGCCTTGCGGACGCTGATGTTGCGGATCGCCGCCGTCACCAGGGTGCCTTCCGGGCTGGCCAGCGGGCTCAGCATGATCTCGATCGGAAACTCGCTGCCGTCCTTTCGATGGGCAACGAGCTCGATGCCGGTGCCGATCTGCTGCGTCGACGCGTCTTCCGCCGAGCGCAGATCGTCGGCGACCAGCCGCTCCGCGAAGCCGATCGGGATGATGTTGGTGACCTTCTGGCCAAGAAGCTCGTCGCGGCGGTAGCCGAACTGCTTCTCCGCCTGGACGTTCACCAGCACGATCTCGCCGCCCTGGTTCACCACCACCATGGCGTCGGGCGCCGCCTCCAGAAGCCCGCGGTAGCGGCCCTCCATCTGCGCCAGCACCGTTTCCGCAGCCTTGCGGACGCTGATGTTGCGGATCGCCGCCGTCACCAGGGTGCCTTCCGGGCTGGCCAGCGGGCTCAGCATGATCTCGATCGGAAACTCGCTGCCGTCCTTTCGATGGGCAACGAGCTCGATGCCGGTGCCGATCTGCTGCGTCGACGCGTCTTCCGCCGAGCGCAGATCGTCGGCGACCAGCCGCTCCGCAAAGCCGATCGGAATGATGTTGGTGACCTTCTGGCCGAGAAGCTCGTCGCGGCGGTAGCCGAACTGCTTCTCCGCCTGGACGTTCACCAGTACGATTTCGCCGCCCTGGTTGACCACCACCATGGCGTCGGGCGCCGCCTCCAGAAGTCCGCGGTAGCGGCCCTCCATCTGCGCCAGCACCGTTTCCGCAGCCTTGCGGACGCTGATGTTGCGGATCGCCGCCGTCACCAGGGTGCCTTCCGGGCTGGCCAGCGGGCTCAGCATGATCTCGATCGGAAACTCGCTGCCGTCCTTCCGTTGGGCGATGAGCTCGATGCCGGTGCCGATCTGCTGCGTCGACGCGTCTTCCGCCGAGCGCAGATCGTCGGCGACCAGCCGCTCCGCAAAGCCGATCGGAATGATGTTGGTGACCTTCTGGCCGAGAAGCTCGTCGCGGCGGTAGCCGAACTGCTTCTCCGCCTGGACGTTCACCAGTACGATTTCGCCGCCCTGGTTGACCACCACCATGGCGTCGGGCGCCGCCTCCAGAAGTCCGCGGTAGCGGCCCTCCATCTGCGCCAGCACCGTTTCCGCAGCCTTGCGGACGCTGATGTTGCGGATCGCCGCCGTCACCAGGGTGCCTTCGGCGCTGGCCAGCGGGCTCAGCATGATCTCGATCGGAAACTCGCTGCCGTCCTTCCGTTGGGCGATGAGCTCGATCCCGGTGCCGATCTGCTGCGTCGACGCGTCTTCCGCCGAGCGCAGATCGTCGGCGACCAGCCGCTCCGCAAAGCCGATCGGAATGATGTTGGTGACCTTCTGGCCGAGAAGCTCGTCGCGGCGGTAGCCGAATTGCTTCTCCGCCTGAAGATTGACAAGGACGATGTCGCCGCCCTGGTTCACCACCACCATCGCATCGGGAGCCGCTTCGAGCAGCCCGCGATACTTCACCTCCGACTCTTTGCTCTCGGTGAGATCGCGGGTTATGACGGAAAACCCACGCAGCGTCCCCTCCGGATCGCGTGACGCCGTGAAGGTGGTTAGGACCTGATAACGCGTGCCGTCTTTGCGCACGCGCAGGCCTTGTTCTTGATACTCTCCCTCTGCCGCAGCTTTGCGGAGAATCTCCTGCGGCCTGCCCAGCTTGATTGCCTCCGGCGGAAAGAACTGAGAGAAATTTTGGCCGGCGACCTCCTGATACTTAACGCCCGACATACGCTCCGCACCGGTATTCCACGTGCGAATCTCGCCGTGCGGCCCCAACATCAAGATGGCATAGTCTTTCACCCCATCGACCAGCGCCCGATATTTGCGTTCGCTTTCCTTGAGCGCCTTTTCCGCCGTCTCGCGCCGCGTGTTGTCGCGCTGGACGCTCCAGCCGGCGGCAAGCGTGATCAACAGGCCGAGGATGGTGCCGAGGATGAGAGTTATTCTCGTCCGCTTGATTTCTCGCTCCGCCTCGGCGTCGCGCAGCGCCAGCAATCGTCGCTCTTCGTTCCGCATCTGGCCAACGGCCGCTCGAAACTCGGCCAAGTCCCGCTCGGCGGGTGCGGCGCGAATGGCCGCCGATGCAGCCTCGAGCCCCTGGCTTCGGCGCAGATCGACGGTCGCGTCCGCGCGCTCTAATCTTGCAGCGGCCAGCTTTTCGACGGCCAGGATGTTGTCCTGTTGCACCTTGTTATCGATCGTCAATTGGCGGACGGCTGCCTCATGCTGCGTCAGGCTCGATCTGGCGGCGCGGTAACGATCGAGATAGCTTTCCTCGCCGGTGACGACGTAGCCGCGAACGTTCGATGCGATAGTCTCCGTTGCGAGCAGCACGCCCTCAAGGTTCTCCAGGACCTCGTGGGTGTGTTGCACCCAGCGCTCGTTTTCGATGGAAACCGCGATGCTGCGATAGGCGAACCCACCGACGACGAGCAGGCTCGCGATGGCTGCTCCGAACGCCAATTGCACCGCCCGATTTGTCAAAAAGCCGGTCATCGTCGTTCGCTCGGCGCGCCCTCGGCAGCCTTGAGCTCGCCGCGATCGCCGATTTCACGAACCCTCTGGTCGTGCATCGCCGACATCGCCGAGGGCGGAGGACGCACGGAATTCATGTCGGCTCCTTTGAGAGCTCATGGCTCTCGTTTCGTTTGCTTTGTGCCAAATGCAGCCGCGCGGAGACGGCACGTTCGGTCATTCCGACGAACGTGATACGAGGTATTTTGTTTTGCGCCTTGAACCTCGATGATGCGGCGCGCTTATGCTGCTTCCGGTTTTTGGCTGGCGGTTTTTCTTTGCAGATGTTTTACCGCATGCTTGAGCTTGGCAATTTCTACTTCGAGTTGATCCATCCGCTTATCGACGCCAACATCGCCGGTGTTCGTGGTGACGTGGAACGCGACCCCGATCTCATTGCCCTCTTGCCACTGCACCCTTGAATGAAAATTTTGCCCTTTGATCGGGATGTGCAAATCCAAAAATTCCGTGAAATTCCGCGGTCCGGGAAATTCCAATCGCGCGCCAATGTCGGAGAGTTCGCGTACAATGCACTCCATGGCAGCGATGCTGTCTTCCAAATATACAAAGGCCCGAAAAAAGCATTTGTGCCCTGGAGATTCTCGGTTTTCCATCAACGGCCGCTCGCCAGGTCACGGGCGTCGATATCGGGCCGAAAATGGCCAACCGGACGTTGACGCAACGTCGCAAACGAAATGCCGCCGATAGCGCCGAGAATGAAAACCATCGCTACTCCTAACGCGACCCGGATGAAGAATATGGTTTGTCCAAACTGGATTCTCAGCCCAATCGGCCGAACTGTCTTCCGCAGTAATACTTACGCGGCGGCGCATTCTCGTTGGTCTGGTTATTGAGCGATGACCGGTCTTCGTAAATGTGGACGGTCTGGCGCCGGCTGATTGCATGTGCCATCGGAGCAGCCATGGGCGATGCTTCGATTGCCGTTTGCGCAGTAAATTCTTGCGAAATAGTGTTGATCGGGCCGCGAATATGCCGCTTCTTGACGCGGCGCGCAGTAAAGTCGCCTCGATGCTTGGTGCCGCCGCAATGAAGATCGCTCGATGATCCGCCTCTCGATCAAGCGCAAAATTATCGGCATCGCGCTGATCCTCATTGTCCTGATGACCGTTGCGGCTTTGCTGTCGATGGCGCTGATCGTGCAGGTCTCCGGCCGCCTGGAGGATCTGACGCAAAGTTACGTCCCGGCCTATGGCGCGCTGGCGCGGGCCAACATCCACTCGCTCGAACGCGCGGTGGCGCTGCGCCGCATGGTGATCGAGAAACTCCAGTCGCCGCCGGACGATGCGCGTTTTGCCGACGCTCGAAAGAGCTTCGAAACGAGCGGCGCGACGCTCGACCGGGAAACCAGGGCGGCGCGCGCCCTGATCGACGGGTTGATCGCCAAAGGCAGCAGATTTGGCGACGCGACGGCGTTGGTGCGCATCGATACCCGCCTCGCCGACCTGGTCGACGACACCCGTCGCGACCTCAACGCGGAGATCGCGCGGCTGCTGCCGCTGCTCGACAGCGGCGACTCGAAAGCCGTCGCCGACAGTCTCGACCGGGTCGATGCCTTGCGCGACGAGCTGGATCGTCAGCTTGATGCGGTCCGAACCGACATGATCGATCTCTTGCAGGCCGACTCGGCGGCGACGGCGCGCAAGCAGCAGACGGTGATGGTGATCGCCGTCGTGCTGACGGCGCTCGCCGCCGTTTTGGGCCTCTTGTTTTCAATCATCGTCAGCACCGGCTTGACGCGCCCGGTCCGCCGGCTGCTCGAAGGCGCGCGCGCGGTCGAGGCCGGCCGGCTCGACGAAACGCTCGCCGTCACCACGCAGGATGAGATCGGCCATTTGACGGTCGCGTTCAACAGCATGATCGAGCAGTTACGCCTGAAGGAGCGCATCCGCGCGACGTTCGGACGCTATGTCGATCCGCGCATTGTCGAGGGGCTGATCAGCGGGCCGGCGCTCGCCACCGAGGGACAGCGGCGGGTCATGACGGTGCTGTTCTGCGACGTCAAAGGCTTCGTCGGCGTCAGCGAGGAGATGACGCCGCAGGGCCTGGTCAAGGTAATGAACGGCTACTTCTCAACCATGTCGGCGCCGATCCACCAGCACGGCGGCATCATCGACAAATATATCGGCGACGCCATCATGGCCTATTGGGGGCCGCCCTTCACCGCCGACGCCGATCAGGCGCAGTTCGCCGGGCTCGCCGCGCTCGACATGCTGGACCGGGTCGAACCGTTTCGCGACGAGCTGCCGAATCTGCTCGGTCTGAGAAACGTGCCGATCCCGTTCGACATCCGCATCGGCATCGCCACCGGCGAAGCGCTGGTCGGCAGCGTCGGCTCCGAGGTGATGATGAACTACACGGTGATGGGCGAAACCGTGAATCTGGCGTCGCGCCTGGAAGGCGCCAACAAGCTCTACGGCAGCCGCATCCTGGCGTCGGAGCCGACCGTCGCTGCGGCCGGCGCGGCCATCGAGACGCGCGAGATCGATCGCGTCGTTTTGGTCGGGCAAAGCCACGCGCAGCCGATCTACGAGATCATAGGCCGGGGCGGCGCCTTGACGCCGAAGCAGATCGAGCTGCGAACGCGCTACGCCGAAGGCCTCGCCGCCTACCGGGGCCGGCGCTGGGAGGAGGCCCGCAAGGCCTTGGCGGCGGCGCTCGAAGCCAATCCCGCGGATGGGCCGTCGCTCGCTTTGCTCAAGCGCATCGATCTATTCGACGCGGCGCCTCCCGCCGAGAATTGGGATGGCGCCTGGCGTCTCGAGCAGAAATGAACGACGCCACGACAGTGGCGCGGAAAGGTCCGGCCAGCGAGCGTGCCGGTGAAATAAAAAGAGCCCGGCTCAAGGCCGGGCTCTTGCTACGATTGATTATTTCTTATCGGGCACCCAGGTCGTGCTGTTGCTGTCGTACCGAAAGCCCGGCGCGCTCTTGAGGCTGTCCTTGGTCGTATTCATGACCAGGTAGATCTTGTTGTTCTTGTTGGTCGCATGGACGTGCTCGAACGGCACCGCAACGTCCTTCTCGCCGGCGCCGAGGAAGCCGCCGACGCCGACAATCAGCGTGCTGATCTTGCCGGACTTATCGACCAGCACATCCATGATTTCGCCGATCTTGTTGTTGTTCGGATCGTAGACGTCCTGCTTGTACCAGTCGGTCACGGTCACCGCGTTTTGCGGTATGACGGTTTCCATCATGGCGTTGGGATAAGTGGCGTCCTGTGCCGCATAAGCCGACACCGATAGGAAACCCACCGCGGCAGCGGTGGCGAGATATTTCAGCATGCGTTTCTCCCTTTGGAACTCGCTGTGGAATGGTGACACGTTCGTTAACCCGCAGCGCGACCGCTAGGAGTCGTCGCTGCGTCGGGGTCCATTTCAAAACGTATGGAAGGGGCGTTCGTTCCACAATTCGACAGTGAATGATCCGCCGGCGAGACCGGCGCGCCGCGCGCTAAAACGTCGCGCGGGCGCCGGCATAGAAGGCGAACGGCATGCCCGGCACGAAGGTGCGCGGATCGGTCAGGTTCAAATAGGGGAACGAGGTGACGTCGAAGAACGTGCCGTACACGTCGTAGTGCTGATTGAACAAATTCTTCACCAGCGCGAACAGCTCGACATTCTTTGTCACCTGATAGGACGAGTGCAGGTTCACCGTCCAATAAGCCGGCATTCTCGGGTTCTGGTTGAACTCGTCACCGACCAGATATTGACTGCCGATCACATAAAGGTCGGCGCCGAACTTCCACGACGCGCTGATGCGATATTCGGCGCCGGCCTTGATGCGGAAATTCGGAATGCCGGTCAAATGATCGCCGGGAACGACAAAAATATTGCCATTGGCGTCGGCAAACGGATTGAACGGCGAGGACAGTGCCAACGCGTTCTGAAACGTCGCGTCGACGGTGGTCAAGTTCGCATAGACATTCCAGCGGTCCCATTTGTACGAGGCTTGCGCCTCGATGCCCTGGCGCAGCGTGTTGCCGGCGTTCTGAAAAAATTCATGACCGGGGATCGGGCTGGCGACGGCGATAATATCGTCGGTGTTGAGGGTGTGGTAGGCGCCGACCGTCCAGTTCAAAAGTCCGCCGGCGACGTCGAAACGGCCGCGCAGGCCGGCTTCGAACGTGTGCGACACGACTTGCTTGAGATTGGGGTCGCCGACCAGGGCGTTGTCGATCAGGCAAGGCCGCAGCGGATCCGAGCAGGCGAGCTCGAGCGGCGTCGGCGCGCGGTTCGCTTCCGCATAGCCGCCGTAGAGCGTGGTATTGGGCGTGAGTTTGTAGGTCGCGCCAATCGTCGGGTTGAGGCGGCTGTAGCTGTGACTGCCGTTGAGTCCGGGATCATTGCCGAGCTCGTCCTGCAGATTGATCGCCGCAAAGTTGAAGCGCGCGCCCCCCGTGACCGACAACCGCTGTGTCACGTCGAACGTGTCGGTGGTGTACAGCCCGCTATAGAGGGTCTGCGCTGCGAGGCCGACCGGCGCGACGTCGCCGGACGGCTGGTCGATAAACAGACCGACGCCTTGCACCAGCGGAAACTGGTTGGCGTTGATCGTTCCAAGTTCGCTTGACGAGGAAAATTGCACCAGCCCGCGGTCGATGGCGAGCCCGACGACGAAATTGTTGCCATGGCCGAAGAGCCGTTCCGATGTCGCCGTCTGGGCCGAGCCGCCGAAACTGTTGGTCGATGTCAAGGTGCGGTCGATTTCGCCCAACACGCTCGATCCGAGCACACCGCTCGCCGGCACCGTTTGGCCAGTCGTGGTGACGAGGTTGGATAAGGTGCCGTTGAGGTTGGGAAAGCAGAGCAGCGCCGGATCGGGGCAGCCGGAATTCTGCGCGTCGGTGCCGTTGCCGTCGACATGGCTCTGCCGGAAGGCGCGATAATAGACATTGGTCTGATAGGTCCAGGTGTCGGTCGGTTTCCAGCTCGCGCTCGCGGTGAGGAAGGCGAGCTGATTGTCGGTGGTTTGCGGCAGGGTGTAGACGCTCGTCCAATCCTGGTTGAGCATCTGCACCGGCGTCGAAGCGGCGGCGCCAAACGTGTTCGACGCGCCGGTAAAGGTGACGTGGAATTCGGTCCGGTCGCCGCGCGCGCCGAGATCGGCATAAACCCGGCGCAACTGCGACGGCGAATCCTGCCGCCAGCCGGCGTCATTGATGGCGTCGGCGGTGATATAGCCGGACAGGCTTCCGACCTGGCCGCCGGCCTGCATCGAGGCGCCGGCTCGGCCGTACAAACCGCCGGTGAAGTCGCCCTCGACGCCGCGATAGGTATAGCCGTTCTTCATCTCGAAGGAGAGAGCGCCGCCGATGGCGTTAAGCCCATAGACCGGATTGCTGGGCACCAGCGTCATCCGGCTGATGGCGTTCTCCGGGATGAAATCCCAATTGACGATGTCGCCGAACACCTCGTTGATGCGCACCCCGTTCTGATAGACGGCGAGCCCCTGCGGCGTGCCGATAACCGGACCGGCGACAAAGCCGCGGTAATTGAGATCGAGCTGGAATTGATTGCCGGTCTGGTCGCCCAACGCGACGCCGGGCAGCCCGCGCGCCAGCGCGTCCAGCAGATTCGGCGCGACCGCATGATCGAAATCGGCTGCGGTCAGCGTTTGGACGTTGGCCGGGACCTTGTCGCGATCGATTGCGCCCGGCACGGCCGGCGTCGCGTTGCTCGGCGCGGCAGCCGCGGTGGCGGCGGCCGGTCGCGGCGCGGGCCGAGGCGGAGGCACCGGCGTCGTGGCGATGACGCGGATTTCGGGAAGCGGCAGCGCGTTCGCACTCTGTGGGGCGGAACTTTGTTGGGCGATTGCGGCACCAGGCGCCATGACTGCGGCAATGAATGCCGCTCCGAGCAGGGTGCGATTGGCCGCCCCATGCGCAGTCGCACTGACGCCACCAACGCTCACAGCCCGCGGCATGGGCGACCGTCCCCCGGCACCTTGAAATCCTGCCATGATCGAGCCGCCCGGTCATGAGCGATTTTTGCCCAGACTTCGATTTTGACGCGCCATTTGGCTTGCGATACTGCATTGCGGCAGGAGCGATTCCGGCATGAGCATACGTCTGCACCGCGGCGATCTGCCGGACCTGTCGCGCTATACCGGCGCCGTGGCGATCGATACCGAGACCATGGGGCTGTCGCTCGGCCGCGACCGGCTGTGCCTGGTTCAGCTCTCGCCCGGCGATGGCTCCGCCGACGTGGTGCAGATTCCGCCGCATGCGACCGACGCGCCGAATCTGAAACGCCTCCTCACCGATGCGAGCGTACTCAAGATTTTTCACTTCGCGCGGTTCGACCTCGCCATGCTCGCCAACGCCTTTGGCGTGATGCCGGAGCCGGTCTATTGCACCAAGATCGCGTCGCGGCTTGCCCGCACCTACACCGACAAGCACGGTCTCAAGGACCTGGTGCGCGAGGTGCTGGGCCATGAGCTGTCCAAGCAGCAACAATCGTCCGACTGGGGCGCGCCGGACTTGAGCGACGCGCAGATTTCCTACGCCGCCTCCGACGTGCTTTATTTGCATGCGCTGAAGGAAAAGCTCGACGCCATGCTGGCGCGCGAAGCGCGCGAAAAGCTGGCCGCCGCCTGTTTCCGCTTCCTGCCGGACCGGGTGCGGCTCGACCTTGCCGGCTTCGCCGACGATGACATCTTCGCCCATTCTTGATCCCCGATCGGCCGCGGCGGTGCCGCGGGCTTGCGGCAGTTGCGCGTCCGACGTCGGGCACAGGACGCCGCAGGCACGTGTTGAAATTTGCCAATGTTCTGAAGGCGTAGCGCGCCATGGCGGCGCGACGGGCGCGCTTGATCGCGCCAATTCCGCCCGGTCGAAGCCACATTCGCAGGCGACAATACGCCGGCGTAACCGGTAAAACGGTCCGCGACGGCGAATCGGGGCGCCGGTCTTGAGGGGAAAGCCGCTGACTACTGCCTATCCTGTCGAGCGAGGAACACGTGGATTTTCGGCTGGGTCGCGTGGCGACGCCGATCGGCTTTATCGTGCGGCGTTACGGCACAGCCGCCATGTGCGTTGGCTTCGCCTCGGCGTGCCGGCCGCTTTGGCCGGGGCACTTCTTCTGATCGTCGGCGCCAACTACATGCCGACGGTCGGTCTTCGCTTGCCGGGCGAGCTCGGCAACCTGGTGATCAAGGGCAACAAGGTTACGATGCAGCAACCGCGGCTCACCGGTTTCACCGCCGATGCCCGCCCCTACGAGTTTACCGCCAATTCCGCCGAGCAAGACATTACCAAACCCGATTTGATGGAGCTGCACCAGATTGCGGCCAAGATCGAGATGGAAGACAAGAGCATGGTCAATCTGACATCCGTCTCGGGCAATTACGACATGAAGACCGAGATGCTGACGCTCATCGACAAGGTCCATGTCGTGTCGTCGACCGGATACGAAGCGCGGCTCAGCGAAGCGGTGATCGACGTGCATAAGGGTACCGTCGTCTCCGAAAAGCCGGTCTGGGTGAAGCTCACCAACGGTGTGATCAACGCCAAGCAGCTGGAAGTGCGCGACAGCGGCGAGGTCATCCGTTTCACCGGCGGCGTGACCATGGTGGTGCAGCCGGAGCAGGCGGGCGCGCAGGCGAACGAGCGATGACACACCGGCTTTGGCTCACTGCGCTGATGTTGGCACTGGCGGCGCCGGTTTCCGCCGCGGCGCAGGCCCCGCGCGCCGGCGGCGGCGGACCGGCGCCCGGCATTCTGCAAAACGAGAATCAAGACCAGCCAATCCAGATCGACGCCGCCACGCTCGAAGTGCGCGACAAAGACAAGATGGCGACGTTCTCCGGCGACGTGCAGGTGGTGCAGGGCGACACCACGATCAAGTGCCAAAAGCTGGTCGTTTTCTACGGTGCCGAGCGCGGAGCCGGGGGCGCGAAGCAGGCGGCGAACACCGCTCAAGCTGCGCCGGGCGCTGCCGTGCCGCAGCGTACCCAGGACATCCGCCTGATCGAAGCGCGCGGCGGCGTCACCGTGATCTCCAAGGATCAAAATGCCAGCGGCGACCTCGGCGTCTACGACCTGAAGAAAAAGACCATTACGCTGACCGGCAATGTTGTTGTCAGCCAGGGCAAGAACGTCCTTCACGGCGATCGGGTCGTGGTCGACACCACGACCGGCAACGCTCACTTTGACTCGGCGGCGTCCGGGTCGGCGCTGCCGAACAAGCGGGTCCGCGCGTTGATCCTGCCCAGCAAAGGCGAGAACGGCGGGTCGTCGAACATCATGTCGATCGGGCCTGCCAAGCCGAATTGAGGCAGGCGGTCCAAGCATCGCGACGCAAAATCGGATAGAATCCCGGCGTGAGGGCGGGACTTCCCCGCGCGATTCGAAACGAAGGTTCCGAGGCTGGCTGGCGTGCTCGATATTTTCTCATATTTTCGCCGGCGCGGCGGTCCGGCGCGCCGCCAGCCCGCCGCGGCTGGCGACGATGCCATCGACCTTGCCAGCATCGGCGGCGTCATCAACGGCACCTATCTCGATATCGCCAGCGCGCCGCCAGCCGAGTCCAAAGCGCGAGGCAAACGTCCGCCACCACCGCCGCCGCCAGCGCCGCAACAGCGCCGCCAGCGGCTGCCGGAGCGGGTGCCGCAGCAGCGGCCGGCGCCGGCAGAGAGCGCACCGCCGCCGCCCCGCCCGCGCCGCCAGGAGGGAAACGGCGCCTCGCCGCCGGAGCGAAACGGCGTGCTGTCGGTGCATGGCGTGGAGAAGAGCTTCGTCGGCCGCAAGGTCGTTCGGGGCGTGAGCCTTTACGTCCGCAAGGGCGAAGCGGTCGGGCTTCTGGGTCCCAACGGCGCCGGCAAAACCACGGTCTTCTATATGATCACCGGCCTCATCAGGGCCGACAAAGGGCGGATCGAGCTTGACGGCCACAACGTCACGCCGCTGCCGATGTACCAGCGCGCGCGCCTCGGTATCGGCTATCTGCCTCAGGAAGCCTCGATTTTCCGCGGCCTCAATGTCGAGCAGAATATCCGCGCCGTGCTCGAAGTGGTCGAGCCGAGCGCCAAAAGGCGCGAGCGCGACCTCGACGAACTGCTCGAGGAATTCAACATCACGCGCCTGCGCAAGACGCCGTCGATCGCGCTCTCCGGCGGCGAGCGGCGGCGTGTCGAGATCGCGCGCTCCTTGGCGACGCGGCCGAATTACATGCTGCTCGACGAGCCTTTTGCCGGCATCGATCCGATCGCCGTCGGCGACATTCAGGCGCTGGTGCGGCATCTCACCAATCGCGGCATCGGCGTGCTGATCACTGACCACAATGTGCGCGAGACGCTGGGGCTGACCGATCGCGCCTACATCATTTATTCTGGCGAGGTGTTGATGGAGGGTCGTGCCGCCGATATCGTCAACAACCCCGACGTGCGGCGGCTCTATCTGGGCGAGCAATTCCAGCTCTGAGCTGGGGCATGATCTTTCTGAGAGCCGGCCTGCATTGCCGGACCAAGTCCGAGGCCATCCCCGGTCGCGGACCGCTCTAAACCCTGTTCGAATTCGGTTGACGACAGAGCGTCCAAATTGCTGTAGATGCTCTACAAGCAAGAATTGGACCAGTCAGCCCCCATTTTCGATGGCACTCACGCAAAGACTCCAGATTCGGCAGAGCCAGGCGTTGGTAATGACGCCGCAGCTCATGCAGGCGATCAAGCTCCTGCAGCTGTCGAATCTGGATCTCGTCGCGTATGTCGAAGCGGAACTCGAGCGTAATCCCCTGCTCGACCGCGGCGCCGAAGACGAGCGTGCGCCGGCCGAGACCGGCCCCGAACAAGCGCAGGACAATCCGCCGCCGGACGGCGAGATCTGGACCGCCGCCGGTGATAGCGAACCAAGCCGCAATGCCATCGAGGACGCGCTCGATACCCGCACCGAAGATGTCTTTCCCGACGACGCCGAGATCACCCGGCCGCGCGCCGCCGAGGGTCCGGCAGGCTATTCGGAATGGGCCGCCGTCGGCGCCGGCGGCCGCGACGACGGCGAGTACAATCTCGAAGCGTTCATACCCGCCGAGACCACGCTCGCCGATTGGCTGCGCGAGCAGCTCACGCTGGCCATCGCCGTGCCGGCGCAGCGCTTGATCGGGCAATACCTCATCGATCTCGTCGACGAGGCCGGCTATATCAACGGCGATCTGGAGGCGGCTGCGGAAAAGCTCGGCACCGGCATCGAGGACATCGAGCGGGTGCTCGCCACATTGCAGAGCTTCGATCCGCCGGGCATTTGCGCGCGCAATCTGGCCGAATGCCTGACGCTGCAGCTGAAGGAGCACAACCGGTTCGATCCGGCCATGGCGGCCTTGATCGCGCGCCTCGATCTGTTGGCCAAGCGCGACTTCGCCGCTTTGAAGAAAATCTGCGGCGTCGGCGATGAAGACCTTGTCGATATGATTGCCGAAATCCGCCGCCTCAATCCCAAGCCCGGTCTCGCTTTCGGTTCAGCGATCGTGCAGCCGATCGTGCCGGACGTCTTCGTGCGGCCCGGTCCTGACGGCGGCTGGATCGTCGAGCTCAATTCGGACACCTTGCCGAAGGTGCTGGTCAACCAAACCTACTTTGCCGAGGTGTCGGCGACGGCGCGGCGCGACACCGACAAATCGTATCTCGCCGAATGTTTGCAGAGCGCCACCTGGCTGGTGCGCGCGCTCGACCAGCGGGCGCGGACCATCCTCAAAGTGGCGAATGAAATCGTGCGCCAGCAAGACGGTTTCTTTGCCCGCGGCGTCGAGCACCTGCGTCCGTTGAACCTCAAGACCGTCGCCGAAGCGATCAGCATGCACGAGTTCGACGGTCTCCCGCGTCACCGCCAACAAATACATGGCCACCAGCCGTGGCATTTTCGAGCTCAAATATTTCTTCACCTCGGCGATTGCGGCGGCTCATGGCGGCGAGGCGCACTCGGCCGAAGCCGTGCGTCACCGCATCAAGCAATTGATCGACGCCGAGACGGCAGCGGGCGTGCTGTCCGACGACACCATCGTCGACAAGCTCCGCGAAGCCGGCATCGATATCGCGCGGCGCACGGTCGCCAAATATCGCGAAGCCATGCGCATTCCCTCCTCGGTGCAGCGGCGGCGCGAGAAGCAGGCCGTGGCGCTCACCTGATTGGGGTTGCGCCGGCGCCGCTGCGCTCCCGCGCCGCGTTGACTCGGCCACCGCCGATGCCTAGGTCGAGTGAAGCGGCTCCTCGCCGCCCGGCGCGGTAATACCGAACCGGTTCGGCGTCGCTGAAAATGCGCCGTTGGAATTGGTTGCGCCGTTGCGCCACGCGCTACGGAGATGGCCATGTCATTTCGCGTTTCAGGGAAAAATCTCGACGTCGGCGATGTTTTGCGCGAGCGCATCAACACGCGAATCGGCGACGTCATGAACAAATATTTCGATGGTGGATATTCCGGGCACGTGACGATCGCGCGGGACGGCTTCGGGTTTCGCACCGAATGCGCGGTTCACCTCGATTCGAAGGTCACCCTGCACGCCGAAGCCAACGCGCCCGATGCCTACGCCAGTGCCGAGCAGGCGGCGCTGCGGGTGGAAAAGCGGTTGCGCCGCTATCACCGGCGGCTCAAAGATCACCGCCCCTGATTTTTTGTAGCCCTTGTCACGGAACTCACCATTCCCACAACCGTTATGTCGGATGCCCATTGACGCGGTTGTCCGCCCTCCCTATGGTCCGCCGCCTTTGAGCGCGTCCCGAACAGCGGGTACCGCCGTTCGGCGAAGATCATTACAAAAGCCATCGCGAGGTTTGGCCTTGTTCGCCGAGTCTCCATCTCGCCAACTCCTCAACCGGCAATTCTCCGACCGGCAATTCTACGACCGGGCAGTGTTCAACTCGCGTCCCGCACGTCTTCATCTTGTCAGGTTCTCAGATGCCGCTCATTGATCTTGTCGCTCCGAACGCGATCCTTCCGACACTGAAAGTCAACAACAAGAAGCAGGCGCTGCAGGAACTGGCCGCGCGCGCGGCGGTGCTGACCGGCCAGAACGAGCGCGCGATCTTTGATATCCTGATGCAGCGCGAGAAGCTCGGTTCGACCGCGGTCGGCAACGGCATCGCCATTCCCCACGGCAAGATGGCCAGTCTGAGCCGGCTGTTCGGATTGTTTGCGCGGCTTGATCGGCCGATCGATTTCGAGGCGCTCGACGGCCAGCCGGTCGATCTTATTTTTCTGCTGCTGGCGCCGGAAGGCGCCGGCGCCGATCACTTGAAGGCGCTGGCGCGGGTGGCGCGGCTGCTGCGCGACTCCGCCGTCGCTCACAAGCTGCGCGCCTCCCACGACGCCGAAGCGCTTTACGCGGTGCTGGCGATGCCGTCGGCCAGCGCGGCTTAGCTGGATCAGGAATCAGGAATTCAAAAGGGCCAGCGTCTTTCGACGCTGGCCCCGAACTCCATCTGATTACTGATCGCTGACTAATGATTCCTGATCAATGCACGCTCACCATTTCGAGTTGCTGGCTGGCGGCATTGGCGCTTGCGGCCTCGCGCGAGTCGGTCAGCATGATCGGCGTGCCGTCCGCCGCGTGCAGCGCAAACAGCTTCAGGCCGGGCTCGATTTCCGGCACTTGCGGGAACAGCGCACGTACATCCTCGGAGCGGATGGTCTTCACATAGGCGATTTCCCCGTCGCCAAGTTGCGCCAGCGCTTCTGGAGAAATATCGATTTCTTTCATTTCGGTACGGTTCAATTCCGACGTCATGGCCGGAGACTCCTTTTTGCGATAACGCGGCCGATGTGGATTCGGTTTCCTCACTCGGACTCCTTGATCGAGATCGACTTTACGATGCGCTCCGGCGGCAGGCGGATCAAATCGATCGACAATAACCCGTTTTTCAGGTCTGCGCTCTGCACTTCCATGCCCTCGGCCAGCACGAAACTCCGTTGGAATTGCCGCGCGGCGATGCCGCGGTGGAGGTATTGGCGGCTCTTGTCGTCCTGCTGCCGACCGCGAATCACCAGCTGGCTCTCTTCCAGCGTCACATCGAGCTGATCGCGGGTAAAGCCTGCCACGGCGAGCGTGATGCGCAGCCGCTCCGGGCTATGGGCATCGCGCGGCACGCGCTCGATATTGTAGGGCGGATAGCCATCCGCCGCCTTGGCGACCCGGTCGAGCACCCGCTCGATTTCGTCGAAGCCAAGCAGAAAGGGACTCGAAAGCGACGAAACCCTCGACATGTCAAAGCCCTTTGGTAAGCGACTTTGCGGGGCCCTTGTGGCGCCCCTCCATCGGGCGACTAAGTTTCGCCTGACGATTGTCTATATGGCGTCCCCGGATTAGCGCTGCAAGGCGGCGACAATGGCGCCCGCGCAGGGCGCGGGGCTGCCCCGTTACTTTAACGGTCCCGGCAGCGCGCGCTCGGCTTCGGCGGCGAGCTGCGCCTCGTGACGGCTGATGAAATGGGCGCCGATTGCCAGCACGGCGATGGCGGCAATACCGATGACGATCATCAGCGGCCGGGCGACGTGCTCGACCTGGTGGCCCAGCAAATAGGCGGCGAAACCGAACACCGCTGCCCAGGCAAAAGCGCCGACGATGTTGGCGGACAGGAACGGCAGCCACGGCATGCGATTGGCGCCCGCCAGGATGCCGGCAAGGCTGCGCAACAACGGCACAAAGCGGGCGACGACGATGATCTTGGTGCCATGCCGGAGGAACAGATACTCACCGAGCTTGATGCGGCTTTCGTTGATCCGCACGTAGGGGCCGTAGCGCAGCAGCAATCGATAACCGAATTCCCGGCCGATGATAAAGCCGACCACTTGACCGGCTATGGCCGAGAGCGCCGCCGTCACGACGACCGCGACGATGTTGAGATCGTGCTTGGTGCCGGCAAAAATTCCGGCAAGGATGAGCACTGTCTCGCCGGGAAACGGCAGCCCGATACTCTCCAGCCCAATGACGACGGCGATCACCAGGAGGCCGTAGTTGTGGATGAGATGGGCGATGTCGTGCATCAAGGCGGGTAAGGCACCAAAAAAACGACAAAAGAACTGCGGCCGAGGGCGCACCCTTATAGGGTCTTTCCCCATATGGCGACACCTTATGACGCCGCAATGGCGCCTGGCGCGATTTGCGACTAAACCCCGGCGTGGGGCGGGCGGAGTGAAGGGGGCGGCGATCGATGCGCGGTGACGGTTCCCTGCGGGTTGCCGGTCTGGTTGTTGGACTGGCTCTCGGACCAGCCCTCGTCCTGAGCGCATGCTCGCACAATGCGCCTTCGACCGAGGCGGCCGGCAGCTCCGAGATCAACACGCCGCCGGCAGACTATAAGCGCGACATTCTCGGCGCCATGCACGCCTACCTCAACGACCCGACCGGCATTCGCGATGCCGAGATCGCTCAGCCGGCAGTCAAGACCGTCGGCAACCTGCCGCGCTACGTCGTCTGCCTGCGCTTCAACGCCAAAAAGCACGGCAACGAGTATGCCGGCGTCAAGGAGATCGCGGCGGTCTACATGGTGGGGCGGTTCGACCGCTTCATCGAGAAGCCGCAGGAGCAATGCGCCGGCGCGACCTATGCGCCGTTCCCCGAACTGCAAAAGCTCTCGCGCTGACGCGCCGCGACCGGCCCGAAACTTGCCGCGAATTAAGATGAAATTATCTCGATCGGCTTTTAACTTGGGCGGCGGGTCGTGCGTGAACGTCTGCTGTGAAAAGCCTGCCGCAAACGGCCTTGCGCAACCAGCTTCCGATTGCCACGGGGGCAGCCTATGAAACTTGCACCAATCGGTTTCCGACACATCACTGCATGTGCTGCGGCGCTGATCGCGCTGTCGGCGACGTGCGCGGAGGCAGCGCCGGCGCTCGCCACCAACAACGTCAACATGCGGCAAGGGCCGGGAACGAATTACCCGATCATCACCACCATTCCCGGCGGCAGCACGGTCGAGGTCTCCGGCTGTCAGGGCGAATGGTGCACCGTCGTTTGGCGCGGTCAAACCGGCTACTCGATCGCCTCGAGCTTCGACCAAGGCGCGGGCGCTCCGCCGCCCGGTGCTGGCGGCCCACCACCCCCACCCGGCGGTCCACCGCCAGCCGCGGCCGCCATGCCTCCGCCACCACCGGGCGCAATACCGCCGCAACCGCCGCCGGTCGGCGGCTATCCGCCACCGCCACCTGGCGCCTTTGCCGACGTGCCCGTCCGGGCCTCGCCTCCAGGCGCGCCGCCGCCCGGATACCCACCGCCGCCTCCCGGGTATTACCCGCCGCCTGGGTATTACCCTTATGGTCCCTACTACGGCCCATACGGGTACTACGGGCCCTATTGGCGCCGGCCGTGGTGGTGAGCCGACGGCCAAAGCAGGACCGCGACACCCAGCCGCGCGGCGTTTTGGATCCAGGCATGGACGACATGTAACGAAACAGCGCAGGCCGGCGCTGCGTTCTTCCCTCGGGGCGACGCCTCCAACCTGGAGATCGCCATGAAGAAACGAACCGCAATCGCGCTCGCTGCCGCGACACTGCTTGCCGGAATTTCCGCGGCATCGGCCGCGCCAATGGAAAGCACAAAGGCCTCCGGCCAACGGATGGCGCCGCTGGCAAGCGACACGCTCACTCTTTCGACCGCGCAACAGAAAACGGCTTGGCACGACCTCTACACCGGCGCGCTGAACCAGAAGACGCCGTCGGGATTTAACGCCGCCGTCGGTGCGACCCTCCCGAACAACATCGTGACCGCACCGGTGACGGCGAGGGCCGCCAACGATGTTCCGGCGCTCAAGCCCTACAAATTTGCGATGCTGCAAAAGAAGATCGTGATCGTGAACCCCAGCGACGGGAAGATCGCAGAAGTGATCGCCCGATAAGCGAGAGCGTAATCTGCCCGGAAGGCGATCCGGACGCCGCCCACGCGGCGTCCGGGTGCTCGCCGGCGCTAGGTCCACGTCGCGGGCCCGTTTTCGCTTGTTCCGACCGCCGACGGTGCCCGCTATAGTGCCGTCGGTGAGGGCGAAGTTGATCACGAAAACCTGGTGTCGGGCGGCCGTTGTCGGCGCCGCCGTCTGCGCAACCGGCGCCATCGGCAGCCAATCCGAGGCCGCCAATCCGGAAAAACTCGTTCCCAACAAGACGATCCACTTTGCCAATAGCGACTGGAGCGGGGTGCCGGAGATCGGCCCGGACAAGAAGGTGCGGCAATGCGTGCTGGCCGCCAAGCGTCCGCGCGCCGGCGGTGACGGAAATATCGACACGGCCTTGAGCATCATCATCAGCCGCGGCTCCGGACTGGCGTTCGCCCTCACCGATGGCAAACTGCCGCCGGACAAGATTTCTCGACGACCAGGCCGAGATCGTTCTCGACGACCATGCGTTTCCGGCCGCGGCGTTTACGGTTGGCTCCGATACGCTTGCCCTTCATCCCGGCGACGCGGCGGGTGCGCTTGCCGCGCTTGAGAAGACGACAAAGCTTCGGTTGCGTTCGGACGGCGCCGGCATCGATACCGGACCGATCGCGCTCGATCTGCCTGGCGAAGCGCTCGGCTGGCTCAAGCAGTGCGACAAGCAGTTCGATATTGCCATCGATCGTCCGAGCGACCCGAATGCGGGGCCGCTGCCGGTGCCGCGGCCGCGCTCGCCCGAGATCGCGTCCGCGCAACCGACCCCCGCCGGCCCGCCCGGCATGGAGGACAAACAAAAAATCAGCGGTTGGGATGCGTCCGAGCTGCGCGACTTTGCCGGCAAGATCGCGGTCTGCTTTATCCGGCAACACTACACGGTCAAAAGCCCGGGCGCGCGTTCGATCGGCACCTATTTGTTGGTGAGCCGCGCCAAAGGGCTGACCATCATGCTCAAGGATTTCGAGCCTCAAATTGCCGGAAGGCAAGTCGGTGGACGCTAAATTGAAGATCGAGAACAAGCCGTTCACCGGTTTTTCAGCGCAGGTGCTCGGCGGCGACGAAATCGGCATATTTCCCGAACACGGGACGGCGTTGGCGCAAGCGCTTGGCGACGGCGCGCCGGTGGCGTTCGACGCGCAGAAGATCGAGAAGCTGGAATTTCCGGTGCCGAGCGGCATTGTGCCGTGGCTGCGCGCCTGTGCACGGCGCAGCGGCATCGGCTTTGAGCCGTAGCGGCGATTATCCGTTTAGCCGCCGCGCACGTCTTGCGCCGCCAACGTCGCATGGCGGGCGGCGACGAGCCACGGCAACAACACCACGACAAAACCAAAAGGCGCCAGCGCGACCAGGATGATGGCGCGCTGCGGCCACGGTCCCAACGCATCGACGAACGGCGGAATCTCTTTGATGTCGGCCGGATTGCCGATGTAGCCGTAATTCGAGCCGAGCCACAGATTGACCGGGACGACCAGGGCGACATAGGCGGCGCTGACCGCCAACGCACGGCCGAGATCGTTCCAGCCCGGACGGAAACCGAGTACCGCGATGTCGTACACGGCGCACGCGGCGATGATGGTGTGCGCGGCCCAGAACGCCCAGAACACCAGCGCGGCCGGCCCGGCGGTCAGCGCCGGTTGAACGAACGCCTGCAATGTCAGCGCGGCGGTCCAGAAATACAAAGCCGCTCGTGCCCAGCGCCAACCGGTCAGCAGCGCCAGCGGTGCCACCAGCCCGTTAAAGTCGCAGACTTGCAGCGGCAGCCCGGTGCGCAGGTCGAGGCCGTTCCAGTTCCACCAGATATTGTAAGCGAGCCAGTAGCAGACCGCGATGGCGGCGAGCGCCCGGCGCAGTGTCGCTTCGGCATTCTCCTGCAACTGTCGGCCGGCCAAGCTCGGTGCGGCGATCAGCAGCGCGCAGACAACGAGCGCGAGCGCATGCAGCCCGCTATAGGGAACGAAGACATCCCATGCGCCCGGCGGATTTATTGCGGCCCCCGGTCATTTCGCGCGTTGCCGATAAGCGCGCGCTATCGCGGCAAAGAGGCTATTGCAATTTTATGACGTTTGATCGTGCGGTCGGATAGGCCCGGGCGAAGCTTATCGCCCGCGCGGCTTCCAGCCGCCGCGCATGCCCGGCCGGCCCAGCGTCGAGCGCGGGCCGGCGCGATCGCTTCCCGCCGATTTGCCGGGAATGGCTTCGATTCCCGGGCCCATTTCGTCGAGGCTCGGCTTGCGCGGGCCTTTGCTGCCCGTGCGTGCCGGCTTGATCTCGTGGTAGAGCGCGATGCCCATCTCGTCGAGCGCAGGCTTGTGCACTTTGCTCCCGCCTTCGCGCTGCGCGCTTCGGCGCGGCGAAGCCCGGTCGTTCGATAACGGCAAAATCTTTGCCGTCGGATCGTCGATCACGGCAAGCTCGGTGGTGCGCAGCCGCTTGATCTCGTCGCGCAGCCGCGCCGCTTCCTCGAAATCGAGATCGGCGGCGGCGGCGCGCATGCGCGTTTCAAGGTCGGAAATCACCGCCTCGAAATTGTGGCCGATAGTGGCGGCTTCCGCGAACTCGCCGCTGGCGCCGTCTCCGGTGGAGATCAGCACATGATCGCGCTCGTAGACGCTCTCCAGAATGTCGGCGATGCCTCGGCGCACGCTTTCCGGCGTGATGCCGTGCTCGGCATTGTACGCTTCCTGCTTTTCGCGCCGCCGATTGGTCTCGGCCATCGCCCGTTCCATCGAGCCGGTGACGGCGTCGGCGTAGAGAATGACGCGGCCGTCGACGTTGCGCGCAGCGCGGCCGATGGTTTGTACCAGGCTGGTTTCGCTGCGCAAAAAACCTTCCTTGTCGGCGTCGAGGATGGCGACCAGCGCGCATTCGGGAATGTCGAGGCCCTCGCGCAGCAGATTGATGCCGACCAAGGCGTCGAAGGCGCCGAGCCTCAAATCGCGGATGATCTCGATGCGCTCGATGGTGTCGATGTCGGAATGCATGTAGCGCACGCGAATGCCCTGCTCGTGCAGGTATTCGGTCAAGTCCTCGGCCATGCGCTTGGTCAGCACGGTGATGAGCGCGCGATAGCCCCGTTGCGCCACTTGCCGGACCTCGCCGACCAGATCGTCGACCTGGGTGCGCGCCGGGCGGATGTCGACCGGCGGATCGATCAGGCCGGTTGGGCGGATCACCTGCTCGGTGAAGACGCCGCCGGATTCGTTGATCTCCCACGGCCCCGGCGTCGCCGACACCGCCAGCGTCTGCGGCCGCATCGCGTCCCATTCCTCGAAGCGCAGCGGTCGATTGTCCATGCAGGAGGGCAGGCGGAAGCCATATTCGGCCAGCGTCGCCTTGCGGCGGAAGTCGCCGCGATACATGCCGCCGAGCTGCGGCACGGTGACGTGGCTCTCGTCGACGAACACTAGCGCATTGTCCGGCACGTATTCGAACAGCGTCGGTGGCGGCTCGCCGGGTTTCCGCCCGGTGAGATAGCGCGAATAATTCTCGATGCCGGCGCAGGCCCCGGTCGCTTCCATCATTTCCAGATCGTAGAGCGTGCGCTGCTCGAGCCGCTGCGCTTCAAGGAGCCGCCCGGCGGCGTGGAGCTGGTCGAGGCGCATGCGCAGCTCGACCTTGATGCCGGCGATCGCCTGCAAGAGCGTCGGTCGCGGCGTGACATAGTGCGAGTTGGCGTAGATTTTGACGAACTCCAGCTCGTCGGTCTTTTGGCCGGTGAGCGGATCGAATTCCTGGATCGATTCCACTTCGTCGCCGAACAGCGACACCCGCCAGGCGCGATCCTCGTAGTGCGCCGGAAAAATCTCGATGGCGTCGCCGCGGACGCGGAACGAGCCGCGGTAGAAATCCCCGGCAGTGCGCTTGTATTGCAAGGCCACCAGATCGGCGAGCAGCGCGCGCTGGTCCAGGCGCTCGCCCTGCTTGAGCGAAAACGTCATCGCCGAATAGGTTTCGACCGAGCCGATACCGTAGATGCAGGACACCGAGGCGACGATGACGACGTCGTCGCGCTCAAGCAGCGCCCGCGTCGCCGAATGGCGCATGCGGTCGATCTGCTCGTTGATCGAGGAATCCTTCTCGATATAGGTGTCGGTGCGCGGGATATAGGCTTCGGGCTGGTAGTAGTCGTAATAGCTGACGAAATACTCGACCGCGTTGTCGGGAAAGAAGCTCTTGAACTCGCCGTAGAGCTGCGCCGCCAGCGTCTTGTTCGGCGCAAGGATCAGCGCCGGGCGCTGCGTCGCCTCGATCACCTTGGCCATGGTGAAAGTCTTGCCGGAGCCGGTGACGCCGAGCAGCACCTGGGTGCGGTCGTGGCGCTGCACGCCTTCGACCAGATCGGCGATGGCTTGCGGCTGATCGCCTTTCGGATCGAAGTCGGATTTGATCACCAGCTGCCGGCCGCCCTCGCTCTTTTCCGGCCGCTCCGGCCGGTGCGGCACCCAGATTTTGCCGGCACCTTCACCCTCGCGGAATTCCGGCCGGCCTTCGCGCAGCAACCTGTCGAGCGACTGCTGACTGGCGAGGCCGGCCACGGAGCCGACGTCGCCGGGGCTCGACCGCGCGAGGCGCAAGTGGGCCGGGCCCATGTCGGGCGTAATGACGTTGCGGATATTTTCTTCGGCAGCGCCTTGCTCCTCGTCGATGCCGAGGGCACGGGCGAGGTCGGGATCGAGTTCCCCGGGCGGCACCGGAGTCTTGCCGACATAGCCCTGCTGCGGCGCCTCGCCGAAGCCGCGCACGACCGACGCGCGGGCGCGGTGCGCGCTGGCAAAGTCGGCGCGGCGGTCGAAGGAATTGTCGGGTGGGGGCGCGATCTTGGAGGCTTGCTCGTCCGCTCCCCCTTTGTGTTCCCTTCCCCCTTGTGGGGAGGGGCTAGGGGTGGGGGTCGGGAGGTTTTGCGCGGGGACTCGATGAACGCTCTTGCGCACGCGTCGTCGCTTGGAATTTAGCCTCCCCCGCAAGGGGGGAGGGATTTTGTTCAATCCCGGTCTGCGAGCCGACGCCGGCGCGGCCTTGACCGATCGCCGGGTTGAGCAAATCCGCCAAGGTCGGATCGAGCACCGGCGTGTCCGGCCGCGCCGCCTTGGAGCGCGTTGGCTTGGCCGGGTCCTTTTTCGAATGCTTGGCCGGATCGCGCCCTTTCGGCGCGTGCGGTCGGTCAGGGCTTTTCGCCATGCTCCCAATATGGGCCGAGTCCGCCAACGGGGAAAGTGCGGCGGCGCCCAAAAATGGCCGCGCTAAAATCCGTGCATGACCTGCTGCACGTGCTCGACCTCGGGCGGCGAGGCGAAACAATGGCCGACAAGCTTTCGCCATTCCTGGAAATCGGGCGAGCCGCGGAAGCCGACATTGTGATCCTCGACCGTGTCCCAGGCGATGAACAGCCGGTAGCGGCTCGGCTTTTCAATCGAACGCCGCAGCTCCATGCCGTGGCAGCCTTTGGCGCGCTTGAAAATCGGCGCGGCGTTTTTCACGCCGGCTTCGAATTCCGATTCCATTCCGGGTTTGACGTCGATCTGTGCGATTTCGGTGATCATGGTCCCTTCCTGCAATGCCGGAACCGATATTAGCATGGTCGATGGCGCGGCGAAGCACAGGGCCGGCGCCGACAAAGGGTTCAACGGTTGTCGGCGGCAGAGCAGCCGGTGCCGAGTTCCTGGACCTCGGCAAAGATTCTGGCGAATTCCGGATAGGTATTTCCGGGGAAGTCGTCCTTGTGCAAAATTCCGTACTGCAGGGCGTGGCGCACAAAGTCTTCGATTTGCCGATCGGCAGGCGTCGACCATACTTGTTCGATCGCCGCCTTGGCGTGCGGACCGCGCACCGAGAAATGGCTCAGCTCACGACCGCGTGTGCCGTAATACGTGTGCACCGCGCTGACCAGCAACCTGCGTTTGGAAGTCTTGCAGCGAGACCAGTTGAGCGGTCCGAGCAAATTCTTGATCGGAGCACGATCGTGCTCAGCCGACCATTTGGCGTGCGCGATATCGGCCTCGACATCCTGCGGATCATCTGAACCCGGCAGCGGTTGGCGAAAGGCGCCGAACAGCCCATTGGTGTCGTAAATCGTAGCCGCACGCCCGGCGATCATGGAGCCATCGGCGGCGATCGGCTCATTGGGATCGAGGACGCGGCGGGCGGAGCGAGGCGTAAAGACGACAGCCAAAGCGACGGCCGCGAGGACCGAGACGATCAGCGCTAGCCGCACCGCGCCAAACATTCGATAGTTCAGTGTCCGCAATTCGCTCAATGTCCGCAATCCGCGCGCTGTGGGGGATCGCCGAATTGAGCTTTGATATGACGAAATTCCCTAGTCTCTGCCGCCGGATTGATCGAGCCGTCGGCCGCTAAATCCGCGACGAGGCGGACGGTGTCTTTTGGAAAGTCAGCGGGGCCGAAAATGCCTTTGGCGTGGACGGCCTGCATCGCATCGCGCACCCGGAGATCGCGCGGTGAGCCGAAGGCATGGGCCGCGCGATCCATGAGCGGCGAATCCGACCCGCGGCAGGTGTGCGTTCCCAGGCACGGTGCAATGCTGATCCAGGCCCGCACGTAGTCGATCGCGGCTTTGACGTAGTGGGCCCTCAGTGTCTTGTTGCAGGGATCGTCGCGGAGCGCCTTGGCGTAGTCGAGCACTTCCTTACGCAGGCGGTCGCGGACAGGATCGTCGTCGCTGACCGACGACTGTTGGAGCTTGACGCGTGGATCTTCCGGATTGACGCGTTGGAACGTCGGCAGGCGTGCGTCGGGTGTTAGCGGCCGCACCTCGAATAGCCATTTTCCGCCGAAGAAAACCGCGAGGAACAAAATTCGCGACAATTCCGAAAAAGCGAAGACTGCCCATGGCGAAAGTTCCTTGTACGCCGACACGCGCTCTATGGAGGACGTTACGACCGTACGACGGCGTGCGATGCGTGCGGCCGGGATCGGCCGGCGTGGTTTCCGGACCATTTCGGGGAACAATGAAAGATGCGGATGGCGGTTTGGGCGTCGCTTTCCCGATGCGTGGGGAGGCTTCGCAGCTTCTGATTCGGGGATCGGCGGCGGTCGGCGGCAACGCTGGCGCATCTCGCCGGCCTAGCGCCCACCCGCTGTTCGTCGGCCGCTCTTCGTCGTCGCCTTGAAGTGCGGTCTTGCCGAACAGCAATGCGCGAAACGTGTCGCGACGGAATCGATTCCTTACCGGAAGCGGCCGCGGTATTTGGGTGTCCGCGGCGTCTATTCAACCGTCGCCAGGGCAATAACAGGAATGCGCCCCGGGGCTTCCCGGCAGTATGCCTAGCACGTTACACTGTTTTCCTTTCACACAAGCGGGCTGGTCATGATCGATCTTTATTACTGGACGACGCCGAACGGTCACAAGGTGACGATTTTCCTCGAGGAAGCTGGGCTCAAGTACAACATCATTCCGATCAATATCGGCAAAGGCGAGCAGTTCAAGGCGGAGTTCCTGACGGTCGCGCCGAATAATCGCATTCCCGCGATCGTCGATCACGCGCCGGCCGACGGCGGCAAGCCGATCTCGATTTTCGAATCCGGCGCGATCCTGCTTTATCTGGCCGACAAGACCGGCAAGTTCGCCGGCAAGGATTTGCGCGCGCGCAACGAAGTGATGCAATGGCTGTTCTGGCAGATGGGCGGGCTCGGGCCGATGGCCGGGCAGTACAATCATTTCGGCAATTACGCGCCCGACAAACTGCCGTATGCCATCGACCGCTACCGCAACGAGGTCAACCGGCTGTACGGCGTGATGAACAAAAGACTGGCCGATCGCGACTATCTCGGCGGCGACTATTCGATCGCCGATATGGCCAGTTATCCGTGGGTGGTGCCGTGGGAGCGTCAGGGCCAGAACATCGCCGATTTTCCGCACCTCAAGCGCTGGCTTGAGGCGATCAAGGCGCGGCCGGCGGTGGTCAAAGCCTATGAATGGTCGCCGAAGATCAATCCCAATCCCGGCGGCATTCGCACGCCCGAGGAGCGCGCCATCCTGTTCGGCCAGACGGCAGCGTCCGTGCAGGCGGCGGCGAAGCACTAGCAACCAATCTCCGCTCATTCCCGCAAGCGGGAATCCAGCGTCGGCATGGCGCAAGAGACCGGGTTCCCGTCTTCGCGGGGACGAGCGGATCAGAGAACAGTCGCAGGGTGGGCTAAGCGAAGCGTGCCCACGACTTATTCAGCGAAGGTGTATGTGTACAACGTGGGCCCGGCGCATTCGCGCCTTCGCCCACCCTACGTTGCTACGTTGTTTTCACTCGGACGAGCGGATCAGACAATAGCCGGCTCGGATCAGTTCTGCCGCACAATGACGCGCGTGCCGATCGGCACGCGATCATAGAGGTCCATGACATCCTCGTTGACCAGCCGGAAACAGCCGGACGAGACGGCATGGCCGATCGTCTCCGGCGCGTTGGTGCCGTGGATGCGATAGACCGTGTTGCCGAGATACATGGCGCGGGCGCCGAGCGGGTTGCCGGGTCCGCCGGCCATGAAGCGCGGCAGATAGGGCTGGCGCTCGATCATCTCCGGCGGCGGATGCCAATCCGGCCATTCGGCCTTGCGCGAGATCTGCAACATGCCGGCCCAGGTGAAGCCGTCGCGGCCGACGCCGATGCCGTAGCGCAGCGCCCGCGTTTCGCTCTCGATCAGATAAAGATGGCGGTCGGCGGTGTCGATGATGATGGTGCCGACCGGGTGCTGCGAGCGAT
Organism: uncultured Alphaproteobacteria bacterium; assembly: GCA_963829395.1. Lineage (GTDB taxonomy): Bacteria > Pseudomonadota > Alphaproteobacteria > Rhizobiales > Xanthobacteraceae > BOG-931. The sequence continues at coordinate 137,498 of CAWHHX010000005.1, read as the reverse complement.
AGAATACGGCTTGGCGTTGGTATTGGTCCGCCAGGTTGTCGCTGGTGTTGCCATGGTCGACGCCGGGACCGGGATCCTCGATGGTCGGCGCAAACGGGGTCGGAGCGTGCGGGCGCGGTTGCGTCGATGCCGGCAGCGGAACGATCAATACGCCGAATAAAACGGCGGCAGCCCACACCAAACCGCGAGCACCGCCGAAATTGCTCTTCCTCTGCCCCGGACGCGTCATCGCTTTATTGTCGTCGGGAATACGCGCGCATTCAATAGCCACAAGCTGCCTCCCTTCGGTCTGGCGCCTATTGCGAGGCGCCGCCGAAATAGCCGGTGATCTTCCAGCTACCGCCGTCCTTGGTGTAGCAAATCTGGTCGCCGCCGATGCTGGCGACCGCGTCCATCGGGATGAAGCCCGATTTGCCCGATGGGGTGGCGATATGCAGGAATGGCGACTGGTTTGGATTGTCCGGCCCGCCATTGTCAGGCAACACCCGCACCAGCGTCATGCCGAGTTTTTCGATGACCGGCGCATCGGCCTTGCCGGCGCTGCGCACCTCGACGCCGTCCTTGGTCGGATAGCCCCATTCCGGCGGCTCCGTCTTGGTGGCCGCGACCAAGGCCTCGAATGCTTTCGGATCGAGGCTGGGCTCGGCCGGCGCGCAAATCACGCCCTGATGGTCGGGCAGCGGCTCGGCGGTCGGCTCGTTGGCATAGCCGGACAGCGTCTCCCAGCCGGAGCCGTCCTTGGCGTCGAGATCGATCGCGCTGGCGAAATTGGCCATCCCGGGTTTCTTCTTGTCGGCCATGTCCTTCTCCTGCATCCAGAAGAAGCCGGACGCAACGACCAACTTGGCCACGGCGGCACGGTCCTTTTTCTCGGCGATTGCGGCCAGCTGTTTGCGGAAGGCGTCGAAGCTCGGATCGTTGAACGTCGCCGGCGGCGTCACCGCGAGCGGCTGGTATGGCTTGATCGGCGCCGCCGGCGGCGGCTTGAACCCGCCCTGAGGCAACGGCACCTGCCCGGATTGGCCCTGCGGCGGCTGGCCTTGCTTCGACTGGGCGAAGCTGCTTTCGGGAACAAGCGTCATCGCTGCGGCGGCGGCAACGATCAGGCTCATGGCCATGAGGGGGTGGCGCATTGCATCAATCTCCGGGTTGGCTTCGCCGCAAAAAACGAGGGGGTAATGGCGCACCGGATAATGGCGAATTGCGACCGAGGTGCGGCAGTCGGCCACGGGGCTTCGATTTTTGATCCCCAATTCCGGCCCCCGGGTCGGCGTCGCTGTGATCTTTGAGGAGCGCGCCCGTGCGTGAAGCGAAAATCCTGTTCATCGGTCCGGGCGCCATCGGCGCGTCGGTCGCGGCGTGGGCGGCGGAGCATTATCCGTCGGTCTTCATCATGGGTCACGGCGCGAGCCAGGCGGCGCTCCGTCAAAACGGCATTACCACCTACGCGTTCGATGAGCCGCAGGGAACGCGCCGCACCGTTCGCGTCGCCACCGTCGACCGGCCGGGCGACATCGGCGACGTCGATATCGTCGTGCTGGCGGTGAAGAACTACAGTTTGGAAGATGTTGCGCGGCAGGTGCGCGCTGAGTTGGGCGACCGGCCGATTGTGGTGTCGATGGCCAACGGCATCGACAATCAGCGCATCCTGCCGAAATTCTTCTCAAAGGTGATTTACGGCGTGGTCGGCTACAACGCCCGCCGCGACCAGCCGGTCGTGGTCGGCTATCAGCGCAAAGGTCCGTTGCTGATCGGCACGCCCGACAATACGCTCGGCGATGAACTGCGCCTGGTGCAGTCGATCCTCGCTCGCGGTTGCCCGACCGAGATCACGGAACATCTGCAAGACGCGGTGCACACCAAGATCGTGATCAATCTCACCAATGCGCTCGATGCGCTGGTCGGGCGCGGCGCACGGCCGCTGTCGGATCTCGCCGCCTATCAGCGGCTGCTGTCGCAGACTTTGTGGGAAGGCGTGCGGGTCGTTCGCGCCGCCGGCTATCGCGAGCACCGCATCGCCGGCATACCGCCGTTCGCGCTGCTGCACCTGGTCGCCGTGCTGCCCGGCTGGCTGACGCGGCCCCTGTTCAAGCGCGAGCTTCGCGCCATGCGGATGTCGAGCATGACGCAGGATGTCGTGCTGCGCGGCGGAAGCGACACCGAGCTCGAATCGATTACCGGATACGTTGTCCGGCTGGCCGCCGAGCACGGTGTGCCGGTGCCGTATAATCGCACGATCTATCGTTTCGGCCGGGAAAAGTTCCGTCCCGGATTTGAGCCGTTGGCGTGCGAGGCGGTGCTGGCGGCCGTGGACCGCGAGCGCAACGGAGCGAAGCCGTAGGCCTTTGACTTCGCACCGTAATTTTTCTCATATTCGTCCCGCTTGTCACGCCCGCTTTCTGGTACGTTCCGCCCGATATGAAACCCGCGCCCTTTCGCTATGTCGCCGCCCGGACCATCGAGCAAGCTTTGGCGCTCAAGGCCGAACATGGCGACGAGGCACGCTTCCTGGCCGGCGGTCAAAGCCTTGTTCCGACAATGAATTTCCGGCTCACGCAGCCGGCGCTCCTGATCGATATCAATCCGCTGACCGAGCTGGCCGGGGTCAAGAACGGCGCCGCCGACCGCGTGCGGATCGGCGCGCTGACGCGCTACCGCAATCTCGAGCGCGATCCGGCGACCGAACGCACGTTGCCGCTGATCCACGAAGCGCTGCCGCATATCGCCCACCCGCAGATCCGCAACCGCGGCACCATCGGCGGCAACCTCGCCCACGCCGATCCGGCTTCGGAAATGCCGGCCATCGTTTTGACTATGGCCGGGCGGTTGCGCGTGCAGTCGGTGAGGGGCGAGCGCTGGATCGCGGCCGCGGATTTTTTTGTCGGCCCGCTCACCACCGCGCTCGAACCCGACGAAATGCTCATGGAAGTGGAGCTCCCGGTTGCAGCGCCGGGCGCCGGCACGTGCTTTCTCGAAATGTCCCGCCGGCGCGGCGATTTCGCCATCATCGGCGTCGCCTGCATGGTGCGTATCGACGCGACGGGGCATTGCACCGAAGCGCGCATCGGTCTCTGCAATGCCGGCGACGGACCGGTCTTTGCCGAGGAAGCGAGCCAATCTCTCATTGGCAGGCCGATCGGCGCGCCGGAGATCGCCGAGGCGGCAGCTCTGGTGCAAGGCGCAATCGATCCGGGCGGCAGCATCCACGCCAGCAAAGAATTTCAGCGCCATGTGGCGGGCGTGCTGACTGCGCGCGCTCTGACGACGGCGAGTGAACGGGCGCGCCGTGACCACTGACAGCCACGTGATCAATGTCACGGTGAACGGAACGCCTCATCGGCGCACCGTCGAGTTGCGGCTCTTGCTGAGCGATTTTCTCCGCCACGATCTTTTGCTCGCCGGCACCCATGTCGGTTGCGAGCACGGCGTGTGCGGCGCCTGCACGGTGATTGTCGATGGCGCAGCCGTCCGCTCCTGCCTGATGTTCGCGGCGCAGGCCGACGGCCACGACATCACCACCGTCGAAGGGCTGGCGTCGGATCGCGAGCATCTGCATCCGCTGCAGGAATCCATGCGCGATTGCCACGGCCTGCAATGCGGCTATTGCACGCCCGGCATTCTGATGACGATGAAAGCTTTCCTCGACGAAACGCCGTCGCCGGACGAGGCGCAGATCCGCGAGGCGCTGTCCGGCAATCTGTGCCGCTGCACCGGCTATCAGCATATCGTCGAGGCCATGCAGCTCGCCGCCGAACGGATGCGGAGGCCGGCGCCGTGAGCACGCGGAATTTCGGCGCGCCGATCCGGCGCAACGAGGACGCGCGGCTGCTGAGCGGCCAGGCGCTGTTCGTCGACGACGTCGAGCTCCCCGGCATGTTGCACGCGGCCTTTTTGCGCAGCAACGTCGCCCATGCGCGCATCCGCTCGATCGATGTTGCGGCGGCGCGCGCCCGCGACGGCGTCGTCGCCGTCTATACCGCCGATGACCTCGGCGCCTATTGGGCGCCCGGCCCGCTGCTGGTTCCGCCGCCACCGATCAAGAACACCATCTTCAACCAGCGCACCCAGGTGCCGCTCGCCAAGGACAAAATCCGCCATGTCGGCGAGCCGCTCGCCGTGGTGCTGGCGGAAAGCCGCTATATCGCCGAGGATGCGCTCGACGACATCGCCGTCGAGCTCGATCCGCTGCCGGCCGTGGTCGATCTGGAAAAGGCGACCGACGGCGCATCCGCTACCGTGCATGACGATGTCCGCGGCAATGTCGCCGCGCATGTCCGGCAAGGCCGCGGCGATTATGCCGCCGCCCGCGCCAAGGCCGATCGCATCATCGCCCGCCGCTTCCATTACGATCACGGCGCCTCGTCGCCGATCGAGACCCGCGGCATCGTCGCCAAGTGGGATGCGCGCGCCGACCAGCTCACGATCTGGGACACGACCCAGGCGCCGGTGTTCTTGCGCAACGGGCTCGCCGCCATGCTGGGCTTGAGCGAGCGGCAGGTGCGCGTCATCGCGCCGTTCGTCGGCGGCGGCTTCGGGCCGAAAATCATGCTGTTCTATCCCGAAGAGGTGGTGATCCCGTGGGCGGCGCGAAAACTCAACCGCCCGATCAAATGGATCGAGGACCGGCTCGAGCATTTCTTCGCCACCACGCATGAGCGCGGTCAGACCCACGATGCCGAGATCGCGCTTGCCGCCGACGGCCGCATCCTCGGCATCAAGGACGTGTTCCTGCACGATACCGGCGCCTACAATCCCTACGGCCTGACGGTGCCGATCAACAGCCAATGCACGCTGCTCGGCCCCTATGTGGTGCCGAACTACGACAGCACCTTCACCGCAGTCTTCACCAACAAGCCGATCGTCACGCCCTATCGCGGCGCCGGCCGCCAGCACGGCGTGTTCGTCATCGAGCGGCTGCTCGACATCGCCGCCTACGAACTCAAGATCGACCGTGCCGAAATCCGCAGGCGCAATCTCATTCCGCCGGATGCTTTTCCTTACAATAACGAGATCATCTACCAGGACTTTGCGCCGCTCTCCTACGACAGCGGCAATTACGAGCCGATTCTCGACAAGGCGCTGGCGATGATCGGTTACGAGAATTTTCTGGCCGAGGAGCAGCCGCGGCTGCGGGCGCAGGGCCGTCACGTCGGCGTCGGCGTCGCCTGCTATGTCGAGGGCACCGGCATCGGGCCGTACGAGGGCGCCAAGGTCCAGGTGCAGTCCAACGGCAAGGTCAATGTCGCGACCGGCATCGGCACGCAGGGGCAGGGGCACTTCACGGTCTTCGCCCAGATCGTCGCCGACCAGCTCGGCGTCGAAGTCAGCGATGTCGATATCGTGACCGGCGATACCGATCAGTTCTATTGGGGCGCCGGCACCTTCGCCAGCCGCGGTGCCGTGGTTGCCGGCAATGCCGTCAACGAAGCGGCCAAAGTCGTGCGGCAGAAAATCCTCAAACTCGCCGCCGAGCATTTTGAATGCGCCGAGGAAGATCTGGAAATCGAGAACGGCGAGGTCTCCGTGGTCGGCGTTCCCGGCCAGGCGGTCAAGCTCGGCGCGCTGGCGCTCAAGGCCAATCCGATGCGCGGCGCCGTGAAGCCCGGCACCGAGCCGGGCCTCGAAGTCGACCCAATATTTCGGCCCGCCCGGCGGCGCCACCGCAAGCGGCGTGCACGCCATGATCGTCGAGGTCGATCCGCAGACCTTCTCCCTGAACGTGCTCAAATATGTGGTGGTGCATGATTGCGGCACCGTCATCAATCCGCTGATCCTGGCCGGCCAGATTCACGGCGGCGTCGCCCAAGGCATCGGCAATGCCTTCTACGAGCAGTTGGTGTTCGACGACGACGGCCAATTGCTCAATGCTTCGCTGGCCGACTATCTGCTGCCGACGGCGCTGGAAGTGCCGCGCATGGAGATCGCCCACACCGTGACGCCGTCGCCGCTCAATCCGCTCGGCATCAAGGGCGCGGGCGAGGCCGGCGCCATTCCGGTCGGGCCGTTGTTCGCGCAGGCGATCGAAGATGCGCTCGGACTTTTGGATCAGAAAGTCGAGCTCAACGAAATTCCGCTCAGTCCCGGCCGCCTGTTCGAGCTGACGGCCAAATTACGATGAAGCTGCGGTGATGCCGCGATGATCCTGGTCACCGGCGCCGCCGGCAAAACCGGCAAGGCCGTCGTCAAGGCGCTGGCGGCCAAGGGCGCAGCGCGTGCGCGCCTTCACGCGCAATCCCAATCATAACGCGGCGCTGTTCGCGCTCGGCGCCGCCGAGGTCAATATCGGCCGATTCACCGACCCCCGTGCGCTGCTGCACGCGGCCGCCGGCGCCAGCGCGATCTATCACATCTGCCCGAATGTCAGCCCGCACGAAGTGGCGTATGCGCGCGCGGTCGCGACCGCGGCGCAGGCTCATGGGGTCAAGCGCTTCGTCTATCATTCGGTGCTGCATCCGCAGATCGAGGCGATGCCGCATCATTGGCAGAAGATGCGCGTCGAAGAGCTGCTGTTTGCCGCCGCCTTCGATCTGACCGTGCTGCAGCCGACCGCCTATATGCAAAATATGCTCGGCGCGTGGGCGGTCGTCGTCGCTGACGGCGTGTTTCGCGTGCCTTATCCGGTCGAGACACGACTCAGTCTGGTCGATTTCGATGACGTCGCCGAGGCCGCGGCAATGGTGCTCACGCAAGCAGGCCACAGCGGCGCGACCTATGAGCTCGTCGGGACCGGAGCGCTCAGTCAGAACGAGGTCGCTGCGGCGATCGGCGCTGCGCTCGGCCGCGATGTCCGCGCCGAAGCCGAGACACTCACGGCGTGGGAAGCGCGCGCCCGCACCGGTGGCATGGGCGAGCACGAACGCGCTACGCTCGCCGCCATGTTCCGCTACTACGCCGACCGTGGGCTAGTTGGGAACGCGAATGCACTTGGCTGGTTGCTCGGCCGGGCGCCGAACGATCTCGCGGCGTTTCTCGGCCGCGTCGCCGCCCAGCCGGACGTTTGATCGGGCGGCCAACGTGTTGGATTGCGATGCCGGGCAGTGATGTCGATGTGGTGATTGTCGGTGGCGGCGCGGCCGGCATTGCCGCCGCGCGGCGGCTTGGCGAAGTCGAAATCCGCTGCCTGATCGTTGAGGCTCGTCCGCGGCTCGGCGGCCGCGCCTTCACGGTCATTGATGCTTCCGGCTTTGCGCTCGATCTCGGCTGCGGCTGGCTGCATTCGGCCGATCGCAATCCGTGGGTGAGGGTCGCCGAGGAGCAGGGGGTTCCGATCGACAAGAGCCCGCCGCCCTGGTCGCGCGCCTCGCCGGAGATCGGTTTTTCGCTCGCGGAGCAGGATGAATTTCAGCACGCGGTGGGATCGTTCTTTGCGCGCCTGGAGCGGGTGCGGGAGCGCGATTCCGATCTTCCGGCCGCGACCTTCCTCGATCCGAACAGCCGCTGGAACGGCCTGATCAACGCGCTCGGCACCTACATTGCCGGCGCCGAGTGGGATCGGGTGTCGGCCAAGGATTTTGATCTCTACGATGACAGCGGCGTGAATTGGCGCGTCGCCAAGGGCTATGGCGCGCTGATGAGCGACGCCGGCACGAAACTGCCGGTCATGCTCGATTGCGTCGTCAACGCGATCGATCATAGCGGCAAGCGTCTGCGCATTAACACCTCCAGAGGCGCGATCGCGGCCGATCAGGCTATCGTGACGATTCCGAGTACGCTGCTGGCGGCGGAACGGCTCTCATTTACGCCGGCGCTGCCGGAAAAAACCCAAGCCGCGCAGGGTCTGCGGCTCGGGCTTGCCGACAAATTGTTCATGGCGCTCGATGACGCCAACGAGTTCGGCAACGATATCCGCATATTCGGCCATACCGATCGCGCCGCGACGGCCGCTTATCAATTCAGGCCGTTTGGGCGGCCGATGATCGAAGCCTATTTCGGCGGCCACTGTGCCGCCGCGCTCGAAGCGGGCGGTGACGGCGCATTTTTTGACTTTGCCGTTTCCGAACTGACGCATTTGTTCGGCAGCGGCTTTGCGAACGCGCATCAGGCCGATCGGTATTCACCGTTGGGGCCTCGATCCGTTTTCGCTTGGCTCCTATTCGTTTGCGCGGCCGGGCTTCGCCGATTGCCGGCTCAGGCTTGCGGAGCCGGTCGACGATCGGCTGTTTTTCGCCGGCGAAGCATGCTCCGTCGGCGATTATTCGACGGCGCATGGCGGGTGGCATACGGGTGTACGCGCCGCCGAGCAGGTGATCGTCGCCCGCGGCAACTGACTCCGTCGTGCTAGCCGACGGCGTTCCACACGCCGGTATGAATGGCGGCGGCTTCGTCCTCCAGCAGCGGGCCGATGACCTCGACCTGGCGCTGCCCGGCGGCGAACACCGTGCGGCACGGCAAATCCAGCGTCGGGTTCTCGGCGTGATTGCCGGTGATCGTCTTTAGGCGGCGCTCGGACAGGCCATAGACGAGGCGTCCGATGCCGGCCCAATACATCGCCCCGGCGCACATGCAGCATGGCTCGGCCGAGGTGTAGAGCGTGCAGCCGGCAAGAAATTTCGGATCGAATTGCTTCGATGCCGCCGTGGCGAGCAGCCGCTCGGCGTGGCCGGTCATGTCCCGCTCCGGCATGTAACCGTTCTCGACCTCGAGCAGCACGTCGCCGGCTTGGTCCACCAGAATGGCGCCGAACGGATGATTGCCGTGGCTGAGCGCGCGCCGCGCCACCGCAAAGCTGCGGCGCAGCAGCTTTTCATGATCGAGCGGAGCCGACGCAGCGGGCATGTGAAAATCGAAACTTTCAACCGGGCGAACCGAACTTGTCAGCCAAAGCGCGGAAGATGCGATCCGGCTTGAACGGCGTGTGGCAGAAGCGGATGCCGGTCGCATCCGCCAGCGCGTTGCTCATGGCGGCCGCGATCGGATTATAGGGACTTTCGCTCATCGATTTGGCGCCGAACGGGCCGGTGGAATCCGACGTCTCGGCAAATAATACTTCGGTTCGCGGCACGTCGCCAAATTGCGGCAGGTGATAGTTGCGGAACGTCGGATTGGTGACCCGCCCGGTATCGTCGATCACCATTTCCTCATAGAGCGCGGCGCCCAGCGATTGCGCGACGCCGCCCTCGACCTGGCCGCGGCACTGCATCGGGTTGATAACATGGCCGGCGTCGGCGGCGTGCACGCTGCGCAGCACCTTGATCGCGCCGGTATTTTTGTTCACGGCGACGCGGAACGCCTGGACATTGAAGGCGACGGAGCGCGGCGTGCCGGTCGCTCGTCCGTCGGCCGTCAGGTATCGCCCCTTCGCCCGCGCGGCGGCAGCGAGGTCGGCCAGATTGACCTGCCGGCCCGGCCCTATCACCGCGCCGTCGACAAGCGACCAGGCCGTACGTTCGCCGCCGGCATACTCGGCGGCAAAACCCAGAATCTTTTCGCGCAGCGCTTCACAAGCAAGCTGCGTGGCGCGTCCGGCGACAATCGTGCCGGTGCTGCCATAGGCGCCGGTGTCGTGGCCGCCATGATCCGTATCCGACTGCAGCAGCGCGACGGCCTCCACGGCCGCGCCCAGTACGGTTGCCGCGATCTGACGATGCACTGTGCTGGTGCCGTTGCCAAACTCGGCGGTACCGACGGCGATCTCGAAAGCGCCGTCGTCGCGGAGCGCCGCGCGGACATCGGCGAAGTGACCGCCGGGCGGCACGGTGTCGATCATGCCGAGCGCAATGCCTTGTCCCACCAGCCAGTCGGGCGATGGCGGCGGTGGCAGCCCGCCGCCGCGCTCAAGCGCGTCATTCACCAGGGCCAGGCATTGATCGAGGCCGTAGCTGCCGTATTCGACGTCGTGCCCGCCGTCAGTGCCCGTCGAAATCATCGGATCGCCCGGGCGCACGATGTTGCGTTCGCGAAATTCGATCGGATCCATTCCGAGCTTGCCGGCTACCTCGTCCATCGCCGACTCGACGGCGAAGTTGGTTTGCGGCAATCCATAGCCGCGGAAGGCGCCGGCGGGGATGGTGTTGGTGTAGACGGCGAAGCCGTCGATCTTTTTGTTGTCGCAGCGATAAACGCCGAAGCATTCGCTGCAGGCGTGATTGAGCACGGCCCAACCGTGGTTGCCGTAAGCCCCGGTATTGGACACGACGTGCATTTGCATCGCCGTCAGCCGGCCGTCGCGCCGCGCCCCGACTTTGATGCGCACCCGCATCGGATGCCGCGTCGTCGTGCCGATGAACTGTTCCTCACGGGTGAATTCGAGCTTGACCGGCTGCCGGGTCTTGAGGACGGCCAGCGCAACGATGTCTTCGACCAGCATCTCCTGCTTGGCGCCGAAACCGCCGCCCATGCGTTCGCAAACGACGCGGACTTTTGCCGGATCGAGATCGAACAGATCGGCCAGCGCCCGCCGGGTCAGGAACGGCGTCTGCGTGCTCGACCGGATGTTGAGCCGGCCGGATTCGTCCAGCCAGCCGATGGCGCAGTGGGTTTCCAGGTGTGCGTGCTGGACCCGCTGCGTGACGTAAGTGCCTTCGTAGATCACATCGGCTTCGGCGAATCCCTGTTCGACGTTGCCGACGTCACCATGAACCTCGCCGACAATGTTGCGCTGCGCATCGTGAATGCGGGCTTCCGGTCCCTTGTCGTGAATGACCGGGGCGCCGGGCCGCATGGCGTCTTCGGCATCGAAAACGGCCGGCAGCACCTCGTAGGCGACCACGAGCTTGCGGCAGCCCTCCTCGGCGGCCGCCTCGTCGTCGGCGATCACGCCGGCGACGCGTTGGCCGACAAAGCGGACGACGCTGTCCAGCACCGCGGTGTCGTCTGGGTCGACGGTGGGGTGCTCGTGGCGGGCGGATGAATAGCGCTTGGCCGGGGCATCTTGGTAGCTCAGAATCGCGCGCACACCCGGGACGGCGAGAGCTTCGTCAGTGCGGATCGATGTGATGCGCGCATGCGCGTGCGGCGAACGCAGCAGCTTCAGATGCAGAAGCCCCGCCGGCGCGACATCCATGGTGTAGCGCGCGGTGCCGCTGACCACGGCGCGGGCCGCCGGCGCCTGGATATTGCGGCCACAGGCGGCGCCGGCTTCAGCTTTTTCGACTTGGCGCACGCCGCGGATGGCGCCTTCGATGGCGCCATAGCCCGTGCAGCGGCAAATGTTGCCCTTCAAGGCCCAGTCGAGATCCTGCCGTTGCGCCTGGTTTAGGCTCGCCGCCGTCACGATCATGCCCGGCGTGCAGAAACCGCATTGGAATCCTTGCGCCTGCAAGAAGGCTTCTTGCATCGGATGCAACTCGCCGTTTTTTGCCAGACCTTCGATCGTGGTGACGGCGCGGCCCTCGGCCCGATAGGCCGGAAACAGGCAAGAATGCACCGGGTCGCCATCGACCATCACCGTGCACGCGCCGCAATCGCCGGCGTCGCAACCTTTCTTGACGCCGAAATATCCGAGCTCGCGCAGAAACGTGCGCAGGCATTGGCCGGGCCGCGGCTCCGCCGCATGGCTCTTGCCGTTGACCAGAAACGTCATGACGCGCCTGCGCCATTGCCGGCGAGTTCGCGGCGAATGTCTTCGGCGAATTGCTGCGTCACATGCCGCCGCCAGGCCGGCGCGCCATGGATATCGGTGTAGTAGCCCGACTCCGGAATCTCCGCGTCGAGTTTGGCGCGCAGCGCATCAGCCGACGGTAGGCGCGAAAACGACAAGTGGATCGGCCGCGGCGTCGCCGCCGTCACCGTCAGTGCGAACGATCCGTCGTCGGCCGAGCGCGTACCGATCAGCAGCGCGCCGGAGCGGCCGAGTGGGCTCAGCGCGATCTGCCGGAATGCCGTGCGCCGCCGCAGCGCCGTGAGCGGCAACTCGATCGCGCGCAGCAATTCTCCGGGCTGCAACGCATTGCGTTGCGGCGCCAAGACGAAGTCCATCACCGCGACGCGCCGCTCGCTGCCTTCCGGAGTCCAGATCGTGCACACGCCGTCGAGCGCCGACGTCAGCGAGATCATCGGACCTGCCGGCAGCGCCATGCAGAGATTGCCGCCGACCGTGGCCGCATTCCAAATCTTGAACGACGCGAGAAACGATCGGCAACATTGATTGACCAGCGGCGCGGCGGTCCAATGCGACGGAAACGCCATGGCATCGAGCTCGACAATTTTGCAGGTCGCGGCGATGCGCAAGCCGTGCTCGCTCGCCGCCAATGCCGGCCAGCCGAGATCGGCGATATCGATCAGCCGGGAAATCTGGAGCTGCGGCTCGGAGAACAACCAGGTGCCGCCGGCAAGCCAGGCGTCGCCGGGGCGCCAGCGCGGCAGTTCGGCGCGCCGGCGCGGCCTGGCGATTTCTGTGACGGTGTTTAAGTCCATGGCCTCCGTCGGTGCACGATTCATGCCGTCGACAGGGCCGGTGCGCTCTCGGACTACGGCTTGAACGGCACTTGTCGGCATGACCGATGACGGTAGAATCTTACGTGGATTGAAGGATTTGCCGCATTGCTCGCGCTGGTTTATGCCTTGTGGCGAGATGCCGCTTTCCTGGGCAGAGCGTTTGTTGAGCCCTCCGCGCGCGCCGTGAAGTACGTGTCATGACCAGAAGCTCCCTGCAATTTCTCAGAAGCGGTCGCTGCATGCGCCTGGAGCGTTTCTCGCCGCGCACGACGGTGCTCGATTGGCTGCGTTTGGAGGAGAGGTCGACCGGCACCAAGGAAGGCTGCGCGGAAGGCGATTGCGGCGCTTGCGCGGTGGTGGTGGTGCGCCAGCGCGACGGCCGCCTGGTCTACGAGCCGGTCAACTCCTGCATCACACTGCTCGGCCAACTGGAAGGCGGCGAACTGATCACCGTCGAAGATCTCGCCGGAGACGGCGTGCTGCATCCGATCCAAGAAGCGATGGCGCGCCAGCACGGCTCGCAATGCGGCTTCTGCACGCCCGGTATCGTGATGAGCCTGTTCGCGCACTATCATGAGAGCGATGGCCGCACGAGCCGCGACAGGATCAACGATGTGCTGGCCGGAAATCTGTGCCGCTGCACCGGCTATCGGCCGATCGTGGACGCCGCGCTCGAAGTCTGCGAGGCCGGCGCGAACGATCGGTTCACGCGCAACGCGGCGGAGCGGCTGACAGCCATCGGCTCGCTCGATGACAAAGCCGATGTCGTCGTCGGCGATGCCGACTCGTTTTTCGCCGCGCCGGCAAGCGAGCAATCGTTCGCGCGGCTCTACATGCAGCATCCCGATGCGACGATCGTCGCCGGCGCCACCGATGTCGGGCTGTGGATCACCAAGAAGCTCGTGCCGCTGGAGAAGATCATTCACGTCGGCCGCGTCGCCGAGCTTGCCGACATCGCCGAGAACCCGACCGGCTACACGTTCGGCGCCATCGTTTCCCTGGCGCGCGCCGCTCCGGCGCTGGGATCGATCGATCCCGATATCGCCGAGGTGTTGCGCCGGTTCGGCTCCATGCAGGTGCGCGCCTGCGGAACGGTCGGCGGCAACATCGCCAACGGCTCGCCGATCGGCGATCTCGCGCCGATGCTGATTGCGCTCGACGCCAGGGTGGAGCTGCGCCGCGGCGACCATGTTCGCGAGCTTGCCCTGGAAGACTTTTTTCTCGATTACGGCAAGCAGGATCGTCAGACGGGCGAATATGTGCGCCGGCTGTTGGTGCCGAAATTGGCAGACGCCACGCATTTCCGCGCCTACAAGATCACCAAGCGCACCGACGAGGACATCTCCGCCGTGCTGGCGGCCTTTTGCCTGAAGGTCGACGGCGGCCGCATCGCCGACGCCCGTGTCGCATTCGGCGGCATGGCCGGCATCCCCAAGCGCGCCAAAACCGTCGAAGCGACGTTGCGCGGATTGTCGCTCGCCAATTCGCGCGGCTGGCAGCCGGCCGCCGACGCCGTCGGCAAGGATTTCACCCCGCTCGACGATCTGCGCGCCAGCGCCGCTTACCGCAGCCGCGTCGCCGGCAATCTGGTCATCAAGGCGATCGCCGAAATGGCCGGCATCGCTGCCGGCGTCACGCGCATCGCCGATCACCGGATGTTGGCCGATGCCGCCGAATGACGTGCTCGAGGCGCCGCTGCGCCATGTCTACAAACCGCTGCCGCACGACAGCGGTGCCAAGCATGTGCAAGGCAACGCCGAATATATCGACGACATTCCCGAGCCGATCGGCACGCTGCATGTCGCGATCGGCGGCGCTCCGGTGGCGCGCGGCACCTTGCGGGCCATCGATCTGAGCGGAGTGCACGCGACGCCCGGTGTGGTCGCGGTCGTCACTGCGGCGGATATACCCGGCAGGAACGATGTCTCGCCCGCGAGCGCCGATGAACCGGTTCTGGTCCAGGACCGGGTGCTGTTTCATCATCAGCCGGTCTTTGCAGTCGTTGCCACCTCGCGCGACGCGGCGCGCCGGGCGGTGCTGCGCGGCCAGATCGAGGTCGATGCGGAAACGCCGAACGTCAGCGTCGAGCAGGGCCGGGCGTCGGGCGAGACCGTGATGCCCGACTACGCCTTCATCAACGGCGATGCGGGCAAAGCCATCGCTGCGGCGCCGTTGCGCAGCGCCGGAAAGCTCCGCATCGGCGGCCAGGAGCACTTTTATCTGGAAGGCCAGGTGGCGCTCGCCGTGCCCGGCGAGGACGGCGCGATGCTGGTCTATTCGTCGACCCAGCATCCGAGCGAGGTGCAGCACGTCACCGCGCGCGTGCTCGGCGTGCCGGATTCGTTCGTGACCTGCCGCGTGCGCCGCATGGGCGGCGGCTTCGGCGGCAAGGAAACGCAAGCGACCCAATGGGCGGCGATCGCGGCGCTGGCGGCGCGCGTGACCGGCCGGCCCTGCAAGCTTCGGCTCGATCGCGACGCCGACATGGCGATGACCGGCAAGCGCCACGATTTTTCCGTGGACTATGCGGTCGGCTATGATCCGGACGGCCGCATTCGCGCGGTCGACCTCGATCTCGACGCGCGTTGCGGCTGCTCGGCCGACGTCAGTATCGGCGTCGTCGACCGCGCCATGTTCCACGTCGACAACACTTATTTTCTGCCCGAGTTCCGGATTCATTCGCGCCGCGTCAAGACCAACACTGTGTCGAACACCGCGTTCCGCGGCTTCGGCGGCCCGCAGGGCATGTTGGCAATCGAGCGCGTGATCGACAGCATCGCCTGGAGTCTCGGCCTCGATCCACTCGACGTGCGCAAAGCCAATCTCTACGGCCCGGGCCGCGACGTGACGCCGTACGGGCAGACGGTCGAAGACTGCGGCGTCGCGCCGGTGCTGATCGAGCAGCTTGAGCGCTCATCGAACTATCGGCGGCGGCGCAACGAGATCGCGGCGTTCAACGCACGCTCGCCGATCCTCAAGCGCGGCATCGCGCTGACCCCGGTGAAATTCGGAATTTCGTTCACGCTTACGCATCTCAACCAGGCTGGCGCGCTGGTGCACGTCTATCAGGACGGCTCCGTTCACCTCAATCACGGCGGCACCGAAATGGGCCAGGGCCTGTTTCAGAAAATCGCGCAGGTGGCGGCGGAGGAATTCGGCATCGGCCTCGACCGCATCCACATCACCGCCACCGCGACCGACAAGGTGCCGAATACCTCGGCGACCGCGGCGTCGTCCGGCACCGATCTGAACGGCATGGCGGTGCAGCAGGCCGCGCGCGAAATCAAGTCGCGGCTGATGCGGTTCGCCAGCGAGACCTGGAACGTCGCCGAGGATCACATTGCGTTCCGCGACGATCGCGTCTTCATCGGCAACGAAAGCCTGCTGTTCGGCGAATTGACCAAGAAGGCTTATGCCGCCCGCGTGCATCTCTCGGCGGCCGGTTTCTACAAGACGCCGAAGCTGCATTGGGATCGCGACAAGGGTAAAGGCCGGCCGTTTTTCTATTTCGCCTACGGCGCCGCCTGCAGCGAAGTCGCCATCGATATCCTCACCGGCGAGATGAACGTCCGCCGCGTCGATATCCTCCATGACGTCGGCCGCTCCATCAATCCGGCGCTCGATATCGGCCAGATCGAAGGCGCTTTCGTCCAGGGCATGGGCTGGCTGACGACCGAGGAACTGGTCTATGACGACAAGGGCCGCCTGCTCACCCACGCGCCCTCGACCTACAAGATACCCGTCGCCTCCGATGTGCCGGTGGATTTCCGGGTGGCGTTGTTCGACGGCAGCAATCGCGAGGAGACGATCTATCGCTCCAAGGCGGTCGGCGAGCCGCCCTTGATGCTGGGAATTTCCGTGTTCGCGGCGATCGCGGATGCGATACACTCGCTGCATCCGGGCAAGCCGGTCGCGCTTGATGCCCCCGCGACCCCGGAAGCGATTCTCAAGGCGGTTGGCCCGGTCGATGCCGTGGCCGCACTAGCGCCGCTGGTCGAGACCCGCAACGCTTGAAACAGGCGTACGCGAAACAGGCGTGACATGAAACAGACGTGAGATGGCGAAGGTCTGGGCCCGCATCCGCGAAACCATCGAACGGCACGGCGCTGCCGGTCTGCTCAGCGTGGTCGGCGCCGCCGGCTCGGTGCCGCGCGAGGCCGGCGCCCGCATCGTGTTGCAGCCGGACGGCGGCTTTTACGGCAGCATCGGCGGCGGCCGCTTGGAATACGAGGCAATCGCCGCGGCGCGCAAGGCGCTGCGCGCCGGCCGCGGCGCCGCGCAGTTCCGCGACTGGCCGCTCGGGCCCAATCTCGGCCAATGCTGCGGCGGCATGGTGAAGACGCTCATCGAGACCTTCGACCGCAACGATATGGCGGCCGTTCGGCGCCTGGAAGCGGCGGAAAAAGCCGGCGCGTTCGTGACCGCGAGCCGCGTCGACGATGACGGCCGGATCGCGCGCCTGCTCGCGCCGCCGGCAGCGGCCGGCAAGCACGACGATGTCACGGCGGCGCGTTCACCAAGCTGCCGTTCGACGAGCATTTTGGCGAGGCGACGACGCCGGTGCTGCTGTTCGGCGCCGGTCATGTCGGCCGCGCCGTCGTGCTGGCGCTCGCGCCGCTGCCGTTCACCGTGCGCTGGATCGACAGCCGGCCCGATCAGTTTCCGCAATATGTGCCGCAGAACGTCGTCACGGTCTGCACCGAGGCCGTCGACGCGCGAATTGGCCGAGGCGCCGCGCGACGCCATGATCATCGTCATGACGCACTCGCATCCGCTCGACTTCGACATCACCGTGACGGCGTTGCGGCGGCGCGCCTTCGATTTCGTCGGCCTGATCGGATCGGACACCAAGCGGGCGCGCTTCGTCAGCTTTGCCCGGCAGATGGGCGTTGCCGAGAGCGACATCGACCGGCTGGTTTGCCCGATCGGCGTCGTCGAGATCAAAGGCAAGGAGCCGGCGGTCATCGCCGCCGCGCTCGCCGCGCAGCTCCTGATCGTCAGCGAGCAAGTTTCCGCGACGCAGCCGAGCCCGGCCATCCAGCCGGCGTAAGCGGGCCAAACCAAAGCGCGCTACGCGCCCCCCGCCAGCACGCGCGCGACTTCGGCAAGCCCCGCGTCCTTCTCCGCCTTTGTCATCAGCGAAGCGTGAAAGCCGTTGCGGACAATCGCAACGATCTCGTCACGGCCTAAGCGACAGCGCATCCGACACGGCGCGGTAATTGTCGTTCACATAGCCGCCGAAATAGGCCGGATCGTCGGAATTGACGGTGACGACCAGGTCCTTCTCCATCATCTGCCGCAGCGGATGATGCTTGAGATCCTCGACCACGCGCAACCGCAAATTGGAGAGCGGGCACACGGTTAGCGCCATGCGTTCGCGCGCCAGCCGTCCGACTAGCGTCTGATCTTGCAGCGAACGATTGCCATGGTCGATCCGCCCGACGCCGAGCACGTCGAGCGCCTCCCACACATAGCTCGGCGGCCCTTCTTCGCCGGCATGCGCGGTGAGAAAAAATCCCGCCGCGCGGGCGCGGCCGAAAACGTGCTTGAACTTGCTCGGCGGGTTTCCGGTTTCCGACGAATCGAGGCCGACGCCGACGATCTTGTCCTTGAACGCGAGCGCCGAATCCAAAGTCTTCTCGGCATCGGCCTCGTCGAGGTGGCGCAGAAAGCACATGATCAGGCTTGCCCGCACGCCGAGCTGCCGCTCGGCGTCGACGATGGCGCGATGCAGCCCATCGATCACGGTTTCGAAGGCGATGCCGCGGGCGGTGTGGCCTTGCGGATCGAAGAACATTTCCACATGCCGGACATTGTCGGCGTGGGCGCGTTGCAGATAGGCAAACGCAAGATCGTAGAAATCCTGCGCCGTGATCAGCACCGACATGCCCTGATAATAGATATCGAGAAAATCCTGCAGGTTGCGAAACCGGTAGGCCTGGCGCACCGCCTCGACCGATTCATATTTCAGCCGGACGCCGTTGCGGCGCGCCAGCGCCAACATCAGCTCCGGCTCCAGGCTGCCTTCGATGTGAATGTGCAGCTCGCACTTGGGCAGCCGTTTGATCAGAGTGTCGATCTCGTGCATCTTTTGGTGTCTCCGGCACGCAGGCGGCGGCGCCTGCATGTGGCGGCGCAGGCCGAGGCCTATCAAACCAACCTGTTGCTTGGGAAGGGGCCAGATCGGACGTTGACGCACAAGATACACGCCGATCGCAAAGCTGGAATGAAAGAACGATGGAACCGGGCGTGATCAAGGCCGCCGAGATGCTGATGGTCGAACATGGCAGCGGCGCGAAATTCAAGCCGTTCGCCACCGCTTTCGGCATTGCTAATGTGGCGGACGCCTATGCGGTGCAGCGCGAATATGTCCGGCTGCAGGTAAAGGCGCGCGGCGCCGCGCCGGTCGGCTACAAGATCGGGCTCACCTCCAAACGCATGCAGGATATGTGCGGGATCAACAGCCCGATCGCCGGCGTGGTTTTGGCGGATCGCGTCCATGCGTCCGGTGCGAGCCTCAAAGCGTCCGCGTACGGCAGGCTCGGCGTGGAGTTTGAGATCGCGGTGCGTCTCAAGCGCGATCTTGTGCCGAACGGCGACGAGCTCGCGCTGGCGGAGGTCGCCGCCGCGGTCGATGCGGTTTGTCCAGCGATCGAAATCGTCGACGATCGCGGTGCCGATTATCGCGCGCTCGACGTGCTGTCGCTGATCGCCGACAATTCCTGGAACGCGGGAATCGTGCTCGGCGAATTTGTCCGCGACTGGCCGGAGCTTGGCACCATCGAAGGCGTGGTCGCTGCCGACGGCGACGCCATCGATCGGGGCTCGGGGCGCGATGTGCTCGGCCACCCGTTTCATCCGGTGGCGTGGCTCGCCACGCATCTCGCCGAGCAAGGCGCGGGGTTGCGCGCCGGAGACATCGTCATGACCGGCAGCCTGGTCACCACAAAATTTCCGGATCGGCCGCTGGCCTACCGTTTCGATGTGACCGGTCTCGGCGCGGTCGAACTCGCGATCGATCGCTAGCGCGCAAATTTCCGACGGGCCGAAATCTTCCGCGCCTCACGTCGCGGCAGCGCCGTGCCGACCAATCAAACATTACAACAACATTAAATCCGTCGCCGCCTGAATCCGGCCATCGGTCGGTCACGCGCGCGTCCCGGTTCGCCGGCATCGGTGCGCCGACGAGGGGAAGACGTCCATGCGCGCCTGGTGGTTCGATGCCCGCCACTTCCAGATCGTGGCGCTGTCGACCTTGCTTGCCATCAATTTTGTCTGGATCGATTTCGGCGCCAAGCCGCTTTATAGCGCGCTCGCGATTGCGAGCGCACTCGCGACCCAAGTGGTCTGTTCGCGCCTGTTTGCTTTGCCGCGGATCGATCTGCGCTCGGCGCTGATCACCGGCCTGTCGTTGAGCCTGTTGCTGCGAGCTGACGCGGCGTGGCTGCCGGCGATTGCCGGCATCGTGGCGATCGCTTCCAAGTTTTTGCTCCGCATCGACGGCAAGCACACCTGCAATCCTGCCGGCTTCGCCATCGTCGCGCTGCTCGCGACGTCCGAGCGGCGTCTGGATTTCGCCGGGGCAATGGGGCGCCAGCGTCTGGTTCGGATCGCTGCTCGCGTTTCTTGCCATTCTGGTGCTGCACGCCTCGCAACGCTCCGACATCGTGTTGTTCTTTCTCGGCAGCCACGCCGCACTGCTGGTGGCCCGCGCGCTCTGGCTGGGCGATCCGCTGACCATTCCACTGCATCAGTTGCAGAGCGGATCGCTGCTGATCTTTGCCTTCTTCATGATCTCCGATCCGCGCACAACGCCCGATTCGCGGCTGGGCCGGTTGGCGTTCGCGTTGGCCGTGGCGCTGCTCGCGCATTATCTGGCGTTTTTCATGCAGATGCGGCCGGCGCTTTACGTGGCGCTGATCGCGCTCGCGCCGGTCACGCTGCTGCTCGACAAGCTTATCCCCGCCAGCAGGTTCGAATGGTTGCCGAACATGCGTTCAAACGTCCGTCCAAACATCCATGGAGCGTCTCGATGACACGAACTGCCCGGTCTCGGTTGAAAGCGAGTGTCGCCGTTGCTGCCATCTGCGCCCAGCTTGCCGTGTGTATCGAACCGGCGAGCGCATTCTGCGGCTTCTACGTCGCCAAGGCCGATGCGAAAATGTTCAACAAATCATCCAAGGTGGTGTTGGCGCGCAACGGCCAGCAGACCGCCATCACCATGGCGAGCGACTATGAAGGCGAGCCGAACGAATTCGCGCTGGTCGTTCCGGTGCCGACCTTCATCGAGAAGAATCAGATCAGCGTCGTCGAGCCGGCGATGGTCGATCATCTCGACGCTTACACCGCGCCGCGGCTGGTGGAATATTATGATCCGGACCCGTGCGAACGCGCCCGCGTGGCAGCGATGCCCGTCACCCCGGTCGGCGCCGCGCTGAGTTTCGACGGCAGCGTGGTGCGGCGCGGCGAACTACCGCGGCGTCAAAGTCGAGGCGACATACGACGTCGCCGAATACGATGTCGTGATCCTGTCGGCGGAAGAGAGCGACGGCCTGATCAACTGGCTCAACGACAACGGCTACAAGATCCCGGCCGGCGCCGAGCCGGTGGTCGGCAGCTACATCAAGCAAAAAATGCGCTTCTTTGTCGCCAAGGTGAATGTCAAGCGCATGCAGGAGCTTGGCCGGGCTTACCTGCGGCCGCTGCAGGTGCGCTACCAGACGAGCAAATTCATGCTGCCGCTCCGGCTCGGCACCGTCAACGCGAACGGCCCGCAGGACCTGATCGTCTACGCCTTGAGCAAACGCGGGCGGGTCGAGGCCACCAATTATCGTACGGTCAAGGTGCCGTCCGACTTCGATGTGCCACTGTTCGTCAAGGACGACTTCGCCAATTTCTATCGGGCGACGTTCGACCGCGCGGTGGCGCGCGAGAAAATGCACGCGGTGTTTGTCGAATATGCCTGGAACATGGGCTGGTGCGATCCGTGCGCGGCCGATCCGATGAGCATTGGCGAACTGGTCGATCTCGGCGCGGGCTGGATCACCGCAAGTCCGCCGGCAGACGCCGCCGGCAGTCCGTATGTAACGCGTCTGCATGTCCGTTATGACGCCACGTCGTTCCCCGAAGACCTCAATTTCATCGAAACCGGCGACCGCGAGAATTTTCAGGGACGGTACGTCATGCATCATCCGGCCCCGGTCGGGACCAGTTGCCCGGCCGGTGAGGCATACCGCGCCGCGCTGCCGGCGCGGTTTCGGCGGGAAGCGCAAATTCTGGCCGAAGCCACGGGCTGGGCGCAAACGGACATCGAGGCCCGCATGAACGCCAACGGCCAGCCCATCAAGGGCCCGCGATAATTCATCGCACGCTGCCGGAACGCGCCAGAGATCCGAAATTTCACGCGAAAGCCCGCAAACCGCGGGCTTCACAGGCAAAGTACTTTAGGTTTAAAATTATTCGAAACGGCGCAGAAGCGCCGGGCGCGGACTGGTGCAGCGGACCCGGTACATATCATGGCTGAACTGAACGCGGAGCTCGTCAAGCGCCGCGCCAAAGAGCTAGGCGCCGATCTCGTCGGCATCGCCAGCGCCGCAGCGTTGAACGCTTTTCCGCCCGATCCGCGCTGGCCGCAGACGCCGGAGCGCATCTCGCCCTATTGCAAGAGCGTGATCGTGCTGGTGCAGCGCATCCCGGCCGGCGCGTTCCGCTGCAAGACCAATGTGCCGGTGCAATACATCGACATGCTGGTCCTGCGCAAAATGGACAAGGTCGCCTACCGGCTTGCCGAGGAATTGGAAGACGCCGGCCATCCGACCTTTGTCACCGCCGCGCAGGAAACCGATTGGAGCTATAAGCGCGCCAGCTATGGCCGGCTGTCGACACGGCATCTCGGCGTCGAGGCCGGGCTCGGCACGCTCGGCCTCGAAGTCAATATTTTGACGCCGGAATTCGGACCGCGCGTCTATCTCACCGGCATTCTCACCGAGCTCGAGCTCGAACCCGATCGGCCGCTCACCGAGCAAGTTTGCATCGGCGAATCCTGCAGCCGCTGCCTGCACGCGTGTCCGGCCGACGCCGTGCTGCATTTCGGCATCGACAAGCGCGCTTGCGCCACCGAAGCGCAGGAGTTCGGCTTTTCCACCATCCTGCAATTCTTCGAGCGCTTCATCGACGCGCCTCTGGCCGGAGAAAGAGCGGATGGCGCGCTCGCGCGACGTTTACGGCTTTTGGCAGGGACTTGTTGCGCGTCGTCGGATCGTTCGGCGATTGTCCGCGCTGTCTCGCCGTGTGTCCGGTCGGTAACGACTATCACGCGCATCTCGCCGATGCGCAGAAGGCGATCCCCGAAAAGACGCCGGAGAAGGTCGCGCTCGGCAAAAGCTATCGCGAGAATCGCGCGCAGGGCGCCGAGATCGCCGGCCTCAACGACTGGAACAGGCGCTGGGTCGGGCCCGAAGGATACAAAGGCATGGTGGCGCGGCAGTTGCAGGAATTTAAGAAAGCGCAGCAACAGCGAACGCAAGAAGCTCTGGTCGCGGCCGACGAGAGCGGGCAGAACTAAAAATGGTCGCGGTGTTCAAACAGCCGCTCACCGCGGCCGAGATCAAAGCGAAAGCCCGTTCGCTCGGCGCCGACCTCGTCGGCATTGCCGACGGCGCGACGCTGGAGCTTTATCCGCCGGACCCGCGCAATCCACAGCGTCCGTCCGACATCACCGATCTGGACGGAGGCCGTGTCATCGTGCTGGCCAAGCGCGTGAGCCGCGGCACCGCCCGCATCGCCGCCTGGAATGATCGTCACAAGTATTATAACGACGAGCTGGCGCTCTCGCGTCTCGAGGAAGCCTCGCTCGAGCTGGTCTATTGGCTCGAAGACAACGGCTATCCGGCGATCATCGTGCCGCCGACGCATGTCGATCCCTGGCGCTATGACGGCGATCCGAACCGGCACATGACGACCTTGCTGTCGCTCCCGCATGCGGCCGTCGAGGCCGGCCTCGGCACGCTCGGGCTCAATCTGCAATTGCTGACGCCGGAATTCGGACCGCGGGTGCTGCTCACCGCAATGCTCTGTTCGGTCGATGTCGTCTGCGACGCAAAGATGGAGACCGCGCTCTGCCTCGGTCCAAGCTGCGGCCGCTGTCTTAAGACCTGCCCGGCCGACGCCGTCGGTCATTGGACGCGCGATTGGCCGGCCTGCGATCGCTTCCGTTCGCCGCATGGCTTTGCGCAACTCAGCGAGCACGTTACCCGCATCATCGCCGAGCCGGATGCGGTCGAGCAGAAAGAGCTGGTCCGCTCCGAGGACAGCTTCAATCTCTGGCAAAGCATTTTACGCGGCGCCGGAGTCATTACTGGCTGCCGCCGCTGCGCCGATGTCTGCCCGGTCGGCGCCGACTATGCGTCGATGCTGAGCGATGCGCTCGAGGTGATTCCGGAAGACACGCCGGCCAAGGAAGCGCGCGCCGCCGCCATGGATGCGGAAGAAAAAGCCGGACATTTGCCGGACACCTATGCCGAGCAGCGCCGCTGGATCGGCGGCTTGCCGCGGCAAGGTTCGTAAACAAGGCTCGTGAATGACCGCGCTTGCTGATCTGCCCAAAACACGGGCCGGGATTGAGCGCA
The DNA here is from genome assembly GCA_963829395.1 of uncultured Alphaproteobacteria bacterium. GTDB lineage: Bacteria > Pseudomonadota > Alphaproteobacteria > Rhizobiales > Xanthobacteraceae > BOG-931. Next base: position 113,496 of record CAWHHX010000005.1, on the reverse strand, counting down.
TTCAATCCGAACGCAAGAAGCGCGCGCTGGCGCAGGCGCGCCGGGCGCCGTTCTATCGGGGCAAGCTCGATCACGTCGACGCCGACCGGCTCGACGATCCGGACGAGTGGCGCAAAATCCCGATTCTGGACAAGGACACGCTGCGCAAGCTTGAAGACCGAAAATTCTACGAGGAATTCTGCCTGCCGCCCGACGACGGCATTGCCGAATACTGGCGCTCCGGCGGCGCCACCGGCACGCCGTTATTCTATCCCCGCAGCTACGGCGACATCGCCGCCGCCATGATCGGCTTCGCCCGCATTTACGATTGCACGCGCTGCCGGCGCGGCGGCCGGGCGCATGTGTCGTTTCCGCTCGGCATTCACCCGGTCGGCCAGATGCTGGCGCGCGCCGCTGGAACGCGCGGCATTGCCGTCAACTGGGCCGGCTCCGGCGCGACGACGCCGTCGGCGATGCAGCTCGAACTGATCGACCGGCTGCGCCCGACGATTTGGATGGGCATGAGCAGCTACGGCCTGCATCTCGCCAATCTGGCCGAGGCGCGCGGGCTCGATCTCGCCGCGCGCTCGATCGAGACATTGCTTTGCTCGGCCGAGCCGCTATCCGACGCCAAGCGTGACAAACTCGCGCGGCAATGGGGCGCGCGGGTGCGCGATACCTTCGGCATGACCGAAGCCGGCATGATGGGCGCCGAGGACGAAGCGGGACGCGGCTTCCGCGTCTGGACCGATATGTTCCTGATCGAAGTACTCGATCCGGCGACGCACCAGCCGGTCGGGGAGGGCGCCGTCGGCGCGCTCGTCGTGACGCCGCTCTGGACCAACAATGTCACGCCGTTCTTGCGCTGGAGCTCGGGCGATCTCGTCACTTGGCATCGCGGCGACGACGACTCCGGGCCGTTCTCGGTCTTTCCGCTGGTCAAACACGCCCACCGCACCAGCGGGTTTTTCAAAATCCGCGGCATCAACGTCAATCATGCGGAATTCGAGGACTTTATTTTCCGCAACGTCGATATCGGCGATTTCAAAGCCGAGCTGATCACCGAGCGCGACCTCGACACCATGCTGCTGTCGGTCGAGGTGCGACGCGGCGTCGACGCGGCTGCCGCGGTCGCGAGCCTGAAGTCCGCGGTGCGCGACCAGTTCGAACTGACCCCGCAGATCGTCGTGGTCGAGACCGGCAGCCTGGCCAAGGAATTCGAAGCGAGCGTGAAAATGCCGCGCTTCTCCGATCGGCGGCAGTGAAAGCCAAATCCCTTTAAAGGATGTCGCATGCTGCAAGATCCGTTCGTGCCGCCGGCCAGCGCCTTTACCCGCAGCGTTCCGGTCCGCTTTTCGCACTGCGACCCGGCGGGCATCGTCTACTTCCCGCATTACTTCAACATGTTCAACGGGCTGATCGAGGACTGGTACACGGAGGAGCTGGGCTACAATTACGCCGAGATGATCATGGGCAGTCAGTTCGGCTTTCCCTTCGTCCACATCGAATGCGACTTCAAGATCCCGAGCCGGATGGGCGATATCATCGACCTGACGTTATTGGTCGAGCGCATCGGCCGCTCCTCCCTCGGCGTCGCCATCGTCTGCCACCGCGACGGCATCGAGCGGCTGCGCGCCCGCATGGTTACCGCGATGATATCGATCGCGACCGGCAAGCCGGTGCCGCTGCCGCAAGGGCTGCGCGACGCGATCGAGTTGTATCGGACGCGGACTTCGGCCTAGTTGGAGCTAAGCATTTGCTGATCCGGGCAGCGCCGCCCTGGATCTGCTTCCCAAACACTGGCCTGGACGCTAGCATGCATGGCCTTCCCAGGCTTGCGCGGAAGACGGCGGCCTCCGCCCGCCTGACGCCACCGCCGGTGCATGGCTCCTGGAATCATGCGTCACCAGACGATTCATTCGCCTTGCCGTTCGCCTTGGAAAATGCTCCTGGCCGGCATCGTGCTGTTGGCCGGCACCGGCGCAGCGTTCGCCGACATGGCGGCAGTCGCGCGCGAGGCTTATCGGCACGGCGATTACGCAACTGCCCTCGCGCTCTATCGTTCGCTCGCCGAGCAAGGCGATGCCGCGGCTCAATATATCCTCGGCGGCATGTATGACAAAGGCGAGGGTGTGCCCCGCGACACCATCGAAGCCAACAAGTGGTGGTACCGGGCGGCGCTCCATGGCAATGCCGATGCGCTGCGTAAATTCGACAACATCATTTGCCAGAAACGTTTTCCGAACGGGCGGGGTGCGATACCGGGCGTTAATTGTCTCGACGTCAGCGGCAACAATCTCGATGTCAGCGGCAACAGCGATGGTCATTCGGCCAAGACCAACCCGGCGGCCGCGGCAAAATTGCCTGCGCCGGCCTCTGAACAGCAAGCAGCAGCATCCGCCGCTGCCGCCGGCCAACTCGCAGCCATTCTCAGCCAAGCGACGGCCACAGCCGGTCACACGCCGTCGTTGCGGTTCGCGGTGCCGTTGCAGCGCCAATCGGGCATTTTCACTTTGCCGATCGAGATCAACGCCCAGATCACGCTGAACTTCGTCATCGATAGCGGCGCGGCCTTTGTCACGGTGCCGGCCGACGTTTTTGCCAAGTTGCAACAAACCGGCACGGTCCAGGATTTGGACCTGCATGGCCAAGTGCGCTTCGGGTTGGCCGACGGCTCAATGCGATGGGGCACGGCTTTTACGATCAGATCGTTGCGGCTCGGCGACAAGCTGTTCGAGAATGTGCGGGGCGCGGTCGTTCCGACCGGCGGCAAGCTTTTGCTTGGTCAAACGTTTCTTCAACGCTTTACATCCTGGTCGATGGACAATGACAAAGGCGAACTGGTTTTCGAATTGCCCTCGGCGGCGAATTGGTGGTCGATGTACCGGAGTCGAATAGCCAATATGTTGGTGACGGGAGGTTACCCCGCCGATGCGGCGGCGCGACGTGAGGAGGGCACGGTCGTCATTACGTTCACGGTCGATCGAAGCGGGCATGTGACGGAACGGCATATTGTTCGGAGCGCCGGTTCGGCTAGCCTCGATAAAGCGGTTCTCGACCTGGTCGACGGGTCGCAGCCGTTTCCGCCGCTTCCCGCGGACTATTCACAACCCCACCTGACGATGACGTTTCCGGTCCGCTTTGCCCTTCCCGCCGACGATCCGCCACAATCCAATCAGCCATGACATTGCCGGCGCCGGCTAACCGCGCCGTTTGAGAACCGTCACGGCGATCGAACGCCGGTAGGTGAAGCCGAGCTTTCGATACAGCGCGGCGGCGCTCGTATTGTCGCTGTAGATGTGCAGAAACGGCGTCTCGCCGCGCTCAAGAATGTTTCGCATCAGCGTGCCGACCAGAAAGAACGCATGACCGCGGCCGCGGTGATCCGGATGCGTGCACACCGCGGAAATTTCGGTGAAACCATCGAACCTCATGCGTTCCCCGGCCATGGCCACCAACTGCCCGCCTTGGCGGAGGCCGATATACGATCCAAGCGCGATGGTTCGCGCCGCGAACGGCCCCGGTTTGGTCAATTCGACCAGATGCATCATTTCGGGGACGTCGGCCGGGGTGAGAGCCACAGGCTCGCCGGTGATGCCCGCCGGGTCACGCGACTTGCAGACCATCTGCTCGACGGTCTTTTGGGCAATGACGTCCAAATCTCCGCTCGCGGGCACGGGCTTGGCGTTGAACAGTCCCACCAGGTCACCCGGCGCCATGAGCGACGCCAAGGCTTGCAGACACGCGTCTGAGACGTCCCGGACAGCCGCCATCGGCGCGATATCGGGCCGGTAGCGCCGGGCCAGTTCATTGCCGAGCGCGAAACAGGCGTGCGTCGTGGTCAGCGCCGACCACGGTGGCCGTTCGAGCTGTTTCGGATCGGCGTCCATGGTTGGCGGCGGGTGCCTTGGTGGCGTTTGGCGCATTTCGGAATTTACACGATGTCCGACCGGAACCGGGGACGCGTCGTAAAGCAGATATCGGCGACCGGCTTCCTTTGCTCGTCGCGCAAACGCCCTAACCAAACCGCGCGATCACGTCGTCGGGAATCGCCAGCGCGCGGATCTTCTCCGGATTGTGCTTATCGCGCACGGCCCAGACCCGGGTCTCGCCGCCTTCGACCGCAAGCTCGCCGTCGATGGTGATGCGGTGGTCGACGTCGAAGCTCGAACGGCGAAACGCCGCGACGCGCGAGGCGACCTCGATCGCATCGCCGAATGTCACCGCCTTGCGGCAACCGAGCCGCACGTCCACCAGCGGCAAGATGCCGAAGGTGGTGATGAAATCCGCCCGTTTGACGCCGAGCGCTGCCTCGAACAGCGACCAGGTCCCGGTGTCGAAATATTCAAACAGGCGCTTGGGCGTGACCATGCCGGCGGGATCGCAATGCCCGAATTCAACGGTCTTCTGCCAGCGGAAAACGAAGGACGTCAAACGCTTGCGCCTCCTGATGTTCGTGCGTTCAAACCGGTCGCCGGCGCAGGCGCCAAAGTAACGAGCCCGGCGCCAAGGTAGTTAGTGCACGGCTGGATGGCCAGGGTCGCGCCCAAGTTTCTGCCGCAGCTGACCCTTGGCGACGCCGAGTGCGCCAAGCGCTACGGCCAGCGGCCAGCTCTTGCCGGTCTTTTCCTTGATGATGGCGCGAGCCTTGCCCGCGTCGAGGAAGGCGCCGGTCAGCACGTTGGCGTCGTTGAAGTTCTCGATGAAAGCATCGGCAATCCGTTGCTGGCCGGTCGAGCCTCTGGCGCGGCCGTCGCTGCCATATTGCGCGATCAAAAGCTGCTTGCCGGCCGTCGTGATCGGCTCAAGCAGCAGATTGTTGAAAATATAGGTGATGCCGCCGGAGCGCGCATAGAAGCGCTCGAAGGTTTCGGTCATCCATTGCGCATCAAACGGCCGATCCTTGCGCGCGATGACCGATTCCACGAGGTTGCGCGCCATCTTGTTGCCGTTGTTAGCGCCCTGTCCGCCGACCGGATCGAGCGCCATGGCAGTGTCGCCGAGCGGCGTGACAATCCGGCCCGACGGCAATCGGCCGACCGGTTTGCGCACCGTGGGGGCGAAGCGGCCGACCAGCCAGCCATTCGGGTCGGCGAGTTGCATGTCCTTCGCCCACTCGTAATCCCACGGAATGAACTCTTTGATGACCTTTTTGTAGATCTCCACCGCCTGCTCGCCGCTCTTGCAGTCGCCAAATCTGTCGAGCGGACTGCCGGGCTTCGCTTCGACCAGCATATTCCAGGTCGGTCCATGGTCCTTGTGGAAGTAGGGCACGTAGAAGGCCTCGCCGAACGGAGCAAAGAAATTAAACTTTACCGGCAGGAACGGCACGCCGGCGAAACCCATTTTGCCGCCCGTCGTAATGATCATCGTGAGATTGCGCTGCGGCTTGTCGTAGACGCTGCGCGCCGCATCGCGCTCGAACAGATTGCAGAGATCGGCGCGCCCGGCCGCCACGATTGTCAGTTCATGGGCAGCGGCAATCTCGTCGAGCCGCGGCACAGTGACGTTTTCGATCTCGATCTTGCCACCCTTGGCGGCGAAATCGTTCATCCAGCGATGGCTCTGTAAGCGCAGATCGACGGCGATGAAATAATCTTTGAGGCGGCCGGCGAGGGTGAGCAGCCGATTGTCTTTGGTCGGGCTGAACGTGAGGTGGACGCCTTCGCCCTTGGGCGCATCCTTTTCCCAGTGATTGAGACCAAGCTCGCGCTCATATTCCAGCGAGATGTGAAAGCGCGCGGCGGTGCCCGTCGGCCGGCTCTCGTTGAGCCACTGCTCGGCCGTCCGGTCGGAATAAAGTGTCACGCGATATCCAGCGTTGATGAGGCCATGCGCCGCGAGAAGGGCGGCCTGGCCTGAGCCGATGATGGCTATGTCGCGCATGGCGCTCCCTTTCAGCTTTGCGGCCGGTAGATCTTGACCGGCGCCGACGCTTCAAACGCCTGCGTCGTGTATTCCACGAGCTCGAGCTGGTTGCCCCAGGGATCGAGCACATAGTTGACGCGCGTGGTCGCGCACGGACCCTGGTCGAGAACGATTGGCCCATCCATCACGCGACAGCCGTGGCTGGCGAGATGATCTTTGGCGGCTTCGAGGTTTTCGACCTTGAACGCGATGTGGTGTCCGCCGAAATCGCAGTTGCGCGGCGGCTGCTCGCGCCGATTGGCTGGCCGGTCGTATTGAAACAGTTCGAGCATCAGATTGGGGCCAATGCTGAGCATGGCGATGGTGAGCCGGGCGCCGGCCACGTTGACGTGAGCCTCGGTCCAGTCGCGGCCGTCCGCCATGGACGGCAGCTCCGCCGCGTCGAACGGCCCGATGCGATAGAGCTCGTGGCCGCCGATCACGTCGCAATAAAATCGCACGGCGGCGTCGAGGTCCGGCACGGTCAGCCCGACGTGATCGACGTGCGACAGTCCTGGCAATCCTTTGCTCATCCGGCCCCTCCGCTATCCCCGATAGCCCCGCTGCAGATTAACGTATCGGGGCGCCAGCGTGGCAAGTCTATTCGCCGAGCGCGACGGGTGTCCGTTTTCGTGCCGGACTAAGGCGACGATGTCGCTGGAGTGGCGCGTGCGACCGCGTTGGGTCGAAATTGGACGGAAATTCACCTCGTTTCTCTAGTTTGTCTATCATTAACTTGACACCGTCGCCCCGACACCGCTTGTCTGCCGCGCGTTATCGCAAACTAGAGGGCATCATGAGAGGCTTCTTTCTCGCGTTTATCGTCACCATTGGTGCGCTGACCGGATCGTCTGCGTTCGCCGCGGACCAGCGCAACGTAACCGTCGTCAACGGAACGGGTTACGGCATCAAATTCCTGGGTTTCAACAACCCCGGCGACAATGATTGGTCGGACAACGAACTCGGTGGCGTTCTTGCCAACGGCGGCAACATCTATGTCAAATTCAACACCGCCGATAAAGGCTGCAAGTGGAATTTCAAGATTGAATGGGCCGATGCCGGTTATCCGGGCGTGCTGTGGAATGACATCGATCTGTGCAGCATCGACGCCATCACCTTGAAATACGATCGGGCTACCGACACGACGTCCGCCGAGCTTAAATAAGCCAAGACTTAAAGCAAGGCTTCAAACAAGACCGCAAAATGAGACGGCACGAAGCGCGGTATGCAACAAACGGAGTGCGCGTCTCAGACGAGACGCGCACTTTGACGTCTGGCGTTGGCTCTTCCTGGACGGAATGGCGCGTCTGAGGTCGGCGCGGTCAGAGCGCCGGCTCGCCGGCGATATAAGTCTGCCGCACCGCCGGCGGAATACGGAGGATGTCAAAGCCTGAAATCTTGTCTTTGCCACGCCCTCTCAACCTTAATGTGCCAGCCTGGGCGCGGTAAATCTTGCGCGCCGCGGCCACGGCTTAGCCTGCGGCCGGCGGGCTCGAGCAACCGAGGCACGGAGGTCAGATGAGAATCGCCATGGGGTGCGCGGGCTTGTTTTTCGGTGCGATCGTCGGCGGCAATGTCGGTATCTGCGTCGGGCTCCTGTGGGGACCGCTGTTTCATCAGACGTCGTTCGAAGGCTTTTCTGTGTTCGCGGCGTTTTTTAGCTTCATGCCGATCTTGACCATCGTTGGTGCCATCGCCGGGAGCCCTCTGTCTTGGCCTCCTTGGCGCTCGCGGCGAAGCTGCTGGTCCAAAGAGCTGATGCGGTGCCGCCGCCGCCGCAATGCGGCACGCTACTATCCGCAAATTAGCGAATATGGATTCCGGGCCCGCGAAGCTCTGCTCGCGTCCCGGAATGACGACTGCGGGCCTCAACGCTGCGCCGGCTCGCCGGCGATATAGGTCTGCCGCACCGCGCGATCGTCGCCGAGCGTCATCAGCACGAACAGCTCTTCTTCGAGGTTGCGCACCGTCTCCATGCGATGCGCCATGGCCGGCGTGGCGCGGGCATCGAGCACGACCAGATCGGCGAACGCGCCGGGCGCGATCGCGCCGATTTCGTTGTCGAGACCGAGCGCCGCAGCATTGCCGCGGGTCATCAGATCGAAGGCGGCGAGCGCCGGCAGGTTTTGGCCGCGCAGCTGCATCACCTTGTAGGCTTCGGCGGCGGTGCGCAGCATCGAATAGGACGTGCCGCCGCCGACGTCGGTCGCGAGCGCGATGCGCACGCCGGCGGCGGCGAGGCCGTCATAGTCGAACAGCCCGCTGCCGATGAACAAATTCGACGTGGGGCAGAAGACGGCGACCGATCGGCTGTCGCGCAGCAGCGCGATTTCGGCCTGGTCGAGATGAATGCAATGGCCGATCAGCGAGCGCGGGCCGAGCAGGCCGAAGCGGGCATAGACGGCAGTATAGCTCGGGTCGTCCGGGAAACAGCCTCTTGACGGTCGGCGATCTCGTCGTGATTTTCGGCGAGATGCGTCTGCATCAGCACGGTCGGAAACTCCGCGAGCAGCGCGCCTAATTCCGCAAGCTGTTCCTCGGTCGAGGTGATGGCAAAGCGCGGCGTCACTGCGTAGCGCTGCCGGCCTTTGCCGTGCCAGCGCCGGATCAGGTCGCGGCTGTCGGCGATCGCGGTGGCCGCCGCCGCCAGCAGCCCCGGCGGGCCGTTGCGGTTCATCACCGCATTGCCGGCGATCATGCCGGCGTTTCGCTTGTGCGCCGCCGCGAACAAAGCCTCGGCAGAGCGCCGGATGCGCGCGCAATAGGCGACCGCCGTGGTGGTGCCGTTGCGCGCCAGTTCGTCGAGGAAGAATTCGGCGTTGCGCGCGGCGTGCTGCGGGATCGGCGAATTTCTGCTCCTCGACGAAGGTGTATTTCTCCAGCCATTCGAGCAGCTGCGCGCCGTAGGAGGCGATCACCTGGGTCTGCGGATAATGGATATGCGGATCGATGAAACCCGGCATGATCAGGGCATCGGGAAAATGCTCGACCGGAATTCCGGCCGGAAGCCGCGCCATCAGTTCGCGCCGCCGGGCCGACGGCGTCGATCTTTCCGTCTTTCACCAGGACGATGCCGTCCTCGATGTAGCGATAGCTTTGCGCGTCGCCGGCGCCGCGCGGCGCGCGCAGGAAGCTCAACAGCCGGCCGCGGATCGCGCGCAAACTTTAGCTCCGCCGGTCGTCACTGCGCCGGCGCGCCGGCGGCGAGCCACGACGCCAGCTGCAGACGCTCGCCGCGCGGTCATTTCCGTGATGTTGCCGGGCGGCATGGCGTCCGAGCGCACCGCGACGACCGCGATCAGCGGCGCGTGCAGGCGGATCTGCTCGTCGGTATCGAGCAGCACGCCCTTCGGCGCCGTGCGATGCCGGCCCAGACCGGCTCGGCGGCGTGGCACATGGCGCAGCGCGACATGACGATGTTGCTGACATCGGCGAATTTGGGCGTCGGCGGCAGCGCGCCGACGGTCGCGGCGCGCGGCCCGGCGGCCGACAGCCAGGCGACCGCCGCCATGCCCGCCGGCCGCCACGCCCCAGGTCCACCACGGGCTGCCTTTGCCTTCGTGGCGCGAATTGAAGAAGTGCCGGATCACCGGGCCGATCGCCAGCACGATGGCGACGATCAGCCAGTTGAAGCGGGTGGCGAAGAACAGCGGATAGTGATTGCTCAGCATCAGAAAGACGACCGGCAGCGTCAGATAATTGTTGTGCACCGAGCGCTGCTTGCCGAGCGCGCCCCAGCGCGGATCGGGGCTCTTGCCGGCCAGCATCGCGGCGACCGTCTTCTTCTGATAGGGAATGATGATGACGAACACGTTCGCCACCATGATGGTGCCGATGAGCGCGCCGATCTGGGTGAAAGCGCCGCGCCCGCTGAAGACGTGGGTGAAGCCGTAGGTCAGCGCGACCAGAAAAACATAGCCGACCAGCGCCAGCGCGACCTCGTGGCGGCCGAGCGGCGAGCGGCAAAGCCCTTCGTAGGCAAGCCAGGCGACCGCGAGGCTGACGAAGGCGATGGCCGCCGCCTGCACTGGCGGTGAGATCGAGCACCGATTTGTCGATCAGGAAAAGATCGGCGCCGAGATAATAGACCAGCACCAGGAGCGCAAAGCCCGACAGCCAGGTCGTGTAGGCTTCCCATTTGAACCAGGTCAGGCTGTCCGGCATCTGCGCCGGCGCCACCAGGTATTTCATCATGTGGTAGAAGCCGCCGCCGTGAACCTGCCACTCGTCGCCTTTGACGCCCGCGGGCAGTCCGGGCCGTGGCTTGAGGCTCAGATCGAGGTGGATGAAGTAAAACGAACTGCCGATCCACGCGATACCGGCAATGACATGCAGCCAGCGAAGAATGGCGCTTGCCAATTCAGCGAGTATTAGCTCCACGACTTAAGCCCCAAGATTTAAGCCCCAAGACTTAAGCCCCAAATCTTAAGCTCCAAATCTTGAGCTCCAAGACGTGGGGCTCCCCGCGTTTGACCCCGGCAAATTCGAGCATGACAGAAGGCGCGCAAGCTGTGCAAGCTTGTCGCCGTGGCGTCGTTTTGGGCAACTTTCCACACCGGCCGCCTTTTGCCGGGGGCGATTTTGTCGGATGATGCCTGCCGAGAGGGGAACCGATGATGGAACGATCCTTGCAACGAAGCCTGCAAGAAACCTTGTAAAACCAGGGCATGCGCGGCGATTTCCATGCTTGATGCGTCACCACAAGCCGGTTCCTCGCGGTCCGGGCCGCTGCTCAGTGCCGTCTCCATAAGCAAGCGCTACGGCGATTTTCTCGCCAACGACAGCATCGACCTCGATCTGTTCCCGGCCGAGATCCACGCGCTGCTCGGCGAGAACGGCGCCGGCAAATCCACCCTGGTCAAGGTGATGTACGGCCTCATCCAGCCGAGCGGCGGCGAGCTGCGCTGGATGGGACAAAAGATCGTGCTGGCCGGCCCGTCGGAAGCGCGCGCGCTCGGCATCGGCATGGTGTTTCAGCATTTCTCGCTGTTCGACAATCTGACCGTCGCCGAGAATGTCGCGCTCGGCCTGCCGGCGACGGACTCGTTCACCGCCATCTCCGAGCGGCTTGAGGAAACGGCGCGGGTCTACGGCTTGCCGCTCGATCCCAAGCGCGAGGTCTGGCGGCTGTCGGTCGGCGAGCGGCAACGCATCGAGATCGTGCGCGCGCTGATGCAGAATCCGAAGCTCCTCATTCTCGACGAGCCGACCGCCGTGCTCACGCCGCAGGAAGCCGATCAGCTGTTCGTCGTGCTCGAGCGGCTCAAGAGCGAAGGCCGCGGCATCCTTTACATCAGCCACAAGCTCGAAGAGGTGAAACGGCTCTGCGACACCGCGACGATTTTGCGCCTGGGTAAGAAAGTGGCGACCTGCGATCCGCGGCAGGAGACCGCGGCGTCGCTGGCCCGCATGATGGTCGGCGCCGAAATCGGCGAGGTGAAGGCCGTGTTCGGCCGCACCGCTTCGATACCGCGGCTTGTCATCCACAAATTGTCGCTCGAGCCCGACGATCCGCACGGCACATACTTGAAGGAAATATCGCTCGAGGTCCGCGGCGGCGAAATTCTCGGCATCGCCGGCGTCGCCGGCAACGGTCAGGACGAATTGTTCGCCGCGCTGTCGGGCGAGCGGCTGTCAGGCGGCGAAGGCAACATCGTCATCGACGGCAATGCCGCCGGCTTGCGCGATGTCAACGAGCGTCGCCGCATGGGCGCAGCTTTCGTGCCGGAGGAGCGGCTCGGTCACGGCACCGCGCCGCGCATGAAGCTCTCCGAAAACGCGCTGCTCACCGGTCATGCGGCCAGCGGCATGGTGAAACGGGGCTTCATCAACAAGCTGGCGGCGCTCGCCCACGTCGATCGCACGACTAAGAGCTTCGATGTGCGCAAGGCCAAGCGCGATCCGGAAGCGGTGAGCCTCTCAGGCGGCAATTTGCAGAAATTCATCGTCGGCCGCGAAATCCTGCGCGAGCCCGGCATTCTCATCGTCAGTCAGCCGACCTGGGGCGTCGATGCCGGCGCCGCGGCGGTCATTCGCCAGGCCTTGATCGATCTTGCCGCCCGCGGCACGGCGGTGCTGGTGATCAGCCAGGACCTCGATGAGCTTGCCGAGATCGCCGACCGCATCGCGGTGATGTTCCACGGCAAGCTGTCGGTGCCGCTCGACGCAGCGGCAGTCACCCGCGAAAAGCTCGGGTTGCTGATGGGCGGCGCCAACGCCGCCAAGGACGACGGCGGGCACGAGGCGAAATATGCAGTTGGTGCTTGAACGCCGCCCCGAGCGTTCGGCGGTGATTGCGGTCGCTTCGCCGTTGATCGCGGTGGCGCTGACGGTGGTCACATTCGCCATCCTGTTCGCGATCATGGGCAAGAATCCGCTCTATGCGCTGTATGTCTATTTCGTCGAACCGCTGACCGATCCGTTTTCGCTGCAGGAGATCGCCGTCAAGGCGACGCCGCTGGTGATGATCGCGGTCGGTCTGGCGCTGTGCTACATCGCCAACGTCTGGAATATCGGCGCCGAGGGGCAGTTTATCGTCGGCGCGGTGTGCGGCAGCTGGCTTGCCGTGCGCACCAACGGCACCGACGTCGGCTATTGGGTGCTGCCGGCCATGCTGGTCCTTGGCGCGCTCGGCGGCGCGCTCTATGCGCTGATCCCGGCGATCTGCCGGGTGTATTTCGGCGCCAGCGAAATCCTCACCAGCCTGATGCTGGTCTATGTCGCCAATTTCGGCATGGACTATCTGGTGCGCGGGCCCTGGCGCGATCCACAAGGCCTCAACTTCCCGACCACGGCGGCGTTTGATCCGGTGGCGAGCGTCCCGACCTTGATCGCGGGCGTCGGCCGCCTGCATGCCGGCTCGATCATCGTGCTCGTCGCCGTGATGCTCGTGACCGTGCTGCTCGGCCGCACCATCATGGGGTTCGAGATTCGTCTGGTCGGCGCGGCCCCGAAGGCGGCCCGCTTTTCCGGCTTCAATGCCAATCGGCTGGTGCTCTTCACCTTCGCGGTGTCCGGCGCGCTCGCCGGGCTCGCCGGCATCATCGAGGTGGCGGGACCGATCGGCCATCTCGACCCCGGCGTGTCGTCGGGCTACGGCTTCACCGCCATCATCGTCGCCTTTCTCGGCCGGCTCAATCCGGTCGGCATCTTGATCGCCGGGCTGTTCCTGGCGCTCACCTTCATCGGCGGCGAGGGCGCGCAAATCTCCATGAAGGTCCCGCTCGACCTCACCAAGGTGTTCCAGGGCATCTTGCTGTTCTACGTGCTCGCCTGCGATTCGCTGATCGTCTATCGCATCCGCCTGGTGCGCACCCTCCGAAAGCCCGCGCATGCTGCTGCTTGAAGCCATCATCCTGTCGGTGATCGCCGCGTCGACGCCGCTGTTGCTGGCGGCGTCGGGCGAATTGGTGGTCGAGCGCTCCGGCGTCCTCAATCTCGGCGTCGAGGGGATGATGATCATGGGCGCCGCGTGCGGCTTCGCCGGCGCTTATCTGAGCGGGTCGACGCTCGTTGGCGCGCTGTGCGGCATCCTGGCCGGCGCGGCCATGGCCGCGGTCTTCGGCATCCTCACGCTCGGGCTGGCCGTCAATCAGGTCGCGGCCGGCCTGGCGCTCACCATCCTTGGCGTCGGGCTGTCGGGGCTGATCGGCGCCGGCTTTGTCGGCGCCAAGATCGTACCGGCGCCGCAGCTCTATTTGCCGTTCCTGACCGACATCCCCTATATCGGCCGCATCCTGTTCGGCGAGGATGCGTTCGTTTATTTCTCGGTGGCGCTCGTCATCGCCATTTGGCTCTTCCTCTACCGCAGCCGCCCCGGCCTGGTGTTGCGCGCGGTCGGCGACAACCACGCCTCGGCCCATGCCCTCGGCTATTCGGTGCTGCGCATCCGCATGCTGGCGGTGTTGTTCGGCGGCGCCTGCGCCGGCCTCGGCGGCGCCTTTTTGCCGCTGGCCTATACGCCGTTCTTCATTCCCGGCATGACCGCGGGCCGCGGCTGGATCGCGCTGGCGCTGGTGGTCTTCGCCTCGTGGCGGCCCGGCCGGCTGGTCGCCGGCGCCTACCTGTTCGGCGCGGTCTCGATCCTTCAGCTTCACACCCAGGCGCTCGGCTTCGGCATTCCCTCACAGTTGATGTCGTCACTGCCCTATCTTGCCACGGTCATCGTTCTCGTGTTGATTTCAAGGACGCGCGGTACCGCCGGGTCCGCTGCGCCTGCGTCGCTCGGTCTGGTCTTCGTGCCCGACCGTTAAGAGCATGATCCCGAAAAGGGGAAACCGGTTTTCGGACAAGGTCAGGCTCAAACTAAACAGCGGGACGGCATGGCAGTTCGTCATGCCGGGCCGCTGGTGCTCAAAGTGCTGCTGGCGTTCGCGCCGCGGAGAAACGTAAAGAGACGTCCGTCTCTGCTAACCCGGAGTGAGATCATGAAGAAATGGAACGTTGTGGGGATGGCTGCGGTCCTGGGGATTGCCGCCGTAACATTTCACGCCTACGCCGCCGACAAGCTGAAAGTCGGCTTCATTTATGTCGGGCCGGTCGGCGACCTCGGCTGGAGCTACCAGCACGATCTCGGCCGTCTGGCGATGGCGAAGGCGCTGGGCGACAAGGTCGAGACGACCTTTCTGGAGAACGTTCCGGAGGGCGCCGACGCCGAGCGCTCGATCGAGCAGCTCGCCCGCACCGGCCACAAGCTGATCTTCACCACCTCGTTCGGCTTCATGGACGCGACCCTGAAAGTCGCGAACAAATATCCGGACGTGATGTTCGAGCACGCCACCGGCTTCAAGCGCGCCAAGAACATGAGCACCTACGCTGCGCGCTTCTATGAAGGCCGCTACATCCAGGGCCAGATCGCAGCCAAGGTGTCGAAGACCGGCATCATCGGCTACATCGTTTCGTTCCCGATCCCGGAGGTCATCTCCAACATCAACGCCACCATGCTCGGCGCCCAGTCGATCAACCCGAACATGAAGGTGAAGATCATCTGGGTGAATTCCTGGTTCGATCCGGGCAAGGAAGCCGACGCCGCCAAGGCGCTGGTCGACCAGGGTGCCGATATCCTCACCCAGCACACCGACTCGCCGGCCGCCACGCAGATCGCAGAGCAACGCGGCATCCACTCGTTCGGCGAATCGTCCGACATGATCAAATTCGGACCCAAGGCTCAGCTCACCGCCGATACCGACTATTGGGGCGGCTACTACACCCAGCGCGCCAAGGATGTGCTCGACGGCAAATGGAAGTCCCAAGACACCTGGGGTGGGCTGGATTCCGGGATGGTGGTGATGGCGCCCTATACCAACATGCCCGACGATGTGAAGAAGATGGCGATGGATACGGAAGCCTCCATCAGGTCCGGCAAGTTCCATCCGTTCAAGTGCCCGATCACCGATCAGGACGGCAAGACGGTCGAGTGCAAGGGCGGCGACCATCTCGATCCCGGCCAGATCCTGAGCATGAACTGGTACGTCAAAGGCATCGACGACAAGATCCCGGGGAAGTGATTCTCGGACGTCTCCTGTCTGAAAATAGCGATGGCCGGGCTCGCGCCCGGCCATTTTCTTTTTGATGCGTCCCGGACGCGGTGCAGCACGAAGCGGTGCGCCGCTGATCCGGGATCGTCACAAACTCGCCGTGAACCGGAAAAGTCTCTACCGTGCCGCGTAAGCGTCAAGCTCGGCCAGGTAACGGCTCTTGATCGTCCGCGGCAGCCAGGTGCTTTCGAAGGCGTTGCGGGTGAGCTGCACCAGCTCCTTGGGGCCGAGATCGGCCTCTTCCTGGGTGCAGACGAAATTCTCGTTGATGTAGCCGCGGAAATACGCCGGGTCGTCCGAATGCACGGTGGCACGGATACCGAGCTCGAGCATGCGCTTGATCTCCTTGGCCTTGCTGCCGTTGGTGACAAAGGCGTTCGACACCGGGCAGACGGTCAGCGCCAATTGCCGCTTCGCCACCTCGTCGGCCAGGTGGTTGCTGTCCAAGACATTGACGCCGTGATCAATGCGGTCGACGCCGATTTCCTCCAAACATTGCCGGATATGCTCGGTCGAATTCTGCTGATCGACGTCGCAATGCATGGTCAGGAAATAACCTTCGCGGCGGGCGCGCGCGAACACGTCCTTGAATTTCACCGGCGGATTGTTCTTTTCATCGGAATCGAGCCCGACGCCGACGATCCATTCGCGATACGGCAGCGATTGCACCAGCGTGGTCATGGCGAATTCGGCGCTCCAATCGCGCAGGAAGCACATGATCAGCTGGCTCTTGATGCCGAGGATGCGCTCGGCCTCGAGCTGGGCGCGGCGGATGCCGCGGATCACCACGTCGAACGGCACGCCGCGTCCGGTGTGCGGCTGCGGATCGAAGAACATTTCGACGTAGCGCACGTTCTGCGCATGGGCCTTGGCGAGGTAGGCGAACGTCAGGTCGAAGAAATCCGGCTCATGCACCAGGACCCGCATGCCCTCATAGTAGATCGTGAGAAACGACGGCAGGTCGTGGAAATCGTAGGCCGCCCGCATTTCGCCCGCGTCCTTGTAGGGCAGCGTCATGCCGTTCCGCTTCGCCAGCTCGAACTTCATTTCCGGTTCGAGCGTGCCCTCCAGATGCACGTGCAATTCGCATTTCGGCATGCCGGCGATGAAGTCGCGCAGATCGCTCATGATGACGTCCTATGAAGCCCGGGTTTGACGTCCCCCATTCAAATCGAATCTGCGCTCGGCATCAATGGTGGTGAGCGACCGGCTTTTGCCGTCAAACGTGCGGCTGCCGAGCGTCTCACGTAGCGCGATATCGGTGGGGGCCCCGCAATCCGCCGGCCACGCCGAGTTTAGGTCTTTCACTTTAGGGTTTGACTACCGATGAGGCGTCTGCCGGTATCCGCTATTCTCGCTCCGCGGCACTCGGCTTGCGCGGATGCTAAACCGGCCCCAGGGAACGCAGACGTGGATAGACATTTCGATTACGCCCAGAAAATCCTGGTGGCCGTCGAGTTCGCCGACGCGCCGCGGCGGATGGAGGCAATGCCCGCCTCCTACGCGGTGTTCAAGCGGCTGTCGATCCCGGAGGTCGTTAGGGCGGTCGAAGCGACGCAGGGCTCAGCCGCGCCGCCGAGCGGCGCCGCCAAGTTTCGGACCATGCTCGATCGGAACATGGGCTATTGGGAGAAAAGGGTTCCCGACGGCAAGCACTGCTTCGTGCACTATGCCATCGGAACGAACGACGTCATCATGGCCGCCTTTGATCGGCTCAAGGCAGGCGGCGGCTTGGTGTTGCTGGGCGTCTATCACGTCGAGCCGCAATCGTCGGCCTACCCCTTCAGTTTTCCATCCGGCGCCACGCCGGATCATTGGCGCCTCGGACAATATTTCTCGCTGACTAATGTTTCCGTATTCTGGTTCAACTTCTTCCCCGACCAGCCTTATCTGTTCGAGCGGACGTTCGCCGTCTGGGCGCAGTTCCAATTGCTGCAGCTCGACGCACGCGCCGAAAACAACCAGCTGGTTTTCTGGGACGGCAAGGAGCGCTTGATCGCGCACGGCGTTGACGACTTCGTGCAGGTCAATCTCAACCGCTTCACCAGCCTGTCGGGATTCCTGCAGGCGGCGCACGCCGCCGGCGAGCACACCTTCGCCGACGAAGCCGACTATGTCTGGTACGGCATGCTGCTGCGCAAGCTCTAGCATGATCCGGATAGTGGACGCCTGGAGGGCGCGTTCGGCGTACCGCGTTTCATCACGCTGCAATTACAGCGTGTCCGGCATCGGCTTCGCCTTGCCGTCGACGATGGCGAATTGCGGGATGTGCCCGAGGCCATGGACGATGTGAGCATCGGCGCCGAGTTTTTTCTCCCAATCGTGGCCTTCAGTCAGGATCACCCCGGCGCCGACGATTTCGGCGCCGGCCGCGCGCGCCAAGGCAATCGTTGCGGCCAGACTGGAGCCGGTGGCGACCACGTCGTCGACCACCGCTACGCGCCGCCCGGCGAGCAGCGGCACGGCGCGGCGATCGAGCATCAGACGTTGCTTGCCGGCCGACGTCACCGATTCCAGTTCCTGCACCAGCGCGTCGGCCAGATGGATTTTCGGCGACTTCTGGGCGATGACATAGTGGTCGAGGCCGAGCGCACGCGACACTTCGATGACGACCGGGATGCCGAGCGTCGCGGCGCCGACGATGATGTCGGGCTTGAGCGGGCCGAGCCGGGCCGCCATGGCCTTGCCGATCCGCTCGCCGAACTGCACCCCCATGTCGATCACCATCAACAGCGAAATGGCGAGCTGCTTGTTGATCGGCACGATCGGCAGTGCGACGGGTTCGCCGGCGATGTCGACAGTGTAGGTCTGCATAGTGGGTTATCTCCTGAAATGGCGACGGCACCGGCGGCACTGACGGTACGCTAAATTTTTCTCCGACGCCCGTCTTCGCCGCTAGCGGATGCGCGCACCCTCTCCCCGGCGGGAGCGGGAGAAGAACGTCATCATCCCTTCCCAGTCTGCAACGCGCGCGCCGCCGCCGAGTGGCGGCGGATCAGATTGGCAAGGTCGAGCCCGGGAATGTGGCCGTCCGCCACGATCCAATGGCCGCCGACCATGACGCGGTCGGCGCGGTGCGCGCCGCACAGCACCAGCGCCGCCAGCGGATCGCCGCTGCCGGAAAAGCGCAATTCGTCGAGTTTGAACAGTGCGAGATCGGCCATGGCGCCGACCGCGATCTCGCCGATGTCTTTCCGCCCGACGCAGGCCGCGGAGCCCTTGGTCGCCCAGCGCAGCGCGTCGAGGTGGCTGACTTTGCCGACGCCGTAGCGGCTGCGCTGTAGCAGAAACGCCGCGCGCACCTCTTGCATCAGATTCGAGGAATCATTCGAAGCCGAGCCGTCGACGCCGAGGCCGACGCGCATGCCGGCGTTTTCCATGGCGCAGACCGGGCAGGTTCCCGACGCGAGCGTCTGATTGCTGCAGGCGCAGTGCGCGACAGCCGTTCCCGCACGCGCCAGCCGCGCAATCTCGTCGGCGTTGAAATGCACGCCGTGGGCGAGCCAGACGCGCTCGTTGAGCCAGCCGCAATCCTCCAGATAATCCAGCGGCCGGCACTTGTAGAGCTCCAGACAATAGCGGTTCTCGTCCTCGGTTTCGGCAAGGTGGGTGTGCATGCGCACATCGAGCCGCTTCGCCAGATCCGCCGTCGCCCGCATCAGCGAGGTCGTCACCGAAAACGGCGAGCAGGGCGCCAGCGCGATCTGCACCATGGCGCCGTCGCCGGCCTGGTGATAGCGCGCCACCAGGCGCTCGGAGTTGGCGAGGATCGTGTCCTCGTCCTGCACCACGGCTTCCGGCGGCAGTCCGCCGTCGCGCTGCGAGAGGTTCATCGAGCCGCGCGTCAGCAGCACGCGCAACCCGAGCCGCCGCGCCGCCGCGACCTCGATGTCGATGCCGTCTTCGACGCCGGCAGGAAAAACGTAGTGATGATCCGTCGTCGTCGTGCAGCCGGACAACATCAGCTCGGCCATCGCCAAGGTCATCGCCAGATCGAGCGCCTCGGGCGTCAACCGTGCCCAGAGCGGATAAAGCGCCTGCAGCCACGGAAACAATTCGCGGTCGAGCGCGGCCGGAACGGCACGGGTCAACGTCTGATAGAAATGATGGTGGGTGTTGATCAGTCCCGGCAGCACCACGTGCTTGCTGGCGTCGAATGCTTTGACGTCCGGTGTCGCGGGGCTGCGGCCAGCCGCGACCAGCTCGACGATGCGGCCGTCCCGTACGACAATGCCGCGCTCGGCGCCGTCCGCCAGAATGGCGAGCGGATCCTTGATCCAGAGCGGTGATGGGTCGTCGGTGGTCATGTGAACGGCTCGGACATAGGCGATGCAAGCGGCGTGCCCGGCTCAGGCCTCTCCCGCATACGCATCAATTGGGGCTGATGGCAATGTCAGTGATGCGGTGAAGTTACCAAGTCACGCCGGACATGGCGCCATGTCCGAGAGATATCAAAGGCAGAGGGACATTCGGAGGTCAGGCCGGCTGCGAGCCGAGCGCGCGCGTGGCTGCCGGTCTCGCACGGTCGCCCAACAGGGCCCGCAGGCGCTTGCGCCAGACAATCTCGATGATCGAATAGCTAGCGCTGCCGCAAAAGATGCACAGCGCCAGCATCAGCATCATGAGCGCGAGCGACTCGCCGCTGGACAGTGCAGCGCGGTGCTGGATGCCGAACGCGCTCAAGCCTTTGCTGGCGGCGAACTGGATCAAGCCGTGGATGAGGTAGAGCGAATAGGAGATTTCCCCAAGCCAGATGAGCGGTTCGGTATTGGCGACCCTGGCGAAAACGCCGGTGTTGCTGACAGCCAAAAGGATCAGCGCGGCAAACAGCGAAACGAGCAGCAGGTCGGGCGCACCGAGATGCAGGCACACCAGCGTTGTCCCCAGCACGACGAGAACGCCGAGGTCCCTGTCAAGCCAGAATCGGTGCCCGTAATCGCGGAATGTGAAGTACAGCAGCGTGCCAAGCAGGAATTCCGGCATGCAGCGCAACAGCGTAATCGGACCATCCCATTGGTCAAAGTCGCCTCGGGTAAAGACCGCAAGCCATGCCAGCGCGGCAAACAAAAAAGCGCCCAGAACGAGCTTGACGGCGTTCGGCGCCCGCGTGATCAGCGGCAACGCAAAAGGAAACGCCAAATACGCGAGGAACTCCACGCTGATCGACCATTCCGGGTAGTTCCAGCTGAGACGTGCGGCCGCCAGGCCCTGCAGCATGAAGATGTTGGCAACGATCGCGCTTACGGAACGCGGCCCCGTTAGCGGCATGGCTTCGAACGAGCCGGTTGCCAAGCCGGTCATCAATTGCCCGGCCACGGCGGTCGCGACAAACAACAAGAGAACGAACACGTGCAGCGGGTAGAGCCGCGCGATTCGCGCTACCAGGAAGCTGCGATAGTGCCGGCTGACACCTTCAGAAAAGGCGCGATAATAGACGTGCGCCATGACGAAGCCGCTGAGCATGAAAAACATGTCGACGGCCAGATAGCCCTTGCTGATGATATAGCTGTGCGGAGTTATGTCGAGGTTGGGAAGGTACTGAGCCGTGCCGCAATAGTGATAAAGAACCACCCATAGCGCGGCGATGCCGCGCAGCGGCGTCAGCGATGGCAGCTGCCGACCATCGGACGCACCAGACTTTTCGCCGGACAAAAGGCGTTTATGCGAGCGGTCAGCCATTTTCTGCTCAGACGGCGAATTTGCGTCATCATCGTTGATCCAACAGCAATGCAATAACGGATGAGCGCGCGGCTGGTTCCCTTGGCCGCTGCGCGCGCATCTTCAGGTTCACTTAAGCCGCGTGTCGACCGATGCGGCATCGCCGCTGATTGCGACCGGCTTGGTTTCGGCATCCGTCGCGACCGCGTGGACAAAACTGTAGCCGCGCGCCCGCAATTGGCGAAGCAGATCGGGCAGCGCCGCTGCCGTATGCGGCTGAACATCGTGCAGCAGGACGACGCCGGATCGTCTGGCTTCAATAAGGGCCAATGTGTGCGCGACGAAGACCTCCGCCGATTGCGGCCGCCAATCTTCGGGATCGATATCCACGCTCCAAAGCGTCACCTCCCGCTTGATCAGGAACTCCTGCAAGTCGGGGGTCAGTTGCAGATAGGGCGCGCGAAAAAACGGCGCGACGGACATTTGCAAACCAAGCGCCGCTTGCACGGACTGGATGCCATCATCGATCTCGCGTTCGGCTGCGGCGAGCGGAAGCTTGGCAAGGTCGGGATGCGTTTGGGTATGGGTGCCGATCGTATGGCCGTCCCGGTAGGCACGCCGGACGAGGTCCGGCCGCATGTTGGCGTGCTCGCCGACAATGAAGAAATTTGCCTTCACGCATTCCGCGGCCAGGGCGTCGAGGACCTTCTCGGTGGTGAGCGGCGATGGCCCGTCGTCGAACGACAGGACGATTTCATGATCGCGCAGCGGCAGCGTCTGCGGGTACTGCACGCTGCCCAACCGGTGGAGCGTCACCGGATCGACCGAAACGACCCGGTCCGCGTCACCCGCGGCGGCGCTGCCCCGGCAGCTTTCTGCGTGAGCGCAACATACCGGTAGCGCCAACGCAATAGCCAACGCCGCGTGGCCGATGAGGAGGAACCGCGCGGTCCCTCCTTGAAACGCCTTTGATGTCATTGCTGCCGGATGTCCTTTCCCCATACTCCAACCACCGCAACATCGCGGCGTAATTGGGGTGGCCTCTTGCAAAACCCAAAAAGCCGCGGCCTCGGCGGATCGTTCAGCCCGCAAGCGGCGGCCGCCCGACCTCGCTCGCCCGGTGAATGTGTCGCGCCACCCGCAGGATCAGCGGCTCCTCGAACCGCGGCGCCACGATCTGCATGCCGATCGGCAATCCATCCTGCGACAAGCCGGCCGGTGCGGTCGCGGCCGGCAGGCTGACCAGCGTGATCAGATAAGCGGGCGCGATCCAATCGATGTAATTCTCAAAGCTCTTGCCGTTGATGCGATCGGGAAAGTTCATCTCCACCGGATAGGGTTTGACCGGCGCCGCCGGCGTGAGCAGCACGTCGTATCGCTCGAACAGCGCGCGAAAGCGGTGGAATATCGCCTCGCGCTGGTGTTCGGTGGCGGCGAAGTCGAGCGCATTGAGCGTCAGCCCGGCCTCGACATTGCCCCGGAGATTCGGTCCGAACTCCTTGATCTGGGCGAGCCGCTGATATTGTTGCCCGACCATCCAGAAGCCGCGCCAGGTCTGATAAGCGGCGCGGCCATCGCTGGCGTCGAATGCGATGTGCTCGACTTGCGCGCCGAGTTTTTCCAACGCCGCCGCGGCGCCGCCGCACATCGTGTCGATCTCCGCTTCGACGCCGATGCCGGCAATGTCGGAGACGTAGGCGACGCGCAGGCCCTTGATGTCGTCGCGCTGATCGAGCTCGGCAAGCGCGCTCTGCCACGGCGGTGCGACCGAGATCGGCGAGATGCGACTAAAGCCGGTGAGCGCGTCCAGCATCAGTGCGGCGTCGTCGGCGTTCTGGGCGAGCGGGCCATGAACCTGTCCCGCGTCCCAGGCGAGATGCAGCGGATAACTCGGCGTCAGTCCCGGCGTTGGACGGATGCCGACAATGCCGCAGAATGCCGCCGGAATGCGGATCGAGCAGCCATAGTCGGTGCCTTGCGCGATCGGCACCATGCCCGAGGCGACGGCGGCCGCCGAGCCGCCGGAAGAACCCGCCGGGCTCAGTGCCGGATTCCACGGATTGCGCGTCGGGCCGAACAGCACGTTGTTGGTGTTGGCGCCGCAGGCGAATTCCGGCGTATTGGTTTTCGCCAGCACGATGGCGCCGGCAGCCTTGAGGCGGCGGATGGCCTCGGCGTCTTCGCTCGGCACGTAATCCTTGAACAGCGGCGAGGCGAAGGTGGTGCGGATGCCGGCGGTCGGCGTGACGTCTTTGACCCCGATCGGCAGGCCGTGCAGCGGTCCGAGCGTCTCGCTCTTCATCACCGCCGCCTCCGCGCGCCGCGCGGCCTCGCGGGCTTGATCCGCGGCCAGCGTGACGATGGCGTTGAGTTTCGGATTGAGCGCCGCGATGACGTCGAGGTACGCGTCGAGCACTTCGACCGGACTGACGGCGCGGCTGCGGATCAGCCGTGCCAGTTCGCGCGCCGATCGGCGCACCAGAGTCTTGTCGGTCATGGCAATTCTATTTCCCGGACCAATGGACGAAGCGCCGCTCTATGAGCAGGAACAGCAGATTGAGTCCATAGCCGAGCGCGCCGGCGGCGAAGATCGCCGCATACATCCGCGGCATGTCGAACAATTGCTGGGCCTCGAACACGCTGTGGCCGAGCCCGTCCTGCGAGCCAATGAACATCTCGGCCACGACGATAATGACCAGGGCGAGCGAAACGCCGTTGCGCAGGCCGACGAAGGTCTGCGGCAGAGATTTCGAGCAGCATGACGTCGAACAGCACGCGCAGCCGTGACGCGCCCATCACCTTGGCCGCCAGCAACCGCGTTTTGCGCGCATTCATCACGCCGTAGGCGACGTTGAACAGGATCACCAGCACGGCGCCGAACGCCGCGACCGCGATCTTGGTCTCGTCGCCGACGCCGAACAGGACGAGGAACAACGGAAACATCGCCGACGCCGGGGTCGAGCGGAAAAAGTCGATGAGGAATTCGAGCGAGCGGTAGAGTTGTTCCGACGACCCCAGCACGATGCCGAGCGGAATGGCGATGACGGCGGCGATCAGCGTCGATGCCGCCGTCCGATAGACTGTTTTGGCAAAGTCGAAACCAAGCGGCCCGCCATCCATGCCGCGCCACAACGACT
The DNA here is from genome assembly GCA_963829395.1 of uncultured Alphaproteobacteria bacterium. Taxonomy (GTDB): domain Bacteria; phylum Pseudomonadota; class Alphaproteobacteria; order Rhizobiales; family Xanthobacteraceae; genus BOG-931. The sequence continues at coordinate 89,279 of CAWHHX010000005.1, read as the reverse complement.
CGAACGTCGCCGCCGGTGATGGCAGCAGCACGGGATCGACCCATTGCCGCCAGGCGACCAGCGACCAGATCGCCAGCAGGCCGGCGACGCCGACGACCGGCAGGAACGCTTCGGCTTTGTGCGACTTCATGCGCGCCGCACCTCGCGCTGAAATATGTCGAGACATTCGGCTTTGGTGCGCACGAACTCCGCTTCCGAGAGCGTCGCGTCCGTGCGTGGCCGGGCCGCTGTCACGCGCGTAAATGCCGCGACCCGCGCCGGGTGCCGCGACAGCAACAGCACCTTGTCGGCGAGAAAGACCGCCTCTTCCAGATCGTGCGACACCAGGATCGTGGTGGTGCCGGTCTCCAGAAAGATGCGCTGCAATTGCTCGCGCATGAACAGCGTCATCTCATAATCCAGCGCCGAGAACGGCTCGTCGAGGAAAAGGATTTCCGGCTCGACCACCAGCGCGCGCAGGATCGACACGAGTTGCTGCTGCCCGCCGGACATCTGATAGGGATAAAGGCCGAGATTGAGCTTGATGCCGAGATGCGCGACCAGCTTTTCGGTGCGGGCGCGGCGCTCGGCCGGCGCCACGTTCATCAGCTTGAGCGGGTAGGCGATGTTGTCGAAGGCGCTCATCCAGGGAAACAGCGCCTCGCGGTAATTCTGAAAGACATAGCCGAACTTGATTTCGGCAAGCCGCCGGCCGTCGAACAGGATTTGTCCGGCGTCGGCCGGAACGAGCCCGGCGATCATGCTGATCAAGGTGCTTTTGCCGCAGCCGTTCGGCCCGAACACCGAGATCAGTTCGCCGCGGGGGATGTCGAGATCGAAATTGTCGTAGATGACGGTCTTCTCGAAGCGCTTGCTCAGGCCGCGGATGGTGACGTGCGGGCGTTTTGCCGTGTCGCGCGCTGGCGGTTGCGGCGCGAGGTCCGGCTTTTGCACGACGGCCGGCGGCGCGCTCATCGAGCGGCACTCGTCATACGCCATCCATTCGAGCATCCGCCGCAGGCACAGAATTGCGCGTCATTGCGAGGAGCCCCGAAGGGGCGACGAAGCAATCCAGAATCCGAGGCACGCGTCCCTGGATTGCTTCGCTTCGCTCGCAATGACGAGGTCAATGTGATTGCGCTCTGCTCTAGAAAGCGTGCAGGTATTTTCGCACGTCGACCTTTTCCGGCACGACGCCGATGTCGTGGCCGAAATCGGCGAAGGTCTGCAGGTCGTCGATTTGCTTGGCGCTCATGTCCTTGACCATGACATAGCCGAGCATCGGAATGCTATCGACGACATTCTCCGGCGTCAGGGTGTTCTTGACGAGGTGCTTGCGCGCCTCCTGCGGATCGTTCTTGATCAACACAAGCGCCTTGGCCCAGGCTGCCGCGAAGCGCTTGGCGACGTCCGGCCGCTTGGCGATGAAATCGGATGAAAACGCGCAGCCGGCGGCGAACGGATCGGCCTCCGGATCGCCGAGGATGTATTTGGCGATGACGCCGGCCTCGACGGTTTTGGCGAAGCCCAACTGGTTCATCACCGTCGCATTCGGCTCGAGCGTATAGCCGCCGTCGAAGGTGCCGGCTTTCATGGCGTTGATATGCTGGCCCATGTCGAGCTGATCGATGGTGTAATCGCCATCCTTCAGCCCGACCTTGGCGAGAATGCCCTTGGCGGTGTTCAGGTTGGCCGGCCCGGGCGCCGACATCAGCTTCCGCCCCTTAAAATCCTTGAGCGACGTCACCTTGTCGGCGAGGCCGGCACGGACGACGAATTGCTCCATCCGGTGGGTGGCGTTCTGGCCGTTCATGGCGACATACATCGCCACGCCCGGCTTCTTGAGGTCGGCGTTGAGGCCTTCCAGCGTCACCAGCACCACCGACACCTCGATCTGCCCAGTGATCAAAGCCGCCACGTTCGGCGGGCCACCCATCAAGGTGATGGTTTCGGGATCGATATTGAGTTCCTGGAAATAGCCGAGATCGCGGGCGATGAAATAGGGCAGCGATGAGCTGACCGGGAATACCCCCACTTTCACCTTGTCCAACGTCTGGGCAGCGGCCGGCAAGCCCGACAGAGCGGCCGCCAATACCATGCCGGCGAGCATTCGGCGCGCCGCGACTCGAAATCCGATCATGGCCGCTTTGAAGCAAGCCGCGTGCCGCGGGCGGGCGTTATTCGCCCGCATCGATGATGGCGATGCAGGGGCCGCCGCCCTGCGGCCCCTGGTGCATGGCGTCGACCGAGACGAACACGGCGGCATCGCCGATTGCGGCGGCGGCGACACCGCCGACCGCGGCTTTGGCGTGGCGGTGCCACGGCACGTCGGAATCGTCGAGCATGATCTGCCGGCGGCCGCGCAGCTTGCCGGTGCGATCGGCCTCGCATTTCATGAAGCAGTTGACCAGGCGCCCGTCGAGGTCTTCGGCGCGCGGCCGCTCGGGCAATTGCAGCCCGGCATTGCGGATGGAGTCGTAGATGCCATCGATGTCGAGCGCGTCCTTCATTACCGAATGGCCGATGCGATAGCGGCCGCCGGCGCCGTTCTTGTTGCCGAGCAGCACGATCTGCGCCTGTGTCAGCTCGACGCCCGAGGAACAGGAGGCGACGGAGGAGTAAAGATCGAGGTTGCGGCAGATCTCTTCCGCCTTGGGCATCTTGATCTCGCCAAGGCCGACGGCGATGCCGAGCCCGGTCGTGCCGTTCGACACGCCCATGGAATTGTGCACCTCGCAGGCCACCGCCTTGCCGCGCCCATGCGCGTCCAGCACCGAGTTGACGGTCAGGAGCGGCGTCTTGGTCTGGACGTAATGCACGTCCGCGGGATCGTCGATGCCGGCGTCGCGCATCGCCGCGCGCACGCTGTCGGCAACTTTCTCGACCATCGCCGGCCGGCCGATATCTTCGGGCAGAATCTCGGCGCTCATCGCCGTGCCGATGACGAGGCGCGCTTTGTTGGCCGGGCCGGTCTTGGCGTTGCGGGCGAACACCGTCGCGTGCGGCGTGATCACGCCGTCGCAGCCGCCCGACCAGACCATCGGGATTTTGGCGATCTCCTGCTCGGAACGGCTGCCGAGCTTCTTCAGCACCGCGCGAAATGCCTGGTCGGCGAGGATGCGGGTGAAGTCGTTGACGCCGCCATTGCCTTCGGTCTTGCCGATGACGGCGATGACTTCGTCGGCTTTGAATTGTCCGTTGCGGATGCAAAATTCGACGCCGGACGCGTCCTGCACGTTCTTCAATTCGACTTTGGCGACTTCAATAGCCATTACGCTTGATCCTCACGATAGTTCTTTGATGGGTTTCATCTCAGGCGTTGCGCACCCACGGCTTGACCTCGCCGCGGATCATCTTTTCGAAGCCGTCGCCGCGCTCGATCATCGGCGGCTCGTTCTTGCGCGCGACTTTGAGCTTCGCGCGCAGCGCCTCGGTCGCCTTCGCATCGATGACGAACGCGTCCTCGCCGCCGTCGGCATTAAGGACGACGCCATAGTTGTCGCGCGCCGCGGCAAGCGAAACCTTGCCCTCGATCACATCGCGCTGCACCAAGTCCGGCTCGCGCTCGAGCGGATCGCCCCAGCCGCCGCCGCCGGTCGTGACCACGCGCACGATCTGACCCGCAAGCACCGGCTCGCCGTCGACCAGCCCGCCGAGATCGTGCGCGGCGCCTTCGGCATCGACGGTGACGCAGAACTGCGTCCCCGCCTTGCCGCCATTGAGGCCATAACAGCCGAGCAGCACGCGGTCGGCGGTAACGATGGTGCGGCAATCGACCAGCGCGCGATAATGCTTGTCGTAGCCGAGCCCGCCGCGGCGCTTGCCGGCGCCGCCGGAATCGGTGCGCAAGGCCAGCTTCTCGACCAGAAGCGGAAACCGGGTCTCGGTGAATTCGGCCGGCTGGTTGCGCGAGTCCGGCACGATGTGGATGGCGTCGCTGCCGTCGGCATAGTAGCGGCCGCCGGAGCCGCCGCCCAACACTTCACGCGACAGGAACGATTTGCCGTTGCGGTCGGTGCCATAAAAACCCGTATAGCGGATGGTCTCCTGATCGGCCGGCATGCGGCCCGCCGCCGCTTGCGCGACGACGCCGGCGAGGAGGCCGATGCAGCGCAGCAGCACGAACGAGCGCGCATTCGTCGCCGCCGGCCATTCCGGCGTGATCAGCGTGCCTTTCGGCGGAAAGATCACATCGAAGACTTCGCACACGCCTTCGTTGACGTGAATCTCGGCGGCGCGCTCCGGCGTGTCGGCGAGATTGCGCAGGATCGGCGCGATCCATTTGATCAGGAAGGCGCCGCCCGCATAGTCGGCCGGCCAGTTGATCGGGCCGGTCGATTGCGGATCGGTGCCGGTGAAATCGAGCGTGATGCGGTCGCCCTTTTTGATCAGCGTGAGCGCGAGCTTGTGCAACTTCGGATCGGTGACGCCGTCGTGCTCGACATAATCCTCCCAGCGGTATTCGCCGTCGGCGATCTTCGGCAGCAATTCGCGGCGAAAGGTATCGCGGCAGGTATCGAGGATCGCCTGGAAGCAGGCTTCGACAGTCTCGCGGCCGAAGCGCGCGAACAATTCCGCCATGCGGCGCGCGCCCATCAGGCAAGCCTGGACCTCGCTGTCGAGATCGGCGGCCAGCGTCTCGGGGACGCGGGTGTTGCGCTTGATGATGGTGAACACCGCGTCGTTGCGGACGCCGGCGCTGTAGAATTTGACCGGCGGGATGGCGAGGCCTTCTTCGAACACGGTGGTCGCCGTGCCCGGCATAGAGCCCGGCACGCGGCCGCCGATGTCGTCGTGATGGCCGAACGCCTGGATGTAGGCGACGACCTCGCCATCGTGAAAGACTGGCACGGTGCTGCACAGGTCGGGCAGATGGCCGATCGAGCCCTCGGTGAGATAGGTGTCGTTCATCAGGAACACGTCGCCCGGCGTCATGGTATGCGGCGGGAAATCGCGCACCACGGCGTTCGGCATGGCGGAGTAGGAGCGGCCGGTGAGCTTGCGGCAATAGCGGTCGAACAGGCCGACACGGTAGTCGTGGGCCTCGCGGATCATCGGCGAGCGCGCGGTGCGCTCGATGGCATATTCGATCTCGGCCTCGATGGAATTGAGCGTGCCTTCGACGATCTGCAGCACGATGGGATCGACCGCCCGCGGCGGCACATCCGGCGCGGTGGGCCACGGCCATTCCTTGGCGTGCACGTTCATCATCGTTGCGGGCCTTTACGACCGGGAGAAACCTCAAGTTTATATCCACGGTAGGCGACGTTGGCTATGTTCCGTCGCCCTGAGGCGCCAACGCCGCGACGGCCCGGGCGCCGCGACGGCATCGGTCGAGGGCCGCTCCGCGGCCACCTCAGGATGACGGCTATCAGAAGGAGGTCACGATGGCTCTGCCAGATTCAATAACCGAACGGGCGCGCGAAGGCGCCAAGGTGCGGCGCGAGGTGCTTGGCGACGCCTATGTTGACGCCGGCAAGAAGCAGGCGAACCCGTTCACCCAGCATTTCATCGAGTTCACGCAGACCCAGTGCTGGGGCAATGTCTGGTTGCGCGAGGGCTTGTCGCACAAGACCCGCAGCATGCTCAATGTCTGCATGCTGGCGGCCTTGGCCCGCTGGCACGAATTCGAAGTGCATGTGCGCGGCGCGCTCAATAACGGCGTCACCGCCGAAGAGATCGCCGAGATTCTGCTGCACGCGGCCGTTTATGCCGGCATCCCGATCGCTTCCGAAGGTTTCCGGCGCGCCGACCAGGTCATTGGGCAAGTTTTGGCCGAGAAAGTGGCGGCCGAGAAGAAGGGCTAGAAGCCCCGGAGGCCGGATTTTGCCATGATTTCAGCCAAAGCTTTCGCGCTATTGTTGCAGTCCTCCAGGGAAGGGGATTCCATTGTTTCGAGCGCGCCGGTTTGCTGCTGCTGCGACCGCATCGTTGCTGATCGCGGGTGCATTTTTCGTCCTGCCGTTCGCGGTCGTCGACGCGCAGGCCAAGAGCCCATCCGGCAGCTGCGAAGACGCGGCCGAAGTCGCGATCCTGCCGTCGCCGCTCGCGCCGTGGAGGGGCGCGCCGTTGCGCGTCATCGTCGCCGCCGAGAAACCGCTCGACGGCGAGTTCTCGCTGATCGCGCCCGACGGCAAGGTCATGGCCAAATCGCGTGACCGGCAAGGCGGGCCGCCTTATGTCTGGTTCGCCGAAGTTACCTCACCGGTTGCCGGCACCTGGCAGGCGAAGCTTGCGAGCGACCGTGCGACCGGCGAGTGCAGCACCATTACCCACGACATCGTCGTGCGCGACGACGAGCCGCCGCGGCCGCGGGCGACCGACGGCGGCGTCTGGCCGCTGCGCAACACCTGGAGCCGCGCGACGGAAAACCTGTATTCGGCCTGGATCGAGAAGCTGTTCGACGCGCCGCTCGACGCCGCGCCGTCCTGGCCGGCATTGCACGAAGTGCTGCGCGACCGGTCGCGCAATGTCCTGTTCGATCATCTGGGTCTGCGCGAAGACGAGATCGGCATGATCATTCGCCCCGACTGCGCAGACCTGCCGTATTTCTTGCGCGCCTATTTTGCCTTCAAGATGGGACTGCCGTTCGGCTACTCGAAGTGCACGCGCGGCGGCGGCGGCCAGCCGCCACGATGCGTCGCGTGGTCGAGCAGCCAGAATGTCGTGGCTGCCGCGGCGCGGAGCAATCAGAATGTCGCGGTGGCGTCGGCCAATTCCAGCCCCGACGCGGTGGCGTCGGTCAATGCCGAGCCGCCGAAGCGGCTTGGGCTCGCCGCGTCCTTCGGCCAATATTTGCGGGTGGTCGCCGACGCCGTCCATTCCGGATCGGCGCGAACGGCAGCGAACGACAACAACACCGATTATTATCCGGTGCCGCTGACGCAAGAGACGCTGCGCCCGGGCGCCGTATATGCCGATCCGTACGGCCACGTTTTGATGCTGGTCAAGCGCGTGCCGCAGACCGCCGACGCGGCCGGCGTCTTCTTCGCCGTCGACGGGCAGCCCGACGGCACGGTGGCGCGCAAGCGTTTTTGGCGCGGCAATTTCCTGTTCGTGCACGATCCCTCGCTCGGCGGCCCGGGCTTCAAGCGCTTCCGGCCGATCGTGCGCGACAACAGCGGCGCGTTGCGGCGGCTGAGCAACGACGAGATCGCGAAGAATCCGCAATACGCCGATTTCTCGCTCGAGCAAGCGCAACTCGGCATTGAAGACTTTTACGATCGCATGGACGACGTGATGTCGCCGGCGCCGCTCGATCCTTTGCGGGCGATGAAAGAGGCGATCACCTCGCTCGAAGAGCAAGTGAAGGCGCGGGTGACGTCGGTCGAAAATGGCCGCAAGTATCAGAACAGCGGCCACGGCGATGTCGACATGCCGGCCGGCCCGACCATCTTCGAGACCACCGGCGCGTGGGAGGATTTCGCCACGCCATCGCGCGATTTACGGCTGTTGATCGCGATCGACGTGGTGCGCGGCTTTCCCGATCGCGTCGCGCGGCGGCCGGAGCGCTACGCCATGCCGACGGGCCGGAGCGTCGCCGACGTGAAGGCTGAATTGGAACGCGTGCTGGCGGCGGAGCTGCCGGCGCGCAAGTTCTCGTATCTCCGCAGCGACGGCTCGGCGTGGACGCTCACGCTCAAGGACGTGATCGACCGGCAGACGGCTCTGGAGATGGCTTACAACCTCAACGACTGCGTCGAACTGCGTTGGGGCGCCCCGGACAGGAGCGACGAGGCGGCGACCTGCAAGCGGCATGCGTCGTCGGCGCAGCGCGCCAAGATGACCGACTACCGCGCCTGGTTCCACGACCGGCGCCGGCCGGCGCCGCGCGCGTAGCGGTCGGCCGCTACTTCTCGACGAAGTCCGCGCACTTCTGGATCTGATCGTCCTGGCCCCAGGGCATGATCGGCACCGACGAGGTCGAGTTCTTCGGCGAACCTTCGATCAGGCGGTCGGAATAGACCATATAGACCAGCACATTGCGCTTGGCGTCGCAGCCGCGCACGATCTGCATCTTCTTGAAGAACAGCGAGCGGCGCTTGCGGAACATGTCCTCGCCCTGCTCGAATTTCGCCTTGAAGCGGATCGGGCCGATCTGCCGGCAGGCGAGCGAAATGTCCGACACCTCTTCGGCGACGCCGAGCCAGCCCTTGACGCCGCCGCGCTCGGGCACGGTGAAATGGCAGGCCACGCCCTCGACGTCGGGATCGTCGAGGCCATAGGTCGCGAGCTTATCGTTCGGCGTCAAAAGCTTGAACACGGTCGAGCGTTTGAAAATCAGGTCCGGCTCGTCGGCCGCCTGCACCGGCGCGGCCGCGAGGCCGCCGAATAGCAGCAACGCCAGCGCCCAAATGGACAGCGAACGAGACTTGGGCATCGAATCCCTGGAACGCTTGTCTGACATGGCGCTACTTGTCCACCTGCGTGGCGTTGGCAGTGATCCAATCGACGGCCTCGCTTTTGCTGGCAAAACCCTCGATCCGCCGCTCGTGGCCCTGGTGGTACCGGACGATCACGTGCCAGCCCGTCCCGGTTTTGTCCGGGAACGGCTCCATCACGGGCATTTCGTCGGAATCGGCCATGCCGGCAATATGCGGTCGGGCCGTCCCGGCTGCCAGTGCCGGCGCGCTGCTGCCGACGGAATAATCGTCGATTTCTTGAAAAAGAAGAATGGCGCCGCGGCTATTTGCCGGCGGCGCGGATGATCAGGATGCCATGCGGATCGACCGTCAGCGTCTGGCCGGGAAAAACCACGCTGGTCGAGCCGAATTCCTCGACGATCGCCGGTCCTTCAAGTTTGAATCCGGCAGGCAATGACCCGCGCGGAAAAACCGGCGTGTCGCGGAATTGGCCGTCGAAATAAACCTGCCGGCGTGCCGGTTGTGGCGAAGCGCCCGACGTATCCAGTTTCTGAATGCTCGGCCGATCGATCATGCCGAATGCCGACACGCAGAAATTCACCACCTCGACTTTCTGCTGGCCGGCATAATTGTAGCCGAAGGTCTTGCGATGCGCGGCGTGGAACGCGTCGATCAAACCGGCGATGAATTGCGCATCGATCTTGCCGGACGGCGCCGGCACCCGCACTTCCATCGACTGCCCGGCATAACGCACATCGGCTTCGCGCATGAGCGCGATCTTTGTAGGCGCGATGCCGTCCTTCTCCAGCGTCGCGGTGCCGTCCGCTTCCAGCGACGCGTAGATCGCGGCGACGGCCGGAAGGTCGATCGTCTCCTCGTGCATCACCTTGGTGACGATGTGGTCGGTCCGCCAATCGACCGCCAACAGGCCGAAGGCGGAAAGATTGCCGGGATTCGGCGGCACGATGGTGGTCTTCATGCCGATCAATTCCATCACCGCCGCCGACTGCGCCGGCCCGGAGCCGCCGAACGAGAGCAGCGCGAAGCCGCTCGGGTCGATGCCGCGCTGGATGGTCATCTGCCGGATGGCGTTGGCCTGATCCCAGTTGGCGATTTCGATGATGCCGTCGGCGAGCTGCTCGGCGCTCAAATTGCCGGGCAGCCGTGCCGCCAGCGCTTTCAGTCCGCCGCGGGCGCGCTCGACGTCGAGCTTGATGCCGCCGCCGATCAGCGCCGGCGGCAGCCGGCCGAGAACCAGATTGGCGTCGGTGATGGTCGGCTCGTCGCCGCCGTTCGGATAGCACATCGGGCCCGGCACGGCGCCGGCGCTGCGCGGCCCGACGCGGAGCTTGCCTTCGCGCGAGATCCAGGCGATCGAGCCGCCGCCGGTGCCGATGGTCTTGATGTCGAGCATCGGAATGCGCACCGGGAAACGGCCGACGCGACCGCCATTGGTGATTTTCGGCCTGGCCGCTTCGATCAGGCAGAGATCGGTCGAGGTGCCGCCGGCGTCGAGCGTCACCAGGTCGGGAAAGCCGGCGATGTCCGCGATCACCGCGCTGCCGAGCGCGCCGGCCGCCGGACCCGACAGCGCGGTCGTGATCGGCTTGCGCATCACCTGGTCGGGGCTGGCGACGCCGCCCCACGATTGCATCACCAGGAATGGCTTTTTGTTCAGCGCCGGGCCGAGCTCGTCGCGGATGCGATCGAGATAGCGGCTCATATGCGGCTTGATGAACGCGTCGACCAACGTCGTCACCGCGCGCTCGTATTCGCGGTATTCGGGCAGCACGTCGCAGGACACCGACAGCGTGCAGTCGGGATATTCGTCGCGCACGATCTCGGCGGCGCGGCGCTCATGCGCCGGGTTGGCATACGAATGAATGAGGCAGATGCCGACCGCATTGATGCCGGCGTCGCGAAAGAATCGCGCGGCGGCACGTACCGACGTCCTCGTCGAGCGGGCGGAGCTCCTCGCCGAGGAAGTTCAGTCGTCCGCCGACTTCGCGCACATAGCGCAGCGGCACGATGCGGTCGGGCTTCACCCAGAAATACGAATTGCCGTAGCCTTCGGGCACCGCCTGGCGGGCGATTTCCAGAATGTGCCGGAAACCTTCGGTGACGATCAGCCCGAGGCCCGCGATCTCGCCCTGCAGCAGCGCATTGGTCGCGACCGTCGTGCCGTGCGCCAGCACCGCGAGATCGTCGACGCCGGCGCCCCATTGGTCGAGGATGGCATGCACGCCGCGCACCAAAGCCACCGCCGGGTTCGACGGCGTCGACGAAACCTTGGTCACCCGCATCGCGCCGGATCTGTCGTCGACACAGACGATGTCGGTAAAGGTGCCGCCGGTATCGATGCCGATCCGCAAGTTCGCACTGCTACTCATAACTACGATCCCAACTTTGCTCATTTCTTCAGCTCGAACGAAATATCCTGCGCGCCTTTCCATAAGCACAGCTTGCCGAGCGCGGTCGAGGTTCTCGCGGCCCTTGGTGATGGTGAGAAAATGATTGCCGGCGAGCTGGCCGACCTTGCTGGCAAATGCGACGGCGCCATAGGCCAGAAGGATCTCCGTCTCGCTGATGCCGCCCGGATAAAGAATGATCTCGCCCGGCGCCGGATAGCTGGTGTGGTTCTCGTAGCCAGCCCGAAATCATAGTCGCCGAGCGGGATCCAGCAGCCTTCGCCGCTCCAGCGCACATGGATGATCTGCTGCCGGTAGGGCAGCAGCGCGACGAATTGCGCGCAGGTGTTCGGCGCCTGTTCCTCGGCCTGCGCTTCGAACTCGTAAGGTCCTGCGACGATGCGAAGTTTGGTCATGGTGGGATCGATCCCACTCGAGAAAAGCGGAAAGAACGCGCGCGGCGATATCGATGTCGGCGGGCGAGGCAAATTCGTCGGGGTTGTGGCTGACGCCGCCGCGGCAGCGCACAAACAGCATGGCGAACGGAATGATCTTGTCGAACGCCATGGCGTCGTGGCCGGCGCCGCTCGGCATCCGCCGCGGCGCGGCGCCGCAGCTTTCGGCGGCGGCGGCCAGTGATCCGACAGGCTTCTCGTCGCAATGCGCCGCCGGCGCCTGATGGCCGGGCGTAAATCGCTGCGTCACGCCGCGGCGCTGCGCGATCGCGGCGATCGTCGCTTTGATGTCGTCCACGGCCTTGATGCGATCCGCATCGGTAGGGCTGCGGATATCGAGCGTGAAGCGAACGCGGCCCGGGGATGGTGTTGGCCGCCGATCGCGGCACGTCGAGCTTGCCGACGGTCGCCACCAGATTGGGCTGCGGTGCGCGCCCGCTCCTCGATCGCGAGCAGCATTTCGGCCGCGGCGGTCAGCGCATCCTGCCGCATCGCCATCGGCACGGTGCCGGCATGGCCGGCGACGCCCTCGACCTCGACCGTGCGCGCGGGTCACGCCGTCGATCGTGGTGACGATGCCGAGCGGCAGGCCTTCCTTTTCCAGCACCGGGCCTTGCTCGATGTGCACTTCGACATAGCCGAGGGTCCGGTCCGGCGGAGCGCTTCTCGGCAGCGACGCGCGACGGATCGCAGCCGAAGATCGGCCAGCGCCTCGCGCCGCGAAATCGCGTTCTCGTCGAGCTCGTCGAGCGCCTTTTCGTCGAACGTGCCGGCGAGCGCGCGCGAGCCGCCGAGCGTCGAGGCAAAGCGCACGCCTTCTTCGTCGCCGAAGGCGATGACTTCGATGGCGAACGGAAAGCGCTTGCCGGATCGGAAGGCCGCCTTCACCACCTCGATCGCGGTGACCACGCCGAGCGGTCCGTCGAACCGGCCGGCATTGCGCACGCTGTCGATATGGGAGCCGAGCATGCAGCGTCTGCGTGCCGCCGTCCCGCGCTTCGTAGCGGCCGACGACGCTCGCCAGCGGATCGAGCCGCACCGACATTCCGGCGTCGCGCATCCAATAGGCTGACCAGATCGATGGCGCGGCGGTGGGCGGGCGAGATAAAGCCGGGTCAGGCGACCGGGCTCGTCGCTCAGCGCGGCCAGTTCGGCAAGCCTGTTCGAGATCGCTTCGCCGAATGCCGGATGGTCCGCCGCCTTCTCGAGCATGGATCCCTCAAGCCTCGCGGCTCTTAATGGCGGCATCGCCGGGCTCGGTCAATTGCGTGCCGTGACCGCCGTCGCCGAAACCATGGACCTTGAAGGCCGGGCGGCGCGTCTGTCATGGTGGGTTAGCCGGGCCTCTGGATTTGAGTGGAGCGCGATCTTCTCGGAAAATCGGGGTCCACTTTCCGGATCATGCTTAAAACCGCAACGAGAGCCGCGATGGCCTCCCGTTCCCGACCGATTATCCACGCGATCTCGCCGGTTACGGCCGCAACGCCCCCGATCCGCGCTGGCCGGGCGGCGCGCGCGTGGCGCTGCAATTCGTGGTGAATTTCGAGGAGGGCGGCGAGAATTCGATCCTGCACGGCGATCCCGCCTCCGAGGCTTTTCTCTCCGACGTGCTCGGCGCGCAGCCCTGGCGCGGCCAGCGCCATATGAACGTGGAATCCATGTTCGAATACGGCTCGCGCGCCGGCTTCTGGCGGCTGTGGCGGCTGTTCACCGCGCGCAATATTCCGGTCACCGTTTTCGGCGTGGCAAGCGCGCTGGCGCGCAATCCGCAAGCCGTCGCCGCCATGCGCGAGGCCGGCTGGGAGATCGCGTCCCACGGGCTCAAATGGATCGACTACAAGGATTTCTCCCGCGAGGACGAAGCCGCGCACATGCGCGAGGCGATCCGCCTGCACACCGAAGCGACCGGCGAACGGCCGTTCGGCTGGTACACCGGGCGGAGCTTCGACGCATACGCTTGGGCTCGTGCTTGCCGACGGCGGCTTTCTCTATTCGTCCGATTCCTATGCCGACGATCTGCCCTATTGGGTGAGCGGGCCCAACAAGACGCCGCACCTGATCATTCCCTACACGCTCGACGCCAACGATATGCGCTTCATCAATCCGCAGGGCTTCGAAAACGGCGACGCGTTCTTTGCCTATCTGCGCGACAGCTTCGATGTGCTCTATGGCGAAGGCGAGCGCGCGCCGAAAATGATGTCGATCGGCCTGCATTGCCGCCTTGCCGGCCGGCCCGGCCGTGCCGCGGGCCTGATGCGCTTTCTGGACTATATTGCCGGCTTCGACCGCGTCTGGATCGCGACCCGGCTCGACATCGCGCATCATTGGTACCGCGAGCATCACCAGCTCGGCGCGACCGCGCCGGCGGTGATGTGAGGCTCTAGCGTCGTCCGCATGGATCCGGTTTCGCTCGATACGCTCAACGCCGCCGATCACGCAGGCCTTCATCGCCGCGATCGGCGAGGTGATGGAGCTTGCGCCCTGGGTCGCCGACGAAGCTTACGCCAAACGGCCGTTCGCCAGCCTCGCGGCGCTCTACCAGACCATGACGGACGCGGTGACGCAATGCCGGCGACGAACGCCAGCGCGCGCTGATCGACGGCCATCCCGATCTCGCCGGCAAGGCCGCGCGCGAAGGCAAGCTTACGGCCGATTCCACGGCCGAGCAGGCCGCCGCCGGTCTCGACCGGCTGAGCGAGGAGGAGTTCGCGACGTTCCACCGGCTCAACGACGCCTACCGGGCGAAGTTCGGCATGCCGTTCATCGTCTGCGTGCGCCGGCATGGCAAGGAATCGATCCTGCGCGCATTTGCGCGGCGGCTGGAGAACGATGCGGCGGCCGAGCAGAAGACCGCGCTTGCCGAAATCTTCCGCATTGCGGCGCTGCGGCTCGATCAGCGGGTGACGGCGCCCGATCGTCTGAAGGTGCACGGCCATTTGTCGACCCATGTGCTCGATACCCATGGCGGCCATCCGGCGGCCGGCGTCGCCATCGAGCTGTGCGAGATTGCGGCATGCGGCGCCGCGCGCGCGATCAAACGCGCGGTCACCAATGCCGACGGCCGCACCGACCAGCCGCTCTTGTCCGGCGCGCCGATCCCGATCGCGACCTACGAGTTGCGCTTCGCGGTCAGCGACTATTTTGCCCGACAGGGCGCGCCGATGGCCGATCCGCCCTTTCTCGGCGTCGTGCCGATCCGCTTTGCGGTGGCCGAGCCGGAAGGCCGATATCACGTGCCGCTGTCGGTCACGCCCTGGGCCTATGCCACCTACCGGGGAAGCTGAAAAACTTGTGTCCCGGGCGCGGCGCAGCACCATAGCGCGCGAAGACGCGCGTGGACGCGCTTATGGCGATGCGCCCGCAGACCCGGGACCTTAACGGACGCGGCGTGTGGAACGATCCGGATCGGCGAAGCACCGCTTCGCGCTGCTTCGCGTGCGGATACGCCCGGTTTCCAAGACCGGCCAAAATGCACTACGGTGCCGCGGCGCCGGCCAAAGTCCGGCGTTTGCCAGGGAGGTTGCCGGTGGCCACCACACGTCCGCTGTCCGAAATTCTGCCGAAGGAAATGACCGAGCTGAAGGTGCGGCCGATCTTCACGCTGCTCCTTGAAGTGCAGCCGGCGATCAATGTCGGCAAGACGCCCGGCGTCGATCGGCGCGTCGGCGTCATCACCGGCGGCCGCTTCGAAGGCGAGCGCCTGCGCGGCACGCTGCTGCCCGGCGGCAGCGATTGGCAGGCGATCCGGCACGGCGATGGCGCCTGGCTGCTCAATGTGCGCATCGTGCTCAAGACCGACGACGATGCAATCATCGGCATGAGCTATACCGGCATCCGCCACGGCCCGAAAGAGGTGCTCGACCGCATCGCCCGCGGCGAGGTGGTCAAGGCGACGGACTATTATCTGCGCATCTCCGCGATCTTCGAGACCGCCTCGGAGAAATACGGCTGGCTCAACAGCATCATCAGTCTCGGCCTCGGCCACCGTCTGCCCGAGGGCCCGATCTATCAGATGTTCGAGGTGCTGTAGCAGGCCGCGCGCGCCGTCGTCGCGAGGCAGGGTCGTCATTGCGAGGAGCGACAGCGACAAGCAATCCAGTCCCAACCGCCGCCCTGGATTGCTTTGCTGGCTCGCAATGACGAGTGGGCGGCAGTCTCGACATATGCCGGTGGGCCGATGGGCGAATCCGCCTGCGGCGCCAACAAACTGAAAATGGCAATCGGCAAACGATCAGCGCAAGCCTGGAGGGCGGATTAGTAAAGCGTAATCCGCCCTATTGTTTTTTCTGGACGGCGGGTTACGCCTGCGGCTAACCCGCCTACAAGGGGGTGCGGGAAAGGGGGGAACGCATTCATGTCCGGCTATTGGCACAATTTCGATCTCAGCGACGGCATCAACATCCTGCGGCTGATCTGCGGGCTGTTCTTCATTCCGCACATTGTCGGCAAGTTCACCGAGCCGGCGACGCTGAACTTCTTCAAGGCCGCCAAGTTCAATCCGCCGGCGACCTGGATGTATGTCGCCGGCACGATCGAGACGCTGCTGACCATCGCTCTGGTCTTCGCCATCTATACGCCCTATGTCGCCGTCGTTGCCGCGCTCCATTTTTGGTCGCCGGCGCGGCCACCTACAAGGTGACCAAAAAATGGATCTGGGTGATCGGCGGCGTCGAGTATTGCGTCTTCTGGATGCTGGCATGCGTCGCGCTGGCCGTGCTGACTTGGCCCAAATAGGTCTCTGGCCCAAATAGCGTCTCTGGCCCAAATAGCGTCGCCGAAGTAAGAACCTGACGTCAAATCGCGTGCGGAAAAGTCGCGGAGTTGCAAGTGATCAAAGCGGGTATTGTCGGCCTTGGCTGGTGGGGCAAGACGCTGGTGGAGTCGGCCGAAAACAGCGACGTCATTCACTTCGTCGCCGGCACCACGCGCACCGTGACCCCGGAAGTCCAGGCTTTCGCCAAGCAGAAAGGCCTGCACCTGACCGAGAGCTACGACGACATGCTGCACCATGCCGGCGTCGACGCGGTGGTGCTGGCGACGCCGCATTCCATGCACGCGACGCAGGTGATGGCCGCGGCCGCCGCCAAGAAGCACGTCTATTGCGAGAAGCCGTTCACGCTGACCAAGCGCGAGGCGGAAGACGCGGTCGCCGCCGTGCGCAAGGCCGGCGTGACGCTCGCGGTCGGCTACAACCGCCGCTTCCATCCGGAAATGACCAAGCTGCGCGACATGATCCGCGCCGGCGAGATGCGGCACCATTCTGCACGTCGAAGCGACCATGACGTTTCCCAATGTGCTGTTCATCAATCCGGCGCATTGGCGCGCCGACAAGAGCGAGACGCCGCTCGGCGGACTGATGCCGATGGGCGTACATGCCATCGACGGCATGATCGATCTGTGCGGCCCGATCGATCACGCCTTCGCCCAGACCTTCCGTCGTGCCGCGCCGATCGACGCCGACGACACCACCTCGATTCTGGTGCGCATGAAGGAAGGCATGTCGGGCTATCTCGGCACGATGACGACGACCGGTCCCGGCTTCAGCTTCCAGGTGTTCGGCTCCAAAGGCTGGCTGCGGCTCGAAGGCTTGACGCATGTCGCCGGCGCGTCGTCGGAGGAGCGTCGCACCCGGCTGTTCGGCACCTGCAAATTTCAGCCGGTGAAGGGCGAAGCGAAAGTGTGGGAGGCGGCAAGTCTCGACGTGAGCCGCGCGGCGCTTGAAGCCTTCGCCAAGGCCGCCGCCGGCGGCCCCGCCTATCCGGTGACGCTCGAGCAAGCGATCCAAGGCGTCGCCGCCACCGAGGCCATCATCCGCTCGGCCGGGTCCGGCAAGGTCGAGCATGTCGAATAGACACCTCCGCGATGTTTTCCGTCATCCTGAGGTGCTCGGCGCGAAGCGACGAGCCTCGAAGGGCGACGGCCTCGGCGCTTTGGCCGCATCCTTCGAGGCTCGCTTCGCTCGCACCTCAGGATGACGGAACGTTTGTCTCGTTTGCGGAACTAAAGAAACAGGAAAACGAAAATGGATCTCGGTAACGGTCTCGGCCATCTGACCTATTCGACGCTGGTGCATCCCGCCGACGACTGGGAGCAACTGTATCATTCGCTCGTGACTTATCTGCCGAAGGTCAAGGCCCGCATCGCCGGCAACAAGTCGTTCGGCGTGTGCATCCGGCTGTCGGCGAACACGGCGAAGACCTTGGCCGCCAGCGCCGCCGAGCGCGACAAGCTGAAAAAATTTCTCGGCGACAATGACATGTACATCTACACCGCCAACGCCTTTGTGTACGGCCACTTCAAGGGCGACCTGGTCAAGGAGCAGGTCTACGAGCCGGACTGGCGCGGCGAGGAGCGGACCCAATACACCATCAACGTCGCCGACATTCTGGCCGACGTCTGCCCGGCGGGCGTCGCGCCGTCGATCCAGAGTTCGCCGCTCGGCTTCAAGCCGCGGGTCACCGGCGATGACGTGGTCGCGAGCTATACCGATCACGTGCTGCGCGTCGTCGCCCATCTCGTCGCGCTGGAGTCGAAGACCGGACGCACGGTGCGGCTGGCGCTGGAGCCTGAGCCGTTCTGCTTTCTCGAGACCACCGACGAAACCATCGCGTATTTCAATAAGCATCTCTATTCCGGCGCCGCTGCGGAAAAGCTCGCCAAGCTGGCGCAGCTGCCGATTGCCGAAGCCAACGAAGCGCTGCGCCGCCATCTCGGCATCGTCTACGACATCTGCCATCAGGCGGTCGAATACGAGAACATCACCGAGTCGCTGCAGAAGCTGGTCGATGCCGGCGTGCCGATCTTCAAGCTGCAGGAGGCCGCCGCTCTATATGTCCCGGACGTGACGCAAGGGTGCCGTCGATACGCTCAAGCGCTACGCCAAGACCATCTATCTCACCCAGACGATGGAAAAGCGCGACGGCAAGATCAATCGCTACCTCAATGTCGACGACGCCATTGCCGCCTTCGAGAAGGATCCGGGCGGGCCGCGCGAATGGCGCACGCATATCCACGTCCCGGTGTTCCTCGACGATCTCGGCCAGTTCCGCACCACGCGTTTCGCCATCGAGGACGCCTTGCGCTTCCACAAGCAGAAGCCGCTGTCGCGTCATCTCGAGGTCGAGACCTACACCTGGGACATGCTGCCCGACTCGCTCAAGACCGGCGACATCGTCGACTACGTTTGCCGCGAGCTCGACTGGGTGCGCGGCCAGCTGGTTTAGACACTTGCTCGTCATTGCGAGGAGCGACAGCGACGAAGCAATCCAAACCTGGCATCGATAGCTGGATTGCTTCGCGGAGTTCATCATCGGGCCGGCCACTTCGGGTCGGCCCCGTTGGCTCGCAATGACAATTCTGCGGGCTCGCTCCCATACGCAGGAGATTTATCATGAAAGTCGGATTTATCGGCCTTGGCCGCATGGGCGAGGTCATGGCGCGCCGCCTCATCGAAGGCGGGCATGAGGTCGGCGTCTATAATCGCACCGCCGCCAAGCTCAAGCCGCTGACCGACGCCGGCGCCAAGGCGGCGGAACTCGATCAAGGCGGCGGCGCAATTTGGCGAGGCGGTTTTCACCATGCTCACCGACGATGCCGCGGTGCTCGACGTTGTCGGCCGCGCCGGCGGTCTCAAGGAGTCGCTGCCGAAGGGCGGCGTTCACATCTGCGCCGGCACGCACAGCGTCGGCGCCATCCAGAAGCTCAAGGACATTCACGCCGAGGCCGGGCAGATATTGATCGCCTCGCCGATGCTTGGCCGGCCGGAAGTGGTCGCCGCCGGCAATGCCGGCATCGTCGTTGGCGGCGCGCCGGAGGCGGTCGTGCGGCTGCGGCCGTTATTCACCGCCATTGCGCCGCGCGTCGTCGATGCCGGGGCCGAGCCGGCCGGCGCCGCGGTCATCAAGATCGCGAACAATTTCGTGCTCGGCTGCGCCATCGAAGCGCTCGGCGAGGGCTTTTCGCTGGTGCGCAAATACGATGTCGCGCCGGAGATTTTTCTCAGCGTGTTGACCGACGGCCTGTTCAATTGCTGGGCCTACAAGACCTACGGCAAGTTCATCGCCGATCAGCAATATCTGCCGGCCGGGCAGAGCGCGCTCAACGGCCTCAAAGACGCCAACCTTGCGCTCGCCGCCGGCGAGGGCGCCGGCGTGCCGTTGCCCAGCGGCAATGTCTGGCGCGATCGCCTGGTCGGCGCCGTCGCCCACGGCGAAGGCTCGCACGACTGGGCGGTGATGGCGCACGACCAGGCCCGGGCGAGCGGGCTGACCTGAGACGCGGAGCGTTGTTGGCGTGCCCTCTCCCCTTGCGGGAGAGGGCGGCTCGGCGATTCAACAAAAAGAATGGGTGAGGGGGGCGCGGCCCGACCCCTCACCCGGCCGTGCTTGTTTGGAAATCCTGCGTCGCCCTCTCCCGCAAGGGGAGAGGGCACATCTCCGGCGCTTAGCCAAGCAGCGCCTTGAGGCCCTCGACGCAGTGCTTGGTCTTCCTCTCCGCTCATTCCCGCGAAAGCGGGAATCCAGAGCGGCACGCAAAAGAGCTGGGTCCCCGCCTTCGCGGGGACGAGCGGCCGCGGACTAAGCAAACAGTGCCTTGAAATCCTCGACATATTGTTTGGTCGTGATCGGCGGCCGCTTGACCAGATCGTCGATCAGCTTGGTGTTCTCGGTTGAGAAGCCGCCGGCCGCGCCGAGCTTGGCGATCGTCACCAGATGCGCCACCAGCCAGTCCGGCATGCCGCGCGATTTCATGCCCTGCTCGGCCTGCTCCGGCGTGATGCCGACATAGGCGATCGGCCGGCCGAGTATTTTCGAAAACACCTCAGTGAATTCGCCGTAGGTCGTCAGCTTGCCGGTGAACTCGTAGACCTTGCCGGCATGCGGCGCCGGATCGAGGAGGATGCGCGCGCCCACCGCGCCGGTGTCGCGCACGTCGATCAGGGCGACCGGCATATCCTTGGCAAACGCCATCACCATCTTGCTGTCGTTCTTGATCGAGGCGGCCTGCCCCAGCACGTTTTGCATAAACAAACCGGGCCGCAGGATCACCCATTTGATGCCGCTGTCGCGCAGCCGCTCCTCGATCGCCGCATGGCTGCGGCCGACTACCAACTCGGAGTCCGCCACGGCAACGGCGCGGCCGCCGCCGACCCGCACCAGATATTTGGTGCCGGCCTTGAGGGCTGCGTCGAGCACATTGTTCTGCTGCTCGACCATCCCGGGATTATGGCCGGTGACGACGAACACGCTGTCGACGCCCTGGAGCGCCTGCTCCAACGCGGCGCGGTCCGTCAGCTCGGCGACCGCAATCTTGGCGTCGGCGCCCAGCACCTCCCGCGCCTTGTCGGCGTTGCGCACGACGCACACCGGGTTTTGGCCGAGAGCTTTCAGCTCCTTGACTACCGCGCGTCCGGTGTTGCCGGTTGCGCCCACAACAGCAATCGTCATCGTCGTTCCTTGCTTGGTTTCCTGCCCACTGGTCGGTTTGCCGCCACAGCCCCTAGCAGCTTTTTGCCTGCCTTGAAAATCCCGTTTGCGCCGCCTGCGCCATACGCTAATTGTCTTGCGCCTTGTCTTTGCGCCACATGTCTTCTCCGCCGTTGCGGCGAATGCCAGTCGTGGTTCGTGCCCTGCAGAAAATCGTGAGGAACACCCGATGAAATACAACCGCCCGCAAGCGACCGCCTCCTGGGGCACGATGGCCAAGGACTGGGAAAAGGGCATCGACTACGATCGCCTGCACAAGGAGCGGCTCAAGCGCGCGCGCGAAGCGATCCGCCATGCCGGCCTCGGCGCCGTGCTCGCCTTCAACTTCGACAATATCCGCTACATCACCGGCACCCATATCGGCGAATGGGCGCGCGACAAATTCATGCGCTATGCGCTCTGCCCGGTGGTCGGCGAGCCGATGCTGTGGGACCCGGCGCCGCCGGCCAAGCGTATCTCTTCGCCATGGATTGCGGACAATGTCGCGGCGCCGATCTCGACCATGCAAGGCGGTCTGCCGCTGCAGCTCAACGTCCAGGGCGACTTCGCCAAGCAGATCAAGAAAGTCCTGATGAAGCTCGGCATCGACAAGGAGCCGATCGGCATCGATCTGATGGAATTGCCGATGCTGCGCGCGCTGGAGAAGGAAGGCATCGAGGTGGTCGACGGCCAGCAAGCCATGCTCGACGCCCGCGAGGTCAAGACCGCCGACGAGATCGAGCTCCTGAAAATGGCCTGCTCGATGGTCGACGCGACTTATGTCGACATCGCCCGCGCCATCCGCCCCGGCACCCGCGAGAACGAACTGGTCGCCATCGCCAACGACCGGCTGTTCCGCATGGGCTCGGAGCGGGTCGAGTGCGTCAACTCGGTGTCGGGCCCGCGCGGCCGGCCGCACTCGCATACATTTTCAGATCGCATCATCCAGCCGGGCGACATGGTGTTCCTCGACATCATGCATTCGTTCAACGGCTACCGCACCTGCTACTACCGCACCTTCGTCTGCGGCGAGCCGAACAAATATCAGGTCGAGGCCTACGAGACCGCCTCGAAATGGATTTCCGCCTCGATCGACATGATCCGGCCCGGCATCACCCCCGACCAGGTGGCGCAGGTGTGGCCCGACGCGCAGGAATTCGGCTATCGCGACGAGGCCGAAGCGTTCTTGCTGCAATACGGCCATGGCGTCGGCCTCTCGCTCTGGGAGCGGCCGATCATCAGTAAGCGCTACACCGGCCAGAACACGCCGCTGAAAGAAGGCATGGTGTTCGCGCTCGAAACCTGGAAGGGCGCCGAGGACGGCTCCGGCGCCGCCCGCATCGAGGAAGAAGTCGTGGTCACGAAAGACGGCTGCCAGATCATCACCAACTTCCCATCCGACCGGCTGATCTCCTGCGGCCTGCCCGGCTGCGAGGTGTTTTAGTTTTGGTCGTAGCTCGGATTGAGCGAAGCGAAATCCGGGAGGCGACGCAGCGCCGGGGTGCCGGCCCGGCATGACGAGCGAAATATTTGTCACCAGTCTATTGACATAAGTCACCGATAAAGTTACATACGGCAAATCTCGCTCACCTAAGGGCGCTTGTCCGGCCGGCATGCCTGAAAAGCGGAGCGAGCTGCGGTCCCCGCGGGCGGAATTGCCAATCCGCACTCGGGCGGCTCTGGGGCACCGGTCGACCGGCAAAAGGACCGGTCCGCACGGAGCGTGCTTAACCGACGGCTAGAATGTGAGCGGGCAAAACACCCGCTAGCTTGAGACGTCGGGAAACCCGGTTCTGGGGCTGAGCCATCGGGGTAAGAGCCGGTGGCGAGTGCCGCGGTGAAGCGCCGATAGGCGGGCGCGCCCCCTCCCAACCCTCCCCGCCAATGAGGAGGAAGGAGACAAGGCGCGCCGCCGCGCAAGCGGCGATTGGTAGGACAATGCGCCTGTCGGCGCTTCGCCTCCCTCTTTTGTGCCGGAGGCGAATTTATTTTTGGTGCGTGGTGAGAGGCAGAGCTCGGGCGCGAAGACGCGCCGCGAGAATACTCGTCATTGCGAGCGCCAGCGAAGCAATCCAGGGCCGCTCGCTCGGAGAACTGGATTGCTTCGTCGCTTCGCTCCTCGCAATGACGATGACGTTATCCGCCACCGCGCGCAGCGCGGGGGAGGGGGGACCACCCGAAGGGTGGTGGAGGGGGCATGCGGCGATGCGGCCGGCCGCGAGGCCGAGGCCCCTTCCACCGCGCTAACGCGCGGTCCCCCTTCCCCGCTGCGCGGGGCAGGATGAAGAGTGGCGCGATCGCGCCGCGACAACGCTTCGCGGGGCAGGATGAAATCCGCGCTAGTGCGCCAGCCGCTCCCACACCAGAATGCTGCGGCCTTCGCGGCCGTCGGTGAAATTCTTGGCGAGCGCGGACGTGATGGTCAGCGTGTTGCCTTCGAGCTTGTAGAAGCGGACCTGATCGGTCCCGGTCCAATTTTGATTCCACGAGATATCGACATGATGGACCACCTTCTCGGCGTCCACCGTATAAGTGCCGGCGTAGGAAATCATGGTCCGGTAGAGCCGCACCCGCTCCTCGTCGCTCGGCACCACGTCGTTCGGACTGGGCCGGTTGTCCCAGGTGATGATCGCGTACATGCGGCCGTCCGCCGCATAGCTGAGATAGCCGTTCGGCCGCTCGCCGCGCTCGTTGTAGCGCTCGCCGGTCGCCGCCACTTCGCGCACATACGATTTCAATTTCCAGGTGCCGAGCAGCGGGTTGTCGGCGGCCAGCGCCGCCGTGGCCGTCACCATCACCAACAATGCCAGAAAGCCGCCGGCGACTTTGATCATCTCAAGCTCCCGTATTGCAGAACGCAAGTTGGCGCAATGAACTTACGTCTCGCCGATTTCGCGCAGGATTTCGTCGGTATGTTCGCCGAGCCGCGGCGAGGGACGCTCCGCCGCCATCGGCGCGCCGTCGAGCATGATCGGCGTGCGCACGCCGGGAATCGATCCGGCCTTGGCGGCTTCGCTCGGCCGGTCGATGCGCATGCCGCGATAGACCACTTGCGGATCGGAAAAGACCTGCGCCAGATCGTTGATCGGGCCGGCCGGCACGCCGACCGCTTCGAGCTTTTCGAGCAGAGCGGCGCGCGGCACGCGCGCGGTCAAGGCGCAGAGGCGCGCCACCAGTTCGGCGCGGTGCGCCAGTCGCGCTTTGTTGTCGATGTACTTTTCGTCCTTCGCGAGCGCCGGCTCGCCCAACACGGCGCACAGTTTGGCGAACTGGCCGTCGTTGCCCGAGGCGATGATGATGTGGCCGTCGGCGACCGGAAACACCTGATAGGGCGTGATGTTGGGATGCGCGTTGCCCATGCGGTGCGGGACTTTGCCGGAGACCAGAAAATTCAGCGCCTGGTTGGCCAGAACGCCGACGGTAGTGTCGACCAAAGCGGTGTCGACATAGCCGCCGCGGCCGGTTTTTTCCCGCCGCGCCAGCGCCGCGAGGATGCCGACGGCTGAGTACACGCCGGTGAAAAGATCGGACACCGGGGTGCCGGCGCGCATCGGTTCGCCGGCGGGATCGCCGGTCAAATCCATCATGCCGCCGATGCCTTGCGCCATCAGGTCGTAGCCGGGGCGCTGCGCATTGGGCCCGGTCTGGCCGAAGCCGGTCACCGAGCAATAGATGAGCCGCGGGTTGTCCGGCGCCAGGCTTTGATAGTCGAGGCCGAATTTGGCGAGCCCGCCGACCTTGAAATTCTCGATCAACACATCCGAGCGCGCCGCCAGCTTGCGCACGATGCGCCGCCCTTGTTCGCTTTCGAAGTCGAGCTCGATCGAGCGCTTGCCGCGGTTGGTGCCGTGAAAATAGGCGGCGCCGAGATGGCCGCCGTCGGCCCCGGCGACAAAAGGCGGCCCCCAGCCGCGGGTATCGTCGCCGGCGCCCATGCGCTCGACCTTGATCACGTCGGCGCCGAGATCGGCAAGGATTTGCCCGGCCCACGGACCGGCCAAGATGCGGGCAAGCTCCAACACGCGCAGACCGGCCAGCGGACCCGGCATCGACTGTTCTCCTACACCTGCCGGCAGCTTGGCCGTGCGGCCGTTAACTGACAAGGCCGTATGGTTTTGTCTACTGGCTGAAAGTTTCGCCGGCTTGTCATCGCTGCCGGCGATCATTAGCTAATTCGGGTCGGAGCGGATGACGGATCGATGGTCGCGGTGAATACCTCGTTCTTCAGCGACATGCTGCAGAGCATCGCTGACCGCAGCCGCGCCTTGATCATGCGCCGCGAGCCGGCCCACGGCCGCTCCGACGGTATCGTGGAACTCTGCGAGGCGCTTTTGTCCGGCCGTGGCGAGGCCTCCGGCGTCGCGCTGGCCAACGAAATTCTGGCGGATTATGCCGAACTGACCACCGGGCCGCGCATCGCCTTCTTTGAGACGCTGGCGCAGACCTTCGGCCACGATCGCGCCCGCGTCGATGCCGCGATCGAGGCGTGGCGGCAATCGCCGTCGGCCGCCGCCGCCGCGGAGCTCCATCGCGACAGCGAGCCGCGGCGGCTCGAACTGTTTCGCCGGCTCAATCTTGCTCCCGGCGGCACCGCTGCTCTCGTCCGCATTCGCGAACAGCTCCTTGACGCCATGGACCATCGCGACGACCTCGCCGTGGTCGACAACGATTTCGTCCATCTGTTCTCGTCCTGGTTCAATCGGGGGTTTCTGGTGTTGCGCCGCATCGATTGGTCGACGCCGGCTTCGATCCTGGAAAAGATCATCCGCTACGAAGCCGTGCACGAAATTCGCGACTGGGAGGATCTGCGCCGCCGCGTCGATCCGCCCGACCGCCGCTGCTACGCGTTCTTTCATCCGGCCCTGGTCGACGAGCCGCTGATCTTCGTCGAGGTCGCGCTCACCCGCGAAATACCCGGCGCGATCGCGCCGATCCTGTCCGATCGGCGCGAGCCGGTCGAGCCGGCGCGGGCGACGACGGCGGTGTTCTACTCGATCACCAATTGCCAGCGTGGGCTCGCCGGTGTGACCTTCGGACACTTCCTCATCAAGCAGGTGGTGGAAGAGGTCAGCCGCGAGCTGCCGCGCATCTCGAACTTCGTGACGCTGTCGCCGGCGCCGAATTTCGCCGTCTGGCTCAATCGCGAGCGCGCCAACGCGGCCTCGCTCGTGCTCGATGAGGATGACCGCCAGGCGTTGGCCGCGCTCGCGCGTCCCGATTGGTGGCGCGATCAGGCCTTGGCAACAACGATCCGCGAGCCGTTCTTGCGCGCCGCCGCCTGGTATTATCTGCGCGCGCGCAACAGCCGCGGCCTGCCCGCCGACGCCGTCGCCCGCTTCCATCTCGGCAATGGCGCGCGTCTCGAACGGCTCGATTGGCTCGGCGACACATCCGAGCGGGCGTTGCAGCAGTCCTACGGCCTGATGGTGAATTACCTCTACGACCTCGATTATATCGAGCAGAACCACGAGGCCTATGCGCAGGGCCAGGCGATCGTCGCCGCCAGCGCCATCAGCCGGCTGGTGCGCGCGCCGATGCGCGAGATCGTGCCGATCTCGGGGTAATATGCCGCTCGTCCCCGCGAAGGTGGGGACCCAGCGGGCCTGCGAGAATTGAGAAAGAAAAAGCTGGATTCCCGCATTCGCGGGATTGAGCGGACGACATATGCCCGACCTTCTCGGCGTTCTGGAAACCTCGCTTTATGTCGACGCGTTCGAGCGCGCTTGTCCGTTCTACGAACAGGTGCTCGGCCTCAACAGCATCTACCGCGATGCGCGGCTGTGCGCCTACGACATCGGCGGCCGCGGCGTGTTGTTGTTGTTCTTGCGCGGCCGTTCGCTCGAGACCGTGCAGCTGCCCGGCGGCACGATACCGCCGCATGACGGCAGCGGCCCGGTTCATATCGCCCTTTCCGTCGCGCCGGACGCGCTGGCGGAATGGGAGACGCGCCTTGCCGCCGCCGATGTCGCCATCGAGGGCCGCACCAATTGGCCGCGCGGCGGCGAAAGCATTTATTTCCGCGATCCCGACGGCCATCTCCTCGAACTGGCAACGCCGGGCTTGTGGCCGGGATATTGAAGAGGCCTCTCGCCGTCATTGCCAGCGCAGCGAAGCAATCCAGACTTCAGAGCCGGATTGCTTCGTCGCTCCCGCTCCTCGCAATGACCGAGCCGCTACGACTTTCCATACACCGGCACGATCGCGCCGCGGGTGACGCGGTTTTCCGGCGAAGCGAGAAACATGATCGTTGCCGCGACCTCTTCGACCTTCGGCCAGAGATCGTAGTCGGCTTTCGGCATCGATTTGCGATTGGCCGGTGTGTCCATGATCGATGGCGCCACCGCGTTGACGAGGATGCCGTCCTTGGCGACTTCCTCGGCAAGCGCGGCGGTCAGCGCGGCCACGGCGGCCTTGCTTGCCGTGTAGGCGGTCATGCCGGCGCCGCTTCGCCATTCGAGCGCCGCGCGGGCGGCGACATTGACGATGCGGCCGCCATGGCCGGCCATCGCGGTTACTGCGGCGCGGCAGCACAGCAGGCAGCTCACGAGATTCATGTCGATCTGCTGGCGCATCGTCGCCGCGCTGGTCTCGCGCAGCGCCCCGCCGGCGAAGCCGCCGGCCAGATGGATCGATGCCCAGAGCGATGCGATCGGTTGATAGAAACCGGCGACGGACGGCTCGTCCGCAAGATTGCCGGCGACGACGAGCTTGACCTGTTGGTGGGCGCGCAGTGCAAAGCGCTCGGCTTCCGCCTCGTTAAAACACGGGATGTGGCAAATGGCGCCTGCTTCGATCAGCGCCCCGACCAGAGCAGTGCCGAGCGCGCCGGCGCCGCCCGTGACCACGATGTGACGATCGCGAAAGTCCATTGGCGTGTTTCCTATTGGCGTGTTTGCTGTTGGGCGTGTTTCCCATTTGAGCCGCCTCGTCTATATAATAACATGATTGTTGCTTGTCGGATGGATGGGGCGGATAGGTCATTCGAGCACGCTCGCTCTCCCCTTCGTCAAAACTATCGCGCCGTTCCGGATTTGAGAAAGAAGGTTCAATCCATCAATGGCTGCTGCCGGCGGAGATGCAGTAAAAGCACCGCATGGCCGCCGACGCCGCTCGCGATCATCGATACGCGTTGATCCCGGGCCAAATGTCGGCTAACGGCGCATGATGTCGGAGGAACTGCTCCCGCCGCCGGTATTGTCCCTCGGTCTGACGGGTCATCGCAACGTTGGCATGACCGGAGCGACGGCCGAAGCGACCGAACGAGACATCGGCGTCGTGCTGGAGGCGCTGCGGCGCGCGCTGGCAACGGTAACCGCGCAGGACGCGGCATTTTTCGCCGCCGCCGCTCCCGTCACGCGCCTGATAACCATGGGCGCCGAAGGCGCTGACTTGCTCGCAATGCGCGCCGCCCGCCGCCATGGCCTGAAGATTTCCTGCGTCATTCCGTTTGCCTTGGACGACTACCGCAGCGACTTTTCGCCAGCGGGCGCCGACCTGGCGGCGGAATTATTCGCAACGACCAACTCCCTGCTCGAACTCCCAGGACGGCGCGATGAAGGGCCCCGCGCTTACGAACGCGCCAATGACATCATCCTTTCCAACATCGACCTCCTCGTCGCCATCTGGAACGGCGGCCGGGCGCGCGGCCGTGCCGGCACCGGCGATGTTGTTCAGGCCGCCGTGGTCAAGGGCATTCCCGTTATCGTTGTCGACCCGCTGTCGCCTGGGGCGCCGGCCATTCTCTCGGCAGCGCCGATCGATGATTTCGAGCCGCCGGTCGCGAGCGACCTCGGCCGCAGGCCGCTGCCGGCCGACCTGACTGCATTCGTCCAGGGCGTCGTCGGCCCGCCGTCAAGGGACGCCCAACGCCGGGCGCTCATCGACCTCATCGCCGAGACGCCGCGATCCGCTCTGTGGCGCTTCGAGTATCCGCTTTTGCTCAAGACGCTGGCGAGCCGGCCTGGCGACACCGGTAAGCGCGCAGCCGCGGCGGCAAATCCGGCGCGCCCGGCCGCGGCAGTGCCCGGCGCCGCGTTGGCGGATGCGCCGCGGCTGGCGCCGGTCGATCGTGCCCGCACGATCATCGACGGCCTTGCCGTCCAATATGGACGGCAGTTTCGCTCGAGTTCGGTCAGCCAATACCTCGTCGTCATTCTCGGTACGTGGCTCTCCGGCGTCGTCGGCCTGCTGGTGCCGTCGCTGTCGGCGGCGTCGATCGCCGTCCAGCTTCTCGCCAACGGGCTGGTGCTTGCCGATGCCGCGTTTCGCGGCCGGCATCGCTGGCAGGAGCGCTGGCTCGACTACCGCGTCGTCGCCGAACGGCTGCGCTGGCTCGGCTTTCGCCAAACCTTCGGTCTTGGCGGCGGCTGGCAGGTCCGCTCCGGTCTGCGCCGCGAAAGATCCTGGATCGATTGGTATGTCGCGCGCATGGCGCACGCGCTCGGCCCGCCGCAAGGCAAAATCGACGGAGCGTCGATTGCGCTTGCCGCGGATCGCCTGTGCAACGTCGAGATACCGGATCAAATTGATTACCATCGCAGGACATTTCGACAGCTTGGCTTGTTGGAGCGGCGGCTGTTCTTTGGCGCCCATGCCGCATTGGTGACTTCGCTCGGCGTCGCGGTGCTGCTTGCCATCTCGGCGCTTCGGGCCGGCAGCCTGGAAGCGGTGGGTTGGAAGCCATTTGCCATCGTATTGCTGGCGGTCCTGCCGGCGACCATGACGTCGTTGAATGGCTTGCGAGTCGATGCCGATCTCGTCCGCCTGGTCGAGCGGTCGGCGCAGACCATCGCCCGGCTGTTTCGCATCAAGCGCAATATCCTGGCAGCGCCGCGCGACTACGATCACGTCGCCGCCGGCATGCAGCGCCTCGCTTCCATCCTGAGCGGCGAGCTTGAGGAATGGCGCTTCGTCATCGAGAGCCGCAGGTCCCGCAGCCGCCGGCACCCGATCAAAAAGAAGAAGAATTTTCTTCGTCCGTACACCGAACTGCAGAAGCGGCTGCTGGCAAGCGAGACCAGTCGCCAGTCGCCGCCGGCCGTGGAGCAATAATCGTCGGCGTATCGGAAACGCCCGCCTGGCGCGATCGCGTGTCGCGTGCGCAGGCTCACGCTCTCCCGAGCGCAACAGGAGAGCGAAAGGGAATCAAAAGGCATGGCCGATTTCGATCTCGCTATCATCGGCGGCGGCATCAATGGCGCCGGTATCGCGCGCGATGCCGCCGGGCGCGGATTGAAAGTCGTGCTTGTCGAACAGAACGATCTCGCGTCGGGCACGTCGTCGGCGTCCTCGAAGCTGATCCATGGCGGCTTGCGCTATCTGGAACACGGCGCGCTCCGGCTGGTGCGCGCGGCGCTCGGCGAACGCGAAATTCTGCTGCGGATGGCGCCGCACCTGATCCGGCCGCTCCGCTTCGTGCTGCCGCTGGGTCCCGCAAGCCGCTCGCCGATCGTGCTCCGATTGGGTCTCCTGGTTTACGATCTGCTCGGGCGCCGCGAGATCCTGCCCGGCACGCGGTCGCTCGATCTCATCACCGATGCGGCGGGCCAACCGCTTAAGCGGCATTTCCATCGCGGCTACGAGTATTCCGATTGCTTCGCCGACGATGCGCGGCTGGTGGTGCTCAATGCAGTCGACGCCGCCGAGCGCGGCGCGGCGATCCGCACCCGTACACGCTGTGTCCGTGCCGAGCGGGCCGACGTCTGGCGGCTCGTCCTCCATAGCCGCGGTGTGCGCGACGTCGTGACCGCGCGTGTTTTGGTCAACGCAGCCGGGGCCTGGGTGGAAACGGTCGCCGAGACGGTTTTGCATCGGCCGCCGTCCGGCCGGCTACGGCTCGACAAGGGAAGCCATATCGTCGTGCCGCGGCTGTACGATCACGATCGCGCCTACATTTTGCAGGCACCTGACGGCAGGGTCGTCTTCGCCATTCCCTTTCAGCGCGACTTTACGCTGATCGGCACGACCGATCGCAGTTTTGCCGGCGATCCCGCTTCGGCCGTGCCGACCGAAGCGGAAATCGACTATCTCTGCGGCGTCATCAACGCCTATTTCCGCGTCGTCATCGGCGCCGCCGACGTGACATGGGCATTCGCCGGTGTGCGAGCGCTTTACGACGACGGCGCCGGCAGACCGCAGGACGTCGGTCGCGATTACGCGCTGTCGCTCGACAAAGAATTCGGCGCGGCGCCGCTGCTCACGGTCTATGGCGGCAAACTGACGACCTTCCGCCGGCTGGCCGAAGACGTGCTGTCGCGGCTGTCGCACTTTTTTCCGCCGTCGCGGCCATGGACGGCGGAGGTGCCGTTGCCCGGCGGCGACTTCGCCTATGACGGGGCCACGGCACTGATCGAGCAGACCCGGCGGCAATGGCCGTTCCTCGCCAAGAGCCATGCCGAGCGGCTCGTCGCCGCCTATGGCACGCGCGTCGGGACTGTCTTACACGGGGCAGCGCGCCCGGACGATCTCGGCGCACGCTTTGGCGCCGACCTCACGGCGGCTGAGGTGCGCTACATGATGACAAAGGAATGGGCGCACACCGAGGACGACGTGCTGTGGCGCCGCTCCAAGCTCGGGTTACGCGTTTCGCGGGAAGACCGGGCGGCACTCAATCGTTTCATGACGGCGGCAAGGGCCTAAGCCGTGCCATCGATCAAATTTTATCGAAGCGCTTCATTCGGATTTTAAGCGCTTATGGTCACGTTGGCCGTCGAGACCGAAGGAGCGCCATGAAACCGGCCGCCAACGCCGTCGCACGGAAGCTCGTGACGCTCAAGGTGTTGATCGTCGATGACGAGCCGACCATGCGGAAAGTCACGCGTTCGCTGTTGCAGGCGATCGGCGTGCGGGCGATTTACGAAGCCAATGACGGCAACTCGGGTCTGGACGTGATCCGCCGGCTGTCGCCGGACGTCGTCATTGTCGATTGGGAAATGCCGCACCCCAACGGTCCGGAATTCGTGCGCACCGTGCGCTCGCCGGACACCTTTCCGTTGCCGGATGTGCCGATCATCATGCTCACCGGCCACGGCGAGCGTTCGCGCGTGGTCGCCGCGGTGAATCTCGGCGTCAACGAGTTTCTGGTCAAGCCGGTCTCCACCAAAGCGCTGCTTGCGCGCTTGGTTTCGCTGATCGCCAATCCGCGCCCGATGGTGCGAATAGGCGATTATTACGGGCCCGAGCCGCGTCAGCTCTCGAGCCTCAAGCCGGAAACCGATGTGGCTTGGGTTTAGCGCATGCCAGCCCCCTTAACGGAACACACACCATGTCGGCGGCCGCGACCGGCGCCGCTTTACCAACCCGCAAGGCGCCCGTGGTCTGATGCACATCGCGTCGGCATCGGCGCCCTTGGGTGAACTCTGTCGGATCAGTCATGTCATCCAAGCTGCCAAAGCGAGATGTCGCGGACCGCGTCGCCCCTGACGGATCAGTGGTGCCGGCCAAGCTGTCGAAGAAAGAACTCGCCGACCGCATCCAGGCGCTGTGCGTGCTGGTGGTCGACGACAATCAATACATGCGCAAAATGGTGCGCAATCTCCTGGTCAATTGCGGCGTCAAGGACATCTACGAGGCCGGCGACGGCATCACCGCGCTCGATACCATTCGCACGGTCGGTCCCGATGTGGTGGTGCTCGACTGGGAAATGCCGCTCCTGAGCGGCGCCGAGCTGGTGCGCATCGTGCGTTCGCCGGGCGTGTTTCCGATGCCAGACGTTCCGATCATCATGCTGAGCGGTCATGGTGAACGCTGGCGCGTGGTCGAAGCGGTGCGGCTCGGCGTCAACGAGTATCTGGTCAAGCCGGTTTCGGCAAAGGCGCTCTACGATCGGCTGGTGTCCATCACCTTGCAGCCGCGCCCGACCGTGCAGCTCGGCGACTATTACGGTCCGGAGCCGCGCAAGCTCGCGCCCGATGGCGTTGAGAACGTCAATCTGGCCGCGTCGCTCGTGCCGCCGACGATCGTCTGACGCCGGTGCCAGGCGCCGCCATTACGGCGCGACGAAACGGCGGCGGCATTTGTCGGTCGGCGTAATTTGCGTTAAATAGCCCGCGAGCATCCCGAGCTTCCCAGGAGTGGACGCAGATCGCCGGCTCGAAACGAGATTTTGCGCCGTGGACCGATCCAAATCTGCGTCCGCTGCTGCGCATCCAGGCGTTGACCAAGCGCTTCGGCAGCGCCGCCGTCGTCGATCAGCTCTCGCTTGATATTTATGAAGGTGAATTCTTCGCCCTGCTCGGACCTTCGGGTTGCGGCAAGACCACGCTGTTGCGCCTGATTGCCGGTTTCGAGCAGCCGAATGCCGGCCACATTTTGGTCGACGGTGTTGATCTGGCGCCGGTGCCGCCGTATCGGCGGCCGGTCAACATGATGTTTCAGAGTTACGCGCTGTTTCCGCATCTGTCCGTCGAAGCCAATATCGCCTTCGGCCTGAAACAGGACGGCCTGGCCAGGCGCGAAATCGCCACCCGCGTCGCCGACATGCTGGCGCTGGTGCGCCTCCAAGGTTTTGGCGCCCGCAAGCCGCACGAGCTGTCCGGCGGCCAGCGCCAGCGCGTCGCCCTGGCCCGGTCCTTGGCCAAGCGACCGCGCGTCTTGTTGCTCGACGAGCCGATGGCGGCGCTCGATAAGAAACTGCGCGGCGAAACCCAGTTCGAGTTGATGGAGCTGCAACGCGCGCTCGGGCTGACCTTCGTCATCGTCACCCATGACCAGAGCGAGGCCATGACGGTCGCCGACCGCATTGCCGTGATGGATCGTGGCCGCCTCATGCAGGTCGCGCCCGCTGCAGAAATCTATGAGCGGCCGAGCTCTCGCTGGGTCGCGGACTTTGTCGGCGACATCAACCTTTTCCAGGGCCGCCTCGCGGACGACGGTTTGAGCGTCGAAGGCACCCCGGCGGGCAACCTGCGCGTGGCCACTAAGCCCGCAGCGGCGCCGGGCGCGATGGTCTGGGTCGCGGTGCGGCCGGAGAAGGTGCGCATCAGCCGCGAGCCGCCATCGGCGGATTTGGCCAATTGCATTCCCGGCGCGGTCGTTGAAATCGGCTACCTTGGCGACGTCTCGGTCTACAAGCTGCGCATCCGCGACGGATCGCTGGTGCGGGCCGCGGTCGCCAATGTCGATGGCGCCGCGCGCGCCATCGGCTTCGACGAGCAGGTGTGGTTGAGCTGGCCGGCCGAGGCCGCGATCGTGCTGACGCACTGAGGGCAGGATGAAGCGGCGGCAGTCGGGTTCCAGTTGGCGGCGATTTGCCATCGGGTTTCCCTATGCGTGGCTGCTCGCTTTTTTCCTGGTGCCGTTTCTCATTGTGCTCAAGATCAGCCTGTCGCAGACCGCGATCGCCCAGCCGCCTTACACGCCGGTGCTCGACCTCGCGGCCGGCTGGCGCGGCGTTGCGGCTTTTTTCGCCGGGCTCTCGTTTGAAAATTACGCGCTGCTCGGCTCCGATCCGCTTTATCTGCTCTCGTATCTGAAAAGCATCGAGATCGCGGCGTTCGCGACGCTCATTTTGCTCGTCATCGGCTATCCGATCGCCTACGCCATCGCGCGCACGCCGCGGCGCTGGCAGGCGGTGCTGGTCTTGCTCACGGCGTTGCCGTTCTGGACGTCGCTCTTGATCCGCATCTATGCATGGATGAACATCCTGCAGCGTGAGGGCCCGCTCAACGACGTGCTCATGGCGCTCGCCATCGTCAAGGAGCCGCCGGCCTGGCTCGCGACCGACACGGCGATCTATATCGGTATCGTCTATTCCTATCTGCCGTTCATGGTGCTGCCGCTTTACGCGACGCTCGAGAAACTCGACGAGTCGCTGCTCGAGGCCGCCGCCGATCTCGGTTGTCCGCGCTGGAAGATTTTTTGGCTGGTCACGGTGCCGCTGTCGTCCTCCGGCATCCTTGCCGGCGTGCTGCTGTGCTTCATCCCGATCGTCGGCGAGTTCGTCATCCCCGACCTGCTGGGCGGTTCGCAGTCGCCGATGATTGGTCAGACGATCTGGATGGAATTCTTCGGCAACAAGGATTGGCCGGCGGCCTCGGCGGTTGCCGTGGTGCTGGTTTGCCTCCTGGTCACGCCGATCGTGATCTATCAGAACCAGGCGATGCGTGTCGTGGAGCGGGACTGACCATGCGCAAGGTATCCGCCGTCAACATCGCCGCCATCGTTCTCGGTATTGCTTTTCTTTATCTGCCGATCGTCGTGCTGGTGATCTATTCGTTCAACGCTTCGCGTCTCGCCGCGGTCTGGGGGGGCTGGTCGACGCGCTGGTATGCGGAGCTCTTCAACGACGCGCCGCTCATCGAATCGGCCGTGATCAGCCTTCGCCTCGCGCTCGCTTCGGCCAGCGCGGCGACGATATTGGGGACGCTGGCGGCGCTGGCGCTGACGCGTTTCGGCCGCTTTCGCGGCCGGCTGCCGTTCGCCGCGATGATCTACGCGCCGCTGGTGATGCCGGAGGTGATCACCGGCCTGTCGCTGCTTCTGCTGTTCGTCGCCATCGCGGTCGATCGCGGCTTTTGGACGGTGGCCATCGCGCACACCACCATGGCGATGTGCTTCGCCACCGTGATCGTGCAGTCGCGGCTCGCGGATTTCGACATGAGTTTGGAGGAAGCGGCGGCGGATCTTGGCGCGCCGCCGCTGCGCACCTTCGTGTCCGTGACCTTGCCGCTGATCGCGCCGGCGGTAGCGGCCGCCTGGATGCTGGCCTTCGCGCTCTCGCTCGACGATCTGGTCATCGCGAGCTTCACCACCGGACCGGGAACGACCACGCTGCCGATCCGCATCTATTCCGAGGTGCGTCTTGGCGTAAAGCCAGAGATGAATGCCGTGTGCAGCATCATGGTCGGGGTCGTCGGCGCCGCGGTGATCGTCGCGTCGCTGCTCGCCAAGCTCACGGGCGCGCGCGGTGCGGCCGCGCGGATATGAAACTCAATCGGGGTCCTTCGACGCCGGCGGGAACAGCAGCGCCCGTTGGATTGGCCAAAAGCTTGTCGATGACTGCACGCACCGCCGAGCCGGCGGTGCGAGACTTGACCGATTCAAGGAGCGGCGCGGCGGCGCCGGAACGGCGGATCAGGCTCTGCGCATCGGGCAGCATGATCGGGTCGTCCCATGGGCCCTGCACGACGAAGGGTAGGTCGAATTCGTTGGCGGTTTCGCTCGAGGCCAGCGTCGCCACCCCTTTGAGGTCGAGATCGCGCGTCGGAACCGAGACCTGGCCGCCGACCGCAAGACGCACGGCCGGACCGGAGAGCTGCATCTCGTCGATCGACACCTGGCCCTGCTCGATTTTGAGATTGAGCGCCAGTTGGTCGAACGGCGTGCGCCCGCTGCGGAAATCGCCGTTGCCCGAGAGCGGCCGGCGTTCGAGCCGGCGCAGCAATTGCTCGACATTGATGCCGGCGAGCGCGCCGTTATGGGCGTTCAGGCTTGCGGTGCCGCTGAGCGTGTTGGTCACCGCCAACACCGACGATCCCGATCCTTCGATATTGAGCGCCAGGTTGCCGCGTCCGGCGAGCCGGCGAATCCCGAACACCTGACCGAGGCAGCTCTCGAGATCGACGTCGACGAAGGCGACGTGCGAGGTCACGGCGACGCCGCCGTCGGCGCTGGCAATGCCGAGCGAGCCCTTGGCGATGCCGCCGAAGGCCTGCGACTCACCGATGGTGACGTCGAGCTTGCCGCCGCGCATGTTCGCCGCGACCGCGGTGCGGCCCAACTGCGCCGAGGCTATTTTGACGCTTGCCGCGGAGATGCGCAGATCGAGATCGAAGTCGGCGAAGCCGTTCAGCGCGATCGGGAACTGATCCCAGTTGCGCTCGTTGGCGGCCAAGAGGTGAATTCCGGAGACATACGGCGTAACGTCGAGCGCGTCGGCGGCAAGCGTGCCCTGGACCGTGCGCCGGTCGGTCGAGAGCGTGATCACGCCTTCCGCCGAATTGCCGTCGAGCTCGACATTGACGTTGGACAGCGAAACTACGCCGCCGCCGATGCTGCTGTGCCCCTTGAGCGCGAAGCGGCCGAAGCCGCCGAACGGCAACCGGCTGGCGTCGGTCCAATGCATGGTGTCGCGCAGCGACGGCGATTCCACGCTGAGCGTGCCATCGATCTTGAAGCTCGGCTGCGCGCTCATGGCGCCGTCGAACGCGGCTTTAATCGGCGCGCCGGAGAGCCGCACTTTGACGCCCGATCGCTCGCCGCTCAGCGCCGCGAGAAAATCGCCAAGCGTCAGGCTCGCCTCGATCGGCTCGTCGTGCCACACAAAGCGGCCGCTGGCGCCAAAACTGCGCGAGATCGACGGCCAGGCGAGCTGAAATTCGACGCCATCGAGCCGGTCGGTCACGTCCTTGCCGCCATAAGATTTGTGAACCACGACGGTGCCGTCGACAATGCCGATTTCCGAAAATGATGCGGTGCGCTCCGGATCCGGCTGCAGCGCATGCGCCAGCGATTGGATAAGCCCCGACCAGTTCGATTGGCCGCCAGGCAGGAAGGTCACGGCGATGGTCGGCCGTACCAGCGTCACTCCGGCAATTTCGACCCGCCCGGCCAGCAACGGAAAATACCGCAGCCGCGCGGTCAGTTCGTCGGCGATCAAGCCGGGCTCGCCGTTACGCTCGTCGCCGAGCACCACGTTGTGGAAGGTCACCGTGCCGGACGGGAAGAGCGACACCGACAGGTCGCCGCGCAGCACCGGATCGAGCCCGGTGACGGCGTGGATTTCCTTGGCGACGGCATCGCGCACGGTCGCCGCGGGGATCAGGAACGAGAGCGCGACCAGCGCAACAACGACGGCCGCAATGACGGCCACGACAGCAATCGCGAGGCGTTTGAGGCCGATAGCCGCGGTCACGGGTTGCGTTCCAATGTTCGCTTGCGCCGATCGAATATACGGATTGGCAGGTGAGCAGCAAACATGCCCGGGGTCTGTGTCGCTTTCGTGGCCGGGGCTGCCGTGTGTTCGCCCAAAGGGTTGCCGCACATGGCCAAACCCGGCTGGTCGCCGTCAAATTGCGGCTGCCCGGTGGACGAGTCCGGTGGCGCGCCGGCGGTTGGGCGTGCCACTCAACGGGCCAAGGTCCGGCGCGGCGGCTCGGCTTGGGCGACCTCGGCGATCATTTTTTTGACGATAGCTTCGCCGAATGAGTTGAAGTTTTGCGCCGCCAGCACGAATGCGCCTGGGCCGCCGATGACATTGTTGCGGTAATAGTTATCAAGCCCGCCCGGCGGATTGGTGTGGTCGGGATTCCAGGCCAGCGGCGTTTCGCTGAGAATGACCAGACCATTGATGGTGACGCCCTGTGCAAGCGCCTCGTCGCGCACAACCGTCACATCACGGCCCGAATTGTTGGTCCCGTCGCCCGAGATATCGATGGTGCGGCGCTCGGATTCGTATGGGGCGCGGGCCAGATGGCCCATGGCAAATTCGATGGCGCCGCTGATCGAGGTGCGGTCCGCGAACGACCGTGGCGCCTCCAGCAGGCGGTCGCCAAACCCTTTGGCCGATTTCGGCGTCGCTCACCGTGGTCCAGTCGATCACGACGCGCTGTGAACCGACGCCCGACCACTCGACATAGGTCAACCCGATGCGGCCGACACGGCCGGACCTGATGGCGTCGAGCACGTGCGGATCGGAGACGGCGGCGGCATAACCTTCGCGCTGCAGCTGGAATTTCCCGCTATCGACGCTGCGCGAGACGTCGGCGGCCAGCACCAGCAGGAGGTCGACCTGCTCGGCGGCCGGCGCAACTGCCGGGACCGCCGTCGCACCGGCCAAGATCAGGAGCAGCAGCGCTCTGATCGCACGCATCATCGCAACCTCACTGTCACGCGCCGGCGACCGCATGGATGGCCGCGCGAACACGCTGATAGGTACCGCAGCGGCAAATGTTGGTGATTGCCGCGTCGATATCGGCGTCCGTCGGATTGGGCTTCTGTTTGAGCAAAGCCACCACCGCCATCATCATGCCGCTCTGACAATAGCCGCATTGTGGCACGTCGAATTCGATCCAGGCTTTTTGCACCGCGTGCAGCTTGCCGTTCTGCGCCAGCGCCTCGATTGTGGTCACTTCGCGACCCTTCAGGCTGCCGACCGGCACTTGGCACGAGCGCGTCGCCACGCCGTCGATATGTACGGTGCAGGCGCCGCATTGGGCTATGCCGCAGCCGTATTTGGTGCCGGTGAGGCCGATGGTGTCGCGCAACACCCAGAGCAAGGGTGTGTCCGGCTCGACGTCGACGTCATAGGACTTTCCGTTAATGGAAAGCGCCATCATGCCTCGCCCTTCCGTCGGCGCGGCCGGTTGCAGGCCCGCCATTGCCCCAATCGCCCGGTTTCAGTTTAGCCTGTTGCAGTGCGGAGACGAAGTCCGAAATCCAGGCGGCTTGGATGGGGTGAGGGCGCGAGATCGTGCAGCCGAGAGCCGGCGCGGCCGGCGGTAAAGGACTACATCCGCCGATAGGCGTAGGGCGCATCCGTTTGCACCGCCGCCAGCGCCGCGACCTGCTCATGGGTGGGTGCCAGATGGCAGACCGGGTCGGTCGCGCGGGCGTCGCCGGTCAAGGCGAAAGCCTGGCAGCGGCAGCCGCCGAAATCGATGTCACGCCGCGCACAGCTCGCACACGGCTCCTTCATCCAGGCGGTGCCGCGGAAAGCGTTGAACGCCGGCGAATTCGCCCAAATGTCGGCGAGGGCGTGGTCGCGCACCGACCAGAATTCGAGGCCGGGAATAAATTCAGCGGCGTGGCACGGCAACACCTTGCCGCTCGGCGTGACATTGAGCGAGCGGCGTCCCCAACCGCCGACGCAGGGCTTCGGCAGCCGGGCGTGGTAATCGGGCACGACCGCGTCGATGACGATCTCGCCGTGATGTTTTTGACGCAGCCGCTCGACTGCAGCCGCGGCGCGCCTGACCTGCTCGGCGGTCGGCATCAACGCGGCGCGGTTTTTCAGCGCCCAGCCGTAATATTGCGCATGCGCGATTTCCACGCGGCTGGCGCCGAGCGAAAGCGCGAGCGCCACCATGTCATCGAGGTGGTCGATGTTGGCGCGATGCATCACCGCGTTGACCGTCAGCGGCACCTTCAGACGCACGACTTCGGCGGCGAGCGCGCGTTTGCGGGCGAAAGCGCCGTCATAGCCGGCAATGCGATCGGCGCTGACGGGCTCGCTGTCCTGAATCGAGATCTGCACATGATCGAGGCCGGTGTCGGCGAGCTTGCGCAACGTGTCCGCGGTGATGCCGACCGCCGAGGTAATGAGATTGGTGTAAAGACCGGCAGCGTGCGCCGCCGCGGTGATCTCGATCAGATCGCGCCGCGCGCCCGGCTCGCCGCCCGACAGATGGACCTGGAGCACGCCGAGTCCGGCGGCTTCGTGGAACACGCGCGCCCAGGTTTGGGTGTCGAGTTCGTCAGTACGCGGATCGAGCGCGAGAGGGTTGGAGCAATAGGGGCAGCCCAATGGGCAACGATGCGTCAACTCGGCCAAAAGGCCGAGGGGACTGTGCAGCGCTGGGCCGTTTCCCGCCATGGTGTTGTCCGTCGTCATGGCCGGGCTCGTCGCGGCCATCCACGTCTTCCTGCCCAGCGAGGTATAAGACGTGGATGCCCCGGCACAAGGCCGGGCATGACTGCTACAATTCCAACAGCCTTTTGTCGGCCAATCCGCGCAGCATTGCCGTCACGTCGGCCAGAATCCGCTCGCGCGGCGCCGAATAGGTGGTCGCCAGATCGTCGACGATGGCGGCGAAGGTCGCCTCGCCGGTGCATCGTTTGACGATCTCGACAGCGACGGCGTCGGCCTTGAAAACACGCTCGGGCGCAAGCAGAACCCATCCGCCCTGCGCCTCGTTGTGAACGAGACGCACGCCCCGCGGCAGGCGCGGCCGCGCGTCCGGTGCAATCGCCGACGGTGTGTCGTTCATAAGCGCCTCCTAGTCGGCAGGCACAAACGCGCCGGGCGGAACGAGCTTTGGCGCGACATAGGCATGATACAGCGCGTCCAGCATCGCCCACAGGACGTCGCATTTGAATTCGAGCGCGCCGAGCACGCTGCGCTGGGTTTCCGGCGTCCGGGCGTGCTGCTTGACGTAGTCGAGGGCGAAGCGCGAGTCGCGCTCGGCTTGCGGCGGGCGCTGCGAGAAGTAGGCGAGCGTCGCCGCGGTCACAAAGTCGTAGCTCTTCAACATGCCGTCCATGCGCTCGCCGATAATCACTGGCGAGAACAGCTCGGTCAGCGACGAGGCGATGGCTTCGAGCAGGGTCTTTTCGCGGACGAAATGCACATAGGCGTCGACGGCAAAGCGCGTCGCCGGCAACAGGCCCTGGAGCGACATCACATAGTCGCGGTCGAGGCCGAGCCCGTCAGTGAGCTTGAGCCAGCGCGCGATGCCGCCTTCGCCGTCTTGGCTTCCGTCATGATCGACCAGGCGGCTGCGCCACTCGCGGCGCGTCGCCGAATCCTCGCAGCGCGCGATCAGGCTCGCGTCCTTGATCGGGATCATCGCCTGATAATAGTAACGGTTGAGCGCCCAGGCCTGCACCTGGCCTTTGCTGCAGGCGCCGCCATGCAGCAGCTTGTGGAACGGGTGTAGCCGATGATAGCGCCGCGCGCCGATATCGCGCAGCCGCGCTTCGAGTTCTTCGGCGCTCAACGCATTCACAGCACGATCTCCATGCCGTCTGCGGCGACCTCGAAGCCGGCTTGCTCGACCTTTCGGCGCTCAGCTGAACCTTCGATCAGGATTGGGTTGGTGTTGTTGATGTGGGTCAAGATCCGCCGGCCGCCGAGGCCTGCAAGCGCCGCGAGCGTTCCACCCTCGCCGTCGAGCGGCATATGACCCATGCGGCGGCCGGTTTTATCGCCGGTGCCGGTCGTGATCATCTCGTCGTCGGTAAAGAGCGTGGCGTCGAACAGGATCACGTCGGCAAGGCCAAGGCGCGCCAGCGATGCCGGCGTCATGGCGGCGGCGCCCGGTACATAGGCGAGACGGCGGGAGCCGCAGACGATCTCCACGCCGACATTGGCGCCGGTTTCGGCCGCCAGCGCCGGGTCTTCGCCTTCGAGATACAGCGCGACCTTGCCGGGAACCGCAAACAGCTCCGCCACGAGGCCGCCCGGTAATACAAACGGCTCGCCGGGCGCCACGATCTTGCGCGTCACCACGCCGGCGGCGAGAACGCCGAAAATCGGATTGGCATCAAGCGTCGCCATCGTATCGCCGGTGGCGAACACGGTAAAAGGCTGGCGTTCGCGCAGT
Source organism: uncultured Alphaproteobacteria bacterium (assembly GCA_963829395.1). Taxonomy (GTDB): domain Bacteria; phylum Pseudomonadota; class Alphaproteobacteria; order Rhizobiales; family Xanthobacteraceae; genus BOG-931. Next base: position 47,350 of record CAWHHX010000005.1, on the reverse strand, counting down.
GTCAATAATCCCGCCACTTGGTCGACCTCGGCGCCGGTCAGGACGACGGCAGCGATTGGGCTGCCGCGCACGCCGTCGCTCGGCTGCAATGCCGGCGTCGCCAACAATTGCGCACGAAGGTCGGGTGAAGCGTTGAGAAGAACCCATTGCTCGCCGTCAGCCGAAACGGCGAGGCTCGCTTGCGTCCGCGTCTTTGTCCGCGCGTCGCCGGCCCAAGCAAGCCGACACACCGAACACCGGCAATTCCATTGCGGATAGCCGCCACCGCCCGCAGCACCGAGTACGATGGCGGTTGGGCGCCCCATTCACGGGGATCGCGGGAGGCGAAAGGCGCGGATTAGAACTCGGCCGGGAGGTAACCGTTGATTTCGAGGCCGATGCAGATTTCGACGAGGGTCGGGGTTGTCCAGGCCATGATCGTTTCCTCTGTCACTTATTCCGAGGGGCGCTCCCGGTTCGAGCTCGCGCTGCCTCAGTGTCGATCAAAGTAAATCGAAAGGTGACCTGCCGGCAAGGGGTATTGTGCCGGATATTCCACCACTGGTGGGCCCGAGCCCGCACGGGTCAGATCGTCACGCTCTCTTTTCACGGCGCCAGAAGCCGGGCAATGTAGGTGGCGCCACGCCCTAAGATCGGATGAACCGACGGGGCGAGAAGCAAAAAAGTTCATCCGAGGAGGAAGGCCATGGTTGATTGCGCGACACGACGCGGCATTGTCGGGGGAGTAGCCGCCGCCGTTTTTGCTGTTAGCCTTGCTGCGGCGCCGGTCACAGCTTCGGCACAGAGCGGCGAGCCGATTACGATCGGTTTTGCCATGTCGGTGACCGGTCCGCTTGCTCCCAACGGCAAGCAGGCATTGGCCGGAGCGAAAATCTGGGAAGACGAAACCAACGCCAAGGGCGGTCTGCTCGGCCGCAAAGTCAAGCTCGTCACCTACGACGATCAGTCCAACCCGGCGAACGTTCCCGGCATCTACACCAAGCTTCTCGACGTCGACAAGGTCGACCTGGTCGTCAGCGGCTATGCGACCAACATGGTCGCGCCCGCCATGCCGGTGGTGATGCAAAAGGGCAAGACCTTCGTCACCTTGTTCGGGCTCGATGTGAACAGCGAATTCCATTACCCCAAATATTTTTCGATGCTGCCGACCGGGCCCGACACCAAGGCCTCCTTCACCGAAGGCTATTTCGAAGTGGCTTTGCGGCAGAATCCGAAACCGACGACTGTTGCGCTTGCCTCGGAGGACGCCGAGTTCGCGCGCAACGCCTGTGAAGGCGCGCGCGAGAATGCCAAGAAGCTCGGCGTCAATATCATTTACGACAAGACATTCCCGCCGGGCACGACGGACTTTTCGCCGATCATCCGCGCGTTGCAGGCCGCCAATGCCGACCTCGTGATCGTATGCTCCTATCCGCTGAGCACCGTCGGCATCGTGCAATCCGCCAACGAGCTCGACTTCACACCGAAAATGTTCGGCGGCGCCATGGTCGGGCTGCAGGCGACGGTGTTCAAGGAGCGACTCAAGTCCAAAATGAACGGCATCGTGAATTATGAGACCTGGGTGCCGTCGGAAAAAATGATGGCGCCCGCGGCTGATTTCTTCAAGACATATCAGGAGCGCGCCAAATCCGAGGGCGTCGATCCGATCGGCTATTATCTCGGCGGCTGGGGCTACGCTTATTTCCAGGTGCTCGGCCAGGCGATCAAAGGCGCCAACAGCATCGACGACAACAAGCTTGCCGACTACCTGCGCACCCATGAATTCAAGACCATCATGGGCGACGTGAAGTTCGGCAAAAACGGCGAATGGACCAAATCGGGGATGCTGCAGGTGCAGTATCACGGCATCACTGACGCCGCGAACCTCGATACCTGGCGCGGCATGAGCTATCAGACCGTGCTCACGCCAGCCGATCAGAAAACCGGCGATCTGATTTATCCTTACGCCAAGGCGAAGAAGTAGCGTTCGGCGCGACCGCTAGGTGTTCCGCTCCAGCGCGTTCCGATCCCACTTCGCCAGGTTGGCCGCGGCTTCGTACGTTTCCTGCAGAAAGGACAGCAGGAGCGCATCGGGGTCGCGCGCCTCGCGCACCGCGTCATAGGGCAAAATGAATTGCCCGACATTCTTGTCGTAAAAGCCCTCCGCCATCGAGAGCCGCATGTCGCCATAGCCGGCGGGTTCTGGATAAGCGTAGACGTAAAACGCCGCACGGCCGTAGCCGCCATTGCCCGGCCAGAAGCCGCAGCTTGAAACCTCGTGCGAATAGGCTTCCGCCATCACCCATTTGGCTACGTTGGGCGTGACGCTGGTCGGCGGCGGTGCGGTACCGCCCGAGAAGCGCGTGACCGCGAGATCAAAGCTACCCCAGAAGAAATGCACCGGGCTCGCCTTGCCGATGAAGCGGGCGCGAAATTCGTTCATCACCCGCGCGGCCTGAAGGACGGCCTGCTGAAAGCGCGCAGCGTAGTCGGCGTCGTATTGGGCGTGGCTGTGGTCCTGCTCGAACGGCACGGCGTTTTCGATTTCGCTCGGCATGGTCCAGATGTGAACGTCGATACCGAGCCGGCGCAGCCGCTCCATGAATGCAGCATAGAACTCGGCGACCGACATCGGGGCGAGCGCAAAGCTTTCGACGCGGCCGTTGCTGGTGGCGATGCGAAGCTCGTGGCCGATCAAATCGAAGACGATATCGAACGTGCCGCCGGCGTAAGGGTTTGCCGGTGCGACGAGGCCGCGCGAGTCGACGTGCAAAGTGACATTCCACCAATGATTGATCATTGGCGTCAGCTTGAGCCGCACTTTGCCGGCAATCTGCACCCAGCGGAGCAACGTTTCGCAGGTGTCGCTCCAGGCCGCGAGCGGCAGGTCCGGCCAAAGCGCGTTTCCGGTCATGGGATCATCCTTGCAGGCGCGATCGTCGGCGTGACCCGACGGTCTTAGCGCGATCGACCGGCGAGGAAAATCCTTTCACGAGGACGCGATTTGATTAAATCGTCATGCCCGCGCTTGTCGCGGGCATCCACGTCTTGATGCCCGTCAGACAAAGACGTAGATGGCCGGCACAAGTCCGGCCATGACGGACGACTGGTTTAACTGAGGTCGTCGGTACTGGGCGCCCCTTGCGGTCGGCGCGCGTTACGATCCGGTGTGGACGCGGCCGCGCCACATTCCGGTCTGCTCCGATGCGCGATGCCCGCCCGTCAGCCGATAAAGCGCCGAGCGTAGAAACGGCAGCGGATCGTCGAGCGACAAAGTCGATTTCGCCTCACAGGCAAAAGTCCAGGACGCCCAACGCGTCAGCGGCATGCCGGCGGCGCGGGCGGCGGGAAAATCCTTCCACGGACGGCACCAACGCACACCGGCTTTCACCTGCATGGCCGGTGGCCGCGGCGATCCGGCGAGATCGGCGTAGACCAGAGCCGGGATATTGACGCCGGCAAGCGCGCCCGGGTGATGCCAGAGATTGAACCGCGGATTGATTTCCAGGAGCCGGAGATTGCCCTGCGGATCGCGCTTGAAGTCGAGCTTGGCGACGCCGGTCAGTTCGAGCCGCTCGACGATGTTGCGGCCTTGGTTGCGCAAGTCGGGAGCATCGGTGATTTCAAGCGCGGTGGTGTGGCCGTAGCGCAGAGGATAGGTGCGGATTTTCCGGCCGGTGAATTCGCCGGCAAAGCGGCCGTGCGCATCGACGTAGCAATGATAGCTCTCGATTCGCGCCTCGGCGCCGGGGATGAATTCTTGCGCCAGGAGCGTAAGGCCGGTGGTGCGCAATTGCGGCCACAGCGCGCGCAACGCCGCGATGTTTTCGGCGCCCAGCGCCTTGCGCAATCCAAATGTATCGTTCCAGCGATCGAGCCGGGTCAGCGGCTTGACGATGAGCGGGAACGAAAGACCGAGTTCAGCGGGCTCGATGACCGCCGGGTCGAAGCAGCGGGCCGCCGGCACCGGCAAGCCGTGACGTTCCGCCAAAGCCTGGAAGCGCGCCTTGTCGAGCAGAGCTTCGACCAGCGTCGCGTCGGCGACGACGAAGCGGAACGCTTGCGCCAGCCGCTCGCGATGCCGCGAGACCAACAGGACTTGTCCGTCTTCCTCGTAGAACAGCACCGGCGGCGCAGGCTGCGCTTGGCCGAAGCGCACGAGCGCATCGAGCAGGCGGCCGCTATCGTTCTCGTAGTCGTCCCAGACGAGGCGCGACTGCGCGTAGCGCGAATAGAGCGACGGCACGCCCGGCCGGCTCACGACCGCGCAGGGAACGCCGGCCAGCGCCAAAGGCCGCAACAGATCCATGTCGCCCATGACGCAGGCGACCGCCGTGGCGGCGGCCGGCGCGCTCGCAACAACGGCTTGGCGTTCGTCGGGTCGCGATGGACGCGAGAACGAGCCGATGATGGAACGCGCGTGCGAGGCTAACGTCCACAATAACGGCGTCTGTTTGATCCAACGTTTGGCCCACCGACGCATGCTGGAAAACCAGCGCGCCGGCAAACCGCGCCACGTTCTGGTCGCCGAATAGTCGTAGAGCTTGAGGACGGTGTCGGACCAGTCCAGTTTGTAGGGCTCGTCGCCGATGGTGAAATCGAAGCGTTGCAGACCAAGCCCGATGGCGTGCGCCATCAGTTCGCGCAGGTGCAGCGCGCCGGGTCCGTAATGGGCGACCTCGCTGTCCACGTAGCTCGCCAGCACATGGTAATAGCAATCGCCGAAAACGATGCCGAGATTAGCCGCCGCGCAGACCGGTCCGATCTCCACGCGGCTGATATGAACCAGATGCCGCAGCTGTGGGTTCGACGCCAGGTCGAGATAGAATTCGCGGTGTCCCGGCGGAGCAAAGATATCGGCGATGCCTTTGCGCGCCAGCGAGCGGCTTTTTTGCTCCATCAGTATTTCGAGCGTGCGCCGAGCGTCGTCGGCATCGGCGGCGGTCGCGAAGCGGATGTCGCCGTATTGCGACATATGCCGGCGCTTGGCGCGGTCGCGGCGGCGTGTCGCCGAGGAGCGTTTGGCGAAGTAGAATTTTTCCCAATCGTTCGCCAGCCCGGCCAGATGCGCACTGCTGCGATTGGGCGTGACGGCAAGAGCGGTGAAAGGATTGATTTGGGTGCCGAGCTTGTCCGGCATTTTCTCAAACTCGATCCAATCGTAGCGGAGCAGCGGTTCGCAACTCATCTGCACTTGCAACTCGTGCCAGGCCGCGAGGAAATCCTCGGGCTCGATGCGCTCCGAAAAATCGCGGGCAAGCAGCGGGGCGTTGTAGTCGCACAAGTCCTGGCCAAGCCAGCAAAGCCGGCGCGCCAGCGGTCCGGGGACGATACAAAGCGGCAGGATGAAAGCGATGTCGCCGCCGCCGAAATGGCCGACGGCAATGACAGGGCGGACGCCATGCCGCGCTCCGATATGCCGTTGCCATGCGGCGAGCCAATCGAACGTCTGGAACGCGGTGCAATCGGCAACCCGTTCGAAGCGGCGCCATTCGGCTTCGACCGAGGCCAGATCGCTATAGATGTGAAGGTTCAGGCGAGGCCGGACTTCGCGCAGCGCGTCGTTGCGGCGCGTCACCGCCGGGGCGCGGACGTCGACCGCTGCGGTTTCGTTTCGAAACGCCGTCAGTGTCGTCGCGCGCGTCACAGCATTCACTGCAGCAATGTCCCGGATCCGTTGGTGATAATCGACAATAGCTAAGGTTGCCTCGCCTGCGCCCGGCAGTATGGCGTTAAGGTAAAGCGACAATGAATTGCCGGATCAGCCGCAGCGCGCGGCGGCGCCGATGGGCAGGCTCACCGATTGCGGTTGACGGTCTGGTACAGCTGGGTGGACTCGAACCACCGACCTCCTGATCCACAGGTGCCCGATCGCGGTATTCATGAGATTGAATGAGCAGAGCTGAGAGACGATTTACCTTTACGGAACAAAAGATTTGCTGTGACCTTAGTATCCAACGCTCTTAGGGAGTTCTTATGACCTCTCACTAATTTTGGATCCTCTTTGGAACCATTACGCTATGCCCAGACGCGTTGCCCCGCTTTCGGTAAAGAGACTCGCCTCAGTTCGCCCCGGCCAAAGACCGATCGAATTGGTGGACGGATATGTGCCTGGTCTCCGCATTCGCATTCTACCTAGTGGCACGAAAGCTTGGTCGCTTAACATCCGGGATAGCAAGGGCATTCGCCGACGATTTGAAGTGGGTTCTGGTTTGAGCCTTGCCGAAGCTCGTCGGAAGGCTGAGGACTTGCGCCGCAACATTCGCGGGGGTGCGGACCCCACTACTGAGCGTCGAGCCGCGCGACAACGCGCGTTGGCCGCAAAAGGCGGCTTCGGCACTGTAGCCGCGCTGATCGAAACCTATTTTGCGAACGGGCCCGGCGTACGACAGCGGCGAGCTGCAAAGAGCAGACAGCAGCTGGAAGCCGTATTCGCGGCGGTGCTCAATAAGCCATTGCTCGACATTGCGCGTGCCGAACTACAGCTGATCGCCGACGGTTGGCAGAGTGCGGCATCTGCGTCACTTGCGATCCGCATCTTGCGTCCCTGCCTCAAATGGGCGGAGAAACGGGGACTTGTCCGGGAGGGGGTCGCTGATCTCGAACAGCCTGGACGAGCCAAAAAGCGCGATCGCATCGTAACGACAGACGAATTGAAGGCACTCTGGCCGCACTTAAGGGGACAGCATGGAGACTTGATTAAATGGCTTCTGTGGACGGGCTGCCGGTTAAATGAAGCGGTCGGATTGAGATCCGGCGAGATCAACGGAGAAATCTGGACCATCCCCGCGGAACGGGCAAAAAATGGGCGGGCGCGTGCTGTGCCGTTACCGTCACAAGCCGTCGATTTGCTACAGGCTGCCGACAAACTGGCGCCGGACGCCCTCGTTTTTCCTTCGAAAGGCGGCGGTATCTTAAGCAATTGGGATCGAGAAACGAAGCGGCTGCATCGCCTGTCCGGCACGTCCGGTTGGCACCGACACGACCTCCGCCGCGCGGTAGCAACGTTGCTCGGCGATCTAGGTTTTGCGCCGCACGTTGTGAGCGTCGTTCTCGGTCACGCTCATATCGCCGAAGGTTCAACGGCGATCTACGCCCGGTCGCGTTATCAGCGGGAACATCGCGAAGCACTCCAGGCGCTTGCCGACGAGATTGACCGCCTCGTTGCCAACGGTGGAAACGTTATCAGACTGGCGGCGGTGAAAGTGTGAGCGTGAAAAATAGGCAAAAAACCATTTCGGCGGTACACCGCCCTACCGTCTCTCGCTCGCCTAAGAACGTGGCGACAAGACGACTGGACTGGACATCGCGGCAAAATCACCAACAGAATTACGAAAGACAACTAAGCAAAAAAAGGGCGGCGGGAAAGCTAAGCGCCCGCGTCCGTGGGGAGCGCGCCGATCTGCGCCTCGCCCTAATAAAAATAGCATATTCGCAACTGAAACCTACTTACCGAAACCAACCATACTCGACTACGTCGATGGAGCGTATTCGGACCGAATATCTCAGGATGCTTCACGACGAAGATAACAACCTTCTAGATGTAACAATTCGTAAGCTTCTGAAAGTCGGAGACAATGATGCTCGGAGGCGTGGGGCCGAATATCTCTGGAGGGTCCTCGACAAAAATAACACAGAAGCAATTAGCAAACTTCTAGAAGAAGCCGCTAATGGACTTCTGAAAACCAAAACTCATGATGCTCGGACACAAATGCTTATTTCTTACGTCTTTTTGCAAATCACATTGGATAAATTGTCCCTGAACGATCGAACAATATTAAGTCAGATGAGCGATGAGACTCTGAGAAAGGATTTTAGGTTGCTTGGTATTCGAAGCACGCGCAAGCAAACACGTTCTGGGTAATTAACACCGTTCAATACCAAGACTTCTGCGAACGATCCGCTAGGTTCCAAGAATCAGACCGCATGATGCGGCGCTGAATTTAAGGAGCCTTCTATGGCAAATGTTCAAGTCGAAGATCGCCCCGCCGAACGACTGATTCGCATCGGCGAGGTTAAGCGCCTTACGGGTCTGAGTACCGCGACGCTTTATCGGAAAATCTCAGCGAGGGAGTTCCCGCGCCCAGTGCAATTGGGAGTGGCCGCACGAGCTTGGCCACTGTCCGATGTTCAGAACTGGATAGCCGGACGCATCGAACGGAGGGGGGGCGTCAATGACTAACTTGACAGAGGCCCCCGATCACAGAACCAAGCACAAGTTCACGGCCGCGCAAGTCGAAAAAAACGACAGCCCGGCCATACTTCAAGACTTGGGTAAGCGTATCGCCGCGCATCTCGACAAGGCACGTAAGTGCGAGGAAAAGGCCGAGCAGCACTACACGGCCATTGCCCAATACCTCGCCAAGGCAAAGGAAGCTTGCGACGACGGCGGCTTTAATTCGTTTCAGGGAAAAGTTTTTCCCGGAGCTTGGCAAGACGCGGATTTATGAATTGCTTGCAATCGCGACCGACAAAAAGTCGCTCGAGCAAATCCGCGCCGACACTCGCGAGCGCACTGCAAGGTCGCGAGCGAACAAAAAGGCCGAGGCGTCCGCTACTGTAGCGGACAAGCCGGAGCCGGCGCCGGAGCCGTCGGGGCGGCAGGACTCCTCCAGAGGTCGCGCCGGCCGATGCTCACAGCATCGTGCCGGATCAAAAGCCGGAAGCGGCGAAGCCCCGGAGCGCGGTCACCCCAAAGGACGAGGCCTTGTTCGACTTCACCGCAAGGGTCTGTGACCTTATCCGCAGGACCGGCCGTCATAAGTTTGAACGTTTTGCCAAAACGGACGTCAAGGTGGAGGATCTCGCCAGGCTTGGAAAGTTCCTTACCGACCTTGCAAACCTCAAGAATCGTAGTGCCAAGCCGACCGCGACCGTTCACAACAACGACACGGTTTCGGCAGAGCGATCAGCCGAGGACATGAAGACCAAGCACGCGGCCCGTGAAGCAGGCGGCGATCAGGCGGCGTGACATGATGGACCTGGTCACTTCCGGGCACAACGCTCGCGCAACTGACGTCGAGTTGCGCGAGCTACCGCGCGATGTGAGTGCACGCGAATGCGAGAGCATCGCATGAGCGAACATATTGAGACTGGCTTGGGGGCATTCGCCGCCGCGGCTCAACCTCCTGCCAATGCTGCCAACGCACCGCCGTCAAATTCGCCCCGCGCTGTCTCCGATAGCGGATCTTCCGCTTGTCCCGCGGAAGCGGGAGTGGCTGCATGGGACCGATCTCATGCGCGGCGCAGTCTCGATGATGGTTGCTCCGGGTGCCCGCGCGAAGACGACATGGCTCCTAACCTGCGCCTTGGCATGCGCCTCAGGGCGCTCGCTTCTCGGCGCCAACGTGTACGGAGGAGCTCTTTGCGTATTGTATTTGAGTGCCGAAGATTCGCGGAACGAAATTGCGCTTCGACTTCGAGCCGCAATGCAGCATCACGGCTTAAGCAACTACGGACGTGCCTGGGCTTTATATCATTGGAGCGGATCAATGGGGACTGCCGCTTCTAACGCCGCCGGCGGCGTACCGAGAATCGACGAGCGCGGTTGGAATGCTTTGATCGCGGAATTGGACCAAATCAATCCCGATGTGCTCATTATCGATCCGCTGATCAACGTCATGGGAGGCGTGGACGCGAACAACAACTCGGCCGCCGCCGTGCTGATGTGGCGGTTCGCGGGTTTAGCGGCGATGCGACGCATCGCCGTGATGATTGCTCACCATGCAGCTAAAGGGCGTGATCCCAAATCGGCAGAAAGTGCGATGGGCGCTGCGACCTTCGTCAATCTGTGCAGAATTGTGTTGAGCATCGAACCACTAGACCCGAAGGACGCTGCGCGGGTCGGGCTGCCGAGTTGGGAAGCTGCTTCCGTGTTTCGAGTTGCTGGCACAAAGCAAAATTACCGTCCGCCGGACGAGGGCGACCGGCTGTGTCGGCTCCGAAACGTTGAAATTCAAAATCAGGAGCCGCCGGTATATCCTACTGGCGATCGGGTGGCGGTAATTGAGGAGTTTCACCCTGGCTCCTCTGGACCAGTTTTCCCGGCGCAGTTAATCCGCGATGCATTACGGGCAATCGACGTCGCCGACCCGCCACTGAGTTCTTCTAAGCAGGCCAGTACACGCTACGCTGTCCCCGCAATAGCTCAAGCGATTGCGCCTCACCGCGGCGGCCGAGCAAACGACATAGAGGGGAAGAACGTTCTCGATCACCTCGTTCTTAGCGACTTGGTCCGAGTTGAGGACGTGAAACTATCTCGCGCTGCCGGCCGGTCAGATACGCGCAAAGGGCTTGTTCTGACGCCCGCTGGCAAAGCCGTTGTACAAGAGGGAATCGGGCCGCGAGCAATTCCCCGCAGCCCCCGCAGAGTCCCGCAGAACCAAATGCGGGATAATCTATTAAACGGGGCAGGGACCCTCAGCGGTCCCCCGCACCGCAAGGGGGTATGGGGGGACTGCGGGGCGCGCGGCAGCCGATGCCGATGCAAAAGTTTGATGCTAGGCAATCCGCCGCCGCCCGGGTGTTTTGCCGCCATCAGGTCGCGTGTTCGACGGCGACGGCGTGCATGCCGTTGTTACCGTGGCGGTAACAGCCCCGTGCCCCGCGAGCGCACTTAAGAGAGCAGAGAACTATCACACATTACAAACCTGTCATCATTCGCCACGGATAGAGACATTCCGATCAAGTAGTTGAGTCCAAACACCCAGTGACGGATCGATGACAAAAAACCAGAAAGACCCGGCAGGCAGGGGAGCCACATGTTTAAAGGTGTCACGGTATCGACAAGACCTCTCTGGCGATCGCGCGACGATCCGCCGACAAAACCCGCCGAGGATGAAGCAGTTTACTATTAAGTTAGGAACGGGATCTACGACAGAGAGTACGCGCATCGTGAGCTTTAACTGGTCGATGCGCATTGGAGAATGAAATGACAAACGACACTTTAGAGAAACAAACAAACCGCATCGCCAATGCTATCGTTGAGCTCGTCGGGAGCACAGATGGTCCCGTTACGCTTGCTCAGGTTGATCGTGAGGTGGCAGGGTTCGCCAAACATGAGCCGCCCTCGTGGAGCTACGTGATTGAGCGCGACGGCATAGAGACGGTCTATTGGGCCGGGATGACGGAAGCTGGCCAGGCGGCCCTTCAAATAGTCCTGCGCGGGCGTAGGGTCGCCGTTCAGTTTGTGAGCCAGCTGCTCTACCTCGTAGAGGATGGCCTTATTGAAGAGGAGAACTGGCAGCCGATTGTTCTGCTTCCTGCGCGAGCGGCGAATTTGGACAGCCCGAAGTGGCTGGTCCGAGCGTCGCAGGACTACGTGGCAATAGCACTAGATACGCCCGGCTGGCGGTTGCTGAAGCCCGCGCCCGTAAGCTTCACGGCAGATCAATTCTCGCTGTAAGCCAACGGGAGCAGACGGAGGCCGTCGTGTCGTGGATAGGCAAGTTGCATGAAGCGAAGGCCAAATTGGCTGCGCGTAGTGCCGAGCCCTGGCGGCTGCCTTTGGAACGGTTGCACGCTAAAATTGACGATGATGGCATCGAGCGAATTACTACGCAGCTCTTGTTTGACATCCTCGACGTTCCTCAACGCAGCCGAGGAGCCGGCGCGTGCCGTCGGTTGGCGAAGCTGATGGCCGAGCTCGGGTGGACAGCCGTGCGGGTCCGCGGACTCACGCGGGGTGGGTATCTGGAGCAGGTGCGCGGGTACTGTCGCGACGCTCGGAACTGAGAGCCATTCCAAATGCCAGATCAGCAATGATGTCGTCGCCAAAAGCGCGCCGGGGGTCGGCGAGGGCGGCGGGCGCTTTCAGCGCCGTTGGTGGCAGACCCGAAATGCAGATCAGAGCTTCGCCTTAGACGGCCCGCCAGTGGTCAGCCTTCTTCTTATCTCTCAGGTGCCGCACACGAGCGACATGAGGGGTGTGACCATTTTCGTCATTATAATTTTGCTGCCTGCGCCGGGCTCTCCATTGCCTTACTCAGAATTTGATATTTTTCTCCCAATTGTTTTGGCGCTACCGTCACTTGATTGCGACCGCCACCTTTCGCCAGATAAAGCGCTTCGTCTGCACGCTTGAGCAGTACCTCAAAGCCAGACATGCCGAGCGTCGCGCCGGCCACACCGATACTTACGCTGATCTGATTTTCATCGCCGGGAAACACACGCGAATGACCTTCAATTTGCTTTCGTAACCGTTCAGCCACAATTTCGGCTGCTGATTCATCTGTCTCTGGCAACAAAAGCACGAACTCCTCGCCACCTAAGCGCGCAACAATATCCGTCTCGCGCTTCATTGAACTACAGTCATCGGCGATTGCCTTTAGACACCAAATCGCCCGCGTCATGGCCAAAGCGGTCGTTTATCGATTTGAATTTGTCAACGTCAAGCATCAGCAAAGAGAGAGGCCGCCGGTACCGTTGAAAGCGTCCCCACTCCGCGCGCGCAAGTATTTCAAAGTGGCGGCGGTTAAAAATGCAGGTCAACCCATCCATGGTTGCTAGCAATTCGAGACCCGCTGAAAGCCGTTCCGAACGTCCGCGTTCACTCACCGCCTCTGGCAGCCACCGCATAAGAAGCACGCCAATTACGAAACATCCGGCGGCAATATTGATCAGCTTCGGAATAATGAGGAACCCGGGGATGCCAAGAACCCCGGCAATCGCCGCCGGGAAAAATCCGTATTGGCTGCCGAAGAGCAGACCAAAATAGATATTTTCCACGATGTTGCGGCACGTATCCAATGCGACCACCAACAACAGCAGCCGCGTCGTACCGAATGTTTGCGGATTGCGAATATAATAGAAAAGCACCGTGCCGAGGACACCAAACCAAAGCGCGACTGTCACCCAATAGATCAATGCCACCGCTAGGTGCATGCTGGCGCCTCTAAGCTACAAGAACGCCCTTGACTTCGCGATGGCTGCACCGCACGCATTCGAAGACGTAGAGATCGCGCTTGACGCTCTCCTGCTCAGTGCCAAATAGACGCATTTCAAGATTGCAATTCGGACAGAGAAGTAGCGCCTCTGTGTCGGGCTCAGACGGCCGGATAACTGCCTGAGTGATCATGGAGTACCTTTACTTTCTCCGCAGGGCCATGTCTGTGCGCACCCTAGAACGGAAGGCGAGGTTAGCCTGTTCAAATCTGACCACTCCAAACATCGGCCGAGTTTAAGATCGGCTTTAACTAGCTCTTCATAGACCGTCGCCTATAGGAGGTGATGCAAGCCAAGCTCAGAGCCTTCTTGCGCGACGAATCCGGCGCAACCGCGATCGAGTATGCCCTGATCGCCTCTGGGATTTCGCTTGCCATCATCGCGGTCGTGAACGGCCTGGGCACCAAGCTCAAGGTGACATTCACGTCGATCTCGACACAGTTGAATTAGGTATTGATCCCGATGGCGCTTTCGGCTCTTTTTGCTTACCTTCTTTCGCAAAGGCAATTGAATTGAAGCTACTACACGACCAGCGCGTTATCGCCCTCTGCGCCGCCATAATAGCGCTAGCGCTCTTTTTGTATCCCGAGTGGGTTGCCGATCATCCTTCGGAGGACTGGATCGTGACGTTTGGGCACGGCTGGATTTTTTCTCCGCCGGCTCCGCCCGAAATCTTTCCCAGCATGCGTATCGAGCGGAATTGGGCCGAGACCCTCCCCTTTGCGTCTATTGCACTGCTAGTGGGTGCTGCCTTGATCGCGATTGGTCGCCGAAACGTAAACCAGAATAGGCCGCCTGAAGCGCCGTGAGCCGCCAAAGATCAGAGCGAAAGGTCGAGCGCGACTGGCGGCACTGCGCTTTGGGCACTTTACTTTGCAAAGCCTCTTGCTCTAAGCCACATTTGGCACCCTATACCGCCCATCCACTCTTTGGCCTCTGCCTCATTGTGAAAGCCGGGAATGTGCTCTTGCATGCCGCCGGCATAAGTAACGACGATGTACCATCCGCTGCCTACTTTGAGCGGCTTGGCCTCAAAGGAAATTTTGTCGGCAGATTTTGGCATTCGGCGACTGTGGGCCTGGATTCGTCTCGCTTCTAGCCGGATCGATGCGCAGGGAAGGGTTCTATGCTGGACGTTCGAGTTGCCTTCGTCTGGCGTCGAAACAGTCCTAGGCCATGTCATAAACTGCGACTATTATGCTTGCTTGGGCCGGATAATCATCCCCATTTTGTCGTTGACAGCGGCGGTAGCTTTCGCGGTCCTATTCGGGACCAACGCGCACGATGACTTAGGGATCGCCAGCGCCACGATCCGCACGGACGCGCTTTCTAGCGCCGGGTTCCTTTTCATTGTCTTGGCCTTCGGAAACTTTCTAAAGCGGAATAGATAATGCCCTGCCCGCCGACGAGCCGACTGCTAGCCAAACTTAAGATCAACGCACGTCTTGTCGCCGCTCAGCAGATTAGATTGGCAGCCTAGTGAGGCGGGGCCTTATCCTTCGACTACGCAGCTCAAAAGGCAAACGTTAGTATCATCGCCGCTAATACGACGCCAAAACCCATAACCGTGATTGCGAACGGGTCGTATGCAGGTAGCTTGAACATGTTGAGCGCCTCCGGCAGTGCGCCTCTTGTTTACAGTCCCGAAGGCCAATGAGCATGGCCGCGAAAAGTTGCGCCTCCGCGAAAATGCGTCGCAGCATCGTTAGGGGTCAGCGTGACCGTCCGGGGCGCACCATCACTCGCGCGCGCCGTGCTGGGGCGCCGACACGTCGAGCGACGAGCTACGGCAGTGTGCCCGCTGTACGGTATGCAAACACAGGGGCGCGACGATTCAGCATCCAGGATGGGCGGGCGAACATCTCGGCTTCATGCCGTTTCCTGTCCGTCGCGGTGACGTCCTTGGCTTTCATCGTGGTACAGAGCTCAAGTCGTCGCGCAAGAGCTTGGCCCAAGTGCTACGGGCTGTTTATCGTGCGGCCGATGCTGCTGCTGGCCAGGCTGCCCTCGACAAGGTCCGTGGGGCACAAAGTATCCGGCAATTGCGCAGAGCTGGCGCCGCAACTGGGAGCTCTGAATTCCTTTTTTTCGCTTTTCCCCGAAGGCGTGCGGCGAATCATCTACACCACGAATGCCATCGAGGCGCTGAACTCAAAACTGCGCCGCGCTGCCAGAACCAGAGAACATTTCCCACGACGACGCCGCCACGAAGCTGCTATATCTGGTCTTGGGCCGCGCTCCTGCGGAATGGAAACGACCACCGCGCGAGTGGACCGAGGCGAAGACGCAATTCGCCGTCATGTTCAACGAGCGATTCGTGAACTCATGACGGATAACCGGCCTCACACAGAAATTCTGATAGTCCCGGTCTGCGGGTCCTTGACAACATAATCGTCGATCGGGTCCCCATCAGGCCGCCCTTGGGGCGCGCTTCGACATAAACAAACGCCATGCTCTTTTCCCTCCCCAGGTGTTTTGTTGGTCAACTAAGAATCACAAAGCACAAGCCTTCGATAGCCGCCTGAAACCCACGTGCCGCCGATCGCTGCCCGGCGGCTCCGCACTCAGCCTGTGGCGCTCTGCAACGGTCACCTTCGACCGCAGCATCGCTCGGCAAGGTCCACACTGCCAATTAGTGCCGCGTCCGAGTCCGTTATCCTTCAATTTTCAGACATGATGGCGAAGCGTCGCAAATGTCGAGCTCGAGCAGACACGCGCATTTTTGAACGCCGCCGCCCGATTGCCTACGTTTCCACGAGGCGGAGTCTGACCTCTGGTGTACCTGCCAATGGTAGCCTGACGAACCTCTTCTTGAAATCAGCGAGTATCGTGGCGCTAAGCTCCGAGGCCGGCACCGGCCGGCCGAAAAAGAACCCCTGCGCCTGATCTCCGTTGACCCTGTCAAGAAATGCCGCCTGCTCCGCCGTCTCCACGCCTTCGACGATCACCCGCATATTCAGTTCGTGTCCAAGCGCGATGATCGTCTTCACAACCGCCTGGGCATTGCGCCGGGCGTTCCCAAAGCATTGCATAAAGCTTTGGTCTACCTTGATCTTGTCGAACGGAAACCGCCACAGATAACTCAAGCTTGAAAATCCGATCCCGAAATCATCCATTACGATCGCGACGCCCATCGCCTTGAGCTTCTGAAGCTCAATCATGTTAGCTTCGCCGTTGCCAAGCAGTAGAGTTTCGGTGATCTCTAATTCAAGCCGATCCGCCCCGAGACCCGACTCCTTCAGCGTGGCGGCTACGAGGTCACTGACGCTCCCGCTCAGGAACTGTGCCGGCGATAGGTTCACAGAAACGGTTAGAGGCTCCGGCCAGGTAGCAGCGGTGCGGCAGGCTTCCTGCAATGCCCATTTGCCGATCTTATCGACGACCTTCATGTCCTCGGCAGCGGGAATGAAAGCCAATGGCGGCATCAGCGTTCCATCCGCCTCTGGGAGACGTATCAGCGCCTCAAATCCGATAAGACGTCGATCCGACATCTCGAAGAGCGGCTGGTAATGCAATTCGAAGCGGTCATACAACACCGCATCGCGGATCAGTTTCTCAAGATTGATTCGCGCTCGAAGTTCTGCGTCTAACTCGGGTTGAAAAAACCGAATGCAATTGCGGCCCTCGGCCTTGCTCTTGTAGAGTGCCAGATCAGCATTTTTGAGCAAACTTTCCGGACTGTCGCCGTTCTCGGGTGCCAACGATACCCCGATGCTCACCGTGCTGAAGATGTCATGGTCCTCGTATTTTACGGGGACGGTCAGGGCATCCGCAAGGCGACGCGCAAATAATTCAGCCTCCTCCTTTCCCGTGATCCCATTCTGCACCACAACAAATTCGTCTCCGCCGAGCCGGGCTACGGCGTCGTTGACCCGGATGACCGCGAGAAGGCGCTGGGCAATGGTCTTGAGAAGAAAGTCGCCCCCATCGTGACCAAGCGTATCGTTTACCTCTTTGAAGCGATCGTAGTCGATGAAGTGCACGGCGAGGATCTTTCCCCGCGCCGGCAAGACAGCAAGATCCTTCTCCATCTGTTCGATCAAAGATGGCCGGTTAGCCAAGCCCGTAAGCGCGTCGTGATGTGCCAGAAAGCGTATACGCCCGTCCACCCGCTGTTTCTCTTTGGTCCGCCGATACCAGGCGATTGCCGGAACTGTGAAGGCTAAGCACATTAGAACACAAAGTGATACGGACGCGATCAAGAACGTGCTGTAAAAATTCGCGCGCTGCTCCGTCTCGTCCACGTAAGCGGCCACAACCGCGATGGTCCGATCCCCTACCCTGATCGGAACATAGGCACGCGCAAAGAAGGCCGGTTGATTGCCCGAGTGGCCTTCCTTAACCTCGACGATCGGTTGACCAGAAATGGCAGACCGAGCGGCATCGGCATCATGTTCGGACGACTTCACGAGGGCGACCTTGTCGCGGTCTGAGAGGAGTTGAGCAAATCCGTCGCGATTAAAAACTTCATAGCGAAAAACCTCCCCAGATTTTCGCGCGGACTGGAGGAAAGCCATGCTCGCAGCCGACGGTTGCTCCCCGCCCGCAATCTGTTCAAGATCCGTCATACTGGCGGCGAGGAAGCGGGCCCAACTATGAGCAGTCGACGTCGCGTTCTGGTACAGAAAATGATCTGTCGTGAGCTTCACGGCGCCCCAGGTACCGCTTACCAAAATGCCGAGCACAATAACGAATATTGCGAAGTTGCTTGCGAACGACCCTCTTGAGGTTGATGGTAACAGCACTACCGACTTGCTCCCAGCTTCGCTATCTCCGCTTTGGCGAGCTTAAGCAGATCGCTGTCATGTGGACTTTTTGCGGCCCATTCCGCGATGACCGCCCCGAAGGCAATGTGCGCAATTTCCAAATCCGACACCGAGGGGAAAACGACGTTGCGTTTCGGATCCGCCTTTAATTGTTCCAATATCTTAGCGTCAGAGCGATCGTAGACCTCGATGAATTGTTCCGCTGGCCATGCTCCGCTGTACTTGTGAATAATATCCTGGATTGGTTTCGGCAGGGCTTCGAATCTCTTCCGGTTCATGACAAGCGCAAGCGGTGCTCCATTGATGCCAAGGAAATAATGGTTGGTCGCGACGCGCTTTATGCCGAAGTCGGATAGCGGCGTTCTCGCGACTACTGCGCCGTCGATTTCGCCGCCGCTCATCGCGCCCGTGACCTTCGTAATCTGCATGGGAACAGGGATCGCTCCCAGCTTTTCGATCGTGCTGGAGTTCGAGCGGGTTGTTTACGCGAATCCTCTGACCCTTCAGGTCGGCGACAGATGCAATCGGCAGTCGGCCGTGGATCGTTTCCGGTTCAGTCACGTAGGCGCCGACCACGACAAAATCTTCGTAGCCTTCTAGCGCATTGAGCGCGATCAATCGGGTATAAACCAGCGTGGCCTCTCGTGTGCCGTTGAAGAGGCCCGGCAATTCGACGACCGAAGTGTCCGGAAATCTAGCCGGTGTATATCCGGGCACTACAAAAGCAATGTCGGCCTTGCCGTCGAGTACCACATCGGGCTGTTGTGAGATTTCTCTTCCGAGCACACCCCCCGAGTAAAGCACGATCTTCACCTGGTCATGGCCGTCCGAATTGACGGCGTCGACGAACGGCTTGATCGCCGCGAGGTAAGTCGTCGATTGATCGGAACTGAAGAAGGCAAGCCTTAGCTCAATCGGCTCAGCAGACGCCATATTCGCCGTCAGTGCCAACAAAAGCAGAATGCTCGGCGTCACAATTTTGAACATCGATTTTCCCACTCTTCGCGACAAAGAGCGCGCGGACTACATGGATCGTGATTGCCTCCGCTCCGAACCGGATTGTGCAGGCGAGCCTTACATATGGGCAGCCACGGCTCCGGTGGTGTTGAAATGCGGCACGTATGGCGGAGTTAATGTGGTCAACCCACGACGGCCGCGACTTTGTCCTGCTTCCGAAAGAGCACTTTGGTTTTCACGACCCCGCAGCTCGCGCATTTGAAACTGTGGACTGTTAAGATCAGCGCGAATTAGATGTGGCCTGATCACCCTGGATTTAACGGATTGCGGTATTTCGGGCAGACGTCATTCCTAAAAAGATCAAAGGACAAGGTTGAGTCTCCTTTAATGATGGGTGGTGAGGCGAGGGAATGAAGCTCGACCCCAGCACCCTTTCGCTCATCAAAGCCGCTTGCGCCGATGTGCAGGCAAGCGGGCACGTTTTTCCCTCCTGCTTGGGATGATGCTTATAAGATTTTACGGATTGGAAACGGCGATCTGTGCAAAAGTGCTCACCTAGCGCTCTTGAAGAGTACGCAGTTACGAGCTGCTTAACGCTCCTGCACGGGTTTTTGCGAAACCATCTAAATCAGCGAAAGTTTCTCGACAGAGCGCTGCTGGCTGAGGGAAGGCGCTGCCGCTTGATCGAAACTTAGGTGCCGCTAATGAGCTCTTGCAGAACATTCTTCGCTCCCCAAGCAGCCAGTGGGCGTAGGATGAGTGCAACCATCGGGGGGTTGCCTTTTTAGGCCGAACCCCGGCGCTGTTGCAGCGAGCCACTTTCGCCGCCATGCCTGACGGGGCCATCTTGCGAAGTCAGGGCAACAGGCGAAACGTCCCCCAGATCAAACCAGCGCGGCGCCGGAGCAGATAAACCCAAGCCGCCGCTGCGGCTAGTTTCCGACCGCACCAAGGGCGAGGATTTCGAAAGCTTCGAACGTTTCACGGAGAGCCCGAGGTACCGTCAGCGAGCGCTCATACCGTGGCAACCGAAGCGCAAAAGGCCCAAGCGACCCGGTGCGCCAGGCCGAGGAAGGCGCTAAGTTTATCGTTGGCTGGGCGAACGAAGGAGCGCAATCGAATGTGCGACTACAGTCTTGAGAGCGTCCAATCGCGACCGGCTATGGTCGGCGACAAGCTAACCACCCGCGAGTTCGGGACTCGACGCGCGGGTTCTCTGCGCCGGAAGATATGAATGTTGCAGTTTGCGTGCTGCCCGGTACCGAGTTGTCCTTCGCTCACAAAGTCAGGCGCGCGGGTCGGTGGCCGTGGAGTAAGATTGTTATCAACCACGAGACCGCAATCTTTCGACAGATCAACCAAGACAAACGGGCAGCCCATCACGACGCGCTGGAATTTCCGGACGGTCAGATCGTCCTGCTGACGTGCCTGACAACAGGTCAGCAGGCCACAGTTCTTCAGCTACCGGCCACGGCTGTTGACGCTAAAGCCCCGCAAAGAGCAGCGCATGGTGCAGCCGCTGAGTGATCCGAGGCTAAAGAAAGTTCCGACTGGCTTGCAGGGTGGCGAACCCAGTCGGAACTGAAGGTGGTTCATCCAAGGAACTGTCCCGTCACGCACGGAACGTTCAAATCCTATTGAAGATTTCGCAATTCATGAACCCCTTTTCGATGGTGGCTGATTGAATTACTCCGGGTGTTGTAAATCAGCGACGCTCGGAGTTGCCCCTTCCGGCGTTGATCGCCCGCTGTCTCGCCAGGATCGTCACCGCTCGGCCCATGCGCAGGTCGCTGTAACAATGACAGCGCTCGGCTGCGGCGCTAAAGGTTAATCAGTCTCGATCATGTTTACACCCTTTCATGGTAGGGATTAGAGCCCGAGTCATCGCAAGTGCCTCGGGCTCGCTTATCTTGCCAGGTGGTATGAAGTCGACCCCGGGCCTTAAGGTCATCGATGGAACCGAAACTCCAATCAAAGCTTGAGAAGTACGCGAGTTGTTTGCGTTGGCGCTCGGAGGGGTCATCATGTTCACAAAGATCGCGGTGACAACCTGGGCAGTGGCCTTCGTGATGCTGGCTATTGCTTTAGCGCCCGGCGTGCCGACCGTCCTCGCAACCGTTCGCACGACCGGCGCCAATGATGACGCCAGATTGGACCAGCCTCTTGCCCAACAATCCTGCGGAGCTTTCGAGAATTGGTTTCTTGATCCCAGTTGCAGACAAATGCACGTCAAGAAAGTTGCGCGAGCGAAGCATCATTTAGCCCACAACTAAGTTCGCTGGAAGCTCGCAGAACGGGCGAAAAGCGCTCTGCTTTGGCTGCGCGTTACATTCTCGCAAATTTACGTTGCTACCTACCTGTTAGAACGTAGCGGGCAGCGCGGCCAATAATCCAAATAACGAGCGCGCCGGAAATTGCGATAGGAGCGGAGATCGTCCAATCGGGATGAGTTTGAGCCGCGCCGACCGCGAAAACAAAAGCCGCCCACAGCACTGCCGCGATGCAAGCTGCCCAATAGATTGGTTTTGCTAAACGAGCCGCCATTCGGCTCGATATTGCGCAGTTTTAGGGAGCTTTGGACGACCAAATAGGGTCTTGGTTAAACGTGGGCGGAACACATTGGCGCGCCGAGCTAGCGCATCACCCGGCTAACGACTGCCGCCAAAGCCTACAGCGAGGATGAGGAACTGGAGCACTACGGCGAGGCGGCGATTTGGCTCGAATCTGTTGACGACCGCAAGCAATATGGCAGCGACGCACCAGATCGCGAATGCGTAAATGAGATCGTCCACCATTCGGACTTTCGGTCCCAGCCTGTGCGCTTGCCCAAATACTCCGGCAGCTTGGCGATGTGCGGCGGGCCCCGCCGTGTCAGTCAGTCGGTTGGTGCGCTTAGCGCGAAACCGGTTTTACTCGTTGGGGTCGATCTGCACGCGCCCGGCGGTTGGGGACCGGGCGCAACGCTTGCCGCAGAAGAAAATATCGAAGCCTGAATTTGCCTTCACGGGCAGGGATGGGTCCGCGACAAGTACGGCAGGTGACCCAACTATCAATGGCCGTTGGCCCAGCCTCAGTCCTGATGCAATGATAGAGCGCGTTACAATGCGGGCAGGCGAAGTGAAGCTTGTGACGAGCCATGACACACCGCTCCAATAGTCCCGGCGCTGTATACTACTCGGCCGCTGTGCTGCTTCCAAGTCGCCTAGGCGTAGACCGCCGCACACCTTCGCGGCGGATCTTCGATCCGTCAGAGCGGCGGGAAGCGGCGAGGCTCGGTTACCGCGCCTTGCGTGTGCCGCCCCAATCCTCTTCCGCCTCGCGCTTAACCGCGGGCGCGGCGGGGTTCTTGACTTTGATCCAGTCGGCCGATCGGCCGAACCGATATGGTGAGCCGAGGCGTTTGGACACGATGCCCTCGCAGCCGAGCTTGCAAGCATGGTGAAACACGACCGCTCCCTCAACGTCGAAGTGCTTGTTAAAGGCAATGCCAGGATGCGATTGGCTCAGTAACTTCTTAAGCGCAGCCTTGCGGTCTTCGATCGGCCGCCAGCGCAAATCTTCGCCGTCGATCTCGACAAGGTCGAACGCACAGAGCGTGGCGATGTTGCCGCGGCGGTAGCTGCGGATAAATTGGAAAACAGCCAACCCCTTGCCGTCGCAGACGATGGCCTCTCCATCGATCAGACAAGAGTGCACGGGCAACTCAGCGACGGCAGCCGCAGCCTGGGGAAAACGGTATGTGAGGTCTTTGCCGTTGCGACTAATCAGCCGAACCCTTTTGCCGTCGCGTCGGGCGATAATCCGAAAGCCGTCGTGCTTGATCTCGTGTATCCAGTCAGGCCCCGTCGGCGGCGTCATGGCGAAGCTGGGCAAGCACGGTTCGATGAAAATGAGGGGCAAACGTGGACGGGTTGATGGCATGCGAGCAGCATAGGCAGGAACGCGACTGTCGGGCAAGAAAGAGGCTTCGGAAGGGCTATTGACAAATAGGTGCCTCCGCTTTGGACTAGCCACGTTGACACGACTTGGAGGGGGCTAATCATGAAGCGCTTTATTATTGCTACCCTTATGGGGTTGACGGTCGCCGCATCGCTCTCAACGTCGGCGTCCGCGTTTAAGTGTCTGGCCCAAAGTTCCAATGGAGTGAACACTTGGGGCTATGGCATCTTCTTTCGCAACGCCTCGGGATATGCAGTGCGCCACTGTCGCGTCGCAGGCGGGATCGATTGTCATATCGCCTACTGTCGGTAAGCTTGCTAGGGCTTTCAAGTCAGCCCGTGCGGTGTTTACGTTTCGTTAAGCAAAACGGCTTCACAGTAACCTAGCAGATCGGCGTGCGCAGTAGTTGTCTCGCCGCTGGCTCACATCCTAATTGTTCTAGCGCGGGCGCAGCCGGCTTCTACCTGATGCGCGCCTTTGCGCGATAAGACCGCGAGCGTCGTGGGTCGCATTGCGGGATCTATCTAAGGGGGCATTAAGACAATGGCCGACGAATTTGTTATTGAAGAGACGCGCCTGCGCGCAGAACTCGAGAAAATGGATATTGCGTTTTGCACGGCGATGCTCAGAGCGATCGATGCGGGCACAGAGCACAGTCCGGAAGGAATCTGCAAAGAACCGGGCACACGACGGCCGGTCGTCATTCAAGCCAGTTAGCACCGAAAAGCGGCGTCCAGAAAGGGCTCTTTCCAAATGGGATCAATAGGAACGGATGAGCGCATTCGGGAAGCACGCAAGGCGGCGTTGCGAGCCGTTCTAGAAAAGCGTCGCGAACGCGAAAGAGAACAACGAAGCGGAAGCTGGCCAATCGTGTGGATCGCATTGGCAACGATAGGTGCGGCGTTGTTTATCTTGAAAATACAGACCGGCACTTAGGCAGCGTGTTCTGCCACAGCGTCCTGGCCGCGCTGCGTGATCCGATAAACTACCAAGCCCCGATCGACTACATAGCCACCTCTTACTAAGCGTGCGAGCCTAGTGCGGGTGCTGGGCACGTGAATGGTGCAGCCGCGCTCACCGGCGGCCTTTAGCTGCTTCAAAAGCTCCAGGTCTTCTTGCGTCAAAACCATTTTCGTACCCACTCACTTAGAGCAAAGCTTACCCTGGCGCGCGGCCACTTCCCCCGGCCAAAGTCCCCTCAGTGTTACCGAGTTACCACAGCGCTCCAATATTTCTGCGCTACCATTGACTGCCACACAAAAGAACCCCGGGAAGTTCACGCTCCCGGGGTTTCTATAAGTTGTTGCCTCAGCTTGTGGGCTCTTTTGATCTGGGCGGCAGGGGTGTCGGGGGATGGGGTGCCGCCCGGATCGGGCCTATTCAACGGTAGGTACGTATAACCTCACGCTTTGGTTTTGGTTACTTACCGTTTCGACATAATGACGCCCGCTGGCGCTTGACTTCCCGCCGCCATGTTCTCATTTTGTTCGCATGATCGAGGAAGACGGTCAGCTTCATACTCTTGGGCTGCTGGAGCAGCTGCGCGACCAATGCAAAAGCCTTTGGGGCGCTTCTTCGGAGCTATACTTCCGCGTCGATAAGTTGGGCTCAGTTGGCCAACCCGAACCTGCACGACATCTCGCCGAACCTGCAAATCCACGTCGAACTATGGGATCGCTACGACAAGCACATACGGTGGGTCATCGCAGCCACGTCCAGCATCGTGATTGGAAATGCGGCGTTCGACGTTGCAGCGTCTATGCATCCGCAAGAGCGGGTGCTGCTGCGGCAAGGCATTCGTGTGATCCGCCAGCACGCCCCTAAGGGCGCCGCGTGACCGTCATCGTGATGAGGCCGATTTAGCCCCTAGCCACGATCGGCGCTTTTCCTTTACCGACAACCGGTGCCTTGCCTTTGCCGACATATGGTGCGGGCGGCGGCGGCATAGGCGGCGGCAAATCTGCCGCGAGTGCTTGCGTTGTCTTCACGGTCAGTCCGGACGGCGTGCTCACCACATTGGTCTGCATTACGATCAGACCCAAGACCATCGAACAGCCGACGATTAAAACTCGTTTCATTGAATTCCCCCCTCATCCCAATCAGAATTCACACACACAATTTTCGAGCCGCGGGCTAGTGCAAAAAGGGCACACTATCCGGCTTATTGGCCTGGCCTCCTCACCTGGATGGACAGTAGTCCAAGGTAAAATTCGGTCGGTCACGCTAATACGGGAAGTCGCTGCTAATCTAGTTAGCGCGGAAGGCGAGCTAATGGATCATCTGCAACAATGCATGAACGCATTGCGCCGGACTTCCTCGGACGCTGAGCAATTTCGCGTTTACCTGATCGAAGCGTGGATCGACCGATATTGCCAGAACGAAGCTGCCAACAAGACAGCTGCACTCAACCAACTATTGGACGCCATCAACAAAGAGGCTGAACAGCACCCAGGTTACGACTTTTGGATCACGGTTCGGGCTTACGTTCAGCGGTGTCTTCGTGAGCTTAAGCCTGAGGAGCCGCTGGCGCCGCCGCCGTAGCAGCCCGGCATCTTCGCGATATTGATCAGGCCCGCCGAGCCTCAGCAGTCATGCGCAGAACTTATCGGAACGACCGGTTCGGATCGTAAGTGTTGCCGACGTGGTCCCTGTTCCCGGAGTTCGCGACAGCGAGCAACATCAGTGGAACGCAGACACAGAGGACAATGACGGTGATCAGTCCTTCCTCGCGCCACCACCGTCTGAAGCGTCGTCTAAACATCTTCGCTACCGCCTCATGTTGTCGCATCGGGGATTTCTTTTCCGAAGCTGGCGATGATCACGGCAATTGCTGCTGTCCTGGCATGCTGACGGCCACCGACTCGGCCACCCCCAATTTATTTGGTGCTCGGTGCGCGCGGGCACGCTGCATTACGCGTCAACCTCTGATAACAAAATCTAAAACAGACGACCATGACCAAAAGCGACCGGAGAATTCTTTGCCGACGCGCGCCTTAAGCCACCGGTAACCGCCGCCCTCTACGCTTCCACTTGGGGACAGCGGGGATTTGCTCCATGCGCGATATTCTTGTCAGCGCCACCATTCCCTTTGGCTTGGCTACCAGCGCCGCCTGGTCCGTGTTTCTGGCATTCGAATTAATCAGGTGGGTTGCGTCCTTCTTTTGAGCTGTAGCCCCCAACAGGCCCTATTCCCCACAGCGGACAGTCGTGGCGGCCATCGCCAAGCTGTCCTGAGCTGCAGGTCGTAAGTCGCGGGCTGTGGGAACCGCCCAACCGGTCATGGATGAGGCACTCAAGCGTGCCAACGCGCGCATCGAAGAGCTGCGGTTCCAAGTGAGCAGCGAGGAGACAACGCGGCGAGGCGATTTCCTCGACAACATCCGCGACGCCGTGCTCGGCCGGCACGATCCGCGCGGTTCCGTACCCCGACGTCGCACCCAAGCCACGGCTTCGTCCCGGCCTCGCCTTACGAGTTGCGGGCAGGATATCCCCAGCGGGCGCTTCCCTATCCTGCGGTCTGGGAGCGACCCGGCTTTTGAATCGGGCGGATCGTTTCTCGGCACTGGCGGCCGATCTTCCAGGACCAGTGCTGCCGCCGGTCTACAAGGAGCCTCCAATCGTCTACAATTGGACCGGCTTCTATATCGGTGGCAACATTGGGGCAGCTTGGAGCGGGCTGAGCGGCTCCAATTTTTCCGACACAATCGGCAGCACTTTTACTGCGCCGACGAACGTTCAGTTTATGGGCGGCGGCCAAATCGGGGTGAACTACGAGTTCTGGGGCGGCGTCGTCATCGGCGCCGAGGCATTGTTCGATTGGCTTCCCAACACCGTAAACGCCTCAATGACGGCAACTGCTCTCGATGGGACTGCCGCCTTCTTTGGCACGATCAACAACCGATGGCTGACCACCGTGACCGGCCGCCTCGGCTATGCATGGGACCGTGTGCTCCTTTATGGCAAGGGCGGCGGTGCCTGGGTCGCAACGAACAGTCCGACGATTACAATCGGTGGTGGGTTGCCGGCAACGTTCACCAGCGTCAGCAACACCAACAGTTTTGGCTACACTGCCGGGTTTGGCCTTGAGTGGGCTTTCGCCAGCAACTGGTCGCTGCGGGCCGAGTACGACTTCATCGGACTGCCCAGCCAGAGCTATACGGTTACGCCGGGGCCGACGATTTTCAGCGGCGATGTGATCACCTACGGCTCCCGGAACATCTCGATCATGACTATGGCCATCAACTACAAACTCGGCTGGTGACGACGTACGCATAGGCGATGGTGCAAATAAGAATATCTATAATCTCGCCGTGCCTGTCTCCCGCACGCCGCGTTTGCATGATAAGACCCATTTTCTCGATCATTCTTTCGGCCCGCCAACCGGCATCGGGAACTCAGTGCATATCCGACCGTCTCAATTGAACGTGCAGAGCGACGGGCGGCGGATCGGACAATCGCCCGTCAGGCGTGTTGTCGCGCTGCTGTCGGCGGCGCCGATGCTAATTGTGTGGGCGTCATCGGCTCTCGCACAGACCGGGGCCGGCGAACATGCCGTCGCGGATTTGCCGCAGGACCTCTCGCCGTGGGGAATGTTCCTGCACGCCGACACCATCGTGAAAACGGTGATGATCGGACTCGCTATCGCCTCGCTGGTGACATGGACGGTCTGGGTCGCCAAGAGCATCGAGCTCTATACGGCGCGGGCGGCGGTGCGGCGCGGCCTGCGCGTGCTGACGAAGTTGGCGACGCTAGCGCAAGCCCATGAGCAGCTCCGTAATGCGGCCGGCCCGGTCGCGCGCTTGATGCAGGCCGCGGCCAACGAGATCCGCTTCTCCGCCAATCTGCGCGCCGACGGCTTGAAGGAGCGCATCGCCTGGCAGCTCGAGCGCATCGAGATGGCGGCAGGCCGCAAAATCTCCCGCGGCACCGGCGTTCTTGCCACCATCGGCGCGACCGCGCCGTTCGTCGGCCTGTTCGGCACCGTCTGGGGCATCATGGACAGCTTCATCGGCATCTCCAAGGCGCACACCACGAACCTCGCCGTGGTGGCGCCCGGCATCGCCGAAGCCCTGCTCGCCACCGCGCTCGGCCTTGTCGCCGCCATCCCCGCGGTCATGATCTATAATGTGCTGGCGCGCTCGACCACGCATTATCGCGCCCTGATTGGCGATGCCGCAGCGCAAGTGATGAAGCTCGTCAGCCGCGATCTCCATCGCGCCAAGCTGCCCAAACCTGAAGTGCTTAGGCCTGACGTGCCCAAGCCTGACGTGTCCAAGCCTGACGTGTCCAAGCCTGACGTCATGTCGCACGCTGCCGAGTAGGCCGGAGCAAAACCATGGCCATGCGTCTTGACCACGGCACCGACGAGCTCGAAGAAGTGCACGGCATCAATGTCACGCCGTTCATCGACGTGATGCTGGTGCTGCTGATCATCTTCATGGTGGCGGCGCCGCTCGCCACCGTCGACATCGCCGTCGACCTGCCCTCTTCCAATGCCGAACAGCAACAGAAGCCGGACAAACCGGTCTATCTCACGCTCAAGCCCGACCTCACGCTCGCCATCGGCAGCGACAGCGTCGCCCGCGATCAGCTCACCAGCGCGCTCGATGCCGCGACCGGCGGCAACAAGGACGATCGCATCTTCCTGCGCGCCGACCGCAGCGTGCCCTATGGCGAGGTGATGGCGGTCATGAACGAGCTGCGCGCGGCGCGCTACCTCAAGGTAGCGCTGGTCGGCCTCGAAATACGGCAGGCGAAATGAGCGCACGCTCGCTCTCCGGATTCGAATGACGAGAGCCCGCGCGACCTGGTGCGCTGGGCGCTAGCCGGCGCGGTCGTGATCGGCGTCCATGCCGGCGCGGTGGCTTATTTGCTTGCCACCCATCAACCGGAAGAGATCGGCGGCGTCAGCGAGGTCGTGACCGTTGAGCTGGCGCCGATCGATTCGACGCCCGACGCGGTCGAACAGGACGTGGCGCCGGCGCCGGAAACCATGGTCGAATCGCAGCCGCTGCCCGATCTGCCGAAGGAAAAGCAGTCGGATGAAGTGAAAGTCGAGCAGCCGCCGGATGAGACGCCGGCGCTGGTTCCGATCCCCACGGTCAAGCCGCCGGAGAAGGTCGAAGATTCGCCGCCGCCGGCGCCGCGCACCGCGCAGCAGGTCAAGGGCGGCGCGCCGGCGATCGAGCCGTCATGGCAGACAAACCTGGTGCGGCAATTGCAGCGCTTCAAGCGCTATCCGGCCAGCGCGCAATCGCGCAACGAGCAAGGCGTCGTGCTCTTGAGCTTTAGCCTCGACCGCGACGGCCGCGTGCTGGCGCACAGCATTGCCCGCAGCTCCGGCTATACCGATCTCGACAACGAGGTGATGGCGATGATCATGCGCGCCGCGCCGCTGCCGCCGTTCCCGGCGAGCATGACTCAACCGCGGATCGACCTGACGGTACCGATCCGCTTTTCGCTGCGCTAGCCCGCTTAATTATTTAACCCACCATATTTTCGGCGTATCCGGCACGCATTCACCACGGAGGGATTTATCGGTCGCGTCAATCCGCCGTAGGACTAGAATAGGTTGAGGTCCGATCCGGGTCATTCGCGACCGAGCCTAACAGGCTCCAGCGCATGCCGATGTCCGCTATAGCCCCAATAGCGACCAAAGAATTGTAGCGCGGAGATTGGTCGAGATGGGGCCATAAGCGGACTCGTGCATCGCAGCATCGTTCGATCGCCTCTCCGGCTGTCGAGAGCTGCGATTAGGGCTACCCAACCGGGCGGCCTACGTTCTTTCCGGCAGCAGGAAGTTTAAAAGGAAATCGCCGGGTGCGGTTTACTTACTGATCGGGTGGCAATTCGTACCGAAACCAAATCTCAATCCATAGAGAGGGACAATATACGCCGTACCCCCCACTATTCAGGTCGATGTTGATGATATCCGCGATGTTGCCACCGCTTCCAAAACCAGATTGCACTCCCAAGAGAACCTCGAACAGCGCTACTGCTCCCGGAGGGACATATATTAGGCCTTGGCTTACATTCAAAAGGAGATTTTCGAATGTGCCTTGAGCGGAATAATTGACGATATTCACATCCCCACCAACTTCACGCGAAAATACAGTTTGAGGTCCGCCGTTGGTGGGATATGCCGTGCCATCAGTGCCACTACCCCAGCCTGATTCACGGTACGTGGCGAGATTGGTCGATAGACTGAACTCGGCGCTGTCGGACCCTAATAGCCCCCAAAGGTATCCAGGACTTGCTTCAAGGTACCATGTGCCTTCTATTATTATGTTGCTCAGCGCAGTCATTATTAAATGGGAGGGGCTGTCGTTTTTCCAGATATACCAAAAACTAATAACGCCGTCGTTGTTGATGTTATCGTTGGTGTCGATGTCGATCTTCACATAGCTGCCACCCGGCTGAATCTGGTGCTCTTCCATACGGGGGCAGATGGAGCCGAAACAGAAAATGGCTCCGGTAAAGTGATTATTTGGGGCTTCGGTAGTATGTCGGGCGTAAGCAGCTTTCCCACCTTAGCGTATGCTTCGGCGCGCTGTCGGTGCGCGGTTTTTGCCGCCGCTCGGGCGTCTGCTGAGGGTTTGGCCAATCCTTTTTTTAGGAACGCACGTGCCTCGCGCCGATCCTGCGCCATGAGCTTCTCGAATTTAGCCACGTCGAGGCCAGCTTTCGCCAACGTCGCTTCGAGCATCTTTGCGGCGGCGAGACGGTGTTTGGATATCGGCGCTCTTTGGACAAGCGGCCTTGGCGCTGGTTTTGGGAACTTCTTTATCCTGGAAATGGCACGTTCGAGATCAGCCTTGTCGATTTTTGTCATTGGAGTTCCTCCTCATTAGGATGGCGGTTTAGTGCCCCCCGCTAAACTTTGGTCAGCCAACACAGCATAAGCGGCAACCGATAGATCGGGATGCATCCTCAACTCTACGTCAGCGGGTTTTTATTCGGCTACCCCCACTCACCGAGGTTTGAATGAAAGCGCACCCACGGCATCTAATGAGTCCAGACGCGACTCCGACGATCCGACATGGCACGGAAAAATGCCCTCGCTTACGCTCTGGCCACGAACTTGCGACCGTCGAGCCCCATACCGTTCTACTATCCTGACCGCAACCGAGCAGCGCGTAACAGCCCGCCTCGTCCGGTGAGCATACCTTCTTCGCTCAAGCGCTCGGGCGCCGCATGTCTGCTTCGGGGTCAATCGCTTTTGAGCCGTCCGGCGGCGACTTCCGCTATTACCCCGGACGCCGACATTTGCTTGCGCTGCAGCAAGGACGCGAATGGGATGGACCGGCCGCGCTCCGCCCCCAACGGCTCTCAAAGTACGCGGGGGCTGCCAGAAGTAGGAGCACCACTATGCCTCGCACGTCCACCGTTCATGCTGTGACCACCATCGGAATGGATATGGGTAAGAACACACTTCACGTGGTCGGCCTCGATTCGCGTGGCGCAATCGTGTTGCGAGAGAAGGTCTCACGCGGGCGCATTACATCGAGGCTCGCGAACCTGCCATCCTGTCTCATTGGCATCGAAGCGGGTATGGCGACACACTATGTTGCTCGCGAGCTTGCCACGCTGGGCCACGATGTGAAGCAAGTGCCGCCCACCTATGCAAAGCCCTTTCGGCAGGGGCACAAGAATGATTTCCGAGATGCCCATGCCGTAGCCGAGGCCGTGCAGCGGCCGACGACACGCTTTGTTCCAGCCAAGACCGACGAGCAACTGGATCTGCAAGCACTGCACCGGGTCCGGTCTCGCCTGGTCAGCGAGCGGACCGCCGTGATCAATCAGATTCGCGGCTTTCTGTTGGAGCGCGGCGTCATCGTCCGACAAGGACTGCGCTTCCTTCGTCAGGCACTCCCCGACATCCTGGCCAGCGGCTGTTGACGGCAAAGCAGAGATCGCACGGACGATTCCGAACGTCGCTGAAGACCCGAACAAACTCAGAAACCATACCGGATGAGCGCGCGGCTAAAATTTGATGGTGTCTGAACGGCCGCCAAATTTGTATGCAAGGCCGGCTCGTAGATCGCCGATCGCCGCGCGATTAGGCGCCTCGGCGGAATTAGTTGCGATACTGACGAAGCCCGGCATGGGAAGGCTCGTGTAGCGGTATTCGATACGAGCAACGGCTCTCTCGGTGATCGCGTAATCGACGCCAACACCTGCGGTCCAGCCTGTGGACCGCCCATCTTGATTGACGAAGGGAGCCGCGCCGACAAGCGCATAAGAGGTCAAAGGATTGCCCCACGCCCACCCGGCAGTGCCGAACGCAAGGAAGCGGTCAAACGCAACACCAAGCCGGCCGCGGATCGAAGCGTAATCCTTCACCGTCGTTGAAATCGTAAAGGGACTGCCGGGAAAAGCGCCGGCAGCGCCAAGCGGCGCAAGTGTCTGGCTGTTGCCGATCAAATTGGACCATTGCCAATCGCCTTCCACACCGAGCCACAAATTTGTTGAACTGATAATTGCCGCCGATGAAAAGCCCGGCGACCGGACCGTTCACGTCATAGCTGTATGGCGTCAAGGGAATGCCCGCCGCATCCGTCAGAGTTCCCTTCGATCTTTCCCAACCGTAGCCACCATCGCCGCCGAGATAGAACCCGGTCCAATCGTAAGCGTAACGAGCCGGAGGCGATTTGTAGAGCAGTGCCGGCGCGGGCTCTTTTGGGTACGGAGCCGGTACGGCATTTCCGGATGCCGGAGCACCAGAATTGAATTTGTAGTTCACACCCAATTCCACCGCGCTCGCACTGGTCGTGGAGGTCGTCGTCAGTTGCGAGAACGGAAGCGAAATGATCGATTTGCCAAAGTTTGTATAGCGATACTCGGCAAAGACGTTCCAATTCTGCGCGAAGGCGTAAGCAATACCGCCGCCCCCGGTCCAACCTAGGAGACCTTTATTGACCGCTTCGTCGGCGCCTGCCGTGGCGTTGTTGAGCGCGCCGGTCAACTGGGTGCGGACAAACTGGGCATTAGACCAGGCCAAGCCGCCCGTTGTGTAGAACAAGATATTGTCGGCGGCGTAGCCGATCCGGCCGCGGATCGTCTCACTGTCGAACACCGTTGTCTGGTTCGCGCTCATGCCGGAGGGATCCGAGACCGTCGCCGTCCTGGTGCCGCCGGATGACATGTCGGCCGCGACTCCAAGCACGACGCGCGACGGCAGCATGTAGTCAAAGCCGAGCTGAACACCACCGCCCCACTGCGATGTGTTGCCGCCCGCAGTCGGAAAACGTCGCGCCCGCCACGTTGTTGACGGCGCTGCTGTTGCTCTTTAGCCAGTTGTTGTCGACATAGGCACCCACGTAGAAGCCCGTCCAATCGTAGTTCGGCGCCGGGGGCTGGTAAGGGGGCAGCGCGCGTCTAACTTCGCCGGCCATCCGCGGAATGTCGATGCTGTCGATCGGTCCGGCGAGCGTGAGCCGCACAGCCAACGAGTCCAGCGGATGGATCGAATAATCCATGAAGCCGTTCTGGCAAACCGCCGCAGGCACGGTGGGGGCGCCACTCGCCGGAAAGCACTTGGCGAACAGCGCGTCGGACTGCAGCAGCGCGCCATAGGCGTAGCTGGCATTGTAGCTCGAAGAATTCAGTAGATTGAGCGCGTCGAGCTGGATGCGCCAGCCGTTGGTGAACTGATATCCAACGCGGCCGTTGATCGTATTGACTGGCGGCGACTGAAATACGCCGTCCTCAGTGAGCGGCCGCGAACTGATGTAGCGCCACCGCAAAGTGCTGAACAAGCCGGTTTTTTCGCCGAGCGTGATGCCGGCCGACGCCACCATCCATGGCGCTTCGGGAATGAAGTTGCCGGGAGCATTGCCGATCTGCGCTTGAGGAAAGCCCGCGAGCGAATTCGAAAAGTTCCTGTTGGGCGGTATCAGGGCCGATAAAGCGCGCGCGGGTGAGCGCCAGGTCGGCATCGAAACGCATCCAAGACACCGGCTGATAATTGTTGGTGATCTCGATTCCGGTCCGCAGGCTGGGCGGGCCGGGTACCGTGGTCCCGGTGTCACCGTCGAAGAACAGTTCCGAGTTCTGACGCAGAGCGAACAGACTGATCGAGCTATCGAGACCAGGCACGATCTTGGTGCGGGCGCCGATCTCGGCGCCCGCCGAGCGCACCAGGAAGGGCGTGCCGCCCTGCGGTGTACTCGGATCTCCGGGTACTTCCGACGTCACGACGCCGCGCGCATCGTTGCTGTGGTAGCCCAACCCCGCACCGACGAAAGAATTCGGTTTTGTAGAACGGACCGAACACGGTCGTGAATTTTGGGCTGGGCGAGCGCGGCGTTAGGATTGCCGGAGTTCGCCGGCTGCAGCATGGAGTTCACCGACGCCGCAAAATAATCGCCGCGCAAGCCGAGCGTGGTCCGCCACCAGTCGGTCCAGCGCGTCGTGTTCTCCGCATAAACGCCGACATTGCCCTCGTTCACATGATCAAAGAGGGTGTTCGAGATGAACTGGCGGCGGAACGTGTTGGTCAAGCCGACATTGATATCGTCGTCGCGGGCCTGCAGTCCGACCACCGTTTGGCTTGGCCAGTTGAACAAGGTCCCATTGAAAGTCCGCGACACGCGCGCCGCCGCTATAGATGCGATCATCGGACTGATGGAATTGATCACCAAGCGTCGGGTTAGTGGTGAACCAAGTAAAGTTGTTGAACAGATTGAGCGTGTATTTGACCGCATAGGCATTGGCTTTCCACATGCCGTTGTCGTCGGAATGCGCGAACCTGGTCGACGCCATGAACCGGCTGGTGTCGCCGCCGTCGGTCGGATCGATCTCACCGAACAGGCCGATTTGTCCGGTCGTGATGGCGCGCAGCGCAACCTGATCGCTGGAGTTCCAGTTGTTGGCATAGGCCATCGCCGTCGCCGAAAATCCGTCGGTCGCAGTGCCTTGGCTGTAACGCAGATAGTCCGCTGAACTTGCGCAGATCCTCGGCAGTGTCCCAGGGGCCATTTTCGGTATTGAACTCACCGGCATAGAGCAGTGAGCCGCCGCCGACCTTCGTCGAGCCGTAGCTGAGAAGTCGCGTATACCCGAAGCTGCCGGCGGTAACCGACTGGATGTTTTGACCGATGCTATCCCGCAGCGAAATATTCAGCGCGC
Source organism: uncultured Alphaproteobacteria bacterium (assembly GCA_963829395.1). Lineage (GTDB taxonomy): Bacteria > Pseudomonadota > Alphaproteobacteria > Rhizobiales > Xanthobacteraceae > BOG-931. The sequence continues at coordinate 12,638 of CAWHHX010000005.1, read as the reverse complement.
CGGCGTTATTAAAATCGCCGACGTCGGCCCAATACGGTCCCTTTCGGACCTCCAATCCGCTAATTGTTTCAGGGATCAAGAAATTGAGGTCGGTATAACCTTGTCCGTGCGCGTTAGTCGGCAAGTTGATGGGCACATCGTCCCAGAACGTCGCCAGATCCGTGCCATGGTCGAGGTTGTAGCCGCGCAGGTAGTACTGATTGGCCTTCCCCGAGCCTGAATGCTGGACGACGGCAAGGCCAGGCGCGGCTTCGAGTATTTCGGCAGGCGCTGCCACCGGGCGAGAGTTGAGCTCCGCGCCGGAAATGACCATCTGGCTTGCCATTTGCGGCACGACTGGCGTCCCGCTGGCCACGTTGGGAGCACCGGTCTGGTAGGGCGACGGCGGCGCCGCGAGCGGCGCGGCTTCGCGCGGCGGCGCGGGGCCATTCTGTTTCGGCGGCTGGCGCGGGGCTTGAACTGTTATGGTCGGAAGCGTCGTGGCGTCCGATGGTGCCGGCGGCGCGGCCTGTCCTGGCGTGTTCGTTGCAGGAGTTGCGCCGGCGGGCGCGTCGGGCGTCGGTGCCGGTTGTGCCGATGCGCGGCTGGCGACGCCTGCGCCGAAGCGCGCGCGCTCAAGCGCCGCAAGAACACACAACGCCAACGCACACTGACGCGACGCCACCCGGCCCCCCCAGAAAGGCGTACGGCCTTCTCCCCGCCGAAGCGCTATGGTCCGCATCGAGCCGCGGAAGGCCGCTTTCGCCATTCCCGTTTTTCCAAGTTTATTAGCGGGTATGACGATGTCAATAGATCATCATACCCAACTCAATGCGAGGAACGGCGATGCAGCGGGTTACAATTACCATTGACGAAGATCTGGCCGACGAGCTCGATCGGTTATGGCGGCGCGCGGCTACGCCAATCGCTCGGAGGCAATACGCGATCTCGCGCGATCGGGCTGCAGCAAGCACGCGATGCAAGGCGGCGGCACGCAACAGTGTCTCGCCGCTCTAATTTACATCTACGACCATCACCAGCGCGAATTGCCGAAGCGCCTTACGCGCGATTTTCACGATCATCACGATCATCGCACAGGCAACGTTGCACGTCCACTTGGACCACGACAGTTGCATGGAGGTGACGGTGCTCAAGGGACGCGGCTCGACGTGCAGCATCTTGCCGATCACATTATCGCCGAACGAGGCGTTCGCCACGGTCATGTCGTCTACCTGCCCGTGCAGCCTGCTCATTCGCATGCCAAGCGCGCCGCCTCACGGCCGGCTCGAAAAAATAATGGCGCCCGATGAGAGCGTGCATATACGTGGATTTACTTGCCGCGTTTTGCGGGCGGCGACTAACAGGCTGTTGAAAAAGGTTCTGGCCAGGAGAATCACGATGTGATTTTGTTTTCCGCGCGGCAGCGGGGACTGAATCATGCGAGGCGGGGACGAGCGGTCTGGGTCGCTTTTCAGCTACGTCGATCTTGAGGCGCGGGTTGGCAAAGAGCATCCACTGCGCACGATCCGGGCGATTGTGAACGAAGCTTTGTCGGCGTTAGCGGGAGAGTTTTCTGCGCTGTATTCGCCGATCGGGCGGCCGTCGATCCCGCCGGAGAAGCTGTTGCGAGCGATGCTATTGCAAGCCTTCTATTCAATTCGCTCGGAGCGGCAGTTGATGGAGCGGCTGGAGTTCGATCTGCTGTTCCGCTGGTTCGTTGGCATCGGCGTCGACGATGCGGCGTGGGATCACTCGGTTTTTTCCAAGAACCGCGAGCGCTTGTTGGCAGGCGACGTCGCAGCCAAGCTGTTGAGCGCAGTTCTTGCGCAGCCGCGAGTGAAGCGGCTTCTGAGCACCGAGCATTTCTCGGTCGACGGCACGCTGATCGAAGCCTGGGCGTCGATGAAGAGCTTCAAGCCGAAGGATGGCTCGGACGAACCGCCCGCGGACGGGGGCGGCCGGAACCGGGAGACGGATTTTCACGGCGAGAAGCGCTCGAACGACACACACGCCTCGACTACCGATCCCGAGGCGAAGCTCTATCGCAAAGGGCCAGGCAAGGAGGCCAAGCTCTGCTTCATGGGGCATGCCCTGATGGAGAACCGTAACAGCCTGGTGGTCGACACTTGTTTGACGCCGGCCGATGGACACGCCGAGCGCGTCGCAGCGCTGCACATGATCGAGCCGCGCGCCGATCGGCCACAGGCGATCACGCTGGGTGCCGACAAGGCCTACGACGCCGAGGATTTCGTCAACGAATTGCGCTCGATGAAGGTGACGCCGCATGTGGCGCAGAATACCAGCGGACGCTCGTCGGCGATCGATGGCCGCACGACGCGCCATGCTGGCTATGCCGTTAGCCAACGCATCCGCAAGCGAATCGAAGAAGCCTTCGGTTGGATCAAGATGGTCGCCGGACAAAACCAGACCAAGTTTCGAGGATGCGATCGCGTCGGCTGGGCCTTCACCTTCGCGGCCGCCGCCTACAATTTGACGCGGCTGCCGAAGCTGCTGGCAGCGTCGGCATGAGCGCGCCGGCGAACTGCCAATTCATCCGCCGCCGGCGGATCGTCGACGTCGACATTTGCGATCTCGCTACCTGTGCGGGCGGCCGATAATCACAATCGTCGCCAATCGCCGCAATTCTTCAACGGCCTGCTAGAAAACAGAACGATTGTTGTTTACACCCCCGAAATAGACCCCGCCGACTTAGCAAATAATTTTCTATTGAGACTTTCACTTGCAACTATGGTTGAGCCTGGTTCAGGGACAGATATTCAAACACGAAATTTGATGGCTCATCTCCCGGGAATTAATGTCGATACATGCGTTCTGTTTTGAGCCCTGCGTGAAGGGCAATTCTACGTTATCTTTTGCTGCCAACAATCACAGTCATTTGCACGTTGGGCTGAGTAAGCACCGTTACATTTTCCATACCAATGACGTTGGGCTCTTTAAGAGCCGCAGCCAATGCCTCAGCAAGATCGTGCAATTCGGGAGGGCAGAGAAGGACTATTCGATTTGCAATGGTCATTCCCTCCCTGGGAAATTCGGGATTCATTGGTTGGAGGACGAGATATCCCTGGCGTTCAGGAAAGGACTCCCAATTCCATCCGTTTTGCTTGAGAGTGGCCGATATATTCAGCACGAATTCCCAAGGTTCTTCTTCAGGGGCCGTCATCGCGACGAAGGAGACAGAAGCAAATGGCTTGATTGCACGGGTAATGCGATCTTTTTGCTCTGGACTTAGTAGCCTTTGGCTCAGCAATTGCTGAGTTATGCCTTCATCAACGAGAAAAAGCTTGATACTACAAAAAGATTCAAGAACGACACCAACGACGACTAGCAGGCCGTTGAAAAAGGTTCTGGCCAGGAGAATCACGATGTGATTCTGTTTTCCGCGCGGCGCGGGGACTGAATCATGCGAGGCGGGGACGAGCGGTCTAGGTCGCTTTTCAGCTACGTCGATCTTGAGGCGCGGGTTGGCAAAGAGCATCCACTGCGCACGATCCGGGCGATTGTGAACGACGCTTTGTCGGCGTTAGCGGGAGAGTTTTCTGCGCTGTATTCGCCGATCGGGCGGCCGTCGATCCCGCCGGAGAAGCTGTTGCGAGCGATGCTGTTGCAAGCCTTCTATTCAATTCGCTCGGAGCGGCAGTTGATGGAGCGGCTGGAGTTCGATCTGCTGTTCCGCTGGTTCGTTGGCATCGGCGTCGACGATGCGGCGTGGGATCACTCGGTTTTTTCCAAGAACCGCGAGCGCTTGTTGGCAGGCGACGTCGCAGCCAAGCTGTTGAGCGCAGTTCTTGCGCAGCCGCGAGTGAGGCGGCTTCTGAGCACCGAGCATTTCTCGGTCGACGGCACGCTGATCGAAGCCTGGGCGTCGATGAAGAGCTTCAAGCCGAAGGATGGCTCGGACGAACCGCCCGCGGACGGGGGCGGCCGGAACCGGGAGACGGATTTTCACGGCGAGAAGCGCTCGAACGACACACACTCCTCGACTACCGATCCCGAGGCGAAGCTCTATCGCAAAGGGCCAGGCAAGGAGGCCAAGCTCTGCTTCATGGGGCATGCCCTGATGGAGAACCGTAACAGCCTGGTGGTCGACACTTGTTTGACGCCGGCCGATGGACACGCCGAGCGCGTCGCAGCGCTGCACATGATCGAGCCGCGCGCCGATCGGCCACAGGCGATCACGCTGGGTGCCGACAAGGCCTACGACGCCGAGGATTTCGTCAACGAATTGCGCTCGATGAAGGTGACGCCGCATGTGGCGCAGAATACCAGCGGACGCTCGTCGGCGATCGATGGCCGCACGACGCGCCATGCTGGCTATGCCGTTAGCCAACGCATCCGCAAGCGAATCGAAGAAGCCTTCGGTTGGATCAAGATGGTCGCCGGACAAAACCAGACCAAGTTTCGAGGATGCGATCGCGTCGGCTGGGCCTTCACCTTCGCGGCCGCCGCCTACAATTTGACGCGGCTGCCGAAGCTGCTAGCAGCGTCGGCATGAGCGCGCCGGCGAATTGCCAATTCGTCCGCCGCCGGCGGATCGTCGACGTCGACATTTGCGATCTCGCTAACCTGTGCGGGCGGCCGATAATCACAATCGTCGCCAATCTCCGCAATTCTTCAACGGCCTGCTAGTGCGGTTGCCACGTTAAGCTTTTTGGATTCCCAAATAATTCCTGCAACAACAACAATCCCACCTAATACTGATCCGCCTAGCAGGGCTGTGCGGATCGCGTTTAAATCGCCAGAAAGCAGTGCGCTTACGAATGTAGGCACTTTAGCTACTCTCTCGTGGCTTGCCGCATTGATCGAAGCGTTTATTGCTTATACGCAGCTAATCGCTCATTTTCGGAAAGGTTAAACCACATCGCCCACAATTGGGATTTAACTCAAAGCCGGTAGGCGACGGTCTCATTTTGAGGGACATTTTGGGCGAAACGAAAATCCGGAGGTAGCCCTTTGTTGCCGCTCGATTTCGCGGCGCTCAATCCGGGCTGCATTTTGCGTCGCATAATCATTGACAATGGTCTCGTTTTCGGTTACAAATTTCACCGAATCTCGCTCATCGAGGGCGCCTTTCGCGAGGGCACTTTCGAAATGCGGAGCGAGTGCGGTCCCCGCGCGCGGATGCATGCGATCCGCTCCCGGGCGGCTCTGGGGCACCGGTCGACCGGCAAAAGGACCGGTCCGCACGGAGCGTGCTTAACTCAAGGCACCTTGGCGAAGCGGGCAAAACACCTGCCAGCCCGTCTTGAGGAAACCCGGTTCCGGAGCTGAGCCATCGGGGTAAGAGCCGGTGGCGAGTGCCGCGGTGAAGCGCCGATAGGCGGGCGCGCCCCTTCTCTCCCCGCAAATGGGGAGGGAGGAGATAAGGGCGCGCCGCCGCGCGAGCGGCGATTGGTAGGACAATGCGCCTGTCGGCGCTTCGCCTCCCTCTTGTGCCTGGGGCGAATCTTTTCGTGGCGTGGTGGTTGGCAAAGCTCGGGCGCGAAGGCGCGCCGCGAGAACGCTCGTCATTGCGAGCGGAGCGAAGCAATCCAGGGCGGCTTGCGTAAGAAGGTGGATTGCTTCGTCGCTTCGCTCCGCTCGCGATGACGAGGATGCATCCGCCACCGCGCGTAGCGCGGGGGAGGGGGACCATGCGAAGCATGGTGGAGGGGGTATGCGGCGCTGAGGCCGGCCGTGAGGCCGAGCCCCTTCCACCGCCCTTCGGGCGGTCCCCCTTCCCGCTTCGCGGGGGCAGGATGAAACGAGGCGATCATGCTGCGAGAACGTTTTTTGTACGTCCGCCCCGCGATAGCGAAGCGAGGCAAGACAAAGCTACTGCGCCGGTCCGTCGTGGCAGGATTGTGGTGCTGGCGGGGAGTCGCGGTGCCACGTCGGCACGTCACATTTCGAACAGGCGCCGAGCGCAAGACCAAACGCGGCGACAACAAGCAGCCGCCAACTTCGATACGCCGTACCGTACGCCGTCGTCCGCAACAGCCCCAAGGTCCGATCCCCTACGCCACGCCCAAAGGCTTGAGCCTGACCCTAGCCTGACTAGCCGCCCACTGCGACCTTCTTGCGGCACGACGCCGCGATGGGGGAGCGTATCCGGGCCGGATTTCCATTATGTTACCTGGTCGCGCGCATGGCTCGCGCGACCTTGTAGAACCACCGTCCAACGAACGAGGGAACGCCCATGGAATTACGACCATCCGGCTCGACGCCGTCGCGCCGCGCGCCGGCCGAGTATTTTACCGGCGCCGTCTGGCAGGACCCGATCGTCGACACGCCGGCGCCGGGAAACGTCCGTGCCAGCGTGGTGCATTTCGAGCCGGGCGCGCGCACGGTCTGGCACACCCATCCGGCCGGCCAGACGCTCTATATTCTCTCCGGCGTCGGCCGGGTGCAGAGTTTCGGCGGGCCGGTGCGCGAGGTCCGCGCCGGCGATGTCGTTTGGTTTTCGCCGAACGAGAAACATTGGCATGGCGCCGGTCCGGGCACGACCATGTCCCACGTGGCCATGACCGAAGTGCGCGATGGCAAGTATGTCGAATGGCTGGAAAAGGTGACCGACCAGCAGTATCTGACGGCGACGGGCTAGCCGAAGCTTTATTCGGCCGCGGCTTTCTCCGGCCGGCGATCCTCCGGCCTAGACAGAGCGCCGCGGATCATGGAACATTGCGAGACTGTTTCGTGGAAAACGACGGTTTTCACCGAATTGAGCGCGTGATTGACGCCACACAGCCTAGAGGGGCGAAAATGATCCGCAATACGGCCACTACTGTTCTGCTGACCGCAACGATCACCGCGGCGGCGCTGACGCAGGCGACATACGTGCGCGCGGCCAGCAGATTTGACGGCAACTGGAGCGTCGTCGTTTACACCCGAAGCGGTCCGTGCGACGCCGCCTATCGATTCAGCGGCCAAATCATCAATGGCGCAATCGCCTATGGCGGCGGTGGGATCGATCTTGTCGGGCGGGTGAGCCCGAGCGGCGCGGCCTATTTGCGGGTTTCCGGCGGTTCGGCTTACGCGGTGGCGTCCGGACATTTGACGCCGACGCGCGGCGCCGGCAGTTGGCACGGTCAGGCCTCCGGCGGACGTTGCTCGGGCACCTGGGTCGCGCAGCGCGGTTAACGCCGCGCGCCGGCCCGATGCGCTACGAGCTTTACTACCACCCGACTGTCCAGGGACGCGGCGAATTTGTCCGGCTGGCGCTGGAAGAAGCCGGCGCCGATTATGTCGACGTCGCGCGCCGCAAGGGCAAAGCCGGCGTGCCGGCGATGATGAAAATCATCGAGGACAAACGGGGCGCGCGTCCGCCGTTCGCGCCGCCTTTCCTCAAGGTCGGCAAGCTCGTCATCGCGCAGACCGCGAATATCCTGTTCTATCTCGGGCCGCGTCTGAATCTCGCGCCGCGCGACGAAGCCGGCCGATTGTGGGCTAATCAGTTGCAGCTCACCATCACCGATCTCGTGGTCGAGATTCACGACACCCATCATCCGATCACGAGCTGGCTCTACTACGAAGAGCAGAAGCCGGCGGCGAAGCGGCGTACTGCGGATTTTTGGCGCTATCGCGTGCCAAAATTCCTCGGCTATTTCGAGCGCGTGCTGCAGAAAAACGGCGGCAAGTATCTAGTCGGCGCCAGGCTGAGCTATGTCGACCTCTCGCTGTTCCAGATCGTCGCGGGGCTGCGCTACGCCTTTCCCAAGCGCATGAAGCGTTTCGAGAAGAAAATTCCCGGCGTGGTCGCGCTGCACGATCGGGTCGCACAGCGGCCGCGCATCAAGACTTATCTCGCCTCGGAGCGGCGCATCCCCTTCAGCCAGTGGGGCATCTACCGGTACTTCAAGGAGCTGGACGCTTAGCGCGGTTCTGGCTCTGCAAGTGTGTCCCGGGCGCAGCGCAGCGCCGTGAGCGCGTCTCCGCGCCACGGTGATGCGCTGCAGAACCGGGATCGTTGGAAACGCTGAGTTTGGAACGATTCCGGATCGCGGTGCACCACTGCGTGATGCACCGCGATCCGGGAAACCCTGCCGCGCTAGCCCAGCGCGTTGAGGCCGGCGAGCGCGATCTGTTCGTCCTCGTGCGATTGCACGCCCGACACGCCGACGGCGCCGACGCACTCGTTCTCATGCATGATCGGCAGCGCCCCCTGGATCAAAACGCCGGCGGGAAAGCTGACGAAGGCCGGCCGGTCCTTGACGCGATCCTCGAAGAATTTGCTTGGGCGCCGGGTCATGGCCGAGGTCCGGGCCTTGCCGATCGCCACTTCGGCGGAAATCGGGCCGACGCCATCCATGCGCTGGAAGCCGAGAAGGTGGGCGCCTTCGTCGACGATGGCGACCGCGACATTCCACTTATTCTTGGCGGCTTCGGCCTCGCACGCTGCCAATATTGTCTTCACATCGCCCAAGGTCAGGCACGGCTTGCTTCGCATGGTCACTCCTTATCGGGAACTTAAGGCTTTTCGACGACTTTCAGTGGCTTGACGCCGGGTGGGGTCCGCCCGTAGCTTGCAGCACTGCTTCGGGGGCGTAAGCGAGGGGGAATCATGACGCTTCGTTTAGCGCAATTTCGGTTGGCGGTAGCCGCCGTTTTCGCCGTGACCGCGGCCATCGCCGTGGTCTCGTTGACCGGTGCTTCCGCGCGTGCGTTCACGATGGAAACCTTGAGCACCGGCGGGAACAGCACGAGGTTTGCCGATCCCGATGAGCGGGTCAAGAACTTCGGCCAGGGCTCGCAGCCGTTCGGCCAGAATGGTCCAATCGTACAGTTCGGCGGCGGCCAACAAGCGCCGTATCGGTCCTTTGGGCCGCGCGGCTACGCGCCACCGGCTATCGTCGGCGGCGGCAATTAGCGATTTCAGCGCAGCGAAAAGCGGATCGGTACCGTCAGGTCGATCCGCGGTTGAGTCATGCTCGCCGGGAACGGCGGCAGCGGCTCGGCGCGCATGATCATCGCCATCACCTCGTTGTCGAGATCGGTATAGCCGGAGCTGCGGGCAATGCTGTGCGCCAGCACGCGGCCGTCGCGGTCGAGGCTAAAGCTCAAGAGCACGACGCCTTGCTCGTTGCGCGATTGCGCGCTGGCCGGATAGCGCTTGAAGCGCTGCAATTGCCGCACCAGGTTTGTCTGCCATGACGGCTCGATCGCCGGCGCGCCACCCTTGACCTGCTGCGCGGTGCGCGGCGCCGGCGGCGGCGAATTTTCAACTTTCTCCGGCGGCTTTACCGCGGGGATCGGAACGAGCGCCGGCGTCTCGTCCGGCGGCCGCTCGACTTTCACTTCGTCCGACAGTTTTTCCTTCGGCAGATCGGGCAGCGGCTGCGATTCGACCATGGTTTCCGGCGCCGGCGCCACGTCCTGTTCGACCGCGTCGGGCGTCGAATTCGATCGGCGCCAGCTCCACGGTCACGACCTCGCTGACGCCGCCGATCTCTTCCGGTTGATGGGTGGCAAGCAAATAAGCCACCGCGCCGGCATGGACGCCGATCACGACCGCGCCGGCTAGCGCCCAGCGCACCAGGTCGCGCGGGCTCTCGTATTCGAATCCGGAGAGCGAGCGTGCGCTCATTTCGCCTGCCGTATTTCGAGGCCGACCAGCGCTACCTTGAGATAGCGCGCCGCGCGCAGCTCGTTCATGACCGCCATCACCTCGCCATAGGGCACGCTGCGGTCGGCGCGCAGGAAGATGCGATCGTCCTTGTTGCCGCCGGTCGCGGCATCGAGCGCGCTGGTGAGCTGATCGCGGGCGACGCTGTCGCTGCCGATGGCGAGCGTGAGGTCGGGCTTGAGCGTGAGATAGACCGGCTTGTCCGGCTTCTGTTGCTGTTCGGCATTGGAAGAGGGCAGGTCGACGGCGATGTCGACGGTGGCGAGCGGCGCCGCCACCATGAAGATGATCAGCAGCACCAGCATCACGTCGATGAACGGCGTGACATTGATGCCGTGCACTTCTTCGAGCTCGTCGGTGCCGTGGTCGAGACGCATGGCCATGGTTTTGCTCGGGCCTACTCGGCAGCGTGCGACATGACGTCAGGCTTGGACACGTCAGGCTTGGACACGTCAGGCTTGGGCACGTCAGGCCTAAGCACTTCAGGTTTGGGCAGCTTGGCGCGATCGAGATCGCGGCTGACGAGCTTCATCACTTGCGCCGCGGCATCGCCGATCAGGGCGCGATAATGCGTGGTCGAGCGCGCCAGCACATTATAGATCATGACCGCCGGGATGGCGGCGACAAGGCCGAGCGCGGTGGCGAGCAGGGCTTCGGCGATGCCGGGCGCCACCACGGCGAGGTTCGTGGTGTGCGCCTTGGAGATGCCGATGAAGCTGTCCATGATGCCCCAGACGGTGCCGAACAGGCCGACGAACGGCGCGGTCGCGCCGATGGTGGCGAGGACGCCGGTGCCGCGGGAGATTTTGCGGCCCGCCGCCATCTCGATGCGCTCGAGCTGCCAGGCGATGCGCTCCTTCAAGCCGTCGGCGCGCAGATTGGCGGAGAAGCGGATCTCGTTGGCCGCGGCCTGCATCAAGTGCGCGACCGGGCCGGCCGCATTACGGAGCTGCTCATGGGCTTGCGCCAGCGTTGCCAACTCCTCAGCACGCGCAGGCCGCGCCGCACCGCCGCGCGCGCCGTATAGAGCTCGATGCTCTTGGCAACCCAAACCGTCCACGTCACCAGCGAGGCGATAGCAAGTCCGATCATCACCGTTTTCACGATGGTGTCGGCGTGCAGGAACATTCCCCAGGGCGAAAGGTCCTGCGGCAACTCCGCGATTGCAACGGAATGCTCGCCTTCGCCGGTTTGCGCAAAAGCCGATGGTGCCGCCAAGCCCGCTGCGACGAGCGCGACCGCGGCTACGCAAACGGAAAAAAAGCACTTGCCGCGGCGATTGTTCTGTGCGCGCAACTGACGTGATCCTCGCTGCTCGCGGGCGACTTCCCCCGGCATCTTTCTTAGCACGCCGCGAGAGTGCCGGGCAAAGCTCGCGTCGTCGTCCAGTGCGGCCGGCGTCCCGGCCAGAGCCGCGCTTGAGACCTGTCTTCGCTGCATTTTGTCGATCTCCTTTGGCCGCCGATTGATTGTGTCGATCATTTGCGCGACGCGGGTTTGGCCGCGTGCTGCTGCCGGCCATTCCAACGCTGCTTCAGCGCGGCATGGTGCATGCGCAAGACTTCCCCGGTCGTACGCGGCGGATCGAACTTCTTATACTCGTGGTAATTCGTCGCGGCCGACCTTTGCGGAAGGCCGGCAACAAGAATTGAACAGCAACGACGTCACGGTTAGCCTTGTCATCGACCCCTCCAATGCGTCGTTCCCTTGCAAGCGGGCACGCCCGATCGTTGGACTTCGGCGGCATTGTCGCGAGGTCCTGAAAATTTCTTCGACACGCCCGAGGAAGAAGCCGCGGCGCGGCCCGTATTGCGGGGCGAACACGCCGATGCCGCTGCCACTCGCGGATTTGATAGATGGTGTCGAAGAGGTTGATGACGTCGAAGCGCACGGTCATCGGCCGCGGATCGTTCGACAACAAGAATTCGCGCGCTATGCTCGACGTTGAATTGCGTGTAGGGCGGTTGCGTCGAGATATTGGCAACGTCGCTCGCGAAGGCCGCTCCCGTAGATCATGTCTGCCGCTGAGACGGGTGCCGCACCACGACGGTTCGGCCCGAAGCTCCCCGGCGCGCCCCGAATGACTCTTTAGCGTAGGCGGGCCGGCCGCAGAACTGATAGATGGCGCCGGCCGAACCGGTGACCAACTGAGTGTGGTCTGTGTAGATCCAGTGCGAGTCGATATACTGCAGCTCGGTCATGCCGCCGAGACCGCGACCGGGGTCGTTGTCGAACAGATATTGGTTCGACACCACGTTTGTCGCTTGTTCCTGGCTGATGGCGAGATTGGCGTAAGCCTGGAAATTGCCGCTGTGAAATTTTCCGGTGAACTCGACGCCCTCGATAACGCCCTGGGCGTAGTTGAAGGCGCTCAGCACCTAAGCTTGGCCGAAATTACCGTTGTCGATCAGATCGGTCGCGATCTTGTAGTAGACGTCGATTCCGAGGTCGAGGTCGGTGCAATCCTTGGCCGCCGGCTTGTTGCAGCCGAACGGAATATTCTGATCGATGCCGGCATCGAAATAATGCGACCGCTCAGGCAGCACCGGACTGTTTCCTTGGTCGGTCGGTACGCTGCCGTGGTGCCGTTGAACAGCCCGATATTGACGGGCGCCGCCTCAACCAGTACCGGCGGGGTGAAGTAACGGGCTAACCGGCGTGGAATTTGGTGAACTCGAAGGGCGTATAGGTGAAGCTGATGCGCGGGCTGAGCTGATTGGCATTGGTGAATTGCCACATCTGGTCGAAGCGCAAGCCCCCGTTGATCGTGATTTTGTCGGTGATTTTCCACTCGTCCTGCGCATACACGCCGGCGAGATAGCCGGTTTTCGACACGTTATCAGCGATGCTGAACGGCGCGTCGACCGGCCACGCCGCCACGGCGCGGTTCGACCAGAGATGAATTGCCGACAAAAGCTTGTTCGGCGCTGAAGAAGAAGCCGGTGCGGATGGTATGCGCCGGATTGACCTGATACGAGGCGTCGGCCTGGATGCCGTTGGTCAAGGACTGGCGCACGATGTCCGAGGCGACGCCATTGAT
>CAWHHX010000004.1:0-399392 GCA_963829395.1 uncultured Alphaproteobacteria bacterium | reverse complement strand
TGCAGACACGATCGTTTTTCGAAAACTGGTTTGTCGCGCAACCGTGCCTACCTGTTCATCCGAGGTCAGGATCCCGGTCGCCGGCGCCGAGCGCGGCCGGCAAAAATGGCGGCAGAAAAAAAATGCGAGGGCCGGGCGGCTGACTCGACGCGTGTGCGAGACCGCGACGGGCGGTCGGCGCTCGGCAATACTTGTCAATTGCGTCATAACGGGCGGCACAGAACATGTAGCCAGGCACGATCATCAGGAGCATCACAATTAACGTGAAACTAATCCCGAACATTCCCAAGGTTATTTGTAGTGAGAAAAGCCGAGCTACGGGCGCATCAAGCTCTTTGACAATGCTACTTGCACTTTTGCCCGAGCCAATTCGCGCAATCATCACAACAAGAAATAAACTGAACAGAGGAAATCCAAGCAGATCGCCAATTCCTGTGTGGTAGCCGTCCGCCTGCGCTTGTTCTACACATTTTTGCTTCTCGACGGCCAACAGGGTGTTGTAACAAAATATCGATGTCAGACCCGCCAACACGGTCGCCGCGGCAAGTACCGCTAGATATACGACCAGCATAAAGTTGCGCTGGGTCGGATTAAGAGAGTTATTACTAGCCACTGATCGTCCCAATGCCGGGCCTTCATCCTATTTCTGGTCCGATGAAGGGCCGCCCAAAAGACCTAGAACTCCCAAGCCTAACGGCGACCCGGATGGCCACGGGCTTGCAACACCCGCGGTTAGCGCCGGCGCCCGGTGCTTGTCATGATGATTCAGGTAAAACCAATCCCAAGCGGGCTTGGGTAGCAAGCCGTCCATGTTGCGCGGATTGACTTCGACGATCATGAAAGTTCCATTCGGAAAGAATGGTCGTAGTTTCAGCGCCAGTTCCGTCGCTAGCCTTCGCGACTTTACGCAATAGACAAGTGGCACGTAATTCCAAAAGGCGATGATATCGGCGCTATCGAAAAGGTATTGATTAAGCGCGGTCAAGTTCACGTCCGACACGCCGAACGTGATCATGTATGCCCTTACGTCGCCGTTGCTCACTGCGCGGACTCCAAGTGAGTATTGGCGGTCACCTGTGCGGTTATCATCTTCATATCGTTGGGATCACGTTCGTCCCCTATGAGCAGCATGCGCTGGTGCTCAAGTTGAAAGCGCTCGGTCTGGAGTTGGTTTGGTTCGGCCCATGACCAGTAGACGTATGCGCCCAAGGTGAACAGAACGCAGAAACCGAATAGCGCCCATAGGGCCATTACGATTGGAGCCGGAAGAAAGGCCGAACCGATCAGTCCGACAACGCCTACAACGATATCAACAACAAACAGCGGTGCTATTATATTGGTTGTCCGTATCCGTTGAATGGCGGAAATGAGCGGCGCAAGCCGGTGGGCGTCCATTGTACCGCCTAATAAAATACCCGCCTCCAAACTGGAACGATAGTAGACACTTCTTGCGGAGGTTCAACCAATTCCACCGGCTTGGTTTCAGGGGGACGTCGCCGGAATTCATGTCGGCCGCGCAGCGACTATTTGGAGCGTCCTGCGCGGGGCTCGACCCTCTCGAACGAAAAATGGGGCGTCATCGATGGCTGACATTCGCAAAAACGGCCGTCGTGGCACAACATGCGCGTTTTTTCGCTCAGAAGTTTCCGATGTCTTTCAAATAGTTGCATCCAATAGGCGGACCGGCGGCATTCCCGACATATTGGAAAGGTATCTCGCAAGCCTTATCAGACAAGCACTTAGATCGATTTTGACCCCAGCGCTCTTGGGGGACTTGCACAGAATCAATTTTGCTATCCCCATAACCCCTGTTGCACCGCTCAATTTTGCTGAGAGGTGTGACGATGCCCCAAAAGGAAAAAGCAACCCACGCACTGCTTGTGCGGTGGGGGGATTGTGAGCTCGAAGCGGTGGGCATTCCGGCCATCACTGCCGTCGTTGTCTTGTTGCTACTGGGCGCTCGATGGCTGGGCCTGTTTTAATGCGCCGCCGCGCGGCCACGGGACGCATCATGAAAAAAGAAAAAAAGTCCCGTCCCGTCGCTGACCCGTTTCAAGTATTTAATCACGCCCTCCGCTTCTTGGCGATCGATCAGGCAATCCGCAATATTTTCGGAGGAGACAAAAATTGGGGCGCGACCACCGCACCACCAACCATAGACTTGGCCGGCGCTGGCGTCGTAACCAAATATGCCAAATATGAATAAGGCTCCCGCCTAAACGGCACGAAGGATCAAACGGTGCGGCGATGAGCGTGGTTCTGGTGACCGGCGGATCGGGCTTTATTGGCAGCCATTGCATTCTGCAGCTCCTTGCCGCCGGCCATACGGTCCGCACCACGGTGCGCAGCCTCGCGCGCGAAGCCGAGGTGCGCGCGCTGCTCAAGGAAGGCGGCGCCGAGCCCGGCGATCGGTTGTCGTTCTTCGCCGCCGATCTCGAAAACGACGCCGGCTGGCGGGAAGCCGTCGCCGGCTGCGACTACGTGCTGCACGTGGCGTCGCCGCTGCCGCCGCATGTTCCTAAAAATGAGGACGAGCTGATCGTGCCGGCGCGGGAAGGCACGTTGCGCGTGCTGCGCGCTGCCCGCGACGCCCGCGTCAGGCGCGTCGTGCTGACCTCCTCGTTCACCGCCATCGGCTACGGTCAAAAGCCGCAGCAAAGGCCGTTCGACGAGACCAACTGGACCGACCCGGATGGCCCCGACGTGCAGCCCTACGCGAAATCGAAGACGTTGGCCGAACGCGCGGCCTGGGATTTCGTCGCGCGCGACGGCGCCGGCCTCGAGCTTGCCGTTGTCAATCCGGTGATGGTGTTCGGTCCGGTGCTTGGCGCTGACTATTCGGCCTCGATCCTTCTGGTGCAGCGGCTGATGGACGGCGCCGTGCCCGGCTGCCCGCAGCTCTATTTCGGCATCGTCGACGTGCGCGACGTTGCCGATTTGCACATCCGCGCCATGACTGATCCCGCCGCCAGAGGCGAGCGCTTTCTGGCGGTCGCCGGCGACTTCATGTCGGTCCGGCAGATTGCCGAGGTGTTGAAGACCCGCCTGGGCGCGGCCGCGAGACGCGTGCCGACCCGGCAGGTGCCCAATTGGCTGGTGCGCCTGGTCGCGCTGCTCGATCCGATGGTGCAGCAAATCGTACCGGAGCTCGGCAAGACCAAGAATGGCACCGGCGAAAAGGCGAGGCGCCTCTTGGGTTGGGCGCCACGCTCGCGCGAAGAGGCGATCGCCGCCACCGGCGAAAGCCTGGTGCGGCTCGGGCTGCTCAAGGACAGCGCGAAGCGGGCGACCTGACATCGCGGCGCGTTGCCTGCTAAAGAGTTTTCATGCCGGACGCCGCGGAAATCAACGTCATCAGCGGCGGCGCCATGCGCCGCTTCTTGGTTGAGGCCGTGCCGCTGTTCGAGCGGGCGAGCGGCCACAAAATCTCGATCCGGTTCGGCCTGACGCGCGAGATGCAAGCCGAGATCGAGGCCGGCGCCGGCTTCGATGTCGCCTTGCTGCCGCGCTCGGCGATCGATCAGCTCGTGGCGGGTGGCAAGATCGCGCCCGGCGCCGTGACCGACGCCGTGCGTTCGCTGGTCGGGCTGATGGTGCGCACCGGCGCGCCGGAACCTGATATCGGCAGCGTCGAGGCGTTCAAGACCGTGTTGCGGGAGGCAAGATCGATCTCCTACAGCAAAGGTCCGAGCGGCCTTTATGTCAGCGAACTGCTTGAGCGCCTTGGGCTTGCCGTGGAGATGAAAGACAAGACGGTGTTCGCCATCGGCCGGCCGGTGGGTGAGGTCGTCGCCAGCGGCGAGGCCGAGATCGGCATGCAGCAGATCATCGAAAATCAGCCGGTCAAGGGCGCCCATCTCGTCGGCCCGCTGCCGGGCGAGCTCGTCAACTATGTGATGTATTCGGCCGGTTTTGCTCCGAAAGCGGCGGCAAGCGCGCCCGCGCGTGCTTTCGTGGCGTTTCTGGCCTCGCCGGCGGCCGTGCAAATCATCCGCGCCAAGGGCATGGAGCCGGCCTGAATGCAAGCCCGGTCAAATCGCAGATGTGCTTGCGGCATCGCGCTTTCATGCCCATATCTGCTTGACTTCGAACCGTAGCGCCGATACAAACCGCCCACTTTTCGGCAGGCGGTGAGCTTCGCCCGTCGGAACGGCATGTCCGGGTTTCCAGCTAAGTTATTGAAAGTCAACGCACTTCGTTGACCCGTTCTTGGCTTGTCGGATTCGGCACGACGCCTCGACGAAGGAAGCTCAAACGCTGCCTCTGACTACGCAAAGTCAGACTGACTAGGCGCACGACCGCGAGCGATTGCTTTGCGGTCCTCTGCGAATTTCAAGCGCCCTTCCGCTTTCGTCAGGCGGATGGCGCGATTTCGTTTGCGCGAACGCGTTCGCGCGGCAACTGGGCAAACGCCCGAACAGAGAGCCAAAAAGGGGCGCAAGCCCCGTCTTGGAACGGAACAACAAATGCCGACGGTCAATCAGCTCATTCGCAAGCCGCGGGTGACGCAGCACGCCAAGAAGAAAGTGCCGGCTTTGCAGCAGAGCCCGCAGAAGCGCGGCGTCTGCACCCGCGTCTATACGACGACGCCGAAGAAGCCGAACTCGGCGTTGCGCAAGGTCGCCAAGGTCCGCTTGACCAACGGCTTCGAAGTCATCGGCTACATCCCCGGCGAGGGCCACAATTTGCAGGAGCACTCGGTGGTGATGATCCGCGGCGGCCGCGTGAAGGATCTGCCGGGCGTTCGCTACCACATCCTGCGCGGCGTGCTCGACACGCAGGGCGTGAAGAACCGCAAGCAGCGCCGTTCCAAGTACGGCGCTAAACGACCGAAGTAACTCGACGAGGAACCTGAGACGATGTCCCGCCGCCACAGCGCCGATAAGCGCGAAATCCAACCGGACCCGAAATTCGGGAACGTCGTGGTCACGAAATTCATGAACTCGGTGATGCACGCCGGCAAGAAGTCGGTGGCGGAAGGTATCGTCTATGGCGCACTCGAGATGATCGAGGGCAAGACGCGCGGCAACCCGATCAGCGTCTTCCAGCAGGCGCTCGACAATGTCATGCCGTCGATCGAAGTGCGCTCGCGCCGCGTCGGCGGCGCCACCTACCAGGTGCCGGTCGAGGTGCGGACCTCGCGGCGCCAGGCGCTCGGCATCCGCTGGATCATTTCCGCCGCGCGCGAGCGCAACGAAAAGACGATGACCGAACGGCTCTCCGCCGAGCTGCTCGACGCATCCAACAACAGAGGAAACGCAGTCAAAAAGCGCGAGGACACCCACCGGATGGCGGAAGCCAACCGCGCATTCTCGCACTATCGCTGGTAACGCCGGCGACAGCGAAGGAATTTCCCCATGCCCCGCACCCACCCGATCGAGGACTATCGCAACTTCGGCATCATGGCGCACATCGATGCCGGCAAGACCACGACCACCGAGCGCGTCCTCTATTACACCGGCAAGAGCCACAAGATCGGCGAAGTGCACGACGGCGCCGCCACCATGGATTTCATGGAGCAGGAGCAGGAGCGCGGCATCACGATTACGTCGGCCGCGACCACCGCGATCTGGAACGGCAAGCGGCTCAACATCATCGACACGCCCGGCCATGTCGATTTCACCATCGAGGTGGAGCGTCAGCTTGCGCGTGCTCGACGGCGCGGTATGCGTGCTCGATTCCAACCAGGGCGTGGAGCCGCAGACCGAGACGGTATGGCGCCAGGGCGACCGCTACAACGTTCCGCGCATCGTCTTCTGCAACAAGATGGACAAGATCGGCGCTGACTTCTTTCAGTGCCTGAAGGATATCGTCGATCGTCTCGGCGCCAAGCCGGTGGCGCATGCAGCTCCCGATCGGCGCCGAGAGCCAATTCAAAGGCATCATCGATCTCGTCCGCATGGTCGGCGTCGTCTGGGACGAAGAGACGCTCGGCGCAAAATATCACGACATCGAAATCCCGGCCGATCTCGCCGATCAGGCCAAGGAATACCGCGAGAAGCTGGTCGAGGCCGCCGTCGAGCTCGATGACGACGCCATGACCGCGTATCTCGAGGGCAAGGAGCCCGACGTCGCGACCCTCAAGCGGCTGGTCCGCAAGGCGACGATCTCCGGCGCGTTCTTCCCGGTATTCTGCGGCTCGGCGTTCAAGAACAAGGGCGTGCAGCCGCTGCTCGACGCGGTCGTCGATTATCTGCCGTCGCCGCTCGACGTGCCGCCGATGAAGGGCGTCGACATGAAAGGCAACGAGGTCGAGCGCAAGCCGTTGGACACCGAGCCGATGTCGCTGCTTGCCTTCAAGATCATGGACGATCCGTTCGTCGGCACCATCACCTTCTGCCGCATCTATTCGGGCAAGCTCGAAAGCGGCACCGGCGTGATCAATTCGACCAAGGACCGCAAGGAGCGCGTCGGCCGCATGCTGCTGATGCATGCGAACAACCGCGAGGACATCAAAGAGGCCTTCGCCGGCGACATCGTCGCGCTGGCGGGACTGAAAGATGTGCGCACCGGCGACACGCTGTGCGATCCGCAGAAGCCGGTGATCCTGGAAAAGATGGAATTCCCCGATCCGGTCATCGAGATCGCGATCGAGCCGAAGTCGAAGGCCGACCAGGAAAAGCTCGGCGTGGCGCTCGCCAAGCTCGTGGCCGAGGATCCGTCGTTCCGTGTCCACACCGATCAGGAATCCGGCCAGACCATCATCAAGGGGATGGGCGAGCTGCATCTCGACATCAAGGTCGATATCCTCAAGCGCACCTATAAGGTCGATGCCAATATCGGCGCGCCGCAGGTGGCCTATCGCGAGAAGATCACGCGGCCGGCGACCGTCGACTACCACGCACAAGAAGCAGACCGGCGGCTCCGGCCAGTATGCGCGCGTCAAGATCGTCGCCGAGCCGCTGCCTGCCGGCAGCGTGCCCGGATTTCGTGTTCGAGAACGAGGTCGTCGGCGGCGCGGTGCCGAAGGAATACATCCCCGGCGTCGAGAAGGGCCTTGAATTCGGTGCTCGGCTCCGGCGTGCTCGCCGGCTTTCCGGTGGTCGATCTCAAAGTCACGCTGATCGACGGCGACTACCACGACGTCGAATTCGTCGGCGCTGGCGTTCGAAATCTGCTCGCGCGCGGCGTTGCGCGAAGCGCTTGCAGAAGGGCGGCCCGGTGCTGCTCGAGCCGGTGATGAAGGTCGAGGTGGTGACGCCGGAAGATTATACCGGCTCGGTCATCGGCGACCTCAATTCGCGGCGCGGCCAGATCCAGGGCCAGGACATGCGCGGCAACGCCAACGTCATCACCGCGATGGTGCCGCTCGCCAACATGTTCTCCTACGTCAACAACCTGCGCTCGATGAGTCAGGGGCGCGCCACGTTCACCATGCAGTTCGATCACTACGCGGAAGTGCCGAAAGCGATCGCTGAAGAAGTCCAGGCGAAGTTCGCCTGATAACAGGTGTCACGAAGGATTCAGAGAGAAGCCGGAACGGAGAGTCCTCATGGCCAAGGAAAAATTCAACCGCAACAAGCCGCATTGCAACATCGGCACGATCGGGCACGTCGACCACGGCAAGACGTCGTTGACAGCGGCGATCACCAAGGTTTTGGCCGAAAAAGGCCAGGCGCACTTACACCGCCTACGATCAGATCGACAAGGCGCCGGAAGAGAAGGCGCGCGGCATCACCATTGCGACCGCGCACGTCGAGTATGAGACCGACAAGCGCCACTATGCGCACGTCGACTGCCCCGGGCATGCCGACTATGTGAAGAACATGATCACCGGCGCGGCGCAGATGGACGGCGCCATCCTGGTGGTGAGCGCCGCCGACGGCCCGATGCCGCAGACCCGCGAGCACATTCTGCTCGCCCGTCAGGTCGGCGTGCCGGCGCTCGTCGTCTTCCTCAACAAGGTCGACATGGTCGACGATCCGGAATTGCTCGAGCTCGTCGAGCTCGAGGTCCGCGAGCTGCTGTCCAAGTACAATTTCCCCGGCGACAAGATCCCGATCGTCAAGGGCTCGGCGCTGATGGCGCTCGAGGACAAGGATCCGAAGCTCGGCAAGGAAGCGATCCTGGAGCTGATGAAGGCGGTCGACGACTACATCCCGCAGCCGGAGCGGCCGAAGGATCAGCCGTTCCTGATGCCGGTCGAAGACGTGTTCTCGATCTCGGGCCGCGGCACGGTCTGCACCGGCCGTATCGAGCGCGGCGTCATCAAGGTCGGCGAGGAAGTCGAGATCGTCGGCATCAAGCCGACCACCAAGACCGTGGTCACCGGCGTCGAGATGTTCCGCAAGCTGCTCGATCAGGGCGAGGCCGGCGACAACGTCGGTTGCCTGCTGCGCGGCACCAAGCGCGAAGAAGTCGAGCGCGGCCAGGTGCTGTGCAAGCCGGGCTCGGTCAAGCCGCACACCAAGTTCAAGGCCGAGGCCTACATCCTCACCAAGGAGGAGGGCGGCCGCCACACGCCGTTCTTCACCAACTACCGGCCGCAATTCTATTTCCGCACCACGGACGTGACCGGCGTGGTGACGCTGCCGGAAGGCACCGAGATGGTGATGCCGGGCGACAACATCGCCATGGAAGTGACGCTGATCGTGCCGATCGCCATGGAAGAGAAACTGCGCTTCGCCATCCGCGAAGGCGGCCGCACCGTCGGCGCCGGCGTGGTGGCGAGCATCATCGAGTAGGCGACCACTGAAATCGTCATGGCCGGGCTTGTCCCGGCCATCTCGATCTAAGCAACGCAGCGGTGCAAGTGAATCGGGATTGCCGGGACCAGCCCGGCAATGACGAGTGAAAGAGACGAAAATGAACGGCCAGAACATACGCATCCGGCTCAAGGCGTTCGATCACCGCATCCTCGATGCGTCGACGCGCGAGATCGTCAACACCGCGAAGCGCACCGGCGCGCAGGTGCGCGGGCCGATCCCGCTGCCGACGCGGATCGAGAAATTCACGGTCAACCGCTCGCCGCACGTCGACAAGAAGAGCCGCGAGCAGTTCGAGATGCGCACGCACAAACGCCTGCTCGATATCGTCGATCCGACGCCGCAGACGGTGGACGCGCTGATGAAGCTCGACCTCGCCGCCGGCGTCGACGTCGAGATCAAGCTCTAAGGCGCGAAAGGGATTTGCAATGCGTTCCGGGGTGCTCGCACAGAAAGTCGGGATGACCCGCCTCTTCACCGAGGCCGGCGAGCATGTGCCGGTGACGGTGCTGCGGCTCGGCAATTGCCAGGTCGTCGGTCATCGCACCAAAGAGAAGAACGGCTACGTCGCGCTGCAACTCGGCGCCGGCATGCGCAAGGTGCAGCGCACGACCAAGGCCGACCGCGGCAACTTTGCCATCGCCAAGGTCGAGCCCAAGCGCAAGCTCGCCGAATTCCGCGTCGACGACGATGCGCTCATTCCGGTCGGCGCCGAAATCACGGCCGATCATTTCGTCGTCGGCCAGTTTGTCGACGTCACCGGCACCTCGACCGGCAAAGGCTGGGCCGGCGGCATGAAGCGCTGGAATTTCGGCGGCCTGCGCGCGAGCCACGGCGTGTCGATCTCGCATCGCTCGATCGGCTCGACCGGCGGCCGTCAGGACCCAGGCAAGACGTTCAAGAACAAGAAGATGTCCGGCCATCTCGGCGTCGACCGCGTCACCACGCTCAATCTCAAGGTCGTGCAGACCGACGTCGAGCGCGGCCTCATCCTGGTCGAAGGCGCGGTGCCGGGCGTCAAGGGCGGCTGGATCACGGTGCGCGACGCGGTGAAGAAGCAGCTGCCGGACGGCGTGCCGAAGCCCGGCAAGTTCAAGCTCGCCGAGGCGCTGGCTGGCGCGCCCGCTGCCGCGACCGAAGCGCCGGCGGCAGCCGAAGTGAAGGAGGGCGTGTGATATGGAACTGAAAATCACCTCCCTCGACGGCAAGAAATCCGGCTCGGTCACGGTCTCCGACGCCATTTTCGGGCTTGAGCCGCGCACCGACATTATCCATCGCTGCGTCGTGTGGCAGTTGGCCAAGCGGCAGGCCGGCACGCACGCCGTCAAGAACCGCGCCGACATCCACCGCACCGGCAAGAAGATGTACCGCCAGAAGGGCACCGGCTCGGCCCGCCACGGCTCGGCCCGCGTCAACCTGTTCCGCGGCGGCGGCCGTTCGTTCGGCCCGCATCCGCGCAGTCATGAAATCGGCCTGCCGAAGAAAGTCCGCGCGCTGGCGCTGCGGCACGCGCTGTCGGCCAAGGCAAAAGACGACGGCATCGTCATTATCGAGGCGCTGGAATTGAAGGACGCCAAGACCAAGGCGCTGCGCGATCACTTCGAGAAGCTCGGCCTGTCGAACGCGCTGATCATCGACGGCGCCGAAGTCGCCGCCAGCGTGCGCACCGCGGCCCGCAATATCCCGAACATCGACGTGCTGCCGATCGCCGGCATCAACGTCTACGACATCCTGCGGCGGCATAAGCTGGTCCTGACCCGCGCCGCCGTCGATGCCTTGGAGGCGCGATTCAAATGAGCACCAGCGATCCGCGCCATTACGACGTCATTCTGTCGCCGGTGATCACCGAGAAGGCGACCAACGCGTCCGAGCACAGCAAGGTCATCTTCAAGGTCGCCCCGCACGCGACCAAGCCGCAGATCAAGGAAGCGGTGGAGAAGCTGTTCGACGTCAAAGTCAAAAGCGTCAACACGCTGCACCGGCGCGGCAAGTGGAAGGCATTCCGCGGCCGCTACGGACTGCAGCCGCACACCAAGCGCGCGATCGTGACCCTCGAAGAGGGCCAGAAGATCGACGTGACGACGGGCCTGTAGGGGAGCGGCGGGATGGCACTCAAGAGCTATAATCCAGTCACGCCCGGCCAGCGCCAACTGGTCCTGGTCGATCGTACCGGCCTGCATACCGGCGCGCCGGTCAAGGCGTTGACCGAAGGCAAGAATTCGAGCGGCGGCCGCAACAATTCCGGCTCGATCACCATCCGTTATCGCGGCGGCGGCCACAAGAAGGCCTATCGCCAGGTCGACTTCAAGCGCCGCAAGTTCGATGCGCCGGCCAAGGTCGAGCGGCTCGAATACGATCCGAACCGCACCGCCTTCATCGCGCTGATCAAGTACGACGACGGCGAATTGGCCTACATCCTGGCGCCGCAGCGGCTGGCGGTCGGCGATACCGTCGTGTCCGGCGAATATGTCGACGTGAAGCCCGGCAACGCCATGCCGCTCGCCAACATTCCGGTCGGCACCATCGTCCACAATATCGAGCTCAAGATCGGCAAGGGCGGCCAGATCGCGCGCTCGGCCGGCACCTATGCGCAGCTCGTCGGCCGCGACGGCGCCTACGTGATCGTGCGGCTCAATTCCGGTGAGCAGCGCCTGGTCCATGGCCGCTGCATCGCCACGGTCGGCGCGGTGTCGAACCCGGACAATATGAACGTCTCGATCGGCAAAGCCGGCCGTACCCGCTGGATGGGCCGGCGCGGTCACGTCCGCGGCGAGACGATGAACCCGGTCGACCATCCGCTCGGCGGCCGCACCCGCGGCGGCCGTCACCCGGTGACGCCGTGGGGCAAGCCGACCCGCGGCAAGAAGACCCGCAAGAACAAGAGCACCACCAAATTCATCATGCTTAGCCGCCACGCGCGGAAAAAGAAGTAGGACGGAGCAGTCATGACGCGTTCGGTCTGGAAGGGTCCGTTTGTCGACGGCTATCTGCTGAAAAAAGCGGATGCCGCGCGCTCGTCCCCGCGCCACGAAATGATCCGTATCTGGTCGCGCCGTTCGACCATCCTGCCGCAATTCGTCGGGCTCACGTTCGGCGTCTATAACGGGCAGAAGCACATTCCGGTGATCGTCACCGAGGAAATGGTCGGCCACAAGTTCGGCGAGTTCGCGCCGACGCGTTCGTTCTATGGCCACTCGTCGGACCGCAAGGCCAAGCGCTCCAGCGGCGGGTCGGGCGGCGGCGGTGGCGGCGGTGGCGCGCCGTCCGAAGGCGCGGCCCCGGCTGCGGCCGGCGGATCGTAGGGCGGGGAGAGTTTCGATGAGCAAGAAAAAGCGCGACCGGGTGCTCTCCGACACCGAGGCGATGGCGGTCGCCCGCAATTTGCGGGTGAGCCCGCAGAAGCTGAACCTGTTGGCGCAGCTCATCCGCGGCAAGAAGGTTGCCGCCGCGCTGGCCGACCTCGAATTTTCGCGCAAGCGCATCGCCCGCGACGTGCGCAAGTGCCTCGAATCCGCGATCGCCAACGCCGAGAACAATCACGATCTCGACGTCGACGATCTCATTGTCGTCCAGGCCCATGTCGGCAAGGGCCTGGTGATGAAACGGCACGCGCCGCGCGCGCGCGGCCGTGTCGGCAAGATTTTCAAGCCGTTCTCGCACCTCACCATCGTCGTGCGTGAGGTCGAGGCACAGCAGGCCTAGGAGCGGCAGGAGAGCAAGATGGGTCAAAAGGTCAATCCGATCGGGCTTCGGCTCGGCATCAACCGCACCTGGGATTCGCGCTGGTACGCCGGCAAGACCAGCTACGGCACGCTGTTGCACGAGGACATGAAGATCCGCGAAGCGCTGATGAAGGAGCTTAAGCAGGCGGCGGTGTCGAAGATCGTGATCGAGCGCCCGCACAAGAAGTGCCGCGTCACCATTCATTCGGCCCGCCCCGGCGTCGTCATCGGCAAGAAGGGCGCCGACATCGAGAAATTGCGCCGCAAGGTCGCGGCCCTGACCGACAGCGATGTGGTCATCAACATCGTCGAAATCCGCAAGCCCGAGCTCGACGCGCAGCTGGTCGCCGAATTGATCGCCCAACAGCTCGAGCGCCGCGTCGCCTTCCGCCGCGCCATGAAGCGCGCGGTGCAGTCGGCCATGCGGCTTGGCGCCGGCGGCATCCGCATCAATTGCTCGGGCCGTCTCGGCGGCGCCGAGATCGCGCGCATGGAATGGTATCGCGAGGGCCGCGTGCCGTTGCACACGCTGCGCGCCGACGTCGATTACGGCGTCGCCACCGCGTTCACCACCTACGGCACCTGCGGCGTCAAGGTCTGGATCTTCAAGGGCGAGATCATGGAGCACGACCCGATGGCGCAGGATAAGCGCATGGCCGAAGGCGAGGCCGGTCGGCCGCGCCGGGATGCGGCGTAAGCGAACAAACAGAAAGTCTGAGAAAAGGCGTCCGCCATGCTGCAACCGAAGCGAACCAAATTCAGGAAGGCGCACAAGGGCCGTATCCACGGCCTCGCCACCAGCGCCGCCACCTTGGCCTTCGGCCAGTTTGGCTTGAAGGCGATGGAGCCGGAGCGGATCACCGCGCGGCAGATCGAAGCCGCGCGCCGCGCCTTGACCCGCAACATGAAGCGGGCGGGCCGGGTCTGGATCCGGGTGTTCCCGGACGTGCCGGTGTCGAAGAAGCCGCTCGAAGTGCGCATGGGCTCCGGCAAGGGCGCACCGGAATTGTGGGTGGCGCGGGTCAAGCCGGGCCGCATCCTGTTCGAGATCGACGGCGTACCGATGGCGGTCGCCAAGGAATCGCTGACGCTGGCCGCGGCCAAGCTGCCGATCAAGACGCGCTTCGTCGAGCGCATCAACGAATAGGCGCAACGATGAAAATAGGCGATGTCAGAGCGATGACGGTCGATCAGATCGACGACGAGGTGCTCAAGCTGAAGAAGGAGCAGTTCAACCTGCGCTTCCAGCGGGCCACCGGCCAATTGGAGAACACCTCGCGGGTGCGCGAAGTGCGGCGCGATATCGCGCGGCTCAAGACCGTCGCGCGGCAGAAGCGCGCGCCCAAAACCGCGACAAAAACCGCGACCAAGCCGGCGGCCAAGACCGCGGCTAAGACCGCGGCTAAGACCGCGACAAAGAGTTAAGAGGTTCGAAGATGCCCAAGCGCAGCCTGCAAGGCGTCGTGGTCAGCGACAAACAGAGCAAGACATTGGTGGTGCGCGTCGAGCGCCGCTTCACCCATCCGCTGTTCAAGAAGACCGTGCGGCGTTCGAAGAAGTACTACGCCCACGATGAGAACAACGAATACAAGGTCGGCGACACGGTGTGGATCGAAGAGCACCGGCCGATCTCCAAGCTCAAGCGCTGGGCGGTGGTGCGCGGCGAGAAGAAGAAAGCGTCGTAAGCACGGCGCCGGAACAGGAAATGAGTGGGGTAGCCCATGATTCAGATGCAAACCAATCTCGACGTGGCGGACAATTCCGGCGCGCGCCGCGTCATGTGCATCAAGGTGCTGGGCGGCTCGAAGCGCAAATACGCCACCATCGGCGACGTGATCGTGGTCTCGGTGAAAGAGGCGATCCCGCGCGGCCGGGTGAAGAAGGGCGACGTGATGAAGGCGGTGATCGTGCGCGTCGCCAAGGACATCAAGCGCCCGGACGGTTCGATCATCCGCTTCGACCGCAATGCCGCGGTGCTGATCAATCCGCAGATGGAGCCGGTCGGCACCCGCATATTCGGCCCGGTGCCGCGCGAACTGCGAGCCAAGAACCACATGAAGATCATCTCGCTCGCGCCAGAGGTGCTGTGATGGCGGCAAAGATCAAGAAAGGCGACACGGTGATCGTGATTGCCGGCCGCGACAAGGGCCGCACCGGCGAGGTGGTCGAGGTGCGCCGTGACGACGGGCGCGCGCTGGTGCGCGGCGTCAACGTCGTCAAGCGCCACCAGCGCCAGGACGCCACCCACGAGGGCGGCATCATCTCCAAAGAGGCGCCGATCCATTTGTCGAATATCGCGCTGGCCGACCCCAAGGACAAAAAGCCGACCCGCGTCGGCTTCAAGTTCGTCGGCAAGGGCGACGATCGCAAGAAGGTGCGGGTCGCCAAGCGTTCGGGAGCAGAAATCGATGGCTGATACGGAAGAGAAGAAAGCCAAAAAGTCGGACAAGTCGCCGCGCCCGGACGCCGCCCAGGAGCCCAAAGCTGCCAAGGCGGAGAAGGCCGACAAGGCGCCGAAGGCGGCCAAAGGCGAGAAGCCCGAGAAGGGCGACAAGGCCGAAAAGGCCAAGACGCCGCGCGAGCCGGAGCCGAAGGTTCCGGCGCGGCTCAAGGTCGAGTTCGAGCAGGCGATCCGCGGCCGGCTGGCCGAGCAGTTCGGCTACAAGAACCGCATGCAGATTCCGGTGCTCGACAAGGTCGTCATCAATATGGGCATTGGCGAGGGCGTCGCCGACCGCAAGAAGGTCGATGCTGCGGCCGCCGATCTCGCGCTGATCTCCGGGCAGAAGGCGGTGATCACCAAGGCGCGCAAGTCGATCGCGACCTACAAGCTGCGCGACGGCCAGGCGATCGGCTGCAAGGTGACGCTGCGCAAGGCGCGGATGTACGAGTTTATCGACCGGCTGATCAACATCGCGCTGCCGCGGGTGCGCGATTTCCGCGGCCTCAACCCGAAGAGCTTCGACGGCCGCGGCAATTATTCGCTCGGCATCAAGGAGCACATCGTGTTCCCGGAGATCGATTACGACAAGACCGCCGAGGTCTGGGGCATGGACATCACGGTCTGCACCACGGCGAGCAACGACGACGAAGCGCGGGCGTTGTTGACGGCATTCAATTTTCCGTTCCGGCAGTGAGGCTCGAAAGGCCTCAGACGCGGAGCAGCGAGGAGCACGAAATGGCGAAGAAGAGTTCGATCGAAAAGAACAATCGGCGCCGCCGCATGGCGAAGAAATTCTCGGGCCGGCGGTCGCGGCTCAAAGCGATCGTGCAGGACAAGTCCAGGCCGGTCGAGGAGCGCTTCGCCGCGACGCTCAAGCTTGCCGAAATGCCGCGCAACTCGTCGGCGACGCGCATCCGCAACCGCTGCGAGTTGACCGGCCGGCCGCGCGCCTTCTACCGCAAGCACAAGCTGTCGCGCATCGCGCTCCGCGAGCTCGGCTCGAAGGGCCTGATTCCGGGCCTGGTCAAGTCGAGCTGGTAAGGAGGATCGTAACCATGTCGATGAACGATCCGCTCGGCGATCTGTTGTCCCGCATCCGCAACGCGCAGATGCGCAACAAGAGCAAAGTGTCGTGCCCGAGTTCGAAGCTGCGCGAAAGCGTGCTCGAAGTGCTCAAGACCGAAGGCTATATCCGCGGCTACTCCGTCACCGAGCGCGAAGGCCGCGCCGAGCTCGATATCGAGCTCAAATATTTCGAGGGCGAGCCGGTGATCCGCGAGATCGAGCGGATTTCCAAGCCGGGACGCCGCGTCTATACCTCGGTGCGCAATCTGCCGCGCATCAATAACGGCCTCGGTGTCGCCATCGTCTCGACGCCGAAAGGCGTTATGGCCGATCACGCCGCCCGCGACGCCAATGTCGGCGGCGAAATCCTCTGCACGGTGTTCTGATGTCGCGTATCGGTAAGAGAGCAGTCGCGGTTCCCTCGGGAATTACCGCCAACGTCGAAGGCCAGACCGTCAAGGTGAAGGGCCCGAAGGGCGCGCTTTCGGTCGTGCTGCCGGACGAAGTGTCGGTCAAGCTCGACAGCGGCCAGATCAAGGTCGACCCGCGGTCGGAAACCAAGCGCGCCCGCTCGCAATGGGGCACCTCGCGCACGCTGGTCGCCAACCTGATCGCCGGCGTCACCAAGGGCTTCGAGCAGCGGCTCGAGATCAACGGCGTCGGCTACCGCGCCGCGGTGCAGGGCAAGAACCTGCAGCTCGCGCTGGGCTATAGCCACGACGTCATCTATCCGATCCCGGAAGGCATCACCATCGCGACGCCACGGCCGGTGGAAATCGTCATCACCGGCATCGACCGCCAGAAGGTCGGCCAGGTCGCCGCCGAGATCCGCGAATTCCGCCCGCCGGAGCCCTACAAGGGCAAGGGCGTCAAATACGCAGCCGAACGCATCTTCCGCAAGGAAGGCAAGAAGAAGTAACGGAGCCGCCGATGAGCAAGCTCAGTGACAGGATCGACCGGCGCAAGGGGCGCGTCCGCGGCACGTTGCGGCTCGCCGCCGGCGACCGCAAACGGCTGTCGGTGTTCCGGTCGTCGAAGCACATCTATGCGCAGCTGATCGACGACGATCAGGGCGCGACGCTCGTCTCGGCGTCGTCGCTGGAGAAGACGGTATTGGAGCCCGAGGGCCTCAAGACCGGCGCCAGCGTCGCCGCGGCCAAAGCCGTCGGCAAGCTGCTGGCGCAGCGCGCGAAGGAGAAGGGCATCAAGGACGTGATCTTCGACCGCGGCAGTTACCTCTATCACGGCCGCGTTAAGGCGCTGGCCGATGCCGCGCGCGAAGCCGGACTGAATTTCTAAGGACAACCATGAACATGACTGACAACAACTCGGCGGATCAACATGGCACGTGAACCACGCGAGCGGCGGCGCGACGATGATCGCGACAGCGAATTCGTCGACAAGCTCGTCCACATCAACCGCGTCGCCAAGGTGGTCAAGGGCGGCCGGCGCTTCGGCTTTGCTGCGCTGGTGGTTGTCGGCGATCAGAAGGGCCGGGTCGGCTTCGGCCACGGCAAGGCGCGCGAAGTGCCCGAGGCGATCCGCAAGGCGACCGACGCCGCCAAGCGCGGGCTCACGCGGGTGCCGCTGCGCGAAGGGCGCACGCTGCATCACGACGTGGCCGGTCGCCACGGCGCCGGCAAGGTGTTCCTGCGCGCCGCCCCGCCCGGCACCGGCATCATCGCCGGCGGCCCGATGCGCGCGGTGTTCGAGACGCTCGGCATGCAGGACGTGGTCGCCAAGTCGCTCGGCACCTCGAACCCCTATAACGTCGTGCGGGCGACCTTCGATGCGCTTAAGCGCCAGGATTCGCCGCGCACCGTCGCCGCGCGCCGCAACGTCAAGGTCTCTTCGCTGCAAGCGCGCCGCCGCGATGTCGAGGCCGAGCAAACGGCCGATTGAGGCCGCGGGAGCATGCGATGAATAGCGGGACCGCCAAGAAACACGCCGGCAAGATCGTCAAGGTCCAGCAGATCGGCAGTCCGATGCGCCGGGATCACACCCAGCGCGAGACGCTGGTGGGCCTCAAGCTCAACAAGATCGGCCGGGTCGCCGAGATCGTCGATACGCCGGCGACGCGCGGCATGATCGCCAAGGTCGCGCACCTCGTGCGCGTGGTGGAGTAAGAACAATCCCGTCACCCTGAGGTGCCCGCGCGTCAGCGCGGGCCGCGAAGGGCCGGGGCCGTCGTCCTTCGAGGCTCGCTACGTCGCACCTCAGGATTGCGGTGAACAGAAGGGGACTGGACGATGAAGCTTCACGAACTCGCCGGCCGCGCCGGCGCGCGCAAGACGCGAAAGCGCATCGGTCGCGGCATCGGCTCGGGCAAGGGCAAGACCGGCGGCCGCGGCGGCAAGGGCCAGACCGCGCGCTCGGGCGTGCGCATCAAGGGTTTCGAGGGCGGCCAGATGCCGCTGCATCGCCGCCTGCCCAAGCGCGGCTTTCGCAATGTGAAATTCGCGCTCAAGCTCAACGAGATCAATCTCGGCCGCCTGCAGGAGGCGATCGACGCCGGCCGGCTCGATGCGGCGGCCAAGATCGACGCTGCGGCTCTGGTCAAAGCCGGGATTTTGCGCCGCGCCAAGGATGGCGTGCGGCTCCTCGGCAACGGCGAGCTCAAGGCCAAAATCGCTCTTTCGGTGTACGGCGCGTCGAAGTCGGCAATTGCCGCGGTGGAGAAGGCCGGTGGTAGCATCGAAATTCTCGCGCCCAAGCGCGAGGCGAGCGAACAGGCTGCCTGATCCCTATATAGGGCCAAGTCTTTGGGCCAAGTCTGCCGGCTCAAAGTCCATCGGTCCAACTCTCTCGGCCCCGAATCGATAGCGGGTCAGGCATACACGGAGCACCGGGCGCATGGTCTCTGCAGCGGAACAACTGGCATCCAACCTCAACTTCGGGGCGCTGGCCAAGGCCGAAGAGCTGAAGAAGCGCATCTGGTTCACCCTCGGCGCGCTCCTGGTCTATCGGCTCGGCACCTACATTCCGCTGCCCGGCATCGACCCCAACGCCTGGAATCAGATTTTCAACTCGCAGGCCGGCGGTATCCTGGGGATGTTCAACATGTTCGCCGGCGGCGGCATTCACCGCATGGCGATCTTTGCGCTGAACATCATGCCCTACATCTCCGCCTCGATCATCATCCAGTTGATGACGACGGTGTCGCCGACGCTGGAAGCCCTCAAGAAAGAAGGCGAGTCCGGGACGCAAGCTCATCAATCAGTACACCCGCTACCTGACCGTCGTGCTGGCGGCGTTCCAGGCCTACGGCATCTCGGTCGGTCTTGAAGGCGCCAGCAACGTCGTCATGGATCCGGGCATTTTCTTCCGCCTTTCGACCGTGATCACCTTGACCGGCGGCACCATGTTCCTGATGTGGCTCGGTGAGCAGATCACCCAGCGCGGCATCGGCAATGGCACCTCGCTGATCATCATGTCGGGCATCGTCGCGCAGCTGCCGTCGGCGATCGCCGGCACGCTCGAGCTCGGCCGCCAGGGCGCGCTGTCGACCGGCCTCATCCTCATCGTCGTGGTGATGGTGATCGCCGTCATCACCTTCATCGTGTTCATGGAACGCGCGCAGCGGCGCCTCTTGATCCAATATCCGAAGCGCCAGGTCGGCAACCGGATGTTCGAGGGCCAGTCCTCGCATCTGCCGCTCAAGCTCAACACCTCGGGCGTCATTCCGCCGATCTTTGCCTCCTCGCTGCTGTTGCTGCCGGCGACGGTCGCCAACTTCACCGCCGGCCAGGGGCCGGAATGGCTGACCATCATCACCACCCAGCTCGCCCATGGGCGGCCGCTGTTTCTGGCGCTTTACGTGGCGCTCATTGTCTTCTTTGCCTTCTTCTACACGGCGATCGTGTTCAATCCGACCGAGACCGCCGACAATCTCAAGAAGCACGGCGGCTTCATTCCGGGCATCCGGCCTGGCGAGCGCACCGCCGAATACATCGACTATGTGCTGTCGCGCATCACCGTGATCGGCGCGGCCTATCTGGCGGTGGTGTGCCTATTTCCGGAAATGCTGATATCGTACGCGGCGGTGCCGTTCTATTTCGGCGGCACCTCGCTTCTGATCGTCGTCAGCGTGACGATGGATACGGTCGCGCAAGTGCAGGGTTACCTGCTGGCGCACCAGTATGAAGGCCTGATAAAAAGATCAAAACTGAGGGGACGCCGTAGATGAGATTGATCCTGCTGGGCCCGCCGGGGGCGGGCAAGGGGACTCAGGCCCAGCACCTCGTCGCCAAGTACGGAATTGTTCAACTGTCCACCGGCGACATGCTGCGCGCTGCAGTCAAAGCCGGAACACCGCTGGGCCGCGAGGTCGCCGACGTCATGGCGCGCGGGGCGCTTTGTCCCGACGACATTGTCATCAGCATCGTCGAACAGCGCATCGGCCAGCCGGACGCCCGCAAGGGCTTCATCCTTGATGGTTTTCCGCGGACGGTGGCGCAGGCCGAGGCGCTCGACCGCATGCTGGCGACACACGGCATCGCGCTCGACGCGGTGATCGAATTGCGCGTCGACGAGACGGCGTTGCTCAAACGCATCGAGAACCGCATCGCCGAGATGCAAAGCCGTGGCGAAGCGCTGCGGCCGGACGACAACCCCGACGTGCTGCACCGCCGGCTGGTCGCCTACCGTGAGCAGACCGCGCCCTTGATCGCCTATTACCGCCACCATGGCATTCTGCGCTCGGTCGACGGCATGGCGCCGATCGCCGAGGTCGCGGCGGCGATCGATGGCATGCTGAGTGCGGCGCCGGCCGAGCCAGCGCTGGCCGGAAGTTCCCCGGCGAAGCGGGCGGCGCAAGCTGCCAAGCCGCGGATAGGAAAAAAATCCAAGGCGCGCGCGGCGGCGCCGCGCCGCAAGCCGGTCCGGACGGCCGCCAAACGCACTGCAAACAAGCCGAAATCGAGGGCCAAGGCCCGCCCGGCGGCCAAAGCGAGGGCGGCCAGGCGGCGGCGGTAAAGCAAGTTGTACACGAAGCCGCTAGCCGGGTTGACGAAAGCGCACGGAGTCCATTAATAAGCGTCGAACATCCGGTTCGAAGATTAGCAGCGATGCCAGGCCGCGGCGGCAGGCATGCGCTGCCGTTTTACGTTTGTGGCCTTCTCAGGTGACATTCGAATCGATAAATAGCGGCCGGACGGCGCGGGAACACCTGCGCCGGCCCGCACAAGGAGCAAACTGACGTGGCCCGCATCGCTGGCGTCAATATCCCAACCAACAAGCGCGTAGTGGTCGGGCTGCAATATATCCACGGCATTGGCCCCGCCAAAGCCAAGGAAATCATGGATAAAGTGTCGATTCCCGAGGCGCGCCGGGTGTCGCAATTGACCGATCAGGAGGTCCTGCAGCTCCGCGAGGTGATCGACCGCGACTATGTCGTCGAGGGCGATCTGCGGCGCGAAGTTTCCATGAACATCAAGCGGCTGATGGATCTCGGCTGCTATCGTGGGTTGCGTCACCGCCGCGGCCTGCCGGTTCGTGGGCAGCGGACCCACACCAACGCACGCACCCGCAAGGGGCCGGCCAAGCCGATCGCCGGCAAGAAGAAATAGCGCGTCAAACGATATGTGACGGCAACCGGTGCGGCCGGTTCCGGTCCGAAAGGGTTCAGAATGGGTAAGGAAGCCACGCGCGTCCGTCGCCGCGAACGCAAGAACATCGCCTCCGGCGTCGCGCACGTGAACGCGTCGTTCAACAATACGATGATCACGATCACCGACGTGCAGGGCAACACCATTGCCTGGTCGTCGGCCGGTACGATGGGTTTCAAGGGCTCGCGCAAGTCCACTCCCTACGCGGCGCAGGTCGCCGCCGAGGACGCCGCCAAGAAGGCGCAGGAGCACGGCATGCGTACCCTCGAAGTGGAAGTGGCCGGTCCGGGTTCGGGCCGGGAATTGGCGCTGCGCTCGCTGCAGGCGGCCGGTTTCACCATCACCTCGATCCGCGACGTAACGCCAATTCCGCACAACGGCTGCCGGCCGCGCAAGCGGCGGCGCGTATAGGACATCCGGCAGATGGAAATTGAACAAATGCCGCCGCTCGATCATGGCACTGATCTTGGCCCCACGGAGCGGAGTGGGCCGCGCGACGCGTTCGCGCCGCGCAACGCGATGGGTGATAACGTGACGATCCAAAAGAATTGGCAGGAACTGATCAGGCCGGGCAAGCTGCAGGTCGCCGCCGGCACCGATGCGCGACGGGTGGCGACGGTAATCGCCGAGCCGCTCGAACGCGGCTTCGGCGTGACGCTCGGCAATGCGCTCCGCCGCATCCTGTTGTCGTCGCTGCAAGGCGCCGCCGTGCAGTCGGTGCACATCGACGGCGTGCTGCACGAATTCTCCTCGATCGCCGGCGTGCGCGAGGACGTGACCGACATCGTGCTCAACATCAAGGACATCGCCATCAAGATGCAGGGCGACGGGCCCAAGCGCATGGTGGTGAAGAAGCAGGGACCCGGCACGGTCACCGCGAGCGACATTCAGACCGTCGGCGACATCGTCGTGCTCAATCCGGACCTGGTGCTGTGCACGCTCGACGAGGGCGCCGAGATCCGCATGGAATTCACCGTCAATACCGGCAAGGGCTACGTGCCCGCCGAGCGCAACCGTCCGGAAGATGCGCCGATCGGCCTGATCCCGGTCGACAGCCTGTATTCGCCGGTGCGCAAGGTCTCCTACAAGGTGGAGAATACCCGCGAAGGCCAGATCCTCGACTACGACAAGCTCACGCTGTCGATCGAGACCAACGGCGCCGTGAGCCCGGAGGATTCGCTCGCCTATGCCGCGCGCATCCTGCAGGACCAGCTCAACGTGTTCGTCAATTTCGAGGAGCCCAAGCGCGAGACCACGCAGGAGGCGATCCCCGATCTCGCTTTCAATCCGGCCTTCCTCAAGAAGGTCGACGAGCTCGAGCTTTCGGTGCGTTCGGCCAACTGCTTGAAGAACGACAACATCGTCTATATCGGCGACCTGGTGCAGAAGACCGAAGCGGAAATGCTGCGCACGCCGAATTTCGGCCGCAAGTCGCTCAACGAGATCAAGGAAGTGCTGGTGCAGATGGGCTTGCATCTGGGCATGGAAGTGCCCGGCTGGCCGCCGGAAAACATCGAAGAACTGGCCAAGCGCTTCGAGGACCATTACTGAGCAGGAGTTCTGTGATCAGAGATCGGTAATCGGAAAGCCATCTGATTACTGATGACCGATTGCTGATTTCTGTCTCCGAAGGAGACGACCGTGCGTCACGCCAAGACCCACCGCAAGTTCAACCGGCGATCGGATCATCGCCGCTCGATGCTGGCCAACCTTGCCGCCTCGCTGATCAAGCACGAGCAGATCACCACCACGCTGCCGAAGGCGAAGGATTTGCGCCCGGTCGTGGAGAAGCTGGTCACGCTCGGCAAGCGCGGCGATCTGCATGCCCGCCGCCAGGCGATCGCGCAGATGCGCGACCTCACCATGGTCAAGAAGCTCTTCGAAGTGATCGGCCCGCGCTACAAGGAGCGCAACGGCGGCTATACCCGCGTGATGAAGGCCGGCTTCCGTTATGGCGATAACGCCCCGGTCGCGGTGATCGAGTTTGTCGATCGCGACGTCGAGGCGAAGGGCAAGGATTCCGGGCCGGTACAAGCGCGCGCCGAGGAGTCGGCTCCGGCCGCGGCCTGAGGCCAGCGCCGCTCGTCCCCGCGAAGGCGGGGACCCGGTGCTGTTCGTGCGTGATTCTGGACACCCGCTTCCGCGGGAATGAGCGGGGGAAGAGCCCAGTGGTTGCCTTCTAAAGGCCCGCCTGCCTGCTTATATCTGGCGGCGCTGATTTGGGATCTTGCCATGCCGCATTTACGTTTGCCCGCCGTGGGTTTTATCGCCGCCGCTCTCGTTCTTGCGACCCTGGCTGGCAGCGCCAGCGCCGAAGAGCGGCAAGTCCCGAGTTCACTGGCGCAGATCCAGCTGTCGTTTGCGCCCGTGGTCAGGCGGGTGACGCCCGCCGTGGTCAACGTCTATGCCGCGCGGGTCGTCGAGAACCGCAACCCGTTCATGAACGATCCGCTGTTCCGCCAGTTCTTCGGCGCGGTGCCGCGCGAGCAGGTGATGCGCTCGCTCGGCTCCGGCGTCATCGTCGATCCGTCGGGCCTCGTCGTCACCAATTACCACGTGATCGAGGGCGCCAGCGAAGTGAAGGTCGCGCTGTCCGACAAGCGCGAGTTCGACGCCGAGATCGTGCTCAAGGACGAGCACAGCGATCTCACCATCCTGCGCCTGAAGGGCGTCAACGAAAAATTCCCGGTGCTCGACTTCGCCAATTCCGACGACCTGCAGGTCGGCGACGTGGTGCTGGCGATCGGCGATCCGTTCGGCGTCGGCCAGACCGTGACGCACGGCATCGTCTCGGCGCTGGCGCGCACCCAGGTCGGCATCAGCGATTATCAGTTCTTCATCCAGACCGACGCCGCCATCAATCCCGGCAATTCCGGCGGCGCGCTGGTCGACCTCAACGGCCGGCTGGTCGGCATCAACACCGCGATCTATTCGCGCTCCGGCGGCTCGCAGGGCATCGGCTTTGCCATCCCCGCCAATATGGTGCGCGTGGTGGTGACCTCCGCCAAGGGCGGCAGCGCCGCGGTCAAACGGCCGTGGCTCGGCGCCAAGCTGCAGGAGGTGACGCCGGAGATTGCCGACAGTCTCGGCCTCAAGCGCCCGAGCGGCGCCCTGGTGGCGAATGTCGCAACCGCCGGCCCGGCCGCGCGCGCCGGCATCAAGACCGGCGACGTGATCGTCAGCATCGACGGCACCGTCGTCGACGATCCCAATTCCTTCGACTATCGCTTTGCCACCAAACCGCTGGGCGGCAATGCCCAGATTGCGCTGCTGCGCCAAGGCCACGAAGTGGCCGTCGCCGTCAGCCTTGCAGACCGCGCCCGAATCGCCGCGCGAAGAATTCGAGATCCGCGCCCGCTCGCCGTTCCTCGGCGCCAAGGTCGCCAACCTTTCGCCGGCGCTGGCCGACGAGCTGCGGCTCGATTCGCAGGCCCAGGGTGTCGTCATCACCGGCGTCGCCGACGGCTCGACCGCGCAATCGATCGGCTTCCGCAAGGGCGACATCGTGCTTGCGGTCAACAATCAAAAAATAGAAAAATCCGCCGACCTCGATCGCGTCACCCGCGCCGGCGGCCGGCAATGGCGGGTCACCATCAATCGCGGCGGCCAGCAGATATCGGTCATGTTCAGTGGATGACGCGCAGCCGCACGTATTTTCCTTTACCTCACTTCGTCGGGGAGAGGGCCAAGAGCCGATGCTGTGAGCTCCCGCCCAAAATCGAAAACGCCGACCCTGTTCGCCGCCGCGGGCCTCGAACGCGATGCGCCGCGGCCGCTTGCCGACAAGCTTCGTCCCGACCAGCTCGCCGACGTCGTCGGCCAGGATCATCTGCTCGGCCCCGACGGCATTCTCACCCGCATGCTGGAGACGCGCTCGCTCGGCTCGCTGATCTTCTGGGGCCCGCCCGGCACCGGCAAGACCACGGTGGCGCGGCTTTTGGCGCAGGCGACCGATCTGCACTTCGAGCAGATCTCGGCGATCTTTTCCGGCGTCGCCGATCTGAAGAAGGTGTTCGATGCGGCGCGGGCGCGGCGCGAGACCGGGCAGGGGACGCTCCTGTTCGTCGACGAGATCCATCGCTTCAACCGCGCGCAGCAGGATTCCTTCCTGCCGGTGGTCGAGGACGGCACCATCGTGCTGGTCGGCGCCACCACGGAAAATCCCTCCTTCGAGCTGATCGCGCCGCTGTTGTCGCGCTCGCGCGTGCTGGTGTTCAAGTCGCTCGACGCCGCCGCGATCGAGAAGCTGCTGCAGCGCGCCGAGGCGATCGAAGGCAAGCCGCTGCCGCTCGACGAAGACGCGCGCGCCGCGCTGGTGCGCATGGCCGACGGCGACGGCCGCGCGGCGCTGACGCTCACCGAAGAAGTCTGGCGCGCCGCCCGCGCCGGCGAAATTTTCGACGCCGCCGCCCTGCAGGAGGTGGTGCAGCGCCGCGCGCCGATCTACGACAAGAAGCAGGACGGCCACTACAATCTGATCAGCGCGCTGCACAAATCGGTGCGCGGCTCCGATGCCGACGCCGCGCTCTATTATCTCGCCCGCATGCTCGATGCCGGCGAGGACCCGCTGTATCTGGCGCGCCGCATCGTGCGCATGGCGGTCGAGGATATCGGGCTTGCCGATCCGCAGGCGCTGGTCGTCGCCAATGCGGCCAAGGACGCTTACGATTTTCTCGGCTCGCCGGAAGGCGAACTGGCGCTGGCCGAAGCCGTGATCTATGTCGCCACCGCGCCGAAATCGAACGCGACCTACATGGCGTTCGGCGCGGCCATGCGCACGGCGAAGGAGGCGGGCTCGCTGCTGCCGCCCAAGCACATCCTCAACGCGCCGACCAAGCTGATGAAGAGCGAAGGCTACGGCGCCGGCTACGCCTACGACCACGACGCCGAAGACGCGTTCTCCGGCCAGGACTATTTCCCCGAAGCGCTCGGCCGGCAGCAATTCTACGATCCGCCCGAGCGCGGCTTCGAGCGCGAGATCAGCAAGCGCCTGGAATACTGGGCCAAGCTGCGCCGCGAGCGGAGTGAACCGTGAGAAGCTCCCGTGGACCCCGGCAGCCGGGCGGCGGCAAGCAGGTCGCGGGGCCGCGGCATCACAATCGCAAGCCGTTCGCGTCACCCGGAGCCGGGCGCCAAGCGGCCCCCCAAACGTGACGGCAACCCAAGTCGGCCGTTGCGGTCTCGGCCCGCAAACGTGCCGACATCGGCCGCGCCGATTTCGGCTAGCCGCGCGTCCTTCGAGGCGCGGCCACAGCGCGTCGAAGACGCGCGTGAACGCGCTTATGGGCGCGCGCCTGCGGACGAGCAGAAACGCGAGAGCGCTCCGGCGTTGATGCCGACCAGCGTGCAGAACGTCGCGGTGACGGCCGACGAAGCCGGCATGCGCGTCGATCGTTTCCTCGAGGCGCGGTTTCCGGGCCTGAGCTTCTCCCATATCCAGCGCGTCATCCGCAAAGGCGAGGTGCGGGTCAACGGCAAGCGCACGCAGCCGAAGAACCGGCTGGAGGCGGGGCAGACGATGCGCATTCCGCCGCTGCGGCTCGATCAGCCGAAGCCGCGCGCGCCGGGCAGCGAAGCCGACGAAAAGACGCGCGCATTCCTCAAATCGATCACGCTCTACGAAGACGCCGACGTGCTGGTGCTCAACAAGCCGATGGGGCTAGCGGTGCAGGGCGGCTCCGGCACCACGCGCCACCTCGACGGCATGCTCGACGTCTTGCGCGACGCGCACGGCCAGCGGCCGCGGCTGGTGCACCGGCTCGACAAGGATACCGCCGGCTGCCTCCTGGTCGCCAAGACGCGCTTCGCGGCGGCGGCGTTGGCCAAAACCTTCCGCTCGCGTTCGGCGCGCAAGATTTATTGGGCGCTGGTCGCCGGCGTGCCCAAGGTGCAGCAGGGCCGCATCTCGACCTATCTCGCCAAGGAGGAGCGCGAGGACGAGTCGCTCATGCGCATCGCGCGCCACGGCGAGAAGGGCGCCAGCCACGCCGTGACCTATTACGCGGTGGTGGAAACGTCCGGGCCGCTCTTGTCCTGGCTGTCGCTCAAGCCGGTCACCGGCCGCACCCATCAGCTGCGCGCCCACATGGCGCATATCGATCATCCGATCGTCGGCGACCCGAAATATTTTTCGCGCGAGAACTGGGAGCTTGCCCGGCGGCATGCAGAACAAACTGCATCTGCTCGCGCGCCGCATCGTCGTGCCGCATCCGCGCGGCGGCATCATCGACGCCACGGCGCCGCTGCCGCCGCACATGCAGCAATCGTGGAACCTCCTCGGCCTCGACGCCACGCGCTACGACCCGATCGTCGAAGCGCCGGAGGAATAATTGCCTATTCCGCTCATTCCCGCGGAGGCGGGAATCCAGCGTTACGCGCCGCAATGAACTGAGTCCCCGCCTTTCGTCATTGCGAGCGAAGCGAAGCAATCCAGAAGCTTGCGAGAAGAGCTGGATTGCTTCGTCGCTATCGCTCCTCGCAATGAACTGAATCCCCCCTTTCGTCATTGCGAGCGAAGCGAAGCAATCCAGAAGCCTGCGAGAAGAGCTGGATTGCTTCGTCGCGATCGCTTCTCGCAATGACGATGATGATCGGATTAGATAGGGTCTCGCCTCAACGCAGCGATGCGTTGAACTTCTCGAGCGCCGCCGAGCCGGGGCACAGCTCTCTCTCGCCGAGCGTATTGAGCGGCGCCGTCGACCGTGTTGAGATGGCCGTGCAGGTCCTGCGGCTTCGGCAGCGACATAGAGCAGGCCGGTGACGATCTGGCCCTTGGCGGCGTGCTGCTGCAGGAAGCTCATCGCGGCGAGCCGGTCGTGCACGTCGTAGTCGGCGTCGAGCTTGCGCAACGCGCAGCATCGAGCCGTCGTGCTGCATCGACCAGTTCGACGCTGCCCGGCGCGTAGTCGACCTTGATCGGCGCGCGGCCGGTGATGAAGTCGAGCCGGTTCACCGCCTCGTTGTGCTCGCGCACGTAGTCGAAGCTCTTGGTCGAGCCGGCGTGGTTGTTGAAGGCGACGCACGGCGAGATCACGTCGATGAAGGCCGCGCCGTGATGCTCGATGCGCCGCCTTGATCAGCGGCACGAGCTGCTTCTTGTCGCCGGAGAACGAGCGGGCGACGAAGGTCGCGCCGAGCTGCAGCGCGATGCCGACCAGGTCGATGGCGCTGTCGGTGTTGACGACGCCGCGCTTCGATTTCGAGCCGCGGTCGGCGGTGGCCGAGAACTGGCCCTTGGTCAGGCCGTAGACGCCGTTGTTCTCGACGATATAGACCATGTTGACGCCGCGGCGGATGGCATGGGCGAACTGGCCGAAGCCGATCGAGGCGGAATCGCCGTCGCCGGAGACGCCGAGATAGATCAGGTCGCGGTTGGCGAGATTGGCGCCGGTCAGCACCGACGGCATGCGGCCGTGCACGGAATTGAAGCCGTGCGAGTTGCCGAGGAAATAGGTCGGCGTCTTCGACGAGCAGCCGATGCCGGAAAGCTTGGCCACGCGGTGCGGCGCGATCGAGAGCTCGAAGCAGGCCTCGATGATCGAGGCGCGAGATCGAGTCGTGGCCGCAGCCGGCGCACAGCGTCGAGACCGCGCCCTCGTAGTCGCGGTGGGTGAAGCCGAGCTCGTTCTTCGGCAGGTCGGGGTGATGGAACTTCGGCTTGGCGAGATAGGTCATGAGCGACCTACCTTCCGCAGCGGCGTCACCTTCAGCGCGTCGAGATGCTCGCCGATCGGCGCGGCGATGAAGCGCGCGGTGATCGGCGTGCCGTCGTAGTGCAGGATCGGCACCAGCCGCACCGGATCGATGCTGCATTCGTTGACGATCAGCGAGCGCAGCTGCGCGTCGCGGTTCTGCTCGACCACGAAGACGAAATCGTGCTCGGCGATGAAGCTCGTCACGCTCGAATGGAACGGGAAGGCGCGCACGCGCAGCCGGTCGAGCGCGTGGCCGCTCGGCCTCGAGCAGCTCGATCGCCTCGTCCATCGCCGGCGAGGTCGAGCCGAAATAGATCACGCCGTATTTGGTCGGCTTGTCGGCATTGGCCTGCAGCGGCCGCGGCACCAGGTCCTTCGCGGTCTCGAACTTGCGCAGCAGCCGCTGCATGTTGTCGACGTAGGCCGCGCCTTCCTCGGTGTAGCGCGCATAGCGGTCGCGCGAGGTGCCGCGGGTGAAGAACGAGCCCTTGGTCGGA
Organism: uncultured Alphaproteobacteria bacterium; assembly: GCA_963829395.1. Classification (GTDB taxonomy): domain Bacteria; phylum Pseudomonadota; class Alphaproteobacteria; order Rhizobiales; family Xanthobacteraceae; genus BOG-931. Next base: position 369,660 of record CAWHHX010000004.1, on the reverse strand, counting down.
TGCGTGCCGGGATAGGTGCGGTAGGGGATGCCGTCGCCGTCGACGTCGAGATAGCGGCCGAAGTCCTTGCCGGCTTCGAGCTCGGCGGCGGTCATCACCTTGCCGCGGTCGAATTTGCGGCTGTCGTCCCAGGCGAGCGGGCGCGCACAGCCGGTGGTTCATGCCGATGTCGAGATCGAGCATGACGAAGATCGGCGTCTGCAGCCGGTCGGCGAGATCGAAGGCCGGCGGCGCCGAATTCGAAGGCTTCGGCCGGATCCTCGGGGAACAGCAGCACGTGCTTGGTGTCGCCGTGCGAGGCATAGGCGCAGGAGATGATGTCGGACTGCTGCGTGCGCGTCGGCATGCCGGTCGAGGGGCCGGCGCGCTGCACGTCGAAGATCACCGCCGGAATTTCGGCGAAATAGGCGAGCCCGAGGAACTCCTGCATCAGCGAAATGCCGGGGCCGGAGGTGGCGGTGAAGGCGCGCGCGCCGTTCCAGCCGGCGCCGATGACGATGCCGATCGAGGCGAGCTCGTCCTCGGCCTGGACGATGGCGAATTTGTTCTTGCTTGGTTTCCGGATCGACGCGCATGCGCTGGCAATGGCGGGTGAAGGCCTCGGCGAGCGAGGACGACGGCGTGATCGGATACCAGGCGCAGACCGTGGCGCCGCCATAGACCGCGCCCAGCGCCGCGGCCGCATTGCCCTCGATGAAGATGCGGTCGCCGACCTTGTCGGCGCGCTTCAGGCGCAGCCCGATCGGGTGATCGAGATTCATCATCGCCCAGTCGCGGCCGAGATGCAGCGCCTGCTTGTTGGCGTCGATCAGCTTTTCCTTGCCCTTGAACTGCTCGCCGATCAGCTTCTCGATCTCGCCGACGTCCATGTCGAGCAGCGCCGCCAGCGCGCCGACATAGATGATGTTCTTGAACAGCTGGCGCTGGCGCGGATCGGTGTATTCGCGATTGCAGATCGCGGTCAGCGGCACGCCGATGACGGTGATGTCGTCGCGGAATTTCGACGGCGGCATCGGCTTGGTGGAATCGTAGAGCAGATAGCCGCCGGGCTCGATGCCGGCGACGTCCTTGTCCCAGGTCTGCGGGTTCATCGCCACCATCAGGTCGGTGCCGCCGCGCGCGCCGAGATGGCCGGCTTCGCGAGATGCGCACCTCGTACCAGGTCGGCAGGCCCTGGATGTTGGACGGGAAGATGTTGCGCGGCGCCACCGGCACGCCCATGCGCAGGACCGACGCGGGCGAACAGCTCGTTGGCGCTGGCCGAGCCCGAGCCGTTGACGTTGGCGAACCGGACGACGAAGTCGTTTACGCTCTGGAGTCGGCATGCTTGTTCCTGCGTGAGTCATTTCGATCAGATATTTCTGCATGTCCCAGGCGCCGGTCGGGCAGCGCTCGGCGCACAGCCCGCAATGCAGGCAGACGTCCTCGTCCTTGACCATGACGCGGCCGGTCTTGAGGCTGTTGCCGATATAGAGGTCCTGGGTGAGGTTGTGCGCCGGCGCCTGCAGCCGCGTGCCGCAGGTCGGCTTCCTCGCCGTTCTCGGTGAAGGTGATGCAGTCCATCGGGCAGATGTCGACGCAGGCGTCGCATTCGATGCAGAGCTGGCCGGTGAACACCGTCTGCACGTCGCAATTGAGGCAGCGCTCGGCTTCCTTGAGCGCCAGCTCGACGTCGAAGCCGAGCTCGACCTCGGCCTTGATGTCGCGCAGCGCCACCACCTTCTCGCGATGCGGCACCTGGTAGCGCTTATCGAGCGTGATCTCGTTGTCGTAGCTCCATTCGTGGATGCCCATCTTCTGGCTGGAGATGACCATCTCCGGCGCCGGGCGCACGTTGACGTCCTCGCCGCGGCAGAACTTGTCGATCGAGATCGCGGCCTCGTGGCCGTGCGCCACCGCCCAGATGATGTTCTTCGGCCCGAACGCCGCGTCGCCGCCGAAGAACACCTTCGGATTGGTCGAAGCCATGGTCTTCGCGTCGACCTTCGGCATGTCCCATTTGTCGAACTCGATGCCGCAGTCGCGCTCGATCCAGGGGAAGGCGTTTTCCTGGCCGACCGCGACCAGCACGTCGTCGCACGGGAAATGCTCGTCCGGCTCGCCGGTCGGCACCAGATTGCGGCGGCCCTTGGCGTCGCGCACCGCCTTGACCTTCTCGAACATCACGCCGGTGAGCTTGCCGTTGTCGTGGGTGAATTCCTTCGGCACCAGATAATTGAGGATCGGGATGTCCTCGTGCATGGCGTCCTCCTTCTCCCAGGGCGACGCCTTCATCTCCTCGAAGCCGGAGCGCACGATGACCTTCACGTCTTCGCCGCCGAGCCGGCGCGAGGAGCGGCAGCAATCCATGGCGGTGTTGCCGCCGCCGAGCACGATGACGCGCTTGCCGATCCTGCTGATGTGGCCGAACGAGACGCTGGACAGCCAGTCGATGCCGATATGGATGTTCTTGGCCGCTTCCTTGCGGCCGGGGATGTCGAGATCGCGGCCGCGCGGCGCGCCGCAGCCGACGAAGATCGCGTCGAAGTCTTCGGCCAGCAGCGCCTTCATGCTGTCGATGCGCTTGCCGCCGACGAAACTCGACGCCGAGATCGAGGATGTAGCCGCACTCCTCGTCGAGCACGTTTTCGGGCAGGCGGAATTTCGGGATCTGCGTGCGCATCATGCCGCCGGATGTCGGATCCTGGTCGAACACGACGCAGTCGTAGCCCAGCGGCGCGAGATCGCGCGCCACGGTGAGCGAGGCCGGGCCGCCGCCGACCAGCGCGATGCGCTTGCCGTTCTTCTGCGCCGGCGGCTTCGGCAGGCGGTCGCGGATGTCGTCCTTGTAGTCGGCGGCGACGCGCTTGAGCCGGCAGATCGCCACCGGCTCGTTCTCGACGCGGCCGCGGCGGCAGGCCGGCTCGCACGGGCGGTCGCAGGTGCGGCCGAGCACGCCCGGAAACACGTTCGAGTCCCAATTGATCATGTAGGCGTCGCCGTAGCGGCCGGCCGCGATCAAACGGATGTATTCGGGAACCGGCGTGTGCGCCGGACAGGCCCACTGGCAATCCACGACCTTGTGGAAATAATCCGGGACCGAAATGTCGGTAGGTTTCATCGCTTCCTCTTGCCCGCAGCGCTCCGCCATTGAGCCGGCGGTATCGTATACGCCGCTGCGCGGATCGGCGTCCCCCTTGGACTTGTCTTCGACCGCCGATTCCGGGCGCGGATAGTAGTCGAGCGGGGTACGGATTTCTACCGCTTCGGCCTGTCATAACAGGGTTTTGTCGCTCGCGGTGCTTAACAAGAGCACGCTCGCGGACGGCGCCGGCCGCACTGCAACAAAAGCCGTGAAACCAATGCCGCTGAATCTACTAAGATATTGAAATATTGGAAATTTCGTGTCATCGCGCGGATGCGGCAGTGCGGCGCACGGCGGCCGCTCCTTTGCGCGATATGTCTCGGCTATGGTCTAAGGGCTTATGCGCGATCTCTTCGAGAAGGCCGCACCGGTAAATCCCCTGGAAGCCGCCCGTCGCGGCGCCCGGCCCACCCTGCCCAAGCGGTTTTATGAGCGGGCCACGGCCGCGCGCGACGGCGAGGCTTATGCGCTGCGGCTTGACGATAAGCCGCTGCGCACCCCCGCGGGCCGGCTGCTCGCCGCGCCGACGCTGGCGCTGGCGGAGGCGCTGGCCGCCGAGTGGGACGCGCAACGCGATGTCATCGATCCGGCAAAGATGCCGCTGACGCGGCTTGCCAACTCCATCATCGACGGCGTCGCCGATCGTCCCGGCCCGGTCGCCGCCGAGGTGGCGAAATATCTCGGCTCCGATCTTGTTTGTTATCGCGCGCCTTCGCCGCGCGGTCTCGTCGAGCGCCAGGCGCGCCACTGGGACCCGATCCTGGCCTGGGCGCGCGATGCGCTCGGCGCGCATTTCTTGCTCGGCGAGGGCGTCGTCCACGTCGCGCAGCCGGCCGCAGCGCTCGCCGCCGCCCGCGCCGCCATCCCGAGCGATCCCTGGCGTCTCGGCGCGGTCCATACAGTGACGACGCTGACCGGCTCGGCGCTGATCGCGCTTGCGCTCGCGCAAGGCCGGCTCACAGCGGATGAGGCGTGGGCCGCCGCGCACGTCGACGAGGACTGGAACATGGAGCAATGGGGCCGCGACGAGCCCGCGCTCGAGCGCCGCGCCTTCCGTTTCGCCGAGCTGCAAGCGGCGGCGTTGGTGTTGCATTCGCTGTAGCCCGGGTTGAGCCAACGGGTCCGGCCCGAAGTGGCCGGCCCGATGACAAGCTCCGCGAAACCCGGGAGCAGCGCTTCGGCCGCAAGATCGTTCCTGGGTTTCGCTGCGCTCAACCCAGGCTACGAAGTTACTGACCCCTTTTTCGCCGAGAGCCAGAAAGCGGGAACGCAGACATCGAGCTAGAGGGGCAGCCTCACGAAAGGTCGAATAACTGCTTCGCCATCTCCGCGACCTTGGGATCGATCGGGCGCGGCTTCAAGGATAGTCCCTTCCCCAGAACATCGATCAAAATCGAAAATATGGCGATGCGGCCGTACGGTTTATCGTTCGCGGGTACCAAGTACCAAGGAGCGCGCGGCAGCGAGGTTTTCTCCAGCATGTCTTGAATGGCAGCTTCGTAGTCAGCCCAACGTGATCGATTGCGGAAATCCTCGTAAGAAAGCTTCCAATGCTTGAGCGGGTTGGTGAGGCGCTCCTTGAATTGACGAGCTTGCTCAGCGGGCGTTATGTGCAAGAAGAATTTTGCAATGCGAATTCCATCCGCAACCATCATATGCTCGAACTCGTTGATCTCTTCGTAGCCTCTGCTCCACTCTCGCTTGCTGGCAAAACCCTCGACCCGCTCCACCAAAACCCGTCCGTACCAAGACCTGTCGAACACGACGATCTGCCCGGACTTTGGAAGCTTCTGCCAAAACCGTTGCAAGTAGTGCTGGCCACGTTCATGAGGCAACGGCGCGGCGATCGGATAGACCTTGAAGCTTCGCGGGTCCAACGCCCAGCCAAGCCTGCGAACGATTCCGCCCTTGCCAGCCGTGTCCCAGCCTTCGAGCACGATGACAGCCCGTTCGCGGGTCCCGAGATAGGCTTGTTGGATCGATTGCATGATTGATTGCATCGATTCCAACCGGCGCTCATAGTCGGCAAAATCGATCGTCGGATGCTTGGAAATCTTCGCCAGCATCGGGCGCTTAACGACGATAAAGTCTTTGCTTTTCATACCAAAGCCAAAGGCGAGCATCTGCCGGCGCCGCGTTGATCGAGCATGGAGGCGGATTAGCCGAAGGCGTCATCCGCTGCTCTTGGGCTGGCCGTTGGCAGGTTACGCCGCGCCAGTCCCCCCGGCCAAGACATATTGGGCGCACCCTTCGAGGAATTCTGTGGGCAGCCGTGAGCAAACGTAGGGCGGATTAGCCGAAGGCGTAATCCGCCGGTTTTTGGGCTGACAGATGGCGGGTTACACTGTGGCCTCTTTCCGAAGCCACTGGTCGCTTTTTATTTTTTAGGTTGGCGCCTTTTGCGCTAACCTCCACAAACATGTTCCTTCGCGTACTTGTATTTGCCGCCATCGCGATTTTTGGAGCAGCCGCGGCCTGGAGCCAGGATGCGCCGAAGATGACTCTTCAAGAGGAATTGGTGCAGCGCTTATGCGGACCGAACCCATCATCCCAAGGCATCGCGGAATCCGACGTCACCGCAAAACTCTGCAAGAGCAATACATGCGCTCGGACATGCTCGAATTGGGCCAGTTGGCAAACGGATTTCCAGCTTTCCTATGAAGCCTGCACGGCGAAGTGCCAAAATAAAGATCATCCCTAGCGTCGGTGATGCACGCCGCCTTAGTTGGCGGCCTCTTTCGTCAGCTCGTAGGGCGGATTAGCCGAAGGCGTAATCCGCCGCTGTTTGGGCTGACAGAGACGTCGCAATAACGGCGACGGCAGCTTTGACGGGGCTATTGGACTTGAGCAAGCGGCGGCGTTGGTGTTGCGCAATCTGTAGCCTGGGTTGAGCCAACGGGTCCGGCCCGAAGCGGCCGGCCCGATGACAAGCGCCGCGAAACCCGGGAGCAGCGGTTCGGCCGCGAGATCGTTCCCGGGTTTCGCTGCGCTCAACCCAGGCTACGGTCGATCTTTGGTGAAGGGGTGAAGCACGACACCGCGCCGGTCAGGGGGGACGACCGTGCGCCCGCCGCGGTAGACGAACATGACTTTTATGTCCGTGGTCGGCGTGTATTGCTCGGCATCAGCCACGAAGCTTCGCCCTTTAGGCACGAGGTGCAGTCCGGGAATCGGGCACAGTGAGACGAGGTCCGAATTGGCCTTGTCGAGTTCCAGACGTAAATGGCCAATCGGCCCGGCCCAATTGGCGCCGGTGGAAAGGATGTATTCAAGCTCAGTGCTGTCCCACATAGGGGGTTCGTCTCCGATGATCGGCCTGGGCGGCAGCTTGCTTAACGCCCTGGCAAAAGCTGCGTCCGGACAATAGGTGTTGTTGATCTTATACGGCGCCGTAATATCCATCAGGCCCATGTAGAAGCGGCCGAGCAGCGGCCTGTAGTAGTGGGTTATCCGGATGTCCCTTCCAGCCGGAAACACCTGCTCCCAACGATAAGCTGCCTTCACGATCCAATTCGGATGGTGGTCGTCATCGTCCAGGAGTGCGCCCGCTGCGGTTAGCTCAGTTATTGCGTCCTTCCCGAGAGGAGGGCGCGGCACTTCATCTAACAACGTAAGATGGTGTTTGCGCAGCAGTTCAGTGACATCTTGCTGACCATGATACGCGTGCGCATCGAAGATCGGAGCAATCGGCCGTCCGTCCACTTCAACGTGAAAATCGAAGATATCGCCATCGTTCGCGGATCGGTAGTAAACGTGCGCCGCTTCGCTCGCGGCGACATCGATGTCAGGCAACGGGAACGCCACCGTCGAGGTCACGTCGTGGTTCGTCAGGTTGCGAAACACATAGGCGACCCGGACTTCCCAGGGACTGAGATAGAGGTCCTCGCGCGCCATCTGTAGCTCGTCGGTTTGCGTGAACTTCAGACCGCCCGCAGCTACGATGGCCAAGCTGTCATTGGCGTGCGCGCCGCACGCGCATGCGATCACGAACCCAATCACAAGCACGACGCAAGAAGCGGTCAATTTCATTTCATCCACCTCGACCAACGCGGGTTTTGCTGGAGGCCATTGTTCTCAGAATGGCCCTTCCGACTTATGGTCGGCTACATCAATGGATTTATGACCTGGTGGCAAAAGCGCGAAGCACAGCGCTTCGGCCGCAAGATTGTTCCTGTGGGCAGGCGCGAGTGCTCGTGTCTCGTAGGGCGGATTAGCCGAAGGCGTAATCCGCCGCTCTTTGGGCTGACAGTTGGCAGGTTACGCCGCGCCAATCCGCCGACCGAGGCATATTGGGTCGCCTCCTTCGAGAGACTCTGCGGGCAGCCTTCAGGTCACGGAGTAGTCCGTAGCCTGGGTTGAGCCAACGGGTCCGGCCCGAAGTGGCCGGCCCGATGACAAGCTCCGCGAAACCCGGGAGCAGCGCTTCGGCCGCAAGATCGTTCCTGAGTTTCGCTGCGCTCAACCCAGGCTACGAAGTTGCGGTCCCTTTTGAATTTCCAGACCGTTTAGTTTTGGATTCGGGGCGCTCGGGCGCGTAGGGCAATCACTACGAAGGAAATCGAACTACCCACGAAACCCAGCGCGCTAATTATGAGCCAAAGCCCGATTTGTGCCTCAGCGACTTGGTGTCCTCCTCCTGTTAGGTAGGTAGTGGATGCACAAAGGCTCGCTGCAAATACCAGCGCGCTAGCAACAAAGATTCGAACGGTCCACTTCATGGCAACCACATAGGCTGCCTCAGTTGGGCGGCCTCTTCCATTTCTACCACAAGTCTAGCGGCTGGACTCCATTTCCAAGTCGTGACCTTCAGGCGTCGCAATAACGGCGACCGAAGCCTTGACAATCGTCCCTAATTCGGTTACAGATGGCCGCGAATCTCGCTCACCGACAGGACGCCGGCCGGTCACGCCGGCTGGCGGGGCGAGAGCGGTTCCCGCGGGCGGGGGTTCGTCACCTCCGCTCCCGGGCGGCTTTCGGCAAGGCGCCCGGCCGGCATTACGACCGGTCTGCGAGGCAACTCGCTGGACTGGGACAGGCGGGGGCGGGTAACGCCCGCCCTCGAGCCAGGTCCCAGGAAGCGCGCGGCTAGAGCTGAGCGGTGGCGTTCGTTCGCTGCCGCAAGTGCCGTGGTGGGACGCCGACAGGCGAGCGCGCTGCGTTCAGCGCGCGACCGCATCCCGCAAGGATGCGGACGGTAGGATACGCGTCTGCCGGCGTCCCGCCTTCCTGTTTTAATGGCCGGGCATGATCGAAATGGCAGCCGGAAACCACCGCCGGCGCCGTTTGACGCGATCAAGTTCGGATTTTGCGCGTCGTGCAGGCAAAGCTCGGGCGCGGAGGCGTCGCGAGAACGCTGCCGGCTGCGTCACTGTCCGCGTCATCGTCTGCGTTGTTGTGAAATGCGACAGCGAAGATTTAAAATTCATTGAAGGAATGGCCATGCCGCCGCGGCGCAAGAAACCAACCGACGACGATATCTATCTCAAGCGGCGGTCGTTCGAAGAGGGCAGGGCGCTGGTCGATGCCGCGCACACCGCGACCCACCGGCTTTATTGCGAGACGCTCGCATTTTGGCGGCGCTGCGCGCTGCGCACCTGCCGTCGCCATCGCCGCTGTCTGGGCGAACCGACCGGTTGCCTGCTGCGCGGATTGCCGTTCGTGCCGCAGGCCGAACGCTTACGGGCGCAAGACGCGGTCATTGCCGGCGGTCCGCGGCGCCTGGCGGCGGGCAGCCATATCGAATGGTGCCTGCGCCGCACCGAGCTCGCGACGGTGACGTCATGGGGATTTGGCACAGCGCCGAAGAACTAACCGCCGGTCACGCTCATATGCCGCGACAGCGCCGGGCGCTGATGCCGCCGATCGATAATGAAATCGTGGCCCTTGGGTTTGCGCGAAATCGCTTCCTCGATGGCGGCGTGCAGGAGGTCGTTGCCCTCGGAGGCGCGCAGCGGCTTGCGCAGATCGGCGGCGTCCTCTTGCCCGAGGCACATATAGAGCGTGCCGGTGCAGGTGAGGCGCACGCGATTGCAGGATTTGCAGAAATTGTGGGTGAGCGGGGTGATGAAGCCGAGCCGGCCGCCGGTCTCGGCGACGCGCACGTAGCGCGCCGGGCCGCCGGTGCGATAATCAAGCTCCTCGAGCGTGAAGCGTTCGTTGAGCCGCGCCCGCACCAGCGACAGCGGCAGATATTGGTCGAGCCGGCCTTCGCCGATTTCGCCAAGCGGCATCACCTCGATCAGCGTCAAGTCCATGCCGCGGCCATGCGCCCAAGTGACCAGGCTTGGCAGCTCGTCTTCGTTCACGCCTTTGAGCGCGACGGTGTTGATCTTGATCTGCAGGCCCGCCGCCTGCGCGGCATCGATGCCGGCAAGCACGTCCGGCAGCACGCCCCAGCGGGTGATGGCGCGGAATTTTTCCGGGTCGAGGGTGTCGAGCGAAACATTGATACGGCGCACGCCGTGCGATTTAAGCTCGGCGGCGTATTTGGCGAGCTGCGATCCGTTGGTCGTGAGCGTGAGCTCGTCGAGCTGGCCGGAGGCGAGGTGACGCGCGAGCGTGGCGAACAAGGTCATGATGCCGCGGCGCACCAAGGGCTCGCCGCCGGTGAGGCGGAGCTTGCGCACGCCGCGCGCGATGAAGGCCGAGCACAGCCGGTCAAGCTCTTCGAGCGTCAGCAGGTCGGCCTTGGGCAGGAACGACATGTGTTCCGCCATGCAATAGACACAGCGGAAATCGCAGCGGTCGGTGACCGAAACCCGCAGATAGGAGATGTCGCGGCCAAACGGGTCGACCAGCGCCGGGCGCGCTTCGTCGCGGCCGCTCAGTTGCAGGCCATTCTGCCCGCGCTTCATTTCCACGCTGTCCATCGGCAGGCGTTTCCATGACTTATTCAGCAGGATCGTTTCAGAAGCCGCCTCACCGCCGCCAATCAGGTCCGCGGCAGACGTCTTCCGGATCATGCTTTCGGCTCCATATGAGCCCACACGGGTTCGCATAAGAACCCATGTAATCAACCTTTTTGCCCGATAAAGGCCTGATCGTCCATAGCATTCTTCACGGCTGCGAGAGCGTCGATGGCGGCCGGCAGTTCCGCGAAGGAACTGATCACCCGGTCCGGGTTAAGCGTCGCGACCGGCACGTCGGTATAGCCGAAATCGACCGCGACCACCGGCACCTTCGCGGCCCGGGCGGTGCGGATGTCGGTGATGGAATCGCCGACCATGATGGCGCGCTCGGCCGCGCCGCCGGCGCGCGTCACCGTGGCGCGGAAGATTTGCGGATCGGGTTTTTGGATGCCGAAGGTATCCTGGCCGCAAATCGCGGCGAAGCGGCCGCTGAGCTGCAGAGCGTCGAGGAGCCGCTTGGAGAGCCATTCGAGTTTGTTGGTGCAGACCGCCAGCCGATGGCCGGCGGCGGCGAGGTGGTCGAGCATCGGCTCAAGCCCCGGAAACGGACGGGAGCGGTCGGCGATATGGTCGGCATAATGGGCGACGAAGGTGGCGTAGAGGGCGTCCACCTCGGCGGCCGAGGCGTTGCGCCGTTCGACGATCAGCGCCCGCTCGATCATGCTTCTGGCGCCGCCGCCGATCAGCGGCCGGGCGTCGTCGTAGGGAACGGTCGGCAGCCCCTGCCGACTCAGGGTAAAATTCAGGGTGTCGATCAGGTCGGGGGCCGTGTCGATCAACGTGCCGTCGAGGTCGAAGACGATCGTGAGCATGGTCTTTGCGTAGCGCCTGTTTCCCGCCCAGTCTATTCGCTTTCACTGCCATTTTGTCCTAGACAGCCCGCCATGGATGTTGAGGCACAAAAACGCGCGGCAGCGGCCCGCGCTCTCGAATTCGTCCAGCCGGGCATGCGCCTTGGGCTTGGCACCGGCTCGACCGCCAGACACTTCGTCGATGTGCTCGGCGAAAAAGTGGCCGCCGGCCTCGACATTATCGCGGTCCCGACGTCGGAGGCGACGCGGGCGCAAGCGGCCAAGCTCGGCATTGCGTTGACCACGCTCGACCAGACGCCGCAGCTCGATCTGACGATCGACGGCGCCGACGAGGTCGCGCCGGACCTGACGCTGATCAAGGGCGGCGGCGGCGCCCTGTTGCGCGAGAAAATCGTGGCGACCGCGTCGGCGCGGATGATCGTCATCGCCGACGACTCCAAATATGTCGCGGTGTTGGGCCGCTTCCCGCTGCCGATCGAGATCGTGCCGTTTGGCGCGGCCGCGACCCACCGCGCCATCGATGCCGCGATCGCGGCTGCCGGATGCGCCGGGCCCGCGGTGCTGCGCAAAGGCAAAGACGAGCAAGTCTTCGTGACCGACAGTGGACACTGGATTCTGGACGCCCATTTGCAGCGTATTCATCATCCGCGCGAGCTGGCGGCGCGGCTCTGCGCGGTGCCCGGCGTCATGGAGCATGGCCTGTTCATCAACAACGCTTCGACTGTTATTCTCGCCGGTGCGGATGGGGTGCGCGTTCTCGAGCGGCCCTGATCCGAAACCAAGACAAGGAGTGCCTCGGCACAGACGCCCATGTCCGATTACGACGTCGATCTTTTTGTCATAGGCGGTGGCTCGGGCGGCGTGCGCGCCGCGCGCATCGCGGCGCACCACGGCGCGCGGGTGATGCTGGCGGAGGAATATCGCGTCGGCGGCACCTGCGTCATTCGCGGCTGCGTGCCGAAGAAGCTTCTGGTCTACGCGTCGCGCTTTCGCGGCGAATTCGAGGACGCCGCCGGCTATGGCTGGACGGTGCCGCACCCGTCGTTCGACTGGCCGACGCTGATCGCCAACAAAGACAAGGAAATCGCCCGGCTCGAAGCCGCCTATACGATGACGCTGGAAAAGGCCGGCGTCACCATCGTCAAACAGCGCGCCGTCGTCGCCGACGCGCACACGGTGCAATTGGCGGACGGCAAGCGCGTGCGCGCGGCCTATATCCTGGTCGCGACCGGCGGCGCTCCGAGCTACGGCGATCCCATTCCCGGCCTCGAGCACGCCATTTCCTCAAACGAGGCGTTCCACCTGGAGCGGCTGCCGCAGCATGTGTTGATCCAGGGCGGCGGCTATATCGCCATCGAGTTCGCCGGCATTTTCGCCGGCCTCGGATCGCATGTGACGGTGATCTATCGCGGCGACAACATTCTGCGCGGCTTTGACGACGAAGTGCGTCAGCACGTGCGCATGGACATGGAGAAGCACGGCATCAAGGTCGTGACCGGATGCAAGGTCGCGGCGATCGAGCCTATGGGCTCCCGCTTCTCGGCGCGCCTGTCCAACGGTTTCCAGCAGACCGCCGATTGCGTGATGTTCGCCACCGGCCGCGCGCCGAACATCGACAAGCTTGGGCTCGAGGCGGCGGGCGTCACGTTGGCAAAGAACGGCGGCGTCGCCGTCGATGAATATTCCCGCACCGCCGTGCCGTCGATCTACGCCATCGGCGACGTCACCAACCGCGTCAATCTCACGCCGGTTGCCGTCCGCGAAGGCCACGCTTTCGCCGACACGGTGTTCGGCGGCAAGCCGACGGCGGTCGATCTCACCCACGTGCCGACGGCGGTGTTTTCCAGTCCGGAAGTGGGCGCGGTCGGTCTGACGGAGGCGGAGGCGCGCGCGCGGTTCGCGCAAACCGATATTTACCGGGCGATGTTTCGGCCATTGAAGGCGACGCTGTCCGGCCGCGACGAGACGGTGTTGATCAAGCTCGTGGTCGATGGCCAAACCGGCCGCGTTGCCGGCTGCCATATCGTCGGCGAAAGCGCCGCCGAGATGATCCAAATGGCCGCCATCGCGATCACGATGGGCGCCACCAAGGCCGACTTCGACGCCACCATGGCGCTGCATCCGACCGTCGCCGAGGAGCTGGTGACGTTACGGACGAGAAGTGGCAGCTACGCCCGCCAAGCTGCGGAATAGGCCATTTTTCAGGTCTGTCGCCGCCCGGCGCGGTTGTGTATAAGTCCGCCGGACGATGGAGATTGGCGATGTCCACGCGGACAAATTCGGTCAAATGGAGCCCCGATAGCTGGCGCCATCGGCCGATCGTGCAGGTGCCGGATTACCCCGACGCCAAGGCGCTGGCCGAGGTCGAGGCGCAGCTTGCGAGCTTTCCGCCGCTGGTTTTTGCGGGCGAGGCACGCAACCTCAAACGAGCTTTGGCGCAGGTTGCCGCCGGCCAGGCCTTTCTCCTTCAGGGTGGCGATTGCGCCGAGAGCTTCGCCGAGCACGGCGCCAACAACATCCGCGATTTTTTCCGGCTGTTTCTGCAGATGGCGGTGGTGCTGACCTATGCGGCGGCGTCGCCGGTGGTGAAGGTCGGCCGCGTCGCCGGCCAGTTCGCCAAGCCGCGCTCCTCGCCGACCGAAAAACGCGGCGGCATGGAGCTGCCGGCCTATCGCGGCGACATCGTCAACGGCACCGACTTCACGCCGGAAGCGCGCATTCCCGATCCGCGCCGCCAGCTCGAAGCCTATCGCCAGTCGGCGGCGACGCTCAATCTGTTGCGCGCGTTCGCCACCGGCGGCTACGCCAATCTTTCGAACGCGCACCAGTGGATGTTGTCGTTCGTCAACGACAGTCCGCAGTCGAAGCGTTACCAGCAGCTCGCCAATCATCTCACCGAGGCGCTCGACTTCATGCGCGCCTGCGGCATCGATCCGGAAGTTCATCCGGAGATGCGCACCACCGATTTCTTCACCAGCCACGAGGCGCTGCTGCTTGGCTACGAACAGGCCTTCACGCGCGTCGATTCAACCACCGGCGACTGGTACTGCACGTCTGGCCATATGCTGTGGATCGGCGATCGCACCCGGCAGCCCGATCACGCCCATATTGAATTCTGCCGCGGCGTCAAAAATCCGCTCGGCTTGAAGACCGGGCCGACGCAAAAGCCGGACGAGCTGCTCAAGCTCATCGACGTGCTCGATCCGGACAACGAGCCCGGCCGGCTCACCTTGATTTGCCGCATGGGCGCGGAGAAGGCGGCCGAGCATCTGCCGCGGCTGTTGCGCGCCGTGCAGCGCGAGGGCCGCAACGTGGTGTGGTCGTGCGATCCGATGCACGGCAACACCATCACCTCGGTCACCGGCTACAAGACCCGGCCGTTCGATCAGATCCTCAAGGAAGTGCGGACGTTCTTTCAGGTCCATGCGGCCGAAGGCACGCACGCCGGCGGTGTGCATCTGGAAATGACCGGCCAGAACGTCACTGAATGCACCGGCGGCGCCCGCGCCATCAGCGAAGAGGATCTCAACGACCGCTATCACACGGTGTGCGATCCGCGGCTCAATGCCGAGCAATCGCTCGATCTGGCGTTTTTGGTCGCCGACCTGTTGAAATCGGAGCGTCACGGCAAGGCGAAGCCGGCACCGGCCGTGGCGGCGTTTTAGCCGGCGCGGTTGCTCAATCGCGGCGCCACGTCGCCACGCGCAACGCCCCCACCAGCACGACATTGACCAAGGCGATCGCGGTCACCAGCACCAGCGTCAGTTCCGCGCCGCCCTTTTGGAAAGCCAGACCGCCAAGATACGGCGCAACGGCCATGGCCATCATCAGCGGAAAGCCAAGGCGGCCCATCAATGCCGGGTACCGGTCGGCGCCGAACAACGCGAGCGGCACTGTTCCCCGCGCGACCGAGCCGATGCCGTTGCCTGCGCCATAGAGAACAATGGCCAGCGCCATGATCGGAAAGCCGGAGACCATCAACACGGCGGCGATGGCAACCAGGACAGCCGAGGCGACGATCGTCCACACCGGATCGTAGCGGTTGCCGATCAGCAGTTCGATGACGCGGGCGCCGACTTGAGCGGGCCCAACGATCGCGCCAAGCCCGACGGCAACAGCCACGTCGAGCCCGCGCGCCATCAATATCGGAAGGAGATGTGTGCCGATGAGCGACAGGATCGCGGCGCCGAGTGTCAGCACCGCTGCAAGCAATCCGAACATCGCATACTCGTCGCGTCGCAAATGAGCCGGCGGCCGCGCTTTGATCGCCGGACTTGCTCCGGTCGCGGCTGCGTGCGGCAGGACGAGAAGGTGAATGGGCAACGCGATGGCGATCTGGATCGCCGCATAGGTGAAACAAGCTCCGCGCCAGCCGAAGCGCGCGGCCAGAAAGGCGCTCAACGGCCAGCACACCGTGCTGGCGAGGCCGCCGAACAGCGTCACCGACGTGATGGCGGTCCGCGCCTGCGCGCGGTAGATGCGGCCGAGCGTCGAGAACGCCGCATCGTAGAGGCTCGCGGACATTCCAAGGCCGATCACCACCCATCCGATGAGGTACCACACGAAATTTGCCGCCGTGCCGATGCCCAAGAGGCCGGTCGCAAGCAACAACGCGCCAATGGCCAATATGGGGCGGCCGCCTTTGTCGGCGATCAGGCGGCCGACGCCCGGCGCGGCAAGCCCCGCGACCAGCAGCCCAGCCGACACGCCGGCGACGATCGAATCGTAAGTCCAGCCGGTATCCTTTGCGATCAGCGGCGCCAGCGCGCCCGGCAAATAGAACGTCGAGCCCCACGCGAAAATTTGCGCGATCCCGAGAGCCGGAACGACGACGCGCCGATCCGGCAGTGCGGTCATCCAGCCACGCTTCTGGTCTGCGCCCAAAACCAACGGCTCAATAGGACGGCTGCCAGCATACCGACGAGTTGCGCGGCAACAAATGCAACGACTCCGCTGGGAGCGATGCCGGCGAAAGTATCGGACAGCGAGCGGGCTATGGTCACGGCAGGATTCGCAAACGACGTGGACGCCGTGAACCAATAAGCCGCGGTGATGTAAAGGCCGACAGCGTAAGGAATAGCGGCCGGCGTCCGCGCAAGACATCCCAGAATCGTCAGCAGCAAGCCGAAGGTGGCGACAAATTCCGCGAGCCATTGCCCCGCGCCGGTTCGTATCGTCGCGGACACTTGCCACACCGGCACGTCGAACATCGCATGCGCGATCAGGACGCCGCCGACGCCGCCGACAATCTGCACCACGACATAGGCGGCCGCTTTCGGCCACGACATGTC
The DNA here is from genome assembly GCA_963829395.1 of uncultured Alphaproteobacteria bacterium. Classification (GTDB taxonomy): domain Bacteria; phylum Pseudomonadota; class Alphaproteobacteria; order Rhizobiales; family Xanthobacteraceae; genus BOG-931. Next base: position 353,525 of record CAWHHX010000004.1, on the reverse strand, counting down.
GCGACGGAGTGCAAAAGCAATGCTGACGGCCGGATTGAAATGCGCCCCCGACAGCGGCCCGAATGTCAGGATCAGAACGGTCAGGATCGCGCCGGTCGGCAGCGTGTTGCACAAGAGCGCCAGCGCGCCGTTGCCGCCGGCCAGCCGTTGCGCCATGATTCCCGAGCCGACGACCGCCGCGAGCAGAAATGCGGTGCCGACGCCCTCGCTGGCCAGCCGTCGCGAAAAGTCCGCCATCAAGTCGGCTCGGCGGTCTTTGCAGCAGCGCCCTCCATGCGGCCAATGCTTTGCAGGCGCTGTTGCAGGCTGAGCAAGCTTAAACTTCTGATCGGCAGCGAAACAAAAATCCCGATGCGCTGCGCAAGCATGCGGTAGGCGTCCTTGAACGCCATCGCGATTTCGGCGGGGTTGCCGCTGGCCGCGGCCGGATCGGGAATGCCCCAATGCGCCGTCATCGGCTGGCCGGGCCATAGCGGGCAAGTCTCCGCGGCGGCGTTGTCGCAAACGGTAAAGACGAAATCGAACCGCGGCGCGCCGGGTTCGGTGAATTCGTTCCACGATTTGGAACGACATTGCGACGTGTCGTAACCAAGTCCGCGTAACAGCGCGACGGTGTTGGGATTGACGCGGCCTTTTGGCTGACTTCCGGCGCTGTAGGCGCGAAAGCGACCGCCGCCGAGTTTGTTCAAGATCGCTTCGGCGATGATCGAGCGCGCCGAGTTTCCGGTGCAGAGAAAGAGTACGTTGAACGGCTGTTCGGCCACGACACGGTCACGCGCAGCAGGCCGACGGAGTTTCTTGGGCCGCCGAAGTCGCTGGCGCGCCACCCGATTTGTCGTGGGCCACGCGGGCGACGCGTTCGCCGGTGCCGTCGCCATAGTCGATGCTTTCCCCGGTCGTGTGGAAAGTCTCCCAGGAAATCCCGGCCGGGTCGTCGATCCAGGATTTCTCCGACTTGGCATAGCAGCACGACGTCTCGCCCTGCTCGACGATCGCGCCGCCGGCCTTGCGCAAACGCGCGTAGACCTCGTGCAGCTCGGCTTTGTCTTCGACCTGGATGCCGAGATGATCGAGACCCGGCGCGCGGCCGCGGGTCGAGATGGCGAAATTGACGCGCGGGTCGTCGAGCATCCACTTCGCGTAGTCGGGCTTCACGACGGCGGGCTCGGCGTCGAACAGCGCCGAGTAGAAGCCGATCGACTGTGGGAGATCACTGACGGCGACGTGAACATGCATGCGCTTCATGTCGGCACTCCGTTTCAAGCGGGCACTTTGGCGCGCTTGGCGCGCACCGGTTTGCAGGCGGAGGCCGGCGCACACTGATCGGGCGCGCCGGCGCAACAGTTTTCGGTCAGGTAGGCGATCAAGCCGTTCATCGCCTCGTAACGCGCCGTGTAGATCATCGAACGGCCGTCACGCCGCACCGCGACCAGCCCGGCGACGCGCAGCCGATCGAGATGGAACGTCAGCGTATTAGGCGCGAGCTTGAGCGCCTCGGCGATTGCGCCCGCGGACAGGCCTTCCGGCCCGGCCTGCACCAGCAGACGATACACATCAAGACGACTGTCCTGGGCGAGCGCGGCGAGAGCCGCGACGGCGTCTATTTTTTCCATGTTTCGACGAATATCGAAATATGGGGCCGGCCGTCAAGTCTTATTTCGATGATCGTTGAAGTAATTTCGTCAACCGCCCGTTGGCGCGGCGTCGGCTATGCGGCCGGGGCATTGCCGGGAGCGACAATCAGGCGTTAGACCATCGCCATGAACCAGCGTCCCGCCGATCGTCTCGCCATTGCGGTAGCGCAGCTCAATCCTATTGTCGGTGACGTCAGCGGCAATCTGGAGCTGGCGTGCCAAGCGCGCGCGCAGGCCGCGCGCGACGGCGCCGATATCGTCGCTTTTTCCGAACTATTCGTCGCCGGCTATCCGCCGGAAGATCTGGTGCTCAAGCCGGCCTTTCAGGCGGCCTGCCGCGCCGCGGTCGAGACGCTCGCGCGCGAGACCGGCGACGGCGGCCCGGCCGTGCTCATCGGCACGCCCTGGGTCGAGGAGGGGAAGCTCTACAACGCCTACGCACTCCTCGCCGGCGGCGAGATCGAAGCGATCCGCTTCAAGGTCAACCTGCCGAATTACGGCGTGTTCGACGAGAAGCGCGTGTTCGCCTCGGGGCCGGTGCCCGGCCCGGTGAGCTTTCGCGGCGTGCGGCTTGGGCTGCCGATCTGCGAGGACACCTGGACCGACTGGGGCGACTACGAGAACGTCGTGGAAACCCTGGCGGAGACCGGCGCCGAGCTGATCGTCGTGCCCAACGGCTCGCCTTATTGGCGCGACAAGGCCGAGGTGCGGCTCAACGTGACGGTGGCGCGCGTCACCGAGGCGGGCCTGCCGCTCCTCTACATCAATCAGGTCGGCGGCCAGGACGAGCTCGTTTTCGACGGCGCATCGTTTGCGCTCAACGCCGATCGCTCGATCGCCTTCCAGCTGCCGGCTTTCCGCGACATGGTTTTCACCACGCATTGGTCGCGCACGCCTTCGGGTTGGCGGTGCGCGCCCGGTCCGATGGCGCCGGCCGAAGAACTGGATCAGGCCGATTACACCGCCTGCATGGTTGGCTTGCGCGACTATGTCGACAAGAACCGCTTCCGCGGCGTCGTGCTCGGCCTGTCCGGCGGCGTGGATTCGGCTTTATGCGCGGCGCTGGCGACTGACGCGATCGGGGCGGACCGCGTGCGCGGTGTGATGCTGCCGTACCGCTTCACCTCGCAGGAATTGCTTGACGATGCGGACGCGGTCGCGCGCGCACTCGGCATCCGCTACGACACGGTCCCGATCGAAAGCGCGGTGCAGGGCATCGAGGCCGCGCTCGCGGATATTTTTGCCGGCGCGCCGCGCGACGTTACCGAAGAGAATTTGCAGGCGCGGGCGCGCGGCGTCATCCTCATGGCGATCTCCAACAAGTTCGGCTTGATGGTGGTCACGACCGGCAACAAATCGGAAATGTCGGTCGGCTACGCCACGCTCTATGGCGACATGAACGGCGGTTTCAACCCGATCAAGGACCTCTACAAGACCGAAGTGTATCGGCTGGCGCGGCTGCGCAATCGCTGGAAGCCGGACGGCGCGCTCGGTCCCGACGGGCGGGTGATCGTCGAGAACGTGATCACGCGGGCGCCGAGCGCGGAATTGCGCGAGAACCAGACCGATCAGGACACGCTGCCGCCCTACGACGTGCTCGATCAGATTCTCGAGCGCCTGGTCGAGCGCGAGGAGCCGCTCGCCACCATCATCGCCGCCGGCTTCGATCGCGAAACGGTGATGAAGATCGAGCGCATGCTCAACCTCGCCGAATACAAGCGCCGGCAGGCCGCGCCCGGCGTGAAAGTGACGTTGAAGAATTTCGGCCGCGACCGGCGCTATCCGATCACCAGCCGGTTCCGCGATCCAGGCACTGAGCTGCCGACGCCGCAACGAACGCCGGGCAAAAGCCCGGTGCGGGCCAAGGCCGGGGCCGCCGATTTTTGATGCTGTGCGCTAATGCGCGGCGACGAAGGGCGGGCCGACGCTGCGTACCGCGGTTCTGGGCGCGTCGGGAACAGCACTGCCGTCGGACGAGGCGGGCGCTCCTGCCGCGGCGGGCGCGACCGTGGCGGCGTTGGCGCCAGCAGGCTTGGCTGGCTTCGCGCCTTTCGGCTGCGGCGGTAGCGACAGCGCTTTGGCGTTCTGGTCGGTCACAACAATGTCGCCGCTTTCGAGCGTCGATGAATTGTCGGCACCTTTGAGCGCATCGGCCCAGCTCTGACCCGGCCGCCGGCACGAGCAGGCCGCCGTGAATTCCTTGCGGTACTGGAAGGCGGTCGGCAAGGCCGTGTAGGACTGGCCGCTGAGCGACACCGCCTGGCCGATGTCTTCGCCGGGATTGCGATAGGTGTAGAGCTCGGCCGCGGTCGCCGGGCACTCGCGCTGGCAGGTACGCGCGTCGTCGGCGAACCGGCTCTGCACCGTCGAATAGGAAATCGGGAAATAATAACCGTCGCAGCTGCGCACGCAGACCGTGCGGAAAGTGCCCGACGGCGCGCCGTCGCCGCCTGGGCTGATGATGTGGCCGCTGAACAGGGAGTCGAGGAAGCCGCTTGGACCCGCGGCGGCCGCCGCGGCGCGGTATTGCGGCCCGCAATTGTTTTGCGCCAGTTGCCCGATGAGCTGACGGCGTTGGCCGTCCTGATCGTAATTGTTGCCGCTCTTGAGGCGTTCGAGGTCGCTCATCACGCGATCGAGACTGTCGCGCATCTGCTGGATTTGCGCGTTCAGCGGCTGGCATTCCGGCGACTGCCCGGTGAACAGCGAAAAAAATCCGCCGCCCTCGCAGCCGCGCCGCTTCGCTTGCGCCAACATGCGGTCGAGGTCGGTCTGCTGTTTGGCGACCGCATCTTCGTAGCGCTTGATCTGATCGGCGCGCCCCGGATCGGCGCCGCCGCGGTTGACGACCGCCAGCTGGCCCTCGAGCCGCACGCATACCGGATTGGACGCCGGCTGGTCCGACGCGCCGGCAGGCCCAGCAGCGCCGGACTGACCCGGAATCGGAGCCGGCGGAACCGGCGGCGATTGGGCGGCGACCGAGGCGGCGAGCAGGCCGGCACCGAGAATGCCTAGGCCGAGGCCGCAGCCAAGACCGCGTAAGCGCTTGATCATGAACAGTCCCGACCCCGTTCGGCCCGCTATTGGGGGCGATGAAGCGATGGAATGGTGACCAAAGTGTGAATGACCGGGTGGAATACCGAGCGCCAGGCCAGCGGCACCACCTACTCCGCGTCCGGCTGGTTCTCCGCACGGGCACGGTCGAAGGCCGGCAGCTCAAGGCAGGCGGCGTCGATTGCGACGATCTTCGGGAATTTATCGAGCGGCACCTTCAGGCGGCGGGCGTTGGCGACCTGCGGCACCAGGCAGATATCGGCGATTGTTACCGCGCCGCCGCAGGAATAGGGGCCGGGACGCACCAAATCCTCGTATGCCTCGAAACCGGCAACGACCCAGTGATGATACCAGGCGTCGATGGCGCTCTGCTCCTGGTGCATCTCGCGCTTGAGGTAACGGAGCGGACTGGTGTTATTGAGCGGGTGGATATCGCACGCGATGATTTGCGCCAGCGCCCGGCTGTGCGCGCGCGCAATCGGATCCTTCGGCAAAAACGGCGGATCGGGATGGATCTCGTCGAGATATTCGATGATGGCGAGGGATTGGATCAGCACATCGCCGGTCGGCGCCACCAGCACCGGCACGCGCATCTGCGGATTCACCGCACGGAATTCCGGCCGGCGGTTGTGGCCGCCATCCTTGACCAGATGAACCGGCGCCGTCTCGTAGGCGAGGCCCTTGAGATTGAGCGCAATACGCACCCGATAGGCGGCCGATGAGCGGAAATAGGAATAGAGTTTCATGCGGGTCAAACAACTTTGCGACGGAATTCTGGACCGGCGATCCGATCAGGCCGGAATTGGATCATGGCTTAGCCGCTCTACATGTCATCGTCTTCGAGTCCGGCTTCGGCGACGAGGTCCGCCGAACGCGCGGTCAATTGCTGCAAGGCGCGATTAAAGGCCTCGCGGTCGCCTGGCGACAGGATCTCGGTCAATCGCCGCGTGAAGTCGAGCGCGTGCGGCGCCACCTCCTCGTACATGGTCCGGCCGGCAGCCGTCAGCGACAGGAATGTTTCGCGCATGTCCTCGCGATTGGCGCGGCGCGCGATCAGCCGCCGCTTCTCCAACAGCGCCACCGCGCGCGACACCTTGGTCTTGTGCATATGCGTGTGCGCGCCGATCGCTTTTGCGGTCATCACGCCGTATTGGCCGAGCGTGACCACGACCCGCCATTCGGGCACGCCGATGCCGTAGCGCCGCGCATAGACGCGCGACAGCGCCTGGGAAACCAGGCTCGACACCACATTGAGCTGATATGGCAGGAAATGCTCGAGCTTCAGCGGCGCCTCATCGCCCAGCTTCGGCTCGCCCGCGGCCGGCCCGCTTCTGTTCTCGCCTTCCATTGCCCGCTGACCAGCCATGGCATCAATCCAAAACGCGATCCACGCTTTGCCGCACCTTGGCGCGAACATGAACGAAGTGACGATACCGCGCAACGGCGTGCCGGCAAGTCTTGCTGGCAAGTCTTGCTGACAAGTCTTGCTGGAATGACACGGGTTCTCTAGGTGATGGAGACCGAGACCGGGAGGAACATTGCGATGACCGCGAATTTCGCCTCGACCGGCGATCTGGCCGACAAAACCATTACCTTTGATGCCATCGGCCCCGACCTCTACGCCTTTACGGCCGAAGGCGACCCCAATTCGGGGATCATCGTCGGCGACGATGGCGTGATGGTGGTCGATGCCCAGGCCACGCCGGTGATGGCGCGGCAGGTCATCGAGCGCGTGCGCGCGGTCACCGACAAGCCCATCAAATATGTCCTGCTCTCGCACTATCACGCCGTGCGCGTGCTCGGGGCTTCTGCCTATGCCGGCGCGGAAATCCTGGCCTCGGCCGGCACCCGGGCGCTGATCGAAGAGCGCGGCAAGGCCGACATGGATTCCGAGATCGGCCGGTTTCCGCGGCTGTTTCGCGCCGTCGAGAGCATTCCCGGCCTGACCTGGCCGTCGATCACCTTCCCCGACCAGATGTCGGTTTGGCTCGGCCGCCGCGAAGTGCGCATCATGCATATCGGGCGCGGCCACACCGCCGGCGACGTCGTTGCTTACGTGCCGGACGCCAATGTCGTGTTCTCCGGCGATCTGGTCGAGTATCACTCGGCTTGCTATTGCGGCGATGCCCATTTCACCGATTGGCCGGCGACGCTTGACCGGCTCGCCGAGTTTTCCGCAAGCGCGCTGGTGCCGGGCCGCGGCGCGGCGCTGAAAACCGCCAAGCAGGTCGCCGACGGCATTGCACTGACCGAGGATTTTCTCACCACGCTCTACGGTGCCGTCAGCGACAGCGCCGGCAAGGGCCGCTCGCTCAAGCAAGCCTACGACGATGCCCGCCGCATCATGGACCCGAAATTCGCAAGCTTCGCCATTTACGAACACTGCATGCCGTTCAATGTTTCGCGCGCCTATGACGAGGCGAAAGGCATCGAGCATCCGGTGATCTGGACCGCGGAGCGCGACCGCGCCATGTGGGCGGCGCTGCGCGGATGAGATATTGGTATCGTCATTGCGAGGAGCAAAGCGACGAAGCAATCCAGCTCCCGCAGATTGCTTCGCTTCGCTCGCCGTGACGAGGTGAGGTGGGACCAACGATGAGCAATATCCGCAAGTCGGTTTATCGCTACGACTATCGGCGCTCGTCCGACCAGGACGCGGCCGCGGTCGTGCGCCGGCCGGTCGTCATTGTCGGCGCCGGGCCGGTCGGGCTTGCCGCCGCGATCGATCTGGCGCAACGCGACGTGCCGGTCGTGCTGATCGACGATGCGGACCGCATCGGCGAAGGCTCGCGCGGCATCTGCTGGTCGAAGCGCACACTGGAAATCCTCGACCGGCTTGGCGTCGGCGAGCACCTGGTCGCGCAGGGCGTGACCTGGAAGCTCGGTAAGGTTTTCTACGGCGACGCGCTTCTGTTCTCGTTCGATCTCCTGCCGGAGGACGGGCACAAAATGCCCGCCTTCATCAACCTGCAGCAATTTTATCTGGAAAAGGCGCTGGTCGATCGGGCGATCGAGCTGAAAAATCTCGATCTGCGCTGGAGCAATCGGCTGACCGGCCTCGAGCGCCGCAACGACGGCGTGCGGCTGACCATCGATACGCCGGACGGACGCTACCGGCTCGACGCCGATTGGCTTATCGCCGCCGACGGCGCCCGCTCGACGGCGCGCAGCCTCCTCGGCCTCGACTTTGCCGGCGTCACCTTCGAGGACAAATTCCTGATCGCCGACGTGCGCATGGCAGCCGATTTTCCGACCGAGCGCCGGTTCTGGTTCGCGCCGACGTTCCATTCCGGCCAGTCGGCGCTGATGCATCGCCAGCCTGACGATGTCTGGCGCATCGATCTGCAGCTTGGTCCGGATGCCGACCCGGCTGCCGAGCAGGCGCCGGAGCGGGTGCGCGCGCGGCTCGACAAGGTCCTCAAAGCCCAAGCCTACGAACTCGAATGGGTCTCGGTCTATACGTTCAACTGCCGCCGCCTCGACCGCTTCGTCCACGACCGGGTGATCTTTGTCGGCGACGCCGCGCATCAGGTGTCGCCGTTCGGCGCCCGCGGCGCCAATTCCGGCATCCAGGACGCGGAAAATCTGGCGTGGAAGCTCGCCGCTCTGCTCAAAGGGAACAGCGGCAGCGCCCTGATCGAAAGCTACGACCTCGAACGCATCCAGGCGGCCGACGAAAATATCGGGCATTCAACGCGCTCGACCGATTTCATGTCACCGCACACGAGCGCGGAGCGACGGCTGCGCGATGCCGTGCTGGCGCTCGCGCCCAACGCCGAGTTCGCGCGCCGCATGGTCAATTCCGGGCGGCTGTCGGTGCCGATGGTTTACGATTCGCCGCTTTCAACTCCCGACGCGACGCCGTTTGCCGGCGCGGCAAAGCTCGGCGCGCCGTTGCCCGATGCGCCGCTTCGTCGCGCCGACGGCTCGGCGACGCATCTCGTTGAAAATCTGCGCGGCGACTTTGAGCTTATTCATGTGAAAAACGGTGACGCACCCGATGGCCAAACGCCGCGCGCGCCCGACGGGATTGCGCTCGCCGTCGTTGGCGAAGATTTTTTCGACGAAGCGGGCAAGTTTGCGCAGCGCTTCGACGCGACCCCGGGCGCGACCTATCTGGTGCGTCCCGACCAGCATTTGTGCGCACGGTGGCGGAGTTTCGATGCCGCTGCCGTGGCGCGCGCGCATCAGCGCGCCTTGCAGCGGTGAGGCCGATGACGAAGCTTGTCACCGCCTCGCAATTCGCCGATCCCGACGCCGCCTATCTGGCGCTGGTCGAAGCGCGCCGCAGCCTCACCGACGCGGCCGCGGCCGAGCTCGACACCAGGCTCGTGCTCATCCTCGCCAACCATATCGGCGATCTCGATGTGCTGCGCGACGCCATCGCGCTGGCGAAGGCGAGCCAATAACATCCCGCTCGTCCCCGCACAGGCGGGGACCCAGAACGACGACCGGCTGGATTCCCGCTTTCGCGGGAATGAGCGGAATAGGCGGCGCGCCGCCAAAAAAATTAGAGCGCCTGGCGAGGCGCTCTAATTCCGTCCCACATCGTCACGCCCGGCAACCGGTCGGGCATGACGAATTCCAAAAATCAGCGCGTGCACTCGATGGCGACGAAGTCGTCGCAGTGACCGCCGTGGCAGGAGCCCGGACCGCTGCTCGGAATCGCGCCAGTGATGTCGTCGCGATCGACCTTGCGGTAGGACACGGCCTGGCCGAATTCGTGCGTGCGGCAATACGAGTTGGCCGCCGCGGCGCCGCAGGCCGCGCCCGAGGCGAGGCAGCGATCGACGCCATAGCCATCGCCGCTATTGGCGACGATGAAAATCCGCTTTTCAGCTTGCGCGGCGCTGGCGCCGCACACCATGGCTGCAACGACGGCAGCCGCGATCATGGAACGCATGAAATCCCCACCCCCCGGCGCCAAGCGCCGCAACTGCGTTGCAAAGCATCGGCAGAATGCGACGGTCGAGTTAAGACCGCGTTAACCCCCACAATCCGAAGAGCGGGTCAAGCGGATGATGTCGCTGATTCGGGACGGTCGGCAAAGGCGTGCGACCTTCGATGCCGTATGCCGTTGGCGCGCCGCGAAATTTCCGGCGGCGGCGCGGCGGCGACAGGGGCAAAGGCTTGACGCCATGGCGATCCTCCACCATTGTGCGCGCCATGCACGGCCACAACCATATCTGCGGCATTATCTGCCCGGAGATTATTCGCTAGCGACCTGCGCTGGCTGCGGCCGTCTTTTCTCCTCGTCGAGATTTTGGACACGCCCGGCCAGCCGGCCGTTGGCGTTGCCATGAAATCGACGATGGACCTGAAACTCTACGATACGCTCACCCGCGAGAAGCGAGTTTTTCGCCCGCTCGATCCGTCGAACGTGCGCATGTATGTGTGCGGGCCGACGGTCTACGACTTTGCCCATATCGGCAATGCGCGGCCGGTGATCGTGTTCGACGTGCTGTTCCGCTTGCTGCGCCATCTCTACGGCGCCGATCACGTCACGTATGTGCGGAACATCACCGACGTCGACGACAAGATCAACGCGCGCGCGGCGGAGGAATATCCCGCGCTGCCGCTCAACGACGCGATCCGCAAAGTCACGGAAAAAACCGACAAGCAATTCCACGAGGACGTAGCCGCGCTCGGCTGCCTGCCGCCGACCGTCGAGCCGCGCGCCACCGAGCACATCGCCGAGATGCGCGCGATGATCGACCGCCTGGTCAAATCCGGTAACGCCTATGTGGCCGAGGACAATGTACTGTTCAGCGTCCCCTCAATGCCGGATTACGGCCAGCTCTCGAAGCGGCCGCTCGACGAGATGATCGCCGGCGCCCGCATCGAGGTCGCGCCCTACAAGAGAGATGCGCAGGACTTCATTCTGTGGAAGCCCTCAAAGCCCGGCGAGCCGGCGTGGCCATCACCCGCCGGCATCAAGACCCCGGGCCGGCCCGGATGGCACATCGAATGCTCGGCGATGTCGTGGAAATATCTCGGCGAAGTTTTCGACATCCATGGCGGCGGCATCGATCTCGTCTTCCCGCACCACGAGAACGAGATCGCCCAGTCGCGCTGCACGTTCCATACGCCGGTCATGGCGAATTTCTGGATGCACAACGGCTTTCTGCAAGTCGAAGGCGAGAAGATGTCGAAGTCGCTCGGCAACTTCGTGACGATCAGGGATTTGTTACAGCAATCAAATGATCCGCGGTGGGGGGAAATATTGCGGCTCAACATGTTGAGGACGCACTACCGGCAACCCACAGATTGGACAAATGATGGGTTGGCTGAATCAGCACTGACATACGGAACTTTTAGGCGCGCGGTGATCAATGCCGATCGGGCGCAAGCGCGGCCCTCGCGTGGTGTCCTTGAGGCTTTATCTGATGATCTGAACACTCCGGCCGTCTTTGCTGAACTGCATCGACTTGGACATCTCGCATTGGCTCCAAGCGGTGCCCCATCCGACGCAGCCGCTGAGCTGGTTGGCTCGCTTTTATTGCTTGGGTTTGATCGGGCAGTTGATCATGTTAAGGCGGGTAGTGTGCGTGAAGATATAGTGACGGCCTTTCAGGAAGTCAGCGCACGCGAAAGAGGTCTCGATCCCGCGGCGATCAACGCGCGCGTTGCTGACCGAGTTGCCGCCCGCAAGGCGAAGGACTTTAAAGAATCCGATCGCATCCGCGACGAGCTCGCCAAAATGGGCGTGGTGCTCAAGGACACCAAGGACGGCACCACCTGGGAGATCGCGCGATGAGGATGACGCGCACTCCAAATCCCTCTCCCCTTGCGGGAGAGGTCGCCGCGCGAAGCGCGGCGGGTGAGGGCCTGAGCGGTCGAGATTTGTCCGAAGGCCATGGCTCCCGCGGACCCTCACCCGGCCGCTCGCTGCGCTCGCGCCCGACCTCTCCCGTTAAGGGAGAGGGAAAGAACGAGTTGGTCCGGCATGCGCGCGGCCTACGCTCGCGGATGACGGACGCCGAACGCAAATTGTGGTTCGCGTTGCGCGATCGGCGATTTGAGGGGTTTAAGTTCCGTCGTCAGGTTCCGCTCGGGCGATTCATCGCGGATTTCGTTTGTTTCGAAGCACGGCTCGTGATCGAGGTGGACGGTGGCCAGCATGCCGAGAACATTCGAGACCGGTATCGCGATCGGTGGTTTGCCGCAAACCGTTTCCGAGTGATGCGATTCTGGAACAACGAGGTGCTATCCAATCTGGAAGGCGTTATGACGCTGCTCGCGAAAGCGCTCGCGGCGGAGAAAACGCCATGACCGCCCGCCCGCAGACCACGCTGGCGATGCGGCCGATGCTGCCGACGGATGCGCCGTTGCTCGCCGAAATCTTCCGCGCCAGCATCGAGGAATTGGCCGCCGAGGATTATAGCGAGGCGCAGCAGCAGGCCTGGGCGTCCGCGGCCGAGGACGAGGAAAAATTCGGCGCGCGGCTCGCCGGCGAGCTCACGCTGGTGGCGACCCATGCCGGCTCGCCGATCGGCTTTGCGTCGCTTGCCGACAATACGCGCATCGACATGCTTTATGTGCATCCGACCGCGGCCGGACAGGGCGCCGCCGCCATGCTCTGCGAGGCGCTGGAAAAGCTCGCGGCCGCCCGCGGCAGCAAAGAACTCACCGTCGATGCCAGCGACACCGCGCGCGGCTTCTTCGAGCGCCGCGGCTTCGTTCCTAAAACCCGCAACACCGTGACGGTCGCCGGCGAATGGCTTGCCAACACCACGATGACCAAGCCGCTCGCCGCCAAGGGGAGCGTGCCATGAAACGCGACGACGTGCCGTTCCGGCGCCATTGGCTTTACTATCTCATCCTCAAATACGCGGTGATCGCGGTTGCCGTCGCCGTCACCCTCTACACCGCCTATCGGCTGATTTAGGACAAAGATCATGGCGCGCCAAACATTCCTGGGCCTGCGGACCCATCACATCGCGATTGCGCTGATCGCCATCCTGGTCGCGGTGGCGCTGGCGTCGAATTATTATCTCTGGTGAAGGTGATGGCGCGCGAGCGGCTTTATCTGTTCGACACCACGCTGCGCGACGGCGCGCAGACGAACGGCGTCGACTTCACGCTCGCCGACAAGATCGCGGTTGCGCGCATGCTCGACGAGCTGGGCGTCGACTATGTCGAGGCCGGCTATCCGGGCGCCAATCCGACCGACACGAGCTTCTTTGCCGAAAAACGGCCGGCGCGTGCAAAAATCACGGCGTTCGGCATGACGCGGCGCCCGGGCCGCTCGACGTCGAACGATCCCGGGCTGGCGGCCGTGCTGGACGCGCAGGCTGACGCCATCTGCTTTGTCGCTAAGTCCTGGGATTATCATGTGCGCGTCGCGCTCGAGACGACGGAGGAGGAAAACCTCGCCTCGATCCGCGACAGCGTGCGCGCCGCCAAAGCCAAAGGCCGCGAAGTCCTGCTCGATTGCGAGCATTTCTTCGACGGCTACAAGGCCAATCCGGATTATGCGCTGTCCTGCGCCAGGGCCGCCTACGACGAAGGCGCCCGCTGGGTCGTGCTCTGCGACACCAACGGCGGCACGCTGCCGCACGAAGTGGAGAAGATCGTCGGCGAGCTTTGCCAGCACATCCCCGGCGACCATGTCGGCATCCACGCCCACAACGATACCGAACAGGCAGTGGCGAATTCGTTTGCCGCGGTGCGCGCCGGCGCGCGGCAAATCCAAGGCACGCTCAACGGCCTCGGCGAGCGTTGCGGCAACGCCAACCTCGTCTCCATCATCCCGACATTGAAGCTCAAGCCGGAATACGCGCAAAAATTCGATATCGGCGTCACCGACGAGGCGCTCGGTCACATCGCCCGCGTCTCCCACGGGCTTGACGACATCCTCAACCGCGCCGCCGACCGCCACGCGCCCTATGTCGGCGAGAGCGCGTTCGCCACCAAGGCTGGCATTCACGCCTCCGCCATCATGAAAGACCCGGCGACCTACGAGCATGTCGCGCCGGAGCGCGTCGGCAACAAACGCAAGCTTCTGGTGTCCGATCAGTCCGGCCGCTCGAATCTGCTTGCCGAGCTCGACCGCATCGGCTTCGCCGTCGACAAGGACGATCCGCGGCTGTCCCGTCTGCTCGACGAAGTGAAGGAGCGCGAGGCGATCGGCTATGCCTATGAAGCGGCCGACGCGTCGTTCGAGCTGCTGGCGCGGCGCCTCCTCGGCAAGGTGCCGCGCTATTTCGACGTGGATAAATTCGACGTCAGCGTCGAGCAGCGCATCAATGCCAAGGGCGAGCGCGTCACCGTGAGCATGGCGGTGGTGAAGGTCAAGGTCGGCGACGATCTGCTGATCTCGGCCGCCGAAGGCAACGGCCCGGTCAATGCGCTCGATGTCGCTTTGCGCAAGGACCTCGGCAAATACCAGAGCTACATCACCGGCCTCGAACTCACCGACTATCGCGTGCGTATCCTCAACGCCGGAACGGAGGCGGTCACCCGTGTTCTGATCGAGAGCGCCGACGAGACCGGCGATCATTGGACCACGATCGGCGTCTCTTCCAATATCATCGACGCCTCGTTCCAGGCGCTGATGGATTCGATCATCTACAAGCTTGTGAAGTCGGGCGCGCCGGCGTGATTTCTTCTTCCCGGCGAGGGGAGGGGAAGCAAAGGAGCGGGAACATTCGATGATCGACCACGTCTCCGTCGCGGTGCGCGATCTAACTAAAGGCGAACAATTCTACGCCGCTGCGCTCGCCCCGCTTGGCCTGTCGAAACTGCGCGAATGGCCGAACGCCGCGATCGGCTTCGGCAAAAAATATCCCGAATTCTGGATCAACGCCCGCGACGCCATGGCCCGCATCGCCGACGATAGCGGCGTCCATATTTGCTTGCGCGCGCCCGACACCGCCGCGGTCGATGCCTTTTATGCCGCCGCGATGAAAGCCGGCGGCGCGTCCGACGGCGAGCCGGGGCTGCGGCCGCATTATTACGCGGGATACTATGCGGCTTTCATCCGCGATCCGGACGGCAACCGCATCGAAGCGGTGACGTTTTTGCGGGACAGCGTGGCATAGGCCGGACGTTTGGTCACGTCCACGCTCGTCTCTCGTCGAACTGCTAATAGGAAACCAGCACGAACTGCGCGGTCCTGTCCCTGCCGCAGACAACGTGCAGTCCGTTGTAATCGGCCGAGCCTTGCCGGTCGGCATTGGCATGCGCACGCGACAGGCATGAGGTCGCTGCGACCTGTACCGCGCCTTCCGTCGATCGCAGGACGATGCTGCTCGCTCGCGCGAGTAGCGGTATCGCCGAGGGGTCTTCGTTGCGGGTGCGCCACTCGAATTTGACGCCCCATGGCCAGCAGGCCACGGCGATGCGGGTGAATGGCGGCAGGCGCAAGAAAAAATCTTGCTCTGTCCGATGAACGGGCGCGGCGCCGAGCGGGCTTAGAGCCGCTGCGCGGTCGGCGCATTCGTCGGCCATGGCAGCCGTGCCGCCGAATAGAAAACCGGCAAGAACCAGTCCGACAATCAGCTTCACCGCGACACCAACTTTTTCCAACACGGGCGGCCCATTTAACGCCGATGCTGTATCAGCCATTTGATGGTGTGCCAAGGGAAGTGCGATGGCTGTCGTGAAAGTTGTAGACTGCGCCGCCGGCGCGGTGCGATCACAACCGCTCGGCCGGCACCGCCATTTTGGTCTGCGCCTCGCTTACCGCGCGCGCGGCCGCTTGCAGCTTCGGCAGAATGTCCTCGACGCGATCGACGACGAGCAATTCGACGCCGCGCGCCGCCGGCGGCACCAGCCCCAGTTCACGCATGTGCACCAGGAGCGCCAACAGCGGGTCCCAGAAGCCATTGATGTTGGCGATCAGGATCGGCTTTTTGTGGCGGCCGAGCTGCGCCCAGGTCATTTGCTCGACCAGCTCTTCCAGCGTGCCGATGCCGCCCGGCAGCGCGACGAAGGCGTCGGCGCGATCGAACATCGTGCTCTTGCGCTCATGCATGTCACGGGTAACGATCTGCTCCTGGGCGAGCCGGCGCGGCCGCTCCTTGGCGGTCAGGAATTCCGGGATGATGCCGGTGGCAGCGCCGCCATTGTCGATCACCGACGAGGCAAGCGCGCCCATCAGGCCGATGGAGCCGCCGCCATAAACCAGGCGGATGCCGTTCTCGGCAAGGATCTTGCCGAAACCCCGGGCGGCGGCCGCAAATCCCGGGTCGGTGCCCGGGCTCGATCCGCAATACACGCAGATCGCATTGATTTTGCTCATAGATCACACTCTCAAAGGGATAGATGTGGCGGCGATTCGCCCCGCATGCAAGTCATTTAAGCCCGAACGGAGCAAGTGCCGTGCCGATGCGGGAAGCGCGGAGAATCTCTATATGACTGCGGCCGGGCGGACCATCACGCCGGCCCAAGTCCTAACCCAAGCTGACGCAAGTCCCATCTCCAACTCGCACGCGCAATGAGAGAATACGCAACAGCCCCGACCAGCCAAAGCCGTGAGGTGAAAGCCGATCGGGCCGGGCTGTTCTCGATGCTGGTCCATCTTTGGCCCTATATCTGGCCGGCGGACCGCGCCGACCTCAAAGCGCGTGTTCTGTTCGCCACCGCGCTGATCTTCGTCGCCAAGCTGGCGACGGTCGCGGTGCCGTTCACGTTCAAGTGGGCGACCGACGCGCTGGCCGGTCACGGTACCGCGCCGATCGCGGCCAACGATTGGCTCGCTTGGGTGCTGGCGACGCCGGTGATGATCACGCTCGCTTATGGCGGCATGCGCATCCTGATGGGCGTGCTCACGCAATGGCGCGACGGCATCTTCGCCAAGGTGGCGATGAATGCGGTGCGCCGGCTGGCAATGCTCACCTTCGAGCACATGCACCTTCTGTCGCTGCGCTTTCATCTCGAGCGCAAGACCGGCGGGTTGACCCGCGTTCTCGAGCGCGGGCGCAACGCCATCGAGACCATCGTGCGCCTGCTGCTGCTGCAGCTTTTGCCGACCATCGTCGAAGTGGTGCTGGTCGCCTGGGTGCTGCTGTTTCACTTCGACTGGCGTTATTTGGTCGTGATCCTGCTGACGGTGACGCTCTATGTCGGCTTTACCTTCTACGCCACCGAATGGCGCATGAGCATTCGCCGCAGCATGAACGACAGCGACAACGACGCCAACGCCAAGGCGATCGAACTCGCTGCTCAATTACGAGACCGTCAAATATTTCTCCGCCGAGGAGCGCGAGGCGCAGCGCTACGACCGCTCGATGGAGCGTTACGAGGCCGCGAGCGTCAAAGCCTATACCTCGCTTGCCGTGCTCAATGCCGGTCAGGCCATCGTGTTCACCGTCGGGCTTTCGGCGGCGATGGTGCTGTGCGCCTACGGCATTGCCGCCGGGACCAACACGGTCGGCGATTTCGTCATGATCAACGCCCTGATGATCCAGCTTTATCAGCCGCTGAATTTCATGGGCCTGGTCTATCGCGAGATCAAGCAGGCGGTGATCGATATCGAGACCATGTTTTCGATCCTGCAGCGCAAGCCTGAGATCGAAGACAGGCCGGGCGCGCGGCCTCTCGATGTGCATGCCGGCACTATTCGCTTCGACAATGTCTCGTTCGCCTACGAGCCGGCGCGGCCGATCCTCAAGGGCTTGAGCTTCGACGTCGGCGCCGGGCGCACCGTCGCCATCGTCGGGCCGTCGGGCGCCGGCAAGTCGACGATTTCGCGGCTGCTGTTCCGTTTCTACGACGTGACCGGCGGGCGCATCCTGATCGACGGCGAAGACATCCGCGACGTCACGCAAAAGTCCTTGCGCGGCGCCATCGGCATGGTTCCGCAGGACACGGTGCTGTTCAACGACACGATCCGCTACAACATCCGTTACGGCTGCTGGGACGCGACCGACGCCAAGGTGGAGGAGGCGGCGCGGATGGCTCAGATCGATGGCTTCATCCGGCTGGCGCCGAAGGGCTATGAAACCGAAGTCGGCGAGCGCGGTCTCAAGCTTTCCGGCGGTGAGAAGCAGCGTGTCGCCATCGCGCGCACCATCCTCAAGGCGCCGCCGATCCTGCTCCTCGACGAAGCCACCTCCGCGCTCGATAGCCACACCGAGCGCGATATTCAGGACGCGCTCGACCGCGTCTCGAAAAACCGCACCACCTTGGTCATCGCCCACCGGCTCTCGACCATCGTCGGCGCCGACCAGATTTTGGTGCTCGATCAGGGCGTCATCGTCGAGCGCGGCACGCATCACGAATTGCTGGCGCATGACGGCCTCTATGCCAGCATGTGGAACCGGCAGCGCGAGGCGGAGATGGCGCGCGAAATTCTCGCCGAGGTGGGAGAAGTGCCGGCCGCGCCCAACCGCAATCCGCCGGCCGTGCCGGACGCGGACGACCGCGAGCAAGAATTAATCCCGGCCGCCGACGCCGCGGAATGATGCTGGCGCAAGAATGTCCGTCATCAACTCGATCCGCTCGCAGCTTTCGCCGATCCACCCGCAGGGCTATCCGTTCATCGGCGCCTTCGCGCTGGTCGCGCTTGTGCTGTTGTGGCTGTGGCCGCCGCTCGGCTGGCTCGCCGTTATCGCGACGCTGTGGTGCGCGTATTTCTTCCGCGATCCGCCGCGGGTCACACCGGCACGCGACGGCATCCTGGTCGCGCCGGCCGACGGCCGCGTCAGCCGCGTGACCGATGCCGTGCCGCCGCAGGAGCTCCAACTCGGCGCCCGGCCGCTCACCCGCATTTCCATTTTCATGAGCGTGTTCAACTGCCATGTGAATCGCAGCCCGGTCGCCGGCCGCATCGAGCGCATCGTCTATCGCGCCGGCGCTTTCGTCAGCGCCGATCTCGACAAGGCGAGCGAGAGCAACGAACGCAACATGTTTGTCATCGCCGCGGCGGGCGGCACCCGCATCGGTGTCATCCAGATTGCGGGTCTGGTGGCGCGTCGCATCGTGCCATTCGTGCGTGAGGGCGAAACGGTTGCAGCCGGGCAGCGCATCGGCATGATCCGCTTCGGCTCGCGCGTCGATGTTTACTTGCCGGAAGGTGCGCGAGCGTTGGTCGGCGAAGGACAAACCGCGATCGCCGGCGAAACGGTGCTGGCCGATCTGAGGGCTTCGGAACCGGCCGGCACGTTCAGCATTGGTTAACGCCGTCGGTGCGAGCGCGTTTTGCGCCGCGTAACGACGTCGATGGCAAGCGCGTTCCCAAAAGGCTATATTGCGCGCATGGCCATGCGTCCGTCTCCCTTCGGCGATCCGCGGCTGCGGCGGCGGCAGTTCCGCCGTATCCCCGTGCGCACGCTCGCGCCAAATCTCGTCACGCTGCTCGCGCTCTGCGCCGGGCTGACCGCCATCCGCATGGCGTTCGAGAACCGCTATGCGTTGGCGCTGGCCGCCATCGTGTTCGCCGCCGTCCTCGACGGCATCGACGGCCGCCTGGCGCGGCTGTTGAAGGGAACGTCAAAATTCGGTGCGGAACTCGACAGTCTGTCGGATTTCGTCAATTTCGGCGTCGCGCCCGGGCTGATCCTCTATTTCTGGGGCCTGCACGATCTAAAATCAGCCGGCTGGATCGCCGCCATGGCGTTCGCGATTTGCGCAGGGCTCCGCCTCGCCCGTTTCAATGTGATGAGCGCGGATCCGGACCGGCCGGCCTGGTCGAGTAATTTCTTCGTCGGCGTGCCGGCGCCGGCCGGCGCCATCATCGTGCTGCTGCCGATCTATGCGGCGTTTCTCGGCCTGCCGCGTTCGCAGTTCCTGACCTGGGTGACGCTGATCTATACGCTGCTCGTTGCCGCGCTGATGGTGTCGCGGCTGCCGGTCTTTTCCGGCAAGCGCTTCGGCACGCGGGTGCCGCCGGAAATGGTCGGGCCCGTCGTCATCGTCGTGGTGCTGTTTGTCGCGATGCTGATCGCCTATCCCTGGATCATTCTCACGGTCGGGACGCTCTGTTATCTGGCGAGCCTGCCATTCGGATTGATGTCCTATCGCGGTTACCTGCGACGCGCGCGCGAGAGCAAAACGGACGCGCCGGCAGCCGCGGCGCCGGCGCCAACGGCCCCGGGCGTGCTTCATCTTGCCGACGACGACGAGGAACGTCCGTCGCGCCTCAATTGAGCTGCATCGCTAGCGCTTCTGGCACTCTGATGCGATTGACCCGCCGCAGGCTCCTGACTTCGACGCTGGTGGCGGTGGCCGCTCCCGCGGTGCGGCGTGCGGCGTGTGCCGAGGCGCCGCCGGTGACGCTCAAGCTGCATCACTATTTTTCGGCGGTATCGGCCGGGCACGAGAAATTCCTGGCGCCGTGGGCGCGCAAGGTCGAGGCGGAGTCGGGCGGGCGCATCCGGATCGAGCTTTTCCCCTCGATGCAGCTCGGTGGCGCACCGGCGCAGCTGTTCGATCAGGCGCGCGACGGATTCGCCGATATCGTCTGGGCCGTGCCCGGCAGTACGCCGGGACGCTTCGCCAAGATCGAGGTGTTCGAGCTGCCGTTCCTGCTGTCGGGGCGGGCGCTGGTCAATTCGAAGGCGATCGAGGACTATGCCGCGGCCAATCTGCAGGATGAATTCCGCGAGATTCATCCGCTCTGTTTCTCCTGCCGCGATCACGGCATTCTGCATACCACCCGCACCGTTGCGGCGATCGACGATCTCGAGGGCTTGCGGCTGCACGTGCCGAACCGGCTCGCCGGCGAGGCGGTGCGTGCGCTCGGCGCGCACGGCGTCACCGTGCCGACGCCGCAGGTGCCGATGGCGCTTGCCGCGCACGCGATCGACGGCTGCCTCGATCCGTGGGACGTGGTGCCCAGCCTGCGGCTCAACGATCTGCTCAAGAACCACACCGATTTCGCCGGGTCGGCGTTGAGCACGGCGACATTCGTGCTGGCGATGAACAAGGCGGCCTACGAGCGCCTGCCGCGCGACCTGAAGACGGTGATCGACAATAATTCGGGGCAGGCTGCCGCCGGCATGGCCGGCGTCATGTGGGACCTCGAAGCCAGGGCCGTCGCCGAGGCAGCGGGCAGCCGCGGCGATCCGATCACGGTGCTGACGACGGAAGACGTCGCCCAATGGCGCAAGGCGACCGAGCCGGTGATCGCCGCCTGGCAGAAGCAAATGAGGGAGCGCAAGCTTGACGGCGGCAAGCTCATCGCCGCCGTTCGCACGCTGGTGGCGAAATACGCCGACGAGCCCGAGCCGCAGCCCGCGCAGCCGCCGCAAGCCTCGCAGCCCGCGGAACAGAAAGCCGTCACCGAACCGCAGCCGCCGCAGCAAGCCCCGCAGCCGAAGGCCGAGGCTGTCACGCGGCCGAAGGCGGATGCTCCTCCGGTTGAAGCGGCCGCGCCACGGCCGTCACCGGCGCCTCCGTCCGCACCGATTGCCAAGCCTGCCCCCGCGGTCGCGACCAAGCCGAAAGAGTTGGATATTCCGCTCTGAGGCGTTTTTCACGCCGGCAGCGGATAACCGGGCATCAGGTCGTAGGGATGCGCCCAGCGCGGCAGCGTCTTCATGCGATCGAGCCACGCGCCGATATTCGGGTATTGAGCCGCGATGTCGAAGCCGAACTCCTCGGGCGGATAATAGAGATAGCTCGTCATCGAAATGTCGGCGATGGTCGGCGCCGCGCCGACAAGAAAGGCGTTGCGCAACAATCGCAGATCGAGAATGGCGAGCGCGCCGTGGGCGCGGTCTTTGAGGAATTCGAGCACGATCGGATTGCCGGGCGGCTTGGCGAAATTGCGAAAGAAGCGGTAGGGACCGAGATTGCCGCCGATTTTCTGATTGTCGAAAATGATCCAGCGCAGCGCTTCGAGGCGCTCGTCTTCGCCGCGCGGCAAAAATTTCCCCGAACGTTCGGCGAGGTAAAGCAGGATCACGCCCGACTGGCTGAGCTTCTTGGTGCCGTGAACGAGCACCGGCGCCTCGCCCATTTCGTTGACCGTCGCGCGGTACGCGGCGCCGCGCGTCTCGCCGTTGAAGAAATCGACAAAGATCGGCTGCCAGTCGGCGCCGATGAGATTGAGCATCAATGCCACGCGATAGGCGTTGCCCGATTGGGCGAAGCAGTAAAGCTGATATTCGGCCATTCCAATTCCTCGCCCTTCCCGGACGCGATGCACCGTAAGGCAGGGCATCGCGTCGGGAAAAGCTCAAAAGCTCACAACCTTGGCATCCGGCGATTTGGCAGCGGCGTGGAAATCGTTCATGCCGCCGAGCTTGACCCGGCGATCGAGCGACGTCGCGACCAGTCCGCGCGCTTCGACGCAGGGCTTGCACGCCCATAGCGTCACCTTGGCGCTGCCTGCGATCTCCTCGTAGCGGTTCGGCGGACCGACCGGCACCAGCGTCTTGCCGATGCCGTCGACCGCCATCAGGACGGCGTCATGGAACAGCATGAGCGTCACGCTGTCGCCGGCTTGCACAGCCGATGCGGCGAACAGGAAGGGCAACATCGCCCGGGTCGGGTCGGTCGGTCCCCACGTGCCGGAAATCACCCAGTTCATGGCCGTCTCTCCCTTTGAGCCGAAATGTCAACGTGCGAGCGAGAGCGCACCGCCGCCGGTCTGCTGGCCTTCGAAGCGGCCGCCGGCGAACGAAAGCTCCGCCAGCACCTCGCTTTTGTGATCGCGGATGATCAGCGCGCCGTGCTCGAAAGTCCACTTGCGGCTGGTAAAAAAGTTGCCGGGACATCCGCCCTCCGGCGCGATGGTGCCTTGGGCGGCGGCAGGCGCATGGCCGAAATTCATGAAGCAGCCGCCGCCGGTGGCCGTCAGCCGCCAACGGCCGGTGAGATCGACCGGCGGTGGAGCAGGCGGCGGCGGTGGAGGCGGCGGCGCAACCGCGACCTCCGGCGGCGGTTCGGTGCGATTGGTGCAGGCGCCGAGCGCGGCCACAATCAGCAATGCCGCGGCGGCTTTCGCCGTCGACCCGCTCCATCGCCTTTTTTTCGCAAAGCTGGGCATGAGCGGTTCAACGAACCCGAATTGCAGGGGCAATGGATACGTTCAAATCTGCGGCTATGAAGGGGAACGTCGCACCTGACGCCCCACTTGCGCCGTTATTCCTAACCGAAATCAACCTTTTCTCCGTGTCGAGGGAGGCGCGCCATGATGACGTCATTGCCTGCGATTGTTCAAGGTGCCCGCAGCCACGTGCCGGCTGCCATGCTGTTGGCCGTGCTATTGGCTTGGTCGGTCGGCACGGCGCGCGCGGAAGACGCCGGCGGCAGCGCCGGCGCCAGCTCGCCGGTCGAGGAATTCTCCCAGCAGCTCGAAGCCTTTCAAAAGAGCGTCCCCGATCTCAACAAGACCATTCAGGACAGCGCCGGCACCATCGACAGCGCGACCGACGTGGAGAAGGCGCGTGCCGAAATCAACCGGCTGCGCGAAACCGTCGCCGCGCTTCTCGGCGCGGTCTCCGACAACGGTCCGGTTTCGCAGCTTGGCGCCAAGGCGCTCGATCACATCCGCAACAAGTTGAAAGTGTTGGCGCAGGACAATCGCTTCAAGCCGGAAGAGCGGCAATTCCTCATCGACCAATGGCGCAAGCTCGAAACCCAGACCGAAGGCGCGACCAAAGAGCTCGACGATGCGCGCGCGCAATTTGCCGGCTTGCTGCACACGCTGCAGGACAATGAAGACTTCATCGGCGAGCTTCTCGAGATCAGGCAGGCCGAGAAGGCGCTGGAAGTCATCCGCCAATTGACCCACGACATCCGCGATGCTTCGGCTCAGCTCAACAAGCTGATCGGCGGCATCAAGCCGCCGGGCGCCTGATGGTGACTTTGACGAGGCGGCACCTGCTCGGGCTTGCCGTGAGCGTCGTGATCGTCGGCGCGGCGATCACCGCTTGGCGGCCGGGCGTCGACGTCGGATATGTCGAGATCAAGACGGTGCCGGTCGCGCCGGTCACGCAGACGGCGCTCTATATCGATTCGGCCAAGCTCGCGCCGATCAAGAAGGGCAGCGCGATCCTGCGGCAGCCGATCGGCACGCTTAAGCTACAGGCCGACGGCGTCGCCGGCGCCTTGGCGCCGCTCTGCGAGATCGTGGTGAAGCGAAATCGCATCACCACGGTGACGGTGTCCCTCCTGGACCGCACGCCGCGCTGCCAATGTCGCAACAGCGGCGCCGATGCGCATGCGTGCGTGAGTTGACCGCGAGGCGTCACTTCATCGTCGGGATGACGAACTCGGCGCCCTCCTTGACGCCCGACGGCCAGCGTGCGGTCACCGTCTTGGTCTTGGTGTAGAAGCGCACCGCGTCAGGGCCGTGCTGGTTGAGATCGCCGAAGCCCGAGCGTTTCCAGCCGCCGAAGGTGTAATAGGCGAGCGGCACCGGAATGGCGAAATTCACCCCGACCATGCCGACCTCGACGCGGTTGACGAAGTCGCGCGCGGCGTCGCCGTCGCGGGTAAAGATGGCGACGCCGTTGCCGTAGTCGTGCTCCGACGGCAGCCGCACCGCTTCTTCATAGTCGTGGGCGCGCACCACCGAAAGCACCGGGCCGAAAATTTCTTCCTTGTAGATGCGCATCTCGGGCGTGACGTGGTCGAACAGGCAGCCGCCCATGAAGTTGCCGTGCTCATAGCCCTGCAGCTTGAAGTCGCGGCCATCGACGACCAGTTTGGCGCCTTCCTTGACGCCGAGGTCGACGTAGCTCCTGACCTTTTCCAGATGCGCCCGCGTGATCATCGGGCCGTAGTCGGCCTGGGTGTCGGTCGAGGGACCGATCTTGAGGCTTTCGACCCGCGGTATGAGCTTCTGCAGGAGAATGTCGGCGGTCTTTTTGCCGACCGGGACCGCGACCGAAATCGCCATGCAGCGCTCGCCGGCCGAGCCGTAACCGGCGCCGATCAGGGCATCGACCGCCTGGTCCATGTCGGCATCCGGCATCACGATCATGTGGTTCTTGGCGCCGCCGAAACATTGGGCGCGCTTGTTGTTGGCGCAGGCGGTCGAATAGACGTATTCGGCGATGGCCGAAGAGCCGACGAAGCCGATCGCCTTGATGCGCGGATCGGTGAGCAGCGTGTCCACCGCTTCCTTGTCGCCGTTGACGACGTTGAGCACGCCGGCCGGCAGACCGGCCTCGACCAACAGCTCGCCGAGCCGCATCGGCACCGACGGATCGCGCTCCGACGGCTTGAGGATGAAGGCGTTGCCGCAAGCCAGCGCCGGGGCGAATTTCCACATCGGGATCATCGCCGGGAAGTTGAACGGCGTAATGCCGGCGACGACGCCGAGCGGCTGGCGCATGGAATAGAGGTCGATGCCGGGGCCGGCGCCTTCGGTGTATTCGCCCTTGAGGAGGTGCGGAATGCCGCAGGCGAATTCGACCACTTCCAGGCCGCGCTGCACGTCGCCTTTGGCGTCGGCGAACGTCTTGCCATGCTCCGAGGATAGAAGCCGCGCCAGTTCGTCGAACTCCTTCTGTGCGAGCTCGAGGAATTTCATCAGGACGCGCGCTCGCCGCTGCGGATTGGTCGCCGCCCAGGCCGGTTGCGCCGCTTCGGCGACCGCAATGGCGTGCTCGACCTCGGCATGCTTGGCCAACGCGACCCTGGCCTGCACTTCGCCGGTATTGGGGTTGAACACGTCGCCGAACCGTCCCGATCCCCCCTTCACCTCTTTGCCGCCGACGAAGTGGCCGATCTCGCGCATGCAGTTTCTCCTTGAGCGTTGAACGGCATTGCAGCCGCTTTGGTGAGCCTATTGTGCAGTTTTTTGCGTATTGGTCACGGGGGCTATTTCCTGAGTAAGGAGTGCACGGTCTCAATCGGCATCAACATGACGCGCTCACCGAGCGGCGAACGTGTGAAGCCGTGACGCTCATAGAACGCGGCCGCCGTGTCATCGATGGCATGAGCGACGATGCCGCGTACCCCTGCGATCTGCGATGCAGCCAGGCATCGCCGTAACGCGTCGGCCAACAGCGCCGACCCCAGCCCCCGCTTTTGCCATTGCGCATCGACTGCCAAACGGCCGATCAACAACAACGGCACTTGTTCCGGCATGCCGCGCCGGGTTTTCGCCGAAGGCAACGCATTGCGCTGTTCGACCGCCGCTGAAATCGAGAAATAACCGACGACCCGATCCGGCTCCGCTGCCGCGCAGACCACGTAGGTCCGCGCCGAAAGTCCTTCGATCCGAGGAGCTCGTTCACGGAGCCACTCGTCGAGGGAGGTATGAACGCCGTTTGAGAAGCGTGAAACATCGTGTCTGACGTCGAGCGCCTCCGGAGCGCGAAGCTCCGGCGTTGCAGCGCTCACGCCTGCCACGGCGGCTTGCGTCTCAACCGGCCGCGGGCTTTGGCGGAGACCTTGGGTGGCGTATCGAGCAGCGCAAGAAAGCGCGCATGCGCTGCGTCGTCGAGGAAGAAAGTGCGTTGGTCGAGGAGGGTATCCTCCGCTTGACGGCGTGCGCTTTCCAGCATGAATTCTGACAGTTTCTGACCGCGCAAGGCCGCTGCGCGGTTAAGGATCGCCTTGGCCTCTGCCGAAGCGCGGATTTGGATCACGTCGTCTTTTCGTCGTGTCGATGTCGGCATGGCACACTCGCATATCCAGCGTGACTATCTATCGCTGTACTGACATTGTCAATACAACCGGGCGGCCTCATGCCTATGTACTACGCCGCGCCGCCAAGACCCGAAAACACAGGTAACCCTCCCTTAAGCGGCATAGCGGTACCGTATGGAGCGGTCAGAAAGAGCGCGTCTCGCACGGGCGGGAGTTAGTTATGGACATTTCAACGGGCCTCGGCCTTTTGGCCGGGGCGGTCGTCGTCCTCACCATGATTTTCATGGGCGGCGACCTCCGGATGTTTATCAGCGACCATGCGATGATCATCATTTTCGGCGGCTCGTTTGCCGCCACGCTGATCCGCTTTCCGCTGTCGTCGATGTTTCACGGCCTGCCGCTCGGCGCCAAATTCGCCTTCACCATGCGGCGCATGACCCAGCGTGAACTGGTCGACGAAATCGCCGGCCTTGCCGAGATCGCGCGCAAACAGGGGCCGATCGGCCTGGAGAAAGTCGAGGTCGAAGATCCGTTCCTGGCCAAGGGCATCCGCTTCGTCGCCGACGGCTATGACGCCGAGTTCATCCGCGACAATCTCGAGCGCGACCGCGACAACTTCCTCACCCACCTGGACGAGGGGCAGAAAATCTACCGCGCGGTCGGCGATTGCGCGCCGGCGTTCGGCATGATCGGCACCTTGATCGGCATGGTGCAAATGTTCGCCAACATGACCGATCCGTCCAAGCTCGGCCCGTTCATGGCGACCGCCCTGCTGGCGACGCTCTACGGCGCCGTGCTCGCCAACATCATCTGTCTGCCGATCGCCGACAAGCTGCACGGCAAGCTGGTCGACGAAGAGGTCAACCGCACGCTGATCATCGACGGCGTGCTGATGATCCGCGAAGCCAAGAGCCCGACGCTGGTCCGCGAGATGCTGCTGGCATATCTGCCGGAAAAACACCGCTCGGAAGAGCCGGAGCCGGTAGCGGCCTGAGCATGATGCCGACAAATGGATACCGGTTTTTCGGACATGATCCCGCGTAAGCGAAGAATCGGCGATCGTTCGCATCAGCCGCTGCGGCGCGCGACAGCGGGACTAAGCCGAGGGCACGCGTAATGGCCCGGCGCAAGCAGGCGCATGCCGGCGGCCATGGCTGGTTCGTCACGTTCGCCGACCTTATGGGCCTGCTGGTGAGCTTTTTCGTCATGCTGGTGGCGTTCTCCAGCCAGGACCAGAAAAAGCTGCAGATCGTCGCCGGCTCGATGCGTGACGCCTTCGGCGTTCAGACCAATACGCGCTATTCCGGCGTGATCGAGGTCGACGGCCTTCCCACCCGCCCCAAGCTGAAGAACGCGGCGCACGTCGATCCCCAGGACGCATCGGCGACGCCGACCTCCGACGAGCAGGATTACAAGCGCGAGCACGGCGCCCAGCTCAAAAACGACCAGGCTTTCGCGCTGGCCGCGGCGTCGCTGCGGCAGGCGCTTCAGGACATGCCGGAACTGACGGAAGCGTCCAAGCACATCATGGTGGAGGAGACCAAGGAGGGTCTCAATATCGATCTCGTCGATCAGGAGGGCCGCTCGATGTTTCCGGAAGGCTCGAAGGAGCCGTACGAGCGCACCCGCCACATCATCGAAAAGCTTGCCGGACCGTTGAAAGCGACGCCCTATCGGGTCTCGATCACCGGCCACACCTCGGCCTCGAAAACCCCGCCGCGGCCCGATTACGGCCCGTGGAACCTTTCGGTGGACCGCGCCAACGCCGTGCGCCAGATCCTTGAAGAGGAGGGCCTGCCCTCGGCCAATATTTACGAGGTGGGCGGCAAGGCCGATACCGACCCGCTCTTTCCGGAAGACCCCTATATCGCCGCCAACCGCCGGGTAACCATCACCCTGATGCACGAGGCGCCCCCGGTTCCGCCGGGTCTACGGCCTTAGGCATGCAGTGCGCCTCTTTCGCGTGGCGCCAGGGTTCACGCAACTACTGGATGTAGAAGGCGGATCGCCCCAGCACTGCGTTCCGCGCGCGGCCGATAAAGGCCCTGTGTGAAGCGTGTCGTGAAACTCTTGTGAAGTCGCTCGGGCGTTCGTTGCGGGTCATGACTCCATGACTGGGAGGGTGTATACGCCCGACCCTGCATCCCTTCCTGATGCAGTATCAGGAGCAGGGCGAAGTCCTGTTTCACATTCCATGACGGATAGCGTAACCGCTCCAGTCGGGAGCGACGTGCCGGTCGCCGGCAGCGCCGACACTCGTTCCCATGCCGGGCTCTGGGGCCTCGCGCTTGGCAGCATCGGTGTCGTTTATGGCGACATCGGCACCAGTCCGCTCTACGCGTTGCGCGAGGCGATGGTCGCCGCGTCGGGGCCGAACCGCGAGGAGCTTACGCGGACCACGGTGCTCGGGGTGGTATCGTTGATCCTGTGGGCGCTGATCGTTGTCGTCACCTTGAAATACGTGCTGCTGTTGCTGCGGGCCGACAATAACGGGGAGGGCGGCACGCTGACGCTGATGGCGCTGGCTTCGCGCGCGGTCGGCCGGGTCGGCCGGGCGGCGGGCACCGTGGCGCTCCTTGGCATCATCAGCGCCGCGTTGTTCTACGGCGACGCGGTCATTACGCCGGCGCTGTCGGTTCTTTCCGCGATCGAAGGCATCGATGTGGCGACGCCGGCATTCCACGAATTCGTGGTGCCGTTGACCGTGTTTGTTCTTATTATCTTGTTTGCGTTTCAGTCGCGCGGCACCGCGAAGGTGGCGGCGCTGTTCGGGCCGATCATGTTGGTCTGGTTTGTCGCCATCGCGCTTCCGGGGCTGCACTGGATTGCGCACGATCCAGGCATCCTTTGGGCGCTCAATCCATTTCACGGCGTGCATTTCCTGATCCATCACGGCATCATCGGGCTGGTCACGCTCGGCGCGGTGTTCCTGGCCGTCACCGGCGCCGAAGCGCTTTATGCCGATCTCGGACATTTCGGCCGGCTGCCGATCCAGCTCGCCTGGTTCAGCCTCGTGCTGCCGGCGCTCGCGATCAATTATCTGGGGCAGGGCGCGTTGGTCTATGCCCATCCGGAAGCGGTGGCCAATCCATTCTTTCTGCTTTATCCGGAATGGGCCCGCATCCCCATGGTGGTGCTGGCGACGGTAGCGACCGTGATCGCCAGCCAAGCGGTGATCACCGGCGCCTATTCGCTCACCAGCCAGGCCATTCAGCTCGGTTTGTTGCCGCGGTTCGAAATCCGCCACACCTCGGCGCAGCAGGCCGGCCAGATTTACATGCCGCGCGTCAACGGGATGCTGCTCATCGGCGTGCTCCTCCTGGTCGCCTTGTTCCGCTCATCCAGTGCGCTGGCCTCGGCCTATGGCATCGCCGTCACCGGCACGATGGTGGTGACCGGCATGATGGCTTTCATCGTCATCTGGCGGATGTGGCATTGGTCGATGCTCGCCGCCGCGGCATTGATACTGCCGTTCCTGATGATCGACCTGACGTTTCTCTCCGCCAATATGCTCAAGGTCATCGAGGGCGGCTGGGTGCCCTTGGCGCTCGGCGTCGTCGTGATGATGGTGATGTACACGTGGCGGCACGGCTCGCGGCTGTTGTTCGAGAAGACCCGCCGCCTCGAGACGCCGCTCGACGATCTGGTGCGGATGCTGGAGCGCAAACCGCCGCAGCGAGTGGCGGGAACGGCGGTGTTTCTCACCAGCGATCCCAAGAGCGCGCCCACCGCGCTGCTGCACAGCCTCAAGCACTATCGGGTGCTGCACGAGAAAAACATCATCCTGTCGGTGGAGACCACGCACACGCCGCGGGTCGAGCCGGCCAAGCGCGTGCGCATCGAGCCGGTCGGCGCGACCTTCATGCGCGTGCTGTTGCGCTTCGGCTATATGGAGACGCCGAACATTCCCAAGGCGTTGGGCGTGGCGCGCAAGCTTGGGCTGCAATTCGACATCATGTCGACGTCGTTTTTCCTGTCGCGACGGGCGTTGCGGCCGGCGCCGCACTCGGGAATGCCGCGCTGGCAGGATCGCCTGTTCATCACCTTGGCGCGTTCCGCCAACGACGCCACGGACTATTTCCAGATACCGACCGACCGCGTGGTTGAGGTCGGTACGCAGGTCACCATCTAGTCAGGACCCGGCCGGCGGTTTTCGGGTAAGATCATGAGCACGGACCAAGCATGACCCCGAAAAGTGGCCGGCGGTTTTCGGGTAAGATCATGCGCACGCACTAAGCATGATCTGGAAAAGCGGTTGCCGGTTTCGGATAAGATCGTAACAAAGACAATGCTGCAAAAGTCGCTTGATTCGCCGCGCCGCCGACGCAACCTGACGGCCGCGGGACGTTGACGAGGAGGACGCGAATGTCGGATCAACCGGGAGACGCGCATAAAGTGCGTGATCTGACGGCAGAGGAGGTCGCGCGCGCATTGAAGGAAGGGCGCGTGGTGCTGGTCGATGTCCGTGAGCCGAACGAGACCGCCGTGGAGCGTTTTCCCGGCGCCGTGCTGGTGCCGCTTTCGGCGTTCGATCCGGCGACCATCCCGGCGCCGCCCGGCACCGAAGTGGTGTTTGCCTGCCGCTCCGGCCGCCGCTCGGCCTCCGCCTCGCTCGCCGCGCAAGAGCAGGGCTTCGAGTATGACGCGCATCTCGCCGGCGGAATCCTGGCCTGGAAGGCGGCGGGGTTGCCGACGGAAACCTAGACCCTCATTCCAGTGACGCTGCCGAGACATTCCCCGCTCATCGCAGCGACGACGGCGATCCGCCACTGGGTCGCCGTCGCCGCGGCGACAGGCAGCATCGGGCTCGCGATCGTCGCCGCATTGCTGGCAGCCGTTCTTCGCGTGAGTGCGCAGCCGCAGCGGGTCGTCAATTTCTACAATTGGTCGGACTATATCGAGCCGACCGTGCTGGAGGCGTTCAGCAAACAGACCGGCATCAAGGTCCGCTACGACACATTTGACTCCAACGATACGCTCGAGGCAAAACTGCTGGCCGGCAAATCCGGCTACGACGTCGTGGTGCCGACCGCGTATTTCCTCGCCCGCCAGATCCAGGCCGGCATCTTCCTCAAGCTCGACAAAGCCAAGCTGCCGAATCTCGTCAATGCCTGGCGCGAGATCGCGGACCGGCTGGCGAGCTACGATCCCGGCAATCAATACGCGGTCAACTATATGTGGGGCACGACCGGCATTGGCTACAACGTCAAAGCCGCGCGCCAAATTCTCGGCGCCGACGCTGCGGCCGGTGCTTTGCTGGATTCCTGGGACGATGTCTTCGATCCGGCCCGGCTCGCAAAGTTCAAGGATTGCGGCGTTCACCTGCTCGACTCCTCCGACGACATCATGCCGGCGGCGCTGCATTATCTGCGGCTCGATCCGAATTCCAGCGACCCGGCCGATCTGCAAAAGGCGGCCGATCTGCTCGTCGCCATCAGGCCGTATGTCCGCAAGTTTCACTCCTCGGAATATCTCAACGCGCTGGCGACCGGCGAAATCTGCCTGGTGGTCGGATTTTCCGGCGACATCAAACAGGCGCAGAAGCGCGCGGCCGAGGCCAAGGGCGCGGTTGCCGTCGGCTATTCAATTCCGAAGGAGGGCGCGCAGTTGTGGTTCGATAATTTCGCCATCCCCAAAGACGCGCCGGACCCCGATGAGGCGCACGCGCTGATCGATTATCTGCTCAAGCCCGAAGTGGCGGCGAAAAATACCAATTTCATTTCCTACGCCAACGGCAATCTCGCGAGCCAGCAATTCATCGACAAGGCGATCCTCGACGATCGCACGATTTATCCCGATGCCGCGACCATGGCGACGCTCTACACCATTGCCGCGCATGACCAGAAGACGCAGCGGCTGATCAACCGGCTATGGACGCGGATCAAGACCGGGCGGTGAGCGCCGAGCCAAGCCGGAATTTTCGGCTTGGGCAATCGCGCGCCACACCGTCTCCGGCGTCAGCGGCATGTCGATGTCGGTCACGCCGAGCGGCGCCAGCGCATCGAGCACCGCGCTGACGATCGCCGCCGGCGCGGCAATCGCTCCGGCTTCGCCGCAGCCCTTCGCGCCGAGCGGATTGTGCGTGCACGGTTGGCTCTCATCGAGCTCGGATTCGATGAACGGCAAATCGCCCGCGCGCGGCAGCGCATAGTCCGTGAGCGAGCCTGACAGCAGCTGGCCGCCGCGATCGTAGGCGCAGCGTTCGCAAAGCGCCTGTCCCAATCCCTGGGCAATGCCGCCGTGGATTTGTCCGTCGACGATCATGGGATTGATGACCGTGCCGACGTCGTCCACGCCCCAATAGCCGACCACGCGGGTTGCGCCGGTCAACGGATCGATTTCGACCTCGCAGACATGGGCGCCGTTGCTGAAGGCGAACGCGGCAGGATCGTACACGGCGGTTTCCTGCAGACCCGGCTCGAGCGTCTCCAGCGGAAAATTGTGCGGCACATTGGCCGCGTGCGCGATCTCGTTAAACGATATGCGCCGGTCGGTGCCGGCGACAGCAAAGATGCCGTCGGCGAAGTCGATGTCGCCGGCGGCGGCCTCCAACAGATGCGCGGCGATCGACTTGCCCTTGGCGATGATTTTGCCGGCGGCGCGGTCGAGCGCCGAGCCGCCGACGGCAATCGAGCGCGAGCCGAATGTCCCCGTGCCGTAAGGGACGAGGTCGGTGTCGCCCTCGACGATGTCGATCTTGGCCAGCGGAACGCCGAGCCGCGTGCAGAGAATTTGCGCCAGCGCCGTGGCATGGCCCTGACCGTGATTGTGGGTGCCGAGCAGCGCCTGAATACCACCGTCCGGCTGGACGCGGATCGTCGCCGCCTCGAAGAATCCGGTGCGGGCGCCGAGCATCCCGGCAAAGCGCGAGGGCGCTACGCCCGACGACTCGACATAGCAGGCCATGCCGATGCCGCGCAGGCGGTGAATGCGACCGGCTTGCGTGCGGCGCCTGGCGAAGGTCCGATAGCCCGCGATCTCGAGCGCGCGGGCGAAGATTTTGGGAAAATCGCCGCAATCATAGGTCGGGCCGATCGGCGTCTTGTAGGGCATCGCGGAGCAGGGGATGAGGTTGCGCCGGCGGATTTCGGCGCGGTCGATGGCGAGCTCCGCGGCGGCGCGGTCGGCCAGACGCTCCAGCACGTAGCAGGCCTCCGGCCGGCCGGCGCCGCGATACGCATCGGTCGGCAATGTGTTGGTGAAGACGCCGGTCACTTGCACGAAGACCGCCGGCGTCTGGTACACGCCGGCCAAAAGCGCGCTGTAGATCGCGCTCGGAATGGCGGCGCCGAAGGTCGAGACATAAGCGCCGAGATTGGCGATGGTTTCGACGCGCAACGCGCAGAAGCGGCCTTGCTCGTCGAGCGCGAGCTCGGCGCGGGTCAGGTGATCGCGGCCCTGGTTGTCGGACACAAAGCTTTCGCTTCGGCCCGCCACCCATTTGACCGGCCGCCGCAATCGCCGCGCCGCCCAGGCAACGATGGTCTCCTCGGGATAATGCTTGCCCTTATAGCCAAATCCGCCGCCGACATCGGGCGCGACGACGCGGATGCTGCCTTCGGCCAGTCCGAGCTGCTCGGCGACATAACGCCGGATGTGATGGGGCACTTGCGTTGAACTGTAGAGCGTCAGCTTTTCGCTCGCCGCATCGGCGACAGCGAGCGCCGCACGCGGCTCGATCGCAGCCCCGATCAATCGATTGTTGATCAGATCGAGCCGGGTCACATGCGCCGCCGTCTGCATGGCCTGCCGCACCGCCGCCTCGTCGCCGCGCGCCCAGCGAAAGCAGATATTTTCCGGCGCCGCGTCATGAAGCCGCGGCGCTTCCACGCTTGTTGCCGCCCGCGCATCGACGACAGCCGGCAACGTCTCATAGTCGATCGCGACCAGCTCGGCGGCATCGAACGCCTGCTCGGGGGTCTGCGCGATGACGACGGCGACCGGCTCGCCGACGTGCCGCACGCGCTCGCGCGCCAGCGCCCAGCGCGGCGGTTCCGCCATCGGCCTGCCGTCGCTGCTGCGGATTGCCCAGAGCGCGCGCATCGGGCCGATCTGGTCGGCGGCCATGTCAGCGCCGCTGAAAACGGCGGCGACGCCGGGCGCGGCTTGCGCGCGCGAAACATCGACGCCGCGGATGATAGCGTGGGCGTGCGGCGAGCGCACGATCGCGCACTGCAATTCGCCGGGGATGACGACGTCAGCGACGAAACATCCGCCGCCGCGCAGCAACCGGACATCCTCGACGCGCCGGACCGAGGCGCCGATCCCTTCCGTCGCGGCCTTTACCGGGGCGTCTATTGCAATTCCTCGCGCAGGAGATCAAGCCGCTCGTAGGCGGACTTGTCGGAGACGACGAAGAGATCAGCATCGCCGTCCAATGCTTCGTGGCTCGCCCAAGTCCAGTGCGGAATGCTGAACACGTCGTGCTGCGACCACTCGAAACTGTGATCGCCGATGTGCGAGCGGCCGGAGCCGGAAGCCACCAGGCAGATCGCATTGGCGGTCGAGCGCCGCGGGCGGGTCGGCGTCTTGCGCAGGAGCCGCACCGCGTAGCAATCCAGCGCCGGCATCACGGCGCCGCCGGTCAGCGGGTTGGTGTAGCGCGCCGTGCGCGCGCCGTCCGGCCCGGCCGGCAACGCGGCGAGCAACCGCCGGGTGGCTTCGCCGGCATAGCGGTATTTCGGCGAATGCGCGGCGTCGCGCGGCATGTCGGCGCCGGCGAGCCCCGGCTCCGCCCACAGCCGCTCGTCGCCTTCGTCGACCTGCCAGAACGCGTTGCTGTTCGGATCGCCGGGCTCGAAGAAATTGGCGTCGAGCGCGCGGATCAGCGGAATGTTGGCGGCGTCGAACCAGACGATGCGGTGATTGCTGTCGTTGACATGGCCGTGCCAGCACATCGGCGGCGTAAGAATGAGATCGCCCTCGTGCATCTCGCAGCGCCGGCCGTTGACGATAGTGGCAGCGCCGTCGGCGCGGGTGGCGAAGCGAATGGCCGCAAAGGTGTGGCGATGCGGGCGCGCGCGATCGCCGGGATCGAGCACGGTGAATGCCGCGATCAGGTTCGAGGTCGTCACGGTCTCGCCGGCAAAGGCCGGATTGACCAGAATGAGCGCGCGGCGTTCGACGTCGTCGATGGCGACTTCGCCGACCGCCCGCTCGGCATAGCGCTCAATGTCCTTCCAGCGCCAGACGTGCGGCGCATCGCGCGGCTGCGGCCGCACCGGCGTGATCTTCTTGAACCGGTCCCAGAGCGGATGCAGGTTCGCCGCTTCGAGCTCGGCGACGAAGGAATTGCCGGCCGTCTCGGCCGACGTGCGTTTCGCCGTTTCAACGGCCTTGACCATGGCCGGGCTCCGTCGCCGTTACCGCGTCGGCTCTTGTTAGCTCTTTTATCAGCTCTTGGGCGGCGGCATCTTCGCCAGCACCTCGTCGACATTCGAGCTGTCGATGACGACGTGCTTGATGAAGACGCGCGGCTCGACCTTGTCGCCCTTGAGATACGTCGCCAGCACGTCGACGCCGAGGCGGCCCCACAGCACCGGATTGAGCTCGACCGTCATGGCGATGTTGCCGTCTTTCACCGCGTGCAAGGCCGGCGGCACGCCGTTCATGCCGGTGACGATGGTTTGCCCGTTGCGATTGGCAGCGAGCACGGCCTGCATGGCGCCGAGCGCGAGATCGTCGTTCGCCGCATAGATGGCCTTGAGATCGGGATTGGCGACCAGGGCGTCTTCGCTGTTCTTCAAGCCGCGCTCGCGGGTGAGCGGGCCGTCGGTCTTGAACACGATCTGGATGTCCGGATATTTCGCCATCGTTTCGGTGTAGCCGGACGCGAGATTGCGGAAGGTCGGCGCGCCGCTTGGGCCGAGCAGCATCGCCACCTTGCCTTTGCCGCCGAGCTTTTTCGCCGTCCACGCGGCGATGTCGCGGCCGACCTGCACCTCATCCATCGCCACATGGATGGTCTGGTTCGGCGAGGTCGAGCCGCGGGCCAACGAGATGATGGGGATTTTGGCGGCAGCGGCCGCATCGTACGCGGCATTGACGCCGACTGCGTCGATCGGCGAGATCAGAATGCCTTTGACGCCCTTGGCAACAAGGTCCTGCACGCCATTGATTTGTTTCAGTTTGTCCTCGTTGGAGGAGACAGTGGCGACGTCCCAGCCGAGCTCGGTCGCGCGCGCGCGGATGCCCTTGAGCATGCCGATATAGAACGGATTGTCGTCCTGCGGCAGCGAGACGCCGATCGTGATCTTATCTTCGGCGCGCACAGCGGCGGACGGCAGCAGCAACGACGCCGGCAGCAAAACGGCCGCGGCCAAGGCCAACGTGCGGAATTTGGACATTGCAACTCTCCTCGCTCAGAACCGCGAGCGTAGCCGATCTGCGGCGGCAGCCGCAACAATCACCGCGCCGACCGCGACCCGCTGCCAATACGAATTGACGTTCAGAAGGTTAAGGCCGTTGCCCAGCACGATCATGATGAAAACGCCGATGACGCTTTTATAGAGCGTGCCTTCGCCGCCATGCAGCGAGGCGCCGCCAAGGACGACGGCGGCGATGGCGGTGAGCTCGTAGAATTCGCCCGCCGTCGGCTGGCCGGACTGCAACCGTGCCGCGAGCATCACGCCGGCAACGCCGGCCAGCGCGCCGCACCAGACGTAGGTGGAGGCGATGACGCGTTCGACGGCGACACCCGAGAGATACGCCGCCTCCTTGTTGCCGCCGGTGGCGTAGACCCGCCGGCCATAGGGCGTGAGATACAAGAGCGCCGACAGCGCGGCGAGCAGCACCGCCGGTACCCAGACCAGATAATGCACGCCCAACAGGCGCGAATTGCCGAAAGCGATGAAGGCGCTGGGCAGACCGTCGTCGCCGCTCACCGGCGCGCCGCCGGTAATGATGTAGACGATGCCGCGAACCAGCACCATGCTGCCGAGCGTGGCGATGAAGGGATTGACCCGCAGCGTCGCCACAACGAGCCCGTTGGCGAGGCCGACCGCGGCGCCGGCGGCGATGCCGGCGACGACCCCGGCGAGGATGCCGAATTTCAGCATCGCCATGCCGGCAATGCAGCCGGACAGCGCCACCGTCGAGCCCACCGAAAGATCGAAGCCGCCGCCGATGATCACGAATGTCATGCCCATGGCGATTACCGCCATGATCGACGATTGCACCAGGATGTTCGTCAGATTGAGCGGGGATAGAAAGCGATTGGTCAATAAAGCGGTCACGAGGCAGAGCACGACCAGCGTGATCAGCGCCGCCTGGCCTGCCAGGTTCACACGGGCGACTTTTGCTGCGCCCTTCATGTGGCGATGGCCGCGTGCACGCGCGCTTCGTCGAGGCGGTCGGCGCGCTCGATGCGTGCGACGATGCCGCCGTGGCGCAGCGCCAGCACGGCGTCGCACACATTGGCGAGTTCGGAGAGATCGCTCGACGACAGCAGCACGCCACCGCCGCGGGCCGCAAAGTCGCGGAGCAGCGTGTGGATTTGCGCCTTGGCGGCGATGTCGATGCCCTGCGTCGGCTCATCGAGCAGCAGCACGTCGACGCGGCGCGCCAGCCATTTGGCGAGAATGACCTTTTGCTGATTGCCGCCGGACAGCGCCGAAACTTTCAGCTCCGGCCGCCGCGGCCGGATGTCGAGCAGGTCCATCAATTCGGCAACCAGGCGGCGCGCCGCGCGGCGGCCACGCCAGCCTTTGCCGAGACGGCCGAGGCTCGGCAACAGGATATTGTCCTGCACGGACTGGTTCATGACCAAGCCTAGCCGGCGCGACGGCGGCACCAGCCCGATGCCGGCATCGATGGCGGCAATCGGATTGTCGAGGCGGCGAAGCCGGCCATTGACGCGCGCGACGGTCGCCGACCGTGAGAGACCGAAAAACCGCTGCAGCACCTGTGTCGTGCCGCTGCCGAGCAGGCCGGCTAGGCCGATGACCTCGCCGGCGCGCACGGCGATCGCATTGGCGCGGGCTTCGGCGTCTTCCAGCAACGCATCTCCGGGCTCGACCGGCGCGATGGTCTGTTGCTCCGCGGCGCGGCCGGTCATGGCCGCCACCAGATCGGCGGAATTGAACGCACCGCGACGCACCACGGCGGCGACGCGGCCATCGCGCAGCACGGTGCAGCGGTCGGCGAGCTCGACGATCTCTTCCAGCCGGTGCGACACATAGACGATTGCCGTGCCCTGGTCTTTCAGCCGGCGCAGCACGGCGAAGAGCCGCGCGATCTCGCGATTTTCCAGCGCGGCGGTCGGCTCGTCGAGGATCAGCACGCGGCAGCGCCGGCGCAACGCCTTGGCGATGGCGACGATCTGCTGCTCCGCGAAGCCAAGCTGCCGCACCGGCAGCTCCGGGTCTGGCGCAAAATCGAACGACGCAAGCTGCGCCCGCGCCTCCTCGCGCATCCGAACGCGATCGACCAATGCCGCCACGCCGAACAGCCGCCGCACTGGCGGATCGCCCAGCGCCAGGTTCTCGGCAATCGACAAGGCCGGCACCAGCTGCAGCTCCTGGGGAATGGTGACGACCCCGGACGCGATGGCGTCGTGCGGGCTGGAAAGATGGCATTCCCGGCCGCCGATCGTGACTTGTCCCTCGTCCGGCCGGACGACGCCGCCGAGGATGCGAACCAGCGTCGATTTGCCGGCGCCATTCTCGCCGACAAGCGCGTGAATCTCGCCCGCCATGACCTCGAAACTGACGCCGTCAAGCGCCGTCGTCGCCCCGAACCGTTTGCGAACGTTCTGAGCGCCGGCCGCTACGTCATTCATGCACAACCGCTTTCGCCGGAATTGCGCGAACGGTATTAGCAGCGGCAAAAGCGGTCAATGTCCGGCCATCGTGCGGCTACGATCTTCAGGCCGGCGTCTTGCTAGGGTGGGGGAAGGGACAGGCTTGCCCCTGTCGCATGTTGGATTGCAAGGGAGGCGGAAATGGGCGCGCTGGAAGGAAAGGTTGCCATTGTCACCGGCGGGACGAGCGGCATCGGCGAGGGTATTGCGGAGCTATTTGTCGGGGAGGGCGCCAAGGTCGTCGTCGCCGCGCGCCGGCAGGACGAAGGCGCCGCGCTGGAAAAACGCCTCGGCGTCCGCTTTATCCGCACCGACGTGGCCAACGAGGCCGACGTGAAGGCGATGATCGATCAGACCGTCACATGGTTCGGCCGGGTCGATTGCCTGGTCAACAATGCCGCCCTTCCGGCACCCATGGTCAGCATTACCGAGATCGACGCGGCGACGATCGACCAATTGCTGGCCGTCAACGTCCGGGGCGTTTTGCTGGGCATCAAGCACGTGGCGCCGGTGATGCTGTCGCAAGGCAGCGGCAGCATCATCAATATCGGCAGCATGGCGGGCATTCGCGGCGGCGTGTCGGGCCACATTTACAGCGCAACCAAAGGCGCGGTGCTGGCGCTCTCCCGATCGGCCGGCGCCGAACTTGGAGAAAAGGGGGTCCGGGTCAATTGCCTGTCGCCGGGCGCCATCGTCACCGGCATTTTCGCCAAGGCAGCCGGCGTCGAAGGCTCCAAGGCGGATCGTTTGACCGATGTCA
Organism: uncultured Alphaproteobacteria bacterium; assembly: GCA_963829395.1. Lineage (GTDB taxonomy): Bacteria > Pseudomonadota > Alphaproteobacteria > Rhizobiales > Xanthobacteraceae > BOG-931. Next base: position 313,783 of record CAWHHX010000004.1, on the reverse strand, counting down.
TCAAGACGGCGTTTGCATCCGTGCAAACGATCCCGCGTGCCGGGCTGCCCAACGACATCGCGCAAGCGGCGGTCTTTCTCGCCGGCGACGGTTCGAGTTTTATCAACGGCCAGGACATCGTGGTCGATGGCGGCCACTCGAGCGTGACCAGGGGCTGGTCCTATGTCGCTGGGATGCGAGGCGAAATGTTAAAGCGCCTGAAGGAAGCGGCCGCCAAGCTCTAGGCGCTCAACTTTAGGCGAAGGAACTGCGGCCACGTCGCTCGGTTCTACCCAATTGATGTGACCAAGCGCATAATGCTCGGATTGCCGTTGCTTCATCGGAGCCGACCATGCGGACGATAGCGCCGTCTCGTGCACGACCGGTCGGGCGCCGGACGGCGCTCAAAGCCGGCTTGGCGTGGACCGCCTGGGGGCTGGCGGCGCCCATCCCGATCCGTGCCCTCGCCGAAGAACCGGTGAAGATCGGCATGGTCGAACCCCTGACCGGAGCCTACGCGGCGCTCGCCGAAGCCGAAGTGACCGGTGCCCGGGTTGGCATCGATGAGATCAATCGAGCCGGCGGCATCCTCGGCAGGCAGGTCGAGTTGCAGGTCGCCGATTCTGCCAACGACATCACCGCCGGCGTTGAGAAGACCTACGAGCTGATCGAGCACAATCGGGTCGACTTCATCACCGGCAATGTCAACTCAGCGGTCGCGCTGGCAATGACGAAAGTGACTGCAGAAAAGCGCAAGCTGCACGTCGTGACCGGCGGGCACATCGACGAAATCACCGGCAGCCTTTGCAGCTGGAATGTGTTTCGCATCTGCAAGAGCATCACGATGGAGGTCAATGCCATTGCCGACACGCTGGTCGAGAAGTTCGGCAAGAGGTGGTATTTTCTGACGCCCGATTATGTTTATGGCCGTTCGCTGCAAGCAGCGTTCGAGCGTAAGCTCTCGCAGCGCGGCGGCACCTCGGCGGCCAGTGTTCTTCCGGTCGGCACGGTCGATTATTCGCGGGCGCTAAGCGATGCGCAGACCTACCGGCCGCAGGTCCTCATCGATCTCATGGGCGGCGAGGATCAAACGAACAGCCTGCGGCAGATCGTGCGATTCGGCCTCACGGAAGATATGGCCGTTGGCGGCGCACTGTTCGAACTGGAGAGCATTCTGGCGGTCCCCGACGCCGCGCGGATCGGCTGGTGGACGATGGAATGGTGGTGGAACCAGCCGGACGTGCCGCAGATCAAGGCCTTCGACGCGGCCCTGCGCAGCCGCACCGGCAAAGCGTCGAGCGCGCGCAACTGGTTCGGCTATGCCGCGGTGCGCACGCTGGCCCAGGTCGCCAATCAGGAGAAATCGTTGGACCCGGTGATCCTTGCCCGCGCGCTGCAGGGATATGCCTTGCCTGGCGACGTCGCGCTCGATGTCAACCGCGCGTTCTTCCGCGATCGCGACCACGAGCTCATGAGCACAATTCTTGTCGGCCAGGTGCACCCGCCGCGCGACGATCCGTTCGACGTCTTCACGGTGCATGCTGCCGTCAAAGGCGAGGATGCGGCGGGGCCGGCGGACGCGAGCGCCTGCAGGCTCGCATTTCCGAGCTGATCGACCTTCTGGGCCGATCGATCCGCCTCAGGAAAGCTGCGCCGGCGGCGCAGGCCGGATCTGAACCTTGCGACCGTCGGTCAGGTCGACCGGGGGATTGAGGATCACCTGATCGCCGTCTTTGACGCCGGCGCTGACCTCGACCGTCGTGCCGAAATCACGCACCACGGTCACTTTGTGGATGCGCGCGACACCGTCCTCGACCACGACGACGTTGAGGCCCTCGCGGTTGAAGACGATCGCCTCCGAGGGGACGATTAGCGACGGCGTCTTGCGCGGGATTTTCAGCTCGACGGTGCAATAGACGCCCGGCGACAAAGCGTGGTCGGGATTGGGTACGTCGATCTCGGTCAAAAGTGTCCGCGTGCCCGGCTGCAGCGCATCGGCGATGCGCGTCACTTGGCCGGGAAAATCGCGGCCCGGTATCTCCGGTACGTGCACGACCGCGTCGACTCCCGGCGCGACGCCGAAGGCTTCGTCCTGCGGCACGTAGAGCTGGATACGCAGCGTGTCGCTTTGCATCAGCGTGAACAGGATGGTGCCGCTGGTCGCATCCGCTTGCACCAGGGCGCCGACATCGACGTTGCGTTGTGTAATGACGCCGTCAAAGGGAGCAACGACGCTCTGATAGGCTTTCTGCTGATTGAGCACCCGCAGCTGCGCGTTCTGCGCCACGATGTTGGCTTGCGCGACGGCCACGGCCGCCACCCTGGCTTGCAGGGTCAGGCGATCGGTATCGCCTTGTTGCGGCGTGACCCAGCCTTTTTGCACCAGCGGACTGTCGCGGTCCCACGTGACTTGCGCCAAATCGCGATTGGCCCTGGCCTGCTCCAGTGAGGCCTGCATCTGCGCCAGATTTCCCTCTGCCTGGGCGATCTGATGATCGAGCTCGGGAGCGGTGATCTCCACCAGCAATTGCCCGGCTTTGACTTGGCTGCCGATATCGACGTTGCGCTTGGAGATATAGCCGCTGGCGCGGGCGTAGATATTGGCCTGCTCGAAGGCCTCGGTCGTGCCGGGCCAGCTCACCGACATGATACTGCCGCTGACGCGCACCGGCGCCGTTCGTACGCTCGGCACGAAGTCGCGGCGCTGCTCGGCCGTCGCCATCACTTGGGCGTTGAGGCTGTAGTGTTGCCAGAAGCCAAAGCCCAACGCCGCGATCAGCACCAGCAACACGCCGAACATCAAGACGCGGCGTCCCATTCGCGACTTCACTTCCGGCAGCGGCTTTATCCGCTTCGCGGCTTGCCGGTATTGGCCGATCTTCGGTGGGACTATCGGGCGTCGGGGGCCGCTCGATCTTGTTCATTCCAATTCCTCCGCGAATACGCCGTGCGCCGGTTTGCCGTCGTTGCCCTTGCGCAGCAGCGCAAACAGATAAGGCACCACCAGCAGCGTGGTCGGCGTTGCAAAAAGCAGGCCGCCGATTACCGCGCGCGCCAGCGCCGCATTTTGCTCCTCGCCGGCGCCGCCGATCGCCATCGGTATCATGCCGACGATCATCGCCGCCGCAGTCATCAGCACCGGCCGGATACGGGTGCGGCCGGCGGCGATCGCCGCCTCGAAAGCAGGCAGGCCGGCGAGCTGCTGCTCGCGGGCAAAGGTGACGAGCAGGATGGAATTCGCCGATGCCACGCCGATAGCCATGATCGCGCCCATGAGCGAGGGGACACTCAATGTCGTCCCGGTAATATAGAGCATGGTCACGATACCGCAGAATGTCGCCGGCAATGCCAGAATGACCACGAACGGATCGCCCCAGTTCTGATAATTCACCACCATCAGCAGATAGACGAACACCGCGGCAAACAGAATGCCGATGGCCAGGTCGCGAAATGCGCTGTTCATGCTGTCGATTTGGCCGATGATCTCGATCCGATTGCCCGGCGACAATTGCTTCTGGTACTCGGCCACGATCTTGGAGATGTCGCTCGAGATGCTGCCGAGGTCACGGCCATCAGCGTTGGCATAGATCTCATAGACCGGTTGGATATTCGCCTGATTGGTGTTGGTCGGAATCGAATCGCGCTTGAGGGTGGCGACGTTGCTGAGCAATCCCGGCACGGTATTTCGGTTTGGCACGGTGAACTTGGTCACCGGCGTGTTCTTAAGGTCGTTCATCGAGGCCACCCGATACTCGGGCGTCTGCACGGTTATGTAATAAGGCGTGCCGTTTTTCGGGTCGGTCCAAAAGTTCGGCGATATCTGCTCGGACGAGCTCAGGCTGGTGTTGAGATTAAGCGCAATGTCGTTGACGGTGAGGCCGAACTGGGTGGCGCGCGCCCGGTCGATCTGGGCGAAGAATTCCGGCGAATTGACCTCTTGCTGCAAATGTGCGTCGGCGACGCCTGGAATCGCCGCGATCCGCTGCTGCAGCTCCTTGGCGATGCGCAGATCCTTGGTCCGGTCATAGCCGACGGTGCGCACATTGATTTGCGCCGGGATGCCGAAATTGAGGATCTGCGTCACCATGTCGGCGGCCTGGAAGTAGAACACGCATTCGGGAAAGGCCGCGGGGAGCACCTCGCGCAGCTTACGGACGTAATTCGCGGTCGGCGGATGGTCTTCCTTCAGCGAGACCAAAATCACGCCGTCGTTGAGGCCGGTCGCCGTGCCGTCGCCGAACGCGTAGTTATAGGAACGGGCCGGCAAGCCGATATTATCGACGATCAGTTGGCGTTCCTCCTCGGGGATGACCTCGCGGATCTTGTCCTCGACCGCCTGGAAAATCTGCTCGGTTTTTTCAATGCGCGTTCCGGCCGGCGCGCGCACGTGGAGCTGAATCTGGCCGCCGTCGATGATCGGAAAGAAGTCACGGCCGACGAACATGAACAGCGTGCCGCCCAGCGCCAGGACGAGGACCGCTATGATCGGGACGATCAACCGGCGGGTCAGGAGCGTGTGCAGCACTTCCGCGTAGGCGCCGCGCATGGTTTCGAAACCGTGCTCGAACTTGGCGAACAGCCGGCCGAACAGGCCCTGCGATGCCTCCGGCCCGTGACGTTCCCCCTTCAGCAAGAGGCCGATGGTGATCGGGGTGAGCGTTCGCGAAAAGGTGTACGACGCCAGCATGGCGAACACCACCGCGAGGCCGAGCGGAGTGAAGAGATATTTCGCCGGGCCATGGAGAAATACAACGGAAACGAACACGCAGCTGATCGCCAGGGTCGAAACCAGCGTCGGCACCGCAATCTCGGCGGCGCCGTGCAGCGTAGCTCGCGGCAGCGGCATGTGTTCCTCGGTGAGCAGCCGATGGGTGTTCTCGATCGTGACCGTCGAATTGTCGACCAGAATGCCGATCGCGAGCGCCAAGCCGCCGAGCGTCATCGTATTGATGGTGTCGCCGAGGAAGTAGAGCACGATGAGCGACGAGAGAATGGAGAGTGGGATCGAGACCATGACCACAAGCGTCGAGCGCCACGATCCGAGAAAGAGTATGATCATCAGTGCGGTCAGACCGCCGGCGATGGCGCCTTCGCGCAACAGCCCTTCGATCGAAGCTTTGACGAACACCGATTGATCGAACAGCTCGGTGATCTGCATGCCCGGCGGCGCCGCCTTGCGCGAGATTGTGAGCGCCTGTTTGACCGCATTGACCACGGCCAGCGTCGAGGCGTTGCCATTCTTGATGATGCTGAGCAGGACCGAGCGGCGGCCATCGGTGCGCACGATATTCTGCTGCACGGCGTTGCCGTCGTGCACCTGCCCCACGTCTTTCACAAAGATCGTCTGCCCGTTGATATATTTCACCGGGATATTGTTGAGATCGTCGATGGCGGTAGGAACGGCGTTGGTGCGGACGGTGAACTGGGTATCGCCGATCTTGGCTTGACCCGACGGCAGCGTGAGGTTCTGGGCATTAACCGCATTGACGACGTCGATCGGCGTGAGCCCCTTCGCCTGCAGCTTCAGGGGATCGATATCGACCATGATCTGCCGGTATTTGCCGCCGGCCGGCGTCGGCAGCGTGACGCCGTGGATCGGCGCGAGCTGCTGCCGCAGGCGGTAGATGCCGTAGTCGTAGAGCTGCTGCTCGTTGAGCGTGTCGGAGGAGAGCCCGATCTGCAGCACGGGAACGCTCGAGGCGTTGTATTGGACCACCACCGGCGCTTGGATCCCGGGCGGCATCAAGACACGGATAAAATTGGTCGCCGAGACGATCTGCGAGATCGCGAGATCGAGATTGACGTCCGGCTGAAAGAAGATTTTCTGAACCGAGATGCCGTTGAGGGTTTGCGCCTCGATGTCCAGGATGCCGTTCACGCTCGACGACAGCGCATATTGCCCGTAGGTTGTGACCCGCTGCTCCATCTCCGTGGTAGAGAGCCCGGTATATTGCCAGACGATGGTGACGACCGGGATGTTGATCTCGGGAAAGATGTCGGTCGGCATCGACAATATGGCAGTCGTGCCCAGGAACAGGACGAGGACCGCGAGCACGTAGAAGGTGTGAGGCAGCCTTAGCGCAAAACGAACGATGCCCATGATTTACCGACCTGAAAGACGCAAATCCTCTCGCTACCGGCTCCTCGGTGCTCCTCCTGGGACGGCGGGACGCTCGAACGACGACGTCGACGTGAGACGCGCTCGCTTAGCGTCCTAGGTGCCGGATTATTTGCGGCGTGTTCTTGCGCAAATCTTTAGCCGCAAGCCTTGTTGCGAAAAGACTTGCGGGCGCCGGGCTAGAGCCTTCACCGATCAACGGGAATCGGCTCGTCGCCGTAGGCATGTCGCTCCATATAGGGACACTGGTAAATAAAACCAACTACCCCACGTATACTAGTTATTCCCGAGCACCCCCAAGCATAACGTCCACGTGATCGGTTCCTCTGACCGGCGCTGCGGTGCCGGGGCTGGCACCGTGTCACCGCCCAGCGGTCCATTCCCGGCCGCCGACTCGTTGCATGGACGCCAGTTGCATTCCCGCCGTTTCAGTCGTTCCGTTTTGCCGCCGTTGGCGACCACGGCCGAAGAGCACCTCGTCCGACGAGCGCCCCCGTGGCGCACCCGCCGGCGTATCGCTAATCGCCGGCGTGCGACTGCATCGCCTTCTCGATCTGGGCCTTGACGGCTTCCAGGTTGAAGCTCGCGCCCCTTTGCATCGGCGGAAATTCCAGCGCCGTCCGGGCGAGCCTGCCGACCTCTTGCTGCGCGAACTGAAAGCGCCAGAACTGGTAAACAAAGTAGTTGTAGAAGGCCAAGGAGCCCTTGTCGCCGCTTGGCATTCCGGTGCGCTCAAAGGGGTCGAGGCGGAGATTGGTGATGATCGGCCAGTCGAGCTTGACGGTGCCGCCAAGCCAGCCGCCGGGTTGGTCGGTGAAGCGATACTTGTAATCGTCGATCCGCACCGCGCTCAGCGTGCTCTCGGTGAAATAGAAAATCTCGTGACGGGCCGACGGACCTTTGCCGGTGATGAGGTCCATCTGATTGTAGCCGTCGAGATGGACTTTGTAGGTGGTGTCGCCGAGCTGCTTGCCGGCTTTGAGCTCGTCGGCGATGTTCGGATTTCCCGCCGCGGCGACAAAGGTCGGGAACCAATCCAGGCCGGAAACGATGCCGTTCTCGACCTTGCCGGCGGGCACGCGGCCCGGCCAGCGGATCATGCAGGGTACGCGGAAGCCGCCTTCGAGCGCGGTGCCTTTGCCGCCGGCGAACGGCGTTTGGCCGCCATCCGGCCAGGTGAAGTTCTCGGCGCCGTTGTCGGTCGTGAACACGACGATGGTGTTGTTATCGAAGCCTTCGTCGCTGAGCTTCTTCATGACCGCGCCGACGATATCGTCGAGCTGCGCAAATCCGGCTTCGGACTCTGACCAGCCGTTCTGCGAGTTGCGCATCTTTTCATATTTTTCCGACAGGTGAGTGACGACGTGCATCCGCGTCGGGTTGAGCCACACGAAGAACGGCTTGTTGTCCCGCTTCGCCTTGTCGATGAACGCGATCGTATTGGCGAGAATCTCATCGTCCACGGTCTCCATTCGTTTCGGATAGAGCGGCCCGGCATCCTCGATGCGTTGCTTGCCGATCTTGCCCCAGCGCGGCTGGATGGTCGGGTCGTCGCGATCGGTCGCCCAGGAATGGATCATGTTGCGCGGTCCGACCCGGTCCAATAGCGCCTGCGGATAGTTGGGATGCGCCGGGTCCTCCATCGCGTCGAGGTGATAGAGGTAGCCGTAGAACTCATCGAAACCGTGCACAGTCGGCAGAAATTCGTTGAGATCGCCGAGGTGGTTCTTGCCGAACTGGCCAGTGGCGTAGCCCATGGATTTGAGGGCGGTGGCGATGGTCGGCGCTTGTGCGGGCATGCCGATGGAGGAGCCGGCCTGGCCGACCGTTGTTAGGCCGGTGCGTATCGGCAATTCGCCGGTGATGAAGTTGGCCCGGCCGGCCGTGCAGCTCGCCTCGGCGTAGTAGTCGGTGAACAGCATGCCCTCGCTGGCAAGCTTGTCGAGGTTCGGCGTTCGGCTCGCCATGATGCCGCGGTGATAGGCGCCGATATTGAACCAGCCGATGTCATCGCCCATGATGAAGACGATGTTCGGCCGCGGGCCCGATTGCGGCTGCTGCGCTTGCGCCAACGTCGCGGGCGCGGCGGCGCCGAGCGCCGCAGCGGCCGCGAGCGTGGTGCTTCCGAGCAGAATGTTGCGGCGATTGAATGCCTGGTTTTCTAAGCCTGACTTGTCTGCCTCTTCGTCGCTGGACATTGATCGCTCCCGGTTCTGACGATGCATCGAAATCCGATATGACTCGTGGACGTGTCGACCGGCTGCGCGTGGCGTGCAGCAGGACGGTAACGGCGGCAGTAATTGGGGGCGCAAAGATGCGAGCCGCCTTTGAGCACTTTGCGTGGAATTTTGATGTCGGGTAACCGCGGATCGTAGCTCATCCGTTCGCGCTGCATCGCTTCGGCGGCGCCGCGCGGATTTTCCGGAACGCAGCACGGATGGGCGGCGGCATCTGCGTGCCGCGATGCGTACCAATCCGTGGTCCACTCCCAGACGTTGCCGATCATGTCGCGCAGGCCGTAGCCGTTCGGCGGAAAGGCGGTGACCGGCGAGGTGCGCTCGTAGCCGTCGATGGCGATATTCTGCTGCGGAAAGTCGCCCTGCCAGGTGTTGGCGACATGCTTGCCGCCCGGCGTGAACTCGTCGCCCCAGGCGAATTCGGCGCCATCCAGACCGCCGCGCGCGGCAAATTCCCATTCGGCCTCGCTCGGCAATTCCTTGCCGGCCCAGGCGGCGTAAGCCTCCGCATCGCGATAGGCGATATGGACGGCCGGATGATCGTCGAGGCCGCTGGTATTGCTGCGCGGGCCATAGGGTCGGCGCCAATTGGCGCCGAATTTAAATGTCCACCATTGCGACCAGTCGGCCAGGTCGACCGGCTTTCTCGGCGGCGTGAAAATCAGCGAGCCGGCTTTGAGCATATCGGGCAGCGCGCCCGGATAATCCGTTGCCTGCGGCGGTATCTCGGCGAAGGTGACGTGACCGGTCTCGTTTACGAACTTGCGGAATTGCCTGTTGGTGATCGGGGTGCGGTCGATCCAGAAATCGCCGACGGCCACCCGATGCGCCGGCGCCTCTTCCGGATAGTGTTGGTCGGAGCCCATGCGGAACGAGCCGCCCGGGATAAAAATCATGTCGGGCGCGCTATCGCGAACCAAGGCAGATGCCCCGCGCAAAATGCTTCCTCCCACCGTCGCATCGGATCATGCCTGGAAATATGTCGCGCGCAATCACAACGGCGCGACATCGTCGGAGCGCGCGACATTGTCGGAATAAATGTCAGCAACGCTGACATTTTACCGAAGCCAACCGTCTCGTTTGCGGAAAATTCTTGTCGATATCGACCGACGCCAAGGCCAATGCGCATGTTCCTGCCGAACGCGCTGTCGTCAGGGTCGAACGGGCAGGGAACGTAGGCCAACGGCTCGGCACGGCGGCAAAATTGCACTATTGGTTTCCGATCATCGCGGCGGCGCGGGGGACACGAGGCCGCGCGCTGTTTGGGGGCAATGATGACGAAGCTGTTTCGCGCTCTACCGGTTGCGGCTCTTGCCGGCGGTCTCTTCGGCACTCAGGCTTTGGCGCAGACGCAGCTTAACGAGAGTCCGATCGCGCCGGGATTTTGGTCGTTTCCCACCAAAAAAGTTACCGCCGCGCCGGATATCGTTGCGCTGTGCCGCAATCATTTCGACATCCGCTTCGCCGACGGCCATTTCATCGGCCTGCGCCTTCAGCGGCGGGACGGCGGCCTCGTCCAACGCGAAGTCGAAAAGGTCGGTCGCTGCACGTTCAATCGCGCCACGCAGGCCGATAGCTGCGACATGAGGCTCATCCATTCCGATGGTTCGATATTGGTCGGGACGGCTGAGATCAAATATTCGTTCGACAACCAGAAAGTTTCCAAAATGGTCGTCACACCGAAGATGATCACCGATTTGCCAGTCGACAACGCGCCATTCGATGCCTTTCCGGTACGGTGTCCCGATGACGCGGTGTGGAGTATTTTGAACGAATCTCCGCTGCCGAAATGATGGCAAGCGTCGGCAAGCGCCGGCCACGTACGTCGGCTGTCTGATCGTGGGCACCGCCCGCGGCGGCCGAATCGGTCCGTGCCGTCCGGGCATTGCGTAACAGTCCGCTAATCAATTCCTGCCAGGTTGGTGCGCTGCGGCCGGATCACGATTGCGGTCTGGCAGGCATTTTCGAGCGCAGCCGAAACTTGATGCCGTGACCTCATGAAAAGCTTTCGGATCGCACTCGTAACGCTTGGCGTCGTCGCCACGACATTAGCGACATTGAGCACGGCGCAGGCACGCTGCGGCAGGGACTGCCGCTACTACCCTTGGGTGCGCAATCAGTGGGGCTATGGCGGCTTGGTCCGCACCTGGGGCCTCGGCGGCATTGCGGATGCGCCCTGGGTCGGCGGGGCCATAACCGGCGTCACCCCTTACGGTCGTCACCCCTACGACCACGTCAACGGCCTCTAGGCCGCTCCAACGGCGAGCGACCCGTCTAATCGTTCAAACCAGGGCACGCATCGAGACCGCCGGCCCCAGCATCATTGTTGGCACGGATCGCGTGGGTGTTCGCCTCGACAATCGCCGCGCCTTAGGCGGAGCGGTTCCGACTTTTCAATGATCGCCCGTTACGCTATCCGAACAATTCCCGACCCACTGAGGAGAGGCGGAAGATGACGCCCCGCCATGTGCTCGCCGCGTTGCCCGTGCTCGCGACCGGCGTGTTTGCCGCGGGCGTTGCCGAGGGTGTCGCCAAGGGTGTCGCCAAGGGTGTCGCGAAGGGCGCTCCGCCGCTGAAAGTCGGAGCGGCGCTTCCCGACCCACCGTTCGAGTTCCTGGGCAAAGACGGTCCGTCTGGCTTCGACGTCGCGCTGATGCAGCGCATCGCCGAAAAACTCGGCCGCGGCTGGCAATTGGTGCGCTACGAGGGCGCCGATTTCAACGGCATCTTTGGCGGTCTCGATTCCGCCGCGTATGACTGCGTGGCGTCGGGCACCACGATTACGCCGGACCGCGAAAGAATTGCGGATTTCTGCACCCCCTATGCGGCCTCCGGTCAATCGCTCGTCGTCGATACGAGCCGCCATCCGAACGTGCACGGCATCGCCGATCTTGCCGGCCTGGTGATCGGCGTGCAGCAGGGCAATACCAGCCAGCCGGTCGCCAATCAGCTTGTCGCCGAGCATCGCGCCGCGCGGGTGCGCGTCTATGCCTATAACGAGATCGAGCAAGCGCTTGACGATCTGTCGAGCGGCGGCTGCGACGCCTTTATGAAGCTGGCACCGGTCATGGAATGGTTCGTGCGCGACCGCCCGAAGCTTAAGGTCGTCGAGGTCGGCATCACGCGCGAGCTCCTTGGCGTCTGCGTGCGCAAGGGAAATGCCGCGCTGCGCGACGCGATCGGCAAGGCGCGGGCGGAGTTAATGGCGGACGGCACGCTGCCGGCGCTGATCAAGCAATGGCTGGGGAAGGGCGCAACCGCGCCGACTTAGCAGCGCTTTGCCGGCCAGCTTTGCGCCTCGTTCGCCTTATCGCCAGCGGCGATGCAGCCAGAGCCATTGCTCCGGATGCTCGCGCACCCAGCCCTCGATCACCGACGTGATCGCCTGCATGGTGCCGGCGACGTCGATGCCGCCTTCGGCGTCGCGCGCCGGCTCGATCGGATCGGTGATCTCGACCGAAAAGCTGTTGCCGTCGGGCTTGCGCACGGCGCGCATGCCGTGAATCGGGACACTCGGTCTGCCGGGCGAGGAGCGCGATCAGCGGATTGGCCATGCAGCGCCGGCCGAAAAAGATCACCTCGACGCCTTTGGTGTAGTGCTGGTCGACCAGCATGCCGACATGCACGCCGGATTGCGCCAGCCGCGCCAGTTGCACCGGCGCGGCAAGCCCGGTCGAGATCAGTTCGCCCATCAGCGGCGCGCGCAGCTTGACGATGACATCGCTGACCGGCGCGATATTCGGCCGCCGATAGAGAATGGCGGTCTTGGCGCCGAGTGCCTTGGCGACAACGGCGGGAAGTTCCCAATTGGCGAGATGGGCGGCAAAGCCGAGCATCGGCTTTTCGCCGTCGATGATGTGGTGATAGCGCTCGGCCGTTTCCGGCGCGTAGGTGATGACGTCCGGCGTCTGCGTCGCCGACACCTTCGACGCAGAATTCGTCGAGATGGGCGAACTCGACCGCGATGCGGCCGAGATTGTCCCACACGCCGCCGAGGATTTGCTCGATCTCGGCGGCGGATTTTTGCGGAAAGGCGGCGCGCAGATTGTCGCGGCCGACGCGGTGCTCGGGCAGCAGCGGGCCGATCTTGCGCATGAGCGCGCCGGCGAAATTCGCCGTGCGCTTGCGGTCCATGCGCTTGACCGCGCCAAGAAGCCGACCACTGACGCGCCGAGCATCGAATCGAAAAAGTTGAAACGCGCGCTCGGCCATCAGAGCATGATCCAGAGAAAGCTCGATCCCGGACGTGATCCGGGAAGATCGCCGCGTCCTCCGCCGAAGTCATGCGCAACTAAAACATGACGATGATCTTGCCGAAAACCTGCCGGCTTTCGAGCCGCGCCAAGCCGCGCTCGAAATCGGCGAGCGGGACCTCGGTGTCGATCACCGGCAGCAGGCCGGCCGCCATCTTGTCGAGGCTCTCGCGGATATTGCGCATCGAGGCGCCGAACGAGCCGAAGATGCGGTATTGCTGCAGATAGAGCTGGAACAGATTGAGCGTCGTCGACTGGCCCGAGGTCGAGCCGCAGGTGACCAGCCGCCCGCCGCGCTTGAGGCAGAGCAGCGAGCCGTTGAAAGTGTCGGGGCCGACATGCTCGAAGGCGACGTCGACGCCTTTCTTGGCCGTGAGCTTGCGCACGACGCCTTCGAAACGGTCGGTGCGGTAATTGATGACGTGATCGGCGCCGAGCGCCTTGGCTTTCGCCGCCTTTTCGTCGTCGCCGACGGTGGTGATGACGGTGCAGCCGATCGCCTTCGCCATCTTGATGGCGGCGGTGCCGATGCCGGAGCCGCCGGCCTGCACCAGAATGGTCTCGCCCGGCTCGAGCTTGGCATTGTCGAACAGCATGTGCTGCACGGTCGCAAAGGCGATCGGCGCGCAGGCGGCGTCGCGGAAGCTGATGCCTGTCGGCACCGGGATCACGAGCCGCGCCGGCATGTTGACCAGATCGCGGGCAAAGCCGTCGACATGAAAGCCCATGATGCCGGCGACGTTTTCGCAAAGATTGTCGCGGCCCTCGCGGCAGGCCTTGCAGGTGCCGCAGGTCAGCCCGCCATAGGCGACGACCGGTCGCCGACGCGAAAGCCGGCGACGCCGGCGCCGACCGCGCGGATTTCGCCGGCGGCCTCGGCGCCGACGATCAGCGGCAGCTTGCGCTTGGCGAACGCCATGCCGCGCCAGCCCCAGACGTCGATGTGATTGAGCCCGATCGCCTTGATGCGCGATCTGCACTTCGCCGGCGGCGGGCGGCGGGGGCGCGGCGACATCGAGCAGCTCGATCTTGCGGTCGGCGACGAGCGTGAGCGCGCGCATGGTCTGCGCGGCGGCCGGCGCTCTGCTGATCGACCAAGCGTCACGCCGGCTCCAGCGCCACGACCAGGCAGACATTCTGGCCGCCGAAGCCGAACGAATTGGAGATGGCGCGGCGCACCTTGGCGTCGCGCGCCACGTTCGGCACGACGTCGAGCTGGATCGTCGGGATCGGGAATGGCGTGATTGATGGTCGGCGGCAGGCGCTGGTTTTGCAGCGTCAGCAGCGTGAACGACCGCCTCGACCGCGCCGGCCGCGGTCAAGGTGTGGCCGATCATCGATTTGTTGGACGAGATCGGAATGCCGCGGATGCGCTCGCCGAACACCGCGGAGACGCCGAGATGCTCCATCTTGTCGTTCTCCGGCGTCGAGGTGCCGTGGGCGTTGATGTAGTCGATGTCCTCGGGCCCGACGCCGGCGTCGGCGAGCGCCTTGTGCATGGTGGCGATGATCGGCTTGCCGTCGGGGCTCGTGCGGGTGCGGTGGAACGAATTCGGATTTTTCGCCGACGCCTTCGAGGATGCCGAGGACGCGGGCGCCGCGCGCGCGCGCGTGGTCGAGGCTTTCGAGCACCAGCGCCGCGGCGCCTTCCGCCAGCACGAAGCCGTCGCGGTTTTTCGAGAACGGTTTTGAGGCGCGCTCCGGCGGATCGTTTTGGGTCGACAGCGCCGAGAGCAGCGAGAAGCGCACCAGCGATTCCGGCGTCAGCGAAGCGTCGGCGCCGATCGCCAGCGCCGCTTCGCATTCGCCGCGCCGGATCGCTTCCATGCCGAGCTGGATGGCGCTGGCGCCGGACGCGCAGGCGGTGTTGAGCGAGATCGGCGAGCCTTCGGTGCCGAAATGCTCGGCGAGGTCTTCGCCGATGATGGCGAACTTGAACGGCGCCGTGGGCCGCGGCGTATTCGCGGGCGACGCGCAGCAGGTCGGGATAGCCGGTATCGGCATTGGCCGCCGCCATCTCCGCCATCTTGATGCGGTCGGCCCATTCGATTTCGAGCGGCGGCGGCGCGAGAAACAGCGGTCCGGGAAAATGGCCCTTCGAGCCGATGCCGGACTTCGGCGATCGCCTCTTCGCCGGCGAGCAGCGCGATGCGCTCGGAAAGCTCCGCCGGCGACATGGCATTCCTGATAAACCTCATCGACCGTGCCGGCGATGGTGGTGCGCAGGCCGTCGGTCGGAAAGCGCGAGATGCGCCGGATGCCGGAAACGCCGCCGGTGAGCTTCGCCCAATTGTCGGACTTGCCGACGCCGAGCGAGGTGACGACGCCGATGCCGGTGACGGCGACGATGGGGCGGCCTTTCTTATCGCGTGTTGCGCGCTGCCATGACCGTCTCTCATCTCTCAATCGACCCGCTCAATCAGCGCGAGCCCTTCGCCGCGCCAGTTGCCGACGCTGGTGACGACGACCTGCGACAGATCGGGCGGACTTGATCCGACATCCCCCGTTCCCGCCGGCGCGAACAGCTTGCCATGCTCGATCGCCGCACAGGCAATGCCGATATTGGCCATGAACTGAGCCTCGACGCCATGACCGATATACGTCCCGGTATTGCGGACGGGAAGGCCGATCTCCTTGAGCGCGGCACGCTCCGCCGAGGTCGCCGGCTCCAGCCCGGCGGCGCCGGAAATCACGGCCGCGTGCGCGCGATCGACCTGCCGGGGCGATCGCGTCCCATTGCCGGCGCAGGGTGGCTTCGATCTCGCCCGGCTGGCGGCGGTTGCGGTCGGCGCAGACCGCCGAAATGCGTGCCCGCGGCCGTGGCGCCGCGCGCCTCGCGTGCTCGCGGCTTTCCAGCACCAGGAACGCGCCCATGTTGCCGAGCGCGATGCCGCCGTGCGGGCCGCGATCCCAGACCGGCGCGAAGCTGTCCTTCAGCGCGATGCCGGATTGCTCGAAGATCAGCAGGACATCCCAGCGGGTCGCCGTTGTAGGCGCCGCCGACCAGCGTCAATTCGCTCTGTCCGGCGGCGATGCGCGCCTGCGCGATGCGCACCGCATCGACGCCGGCCGATTCCTCGCCCAGGAACGTGCGCGACGATCCGACCACGCCGTGCACGATCGAGATGTTGCCGGCCAGCAGATTGGGAAGCTGCGCCAGAAACAAGGTAGGGCGCAGATCGCTCATCAGCCGTTCGTTGAGAAATGCGTCCGCGCTCGGTGACTTTGCGCATGCCCGGTGAGGATCGCGCTGTCGGCCGGAATGTCACGCTCGCCGCCGGCGGCGGCGACGATCATGTCGGTGCAGTCGAGCAGATCGGGCTTTGCCGGCAATGCCGGCATCGCCGAGCGCAAGACCGGCCGCATAGACGCCGATCCGCTGCCACAGCTCCATCTGCCGCTGATCGCTCTTCTTCGGGATCTGCTTGTCGAAATTCACCGGCGCCAGCGGATGCACGATGTAGGGTGCGAAAGCTCTTGTCGTCGTAGGGCGGCGGATCGCCGCGCTCGAGATGCTTCCAGTTGGCCTCGAGCCCCTCGCCGAGGCACGTGATGAGACCGACGCCGGTGATCCACACCTCGCGGCGTTCGTCACTTGCTGGCTCCTTGATCGGCTGCTTCATCGCCTTCACCTTGGCGAGCTCCTTCACCGGAAGCTCGATGCGCTCCGCCCATTCCATCAGCGCCTGTGCGGAATTCCGGGTTGGGGAAGGGCATGACGCGATAAGTGATCTGCGCTTCACACACCGCCTTGCCTGCTCGCGCGTCCCTTGCATTCGCCGACGGTGAAGCCTGAGCCCTCGTGGACCATCGTGCCTTCGAATTCGAGCTCGTCGCCGGGAAGGACGGGGTGCGGAATTTCGCTTCCTTGACGCCGATCAGGAACGGCATGGCGGTAAAGCCGTTCATCGCCGTCACCAGCCAGCCGCAGGTCTGCGCCATGCATTCGATCTGCAGCACGCCGGGCATCAGCGGATAGCTCGGAAAGTGGCCTTCGAAAATCGTGCTCTCTTTCGGCACGATGCAGACCGATCGAACCGTTCGCCCGCCAACATCGAGCGCGGCGATGCGGTCGATCATCTGGAAATATTCGAAACGCATCGGTGGGCGCCCTTTAGAGCATGATCCCGAAAGAGCCTGCCCGGGAGTTGATCCGGAATGGGAACTGGTTTCCGGGAAAGATCATGCTCCAATGTCATATCTGGACCTTGATCCGATTCAACCTGATCGGGTCGTCGGTCTAGGCGCCCTTCGCCGCGATCAGCTTGTCGATCTGCTCGCTCAAATTCTTCAGCACGAAGTATTGATCCGTCGTGGCCTTGCCGTCGTTGACTTCCTGGGTCCATTGTTCGAGCGGCAGTTTGATGCCGAAGGTCTTGTCGATGGCAAAGGCGATATCGAGGAAGTCGAGGCTGTCGATCTCGAGATCGTTGATGGCGTGGCTTTCCGGCTTGATGTTGTCGCGCGGAATGTCGCAGGTTTCGGCAATGATATCAGCGACTTTATCGAACGTAGCAGACATCGGGCGTGCTCATTCCCTTGCAGCATGAATGGCGCCGCCGGACGGCAGCGCCGAACAAGCCCGATCGCTGCGGGCCCCTCCGGTCGAGCAGCCCGTATAGCGAAGGATGCCGGCAAGTTCAACGCCGCTGCCGTGCCACGATTCTTGCCGCGCCCAAGGTCGATTTCCATGTTGGCTCGATGGCATTCGACAAGCAAACCGGGCAGGAACGTCATGACTGAAATGCCGGCGTCGCAAATACATCCGCGATGGCTTGGCTGGCCGCGCTGGCGCTGGCGGCGGCGCCGCTCGTGGCGGCGGGCGCTCGGGCAGCCGATTACGATGTCGGATCGATCCACATCGCCCAGCCTTGGGCGCGCGCAACGCCGAAGGGCGCGAGTTCCGGCGCCGGCTATCTGACCGTGACCAATAACGGCACCGCGCCCGACCGTCTGAGCTGCGCCGGCAAGCGACGCCGCAGCGCAATGCCAGATTCACACCATGAGCATGGAAAACGGCGTGATGAAAATGCGGCCGGTCGAAGGCGGCCTTGAAATCAAGCCGGGCGAGACCGTGACGCTTAAGCCGGGCAGCGATCACGTCATGCTCATCAACCTCAAGCATCCGCTTGAAACGGGCAATGCGGTCGAGGCGACGCTGCAGTTCGAGAAGGCCGGCCCGGTCAAAGTGGCATTGCCGGTCGTCGCGATCGGCGCTGCCGCGCCCGGAGTGACCACCGGCGGCGGTACCATGATGATGCAGGGCGGCGGTATGATGCAGTCGCCCAAGCACTGATGCATCGAGTCCGAGTGTCGCACCACGCCAGGCGGCGGTGCACCTTACGATTGGTTAACGCGGCTGCTCTATATCGTTACGAGGGTACGGAGCAGCCGTGAAAAATTCCGATCAGAATGACGCCCGGACCTTGTCCGGACCGAGCAAGAACCTCGCCGCGGACGACGGGCAGTCGCCGTTCGTTCCGATCAGCGCGGTGCCGCGTCGGCGGATCGCGGTCGCGGAGGCGCTGCGCAACAATTGGCTGGAAATCTGGTATCAGCCGAAAATCGATCTCAAGCGCAAATGCCTTGCCGGCGCCGAAGCGCTGGCGCGCATCTGCCATCCCGAACTTGGTGTTTTGCTCCCGGCCAATTTTCTTCCCGACGTCAACGATGACAATCTCGCCGAACTCGCCCAGCACGCTCTGCTGGCGACGCTGCTGGATTGGACGATGTTCGAGGAGGCGGGCTTTAATCTTCATCTCGCCATCAATGTGCCGGCCGATGCGCTGTTCAAGCTGGCGATTCCGCAGCTGGTCGCGCAATACCGGCCGAGTTCGCCGCGTTGGCCGGGATTGATCCTGGAAGTGACCGAGGATCAGATCGCGCGCGAGATAGCGCCTGCCGACGAGATCGCCAGCCAATTGCACGTCAGCGGCATCAGCATCGCCATCGACGAATTCGGCGCCGGCTATTCGTCGTTCTCCAGCCTGCGCCATCTGCCGTTCGCCGAGCTCAAGATCGACCGCTCGTTCGTGAACGGCTGTGCGACCGACCTGATCAACGCCGCGATCTGCCAGACCGCGATCGATCTCGCCCATCGCTTCGGCGCCGTCGCGGTCGCCGAAGGGGTCGAGAGCAATGCGGACCTGCAGGCACTCATGGTCATGGGCTGCGACTTCGGGCAGGGCGTGCTGATCGCGCCGCCGATGCCGAAAGAACGCTTCCTCGAACTGTTGCGCCAGCGCCTGAGCAAGCCGCGCCGGGCGACGCCGAACGAAGCGATGAGGCTGGCGCCGAGACCGACGGGCCGGGTGGCGTAAGTCTTCATCCGTTCGTCCCCGCGAAGGCGGAGATCCAGTAGATGGATTCCCGCTTGCGCGGGAATGAGCGGAGTTCACTTCATCGCCGGCTCCTTGAACGGCAAGGCGGCGCCTTCCGGCAGCGGCATGCGGAAAACGTTGAGCGTCATCGAGATCAGCACGTAATAGCCGAGTATGCCGACCAGCTCGACCGTGCCGGCGTCGCCGAGGAATTTGTGCACGCGAGCGTAGCTCGCGTTGCTGACGCGCCGTGTCGCGTAAAGCTCCTTGACGAAGGCGTAGATCGCCATCTCGTCGCGCGGCGCCGATTTCGGCGCGCGGCCGGCTTTAAGATCGCGGATCGTCTCGTCTTTCACGCCTTGCTTGGCGGCGATGCCGGCGTGCGCGTGCCATTCGTATTGCGCTTTCCAGAACTGGCCGGTGCACAGGATGGCGAATTCCGACAGCCGCGGCGGCACGCTGGTCTGAAAGCGCAGATGCCCGCCGAGTTTTTGTGCCAACAGTCCGTAAACCGGCGCATGCAGAAAGACCGCGAATGGTCCCTCGTTGTTGAAGCGCCCGCGCGGGCCCGACTGGATCGCTTCGACCAGCGTCTGCTGGTCGGTCGTTAAGCTGTCGAGGGCGAGCGCCGGCAGGCGCGGGGAGGGCTGCTTGCTCGGCGGTTTCGTTCGCACGCGCGGCGATGGTTTTTTGGGCATGCGGTCCTTCTCCGGCTGATTTTACTTCTTTGCGACAAGATCGATGAGTGCCGACATGCCGACATGAGCCGTGCCCTCGTTGAGCACGCTATCATGCTCGCGGATGTCGACCTCCGCCAGATCGCCGAAGGCCGCTTGCAGAATTTCGCGCGTGCACATGCGCGCCGCATCGGGCGGTCCGCCGGTTTTATAATTGAGCTGTTCGGGCCGATAGCTCTGCATGAGCAACAGCCCGCCCGGCTTGAGCGCCGCCTTGAGGTTGGCGAAAAACGCCGGCCGGTCGGCGGCGTCGACAGCGATGAAGATCGCGACGATCACGTCGAACGCGGCTTGCGGCCAGCGCCACGCGGTGACGTCGGCGACTTCCGTGCGCAAGCGCACGCCGCGTTCCTGCGCCAGCTTTTGCGCCTTGGCGAGCGCGGTCGGCGAATAATCGATGGCGAGCACTTCAAGGCCTAGTTGGGCGAGCCACACGCCATTGCGGCCTTCGCCGTCGGCCACCGAGAGCGCGCTCATACCAGCGCGCAGACGATGCGCCTGGCGTTTCAAAAACGCGTTTGGCTCGGTGCCGAAGACATAACCCGGAGAACCAAACCGCGTCTCCCACCGTTCTTGTTCGGACATGCTCCACTCCCGATGCGGTTTTTGGCATCCTGCCGCAAATTACGCTAGGGCTTGAATACGCAAGTTCGATCGCATCGACCTGATCCGGTTTCACCCATGACGCCCGCAGCCAAAGCCCTGTTCTTCGATGTGTTCGGCACGCTGGTCGACTGGCGCACGTCGATCGCGCGTGAAGCGAAGGCGTTGCTGGAGCCGCGCGGCCACGCGCTCGATTGGTCCGCGTTCGCCGACGCCTGGCGCGGCGAATATCAAGGCGCCATGGAAGAGGTGCGCGCCGGCCGCATTGCGTTCTGCAAGCTCGATGTGCTGCACCGGCGCAATCTCGATCGCATCCTGCCGCGTTTTGGGCTGGCCGCGCTTGGCGAAGACGATCGCCGCGTTCTCAATAGGGCGTGGCATCGGCTCGACGCCTGGCCCGATGTGGCGGGCGGCCTCCGCCGCCTCAAACGCCGCTACCTGCTGGCGCCGGTCTCCAACGGCAATATTTCACTGATGGTCGATCTGGCGCGGCGTAACGATTTTCCGTGGGACGCGATTTTGGGCGCCGAGATCGCCGGCGACTACAAGCCGAAGCCGCGCGTTTACCTGGCCGCGGCGGAGGCATTCGATCTGCCGCCGGGCGAATGCATGATGGTCGCCGCCCATTCGAGCGATCTTGCGGCTGCGGCCGCTGCTGGTTTGCGCACGGCGCACGTCGCGCGGCCGGACGAAACAGGAAAGGACCGCGGCGAAGCGGCGCCAAGCATCGGCGTCGACATCGCGGCCAAGGATCTTGGGGACTTAGCAGAGAGACTGGACGCGTAAGGACACACGCTTACCCGGCGCGGAAGATGCCCTAGCGCGGAAAACGCCGCGAACGGCAGCTAACCCTGACAGGGGCGCGCTGCAAGCGGATCGCGAAAAACCGCTCGGCGATCTGCCCAAGATAGTCGATAGCGGCGATTGCGACGATCATGGCAGCGCTCCCGTGTCCTGATTTCCAATTCCAACCACTACAAACATGGTAACGGCGCAGATGTCGGCTCGAAGTGATCAGGATCACATTCGGTCGCTATCGACGTAAGTGATTGGACGCCACCTGAGACCTTGCGCCTTGGGTGCGCCGGCAGATGCTGCGCGGCTACCCGCGCAGCGCCGGATAGTCCGTGTAGCCCTTTTCGCCGCCGGCATAGAACGTCGCGCGGTCGGGCGGATTAAGGCCGGCGCCGCGGCGGAAACGTTCGGGCAAATCCGGATTGGCGAGGAACAGCGCGGCGAACGACACCAGATCGACCGTGCCGTCGCGCAACGCGGCGTTGGCGCGGGCGAGGTCATAGCCTTTGTTGCCCATCAGCGTGCCCGACCAAATCCGGCGGAAGAATTTGATGTCCGGCCGTTCGCCCGCCGCAACCGGATCGCTCGGCAGCGGCTCGACGATATGCAGATAGGATAGGCCGAAACGCTTGAGCTCACCGACCGCGACGCCGAACGTCGCGGCGGGATTGCTGTCGGCGATGTCGTTGAACGGATTGGTCGGCGCGAGCCGCACGCCGACGCGCTCGCCGCCCCATTCGCCGACCAGCGCTTCCGTCACTTCGATCAAAAACCGGACGCGGTTGATGGCGCTGCCGCCATAGCGATCGGTGCGCTGGTTGGTTTTGTCGCGCAGGAATTGGTCGACCAGGTAGCCGTTGGCGCCGTGCAATTCGACCCCGTCGAAGCCGGCGAGCTTGGCGTTGGCGGCGCCGCGGCGATAATCGTCGACCACGCCGGCGATCTCATGGGTTTCCAGCGCGCGCGGCATGACGAACGGCTGCATGCCTTGCGCGGTCATGGTCTGTCCCGGCGGTTGCAGCGCCGACGGCGCGACCGGTACTGCGCCATCCGGCTGCAGTGACGGATGCGAGATGCGGCCCACATGCCAGAGTTGAAGGAAGATGCGCCCGCCGGCGGCGTGGACTGCTTCGGTCACGCGCCTCCAGCCGGCGATCTGCTCCGGGCTGAAGATGCCCGGCGTGCCCGGATAGCCTTGGCCTTGCTGGGAAATCTGCGTGCCTTCGGTGACGATGAGGCCGGCGCTGGCGCGCTGCGCGTAATACGCGACCGCGAGCGGCCCGGGCACTTCGCCCGGCCCGGCGCGATTGCGCGTCATCGGCGCCATCACCAGGCGATTGGGCAGTTGCAGCGGGCCGAGCTTATAGGGCGAAAAAACGTCGATGCTTTGGGTGTTTTGGGTCATGGCACTACAGAAACCGGCTGCAACTGACATTAGTGCATGCGGCCATCCTTGGCGAGCGCGCAATCTGCCGACGCCAAAGCGCATTCGGCCGCCGACGAGGCGGCGTCGATCGCCTATGCGCCGACCTCGATATCTTAAGCCTTGATATCGATCGAATGGGAAGCGGAGGCCGATTGCTCCGTGGCCGCCGTCGCGGCGGCCGGCGTTGTCGAGGCACTGCCGCTCGATCCGGATGCGGTTGTCGTCGGCTGCGCGGTTTGATCGCCTGCCACCGGAGCCGAACTGCCGGAGCTTGCGGCATTGCCGGCCGGTGCAGCGCTGGCTTGACTGCCAACTCCCGCTTGCGCGCCGTGTCGATGATGTCGGTGATGATGTATTGCAGTGATACTCACTCGGTGTCCCCCCTTGATCCGCAGGCTCATAGGCGCTGACTAGATTTAAATCCGCCCTACTTATTACGGTAAAGCAGCGGTAAAAATCCTGATCGCCGAGACTTAAACGCGCGCCACGCGCAACGATTGGCCGAATCGATTGGCAACGAGAAGGAACCATGGCCGCCGCGCAACAGCCTGCAAGCAAGGTCCCGGAAGTCACCCTGGTCTTTTGGATCATGAAAATCGCCGCGACGACGCTGGGCGAGACCGGCGGCGACACGGTCTCGATGACATTGGGCCTAGGCTATCTGATCGGGACCGCGATCTTCTTCTCGCTCCTGGTGATTCTCGTTGTCGTGCAAATCGCCGCGAACAAGTTTCGCCCCGTCCTCTACTGGGCGACGATCGTGGCATCGACCACGGCAGGCACTGTGTTGGCCGACTTTGCCGATCGCTCGTTGGGCATCGGCTATGCCGGCGGTTCGTCGATTTTGCTGGTCTGCCTGATGCTCGTTCTCGCCGCGTGGTATCGGTCGCTCGGCTCGATTTCGGTGGCGTCGGTGGCGACGCCGAGAGCCGAAGCGTTCTATTGGACGGCCATCACGTTTTCGCAGACGCTCGGCACGGCGGTCGGCGACTGGATCGCCGACGATACCGGGCTGGGATATGGCGGCGGTGCGCTCCTGTTCGCCGCTGCGCTGGCCGTGCTCGTAGCGGCGTATTATTGGACGAATATCTCGCGCGTGTTTTTGTTCTGGGCGGCGTTCATTCTGACCAGGCCGTTGGGTGCCACGGTCGGCGATTTTCTGGACAAGCCCGTCAGTGATGGCGGACTGGCGCTCAGTCGCCCGGTGGCGTCGGCGGTCATCGGTGCGTTCATCATTGCCTGTCTTCTGATCCTTCCGCAGCGAGCCGGCCGGCATCCCGCGGCGTCGGAACGCATGTCTTGATCGTGGCTCGCCGCGCGAGTGCGGGCAGGCTTGCCGGCAATCATGCTCTAAGACTTCGCATTGCCGTGCTGGCCGCCGCCCGCGCGCCGGCGCGCAGATCCGCGCGCAGAAATTCAATCAGCGCACGCAGCGCCGCCGGGTTCTGCCGGCGGCTCGGATAAAATAGAAAGAAGCCGTCGGTCACCGGCAGAGCGGATTTGTCGAGCAAGCTGACGAGACGCCCGTCCGCCACCAGCGACGCCACATATTCTTCGTAGAGATAGGCGATGCCGATGCCTTCGAGCGCGGCGCTGATCACCAGTTCCGGATCGTTGATGACGACCACGGAGCCTTCGACGTCGAATTCGACGGTCCTGCCGTCAACGACGAACACCCAGGGGATGAATCCGCCGGCGGGCAGGCGGTAGCGGATGCAATTGTGCGTCGACAGCTCGGCCGGCGTTTGCGGCTGCCCGCGGCGCGCCACATAGTCGGGCGAAGCAACCAAGAGATAGTGCATATCGTTGGTGACGCGCGTTGCGATCATGTCGCGCGCCACCAGATTGCCGCGACGAAAGCCGGCGTCGTAGCGACCGGCCACGATGTCCGTCAGACCGGATTCGACCGTCGTCTCGATGACGATCTCTGGATAGAGCCGCAAAAAGCGCGCTAACACCGGAGCGAGCACGAACCTGGCGACCGGCGGCGGCATGGTCAGCCGCAGGCGGCCCGCAGGCTTTTCGCGAAACGCGTTGACCGATTCGATTGCGGCATCGAAGCCGTCGAGCAGCGGACGCAGTTGCGCCAAAAGGCGCTCGCCGGCGTCGGTCGGCGCGACGCTGCGCGTCGTGCGGTTCAACAGCCGAACGCCCAGCCGGGTTTCGAGCGCTCGCACGGTCTGGCTGAGCGTCGCGGTCGAAAGCCCGAGACGCCTTGCCGCGTTGGTGAAGCTCGCCTGCTCGGCAACGGCCACGAAGGCGCTCAACTCGGCAAAATGATTTCCACGCATCTTCAGCTCCATGAACGGTCGGCTAGATTCTTCGCACATGCCTCCGAGATAGGCACAGAGTTCGGGAGTGTTGATTGTTCGGCAGCAGTGAACACACCTTTTGTTTTTTGGCGGATAATCGCGAGTCCGATCATCGACATATGGGAGTGGTGCGGAGCTTTTGCTTCGCTCCCGCCCGCTCTTGGGGTGCTGCGTGTCAAGAGAGAGAGAAATCTCGGAGGTTGATATGTCGACTAAGATCTTGATCGCCGCGGTCGCGGCAGTTCTGGTTGCCTCGACCGGCCTTGCGTCCGCGCAGACGCGGATTCATCGGCAGGCGCCGTACGCCTACGGCTATACGGCTCCTTACGCCAATTCCTACTACGATCGCTCATATTGGGTCGCGGTTGCGCCCAACTTGGCGGTGCGGCCGGATCCTCTTGTTGGTACCTATTTTGAAGGTGTAGCGCCGTACTGACAGTTGCCGGCGGCTCGCAAGAGCCGTCGTCGTCCACACGTTTTCAAGTGGCAGTCGCGCGGTGCGCGGCTGCTGCTTTTCGTTGATTGCGAGATTTTATTTGATCGCAAGGAATGTGTCGGCGTTTGTTCGAAAGGACTGCGGGCGCGAAAAAATTAGCCGTCGGCCCGGCAACGAGAATTCAAGTTGGTCGCGCTGTGGGTGTAGGCGCGGCGATGGCGCTCATTCAAAACAAATTGATTCGATGGGGAAACATTTGAGTTTCACTTTCGAAAACATGCCGAGTTCCATGCCTGGACAAAAATCCGCATGGGAAAATAAAACAATGTAGTCGCCGTCCCATCGAGAAGCCCCTGTAATTGCATGAGCTCCAACAAGCGTCGGACCACGCGCCAAACCGTCAATTCGGCTGCTTGGGTGGAAGCTGAAGGCGACGCTCGCCTCCGCCGATGCCGGCTGATCGATATATCCGCCAATGGAGCGAGACTTATCGTCGAAAATGTCGAAGACACGCCCGACAGCTTCAATTTGCTCTTATCCCGATTTGGCCGTCCGCTGTATCGTTGCAACGTGGTTTGGCGGCGCGGCGACGAGGTGGGCGTTGAATTCCTCGCTTCGCCGGCGCACCAGGCTGGCCAACCCGTCGATGCCGAAGCCGCTTACGCCGAGGATATTTTAAAATAGATCCGGCTGAACGAGCGAAGTCTGTGGCTGTGCCGCAACGCGAGCCGTCGGACGTCGGCGCGTCCAACTCTGACTCGCGTTATGATTCTTGCGCGTCGGACGCCAGCTCCTCGACGATCGTGAGAACGTCGGAGGCGCCGACCGTTCCGCCGAGCTGTTTGAGCGCGGTTCGCAGCCGTCCTTCGGCACGATCGAGCGCTTTGGTGGCATCGTCCACGCTATAGCCATGCAACAGCAGGACGGCGAGCTTTACGCTGCCGTTCGCGCGATCGAGTGCGCCCCGCACTTCCTCCGGTGTGCGGCCGGTCAACCGGATCAGAATGTTCTCGCTGCGTCGTGCGAGCTTGGCGTTGATCGCTTGCAGATCGACCATCAGCCCCTCGTGCACATGTCCAAGCCGGATCATCACCAGCGACGACAGCAAGTTGAGAGCGACCCGCTGCGCGGTGCCGGCCTTCATGCGCGTCGAGCCGGCAATCGGCTCCGGCCCGGTATCAAGCCAGATGGCGCAGTCTGCCTCCGCCAAGATCGGGGTGTTGCGATTGTTGGCAATTCCGATCGTGAGCGCGCCACGGCTTTTCGCCTCGCGCAGGCAGGCGAGCGTGAACGGGGTGGTGCCGCTGGCGGCGACCGCAATCGCCACGTCCGCGGCTTTGATGCCATGCTGTTGGATCAGTTGCGTCGCCCGGCCGGTTTCGTCTTCGGCATTTTCGGCCGATCGCAATAAGGCCTCGTTGCCGCCGGCCATGAGCAGCAGCAGACGCTCCTTCGGCCAATTGAAGGTCGGAATGAGTTCCGCGCCGTCCTGGACGGCAAGCCGGCCCGAAGTTCCCGCGCCGACATAAATCAGGCGGCCGCCTTGCTGGAGACGGGCCTCTGCCGCGCCAGCGGCCCCTTCGATCGCGGACAGTGATGCGCGCACGGCCGCCACGGCCGCCATTTGACCCTCGATCATCGCGTGGAGGATGTCGGTCGGCTCCCACAGGTCGATATCGGCATAGCGAGGACTTGCGCGCTCGGTATCCATGGTTAATGCCTGGCAAGAAGAGCTATGCGGTTCGAACAGCAAACCATTTCGACCTTAATTGGTTCTTATTATTGACGGGCGCGAACAATATGGCGCGAAAACAGCACGCGCGAATGGAAATCGGCGGTCTTCGTGAACACGAATGTCCTGTTACTCGGCATCGACGGTGGCGGCACGAGCTGCCGCGCCCGCCTGTGCGCCTTTTCCGGCCGCCTGCTCGGCGAAGCCACGACCGGACCGGCAAACCTCCGCCTCGGCTTGGAGCAAAGCTTTTCCGCAATAGTCGATGCGGCCGCATCGTGTCTGAGCCAGGCCGGTTTGCCGCGTTCCAGCCTCGGACGGGTCGTCGCCTGTCTGGCCTTGGCCGGCGCCAGCGAGCCGAGCCATCTGGCGGCGGCACAGGCGTATCGGCACCCGTTCCGCAGAGCGATCGTCACCACCGACGCCCACGCCGCTTGCCTCGGCGCTCATGGGGATCGCGACGGTGCCGTCATCGTGGCGGGCACCGGTACGGTTGGCTGGGCCG
Organism: uncultured Alphaproteobacteria bacterium; assembly: GCA_963829395.1. Taxonomy (GTDB): domain Bacteria; phylum Pseudomonadota; class Alphaproteobacteria; order Rhizobiales; family Xanthobacteraceae; genus BOG-931. Next base: position 286,330 of record CAWHHX010000004.1, on the reverse strand, counting down.
TGCTCAACGGCCAAATTCACCGGGTCGGCGGGTGGGGCATGCCGATTTCCGACGAAGGAAGCGGCGCCTGGCTCGGCTGCGAGGCGGTCCGTCGCCTGCTATGGGCGCTCGACGGCCGGCTGGCCTGGAGTGGATTATTGCGTGCGCTGGGCGACAAGTTTTCGAACGATCCTCATGCCGTCGTCGCCTGGGCGCAATCGGCTTCGCCGGCTGACTTCGGATCGCTGGCGCCGCTCGTCTTCGAGCACGCCGCGGCTGGCGATCCGATCGCGCGCCAATTGGTCAGCCTCGCTGCCCGTTCCATCGATACGCTGGCCGCGCGGCTGATAGCCGCCGGCGCGACCCGGTTGGCGGTGGTTGGAGGTTGTGCGCCTTTTTTGGTCCCTTGGCTTTCTGAAAGGACCAAGGCGCATCTGGTCGAGCCTGACGGCGACGCTTTGTCGGGAGCGCTCTATCTTGCGCGCGCGGCCGCCCGGTCGCTGGCTGAAGTCGCGTGACTATTCCGCTCGACCAAAGCGGTGGTCGACGATGAGGCCGCCGGGCACGGGCATGGCCGCCGAATTCCACGAGGCGCCGGCGGTCGTGCAGCGCCAGGCTCAGGAACTCGCGGTACCTCTCGCCGAACTTATCGCACGGCTGATGCGTCGCCCGCCAATCGTCGTCGTCACCTGCGCGCGGGGAAGCTCCGCCCATGCCGCGACCTTCGCCAAGCATTTGATCGAGCAAAATCTCGGCATCCCGGTCGCGGCCGCGGCGCCGAACATCGCTACCGTCTATCATCGCCGGCTTGCCCTCAAGGATCAGTTGTTTCTTGCGATCTCGCAGTCCGGATCGAGCGACGATCTCATTGAAACGGCTGCCGCGGCGCGGGCCGCCGGCGCCGTGACCGCAGCGATCGTCAACGATACCGACAGTCCATTGGCGCGCGCCTCCGAACTCGTCCTGCCGATGGCGGCGGGACCTGAACGGAGCGTCGCGGCGACGAAAACATTCATCGCTTCGCTCGCGATTTTGCTGCGCTTGATCGCCCAGTGGACCGGCAAAACCGAAATCGGCGCGGCCTGCGATCGGCTGCCGGACCGTCTCGCGCAAGCGGCGCGGCTCGACTGGAGCGCGGCGCTTGCGCCCTTGACCAGCGCGCCCACCGTCGTCGCGATCGGCCGCGGTCCGACGCTGGCCATCGCCCGCGAGGCCGCGCTTAAGCTAAAAGAGACCTGCGCGCTGCACGCCGAAGCTTTCAGCAGCGCCGAATTCCGGCATGGCCCGATCGCTCTGGTCTCGAGCGCTCTCGCCGTGCTCATGCTCACGCCGACTGACGGGGCGGCCATGGGCTTTGCCGATCTTGCCGCCGACCTGCGCCGCGCCGGCGCTCAGGTGCTGGTGGCGGATGCCGGCGGCAATGAACCGGGCCGGCTGCCGGCACTGCCGCCGGATCAACCCGACGCCGACGCGGTTTGCCTCATTCAAAGTTTTTATGCGTTCCTGCTTCAATTGGCGCAGGCGCGCGGCACCGACGTCGATAGCCCGCGTCATCTGCAAAAAGTGACGCGAACGCGATGAGCGGAAAGATTCACGCCGTCGCGGCCGGCCGGGTGTTTGACGGAACGGTCGTGCACGAAGATAGCGCCGTGCTGATCGACGGTGGTGAGATCATCGCGGTCCTGCCGCGCGACCAAGTGCCTCAAGCGACGCCGCTTCTGGATTTTCCCGACAGCACCTGGCTCGCTCCGGGTTTTATCGACATCCAGGTCAATGGCGGCGGCGACGTCTTGTTCAATGACGAGCCGACGCCAACAGCCATCCGCTCGATCGTCGCCGCGCATCGTAAATTCGGCACGACGGCGCTCTTGCCAACCCTCATCAGCGACCGCCCCGAGAAAATGGCCGCGGCGCTGCATGCCGTGGACTCTCTCGTCGGCATCGAGCCAGGCGTACTCGGGATTCATCTCGAAGGTCCGTTTCTGTCGCCGCAAAAGGTCGGCGTTCACGACCCGCGGATGCTGCGCAAACCGAGGGCGGACGATCTCGCCTTGCTGACGGCGCCGCGCAAGGCCGCGCTGCTCGTCACGTTGGCCCCGGAGGAAGTTCCGCTCGAATTTATCGCCGCGCTTGCCGCCGCGGGCGTGCGCGTTTCGCTCGGGCATTCGATGGCGACCTATGCGCAGACCAAACAAGCGATGGCGGCGGGCCTGACCTGCTTTACCCATCTGTTCAACGCGATGCGGCCGCTAGAGAGCCGCGAGCCCGGTCCGATCGCGGCGGCGCTGGAAACGGACCGCGCCTGGTTTGGCCTTATCGTCGACGGCGTGCACGTTGCCCCGGCGATGCTACGCCTCGCTTTGCGCGGCCGCGGCTCGCCCATCCTGGTCACTGACGCCATGCCGCCAGTCGGGGGCACACAGTCATCTTTCAAGCTTCAGGGCGAGACGATCTTCGTCCGTGACAAAAGCTGCGTGAGAGGCGATGGCAGATTGGCCGGCGCTTGTCTCGATATGGCGAGCGCCGTTCGCAATTGTGTACAGCTGCTCGATGTGCCGCTCATTGATGCTTTGCGTTTCGCCTCAACACATCCGGCGGATATGCTCGGCCTCGGCGATAGGCTCGGTAAGCTCGCGCCCGGCTTCCGCGCCGACATGGTGGCGCTCGACGCTGCTACGATGGAAGTTTCCCAAACGTGGGTCGCCGGAGCGTATGCGATCGTCGGCGCGCCCCGAGCCCACCTGTCGGGGCAGGGTTAAGCGGCTGAGCGTCATTTGCGCGCGGTTTAAGCCGCGGCCGACCCCTTACAAGCAGTCCGGCGCATACTTATTGTGTTAAGTGGCCATTTGGCCGGGAGATGACGTTATGTTCCGCCCCCGTTGGCTGATCGCGTTTGCTGCGATCCTGGCCGTTTTTGTGTTGGTTACTGCCGATGCGCACGCGCGAGCCGGTGGCGGCTTCTCGGGCGGCAGCCGAGGCGCGCGCACATTCTCGGCTCCGCCGAGCACGCCGACGGCGCCAACCGCGGCGCCGCTCCAGAATACGATGACGGCACCCGGCAGCGCCGCGCCCATCGGCCAGGCTGGCGCGCGTCCTGGTTTGTTCGGTGGCGGATTGTTTGGTGGCGGACTGTTCGGCGGGATCGCTGCCGGCTTCCTCGGCGCGGGTCTGTTTGGCCTTCTCTTCGGGCACGGGCTGTTCGGCGGCATGGCGGGCTTCGCCTCGATCATCGGCCTGGTGTTCCAAGTCATCCTGGTCGTGATCGTGGCTCGGCTGATCTTCGCCTGGTGGCAGCGACGCAATATGCCGGCGCCGGCCTATGCGGCGGCGCGTCCGGCGACGGGCCACAGTTTTGGCGGTTTCGGTGGACTATCGGGCAGCAGCGCTGCACCGCCGGCCGGCGAACCTCTGACCATCGCCAAGCCGGACTATGACGCGTTCGAGCAATTGCTCGGCGACGTCCAGGCGGCCTATTCAACGGAAGACCTCTCGGCCCTGCGCGCCAAGGTCACGCCCGAAATGCTGTCGTATTTCGCCGAGCAATTGGCCGGCAATGCCAGTCGCGGCCTCGTCAATCGCGTCACCGATGTGAAGCTGCTGCAGGGCGATCTGGCGGAAGCTTGGCGCGAAGGCGCCACCGACTATGCGACCGTGGCGATGAAATTCGCGCTCAAGGACAGTATGGTGGAGCGCGCTAGCGGACGCGTCGTCGAAGGCGGTGAGTTAAGCGAGATTACCGAATTGTGGACCTTCATGCGCGCCCGCGGCGGCAATTGGCTGCTCTCGGCCATCCAGCAGACGTGACGCTCTACACCCTTGTTTGCGTTGCCGAGACTCGTGTTGCTGAGAATGCAAGATGGTCCTGACCAAAAACAGCATTTGCGACTTCGGCTGGAAAGCGCGTGATTTTGCGCTCACGGGCGTCGACGGAAAAACCTACACGCTTGCCGATGTGCGCGGGCCGAAGGGCACACTTGTTGTTTTCATCTGCAATCACTGTCCGTACGTGAAAGCCAGCATCGGCCGCATCGTGGCGGAGGCCAAGGCGTTGCGTGAGATTGGCATCGGCACGATCGCCATCATGCCGAACGATACCGCGACCTATCCCGAAGACTCGTTCGACAACATGAAAAAGTTCGCGGTGAAGCATGGTTTCGCCATGCCCTACGTCATCGACGAGACGCAGGCGGTGGCGAGAGCCTATGACGCGCAATGCACGCCCGACTTCTTCGGCTTCAATGCGCAGGATGAATTGCAATATCGCGGGCGGCTCGATGCGTCGCGCATCCAGCCGGCGGCAAACGTTCGCCGCGACCTGTTCGAAGCCATGAAGCAGGTGGCCGAGACCGGCCGCGGCCCGGCGGAGCAAATGCCCTCGATGGGTTGTTCAATCAAGTGGAAGGACGATTAGAAACCAGCCGGCACGAGGCCCGTGCGTTTGGCCGGCGACGGCGCGGCGAGGATGTGGGGTTAGAAGGCTGACTGAGAATAGGTCGTGACGGGCGCGAATTATTTTCGAAAGTAAGCGATTGTTATCTTGCTCGCCGCCGTCAGTCCCCTCATTCTCGGGTTATCCCGACTGTCCGTGATGACCACGTTCGATCATCGGGAGTCGAAGGGGGCCTCATGACCATACGTTCAACGCGTCTCGTCGCATGTTTACTCCCGCTCTTGGGGCTGGGTTCGGGGGTATCGCTTGCTTCATCGGATCGGGCCATCGTCGACGGCGGCATTCATCCTCCCGCAACGTTCTGCCTCGCCGAATCGCATTTTACTCATCGCGGAACGATCAACTCGTCGTCTCGCAATCGTATCGCCCAACTGCACTGCACCTGCTGCGGCAAAGACGAAAATGGCCACTGCAATCATCAATGTTGCAACTAGGGTCGAGACTTATTAAATCCACCATACAAGGGCGGCAGCGAGGCAGACGGAGGCCAGGTAATTTAGCGCCAGCCTGTCGTAGCGGGTTGCGACGCGTCTGAAGTCCTTCAACCGGTTGAATGCATTCTCGATGCGCCAGCGCAGCCTGTAGAGACGCTTGCTGAAGCTGAAGGGTTGTTTCCTGTTGCAGCGATTTGGAATGACCGGCTTGGTTCCGCGCTCGTCCAGTTCCTCGCGCAATTCGGCGCTGTCGTACGCCTTGTCGCCAAGCAACCGTTTCGCCGGCTATATACTTCCTGAATTCATTGCGCCTTAGCGCTAACCATCCGCCTTCGGCGGCTCGACCCGGAATCCGTCGCCGGCATCGAGCGTAATGCGGCCGTCGGCGACGGCGCCGGCCCAGCGACCGGTCGCCGGCACGCCGCCGAACGAAAAGAAGTGCGGAACGACACCGGCCGGTGCCGCCTCGGCGAGCGTGCGGATGAGATCGTCGGGCGTGGTCAAGGCGAACACCTGCCGCATCAGGCCGGCGCGGCGCGCCAGGCCTTGCGCCGACGCGCGCACGCCGCAACGGCTTGCATAGCGCATCAGCGACGTCAGGCTCGTCGGGCCGACGAGTCCGACGCGCACGCGATGATCGAAGCCGAAGCTGCGCAGCCGAGCGACGAAATCGAGGATCGCGCCGGCGTCGAAGCAGAACTGGGTGACGACCTCGACGGCAAGCCCGACCGCTTCGGCCGCCGCGATCTTTTCCGTCAGCGCCCGGTTGAGTTCGTCGTCGCCGATGCGTGGATGGCCTTGCGGATAACCGGCGATGCCGATGGTGCGGATGCCGCGCCGGCGCAGCACGCCGTTGTCGATGACGTCGAGCGCACGCCGGAATGGCCCGTATTCGCTGCGGTCGCCGGCGATGACGAGAACGCTATCGACGCCGGCTTCGCCGTTGAGTCGCGCCAGGAAATCGTCGAGCGCCGCTTCGTTCGCGAAATTGCGCACCGCCACGTGCGGCACGGGCTCGAGGCCGGCCGCGCGCACTTGCATGGCGGCGGCCAATGACTCTTCGGCCGGCCGGTTCGGAACGGCGCTGAGATAAACCCTGGTGCCCCGCTTGAGCACGGTGAGCGCGGCGATATCGGCCGCCGACGGCCGCGTCGCTTCGATCGAAAATCCCGCCATGAAGGCGGTGATGCGCCCGATCGGGCCGGACGGCGTCTGGTCGGCAACGGGCAGAGCGGCGGTCATTTTTCATCCGCCCCGGCGGAGCGGGGCGGGGCAACCGCCCGACGGGCGGTGAGGGGGCGGGCTGGCTCGGTGTGTATCACTTGCCCCTTCCGTCGCGCTTTCGCGCAACGCTTCCCTCCGCAAAAGCGGGGGAGCAAAGAAACAACAAACGACCTCACGCGCGGCGGCGCGAGATCACGTAGGATTCGTCGAAGAACCACAATCCGCCGCGCTCGCGCAGCACGTCGCGGGTCGCATCGATGTAGCGGCCCTCGGCCACCGCGTTGCCGAGCCGGTCGTCCTCCACCTGCGCCACATAGATCGCCGCGTTCCACGCCGCAAACAATGTCGAAGTGCCGATCGATTCGGAAATTTCCGAGGGCAGCGTGTGCATCACGTAGCGGAACAGCGAGCGATTGTCGGCGTAAGCGTTGAAGTTAAGATCGCGTCCGGCAGGGCCCAGCTCGTGCTTCACCGCTTTGAGGATTTGATGGCGGTCGTGCATGAACGGATTGTCGCCGGGCCACACTTTCTGGATGATTTCCATGCCGGGATCGTGGCCATGCGACTGAATGCCGATCAGCCGGCCGCCGGGGCCCAGCGCCCGCGCCAGCGGCGCGATCACGCGCTGCGCCTTGAAGTCGAGCGAGGCGCGGGCGCGATAGGGCTGCGAGGCGATGACGAGATCGTAATTGGCCAGCGTGCCGCCCGGCTTGGGAATGATCGGATCGAGCAAAAAACGGTGGTCTTCGCGATAGACGACCATCACGACCGGACGCTCGTAGACCGGATTGCCGGTGCGGGCGCTGACCCCAGCTTTCCAATTCTGCGCCAGGAACGGCTCGAGATCCATGATCTGCTGCTCGAAGCGGTGCGCCGAATTGCCGGCGAGCGGCAGCTCGTGCCAGACCATGCTTGATGCCGCGTTGAGCGATTTGACGGCAAGCCACGGCGCATCGGCGTAGGCGAGATTGGTGAGCACCAGAACCGTCGCCGGATGCTCGAAGAACCGATCCGACATTTTCTGCAGCGTCAGCCGGACGTCCTCGAGGCTGATTTCCTTGCCGACGATGTAGAACGGCATGTGCGCGAAGCGATCGTGCATCGCGCGCATCACCCTGGTCAGCACCGAGCCGTCGCCGACGCCGGCATCGAACACGCGAACCGCCGGCGGACGCGGATGCAGATGCGCAAGCTCTTCGGAGACGCGGTGCGCCACTTCCCACTTCTCGCTGCAGGTATTGACGAACAGCAAATATTTTTGCCGGTTGTCGAAGAAGCGGAAATTACGCTGCGGATCTGGCGCGGCGCCCGGTGCAGGCGCCGCCGGCTGCGGTTGGGCGCCGAGTGGCTGGAGCGGCGGAGCGGAAGTTGGTCGCGTTTCGCGGGATCGTTCAATCACGATTGGACGTGGCCCCTGTGGCGGATGAGCAGCCATGAATCCATGGATGCGATCGAGTGTGTCAGTGGTGATGCGGCCGCCATTGCGCAGCCGCGCGGTAAGCTTGCCGTCATTGACGGCGCGGCGTCCGAAAGTGGACTCGGCCAGTCCGGTCGACCGGCAATAGTCGGAGATTTCCTGCAGTAGTTGTTGGGCGTTCATGGCACGCCGCTTCCCAAGCTTTCCTCGACCCGTGCGGATGTGTTCCGTGTTCTTGTTGCGCACGGTTTCCGAGGGTTAAACCAACCGATCGGAGGGTAGGGGGTCAACCACAAAATGTCCCACTTCGGCAGTGGGCAATATAATGGGCTAAATCCCAACTCAAGATCGGCAATTCGTCACCGAAAGGATACCGATGCTGACATTGTCGCCAATCACGTCGCTTAAGGCTCGGCTGACTGGCCTAGGCTTTTTCCAGAGACAATTCTGAAACGGAGTTAGCCCGGTCACCGCATGCCTCGCCTCGCCGCCAATCTCGGTTATCTGTTCGCCGAGCGCCCGCTGATCGAGCGCTTCGGCTGCCGCGTCGGCGGCGGGCTTCGGCGCCGTCGAGCTGCTGTTTCCTTACGACGTCGCGCCGGCGGCGGTGAAACCGGAGCTGGCGCGGCACGGTTTGACGCAACTCGGCATCAACACGCCGTCCGGCCGCGACGGCGAATCCGGCCTTGCTGCCATTCCTGGGCGCGAACGCGAATGGCAGGACGCGTTCAAGCGCGCGCTCGATTATGCCGTCGCCATCGGCGCCCGCTCGGTCCATTGCCTTGCCGGATGCGTGCCGCCGGAACAGCGTCCGGCGGCGGAGACGGTCTTCATCCGCAATCTCGCGGCGCGCGGCGGAAGAGGCGGCGGAAGCCGGCATCATGCTGCTGATCGAGCCGATCAATCCGCGCGACCGTCCGGACTATTTTCTCAATCGCGTCGAGCACGCCGCCGACATTGTCGGCAAGGTCGGCGCGCCGAACCTGCGCATCCAGTTCGATTTCTATCACGCGCAGATCGTCGGCGGCGATCTCATCCGCCGCTTCGAAGCGCATCTGCCGCTGATCGGCCACGTGCAGGTCGCCGGCGTGCCGCTGCGCCGCGAGCCCGACGAGGGCGAAGTGAACTATCCGGAAATTTTCGCGGCGCTCGATCGGCTCGGCTATGCGGGCTTTGTCGGCTGCGAATACCGTCCGCGCGGTCGCACCGAGGATGGGCTCGGCTGGGCGCGGCCTTATGGAGTGGTGCCGCAAGGATAGGCACGCGGACGCTTTTGCGCACCTAAGCATTGCTGTATCTTGGCTTTTAGGGACGTCGAGGCCATGTGGGGTCGAAAAGGCAAAAGCGCGGCCGCGGGTGAGGGCGATGCAGCCATCGCCCCTGAAAGAGGCCATGCACGCGGCGCGCATCGAGGCCGCCGAGCGCACCAGCGTCGTCGTCGATCTGCGCGATGCCGAACTTGCCCGTCTCGAACTGCTCAACGAGGCGCTCGATCCGTTGTTCGCCGAAATTCCGTCCGAGGTCGATCTGTTCGACCGCGGCGTCAGTCGCGGCGACACGCCGCGGCTGTGGATCGACGCCGTCGCGCATGTCGCGATGGGCCGCGACAAGCGCATGTACCGCTTCCTGCATGACACCCGCATCGGCCGGCGTGTGCTGGCCGAGTCGCACGAGATTGCGGATATCGTCAAGGCCGTCACCGGCTATGTGGCGCGCCGCCTCATCGAGCGCGAGCGCGCGCTGGACGAGGATCCCGAATTCATCACCCGCGTCGCCAGGCCCGAGGCCGCGCGCACGTTGCGGCGGCGGCGCCGCGGCCGAGCTGGGCGCGCTGGTGCTCGGCTTTGTGCTCGGTGTCATCGCGCTCCTGATCGTGACCTTGCTGGTGGCGAGCCGCATCTAGACGTTCGTCCGGCCGGTTCAAGCAAGTCGTTGCCGCTCGACGTCGCGGACACTGCCGTCGTCGCTGCGTTCCCGTCCGATCATCTCGCAGCGCCAGCCGTTGCCGTCTGCCTCGACGCGGAAAAGGTTATAGCCGGCCGCATTCTCGTGATGATGCGCGATACGCGCCGAGGCAGAAGGTACGCCGACGGCCGGAATGGTCTTGCCCGGGCCGTCGAGCCAGACGATGGCGCGGCAGTGATCGTGGCCGTGAAGAACGAGGTCGGCGCCGTGCGCGGCAAGGACCCGGCGAAATTCCGCGCCGTCGGTCAGCCGCCGCAGATGCCGGTTGGGTGGGCTCTCCGGCGGGTGGTGAATAAGCACGACGCGGAACATGGCCGCAGTTTGCGCCAACGCCTCGGCCAACCGGGCGAGCTGTTGGCCGCCGAGTTCGCCCGTTGCCATGAACGGTCCAGTCGGCACCGCCGATGACAGCGCGATCAGCGCCAGCGGTCCGCGCCGGCGCACGAACGGAAACGTACCGGCTTCTGAGCCGTCGTCGCCGGTCATGTACTCGCCCCAATACGTCGCCGGCCCGCCCTGTGCCTGCACGACGTAGGCGTCATGGTTGCCGGGGATCACCGTGACGTCATGCGGCGGTCCAAGCGCGCCGAGCCACGCCCGCGCTGCTGCGTATTCGCTCGGCAGCGATAGAATTCACCAGATCACCGGTGACGGCGATGTGGTCGGCGGCGATGGTTTTCAGATCGCGGGTGATGGCGTCGAGCGCCTCGCGACGATGGATATATTTGCGGCCGCGCTGCCAGTTGATGAAGCCGAGGCCGCGCTTGCCGGCAAGCTCAAATGGCCGCGGCCGTTGCGCCATGTGCAGGTCGGACAAATGGGCGAGAACGAACATTGCGGCATGATGATACGCGAATCATGGCCTTCACAACGGCTTCCCGGCCGCGGCAAGAGCGCCGATCAAGAGCTGCCGATCAGGATGCCGGCGGCGAACACGAGCACGCCGCCGACCACGACCTGGAAAGCGGCCTGCAGGAACGGCGTGTCCATATAGCGGGTGCGGATCCAGGAGATCGCCGCCAGTTCGATCGCCACGACGACGAATGCCAGCGCGGTGGCGGTGTAGAAGTGAGGGATGAGGTACGGCAGCGTGTGGCCGAGGCCGCCGATCGCGGTCATGGCGCCGCAGACGATGCCGCGCACCAAGGGCGCGCCGCGCCCGGTGAGCGAGCCGTCGTCCGACAACGCCTCGGCGAAGCCCATGGAAATGCCGGCGCCGATCGCGGCCGCGAGTCCGACCAGAAAAGTTGCCCAGGTGTTGTGCGTGGCGAAGGCGGCGGCAAACAGCGGCGCCAGCGTCGACACCGAGCCGTCCATCAAGCCGGCGAGGCCAGGCTGCACGTATTGCAGGACGAACATGCGCCGCGCGGTCTCGTCCTCGGCGGCGCGGGCGCCGGGCCCGATCGCTTCGCCGAGATCGTGGGCGAGTTTTTCGTGCTTGTCTTCGGCGGCGGCGAGCCGTGTCAACAGATCGCGCACCGCCTCATCGCGCGCTGATTCGGCCGCCCGCCGATAGAAGCGAGCGGTCTCGAATTCCATTTCTTCGGCGAACTTGCGCACCGCGTCGAGGCCGAGCGGCCGGTTGAGCCAGATCGGCCGGCGGGTAACGAAGCCCTTGACGTCCTGCCGCCGGATCAGCGGCAGGAATTCGCCGAATTTGGTCCGATAGAGATCGAGCAGCATATCGTGATGCTCGATCTCCTCTTCGGCCATCTTGTCGTACATCGTCGCGGTGTCGGGATAGGAGGCGCGCAGCCCGTCGGCGAACGACCGGTAGATACGGTTATCCTCGTCTTCATTGGAGATGGCGAGAGCCAGAACTTCCTGTTCGTTCAGATCGGCAAAGCGTTTCACGGCAGGCGCCCCTCACGTTATTGCATATTAGAATCTTTCTAAACTGATCGCCAGGGCTGATTTGCCGATTTGTGAGCGATGCGGTCTTCCGCGATTGTCGCTGACGAACGGGACAAGCGGTCGCGCCAAGACAACGTGATGCTCGAGACAACGAGATGCTAGAGCTTCAATGCGACAGGTGTTGGAAATGACCGAACGACGAAGCCGCAGCGGAGATTATTGATCATGCAATTCGAATCTGTCCGTCGCTTCCTCGAGCCGGCGACGCGGCGGCTGCTCCACCTTTACTGGCGTTTCGCGCGCGGCATGACGCTGGGCGTCCGCGGCCTGGTGATCGATGGGGCCGGGCGCGTGTTTCTGGTCAAGCACAGCTATGTCGCCGGCTGGCATTTGCCCGGTGGCGGCGTCGAGATCGGCGAAACGCTGATGACCGCACTGACACGCGAGTTGCGCGAGGAAGGCAACATCGAACTGAGCGAGCAACCGCATTTCTTTGCGGTCTACCTCAACCGGCGCATTTCACGGCGCGATCACGTTGCCTTGTACGTCGTTCGCGCGTTTCACCAGAGCGCGCCGCCGCAGCCGAACAGCGAAATCGTGGCGCACGGCTTTTTCGCGCTCGATTTGCTGCCGGAGGAAACGACGCTGGCGACGCGGGCACGCATCGCCGAGGTGCTCCAAGGTCGCGCGATTGCCGAGCACTGGTGAACAGCTGTTAATCGCACATTACCGCTAAGCAACACTATCCGCGTCATTTGGTCATAGCTGCAGCGCGTCGGCAACCAAGCCCCTGCGCCGGCGTTGAAGGGCATGGGCGTCGGAGCTGAAGAAGGAACGTTTCAATGCGACAGAGAATTCTTGCACTCGCGGCGGCCGTCGCACTTGGCACCGCGGCGATGACGACCGGCGCCATGGCATTTGGCCACGGCGGTGGTGGTGGACACGGTGGCGGATTCGGTGGCGGACACGCCGGCGGCTTCGGCGGCGGGCATTTTGCCGGCGTGCACGGTGGTTTCGGTGGTTCGGGGCTGGCGATGAACGGCGGCGGCTGGAATCGCGGTGGTTGGGGTGGGCGCGGCGGTTGGGGTGGCGGCGGTTGGCGCCGTGGAGCCGGTTATGGTGCGCTGGGCCTTGGTCTCGGCCTTGGCGGCCTCTACGCTTTCGGTGGCTATCCCTACAGCGATTACGGCTATTGCGATCCGTATATGTACCCGTACGGGAACTGCGGCGTCTATTACGCCTACTGACCCTACGTTACGCAAAAACATCGCCGCGCCCCGAAACTGGGCGCGGCGATGTTGCGTTCAGCCGAAACGGCCGCGATCGTGCGGCCGCGTGAAATCGATCAGCGGGCCGATCGGAACGATCCCGGTCGGATTGACGTTGCGGTGGCTGCCGTAATAGTGCCGCTTGATGTGATCGAGGCTCACGGTCTCGGCGATGCCCGGCACTTGATAAAGCTCACGCAGATAATTCCAGAGGTTGGGATAATCGACGATGCGCCGCAGGTTGCATTTGAAGTGGCTGTAATAGACCGCGTCAAAGCGAACCAGCGTGGTGAACAATCGCCAGTCCGCTTCGGTGATCTGCGCTCCGACCAGGTAACGCTGCCGCGACAGTCGCTCTTCGAGCTGATCGAGCGTTGCGAACAGCGTGCCCGCGGCTTGTTCATAGGCCGCCTGCGTGGTGGCGAAGCCTGAACGATAGACGCCGTTGTTCACGGTGGCGTAGATCAGATCGTTGATACGATCGATCTCCGGACGCAGCGCGGCCGGATAATAATCGGTGCGCACATCGGTGAACGCATCGAACGCCGAATTGAGCATGCGAATGATCTCGGACAATTCGTTGTTGACGACCACGCCCTGCTTCTTGTCCCAAAAGACCGGCACGCTGGCGCGGCCGCTATAATGCGGGTCGCCGAGTACGTAGATGTCGGCGACGGTCGATTGGCCGTTGACCGTGTCGAGCGTCGCGCCGGGCTCGGTGCCGAATTCCCAGCCCTTTTTGCCGAACAGCGGCACCGTGACGGACACCGAGATCACGTCGTCGAGTTTCTTGAGCTTGCGGAAGATGAGCGTGCGATGCGCCCAGGGACAGGCCAGCGACACGTAGAGATGGTAACGGCCGCGTTCGGCGGGAAATCCGCCGACGCCGGCCGGGCCGGGACCACCGTCGGCCGTGACGTAGTTGTGGAAGGCCGTCGCCTTGCGGACGAACTGGCCGTCCTGGGTGCGCATGTCAACGTCTTGCCAAGCGCCATCGACGAGCAGTCCCATTCGGCATCTCCGCTGATTTCGCCGCGTGTTTCCTGACCTTCATGTAATCATCTTCGGCAGCCGAAATAGGCGCGTCATGCCATTGGCAGGCGTTCGGCTGGACCCGAACCAGCCCAGATGCTACGCGGCGACGCGATGACCGATGTTTCCTTGACCATCTTGCCGGAGACAGAAGGCGATGCGCCGGCGATCGAGCGTCTGCATGAGCGCACGTTCGGTCCGGGCCGATACGCCAAGACGGCCTACCGTCTGCGCGAGCAGGTCGGACACAGCCTCGATCTGTCGTTCACCGCGCGTGTCGGCACGCTCTTGGTCGGCTCGGTTCGGCTTTCGCCGGTCCGCATCGGCGAGGCAGGCGTGCTGCTGCTTGGACCGCTCACAGTCGAGCCGCCATTTCGCGATCGCGGCGTCGGCCAGGCCTTGATCGCCCGCGCGCTCGAGGAGGCGCGCGCCAAGGGCCATCGGCTGGTGATCCTGGTCGGCGACGAACCTTACTATGGAAAGTGCGGTTTCAAGCGCATCCCGCCGGGTCGCGTCGTCATGCCCGGTCCGGTCGATCCGGAGCGGTTGTTGGTTGCCGAGCTCAGTGACGGCGCCTTTGACGGAATATCGGGACCGATCCAGGCGAAGTCCGAGAAATAACCTCGCGCGTCATTGCGAGCGAGAGCCGAACGGCCGTTCGGCTCTTTGGCTGGAGCCAACGCAGTCAAACAGCAATGACATTCCGACCAAGCCGCGGCGCGGCCACGCAACGCGATCCGCGTCATTTGGTCATCGCGCCCCAGCGAATTGGCAACCAACATGCCATGTTAAAGTTAGTTGGTAAGCGCAGACCGCGGGGGGCTCTAGGGAGAGTTCGATGCTCAGGAGGCTCAGTGTGCTCGCCGCGGCTGCTGCTCTTGGAATGGCGGCGACCACAGCCGGCGCGATGGCGTACGGTCATGGTGGTAGACATGGCGGGCGCTACCCGACGATGAACGACGGCTGGCGCCGCGGCAGTTGGTATCATGGCGGTTTCCGCAGCGGGCGCGGCTGGGGCGGCTTCGGCTCAGCGGGGCTCTATGCCTATGCCCCTTATGGTCGCCCTCCCAACGCCTCTGATGATTACAGGCCCGGGGGTTGTGACCCGAACGATCCGTTCGCGTTCGCTAACACCGAGTGCAACGGCGAAGCGTACGGCTGGTGATCGTTCGCAACGTGAGAATAATTCCGCCGTGTCTTTGGTTGGGGTGCGACGGAATTGCTTCGCGGCCTACCGGGAGCGGAGTTTGCTCAGGTCTGTAGATCTCTTAGCGGCCCTCGCGCGCCCAGGTTCCGGCAAGACTGCCGAGCAGCAGCAGGAGCCCGAGAAACCCGGCGAAGACCGGCAGCACGCCGATGCCGCGCACCACGCTGGCGTCGCGCATTTTCAGGCCGATCCAATCATCGCCTTTGTAGGTATCGCCGGAGCGCACCGCGAGAATGCGCGGGACGTTGAGGCTGCCGCCCTCATCGAGGCGGCGTGAATCGCCGCCAGTGGCGTTGGCGATCGGTGCGAGCACCTCGGTGGTCGACGTCACCTCGGCGAATTCGCGCGGATTGACCGGACCGATATTGACCAAAGCGGTGAGCTTGCCGTCGGTCGCGCGCCACAGCCCGAGCTCGTTGGCGGCAACGCTGGTTTCCCAGACGCCCGGCTCGGTCGGCGTCAGCTTGAGCGTGCGCGCCGCGCCTGAAGGGGAGGTCAATGTCACCTCGGACACGTCCTCGGCCATGGTCTGTCGCCGCACCAGGAGCTGATGGCCGGTGACGGTGAGCCGCAGCGCTTCCTCCTCCAGCTCCGGCTCCTTCATCAGCCAATGCGACAGCCGGCGCAGCAGGTCGAGATGCGGGCCGCCGCCCTGGAAGCCGCGCGCCCAGAGCCAAAGCTGGTCGGAGAGGAGCAAAGCCACGCGGCCCTCGCCCTCGCGGGAAAGAACCAGAAGCGGCTTGTTGTCCGGTCCGTGCATTACCGCCGTGCCGCTCGCGCTCGTGGTATCGACCAGACGGAACCACTGGCTCCAATGCGGCGGATCGCTGGCGGAGCCGTCGAGAGCGCGCGTCACCGGATGGCGTTTGCCAAGCTCGGTAAGGCGGGCGTGGAAGCCACGTTCGGTGACGTTGCCGCTCGGCTCCGCCGGCAGGATGGCATTGAGCGGTGTCCGCCAGATGCTGGTCTGGCTCGCATAATCCGGTCCGGCCGCGACCAAAACTGCACCGCCTTCACGGACATAGCGGGTGATGTTGTCGAAATAGATCATCGGCAGCACACCCTGGCGGGCATAGCGGTCGAAAATGATGAGCTGAAACTCGCCGATTTTCTGCTGGAACAGTTCGCGCGTCGGGAAAGCAATCAGCGACAACTCGTTGATCGGCGTGCCGTCCTGCTTCTCCGGCGGGCGCAGAATCGTGAAATGGACGAGATCGACCGAAGCGTCCGACTTGAGAAGATTGCGCCAGGTCCGCTCGCCGGCATTCGGCTCGCCGGAAACCAGCAGCACGCGCAGCTTGTCACGCACGCCATCGATGCTGACCACCGCGCGATTATTGACGGCGGTGAGTTCGCCGGCGAGCGGCGACGCCTCGATCTCGACGATATTGGCGCCGCCGTGCGGGATCGGGATGTCGACGCGCTGCGGGGTGCCGATCGGCACGGTGCGTGTCTCCACGACGTCGCCGTCGCGGCGAACCGTCACTACGGCGCTGCGCTCGCGGGCGCCCTGATCCTCGACCCGATAGGTGATGGTCTGCGACTGGCCGACGATGCCGAAACGCGGCGCGGCGATCAGCGCGACGCGGCGGTCGCGCTCGTTGTTGTTGCCGGTGATGAGCGCATGAACCGGCGCCGCGAAACCGAGCGCGCCGGCTTCGGCCGGCACGTCATGCACGCGCCCGTCGGTAATCATGATCGCGCCGGCGATGCGGTCGGCGGGAACGTCGGCAAGTGCCGAGCCAAGCGCGGTAAAGAGCCGGGTGCCTTCGGTTTCGCCGTCAGCCTGGCCGGCCTCGACCACGCGCAGGTCGAGCCCGGGAATGCGGCCCAGACGGGCGACGATCGCGGCGCGCGCCTCTTCGGTCTGCCGGGCGCGGTCGCCGAAATTCTGGCTCGGACTTTTGTCGACGACGACGACGGCGACCGAGCTGAGCGGATCGCGGTCTTCGCGCGTCAACGACGGATTGGCGAGTGCCAGGACGACAAGCGCAAGCCCGAGCGCGCGGATCGTGGCGCCGCGGCTGCGCGACACGAACAGCAGCAACGACAGGATGGCGACGGCAGCGATTGCGGCCCAGAGAATTTGGCTACTGACCAGCGGAGAGAACGCGACGCCGAAATTCACGCTCGCTCTCCTATTGCCCGAGTCGCTCGAGCAGCGCCGGCACGTGCACCTGATCCGCCTTGTAGTTGCCGGTCAGCGTGTACATGACGATGTTGACGCCGGCGCGGAACGCGAGCTCGCGCTGGCGCGGTTCGCCCTCGACCATTGGCAGCATGGGCTGGCCGTCGGCCTGCATCGCCCAGGCGCCGGCGAGATCGTTCGAGGTGATAATGATCGAGGAAACGCCGTCGCCGCCGCGCGCCGGCCGGCGAGACGCTTCGTCGTCTTCGTTGGCGGCCGGCAAAGCTTCGACCCAGAGCTGGCCGGAATTGAAGCGGCCGGGGAAGTCGCGCAACAGATAGAACGTCTTGGTCAGAACATGGTCGCGCGGCACCGGCTCGAGTTCGGGGATGTCGAGCGAGGACAGATCTTCCGCAGCTCGAGCATGCCGGGGCCGCGCGTCTCGCCGCCCGAGCCAGCCGGCGCCACCACGGCGTCGCGGGTGTCGAACAGCACGGTGCCGCCTTGCTTCATGTAGGAATCGACGCGCTTGAGCGTTTCCTCGGACGGCCGCGGCGCGCCTGGCACGATCGGCCAATAGATCAGCGGATAGAAGGCAAGCTCGTCGCGGGTAATGTCGAGCCCGATCGGTTCGCCCGCTTCGAGCGCCGTGCGCTGGGCGAGGAACAGCGTCAAGCCGCCAAGTCCGGATTTGCTGACCAGATCGACGTCGCGGTCGCCGGTCATGACGTAGGCGAGCTTGGTTTCCAGCGCCGCGCGCGGCCCATCCTTGCTCGGCGAATCGGCGGCGCGCGCGTGGGGCAGCGTCGAAGCCAGAGCGAAAACGACGATCACGGCCGCCGCGGAAGCGCGCGACAAGCGCGGCAACAGGCGGGCAATGCCGCCGCCAAGATAGAGCACCAGCAAAGTGTCGAGCAGGAACAGACCGAGCGCCGCCAGCAGGATCGGGCCGCGCAGATCCTGCGGTTCGGTCTTGCGATATATTTCGCGGCTGGCGTGGACGAGCGGCGAGAAGTCGAGCGGCGTCAGGCGGTCGCCGGCGGCCAACGTGTTCACGGCGAGCAGATTTTCCGGCGGGCCATAAAAGCCGGGCGGATGCTCCGCGGTGGCGCTGGCCGCATAATCCGTCGGCACCGGGCGGGCGGTTGCGGGCGGCGGAGCGAAATTTCCGAAGCCGTCAAGCACGCGGCTTGGCGCCACCGCTTCATGGCTGGTCTTGGTTTTCTCGTTGGCCGGTTCGGTGACGGCCGAGGTGCCGGCCAGCGCGACGATGCGCTTGAGCATATCGACGAAGCTGCCGGACAGCGGCAAATCGGACCAGCGGGTATCGCCGGTGACGTGGAACAGCACGATCAGACCTTTGCCGCGCCGCGCCGCGGTGACGAGCGGCGTGCCGTCGGCGAGCGTCGCCCAGGTATTTTCTGTCAGTGCGGCGTCGGGTTCGGCCAAGACCTGCCGGCTGACGGTCACGTCGTTGGGCACGCTCATGCCGTTGAACGGGCTCTCACGCGAAAACGCCGCGAGCGGCTGCGGCTTGTCCCAGCTCAAACTGCCGCCGAGGATGCGGCCGCCGCGCCGCAGCCGCACCGGAACAAGATCGTCGTCGGAGGCGGCAAGGCGCGGACCGGCGAAACGCACCAGTACGCCGCCGTCCTCGATCCAGCGCGCCAGCCGGTCATGGGCGTCGCCGGCGACATTGCCGACATCGGCGAGGATCAGCATCGGCAAATGCTGGTCGAGGAAATGGCTCACCGCCTCGGCCGGCGACTCGCCTTGCGCGAGCCGCACGTCGGCAAACGGTCCGAGCGCTCGGCCGATATAGTAGCTCGACGACAATAACGGCTGCGAGGTATCGGCGGTCGCGCCGGACACGATGCCGACGGTGCGGCGGCGCCAGCGCTTGTCGAGAAGCTGCACGGCGCCGGCGGAGCGCTCGGCGCTAATCTCCATGCGGGCGATGTCGTTGCGAATCTCGACCGGAAGATCGAATTGCGCTTCGGTCTCATGGTCGGCCGGCTGGAAAACAAATGGCGCCTCGCCGAGCGGCAAGCCCTTGAGATCGAGCGCCCGCACCGTTCCGGTCTCGGTGCTGCCGGACACGGCGCGCAGCACTTTCACGCTCAGCGCCCCGGCCGCATTGTCGACGGCCGTGAGCGCCCGCGCGCCGGCGATGCCGCCGGAGACGATCGTCAACGGCCGGGTGTCGATGAGCGGCGCCAGGGCTTTGGCGAAATCGGCGCCGCGGCCGAGATCGACGGCGTCGGACAGCCAGACCAGTTCGACCTCGCGCGTGGCGGCGAGGAAGCGTGAGATCGCGGGCAACGCCTCGGTGCGGTCGACGGTGTGCGGCTTCGGCTTGATCAGTTGCAGCCGCACGCGCGCCGAACCGGCCGCGGCGAATGAAATGTCGCGCGTGCCCTCCGACAGCGGAATGACCGCCACCGCGCGATGATCGCTTTCCGCTCGCGCGATAATGTCTTCAGCGGTGCGCAAGCGCGCGTCCCAGGTGGCGGCCGCGGCCCAGCCGTCGTCGATGAGGATCGCGATCGGCGCGCGCGTCGTCATGGTCGTCAATGGCGGGTTCCACAGCGGGCCGGCGGCGGCAAGGATGACGAGGGCAGCCAGAAGAAGCCGCATCAGAGTGAGCCACCACGGCGTCCGGGCCGGCGTTTCTTCGCGCGGCGCGATTTCAAACAGCAGCCGGGTCGGCGGGAAATCGATGCGGCGCGGGCGCGGCGGGATCAGCCGCAACAGCCACCACAGCACCGGCAAGGTCAAAAGCCCGATCAGCACCAAGGGTTCGGCAAAGCCGAGCGGCAATCCGCCAATCATGCCGGTACCCTCGACGGGCCGCTTGCCGGCGTGCGCGGTCCGCTATCGATCAAGCCGCCGATGCGCGCATGCAGCGCGAGCAACAGCTCGCCCGCCGGGCGATCGGTGCGATGGATGGTGAAGCTCCAGGACAGCCGGTCGGTCTCGGCGCGGATTTCCGCGCGATGGCGCCGCACCCGCGCCTCGTAGTCGGCGCGCCAGGTTTGCGCGCGCCCGGCGGTGATGCGGCCGCCGCCTTCCGGCTCGACGAATTCGATGCGGCCCCAATAGGGAAAGGTTTCCTCGGCGGGATCGACGACCTGCACGACATGACCGCGCGCGCCGCTGCCGGACAGTTGGGTGACGGTGCGGCGGACATCGGCAATGTCGCTCCACAGGTCGGACAGGAGCACGATCTCGGCGAGCGGGGAGGGCGAAAAATTCGGCGGCAAGCTTGAGCGCTCGCTCCGATCATGGATGATCGCCTGCGCCATGCGCTGGATGACATTGCGGCTGCCGGTCGGGCGCATCAAACCGGGAATTCCCACCCGCTCGCCGCCTTCGACCAGAATCTCGGCGAGCGCCAAGGCGATGACCAACGCGCGGTAAAGCTTGCTGTCGCGCACCAGCGGCGAGGCGAAAACCATGGACGGTGAACGATCTGGCCAGATCCACACCGTATGCGCAGCTTCCCATTCCAGTTCGCGCACATAGAGATGATCGTCTCGCGCCGAGCGGCGCCAATCGACGCGGGAGGCGGGCTCGCCGGAAACGAAGCGGCGGTATTGCCAAAAATTCTCGCCCGGCCCGGCGCGGCGGCGGCCATGCAATCCATGGATCACGGTCGCCGCCACGCGACGCGCTTCCAGGATCAATCGCGGCATAACCGCGGCGAGCGTCCGGCCTTCACCGACCGCACGCTGCACCGCCGGGCGATCGTAGTCGGACGTGCGCCTTCCCTCAGCGACCATCCGCTATCCGATCCGCGCCTTCAGGCGCCCGATCACCCCGTCGATGGTCTCGCCCTCCGCGCGTGCCGAGAAGGTGAGCGCCATGCGGTGCTTGAGCACCGGCTCGGCAAGATCGAGCACGTCGTCGACCGACGGCGCGAGCCGCCGATCGAGCAGCGCCCGCGCGCGCACGGCCAGCATGAGCGCCTGGCTCGCGCGTGGCGACGGTCCCCAGGCAATGAGCTTGGCAGCGTCGCCGCCTTCCGGGCCGGGTCGCGCCGAGCGCACCAACGCCAGGATGGCCTCGACGACGGATTCGCCGACCGGCAGGCGCCGCACCAGACGCTGCGCGGCGAGGAGTTCTTCGGCGGTCATCGCCGGCTTGGCTTTGGTCTCATCGGCGCCGGTCGTCTCGAACAGGATTTTCCGCTCCGCGGCGCGGTCCGGATAATCGACATCGATTTCCATCAGGAAGCGGTCGAGCTGCGCTTCCGGCAGCGGATAGGTGCCTTCTTGCTCGAGTGGATTTTGTGTCGCCAGGACGTGGAACGGCCGCGGCAGATCGTGGCGCGTGCCGGCGACGGTGACGTGCTGCTCCTGCATCGCCTGCAGCAGCGCGGATTGCGTGCGCGGGCTGGCGCGGTTGATTTCGTCGGCCATGAGCAACTGGGCGAACACCGGACCGGAAAGAAAACGGAAGCTTCGTTTGCCGGTCTGGCTTTCCTCCAGCACTTCGGTGCCGAGAATGTCGGACGGCATGAGGTCGGGTGTAAATTGGATGCGCCGCGCATCGAGCCCGAGCACGATGCCCATGGTTTCCACGAGCTTCGTCTTGGCGAGGCCGGGGACGCCGAGGAGCAGTGCGTGTCCGCCGGACAGGATGGTGACGAGCGCCTGCTCGATGACCTTGTCCTGGCCGAAAATCACGGTGCCAACAGCAGCCTTCGCCGCGCGCACATGATCGGCGCTCGACTCGGCCGCGCGCACGATCATGTCTTCAAGCTTCTCGAGCCCATCTCCGCCGACTGCGGGCATGGTTTGACTCCCTGTTTAGTGCCGCATTCGCGAGCGCATCAGATTCGGCGTACCGATACGAACGAAAACTGCCACGAACGAAAACTGCCAGGAACGAAAACTGCCACGAACGAAAGTAGCCGACTTTGCACCGCCATTTGCGATGCAATATACGCGCCACCAGCATGTTGCTGGATCATGGTCGGGACTTTGCGCCGATTCTTTCTTTCATCGGGAACACAACTTAAGTCTGGCGGGATGTAGTCGCCGCAAGGCGATCACGATCCCGCGAGCGATGCTGCCACCGGACTTAATGTCCAACGGTGCAACTTCAAGGCAAACCATGGCGAAGGCAGGGCAATCGGGCTTGGAGGCGATCACAGGCGCGCTCAGCAAGGCCGCGACCACAGGCCGAGGGCCGCCGCCGGTCGAGCGATGGAACCCGCCATTCTGCGGCGATCTCGACATGCGGATCGCCGCCGACGGCACGTGGTTCTACTTAAAGACGCCGATCGGCCGGCCGGCTTTGGTGAAGCTCTTCGCCTCCGTGCTCAAGCGCGAGGGCGACAAATACTTTCTTGTCACGCCTGTGGAAAAGTGCGGCATCCGGGTCGATGACGCGCCGTTTCTGGCCGTCGAGCTCTCAATCGAAGAATCAACGTCGGGGCGGGTGCTCAATTTCCGCACCAATGTCGACGACTGGGTGGCATGCGGGCCGGCGCATGCGCTGCGCTTCGAGCCGGAAGCGGGCACCGGCGGTCTCAAACCTTATCTGCATGTCCGCCGCGACCTATGGGCCAAAGTGACGCGCACACTGTTCTTTGATCTTGTCGAGCTCGGCGAGGAGCGCGAGGTTGGCGGCCAGGCGATGTTCGGCGTGACGTCGATGGGCATATTCTTTCCCATGGCGCCGGCCGAGCAGGTGAGGGATTTCGCGTGACCAAGCGACAGGCGCCGTTGCAACAAACGGCGGCCGAGAATTTTTTTGATCGCGCGCGGGCGCGGCTGACGTTGGCGGTGCCGCCGGCGCTCACCGATCCGACGGCACACGGTGCGCGCGGCGATCTCGATCTCAATCCGTCGATGTGGGAGCGCGCCGGCGTCGCCGCCACCAAGCCGGCGGCGGTTCTGATTCCGGTGATCGATCGCGCGGAGCCGACGGTGCTGCTGACGATCCGCACCCAAGAGCTCGCCAGTCATGCCGGGCAAGTCGCCTTTCCCGGCGGCAAGATCGATCCGCAGGACGAAAGCCCGGTTGCCGCGGCCCTGCGCGAGGCCAAGGAGGAGATCGGGCTCGCGCCCATCCTGATCGAGCCTCTGGGTTACCTCGACCTCTATCTGACGTTTTCCGGCTTCCGCATTCTGCCGACCGTGGCGCGGGTAAACCCGGACTTTGTGCTCGCGCCCAATCCGCGCGAGGTCGCCGAGACGTTCGAAGTGCCGCTCGCCTTCCTGATGACGCCCGCCAATCACCAGCGCAGGAGCCGCGAGTGGCAAGGCATCGCGCGGGAATATTACGCGATACCGTTCGGAGATCGCTACATTTGGGGCATCACCGCGGGTATAGTGAGAAACCTCTACGACCGGGTTTACGGATGATTCGGCCACTCGCCACGGAGATCGGCCTCTTTCTCACTCCGTTCGTGCTTTATGCGCTATTTCTGTTGGCGACCCACGCCGGCGTTTTGGAGCCGAAGTTGTGGTCGGTGCCGCGTCTCGCCGGTCTGATCATTGCATCGCTGGTCTTGATGACCGGGAGCTTTCTGGTGCTGGCGCAGATCGGGCGTGCGCCGCCGGGCTCCACCTATGTGCCGGCGCATATCGAGGGCGGCAAGTTCGTGCCGCAATCGAACCGGTGACGACTGCGCCGCGTCTCCCCGATGCCGCGTGGCTTAAGGACGGCGATGTCGCCCGCGTACTGGCGCTGCTCGATCGCGACGGCGAACAAGCGCGCGTCGTCGGCGGTGCGGTGCGCAACGCCTTGCTGCGCATTCCGGTCGCCGAAGTCGACGTGGCGACCACGGCGTTGCCGGAGGAGGTCATGCGCCGGGTCGAGGCGGCCGGCGGCAAGGCGATCCCGACCGGCATCGAGCACGGCACCGTCACGGCCATCCTTCATCACCGGCCGATCGAGGTGACGACGCTGCGGCAGGATGTCGAAACATTCGGCCGCAAGGCGCGCGTCGTGTTCGGCCGCGACTGGCGGGCCGACGCCGAGCGCCGCGACTTCACCATCAATGCGCTGTCGGTCGCTGCCGATGGAACAGTGCACGATTATGTCGGCGGCCTCGACGACATCGCGGCGCATCGCGTGCGGTTTATCGGCGAGCCGCAGCGGCGCATCGAAGAAGACTATTTGCGCATCCTGCGGTTCTTTCGCTTCCACGCGCATTTCGGTGACGGCGCGCCGGATGCCGCCGGCGTGCAGGCCTGCGTCCGCGGCCGCGCCGGCCTCGAGTCGCTGTCGCGCGAGCGCGTGCGCATGGAAATGCTCAAGCTCCTGGTCGCCGCGCGGGCGACGCCGACGCTTGCGGTGATGACCGAGAGCGGCCTGCTCGGCATGGTGCTGGGCGGCGTCGCCTATCTCGCGAGCTTCGAGAACACGATCAAGGTCGACGCGGCGCTCGGCGTCGAAGCCGACGCCATCCGCCGCCTCGGCGCGCTCGGCGTCTGGGTCGAGGAGGACGCGGAGTGGCTGACGCAACGGCTGCGCTTGTCCAATGCCGAGTCCGAGCGGTTATTGGCGCTTGATGGCTGGTGGCGCATTGCGCCGGAGCCGACCGGCAAGGCGGCGCGCGCGCTGCTTTATCAGCTCGGTCCGCAATCGTTCGCCGATCGCGTGTTCGTGGCCTGGGCGCGTTCGGACGCTGGCGCGGCCGACGCCGCCTGGCATGAACTGGCTAGCCTGCCGCAGCTTTGGACGGCGCCGGCGTTCCCGCTCAAGGCCGCCGACTTCATGCGGCGCGGTGTCGTGGAAGGGCCGGCGCTGGGCGTTGCGCTGCGTGCCGCCGAGGCGGCCTGGATCGCGGCCGATTTTCCGCTGGACGCCGGCACCCTCGAGGCGATCGCCGATCGAATCGTCCAGGCAACGCCAGCCTCCGATTAGGATATCAGACGCGTGCCGCGGCGACGTGTTCGAAAAAGCTTGCTTCGAGGTCCGCCCGCTCGATCCCTCTGGTGATGAACACGATCCGGGAGCGGTGATCGGCGTCCGGCCAGGCGTCGAGTTGGACCGGTGGATGAAAAACGTGGTGCACGCCGTGGACGGCCACCGGCGTGCTCTCGCCGATCAGGTTCAAGATGCCTTTGACCCGCAGCAAATCCTTGCCGGCGCCGGTTCGCAACCTGGCGAGCCACGAGGCGACCGCGTCCCAGGAAAGCGGCTCGTCGCTGGTGAGGCAGCAGGCGCGGATGTCCGTGCCGTGTCCATGATCGCCGTGAGCGTGTCCAAGGTGGTTATGAGCATGGCCGTCGTGATCATGCCCGCCCGTTTCGTAGGCGCTCTCATTGATCCAGCGCCGGACATCGGCGGTCGTGCGCGACGGATCGAACAATGCCGCACCAAACAACGCATCCGGCGCGATCTCGCCGTTTGACACCGTATGCCGCGTCGCGCCCGGATTGAGCGCTGCAAGCCGCCGCGTCAGCGCGTCGATCGTCTCCGGCGCGGCGAGGTCCGTCTTGGTCAGCAACAAGCGGTCGGCGAGGGCGGCTTGCTTGACGGCCTCGGTGTGCTCGTCGATTTGCCGCATGCCGTTGACCGCATCGACGGTCGTCGCCACCGCGTCAAGCCGCACGAAATGGCTGACCAGCGGATTGTTCAAGAGGAGCTGGATGATCGGCGCCGGATCGGCAAGCCCGGTTGTCTCCACCAGGATGCGGGAAAACGCCGGCACTTCGCCGCGGTCCCGCTTGACCAGAAGGTCGCGCAGCGTCTGTTCCAAATCGCTGCGCAGGGTGCAGCAGACACAGCCGCTGGCGAGGACCGCGACCTCGCCATCGACTGCCTGAACCAACAGATGGTCGAGCCCGACCTCGCCAAACTCGTTGATGATGACGGCGCTGTCAGCCATGCCGTCATGGCGCAGCAGCTTGTTGAGCAGTGTCGTCTTGCCGCTGCCGAGAAAGCCGGTGATCAACGAGACCGGCAGCCGTGACGCGGATTTGTCAGTATCGAACAATCCCATGCTCGTCCTCCGCTGTCGCGATGTGTACGGCCCGGCCGGCCGCAGCGCCGCGCAAATCGCCGCTTCGATATTGGATATTGCGTGTGGTTATGTCTTGTCCCGGTCTTGCCGGCACACTATCATGGTCGTCGCTAATAATAACAAATAGCTTGCTCAACAACGAGCAAAGCAAAACCGGGAGGGATACAACATGACTGACGGTCATGAACGCGATACCGTGCCTGAAACGGTGTCGGCCAAATCATCTCACACTGAAGCATCATCACACGCTGAAGCGTCAGCAACGGATCGCCGCGGATTTCTGAAGGGCGCCGGAGTTGGTGCCGGATTGGGCGCAGTGGCCGGCGCGAACTATGGCAAGTTCGCGCTGTCGCCGATCACGCCGGCGGCAGCCGATCCGATCGCGCCGCCAAAGCTGAGCAGCGAGAAGTGGTGGCCTTCGAAATGGGGCGCGGACGATCAGGCGGGATCCTCCAATCACATCACCCCCGCGAAGGTGCTCGACACCGCCAAGTGGATCAAGGACGGCAAGATCTACAAGCTCGGCCACGACTATGAAGCCTCGATGCCGCTGTTCGGGAAGCGCACCTTCACGCTGCGCATCCCCGGCAGTCCGACCGGCGGCCCGTTCGGCGACAATCGGCTCGTCTATCACGACGAGTTCGTGAGCACCGAAATCGGTCAGGTCGGGACGCAATTCGACTTCCTCGGTCATATCGGCATCGCCATGGGCACGCCCGGCGACAAAGCCGAGATGCGTTTCTATAATGGTCATGCGGCCGCCGATTTCAGCGACGCTTACGGTCTCAAGAAACTCGGCGTCGAGAATTGCAAGCCGCTTTTCACCCGGGGCCACCTGGTGGACATGGTGCCGGTCAAGGGCCGCATGATGGAAGCCGGCGAAGAGATCAGCATGGCCGACGTGCGCGCCGCGCTGGCCAAGCAAAACATGCAGGAAAGCGATATCAAGCCCGGCGATGGCATCTTCTTCAACACCGGCTGGGGCACGCTTTGGAAAAAGAACAACGACAAGTTCAACAGCGGCGAGCCCGGCATCGGTCTTGAGGTCGCCAATTGGGTGATCGAGAAGGATCTCTGCCTGACCGGCGCCGACACCTGGGCGGTGGAAGTCGTGCCGAATCCGGACAAGACTCTGGCGTTCGCGGTGCATATGACGCTGCAAACCAAGCACGGGATCGTCAACCACGAGAACCTGTATTTCGACGGCTTGATCGCCGACAAGAAGTATCAGTTCG
This sequence comes from uncultured Alphaproteobacteria bacterium, assembly GCA_963829395.1. Taxonomy (GTDB): domain Bacteria; phylum Pseudomonadota; class Alphaproteobacteria; order Rhizobiales; family Xanthobacteraceae; genus BOG-931. The sequence continues at coordinate 259,154 of CAWHHX010000004.1, read as the reverse complement.
TCTACAGCTTCACCCCGGTGCCGATCGTCGGCGGAACCGGCTCGCCGGGCGTGCCGATCGGCATAACCTGAGCGACAGCATAACGGCGGCGGGTTCTCGCGAACCCGCCGTTTGAACCTGCCGTGATCTGAATACTCCGAGAACAGTCGGCGCCCGGCTACGACATCCGCTCGCGCAGTGAGCGCAGTCGCCGTCGCGTTCGTGGCGCCACGGCGGCGAGTCGCGGCCGGACCCGCGCCATCATGCCGCGCGGACCCAAACGCTCGACCTGCATTTCGTTGCCGCGCCAGACGAAATCGTCGCCCTGCAACGCGCTGACGAACAGCGCGGGCAAGAGCGCGTCGCGGGCGAGACAGATGAGTGGGTAGCGGGCCGAAACGTGCCAGCCGACGATCGCCGCGAGCAGCGTCTCGCTGCCGTACCAGAGCACGCCGAACGACACCACGCTCGCCGCCGCCGGGAAACCGAACGCGGGCGCAACGATGGCGAGCGCGATCATCGGCAGCACGCCGCCGGACAAGGCCTCGGGCAGAAAATAAGCAAAGAAGCTCGCACGGCGCAGCCGCGCCCAGCGCACCTGCCGGTGCCAGACCTCGGCGGCGGTGCGGTAACCGAGCGGTTGCGGGAACGGCCGATCGACCAGCTGCACCTTGAGCCCGGCGCCGCGCACCACTTTGGTCGCCGCGGCATCTTCGGCGACCTCCTTGGCCAGAGTTCAATGCCGCCGGCGCGTTCGAGGTCGGCGCGCCGCCACAGCATGGTCTTGCCCTGGGCGAAGCCGAAGCCGAACGCATCGGCGATATATTGCCAGCGCGCCTGATAGGTGTTGAGGAACGCGCATTCGAGCTCGGCCCACGGTCCGTCCGGCTGCGAGCCGATCGGCGGCGAGGCGACCAACCCGGTGTCGGCGCGCCAGCTGGCAAACAGCCGCTCGATATAGTCGCGCGGCATCAGCACGTTGGAATCGGCCAGCACGATCCAATCGTGCTTGGCCGCGCGCCAGCCCTTGAGCACATTATTCAACTTCGGATTGTTGCTGACCCGCTCGTCGCCGACGAGCAGCTTCGCGTCGGCTGCCGGTTGCTCCGCCATCAGCGTTTTGATCAGCGGAATGACGGGGTCCTTTGCGGAAGCGACGCAAAACAGGATTTCGCAACGCGGATAGTCGAGCCCGAACGTCGAACGCAGCGTGTCGGTGGCATAATTGTCTATTCCGCATAGCGGGCGCACCAGGCTGACGGGGGGAAATTTCTCGAACGACAGCCGCTCGCCGGGCACGCTTCGCCGCAACCGAAGCGCCGCGATCGCGATGCTCGCAACGTGAGCGCCAGTGGTAGCGATGAGGAAAAATGCGGCGGCGAGAATCGGCGCTGTCATTGCCGAATCGTTTATCGCAGCGCCGTGACAGCGCTGTGACTCGGCAAACGGCCGTCAAGCGCACAAAGTCCCTATGAACGCCATTATTTGTTGTTGCCGCCGCGGCCGTTAACTTTTGCGGCCGTTAACTTTTGTTGTCATCTTGCTGCAATGCGACGCACTTATACGGCGTGGCCGAGACTTAAATCATGTCGCAGCAACGAAAGATCAAATATCGTGGAAATTGAGCACGGCACGCGTCTGTTCCGTACTCTGTTTATTTCTGATGTTCACCTCGGCGCGCGCGGCTGCCAGGCCGAGCGCCTCCTCGATTTCCTGCGCTACCACGATGCCGAGACGATCTATCTGGTCGGCGATATCGTCGACGGCTGGCAATTGCGCTCGGGCTGGTATTGGCCGCAGCCGCACAATGACGTGGTGCAGAAGCTGCTGCGCAAGGCCCGCAAAGGCGCCCGCTTCATCTACCTGCCCGGCAACCACGACGAATTCCTGCGCGACTATTACGGCACCCATTTCGGCGGCATCGAGGTCGTGGAGAACGCCATCCATGAAGCCGCCGACGGGCGCCGCTACCTGGTGGTGCACGGCGACGTCTTCGATATGGTGGTCAAGCACGCACGCTGGCTGGCGCTGCTTGGCGACACCGCTTACGATTTTGCGATCTTCGTCAACCGCTACTTCAATGCGATTCGCCGCAGGCTCGGCTTTTCCTATTGGTCGCTGTCGCAATGGGCGAAGCACAAGGTCAAGAACGCGGTGAACTATATCGGCGCTTTCGAGCAGACGTTGGCCGACGAAGCCCGCCGCCGTGAAGTCGACGGCGTGATCTGCGGCCACATTCACCACGCCGTGATCCACGATAATTTCGGCATCCGCTACATGAATTGCGGCGATTGGGTCGAAAGCTGCACGGCGCTGGCCGAGCACGAGGACGGGCGATTCGAGATCATCAGCTGGTACGACACCGGCGTCGAACAGCCGCTGCCGAGCCCGCGTCTGGTCGATGAGGAAGAAGAAGCCGAGATCGCCGCGTAGCGGACGCGCCGCTCGCTCGTCCCCGCGCAGGCGGGGACCCAGCCTCTGGAGTCCCGCCTTCGCGGGAATGAGCGGATAAAGCTAGTGCCCGAAAATCAGCTGCGAGGGGTGATTGTTGATGTTCTTGATCACCTTGTGCAATTCCGCGAGCGTGCGGCGGCCATCGACGGCGAAGGCCTCATATTCCTTCAGACCGGAATTGGAGAACCGAACGAGCCCGGTTGAAATCTCGTCGGTGCGTTTGTCGAGATTATCGGCGAGCTTGCGAATCGACACGGCGGCTTCGGCGATCTCGCCGCGATTGTCGCCGCTGCCGGTGAGGTTTTCCAGACCGGCCATGACCTTGTCGAGCCGCTGTGAGTTCTTGGCCAGCGACTCCGTCACCGTCTCGATGTTGCGCATCGAGGCTCGCATCGCTTCCTCATTCTCGCCGACCAGGCCGTTGATGCGCGACAGCACGTTGCGCGCCGCCTGCGTGACGTCGGCGCTGGCATTCGGGTCGGCGTAAATCGTCGGCAGTCCGCCGCCGTCGGCGACGACAAGCGCCGCATCCGCTGCGCCGCCGGTGAGCGAAATCTCGGCGAGACCGGTCAGCCCCTGGAAATCCAGCGACACCTTGGTGTCGGCGCGTACCGGTACCGCGCGATCGAGCGCGATCAGTGCTTCGACCTTGCGCGGATCGTGCGGGTCCAGCGCGAGCTTGGTCACCTCGCCGACCCGCATGCCGTCGAACAAGACCGACGAGCCGGTGTGCAGTCCCGATACCGATCCGGCGAACACCACGCGATAGACCGAGCGGTCGCTGCTGGCGCCGCCGCTCTGGACCCAATAGACGAAGCCGAACACGCCGAAGATGACGGCGAGCGTAAAGGCGCCGGTGACGATGTAGCTGGCCTTGGTCTCCATGGCTGGTCTCTCGCGCGCTCTTAGTGGTGAATGGGCCCTTGAACTTGCAAATGAGCTTGCCGTCCGCGTTTGCCGCCGAAATAGGATTTGAGCCACGGATCCTCGGACGCGAGCATGGTCTCGATCGGTCCGGTGGCGATCACGCGGCCTTGGGACAGGACGGCGATGCGGTCGCAGACCGCGTGCAGGCTGTCGAGGTCGTGGGTGACCATGAAAACGCTCAAGCCCAAAGTGCGCTGCAGGGTCCGGATCAGCTCGTCGAATTCAGCGGCGCCGATCGGATCGAGGCCGGACGTCGGTTCGTCGAGGAAGACGATGTCGGGGTCGAGCGCGAGCGCCCGCGCCAGCGCCACGCGCTTGATCATGCCGCCGGAAAGCTCCGACGGATATTTGCCGCGCACGTCGGCGCTCAAGCCCACCATCTCCAGCTTGGCGAGCGCGATCTCCTCGATCAGCCGCGGCGACAGATTGAGATATTCGCGGATCGGGAACTGAACGTTCTGCAACGCGGTCAGCGAAGAAAACAGCGCGCCCTGCTGGAACAGCACGCCCCAGCGCTGCTCGATGGCGCGCCGCTCGCGGTCGTTGAGCGCGCCGAGATCGTTGCCGAACACCGCGATGGTGCCGTGCCGCTTCGGCACCAGCCCGATGATGGCGCGCATCAGCACCGATTTGCCCGCGCCCGAGCCGCCGACAAAGCCGAGAATCTCGCCTTCGTAGACGTCGATGCTGGCGTGATCGAGCACCGTCGTGCCGCCGAAGCCGACGACGACGTCACGGACGCTGATGACCGGCGGGTTATTCGTCATCGCTCACATTCCGATGCCGGCAAAGAACATGGCGAACACGCCGTCGAGCGCGATGACAAGAAAAATCGATTTGACGACCGAGGCGGTGGTCTTCTGGCCGAGCGAGGCGGCGCTGCCCTCGACTTCGAAGCCTTCGCTGCAAGCGACCAGCCCGATGGTCAGCGCCATGAACGGCGCCTTGATCATGCCGACCGCGAAGGTCGGCAGCCAAACCGCCTCGCGCAGCCGCTCGAGGAAAATCTCCGGCGCCATGCCGGCATAGAGCCAACAGACGAGGCCGGCGCCGTAGAGCGCCGCCATCGAGCCGAGAAAGGTCAAAAGCGGCACCGCAATGACGAGCGCGATGATGCGCGGCAAGACCAGCACTTCGACGGGATCGAGGCCCATGGTGCGCAGCGCATCGATTTCCTCGCGCATCTTCATCGAGCCGATCTCGGCGGTGTAGGCGCTGCAGGAGCGCCCGGCCACCATGACGCAAACGATCAGCACCCCAACCTCGCGCAGGACCAGGACGCTGACCATGTCGACGACGTAGATATCCAGGCCGACGGTGCGGAAGCGGAAAATACCCTGCTGGGCCAGGATGGCGCCGATCATGAATGTGCTGAGCAGGATAATCGGCACTGCGCGCCAGCCAACGCGCTCGAGATGATGCACCATGGAGGTCAGGCGCAGCCGGCCCGGGTGCGCGATGGTGCCGAGCGCGGCCGACGTCAGCGCGCCGAACATTTGCGCCAGCAGGACAAGCGACCAGCCCATTTCGGCGACGCTGCGGCCGACCGAGTCGAGCGCGAGCGCAAGGCGGTTGGGCGCGGCGCGCTGTCGCGCCGGCGCCTGATTGACCAGCCGCAGCTCCTCCATCAGCCCGCGATCGGCGTCGGAGAGACCGATGATGCGTGCCGCCGAGCCGCGTACGATGAAAGCGCGCTTGAGGCGCTCGATCAGCCAGGCGCCAAAGGTATCCAGCCGATCGAGCTCGGTGACGTCGATATCGACGCTGCGCACGCCGACATGGCGCCGCGCGGTGTCGTCGATGATTCGCTCGAGCTCGCGGGCGCGTTCGGCCGTCCAGGGGCCCGCCGCTACCAGCGCCAAATGTTCGCCGTCGGCGGTAGCGGTGAGCGAGACGCGGCTCATGATCTCGGGCTCGGCGCGGGCGGGCCTGCGCCGCGCGACCCTTGAGCCCGCCCGAAAACCTCGGTCATAGTGGCCCTCGCATGGAGCTCTCCGTACGGATCGAGCGCTGGCCGATAACCGGCGCGTTCGCGATCAGCCGCGGCCGCAAGACCGAGGCTGTCGTGGTGGTGGCCGAACTCAGCGATGGGACCCACCGCGGCCGCGGGGAGTCCGTCCCCTACGCACGCTACGGCGAAACGCCCGACGGCATCGTGGCGACGATCGAAACGGTGCGTCCGGCGCTGCGGCAGGGCCTCGACCGCGCCGCCCTTCAACGTGCGCTCGGCCCCGGCGCCGCCCGTAATGCACTCGATTGTGCTTACTGGGACGTTAACGCCCGGCAGATTGGGCGGCGCGTTTACGAATTGGCCGACTTGTCCGCTCCCGCGCCGCTGACCACCGCTTATACGATCTCGCTTGCCTCACCCCTCGCCATGGCGGCGGCGGCCGAGCGCGCCGCGTGGCGTCCCTTGCTCAAGGTCAAACTCGGCGGCGGCGACGACGAGGACGGCAAGCGGATCGCGGCGGTGCGCCGCGCCGCGCCGCGCGCCGACATCATTGTCGACGCCAATGAGGGCTGGAACGCTGACAATTTCGCGGCGAATTTCGCCGCCTGCGGCGACGCCGGCGTCACGCTGATCGAACAGCCGTTGCCGGAGGGCGGCGACGATGCGCTGGCGCGAATCAAGCGCCCGATTCCGGTTTGCGCCGACGAGAGCGTGCACGACCGCACCTCGCTCGACGCGTTGGCCGGCAAATACGACGCCGTCAACATCAAGCTCGACAAGGCCGGCGGGTTGACCGAGGCGCTGGCGCTGGCCGCCGAAGCCGAGCGACGGGGCTTTGCCATCATGGTCGGCTGCATGGTCGCCACGTCGCTGGCGATGGCGCCGGCCATGCTCGTGGCTCAGCGGGCGCGCTATGTCGATCTCGACGGCCCGTTGCTCCTTGCCAAGGATCGTCCGGACGGTTTGCGCTATGAAGGGAGCCTTGTTTATCCGTCTGAGTCGGCGTTGTGGGGGTGAGGGCAGGCGGCCGCCTGCGGCGATCGCCTAGGCTCGGCCCCGAAGGTACGGTTGCTTGGTCGGGGCGGGTATGCTGTTTGAATCGGCATCGACCGGTGAACATGATGTCCAACGATCTTTTGCCGTTGCCGGACATTTTGGCTGAGCCGCCAAAAGAAGCCGGCCGTGCGGCAGTCGTGGCGCCAGCCGCGGTCGAGCGCAATGGTCATTCCTTGAGGGAATATCCAAGCGGCAATTCGCATCCGGGTACCAATGGGCTCGCCGGCGCGATCGATCTGCTCAACATCGCGCACGGCGATTCGCCGGTGGAGGAGCCCGGCCGGTCAACTGATGGCCTGGCCGATGTGGCGATGACGGTCAGGCAGATCGAGTCGATTCTCCAGGCGAACGGCACGTTGGCGCCCGAAGTTCATTTCGCCGTCGAGCGCATCCATGATGTGGCCATGGCGTTGCGCATGCGCGAGGTCGACGCCGCCTTGTGCGATTCGCTGGAGGCATCGATCCGCGAAGTGGGCGATGCCATCGTGCGCAATGACGCGGCGGCCGCAAGGTCGCTGAGCGCGGCGGCGCTGCTGTGCGACTTGTCACAGCGAATCGATCAGATGATGCCGCATGCTGCCTTCGCCGCCCCGGTGCCGGCATCGGCCGAACGGTCGGCCGGCGTCCAAACGTTCAACGGTGAATCCGCCGGCTTGAATGGCGTCTCTCCCAGGCCGTTGGCCCACGCTATCGACGTCGCCGTGTCGGACGAAGATCACGCTCGATCGCTGCTGCAGCCCGGCTTCGTGCATCCGGCTTTGCCCGAAATGCAGGCAGCCGCCGAAGCGAAAGAAAATGCGGCGAAACCGGCCGCAACGCTCGCGCTCTCCATGCCTAGTCCAATGGACGGGAGCCCGTTGGACGGGCGCAATGAAGCGGTGCGGGCGAACGGTCAGGACGCCGACGCGCCAGCGGACGCTCTGATCGCGGTCGAAACCGTCGGTTCCGCCTCAGGCGCCGCTCAAGTTGTACAAGCAACGCCGCCTGCCGCGCCGCCTTCGCCGCCGCCCGCCGAAATGAAGGTAGCGGCGCCGGCAAATTCGCGCGCGGCGCCGAACGATCCGCTCGCGGCGCTGCATAGCTTAAGCGAAGAAGAGCTCATTGCGCTGTTTAGCTAGCGGCGGAACCCGCTATCGTCGCACGCCAACACAAAGTTCCAATTCCGCAATCTCAATTCCGCACCGAATTGGTCGGCACGATCGGCGCCGCGAATCAGTGCGCGTACGTATTGTTCACGTCGCGCGCCTGTTCATTCTTTGTTAAGCAGGTATGTTCTCCCCTTGGCGTGATTCGTTAAACGGCACAGAAGTTGCTTTCCACGAGTCGATGCGGATCAACAACGACGCGCAGGCAAAAGCTTTCTCTCCAGGTCTGCCGGACCTCCTTGTTGTCGGTCCGCGTAACACGATCATCTGGAGGCCACGATGCACAAACTCACCGGTCCTTTGTTGGCGGTCGTAGCGTTGTGCATGAGTGCTTTGATTGCCGACAATGTGTCGGCGCGTGATGACGGCCGCTATGCCAATGAACCACTGCACGCGTGGTTCGATCAGCTGGCCAGCGGCAAAGGCTTGTGTTGTTCGTTTGCCGACGGTTTCAAAGTAGAGAATGTCGATTGGGACACGCAGGACGGCCGTTACCGTGTGCGGCTGCACGGCGAATGGATTGTTGTTCCCGAGGCGGCTTTGGTCACCGAACCGAACCGGTATGGTCCGGCTGTGGTCTGGCCGTATATGAACTCCGAAGGATCAACGCAGATCCGCTGCTTTCTGCCCGGCGCCGGCGCATAGAGCGCATGCGTCCCCACGGCCGCCGGCGAGACTTGCGGCGGCGGTTGCGTTGTTGAACTGCGATCCTCGCCGCCCGCGCGGCGGCGAGGCGCTCGCTCGAACGCGATCGCGTCGGATCGATTGGTGCTCCCGATTTTTTAGCGGAGCATAATCTTTTCGGAAAACCGGCTTCCACCTTTCCGGATCATGCTCTAGGCGACCAGCCGAGCAAACAATTCGGGGTCGACGTTGCCGCCGGAGAGCACGGCCACGGCAACTTTGCCGGTGACGTCCACCTTGCCGGTCATCAGCGCGGCGAGCGCCACGGCGCCGCCCGGCTCGACCACGAGCTTTAATTCCGAGAAGGCGAAGGCGACGGCGGCGGCGACCTCGGCATCGCTGGCGACCACGCCGCCGCCGACCAGCGATTGGTTGATGGCGAAGGTGAGCTTGCCGGGCGTGCGCGCCATCAGCGCGTCGCAGATCGTGCCGCTGACGGCGGCGTTCTGCTCACGCTGGCCGCTGCGGAACGAGCGGGCATGGTCGTCGAAGTCTTGCGGCTCGGCGGTATAGAGCACGGCGTTCGGAACGCGCGCGCTGACGGCGAGCGCGATGCCGGCAGTGAGGCCGCCGCCGGATGCCGTGACCACGACCACTTCGGGTACCAGGCCGAGTGCCTGCAGATCGTCGACGATTTCGAGACCGGCAGTGCCCTGGCCGGCGATGATCAGCGCGTCGTCATAGGGCGGCACCAGGACGGCGCCGCGGCGCGCGGCGATGTCGCCGGCGATGGCTTCGCGATCGTCGCGGACACGATCGTAGAGCACAAGCTCGGCGCCGAGCGCAGCGGTGCGTTCGCGTTTGGCGCGCGGCGCGTCATGCGGCATCACGATCACGCACGCCATGCCGAGGAGCTGCGCCGCTGCGGCAACGCCCTGCGCGTGATTGCCGGACGAGAATGCCACCACGCCGCCGGAGCGTTGCTCGATCGGAATCGCCGCCAGCTTGTTGTAGGCGCCGCGGAACTTGAACGAGCCGGTGTGCTGCAGCGTTTCGGCTTTGAGGAAAACCCGTCCGCCGGTCATCGCATCGAGCGCCGCCGACGTGAGCAAGGGGGTATGCAAGGCAATACCGGCAAGCCGGCGGGCAGCCGCCTCGACGTCCGCAGCGGTCGGTAAGGAAACCGGAGCTTCCATGCCCGGACGGTAACGCCGCTGTCGCTCGGTAAGCAAGGCGGTCATTGACGCAGTTCGTCAGGTCATTGACCTAGCTCACAAGGTCGTTGACCGAGTTTGCGTTGTGGCGCGGCGCCGCAGGAGCGGGGAGGGCGGCCGACGAACGCAGCGGGACGTTATTGGTCGAACCGGCCGGCGGCATGCGCCAGCATGGTGTAGACCTTGCCGGTATCCGAGGTCAGGTAGTTGCGCACCACCGCCGCGCCGCGATCGCCACGCGAGACATCGTCGAGCAGCCGTTCGAACTCGTGGATATATTGCTCGACCGTCTGCCGGAACTCCGGATCGGTCCGGTATTTGCGGCGAATTTCGTCGAACGCCTTTTGCCCCTGGGCGGTGTAGAGGCGCCGGGTGAACAAGCCGCGCTCGCCGCGTTTGTAACGCTCCCACAAATCGGCGGCCGCCTCGTGGTCGATCATGCGGGCAACATCGACCGCAAGCGATTCCAGCGAGTTGGCGCTGTCGCGCTGCGCGCGCTCGTCGCCGCGCGCAGCGGGCGGAGCGATCGGCGGGCTGTCGTCGCGCGACGCGCGCGTCAACAGCTCGCTGAGCCAGCCGCCGCCGTTGCGGCCGTTGCCGCCATTCTGGCCTTGCGGCCCTTGTTGCGGCGGCTGTTCTGGCCGGCGTGGCGGCGCGCCGGTAATGTCGCCGCGCATGCCGGCCGGCGGCGCCGCGGTGATATCGCGCGCCGGTCGCGCCGGCGGACGGCCGCCGCCGCCGGCGACATAAGCCGGCTCCGGCTCGCGCCGCAGCGGTTCGGGTCGCGGCAGTTCCGGCCGCATCGGCTCGGTGGTGTCGAGCGAGCGTCCGTGCCGGGCGACGATGCGATTGAGCTCCGCCAAAGCCTCGATCTGGTCGACGATGACGCGGCGCATCTGCGCGGCGCTGTCCGCGGTCTCCTGCGGCAACTCGAAAATGCCGCGCCGCAGCTCGGCGCGCGTCGTCTCCAGCTCTTGCTGCATCTCCGCTGCCATCTGCTTCATGCCTTGCATGATCTCGGCGAAGCGTTCGGCGGATTGATGGAAGAACGAGTGCACTTGCGTCGTGGCTTCGTCGTAGACCGCATTCATGGTCTCGCTGGTGCGCTTGCGTTCTTCCTCCGAGGTCGCGCGCACCAGGTCGTATTGCTGCTCGATGGTTTGCACGCTGGTATTGCTCGTCTCGGCGATGATGCTGGCGATCTCGCGGGCGCGGGTCGTCGCGGCGTCAAGCGATTCGTCGAGCAGGCCGGAAAAGCGCGTCAGCCGCTGCGCAAAGTCGTCGGTGCGGGTGTCCAGCGTCGAAACCAGCGACTCGATGTTGGTCCGTCTGGCCGTGACCGACTCCTCGGTGCGGCGGTTGCTCTTTTCCAGAAGTTCGACCGCTTCGGCGAGCGAGCGGCCATGGACGTTGAACTGCGAGGCCAGCTCGCCGAGTTCGCGCAGGGCTTTGGTGGTTACGGCGTTGAACGAACCGATATGCTGCTGCACCACCGTGGCGCTGGTATCGCTCTTGAGCGTGAGATCGTTCATGGCGGCGACGAATTCGGACACGCGCGTCACCATCGTGCGCTCGAGCGAGCTCATGTTTTCGTGCGCGCCGCTGAGCACCTCTTGCAGCAAGATATTGGCCTCGCGCAGGCGCTCGAACAGCGCAGTGGTGTCGGAGCGGAGCATGCCGTGAGTTTCCAGCATGTCGGCCACCGTCGCCGACGCCGTCTGCTTCGATTCTTCGATCGCGGCGCGGGTGGCGGCGTGCAGGTCGTCGAGGGTGCGGGTGATCGTCGTCTTGGCCGCTTCGCTGACGCCGTGCGCGCCTTCCTGCAGCTGCCCCAGTGTTCGCGTCATGGCCGCGGTTGCGGTCTGGCTGGCGTCGTTGATGAGCCGCGCGATCTCCTCGCTGTTGTCCATCATCGTCTGGGTGAAAACGAAGCTCTTGGCCTCGATCGACTTGACCGCCTGGTCGGTGATGCGGCCGACCTCGCCGGCAAGTTCCTGGCCTTTGCCGGAAATGGTCGCCAACAGCCCATTCGACTTCTCGTCGAGCAGCTGCGACATCTCGCCGACCCGCTGCGATACCGTCGCGGTGATCTCATCGGCTCGGCCGGAGATGTTGCGGCTGACGTCCGCACTCATGGTGGCGAGCGTGCGCTCGGCTTCGCTGGCGCTGCGGCCGATCGCCTCGCTCGCGGCCGCGGCGCTGCGTGACAGCTGATCGGCAGCGGATGCCGAAGTCTTGCCGATGGCTTCATTGGCAAGACCGGCGCTGTTGGTGATGGTGTTGCTGAGGGCGTTGGCGCTCCGGGTAAGCGAGGTGGTGGCTTCGGCGGCGCTGCGCGCCATGACCTCGGCGGCGCTCTGGCTGGTCTTGCTGATCGCTTCGTTGGCGGCGGTGGCGCTGCCAGTGATCGTGGTGCTTAGCGTGTTGGCATTGCGCGCCACGATGGCGGTGGCGTTCTCGCTGGTCTTGCTGATCGCTTCGTTGGCGGCGGCAACGCTGCGCGACACCAGGGCGGCGGCAGTCTCGGTGGTCTTGGCGAGCGTTTCGTTGGCGGTGGCGGCGCTGTTGGCGATCGTGTTGCTCAGGGCGCCGGCGCTGCGGTTGAGCGCGACCGTCGCCTCGGCGGCACTGCGGTTGAGCGCATCCGTCGCTGCGGTCGCGCTGCGGTTGAGCGCCTCGCTCGCGGCGGTGCTCGCCGCCGTGCTCTTGCCGAGCGCTTCGACGGTCCGCGTGGCGAGTTGACCGAGCGATTGCTCGGCGTTGCTGGAATTGGTCTGGATCGCTTCCGACAGCTCTTCGAGCCGGGCGTTGAGCAAATCCGCCGCGGCGCGGCTGCGCGTTTCGATCTGCTGGCTGACCGCTTCGGCACGGCCGACGAGCAGATGCTCCAGATGGCCGATGCGGCTGTCCAGCGTATTGGCGACCCGCAGCGCCTGGGCGCCGAGCACCTTGTCGATCTCGGCGCCGCGCTGGCCGATGGACTCGGTGAGCTTCGCCCCGCGCGCGTCGATGACCGCGGTCACGTCGGCGATGCGCTTGTCGACCGCGGTGACGACCTCGCGGCCGCCCTCGCTGAGCGTCTTGGCGATATCCAGGACGCGGGCGGATAGCGCGTCGGTAAGGGTCTGGGTGCGGCTGTCGAGCGCCTGCTCGAAGCCGCCGAGGCGCTGATCGAGCCCGGTGGTGACCTCGGTCGCCTTCGCCGTCACGCGCTCGTCGAAGGAGTCGACGTAGCTGCGCATCGACTCGGAGACGTCCTGGGTGCGCGCGCCCAAACGTTCGACCAGCTCCGAGCCGTAGGTCTTTACCGTACGGTCGAACTCGGCGAGGTGGCGGGTGATCAGGTTGCCGAGCGTCGAGGATTCGCGGGAAATCTTTTCGCCGAGTTCGGCGCCGGAGTGGCCGAACATCTGCTCGAACGCCGCGAGCCGGGTTTCCAGCAGTTTCTTGACTTCGTCGCCGTGCGTGGAGACGACGCCGGCGACCTGATCGGCGCTTTGGCGCAGCGTGTCGGTCACCTCGCTGGTGCGCGAGGCGAGCGTCTCGGCCACCTGTTCGGCGGTCTCGCGGACCGAGTCCGTCATCTTGGTGGTGCGCGCTATGAGGCCTTCGGCGACGCGCGCGCCGGCCGCTTCGAGCTTCTTGGCGACGTCGCCGCCGCGTAGGTTGAGGTCGAGGATGATCGATTCACCGGACGCCTTGAGCGTCGAATTCACCTCGTCGGCGCGCGTCGCGATGGTCTCGGCGAGTTGGCTCGACGTGTTGACGATCGTGTCGGTCAGCTCCTGCGAACGGCCGACCATCATATCGACGACCGCCAGCGACTTCTCCGAGAAGCCGTCGGTCACGGCGTCGAGCCGCGACGTCATCATGTCTTCGAGACCGCGGGCGATCTCGGAGAATTCTTCGCCGATATGATCGGTCTTGAAATTCAGGCTGGTGGTGAGCTGGTCGCTGGCGGTGGCGAGCGCGCGCGAGGTCTCCTCGCTGGCCGTTTCCAGGCGCACGATCAGATCTTCGCCGCGCACGCTCAATTGCTGGATCATATTGTCGCCGATCTGACCCAGCGCCACAGTGATCTGCTCGCCTTTTTCGGCGAGCGAATGGGTGATGCGCTCGGCGGCCTCGTTGACCTGCTGGCCGACAAGATCGCTGATGGTCGAAAGGTCCTGCGTCAGATCGATGTGGACGTTGTTGATGGCGGAGCGCACCTGCTCGGCCTGCCCGACCAGCGTGTCGCGCTGGTTGGCAAGGTCCTGAAGCAGCCCGCGGATGCGCACCTCGTTGTCGCTGTAGGTGCGTTCAAGCGCCGCGACCTCGTTGCGCACCAGCGTTTCGAGTTCGCTCGCACGCGCCAGCGCGCGCTCGACGCCGTCGCCCATGGCGGCGACTTCGCGGCGGATCGCCTGTCCGACCGTGACGATGGACTCCCGCGCCACGCTCTCCGGCTCGGCGAGCCGCATTGCGACTTGCGCCATCGATTGGGCGACCAGCCGCAATTCCTGCGAGCGCCAGGCCATGTGCGCCACGCCGAAGAAGAAGATGATCGGCAGCAGAGCCGCCGTGCCAAGCCCGATCAGGATCGCCAGCGGCGAGTGATTGGGGCCGAGCGCGGCGCCGACGTCGCCGAGATAGGCAACGGACAGCGCCAGGCAGCCGATGATCCAGGCGCCGGAAAATATCGCAGCGACGAAATAGGACGTGCGCGCCGGCCGCTTCTGGAGGGCGTGCAGGACTTGGCCGATCGACTGCTGGTCGTCATTGGCGGGAAACGCGCGTTGGTCGCTCGCGGGAGCGCCGATCTCATCGGGTTCGAAATAGCTGGGGACCGCCGCCTGGGCGTCGTGCCAGCGCTCGTCTTCCATGGCCCTGGCGGGCGGTTCCTGGACGCTTTCCGCCTGGTGGTCCGGCTGATCCTCGTCGTCCCTAACCTTCAGCGCTTCCTGGATCGCCGAGAGCGCCGCTTCGGTCGGATCCACGATCTTCTTCGGGTTATTGGCCATGTCGGTCGTCGCCTCGCGTCTTACGCCGGACTAGGGCGGCCCCGAGCGAACTTTGGACCGCGCCACGCGCGCGTGATCGTTCAAGTATCCGCACGAGGGCTCCCCCGCCCTCATGTCCCACTGCCGGACCCCATCCTATTGGTCTGGCGGATCGAAGGAAACCGAACTTGGTTACCTCCTTTTAATCATCGTTAACGGATTAACGGTTTGGTTACTATGATTGAAGATTTCCGTTGGTTTCGGCCCCGATGCGCCATTGTGTCGCCAACAATACGGCCGGTCTGGGGCCGGCTGGGGGCAAGTTGGCGTGGCTGACCATTTCCCCGGCGCTGGTGGAAAACTCTAGATCCGGGGTGTTGGCGTAAGAAGTCACTTACCCAGCAAACCGAAAGAGCAGGCCGAAATCCCCCTGCAAGAGCTGTATTTAACGCTTTTTCGGCGCTCTGCCGCTATGGTCGCGGCCCATGTGGTGGTGCGAGCGTCGGGGAGGACATCGTGACCCAATCAAACGTCGTGACTATGCCCGTGCACGAGAGGCCGATGACCATCGACGATGTTCACCTTGAACGCATGACGCTTGGCGACCGTGGCCTCGAGCGGGAAGTTCTGGAGATTTTCGCGCGCCAGACCACGATGACGCTGGAGCGGATCGCCGGTGCCCGCCCGGCGCGAGCTGCCGCCGCGGCGCACACCCTCAAGGGTTCCGCGCGCGGCGTCGGGGCGTGGCGGGTGGCGCTTGCCGCCGAACGGCTGGAGGAAGCCGCCGCGGGCAACGGCAATGAAACGGCCATGGTTGCGGCGATCGCCGAACTCGAAGCCGCAAGCGTCGAGGCGCGCGTTGCGATTGAGCTACGCCTGGGCGACGGCGCGGAACGGCCTGCTGCCGGCGCCATCGGCGGCCGCGCGCGCGACCACTGAAATCTTTCGCACTTTGACGCTACTAGCGCAGCGCCGCGCGAGCCGATAGAAGACGAGCCGCCGGCCGGCTTGATCGTTGCCAGTCCACGCCGGCCGACAGGTCCGGCTCCTTCCACGATGGTCAAAATCACTTTTATCGACGCCGCGGGCACGGCCCGCACGGTCGAGGGCGAGGTTGGGTCGACCGTCATGGAGACGGCGATCAAGCACGGCGTGCCGGGGATCGAGGCGGAATGCGGCGGGGCCTGCGCCTGCTCGACCTGCCACGTCTATATCGACGAGGGGTGGCGGGAAAAGGTCGGCGGGCCGTCGCCGATGGAAGAGGACATGCTCGACTTCGCCTATGGCGTGCAGCCGAACTCGCGGCTGTCGTGCCAGATCAAGGTCAGCGAGGAATTCGACGGCCTGACGGTGCGAACGCCGGACCGGCAGGCCTAAAGCCGGCGCCAATCGCTTCGGATCGATCGACCGCGCTCCAGCATTTTTTTGATCGCGAATGGTCTCTTCGGAAAACCGGATTCCACGTCGGACCAAATCCGGGCAAGCTTTTTCCGCACCATGCTCGCGCCGCGCTGGCGCAAACATTAAGCGTCGGCGGAACAAATCGGGTGCGGGTCCTTGAGCGCCGGCGGTCGTGGTTGCTCTTCCCCTGTCGCGGCCAAGACGCTAGACACTCGCAACCCTTTCACCCCCCTTTAGACGTTATCCATAAAGGCGAGCACGGATACGACATGGACGAAGCTATCAAGACAGACGTTGTCATCATCGGCGCCGGACCGATCGGCTTATTTGCGGTGTTCGAGCTGGGCCTACTCGACATGAAAACCCACCTGATCGACATTCTCGACAAGATCGGCGGCCAGTGCGCGGAGCTTTACCCGGAAAAACCGATTTACGACATTCCCGGCATTCCCTTCACCAGCGCCCAAGGCTTGGTCGACGCGCTGATGGAGCAGATCAAACCGTTCAATCCGCAATTTCATCTCAACGAGATGGTGGAGAAGGTCGAGAAGATCGGCGACCCGCTGTTTCGCGTGACCACCGACCAGGGCAAGGTGTTCGAGGCGAAAGTCGTCGTCATCGCCGCCGGCGGCGGCTCGTTCCAGCCCAAACGTCCGCCGATCCCCGGAGTCGAACCGTACGAGGGCAAATCGCTGTTTTACGCGGTGCGCAAGATGGATGCGTTCCGCGACAAGCGCGTTCTCATCGTCGGCGGCGGCGACAGCGCGCTCGATTGGACTTTGAACCTTGCACCAATTGCCAGCCATCTGACGCTGGTGCACCGGCGGAGCGAATTCCGCGCCTCGCCCGACAGCGTCAACAAGATGATGTCGCTCGTCGGCGAGGGCAAAATCGATTTCGTGCTCGGTCAGGTAACGTCGCTGCAAGGCGACGGCGGCCAGATCACGAGGGCGATCGTCAAGACCAACGAGGGCTCGATCCACGAAATCGCCTGCGATGCGCTGCTGCCGTTCTTCGGTCTCACCATGAAGCTCGGACCGGTCGCCAATTGGGGCTTCGAGCTGAAGAACAACGAATTGATCCCGGTCGAGACTGCCGCCTTCGAGACCAGCGTGCCGGGAATTTTCGCGATCGGCGACATCAATTGGTATCCTGGCAAGCTTAAGCTCATCCTGTCTGGCTTCCACGAAGGTGCGCTGATGGCGCAGAAGGCGTACCATTACGTTTATCCGGAGAAGCGGCTGGTATTCCAATACACCACGTCATCGTCGAGCCTGCAGAAGAAGCTCGGCGTGTCGCCGCAGACCCCACAGCCGGCCTGAACGCGGCCACGCGTTCTCGCCCGCGAGAGCGAGAGTGTCGTCATGCCGACTTCGACTGTCGTCGCCAAATGCTGCGTTGTCGGCGGCGGGCCGGCCGGGATGATGCTCGGCTTTCTCCTCGCCCGCGCCGGCGTCGATGTCGTGGTGCTGGAAAAGCACGCCGATTTCTTTCGCGATTTCCGCGGCGACACCATTCATCCGTCGACGCTGGAGCTGATGTTCGAGCTGGGCTTGCTCGACGAGTTCCTCAAGCTGCCGCATCAAAAGGTCGATCGGCTGACCATGCAGTTCGGCGACGAGCACGTGCGCATGATCGACCTGACGCACCTGCCGACGCGCTGCAAATACATCGCACTCATGCCGCAATGGGACTTTCTCAATTTTCTTGCCGCCCGCGGCAAAAGCTACAAAAGCTTCGATCTGCGGATGCAGGCGGAGGCGACCGACCTGATCGAGGAAGGCGGCCGCGTGGTCGGCGTTCGCGCCAAGACGCCGGACGGCGAGCTCGCGATCCGCGCCGATCTCGTCGTCGGTGCCGATGGCCGTCACTCGACGGTTCGCGACAAGGCCGGGTTCAAGAGCGACGACTATGGCGCGCCGATGGACGTGCTGTGGTTCCGGTTGCCGCACCAGCCGGCCGATGAGGCCGAATCGTTCGGTCATATCGAGGCCGGCACCATGATGATCATGCTCGATCGCGGCGATTACTGGCAATGCGCCTATGTCATCCCCAAAGGTGGCATCGATCGGGTGAAGGCGGAGGGTCTCGATGCATTCCGGCAGCGGGTCGTGTTCATGTCGCCGTTTCTCGCCGATCGCGTCGGCGAGTTGAAAAGCTTCGACGACATCAAGCTTCTGAGCGTCACCGTCGACCGGCTGCGGCAATGGTGGCGGCCCGGGCTCATCTGCATCGGCGACGCGGCGCACGCGATGTCGCCGATCGGCGGCGTCGGCGTCAATATCGCCATTCAGGACGCGGTCGCCGCCGCGAACCGCCTGGCCGCACCGCTCAAGGCCGGCACCATGAGCGACGACGATCTGCGCGCGATCCAGGCGCGGCGCACCTTCCCGGTACGGTTCACCCAGGCTATCCAGCTCATCATGCAGAACCGGATCGTCAGCCGCGCCCTTTCCACCACGCAACGGCCGAAGCCGCCGCTATTGTTCAAGCTGTTCAACCTGATCCCGGTGCTGCAGCGCATACCCGGCCGCTTGCTGGCCGTCGGCGTGCGGCCTGAGCACGTGCACACCCCCGACGTGCTCGCCGCCTCATAAGCCAATCGCCGAGCCGTCGGCCGCCGCGGTCGATGCCGCTAGGGCTTGACCCGGCGGCGGCCTCTCGCCATCTCCGCACCAAGAATTCCGAACCAAGAAATTCGGATCAAGAACGCGTCGTTAAGAATTTCGCCGGGGATGCCGCTATGACGATGACTGAGGAGACCCAATCGGAAAGCCGTCCGTTTGAAGCGGATGTCGCCAAGCTCTTACAGCTGATGGTGCATTCGGTCTATTCCGAGAAATCCGTCTTTCTCCGCGAGCTGATTTCGAATGCCGCCGACGCCTGCGAGCGGTTGCGCTATGAAGCCATCGCCGCGCCGGCGCTCCTTGGCGACGACGCCAAGCCCCGCATCACGCTCACGGTCGATGCCGAGAAGCGGCAGCTGACCGTCGAGGACAACGGCATCGGCATGAGCCGCGACGAGATGATCGAGGCATTGGGGACCATTGCCCGCTCGGGCACCAAGGCCTTTATCGATCGCCTCGAGGCGGCGAAGAGCGAGGAAGAGACGGCCTTGATCGGCCGGTTCGGCGTCGGCTTCTATTCGGCGTTTATGGTCGCCGACCGCGTCGAGGTGTTTTCCCGCCGCGCCGGGGCCGACGAGGCGAACGTGTGGTCCTCGGACGGCAAGGGCTCGTTCGCGGTGGCGCCGGCCGATGCCGCCTATGCGCCGCGCCGCGGCACGCGCGTCGTGCTGCATCTGCTGGAAGACGCCAAGTCCTACACCGAACGCGCCACCATCGAACGGCTGGTCCGCGCCCAGTCCGGCCACGTGCCGGTGCCGATCGCGATCGTCGAAAAGCCCAGCGCCGAGGTTGCGGAAATCACCGACGGCGCGGCGTTGTGGGCAAAGCCGAAGTCTGCGATCACGGCTGCCGACTATACCGACTTTTACCGCAGCATCGCCGGCCAATTCGACGAGCCGGCGCTGACCATTCATTTCCACGCCGAAGGCCGGCAGGATTATACGTCGCTGTTTTTCGTGCCCGGCGCGCGACCGTTCGATCTGTTCGATCCCGACCGCAAGGGCCGGATCAAGCTCTACGTCAAACGGGTCTTCATCACCGACGACGCCGACATTCTGCCGCGCTATCTGCGCTTTGTTCGCGGCCTGGTCGACAGCGCCGACCTGCCGCTCAACGTCTCGCGCGAGAAAATCCAGGAAAGTCCGCTGCTCGCCGCCATCCGCAAAGGCGCCACCAGCCGCGTGCTCGCCGAACTGGAACGGCTCGCCGACAAGGAGCCGGAAACCTACACCAAGGTCTGGGACCTGTTCGGCGTCGTGCTCAAGGAAGGCGTCTACGAGGATTTCGAGCGCCGCGATGCGCTGCTGACGCTGGCGCGTTTCAAGACCACGGCGGCCGATACCTGGCGAAGCCTCAAGGACTACGTGGCGGCGTTCAAGCCCAATCAGACGGCGATCTATTATTTGGCCGGCGACGATATCGAACGTCTGAAGTCTTCGCCGCATCTCGAAGGCTTCCGCGCCCGCGGCATCGAGGTGCTGCTCTTGTCCGATCCGGTCAATTCCTTCTGGGTGATGTCGGCGCCGCCGTTCGACGGCAAGCCGCTCAAATCGGTGACGCAAGGCGCGGCGGATCTCGCAGCTATTCCGCTCCTCGATGCGCAAGAGGCGCCGGCGCCGGAGCTGCAGGATAAGGTCAAAGACTTTTTGGTCTTTATCAAGAACACGCTCGGTGACGCGGTGGCCGAGGTGCGGGCCTCCGAGCGGCTCACCGACAGCGCGGTCTGCCTCGTCGCCGCCGAGGCCGGGCCGGATCGGGCGCTGGAAAAGCTCTTGGCCGGGGCCGGGCGGTTGGGCGCCGCCTCGAAGCCGATCCTTGAGGTCAATCCGCGGCATCAGCTCGTGGTCGCGCTCGCCGGCCTCGGCGGCGAGCAGCACATGCTCAAGGATGACGCGGCGCATTTGTTGCTCGACGAAGCGCGCGTGCTCGAGGGCGACCGGCCGGCCGATCCGCGGTTATTTTCCGAGCGGCTGGCGCGCGTGCTGGAGAAGAGCGTGGGGAAGGGTGGCGAGTGATTTATTGCCGTTCATTCCCGCGGCAGCGGGAATCCAGTTCTGAGTGCGGGGCACTGGGTCCCCGCCTTCGCGGGGACGAGCGGAGACCAGCAATTCAATGAAAATCGCGGCTCTTGAGCAGAAGCTGCGTATCCAGCGGATGCTGCGCACCGGAAAATTTCGGTGCAAACAGGTCGCCGGTTTCGCGCAGCCCGCCATCGCGCAACATCGATAGCTCCGCGGAAAGATCGATAAACGTCTCCGCCACCACATGGATGACAAGACCGGCCCGTTGCAGGCGGCCGCGCACGGCGAGGAAACGCGCCGTCATCACCGTGCGGCGGTTGATCTCGAAAGCTTTCGGCCAGACGATGATGTTGGCGATATCGGTCTCGTCCTCCAAGGTCATAAAGATCACGCCCTTCGCCGTCCCCGGCCGTTGCCGCACCAGCACGAGGCCGGCGACGGTGACTCGCAAATCCTGACGCAAGTCGTCGCCGCGCAGCGCGGTGTTGCGCATGACGCCAAGCGCGGTGAGGCGTTCGCGGAAGAAGTGCACCGGATGCGCCTTCAGCGACAGGCCGGTCGCCACATAATCCTCGACGACATGCTCGGCGAGCGGCATGGCGGGAAGCGCGACCGCCGGCTCCGGAAATAGTTCGTCGCTCATATGGGGAGCGAGGAGCGGGAGCTTTTCATCATCGTTTTTGTTGTCGTTCACGGTTTCGTTGTTCGCTGCCGCCTTGGGGCGCGTCGTGCGGATGCCGATCACGTCGAGCCGTCGCGCCGTCCATAACGCGGCGCGCCGATCGAGGCCCATCGAGCGAAATGCATCCGCCTCGGCCAGCCGCTCGATGGCGAAGCGCGAAATGCCGGCGACCGCGGCCAGCCGCTCGATCGAGGCAAAGCCGTTGCCGCGCGCGGCGATGAGCTTCGTCAATTCATCGTCGCTGAGCCCGCTAATCGAGTCGGAAGCCGAGCCGGACGGCATGCTTGCCGTCGGCGGCAGGCTCCAATGTACAGTCCCAATCGCTGAAATTGACGTCGGCCGGGCGGATCTCGACGTCGTGGGCGCGCGCGTCACGCACGAGCTGCGCCGGCTGATAAAAACCCATCGGCTGGCTGTTGAGAATGGCGGCGCAGAACACTTCGGGATAGCGGCATTTGATCCACGACGAGGCATAGACCAGGAGCGCAAAGCTTGCCGCATGGCTTTCGGGAAAGCCGTATTCGCCAAAACCTTCGATCTGGCTGAAACAATTCTCGGCAAAGTCCTTGTCGTAGCCGCGGGCGGTCATGCCGTTGATGAACTTGTCGCGGAACAGGTGAACATTGCCGTTGTGGCGGAAGGTCGCCATGGCGCGACGCAGCCCATCGGCCTCGTCCGGCGTGAACTTGGCCGCGGTGATGGCGATCTGCATCGCCTGCTCCTGGAACAGCGGCACACCGAGCGTGCGTTTGAGAACGTCTTTCAATTCGTCGCGGTCGCCTTGTGAGGGATGCGGGGACGGATAATCGGGCTCCTTGCCGTTTTTCAGATCGTCGCGCCGGCGCAGATAGGGATGCACCATATCGCCCTGGATCGGTCCCGGCCGCACGATCGCCACCTCGATGACGAGATCGTAGAAGCATTGCGGCTTTAACCGCGGCAGCATCGACATCTGCGCGCGGCTCTCGACCTGGAACACGCCGATGGAATTGGCGCGCGACAGCATCTCGTAGATCGCGGGATCGTCTTGCGGCAGCGAGGCGAGCGAATAGGTCTTGCCATAATGCTGCTGCAGGAGATCGAGCCCGCGGCGCAGGCAGCTCAGCATGCCGAGCGCCAGCACGTCGACCTTCATCAGGCCGAGCGTATCGATGTCGTCCTTGTCCCACTCGATGAAGGTGCGGTCGTCCATGGCGGCATTGCCGATCGGCACGGTTTCGTCGAGCGGCGCGCGGGTCAGCACGAAGCCGCCGACATGCTGCGAGAGGTGGCGCGGGAAGCCGATCAGCTCGTCGGCGAGGTGGACGGCCTGGCGGATCGCCGGATTGAAGGGGTCGAGGCCGGCCTGGCGGACGTGGTCGTCCGGCAGGCCGTCGCCATAGCCCCAGACGGTTTTCGCCAGCGCCGCGGTGACGTCCTCGGTCAGTCCCATCACCTTGCCGACTTCGCGGATGGCGCGGCGGGAGCGATAATGCACGACGGTCGAGCAGATCGCCGCGCGGTCGCGCCCATAACGCTTATAGATGTACTGGATCACCTCCTCGCGCCGCTCGTGCTCGAAATCGACATCGATGTCGGGCGGCTCGCCGCGGTTCTCGGAAATGAAGCGGGCGAACAGCAGCTTGGTCTTTTCCGGATTCACCTCGGTGATGCCGAGGCAAAAGCACACGGCGCTGTTCGCCGCCGAGCCGCGGCCCTGGCAGAGGATTTCCTTTTCCCGGCTGCGGGCGAAGTGCACGACATCGTGCACGGTGAGAAAATAGCGCGCGTAATCGAGCTTGGCGATGAGCTTGAGTTCTTCACGCAGCCGCTGCTCGACGTCTTCGGGAATCCCGTCCGGATATTGATCCTTGGGGTAGCGCTTGTGTGCGCCCGCCCAGGTGAGATCGTCCAGATGCTGCTGGGCGGTTTTGCCTGCCGGCACCGGCTCGTCGGGATACTCGTAGTGCAACTCGCCGAGCGAGAAGGTGCAGGCTTGCGCGATCGTGAGCGTGCGGGCGATAGCGTCGGGAAAGCGGGCAAACAGCCGCGCCATTTCCGCCGGCGATTTGAGATGCCGCTCGGCATTGACGGCAAGCCGCAAACCCGCCTCGGCGATGGTGCATTTCTCGCGGATGCAGGTGACGACGTCGGCGAGCGGCCGGCGTTCCGGCGCGTGATAGAGAACATCATTGACGGCGACGAGCGGCGCGCCGAGGCGTTCGCCGAGTTCGTCCAATAAACCGAGCCGGCGCGGCTCGTCGCCGCGATGATAATGGACGCCGGCGAGGAAGGTGCGGCCGGGCGCTGCGCGGGCCAAGGCGGCGAGGCGTTCGGTGAAGGTATCTGTCCTCCGCTCGTCCCCGCGAAGGCGGGGACCCAGTACTGGATTCCCGCTTTCGCGGGAATGAGCGGAAACTGAGAACAGCGTCAGCGGCGGCAGCGCAATCAGCATCTGGCCTTCGCTGGCGCCGAGAATTTGTTCGAAGGTCAGATGGCATTCGCCTTTCTTGGCCTTGAGATTGCCCGCGGTGAGAAGGCGGCAAAGCCGCCCGTAAGCCACGCGGTCGGTCGGATAGGCCAGCACCTCGAAGCCGTCGATCGTCACCAGGCGGGTGCCGACGAGAAGCTTTATTTTCCGGTTTTTGGCTTCGTCATAGGCGCGCACCACGCCGGCAAAAGAGTTGCGGTCGGCAATGCCGACGGCGAAACAGCCGAGCTCATCGGCCATCTCGACCATCTCATGCGCGTGCGAAGCGCCGCGCAGGAAGGAGAAGTTGGTGGTCACGGCCAGTTCGGCATAGGCGTTCATCTATTTTCTCACGCGAAAAAACTCACCCAACCAGCTCCATTCACGCCAACAAGCCGTTACGCAAACAAGCCGTTTACGCAAACAAACCATGGACGAACCAGCGCGCCGCTATCGTCTCGCGCTCATAAAGTCCTTCACGGTAGAGCCAGAAACGGTGGCCGCCTAAATCCTCGACCAGGTAATAGTCGCGGGTCGGTCCCGGCGGGCGATATCCGTCGTGCTGCCGCTCGTCCCCACTTCCGATCGGTGTCGGGGATAGACTCCGGTGGAGACCCGGTTTTTCCTCCTCATCAGGAGCCGGATTCTCGCTGGCGCGGGAATGAGCGGGCGAGGTTTCCAGATGCCACCATTCACTGGCGATGCGCTCCGGCCCTTCGGCGCCTGTGACCTCGTAGGTCACGCCGCGCCAGCGGAAACGCCGCGGCGGGCCGTCGGGAATGAGCGCCATGACCTCGGTCGGCTCGGCGCGCGGCAAAAGGAGCAGCGGCCGTGTTTTTTGCTCCGGCTCCGGCCATGATGCGGAAGCTTCGGCGGTGACCGGCCGCAGGGCTTCGGCACGCTCGGGACTGTGACTGGCGACCGACGCGAAGCTCCGCACGCTGTGCGCTCCGAGCCGCTGTCGCAGCGTATCGACCAGCACCGCGCAACGTTCCGCCTGCTCGCCGTCGCCGGCATCGTCGGCGATCAGCTCATTTTGCCGTGCGGTCATGGTTTCCGCGCGGGTGACCGCAAGCCCGACCGCCTCGAAGCCGAAACCGGCATCCTCCGCCGCCGCCAGCTTTTCGAGCTTGAGATCGATGAGGCGCACAATGTGCGCCACGTTGCGGGTCGGCAGCGTCAGTCCGATATCGATCGTCTCCACCGCGCCGTCGACGCGGTAGAGCGACAGCCGCAGCGTCCGCGCTCCGACATCGTCGCGGGTCAGCACATGCATAAGCGTGTGCATGAGGCGGCTCGCCAGCGCGACGATGGCTTCCTGGGTGAGGAGCGGCTCGAGCAGATAACGCAGCGTGTGATAGACCGGCGGCGCGACGATGGGGACGAGCGGCTCTTCGATGCGGCCGAGCGCCTGGTCGATCCGCCGCAGCAATTCGGCCGGAAATCGCGCGGCGAATGGCGCGCGCGGCTTGTCGAGCAACGTGCCGATGGTTTTGAAACCGAGCCGGCGCAGCGTCCGGCAGGTGTCCGGCGTGAGCCGCAGCGCTTCGACCGGGAGCGGCGCCAGCGCTTGCGCTTCACCGCCCGACGGCAGGATCACATGTTTGTCCGCCCCCGCGTAGCGGTTCCCCTCCCCCGCATTGCGGGGGAGGAAAGAAGTATGAAAGCGCGCCAGCGCCCACGCCATGCCGGGCGTATCGGCGATGGCAAGCCGGGCCGGCAAGCCGAAATTCTTTTCCAGCCGGAAGGAAAGATCGGCCAGCAATCTTTCCTCGCCGCCGAAAAGATGCGCGGCGCCTGCAATGTCGAGGAAAAACCCGTCGGCGCCGGTTTCCTCGCCCCAAAGTTCCTTGCACCATGGCGAAGCGGTCGGCGTGTAGCGCGTCGCCCAGAGCGCCAGGCGGCGGAGCGCTGAGTCATCGGCGGCGGGGTCGATCGCCCGCGTCTGCACGTGGCCGGCTTTGGCGCGCGCATCCGCCAGCGGTTCGCCGAGCATGAGGCCAAAGGCCTCCGCCGCCTCGTTCAAGGCGGCGACGCGCGGTCCGCCGGCGCCGGTCACGGCGAGCACGAACGGCGCCTCGGGATCAACTGGCTTGTCGGAAGGCTTCTTCGCTTGCGCGGAGAGAAAACGCAGGATCGGCCAGCGCGGCAGCCAGACTGAAACGATGCGCGACATGATCGTACTCCACCATCCATTCGCCGGCGCGTCCGTTGCGGCAGCGCTCGAGCATGAGTCGCCAGCGCGCGCGCGTGATCAGGCCGAAGCGATCGCGTGCGGCAGGGGCCGGGCCGACGCGCCAGCGGGTCGCCGCGGCGCTCGCTTCCAGCATGTCCGCCGGCCGCAGCAGAAAGAGCGGCCGCCCGCAATCGGTCGCGGCCAGATGCAGCCTTTGACTGGTTTTCAGATCGAGCTTGTCGATGATGCCGGCGACGGCGGCCGGCGCGCGCGAGCGCAGCGCCTCCTCCATCGCCCACAGGGTGTCTTTGCGGTGCGCCGTCTCGATCAGGATCAGCCGGCTTGGATCGAGACCCAACGCGTTCAGGCCATGACCATGCGGCCGGCCGTAATCGCGCAGGCCATAGGCGGGGAGGACAAGGATGAGAGGGTGGGTCCCTGACAGGCGCGCCAGCATCGCCACGAGGAAACCGAAGGCGGCGGGGGTGGCGCCTTCATCGGGCACGATTTCGTGCAACGCGCCGCAAGGCAGGCCGCCCTGCGGCAAGTGACGATCGATGGCGGCAAGGCCGAAGGGGATCGGTCTTGTTGCCCGAAACCGTTCCATTTTCGGCAATAAACGGCGCAATTCCTCCGCTACAATGGCCCGGTTACGCATCACGGAATGGGCGGTCGGCTGGGTCATGGCGGCTTCTAATCCGAGGGAAAGCGATCATAGAACAAAACAGGAACTCTGCCAAGCGTTCCCTTCGTTTTTTCCCTTTTGGGCGATGCCTTGCTGGTGGACGGTCGATGACGCATACGTTCCCTCCCGATCGGGCCACGCGATCGGAGAACGCGGCCAGCGAGGAGCGTCATGCCGGAAGTCGACAAGGAGGGGGAACGCTACGCGACCGACCGGCCGCAGCAGACGCCGGGCTTTTACCTCAAAGGCTCGCATCAGCTCGATTGGGGCATGAAGAACCGGCTGGCGCGGGTTTTTGCGCCGGCGACCGGCCGCACCGTGATGCTGGCGATCGACCACGGCTACTTTCAGGGCCCGACCACCGGGCTCGAGCGCATCGATCTTTCGATTCTGCCGCTATTGCCGTCGTGCGACGCGCTGTTCTGCACGCGCGGCATCTTGCGCTCGATCGTTCCGGCGGACTCGACCAAGCCGATGGTGCTGCGCGCCAGCGGCGGTCCGAGCATCCTGCGCGAGGAATTGTCCGACGAGCAGATCGCCATGGATATGGACGACGCCGTGCGTTTGAACGCCGCCGGAGTCGGCATTCAGGTTTTCATCGGCGGCGAACACGAGACCCGCTCGGTCCATAACATGACGAGACTGGTCGACGCCGGCCTGCGCACCGGCATTCCGGTCATGGGCATCACCGCCGTCGGCAAGACCATGGCGCGCGACGCCAAATATTTCCGCCTCGCCTGCCGCATCATCGCCGAGCTCGGCGCCCAATACGTCAAGACCTATTACGTCGAGGAAGGTTTTGAGACCGTCACCGCCTCATGCCCGGTGCCGATCGTGATGGCGGGCGGCAAGAAGCTCGCCGAGCTCGACGCGCTGACCATGGCCTACAATGCCGTGCAGCAAGGTGCCGCCGGCGTCGACATGGGCCGCAACATTTTTCAATCGGAGGCGCCGAAGGCGATGATCGCCGCCATCAACGCCGTCGTGCACACAAACGCCAAGCCGAAAGAGGCCTACGAGCTGTTTTCTTCGCTGAAGGCGAAGGGATAGGGAGCGAACTGGCGAATAGCGAGTAGCGAATAGCGAGTAGCGAATAGCGAAAGTAGCGAATAGCGAGTAGCGAATAGCGAGGAGCGAATAGCGAATTAGGTGTTCGGCCCCCACTCGCTATTCGCTACTCCCTATTCGCCCACTTCACCCATACATCCGCTGCGGCGCCGAGCCGATCAGAAACCAGGCGACGGAACCGGCCGCGACCGCGCCGCCAAGCGCTGCCATCACCTGCAGAAACCAAGAGGTGCTGCCAACGTCGGCATTCTGCGCTTGCGACACCACGGCGCTCGTGAGTTCGGGGTGCACCGCCGCATCGGTAAACTCGGTCATCGCCGTGTGACTCGCGGTCATAGCGCCAAGCGAGGCATCGCTCGCCACGCTCGCATCATTGCCGGCAAGGTCGATCTCATTGGCCTCGTCCGCCGAGGCCACCTGCACGGTCTGACCGTCGACGACGAGCTCGTTGGGCGTGGCTGCCGCGACCGGCGCCACGAGTTGCGGCGCCGGAGTTTGCAGTGCGGGCGCCAGCGTTGTGGCATCGGCCGCCACCGCCGTCGGAGCCGCCGGCCACGCGTTAGCGAAACCCGACGCGTCCGCGGTTTGCACCGCGGGTTGAAGTCGGTGCCGTTTTCGCTCGGCGACCATGGTGTGCGATCGCGCCATTTTCCGCGAGGCAATCCGGGCGTTGGCGGAGGATTTGACCGCAGACTTGATCGAAGACTTGATCGAAATCGAAGACTTGCCAACCGCTCTCGCGGCTAGTCTGGCATGAGACTTCGCGGCCAGTTTGGAGCGAGGCTTTACCTCCGCCGTCTTGCCCGGCTTGAGCAGCTGCAGGAGCTGCATCGGCATGCCTGCTGGCTCGGTCTGCGCCGCGGCGCCGCCGTCGAACATACCCGAAGCAAACAAATAGCCGCAGACGATCACGCCCCCGGCAACGGCGCGGAAATGGCGCATGGCGGCCCTCCGTTACTAAGCATCCCGGCGCCATCGGGGCAGACCGGAATGACCTCACGGTGACGCAATTGCGGATTTTTTCGCGCAAAGCGCGGACTAAAATCGGCCGCCCTTAACCAAATTGGCCGGTACGATATCGTCGGTAGGGGCGATCGAGCTTCTGGCGAGCGGGCGTGCCATGTCCGCAAGAGGCGGCCCCGCGCGTGAACAAAAGCCGGCAATCTCCGCTTGCGATTTGCGCCTGCTTTGGTCACACTTTGCGCCAGCCGGGTTCGGTCCGACGATTGTGCGTCGGTGCAGCCGCTTGCAAACACGGCTTGCAAACACCGCTTGCAAACGCGGCTTGGAAATACGCCAAATGGATGGGGGTCCTCCGCTGTTGGCAGACGCGGCATTTCCCGACGAGTCGCTGGTTTTCTCGTCGCGCGATTTCGACGCCGTGCGCCAGGGCGTGGCCCGCATTTTCAAGCCGCATCTGCTGCGTCTGCATGGCACTGGCGCAAATCTGCGCGCGCAGATGCATCACCTGCGGCAGGGCAACGCCTCGGTCAATCGACTTGAATACGGCGCCGAGGTCGAGAT
Organism: uncultured Alphaproteobacteria bacterium; assembly: GCA_963829395.1. Lineage (GTDB taxonomy): Bacteria > Pseudomonadota > Alphaproteobacteria > Rhizobiales > Xanthobacteraceae > BOG-931. The sequence continues at coordinate 230,189 of CAWHHX010000004.1, read as the reverse complement.
CGATCCCGACCGGCTCGACGACTTTTTCCTCGTCCAAATTCCCGTCGCCGGTCACGCCTCGATTGCCTGCGGCAACCGGCGGTTCGATTCGACGCCGCAAGCCGCGTCGCTGGTGTCGCCGACCTTGCCGCTGCACATGCGCTGGCATGCCGGCAACGCCCAGGTCTGCGTGCGCTTCGAGCGCCAAATGGTCGAGCAGCATTGTGCCGCCCATCTCGGCCACGCGTTGGACGATCCGCTGGAATTCGAGCCCGAGCTGCGGCTCGACACCCCGGCTGGGCAATATTTTCTGCGCCTGGTGAATCTGTTTGCGGAAGAGCTGACGCTGGCGCGGCGCCTCGACGGTCGTGCGCCCCCCTATGGGCATCCTTTGGCCAACGAGCGCGTCGCCGAGCATTTCGCCTCGGGGCTGCTCAATGCGCTGATCTACGGGCAGAAAAGCAACATGAGCGCGGCGCTGGCGCGGCCCGAAACGGCCGCCGCCCCGCATTTCGTACGCCGCGTGGAGGATTATATCAGGCGCCACTATGCGGAGGCTTTGACCATCGAAAAGCTGGCGCTGGTCGCCGGCGTCTCGGCCCGAACTTTGTTTGCCGGCTTTCGCGATTTTCGCCGCGTCACGCCGATGACCTATCTGAAATCGTTCAGATTGGACAAAGCGCGCCAAGCTTTGCAAAGCGGGGAGGCCAGCGGGTTGACCGGTGTGACCAAGATCGCGCTCGACAGCGGCTTTTCGCATCTCGGCCGCTTCGCGAAGGACTATCAGTCGCGTTTTGGCGAACTGCCCTCGATGACGGCGCGGATGAAAGCGCCGGTCACTTCCGCAACGTCCCGGACAAGCGATTGAGGTAATTTCCGCGCATTCCCGCGCAAGCGGGAATCCAGGGGCGGATGCAATCAGACGGGTCCCCGCCTTCGCGGGGACGAGCGGACGGAAAGTAGCTGCGTCTGTTGGACGCGCGCCTCACGCCGCCAAGGATTTGAGATACTTCTCGGCTTCCTCCGGCACCGCAAACCAGGGGAAGAAATCCAGCGGCTCGTTGAAGCAATTGGCGATCCGCTTGGCCAGGACCGGAATGCCCTGCGCCGCGCCCATGATGTTGAGCACATGCGGCGGCGGCGGTTGCAGCAGCGCGTTGGTCCAGCCGGTCACGTACTGGGCATAGTCCCAGAAGCTGTCGAAGGTCGCCTGCATCCAGGCCTGATCGAACGGCTTGTCGCCATGGGCCTTGATGGCGTCGAGATAGATTTTCGCGCACTTCGACGCATTGTTGGAGCCTTGCCCGGTGATCGGGTCGTTGAGCACGACCACGTCCGCCATGCCGAAGACGGCTTTGCCCGAAGGCAGCGCTGCGATCGGCTTGCGCACCGTCGGCGCGAAACGTCCGGACAGAATGCCGTTGTCGTCGGTGAGCGTGCAATTCTTGGCGCGCTCGGCCTCCCAGGGCAGGAAGGTGTCGAGAATCCATTTCGATTTTTCGAGATGCTGCTCCGGCGAGGACACGTCGGCCCAGCAATCCATCGGGCCGCCCGGTACGCCTTCGAGCACCATGATTTCGCACGGTCCGGTCGTGGTCAGCGACGGGAAGACGAAATATTCGCCGACGCCGGGAATGAGGTTGAAGGCGACCGCCGAATGGTGCGGACGCGGCGTCAATCCCTTGACATAGGTGAGCGCCAGCGCCCGCTGCGGGGCGTCGTACTGGCTTTTTTGCGCGTCGCGCTCGAACAGCTTGGCGACCTCGCCCTTGCCGGCGGCGACGATGACGAGATCGGAATCGGCGGCGTACCTTTCCAGATCGGCGACCCCGGCCGCCTTGTATTCGATCGTGCCGCCGCGCTTTTCCAGTTCCTGCATCCAGCGCGGAAATTTCACGCGCTGATCGACCGCTTGCGCCGGCTTGTCGAGCATGCCGTTCCAGTCGATCGCCTTGTTGCCAGATCCGTCGGGCGCGGGGACGGTGAAGCTGATCGAATCGACCGTGGGACATTCCTTGTCCCAGAAATTGAGCCCGAGCTCGCGCTCGTAGCTCAAAGCCTTGTCGAACATGCATTGGCTCGACGTCACCTTGCCGTTGCGGATGTCGTCGCCCTTGCGGTCCTGAACGAGGCGGACGTCGTAGCCGGCGGAGAGCAATCCGTTGCCAAGCTGCAAGCCCGATTGGCCGCCGCCCACGATCGTGATCACCCGTTTCGCAGCACTCATTGGCCCCTCCTGTCCTGTCGCCGACCGCGCGGCGGCGTTTTATTCCATCAGCAAAGGTATCGCCGGATCGGCGCGCTCCGGTCCCATGGCGGTGTAGCCGCCGTCGACGCGGATGTCGGTGCCGGTAATGAAGCTCGCATTGTCGGAAAGCAGGAACGCCACGGCCTCGGCCACTTCGGCCGGATTGCCGGTGCGGCCGAGGAGGTGGAACGGCTTCGCCACATTATCGGTCTTGGCCCGGTTGCCCTTGGTCAATTCGACCATGATGTTGCTCCAGGTCCATCCCGGCGAAACCGCGTTGACGCGAATGCCGTCGGGCGCGAGGTCCATCGCCTGGTTGCGCGTCAATTGCAGGATGGCGGCCTTCGACACCGGATAGACCCAGCGGCCGGTCTGCGCCACGCGCGAGGAGATCGAGCCGAAATTGACGATGGCGCCTTTGTTCTTTTTCAGATGCGGCCGCGCCGCCTGCATCAGCATCACCGAGCCGACGATGTTTACGTCAAAGGCCTTCAGCCAGTCGGCGCGCGCGGTTTCGGCGCCATTGTCGAGATAGGTGCAGGCGACATTGACCAGATAGTCGAGCCGGCCGGTCGCCTCGACCGTGGCTTTGACGAGCGCGGCAATGTCGGAGTCGCTCGTGAGATCGCAGCGGATGAAGCGCGCCTTGCCGCCGAGCTTTTTCGCCGCCGCCTCGCCGTCGGGCGCGTTGATGTCGGCAATGACGACGGTGCAGCCATAGCCGACGAGCGTTTCGGCGACGCCTTGTCCGATGAGGGTCGAGCCACCCGCAACGATTGCCGTCTTGCCGTCCAGCCCGCGCATGGCGCAGCCTCGCTTCCCGTCCGACGCTACCGGCGCCCATTGTCCGAAAGCCGGCCGGCGGAGCCTATCCGCTTCGTGCGAGTTTCATCCGCTTCGTGCGGGAAAAGCCGCAAAACATCAGCCCAATTCAGTGATGATCTCCGGGAAGTGGTGCAGCCGTTCGCCCGGCCCGTCGGCTTCGATCAGATAATTGTCGCAGACCCAGGACAGCACATGGCCGCGAATGTAGGTCGGGTGCACGACGATGTTCATGTCCGTTGCGAGCGCCATCGGCTCGTCGTTGCGGATCAGCGGGCGTTCCACCAGATCGTAGCCTTGACCGTGGCAATGCAGGCGTCGCTCCTCCTGCCGGCCGTTCTGGCGCATGAAATCGTTGTAGGCGGCGAAAATATCCGCGCACGGCGTGCCGGGCTTGAGCAGTCCGAGATTGAATTTGCGGGCTTGCAACGCGAAGGCAAACTCGTCCTTGAGCTCGGCTGAGGCCTTGCCGACGACGGCGGTGCGGCCAAGCTCGGCATACATCCCGCCGGGACCGGAATCCTCGACCAGCAGCGCGACCACGTCGCCTTGCGCGATGACGCGGTTCTGGTAGTGCCGCTGGTTGAACGGCGACGGCCGGTCCGGCGGCATCGAGGCGCACAGATAGATGCCGTTCTCGCTGCCGTGGCGCTGGCTGTAACATTGCGCAATGGCGGCGATGTCGCGGTCGCGCATGCCGGGCTCGATGGCGGCGAACGCCGCGCGCATGGCGCCGTCCTGCATCGCGGCGGCGCGGCGGATGAGTTCGCGCTCCTCGGCGCTCTTGATGACCTTGATACGATCGACCAGATCGGCCGCGTCGACGAAACGGGAATTCGAGAAGCGGCCTTTTCGCAGGTCATCGACCAGCGCAAAAGACATTGACGCGGTGCCGACCAGGCCGATCGTGCCGCCGGCATACGGGGCCAGCGCCTGCGCGGCCAGCTCCGGGTCGTAGCTCGCCGTATAATGGCATGAGGCGAAGCTCGGCGTGGTGAGCCATTGCTTGACGCCGCGACTGATGCCGTCGCCGTTGACGGCCGGATTGGTGTCGCCGCCGAACGGACCCTGGCTGACCAGCGTCATGAGATCGTCACGGGGGAATACCACGGTCAGCGGATAGCCGTTGGTCGCGGGCAGATCGGTGAAGTATTTCACATAGCCGCCCATGTGATCGTTGTTGTTCTGCATCAGCAGAACGTCGATCTTCTCGCCCGCCATGGCGGCGCGCACCGCCGCCCAGCGGCGGTCGAGCTCGGCCGTGGAGATCGGGGTCTGCAGGCGTTCCGAAAGCTCTGCCATGCGGTTATGCGCCTCCGTCACGCCGGTTGCGCGCCCGTTCCGTCGGGCGCGATCGGGCCGATACATTGGGCCGATATAACGTCATGTGCTCAGCAACTCCAAGCCGTTGATAACACGCCCTTCGAAGCCTCCGGTCGAAACCTGGCCGTCGCGCCGCATCGGAAGGTCGGCTAGACTGCAAGCCGAAATTCGTTCGAACTCGCATTGCGGCAACCCCCGGTTAGGAGCAAGAAAAATGCCTATCGATTTGTCAGCCGTGCCTTGGCTCTTCGTTGTCTTGATGGCCGTGTTGGCGTTCGTTGCTGCATTGCTCGGCAGCCTTATTGCCTTTAGAAATCGCTTTGCCGGCGCGATCATTGCCGGCGTTTTGTTTGCCGCGGGCTTTGTGGCTTGGAATTACTATCCGCACAGCTTCGGCCTGCCCATCGTCAAGACCATCGCCTTGGACAACGGTGCCGGCTAGAGCATGATCCCGAAAAGTGGAAGCCGGTTTTCGGAAGTGCGGACGGCGAAGCCGGAATAAGCGATGCCAGTTGACGTTTGCGACCACCCCGCTATGCGTTTGAGTGAAATTCCCCGGACGAGAATGGAGACGTTATGAATAAGGTCTATGCGGACGCGCGCTCCGCGTTGGCCGGGTTGCTGAAGGACGGCATGACGGTTATGGCCGGGGGCTTCGGCTTGTGCGGCATTCCCGAGACCCTGATCCTGGCGATCCGCGATTCCGGCGTCAAAAACCTCACCATCGTCTCCAACAATTGCGGCGTCGACGGCAAGGGGCTCGGCGTGCTGCTCGATACCCGGCAGATCAAGAAGATGATCGCCTCGTATGTCGGCGAAAACAAAACCTTCGCCCAGCAATATCTCGCCAACGAGTTGGAGATCGAATTCAATCCGCAAGGCACGCTGGCCGAGCGGATCCGCGCCGGCGGCGCCGGCGTGCCGGCGTTCTTCACCAAGACCGGCGTCGGCACCCTGATCGCCGAAGGCAAGGACGAGCGCGAATTCGACGGCGAGCGCTACGTCATGGAGCGCGGCCTCGTGGCCGATGTTGCGATCGTGCATGCCTATATCGGCGATACCGAAGGCAATCTCGCCTACCGCAAGACCGCGCGCAATTTCAATCCGGTCATGGCGACCGCCGGCAAGGTGACCGTCGCCGAGGTCGAGCATTTGGTGCAGCCCGGCGACATCGATCCGGACCACATCATTACGCCGGGCATTTATGTGCAGCGCCTGATCCACGTGCCAAATGCCGTCAAGCATATCGAGCAACGCACGGTGCGCAAACGTCAACTGGCCGACGCGCCGGCCGGAGCAGGGGAGGAAGTCTGATGGCTTGGACCCGCGATCAGATGGCGGCGCGCGCCGCCAAGGAATTGCGTGATGGCTTTTACGTCAATCTGGGTATCGGCATCCCGACGCTGGTTTCGAACTTCATCCCGGACGGGATGAGCGTTCAGCTGCAGAGCGAGAATGGCATGCTCGGCTTCGGCCCGTTTCCGTTCGAAGGCGAAGAGGACGCCGATCTGATCAATGCCGGCAAGCAGACCGTCACCGAGCTGCCGACCACCAGCTTTTTCAGTTCCGCGGATTCGTTTGCCATGATCCGCGGCGGCCACATCGACATCGCCATCCTCGGCGCCATGCAGGTGGCCGAGAACGGCGACCTCGCCAACTGGATGATTCCGGGAAAAATGGTCAAGGGCATGGGCGGCGCCATGGATCTGGTCGGCGGCGTCAAGAAGGTCGTCGTCGTGATGGAGCATTCGGCCAAGAACGAGGCCAAGCTGTTGCACCAGTGCACGCTGCCGCTGACCGGCGCCGGCGTGGTCGACATGGTGATCACCGATCTCGGCGTCTTCACTATCGACCGCAAAGGCGGCGGCATGACGCTGATCGAGCTCGCGCCCGAGGTGACGCTTGACGACATCAAGGCCAAGACCGAAGCGAGCTACAAGGTCGCCAATACGATCAAGCATTAGCCGAACACGCGTCCGAGGAGGAGGGTGGGCAAAGGCGCGCCGCGCCGTGCCCACGCGTTGATCTCACGGCGCCACCGCGCGGGCATCGCTTCGCTCAGCCTTCCTCCTTAGAAGCGCATGACCATCCGCGTGCCCAGCACCAATGCGTTCGGGATCGCCGATAGGCCACTCGGATCGCGCGGATTGGCGATATTGCCGCCAGGGTGGAAAATGTACTGCAGGTCGGGCTGCACGAACCATTTTTCGGCGAGCTTCCATTGATAGGTCAGTTCGACGACGGCTTCGAAATCCTGCGCCGGAACGGCCTGGCCTAACGCCGTCGCGAGATCGCGGTCGAAGGCGGCTGCCGCGGGAGAGCTACGTCCGACGGCGAAACCGAGGCCCGCGATGTCATGCGGCCGCCGTTCGACCAGGCCTTTGAAGGTGAAGCCACCATCGGCGTAGAGGTCGATCGGACTGCGATCGCCGGGCGCGGCCATGCCGCGCATGAAAAAGTTGAGCGACCGGTCGCCCGGGCCGGGAACCCGCCACAGCATCTGGTCGACCACGCCGTAGATCGCATCGTTGCCCTGATGCAAAAGCGGCGCACCGCCCGCGACTGCCAGCAACGCGCCTTGGGTGTTGAAGCGTTGATCGGGGAATGCGCCGGTATTGATCCAGGCGCCGAGAATCATGGTGCCGGGAAGCGTCGATCCCGACGCCGTTGCTCGCGCTCTCGCCGACGCGAAGTCGCCCTCCTGGTTGCGGTCCACGGCCGCGGCTCCGGGACCGGCTTGACCGTGCTCGTACTCAAACTCGGCGATGAAGAATGGCGGATCGCTGACGCGAAACGCCAATCCATAGGGATCGCGGAATACCGGATTGCCGGTGCCGGGGCCGGCGGGATCGCCGTCGAAAATGGCGGCGCGGAAGGTGAGGTGATCGGTGACGGCAATTTGCAGCCGCGCGCCCGGCGTCGCTTCCGGATAATTCGGTCCGCCGCTCGGCAGGTCCACGGCGGTGAGGAGGGGCCAGCCAAAGGTGGAATTGACGAACAGATCGGCATTGTCGCTGACCATAAATTCCTGCGCGGCGGTGAATTGGCCGACCCGCACGTTGACCCGGTTGGCAAATTGCTGCTCGATCCAGAGATTGAACAGGCGCGTCGACGTCGGCGCCTCGATGCCGCTGACGAGCATGAGATTGTCGAGATTGGCGGCGCTGAATTGCGTGCCGTGAATTTGATGAATGCTGGCGTGAAACGTCGCCCCTGACCAGCCGACAAGCTTTTCCAGGTTGGCGTCGATGATCGTGCCGAAGCGGCCGTCGTAGCCGAACCCCTGCTTGACCCCGCCGATGGGATTGGCGAAGGCGTCGCCATAATAGCTGAAGGTCAGTCGCACCCCTTCCTGTTCGAGCTTCGAACGGAACCCGCCGGTATCCGTTATCTGATGCAGGAACGCCGGAAGCGAAAACGGGACCGCCGCGTCCTGGCCGTCGTTGCCTGCGGCGGCGGGGCGTTGAAGGAGGGTAAGAGACGCAAGAGCCGCGGCGAGCCGGACCGAAATGCACGCACGCATCACACAGCCCCTGGAGCCTGCCTACCAGGACGGCGCCGATCCAAAACGTGCCAGCGGCAGCAGGAAATAAGTCGCCCCAGCGGCTCGCAACCCGGTCAATATGCCTGTGCCATGCAAGAAGACTGTGACAAACGCGTTGGCCGTCCCCGTCGAAAGTCGCGGGTTTACGTCGGCAGTCGCCCTTTACGAGCGCCGCGAAGGCGTCGACACGCCGTGGCGGACTGACACACGGCCGCGAATTTGTCACTATATGCGCGACGAAATTCTTTGACAATCGTCACCATTGTGGTTACATTCACCGCGAATCTCGCTCACTTACAGGACGCCAGCCGGTCACGCCGGCTGGCGGGGCGAGAGCGGTTCCCGCGGGCGGGGGTTCGTCACCCTCGCTCCCGGGCGGCTTTCGGCAATGCGCCCGGCCGGCACAATGACCGGTCTGCGAGGCGACTCGCTGGACTGGGACAGGCGGGGGCAGGTAACGCCTTCCCTTAGCCGGGTCCCAGGAAGCGCGCAGCTAAAGCTGAGCGGTGGCGTTCGTTCGCTGCCGCGAGTGCCGTGGTGGGACGCCGACAGGCGAGCGCGCTGCGCTCAGCGCGCGACCGCATCCCGTAAGGATGCGGACGGTAGGATACGCGTCTGCCGGCGTCCCGCCTTCCTGTTTTAATGGCCGGGCATGATCGAAATGGCAGCCGGAAACCACCGCCGGCGCCGTTTGACGGGATCGGGTTCGGATTTGCGCGTCGTGCGGGCAAAACTCGGGCGCAGATGCGTCGCGAGAACGATTCCGCTTTTCCGCCACCGCGTAGCGTAGCGGAGCGGGGGAGGGGGACCACGCGAAGCGTGGTGGAGGGGGCACGCGGCGCTGCAGCCGGCCGTGAGGCTGACGCCCCTCCCACCGCGCTGCTAGCGCAGCGCGGTCCCCCCTCCCCGCTGCGCGGGGCGGGATGCGAAGGCAGCGTTCCGCTTCGCCCAGCGATTAAACTCGCGTACGGTCCGCGCGCGCCCTTTACCCGCGCCGGGAAGCCGTTGACAATGCCATGCGTGGGGACGCCAGTGCGTGACGATACGATCCTCGAGACAGAGGACCTGACCAAGGAGTTTGCCGGCTTTGTCGCGGTGCGGGCGGTGAACCTGCACGTCAAGCGCGGCAGCATTCACGCGCTCATCGGACCCAACGGCGCCGGCAAGACCACCTGCTTCAATCTCCTGACCAAATTCCTGGCGCCGACGCGCGGGCGCATCGTCTTCGACGGCCGCGATATCACCGCGCTCAAGCCCGCTGACGTGGCGCAGCTTGGGCTCGGGCGCTCGTTCCAGATCTCGGCGGTGTTTCCGCATCTTACGGTACTGGAAAATGTGCGCATCGCGCTGCAGCGCCGCCGCGGCACCTCGTTCGATTTCTGGCGCTCGAAGCGGGCCTTGCACGTTCTCGATGACCGGGCGCAAGCGCTCGTCGCCGATGTCGGGCTGTCACCTTACGTCGATGCGCACGCGGTGGAGTTGCCCTATGGCCGCAAGCGGGCGCTGGAAATCGCGACGACGTTGGCGCTCGAGCCCGAACTGCTGCTGCTCGACGAGCCGATGGCCGGCATGGGCCGCGAGGATATCGCGCGCATCAGCGCGCTGATCCGATCGGTCGCGGTCAAGCGCACCGTGCTCATGGTCGAGCACAATCTCAGCGTCGTCGCCGACCTGTGCGATTGCATCACGGTGCTCACCCGCGGACAGGTGTTGGCCGAGGGCGATTACAAGACCGTTGCCGCGGACCCCGCGGTGCGCGAGGCCTATCTAGGGACCGGACATGCCTGAGGCCAGCGCGCTTCTTGCCGTGAAGGACTTGCAAGCCTGGTACGGCGAGTTGCACGTTTTGCACGGCGTTACCTTCGACGTGCAGCCGGGTGAAGTGGTGACGCTGCTTGGCCGCAACGGCGTCGGCAAGACGACGACGCTCAAGGCCGTCATGGGCATCATCGAAAGCCGGACCGGCTCGGTGCGGTTCGAAGGCCAGGAGCTGATCAAACGTCCTTCCAACGCCATTGCCCGCGCCGGCATCGCTTTCTGCCCGGAAGAGCGCGGCATCTTCTCCACGCTCGACGTCAAGGAAAACCTGCTGCTGCCCCGGCAAGTGCGCCCGGGCGGGCTTTCGCTCGATCGCATCTTCGAGCTTTTTCCCAATTTGCGCGAACGGCTTTCGAGCCAGGGCACCAAGCTTTCCGGCGGCGAGCAGCAGATGCTAGCGATCGGCCGCATCCTGCGCACCGGCGCGCGGCTCCTGCTGCTGGATGAGCCGACCGAGGGGCTCGCCCCGGTCATTATTCAGCAGATCGGGCACACCATCGCTACGCTCAAGGCGCAGGGCTTCACGATTCTCCTGGTCGAGCAGAACTTCCATTTCGCCGCCACCGTGGCCGATCGTTATTACGTCATGGAACACGGCCGCATCGTCGATCAATTCTCCGCCGCACAACTAAAGGCCAATACGGAAAAGCTGCACGAGTATCTGGGAGTTTGATAGAGTCTGATCGCAAACAAGCGAGCAACCTTAAAAACCGCATTCGCGGACCCGTTATCCGCCGACAGGGAGGCTTATCATGAGGCATTTTGTCATGAAGCATTTTGTCACTGAGGCATTTTGTCATGAAGCATCGTGGCAAAGTCGCGCTCGCCGGCAAATTCGCGCTGGCGCTTGCCGTGCTGATGGGCGCGGCCGCCGCCGTGCCGGCCGCAGGAGGACGACGTCGTCAAGATCGGCGTGCTCACCGACATGTCGAGCCTTTATTCCGACATTGGCGGCGCCGGATCCGTCGCCGCGGCCAAATTGGCGGTCGAGGATTTCAATCCCGCCGCTCATGGCATGAAGGTCGAGGTGATCGGGGGCGATCATCAGAACAAACCGGATATCGGCGCCAACCTCGCCCGGCAATGGTACGACGTCGACCATGTCGACGTCATCGTCGACGTGCCGACGTCGAGCGTCGCGCTGGCGATCAGCGAAGTGACCCGCGAGAAGAATAAGGTGTTTCTGGGTTCGGGTCCGGCAAGCTCCGATCTCACCGGACCGCGATGCTCGCCGAATACCATCCATTGGACCTACGATACCTGGATGCTGGCCAATGGCACCGGCAAAGCGGTGGTGAAGACCGGCGGCGACACCTGGTTCTTCCTCACCGCCGACTATGCCTTCGGCCAGGCGCTCGAGCGCGACACGACGCAAAGTCATTCTCGCCAATGGCGGCAAAGTGCTCGGCAGCGTGCGTCATCCGCTGCAAACCAGCGACTTCTCCTCGTTCCTGCTGCAGGCGCAGGCATCGAAGGCAAAAATCATCGGGCTTGCCAATGCCGGCGGCGACACCGTCAACGCGATCAAACAGGGCTCCGAGTTCGGCATCACCAGCGGCGGACAGCAATTCGCCGGCCTCTTGGTGTTCATCAACGACGTCGAGGCGCTCGGACTGAAGACCGCGCAGGGTCTGGTTCTGACCGAAACCTGGTATTGGGACATGACCGACGCCAACCGCGCCTTTACCAAGCGCTGGCAGGTCGCGGCCTCGCGGCCTGGCAAATTTCCCAGCATGACGCCGGCCGGCGTCTATTCGTCGGTCATCCACTATCTCAAGGCGGTTGCCGCGCTCAAAAGCGATAGCGACGGTCGCGCCGTTGTCGCCAAGATGAAGGAGATGCCGACCGACGACCCGCTGTTCGGCAAAGGTTCGATCCGCGTCGACGGCCGCAAGCTGCACGACGCTTATCTGTTCGAAGTGAAGAAGCCCGAAGAGTTGAAATATCCGGGCGACGATTACAAGCTGCGCGCCACCATTCCGGCGGCCGAGGCGTTCCGGCCGCTGAAAGACGGCGGCTGTCCGCTGGTCGGCGGCTAAGCCATTCGAAGGGGGACGGCCGCTTAGCGGGAGCGGGCGGCCGGGGTGGGGGAAGGGCATGTTCGAGATTTTCGGCATTCCTTCGCAGGCATTGTTCGGGCAGTTGCTGCTCGGCCTGATCAACGGCTCGTTCTACGCGCTGTTGAGCCTCGGGCTCGCCGTGATTTTCGGCATGCTCAACATCATCAACTTCACCCATGGCGCGCAGTACATGATGGGCGCGTTCGCGGCTTATCTGCTGTTGCAGAATTTCGGCCTCAATTACTGGGCGGCTCTGGTGGTCGCGCCGATTCTGGTCGGCGCCACCGGCATTCTCATCGAGCGGCTGTTCCTCCAGCATCTGCGCAAGCTCGATCCGCTGTACGGACTTCTTCTCACGTTCGGTCTCGGGCTGGTCATCGAAGGGCTGTTCCGCAACCGTTACGGTTCGTCCGGGCTGCCCTATCAGGTGCCCGATGCGCTCAGGGGTGGCCGCAATCTCGGCTTCATGTTCCTGCCGAACTACCGCGCCTGGGTCATCGTGCTCTCGTTGACGGTATGCCTTGCCACCTGGTTCGCCATCGAGCGCACCCGGCTCGGCTCGTATCTTCGCGCCGCTACGGAAAATCCGGTTCTGGTCCGCGCCTTCGGCATCAACGTGCCGCGCATGGTGACGCTGACCTATGGCTTCGGCGTCGGGCTGGCGGCGCTGGCCGGCGTGATGGCGGCGCCAATCTACAATGTCTCGCCGCAGATGGGGTCCGATCTGATCATCGTCGTGTTCGCGGTGGTGGTGATCGGCGGCATGGGCTCGATCTTGGGCGCGATCCTCACCGGCTTCGCGCTCGGCATCATCGAGGGGCTGACCAAGGTGTTCTACCCGGAAGCCTCGAATACCGTGATCTTCGTCATCATGGCGATCGTGCTGCTCATTCGCCCGGCCGGCTTGTTCGGGCGGAGCGCATGATGGAAAGCACACTCGAACCGACGGTTCTGACGCGCGGCCGGGAAACCGGCTGGAGTCTCGCCGCCGCGTTCGTGGCGATGGTCATCGTGTTCGCCATCGCACCGTTTGTGCTCTATCCGGTTTTTCTGATGAAGGCGCTGTGCTTCGCTCTGTTCGCCTGCGCCTTTAACCTCCTGATCGGCTATGTCGGCCTGATCTCATTCGGCCATGCCTTGTTCTTCGGCTGGGCGAGTTATGTCACCGCTTACACCGCGAAAGCCTGGGGCTGGCCTCCGGAACTCGCCATCGTCGCCGGCACCGCGATTGCGGCCGTGCTTGGCGTTGTGGCCGGCGGTCTCGCCATCCGCCGTCAAGGCATCTATTTCGCCATGATCACGCTGGCGCTGGCGCAGATGATGTATTTCTTCGCCCTGCAGGCGAAGTTCACCGGCGGCGAGGATGGCATCCAGGGCGTGCCGCGCGGGCGGCTGTTCGGGCTGTTCGATCTGTCACACGAAATGACGATGTATGTTTTTGTCCTGGTCGTCTTCCTCGCCGGCTTTCTGCTCATCTACCGGATCATCAATTCGCCGTTCGGCGAGGTTCTCAAGGCGATCCGCGAAAACGAGCTGCGCACCATTTCGCTCGGTTACAAGACCGAGCGCTATAAGCTCGTCGCCTTCGTGCTGTCGGCGACGCTGGCCGGGCTTGCTGGAGCGATGAACTCGCTGGTGTTTCAGCTCGCTTCGCTGACCGACGTGCATTGGACCATGTCCGGCGACGTGGTGCTGATGACGCTGCTCGGCGGGCTCGGGACGGTGTTCGGACCGGTGGTCGGCGCCTTCATCGTCATCGCCATGCAGAACTATCTCGCCCCCTTCGGCCAATGGGTGCTGGTGATTCAGGGGGCGATCTTCGTGGTCTGCGTGCTGCTGTTCCGGCGCGGCATCGTCGGCGAACTGGCGCAAATTCTGCGCGTGCAGCTCTGATCTGCATTTTTCAACAGACTTATCCACAGAATCAGTTTACCCAGGCGTGAGCGGTGCACAGGACGAATGAGCAGAATTGCTCATTTTCATTGCGTAGCCGCGAGTTCCAAGTGAGTTTGAAGCGGTGAGTTTGAAGCGGTGAGTTTGGGGCGGTGAGTTTGAGCTCCTGGTTGAGCTCCAACGGCCCCTTGGGATTGTTTTTCCCACGCAAGTTTGTGACCGAGCGGTTTTCCAGTCCCCCGGTGAATGTGTGCTTGTGAACGTGTGTCCCCGCGTACACGCGTCCCAATTGACCCATTCAAAATCCCGATCAGACGGGCACTTCTGGTCTTTTCATGTCGGAACGGCAACCTGGCCCGTACGACAGTGTCGCGCGCAAATGGCACGCATTGGCGGAGCGTCGCCGGGCGCACGTCGTTGAGCTGCGCGAAACCGGCCGGTGGCGGCATTATTACACCGCGGAAGAACTGCTCAACGTCTTGCGGGAGGCTGTGAATACGCGCGACGCCTGGGCAAGGATCGCCGGTCTGGCTGACGACGAGGCGGATCAGGCAGACGATCAACTCGACGCCGAGCTTTTTCGACAGGCCGGCTAAGAACGCGGTTTGGCCGCGACACGCCAGACCGTATCGCCGACATCGTCGGCGATGAGCAGCGCGCCGGTCGCATCGACCGCGACGCCAACCGGACGGCCATAGGTCACGCCCGATTGGTCGGCAGGCATGAATCCGGTCACGAAATCTTCCGGCTTGCCGTCCGGCTTTCCGTCACGAAACGGAACGTAGACGACCTTATAGCCGGTGAAGGGACGGCGATTCCACGAGCCGTGCTCGCCGATGAAAGCGCCGCCGCGAAAATGCTCGGGAAAAGCGTTGGCTGTGTAGAAGGCGAGCCCGAGCGCGGCGACGTGCGAGCCCAGCGAATAATCGGGCGCGATCGCTGTTGCGACCAGATCGGGCCGCGGCGGCTTGACCCGCTCGTCGATCGTCTTGCCCCAGTAGCTATAGGGCCAGCCGTAGAAAGCGCCGTCTTTCACGCTGGTGAGATAATCGGGCACCAGATCGTTGCCGAGCATGTCGCGCTCGTTTGCCACCGTCCACAGCACGTCGGTGCCCGGCGCGAACGCGAGACCGTTCGGATTGCGGATGCCCGACGCAAAGACCCGCAGGCCCGAACCGTCAGGATTGATTTCGAGAATGTTGGCGCGATGGAATTCATTGTCGATGCCGTTCTCGCCGACGTTGCTGCCGGAGCCGACCGTGACATAGAGCTTGGTGCCGTCGCGGTTGGCGATGATGTTGCGCGTCCAGTGATTGTTGTAGCCGCCGGCCGGCAGGTCGAGAATTTTCTGTCCTTCGCCTTCGAGGTGGGTGTCGCCGTCGCGATAGGGAAACCGCCAAACGCCGTCGGTATTGGCCACGTAAAACTGGTCGTTGAGCAGCAGCATGCCGAACGGCTGATGCAGGTCCGACAGGAACGTGTACCTGCCGCCGAAATCGCCGCCGCGACCGCCGCGCAGCAAGGTGATGCGATCGGCGCTCGGCTTGACCGCGCCGGCGCGCCGCTGCAGCCAGGATTGCACCATCTCGCCGATCGATTTCGGCTCACGCGGCGCGGTGCTCGCTTCCGCCACCAGCACGTCGCCGTTCGGCAGGACGTAGAGCCAGCGCGGATGGTCCAGGCCAGAGGCGTAAGGTGCTATCTTGAAGCCGTCGGGAACGATCGGTTGCTTGCCGGCAGGCCAAGGTTCGGCCTGCGAGAAGTTGATCGTCGGAATCAAGCTCTTGTCGGGCTGCGGCAGCGGCGGATCGGCGCCAACAAGGTCGCCGTTGGTCGACGGCGCCTGTCTGCCGAACGCCACAACAAGCGCACCACCCACGATAACCAGCACCGCGCCGATCAGAGCGAACGCGGCAATTCTTTGCCAACGACCCATAGGATTGCATTATTCGTTGCGTCACCGACGCCGACAAGCTAACCGATCGACGCCGCGCTTTTAATGCGACAAAGGTGCGCCTCAACGCACCCGGTTGCCGCCGATCGACAATTGCGCGTAGCGGGCGGCGCCGTCTTTGGCCAGATCGCCGGTGACGACTTTCCTCCATTCCATGCCGACAATGGCGCCGCTGCGAACATCGGAAATCATGTTGTCGGAGATCACCGCGGCGCCGGCGCCGGGCGCGACCGAAACCGTGATGCCGAAGTCGGCGCGGCGAATCACATTGGAGCTGACGACGACGTCGCGCAGGTAGGCGCCCCAGCCGGCGGCGATGCCGGCATAGGGCACGTTCTCCACGACGTTGCCGGTCACGACCGTATCGGCTTCGATGCCGATGCCGATGCCGGCGCTGTCGTCGGGGTCGGTGCCGGGCGGACGCCGACCGACGAGATTGCGAATGAGATTGCCGTGCACGACCGCGAGCCGGCCGCCTTTGTCGAAGTTTGTCACTGAAATTCCCAGCGCTGCGCCGTCGATGATGTTGTTGGCGATCAGCGCGCCCTCGAAGCCGAACTCGGCATAAAGCGCGACCTCGCCGAGGCCGGTGCAGGTGTTGCCGACGATCTGCAGGTTGGACGCGGCATTGCCGCGCACGGCGGAGAACGCCGCGTTGCGGATGCGGTTGCCGCGGACGATGACATTGTCGGCGCGGAACACGTTGATGGCGTTGCCCCACTGCCCGGAACCGCCGGCTTTGTTCATGATGCCTTCGATGCGGTTGTCAACGACGAGGGTGCCGTCGTCGCCCGGCGTGCTCCGCCAGACCAGGATGCCGCCGTTGCCGGCGCCGCGCACGGTGTTGTCCGCGATTCTTCAAGCCTTGCGCGTCGATCGAGACTATGCCGGCGTCGCCGCCATTGATCGTGTTGCCCGTCACTTCGCCCTCGACGGACTCCAGCGCGATGCCGTTGCGGCCGGAATTGACGATTTCGCATTCGGCGATGCGGACGGCGCGGCCTTGGGCGACATGCAAAAGTCCGCGCCGCTCCGGCAATGGGATGCCGGCGCCGTCGAGCACCAGACCGCTGATGCTGAGATGATCGCTGCCGGTGGCCGCCATCATCGATGGCCCTCCCGCCATTACGATGCGCGTCGCACCGGCGACGCCGGCGATGGCCGCGTAAGACGGCAGCTGCAGCGCACCGGCACGATAAAATCCCGGCGGCAGACGCAGCACCGCGCGCGACGCGGCGGCCTGCTCGATGGCGCGCTGCAAAGCTTGCGATTGATCGTCGGTGGCGTTCGGGCGGATGCCGAACGCGGCGGCGTCGATGTCCGCCCGCGACGGCGCATCGCGCACCGGCATGGACCGCGCTTCGCCGGCGACGCCAACCGCGCCGGCGCCAGCCATGGCCGCGAACAGGCGGCGGCGATCGATACCCATCAGCAAAACTCCTCGGCAAGCGCTGGAGCGCACTTCAGGCCGCGGCCTCTAATCGCGTGCCAGCTCGCGCGCCAACTATTCCACCGCGGGGTTAACGGCGGCTTGCGGCAATGAGCGCGATGAGCAGCATTTCGGCGGCGGCAATGAGCGGCGGAAATGAAAGTCGGCGGCCGCCCGCTCGCCGCCGACGCGACCTAAGCCGCGCTGGCAGGACGTGCGGAATGTGAATGAACTGAACCAGCGGCTGGGAGCCGCGCGCTCGCTCCAATGCGCGCCAATAAGCGTAGTTGCACACATAGCGTCCGGCATCGCGCGACAGGCGTGCCGGGAAACTGCTGGCTCGCACACTGCCGAGCAAATCCGCAAATGGCGCGGCACCGCGAACCGTCGTCTGACCATCAAGCACGATGACGCCGCGCTGCGGGCGATATCCGCGCGCGTCCGGATACAGTACCGACAGGGCATTGCGCGCCCGGATCTCGATGCACAGATGCCGCCGTCGTCCGGCGACGCCAAACATCAGAACGATGTCCGGCTGTTCGGCAAACAGCTTCGGCAAATCGCGATCGACCGCCGCGTAGGTCGTGGCCAAGACGTGCGTGGTGCACACGATATCGGCCAGCGCCGGCCGCCGCCGGCGGCAAAGCGCCCTGACCAACATTGCGCTCGGATTGAATGGCGCGCCGGGGAAGGGGCCGAAGCCAACAAGAACGACCCGCATAAGTCACATGCCTAGCATGTCGGCAATCTGCTCGACGGCCGCGTTGGCGGCGAGACGCCCGGCCGCGACATCGGCCTCGATCCGCGGCAGCGCCGCCTTGAGCGCCCGGTCGGAACGCAACGGCGCGAACAGGCGCTCCTCAAGCATCGACCACATCCATTTGACCTGCTGCTCGCCGCGGCGCGCGACGAGCTCGCCGGAAGCGGTCAGCTTGTCGCGATGCGTCGAGCACGGCGGTCCAGAGCGCCGCAATGCCGTCCCCGGTCAGTGCCGAATAGGTCACGACCGGCGGCGACCAGTTCGGCGAGCGCGGCGACAGGATATGCAACGCCGCACGATACTCGGCGGCGGCGGCCTTGGCGCGCACGACATTGTCGCCGTCGGCCTTGTTGATGGCGATCATGTCGGCGAGTTCGACGACGCCTTTCTTCAATCCTTGCAGCTCGTCGCCGGCACCGGGCAGCATGAGAACGAGGAAAAAGTCGGTCATGTCGGCGACGGCGATTTCCGATTGGCCGACGCCGACGGTTTCGACCAGGACCACGTCGTAGCCGGCGGCCTCGCAGAGCAGCATCGTTTCCCGGGTCTTCGCCGCCACGCCGCCGAGCGTGCCGGACGCCGGGGAGGGGCGAACGAATGCATTCATGTCGTTGGCGAGGTGCGCCATACGCGTCTTGTCGGCGAGGATGGAGCCGCCGGTGCGCCGCGACGACGGATCGACCGCCAGCACCGCAACCTTGCGGCCTTGCCGGGTCAGCATGCTGCCGAGCGCGTCGATGGTCGTCGATTTGCCGACCCCAGGCGCGCCGGTAATGCCGACGCGCACCGCCTTGCCGGTGGCGTCGAGCAATTTCTGCGTCAACGCCGCCGCGGAACGGCGATGATCGGCGCGTTTGCTTTCGATCAGCGTGATCGCGCGCGAGAGCATCGTGCGGTCGCCGGCACGGATATCGCGCGCGATCCGGCCGATGTCGGCGCCTGGAGCGGGCGAAGCCATGATTCCTCTTCGGCGAGCCGTGGATTTGCGTCAAGCGGCGCGTATGCGATCGCGTTTACATTTTGCTAGCTCTCGCGCCATCCTGCCAGAATTCTTCGCCGAATGACCGCGATGTCGTCGAATTGCAGCCGCATCGACGGGCTGTCATGCCGCGCGTTCGCCCCGGGGGGCGATGCGCGCCGTCATTTGTCCATCCTCAGCAAGGAGACACCGATGAATTGGGACCAGATTCAGGGCAATTGGATGCTATTCAAAGCCAACGTGCGGGGAAATTGGGTCAAGCTCACCGACGAGGATCTCACCCGCATCGGCGGCCGCCGCGAGGAATTGGTCAAACGCCTGCAAGCGCGTTACGGGTTTGGTAAGGACGAAGCGGAACGCGAGATCGAGGCTTGGGTGAAAACGCAGCGGTACGCCGCGTGAAAACGCACGGCCGGTCCGGATAAATCCGGATCGGTCGCATGCGCGTTCCTTGCGCGCGTTCCGTGCGCACGTTTCTTGCGCTGCCGCAGGGCTCCCTACGGCAGGATCGCGAAAGCGCGCGCTGGAAATCCGAGACCGTCACGCACTTTAGGCCAGCTCACCACGATAAGCGCGCCGGTCGCCGGCACCATGTCGAGATTGGCCATGACCTCGATCTGATAGTGGCCGTGCTGGAGGATGTAGGTTTCGGAATCCATCTTATCGGTGGTGTCGGTATCCATGCTTTCGTGGCCGGTCGCCGTCACGCCGCGCTGCTCGTAAAGGAATTTGATCGTTTCGAAAGCCCAGGCGGGAAACGGGCTGCGCTTGAAACGCTCAGGATTTGCATCCCAATCCTTGTACATATCGGTGCGCAACGCGGCGAAGGCGCCTTTCGGCACGCGCCCATGCTGTCGTTCCCAAGCTTTCAGGTCGTCGACCGAAAATGCGTGGTTCGGATCCTTGGCCGAGGTACGGCGTGTCGTCGAGCACGACCAGCGGCAGAATCATGTCCTTGAGCGGAATCCGGTCCATGGTGATTCCGGTGTCGGCAAAATGCGCCGGCGGGTCGACGTGGGTGCCGTATTGCCCGACCATTTCATAATACGTCGTGCGGAAGCCGTCTTTGGCGATGGTGTACGGCTCATGTGTCTTGGGATCGGCGGCAGGCGAGAATTTCGCCTGACCGAAGCCGGACCATACCGGCGTCTCGGGCCCGAAGCTGTGGGTGAGGTCGACAAACGTCTTGGATGCCAGGGTCCGATAGGCTTGGGCGAGGTCCGATTGGGCGTGCGCGGGCGACGCGATCAGGGCAAAAACCCACAGCGCGGCGAGCGGCGGCAGGGCGGCGCAAAGAGTGCCTCGACCGGTCATGGATCGGCTCCTGCGTTCCGCGCCCGATGCGGGCGCCGCGACGCAAGCCTAACCGATCGATACGCTCAGCGCCAAAGCTCGCGGCTGGCCAGCGCCGCGCCTTGGGCAAGCGCCTCAAGCTTGGCCCAGGCGACCATTGGATGAACGCGGCCGCCGAGCCCGCAATCGGTTGCAGCGATGACTCGTTCGCGGCCGACGCTGTTGGTGAACCGCAGGATGCGCTGAGCGACGAGGTCGGGATGCTCGACCACGTTGGTGGCGTGGCTCACCACGCCTGGCAAGATGATCTTGCCGTCGGGGAGCTTGACGTCCTCCCACACGGTCCATTCGTGCTCGTGGCGGACATTGCCGGCCTCGAACGAATAGGCCTGGCATTTGACCGCCAGCATGACGTCGACGATGTCGCGCATCGGAATGTCGGTGGTGTGCGGGCCGTGCCAGCTGCCCCAGCACAAATGAAAGCGGATGCGGTCTTCGGGTAGTCCTCTGATGGCGTGGTTAAGCGCCTCGATCCGAACCATGGAAAATTTTTTATAGCCTTCCACGGAGGGCTCGGGATTGATCATGTCCCAATTCTCGGCGATGGCGGGATCGTCGAGCTGCAGGATCAGCCCGGCATCGACGATGGCCTTGTATTCGTCGCGCATGGCTTCGCCGACCGCGTACATGAACTCTTCGTCGGTCTTGTAATACGCGTTCCGCAGTCGCGACCCGCTGGCCGGCGCGACCGACGTCATAAAGCCTTCCTCGATGCCGTTGGCTTTGAGCGCGGTCTTGAAATGGGCGATGTCGGCCTTGATCGCCTCGTGGCCTTTGTAGACGATCGGGCCGGTGCACACCGGCCACTTGGCCATTCCCGGCCCGGTATACACGCCGCCTTCCGGATCTTGGTAGACCGGCAGGAATTTGGTCCGGTCGCGGCGGTCGGCGAAGCTTGTGAGCACGACCTCGCCGGGCTTGGCGCGCTTGGGCGCCGCGTCGTGCAGGCCGGGCCCGGCCAGATCGAGGCCGCCGAGGCGATTGAAGCAATAGCTCCACCAGGCCCGGTAGTTGACCTTGTGGCCCATCGACTTGCCGAACTCGCCGTCGCCAGGGACGTCGATGCCGATTTCTTTTTGCTTGCGGACGACGTCCACCACCGCCGACTGCAGCGTTTTTTCAAAGGCGGCTTCGTCGGTCGCTGCGCCGGATTCGCGCGCGCTATTGGCGTCGAGCAGATCGTCCGGCCGCGGCAGGCTGCCGGCTTGGCTGGTGAGAATATGATCCCGGCTCATGCGCATGGGCTTGTCGAACGACGCACCGACGGCGGAGGACGGAGAATAAGCTCCGTCCTCCTCATCAGTCGTCCGTCGTTCGTCCTCTGTCTTGTTGTCGTCAGATGGCGTGGAACGGCGTCTCTTTCACCGAGGCGACCAAGCCGTGGAACACCTCGTTGACCGGGCCCCAGCTCGGCAGCTTCTTCATGTTGTTGAGCCAGCGCTCGACGTTGGGATAGGCCGAGAAGTCGCAACGGATGACTTCGCCGAGCGTCACCAGAGCGGCGCCGAAATAATCGGCGATCGTGATCTGGTCGCCGCACAGATATTGCTTGTTCGGGCCGATCCAGTAGTCGTTGAGGATTTTCAGCCAGCGCTTGGCGTTCTGCTGGCCGATCTCGATCGTCGCCGCCTGCGCCTCCTCGCTGCGCCGCTTCTGATTGGGGAACAGCTGCGGATAGGCGAGATTGTAGGCCCAATCGCGATAAAAATTGGTGTTGAGCCAATCCATGATCTCGTTGACCTTGGCGCGCTGCTTGAGATCCTTCGGATAAGCCGGCGAGCCGATCTTGTCGGCGAGGTATTTGAGGATCGCGGAGCTTTCGGTCAGGCGCAGGTCGCCGTCTTCGATCATCGGCACGAGGTTGTTCGGATTCACCGCCGTATAGGCCGGTCCGTAGTGCTCGCCGGTGAACAGATCGACCGTGACCTCTTCGACCGGAATCTTGTTTTCAGCGATGAACAGCCGAACCGGGCGGCTCGTCATCGACACCGGATGCATGTAGAGCTTCATGACTGTAATCCTCCCAAAGACACGCTATCGGCAAGGCTTATAAAGCATCTTTGCGACTGGTGAAATGCACGGTTTTGCCCACCAAAAACGTGGGCGCGATGGGCGGGAATCTCAGCCGCGATCGCGCGACGGCGCGTCGACTGTCGCGACGCGGTTCATCGCTTCCCGGCCTTGGCCACCGTGTCGGCGATGAAGCGCGGCAGCGCGAAAGCGGCGACGTGGACTTCGGGCGTCCAGTATTGCGTAGCAAAGCCGCCGGCCTGGCGATGGCGCGCCGTCAGCGTCCTGGCGGACGTCTGGCGCAACCGCTTATTGTCGGTTGCCCAGCCCATCGCCATGTGGCCGCCGACATAGGTCGGGATCGCGGCGATGTAGCAGGTGCCGTCCGCAAACAAGCGCCGGAACTTGGCCACGCTGGTACGCAGCTCGCGCGGCTGAAAGAACGGGACGCCGTTTTGCGTGACCAGGACGCCGCCCTTGTTCAGGCAGCGTTTGCAGGCGGCGTAGAACTTCTGGCTGAACAGGATTTTTCCCGGACCTTGCGGGTCGGTGGAATCGACGATGATGACGTCAAAGCGCCGTTCGGTCGCGGCGCCATGTTTGGCGACATATTTCATGCCGTCATCGATCACGCTCACGAAGCGTTTGTCGGCGAACACCGGTTTGGCGAATTCCGGAAAATGCTCCTTGGCGAATTCGACCACCGCCGGGTCGATCTCGACCTGGGTGAGGCGTTTGACGGTTTGGTGCTTGAGCACCTCTTCGGCGATACCGCAGTCGCCGCCGCCGACGATGAGTACCTCGCGGGCGTTGCCATGGCCGAACAGCGGCACATGCGCCATCATCTCCTGGTAGATGAATTCGTCGCGCTTGGTGATCTGGACGGCGCCGTCGAGCATCAGCATCTTGCCGAAGAAAGCTTGCTCGAACAGTACGAGGTGCTGATGGTTGGTGTGCGCTTCGTAGAGCACGTTGTCGACCCGGTAGCTCATGCGCAAGCCGAGGTCGTCGAACAGGGTCTCGGCGATCCATCTTTTGCCTGCCACGCTTTTGCCGGCCTCGTTCTTGTCAGCCGAGTTTTTGTCGACCATGACACTCCTCGTCGCGCGCCGTTGGGTCGGGCAAGAATCGGCCCGGCGACACAAAAAGAAACGGCCGGGATATCGGCCCGGCCGCTCAATCGCGTCGGGCGTCCGCAAGGCTCAGGCGCCGCGCCCGCGCAAGATTTCGCTCACGCCGACGCGCGTGGCGGAAAACGCTTCGCGCAGCACCGGAATGCAGGCGTCCGGATTGGCCGAGCCGCACATGAAAACGTCGAGCGCGGCATAACCGGCATCCGGCCAAGTATGGATGGTGATGTGGCTCTCGGCCAACACCGCCACGCCCGATACGCCGTTCGGCTGGAAGTGATGAACATGGATGTGCAGCAGCGTCGCCCGCGCCGCTTCGACGCAGCGGCGCAGCGTGGCTTCGATGTGATCGATGTCGTCGAGCCGCTTGGCGCCGTGGAGATCGATGATCAGATGCACGCCGGCGCAGCGCACGCCCTGGCGCATCGCAAAATGATCCGCGCGATCCTCCGCCAGCGGCGGAGCGGCCACTTTAAGCCTGGCCTTTTTTTCTTCCTTTCGGGCGGTACCTGGGATTCCCAAGCCCTTCGCCGATCGTAAGAGGGCGTTCTGGCTCATGCCGTCCTCCCCAACCAGAGATAAGAACCCGAGATGCCGGCGAACCGGCGCCACGGAACGTGAAAGCCGCCCGATCGAGCCCGCGTGGACCGATCATAGCGGCAAGGTCCCACATAAATGCAAACCCCCTAGAGTCAAGCAATTTATAGGGAAAACGCCGTCAGCGACCGCCAGATCGATCGTCCTTCGCGCCCAGACGAACCCATGCCTTACGGAACAAAAATTCAGAAGCGCGGAGTGACGCCGACGGTCGGGTCACACTTTCGCCTGCGAATTCTTTATGATTCCAAATCAGCATGGTTTCGCCGTTCGGGAATCACGATTGCCGAAGCTGCGGATGCCGATGAGGGAGAAGGGGACATGATGCGGACGCTGGGGGCTGGGATATTGTTGGGACTCGCGGCGTTGCTGCCGGCGCAGCAGGCGGCGGCGCAGGATCCGCTCGGTGGCGCCATTGTCGGCGGTGCGCTCGGCGGTATCATCGGTGGCGCGCTCGGCCGCGGCGGCGGCGCGGTCGCCGGTGCCGTCATCGGTGCCACGACCGGCGCCGTTATCGCGG
The DNA here is from genome assembly GCA_963829395.1 of uncultured Alphaproteobacteria bacterium. GTDB lineage: Bacteria > Pseudomonadota > Alphaproteobacteria > Rhizobiales > Xanthobacteraceae > BOG-931. The sequence continues at coordinate 205,770 of CAWHHX010000004.1, read as the reverse complement.
CCGAAGCTCAGCAGCGCTCAGCCGGCTATTATTGGTGGCGGGGCGGCTGCTATTACCGTTATCCGAGCGGCTCGTGGCTGCAGGTACAGCCGGGCTATTGTTCCTACTGATCTTGCCGGTCTGGCGGAGCGGGCGTACGCGCCCACCGACGCTCGGCGCTAGCCGTTGACCGCGACCGCCGGCGGTACGGCCGGCCCCGCCGGGTTCTTGGCGCGGGTGCGGAAGAAACTGAGCACGCGACGGGCCGTGTCGGGCTGCAGCCGATTGAAGCTGGTCAGCGCCTGATCGAGATCTTTCGCCGACATGCCGCGGTCGGCTGCCCGGAGCAGCAGGATGGCTTTGGTCGTGGTCGCGGACAGGGCGGCGACTTTGGCAAGAATGAGCACGATCTCCGCCCCCGGATCGAGCAGCGCGCGTTCGACGACGTCGATCGGCGTCTCGCACAACAGCGATAGCGCGATCGCGGTTTCCTCGAATTTGCGCTCGCGCGCATATTGGTAGATCTCGGCCTCGCCGATGCGGCGCAGCCGGTTCTGCTGTTCCACGGCCGCTTGCGCGGCGGCAAAATCCGGCGACGAGTTGCGGACGTCGTTGCGAATGCCGCCGACGACCTCGGCTACCACGCCCTCGATAGCGGTGCTGGCTTGCGGGTGCTCCGCGGCCAGGCGCCTGCGGACCGCGCTGGAGGCCTTCTCCAGCAGCACCAGAAAATGCGGACGCGGGATGTCGCTGCGCAAGCCGACGATGGTGGCCAGATCGTCATCACCGGCGGAGCGATTGATCAGGATGCGGAAGCCGGCATCGGAAAACCGCGCGCCGGCATTCTTGACCACCGAATGAACGACCTCGCCGTCGCCGCGTTCCACCAGAACGTCGGTCACCGCTTCACTCAAGGAGCGGCGCTGCGAAATGGCAAAAAGATGCCGTTGGCTCTTGGTGTGGGCGTTGGCGACCAGAGCGGGGTCTTCGAGCCGCTCCGATTGCTTGAGAACGGGCTGCGCGACGTCGATGTCGTCGTCGAAGGCGAGCATGTGGATCACGTTCGACGGCGCGTTCGCGATCGGCGCCAGCCGATGCGCCAGCTTGGCGCGCGCTTTGGCCTCAATGGTGCTGATGAGGCGCACCATGACGTCGTCGAATATGCCGATTTGTTCTTCGGAATAACGGGCCGCGCCGCCGACGAACAAGTCGGTGATGCGCGTGAGCATCTCGATACGGCGCGAGTTGGTGCCGGACGTGAGAGCGGCCTCGAGCTCATCGATAAGCGGAAGAGTTCGCATCATGATGGGTGCCGCGCCATGGAAACGCCGGCGACCATGCCGGGAGAACCGTGAAGAAAGGCTTGAGGCAGGTGGCGGCGTGTTAAGAAAGGGTGAATTCATTCGCCCGCAGCGCGGCGGGCCCGCGGGCCGAACGCGCCCATGCGGTTGCGCACTTCTGCCGGAACGCCGTACTGGCGGATGATCAACCTTTGATCGCCGAGCCCGCAAGCCTCGCGCTGAACGACAAAGCACCACAAGGCGTCGCTTGCCTCCTGGACCAATTGCTCCCGCCGTGGGCTGATGGGCGAGGGGCGGTCCGCTGAGTCGTCACGCGGGGGGTCGGCGTGATCGTGCCGCGACAGGGCTGCCAGCGCCGCCTCCAGCGCGCGGCCGAGGCGGCCCAGCGCGGCGGCCTGCTCCTGCGCAATTTCGTAACCGAGCGCGCCTTCCTGCACAGTGTTGGCGCGGGATCGAGGCGGGCGGACCGTCATCGGCGCGGGCGCTCCCAGGTCGTGAGCGTAATGGCCGCGGCGGCGTCGATATCGCGCGGCGGTCCGGGGCGCAAGCCGTAGCGCGCCAGCACGTCTTCCGGTGTCGTCTGCGGATCGACCTGCGGAAACACTGGCCGTCCGGCCGGAATACGGGCGTGGGCCGCGCGGGTGAGATGGAACGCATCATAGAGCGGCAGAAACAGGCCGAATACTTCGGTGCCGCCGATGATGGCGACCGGGCCGTCGCCGATCTCGAGCGCTGCGATCGCCTGTTCAAGTGGCGCGCCGGCGGGGTTCCACTGGACCGCGTTCGGAAGCGACTGTTCGGGCGCGACTGAGACGACCTTGCGGGTCACGACGATGCGTTTGCGCTTGCCGGCGCGCGGGCCGCCCTCGTGCGAATGGCGTCCGTGCACCACTACGGCGGCGCGATCCATCGCGGCCTGCAAAAATCTTTGATCGGCGTCGTTGCGGATCGTGTCCGGCATGACGCCGTCGCCGCCGGCGATCATGCCGTTGGCGGAGACGATGGCGTAACCTTCGATGCGGTGCGATCCAATCATTGGGCAAACGATAGCGGGACGCGAGACTTTAGTCATCGCAGCGAACGTCATTGCAGCAAACATCACGGGCCCGGCCTGGTTGGCGCGGCGGCGGTGGCGGCCGGCTGACGGCGGCGGCTGATGGGATGTGCTGCCAGCGGTCGCCCCTGGCGCCGACAAGCGGCGCCGGCGCATGGAACCCGGCACGAGCAAAATTTGCATTATTGCCGCCAAACGCGTATTTGGAATTCAAACGAAAGTTTGAAAAAACGCTGGCGAAAAAGGCTTGGCTATGACGCGACCGTCAGAGATCACCCGCGACCGCATCTTCAAGGCGGCGGAGCGGCTGTTTGCCGAGCGCGGCTACGAGGCGACCAGCGTGCGCGCCATCGTCGCCAAGGCCCGGGTCAACCAGGCCGCCATCAACTACCATTTTGCCGGCAAGGACGGGCTCTACCGGGAAGTATTGCGCGCGGCGTTCCGCGCCCTCACCGAGCAGCAGCTCTCCCACGCGCAGGAGATGGCGGCGATGTCGCGCGAACAGGCGGTCGGCGAGTTCGTGCGCCACCAATTGCGGCCGCTCCTGATGCGCGATGAGCTCAGCCGGCATATCCGGCTGTTCAATTGGGAAGCGGTCCGGCCGACGGCGGTGTTTCGCAAGCTTGTGAGCGAGGAGGCAACACCGTTCATGGAGCTCGCGGTCGGTCTCGTGCACCGCTTCATGCCCGAGGCGGATGGGCGCACGCTCATGATCGCCGCGGTGTGGCTGATCGGGCAATGCAGCATATTCGTCCGCAGCCGCGAGCAGCTCGCCAACCCGCCGGTGTCGCTGACGCTCGACGAGGCCGCCATCGGACGGCTTGCCGAGCTGGTCACCGACTGGGCGCTAGCCGGCCTCGAGCACCGGTCCTGAGCCCGGTTCGCAGGAAATCCCCGGGGTTGCCCCAAAAATTCCTTTTTCCCGGCTAGCGGCCGCCCATAACAGGTGTTTGAAATTCAACCGGCCGTTTGAAAAATACGGGCCGAGGGAGAACGGGGTCATGCGCTTCAATATGCCGTTGCTGAGGCGTTTCTTCGGAAAGCTTGTCCACGACATCCTGCCAGCGGCGCTGGCGAGCCTGCTCGGCGGTTTCCTGATCACCCACTTCCAGCTCAACCGCGTGCCCGAGCCGGTCACCGTGCCGGTAGCGCGGGCCTCGCCGGAGATGATGCAGCTATTGCGCGACGAACACGGCTTGATCGTGGATTTCGTCAAGGCGCAGGCGGCGAGCGAAAAGATGGCCAACGAAAAGAAGCAACTCGGCGGCGATGAGGCGACGCCGCGGCTTGCCGCCGAGGCGCCGGCGCCCGGGGCGGCGGCCGCGCCGGCCGCGCCACGGCCGACCATGATCGCCGCGCTGACGCCAGCAAAGCCGGCGGCGCCGCGCGCCAAAACCTCGATCGTCGGCGCATCGCTGCCGCCACTTGCGAGCCCGCCGGCACAGCAGAGCGAAAGCGCGCCGCCGCCTCCGGCTGCCCGCAACGACGATTCGTTGCTCGCCAAGACGATCGGCATCAAGGATCACGTGGTCGCTGTCACCCAACGCGCCGTCTCGGCGATTGGCGTCATTCCGTTGTGGTTCGGCTCGATCGGCGACCGCATCGGCGGCGAGGACCAAAGCCCGCGGCCGCCGACCAGCGTCCCGTCGGCCAATCTGGTCAGCACGTCGTGGACCAGCGTCGTCTCGACACTTGCGGAAAAATAGCCTCCCGGCGCGAGGATGAGCAGCGCCGCGCTTAAAAGTCACTGCGCGTTGTCAACAGTTCCTTTGACATACGCCTAGCCGCTTCTTGCTCGCGTCCGCGATGCCCGCTAACCAATTCGCGGTGGTGGAGAGGAACCGGCGCCGCACTTGTTGCGTTTAACGGTTCGGCGGCGGCTCTGACACTGGGGGCGGGCAGCGTTGGCTTGCCTTGGAGGTCCAGATGCGTCGCGCCGCCAATTTCAATCCGGAATGGGGTTATCTCGCTCCGGCGCCGAGTTTCGTGCGCTCGGCACGCCTGGTTATCGTCGCCACCGTCATCGGCGCCACTGCCGGCGCGGCGGTGGTGTTTTCGCTGGTCGATCGGCCAGCGGCGGAGGAATCGGTCGCGGCGCGCACTCTGGTGCCGCACGGGGCCGTGGCCGCATCGGCAGTGGCCGGCGCACCCGTCATCGCGCAATGGCCAACCGAATCGCAGCAGGCGCAATCGCGCGCGGATACGCAGGGTGTCGCGCTGGCGCCGGCGCATGCCGGGTCGGCCGCCAGCGAATTGGGCACGACATCGACCGCTCAGCGGCCGTCCAGCGCCCTGGCTCTGGCGGAAGCTCCGACGGTCACGAATGCGCCGCCGACGCAGGAGACCAGTGAGCTAACGGCGGCGGAGCCTGCGCCGACGCAAAAGACGCCCGCCAAGAAGCCTCGGGTAACGTGGCGGACCGCGCCACGGTACGGCGCACCTCGCTACGATCAGCGTTATGTGCAGACCGAGCGGGAGTCATTTGGCTGGCAGCGTCCGTTCGCCGAACGCGCCTACTAGAAGCGCAATCGATTCGGATCGAATCGATTCGCCTTCTTTGCTCGGGATCGCTGACGCCTCGCGCTTAGTGGCAAATCCGTTCCGCGATCGCGTTGTCGAGAGCGACGCGGGCGGAGAAGTGATCCGGCAAACCGACGGCGATCTTGGTCCAGCCGACGCCCCACGGCGTGCCGGCGCTATCCCACCAGATCCGGCAATATCCATCGTTGAATTGCACGACCGCATAATCGTCCGCGCGCGCCGATGACGCGGCTGCCAAAGCCAGCGAGAGCACGCCGATCGTCAATGCCAATTGCTTCATGATGAGCTCCTTGCCCAGTCGACAACCCGGAACCCGTTCAACTGGTTCCGAGCCGGACCACAAGTCGAGCTCAATGCGACGTCGACGGCAGAAACACGCGTACACGGTGCGGCGGTCGGCTAATCGGCACCGGGCGTTGGATCAGGCGGACGGAGCACCGCCCGCCTCATAAAGGCGGGCGGCAGCAGTGTGGGTCGAACGCGGCTCTATCCGCTTACCACCAGTGCGTGCAACGATGCCAAAATACTGCCTTGTGCAGTTTGTGCTCGGCGATGCCCAAGGTCGGCAAACGGTAGTACCAATGCGGACCCCAATGCCACCAGAGGAACACTCCATCCGGAGGCGCAACGCTCGTGTTGGCCCAAATGCGGCAATAACCGCTGTGGAATTTCACGATGGCGTAGTCCGCATGTGCCGGAGCGGTAGCCGTGAGGCCGAGCGCCAGCACGCCGATAGCGAAAGCGAGTCTTTTCATAGTACCCCCCATGTTGCGCCTTCTGCCGCCGGCCCAAATGTTAGGGGGCGGCTCGAAAAGGCATGAGTTACCAAACCAAAAAATTGCACCAGTGATGCCACATGGCGTAGTGCTTGTGCCTCATCCAGCTCCGCAGGACCACCCAAGGGTATGTCCACTTCGGGTGCCATGGCGTCGTCCTAGTCCGTACTAGCTACTAGCTCCCTTGTACGACCCCACTCGGTTCCGATAAACGGAACACGCACTTGAGGCAAGCCCGTAGCGGCCCCTGACGCGTAATTTGTGCCGAGTGAAGCATCTGAAACACACGAGGGAACTTATGCCGGAAATCATCGTCTATCTCCTGGAGGGTCGCACGATCGAGTCCAAGCGGGAGCTGGTCAAGGACATCACCGCCGCGGTCGTGAAGAATATCGGCGCGCCTCCGGAAGCCGTCACGGTTTCGTTGGTCGAAACCCCAAAGACGGCAAAGGGCAAGGGCGGGGTCCTGTTCAGCGACATGCCGGGACGCTAGCCGTCACACGCCGAAGTGGACGCGGCGGCAGCCATTCCCGTTCTCGGGGCGACCATTAACAGCGTGTGAATTGTCGTGAGTGCGTCGCACAATTTTCTTGCTGCAATGCGGTAGAAGACCGATAATCGGCACGATCAGAAGAAAACGGATGCAGGTGCGAACATGACCGACGTATGGGAGACCAAGGACGGCAGGCGCCGGGTGAGACGCGATCCGCCGACGATCGAAGAAGCTGTCGTAGCGGCGCAAGGGCTTACCGACGAGCTCAAGGAACAGATTGAGATCGTTGCCTCGCTGATGGAGATCACCACCGACGAGGCGCGCGGCGTCGTCTTGCGGATGGGACAGCGTAAAGAGGTCAACCGCGTGACCGTCACGGGCCGCGTCGGCGCGCCGCGTGCCGTCGTGGTCGAGCGGCGGACGTCGCGCTTTGCGACCGCGCCGCGGCGTTCGATCGGCCGCTAGAGAGAAGTGCCTGCTGGCCGCCCTAGCGGCTACCTGGGTCGCCGATGACGTGGCTTGCCACCAGCCGGTGCCAGATGAACAGAACGACCACGGCGCCGACCACCGAGGCAATCAAGCCGGCGCCCTGCTCGTGGCTGTACCAACCGATCGCTTGGCCGATGAATGTTGCGATGAAAGCGCCGGCGATGCCCAGCAGCGTGGTGAGAATAAAGCCCGCGGGATTGTTCGGCCCCGGCGCCAGAAACCGCGCGATCAGGCCAGCGACGAAGCCGATGATGACGATCCACAGAATGTTCATGGCGTCCTCCGTGCGATGCGGCGAACAATGCCACACGGGAATTGCCGTTCCATAACGGAACGCTGGCGACGTCGCCAACAATACCGCAACGGGTTGCTCGTGCATACCTGCGCACTGGGACTGAACCGGTGTGCCCACTATAATGGCCAAGCTCATGCAGGCTTACGCGCGAAGGTTTGGGCCGCGGAGTAGGCAGCGATGACCAAAACGCTCGTGAAACCACGGACCAAGGTGCGGCTGAAGACGCAGCGCCCGCCGCTCTACAAGGTGATCTTGCTCAACGACGACTACACGCCACGCGAGTTCGTCGTGCAGGTCCTCAAGGCGGTGTTCCGGATGAACGAGGATCAAGCCTATCGGGTGATGATGACCGCACATCAGAAGGGCGCCTGCGTCATCGCCGTCTATGTCAGGGACGTCGCCGAGACCAAGGCCAAAGAAGCGACGGATCTCGGCAAACAGAAAGGCTATCCGCTGTTTTTCACGACCGAACCGGAAGAGTAGGTTGGTTCGACATATCGCGCTTGCCCCGTCGCCAAATCCCTGATGGAACTTTCTGTGACGGAATAATCACAGGTTGCCGAAAAGAGCGGCGGGATGCGCGGTCGCCGAGGCGCCGGTCAACCAAGAAAATCGGCTTGAGATCAATCGGTTGTTTGATCTTCGTGCCAAGCGACTCGATCCGCACGGCACGCCGATGAAAGTTGCCGGTCCTTCGGGTCCGGGCGTATAGTTTTTAAGCCGTACGATGACTCGTCGAGGCGAACTCTGAGTACGCGAGTTCAAAGGTACGCCAATCCTCCTGAGGCGGAGTCCTGCGCGCGCCGTTTATCCTAGCGGCGCGCTTTTTTTCCCGCATAATGATCGCTTGCTCATGCTGAACAATCCGACCGCCGCGCGCTTGGCTCTGACATTGATCGTGCTGATGGGATTGCTTCGCACCGCGAGCGCGGCGGGCGTCGGCGAGACTTGCGGCGGTGTCGGCAATATCTCGTGTGCGGCGGGCTTATGGTGCGAGTCGAAACCGGGCCAATGCACCGGCGCCGATATCTCCGGCACCTGCATTCGCGTTCCGGAGATTTGCACCGAAGCCTACATTCCGGTCTGTGGGTGCGACGGCAAGACCTACGGCAACGATTGCCAGCGGCGGGCGGCCAAGGCGCAAAAGGCGCACGATGGCGGTTGCCCATGACGGCGGCGCACCTCAGCGCCTAATCGTTGGCGTGCCATGCGATAGCGAAAATGCGGTCGTCTCATTCGCGGCAATTCTGGTGGGCTCGCTTCTGTAGGCGAACAAGAAACTGCCGAGTGACATACCCGCCAGGAACAACGCTACTCCGACGATCGCTAACGCGCCGTCATGGCGCGGCGGCGGCTGAAGCCGCCGCAACTGCTTTTGCAAAAGCTCCTGGTCGTGCCGGTCCATTTTGCAATCCCGCCTGCCTAAATCCGACGTTGCAAATTTCATTAAAAACCCGCGAAAGCGCGCGGAGTTCCGTTTCGGTCCCAGGGCGTGCCATGACATTCGCGCAATAACAGGCCTGCTCTGCGGACATGGCGGTTGCTTTCGGCGATCAGGCCAGTCAATTCATTCCAGCTGGTGTAACGGCGGAATTCACACGTCGTCGCAGCGCTAACCCGTCGTCGCAGCGCTAACCTAAAATGGAAAGATTTCGCGGTAAAACGCGTCACATGAGCCGGAATACGCCTCGCGAGATCAGTCCCGACGACGCTCACAGCATCGCCCCCGGCCTCATCGCCGCCGACGAGGCGCGCGCGCCCGCGCCGGACGCCGCGCCGCGCCAATCCATTGAATCGGCGGCGTTCGCTCGCGGCACCGCAGACACGGCCGTCCTGCCGCCGCTCGACCATGCCGCGATTCATACGATCATCGCCGGCATCATGCTGGCGATGTTCCTGTCGGCGCTCGAGCAGACCATCGTCGCGCCGGCACTGCCGGCGATCGGCAAAAGCCTTGGCGACTTCGATAATCTGTCCTGGGTAGTGACCGCCTATCTTCTCGCCGCGACCGCGGCGACGCCACTGTTCGGCAAGCTCACCGATATTCACGGCCGCCGCACCATCATGCTGGTGGCGATCGGGATATTCATCCTCGGCTCGCTCGCCTGCGCGCTCGCGCCAACGATGTGGGTGTTGGTAATCGGCCGCGGCCTGCAAGGCATCGGCGGCGGCGGGCTCATTCCGATCGCCCAGACCATCATTGCCGACATTCTGTCGCCGCGCGAGCGCCCGATGGCGCAGAGCTATACGTCGGTCGTGTTCATGAGCGCCAGCATTCTCGGTCCGGTGCTCGGCGGCCTGCTCACCGATCATCTGCACTGGTCGTTTATCTTCTGGATCAATCTGCCGCTGGGGGCCGTTGCGCTGGTGATGACGGCGCGGGCGCTGCGCCGTCTGCCGCGGCACGATCGGCCGCACCAGCTTGATATTCCGGGTGTGACGCTCATGGTCGCCGCTGCGGTCGCTTTGCTGTTGGCGCTCGATTGGGGCGGCACGCACTATCGCTGGATCTCATGGCAGATCCTCGGACTGGTCGCCGGTTCGGCGATGCTCTGGGTATTATTCGCGGTGCGGCTTCTAACCGCGCGCGAGCCATTCATTCCGCTGGCGATTCTGCGCGGCAGGTTGACCAGCGCGATCACCTGCGCGGCGTTTTTCTCGATCGGCACCATCGTCGGCGTGACGATCTTTGCGCCGCTCTATTGCCAGATCGTGCTCGGCGCTTCGGCCAGTCTTTCCGGCCTTGCGCTGATCGCCTTCATGGTCGGCTCGACGATCGGAGCGTTGCTGATGGGGCGGCTGATCGTGCATCTGACCCATTATATGCGCGTGCCGGTCATCGGGCTTGTGGTCGCCATCGTCACGTTCGGTTTGCTCGCCGTCAAAACTTCCGACTTGTCGTTCGTCGAATTCACGGCGTTGCTCGGCGTGCTCGGTATTGGCATCGGGACCATGTATCCGGCCAGCACGATCGTCATGCAGAACGCCGTGAAGCCGCACCAGCTCGGCACCGCGACCGGCGCGCTGAATTTCTTCCGCCTGCTCGGCGGGGCGATCATCGTCGCCGTATTCGGCGCCATCGTTCTCGGCAGCGCCGGCGACGTCGGCGGCGGCGCGTTGACGCTGGAAAAGCTCAGCGCGGGCCATGCCGATTTTGCTGCGGCCTTCCGCCTGGTTTTCATTGCCGGCGCGGCTTTTCTGGCCGTCGCGCTTGCCTGCGTGCTGACCGTCGAGGAGCGGCCCCTGCATGGACCCGTGCGGCTGCCCGACCCCGCGGCGGATTAGGCCTTTCGCTCTGCAGCACATCGTGATGCCGGCCCTGCCGCCGGCCGTTCAGGTCTTGTTCACTGGCCAACGCTTAGAGCTTTATCTGGAAAAGGGTGGAGCGGGTCTTCCAGGGAGATCAGGCTGCACTCGCAAGCTAGAGCCGCGGTCGGCGCCATCGGTCGATACCCATCGGTCGGGGCCTTGGACCGGGCTCTCAGAGGCTACATGGGTATCGTCGAACGCGCGTCCGCTGTGACGCTGCTCGCGCTTGCCGTCGCACTCGCGCCGGCGCGCGCCCAAGAAGCCGCCCGGTCGGCGGCGCATGGCGCCGAGCCAGCCGCGCGCGCCTGCCTCAATCAAAAGGAGCGCCGGGCGCTGGTCGAGAGCGGCGCCGTGCTGCATCTGGCCGCAGCGATGCACGCGGTACGCACGCACGTGCCGGGCACACTGGTGCGCGCCCGGCTGTGCCGCCGCGGCGAGGGCTTCGCCTATGTGCTGACAGTGCTCGGCCACGATGGCAAAGTCACGCGCGTCGATCGTCGACGCGGTCAAGGGCACGCTGGTCGGCGAGCGTTGAGCGGAGCTGTTGTTTGCGCCTTCTCGTTGTCGAGGACGATCCCGATCTCAACCGGCAGCTCGCGACCGCGCTGACCGACGCCGGCTACGTCGTCGACCGCGCCTTCGACGGCGAGGAGGGGCATTATCTCGGCGAGAGCGAGCCCTATGACGCGGTCATCCTCGATATCGGCTTGCCGAAGATGGACGGCATCTCGGTGCTGGAATCCTGGCGGCGCGCCGGCCGCGCCATGCCGGTCCTCATCCTCACCGCGCGCGATCGCTGGAGCGACAAGGTGCAAGGTTTCGATGCCGGCGCCGACGATTATGTCGCCAAGCCCTTTCATCTCGAAGAAGTGCTGGCGCGGGTGCGCGCGCTGCTGCGCCGCTCCGCCGGTCACGCCAAGAGCGAGTTCACCTGCGGCCCGGTGCGGCTCGACACCCGCACCGGGCGCGTCGCGGTCGACGGCAATCCGGTCAAGCTCACCTCGCACGAATACCGGCTGCTGTCCTATCTGATGCACCATACCGGGCGCGTGGTATCGCGCACCGAACTGGTCGAGCATCTCTACGATCAGGACTTCGACCGCGACTCCAACACCATCGAAGTGTTCGTCGGCCGCATCCGCAAGAAGCTCGGGGTCGACGTGATTCAAACGGTGCGCGGTCTCGGCTATCTGCTCACGCCGCCCGATGCGCGCTAACTCGCTTGCGTTCCGCCTGTTTCTTTGGGCGACCGGTTTGACGGTGGTCATCCTCATCGTCACCGGCGTGGCCTTGTCGTCGATCTACCGCCACGCCGTCGAGCGCGCTTTCGACCGGCGGCTCGATGTCTATCTGCGCACGCTGGTCGCCGACGTGGCTTCGCCGGAAGAGGGCAACGACAAATTCCCGCAATCGATCGGCGAGCCGTTGTTCGAATTGCCGCTGTCGGGCTGGTACTGGCAGGTCACGCGGCTCGACACGCCGAAGCCGGACTTGCATTCCTCGCGCTCGCTGTGGGATTCGAATCTGCCGCGGCTCGCCGATGCTGCGGTCGATTCCTCGGCCGGCGGCTACCGCAAGGGCTATGCCCAGGGGCCGGAGGACGTGCGGCTGCGCCTGGTCGAGCGCAACATCGATCTCGGCGACGACGGCCGCTATCTGATTCAGGTCGCCGGCGACGCCTCCGAGATCGACGAGGAGATGGTGAGCTTCGACCGTATCATCGGCGCGATCTTCGCCGCGCTTGCGGTGGCGCTGTTGCTGACCACCGCCTTGCAGGTTCGCTTCGGTCTGTCGCCGCTCAAGCGCATTTCCGAAAGTCTCGCCGCCATCCGCTCCGGCCGCGCCGAGCGGCTGGAGGGTGAATTCCCGGTCGAGATCGCATCGCTCGCGCGCGAGACCAACGCGCTGATCGAAGCCAACCGCGAGATCGTCGAGCGCGCGCGCACGCATGTCGGCAATCTGGCCCATGCGTTGAAGACGCCATTGTCCGTCATCGTCAACGAGGCCGCCGCCAGGCCGGCCGACCCGCTGGCGCAAAAGGTGCTCGAGCAGGCCGACATCATGCGCGACCAGGTGGCGCGCCAGCTCGAGCGCGCGCGGCTCGCGGCGCGCTCGGCCGTCGTCGGCACCCTGATCGACGTTCCTCCGGTCGTGACCGCGCTCGCGCGCACCATGGAAAAGCTGCACCGCGAGCGCGACATCGCCATCGCCGTCGACGTGCCGGCGCACGCGCGCTTTCGCGGCGAGCAGCAGGACCTCGAAGAGATGATCGGCAATCTCGTCGACAATGCCTGCAAGTGGGCGCAGTCGCGCGTCGCGATCGAGGTGGTGGCCAACGGGGCGGCCAGCGACGGCAAGGGGCGCGTCCGCATCATCGTCGACGACGACGGTCCGGGGCTTTCGCCGGCCGAGCGCGAGCAGGTCGCGCTGCGCGGCCAGCGGCTCGACGAGAGCAAGCCGGGCTCCGGCCTCGGCCTCTCCATCGTCGTCGAGCTCGCGAGCCTCTATGGCGGCGTCCTGACGCTCGGCACCGCGCCGATCGGCGGCCTGCGCGCCGAGCTCGCGCTGCCGGCTGGGTGAGGAACGCGACCGGCCCACAAGCCGGCCGCAACCGGGCGACAGAGTTTTGCCCCATTCGTCCGCCGTGGATGGCGGAGCGAAAGCCGGGCGCCGTCATGCCGCTGAGTAGCCGCCATGCCGCTGAGTAGATGTGTTGCGTTGGTGCTGGCCGCATTGAGCCTGGCGGCGTGCTCGGCCGATAGCGGACCGAAAGAGGCCGGCGGCACCGCTGTTGGGGCCGTAGCCGGCGGGTTGCTCGGCAACGCGATCGGCGGGAGTGCCGGCAACCGGGTTGCCGGCACGCTCATTGGCGCGGCGCTCGGCGGCTTCCTGGGCAACCGGATCGGCGCGTCGCTCGACGACGAGGACAAAAGACGTGCCTACGCGGCGCAGCTGCAGGCGCTGGAGACCGGCCCGTCGGGCGCCCCGGTCGCCTGGCGCAACCCGGATTCCGGGCGCTATGGCAACGTTGTGCCGGGCCCGGCCTATCAGATGAACGGCGAATCCTGCCGGCAATATACCCACACCGTCTATATCGACGGCCAGCCGCAAACCCAGCGCGGCACCGCCTGCCGCAATCCGGACGGCAGCTGGACCACCATAAGCTGAACCGCCGCCGTTTTGATGCGCCGCAAAAAGGCCGCGGAAAGCCCTCTGCGGCGGTCGCAAATCGCGCGTTTTGGCGCCGAATTCCCGAACTCTTTGCGTAACGCCTTCTTAAGCGGCCGGCGCCTAAAAGTATCCGATGCCTTCCAGGCGCGGGTGATGGCCTCATGACGAGCGACGGACAAGCCGTCGAACGGCTGCGCGATTATCTCCGGACGCTCAAGCCGGAGGCCCGCGCCATGCTCGTCGCTGAGCTCGAACGCGGCCTGTTGCGCGGCGAAGAGTCGGCCGGCAGCGCCATCATCCTGCAGGAACTGCGCCGCGCCATTCGCGCCGAGGGCCAGCCGGTAACGCGCATCGGCAACGCCGCCCGGCTGTTCTTCACGCCGTTCGAGCCGTTCCTCATCGACGATGCCGCCGACCACAAGCGCGCCGGGCGAATTGCACGGGTGTCGCTTGAACCGATCTGGGGGTGGATCGGGCGCGATCTGATCCCGGCCGAGGCCAAAGCGCTGAGTGAGGATATCAATCGCGCCTTGCTCGACGACGATCGGATGAAGGCCGAGCAATTGAGCCGCGCGCTGCAGGACCGCGCGCTGCGCCGTATCAGGGCCGCCATGGCTTCGGTGACCGGCGACGACAAGGCGCGCCGCCGCCTTGCCGTTCAAGTCGGCACGCCGCGCGCGCTTGACGATCTGGCAACGCTGACCGGCATTCTCGCCAACCGTGACCTGCTCAACGACTTGGCGCGGCGATTGCCGAACCACCTGCGCTCGTTTGAACGCGAGGAGATCGATGCGGTGAAATCGCTGCTCGAAGCCGCGACGACGCCGAAGGCGCAAGCCGGCCCAGCGCCGGCGGTGAAGACCGACGTCTTTCTCTACGGCTTCGTGCTGATCATGGGCCGGCTGGCGTCGCCGTGGCAGCTTATTCGCATTGCCACCCGCGCGGCCGAAAGCGACGTCGCCGCGCGCATCGCCGAAACTCCTTATGCGGCTGCGGTGCCCATCGTCATCGGCGAAGTCGAATGCATGGTGAACGACCTGCGCACCGAGCTCAAAGCCCGCCGGCCGGTCGCATCGCTTCTCAAGAACATTCACGATGCGGCGCGCGGCTTGCGCACTGAAATCGATCTCTCCGGCGACTCGCCCTGGAGCCGCCAGCTCACCGCCATCCGCACCGAAGTCTCCAACATGCTCCGCGGCGAAATCGAGTCGACGCCGGGCCGCGTTCGCCGGCTGTTGCGGCCGCGGCCAAACAAGGAAATACCGGCGGGCTCGCAGCTCGACGCGACCGACGTGAGCGAGGCGGAGACGCTGGTCGAGTTCGTGGCGATCTGCCGCACCTATGCCAACGAACTTGCGGTCAACGAAATGACCATGCGCAGTTATACGGAAGTGCAAAATTATCTGGAGAGCGGAACAAAGGTGCTGCTCGACGCGCTGCGCCAGGCCGGCGATGCCGACCGGCCGTTCCGCCAGTCGCAGATGGAGGCGGCGATTCGCTTCTGCCGGATCATATTCGGCGCAGACTATGCGGGCCTGTTGGCGAAAGCGGCCGAAATCGCAGTGCAGACCGCGATGTTCGAGCGCAAACCGGCCCGGGCCTAGCGGCTACAGTGCGCAATTGCCGCGCCCGTGCTCCCATTGCCGCCGCAATGACGCCGTGATGATGTAACGCGCAGCGCCGCGGCTTCCCCGGACAGCGATATTGGCGTGGATCAATAGGTTCCCGGCGTTTCGCGGATTGAATGGCGACCATGGTTCTGTGGATCATTTTTGCGTTCATGACGGCTGCGGCGATCTTTGCCGTGTTGTGGCCGCTTGGCCGGGCGCGCGCGCGTCCGCCGGCGGCAGCGACGTTCTGGTCTACAAAGATCAGCTCAAGGAAATCGACAGCGATCGCGCTTCGGGCCTGATCGGCGATGCCGAGGCAGAGGCGGCGCGGCTTGAGGTTTCGCGCCGGCTCCTGGCCGCTGCGGAACCGCCGGTGCCGTCCCCGTCGGCCGCAGCCGGAGCACCGAAGCCGCACCACGACCGCCGCGTCGCGGCGATCGCGGCTCTGGTGGTCCTGACGCTCGGTCCGCTGAGCCTTTATGTCGCGCTCGGCTCGCCGAATATTCCGGGCGAGCCGGCTTTCGCCCGCGTCAACACTCCGGCCGGCGAAGAATTGATCGCGACCCTTGTCAGCCAGGTCGAAGCCCATCTGGCACGCAATCCGAACGACGGCGCGGGCTGGGAAGTGTTGGCTCCGGTCTATGCCCGGCTCGGCCGCCTCGACGATGCCGTCGGCGCGCGAAAGAAGGCGCTGACGCTCAACGGTGAGACGGCGGCACGCGAAGCCGATCTCGGCGAGGCCGAGACCGCCGCGGCGAACGGTGTGGTGACGGCGGAAGCCAAGGCTGCGTTCGAGCGCGCCGTGGCCCGTGATGCGCGCGAGCCGAAGGCCCGATATTTTCTCGGCCTCGCCGCCGAGCAGGACGGCAAAAGCGAAGATGCGGCCGCCGCCTGGCGTTCGCTATTGGCGGACGCGCCGTCCGGGGCACCGTGGATCGGATTTGTGCGCGAAGCCCTGGCACGCGTCGGCAGCGGTGCGCAAGTCGCCGTCGCCGGACCCAACGCCGGCGACGTTGCCGCCGCAACCAACATGAGCGAGGACGAACGCCGCGATATGATCCGCGGCATGGTCGCGCGTCTCGCCGACCGCCTGCACGGCGATGGCGCCGACGTGGAAGGCTGGTTGCGCCTGGTGCGGGCTTATGTCGTGCTCGGCGATCGCGACAAGGCGAAGAATGCCGCCACCGATGCCAAGCGTGCGCTGAGCGAGCGCCCCGACGATATCAAGCGCATCGACGAGCTTGTCAAAGGCCTCGGGATTGAAGGCTGACCCAGAGATCATGCCGGGACAACAGCCATGACTCGCAAGCGGCGACGCCTCGTCTTGATCTGCGGCGCGCTCGGCGTGCTCGCCGTTGCGGTCGCGCTGATGCTCAATGCATTTCGCGATTCCATCGTGTTCTTCAATTCGCCGAGCGACGTGGCGGAGAAGCATATCGCGCCGGGCACCCGCATCAGGCTCGGCGGCTTGGTGAAGGCGGGTAGCTTGGTGCGCGGCGATGATCTCAAAATCCGGTTCGACGTCACCGACGGCAGCCGCGACATCGCGGTCGCCTATCAGGGTGTGCTGCCCGATCTGTTCCGGGAAGGGCAGGGCGTCGTCGCCGAAGGCGCGCTGGACGGGTCTGGCATGTTCACGGCCGACACTATCCTCGCCAAGCATGACGAGACCTACATGCCCAAGGAGGTCGCCGACGCCCTGAAAAGGTCCGGGCATTGGAAGGACGATTACGGGCCGCGGGCGGGGATGCCCGCGAGAGGAGGGGGCAAGTGATCGCCGAACTCGGCCATTACGCGCTGATCCTGGCGTTCGGCCTGGCGCTGATCCAGGCCTCGATGCCGATTATCGGCGCGCGCAGCAACGATCCGACGCTGCTGGCCGTGGCGGTGCCGGCGGCGCTCGCGCAATTCTTCTTTGTGGCTTTGTCGTTCGGCGCGCTCGCCGCTTGCTACGTCACCTCCGACTTCTCGGTGCTCAACGTCTATGAGAATTCGAATTCGGCGATGCCGTTGATGTATCGGCTCACCAGCGTCTGGGGAAACCACGAAGGCTCCATGATGCTGTGGGTGTTTATCCTGGCCTTGTTCGGCGCGCTGGTCGCGGCCTTCGGCAGTAATTTGCCGGTGAAGCTCAAGGCCAACGCGCTCGCCGTCCAGGCTTGGATCGCAGCCGCCTTCGAGCTGTTCATTCTCACCACCTCGAACCCGTTCCTGCGCATTGTCGACGCGCCGTTCGAAGGCCGCGATCTCAATCCGGTCCTGCAGGACCCCGGTCTCGCCTTCCATCCGCCGCTGCTCTATCTCGGCTATGTCGGCTTCTCGATCGCATTTTCGTTCGCGATTGCGGCGCTGCTTGAGGGCCGCATCGACGCCGCCTGGGCGCGCTGGGTGCGGCCGTGGGTACTCGGCGCCTGGATGTGCCTCACGCTCGGCATCGCCGGCGGCTCGTACTGGGCCTATTACGAGCTCGGCTGGGGCGGCTACTGGTTCTGGGATCCGGTGGAAAACGCTTCGCTGATGCCGTGGCTCGCCGGTACGGCCCTGTTGCATTCCGCCGTGGTGATGGAGAAGCGCGGCGCGCTCAAGGTCTGGACGATTCTGCTCGCGATCCTCGCTTTCTCGCTGTCGCTGATCGGCACCTTCCTGGTGCGATCCGGCGTGCTCACCTCGGTGCACGCTTTCGCCACCGATCCGCGGCGCGGCATTTTCATTCTCGCCATCCTCATCGCCTTCATCGGCGGCGCGCTCGCGCTTTATGCGTGGCGGGCGCCTTTGCTCAAGCAGGGCGGCCTGTTCGCGCCGATCTCGCGCGAAGGTGCGCTCGTCCTCAACAATTTGTTCCTGACCTGCGCCTGCGCCACGGTTTTCGTCGGCACCCTTTATCCGCTCGCGCTTGAAGCGCTGACCGGTGAGAAGATTTCGGTGGGGCCGCCATTCTTCAACGCCACGTTCGGTCCGCTGTTCGTGCCGTTGTTGCTGATCATGCCGTTCGGTCCGCTGCTTGGCTGGAAACGCGGCGATCTGCTCGCCGCCGCGCAGCGGCTTACCGCGGCGGTCTTGATTGCCGCGGTAGCGATCGCGGCCGCCTTCGCCCTGCAACATGGCGGCCCGGTGCTGGCACCGTTTGGCGTTGGGCTTGCGCTCTTCGTCATGGCTGGCGCCGTGATCGATATCGCCGAGCGCACCATGATCCTGCGCGTGCCGCTTGGTGCGGCGCTCCGTCGCGCGGCGGGATTGCCGCGGTCGGCGTGGGGTACGGCGGTCGCGCATTTCGGCATCGGCGTGACGCTCCTCGGCATCGTCGCGGTCACCGCCTGGGGCTCCGAGCGGATCGCCGCGCTGAAGATCGGCGACAGCCTCGACATCGCCCATTACCGGCTCACCTTCGATGGCGTGTTCAACCGGCCCGGCGCGAACTATCGCGAAGTCGTCGGTCGCTTCACCGTGCGCCGAACCAATGGCGACTTGCTCGGCACGATGGAGCCGAGCCGCCGTACGTTTCCTGCGCGCAACATGGCGACGACTGAAGCAGCACTGATGCGGCGCGGCGTCAGCCAGCTTTATCTGTCGCTGGGCGATCTGGCGCCGGACGGCACCGTTGCGGTGCGCCTCTACTTCAAGCCACTGGTGTTGTTGATCTGGCTCGGCGCGGTGATCATGTTTGTCGGCGGCGGTCTGTCGCTGTCGGACCGGCGGCTGCGCATCGGCGCGCCGCGGCCTGCCAAGATGCAGGCGGCGCTGCAGGCGGCGGAGTGATCGTCGTGAAGACATTTGCCCGCGGCATGCCGGTCGCCCTGTTGCTGGGCTTCTGTTTGCTGCTGCTTCATTCCCTGCCGCTGCTCGCCGTCGAATCCAAGGAGATGCTCGCAGACCCCGCGCTCGAAGCGCGCGCGCGCAATCTGTCGAAGGAATTGCGCTGCATGGTCTGCCAGAATCAGTCGATCGACGATTCGGAGGCGCCGCTGGCGCACGATCTGCGCGTGCTGGTGCGCGAACGATTGCAAGCCGGCGACAGCGACAGGCAGGTGATGAATTTCCTGGTCGCCCGCTACGGCGAATTCGTGCTGCTGCGGCCGCCGCTGTCGTGGCACACCGCAGCGCTATGGGGTTTGCCGCCGGCCGCTCTGCTGGTCGGCGTCGCGGCGATCCTCGTTATCCTGAGGCGCCGCCGCAGCATGCAACGGCCGGAGGCCGCCAACCTGACGGCCGCCGAGGAAACCCGGCTGTCGGAGCTTTTGCGCGAGAGCTGAGCGCCGTTCGCGGCGCGAGTGCAGCCGCAGCCATAGTGCAGTCCGGATATGGCCTGCCGGCGCGCGGCCGCTTTGTCGCGACGACCAGAAGCTCCGTTCGCAACATTACGAAGTTTTAATCCCGCCGACAGAGCGCGGTAAGGCGGGCTGTCCCACATTCATCGGCAAATACAGGGCCTCGGGGGGCCACCCTCCGTCGCGAGACGGGCAACGATTTGGAGACGGTAATGAACGGTTATCTTCCACCCTCACGCCGCGGTTTGTCGGTACGGCGCCTTGGGCTTCTGGCGACGACGATCGCCGGCCTTGGCGCGGCGGCGTTCTTCGTCGCCCCCAGCCTGACGCCGAACGCGGCGTTCTTCGCCGGCCCGGCGCAAGCGCAGAACCTCTCGCAGGAGGCGCAAAAGCTTTCGCAACATCCCGTCGGCTTTGCCGACATCGTCGCCAAGGTCAAACCGGCGGTGATCTCGGTTCGCGTCAAGATCGATCGGCCGACCACCTCCTCGCTCAGCGAGGATGAAACGCCGTTCCCGCCCGGCTCGCCGATGGAGCGTTTCTTCCACCGTTTTGGCATGCCGAATGGCGGCGAAGGCAATGGCGGCCATCAGGTCGTCACCGGCCAGGGCTCCGGCTTCTTCATCACCGCCGATGGCTACGCCGTGACCAACAATCACGTCGTGCAGAACGCCGAGACCGTGCAGGTCACGGCCGACGACGGCAAGACGTATACGGCGAAGGTGATCGGCGCCGATTCGCGCACCGACCTCGCTCTGATCAAGGTCGACGGCAAAGACTTCCCGTACGTGAAGCTCGCCGACACGGCCCCGCGGATCGGCGATTGGGTGCTCGCGGTCGGCAATCCGTTCGGTCTCGGTGGCACGGTGACCGCCGGCATCGTCTCGGCTCGCGGCCGTGACATCGGCGCCGGCCCGTACGACGACTTCATCCAGATCGACGCGCCGGTCAACAAGGGCAATTCCGGCGGCCCGACTTTCGACGTCGATGGGAATGTGATCGGCGTCAATACCGCGATCTTCTCGCCCTCCGGCGGGTCGGTCGGCATCGCCTTCGACATTCCCGCCGAGACGGTGAAGAACGTCATCGCGCAACTGCGTGAGAAGGGCAGCGTGACCCGCGGGTGGATCGGCGTGCAGATTCAGCCGGTAACCGCGGACATCGCCGATGGTCTCGGCTTGAAGAAGGCTGCCGGCGCGCTGGTGTCGGAGCCGCAACCCAACAGTCCGGCGGCCAAGGCCGGCATCGAAAGCGGCGACGTCATCACCGCGGTCGATGGCAACTCCGTCAACGATGCGCGCGAACTCGCTCGCCGGATCGGGACGATGGCGCCGGGCACTTCGGTGAAGCTCACAGTGGTCCATCAGGGTCAGGAAAAGACCGTGACGGTGACGCTGGGCACGCTGCCGAACGACAAAGCGGCGTTGAACCATGACACCCAGCACGCTACGCCTGACAACGACATGCCGAAGCTCGGGCTGACGCTCGCGCCCAGCAACAAAGGTGTCGATGGCAACGGCGTGGTCGTCACCGCGGTCGATCCGAACGGTGTCGCCGCCGATCACGGCTTCCAGGTCGGCGACATCATTCTCGATGTCGGCGGCAAGTCGGTTTCCAACCCGGCGGACATTCGCAAGCAGCTCGCGGACGCCCGCAAGGAAGGCAAACACGCTCTCTTGTTTCGAGTGAAGTCGGGCGAGGGCACCCGTTTCGTCGCTCTGCCGCTCGGCAACGCCTAAGCGTGACACCTGACGGGGGCTTTCTGCCTCCGGCCCGTTTCATGCTCAAGCGGCTCTAGAGTAATGGGGCGATCCGCCGGCATCCGTCGCCCCCGCTGGCGGGCGTACCCTGGGGACGGGCCGTAAGGCCCGTCCCCTCCTAAACACCAACTCTGCCTCCCGGCATCCGTCGCCCCCGCCGGGGTGGAGTTGGTCGAGGGGGTGGCGGGCAATGCTCGCCGCCCCCTCACTTTCTCTAGGAGGTACCGTGCAAAACGATATCATGGGTCGCGAGACCACCCAGCCCGGTCTCCGAGTTATCTCCCAAGCGCAGCGACCGCCCATGCGCCTTCTCATCATCGAGGACGATCGGGACGCCGCCGATTATCTGGTGAAGGCGTTCCGCGAGGTCGGCCACATCGCCGATCGCGCCACCGACGGCGAGGAGGGTTTGGCGCTGGCGCTCGACGGACAATACGATGTCCTGATCGTCGATCGCATGCTGCCGAAGCTCGATGGTCTGTCCGTCATCGGCACCTTGCGGAGCAAGTCGGTGGAGACGCCGGTGCTCATCCTCTCGGCACTCGGCCAGGTCGACGACCGGGTCAAAGGCCTGCGTTCCGGCGGCGACGATTATCTCGCCAAGCCGTATTCGTTCTCAGAACTGCTGGCGCGCACCGAGGTGCTGGCGCGGCGGCGCGGCAGCCGCAGCGAGGAGACGGTTTATCGTGTCGCCGACCTCGAACTCAATCGGCTTTCGCATCAGGTCAACCGCGCCGGTCAGGAGCTGCAATTGCAGCCGCGCGAATTCCGCTTGCTCGAATATCTGATGCGCCATGCCGGCCAGGTCGTCACGCGGACCATGCTTCTGGAAAACGTCTGGGATTACCACTTCGATCCACAGACCAACGTCATCGACGTCCACATTTCGCGGCTGCGCTCCAAGATCGACAAGGGCTTTACGCAGCCGCTGCTGCACACGGTGCGCGGCGCCGGCTACATGATCCGCGACGACGCGAAGTAGCTCGTCATTGCGAGAAGCGGTAGCGACGAAGCAATCCAGTAGCTTGCACAAAAGGCTGGATTGCTTCGCATTCGCTGGCAATGACGAAACGCCGGCTCGCTTACCTCATTCCACCGGCACGTTTTGCCCCGCGGGCTCACCGACAACACCGCCGGCAAACAGCGCCGCGATCTTTTCGCTCGGAATGTCCCAGGCGGCGAGCGCCGCTCGCGTTCCCTCGCCGAGCGCTTGCGGTGGCGTCGGCACGGCCGACGGCGTCCGGCTAAAGCGCGGCGCCGGGCCCGGCTGCGTCACGCCGTCGATCGTCACGAACGTGCCGCGGGCAACATTGTGCGGGTGGTGCGGCGCTTCCTCCATGGTCAGAACCGGCGCGAAGCAGGCATCGGTCCCTTCCAGCACCGTGCACCACGCGTCCCGGCTCCGCGTCTTGAACAATTTTTCGAGCGCGGCGCGGACGTCAGGCCCTTCGTCCGTCGTATAGGGCAAGCCGAGACGTTCAAACAAAACCTTGCGGAATTTCAGTTCGATGGCGGCGACCGAAATAAAACGGCCGTCGGCGCATTCATAGGTGTCGTAGATCGCCGATCCGGTATCGAGCAGATTGGTGCCGCGCTCGAGCTGATGCATGCCCGCGGCGTACAGGCCATAAAACATCGTCATCAGCGACGCGGCGCCTTCGGTCATCGCGGCGTCCACGACCTGACCCTTGCCGGTCCGCTGCGCTTCCAGCATCGCGCAAGCGACGCCGAATGCCAGATAGAGCGCGCCGCCGCCGAAATCGGCGGCGAGGTTCAAGGGCGGCGTGGGTTTCGATCCCTTGCGGCCGATGGCGGCCAGCGCCCCGGTTAAAGCCAGATAGTTGAGGTCATGGCCTGCGGCTTGCGCGAGCGGACCGGATTGTCCCCAACCGGTCATGCGGCCGTAAACCAGCCGCGGATTACGCGCCATTGCCGTGTCCGGGCCGAGGCCAAGCCGTTCCATCGTGCCGGGGCGAAATCCCTCGATCAGAGCGTCGGCCTTGCTGATCAGATCGAGCGCCAGCGCCACGCCCTCGGCTTGCTTCATGTCGATCGCCACCGAAGGACGCGAACGCTCCAGTAAACTGAACCGCGTCGGCAACGCGACGCCAAGCCCGCTCGGCGTCAGTCGGTCGATGCGAATGACGCTGGCGCCGAGATCGGCAAACAGCATTGACGCCATCGGCGCCGGGCCGATGCCCGCGAACTCGACGATGCGAAACCCGGCCAGAGGCCCCATTTGGACCATCCTTCGTGGATTAACCTTTCCAGTTTTTCATTAGCTTCGGGAAAGCTAGTCTGGCAAGGATCAAGCAAACAGGAGGGCTGGCATAACGACCTGTCAACAAGAATACGGTATTTCATCGTGGCGCGGGAGCTCACAATGACCTCAGGCAATGCGGCACCTTTCCTCGCGGCGCGCGATTTCCTGATCCGTCATCGCGAAAACTATGCGACCGCATATCGTGACTTCCGCTGGCCGGAACTTGATCGTTTTAACTGGGCGCTGGATTACTTCGATCCGATGGCGCGCGGCAACGAAGCGCCGGCGCTGTGGCTGGTCGACGAGGGCCTGGGCGAGACCAAGCTCAGCTTCGGGCAATTGAGCGAACGCTCGAACCGCATCGCCAATGCCTTCCGCGATCTCGGCGTGCGCCGCGGCGACCGCATTCTGCTCATGCTCGGGAATGTGGCGCCGCTCTGGGAGTCGATGCTGGCGGCGATGAAGCTTGGCGCGGTGATCGTGCCGGCGACCACGCTGCTGGCGCGCAACGATCTCGCCGATCGCTTTGCCCGCGGCCGCGTGCGCCACGTTATTACCGCCGCCGACATCGCGCCAAAATTCGACGATCTTCCCGGCGATTATACCCGCATCGTCGTCGGCAAGGAGGTGCCGGGCTGGGTTCCCTATGAACGAGGCTACGCGGCATCGGCTCAGTTTAGGCCGGATGGTGAAACCCAGGCGGACGATCCATTCCTGCTTTATTTCACGTCGGGCACTACGGCGACGCCGAAACTCGTCCTCCACAGCCATCAGAGTTACCCCGTCGGGCATCTGTCGACCATGTACTGGATCGGCTTGCGGCCCGGCGACGTGCATCTCAACATTTCATCGCCCGGCTGGGCCAAGCACGCCTGGAGCTGTTTCTTCGCGCCGTGGAATGCCGGCGCCGCCGTGTTCATTGTCAATCAGCCGCGCTTTCATGCGCCTGGGCTGCTCGACACCATCGTGCGCTGCGGCGTAACGACTTTTTGTGCGCCGCCGACAGTCTGGCGCATGCTGATCCAGGAGGACCTGGCCGCCTGGCCGGTGCGGCTAAAGGAACTCGTCAGCGCCGGCGAGCCGCTTAATCCGGAAGTCATTGAGCAGGTCAAAGCCGCGTGGGGTCTGAACATCCGCGACGGTTACGGCCAGACCGAAACCACCGCGCTTGCGGGAAACCCGCCGGGCCAGAAGCTGAAACCCGGCTCGATGGGCCGGCCGCTGCCGGGTTATCGCGTCGCTCTGCTCGATCACGATGGCGTCGCCGATAAGGAAGGGGAGATCTGCCTAACGCTGTCGCCGCAGCCGGTCGGTCTGATGCTAGGCTATCAGGGCGACGACCGCGAAGTGGTTGCGATCGGCGGCTCCGCCTACCGGACCGGCGACGTCGCCTCGCTCGACGACGACGGCTATTTGACCTATGTCGGCCGCGCCGACGACGTCTTCAAATCGTCGGACTATCGGATCAGCCCGTTCGAACTTGAAAGTGTGTTGATCGAGCATCCGGCGATCGCCGAGGCTGCCGTCGTGCCGTCGCCCGATCCGATGCGGCTTGCGGTGCCGAAGGCCTTTCTCGCGCTGGCGTCGGGCCGAGCGCCCGATCGCGACACGGCGCTGTCGATCTTCCGCCACTGCCGCATCGCGCTGGCGCCGTTCAAGCGGGTCAGGCGGCTCGAATTCGCCGATTTGCCGAAGACGATCTCGGGTAAAATCCGCCGCGTCGAGCTGCGGCGGGCGGAGGCGGCCAATCGCGGCATCGGCAAGCGGGCGGCGCTGGAATTCTGGGAAGATGATTTCTCCGAGAACGAGCTGCACCCGCAGCGCGAGAAAGTCTGAACCGTGACGGCGCTCGGCAAACTTCTGCGCACCACGGCGTTTCAATTGACGCTCGCTTATCTGTTCATCTTCGTCCTGTTTGCGGCGACGCTGCTCGGCTATTTCGCGCTCAACACGCGCCGGCTCATCAACGAACAGATCACCCGCACCGTCACGGCCGAGGTCAATCGACTACGAGATCAATTCAACGAGGCCGGCATACGCGGGCTGGTGCTGTTTATCGACGTGCGTTCGCGGCGCCCGGGGTCAAGCCTCTATCTGGTCACCACACCGAACGGCGAGGGGCTTGCCGGCAACGTCGGCTCGCTGGAGCCCGGCGTGCTCGATCATCCCGGCTGGCTCGAAACGTCCTATCGCCGTATCGAAGCAACCGACGAGGTCGAGCATCGCGCGCTGGTGCAGGTGGTCGAACTGCCGGGCGGCTTTCGCCTGCTGATCGGCCGCGATCTCGAGGAGCGCGAACGCATCTACGGCATTATCGCCAATGCCGGACGCTGGTCGTTCGCGCTGGTCGTCGTGCTTGGGCTCGCCGGCGGCTTTTTCGTCAGCAGCCGGGTGCTCAAGCGCATCGACGCCATGACCGGGACGGCGAACACCATCATGGCCGGCGATCTCTCCGGCCGGCTGCCGATCGCCGGCACCGGCGACGAGCTCGATCGCCTCGCCATCAATGTCAACGCCATGCTTGAGCGCATCGAAGCGTTGATGCACGGGCTGAAGGAAGTATCCGACAATATCGCTCACGACTTGAAAACGCCGCTCACGCGCATGCGCAACCGCTGCGAACAGGCGCTGCGCGGCGCCACGAGCGACGGCGACTACCGCGCCGCGCTGGAGTCGACCATCGCCGAGTCCGACGAATTGATCCGCACCTTCGATGCGCTGCTCATGATCGCCCGCGCCGAGTCCGGGCACGCCCGCGACAACATGACCGAATTCGATGCCGCCGAGATCGCCCGCGACGTTTGCGAATTGTACGAGCCGCTGGCCGAAGAGAAAGGTCTCGCACTCAAGGTCGAGGCGCCGCTCGCGGCGCCGGTGCGCGGCAACCGCGAGCTGGTGAGCCAGGCGCTGGCGAACCTGGTCGACAACGCCATCAAATATGCCGGGCCGGAAGTCAGCAAGATCAATGGCACCGCCGCTGAGATCGTGCTCGGCGCCGGCGCCGACGGCGATCGCATCGCACTGTCGGTGGCCGATCATGGCCCCGGCATCCCGGATGCCGATCGCGGCCGGGTCGTCGAGCGCTTCGTGCGGCTCGAACTGAGCCGGTCGCTGCCGGGCTCGGGATTGGGGCTTAGCTTGGCTTCGGCGGTCGCGCACTTGCATGGCGGCGAACTGAAGCTCGAAGACAATCACCCGGGCTTGCGGAGCGTACTCGCTCTGCCGCGCGCCGGGCCAGTGGGTGCGTGATGCGACGGCCCGCGTCCGGCAAGCGGCCGAAGCACGTTCGCAATGAAGCGGCATTGGTCGGGCGAATGGCCGGCGCCCTGCCGCGCGCAGCGAAGCAGGGCCGCGCGCACGTTGCCGAATGGCTTTCCAGCATAGCGTCCACGGCCGCGGGCAAGGCGATTGCGTCGCTCGTCGCGGAGCATCCACCGCTGGACAACGTGCTGGGCGGTATCGCCGAGTCGTCGCCCCATCTCTGGGACATGGTACGCGCCGACCCGCCGCGCTTTCTCCGCCTGCTCAGCGGCGATGCCGATGCAGAGTTGGCCGCGCTCCTCGCGGCGACGCGCCAAGCCGCGGCGGCAGCAAAGGGGTCGGCGGCGCTCATGCGGATCCTGCGGCGCACCAAGGCGGACGCGGCGCTTCTCATAGCGTTGGCCGATATCGGCGGCGTGTGGCCCGTCGCGCGGGTCACGGCGGCGCTGAGCGCGGTCGCCGAGACGGCGCTTGGCGCCGCCGTCCGTCATCTGCTCGGCGAAGCCGCCGCTCACGGCAAGCTTGTTCCGTCCGATTCCCAAGATCCCGCGGTGGGCTCCGGTTATGTCGTTCTGGCGATGGGAAAATTAGGCGCCCACGAGCTGAATTTCTCGAGCGACATCGACCTCATGGTTTTTTTCGATCCCACCACAGGTGCGCTCGCGCCGGGCATCGAAGCCGTGCCGTTCTACGTGCGCCTGACCCGTGACCTCGTGAAGCTGATGCAGGAGCGTACGGGAGACGGCTACGTGTTCCGCGTCGATCTGCGGCTGCGTCCCGATCCAGCCTCGACGCAGATCGCCATCTCTATCGAAGCCGCGCTCGATTATTACGAGAGCCGCGGCCAGAACTGGGAACGCGCGGCGCTGATCAAGGCGCGGCCTTGCGCCGGCGATCTTGCCGCCGGCGAGCGGCTATTGCGCGAGCTCTCGCCGTTTATCTGGCGCAAATATCTGGACTATGCGGCGGTCGCCGACGTGCACGCGATGAAGCAGGAAATTCATGCCTATCGCGGGCACGGCGAGATCGCAGTGGAGGGTCACAACATCAAGCTCGGCCGCGGCGGCATCCGCGAGATCGAGTTTTTCGTGCAGACCCAGCAGCTCATTGCCGGCGGCCGGCATCCGGGCCTGCGCGGCCGCGAGACCGTGGCGATGCTGGCTTCGCTCGCCGTCGGTGGCTGGATCGATGCCGCCGCGCGCGACGAACTGACCGCCGCTTACGATTTTCTGCGCCGCGTCGAGCATCGCCTGCAGATGGTCGCGGACGAGCAAACGCATACACTGCCGGCCGACCGCAAAATGCTCGGCGAGTTCGCGCGTTTTCTCGGCTTTAAAGGCCGCGACCAGTTCGCCGCGGCTTTGCTGGGACATTTGCGCACGGTCGAAAAGCATTACGTCAAACTCTTCGAGAGCACGCCGGCTTTGCTGGCGCAGCGGCAGAATTTGTCGTTCGCGGCAGGCGACGGCGACACTGCCGGCGAAACCCTCGATCGCCTCGTCGAAATGGGATTTCGCCAGCCGCGCGAAGCCGCGGCCGCCGTGCAGCGTTGGCAAGCCGGTACCTATCGCGCGCTGCGCAGCGAGCCGGTGCGCCGAAGTCTCATCGAACTTGTCCCCGTCATCGTCGACCTATTGGCCCGGGCGGAGCATCCGGACGCGGCTTTTGCCTCGTTCGACCGGTTCCTCGCCGGCTTGCGCCCGGGCAGCCGCTTGCTGCCGCTGCTGCGGCAGAATCCGGAGCTGATCCGCTTCATCGCGCTCGTGCTCGGCACTGCGCCAAGGCTGGCGGATATCGTGGCGCAGCATCCCCATGTCATCGATCCGTTGATCGACCCGACATTTTTCGGCGCGCTGCCCGATGCCAAGCGCCTCGAAGCGGAGTTGGCGCAGGCGCTGGGCGAAGCCCGCGGCGACGAGGACATGCTCGACGCGATCCGCCTGTTCGGCCAGGAGCACATGTTCCTGATCGGCGCGCGCATTCTTTCCGGATCGCTGTCGGCCGAGCAGGCGGGCGAAGTGTTCGCGACGCTGGCCGACGTTCTTATCCGGACGGTGCACGCCCGCGTGGAAGCTGATTTCGCCGCCGTCCATGGCCGCATCCGCGGCCAAGAAACCGCCATTCTCGCCCTCGGCCGGCTCGGGGCCCGCGAGATGACGGCAAGCTCCGATCTCGATCTCATCGTCGTCTACGATTTCGATGCGGCGCACCCGAACTCCGACGGCAAGCGGCCGCTGTATGGCGGCCAATATTTCGCGCGCCTGATCCAGCGCTTGATCAGCGCGCTCACGGCGCGAACCAATTACGGCGTGCTCTACGAGGTTGATATGCGGCTGCGTCCGTCGGGCCGTTCCGGTCCGCTGGCCACGCATGTCGACAGCTTCGTCGGTTATCAGGAGCGCGAAGCCTGGACCTGGGAGCATATGGCGCTGACCCGGGCGCGGGTCGTCTCGGCGTCGCCGGCGTTCGCGGCGCGGATCGAGGCGGCGATCCGCGACGTCCTTCGCCGCCGGCGCAACGCCGCCATGATCGCCGCCGATGTCGTCGACATGCGCGCCGCGATCGCCAAGGAAAAGGGCGATGCCGATCCCTGGGATCTCAAGTACGCGGCCGGCGGGCTCGTCGATATCGAATTCATCGCTCAATACCTGCAACTCGTGCATGCCGCGGCGGCGCCGGAAATCCTCGATACCTCGACGGCGCGTATGCTGGAGAAAGCGGCGCAGGTCGGCGTTCTGAACGCCGAGGACACGGACGTGCTGCGGCCGGCCGTGCGGCTGTTTCACGACCTGACGCAGATTTTGCGGCTGTGCCTGCCCGGCGCATTCGACCCGAAATCGGCCAATACCGGCGTGCTCGCGCTCCTGGCGCGCGCCGCCGACTTGCCGGATTTTCCGGCGCTGCAAGCGCACGTCGTGGAGACGCAACGACAGGTCCGCGCGAGCTTCGTGCGGATTTTGGGGCGGATGCCTTCGTAGGAGGCAGCCCTTTACGCTTTCTTGTGGCGTTTGCGGCCGGCAACGCGCGGCAATGTGGTAATCCTTGCCGACAGCACCGCGTCGATGAGCTCGCTCTGCGTCAACCGGCCAACCATGAACGGCTTGAGCCGGTCGCCCATGCGCAGCAGGGCGAAGCCATAGGTGCTCGACATCGTGGCGACGGTCGCCGCCTTGATCGCGCTGTCGTCAGGGTCGGGGAGCGTCGCCGCGACGAGACCCTCGAAGACCTTGTAGCAATTCCCGGCCGCTTTGATCAGCGTCGGGTCGAGCGGGCCGACGTCGAATAGATCGGACGCGAACATCAGCCGGAAGAGCTGCGGCCGCTCGGCGGCAAACGCCAAATAGGCGCGGCCCGAAGCGGTGAGACGCGCTCGCGGAGTTTTTCCGGCGGCGATCGCTTTGCGATAGATCGCCGTGAGCTTCTCGAAACCCTCCGCGGCCAGCGCCGCGAGCAGCGCGCGGCGATCAACAAAATGCCGGTATGGCGCGGCCCGCGACACGGCGAGCGATGCCGCAAGCTCGCGCAACGAGAGATTCTCGTAGCCGCCGCGCTCGATCGCCGCAGCCGCCGCCCCGATGAGCGCCGCGCGCAAATCGCCATGATGATAGGGCAATTCCTTGCTCACACATTCGATGTTGACACAGCTTACATCCAACGGCAATGTAAGCGCCGTCAACATTAGGACTTACCATGAACATTGGAGTCGCGACGCTCGGAGCGCTGATGCTGGCCGTCACGCCGGCTCTCGCTGCCGGGTTTGAACGGGTGATCGTGCCTGATTCCGACGGCCCGTCGCTCGAGGGCGGCATCTGGTATCCAAGCGAGGCACCGGCCTCCTCCCAGCCGCTCGGGCTTTATCGGCAGGTCGTCGCGACCGATGGGGACATCGCCGGGCGAGGCTTGCCGCTTATCGTCATGTCGCACGGCAGCGGAGGCTCGTTCGAAGGCCATTACGACACCGCATTGGCGCTTGCCGAAGCGGGTTTCGTGGTGGCAGCGATTACGCATACGGGGGACAATTACCGGGACCAGAGCGGATTCACCCGGGTCGAAAACCGGCCGCGCCATATCAAGGCTCTGATCGACTTTATGCTAGGAGCCTGGCCACGCCACGACCGTCTCGATGCGGCGCGGATCGGCATGTTCGGCTTCTCGGCCGGCGGCTTCACGGCTGTGGTGGCGATCGGCGGCGTACCGGATATGACGCGCGTCGCACCGTATTGTACCGCGTATGCCGACGAATGGCCCTGCCGCAAGGCTAAGGAATATCGCACCGGTCCACCGGCAGCGCCAGCCGCGTTCGTGCACGACCCGCGCATCGCTGCTGCCGTGATTGCGGCACCCGCGCTGGGCTTCTCTTTCTCGCCGGATGGGCTCGCCGGCATCAAGGCCGCGATCCAGCTTTGGCGGGGCGACAGCGACGAAATCCTGCCGCATCCCCGCAACGCCCAAAATGTGTACGAGGGGCTACCGACCAAGCCCGAATATCACGTGGTGCCGAATGCCGGCCATTTCGCTTTCCTCGCACCCTGCACGCCAATGGCTGAGAGCATCGCGCCGGAAATCTGCCGCGATCCCGCGGGGTTCGATCGCGTAGCCTTCCATCGCGAGTTCAATGCCGCCGTGGTCAGGTTTTTCAAGGCGAAGCTGCCCGCGCGACCGTAGCGACGGAGCAATTTCTTTGTCTGTCGTTGATCCCGGCTCGGACTTTCCACGATTGTCTGCATCAGCAGAAAAGCGGGCGTTTGGCCAGCGACCTGGCCTCATCGAGCTTGCGCCGCTTTCGGCGTCGCCGAAGTTTCCGGAAGTATTTCCGGAAATCGGGATACGAATAGCGGTTATGCCGGCGGGAGAGTAGCGACGTCGGGCACCAGCGCCGCGAGCCTTACTTCACTCGGATTGTTTGGATGCGGTTTTGGCCGGTTGAGATTCCGTCGGGCCGCCGGCTTTGCGCCAGGCGCCGAACCCGCCCCTGATATGGGCGACCGGCCGAAGGCCCATCCGGTGGGCGGTTTGGGCCGCCAGCGCCGAACGCCAGCCGCCGGCGCAAAAGAACACAAAGCGCTTGTCCTCGGCAAAGATCGGCTTGTGATACGGACTTTCCGGATCGATCCAGAATTCCAGCATGCCGCGCGGACAATGAAAGGCGCCGGGCATGCGGCCTTCGCGCTCAAGCTCGCGAACGTCGCGGATATCGACGAAAGTTACGTCGTCGCGTCCATGGAGCGCAACGGCGTCGTCGATCGCCAGCGTCTCGATCTCACGCTCGGCGGCATCGACCAGCGCGCGAAAGCCGGTGGTAATTTTCTGCGGCATAGAGCGTCTCGCGACATCGCGTTATTTCGCGACGAGCTTACACCAAAGCGGCGTGATAATCCGCAAGGGGAGGGGACACGAACTTGCTCTCGGCGCGCCTTGCGGTTCGCGGTTCAAGTGGCAACCGCACCACGACCGCGGTGCCGGTGCCGAGCACTGAACGGATGCGCATGGCGCCGCCATGCATCTCCACCAGCGACTTGGCGATGGCGAGGCCGAGGCCCGAACCCTGATGGCGTTTGGTCAACTGGCTTTCGACCTGCTCGAACGGCCGGCCAAGTTTATGCAGCGCATCCCTTGGAATGCCGATACCGTTGTCTTCGATGGCGATCGTGACCATGCCACCGCGGATACGGCCGCGCACGGTGACCGTGCCGCCGTCCGGCGTGAACTTCACGGCGTTGGACAACAGATTGAGCGCGATCTGCTTGAGCGCGCGGCGGTCGGCATGGAGCGAGATGCCGGGCGCGATCTGCGAATTCAGCGTCAGACGCTTTTTGCCGGCGCGGCCGCCGACGACGCGCAGGCTGTCGGCGAGGATATGGTCGAGCTCCACGTCTTCGGGGCTGAAATGGACGCTGCCCGCTTCGATCTTTGACATGTCGAGAATGTCGTTGATGACGTCGAGCAGATACTGGCCGCTGTCGCGGATATCGCCGGCGTATTCGGTGTATTTTTTCGCGCCGAGCGGGCCGAACATCGCCGATTCCATGATTTCCGAAAAGCCGATGATGGCGTTGAGCGGCGTGCGCAGCTCGTGGCTCATATTGGCAAGGAATTTCGACTTGGCCTGGTTGGCTTCTTCGGCGCGGGTTTTTTCCTCGGCGTATTTCTCGGCGAGGTCGGCCAGCTCGCCGGTCTGCCGCTCCAGCGTTTGTTGCGAGTGGCGCAAGTCGTTGATGGTGGCGATCCGCCGTTTCTCGCCTTCGACCAGCCTTTGCTCGTGTTGCTTGATCTTGGTGATATCGGTGCCGACGGAAACGTAGCCGCCGTCCTTGGTGCGGCGTTCGCTGATATGCATCCAGCGGCCGTCGGTCAGTTGCGCCTCGAACGTGCGGGCGCCCTGCGGTTGGCCATCCTCGCTGACGCTGGTGGTGCGGATGATCGGCTTTTTTCCTGCCGCCACGACAGTCTCATAGGGCGTGCCGGCGACGACCGCTGCGTCGGGCAGGCGGTGCAGGTCCTGAAAATTCGAGTTGCACAGCACCAGGCGGTTGTCGGCGTCCCACAACACGAAAGCTTCGGGAATGGTCTCGATGGCATCGCGCAGCCGCAAATCCGCCGCCGTCGTCTTCTCGACCAGGTTCTTCTGCTCCGACACGTCGACGGCGATGCCGATGAGATGCAGCCCCGCTTCGCCCTCCTGACGGGCCAGCTCGCAGCGCACCCGCAGCCACAGCCAGCGGCCGTCCGCATGCCGCATGCGAAACGCATGATCGATCGATTGCACGTGGGCGTCGACCAGTTGGCGAGCCAGCCCATAGAGGTCGATATCGTCGCGATGCACCAGAGCATTGAGTTCGCCGAAGGTCAGCAGATCGTCGCGCGCCGGCAAGCCGAGGATGTCGAACATCGAGCGCGACCAGAACACCCGGCCGCGCGCCAGATCCCAATCCCACAGCCCGCAGCGGCCGCGGTTGAGCGCGGTGTCGATGCGGCCGCGCACGGTGTCGTGGATGAGATCGGCTTCGCGCGCCCGCGTCGCCTGCCAGTGGAAGGCAAAGCCGAGGATGAGCACCACGAACCCCGTGGTCGCCGACAGCGTGATGGTGAGCGCCGTCGTTGCCCGCCAGTTGGTGAGCGCATCGCTCGCCGTCTGAACGACGGCGACGATACCGAGGGGATTGCGCAACGCCCGCACCGTCGCCAACGCGGCAGCGCCGTCGGGCAGGGTGATCTCCAGCGTTCCGGCGGCGGCGCCGAACGTGGTCAGCGGCTGCGACGGGCCGAGCAGATCGAGGATCGGCCGGCCGAGTTTTTGCGGATCGTTCGGCAAGCTGGCGATGACGGCGCCGTCGGCGTCAGCCAGCAGGATCAGGCGGTCGTGCGTCGCCGCCCAAGCCGGCATGATGCGCTCGAGCACGGTGGAGCTGCGACCGGAATTTCCGATCTCGCGCCCGGGATGATCAAGCGCGATGGCGACCTCGTCGGCCAGCGCCTCGACGGCCTGCCGCGCGTCCCGCAGGACTTGCCGGCGCTGCTCCAGCACCTGCACCACGGCGCCGACGCAGATCGTGATCAAAAAAGCGATGATGAGAGCCGGGACGGCGCGGCGCAGCAGCGGCTCGGCGCTCAGCAGCCGGCGGTAAGCAGGCTTGGCGATCGATTTTGCGAGGCCCTGAATAGAATCGGACCGTAAAGACGCACTCGCCGTGTCGGCGCGCGCCATGCCTGCCTCCGCTCGGACTGTCCCCTGCCGCTCACGACTGGAAGGATGTGCCGCATCTCTTTCCAAATCATGATCATAAGAATTGATGCGAATCGATTTGTCGAGAGTCCGGAGTCAATATTTTTGGCGCGCTATCCCGGACTTTATTTGCTGCGCGCGAGGCCGGGTCAAAGCGCAAGTCAAATCAAAGTAGTAATGCCGCACCGTCAATGCAGTGTCTGATAACCGGCGATCAGCAGTTCGACCGCGATCAAAACCACGATGATGATTTCCAGTCGCAGCGAGCGCCGGGTGTCGATAATGTCGGTGAGAACTTCGGCGGTGTCGGCAATCACCGCGAGCTTGCGCGCCAATGCCTCGGCGCGCTCTTTCAATTCATATTCGTCTTCCAGTCGGGCATAGAGCCGATCGAGGTCCGGACGGTCCCAGACCACGTCGGGTTTTTCCGCCACCGCGACACGGCCGGAAACCCGATGCTGCACCAATAAGGCGTTACCGATGATCTTGAGGATGGCACTGCGGCCGGAAGCAACGCGGCCGCGTTCGGCGAGCCACCGGGCAAAGGGCTCGACCCGGTCGAAGACAGAGGCCACTTCGCGCTCGTCGCGCGCCAGCACGACGCTTTTCGACAGCGCATCGGCGATGATGATCAGGCGGTCCGGAGTCAACGTTTTCAGCGCGATCGGTCCGCCCGGCACGATTTGATCGTCCTTATCCGGGACAATCTCGATCAGTACGGATTCTTCTTCGGATGGCGCCACCGGCCGGATCAAGCGCGGCCGCAAGGCTGAGCAGCACCTGCTCCTCCTCCGCCGCGGTCAGACCCATCAGCACCGCGACACCATAGCGAAACAGGGTGACCAATCCGTCGGCGCCATACTTAAAGGTCAGCGGGGCCATCGACACCACGCCATCGTGCTCGAGATTCGCCGTGTCGATGCGGTCGCTCAAGAGCAGCGCCCTGACGCGTTTGCGGGCTTTGGTGGTTTGCAGGTTTTCAGTCACCGTCAGCATGGCGTGGCCCAAGCGGATGCGATGTCCTTAATATCGGCATCACAAGGGCAAGATGCCACTGCCGGAAAAATTTGCGACGCTGTTTAGCTATCGGCCAGCGTGCGGGCGACGATATCGTGCACGTCGCGCGACAGCGCCGGTGCCGCGGCGACGCGGCGCAAGGTTGCTTCGGCGCGGGCCCGCCGTTTTGCCTCGAGCGCGCGCCAGGAGCGGAACGCGCCCATGAGGCGCGCGGCGACTTGCGGATTTTTCGGATCGAGCGCCAGCACGGCATCGGCGATGAAATCGTAGCCGGCGCCGTCGATGCGGTTGAACTGGGTGTGGTTGACTTGCGCGAATGAGCCGATCAGCGCGCGTACCCGGTTGGGATTGGCCATGGCGAACGCCGGATGTGCGGTCAGCGCCTGCACCCGATCGAGCGTCGCTGGCTCCGGAATTGCCGCCTGCAGCGCCAGCCATTTGTCGATAATCAGCGGATCGTCGGCATAGCGGGTGTAGAAATCCTCCAGCGCGTGTGCGCGCTCGGGCCGGTCGTAGAGCGCCAGGATATCGAGCGCCGCCATGCGGTCGGTCATGTTGTCGGCGCCCTGATATTGAGTAAGCGCCAGCGCGATGGCCTCCTCCTGCTCGGTCGCTGCCAAAAGGCCGAGGCAGACATTCTTGAGCGCACGCCGTCCGGCGCTCTCGGCGTCCGGCCGATAGGGGCCGGGCGTGATCATCCGCCGGTAGGTGTCCGCTCAGCGTCGCGCCGAGCCGCTTGCCGATCGTCGCGCGCAACTGCCGCCGGGCGGTAAAGATCGCGTCGGGATCGACGTCGCGCCCGATCTCGCGCGCGATGTCGGGCTCGCTCGGCGGCGCCAGCGTGAGCGCCATGAAAGCCGGTTCGAGCGCGGGATCGGCGAGAATGGCCTCAAGTGCGGCAATGAGGCCGTCATCCTCGCGCATCGAAGCGTTTTTGCGCGCGGCCGCGACATTCTCCGTCAATAGCGACATCGCCAGCGTCTGCACCGCCTGCCAGCGATTGAACGGGTCGCGATCATGGGCGGCGAGGAAACGCAGGTCGGTCGCTTCGATCGGCAGCGTGAGCTTGATGGGCGCCGAAAAGCCGCGATTGACCGAGGGGATCGGCGGTTCGGCAATATCGGTGAAAACGAAGCTCTGACTCGGCGTCGTCAACTCCACGATGCCGCGCGCCAGCGGGCTGCCGCCGAGCGTGAGCGGCAGATCGCCGCCGTCCTTGCCGACGAGCCCGAGCGCCAGCGGGATCACCATCGGCCTCTTGTCCGGCTGGCCCGGTGT
The DNA here is from genome assembly GCA_963829395.1 of uncultured Alphaproteobacteria bacterium. Lineage (GTDB taxonomy): Bacteria > Pseudomonadota > Alphaproteobacteria > Rhizobiales > Xanthobacteraceae > BOG-931. The sequence goes on along the minus strand of CAWHHX010000004.1, from coordinate 169,185 downwards.
CGGCGGGATGGTCTGGGTGATGTCGAGGCGGTAGGTCTTGGCCCGCGCGTCGTAGTGCGGCGCGACCACGACGTCGGGCGTGCCAGCCTGGGTGTACCAGCAGCATGAACTGCGAGAAGTCGCGGCCCGAGACATCGGCGAAGCATTGCACGAACTGCTCGATGGTCGCCGCCTCGCCGTCGTGACGATCGAAATAAAGGTCCATGCCCTTGCGAAACAGATCGGGCCCGAGCAGGACCTTGATCATGCGCACCACTTCGCCGCCTTTGTCGTAGACCGTGGTGGTGTAAAAGTTGTTGATCTCGTGATAGAGCTCGGGCCGCACCGGATGGGCCAGAGGACCGGCATCCTCGACGAACTGGTGCGAACGCAGCGCGCGCACGTCGCTGATCCGCTCCACCGCGCGCGAGCGCTGATCGGCGGAAAATTCCTCGTCGCGAAAAACCGTGAGCCCTTCCTTCAGGCAAAGCTGAAACCAATCGCGGCAGGTAATGCGATCGCCGGTCCAGTTGTGGAAATATTCGTGGGCGATCACCGCCTCGATATGGGCATAGTCGGTGTCGGTCGCGGTCGCCGGCGAGGCCAGGACGTATTTGTCGTTGAAGACGTTGAGGCCCTTGTTCTCCATCGCGCCCATGTTGAAGGCGGAGACGGCGACGATCATGAAAATATCGAGATCGTATTCGCGCCCGAACGTTTCTTCGTCCCAGCGCATGGCGCGCTTGAGGCTGTCCATGGCGTAGAAGCAGCGATCCTCCTTGCCGGGCTCGACATAGATGTGAAGCGTGACGTCGCGGCCGGACATGGTGCGAAAGCTGTCAGCGACGCACGCCAGGTTGCCGCCGACCAGCGCGAACAGATAACAGGGCTTTTTGAACGGGTCGTGCCACACGGCGAAATGCCGATCGGTGCCCGGCACGTCGCCCTCCTCAATCAAATTGCCGTTGGAGAGCAGAACCGGCACGTCGCTCTTATCGGCCTCGATGCGCGTGGTGTAGACCGCCATGACGTCCGGCCGGTCGAGGAAATAGGTGATGCGGCGGAAACCTTCGGCCTCGCACTGCGTGCAATAAGTAGTACCGGCGCGGTAAAGTCCCATGAGCTGGGTATTGGCCGACGGGTCGATGACGGTCTCGATCTCGAGCGTGAATGGCCGGTTCGGCGGCTGGGCGATGGTGAGCCGCTCGGGCGTCGCCAAAAAGCTTTCGCCTGGCAGCGGCTTGCCGTCGAGCTTAAGCGACCGGAGCTTGAGCTCGTCGCCGTCGAGGACGAGCGGTGCCGGCGCGGCGGCGCTGTTGGGCTTGAGCCGCAGCTTGGCGCGCACGATGGTCGCGGTGGGGTCAAGCGAAACGTCGAGATCGACGGTTTCGATCAGCCAGTCCGGCGGGCGATAGTCCTTGAGGCGGATGGGACGGGGTTCTTCGGTGCGCATGGCCGGGTTGATGTAGGAGCTTTGCGGGCCAATTGAAAGCGGCGGATCAGGGCAGTTTGTCGCCGGATTAAGCAATGCGAAATCCGGGACGATCGAGCGGTTCAGACTCCGCCCCGGATTTCGCTGACGCTCAATCCGGGCTACAGGTTCGCCATGTCGACGATGCGGGCCATGGTGCTCGACCGGCCGAAAACGCCGCTGGTGATGCGCGAGCGGCCGGTTCCGGAGCCGGCCGCCGGCGACATCCTGATCGAGGTTGCGGCGTGCGGCGTCTGCCGCACCGACCTGCACGTGGTCGACGGCGAGCTTCCTGATCCAAAGCTTCCGATCGTGCCCGGACATGAGATCGTCGGCCGCGTCGCCGCCGTAGGGCCTGGCGTGACCAGTTTCGCGCTTGGCGCGCGCGTCGGCGTGCCTTGGCTTGGCGGTGCCGCGGCGTTTGTCCGTATTGCCGGTCGGGGCGGGAGAATTTGTGCGACGCGCCGGTATTCACCGGCTACACGCGCGACGGCGGCTACGCCACCCATACGCTCGCGAATGCGGGCTTTGCCTATCCGCTGCCCGACAATCTTGATGCCGCGGAGACGGCGCCGCTGCTTTGCGCCGGCCTGATCGGCTGGCGCAGCTATCGCATGGCGGGGGAGGGCGAAGCCCTCGGACTTTATGGCTTCGGCGCCGCCGCCCACATTTTGGCGCAGGTCGCGGCCTGGCAAGGGCGGCGCGTTTACGCTTTCACCCGCCCCGGCGATACGGCTGCGCAGGATTTCGCCCGCTCGCTCGGCGCGGTCTGGGCCGGCGGCTCCGACGAGGCGCCGCCGGAGAAGCTCGATGCCGCGATTATTTTCGCGCCGGTCGGTGCGCTGGTGCCGGCGGCTTTGGCGGCGGTGAAAAAGGGCGGCCGCGTGGTGTGCGGCGGCATTCACATGTCGGACATCCCGAGCTTTCCCTACCGTTTGCTGTGGGAGGAGCGACAGCTGGTCTCGGTCGCCAATCTGACCCGCAAGGACGCTCACGAGTTTCTGACGATCGCGCCACGCGCCGGCATCAGGATGCGGGTCACGCGCTATCCGCTCAACCAGGCCAACACGGCGCTCAGCGATTTGCGCGCGGGCCGCTTCGAAGGCGCAGCGGTCCTGATACCTTGAACGGGCACGCGCTCGTCGATACCAGTAAGCCGACAGCGTGGGAGATGTCGCGCAAATTCGGATTCGTTGGCGCTATAGCTCGCGTCGCGACTTCGTTGTCGCCCTAACCGGGAGAAAACAGGCGTGCTCAATCTTCACGGCCGTTTTGTTTGGTACGAGTTGCACACGACCGACGCGGCGGCGGCGGCGGCCTTCTACACCGACGTTGTGGGTTGGGGCACGCGCGACGCGTCGCTGCCCGATCGGCCCTATCGTGTTTTTACCGTCGGATCGGCTTCGGTCAGCGGGCTGATGACCTTGTCGGAGGATGCGAAGGAGCGCGGCGTGACGCCGTGCTGGATCGGCTATGTCGGCGTCAACGACGTGGACGCGGCGACCGAACGGACCAAAGAGCTTGGCGGCGCGGTGTACTTTCCACCGACCGATGTCCCCGACATCAGCCGCTTTTCCGTCATCGCCGATCCGCAAACGGCGCAGCTTGCGCTGGTCAAATGGGTCAATCCCGGCCGCGAGCAGCCCGCCGAGATGGGCAAGCCGGGGCGCGTCGGCTGGCATGAATTGTTCGCCACCGATTGGGAAAAGGCACTGGCTTTCTACGGCGCGCTGTTTGACTGGCGCAAGGCGACCGCCGACGCCGGTCCAATGGGCATCTATCAGACATTCTCTGTCGGTGGGAACACGATCGGCGGCATGTTCAGCAAACCGCCGATGGTGCCAATGCCCTTCTGGCTCTACTATTTCGACGTGCCCGACATCGATGTCGCGGCCGAGCGCGTGAAGGCTGGCGGCGGAGAGATCATCGAGGGCCCGGGCCAAGTGCCGGGCGGCTGGATCGCGCGCTGCACCGATCCGCAGGGCGCCATGTTTGCGCTCATGGGAGCGCGCAGCAACAGGTCAATCGGATATTTCGAGCGGGTCGCACCGCGCAATCCTTCCGACCCGAAGAGCCGACGCTGGTCTTGGTGACGATCGTCAGCTGGAAGCCGTGGTTTTCGTCCCTCGACCGATCGCAAACAGACCGACCGGGCCCTCGACATGGAATGCGATGCCCGTCATCTTGGCGAACAGCTCGATATTGGTGCTGCCGATCGCGCAGCCGCCAAGCCCCATATCGGTCGCCATCAGATAGAGTGTCTGAAGCAAAACGCCGACGTCCTTGAGAATCAACGCGTAGGCGATCGAGCTATATTTCCACGACACCCTGTTGAAGCGCGCGGCGATCGTGATCAGGATTTGTGGCAGCCCGGATGCGTCCATGGCGAACTCGGCGCCCTTGAGCATCGCTTCGAACTCCGGGCCCCGGACCTCGATCGGCACCAACGCGTGTTCGCCGGCGTCGTAATGATAAAAGCCCCGCGGCAGCCCGTCGCATGTATCGACAGCGAGATAGAGCTCGAGCTCATAGCTGCCGCCGGCCGACGGATACGGCCGCGCGGCGTAGCTTGAATTCCGGCCCGCCGTTGCCGAGGTCGAGCGTGGTGGTGAACGTCGCGTGGACGCGCGCGGTGCCATCGAGAAATTGCGACAGCTCGGCGAGCGTGATCGGCCGCTGGCCGTCGAAGTCGCGAATGGAATGACGTTGACGCAGGAGCTTCGCGGCCGGCGCGATTGCTTCAGCGTGCGCCGCCGGGACCGCCGGCAAATCGATTTTCTTTCCGGGCCAGCGGGGCCGCACCGCCGGCGGCGGGGAAATCGAGTCCGCATACGGATAGACGCCGCCTGCGGGATTGGCGTGCCGGCCTTCCGTGCTGCGGGCGTGGAACAGAAGGTCGTGAAAGTCCCACAGAACCAGATTCTCGTCACCTTCGGCGGCTCGCAGCCCGTCGTCGCCGGCGGCGCTGACCTTGAAGAGGATGTGGCAGTCGACCAGCAGGGCAAGAAGCTCAAGCCCCGGAAAACCGTCCGCGCGACGGAGCCGTTTGATGGGCTGCGGCGTGGACAATGCGGCAAGCGTGCTCGCAACCTTGGGATCGCAGATTTTGAACAAGGCGCGGGCGCGGGGCGATTCGAGCACCATCTCGTTGGCGCGCCGCCGCAGATAAGCGAACCGCGACAGCACAACAGTATCGGTGTCGTGAAGCTGCGGCACTTGCGGCCAATAATCGGGCGCCTGCGGCTCGATGACGACCAGGTCTTCGCCGCCGCGCGAACGTCCAAGGCGGTATTCCAGCAAGCCGCGCCGCGCCAATCGCCGGACCAAGAGGTCGATGTCTTTGTCGGCCTTGCGGCCGGATGCGAAGGAGGCGAACGGCAAGCCGGTGCGCAACTTCGCCAAGCCGTCGGCTATGCTTGGGCCGAACTTTCCCAAGCCGAAGGCATAACCATCGATGCTAGCGACCACGTCGCCATTCGCCTGCGCTTCGAGGGCGACGTGCCCTGAAAGCCGGGCGGCAAGCGCTGTCGTGCCGGCCCGCCGCCCACTCTTTCGTCGAGGAGCGCGCAAACCGAGGATGACTCAGGTCTTGGGGTGAACTGGATTGAGATCGCTTTCCGCCACCGGCCGGTCAAGCCAGCCGAGCTTGACCGGGATGTCGTAGAGCCGGCCGGGCGCGAAGCGGCGATAGAAATGCCGCATTCCCGGAACGATCACGCGCACGACCGGGGCCTCGATGTCGGGACGCGTCTGATCGAGGACCAGGAAATCGAGTCCCCGTTGTTTGACGAGGTTCATGCAGGTCAGCACCTGCTCGCGCCTGTCGAGACGGCCGAACTTCGAGTCCAAATCCGGCCGCACTGGCGGGTCGCCGTTCGGCGTCAAATAGGGATGATCCGCCAGCCGCAAGAGGCCGGAGCCGTCTTCGCTCGTCGTTTCGGTGCTCCGCAATCCCATGAGGCCGATGGACAGAAATTGGTTCAGCTCGGTCAGCGAGCGCAGCAGCGCGATTCGCGGATCAAAATGCGAGCCGGAGCCGAATTCGATAAAATCTTGACCATTTTCCGCCGACTGCGACAGCGCCACGTAGGTCGGAATCCCGAGATCGTTGGTGATATCGAGCACCCAAAGCCGGCGACCGGTTTCGGTGAGCTGGATTTGCAGATCGCGCACGTAGGAATCGTCGAACCCGCTGAGATCGACCTCCGGGCGCTGCACGCGGTTGTACCACCACATGGCGTATGAATCGCGCTCCACCAGCTCCAAAAACCCCTGGACGATGGCTTCCTCGCGGGTGTTGCCGGCGGCGCAGCCATTGGAATCCGCGTGGATGTGGCCGGCGGCGGAGGTCCCCTTGTAGAAAAAATACAACAGGCTGGTCGGCAAATATTTGAAGCGTTGGTCGCGGAGCGACCAGACCGGCGACCATTCGATCTTGGCCGATGGATCGAACGGCGCCGGGATCGGCATCTCGTCGGAGTTCTTGGCGGCGCGTGGTGTCGACCGTATTGCGCGTCGCTGAACAGCAGCACGTCATTGGGAAGAATGGCATCGCCAGCTGGGAAATCGGTAAATCGCCGCGTCACGCGGATCTCGTCGCCCTGATAAATCCCCGAATAGCGCTCGATGGCTTCCATGAGCGCGCTGGCTTCGCCTTGCTCGGCGGTGCTGCCCTTGCCGAAGCTGCCGCCATAGAGCCCCGACTTGAGCTCCTCGACGGTTTCGGGAAGCCCCGAGAAATTGTGCTTGGCAAGATAGTTGGTATTCAACGGCAAGTCGGCTTCGATCCGTTCAAGGCGGGAGACGACGCCGGTGAGCGGGCTCACGTGCTTGCGGTAACGCGCGACGGTGGCCCGCGACGACACGCTTCGGTAGCCGCCGCTGGTCATGACCAGCTTGCCACCGGCGTCAAGTTCGACCGGCGCCGGCGCTCGGCGTGGGTCGCGCAGCTTCTTGTTGCCGCAAGCCGGACATTGCGGGCGGGCCGCCACGTAGTGCTTGACGATGGTCGAGCCCGACAGGTCGAGGCTCACGATGTGGTCGCGCAGCTCCGTGCGAAAATCGGTTGCGATGGCGCGGGCGATCTCGACCGCCGCAAGCTGGATCGCGCTTTGCCCGAACGGATGCCGCACCAGCGGCGAAACGGCGACGCGGCGGGCCTGCCTGCGGTCGAGCAGCCCCTTGACCTCGCGATTGCGGATCATGCGATCGGCAAGGCACATCCAGCAGGCGCCGTCGCCCGGGCGCAGCACCGGGCCGACCAGGGGAGCAATGCCCGAGGGTTGGACCAGCACCCAGGGTGTGCGGTCCGACAAGTGCTGCCGGTTCAATTCCGCCAATCGTGCTTCGAGGTAATCGTTGACCAAGGTGACGGTCAGATCGGCGGCACCCTTCACGACGCGCACGCCCAATGCAGTGAGGGCAGCGCTGAGCTCCTTGGCGCCGTGCACGTCGATCGACTGAATGCGCACCCGGCACTTGTGGAGATTTTCCGCTGCCGTCTCGGGCGGCAGCCCGAGGCTTGCCCAATAGCCGGCCGCGGGGTCCGCGGCAGAGCGTGCGCCCGACGTCGAAACCACATAGCGGCGGTCGACCAGCCGCTTCAGGGCTTCCTGGATCTTGTCGGCTGGAAAATGCCGCCCCAGTTCGCGGACGAGCTGACGAAAGCTCTTGCCGCCTTCGCCGATGGCGGCGGCAAGGGCACAATAAAGCTCGCCGTGTAGAAAGAACTTGCGGTCCTCTGAATAGAGGCAGACGACGTCCGGAGGCAGCACATAGACCGTAAAATTGGGCGCGAAGCGCGGAACGTCTTTGCTGTCTTGCAGCCCAAAGCCAGGTCCCCGATCCCAGGTCGCAAGGCCGCTATGGGCGCCTTTGCGTTTTTTCCCGCCAGTATGGATCACCATTGTGAGGCAATATTCTTCCGGTAGCCGGCGCTCCGTCATGTCGATCGCGCGCCAGCGCTGGTGGATTTAACGCTTCTCGATGAGGTTGGCTACCCGTTCGATCGCCGCGCGTGGCGCAGGCATCGTCCGTGTCGGCCGGCACCACGGCGAAAACACGCAGTCAGCCGGGTTTGACATTGTCAAACCCGGCCATGAAGACCTGCGTCTATCAAAGCAATCGGAAAGTGCTTCGGTCTTAGCAGACCGCGCAACGTCCCCAGCGGAAACAGCAGCCGCAACCGCCGCAACCACCGCAGCCGCGCCAGCCGCATCCGCAACCGCCGCATCGGCAACCGCCGCCGCACCGGCAACCGCCGCAGCCGCGCCAAGCGAGCTTTTCGCCGAGCTGGGTTTTCGCGTTTTCCTTGTCGAAGACGTAGAACGTCGACAAGCTCACGTCGGAGATTTCTTCCTCACCGAGAAAGATTTCATGAGACGGCGAGACGTTCTGCGACTGTACATCCGTTGCGGATGCGCCGGTCGATGCGGATGCTCCGCCCGCCAGCGACAAAGACACGCCGGCTACGCCGGCAATTCCCAACGCGGGTAGGGTTTTCCCCCGTCGCTTTCGCTTCGAAGCTTGCTTTGTTTGCGGCATAGAAGGCCTCCATACTTTGTGAGCCAGAACTTTGTGAGCCAGAGTTCTTGGCGAGCCAGAGTTCAAAGAACGAGCCAGAGTTCAAAGAAGAAGTATCAAGCCGATGTTCGGAAATAGCGACGGCATGATAGCACTATTCGGCACGTTGTCTACGCACTATGCGACGCTGGTCGTTCGTGCGTAGCATACAAAGAAAAGCCGAGCGCAGATTAGCCGAAAATTGTTGGGGATTTAACGCACAATTACGCTTCCGCGCAGTGAATACGTTCATTCATGTGAAGATTCATTCATAGAAGATCGTTCCTGAAGAATCATTCATTTGAAAGATAAAGAATCAGTTGAGACGCCGCCGCGCGAAGCTTCTCAATCGCCGAAGTCTGAGTTGCGCGGCGCGAGCGCCCGCGCATGCTGCGTCTGCGAACAGACTTTAGGCCGGGCGCCGCGGTTCGGCGTGGCCGATGACGCGGGTAATCGTGGGAAAGCGCCGGCGCAGGCCGCGCTCGATGCCGTCGACCAGATCGTGCACTGCACTCACCGACAAAGCCGGATCGGCACCGCAATGAAAATTGACGATCTCGCCGTCGACCGTTTCGCGCACCCGAACGTCGTGCACGTCGCCCAGTCCGGCAATGCCGGCGGCCAGCGCCGCCAGCGCTTCGCCGATTTCGGCAACGCGCGGAGCGGCGGCATCGCGGCCGGCCAGGACCGCGGCCGGCAGCGGCTCGATATGGGTTTCGACCTCGACGTCTGGACCTAATTCCTCGCGGATCGCCTCTTCGAGCCGGCTCGCCGTCTCATGGGCGGTCGCAAGCGGAAGCGTGCCTTCAACCTCAAGATCGGCGGAAACCGACAACCGATCGGCCAGCGCCTGCACGGCGACATGATGGACGGCGAGGCCGCTGTTGCGGGCAATGAGCATGACGCGCTCGCGGATGGTCTCGTCGTCGAGCGCGCGCGGCTCGGTGGTGATGGTGACCTCGGCCTGCGGAAGCTCGTCGCGGATGGCGCGCGTCAGCCGATCTTTGATCGCGGCGACGCGATCGAAAGGCAGCGTGCGGCTCACGCCGACGGCAAGGTCGACGAACAGCACCGAGCCGCCGGGCCGCGCGCGGACCCGTTCGACGCCGACGATGCCGGGCACCCGCCGCGCGATCGCTGCCACTCGCTCGCTCACGCCGGCGGGTGCGGTGTCGGTCAAAGTGTCGATGGTCCGCCGGCCGAGCCGCCAACCGGCAATACAAATGAAGACGGCGACGATCAGCGCGGCCGCCGCGTCGGCCCACGCATAGCCGAGCGCCACGCCGCCCAGTCCGATCAGCACGGCAATCGACGACCACATGTCGGAACTGAAATGCAGCGCATCCGCCTCGAGCGCCTGACTCGAGGTCTTTTCGGCGACGCGCTCCAGCGTGCGGGCGCGAAAGAAATCGACGACGACGGAAATCGCGATGACGGCAAAGGCGGCGAGCGTCGCCTCGACCGCATAGCGCTGTTGGCCAAGGAGCCGCTGCACGGACTCGAAGGCAACGCCGGCCGCGAGCAGGAACAGCAAAGCGGTTTCAGCCAGCGCCGCCACGCTTTCGACCTTGCCGTGGCCGTATTGATGCTCGGCGTCGGCCGGCTTGCCGGAAACGCGCACCGCCACATAGGTCAGCACCGTGGCGGCGAGGTCGAGCAACGAATGGCCGGCTTCCGACAGGATCGCCAGCGAGCCGGTCAGCACGCCGACGACAGCTTTCGCCAGCGTCAGCGCTGCCGACGCGGCGATCGAGCCGAGCGCGGCTTTTTCCTTGTCGTTCATCCAACGTCCTTGTCGTCTATCCAAGGCTCTGATGCGACATTAAGTGCCGGCCGAAATGCCGACCAGTACCGCAAGACCCGCGCACAGCGGCGAATAGGCCAAGGTGTCGAGCCGCGCGAAGGAACTGTCGCGGACACGCTTGAAAAACCCGACGTAACGAAAATCGCCGATCGCGCGCAGCGCGAACACCACCGCTATCAGCCAGACGCCAACACGCACAACGACACCGTCGCCGGGCAGGGCGGCCAGATTGAGCCAGCCGATCCGCAGCGCCAGGAGCGCCGCCATTATACCGAGACCGACCGCGACCATCGCCGTGCCGAACGCCGACGGTCTCAGGACCGGCCGCCCGTTGGCGGACGGCACGGCGGCGCCTCTGCCGGCCTTGCCTCCGGCCGCCCAATAGACATGCACGCCGGCCAGCATCAGTAGAACCACAATGGCGGCCGCTCCGGCAATCACTGGCGCCTTCCCTTGCACGGTCGAGCGATCCGACCATGCACCGAGATGACAGATCAGGCCGATGTCTGCCAGCCGTAAATTGCTGCTGCTTCGCCGTTGTTTGCAAATTTGATGGTCGCACCGACCAGATTAAAAACAAAAGTCGTTCCAAGACTTAATAAAAAATCATCGTCCCACTTGATAAGCGCGTTCTGCTGCTGCACTCCTGCTCTCAGAACGTCCCCGTTTCGTCGGGTCAGCGGTGTTCGCTCCTTCGCATCGATTCTCCATCGTACCCGATGATCTCCAACCAGCGGGCAAGATGATCGAGGTTGCCGACGAACACCACGAGGATAGCAACGTCATGGACTTGGTGGAGGGCTTGACGCCGAGCCCTGGCAACAAGGCTGAACGCGCTCGGAACAAGCCCAATGGCTCGCATTTGCGCCGGGCGCGCAAATCATCATGAGGAAGACTGCGGTTTCGCACCGGGAGGTGATGGAAGCGCGGTCGGTCGGCGAAATCCCCCGTGGTAACGAGTGGCAGTATGAACCGAAATGGGATGGCTTCCGCTGCCTGCTTAGCCGCAGTGATCGTTCAGTAACAATGCTCTCCAAGTCGGGCCAGGATCTCACACGTTACTTTCACGAAGTGGCGGCCGCAGCGACAAGCCTTCCTGAGAAGAACTTCGTCCTCGATGGGGAACTTGTGGTGCCGGTCGGACGGAGTTTCTCGTTTGATGATCTGCTCCAGCGAATTCATCCAGCGGAAAGCAGGGTGAAAAGATTGTCGGCCGAGACGCCGGCACTGTTTTTGGCTTTCGATCTCCTCAAGCGAGACAAGGTCGAGCTCACCGGAATGCCGTTGTCGAAACGTCGGCCTGAACTGGAGGCCTTTGCCAAGCACTGCTTTTCGGCAGAGAAACTCTTTCGACTGTCGCCAGCGAGTGCAAGAATCAGCGACGCCAAGCGCTGGTTGACGTCGGCCGGTGGGGGCAGTGATGGCGTGATCGCTAAGCGCGTCGATTTGCCGTACCAAGCCGGCAATCGGGAAGGAATGCAAAAGATCAAGCGTTACCGAAGCGCAGATTGCGTCGTCGGCGGGTTCCGATATGGCGAACGATTGCAGGCCGGCAGAAAGGTCGTAGGTTCCTTGCTACTCGGTCTGTACGATGATGAGGGCCTGTTAAACCACGTTGGCTTCACCTCCGGCTTAAAAACGATTGAGAAGCCGACACTCACCGATAGGCTCGAAGCGCTCATCGCGGTGCGAAGCTTCACCGGCAATACGCCTGGCGCGCCGAGTCGCTGGTCAACAAAGCGCTCGTCGGAATGGAAACCGGTCAGACCGGAGTTGGTGGTCGAGATCTCCTACGACCATTTCACGGGAGGTCGCTTCCGACACGGGACGACGATCATACGGTGGCGGTCGGACAAGAAGCCGAAGCAGTGCACCATGGAGCAGCTCAAACAGAAGTCGATAGCGCCGACGGCGCTGTTAAGGGCGGCCCGTTGAGAGGCATGCAACTTCAACGGCGTTTTCCAACGCTGCGGGCTATCTCGACGCTCTGACGGAATTGTCGATTGCCGACGAATGATACGCTGCGACCCCTCAAGCATACGAGCTTGGAAATGGCCTTTTGGCGACAAGCCCCACGGGCTGGTGCGACTTTCGAAACGCGCTTGCGTCGCGTCAGTTCGACGGGAAGGAAACCTAGTTACACATCTTGGTCGGGCGCAACGAAAGCGGCGCTCACTTTATTTCCAAGATTTCCGCTTCGTGCCCGAGAATCGTAACAAATTCTGCGACGGACTTGCCGAGCACCGAGCGAGCAAGCGGCGAGACATGCGACAGCGTGCCCCGGGCTGGATCGGCTTCGTCCTCGCCAACGATGCGGAAACTCTGCGTCCGGCCGTCATCGCGCCGCACGGTGACAGTCGCACCAAAATGCACTCGGGTTTTGTCGATCGACGGCTCGATCACCTGCGCGCTTGCCCGCCGCGCTCCCCAGTAGCGGAGTTCGCGTCGGACCGACGCGATGGCGGCCTTGTCGTCTTTGTGGACGGCGGCGGTGTGTGCGGCATTGAAACGATCGAGCGCACGCTCGATCGCAGCAAGTCCCTCCGGCGTCACGAAATTAGGATGCGCCGACAGGGGGCGGTCGGGCAGGGTGATCGCCTCAACGTCGCTTTCCTTGACAAAAGCACGGCTCATGACTGTCTGACCCTTGTCTCACTTTTCTGCGCGACGCCATTGCCTCGTACTCTTCGACCGTCGGTTGTAAGCTGCATGCGCGCGATCCAACTACACATCGAACCCGCCGCCTCGCTTCCGGTTCCCTCCGTGTTACCCAACGACGCGGCGTCGGCCGCAAAAACCCGGGCAACCGGCTCTCAGGGAATGATGGTGGGCTCCTTAGCGGTCGCTTCTGATCGCTCGGTGCAACGCGCGCCGGCATCAGCGGCTATCCTACCCAGCCCTTCAATGGCGTAGCGCAAAAACCCGTTCTCTTGGTTCTCCCGAGGAGGTCGTCAAGGCTCGGAGTCACAAGAACCTTCATCAAAATTCTGCAACGGGAATGTACAAGCCATTTGCGCGTCTGTGGACACCTCGACACTCCCCGCGAAGTTGATAATTTGCACGCCAGCGCCCAGGCGTACTGGTAGAGGGACTAGACCTTTGCGAAGGCGCTTGCTGTTGAGCGGTTCGAAGCCATTTCGGCTTTGCTGTTGGAAAATATCCGCAAAGCGTCCTGCTTCAGCAAATAAATCGACACGGCAAGAAGGACAATGTCCTTCATCAGAAATGGCACTTCGCCGGCCATCGCAGGGAAACCGGCTTCCGGATCCCAGCCATTCGGCATAAACGGGATGATCGTGAAGGTCGTAACAAACGTAATCGTTGAACCGAGGGCGCCGAGAATGCCGAGCCTCTTATCCCAAAATCCGGCATACAAAAGCGCGCAGATCGTCCATTCTGACGCTCCTAAGAACCGGGCGCCCCCGCGCAGACCGAACGCTGGATAGAGCCAAAAGATAAACGGGCTGTTGCTGATAAACGGAATCATTAGCTGCGCCGCATATTGATGCCACTTCGTGAATCCGAAAAACAGAAATATTAACACCATCGAGGCACGAAGTAGATTGTATTCGATATCGTCGCTGAGAAGACCGAGATCAGCAAATAGCTTTGCGAGCATCCTGATGAGACTGCTGGTCGGGCCATCGTGTTCGGCAGAAAGTATCGCCCTGACGACGTCCTGCTTGAGCAAATAGAATGATGCGGCCAAAAGGACCACGTCCTTCAGCAGAAAAGGAACGTTGCCAGTCATCGCCGGAAAGCCGCCCGCGACCTGATCCCACCCGTTCGGCATGAATGGAATGATGGTGACGGTCGCCACGAATGTGACGCACGATCCCAGTGCGCCAAGGACGCCCGCTTGCTTGTTCCAAAATCCCAGGAACAGAAGCAGGCCGAACAGCCATTCCATGGTGCCCAGAAACCAACTGGCCCCGCGTATGCCGAAGGCGGGGTACATCCAAGAAATGAGGGGCCCGTTGCTGATGTACGGGATCAAAACCTGCGCTTCGTACGCAAACCATTTCTGATATCCAAACAATAGAAATACGGTCACCATCGACGCGCGAATGAAATGATAATCGAGATCGTTTTTGAGCAGACCGGACTTGGCCAATGCGTCCGTGAGATAATTGATCATTGTCGCCTCGCTGTCGAATATTGCTGCGCGGACGCCGCGGCGTTGTCGCCTTACCAGGAATCACCTGACTACTTTTCGTGGCTTACTTAGGTCTGGTTACAGGGCGTCTCGAGGCAATCCGAGTTTTGTCGTAGCTAACGAAATTGCTGCGACACGTTACAAAGCCGCCATCAATCCGATCGCGACGCCGTATCGGAACGCACACGGGCAACATCGGTCGCCCGGACGGGCGCCGCCGCGCCGCCCCAACCGTTGCGCATATAGGTGAGCACTGCGGCGATCTGTGCGTCATCCAGTTGGCGGCCGTATGATGGCATGCCGGCCGCAGTCGGCTGAGCCTTGGTCGCGACGCTTCGGGCGCCTCGCAGCACGATGCGTATCGATGTCGTCGGATCGTCGGCCTTCACGATCGGCGAGTCGGCGATAGACGGGAACAAGTCGACGATGCCCTTGCCGTCCAGGCCATGACACGCCGAACATTGATCGCGGTAGATGGCGAGCCCGGCGACCATCGCGGGATCAGCCCTCGACAGCGCTTCGGGATGGTTCTGCCTGGCGGAAACGGACTTCAGGTAGGTCGCGATGGCCTTCAGATCGGGGTCTGTCGTGTGTTCGGTCGAGAGCGATACGACTTCAGCCATCGGCCCGGTAGCAGCCGACACGCGGTTGTGACCGCTTTTCAGGTAGGCGACGAGGTCTTCCGCCGACCAGGCACCCACGCCAACGCGAGTGTCGTTGGTGAGGTCCGGGGCGCTCCATCCTTGCAAGAAACCGCCGCGCAGATATTGATCGGTTCTGTCGCCCCCCAGCAACGTCTTGGGTGTGTGGCAGGCGCCGCAATGACCGGGGCCGTCGACGAGGAACGCGCCGCGATTCCATTCGGCGGATTTCTGCATGTCAGGCTTGTACTCGCCGTTGTTGAAATACAGCGCGTTCCACACCCGCATCGATGCGCGGATGCTGAACGGAAAAGGCAAAGTGTTCGCGACCACGGCGTTGCGGATTGGTGTTACCGTATTGAGATACGCACGAATTGCCAGCACATCGTCGCGCGACATTTTCGTGTAGGCGGTGTACGGCATCGCCGGATAGAGCCGCGATCCGTTCCGGCGCAGACCCCTGCGGATCGCTGCGTCGAATGCCTCATCGCTCCAGCTTCCGATTCCGGTCTCCAGATCCGGTGTAATGTTCGGCGCCACGATACTGCCGAAGGGCGTTTCGATCGCGCGCCCGCCGGCGAACGGCTGGTTGCTGCCGGGAACGGTGTGGCAACTCGCGCAATCGGATAGAACCGCAAGATAGCGTCCGCGCTCGACCTGGGTGAAGTCCTGCGGATCCGAGTCGCCGGCCATAGCCGAGGCGGCTACGGACAGGGCAATACCGACGCCCGCGAAAATCGATCGACGATTGTCTAGGCATCTACCAGTCTTCCGGGGTTCTTAAGATATTTGTCGCGGATCGCCGTGGCTGCCCAGTATGCGAGCGCGCCCACCGTGAGTGTTGGGTTGTAACCGGCGTTTTGTGGGAAGGCGCTGGCGCCCAGCACGAACAGGTTGGAAACGTCCCAGCTCTGCAGGTATCGGTTGAGCACGCTCGTCGTCGGGTCAGTCCCCATGATTGCCCCGCCGTTGAGATGCGTCGTCTGGTAGGTCGAGATGTCGTAAGGCGCCGTCCGATACTGAACGGCGAGCTTGTCTGCGCCCATCGCCTTTATGATTTCGGCGAATTTGTCGGTCAGGAATTTGTTCTGCTTTATCTCGTTCTCCTTCAGATCCATCGTTATTCGCATCAGCGGTCGGCCGAAGCGATCCGAGTAAGTGGGATCAAGATCGAGATAGATGTCACGATAGGCGTAGAAGCTGCCATGGACGCCGGTGCCGGGCTTCACCGTCGACAGATAGTTCTCTTTTACGGCGGTCTTCCAGGCGGCGCCCCATCGCGGCGTCCCGGGCGGGACGAGTGTGCTTTCGATGGGACGGGCGCCGGTTTGCACCTGGCCCATGTAACCGCCGCCGACAAAGCCGTGCGGCCCGTGGTCGAAATTATCGCCGTTGAACTCATCGATGCACATGCCGATCGAGCCCGATGCGATAAACGGATTGAAGTTGTACTTCTTGTTGTCGAAAAAGCCGTTCACGCTCGAAATGGTCTGATGCGTGTAGTTGCGGCCGACGACGCCGGCGTTGGCGATTGGATCGTATGGTTTGCCAATCTTCGAATGCAGCAGAAGCTGCACGTTAAACATTGTATAGGCCGCGAGGATAACGAGGTCGGCGGGTTGCTCCCATTCCTCGCCGCTCGAATCGACGAAGGTCACGCCGGTCGCGCGCTGACCGGATCTATCGACGTTGATCCTCGTCACTTCCGAATTGTCGCGCGCGGCGAAGTTGGACTTGCGAACCAGATAGGGCAGCAGGGTGGTTTGCGGGCTGGCCTTCGAGTAGTTGCTGCATCCGAACCATTCGCAGAAACCGCAATAGGTGCAGGGTCCCATCTTGAGGCCGAGCGGATTTGTGTAGGCTTGCGAGAGATTGCCGGACGGTTGAGGAAACGGCTCGTAGCCGAGATCCCGCGCCGCCTTGCCAAACAGTGTGTGACTGAACGGCTGAGTTTGTGCCGGTGTCGGATAAGGCCGGGAGCGAGGGCCTTCGAAGGGATTGCCGCCCGGCTGGATCCGCCCTCTGAGATTGCCGGCCGTTCCGGACGTGCCGCAGAGATATTCGAACCGATCATAAAAAGGTTCGAGCTCGTCGTAGGTGATCCCCCAGTCCTGGATCGTCATGTCATCGGGCAGGAAGGACGCGCCATAACGCTCGGTGAGGTGGGTTTTCAGCACAAAATCCGAAGGCAAGAATCTCCACATTTCGGCGTTCCAGTGCACGCCGCCGCCGCCGACGCCGTTTGGCGGCATGAACGCACCCCAGCTCCGGATCGGCAGGGCGGTCTGGTCGAGCTTGTTGCGGAAGCTGAACGTAAGCTGGTCCGGCCTGAGAAACAGTTCGTGGCGTATCCGGTAGCGGAGTTCGTCCTGCATGTAACTTGGCGGAAAATCGGTCGGCGCATCGCGCCACGGTCCGCGCTCGATAGCCATCACGTCGAGGCCTTCGTCCGTGAGCTCGTTGGCCATGATGGACCCTGTCCATCCAAGCCCGATGATCACCACGTCCCTCTTCGGAAGTCGCTTCGCCATGAACCATCCTCAGCGCGTTCGCGGTGTCCATTCGGCGCGGCCCGTCATGCTGACAGGCGGGAGCGGAAAGCGCTCGTTATGCCGGCTCACCCAATCGAGGTAGTTGTACCGGGATCCCGGATACCCGATCATTTTCCAGGCGACCATGTCGCGATTGCCGCCGTAAATCGGATCGGCAAAAAAGCCCATCTGGATGTCCTTGATCGCCAGATCAAAGAAAGCCCTGCCGTCCACCCCATCGAGCGTGAACTTGCCGCTCTCCAGTCCCTTCAGGACCGCATCCTTGTCTTGATCCGATAGATCGGCGAACGCCTTGCCGAACGTCGTCTTGCACGCGCGATCCAGAGCTGCGAGGCCTTCGCGATATTCCTGGGCCGGCCCTTTTTCGGATTGATGACCCTGGCTCTTGGTGCCTTGCATGAAGGGTGGTCGGACGTAGAGGCCTTCCTGACGGCCGTAGGGTCCTGCAAGCTGGCGGTCGATGAATACGGCCGAGCCGGACTCTCTGCCTCCGGGAGTCTGCGGATCGGGTGGGATGATGCAATCTGCAAGCGCCTCGATCGCCCTGCCTTCGTCGCCCGTGAAGAACATCCAGGGGCCCGGCACAGCGGCCATCGGCGAGTCACCCGCGTTTGGTGTCCAGGGCAGATGGTCGACGATCGTCGTAGCATGAGCCTTGGACAGACCCAGCATCAGGTAGGCGGCGCCGGCCAACAATTCGCGTCGGTGAAGGCGGCGACGGTCGCGCCCATTCTTATCCACGGAAAATTTCTCCGCGTCCTTTTGGCAAAAGACGCCGCTCAACCTTAGAAAAGAGCAGCACGCGGGGCCGACCTTTCGATTGCAAATAAATCGGTTGGAGGGAGTCCACTTCAAGCATCCACTGTTTTTGGTCAGAAACAAAAGGCACGCGCGAGATCATAGTGTCTCGCAAGTTATTCGGGACAGTGAGGTCAAGGTTACAAACGCCCAGAGAAAGTTCTGTGAGTGCGGGTGTGGCTCCAACCAAAGGACCCGGCTCGCTCGCACGGTGGTATGGAAAAAATTTTCTTCGACTGGCCTCGGTGCGTCTGTAACCAAAGCAGGACGTTCCGCGAAGTTGACTTGGTAAGAGTAGGGCCCGCAAGGGCAGGTCCCTGCGGAGCGCATGTAACAAATTTGGCGAAATAACGTGTCCACCCTTCCTTTCATCGTCTTCGATGTAAACGAGACGCTCCTCGATCTCGAAACGATAGAGCCGATTTTCGAGCGCATCTTCGGAGAGAAGGGCGCGATGCGCCTGTGGTTTGCGAACTTGATTCTTTATTCCGAGGCTTTGACCGTGGCGGGCTGTTACGTTCCGTTCAACGATATCGGCTCGGCGGTTATGAAAATGCTCGCAGATGCGCACGGTATCAAAATCGGCGACGGTGATAAAAAGGAGCTTGCTGAGAAATTTTCGACCATGCCGCCGCATCGGGATGTTCCGCCAGCGCTACGCAAGCTGCGCGATGCAGGGTTTCGGCTGTTCACCTTCACGAACAATCCGATCGAAGTGCAAAAACGTCAGCTTGAATATGGTGGGATCGCCGATCTCTTCGAGCGGCGGTTCAGCGTGGAGGATGTCAAGCGCCACAAGCCGTCGCCTCAGGGGTACGCCTACGTCGAAAGAGAACTTGGTGTTCAGCCCTCCGAACTCTGTCTTATTGCTTGTCATACCTGGGACACGCTCGGCGCCGTGGCGGCCGGCTGGCAAGCCGCGCTGGTCAAGCGGGCCGGTAACGATGTCTTGGCAGTCGGCCCTCAGCCGCAGTTCGTCGGCGATGACCTGAATGACGTTGCCGATCAGCTCATCGGCCGACACAGCGGGCTAGGCTAATCGGCCGATCTATGTCACCAATCAATCTACCTTTGCCAAGGCAAGGAAGCGCTTGAGAAGAGGATAAATCGATGGCGGTCCGCAAATGAAAGCCGAAGACGTCGAGAAATTAGCAAAGTCCCTCGGACTGAATTTGAAGTCCGGAAACAGCGAGACAATCGCGTCCATGCTCGCCGGCATACGCGAGACCGTCTATCGCAAGGCTTCGGCGCTTAAACAAGACGCGCCGCTTTCGCTCTATTTTGATGCGCGTTGGGGAGTTGGGGGCAATGACTGATTTGTTGACCGCCTGGAAGCTCGATATTGCGGGAGCCGCCCGTCGGATTTCCGAAAGGTCGCTTTCGCCCGTTGCGCTCACCGGCATGATGCTGGATCGCATCGCAACAATCGATCCGAAGCTGCTTTCGTATGTAACGGTTTTGAAGGACGACGCTCTTAAGTCGGCAGCGGTGGCCCAGAATGAAATTGCGAACGGGAAATATCGGTCGCCGCTTCACGGAATACCGATTGCGATCAAGGATATTTACGATACGGCAGGAGTAAAGACTACCGCCTGTTCCAAGGTGCGCGCGACATATATTCCGGCGTCCGACAGCACGGTGGTTCGAAAATTCCGCGAAGCGGGAGCCGTGATCTTGGGTAAGGTCACGACCCACGAATTTGCTTTCGGGTTTGACTTCGCACCCGACGAAGAACGCCTGGAACCTGGATCATATTCCGTCGGGTTCAAGCGGCGGATCGGGTGCAGCGATTGCGGCGGGTCTTTGTTTCGCGGCGACGGGAAGCGATACGGGCGGTTCGATTCGCGCGCCGGCGGCAGCAAATGGCGTTGCAGGGATAAAACCGACATACGGGCGCGTAAGCAAGGCCGGTGTCGCCGTTCTTTCCTGGTCCTTGGATCATGCCGGGCCGATGGCACGGACGGTTCGCGATCTGGCGATCCTTCTCAACATCATGGCAGGGCAGGATCCGCTTGATCCGCACACAAAGGATGTCCCAGTTCCGGATTACACGGCAGCTCTAACAGGCGACGTACGTCAGGTGAGACTTGGAGTACCCACAAACTACTTCAACGAAGACGTTCAGCCTGCCGTAGCGGAAGCCGTCGCAAACGCGATCCGGCAACTCGAATCTCTGGGTGCAAAAGCCATTCCGGTTGCAATCGGGGACTTGGATGGCGTCCTGGATTGCATGCTTGCGATCGCGATGTCGGAGGCTGCCGTCTATCACCAAGCCTCCCTACGCGCGACGCCCGAATCGTTTGGCGACGAAACCAGGCTTTTGCTGGAGGCTGGCGAGATGATGCCTGCCACGACATACATCAACGCTCAGCGAATTCGTACGGCGGTGAAGGCAGCCTTCAAACAGGCCCTCCGCGATGTTGATGTTCTCGTCACGCCGACACAACCGTCAATCGCCTTGAAAATCGGGCAGTCCGTATCGCGTATCGGCCAGCGCGAGGAATCCGTGTTCGGCGTGTCGGCGCGGTTCTGCGCACCTTTTAACCTATCGGGTCTGCCCGCGGCCTCGATCCCGTGCGGCTTTTCTTCGGAGTTGATGCCGATAGGCTTGCAGATCATCGGCAAGCCTTTCGACGAGGCGACCGTGCTTAAGGTCGCGCACGCTTTCGAGCGCAGCACAGAATGGCACCTCAAGTACCCTCCCATCGCCGGATGATGCGGTTGGTTCGCAGGCGTGAGCTTCAGTCGCGGGAATTATAATCCATGTTGAGGACATCTCGTCGTCACGCACGTTTCTTCTTTGCGGCCATGCAATCTGCTCCGACCGGTTCGATTGCCGCAGCTACCCTCCAACCTGAAAGGAGTGCTTCATGATGTCCGAAACCATGAGCAACAAGCTGTTGACGCCGGCGGAAATCCGCTGGGGACCCGGCCCAGCTATCCTTCCTGCAGGCGCACAAGAAGCCGGTCTTTATGGAGATCCGACCAAGGACGGTCTCTTCGCGATGCGGTTCAAGCTGCCGAAGGGCTATGGCGTCCCGCCGCATACGCTTTCCAAGGCCGGACTCTTCACCGTGATCTCGGGGACCTTCCGTATCGGCATGGGTAAGGAGGCCGATCCAAGCAAGGCGAGAGCCATGCCGGCGGGAAGCTTCGTGGTGCTTGCGCCGGGCACTCCGCACTTCGTGTCCGTGGACGAGGACACGGTGGTTCAGCTCAACAATATCGGCCCGTGGGAGATCACCTACATCGACCCGAAGGACGACCCGCGCCAGAAGCCAGCGTAACGTGCGAGCGCCGAAGCGGGGACCAGCCCGCGCTGTTCAAGCTGCCACATCCGAAGGCGCGCCCAACGAGCGCGCCGGGGTCGGAATAAGCCACAACCATTGTGGAGAATAAGTCCATGGTAGCCTGGGACCGCGTGACCCGTTCTGACGTGTTACGCGCGATAAAGGAATATGACCGGCTGGGGCCGGAGCGGTTCTTCTCAGAGCATGGTTTCGCCCCGACCACGACTTATGAGCTGGCCTCGGAAAAACGCCGTTACCCACCGAAGGCAATCCTGGGCGCAGCTTATGAGTTCGCCACGGGCAAGCGGCTTGGGTCCAGCGACTTCGAGGGCGGCAAGGCAGGTGCCGTAAAGGTGCTCGGACAGCTGGGGTTCACCGTCCGGGAAAAGCGACGACCAGGAAGATAAAAGCGGAGTCGCGGCTCATCTCGCGGCGCGCGCTCGCTGAGGCTGCCATCGCAACTTTGGCCGAGCGCCCAGCGCGGCACAACGAGCGTGCACTGGCTCAGACCGATTTTACCTCGCCGCCATCCATTCGAACGACCGTGCCAGTCATCCAGCGCGCCGCCGGCGACACGATGAACGCCATAATGTCCGCTATCTCTTCGGGGGCACCGAAGCGGCTGATCCCGGCCTGCTTGAGGAACTGCTGCTTGGCCTCTTCCAGCGTGGCCTTCTTGGCGGCGGCCTTTTCAAGCATAGCCAGTCGGCGTCCCGTCATGATTGCGCCAGGTGAAACGCTGTTGACCTGGACGTTGTCCTGGATACCGCGTTCAGCGAATGCCTTGGCCAGGGCTTCGATTGCCGCATTGATGGCGCCAACTGCCGCCGCACCCGCCTTGGGGATGACGGCCGCATTGCCCGAAACGAAGACGACGGCCCCTTTGGCCTCTTTTAGGGCGTCCCATGCGTGGATTGTCAGACGGCGTGCGCCATGAAACTTGAGCTCCATGCCCGTGGTCCACTGTTCATCCGTCATCTCAAATACGTCGAGCCCAGCGACGGCGCCAGCGATGTTCACCAAGGCGTCGATGCGGCCAAAGCGATCCAGAGTTTTATTCACAACAAGCTCGGCTGCGGAGGGCAGCATCAAGTCGAGTTCGAGGACGAGCGGTTTTGCACCGCTCGTTTGGACCTGCTGGCCGACCTCTTGCAGTTTCTCTCCGTTGCGTGCCGCAAGAACGATGGCTTCGAAGTCGCGCGCCAGCCGAATTGCCGCAGCCTTTCCGATACCCGAGCTTGCACCTGTGACAATCGCAACAGATTTCGGCATGTTCTTCCCTGTCCGGTTTTGAGGGGTGAGAAGGACGTCAGGAACTCACCACCGAGCCGTCGGCATTTGCCATGCATAGCCGGGCCGCGCGGCGGCCACCCAGGCATCTCTTACTCGTGGCTGGGAGGAATTCTGCGCGATTAGCTGGTCCGCGATGACGTCGAGATCGTCGCCCACGTATTGCGGCTGCGCGGCGGTATCCAAGACATCGTTGTTGACGCGCTTAATTAGCCCGGCTTCCCACCCGGCCGCCTGGGCTCCGATGGTGTCCCAGGTGTGGCACGCGACCAAGCACATTTCTGAAGGCGACGTGCCGAGCGCTTGGGTGACCTCGGCATAGGCCTCTGGCGCCGGTTTGTGCCGCTTGGCGGTATCGTCGACGCTGAACCGACGATCGAAAAATTCGATAATGCCGCCATGGGTCAGCTGCCTGCCGGAAATGGCTGCGGTGTTGTCCGTCAGAGTGAAAAGATGAAAGCCTGCCGCCCTCAGGCGCCGCAAAGCCCCCGGAACCTCGGGGTATGGCGGCATGGTCGCGAACCTATCAGTGAGCTCTTGGCGGTCGGCCGCAGTGATCTTGATGCCCCTGGGTGCGGCGATCTTTGCCAGGACCGCACCGCCGATGTCGGTAAAAGGGACATAGATGTCGGCGATCGTCAGAGCCTGCGAGTAGGTGATGAGCTCCCGGAACCAGAGACGCATGGCACCTGGCGAGCCAAACAAGCGCTGAAACACAGGTGTGACCGTCGTGAGATCAAGGATCGTCTCGTTACAATCGAACACGATGTTACGAACCTTCGACATGGCGGGGCTCCGGCGGCTCAGGCGTGTTTCAGCTGGATGAGCTGCGTGGCGATGTCAGTCAGAGTTGGCGCTACGATCTGAGGCTGCTTGAGGTCTTGCACGACCAGCGGCGCGACGCCGACCCGCTCAATCAAGGCGGTCGAGCAACCTGCTGCGCGGGCGCCGATGAGATCCCAGGGGTGGGACGCGATCATGCACAGCTCGGCTAGCTCGGTCCCCGTCGCGCTGGCGACCATCTGATAGGTCTCGCGGGCGGGCTTGTACCGGCGCATCGTCTCGGCGGTGAAATGCCGTTCGAATAGGTCTGCCAAGCCCGCCGCCTGCAGAGGGCCTTGACCAGGGGTCGCCGGGGAGTCCGTCAGGGTAACCAGGCGATAGCCTGCCGCTTTCAGTTTTCGAAGGCTGTCGGGGACGTCCGGGTGTGGTGGCAGTGACGCGAGGCCGTTGCGGAGTTCGGCGATGTCGGCTTGGCTGATCGAGATGTTGTGGATGCGGCCGAGCATGCCGAGCACCGCGGCTCCAAGCTGACCAAAGGGCACGAAAGTATCGGTGAGGGTCGCGGACTCCGAATAAAGAATGGTTTCGCCGAACCATTCATTAACCATCGCGGCATCGCCAAAAATTCGCTGAAACAAAGGCCGTAAGACCTGGAGATCGAGTAGGCTCTCCGCGACGTCAAAGACCAGCACGCTCGGCGGCCGATCGAGAAACTGAGCCCGCGCGTGCGGAACGTGGAAAAAGGTGGCGAACGCAGCGACCCCGATCCCGGCAAGGACAGGGCGGCGGCCGACATGATGAACCTCTCTCATAGGCTTTCCTCTTTCGCCAAGCGGGTGCCAGCGCCCAGCGGGGCTCCTCAATTGGAACGCGAAAGAAAATTGCGAATCGCTGTCGCGATCTGCTCGCAATGCGTCTCGAGCGCAAAGTGGCCAGCATCGAAGAAGTGCAGCTCCGCGTTCGGGATGTCGCGTTTGAATGCTTCCGCACCCGCAGGCAGAAAGAATGGATCGTTTTTGCCCCACACAGCCAAAAGCGGCGGCTTGTATTCGCGGAAGTAACTTTGAAATTTCGGGTACAGCGCGACGTTCGTCTTGTAGTCGCCGAACAGATCGAGCTGAATTTCGTCGGCGCCGGGGCGTGTCAAATAGTAATTGTCGAGCGAATACCCGTCCGGCGAAATGAGCGTCGTATCGGCGACCCCGTGGGTGTATTGCCAGATTGTCGTTTCGGGAGAAAGGAAAGTGCGTAGCGCCTTCCGGTTAGCCTGCGACGGCTCCTGCCAGTAGGCCCTGATTGGATTCCATCCCTCGCTGAGGCCTTCTTCATAGGCGTTGCCGTTCTGCGAAATGACGGCGGCGATCCGCTCGGGGTGATGCAACGCGATCCGGAAGCCTGTCGGCGCGCCGTAATCAAAAACGTAGATCGCAAACCGATCAAAGCCGATGATCTCGGTGAACCGGTCGATCACATGGGCGACGTTATCGAACGTGTATTTGAATTTGTCTCGGGGCGGCATCTCGGTCAGACCGAATCCGGGAAGGTCAGGCGCGGCGACATGAAATTTGCCGGCGAGGAGCGGGATCAGATTGCGGAACATGTGGCTCGCAGTTGGGAAACCGTGCAACAGAAGCAGCTTCGGCGCATCCACCTGACGGGATTCGCGGTAGAAGACCTTCAGCCCATCGACCTCGGCGGTGCGGTAGCGGATTGCTGTCATAAACGGGCCCCTCAAGCTTTCTGCGAATATGCGTCTGGTTTGATGCGACAGTGATTTCGCGGGAGGGGCCCGTTTGGTTACAGGGCACCGCGGCCGTTCGTCGAGCCGCGCTGCAACGTCGCACAACCGGATCTGACCCGCGCCGGTTAAAGCGTCTGAAGGCGAGCTCGGTGGTGAATTACTGCAGCATAATTGGGCTACCGCACTTGGCGATCCCCGGAGAAGCCGGCCTTTGATCGGGCACTGGTGGCCCTATGGCCGTATCAATACCGGCCTTCTGGCTCCCGTTGAGGATCCGCTGCGAGAACGATAAAATGTAGAGGTCCGTATCATGTTCGTTGGTCGAACTAACCGGTGTTCCACCCTCTGAAATTCGCTACGTGCTCTTGAGATGACAAAAGCATGTCTGAGCGCTCTTTAAGTCCGCCCGCGAACCAGTTTGCTCCTTCATCCGAGGGAACAAGGGATCCGGAGGGGGCGGCCGTATTACCGGAGCCGGCTGAAGTCGACCTTCGGCTTGCCATGGACACAATTCCAGCGATCGTCTGGAGCGCTTCGCCAGACGGGTCCGATGATTTCTTCAACAGAAGTTGGGTCGAATATACGAACCTGTCCGCGGAGGAATCAAAGGGCCTTGGTTGGCTAAAGGCGATTCATCCTGACGATACATCTGCGCTTTTGGCCCAGTGGCGTACTGCGATAACGACAGGGTCAACTTACGAGTCTGTATCTCGAGTGCGTCGGTTTGATGGTGAGTACCGCTGGTTCCTATCCCGCGCCGTGCCGCTGCGCGATAAAACGGGCAACATTGTAAAATGGTTCGGAACGAACGTCGACATCGAGGATCGCAAGCGAGCCGAGGCACGCGTCAGCCAAGCAGAGACTGAGCTTCGACTCGCCATGGACACAATGCCGGCGATGGCCTGGAGTGCCGGGCCCGACGGCTCTGCGGATTTCGTCAGTCGAGGCTGGCTTGAATATACCAGTTTGTCGTTAGAGGAGACAAAGGGATCGGGTTGGTCTTCAGCGATCCATCCTGATGATCGCGCCAAGTTTGTAGATAAGTTTCTAAAAGCCGTCGCGGCGGGCACGCCTTACGAAGATGAGGGGCGGATTCGTCGCGCCGATGGGCAATATCGCTGGTTTCTGGTTCGGGCCACACCGTTCCGCGACGAAGCCGGAAGCATTATTAGATGGTATGGTGCCTGTACCGACATCGAAGATCGAAAGCGGGCAGAAGAGGCCCTTCGAGATAGCGAGCAGCGTTTTCGGGATTTCAGCGAGGCAACGGCCGATTGGTACTGGGAGACCGGACCAGATCACCGCTTCACCTATGTTCCTTTAGAGCGCGCTGAATCTGCGCGGGTAGCGAAATCCGATCTAATAGGACAGACGCGCTGGGAGATAGCAGCCGATATCGAAAACGAGCCGGCCAAGTGGCAAGAGCACATCGCCGTACTCCACGACCACAAGCCGTTTCGCAGCTTCGTCTATCCGGTCCTGCGTCAAGACGGATCAACAATGTACGTCGCAGCGAGTGGAATTCCGAGGTTCGACGGGAAGGGCCGCTTTGTCGGCTACCGAGGTGGTGCCAGTGACGTCACTGCAATGGTTCGCGCGGAGCAAGCCGAAAACTCATTGCGGCAAGCTCAGGTCGAACTTGCGCACGTCACCCGGGTAACGACACTCGGCGAGTTGACGGCTTCGATTGCGCATGAAGTCAATCAGCCTTTGGCAGGGGTTATCGGCAACGGCACTGCTTGTTTGAGGTGGCTAAGTAAAGATCCGCCCCAATTTTATGGTGAAGTTCGCGCCTCTGTCGAAGCCATGATTAGTGATGCAGATCGGGCCAGCAAGATCATTGCGAAAATACGCGCGCTCGCCAAAAACACCGTCCCGCAAATGCAGGTGCTTAATATTAACGACGTAATTAAGGACGCCGTCGCCCTCGTCCAACGCGAACTAGACGATCGTGGCGTGGCACTTCGGCAAAACCTGGCTGCGGACGCCGCCCTCGTCACGGGTGATCGCACACAGCTGCAACAGGTCATAATCAATCTGATAATGAATGGCGTTGAAGCTATGGAGAACATAAACGGACGCGCACGCGAGATAGTGATCCGATCGAGTCGCTCCGAAAACAATTGGATAGCCGTGGAGGTGCAGGACACTGGCGTCGGGGTTGATCCCGCTAAGATTGACGGCCTTTTCGGAGCTTTTTTTACCACCAAGCCGAAAGGCTTGGGTATGGGGCTATCCATCAGCCGCTCGATTATTGAGACCCACGACGGCCGTCTAACACTGTCATCGGATGGTAAGATCGGCGCCACTGTTCGGATTACTCTTCCACCGCACTAAAGCGCGCGATGATAAAATGCAGGGCTGTTACCGCGGTACCCCTGATTGCTTCGGCAGGGAAGATCGATGAAAGAAGCGCAGCCGCGACACTCGATTGTGTATGTGGTCGATGATGATGTTTCCGTGCGCAATTCCCTGTCGAACGTGTTCCGATCTGTAGATCTTTCGGTTGAGGCCTTCGATTCGCCTGCGAGCTTTTTGCAACGCGAACTCTTGGAAATCGCAAGTTGTATCGTTCTTGACATTCGCATGCCCGGATCGAGTGGATTGGATTTCCAAACCGAGCTTAGGAGGCTCGGCATTGACATCCCGATTATTTTTCTGACGGGACATGCCGACGTTCAAATGTCCGTTCAGGCCATGAAGGCGGGAGCGGTCGATTTTCTGACGAAACCTTACCGCGAACAGGACATATTAGACGCAGTCGTTGCCGCTCTCGAACGCGACCGAAAACGCCGCGAAAACGATATGGCCGCTTTAGAGCTTCGAAAGCGCTTCGAGACGATGAGCAAACGTGAACAGGAAATCATGGCTCTTGTAACCAGCGGCCTGATGAACAAACAGGCCGCGGCGGAAGCCGGCATCTCCGAAACGACGGTAAAGATCCACCGGGGTAACGTAATGCAGAAAATGGGTGCGGAATCATTCGCCGAACTGGTCAGAATGGCCGATACTCTGCAAATCCGGCGAGCGAAAAGTCAGACTAATCGCACCTAAGTACTATTTTCTATTACTGCGTACCAGGCATACTTTACTGTTCCGATAGGCCTCTGACGCACGTAGCCCGATTGCCGATAGTTTGCATCATCGATGATGACGCTTCAGTGCGCATCGCGACAGAGCGCATTGTGAGATCATTGGACCTTTCCGCTTACACATTTGAATCCTGTCGTGACTTTCTGGAGTCGCCCCAGCTTCTTTATACCTCCTGCATTATCGCGGACGTGCAGATGCCGGGAATGAGCGGGCTCGAGCTGCAGAGCACGCTTAAGACAAGGGGCCTGACTATTCCGCTGATATTTATTACGGCATACCCGAACGACAAGATCCGCAAACAGGCCCTGGATGCGGGTGCCATCTGTTTTTTGAATAAGCCCTTCCAAGGAACTTCAATTGTTGAATGCATCGAACGAGCAATCAACAGATAGGCTGGCGTTCCGCCGTCAGAAAAATAGTGACGATTGCCCGGCAAAACTCACGAAAGACGAAGGCGGATTTCGCACGGAATAATCCGCAAATCCGCATTGCCAACCATGCTCTGCCCTGGCAGGCGGCGGCCGCCGGAATCCAAAGAAAGTTTAGTACGAAAGAACTAGTGCGACACGCCAAAAGGCAATGGCGGCAACGCCGCTTTTTGGAGCAACATCCAATCAAGAAGTTGTTGGTCAAAACTGCTCTCAGTTAATCGGCGTTATGGACACGTAGGCGGCCGAGCCGTTCAACTCGGCTAAGACGAGGCTCTCGAATGAACGCTCACGCCGATAAAGCCGTAAATGCCTCAACTCTATCGTCGGGCATCGGCGCTGCTGCTCAGAGGCACTCGGCCTCGAATCTTCGCCCGCGCGGCCCGACGCGGATAGCGTTGCGGTTCGGCGTTTGGCGCAGACGTTCGCAGAAATGGGGCTGTCTGATGGTCGCCGCGCAACGTGGCGAAAGCCGAGCCTATGAGGAATTGCTCCGCGAATTAGACGGCTGGCTGCGCCGCTACTATGCGCGGCGGCTTCCTGAGGTTGCGGCCGAAGATGCGAGGCAAGAGGCACTTCTCGCCATCCACGCCAACCGGTACACATACGTGCCCTCCAAGCCGTTCGGCCCGTGGGTCGCCGCGATTGCGCGCTATAAGTGGGTCGACCATCTTCGAAACACCGCTCGGTTGGCTGCCCTTTCGCTCGACGACGAAATACCAAGCGGCGATTGCGGTGAGGCTGCGATTAGCGCCATCGCAGTGGAAGAGTTGCTCAACCGCCTCAAGCCGGCGCAAGCTACCGTGATCCGCCTGGTAAAATTAGAGGGCGTCACCATTGAAGGTGCCTCCAAAGCGACAGGTCAATCGATGGCTCTCGTCAAGGTCAACATCCATCGGGGTCTCAAGAAGCTAGCGGAATTGGCCACGTGTAAATCACCACGGCAGGCATCGCACGGCTATCAAAACCGGTGCGCCCCTCTGAGGTTCAACAAAGCACGAGCGTGAATGCGCGGAGATGGCAGCTAGTTTGGCGTGCCGAATGGGCGCCCTGATTCATTTGGAAAAGGCGGGGCGTGTGACCGCCGGTTGCGCTCTAGAATTGGCCGTCGGAAACGATCATTCAGGCCCCTGTCTGGCCGAAATCGGAATAGGGAGAGATCGAGACCGCGGCAGCGCGGCTGAACCGACCGAAGGAGTTACCTTATGGACCCTACATCTGAGGAAATCGATCACCATCGCCGCCGTCTTCTTGGCGC
Organism: uncultured Alphaproteobacteria bacterium; assembly: GCA_963829395.1. Taxonomy (GTDB): domain Bacteria; phylum Pseudomonadota; class Alphaproteobacteria; order Rhizobiales; family Xanthobacteraceae; genus BOG-931. The sequence goes on along the minus strand of CAWHHX010000004.1, from coordinate 139,340 downwards.
AGCGGCTCTGACGGTTGCCGGCACTCAATTCGACATGATCGCTTTCGCAGATGCACATCCGCGCACGACGAAAAATGTCCGTGAACGTGTGGCGGAAAAGTCTGAGCCGGCGGATATGAGCGCAACCATCGTTCTCGTCCACGGCGCCTGGGCAGACGGTTCCGGCTGGCACCGCGTCATTGCGCCGCTGCAGTCCAAGGGACTAAAGACGATCGCGGCTCCGCTTCCGCTGACATCGTTATCAGATGACGCTGCTGCGCTCGAGTGGGCGTTGGAGCGGACCGACGGGCCGGTAGTCCTTGTTGCGCATGCCTATTCAGGCGCTGTCGTAGGGGCATGCCGTAACGAAAGAGTTCGGGCACTGGTGTTCATTACGTCTCTCACGCCCGACGAAGGCGAGACCGTTGCCGACGTGTTTTATCGCGAAAAGTCGCAAGCGCCGCACCTGGTTCCTGACGAGCATGGCTTACTCTGGATACCGGCCGAACAATTCCATGCTGCTTGGTGTCAGAACGCATCGGCCCAAGAGGCCGCGCTTCTCGCCGCGACGCAGCGCCCCATCGCCGTTGCATGTATTCAGGAAAAGGCACCAACGCCGGCGTGGAGAGCAAAGCCTTCATGGTATCTCGTCGCCGAAGACGATCGAATGATCAACCCGGCGACGCAGCTATTTTTAGCTCGCCGGATGGGGGCGCAGATTCAATCCGAAAAGGTCGACCATGCAGTGTTGGTCACCGCGCCGGAAGTGGTGGTCGGAGTCATTCTTCAGGCCGTAACCAGTGTGAATACCAACCGGCATAGGGAGAGGTCCAATAGACGCCAGCCTGGCTGAGCCGGCCGCCTAAGAACGAAGGAAGGCTACAGCGGTTTTCTTGGATATTTCTCGCAACCTCGGCGCCTGTGGATATGAGCGCGCTGTTTGTTTGGTAGTCTTTGATGCCAGTGAGACGCTTCTCGATCTTGAAACGACGGAACCAACCTTTGAACGCATCTTCGGCGACAAAGACGCCATGCTGTCCTGGACGTCGAACGTCGGCAATTGATGATGGGATCGATCGTTTCTCCAAACGTCATTTTTCGCGGCTTTCAAGCGGAAGGGCAGGGCAGAGTTATACGCTGTCGTACCTGCGTTGTTCCGCTAAGCCGACGGCCCGCCCACTGGTTTAGATCCGTAAGGCAAAAGCCCGGTACAATGTCCGATATCGGGGGGCTAAGAGACATCCCAGAAGCGACCCAAGATGTCTGCGTTTGACCCAAGGCGGACATCAGCCAGCTATGTGCGAACCCGTTCTTACGCCCGTGGCGCCTCTTCCAAAAGCATTGGTGGAGCCGATACGAGTCTCTGGGCACTGACATTAAGCGGCGCGAGTTCATTATAAGGCCGGCTTCGCCGGGCCACGCCGAGGTTGCAAATGCGTCGGCGGCTCGAAAAAGCAAGTTTTGCGTCGGTGGATTTCAAAAGCCTTGAGTTTTTTGACAGTTTGCGTGGGATACAAAGTCCGGCTTCGCACCGTAGGTTCTGGCATAATAATGCACAATCGACGTCATGAAGCCCGTCGAGCGGTCGATGTGATATTCTGACTTGACGATACCCGGATTGTCATTGACCCAGTCAATCGACGTCGACGTGATTTGTGCTGAATCTGCAATCATCGTGTGTCCGTCTGCGCCGACATAGCTGACTCTTTTCGCCGTTAGATCGACGGTGAAGCGAACGCTATTGCAGTCAAGTCCAATGACCTCTGCTTTTACCGGCTCCGGCTCCGTCACCGACATCAACGCTCCTAGTACAATGGTGATTGTTGCCGTGGAAAAACGCTTGGCATGGGTATACATTAATGCTCTGCCGTTCTGGTCCCCCATGCGATGAAGATTCAAGCGAACAAAAGAGCGTGTCAAGCATTGATCGTGCTACTCGGCCTGAATCATATTTCATGATATTATGTACCAACATCACCCGTAGAGCATTGTCGGAAATTCTCACGGTTGTGTAGGCGTGCGCAAGTCGCCGCTATGCCGGATCGTGATATTTGGCTGCCCCCCGTAGGCGTGATTGTTCTTGTAGTTCGCAACGTATTCGGCATCGTGCAGCGTATCCGGCCCATTGACAACTGTTCGAACGGGGAACCACGCCGGGACGCTTTCGCGCGAGTCAGAGCCATGCCGACGACGATCCAGACCGTTGCCGAGATTGAGCCGCTGATTGAGCGCGCCGCCGACCGGACCGGGCGGGCAATCAAAACGCTGCTTGAATCATCAGCCGGATGGGCTCGAACTCGTGAAGTTCACGGATGGCGTGGCGGCCAAATTAGTCGATGCAGAACGGTACGAAATCAGCCAACGCCACAGTTAATTAAATGTTTGATCAAGCAACGATAACCCCCCACAGTCAGTCCCGCCGATTTTCCGTCGCCCCGATGATGGATAGCTGAAACAGGTTAGGGAAGTGACTGGATTGCCAAGAGCTTAGATCGCACACCTTTGGTGCGCGTCGTACTACTTGTAGTACCAGTACCGCCGAGCGTTATAGCTACTAAAGAGTCCGCGAACGTCGCGTTGCGGGATGTCCGATTGCAGTTGAGAAGCAGACGTCGTCGAACGCTGACTCAACTTCGCCTTTGGCCAAGAACGGAAGTGTATATTTTGATTCTTAACCGTGCGTCGAGCGCAAGCGTCCCTCGGTAAACGCATCGTTCCATGGGACTTTCACAGCAGCGAGATGGCCCAATCAAACCGACGGTCGCTTTCGTGCCTGTTGAGCGGGCGCGACAAGCGCGGCGAATTTAATCAATCCATCCCGATTTCATGGGGAACTGGCATCTGTGCCAGTCGGCTCGGCTGAAATTGCGAGAGTAGCTGGAGCGCACGCGAGTCGAGTGAATTCAACGCGACGCTCGTTCAAGGCGATCATGCCTTCGGCTCTAAGCTTCGTCAGCATTCGGTTGAGGTGCGGGACGCTTAAGCCGAGCGCATCGCTCATCATTTCTTGCGTGAACGGCAGGTTGAAGGCAAATTCCTCGCACTTACCGACGACACTCAGTCGAGAATGGAGTTCGAGTAGGAGATGAGCCAGCCGTTCGATCGGCGTGCGCCGGCCGACATCGATTATCCGCTCGATGCAGTTAGCTGCCTCCTGTGCCGCCAGCCAAGACAGCACCAGACCGAATTTCGGTCGTCGGTAGCACAGCCCTGCGAAAGCTTCGAGCGAACACACCTGCAACGTTATCTCAGTAACCGCGATGACCGAGTTGGCGGCTTGGTCGAGAAAACTGCTGGGCAGGCCGATGATATCTCCCGGCAACACAAAGTTGACGATCTGCCGCTTGCCGTTGCGCAGCAGCTTATAGCGCGCAGCAAAGCCGTCCTTGACGAAGCATAGTTTGCAGAATTCGTAACCGTCCATCACCAGATCGCGCCGCTTGGCGACCGTCAATTCAGTCTCGATGACGGCGCGCAGGCTCTGCAGGTCCGGGAGCGTCAAGTTAGCGAAGTTTCGCACCCGCGTGACGAACGGGTCATCGCGCCAAATATCTTTCGTTGCACAACTCTGCCGATGCCCCGGAACGGGCCTGACGCTAATGTTCATTTTTGTAATCTGGATCAATAACGGCGATTAAAGCCACCCCTACTAAAGACGGTCACACTGCCGCATCGAGAATTCAAAAAGCGGGAGCCCGTTATGACTACGGACAAAAAGCGTTTTTTCATCCCGATTTCCCGGCGCCGTCTCCTGCGTCAAGCGGTCGCAACCGGGGCCGGCGTCGGCGCGCTGTCCATTGGCGCGCCTGGCCGCTTTAGCTTTGTGCGCAGTGCACTTGCGGAAGATCAGCCGCCGGTCGGGACTTGGCCCGCCGGCTCATCCGGCTCATCCGTCACCATCGGGGCTACTGTTCCGCGCACCGGCGCCTATGCCGTGCAGGGCGAAGACGAACTGAAAGGCATGCAGCTTGCCATCGAGCACATCAACGATGGCCATGCCCTCATCAAAAAGATCGCGCCCAAGATTACCAAGGGCGTGCTCGGCAAGGAGGTGAAGCTGGTCGTCGCGGACTCCGGTGCCAAGCCGAACAATGCGGTACAGGAGCAGCAGACCTTCATCAACGACGACAAGATCATCGCGATGACCGGTTCAACCTCGTCGGCGGTTGCGGTAGCGCTCAACAAGTTCGCCGAGCGCGAAAAGGTGCTCTACTTGGTGGCCATTTCCGGTTCCAACGACACCACCGGCAAGGACTGCGTGCGTTACAGCTTCCGCCAGTGCTTCTATGGCGAGACCGCTGCCAATGCGATCGGCCCGGTGCTGGTCAAGAATTTCGGCAAGAACAAAAAGGCGGCGTTTATGACGCCGGACTACACCTACGGTCACACCGTCACCAAGTCGGTGAACGACTATCTAGCCGCGAACGGCGGTTGGACCATGGTGACCAACCAGGTGTCGCCGCTCGGCACCCAGGATTTTAGCCAATATCTGACCAATATCGCCAATTCCGGCGCCGAGTTCATCGTCAACGTGAACTGGGGCCGCGACGCCGTGCTGTCGGTCCAGCAGGCCAAGCAATTCGGGCTCACGCCGAAGATGAAGATGGTGATCCCCTACCAGATCCCGTTTCTTGCCAAGGAAGTCGGTCCGGAGCTCACCGAAGGCGTCTTCGCCGCCACCGACTTCTGGTGGACGCTGGAGGACAAGTACCCGTTGGCTAAGATGTTCGTCGATGCCTTCACCAAGAAGTACGATTATCGTCCCGAATGGGGCGCTGAGAACGCGTACATGCAATTCGCCATTTGGGCGCGCATGGTGTCTGAGGCCGGCACTTTCTACCCACCGTCAGTCATCAAGCAGTACGAGAAGGGCGAGACGTTCCCATCCATGGTGGGCGACGTGCGTTTCCGCCCCGAGGATCATCAATTGATCCGTCCGGTCGTCATCGTCCGCGGCAAGGCGCCAAAAGACATGAAGAACAAAGAGGACTTCTGGGAGGTCCTTGAAGTCGTTCCGGGTGAGCCTTTGATGCAAAAGCCAGACGCGTTCGGTTGTCATCTCGGGGACTACAGCTGAGGACCACGAAACACCTTTTCCGCGTCGAATGCCGGGAGGGTCCTTCATCGACTGCCGGCCGGGTTCAAGGCGCGAAGCGCCGGCTTCGCTTCTTTAAGCCCGGCTATTTGTTTGTTGCTACGCGGCGCGGCTGTCCGGAATGGGAGCCCAGAGGAAGACCGCGCGAGCAGCAAAAAATGCAGCGCCAAAAATTGCGGACCACGTCGTGATAAACTGGGCCAATTTTGTCTCGCAGGTGTTCAACGGCGTGGTGCTCGGCGCCCTTCTCGCGCTGATTTCCTCAGGTCTCACGATCATTTACGGCACACTCGGCGTCCTCAATCTCGCGCACGGCGCCATGTTCATGATGGGGGGATATGCCGGCTGGGTGGCCTACAGTTATACGGGATCCTTTGTCGTCGCCGTGATCGCCGGCTCGCTGTTTGTGATGTTGGTCGGTGTGGTGATGGAGCGGGTTGTCATCCGCCGCTTCTATTCCCGCCCGCACGAGGACCAACTCCTGGTCACTTTCGGTATCGGCATCGTGTTCGTCGAGACTGTGCGCTTTTTCTTCGGCAGCCTGTCGAGGGCGGTACCGGCGCCCCCGCCTCTCGTCGGGATCACTTCAATCGGCTTCATGCTCTATCCGACCTACCGGCTGGCGTTGCTCGGCATTGTCGCGGTGGCGCTGATCGCGCTCTACGTCGTGCTCTATCGCACCCGCATCGGCATGATCGTACGCGCCGGCATCGAGGATGCGGTGATGGTCGATTCGCTCGGCATCGACGTCTACAAGGTGTTCATGCTGGTGTTCGGCATCGGCGCCATGGCGGCAGGCTTCGCCGGTATCGTCAATGCCCCGGTGGTCTCGATCGCGCCGGACGTAGGCGAAGCGATTTTGGTGCAGACTTTTGTTGTCGTCGTCATCGGCGGCGTCGGATCGTTTCCTGGCGCGGTGCTAGGCGGGTTCATCGCCGGCGAAATTATCAGCATAACGTCAATGTTCAACCCCGGCTATTCGTACGTCATGCTTTTCGTTGCGATGACACTGGTGCTGGTGCTTCGTCCATACGGCCTTCTTGGCACCGCCGGCCGCGAATGAGCACGATCGCTTGATGCGCGGCCGAAGTCCCTTTTTGATCGAGGCGCTGACGGCGATCGGCTTGATAGCGGCGCCATTCATCCTTCCCTATCTTGGCTTTGCGCCGACGACCATGAGCCGCATCATCGTATGGGGCCTGTTCGGCATCGGCTTTGACATATTGTTCGGGTACACGGGACTCTTGTCGTTCGGTCAATCGGCGTTCTACGGCACAGGCGGCATGGTCGCAGCCTATCTGCTCACGATCGTCGACTTTCCGCACGTCGTCACCTCGGTGATCATCGGCACGATCGTGGCGGCGATTGTCGGCTACCTTGTCGGGCTGATCGCGCTGCGGCGCACCGGCATTTATTTCGCGATGATCACGGTCGCGATCGCCGAAGTCTTCTATTTCGTCGAATTCAATCCTCTCTCGGATTATACCGGCGGCGAGAACGGCTTGCCCGGTGTGCCGACACCGACGCTTCCGCTTGGCTTCACCACCATTCACTTCAACACCGATTGGTCGCTCTACGCGTTCTTCGCGTTCTGGTATTTCGTCGGCATCGTGATCGCGCTACGTATCATGCGTTCGCCTGTCGGCGTCATCCTCAGCGCCATCCGCGACAACCCGCTCCGCGCCGCCGCCGTCGGCCACAACATTCACGGCTATAAACTCACAGCCTTCGTCATCGCCGCGGCCTATGCTGGCTTCGCCGGCGGGTTGCTTGGCGTCATGCAAGGCTTCATGCCGCCGGAGGCCTTCACCTTCGACACCTCGGGTCAACTCGTCATGCAGACGGCAATCGGCGGCGCCGGCACCCTGTTCGGGCCGCTGCTCGGCGCCACTATTTGGCTTTATCTGAGCGATTTCTTCCAGAACACGCTGCACTTGGGCGCTAGCTGGAGGCTGGTGCTGGGTCTCGTCTTTGTGCTGCTGGTCTGCTTCCTGCGCCGAGGACTGATCGGCGGGATCAAGGATCTTTTCGCGCTGGCTGTAGGGCGGAGTGCGGGTACGGAAGAGCTCCAGGCCCTTCCCCCCACCGTAACAGCACACGAGCTAAAAAGCACAACAGCCGTCGCCGCCCCAACGGTTGCGGCGCCGATGCCGACCCGCCGCCGCAAGAGCGGTCAATCCTATGGCCCTATTATTGAAGCGAGCGGTCTGACTAAACGCTACGGTGGTCTCCTCGCCAACAGCGACATCAGCTTTGCCGTGAACCACGGCGAGGTGCGTGGTATCATCGGCCCCAATGGCGCCGGCAAGACAACGTTTTTCAAGATGCTGACCTGCGAAGTGCCGCCGACGGCCGGCAAGATCGTGTTCGAGGGTCGCGATATCACCGGCATGGGCGTGACCGACGTGTGTCAGCTTGGTCTCACCAAGAGCTATCAGGTCAATCAGCTGTTCACACGGCTTACGGTTCGCGACAACCTGATCATCTCGGCTCTCGCCGAGCTGCGCGGAAAATTTCGCCTCGATATGCTGCGACGGCTGTCGAAATTTCCCGGACTGGCGGGGCAGGTGGACCATACGCTAGCGCTGGTTAATCTCGGCGGCCGGGCCGATGTACCGGTTGCCGCTCTGGCTTACGGCGAGAAGCGGCGCCTGGAGGTCGGTCTGGCGCTGGCCAGCTCGCCGAGCCTGCTCCTGCTCGATGAGCCGCTCGCCGGCATGAGCCCCCTCGAGCGCGTCGAGATGGTCAAGCTGCTCAGATCGATCGGTCAAGGTCGCACCATGATCATCATCGACCACGATATGGATTCGTTGTTCGAACTCGTGGAGCGCGTCACCGTGCTGCAAGAAGGGCGCGTGCTGGTCGAAGGCTCGCCGAGCGAGATCAAAAACAACGCGGCCGTTCAGGAAGCTTACCTCGGCGGAGTGCTCGCAGCATGAGCCTGCTCGAAGTCCATGGCCTGAATACCTACTATGGCGATTCTCACATCCTGTTCGACGTTGCACTCAATGTCGAACGCAACGAAGTGGTGGCGCTGCTCGGCCGCAACGGCGCCGGCAAGAGTACGACGTTGAAAAGCCTGATGGGTGTTGTTGCGCCACGTGCCGGCTCGATCCGGCTCGACGGTGTCGAGATCGCCGGGAAAAAGAGCCACGCCATTGCGCAGGCCGGCATGCAACTCGTTCACGAGGATCGCCGCGTTTTCGGTAGTCTCAACGTCGAGGAGAATTCTCATTCTCGCTGGATTGACGGCGCCGAAGCGTTGGCCGCTTGAGCGCGTTTACGCCCTGTTCCCGCGGCTCAAGGAGCGGCGCATCAGCCGCGGCACCGATCTTTCCGGCGGCGAGCAACAGATGCTCGCGATAGCACGGGCCTTGATTCGCGAGCCAAAGATACTGTTGCTTGACGAGCCGTTCGAAGGGCTCGCTCCGATCATTGTACGCGATCTGTTAGCAACGTGTCGCGCGCTCGCAGAGGCAGGACAGACAATCCTTGTGGTAGAACAAAACATCTCCGCAGCTATAGCGCTTGCCGACCGCGTCTACATTATCAACAACGGTCACATCGTCGAACTACTGACCGCCCAGGCAGCACGCGAGCAGCCCGAGGTATTGCACCGCCATCTCGGGGTCTGATCGGCAAGTGTCCTTCGCCCAGGCTCAAGGCGTGCACACCGCATCGCATCATAAGCTTCAGCATTTGAAGTAACCTCCACCCTCCCGTGGCCCGCGAGGTTGTCTCTGGATTTCGACGGCGAAGGTGACGGCGTCGACGGCGCTCACGAGTTCCACCAGCTCGCCCATGAGCTTGCCAAATGGGCGGCAATCGCTGGGTCGATCAGCTCACGCCTGATGGTATTCAGACGTGAGAAAGTGCTGGCCTCATCGAGGCGCTGAGGCGCGAGGAACCGACAACTCGGCGGACGGTATCGCTACAAGGCTCCTTGAAGGCGCTTGAGCGCCAGTGTCGTATGGAACGCGATGGCCCATGTGGACGCGTTGGTCACCGCGTTGGTGAGCAGAACAGTCTGGACCTGCCTTTCCCTAAAGCTGCCGCCGTGCACATTCCCGAACAGATCGACGAGGCTGTTGATCAGAACAGGAGAGGTGGCCATGGGCTCTGGCGATATTTTTGGTTTGTCGTACTGGTGCCGGTCGGCCCTGCTGCAGAGTCAGTCTACCGAGTCGGTCTCTGCGGTACGACTGGAACCCACAAAGCACGACAAAGTCGTACCAGGGGGCAAAAATGCGTCAAAATAGGCTGGAAACGGCACGACATCGAACTTAAAGAGAATTAAGGAAGTGACTGATAAATGGAAAAAGCACTGCAAAGTCGGTCCCGGCGATTTTCGGTCGCGCCGATGATGGAATGGACCGACCGGCATTGCCGGTTCTTCCATCGCCTGCTCACGCAGCGCGCGCTGCTCTATACCGAAATGCTCACCACCGGCGCGGTGCTCCATGGTGATCGCACCCGGCTTCTGCGCTTTCACCCCGCCGAACACCCGCTGGCGCTGCAGCTTGGCGGCTCCGAGCCGCGCGCGTTGGCAGACTGCGCGCGGATCGGCGCCGATTTTGGTTTCGACGAGATCAATCTGAATGTCGGGTGTCCGTCCGACCGGGTGCAGGATGGCCGCTTCGGCGCTTGCCTGATGGCGGAGCCGGGACTGGTCGGCGACTGCGTCGCGGCGATGAAGGCCGCGGTGGCGATCCCGATGACGGTCAAGTGCCGCATCGGCGTCGACGATCAGGATCCGGAACAGGCGCTGGAGCTTTTTGCGCAGACGATCGAGCGCGCCGGCGCCGACGCGCTGATCGTGCATGCCCGCAAGGCCTGGCTCAAAGGGCTCTCGCCGAAGGAGAACCGCGAGGTGCCGCCGCTCGACTATGACCGGGTGTATCGGCTCAAAGCCGTGCATCCCCGCCTGACCATCGTGCTCAATGGCGGCGTCGGCAGTGTCGAAGACGCGTGCGCGCATCTTGCCCATGTGGACGGCGTGATGATGGGGCGCGCCGCGTATCAGGAGCCGTGGCGGCTTCTTGCCGTCGATCCGGCTTTCTTCGGCGAGGATGCGCGCTTTGCGTCTGCGACGGACGCCGCGGCGGCGCTGGTGCCTTATATCGCGGGCGAACTGGCGCAGGGCACGCGGCTCCACGCCATCACGCGGCATCTGCACGGCCTGTTCCGCGCCGTGCCGGGGGCGCGCGCCTTCCGCCGGCATCTCGCCGGCGCGGCGACCACCAATGCCGGCGCCGAGTATTTGTTGGCAGCCTTGAGCCTCGTGTCGGATCGGCATCGCGACGTGGCGCACCTTGCCGCCTGAAACAACGGATCCTCGAAAGTAAACACGAGACATGTTGCTCGGCGTCGGCTTGCACGAAATCCTCTGGCTGGTGCTTGCGCTCCTGATCGGCGGCATGATTTCCGGTGTGCTTGCCGGTTTGTTTGGCGTCAGCGGCGGCTCGGTGATCGTGCCGGTGCTCTATGAAGGCTTTCGCGTGCTCGGCGTGCCCGAAGACGTGCGCATGCAGCTTTGCCTCGGCACCTCGATCGCCATCGTCGTGCCGACCACCATCCGTTCCTATCTCACGCATCGGACCAAGGGGGTGGTCATTCCCGGCGTGATCCGGCAATGGGCGTTGCCGGCCGTCATCGGCGTCGCCTGCAGCGCGGTCATCGCGGCTTTTGCCCCGGCCGCTATATTGACGCTGGCCTTTGTCGTGATCGCGAGCTTGATCGCCATCAAACTGCTGTTCGCCGGCGACCGTTGGAATCTCGCCGCCGAGCTTCCAGGGCCGACGGCCATGAAACTCTACGGCTTCGGCATCGGGTTTTGCGGATCGCTCATGGGAGTGAGCGGCGGCGCGATCTCGACCATCGTGCTCACGCTCTACGGCAAGCCGATCCACAATGCCGTCGCTACCTCGTCGGGGGTTGCGGTGCCGATCACCATCGCCGGCGCCATCGGCTTTGTCCTCGCCGGCCTGCCGCATCAGGCGGAGCTGCCGCCGTTGTCGCTCGGCTTCGTTTCGCTGATCGGGCTCGCGGTGACGGCGCCGATCGCGAGCTTCGTCGCGCCCTATGGCGCGCATCTGGCGCATCGACTGTCGCGGCGGACGCTCGAGATCGCGTTCGGCGGCTTTCTCTTGCTGGTGTCGCTGCGGTTTCTGGTGAGCTTGATTTAGACGTTGCTATGTCGATGTTTCCCGGACGCGGTGCAGCGCGCCAGCATTGCACCGCCGATCCGGGATCGTCGCGTACTCCGCGTTTGTAACGGTCCAGATTCTGCAGCGCAGCACTTCGTGCCGCGCCGCGCCCGGGACACAACCGCGTTACGGATAACCGCGCAGCAAGAGCCGGTCGCCGCGCACTTCCCAGCTTTGCAGCCGGTTGAGAAAACTCATGCCAAGGAGGCTGGTTCTAAGCTGGCCCGGTTGCGCCACGAGCGCGTCGACCGAGCGCTCGACCAGGGCGCCGATGGCGATGCGATCGAGCGTGACCGGCGCCGCATGGGTGCGGCCGTTGGCGGTATCGATGTTGGCGGTGTAGGCGAGCACTTCGAGCGGCAAGCCGGCGGCTCTGGCGTCCTCGCGCGTCAGCACGACGGAGCTGGCGCCGGTGTCGAGGATCATGGCGACGCGCGCGCCGTTGACTTGCGCCGTCACGTCGAAATCGCCGCTTGAGGCGCGGGCGAGCTCGACCGAGCGCCCGTGGCTGATGACGTGGCCGGGAATGAGCTCCGCCAACACGCGATCGGCGACGCCGCGCAGCTCGAACCGGTAGGAATAACCGACCAGCAAGACCAGCGCGAGCGCGATCCAAAGGAGCGCCGCCGTCAGCGCTTGGGTAAAGCCCCGGCGGAACATGATCACCGCGGCGGAGCCGACAAACACGAGCAGCACCGCCTTGTAAGCGAGCGAGGCGAAATCGCCGGTCGACAGCGGTCCGATCGTGCCTTCGCCGTGGCGCAGCACCAGCGCGAGCAACGCGATCGCGAGCCCGGCCAGCAAAAGCCACAACAGGCGTGGGCGCACGGATGTCATCCCCTGCCGACGATGGTTCACGCGGCACTATAGGGGTTAGATCGATCCACGGCGATTTTTTGGTCGAGCATGATGTTTCGGAAATCCGTTCCACCAAACTGTGGAAACTTCAGATTCTAGGTGCCGAACAACGCGCGGCGCGCACGGTTCGTCGAATCGTCGGGCGACCACGATGCCGACGACGACGATGAGGACGTCGCGGAAGTTTCCGCGTGCGGCTGGATCGGCGGCGCCGCGCCGTCGGAGATCGGCGCCAGCGCCGACATCACGCGCTCCGGCGGAAAGGTCACGACGACTTCGGTGCCGATGCGCAGCTTCGATTTGAGCGTGAATGTGCCGCCATGCAGATCGATGAGATTCTTGGCGATCGGCAGTCCGAGGCCGGCGCCCTGTTCGGCCGATTTGATCGAATTCGAGCCCTGGCCGAACGACGCCAGCACCACCGGGATTTCCTCCTCCGGAATGCCCGGGCCGGTATCCTTGACGCTCATGTATTGGCCGCCGGACGCGGTCCAGCCGACCTTGAGCCAAATCTCGCCGCCCTGCGGCGTGAACTTGATGGCGTTGGACAAAAGATTGAGGCAGATCTGGCGCACGGCGCGCTCGTCGGCCCATAGCCGCGGCATGTCCGGCTCGAACAATTCATGGATGGTGAGACCGCGATTGCCGGCGCGCAGCTTGAGGAGATGGTGGCAATCCTCCACCACGCGATTGAGCGAAACCGGTTCCTCGTTGAGCTCGTAGCGGCCGGCTTCGATACGCGATAGATCGAGGATTTCATTGATGAGGTTCAAGAGGTGGACGCCGGAATTGTGAATGTCGCCGGCATAGTCCTTGTACATCGGCACCGCGTGACCGCCGAAAATCTCGCCCTTCATCACTTCCGAGAAGCCGAGGATGGCGTTCAGCGGCGTGCGCAGCTCGTGACTCATCTGCGCCAGGAAGCGCGATTTCGCGATGTTGGCGGCTTCCGCCCGGCGCCGCGCCTCGTCGGAGATCGACTTCGATTGCTCGAGCTCGCCGATGAGCGCGTCTTTTTCCGCGCGCGCTTCGAGTGTGGCAAGCGTCGTCGAATAGAGCCGGTAAGCGAGCAGCGAAAAATAACCCTCCGCGGCGAGCGCCATGATCGCCAGGATGTAATCGTGCAGCGTGCCTTTGAGGACGAAATTGAGCGCGATGGCGATGGTGACCGGCAAGGTGAGCGCCAGTACGGCAACCGGTAGGCTCGACGCCAGCATGCTCGATATCGCCACCACCAAGAGCATGACGAACAGCATGAACGTGCCGGTCTGCTCGTCGACGCCGAGCGGGTGGATGAGGATGAAGGTCCACGCCATGCCGAAGAACAGGTCGAGCAGGATGAAGCGCAGCCGCCAGGCCCGCAAATTGATCGTGCCCGCCGGCTCATCGAGAAATTGCCGGCAGGCGCGGATGATGACGAGATGGATGATGAGCGCGCCGGCGGTCCACACCCCCGACGTCACCGCCCCGGTCCACAGTGCGGACAGGAGCCCGATGGTGATCACGAGCAGCAGGATCACCAGCGATCCCGACAGCCGGTTCTGCGCGAACTGCCGCAGCAATTCGTAGTCGAACACCGGTCGCGTGCCGCTGGTCGAGGTCAGGCGGTCGCGCGCCTCGCGCACGTGCTGGGTGGCAAGCCGGCGTTTGGTTGAGGGGGCGTCGGCGGCGCCGGGCGAAGCGGCGTCGCGCAGATCGCTTGGGGTACTTTGCATTGCATTCCGCGGCTGGCGATAATTTACGTCAAAAGTCGCCCAAATTCCTTAAGACCAGGCTTAAGGCGATACGCGCCTTCGACTTAAAATCGGACCGGCCTTTCTGGTTCGCTCAGTTCACTGGCCGGCTGGGTTTGTCGGAATATGGTTGTGACCTCAAGAGGATAGGGACGGGAGCCCAGATTCACGATGAAGCTCTATGATGGCGGTCGCGCGCCCAATCCGCGGCGGGTGCGGATATTTTTGGCCGAAAAGGGCATTAAGATTCCGACCGAGCAAGTGGATCTCGGCAAGCTACAGCAGCGCAGCGAGGCCTATACCGCCATCAATCCGCTGCAACGGGTGCCGGCATTGGTGCTCGACGACGGCACGGTGATCACCGAATCGGTCGCCATCTGCCGCTATTTCGAGGCGCTCCAGCCCGCGCCGCCGCTGTTTGGCGCAGATGCGCTCGATGGCGCGCTGATCGAGATGTGGAACCGCCGGGTCGAGTTTCACCTCTATGTGCCGGTGTCGACCGTGTTCCAGCATCTGCATCCGGCCATGAAGGCGATGGTCGATCCGCAAGTGTCGGCATGGGGCGAAGCCAATAAGCCGCGCGTCTTCGACTTTTTGCGCCTGCTCGATAGTGAGCTGAGCAAGCGGCCTTATGTCGCCGGCGATGCGTTCAGCGTCGCCGACATTACGACGCTGGTGGCGGTTGACTTTATGAAGGTGTCGAAACTGACCGTGCCCGACGAGCTTGCCTATTTGCGCCGTTGGCATGCGACGGTTTCGGCTCGTCCAAGCGCGGCGGCGTAATTTACCGCGCCCAGGCGGAACCCTAGACCGGGCGGCAGGATTGTCGCCACGCGAGCGCAGATCATTGTCAAGGCGCTCCGGAGGACGAAGCATGGACAAAAAGATCGCCGGCCTTTTGGGGGCGGCTGCCGCACTGACCGCGGTGAATACTGCACAGGCTGCGGCGCCGACGACCGTTGAACCTGCCGCGACGTATCGTGATCTGCTCGAACCTATCCCGAATGCGCTGGCAATGTTGAAATCGGAGGACGCACAAGGAACCGCGGCGCCGGCGAGCGGCCAAACGCGGCTGGCGCAGCACCACCATCATCATCACCATCGCTGGTGGCGGCGCTATCATCATCACCACCATCATCACCATCATCACCACCACCACGATCGGTGAGATTTAGAAACCCCGCAGCTGAGGACGTACGCCACGGCGCGTCCTCGCGCGGGCGGCGCTATGGTTCCTTCGCCTTGGCTTTCGCGGCGCGAAGGAGATGACGGTAGGTGCCGTCGAATACGGTGTCGGTGCGCGATAGCCAGGTCGAATTGGCGGCGAGTGTGTCGCGGCTCGCATGGATTTGCCGCCCGCGCATTTCGCGCTCGGCGGCTTCCTCGTTGTCCATCGGTGACAGCGTAAAGTCGGCAGTCACCGGCAAGATCAATATCTGCAGCATCGGCTCGCCGGGGCGGAAGATATGCGTCTCGCCTTCAGCGGGCGACTTGAATACGACAAACGAGATCATCGGCCACCATTCCGTGCGCAACAAGGCCGGAACGGCAATCGGAACGGTGCCGGTCGTATCGGTATAAAAGCGCGGGTGCGGCTCGGTGCGTACCGCCCAATCCGCTCCGACTTTCAGATCGAGCAGAAGCTGATAGGTGTAAAACTCTTTGCCGAAACCCCGGAACGGGGGCCATTGTAGATCGTCAGCGGGCGGATCGCCGAAATCGCCGTCAAAGACGAACTCGCCGTCTTTCTTCGTGACGCGAACCTCATTGTCGTAGGGGTAGAAGATTTCGATGCCGTACTGGGCCCCCTCGGTGAAGGGCAGGCAATGCCAGGCATATTCATGCGAGCCGTCGGCGCGCGGTTCGGGCTTGCCGGCCCAGCCCGGCATTTCGAGCTTCGTTCTGCGCGGCTTGAGCCCGGGATGCACGAGGCGAAATTTGATGTCTTGCATCGCGATATTCCACCCGCTGCTACCGCAATAAGCAAGTCTTCGAGCGGCCGACGGTTCCAATCGCGGCGAAGCCGCTGGCCGCTCGCCGCAAGCTGGCGGGACAGCGCGAGCGGGGCGGCGCGGCTTGCCGAGGATAGACCGTCAGCGCTGCAACAGCGCGATCAGGCTCGAGGTATCCCAGCGCCGGCCGCCCATTTTCTGCACCTGCGAGTAGAACTGATCGACCAGAGCGGTGGCCGGCAGGTGCGCGCCGTTTCTCCGCGCCTCAGCGAGACAAATGGCGAGATCCTTGCGCATCCAGTCGACCGCAAAGCCGAAGTCGAATTTGCCCGCCGCCATGGTCTTGTAGCGGTTCTCCATCTGCCAGGACTGCGCGGCGCCCTTGGAGATGGTGGCGATGAGCTTCTCGATGTCGAGTTCGGCTCGCTGCGCAAAATGCAGCGCTTCGGCCAGCCCCTGGACGACGCCCGCGATGCAGATCTGGTTCACCATCTTGGCGAGCTGGCCCGAACCGGAAGCGCCCAACAGATTGCAAGCGCGCGCATAAGCCGCGATCACCTTTTCGGCCTGCGCAAACGGTGCCGGATCGCCGCCGCACATCACCGTGAGCACGCCGTTCTCGGCGCCGGCCTGGCCGCCGGATACCGGCGCGTCAATGAAATCGAAGCCGCGCCTTTTGGCTTCGGCGTGCAGCTCGCGCGCGATCTCCGCGGAAGCCGTGGTGTGGTCGACCACGATGGCGCCCTGGCGCACGCCGGCGAATATGCCGTCGTCGCCGAGCATCACCTCGCGTAAGTCGTGGTCGTTGCCGACGCAGGCCATGACGAAGTCTTGGCCCCGGGCGGCGTCCTTCGGTTTCGGCGCGTTTTTACCGCCATATTGCGCGACCCACTTCTCGGCTTTGGCAGCGGTGCGGTTGAACACCGTGACGTCGTGGCCGCCTTTGGTCTTGAGATGCCCAGCCATCGGGTAACCCATCACGCCTAAGCCGACAAACGCCACCTTCGCCATCTTGTCCTCCATCGCTGTGAACGCCTTATACCAACTGCGCGGCCAATTGAGCCCTCGGCCGCGCTGTCCTATCTAATCGGCATCGGCGAGGAGACCGGCATGGCATCGCTCAAGGACGAGATTCTGGCAAAGCTTGCCGCGGTGGCGGCGCCTGACGGCCGCCCCCTCACGGCAACGGGAAAGCTCTCCGAGATTGTCGCCACCGACGGCAAGGTGTTTTTCTCGATCACCGTCGACGCCGGGCAGGTCAAGACCTGGGAACACGTCCGCGAGAGCGCCGAACGAGCGGTGCGCGCGGTTCCCGGCGTTCAATCGGTCATGATCGCGCTCACGGCCGAACGCGCCGGCGGCGCGGCGGCCGCTCCGCCGCAACGGCCGGCAGCCGCACCCGGCGCCCCGCGCCCCGCGGGGGCAGCGGGCGGACATGGGCATCGGCCGGCGGGCCCCGCAGGCATTCCTGGTGTCGGCGCGATCATCGCGGTCGCCTCGGGCAAGGGTGGCGTCGGCAAATCGACGGTTGCGATCAATCTCGCGCTGGCGTTGCGCGACCTCGGCCTCAAGGTCGGCGTGCTCGATGCCGACATCTATGGACCGTCGCTGCCGAGAACTCCTCGCCATCAAGGAACGTCCGCAAACCGCAGGCGGCACGCGGCTCAAGCCGATCGTGCGCCACGGCATGCCGGTAATGTCGATCGGCCTCCTGGTCGAGGAAGAGACGCCGATGATCTGGCGCGGGCCGATGGTGATGTCGGCGCTGACGCAAATGCTGCGCGAGGTCGATTGGGGCAATCTCGACGTCATGGTGGTCGACATGCCGCCGGGCACCGGCGACGCGCAGCTCACCATGGCGCAGCAGGTGCCGCTTAAGGGCGCCGTCATCGTATCGACGCCGCAGGATCTGGCGTTGATCGATGCGCGGCGGGGCATCGCCATGTTCCGCCGCGTCAACGTGCCGGTGCTGGGCATCGTCGAGAACATGTCGACCTTCATCTGCCCGCATTGCGGCACGCGCTCCGATATTTTCGGCCATGGCGGCGCGCGCCGCGAAGCCGAGCGGCTCGGCGTGCCGTTCCTCGGCGAAGTGCCGCTGGCGCTGGCCATTCGGGAAAAATCCGACGCCGGCGACCCGGTGGTGGCGAGCGACCCGGACGGGCCCTACGCGGCGAGCTTTCGCGACATCGCCGCGCGCGTGCGCGAGGCCTTGATGACCGAAAGCCGCCCGGCGCCGAAGATCGTGATCGAGGCGTAGGTAGAACACGGTCGATCGCAACACCGCGTTATTCTGGCGACTATGGACGGATGCATAGCGCTAGCCCCGGACCATGCGAGCCGGTGCATGTGGCGGCCTCGCTGTCGCCCATTCTGCTGATTTGGATATTGCCGCCCGGGCAGGTCACGGAAACAAGCTTCTCGTCTTGGCTGCATATCAGCTCGCACCGGCTCTCGCAGGCCGGCTCGTGAAGCGCATGCAGCAGCGTCGGACCGGGAGTGCCGGGTGAGCCCGCCGGACCGGGCGGACCGGGCGGGCCGACGGCGCCGGTCGGACCGGTGCCGCCAGGCGCACCGGCAACGCCGGGCACGCCCGGGAGGCCTTGTCCGCCTTGAGGTCCGGGCGGCCCCGCCGGCCCTTGCGGCCCCTGCGGTCCTTGCGGACCTTCAAAACATCCGGCGAGTGAGAAAGCCGCGATCAATGCGAGAGCAACAAGTGAAACGCGCATGAATCCCCCCAGCCCTGTTTGTTAGCTTCCCTGCCGTCCAGAAATTATCGTCCAAAAATTATCGCCGAGAATTATCGTCCAAGAATTAAATCGCTTCAACGCATTCGCTTCGCGGATGAAGCGGACAAGCCGTCAATGGGAGGACTTTGCAATTTGCACGGCCCATCGCACGACGCGACACGAGTTTCGGACTCACTCGGCCGCCAACGGACGGTCCGGTCAGTCGCCCTTTTCAGACATTGGCGTGCCCGACGGCGCTTCGACGCTCGCGATCCGATCGAGGTTGGCGATCAACCGCGTGAGGAGGGCAATGAGCAACCCGGCCTCCTCGTCGGTGAAGCCGCGCAGTACCTCACGATTGCCCCGGAGCAAGACAGCAACCGCCTCCGGCAGGCGCGCCTCTGCGACCTCCGTCAGTGTGATGCGGCTGCTGCGCCCATCGGCCGGGTCAGGGGCGCGCCGGATCAGCCCGTCCCGCTCCATGCGGGCGAGCATCTGCGCCATCGGCGGTTGCTCGATCTTGGCGAAGCGGGCGAGATCACGTTGCGTGCTGGCCCGGCCATCCTGAAGCGCGACCAGGACCGGCAGATGGCCAACGCCGAAGCCAAGGGGCTTGAGGCGTGCTTCGCTTAGGCGGGCGAACCCGCGCGCCGCGAGACTGATCAGGTGTCCGGGCGTCGAGAGCACATCCAGGTCCATCACATCCACCTTTGCACACTTGCACCCGCCGTCATGATAATGCATACGTGCATATGTAACGATATGTGGCTTCTGACGCAATGTTGGCGCCGTGCCAAGGAGAGAGCCCATGGATGGTGACGTCGAACTCCTCAAGCGCATCTACGATCGCTTTAACGCGCGGGACATTGACGGCGTGCTGGCCGTGCTCGCCGACGATGTCACCTGGGCCAACGGCATGGATGGTGGCCACGTCCATGGGCGCGAAGCCGTGCGCGAATACTGGACGCGCCAGTGGACCATGGTCAGTCCGCACGTCGAGCCTGTGAGCTTTCATCGAACCGCGGATGGCGCGATCTTCGCAGAAGCCCGGCAGTCCGTCCGCGATCTCGAAGGCAAACCGCTCCAGGGTCAGAGGCACGGGCTTAAAGACAAGACGGTCGGACACGTTTTCCGGCTTCGATTGGGCAAGGTGGCTCGGTTCGACATCCAGGATGCCGCCTAGGCCAGGATGCTGCCTAGGCAGGTGGCCGACGCCAAATGCAGCCCAGGCGGGCGTGCCGCCGCCTTATTGCTTATAATTCTGCGCGAGAAACCGCAGCGCCGATTCGCTCAAGTGGCGGCGGTCGCGTTCGCCGCGCTGCGCCATTTCGATGATGCATTTGGCCAGCACTTCGCGGGCGCCGCGCTCGTAAGCGGGCCGCGCAAAGGTCGAGCCGGATTGCTTGATCTTTTCCCAGGCATCGTCGAACGCCGCGCTCAAGGTTTCTACGGCCTCGGGATCGAAGGAGGCATTGGCCAAGAGCGGAATGATCGATGTGGTCGCTACCATGGGCGCTACTCCTCGATCAGGCGGGAGCGCGAGCATCTCTCAGTCATCGGCGCCTGATTTGTCGCTCTCATCGCAGCCAATGATCGCCAAGCGTAATCCGGATTTGTGACAGTTGCGATTCCAAATTTTTGGCGGCCCTGCCCATGGAGCCACCAATGTTGACAGCCGGCTGCCATGACGATTGATCGCACGCTTTTTGCGGCTACACCGGAGTTAACGCCGCATGAAGACGTTGGTTCGCTTGGCGATTTCACGCTTTCCGAGCGTGTCGTTCGTCCGCGCGCACCCGTCCGCTCGCACCGCCAGTGCCGTCAGGTCCGGCGACAATTCCGGCGGCGCGCACCTGGCCTTGAACGGCCGACCGACCATCGTTTGCATCCTCGGTCGGGTTCCGGACATCACCATTTCTCTGAAAGTTTTAATTGAGGAAGCGGCAGCTTGTTCCGGGAACCGCTGACAAAAACCAGGGCGTTGCCACGCCCAAACCGACCGCGGGGATTGCGTTTACGCCAACGGCCGGCGCTGCCTCTGCGCTTCTTGCCTCGCCCGATCTGCGAGTCTCGATCGGTCGGCACGGGTTGGGCGATTGACCAGGAAATATTTGAGAATGAAACGGCCGTCATGGCCATTGAGCGGGCCGCCGCATCTGCGGCACGCAATCTGGCCGTCGGCCTCATCCGAGTCCACCTCGACGCGCACCAAGGTGTATGGCGCTCCGCAAGTCGGACAATTGAAACGGGAGGTCGGTTGCTTCACGGTCACGCGGCGGCACTCATGTCTGACACGCGCATTCTAATGCGCCATTTCCGACGCGCCGATTATAACGCGCCACTCTGACGGGCTCATGACTTGCGCGAGCATGGCGCCGGGCAGTCTGCGGTGATCGGCATGATGGTCCCCGTCAGGCGAAACGCGCAGTTTAGCCGCTCGTTCCCGCCGCATCCCACCCGATGTCTCAACCGTTGCTTCGGCTCGGCGATTCCGACAAAAAAAGGAAATCAGGACAGCCCAAAAAAATCATCGTGGCGTGTCCCACAATTCACCCGGATGCGCCTTTTCCCACAATTGATGTTCGAGAAACAAGTCAAGCGCGCCTTTGACGTTCTTGTCCCGTGCGGTCGAATCGTTGGCCGTCCGAGGGTCATTGATCAGATTGTGCACGCGCGCCTGTTCCTTCGGGCTGAGATCGTGCATCGGCGCGTCGGATCGTTCGATATGCTGCCGTTTTAGATAGTCATAGTCTTCGTCCGAAAGTCCAAAGGCGAGCGCGGACGCTGTGACCGAGAAGAAGGCGGCCGCGGCCGCGCCTATCGCCCCGCAAGAGCGGCGTTCGTTTCGCATCTGATCCATTTTTCTTAAGGATGACGGTCGGACGTTACGCTTGATTTGGGCCGCTGGCGAATGAAAAGGGCGGCACGTCTCGTAAAGACCGGGTCACTGCCGTGGAAGGCGATGAGCAGCCGCGCTTCGACGGCTCGACCGACGCGCCAAATTGAGGCGGCCTTTGGCACCGTAGCCAACGAAAAAGGCCCGGCGAGTGGCCGGGCCTCCTCACACAAAAGAGCACAAGGCTACTTCTGTTGCTGGCCCGGCTTGTCGGCGGGCTTCGGAGGATTCTGCGTCTGCTGTTGCGGATTTGCCGGTGTGGCGGGCTTCTGGTCGCCGGAAACGGTGCTCGGAGTATTGGTCATAAGAATTTCCTTTTCGTGATACTTGAAAATTATTTCCAGGTACTGATGACAGCTAACCTCAGGATCTGAGAATACAAGGCCGTCAGTCCGCTTGTGCGGCGCGTGTCCAGCTCCCATCGAGTGGTGAATATGCCGAGCGAGCCTAAGCGCGTCGCAGGAATTGGCTCAGCGCGAATTTGCCGGCCTGACTGGCGTCTTCCCAGGATGTAAATTGAGCGCGCGACTCTTCCACCGCAAGGCCCGACAGGGGCCGCAACTCCCAACCGTAGCGGTTCGGTGTCGGGTAGCGATGTGTCACTTCCACATGCAAGTGACAGGCATCGTTCGTCGTCCGCCGCAGCGGCGTGTTCAATCGCGTCTGCCAACGTCGCTCGAAATCGCGTGTGCTGTAGCGCGGCTGGGTTTCCGGCATGGCGTTCTCCCACGTTGCGGCGGGAGCACTACCGGTCTCTCAGCCATCGGCGCCTGGCACAGAGCCGCTGCCGATGATGAGGCACCGTGCGCTTCATCGGGACGGATAGCAAACCATTTGACGAAGACGCGGTGCGGCAAACTGGGAGGCCGCCGAATGAAAGGTCCGCGCCGCCGCGCCGGCGGATCGCTCGCCTCGGCCGCGGGATTGCCGCCACGAACGGGCCGCCAAGCGAGTTTATTTAGCCGGCGGCATGTTTCGCTGGCGGCATGTTAGCCGGCAGCATGTATGTCTTGGTCTGATTGCACGTCGCACAGAGAAAGGTATGTCGCACCATCTGCGGGGCGATCGGGTGCGGCGTAACAACCGCCAGCACCATGGTCGTCGCGCACTTGGGGCAGGGCGCCGTTTTGGCTGTCGTTAAGGCTTCGGTCGCGCCGGTCATTCGAACCACTCCCGCGGTAACAGGCTGCCTCGACTGAATTAACAATCGGTGCACGCGCTATCGGAGCACCTCGAGTAATCGAACGGAGCCAATGACATGGAAGCCGGTCCTCACATACCGGCGGTTGTACGGCAGGAGATTTGATGGAATCGTCAACGCCGACCTAAACGACGGCGTCGCTTCGCTCGTTTATATCGCGGCCTTCGCGTCATAAACGCTTCGTCAAGCAAAGACGCAAAATGGCCGCGACGAGCCGGGCCGAGACCGGCCAGGCCCGGCATCAAAAAATACGGCCGCTCAAAAGTATGGCCGCCAAACGTGGCGGCCAAAAAGACTACGACATGTGGCTGGGCATTATTTACTTGAGCTGGGTGGAAACGCTGGTGAACGAGGTGTTGAGGTTGGTACCGAGCGTGTTGACCGCGACGATAATGGCAACGGATATGCCGGCTGCGATCAAGCCGTATTCAATCGCCGTAGCTCCGGACTGATCCTGCCAAAACCGAACAAGACATCGATACACGTTGGCCTCCTGAGTTGTTGACTGTTGCTGTCGCTGCGACAGTTCGCAATTTTTGCACGCCCGAGAATTGCACTTGTGTAAATTTGGTCGGCAACAAATATGACAGTCGCATAACTTTTCCGCATCGCATTTGCGCTCCGACCAACAAGAGCCGATGCGAAAATAAGAACGAAAATAAAAATGCCGTTGAAAATTAAAAACGCTACCAAACACGGCAACGGGCCGGTAACCGATTTGCCAAAACGCGACGCGGGTGTGTTGGAGGCCGCTCATCGCGGCGGCCTATTCGTCGTCGCTCCCGGCGACTTTTCCGGTTTTCGGGTTGACCAGATGCAGCCCCGCGCACGCGAGGCACGTCACCGGCTGGTAGGTGTCGTCCCCGTCGGTCGGATCGTCCGCGGCCAAAGCCTGCACCTGTCGTCCGGTGTTCGGGCAACGATAAAGAAATGGAGTCATTTTGTATTGTAGCCGAGTTTGGCGTCGTGGATTTGATAAATCTCAAAAACGGCCACGTGTCTTGGCGAAGTGCGGTTGAACATGGAAGCGGTCGGCAGCCTGATCCCTGTGCCGTGCGAGATGGACGCAGCAGGACAAGCGCGCTCGTTCTCCTCGATGGCGGCCCATCGGGCGCCGATCGGACGCCGCGCTGCCTGATGTCTTTATGCCGGCCATGGTTGTGCTAGCGACGATCGATTTGATGCCGGCAAATGCCGCCAATCGCGGCGGCCTCCGGCCGAGCCGAAAAGGAGTACGCCAGTGGTTGCCTATGTCGTCTTCACGCGCGAGAAAATGCGCGATCGCGAGGAGTATGAGCGGTATCGGGAAAAATCTCGGCCGGTGAACGCCGGCCATGCCCTTAAGCCACTGGCGCTTTACGGCAAGCACGAAGTGCTGGAAGGCCCGGCGCTCGAGGGTGCGGTCATCCTTGAATTTCCGACCGTCGAGGCGGCCAAAACCTTTTACCACAGCGCGGCCTACCAAGAGGCTGCCAAGCATCGTTTCCTCGCCGCCGACTACCGGGTGTTCATCGTCGAAGGGTTGTGAGGGCAAGAGGTCGGAGGGAGGGGAGGGCGACGAAATAAGGCGGCGACCCGTTGTTCGCGGAGCGGTTCGACAAACAGCCAACGCGCCAATCTTTGGAGATCTTGATGTAATCCAGAGTGTGTTTCGGCCTCGTCCAACACGCAACCAGAGTCCAACACGCATCTGGAGAATGTGAAATCAGGACAGTCTGAAATCGAAAACGAAGGCAACTTTCGGGGATGCGGCCAGTGTGTGCGACGTGTTTGTCGCACCCGCGACTGAGTTGGCTTGGAAGAGGTTAGCGTGGAAGAGTCAGCTCAGAAAGGGACGATGACGCGGCCGCAGCCAAGGCGGCCTACTTCAATTGCGTCGAGATCGACGTGAAACTCGTTTTGACCTTCGTACCCAGGCCGTTCACGACCGAGATGATGGCAATCGAAATCCCGGCGGCGATCAGGCCGTATTCGATGGCGGTCGCGCCCGATTCGTCCCGTAGGAAGGCCCTGAGCTTTGTCAGCATGACCGCTTTATAGGCGATACGCCGTGAAGCGCAGGTTAAGCCAACAAATGAAACTAGCCTCTATGACATTTTAATCGGGCCACTACGGGTTGAACCAGGCCACACCCGGGAACCACCCTTGCCCCATTGGCGCCAAAAGGAACCGGCTCCGATGCGAATAGGACCAGGCTGGGGTACGGGAACCAATCGTGACCCTTCGCCAGCGCCACTTGGCCTGCCTATCTGAGTTTGAGCTTTGGATGAGCGGCGATGCCGGCAAGTTCCCCGACTGAGGCGGCCCAGACTTTGTAGTTCGCCGCGAAAAAATGAAATGCGCTCTGGCTGAGTTTGCTCTCGTCTCGCTCGCCGTGCTCAGCCAGGTTGACGATATGTTTGGCCATCACTTCACGCATCATCTCGGCATAGCCCGGTCGAGCAAACCGATTGCCCGATGTTTGAACCTCGTGCCACGCGCGTTCCAAGGCGTCGCCGAGAAGATTTGCGGTTTCCGGGTCGAAAAAAGCGCCGTCACGAATGAGTTTGGGGTCTTCAGCCATGATCCGCTCGTCGTGCGGGCGAGAGCGCTATTGATCGTCTCTCAGCCATCGATCTCTCAGCCACCGACGCCTGTAGAGGGAGCACCTGTCGATGGTACGCCACAATGCGATTTGGCAGCGCGCGGGACTGTGCAAAACGGCTCACTCTTGAAATTAGGACTTGAAATTAGGACAGCCGGAACATCAAACGACGACAATCGGCCCGGAATGAGGATTCGATCCTCCCGGTCGGCGACGTCGAACGTGAGGCTGCGTGCAGGGGGCCGGCAACGCACGGCGGCGGCCAAGAAGAAGCCCCGGCATGTGGACACCAGGGCCTCCATCTACAACCGGCTCAGACAGTGGAAACCGGCACTGTGAGCGTAGGGCGCAATAGATTACCAAGTGAGAAATGAAAACACGCGCAGTTAATTCAAATCCGCCGAGCCTTCGTTGCGGCTCGAGATCGGGCCAGGAAAGGGCCACGTATCGATTCAACAGCGGCTGGCGCGATGGAAGGGATCGGATCTTATTCTGCGGCATCGCCGCGGCATATTGCGAATGGTGCGGCTTGTTTTTTTGCAGCCAGTTTTTTCGCAGCCAGTAAGAGGCGAATGGACTTAACGGGCCGGATCATCAGGCAGAGTGACAGTAAGCCAGTAATCGCCGATGGTCTGGATGCGTTTTCTAAGGACACCGAAATCCACGGGTTTGCGAAAATAGCTGCTGGCCTGGAGGCCATAGCCTGCAATCAGGTCTTCCTCGTTCTCAGACGTCGTCAGGATGACCACCGGAATAATTCTTAGTCCTGCATCTTTTTTGATTTCAGCGAGCAATTCTCGACCGTCCATCTTCGGCATGTTCAGATCAAGAACGATTAAATCCGCCGGCCGTTGGGCCTTCGCATTCGACCCGAAGCGCCGCAGAAATGCCAGTGCTTCCAAGCCATCATCCGCGACATACAAATTCACCGACGGAAAGACTTCCTCAAATACCATTTCCATCAACCGGACGTCGCCGGGATTGTCTTCGACCAACAAAATGTCCATCGCCTGTGGCTGCGCGCTCTGGCCAGCTTTGAATAGACGCAGAAACCCGTAGATGATGGATTATGGTTGATGGGTGGTAGCTATCGCTTGAGGATCGTTGGTTTAAGCCACACGACGCCGGCAGCGGATTATAAGCCGGCAGCCGATTATAAACAGTGAGGCCGCCAACCGAGGCGGCCTCTATGGTACAGCGCGGCCCGCAAGAGGCTGATGCAAGAGGCTGATGCAAGAGGCTGATGCAAGAGGCTGATGCAAGAGGCTGATGCAAGAGGCTGATAACAAAGGCATAATCGAGGCGATCGGCCGACTGGGCGGAGTGACACGCGCCCAGTCATCACCGACGGGTCTCTAGCCGCTTTTAAGCGCGTTGAAATCCACCGGCGTCCGAGATGACTGCTGGCCGGGAGGCCATGGCCTGCGATTACGTCTTCCTTATCTGCGGACGTCGTGCATTGGCTCGGACTTGAGAGGGCGTATGTCCCAGGACTTGGCAGGGGGTCGAATTGCATTCGCCAGTCTGATCCATTCGGCGGCCATTTCGCGGTGCATCCGACGCGACTTCTGATCCTCAAGCTGGGGCGCGGTATTCAAACAATGCTCGGCGTAGCGCGCGTAGTCATTGTAGCTGTCATTCTGCGGCACGCGTGGCTTCCCCTATGATTGTGATTCAGGCGGGGGATGTGTCGGGCCGTTCTCGCGGCGTGTCTATTCAAAAATGAACATTTTCGTTCCTGGAGCGAAAGCGGCCACGCTTACTTTTCAAAAGGGACCAGTCGGCATGGAAAGGGGGCAGTTCCTACTTTCTACATGCTGTCGATCAAGTGTTGCCGCCTCGACGTGACACGCTGCCCCTGCCGTTTAGTGAGCCAGATGAAATGAAAGAGGCCGCCAACTGAGGCCGCGAAAAAAGAGAAAGGCCCCGACATGGGACGGGGCCTTCAAGTTCGAAGCCTTGGGACAAACTCCAAGTTGCGAGAATGATTGCGCGGTGTGACAATCGAGTGACAATTGCGCGTGGTCAGCCATGGATATACTTTAGCGCGAGCAATGAAGAATTGGCGTTGGGGCGTTCATGGCAACCGCGAAGCGGCCCACGTTCAATTGCCCGAACTGCGGCGCTCTTTATGAAGTCGTCAAAGTCTGAAGCCGGCCCAGAGACAGATAATCGCGAGATAACCTGCCGCTCATGTGGCGGACCTCTTCTCGGTCGCGAAGGCAAATTCGTTCTCAAGTATTTTCTGATGCGGAAGGCTGGCCGCGTCCAGAAGTGGAAGCGGGCTTAGGGCATCCCCGTGAAAAGGGGCCACCCGCGATTTTCAAAAGGGACGAGAGACTTCGGAAAGGGGCCAGTACCCCGGTCCTGGCCCCTTTAGCCTCAAAAGGGACCAGCCGAAGATCTGAATAGGGACCGGTGGAAAGCGGCGGACAAATGGGGAACGAGATTCGGTGACGAGCGGGCTTTGCCTTATAGTTGCCGGCCCGAAACTGATACCGCCAACTGACGCGGCCCCTTAATTGGTCCGGCCCCCTTTTTCGAAATGTTCAATCTGGTGAAGGCATGTGATCCGCACTGCGGCAATGTTCAACCACTCGCGGGCTAGATAAACCGCCCGCTCCCTAAATTCTGGATGTTCCTGCGCTATCTGTAGAAGCAGCATGGCGCGATGCTGGCAATGGCTGGCAATGTGCATTTGTGGGCTGACAATCTGCATTTGTGGGGGCCTCAGAGCTGTCCCACTGAGCCAGTCATATCAAAATATATCTTATCATTTGTGACCTAACTAGGAGAATTGGCAAGCCGGGACGGGTCCCAAAAGCATCCGGGGATACGGCTTACGTCTGCGCTCCAACTCGCTATCCGGAGGCTGTGGATCGCCCCGAACTAGCAGTCGGCTTCCCGATGAAGGACGTGCGTTTTTTAGAGGCCGCCAACTGAGGCGGCCTATACAGAGGCAACGTGGACCAACGGCTTGAGCCATTTGAATCGCTCATAGGCGAAAAGCTTAGCGCGATCACGTTTGTGCTTGATTATTGGCAGCTGCAATTTGACGGACCATCAATTAGCGCGTTTACGCGGCTTGAAGTGAGTGTTGGCGGTTCTGTCTTGCGCGACGGGGACGATCAATTCCGAAACGTCATCTGCGGCCAGATCGGAAAGATCGTCCTGCAAGTCGCGCTCGTCCAGCCGGAAGCCTTTACAGTCCTTTTCGAGGATCAATCCTCAATATCGGTATCCTTGAAATGGCAGGACTACCGTGGCCCCGAAGCAATGATTTTCCACGCCCCCGATCCATCCAAAATCGTCGTGGTCCGTGCTGACGGATAAATTGGGAAAATCCCAAAAGGGGCCACCCCGATTTTCAAAAGGGACCAGTGGGGATGGAAAGGGGCCAGTACCCCTCATCCCCAAAAGAACATATTGCGAACCGAGAACAAATAGTGTACATTGCTTCGATCGTCAGCCAATGAAGGGGCACGGCGGAGCGAGCTTGGGATTTCCCGGCGTCCGTTGTGAGCCTGTCGAATCCCGGCCATAAGGAGCACGGAACATGAGTGGTGCAGCGCTTCGTCTCGTCGAAGGATCGTCCATGGACAAATCGAAAGCCCTTGATGCCGCGCTCTCGCAGATCGAGCGCAGTTTTGGCAAGGGCTCGATCATGCGGCTCGGCAAGAACATGGCGGCGATGGATGTGGACACGGTGTCCACCGGCTCGCTGGGGCTCGACATCGCGCTCGGCATCGGCGGCCTGCCGCGCGGCCGCGTCGTCGAAATCTACGGTCCGGAATCCTCCGGCAAGACCACGCTGGCTCTGCATTGCCTCGCCGAGGCGCAGAAAAAGGGCGGCATTTGCGCCTTTATCGACGCCGAGCACGCGCTCGATCCGATCTATGCCCGCAAGCTCGGCGTCAATGTCGACGACCTTCTGATCTCGCAGCCCGACGCCGGCGAGCAGGCGCTGGAAATCGCCGATACGCTGGTGCGCTCCGGCGCCGTCGACATTCTGGTCATCGATTCGGTGGCAGCGCTGGTGCCGCGCGCCGAGCTTGAAGGCGAGATGGGCGACAGCCAGCCCGGCTTGCAGGCCCGCCTGATGAGCCAGGCGTTGCGCAAGCTCACCGCCTCGATCAACCGCTCCAATACCATGGTGATCTTCATCAACCAGATCCGCATGAAGATCGGCGTGATGTATGGCTCGCCGGAAACCACCACCGGCGGTCATGCGCTGAAATTCTATGCCTCGGTGCGTCTCGATATCCGCCGCATCGGCGCCATCAAGGAACGCGACGAGGTCGTCGGCAACCAGACCCGCGTCAAAGTCGTCAAGAACAAGCTCGCGCCGCCGTTCAAGCAGGTCGAGTTCGACATCATGTATGGCGAGGGCGTATCGAAGAACGGCGAATTGATCGATCTCGGCGTCAAGGCCGGTGTCGTGGAAAAATCTGGCGCCTGGTTTTCCTATGACAGCCAGCGGATCGGCCAGGGCCGCGAGAACGCCAAGACCTTCCTCAAGACCAATCCCGATATCGCAGCCAAGATCGAGGTCGCGATCCGCCAGAATGCCGGTCTCATCGCCGAAAAAATCCTCGCCGGTGAAGAAGGCCAGGGCGACGATGACGACGATGATGCTGCCGAAGGATAAGCGCGGAAGTCAGTGGCGTACTGCGTAATCCCGGACGCGGTGCAGCGCGAAAGCGGTGCACCGCCGATCCGGGACCTTCCTGTTGCGCGCCGTCAGAGCGCATTATCCGGGCAAAGGCGCGAAGCGCCCGTCCTCGTGCCTAAAATCCCCAAATGCGTCTTTACTCGCCCTCGGTATCGGTACCGTGCTGCTCGTCGTAGCCATGGCGGCTCGAGTAGAACACCAGCGCCATCAGCCCGCAGCCGACGACCAGCGAAATGACGATGCCGAGGATCATGGCAACATAGCCAGCCGCCGGCATTGGCGGCCCGCTGATGGCGGTGAAGGCGCTGGCGGCGTACCACAAGGCGGCCGCGAGAATGGCGATAAGCGCGACGACTACCGCAATCGTTCCGAGATTTTGTTTTTGCGCCGGCATGGCTGACACATAGGGCGGGCCGGCGCGCTCTGCCAGCGCCGCAGGCGCGTTGTCGGCGGCTCAACGGAAATCGCGCGGGCGGTTGAAGAGACGCCGGACGCGTCTCAGCCGCCCTTGTGCAGGAAAACGTAGTCGGCGGAATAGGGGGCGCTGCGCAAGGCGCCGGCCTGATCGCATGGCCCGCGCAGGACGCCGCCTGAGGTATTGATCCGTTGCACGATGTCGACGCCGGCAAAGGTGCCGGCGCCGCGGTGGGCGATGACGTCGAGCTTGAGCCAGGCAACGTCGTTTGGCGTCGCGCCCGGCGCATTGCCGGTCACCTTGCCTTGCACGATGCTGCCGTCCGCATGTTCCCAATGCGGGCCGGCATAGTGGCGGCCGACGGTCTTGCCGCCGAGCACCAACGTCGCGATCGGCTCGCGGAACGCCCAGGCCAGCTTGCCGTCGTCGGCGGCCTTGCATTCGTAGATCTGCGCCCCTTCGGCATGGAGCGTGACAACCGGCGCCGCATCCGGCGCGGCGATGGCGGGCGGCATTTGCGCCAGCGCATCGCCGGCACCGAGCGCAGGCGCCACCATCAGGACGGCGAACAGAACGCCGATATTGCGGATCGTCATTGTCTCGCCGAACATGGTCCTGTCTCCGCTCACGCCATTGCCTGCTTCAAGTTCTCATCGACCTTGTCGAGGAATCCGGTGGTGGTGAGCCACTTCTGGTCCGGACCGACCAGCAGCGCCAAGTCTTTCGTCATAAAGCCGGATTCGACCGTGCCGATCGTGACTTTTTCCAGGGTCGCGGAGAATTTCGCCAGCTCCGCATTGTCGTCTAGCTTGGCCCGGTGCGCCAGCCCGCGTGTCCAGGCGAAGATCGAGGCGATGGAATTGGTCGAGGTCTCGCGGCCCTTCTGATGCTCGCGATAGTGCCGCGTCACCGTGCCGTGCGCCGCTTCGGCTTCGACGATCTTGCCGTCCGGCGTGGTCAATACCGACGTCATCAATCCGAGCGAGCCGTAGCCTTGCGCGACGGTATCGGACTGCACGTCGCCGTCGTAATTCTTGCAGGCCCACACATAGCCGCCCGACCATTTGAGCGCCGCCGCCACCATGTCGTCGATCAGCCGGTGCTCGTAGGTGAGGCCCTTTTTCTCGAACGCCGCCTTGAATTCTTTGTCGAAGATTTCCGCAAAAATGTCCTTGAACCGGCCGTCATAGACTTTGACGATGGTGTTCTTGGTCGAGAGATAGAGCGGATAGCCGCGGTTGAGCGCGTAGTTCATCGAGGCGCGGGCAAAGTCGCGGATCGACGAGTCGAGATTGTACATCGCCATGGCGACGCCCGAGCCCGGGAACTGGAACACCTCGCGCTTGATTTCGGCGCCGTCGTCGCCGACGAACGTCAGATAAAGCTTGCCCTTGCCCGGCACCTTGAAGTCGGTGGCGCGGTATTGATCGCCGTAGGCATGGCGGCCGATGATGATCGGCTTGGTCCAGCCGGGAACGAGCCGCGGCACGTTCTTGCAGATGATCGGCTCGCGGAAGATCACCCCGCCCAAAATGTTGCGGATGGTGCCGTTCGGCGAGCGGTACATGTCGTGCAGGTTGAATTCCTTCACCCGCGCCTCGTCCGGCGTGATGGTGGCGCACTTGACCGCGACGCCGACCTTTTTGGTCGCTTCCGCCGCCTCGATGGTGATCTGGTCGCGCGTCTCGTCGCGCTTCTGGATGCCGAGATCGAAATACATCAGGTCGATGTCGAGATAGGGGTGGATCAGCTTGTCCTTGATGTGTTGCCAGATGATCCGGGTCATCTCGTCGCCGTCCATTTCGACGACCGGATTGACCACTTTGATTTTCGCCATGAGAGGAAGGACCTTTGCAGCGCGGAATGGAGGAAAGCGGCAGGGACGGTGCGCGTTGAAGAAAGGCGCCCCCACCGCGCCGGCGGCGTCGCTATAGCACCGGCGCCGCGGCGGAGAAAGGCGTTCGGGGAACGCCCGGAGGGGCCCGCTCTTATCCTCTTTTTCGTCGCTCCCGGGCCGGGCCAACGGGTCCAGCCCGAAGTGGCTGGCCCGATGACAGGCCCCGCCGGGAGCCGGCAATCCATGACCCTGCGCGTCGAAATGTGCTGCAGTAAGCCTTTCCGCTGCCTCCGTTTCTGTGGTTATGGATTCCGGGCCCGCCGGCCAAAACCAGCGTCGCGGAATGACGCACAAGGATTGCAAAGCACCGATGCCCGGAGCCGGAACCGACAGCACCAAGGATTGGGCGGCGATGGCGGGGCCAGTCGTCATCCTGGTCGAGCCGCAGCTCGGCGAGAATATCGGCGCCGCCGCGCGCGCCATGGCGAATTTCGGCCTGTCGCGGCTCCGCCTGGTCGCGCCGAAGCAACCCTGGCCGAACGAGAAGGCCCGCGTGATGGCCGTCGGCGCCGACCGCATCCTCGACGCCGCCGAGCTTTACGATAGCCTGCAGGCGGCTATAGCCGATTGCACCTTCGTCGTCGCCGCGACGGCGCGCGCCCACGACCAGGCGAAACCGGTGGTCGGCGCGCCGGAGGCCGCTGCCTTGATGGCGCCGCGCCTCGCCGCCGGCGAGACGGTGGCCGTTGCCTTCGGCCGTGAGCGCAATGGGCTTGAGAACGACGAGATCGCGCTCGCCGACTGCATTCTCACGCTGCCGGTCAATCCGGCGTTCGCGTCGCTGAACCTGGCGCAGGCCGTGGTGATCGTCGCCTACGAATGGTTCAAGCTGGCGAGCGGCGGAAAATTGCCGTTCGCCATGCCGGAGAAATCCGCGCCTGCGCCGAAGCAGCAATTGCTCGCATTTTTCGCCTCGCTCGAGCGCGAATTGGAGAAGGTCGAGTTCTTCCGACCGCCGGACAAGCGCGAGACCATGCAGATCAATCTGCGCAACATCTTCAACCGCATGGCGCCGACCCAACAGGACATCCAGACCTTGCATGGCGTGATCATGGCCATCGCCGAGGGCCGCAAGGGCCCGGCGCGCGGCGGCGTGCTCGACGGCGCCGAGGCGGAGATGCTGCGCGCGCTTCTTGCTGAGCACGGCCAAGGCCGCGTGCCGTCGGAGCGTGGCCCGGTGCGCGGCTTGGCGCGGCTGCTGCGCCGCAATCCGACCGAGGCCGAGCGCGCGCTGTGGCAGGCGCTGGTCAATGACCGCCGCTTCGCCAGCCGCGGCTTCAAACGGCAGACACCGGTCGGTTCGCACATCTGCGATTTCGTCTCATTCCCGCTGCGCCTCGTCGTCGATCTGGTGCCGGCCGACGAAGCGCCGCTGGCCGCCAGGGCGCGCGCCGACAGATACGCGTGGCTCGCCGAGCGCGGCTACACCATCGTTGCGGTACCGGCTGCCGAAATCGAAACCGACATGGCAGCCTCACTTTTGCGCATTGCTAAAGCGATCGGGTGACGGGCGGGTTCTGCTAGTCATGGTATTGCCGCATGGTCGTGGCACCGGCGCGCGAAGCGTGGTCTGGCATGAAAGGCGACCGTCGAAGACATGCGATTGGCGAACTCGAAATTCGACTATGGGGCGCTGCCGCAAGCGCTGCATTGGCTCACCGCGATCTGCGTGGTCGCCGGCTGGCTGCTCGGTCAGTTTGGTGACGCCTTTCCCAAGGGGCCGCCGCGCGCGGCCGCGCTGTCGGCGCATATCGCGCTCGGCGAGTGCGTCCTGGTGTTCCTGATCGCGCGGCTGGCCTGGCGGATCGCCGATCCGCCGCCGCCGCTCGAGCCGACGCGGTTCGGGCGACTGGTGGAGATCGCCTCGCGCGTGAGCCACTACACGCTGTATGCGCTGTTGGTGGCCGTGCCGTTTGCCGGTGTCATGGTCCAGCTCAAGCGCGGCAATGCGTTGCCGGTTTTCGGCGCGTGGAGTGTTGCCTCGCCATGGCCGGCCGACCGCGCCACCGCGCGCAGCATTCTCGAAGTGCATGAGCTGCTTGCCAACGCGCTTTTGATCCTTGCCGGTATTCACGCGGTGGCGGCGCTGATCCACCATTACCTGTTTCGCGATCGCACATTGGTACGGATGCTGCCAGGCGCGACGCGGACCGACGCTGGAAGGTAAAAAGAGAGCCGTCCGCCCGGTTTCAGGCCTTGAGCACCTTGAGCGCCGCGCCGACGCCGGCGCGCAGCATCGCCAGATCGCTCATCACCGCAAGGAAGCGCAGGCCGCGCTTATTCAATGCGGCCGCGCGTTCGGCGGTATGGCAGAAAGCGCCGGGTATTTTGCCGGCCTTGCCACAGGCGGCGACGATGCGGTCGAGCTCCCGCTCGACGTCCTTCGACAGAGGATCGAGGCTTTTGCCGTCCGACAGCGCGATCGAGAGGTCGGACGGGCCGAGGAACAGTCCGTCGATGCCCGGCGTGTCGACGATGGCATCGAGATTGCCGAGCGCGGTCCGGGTTTCGATCATGGCGAGCGTGATCACATTGTCGTTGGCTTCGCGCAAATAGATCGATTGGTCGCTCAGGCCGGCGAGCGACGTGACCCGGTGAGGCCCCCAGCTCCGCTCGCCGATCGGCGGATATTTTGCCGCCGCGGCAAAGGCGCGGGCGTCGGCGGGGGTATTGATCATCGGTGCGATGATGCCTTCGGCGCCGAAGTCGAGCGCGCGCGACACCAGAGCGAAATCGGCGACCGGGACGCGCACCACCGGCGCCGCGCCGCCCTGGCGAACCGCGGCCACGCCGGTTAGCAAAGCGTTAACGTCCCACAGCCCGTGCTGCGCCTCCAGCGTCACCGCGGCAAAGCCTTCGCGGCCGATCATCTCGGCGACGATCGGGTAGGGCAGGCTGCACCAGCCGCTGAACACGGTTTCGCCGGCACGCAGCGACCGGGCGAGAGTGAAGCTGGGGATTGTCATAATGCTCGCTGTTATGCGCGTGGCGCGACGCTTCGCCGGAGCTCTTTGCCGGCTTCTATTTGCCCGTTTTAATGTCAGCAATCGCCTTTTCCATCAGTTCGGTCATGACGCGGCCGATCTGATGATCCGATTGGTCGACGCCCTTGGCGTCGAAATCCGTGCGGATCTTGCGCATCACGTCGTGATCGCCGGCTTCCTCGAAATCGGCCATCACCACCGACTTGGCGTAGCTTTCCGCCTCGGCGCCGCTCAGTCCGAGCTTTTCCGCGGCCCAGTGGCCGAGGAGCTTGTTGCGGCGCGCTGTCGCCTTGAATCGAAGCTCTTCGTCATGCGCAAATTGCTGCTCGAAGCCTTCTTCGCGCTTGTTGAACGTGGTCATGCCCTGCGTCCTGGTGCTGATTGCTGATGGGAACTGTTCGACGCGCGGCCTTGCATATCGAGGGTGGCCCGTCAAGGCAACCGGGTCGGCAGCGAACATCGACGTTGCGGTGGGAGCGGCGCGGGTCTATGTCAATTGTACTCCGCGCCGCGTTCAGCTAGCTTTCCCGTCGCGGACGGGCCGCGTTTGAGTTCGCGCGCCCATTACCGCCGCCGCGGACCTCGACAACAGAACTGGAGCCACGGCACTTCCATGGATTTCACCAAGCCACGGTACACTCCGATGAGCCGCCGTCGCCGCATTTATGAAGGCAAGGCGAAGGTCCTTTATGAAGGACCGGAGCCAGGAACACTGATCCAGCACTTCAAGGACGACGCGACCGCCTTCAATGCCAAAAAGCATGAGGTGATCGAAGGTAAAGGCGTCCTGAACAACCGGATCTCCGAATACGTCTTTCAGCACCTCAACGACATCGGGGTGCCGACGCACTTCATCCGCCGGCTCAACATGCGCGAGCAGCTGATCCGCGAGGTCGAGATCATTCCGCTCGAAGTCGTGGTGCGCAATGTCGCCGCCGGCTCGCTGTCGCAGCGGCTCGGCATCGAGGAGGGCACCCAGCTGCCGCGCTCGATCATCGAGTTCTATTACAAGAACGACCAGCTCAACGATCCGATGGTATCGGAAGAGCATATCACCGCGTTCGGCTGGGCGACGCCGCAGGAAATCGACGACATCATGTCGCTCGCGATCCGCGTCAACGACTTCCTGTCCGGGCTGTTCCTCGGCGTCGGCATCCGTCTGGTCGATTTCAAGATGGAAACCGGCCGGCTGTGGGAAAACGACATGATGCGGATCGTCGTCGCCGACGAGATTTCTCCGGACTCCTGCCGGCTGTGGGACATCAAGTCGAACGAGAAGCTCGACAAGGACCGCTTCCGCCGCGATCTCGGCGGCTTGGTGGAAGCCTATACCGAGGTGGCCAAGCGCCTCGGCATCATGAGCGAAGGCGAACGGCCGCAGGGGGCAGGGCCGATTCTGGTAAAGGGCTAAATCTCAGGAGCGCGCTCCGTGGGCGTCCCGACGATCAAAACCGGTCCGATGACGGTGGAGGAATATTTCGCCTTCACCGACACGCGGCCCGATAATGAGAAATGGGAGCTGATCGACGGGGAGCCGATCTTGAATGCGTCGCCGAGCGGCTTTCACCAAAGAATCTTGTGGAATCTCGTCTTTCTGATCGGAACAATTGAGCGGCAGCGGTCGCAGTCTTGGGAAGCAATTCCCGGAATCGGCGTGCGCGTCTCCGATACGAGCTTGCCGGAGCCGGATATTTTCATTTTGCCGAAGGGCACAATCAGGAGCAATCCGTACGGCCGGGAAACACGCGACGTCCTAGTCGCGTTCGAAATTCTGTCGCCTTCGACTGCGGAGCGCGATCTACGCTGGAAGCGTACAGCCTATACCAGCCTGCCGCCGCTCACGCATTATATTGTGATCGCGCAGGACGCCGTGGACGTCGTCGTGTTCGCGCGCGATGCCGGATTTGCAGAGCGGCACTTCCGGTCGCTCAGCGACTCGCTCGAACTGCCGGCACTCGGAATTTCAATGCCGTTGTCGGAGATTTACCGCGATACCGGATTGGAATAGTTCGCGGCTGACGAGCAATATCGCGTCGTAAGGCGCGAGCCTTTCATATCCGTCGTGTCGATCCATCAACATCGCGGCCGCTCCGCCGAAATGCGTGCGCGGCTTGGCGCAACCGTCGCACGGCGGTTGTGGCTTGGGCTTGGTGTGGTAAAATCGCGCCCATTGCAGGACTGGCGGCGCCGACATGAACAAGCACATTGTTACGATAGCGCTTTGCGCCTTTCTTTTTGCCCCTGCGGTCGGATTGGCACAGACGAGCGGCGACGACCCCTCTAAGCCGCTCAAGCCCGGCGGTGTGCGCGTCACGACGCGGGCGCCGGATCCTGACAAGTGGGACGGACAAAAGTCGGCGAACGGCCTGCAGCGGCTCTTCAGATGCAAGCCGCTGGCGTGTCCCGATGCGGAAACCGTCAACATTTTCTTTTCGAAAAGCCCGACCCGGCATCCCGATCCGGAGGCGCTCGAGAAGCTGGCAAAGACCGATCTGCCCAAGAGCATCCACGCCGCCGATGCCGCGCGCGAGGTTCTCGCCGACGGCGACGCCAAGCTTGAGACCTTGAGCTCCAAGACGGCGACGTTGAAAGGCTACCCCGCCGTCACCAACGAAACCAAACTGACGCAGGGTAAGGTGTACGTCTATCTCGACACCGCGATCATCTTCGCGGGTCCGTTGATGATCCGGCTTCAGTCGATAT
This sequence comes from uncultured Alphaproteobacteria bacterium, assembly GCA_963829395.1. Lineage (GTDB taxonomy): Bacteria > Pseudomonadota > Alphaproteobacteria > Rhizobiales > Xanthobacteraceae > BOG-931. The sequence continues at coordinate 101,436 of CAWHHX010000004.1, read as the reverse complement.
CGAAGAACCGCGCGCTGGCGCAGAAGTCGCTGAACGAGTTCGTCGAGGCTATGAAGATCGAGGAAGGGCCGCCCGGAAGCCCCTCCTTGCCGACGACGACCGGCGGCAAGACCGAAGAGCTTTGACCCGACTGGCAGCACGGGTTGCCGTTGCGGCGGCAGCGATTGATGCCTATTGAACAGAGGCGAGTGTGGAATTTCCAACATGAAAGCCCGCGTCACCGTTACGCTGAAATCCGGCATCCTCGACCCGCAGGGCAAGGCGATCGAAGGCGCGCTGCGGTCGCTCGGCGTGAGCGGCGTCGCCAGCGTCCGCCAAGGCAAGGTTTTCGATATCGAGATCGAGGGCGCCGACCGCGCCGGCGCCGAGGCGGCGCTCAAGGCCGCGGCCGAAAAGCTCCTCGCCAACACCGTCATCGAGAATTACCGCGTCGAGGTGACCGGGTGAGGCCGGCTGCGCGGAGATTGTGATGAAATCGGCGGTCCTCGTCTTCCCGGGCATCAACCGCGAGCGCGACATGGCGCGGGCGCTGCGGCTCATCTCCGGCCGCGAGCCGGCCATGGTATGGCATGCCGACACGGCGCTGCCGGCGGGCACCGATCTCGTCGTCATCCCCGGCGGCTTCTCATACGGCGATTATCTGCGCTGCGGCGCGATCGCCGCACGCGCGCCGATCATGGACGCAGTGCGCGCCTTCGCCGCCCAGGGCGGCTTGGTGCTTGCCATCTGCAACGGCTTTCAGATCGCCTGCGAGGCCGGGCTCCTGCCGGGCGTGCTCATGCGCAACACGCAGCTGCGCTTCATCTGCCGCGACGTCTATCTGCGCGTCGAGCGCTCGGATACGCCGTTTACGCGCGGCTATAACGCCGGCCAGGTGATCCGCGTGCCGGTAGCGCACGGCGAAGGCAATTACATCGCCAACGGCGAAACCATCGCGCGGCTCGAAGGCGAGGGCAGGGTGCTGTTCCGCTATGCCTCGCCCGACGGCATGATCGATCCGGACTGGAATCATAACGGCGCCATGAACGCCATCGCCGGCATCATCAACGAGGGCGGCAACGTGCTCGGCATGATGCCGCATCCGGAAAACCACATTGAAGCTGCCATGGGCCGCACCGACGGCCGCGGCTTGTTTGCCGGACTGGTGGATTATTTTAAGCAGGCCGCATGAGCGCCGCGCCTGACGCCGTTGTGGAGCTTCAATGCCATTCGGAGTGATCCTGCTCTTGATCGACGTTGGCTTGATCGTCCATGCGGCCAAGACCGGCCGGTTCTGGCCGTGGGGCTACGTGATCCTGTTCATCCCCGGCTTCGGCGCGCTCGGTTATGTGCTGGTCGAGCTGTTGCCGGAATGGTTCGGTAGCGCGCAGGGCCAACATGCCCGCCGGCGGGTCGTCAGCACGCTTGATCCGGAAAAGCGCTATCGCTTGCTCACCGTTCAGCTCGACGTCGCCGACACCATCGCCAACCGCTCAGCGCTCGCGGACGAGTGCCTCACGCTCGGAAAATTCGCCGAGGCCGAAGGCCACTACCGGCACATTTTGGCGCTGCCGATGGGCGACGATGCGGTCTATGCGCTCGGCAAGGCGCGGGCCCAATTCGGCCTTGGCCATCCGCAGGACGCGGTCGCGACCCTTGAGGATCTGCGCGCGCGCTGGCCGGACTACCAGTCCGCCGACGGCCACCTGCTTTATGCCCGCGCGCTCGAAGACAGCGGCCACACCGCGGAAGCGCTGTTCGAATACCAGGCGGTGGCGAACTATTATCCCGGTGCCGAAGCGCGCGCGCGTTACGGGCTCCTGCTCGACAAAACCGGCCGCAAGGCCGACGCGAGGGTGGTCTTTACCGAGCTTTTGACTCAGCTCAAGCGCGCACCCAAATATGTCCGGCGGGTGCAGGCGGAATGGATCGCACTCGCCGAAAAGGCGCTGCGCGGTTGAGTGGTTTGAACCGACCAATTGCTGCTGGAACGGGGCAGCCGCTTCAGTTACCTCGCAGGGTAACACGTGCGCGCTGAGCCATGATCCCCAACGAACCCGCCATAACGCCCGAACTGATCGCCGAGCACGGGCTCAAGCCCGACGAATATGCGCGCCTCGTCAAGCTGATCGGGCGGGTGCCGACATTTACCGAGCTCGGCATTTTCTCGGCGATGTGGAACGAGCACTGCTCGTACAAATCCTCGAAAATCCATCTGCGCACGCTGCCGACCAAGGCGCCGTGGGTCATCCAGGGCCCGGGCGAGAATGCCGGCGTCATCGATATCGGCGATGGCCTCGCCGTCGTGTTCAAGATGGAGAGCCACAACCACCCGAGCTATATCGAGCCCTATCAGGGCGCCGCGACCGGCGTCGGCGGCATTCTGCGCGACGTCTTCACCATGGGCGCGCGGCCGATTGCTTGCCTCAACGCGCTGTCGTTCGGCGATCCGAATCATCCGAAAACGCGTCACCTCGTTTCCGGCGTAGTCGCCGGCATCGGCGGCTACGGCAATGCGTTCGGCGTGCCGACGGTCGGCGGCGAAGTGCGCTTCCACCGCCGCTACGACGGCAATTGCCTGGTCAACGCCATGGCGGTCGGCTTGGCAGACGCCGACAAGATTTTCTATTCGGCGGCGTCGGGTGTCGGCATGCCGATCGTCTATCTCGGCTCGAAAACCGGACGCGATGGCATCCACGGCGCCAGCATGGCCTCGGCCGAGTTCGGCGCTGACGCGGAAGAGAAGCGCCCGACGGTGCAGGTCGGCGACCCATTTTCGGAAAAGCTTCTGCTCGAAGCCTGCCTCGAGATCATGGCCAAGGATTGCGTCATCGCCATTCAGGACATGGGCGCCGCGGGCCTGACCTGTTCCGCGGTCGAGATGGGCGCCAAGGGCGATCTCGGCGTGACGCTCGAGCTCGAGCGCGTGCCGTGCCGCGAAAGCGGCATGAGCGCTTACGAGATGATGCTCTCGGAGAGCCAGGAGCGCATGCTCATGGTGCTCAAGCCGGAGAAGGAGCAGGAGGCCGAAGCGATCTTCCGCAAATGGGGGCTCGATTTCGCCGTGGTCGGCGAGACCACGCCGACCAGGCGTTTTTTGGTGCGCCACAGCGGCGCGGTGATGGCCGATCTGCCGATCAAGGAGCTTGGCGACGAAGCGCCGGTCTATGATCGGCCGTTCGTCGAAAGCCCCAAGCTGCCGATCATCGATCCGGCTTCGGTCAAGCCGAAGCTTGGCGTTGCCGATGCATTGGAGAAACTCATCGGCTCACCCGACCTCTGCTCCAAGCGGTGGGTTTGGCAGCAATACGATCATGTCATCCTCGGCAACACCGTGCAGCGGCCCGGCGGCGATGCCGCGGTGGTGCGCATCAACGAGGGGCCGCGGGCGCTGGCGCTGACCGCCGACGTCACGCCACGCTATTGCGACGCCGATCCGGTCGAGGGCGGCAAGCAGGCGGTGGCGGAAGCGTGGCGCAATCTCTGCGCCGTCGGCGCCCGGCCGCTCGCGCTCACCGACAATCTCAATTTCGGCAATCCGGAGCGGCCCGAGATCATGGGTCAGCTGGTCGGCTGCATTCGTGGCATCGGCGAGGCGGCGCGCGCGCTCGATTTCCCGATCGTGTCGGGCAACGTGTCGCTCTACAACGAAACCAACGGCCGGGCCATTTTGCCGACGCCGACGATCGGCGGCGTCGGTCTGCTCGATGATTTCACCAAGTCGATGACGATCGCGTTCAAGGCCGAAGGCGAGTCGATCTTACTGGTTGGCGAAACACGGGGCTGGCTCGGTCAGTCGCTCTACCTGCGCGAGATCTGCGGCCGGGAGGAGGGCGCCCCGCCGCCGGTCGATCTCGCTGCCGAGCGCCGCCACGGCGAGTTTGTGCGCGCGCTGATCGGCGACGGTTTGGTGTCGGCGGTGCACGATGTATCCGACGGCGGGCTTCTGATCGCGCTTGCCGAAATGGCGATGGCTTCGCACATCGGTGCGGTGCTCGAACCGCCCGCCGGCGTTCCCCATCACGCATTTTGGTTCGGCGAGGATCAGGCCCGTTATGTGGTGACGGCGAAGGATGGCGGCGCCGTCGCGCAGCGCGCCGCGGCAGCCGCAGTGCCGCTTGCCCGGCTCGGCGCCACCGGCGGCCGCGTCCTGGCGATTGCCGACGAGCGGCCGCTTCTGGTCAGCGACCTTCTGTCCCGCTTCGAGTCCTGGCTCCCCGCCTACATGGCGGGCGCGACTTGACGCTCCGACCGACGCGTCTTGCCGCGCCTTACGCGGCCGATACGATCGCTCAATCCAAAAGACACGCATTCCCAGGGAGGCAACAACAATGAAGCGCAGCACGGAGCGGATTCTCACCACCCATGCCGGCAGCCTGTCGCGGCCGGCAAACCTCATCGAAATGAATAGGGCGCGGGCCAGCGGCGACAGCAAGGACGATGGGGACTACGCCAAAAGCCTCGCCGCCGCGGTCGCCGACGTGGTGCGCAAGCAGCGCGACGTCGGCATCGACATTGCCGACGACGGCGAGTTCGGCAAACCGATGGCCGCGCACTACGATTACGGCGTGTGGTGGAATTACGCGTTCGCCCGCATGGCCGGCTTCGTCCCGCCGGATTCCGTTCCCGAATCGAAGCAGAAAAAGTCGAGCGTGGCGGATGTCGCGCTGACAACCTTCGGCAATCGCCGCGACTGGCAGAAATTCAGCGAATTTTACCAGGACCCGGAATCGACCGGCACGTTGGTCGGCAGCGCCGCCCGGCGGCGGCCGCGGCGCCCGGTCTGCACCGCGCCGATCAAATATACCGGGCACGCGGCGCTCGCCGCCGATATCGACAATCTGAAAACGGCGCTTGCCGCCGCCGGTGTCGAGGAAGGTTTCATGTGCTCGATCGGGCCGGGCAGTTTCGCGCGCAGCGAAGATCTGCACTACAACAATCCGGAGGAATTCGTCTTCGCCGCCGCCGAGGCGATGCGTGACGAATATAAAGCAATCGTCGACGCCGGCATCGTTTTGCAGATCGACGACCCGAGCCTTCCCGACAATTGGGACATGATCAATCCGGAGCCGCCGCTCGACGAATTCAAGAAATTCGAGCGGGTGCGCATGGAAGCGCTCAATCACGCGCTGCGCGGTCTGCCGGCCGACCGCATCCGCTTCCACATCTGCTGGGGAAGCTGGCACGGCCCGCATACCACGGACATTCCGTTGGCCGACATCGTCGACCTGGTGCTGAGCGTCAATGCCGGAGCTTATTCGGTCGAGGCTGGAAATCCGCGGCATGAGCATGAATGGCGGGTCTGGGAAGATGTCGCTCTGCCCGATGGCAAGCTGCTTATCCCCGGCGTGGTCAGCCACGCCACCAACATCGTCGAACATCCCCGCGTCGTCGCCGACCGCATCGTGCGCTACGCCAAAGTCGTCGGCCGGGACAACGTCATCGCCGGCACCGATTGCGGCTTCGGCGGCAGGATCCATCCGCAAATCGCCTGGGCGAAGCTGGAGGCTTTGGCGGCCGGCGCCAAGCTCGCGACCGCCGAGCTGTGGAAATAACGGGCGGCGCTTCGCCCGCTTTTATCGGATCGCGCGGGCGATGGCGCCGTAGCACGTCGGCGACAAACGCGGCGCTTGATCCGCAAGACACTGGATGATGCGGCCGCCGCCCGGCGGCACATCTCCGCACAAGGCCGCTCGCTCGGGACCGCAGAACGAGAGAATCTCGAGCGCCCGGCGCGGCAGCATCGGTGGGATCGGCCCGAGCGGCGCGACCGCCGCGGGCGGGGAGGATGCGGCCGGCGCCTCCGGTGTCGCCGCCGGCGGTGGCGCGGCGCCGCCGTCGCCCATGGCTTCCACGGCGCGGCGGCATCGCGGCGAAAGCGCGGCGGCATTGACTTGCAGGCATCGCAGTGCGGCGGCACCGCCCGGCTTCACGCCGGGGCAATGCACGCCGAAATCGGCGCGGCAAGCCGCGCGGACGGCGGCGACTTGCGGCGGCGGCGGATTTCCGGCTTCGGTCGGCGGGCGTTCGGGCGTCGGCGAGGATGGCGGTGCGGCCGCCGGCGACGGCTCAGGCGCTGATGCGGGCGGCGTGCCCGCCGGCTCCGGCTTATTGGCTGCTGGCGCAGGTGGCGGTGCCGCCGCGGGCGCGGGCTCAGCGCCACCTGCGGCCGGCTTTGGGCCGACGGCGTCGAGCGCCGACTTGCAGAGCGCCGATACACTACCGGCGTTGCGCTTGAGACATTCCAGCGCGTCTTTGCCGCCTGGTTGAACGCCGGCGCAGCGCGACATGAAATCGGAGCGGCAGGATTGACGGATCGCCGCGATCTGGTCGGGTGTCGGCTGCTGGGCAAGTGCCGTTGCACACCAAGCGCCCAGGAGCATGGCGGCCAGAACCAAACGCTTCGCCACGCCGGAATGCCCGATCCGCATAGAGCCGCCCCCCTTGCCGGTTCGCGCCACGTAGCATCACGGCGCGGCGCCCGTCCAGCATGCGTTCTATTGCCCTATCGCAGGTGCTTTGCGGCGTGGCGCTAGTCTGTTAATTCAAATCGGCGGGGAGTCGGCAAATCATGGAGGCGCTGCCATGGCCATGGCCGCGAACGATATCGAGCGCCTGATCCGGGCGAGTATCCCGGACGCCAGCGTGACGATCCGCGATTTAGCCGGCGACGGCGACCATTATGCCGCGACCGTCATCGCCGAGTCGTTTCGCGGCAAGTCGCGGGTGCAGCAACACAAGATCGTCTATGACGCGCTCAAAGGCGAAATGGGCGGCAAGCTGCACGCTCTGGCGCTGCAGACCGGTACCCCGGAGCGTTAAATCGCCGCCTCCCCAGGCCATTTTCGGCCATTTTTGCCTTCATCAGTGGAACGTTATGCTGCCGGCCGCGGTCGGCGCGCCCAATTGATTTCCCGGCGAAATTTTGATCGCCGGGACGAAATCACGGCGTGGCTTTGCCGGCGATTTACGCTACATATATGAGTAATCGTGCCAGCTAGGATTCGGCGCCAGGCAGCGCGCGCCGGTAACAAGGAAGAACCGCGATGTCCATCGAGCAGTTCATCGATAACGAGGTGAAGTCCAACGACGTCCTCCTGTTCATGAAAGGGACGCCGCAATTTCCGATGTGCGGCTTCTCCGGCCAGGTGGTGCAGATCCTCGACTATCTCGGCGTGCCCTATAAGGGCCTTAACGTGCTGGAGAACGACGACCTGCGCGGCGGCATCAAGAACTATTCCAATTGGCCGACGATCCCGCAGCTTTACGTCAAGGGCGAATTCGTCGGCGGCTGCGACATCATCCGCGAAATGTTTCAGGCCGGCGAGCTGCAGTCGCTGTTGAAGGAAAAGGGCCTGCCGGTGAAAGAGAGCGAGCAGGTTTAGCCGGTTCACCGCGCACTGCACCAATGCCGTCATTTGGCCGGGCTTGTCCCGGCCATTTTGTTTTTTGGATTGCCGTTGGTTGGACTGCCGGCGTAGCCGCTGTCGACTAGCGGACCCGTTTGCTCAGCATGAAGATCAACGCCAGCACGATGGCGATCCCGACCAGGCTTTGAGCGGGAAGGGCGGCGGCGAATTTGAGAACGTTGTCGGCAACTCCTGACACGAACACGCCGGAGTCCTGCCCCATGATCAAATAAATCAGCATGACGGTCAGGATCGCCAGGAATCCCAGCTCGACAAACGCCCAAAGATACTCTCTGGCTTTTTGCAGATAATCCAACATTACACGTCCTTGAAGCGTTGGGTGGGAGCTTGCTCGCCACCCAACGTTGTCTCGAACACGCGTGTCGCTTTTTTCAGAAAGCCGCGGCGCGGCGTTACGCCATCCGGCGCGACGAAAACAGCCAGAGGATCACGCCGAGCGCAATCAACCCGACGAGACCGGCGTCGCCGAGGCTCTTCACTAGAGCCATGATGTTGCCGGTGACGTTGCCGAAGAACGGCAAATTCGATCCGACCAGAAGCGCCGCGACGATCGCCAGCGCCAGCAGCATCAGCCCGATTTCCGTCAGTCCGCCGATCCAACCTTTTACCCGTCCTAACGCGTCCATGTACGTTCTCCCCGTTTTGTCTGTTGAAGCCCCGAGCGTACGCAATCAATGAGATTTGCTTACGATTTACACCGGAAAGCGTACTCGCGAGGTTTTGGCATTTCAAGTTTGCCCGTGACAAAGAGGTGTATAAATCAGCTTGTCGCGGCTTTCACGACACATGACGCGTTGCAACAAAAACAAATCGCGCCGCAACAAAACAAAACGCGCTGCAGCAAAAACAAATCGAATCAGAAAGCAGTGCAGCAAATTTGCCGCTTTACGGCTTGCGGAAAGCGTCACAGCGCCTCGATCGTGCACCTCAAAATATGAGGGCGCAGTTGCTTCAACCAAAGCGATTGCGCCCTGAGCCGATCGGGGAAAATGCTTCGTTCGCGCCCTAAGCGGGCGGGTCAGCGTGAGTAGTATTCGACGACGAGGTGCGGTTCCATCATCACCGGATAAGGCACGTCGCCGATCAGTGGGATGCGCGAGAGCTTTGCCGTCATCTTGGAATGATCAACCTCGACATAGTCGGGGACGTCGCGCTCGGCGAGCGCAGTCGCTTCGAGCACCAGCGCCAGCTGTTTCGACTTTTCCTTGACCTCGATGAGATCGCCGACCTTGACCCGGAAGCTCGGGATGGTCACGCGATGGCCGTTCACTTTGACATGGCCGTGGTTGACGAACTGCCGCGCCGCAAACACGGTGGGCACGAACTTCGCCCGATAGATCATGGTGTCGAGCCGGCGTTCGAGCAGGCCGATCATGTGAGCGCCGGTGTCGCCCTTGAGCCGTCGCGCTTCCTCGTAGATGCCGCGGAAGTGCCGCTCCGACATGTTGGCGTAGTAGCCTTTGAGCTTCTGCTTAGCGCGCAACTGCACACCGTAATCGGAGAGCTTGCCTTTGCGCCGCTGGCCGTGCTGGCCGGGGCCGTATTCGCGCTTGTTGATCGGTGATTTGGGCCGCCCCCAGATGTTTTGTCCGAGCCGGCGGTCGATCTTGTACTTCGCCTCGTGGCGCTTGGTCATTCGCGTCCTCATTAAGCGTGCTGGTTGAGGATCGCGCCCTCCTCTGTCCCGGATTGTCCGGAACTGACAGGTCTGCAGCCGAAGCGCCGGTGCAAACCACGGGTCGCGAAACACCGCGCGGGCCCCTAAAGGCCCGCGCCGTGCGCGGTATCTAGGGGGAATACGGCCTAGTGTCAAACGGCCGGTCGAGTGGCCCGTTGGAGCCGGTAGCGTTGATGGAATAGGCCGGCAACCGCGCCGTCGGCGGCGTCAGGGTCGGCCGGCGGTCGTCGTCGCGGTCTGGCTGGAGCGGATGCCGAAGCGCGCGAGAACCGGGTGCGGCGCGCGGCCGGACGTGAAAATGGCGCGCGTGGTGCCGGCACGCGCCTCGGCGGTCGCCGGGCCCAGCAGGTCGCCGACGCGCCGGGCGATCGCCGGCGCCGGATCGATGAAGTTGACCGGCCAGGGGGCAAGCCGCCGGAGCCGCTCGATGACGAGCGGATAATGGGTGCAGGCGAGCACCACCGTGTCCGTGCGAGCCGCGCCGTCGCAGAAGCAGGGCGCGATCTCGACGGCGATCGCCGCGTCTTCGGCCGGCGTGCCCGCGAGCTCAGCCTCGGCGTAGGCGGCGAGGTTCTTCGATCCGACCAGCGTGACCTGACAATCGCCGGCATAGTCGCGAATAAGCGCGCGGGTATATTCGCGCGCCACCGTGGCCTCGGTGCCGAGCACCGAGACGCGCTTGGTGATCGAGCCGGCGCAAGCCGGCTTGATCGCCGGCACGGTACCGACAAACGGCACCGAGAAATTCTTGCGCAACGCCGGCAGCGCAATGGTCGAGGCGGTGTTGCAGGCAATGACGACAAGATCGGGCCGGTGCGTGGCGATCAGTTCGCCGATGAGTTCGACGACCCGGCCGACCAGCTTCTGCTCGTCCATCGCCCCGTAAGGGAACGCCGCATCGTCGGCGACATAGACGAAGTCAGCGTGCGGCCGCGCTGCCGCCATCTCACGGTAAACCGTGAGACCGCCGAGACCCGAATCGAACACCACAATGCTTTCCGCAGCCGCCATCATGCGATGCGCATCATACGACACATGGCACGGACGATCGAGCCGCTGCTATCGGGGCGTTACGAAGGCCAACGTTTCAGCTTGGTGGGCGCCTAGCGACCACCTCAGCCGGCCAGAACGTCGACAAGGCGCGGCCGTTCCGGAACGGTTTCTTCCACCGGCTGCTCGCGCACCTTGGGCATGTCCGGCCGCGGCGCGACGAGGCCGCTCACCACCGTGAACGACATCAAGAGGATCGCCGCGAGGTTGCCGTCATGATGATTGGCGAAGGCGACCGCGCCCATGAGATAGGCCCAGAACGGCAATGCTATGGTGGAGACGACGGCATTGGTGATCCAGGCGTCGCCGTCCTGGCGGACATACCAGCAAAACAGCGGCGTCAGCATGCAAGCGACGACCAAGGCGCCGATGGCGATGACGGGCACCGGCACGCCGGCCATGGCGGCGTTCTCGCCGCCGCTTTTCATCGCCTGATCGAGGATCGCATTGACCACCATCGAGAATGCGATGATCTCGGCCGGCACATACTTGACCATCCGTTCCAGATAGCCGTCGCCGGGATCGATGACCGCCGCGCGCATGCCGGCCAGCCCGGACTGCGTGGCGCCTTCGAGACCGGCGATCTGCGAATCGAGGTCCGCTATCCGCGGCTTGCGCACCAATCGGCCCATTGTTTGCTCCCAAATAGGGTCTTTTCCCCAGAAAGTTGTGGGACGTTACGCCAGGAAAACTGAGTCGGGCAAACAAATATCGAAGCAGAAACTAGAACGAATCAGTGCTGCGCTGGAGATTAAAGATCAGGCGCGGCCAAAAACGCGCTGGAAGATCGTATCGACCTGCGCCAGATGAAAATCGAGATCGAAATTCGCCGTCAGCTCCTGGTCGCTGAGATGTTTGCGAATCTCGGCGTCGGCCTTGAGCAGCGCGAGAAAATCGCCTTCGCCGCGCCAGGCCTTCATGGCGTTGCCCTGGACCAGACGGTAGGCGTCCTCGCGGGTCACGCCCTTTTGCGTCAGCGCCAGCAGGACGCGCTGCGAATGGACGAGGCCGCCGGCGCGGTCGAGATTTTTCAGCATATTGCCGGGATAGACGATCAGCTTATCGATGATCGAGGCGAGCCGCGCGAGCGCGAAGTCGAGCGTCACCGTCGCATCTGGCCCGATCATGCGTTCCACCGACGAGTGCGAGATGTCGCGCTCGTGCCACAGCGCGACATCCTCGAGCGCCGGCGTCACATAAGCGCGCACCATGCGGGCGAGCCCGACCAGGTTCTCCGACAGCACCGGATTGCGCTTGTGCGGCATGGCGGAGGAGCCCTTCTGGCCTTCGGAGAAATACTCCTCCGCCTCCAACACTTCGGTGCGCTGCAAATGACGGATCTCGGTCGCCAGGCGCTCGATCGAGGAGGCGATGACGCCGAGCGTGGCGAAATACATTGCGTGACGGTCGCGCGGGATGACCTGGGTCGAGATCGGTTCGACCGCAAGCCCCATCGCCTTCGCCACATGGGCTTCGACCCGGGGATCGACCTGCGCGAACGTGCCGACGGCGCCGGAAATCGCGCAGGTGGCGACTTCGGTACGCGCCGCCTTGAGCCGGCTCTTGGCACGGTCGAATTCGGCATAGGCGTAGGCGAGCTTGAGCCCGAACGTCGTCGGCTCGGCATGGATGCCGTGTGAGCGGCCGATAGTCGGCGTGCGTTTGAACTCGCGAGCGCGGCGCTCGAGCGCGGCGTTGAGTTTTTCGACGTCGGCGATGAGCAGGTCGGCGGCGCGCACGAGCTGCACGTTGAGGCAAGTGTCGAGCACGTCGGACGAGGTCATGCCCTGATGCACGAAGCGCGCTTCCGGGCCGACGATTTCCGCCAGATGGGTGAGAAAGGCGACGACGTCGTGCTTGGTTTCGCGCTCGATCTCCTCGATGCGCGCGCTATCGAATTTGGCGTTCTTGCCGCTGGCCCAGATCGTCTTGGCCGCTTCTTTGGGAATGATGCCAAGCTCGGCCATGGCGTCGGCGGCATGCGCCTCGATCTCGAACCAGATGCGAAAGCGCGTTTCCGGCGACCAGATCGCCGCCATTTCCGCGCGGGTGTAACGCGAGATCATTCCTGCATCACCGGACGTTCATATCCTGGCAAATGATCGGTCCCTCCATGTCACGCCGCAAAGCGCGCGCGATCGTGCGGCTTCTTGAAGTCGACCGGCGTTCCTTTGGGGATGATGCCGGTCGGATTGACGCGCGTGATCGAGTAATAGCCCATGACGTAATAGCGCGGCTTGACGGTCTCGGCGACGCCGCGGATCGCGTAGAGGTCGCGCACGTAATTGAACAAGTTCGGATAGTCGGCAATGCGGTTGCGATTGCACTTGAACAGCGAAAAATAGGCGACGTCGAAGCGCACCAAAGTCGGAAACAGCCGCCAATCCGCTTCGGTGATTGCATTGCCGACCAGATAACGCTGCCGGCCGAGCCGGGCTTCGATCTCGTCGAGGGTGGCGAACAGCGCGTCATAGGCTTCGTCGTAGGCGGCTTGCGAGCGCGCGAAGCCGCAGCGATACACGCCATTGTTGACGTTGGCGTAGACCTGCTCGTTGATGCGATCGATCTCGGCGCGCAAATGCTTCGGATAGAAATCCGTCGCGTCGGCGCCGACGCCGGCGAACTCCGAATTGAGCATGCGGATGATTTCGGAGGAATTCGTTGTTGACGATCCGCCTGGTCTTTTTGTCCCACAGCGTCGGCACCGTCACCTTGCCGGTATAGTGCGGATTACTCGCCGCGTAAGCTTCGTGCAGATAGTGGAAGCCGTTGACCCGGTCCGGCGTGCAATCCGGAAAGGCGGCATTGTCCTCGTAGGTCCAGCCTTCGGCGCGCAGCCCGGGAACGGCGATGGCGACGCTGATGGCGCCGGTGAGTTTCTTCAGCGCCAGATAAATCTGCGTGCGGTGCGCCCAAGGGCAGGTGTAGGCGACATAAAGGTGGTAGCGCCCGGCCTCCGCCTTAAAGCCCGAGGAGCCGTCGGCGGTGACGCGATCGCGGAACACGCTGTCGACCCGCTGGAAATTGCCGGCTTTGCCGACCTCGGTCGGCGGATCTTCGTCGCGCCATTGTCCGTCAATCAGCATTCCCATTATGCAGCCTCCCCGCGGACCAGTGCCGCCGCCTGGCGGATCGCCGCGATGTTTGCACGATATGACTCCGGCGTGCGGTCCTTGAATACCGCCGAGCCGGCGACCAGCGCGTTGGCGCCGGCGCGCACGACGTCGGGCGCGAGGTCCGGCGTAATGCCGCCGTCGATCTCGATGTCGATCGGCCGTCCGGCGGCGAGCGCGTGCAGCTTGCGCAGCTTGTCGATGGCCGCCGGGATGAACTTCTGACCGCCGAAGCCCGGATTGACCGACATCACCAATATCAGATCGACCAGGTCGATGACCGGCTCGACCGCGTCTGCCGGCGTGCCGGGATTCATGGTGACGCCGGCCTTTTTGCCGAGCGCGCGGATGGCTTGCAGCGAGCGGTGGATGTGCGGGCCGGCCTCGACATGGACGGTGATGATGTCGGCGCCGGCCTTGGCGAAGGCTTCCAGATAAGGATCGCACGGCGCGATCATCAGATGGACGTCGAGCACCTTCTTGGTGTGGCCGCGCACCGCCTTCACCACATCCGGCCCGATCGAGATGTTGGGGACGAAATGACCGTCCATGACATCGACGTGGATCCAGTCGGCGCCGGCGGCGTCGACCGCCCGCACTTCCTCGCCGAGCTTGGCGAAGTCGGCGGCGAGGATCGACGGGGCGATGATGAGTGGGCGCTGCACCGGCTCCTCGCAGATATCCACGCCGATCGTCCCCGCCAAGGCGGGGACCCAGAAAAATTCGACGACACCATCGCTGCTGCTCTGTATTCCGGGCCTGCGCGGAGATGAGCGGAGCAAGCTTTAAGCGTCGCGGTTCGCCTAACACGCCATGGGTGAGCGGGCAACGCGCCGTCGCGGCATGGTTAGCAGGCTTGCATCCATGCCATCGCTGCCGGGCCTTGTCGTGCCGGCCGAGTTTGCGCATACGTTGGCAGCGAACGCGGCGGAGGCTTCCCTGGCGCACACCGACGTCATCGTGCTCGGAGCCGGCATTGTCGGTACCTCCATCGCGGTCCACCTCGCCAAGCGCGGCTTGTCGGTAGCCTTGGTGGACCGCGGCGCGCCGGGGGAGGGCACCTCCTACGGCAATGCCGGCATCATTGAAGGCAACACGGTGTTTCCGGCTGCGTTCCCGTCGAGCTTTGCCGAGCTTGTGCGCATCGCGCTCAAGCGTTCGCCGGCCGCCAATTATCACCTGGCGTTTCTGCCGCAGATTGCGCCCTGGCTCTTATCATTTCGCGCGGCGTCGCAGCCGGCGCGGCTGATCGAGACGGCGCAGGTGATGCGGCCGCTGCTGGCGCGCGCCGTCGCCGAGCACGAGGCGCTTGCGGCGGAGGCCGGCGCTGAGCGTCATTTGAGCCGCCGCGGCTGGCTCAAGCTTTATCGTACCGACCGCGCATTCGCCGCGCAGGCGACCGAGCTCGAGCTCGCGGCACGGTTCGGCATCGCCAACGTCCGGCTCGATCGCGATGCGGCGCTGGCGCTGGAGCCGGCGCTCAACGGCGTCTTCCGGCACGCCGTGCATTGGACCGGCGCGGTCAGCGTGGATAATCCGCTGGCGCTCACCCGCGCCTATGCGGCGCGCTTTGCCGCGCTGGGCGGTCTTACGCTGAGCGGCGACGCGCGCTCGCTGCATCGCGCCGATCGTTTCTGGCGGGTCGAGACCGCGGCCGGGCCGCTCGATGCCGGCGATGTAGTGATCGCGCTCGGTCCGTGGGCGCCGGACGTTCTCGTGCCGCTCGGTATCAAGCTGCCGCTTGCGGTCAAACGCGGCTATCACTGGCATTTCCGCCCGCGCGGCAACGCCACGCTCAGCCGGCCGGTGCTCGATACGGCGAATGGCTACCTGCTGGCGCCGATGGAACAGGGTATCCGCATCACCACCGGGGTCGAGTTTGCCGCCCGCGACGCAGCGCCGACGCCGGTTCAGTTCGATCGGCTGTTGCCGGCGGCGCGGGCGTTGTTTCCGCTCGACGCGCCGGTCGAGCCGAAACCCTGGCTCGGAGCGCGGCCGTGCTTTGCCGACTCGCGGCCGGTGATCGCGCGGGCACCGAGCCATCGCGGCCTGTGGCTTGCCTTCGGGCATGGCCATTGGGGCTTGACGCTCGGCCCGGCAACCGGCCGGCTCATTGCCGAGATGATGACCGGCGCGACGCCGTTCTGCGATCCGAAGCCCTATGGCGTGGAGCGGTTCGCGCAGTGACCCGTCATTCGGGGGCGCTGACGGACCCGTTCGCTGGCGCTCGCAGTGACGCGCTCGAAGAACCGGCTATTCGCCGATGGTGCGGACGACGCTGTTTTCCGGCCGGGTGTTGTTGGACGACAGCTTGTCCTGGTGGGTGACCATCTCGTCGTATTTGGGCAGCGTCGTCAGCTGCTGCTTCGGCACCATGTGCACGACCTTGTAGCCGCCGGCCTTGAGCAGCCGCAGCAGCTCCGGCAGCGTCTCGGCGGTGTTCTTCTGGAAGTCATGCATCAGGATGATGCCCTTGCCGCGCTTTTCCAGCTGACTCATCACGGATTTGATCACCTGCTCCGGTTTGTGCAGCTTGAAATCGCGGGAGTCGATGTCGGTCGAGAAGATCGCGATGTTACGCTGCGCCAGATATTCGAGTAGTTGCGGCGGGTGCTGCAGGTCGGGGAAACGAAAGAACGGGGCGACCGGTGCGCCGGCAGCGGCCATGTGCACGGCGCTGTTGCCCATCTCGATTTCCGCCTCGGCCTGTTCGAGGTCCTTCGCGTAAGGATTCCGCGCCAGATCCTTGTGCGACCAAGTGTGGGTGCCGACCGTCATCCCGGCCTCGATGACCTGCTTAGTGATTTCAGGGTGCCACGTGGCGTGCTTGCCGATCTCGAAGAATGTGGCCTTGAGACATTCGTCGGCCAGCGCCTTGAGGACGGCGGGCGTGCTCCCCGGCCAGGGACCATCGTCGAAGGTCAGAACGATCTCCTTGTCGCGGAGGAAGTCGTACTGCTTGAAATGCTCGAAACCAAAGCCCGGGCCGCCGGTCGTGTCGATCTCGACGATGCGCGCAAGGCCCATGCCGCCGGGTTTATCGCACGGCGGAATATTGGTCGCCGCCGGGGCAGGCTTGCTCTGGGGGGATGAATTTGCCGCCGGCGCGCTCGCACCGGGTGCCGGGGCCGGCGTGGTTTGCGCCATTTGCGCCGGCCAAGCGGGACCCCGTTCAGTGGCGGTCGTTTGCGGCGCAGCCGCGGAAGGCCCGGAAGAGCCGGCCGTGGCAACTTGGCTGACGGGTTGGCTGACTGGCGCCCGCGCAGCCGGGGCGCCCGGCGTCAGCGCAGCGACGCGCGTATTCGACGCCGCCGGCGAGGCCGAAACGGCGGCCATCTTTTGTGCGGAGACGACGCCAAAGGCCGCGAGGCCCAGGATCATCAACGCAGCCACGACAATAATGACGAAGCGCATCATAACCCTCTAACGCACACGGGATACACTACAGGTTGGCGCACATTTTGGCGATTGTGGACTTCGCCGAAGCAAAGGCGCAATCGGCGGACGAGTCAATTGCGGGGGCCCGTCCACCGCCTGAAGATGGGGATTGTGGTTTCCGCGGCACGCTCGCCAAAGCGCAAATGCCGAATAATTCATTGTCACGTTACCGAATAATTCATTGTCGCCCTACCGTGGGAATCGGTCCTGCCAGCTCGGCATGGCACCAGGAAGCGGCAACGCCTTCGCCGTAAACACGCCCAGAGCGATGGCCCGCGCCACGACATTGGCGGCGATTGTGCCAAGCACGGCCATTCCCAAAAGCGGGTCGGCGAGCGGCTTGCCGCCGGTCGAGGCGGCAAACACCACATCGCCGTCGAGCGGGGTATGGACCGGATAGATCGCTCGCGAAAAGCCCGATTGCGCCATGACCGCAAGACGCTTGGCCTGGACTTTGGTCAGGAGGGCGTCGGTCGCCACCACGACCAAGGTGGTGCTTTCGCGCGGGCCGCCCTTGGCGACCGGCTCGAGCGCCTCATCCGGGAAGCTCGCCGGCCAACCGCGTCCACCGAACTCGCCGTCGCGCTCGAATGGTGCTGCCCAAAACCACGGGCCACGGCCGACATTGACGCTGCCCACCGCGTTGACGGCCGCTAGCGCGCCGACAATGTGGCCCTCCGCCGTCCGCGCCGACGCCGAACCGATACCGCCTTTGCAATTGACCGTGGTCGCGCCGGTGCCGGCGCCGACGCTGCCGAGAGCGAAATCGACGCTGGCTCCAGCCGCGGCGGCGTAACCGAGCTCGCGATAGGGCGGAAAGCGGCCCCATTCCTTGTCGCCGCCGCTGAGCAGATCGAACAAGATCGCCGCCGGAACGATCGGCACGCGGGCGGTGCCCACGGCAAAGCCGCGGCCCTTTTCTCTCAGCCACGCCTGCACGCCCGACGCCGCATCAAGGCCGAACGCCGAACCGCCGGAAAGCGTGATGGCATCGATACCTCCGACCGATAGCGCCGGATCGAGCAAAGCGGTTTCGCGCGTGCCCGGTCCGCCGCCGCGCACGTCGATCGAAGCGACCGCTGGCGCGTCGAACACGATTGCGGTCGCGCCGGAACCGAGGCGGAGATCCTCGGCGTGGCCGATTTTTATTCCCGGCACGTCAGTAATGAGATTGCGCAAATTGCACTCCGGCCATTCCGCGGCGCTTTGGGAATCCATAATCACGAGAACTCACAAGGATAATACGAGAGTTTTTTCCCGCTATGGCAGGGGTATGGAGTCCGGGCTCCTCGCGGACTTGTCATCGGCCGGCACTTCGGGCCGGACCCGTTGGCTCGGCCCCAGAATGACGCAACGATCACATCCTCGCGGGGCTGCCGCCGGCGTGCTTGCGCGCCGGGGACCAGCCGGGCATTGAGGACGCTAAGGAACCGAGCGCATCATGCATGTGACCATCGCCGCCGCTCTTGCCGCTGGCATGTTGAGCTTTCTGTCGCCCTGCGTGCTGCCGCTGGTGCCGCCGTACCTCGTCTATCTCACCGGCACGTCGCTGGAGCGGCTTGCCGATGCGGAGCCAGAACCGCGGGTGCGGCGCGAGACGATCACCGCGGCGCTGCTGTTTGTGCTCGGCTTCTCCACCGTGTTCGTCGCGCTGGGCGCCAGCGCCAGCGCCGTCGGTGCCGTGCTGCGCGCCTATTCGGGCGAGCTCGCGATTGTGGCCGGCTTTGCCATTATCGTTATGGGCCTGCACTTTTTAGGCCTCACGCCGATCTCGCTGCTGATGCGGGAGAAACGTTTGGACGTCGTCAAGCCGGCCGGGCTTTCGGGCGCTTATCTGATGGGGCTTGCCTTCGCGTTCGGCTGGACGCCGTGCATTGGGCCGATCCTTGCCGCCATCCTGGCGGTGGCGGCATCGGAAGAGACGGTCGCCAAAGGTGCCGGCATGCTCGCCGTCTATTCGCTTGGCCTGGGCATTCCGTTCCTGGTTGCCGCATTGGCGGTCGAACCGTTCGCCGCGTTCCTCGCGCGGTTTCGCGCGCATCTCGGCCTGGTGGAAAAAGCGATGGGCGGCCTTCTGGTCCTCACCGGTATCGCGTTTCTCACCGGCGGGATCACGCACGCGAGTTTTTGGTTGCTGGATACGTTTCCGCTCTTGGCAAAGATCGGGTAGCCATCATCCGGGCACGCGCCTCCGGCGCGCCCCGGAATGACGCAATCAACTCCGCCCGGCTTCGGTGATCTCGTCGTAATTGCCGTCCTTGTCCCAGCGATAGACCGCCCAGCCGCCGGCGGTGATGTCGCCTTTCTTGTCGAACGAGATCGGACCGAGCACGGTGTTCCAAGTGCCGGCATGCATGGCGGCGGCGACCTTTTGCGGATCGATCGTGCCGGCCTTGGCGGCGGCCTGCGCCCAGATCTGATAGGCGGCGTAGGTGTAGAGCACGTAGCCTTCCGGATCGATGCCCTTGTCCTTGAATTTCTTCACCACGGCGGCGGCGGTCGGCCGCTTGCGCGGGTCCGGCGGGAAGGTGATCAGCACGCCTTCGCCGGCGGGGCCGGTGATTGAGGAGAATTCGCGGGTGGCGAGCGCGTCGCCGGCCATCAGGATCGTCGCCAATCCTTGATCGCGCATCTGCCGCACGATCAGGCCGGCTTCCTGATGATAACCGCCGTCATAGACGATATCGATATTGTTGCGCTTGAGCTTGGAGACGAGCGCGGTGAAGTCCTTGTCGCCCTGATTGTAGGACTCGTTGAGCTTCTCTTTGACGCCCGCGGCATTGAGCGCCTTCTTCACCTCGTCGGCGAGGCCTTTGCCGTAGGTCGTCTTGTCGTTGATGATGGCGATATTCTTGTCCTTGAAATTCTTCACCAGATAGCCGGCGGCAAAGCCGCCCTGCTGATCATCGCGGCCGCAGGTGCGGAACGTATTCCACAGGCCGCGATCGGTGAATTGCGGATTGGTCGAGCCGGGCGTGATCTGGAGCACGTTGCCGTCGACATAAGCGTCCGACGCCGGGATCGACGACGAGGAACAATAATGGCCGACGGCGACGGCGACGCCCATGCCGGAGAGCTTTTCCGCGACCGAGCGGGCCTGTTTGGGATCGCAGGCGTCGTCGCCGATCTCGAGCCGGAGCTTTCGTCCGAGCACGCCACCGGCGGCATTGATATCGGCAATGGCCTGTTCGGCGCCGTCGCGCATCTGCCGGCCGAAGGTCGCCTGGCCGCCGGTCATCGGACCCGCCGCGCCGACGACGATATCGTCCGCCATCGCCGGACCGGCAACGAGCACCGAAAGGAGCGCAAAGGCGCCGAGCGAAAGCTTGTTCATGTTTGTCCTCTGATCTGCGCGGCGAGGATTGAGTGTTGGGAGACGATACCACTGCTAGGGGCGGTTTTCTTGCCCGATTTCGCGCCAGCCCAGCGGCCCGGAGCGAGCGTAGAGCCAGGGGTATTGCCGCACCATCTGGTCTGCCCGCGTCGCGCGCCAGGCGAGCATGCCGACGATGATGAAGATCAGGGTATCGCAGCAATAAGATGGCGCGGACAGCAGTTCGCCCTTGAACAAGGCGAAATGAAAGAAGCGCGCGGCGGCGCCGAGCAGCAAAGCCGCAATCGCCATCTGCCACGGCGGATGCCAGGCAAGAGCGATGGCCCGGCCCGACAGCGCGGCAGCGCCGCCGCCGACCACGAGGGTCAGAAGGACGATCTGCAGGATGCTTTCGCCGTCGTAGAGCCCGTCCATCGTGCCTCAGCGGCTGCCGCCTTCGAGATAGGCGGCGCGGATTTCCGGCCGCTGCAACAAATCGCGCCCATTGCCTTGCAGCGTGATCTCGCCGTTGACCATGACATAGCCGCGATGCGCGAGCTTGAGCGCGTGATAGGCATTCTGCTCGACCAGGAACACGGTGAGCTTGTCGCGTTCGTTGAGCGCGCGGATGGCGGCGAAGATTTGCTGCACCAGCAAGGGCGCGAGCCCGAGCGAAGGCTCGTCGAGCAGGATCAGCCGCGGCCGGCTCATCAGCGCGCGGCCGATCGCCAGCATCTGCTGCTCGCCGCCCGACAGCGTGCCGCCGCGCTGGTATCGGCGGTCGCGCAGCCGCGGAAACAGCCCGAACACCCGCTCGAGGTCGGCGTCGAAGTCGCCGGCGTCGGTCACCGTCGCGCCGATCTGCAAATTCTCCATCACCGTCATGCGCGGAAAAATCCGGCGGCCTTCGGGCGATTGAGCGATGCGGAGCTTGGCGACCTCGTGGGTCGGCAGCGCGGTGATGTCGCGGCCGGCAAAGACGATGCTGCCTTCGCCGGCCCGCGGATTGCCGAACACCGTCATCATCAGCGTCGATTTGCCAGCGCCGTTGGCGCCGATCAGCGCGACAATCTCGCCCTCATGCACGTCGACGTCGACGCCCTTGAGCGCGACGACGTTGCCGTAAGAGGCTTTGACGCCGCGCAGCGACAGCAGCGGTTCGCCTGGTGCACTCACAGGCCGACCTCCGCCCCGACCTGGGCGATATCCTCGTCGGGGATGCCGAGATAGGCGGCGATCACCTTCGGATCGTTGCGTACGTCGCGCGGAGCGCCATCGGCGATCTTGACGCCATAATCGAGCACGATGATGTGGTCGGAAATCTCCATCACCACGCCCATGTCGTGCTCGATCAACAGGATCGAGGTGGCGTGCTCGTCGCGGATGGCGCGAAGCAGCGCATTGAGCTCGGCGCTCTCGCGGTTATTGAGGCCGGCGGCGGGCTCGTCGAGACACAGCAGCACCGGATCGGTGCACATGGCGCGCGCGATTTCGAGCCGGCGTTGGGCCCCATAGGGCAGGGCGCCGGCCGGCTGGTCGGCGCGGTCGGTCAATCCGACCCGATCGAGCCAGTAGCGCGCCTTGTCGATGGCGCGGTCCTGCGCCCGCGCGTAGGAATGCGCGCCGAACAGGCCAAGCACCGTAAAGCCCGACGCAACCATCAGCGTGTTGTGCTGCGCGACCAGGAGGTTTTCCAGAAGCGTCATGCCGGCGAACAGCCGCACGTTCTGAAACGTCCGCGCCACCCGCGCATCCTTGGCGATGCGAAAGCCCGGCAACCGCTCGAGCAAAAACGAAGCGCCGTCCGGATGGACGAGCCGCAACCGGCCGACGGTCGGGCGGTAGAAGCCGGTGATGCAATTGAACAACGTGGTCTTGCCGGCGCCATTCGGCCCGATCAGGGCGGTGATCTCGCGCTGGCGCGCGGTGAAGTTGAGGTCGTTGACGGCGAGCAGGCCGCCGAAGCGCATGGTCAGGTGTTCGACCGTGAGCAGCGGCGTCGTGGTCATGCAGAATTCTCGGTAGGTGCCTGGGCGCCGATTTTTGCCGGACCGGCTTTGCGCCCGCGCAGCAATATCGACGGCGTGCGTGTCGTCACCAAGCCGCGCGGCCGGTAGGTCACGATGGCGACCATCGCCGCGCCAAACACCAGCATGCGGTATTGGTCGAATTCGCGGAACAGTTCGAAGCCGCCGAGCATGACGGTCGCGGCAACCGCGACGCCGAGCTGAGAGCCCATGCCGCCGAGCACGACGATGGCCAGTACCATCGCCGATTCCGTGAAGGTGAAAAATTCCGGGCTGATAAAGCCCTGCCGCGTGGCGAAGAAAGCGCCGGCGAAGCCGCCGAACATCGCGCCCATGGCAAACGCGGTGAGTTTCGTTGTCGTGGTGTTGATGCCGAGCGCCCGGCAGGCGATCTCGTCCTCGCGCAACGCCTCCCAGGCACGGCCGATCGGCAGCCGGCGCAGCCGCAAGGTCACCCAGTTGGTCAAGAGCGCCAGCGCCAGGATCAGGTAGTAAAGAAAAACGGTGCGGTGGGTCGCGGAATAGCTCAGCCCGAAGGTCGCGGCGAAACCATTCTCCGACGCATTGAACGGCAGGCCGAAGAAAGACGGCCGCGGAATTCCGGTAATGCCGTTCGGCCCGCCGGTGAGATCCTGCCAGTTGAGCAGGATCAGCCGGATGATTTCGCCGAAGCCGAGCGTGACGATGGCGAGATAATCGCCGCGCAACCGCAGCACCGGAAAGCCGAGCAGGATGCCGGCGAAGGCGGCAAGGATGCCGGCAAGCGGCAGGCAGATCCAGAACGACAGTCCGAAATAGTGCGCGAGCAGCGCGTACGAATAGGCGCCGACCGCGTAGAAGGCGACATAGCCGAGATCGAGCAGCCCGGCGAGACCGACCACGATATTCAATCCAAAGCCAAGCATGGTGTAAGTGACGATGAGAATGGCGAGATCGAGCAAATAACGGTCGCCGTAGAAAACGATCGGAACAATGAGCGCGGCGATGAGGAAAGCCGCCGCTGCGTAGGGGATAAGCCCGGCCGCGACCGCTTTCACGGACGCGGGTACGAAGCGGTCGATCGATAGGCTCGTTTCGCGGCGCACGAGCGCGAAACCGAGCCGCCCGACGAAGACCGCCGCCACGAGTTCGGCGAGGAGCCCGAACCGCGTCGTGATCACCAGCGCGCCGGTCGGTCCCTGATCGGTGCGGATGCCGATCATGAGGGCGAACAGGCCGAAAGCCACCAGCGCGGCGATGACGGCTTCCTTTACCGCGGCGACATAGCGGGGCGGTCTGGTCGGCTCGCTTTCGCCCGGCACGCGGCCCCGCTTTCCTCACACCTTTTCGACTTCCGGGCGGCCCAGAATGCCGGTCGGAAGGAAAATGAGCACGATGATGAGGATGGAGAAGGCGGCGACGTCCTTGTACTCGATCGAGAAATACGCCGACCACATGGTCTCGATGAGGCCGATCAGAATGCCGCCAAGCATGGCGCCCGGCAGCGAGCCGATGCCGCCGAGCACGGCGGCGGTGAAGGCTTTGACGCCGGCGAGAAAGCCGATGAAGAAATCGACCACGCCGTAATAGAGCAGGAACATCAAACCGGCCACGGCCGCCAACGCCGCGCCGATGACGAAGGTGAGCGAGATGGTGCGGTCGGCATCGATACCAAGAAGCGCCGCCATCTTAAGGTCCTGTTCGCAGGCGCGCATGTTGCGGCCGAGCCGCGTGCGCGCCACCAGCAACGAGAAGCCGGCCATCAGGACGAGCGTCGTAACCACGACGATGATCTGGATGTTCGACAGCCGCACGGCGAAATCGTTGCCCTCGAACAATGTGTAGCCGCCGCGGATGAGCGGCGGCAGCGGCTTGACGCGGGCGCCTTGCGCTACCTGCACGTAGTTCTGCAGCACGATCGACATGCCGATCGCGGAAATGAGCGGCGCCAGCTTGAAGGACTGCCGCAGCGGGCGGTAGGCGAGGCGCTCCACCGTCCAGCCGTACAGCGCAGTCAGCGCCATGGAAATCAGCAGCACGAGCAGGAGCGCGAGCGGCACCGCGGTGATGCCGATGGCGACCAGCACAAGGAAAGCGATCAAAGCGAGGAACGCGCCGACCATGAATATGTCGCCGTGCGCGAAGTTGATCATGCCGATAATGCCGTAGACCATCGTGTAGCCGATGGCGATCAGGCCGTAGATGGAACCGAGCGTGATGCCGTTGATGAGCTGCTGGACGAAATATTCCATGCGTCCGCTGCCTTCCGAATCCCGGCCGAATCCCGTCAAATCGTAAGAATCCCCGCCAAAGTCTTAACAGGGCCGCTCCGCCCGGCAAAGCCGGTTACCGCTTGCCTTGCAGGCCGTGGGAAGCAATTTAAAATATGCATTTTCCCGTGATTTTACAATTCGTTACTGGAAACCAGCGTGATGGGTTCAGGAACCGCGACGGAGCTGGCGGGTTGTCATTGCGTTGGACGGGGGGCTTCCAAGAACCATGGAGCACGTCCCAATGGCGAACGAACAGCAGGATCCGCAGCGCAAGCAGCAGCAACAGAACAACCCGCAGCAGGGCGGCCAGCCCAAGCCGGGCCAGCAGCAGCAAGGCGGGCAGGGTAAACCCGGCGAGCAGCATCAGGGCGGTCAGAACAAGCCCGGCCAAGGTGGTCAGGGCGGCCAAGGTGGTCAAGGCGGCCAGCATGGCGGCGGCGGCGGGATGAACCGCTAACCTCATCTTGCGAAATTAGGTCTTGCGAAATTAGCGGCAGCCCGCCGGTCGGTGGACTGCTGCTTTTTTGTATAAAACATCGCTCGCTCTCACGGCGGCGGCTTCTTCTTCGGCGTGATCGGTTTATGCTCGGTGCATGGCCAACGCGCTGCCCTTGTTTCACCTGTACGGCGATCCGCCGGACGATCAGGCGTTCGATTTCATTCACGTCGAAACGATCACCTCGCGCTCATCGGTTCACGATTGGACCATCCGCGCCCATCGGCATCGCAATCTGTTTCAGATTCTCCTGATCGAGCGCGGCGGCGGCGAAATGACCTACGAAGCGGCGAAGCTGCCGTTTGCGGCGCCGGCCGCCATCCTGGTGCCGGCGGCGGTCGCCCACGGTTTCCGTTTCGAGCCGGGCGGCACCGAGGGCTGGGTCATGAGCTTCACCGAGGACGCGGCGTTCGCGTTGGCCGATCGCTCAGGCGAAGCGCTGTCGCGGCTGCGCCTGCTCGCGGCGCATCCCATCATCCCCATCGCCGGTGAAGCGGAACAGGCGCGCTTGTCGGCGCTGTGCACGGAATTGTTCGAAGAGGGAAGCTTGGCGCGGGAGGGCTATCGCATGTCGATGCGCAGCCTCCTGGCGCTGGTTGCGGTCACCGTGGCGCGCCTTGCGGCGAGCCGCGCCCGCACCGGCAGCGTCACCCTGCACCCCGCCGACACCACGGTCGCGCAGCTGCGCGCCCTGGTCGACGAATTCTTCCGGCGCGAGCATCAGCTTGGTTTCTATGCCGAAAAACTCGGCATGACCGTCGATCGGCTCAACGATCACGTCAAGCGCGCGACCGGCGTCACCGCCGGTCATCTCATCCGGCAGCGCCTGCTCACCGAAGCCAAGCGCTCGTTGGTGTTTACGACCCAGCCGATCCAGGACATCGCGCAGGAGCTGGCGTTTTCCGACCCGTCGCACTTTGCCCGCTTCTTCCGCAAGCACACCGGCACGACGCCGCACCAATTCCGCGATCACCGCGGGTGAACGATCGTAGCTCGGATTGAGCCAACAGGTCCGGCCCGTGGCCGGCCCGATGACAAGCTCCGCGAAATCCGGGAGCGGCGTTCCGGCGACCAGATCGTTCCCGGGTTTCGCTCAACCCGAGCTACGAGAGCAAAAACCCCAACACCGTATCCGCGTAAACTTCTGGCTGCTCCATGTTGGCAATGTGCGCCGTGTCCAAAACCGCGAGCTCGGCGTTCGGCATATGCTGGGCGATGAACTCGCCGGCTTCGAGCGTCGTCGCCGGATCGTGCTTGCCGGCGATCACCAAGGTCGGCGCGTTGATCTTCGGCAGCAGCGCGCGATGATCCATGGCGCGGATCGCCTCGCCGCAGCCGATATAACCGTCGACATTGGTCGCCAGGAAGATCTCGCGGATGCGCGCGACGGTTTGCGGCGAACGCGCGCGGAATGCCGCGGTGAACCAGCGCTCCATATTGGCGTCGACGATCGCCGCCAATCCCTTGTCGCGGACCAGCTTGATGCGGCCGTCCCACATCGCCTTATCGGCAAAGTAGGCGGTGGTGTTGGAGAGGATCAGCTTGTCGATGCGCTTCGGCGCCTGGGCGCCGAGCCACATGCCGACCATGCCGCCCATCGATAGCCCGCACCAATTGATCTTTTCGATGCCGAGGTGATCGAGGATCGCCAGCACGTCGCGGCCGAGCCGCTCCATGGAATAGGGGCCCTTCGGCGCGTCGGATTGGCCATGGCCGCGGCGATCGTAGCGCACCAGCCGGAAGTGGCGCGTGAACGGCGCCACTTGCTCGTCCCACATGTGCAGGTTGGTGCCGAGCGAGTTCGACAGCATGAGCACCGGAGCCTGCTCCGGGCCCTCGACCTCGACATGAATGCGGCAGCCGTCGGCGTTGACATCCGGCATGAAACTCTCCTCCCTGACGCGCGCTTGGATCTTTATGCAGCCACGTGAGCCGTATGCAGTCACGTGAGCCGTGCCATCAACGCGGCGCCGGCGCTCATGACCTTGCCCATAATAGTCTTTCCAGCCGCCGCGCGAGACGCTAAGCGATATTTCGGCCGGCGTGACCGGCGAAGGAGTGCGCCACGATGGCCATGACGATGAACGGCGAATACCAGCTTCCGGTGCCGCGGGAGACGGTATGGCAAAAACTCAACGACGCCGCGACGCTCAAGGCCTGCATTCCGGGCTGCGAGCAGCTCGACAAAGTGTCGGACACCGAATTCCAGGCCGTGGCCGTGACCAAGATCGGTCCGGTGAAAGCGAAGTTCAAAGGCAAGGTCACGCTGTCCGACCTCGACCCGCCGAACGGCTACAAGATTTCCGGCCAGGGCGACGGCGGCGTGGCGGGCTTTGCCACCGGCGGTGCCGTCGTAAAGCTTGAGGCCAAGGACGGCGGCACATTGCTCAGCTATTCGGTCGAGGCCCAGATCGGCGGCAAGCTGGCGCAACTCGGCCAGCGCCTGGTCAACGGCGCGGCAAAGAAGCTGGCGGACGATTTCTTCCAGAAGTTTGCCGCGTCCGTCAGCACGCCAAGCGCCTGACCGGCGTTGCCGGTCTTGGCCGGCCGTTCGTGACCCGGTTTGGCGCTTGCGTCGCGATACTCCTTGACCTGCGGCTAGGCCGCGGTTCAGACTAATTCCAGTTCCAAAGTCGGAAATCGGGCGAAAATCGCCGTGTTTTCGACCTTGACAGCGGGAAACGGCCGCAAGCCGTCCGCTATTGCAACGTTTTTGGGGAATCCGAGGAGGCGCATATGGCTGCCGTTTCCCTCACCGTGAACAGTAAATCCGTCACCGCTGACGTCGATCCGCGCACACTTTTGGTGCAATTGCTGCGGGAGACTCTGCGGCTTACCGGCACCCATGTCGGCTGCGACACCTCGCAATGCGGGGCTTGCGTCGTGCTGGTCAACGGCAAGGCCGTGAAATCCTGCACCGTGCTGGCGCTGCAGCTCGAAGGCGCCGATGTGCTCACCATCGAGGGCTTGGCGCCGGCGGACGGGCCGCTGCATCCGATGCAGGAGGCCTTCCGCGAGAATCACGGGCTGCAATGCGGTTATTGCACCCCCGGCATGATCATGACCGCAGTCGATATGGTGCGCCGCAAGGGTCACGAGCTCGACGACCACACCATCCGCGAGGAGCTGGAAGGCAACATCTGCCGCTGCACCGGCTACCACAACATCGTCAAGGCGATTGCCGCCGGCGCCCGCGCCATGAAGGGCAGCGACGCCGCGAAGGCCGCCGAGTAGGCGGCGACACGGAGGTCATCTCTACAAAACTAAAGACGCCGGAGGAGACTGCCATGAGTGCGACCGGGATCGGCGCCGCAGTGCGCCGCAAGGAAGACCACCGCTTCATCACCGGCAAGGGCCACTACACCGACGACATCAACCGCCCCGGTCAGAGCTACGCCTTTTTCGTCCGCTCCCCGCACGCCCACGCCACGATCAAATCGATCGACACCAAGACTGCCTCCGGCATGCCGGGTGTGCTTGCGGTACTCACCGGTACCGAACTTGCCGCCGACAAGATCGGCAATCTCATCTGCGGCTGGATGATCCATTCCAAAGACGGCTCGCCGATGAAGATGGCGCCACACCCGGCGCTCGCCGTCGGCAAAGCGTGCCATGTCGGCGATCCGGTGGCGGTGGTGGTCGCCGAAACGCTGGCGCAAGCGCGCGATGCCGCGGAAAAGGTGAAAGTCGACTACGCCGTGCTGCCGGCGGTCGCCGATCCGGCGGCGGCGCAGAAGCCCGGCGCCCCGCAAATCCACGAGGTCGCAGCCAACAATACCATCTACCAATGGCATCTCGGCGATGCCAAAGCGGTCGACGCCGCGTTCAAGTCGGCGCACCACGTCACCAAGCTCGATATCGTCAACAATCGCCTGGTGCCGAACGCTATGGAGCCACGCGCGGCCATTGCCGAGTACGATTCCGGGACCGGCCATCTGACGTTGTGGAACACGTCGCAGAATCCGCACGTCGCTCGGCTCGTCATCGCCGCCTTCGTCGGCATGGCGCCCGAGCACAAGCTGCGCGTCATCGCGCCCGATGTCGGCGGCGGCTTCGGCTCGAAAATTTTCATCTACCCGGAGGAAGTGGTCGCGCTGTGGGCGTCGAGGCGCGTCGACCGTCCGGTGAAGTGGGTCTCCGACCGCAGCGAAGCCTTCCTCACCGATGCTCATGGCCGCGATCACGTGACCCACGCGGAAATGGCCTTCGATGCCGGCGGCAGGATTTTGGGCTTGCGCGCCAAAACCATCGCCAATCTCGGCGCCTACATGTCGACGTTCTCGTCGTCGGTGCCGACCTATCTGTATGCGACCTTGCTGTCGGGGCAGTACGCCATTCCGCACATCTATTGCGAGGTCGATGCGGTCTATACCAACACTGGGCCGGTTGACGCCTATCGCGGCGCCGGGCGGCCGGAAGCGACCTTCGTCGTCGAGCGGCTGATCGAAGTCGGCGCGCGGGAAATCGGCCAGGACCCGGCCGAGCTGCGGCGCAAGAACTTCGTGCGGACGTTCCCGCATCAGACTCCGGTGATCATGACCTACGACGCCGGCGACTATGAGGCCTCGCTGAAGAAGGCGCTGGCGCTCGCCGACTATAAGGGCTTCGGCAAACGCAAGCGCGAAGTCCGCCCGGCACGGCAAGCTGCGCGGCATCGGCCTGTCGACCTATATCGAAGCGTGCGGCATTGCGCCGTCGCAGGCGGTAGGCTCGCTGGGCGCTGGCGTTGGCTTGTGGGAGTCTGCCGAAGTGCGCGTGAATCCAACGGGTTCGGTCGAAGTCCTCACCGGATCTCACGCCCACGGCCAAGGCCACGAAACGACCTTCGCCCAGCTCGTGTCCGATCGCCTTGGCATTCCCATCGACACCATCTCGGTGGTGCACGGCGATACCGACAAAGTGCAGTTCGGCATGGGCACCTACGGCTCGCGTTCCGGCGCCGTCGGCATGTCGGCGATCGTCAAAGCACTCGACAAGGTCGAGGCCAAAGCCAAGAAGGTTGCCGCGCATATGCTGGAAGCGGCCGAAGGCGATATCGAGTTCAAAGACGGGAAATTCAGTGTCGCCGGCACCGACAGGTCGGCGGCGTGGGGCGACGTATCGCTCAACGCCTATGTCGCGCACAAATTCTCCGGCCAGGAGCTGGAGCCCGGCCTGAAGGAAGGCGCGTTCTACGATCCGACCAATTTTACCTTCCCGGCCGGGTGTCACATCTGCGAGGTCGAGATCGATCCGGAGACCGGCAATACCGAAATCGTCGCCTGGACGGCGGTCGATGATTTCGGCGTTGTGATCAATCCGATGATCGTCGAGGGCCAAGTGCACGGCGGCATTGCGCAAGGCGTCGGCCAAGCGTTGTGCGAGGGCGCGATCTACGACAAGGACGGGCAACTCGTCACCGGTTCGTTCATGGATTACGCCATGCCGCGGGCGGATTATTTCCCGTCGCTCACCGTCGGCACGACGATGACCAAGTGCCCATCCAATCCGCTCGGCATCAAAGGCTGCGGCGAAGCCGGCGCCATCGCCGCGCCCGCCGCCGTCATCAATGCCATCACCAACGCGGTCGGCACCGAAGCCATTGCCATGCCGGCGACGCCGCCGACGGTATGGGCCGCATTACAGAAATCCGGCCGGTCGACGCCGCGCGCGGCGTGACGGCAAAAGCTAAACGGAGAGCCTAAGATGTACACCTTCACCTTCCATCGTCCGGAGACGCTCCGACAGGCGGTCAATCTGCTCAGCAAGAACGAGGACGCCAAGCTTCTGGCCGGCGGCCATACGCTGTTGCCGACCATGAAGCTGCGCCTGGCCGGGCCGCCGCAACTGATCGACCTGTCGCGCGTCGAAGGCCTGACGGGAATCGAGCCGAGCGGCCGCTCGATCACCATCGGAGCGATGACGCGCCATGTCGAGGTGCACACCTCGCCGGTGGTGCAAGAGCATGCCCCGGTGATTGCCAAGCTCGCCGGCATGATCGGCGATCCGGCGGTGCGCCATATGGGTACGATCGGCGGCTCGATCGCCAATAACGATCCGACCGCCGACTATCCCGCCGCTTGCCTCGCGCTCGGCGCCACCATCATCACCAACAAGCGCCGCATCACAGCCGATGACTTCTTCACCGGCATGTTCTCGACCGCGCTTGAGCCTGCGGAAATCATCACCAAGATCAGCTTCCCGCTGCCGAAGAAGGCGGCCTATCAGAAATTCCGCAACCAGGCCTCGCGCTATGCGCTGGTCGGCGTGTTTGTCGCAAAGCGCGGCAGCGAGAACCGGGTCGCGGTCACCGGCGCCGGCGCCAACGGCGTGTTCCGCGTCACCGCGTTCGAAGAGGCGTTGAAGAAGCGCTTTTCGCCGAAATCGCTGGAAGGGCTGACGGTGCCCGCCGACGGGCTCAATAGCGATATCCACGGCAGCGCCGAATACCGCGCCCATCTGATCGGCGTTCTCGCCCGCCGCGCCGTCGCCGAGGCGATCGGGAAGTAGGCGATCGTCACCCCCGGGCTTGACCCGGGGGTCCATGCAGTTGCGCCGGCCTATAGATTGCCGGGTCAAGCCCGGCAATGACGCTCCAAGGCGTTTTGCAGTAACGCCAGAAGGCCTATATCCATTTCGCATGAACACGACTTCGCCCCGCCCATTGCCGGTTTCCATCGACGCGACGGTCGCGCTGCTTGCGGAAGCCGAATATCTCACCGACCGCTCGCTCGGCACCGTGCTCTATCTGGCGCTGAAAATGGGCCGGCCACTGTTCCTCGAAGGCGAAGCCGGCGTCGGCAAGACTGAGATCGCCAAGGTGCTCTCGGCCACGCTGGGCCGCCGGCTGATCCGCCTGCAATGTTATGAAGGCCTCGACATCGCCGCCGCCGTCTACGAATGGAACTACGCCGCGCAGATGATCGCCATCCGCGCCGCCGAGGCCGAAGGCGAGCACGACCGCGAGCGGATCGAGCGCGACGTGTTCTCCGAGCGCTTTTTGATCAAGCGGCCGCTCTTGCAAGCGCTCGAGCCCGACGTTGCCGGCGCGCCGGTGCTGCTGATCGACGAGATCGATCGCACCGACGAGGCGTTCGAAGCGTTTCTGCTCGAAGTGTTGAGCGATTTTCAGGTCACGATTCCGGAAATGGGCACGGTCAAGGCCGCCCATCCGCCGATCGTCATCATTACCTCGAACCGCACCCGCGAGGTGCACGACGCGCTCAAGCGCCGCTGTCTCTACCACTGGATCGGCTATCCGAGCGCCGAGCGCGAGCTCTCGATCGTGCGCGCCAAGGTGCCGGGCATCGGCAAGAAGCTCTCCGAGCAGGTGGTCGCGTTCGTCCAGACGCTGCGGCAACAGGAATTGTTCAAGTCGCCGGGCGTTGCCGAAACCCTCGACTGGGCCAGCGCGCTCTCCGAGCTTGACGTGGTCGCGCTCGATCCGTCGACCGTCTCCGACACGCTCGGCGTGCTGCTGAAATATCAGGACGACATCGCGCGGCTCGAGGGTTCGAAGGTCAAGGAACTGCTCGACGAGGTGAAGTCGGAGCTGCGCGCGGCGGAATAACAAACTCCGCTCATTCCCGCGCTAGCGGGAATCCTGACCGGCCCCCGTCGGAGCTTATGCCCGACCGGATCGGCGGCGGGGACGAGCGGTGGGAGCTGGAATGACCGAGAGCAACGGCCGCCTTGCGGAAAATATTGTCTACTTCGCCCGCGCGTTCCGCGCTGCGGGCATTCCACTCGGTCCTGGCGCCGTGCTCGATGCGCTTGAGGCGGTGAAGGCGGCGGGTGTCGGCACCCGCGAAGACTTTTACTGGACGCTGCATGCGGTGTTCGTGAAGCGGCACGAGCATTCGCTGATCTTCGACCAGGCTTTCCGCATCTTCTTCCGCCGCCGCGGCTATGTCGATCAGTTGATGGCGATGATGCTGCCGCAGGCGCCGGACACGCCGCGTCCGCCGGAAGCCGGCGCCACCCGCGTGCACGAAGCGCTGTTCGCCGGCCTCGACGAGAAGCTCAAGAAAGAGCAGGAGATCGAGCTCGACACCCGCATGACCGTGTCCGACCGCGAGGTGCTGCAGAAAAAAGACTTTGCGCAAATGAGCGCGGCCGAGATCGCCCGCGCCAGGGAAGCGATGAAGCGCCTCGTTCTGCCGCTTGCCGAAGTGCGCACGCGGCGGCTGGCGCCGCATCGGCACGGTCATGTGCTCGACCTGCGCCGCACGCTGCGCGCCAGTCTCAAGGGCGGCGGCGATTTCATCGACCTGCGCTTCATGGGGCCGAAGACCAAGGCGCCGCCGATCGTGGCGCTGCTCGATATCTCCGGCTCCATGAGCCAGTACAGCCGCGTGTTCCTGCATTTCCTGCACGCACTGACCGAAACGCGAAAGCGGGTGAGCACCTTCCTGTTCGGCACGCGGCTCTCCAACGTCACCCGCGCGCTGCGCGAGCGCGATCCGGACGACGCGTTGGCCGCCTGCTCGGCGAGCGTGCCCGACTGGTCGGGTGGAACGCGCATCGCGTCGTCGCTGCATGCTTTCAACAAATTATGGGCGCGGCGCGTGCTCGGCCAGGGCGCCATCGTGCTCCTGATCACCGACGGGCTCGACCGCGACGTCGACGACACGCTCGCCTTCGATATGGACCGGCTGCACCGCTCGTGCCGCCGGCTGATCTGGCTCAATCCGCTGTTGCGTTTCGACGGCTTCGAGGCGCGCGCCCGCGGCATCAAGACCATGCTGCCGCACGTCGACGAATTCCGCCCGGTCCACAATCTGGACTCGATTGCCGAATTGGTGTCGGCGCTGCAGGCCGGCGGCGGCCGGGCAGGGGACCCGAAGGCCTGGATGCAAAAGGTGGCGTGATTGCTTATATTTGGGGAAATATAGCGGGTTGGGCGAATGGCGAATAGTCGAAGATGCTTTACGGCCATTCGCCACCTCCGCATTCGCCATTCGCCGCCTGAACAGTAATGGAGGCTGCCAAAATGCTCTCAACCGACAGTGACATCCTCAAAGCCGCTGAAGATTGGCGCAAGGAAGGCCGGGCGGTCGCGCTCGCCACCGTCGTCGAGACCTGGGGCTCGGCGCCGCGCCCGGTCGGGGCCAACCTCGTCATCGACGAAGAGGGGAATTTCCTGGGCTCGGTCTCCGGCGGCTGCGTCGAGGGCGCCGTGGTCACCGAGGCGCTCGACGTCATCGACAGCGGCAAGCCGAAAATGCTGGAATTCGGCGTCGCCGACGAGACCGCCTGGAAAGTCGGCTTGTCCTGCGGCGGCAAGATCCGGGTGCTGGTGGAGAAGGTGGAATAGGGAGAGGGCGAATGGCAAGATGGCGAATAGCGAATAGGGAACTGGCCTTGTTTCCCCCATTCGCTATTCACCACTCCCTATTCGCGTTGCAATTATCATGAAGCTTTCCCTCCTCACCGCGCTCAATGCCGAACGCGCCGCGCGCCGCGCCGCGATCGTGGTGACCGACGTCGAAAGCGGCGCGCAGCGGCTGGTGAAAGCGGCCGACATCGCCAACGACCCGCTCAAGGCGGTGCTGGCCGAGCATCTGCGCAGCGGCAAAAGCGGCATGGAGGAAACCGCCGAGGGCCGCGTTTTCCTGACCGTCTACGTGCCGGCCGCGCAGCTGATCGTGATCGGCGCGGTGCATATCAGCCAGGCGTTGGCGCCGATTGCCAAGCTTCTCGGCTACGACGTGACCATCGTCGATCCGCGCACCGCCTTCGCCTCACCGGAGCGTTTTCCCGACGTGACGGTGATCGCCGAATGGCCGGACACGGCGCTGCCGCCGCTCAACGTCGACCGCTACACCGCTTTCGTCGCGCTGACCCACGATCCGAAGATCGACGATCCGGCGCTGCTGCACGCCTTGGCGCGCGACTGCTTCTATATCGGCGCGCTCGGCTCGCGGAAGACCCATGCGCGGCGCCTCGACCGCCTCAAACAGCAGGGCATAAGCGAAGCCGACCTGTCCCGCATCCACGCGCCGATCGGTCTTAACATCGGCGCGGTGTCGCCGGCGGAGATCGCGGTGGCGATCATGGCGCAGATCACCGAACGGCTGCGCGAAGAACCGGCGGAAGACCGCCCCCTGGTCAAGGCCGTGTCATGAAATTCGGAGCGGTCGCGCCAAACGAGGCCATCGGCGGCACCGCGGTGCACACCATCCGCCAAGGCGCGATGGTGCTCAAGAAGGGCACGCTGATCGGCCCGGTCGAGGCCGCGGCCCTCGAGGCGGCGGGCATCAAAGACATCGTGGTGGCGCGGCTCGAAGCCGACGACGTCTCGGAAGACGTCGCCGCCGCCGGCATCGCCGAAGCGATCGCCGGGGAAAGCGTGCATGTCGATCGCGCCTTTACCGGCCGCGCCAATCTGTTCGCGCAATCGGCCGGCGTGCTTGTCGTCGACAAGGAGATCATCGATCGCCTCAACCGCGTCGACGAGGCGATCACGGTGGCGACGCTGTCGGCCTACAAGCCGGTCGTCGCCGGCGAGATGATCGCGACGGTGAAGATCATTCCGTTCGCGGTGGCCGCGGCCGCCCGCGACAAGGCGCTCGCGGCGGCGACGCGGCCGGTGGTGCGCGTCGCGCCCTATCGCATCCGCAAGGTCGGCGTCGTCTCGACGCTCCTGCCCGGCCTTTCGCCCAAGGTGATCGACAAGACGCTGAAAATCACCGCCGAGCGGCTGGCGCCGGCCGATGCCAGGATCGTTGCCGAACGGCGCGTGCCGCACGAGCAGACGGCGCTGGCGCGGGCCATAAACGAGGTGCTCAAGCAGGGCGCCGAGCTCGTCGTCGTGTTCGGCGCTTCGGCGATCGCCGACCGGCGCGACGTCATTCCGGCAGCGCTCGAAGCGATCGGCGGCCGGGTCGAGCATTTCGGCATGCCGGTCGATCCCGGCAATCTGCTGTTGATCGGCAACGCCGCCGGCCATCCGGTGCTCGGCGCTCCCGGTTGCGCCCGCAGCCCGAAGGAAAACGGCTTCGATTGGGTGTTGATGCGGCTCTTGGCCGGCCTGCCGGTGCCGCGCGAGGACATCACCGGCATGGGCGTCGGCGGCTTGCTCATGGAGATCGTCACCCGGCCGCAGCCGCGCGACGAGCCGCTGCATCCGGCGCGCAATATCGCGGCTTTGGTGCTGGCCGCCGGCCGCTCGAGCCGCATGGGCGGTCCCAACAAGCTTTTGGCCGAGATCGGCGGCCGTCCGCTGGTGCGCATCGTCACCGAGCAGGTGCTCGCATCGCGGGCCCGGCCGGTGATCGTGGTGACCGGGCATCAGCGCGAGCGGGTCGAGGCGGCGCTGGCCGGCCTACCGATCGAGTTCGTGCACAACGCCGCCTTCGCCGACGGCCTGGGCACCTCGCTCAAGGCAGGCATCGGCGCATTGCCGGCACAGTCGGACGGCGTGATCGTCTGCCTCAGCGATATGCCGCAAGTCGATGCCGCCATGATCGACCGTCTGGTGAATGCGCTCGCGCCTGACAAGGGCGCGCTCATCGCGGTGCCGACCATCGCCGGCCAGCGGGGCAATCCCGTTGTCTGGTCGCGCCGATTCTTTCCGAGCTCATGGCGGTCGAAGGCGATATCGGCGCGCGTCACCTCATCGGCCGCTACAGCGAGGCCGTGATCGAAGTGCCGCTGACCGGCACTGCGGCGCTGACCGACGTCGACACGCCGGAGGCGCTGGAAGCGGTGCGCGCCGAGCTTGAGGGCACCTGAGGCTTTTCAGGATCGCGCGCCCAAGCTTTTCGCCCCAAGTTTTTTTGCGCCAAGTTTTTTTGCGCCAAGATTTTTTGCGCCAAGACGGCGGGCGAGAACCTTCGTTCCTGGTTTCATGGCGCCGCCGGGGCCGCCGAGCGTCGCTACCGCGTCGGCCGTAATTGCTTCGCCGCAGGCCGCGCAACTGACCTGCGGCTCGAATTGATGTCCGCAGCTCTTGTGGACGAACAGCATCGGGCTGCCTTCTTTCGGCCGCGCCCAGCGGTCGCCCCATGCGGTCAGCGCTAAAATCGCCGGCACCAGATCGCGCCCGGCTGCGGTCAGCCGGTATTCGTAGCGCGGCGGCCGCCGCAGGTAGGCGCGCCGCGCGACGATGCCGCTGCGGATGAGGGCGTTGAGACGCCGCGTGAGCAGATTGCGCGAAATGCCGAGATCGTCGACCAAATCGTCAAACCGCACGACCTCGAGAAAGAGGTCGCGGACGATCAAAGGCGACCACCAGTCGCCGATCAGATCGAGGCCGCGCGCCAGCGAGCAGTGCATCCTGGCAAAGCTGGTTCGTTTCATCGGCCGATCCTACTCAGTTGCATGATTGAACTCAATGGACTAAAGTTCAATGATTGAACTTGCATAAACAGCGATGGCAGAGGCCGGCATGTATCACGCGATCGTCCGCCGCCGCGTCCGCGGGCTGTTCGACGCGGTCAATAACGGCGACGCCGAGCCGGTGTTGCGGGCGTTCGCGCCGCGCTTCGAGCATGTGTTCCTCGGCGATCATGCGCTCGGCGGCTCGCGGCAAACGCTCCCGGCGACGCGGCGCTGGTACGAGCGGCTCTACCGGCTGCTGCCGGATATCCGCTTTGACCTTCGCAGCATCGCGGTGAGCGGTGGGCCGTGGAATACCATCGTCGTCGTCGAATGGGACGAGACCAACTCCGGCACCGACAATGTGCGCACCACCAATCACGGCATCCATGTCCTCCATCTGCGCTGGGGACGGGCGACGCGGCTGATCATTTGCCCGGATACCATCGGCCTGAAAGCCACGCTCGATCGGCTCAATGCCGCCGGCACGCCGGAAGCCGTGGCGCCGCCGATCGTCGGCTAAGCGACATCCTCTTGGCTTGAAAATCTCTTGGCTTGAAAATCGCATCCGCGCGCCCGGCGATTCACCAACTGGCAACCGTTCCCGGCTAGCGTTCGCTCGGTCTCTCGGGGGAGGGGTTCTGCATGATCCGTTCGGCGCGGACATTCGCGGCCGTCGTCGCCGCCGGATACGTCCTGATGGCGACGCTCGGCGTTTCGCACGCCGCTGGCGCCTTTGCGGTCGGCGCCTGCGGCGCCTACGGCTACGGCTACGATTTTCGCGACGTGGCCGACGCCCGCGTCGCCGCGATGAAGAAATGCTCGGGCAATGCCTGCAAGGTCGTCGGCACCATCCGGCGCGGCTGCGCGGCGATGGCGGTCGATGTCAAACATCCGTGCGGCTCGTTCGGCTGGGCGATCAGTTCGCATCTCGGCAAGGCGGAGAATGCCTCGTTGCGCCGCTGCTACGAATTCGGCGGCAAGGATTGCGTGGTGCGCGCCTTCGCCTGCGACGAGAAGGGCTGAGCGGCCGCGCGACGTCGTGCTCAAAGGCGCGACGCTCCCGCAACTTCGGCACGATATGCTGGCGTTCGCCGGATTGGCGATGACGATCGCCATTGGGCGCTTTCCCCGCACCCTTGTCTGATGATCGGGGCGGCGTCTTGCGGCGCCGGTTGGTCGAGACGCGCCAAAGGCGCGCGCGGCGAATCCGTGGCCACGCGGTTGCATGATTCGCGCCTTACTAGAGCCTCTATTATGAATGCAACTCAAAAGTGCGTATTTTTCCACACTTCATGCCGCGAGACGCTTGCAGGTCATCGAAGCTTTGAACAACGGTACCAAGGTACCGTGACGAGTTGGTGCGTCTGCTGGGAGTTGCAGATGCGAGAATCCGAGGTGACCGATCAATATTGGGCCGTGCGGGCGCTGGATTTTGTCACCGCGCTCGAGGCGGCAAGCACCTGCGATGGCGTCCTGAAATTATTTCGTGACGAAATCGCACGGCTTGGATTCCATTCGCTCCTGATGACCATCGTTAACGATCGCGAGCGCGATTTTTCGCGGCGCGTGATCGCGCGCTTTTGGCATCCCGAGTGGGTCTCGATGTATGAGAGCGAGCAGATGACGAACGACGATCCGGTCCGTCGCAAGCTGTCGCGTTCGACCAAGCCGTTTTTGTGGACCGAGGCGCAATACGATCCGTGGCAGGAGGTGCGTGCCAAGACGATCATGCAGCGCGCGACCGATTTTCGCATGAACCAAGGCCTCTGCGTGCCGATCTACCATAACGGCGGCTTGGCGGCGGCGATCAATATATCCGGCGAAAGGCCGGACCTCGGCCGCGGCGTCAGGAAAGCTCTGCACGTCATGTCGCTGCTCACCTACAATCGTTTTTGTGCGCTGATCGGGCCGCCCATCGATGCCGAGAAATTGCTCACCGATCGCGAGCGCGAAGTCTTGAAATGGGTTTCGGCCGGCAAATCCGATTGGGACATCGGCACCATCCTCAATATCAGCGAGCGCACCGCGCGGGCCCATGTGAGCAACGCTGCCCGCAAGCTTGGCGTGCCTAATCGCACGGCGTTGGCCGTCGAGGGCGTGCGGCTGAGCGTAATGCCGGCGCATCACTTGTAGAACGATCCAAGGCTCCTCGAGCCAAGGCTCCTCGAATCGGGAGCCGCCCGTGCAACACCAGTTGCGCGGCTTTGTAAATTGTCGTTTCCGCCAATATCCACATCAATAAACCCGGCCAAATCGCCTTCGCGCGTCAATGCGAAGGGGGCGAGGATGTTGGGTGTGCATGTCGTCAGGCACGACAATATGCATCTTTATACGAATGAAATGGAGCAATGCTTCCGCGGCCGCTACGAGGTCTGCGTTCGCGAACGCGGCTGGAGCGAGCTTGAACGGCCGGATGGCCGTGAAACCGACCAGTTCGACACGGCCGACGCCGTGCACTTGCTGGCGATCGACGGACGGCAGGTGATTGGCGGCATCCGCTTGAATCCGACGACCGGGCCGACGCTGCTCAGCGAAGTATTTCCGCAGCTGTCGTCGGCGCCGCTGGTCGCCGCCGCCGACGTCTACGACAAGACCCGCTTGTGGGTCGCCAAGGAAAGACGCGGCGGTCCGCGTCCCACCGTCGAGTTGTTTCTGATGGCGGGATGCGTCGAATTCGGTTTGGCTTTGGGCTTGCGCAAGATTCTCTCGATCTGCGAGCCGTGGCGGGTGGCCCGTAACGAGAAACTGGGATGGACGCTGCGCATGCTCGGGCCGCCCCAGGCCATCAACGGCATCGCCTGCGTTGCCATCGAAAAATATGTATCGGAGGCGGTCTGGAAAGGGATTTGCCTCAAGGAATCCGTTCCCGGCTCGGTGCTGATTTGGAAGGGTATTGCGCGTCCGTCCTATCGTCTTCCTGAACTCATTCCTGCGGTCGCTTGAGTGGTTCTGCTGCTCATCAGTGATGTCCACAGATCAGACCCGGCTGTGCCGACAGCCGCCGGCGCCATGGGCCGAATCCATGGCTAGGAGCCGGCGGTCTGCCGCGGTCGATATGGAGCTCAAGATGCTCCAATTGGCCGCGTCCGCCGCCGACCTTCGCCGACAGCTCAGCCCGGAAGAATTGGCCAACGTTCCGCGCCTGGCCGCGGCTCTTGATGCCTGCGATGCGTTGTTCGAGGAGCTTGGCTGGGGAAACCCGGCGGCGCCGCCGGAGCAAAGTGACGATCTGGTCGCTGATTAGGACAAGCCATGAGCGCCCGCGTCGGCGTCGATTACCTAACCGACCAGCCGCAGCGGCGGCGGGTGCTCGGTTTCCTCAACGGCGCTCACGCCCTCGATCACTTTGTGATCCTGATTTATCCGACCGCGGTCATCGAGCTTGAGTCGATTTACGGCCGTTCCTATTCGGAGCTCATTGCGCTCGGCACCGCCTCCTTCACCGCGTTCGGCCTGTTCGCGCTGCCGGCAGGCTGGCTCGCCGACCGCTGGAGCCGCCGCAAGATGATGCTCGCCTTCTTTTTCGGCAGCGGGCTGTCGCTGGTCGCGGCGGCGCTGGCGCCGTCGCTGACCATGCTCGCCGCCGCGCTGTTCGCACTCGGCGTCTTCGGCGCCATCTACCATCCGGTCGGCACCGCGCTTCTCCTCGAAAACGCCACGCAGCGCGGACGCACGCTCGCCTTCAATGCGGTCTGCGGCAATCTCGGCGTCGCCTTCGCCGCCGGCATCACCGCGGCCCTGACGGCGGCGTTGTCCTGGCGCGGCGCGTTTCTCGTGCCGGGCCTGATCTGCATCGCAACCGGCATGGCTTATGTCCGCTTCGTCCGCGACGACACCCGGCAGGCGGCGGTGCGCGCCTCCGCGCCCGAAGTCGCTATGTCGCTGCCGCTCGCGGTGACGATTTTCGCGTTGTTCATCATCGCCGCTTTGACCGGCGGCCTCGTCGTCAACACCATAACCCTGGCCCTGCCGAAGATCGTCGACGAGCGCGTCGGCAACCTTTCGCTGACGATGATCGGTGCGCTGACCACGGCGGTCGTGCTGTGCGGCGCGCTCGCTCAGCTCGCCATCGGCCGGTTAGCCGAGTGGTTTCGCCCCCACATTCTGTTCGTTATGGTCGCGATGCTGCAGCTCATCGGCATCGCATGGGTCGCCTACGCCACCGGCGCGGCGTTGTTCGCGGCGCTCGCCGTCACCATTGCCGCAACCTACAGCCAGATCACCGTGAACGATCTGGTGATCGCGCGTTATATCGCCGACGCCTGGCGCGGGCGCGTCTATGCGGTGCGGTACGCGCTCACCTTCATGGTGTCGGGCGTATCGGCCTCGATGATCGCGCTGATGTATGCGCGCGGCGGTTTCGGCCTGGTGCTGCAAGCGATGGCGGCGATCGCCTTGGCCTTTTTTGCCGCGGTCGTTGCCATCGCGCTGGTTGCCCATGGGGTGGACAGGGGGAGGGCACCGCAATTGGCACCCGCCTGATTTCGGTTGCCGTTCAGCAGATGATCCGCCGCCGGCAAATTGGGGAACTTGCCGGCGGCGGCAAGACAAGGGAGACGTTGGGGATGCACAGCGCAATTTTTGCCGTCGACATGCCGCAGGAAACCGAGCGGCAGCGATGGTTTCGTTATTTGGGATTGGTCACGCCCCGAATCGAAAGAGCCGCGGTGGAAAAAATCGCCGAAAATGTCTGGCAAGTGGATTTTCAGAAATCGCCCGCTGCCTTGGCGCATCTGATCGCCGTGGCCGACCAGCACGATTTGTCCTACAGGATCTTGGCGCTGCCTGCCGAGCCGCAATGGATTTCGATCGCGCCCTTGGCCGAGGCGGGCGACGGATGCGGTCTTGAGGCGGAAAACAGCAAATAGCGACTGGCGAATAGCGAATGGGGGTCGGATCCTGGTGCCCATTCCCTATTCGCCATTCGCTCTTCGCGCGATTCGCTACCGCCCCCAGACCGCGCCATGGCACCCGCCGGGCTGATCTGCAAAATCGCGGTATGTCGATGGAACCCGGTACGCTATAAGTTCGCCTTTCGCGATCCGGGATTGACCAATGTCTGCTGAAATTTCGACGTCCGCGCCGTTTTCCTCCGCCCGCCCGGCTGACCTCGTGTCGCGGCGGCGGCTGTCGATCGCCTTTCTCAATTGGGCGCATGCCCTCGATCACTTCGTCATCCTGATCTATCCGACCGTGGTCATCGAGCTGCAGATCACCTACGGCCGCAGCTATGCCGAGCTGATCGCGCTCTCGACCGCCTCGTTCCTCGCCTTTGGCCTGTTCTCGCTGCCGGCCGGCTGGCTCGCCGACCGCTGGAGCCGGCGCAACATGATGGTGGCGTTCTATGTCGGCTGCGGCGTTTCGCTGATCGCGGCCGCCGTGGCGCCGTCGCTGATGGCGCTCGCCGTGGCGCTGTTCGTGCTCGGCATTTTCGCCGCGATCTATCATCCGGTCGGCACGGCGATGGTGATCGAGAGCGCGACCCATCGCGGCCGCACCATGGCGTTCAACGGCGTGTGCGGCAATCTCGGCATCTCGCTTGCCGCCGGCGTCACTGCGCTCCTCACCGCGGCGTTGTCGTGGCGTGGCGCCTTCTTGGTGCCGGGCATCGTCTGCATCGCGACCGGCGCCGCCTATCTCTGGCTCATTCCCGACGAGGCCAAGCACAAAGCCGCGCGCAGCTCCGCGCCCGATGTGCGGCTGTCGGCTACCGTGGCGGCGATCATCTTCGGCCTGTTCATCGTCGTCGCCCTGTCGGCGGGGCTGGTGTTCAATACCTTGTCGGTCGCGCTGCCGAAGATCGTCGATGAGCGCGTCAGCAATATCTCGCTGGTCGAAATCGGCGGGCTGACCACCGCCGTCTTCATCTGCGGCGCGATCGCGCAGATGGCGGTCGGCCGTCTGGTCGAGCGCTTCCGGCTGCACATCATGTTCGCGGTGCTTGCGGTGATGCAGTTCGCCGGCGTGGTGTGGACCGCCTATGCCAGCGGCATCGTGGTCTTGTTCGCGCTCGCTTTCACCATGGCGGCGATCTACGGGCAGATCACGGTGAACGACCTCATCATCGCGCGTTATACCGCCGACGCCTGGCGCGGCCGGGTTTTCGCAGTGCGTTATTTTCTCACCTTCATGATCTCCGGCATCGCAGTGTCGATGATCGCCTTCCTGTACGGCCGTGGCGGTTTCCCGCTGGTTCTCGGCACGACGGCGTTCGTGGCGTTGGCGTTCCTGATCGCCGTGCTGGCGATCGCCTACATCGCCGCCAACGTGGAACGCGAGTGGGTGCCGCACGCGATGCCGGCGGAGTGAACTGGCCCGCCTAAGGCTCCTGCGCGGACGGCGCGCCGGGCGTGACCGGAACTTGAATGCACACCGCGACCGGAGCCGCGGCGCGCGCTGGCCGTGTCGCCAACAGCACGATCGCGAGCGCGGCCATTTCGCTCAGTGCCGCGACCCAGCCCAGACTGGCGGCGGAACCGTGGATCAACGTGAAAGATCCGAGCGCCGCGCCGAGCGAAAATCCGAGATACATGAACGACGCATTGAGCGACAGCACGATCGACGCGACTTTGACGCCGGCGATCTCCAATAGGCGCGCCTGTTGGGCTGGAAAAAATCCCCACCCGGCGACGCCCCACACCACGATCGCGACGAGTGCACAGGCGAGCAAGGTCTTGCCCGCCGCAAAGCTTGGCACGATCGAAAGGCTTGCGAACGCCAATGCCAAGAGCACAAAGGCTGGGATCATGACCGCGCGTGTGCCGAGCCGGTCGCTGATTGCGCCGCCCGAAAACAGCCCGGTGACCGCCGCACAGCCCCAGATGAACAGCACCAAGCCGACATGGGAGCCTTCGATACCGACGACGCCCGTGAGATACAGCGCGAGATAGGAATAAACCGTATAGGCGCCGGTGGCCCAGATCGTGGTGACGAGCAAAGCCACCAGCACCGGCGTTTGTTGAATGACGGCGAACCGTTCGCGCAGGCTCGGCGCGCCGATGCCCTCGCCGATGTGGCGCGGCAACCCGATGAGGAGGCCCGCCACGGCGACAAGCGCGATCATGCCGACGCCGACGAATGTCATTCGCCAGCCCATCGCGTGACCGATGACGGCGCCCAGCGGCACGCCGAGCGCGACCGCAATGCTGGTCCCTCCCATCACGATCGCAAGCGCGGTGCCGCGCCGCTGCGGCGAGACCGCGGCGCCGGCGAGCGCGCTGGCGCTCGGGACGTAAAG
The DNA here is from genome assembly GCA_963829395.1 of uncultured Alphaproteobacteria bacterium. Classification (GTDB taxonomy): domain Bacteria; phylum Pseudomonadota; class Alphaproteobacteria; order Rhizobiales; family Xanthobacteraceae; genus BOG-931. The sequence goes on along the minus strand of CAWHHX010000004.1, from coordinate 57,120 downwards.
GCCGGCCGCGGCGGCGAGAAGAATGCGCGCCGCCATCAATTGCCAATAGTCGACCGCGGCGGCAGCGACGAAGTTGGCGAGCGCGAAGGCGGTCATGGACAACAAGAGGAGCTTGCGCCGGCCCACGCTGCCGGTCGCTGCCGCGAGAACGGGCGAACTCAGCGCGTAGGTAAGGGCGAACACCGTCATCAATTGCCCGGCGGCGGTGATGCTGACCGACAGGTCGGCCGCGAGCCCGGGCAAGAGAGCCGCAATCACGAAGCTCTCGGTGCCGGTCGCGAACGTCCCCAGCGCCAGCCAAAACAGCGGAATGAATTCATGAAGGGCCGCTGAGGAGATTTTCACGGTGCATGTCCTTTTGTGTGTAGATGACCGGTCATCTTGAAGGGCGCTGATCCGAGGGCTGGGATTGTTGGCTGGCTTCTCGTCAGACCAGGAGCTTGGTGAAGGCGAACTTCATGAAGCGGTCGAAGGGCCGGCTGTCCCGCTCGACCCGCGCCCGCAGCACCGCGCCTTCGTAAGCGTCGAGCAGAAAGGCCGCGAGCTCGGCCGCGGTCAGCTCATTCGACACGGCGCCTTGTTGCTGCGCCTCGGCGATGGCCGCCTCGACGTCCTCGGTCCAGCGCGCGTAGAGCCTACGCAGGCCGTCGCGAATGACGTCGCTCTGATTCGACAATTCGGCGCTGAAATTGCCGAGGATGCAGCCGCGTTCGAACTTGGCCTCGACAAAGATCGCATTGAGCCGCTCATAGTGCCGGCGCAGCCGTTCCAGCGGCGGGATCGATTGGTCCGAAAGAATCTCGCGGCGGCGCGTGTCGGCGCCATAGCGTTCGACAATCTCGGCGCCGAGCGCCTCCTTGCTTTCAAAGTGATTGTAGAACGAGCCCTTGGGCACACCGGCCGTGGCCGTGATGTCCTGCACGCCGACGCCGTTGAAGCCCTTTTCCGTCAGGCACTTAAGGCCTGCCCGAACGATCTGCTCGCGGGTGCTTGGTCTGGACATGGCATTTCAATATGACCGGTCGTCTTAAAAGTCAAGTGGAATGCCCGATCGCCAAACTCTTCCTCCCCCTCTGCAAGGGGGAGGATTGGTGGCTGCGGCCTTGCGGCCAACCGATCATGTGTGGCCAGGAGGGCCCGGCAGGGCCTCGCGTACACCCGCTTTTAGGCGGCAGGCTGCCGCGCTGCGAGCGCCATCGCGATCAGGGCCGCGCCGCCGAACACCATGTTGATGCCGACGAGGAGGCCGAGCGCCCATATGGCCGTCCCCGGCAGGCCCGCAAAGATGATGCCGGCGAGGATGAGATCGACGATGCCGCTGATCAGCATCCACACCCAACGGCCGGTGAGCTGATTGCGGTGCTCGATGGCATACATGATCGAGACGATGCCCTCGACCACGAAGAACGCGATCAGGAGCAGCGTCAGCGACAGGCTGCCGCTGACCGGCCACAGCAGCAGCACGACGCCGGCGGCGATGGCGATGATCGCCGAGATCAGCGACCACCAGAAGCCGGGCGCTCGCGCGCCCAGAATGTGGTGATCAGGCCGAGAACGCCGCTGACCAGGAATATCCAGCCGATGATGATGGTGAAGGCGAGCGTGGCGATCGGCGGCACCACGATGGCAATGAGGCCGAGGAGGACCAGGATGATGCCTTCGGCCAGAAACACGCCCCAATGCTCATGGATGGCGCCGGCGAATGCGCGTCCGACCCGTGCAGCCTGGTCTTGATTTATCGTCATTGTCCGCTCCCTGAAATCGAGCTGCCACCCGTCGCAGGCGGCGACCCGGCATTGAAGAATCGTAAGAATGATTCAAGCGTAAACGCCAAGCCCATACGCCAAGCGCCCGAAGCCTAGACGCGCCAGCTTTCCCGAGTGTTGCATAAAAGTGCGGCTCTTGCATTACGTCGGAAGCACCCTATCTACGGAAAAGCGACGTTGACGCCGACCTTTGTGTCGTTGGCTCCGTCGCTGGACGGCCACGGTTACGACGGGTGACGCCGGATGTACGCGCACTCTGTCGGAACGTGGCCGTTAGCATTTCCCCTCCGGCGGCGCGACTTGGCGAGGTTACTTGCAAGGTTACTTGGCGAGGTACCGCCAGGCGCCGCATCGACGGTTGCAGTAGCGCCGTCTGTCATAAAATTGTAAATGGTCGGTCTTCATGTCAGTCTTCATCTTGGTCGTTGGAGATTGAAATAATTCAGCGAAACAGGGGAACGGGATATGGCGGACACCGCCGTGGATTTCGGCGTCTTGGCCGGCGCGGGCGCTCCGGCGCGCAGCTTCAAAGCAGGTGATGTCATCTTCGAGCAGGGCGATCCGGCGGACGAATTGTTCATCATCAAAAGCGGGAAGGTTGAAATCCGGCTCGGCAATCGCCTGCTCGACACCTTGCCGGAACTCAGCATTTTCGGCGAAATGGCCCTGATCGACCACAGCCCGCGCAGCGCGACCGCAGTCGCGGCAACCGACGCGACGGTCGTTCCGGTCGGCGAGAAGCAGTTCCTTTTCCTGGTCAGCCGCACGCCGTATTTCGCGCTCAATGTGATGCGCGTCCTGGCCCAACGCCTGCGCTCGGCCAACAAGGTGGTCTATTAAGCCGCTGACCGCCCCCGGTAAAAACGTGGATAACCGGAACAAGTCCGCCGTTGCGAACTTCCGATGCAATCCAAAACTATCCGGTTTCTGATTTGATCGTTATCTGCGGATGGTATCGCGGTCGAGCTCAGGTCGGATGCCGAACGATGCCGGCCAGTCGCTCGCTTAAGCTGGACGGCCGTCGGGTTTCCTGACTTTGCACGGCGGTTGCACTGTCGGTCTTCTCGAACTGCGCGCGAATCCAGGTCCAGAGCGCCCTGATCTCTTGCGCCGCCCGGCCTTCGCCGGCGTATTCCGTCACCCCGAGGCCGGCCGCAACCGCATCCTGAAAATCGATGCGGGCCGATAGCATCGGTTCGGCCAGCACGCCGAGACTCGTCAGGTCTTTGGCCGCTTCGCTGGCCCGCGCGCTGCGATGGGTCGGCGGACATTGGTTCAGGACGAAGGCCGCTTTGCGCTTTGCCACATAGACGGCCCGAAACGTTGCCGCCGTCGCCTCCACATCCAGAAGCGTTGGGCGCGCCGGCAGCAGGCACAGATCGGCGCGTTCCGCCACCAGGCGGACGGCCTCGCTGTCGGCGCCAGGCGTGTCGAAGACCGCTAGCGTAAAGCCGCCATCGGCCAGCCGCTCGAGAATGGCGCCGAGTCGCGACAGGCGCGCGGCTTCGAACTGCTCGACCAATATTCTGTTCGGGGCATTCGCGGCCGACCGCCGCTTGCCCCAGCGCGCCAACGAACCCTGCGGATCGAAATCGAGCGCCATCACCTTTTCGCCGGCGCCGGCCGCGGCAACGGCGAGCGAAGCCGCAATCGTGGTCTTTCCCGCTCCGCCTTTTTGGGTGACGAAGGCAATGGTGCGCATTGCGAATCTCGCTCTATGGCAGGGCGACCGTGTCATAGAATGATGACGGTGAAAAGCGAAAGCCAGCAAAGCCTTCGCTCCGGCCGACGCCCCCGCGCATTGCAAAGGTACTTGGGTCAAGTAAACGATGCGTTAACCATTATGCGGTCACGCTGCGGTGGTTCAAAAATCGACTCGCAGCCAAAACATGGCACTCGCTGATTGGGGCAGGCGGAACGGGTGGCAGCGTCAGGCGACGGGCCTCGTTACCTCCCATGCCACATTGGGGACGGCGGCCGCGGCTGCCGTCGATCGCGGCGGCCCGCTGTCGAAGCGGCGGCAGGCTTCGCTGGAAGCTTTGCAAGCCGAGGCGTCCGAACAGATCGAAATCGAGCTCGCGGGGAAGCTCGATGAAGCGCGCGCCGGTATAGCGCTCTTGGAAGGGCGACTGTCGGCAGAGACGACCGCGGCGCGGGCGCTGCGGGAACGCCTGCAGACCTCGCTCGAGGCGGCGGAAGCCGCCGAGCAACGGGCGGCGGACTTGGACATCAGGCTCGGGGCAGTCCGCCGTGAGCTTGAGGAGAAGATTGATCTCGTCACCGCCGAGAACGCGCGCTTATCTGACGGCTTTGCCGAAAGAGGCATCGCGCTCGACGACGCGCAAGCCCGGATCAAATTTTTGGAGATGGCGCTCGCCACCGCCGAAGCCGAGGCTGCCGCCGAGCGCCCCGAGCGCCTGGAGAATGCCGCGGCCAGCAATCAACTTCAGGAAAAGCTCGATCTCGTCACTGCCGAGAACGCGTGCTTGTCGCAAAGCGCCGCGGCCGCGGATGCGGCACTCGGCGACGCCCAGGCCCGGATCGAATTCTTGGAGGCGGCGTTGTCGGCCGCCGAAGCCGAATGCTCCAGGCTGACCACCGAACTTGGCGACATGCGCGAAAAGCAGCAGGCCGAGGGCGAAACGCTCAGCGCCATGTCGGCGCGCGCCGTCACCGCGGAGAACCTGCTCGCGGAGACGCGCGAACGTTTGCTCGCCCGCATCGTGGAAACCGACGCCGTCCGGCAACGCATGGCCGCCGCCAAGGCCGCCGGCGACGAGGCGTATGCCAAAAGCCGGCAGCTCGAAGATGCGCTTTGCTTGCGGCAATGCGAAGTCGAGGAGCTCGAACAATCGCGCTCGACGCTTGCTAAGGCGGCAAAGACGCTGTTGCAAACATTCCAGCACCGCGACCGGGCGCTGATCCGCGCCGAGGAGACGATCAAAGTTCTCGCCGACCGCAACGCTCGGCTCGAGGCCGGGGTGAAGCATGAGGCAACAGCAAAGCACGACACCCGGGCGAAGCATGAGCCCGCGGCCAACCGCGCGCATGGTCAGGCGGCAAACGACGGACTCGATATTCCGCAGCCTCCCGCCGACGGCGTGGACGACGCCAAGCGCAAGGACTTGGTCGAGCTGGCGCGCCTGCTCAGCGATTTTACCGAACGGAAACGTCAATCCGCCGCGCCGGGCGAAATGCGCTCCATGACTGTGCTGGCTGGCACCATCACGTTCTAAGGCGAGAGCGGCGCTACGTACCGGCCTTCACGCGCTCGATTAGCGCCATCGCTGCCGCCGGCGCGCGGATTTTGCCCTCATGAATGACATAGGCGAAGACGTCGCGCGGCGCGGCTTTTGGCGGCGCGGTCGCCGGATCGATCTGCGGCAGATCATCCGGCGCGTCGCCTTGCGCCCAGAGGCGCAGCCGTTTTGACCAGGCGTCGAGCTCCCGCGGCGGATAGGCCGTCGGTATGATGTCTTTGCCCTGCTGCAGCCGGGCATAGATGAAATCGCCGGTCGCGTCGGCCAGCGAGGGATATCGGGCGTGATCGGTGAACACGACCGGCGTGGCGAAGCGCCGCGCCAGCGCCACGAAATCCGGCGCCAGAAAACTTGCGTGGCGCACTTCCACCACATGCCGCAACCGCCGGCCGTCGACTTTCGCCGGCAGCAATTCAAGGAATTTTCCGAAATCGACGGGCTCGAACTTTTTGGTCGGCGCGAATTGCCACAGCATCGGCCCAAGCCGGTCGCCAAGCTCGAGCACGCCGGACTGGAGGAAGCGCTTGATGCTGTCGCCCGCCTCGGCGAGGACACGCCGGTTGGTGGCAAAGCGCGGTCCTTTGACAGAGAACACAAAACCGTCGGGTACGGTCGCCGCCCACTTGCGGAAGCTTTCCGGCTTCTGCGAGCCGTAGAAGGTCGCATTGATCTCGATCGAGGTGAGATGGCTCGCGGCGTAGGCGAGTTCTTTGGTTTGCGCCAGCCCCTCGGGATAGAACACGCCGCGCCACGGCGCAAAATTCCAGCCGCCGATGCCGATAAAGATTTTTCCTGTTTTCGCTGCCATGGCGATCGCTCAGTTCAGCTCGGCGAGCAGCGACTTCGCCGCCACCAGATCCGCCTTGTCGAAGCCTTCGGTGAAGCGGCGGTAGATCGGAGCGAGCAGATCGCGCGCTTCGTCGCGGCGGTCGCGATCGGCCAGAACCCGCGCCAGGCTGGTCGCGGCCCGCAGTTCCATGGCGTGGTTGGATTGCCGCGCAGCCGCTGCCATCGATTGCCTGAAAGCGTCTTCCGCCGCGGCGGCATTGCCCGGCGACTGCGCCAGCAAAATCTCGCCGCGCAAGCGGATGGCCTCCGCCTCGTAAGAGCGCACGCGCGTGTCGTGCATGGCGCGATCGAGCGTGCCTGCGGCGTCGTCAAACCGGCCGATGCGGAACTGTTGCGCGGCGATCAACGTCAACAACAGCGTCCGCACCGCGGTGGACGTTGGCTCATCGGCACCCTTGCGCATTTGATCGAGCCCAGCTTCCATGTCGCCGCCCTGTGCTTTCAGCCAACCGCGCATGAATTCCAGATGGGCCATCGGCCAGGGAAGCTTGCTGCGCTCGGTGAGCTGAGAAAGCTCATCGGCGATGGCTTGGCAGGCCTTAACGTCATTGAGCAGGAAGAATGTGAGGCTGCCCATGATCAAGCCGTGACCGAGCGAAAAGGTGTGTCCGAGCGCGCGGGCGTCTTCGATCGCCCGCCACGCCGTGCGCTCGGCCTGATCGGGAAAGCCCAAGCCCCACAAGCTCTGGGCGAGAAAGCCTTGGGCGCAGACGCGCGAAGTCATGCCCGCCGAAATAATACGCGTGGTCGCCATGCTGCTCGCGGTCATAGAGGCGGATGACCTCTTGCGCCGCGTCCTTCATCGCCGTGAGCTCGCCGGTCCGCAGCAGCCCCGGCATCTTGGCGTGATAAGCCTCGACCAGGAGATCGGTGTCGTCGAGTTGGCGCGCCACCGTGACCAGCTCGTCGGCCAACGCCAGCGCCTCCGGCGACCGGCCAGTCATGGTGCGGTTGAACCAGACGCCCCAGGTGGCGAGGAAGCGTTCGCGCTCGCGGCCGAGCGTCTGCGCGAGCGTCAAAGCACGCTCGTAGTTGGCGGCCGATTCCGCCGAAGCCGGCCCGACGCCAATCTGCTGCACCAGGCCCAACCCAAGGCAAATGCCGAGTTCGAGGCCGGCGCGCTCAGCCGTGTCCGGCATCGCGGTCACGGCGCGGAGCGCATCGGAGTAATGCGCGATCGATTCTTTCACGGCGAAGCGGCGTAAGTCGCGTTCGCCGGCGCGTTGCCAATAGTGCACGGCTTTGTGGTTCTGGCCGGCCCGTTCGAACTGCTGGGCGATGACTTCGGGCGTCGTCTCGACGATTTCCGGAAACCGCTTTTCCAGGATCATGGCGATGGCGGCATGAAGCTGCAGCCGCCGCGCCCGCAGCATGGTCGAATAGGCGGTGTCCTGGATGAGCGCGTGCTTGAAAGTGTAGGACGCGTTTGGCGGTGTGCCGCGCAGGAAAACAAGTTCGGCTTCGGTCAAGCGGATCAGCGCGTCCTGCAGCACCGCGTCCGGCAGACCGGCGGCTGCGGCCAGCACCTCATAGGAAAAATCGCGTCCGATCGCGGCGCCGATCTGCAACACCTCGCGCGCCGAGCCGAGCCGGTCGACCCGCGCCATGAGCGAGCCTTGCAACGTGGTCGGTATCGCCAAGAGCTGTGCCGGCTGGTCGAGCACGTATTGGCCGCCGGCCTCGTGCATGATTTCACTCTCGATCACGGATTTGGTCAGCTCTTCCACGAACAGCGGCACGCCGTCGGTGCGCGCGACGATCTGGTCGAGCAAATCGGCGGGCAGCGCTTTGCCGCCGGTGATGTGATCGACCAGCGTGGCGCGCTCGCGCTGCGACAGCCGGTTGAGCGTCAGCATGGTGACGTGCGGATGCCCGATCCAGGGCGGCTGAAAATCCGGGCGAAAGGTAATCAGCAGCAGCACCGGCAGCGATTGCAGGCGCTCGACCGTAAGCGTCAACAGCTCGAGCGTGGTCGGATCGGCCCAATGCACGTCCTCAAACAACATCAGCACCGGGCTGCGAGCCGCCAGCGTTTCGGCCTGCCGCATCAAGGCGGCAAGGATCTTCCGCCGCTTTGCCTGGGGGTCGCGCTCGGCCGGATCGTGTACCGGCGAGGCCGCCAAGCCCAAAAGCTCCGCGAACACCTCGATCTCGCCGTCGTCATCCTTTGCGCCCGGCGCCAGCAAGTTTTTGAGCTTGGCGCGCTTCTTGTCCGGCGTGTCGTCGCGGGCAAAGCCCGCCGCGTGCTGCAGCTGCGCCAGCACCGGCTGCAAGGCGCTGCCCTGGTGATGCGGCTGACAAAAATACCGCAGGCAGACGTGGGCCTCGTCCTTGAGTTTATCTTCCAAGGCCGCGGTCAGGCGCGATTTGCCGATGCCCGGTTCGCCGGCGACGAGCACGACGCGGCCTTCGCCGTCCTTGAGCCCCTGCCAGCGCCGCAGCAGAAGCTCCATCTCCTCTTCGCGTCCGACCAGCGGCGTGCGGCTTTCGGCGCGCAGCGCCTCGAAGCGGCTCGCGAGCGTGCGCTCGCGCAACACGCGCCACGGCGTGATCAATCCGGCAAAGCCTTTCAGCTCGACCGGCGCGCCGGCGTCGTATTCGAACGTGTCGCCGGCGAGCCGCCGCGTCGTCGCATCGATGACGAGCGTATTGGGTGCGGCGAGTGATTGCAGGCGCGCCGCGAGGTTCGGGGTCTCGCCGACGACATTGCGCTCCTGCGCTTCGCCGGCGCCGACCAGCTCGCCGATCACGACCAGGCCGGTGGCGAGGCCGACGCGCACCTGATGGCCGCCGTCGTCGGCAAACAGCCGCGCCACCGCGTCGATGAGCGACAGCGCGCCGCGCACCGCGTTGGCCGCGTCGTCTTCACGCGCCTCCGGATAGCCGAAATAGACCAGCACGCCGTCGCCCATGTATTTGGCGACATAGCCGCCGAAGCGCGTCACCACCTCGGCGGCGCAGCTGTGGTAGGCGGCGATGACCTCGCGCAGATCTTCCGGATCGAGCCGCGTCGAGAGCGCCGTCGAGCCGACGAGGTCGCAGAACATCACGGTGATTTGCCGGCGCTCGGCCGCGGTCGGCATGCGCGCAGCGACGGCCGCAGGCGGCGCGGGTTGTGCCGCGGCCGGCGCCGGCGCAGCCACGCTCGCGGCCTCGCCGAGCTTGGCGCCGCATTGCGCGCAGAAGCGCGAGCCCGCCGTATTGGCATGGCCGCACGCGGTACATGCCAAGGCCTGCGGCGTGCCGCACTGCGGGCAAAAACGGCTGTCGCCCGCGATGTTGCTGCCGCAGCTCGGGCAAGTTTTGGTGTCGGTCATGGACGAAATTCCATCGCGTCATCCGGCGGGGGCCAAGGCGAGGCGCGGCATCCGCTGCGGCATCGATTATATCTCAATTCCGCAACGTGATAGGATGCCGTTGGCAGGGAGAAGAGAGTCGCATGCTGCTATCAAGGGACATCGCGCCGCGCGAGCGCCGGATCGCCCTCAAGGCCAATCGCCTGATTGTTGGCCTGGCGAAAAAGTGAAAAAATGGAACATCGCCGCGGCGGCTGCAGTTCTCGCGATTGCCGCTGCGACATTCCAGACCCATGCCGCCGGCAAACTGAAAATCGGCTTCGTCTATCTCGGGCCGATCGGCGACCTGGGCTGGACGTTTCAGCATGACGTCGGCCGCAGAGCGCTGGTCGCCGCCTTCGGCGACCAGATCGACACGACCTATCTCGAGAACGTGCCGGAAGGCCCCGACGCCGAACGGTCCATCGAGCAGCTGGCGCGCGCCGGCCACCAGCTCATCTTCGCCGCTTCGTTCGGCTATATGGACCCGATCGTCAGGGTCGCGGCGAAGTATCCCAACGTGCATTTCGAGCATGCCACCGGCTACAAGCGCGCGGCGAATGTGAGCACCTACGCCACCCGGTCCTACGAAGGCAATTACGTCCAGGGCGTCATCGCCGCGCGGATGTCGAAGACCGGCGTGCTCGGCTACATCTCGTCGTTTCCGATTCCCGAAGTGATTTCCGGGATCAATGCCACGATGCTCGCCGCGCAGACCGTCAACCCCAACATCAAGATCAAGATTATCTGGATCAACACCTGGTTCGATCCGCCGCGGGAGGCCGACGCTGCCAAGGCGCTGGCCGATCAGGGCGCCGACATATTGATGGCCTACGCCAATTCGCCGGCGACCTTACAGATCGCGGCGCAGCGCGGCATTCTTGCGTTCGGTCAGAGCTCGGACATGATCAACTTCGGACCGAAGACCCAGCTCACCGCAACCATCGACAATTGGGTGCCGTATTACACCCGGCGCGTCCAGGATGAACTCGACGGCAAGTGGATGTCGCAAGACACCTGGGGCGGCTTGGATACGAGCATGGTCCAAATGGCGCCTTACACCAACATGCCGGACGACGTGAAAAAGCTGGCGATGGCGACCGAAGCAGCGCTCAAGGCCCGCACCCTGCATCCCTTCACGTGCCCGATCGTCGATCAGAACGGCACGACCGTCGCATGCAAGGACGGCGATCATTTCAACGACCCGCAAATCCGCAGCATGAACTCCTACGTCAAAGGCATCGACGACAAAATCCCGGGCAAGTGAGGCCTCGCGCGGCGCACCTTAAAGTGCGACGCTACTCGGCGGCTGCCGCGGTGGCCGGTGCGTCGGCCTGCAAGGTCGGACGCGCGAGCAACAAGAAAATCAAGAACAGCGCGCCGATCAGGCACGGCAGCGCGGCGGCGTAGAAAATGCCGCCGACCTTGTAGCCCCAGCCGACCAGGACGCCGGTCAAGACCGGGCCGAAAAACTGGCCGACGCGTCCCATGCCCATGGCCCAGCCGATGCCGGTCGAACGGATCGCGGTCGGATACATCCCCGCGGCGACGGCGATGAGGCCGGTTCCCGTGCCGCCGACAAAGAAACCGGCGAGGAAGGAGGCGATGCCGAGCGTCACGACCGATGAGGTCGCCTGGCCGAACCATGCCAGGCAGAGTCCGCCGACGATGAAGCTCGGAATCAAGATCCAAAACGGGCCGCAGCGATGCACCAGCCAGCCCGACATCGCGCTGGCGATGACGCTGCCGAGATTGTTCAAGCCGACAATCAAAGCCGCGGCCGACAGCGAGAAACCGACGGAATTGAGCACCGCCGGAGTCCAGAACGTGACGGTGACCAGAACCATGAACACCATGAAGAACGGCACCCACAACAGCAGTGTGGGTATGGCGCGGCCTTCGGTGAAGAGATGCGTCACTGGCGCGCCGGTTCGTGACGGATCGGCCGGCGCCACAAGCTCGGCGTCGGCCGGCAGTTCGCCCGGCATGATCCGCTCGAGCGTGCGCCGCACTTGGTCCCGGCCGATATTGCGGGCGAGCAAAAAGCGAACGGATTCGGGCAGCCAAATCGCCAGGATGACGGCAATGACCAGCGGCGCGGCGGCGCCGATATAAAACACCGCGCGCCATCCCAGGGTGGGAATGACCCAGGCGCTGGTCAGCGAGCCGATGAGGCCGCCGGCCGGAAAAGAGGCAAACAGAATGGTGACGAAAACGTCGCGCAAACGCTTCGGCGCGAGCTCGGCGCCCATCGCCAGAAAGGCCGGCGTCGCGCCGCCCAAGCCCAGGCCGGCGAGGAAGCGATAGGCCAGCAAGTGCTCGAGCGAGGCCGATTGCGCCGTCATGCAGGTGAAGATGGCGAACACGACGATGGCGGCGACCATGAACCATTTGCGGCCGAACAAGTCCGCGAGCAATCCGAATGACAGCGCGCCGATTGCCGCGCCGACGAGGCCGGCGGAACCGACTTTGCCGAACTGCGCCATTGGGAGTTTCAGCTCGCCGGCAATCGCCGGCGCGGTATAGCCGATGGCCTGCGTATCGAAACCGTCGAGCGCCGCCACCAGCATGCACAGGATGAGGATGGCGACCTGATAGCCAACGACCGGATGGCGGTCGATCAGTTCAATGACGTCGATTTTAACCTTGGCCATTACGCACTTCCCCCGCACCAAGCCGGCAAAGATTCTTTGCCAACTTTTAGCATTATTCGGGGGCGAAAAATCCGCACGCGGCTGTTGTCTCCGGCACCCTGGCGGTCGTCACATCGCTGTCACCGCGCCGCGCCATAGTCCCATTGCGCCGGTAAAAACCGGCGCAAATCGCGGCCACGGGTTGCCGGTGACGCCGGATGAACGCGCACTGTCATTCGTGGTCGTTGTTGTTTGCCAAAGCGTTTTCCTAGCCATTTTCCAAGTCTAGTGCTGATTTCTCGTCTTGTCCCAAGCTGTCTGTCCCAAGCGACGAAGGCCCGGTTTTTCCGGGCCTTCTTCTTTTTTGCTGCGCATTTAAGGCTCTGCGACGCCTCACGTGGCGTGTTGGCGTGGGCGGAATGGTCCTGCTATGAAACCAGCCGTCGTAGCGCCCGGGACGGCGCGTCTTAAGCAGCGAAGGAAGCCGATTTGGTTGCGTTCGGCAGTGCCGCCTTGCCGGAGCGGCGGTACGAGACCATTGTCGCCGTCACGATCCTGCTTCTCGTCGGCGTGCGGCTTGCCTGCGCGGCGTTCACGCCGCTGAGCTTTGACGAAGCGCTTTACTGGGTTTGGTCGAAGCACATCGCCGGCGGCTATTACGATCATCCGCCGGTCAATCCCATCCTGATCCGGCTTGGCACGACGGTGTTCGGCACCACCGAGTTTGGCGTGCGCGTGTTCGGCGTGCTGCTGGCGCTGCCGGCAAGCTGGGCGGTGTGGCGCGCCGGCGCGATCCTGTTCGACGACGAGCGGGTCGGCGCCACCGCGGCGCTCTATTTCAATCTGACGCTGGCGATGGCGGTCGGCTCGGTGCTGGCGACGCCCGACAATGCGGTGGTGATCGCGACCGCGTTTCTGCTTTTGGCCTTGGCGAAGCTTTACGAGACCGGACGCGGGTCGTGGTGGCTCGCGATCGGGCTCGCGTTCGGCATCGGCATGTTGTCGAAATACACCACGATCTTTTTTGCCGTCAGCATCCTCGTCTGGTTGTTGCTGGTGCCCGAGCTGCGCAAGTGGCTGTTCACGCCGTGGCCGTGGCTCTCGGGCGTCATCGCGCTGGCCGTATTTTCGCCGACGCTGATCTGGAACGCGGAGCATCATTGGGCTTCAGTGCTCTACCAATACAACCGGCTGGTCGTGCACGAATGGTCGCTGCGCTATCTCGGCGAGTTTTTCGGCGCGCAGATCGGAATGGCGACGCCGTTCGTGTTTGTCCTCGGCGCCATGGGTTTGGTTGGATTGCTGCGCGGGGAGGGCGGCCCCTACGGCGCCCGCGTGCTCATCAACGCCATGGTGTGGCCGATCCTGATCTACTTCGTCTGGCACACGTTCCATGGCCGCGTCGAAGGCAATTGGCCCGAGCCGATCTTCGTGCCGTTCGTCATTGCCGCGGCGGTCGCGGTGGAGCGGATCGCATGGCAGGGCGTCTGGGCATCGATCGAACGCGTGTCGCAGCGGCTTGCGGTGCCGGTCGGACTGGCGATCGCGGCCGTTATTTATGTGCAGGCGGTGTTCGGCGTTGTTCCGCTGGGCATGGCCGATCCGACCGCGGCCAAATTGGGCGCCGGCTGGCGGCAGCTCGGCATGCAGATGGACGCGGTGCGCGCAGAGCTCAAGGCGCCGGTCGTTCTGACCTACGACTACGGGCTCGCGAGCTGGCTCGCCTTCTATCTGCCCAGCCATCCGCCGGTCGAGCAGATCAACGGCCGCATGCGTTACGTGAACGCGCCCGAGCCCGACCCGGCGCTGTTTCGCGGCCCGATCATGTATGTGTGCACCGTCGCGTGTGCCGATATTCCGGCCCTGGAGCAGCGCTTCAAGACCGTGGATTTGGCGGCAGGCCTGACGCGGACCCGCCATGGCGTGCTGCTGCAGGACTATCGCGTCTATCGCTTGTCGGGTCCGATCGGCCCGCCGCTCGACCCGCCCTAGCCGGACCGCGCCTTAACCGCGTGTTCCGGGCGGCGCCTGTGTGCCAAGCCGGCTCCATTGACAGTGCCAACGTGGAATGCAACGGCAGGGCGGTTGCCTGGTGAAGGAGGTCGATGCCGGTGCCTTTGGACGTGCGCGCCAGCCCGCGGCTCTCCATCGTCGCGCCCTGCTACAATGAGGAGGCGGGTCTCGAAGAATTTTACCGGCGCATGACCGCTGCGGCGCAAGAGACCGCCGGCTCCGACTACGAATTCGTTTTGTTGAACGACGGCTCGAGCGATCGCACCTGGGCGATCATGGCCGATCTGGTGCGCCGCGATCCGCGCGTGGTGGCGATCAATCTGTCCCGCCGCCACGGCCATCAGCTCGCGATCACCGCCGGTCTTTACACCTGCCGCGGCGAGCGCATCCTCACCATCGACGCCGACTTGCAGGACCCGCCGGAGCTTCTGCCCGAGATGTGGCGGCTGATGGACCGCGCCGAGGCCGACGTGGTCTATGGGCTCCGCCGTCAGCGCGACGGCGAAACCATGCTCAAGCGCGGCACCGCAGCGTTGTTCTACCGGGTGATGAAGCGCGTCGGCTATGCCGAAATGCCGGTCGATGCCGGCGATTTCCGCCTGATGACCCGGCGTGTGCTCGACATCCTCAACAGCATGCCGGAGCAGCATCGTTTCATTCGCGGCATGGTGAGCTGGATCGGGCTTCGGCAACTGCCCATCGCCTACGACCGCGCGGCGCGGCACTCGGGCGCCAGCAATTATCCGCTTGCCAAGATGATCGGGCTCGCGTTCGACGCGCTGACCTCCTTCTCGATCATGCCGCTGCGGCTCGCGTCCTATCTCGGCCTGGCGCTCGGCTGCTTGAGCCTGCTGATGCTCGGCTACACGCTCGGCAGCTGGGCGCTCGGCCATGTCGTCGAAGGCTGGACCAGCTTGCTGACGGTGGTTCTCATCCTCGGCTCGACGCAGCTCATTCTGTTCGGCCTGCTCGGCGAATATGTTGGCCGGCTTTATCTCGAGACCAAGCGGCGGCCGCTGTTCGTCATCGATCAAGTGCTGACGCAAAACACCTCCGGGTCCGAGAAATACCGCGCGCCACGCGAACACGCGACCGTCCCGGGGGACGTGTAGGAAATCTCAACGCGTCATTGCGAGCGAAGCGAAGCAATCCAGTTGCAGCGCGGGTTAGTCGAAATCAACGCACAATCAATTCTTGGCGTCGTCACGCGCGAAGCCTCGATAGACTTCCGCCAGCGGCAGCTCGGTCGCAAGCGCCGGAAGCCGGATCACGCCGTCGCCGGTCATCACTTCAGGACCGGCGGGGAAGCCAGAAGTCGCCGCGCACCCACGCCCAAGCCTTCGGCTCGTCTTGAGACAACACGATATAGGCGCCCACGCTGTCGAGACGCAGATATTCCGCGGCCTTGTCGCCGAGATCGTTGGTGACGGACGACGGTGAAAGAACTTCGGCGATGAGCGCAGGCGCGGTTGCCGCAAGATCGTTGAGGGCGCCGTCGGCCACATCGACAATGACGTCCGGATAGCGCACCGTATCGGGCCGAACCTTTACGGCGAAATCCGACGTCAGCACCGTCCAGCGCGCGCCATCGAGACGTTGCTCAAGAACGTTGGCGAACCGCCGGACGATCAGCGCATGGGCGCGCGAGCCGCCCGTCATCATGATGACGCGTCCGCTGGCGAGCTCATAACGTCCCTCGCGTCCCTCGGTCCAGGCGAGGAAGGCGGCTGCGTCCAGCGGACGAGGCAAGGAGACATTCATCGGTACCTCGCGTCCCCATAATGTAGCGATGATCGCGACGCGAAAAAAGGCGCAAAGTCAAAGATCATTCGCGCCGCGGATGATACCGGCGCACATAGAAAAAGGGCGCGGCTCGCGCCGCGCCCTCGTTTGGATAGGCCGAAAGGATTTTCTTAGAAATCCATTCCGCCGCCACCTGGCGGCATGGCCGGCATGTCTTTCTTCTTCGGCAGCTCGGCGACCATCGCCTCGGTGGTGATGAGCAAACCGGCGACCGAGGACGCGCCCTGCAGAGCCTGGCGCACGACCTTGGTCGGATCGATGATGCCTTTTTTCACCATGTCGACGTATTCGCCGTTTTGGGCGTCGAAGCCGTAGCCATAGGTGCCGTGCTCGAGGATCTTGCCGACGATGACCGAGCCGTCCTCACCGGCGTTGGTGGCGATCTGACGGGCCGGAGCCTGCAGCGCCTTGCGCACGATCTCGACGCCGGTCTTCTGGTCGTCGTTGTGCGTGCGCAGCTTCTTGAGTGCCTCGGTGGCGCGCAACAGCGCCACGCCGCCGCCCGGCAGCACGCCTTCCTCGACCGCGGCGCGGGTCGCATGCATCGCGTCGTCGACGCGATCCTTGCGCTCCTTCACCTCGACCTCGGTGGCGCCGCCGACGCGGATCACCGCGACGCCGCCGGCGAGCTTGGCCAGCCGCTCCTGCAGCTTCTCGCGGTCGTAGTCGGAGGTGGTCTCCTCGATCTGCGCTTTGATTTGCGTGATGCGGTCCTCGATGTCCTTCTTCTTGCCGAGGCCGTTGACGATCGTGGTGTTCTCCTTGTCGATCATCACTTTCTTGGCTTTGCCGAGCATGGCGATGGTGACGTTCTCGAGCTTGATGCCGAGATCTTCAGAGATCGCCTGGCCGCCGGTCAGGACGGCGATGTCCTGCAGCATCGCCTTGCGGCGATCGCCGAAGCCCGGCGCCTTCACGGCTGCGACTTTGAGGCCGCCGCGCAGCTTGTTGACGACGAGCGTAGCGAGCGCCTCGCCCTCGACGTCCTCGGCAACGATCAGCAGCGGCTTGCCGGTCTGCACCACCGCCTCGAGCAGCGGCAGGAGCTCGTTGAGCGCCGAAAGCTTCTTCTCGTTGATGAGGATGTAGGGGTCCTCCATCTCGACGCGCATCTTGTCGGCGTTGGTGATGAAGTAGGGCGAGATATAGCCGCGGTCGAACTGCATGCCTTCGACGACGTCCAGCTCGGTCTCGAGGCTCTTGGCCTCTTCCACCGTGATGACGCCCTCGTTGCCGACCTTCTTCATCGCCTCGGCGAGGAACTGGCCGATCTCCTTGTCGCCGTTCGCCGAGATGGTGCCGACCTGGGCGATCTCGTCGTTCGAGGTGACCTTCTTCGAATTCCTTTTCAGTTCCTCGACTACGGCCTCGACCGCAAGGTCGATGCCGCGCTTGAGGTCCATCGGGTTCATGCCGGCGGCAACCGCCTTGGCGCCTTCCTTGACGATGGCGGCGGCCAGCACGGTTGCGGTCGTGGTGCCATCACCGGCGATGTCGGAGGTCTTGGAAGCGACCTCGCGCACCATCTGCGCGCCCATATTCTCGAACTTGTCGTCGAGCTCGATCTCCTTGGCGACGGTGACGCCGTCCTTGGTGATGCGGGGCGCGCCGAACGACTTGTCGAGCACGACGTTGCGGCCTTTCGGGCCGAGCGTCACTTTCACCGCGTTGGCGAGAATGTCGACGCCGCGCAACATCTTGTCGCGCGCTTCGACTTCGAATTTGACGTCCTTGGCAGACATAGTGAGTTCTCCTGAAAGAGTAGCTTTGTTTCTATTCGTCATCGCCGGGTTGGTCCCGGCGATCTCGATTTATTGGCACTCGTGTGCCGGAACGATCGGGATCGCCGCATCAAGTCCGGCCGTGACGAAGCGATGTGGGTGTTACGCGGCCTTCTTCTTGGCCACCGGCTCGTCGATGATGCCCATGATGTCGGACTCCTTCATGATCAGGAGCTCCTGGCCGTCGATCTTGACCTCGGTGCCCGACCATTTGCCGAACAACACGCGGTCGCCGACCTTCACATCGATGGGGATCAACTTGCCGGCTTCATCCCGACCGCCCGGCCCCACGGCGACGACTTCGCCCTGCGAGGGTTTTTCTTTGGCGGTGTCCGGAATGATGATGCCACCGGATGATTTCTCCTCGGCATCGATGCGCTTGACGACGACGCGGTCGTGAAGCGGACGAAACTTCATGGTGTCCTCCTAAGATATTGACGAAAAGCGCGAATTTTGGGTTGGGCGGTCCCCCTCGAAGCATTCTCGGCTGACCGCTAGGCAGCACATGGGGCGCGATTTTTTCACCCGCAAGAGGCGCCTGGAGATTTTTTAGCACTCATCCAAGCGGACTGCCAGCAGCATTCTTCTGGGCATGGTTAATGAACCCGGGTTCCGCGCCGGGCGACGAAATATTGTCTGCCTGGCGGGAGGAAACTCTGCCCGGATGACCGGTTGAATAACGGCGCTCCGAACGCGCTGTGGCCGGTTGTTAGCACAGCCGCCACGATGCTGCTAGTGCCTTGAAAATACACAAGTTATTTAAATTTGAGGCTTGAAATGGAGAAGCGAGTCTCGAAACATCGGCGGGATCGGACGGAGGGCATAATGGCTTCGCGCGACATGACTGCAAACGACCGGACTTCCAAGGACTTTCGCCGGCAGCTCGAGGGCTATGGGCTGACCACGGCCAATATCCTCTATCGGCGGCCCGATCATCCCTGGCTCCTGCAAACTTACGTCTGGCAGAATTACGACCTCTGTCCGAACTTTCCCGAGCTGAACAAATTCCTCAATTTCTGGCTGGAGAAGCTCGAAGGCCCGTTGCATTCGGTGACGGTGGCGCACGCGCGCCTGATCAAACCGGCCGAGATCCGCGCCGTCGACGGCGAATTTCGGCTGCACTGAGCGCCAGTTTTCCTCGGCATTGCCGCCCTCGTCATTGCGAGCCAACGGGTGCGGCCCGAAGTGGCCGGCCTGATGACAGGCTCCGCGAAGCAATCCAACTTGCTTAGCCGCTCTTGATTGCTTCGTTCGCTTCGCTCCTCGCAATGACGAATGTGGCGTCCGGATGTAACGGCGCGCGCCTCTCACAATCGCGCCGCAATTCCGCCACGGCGCATTTACTCCGCCTTTAACGAAAAGTCGCCTTAATCGTCGCGCAAGTGTTCCGGCACTGCGCAATCCTTGTCGGGGGCGCGCCTAACACGCTTGTTCGTTTCAACGTGCCGCACAGCGCGGCCGTTGAAAGTTGTTTGGACAAGCCATGTGTGGAAGCGGGGGAATGACAGTCAGTATCGATTGGCGTGATGAGTTTGAGTCATACGAATACGGGCGGGCATCGGGGAACGGACATCAACAAAGGGCATTGAGCCGCGCGGCTCTCGCCTGCATCGCCTTGGCGTGCGGTTGGATCGCCTGGAGCAATCTATCCGGCGGCGGCGTCGATCGCGGCGCCGATCAGGTCTTGGACGCGCAGACGCAATCAGCGTCGGGCTACGCGCGGCCATCGATCGCTTCGAATGCTTACGCGAAACTGGCCTCGGCCTTGAAAAACCACATGCGGCGCTCGGCGGCTTCGACCAGCGAAGCGGCGTTGTTTGATTCGCGCTTTTCGCTCGGCTTTCCGCCCGGAACGTTTTCCATTGCCGCCGCGGTCAAAGGCGACCGCGAGCCGGCCACCACCGCCACGCTGAGCGAACCCGCGATGGCGACAACGCAAGCCGCCGCGTCCGCGCCGTCGCTCCGCGATCGCGTCATGGCGAAGGCAGCATCGGCGGCGCACTTTCTTCGATCGCCGCAAACCCGCGTCGCATCGCTGCGCGACGACAGCCATGCGGGTTCCGCTGCCTCCGAAACGCCGGCGCACTCGCCGTCAATCTTCGAGCGGCTGTTCGGCAAGCCGTCGCCGCTGACGCTGGCCTACGCCGCGCCCGACGACGGCGGTCTGGCGGCAGGGCAAACCATCGCCGGCGGCCGCTACGACCGCTATACGGCGGTCTATGACATCTCCGCCCATACCGTGTACTTGCCCGATGGCACGCAGCTCGAAGCCCATTCGGGCCTCGGCCCGCGGCTCGACGATCCGCGTCACGTCGACGAGAGAATGCGCGGCGCCACGCCGCCAACCGTCTACGATCTGAGACTGCGCGAGGCGCCGTTCCATGGCGTGCAGGCGCTCCGCTTGATTCCGGTCAACGAGGAAGAAGCCTTGGGCCGCAACGGGCTCCTCGCTCACACCTATATGCTCGGCCCGAAAGGCGATTCGAATGGCTGCGTGTCGTTTCGGAACTACGAGGCGTTCCTGCGCGCCTATCTGAGCCAGAAGATCAAGCGGCTCGCCGTGGTGGCGCGCCTGGAGTGAGCCAGGCCTCGCGGCGGATAACGGCCGGCTAACGCGAGGTCGCGCGGGCTCTTGGTAATAAATCGTAACATTACAACGCGGAAACGTGATCGAAATTCCTTGCTTCCGCCTCAAACATGCGTTTGAATTTCAATCGCGCGTTTGATAACGAGCAGGTCGATCGCGCGGCAATATTCGAGGTGGAGCATGTTGGCATTACGAGACCTGATGCGGCCGGTAGGCGAGCAGAACGTGCTGCAGCCGGTCTGCCCGATCTGCTCGCGGCCGCTCCGCCTGACACGGAGCACGCCGAGAGATGGTGGCCTGCCCGAGCTTCGAACCTATGGCTGCACCGGATGCGGCGTCTGGCTGACGGAAGCCGCCGCCGACGAAGACGACTAACAAGACGATTAATGCTGCGGCGATCTGATGCCGCGGAAACGAGCCCCAAGCGAGATGGCCCCCCTCCACAGCGCTTGGGGCTCTTTCTTTTCCAGCGACGCGCGTAGCCCGGATTGAGTGCAACGAAATCCGCGAGCAGCTTCGCGATCGGTCGCGGATTTCGCGTTGCTCAATCCGGACCACGCACTCAGAGCTTCGAGCCGCCGTCGACATGGACGGTGTCGCCGGTGATCCAGCGCGCATCGTCAGACGCAAGGAAAGCAACGACGCCGCCGATGTCGTCGGGCTGCGCCAGGCGCTTCTGCGCCTGCATACCGAGCACAAACTCGCGGCCGGCGTCCGTCTTGGTGAAGCTCGACATGTCGGTCTCGACGACGCCGGGTGCCACGGCGTTGACGCGGATGCCGCGCGCGCCAAGCAGCGACGCAAACTGCTTCACCAGCGTGTCGATGGCGCCTTTGGTGGCGGCATAGGCCGGGATGGTGCCGACCACGGCCCGCGCCGCCAGCGACGAGAGCAGAACGACGCTGCTGCCTTTCGACAGGATCGGCAGCAGCTGCTGCACCAGAAAAAACGGTGCGCGGACATTGACGGCGAACAGCTTGTCGAAATCGTCGACCGTCGTCTCCTCGATCGTTGCGGATTTCGAGATGCCCGCACTGGCGACGAGAATATCGAGGCGATCGCCGACGATATCGCGGGTCAGTTTGGCCAGCTTGTGAGGCCCGTCGGCCGTCGCCAGGTCGGCCGTCACCGCGTCGGCGCGGCCGCCGCCCTTGCGTATCTCAGCGACGACGCTGTCGGCCTCGGTGGCGCCGCGGCCGTAATGAACCAGGACCTGCGCGCCGGAAGCGGCGAGTGCGAGCGCGCTGGCGCGGCCGAGGCCGCGCGAAGCGCCGGTCACGAGCGCGGTTTTTCCTGCTAGATTTGGCATGATCGTTGGCTTTGCTGTTTGGTGTCGGGATGGCTGCGAACTTATGCCGTCCAAACGTCAGTCGCCGAGAGGAAGGTCGTGACATCGCGAACGAACATTTCGGGATATCGGTCATGAGGACCGTGCCCGGTGTCGGGGTATATAAGAAGCTCGGCGTTGGGCAGGTTTTGTTGAAGGATGAAGGAATTCACTGGATAAATGATGAGATCATTACTGCCTCCGACGATCAATGTCGGCTGCTTAATCGCTTTCAGATACTCGTAGGGTCGCTCGCGCGGCGTTGCATATTCGGCGATGGCTGTCAGTTGTGCCGGCGCGACCTTATCATTGACTTCCGGATCGCGATCCTTCGCGCGCTTTCGGAACCTTTCAAGAAATGCCATTCCGGCGGTCTGACTTGCTTGCGAGGATGTGAAGAAAACGCTCAGCCACAAATGATCAGGAGGATCATATTTGGCACTGAAGATCCGATTACCCTCGGGCGTGCCGCCGACCGCGCCCTCGGCGGAACGCGGCCCCGTGGCCAGCAAGACCAGCCGCCGCGCCAGGTCGGGAGCCTGTAGGGCAATCTCTTGGGTAACAAAACCGCCGATAGAGAGGCCGAGCACATCGACTTCGGTCAGACCGAGAGCGCGTATGAAAGCGATGGCATTGGTGCCCATCATCGCAAACGTGCGAGGGACCTCGCCCGACGATGACGCGACGCCCGCATTATCAAAGAGAATGACCTCGCGGGTTTTGGCTATGCCGTCGGTTACCGCAGGATCCCAATGATCCATCGTGCCGGTAAAATGCTGGTTGAACACCAACGGCACACCGCTCGGGTTGCCGAAGCGGCGATAGGCGAAGCGGATGCCGTTGGCCTCGACATATTGGGTCGGCGCGGTTTGATGAGTGTGCTGGGTCATTTCGATTCCCTGTGGTGGAGCGGGCAACCCCGCGCCGGACACGATCAGTTGATGGTGTGACCGACGTCGACGTTGAGGATATGGCCGGTGATGAACGAAGCTTCGTCCGAGGCAATGAAGACGATCGCGTTGATGAACTCCGCCTCCAAACCCAAAGCGCGCAACTCCTTGGCGAGCGCCTCGCCGGCCTCGTCATGCCGGCCAGCAACGACAACCTTCGCGCCCGTCTTGGCAAAGGCGGCGGTGCCGCCGTTACCGCTCAGCCCACCGGTGATTAAGACGACCGGGTTGCTCACAGTCCGATCCTTTGCATTTTGCTCAACCCTATCGGCAGAGCATGGTTTAACGGAAAGGCTGGCAGCGCTCGAGCGACCAAAACCGCTCCCCCCGTGCTCTTGTTGGCCTAAATGTGGACGTCCCTGGCGCCAGAGAAAAAGACTTTGTAAGCTTGGAGCCATGCTTGGCAGATATGGAATGCCGCTATGGAGCTCCGCCACCTTCGCTATTTCGTCGCCGTCGCCGAGGCCGGGAGCCTGACGGTTGCGGCCGAGCAAAAGCTGCACACCGCGCAGCCTTCGCTGAGCCGGCAAATCCGCGATCTCGAATACGAGGTCGGCGTTCCGCTGATGAGCCGCAGCGTCCACGGCATCGAATTGACCGCCGCCGGCCGCGCCTTTCTCGATCATGCGCGCCTAGCGCTGACGCAGGCCGAGGCGGCCGCGGAAGCGGCGCGCCGCGCCGCGCAACCGGCCAAGCCGACATTCGCCATGGGTTTTCAAACCGGGCAGGAGGTCGATTGGCTGCCGCATGCCACGCGCATCCTGCGCAACGAATTGCCCAATATCGAAATCAGGGTTTCGAGCGACCATTCGACCATGCTGGCCGACGACCTCCAGCGCGGCAGGCTTGACGTCGCTTTCCTCCGCCGCGAACAGAAGCCCGATCTGGAATACAAATTGGTGGCAAGCGAGCCGCTGGTCGTGATGCTGCCGAGTGATCATGCGCTCGCCGCGCGCGAGGCCATCGATCCCCGCGATCTGGTCGGTGAAACATTTATCGGCATATCAAACGTGCCGCGCGTGCTGCGCGTCGTTATCGCCGACTATCTCAAACGAACCGGAATTGAGCTCACGCCGCATCTCGAGGTCGACAATTTCGCCATGGCCATTTCCCTGGTGGCCTCGACCCGCGGCGTCGCTCTGCTGCCGGTCTCGGCGGAGAATTTCCTGACCTGGTCCGTCGTTAGTCGTCCGCTCAATGGTGAGGTGCCGACGATCGATCTGGTCATCGGCTATCACAAAGCAAACACGTCGCCGATTCTGCGATCGTTCCTGTCCCGGTTTGACGATTTCACCGGCATGTCCAGAGGCGGCGGTTCGGCTGGTCCGATGCACCGCACCTCGCGGCC
Organism: uncultured Alphaproteobacteria bacterium; assembly: GCA_963829395.1. Taxonomy (GTDB): domain Bacteria; phylum Pseudomonadota; class Alphaproteobacteria; order Rhizobiales; family Xanthobacteraceae; genus BOG-931. The sequence continues at coordinate 33,468 of CAWHHX010000004.1, read as the reverse complement.
GCGCGGGGACAGCAAGGATGCGCTGCCGACATCATGGCGTCGCCGGGGCAGCGACGCGTCTTGACATTTGTCGCTGTCGGCGCTTCGCCTCCCTCTTGGGGGCGAATAGGGAATGGCGAATAGCGAATGGTTTTCTCCATTCGCCACTCGCTATTCGCCACTCGCTCGCTGCAAAGCTCGGGCGCGGACGCGCCGCGAGAACGATTTTCTGGGCCGTCATTGCCGGGCTTACCCGGCAATCCATGCGGAGCGCCGGCCTGCTGAGAATTCGTCGTAATGCTTTATTCGCTGCACGTCGCCATGGACCACCGGGTCAAGCCCGGTGGTGACGAAGTGGGTTAGTTGCCGGGCGGCGTTTCCTTCGAGCGCCGTTGCGCGAAAAACACCGTCAGATCCCAGGCGTTGCGGATATTGACCAGCAGCAGAAGCGTCAGCGCGCCGGCCAACAACGGCGGGCCGATGGTGGAGCGGTCGACGAGGAATACCGACGCCGCGAGCGCGGCCGCGTAGGCCGCGAGCGGACCGGCGCCGTAGCCAAGGCGATCGTCGAGGTCGGTGGTCTGACTGCGCAACACGCGCACGAAGATGAAACTCGAATAAACCAGCGCGCCTGCCGAGCTCAGTCCGACAATAGCCGCGAGCGAGGTGTCGGTGTTGGTCGGAGCGAGCGCCACGAGGCTCAAAAACAGGACGTAGGTGTAGTGAAAAACAATCGGACTCGTGAATGTCCGCGTCGGGCTCGACCGTTCGGCGCTGAGATAGCCGGTGCCGATCGAGGCGGCGACGAAAAGGAGCGCCACCAATGCCGCCGCTGCCGTTCCAAGCAGCGCATAAAACTCGTGCCAGCCTTCGAGCATGGTAATTATTTTTCCTTGAGCGGAATCCTATCCAAAAGCCCGTCATTGCGAGCCAACGGGTCCGGCCCGAAGTGGCCGGCCCGACGACAAGCTCCGAGAAGCAATCCCGAACCGCCGCGCACCTGGATTGCTTTGCCGCTATCGCTCCTCGCAACGACGTTGCGCGGCCATCAATCAACCCCGGCCGACGAACGGCATCTTATTTGCCATCACCGTCATGAACAGCACGTTGGCATCGAGCGGCAGGCTTGCCATGTAGGCCACGGCGCGGCCGACATCGTCGGCATTCATGCGCGCTTCCGGCATGACGCGGCCGTCCGCCTGCGGCATGCCTTCCGCCATCTTTTCGGTGAGCGCGGTCGCGGCGTTGCCGATGTCGATCTGCCCGCAACAGATATCGTAGGCGCGGCAATCGAGCGAGGTCTGCTTGGTCAAGCCGGTGACCGCGTGCTTGGTCGCGGTGTAGGGCGCGGTGCCCGGCCGCGGCGTGTGCGCCGAGATCGAGCCGTTGTTGATGATGCGGCCGCCGCGCGGGTCCTGAGCTTTCATGATCTTGATGGCTTCTTGCGTGCACAGGAACAGCCCGGTGAGATTGGTGGCGACGACCGCCTGCCAGCGCTCCAGCGGGATGTCTTCGAGCGGCATGCCGCGCACGCTGACGCCGGCATTGTTGAACAGCAGATCGAGCCGGCCGAAGGCTTCTTTGGTCTTGGCGAACAAGGCGGCGATCGAGGCCGGCTCGCGCACGTCGGTCGGCACGATGAGCGAGGCGCCGTCGACCTCTTTGGCCACTTCGTGAAGCTTGTCGGCGCGCCGGCCGGCGAGCACCACCGCAAAACCGTCGCGGGACAGCGCCAGCGCCGCGGCCTTGCCGACGCCGCTGCCCGCTCCGGTTACCAACGCGACCTTCTGCGCAGCCATCGGCGCCTCCCTTTCAATCCGCAATCCTCATTCCGGAAGCCGCGTGCGCGGCCGTCCGGAATCCATAACCACGGATCGTGCGGTTTCGGAAGGGGCAGAGGTCATGGTTGGGGGAACGGCGATTATGGATTCCGGGCTCGCGGCTTCAGCGCACCCCGGGATGACGGTCCAGGCTCAGCTCGCCAGTGCGATTTCCTGGTCGGGATTGCGGACGCGATAGTCGTCGGGGGAATCGAGTTCGGGCGTCGATGTCGGCGGGCGGGCCCGGCCGGCCGAAGCGATAGCCCTGCATCGAATGCACGCCGGCGGCGCGCAGGAACAAATGCTGCTCGGCGTTTTCCACGCCTTCGGCGGTCACTTTCATGCCGAGACCGCGGCCAAGGCTGACCACGGCGTGCACGATGGCGGCGGCGTCGGGTGCGGTCTCGATACTGCGGACGAAGCTCGAATCGATCTTGAGCTTGTCGAACGGGAAGCGCCGCAGATAGAGCAGGCTCGAATAGCCGGTGCCGAAATCGTCAAGTGCGAAGCGCACGCCGATGGCCTTGAGCCGCAGCATCGACAGTTCGGCGGTCTCCAGATTGCCGAGCAGCGTGCTCTCGGTGAGCTCCAATTCGAGACGGCCGGGATCGAAGTCGGTCTCCTTGAGGATGCGCTCGACCACGTCGACGAAGTCCGAGCGGCGGAATTGCAGCGGCGAGACATTGACCGCGACCGTCAATCCCGGCCAGTGGCGGCCGTCCATGCAGGCCCGGCGCAGCATCCACTCGCCGAGCTCGACGATGAGGCCGGAATTCTCGGCGATCGGAATGAACACCGACGGCGGGATCACGCCGGCGGTCGGATGGGTCCAGCGCGCCAGCGCTTCGACGGCGACCATCTTGTCGCCGGCGGCGTTGACGATCGGCTGATAGGCGGCAACGAGGCCGTCGTTGCGGACCGCGTGCAGCAGGTCGCCTTCCAGGAGCTTGCGCTGCGAGAGATCGGCGTCCATCGCCGCGTCGTAGACGCAGGCGCGGTTGCGGCCCTCGTTCTTGGCGCGATAGAGCGCCATGTCGGCGTAGCGCAAAATGTCGCCGGCATCGCGGGCGCGGCGGTCGATCACGGCAATGCCGATCGAGGCGCCGATATTGATGTTGTGACCGCTGATCGAATAGGGCGCGCAAACCGCGGAAATGATGCGCCCGGCGATCGCCTGGAGTGAGTACGAGTCGGACGCGCAACTGGTGATGATGGCGAACTCGTCGCCGCCAAGCCGGGCAACAAGATCGTCGCCGCGCATGACCCGGCTCAGGCGTTGGGTGACGTTGAGAATGAGCTCATCGCCGATGTGATGGCCGAGCGTGTCGTTGACGTCCTTGAAGTGATCGAGATCGATGTAGAACACCGCCGCGGATGCGCCGCCACGGCGCACCTCGGCGATCACGGTCTCGAGCCGCTCGCCGAAATAGATGCGGTTCGGCAGGCCGCAAACCGGATCGTGCATGGCGAGGTGGCGGAGCTGCATCTCGCCGGCGGCGATCGCCTGCGTCGTCCGCCGGGTATGGCGCAGGATCAGGCCGGCGAGCACCGCGAAACCGGCGATCGCCACGGCGATGAAGGGAAGCACGCTGCTGGCGACTTGGCCGCCGGGCTTGGCGGGCTTCCAGGAGAGGCGCGCGATGGCATCGCCTTGCGGGTCGGCAACGACGGTCACCTGCTGATCGCCGGGTTGGCCGCCGCCATCGACGGCGCGCAAGCCTGTCAATTGCAGCTGCTCGCCGATCTCGTGCAGCAGATCGTTGTCGACATATTTGATCGAGATGACGATCGGCGCACTGCCATTGCCGGCCGCGATTTCGGCATCGGAGCCGACGGCCACGGCGGCGACGATCGCCGGCTTGTCCTGGATCTGCTCGATCAGGCCGGCGGAGCGGCCGGGCTTATTCGGGTCCTGCGCCAATACCGACAGTGCGTGGGTGGGCATGGCGTTGAGCCGTCCGCGGAGCAGATCGACAATTGTCGTCAGCGGCGGCGGCAGCTCGATCGCTCCGGCGTCGCCGGAAGCGCGCGCGCGTGCGTATTCGACATGGTCGGAACTATCCACCACGAGCACAAGGTCGTGGTCGAAGAACGCCTCGAGCCAGGCGCCGAGCCGCCCGTCCGCCCATTGCGCATCGTAGTGCTGACGGATCGCCTGCGCGGCGCCGTCGGTCGCGGCGACGCTTTCGACTTCACGCAACACACCGGCGCCGCGGTCCTCGATCGCCTGCTCGATGAGCTGACGGTCGCGTTGCAGCGACACTTCATCGGTCCGCCGGGCCGAAGTGAAGATCGCAACGATGAGACAAGCGATCGCGACGACAACGATCACGCCGATTGGCACGATCAAGCGCAGCCGCGCCGGGTTCCAGCGCGACCACTTGCTATCCTCGGCGGCGTCGGGTTGCGCCGAAAGGTTCACGCTCCCACCCTTTGGCGGTGTTTGACCACCTGGACCATAGGGTGAAAATGATTGCGATTAGCTTGCGGTCTATGCGCACGAGTGGTTACCGGGCCCGCCGCGCGCGATTTCCTCGCCGCAGTTAACGCCGCGTTAACGGGAACTTTGAGCTTGTTTTTTCGCGATTGGCGTCGGGATCGCGCGTTTTCGCGCTCGGTCGGCCGCTTACCGCTTGTTGCTGTAGGGCGGGCGAGGGATGGCGATGTGGGCGGCGCGCAAAGCCGCCGACCAGCGCTCGCGCAGGTCGGTGAAATAAGGCTCGCCGGGCTCGATGCGGTAGATCAGTTCGGCGTCGCAGGCGTCGCGCCGCACCACCAGAAGGTCGATCGGCATCCCGACGCTCAGGTTCGAGCGCATGGTCGAGTTGATGGAGACGAGCCCGACCTTGAGCGCGTCGTAAAGGTCCATGCCGTAACTGACGGCGCGGTCGAGGACCGGCTTGCCGTATTTGTGCTCGCCGATCTGCAGATAGGGCGTGTCGGTGGTGCATTCGATGAAATTGCCGGCGGAATACACCATAAAGAGCCGCATGCGCTCGCCGGCGATCTGGCCGCCGAACAGGAACGAGACGTCGAAATTGACGTCGGACGCCTCGAGCGCCTTGCCTTCGGTGGCGTGGATGGTGCGGATCACATGTCCGACACGCTGGGCGGCCTGGAACATGCTCGGCGCGTTCATCAGCGTTTCGTGCTCGCCGGTTTCCGTGTTGTCGTAGCCTTCGGTCAGGATGCTGACGACCGATTGGCTGATCGACAGATTGCCGGCCGAGGCCAGCGCCATGATGCGCTTGCCGGGGTCTTTGAAGATGTGCAGCTTGCGGAAGGTGGCGATGTTGTCGACACCGGCATTGGTGCGGGTGTCGGCGAACATGACGAGCCCTTCGCGCACGAGAATTCCGCAGCAATAGGTCATCGCTTTGCCAGTCCCCCACATCGATCCTTATAGCGGCAGCGGTCGGTTTGCGGCAATGGTCGGCTGGTTGACGTGGTTGCCTTACTGGTCGACCTTGATGGCGATCGCCAAGGTCTCTTCGCCAGCGCCATAGCGGGTGCCGCGCACCGGCGCGGCCCCGAGCGCGTCGAGGCCGATGGCGATACGCACATAGGCGTCGGTCGGGCAGACGCAGTTTGCCACGTCGAAGCCGACCCAGCCGAGACCGGGCACATGGGCCTCGGCCCAGGCATGACCGCCGCTGTCCTGTTCGGCGCCGCCGCCACACAGATAGCCGGCAACGTAGCGGGCAGGGATCCGCAAGCTGCGCGCCGCGCCAACGAAGATGTGCGTCAGATCGCGGGTGATGCCGCGTTTGCGGGCGAAGGTTTCGGCCGCCGCCGCCGTCGGCGGCCGCGTCGGGTCGTTTTCGCAGATCATGTCGTCGTGCAATCGGTGCAGCAGCCCGTGCAGTTCGGCGAGCGTATCGCCGCTATTGGCGGCGCGAACGTCGAGCGCAAAATCGCGGATGGCCGCATCCGCTTCGGTCAATTGGGTGTCGCGCAGGAACAGGCTTGGCGGGAAACGCTCGAGCGTGCCGCGCACGACCCCATCGGTATTCTGCGTCTCGACCTCGCCTTCGACCTTGATGCTCAACTCCGCGAACGGCCCGTCGGCGGCGAAGACGTGGGTGAGGTTGCCGAAGGCGTCCTCGTGGGCATTGAGCCGCGCGTCGCCGGAGACGTCGATGCGCCAGCCGATGACATATTGGCCTTCATGATTGCGCGGGGTCAGCCGTAGCACCTGGATCACGCCGGCGGCCGGCGGATCGTAGCGATGGACGATGCTGTGGGCGATACGAAGGCGCATATCAGGAATCAGGAATCGGCAGTCAGCAATCCGTGATCAGACACGAGAAGGATAGACGATCCACCACCTCGCTGTCCTCCAGCTTCCGACATCTGATTACTGATACCTGTTTTCTGTTCCTGGCCCCCTACATCAGATATTGCTGCGCGATCGCGGTTCCGAGCTGATTATTGTCCTCGACGAAATCGTCGATGAATTCGTGCAGTCCGGTCTGGAATATCGCCTCGATGCGGCTGTTCTGCAGCCGGGCGCGGACCGCGCGCGCCTGTCGCTGGGCGTTGCCCTGGCGGCCATAGGCATGGGCGATGCGGTCGAGATTCTGCACCAGATTTTCGTAGCAGCTTGCCAGCGAGCGCGGCATTTCGTCCTTGAGCATGAGCAGATCGGCCACCAGCCAAGGCTTGACGTTCTCGCGATAGACCCAGTGATACGCGGTCAGCGCCGATACCGAACGCAGGATCGCGGCCCATTGGAAATAGTCGAGCGGGCCACCGACCTGCTCAAGCGCCGGCAGCAGCAGGTGGTACTTCACATCGAGGATGCGCGCGGTATTGTCGGCGCGCTCGATGAAGAGGCCGAGCCTGGAGAACCAGTAGGCGTCGTTGCGCAACATGGTCCGGTAGGCCGAGCCGTCGAAACGCAGCGAGGCTTCCTGCACCCAGCGCAGGAAGCGGGCGAATTCTTCGCGCGAGCGCGGGCCGTTGCCCCACTTCTTGAGCTCGAGCCAGGCGCTGTTGATGGTATCCCACATCTCAATGGTCAGCGCCGTGCGCACCGAGCGCGCGTTCAAGCGCGCCGTCTCGATGCAGTTGCGGATCGAGGACGGATTGCTCGGCGAGAAGGCGAGGAACTCGGTAACGGTTTCTTCGTTCGCCTCGGAATAGGCGGCGAAGAAGGCGGAGGCGCAGCCGGCCGTCGCCACCGCCAATTCCCATTCGTTCGAAGAGCCGACATAATTGATCGGCAGCGCCGTGAGCCGGTAGGTCGTTTCGAGGATGCGGGCGAGATATTCGGCGCGCTCGACATAGCGGGCGAGCCAGAAGAGATTATCGGCCGTGCGCGACAGCATCGTTAGCTCAACCTCATCCGGCGAGCACCCAGGTGTCCTTGGTGCCGCCGCCCTGGCTTGAATTGACGACCAGCGAACCTTTTTTCAGTGCCACCCGCGTCAGCCCGCCCGGCACGATGCGGATGCGGTCGCGGCCGGAGAGCACGAACGGCCGCAGATCGACATGGCGCGGCGCGATACCCTCCTCGACGCAGGTCGGGCAGGTCGACAGCGCCAGCGTCGGTTGGGCGATGAAATTCTTCGGATCGGATTTGAGCTTGGCGCGAAACGCCGAGATCGCGACCTTGTCCGCCTTCGGGCCGATCAGCATGCCGTAGCCGCCGGAGCCGTGCACCTCCTTGACCACTAATTCCTCGATATGATCGAGCACGTAGCTCAAATGGTCGGTCTCCCGGCAGCGCCAAGTCGGGACGTTTTTGAGGAGCGGCTCTTCGCCGAGATAGAATTTCACGATGTCCGGCATGTAGCTGTAGACCGCCTTGTCGTCGGCGATGCCGGTGCCGACCGCGTTGGCGAGGGTGACGTTGCCGGCCTGATAGGCCGCCATCAGGCCGGGCACGCCGAGCGCGCTGTCGGGCCGAAACACCAGCGGGTCGAGGAAATCGTCGTCGATGCGGCGATAAATGACGTCGACGCGCTTGAGGCCTTCGGTGGTGCGCATGTAGACGATGTCGTTTTTGATTGCGAGGTCGCGGCCTTCGACCAATTCGACGCCGAGCTTGTCAGCCAAGAAAGAGTGCTCGTAATAGGCCGAATTGTAGACGCCCGGCGTGAGCAGCACGACAGTCGGCTCGGACGAAGCGGTCGGCGGCGCGATCGACTTTAATGTCGCCAACAGCTCGTCCGGGTAATTCTCGACCGGCGCCACGCGATAGCGCGAGAACAATTCCGGAAACAGCCGCAGCATGATCTCACGGTTTTCCAGCATGTAGGAGACGCCGGACGGCGTGCGCGCGTTGTCTTCCAGCACATAAAAATTGTCCGCATCGACGCGCACGATGTCGATGCCCGCGACATGGACATAGATGTCGTGCGGCACCTTTTGACCGTTCATTTCCGGGCGGAAGACTGGGTTCTGGAACACCAGATCCTCCGGCACGATGCCGGCCTTGAGCACCTCGCGCCGGCTGTAGACGTCCTTGATGTAGGCATTGATGGCTTTGACCCGCTGCTCCAGGCCGCGTTGCAGAATCTGCCACTCGGAAGCGGCGAGGATGCGGGGAATGACGTCGAAGGGGATGAGACGCTCCTGCGCTTCGGCGTCGCCATAGACCGCAAAGGTGATGCCGATACGCCGGAAGAAATGCTCGGCCTCGCGCCGGCGGAAATCGAGCACGTCGGGCGGCACTTGGCCGAGCCAGTGCGATAGCTCGGCGTACGCCGGCCGCACCGCGCCTTCGCTGCCGCTCATCTCATCGAACATATCGGTCCCCGGCCCACCCGCGCCCGTACGCAAAATGCCTGCCGCATCAATGGCGATAACAGAAGTGTAGCAATCTTTGCGCCAACAAAGTTTGCGCTTGTCAGGACGGGCAGGAGAGAGCCGTGATCCAGGACAACTGCCCAGCTTTTAGGCGACCTGACGCTTTTTAAGCGAAACCTGCACCGGGGCCGAATTGGGAGTCGAGATAGACGGCCCTACGTCCCTCTCGTTTGAGACGTCACGCAATTCGTCGCCTTTTTCCTCAGGCGTACCAATTTTGTTCTTGACTTTATTCCTAGTCCCCTTATTTTGTCTCTGTTTCAGAGACAAATGGGTGACCCGTGCTGCACCAAAGCTTGTGGCGTGCGTGGTCCGTACAAAAGCGTGCCGTTCCGATCATTCCGGCACTGTACTTTTCGCCCGACGGCTTAGCGCTGGGTGCCGGCACGATCTTGATTCCAGCGTTGGGACCTCGCCGTCTCGCTAATGTGCAAGGCGAGGAAGCGCGGCTGCTGGCGCTGCTCTCGGCGACTTACGGCAAAGCGATTTCATCTTCGGTGCTCGGCAACATCGAGCGTGCGGCGAAAAGCTGGCGCGAGGGCGACGACGCCCTTGCCGCCGTCCATCTGGCGCATGCGGCACTGCCGCGGTCTGACGATCCGGACGAGGCCGCGCGCCGGCTGTTCATCACCGACGTCTTCATCAAGCGGCAAATCGATGCCGCCGGTAACCGCGCGGTCCAGTGGTATTTTTCCGAACCAGGAACAGCGCAATTTGCCGCGGAAGTCTTTTACTACTCTGACGAAGGACGAGAAAAAATCGAGATCGTGGTTCTACCTTGGCGAGGAAAAAACAGATGATGCAGGATTTCTTTCCAGTATTCAATTCGCGCCGAGCTGCCAGCCCATACTGACGGTCCGGCTTCGCTCGGCGCCAGATTCCTGGATATGCTTGACGCTTTAGGTCGCATCGATCCGTCAATATTCGAGGATTGGGAGATCGTTGACCTGCCCGCCCTCGAGTCATTTCCGCTTGCAGACGCGCGGTCGCGTGTTGCCACCATCATTGGAAACAACGTCAAGCGCGACGATGATGACGAGCCCGATCCGCATCGCGGATACACTGCGGCCGCGTTCACTGGCGGGGGCGGCGGCCCGCGCTCAATCAGTCTCGAAGTCACCGCGGGCGGGATCGTGGACGGCAGCGCATTCCTGCGAACCGGCGGCTACAAGGTTGCTCCGGATCCGGCGATCCTCACCTATCCCCTCTTTAAGGGGGCACTCCTCGCGATCAATGCTTTCTGGTCGCCCGCTTGGGCCTGCGCGCACGTGTTCAAGATGCATTATGACAAGGCGCCGCTGGGTGTCGGTGCACCGCTATTCCCGTATTCGCGGTTTCATATTCCATGGATCGCATATCTTTCGGCGCCACTGGCTTCAGGACTCCAATTGCCCGCCGAGATTCGCACCGAACGCACGCCTGATGGCGGGCTGTTGCTGACCGCGACGGAAGAGCGGCTCGACCCAAGCAGTTCCGAGCATCTAGCCTGTGCGCATATCATCGCCGAGGCGATGATCGCCCGCGCCGGCAGCGGGTGACTTGGGCGAATCGGCAGGTGGTTCGCATGCAGTTTGATGGTTTGGGCGGCGGAGCCGGCTAACCCACCCGAACGCTGCCGCGTCATGAGTCCCGGCCCCTCAGAGATCCTGGAAGCGCTTGTTCTCCGCCACCACGCTTTGCAGCAAAGCGGCCGGCTTGAAATCGTCGCCCATGGTCGCTTCGAATTCCTTCAATTTGGCCAGGACTTTCTCGGGACCGATCAGATCGGCGTAGAACATCGGGCCGCCGCGATAGACCGGCCAGCCATAGCCATTGATCCAGACGATATCGATGTCGGAGGCGCGCTGCGCCATGCCTTCGTCGAGGATTTTCGCGCCTTCGTTGATCATCGGATAGATGCAGCGTTCGAGGATCTCCTCGTCCGAGATGCTGCGGCGGTTGATGCCCTTCTTGGCGGCGAAATCGAGAATGATCTTTTCGACCACCGGCGACGGCTTGGCGTTGCGCGCCTCGTCGTAATCGTAGAAGCCAGCGCCGGTCTTCTGGCCGCGCCGGTCCATCTCGCAGAGGATTTCCCGGATGGTGGAGGATTTGCTGGTCTCCTTCGACCAGCCGATGTCGAGGCCGGCAAGGTCGCTCATGGCGAACGGCCCCATCGGCAGGCCAAAATCATAGATCACGCGGTCGACGTCCCAGGGCATGGCGCCTTCGAGAATGAGCTTCTGCGCCTCACGCTGGCGCTGCGCCAGCATGCGGTTGCCGACGAAGCCGTGACAGACGCCGACCAGCGCCGCGATCTTGCCGATCTTGCGCGCGAGCTGCATGACGGTCGCGATCACCGGCTTCGCCGTCTTCGCCCCGCGCACGACTTCCAGAAGCCGCATCACATTCGCCGGCGAGAAGAAATGCATGCCGAGCACATGATCCGGCCGGCTCGTGACCGCGGCGATCTCGTCGATATTGAGATAGGAGGTGTTGGAGGCGAGGATTGCGCCCTGCTTGGCGATCTTGTCGAGCATGCGGAAGACTTCTTTCTTGATCTCCATGTTCTCGAAGACCGCCTCGATGATGAGGTCGCAATCCGCCAACGCATCGAGGTTCAAGTCGGGGGTGAGAAGGCCCATGCGTGTTTCGACGTCGGCCTGCGTCAGCCGGCCTTTCTTCGCGGTATTCTCATAGTTGCGGCGGATCGTGCCGAGGCCGCGGTCGAGTGCGGCCTGCGCCGTCTCGACGATCGTCACCGCGATGCCGGCGTTGAGGAAATTCATCGCGATGCCGCCGCCCATCGTGCCGGCGCCGATGATGCCGACTTTCCTGATCGGCAGGACCGGGGTGTCGTCCGGCACGTCGGCTATTTTCCACACCTTGCGCTCGGCGAAAAACACATATCGCTGGGCGCGCGATTGCTCGGACGGAATGAGGTCGAGAAAAGCCTGGCGCTCGAGCTTCATGCCTTCGTCGAACGGAAGATCGACCGCGGCTTGCACGGCCCGCATCGCGCTCTTCCAGGCTTCGAAGCCGCGGAATTTGCGCGCATTGTCCTTGCGGATCTTTTCGAAAATCTCCGGCTTGCCGCGCGCGGCTTCGATCTTGTCGTTGAGGTCACGAATCCTGCGCAGAGGCATGTGGGTGTCGATGACCTTGCGCGCGAACGCCAACGCGCCGTCGCGCAACTTGCCGTCCTCGGCGAGCGTGTCGACGACGCCCCATTCGAGCGCCTGCTTGGCACCGAACGGCGTGCCCGACAGGATAATATTGAGCGCATTTTCGACGCCGGCGAGCCGCGGCAAACGCTGCGTGCCGCCGGCGCCGGGAATGAGTCCGAGCTTGATTTCGGGCAGGCCGAGCTTGGCGGAAGGCACCGCGACGCGGTAATGGCACATCAGCGCCACTTCGAAGCCGCCGCCGAGTGCGGTGCCATGAATAGCGGCGATCACCGGCTTGGGGCCGCCTTCGAGCGCGTTTTGGATTTCCGGCAGCGAAGCGCCCGTCGTCGGCTTGCCAAACTCGGAGATGTCCGCGCCGGCAATGAAGGTGCGCCCGGCGCAAATCACAATAATGGCTTTGACGGCCGGGTCGGCCGCGGCTTGCTGGACGCCGTCGCGAAGCCCGTTACGCACATCGGCCGATAAGGCATTGACCGGCGGTGAATCGATCGTGACGACGCCGATATCGCCCTCACGGGTCAAGTCGGTTACGGCATTGATGGCGGCCATTACGCTTCCTCTGCAACGTCTTCAACTTGCCGGGCCGTGGTCCGCCCCATAAGCTGGCGCGCAAAATATATCATATGCGAGGGGAGGGAAGGTCCGTGTCGCTGTTCGACCTCAGCGGAAAAGTGGCGTTGGTCACCGGCTCGTCGCGCGGCATCGGCCGCGCAATCGTCGAGCGGATGGCCGAGCAGGGGGCCAGGGTCGTCGTCTCCGCACGCAATATCGAGCCGTGCCGCGAGGTGGCCGACGCCATCAACGCGAAGTATGGCGAGGGCCGCGCCATCGCCGTAGCGGCCAACATTTCCTCGAAAGAGCACCTGACCCGCCTCGTCGCGGAAACGATCCGCGCGTTCGGCCAGATCGACGTGCTGGTCTGCAACGCCGCCTCGAACCCGCATTACGGGCCGATGCATACCATCAGCGACGAGCAGCTGCGCAAGATCCTCGACAACAACATCGTCTCCAATCATTGGCTGATCACGCTGGTGACGCCGCAAATGATCGCCCGCAAGGACGGCTCGATCATCATCGTCTCCTCGATCGGCGGCCTGCGCGGCAGTCCGATCATCGGCGCTTATTGCATCTCCAAGGCGGCGGACATGCAGCTCGCCCGCAATCTTGCGGTCGAGCTCGGGCCGCACAATGTCCGCATCAACTGCATCGCTCCGGGCCTCATCCGCACCGACTTTGCGCGCGCGCTGTGGGAAGACCCGGACAATCTGAAGCGGCGGAACGAACAAACCCCGCTCGGCCGTATCGGCGAGCCGGATGAGATCGCCGGCGCCGCCATTCTGTTGGCATCGCCGGCGGGAAGCTACATCACCGGCCAAACCATCATCGTCGATGGCGGCGTCACCATTGCCTGATCCAGTCGGCGATAGCGGCGGCAATCCCGGAACGGCGGGCGTACTGGCGAGCATACAAAAAGGCTTCACGTGGCGGCAGCGAAAAACTTCCCGGCTATGTCTTTGGCAGAGGCCAACGCGCTGCTGACGCGTCCGGGTTCGCCTTTTGAGATGGAAGAGCGCGACATCCGCGGTGTGCGCATGCGGGTGTGGAAGAACGCGCCGCCGACCATGCGTGACGTATTTCTCCTGGCACGCGCGCACGGCAACAAAACGTTCATCGTCTACGGCGACGAACGCGTGAGCTACGATGAATTTGCCCGCGCCGCGCTCGCTATCGCCGAGGCGTTGCAGCAAGCCGGCGTCAAGAAGGGCGACCGTGTCGCCATCGCCATGCGCAATCTGCCGGAATGGCCGGCCGCGTTCTTTGGCTGTCTGCTGGTCGGCGGCATTGCCACGTTGCTCAATGCCTGGTGGACCGGGCCGGAGCTGCAATTCGGCCTCACCGATTCCGGCGCCAAGGTCGCCATCGTCGATCGCGAGCGTCTCGCGCGGCTGTTCGAGCATCTGCCCAATTGTCCGGCGCTCGAGCGTATTTTCGTCAGCCGCGAGAGCGAAGAGGTCGCCCATCCGCACGTCACCAAGCTCGAGTCCATCACCGGCGATGTGCGCTCCTGGCATTTGTTGCCGGATCGGCCGTTGCCGAACGTGCCGCTCGATCCGGAGGACGACGCCACCATCCTCTACACCTCGGGAACGACCGGGAAGCCGAAAGGCGCGCTTGGCACCCATCGCAATTCCACGACGGCAGTGCTGGCGCGGACGTTCGGTCAGGCGCGCTCCTTGCTGCGGCGTGGCGAACCGCTGCCGGCGCCCGATCCGCATGCGCCGCAAAAGTGCTCGCTCCTGGTGGTGCCGTTGTTCCACACCACCGGCTGCCATGCCGCCATGATCCCGTCGCTCGCCGCCGGCGTCAAACTCGTGCTCATGCACAAATGGGACCCGGAATTGGCGATGCAGCTCATCGAGCGTGAGCGGGTGACCAATGCCGGCGGCGTGCCGACCATCGCCTGGCAGTTGCTCGAACATCCGGCGCTCGGAAATTACGACCTGTCGTCGCTTGAAAGCATTTCCTATGGCGGCGCGCCGGCGGCCGCCGATCTGGTGGCGCGGCTGAAAGAGAAATTCCCCAAGGCCGTGCCGGGCACGGGGTGGGGCATGACCGAAGTGTCCGGCGGCTTCACCGGCCACCAGGCCGAAGATTACGAGGCGCGGCCGGCGAGCTGCGGCCCGGCGCTGCCGATCGGCGACATGAAGATCGTCGACGAGAGCGGCAACGAATTGCCGCCGGGCGGCGTCGGCGAGCTTTGGGTCAAGGGGCCGAGCATCGTCAAAGGCTATTGGCAAAATCCGCAAGCGACCGCCGCGGCCCTTGTCGACGGCTGGCTCCGCACCGGCGACATCGCCCGCCTCGACGATGAAGGCTTTTGCACGATCCTCGATCGCGCCAAGGACATGCTGATCCGTGGCGGCGAAAACATCTATTGCGTCGAAGTAGAGAACGCGCTGTTCGCGCACCCGGCGGTGATCGATGCAGCCATCGTCGCCATCCCGCATCATTCGCTGGGCGAAGAGCCGGGCGCGGTGGTCACGCTCAGGCCGGGCGCGACCGCGAGCGAGGCCGACCTGCGGGCCTTCGTCGCCGAGCGGCTGGCGGCGTTCAAGGTGCCGGTGAAGATCGTGTTCTCGCCGGATATGCTGCCGCGCAACGCGACCGGCAAGCTGATGAAAGGCGAGCTGAAGCAATTGTTTGCCGAACGTGACGAATGAGCGCGGAATGATTCGCTACGCCGCAGCTCAGTGTCCTTCGCCTCCGTAGCATGCGCTCACCTCACGAGTCGCCGGCGCGGGCGACCATCGTCCCGGCGAGGATGCGCGCACGGCGCAAGTGTTCGGGATTGGCGGGGTCCAGCCGCTCTTCCGTCGCGGTCAGCAATAGCCCGCCCTCAGGTGTGCGCTCGGTGACTATCTCGGCGGGCAATTGGAGGCCTGATGCAAGCGGTGCAGAAAGATACGCGAGCCATGGAATATGGAAGCGTGAATAAGGAAATAGCGGCTCGCCAGGAATGAGCGGAGCTTTGCCATAGTCCATCTTGAACGCGTAGGCACAGGCCCAGGACGGAAGCCACTCGGCGTTGATTGCGAGGAGCGCGCCCCGGTAGCGCGGATACGTTACAATCGCGGGGTCCGGCGTCACCCTCCACGACCCGAATTCAAGATTTCCATAATTTTCAGATTTGCCGCCGGCGCGCACCGAGAACCCCGCACTTCTGGGGTCCTCGAATTTGCCGACCGCTGCGCTCGCGTGATAGCCGTCCTCGGGCGATGGGCCCTGATCATCGCGAACGACGTTTCTCGCGACGATAGCGGGAACCTGCAGCCGCACGTCGGCCAAGGGTCGCGAAGAGCGCCCGCGCGGATTAATCATTTGCCAGTTCGTGAAAAACGCATCGATGCGGCTCAACAAGTCGAGCGTCTTGAGGAACCTTTCGGCCACCGCAGCAGCGCTCTCGGGCCGCCGTAGGAACTCGAACCGAATATTGTAATCGTACTCAAGCGGGTTCATCGATCGCTCCCGGGAAGGGGCAACACCACAATCTCTATTCTCTCGCGGCCACCGAAGGCGAGAAGAATTGTTCTCGCAGCACGTTCCCGTGCCCGAGTTTTGCTCACCACGACGACGCCATTCCAAATAGATTCGCCCCCGGCAAATAAGGGAGGCGAAGCGCCGAAAGGCGCATACAACCATTGCCGCGCAGCACCAACAAACGTTGCCGCTTGCTGATGCCCGGGCGCGGCGGCGCGCTTTATCGGAGCGCGCCCGCCTTCCGGCGCTACGCCGCAGCTCTCGCCGGGACTGTCACATCCCGGCTCAGCTTCAGGCCATGCTTCCTGGAACGTGGTCACAACGGGCGTTACCCGTTGTTTCGCCGTCCCAGTGCAGTGGAAGCACCCCACGCCTCGGCCGTAGTACCGAGGAGAATGATGCCCAAAGCCGCTCCGGCGCTGGTTGCGAGCCCGCGCGGAAGCACCGCACTCGCCCCACACTGCGGATCGCATCCGGAATGCGTCCCTTACATGAGCGAGATTCCCGATTTGTAACCGATAAAGAGACGTTAGTCAATGAAAAAGAGACGCCGCCTTGCGGGGTGGCAATTGCAGTCATTGGCGCGACGCGCCCTGAAACATCTGGCCTTCGGTCGTTTTCCGTGATGGTTGGCCCGGTTCAGCTTGGATCGCAAACGGCGCCTCTCGCCCCCGCTTCCGGTGTCTTCTCCCACGCGGCAAATACCGCCTCGAATACCTGCTGCCCAGTTTCACCCTTGCTGAACCACAGGGAGATAGCGGGATGAAAAACATTCGGCTTGCGTTTTGCACCGTTGAGATAGACGGCCAACCACGCGTTGTTGTTCAGAGCGACAATATTATAGCAAATATCGGCCGGCCTGTCCGATAACTCTTCCACGTACTGCCCATCGATCCGCATTCGGCGCCACCTCCCCAACAGCACAACCGCATTGCCCGACATTTCGTTCGGCGCCATCGCCAGAGTGCCAATAGAACCCCAACCGCTGCCATCGATAAAATCTGGTGGCACAATAAACGTCAGGTCGATCAAGTGGCTTGCCGGTACGGCCGGATCAAGATTACGACGCAGTAACATCGTCAGCTTTAAATTGCTGCCGGGGATGTCGACATCCGCTCGGATCGCGAGATCCTCACGGCCGTCGGAGGTCTTCACCTGCTCGGTGCGCCAGGCGACCATGCCGGCTGAACGCCTGTCGCCATTGTTAAAATCGACCAGCGCTGCAGGCTCGGACTGTGCGATGGCGGTCAGCGCGGGGACGACAAAGAAAAATGCGGAAAAAATGATTGATCGGAATTGCATGCCACACGCTGGATCCACAGAGGGTCCAATTTCATCGCGCACGAAAGTAAAGATTGGCTCACAAAATCGCTTTAAATGTGCCGCGCACGGGCTACACCCGCGCGTTGGTGTATTTGCGCATCTCAAGCCGCGCGATTGCCCGGCAATGCACTTCGTCGGGGCCGTCGGCGAGCCGGAGCGTGCGGATGTGGGCGTAGGTTTTTGCCAGGCCGGCATCGGTCGTCACGCCCATGCCGCCGAAAGCCTGAATCGCGTCGTCGATGATGCGCAGCGCGATGCGCGGCGCCGCGACTTTGATCATGGCGATTTCGAGCTGCGCGGCTTTGTTGCCGACCTTGTCCATCATGTCGGCGGCTTTCAGGCAGAGGAGCCGCGTCATTTCGATGTCGATCCGCGCCTCGGCAATGCGCTGCTCCCAAATGGAATGCTCGGCAAGCTTTTTGCCGAACGCGGTGCGTGACAAAAGCCGCTTGGTCATTTTTTCCAGCGCGACTTCGGCGGCGCCGATGGTCCGCATGCAATGATGGATGCGTCCGGGACCGAGCCGGCCCTGCGCGATCTCGAAGCCGCGGCCTTCGCCGAGCAGGAGGTTGCCGGCCGGCACGCGCACATTCTCGAGCAGGACTTCGGCATGGCCGTGCGGCGCGTCGTCGTAGCCGAACACCGGCAGCATGCGCAGCACCTTGATGCCGGCGGTATCGAGCGGAACGAGGATTTGCGATTGCTGTTCGTGCCGGGCGCGGCTCGGATCGGTCTTGCCCATGACGATGGCGATCTTGCAGCGCGGATCGCCGACGCCCGACGACCACCACTTGCGGCCATTGATCACATAGTCGTTGCCGTCGCGGACGATGGACGTTTCGATATTGGTGGCGTCCGATGAAGCCACGCCCGGCTCGGTCATCAGGAACGCCGAGCGGATTTCGCCGGCGAGCAGCGGCTTGAGCCACTTGGCCTTCTGCTCGGGCGAGCCATAGCGATGCAGCACCTCCATGTTGCCGGTGTCGGGCGCCGAGCAATTGAACACTTCCGACCCCCAGGACACGCGGCCCATCTGCTCGGAGCAAAGCGCATAGTCGAGGTTGCTCAAGCCGGCGCCGCGATAGCCGCCTTCGTCGTGTTCGGCCGACGGCGGCAGGAAGAGATTCCACAGGCCCTCGGCCTTGGCCTTGGCCTTGAGCTCTTCGAGCACCGGGATGACTTTCCAACGCTCGCCGGCGGCGTCCTGGCGATCGTAGGTCTCGACCGCCGGGTAGACGTGCGCGTCCATGAAGGCCATGACGCGGTCGCGCCAATGCTTCTGCCGCTCGGACATGGAAAAGTTCATGGCGTTTCGCTCCCTGGATTGGCCGTGACATATACAGCGGGAAATCGCAATTTGGAAAAGCCGAAATCAAACTCGGCCCGGACCATGCGGACGAGGCCGCCGTCGGCGCTGCGCTTGAGCGGCTTGGACCGCCGCGCTAGAGGAAGCTGGAAGGCGCGAAAATTGCCAGAGGTTTGCAGATGAGCGGCACGGCCGAGGCGAAAGGTCAGAGCCCAAGCGACATCGTCACGGCCGCGCTGCTGGTCATCGGCGATGAAATCCTGTCCGGGCGCACCAAGGACAAGAATATCGGCTTTGTCGCCGACTATCTCACCGCCATCGGCATCGACCTCAAGGAAGTCCGCGTGGTGCCGGATGAAGAACCGGAGATCGTCGCCGCGCTCAATGCGCTGCGCGCGCGCTACACCTACGTCTTCACCACCGGCGGCATCGGGCCGACCCATGACGACATCACCGCCGACGCCGTCGCCAAGGCGTTCGGCGTTGCCGTCGACTATCACCTGCGCGCGGTCGAAATTTTACGCGCACGGCTCGCCGAGACCGGCGGCGTGATGAACGAGGCGCGCATGCGCATGACGCGCGTGCCGGCCGGCGGCGAACTGGTGCTCAACAAAATCTCGGCGGCGCCGGGCTTCCGCATCGGCAACGTCATTGTCATGGCCGGCATCCCGCAGGTCATGCAGGCGATGCTCGAATACGTGACGCCGCAGCTCAAAACCGGGGCCAAAATGCTGTCGGACAGCGTGCGTGCCGATTGCCGCGAAGGCGACATCGGCACCGAGCTCGGCGCCATCGCCAAAGCGCACCCCGACGTCATCATCGGCTCTTATCCGTTCATGGACGAGAAGACCGGCGCCAACGCCCATGTGGTGATGCGCGCGCGCGATCCGCAAAAGCTTGCTGTCGTCAGGGCGGCGGTCGAGGCGATGCTGGCGCGGGTGCATGCGCAGCTTTCGGGTGGCTGAAGGCGCCGCGATATCCTCAAGTCGTCGTGATGGCGCGCGCCGATGCCTTCACGGCCATGCGCCTTGCGACGGCTGCACCCGATAATTACGTTCGCTCCGCGCTGTCGCGTGCGAGGGACACCCCGATGAGTGAAAACGAAGCCCTCTTTAGCGTATTGCGGCAATCGTCCGATCCCGCCAGTGCCGCCGCCATCGAGCAGGCGGTGAGCGAAGCGTCCGATCGCGATCTCTGCCGGGTCAATCCGCTGGCGTTCGCGGCCAAGCACGGTCTCGATGAAGAGCGCATCATCGCCGCCTTTCTCCACGCCTCCCGGCTCGGCATTTTCGAATTGTCGTGGAACGTGCTGTGCCCCGGCTGCGGCGGCGTGCTCGATGCCGGCGCGACGCTCAAGAACATCAATCGCGACGAATACGATTGCGGGCTGTGCGCCGCCGGCTACGAGCCGACGCTCGACGAGATGGTCGAGGTCACCTTCACTGTGAGCCCGCGCGTTCGCCGCATTGCCGCGCACAGTCCGGACACGCTGTCCGAAGTGGAATACTACCGCCAGATTTTCTGGAGCTCCGGCGTCGACCTGCCGGAGACGCTCGGCGAAAGCCTCGCCGAATTCACCGTCAATTCGATCGAGCTCGCGCCCGGCGAGAAGGCGGTGCTGTCGGTGCAACTGCCGAATGCCTTTGTCATCGTGTTCGACCCGGTGTCGCACGGCACCCAATTCATCGACGTCAAGGGCGAGCCGACGCATGAGCGGCAGACGCTGTCGATGGTATTCAACAAGGTCAAGGCGCCGGCCGGCACCATGGAAATGCGGCCGGGGCCGTTGCGGGTGACGCTGGAGAACCGCACCGACCGCCGCGTGCTGCCGGCGCTGTGGATCGCCGGCGATCCGCTGCACCATCTGCTCGGCCAGCGCCGGCCGTTCCTGACCGCGAAGCGGCTTCTGACCAATCAGACGTTCCGCGACATCTACCGGACCGACACGCTCGACATCGATCAGCGCCTCAAGATCACGAGCCTGACCTTCCTGTTCACCGATCTCAAGGGCTCGACCGCGCTCTACGAGCGGGTCGGCGACCTTGTCGCCTACGATCTGGTGCGCCAGCACTTTCACGTCCTGACCGAGATCGTGGCGGCCGAGGCGGGCGCCATCGTCAAGACCATCGGCGACGCGGTCATGGCGACCTTCCCGACGCCCGACCGGGCCTTGGCGGCGGCGCTGCGCATGCGGGACGCGATGTCGCGCATCAATGCCGAGCGCAAGAACGAGGACCTGCTGCTCAAGATCGGCATCCACGAGGGGCCGTGCCTGGCGGTGATTCTCAACGACAGCCAGGATTATTTCGGCCAGACCGTGAATCTGGCGGCGCGCGTCCAGGGGCTGGCCTCGTCACGCGCCATCTTCGTCACCCAATCGGTGGTGGAGGACAAGAAGGCGGCGAAAATCCTCGAAACCTCCGGGTTGCAGCCGATGATGCAGCGCGCGGCGTTGCGCGGCATCGCCGACAAGACCACGGTCTACGAGATTCCCTGATTGCCACCGGTGCTTTCGGTCTGATATCGGGCTTGGCCAGTGGCGCATGATCCTTTGGCAGGATCGTGCGCCTGTGGTCCATCTACCCGATGCGAGGACCTTCGATGAGCGAACCTTCCGTGAGCCAGGTCGCAGCAGAGCAAGCCGCCAAACCGGCAAAAGTCTTTCCGGTGTCCTGGGACCAGTTTCACCGCGATTCGCGGGCGCTGGCGTGGCGGCTGAGCGGCGCCGGCCCGTTCGAGGCGATCGTCTGCATCACCCGCGGCGGCCTGGTCCCGGCGGCGATCGTGGCGCGCGAGCTCGGCATCAAGCTGATCGAGACGATCTGCGTCCAGAGCTATGCCGGCACCAGCCAGGGCGAGCTGACGGTGCTCAAAACCGTCGCGCCAAAAATCATCGCGCTTGGCGGCGGGCAGGGGGTGCGCGTGCTCCTGGTCGACGACCTGGTCGATACCGGCAAGACCGCCAAGGTGGTGCGCGAGATCGTGCCGCGCGCGCATCTGGCGACCGTCTATGCCAAGCCGATGGGCCGTCCGCTGGTCGACACCTTCATCACCGAAGTGTCGCAGGACACCTGGATCTACTTTCCCTGGGATACCGGGCTCGCCTTCCAGCCGCCGATCAACGAAGCCGGCTTATAGCCGCCCGGCGAGCCGCGCTTCCGACGGGCGCGCGGCGGATGCTGCAAGAGCGGCCCCGCGCCGAGCCATTGTGGGTGTTCGGAACGCGGACCTATTGTATATGTCCGCCAAGCGGGCCTGTTATTTGGGTGCCCGCTCCGCGGACGTGGCGAAATGGTAGACGCAAGGGACTTAAAATCCCTTGGCCGTAAGGCTGTGAGGGTTCGAGTCCCTCCGTCCGCACCAGGGCGATAGACAGCCTCGATTTTTCAATAGCTTCCTAATATCATTGATGTTTTACAAGGGCAATGCTACAAAACGCGCTACAAAACGGTTTGTAGCGGAGGTCTCGCTTGCCTCGATCTGCATGTGCGCTGGCGCCCACGCGCGAAGGTGGTTTCATCGCTCGCAAAGTGATTCCGTTCGACGTTCGCAAGGACTATGCGGCGCTGTATGGCCAGCGCACAGAGGAACGGTTGAACACCGGGCCAATGCCAATTCTGCTCGCGCGAGCGAAACATCGGGAATGGTCCAGCGAGATCGAGGCGCGGTTCGCCAACATCCGCGCGGTGCGAAAGGGCGAGGGCCGTGCGCTCACCCCAAAGGAAGCGCGAGCGTTAGCGGGCGAGTGGTACAGCTGGTTTACCGCGCGCATGGCAGCGCGCAATTTGCCGGCGGACGCCTGGGACGACTACGAATGGCATGTGGTGCGCTCTCAGCTTTATGGTCCAGCGATGGCTGGTGGCGTGTTCTCGGGTGATCCTCTAGATTTTTGGGAACACGACAGCGCTATGCGTGATCGCGTGCGCCCGATCATCGCCGATGAGGCCAAGTCTCACCAATTCCTCGCGGCTAAGCGCCTGGTATTGGACTCAGCCTCATGGATCATGTTTCTGGATTACGTGACCCGTGATTTCTTTGCTGCGGTGGCGCTGCTCGCCCGGCGCGCCCGTGGTGACTACGGGTCTGACAAGTGGGTGGAGCAATTCCCCAGATACGAAGGGGCGGCAGACCAAGCCGTGACGCCATGGGCACTGTTTGAAAGCTGGATCGGCAAGGCCAAACCAGCAAACTCAACTATAGATCGATGGCGTGCCGTGTTTCTGCGGCTGCAAAGCGATTTCCCGAACACTAATGCCGCAGCATTGTTGCCCGAGCAAATGCAGCATTGGGCTAACGGATTGATTGGTGCTGATAGGACTGCCGGGACAGTCGCCGATGTTTGGGTTCGCGCGGCCCGGACGGTGTTCGGCTGGGCAGTCGACGAAAAGCTTATTTCGCGCAATCCGTTCGTAGGTTGGCGCGTCAAAGTACCTAAGAAGATCAGGATCCGCGAAACGAAAGCGTTCACTGACGATGAGATCAAAACGGTATTGAACGCTGCTCTAGCGGTCGAAGTGCGTAGCAAAAACGATGCGGCTAAGCGCTGGTGCCCATGGCTCGCCGCATACAGCGGGGCCCGCATGGGCGAGCTCACACAATTGCGGAGTAATGACATCATCGCCTATGACGGCTTTCACACCATAAAAATTTCGCCTGAAGCTGGCACCACCAAAACCGGAAAGGCGCGCTCAGTGCCGCTTCACGAGCATCTAATCAAACAAGGCTTCATTGCGTTTGTGAAGGCTAGCGGGCAGGGGCCTTTATTCTACAACGAACCGACGAAAGCTGCGCCGGACGATCCGACCAATCCCCGTAAGCCGCGCTATGTGAAGGCGCGCGAACACGTGGCTGCGTGGGTTCGGAGCATTGGCGTCAACGACCGTGAGTTGTCGCCGAATCACGCCTGGCGCCATACGTTCAAAGCGGTGGGCTTTCGCAGCGGTATCTCGGAAAAGGTGCTGGACGCAATCGTCGGACACGCGCCGGCTTCGGTTGGACGTGGCTATGGGGAGCCTACGCTTGCGGACAAGGTTGAAGAACTTCGTAAATTTCCAAGGTACAGCTAGAGCAGCCAGCCTTCCGGAATCCGTTCTCAAGATTTTGAAGAAGAATGGGGAAGGCTTTAAAGTCTGTCTGATCGCATCAATATCCAAGAAATGCGGTGGTCGGAAGTTTATCGGGAGCGCATCGGGTATCGAAAGCCTGACTTACGCGGACTTATTTTAGTGGACCCGATGACTCTGTCAGCGGGTCCCAGGTTCGAGCCCTGGTGCGCCCACCAGTAAGTAGGCATTGCCGGTGCATCGCATCGACAAACTGCTCTCGCGAACCAAGGTGGGGTAATCAGCGGGGTAACAATTCGAAGGGCCAGATCCAGCCCGTGCCGGCCGTTCGGATGATCGAGAACGAACGGCAGTTATGCCATCAAACTACGAATCTGGGGGTCGGGAATTCAAATCTCTCCGGGCGCGCGAGTACTTAGCACCTGACTTCCGTGCAAAAACCCGCCATTTTACGGAATTTACAAGGAGCGAGCTGGCGCCAATTTTTCTCTTAATGCGCTCGTGCGCCGGGGTTGTCGTCGGCGCTGGGGCTGAGGGATGGCAGCGATCGACGATCGTCCATGAAATGCCAAATCCATACGATCAGATAAAGCAGCAAATAGTCGGCTCTGTTTCACACGTACCCGGCGAACAGCCGGCCGCAGAAAGATGCGACGGATCGATCAGTGAACAGCATAAAGGTTGGCGGTTGAGGATGACCAGGTCGCGCTCACGGTTGCGGATGAATTTTCAGTTCGATGAGCGCGCGGTATTCAAACGCCTGAACGCGACAGGGGAAATGGCCGAGCACTTTGGTCTCTGACCCAGCATGGCTGCTTCAGTCTAGAATAGTGACTCTTTAATCCGCGGGTCCAAGGTTCGAAGTCCTTGTGCGCGCGCCAATAAACTCAAGCATTATTCGATAGAAAGCGAGATCGCAAATTCGGTGTTAGGCATTGAGGTTAACCCCAGGGGTAACAATTCGTCGCGCCGTCAGGCATTCTTCCCGATGCAGTTTGGCGCGACGATGCTGGATTGGTGGCCGGCGCTTTTTTGGTGAATTGGCCGGAAGCCCCTAAGTCGCTGTAATTGTGGTCGGAGTGGCAGGATTTGAACCTGCGACCCCCTCGTCCCGGACAGGGGGTATAGTGACATAGGAAAAATAGGCCAGTTTTGACCTTGGGGCTCCGGTGCGAGTCCGCCGATCGGTCCGCCACTCAACGTTCAGGATTTTGCTCAGCGGATGGAGCTAAAAATAAAACAAAAAAGCAGCGGCTAGTCCGCTAGCCACGCTCGGATTCGAGCCCATACACCAGTGATTTTTCGTATTCTGAGTAGATAAGCGTCCAATCGTTGAGCGCTTATGTTCTGCCAACTCAGCTGGAGGAAGGGCTTGCTGTTTGAAGGCAAACGCCGCATTGCGCCGGCGCAACATCGGGTTCTGGCCGCTGTCCTACGATGCTAAATTCAATTTAAGCAAGTGAACCGCTTATTTCGCCAAAGCAGCGATCTGATCGTTGACCCAGGCCAGCTCGCGCTTCCAATCAGCGTTGTTCGGCAAAAGTTTCAACAGTTGAACCATGACAGCCTTTGCCTGCCGCAGCGCGGCCAGTGCGTTCTCAACATCATTGGCTCGGCGATACACGACGGCAAGTTTCGCGCAGGTCGCGGCAAGATCATGCTGCCAGCCGGCGTTATTAGGATCAGATTGCGCCAGCCGATCTCTGATGGTGAGGCTGTCGTGATAGGATTGCATAGCGCCCGTAATGTCGCCCTGCGCCAGCTGAACGCCGCCGATCCTCTCGTATGTTACCGCCAGATCTTGCTGCCGGCTGGTGTTGCCGGGATCGGACTGCGCCAGCCGGTCAAAGATGGCGAGGCCGTCGCGGTAGGACTTCAGCGCGCCTGCACGGTCGTCTTGCCCTGCCAACATGTCGCCGATCCTGACGTAGGTCACCGCAAGATCTTGCCGCCAGACGGCGTTGCCTGGATCGGATTGCGCCAGCCGCTCTCTAATGGCGAGGCTGTCGCGGTAGGACTTCAGCGCCCCCGCAAGGTCACGCTGCGCCATCTGCACGTCGCCGACCTTGATGTACGAACGCGACAGTTCGCGCTGCCACCTGGTATTACTGGGATCGGACTTCGCCAGCCGTTCGGCAATGGCGACGTCCTCGCGGTAGGATTTTAGCGCCCCCGCAAGGTCGCCCTGCGCAACTCGCACGTCGCCGATCTTGCTGTACGCCACCGACAGATCGCTCTGCCATTCGGCATTGCCAGAATCGGTTTTCGCCAGCCGCTCCAAGATGGCGAGGCTATCGGAGTACGACTTGAGGGCACCCACAAAGTCACCCTCTGCCAGCTGCGCGTCGCCGACCTTGTCGTACGACACCGACATTTCGCGCTGCCACATGAATGTTACTGAGATCAGATTGCGCCAGCCGGTCGATGATGGCGAGACTATCGCGGTAGGATTTCATCGCCCCCGCAAGGTCGCGCTGCGCCATCTGCACGTCGCCGATCTTGTTGTACGACAGAGATAGACTACGCTGCCAAGCGGCGTTGTCGGGTTGGGCCTTCGCCAGCCGGTCAACAATAGCGAGGTCCTCGCGGTAGGACTTCAGCGCCCCCGCAAGGTCGCCTTGCGCCACCTGCGCATCGCCGACCTTGTCGTACGCCAGTGACAGATCGTGCTGCCAGCCGGTGTCGCCGGGATTGGATCTCGCCAACCGGTCTCTGATGGCGAGGCTATGGTGGTAAGACCTGAGCGCCGCCGCAATGTCGCCCTGCGCCAGCTGCACGTCGCCGACCATACTGTACGCCACCGACAGTTCGCGCCGCCATCTGGTGTTGCTGGGATCGGAAGTCGCCAGCCGGTCAAACATAGCCAAACTGTCGCGGTAGGATTTCAGCGCCCCCGCGAGGTCGCCCTGCGCCACCAGCGCCTCGCCGATCCTGCTGTACGCCACCGACAGTTCCTGTTGGTAGTCGGTACTCTCCGGATTGCCGGCAAGCAGGTCTGCCAAGATTTGTTTGGCCTGCTGGGCGGCGGCGAGCGCGGCCGCCGTGTCGCCGATCGCCAGCAGAGAATTTGTAACTTCCAAGAGAGCCGCGGCCTCGCTGCGCCTAAGGTCAGCCGTCACCTGCCCGGATTGGATGAGCTGCTTTTGAAGTGCGAGCGCCCGCTCTAAAATGTCTTTGACCAGTGCGGCAGGGACTCCAACCGTATCGCGGAACCGCTGCGCCAGGTCGTACACCAAGCTGTTGGCCGTCTTGGTCGCGGCGGCGAGTGTGTCTTCGGCGCGCCTGCGTTGCTGCTCAGCGAGTTGCCGTTGCTCGTTCGCTACTCGTTGCTGTTCGACCGCAATGCTCCGCTGCCAGTAGGCTACGCCAGCAAGCGCGAGTGCGACCACAAGGCCGGCTGCAAGGCTCCCGGTGAGGACGTTGCGCCGCCGGGTGGTTTCGCGTCGGCTCGCCGTTACGAATGTTTGGGTTTCCGCCGTCGGCTCCGGTGCGCCGCGCGGGCGTGACGCGATCCAGCGCTCGGCCTCTTCCAGCACTGGAGACCGCAGCAGGAACCCACCGGGGCGGCTAGCTACCGACCAGCGTTGCGCCGCTTCGCCGAACTCGGTGTGTTGCCTGACCCAGCCGATGTCGGTCTGCAGCGCCTCCGCAAGCTGATCGGCGCTCGCGTCGAAGCGATGTGGGTCATCGAAGAAAATGAAGTTCAGCCGTCGCAGCGCCTCGGGCACTACGCCGTTTTCGACGCGCCGGCAGACAATCGGTGCAAAACGCTTGTTCAGCGAGGCCGCGTGCGCAACCTCCTTGAGAGCGACATCAGAGGCGACCGCGTCGGGCGAGAGGACGAAAACGACAGTGTCGGCCCGCCCGATCAGCGCCTCGATGCGCTTCCACCAATCCTCAAAGGCATAAATCTCGGTGCGGTCGATCAGCGGCTCGAAGCCGCGCATCTTGAGCGCAGCCTCAAGCCGATCGGCGAAGGCCATGTCCTTGCGCGAGTAGGAGATAAAAACTCTGGCCTTCGGCCCGGTCTCGCTCGCTGATTCGACTTTCGCATACACAGGGCGTGACCCTCCTCAGAGGGAAAACATTAGCAGAGAATAGGAAGATTCACCGCTCGCGTCTGAATAGGGCGTCATTGCCTAGGTCGCAGGTACCTAGACTTGTCGCAACAAAACAACTGGATCGCGCGGCTACGAACGGCCACGCCGCGTGAAGTGCTGCAGTCTCTGTCCACTCGTTGGGGGCATGTTGGAGTAAGCGCATGTCACCCACCCACCATTGCAGATGCTTAGAACACGTCCGACAGTACGCGACCCCACATAAGTGATTAAGGGGAGCTCAAATTCCTCCGGTTAGGGCATCTGATCAATAAAGAGAGGCACCCGTTCCGGTCATCAGCGAGGAATACACGCCCATGACCAATCCGCTCGCGCTGGCGTTCAACTCCAATGACGCCGATCTGCCGCCAGGATCATTCAAGCCGCGCTTGGCATCGAGAGCGATGAAGTCGCCAATTATTGCTTTCCACAAACGTGGCCGGAAGACCGTGAGCAACGAGCGCAAATTATCGGGAGTGGTTGCAGACTGAGGCGCGGCCCCTTGCCTGACCGTAACGCCATGCCGTGGCAAAACACGCTGGCTAAGTGCCGGTCTGCATTTTTAAGATAAACAACGCCGCACCTATCGTGGCCAATGCGATCCACGTTATTGGCCAACTTCCGCTTCGTTGTCCTCTTTCGCGCTCGCCACGCTTTTCCAGAACGGCGCGCAACGCCGCCTTGCGTGCTTCCCGAATGCGCTCGTCAGTTCCTACTGATCCCATTTTGGAAAGACGCTTTTCGCGACGTTGCTATTCGGTGTTAACTGGGTTGCATGATGATCGGCCGTCGTGTGCCCGGTTCTTTGCAAATTCCTTCCGGACTGTGCTCTGTGCCCGCATCGATCGCTCTGAGCATCGCAGTGCAAAACGCAGTATCCATTTTCTCGAGATCTGCACGCAGGCGCGTCTCTTCAATACAAATTTGTTGCCCATCGTCTTAATGCCCCCTTAGATAAATGCTGCGATGCGAGCCACGACGCGCGCGGTCTTATCGCGCAAAAGCGCGCATCAGATAAAAGCCGGCTGCGCCCAACACGAGAATGATCAGGAATCCGAGCTGGATCAGGACCAACCGAGTTTCAAGCGCTCGTAGCTGGCTAAAAAGAAATCGACCAACTGCACTGGCGAGTCCGTCTCGTTCCACTTGCAGACGCAACCCCCCCTTCATTGCGCTCTTCGATCAAAGCGAGAATAAACACGGAAGTGCCGAGTGCAAAAACGATGGTTTCAAATAGATGACGCCAAACAAGCTCACGAGCCGCGGCGGGCCGTCTTGGCCAAAGTCAAGTCACTCAAAGTGCCGTCAGCACCTATCATCAAGAGGGCTGCATGCACCGCCGAAAAACGCAACAAGATGGTCCTTCCGCCCAAGCCACAAGGTCGTTGAGTAGCAGTGTACGCAGTAACTGATAAAGTGGAAAAGACTGCTTGGCCGATAAGCATAATGCTCGCAGTTGACGACTGGGTTCCGGCTTCCTCGTCGTCTGCGACCCAGGTGTGCCGTGCATGAAATGATGATCAACCCGGTGACGACGAGCGCAGCGCCCGCTAGTTTGCATCTGCGTCGCTTCGACAAACTGTGCATCAATCGTGACTGGCGATTGTTAGAACGGTTTGATCGCGGTTTGGGCGCGCCTGATTGCTTTGGCTATCTGACCGGCAAAGGGCTTCGATGTCCCGTTTGTTCCTAAGCCATTCGAGCGACAACAATGCCGAGGCTGTCGCTATCCGCGACTGGCTCGCGGGCGAGGGCTGGAACGAAGTTTTCCTCGACCTCGATCCTGAGCGCGGCATCGTGGCCGGCGAACGTTGGGAACGCGCCCTCAATGAAGCAGCATCGCGTTGCGAGGCAGTGCTATTTCTGATCTCGCGCGCTTGGCTCGGTTCGCGCTGGTGCATGAGAGAATTCGGGCTGGCACGCAAGCTCAACAAGCGCCTTTTTGGCGTGCTGGTCGAATCCATGCCGGTCGCCGAGCTTCCGGCCGACCTGACCGACACGTGGCAGGTGGTCGATCTTGCCTCCGGCCAGGATCACCTGATGATGCGCGTGACGCTGCCGCGAACTCACCAGGAAGTCCACGTCACGTTCTCCAAGGAGGGGCTGGCGCGGCTGCGCAACGGTCTAACCAGAGCCGGTCTCGATCCCCGCTTTTTTGCCTGGCCGCCCGAGCATGATCTGCACCGCCCGCCGTATCGCGGCCTCAAGCCGCTCGAAGGGGAGGACGCCGGCATCTTCTTCGGACGCGATGCCCCGATTGTCGAGGCACTTGACACGTTGCGCGGAGCCAGCGAGGCGGCGCCGCCGCGCTTGCTGGTCATTCTCGGCGCCTCGGGGGCCGGCAAATCCTCCTTTCTGCGCGCCGGTCTATTGCCGCGACTAGCCCGGGATGAACGGAACTTCCTGCCGCTTCCGGTGATCCGGCCCGAGCGGGCGGCGATCAGCGGCGAGAGCGGCTTGGTGCGAGCGATCGAGGCGGCGCTCGCCGCGCACGGGCTTCAGCAATCGCGCGCGAGCATTCGTGACATTGTCAATGCCGGCAGCGCTGTCCTGCGGCCGGTGCTTCTGCGAACTCGTAGAAAAGATCTCCTCCGCCGGCATGTCTGATGATGGCGAGACTAGTCGTCCGGCAGTCTTGTTCGCCATCGATCAGGCCGAGGAACTGTTTTTGAGCGAAGGCGCGGAGGAAGGCCAGAAGTTGCTCGCGCTGATCCGCGATCTCGTCACGGAAGATCATCCCGAAGTCATCGTTGTTTTCACCGTCCGCTCGGATTCCTACGATCAACTGGAAGGCGCTAAAATATTCGAAGGCCTACGCCAGCGGGCGATGCCGCTGCTGCCGATGCCGCGCGGCGCCTATCAGACCGTCATCGAGGGACCGGCGACGCGGCTACGCGAGACCAACCGCTCGTTCAGCATCGAACCCCGTCTGACGCAAGCCTTGCTCGAAGACATTGAAAAGGGTGGCGGCAGCGACGCGCTGCCACTGCTCGCCTTCACGTTAGAGCAGCTCTATCTAGAATATGGCGGAAGCGGCGCTTTAAAGCTTGCCGATTACGTAAAATTCGGCGGAATTCGCGGCGCGATCGAAGCTGGAGTGGAGCGTGCGTTGGCAGCCGCCGACCGCGATCCGCATATCCCGCGCGATCGCGAGGCGCGGCTCGCGCTTCTGCGGCGCGGTCTGATTCCATGGCTCGCCGGCATCAATCCCGACACCGGCAGCCCGCGCCGGCGCGTGGCGCGACTTGGCGACATTCCGCAGGAGGCCGCCCCGCTGGTAGCGCTTCTGGTCGAGCAACGGCTTTTGTCGACCGATCGCATCGTGCTGCGCGAGGGGGATAAGGAACGGAGCGAGGTTACGATCGAGCCGGCGCACGAGGCGCTGCTACGCCAGTGGGGTTTGCTCCGCGGCTGGCTTGAGGAGGACTTTGCTGCGTTGACCACGCTCGAGAGCGTGAGGCGCGCCGCGCGCGATTGGGCGGCCAACGGCGGCGGAGCGGATTGGCTAAGTCACTCCGGCAGCCGCCTGGAGGATGCCGAAAAGGTGGCAATTCGCGGCGATCTCGCCGGCGACCTTTCGTCCGACGCGGGCAACTATTTGCGCGCCTGCCACGAGCGCGAACAGGGTGAACAACGCGAGCGGCTCGCGCGCCTGGAACGCGAACGCGAGGAACAACAGCGCCAATTGCGGGACGCTCAAGCGCTCGCCGCCGCCAACCGCCGCATCGCGCAGCGGACCGGAATTGGCTTTGTTATTGCCCTGGCGCTTGTCGCGTTTGCCGGGTGGGAATGGTGGGCGGCGAAGGCGCAGCGCGACCGCGCCGAGCAATTTTTCAGCGCCGCGATTGACGAGACGGACGGAATCGTCACACGCATTTCATCACAGTTGAAGGATCTCGTCGGCATTTCGCGCCAAGGCATTCTCAGCGTCTTGAGTGTGGTCGAGAGCCAGTTCAACACGATTGCCAAGATGAACACCGGCTCGGCGCGACTGCAATTGAGCCGGGCCAGGATGCTGAGCGCATTCGTCGACGTATTTATCGAACTTGGTGAACTCACGCAGGCGCAAAAGCGCGCCGAGGAATGTGTAAGCATTATGCGCCCGCTTGTGCCCGCCACTTCGAGCGATCGCGACATGATCGAAGGTTTGGGCCAGTGTCTGGAAAAACTTGGCGATTCCAACATTTGGAGCGGCAATTATGAGGATGCTGCCAAGGCCCACGACGAAAGCATCGGATTGCGGCGCAAGGTCATTGCGCAAGATCCAGCGAACAATACCTCGCGGCTTAGACTTGCCCACGTCCTAGGCTACGATGCGTATGCTCTGATCTTCGGAGGGCGTGCGGAAGACGGCGCGCCGAAGGCCCGCGAAAGCCTGTCCATTAGCAGCAATCTTATCTCAATCAATGAGAATAACGCAGCCTGGCGACGCGAATATGTAGAGAGTCTCAATTTCGATGCCATGGCCAAGTATTATACGGGCCATCCATCGGAGGCGCTGCAAGGATACGAGAAAGCGCGCGACATCGCGAAGGATCTTTTGGCGAAGGACCCCAGCAACGCGACGCTAAGGCGCTTCTACGCAAACCTACTCGGCAATGTCGCTTACGCTATGATGAACGTTCAACGCGATGGCGATGCGCGTTCGCTCCTGCAGGAGGACCTCAAGATAAAGCGCGAGCTCGTACAAATCGATCCCGACAACAGATTGTGGCAATTGGAGCTATTTCATGTACTGGAAACGCTCGGCGAAAACGATGTCAAGCTGCAAAAAGGCGCCGAAGCGCTTGCGTATTATCGCGAAGGCGTCGCCGTCGGCACGGCACTGCTGAAAAAAGACCCCGACAATCTTCTGTGGCAGAGGAATTTGATTGGCGGCGTTGTCAAACTGGCGGAGGCGCTTGCCGGTACGCGCGATTACGACGGCGCTATCAACGTTCTCGACGAGGCGATCGGCATGAATCGCAAATCTGCCGTTCTTTATAATTATCGCGGTAATGTGTTTCACGCCAAGGGCGAGGACGATCGCGCGATCGAAGATTACGATCGGGCAATCGCTCTCGAACCCAAATACGTTATCGCTTTCAATCAGCGCGGCAACGCCTATGCTGCCAAGGGCCAGTATAATCTCGCTATAAAGGACTACGATCAGGCGATCGCGCTGGAGCCCGAATTCGCAATCGCCTACTTCAACAGGGGCACTACTTTCTGGACCGAAGGCGACCACGATCACGCCATAAAAGACTTCGACCAAGCGATCAAAATAAAGCCCAATTACGCCGCCGCCTATGCCAGTCGCGGCTTCGCCTATTATATCAACGCGGACTACGATCGTGCGATAGGCGATCTCAGCGAGGCCATAAGGCTCGACCCCACCACCATTCTCCCATATAACAATCGCGGCACCGCCTATCGGGCCAAAGGCGATTACGATCGGGCGATCGCCGACTTCGACGCCGCTATCAAGCTAAGCGCGACCTTCGCTCGCGGTTTCTACAACCGGGGCAACGTCTACCGCGCCGAAGGCGATTTCGATCGCGCCCTGGAAGACTACGTCAAAGCGATCAAGCAGGCGCCCGACGTTGCCGGCGGATTGAGCGCCAGATGCTGGACGAATTTGGTGCACCGCGAAGTGGATGCGGCACTCGCCGATTGCAACAAGTCGCTGCACCTGCAACCACACGATGCTTATGCGCTCGATAGCCGTGGTTTCGCTTATTTGGAGCTCGGCCGGCCGGACAAGGCGCTCGCCGAGTTCGATGCTGCACTTCGTATCGAACCGGGCCTAGCCGAAGCGCTGTTCGGGCGCGGCTTGGCCAAAC
Source organism: uncultured Alphaproteobacteria bacterium (assembly GCA_963829395.1). GTDB lineage: Bacteria > Pseudomonadota > Alphaproteobacteria > Rhizobiales > Xanthobacteraceae > BOG-931. The sequence goes on along the minus strand of CAWHHX010000004.1, from coordinate 40 downwards.
TGAAGACCGGCGACAGTGCCGGAGGGGATGCGGATATCAC
>CAWHHX010000003.1:187500-420232 GCA_963829395.1 uncultured Alphaproteobacteria bacterium | reverse complement strand
AGGCTGGACGGTCGGCGCGGGGCTTGAATACGCCTTTGCCCAGAATTGGACGGCCAAAGTCGAATATTTGTTCGTCGATCTGCTGAACAGCTCCTGCACGACCGTCGGCAACTGTGGAGGCGCCGCGGGCTCTGTTGTCAGCCTCAACGAAAACATCTTCCGCGCCGGTGTCAACTTTCAATTCGGCCCTTGGTGAGGGTCGGGACATGAGCAGCGATGTACGAGTTCATCGTCGTGTGACGGCAACGGACGTGCTGCTTCACGGACGATGGGCGGCCCCCATTGTGTGGCTTTTGGCGTCGAGCGTCGCCGCCGCACAGGAAAATCCAAATTCCGCCGGCAGTTCGAGCACCACCACTCTTCCCGAGATCCGCGTTATCGCGACAACGCCGGTAGCGCCGCCGCGCACTACCCCCCGTGCTCCGGCAGCCACACCTACTGCTGCTGCTGCCGCTCCCGAGAATGCCCCAAATGCTGTGCCAGGTGCGGTTGAATTGGACAAGATTCCGTCCAATGTTCAGACGGTTGGAGCGTCGGCTTTTGATGGCACGAAGGCACCCGATCTTTTGCAGTCGTTGGATCGAGCGCTGCCCGGAGTGTCACTCAGTAGCCAGACCGGAAACGAATTTCAGCTCGACCTGAACTACCGGGGATACACGGCCTCGCCAGTAATCGGTACGCCGCAAGGGCTCGCCGTCTACCAGAACGGGGTGCGCATCAACGAGGTCTTCGGCGACGTGGTCAATTGGGATTTCATCCCGCAGAGCGCAATCAATCAGCTAACGCTCGTTCCGAGCAATCCGGTTTACGGCCTCAACGCGACGGGTGGTGCGCTCGCGTTCGAGATGAAGAACGGGTACACCTATCATGCTATTGAGGGTGAACTCAGCGGCGGATCATACGGGCGCGCCATTGCTTCCGTGCAAGCTGGCGGTCAAAACGGAAATCTGTCCGGCTACATTACGGCCGACGCCATCAATGACGCGGGTTGGCGTAATGACTCGCCGTCATCGTTGCGTCGCGTCTACGGTGATCTTGGCGCGCGCGGCGATCAGACCGAATTTCACGTCACATTCACCGGTGCCGACAACAATTTTGGTGCTGCGGCCGCAACGCCGTTGCAGATGCTCAGCCAGGATTGGGCAAGCATCTACACCATTCCGCAAACGACACAGAACCAGCTCGCGTTCCTAACGGCGAGTGCGACCTGGAAGCCGAGCGATACGTGGACCTATCAGGCTATAGGTTATTTTCGCAACTTCCGTCAAAGCCACGTCGACGGCAACGGCACGGATGCGCAGAACTCGGGGTGTCCTGCAACTGTGCTCTGCTTTCCCAACCTCGATGGCACAGTGTCGAATCTCACGACGACGAGGGGACAGACGGTGCCGGCCACTGGCGCGCTTGGCGCGAGCGTGTTGGGTGAAATCGATCGCACCTGGACCAATACCAACAGTTTCGGCGGCACCGTCCAGGCGGCGACGTCCGAAAGGATTTTCGGTCACAACAACAACTTCACGATGGGCCTGAGCGTGGACCGCGGCCTGGTGCAGTTCTCAACAACGAGCGAATTGGGGACGGTCAACGCCAATCAGTTCCCGACGGTGCAGGGCTTCGGGCTTTTCATCGACCAGCCGTCGGGAGACGTCGCGCCGGTGGGGCTGGGTGCTACGACACTCTATTCGGGTCTCTACGCGACCGACACGTTCGACCTCACGCCACGTTTGTCGGTCACTGCCGGTGGGCGTTTCAACTTCGCCCAAATCAATTTGACGGATGATCTCGGCAACGACCCCGCGCTGAGCGGTAATCACACCTATACTCATTTTAATCCGATGATTGGGGCGACCTACAAACTCACAACGAACCTGACATTTTATGGCGATTTCGCAGAGGCCAATCGCGCGCCGACGCCTCTTGAGCTCGCCTGCTCCGACCCGGTGCGGCCGTGCCTGATCGATAATGCCCTTGTCGGTGATCCCAATCTTCAGCAGGTCATCACGTATACCTTTGAGGCCGGGTTGCGTGGTCAGTTCAACGTTGCGCAAGGACTAGTGAATTGGACGGTAGGCGGGTTTCGCGCCCTCAATACCAATGACATCATAGCGGTCTCAAGCCCGATTCCAGGGCATGAATTCTTCCAGAATGCTGGCAACACGCTGCGCCGGGGGATCGAAACCAATTTGAACTACAAGCAAGATCGCTGGAATATCTATGCCAACTATACGTACGTCGATGCCACCTTCCAGAACGCTCTGACCCTGCAGTCGCCGTTTAATCCGTTCGCTGACGCCAACGGTAACATTTCCGTGGTGCCCGGCGATCACCTCACCGGCATTCCGGACTTCCGTTTCAAGCTCGGCGCCGAATACCAGGTTACCAGGCCTTGGAAAATTGGCGCCGACCTTAACGTTGTCGGGAGTCAATGGCTGGTCGGCGATAAATCAAATCAAAACCCGAAAGTGCCGCCCTACTGGGTCGTGAACCTACATTCCTCCTACAAGATCACGGACAATGTCGAGGTCTTCGGCCTGGTGCGAAATCTGTTCGACCAACACTACTACTTATCTGGCACGTTCATCGATGTCACTTCCTTTCCGTATCTGGGTCTGACCGATCCGCGAACGTTCGTTCCTGGCATCCCATTCGCCGCCTATATGGGGGTACGTGGCACGCTACCGACAATCGGTCCGGCATTCGCCGATGCCTCGCCACCCGTGGTTACGAAAGCAACGCCCGTAGCCTGGACAGAGACTACATCGCCGGTCGTCAATTGGACCGGCATCTACCTCGGCCTCAACGGCGGCTTTACCTTCGGCGCCAGCAATTGGACCGATAGCGTGACTGCCAGCTCGACCGGCAATTTTGGCACGTCCGGATTTGTCATCGGCGGGACGGTAGGCGCCAACTATCAAGTCGGGTCAGTCGTGTTCGGCATCGAGGCCGATGGCGATTGGGCCGATGCCAGCGGCTTTGGCACCTTTACGGCTTCCGCTCTCTGTGCCGGAGGATGCTTTACAACAAGCAGTTGGCTCAGCACTGTGCGCGGCCGCGCGGGCTACGCATTCGATCGCTTCCTTGTTTACGGCACCGGCGGCGCCGCCTTTGGCAATGTCCGGGCGAACTTCTCCAACGATCCCGTTACTAGCTCAATTGAAGCGGGCTGGACAGTTGGTGCCGGTGTGGAAGTCGCGTTTGCACGCAATTGGAGCGCCAAGGCGGAATACCTTTTCGTCAACTTTGCCGACGGGTCGTGCACCGCAAATTGCGCTATCGCCGATGCAAGCGGGACGGCGATTGTTCCCAACGTAGCCGTCAAATTCAACAAGAGCATTGTCCGCGGAGGTATCAACTATAAATTCAGCTTGTAGTTGCTCTTCTGCCTCCGCCGAGTCTTCTTATCTATCTGGCAGGACGGCGCGGCCACGGCTAAAGCGCTTGGCTCGCGATTAGGCACCCGCCGTTGGAGTTCGCATTCGCCGTGGGTGATACACTTTCCGCACTGGCACATGCCTCGGCAACGGATTTCGATCGTATCGTCAGGGGCCATCCGGCTGGGTGCGCTATTCGGCAACGAGCTGCCCTTTTGCTGTTTCCTCGTGATACTCGCCGATGAAATCATAACGGCCGGGATTGAGCGGGCTGATATGGACGATGCCTTGTGACTTGCCGGCGACGACCTTTTCAACCTTCAGGGCCTTAGAATCGAACTCCTCCGACAGCGGATCTGCATTGATGATCGTCAACAAAATCCGCTTGCCGGCCGGGACGCGAAGTTCAGCCGGCTCGAAGCGATGATCCCGAATGGTGATCGTAACCGAATACGCGTCCTCGGCCTGCGCGCCGCCGCAAAAGACCCCCAGCGCCGTGAGGAGCAGGAGGGTTGCTACGCGCATCCTAACCCGGCATCGTTACTCAGTTGGTTTGCTCGGGAAGTGGAACGTCCAGGTCTCGAAAAACGGTTGCCACCAATCCGGCACGCCGGTTTCTTTGTCGACGTGACGAACGAAGCCCGCTTTCGACGGCGGCTCAAAATGAAAAGTTAGGCGATAATCCCCGTCACCCGCGAGCCCAACGTTGTTCGCGTAGTGAGGTCCGTCGCCTGCGGTCATCGCCAGCAATTTCCCGGTCTTCTTGAATTTCGAACCCACTTTCTCGATCGTGTAAGAGATCGTGACAAACGGGATCCATTCGTCTTCCTTGAAGCCGTGCTTGTCATCCTTCGTTGCGTGCACGTCGATTTCAAGGTGGACAGCATCCGGGCCCATCTCCATGCCCTTCACCATCGGCGCCATCTCGATGCCGAGGAGATAGTGCGGTACGAGTTGCATCTCATTCTTCACGATTGGCTCACCGACGTAAAATTCCTTCGCGTCGGCTGGGGATTCCGCCGAAAGCATAACGATGGCAGCGACGAAGAGTGCAGTATGGATTAGGATTTTCATGGCGATACCCACTTTCCAATTCATCGACAGGGCGCACAGCCGAGTCTCGCAGCGATGAGAGGGTCACGACGACATTCGACGCCCGCTTATGGAGCCGAACAGGCGGAACACTGCGCAGGCGGCCACAAGTCCGATTAGCCAAAGCGCATTGAGTATCCCAAGGCGGATAATAATGGGGAAGTTGAACGCTCCGGTTACCAACACGAGTCCGAACGCGAACAGCACAACCTCATAAGCGGCGTAAGCTCCGAATAATGCGACGCCCAGCGCCGCCGGGCTGCTACTTCGCTGGGAGTGCAGCAGGAGCTTGGACTCCGCTGTGGCTAGCAGTGCCGCCACGCCGATGGCACAGCCCCAGAAGACGGTATTTAGATCGAGTGGATAGCCGAGGACACCAAAGCCGATTGCTTGATTTACAATCCATGCGCCGGCCATCACCAAAAGCGCCGGCGTGAAAGGCAACAAGGAACTGGCGACCACGGCGAATGCCGCGAATGGAGTCGCGCAGGCGAAAACGAAACTTGCCGACGCACAGGAACCAGTCAACAGGACAAGACAAAACAGCGGCGCCAACCGCGGTTCAACCGGCGCGAGCCAGTCTGAGCCAGGCGCAGGAAGCTGCAGGTTGAAAGACATTCCCGTCTCGTTCGTGATGCTCAGGGACCTTTCAACGATGAAACGTTCTGCCATCCAATTGGGATAATTAGAACGTGGCGTGGAAGCGGCCGGCAAAAACGTTCGCCGGCCCGCGGTCGGCATTGTAGCCCGGATTGGCGATGAACTGATAGTCGACGCTCACCTTCATCGCCGAGGTAATGGTGTAGCTGTAATAGGCTTCGACAATCTGCTCGAGCCCGTAATTCGGCAACGCGCCGTCGCCGACCAGAACGCCCAAGCCGCCGGCGGCCAAATAGGAGATGTGGGCGGGAGCAATCCCGTTAATTACCCCGGCAATGCCGATCGTGTCGTCGGGCCTGCCCCAATTCTTGCCGCCAATCGCGACACCGGCGGAAACAGTCCGATCGACGTCAGTGAAATCCCACGGCTCGATGTCGCCGTCGGCCCAGCCGCCGCGGGCGAACACGCCGAAGGTCTCCGACACCTGCTGTTCGATGTTGAGGCTGACGCCGGTGCGGTCGCGGTAGGTGCGCAGCGATGCCAAGGCCGTGCTCGGGTCGCCGGCGAACGGCTGTCCCGGCTGGGACAGGGCGACGGCGCCCTGGAAGTCGCCGGCGCGGCCATGACTCAGAAAGGCAGTCACCTTGACCTTGCCGGGTTGCCCCCAGAGCGCATGCCGTTCTTCGATTTCACCGACATATTGCTGTTGGCTGAAAGTCGGGTCGAGACCGTAAGCAGCGGCGTTCAAGGCGCCGCCGGCAGGCGTTGCCGACAGATCGAACACGCCGCCGCGGAACGCAAAGATGCCCTGGTACCACTCGGCCGCCGCGCCGTAGGTATATCCCCAAGCGTCGCCGGCATAATCGAACGTGCCGGCATTGATCAGCGTCCAGTTCATGAAATCGGTCTTGGGATTGTTCGCATATTTGTTGGTGTCGAACACGTCGACGATGGCAAACTTGCCGACCCAGAGGACCAGACGGTTCGCGGTATAGGATTGCGCAAACAGGTTGACGTCGGCATCGACCTTCTGCGCGTCGCCGCCGAGATCGATAGTTTGCCGGATGAAATAACGCTGCACGCGGGCGTAGGGATAGTCGAAGCCGAGCTTGTAGGATTCGCCGCTTGGGAAGCCAGCCACGCCGTGTGTGTCGCCAAGACCATGGCCCTGATCGATTTCGGGGTTGAACCACGCTTCTGCGCCTTGCCAAAGCCGCGCGCCGGCGAACAGCGTGGCATCGAACGTCTCCCGTGCGTTACCGACCGTTGGCAGACTATTTGGGCCCGAAAATGCCGATCGGATTGTAGGGTAGGCTTGGTACACGAACGTGGTCTGACCGTGCAGGCTGACATAGTCCGCCGCGGGCGCCGCCGCCGCCTTGGTGACGATCGGCGCACTGTACGGAATGAAGTTGTTGCCGAATTGGTAGTTCAAGCCGAAACGCATCTCGTGGAGCTGAAAATCGGAATTGATCGGCTGCGTTCCGAGGTACGTCCTGTTGGTTGTGCCGTAGTCGGTGAACAGATATTCGAGCCGCGCCGTCCAGTGCGGTGCGATTGGCACTTCGACGCCGGCGCCGGCCGCCCAGCCCAGCCGCCAGAGAAACGGCGTATCGCTGTTGCCGGTGCTGGCCTGGGTCAGCGCCTGTTGATTGTAGGTCCAGGCGAATCCGCCGGTCCCGTAAAACAGCCAGTGCCCGGGCGCGTAGCCGATGCGGCCGCGCACGGTCCCGGAAGCCAGCACCGTTTCGGCAAAGCTGACGGTGCCGAGGGTCGGCGACGTAAAGTTTGAGCCGCCGCCAGTGGAGAGGCCGAAGGGATTTATGCCGACCGGCAGCGTCTGGAAGGCTGGAAACGATGCATCCACTTCGGCGCCGAGGAGAATGCGGTTTGGCAGCACGTAATTGTAGCCACCCTGCACGCCGACCAAGAAGCTGCCGGCTTCGTCGAAGGTGTCGATCTTCTGAAACAGATTGGTGGTGCCGCTGATGCCGGGGCCTGCCGTCCAGTTTGACTGCCCCCAGGCGATGCCGATATTGCCGCCGGCATAGAAGCCGTTCCAGTTGTAGGCCGGACCGGTAAGACCGCTAAATGGAATCCCCGGTGCCTTAGTCACAAACGCGTCGTCAGCGAGAGCGCCTCCAGTAACCCCGATGAGAGTGGTTGACACCACCAACCAGAGCGCCGGACCTAGTTTGGCCGTCGCGACAGACACCGCTCTGGCGATCGTCGGGCGCGAGAAGGAATTTCTTGATAGAATCTGAGTAAGCATACCCATGGCGGCCTCCATCCGCGTGACACCTAGTCTGTCACCACAGCGGAAGTCCGCCCCGCACGCGCGCCCCGCACGCCGGAAGGAGTGACTTCGTTCAGGCAGGTCTCCTGGCTCGCGGGTCGTCGCCGTCCTCCGCCTTCCCAGACTTTGCACCGCAAAGCCCAGTGGCATTTCAGAGAACGGCTCACCGCCGACAGTTGCGGGGACAGCTCCGGAATTGCCTCGCCGTCGAAACGACCCAGCGCACCGGATTCCCTCTTGGCTGAACAACGCGATCAGCACACCTGAACTGTGCGAATAGGACGAGTACACTCCGTCCGTGTCAAGCCACTCATTTTCATTTTGTTGAAAGCTGTTGTCGCGAGGCCACGCATGCCGCCGCGGCGAATGTCTCGACCGCCGCACCGCCTGAAACGACTTCGCGATCAGGGTTCTCCTCGCCGAGAAGCGACGTACGGATGACCAAACAAATTTAGAAACATTCCAAGACATTTTATTCGCGCATCCGATCGAGAGATAAAAAGACTTCGATCGACAGGCGCGTCAACTTCTATGTTTTAGAATTAGAGTAGATCAAAAGTGCTCTTTTACGACGGCGAAATGATCTCAGAAGCTTTGCGCGTTGTGTCTAATGGTGTGCAGTTGGCGGATACTAAGTTCCAGCGGTCTTTTGTGCCGCTCAAGCTCGTGATCGATAGCGGCGCGATGTCGATGCGCCAGAACGATTGCGGCGACGCGCCGATCGCGTAAACAACGGCCGCGCGAATGACCGAAGCGTGAGTGACGGCAATGGTCTTCCCCGGCACCCCGCTCTGCGCATCAAGCCAGGCTCCGACCCGCTCTATTAAACTGAAGATCGCTTCTCCTCCATGCGGAGCCGCCGCCGGGTCGCGCAACCAATCGGCAAGAGCCGCGGGCTCCTGTGCCTGCAGTTGGTCGAAGGAAAACCCGGCCCATCTTCCGTAATTGCAGTCACGCAAGAGGGGTTCGACAGTCGCGTCGAGTTGCAAGGCTTTTGCCGTTTGGCGGGCGCGGAGAGCGGGGCTCGTCAAACACCGATCCGCATGGAGAACGCGGCGCTGTGTGGCGACGAGCACTTGCCGTTTTTGAAGTCGATCGGTTCGTCGGCCGGAAATGCCGACGTTCGAACGGCCGATGTCGATGCATGGCAAAGTAGTCGCAACCGAGTGGCAGCTTTTGACCGTCCGATCAACCGGGCCGTTCCTTCCACCGCACCGCCGTCCTTGCACAGCCAAGGATCGTTAGCGCCAAAGCCGCAAACGTCACAATGCTGGGAAGATGATAGGGAACGCGTCTCCAGTGTGGCCCAATCACCTCAGCCGTATTGAACGGCTCGTCACTGTAGCGACATATGACAAGCAATTCGCCGTCATCCAAAAGTTCTTGGTCAATTCTCGCAGCCAAGGCGCGAACTGGCGCCCGGTCGCCGCCTGTCATCTCCTGCAAATGCAAAAGGAGCGCCCGGGTCGCCGCGAGGTAGGCATGAGTGCATTCGTTGAATGGGCTGTTCTCGTCTCTGAGGCTGCCAGGGATAATTCCCCAAATGCAGGCAAAGAACTGGAGATTGATGAACAACTCCAGCCGCCTCATTATTGGATCGGTTGGCGTCTGTCTGTCAGCCAAGTCCAGAATTGCCGCTTTGTGTGCGGCCATGATGGCCATCTGGCCGTGGCCGATGTTGGGGATGGGAATTCCAGCGAGGGGCTTGTGAGCTGTCGCCTGATGGTGCGCCCAAGCGGAGATCGGCGGTGCCAGAAGCAACACTGCAAACGCAATCAGCGCGCCGAAGCCAAGATATTGCGTGATCCCTTGCTGCAAAACTCGCCGATGCACTGCTCCTAGAACATCGACGTATGCAAGGCGGGATTGGAGACTGATCATGCTCGGCCATTTCGCGTTGCATTCGCGGAGAGATGCCCGGCTTCAAGACCCCATTGCCTTGAGTCCCGATCCACTCCGTCCCATCGCGGCGTGTTCCGTTAGCGCGCCAAACAGCAAGCCGAGCGTCGTCCACATGATGAATTGCGCTCCGGCCGAAGCAACGCGGAACTTCCACAGCACGACCGCGGGAAACTCTTCCGGAACTTCGTTGACAGTTGGAAGCAGGAGGGCGGCGATTGCGACCACAAGGATATAGCATGCGGCCGCGATGAGATTGGCGTTCCATTCCCCCAATCGGGGAACAAATAAACGCTTAAACGTTACCGCCCCGACCATCGCTGCGAGCGAGATCGCAATCATGCTGAAATAGAGCGCAGTGCGTATCCCGATTGTCTCCGGATCTCCAACGGAGGGCGGATTTGCCGGGTATTTCAGATTCGGAACGAGATAGATTGCGACGAAGCCAGTAGCCGCCAGTAGTGCCGACACCCCTCGGGGGCTGAGCGAGCGGGGAACCCGCCCATAGGCGAAGGCAAACGCCAAACTGAACAAGCCTCCGAACGCGGCACTGTAGACGATGACGGCAGTAAACAAACCGATGCCCGCCTGGACCGGGCGACTGACGAGTTCGGTTTCTTCCTCGTCGGACAGGTGCATGCCTTTGGCCCTATCAGCCGCGGCCTTGGCTTCGTCCTGTTGCGCCTCAAACGCGATCGCGCGATCGACTTGCGGCTCGCCATAGACTTTTAAAAAGCCAAAAGACAGAAGACCTGCGACGATGCCTACAAGCATCCCGCGGACGAGAAGCGTCCCGACCATGGCAAATAGCTCGTGTCAGTTAGTGACAGGGAAAGCCGAGAAGGTGCCGTCCGTCGTGCACAAATTCATGCACGTACCTGCCGCTGATGAGTGAAGTGGCTCCTTGCTCTGCGCCGACGAAATAAATCGCCAGGAGAAGAATGAGCCCAACGAAAATCGTCCAGGGAATCAATTCCCTAAGCGGTATGGTCGTTAACGGCAAGGCCGGTGCGAGTGTCGTGGTTGTCATCTTAACCCTCCTGGGATTACGCGTCCCGTTAGAGCGACGTCGATCACAAAGAGGGTCTGGCTCTCGACCGTGACGAACGCGGGTCGAATACAGTGGCGCGACCGCGCCGGAATCTCACCGGCTTCCTCGTTTCGCGAAGACTTTCACAGCATAAGGATCTGCTCCCCGCGCTGTCAATAATTGATCTAACGCTTCGCATTGGGTCGCCGAGTTCGCCAGCGATCTAAAGCTTGGATTGCTTGACGCTGATGAAATCTTTGCCAATGCGTCACTACTGGCAACGCTGCGCTACGGCGAAAAATCTGTCAACTGTCTGACGTTGCAAGAGGCAGTGCCTGCGTGGATGCGCTTGCAAGGTGACGATCGTGACGAAGCAACGATCCGCACCGACGGCACGGTTTACGAATCGCGGCAGATTGACCATCTGCACATCGCGCTTGGCTAGACCATAGGGCGCGAAGGGGCGAATTAGTGCCACCGTCAAACCGTTAACAAAAGGTTAACGACGCTTTTTGACCGGGGCATATTTCCGAGGGGGTCCTACTTTTTGCGCTAGACCACCCCCCGGCCGGTCCAGCATGGGGGAGGGTCGCTGAAGCCGCGAAGCCGATCTCGCTACTTCTTTTGTTCAGCCAGACTGAGAGCTGGATAGGTGGAATTTATGTTTGAAAATTCGGTCGACCATCCTTGTCTTTAACGGATTATCCAATTTGAGGGTGCCTCAGGTGACCTGTGGGGTCATGGCGCCTACCGCAATCGCGCCGCGAAGCCGATCTCGCTACTTCTTTTGTTCAGCCAGACTGAGAGCTGGATAGGTGGAATTTATGTTTGAAAATTCGGTCGACCATCCTTGTCTTTAACGGATTATCCAATTTGAGGGTGCCTCAGGTGACCTGTGGGGTCATGGCGCCTACCGCAATCGCGATGTCTCGCTTAAAGGAGGCTCCAATGAGGTTCGTTGTTGCGCTCACTATTTGCCATCTCGGACACGCTGCGGAGCCTATTTGCGTGCAAGAAAATGTTAAAGAAGCTATTCCCTGTGTGTCACCGGAGAAGGGCATCCATGAATGGATGCGATCTCACCCTAAACCTCGAGGGACGTGGATATCACAATATAAATGCTCGGATAAGCGGCCATAAAATAGATGCTCGAAGAAGCGGCCATAAAAATCTCCGACGTGAGAGACGCAGCGCGCTCGACGAGCCGGCAACTTTAAAAGGGCCTCGACGGCGCTGCTAGTGCCGAGCGTGAGAACCGCTCTCACCAGCGGCTTCTTTCCGACGAAACTCGGCATCATAGTTCAAGATTTCCCGCGTCAACTGTTCAATCAGTTGCTGGCGGATCATGCCGTCTTGACGGCTGGTTAGTTCTGCGACCGTCTTCGCGATCGCGACAATTACTTCGTCGCCTTCGTCGGTATCGACTGTGTCTGACCCGCCAGCGCATCGGGATACTCGGCAAAGAAATCGTCGATCAGTTCAACCATCATGCAATGAAGGCAGGGTCGTTCTTGGTCACTTCGTTCGTTAGGCATGGATGTCCTTCTCTCTCACTCGTCCACCAACTTGCGTTTCTGAGGCGTCATTGCCTCCCTCCCTTGGCGCGATGATCGACGCTTATGTGGAAGCGGCGCCTGGTGTCTGGGAGGTCACGGGGCGGGTCTGCGCGTGTTTGCTGCGGCACGTATCCCACGATGTCGTCGTGCAGCGCCACATGAGTCACTATGACGCACACAAGCACTTACGGCGCGCTCTTGGAACCTCTTTGGAACCTTTTGAAAGATCCCCACGGAGAGGCCATTCGCCGACGTCAAAAGAATGTAATGATTTCAGATGCTTTGCTGGTACAGCTGGGTGGACTTCGAACCACCGACCTCCTGATCCACAGTCAGGCGCTCTAACCAACTGAGCTACAGCTGCACGGCTCGCGGTCGGCAAGCGCGCGAAAGCTAAGAGGAATGGTCCGGTTTGGCAAGGCGCGAGCCGCAGGGCGGGCAAAACGGCAAACAAAAGCCCGGGCCAAGAGCCCGGGCTTCGCCCCATCACGCAATGGGGCCTAAAAGCGAACTTGAGCGTCGATCAGTTGACCTTGCTGAACGCCTTGTTCATGCCGCTCTTGATCGGCTCGGCGGTCTCGGTCGCAACCTTCTGGGCCAGCGCGCTGAGCTCTTTGCTCTGCGCGGTGAGCGCCTCGAATTGCTTGCGGGCATGGGCGCTGGTCAGCTCCACGACTTCCGACAGCGTCTTTGCGGCCATCACCTCGCCGGCGAAATCGAACGCGGCGTTGGTGTTGGTCCGCGCCACCTCGATGACCTTCAGACCGTAGTCGGAAGCACCCTTGGTGGCGGTCGAGTAGGTGGTCTCGAGAACGTCGGTCGCCTCTTCGGCGGCGGCCTTCATCTTTTCGTAGGTGTCCTTGGCCTGAGCGACACCACGCTCCGCGAATTCGCGGAAGGCGGCCGGCATCTCGACCTTCGGCATATCGAATTTCGGCATTTCGAATTTCGGCATTTCGAACGCGCCCGTCATCGGCTTGGTCGTCGGTTTCGCCTTCGGGGTAGCAATAGTGGCTTCCGCCATGACACTCGTCCTTGTTCTTTGGGTGCTCTCGGGCTGTTCTTACCTTCGGTAGTCCTGATGGGCCCCGCCGCCCGTCACGCGAGGCATCATATTCCTCGACCCCGTAGCCGAACGCAGCACATCGTAAGCCCGGGACTTCCGGCTATTCGCATAGCAGATAGTCTGGTGCGGTGCAATACATTTTATTGCATTGCACAAATTGATGCAGTGATTTGATTTTTCGCCAGTTTTAGCTCGACGCCGATCGATTAGGCGGAGGACTTGCCGGATTACTTTTTCGGTTTGGTGGCATCCATGACTATTTTGGCAGCACTTTGTCCGAGCTCTTGGCTCTGCGTGGACAGCGTCTGCATCTGCCGCGCGATATATTCCTGCTGCAGCCGCATGACCTCGGTAGCGTCCTTGGCATGCATCAGCTTCTGCGCGAAGTCGAAAGTCGCCGCCATATTTTGCTCGGCATAGGCCATCGATTTATGGGCGATTTCGCTGGCGCCGGCGCGGGCCGCGTGGGCTTGGCCTTGCCAGTGCGAGACCACCTGAGTTGCCGCGGTGGCGATGCCATCGAACGCGGTCCTGGCCTGGGCCACGCTCTGCTCGACGAAAGCGCGGACCTCATTGGGCATTGCGAACTGCTCGAAGGGTTCTTTGGCCATCGCCACTCCTCGCGCCCCGGACAAGTTATCCTAAGCGAATTCATCGCCGGCTTGCACCCGGATATTGGCAGCCGGCAAAAACCAAGTCTCGTCTAGGCCAATCTGGTCAAGGCAGTGGCGTGGTTAAGGTTATCCCGGCCAAGCGGTCGGAAGCCGCGGACCCGGCATGGACGGCACGAGCGGCCCGCTTTATTAAGAATTCATTAGGCAATGAGCTTCCGCCGCATGCCCATCGTGGAGTCAATGCTCCAAGCTTTGCCACGCGATCCGCGACTGGAAACCCGGCTCGCGGATCATGCGACGAGCGCGGCGCCGGCGTGGCTATGGCGCGCGGACGGGTCGCGGATCCTGTGGGCCAACGCCGTCGGCGCGGCCGCCTTCGGCGCGGCCAGTGCCGGCGACGCAGCTTCGCGTCGGTTCGATCTCAAACATCCGGCCGCGGCGGAGATCGCGCGGCTCGCCGCAACGCTGCCGCCGACGGGGCAGGCGCGGCTTGAGCGGCTGCGCGGTTTTGGCGGAAGCTTCGGCCGCGCGCTGACCTGCCTGTGCTCCCGCATTCCCCTGGCCGACGGCACGGCCGCAGTCCTTCTTGTTTCAACCGAGCCGGCCGGCCCGTCGCTACCCTTGCGCGAGCGGGTGAGCCGGCTGTTGGAGGGCCGCGAGCAAACGCTTGCAGCGTTCACGCCCGATGGAGCTTTGCTCCACGCCACGCCGGCGGCTAGCGCGCGCCTCGCCGGCGCATCGACGCTGGCGGCGCTTGGCATCACCGGCATGGCCGCCGACGCGCTCGCGGCCGGCAGCGCCGGCGGAACAACGCCTCGCGGCCCGGTGACGATCGAACGTCTCGGTCGCGATGCATCGGCGGTTTTGGTCGTCCAATTCGATGCACCAGCGAACGAAGACGCTGCCGTTGCGGAAAGCGCCGCTGCACGGAAGGCGCCCGTCGCCGCGCCGGCGGAACCGGGCCCGGCTGTCGCGGTGGCGCCGCCAGCGCAAGCCGCTTCCGGCCACGAACGCGACGAGGGCGCCGCAGAACGGCGCCATCCGTTGCGCTTCGTCTGGCAGATGGACGCTGACGGCCGCTTCGTGGTCGGCTCCGACGAGTTCATCGAGCTGATGGGCCCGCGAACCACGGCGGCGTTCGGCCGGCTGTGGAGCGAGATCGCCGCTGAGCTGAAGCTCGATCCCGACAATCAGATCGCGCGCGCGGTCGCCACCCGCGAGACCTGGAGCGGCATCACCGTCTCCTGGCCGGTGGACGACGGCGACGAACGCCTGCCGGTGGAGTTGTCGGGACTGCCGGTGTTCGACCGGGACCGCGACTTTCGCGGCTACCGCGGCTTCGGCATCTGTCGCGACCTCGCCCGCATCAATCATCTTGCCCGGGCGCGCCGCGAACGCCCGATCGGCTTGATGGCGCCGCCTGAGGCGCCGGCCATGAGCGAGGGCGCATCCGCGACCACGACGCTGCCAGAGGCGCCCGAAAGCGTCGACGCCGCCATGGCGTCGCCGCCACGGGCGCTCGAAGCCGCGGCTGAAGAGATCGTCGCCCGCCCTGATGGTCCCTCGCCTCCAGAAGGTCCCGCGCTTAACGTCGTGCCTGCGGCCGCCAACGTCGTGCCGTTTCGCGCCGGAACCGCGCCAGAACCGAAAGCGCCGGCGCTGAGCCCGGTCGAGCGCAAGGCGTTCCGCGAATTGGCCCAGGAATTGACCGCGCGCTTGCGTGGCGTCCGTGAGGATTTTGCTGACGTCACGCACTCCGGAGGATTGGCGGCCGATGGCGAGGCTGATGCGGCCGAGCCAGCGCCGGCGCCTGGCGGACATGGAGGCGCCGGACATGGAGGCGGCGCACATGGAGGTGCCGAACGTGGAACGACCGAATCCGGCGCCGCGCCGCCGGCAACCGGCGAGCAGACCGGGGCGTCCGGCGAAGCGACCCAAGCAGCGCCGCGCCAACCCATTCCGGCATTCGAACCGGCGCTGCTCGATCGGATTCCGCTTGGCGTGCTGATCTACCGGCACGACGGCGCGCACGATACGCTCCTCCATGCCAATCGCTATTTCCTCGAATTGACTGGCTACGAGAGCCTTGAGGCGCTGGCGGCGGGCGGCGGCCTGGACAAGCTTTTCGCCGAGCCTGGCGCCGACGCGCTCGCCCAGACCGGCAGCCTGCAATCGCTGTCGATCGTGAACCGCGACGGCGGCCGCCGCCCGGTGGAAGGCCGCTTGTTCACAATTCCATGGGCAGAGGCGTCGGCGCTCGCGCTCATCCTCAGCAATGGCGAGGCCGAGGAACGCCGGCGATCGAACGTGCTGTCGCTCGCCACCGCGCAGAGCGAAATCGGCGAGCTCAAGGCCCATGTCGAAGCCTTCAAAAAGACCGAGGCCGACATGCGCGCGGCCACCCGCGAAGCGCAGCAGGCGGCGGCGGCTAAGGCGGAGTTCGTCAGCAAGATCAGCCACGAGATACGCACGCCGCTCAACGCCATTACCGGCTTTGCCGAAGTGATCATGGCGGAACGTTTCGGCCCGATCGGCAACGATCGCTATCGCGACTATCTCAAAGACATCCATGGCGCCGGCATGCATGTCGTCTCGCTGCTCAACGACCTGCTCGATCTTTCCAAGATCGAGAATGGTCAGCTTGATTTGTCCTTCGCCAATGTCAGCCTCAACGACCTCACCCAGCAATGCGTCGGCATCATGCAGCCGCAGGCGAGCCGGGCCCGCATCATCATCCGCACCTCGCTGACGCCGGGATTGCCGCAAGTCGTCGCCGACGAGCGCTCGCTCCGGCAGATCGTGCTCAACCTGCTGTCGAACTCGATCAAGTTCACCGGTCCGGGCGGTCAGGTGATCGTATCGACCGCGTTTGCCGACAGCGGCGAAGCGGTGTTGCGGGTGCGCGACACCGGCGTCGGCATGAGCGAGAAGGACGTCGAGGCGGCGCTCGAGCCGTTCCGGCAAACGGCGACGTCGGGAAGCTGGGGCTCGGGCGGAACCGGCCTCGGCCTGCCGCTGACCAAGGCGCTGGCCGAAGCCAACCGCGCGCATTTCAGCATCAAGAGCGCGCCCAATGCCGGCACGCTGATCGAGGTTGCATTCCCGCCGACGCGCGTCGCCCGTTAGAGCGTGATCCGGCGGCGCTCCGGCTGTCTTCTCCTCACGCCACGCGGATGACGATTTTGCCGAAGTGCGCGCCGGCCGCCATGTGCTTGTAGGCCGCGTGCACGTCGTCGAAGCCGAACACGCGATCGATCACCGGCTTGATCCTGTTGGCCGCGATGGCGGCGTTCATCGTCTCGAAGGTTTGCATCGAGCCGACGGAAATGCCCTGCACATTGGCGCGCTTGGAGAAGATCAGTCCCGGATTGAGCTCGCGGGCGCCGCCGCTCAAGCCGCCGATGATGCTGACCTTGCCGCCGACCCGAATGGCGCCGAACGACAAGGTGAGCGTGTTGGCGCCGCCGACTTCGAGCACATGGTCGACGCCGCGGCCGCCGTTGCAGGCGATCGCCGCCTTGTCCCATTCCGGCGTGGTCTTGTAGTTGATGCCGCAGCGCGGCGCCGAGCGCCTGTGGCGCGCGCCAGCTTGTCGTCGCTCGATGAGGTGATGATCACGGTGATGCCCATCGCGTGCGCGAACTGCAGCCCGAAGATCGAGACCCCGCCGGTGCCTTGCAGCAGCACCGTCTGTCCGGCGACCAGCTTGGCGTGATTCACGATCGCTTCCCAGGCTGTCACCGCGGCGCACGGCAGCGTCGCGCCTTCCTCGATCGACAAGTGCGCGGGAATTTTGACGACGCCTTCCTCTTCCAGAACCACGTATTCGGCGAGCATGCCGTCGGCGCTGCCGCCGAGCGCGGAGGCGTGCACGTGCGGGCCCGGGTCGCCGCCGGCCCAGCGCTGGAAGAAGCAGCCGGCGACCTTGTCGCCGATTTTGGCGCGGGTGACGCCGGGGCCGACGTCGACGACTTCGCCGGCGCCGTCGGAAAGTGGAATGAGGTTCTCGCGGACCGGCGCGCGATAGCTGCCGCGCACGATGCCGAGGTCGCGAAAATTGAGCGAACAGGCAATGACTTTCACCAGCACCTGGCGGTAGAGCGGCTTCGGCATCGGCCGGTCGATTTCGACCAGCGCGTCGATGCCGGCGCCGACCTTGGGCAATTGATAGGCACGCATGCTTTTGCTCCCGGCAACAAAATCAGGTTCACTGCAACCGGCGTGACGCTCACGGCGACGTCGATCCGCTGCTCCGCCCGAGCCGACGATCACGCCGTCCATCGGCGCCACATCGGTATAGTCGCGGCCGAGCGCCAGCACGACATGTTCGTCAGAGGCAACGATCGCGTTGGTCGGATCGAGCCCGATCCAGCCGGTGTCTCTCCCGCACCAGACCAGCACCCAGGCGTGCATGGCGTCGGCGCCCTGCAATCGGGTCGCGTCGGTGCGCGGCGCCGAGCGCAGATAGCCGCTGACATAGACGGCGGGCAGGCCGATGCCGCGCAGGCCGGAAATCATGATATGCGCAAAATCCTGGCACACGCCGCGGCGCAGCGCGAACGACATCGGCGGCGTCGTGGTGACGGTCGTCGCGCCGATTTCGTAGGCGATGTCGGCCTTGAGGCGATTCATCAGCTCGATTGCGGCATCGAGCACCGGCCGGCCCGGAGGAAAGCTCTCGCGCGTGTAGTCGCGGATCTCCGGATCGAGCGAGACCATGCGGCTCGGAAACAGAAAGTGCGCGGGCGACATCGGCCCGATGTCGCGTGTCGCAAACGCTTCGTCGCGAACGGCTTCCCACGCCGGCCTGGTCAGCGGTGACGGTTCGACCAGCGCATCGACGCTCACCCGCGCGGTCAATTTGACCGTCAGGGTTCGATGCGGCTCTTCGACGTCGATCCAGGTCAGGCGGTTGCCGAAGAAATCCTGCCCCTCGCGCCGATGCTGCGGCTCCGGCCCGATCTGCAAGGCGGCGACCTGAACGCGCTGGCCGTTGCGATTGATCGGCATCAGCCGCAGCACGTGATGGGCGTGCGCCACCGGCGACGCATAGACGCAGGCCGTCGTCTGGCGGACGTCGTAGATCACGCCAGCGCCTCCCAGGCGGCATCGGAGCGTTCGTTGTTGGTAAGGTAGGCTGCGGTGACCGCATCCGAAAGCTTCATCAGCGCCTGCCCGGTGTCCACCATCAGCGCCTCGTCGATCGCCGCTGCATCCACGGTGCGCAGCCGCGTCGCGATCGAAGCGGCGATCTGCTGCACCGGCGAAAGCCGGCCGGCGGCGCTGCGCCCCGGCAACGCCGCCAGATGCGCCTCGATGCGGTCGAGCTGAAATGCCACCGAACGCGGATTGTTGGGATCGAGGATGACAAGGTCGATGACCGGCGCACGCGCCGCAACCATCACATAGCGCTGCCGATAGGTGATCTGGCTGTCGGCAAGTTCGAGCAGCACTTCGAGGCCGCCCTCGGGCGCGCCGGGCAGCGCGAAGCAGCGCACCAGCCGGCCGGTAAGGATGGCGCGCTCGATGCGGCGGCCAAGCTCGAGGAACCGCCAGCCGGCGAGCCGCGTCATGTTTTCCTGCGCCAGACCCGAGAGCGAGGAGACGATGCGCAACGCGGCCTCGACGCGCTCGATGATGGCGCTCTCGGCGGGGCCGAACGGCAGCGGCATGGCGATGATGGTGGCGAGATCGTTGATCGCCCGCCACGCGTCCGGCGAGAAGCGATCGCGGATCACTGAAGCCGCCGAACGCGCGGCGCCGGTGAGCGCCGGCAGCGACCCTGACAGATCGGCGCGGGTCAGCGCGGCGCGCGCCATCAACGGCGGCCGCCGCGCCGCCGGTCTCGCTCGGCACCGCGTTCCAGACTTGCAACAGCGAACCGAAGCGCGGCAATGACCGGCGCGGTCGTCTCGTCGATCTCCGGCCGCCCGGTTGATCATGGCGCGCACCAGCCGCAGCGTCGCTTCCGCGCGCTCGACGTAGCGGCCGACCCAGAACAGATTGTCGGCGGCGCGGCTCGGCAGCAAACCGGCTGGCGCGCTGAACTTCAATCCGCTCCGGCGCCGGCAGCAAAGTCGTCTCGCCGACCGGGCCGCGCGCCAGCACCCAGGCGTCCGCCGTCGCCGCGCCGCGCTGCATGCTGACGGCGCGCGCGTCGGCGTTGTCGGCGATGCGCACGAAGCCGCCGGGCATCACCTGCCAGCGGCCGCCGACCTTGGCGAGGAACAGCCGCAGCGTGAACGGCCGCGGCTGCAGGCGGCCGTCGCGCCAGACCGGCATGCTCGACAGCGTCACCGCTTCCTGCGCCACATAATCGACGCCGCGGTCGCGGATCGAACGGATGAGCGTCTGGCGCTGCGCGTCGTCGAGCTTCGCGCCCAGCACTTCGCTGGTGGCGCGTCCTCGAGCTGCGACTCGAACGCCGGAGGCGATCACCATGCTGTCGAGTTTTTCGATCATCTCTTCGCGCATGTCGGCGCGGCCGAGCCACCAGGTCGCGACGTTCGGAATCGCCAAGTCGGTGCCGAGCACGACCGGCGCCAGCGCCGGCAGAAAGGCCAGCATGGCGCGCGCCTCGACCAGACCGGCGCCGAGCGCGTTGACGATGACGACCTTGCCGTCGCGCACGGCTTGCAAAAGACCCGGCGCGCCGAGGCGCGAGGCGGCATTGAGTTCGAGCGGATCGGCGAAGTCGGCGTCGATGCGGCGCAGCAGCACCTCGGTGCGCTGCAGGCCGGAGACGGTGCGGACGAAGACGCCGTCGTCGCGCACGCTCAAATCTTCGCCCTCGACCAGCAGAAAGCCGAGATAGCGCGCCAGATAAGCGTGCTCGAAATAGGTCTCGCTCATCGGCCCGGGCGTCAGCAGGCAAATGTGCGCGTCGTCCTGGCGGCCGAGCGCGGCGAGCTCGGCCTGAAAGGCCTGGAAGAACGGCGCCACGCGTTCGACCCGGCGTGGTGCGATAGATGTCGGGAATGGCGCGCGACAGCGCCAGCCGGTTCTCGATCGCATAGCCGGCGCCGGAGGGCGCCTGCGCGCGGTCGCCGAGCACCCACCAGCGGCCGTCGGCGCCGCGCCCGATATCGACCGCATAGAAGCGCAGATGCGCGCCGCCGGGCGGCGCGACGCCGACCAGCGGCCGCAAAAATTCCGGATTGCCGGCGATCAACAGCCGCCGGCAAATGGCCGTCGCGGGTCAGCTGCGACGGCCCGTAAACGTCGGCCAGCACCGCTTCGAGCAATGTCGGCGCGCTGAATCGAGCCCCGCTTCCAGTTCGCGCCATTCGGCGGGCTCGATGATCAGCGGCACATGGCTGAGCGGCCACGGCCGCTCGATGCCGGCGGCGTCCTCGTAGACGCGATAGAACACGCCGGAGCTGCGCAAGTAGCGATCGGCGGCGGCGAAGCGGCGGTTGATTTCCTCGGCGCCGAGCGCCGCCAGCATGCCGAGAAACGGCCGCCAGTGCGCGCGCACGCGGCCGTCGGCATCCATCATCTCGTCGAAAATGCCGGGAAGCGGCCGATAGGCGGCGACGAACTGGTCGAGGCCTGCGGTGTCGCGCTTCGATCGGTCGAGTCGAGCTGGCGCGGCCATGACAGCGTTTTATTAGATCGCCCGCCGCAGGTCGAGCGTGGTCGGATATTCGAGCGAGACATCGAGCGGCGGCACGTCGATCGGCCCGGCGGTATGGCCGTGATCCTCGAAGCGCGCGCGGCGGCGCGCCTCCGCCTCATAGGAATTGACCGGGATAGGTCTCGTAATTGCGGCCGCCGGGATGCGCGACGTGATAGACGCAGCCGCCGAGCGAGCGCCGGTTCCAGGTATCGACGATGTCGAACGTGAGCGGCGCATGCACGCCGATGGTCGGATGCAGGCCCGACGCCAGATTCCAGGCCTTGAAGCGCACGCCGGCGACGAATTCGCCGGAGCGGCCGGTGGATGTCAGCGGCACGCGCGCGCCGTTGCAGGTGATGACGTGACGGCCTTCGGTCATGCCGCTCGACTTTGACCTGCAGCGTTCGATCGATGAATTGACCAGCCGCGCGGTGCCGCCGGCCATGCCTTCTTCGCCGAGCACGTACCAGGGCTCGATCGCCTGGCGCAATTCCAGCCGCACGCCGGCGTGCTCGACCGTGCCGCAAAGCGGAAAGCGGAATTGCCGCTGCGCCTCGAACCAGGCCGGATCGAAGGCGTAACCGGCACGCGGCGAGATCGTCCAACACTTCGAGGAAATCGTTCCAGACGAAATGCTCGAGCATGTAGCGGTCGTGCAAAGCCGTGCCCCAGCGCACCGGCTTGCCGTCGAGCGGCGTGCGCCAGAAGCCGGCGACGAGCGCGCGCAGCAGCAATTGCTGCGCCAGACTCATGCGCGCGTCCGGCGGCATCTCGAACGAGCGGAATTCGACGAGACCAAGCCGGCCGGTCGGGCCGTCGGGTGAAAACAATTTGTCGATGCAGATTTCGGTGCGGTGGGTGTTGCCGGTGACGTCGACCAGGATGTTGCGGAACAGGCGATCGACCAGCCACGGCGGCGGCGCGCTCGGCGCCGTCCGGCGGCGGCACGTTGCGGAGCGCGATTTCAAGTTCGTAGAGCATGTCCTGGCGCGCTTCGTCGATGCGCGGCGCCTGGCTGGTCGGGCCGATGAACAATCCGGAAAACAAATAAGACAAGCGACGGCCGCCGCTGCCAATACAGCACCAGGCTTTTGAGCAGATCGGGCCGCCGCAGGAACGGACTGTCGGCGGGCTGCGGCCGCCGAGCACGACGTGATTGCCGCCGCCGGTGCCGCTGTGGCGGCCGTCGATCATGAATTTGTCGGTGCCGAGCCGCGACAGATGCGCCTCCTCGTAGAGGCCGCGCGTGATGGCGACGGCTTCGCGCCATGACGCCGCCGGGTGCACATTCACTTCGATCACGCCCGGATCCGGCGTCACCTTGATGACGCCGAGCCGCGGATCGGGCGGCGGCTCATAGCCTTCGACATGCACCGGCAGGCCGAGTTCGGCCGCGGTCGACTCGATCACGGCGAGAAGTTCGAGATAGTCCGCGAGCTTTTCGACCGGCGGCATGAACACACACAAGCGTCCGTCGCGGACTTCGACGGTCAGCGCCGTGCGGACCGGCGGTCCGCGTCGCCGGCGGCCGCGCCGCGACGTCGCTGCATGACCAAGGTCTCGGGCGCGAGCGGCGGCGAGGCCTCTTCGCCGGCCGAGGCGCGGAACGCATAAGCGCCGATCGGATGGGTGACGCGCGGATCGGGCAGCGGCTTTCTGCTCGCCGAACGGATCGGCCGGGACGAGATGCGGATAGTCGGCCGGAGCGACGTGCGGCAGCGATTGCAGCGGCAGCCGGAAACCGAGCGGCGAGTCGCCCGGCACCAGAAACAGCCGGCCGCGCCGGGTTCGCCAGACTTCGCTCAGCCAGCCCGGCTTCGCCTGCGCGGTCCAGCGCTGCACCGGCAGCACAAATCCTGCGGGTTGGCTCAAATGGCTGTCGAACAGCGCAGGATGCGCGCACGCTCGCGCGGATCGTCGATCTTGGGATTGCTGGGATCGACATTCTCCGGGATCAGACCTTGTTTGAGCATCCGGTCGGCCGGATCCTCGTAAGCCGGCTGCACGTAGTCCGCCATGATTCCGAGACGCGCAGCAATGCCCTCGGCGAGATGCCGTGCAGTCCTCCGCCGTCGGCTGTGGTCTGCGCGCCTCGCGCGCGATCAGGCTTTCGTCGCGCCAGATCGGCACGCCGTCGCGTCGCCAATAGAGCGCAGAATGCCCAACGCGGCAGCGGTTCGCCCGGATACCATTTGCCCTGGCCGTAATGCAGCAGCCCGCCCGGCGCGAAGCGCTCGCGCAAGCGCCGGATCAGTTCGTCGGCGCGCATGCGTTTGGTCGGGCCGACCGCGGCGGTATTCCATTCCGCCGACTGATAATCGTCGACCGACACGAAAGTCGGCTCGCCGCCCATGGTCAGGCGCACGTCTTGCGCGCACGAGATCGGCGTCGACTTTTTCGCCGAGCGCGTCGAGCGCCTTCCAGGCCTCTTCGCGAAAACGGCATCGGTGACGCGCGGCTGCTCGGCGATCCGCTTGACGCCCATCTCGAACGAGAAACTCACTTCGCTCGGCTCGACCAGGCCGCTGATCGGCGCCGCGGAGCGGTAATGCGGCGTCGCGGCGACCGGCAAATGACCTTCGCCGCACAACAGGCCCGACGTCGGATCGAGCCCGATCCAGCCGGCGCCCGGCAGATAGACTTCGGTCCAGGCGTGCAGGTCGGTGAAGTCGTCGGTCGGCGCCGGCGGCGCCTTCGAGCGGCTTGATGTCCGGCCGCAACTGGATGAGATAGCCGGAGACGAAGCGCGCCGGCAGGCCGATATGGCGCAGCAGCTGCACCAGGAGCCAGGCCGTGTCGCGGCAGGAGCCGGCGCCGGAGCGTCAGCGTTTCCTCCGGCGTCTGTACGCCCGGCTCCATGCGGATCAAATAACGGATCATCCGCTGCAGGCGCTGATTGAGATCGACCAGGAAGTCGACGGTGTTGCGCTCGTCGCGCGGAATCGAGCGGATCAGCTCGGTCAGCAGCGGGCCGGCCGGCTCCGGCGTGACAAAGGCGGCGAGGTCTTCGTGCAGACTCCGGCGGAAACGAAAACGGCCACTGCTCGGCGTACGGCTCGACGAAAAAGTCGAACGGATTGATCACCTCCATGTCGGCGATCAGATCGACCGTCACGGTGAATTCCTTGGTCCTTTCCGGAAAGACGAAGCGCGCCAGCCAATTGCCGTGCGGATCCTGCTGCCAGTTCACGAAATGCTGCGCCGGCGTCACGGTTAGCGAATAGCTCGGAATGCGCGTGCGGCAATGCGGCGCCGGCCGCAGGCGCACGACCTGCGGTCCGAGCGCGATCGGCGCGATCGTAGGTGTAGCGCGTGGCGTGATGAAGCCCGACAAGGATGGACATGCTGCTACGGGGTGCGGGTCGGTTTGCTGCCGATTGGTGCTAAAAGCCGCAATTTCCATGCAATTTCCGGGCCGCCGTCAATCTCGCCGGATTGCGCGGCAATCAGCCTATGCCCGCATTCGCCGACATCCATACATGAAAAAGGCGGCGCGGTACCCCCGTAGCCGCGCCGCCCCTCGTGGCACCCGCCTGTTGGCGTCGACAGCTTGCCATAGAACGCCATCATTGTGCGCGGTCCGCGCAGTGGTATTCCCTGCTCTCCGATCACGCCGGCGAGTGGCGCGCCACGCAGGCTCGCCCTGCCGCTTGTCGCCGAGGCGCAACAGCGGCACGAGCACGAAGGCGAAAGCGGTGAAAGCCGCCGAGACCAAGATCAGCGGAGCGAGCTTCTGATGGAACAGATGATCGAACAGGAACGATCCGACGATGTCGCCGGAGCGCGGTCGCCAGATTGATCAGCGACATCATCACCGCGAAGCTGAATCCTTCCGATCGCCGCGGGCAATAGTCGGCGGCGAGCGTCACCGTCGCCACGGTCGCCAGCATGGCGGAAAATCCGCTGCAAAAACTCAAGATCGCAGCCGTGGCCTCGTTGAACAGCAGCAGGTACGCGGCGGTCGTGATCGGTTCCGAGCGCAATGCTCAGATTGAGCAGGCGCTTGGACGAGATGTTGTCGAACAGCCGAGGATAAAGCAACGCGCCGACCATCCAGCCGGCCGACGTGATCGATCCCAGGATGCCGATATAGCCTTGGGGAAATTGAAGGCTGTCGGTCATCGTGTAGTAGAGCGGCGTGGCGAAGCCGGGACTGAAATAATAGAGAAACAGAAACAGGCCGACGATCCACAGCTCGCGCTTTCTGCAGCGCGGCGACCGAGGCCGGCGAATGTGTGCTGCGCAGCGCCGGCGCGTCGATGCGCGTTCGTTCCTCCGGGATCAGAAACAGCGTCCCCAGCAGCACGCGGACCGGCGCCATGGCGACGATGGCGGCGGCGGTGTGCAGCGCGGAGGCCGGCGACAGCCATTGCACAAGCTGACCGCCGACGATCGCCGACGCCATCGTCGCGGCGTTGAACCAAAGCCATTGCTGATTGACGAACCGGCCGCTTTCGCCGAAGCCGCTGGCCGTTCTCCACCAGCACGGCGCCGCACACCGTGCTCGATATCGCCATCGCATAGGCGGTCAGCTGCAACGCCCACACCAGCTGGCTCGGCGCCGTGAGCGTTGTGCTCCACAGATAGGCGCTCGATCGCGACGATGTTGGCGGCAATCAGATAGCTTTTGCGGCGATAGCCGAACAGCGGCACCATATCCGACAGCACGCCGTAGACCGGCTTGATTATCCAGGGAAAATTGAAAATCGCCAGGATAGGCGGTGACTTGCAGAGCGCTCCAGCCATGGACCTGCTTTCAGATAAAAGCTCAGCGGCTGGGCGATCAGCCCGCTGATCTGCCCGACGCCTTCCACCACATAGACCAGAGCGAAAAACAGCATGAGGTGGCGCACTGCCGCGCGATTCTGCGCCGGCGTAGCGGCGGGCGACGACGCAGACGGGTCGGTCATCGGATTGCGGCTCTCGCGGTGGACACGCGCCATGCCATTGCGGGTTGATCGCTTTTAGGTCAAGATTTCTGTCATGAAGCCGCTTGTGGCGGGAGATGGAAAATGATCGCGTCAGCCGTTCGTTCGACGGAAATCAATCCGGCCAAGCTTGCCTTCCTGTTCAAGAAGCAATTCGAGATGTGCAAGGTGAAGCCGGGCGAAACCGTGGCGTGCGTGAGCGATCTGGCCACGCGCCGCGAATATATCGAAGCCGCCTTCGCCGCCGCCGACTCGCTCGGCGCCGACGTCTACGAGATGTGCGTGAATTCGATACCGTCATGGACCAAGGTCGGCGTGCCGACGATCGGCAAATGCAAAGGCACGCTGGAGGCCATGAAGGCCGCCGACATCGTCGTGATCTTTCACGTGCCGCTGTTCACCAAGTGGCTCAAGGAAGTGATGGACACCGGGACGCGCGTGCTGATGATCATCGATGCGCCGGACGATCTCGAACAGCTGATGGCGCCGCCCGGCCTGAAGGATGCGCTAAAATATGCCGAAGCGCGCTATCGCAAGACCCGCGAAGTCCGCGTCATCTCCGATGCCGGAACCGACTTCACCTATAGCTGCGGCGAATATCCGGTGATGGTGCAATGGGGCTATGCCGACGAGCCCGGCCATTTCGATCACTGGGGCGCCGGGCATATTCACACGTTTCCGAATGAAGGCTCGGCCAAGGGTGTGGTCGTTATTCAACCGGGCGACATCGTCGTATTGCCGTACTGCCGCTATGTGCAGGATCCGATCCGGCTGGAGATCGAGGACGGTTTCATCACCAAGCTCGAAGGCGGCCTCGACGCCAAGCTGATGCGCGACTGGCTCGACGACGGCAAGGCGAATGCCGGCGATCGCGACCCCTATGCGATTTCGCATCTCGGCTGGGGATTGAATCCGCAAGCGCGCTGGTATGGGCTCGCCATGAACGGCGATGCACCAGAACGGCATCGCGCCTCGGCGCGGGTCTTTGCCGGAAATTTCCTGTTCTCGACCGGGCCGAATTCACAGGGCGGCGGCAAGCGCACGACGCGCGGTCATTATGACGTGCCGATGCGCGATTGCACCGTCATGCTCGACAACGAAGTGATCATCGACAAGGGCAAGGTCGCCGACCCGAAGATGCGGGTCGAACGCGTCGCCATGGCGTGAGATGGTTTAGCTGCGCAAGCAATGTGCGGAACTTACTGCCGCGCCTTGAGCGAAAACCACGACGCTGCCGGATCGAAAGTGTCAGCCTGATCGAGCAATGCGCCGACCGGCGCCTGCGCCGAGACCCGGTCGAGGAATTCGCCGCGGGTCAATGATCGATTGCCCAGGGACACGGCCGTTGCGGCAACCACGAGCGACACGGTGAGGCCCACGGTCGCGATCAGTTCGATCACTGCAGCGCGCTTTCTCGACAGCGTGTTTTGCATGTGCGGCGCCGCGAAACCGGGATTGCCGGTCAGCTCTGCCATGGTCGTGGTCCTCGCGAATCAGTGTTTGCCGGTTCCACCATCGCTGCCGATGCCGGCCACGGTTCGGCGGGATTTGGGCAACGCCGTTGAAGAAGAAAGGCGATTTGATGAGTTTTGGTAAATATTGAGTTAACGCGTGAGCCGCCGGCGGCGATTAAACCCGCCTGTGGCTTTGTCACCACTCCCCTGCATTGACTCGGCAAACAGGCACGCACGCAGCAACGATACTCGACCATGCGTGCGGCGTGGGGCCGCGGCTTCTCACTCTGCCGCGACGGCGGCCGCTGGATCGAAATCCATCGTCACGTGACCCGGCTGGGCGATGACGCGCTTGAGCCAGGTGCGTACCGCCGGATAGGGCGTCAGGTCGAAGTCGCACAGATGCGCGACGTGGGTGTAGGCGTAGAGCGCAATGTCGGCGATGGTGTACCGGTCGGCGACGAAGAAGTCGTAAAGCGCAATGTGCTTTTCCATCACGCCGAGCGCGCGATGACCTTCCTCCATCCAATCCTCGAAGGCGTGGCGCTGCAGATCGCGGCCGCCTTTGACCAGCGTCAGCCAGAAATAAGCGGCGCCGAGATTGGGCTCCAGGCTATGCTGTTCGAAGAACATCCACTGCAACGCTTCGGCGCGCTCGATGCGATCGTCGGGCGCGAGCGGCGTGCCGCCCGCCAGATACCAAAGGATCGCATTCGACTCGGCGAGAAAGCGGCCTGGCGCGACTTCCAGAAGCGGCACCTGGCCGCTCGGATTCTTGGTCAGGAATTCGGGCGTATGGCTTTCGCCCTTGAGGATGTCGACCTCGACCAGCCGATAGGGCACGCCGAGCTGCGCCAACGCGAGCCGCGTCTTGTAGCTGTTGCCTGAGCGTTGCATCGAATAGAGCGTGAACATGGCGCTCCCAAATCCTGTGCCGCTGATCTCCTCACCATGACTTAGGGAGCGAACGCGGCGATGTCGTGGCCGCGCCATCTACCGCAGACGCCGCCAAGTATTTTAGAAGAAACCTGCCGGAAAAAGCCACAGCCAAGGCAAAGTGAAATGTGCTGCAGCGCAGCAGCAGCATGAACTCCGCGAGCATCGTCGGCGCCGATTGGAATGGGTGTAAGCTGCGCGACCCTGCGACGATGCGCGGCAGCAGCCAGATGACGGAGCGCGGTTTTGGCCAGCGGCCGCGACCGGGCGCAAAGCGGTCCGCGGCGAAGAACGATTGCGACCGCCTTCGTCCAGCCGAGCCTTGACGGAGAATTGAGCCGGCCGGTCCGGTACCGGCCCTTGCCTGGGCGCGCGCGCCGCTTTAGGAAGCACCCGCCTCATTGGAGAAGTGCAATGGCCTTTCTTGCGGACCGGATCGCGCGCATCAAGCCGTCGGCCACCATCGCGGTGACGGACAAAGCGCGTGCGCTCAAAGCGGCGGGCCGCGACGTCATCGGGCTCGGCGCCGGCGAGCCCGATTTCGACACGCCGGAGAACATCAAAGAGGCGGCCATCAAGGCGATCCGCGACGGCAAGGCGTCGAAATACACCGCCGTCGACGGCATTCCCGAGCTGAAGGCCGCGATTGCGCGCAAGTTCAAGCGCGAGAACGAGCTCGACCTACAAGCCGTCGCAGATCATCGTCGGCACCGGCGGCAAGCAGGTGCTGTTCAACGCGCTGCTGGCGACGCTCAATCCGGGCGACGAGGTGATCATCCCGGCGCCCTATTGGGTGAGCTATCCGGAGATGGTGCTGCTCGCCGGCGGCGAGCCGGTCGAGGTCGCGACCACGATGGAATCGGGTTTCAAGATGAAGCCCGAGGCGCTTGGAGCGGGCGATCACGCCGAAGACCAAGTGGATCATCTTCAACTCGCCGTCGAATCCGACCGGCGCCGCCTATACGCGCGCCGAGCTCAAGGCGGTGACCGACGTGCTCGTGCGCCATCCGCATGTGCATGTCATGTCCGACGACATGTACGAGCACCTGGTCTACGACGACTTCAAGTTCTTCTCGCCGGCGCAGCTCGAGCCGCCGCTCTATGAGCGCACGCTGACCGTCAACGGCGTGTCCAAGGCCTATTGCATGACCGGCTGGCGCATCGGCTATGCCGGCGGGCCGGAGCCGCTGATCAAGGCGATGGCGATGATCCAGTCGCAATCGACCTCGAACCCGACCGCGGTCGCGCAATGGGCGGCGGTCGAGGCGCTCGACGGGCCGCAGGATTTCATCGCCAAGCACAACAAGATCTTCAAGGAGCGGCGCGACCTCTGCGTCTCCATGCTCAACCAGGCGAACGGCATCCGCTGCCCGAAGCCGGAAGGCGCGTTCTACGTCTATCCGTCCTGCGGCGGGCACGATCGGCAAGGTGGCGCCGACCGGCAAGAAGCTCGCGACCGACGAGGACTTCGTCACCGAGCTGCTGGAGGCGGAAGGCGTCGCCGTGGTGCAGGGCACGCCGTTCGGCTTCGGCCCGGCGTTCCGCATCTCCTATGCGACCGCGACCAGGCGCTGGAAGAAGCCTGCGCGCGCATCCAGCGCTTTTGCGGCAATTTGAAATAGCTACGCGTCGTTGCGAGATCGGGGATGCCGTGGCCGGAACCGCCTTCCGGTCCCGGCAAACGCCACGCCCGCTCAAGATTCCTGTTGTTACGGATTCGCAGCCCGGAATGACGGCTTCAGAGACGGCGGGACCGACTGTTTTCTCGCCTACAATCCGCCGGCAAAGGCCCCGCTGGGGGAGCCGGGTGAGGGAGTATTCCATATGTTTCGCACTGCTTTCGCTGCGGCGGCCATCTTGGCTGCCGCGCTTCGCGATGGCGCTAGGGCCGGCGGACGCGCAGCCGAGCCGGATCCAGGTCGGCACGCTCACCTGCGTCGATGTCGGCCAGCATCGGCCTGATCGTCGGCTCGCAAAAGAATGTCAATTGCGTTTTCCGAGGCCAGCCCGGCGAGCCGGAGGAAGGCCTATACCGGCACGATGACCACTTTCGGTCTCGACATCGGCATCACCACCGGCGGCGTGATCGTCTGGACCGTATTCGCCGACACCAACCGCTATGCGGGGATGCTTGCCGGCACATATAGCGGGGCGACCGCGGAAGTGTCGGTCGCTGCCGGTCTTGGCGCCAACGTGCTGGTCGGCGGATCGAATCGCACCGTGGCGCTGCAGCCGCTGTCGGTGCAGGGCCAGATCGGTCTCGACATCGCCGCCGGCATCGGCGCACTCGAACTGCATCCCGCTCGCTGAGTCGCGTCGCAAGACCGCCGCGAGCCGGCTACCGACCCGCCGCTCGGGTCGCAATGCCGCGCCCCTTGACCAGCCCCGGCCGCCGCCTGAAACGATGGTATCGACGCGGCCCGCGCCACAACGACGGGCCGGCGCCGGGAGGCAGTCATGGCAGCAAACGGCAATCACGCCACGCGTGCGACCGGCCCTCGCTGTGTCGCGCTGGTCGGTCCCTTCCAAAGCGGCAAGACCACGCTGCTCGAGGCGATCCTCGCCCGCACCGGCGTCATCCCGCGCCAGGGCAATGTCGAGGCCGGCAACACCGTCGGCGACGCCAGCACGGAAGCGCGCCATCATCACATGAGCGTCGAGCTCTCGGTCGCCACCGCGAACTTCATGGGCGACACCTACACGTTCCTCGATTGCCCGGGCTCGGTCGAGTTCGTCCACGACATGCGCGCGGTGCTGCCGGCGATCGACGCCGCGGTAGTCGTGTGCGAGATGGACGAGAAGAAGGTCCCGCAGCTGCAGCTGATCTTGCGCGAGCTGGAAGACCAAAAAATTCCCCGCATTCTGTTTCTCAACAAGATCGACAAGGCCGACGCCGGCGTGCACGACGTGCTCAATCTGCTTGCAGGGCGCCTCGCGCACCAAGCTGATCCTGCGGCAAATCCCGACCTTCTCCGGCGACATCATCACCGGCTTTGTCGATCTCGCGCTCGAGCGCGCCTTTGTCTACAAGGAGCACGCTGCCTCGGAAGTCGTCGCGCTCGAAGGCGACGCCGCCGACCGCGAGAAGACGGCGCGCTTCTCCATGCTGGAAACGCTCGCCGATCACGACGACGAGCTGATGGAGCAGTTGCTCGAAGACATCCAGCCGCCGCGCGACAAGGTGTTCGACGACCTCACCCACGAACTGCGCGAAGGTCTGGTCTGCCCGGTGCTGATGGGAACGGCGACGCGCGCCAACGGCGTGTTGCGGCTGCTCAAGGCGCTGCGCCACGAGGCGCCCGGCATTGCCGAAACGGCCAAGCGCCTCGGCGTCAAGGCAGCCGGCACCGACGCTGTCGCCTATGTGCTCAAGACCCAGAACACCACGCATGGCGGCAAGATGTCGATCGTTCGCTTGCTGGCCGGCCAAGCCGGCGACGGCACGACCTTCTTATCCGGCGACGACGAGGCCGGCCGCGTCGCCGGCGTCTTCAAGCTCGTCGGTCAAACCAGCGAGAAGCGCGGCCCGGCGACCGTCGGCGAGACTGTGGCATTTGCCAAGCTCGACAAGGCCAAGACCGGCGACACGCTCACCGCCGGGAAGCAGGCCGCATCCAGCCTTGGCCAAGGTCGAGCCCTATCCGCCGGTGCTCGCCATCGCGATCTCGGCCAAGGAGCGCAAGGACGACGTGAAGCTCGGCCAGGCGCTCAACAAGCTCGCCGAGGAAGACCCCTCGATCACCATCGTGCACAATCCGGAGACGCACGAGGTGGTGCTGTGGGGCCAGGGCGAGATGCATCTGCGCGTCACCACCGAGCGGCTCGGCGATCGCTACGGCGTCGCCATCGAGCGCCGCCAACCGTCGGTCGGCTACCGCGAAACCATCCGCAAGGGCGTGGTGCAGCGCGGCCGGCACAAGAAGCAGTCCGGCGGCCACGGCCAGTACGGCGATGTCGTGATCGACATCAAGCCGATGCCGCGCGGCTCGGGCTTCTCCTTCGAAGACAAGATCACCGGCGGCGTGGTGCCGCGCAACTACATTCCCTCCGTCGAGGAAGGCGTCATCGACGGCGCTCAAGCACGGGCCGCTGGGGTTTCCGGTGGTCGATCTGCACGTCGCGCTGATCGACGGCTCCTACCACACCGTCGATTCCTCCGACATGGCGTTCCGCACCGCCGGCCGCATCGGCATCGTCGAAGGCCTGCCGCAATGCCAGCCGGTGCTGCTCGAGCCGATCCATCTGGTCGAGATCGTCTGCCCGACCGAGGCGACGGCAAAGATCAATGCGCTGATGTCCGGGCGCCGCGGGCAAATCCTCGGCTTCGATACCCGCGACGGCTGGGAGGGCTGGGACGTGGTGCGCGCCAAGATGCCGGAAGCGGAAATCGGCGACCTCATCGTCGAAGTCCGCTCGGCGACCGCCGGCGCCGGCACCTTCACCTTCAAGTTCGATCACATGGCCGAACTGACCGGCCGGACCGCCGATCAGATCGTCGCCGCGCGCCGCGCTGCCGAATGAATGTCAGACGTTTTGCAGCCCGAGCACGGCTGCGGTGTCGGCGCGTACCTGACGGGTCAGCGCGTCGTCGTCGATCAGCGAATGTCCGTACGACGGAATCATCTCCTGCAGCTTGGTTTTCCAGCCGCCGCCGTTTAATTCCTTGCCGAAGCACAGTTCGATCACTTTGATCATGACCGACGCGGCGGTCGAGGCGCCCGGCGAGGCGCCGAGCAGCGCCACCAGGGAGCGATCGCCTGCGGCCACGATCTCGGTGCCGAATTTCAGGATGCCGCCTTTCGTCGGATCGCGCTTGATGGTTTGAACCCGCATGCCCGCTTGTTGCAGCTTCCAGTCCTTTTCCTGCGCCAGCGGATAGTACGCCGTCAGCGTCGCGAATCGATGCTTCGGCGATTGCACGACCTGCTCGACGAGATATTCGTCCAGATCGAAATTGTGCAGTCCGACCTCCATGATCGGCAAAATGTTGCCGAGCCTGATCAAAGCGAAACAGGTCGAGCAGCGAGCCGTGCTTGAGAAACTTTGTGGAAAAGCCGGCATAGGGCCCGAACAGAAGCGAATGCTTGTCGCCGATCACCCGCGTATCGAGGTGCGGAACGGACATCGGCGGCGAGCCGACGTCGGCCTTGCCGTAGACTTTGGCGTGATGGCGTTTGTTGATCGCCGGATCGTCGCAGCGCAGCCAGATGCCGCTGACCGGAAAGCCGGCATAGCCGTTCCCCTCGGGAATCCCGGATTTCTGCAACAGCGGCAGAGCGCCGCCGCCGGCGCCGAGAAAGACGAATTTCGCCGTCGCCGCCACCGGCGTGTTGTCGGCGGCGTTCACCGCATCGAGGCGCCAGCGGCCATCCTGTTCGCGCCGGATGCCGGTGACCCGATGCGAATAATGAACGGCAAAGCCGCTGAGACTTTGCAAATAGCCGATGAGATTGCGGGTCAGCGCGCCGTAATTCACGTCGGCGCCGGTGATCATGCGGGTCGCGGCGACGATGTCGTCGGCCGGGCGGCCTTCCATGACGAGCGGGACCCATTCCCTCAAGGTCTGCTTGTCCTCGGTAAATTCCATTCCCCGATAGAGATGGTGCGCGGTCAACGCGGCGTAGCGCTTCTTGAGAAAGGCGACATTGGCCGCGCCGTGGACGAAGCTCATATGCGGCACCGCATGGATGAACAGGTCCGGTGACGCGAGCGCCTTTTTCTTTATCAGGTAGGTCCACAATTGCCGGGATAGATCGAACTCGACATTGACCTCCAGCGCTTTCGAGATGTCGATGCTGCCGTCGCTGCGTTGTGGCGTGTAGTTGAGCTCGCAAAGCGCCGCGTGGCCGGTGCCGGCATTGTTCCAGGCGTCGGAGCTTTCCAGCGCCGCGCCGCCGAGCACCTCGAAAATTTCGATGCGCAGCGCAGGATCGAGTTCCTTGAGGAACACCGCCAGGGTGGCGCTCATGATGCCGGCGCCGACCAGGACGATATCGGCATCTGCGGAGTGGGATTGATTCATGGTGTTGCCTCCCGTCGAAATGAGAAACAGTGAAGAATGGGCGACGTGCGTCGGCGGTGTACGCTTATTTGTGCGGCTGGAACGGAACCACGGCGCCGGGCGCCAGCACCACGTAAGCGCGGCGCCAGGGCTGATCATCGATCAGTTTCCAGCTGTGACCGCCGCCGACCGTGTCCTCGGCCAGCAATATATCCCCCGGCCGCAGCATGAAATGCTGCCCGCTTCGGGTTTCGAAGTCCAGCGTGCCGCTCAACGTCACGACCAGTTGGCAGACGGGCGCGGTGTGCCAATCAAGTTTCCCGCCCGACCCGGTTTCCTCAAACGAGACGGTGGTCACCGGCAATTTGCCCGTGAGAGTGTCGCCATGCGGGCCGCGATCAAGCGCGATCACACCTTCCTCGAACAGCGAATTGTCGTTGTCCCCGGTCCAAAGGCGCACGCATCGTATCATCGCCATCTCCCTATTGTTTCGCGGGCGGGTTGCGCGCCGGCCGCTACAATAAGATCGAAGTCGCGCACAACCATGACATGCCAAACCGTCACGGTCTTTACGTAAAGGAGACGTTTCGCGAATCGTACGATCATGCAATTCGATAAGCCAAATGCAGGAAGAAAAGATTAAGGCCAGGCGGCTTTATTGGTCTCGACTGGTCTGCTGGCGTTCCCGGGGCAACCAACCGGCGTCGGAGAACCCGCGTCCGATCTAGGCATGCTGCCGTCGCGGTAAGTTCTTCTCCGGCATCGTCGGTCGGCTTGCGGCATTTGCTCAACGGAGAGGAAAACATGGCGAAAACCGTAGCGGATCAATTCGCGGAGATTTTAGCTGCGGCGGGCGTCAAGCGTATCTACGGCGTCGTCGGCGACAGCTTGAACGGCCTGACCGACTCGCTCCGCCGGCAGGCCAAGGTCGCGTGGGTTCATGTCAGGCATGAGGAGGTTGCCGCTTTCGCAGCCGGCGCCGAGGCGCATCTGACCGGCGAGCTCGCGGTCTGCGCCGGGAGCTGCGGACCGGGCAATCTGCATCTGATCAACGGTCTGTTCGATTGCCACCGGTCGCGGGTGCCGGTGCTGGCGATTGCCGCGCAGATTCCGTCGCCGGAGATCGGCGCCGGCTATTTCCAGGAGACGCACCCGGAATCGCTCTTCAAAGAATGCAGCCACTATTGCGAGCTCGTCGCCGATCCCGCGCAGATGCCGCGGACGCTGGAAATCGCCATACGCGAGGCGGTCGGCAAGCGCGGCGTATCGGTGATCGTCATCCCGGGCGATGTCGCGCTGCAGAGCCGCCGCCGATGCGCCGGCCGTCAAGGTCGGCGGCTTGCTGCCGGCCCGACCCGTCGTGACGCCTGCCGCGGCGGATCTTGAGCGGCTGGCGACGCTGCTCAACGGCGACGACAACGTCACGATCCTGTGCGGCTCGGGGTGCCAAGGTGCGCATGACGAGCTCCTGGCGCTGGGCAAAAAGCTCAAGGCGCCGATGGTGCATGCGCTGCGCGGCAAGGAGCATGTCGAGTGGGACAATCCCTACGATGTCGGCATGACCGGTCTGATCGGTTTCGCGTCCGGCTACTACGCCATGATCGACTGTGATGTGCTGCTCATGCTCGGCACCGATTTTCCCTATCGCCAATTTTACCCCAAGGGAGCCGGCGTCCGCATTGCCCAGGTCGATCTGCGCCCGGAACAGATCGGCCGGCGCGCCGCGGTCGATCTCGGCGTGGTCGGCGACGTGAAAGCGACCATCGCCGCCTTGCTGCCGTTGCTCAAGGACAAGCGTGACGACGCCCATCTTGCGCAGGCGCGCGACCATTACGCCAAGACGCGCAAGTCGCTCGACGAACTCGCCGTCGGCAAGCCGGGCAAGCGGCTCCTTCACCCGCAGCAGGTCGCCAAGGCGATCAGCGATCAGGCCTCGAGCGACGCCGTCTTTACCTGCGACGTCGGCCTGCCGACGGTGTGGGCGGCGCGCTATCTGGCGATGAACGGCAAACGTCGTCTGATCGGCTCGTTCTGGCACGGCTCCATGGCCAACGCGATGGCGCAGGCGATCGGCGCGCAGGCGGCGTTTCCCGACCGGCAGGTGATTTCGCTGTCCGGCGACGGCGGCTTTAGCATGCTGATGGGCGATTTTCTCAGTCTCACGCAGCTTCATCTGCCGGTGAAGATCGTCGTCTTCAACAACGGCAAGCTCGGCTTTGTTGAACTGGAGCAGATGTCGACCGGTTTCCTCACCACCGGCACGGAGCTGGTGAATCCGAATTTCGCGGCCATGGCCGAGGCCGCCGGGGTCCGCGGCATCAGGATCGAAAGGCCGGACGAGGTCAACGATGGCGTCGCCGCCGCGCTGGCGCATGACGGTCCGGTGCTGATCGACGCCGTCGTCGCCCGCACCGAGCTGGCGATGCCGCCGGCGATTACCGTCGAGATGGCGAAAGGCTTCACGCTCTATATGATAAAGGCCGTGATGAGCGGAAGTACCGAAGAGATCATCGATCTCGCGCGGGGAAATCTTTGGCGCTAACGGGAGGCTGCCATGGAATTGACGGCGTTACTCCTGTCGAGGCTGCAGTTCGCGTTTACGATCTCGTTCCACATCATCTTCCCATCCTTCTCCATCGGGCTGGCGGCATGGCTGACCATCCTTGAAGCCTTGCATCTGGCGACCGGCCGCCCGGCGTATCGCGTGGTGTTCGAGTTCTGGCTCAAGATTTTCGGCGTGGCGTTCGGCATGGGCGTGGTGTCGGGCATCGTGATGGCCTTCCAGTTCGGCACCAACTGGGAAGTTCTGGCGCGCATGGTCGGCCCGATCCAAGGTGTGCTGCTGTCCTACGAGACCTTTACGGCGTTTTTCCTCGAAGCCAGCTTTTTCGGGATTCTCGTGTTCGGGCGCTCACGCGTGCCGCCGTGGTTCTACCTGTTCTCGACCGCGATGGTGGCGCTCGGCACCTCGCTGTCCGCATTCTGGATCATGGCCAACAATAGCTGGATGCAGGCGCCGGCAGGCTATGTGCTGGAAAACGGCATTTTCGTCCCCACGGACTGGCTTAAGATCGTTTTCAGTCCGGTGCTGTGGGTGCGCTTCCCGCACATGCTGCTCGCCTCCTTCATCACCGGCGCTTTTTGCGTCGCCGCGACCGGTGCCTGGTATCTGCTTCGCGGCAAATTCGCCGCCGAGGCTCACATCATGCTGCGCATGGGCCTCTTCCTCGCCGCCGTTCTCGTGCCGGTGCAGATCTTTTTCGGCCATCTCAACGGCGATTACGTCCATGACTATCAGCCGGCCAAGTTCGCCGCGATCGAGGCGCGCTGGCACGACGAGCAGCCGGCCGGCGAGGTGTTGATCGCGATTCCCGACGAGCGATCGGCGACCAACTACCTTGAGATCAAAATCCCCGTTCTCGGCAGTCTGATCGGCAGCATGAGCGCCGATTCGAAAGAAGTCGGGCTTACGGATTTTCCACGGGCGGATTGGCCGCCGGTCCTCATTCCGTTTCTTTCATTTCGAATCATGGTCGGTTGCGGCCTGATCATGCTGCTCTCGCCTGGCTCGGATCGTATCTGAGCATCAAGCAGCGTTTGGAGCGAAGCCGCCTGCTGCTGTGGTCGATCTTCTTGAGCTTTCCGCTGCCGTTCATCGCGATCTTGACGGGCTGGTTCACCGCCGAGGTCGGACGTCAGCCTTGGACGGTCTATGGGGTGTTGCGAACCGCCGACTCGGTAACTCCCTTCCTGACGGCAGGCGCGGCAATGGCCTCGCTTATCGTCTTCTGCGTGGTCTACACGCTCATTTTTGCCTTCGGCGCACTCTACATTCACCGGCTGCTGCGCATCGGCCCGCTCGGGCGTCTGGCCGAGGCCCCTGCCGGCGCTGTTCCCAACCGTCCGATGTCGGTGGTCGATGAGCCGCTTGCGGCCACCTCGGATCACGCCGCACCAGGAGAATAGCCATGGTCTGGTTCTGGGTGTTCGTCCTGGCCGTCAGCGTGCTGCTCTACGTCCTGCTCGACGGTTTCGACCTCGGCATCGGAATTCTGTTCGGCCTGACGCGCGACGAATCGAAACGGCGCGGCATGATGGCCGCCGTGGCCCCGATGTGGGATGGCAACGAAACCTGGCTGGTGGTGGTCGGCGTCGTGCTCTGGGGCGCCTTTCCCATCGTCTATGCGACGTTGTTTTCCGCGTTTTATCTGGCGCTGCTGGTTATGCTGGCGGGCCTGATCTTGCGCGGCGTGGCGTTTGAGTTTCGCTACAAAGCCGAGCGCATGCGTGTGGTCTGGGACTTTGGCTTCGCCGGCGGCTCGCTTGCCGCCGCCTTCATTCAAGGCATGATGGTCGGCGCGTTGGTCGAAGGGCTGCCGATCGCCAACGGCCATTATGCCGGCGGCGAATTTGGCTGGCTCAGCCCGTTCGCGGTGATTTGCGGCGTCGGGCTTTGTCTCGGTTATATGCTGCTCGGCGCCTGCTGGCTGGTGCGGAAATGCGAAGGCGACCTTCGCGAGTTCGCCTACCGGCTGATCCCTTATTTATCGCTCGCGCTGCTTGTCTTCCTGATCGTCGTCTTCGGCTATGCGCTGGCCGAGAATCTTCGCGTCATCGGCCGGTGGCTGGAGCGGCCCTATTTGTTCGTGTTTCCCGCGATCGGCATGCTGGCGGCCATGGTGCTGGCGGCGAGCGTCCGACAACGCCGCGATGCACCGCCGTTCTACATGGTCTCGCTCATTTTCGTTGCCGCCTTCGGCACGCTCGCCATTTCGTTCTGGCCCTACATGATTCCGTTCTCGATCACGATCGAGGAAGCCGCGGCGCCGCATTCGAGTCTGGCTTTCATGTTCTGGGGCGAAGGTCTGTTCGTCTTCCCGCTGATCCTGGTCTACACCGCGATCAGCTACACCGTGTTCCGCGGCAAGACTACTGCGAGTTCCGGGCACTACGAATAGTGCAACGGGGTTTCAGCTTCATGGTCCGCAAACTCCGGAGAGAGCGATGAGCGAGTTTCGCACCGAGACCGACAGCCTCGGCGAAGTCCGCGTGCCGGCCGACAAATTGTGGGGCGCGCAGACGCAGCGCTCGCTGGAGCATTTCAGCATCGGCAAGGATCTGATGCCGCGCGAAATGATCACCGCCTACGCGATCCTGAAAAAGGGCGCCGCCGACGCCAATCATGCCGCCAGGCGACTCGACGACACGGCGCATGCGCTGATCGTCAAAGTCTGCGACGAAATTCTCGCCGGGTCAGCATCACGACATGTTCCCGCTGCATGTGTGGATGACCGGCAGCGGCACCCAATTCAACATGAACGTGAACGAGGTGATCTCCAACCGCAGCTGCCAGCTTGCCGGCACGCCGCTGGGCAGCAAGACGCCGGTGCATCCCAACGATCACGTCAACATGTCGCAATCGTCGAACGATACCTTTCCTTCGGCGATGTATATCGCGGCCGCCATCGGCGTGACCGAACGTCTGATCCCGTCGGTCAAGGCGCTGCACGACGCCATCGCCGCCAAAGCCGCGGCATGGACCGACATCGTCAAGATCGGCCGCACCCATATGCAGGACGCGACCCCGCTGACGCTCGGGCAGGAATGGTCGGGCTATGCCGGCATGCTGGCCGACGATCTCGAGCATTTCGACGGACGCGCTCAAGGGCGTCTATCGCCTGCCGCTTGGCGGCACGGCGGTCGGCACCGGCATCAACGCCGAGCCCGGCTTCGCCGAGGCCGCGGCCGCCGAGATCGCCAAGCTGACCGGCCTGCCGTTCGTCAGCGCGCCAAACAAATTTACCGTGCAGGGCTCCCACGACGCGCTCGTTCAGCTGTCCGGAACGCTGCGCACGCTCGCCGTGTCGCTCTACAAGATCGGCAACGATATCAGGCTGATGTCGTGCGGGCCGCGCGCCGGCTTTGCCGAATTGATCATTCCGGAAAACGAGCCTGGCTCGTCGATCATGCCGGGCAAGGTCAATCCGACCCAATGCGAAGCATTGACCATGATCGCCGTGCAGGTGATGGGCAACGACGTCGCCGTCGGCTTCGGCGGCGCCGGCGGCTATCTGGAAATGAACGTCTACAAGCCGCTGATGATCTTCAACATCATGCATTCGATCACGATCATGACCGACGGCTGCACGAATTTCCGGCGTTTTCTGATCGAAGGCACCAAGCCGAACCTGAAAAAAATCAAGGAGTACGTCGACCGCTCGCTGATGCTGGTGACCGCGCTGGCGCCGGTGATCGGCTATGACAAGGCGTCCAAGATCGCCCACTACGCGATGGACCACGACCTGACGCTTAAGGAGGCCGCGTTGAAGCTTGGTTTCGTCACCGAGGCCGAGTTCGATCGCGTTGTCGATCCCGCCAAGATGGTTAAACCCTATGTCGCTACCGGGCATCACTAGAGCATGATCTTGAACGAGCCTGCTCCGGCCTTGGTCCGGTGTGAAAAGCGATTGTCGGAAAAGATCATGCCAAAGGATATCTCGACAAGATCCGGTTCGATCGGATCTTGGTCTAACAGGCTCGGTTGATCGCTTGGAGCAGGGGGAGCCAATCGTGCCGCGACCACGCGGGCCGGCAAGTTCGCTGGAAGTTGCCCTGTTGTCGGCCAGCGCCCGGCTGTTGTTCACCAACGGCGAGACCACCCGGCGCATGACGGTCGGCGTGGAGCGGCTCGGCCAGGCGCTTGGCGTCGATGTCGCCATTTTTCCGCGCTGGGGCCAGTTGACGCTGCGGATCGCGGATTCGGACGCGCCGCGCTTGGAAAGCGTCGCCGCCGAGCCTCTCGGCGTGGACATGACCAAGGTCTCGGCGACCAACGATTTGATCGACAGGGTTTGCGATCATCGCATCGACGCCGTCGCGGCGCAGTCGGCGTTGGCGGCCATCAGGCATCTGCCGCCAGTGTCGTTGGCGCGGTTCGTGTTGCTGACGGCGGCTGGCGCCGCAGCGTTGGGCGTGATCTTCGGCGCCAGCCACTGGCTCACTCTCGGTCTCATCGCGTTCAGCGCCGGCGCCGGCGCCGTTCTGCGCCGCTGGCTGGCCGGCTTGAGCACCAACCCCTTCGTACCGCCATTTTGCGCCGCGCTCCTTGCCGGCCTCATCGGCGCCGTCGTGGTCCGGCTGCAACTGAGCTCTCTGATGCGTCTCGTTGCGGTCTGTCCTTGCATGGTCCTGGTTCCGGGGGCGCATTTTCTCAACGGCGCCATCGATCTCGCCCGCGCCCGGATCGCACTCGGCGCATGCCGTGTCGGCTATGCGTGCCTCATCACCCTGGTGATCAGCGTCGGGCTTCTGGGCGGACTTTCGCTCGCCGGCATCGACCTGCCGGTGTCGGCCGCCGCGGCGCCGGTGCCGCTCGGCTACGATGTGATTGCCGCCGGGATTGCAGTCGCGGCCTACGGCACGTTCTTCGCCATGCAGTGGCGCATGCTGCCCTTTCCCATTCTCATCGGCATGCTCGCACACGCGATGCGATGGGCGGCGATCATGCTCGCCGGCGCCAGCGCCGAGGCCGGCGCGCTGGTCGCCTGTCTGGTGGTGGGTATCATCGTCACGCCGGTTGCCGATCGGCTGCGCATGCCGTTTGCGGCGTTTGCCTTCGCCTCGGTCGTGTCGCTGATTCCCGGCGTATACCTCTTCCGCATGGCCGGCGGGCTGCTGAGCTTGATAACCCCTGGCGGCCCGGCCACGTCCGATCTCCTGCTCGGCACCATTGTCGACGGCGCAACCGCGCTGCTGATTATCCTGGCCATGGCGTTCGGCCTGATCGTGCCGAAAATGTGCATCGAATATTTCTTCCCGGGTCTGGCCGACGCCGAGCCGGCGGCCCGGGCCGATGGCGGCTGAGCGGTGCCGATGTTAAGACGGTGCCGCTCGCGGTTGCCGCGGGCGCCATGCCTTGCCAGTGGAGAAGCCAATGCCCGCTTATTGGGTCGCCCGTTCGAAGGTCAACGATCCGGCCGAGTACAAGAAATACGCCGATCAGGTCCCGCCGATTCTGGCAAAGTATGGCGGCAAGCCGTTGGCGCGCGCCGGGCGTTTCCAGATCATGGAGGGCACGGAGAAATTTCAGCGTTTCGTGATCATCGAGTTTCCGACCTTCGAGCAGGGCGTCGCCTGCTTCACGTCCGACGAATACAAGAAAGCGGCCGACTTCCGCCGCAGCGGCGCCGGCGACGTCGAGATCGTAATGCTCGAAGGGCTGGAGCCGGCGAAGTAGCTTCCGGCAAAGGCAGTTACGCCGCGACCCGCGGCTCGCCGCCGCCGGGCGGCGGCACCGGCATGCCGTCGGCGGCGTACTCGTTGAGCTTGTTGCGCAGCGTGCGGATGGAAATGCCGAGCACGTTGGCGGCGTGGGTACGGTTGCCGAGACAATGCTTGAGCGTCTCCAGGATGAGGTCGCGCTCGACCTGGGCGACCGTGCGGCCGACCAGCGCGCGCGAGACTTGCTCGGCGGCGAGCGCCGCATGGGCGACCGAGGATGCGCTGCGGTGCTGGTCCAGCCTGGCGCCGTCGGGGGCGAGGATGGATTCCGGGCCGATCTCAACGCCGGTCGCCAACAGCACGGCGCGATGCATGGTGTTTTCCAATTCGCGCACGTTGCCCGGCCAATAATTGACGGTCAGCGTGCGCCGCGCCTCCTGCGACAGCGGCCGTGCCGGAACGCCATTGGCGGCCGCGTACTTGGCGACGAAATATTGCGCCAGCTCGATCACGTCGGCCGGCCGCTCGCGCAGCGGCGGGATTTTCAGATTAACGACATTGAGCCGGAACAGCAGATCTTCGCGGAAGGTGTTTTCGCGCACCGCGTCGGCCAGATTGCGATTGGAGGTGGCGATGATGCGGATATCGATCGGCACCGGCCGGCTGCCGCCGACCCGATCGATCACGCGCTCCTGGATCGCGCGCAACAGCTTGGCTTGCAGCCGCACGTCCATCTCGGAAATCTCGTCGAGCAGCAGCGTGCCGCCATTGGCCTCCTCGAATTTGCCGATGCGGCGGGCGACCGCGCCGGTGAAGGCGCCCTTCTCGTGGCCGAACAATTCGGATTCGAGCAGAGTCTCGGGAATGGCGGCGCAGTTGACGCAGATGAACGGCTTCTTGGCCCGGTTGGACCGGCCGTGCACATAGCGCGCCAGAACCTCCTTGCCGGTTCCCAACTCGCCGGTGACCAGTACCGAAGCGTCGCTCGGCGCGATCTGGAGCGCGAGCTTGACGACCCGGGCCATGGCGTCGTCGCGGTAGATGAGTTCGCGCCGGTCGTCGGCGACCGCGGCGAGCACGGCGGCGATCAATTCCGGGTCCGGCGGCAGCGGGATATATTCCTTGGCGCCGGCATGAATGGCGGCGACCGCGGCGCGCGCGTCGGTAGCGGTGCCGCAGGCGACGATCGGCGCGTGGATGTGTTCGGCTTCGAGTGCAGTCACGAGCTCGCGGATGGCGACGGCGACATCGACCATCAGCAGGTCGGCGCCGCGCCCGCGCAGCACGGCCAGCGCCTGGGCGATGTCCGCCGCATGGGTGACGGTTGCGCCCCGATCCATCGCGATTTTGGTCGCGGTGGTGAGCTGGCCATGGAGGGTGCCAACGATCAGGAGCCGCATGGTGAGTTTCCTTTTTCGCTTGCGTCGCGCGGGCTGCGAATAGCGCGTAGCGAATGGCGAAGAGGGGGCATTCGATTTCCCGTCTCCCGGTTCGCCATTCGCCAATCCCTGTTCGCTACGTTGCCCATCAGTTCCGCTCCGCCTTGATGATTTCCGTCATGGTCACGCCGAGCTTTTCCTCGACCAGGA
Source organism: uncultured Alphaproteobacteria bacterium (assembly GCA_963829395.1). Classification (GTDB taxonomy): domain Bacteria; phylum Pseudomonadota; class Alphaproteobacteria; order Rhizobiales; family Xanthobacteraceae; genus BOG-931. The sequence goes on along the minus strand of CAWHHX010000003.1, from coordinate 375,962 downwards.
CGACTTCGCCGCGGGCGACCAGTCGGTCGTTGACATAGATGTCGATCGCCTCGCCGACCTTGCGGTCGAGCTCAAGCACCGTGCCGGGACCGATCTTGAGGAGATCGTTGATTTCCATTCGCGCCCGGCCGAGCACTGCCGAAACCTTGACCGGAACGTCGAATACCGCTTCGAGATCGGCGGCGACGCGCGTCGTCGGCCCTTCCGGTTCGACCGCGGCCGGCATATCGGGTTGCGCGGCGCGGTCCTCCAGATTGGGCAGCGGCACCTTGCCATCCTCACTCATTCGCGCTTCTCCTGCTCATGTCACGTTGCCTCGGCCAAGCCGCGGCGGGCGCTGATATAGCGGGTAACCGCTTCGCCGATGGCGCTGTCGGCGGCGCTGGCTTCGCGGTTGACGCCGCCGTCCGCCCATTCGATCCGGCAATCGCCGAAGCCGATGCTCGGTTCGCCGAGCACGACGAGCCGGCCCTCGAAGCCGTTGGCGCGGCTGATCTCGTCAAGCTTGTCGCGCGCCGCGGCATAGAGCGAATCGTTGACGCGCACGACGACATGCGGCGCCGCGACCAGCTCGCGGAAGCAACCGCTGGCAAGCGCGGAAATCTCGGCGAACGGCTCGCGTTCGATCAAAGTCGGCGCCAGCTTGCGCGCGACCGCCACGGCGACCTCGACCGCTTCGCATTCGAGCCGTGCTTCGATCGACGCGAGTGCCTTGGTTGCTTCGGCCAGGCTCGCCGCGATACGCTCGAGGGTGCTGGCGATCCGGCGGTCGGTCTCGACCGCGGCGTCGCTTTGCCCGTCGACGTAGCCGCGGCGGTGCGCGGCCGCTTCGGCCTCGGCGAGCTTGATGGCGTGCTCGGCGAGCGTGACCGTCGCTTCGCGCTCGTTGCCGGCGGCAAAATCGACGTCGAACAGGAATTTTGCCGGAGCGCCCATCAGTAGATCAGCTCTTCTTCGCCGCGGGACTTGGAAATGACGATTTCGCCCTTGGCAGCGAGGTCCTTGGCGAGGTTGACGAGCAGCACCTGCGCTTCGTCGACGTCGCGCAACCGCACCGGCCCCATGGCGCCCATATCATCCAGCAGCATTTTGGCGGCGCGGGTCGACATGTTGGACAGGAAGAACTGCCGCACCGGCTCCGCGGCGCCTTTGAGCGCCACCGCGAGCTTGTCCTTTTCGATATGGCGCATGAGGGTTTGCGCCGAACCGGGATCGAGCTTGATCAGATCGTCGAACGTGAACATCAGCGTCTTGATGCGCTCGGCGCTTTCCCGATTGTCCTCCTCGAGCGCGGTCAGAAACCGGGTCTCCGTCTGCCGATCGAAGTTGTTGAAAATCTCGGCCATCACCTCGTGCGCATCGCGCCGCCGGGTTTGCGAGAGATTCGACATGAATTCGGTGCGCAGCGTCAGCTCGACCCGCTCCAGCACTTCTTTCTGCACCGCTTCCATGCGCAGCATGCGGTTGACGACATCGAGCGCCAGTTCCTCGGGCAGGATGGCGAGGACGCGCGCGGCATGCTCCGGCCTGATCTTCGAAAGCACGACCGCGACCGTCTGCGGGTACTCGTTCTTGAGATAGTTGGCGAGCACCTCTTCCTGGACGTTGGACAGCTTCTCCCACATGTTGCGGCCGGCGGGACCGCGAATCTGATCCATGATGGCGCCGACCCGCTCGGGCGGCAGATATTGCTGCAGCAGCCGTTCGGTGGCTTCGTAGCTGCCCATCAGCGCGCCGGACGCCGACATCCGGGTGACGAATTCGAGCAACAGATTTTCAACGAGCTCCGCCTCGATGGTCCCCATGCTCGACATGGCGACGGAAAGCTCGCGCAATTCGTCGTCGTCGAGCATCGCCCAGATTTTGGCGCCGTGCTGTTCGCCGAGCGCGAGCATCAGCACGGCCGCGCGCTCCTTGCCGGTGAGTTGACGCTGGTTGGCGCTCGGGTTGGTGCGGCTGGCGAGCGTCGCCATCGCGCCGGCGATGTCGCGGCGGGTGGCTGCGGCCTCGACCTCGGTCTGTTCTGGCACGGCAGGCGGCATGGTTGTCGATCAGGCTGCTTGGTTTTCGTTCATCCACTGGCGGATGATGGAAACGGCTTCGCTCGGATTCTTGTCGGCGAGCTCGCCGACCTTTTGCACCGACTGGGCGTGGACCTGCCCCTGGATCTGGGCGATGTCGATCATCTTGGCCGTCGGCGACGGCTCGGCGGCTTTGACGGCCTCGGCGGCGAGCGCGTCCGCCAGCTCGCCGGGGTCGACGGCCGGCAGCGCAAGCACCTGCTGTTCCGGGGAAAGGACGCGGCGCACCAGCGGCCGCACGACCATGAACAGCACGACTAGGCTCAGCAATCCCATGACCACCATCTCGATGGCGCGCATGATGTCGTCTTTGGTCAATTGCAGCGCCGCGAGCCAGCCGCTCGGCTCGTTGATCGGATTGGCCGGCGTTTCGGCGAACCGCAGGTTGACGACCTCGACCTGGTCGCCGCGCTTCTGGTCGAATCCGATTGCGGTGCGCACCAGGGCCGCGATCTGATCGATCTCCTCCTTGCTGCGCGGCTGATAGGTGATGTCGCCTTTATCGTTCTTGCCGTAGGTGCCGTCGACCAGGACGGCGACCGAGATGCGATTGACGCGGCCGCCCTCGATCACTTCGGTCTTGGTGGTCTTGGAAATCTCGTAATTGACGATTTCCTCGGATTTCCGGCTCTGGTCGCGTGCCCCCCCGGCATTGGCGTCGGGAGCCGCGCCCTGCCGCTGCTGGTTGGCGCCCGGTATCTCGTTGCCGACCGTGACTTGATTTTCGCGGTCGTTCGTTGCCGACGTTTCTTCGCGCGTCTGGCTCGAACGGATGACGCGGCCCTCGGGATCGTATCGGTCCGACGTCTGGGTCACCCGGTTGAAATCGAAATCGGCGCTGACCTGGGTGCGCGCGCGGCCCGGGCCGACCACGGACGTGACGATGGCGTCGACCTGGTCGCGCAGCCGCTTCTCGAACGACGTCCGCCGGTCGTCGACGCTGATTTCGCCGCCGCCATCGTCGCCGCTGCCGTCGGCGAGGAGGCGGCCCGCTTCGTCGACGATCGACACCCGCTGCGGCTTGAGCCCGTTGACGGCGGAGGCGACCAGGTGGCGGATGGCGCGCACCTGCTGGGCTTCCAGGGTGCCGTGAACCTTGAGCACGATCGACGCCGACGGCTCAACTTTGTCGCGCGAGAATAGCGGTCGTTCCGGCAACACCAGGTGGACGCGCGCCGCCACGACGCTGTCGAGGCCGCGGATGGTGCGCGCCAGCTCGCCTTCGAGCGCCCGCAAATTATTGATATTCTGGACGAAACTCGTCGTGCCCAACGCGTCCGATTTGTCGAAAATCTCGTAGCCGATGCCGCCGCCCTTGGGCAGACCTTCGCCGGCCAGCGACATGCGCAGGCGCGCAACCCGGTCCCTGGGCACCATGACGATGTTGCCGTCGTTGCGCAGCTCGTAGTTGATGCCCTGCCGCTCGAGCTCCTTCACGATGGCGGCGGAGTCCTCGTAAGTCAGATCAGTAAAAAGCGGAGTCATCTGCGGCGCCGTGACGCGTAGGATAAGGAAGGCGAAAAAGCCGACCAGTCCGATGGTGACGGCGACCATCGCAGCGATGCGCGGCGCCCCGAGTGTCTTGGCAAACTCAAGCAGACCCTGCACGGATCGTCATCTCCGGCGCGCATGACCGCTCGCGCTCGGCAAGATTTGCCCAGTTTATGGTTAGCGCCGGGTTAATGGCGGCGGCCAGGGGGATAAAATCGCGACGCTGGACAATTGCAGCGCCGTGGCGCGCCCGCGTCGTCGGCGTGCGGCTAACGCTGCGCCAAAACACAAAGCGCCGGCCGCGGCGGCCGGCGTTGACAGATCGGTAAGACGTGTTAAGCGCGCGTTACTGGCGATACTGCTGAATGCGGGTGGTGCGCAAACCCGCCAGGCCATGTTGGTCGATGGAATATTGCCAGGACAGGAATTCCTCGACCGTCAGCGTGTAGCGGCTGCACGCCTCTTCCAGCGAAAGCAGTCCGCCGCGAACCGCGGCAACGACTTCGGCCTTGCGGCGAATCACCCAGCGCTTCGTTCCCGGCGCCGGTAGATCGGCGATCGTCAGAGGCGAACCGTCCGGCCCGATGACATACTTTACCCTCGGGCGATGGGGCTCGGTCATAGCAACAACTCTCACAGACTCGACACAACTGGCAGGACCTTACGCACCGCGGCTTAAAATTTGGCTAAGCGCATAGGGTCGATTGCTGCCTTTTGTCTGTGAGCCTCTTCGGTCGGTCCGCGGTCGCCGTTTGCGACGCAGCACGATGGTCGCGTCAGCGCTCGTCGATCGTCAGTGGGTTACCGACGTGATCTGGCTGAGCTGGACGCTCTGTCCGCCTACCGTCAGCGTCGGTGGATTTGTGCTCGTATTGACGGCGCTGACGACGCCCTGGACCTGGCTCGACACGGTCACCGCCTGGCCGTTAGCGCCGGTAGCGCTGATCGAAAGCGTGTAAGTGCCGTCAGGCCAGGTCTGGCCGTTATTGCCCTTGCCGTTCCAGGTGAAGTTTTGGCTGCCGGCATTGAGCGACTGCGTGGTGGTATAAACGGTGGTGCCGGCCGAACTGGTGATCGTGATGTTCGCGGTCGCCGGCGTCGGCGCGTTGAGGCTCCAGGTGGCCGGAGCACTCGTCGCGTTCGACAGCGTCGCCGAATTGCCGCTGATCGTAACCGTGGAGCCGACCAGTTGTAGCGCCGAGGTCGCCTCGCTGGTCTGCTGCATCGAAATAAGCGTTTGCAGGTTGGTGTTCATGTTGATCTGTTGCTCGACGCCGGCGAACTCGACGAGCTGCTGGGTGAATTGATTGGTATCGAGCGGATCGAGCGGATTCTGGTTCTGCAACTGGGTCGTCAAAAGCTGTAGAAAGGTATCGAAATTGCCGGCGAGCTGTTGCGAGGCGCCGGTATTGGCGGATTGCGCGGTCGACGAACTGGAGTTGGACGACGTCGGATTGACGAGCTGCGAGATCGCCGACGTACCCGCGTTGATGGTCTGGGAGGTGGTGCTCATTGCTCTAGTCCTTCATCACACATTGCCGCTCAAACGCGGATGTCGAGCCCGCTGCCGAGGCCCGCGCGCGCATAAATTTGCGTCGCGGCGACGGGCGTAAGGTCGGCGTCGGGAATGACCACCTGCGCGGAATTGTTTGGCTGGGAGCCGGAGCCGTTGTTCTGTCCCCCGGCAAAGGATTGGTCGCGTAGCGTGAACTGCAGGCCGTTGTCGGCGGTTTTCAACCCGGCTTGCTGGAGCGCATGTTCGATCTGCGGCTGCTGACTTTGCAGCAATTGCAGCGTATCGGCGCGGTCGGCGGTCATATGCGTCGTTACCTGCCCGCTGCTGTCGACGTCGAGGCGCACGTCGATGCGCCCGAGCTCCGGCGGGTCGAGCCGGATGTCAAACTGATTGGAGCCGGACTGTGCCCGGGCAGCGATCGCGACCGCGAGCCCGGCAACCGGCACTGCGGCCGAGGTCGAGGCGGTGCCGGACGCTGCCGAACCTGAGGCCGCCGACGGCGTCGCCGCGGCGAAGACGGAGAAGCCGAGATTGGGAACGCCGGCGGCGTCCGTTTTCGCCGGGGCCGCACCATTCTGTGTAGTCGTCCCGCTTGCGGGCGATGAAGGGGCGGTCGAAAGCTCTGCCGTCCGCGCGTTCGCGTGATCGGTGTTCACCGGAGCCGATGCGTCGGTCTGGGTCGATGCCGGTTGGGCGGCATCTGTCGTCTGTGCTGCCGTCTGAGATTGCGCCTGAGTTTGCCGGGCGGCGCTGCCAGTCGCCGGTTGAATTTTGGCAGCAATCGCGGCTGAAACCGCCGTGCCTTTGTCGCCGCCGCTGCCGGTTGCCGCGACGGCGGGCGCTTGGTTCGTCGGAACGGTGTCGCTCGCGTCCGGCGCTGGCGCGGCACTTTGACCGGCCGTCATGGCGGCCGCGGACTTGGCGGGTCCCTTGGTCGCCGCGCCGATCGCAGCGGTCGTGGCGGGTGATGCACTCGCTGGCGCCGGCGTGCTGACCGGCGTAGCAACCGTGATCGCGACCGCGACCGGCTGTACCGTACTGGCCGCTGCTGCGCTTGCCGCCGCGGCAGCGGCCGCGTCGGTGGCAGTCGAGTCGGTGGCCGTCGCGCTGCTGTCTTTGCTATCCTTGCCGTCGCCATTTTTGCTGTCGGTGGACGACGGTTTCGCGGGCGCGGCCGGTGCGGCAGATGCGATTTGGGTCGGATCGGCAGGCGGCGGAACGCCATCGGCTGTCGGCGGGTTCGCCTGGGGATCTGAATTGGTCGAGCCGCTCGCCGCGCTCGTCTTTGTCGTCGCGGTGTTTGCCGCCTGAGCGTTGGGATTGCTGGGCGGCGCGCTTGATGATGCGCTTTGGGCCGTATTGCCGCCGTTAGCTGCCGGCGGGTTTTTCGTGCCGTTTGACGCCGACGATGACGCCGTGCTGCTGCTGTCCGTTGCCGTCGAGTTCGAGTTTGGGTTTGGGTTTGGGTTGCGGGTTGATGGTTGCGTCGAAGCCTGGCTCTGGGAAGACGTGCCGCCGGCAGACATAGGCACAGGATTCATTGGCGCCGAGTTGGCGGCCGGCGGCGGATTTGCAGGCGCCGCGGTCGTGTCGGGCGCAGTCGTCGTGGCTTCAAGCAATGCGGCAAATGGCTGGGAGTCTGCTTCCGGCGCCGGCGTCGGCGACGGTGCCGGCGACCACTGCGACTGTGCGAACAATGCAGTTGAATTGACGTCCGACGCTATACTTGACACTGCTTGACCCTTGCAAAGCGGCAGGATGGCCAACGGCTTGCAACCAGCGGGCCAGCTCCAAACTCAGGACAATCGGTGTAAATTCAATGCTTTAGTCGTGGCATCCGCGCCGGGCCGGGCGGCAGTCTCTGCGCTCACCCGGCAAGTTTTGCCGCTCTTTGCCGCCTGGGCCCGGAACGAAACGTTCACCCGCCACCGCGGCAACCGTGGCGGAGCGTGCTGCCGGCGCTTATAGTATCGGCTGGTCGAGGCGACGATCGGCGCGAACAAAGCCGCGCGATTTGGCCGCCGGGAAGGGACCTTTGCGTCGTCATGCTCAATAGTCTCGATATCGAGGGACCGCCGTCTGACACGCGGGTTGTCGTCGCCATGTCGGGCGGCGTCGATTTGTCGGTCACCGCGGCGCTGCTGGCGGACGCCGGCTACGACGTCGTCGGCATCACGCTCCAGCTCTACGATCATGGCGCGGCGACCCACCGCAAGGGCGCTTGTTGCGCCGGTCGCGATATCCACGACGCCCGCACGGTCGCCGAACGCATCAGCATTCCACATTACGTGCTCGATTACGAGAGCCGATTCAAGGAAGCGGTGATCGACCGCTTTGCCGACAGCTACGTCGCCGGTGAAACGCCGGTGCCATGCCTCGAATGCAACCAGTCGATCAAGTTTCGCGATTTGCTGCAGACGGCTCGCGACCTCGGCGCCAAGGTTTTGGCCACCGGCCATTATGTCGCCTCGCGGCCGCTACCCGGCGGCGGCCGGGCGCTTTACCGTGCCCATGAGGCCGAGCGCGACCAAAGCTATTTTTTGTTCTCGACCACCCGCGAACAGCTCGACCTGTTGCGCTTCCCGCTTGGCGAGCAGACCAAGGCTGAAACCCGCGAGTTGGCGCGCCGTTTCGGGCTGACCGTCGCCGACAAGCAAGACAGCCAGGATATCTGTTTTGTACCCAGCGGGCACTACGCCGACATGATCGAGCGGCTGCGGCCCGGAGCCGCCGCGCCGGGCGAGATCGTCGACCTCGACGGCCGCGTGCTCGGTGGTCATGACGGCATCATCCATTTTACCGTCGGCCAGCGGCGCGGCCTCGGCATCGCTACCGGCGCGCCGCTCTACGTCATCCGGCTGGACGCCCATGCCCGGCGCGTCGTGGTCGGTCCGCGCGAGGCGTTGCGCACCAGCCGCATCCGGCTGCGCGACGTGAACTGGCTCGGCGCCGACACGCTCGAAGAAGCCATGGCGCGACACCCCGAGGTCTACGTCAAGGTCCGCTCCACGCGGCCGCCGCAGCCGGCGTGGCTGCGCGGCACCGCTGCCGACGGCAGTGTCGAGGTGGAACTGATCGCGAGCGAGGACGGCGTGTCGCCCGGCCAGGCGTGCGCCTTCTACGATGCCGCCGAAGGCCAGGCGCGCGTGCTCGGCGGCGGCATTATTGCCAGCACGGTGGCGGCGCCGACCGTAAAGCGCGTGCGTCCCGCCAATCTGGCCGCGGCGCACTGAGAGCGCCGCTGACGCGGCTGCGATGGCAGAACGCGATGGCGAACGAACTCGACAAAGACGCTGTCGCCAGGGCCTACGCTCGCTGGGCGCCGGTCTACGATCTGGTGTTCGGCGCAGTGTTCGAGCGCGGCCGCAAGGCTTCGATCGCCGCCGCCGAACGCATCGGCGGCCGCATTCTCGAGGTTGGCGTCGGCACCGGCCTGTCGCTGCCGGATTATTCCTGGACCAACCGCATCACCGGAGTCGATCTTTCGGTGCCGATGCTGCGCAAAGCCAAAGCGCGCGCCGCCGAGCATCGTCTGACCAACGTTGAAGGCCTCGCGGTGATGGATGCGCAGCGCCTCGGCTTCCAGGACGGCGTTTTCGACGTCGTCGTCGCGCAATATGTCATCACCGCAGTGCCGGATCCCGAGGCGACGCTCGACGAGTTCGCGCGCGTGCTCAAGCCCGGCGGCGAGATCATCCTGGTGAACCATCTCGGCGCCGAAGCCGGCCCGCGCGCGTCCTTCGAGCAATGGCTGGCGCCGCTGGCCCGCCGGCTCGGCTGGCAGACGGAATTTGGCTGGGATCGCCTGGCCAAATGGGCGGCGCGGCACGGCGGCGTGCGTGTGGTCGAGCGGCGTCCGATGCCGCCACTGGGGCATTTTTCGCTGATCCGTTTCGCCCGGCTCGGCCGCGTCCCGAGCGAGCCTTTTGTCCCGGCCGCGGGCCCGGCCTGATACCGAAAAAGCGGCGGCCGGTTTCCGGCAACGATCACGCGCCGCCGCGCCGTATGGAGATCAGCCAAACGCCAATATCCGGGCCTTTTTTGCGCTACGCGCCGGGCGGATTTATCCTCTTGGAAAGCGCCCCGAACTGCCCTAAATCTCGCCCCAACCGGCTTCCATTTTGACGGTTTGGCGGAGTAGCTCAGGTGGTTAGAGCAGCGGAATCATAATCCGCGTGTCGGCGGTTCGAGTCCGTCCTCCGCTACCAGAATTCCACTAAGTATTTGATCCGAATGCGAAGCAGTACGTACCCAGATAACTATGTGGAGTGACCCGTTGGCGATCCAGCCAATAGTGAGTATGGAAAACTGCTTGCGCCTGGGAAAATGCCACGGGGCGGTCGGTCTATTGATGGGACGCGCATCACTCGCCAAGAGATACAACGCCTCAGAGCAGCGGGAGACGCTGCGCGATCACTGCACATGATCGCGAGCTTCGCAACTAAGCGGTTGATATTGCTGCATGTCGGTCCAATTGCAGATGGGACATACTTGCACGATATGTCCGAACGGCATCGCTCGAAGTGCATCAAGCCGCTATGGACGTCAACAGCTACGTCGACGTGAATGCGCGCGGCGGCTAGCAGCACCAGGAGCAGCAGAATTGAGCAGCTCCTCCTGCTGTGTTTCCACGATCGCGGCCCATTTTGCCGCGACCTTTGACACCGGCTCGGCGCGACACTTGGCCCTGTTAGTTGGCGATCACTGCACATGATCGCGGGCTTCGCAGCTAAGCGGTTGATATTGCTGCATGTCGGTCCAATTGCAGATGGGACATACTTGCACGATATGTCGGAACGACATAGCGGTGGGGTCGCCGGCGGCAGAAGCAACTCGCGTGGGGGGATCGCGGCCCTAAAAATAACTAGCGCCCAGCCTCAGCGTCCAGCCGACGGCCACCCAAGCGCGTACTGCCGTCGCGTGTCTAAGTGAGACCGATGGCGCACTTACTCAAGGCGGCCTTTAGAGCGCCAAGGGATAAGGTCCAGTGTAATGGCGGCGTTGGGGGGATCGCGGGAATCACACCTCCGCTGCCGACAAATCAAACCACTTAGAATAGTCAGCGGTGTGCCTTCGAGGCCAGGAAGAGTTCGGGGCTCGCGTGCGGGCTTTCGATCGCCTGAATTGCGGAACGCTATCATAGCGAAGCGAAAGCGGCCTAAATCTTGAATGAGAAAATCCGCAAAGGCGGCTCCGTGTACGCTTTCCCCAAAAAGCCAGTCGCGTCGGCCGCCGCCAAATCCAGTGAACGCGCGTTGAGTTTCAACACATGGGATTTCAAAACATGGGAAAAGACATGGACAATAAGCTTTACAAATACTCGCCGATCGTCGATCGCCCGAAGCTCACCTGGCCCAACGGCGCCCGTATCGCGTTTTACGTCGGCTTGAACATAGAACACTTTTATGTCGACAAGCCTTCAACCAGCATCTTTGGCGGCACGGCGGCGCTGGTCCCCGATCCTCTCAATTTCGGCTGGCGCGATTACGGCGTGCGCGTCGGCATCTGGCGCATGATCGAAGCGCTCGACAATTGCAAGATGCGGGCATCGGTGCTGCTCAATTCCGATTGCTGCGAGCATTACCCGCAAATCATTGAAGCCGGCAAAAAGCGAAACTGGGCGTGGCTTGCGCACGGCAAGAGCAACTCCACTCTGCAAGCGGGGATGAATGTCGACGCCGAACGAAAGTATCTCGCCGAGGTCGTCCAGAACTCTGTCTTCCGCGACCGGCCACAAAATCAAGGGCTGGCTCGGACCGGCGCTGAGCGAAACCTTCGAGACGCCGCGCTTGCTGAAGGAACTCGGCCTGAGCTACGTGCTCGACTGGTGCTCGGATGACCAGCCGTTTCATTTAACCGTTCCAGGAATGATATCCGTCCCTTATTCGATCGAACTCAATGACATATCGCTGTTCGTCGGCAAGAGTCTCTCGGGCGAAGCGTTCTACCAAATGGTGGTCGATCAGTTCGACCAATTGTACAAAGACAGCGAGAAGTCCGGACGGGTCATGTCGCTATGCCTCCATCCGTTCATCATCAATCAGCCGTTCCGCCACAAATACCTCGAAAAGGCATTGGAATACGTTGCGCGGCGCTCGGACGTCTGGCTGACCACGAGCGATGACATCGCTGAGCATTTCGCGAAGAGCCAGAAGGCATGATTGATTTCGCACCAACCGTCGCTACCGGCCGCGCTATCTGAAGCCGCGGCCGCAAGGTCCACGTTTTCAGCACCGAGGTGGCCGACCGGCCGGCGCGGCAGAAAAATTCCCCTGCTCCACGCGCCGACCGCGCCGATGGATTATGTTACGGGGATACTCTGTGCGTGGCGAAAGACATTGTCCGGATCGAACGCGGACTTTATCTGCTTCAAACGCGCCAGGTTTCGTCCCCAATAGGCGTTTGGCCAGTCCGTCAGATCGGTGTCGCAATAGTTCACGTACGCGCCGCCCGACACATAGGGACGCATCGTCGCATAGAATTGGCGCATCTCGTTGAGGCGCTTTGGCGTGTCGCCGGCGTTGGTCCAGACGCTGCCATACTGCAAGCAGAACAAGGTCCCATCGCGATGGGCGAAAGCCGTGGCGTCAGGCGCGATCTTGGCCATGGCTCCGCCATAGGCGTCGCAGACGACGTACATGCCGCTGCTGCGGGTTATTCCGCTCATCAACGCGGCAAGCCCGTCGTCGCTCAGCGGTGCGGTGGCGTAGTCCGATTTTCCCTTCATGATCTGCACCGGATAGCCCCGCCCGCCGGAAAAATAGTTCACAGCATCGATAAACGTCATCTGCTTCACCAGCAGCGATTGGGCCTTCGGCAACGTTTTCAGTTCGCGTTGCAATTCCTGGAGCGTGCCGACGGACTGCCCGGCGGCGTGCATATAGATGGTGCCGTTTGAGCCTTTCGTGATTACGAGGTTCGAATCGATCGTCGCCGGCGCGTGCGGCGCCCAGCCTTGCCACGCCTTCATGGCGGCTGCGGCTTTTGCCGCCGAAAGGGCCGGCCAGCCGACTTTGAAGACGATGACGGTCGCTACGCGTTGCAGCTGGACGGTGAAGCCGGTGGCGACGCCGAAACTGCCGCCACCACCGCCGCGGCACGCCCAAAACAAATCGGGGTTCTGCTCGGCGTCGGCGTGAACCTGTCGGCCGTTCGCGTCCACGAGGTCCACCGATGCAAGGCTGTCGCAAGCCAGTCCAAAGGGCCGCGCCAGGTAGCCGTAGCCGCCGCCGAGCAGGTGGCCGGACACGCCGACCGTCGGGCAACTGCCGCCGGTGAAGGCCAATTTGTAGGGCGCAATGGCGTTGTACAGGGCCCCAAGCGAAGCGCCCGCAGCGACCGCTGCCGTATTCGTTTTGGCATTCACGGTGATCGTATTCATCATGCGGGTGTCGATGACGACACTGGTGCTTTGCGAGAAGCCCTCGTAGGAGTGCCCGCCGCACCGCATCGCGAACGGCAGATTATTGCTGCGGCACCAATCGACCATGATGGTGACCGCTTTCACCGTTTTGCACATCGCGCGCAGTTGCGGGATCAGTGTCGTGCGCACATTGAAGGATGTCTGATAGTCCGAAAAATGTGCTTCACCAGGACGCAGCAGCAACGCGTCGTCTGACGCCAACGCCGGAAGTGGAGGAAATTGGATCGTGGCTGCGCGCGCCGATAAAATCGCCGGCGCCGCCATGGCCGCGGCGCCAAGCTGCGTCAGGATGGTTCGTCGCGTCGCGCCCTTCATCTCGCCCCGCCAGGATCGCGCCAGTTCGCCGTTCTGACTGCAAGGCGGTTGAGGCCGATCGTCCAGAGAGATTTTAACCCGATGTGTCGGCTGTGACCTGAATTCTGTCGTAACGCCTGGCCTTGTAGACCAGATAAGACGCAATCCAGCAGACGATGAAAAACGCCACCAGCGAATAGCCGACCAGGCTGAAATTCTCGCTGATCGCGGCGACACCGCGCCAGAGCGGTCCCTCGAGCCTGAATTTGTCGCCGATCAAACTCAACGTCTCGATGGCGCCGATAACCAGCGCCGCGACGACCGACGCGAAGGTGATGGTCATGTTGTAATAAAGCTTGCGGATCGGATTGGCGAATGCCCAGCCGTAGGTTCCGACCATGATCGTCGAGTCGGTCGTGTCCATGAGCGACATGCCGGCGGTGAACAGCGCCGGCAATACCAGGATCGACCAGATCGACAGTCCGTGCACGGCTTGACCCGCCGAGATGCCGAGCAATCCGACTTCGGTCGCCGTATCGAAGCCGAGGCCGAATAAAAGTCCGAGTGGATAGGCCTGCCAGGAGCGCTCGATCAGCGCAAACAGCGGACGTAACAGCCGACCGATGACGCCGCTGTTGCCGAGAATATGCTCGACGTCTTCGGGCGGAAGCCGGCCGCGGCTCCTGACCGCGCGCAACGCGCCGTAGACCTGAGCGAGAACGACGATGTTGGCTGCCGCGATGGCGAATAGAAACGCAGCCGACAATGACGTCGCGATGATGCCGCCGATCTCCTTGAATGCCGCAAAATGCCCTTGCAGCGCGGTGGTGGCGAACGCAATCGCCAGAACCAGCGCGACCACGACGGTCGAATGACCGAGCGAAAAGAAAAATCCGACCGCAATCGGGCGGCGGCCTTCCTGCATCAGCTTGCGGGTGATGTTGTCGATCGCCGCAATATGGTCGGCGTCGAAAGCATGCCGCAGCCCGAAGCTGTAAGCCAGGAACGCGGTGCCGAGCAGCAGCGGGTTGCCGTGAAATTCCACCAACGCCCACAGCCAGGCGCCGGCATTGGCGGCCACAAGGATCGCGTACATGCGCACGATCTTGCCGCGCGTCCGCTCCGGCGCGTCGTCAAAGATGTGGGAAAGCATGCCTGCTCCCGGGACCGAGGATCAAAGGCGTCGGGTCTTTTGATATTCGGTGGTTGGCGGACTGGCAAGCCGCGGGGCGGCCCTGCGGAAACCTGATTAATTGCGCGGCGCAGCGTTCGCGGACACCGATGCCGTGGTCTCGGCGGTCTGGATCCTGGGATCGACGTCGTCCATGCGCGCCAACACGTCCTTGATCGGGTTGTCGGACCAGGCGTGAGTCACAAAGTCCCGGTGTGACACCGGGCCGGCGGGCAGGAACGTCACCATGCCTTGCAGGTGGCCGCGCCGGAGCTCTGAGCTGTACGGCACCGATCGCGCGCTCAGCAGTCGCTCGAGATCGGCATTGTGATGGGCGGTGTGCGGCGTGTACGAACTGACAAAGAACGCCGACCTGTTCTCGGCGATCCAGTCGGCGAACTTGTCGATCCCGGCATAGAGCGCGTCGAGCAGCACGAGGCCGCGCACCCGCGATTTGACGCCGCCGCGATCGAGCACGGACAGCGTCGGGCCGAAACCGCCGCTATAGGCGACGATGACGATCGGCATCCTGGAGAACGCCATGGCGCTGCGCGGATCGCCGTACATGTAGGCGAGCTTCACCGCCGCCTCGTCGAGGAAGCGCTTGAAGCCGTTCGGCTCCCAGAATTTCCCGGCGCTCGAATTCGGCGGCGTCGACGGCAAATTGCGGCGCCACCAGCACCGCATTGGCGCCGGCCGCGGTGATCTGCGCCGGGACCTGCTGCCGGTCGCGCACGTCGCGCGCGAGAATGGCGCCGTGGCCATGAAAGAACACCACCATGACGGCAGGGCGTCGCGGGTCGAAGCCGGGCGGAATATGCAACAGCACATGGTCGTCGCTGAAGGTCTGCGATTCCGACAGAACGCGGCCGCGGAAATTGACGTGCCCGTCGTTGGCATTGAGGAATGGCCGGCCAGATCCGGGCATCGCGCCGTGATACGGGAACGGCGCCGTTTCAAAATCGACCAGGCGGGTCAGCGCGCCCACATTGGAGGGAATGCGCGACGGTATGACCGGAATAGCCGGCTCGGCGCTCTCGAGTGACGCGAGCCGGATCGGCGGCTTCACGGTCAGCTTGGCTTCCTTCGTTGATGGCTTTGCGGGGATGCGGGCCCGGTCGGCCACTTTCGGTTCTGCCGCTTTCGCTTCCAGCCGGGCTTCCAGGCGGCTCCATTCCCGGGCGACGATGTTGGCCGGCGTCTCACCGTCGGTGAGGGCCGATCTCCACGCACTTGGCGCCCGCGGGTCGTCCACGCGTGCATGGGTTGAACTGCCGGACGGGTTTCCGATTTCGGAATCGGTCTTGGTGACGGCTGCCTCGGGCTGCGAGGCCAGAACCGGCGACCGGAACTGATTGACGATCAGCAAGCACCAGCCGATAGCGCCGGCGACGAACAGGACGGCGGAAATGCGGAGCAGATTATGCTCCAGCTTTTCCTTCAGGAGCTCGAAGCGGGTCGCCGGCTTTCTGCTGATCTCCGGCAGGGCGCTGCCGGCTCCGAAATGGCGGCGCGGCGCGGCGGCGTCTACTTTCGCTTGTTCAAGCCGTCGCTCGACTGACCGAAGGTGGGCACGGACTTCTTCGAATTGGCTGCGCGATGGGGTCGCTCGCGTGCTCGCTTGTTCGAGCCGTCGCCCGACCGTCGGGTCGCCATGGAAATGCCGCGCACGCGCAACCGGGGCCGCTGTCGCGACCGGTCTACGGAATAGCTGCGGCGTTGGTCCCCCGACCGTATGTGCCACTTTTCCCCCACCCGACACATGAAGTGTCGGGGACGACTATGTCGCCATTTTGACCGAGCTAGCGGCTGGCCTTCTGGGGTGCACTCGAACAAAACGGGAAAACACCCCCGAAGCGGCAGCTCAGCGTACCCGTCGAATCAGTTTCGGCGCGTTTGCGCGCCTTGCGCGCTTTCTTGGGTGCTTGGGACTCTTCTGCCTGAGGGTATTGGTCGGCTGGTAAACCGGGCGTTAATTCCTGGCCGCTGGTGCGCGGCGCGCCCTTTTGCGCGAGCAGCAGGTTTGATTCGTTGTGGCGCCATCGATAGCCGATGCCGAAATCAATCGGCGTGGCGCGGCGGAACAACTCCGACATGCCGGGCTGGTAGGAGTGGCCGAATATGTTGAGCGGCCCGACATAGCGGCCGAACGGCTGCAGCCGCCACTTCTTCGAGTCGAAATAGGCCAGCGGAATGCCGCTATCGTCCTCGAGGACCGTGGCGCTGCGATCAAGCAGCATGTTGCGCACTTTGCTGAAGCCGCCCGAATGGAGGAGGTAGGACGCGCTCTTGATGAAGCTGTCGGCCGGGCCGAGCTTGTCGCAGAATGCCAGGAAGCCGCTTCGCTCGATCGAGCCGTCGGCGAGGTTGGTGCTGAAATAATACAGCGTCTGCTTGGGACCGTTGCCGTCGGAAAAGACGATCTTGACCGCGGGGGCGGCGCTGCGAGCGACGCTGCGCGCACTTTTCTTGGTATCGCCGCTGGCGGTCGCCGGCTCGTCCGCCTTCAGGAAACTACCGTCCGTGTCGAGACCAACCAAGCTGACGTCATGAATGGTCTTTCCCGTCCGTGCCAGAAACACATAGAGCACCGGAAGCGTGCCGAATACCGGGCCCTCGTGCAGTTGAACCTTCATATTTTTGGTGATGAAGAAGCTTAAGCTGAGCAGCGATCCCATCGAAACTTCGAGATTGCGCAACGATCCGTCGACGGTCGCATGGCTGAGGCTGGTCAATTGCGGAATGTCGCCGATCGGCTCGAGACCGGCCAACACATAGGTCGAGGCATTGGGAAAAAACGAGGTCGCGTAGAGGAAATCCGGACCGCTGAACATATACAGCATCGTGTCGTGCTTATCGGTCAGATATTCCTTGGAGAAGGCGCGAACCTTCGCAAGCTTGGCGCTTTCCTCGCGGGCGAAGATTGAATCGAAATGGCGGGCGTGCTGCTGCCACGCCGGATCTTTGGTCAGCGGCGCCAGCGGCGAATTGGCGGACGGCGGCAGCCCCGCCAGAAACCGCGCGGTGTCGTCGGCCGTTGCGGTTTCGGCGCTCCTTGCGGGCGCCGCACTCACGGCGAGCATGACCGCCATAACGGCAGCCGCCATTATTCTAGGCATGATTGCAGACATCTCTTTAGGCCACCGTTTGAGAAACATCCGAGGAAGGAGCATTCGAGAGCGGGCGGGACACATAATAAACAACCAAACCGACCAACATCATGGCGAAGCCCGCCAGCGACTGCAGCGGCCGATTGACGACGAGATAGTACATCATGAACAGCGTCACGCTGAGAAAAATGATTGGCGTCACCGGGTAGCCCCAGGCGCGGTAGGGCCGCGCCAACTTCGGGTGCGTGATTCGCATCTTGATAACGCCCAGCACCGCGAAAAACGAGCAGAACGTGAGGCTGAATTGAATGAAATCCAGCACCGCTTCGAAGCTCTGGGTCAGCAGCAGGAGGTTCGATACCAGGAGTTGAAACAGGATGGCGTTGGTCGGCGCGTCCTGCTTCGATCGGCGCGAGAACAGCCGTAACAGCGGCAAATCCTCGCCCATGGTCATGGCCACGCGCGGGCCGATCCAAGTCATGGCGCTGATCGAAGACACCAGGCCGAGGCAGATGAGCGCGCCGACGATGCGGCCGCCGAAATTGCCGAATATGTGCTTGCCGGCGACGATCGCGACGTCGAGTTGGCCGGCCATCTCCCGCATCGGCGTGGTGATCAGAAAGACGGCATTGAGGCCGACATAGAGCACGATGACGATGGCGGTCCCGGTGAACAAGGCACGCGGCACGTTGCGGATCGGATCGCGCAATTCGCCGACAATGTAGGTCGCCGCGTTCCAGCCCGAGTATGAATACATCACGAAAACCAGGCTGATGGCGAACGGCGCGCCGGCGATCTGGGTGAGATCGACGGCGCTCGGCATAAAGGAAATCGGCTGCCAATCGCCGAACGCCAAGCCGGCGATAATGAAGACGATGATCAGAACGAGCTTCAGCGCTGTCCAAACATTGTGGTAGGCGCTGCCAAATCGCACGCCGCCGAGATGAACGAGCGCCGCGAGCCAGGTAATGGCGAAGCCGAGCAGGAGCGGCGGCGCGCCCGGAATGATCGATTTGAAATACACGCCGAACGCCATGGCGGCGAGCGCGATCGGTGCGGCGAACCCGACGGTTGCCGAGAGCCAGCCGGCGACAAAGCCGAACGCCGGATGATAGATGCGGCGGAGGAAATTGTACTCGCCGCTTGAACGTGGAAACATCGCGGCGAGCTCGGCGTAGCAGAAAGCCCCGCAGATCGCGACGACGCCGCCGACCACCCATAACAGCAGCAACGAGAAGCCGGAGGTTATGTCGGTGACCTGAAATCCGAGGCTGGTGAAGACGCCGACGCCGACCATGTCGGCGACGACGATGGCCGTCGCTGTGACCCAGGAGACTCTGCCCGAAAAGGTGCCAGGTGCGGTCCCCGCGCCGGCGGCCAATGCGCCCGAGTCAGACGTGGTCATTGAAGGACTTTCGGCGCCCATGCGGGCGCATTACAGGGCGCAAACCTGTTAAAATTCAAGGACGTTTTTGTTTATTCCGGATCGTCAGGCGGCTTGACCGCGCAAACCGCTTTGCCGCCGACACTATTCTAGTTGCAAGAAAGTCACAGGGTCTCGGAACGCATGCGGCGGGGCACGTCCCGCTTGCCGCCAGGCTCGCCGCCGCCTCGAATCTGCGACGTTCGTGGCGACATCGCCGCAATCCGTTGTTGGACGAACGTCAGCTTCGCCACCGCCAAGGGACCAAGCACGAAGGGATAGAGATCGTGCAGGCCCATGCTGCGATTGAGCGAATTGACCGCGAATGTGAGCGCGAGCCAAGCCTCGACCAGGCGTTTCATCTCGGTGTCGCGTGGATTGAAGTCGAACACTGCGCCCGGACTATGCGGCAGCTTCGGATTGACGGCGAGGCCGGCGACGTAAGCCGTTTCCAACGTGTCGACCATGTGAAAATAGTGCGCCCAGGTTTCGGCGAAATCCTCCCAAGGATGCGAGCTCGCGTAGGCCGAGATGAAATGCTCCGACCAATCGGCTGGCGCGCCGTGGGCGTAGTAATTCTGCAGCGCGGCGGCGTAGTCCTGCCGTTCGTCGCCGAAGACGCGGCGGAATTCCTCGATATGCGGCGTGTCCGCGATCAGCCGATCCCAGTAATAATGGCCGATCTCGTGACGGAAGTGGCCGAGCAAAGTGCGGTAGAGTTCGCCCATCTGTTGGCGGCGGCGTTCGCGCTCGGCGTCGTCGGCTTCCGCAAGATTGATGGTGATCACGCCGTCGGCGTGGCCAGTCATCACTGACGGGGCCGCGGGTCCGGCGTCGGCGAGAAATTGGAAGGCCAGGCCGGCCGGGCTTTCGGCCTGAGTCTCGACCGGCAGCCTGAGCTGAAACAGCGTGTAGAACAGCCGATGCTTCGCTGCCTCAAGCGCCCGCCACCGGCGCAAATTCTCCGGCAACGACAGGTCCGGAATCATGCTGTTGTGGCGGCAGGCCGCGCAATACATGTCGGGCGCCGCGGCCGGAATAAGCCAGTTGCACACGTCATAACCGGCATTGGCGCAAAGCCGGTAACGCTTATTGTCGGCCAGAGCCTGCCATACCTGCTGACCTGGATTGCCGGTGCCCTCGTGCGGCTTGAGCGCGGTGACCACGCTCCAATCCGGCAAATAGCCGAGCGAGAGCCCGCAGCTTTCGCACCGCGTGTTCTCGAAATAGAGCGGCTGACCGCAATTCTGGCATTGAAATAGCTTCATCACACTCCACCCGAGCGGCGGCCGCAGGCCGCGGCCCAGCCGCGAATCGCTCAACCACGATAGCCCGCCGCGGGTTTCATTAATCTACGGTTTCATAGGCCCGCGCCGCTGCGGCAATTTCGCTCCGACCCACCATAACGGCGTTCGCACCTTTAGGTTCGCCGCCATGCCTCGAAGCGGTTAAAACTCCCGGGTCGCCGGCGCGCAATGGAGGATATCGAGGTGTCCGACGCCACGATGGTCGTTTACAGCGACGCCCTGGTTTTGCTCGGAACCGCCGGCGTGGTGATCCCGCTGGTGCGGCGGTGGGGATTAAGCCCGGTCATTGGCTATCTCGGCGCGGGCGCGATCCTTGGCCCGCTCGGGCTGGGCTCACTCAGCAATGTGGTGCCGGGTCTTCAGTGGTTCACCATCACCGACGCGCAGAATGTGTCCGGCATCGCCGAACTGGGAATCGTCTTTCTCCTGTTCCTGATCGGCCTCGAGCTGTCATTCCCCCGGTTGTCGGCGATGCGCCGCCTGGTGATCGGGCTGGGCGGCTCGCAGGTGCTGCTCACCAGCGCTCTGATCGCCGGCGCCGCACTGGCGCTCGGCAAAAGCCCGTCCGAGGCGATCGTGCTCGGCGGCGGTCTCTCGCTGTCCTCGACGGCGATCGTGCTCGAACTTCTTTCCAGCCAGGAGCGCCTGACCACGGGCGTCGGACGCGCCAGCTTCTCCGTCCTGCTGGCGCAGGATATCGCAGTCATCCCGATTCTTTTGTTCGTCTCCATTCTGGCGGCTCGTTCCGGCGGTTCGGTGCTGGCAAGCCTCGCCACCGCGCTGCTGCAGGCCGCGGCGGCGATCATCGTCATTGTTGTCTTCGGCCGGGTCCTGTTGCGCCCGCTGTTTCGGCTGGTCGCGACCGCGCGCTCCAACGAGGTCTTTATTGCCGCGGTCTTGTTCGTGATCGTCGGCGCCGGCGTCATCGCCGAGCAAGCCCACTTGTCGATGGCGCTGGGTGCCTTCGTTGCCGGATTGCTGCTCGCCGAGACCGAATACCGCAAGGCGATCGAAGCGACGGTCGCGCCGTTCAAGGGCCTCCTGCTCGGCGTCTTTTTCTTCACCGTCGGAATGAGTGTCGACGTCCGCGAGCTGTGGCACGAGCCGCTTTTGCTCGCCGGCAGTGTCGTCGGCCTGATTGCGGTGAAGTCGCTGGTGCTGACCGGGCTCGCCAAGCTTTTCCGCTTGTCGTGGCCGGTCGCGGTCGAAACCGGCCTGCTGCTCGGCCCCGGAGGCGAATTCGCGTTCGTCGGTATCGGCATGGCGACAGCGGCCGGCTTGATCGAGTCGCGCTTGGCAAGCTTCACGCTCGCGGTCACGTCCGTCACCATGGCGCTGACGCCGCTCCTCTCGGTCGCAGGTCGGCAGCTTGGGGCACGGCTGACCCCCGACAAACCGCTCGATCCCGAATTGGCCGTCCGCCCGACGGCGGGGCAGCGACATGCGATCGTCGTCGGCTATGGCCGCGTCGGCAAAGTCGTGTGCGCGCTGCTGCGCGAGCACCGCATTCCCTTTATCGTGGCTGATTCCGATGCGCTCACGGTCACCCGCGACCGCCGCGGCGGCCACGACGTGTATTATGGCGATGCCGCCGATCCGCAATTCCTGGAAAGCTGCGGCCTTGCCAAGGCGGCTGGCGTCATCATCACGATCCATTCGGCGCGTCAGATCGATGCGGTCGTTGCCCATGTGCGCGCCATGCGGCCGGACGTCCTCATCGTTTCGCGGGCGCGCGACGCCGAGCACGCCCGTCACCTCTATGCGCTGGGCGCAACCGATGCCGTTCCGGAGACCATCGAGGCGAGCCTGCAGCTGTCCGAGGCGGCGCTGGTCGGACTGGGCGTGGCGACCGGACTGGCGATCGCTTCGATTCATGAAAAGCGCGACGAGATCAGGCGCGGCTTGCAGGAGGCGGCACGCGAGGCCGGATTGACGAACACGCATGCGGTGAAAGCCAAGGGCCGCAAGGCGCGTGGCGCCGCGTGATCGCGCGCAGCCGGTTTTCCGGGAGGTGTCGCGCCGCGATGACCGATGCGGCGAGGAAAAGATTTCAGTGGCGTTGCGCGCTTCGCCCGGCAAGCTCAAGCACGACGGGTGCGGCGGCAGCCCGCGATGCGGCGAGTCGCGCCGGCGCCCGGCGGCTTTCGTTCAGCGCCCGCAGGAAATCCGCGAACCAGCCCTGCACCGAGGAACTCCGCAGCTTTGCCACCATCGAATACCAGCGTTCCCGCCGCTCATCGAGGCCCATGATCAGCGCTCTGGCGACCTGCCGTGCCATCCCGTCGATGTCGTGCGGGTTGACCAGGAGTGCGGCGTCAAGCTGTTTGGCCGCGCCGGCGAATTCCGACAGCACGAGCACGCCGGGATCGAACGGGTTCTGCGCCGCCACATATTCCTTGGCGACCAGATTCATGCCGTCCTGCAACGGCGTCACCAAGCCGACCTGCGCTGCGCGGTAGAAGCCGGCAAGCGTGAGCTGCGAAAAGCTCTTGTTGAGATACCGGATCGGAATCCAATCGACCTCGCCATGGCGGCTGTTGATCTCGCCGACCAGCGAAGCAAGCTCGTCCTTCAGCTCGCGATAGGCGCGGATGTTGCCGCGGGTCGGAACCGCGACCTGCAACAGCGACACATTGCGCTTGAGCTGCGGCTCGATCTCGAGCATGCGGTCGAACGCGCGCATCCTGTTGGCGAGGCCTTTCGAATAGTCCAGGCGGTCGACGCCGAGCGCGAGTTTGGCACCCTGCAGGCTGGCGCGCAGACGGGAAACATCGGCGCGGGTCGAAGCCTTGGTGGCCCGGTCGCTGAACTCATCGACGTCGATGCCGATCGGAAACGTGGCCAGGCGGGTCAGTCCGCGCGACGATGCCACCGTGCCGTCAAAGATCGTCAGCCCGAGTTCGTGCTGGAGATAGTCCTCGAAATTCTGGCGATCCCCGTCGGTCTGAAAGCCGATGAGATCGTAGGACAGCATCGCGTGCACGAGTTCGGCATGGCGCGGCACCGCGACGATGGTGCGGCGGTCGGCCCACGGCGTGTGCAAGAAAAAGCCGATCGGCGCGCCGATTTGCAAGCGGCGCATCTCGGCGCCGAGCGGGAGAAAATGATAGTCCTGTACCCAGAAGACCGCGTCCGGTCCGCTGAAACGCAACAGCGCTCGCGCCATGAAGGCGTTGATTTCGCGATACGACGCATAATCCTCGCCGCTGACGCGGATGAGATCGGGGCGCGAATGCAGCGCCGGCCACAAAGCCGAATTGGAGAAACCTTCGTAAAAGCCGCGATAGTGTTTCGCGGGCATGTCGACGGTTGCGAGCGCGCCGGTGCCGAGCGCCTCGATCTGGGCGAAGAAATCTTTGTTTGGCGCGCTGTCGGTGGTCTCGCCGCTCGACCCGACCCAAATCGCGCCCGAGTCCCTCACCATGGGGATCAGCGCTGCCGCCAATCCGCCGGCGACTGGTTCATCCGATTTTGCCCGTGCGACACGGTTGGAAACGACGATCACAGTCAAGGGATTCTCCTCCAGTTCCGTGCTGCAACAACGAATTTGACCGCGGTAAGTTCCATTCTTTCGTTTCGTTCATCATGCATCGCGTTGAAAGCGCAGCGCAAAATTCACAAATGATCGCCGTGGAACTCGGCGCCACGAGATCGGCGAGATTTCTTTTCGCGATGCGATCCGATGAAATGCGTGGAATTGAAATTCGCGGAATTTGAAAGCCTAAAGGCTTTTTAGCGCTTTGAATTTTCTGACGTGTCAGAATTCTGACGGGATCATTCTTATGAATGGCGCTTCTTAATCATGGCTGTAGGCGGTCGTAGAAAGCAGGCTCACTTCAGCATGGCGCGAATCCATTCGCGTGTGCTGAACGACGATCGGCACATCTGATTCAAAAACCGACGAATAATCGGTGTCGCGGGGAACCGGCGCGGGTTCCGTGAGATCGTCGAAGCGCAAATGCAGCGTGCGCCTGGCGCCGACTTTGACCCGATATGGGCCGGCAGGCTCGCGATCGGCGAAGAATATGGTGATTGTAACGTTGGCATCCCGATCGCCGGCATTGAGGATGCAGGCGGTCTCGTGAGACACGAGAGCCCGATCGGTGAACGAGCTTTGTGACGGGATATACCCTTCGGCGATGGCCCAACGCTTGCGGCCGATCGGTTCCATTTTTGCCTTCCCGTCCGTTGGTGTAGCGTGTGGCGGCAAAAGAACGGTCGAAATATGGAATAGTTCCGCTAACGGGAACTTTTGGTCCCGTCGGCAATTGTCGCGCGAGGCGGCCGTTGGTTCCCCTCGGCGCAACCGCATATTCATGGAACGAACAAATGCGCGCCCTCACCGTCGCGCCCGGCATTGCCAACTCGGCGCGAGTTCGAAGACGTCTCCGATCCGTCTCGCTCGGATGGTGCGATTTTGGTCCGCACGCTGGCGATCGGCGTATGCGGCACCGACCGCGAAATTGTTTGCGGGCATTTCGGCTCCGCGCCGCCGGGCGAAACCCGGCTGGTGATCGGTCATGAATTGCTTGGCGTGGTGCAGGAGGCGCCGCCGGGCTGCGGCATCAACGTCGGCGATGTCGTCGCCGGCATTGTCCGGCGGCCCGACCCGGTGCCGTGCCCATCGTGCGCGGTCGGCGAGTGGGATATGTGCCGCAACGGCCGCTACACCGAGCGCGGCATCAAGGGGCGTCACGGTTTCGGCTCGCAGTTTTTTCGCATCGAGCCCGATTTCGCGATCAAGGTCGATGCATCGCTCGGGCTGGCGGGCGTTTTGGTCGAACCGACCAGCGTCGTCGCCAAAGCTTGGGATCACACCGAGCGTATCGGGCAGCGCACGCGCTCATGGCAACCGCAAACGCTCTTGGTGACCGGGGCCGGTCCGGTTGGCCTGCTGGCGGCGCTGTTGGGCGCCCAGCGCGGTCTCGACGTTCACGTTCTTGACCAATTTGAGTTCGGCGCGAAGCGAGATTTGGTGCGCCGGCTCGGCGCCACGTATCATGTCGGCACTGTCGCCGGCGTCCGCCTGAAGCCGGATATTGTGATGGAGTGCACCGGTGCGCCGAGCGTCGTGTGCGACGTCCTCGGTAACACGGCGCCGAGCGGCATTATCTGCCTTGTCGGCATCACCGAGCCCGGCCACGGCTTCGACGTCGACATCGGCGCGCTCAACCGCACTATGGTGCTCGACAACAGCACGGTGTTCGGTACCGTCAACGCCAACCGGCTGCATTACGATATGGCCGGTGAAGCGTTACGGAAGGCCGATAAAGCCTGGCTCGACGCACTGATTACGCGGCGCGAGCCGGTCGAGCATTGGACCCGATCGCTGCAACGGCAGCCCGACGACATCAAAGTCATCGTCGACTTTTCCTGAGCCATGGCCCTGATTGAAGACTATGCGCTGATCGGCGACTGCAGGAGCGCTGCGCTCGTCTCCCGCGAGGGATCGATCGACTGGTTCTGCTGCCCGCGCTTCGATTCGGAGGCGTGTTTCGCCGCTTTGCTGGGCTCCAGCAAGCACGGCCGCTGGCTGATCGCGCCGCGCGCGCCGGCGCGGGTCACGCGCCGCTATCGGCCGAACACGTTGGTGCTCGAAACCCATTTCGAGACCGAGGAGGGCGCGGCGACGCTGATCGACTTCATGCCGCTCAGCGGCCACCATTCGACCGTCGTACGCATGGTCATCGGCACCCGCGGCAAGCTGGCGATGCATACCGAACTGATCCTGCGCTTCGGCTACGGCGCAATCGTCCCATGGGTGACGCGGCTCGAAGACGGCGCGCTTCGCGCCATCGCCGGTCCGGACATGATGATCCTGCGCACGCCGGTGCAATTGCGCGGCGCCGATATGACCACGGTCGGCGAGTTCGTCATCCACAAGGACGATACTATTCCGTTTGTTTTGAACTATTACCGCTCGCATCTGCCGATACATACGCCGCTCGATCCGATGGCGGCGCTCGGCGAGACCGAGACGTTTTGGCAGGATTGGTCGGCGAAATGCCGGCCGGCGGGACCGTGGACCGACGCCGTGATGCGGTCGATGATCACGCTCAAGGCGCTCACCTATGCGCCGACCGGCGGCATGGTCGCGGCGCCGACGACGTCGTTGCCCGAACAACTCGGCGGCGAGCGCAATTGGGACTATCGCTATTGCTGGCTGCGCGACGCCACGCTGGTCTTGCTTGGCGCCATGAATGCCGGCTTCTTCGACGAAGCGCAGGCGTGGCGCGAATGGTTGTTGCGCGCCGTCGCCGGCAGTCCCGGTCAATTGCAGATCATGTACGGCATCGCCGGCGAGCGGCGGCTGACGGAATGGACCGCGCCGTGGCTGCCCGGCTACGAGAATTCGGCGCCGGTCCGCATCGGCAACGCCGCTCATTCCCAGCTTCAGCTCGACGTCTTTGGCGAGATCATGGACGTCCATCACCAGGCGCGCCGCCGTGGACTTCGACCAACGAGTCGGGATGGCAAGCGCAACTCGCCTTCCTCGAACATTTGCAACAAATCTGGCGGGGCCCCGACGAAGGGATTTGGGAAGTCCGCGGCTCACCGCAACAATTCACCCATTCAAAGGTCATGGCCTGGGTCGCGTTCGACCGCGCGGTCAAAAGCGCCGAGACATTCGGGCTCGAAGGACCGCTCGACGAATGGCGCGCGCTGCGGGACGAGATCTTCGAGGAGGTATGCACCAAAGGCTTTGACCCGGAATTGGGCACTTTCGTTCAGGCCTATGGCGCCAAGCATGTCGACGCCAGCCTGTTGCTGATGCCGAGCATGGGCTTCCTGCCGGTGTCGGATCCGCGTGTGGCCGGCACCATCGCGACGATCGAGCAGCGTTTGCTGCGCAACGGCTTCGTCATGCGGTACGACACCGAAGAGACCGACGACGGCCTGCCGGCCGGCGAAGGCGCCTTCCTGGCGTGCAGCTTTTGGCTGGTCGACGTCTTCATTATGCAAAACCGCATGGCCGACGCCGAGGCGATGTTCCGCCGGCTGGTCGCGCTGCGCAACGACCTTGGTCTGCTCAGCGAAGAATACGATCCGCGCGCCAAACGTCTGGTCGGTAATTTTCCGCAGGCGTTCTCGCACATGGCGCTGGTCAACAGCGCCTATAACCTGACGCGCAGCGAAAAGCCGGTCGAGCAGCGCGCCCAGGCCGAATACGAATCGCGGGAAGAAAGGGCGGCGGAGTGAGCTGCCGGCATATTTCAAATCGCCGTTGTCTTTGCTATAATGCCGTTTATCCCGGGACTGAGGGGATCGGCTCGTGGCCAAAGCGCCGAAAAGAGCGATCGCACTCGGCGGCGGCGGACCCGCCGCCGGCCTGCATCTTGGCGTCTTGCGACGACTGACGGAAACTATGCGTTTCGACGTCTGGGCGCTGTCGTGTATCGGCGCCTGGGTCGGGATCGTCTATAATCAGTGCGACGAAGGCCGGGAAATCGTCCAGACCCGCGAGTTCTTCCACGACCACGTGTTTCGCGACGACATCTCCTATGAGCGGTTTCCGATCAACAACGTATTTGCGCCGGATTGGTCGGCCAACGTCAGCGCTTTGACGGCCTTTCTCGGCAATCCGGCAACGTACCGCGATCTATTTTTGCCGCCACGCAACATCGCCGAATCCTTCCAGCAGACGATATCGTTCATGACCAATCCGCGGGATTGGACCGAGGGCGATTTCAATCAGTGGACCCTCAACAACGTCATGGCGGTCAATCCGATGACCCGCTTTCTCGTTTCCATGATGTATCTGTCGAACGTCACCGGCCTGTCGCGCATCTATTACCCGGGCAGCAATTTTCTCGAGGCGATCAAATTCGATAAGCTCAAGACCAAGCCCGACACCTCGATTTTTCACAATGCGTGGAATCTGACCAAACAAAAACTCGAATTGTTCTAGCAACACGCCGATCAAAGGGCGGCACTATGGCGAGATCAGCGCCGCCAGCCTGTGCGCTTGCTCGGCGCTGCCGTTCATCGAAGAGCCGGTAACGATCGGCAACGACATCTATTGCGAAGGCGCGCTGGTCGATACCGTGAATTTCAAGAACCTGCTGGAAGATCATTTCGATCTCGACGAAATCTGGATCAGCAGGATCGTCGACGCCACGCAAATTCACGCGCCGCAAAATCTCGACAACGCGCTGAGCAATCTTTGCCAGTTGTTCGCGGCGACCGTCGGCGAAGACGACATCAAGTTGTTCTATTATCACGTCAAGGACGGCATCAAGGTCGGCGGCGAGCACAAGAAATGGACCGGCACGATTGTCGAGGTCCATGTGGATCCATACGTCAATTTCGAATGGTCGCAGCGCAACCTCAAACAAGGCGAGGAACGCGGCTATCTGGCGGCCGATCGGGCCTACAAAAAATATGAAGAAGCGACCGGCGGCCAGAAGAATACGACCGGGCACGTTCGCATCATCAATCAAAGGGAAAAAACCGAAGCGGACGAGCGACGCATGCGGCAATGAGGGCTATTGCCATTGCTCAAGCAGCGCCTTGCCTTGCCGCAAATCCTGGGTGTCCAGCCCCTCGGTGAACGCGGCATGAAGCGGCGCCAGGAGATCGAGCGCCTGGGCGCGTTTGCCCTGATCCGTCCACAGCGCCGCAAGGTCCATGGCCGCGCGAAATTCGAGCGACCGGGCTTCCTGCCTTTGTGCCGTCCTCATGGCGCGGTAAAGCAACGACTGCGCATCGGCCATGGCGGCGGCGCCGCCGCACGCGAGCGACGCGCGCGCCTTTAGCCGATACAGCTCGGCCTCGAATATCCGCTCGCTGTTGTGGCTCGCGGTCGCGAGCCCCTGCTCGATGATCTCGAGCGCCGCTTCGGGCTGTTGCCGCGCCAGCAAAGCGGGGCACCACAAAATGTCGAGCGCGGTGATGCCGAGTTCGTAACCGGCGCGACGATAGTCGTTGAACGCGCCCTTCACCTCATCCAATGCCAGCGCGTCGGACGACGGGTCGAGCATCGTCATGCTGATGCCCCTGATGGCGCGCGACAGGTTTCGCCATTGTCCGAAACCGTGTTCCTCGGACAAGGCGACGCAGCGCTCGGCGCGGCGCAGCGCCAGCGCGTGTTCGCCGCGGAGCGCGTAAAGGACGGACGCGTAGTAATCGACATAGGCGCGGGTATGCGGATGCGCGACCGCGTCGGCGCGCTCGAGCGCGGCCTCGATCTGCGCCTGCGCCCGATCGGCGTGGCCGCGCAGCCAGAGCGCCCATGATATAAGCGACAATGCCGCCGCTCCGGCGTCCTGGCCGGCCGCCCGTGCCGCCAGCCGCACGCGCTCATCGCTGGCATTGAACTCTTCGATCGCCCCGGCGACCTCCTGATGCGCGTCGGCGATGCGCCCCATGAACAACAGGATCATGGCGCGTCCGCGCATCGCATTGAGCAATGCCGGCTGATCATCGCGGGCTTTGGCAAGACGCATCAAAGTCGCGATGCCCTCCTGCGCTTGCGGCAGCTCGCCGCGTACGACACTGGCCGTGACCAGCCAGAACATGACCTGGAGATATTCGGGAACGTCGCCGAGCCGTTCGCACAGTTCATGGGCCCGGGTGAACGTCGCCATTGCCGGGCTCGACGCCGGACCCTGGGTGGCGATCAGACAGGGCGCCAGGGCGAACTGAAGATCAAGCTCCAGCGCGTCCCGGTCCGACTCATCGGGCAGTCGGCTTGCAGCTTCGATGCCGCGCTGCAAATGCGCGATGGCCTCGATATTGGCGGAGCGGGCCGCCGCTTTCTTGCCGGCGCGCAACCAGTAATCCACCGCCTTTCTGACAAGCCCGGCCTCGGTGAGATGGTGCGCCAGGGTTTCGGGCTCGCTCTCGATGAAGTCCGGGAACCGTTGCTCGAACGCTCTGGCGATGGCGGCATGGAGCTCGGCACGCCGGCTCTTGAGGAGGCCGGCATACGCGGCGTCGCGGACCAGCACATGCTTGAAGGTATAGATCCTTCCGGGCTTTTCGCCGCGGCAGAACACCAGTTCCGACCGGACCAATTGATCGAGCGCCTCGTCCAACTTCTCTTTGGGCCAGCCGGCGACGACGCTCAAGAGTTCATAGGAGAATTCGCGACCGACCGCGGCACCGATCTGCGCCACTTCTTTCACCGCCGCCAATCGGTCGAGCCGCGCCATCAGCGACGCGTAGAGCGTCGTCGGAATCGCAAACGACGGCAGCGGCCGTTCGAGCACGTACTGGCCGCCCTGCTCCTGCAGCAGTCCGCTTTCGAGCACCGTCTTGGTCAGCTCCTCGATGAACAGCGGCACGCCGTCGGTTTGCGCGAGAATTTTCTCCGTCACCGGTCCGGGCAGCGTCTTGCCGGTCGTGATCCGTTCGATCAGGGCCATGCCGTGGCGCCGGTTGAGGCGGGTCAGCGGCACCGTCGTCACATGCGCATGATTAGGCCATGGCGGCGTGAATTCTGGCCTGGCGGTAATGACCAGCAGGGCACGGAGCTGCGGCACCCATTGCATCATCAGCGTGAGCAGCTCGAGCGAAGTCGGGTCGATCCAGTGGACGTCCTCGAAGACCGCCAGCACCGGATCGAGCTCGGCCAAGCCCTGCAGCCGGGCGAGCAGTGTCAACAGCGTCGTTTCCTTGCGCTTCTGCGGGCTGACGTCGGGCAGGCGGTCGCGCTCGTCGGGCAGCGACAGAAGATTGGCCAGGATTGCGACATGCGAAGGGGTTTGGGCGAGCAGCGCTTCAAGCTTGGCGCGTTTGGTGGCGGCCGGGTCGTTGCGCTCAAAACCCGCCGCCCGTTCCAGGTGGCTGACAAAGGGGAACAACGCGCTGTTGGTGTGATGCGACGAACAAAAATAACGCAGCCGCGCGTGCGGCTCGGCCTGCAAACGTTCCTGAAACGTCAAAGCGATGTGCGACTTGCCGATGCCGGGTTCGCCGGTCAGGAGAACGACGCAGCCGTCGCCTTGCGCGGCCTGCCGCCAGCGGCGCGACAGCAGCTCGATCTCTTCGTGCCGGCCGAGCAGTGGCGGCAGGCTGATCCCGTGCTCCGCCTCGAACCGGCCTTCCACCGCGCTCAGGCCTAGCGCCTGCCACACCACGATCGGCTCGGCCAAGCCCTTGACGTGGGTGGCGCCGAGTTTGCGGTATTCGAAATGCCCGGCCGCCAGGCGGCGCGTGCTCGCAGACATGACCACAGTGCCGGGCTCGGCGACCGCTTGCAGGCGGGCGGCGAGGTTTGGCGTTTCGCCGACGACGGCTTGTCCTTCCGACGCACCCTCGGCGATCAGGTCGCCGACCACGACCAAGCCGGTGGCGACGCCGATCCGGGCCTTGAGCGGCGCCGGTGCGGCCGTTTGCAGCCGAGGAATTGCGGCGACGATGTCGAGGCCGGCCCGCACCGCGCGCTCGGCGTCGTTCTCGTGGGCATGCGGATAACCGAAATAGACCAAAAGCCCATCGCCCAGGAAATGCGCGATGAAGCCGTCATAGTTCGAAATAACCTGCGCGCATGCCGTGCGATAGGCGCTGATCACGCTGCGCAAATCTTCCGGGTCGAGACGCGCCGATAGTTCGGTCGAGTCCGCGAGATCGCAGAACATGACGGTGAGCTGGCGTCTCTCGCCGGGGACCGCGGTAACCGCCGCCGGCGATCCTTGCGGTCCGGGCCCTTCGAGTTCCCCGATCGCGCGCAGGATCTTCTTGCGGTGGCCGAACGGGATGCCGAGGTCTTTCAAATCGTGATCGGTGAGATCGCGCAGAACGCTGGCATCGATGCAATTTTCGGCAAAGCAATGCACATGCTCGGACAGGCCGAGCGACGTCAGCCAATCGTCGATCCGCTGCACCAGATGCTCCGCGGGCCAGCGCAATGATCGAATTGTTAAAAACCGACGACACCATAACGCTGCAACAATCGCGTGTATACCGGCGCGCTCCTGCCGGTTAGCGGCGGGCTTCCGCGCCGCGGCGGTTTTGTCTTAAATGACAAGCTCGTCCCGCACACTTACAAAATGATGCTCGGATTGCGGATCGATTGATCGCATTCGATCAGGTTCACCTGCTTGGCCACGATCGTCCAGCCGGCTTCGTTGCGGATCACGCGGTGGCCGGCCCAGCCGGCCAGTTGGCGCGTCTCGTCGCCCCAGAACTCGCTGATCAGGAAATTCGAGCGCAGCATGCGCGCGTTGTTGCTTGCGGTGGCGAACACCTCGACATTGGTAATGAAGCGCACGGTTCGCGATGCCGGCGCTTGCGACCAGGCAAATCCGGTGCGCAGCCGATAGACCCGGTCCTCGAGCCGGCGGCGATCGTCGAACATGATGGCGATCTCGCGCCGCGGGTCGCGGGCCTGCGGCGTCGACGGCACCCAATAGACGCACTCGGGCGCGAACATGGCGAGCCAATCGTCGTAACGGAGCTGGTCGAGCAGCCGCGCCTCCCGCTCCAGCAGCCGGCGGAACTCGTCGCGAATGGCCACGTCGGTAACGGCGCGCGCGTCGTCCTGCCAATCGGAGAAATTGGCGATGAGGTCGCGATAGAGCGCGTCGCTGACATAGTACGAGCTGCGCGACGGATCGAGCGGCGCCGGCGCGCTCACTTTACGGCTCCCGTCGGATCGCCAAGTTGGCGCGGGTTTTCATCAGCCGTTTCCATTCCTTGAAATGCTCGCGCATGAACGCCTCGTCGGTCGCCGGCGCGGTGATCGTGCCGTCGTCGTGGGTTTTGACGCGGCCGGGAATACCGAGGCCGCGATTCATGTAGACCCACTCGTCCTCGACCGCCATCAATCCGCGCTGGATCTGCTCGAAGTTGGCGATGTCGTCGACTTCGCCGAAATTGGGAAAGCCCTCCTGGGTGCGCATGCGCAACGCATTGATGTCGGTGACGGCGTCGTCGCCGAGGCTGCCGTCGTCGTCGACGATCATGGTGCCGTACCAGATGGCATTGGTCTCCTCGACGCCGACCGGTTCGAACACCTGAATGTGGTTGCCGAGCAACGACAGGTTCGGAAAGACATTGATGTTCACCGGCTCGGACCCGGCGAGGTCCAACAGCGCGAAGGCGCGCTCGCCGTAACGCTTGATGAACTCGGCCTCGTAATGCTCCATGCCGGGATGGGCGCTTTCCAGCGCCCACAGGCCGCCGGGCCGCTTTTCCAGGTTCGGCCGCTTGTCCTTGAAGTGATTGCCGTGGCCGGTGTAGCGCATGTACATCGGCTGGGTGTCGGGCGAGTTGCGATAATAAGCCATGCCCTTGGCGTTCTCGCCGGCAAAACGGTTTTCGGTCTCCAGCAGCGAGCGGTGCGAGTAGGCGACGTGATAGCCGTCGCACGAATTGTCGTAGCCGAGCTTCCAGTTGCCTTTGTAGCGGAACCGATTGGCCTCACACACCACGACCCTGCCGCCGGGATTGCGATCGAGCCACTGGTCGATGACCGTGGTGATCGCCCCAAGGTGCTCGGTGAGCGGCAGCGCATCGAGATTGAGCGTGCCGAAAATGAAACCGCGATACGAACTCGACCCGCGGCACTTGCGCGAGATTGTATTTCGGATCGCGCATGTCGGCGGCGTAGCCTTCCGGCCACGGCACGCCGCGCAGCCTGCCGTTGTTGAGAAAATTCCAGCCGTGATAGGGGCACTGGAACGATTTGCTGTTGCCCTTCTCCCAGCGGCACAAGGTCGTGCCGCGATGGGTGCAGCGGTTATAGAGCGCGCGGATTTGGCCCTCGGCATCGCGAACGATGATGAGCGGCCGCAATCCCATGCGGCGGGTGATGAAATCGTTGGCCTGCGGGATCTCGCTGTCATGCGCGAGATAGGTCCAAGTGCCGCCGAAAATGTGCGTCATCTCGGCTTCGAAAATGGCCGGATCGGTGTAGATCAGCCGGTGAGCGCGGTCCTCCTGGACCAGATAGTCCCAGTCGTAGAGCGCAGTGCCGCCGAGCCGCGTCGGCGGCGCGCCGATCTTCTCCAGCGCCGTCATGAGGCATTCCTTGGGTATGGCGCCCTGCGGGCCCGGCGATGCGCATTCGGCTCAAAAGAAATCGAAATACTCATTGTGCTCCCACGCGCTCGGCTCGTCGCTCGACCGCGACGTCCCGGCCTGTTGCAGCGAATGCGCATATCTTTCGGCTTCGGTCCGCTTGAGCTTGACGAAATAGTCGATGAAGGTATCGCCGAGCGTGCGGCGGAACAACGGCTCTTTGTCGAGTGCGTCAAGTGCGTCCGGCAGGCTTTTCGGCAGCATCGGGCATTCCGCCGCGTAAGGCTCGTCGCTTGGCGGCGGCAGCGCGGCCTTGGTCTCGATGCCGGCCAGCCCGGCCACGACTTGCGAAAGAATGAAAAGATAAGGATTGGCCGCCGGCTCGCCGATGCGGTTCTCCAGCCGCGTCGCCGGATCGTCTGGACCGCCCAATACGCGGACCATGGCCCCGCGATGATCGTACGCCCACGTCGCCCGATCGGGCGCCAGCGAGTTCGGCCGGTAACGCCGATAGCCGTTGACCGTCGGCGTCGCAAAGACAGTGCTGGGAACCGCGTATTGCAAGAGGCCGGCGAGATAGCACTGGCCGAGCGGCGAGAGAATGTCGCCGGCCTTCGCCGGCATGAAAAGATTGGCGCCGGTCGATGCGTCGATCAGCGATTGGTGCAAATGCCAGCCGCTCGAATAAAAGCCTTTGAGAGCCGGCCGGCACATGAAGGTGGCGAAATAGCCGAGGCGGCGGCAGATTTGTCGCGTGGCGGTGCGGAACAGGAAGACGTTGTCGGCGGCTTCCAGCGCGGTCCGTGGCGCGAATGTGCATTCGACCTGTCCCGGACCCCACTCATTTTCGATCGAGCGCAATCCGAGCCCCAGCGTCTCGAACGCCGCGCCGAGCGCGTCGAACGCCGGCTGCATCACGTCCATGTTGGACTCGGAATGATAGTGATAGCCGGGCTCCACCGGCGCGGTCGCGATCGGCCGGCCGCGGATGCCGGGAGCGCCGATATTCTCGTCGCCCAGGTCCTCTTGGGTGACACGCAGCAGATACCACTCGATCTCCGGGCCGATGACGCCGGCAAAACCGTGGTCGGCGAGCCGGCCCAGCGTTTTGCGCAAAAGCTGGCGCGGCGAGAAATGAAACGGCCGGCCGTCATTGAAATATTCGTCGCCGAGGATCCAGCCGACGCCCGGCGCCCACGGCAGGACGCGAAACGTCGAAGGATCGGCGACGATCGTGAGATTGGGCGAGCCGGTCATCTCATCGAGGCCCATGCCGCCGCCGCGCGTGAATGAGGCGAACACGCGGGCGCCCGCCGAATCGAGCGTCGTCGTGGCAACGCCGATATTGTAGCCGCCGGTCAGCGCCGCGACCAAAGCCGGAATGGTGAGGGTCTTGGCGCGCGAATAGCCGTGCGTGTCGCCCCAAGCGAGCCGGACAAAATGCAGCTTTTCCGCCTCGATACGCCGCACGATGTCGGCGGCGAGCCGCTTTTGCTCGTCGCTCCACAAGTCATGCTTCTCGATGAACGTCTGTCGGCCGCCCATCGTCATGTCATGGAGAGAATTCAGCCAAAGATCAACAAAACTAAGTTTTTGTGGATGACCACGTGCGTGTAGCGGCGACCCGGCCCGTTCAGGTGGCGCCGCGATTTTGCGCTTTACCCGCGATTGAAAATTTTCAGCAGCAGATCGGTGAGGCGGCCAAACGGCGGATGCAGGAGGCGCGCCGCGTTGAGGCGGCTCTGCAGGAACACGCCCTTGCGGTGCGAGAAGGTCTGAAAGCCAAACTCGCCGTGATAGGCGCCGATGCCTGAGGCGCCAATGCCGCCGAACGGCAGGTTCTCCACTGCGAAGTGAAATAACGTCGTGTTGACGGCGGCGCCGCCGGAGACGGTCTTGCGCAAAACATCGTCGCGCCGGCCGGTGTCCGCGCCGAAATAATAAAGCGCCAGCGGCCGCGGCCGGCGGTTGACGTATTCGATGGCGTCGTCGAGTGCGCGATAGGTTTTGATCGGCAAGACCGGGCCGAAAATCTCCTCGCGCATGATGGCAAGATCATCGCCAGGCTCGATCACCAGTGTCGGTGGCAGCTTGCGCGTGTCTGCCGGTAGTGCGTCACCGGCCGGGTTGATCTCGATGACCCGCGCGCCCTTTGCCTTGGCCTCGGCAACGTATTGCGCGATGCGTCGGTAGTGGCGTTCATCGATGATCGAGGTGTAATCCGCGTTGCCGGCGAGCGTCGGATAAAATTTCTGCGCTGTCGCCGTGGCCAGCCCGACGAAGTCGTCGAGCTGGCACTCGGGGAGAAGAACGTAGTCCGGCGCGATGCAGGTCTGGCCGGCGTTCAAGAGCTTGCCGTAGACGATGCTCTCGACCGCTTTTGGCAGGGCCGCGTCTTCGCCGAGGATGCACGGCGATTTGCCGCCGAGTTCGAGCGTCACCGGCGTCAAGTTCTCGGCGGCGGCTTGCATGACCAGCCGGCCGACGGCAGTCGAGCCGGTATAGAACAAATGATCGAAAGGCAGCCGTGCAAAGGCCTGACCGGTTTCCGGCCCGCCGATGACGGTTGCGACCTGGTCGGAAGGAAACAGTCCGGCAAGAAGCTCGGCCAGGAAATCCGAGGTGCGCGGGGTGAGCTCCGACGGTTTCAACATCACGCGGTTGCCGGCGGCGAGCGCGGCAACAAGCGGCACGATCGCGAGGTTGAATGGATAGTTCCACGGACTGGTGATGCCGACCACGCCGACGGGCTGATAGAGAATCCGCGCGGACGACGGCATCAGTTCGAGCCCAACCGATACGCGCTTCGGCCGCATCCAGGCGGGAAGATGGCGCAGCGTGTGGCGGATCGCCGACTGGGCGGGAAAGACTTCGCCGAGTTCGGTTTCGTGGCGCGAGCGATGGCCGAAGTCGGCGGAAATGGCCGCCGTCAGGCGACTGGCATCGCGGCCGATCGCGTCGCCGAGCTTTTTCAGGTCGGCGCGCCGCTCTTGCAGAGATGGCGGGCCGGCGCGGAGGAACGCCGCGCGCTGCGCGTCGAAGATGGCGCGCATGTCGA
Organism: uncultured Alphaproteobacteria bacterium; assembly: GCA_963829395.1. Taxonomy (GTDB): domain Bacteria; phylum Pseudomonadota; class Alphaproteobacteria; order Rhizobiales; family Xanthobacteraceae; genus BOG-931. Next base: position 339,123 of record CAWHHX010000003.1, on the reverse strand, counting down.
CTGTTACGGGGCGAGCCTCGTTCACAGCGGCGGCCGTGCCGGATAGTCCGGCTGTGCTCGGGCCGCCACCTCGATCTTTGCCATGGCGGCGAGCGCGACGTGGTCGCGCCATGGCCGCGCGATCACTTGCACGGCGATGGGCAAGCCGGCGCTGCCTTTTTCCGTCTCGCGGGCAACCCGCTCCATCATATCGCGGCTCGCCGGGCGGTCGCTCTCTTCGCCAGGGCGGACGCGCGTCATCGGCACGACGCCGGCGGGAAAGCCGCTGACATTGGCGATCGGCGTGTAAGCGCCCGGCATCGGCATCAGTTCGGTCGCGCCGTGGCGCACGGCGGGCACCGCGTAGGCGGGACATAGCACCACGTCGAGCGGACCGCCCTCGGCCTCTTCGAACGAACGCAGCAAAGCGCGCCGGAACTCCGCAATCGCCGCGATGGTTTGCCAATAGTCGTCGACGCTGCCGGACGCAAAGCGCCGCAAGTTCCTGGCGAGACGCCGCTGGCCGAAAGCGTCGAGCGCGGTCGCGGCGAGGCCGCGCAGCCACGCCGGCATTCCGCCCGCCAACAACAGTGGGCGCACGCGGCGGTCGATGCGGTTGCCGCGCAACAGCCGGCGAAAGCTTTCGGTCCGGTCGGCGGACAAGCTGGCGAACAAAAGATCAAACGCGCGGCTGAACGCCGGCGCCTGCCACGCGACTTCCTTCGCTCCGGCGGCGGTGAGACATTGCGCCGCTTCGGCCACCGCCCGCCGTGCCGCCGGCGCGACCGGAAATTCGCCGTCATCGGTGAAGGTGGCAAATCGCAGCCGGCTCGGATCGACCGCGAACGGATCGCCCAATTCCGGGCCGGGCACGACAAACGGATCGCGTGCGCCATCGAGCACGCGCAGCCCGACGACCAGGTCGTCCACGTACCGCGCCATCGGGCCGACCTGGCTGACGATCCCGGTCTGGCCGACCGGCAGGCCATGGGCGCAGTAGTCGGGCGTGCGGCCGGCAGTGGGCCGGATCGAGGCGATTCCGCAAAACGCCGCCGGCACGCGCAACGAGCCGCCGATGTCATTGCCGAGGCCGAGCGGCGAGGCGCCGGCGGCGATGACGGCGGCTTCGCCGCCGCTGGAACCGCCGCACGATCGTTCCAGATCCCACGGATTGTTGGTGCGTCCATAGAGCGGATTGTCGGTTTCGGTGAAGATCATCAGCTGCGGCAGATTGGTCTTGGCGATCGGGATCGCGCCGGCTGCCCGCAGCGCCGCCACATAGGGGTCGTCCTTGCTTTCGATCTCGTCGCGCCGGGTTATCAGGCCGAATGTCGACGCGGTGCCGGCGAGATCGAAGCATTCCTTGATGGTCACCGGCACGCCGGCGAGCGGACCGAGCTTCTCACCGCGCGCGAGCGCCCGATCGACGTCGGCCGCAGTCTGGCGTGCACTCTCCGACAAGTCGGCGGTGACGGCGTTGAGCTTGCCGTTGACGGCCTTGAGCCGCGCAATGAAATGCTCGACGACGTCGGCTGACGAAAGCTCGCGGGCGGCAATACGGGCCGCGAGCTCGCGCGCCGAAATGTTTTGCAGGTCGTGAGCATGCGGCGCTACCGCAACGACGGAATCAGTGGTGGTCGTCATCGGGTACTCCGGCAGCCGCCCAGAAGCGCGTCGATCTCACCGAGTTCGAACCATTCTCTCGAACTTGTCAATTTGTCCCCTGGTGCTTGCCGTCGACCCACAGCCCGATGTCTTTCTGCGGTGCAGCGATCTTGAGTTCCGCGACCGAAAATCGTTGCCCGCCCGCAAGGTAGCTCGTCGCCCCGCACCGCAACAGTCGCCTATCGTGATTGACTTTCCATTGCGCTCGCTTGCCGCTGATTTTTTAAGCAACGATTGTTTGATTTCTTGCGGAGCCCAGCAACGCGGATCATAGTGGTTGGCAAGACTCAACAAGAGCCGGGTGAGGAAACACGCAGATCGATCTGCTGAGCCCAGAGGAGAATTTCATGTACCAGAGCACCGCTGCCATCGTGATCGCCGTAACGATTTTGTCGCTGGGATTGCTGGTGTCGGCACAGGCTGGCGGCGGAGCAACCAGCGCACCGTCGAAGTACAACAATGCCACCCAGCACTACGCGCACCCGCAGGCTGCCAACGCCTACGCCATCACGGAATTCTCATCGTCGTCGGCAAGATCCGCGCCGAAACGCTGAGCAGGAAGCGTTGCAGCAAATCGGCGCGTTCTGAGGCCGTACCCGCTTTCCGAATTGGGAGTTCGGCGCGGTGCTGGGCCGTTATGGTTGGCGAACGCCAGAGCGGTTGTTGCGATTCTTCGCCTCGCGACGAACCGGCGTTGGTCACCCAGGTCCGCACCGTCGGAAAAATATCCGGCAATAGCGCATTGACTTCGTCTTTGGTCATTCCAGGCCGGACGCGTGGGTCATAAAGCATGTTGACCAGAAACTGATCGTAAACGTCGAAGAATCCCATTTGCACGTCGTCGTTGAACATCGTCCACGGCACCGAGCTGTCATCGTTGATAAGCCCCAGCGATTGCAGCAATTCTTCGTAGGCGCAGTCGTAAAACTGAAAGTCCCCGGCGTCGACCGGCAGAATGACCTCGGCGCGCCGAATGCGATAGCTTTGATCCTTGCCGATCCCCGACAGGCATTGCGGATGCAGCGAATGTTAAATCGCGCTGGCCCGTTCCTCTCCGTAGCGGGAACGGATGGTCGGCGCGAAATCGCGCGTCGGCACGAGCATCACGACGAGATTGGCGTTTTTGCGATCCGTCGTCAGCGCCAGATCGAGATGGTTCACACGGGCACGAATGTCGGCGACGATCGCCACGATGTCGGCCCTGCGGTCAGGCGCGCCCCGGTTGACGACGAACACCCGGACTGGCTCGTCGAATTTGCGGATGCGCTCGTTCTGGCGGCCGAATTGCAGTTCGGCGCGAAACGCGGTCTTGAAGAAACCGTCCTTTATCTCGTCGTCGCTAAACGTCGTCCGCTCGGTCGCGCGGCGAACGCTGATGTCGCTATTTTCCGCCTGCGCCGGGTAGCCCACAATTCCGTCCGTCGCGATCGCCGCCGCCACGAGGGCGCCTGCGATCAAGCACGCTGAACTGGGAAATCCACGACGCATCGAACCGGCCTTTGGAGCTTAACGCCTGCTTCCAAACATGCCGATCAGCGCATATGAATTCGATACTGATTGTCCGCCTTTGTCATAAGAAAATAATAGCCGGGGCGGCGGATTATCGTTGTTCTGCCTAACTGCGCGGCGCCTTTCGTGCGCTGGATCAGCGGCGGCGCAGCAGGCCGACGATGCCGTTGGGCGCGAGCATCACAAAGCCGACCAACAAGACGCCGACGACCAGGAGATTGATCTCGGACGCGATGGTCACCGTCGCCACCTGCTGCACGGTCGCGAGCAGCACCGCCCCGATCAGCGGCCCGAGCCAGGTTTTGGTGCCGCCGATCATCGCCATGGCGATGGTGTTGACGGCATAGGAGAGATTGAAGGCAGACGCGGGCTCGAGGAAGCTCACATAATACGGCAGCGGTGCGCCGGCCATTCCCATCAAAGCGCCGCTCAAGCCGGTGGCCGCGAGTTTCAGACGCAACGTCGGCACGCCGGCTGCTTCGGCCGCGAGTTCGTCGTCGCGGATCGCGGTGAAGCCATAGCCGAGCCAGGATCGCTCGACCGCGCGCGCCACCACGACCGAGAGCGTCGCGACGATCAGCATCAGCAGAAACAAATATTCGATATAGCTGCCGAACCAGGGACCGCGCTTGGGATGCAGCAGATAAACCCCGGCGGAGCCGCCGACATAGTCCCAATTGGTGATGAAGGTCTCGGTCACGACGGCAAGCGCCAGCGTCGCGATGGCAAAGAAGATGCCTTTGAGCCGCAGCGTCAAATATCCCATGCCGATGCCGACCAGCCCCGCAACGATGGCGGCGGCGGGAATGGTCAGGGGCAGGGGTAGCTTGAGCGCCGTTTCCAGCGCCACGGTGGTGTAGGCGCCGACCGCGAAAAACGCCGATACGCCGAGATTCATGTAGCCGGTATAGCCGCCCAGGATATTCCAGGCGCTCGCCAGCACGACGTATTGCAACACTACATAACCGGCGAAGAAGAGATAATCGATATTAAGCCAGGCGGCGACGCCGAAGACGACGGCGGCGACGCCGAAAGCCGCGGCGATGAAGCTCCAAGTTTTCATGCCGCGTCAGCTCCGCCCGAACAGGCCGGACGGCCGCCATGCCAGCGTCGCCAGGAGCACGCCGAAGGCGACCGCCGGCGACCACGATGCGCCGATAAAGATCGTGGACAGGTTTTCGACGAGCCCCAATGAGATCGCCGCGACCACGGTGCCCGGCAGGCTGCCGAGGCCGCCGAACACGCAGATCGCGAACACCCGGCCGATGAACTCGCGGCCGACGGCCGGCTGCAACGGCTCGATGACAATGATGAAGGCGCCGGCGAGCGCAGCGCTGGCGCAGGCGACGCCGAAAGCGATGCGCTTGATGCGGACCGGCGACACCGCGACCAGCCGCAGCGCGAACGGATCTTGCGCCACCGCGATGACGGCGCGGCCGATGAACGTCTTTTTCAGAAACAATTCGAGGGCGACGAGCATGAGCAGCGCGCCGGTGAACGGCACCGCCAGGCGCAGCGGCAAGGCGATCGGGCCAAAATTCAACGTCGTGGTGATGTAAGACGCGTGGACATAGCGGAAGTCGACGCCGAACAGCATGATCAGCACCACTTCGGCGATGAACATCAGGCCGAAGAAAAACGCCAAGCCGCGCATGGCGTCGTCGCCGCGTTTCTCGAAGAAGTGGTGATAAAGCTGATAGAGCAACATGCCGGCGCCGTAAAACACCGGCGTCAGCAAGAGCCCGCCCAGCATCGGGTCGATATTGAAGGTGCGGTTGAGCACCAAAACGGCGTAGGCGCCGATGACCGCGAAGGTCGGGTGCGCGATGTTGACGATGTCAAGCAAACCGAATGCGATGGTGGCGCCGACGCTAAGCGCGGCATAGAAACCACCCATCAGCAGTCCGGTGATGATCGCGTTGACGAGCAGCGGATAGGTTACCGTCATGGCGCTTGAGCTTTGTCCGATCGGCCTCTTGTAACAATCGGCTCACGCCGCATCGTGCCGGCGTGAGCCGATCCCGAAATTTGCCGCGTCAGTGGCGGGCGTCGTCGAACGGTATCAGGTCGCCGCTCTTGTACTCGGCCGGTGCGACCACGACCACCTTTTCCGTGCCTTTGAACTGCTCGATGTCGTTGCCTTTGACGTGCTGGAATTGCGCCGCCAGCATGCGCGGCTGCGCCCATTCGCCGCTTTCGCCGAACTTCACGTCGCCGATCACGGTCTTGAACGTGGTGGCGTGGATGTAGGGCCCGAGCTTGTCGCCGGCCGTGCTCTTGGTGGCTTCGACGGCCTGGCCGAGAATTTGCAGATCGGCGTAAGCCCACGGCGCCGCGTAGTAACCGATCGGATCGACACCGGCGGCCTTGGCGCGCTCCTGATAGCGTTTGAGGAAATCCATCACGCCGGGATATTGCATTTTGGGAGCCGGCAGCCAGATGTTGAAGTTGACGAAGCCGTTGAGCTGATCGCCCAACAATCCTTCGGCGTCCGTCGTCTGCAGTCCGGTCATGGCGCCGCCGACGATCATGGCTTTGAGGCCGACCTCGCTGATGGCGCGAACGATGGCGATCGATTGCCCGGGCTGCGTGCCGATCGCGACGATATCGGGATTGGTCGCCTGAATTTGCCGCACCACCGTCGTCAGATCGGTCATGCTCGGCGGGAAACCCTGGTCGTAGACGATTTGCAAGCCGGCGGCGCTGGCCAACGCCCGGATGCCGTTCATGACGGCGTGACCGAATTCCATCTCGGGATAGATGGCGGCGACGGTTTTCGGTTTCGGATTCATCGACATCGCCGCTTCGAAGAACGGCTGCAGGATCGCCGAAGCCGGCTTCTCGCCGGCCGGGAAGATGCCGAAGAACTTGTCGTATTTGAACCTCGCATTATTGGCGAGACCGAAGAAGCCGATCAGCACCATGTCGTGCTGCATGGCGATCGGTATGGTCGCGGCGATGATCGGCGTGGCGTAGCCGCTGTTGATGAGATCGACCTTGTCGATATCGATCAGCTTGGCGTAGATCGCCGGCACATTCGCCGGATTGCTCTGGTCGTCGTAGTGCACGAGCTTGACTTGCCGGCCGAGCAGGCCGCCCTTGGCGTTAACATCCTCGGCCCAGATGGTCATGGCCAGCAGCGCCGATTTTCCGGTGCCGGCGAGCGGGCCGGTTTCGGCCATGCTGAAGCCGATCTTCAAGGGCTCTTCCGCGCGGGCGGGCGAATTGAACGCCGCCATGCTCAGCGCGGCGAATGCCGCCAGCGTCGTGGCGGCAATCGCGCGTCTTGATCGCCTAATCATCGTCGTACTCTCCTTGGTTCACGTTTCGATTTTGTTGTCTGCTCGACCATGAAGCTTGCGCAGCTCGGTCTTGAGCACCTTGCCATAATTGTTCTTCGGCAGCGTATCGAGAAAGACATAGCCGTGCGGCCGCTTGAATCGCGCGATCGCCGACAGACAGAGCGTGTCCAATTCTTCCACCGCGACCTTATGCGCCGGGCGCGGCACGACGCAGGCCACGACTTCCTCGCCCCAATCCGCATGCGGGCGGCCGATGACCGACACCTCGAACACACCGGGATGGCGCAGCAATACTTCCTCGACCTCGCGCGGATAGATGTTGCTGCCGCCGCTGATGATCAGGTCCTTGGATCGGTCCTTCAGCGTCAGGAAACCTTCGTCATCGAACGCGCCCATATCGCCGGTGTGCAACCAGCCGCCGCGCAGGGTCTCGGCCGTCGCGTCCGGATTTCTCCAATAGCCGGTCATGACCACTTGGCCGCGGACCAATACCTCGCCGATTTCGCCGGTCGGGAGCGCGCCGTCATCGTCGGCAGCGACGCGCACCTCGACATTGGCGCGCGGCAGCCCGACCGACCCCATGATCTCGCGCCAGCGCGGCCGCGATGTATCGGCGTGGATGTCTTTCGATAGCGCGGTGATGGTCATGGGCACTTCGCCCTGGCCGTAGATTTGCGCGAATTTCGGACCGAGCAAATCCAGGCCGCGGATGAGCGTTTCGAAATGCATCGGCGCGCCGCCATAAATGATGGTCCGCAAGCCGCGATGATCGGCGGCGGCGAAGCCTGGATGATCGATCAAGCGGCTCACCATGGTCGGGGCCGCAAAGAAGCTGATATTGCCGTGCGTCGGCAGCAGCGCGGCAATCTCATCCGGATCGAAGCCGCCGCTTTCGGGAATGACGGTCTTTGCGCCCATGGCGACGAATGGCAGGCCGTAACAGCCGGAGCCGTGCGACATCGGCGCGGCGTGAAGGACGCAATCGCCCGGCCGGACTGGCTCGATTTCGGCGAAATAGGCGAGCGTCTGCGCCATCATGATGCCGTGCGTGAGCATCGCGCCTTTGGGGCGGCCGGTGGTGCCGCTGGTATAGAACAGCCAGGCGAGATCGTCGGGCCGGCGCGGCACGACGTCGATGCCGTCGCCCGTGAGGAGCCGTCGCCATTCGGCGCTGTCGGTTGCGATGGTGCGGCCATGGGCTGCGACATCGTCGGCGCGATCGGGGCTCGCCAGGACGAGGGATGCTTCGGTGTTGGCGATGATGTAGCCGAATTCCTCGCTGTGAAGTTTGGCGTTCATCGGCACCGCGACGAGGCCCGCATGCCAGATGGCGAACAGCGCCTCGAGAAATTCCGGCCGGTTGGTCATGGCGATCGCCACCCGATCCTCCGGCCCGCACAGGTTTTGCAAATTGCCGGCAAGCCCGCGCGAGCGCGCCGCCCATTGCCGATAGGTCGCATAGGTCGTGCCGCCGAGCGCAATCGCCGGCTGATCGGGCGCGGCGCGTCCCCACTTCTCCACCCATGCCGCCAAATTCATCGCCCGCCGCTTTCGTTCACGGCACGGATCAGGGCGCCGACTTGGCGTCGATCAGCACCGCCGCGAGAAGACAAGGCTTGCCGCTCCGATTGACCCAGGCGTGATTGGTGCCGCGCTGGACGATGCAGTCGCCGGCATGGAGCTCGACTTCGCCTTCCTCCATCAGCATATGCATCGAGCCCGAGATCACCACCAGATAATCGATCGAGTCGGTCTTGTGCATGGTCGGATGCTTGGCGGAATCGGCGGCGCTCGGCTTATGGGTGCTGCCGAGCTGCCCGAAGGTGGCGCTAGCGTCGATCGTCGCGCCGGCGGTCTCCGGGGGAATCTCCACGACGCGGAAGATGGTGCCGGACGGCGTCGGATCATGACGCATCGGCCGCAGCGAGCGGTCCTGCGGGCCGGCATTGCTCACCGGCATTTCGTCGGTGACCCAGACTTCGGTGACGCCGGCGCCCGGCCAGCCCTTCAGTGGGGTCACGTTGGGCGCATGATCGTTGAACAGGACGACGGCCTTGCCGGCGGCATTGTGTCCGGTGACGACGCGGCGGATTTTCTGCAGCATAGTCTTCTCCCGAGTTGTTTGATTCAGCCGCGCACGATGCGATTGCGCAGCACGCCGATTTTCTCCACTTCCAGCTCGACGATTTCGCCAGGCTCGACATAGCGCCCGATCTCGAGACCGGAGCCGTTGCCGACCGTGCCGGAGCAAAACAACTCGCCGGGATGGATGGTCTCATCGCGGGCGACGAACGCGATGCAGTCCTCGTATTTCCAGCCCATCTCCCGCGAATTGCCGCGGCCGCGTTCCTCGCCGTCGACGCGCACGATCATCTCCAGCACGTAGGGATCGGGGATTTCATCGGCGGTGACGATGCAGGGGCCGATCGGATTGGCATTGTCGAAATCCTTGCCCTTGCCGGGCCCGAGGCTGCTGAGCATCTCCTGGCTTTGTTCGTCGCGGGCCGAGAGATCGTTGAAGATCGTGTAGCCGAAGATGTAGCCGCGCGCCTTGTCCTTCGGGATGTCGCGGCCGGCCTTGCCGATGACGCAGGCGAATTCCAGTTCGTAGTCGATGGTTTTCGAATAGGCCGGCCAGATCACATCCTGATCGGTGCCGCAGACGGCGAAACGGCTCGGCTTGTAGAAGCTCGGCCGCTCGTACCAGATTTTCGGCACGTTATAGGTGCCGGCTTGTTCCATTTCGCGCAGCGTCTTTTCCGGATCGGGCGTGGTCGCGGCGCGCACGTGGCGCAAGCGGGCGAAGGCCTGAATAAGATGCTTTTCGAAGCACAGGAAGTCGCGCAATTGCGCCGGTACTGGCAACGGCGCCAACAGCTTGACCGAGCCGGCATCGATGACGCCGCGGCCGCTCCGTTGCGCAGCGGCGACGATCTCGCGGGCGCGGTCGAGTGCCGGCTCGCCGGCTTCGATCAGCGCTTGCATGCTGGCAAAAGCCGGGCCGGCGGTGGGCTCCGCCGCTGCGAAATCAACGATGCGGCGGTCGTTGTCCACCAGGGCGCCAATGCGTTGCGCGCCCGCGGCGGCGAACGTGACGAGCCTCATTCGCGTCCTCCCAACTCGACCGCTTGCGGCGGCCTTGTTCAGATGTTGCAGTCTTCAGATGTTGATCAGTCGTATTATTATATTTCATTGAATGTTGAAATTCGGATAGAGTCAAGCTGCGTCAGGTTCGCAATCGCTGACGGCGTCGGCGTTGTCAGGCAGGGGAGAGCACAGCCACCATGAAGGCAAAAAGCGCAGCGGCACCAAAACCTCGCCGTGCCGCCGCGCCGAAAGGCAAAGTGCAAGCCGGTGGCAATCGCGCCGTGGCCCGGCGCGGCGACACGACGCGACTGTCGATCCTCGACGCGGCCGAGCGTTGCTTTGCCGAAAGCGGCTTCGACGGCGTGTCGCTCCGCACCATCACCGAACGTGCCCAGGTGGACTCTGGCGTTGGTGAACTACCACTTCGGCACCAAGGAAAATCTGTTGCATGAGGTGATCGCGCGCCGCGCCCGCATCGTGCACGACGAACGGGTGCGGGCGCTCGAACTGGCGCGGCAGCAAGCCGGGACGCGCTCGCCATCGGTCGAGGCGATTGTGACCGCTTTTCTCGCGCCGATGCTGCGGCACTTGGCGGAAGGCGACGCCGGCTGGCGTCACTACGGCAGCCTGGTGTCGCACCTCGATGTACTGCCGAAATTCACCGCGCTCGCCAGCGGCGTGCTCGATCCGACGGCGCTGCATTTCATCAATGCGCTGCGGCTTGCATTGCCCAAGGCGCCGGAGCCGTCGGTTTATTGGGGCTATATGTTTCTGCTCGGCGCGATGGTGCAGGTCATGTCGGCGACCGGACGCATCGAGCGATTGTCGCATGGGCTGTGCCGTTCGGACGATGCCGAGGGCGCTTTGCGCGAGCTGGTGCCCTTTGTCAGCGGCGGATTGCGGGCGCTGGGCGCTGAATCCAAATAAAAATTCGGCGGCGGTCACGACGGCCGGACGACCCGAATAAATTTTGACATTTTCCCATAACAATCTGGTGGGCCAATCAGCCGATAGTACTTATTGGATCACCAAGGGAGGCGAAGTCATGGGTCTCATCGACGTCCTCAACGGCATGCAGAATGGGCCACACGGACCGCGCGGTTCTTCCGGTTCGGGCGGTGGAGGAATGTCGCCGATCACGATGGCGATCCTCGGCCTATTGGCTTACAAGGCCTTGAAAAGCTTCACTGGTCAGCCGGGTACCGCGACGTCGGCGCCGAGTGCACCCGCCCCGACGCCGGGCGGCGGCAGCGCCGGCGGCTTGGGCGATATCCTCAAAAACGGTCTGGGCGGCTTGCTGGCCGGCGGCGCCGCCGGAAGCGTGCTGAGCGGAGGCCTGAACGATCTTCTCAAGCAATTCCAGCAAGCCGGCCAAGGTGACGTCACAAAATCTTGGGTTGGGACCGGGCCGAACAAAGCGATTTCGCCGGACGATCTGGCGAAGGCGTTGGGCGCCGACCAGATCGGCGCGCTGTCGGCGCATTCCGGTTTGTCCCGAGACGACTTGCTGGCCACTCTTAGCCAATATCTGCCGCAGGCCGTCGATCACTTGACGCCGGACGGTCGCGTGCCGACCGACCAGGAAGTGTCGCGCTCGCTCTAACCCGGGCCGCGGAGCGTCCGTTTGCCGGACCTGTCGCGGTTTGCCGGCTCCTCGCTACCTCGAAGCGCGTGGCGGACGGCGGGCCATTGACGGTGGGGCCTCACATCATCGTACCGTCACGCGATCGGTTTTTGCCAGCAATGTCCTGAGCATCGGATCATCCGCGCCGTCCCGCGGCGGTGAGGAATGGGATATCCGTCCGTAGTCGAATTCCAATTTCGCGCGCCAGATACCGGCGTAAAATGAAACTTGCCGACAAAATGCAGCTTGGAGAAACCTCATGACACGCGCAGTCTCGACGGCCATGGCCATGCTGATGGCCGCCGCCGGTCTATTGGCCGTCATAGCGCTGGGGACGGATGCCATGAGCAAAGAGCCGCGCTTTGCGCCGCTGACTATGGATCAGCTCACCGACCAGCAAAAGCCTTTGGGCGAGCAGATCATGAAAGCGTCGAGCGTCGGCCTCGGCGGACCGTACAATCCGCTGCTGCGCAGCCCGGTTCTCGGGCAACGGATGTTCGACCTCCTGCATTATCTGCGCTGGGAAACGTCGGTGCCCCTGAAGCTCAACGAGTTCGCAATCCTGATCATCAGCCGGCAATGGCGCTCGCAAGTGGAGTGGTTCGCGCACGCGCCGCTCGCGATCAAAGCCGGACTGTCGCCCGACATCGTCGCCGAGCTCAAGGCCGGCAAACGCCCGTCCAATATGCCGCCGGACGAAGCGGCGGTGTATGATTTCGTCACCGAGCTGACGGTGAACCACGCGGTCTCCGACGACACGTTTGCGCGCGCCAAGAAGCTTCTCGGCGAGCAACAGGTCGTCGATTTAACGACAGTCGCCGGCACTTATGTTTCGATCGCCATGGTGTTGGCGATGAGCGAGGAGAGCGTTCCTCCGGGCAAGGAATTGCCTTTCAAGCCTGGCGAACCCTGAACAATTCACAACGGAGCGATCATGACAGCTTCTTTGGCCGAATCTCCTATCCTCGATCTCGGCGCGCAATCGCACCTCGATGCGCTGCTGGCGACCGTCGGCCCGGTGCAGGGGCTGCGCGTCATCGATATCGGCTGCGGCGAGGGGAAAATGCCCCGCGCGCTTGCGGCGCTGGGTACCCAAGTCACCGGCTACGATCCGTTCATCGCCGGAACCGAGCCAACCCCGGTCGGCGCCGGCAGCTTTCGCCTGGTCAGGGCCGCGGCCGACGCGATTCCGGAACCCGATGGCGCCGCCGATCTTGTTCTCTTTATTTTTTCGCTGCACCACGTCCCAGCCGCAAAGCTTCAGAGGGCGCTCGGCGAGGCGCGGCGGCTGTTGCGGCCTTCGGGTCGCCTCTACGTGGCGGAACCGTTGGCGCAAGGGCCGCATCAATTTGTCATGGAGTTATTTCATGACGAAACAGCCGTGCGCGAAGCGGCGGCCGAGGCGCTTGCCCGTTTTGCCCGACCGCATTTCGCGACCGATCAAATCTCGACCTACACGGACGTGCGGAGCTACGCCGATTTCGACGCGTTTTCCTCGCGCATGATCGCCAACATGCGGTTCAACGGCTACACCGCGGAGGCCGTCTTGGCGCCGGCCGTGCGCGGCCGCTTTGCCGAGACCTATGCGGCCCATGGCGGGAGGTTCGATCAGCCGGTCCGCATCGACTGTTTCGGTCCGGCGCGTTGACGCCGCTATTGTTGCTCACCGCGTATCTTCATGCCGATCCCCACACCTCGCGCGCCGTCTCGACGACAAGCCTGAGTTTGGCCATTTCGTCTGCCATCGTCATGGCGTTGCCGCCGATGCCGCTGGAAAAGCCGCATTGCGGTGAGAGCGCCAACTGTTCGAGCGGAGCGTAGTGGGCGGCCTCGTCGATGCGGCGCTTGAGGTCGTCCTTGCTTTCGAGGATTGCGTTTTTGGTGGTGACGAGGCCGAGCACCGCGATCTTGCCCTTCGGCAAGAAGCGCAGCGGCGCGAAGCTCCCGGCGCGCGGCGAGTTGTATTCGAGGAAATAGCCGTCGACCGCGATCTCGTTGAACAGAAGCTCCGCGATCGGATCGTAGCCGCCCTCCGCAACCCAAGCGCCGGCGAAATTGCCGCGGCACAAATGCATGCAGACGATCATGTCGGCGGGGCGCCCGGCGATCGTGTCGTTGAGGAGCCGTGCGTAGGTGCTTGGCAGCGTATCCGGATCCTCGCCGATATTGCGGACCTGCGCCTTCAAGTCGGGGTCGCACAAATAGGCGAGGTTGACCTCATCGATCTGCAAATAGCGGCAGCCCGCCTGGGCGAGGTCATGGATTTCCTCGCGATAGACGCGGGCGAGATCGTCGTAAAATTCGTCCATATCCGGATAGGCCTTGGCGTCGACCGCTTGGCGGCCGCCGCGAAAATGCATGGTGGTCGGCGACGGGATGGTAATTTTCGGCTGGGCGCGGGCGATCGATTGCAGAAATTTGAAATCTTCGACAAAGATGCCGCTTGGCCGGCCGAGCTTGCCGGTCACTTCCAGCGTCGGCGGCGCGTGGTCGCGCGTGCCGGCGGACGAGTGAAAACGCACGGTCAGTCTTGCGGCCACCTGCCGCACATTGCTGAATTTGAGCAGAAAGTCGCGCTGCCAGAAGGTGCGATTGTATTCGCCGTCGGTGACCAGCTGGAAACCGATATCCTCTTGCAGGCGCACCACGTCGCGAATCGCGTCGCGCTGGATGCGCGCGAGCTCGGGCGGCCCGATCTCGGCCTTTTCCGCCGCTTGCCGCGCCGCGATGAGCGCATCGGGCCGGATCAGGCTTCCGACATGGTCGGCGCGGAATGGCGGTTTGGTACGCCCGACCATGAATTGAGTGCCTCTTCGAAACGTTTCAACCCCTTGGACATCGGTGTACAAGGTTAGCGACGATCGCGCGAGGCTTGCCATGGATGGAAAGATTGTTCCGCAGGCTTTGGGTTATGTCGGCGTTCGCGCCAAGGATTTGAACGATTGGGCGAGCTACGGCTCGGGCCTTCTTGGGCTCCAGCGCGTCGACAAGTCGCGCTCGACGCTTGCCTTCCGCATGGACGATCGCAAGCAGCGCATCATTGTCGATGCCGACGGCGGCGAAGGAATTGGCTTTTTCGGCTGGGAGGTAGCGGACGCTGCCGAGCTTGATGCGCTGGCCGGGCAGCTCGAAGGTACGCAAATCAACGTCGCCCGCGGCGCCCGGGCGTTGGCCGACGAGCGGCATGTGAAGGATCTGATCGTGCTCCACGATCCCCAGGGCAGCAGGCTTGAAATTTTTCACGGCGCCGAAACCACGGCTGAGCCTTTCAAGCCGGGCCGCTCGATTTCCGGATTTCGCACCGGGCCGCTCGGGCTTGGACACGTGGTGCTCAATGTCGATACGGCAGAGACGATCGAGCGGATGACGTCGTTCTATCGCGATGCGCTTGGCTTTCGGCTGACGGATTACTATTCGCATCCGTTCGTTGCGCGTTTTCTTCACGTCAACCCGCGCCATCACAGCCTTGCCTTCGTCCAGTCTGGCAAGAATGCGGTCCACCACATCATGATGGAGCTGTTCAGCTTCGATGATGTCGGGCAGGGATACGATCTAGCTTTGGGCGAAGCGGGCCGTGTGGCAGTGACGCTCGGGCGCCATACCAGCGACTTCATCACCTCGTTCTATAGCTTCACGCCCTCGGCTTTCATGGTCGAATACGGCTGGGGCGCGCGCTTGATCGATGTCGACACCTGGCAGGCCTACGAGCGCAAAGAAGGGCCAAGCATCTGGGGCCACGACCGCGGCTGGCTTTCGGCCGAGGATCAGGACAAGGCCCGCGCCTTGCGCCTTGCCAATGCGGCCAATGGCTTTCGCCGACCGGTCCAGGTGATGGAGGGCAACTACCAAATCATGTCCGGTGTTTGTCCGTGGTGGGATGCCGTCAGGTCGCAAACCGCGGCGGAGTGACCGGACGTCATTGGCACGCCAATTTGCCTTCCGCGGCCGTCCGTCAAACCCGATCAGCATCGTTATGGGAAAAGATCGTCTCGCGGCATTCAGTGACGGCGTCATCGCCATCATCATCACCATCATGGTGCTGGAACTGCACGTCCCGCACGGCGCCGACTGGGCCGCGCTCGCCAGCATCGCGCCAAGCTTCCTGGTCTATGTGCTGAGCTTCGTCTATGTGGCGATCTACTGGAATAACCATCACCATCTTCTGCACACCGTCACGCGCGTCGATGGCCTTATCCTCTGGGCCAACGCCCACCTGTTGTTCTGGCTCTCGGTCATCCCGGTGGCGACCGCGTGGATCGGGCAAAATCTTCTGGCGCCGCTGCCGACGGCCGTCTATGGCGTGGCTTTGCTGATGCCCGCGATCGCGTACTATCTGTTGGTGCAAGCGATCATTCACCAACATGGCGAACATTCGGTACTGGCGAAGGCGATCGGCGCCGACCTCAAGGGCAAGATATCGCCGGTCCTCTACATCGCCGGGAGCGTCGTGGCGTTCGTCAGTCCCTGGCTGTCCATGGCGCTCTACGTACTGGTCGCGGTGATGTGGCTCGTTCCCGACCGGCGCATCGCCGACATGATCGGGCGCGAATGACCGCATGCGTCATTTAATATATTGGGCCTTCGGTGATCCTTGCCGCGGCTGCCGGAGGCCTTTCGGACAGAAAAAGGGCGGGTGGTTTGGGCCACCCGCCGATCATTAACGCACCAGCACGTTGCTGAACTGCCAGGGATCGTCGCGATCGATGTCCTCCGGAAACAGCACGCCGCGGCCATCGGCCGGCGTCCACTCGGTATAGCGCCCGATCACCGGCCCGAGATAAGGCCGCTGGACTTCCAGGCAGCGCCGGAAGTCCATCTCGTCGGCCTCGACGATGCCGCGGTCGGGATTTTCCAGCATCCAGACCATGCCGGCGAGCACCGCGGAGGTGACCTGCAATCCGGTGGCGTTCTGGTACGGCGCGAGCTCGCGGGTCTCTTCGACCGACAGCTGCGAGCCATACCAATAGGCGTTGCGGGCATGACCGTAGAGCAGCACGCCAAGCTCATCGACGCCGTCGACGATGTCGCGCTCGCCGAGGATCTGCCAATCCGGCTGCATCTGCCACGCCGCTCCCGCCATCTCGTGCAGCGACAGCACGGCGTCGTCGCACGGGTGATAGGCGTAATGGCAGGTCGGCCGATAGACCACGTCACCGCCGTCGCGCAGCGTGAAATAGTCGGCGATCGAGATCGCCTCATTGTGCGTGATCATGAAGGCGTGCTGCGCCTGCGCCGTCGGCGTCCACGAGCGCACCCGCGTCGCCGCGCCCGGCTGCGTCAGATAGATCGCGGCGCCGCAGCCGAACTCGTGGGTGCGGCCGTTCTCGGGCATGGTCTTTTCATGCGTGCCCCAGCCGAGCTCGGCGGGCTGCAGGCCCTCCGAGCAAAAGCCTTCGACCGACCAGGTGTTGACGAACACGCCGCGTGGCTTGGGATCGCGCGCGCGCTGGGTGTCGCGCTCGGCAATATGAATGCCTTTGACGCCGGCACGCTGCATCAGCTGCGCCCAGTCCTCGCGCGTCTTCGGCTCGTCGAAGGCCAGGCCGAGTTCGGTCGCGACATCGAGCAGCGCCTGCTTGACGAACCACGACACCATTCCGGGATTGGCGCCGCAGCAGCTCACGGCGGTAACGCCGCCCGGCCGGCGGCGGCGCAAATCCAGCAAGCTTTCGCGCAGCGCGTAGTTCGAGCGCTGCGAGATCGACCGGGTGCGGTCGGTATAAAGTCCCGGCCATGGCTCGACCACGGTATCGATGTAGAAGGCATCGATATCCCTGGCGAACGCCATCAGATCGACCGAGGAGGTATCGACCGACAGGTTGACGATCATGCCGCGCCCGGGCCCGGCGGTGAGCAGCGGGGTGAGCACGTCACGATAGTTGTCCTTGGTGATCGCCACATGGATGAAGCGCAAATTGCGCTCGTCCAGCAGACCGCGATCCTCGTCTTCCGGCGCGACGACGGCGAATTTCGTCCGGTCGAAGCCGATATGCCGTTCGATCAGCGGCAGCGTGCCGCGGCCGATCGATCCGAAGCCGATCATCACGATCGGGCCGTCGAAGCGGGCATGCAGGGGCCAGGCGGTGGTGGTTTTGGTCATGGCGTTCATGGTCGTGGTTCCCAAATTCCGGATGATAGTCAAGCTGCGTGACGCGCTGATGCTTCGTTGCGGGTAAGGCGCGCAATGAGGGCATCAAGCTTCGGAACCGGCGTCGGGCGCCCGGTCGCGCCGACCAGCCCGCGCGCGCCGTCGAGCGCGCCGGGCACAAGCTCGCAACCGAGCAGCCGGTGGCGCTCATAAGGGCCCGGCAGCCAGAGCGCGCCGGTCTTGGCCGAGGAGAAGCCGAAGCGCTGGTAATAATCCGCGTCGCCGACCAGCAGCATGGCGCGGCGTTTGCGCCGCCGCGCGGCGGCGACGGCATGCCGCGTCAGGGCGCCGCCAATGCCGCGGCAGCGCTCGGCCTCGTCCACCGCAAGCGGACCGAGCAGCAGCGCCGGCCTTCCCGGCCCGGCGCAGACGTCCCACAGCCGGACCGTGCCGACGATGGTGCCATCGCGCTCGGCGACAAAGCGGAGCCCGGCGGCAGGCGTGCGGCCTTCACGCAGCCGCTCTGCGGTCTTGGCAAAGCGCGAGGCACCCCAGACGCGGTCGAGGAGGTCCTCGCGCGCGTCGATATCGGCCGGCATTTCGTTGCGAATCGTCACCATGGCCCGCTCCTTTCGCCCTTCAAAGGCGCTCTGTCAGTTCGAGGAGGGTTGATGAGGGAGCCGGCAAAAGCCGGCTCCCGGCGAGGCGGGTGTGGCAGCTTGGCTGCGACAGCCTTAAACGCGACGGCCTTGGACGTGGCCTAAATGTGGAAAGTCTTCAGCGGCGGAAAGCCGTTGAAGGCCACCGACGAATAGGTCGCCGTGTAGGCGCCGGTGCCTTCGATCAGCACCTTGTCGCCGATCTCCAGGCTTACCGGCAGCGGATACGGCACTTTCTCGTACAACACGTCCGCCGAATTGCAGGTCGGGCCCGCCAGCACGCAAGGTCCGAGTTCGCCGTCGCGCGCCGTGCGGATCGGATAGCGGATCGACTCGTCCATCGTCTCGGCGAGACCGCCGAACTTGCCGATGTCGAGATAGACCCAGCGCACGTCGTCGTTCTCGCTCTTCTTCGAGACCAGCACGACCTCGGCTTCGATCACGCCGGCATTGCCGACCATGCCGCGACCCGGTTCGACGATGGTTTCCGGGATGCGGTTGCCGAAATGGCGCCGCAGCGCGCGGAAGATCGCCGAGCCGTAGGCTTTCACCGTCGGCACGGTCTTGAGGTACTTGGTCGGAAAGCCGCCGCCCAGGTTAACCATCGACAGTGTCATGCCGCGCTCGCCGCAGTCGCGGAACACCGCGGCGGCAGAGGCGAGCGCGCGGTCCCAGGCATGCGGGTTGCGCTGTTGCGAGCCGACATGGAACGAGATGCCGTACGCCTCGAGTCCGAGCCGGTGGGCATGCTCGAGCACGTCGACCGCCATGGCCGGCTCGCAGCCGAACTTGCGCGACAGCGGCCACTCCGCTCCGACACAATCGGAGAGGATGCGGCAGAAGACGCGGCTGCCCGGTGCGGCGCGGGCGATCTTCTCGACCTCCGCCTGGCAATCGACCGCGTAGAGGCGAACGCCGAGCGCGAAAGCGCGGGCGACGTCGCGCTCCTTCTTGATGGTGTTGCCGAACGAGATACGGTCGGCCGTGGCGCCGGCGGCGAGCACCATCTCGATCTCGGGGACCGAGGCGGTGTCGAAGCAGGAGCCGAGGCCGGCGAGCAGCGACAGCACCTCGGGCGCCGGGTTGGCCTTCACGGCGTAGAACACGCGCGTGTCGGGCAAGGCCTTGGCGAAGCCGAGGTAATTCTCGCGGACGACGTCGAGGTCGACGACGAGGCACGGCCCGTCGTCTGGACGATTGCGCAGGAAATCGCGGATGCGCGCGGTCATGGCGCTCTCCTCACCAGGTTCAATGAGCCTCGCGGCTCGGATTGAAATTCAGGCGAACTGCGTTCGCCCGGCGTCAGCGGGTGAGGGTCGGCGCCTCGCCGTGCGATGGAGACACGGAAGAAAGCGACGGGCTCTACACCCGAGATGCTGCCTTGGTTTGGAGCGGGGATCACCCGTTCCGCACGGCCGGCAATGATGGACAAGCCTCTGCGGTGTCGACCTTTGGAGGGCCGACGAGACCAGAGAAGCCCGCTCCGTCGTTGCTTTAAGCCGCGTCCCCCGTTGAGCGCGGGGTGCGCCGGTTTCGCCTCCGGCTGCCGGTTAAGTGGTTCGGAGCTTAAGCGGCCAACACTCTCGCCATTCGGCTTCGAGTCTTGACCTCACTCCGGGCGGCTGTCCGGCCTCTTGTCCGGATGCCCACCAACCGGCACGCGGCCACAGGCACGTGCGAAATTGGGCGGACGGCAAATAAGCGCGTTAGCCACCCGATGCAAGAGTTTTTTTGCTTAGCGGAGATTTTTTCGCGTGCGTGAGTTGAAATGGTTACGCGCGCGTTGTCGTCGTCGGTGTTTCGGCTAGGACGCGGGCCATCGCTGGCTGCATCAGACGCTCCGCAAGACGCTGGCGAGCCTCCCGAAGAAATGCCGCATGCCGGTCACGCGGTAGCGGCGCGGTGAACGCCGCGTCGCAGGCACTCTTCACACCCGCAAACTGTCGGCGTCGATCGGCAGGCTGCGGATGCGCTTGCCGGTCGCGGCGAAGATGGCGTTGCAGAGCGCCGGCACGACCGGCGGCAGCGCCGGCTCGCCCAGCCCGGTCGGCGGATTGTCGGTGATGAGGAATTCAACATCGACTGGCGGAGCCTGATCGATCCGCAGCGGCTTCACGCTGTCGAAATTCGACTGCACCACCCGGCCGCGTTCGATGGTGATGGCTTGGCCGAGCGCCGAGCCAAGTCCGTCGAGCGCCGCGCCCTGCACCTGGTTTTCGGCGCCGCTCGGATTGATGATCTGGCTGCCGACATCGCCGACTACCCAGACATGATCGAGCTTGATGTCGCCTGACGGCAGGACGGTCGCCTGCACCACCTCGGCGAAATAGCCGAAATGGCTGAAATAGAAGGCGACGCCCTTGGCGGTTCGGGCCGGCAGGGTGTGACGCTCCGACCAGCCCGAAATCTCCCCGACCCGCCGCAGCACGTTGCGCATCCGCCCCGTGTTGAAGTCCCGGAGCGCGTCGGGCTTGCCACCGGAATTCGTCAGCACTTTCGGTTCGCCCAGCAGCGCAAGGCGGAAATGCAAAGGGTCGGCGCCGGCCGCATAGGCCAGCTCGTCGAGGAACGACTGGAAAACAAAGCCGAGCGCGTTGGAGCGCGGCGCGCGCAGCGGGCCGGTCGGCACGCCGAGCTCCATCACCGACTGGCCGTATTCGAGATGCGGCACGAGTCCCGCCGGGAATTCGCCGGCGTCCATCGCCGCCGAGTCGGCGAGCTTGCCGCCATGGCCGAAGGTCACGAAATGGTCGCGCAAAGCGACAAGCTTGCCGGCGCCGTCGAGGCCGCCTTTGAAGAAGTGAAAGCCCGCCGGGCGGTAGAAATCGTGCTGGATATCGTCTTCGCGGGTCCATACCAGCTTGATCGGAGCGCCGACCTTTCGGGAAATCCAGGCCGCTTCCGCCATGAAGTCGTTGCGCAGCCGCCGCCCGAAGCCGCCGCCCATGCGCGTCATGTTGACGGTGATGTCGCTCTCGGCGATGCCCAAGGTCGCTGCCACGAGCTTGGCGCCGGGTGCGGGCAATTGCGTCGGCGCCCAGAACACGATCTTGCCGTCCTGGAAGTGCGCGGTGCAGTTCTGCGGTTCGAGGCTGATATGGGCGAGGAACGGGTAGGAGTAGGCCGCGTCTACCAGCCGGGCGGCGCCGGCGAGCGATGAGCCAACATCGCCGTCGCGGCGCAGGTAGGAAGCCGGTTCGCCGGCGGCGAGCGTGACGGCGCGCTGCGCGAAGCTTTCGCTGCTCTGCGCCGCAGTCGGCCCCTCATCCCAGGTCACTTTGAGCTTTTCGCGGGCGCGGCTCGCCGCCCACCAGCTTTTTGCCACGATGGCGACGCCGTCGCTTAGCCCTTGCAGATCGCCGCTCGGATTGGCTTCGCTCGCCTTGACGACGAAGGCGTCATGGATGCCGGGCAGTGCCTTGAGCGCGTCGATGTTGGCGGTCACCACCTTGCCGCCGAATACCGGGCATTTGTGGAACACCGCGTGCAGCATGCCCGGCACCGCAACGTCGATGCCGAACAGTGGCTGCCCGCTCACCACTTTTGCGTTGTCGACGCCGGGAATCGGCTGGCCGATGATCCTGAAGGTCTTCGGATCCTTGAGCGCGACGCCGGCGAGGTCCGGCACCGGCATCCCGGCGGCCTTCGCGGCGAGCGCGCCGTAGGCGAGCGAGCGGCCGCTGTCGCGATGATAGACGACGCCCGCTTCGGTGCTGCACGTCGATGGCTGGACGTCCCAGCTTTGCGCCGCCGCCGCAACCAGCATCTGCCTGCCGGCAGCGCCGACGCGGCGCAGCGGATCGTAGTTCAGCGGTGTTGCTCGGCTGCCGCCGGCGAATTGCTGGCCGTATTTGGCGGCGTCGAGCGGCGCTTGCTCGATGCGCACGTGCTCCCAGGCGACGTCGAGTTCTTCGGCGATCACCATCGGCAGCATGGTCTTGATGCCTTGGCCGATCTCCGGATTTTTCGACATGATGGTGACGATGCCGTCGGGCGCGATCCGGATATAGGCATTGAGCGCGGCGGCAGCCTCGCCCGACGCGGCGGCAGCGGCGTCGGCCGTCGCGATTTGCGCAAACGGCGGCAACACTGCCTGCAGCAAAAGACCGCCACCTGCCGTCGCGGTCGCCTTGAGGAACGCGCGCCGCGACTGGGAAGCCGCCGACGACGTGTCGGCGGCGCGCGACTTGATGGTTTTCGCGGTCATCATAACGTTCACCATCACTTGGGCTGAGCGGCGGTGGCGAGCGCCGCTTTTTTGATGGCGGCGCGGATGCGGCTGTAGGTGCAGCAGCGGCACACATTGCCGCCCATCGCCGCATTGATGTCGGCGTCGCTCGGGCTCGGATTTTTGGTCAGGAGTTCGGTCGCCGTCATGATTTGCCCGGCCTGGCAATAGCCGCATTGCGGCACGTCGAGTTCCATCCACGCCGCCTGCAGCTTGCTGCCGACAGGATTGGCGGCCATGCCTTCGATGGTCGCGACGGCAGCGGCGCCGACGCCGGAGACAGGCATCAGACAAGAGCGTATGGCCTTACCGTCGAGATGGACGGTGCAGGCGCCGCAGAGCCCGACGCCGCAACCAAACTTGCTGCCCTTCAGGTTGAGCTCGTCGCGCAGCACCCATAACAGCGGCATGTCGCCGTCAACATCGACGGTCCGCTTCGCGCCATTGACTTCGATCGTGTAGGCCATGATCCGCGCCTCGCATCCGCAGCGATATCTACAATATCTTGGCGTGCCGGTGGCATGATCTTAGTGTGTGGGTGGCATACCGGGACCGGCGCTCACGAGAGAGTGATGACGCCCTCGACCCACCGCCGCAATGCGGCCCGTGCTCGGAGGCTGCTTGGCGCTCACCCGCGCCAATAGCGATCTTCCCAGCTGCGCGACAATCGCATCGCCGAGAGAATGAGCCCGGCCATCGAATAGGTTTGCGGGAAATTGCCCCACAGCTCGCCGGTCTGCGGATCGACATCTTCGGAGAGCAGACCATAGCGATTGCGGTGGCTCAGCGCGTCGATGAAAAGGTCGCGCGCGGCGTCGCGCCGGCCGAGCGACCATTGCGCGTCGATCAGCCAGAACCGGCAGATCAGGAATGCGGTCACCGGCAGGCCGAAATCGTCGGCGTTGGCATAGCGCATGACGTGCTTTTCGCGCACCAGCTCCCGCTCCATGGCGGCGACGGTCGAGACGAAGCGCGGATCGTCCACATCGACGACGCCCAGATCGGGCAGCAGCAGCACGCTGGCGTCGAGATCGTCCGATCCGAACGCCGCCGTGAAGGCACCGCGCTTTTCGTTCCAGGCGCGCTCGAGCAAGGCCGCATGGATCGGCTCGGCGACCGCGTTCCAGTATTTGGCGCGGTCTTCGAGACCGAGCCGCATGGCGATCGCCGAGAGCCGCTGACAGCCGGCCCAGCACATCGCCGCGGAATGGGTGTGGACGCGCTGCCGGCCGCGATATTCCCAGATGCCGGCGTCGGGCTCCAAAGCCTTGCGGGCCGCGCGCTCGCCGAGGGTCTCCAAAAGGCGGAACAGGCCGACGTCGCCCGGCCGCGGCAGGCGACGATCGAAGAAGAGCGGCATGGCGGCGAGGATCACGCTGCCATAGGTGTCGTGCTGGGCCTGCCCCACCGCCGCGTTGCCGATGCGCACCGGTCCGTCGCCGCGATAGCCTTCGAGGTTCGGCGCAATTCTTTCATCGACGTCGCTCGTCGGCACGACGCTGTAAAGCGGCCGCAGTTCCTGATCCGGCTTCGAGGCGATCGAAATCGTAAACGAGATGAATTCTTCCATCGTGCGCGTTGCGCCGATGCGATTGAGCGCCTGGACAACGAAATAGGCGTCCCGCAGCCAGCAATAGCGGTAGTCCCAGGTGCGGCCGGAGCCCGGCGCCTCCGGAATTGAGGTGGTGTGCGCGGCGATGATACCGCCGGTCTCGTCGAAATTGCTGAGCTTGAGCGTGATGGCCGCGCGGATAATGGCTTCCTGCCAATCGTACGAGATCGACAGCCGCCGCACCCATTCCATCCAATAATCGCGCGTCCGGTCGACAAAGTCGCGGCATGTCGACTGCAAATCGCCGGGGAACGGCTCGTCCGGGCCGAACACCAGATGCAGCGGCCGGGTGAGAACGAACGGCGCCTCGCCGTCGATCAGCGACAGCGGCGCATCGGTGGTCAGGCGGATGACCGTGCCTTCGCCCGAGTAGCGAATGTGGTTGCTGCCGAGCGAACGCTGCGGCAGCGGCTTGCCGTAGTCGCTGGTCGGACGCATCCGGATGGTGATGCGCGGCAGGCCGGCGATCGGCTCGACGATGCGAAAAATCTGCGGCGGGCGAAACACCCGGCCGAACTGCCGGAAGCGCGGGACGAAATCGGTGATCCTGACCTTGCCGCCCTGGTGATCGGTGAGGACGGTCGAGACGATCGCCGTGTTGCGCACATATTCGGACTGATACTCCGCCATGTCGTCGAGCACGACATCGGAGAAGCCTTTCTCTTCCTTGCCGGCCAGCAATCGGCAGAAAATCGGATCGCTGTCGAAGCGCGGATAGCACCACCAGACGACGCGCGAGCTTGGATCGACCAATGCGGCCGTCCGGCCATTCCCGATAATGGCAAGATCCAGACCGTGGTCCTTCATCCGACCACGTCTCCGCGGTCGGCTACGATCCGCGCCAGCCAAGCCCGGACATCTTCAGGTCGCTCGAAGTGACCGTCGACGCCGGCGACGATGCGGCCGACGGAAAAGCCCAAGCCGCCGAATTGCGGAATGACGCCGAACACAGGCTCGTCGGTGACGTCATCGCCGATGAAAATCGGGTGCCGGTCGCGAAACGGCGGGTACTGCATCAATTCGCCCACCGCCAGCGCCTTGCTGACGCGCGCCGGTTTCACCTCGACGACTGCCTTGCCCGGCAAAATCTCGATGGTACCCGGCGGCACTTGATTGCAAATGCCGATCACGGCCGCGGTGAGAGCTGGTCCGAGATCGGGGGCGAGCCGATAGTGCAACGCCAGCGAATAGCCCTTGTCCTCGACCAGGATGCCGGGCCCCAGTTCGGCCAACGTCGCCAGCGTGCGTTTCAATTCGGGGCTGAGCGATCCCGCCCGCCGTTCCGGCTCGGTGCCGGGAACGGGGCGCAGCTCGGCGCCGTGGCCGCCGATGGCGGCAAGCTGCAACGGCGCGAAGATCAGGTCGATGTCGTTGAGGAGGCGGCCGCTCACCAAGGCCAGCGCACCGCCGGTCAGGTCCTGCAGGCGCGCCAGCGTATGCCGCAGCTCGGGCGGCACCCAGACTTCCCGCGGGGTCGGCGCGATGTCGAGAATGGTGCCGTCGATATCGAGCAGGATGGCGCAATCCCGCAAGTCGGACGTCAGCGAAGTCGTGGCAATGTCCATGGTAATGTCGGCGACGTGTTCTTGGCTCTGCAAGTTCTTATCCCATCATGATTCGACAAAAGACAATGGCCGGGCGACGTCCTCGAGCGACTTGCGCTCGGCGGCGACGCCCCAGACCGCCTCGACGGCGGCGGCCGCAATCATCAACAGCGCGCCAATGAGGTAACCAATAGCGACGCTGCCGCGCGATCCGGTATTGATCAGCGCACCCAGCAGCAAAGGTCCGGCGACGCCGCCGACGCCGGTGCCGACCGCATAGAAGAACGCGATCGCAAGCGCGCGAATCTCAAGCGGGAAAATCTCGCTCACGGTGAGATAGGCGGAGCTCGCGGCCGCCGAGGCAAAAAAGAACACGATCATCCAGGCGACGGTGAGGCTCTGCGCGGACAGGAGGTTTTGACTGAAGAGATAGCCGGTCGCCGCCAGCAGAATACCCGACATGCCGAAAGTCGCGGCGATCATCACCCTGCGGCCGATCGTGTCGAACAAATGGCCAAGCAGGATCGGTCCGAGCACGTTGCCGGCGGCGAATGGCAGGATGTACCAGCCGATGTCGCCAGCCGGGATGTCGTAAAAACGGGTCAGGACCAGTGCATAGGTGAAGAAGATGGCGTTGTAGAAAAACGCCTGCGCCGCCATCAGCGTAAGGCCGACAAAGGTGCGCTGGCGGTATGTCTTGAACAGCGCGCGGCCGACTTCGGCGAGCGGCGTGTGATCGCGGGTGCGCAGCCGCACGCGCGGCCACGCGCGCACTGTCCTGCCTAGCGGGTCGGCGACGCGCGCTTCAATGCCGCGCACGACCGCGTCGGCTTCTTTGAGGAAGCCATGGGTCATCAGCCAGCGCGGGCTCTCCGGAATCCAACGCCTCATGACGAGAATAAAGAGTCCTATGGCAGTGCCGATCAGGAAGGCCAAACGCCATCCGAGGGCGGGGTCAATGAATGCGGGATTGAGCAGCACGATCGAGCCGCCTGCGCCCATCGCCGCTCCAACCCAAAAACTGCCGTTGATGAGGAGGTCGGTCCAGCCGCGCAGACGCGCAGGGATAAGCTCCTGGATTGTCGAATTGATGGCAGTGTATTCGCCGCCGATGCCGGCGCCGGTCAGAAAGCGGAACAGGACGAAACTCCAGACATTCCAAGACAGTCCCGTGGCCGCAGTGGCGAGAAGATAGACCGCGAGCGTGATCGAGAAGAGTTTCTTGCGCCCCAAGCGATCCGTCAGCCAGCCAAAGAGAAAGGCGCCAAGCACTGCGCCGCACAGATAAACGCTGCCGGCAAGGCCGATCTGCGCGCTGCTCAAGCCGAGGCCGGAGCGTTGCATGAGTTCGCCGGACAGCGAACCGGCGAGCGTCACTTCCAGTCCGTCGAGAATCCAGGTCACGCCCAACCCGACGATGACCAGAACATGAAAACGGCCGAACGGGAGCGCATCAAGACGGCTTGGGATGTCGGTTTCGACCACAGTGGTCGCGCGCGAGCGCGCGGCGCCGGCAGGCCGCATCAAGCGAGGCGCGGCAACCGGCCGCGCCGAATCCTTTTCGCCCACTGCCTTGGGTGCGTATTGAGCCATGCCAAATTGCCCCCAAGCGCAATCGTTATTGGTAACGTTTTTGCGTGATGAAGAGTTCCAAAACGCGATTGGATGGGCATTGAGGTAGACAGGTGCCGGGAAATGGCACCGTCGCTTGAACAAGCCGCGGCCGCCGCGGTTCCATGATAAGCCCCCACGAGGTCCGCGCTCCGGTGATCCGTGATTGATAGGCTCGTCAGTCGACTTGAAATACCCCGGCGCCTGCGAGCTGCAGTCCGGGCGCGTGAATCGAGCCTGATTGCGCTTGCCGCGCTGGTCGGGGCGGTTGCCGGCCTGGTCGTCACTGCGATGGGCACCGGCGTCGATATCTTGCATCGGCTGCTCTTTCATCTCGAGCCGGGGGTGCGGTTGTCCGGGCTGCTCCGGCTCGATCCCGTCATCGCGATTTCGGTGCCGCTGGTCGGCGGTCTTGTTTTCGGCATCGCCCGCGAACTGATCGCGCGCTGGCGGCCGGAGCGGGAGATCGATCCGATCGAAGCCAATGCGCTGCATGGCGGGCGCATGTCGCTTCTCGGCAGCATCATCGTCGCGGCGGAGACGGTGTGGTCGAGTGGCGTCGGCGCCTCGGTCGGCCTCGAGGCCGGTTACACGCAATTTGCCAGCGGCATCGCTTCGCGTATCGGCATGGCGTTTCGATTGCGCCGTGCCGATCTGCGCATTCTGGTCGGCTGCGGCGCCGCCGGCGGCATCGCCGGCGCTTTCGGCGCGCCGCTTGCCGGCGCCTTCTACGGCTTCGAGCTCATCATCGGCGGGTACTCGCCCAGCAGCCTGGCGCCGGTCGCTGTCGCCGCGTTGATCGGCTATCTGGTGGCGCAGGCGCTGGGTCCGGTGGATCTCGGCCTCGTCGCGCCTGATCGCATGGTCGTCGCCGCGCACGATCTCGTCATCGCCGCCTTCATCGGACTGTCGTGCGCCGCGACGGGAATCCTGATGATGCGCGGCGTCGCCTTATGCGAAGATTTATTTGCTCGCATGAAGCTCCGATTCACGCTGCGCACCGCACTTGGTGGAGTTCTGGTCGGGCTTCTGGCGACGATCGCGCCGCAGGTGATGTCGTCGGGCCACGGCGCGATGCACCTTTCCGGAATTCTGCAATTATCGCTGTGGACCGTGGCGCTGCTTTTCATCCTCAAGATCGTGGCGTCGGTGATCTCGCTCGGATCGGGCTTCCGCGGCGGCTTTTTCTTTTCCTCGCTGCTGATCGGCGCGCTCGGCGGCCACCTCCTTGCCGTCGCATTGACGACGGTCTGGCCGAGCGGGCATTTCGATACGAATGCCTACGCGGTGATCAGCATGGGTGGCTTGTCGGCTGCGGTGATCGGCGGACCGATGACCATGACGTTCATCGCGCTCGAGACCACCGGCGATCTGTGGCTGACGACGGCGGTGCTGATCGCCGTGATCATATCGTCGCAAATGACGCGGGAGCTGTTCGGCTATTCGTTCGCCACCTGGCGTTTTCATTTGCGCGGCGAGTCGATCCGCAGCGCCGCCGATGTCGGCTGGATGCGCGATCTGACCGTCGGCAAGATGATGCGGCATGATGTGCGCACGGTGCCGGCGACTGCGACAGTGGCGGCTTTTCGCGAAGCGTTTCCGCTCGGCTCGCCAGCTTACATCATCGCCGTCGACGAGCAGCGCCGCTATGTCGGCATGGTGGCCGTCGCGGACGCTCATGCAGCGGAAGCCGCGCCGGACCGGTCGATCAAGGCGCTGCTACGCTACACTGACGGCATCCTGGTGCCCAGCATGACGATCAAGGAAGCCGTGCTTGCCTTTGATCGGGCCGAGGCGGAAGCGCTGGCGGTCGTCAATTCCTATCCGGAGCGGAGCGTCATCGGACTGCTGACCGAGGCGTATGCGCTCCGCCGTTACGCCGCCGAACTGGAGCGGCGACGACACGATCTCGTCGGCGACGAATAGCGCCGACGGCGTTGCCCGCGGTGCCGGCGCCGCCTTCCGTGACCAAGCGCCGCACAAACCCGGCGAGCGATGTCATCGCTCGCTCGCGAACGCTTGGCCGCTATTTTGGAATTCGCGGCACGATCAGATGGAAGAGCTTGAGCGAGGCCCCGGCCGCCGGTCGGATGGTCGCGGTTTCCTCCGGTCCGAGATAGACGCCCGCGCCCTGTTCGACGTCGTAACTGCCGGCCTCGAGCCTGATGCTGCCCTTGCCGTCCATCAAGTAAATGAGCTGGTGCCGGTCGATGGCTTCCGGCTCGAACGCCTCGCCCGGTTTAAGCCAGCGGACCGAGCCGTGCACATTGTGCGCCCCGCACAGGGCTTGGTTGAGAACTTCGATGAACTCGCCGTGCCCGGCCGTGACTTTTTTGGGAAGCTTATTGGTGTCGATGAATGTGAGCGACATGATTGTTTTGATCCTTCTCGGTCGAACGGTTGGCGAAGCACGATCCTTTGGGAAACCGGCTCCCACCCTCGGATCGGATCCAAGGGCAGCTTTTTCGGATCAGGCTTTTAGGTCTGCACCCAGACCCGGCCGTCCTTGCGCTCCCAGCGCA
Source organism: uncultured Alphaproteobacteria bacterium (assembly GCA_963829395.1). Lineage (GTDB taxonomy): Bacteria > Pseudomonadota > Alphaproteobacteria > Rhizobiales > Xanthobacteraceae > BOG-931. The sequence continues at coordinate 309,693 of CAWHHX010000003.1, read as the reverse complement.
GATCGTCGTCGGTGCCTTCGAGGATCGTGGTCTTAAAGCGATTGGGAGCCTGGAATTCGAAGTAAAACAGCGGCTCAGTGGCGCGCAGCCGGTGCTTTTCCTCGGCCGGGATAAAGATCATGTCGCCGGGGCCGACCGGGCGGACGCCTTCGTCCGACTCGACCGTCGCCTTGCCGCTGATGATGAAATAGAAATGCTCGCAATTCTTGTGCAGATGCAGGGGCGATGCGGCGCCTTTTTTATAGTGCATGACGCCGGCCAGCATGTCGTCGATGTTGGCCAGTTCCTGATTGACGAAAAAAATACGTTCGCGGCCGGGCACGACCGAAATCAGGGACGGAAGTTCGCTTTCTTTGAATATGTAAGCCATCGTTTTGCCTCCAAGCACTCCTGAAAAGCCGGCCGACGAAAAAAAGCCGAAGGAGTACGGTTTCCATCAGGATATTATCCGCCAGAACAATATCCGTCTCGTATTTTTGGTTTCGTGGGAGTTCGCGCCGCTATGAGAATATCCGGCCGCCGTCGAAGATCCCATGTCCTGGCCGATATTTTTCGCTCTCGCCGCTTTTCTCTGTCAAATTTTTTCCCCGAAGCATTTCGGCTCTCGGCAACCGCAGGTCGATGATCCAAAAATGGATATAATTTCCAAAATATTTTAGAAGGCGCGGCCGCTCTGTCAAGATGTCGGGGGGTGCAAGCACGCGGCAGAACGGCGCGACTTGTCAGGGCCTTCGGCATGGGCCGGGCCCCGGCGGCAAAGCCGAGAAAAGCCCCACAAAACCGCCGAATCACGTGCGGCTGGCTCCAGCGGGCGTGGCCGGACTTCGTCAGGGGATGGTCTTTTGCAGGCGAGTGCTCTAATTTCCAAAATCGATTTTTCGTCGCGACGATCGTCGAGCACGGGCTGGGGAGATTTTATGAAGCGTTCGGTCGCCGAGGTCCATGCAATCAATCCGGATCAACCCGGCGTTTCCCGCACCATCGCCGAGTTGACATACCGCCGCATCCGCCAGGACATTCTTTGGGGCCGCTTCGCGCCGGGCTCGCCGCTGCGTTCCGATGAACTGCGGGCGCGCTATGGCGTCGGCATCAGTCCGCTGCGCGAGGCGTTGACCCGGCTCGTCGCCGAGCGGCTGGTCACGTCGGTGGGGCAGCGTGGCTTTCGGGTCGCGCCGCTGACCGCCTATGACGTGGAAGACACGATGACGACGCGCATCATCATCGAACAGGAAGCGCTTTCGCGATCCATCCGGCGTGGCGACATGGCCTGGGAAACGGCCTTGGTGGCGGCGTTCCATGCGCTGTCGCGCCATCCGGTTCCGAAGGAGCCCGGTCCGGCCACCGAAAACTGGGCGATCTTCCATCGTCAGTTCCACATGGCGCTGCTGTCGGCGTGCGGTTCGCAATGGCTCATCGATCTGGCCGCGTTGTTGTTCGATCAGGCAGAACGACAGCGGATATTGCGAACCAAATTCGGCCCGCAGAAAATATTGAAACGCGACACCGCGCGCGAACATAAGCAAATTTTCGATGCGGCGCTTTCGCGCGATGCCAAGGCGGCAGTCCGCGCGCTGGAGCGCCACTATCAGGCGACGGCCGAACAGGTTGTTTCGGTGCTGGCGCGCACGCCCAGAGTTGTCGCCAAGCGAGCCTGACGCTCCTTAGGCAGTGCAGGCTTTAGCTTAAACCGCCGCCGCGAGATTCCCGCGGTTGGCCGTTGCACTTGCGACGGATGTGCAAGCTGCGCTGCCTCGCCGTCCGGCGACGCGATAGGAAAATTCGCGCAGCAAACAGCGGCGTGACGCGTCCGCGGGCTTCGGCGGCTTGACACGCCGGTATCCACAAATTAGAAATTTTGGAAAATATTTTAAGACGGGAGGAATGGGACGGCCACTCACAGCGAACAGTTGGGATTTTGATCCGGCGGCGCGCCAGTAACAGGCCCCGACCGTTTGATCCCGCTGTCGCCGATCGGCGTCCCGCATCCAAGGGAGAGAGCGCATGTATCAGCTGAGCAGAACGGTTCCCGTTAACGAACCGAAGAAATCTTTCCTGAGCCGGCACGACGTATGGACGGGCCTGCTCATGAAGGCGAACAACGCGTTGCCTTACGTGCCGGAGATGAAGAAGTGCGAGGTGGTCGAACAGGGTGATGGCTGGCTCATCCGCGACATCATGCTCAAGGATGTGCCGCTGCGCGAAAAGGTGACGTTCGAGCCCGAACAGCGGGTGATCTTCGAACGCACCCGCGGCTCGGAGCTGGGCCGCATCGAGAACATCATCGGCGAGGATGCCAACGGCAATCTGACGCTCACCTTTGCGTTCAGCCTGAAGAAGGACGGCGTTCCCGAGGGCAGCGAAGCGGAGACCGCTCACTTCGCGCCGATGGAGAGCGCCTATATGGGCGCCGTCGCGTCGACGCTTGCCGCGGTGCGGCGAACGGTGGATGAGAAAGGCCGCGAACACCTGCCGCCGAAACATCCGACCGACACCGCCGGCGATACCCGCTGGATCTACGACTATTACCGCGCCGTCGACGCCATGGACATGGAAAAGACGCTGGCGCAGCACACCGACGATACGACGCTGACGTTCGCCAACCATCCGACCGTGCACGGCAAGGACGGCTACAAGGCAGCGATCGGCCATCTCTGGGGCAGCATCAAAGGGCTGTCGCACAGCATGATCGGAGCCTGGTCGATGCACGACGGCCAGGTCGGCGTGGCCGAGGCGATCGTTCAATATACCCGCCTCGACGACAGCCTGTGCGCGATCAAGTTCTGCACGGTATTGCGCCGCCGCGGCAACCAGATTGCCGACATTCGGATCTACGGCGACGCGACGCCGCTCTTTAGCCCGGCGAAGTAGGTCCACTTCGCGCCGCCCATAGCCGCAGGAGTGGTCGAATCATGTCCGGTCAAACTGTGCCTAGTCGTCCGTTGCCGGGAACGCTGTTCCAGATCGGCTATGTCGTGCCCAACATCGATGCGGCGCTCGCGCACCTCAATACCAAGCTCGGCGCGCCGCGCTTCATGGTGCTGCGCGACATCGTCGTCGAGAACGGCTGGTTTCGCGGCGCGCCAGCCGTCATCAACCACAGCATGGCCTTCGGCTATGTCGGCGACGTGCAGTACGAAGTGATCGAGCCGGTCGCCGGAAAAAGCACCTACTCGGAATTTCTCGACCGCGTCCCGGCGGGCGGCGTGCATCACCTCGGCTTTTCGGTCGAGGATTACGATGGCGCCACCGCCGATCTGCTCGCGCGCGGTTATCGGCTGGTGCAACGCGGCACCTTCGGCGACACCAAGTTCGGCTATTTCGAAACCAGCGACGATCCCGGCACCGTCACCGAGATCGTTTATCTCGACGCCAATGTGCGGGGCATGTTCGCCAGCATCAAGGCGCAAACGTTTTAGCGCAGGTCTTGTTTAGAAACAGGTCTCGTTTGGAAGATGGCTTGTTTCGAAAATATCGTGGGCCGGCAAGTCGCGCTCACGCTGCCCAGTCAGTAGAAGGAAACGGGCCGATGGCGGCTTCCGCAAAATATCCGACCACCGACGAGATGGTGCGCGCGCTGTGGGATCGCCAGCAGATCAGCGACGTCATGCTGCGGTTCGGACGCGGCTTGGACTTGCACGACTGGGACATGTACGCGGCGACGCTGACCGATCCGTTCGAGGTCGATTTTTTTGACCTCACCGGCCGGGCGCCGGCGATGACGACGCCGCAGATCTGGGCGCGGTTTGCCAGCGCCTGCCTCGAACGGCTGATCGTCATGCATCAATATTCCAACTTCCACATCAATCTGCATGGCGACGATGCCGACGGGATTTTCTACCACGTGTCGCGGCATCGGCTGCCGAACCGGCACGGCGACGATCACTACACGCAATATGGCTGGTACGAGAATTCATTCCGGCGCACCGCGGACGGCTGGAAGATCAGCAAACTCAAGCACTGCTTTCAGTGGTGCGACGGCAATCCAACCCTGATCGATCTGAGCGATCCCGCCTGGCAAGCGGCGGCCGCCGCGGTGTTCGGCACCGGCGGTCCGGCCGGTTCCAAGGCGGCATAAAGTGCCAGCGGTCCGGAAGGTCGGCGTTCGTCGTTTGGCCGCGGTGCAAGAGTGAAATCGAGCGAGTGCACGCCGTTATGAGTGCGTCAAATCCTGCCAGCGATGCCAAGCCGGACGCCGCGCCGCGTCAGCTGCTGCGCCTGCGCTGGCGCTGGTCGGAGGATACCGGCCTGGTCATCGTCTTTCTGCTGATGATCCTCGGCATCGGGATTCCGCACCCGGAGTTTTTCAGCTTCGGCTCGATCAAGACGATCCTGCGCCAATCGGCGCTGGTCGGCATCATCGCCTTCGGCATGGTCTATCTGGTGGCGATGGTGGAAATCGATTTGTCGGTCGGCGGTATCTTCGCCGTTGCCGGCAGCCTGTCGGCCTTGCTCATCAAGTTTTATCACGTCGATCCGTGGATCGCGGTCGCCTTGGCGCTGGTCGCGGGTGTTGTACTCGGCGGCCTCAACGGCGTGCTGACCGGACTTCTGAAGGTTCCGCTCATCATCGTCTCGCTCGGCACCTTGTCCGCCTATTTCGGGCTACATCTCATCTTGTCCGACGGCAAGGCGATCTACGGCTTGCCCAAGACCCACCCGTTCTTTCAATGGTTCGGCAGCGATCTGATGCAGCTTCCGGCGTCGGTGTGGACCGCCGTGGTCTGCGCCATCGTGTTGTATTTTGTCTTCGTCCATACCCGTTTTGGCGCGACGGTCCGCGCCATTGGCTCGAATCCGGCCGCTGCCGAGTTCATCGGCGTGCGCACCAGCTTGGTTCGCATCTACGCAACCGCGTTGGTCGGTTTCCTGGCCGCCTTGTCAGGCGTGATGACGCTGGCCTATTTCAAGGCGGTCGATACCTCCTCGGGTCGCAATCTCGGGCTGCAGGTCATCGCCGCCGTCGTCATCGGCGGCACCTCGCTGGCCGGCGGCTCCGGCACGATCTTCGGCGCGGCGCTCGGCGTGCTGATCATCACCACCATCGACAGCGGCCTCGTCTTCTACAACGTCAACCTGAATTACTCGGAATTCGTCACCGGCATCGTGATCGTTGGCGCGATCGCGCTCGATCGCATCGCCAAACGCCGGCGCGCGCAGTGAGCAAAGATGCTCGAGCGACTGTCGGACGCGTTGTGGCTAACGCCTTTCAGGTCCGCCGGCTGTCGCTGCTACGAACACATCAACAATCATCATAAACCAAGGGAGATGAGGACATGCAAACAAGAACACGGAGAGGGCGCGCGCTGCGGTTATCGCAGATCGCGCTGTTGGGCGGCTTGGCATCAGGCGGCTTGGCTGCCGTGGCGGCTTCGCCCGCCTGTGCCGGCGGCAAAGATTCCGTGACCGTTTCGGTCGTCCAGGCGCTGGCGGCGGGCGAGTGGAACACCGAAATTCTCGCCGGCGCCAATGCGGCGGCGAAAGATTTGGGCGGCAAAGTCAAGGTGCGGGTGACCGGTCCGACCACGTTCGATCCGCAGCGGCAGGCGCAGATGTTTCTCGCCGAGCTCGAAACCAAGCCGGACATTCTGGTCGTGGTCAACGTGGCTCCGCCGCTGTTCACGCAGCCGGCGCTCGATGCGCAAGCGCGCGGCGCGAATATCGTGTGGATCAACGTGCCGCCGATGCCCGAAGTGAAGAATGCGCTGTTCGTCGCTTCGGACGCTTACGGCATGGGCCAGACCGGCGGCGCCATCGTCGCGGCCGCGCTTGAGAAGAGCCTCGGCAAGCCCGCCGCCGATATCACCGGCGACGTCGTCACCGCCGTGTGCGTGCCCGGCCTGACGGTTCTGGAAAACCGCCTCGGCGGCGAAATCGCCTATCTCAAGAAGGTGATGCCGAAGATCAACGTGCTGGCGAGCTTCGATTCGAAACCCGATCGCGAACGGAATTTTGCCTTGTGGGATCAAGCCATCCGCAAAACGCCGAAAGCCTTGACCTATATCGATCCCTGCGAAGAGGGCGAAGAGAATATCCCAAAGATTTTGGAGAACGACAAAGTCAGGGTGCCGTTGGTGTCCTACGACAGCCCGGAAGAAGTGCGCGAGGACGTCGCGCAGGGATTGATAACCGCCGCGGTGCCGGCGAATTTCTTCTCGCAAGCCTACCTTGCCACCTACATCGCCGCTGACGCGCTGCTCAAGGGCAAGCCGGTGCCGGTCGGCTGGGTGAAGGTGCCGCACGTCACCGTCGATAAGAGCAACATCGCCGCCTATCAAAAAGCTTGGGAGAAGCCGGAGACCGGGCTGCGCGCCTTCTACAGCACGCAGATCGAGGCCACGCGCGACCATCTGCCGGCGACCTTGCCGGACCCGGATCTGTACACCCACCCGGGGCAATGAGATCTGCGGGAGTACCGCTCTGCATGGAGCGGTACTCTCAACCTCGGTTCTGATCGTTTAACGCCGCGCAGCCGGCGCATCGTAGAAGAGGCGGACCGTGTCGGTCATTTATTCCGCCAGAGGCATCAGCAAGCGCTTCGGTGCGGTGCACGCCCTGAGCGATGTCGATTTCGACGTCATCGAGGGCAAGGTCAACGGGCTGGTCGGCGCCAACGGCGCCGGCAAATCCACGTTGCTGAAGATCATTGCCGGCGCACAGCGGCCCGATGCCGGCGAACTGAAGCTCGACGGCCGGCCGCTGGCGATGCACGCCATCACCGATGCAGCGCGCGCCGGCATCGCGATCGTTTCGCAGGAATTGAGTCTATTCCCGGCACTGAGCGTCGAGGAGAATCTGCTGCTGGCGCCGGGCGGCGGCGCCTGGCAGGCGCGTCGCGCCTTCGGCCGCCGCGCAAACGCGGCCCTGGAAGAGCTTGGCGTGCACGTCGCGCTGGGCACCCCGCTTTATCGGCTGACGTTGGCGGACCGGCAACTGGTCGAGATCGCCCGGGCGCTGCTGCAAAATCCGCGCGTCCTGATTCTCGACGAGCCGACGTCATCGCTGCACGTCGCCGAGGTGGAACGTCTGCACGAGATCATCCGCGGTCTGCGCGATTCCGGTATCGGCATCGTCTATGTCAGCCATTTCCTCGAGGAGTTGCTGGAGATCGCCGACAATCTGGTGATCCTGCGCAACGGCAAGCGGGTCCCGGAGACGATTGCGCCGGCAGCCGATCAGTTGAAGGCCGTGGTGGCCGCCATGCTTGGCGAAACGTCGGAATCGATGGCGGAGCGCGCGCAGCGCTCGAGCGATCGCGGCGACAGCGATGGCACCATCCCGCCAATCAAGGTCGGGCCGCTGCGCATCGTCGGGCTGCGCGGCCCGGGCGATCTTGTCATCGACAATCTGGAAATCGCGCCCGGCGCCATTGTCGGCGTCGCCGGCCTCGCTGGCGCCGGCGTCGAGGAATTGTTCGCCTTGCTATTTGGCGTGACCAAGCCGAAGTCGGGCCAGGTGACTCTGCCGACCGGCGCGCCGTTGCCGGCCAATACCGCCGGCGCGGTCAAGGCCGGCATCGCCTACACGCCCGCCGACCGCAAACAATACGGCTTGATGTTGCGGCAAAGCGTGGCCGAAAACGTCGTCAGCGTGCGCGCGCTGACGCTCAAGCGCGATGGGTTCGTGCTGCGCGCCGAGCGTCTCAAGCAAGCGGCGGCCGAACGCTGCCGCCAGCTTGGCGTGATCGCCGGCTCGATGCAGCAGCCTGTTGGCATGCTGTCGGGCGGCAACCAGCAGAAAGTCGTGTTTGCCAAATGGATCGAGGCGGCTCCCTCGCTCCTCATCCTGGACGATCCGACCCGCGGCATCGATATCGGCGCCAAACGGGAAATGCACCGGATCATGCGACGCCTCGCGCAATCGGGCAGGGTGGTGTTGTTCTATTCGAGCGATCCCGGCGAGATCGTCGCGGTGTCGGATCGGGTCGTCGTTTTCGTTGACGGCGTCATGACCCAACAGCTCGATGGCGAAACACTCACCGAACATCAATTGGTGACGGCGATGAACACCGGCGTGAAGCCGGCCGTCAAGCCGGCGGCATAACGGCATGAAGTGTGGAGAAAACGGATGACGGGACTCGTCGAAGGAAAATCGATCATTGTGACCGGCGGCGGCGGCGGTATCGGTGAAGGGATCGCCCGCGATCTCGCCGCCGAGGGTGCGCGCGTTGTGGTCGCCGACATCGATTTGAAAGCCGCCGAGCGCGTTGCCGCTGCAATCCGCAAGGACAAAGGCGAGGCGGTCGCGGTCCAGGTCGACGTGGCCAATCGGGCGAGCGTCCAGGCCATGATCCAGGCGGCGGTCCGCGCCTTCGGCAGGCTCGATGTCATGTTCAACAACGCCGGCATCAGCAAGGCCGGCTTGTTCATGGAGGCGAGCGAAGCGGATTGGGCGCGCATTATGGGAATCAACGGGCTCGGCGTGCTGATCGGCATGCAGGAGGCGGCCAAGCAGATGATCGCGCAACGGAGCGGCGGCAAGATCATCAACACCGCCTCGATCGCCGGCAAGGTCGGCGAGGCAATCGCGACGATCTATTGCGCCAGCAAGGCCTGCGTCATCTCGCTGACGCAAGCCGGCGCCGAGGCGCTCGGCGAGCACAACATCACGGTCAACGCCTTCAGCCCCGGTTTCGTGAAGACCCAGCTCTGGGACGGCCTGGATAAGGATCTGATGGCCTCCGGCATGAGAAATGAGCCCAATGCCGTCGATGCGCTGGCCGAGGAGAGAGCCATTCTGCGCCGCGCGTCCACGCCGCAGGATCTGGTGGGCGCGACCACGTTCCTTGCGTCCGCCAAGTCCGACTACATCACCGGCCAGAATCTCATGGTCGATGGCGGCGTCAGGCTGATTTAGGCCGCGCCGAAGGAAAACGCTTCCCGGCGCCGCTCTAAGCCATGCTCAGCATGACGCCGCGCAGCCAACCGAACGCCGGATCGTAGGCAAATCGCGAATGCCAGATCAATTGCTCGTTAAACTCCGGCATGTCGAACGCGACGTCGAGCGTTCGCAAATTGGGCCGTTCCGCCGCCACCTCCATCATCCGGCTTGGCAGAATGCCAACCGATCTGGTGCCGCGCACCAGCGTCGGAATGACGTTGAAGGTCGAGACATTGATCGTCGGGTTGGCGCGATTGCGGCCGGGGCCGGCTTTCAGTTCGGTGGTCAGCATGATCACGCCGGCAAACTGCGCGACCACGTGGGGAAACTCGAACAGCTGGTCGAGGGTGACGGCGCCGCGCAACGGATGGTCGTTGTCGACGATGCAGCAATAGATTTCCGAAAACAGCGTGTCCGCCCGCAACAGCTGATCGGAGCTCGCGTCCGCCTGCGTATAGGGATTGCCGGTGACGCACAGGTCGACCGTGCCGCTGCGGACGCTGTCGATCGGCGAATTGATCGGCACGATATCGTAGCTGAGATACGGCGCCTGTTTCTCGACGCGGCGGAACACGGCCGACAGATAAACCATGGTGCTGTAGTCGGACGCCATGATGCGAAACCGCCGGCGGTCCTTGTTCGGGTCGAACAGCGGCTTGGCGGAGATCGTCGAATCGATCTGCAAAATCGTCTGCCGAACGGTGATGGCGAGCGATTGCGCAAACGGCGACAGCTCGTAGCGGCGGCCGTTGCGAACCAGGAGCTCGTCGTCGAATTGATCGCGCAGCCGGCGCAGGATGCCGCTCATTGTCGACTGGGTGACGTGCATTTTTTTTGCCGCTCGCGTCACGTTTTTTTCGGCAAGCAAAGCGTCCAGCGACGAAAGCAGGTTGAGGTCAAAATTCTGCATCAATTACAATCGGTTGTAACATGTCGCCAACCATCGGCCCGGCCGATACTTCAGGTTGGAAAACTCAATTTGTCAATGCCGAACCGCGGTGCCAGCTTGGCAACGAGATAAAAACAATCGATGGAGGAAGCCGTGCAGCTGGCCAAGACCGTGCCTTTTGCGCCGACGCAGGCACGAACCGATTTCTCCGTTCTGCTCGATCGCGTGCGCGATCTCAAACCGATCTTCCGCGACGCCGCCCGCGATACCGAAACCAATCGGCGGGTGCCGAAGAAGACGATGGATTGTCTGCGCGATGCCGAGCTGACCAAGCTGGTGCGGCCGGCGCGGTTCGGCGGTTTCGAATACGGCCTCACCGAATTGGCGCAGATCGCCTTCGAGCTGGGCTCGGTTTGCGGCAGCACCGGTTGGTGCGGCTCGCTCGCCATATGTTATCAGTGGATGACGTCGTACTTTCCGCTCGAAGGACAAGAGGACGTCTGGAGCGATCCCGATAATCTGGTCGCCGGCTCCTACAATCCGAGCAAAGAGTGCGAGATCGTGCCGGGCGGCATCAAGCTCGCCGGCTCCTGGCCGTATGCCAGCAACTGCGAAAACAGCCAATGGCTGATGCTGGGCGCGCTGGTGCCGAATTCCAAGGGGCCGCCCGAGGTCATGTGGTGCCTGGTGCCGATCACCGACATGATCGTCGACCAGGACACCTGGTTTACCAGCGGTCTGCAGGGCACCGGCAGCAAGACCGTGCGCATCGACAAGCCGGTCTTTGTTCCCGACCACCGCATGCTGCGCTTTGCCGACATCGTTGCCGGAACGGTCCCGGGAAAAAAGATCGACAATAACGCCATGAGCCAGTTCGGCTTCACCACCTTTGGCCCGACGGCCCTGGTGTCGCCGATCCTGGGCATGGCGCAGGGCGCGCTGGATTCATTCATCCAGATGGCGCAGACCCGGGTGCGGGCGGCGAAGCCGGGCATGATCGTTCCGGTCGCCAGCTCGCCGATGATTCAGAACAAGATCGGTGCGGCATCGGCGACGATCGAGTCGGCCTACACATTGCTTGTTTCCAGCGTTGCCGCGGCCGAAGACAAAGTGCGCCGCGGCGTGCCGCTGGAGGTCGCCGAACGTGTCGCCATCCGGCGCAATCAAGGCTTCGCCGCCAAGCAATCGGTCGCGGTGGTCAATGACCTGTTCGCCAAGGAAGGCGCCGCCGGGAGCGATCTCGCCGCGCCATTGCAGCGCTTCTGGCGTGACGTCAACGCCGCCGCCCTGCATCTCAGCCTCGACTGGGAAGCGATCGCGGCGATGTATGGACAGCAAAAGCTTGGGCTCGAACCGGTAGGCCTCTATTGAGTCGTCGATGACACACTCCCATCCGCAGGTGACAGGTTCGATGTCCGATATGGTCGTGGCCGAGGCAGGCCGCGGTACGCAGCTTGCCGCCGCCGCCAAGCTCGCGCTCCGGCGTCTCGCCAGCTCGGTCAGTGTCGTGACCTGCCGCCACAACGCCCGCAACTATGCGATGACGGCAACCTCGGTCAGCGCGCTGAGCATGGCGCCGCCGTCCATGCTGGTTTGCGTCAATCGATCGGCGACGTTCCACGCGGCGCTCAGCGGGGCCGGCGAATTCGGCATCAACGTCCTGAGCCGCGCGCACGTCGTTATTTCCAAGCTCTGCAGCGGCGAGGCGGGCGCCCAAGACCGGTTCAATATCGGCGACTGGGATACGCGGGCGGCGGCGCCGGTGCTGGCCGACGCGCAAGCTGCCATCATTTGCCGCAAGGACAAGCAGCTTGAATACGGGACCCATACCGTGTTCATGGGTCGCATCATCTCCATCGCCACCAACGGCGATGTTGATCCTCTGATCTACGTTGACGGACAATATACGGGCCGAGCCGCCTGAGATTTGGTGAAGTGCAAAGTGAACTGCGTCGCGTCGCTCATCCTGATCTCGGGTTGAGCGGACGCGACGATATTGAGTTTCGATGTTGAATCTCAATGGTGACACGCGATGTTGACATGGCGCGCCGGAACGGCGGACCATGCGGCAGACTTTTAGGGGAGGATCGGCGCGTATGGACGTCGACCAGCGCATCGCCGAGCTGACGCAGAAGATGCTGCGGCGGAAATTTTATGCTGTGCTGTCGCAGCCGTCGGCGGTGCCGGAAAAGCTCAAGGCGCTGCTGCCGGCACATCTCGAGTACATGATCGCCCTGGAGAAACGCGGCGTCCTGTTCGCGTCCGGGCCGCTGAGCGACGGCGCCGGACCGCCGAGCGGCGCCGGCTTGACGATCCTGCGGGTCGGGAGCGCCGCGGAGGCGCGTTCGTTGGCGGAGGCCGATCCGTTGGTCAGCAACGGCGTGCGGACGTTCGAGCTCAAGGAGTGGACGATCATGGAGGGATCGCTCGGGTTGCGGGTCAATCTCTCCGATCAATCGGTCGAAGTGGCGTAGGTGAGCGGAATGGAGACCGTCGGCTTTGTCGGCGTCGGCAAGATCGGCATGCCGATCTCGCAAAATCTGATCAAGAGCGGCTACCGCGTCGTCGGCTATCGCCGCAGCTCGCTCGATGAGTTTATCAAGATCGGCGGCGTGCCCGCGCGTTCGGCCGCCGAGGTCGGCGCCCAAGCCGATATCGTTTTTTCCTGCCTGCCGTCCGACGCGGCGCTCGAAGACGTGGTGCAAGGTCCCGATGGGCTCGTTCATTCGGCGCGGCCCGGCCAGGTTGTGGTCGAGCTCGGCTCCTATCCGGTTCCGGTCAAACAGCGGCAGGTCGCGCCGCTCGCAGCCAAAGGCGCGTTCTTCATCGACGGCGAAGTCGCCGGTACGCCGGGCATGGTCCTGGCGCGCAAGGGCGTGGTCTTTCTCGCCGGCGACGAACAGGCGTGCAAGAAGGTCGAGCCGGTGGTGGCGGGCTTCGCCGATAGCTGCATTTATTTTGGCGCGTTCGGCGCGGCGAGCCGGGTCAAGCTCATCAACAATCTGTTGGTCTCAATTCATATCGCCGCCACCGCCGAAGCGATGGCGCTCGGCGTCAAAGCCGGCGTCAATGTCGAGCTGATGATCAAAGCCATCGCCAGCGGCAGCGGCGGCTCGACCCAGTTCGGCATTCGCGCGCCGTGGATGGCGGAGCGGCGCTTCAAGCCGCTGCAAGGCCCGATCCCCGGCCTCCAGCATTATATCGAGATGATCGGCGAATTCGCCGACACGGTCGGCGTCGCGACGCCGCTGCTCGATCGCACCGCCGAACTGTTCGATCGATTTGTGGCGATGGGACTGGCCGAATGCGACGGCGCCGCCATGATCGACGTCATTGGCTCGCTGCCGCGAGAAAAATCCGACAAATCCGTTCCCCGGAAAGGAACGACAGCAGATGACAGAAGGAAAGTCAGCATGATCCGCGTCAACAAGATCGCCCACGCCACCTACGAGACGCCCGACCTCGACAAGCAGACGGAATATTACACCGAGATTTTGGGCCTGACGCTGGTCGCCAAGGAGAAGGACGTCGCCTACTTCGCCTCCACGATCGATCATCATTCCATCGTGCTGCGGCGCGGGCCGCAGGCAAACTGCGTGAGCCTTGCCTTCCAGATTGCGCCTGACGCCGATCTCGACGCATTCGAGAAACAAGTTGCCGCGCACCAGGTCAAGACGGAGCGCAAGAAGGATCCCGAGCCGTCGGTCTCCGACATGGTCACGTTCGCCGACCCGAAGGGCACGACCATGCAAGTGTTCAAGCGGGATGCTTTTTCGCACCAGAAATTCACCCACAAGGGCATCGTGCCGTTCAAGCTCGGCCACGTGGCCTTCCACGTCACCGATGTGAAGAACGTGACCAAGTTCTATTGCGACGTGCTCGGCTTCCGCGAATCCGACTGGATGGGCGATTTCTTCTCGTTCCTGCGTTGCGGTCCCGATCATCACACCATCAACCTGATGGAGACCGGCTCGAACCGCCACTTCCACACCGCCTTCGAGCTGCGCGATTGGGGCCATATGCATGAGGCTTGCGACTTCCTCAGTCTCCACGGCTACAAGCTGTTATGGGGACCGGGCCGGCACGGCATCGGCCATAATCTTTTCGCCTATCACCGCGGGCCCAACGGGCTGATTACCGAAACGTTCTGCGAGCTCGACCGCATGAACGAGGAGCTCGGTTATTTCGAGCCGCGGCCCTGGCACCGCGACAGTCCGCAGCGGCCCAAAGTGTGGGAGAAAGATCCCTCGGCTTCAAACCTTTGGGGTGTGATGCCGGGCGACGAAATGATGAAGTAACGATCGGCGGGCGGCCGCTCGCCGAAACGAAAAAGGGAGGGCGGCATGGTTCGGTGCTTGGCTAAAGCCTGCGCCGGGCAAATCCGGCGCACCGTCGCGGCGATGGCGATGGCCGCGCTCGTGCTGCTGTCCCTGCCGCTCCCGGCGTCCGCCGCCGAGCCGATCAAAGTCGGCTTCAGCATGGCCATGACCGGCGGGGTGGCGCAGAACGGCAAGCAGCTTCTGATCGCGCTGCAGCTCTGGCGCGACGACGTCAACGCCAAGGGCGGATTGCTCGGACGGCCGGTCGAGCTCGTCTATTACGACGACCAGAGCAATCCGTCGAACGTGCCCGGCATCTACACCAAGCTTATCAGCGTCGACAAAGTCGATCTGATTCTCGGCCCTTACGCCACCAACATGGTGGCGGCGGCGATGCCGGTGATCATGGAGAACAACAAGACCACCGTCACCATTCTCGGCGTCGGCGTGAACCGGCACTTCAACTATTCGCGATATTTTTCCATGGTGCCGGTCGGTGCCGAAGGGGTGAAGGCGTTCTCCAGGGGCTTCTTTGAGCTTGCCGCCGCGCAGCAGCCGAAGCCGCAGACGGTGGCGATCCTCGCCGCTGACGCCGAGTTCGCCACCACCTCCGCCGACGGTGCCCGCGACAACGCCGCCGCCTACGGGTTCAAGATCGTCTACGACAAAAGCTACCCGCCGCCGACCACCGACTTTGCCCCGACGGTGCGCGCCATTCAGGCCGCCAATCCCGATCTCGTCTTCGTCGCCGCGTATCCGCCGGACAGCGTCGGCATCGTCCGTGCCGCCCACGAGATCGGTCTGACGCCAAAAATGTTCGGCGGCACCATGATTGGGTTGCTCATCACGCCGATCAAGGCCCAGCTTGGCCCGATCCTCGACGGCCTCGTGATCATGGAAAGCTTCGTGCCGGCGCCGACCTTCGATTTTCCCGGCCTCGCCGATCTGCTCAAGCGCTATCGCGCCGCCGCGGCCGGCGAAAAAATCGATCCGTTCGGCTATGGCTTCGTGCCGTTCGGCTATGCCGCCGGGCAAGTGCTGGCGCAGGCGGTCGAAGCAACCAAAAGCCTCGATCAAAATGCGCTCGCCGACTACATGCACAGCCACGATTTCCACACCGTGGTCGGCGACATCGCCTTTGCCAAGGACGGTGAATGGGTAAAACCGCGGATTGTTTTCACGCAGTTCCAAAACGTGGCGCCGAACGACGTCGAGCAGTTTGCCGACGGCAACAAGCAGCCGATCCTGTGGCCGCCGCAATATAAGACCGGCGACCTGGTCTATCCGTACGCCAACGCCAGGAAGTAGTGACCGCCGGGCGGTTATTCCGCCTTGCCGCCAATCTGCTTGAGCTTGGCGAACACGGCTTCGACGTTGAGGTCTTCGGATTTCTTCGTCGGCGCCGCCGGCTCCTCGGGCTCTTCTTTCGGTGCGGTGGTGACGGACGCAGGAAGGAGCGTCGCGCCCTGGGCTTCGACCGGCACCGGCTTTTCCTTGGCGGCGCGCTGCACCTCGAGGTCGAGATCGATTTGCGAGCAAAGGCCGAGCGTCACCGGATCGAGCGGGGTGAGGTTCGCGGAATTCCAGTGGGTGCGCTCGCGAATCGCCTGGATGGTCGATTTCGTCGTGCCGACCAGCCGCATGATCTGGCTGTCCTTGAGCTCGGGATGGTTGCGCACCAGCCAGAGGATGGCGTTCGGCCGGTCCTGGCGCCGCGACACCGGGGTGTAGCGCGGGCCCTTCTTTTGCTTGGCCTCGGGCAGGCGCACCTTCGGATCGGCGATGTGCAGCCGCTGCTCCGGATTGGCCTCGGCATCGGCGATCTGGTCGCGGGTCAATTGCCCGGTCAGGATCGGGTCCAGTCCCTTGATGCCCTGGGCCGCGTCGCCATCGGCAATCGCCTTCACCTCCAGCGGATGCAGGTTGCAGAACTGGGCGATCTGGTCGAACGACAGAGCGGTGTTCTCGACCAGCCACACCGCCGTCGCTTTCGGCATCAGGGGGGCGATAGCCATGTGCAAATCTCCTCTGCGCTCCGCCCGCCCGTCCGGGCGAAGCCACTTACGTCATCGACGATGACTGGAAAGCGCCCGGAATATAGGCGTCAGGCCCCTCCGGTGCAACCGATTCGGTGATTTCCCTGATGCCGCCGGCACATAGGAGGGCCGCCATGCCCATTGCGAAATGGCCCGGATTTGGCACAAAGGGCGGCGAAGGCGGTCGCCGGGCCCGCTTGTCACGCCGCAACGAAACGCCAGAACGGAGCTGATGTGACCGAAACGGTCGCCGAAATCCTCGACGCCTATCGCAACGGCGCGCTCAAGCCCGAAGACATCGTCGCGCGGAGTTTTGCGCGCATCCGCGATCATGACGATCCGGCGATCTTCATCGCGCTGCGCGATGAAGCCGAAGTTCGCGCCGAGGCGCGGGCGCTTCAGCAAGCCGGCGAGACGACGCTGCCGCTCTACGGCATTCCGGTTGCCGTCAAGGACAATATCGACGTCAAAGGTCTGCCGACGACGGCCGCGTGCCCGGCTTACAGCTATCGTCCCAACCGGGATGCCGCTTGCGTCGCGCGCCTTCGCGAAGCCGGCGCGATCATTCTCGGCAAGACCAATCTCGATCAGTTCGCCACCGGCCTGGTCGGCGTGCGCACGCCTTACGGCATCGGCCGCAATCTGTTCGATCCGAAACTCATTCCCGGCGGCTCGAGCACCGGCTCGGCGCTCGCGGTCGCGGCAGGGCTGACGCCGCTGGCGCTCGGCACCGATACGGCCGGGTCGGGCCGGGTGCCGGCAGGCTTCGGCAACATCGTCGGATTAAAGCCGAGCCGCGGTGTCGTTTCCAATACCGGCGTCGTCCCCGCCTGCCGAACGCTGGATTGCGTTTCGGTTTTCGCGCTGACCGTCGATGATGCGATGGCGATGCTGGCGGTGACTGCGGCGGCGCCGGATGCCGCCGATGTCGATTCGCGGCCGCGGCCGCCGCGCGGCGTCGGACCAATGCCGGAAGGGCTGCGGCTCGGCGTGCCGCTCGCCGGTCAGCGGTTGTTTTTCGGCGATCGCGTGTCGGAGGCTTTGTATGAAGCTTCGCTCGCGCAATTCGCCGCGCTCGGCGCCAAGATCGTGGAAATCGATATCGAGCCGTTCTATGCGGCGGCGCGGCTGCTCTACGAGGGGCCTTGGGTCGCCGAGCGTTATCTGACGGTGCGCGCGCTGATCGCTTCGTCGCCGGAATCGCTGCATCCGGTGACGCGGCAGATCATCCTGGCCGGCGCGCACGGCACGGCGGCCGATGCCTTCGCCGCCTTCTATCAGCTCGAGGATTTGCAGCGCGTGCGCGACCACGTTTTCCGCACCATCGACGCCATGGTGCTGCCGACCGCACCGACGATCTACACCGTGGAGCAGGTGCTGGCCGATCCGATCGGGCTCAACAGCCGGCTCGGCACCTATACCAACTTCGTCAATCTGCTCGACATGTGCGGCCTCGCCGTGCCGGCGTCGATGCGTTCCGACGGCGCGCCGTTCGGCGTCACGTTGCTGGCGCCGGCCGGCGAGGATGCGGCGCTCGCGGCGATCGGCCGCGCGTTTCATGCCGCGACCGGCTTGCCGCTCGGCGCGCTGAAATATCCGCAGCCGCCGCTTCCGCGCGAAACCCCGGCGCTGGCCGCGGGTGAGATACCGCTCGCCGTCGTCGGCGCCCATCTCTCCGGCATGCCGCTCAACGGCGAATTGCGCGCCGCCGGCGCGCGGCTGATCGAGCGCGGCGCGACCGCGCCGCATTACCGGCTTTATGCGCTTCCCGGCACGCGGCCGCCGAAGCCCGGTTTGCTGCGGGTGAAAAACGGCGCCGGCGCCGCCATCGAGATCGAAGTCTGGGCGCTGTCGGAGAGTGCCTTCGGGCGGTTTGTCGCCGCCGTGCCGCCGCCCCTGTCGATCGGCACGCTCGAACTCGGCGGCGGCCGCCCGGTCAAAGGCTTTCTGGTCGAAGCCGAGGCGATCGAAGGCGCCCGCGATATTTCAAGCTTCGGCGGCTGGCGCGCCTTCATCGCGCAGGAAAAAGCGACAGCCTGACGCGTTTTCGCCGCGCGCCGGCAGCGGGCGACGGCCGCGGCGTCACATCCCTTCGGCCTTCTTGCGCTTGTTGCACTCGCTCCAATATTGCGGCCACTTCTGTCCGCCGGTCTTGCCTTCCGCCTTGGCGGTCTTCCAATCGGCGCCGCAAGCGCGCATGCGCGCCACCATGGCGGCGCGGCCGCCGGAAGGCTTGGCGCCCGGTTCGGCGGCCGGCGTCGGTGCGGCCACTTCGGGTTTCGGCGGCGGCGGTGTTTCGGCGGCCGGCGCGCCCTCCGACATGCACTGCTTGCTGAAATCGCGATATTTCATGCCGGTGGTCTGGTTCGCCGCCTTCATCTCCTGCCATTGCGCGGCACATTCCTTCATCGTTTTGGCCTGCGCCGGAACGGTGACGGCGGTGGACGCCACAGCGGCGAGAAAAACTCCCGAGGCGATCAACAAAGCGCTTTTCATGGCGGCAATTCTCCTGTGCCGAGGATGACGAAGGTGGCGCGCGATACGCCGCAACAAACGCTTAGGTGCCGGTCGCGTCCGACAAGCACTTCTTGGTGAAGCTGGTTTGCGCTGCGCCATGCAGCTTCTGCGCGGCTGCCTGGTCGTTGCAGCACTTCTTGGCGAAGCTCGTCAGCGCGGCGCCGTGCAAGCTCTTGCCGGTCGCTTGTACTTTGCAGCTGTCGTCCGCCAGCGCGGCGGTGGCGACCAGACAAAAAGCGGCGGCGACGATTGCGCAGGTTTTCATGGTTCTCTCCCTCGTCAAAAGCAATCAAAGACGGAATCAAATTGCACGCACCGAGGTCACGCCGGCTTGAGCGTTCCGTTCGGCGACGCCTTGTCCACAATGTCCGGCAGATATTGCGCCATGAGCTTGAGCGTCTGGTCGACCGGCAGCCCAAGATGGCGGGCGAAATCCTGCACCTGGCTGTTGCCGAGCACTGCCTTCAATTGATCTTCGGTGATCGGCAGATTGTTGCCCGGGCCGAGCCACGATTGCACCTGGGCATTGAGGCCGCCCTTCTGCAGCGCGGCAACAAGCCCGTTGAGATCGTGATACTGGGTCTGCGCCAGCACGGTGTTGATCAAGGTCGGCAGCGCGGTCGACTCGGCTTGGCCCAGCAGACCCTTGAGCATGTCGCCAAGGCCCAGATTGTCCAACAAGCCCATGCTCATCCTCCATGCGCAGGTGTGACGGCGCTACGCCGAAGTCGTGGCAAAACCTCGGCGCAGCTTAATCCAAGCCCGCCGGCTGTGCCAGAGGCAGGCAACCGGCGGCTCTCGGCAATTTGTGTTTTATTTTCGCAATTCGTCGGGGACTTTTCCGCCATTCTCCGCGAGTTTCACCATGACTTGTTTGTGCAGCCAGATGTTCATCGACGCCGAATTGTTCTTGTCGCCGCTATAGTGCAGTTCGTCGGCCAGCTCCTTGCGTGCCGCAAGGCTGGAGTTGAGATTGAGAAGCTTCATCAGGTCGACGATCGACTTCTGCCAGTCGAGCTTTTCTTTGTTGCTGGCCGCGAGCTTGGTCAGAACGGCGGCGACGTCGACGGTGGCCAAAGGCGCCCCCGCCGGAGCGGACGCGGGCTTCGGCGCCGCGGAGCCCGCGGGCGCCGCCGCTGCGCCGGGCGATGCACCAGCCGGCGCTGGGGCCGCACTCGCATGGCCGAAGATCGCCGATACGATTTTTCCGAAAATGCTCATGAAGCTCTCCCTTGGTTCCGCCGTTTGGGGGGCCGGCTGCCGGCCGGGCATTGGCCCGGGTGCAATGCCGCACGGGAGCGGAACAACCGATGATATATCGGCCCGTGCCGACAATTCTTTGACACGCCAAAGGCGACGCTAGGCGCGCTCTTTGTGCGCCACCAGACCGAGCGCGGCGATGGCTGCCAGCGCCAGCGAAATCAGTACGTTATAGCCGGCGAGCGAGAGGCCGAGAAAGCGCCACGCCGCCTCATCGCAGCGCACGACGCGGATCGACCGCAGCTGATCGAGCAGCGGTTTGGTGGTGAAATCGGTGATCGGGCCGGAGCAATCGGTCGGCCCCGGCCACCAGCGCCATTCGACGCCGGCGTGATAGGCGCCGAGCGCCGCGCTGCACAGCATCGCGGCCACGATCGCCAGAAAGCCGACGACGATGAGCTTGTGCGGCGCCCGCACGATCGCAGCGATCGCCAGCAGCAGCGAGAGCGGAATGACGATGTGGTAGGGCAGGCGCTCCTCGAGGCAGAGCGGGCAGGGCGGAAGCTTCAACACATATTGGAAATACCAGGCGCCGAGGATGGTCGCGGCGCTGCCGGCGAACACCGCCAGCGCTGCGGCGATGGCGGGCTCGCGGCGCAGCTGTTCGCTCCAATTCGCCTTCATCGCCAGCTCTGCCATTGATGCAACCTCCTCGGACGCGACCCCGCCGTGGCGTTTGCCGCCGCACTGTGCCGATCTTGCCGGCGGATGCAAGGCCGGAAATCGCGCGCCGGCAAGGTGGCGACGTTTTGATTTTCTTTTGCGCGAAGCCGAAGCGGGCGATATAGAAGGCTCCACCCAAATGAGCGTGACCCGGAAAGTGGTAGCCGGTTTTCCGATAAGGTCACGCTCCACTAAAAAGCCCGTGTGGCGGAACTGGTAGACGCGCACGACTCAAAATCGTGTTCCGCAAGGAGTGGGGGTTCGATTCCCTCCACGGGCACCAGCCTTCGCTGTTTCGCAGCGACGGCTGGGCAAGCCAGCTTTACAAACCTCGGCGAAGCAGCGAAGGCTGCGGCTTCATGAAATTTGCGCACTTCTCCCATATCTGGGCCAAGCCCGGCATGACGCCGCATGAGCGCTACGAGCAGCTCTGGCGCGAGCTAGAAGTGTGCGACGCGGTCGGGTTCGATCATTCCTTCTGTGTCGAGCATCATTTCCGCCCCGACGAAAGCTGGATGTCGTCGCCGAGCCTTTATGCGGTCGGCGCCGGCGCGCGCACCAAGCGCCTGCGCATCGGGCCGATGGGCTATATCGTGCCGCTCTATCATCCGTTGCGGCTCGCCGAAGAGATCGCGATCGTCGATCAGATGCTCGGCGGCCGCATGGAGCTCGGTCTCGTCCCCGGCATCAATCCGGATTATTTCCGGCCGTTCGGCCTCGATTACGGGAAGCGCAAATCGCCGACGCTCGAATTCGTCGACTATCTGCAGGCGGCGTTCGGCGAGACGCAGCCGTTCTCGTTTCACGGTGAGACGTTCCACACCGATGCCGCCGAGCTTGCGGTCATGCCGGCGCAGCGGCCGCATCCGCCGCTCTGGATGATGAGCCGCGATCCACCGACGCTCGAATTCTGCGCCAGGCACGGCATCAATCCCGGCTACTTTCTGGTCTATCCGCGCGCCGACGCGGCGCCGCGCTATCGCGTGTTTCTGGACAACTGGCAACGCGCCGGCTGGCCGCGCAAGCCGAACATCGCCTACAGCACGATCTGCTATATCGACGAGACCGACCAGAAAGCGCTGGACGTTGCGCTGTTCCGTGCGAGCCGCGCTTATGAGGGATTTTTGGCGCGGCCGAAACCCGGTGAAAGCTTCGAGGACCGCGTCGCGGCGTTTGCCAAGATGTTCGTCGGCCGCGGCGAGCCGGGCGCCTCGGAGATCATGGCCAATGTGTTCAATCCCGACTATCTGCTCAAGCACGATCTCGTCTTCATCGGCGCGCCGGATACGGTCGCCGCCAAAATCCGCGCCGCCGCGCAAGCCGGCGTGTTCAACACCTTTATGGGGGAATTCAATTTCTCCGATTTGCCGGAGTCGGATCTGCTGCGTTCGATCCGGCTGTTCGGCGAACAGGTGATCCCGGCGCTGCGGGGGTTTGAGCCGTTTTGACCTTGAGGCCCCTACTGCGCCTTCGCCAATTCCGGATGCGCCCTGAGCCGCGCCTCGTTCAATAGATAAATCGCGAAGCAGACGATGGCGCCGGCGGCGAACGGCAGCGCCGACCACATGTAAAGCTGCTGCACCGGCATGCCGACGAACAGCGCGCCGGCAAGCGGGCCGACGATCGATCCGACCCGGCCGAGGCCGAGTTGCCAGCCCGAGCCGTTGGCGCGCAACGACGTCGGGTAGAGCATCGCGCCGACGACGTTGATGCCGATCTGGACGCCAAGCACGATGAAGCCGGCGAAGAATGTCGCCGTCAGCAGGGCGGCTTTCGACGTCAGCCCGGCAAAGCCGATGGAGCCGACCACCGGCACCGCCAGCACCAACAGGAGCGAAATGGCGAGGAAACGATGCCGCTGCAGCCACCAGCACAGCGTCAGCGCGCCGACCGTGCCGCCGAGTTGCAGCAAGGCTGCCGCAAGCGCCGCGGTCGCCGGCGGCAGCTTGGCGGCCGTCAACAGCGTCGGCGTCCAGCCGGACAGGAAGAAATAGCCCATCAGGTTGAGCATAAACAGCAGCCAGCTCAGCGGCGTGATCAGCCACAGGCCGTGCTGAAACAGATAGAGCGGATTGGACGACGGCATCTGCCGCTCGTCCTCGATGACGAAACGCGCGTTCGCCGGCACGGTGAAACCGGGACGCAGCGCCTCGATCAGCTTGACCATGTTGGGCCGCTGGCTGTCGTGCAGCGCCATATATTTGATCGACTCCGGCAGATTGAAGATGGCGGCGAGCGCGATCACGATCGGCACGATGCCGCCGATCGAAAACAGGATTGGCCAGCCATAGTGGGGAACCAAGAACATGCTCACGACGCCGGCCGCCGCGCCGCCCAGAGGCACGCAGCCGACGGCGACGATCGGCAGCGTCGCGCGCAGGTGCCGCGGCGCCGATTCGGTGCAGATGGCGACGAGGTTTGGAATGACGCCGCCGATGCCGATGCCGGCCAACAGCCGCAGCCAGAACAATTGCGTCAGATCGGTCGAGTAGGCGGCGGCAAGGGTGAGCACGCCGAACAAGAGATTGGCGCCGATCAGCGCCGGCTTGCGGCCATAGCGGTCGCCGATCCAGCCGAACATCGCCGAGCCGAACAGCACGCCGATATTGTTGGCGCTCAGCACCGGCCCGAGCGCGCTGCGCTCGATACCCCATGACGCGACCAGGTGTGGCGCGGCAAAAGCGATGGCGCCGATGTCATAGCCGTCGATCAGGGAGAGCAGGATGGCCCAGACCAGCAATCGAACCTGGTAGCGGCTCAGGCCCCGTTCGTCGAGCAGGCGCGAAACCTGAATCTCCGGCTCGCCGGCCATCGTTCCCCCCCGGTGCAAGGCCTGTCCGCGCGCTTTGTTGTTCTACCGACAGCGATGCCGCGCCGGTGAAAAGGTAAGCCAGTCATTGCGCGATGAAAAGCGGCATTCGGGCGCACGGCGCCGCCCAACGATCGCCGCACGCCTGGCCGGCTTAAGCGACCACCTCGATGACGCCCATCATGCCTTTGTCTTCGTGATCGACCGCGTGACAGTGATAGACGAAGCGGCCGACGATCACCGGATCGGTGAACGGAATGACGACCTTCAGCGTGCCGGGCCCTTGATCGGTGGCCGGCGGCACCGAAAAAGTGTCCCGCAAGCTGTCGTCATGCCAGCGGACGCCGCCGACGTCGGTCACCAGGAACGGCGTCTGATGGATGTGAAAGCTGTGATACTGCTGATCGGTATTGATGACCGTCCATTCCTCGGTCTCGCCAAGCTTGACGGTCTGATCGGTGCGGGCCTCGTCGATAACGCGTCCGTCGATCATGAACACTTTGCGGTCGGCCGTGCGGGAATAAACCAGCGTGCGACGCCGTGCGATCGGCGCGGCGCGGACCTCGTCGATCCATTGCGGGCCGGTGGCGCGCTGGCGCAAAATCTCGTCCTCAAGCCCCGCATCCGCCGTCGGTGCTCCGCTCGAGGTCACGACCGCCAATGGCAAAACCGGTTCCGGCGGCCGCCAGGCTTCGTTCTGAAACGAGATCGTATGCATGGCGTATTCGCCGGGCTTCGGACCGACGGCTATGGCGTCGATCCGCTCGCCCGGACCGATAAAGAACTCGGTCATCTTGCGCGGCCGCGCCAGCGCGTGGCCGTCCGTCGCCACCACGTAAAGCGCCATTCCCTCGATGCGGAATTTGTAGAATTCCGACGCACCGATATGGGCGAGGCGCCAGAACTGTATTTCGCCGGCGCGCATCGCGACGGCTGGATTGATCTGGCCGTTGATCGAGACGACCTCGTCGTCGCCGAGCTTGACATGCTTGATCAGGAAAAATCGTTCGGGCAGCCCGTTGAGGAGGGGGAAAAGTTGCTCGATGCCGTCGACGACAAGACCGCCCGACATGCCGCCGAGGATCTGCTCGTTGACGAAGCCGTGGGCGTGCGGGTGGTACCAGAACAGGCCCGGGCCTTGGCGGCCGGACGCGGGAATGCGCACCTCGTACTGGAACGCGTCGCCGGGACGGACATGGACGAAGACATTGTCGCTGTTGCCCTGCGGCGAGACGCTCATGCCGTGAAAGTGCAGGTTCGACGGGGTGTCGACACCGGTGCAAATGGGGCCGACGTAGCCAGGACGATCGAGCCCAGAATGATTGATCAGATCGTTGCGGAAGGTGATCCGCATGGTATCGCCGAGGCGCGCTCGCAGGAGCGGCGGCACATAGGCGCCGTTGTAGAGCAAGCCGGCAAGCGTGTGATCGCCAAGCCGTACCGGGCCGGGCGCGGCGGTGATCGTCGCGTCCAAAATGCCATTGCGGCTCCGGATTTCCGAAGGCTGCGCGAGCGGCTCGGGCGTTGGTGCTTTCGCCGGTGAACGTGCACCGAGCTCGAACATCGAGAGACCGGGCGATAGCAGGCTGCCCGCGATCAGCGTCTGGCCCAGGCGGCCGGCGGCTCGCAGGAACGAGCGGCGGTGGAATGTCCGCGTTGGCAAGTGGCGCATCGCGTTCCCTGTTCACGCGCCCGCGGCTGCGGGCGGACGACACTGCGCGATCTATAGGGCTGGATTATAACCGCAATTGTATCGACGCGCCGCACGAGGTCGGGAATTACTCGGCGGCCGCCGCCGGGCGCCGCACGCGGTTCCGCTTCGACGGCCGGCCCGGCGCGTTCGCCGATTGCTGCCGATTTTTCATGTTGGCGAACACGCGCCGCAGGCTGCTTTTCAGGACCGCCAGGTCCTCGGGCCGTACGCCGGCGATGGCGACCGCCTCATACTCGCGCGCTATCGGGACGAGGCGAGCGACCTGCGCCGTTCCCTTGGCGGTGAGCTTGACCACGACTTCGCGAGTGCTGCTAGCCGAGCGCGTGCGCGACACCACGCCCATGGCGATCAGCCGCGTCACCAGCCGCGACAACGTCGAGACGTCGATGCTGGTCAGGTCGGCGAGATCGATCTGGCGCTGGCCGCCGCGGCTCGCCAGCACTACCATGACCCGCCACATGACGATGCTCAGCCGGTACGGCGCCAGCACCTCGCTGCCCCATTGATCGGCAATGATGGTGCCGACCCGATTCACCAGGTAGGGCAGGTAATTGTCGAGATCGAGCGTGGCCTTCACCTTGCGGATTCCCGGCGCGGACGGCTGTTCGTCTAGTTGAATTCCCGGAGTCGGTCAAAGACTTGGCCGCGGTCGCGACCGCGCGACCCGGCGCCTCTCCATTGCATTTACAACAGATGCATTTTCAACTATCATGACGGGCATGGTTCAGGCCATCGGCATTCCTGTAGTGTCGCTGGCGCCAAGGGTCCGCTCGAGACCCGAACCTGGGAGGAATGCAAAATGGCCACTTACGTGCTCGTTCACGGCGCCTGGCACACCGGCGCCGAGCTTGAACCGACCGCGGCTCCAATTCGCGCCGCCGGTCATGACGTCCACACGCCGACCATCGCTGGCAACCGACCGGGCGACGCGAAGACGATCGGGCTCGCCGCAGCGATCAAATCGATTGTCGATTATTTCGCCGAGAAAAACCTCAAGGACGTCGTGCTGGTCGGCCACAGCTATGGCGGCATGGTCATCACCGGCGTGGCCGATCAGGTCCCGGAAAAAATCCGCCGCCTGGTCTATTGGAACGCGTTCGTTCCCAACAACGGCGAGAGCCTCAACGACATGGTGCCGCCGCCCTACGTCGCGCTGTTCGACGCAGTGGCCGCGCAGCGCGGCGATAGCTCGGTGGTGCTGCCGTTTCCGATCTGGCGCGAAGCCTTCATCAACGACGTCGATGCCGCCACGGCACAAAAGACTTACGACATGCTCAATCCGCATCCGGTGAAAACGTTTTCCGACAAGATTTCGCTCAAGACCAATCCGGCGGATATGCCGATCGCCAAGTCCTACATCAACTGCACGGAGGACACGTCGCTGCCGCATCACTACCCGTGGCATCCGCGGTTGTCGCAGAAATTGGGGCTGTTCCGGCTGGTTCAGGTCCCCGGCAGCCACGAGCTTTGCTTCTCAAATCCGACGCTGTTGGCGCAAGCGATCATGAATGCGGGACGAGACTGATTCGGGATCAATCCAACCATCGAGTGCGGCCCCTCGCGGGCCGCGCTCAAACGCACCATAGGTTCGAGGAGGACAAAATGGATTTCGGCTACTTCACGCTGAGCGACAACCACTACGAAAACAATACGCGTTCTTCCAATCAGTTCGTCGCCGACATCACCGCCGAGGCGCTCTACGCCGACAAGCTCGGCATGCACTCGGCCTGGATCGGCGAACATCATTTCAATTCGCTTGGCGTGTTGTCCTGTCCGGACCTGGTGCTGGCCTATGTCGCCGCCAAAACGACGCGCATCCGGCTCGCGCCGGCGGTGACGGTGCTGCCGCTGCATCATCCCATTCGCGTCGCCGAGCAATGGGCGACGCTCGATCTGCTCTCCAACGGCCGCGTCGACTTCGCCTGCGGCCGCGGTTACGACCAGCGTGAATATCTGCCGTTTCACGTCTCTTTCGCCGACAATCAGGGCATCTTCGAAGAAGGGCTGGAGCTGGTGCGCCGGCTGTGGGAGGCGGAGGATCGCATCTCCCACCACGGCAAACATTATTCGTTCGACGACGTGCGGATCACGCCGAAGCCGGTGCAGCGGCCGATCCCGACCTATGTCGGTTCGTTCTCGCAGCCCTCGATCGAGCTCGCGGCGCGCCTGGGCTGCGGCCTGATCGTGGCGCCGTTCGCCGCCGCCATCAGCTACGGCGGGCTCAAGCAGGTCGCCGACCTCTACCATGAGACTTGCGCCAAGCACGGCACGAAGCCGGGCCGGCTGATGTGCAGCTATTTCACGCACTTTGCCGACACCAAGGCGCAGGAAGATGCCCAGCGCGCGCGCCAGATTCGCTACTACAAAGAGTGCGTGATCCCGGCCTTCCCGGGCGATCCGAAGACGGCGCCGCCGAGCTATCGCTATTTCGTCGGCATGGTCGAGCGGCTGCAGAAGGTCAAGCCGGAGGATTTGACGGAGAACTCGGTGCTGCTCGGCTCGCCCGCGCGCATGATCGACACGTTGAAGAAAGTCGAGGCGGCCGGCTTCGCCGAAGTAATCCTCTACTTCAATGTCGGCCTAAAGCCACACAATCAGGTCAAGGAAGAAATGGCGCGCTTCATGGCCGAAGTGGCGCCCGCCTTCGCCGGCGCGCGCAAGGAGCACGCGGCGTAGCAGCCTCGTCCAGATTGCTGCCGTAACGGCCATAATTGCGTAGACTGACTTGAATGGCGGTAGCCAAAAGCCGCCGAGAAACGCTGACGCGGGAGGAGCACATGAAGCACCTGGTTGCAGGTCTTGCGGCTGCGAGCATTGCGGCGGCGCCTGCCGCTGCGGCCGATAGCGTCAAAATCGGCTTTGTCGGCACGTTCAGCGGTCCAGCCGCGGCGATCGGAAACGATATGCGCGACGGCTTCAATCTCGGCGTGGAGAATCTCGGCGGGCGGATGGCGGGCCGTCCGATCGAGGTCATCTACGAGGATGACACGCAGAAGCCCGAGGTCGGCAAGCAGAAAACCGACAAATTGATCGAAAGCGACCACGTCGACTTCCTCACCGGCTACGGCTTTTCCAACGTGCTGCTCGCCTCGTTGCTTCCCGCCGTCAACTCAAAGACTTTTATTGTGAGCGCCAACGCCGGTCCTTCGCAAATCGCCGGCGAGCAGTGCTCGCCGTATTTCTTCTCGGTCTCCTGGCAAGGCGATCAGGCCGCGCAGGCGACCGGAGAGTATCTCAATCAGAAGGGCGTCAAGACGCTGTTCCTCATCGATCCCAATTATGCCGCCGGCAAAGACGTTGCCGCCGGCGTCAAAGCGAATTTCAAGGGCGAGGTGGTTGGCGAGGAGTACACGCCCTGGCCGGCCCAGCTCGATTTCTCGGCCGAGCTCACCAAAGCCCGGGCGGCGAAGCCTGACGCTATTTTTGCGTTCTATCCGGGCGCCGCCGGCGCGCAGTTTCTCACGCAATATGCGCAGGCTGGGCTAAAGGACCAGATACCGCTCTACACCGCATACATGATCGATGCCCTGACGCTGCCGCGGATTGGCGAATTCGCCGTCGGGGTGGCGACCGCCGGACATTGGGCGATCGATCTGCCCAACGCTGCCAATGAAAAATTCGTTGCCGATTTCCGCGCCGCCTACAAGCGCGATCCGTCCTTCTATGCCGCACAAGGTTATGACGCGGCGAATTTCATCGGCGGCGCCGTCGTGGCGGTGAAGGGCGACCTGACCGATAAGAACGCCACCAGGGCGGCGATGGAAAGGGCTGACTACGCGTCGGTTCGCGGACCCTATCGTTACGGCAACAATCACTTCCCGATTCAAGATTTTTATCTGCAGCAGGTGGTCAAGAAGCCCGACGGCGGCTTCGAAATCAAAACCGTGACGACAATTTTGAAAAATCACCAGGACCGCTATCACGATAAGTGCCCGATGAAGTGACAAGGTGCGGCGCCGGCCCGGCCATGGGCGCGATGGCGGCCGCTGCAGCGAGATCGCCGGGACAAGCCCGGCGATGACGAAGCGCGCCTACCGCCGCCGCCGCAGGCGGCCGACGATGCCCTGCGGCAGGAACGTTACGATCAGCACAAAGATGATGCCGAGCCACAATAGCCAGCGGTCGGGATGAAACAGCGCCGCCAGCACCGGCATTCCGGAAATCGAGCCGCTCATGGCGCCGAGCGCATTCTCCAAATAATATTGCGCCAGCACCACGACGATGGCGCCGATCACCGCGCCGTAGAGCGTACCCATGCCGCCGATGACCACCATCAGCAGAATGTCGATCATCAGCGAGAACGACAGTGTCGTGTCGGGGCCGTTATAGCCCAGCACCAGCGCCATCAGTGAGCCGGCGAGCGACGCCATGACGGCGGAAAAGACGCACACCAGCGTCCGGTAGGCCACGACTCGGTAGCCCATCGCTTCGACCCGGAATTCGTTCTCGCGGATGGCGCGCAGCACCAGGCCGAACGGCGAATTGACGATCCGCAACATGATCAGAAACAGCAGAAGCGACACCGCGAAGGTGATGTAATAGGTGATCACCGGGCCGTTGATGATCACGCCCATCACCTTGTCGGGCAGGAGCCGGAAGTTGCGGCTGAGAATCGCCGGCACGGCGAACGTAAGCCCGTCTTCGCCGCCGGTCAGGCTCCGCCACTGCTCGGCGACGATCAGGGCGAAGGCGGCGACCGCGAGCGTGATCATGGAAAAGAAGATCGCGCGCAGCCGTAGGCTCAACAGCCCGATCACCGCGGCGATGAGCAAGGAGACTACGGCGCCGGCGAGCGCGCCGAGGACGACGCCGCTCCAGCCGGTCCAGCCATTGGCGATCGCGATCGCCACGCCATAGGCGCCGATGCCGAAAAACATCGTATGCGCGAACGAGACGATGCCGGTGAAGCCGAGCATGAGGTCGTAGCTCGCCACCAGGATCACGAAAATGCAGATGCGCGAGGCGACGTTGACCGCCTTGCTGCCGGGAAACAGGAACGGAGCAAACAAAAACACCGCCAGGATCACCAGCATGGTCACATTGAGGAGCATGCGGCCCGGCGGGTCGTCCGAGACAAGCCAGCTCACCCACGATCCGCTTTTGCCGCGCTGGCTTGGTTTGGAAACCGGCGCATCTGCCTTGGTATCGGCGAACCCGCCGGCGGTCTCTTGCACTGGTTCGTTGATGGGGCCCGCCATCGCCGCCTCAATGATGCTCGGCGATCGGGAACAAGCCGCGGGGCTGCCACAACAGGATCAGCGCCATCAGCAGGATGTTCGATCCCAGCGCCATTTTCGGCGCCAGGAAGCCGACATAATTGGTGGTCAGCCCGACCAGAACGGCGCCGATGAAACAGCCGCCGACCGAGCCGAGCCCGCCGATGATCAGAATGATAAAGACCAGAATGGTCATGCTGTCGCCGATCTGGCTGCCGACCACGGCCTGATATTGCCCCCACATCATCCCGCCCATGCCGGCCAGCGCGGTGCCGGCCATGAACACGCCGATAAAGACCCGGCGGATGTGATAGCCGAGCGCCTGGATCATCTCGCGATCCTCGACGCCGGCGCGGACCACGAGGCCAAGGCGGGTGCGGGTGAGAAAGAGGTGCATCGCCAGCGCGACCGCGAGCCCGACGCAGAGCGCAAACAGCCGGTAGGTTTCGATCGACGAGGATCCGATGAACACGCTGCCGCGCAGCATCGCCGGCTTCGGCAGCGGGATCGCTTGCGGTCCCCAGATGACGATGATCAATTGCTCGATCACGGTGAGGGCGCCGATGGTGATGAGAATTTGGCGGAGCGGCGCGCCATAGACCTGGCGGATGATGACGCGCTCGAACACAAAACCCAGCGCGCCGCTGGCGATCGCGGCCGCGACCAGCGCGACGAGCAAGGCGGCGATGTTGAGCGCGAGCGACGTTGCGCTGGTCCAGCCGACGAGCGGCCCGAGCACCGTGACGGCGACGTAGGCGCCGGCCGTGACGAACGCGGCGTGCGCAAAGTTGAGCACGTCCATCAGGCCGAAGATCAGCGTCAGGCCCGCCGCCACCATGAACAGCATGATGCCCATGGTGAGGCCGGCGACCGTCAGTGTTAGCCACGGCCCCGGCCCGATCGCCGGCAGGGCGGCGACGACGACGAGCGGGGTGAGCGCATACGGCGCCCAGCGCTGCAATCGCTTGGGCCAGTCGCCGTTCATGCCGAGTCCGCCATGCTGAGCCCCAACAGCCGGTGCTGCAGCCCGTGATTGCCGGTGAGCGCCGCCATCGTGCCGGTATGGACGATGCGGCCTTCGTCCATGACCGCCACATCGTCGCCAACCGCCTCGGCGACGCGGAAATTCTGCTCGACGAGAAGGATCGTGGTGTGCTCGCGTTTGAGCCGCAGCAAGGCCTCGACCAATTGATCCACCATCGCCGGCGAAAGTCCCTTGGTCGGCTCGTCGATCAGCAGCAGCCGGCGCTGTTCGATTATGGCGCGGCCGATCGCCAGCATTTGTTTTTGTCCGCCCGACAGCGAACCCGCCGGCGAGTTCCATTTTAGCTTCAGCGCCGGGAAGCTTTCCAAGACGCGATCGAGGTGCGGCTGGGCGAAGCCGCGGCGCTCGGTCGCCAGCAGCATGTTTTCGCGCACCGTCAGCTTGCCGAAGATGCCCATATTCTCCGGCACGTAGGCGATGCCGAGGCGGGCGATATGCGGCGTGTCCAGTGCAGCGATCGATTGGCCGTCGAAGACGATCTTGCCCAGCCGCGCCTTCCACAAGCCCATGATGGTGCGCAACGTCGTGGTCTTGCCGGCGCCGTTGCGTCCCAACAGCATGGTCACGCGTCCACGCGACGCGTTGAAGTCGACGCCGTGCAGAATCCGATAGCGGCCGATATTGGTGAACACGCCCTCGATCCGAAGCAGCGTTTCACCGGTATCGGTCATTGCGCCGGCCCGCGCCGCA
This sequence comes from uncultured Alphaproteobacteria bacterium, assembly GCA_963829395.1. Classification (GTDB taxonomy): domain Bacteria; phylum Pseudomonadota; class Alphaproteobacteria; order Rhizobiales; family Xanthobacteraceae; genus BOG-931. The sequence continues at coordinate 277,658 of CAWHHX010000003.1, read as the reverse complement.
ATTCGCCGGCGCCGTGCACGCCGAGATAGGCTTGTTGCACCGCCGGCAGCGCCACTACGTCCGCCGGCGCGCCATCGGCGATCAGCATGCCGTCCTGCAACACGATGATGCGGTCGGCGAGGCGGGTGACGACATCCATGCGGTGCTCGACCAGCAGCACGGTCTTGTGCGTCTCCAGCTTTATGCCCTCGATCAGATCGAGCATGGTCGGAATCTCGTCGAGGCTCATGCCGGCGGTCGGCTCGTCGAACATCAAGACGCGCGGTTGCAGCGCCAAGAGGATCGCCACTTCGAGCTTGCGCTGGTCGCCGTGCGACAGCGCCGCCACCATAAGCTCCGCCCGTGGCGTGAGCTTGACGCGGTCGAGCCAGTGGAGCGCCTCGTCGCGCACGGCGGTGTTGCGCGCGGCGATGCTGAGAAAGTCGAAGCGGATTTGCGCGACCGACTGCACGGCGAGCCGCACATTCTCGAACACTGTGAGACTCGGATAGAGGTTGATGAGCTGGAAGGCGCGGCCGAGCCCGAGGCGGGTGCGCAGCGGCGCGCCGAGCCGCGTGATGTCCTTGCCGAACAGGCTGACGCTGCCGCGCGTCGGCCGCAACTGCCCCGAGATGAGATTGAAGTAGGTCGTCTTGCCGGCGCCGTTCGGGCCGACGATCGCGGTGAGCGTTCCCTGGTGGAAGGCGCAAGTCACGGAATTCACCGCGACCTGCCCGCCGAAGCTGATCGTCAGATCGCTGGTCGACAAAGCCGCGACTTCGCCGTTCATCCCGCGACCCTGCTCACCTGCCAGAAACCCCAGCGCCCCATGCCCGTCCTATTAGCGCTTGTTGGTGATGGGGATATTCATCTCGTCCATGGTGATCACGTGGGTGAGTTCGGGGATCGCCCAAGGCACGCTCGGATCGACCTTGATCTTGAAGCCGTACATCGGCTGCAGGAGCTGATGGTCCTCCTTGCGGAAAAGCACCGTATCTTTCGGCGAGTCGAACGCCATGCCTTCCATGGCGGCGATCAGCTTTTCCGGGTCGGTCGAGCCGCCGGTCTTTTTCAAAGCCAGCACGACGGCCTGCGCGGCAATGAAGCCGCCGCAGGTGAAGAAATCGGGCGGCGCGCCGTTGAACCGTTTCTTGTTCTCCGCCACCAGCGCGTCGTTCACCGGGTTTTTCGGAATGTCGTAATAGTAGTAGGCGGCGCCTTCCAATCCGGGGAAATCCTTGTAGGCGACCAGCGCCGGCAGGATATTGCCGCCGGTCGATATCTCGATGCCGAACCGCTCCGGCCCCATGGCCTTGAGCGCGGCCAGCGGATTGCCGCCGCCGGCCCAGTTGACGAAGATGATCTTGCGGCCCTGCTCCTTCGCCAGCGCGTCGAAAACGCGCTGGATCGGCGCTGTAAAGTCTGTCGTCAGCGGCGGCGCGTATTCCTCGAACACCAGTTTGGCGCCGGTCGACGCCAGCGCGGTCTTGAACGCGGTGACGAAATCGCGGCCGAACGCATAATCTTGCGCCAGCGTCGCGATCACCGTGCCCGGCTTGCCGATCGCCAACGCGTTCGACATCGCGTCCTGAGTGGAGTTGCGGCCGGTGCGGAAGATGTAGCGGTTCCAGTGCGAACCGGTGATCGAGTTGGCGACCGCCGGCTCGACGATGAAGATCTTTTTGTTATCCTGGGCGACCGGCAACATCGCCAGCGCCACGGCCGAGCTGGTGCCGCCGACCGCAATGTCGGCGCCGTCGTCGTTATAAGCTTCGTTCAAGAGATTGCGGCCGACGTCGGGCTTGGTCTGGCTGTCCTTCTCGATGACGATGAGCTTGTGGCCGTCGACCATCATGGTGCCGCCGGTGGCGTAATCCAACCCCATGGCGAAGCCGGCCGACGTTTGTTTGGCGTAGGCCTCGAGCGGACCGGTCTTGTCGGCGATCAGCGCGATCTTGATCGGCGTCTCGGCGGCATGGATTGGCGCGGCCGACAAAGCCGCGAGCGTGGTGCCGACCGCGAACAATGCCAGCCCCCCAAGGCCAAATCGCCGGCGCCGGTGTCTCGCCTCGCTCTCGGTTTGCCGAGCCTTGTCTTTCATTTCCTGCTCCCTCTGGAATTCGCGTTCGTTGACGGTCTTTTTGCCGCTGTTATCAGATGCAGCGACGCTTGCAGGCCGTCACCCCGGTCCAAGCTTGGTCCGAAATCAAGCTGGCGCACAAGCCTCAAAGCCGCGGCAAGCGCTGCGGCGGTGGCGCCAACGGTGTCGCAGCCGAACGCCCGATCCAGCGATTATGGATCGAGTTCGGTGTCCCAATAGAGATAATCGAGCCAGCTATCGTGCAGATAGTTGGGCGGGAACAGCCGGCCGTTGCGGTGCAGGTGCTGCACCGTCGGCTGGAACGGCCGCTGCGAGGGCCACATCTTCGACTCGTCCGGCGTCAAGTTGCCCTTCCGCAGATTGCAGGGCGAGCAAGCGGCAACCACGTTGCCCCACGTGGTGTGGCCGCCGCGCGAGCGCGGCAACAGATGATCGAAGGTCAGGTCGTCGCGGGCGCCGCAATACTGGCAGGAGAAGCGGTCGCGGAGAAACACGTTGAACCGCGTGAAGGCCGGATGCGTGGAAGGTTTTACGAAAGTCTTCAGCGAGACCACGCTCGGCAGCTTCATTTCGAAGCTCGGGCTGTGAACGGCGCGGTCGTAATTGGCGACGATGTTCACCCGCTCGAGAAAGACCGCCTTGATGGCGTCCTGCCAGGACCAAAGCGACAGCGGGTAATAACTCAGCGGACGAAAATCCGCGTTCAACACCAGTGCCGGAAAACCCGATGGCGATACGTGAGCGTTCAAAGCTGACGTTCCTACCGCGACTCACTCGCCGCACCGCGGCGTCTGGCCCTAGTTTATAGGCAGGCGTGACAGGATTGTGAAGCCCGTCCCGAGGCTTAGGCAATCAAGGGTTTCATCGGGGCCGCCTCGAAGCATCAGGGCTTCACCCAGGCACTAAGGCTTCACCCAGGCACTAAGGCTTCACCGAGGCACTAAGGCTTGGCCGCAAAGCTCCGGGCCAAAAATTCGCCGCCATGGCGGAGCCCTTCCGGGTCGATACCGTGACCGACCCCGGCCGACATGTGCCATTCGACCGGCACGCCGAGCGCCGCGAGGCCCTGCGTTGTCTGGAACAGCGCTTGCGGCGGGATGAGCTCGTCCTGGTCGCCATGCACCAACAGCACCGGCGGCCGCGACCTGATGTCTTCGATGAAGGTTTCCGGATTGCCGTCGGGCGGCAGCACCAACAGTCCCGAATAGCCGACGATCGCCGCCGGCGGCACCGCCCGGCGCAGTCCCACATGCAGCGCCATCATGGTGCCCTGGCTGAAGCCGACCAGCGCCAGCGCCGACGGCGCCAAGCCAAGCCGGGCAAGCTCGGCATCGATGAAGCGTTCCAACACCGGCGCCGCCTTGTTGACGCCGACCCAGCGCTCGTTGGGATCGCGAAAGGTCAGCGCGAACCACTGCCGTCCGACCGGCGCTTGGCCGCATGGCTCGGGCGCATGTGGCGACACGAACGCCGTCTGCGGCAGCAACGGCTGCCACACCTGGCCGAGTTCGATGAGGTCGTTGCCGTCGGCGCCATAGCCGTGCAGAAACACGACCAGCTGGCGCGCGGTCCCCGAGCGCGGCGCAAGCCGCGGACCATCAAGCTCACCGGCCATCGATTGTCCCGTTGTTTGCCGAAGCGTCGCGCTGTGCGTGCGACGCGGAATTTGCTGCAGCTTTTGCTTTAGCCGGGGCGGTCGGGGCCTGTCTACGTCAGAACGTGGCGTGGAAGCGGCCGGCAAAAACGTTCGCCGGCCCGCGGTCGACGTTGTAGCCCGGATTGGCGATGAACTGATAGTCGACGGTCACCTTCATCGCCTGGGTGATGGTGTAGCTGTAATAGGCTTCGACAATCTGTTCGAGCCCGTAATTCGGCAACGCGCCGTCGCCGACGAGAATGCCCAAGCCGCCGGCGGCGAAATAGGCCTGATGGGCGGGATTAATCCCGTTGATCACCCCGGCAATGCCGATCGTGTCGTCGGGCCTGCCCCAATCCTTGCCACCGATCGAGACACCGCCGGAAACCGTCCGATCGACGTCGGTGAAATCCCACGGCTCGATGTTGCCGTCGGCCCAGCCGCCGCGGGCGAACACGCCGAGGGTCTCCGACACTTGCTGTTCGATGTTGAGGCTGACGCCGGTGCGGTCGCGGTAGGTACGCAGCGATGCCAACGCGGTGCTCGGGTCGCCGGCGAACGGCTGTCCGGGCTGGGACAGGGCGACGGCGCCTTGGAAGTCGCCGGCGCGGCCATGACTTAGAAAGGCAGTCACCTTGACCTTGCCGGGTTGCCCCCAGAGCGCATGCCGTTCTTCGATTTCACCGACATATTGCTGTTGGCTGAAAGTCGGGTCGAGACCGTAAGCAGCGGGGTTCAAGGCGCCGCCGGCTGGCGTTGCCGACAGATCGAACACGCCGCCGCGGAACGCAAAGATGCCCTGGTACCATTCGACCGCCGCGCCGTAGGTATATCCCCAAGCGTCGCCGGCATAATCGAACGTGCCGGCATTGATCAGCGTCCAGTTCATGAAATCGGTCTTGGGATTGTTCGCATATTTGTTGGTGTCGAACACGTCGACGATGGCAAACTTGCCGACCCAGAGGACCAGACGGTTCGCGGTATAGGATTGCGAAAACAGGTTGACGTCGGCATCGACCTTCTGCGTGTCGCCGCCGAGATCGATGGTTTGCCGGATGAAATAACGCTGCACGCGGCCGTAGGGATAGTCGAAGCCGAACTTGTAGGCTTCGCCGCTCGGGAAGCCGGCTACGCCGTGGGTGTCGCCAAGACCATGGCCCTGATCGATTTCGGGGTTGAACCACAATTCGGCGCCCTGCCACGGTCGCAGGCCGGCGAACAGCGTGGCGTCGAACGTTTCCCGTGCGTTTCCTGCCGTCGGCAGACTATTTGGGCCCGAAAAGGCCGATCGGATTGTGGGATAGGCTTGGTACACGAACGTGGTCTGACCGTGCAGGCTGACATAGTCCGCCGCGGGCGCCGCCGCCGCCTTGGTGACGATCGGCGCACTGTACGGAATGGAGTCGTTGCCGAATTGGTAGTTCAAGCCGAAACGCATCTCGTGGAGCTGAAAATCGGAATTGATCGGCTGCGTTCCGAGGTACGTCCTGTTGGTTGTGCCGTAGTCGGTGAACAGATATTCGAGCCGCGCCGTCCAGTGCGGTGCGATTGGCACTTCGACGCCGGCGCCGGCCGCCCAGCCCAGCCGCCAGAGAAACGGCGTATCGCTGTTGCCGGTGCTGGCCTGGGTCAGCGCCTGTTGATTGTAGGTCCAGGCGAATCCGCCGGTCCCGTAAAACAGCCAGTGCCCGGGCGCGTAGCCGATGCGGCCGCGCACGGTCCCGGAAGCCAGCACCGTTTCGGCAAAGCTGACGGTGCCGAGGGTCGGCGACGTAAAGTTTGAGCCGCCGCCAGTGGAGAGGCCGAACGGATTGATGCCCACAGGCACCGTCTGAAACGCTGGAAACGATGCATCCACTTCGGCGCCGAGGAGAATGCGGTTTGGCAGCACATAATTGTAGCCACCTTGCACGCCGACCAAGAAGCTGCCGGCCTCGTCGAAGGTGTCGATCTTCTGAAACAGATTGGTGGTGCCGCTGATGCCGGGGCCTGCCGTCCAGTTTGACTGCCCCCAGGCGATGCCGATATTGCCGCCGGCATAGAAGCCGTTCCAGTTGTAGGCGGGACCACCGAACGGAATTGCCGGCGCTTTCGTCACCATAATGTCATCGGCCGCCGCGCTCTGGACCGAGGCGATGACCACGAGCGCGCCGATGCGCAGCGCGCCGCTAAGCGAACAAGGACGACGCGCCAAACGCGCGCGGGCAAGACGAAAGAAATTCAGCGGCATCCGTGCGAGCACCCCCCGATGCAAACGCAGCAAGACCAGAACATCGGCGCGAAGGCAGCGTCAATGCCTATGTTTTAGAATTAAAACAGATCAAAGTTATCCGACAGACGGGATAGTTGTCGTCGCAATAGGGTACCTTTGCCGGCGCGCCCTGCCGACGGCTTGTGCCATGCGATGTTCGCGAAACTTGCACGTTTCGATCAATGCCAGGCAATCAGGCTTCGATCGGGCTTGTTGCTGAGCAGCGGTTTGCAATGCACGCGTAGTTTAAAATCATTCTATATTTGCCACTTTAGAATAGTCCTGAAGTAACGCAGCATAGAGCGCTTCTAATATTTGCGAATATTTGCATTTCCACTTGACGCCGAGGCGCGGTAATGCGCATTCGTTAGCGGTGCTTTTCATCGGCGTTTGCCGGCGGCTTTTTCGTTTCCTGCGAGACAGCGATGTCCAGCCTTCCTTGCAATCGCCGTTTGCTGCGTTGTCTCCTGGTTGGCCCCGCTGGCGCGGCCGTTATCCTGATGAGCGCGCTCGCCGCCGCGGCGGAAGACAGCGCCCCTCAAGGCGGCCTCGGCCTCTTTCCCGACAGCGCTTTCCACGAGATCGAGACCAAATACATATTCGGCAGTTTCACCCGTGGCGCGTCGATCGGCATCGAAGGCGAGAGGGCCATCGAGCCTGACACCCAAGCGAATTTCGGCAAGCGCGGCGGGCGCTACACCGCGACCGAGACCGAGCTCGAGCTGGAATACACGCCGAACCAGTTCGTCGAGCTCGAGTTCGGCCCCACCATCTCGTATTACAATATTCGCGGCGTGCCGGGGCTCGACGACCGCAACACCGGAAGCGTGAACGGCGTCTCGGCCAGCATCAGATCGCTTGTCATCGAGCGCAATCCGTCGCCGTTCGCGGTGACGCTGTCGTTCGAGCCGGAATGGCACAGCCTCGACGAGACATCCGGCGTCGCGGTGTCAAATTATGGCCTGGAAGCCAAGATCGAAGCCGACACCGAGCTGATCAAGAACCGGTTGTTCCTCGCCTTCAACGTCCTCTACGAGCCGGAAACCACCAGCGTCAATGCGATGCCGGCAATGTGGAACAACGAATTGACGCTCGGTGTCTCGTCGGCGCTGGCTTTGCAGATCATTCCCAATGTCGTGATCGGCGGCGACATCTGGTATTTGCGCCATTACGACGGGATCACCTTTAACTCGTTCACGGGCGATACCGTTTATCTGGGCCCGACTTTCTTCTGGAAGATCGCTCCCAAGATGCTCGTCAGCGCCTCGTGGGAAGCGCAGGTCGCCGGCCACGAGCTCGGCGTCGCGTCGCCGCTCGACTTGAGCGACTTTTCCCGCCAGCGCGCACGGTTGCTGTTTGAATTCGAGTTCTAAGGCGCGCACCCCGCGAACGAACGCTGTGAAGGAGGAAGGATGCGAACCAATCCGGCTGTTATCAGATTGATGATCGTCATGTTGGCGGCTTGCGCGGCGATTCCGGTGGCGGCCACCGGCGCCTCGGCGCAACAGGCTGCGGTCGCGATCACCGTCAAGGGCCATCAATTTCAGCCGGCCGAAGTCCATGCCCCCGCCAACAAGCAGCTGGCGATACACGTCAAGAATCTCGATGCCGCGGCCATGGAGTTCGAAAGCGTTTCGCTACGGGTTGAAAAGGTCGTGGCCGCCGGCAGTGAAGGCGTCGTCAACGTCCGCCCGCTGGCGCCCGGCCGCTACGAGTTTTTCGACGATTTCCACCAGGAGACGCGCGGCGTTTTGGTCGTGCAGTGAGCCGCGGCGCCGCCGATTGCGGCCGCGGCGGTTTTGCCCGCGCTGCGGCCTTTGCCGCCTCCGCGGCGGCGCGATAAGAGGTCCATAGGATACGGGCGGCGACGGCGCGCCACGGCCGCCATGGCTCCGCCAGTGCCTGCATCTCCTTGGCGGTCGGCCGCGTCGGCAGCGCGAACGCGACCTTGGCCGCTTCCTGCAACGCCAGATCGCCCGCCGGCCAGGCATCGGCATGACCGAGCGCCGACAACAGATAAATGTCGGCAGTCCATGGTCCGATGCCGTGCACGGCGGTGAGCGCGGCGTGTGCCTCGTCGGCGCTGAGCTTGTCGAGCGCGGCCAGCGCAAGCTCCCCGCGCACGACGGCGCGGGCGATCGCCTTGAGCGTGCGGATTTTCGGGCTCGAGAGCCCGAGCCGCTTCAGCCGCGCCGGGCGTGCCCGCAGGATGGCCGCGGCATCGAGCGGATCGAAGGCGGCGGCGAGCCGGCCCCAGATGGCATTGGCGCTCGCGGTTGAAAGCTGCTGCGCCACAATGATGGCGGCAAGTCCGGCGAAACCATCGGCGCGCCGCCGCAGCGGCGGCCGTCCGGCTTTGGCGACCAGCGCGGCGAACCGCGGATCGGCTTTGCCAAGCGCGGCAAGCGCCGCGTCGAGATCGGCTTCGGTGTGTATGTGAGACTGCATGATGACGTCCGGCTTTGCGCGGGCAATATGCGAACGTCGCCCCGCGCTTACTTGGTTGATTGATGGAGCGTAGCACGTTGGTCAATGCTGCCGGGTCAGGGAAAGCAAGGCGCTGATGTACACGCGCATCTTTCGGTTCGCGCCGAGTCCGAATGGGCATCTGCATCTCGGCCACGCTTATTCGGCATTGCTCAATGACGATATGGCGCGTGCCACCGGCGGCCGGCTGCTCCTGCGGATCGAGGATATCGACGCCGCGCGCTGCCGGCCGGAATACGAGGCGGCGATCCTTGAGGATCTTCACTGGCTCGGCATATCCTGGCAACCGGACGTCCGCCGCCAGAGCGAGCATTTCGACGATTATCAGGCCGCGGTCACCAAGCTCGAAGCCATGGATCTCATCTATCCGAGCTTCGAGAGCCGGAGCGAGATCGCGGCTCTGGTGGCTGAGCGCGACCGGCAGGGACATTGGCCGCGCGATCCCGACGGCGTGCCGCTTTATCCCGGCCGCGCGCGCAAGATGCCGAAGGCCGAGCGCGATCGCCGCCGCCGCGCCGGCGAGGCGTTTGCGCTGCGGCTCGCCGTGGATGCGGCGGTGGCGCGCGCCGGCGTGCTGACCTGGAACGAGACCGGCACGGGTCCGCAGGGCCAGTCCGGCGTCGTCGCCGCGGCGCCGCAGATGTGGGGCGACGTCGTCCTGGCGCGCAAGGAGGTGCCGACCAGCTATCACCTCGCCGTCGCCATCGACGATGCGCTACAGGGGGTGACCGATGTGGTGCGCGGGCAGGACCTGTTCTGGTCGACCGGCATTCATCGGCTGCTGCAGGCGCTGCTCGGCCTGCCGGAGCCGAGCTATCACCATCACCGGCTCATCGTCGACGCCGGCGGCCGCAAGCTGTCCAAATCGACGCTGGCAACCAGTCTGCGCGAGTTGCGCGCCGCCGGCGCGTCGCCGGCCGATGTCAGGCGCATGGTCGCGCTCGGACGCTCGATATTTGAACGCTAACCATCACATTTGAATATGTTTTGTTTGATCCGCCGCCGTGGCATGTTGCGACCGGGCAGGGTTGCATGGCGCCTTCAAGATCGCGCAAAAAGTCAGCGGCCAAGCCGGCCCGGCGCCGGCCGCGGCGGCGCGTGCCGGCCGTATCCGCGCACGCGGCGGAGGCTTCGTTTGTTGCTTACGCGCACGATATCCGCACCGCGCTGACCGGCATCCTGGCGCTCAGCGAATTGCTGGCTAGCTCCAGTCTCGGCGACCGCGAGCGGCGCTGGGCGGCGGGCATCAAGGGCGGCGCCGAGCATCTCTCCGCGCTCACGACATTGATGATCGATGCCGCCAAGGCCGAAGTCGGGATCCTGATGCTGCGCGAAGATGCGTTTAGCCCGCGCCGTCTCGTCGAGGCGGTGACGGATTCGCTGTCGGCGCGCGCCCAGACCAAAGGTCTCGTCACCGACGTCACGGTGGCTGATGATTTGCCGGACATGCTGGTCGGCGACGCGGTGCGGCTGCGGGCGGCGCTGGAAAATCTGATCGACAACGCGGTGAAGTTCACCGAGCGCGGCGCGGTCCGCCTCGACGTGCGCGCCGCGCGCGCGCCGCGCGGTCGCGTCAAGCTTGTCTTCGCCGTCAGCGACAGCGGCATCGGGCTGAAGGCCGCCGAGATCAAGCGGCTGTTTCGTCCATTCTCGCAAGCGAATGCGGACATTGCGCGGCGCTATGGCGGAACCGGGCTCGGGCTCGCCGTGGTCAAGGTGCTGGCCAAGCTGATGGGTGGTGACCTGTCGGTCACCAGCGCGCCCGGTCGCGGCTCGTCGTTCCGTCTCTCGGCTTTGTTTGCAGTCGCTCCCGCCGGCGCCGCCGGCGATGCGCCGCCGCAACGGCCGGCCATTCCGGCGCGCCGCCTCGTGGTGCTGTGCGTCGAGGACAACCCATATGGCCGCGTCATCCTCAACACCATCCTCACCGAACTCGGCCATCGCGCCGACTTCGCCGGCACGGGCGAGGAAGCGGTGGCGGCGGTGACGCGCGGCTACGACGCGGTGCTGATGGACGTGACGCTGCCCGGGATCGACGGTCTCGAGGCGACGCGGCGCATCCGCGCGCTTGCAGGTGGTGCCGGGCGAACGCCGATCGTCGGCATATCGGGCCGGACCGAAGCCGGCGATGAGGAGGCGGCGCGCGCCGCCGGCATGGACGGATATTTGCGCAAGCCGCTCAGTCCGAGCGCGCTCAGCGAAGCGCTCGCGGCGGTCGCGCCGAAATAGCGCGATCTTCATTGGCCGGCTCTAGCTGGCCACCGCGGCGGCCGGCGAACGGACTTCCGACAGTTTGATGAATGGCACGGCTTCGCCGGCGCGGTCATCTTCGAGCGGCAAGGCGTAGAGCACCGATTCGCCGCTGCGGCCGATCTCATCGAAGCCGAGCCGCGGATAAAGTTCGCGCACCAGCGCATTCTTCGCCGTCGGACGGTATTCGCCGATGAGCCGGCGGGCGCCGAGGGCGCGCGCTCGGCCGGCGACGTCGGCGAGGATCGCGTCCTCGACCTTGCGGCCGAGCACGCGGCAGGACATCAGCCAGAGATCGATGCGGGCGTCCTCGCCGGAGTCGCGCGCCACAGCGACGACGCTGATAATGCCGTTGTCGCCGAACCGGTCGGCGAGCCGGTAGCAGCGGCCGAAACCGTTGCCCGTGACGGTGGCAAGTTCGCTCCAACTATGCCGCCGCGTCGTCAGATTGAACTGATTGGTCTTGTTGATCAGCTCGAGCACGCGCTCGCGCGCCGCTTCGAGCGGCGCTCCCTCCATGACCATGTCGAGGCCGCGCAGGAAATCCTGATAGTCGCCGGCATCGCGCTGCGCGTCGTCGCGCGCGGCATTCTCGGCATACATGCGGTTGCGGCCGCGGCTCTCGCGCGTCGCCAAACGGTGATCGAACAATCCGCTGCGCTCCAGCATCGGCACCCGCTGCGCCGGATCTTCGGGCAGTTCCGGCACGGCGATGTCGGGGAAAAGCCGCCGGACTTCGGCGCGCTCAACCGGATTGTCGTCGAGGAAGACGACGCCAGCGGTCGAAAGCTTCAGACGCTCGAGGATGCGCCCGACGCTCGACGATTTCGGCTCCCAGTGAATCTCAGTCGTGGCGAAATCGTCCCAACCCAGCATCATCTCCGGGCGCTTGGCGAAGACCTCGCGCACATTGGCGGGGTCATTCTTGCTTGCGACCGCAAGCACGATCCCCTTGGCGTGCAGGCCTCGCAAAAAAGCCTGCAGCCGCAGGAAATGCCGGCCCTTGCCGGCCGGATCGAGATCGATGCCGTCGTAGCCGTCGTCGCCGACGCGGCCGCCCCATAGCGTGTCGTCGAGATCGACGACAATGAGCTTGCAGCGCGGCGCGATCACGCCAGCGACGGCATCCGCCAAAACGGCAAGCATCGCCGGGGTGCGGTCCGGATGGAATGGCATCTTGGCGCTGTCGTAAAAGCGGTCGTCGAACCAGGCGGCGGCGCCGGTGGCGCGGATCAGCGGCTCGACGTCGATCAGCGTAACGCTGGGCGCGAGCGCCGCGCGCAGGCCGTCATTGACCGCGCGCCGCCAGGCATACGCGGCGCCGCTGTCGGAGATTTCGTCGGCCAGCGGTTCCGGGAGCGTAATCAGAATATGCGCGTCGCTGTTCTTCAACGCGGCTTCGACCGCCGCGGTCACGCTCGCGACGATCGCCTCTGGGCTGCGCAGCGACGCATAGGCGAGCTCGATCGACGTGAGCGCGAGCAGTACGTGCGTCGGCGCAAAGCCGTGCAGCGGCGAAGCGCCATCGAGCAGCTCGGCGCGCCACTGGTTATAGGGCGATTCGTAAACCGCCGCGGCGAGATGGCGCGCGGCCAGAGCTAGCGGAAAGGCGCGGGCGAGAAATTGCGTCGCGTAATTTCCGGTCAGTGCCAGACGAATATTCGGCCACGATGGCGGGCGCGGCGCGCCGGCGCTCTCATCGTCGCGCACGCAGGCGATGAGTTGTTGCAGGGTTTGCGCCGCGGCGTAGCGGGGCAGGAGCCGTTCGAGCGTGCCGCCGTCGCTACTCATAGCCGAGCCGGCACTTTGCGGAACCGGCGCAGCCGGACCGAGCGCCAGCGCGTCATGCCTGCACGCCCTTCTGCTGCAACAGCGTCACCAGTTCGCCGACGTTGCGCAAATGCGCCAGCTCGTCGGTCGTCAACGGTACGCCGAGCTTCATCTCGATCTCCACGACCAGAATGATGTGGTTCAGCGAATCCCATAACGGAACTTTGGATGCATCGAGCTCTTCGGTGAGCACCAGGTCGGGATCGACGACGCCGCGAAAAATCGGCTCGAGCTTGCGAAGGACCGCTTCTCTGCTCAATCTCTTGTCTCCTATTTCAGCACGGTTTTATGGCGTGGCGGCGAGTCCGGCAAGCATCGCGGCCGTCACGCCAGCTTTTTGCGAATGGCTGGTACGCGGTCGGCGGCGTTTGACAATCGCCAGTGCGGCCATCGCGCGGGTCGGGCGTCTTATCTCTGGCGGCATCGCGCCGCCGGTTCTCGACCGCGTTCGCTAAAGCCCCTATGAACGCCGGGGCAGCCGGACCATGTCACGGGGTGATTGGGCACAGGGTGGGGATGAACGCGCAGCGTCGGTACCAGTCGGTTCCTCTGCAACGGCGGTGGATGAACGACATCGTGCACTTCGGCACGAAGTCGCACATCATGGGATGCGCCTGGCGGATCAACGTCGCTCCTTTGGTCGCCGCCCGTGCAGCCGATCCGCGGCCGGCGATCGGCTGGACGGCGATATGGCTGAGGGCCTTGGCGCTGGTCAGCCAGCGCCGGCCGGAGCTGCGCACCCTTTATCTGCCGTTTCCGTGGGCGCGGTTGTATGTGCGCCCGGAAACGGTCTGCACGATCGTCATTGAGCGGACTTGGCGGGACGTCTCGGCATTGTTCTTCGAGCAATTTCCGGCGCCCGAAAAGAGGTCATTGCCGGAACTCGACGATGCGTTGCGCAAACTCAAGCTGGCGCCGGTCGAAGACGTCGGCAGCTTCCGCCGCCTCATCCGGATCTCACGCCTGCCGGTGATCCTGCGCCGGCTGATCTGGAGCTTCGGGCTCAATTGGTCGGGGCCGCTGCGCGCAAAATATATGGGGATCTGCGCGCTCAATCCGTTTCCGGCCGGCGGCAGCGTCACCCAATCGGCAATGCCGGCCGCATTCATGCTGTATTATGGCCTGATCGAGCCGAACGGCGACGCCCAAATTCAGACCTTTTACGATCATCGCATCATGGACGGGGTCGAGCTCTATCGGATCGTGCGCGATCTCGAGGCGACGATGAATCGCGACATCGTGGCGGAGCTTAAGGGAATGTTCGCGGGCTCTTGACGAGAGCTCAGCGCAATCGCTGCAATGTCGAAACGATGCGCAGCAGCAGCACGTCGGGCACGAGGTTGCATGCCGCGACGATGATCCGGTCGATCAGGCGCGGTATCACCAGCCGCTTGCCGGCCCGGAACGCGCGCCAGGCTGCCGCCGCGGTTTCGGGCGCGCCGGAGCGCGGCGCCATCTTGTAAAGCCGCGTCCGGCTGACATCGCTGCGCTCGAAGAACGCGGTCCGCACCACGCCGGGCGCAACACAGGTCACGGTTACGCCGGTGCCCGCCACCTCCGCCGCCAAGGCTGCGCTAAAGGATCGCACGTAAGCCTTCGACGCATAATATGTCGACATGTTCGGCCCCGGCAGATAACCGGTGATGGAGCCGACATTGAGGACGCCGCCGCGGCGCCGCTCGATCATGCCTGGCAGGAAGCGGAGCGTCAGCTCCGTCAATGCACGGATGTTGACGTCGATCAGCTTCAGCTGCGCCGCGCGGTCCGTCGCGGCGGCGGCGCCGAACACGCCGATGCCGGCGCTGTTCACCAGCACGTCGCAGTAAAGGCCGATTTCGCCGAGCGTGTTGTCGAGCCGCCGTCCGGCGTCGCGGTCGGCGAGGTCGATGCACAAAGCGTGGGCCTGCACCCCGGAGCGGCCGAGTTCGACCGCTAGGTCGTCGAGGGCCTCCGGCGCAAGACCGACGAGCACCATGACCGAGCCGTCGCGGGCGGCGACGCGCGCCAGCTCGCGTCCGATCCCCGACGAGGCCCCCGTCACGACGATCGCCGGCTTCATTGCGCGTCGCCCGTCAGAGATGTTCGGCAACGAGTTCGATCAGGCCCAGGCCCTTGACGATGCAGAACACGATCTTGCGGCCCTGGAACAGGACAGCTTCCTGCGGCTCGGCCCAGAACACTGCTTCCACATCTGTGTCCGCCTTCAAGGCGGCGATGGACGCCGGCAGATCCTTGGCGGCAAAACACATGTGATAGACCAACCCGTCTCTATGCTGCGCCAGATAGCGGTCGAGCGGACCTTTGCCCGCGGCGGGGCAGATGATCTCGACCGACGGCATGGCCGGATGATCGCACAGGCCCAGCCGCACGTTCTGGATCGGATCAAGCATCATCGTGCCGATCTGATAGCCCAGATTGGCGAGAAAAATCTGCGCCGTGTCGGGTTTTTGCACCGCGAGGCCGAGATGATGGAATGTCAGGCCGTATTTGTTGGCAAAGCGGTCGGCGTTCATGATTGGCCTTTGAGACGTCCGCGGCCGGAACGGCGCGGCGGGAGCTTTGGATCGCGTCAGATGTCGCGATCGCGGCTTGGCGCCGCTCCCTCCACGATGCGCACCACGTCGGCCATGATGCGGTTCAACTCGAAATCCTTGGGCGTGTACACCTCGGCGACGCCGGCGTCTTTCAGGGCGCTGGCGTCCTCCTTCGGGATGATGCCGCCGACCACGACCGGCACGTCATCGATGCCGGCCGCCTTCATGCGCGCCATGACATCGTGCACCAGCGGCAGGTGCGAGCCGGACAGGATCGACAGGCCGACGACGTGGACGTCCTTTTCGGCGGCCGCGGCGGCGATCGCTTCCGCGGTCAGCCGGATGCCGTCATAGACCACGTCCATGCCGGCATCGCGGGCCCGCGCCGCAATCTGTTCGGCGCCGTTGGAATGGCCGTCGAGGCCGGGTTTGCCGATCAGGAATTTCAATCGCCGGCCGAGTTTCTTCGATACCCGATCGACCTCGGCGCGGATGTCGTCGAGGCCTTCGGCGTCGTTGCGCATGGCGGTGCCGACGCCGGTCGGCGCGCGGTATTCGCCGAATGCCGAGCGCAGCGCAAAGCCCCATTCGCCGGTGGTGACGCCGGCTTTGGCGCAGGCGATCGACGGCGGCATGATGTTGGCGCCGCCGCGCGCCGCCTTGCGCAACGCCGCCAGCGCCGCCGCGACCGCATCGTTGTCGCGCGCCGCCCGCCAGGCGTTGAGCCGCTCGATCTGACCGGTCTCGGCTTCTTCCGATACGGTGAGCACCGCGTCGGCGGCGTCGGCCAGCGGCGACGGCTCGGTCTCGACGAAGCGGTTGACGCCGACCACGGTCTGCGCCCCGCGCTCGATCGCCTCGACGCGGCGCGAATTCGATTCGACCAGCCGCTGCTTCAAGTAGCCGGATTCGACGGCGGCGACGGTGCCACCCATCTCGTCGATCAGCTTGAGCTCTTCCTTCGCCGCCTGTTTCAGTTCGGCAACCTTGGCGGCGATGACCGGCGAGCCCTCGAACACGTCGCCGTATTCCAACAAGTCGGTCTCGTAGGCGAGGATTTGCTGCATGCGCAGCGACCATTGCTGGTCCCATGGCCGCGGCAAGCCGAGCGCCTCGTTCCAGGCCGGCAGCTGCACCGCCCGCGCCCGCGCCGTCTTCGACAACGTCACCGCCAGCATTTCGATGAGGATGCGGGCGACGTTGTTCTCCGGCTGCTGCTCGGTCAGGCCCAGCGAATTGACCTGCACGCCGTAACGGAACAGCCGCTGCTTGGCATCGGTCACGTCATAGCGTTCGCGCGTGATTTCGTCCCAGAGTTCGGTGAAGGCGCGCATCTTGCAGATTTCGGTGACGAAGCGCAGCCCGGCATTGACAAAGAACGAGATGCGCCCGACCACCTCGCCGAATTCCGCGTCGGCGCATTCGCCCGAGGCTTTGACCGCATCGAGCACGCCGATGGCGGTGGCGAGCGCGAAGGCCAGTTCCTGCACCGGCGTGGCGCCGGCTTCCTGCAGGTGATAGGAGCAGACATTCATCGGATTCCACTTCGGCATGTCCTTGGTCGTGAACAAGATCACGTCCTTGGTCAGCCGCATCGACGGCGCCGGCGGAAACACGTAGGTGCCGCGCGACAGATATTCCTTGATGATGTCGTTCTGCGTCGTGCCGGTCAGTGTTTTCCGTTCGACGCCTTGTTCATCGGCCAGCGCGACATAGAGCGCCAACAGCCACGCGGCAGTGGCGTTGATGGTCATCGACGTATTCATTTCGCCGAGCGGGATGCCGTCGAACAGCGCGCGCATGTCGCCGATGTGCGAGATCGGCACGCCGACCTTGCCGACTTCGCCCTTGGCGTGCGGATGGTCGCTGTCGTAGCCGGTCTGGGTCGGCAGGTCGAAGGCGACCGACAGCCCGGTCTGCCCCTTGCTCAAATTCTTGCGGTAAAGCTCGTTCGATGCCGCGGCGGTCGAATGCCCGGCATAGGTGCGGAAAATCCACGGTTTATCGCGTAAAGGCTTGTCGCGTAACGGCTTGTCGCGTCGTGCCTGGTCGGTTTGCTGGTCGCGCATTGTTGCTGCACACGCATTGATCCGTCGCCAGTGTGACGCGGATTTTATTGCGGCGCAACATCGAGCGTTGCGCGTTCGGAGCCGTCGCGTGCAAGACCTGTCGTCGCCGACGATCGTGCGGAAGCGAGAACATCGTTCGCTCGCGCTGACAAAATCTGCGGCGCGTTGGCCTGCGAGGCTTGTTACGGGCGTGACGCAAATGACACGTGACGCAAAATTCCGGTTGCCGCGGGTGACTGCCCGACCGCGTGAGTGCGGCCGCACTTTTTTTTGACGCGTGACGCACAGCAGCGATCGTTGCAGTTGCCCGCGGGTGACTGCTCGACCGCGTGAGTGCGGCGCATTTTTTGATGTGCGGCGAATGCGTCACCGTTCGCTTTTGCGATCGAACACAGTGCCGCTGCCGGCAAAGTGTGGTCCGGCCACGTCAGCTCGATGCGGGACGTACGTATTTCTACGAATGGCCGCGATCGGCCGCCTTTAGCTAATTTTTTAGCGATTCGTCGTTTTTGTTGGTCGGCATTCGTTGCTTGAAGTTCCCTCGTAACGCCGTTGGGTGCGTCGCTACGAGTTCGATTTTGGGGGGTGGGCATCACATGCCGATGAGCTCAGGCTCAGCGCGCCTGCTTTGCGCTCGCTACGCTCTGCCGCTCTTGAGGGATCAAGTCTTCGCCACGAGCGGTCGTCGATCTGGAATCAATGCCGGCGCTGTCGGAACGCGATACTCGTTCCGCCGCTTGTTGGCTGCATCAGCAGCCCTCGGCCTGATGGCGCTCGCACCGACTTCGCCCGGTCATGCGCAGGCCCCGCCTCTTGGTACGGTGGCGACCTTCGCGGTGCTGGGCGGCTCGACGGTGACCAACACCGGCCCAACAGTCCTTACTGGAACCGCGGCGCTTCCGGGCAACCTCGGCGTCAGCCCAGGCACCGCGATCACGGGTTTTTTTGCCGTGGACGGCGGGCCCGGCATCCTGACCGGGCCGGGAGCTTCGATCCATCAGAACGACGCGGTCGCGATCCAAGCTCAGATCAACATGATAAACGCCTACAATAATCTTGCAGGGAGGCCGACGTCGATAAACCTCACCGGTCAGAATCTCGGCGGCCTTACGCTCGTCCCCGGCACCTATAGTTTCAGTTCGGCGGCTCAGTTGACCGGCGGTCTGACGCTCAACGGTTTGAACAACCCCAATTCGGTCTTCATCTTCAACATTGGCAGTACGCTGACTACGGCCAACGCCTCGACTGTTTCGCTGATCAACGGCGCGCAAGGCGGCAACGTGTTTTGGCGGGTCGGCAGTTCCGCCACGCTCGGCACCGCCTCAGCGTTCACGGGTGACATCCTTGCTCTGGCGAACATCACTCTCGACACCGGCGCTACGATCACTTGCGGCGCCGCCTGGGCGCACACCGGCGCGGTGACGCTGGATACCAACACGATCTCGCTATGCAACCTCATCGGCGCAGGCGGCGGCGGAGTTATCATCGGGCCTAGCGGGTTCCCGCTCTTTACGTCTTTGCTGCCGCCCGGCGCGTCGGCCAATGACTTCGCGGTTGCCCAAGGGTTGGACAACGCCGTCAATCACGGCGCTTTGTTGTCGGCAGCGTTCTTGAACCTCTTCAACCTGTCGCCGGCCGCTCTGGCGGCCGCCCTGACGCAGCTTTCCGGCGAGGTTGGCACGGCCGCCGCGCCGGCGGGCATGCTGGCGATGAATTCGTTCATGATGCTGCTGACAACGCCGTTCGCCGACTCGCGCGATGTCAGGCCGCAGACGCCTCCACCGCTCATCTACAAGGCCTTGCCCGGCTACGTCCTCCCGGAGCCGAGCCGCTGGGGCATCTGGGCCGCAGCTTATGGCGGCCAAAACAATGCCGCGGGTGATCCTGTTGCTGGAAGCAACGACAGATCGTCGCGTGCCTACGGCTCCGTCATCGGCCTCGACTATTGGGTCACGCCCTTCACAATGGTGGGCGTCGCGGTTGGCGGCGGCGGAACCAGCTTTGGCGTTGCGGACAGTCTCGGTGGCGGCCACAGCGACATGTTCCAATCGGCCGTCTACAGTTTTTCGCGCTTCGGTGCGGCTTATGTCGCGGCGGCGCTCGCCTATGCTTGGCAGGCCGAAACGACCGGACGATTTCCATTGGTAGCGGGCGCCGACCAGCTCTCCGCCGGCTTCTCCGCCAACAACGTCGGCGGCCGCGTCGAAGGCGGCTATCGCTTTGGCATCGGCAACCCTTTTGGCTTGCCGGAAATAGGTTTGATTCCCTACGGCGCGCTGCAAATGCAGGCCTTCTGGACGCCAGCCTACAATGAGAGTTCCCCGTCCGGCGCGTCGCCGTTCGCGCTGGCCTACGGCGCGCAAACAACGACCGTCAGCCGCACCGAACTCGGCGCCTGGCTGGACGGCGCCGTTGCGCTCGACAACGGCGCGATCCTGGCGCTGCGCACCCGCGCCGCCTGGGGCTATGACCGCTGGTCGGGCCTGGCGATCAATGCGGCGTTCCAGGCGCTGCCGGGATCGGGCTTCACTGTCGTCGGCGCGGTGCCGGCGCACGATTCTCTGCTCGCTTCGCTCGGTGCCGAGATAGCGTTTCGGAACGGAATATCGGTCGCCGCCCTGCTCGACACCGCGTTAAGCTCGAATTCGCAGACCTACATCGAGTCCTTGCGGATCCGCTATATATGGTGAAGAGGCGCTTGCCGCCTGCAACTCCCTTTTAACCGTCGGGATTCGCGCCGCCTTAACGGGTTTCAGGCAGTTTCCCGGCATGGACCCGAAATCAGCGACAGCGCCGGACGACGTCGACGCGGCGTGGCGTTTCCTGTTGTTCAACTGGATCGTCGTCGGCGCGCTGACAGCCACGCTTGCGCTGTGCGTGGTGGTCACGAAATTCTCGATCGGATGGCTCGGCGTGCTGATCGCCATCGGCTATGTCGGGATTTACGCCGGCTTTGCCCACGCCAATGCCCGCTCGCGCAAGCGCCGCGACCCTCAAATCATGTTCGTCCTCGGCGCCACCGCGCAGATCGTGCTGATCACGGCCGTCATGGCGCCGATGACCTACGTCGCGGCGGCGATCAATTTTCCGATGCAGGACGCTACGCTGCTCGCCGTCGATCGGGCGATGGGGCTCGACTGGGCGGCCTACGTCCATTTCGTCGACGCCCGCCCAGTGCTCGCGCGCTGCCTCAATTGCGGTTACATCATGATCGGCTGGCCGCTGTTCGCCATTCCGGTCTTCCTGGCGGCGAAGCGGCGCTATCAGCGCATCGAGGAATTCACCTTCGCCTTTGCCCTGGCATTGGTCGCGACCACGATCATTTCGGCGCTGGTGCCGGCGATCGGCGTCTATCAGCAGATCGGCCTCGATCCGGGCACGCTCAAGAATATCAATCCGGGCGCCTATCTCGATCAACTGCGCGACCTGCCGCCGACGCGCGACGGCGTGTTGCGCCAACTCGATCTGCTCGGCCTCGGCGGCATCGTGACGTTTCCAAGCTTCCACGCGGCGTCCGCCGTGCTGTTTGCCTGGGCGTTGTGGGTGGTGAAATGGATGCGCCCGGTGGCGCTGTTGGCGAATGGCGCCATGCTGGCGGCGACGCCGCTCAATGGCGGCCACTATTTCATCGACGTTTTCGCCGGCATGGTGATTGCCGTGCTGGCGATCGTCGCGGCGCGCCGCATCTGCCAGATCATCGCCCGGCGGCAAATCGGTTTTGCCCTGCCGAAGCCAATGCTGCCGGCGGTCGTGCCCGCGGAATAAGCCGCGCTTTTGAAAGCGCGGCCGCTTGCGCGCCGCGTTATCGCGCGATGTTCATCGTCTGATCAGCCGCAGGATGATCAACAGGATCACGGCGCCGATGAAGGCGTTGATGATCTGGGCGACGATGCCGCCGCCGATCATGATGCCGAGGCGCGGCAACAGCCAGCCGGCGATCAAGCCGCCGACGATGCCGACGATGATGTCGCCGATCAGACCGAAGCCGCCGCCTCGCACGACCATTCCGGCAAGCCAGCCGGCGATAGCGCCGACGATCAGCCAAATAACAATACTTTCGGCGTCCATTTATTGTCCCCCCGAATTTTCCTCGGCGGCGGGCGCGCACGCCGGAAGCTCCAAGCCCGCCTCATCATAGGCCCTTGGGCTTTGTCTGTCAGCATTTCCGCTGGATTGCGGAACGACTTTGCGCCTCACGTACTTGTTGCACCGCAATATCAACTGCGGCACACTGACAGTTGAAACGCAACCCGGCGGGTAACTGGGAGCCCATCATGGCCGTCGCACAGAAAAAGCCGTCAGCGGCGCCGCTGAAGGACCTCTACGATATTGGCGAAGTGCCGCCGCTCGGCCACGTGCCGGCAAACATGCACGCTTGGGCGATCCGCAAGGAACGTCACGGTCCGCCGCAGACGGCGATGCAGTTGGAGGTGGTGCCGACCTGGCCGATCGCCGAAGACGAGGTGCTGGTCTACGTCATGGCCGGCGGCGTCAACTACAACGGTGTATGGGCCGGTCTTGGGATACCGGTATCGCCGCTGGATGGGCACAAGCATCCTTTCCATATCGCCGGCTCGGATGCGTCCGGCGTGGTGTGGGCGGTCGGCTCGAAGGTCAAGCGCTGGCAAGTCGGCGACGAAGTGATCGTTCACTGCAATCAGGACGACGGCGACGACGAAGACTGCAACGGCGGCGATCCGCTGTTGTCGCCGTCGCAGCGCATCTGGGGCTACGAGACGCCTGACGGCTCGTTTGCGCAATTCTGCCGGGTGCAGTCGCGCCAGCTGATGATCAAGCCGGCGCATCTGACCTGGGAAGAGTCGAGCTTGCTACACGCTGACGCTGGCCACCGCCTATCGCATGCTGTTCGGCCATCCGCCGCACACCCTCAAGCCGGGCGACAACGTACTGGTGTGGGGCGCCTCGGGCGGGCTTGGCGTGTTCGGTGTGCAACTGGTCGCCGCTTCGGGCGCCAACGCCATCGGCATCGTGTCCGATGAATCGAAATCCGAATACGTCTTCAATCTCGGCGCCAAGGGCGTCATCAACCGCTCTGAATTCAAATGCTGGGGCGCGATGCCGAAGGTCGGCACGCCCGAATACGACGCCTGGGTGAAAGAGGCGCGCCGCTTCGGCAAGGCGATTTGGGACATCACCGGCAAGCGCGACGTCGACATCGTGTTCGAGCATCCCGGCGAGGCGACGTTTCCGGTATCCTGTCTCGTGGTCAAGCGCGGCGGCATGGTGGTGTTCTGCGCCGGCACCTCCGGCTTCAACATCACCTTCGACGCACGCTATGTGTGGATGCGGCAGAAGCGCGTGCAGGGCTCGCACTTTGCGCATCTCAAGCAGGCGAGCTCGGCCAATCGGTTCGTGATGGATCGCCGCATCGATCCGTGCATGAGCGACGTCTTCCCCTGGGAGAAGATACCCTACGCCCACGAATTGATGCGCACCAACCGCCACAAGCCGGGCAACATGTCGGTCTTGGTCAACGCGCCGACCACCGGCCTGCGCAATTTCGAGGATGTGGTGGAAGCGGCGTCGTTGCCGGAACTGAGCCGGCAATCCAATCGGGCGTGACGGCTTTCTCCGGTCTTTCCCGTGCAGGCGGGATTCGGTGCCAAAATCGTCATTGCGAGCGGAGCAAAGCAATCCATCGCTGCGCAAGCCTATGGATTGCTTCGTCGCGTTGCTCCTCGCAATGACGCCGAGCTAACTCTTCCCCTCGCGCACGCGCGCGATCGCGGCGTTGAGTTCGGCGCCATAGACGAAAATCCAGGCGCTGTAATAGAGAAACACCAGCGCGATCATCGCCGACGCCAATCCGGCATAATAATTGACGTAGGTGTAGGCGAAATCGGCGAGGTAGTGGCCGAAGAAGAAGCCGCAGGCGAGCCATAGCAACAGCGTCGCGACGATGCCGGGCCAGACCGTGCCCAGTCCGCGCCGTCCGGCCGGCAGCCACATATGCAAAATGAAAAGCGCCAGCGCGAGCACCAGGCCGCCGATGCCGAAACGCGCGATATCGTAATGGGCTTCGAGCGGCTCGAGCCAGGGCACGAATTTGGCGGCGGTCTTGAAGATCAGCGGTCCGAGCACGACCAGAAACGCCAGCGCCAGCAGGGCGATGGCGCTGACCAGCACATAGCCGATCGATTCGAGCCGCAGCAGCCAAAAGCTTCGCCGCTCGCTGCAGCCCGTAGGCGCGATTGAGCCCGATGCGCAGGCTCTCGACGCCGCTCGAGGCGAAATAGACCGCAAACACCGCGCCGAGCGTCAGCACGCCGCCGCGGCTCGTGGTCAGCACGTTATGGATTTCGCTGGCGAGCGGAGCCGCAACCTCCTGCGGCCAGGCGGCGAACATCAGCCGGGCCACCTCGTCGGCGAGATTGACCGAGCCGATAAAGCCGGCGATCGCGGTGACGACGATGAGAAACGGAAACATCGCCATCAGGATCGACAGCGCGATATGGCTGGCGATGGCCCAGCCGTCGTCGCGGTTGAAGCGATAAAATGCTTCGACAAGGACGTGGAGACTTGGGCGGATCATATCCACTGCGCGGCGGGCCTCGGCGGACGGCATCGGTCGCAACAGATACGTTATTCGCCGGCTGCTGCGAAGCCGGCATCACCGCGCGATGGTTTCCGCCGCATCTAGGTATAATCGCCGCCATTGTCGACGATCAGAAACTGCCCGGTCACGGCATCGCTGTCGGGCGACGCCAGATAGATCAGGGTGCCGACCAGTTCGTCGGCGAAGACGTCTTTCTTGATCGCCCGCGTGCTCAGCACGAAGTCATGCAGCCCCGGCCGGCCGGCCATGGCGGCGGCGACGGAATTGTTCATCACCAGTCCCGGCGCCAGCGAATTCACCCGGATGCCGTAGGCGCCAAGCTCGCGCGCCATCGATCGCGTCATTGCGGCGATGGCGCCCTTGCTGGTGACGTAATGCAGCCGATGCGACAGGCCCGACAGCATCGTCGTCGAGGACAGATTGATGATTTTGCCATAATTGTTGCGGCGCATGGCGGGAATGGCGGCCTTGGTGCAGAGGAACGTGCCGCGCACATTCACCGCCATGAACTCGTCCCAGAGCTCGACGTCGATGTCCTCGATGGCGACCGGCGGAATGTTCGAGCCGATGGCGGCGTTGTTGACCAGGATATCGAGCCGGCCGAATTGTCCTTTCGGTTTCCGCAATCATCGCCGCGATCGATTTGGCATCGCGGACATCGGCGACGATCGGCATGCGCCGTTCCGCCGGCGGCGGCGATTTCGGCGGCGACCGACGCTGCAATCCTTCAGCGTCGGCGACGACGACTTTGGCGCCTTCGGCTGCCAGCGCCTTGGCGAACACCGCGCCGAGCGCGGCCTTCGGGCCCGGCGCCGCGCCGGTGACGATCGCGACTTTTCCGTCCAAACGCGGCATTGATTGTGTCTCCGGAACGTAGGGTGGGTTGAGCAACGCGAAACCCACCCTGGGCGCTGAGGATAGGCGATGGGTTTGGCGGCGCTGAACTCGTCCTGCAAGCACCCGATTTCTTCAGCGCAAACCGGCCTGCACCAGCAGCGGATAGGTCACGGTCTTGAATTCCCGCATGCCGTCCTCGAAGCGCGGCCAGGACAAGCAGCACGCCGTCGAGGCCCATGGCGGAAAGCATCTTGAGGCCGTCGACCACCTGCTCCTTGGTGCCGATCAGCGGATAGCCGCCCCAGCCGGCGATGAAAAGCTCCTTGAGATGTTTGATCGCTTCGGGCGAAAAGGTCTTGGCGTTCAGGCCGAGCGTCTTGAGCGCGAACGTCGCCGCCTCCCAGTCGCCCTTTTCCTCGCACGACGTATTCGTCGAAGCGCCGCGCCTCGGCTTCGGTTTCCGCCTGAATGATGTTCGCCGACGTCCAGACCGCGATCTCGCGGCCGTATTCCTCGCGCGCCAGCTTGCGGTAGGCGTCCACCTGCGCCTTGTTCTGCTCGAAGTCCGGCGAGCCGAGCGCGGTGAAGACGAGATCGCAATATTTGCCGGCGAAGTGGCGGCCGCGCTCCGAGCCGCCGGCATTCATGATCGCCGGAAAAGGCTGCTGGATCGGTTTCGGCTGCAGATAGCCCTTGACGATCTTGTAGTACTTGCCCTCGTGATCGAATTCGTCGTCCTCGGTCCACAGCCGCTTGACGATGCCGAGCCATTCCTCGGCCATCTCGTAGCGTTCGTCGTGCGGCAGCATCTCGGCGCCGAACATGTCGATCTCCGGCTTGTTCCAGCCGGTGACGATGTTGAGGATGTAGCGGCCGTCGGAGATATGGTCGATGACGGCGCCTTGTTTCGCCGCGACGATCGGATGGTTGATCGAGCAATGCGAGGTGGCGACGACGCCGGCGTTTTCGGTCGACGCCGCGATTCCCGACGCCCAGGTGTAGGTCTCGAAGCCCGGGCCCGGCCGGATTGAGCTTGCCGCCGAAGCCGCGCCAGCGCGCCACCGGCACCAGCGCCTCGAACTCCATCTCGTCGGCGAGCTTGGCCAGCGCCACCGTATTCGGCCAGCTGATTTTCAAGCCGGCCTTCGACGTCGGCCATCAGGCAGCCGTAGTCGAGATTGGTCTGGAATGTGCCGAGCTTGAGCTTGCGGTGGTTGAAGACAGGATTGGTCGAACGCCGATCGCGCGAGATTGCATCCTGTCACAACGTCTCCTCCGCCGATCGTTTTCTGCTCATTCGCCCAGACATGGCCGCCGGTCTGTCAACGTGTCGCGTCAATGGCGTGCCGTGACACCGGGGCGGAACGTTTGGCTTTTGTGCACTGCACGCGTAAGCTTGGCAGCAGTCCAGGGATCGTCCAAACCGAGGTTCATCGGAGCCGCTTGATGTCGCTTGCCGCATCCACCGTGTCCGCCGATAAGGAACTGATCGGGACGCTGAGCCAGGCGGTCGACGCCGTCGAAGCGCTGTTCGCCGACGCGCGCCGGGCGGTCGCCGAGCGGGTCGTGCAGCGACGGCCGCGCCGTTGCGCGCGCGCTCGATCGCGAGCAGCGCGCCACCCACGGCCTGGCCTGGCTCGCGACCTATGTCGAGGCGCTGCGCCAGCTCGCGGCCTATGTGCAGCGGCTCTCGGCGACCGGGAATTTCGGCGAAGTCGAGGAGCTTCTGGTCCGCATCGGCGCCGGCGAATATCTGGCGCAGATCGTCGGCGGCATCCCGATGAGCCAGGGCGAGATCGTGCGTCTCGTCCGATCTCGGGCTGGCGCCGGCGGCGGTGGCGGCGCGGATCAACCCCGCGGTCGAGCATCTGATCGCCTACGGCAATACCGCGCAGCGCCGCGCCCGGCTCGCCGAACTGATGCGCGAGCAGCACGACGCCACCGTCGGCGCCACCGGGCTCGACGACACGCTCGATTCGATCCGCGAGGAAATGCGCAAGTTCGCCGACGGCCAGGTCGTGCCGTACGCGCAGGAATGGCATCTGCGCAACGAATACATCCCGCTCGATATCATCGCGCAGATGTCCGAGCTCGGCGTGTTCAGCCTCACCATCCCCGAGGATTACGGCGGCATGGGGCTCGGCAAGGAATCGATGTGCGTCGTGTCCGAGGAACTGTCGCGCGGCTATATCGGCGTCGGCAGTCTCGGCACCCGCTCCGAAATCGCCGCCGAGCTGATCCTCGGCAGCGGCACCGAAGAGCAGAAGCGCAAATGGCTGCCGAAGATCGCCTCCGGCGAAGTGCTGCCGACGGCAGTGTTCACCGAGCCGAATACCGGCTCCGATCTCGCTTCGCTCAAGACCCGCGCGGTGCGCGACGGCGACGTCTACAAGGTTTACGGCAACAAGACCTGGATCACGCACCCGGTGCGCGCCGACTTGATGACGCTCTTGGTGCGCACCAACCCGGCCGAAAAAGGCTATCGCGGCCTCTCCATGCTGCTGGCGGAAAAGCCGCGCGGCAGCGACGAGCGTCCGTTCCCGGCCGCCGGCATGTCGGGCACCGAGATCGAGGTGCTCGGCTATCGCGGCATGAAGGAATACGAGATCGCGTTCGACGGTTTTACGGTGAAGGCGGAAAATCTGCTCGGCGGCGTCGAGGGGCTCGGCTTCAAGCAGCTGATGGCGACGTTTGAGTCCGCGCGCATCCAGACCGCGGCGCGCGCCGTCGGCGTCGCCCAGGCTGCGCTCGAACAGGCGCCGCACATACGCGTCGGCGCGCATGCAATTCGGCGAGCCGATCGGCAATTTCCCGCGCGTCGCCGACAAGATCGTCATGATGGCGGTCGAGATCATGATCGCGCGCCAGCTCACCTACTACGCCGCGCGGCAGAAGGATTCCGGCCGCCGCTGCGATCTCGAGGCCGGCATGGCCAAGCTCCTTGGCGGCGCGCGTCGCCTGGGCCGCCGCCGACAACGCCGTGCAGATCCACGGCGGCAACGGCTTTGCGCTCGAATTCCCGGTATCGCGCATTCTCTGCGACGCGCGCATCCTCAACATTTTCGAGGGCGCCGCCGAAATCCAGGCGCAGGTGATCGCGCGGCGCTTGCTGGACGGATCGAACTGAAATGTAGCCTGGGTTGAGCCAACGGGTCCGGCGCGAAGTGGCCGGCCCGATGACAAGCTCCGCGAAACCCAGGAACCGCCTTCCGGCCCGAATGCCACACCCGGATTTCGCTTCCGCTCAATCCGGGCTACAATAGCCCCCATGTCCTATTTCCTGTCTCACGGCCTCGTTCCGATCGCCATTGGCGCGGTCGCGGTGGTGCTGCTGCTCGGCCTCGTCAACATGATGCGCGGCGGCTCGGGCAACACCTCGCAGAAGCTGATGCGCTTGCGCGTCCTGCTGCAATTCGTCGCCATCGTCATCATCATGTTCACGATCTGGGTGATGGCGAAGTAGACTCTGAGGAAGACGCTGGAAACGTGGTGGCGGCGAAGCCCATGGTCGTCCTCAACAAGATCTACACCCGCACCGGCGACGACGGCACGACGGCGCTCGGCACCGGCGAGCGGCGCAAGAAATACGATCTGCGGATCGCCGCTTACGGCAGCTCGACGAGACCAATGCCGCCATCGGCATCGCGCGGCTGCACACGTCAGGCGACGCCGCGCTCGATCCGGCGCTCGCGCGCATCCAGAACGATCTGTTCGATGCCGGCGCCGATCTGGCGACGCCCGGCAAGGGCAAGGGACCGGGCGGCGCGCGGCTCACGGTCACCGCGGCGCAGGTCGACCTGGCTCGAAAACGAGATCGACCGGCTCAATGCCGCGCTCGAGCCGCTGCGCTCCTTCGTTCTGCCGGGCGGCTTTGCCGCGGCCGCTTATCTGCATCTGGCCCGCACCGTTTGCCGCCGCGCCGAGCGGCTGATCGCCGAGTTGCTGGATCGGCCCGACGAAAGCGTCACGCCGGAAGTGCTCCAATACGTCAACCGGCTGTCCGATTTCTTGTTTGTCGCCGCCCGCTACGCCAACGATCAAGGCGCGCGTGACGTGCTCTGGCATCCGGGCCAGAACCGCTAACAGAAAGAAGCGCGACGGGGGCGGGCGTCCCTTCGGCTGGCGAACCGGCACCGGCCGCCGAGCCGCGCTGTTCCCGTTTCTTTCGCCTCCTCGGCGCCGGTCTGGCGCCGCCGCGGCGTTGACCGCAAGCACGACCGCCGGTACGTTCCCGCACCGCAGCATGCCACGCTTTGCGGCGCAGCCGAACGCTGCGAAGAGAAACCGGGACAAGCCGAACTAGCCATGAAGATACTCGTGCCCGTCAAGCGGGCGGTCGATAAGGATGTGAAGATACGGGTCAAGTCGGACGGCTCTGGCGTCGAACTTTCCAACGTCAAGATGTCGATGAATCCGTTCGACGAGATCGCCGTCGAGGAGGCGATCCGGCTCAAGGAGGCCGGCAAGGCGACCGAGATCATCGCCGTCTCGATCGGGCCGGCGCAGGCGGCCGAAACCATCCGCACCGCGCTGGCGATGGGCGCCGACCGCGGCATCCTGGTCAAGACCGAAGGCAGCGCCGAGCCGCTCGCGGTCGCAAAGATCCTCAAAGCCGTCGCCGCCGCCGAGCAGCCCGGTCTCATCATCATGGGCAAGCAGGCAATCGACGACGATTCCAATCAGACCGGCCAGATGCTGGCGGCCTTGCTCGGTTGGCCGCAAGGCACGTTCGCCTCCAAGCTGACGATCGACGGCGACGCCGCTGACGGTGACGCGCGAGGTCGACGGCGGCCTGCAGACGGTGAAGCTGAAAATGCCGGCGATCGTCACCACCGATCTGCGCTTGAACGAGCCGCGCTACGCGTCGCTGCCCAATATCATGAAGGCGAAGAAGAAGCCGATCGACGACAAGACCGCCGCCGATTTCGGCGTCGACATCAAGCCGCATCTTGAAATCGTGAAAACCACCGAGCCGCCGGTGCGCAAGGCCGGCGTCAAGGTCAAGACCGTCGCCGAACTGGTCGACAAGCTCAAGAACGAGGCGGGAGCGATCTGATGCTTTTTTGTCCGCCCATTCCCGCGGAAGCGGGAATCCAGATGGGGAAGTCGGTGCTCGCTCATAATGCTTTCTGGGTCCGCGCCTGCCCGGGACGAGCGGAGAATAGCTAAATGCCCACGCTTCTGCTCGCCGAGCACGACAACAAATCGCTCAAGGATGCGACCAGCAAGGCTTTGACCGCCGCCAAGCAGATCGGCGCCGACGTGCATATCCTGGTCGCCGGCCACAATTGCAAGCCGGCCGCCGACGCCGCGGCCAAGCTCGACGGCGTCAAGAAAGTGCTGCTCGCCGACGCGCCCGCCTACGAGCATATGCTGGCGGAGCCGACTGCCGCGCTGATCGTGTCGCTCGCCGGTCCCTATGAAGCGATTGTCGCGGCGGCGACGACCAACGGCAAGAACATCATGCCGCGGGTCGCCGCGTTGCTCGACGTGATGCAGATATCCGAGATCAGCAAGGTCGTGGCGCCCGATACGTTCGAGCGGCCGGTCTATGCCGGCAACGCCATCCAGACCGTGCGCTCGCTCGACGCCAAGAAAGTCATCACCGTACGCACGGCGGCTTTCCAGGCGACCGGTGAGGGCGGTTCAGCCCCGGTCGAGCCGGCGAGCGCCGCGGCCGATCCCGGCATCTCCGGCTTCGTCGGCGAGGAACTTTCCAAGTCGGAGCGGCCGGAACTGACCTCGGCCAAGATCATCATTTCCGGCGGCCGGGCGATGCAAAACCGCGAGAACTTCACCAAATATATAGAGCCGGTCGCCGACCAGCTCGGCGCCGCCGTCGGCGCTTCGCGCGCGGCGGTCGATGCCGGCTATGCGCCCAACGACTGGCAGGTCGGCCAGACCGGGAAGGTCGTGGCGCCGGACCTCTATATCGCGGTCGGCATTTCAGGTGCTATTCAGCATCTCGCCGGAATGAAGGATTCGAAAGTCATCGTCGCTATCAACAAGGATGAGGAAGCACCTATCTTTCAGGTCGCCGACTATGGGTTGGTGGCAGACCTCTATCAGGCCTTGCCGGAGCTGGCCCAAGAACTTGAAAAACAGCTTGAAAAGCGCGGTCGCTGACCGAAGACAGGCCGGCACCGCAAAGAAGGTAAACGGAGATGGTCGAAGTGAAGGAGCGGCCGAAGACGCGCGGCGACCATAGCGGCGGCCCGGCGCCGACGCCATCCGCAAAGTCGGCGTCATCGGCGCCGGCCAGATGGGCAACGGCATCGCCCATGTCTGCGCGCTTTCCGGTCTTCACGTGATGCTCAACGACATCGTCGTCGAGCGCATTTCCGAGGGGCTTGCCATCATCAGCGGCAATCTCGCCCGTCAGGTCAGCCGCCAGCGCATCACCGACGAGGAGCGCGAGGCCGCCATCAAGCGCATCGCGCCGGCCAAGACGCTGCATGATCTTGCCGATTGCGACCTGGTGATCGAGGCGGCGACCGAGAAGGAAGACGTCAAGCGCAAGATCTTCACCGCGCTCTGTCCCTCGCTCAAGCCCGAGGCCATCGTCGGCACCAACACGTCGTCGATCTCGATCACGCGGCTCGCCGCCGCCACCGACCGGCCGGAGCGCTTCATCGGCATTCATTTCATGAATCCGGTGCCGCTGATGGAGCTGGTCGAGATCATCCGCGGCATCGCCACCGACGACGCGACCTTCGAGGCCACCAAGCAATTCGTCACCAAGCTCGGCAAGCAGATCGCGGTGTCGGAGGATTTTCCCGCCTTCATCGTCAACCGCATCCTGCTGCCGATGATCAACGAGGCGATCTACACGCTCTATGAAGGCGTCGGCAATGTCGAGGCGATCGACACGGCGATGCGGCTTGGCGCGCACCATCCGATGGGGCCGCTGGAGCTCGCCGATTTCATCGGTCTCGACACCTGCCTCTCGGTCATGCAGGTGCTGCACGAGGGGCTGGCGGATTCGAAATACCGGCCGTGCCCGCTGCTCGTGAAATACGTCGAAGCCGGCTGGCTCGGGCGCAAGACCCAGCGCGGCTTCTATGATTATCGCGGCGAGAAGCCGGTCCCGACACGTTGATCATTGAGCCCGTGGCCGGGCGAAGCGGAACCCGGCGAGGCAGCGTGCGAGCTCTGCTCGTAGCCAGGGTTTCGCTTCGCTCAACCGTGGGCTACCATCGGCTCTTTCGGTGTACTTCACCAGTTCGACGAACAGGCCGACGACGCACACATAGCCGAGCACGAAAATCAGCGTGCGGATGTAAGGCAGGCCGATCAGGAAAACGACGGCATGGGCGAGCCGGAGCCAGAAGTAGCCCATCGCCCACAACGCCGTCATGGCATCGGCCTTGCCCGTCAGCTGGATCAGCACCACCAGCGCCGCAAACGGCGCGAACGTCTCGACCGCGTTGATGTAGGTGCGGTCGGCGCGCTTGCCCCAGTCCGGCAGCGCCCGCGGCGTTGGATCGACATAGTTCGGCGGCGTCAGAAAGCCGTTGGTCATCACCTGGGCAACGACATACGGAATCCACAGCGATGCCGTCAGGATGGCCGTGAAGGCCAGATATTTGAGTTCGGTCGACATTCGATTGTCCTCCCCTGGACGTGATTTTCGGTTTTTCTCAGCTAGGCCGATGGCAACCCGGACGAAGCCATGTTTCGTCCGGGCATGCTTTCATGCATGCACCACGCATTCACCCACTCAATCGCAGCACGACTCTGAAGACGCCGACGCGCCGGACGACTTCGGCTCCTGATAGTGAGCGGCCGGGTCGATCACCGCGCCCTCGTATTTGTCGTGATGGCGTACCCAGGCCATGCCGTAACGCAGACCCGCTTCGTCGCGGCCCTTGGGCGCCATGTCGAGGAAATTGTAAGCGCCGATCAGAAGGTCGAGACCGCGCCCATAGCTCGAATAGGTGTGAAACACCTCGCCGGCGGCAGTCTTGCAGAACACGCTGGCGCCCGGCCGCTCGTCGCTCGGGAATTGGGTCACCGCATAATTATAGTTGGCGACGCCGGTGGCTTTCTCCTCCGGCGTCGCCGACACCTGATAGTCGAAGTTGAAGTCGGTGCCGAACGACGACACCCATGTGAAGCGCCAACCCATGCGCCGCTTGAAGGCCGCGATCCGCTCGAGCGGCGCTCGCGAGACGACGACGAAGGCGACGTCGCGCTGCGCCAGGTGGATCACGGCGCCGTCGAAATGGTCGGCGAGCAGCGAACAGCTCGGGCAACCTTCTTCCCAGTCGGGTCCGAGCATAAAGTGGTAGACGATCAACTGGCTTTTGCCGCCGAACAGATCGGCCAGCGTTTGCTTGCCGTCCGATCCATCGAACACATAGTTCTTTTCGACCTTCTCCCAGGGCAGCTCGCGGCGCTGCTTGCTCAAAGCGTCGCGGGCGCGGGTGAAGGCTTTCTCGTCGGCGAGGTGAGCCTTGCGGGCGGCGATCCATTCATCGTGCGAGACGACTTGATGCGGTTCCATGCAAGGCTCCTCTCGGTTATGCCGCGGACGGGGAGTTGGCTATTCGTCGGATGCCGGCGTCATCCAGCCGATCGGCGCGCCGCCCGGCTCGGCCAGGATGACAATGCGGCCGACGCCCGGGATATCGAAGGCGGGCTGCAAGACCTTGGCGCCCGCCTGGGTCGCCTTTCTGACGCGGGCGTCGACGTCATCGACGGCGATGTAGGCCATCCAACCTTCGGGCGTGCTGCCGTCGGTCTCGGCGATGCCGGCGACCGGCTCGCCGTCGGCACTCGCAATCACGTAAGCGCCTTCCGGCATCGGCATCGATTCGAAAGTCCAGCCGAGCGTATCGGCATAGAATTTCTTGGCGCGTTCGATGTCGCGCGTCGCCAGTTCGTTCCAGTGGAAGTGGCCGTGTTCGGTCATGAGACTGCTCCAACTTTGAGAAACCGGAATCCTTATTTCGCGACCGTGACGCTCAGGCGACGAACTTTTCGAGCTTGTCGAGCGAGCCGATCCAGCCTTGCTGGTGGCCGTCGCGCGACGCGTCGTCGAACAGACGTTCGTGCGTCAGTGTCAAGAGCGTGCCGGTGCCGTCCGGCTTGAGCAGCACCGTCACCAGCAACTCATACGGCTTTTCGCCGGGTGCCGGATCCCACGACCAGGTGAAGACGAGCTTCTCGTTGAGGACGAATTCTCGATAGGCGCCGCCGACGGCATGCTCGGTGCCCTCCGGCGACAGCATCACGATGCGAAATCGCCCGTTGCTGCGGGCATCGGCCGTCGCCTCCGGAACCGCATAGCCGCCCGGCCCCATCCACCGCTTTATTTTTTCCGGGTCGGTCCATGCCGCAAAGACTTTGGCGGGCGACGCCTTGAGGAGCCGCTTGATGGTGAGGCTTGGTTTGACGGCGGTGTCGACGGACATGACTCTTCTTCCTCCAAAAAATCGGACAGGCGGGCCAGCGCCTCGGACCAGAACCGTTCGTAGCGATTGAGCCAGGCGATGGCGTCGTGCATGGGCGCGGCTTTGAGGCGGCAGGTGACGGTGCGGCCCGATTTGGTCCGCGCCACCAGTCCGGCGTCGGACAAAACGTCGAGATGCTTCATGATCGCCGGCAACGACACCGCGAACGGCGCTGCCAAGACACTGACCGACAAGCCCGGTTGTTCGGCGAGCCGCGCCAGCAATGCCCGCCGTGTCGGATCGGCGAGCGCGGCGAAGGTGCGATCGAGCGGGCCGTCGTCATACTTAACCATGTAGTTAAGCATAGGGCGGCGATGGCCGCTGTCAAGCGTGCGGCGGCGGGCGGCCCACGCGTTCGTGATGGTGCGCGCGGCGCGGCGCGGCGGCGTGGGCAATGCCGGCACACGCGCCTTGACAGATAATGGTTCGGTTTGCCACGCTCGATTGCGTTAGCTGCAAGTAAAGCGCCACCGGGGACAACGGCGGCTATTCGCGCGCACTCAAAGCGCGCCGGGAGGAATCCATGACGCGAATCGTGAAAACGATGTTGCTGGCGGGAGCGATGGTGCTTCCGCTGGGAAGTATCGCTCTCGCGCAGGAAACGAGCGGGGGTGGCAGCGGCAGTGCCGCGGCAAGCGTACCGATACCGACGGTCAGCCAGCCGATGCTCAACAACGCGGCGAGCGACAGCAAGAATTTCCTGGCGACCAACGGCAATTACGGTCAGACGCGTTTCCATCCGGCCAATCAGATCACCACCAAGAACGTCAAAGATCTGCACGTCGCCTGGATCTTTCAGACCGACGTCCGCGAATCGATGGAAACCTCGCCGATCGTCGTCAACGGCGTGATGTACGTGACCACGTCGTTCGACCATGTCTACGCGCTCAATGCGCAGACCGGCGAGCAGATCTGGCACTACAAGCACGACATGGGGCCGATCACGGTCTATTGCTGCGGCCCCAACAATCGCGGCGTCGCGGTTTACGGCGACAAAGTCTACGTCGCCACCCTTGACGCCAAGCTGGTCGCACTCGACGCCAAGACCGGCAAGCCGGTCTGGTCGACACAGATCGCCGAACCGTCGCTCGGCTACAGCGAGACCATGGCGCCGACCGCGGTCGACGGCAAAATCCTCATCGGCACCAATGGCGGCGAATACGGCATCCGCGGCTTCGTCAAGGCCTTCGACGCCAACGACGGCAAGCTCGTGTGGACCTTCACCACCATCCCGGAGAACTCGGTCGGCGTGTGGGCGACCAAAGACGCCACCGGCCGCGACATGCACCGCGACATCGCCGCGGAGAAGGATGCGCTGGCGAAGAACGGCGATCCCTACAAGACGCTCGGCGGCGGCGTGTGGCAGAATCCGTCGGTCGATCTCGCCGCCAAGCGCATCTATTTCGTGGTCGGCAATCCGTCGCCCGATCTCGACGGCGCCATTCGGCCCGGCGACAACCTCTATACCAACTCGCTGGTCTCGGTCGATCTCGATACCGGCAAGCTTGCCTGCTATTTCCAATACATCGCCCATGACGTCTGGGACCTCGACGCCACGAGCCCGACCGTCCTGGTCAACGTCAAGGACAAGAGCGGCAAATCCATTCCCGGCGTTTTGCACGCCGGCAAGACTGGCTACATCTATGTGCACGATCGCAAGGACTGCAGCCTGATCCGCTTCTCCGAGCCGATGGTGTCGCAGAAGGACCGCTGGGTTCTGCCGACCCCCACGGCGCCGCTCGACAGCAAGTCGGCGCGGATGTTCCCGGGCGCCAACGGCGGCGTCGAGTGGTCGCCGCTTGCGACCAATCCCGAACTGAGCTTGGCCTACGCCATCAATCTCGAGCAGGAGATGACTTACACGGTGGCGAGTGCGGCCTATCCCGAGGGCAAGCTGTGGCTCGGCGGCGCCTTCACCAACGTGCCCGGCGGCATTCAGGCCGGCAACGTGACGGCGGTCGACTAC
The DNA here is from genome assembly GCA_963829395.1 of uncultured Alphaproteobacteria bacterium. GTDB lineage: Bacteria > Pseudomonadota > Alphaproteobacteria > Rhizobiales > Xanthobacteraceae > BOG-931. Next base: position 241,686 of record CAWHHX010000003.1, on the reverse strand, counting down.
GACACCGGCAAGATCAAATGGCAGGTGAAGACGCCGCAGCCGATGATCGGCGGCATTCTCGCCACGGCCGGCGGCGTGGTGTTCGCCGGCGAGAGCAATGGCTGGTTCAAGGCATACGACGCCAAGGACGGCAAGATGCTCTGGACATTCCATGCCGGCGCGGGCGTCAATGCCCCGCCGTCGTCCTATATGGTCGGCGGCAAGCAATACATCGTGGTCGCTGCCGGCGGTAACGTGCAGGTCGATTCCAAGCGCGGCAACAGCATCATCGCTTTCACGCGGGACTGACGCGACCGCGCTCGGATACGTCATCTAGGACGGGACCGGCAACGGCCCCGTCCGATTTTTTCGAGAAAGGCGCCTAGTCAATCGAATGAGAAGATTGTCGATCCCGTTCGCTCTCGCGTTAACCATTGTCTCGTTCGCGGCGCACGCCGAAAGTATCGAAGAGAAAGCGCAACTCTGCGCCGCCTGCCATGGTGAGAGTGGCGTGCCGCCGGACCAATCGGTTCCAGTGCCGGTGATCTGGGGGCAAAATCTCGGCTATTTGTTCTTTCAGCTCCGCGACTTCAAGTCGGGCGCACGCAAGGACCCGGTGATGTCGCAGATCGCGGAGACGCTTGAGCGCAGCGATCTGATGGCATTGGCGCAGTATTTTTCCAAAAAGCCGTGGCCGAAGCTGGCGCAGCCGCATCCGGGCGCCGACGCCACGGCGCTGGCGCAACGCGCCAACGCTTCCGTGGTCTGCACCAGCTGCCACCAGGACGGTTTTATCGGCGAGGGCACGCAGCCGCGCCTAGCCGGCCAGGCTCGGGGCTATCTGGAAAAGACCATGACGGATTTCCGCAGCGGCGCCCGCGGCAATAATCCCGGCATGACCGATCTGATGAAGGCCATCACGGCGGCGGACACCGCGGCGCTGGCGGCCTGGCTTTCAGCGATGTGAATAAATATCCGCCCCCGCGAAGCGGGGGAGGGGGACCACCCGAAGGGTGGTGGAGGGGGCCTCGGCGGGGGGGCTTGCTCAGGCATTGACACTTGCCCCCACCCGGCGCGCTTTGCGCGCCACCTCCCCCGCATGCGGGGGAGGAAAGGTACAATCACCGCTCCGTCAGCCTCGCGCGCACCTCGGCATTCGCCGCCAGATCGAGCGCGGTCTTGCCGTCTTTATCCTTCAACGCGCGTTCGGCGCCGTGCCGCAGCAGCATCGCGACCGTTGCCGCATCGCCGAGCGAAGCGGCAATCATCAGCGCGGTGCGGCCGCGGTTGTCGGCGTCATTGAGCGCGGCGCCGCGCGCGAGCAACAGATCGACCACGCGCTCGACCGCCGCGGCGCCGACGCCTTCGTCGTGGCCGGCGGCCCACATCAGCGCCGTGAGGTCGTTGCCGTAACGCTGCCGCGCATCGACGCCGGCATCGAGAAGCCGCCGCACGATGTCGTCGAAGCCGCGCGCGGCGGCATAGACCATCGCCGTCTTGCCGGTTACGTCGCGCACCGCCGGATCGGCGCCGTGCGCCAGGAGCGTCTCGACGATGCGGTCGTTGCCTTTGAACGCCGCAGCGATCAGCGGCGTCAGGCCGGAGCGCCCGGTCAGGTTCGGATCGGCGCCCTTGTCGAGCAGCAACGCGACCGTCGAATGCTTTTCGCCCTCGGCGGCGGCGAACAAGGCGGTGCCGCCATCGACGTTGCGCGCGTCGATCGGCGCGCCGCTTCCGAGAAAAGACGCGACGAGCCGCGGGTGGCCGCCGCGCGCGGCGTGCGCCAGCGGCATGGCGCCGCGGCGGTCGCGCGCCAACAGCGACGCGCCGCCGTCGAGGAGTTTCTTTGCCAACGGCTCGCAACCGCGATCCGCCGCCGCAAACAACGCCAAATTGGTCTGGATCGAGACCGCGTCGGCTTTGACCATCTCGTAGTTGCGCTCGATCTCGCCGCAATTCTCCTCGGGCTTCGGCGGCGGCGCCTGCGCATAGGCCGTTGAACCGGCGGCGGCAAGCCACAGGAGAAGCGCGGTTCGGAGACCAAGGTGGTTCATTGGCGGAGTGTAGCCGGACCGGCACGGCAGGTTAACGCGCCCCTACCGGCATCAATGAGCTTTTAAGCTTCGCGTGTTTAACGTCCGCTATGGACCTCAGCCTCGTCACCGCAATGATCGGCGCCCAGGCCGGCCTGACGCAGCTCGGCGTCGCCGGCAGCATGCTGAAGATGAACACGGAAAACGCCGCCGCGACGGTGAAGCTGATCGACGCCGCGCAGCAGAATTTGAATTCGCTGGCCAATGTCGGGCCAGGCGTCGGAACGAACCTGAATATCAGCGTCTAGCGTCCATTATCCGCCGCTTCGCCGCAACTTCTTGATTTCTGCCGATATTTCCGACCGGCGCTGGTCCGGCGCAAATCGCATGATGTAGGCCAAGAAGCGCGAATCATCATCGATGATCGGAAGCGCGATCGACGAATCTGCCGGATGCTGGAGAAGCGGATAGGTTTGCCCAATCGTCCCGCTTGCCGGCAGGGTGCCTATGATGACAGCACGTAGGTTCTCGCCCGATGGGATGAGGATGAAATCATCGATATTGTACCTGTGCCTTAAACTCTTGGACTTTTGCGTTAGTCGGCCAAATCCAAAGCGACCAAAGAACAGCGGCGTAAGAAAGTGCACCGTGAAATACACAAAGAAAAAATATGCAAATGTCAGGGCGCCGAATCCCACCATGATGGTTGCTTGCGGCGATGTCGAATACAGAAAGAACGCGGCGAGCGCGCCGTACACGATCACGACCTCGATGCGGGCGAAAAGCAGCCAGCACAGCCGCAACAGCAGGCCCTGCCGGTGAAATTGACCAAGATCACGAACAAACAGGAATTGAAACATCACGTCCTGCCCTCAGCCCGCGCGGCCAACATCTCTGTAGTCACAGGATGCTCAATGGGAGGTAATCGACGCGATTAGGGCGGTCGTTGCGTGAGAGCTCACCTCGGCGGCTGTGTTAATATGGCCTCGGCCATATAGTTAACGATTGCTGAAAGCGACGGCGGCCGATTAGCTGCAAGCCAAAACGGGCTTTCAACGCCGGCGGCGTAGTTGTGCCGGCATGGAGAGCCTCTTATCAGCGCTTTTCGGCGCCGAAACCGGCCGGCTGCAGCTCGCCGCCGCCGCGCAGTTGGCGCGCACCGATCCCAACAATCCGCTCAATCCGGACGTCGGCCCATCGATCGCCAAGCTGGTCGACGCCGCGCAGCAGAGCATTCAGCCGCTCGCCAACGCCGCTGCCCATCTGGGCACCAATCTCGACATCAGGTGTTAGCCGTAGCCCGGATGGAGTGCCGGCGACATCCGGGTCAAGCCTCAGGTCGATCCATCGTCCCGGATTTCGCTTCGCTCAATCCGGGCTACGGGTTGGCGATCGCCGCGCTCACAAGCTTCACGCCATCAGGGCTCGCCCACTCCGCCGGCCCCGCCATCGCGCCGATCTCGCAGCCGGAGCGATCGACGATCAGCGTCGTCGGCATGCCGAACGCCTTGCCGGCGAGTTTCAGCTCCTGAAACACTTTCGCGCTCCGGTCGGCATAATAGGCGAGATGCGTCACGCCGGCCTCTTTGAGAAACGCCAGCGGCTTTTCCGCATCGCGGGTGTCGATGTTGATGGCGACCACGTCGAATTTGTCGCCGCCGAGGTCGGCTTGCAGCGCGTCGAGCGCCGGCATCTCCTTGCGGCACGGCACGCACCAGGTGGCCCAGAGGTTGACGAGCACCGTGCGGCCGCGCCAATCGCTGAGCTTGTGGTCATGGCCGTCGGCGTCCTTGAACGCCAGATCGGGGACCAACAACGGCGTGTGCGCCATCGCCAGCGCCGCGACTTCGCCATGCGCCAGCGGCGCAATCCGCTTCGCCGTTTCGAGCGCCGGCGCACAGGCCGCCGTGCCCGCATTGCTTCGTAGCCGTCCCATCCCGTATACCGCCCCCAGCACGGCCAAAACCGCGATGCCGCCGACCGCGAGGGCGATCACGCGGCGGCGCGGTTTATGGTACGGCTCGGCAGACGGTACGGTCATTGACGGCAAAACCTCGGCGCAACCTTCATAAGCATTGCATCATGAGCAACAAAATGTGGGGCGGCCGCTTTGGATCGGGACCGGACCCGATCATGGAGGAGATCAACGCCTCGATCGATTTCGACCGCCACCTCTACCGGCAGGACATCGCCGCTAGCAAGGCCCATGCGGCAATGTTGGCCAAAACCGGCATCATCAGCGCGCAAGATGCAAAGCGCATCGCTCACGGTCTAGACACGATCCTGTCAGAGATCGAAGCCGGCAAATTCAAGTTCAAGCGCGCGCTCGAGGATATTCATATGAATGTCGAGAGCCGGCTCGGCGAGCTGATCGGGCCGGCTTCGGGGCGGCTGCATACCGCGCGCTCGCGCAACGATCAGGTCGCGACCGATTTCCGGCTCTGGGTGCGCGACGCGATCGACGGCATCGACGCCGCGCTCGCGGGCTACCAGCGGGCGCTGGCTGAGAAGGCGCTCGATCATGCGGAAACCGTGATGCCGGGCTTTACGCATTTGCAGACGGCGCAGCCGGTGACCTTCGGCCATCACCTGCTGGCTTATGTGGAAATGGCGGCGCGCGATCGCGGCCGCTTTGCCGATGCGCGCCGGCGGCTCAACGAAAGCCCGCTCGGCTCCGGCGCGCTTGCCGGCACGTCGTTTCCGCTCGATCGGGCGATGTCGGCCAAGGCGCTCGGCTTCACCCGGCCGACGGCGAACTCGCTCGACGCCGTCGCCGATCGCGACTTTGTGCTGGAGACGCTGTCAGCTTGCGCGATTGCCGCGGTGCATCTGTCGCGGTTCGCCGAAGAGATCGTGCTGTGGTCGTCGCCGCTGGTCGGGCTGATCAAGCTGTCGGACGCGTTCACCACCGGCTCGTCGATGATGCCGCAGAAGCGCAATCCAGACGCTGCGGAACTCGTTCGCGCGCGTACCGGCCGCATCGTTGGCGCCCTCACCTCGTTGCTGATGGTGATGAAGGGGTTGCCGCTCGCCTATCAGAAGGACATGCAGGAGGACAAAGAGGGCGCGATCGACGCGTTCAATACCCTCCTCACCTCGATCAAAGCCATGACCGGCATGGTGCGCGACATGGCGCCCGACGTGGCGCGGATGCGGCAGGCGGCGGGCGAGGGCTACGCGACCGCGACCGATCTCGCTGATTGGCTCACGCGCACGCTCAAGCTGCCGTTCCGCGAGGCCCATCACCTGACCGGCCGGATCGTGGCTGAGGCTGCTACCGCCGGCGTGCCGCTCGACAAGCTGCCGCTACCCATCATGCAGGCGATCGAACCGCGCATCACCACGGCGGTCTTTGCCGTGCTTTCGGCCGACGCCTCGGTCAAGAGCCGCGCCGTCTATGGCGGCACCGCGCCGAAAAACGTCCGCGCGGCCGCCAAACGCTGGCTCAAAAGCCTCAAAATCTGATGCCGCGTGGTTGGCCGATAAGGCGACGGCAAGGTGTTGCCGCCAAAATCTCGCCCCGCCGGCATGATCTGCTATGCTCGGCGATCGGGGTTTCGGGGGACTGTTGGATTTGGCCCAAAAGCGTTTGAACCAAGGCTGCTTGAAACAAGGCCGCTTGAAGAAGCGCGTGCCTGCCGGCTTTGCCCTCGCTTTGCTCGGCGTTGCCGCCGTGACCTTGGCGGCCTGCGGGCGGGCCGGACAGTTGGAACCGCCGCCCGGGCCGGCGGTCGGGGTGTCGCCGACCGCCTCCGCCGGGCCGCCGCCGTCGTCCTCGCTCCTCGGCCCGCCGGCAGCCCCGGTGACGCACGAAGCCGCGCAGAAAAACGGCTTCGACGCCTACGGCAATCCGGTGGCGCCGCCCGGCGAGAAACGCTCGTTTTTCCTCGATTTCCTGCTGCGGTAGGCGGCATTTCTTTCCGTCATCCTGAGGTGCGCGTCGTAGACGCACCTCGAAGGATGAATTGGCCAGCGCTTTCGGGCCGTCCCCTTCGAGGCTCGCTCCGCTCGCAATGACGCCGATCATGCTTTAAACAGCCGCGCATGCATCATTTCGCTTATCGCAACGGCGTGCTGCACGCCGAGGACGTCGATCTGATCGCGCTTGCGGACGCGGTCGGCACGCCATTCTATTGCTACGCCACCGCGACGCTGGAACGGCATTATCGGGTGTTCGCGCAAGCCTTCGCCGATGTCGACGCACTTGTCTGTTATGCGATGAAGGCGAATTCCAATCAGGCGGTGATCGCGACCCTGGCGCGGCTCGGCGCCGGCGCCGACGTGGTCTCCGAGGGTGAGCTGTTGCGCGCCCGGGCCGCCGGTATTCCGCCGCACAAAATCATGTTCTCCGGGGTCGGCAAGACGGCGCGCGAGCTGGCGCTCGCCGTCGAGCAACGCATTCTGTGCGTCAACGTCGAGTCCGAGGCGGAGCTCGAGCTCCTCGCCGCGATCGCCGCGCAAAAGGGCCGCGCCGCCGACATTTCGATCCGCGTCAATCCCGATATCGACCCAAAAACCCACGCCAAGATCGCCACCGGCAAAGCCGAAAACAAATTCGGCATTCCGATCAGCCGCGCCCGCGACGTCTATGCCCGCGCCGCCAAGCTCGACGGCGTGCGCGTCGTCGGCGTCGACATGCATATCGGCAGCCAGATCACCGAGCTCGAGCCGTTTGGCGACGCGTTCGCGCTGCTGGCGGACTTCGTGCGTGTGCTGCGTGCCGACGGTCACGTCATCCGCCACGTCGATCTCGGCGGCGGCCTCGGCATTCCCTACCGCGAGGACAACGAGCCGCCGCCGGACCCGAGCGCCTATGCGGCCGTGGTCAAACGCGCGACCCGCGATCTCGACTGCCAACTGATCTTCGAGCCGGGCCGCCTGATCGTCGGCAATGCCGGCATCCTGGTCACGCGCGTGCTTTATCTCAAAAGCGGCGAGGCCAAGACGTTCGTCATCGTCGATGCCGGCATGAACGATCTGGTGCGCCCGACGCTCTACGACGCGCACCACGATATTCGCCCGGTCCGCGAGGCGGCCGTCGGCGCGCCGCAGATCGTCACCGACGTGGTCGGGCCGGTTTGCGAATCAGGCGATTTCATCGCGCTCGACCGCTCCCTGGTGGCGCCGCAGGCCGGCGACCTCCTCGCCATCATGAGCGCTGGCGCCTATGGCGCGGTCGAAGCCGGCACCTATAATACCCGCGCGCTGGTGCCGGAAGTCCTTGTGCGCAAAGGCGAATGGGCGCTGGTGCGGCTGCGGGTCACGGCCGAGGAATTGATCGCGCTCGACCGCATGCCTGCATGGCTCTGACCTGGCGCTGAATTTGCTTGTGCTTATCTGCTTGGCGCGGCTTCCTTGGCGCTGGACGCCTTTGAACTGCCCCTTTGGTAAGGCGTTGTCAGGGGAGTTTGCCTGCGGAGAGCTGGTTGACGGATACCTCATCGAGCCATTCGGCCGCCGCGCAGCGGAACCTGGACCCGGCCGCCCGATCGTTGCTCGGCGCCGCTTTGCGTCGCGCCCGCTGGACCATCTTTTGGGAGCGGTTGTGGCCGGCGTTGGCAAGGCTTGCGGCGATCGTCGGTCTTTTCCTCACCGTATCCTGGCTCGGCCTGTGGCTCTGGCTGCCGCCGCTCGGGCGCGCCGTCGGATTGGCGGCGTTCGCCATCCTGGCGCTCGTGGCGATCATTCCGTTCGTGTCATTGCGCCTGCCCGCGGCCGCCGACGCGTTGCGCCGGCTCGATCGCGGCAGCGGCGTTCGCCATCGCCCGGCGACGACCATCGCCGACGAGCTTGCGGTTACGTCGAAGGATCCATATTCGCTGGCGCTGTGGCAGGCCCACGTCGAGCGCACGCTGGCCGCGGCGCGCGCCTTCAAGGCCGGCTGGCCGTCGCCGCGTCTTTCGATGCGCGATCCTTATGCGCTGCGCGGCCTCATCCTTATCGCCGTCATCGCCACCTTCATCGCTGCCGGCGGCGAGCATTGGAAGCGGATCGCGGCGGCGTTCGACTGGCAGGGCGTGGTGCTGCCGGCGAATTTCCGCGTCGACGCCTGGGTCACGCCGCCGGCTTACACTGGCAAGCCGCCGATCATTCTTGCCGGCATGCATCCCGGCGAGATCGCCCGCGCCGACGCCGAGTCGAACGAGCCGGTGTCCGTTCCGGTCGGTTCGACGCTGATCGTGCGCGCCACCGGCAAGCTCGATCTCGATGTCGCCGGCAAGGGCGGCGTGACGCCGGTGACCGAGAAGGTGCAAGCGCCGGTCGGCACCCAGGAGTATCGCTTCAAGATCGCCGCCACCGGCGCCGCGACGTTGCATGGTGTCGGCGAGGACCTGACCTGGGCCTTCAACGTCATTCCCGACAAGCCTCCGACCATCGCGCTGGCCAGGGATCCCGAGCAGCAGGTGCGCGGTTCGCTGCTTTTGTCGTACCGGCTGGAAGACGATTACGGGGTCACCGAGGCGCGGGCGACCTTTGCGCGCAAGGCTGACACCGCGGCGAAAAGCGAGGCGACGCATCCGCTGTTTGGCGCGCCCGATTTCGCGCTGGTCTTGCCGCAGGCGCGCACCAAGAACGGCGTCGGCCAGACCATCAAGGATCTGACCGATCATCCCTGGGCCGGCGCCGAAGTGGTGATGACGCTGGTCGCGCGCGACGAAGCCGGCAACGAGGGCAAGAGCGAGCCGTTTGCGTTCCGCCTTCCGGAGCGGTTGTTCACCAAGCCGCTGGCGCGCGCGCTGGTCGAGCAGCGGCGCAATCTGGCGCTCGATACCGGCGCCCGGCCGCTCGTCACCACGGCGCTCGACGCGCTGACCATGGCGCCGGAAAAATTCACGCCCGACGCCGGCATCTATTTGGGGATGCGCTCGATCTTCTGGTCGCTGATCCGCGCCAAGACCGACGACGATCTGCGCGAGGTGACCGCGCGGCTGTGGCAGATGGCGGTCGGCATCGAGGACGGCAATATTTCCGATGCGCAGGCCAATCTGCGCAACGCCGAGGAAGCGCTGCGGCAGGCGCTCGAACGCGGCGCCAGCGACCAGGAAATCAAGCAGCTCATGGATCAATTGCGGGCGGCGATGGACCGCTTCATGCAATCGATGCAGGAGCAATTGCGCAACAACCAGCAGCTCGCCCGGCCGCTCGATCGCAATTCGCGAGTCTTGAGCCAGCGCGATCTCAAGAGCATGCTCGACCGGCTGGAGAATCTCGCCCGCAACGGCGCCAAGGACGCCGCGCGCCAGCTGCTGCAGCAGCTTCAGCAGATGATGGAAAATTTGCAGATGGCGTCGCCGGATCAGAATGGCGATGACATGGACGACATGATGTCCCAGCTCGATGAGCTCGGCGACATGATCCAGAAGCAGCAGGAATTGCGCGATCGCACCTTCCGCCAAGGCCAGGATCAGCGCCGGCAGGGCGGCCCGCGTGGCCAGCAACAGGGCAAACAAGGGCAACAAGGCCAACAGGGGCAACAGGGCGAACTCGATGAGCGACCTGCAGCAAAACCAGCAGGCGCTGCGCGACCGGCTCAAGAAGCTGCTCGAAGAGCTCAAGAACCGCGGTCTCGGCCAGAATGGCCAGGGGCAACAAGGCCAGCAGGGTCAAAAGGGCGACGGTCAGAACGGTGCCGACCAACTCGGCCAGGCCGGCGACGCCATGGGCGAGGCCGAGGGCGAGCTTGGCGAGGGCAATGCCGACAGCGCCGTCGAGTTCGCAAGGCCGCGCCCTCGATGCGTTGCGCAAGGGCGCGCAGGGCCTCGCGCAATCGATGCAGCAGCAATTGGGCCAAGGCCCGGGCCCCGGCCCGAACGGCCGGCTCGGACAGCCGCGCGCGCAACGCGACACCGATCCGCTCGGCCGCCCGCTGCACGGCCGCGATCCCGACGATTTCAGCGTCAAAGTGCCGGGCGAGATCGATGTGCAGCGCGCCCGCCGCATCATCGAGGAATTGCGCCGCCGCTTCGGCGACGTGCTCCGCCCGCAGGAAGAGCTCGATTACATCGAGCGGCTGTTGAAGGATTATTGAGCGAAGAGCGAAGTAGCGATTAGCGAATAGGGAGCCGTGAAGTAGCTGCGCTTTGCCCTGTTTTTTCTATTCGCTACTCCCTATTCGCCACTCGCGCTCCTTCACAATTGTTAATTTCTTCCAACCGTATGTTAACGCTTCCTTGATATCGCTGCGCGTCGCCCTTCCGGCGGCGCAGAGGTCCTGGTGGCATCAGTCGGTTCCGAGCAAGCGCCGCCATCCTATGGGCGCGCATCCTGGCGCATGCATGCGCGGCTGCGCGATGCGATTCCGTCGGGCGCTCGGCTAGGCGGCGCCATCGCCCGCGCGCACGCGCTGTTTGCCGATGGCAGTGACTCGTCGCTGGTGCGGCGGCTCGCCGGCGCCGCGTTTCTCATCCGGGTCATCAGCGCGGCGCTCACCTTCGTGTCGCAAATTCTCCTGGCGCGCTGGATGGGCGGCTTCGAGTTCGGCATCTACATCTACGGCTGGACCTGGGTGCTGTTGATCGGCGGCATGGTCGATTTGGGATTGGGCTCGGCGGCGCAGCGTTTCATTCCCGAATATACCGAGCGCAAGAGCTTCGCTTTGCTGCGCGGCTTTCTCAGCGGCAGCCGGTGGCTCGCCTTGCTGTTCGGCACCATCGCCGGCGCTGCCGGCGCCATCGCCGTGCGGGCGCTCACCCCGCACATCGATCCGGCGACGGTGGTTCCGCTCTACATGTCCTGCGCCGCGCTGCCGCTGTTTGGCGTCTGGTCGGCGCAAAGCGGCATCGCGCGCTCCTACAATTGGGTCAGCCTCGGATTGTCGCCGGTCTATGTGCAGCGTCCGCTCCTGCTGCTGGCGCTGATCGGGCTGGCTTATGCGCTCGGCCTGCCGACCGACGCGATCACGGCCACCGCTGTCGGCGTCTTTGCCCTGGTCAGCGTCGGTCTCGGCCAGGTCATCGTTCTCAATCGCCGACTTGCCACTGTCGTCGATAGCGGCCCCAAGGCCTACGCGGCGCGCGTTTGGCTCGCGACCTCAGTGCCAATTTTCCTGGTCGAAGCGTTTTACTATCTGCTCAATTATTCCGACATCATCGTGCTCAAGCAGTTTCGCTCGGCCGACGACGTGGCGATCTACTACGCCGCGGCGAAGACGATCGCGCTGGTGTCGTTCATCTACTACTCGGTGGCGCAAACGATCGCGCATAAATTCGTCGAATACGATGTCAGCGGCGACCGTGCCGGGCTTACCGCCTTCCTCAAGCAATCGGTGCGGCTGACCTTCTGGCCATCGCTCGCGGTGATCGTCGGCCTGCTCGCGCTCGGCCATCCGCTGCTACGCCTGTTCGGCCGCGAGTTCGTCTCCGGCTATTATCTGATGTTCATCATCGCCATTGGGCTATTGGCGCGCGCTTCGGTCGGGCCGGCCGAGCGGCTGCTCAACATGCTCGGCGAGCGGCGCGCTTGCGCGCTGGTCTATGGCGCCTCGTTTGCGATCAGCCTGATCCTTTGCATCGTCTTGATCCCGCGGCTCGGGCTTGCCGGCGCGGCGATCGCGAGCTCGGCGGCTTTGGTGTTCGAATTGGCGAGCCTGTTTCTGGTCGCGAAATACCGCCTCGGGCTGCATTGCTTCATCTTCGGTGCCCCCAAAGCCTAAAGGCGCGCGCATGACGGTCAGAGCTTCGGCCACTGCGGCGCCGGTTGTCGCGCTCGATGGCGCGGCCTCGGCGATCGCCAGCGCCCGCCGCGCCGTTCTGGCCGACCGCTATGCGGCGGATTCGTTCACGGTCGAATGGCGCGAGCTCGCCGGGCTGGAGCCGATCGTCGGTGAATGGCGCGAGCTTGCCGAGCGCGCGCTCGAGCCGAATGTCTTCTACGAGCCGGCCTTTGCACTTGCCGCCGCGCCGATTTTCGGCCGCGGTGCCGGCGCGCTCTTGGTCTGGTCGGGAACGAGCCCGCGCCAGCTCCTCGGCCTTTTTCCGGCGCGCATCGAACGGCGTCGTTACGGCCTCGGCCCGCCGGTACTCGCCGGCTGGACGCATCCTTTCGCGCCGCTTGGCGTGCCGCTCATTGAACGCGAGGCGGCCGAGCCGATCGTCGCCGCCTGGCTCGCGCATCTTGCCGCCAACCCGGCGCTGCCGGGACTGGTGCTGTTGCCGTTCCTGACCGAAAGCGGGCCGTTCGCCGCTGCGCTCGAGGCCATTCTGCGGCGCGCGCAAATGCCGTTCGCCGATTTTGATCGCCATCAACGCGCGTTGCTGGCGCCGGCAGGCGACCGCGCGCGCTATGTCGAGCGGGCGCTCGGCAAGCACCGGCACAAGGAGCTCCGCCGTCAATGGCGGCGCTTGAACGAGCTCGGCGCCGTGCTGTTCACCACCGCCAGCGAGCCCGCCGCGGTCGCCGCCGCGCTGGAAGATTTCTTCGTGCTCGAAGCGGGCGGCTGGAAAGGCCGCGCCGGCACCGCGGCGGCGCAACACGACAATCAGCGCCGCTTCATGCGGACCGCCATGGACGCGCTTGCCGGCGACGGCAAAGCCGCGATCGATCGTATCGTGCTCGACGGGCGCACGATCGCCGCCACAATCATGCTGCGCAGCGGACGCTGCGCCTGGTTTTGGAAGATCGCGTACGACGAAACATTCGCCCGGTTTTCGCCCGGTGTCATGCTCAGTGCGGTGCTGACCAGCGAGCTTGTCGACGACGCAGCGATCGCGCAGAGCGACTCCTGCGCCACCGCCGATCACCCGATGATCGATCACCTTTGGCGCGAGCGGTTGACGCTCGCGCACCGTTTGGTTGCGGTCCGCCCGCAGGCGCCGTTTGCGTTGGCGCGGCGTCTGGAAGGGCTTCGCGCCGCGGCGCTCGCCGGAGTCAAACGCCTGCGCGGCGTGGTGCGCGGAACTGCTAACCAAACACGTGCGAAAATCAGCGCATTCGGTTTTTGTTAACTTCAAAACAACGCATTAGTGAATAGTCTTCACTATCGATCGAGTGCGCACGCAATGCTCAGCGGCCATACGTTGTCCAAGACCATCCGCCAATGGGGGCTTCTCATCGTGCTGGGTGTTGCCGGCTTTGCGCTCGGCATCGCCGGTTTCCTGCTGTTCGGCGTCGAGGCAATCTTCCGCGCCTTGAGCGCTGTCCCCGCACCGCTGCTCGGTGTCGGGTTGTCGGCGCTGCTGGCGATCGCCTTCCTGTCGATCGGCGCCCTGTTCTTGGTTGCACAAGAACGCTGGCGCAATTTGTTGTCGAGAATTGCACTCAACAACATGACCCAGGGCCTGTGCATGTTCGACAGCGCGGCCCGGCTCGTGCTCTGCAATGTCCGCTACATCGAAATGCATCTGCTGCGGCGCGAGCAGCTGCGCGGCGGCATGCCGCTGCGGGAGCTGCTTGTTCTTCGTACCGAGAAAGGCACGTTTTCCGGCGATCCCGATCGATACGTCGCGGAATGTCTCAGGCAGGTCGCCGAAGGCCGCACCGAACAAAGAACCATCAAATTCAGCGATGGACGCATCATCGCCCTGGTCTCTCAGCCGCTGCCGAACGGCGGCTGGGTCACGACCCATACCGATGTGACGGAGAAGCTCGCTGCCGAGGAAGAGCGCGATTCGCTGCGCAAGCGCGAAGAGCATCGCCATGCCATCGAAGCGCAGATCGCTTCGTTTCGCGGCCGGGTCGAGAGCGTTCTTAACATCGTCGGGCAAAGCGCCGCCGCGATGAAGGCCGCGGCCAAGAGCCTGCTCGCCACGTCGGGTCACACACTGCAGCGCGCCGAGGGCGCGGTGCATGGCTCGAATGAGGCATCGGCCAATGTTGAAACCGCCGCGGCCGCCGCCGAGGAGTTGTCGGCTTCGATCAAGGAAATCAGCCGGCGGATCGCGCAGGCGAACGAGGTCGTGCGCAGCGCCGCCGCGGCCGCCACCGCCACCAACGACGATATTGCCGGGCTCGCCCGGGTGGCGCAGCGGATCGGCGATGTGGTGAGGCTCATTCAGGATATCGCCGAACAGACCAACCTTCTGGCGCTCAACGCGACGATCGAGGCGGCGCGCGCCGGCGAAGCCGGACGCGGTTTTGCCGTGGTCGCCTCGGAAGTGAAGTCGCTCGCTGTGCAGACGGCAAAGGCGACCGGAGAAATCACCAAGGAGATCTCGTCGGTGCAGAGCTCCACCGGCGACGCGGTCGCCGCCATCCGCGCCATCACCCAGCGGATGGTGGACATCAACGCCCACACCTCGGAGGTCGGCGGCGCCATCGAACACCAGGAGCTGGCGACCGGCGAAATTTCGCGCAACGTCGCCAGTGCCGCGACTGGTGCGCGAGCCGTGGTCTCGGCACTCGGCGATGTCGCCTCCGGCGTCACGCAGACGCGCAGCTCGGCGCAAACCGTGCTGGCGGCGTCGGAAGAGGTGGAAAACGCCACCGTCAAGCTGCGCGCCGAAGTGGAAGACTTCCTCCGCACCGTCGCGGCTTAGCTCTCCCATCCATCATCCGCTCGTTCCCACACCAGCGGGATTCCAGACTGGGTCCCCGCCTGCGCGGGACGAGCGGAGTTGGTTCGGAACTTATCGCCCCGCCGCATAACCTTGCATGCCGCGCGGATTGGCGGCGGCGCGGCGGCGGCGGCCGTCGCGTGACGCCGCCGTGAGCCGGCCTTCCGACCAATTCGGACCGACTTCGACAATGTGACCGCGCCGTCTGAGCTCGGCGACCGTTTCTGCCGGCACGCGGCCCTCGACCACCAGCACGCCGGGGCGCGCCGTGCGCGGCCAGAACGACGACGGAAAGTGCTCGGAGTGCCAGGCCGGGGCGTCGATCGCCGCCTGCAGATTGTCGCCGGCCACGTGGCGCAGGAAGAACTGCGTGATCCATTGGTCCTGCTGGTCGCCGCCGGGCGTGCCCCAGGCGAGATACGGCTCGCCGTCGCGCAGCGCCAGTGTCGGCGACAGCGTGGTGCGCGGCCGCTTGCCGGGCGCCAGCGCCGCCGGATGGCCTTCGTCCAGCCAGAACATTTGCGCCCGCGTGCCGAGGCAAAAGCCGAGCTCGGGAATGACCGGCGACGATTGCAGCCAACCGCCCGACGGCGTGGCCGACACCATGTTGCCGGCGCTATCGATGATATCGAGATGCACGGTGTCGCCGCGGGTGCCGCCGAGCCGGCCGACGGTCGGTTCGCCGGCGCCGGCGGCCGCAGCCGGTGCGCCGTCGCGAAACAGCTTGATCACCGCGCCGAAGCCCGCGATCGATCCCGGGCGCAAGTCCATCGACGCCGTTTCGCCGACGAGCGTGCGGCGCTCGGCATTGTAGGCGTCGGACAGCAGCGTCGCGGTCGGCACCTCGACGAAATCGGGATCGCCATAGAACGCCTCGCGATCGGCGTAAGCGAGCTTCGCGCACTCGACCTGCAAATGAATAAAGTCGGCGCTCGTCGGCTCGAGCCGGTCGAGATCGAAGCCTTTGAGCAGCGCCAGTTGCTGCAGCATCACCGGTCCCTGGCCCCAGGGGCCGGTCTTGCACACCGTGTAGCGGCCATAATCGTATGTCAGCGGCGCCTCGATGCGCGGCGTCCAGCGCGCCATGTCGTCGGCGGTGAGCACGCCGCGATGGCATCGGCCGCTGGTGTCCATCACCTCCTGGGTGCGGCAGAAATGGTCGATCGCTTGCGCGACAAAACCGTGCGACCAGGATGTGCGCGCCCGTTCGATCTGGGCGACGCGATCGGCGCCGGCGCTTTCGGCTTCCGTGAGGATGCGAAGATAAGTCGCCGCCAGCGTTGGGTTGGTGAACAGCGTGCCGGTCGGCGGCACCGTATCGTTTGGCAAATAGACCGCCGCCGATGTCGGCCAATGCGTTCGAAAAAGCTCGGCGACTATGGCGATGGTGGCATTGGCGCGCTCGACCAGCGGATAGCCGTTCTGCGCGTAGCCGATCGCCGGCGCCAGGACCTCGCGCAGCGACAGCGTGCCGTAATCGCGCAGCAACAGCATCCAGGTCTCGAAGGTGCCGGGCACACATGCGGCAAGGAGGCCGGTGCCGGGCACAAGATCGAGACCCTCGCCGCGATAATGCGCGATGGTGGCGCGCCCCGGCGCCGGTCCCTGACCGCAAATGACGTCCGGCTTGCCGCGGCGTACGTCATAGACGATGACCGGCACGTCGCCGCCAGGGCCGTTGAGATGCGGCTCGACGACCTGGAGCGTGAAGGCGGTCGCGACCGCGGCATCGAAGGCGTTGCCGCCTTTTTCCAGCGTCGCCATGCCGACGGCGGTGGCGATCCAGTGCGTCGACGCGACGACGCCGAACGTGCCCTCGATTTCCGGACGCGTCGTGAACGGGTTCGGATTGATGACGCTCATGTCGCTGTGTAGCGCGGATCGGGCGCGAGCGAAATCCGGGAACGAAGCGACAGGCGGCTATGCCGGTCCCGGGTTTCGCATGCGCGCAACCCGGGTTACGGGCTCAGCTTGATCCGGCCGGAACCGGCACGAATTTGAGCGCGACGCCGTTCATGCAATAGCGCAGGCCGGTCGGCTTCGGGCCGTCCTTGAACACGTGGCCGAGATGGCCGCCGCAGCGCCGGCATGAAACCGCGGTGCGGCTCATGCCAAACGAACGGTCGGTCGTTTCGTCGACCGCATTGTCGAGCGGCGCCCAGAAGCTCGGCCAGCCGGTGCCGCTGTCGAACTTGGTTTTCGACGAGTAGAGCGGCAGGTCGCAGCCGTCGCAGGTGAAGGTGCCGGTGCGATGCTCGTCGAGGAGCGGACTGGTGAACGGCCGCTCGGTCCCCTCGTGGCGAAGCACCTGGTACGCGTCGGGGCTCAGCAATTTCTGCCATTCGGCGTCGGTATGGGTGACCTCGTAGGTTTTCGCCGCCGTGGCGGCCTGCGGCCACGTCAATCGGCCCAAGGCCAACGCGGCCAAGCCGGCGGCGCCGGCGACGAAAACATGGCGGCGGGTGAGCATGTTGCGGTCCTCCCAAACGACCTGTTTGGTATAGCCGCGCATCCCGCGGCCGTCACGTCAGGGCCGGTAACGGGCACGGCAACATTTGGTGAGGTGTCGGCGAGGCGCGATGACGGATTGGAGAGTGAGACCGCCGCCAATGGCGGTATGACGTTCAAATCTTGCGGCTGTCATAGGCCCAATGCAGCAGCGCCTGGCGTTGCCGCGGACGGCAGCCGAGATCGCCCGGTTCGCAGTGGCGTTCGATTTGCCGGATGTGGCGGCGAATGGCTTTCCAGCGCTTGATCTGCCGCGCGTCCTCTTCCGGCAAGCGGCGTCCCCGATAGTAGCGGCTATACCATTGAAACCAGCCGCGCGGATCGTCGGGGTAAATCCAGCCCTTCCGCCGCCACACCGACAGCGGCTGGCTGGCGTCGACGCCGAAATAGTTGAGCGCGGGGTCGCGGCTTTTGCCGGCGAGCTTGGCGCGGGCGAACCACGAGCGCGGAAATTCTTTGGCGCAGTCGGTCATGTACTTGCCGCCGAACACGCCAAGCCGGAGCATTTGCGGCGGCGTCAGATCGGGGCGGAAATCGGGATGGAAATTACGCCCGGCCGGCGCCGACAGAACGTAGCGATAGCCGCGCTGCATTCTGTCGTTGACGGTGACGGTTCTCTTTTTCACGGCGTCACGGCCTCGGCGCGTTCAAGCGTCACCGACTCGCAGCCTACTCGATTTTGGCGGGTCGAAAGCGGACCACGCATCCATCCGACGGTCGCGTGGCTTTCGGAATTGTCCGTTGCACGCAAAAAAAACCGGGCCCTCGCGGGCCCGGCCTCAAGTTCGCCAGCGTGGGGGCGCCAGCGAATCACCTTCCAGAGGGGAAGAACTGCTCAACTGCGGCCGCCAAATCTGGGAGGATCACGGCCACCGCATGCTGCGCAGCGGGAGAGCACTATGCAAAGGGCTCCCGCGTTGCACAATATTGCAGTGGACATGCCAGCCATGCGCTGTGGTCACTGTGGTCCACATATGACGCGGAGATTGCAAACCGCGTCGCGCGTCAGCGCGCACGACGTCACGGGCGATGCGAAAAAAGCTCAGAAATTCCAGCGCTGCGCGTTGGCGACAAGGAAGTCGCGAAAGGCCTGCACGCGCGCGACGGTTTTGAGTTCTTCGGGATAAACGAAATAGGCGTCGAGCGCGATCGGCTCGCCGTCGGAAAAAAGCTGCACCAGGCCGCCGTCGCCCTCGACCAGATAGTCCGGCAGCATGGCGATGCCGATGCCGCGCTGGCAGGCGCGCAGAATGCCGAGAATATTGTTGATGACGAGATGCGGCGTGCGCGGCCCTTTGCCGTTGCGGGCCACCTCGGTCAGATAGAGCGAGCGCTGCAGATAGGTCGGGATGTTGCCGCCGAGCACCAGGATGCGGTGATTGTCGAGGTCTTCCAAGGTGCGCGGCGTGCCGTAATGCTTGAGATATTCCGGCGACGCATAGACGTGGAAATGCACGGAAAACAGCTTGCGCTGGATCAGATCGGGCTGCGTCGGCTGGCGCAGGCGGATGGCGACGTCGGCCTCGCGCATGGCGAGGTCGAGCTCCTCTTCGGTGGTCAGGAGCGTGATGCGAATTTCCGGATAAAGATCGATGAATTCGCCGAGCCGCGGCGTGAGCCAGTGCACGCCCGATGCCCGGCGTCGTGGTGACCCGCAGATCGCCGTTCGGCCGCTCGCGGCTGTCGGTGAGCTTGGCGCGCGCGGCCTCAAGCTTCATGAAAACGTCATGAGCGGTGCGAAACAGCAGGTCGCCTTGCTCGGTCAGGATCAGCCCGCGCGCATGGCGGTGAAACAGCGAGACCGCGAGCTCCTGTTCGAGCGCGCTCACCTGGCGCGACACGGCGGACTGCGAGAGCCCGAGCTGCTCGCCGGCATGGGTGAAGCTGCCGGCTTCGGCGGCAGCATGAAAGACCTTGAGTTTATCCCAATCCATGGTGGTGCTTCCTCTCCGCACGTGCGACGGAGGTTGAAAATTTATTCCGCCGCGAGGCGCGGCTCGGCCTCGCCGTGGGCGGCGAGGTACTTCTCGGCCTCCAGCGCTGCCATGCAGCCAAGGCCGGCGGCGGTAACGGCCTGGCGGTAGACGTCGTCGGCGACGTCGCCGGCGGCGAACACGCCGGGCACCGAGGTCGCGGTCGAGTGCGGCGCGGTCTTGATATAGCCGCCGTGCTTCATGTCGAGCTGGCCGGCCACGAGCTCGGACGCCGGCGAATGGCCGATGGCGATGAAAATGCCGTCCACCGGGCGTTGCGTGACTTCGTTGGTTTTGACGTTGCGCAGCACCGCCGCCTTGACCTTGAGCGGGTCTTGATCGCCGATCACATCTTCCAGCACGGTGTGCCACAGCACTGAGATTTTCGGATTCTGGTAGAGCCGTTCCTGCAGGATGCGCTCGGCGCGGAAGTTGTCGCGCCGGTGCACACCGTGACTTTGCTGGCGAAGTTGGTCAGGAACAGCGCTTCCTCGACCGCGGTATTGCCGCCGCCGATCACCAGGACTTCCTTGCCGCGATAGAAAAAGCCGTCGCAGGTGGCGCAAGCGGACACGCCATAGCCGCGGAATTTCTGCTCCGAGGGCAAATCGAGCCAACGCGCCTGGGCGCCGGTCGCCAAAACCAGGCTGTCGGCGAGGTAGACGTCGCCGGAATCGCAGGCGATGCGGAACGGGCGCCGCGCCAGCTCGACCTTGTTCACATGGTCGGTGACGATTTTGGTGCCGACATGGGCGGCCTGCTTCTGCATCTGCTCCATGAGCCAAGGCCCCTGGATGACATCGGCGAAGCCCGGATAGTTCTCGACGTCGGTGGTGATGGTCAGTTGTCCGCCCGGCTGCACGCCCTGGATCAGGATCGGATCGAGCATGGCGCGCGAGGCGTAGATCGCCGCCGTATAGCCGGCAGGGCCGGACCCGATGATCACGAGTTTGGCGTGGGTGGTATTGCTCACCGGCTATCCGTCCGTTGAGGCAGGCGCGAGGGCACGGTCTGCCCGCCGGGAAGTCCCGGCAGTCGGCTGATTGGCCTTGACCTCGCCTGACACGGCAGACCCGCGAAACGCCGCGAGCGGCCAGCGTCGCCCTTTGTCAGGATAATCTAGGGATTTTCGGGAGCTATGCAAGATACGCAATCCGCGCCAAGCGAGATCATCCACATGGCGCCTGAGCAAGCGCGTGCGGCCCCGGCAAGGCAGGAAAAAACCGCCGCGGGGCGACCCGCCGCAGGGGCGGCTCCCCGGCCGAGATCGGCCGGCCGGCAGCTTCAGCCGAGCGACTGCTTCACCCGGTCCGGCGTCATCGGCAGATGCCGCAGCCGCTTGCCGGTGATTTGGGCGACCGCGTTGGCGATCGCCGGCGCGACCGCGGGAACGCCGGCCTCGCCGATGCCGGTCGGCGGGTCCTCGCGTCGAAATCACCGCCACGTCCATCGGCGGAATTTCGGACATGCGCAGCACCGGATAGCTGTCGAAATTCGTCGGCCTGCATCACGCCGCCCTTGATGGCGATCTGCTCCTTGAGCGCGGCGCCGAGCCCGAACGTCATCGCGCTCGTCATCTGCGCGACGATGTTCTTCGGCTGCACGGCGGTGCCGGCATCGACCGCGGCCCACAGATGGTGGACCGTGATCTCGCCGCTCTTGGTGTCGACCGAGACTTCGGCCGCCACCGCGGTGTGGCTGCGCAGCGCGTCCGAGTAAGCGATGCCGACGGCGCGGCCGCCGTCGCGCTTTGTCGTGTAGCTTGCCATGTCGGCGACGCGTTGCAGCACGGTTGCCGCGCGCGGCGCATCCTTGAGCATCGCCAGGCGATAGGCAAGCGGGTCCATCTTCTTGAGCGCGGCGACCTCGTCCATCATCGTCTCGATGGCGAATTTGGTGTAGCCCGCCGCGATGCCGCGCCAGGCGCCGACATCGACGCCGCGCGCGGCGCGCACCCATTCGACGCGGTGGTTGGCGACCGCGTAGCTCATTTCGCCGCCGCCGCCGGAGACGATGTCTTGCTTGATCTTGGCGAACAGATCGGGCGGCAGGATGCGCGCGAAATACGACTCGTTGACGATGCGCTGCCGCCAGCCGACGATATTGTTGTCGGCGTCGAGGCCGATCTCGATCCGCTGCGCGGTCAACGGCCGCAGCTTGTCGTTGCGGATGTCGTCCTCGCGATTCCAGATCATCTTCACCGGCTTTCCGGGCACGTTCAGCGCCAGGATCAAGGCCATGACCATGTCGTCGCCGTCCGAGCGCCGGCCGAAGCCGCCGCCGAGCAGCTGGGTATGGATGTGGACTTTGTCCGGCGTCGTCTTGCCGACGATCATGCCGAGGATTTTCATCGTGCTCGGCGACTGGTTACCGGACCAGACGTCGATGGTGCCGTTGTCGGCCCTGACGGTGACGTTCAACGGCTCCATGCACATGTGCGAGACGTGGTCGGATAAATAATCGGCGGCGAGCACCTTGCGCGGCGCCCTTGATCGCCGCGTCGGCGTCGCCGGCATTGACCATCTCGACGCCCGGCTGGCTCCAGTCGGCGGCGATGGCGCGATAGTCCTGCAGCACGCGGTCGTCGTCGTAGCTTTGCGCCGGCGTCGATTTCGACCAGGTGACCTTGAGCAAGCCCTTGGCCTTGCATCGCCGCGTCGATCGTCTCGGCGATCACGCCGACGCCGGACGGAAGCGGAACGATCTTGACCACGCCCTTGACGGCTTTTGCCGCCGTGTCGTCGATCTGCTCCGGCCTTCTCGTACTGGACTGCGGGAACAGCACCGCGGCGTACAGCATGCCGGGAAGCTGCACGTCGATGCCGTACTGCGCCGTGCCGTTGACCTTCGACGGCACGTCGACGCGGCCGGCGTCGCGGCCGATCAGACGGAATTGCGAAGCCGGCTTGAGATCGGCCTTGGTCACCTCCGGCAGCGGATTCGGCACTGTCGCGGTCTTGGCGATGTCGCCGTAGCTGATCTTGCGGTTCGACTTGGCGTGCACGACCATTCCGGGCTCGGTGGTCAAGCTCTGCCGCCGGCACTTTCCAGGCCGCCGCCGCGTTGGCGATGAGGATTTTGCGCGCCTGCGCGCCGGCGAGCCGCAGCTTCTCGTAATAGCCGGTGACCGAGAAGCTGCCGACCGTCGTGAGCTGATTGTTGAAGATCGGATTGCCGTAGACGTGGTCGTTGTCCGGCGTCGCCGAAATGCGGACCCTGCTCCAGTCGGCGTCGAGGTCCTCGGCGAGAATGAGCGGCAGCGACGTGCGCACGCCCTGGCCCATCTCAACCATCGGCGCGACGATGGTGACGATATTGTCCTCGCCGATCGTGACCCAGGCGTTGGGATTGAATGCGGCGGCGGCCATGGCGCGTGTCGAGCGCCGGACCGAAGGCGACAGCGACGCTGAAGGCGCCGGTGGTCACCAGAAACGAACGGCGCGAGAGCGCCAGCGTGTTGGTATCGCTCAACATGATGCCCTCCCTCTACCCGACGCTCTGAATGGCGGCGATGATCTGGCTATAGGTGCCGCAGCGGCAGATGTTGCCGTCCATATGGGCGACGATCTGCTCGCGCGTCGGCTTTGCGGTCTTCGCCAGCAATTCCGCCGCCTGCATGATCTGACCGGATTGGCAGTAGCCGCATTGCGGGACCTGCATGGCGACCCAGGCCTTCTGCAGCGGATGGCTCGAATCCGGCGAGAGGCCCTCGATCGTCGTCACTTTTTTGTTGGCGACGTCGCCGAGCTGCGTCAGGCACGAACGCGCCGCCTTGCCGTCGATATGGACGGTACAGGCGCCGCACAATCCGGCGCCGCAGCCGAATTTCGTGCCGGTGAGTTTGAGATGTTCGCGGACGATCCAAAGCAGCGGCGTGTCGGCATCGGCCTCAACGCTTGTGGGCTTGCCATTGATCGTAAAGGCAACCGTCGTCATGAGTACCTCCCCTTCGTTCGGCGCTCGTGCGGATATGGCTTTGTTTTTTGTTGGTCCGCGCTCCATCGGCGGCGCGGTTTGTTACGTCCGCATATCGGACGTGGTCGCTGCTATTGGTAAGCGAATTTGGAAAGCCCGACAAGTTCAAGCGTGCTCGCCCACGGCGTGGACGCTGCCCACTGCACGGCGTGGGAATTTCAGCAGACCCCGCAGTGATGCGCGGCTGCGGCGTTTGGCATCGCCGTCTTCAAAAAGCGGTGCGGCAAAAACGCCAATGGCCGGAGCATGTCCGGCCATCACGCGTCAGGCAGGCCGAGCAACGATTACTTCCACTCGACCTTCATGACTTCATAGGCTTTGGCGCCGCCGGGGGTGACGACCTCGACCTGGGCACCCTTTTTCTTGCCGACCAGCGCGCGCGCCAGCGGCGAGGTGATGGAAATCTTGCCCTTCTTGGCGTCGGCTTCCGGCTCGCCGACCAGTTGCCACACCGCTTTCTTCTCGGTGTCCTCGTCGATCAAGGTCACGGTGGCGCCGAACGTGATCGTGTCGCCGGACAGCTTCGAGACGTCGATGATCTCGGCGCGCGCCAGCTTGTCCTCGAGCTCGGCGATACGGCCCTCGTTGAGCGACTGCGATTCCTTGGCGGCGTGATACTCGGCATTCTCCGAGAGGTCGCCATGGGTGCGCGCATCGGTGATCTGCTGGATGATGCGGGGCCGTTCCACCTGCTGACAATGCTTGAGCTCGGTCTCAAGCGCAGCATAGCCCTCCGCGGTCATCGGAATCTTGTCCATCGGTCTTCATCTCCGTAGTTCGTAGAGACAAAATTGAAGTCGCGGGCCGAAGCATCGTCCGGCCCCGCGGCTAAAATCCTGTCTCTACACGTGCCGTCGCCCTGGCTTGTCCGACTTCGGATCAGAGGCGGCCGCAAAATAATTTTGCAGCGCACATACCTCGAAGTCACCCCCGAGATAGGCCTTGATACCCTGCGCTGCGGCGACGGCCCCTGAGAGAGTGGTGTAGTATGGCACTTTATGCAAGAGGGCCGCCCGGCGGAGCGACCGGCTGTCGGCCAGCGCGGTCGCCCCTTCGGTGGTGTTGAAAACCAGCTGGACGCCGCCGTTCTTGATGGCGTCGACGATGTGCGGGCGCCCTTCGGCGAACTTGTTGATCTTGATCGCCGCGACGCCTTGGCCGGCCAGGTAGCGCTGGGTCCCCGAGGTCGCCAGCACCCGGAAACCGAGGCCGGCCAAGAGCCGGACGGTGTCGAGAATGCGGGGCTTGTCGGCGTCCTTGACCGAGACGAAAACGGTTCCGTCTTTCGGTACGCGGGTACCGCCGCCAAGCTGGCTTTTGGCGAAGGCGACATTGTAGTCGCGATCGATGCCCATCACTTCGCCGGTCGATTTCATTTCCGGGCCGAGCACGGTGTCGACCTTGTCGCCGAAGCGGGCGAACGGGAACACGGCCTCCTTCACGCCGACATGGCGGGCGGTGGCGAACTCGAAACTCTGCGGCTGCAAATCGAAGCTCTTGAGCGTCTCGCCGGCCATGATTCGCGCCGCGATCTTGGCGGCGGGAACGCCGGTGACCTTGGCGACGAACGGCACCGTGCGCGAGGCGCGCGGATTGACTTCGAGCACGTAGATGACGCCGTCCTTGATGGCGTATTGCACGTTCATCAAGCCGCCGACCTTGAGCGCCAGCGCCAAGGCGCGGGTCTGTCGGTCCAATTCCGCGATGGTCTCGGCCGAGAGGTTGTGCGGCGGCAGCGAGCACGCCGAGTCGCCGGAATGAATGCCGGCCTCCTCGATATGCTCCATGATGCCGGCGATATAGGTATCGGTGCCGTCGGCCAGGCAATCGACGTCGACTTCGATGGCGTCGGTGAGATAGCGGTCGATCAATAGCGGCTGCCGATCCGACACCGCGAGCTCCGACGGCCGGTCGAGATCGGCCATCAGCCGCGCCAGGTAACGATCGATCTGGCTGCCGTCATGCACGATCTCCATGGCGCGGCCGCCGAGCACATAGGATGGGCGGATCACGATCGGATAGCCGATCTCGTCGGCGATGGCGCGGGCCTTTTGCGGCGAGGTGGCGATGCCGCTCTTCGGCTGGCGCAGCTTGAGCCGGTCGAGCAATTCGCGGAAGCGATCGCGGTCTTCGGCGAGGTCGATGGCGTCGGGCGAGGTGCCGAGGATCGGCGCCTTGGCTTTCTCCAGCGGCTCGGCAAGCTTGAGCGGCGTCTGCCCGCCGAATTGCACGATGACGCCATGGAGCGTGCCGTCCTTGCGTTCGGCGTCGATGATCTCGATCACGTCCTCGGCGGTGAGCGGCTCGAAATAAAGCCGGTCGGAGGTGTCGTAGTCGGTCGACACGGTCTCCGGATTGCAATTGATCATGATGGTTTCGTAGCCGACCTCTTTCAGCGCGAAGGCGGCGTGACAGCAGCAATAATCGAACTCGATGCCTTGGCCGATGCGGTTTGGGCCGCCGCCGAGAATGACGACCTTCTTTCTGTCGGATGGCGCGGCCTCGTCGGCGGCGCGGCCGGCGAACGGCGTCTCGTAGGTCGAATACATGTACGCGGTCGGCGAGGCGAACTCGGCGGCGCAGGTATCGATGCGCTTGTACACCGGCCGCACGCCGAGCTGATGGCGGCGTTCGGCGACGTCGTCGGCCGTGAGGCCGGTCAGCCGGCCGAGGCGGGCGTCGGAAAAGCCCATGGCTTTGAGACGCCGCAGCGCGCCGGCCGTTGCCGGCAGTCCTCTGGTGCGAATGTGCGCTTCGGTTTCGATAATGTCGCGGATCTGCGCCAGGAACCAGGGATCGATGTGGCAGGCGGTGTGGATATCGTCATCGCTCATGCCGAGCCGCATGGCCTGCGCCACTTTGAGGAGGCCGTCGGGGGAGGGGGTGCCGAGCGCGGCGCGGATGGCGTTCTTGTCGTCGCCGGCGCCGAGGCCGGGAATCGCTATTTCATCGAGCCCCGTCAGGCCGGTTTCCAGCGAGCGCAGCGCTTTCTGCAGGCTTTCGGCAAAGGTGCGGCCGATCGCCATCGCCTCGCCGACCGACTTCATCGAGGTGGTCAGCACCGGCTCGGCGCCGGGAAATTTCTCGAAGGCAAAGCGCGGCACCTTGGTGACGACATAGTCGATGGTCGGCTCGAACGAGGCCGGCGTGGCGCCGCCGGTGATGTCGTTTTCGATTTCGTCGAGCGTGTAGCCGACCGCGAGCTTGGCGGCGACCTTGGCGATCGGAAATCCGGTCGCCTTCGAAGCCAGCGCCGACGAGCGCGACACCCGCGGATTCATTTCGATGACGACCAGGCGGCCGTCGGCCGGATTGACGGCGAACTGCACGTTCGAGCCGCCGGTCTCGACGCCGATCTCGCGCAGCACCGCGATCGAGGCGTCGCGCATGATCTGGTATTCCTTGTCGGTAAGCGTCAGCGCCGGCGCCACCGTGATCGAGTTCGCCGGTATGCACGCCCATCGGATCGATGTTCTCGATCGAGCAGACGATGATGCAATTGTCGTTCCTGTCGCGCACCACCTCCATCTCGTACTCTTTCCAGCCGAGCACCGATTCCTCGATCAGCACTTCCGAGGTCGGCGAGGCGTCGATGCCGCGCTCGACGATCTCGATGAATTCCTCCTTGTTGTAGGCGATGCCGCCGCCGGTGCCGCCGAGCGTGAACGATGGCCGGATGATCGCCGGCAGGCCGATATCGTCGAGCGCCTGCAGCGCCTGGATCAGCGTCTTGATCTGATGCGAGCGCGGCGTCGCGAGCCCGATCTTGGTCATCGCTTCGCGGAACAGCTTGCGGTCTTCCGCCTTGTCGATCGCCTCCGCGGTGGCGCCGATCATCTGCACGCCGTACTTTTCCAGAACGCCCATGCGGCGGAGCGACAGCGCGGTGTTGAGCGCGGTCTGGCCGCCCATGGTCGGCAATAGCGCGAACCCGCCCGGCAGGACGTACCGTTCCTTCTCGATGATCTTGGCGACGATCTCCGGCGTGATCGGCTCGATATAGGTCGCGTCGGCCAGATCCGGGTCGGTCATGATGGTCGCCGGATTGGAGTTCACCAAAACGATCCGGTAGCCCTCGGCCCGCAGCGCCTTGCAGGCTTGCGTGCCGGAATAATCGAACTCGCACGCCTGGCCGATGACGATCGGTCCCGCGCCGATGATGAGGATCGAGGAGATGTCGGTCCGTCGTGGCATAAGTTCAGCGAAATCCTCTACCGTTGCGGCGCGAACGCCGGCCCCGATGGCCGCGCTGCCGAAAATCCTCTCCCGGAAGAGGGAGACGGAAAGACGAGGGGCACAAAAAAAGGGCGCGCGTGGTGCGCGTCCTTTGGGCCGGCGCCGGGGCTCGGCCCCGCGCGAGCGGTCTTTAGACGAGAACGGCCGGGCAGGGAAGGGGCCAGGTCTGCGCTGCGCACAGGGCCGTTGGTCGCGGCGATTTGGCTTTCGCTAACCGACCTCGGCGCGGCGAGAACGAAATCGCCTGGATGCGCGTTGGTGCTGTCAGAATGATCAGCGATTCGAAGCAAATGCTGCCGAAACGTCCGGATTTGCCGTTTTGGCTCAGCGTTGGCGCCACGGCCTTGCTGATGGTCGTGAACCCGTCGCGGCGCGCCGGCAAGCGGCCGCCGCCATCGAAAGGGCCGGTCGGTAAGGAGCGGCCGTTCGGCGAGCCGCAGAGCTCCGAGGAACCCTACGACCTCGAGCTCCGCCGGGCGCATGAACGCGGCCGCGGCCGTCACGCCGCCCACCCGCTGCAAATCCCCTGGCGGGGCTGGTACGACATTCTCTGGCGCACCTACCGCGAGATGAATTCCGACCGCCTGTTGTCGATCGCCGGCGGTGTCTCGTTCTTCGTCCTGCTCGCCATCTTTCCCGCCATCACGGCGTTGGTTTCGGCCTACGGGCTGTTCTTCAACGCCTCCACGATCACCGACAATCTCTCGCTGTGGAGCGACGTCGTTCCCGGCAATGTGCTCGGCATCGTGCACGAGCAGGCAAGCCGCATCGCATCCAACAGCGGCGGCGCGCTCTCCATCGGCTTCGTCGTCGGCATCCTGGTATCGCTGTGGAGCGCCATGAGCGGCGTCAAGGCCATGATCGACGCGCTCAACGTGATCTACGAGCAGAAGGAAGGCCGCAGCTTCCTCAAGCTCAACCTGGTGGCGCTCGTCTTCACCCTGGCGGGCTTTGCCGCTTTTCTGGTGGCGATCGCCGCCATCGTCATCCTGCCGCTGATCCTCTCTCCGATCGGGCTCGGCAGCCTGACCGAAACCCTCACCCGCATCGCGCGCTGGCCGGTGCTGCTCGTCGTCCTGCTGATCGGCCTTGCCGTTCTCTACCGCTACGGTCCCGATCGCCGCACGGCGCGTTGGCAATGGGTCAGCATCGGCAGCGTGTTCGCAGCGGTCACCTGGATGGCGGCGTCGTTTCTGTTCTCCTGGTATCTCACGAGCTTCGCCAATTACAACGCCACTTACGGTTCGCTCGGCGCCGTCGTCGGCTTGATGATCTGGCTGTGGATTTCAACCATCGTCGTGCTACTCGGCGCCGAGCTCAACGCCGAGATCGAGCATCAGACCGCCTGCAATTCAACGGTCGGCGCGGCGAAGCCGCTCGGCGCGCGCGGCGCGGTGATGGCCGACACCGTCGGCGCCAAGCAGGCTTAGGCTCCGTGCCGGCCGATTATTGCTTGGCCTGCTCGTCGCCGTCTTTGCCCGACGCTTCGGCGTTGAGCGTCGTTACGGCGCGGTAGGCGTTCACCAGGCCGGCGCCGTTGCCAAGCGGTTTTGCCGTGTTGGTCATCATCGCGCGGATATCCGCCGGCTTGAGCGACGGCTTGCATTCGAGCAGGAGCGCCGCCAGCCCGCTGACGTGCGCGGTCGCGACCGACGTTCCGGTCGTGAGCTGCAACGCGTCGTCCGGCGCCAGCGCGAGAATGTCGACGCCCGGAGCGGCAACCACGATGTACGGGCCGCGATTGGCCATGGCGAACACGCCGTCGCTGGAGTTGGTCGCGGTCACGGCGATGACGCTCGCATCGGCCGCCGGATACAAGGGCGGCGAGGTCGGCCCGGCATTGCCCGCCGCCGCGACCAGCACCATGCCCTTCTCGTAGGCAGCCGCCAGCATGCGGTGCAATGTCGGGTCGGCGGGGCCGGCAAAGCTCATATTGACGACGCGTGCGCCATTGTCCGCGGCCCATTGCAGGCCTTTGTAGATGGCGAACGAGGTTCCCTTGGCATCGCGATTATCGTCGAAGGCGCGCGCCGCCAGAAGCTGTGCGCCGGGCGCGATGCCGATGAGCTTTTTGTGCGCGGCGATCGCGCCGGCCATGGCGGTGCCATGGGTGTGCGGTTTGTCTTCACCGCCGAGCGCATCGAAGCTCTTGACGATGGTCGCATCGAGGTCCGGATTTTTGGCGTCGATCTCCGAATCGATCACGGCGACCAGAATATTTTTCCCGGTCGCGACGTGATGAGCCTCTTCGATCTGCAGTTTGGTCAAAACGTATTGCGACGCGTAATTCGGTGCGTGCGAGGAAATCTTGGCGGCGTCCTCCTGCAGCGTGAAGAGATAATTGGGCTGTACGCTGGTGACGAGCCGCTCGTCCTCGAGCGCGCCGATCAGATCGCCGACCGGACGGCGGCCGCCGATCCGCCAGCGGTAAAGCGTGGTGCCGCCCAGGGAGAAGCTTTGGCTCTCGAGTTGGGTCAAATTGTGCCGGCGCGCCAGCTGATCGATCGCCGCCGGCGTGGCGCCGGCCGAAAACGCGGTGATCACTTCGTCTGGAACGAAGCGCCGCTCGCCGGGTGGCGGCATGCCGCCGGCCGCGCGGCCACCACCGCCGCCGCCACCGTTGTTGCCGCCGCCGCCGCTCGGCGGCGGTGAATCCGAAACTGTTGGGATGGGCGCGCCGCCAATGCCGCGGCCGATGACCGGATGGCGACCCCGGCCGCCGTCGTAGCCGGTGCCTGTGCCGCCTTTGTTGCCGCCGGTAGGCCGCTCAACGATTCTGCCGGGGCCGCGGCGCGGCGCCGTCGCGAACGAGCGGGAGCTGCGGCCCATGCCGCCACCCATGCTCCGACCCATGCCGCCGCCGCCGAAACCGCCGCCCATGTGGCCGAAGCCAAAACCGCCAAACGCCGCCGCCGGGCTCGGGCCGCCGAAATCGCATGCGGCGAGAGCCACGCCGCAGAGCATCACCACCACGATCGGTCGCACGATTCGCCGCAGCGTCGGTGTTTTGGTCGGCATGGCAAGCTCCTTGTGGTGTCGGCGATCGCTCCAGCTGTGCGACAATCACTGCGGCGTCGCGATCAAGCCAACGACCGGGTCCACCTGCAGCGACTTGATGATGCGGTTGAGATCCGCTTTCGGCAGCTTATTCCCGGCGACGCGCACTTCATAGAGTCCGTCGGCCGAGGGACCGGCGGCGACGCTGAGTTTATTGGTTTCCAGAAACTTCGTGATATCGGCGGCGCTGGCCTGCGGCTGGAACCGGATCACCGCATAGGTGCCGTCACCGGCGACGTTCGCCGGGGCCGATGCCGTCTCGTAGCCGCCGGCGCTCTTGTCCTTGAGGACGATGCCGCCGATCACGGCCGCCTGCAGCATGATGGCGAGCGCCGCCGCGCCCGCCGACCAGGCAAGCGTACGCGGCGAGAGGCTTCCGAAAAATTCGCGGACCCGGGCGCCGAGATTGAACGATACCGCCGCGTGCCGCGCCGGCTCGGCGTCGATCTTGGCGAACAGCGCGTCCATGGCGCGCGCCGACGGCGCGCCCAGCGACTCGTTGAGATGGATGGTCTGCGCCAGCTCCTCACGGACCAATTCGTAGCGTCGGGCCAGTTCGGGGTCGCTGGCGAGCGCCGCTTCCACCGACTGCGCCTCGTGATAATCGAGCGTTCCCGCCGCATGCCACGGCAGCAGCTCCTCGATATCGCCGCGCTCGCTATGGTTTGTCGTGTTCATGGCCAACCTCGATCGATTCCCTGCTCCTTGAGCAGCTCTGATAATTTCTTCCGCGCGTAGAACATACGCGTCTTCACCGTCGCCTCCGGGATGCCGACAATTCCCGCAACCTCCTCGACCGACTTCTCGTGGTAGTAGACGAGGTCGATGATCTCGCGATGTTCGGCCGACAGCCTGGTCAGGCATTGCCGCAAGGCTGCGCCCTTGTCCTTCTTCGCCAGCACCACCTCCGGATCGTCGGCGTGATCCTCGATGGCCGCGGCCGTCTCATCGTCCAGTTCCTCCTCGCCCCGGCGTCGCAAGGCCGAGAGCGCTTTGTAGCGGGCGATGCTCAGCATCCAGGTCGAGACCGTCGACCGCCCTTCGAACTTTTCCGCTTGCCGCCAGACGTCGAGAAACACCTCGCTGATCAAATCCTCCGCGGTGGCTTCGTTACGCACCATCCGCAGCACAAACCGGTAGACGCGGACATGATGGCGCGCGAACAGCACCTTCATGGCGAGCCGGTCGCCGCCGGCGATCCGTTCGATCAGAACCTCGTCCGAAGTCGTCTGCATGCGCAGCTATCGGCTCGTGAATAAGTCGCCGGGGGTGGCGCGCAGGTTCAAGCAAAATCGAGAAAAATTTGCGCGGCTCGTCCAGCGATCCAATAAGCCGCAGTGTCGTCTTTCGGGCGCCATTGAGCAAGCGACGGCCGCACTGGCGCATTCTGGAACATTTCGGACGGGGCCGGCCCCGGCAAACGGCGATTTCCGCAACAAGACCTGCCTGTCCGGGCATTCTAGGCCGTTGGGTACCTTAATTCTTGGGCCGTATGCGGGATCGTTATTTGGCGGTCGGTCTCTCGGGCGGGCCACCGTCGACAATCGCCTGAACCTTTCTCCGGCAGCGGCGACCAATGGGTATCGGAAGGAACTTCAAACCCAACGTCCAAACCCAACTTCAAACCCACGGAGAACGACCATGTCACGCAAGATCCTCTTCACTCTCGCAACTGCGGCCACGATCGCCGCTGCTGCTACGCTCGCTTCCAGCGCCGCTGATGCCCACGGTTTCGGTGGTGGCGGTTTCGGTGGCGGCCATTTCGGCGGCGGCGGTTTCAGCCGCGGCGGCGGTTTCGGCGGAAGCCACTTCAGTGGCGCCCGTTTCGGTGGACGCGGCATCGCCACCGTTCACCCGCGCGGCCCGCGCGGCGGCTGGGGTCACCCGGTTCGCTGGACCCACTACCACAATCACCGCTGGTTCTGGCGCGATGGCCGCTGGATCGTCCTCGACGGCGAGGTTGGCGGATACGATGCCCCGGCTCCGGTTGCGGCGCCTGGCCCCTGCACCTGCCTGACCAAGACCTACACGCAGGACGGCCTCGTTGTGTTCGCCGACGTCTGCACCAAGGAAGCGGCCAGTGCCCGGGTTGACGGCGCTGACGTGACCCCGAAGTCCTCGGATGCGACCCCGGTCCCGCCGCCCCCGCCGAATGCGGCGGTCGACAGCAAGCCCGACGTGTCGCAAGCGCCGACCTCGAACAACTACGCCGGCAAGACCTTCAAGGACTTCCTGGCAGCCAACGCGGTGACGACCCAGAAGAACTAAAAATGCTCTCACTCGAACTGAAATAGCCGCCTGCGAATGACATCGCAGGCGGCTTTTTCTGTCGATCGTCGTCGCCAAAGCGCCGCCGCCATTCTCGACGGCTTCAGCGCGGCTTGGCGTAGTACGTCCGGCGCGCCTGGTTGTGGCCGATATTGGTCGGCGCGAGCTGGGCGTCGAAACCGGCGGCATTGAGTTTTTCGATCATGGCCGCCTTCGGATAGCGCGTCAGCCCGAGCCGCGCGCGCAGCCGCCAATAGCTCGACAACAATGTGCGCAACAGGCCCCACAAGGCGGCGAAGAAAAATCCGTTGGCGTGGCCGAAACGCAGCAGCGCCACCGCGTCGGTCGCCGCCGGAATCTCGGGCGGAATGACGTCGCTGACGACCAGCACGCCGCCGGGCTTGAGCAGCCGGTGAAACAGCGTGAACAGCGCGCTCGCCCCGGTGACGGTCAGATACTGCACCACCGAATGCACGATAATGAGATCGAGCGAGCATTCCGGCAGCCGCGCGATCTCGTGCGGCGCCATGACGCGGATGTTTGGATGGCCGGCAAAGCGCCGCGCCAATCCCTCGCGCACGCCGGGCGCCGCTTCGCACAAAAACAGCTCACCCGCGGCGGCGGCGACAAGATCGGCGTGCAGCGCTTCACCGCATCCATAATCGAGCACGTGCGCGTCGGCGGCGGGGACCAGAGCGGCAAGTTCTTTCCCGATCAGCCGGTAGTGCACGTCCTTGTGGCGTGCGCTGACATAGATCGAATGCGGGCTGTCCCAGAAGGCGAGCCAATCGGTGATCATGCCCGCCACAGCGCGATCAGCGGCCCCTTGGGTCCGAACACCGGATCGGTCGCCGGCTGCGGCACGTCGGGAATGGAGGCGAGCGCCTCGGCGTGCTCGGCCTTGGTGCCGCGGCAAAGATTGTATTTTCCGTTTGGCGGATAGGCGCCGATAACCACGAGATCGGGACTTTGCGTCAGGCGCTGGTGGCCGATGCCGGCCGGCAGCACGACGACGTCGCCGGAGGCGACATCGATGGTGCGGCCATTGTCGCCGCCGAAGCGCACCTTGGCGTGGCCGCGCGCGACGCCCATCGCCTCGTGAATCATCGAATGATAGTGCACGTAGGGATAGATGCCGTTGCGCCACAGGCCGCCCCAGCCATTGTCGGTAAAGGTCTTTTCGATCAGCTCCTCGGGGTCCGGCGAACCGGTCAGATCGATGGCGGAGCGATAGAGCACGAGCGGCAGCACGTTGTTGGGGATGCGGCCGTCGTCGGCGAAGGTATGCGTGATCGGTTGGGTGGTGCGTTGCTTGACGGGGGGCATGGGCTTATCTCGCCGGCGGGCGTCGGTTGGTCGTAACGGCATGGGGTTGAAATTTCCTAACCCCGCAGCGCCGATCCGGCTTTGGGATTTTCCTTTCAGGCCGGCTTGAACGCGCGCATCTGCACGACAAAGCGCTTGAACAACCCGTGGCTGTCGCGCGGGCCGGGCGAGGCCTCGGGATGGTACTGGACCGAGAATACCGGCTTGTCCTTGAGGGCGAGCCCGCAATTGGAGCCGTCGAACAGGGAGACGTGCGTCTCCACCGCGCGCGGCGGCAGGCTTGCGCCGTCGACCGCGAAGCCGTGATTCATCGAGGTGATCTCGACCTTGCCGGTCGTGAGATCCTTGACCGGATGGTTGGCGCCGTGATGGCCCTGATGCATCTTCATCGTCCTGCCGCCAAGCGCGATCGCCAGCATCTGGTGGCCGAGGCAGATGCCGAACACCGGCTTCGCATCGATCAGCGATTTGATCACCGGCACCGCATAGGCGCCGGTCGCGGCCGGGTCGCCCGGGCCGTTGGAGAGGAAAATGCCGTCGGGCTTGAGCGCGAGAATGTCGGCGGCCGACGTCTGCGCCGGCACCACCGTCACCCGGCAGCTATTGCCGGCAAGCTGGCGCAGGATATTGCGCTTGATGCCGTAATCGATGGCGACGACGTGGAACAGCGGATCGCGCAGTTCGCCATAGCCTTCGCCCCATTGCCAGGGCGTCTCTTGCCAGGTGAAGCGTTGTCCGCTCGTGACCATCGGCACGAGGTCCATGCCGACGAGCCCCGGCCAGGCCTTGGCCTCGGCCTTGAGCGCATCGAGATCGAAGCGGCCGGACGGTTCATGGGCGATCACCGCGTTCGGCATGCCGTTGCCGCGGATGAAGGCAGTGAGCGCGCGCGTGTCGATGCCGGCAAGCCCGATGACGCCGCGGCTCTTGAGCCAGGCATCGAGATGCCGCGTCGCGCGGTAGTTCGACGGCGCGGTGATCGCGGCGTGCAGAATGACGCCGCGGGCGCCCGGCGTCGCCGCGAGGTTCACCGTCTCGATGTCCTCCTCGTTGGTGCCGACATTGCCGATATGCGGAAACGTGAAGGTGATGATCTGCCCGGCATAGGACGGGTCGGTGAGGATTTCCTCGTAGCCGGTCATGGCGGTATTGAAACACACCTCGCCCACGGCGTGGCCGGTCGCGCCAAACCCGAAGCCTTCGAGCACGGTGCCGTCGGCCAGCACCAGGAGCGCGGTTGGCTTGGGTTCGTCCCAGAACGTTTGCGTCTGCGGTTGTGTCAGCATCGGCAAGGGCTTACATCATCGGCCTAAGGTCTGCGCGCCGGCCCCCACCCGCGGCGCATTTTTCGAATGAGGCCATAGCCGTGTTGCGCGACCAGATCAACAATGCGCTCAAGGATGCCATGAAGGCCGGCGACACGCGCCGCGTATCGACGCTCCGCCTGATCAATGCCGACATCCTCAAGCGCGAGACCAGCGCCGCCGAGCGCATCAAGCTCACCGACGCCGAAATCCTCGACGTCATGGGCAAGATGATTAAGCAGCGCCAGGAATTGCTCGACATCTACGAGAAGGCCGGCCGCGCGGAACTCGCCGCCCAGGAGCGCGAGGAGATCGCGATCATCTCCGCC
The DNA here is from genome assembly GCA_963829395.1 of uncultured Alphaproteobacteria bacterium. Lineage (GTDB taxonomy): Bacteria > Pseudomonadota > Alphaproteobacteria > Rhizobiales > Xanthobacteraceae > BOG-931. Next base: position 206,207 of record CAWHHX010000003.1, on the reverse strand, counting down.
TACCTGCCGCAGCAGCTCTCCGACATCGAGGCCGGCGAAGCGATCTCCCAACTGATCAAGGAACTCGAAGCGGCGACGCTCAAGGACATGGGCCGCACCATGTCGGCGCTCAAGGAGCGCTTTTCCGGCCGCATGGATTTCGGCAAGGCGAGCGCCATGGTGAAGAGGCTCTTGGCGGGGTGATTTGCCCCGCTAGGCGCGCTTCTTGCGCTTCTGCTGCATGTAGGAGCGCAGCACCGCGTTGATGCGGCGCTGATAGCCGGCACCTTCCTTCTTGAAATAATCGAGCACGTCCTCGTCGACGCGGATCGAAATCGCCTTCTTTTTCGGCGGAATGACGAGGACGGCCTCGGACCAGTTCCAATCGTCGCTCCAATCCGGGTCATTGGCGATCGAAGCTTCGATCTCCGCATCGGTGAGATTTCGCAGCTTGTCGAGATCACTCTTGATCTTCCGCGGCGCCTCGCGCGGGACGATCGTAATATTTTTTTCTTTCATCGCGACTCGCTCGCCTGGCCGATATGATCCAACAGACGTCACCCCGGAACGTGCACACAAAGACGACTTCGACGTCGCCAAGATACCCAAAAACCATGTAGCGCACTTCACCCCTTCGGTCGGACCGCCGTATCGTAATCGGTCCTTGAAAGGCAACGCGCGCGTCTTCGAAAGCGATGTGTCGTTCGCGAAAAGCCTGGTCGCGCTTGTTCGGATTCCAGTCGAAGACCTGAATATCGGCCAACAGTTCTTCGAATTTTTCCGACATGCCGTGCTCCACCACCACACCAATCTCCGGGTGGCATACGGCAAGCCGTCGGCCCGATCGTCTTCGGATTTGTATATACAACTGTATGGAAAAATCAACTGCTCTGTGGATAACCGGGACAAGCGGCATCTGCCCTGCCGTGTCAGTCGACCACCCGGTAATGAAGCCGCTTTCGCGCTACCCTGCCGAATCACCATGCGATTCTCTCCGCAATTTCTCGACGAGCTGCGGGCGCGGCTTCCGGTCTCGGAAGTCGTCGGCCGCCGCGTGAAATTGCGGAAAGCGGGCCGCGAGTGGAAAGGCCTGTCGCCGTTCAACAAGGAGAAGACGCCGTCGTTCTTCGTCAATGACCAGAAGGCGATGTGGTTCGACTTCTCCTCGCAGAAGAACGGCAACATCTTTGACTTCGTCATGGCGACCGAGGGCGTCAGCTTCCCGGAAGCGGTCGAGCGGCTCGCCGCGCAGGCCGGCGTGCCGCTGCCGGTCATGACGCCCGAGGCGCAGGCCCGTGAGGAGCAAAGAAAGACGCTGCACGACGTCGTCGAACTGGCGGCGAAATTCTTCGAGGCGAATTTGGCGTCGCGCGCCGGCGCACGCGGCCGCGGCTATCTCGCCGACCGCGGCATCACCTCGACGACGCAGCTGAAGTTCCGGCTCGGCTATGCGACGGGCGAGCAATACGCGCTCAAGGAGCATCTCGGCGCCTTGAAGATTTCCGTCGAGGACATGGTGGAGGCGGGGCTTCTGGTCGCCGGCGAGGACATCCCGGTGCCGTACGACCGCTTTCGCGACCGGGTGATGTTCCCGATCAGCGATTGGCGCGGCCGGGTCATCGCCTTCGGCGGCCGCGCGCTCGAGAAGGACGTGCCGGCGAAATATCTCAACTCGCCGGAGACGCCGCTCTTCCACAAAGGCGCGACGCTCTACAACATCGCCGCCGCCCGCACCGCCGCGCACAATGCCGGCACGTCGGCGGAGGATAATTTCGCCGGCCGCGTGATCGCGGTCGAAGGCTATATCGACGTGATCGCCATGGTCACGGCCGGCTACGAAGCGACCGTCGCGCCGCTCGGCACCGCGCTCACCGCCGATCAGCTTGCTCTGATGTGGCGCATGGCTGACGAGCCGATCCTCTGCTTCGACGGCGACGATGCCGGCCGTCGCGCCGCTTATCGCGCGCTCGATGTCGCGTTGCCGCTGATCAAGCCCGGCAAGAGTCTCAAGCTCGCTGCGTTGCCGGACGGCCAGGATCCCGACGATCTGGTGCGCTCCGGCGGCCGCGACGCGGTCGAGGATGTGCTTCATGCGGCGCGGCCGCTCGCCGACATCTTATGGGCGCGCGAGAGCGAAGCCGGTCCGTTGCAAACGCCCGAGCGCCGCGCCGCGCTCGAGGCCCGTCTCGCCGAGGTCACGGCAACCATCGCCGACGAGACGGTGCGCCGCTACTATCGGCAGGACTTCGCCGTGCGGCTGCGCCGCTTATTCGCGCCGGTCGAGGTCGCGGCGCGCCAAGGCAACTGGAAGCAAAGCAACTGGCAAAGCAACCGGCAAGGCAACTGGGATGAGAAACGCCGCCGGCCCGGCGGCTTCGCTCGCAATGCTTCGCCGCGCGCCGGCTTCGGCCGCGACGACGATTACATGGCGGCAAGCCCGCAGCTCGCCGCGAGCCCGCTGCATCGCGGCCATCGCACCGCCATCCCGCGCCGCGAGGCGCTGATCCTGGAGGCGGCGCTCAATCATCCATGGCTCCTGCACGATCGCATGGAAGAGTTGGCGGAGACCGAGTTCCGCCACGCCGATACCAAAAAGCTCAAGGCGGCGCTGATCGACATCCTCGCGCACCGGTTCGATCATGCCGGCAGCCACGATGCGGATCATGAGACGCAGGCGGACCGCACGGAACTCAAAGCTGACCTGACCAAGGCCGGCTTCGCCGACCTCCTGGCGCGGCTCGAGCGCACCATCACCACGCCGTCGGTCTGGGGCGCGCGGCCGGAAGCCGCTCCCAGCGATGTTTTGCAGACCTGGAAGCAGCTTCTTGCCTTGCATCGGCAATGGCATTCCCTAACTAGGGAACTTAAGGACGCGGAATTGGCGCTTGGGCAGGACAACAGCGAAGCGAACTACTCGCGCCTCATCGACGTGAAGACCCGGCTCTCCACACTCGATGGAACCGAGGCCCTCATCGAGGGCTTCGGCGATCAGTCGGGGCGGCCGACGCGCTCGTTCTAAGGCCAAAGTCTTTGGGCCAAGGTTTTGGGCCAGAGTTTTTGGACCAAGGTTTGGGCTTGGCCTTTGGGCGGTCGGCGCTGGACGCTACGCGGGCGAGGGAATAAGAGGGCGCTCGCGGGACGGACAGTAGGGTTAGTCGGAGCTTAACGGAGTTCCGAGACAAATAAGGGGCTCGATTCGGGTGGCGCCGGTGGCGCTGCCCCTTTTTGGCCGCGGGTTTAAGCTCTTAAGCCGCCCCCGGCCCGGAAAATGCAAGTCCGCCTGCCCGGCCCGTCCGTATAATCGGAGGGAGCCATGGGTGGGGGAGCGGAATGGGAAGTCCGTCTGCCCGGCTGCCAGGCCTGACCTTGGACAGTCACCATAGGGTAGGGGCTCTGTTGGCAAAGCCGCGCGGCGGTAGGGACAGGCGTTCGTGGAGACCAAGATGGCGATGAAGAGCGTGGGCAACATCAAGACGGTCGCAAGCAAGACCAAGGTCGCGACGCAAAAGTCGGCCGCGCCAAAGGACGGCGAGACGCCGGAGAAGGACGGCCCCGAGACCCCGGATGCCCCGCTGCCGCTGCTCGATCTTTCCGACGCCGCCGTCAAGAAGATGATCAAGCAGGCCAAGAAGCGCGGCTACGTCACCTATGAGCAGCTCAACTCGGTCATGCCCTCGGAGGAAGTCACCTCCGAGCAGATCGAGGACGTGCTGGCGATGATGAGCGAGATGGGCATCAACGTCGTCGAGACCGAGGAAGCGGAGTCCGACGAGGAAGAGGGCGCCCGCGAGGAACCCGAAGAGGAAGAGGCCGAGGGCGGCGAACTGGTCGAGGTCACGCCGAAGACGCCGGCCAAGTCGGAAGCCAAGGAGCCGGCCGAGCGCACCGACGATCCGGTGCGGATGTATTTGCGCGAAATGGGCTCGGTGGAGCTGCTCTCCCGCGAAGGCGAGATCGCCATCGCCAAGCGCATCGAGGCCGGCCGCGAAGCGATGATCGCCGGCCTGTGCGAGAGCCCGCTCACCTTCCAGGCCGTCATCATCTGGCGCGACGAGCTCAACGAAGGCAAAGTCTTCCTCCGCGACATTATCGATCTCGAAGCGACCTATGCCGGCCCGGACGCCAAGAACGCGCCGCCCGCCGGTGCGCCCGGCGATCCTGCCGCCCCCGGCGCCATGCCCGGCGTGCCGGGCTTTGCGCCGCAGCCGCCGCAGGCGGTAGCGCCGCCGTCGGCGCCGCCGGCCGCCACGCCGTTCAAGCCGTCAGGGATGCCAGGCGCGCCAGGGGCCAATGGCGCCGGCGCTGCCGATGGCGACGAAGCCGCGCTCGCCGCCGCCATCAACGAAGCCGAGATGGACGAGGACGATCTCGAAAACTCGATGTCGCTTGCCGCCATCGAGGCCGAGCTCAAGCCCAAAGTGCTGGAGACCTTCGACAACATTGCCGACACCTTCAAGCGGCTGCGCCGCCTGCAAGAGCTCGACATCCAGGGCAAGCTCAAGAACGAGACGCTATCGCCGGCGCAGGAGCGCAAGTCGAAGAAGCTCAAGGAAGACATCATCACCGAGGTGAAGTCGCTCCGCCTCAATCAGGCGCGCATCGACACCTTGGTCGAGCATCTCTACGACATCAACAAACGGCTGGTCGGCCACGAGGGCCGGCTGATGCGGCTGTCGGAAAGCCACGGCGTCATCCGCGAAGATTTCTTGAAGAACTATCAGGGCTCCGAGCTCGACCCGCGCTGGCTCAACCGTGTCTCGAAGCTGTCCGCCAAGGGCTGGAAGAATTTCGTCGCCCGCGACAAGGACCGCATCAAGGAATTGCGCACCCACATCCACACGCTGGCGAGCGAGACCGGTCTCGAGATCGGCGAGTTCCGCAAGATCGTGCACATGGTGCAGAAGGGCGAGCGCGAAGCCCGCCAGGCCAAGAAGGAAATGGTCGAGGCCAACCTCCGCCTCGTCATCTCCATCGCCAAGAAATACACCAACCGCGGCCTGCAATTCCTCGACCTGATCCAGGAAGGCAATATCGGCCTGATGAAAGCGGTCGACAAATTCGAATATCGCCGCGGCTATAAATTCTCGACCTACGCCACCTGGTGGATCCGGCAAGCGATCACGCGCAGCATCGCCGATCAGGCGCGCACCATCCGCATTCCGGTGCACATGATCGAGACCATCAACAAGATCGTGCGCACGAGCCGCCAGATGCTCAACGAGATCGGCCGCGAGCCGACGCCGGAGGAATTGGCGGAAAAGCTCGGCATGCCGCTCGAGAAGGTGCGCAAGGTCCTCAAGATCGCCAAGGAGCCCTTGTCGCTGGAGACTCCGATCGGCGACGAGGAGGATTCGCACCTCGGCGATTTCATCGAGGACAAGAACGCCATCTTGCCGATCGATGCCGCGATCCAGTCGAACCTGCGCGAGACCACGACGCGGGTGCTCGCCTCATTGACGCCGCGCGAAGAGCGCGTGCTGCGCATGCGCTTCGGCATCGGCATGAACACCGACCACACCCTGGAAGAAGTCGGCCAGCAATTCTCGGTGACCCGCGAGCGCATCCGCCAGATCGAAGCCAAGGCGCTGCGCAAGCTCAAGCATCCGTCGCGAAGCCGGAAGCTGCGGAGCTTCCTGGATAACTAAGCGCGATTGCGATGCCGACCATTTCGTGGTTCTACGGTATCGCGATCCGCATGTACTTCTTGGATCATCCGCCGCCCCATTTTCAAGCAGTTACGGCGAACACGAAGCCAATGTCTTGATCGAGACGGGAGAAGCGATCGAAGGGCGGTTGCCTCAAACGGCTGCGCGCCTGGTCAAGCAATGGACATTGGCGCATCAAGCCGAGTTGTCGGCGAATTGGGATCGTGCTCGTGCTAAGCTTCCACTTGAAAGGATAGCGGGCCTCGATGCTGGTTAAAGTCGCTCGTCTCGAAAAGCTTGGTGGCTTCAAACTGCGCGTCTTTTTCAGCGACGGCAGCGAAGGCGTGCACGACTTCTCGGGCTTAGTATGCGAGGTTGGCCAAATGCTCGAACCGCTGCGGGACGAGACATATTTCTCGCGCGTGTTTCTCGAATTTGGCGCGCCGACTTGGCCGAATAGTTTCGACATTGCGCCGGAATGGCTGCGCCGGGAAATGGCGGCAGCCGGTGAATTGACGCGCGTAGTGGCGGAATAGGTGCGCGAGCGTCCGATCCCGACAACGGCGACCGTTGTGGCCGCATTTGTTGTTTGCGCCGCGCTGCCGTCTGCCGCGACTACGCATTGACCTGCCCGCCACGATAAGTCGTCGTCACCGTCGCAGAGACGGCCCTTGACATCGTCACTATATCGGTTACATAAGCCACATCTCGCTCATCTATAGGGCGCTTGTCCGGCCGGCATGCCTGAAAAGCGGAGCGAGTGGCGGTCCCCGCGGGCGGAATTGCCAATCCGCACTCGGGCGGCTCTGGGGCACCGGTCGACCGGCAAAAGGACCGGTCCGCACGGAGCGTGCTTAACCGACGGCTAGAATGTGAGCGGGCAAAACACCTGCGAGCTTGAGACGTCGGGAAACCCGGTTCTGGAGCTGAGCCATCGGGGTAAGAGCCGGTGGCGAGTGCCGCGGTGAAGCGCCGATAGGCGGGCGCGCCCCTCCCAACCCTCCCCGCAAATGAGGAGGGAGGAGACAAGGCGCGCCGCCGCGCAAGCGGCGATTGGTAGGACAATGCGCCTGTCGGCGCTTCGCCTCCCTTTTTATGCCGGGGGCGAATCATTTCGTGGCGTTGTGGTTGGCAAAGCTCGGGCGCGGAAGCGTCGCGAGAACGATTTTCTGCGTCGTCATTGCGAGGAGCCGACGGGTCCGGCCCGAAGTGGCCGGCCCGATGACAGGCTCCGCGACGAAGCAATCCAGGGCCGCTTGCACGGAGAACTGGATTGCTTCGCTTCGCTCGCAATGACGATGGCATGCACGCCGAGAACGATTTGCTATTTTGCCGGACCTGAAAATCGTCATCCGTCACGGAGCATCGGCCATGACTGCAGCGCGCAGCAAACGTCCCGCAAGGCTCGCCAAACCGGCGATCGCATCGGCGTCACGCGCCGGCAAGCGTGCAAAAAAATCCGCCAAAGCTGCCGCCGGCCCGCCGCGCGATTTCCACGGCTATGGTGCCCATCCGCCGCATGCGCAATGGCCCGGCAAGGCGCGCATCGCCGTGAATGTGAATCTCAATGTCGAGGCCGGCGGCGAGCATTGCCTGCTCGAGGGCGACGCGGCGTCGGAAGACATGCTCACCGACATCGGCTTTCCGGCTTATGCCGGCGTGCGCAGCCCGATGGTCGAATTGGTGTTCGAATATGGGCCGCGCGTCGGCTGCTGGCGGCTTCTGCGCATCTTCCGGCGCTTCGACATCAAGGTCAGCATCCTCGGCGTCGTCCGCGGCCTGCAGCAATATCCGGAATTGACGCAAGCCTTCGTCGAACACGGTCACGAGATCGTCAGCCACGGCTGGCGCTGGCTCGATTATCACCGGATGAGCGAGCGCGACGAGCGCGAGCATATCCGGCTCGCGGCCGCGGGCATCAAAGCGCTCACCGGCGCGGCGCCGGTCGGATGGTTCAATGGCCGGCCGAGCATCAATACCCGCCGGTTGGTCGTCGAGCATGGCGGCTTTCTCTACGACCGCGATTATCTCGGCGACGAGCTGCCGTTCTGGGTCAGCTATGGCAAGCGCCGCCATCTCGTCATCCCGTTTTCGTTCGAGACCAACGACAACCGCTTCGACCAGAATAACGGCTTCAGCACCGCCGACGAATTCGCCGCCTACCTGACCGACTGCTTCGATCTGCTTTACGAAGAAGGCGCCGAGATCCCGAAAATCATGAGCATCTCCCTGCACGATCGGCTGATCGGCCGGCCGGCCAAGGCGGCCGGCCTGATCAAATTTCTCGACCATGCGCGCAAACATGATCGCGTCTGGTTTTGCACCGGCAAGGATATCGCGGAGCATTGGCGGCGGGTGCATCCGCCGGGTGAAGTGGCGAATTGAATAGCGAGGCAGCGAATGGCGAATAGGGTGCCGGGTGGGTCGTAGAGTGATGGGATGCTACACGCGAACGCGAATTTGATTATTCCGCTCGTCCCCGCCCCCGATCACGTCGGGGGTAAACTCCGGGGGGACCCGGCTGGATTCCCGCTTGCGCGGGAATGAGTGGGTGAAGCCATTCGCCACTCGCCACTCGCCATTCGCTCACTTCACAACGCTGCAACGGCTGCCACCTCGACCAACAAATCCTCGCGCACCAGGCGGTCGACGATGAGGAGCGTATTGGGCGGAAAGCCGCCGGCGGGAAACAGCCGCGGGAATTCACGGGCGCGGTATTGGGCGAATTTCGCAATGTCCTGCGAGTGCACGAGATAGCTGGTGAAGGAGACGATGTTGGCAAAGCTTGCGCCCTGCGACGCCAGCGCCGCGCCGATATGGGCAAACACCAAGGCGCATTGCGCCTCGAAATCGGCCGGAACGTTGCCGTCCTTGTCGATGCCGACCTGCCCGGCGATGAACAGATATTCGGACGCTTTGACGCGCGCGATGTTCGAATACGCCGCGACCGGCTTACCCATGCTGTCGGGATTGATGAATTGGATGTTGGACATGGAAAGCTCCTGTTTTTGCTCTGGGCGAATGGCGAATAGTGAGTGGCGAATGGTGAAATGGCGAATGGTGAAGTGGCGAATGGCGAATGGCGAATGGCGAATAGCGAATAGCGAATAGCGAATAGCGAATAGCGAATAGCGAATAGCGAATGGGGAGAGCAAGTTATCCCTATTCGCCACTCGCCATTTGCTACTCGCAAGAGAAGCACGAATGAGCGCCCCGAGTTCCCGGCTACCCCGCCCAGGCGAGCTTCGGCGCGCCGGCGTCGGTGCCGGTTTCGCCGACGACGCAATTCCTCCCCGCCGATTTGGCAAGATAGAGCCGGCGGTCGGCGCAATCGAACAGGTCTTCATAGTCGGAGGCGTCGTCGGCGCAGGTCGCAAGCCCGATGCTGACGGTGACCAGCGGCACGTCGGCTTCCATGTGGCTCGCGATATCGCGACGGATGCGCTCGCCGAGCGCCAGCGCCGCGACACGGGTGAGGTCGTCGGCGATGACGACGAATTCCTCGCCGCCGAAGCGGAACACGGCGTCGCCGGGCCGCACCGTCGCCGTGACGATGCGCACGATGCGTTGCAGCACGATGTCGCCCGCGGTGTGGCCGAAGCGGTCGTTGAAGCTCTTGAAGTGATCGATGTCGATGATGAGCAGGCTGAGCGGGCGGCCGGCAAGCGCCGCCTCCTCGACGCGTTTCCTTCCCATATGTTCGAGCCGGCCGCGATCAAGCGCGCCGGTCAACGCGTCGCGGCCGGAGCGCGCCAGCAGATCCTCGTAGCGCTCGCGATAGGTGAGGAGATCGAACACGTCGATGACGCGCGGCGGGCGTTTGGTACGCTTGCGCGGCAGCTCGACCCAGCGCAGGTAGAACCCGCCGAGGACGCTATAGATCGCGACTGCGGCCATCTTCGCGATCCAGCCGCCGAGCAGCACCGTAAGCGGCGCGCCGGTGAGATAGCGCAAGCCGGCATAGAACGCGACCTGATCGAACGTCAGCACCAGCGCGCCGGTCAGCGCCAGCCGCGCCAGCACGCGGCCGCCGAGCACGGCGCGCGATCGCTCGTAGAGCAGGATCATCAGAATGCAGTCGGCGAACAGGATCAGCGTGCCCCACACCATCAGCGCGCCCATCTCGTCGAGAAAGCCGAAATCGGCGTGGCGGTTCGCCGCCAGCGTCTCGGCGCCGTGGTGCCGTGTCAGGAAGGCGAGCGCGAACAGGAGGAGATTGCCGATCAGCAGCCCGTAGATCGGTTGGCGCACCACCACCGCGTCCTCGCGGATGTAGACCAGCAGCAGCAGCATCAGTTTGCCGGTGAACAGCACGGCCGAGCCCGGCGAGGCGACGGTGCCGAACGGCAACGCGACATAGACGATGCTGGCGAGATAGGTTTCAAGGAAGTGCATCACGCCCAGCGCGCAGAAAAAGGCGCCGATGCCGATGCGGTGCCGCGCCCGGAACAGGCCGGCAAGCACGGCGAAATAGATCAACGCGTCGGCGATCAGCAGCAGCGCATTGAGGGCGGCGTTGGAGCGGAATTGGGCGGCCAATGCGGCCGCGAGTTCGGACATTGCAGGCGTACTCCGGCGAGCGCGCTCGAATGCCTAAAGCGAATGCTCGCGGTACGGTCCTACCAGGGGATGGTTAACAGAGCCGAAATCTCCCGGTTTCGGCTCCATGACGGGGCCTCGAGAGGGGCGCTTGATCGTCCGCTCATTGCCGGCCACGCGGGATCCAGCCTCGGCTGCCGCTTGCTCGTCGTCGAGCGGAGAAGCGCAAGGCGGCTCTTCGGTGCTTTGCGGGCCGCGGCGACGCCGATTCAGTCGGCGTGGCGTTCGGAGAAGTCGCGTTCTTTCTTCCTGGCGCCGGCGCGGGTGATGCTCTTGATCTTGAGCGGCGGCCGGCCGGATTTCTCGGCGATGTCGCGGTCCTGCTCGATCAGGAATTCGTGCGCCGGCTTATCGCCATCGAGCCCGCCGGTCAGCGTGCGCGGCACCTTGCGGTTGGAGCGTTGCGAGCCGTCTTCGTAGACGACGTCGAACATGATGAACTCGGAGTTCAATCCCGGTTTTCTCGGCATGGCTTGTTCTCGCGTTTTGTTCTTGGTTTGAGTTGCGCCGGATAGACGGAGACAAAACCGGCGCCAGTGTGGCGCCGGAGGGTGCTTTTCGACGTGGCCTTATCCGAAACAGATGACAGCTCCGTATCAATACGGAGCCCGTCTTCGCCATCACGCTATTTGCGCAGCACGCGTCTTATCGCGTACGCGGCTTATATAGTGTGCGTTCAGGCCGCTTGTAGGTTGGTCGCGGCGCTCTTGCCGCTGCGGCGGTCGGCCTCGATGTCGAAGGAGACTTTCTGACCCTCGTTGAGGGTGTGCATGCCGGCGCGCTCGACGGCGGAAATGTGAACGAACACATCCGGGCCGCCGGCGTCCTGCACGATGAAGCCGTAGCCCTTCTGGGCGTTGAAAAACTTGACAGTACCTGTAGCCATGATGGCCTCCTTTGGAAAACGCCTAACGCGTTTTGCGGCCGCACAAACCATTTGTGCGGTCCAAATCGAGATTTTGCGTGTTCTTGGGAAAGGCCTTTTTTAGCGGGCACATAATTCAGTCCGAAAACCGGTATCCACTTTCCGGGATCATGCGCTGCGGCCGCAACTGCAAGGCAAGCTCAATCGCGAATGGCGTGTATATAGACAGACTTGGCCGTTTTGGCAATCAGCGTGCGCCCTGCGGGTCGCGGGCGGTTAACGGTTTCGTACCGCGCCATTCGGCCGGTTTTTCAACGAGTTGGCACTGGCGTTTCGACTGGACAAAGGCAGCGGGCCGGATCGTTTCGGCCGAGACGGGGACGATCAAATCGATGGTGCGTGCAATCGCGTGGTGTGTGTTTGCTGTTGCCGCGCTGGCGGCGCCGGCGGCTGCCGCCGACGACCGCGCGGCTTTGGACGCGTTGATCGCGCAGCACGCCGGCGCCAACGGCATGCCGGTCGCCTTCGTCCGCCAGGTCATTCGGCGCGAAAGCAATTTCAATCCGCGCGCCGTCGATCACGGCAATTACGGCTTGATGCAGATCAGGCTCGGCACCGCGCGGGCGCTCGGCTATCGCGGCGCGGCGACGGGCCTGCTCGATCCCGAGGTCAACATGACCTACGGGATGCGCTATCTCGCCGGCGCTTATCGCGCCGCCCATGGCAATGAGGCGCGCACGCTGGTACTTTATTCGCGCGGCTACTAGCGGAGCCATTCGATGTTGCGCGTCTCGCATTATCTCGTGCTCGCCGCCGGCGCGGCCGCTTGGCTCGCGCAGCCGGCCGCGGCGCGGGCCGATGCCGCGCCCGGCCATCACGCCGGTTACCGGCATTATTATTACGGCGCGCCGCCCGCCTATGGTTATCGCGACGTCGGTGCGATCCTCCACGAGGTAAGGACCTCGCCGTTCTACGGACAGTTCGGCGGCGATGAAGACGCCCATGCCGCCTGGCAATATTTCGGGCCCGGCCAGCGCCACTATTTCGGCGGCTGGGATCCGCGTTGGCAGTAGGCTTCGGCGCGCAAACAAGCGGCGCGGATGACGGACGATGTCGTTTCTCAGCTCCCTGTTCGGCAAGCTCGCGCCTGCGCCAGCGGAAAAGGCGGCGGACCCGGTCGAATACAAGGGGTTCATGATCCGCGCCGTGCCGTTCAAGAGCGAAGGTCAGTACCAGACGGCAGGAATCATCGAGCGCGATATCGGCGGCGTCCGCAAGGAGCACCGCTTCATCCGCGCCGACGCGTTTGCCTCGTTCGACGATGCGGTGGCTTTCACGCTCAGCAAGGCGCGGCAGATGGTCGATCTGCAGGGCGAGCGGCTATTTACCTGATCGCCAGCGAAGCGGCGCTCAGGCCGCTTCGATCTCACCCTCGCCGGCGTTTTCGCGTCGCAGACGCCTGATCGTGCGTCGCAGCGCGGTGGCTTCGGCTTCGAGCTCGGCGATACGCTGCCGAAAGTCGCTTTCTTGCGGCGCCGTCATGGCGGCCGGCGGCTCGAAAGCAAGTCCGATCTCGTCGGCGCGGCGCCACTGCACGCTGGCGCGCAGTGTCTTTCCCCGTTGCGGGATGTGCAGCTCGATGACGGCCGGCAGGGTCACGGCGTGCGACAGGATGATGCGCGCGCCGTCGTCGGAAAGGTCGCGAACAAGGCAATTCATCCCGCCGCGTCTTTTGTCGAAGGTGACAACGCCGCGCAAGAAACTCTTCTGCCGCCTGTTTCCCCGCCGTTCGGCCATGTTCGCCCTCGCGACCGTACCTGCGGCCACAGGTTACCTCCGCCGCCGTTAATGTCGGCTTACTGGGAATTATTTCCGCGGAAATCAGGCGCTTCGGCGCGGCGCCTCGGCTGTGGACCTCGGCCGGCGTGCCGCCGACCGAGGCTCGACAGCGCCATCACGCAAGCTGCCGCATCGTAAATTAAGCGTTAGCCGTCGCGCCAGTCGGCTCTTCCGTCAGGCGCTGGCGCCACCATATTTACGGACGGCGGATGCCTTCTTGGGTCCGCCGGTTCGTTGTCCGTATCCGTTTGACCTGGATCACGGAACCGCGCAATTCGCATCGATATTAAACCCAGAGACGATGTTCTGATCGCGCCGCCAGGGCGTTTAGAATAGGCCGAGGGAAGAGACCATGAATTTCGAGAAATACACCGACCGCAGCCGCGGTTTTGTCCAATCCGCCCAGTCCCTAGCGCTGCGCGAGGGCCATCAGCAATTCGCGCCCGAGCATCTGCTCAAGGTGCTGCTCGACGACCCCGAAGGGCTCGCCGCCGGTCTGATCGACCGTTCCGGCGGCAATTCCCGTCAGGCCCTGTCGGCCGTCGAGGCGGCGCTGGCCAAGCGCCCCAAAGTGTCCGGCGGCGGCGCCGGCCAGCTTGTTCTCGATCCGGCGCTGGCGCGGGTCTTCGACACCGCCGAGAAGGCGGGCGAGAAGGCCGGCGACAGTTTCGTGACCGTCGAGCGCCTGTTGCTGGCTCTCGCTTTGGAAAAGAACAGCGAAGCCGGAAAAATTCTCAGCCAAGCCGGCGTGACGCCGCAAAATCTCAACGCCGCCATCGAGGCGCTGCGCAAGGGCCGCACCGCCGACAGCGCCTCGGCGGAAAACGCCTACGATGCGCTGAAAAAATACGCCCGCGACCTCACCCAGGCGGCCCGCGACGGCAAGCTCGACCCGGTGATCGGCCGCGACGAGGAAATCCGCCGCACCATCCAGGTGCTGTCGCGCCGGACCAAGAACAATCCGGTGCTGATCGGCGAGCCGGGCGTCGGCAAAACCGCCATCGTCGAGGGCCTGGCGCTCCGCATCGTCAACGGCGACGTGCCGGAAAGCCTCCAAGACAAGAAACTTTTGTCGCTCGACATGGGCGCGCTCATCGCCGGCGCGAAGTATCGCGGCGAGTTCGAGGAGCGGCTCAAGGCCGTGCTGCAGGAGGTCATTTCTTCCGCAGGCGCCTACATCATCTTCATCGACGAGATGCATACCATTATCGGTGCCGGCAAAGCTGACGGCGCGATGGATGCCTCGAACCTGCTCAAGCCGGCGCTGGCGCGCGGCGAGCTGCATTGCATCGGCGCCACCACGCTCGACGAATACAAGAAGCACGTCGAGAAGGACGCGGCGTTGGCGCGCCGCTTCCAGCCGATCTTTGTCAACGAGCCGAGCGTCGAGGACACCGTGTCGATCCTGCGCGGGCTCAAGGACAAATACGAAGCCCATCACGGCGTGCGCATCACCGACGGCGCGCTGGTCGCGGCGGCGACGCTGTCGCATCGTTACATCACCGACCGCTTCCTGCCCGACAAGGCAATCGATCTGGTCGACGAGGCCGCCGCGCGGCTGAAGATGCAGGTCGATTCCAAGCCGGAAGAGCTCGACTCCATCGACCGTGAGATCATCCGGCTCAAGATCGAGCAGGAGGCCTTGAAAAAGGAAAGCGATCCCGGTTCGCGCTCCCGCCTCGGCGGGCTGGAAGCGGAATTGCTGGCGCTGGAGAAACAGTCCGCCGATCTCACGGCGCGGTGGAAATCGGAGAAGGAAAAGCTCTCCGGCGCGCAGAAGCTCAAGAACGAGCTCGACCAGCTGCGCGTCGAACTCGCCAACGCGCAACGCCGCGGCGAATATCAGCGCGCCGGTGAAATTTCCTACGGCCGCATCCCGGAGATCGAAAAGCGGCTCAAGGCGATGGAGGGCAGCGAAGGCCGCGGCGCGATGGTCGAGGAGGCGGTCACCGCCAACCACATCGCCCAAGTGGTGTCGCGCTGGACCGGCATCCCGGTCGATCGCATGCTGGAAGGCGAGAAGGAAAAGCTCCTGCGCATGGAGGAGCAGATCGGCAAACGCGTAGTCGGCCAGGCCGAAGCGGTCAAAGCCGTGTCGACGGCGGTGCGCCGCGCCCGCGCCGGGCTGCAGGACCCGAACCGTCCGATCGGCTCGTTCATGTTCTTAGGCCCCACCGGCGTCGGCAAGACCGAGCTGACCAAGGCGCTCGCCGAATTCCTGTTCGACGACGAGACCGCGCTTATTCGCATCGACATGTCGGAATACATGGAGAAGCATTCGGTGGCGCGGCTCATCGGTGCGCCGCCCGGCTATGTCGGCTACGAGGAAGGCGGCGCGCTCACTGAAGCGGTGCGGCGGCGGCCCTACCAGGTGGTGCTGTTCGACGAGATCGAGAAGGCGCATCCCGACGTTTTCAACGTGCTGCTGCAGGTGCTCGACGACGGCCGCCTGACCGACGGCCAGGGCCGCACCGTCGATTTCCGCAACACCTTGATCGTGATGACGTCGAATCTCGGCGCCGAGATCCTGGTCAACCAGCCTGAGGGGCAAGATACCGAAGCGGTGCGCGATCAGGTGATGGCGATCGTGCGCGCCAGCTTCCGGCCGGAATTTCTCAACCGGGTGGATGAGATCATTCTGTTCCACCGGCTGCAGAAGTCGGAGATGGCGCGCATCGTCGACATTCAGATGAAACGCCTCGCCAAACTCTTGGAGGAGCGGAAGATCGCCATCACGCTCGAGCCCGCGGCGCGCGATTGGCTTGCCGAGAAAGGCTGGGATCCGGCTTACGGCGCCCGTCCGCTCAAGCGCATGATTCAGAAATTCGTGCAGGACCCGCTGGCGGAAATGATCCTCTCCGGCCGCATCAAGGACGGCGAGAAGGTCGTCGTCAGCGCCGGCAAGCAGGGGCTCAAGTTCAACGGCGAGGTTGCTGCGGCGGCGTAACAGCGGCGTCGTTGAGCCGCTCGCGCACGTGATCCACAAAATAACGAGCCTGCCCTTTGGGCAGGCCGGCAACCACCAGCGGATTGAGCCCGCCCGAGCTTTCGACGCTGATCCGGTCCCAGACCAGGCCGCGGGTATGGGTGACCTCGGCGATGTGCGACATCGGCAGGTGCTCGTCGGTGCGCCGCCATGGCGTGAGCCAGAACAGCACGATGTTGGTCGACACGCCGACATGATCGGCGATCATGCGGGCGGGGAACAGCCAGCGCGTCAAGCTGAGATGAAACAGCGCCCACAGCCGGCTCGAGCGCGCTTCGATGCGATCGTTCAGGGGCGTGGCTGACGTCACGAAAGCCTCCTGCTCAAGCCGTCGTTGCGAGGCATCCAGTGCCGAGACGATCGATGATTATCATGAAACGCCGCCGGATTGCTGCGGCGGCGCGCCGCTCGCAACGCTGCGGAGACCGGCTGCTCTAACGAATTTGCGCGACGCGCCCGGGCACTTGCGCCATCAGCGCGTCGAGCTGCTCGCGACCCTTTTCGAAAACGGCCAGCGCGTTGCCTTCAAGGACGCGTCCGCGCGGTAGCTTGACCGTCATCGGATTGACAAATCGGTCATTGATGAGGATTTCGAAATGGACATGGGCGCCGGTCGACAAGCCGGTCGAGCCGACAAAGCCGATGATCTGGCCCTGCCGCACGCGGCTGCCGACATTAAGGCCGCGGGCGAACGCGGTCATGTGACCGTACGCGGTCTGATAACCGTTGGCATGGCGGAGGCGCACGTATTTGCCATAGCCGCCCTTGACCCCGATTTCGTCGACGGTGCCGTTGCCGGCGGCAAAGATCGGCGTGCCGAACGGCGCGGCCCAATCGACGCCGGTATGGGTCTTCATATAGTGCAGCAGCGGATGGTTTCGTTCACCGAAGCCGGAGCGCATGATGCCGATCGGCACCGGCTTGCGGACCAAAAACTTCTTCGCGCTCTTTCCGGTCTCGTCATAATAGTCGTAGGTGCCGTCGTCGGCGGTTTGATAGTGATAGTACCGCTTGGTTTCGCCGCCGACCGTCAGCGACACGTAGCGCACCTCGTTCCTGCCTTCGTTGTTCTCGTCGTCCGAATAGAGCACGTCGAAGGAGTTGCCGGCCTGCACCTTGCGCTGGAAGTCGACGTCGTAGGAATAGATGCGGATCAGCTCTTCGATCACCGGGCCCGGGACGGTGTTGCGCAGCGCAGTCTCGTAGATGCTCTGATAGAGCCGCACGCCGCTGCCGTCGTCCTCGCCGGCTTCTTCGCCATTTGTCTCGGCGGACTCGGCGTCGACGTTGCGGATATCGATCGGGACGTATTTGCCGTTGTCGGAGAGCGCGACGGCCGCTTCGACGCCGCCGTCGCCGGAAATGATGATGCGCAGCGGCTCCATGTGCCCGAGGCCGGCGGCGGCGGTGAGGACGCGTAGCCGCTGGCCTTCCTTCACGCCGCCCTCGCGGGCGCGCGCGCCGAGCACGGCGAGGATGCCCTTGATCTCGTCGGGCGTGGCGCCGAGTTCGCGCAGGATCGAACCTACGGTCTCGCTCTTTTTCACGATGACGAGATGTTCGCTCCAGTCGGTACTGCCGTTGGTCTTGGGCAGCAGCGTAATGTTCTCGGGAACCACGCGCGCTTCGAACCCGATATAGGGGTCGGTGTCGCCCTCGGCGGCGTAGTTGAATTTGATGCCCGGGGTGGCGTTGGCATCGGCGTTGGCGAGGAACGGCGAACTGGCTGCGGTCTTGCTCGCAACGTCGCGCACGCGGGCAACGACGTCATCGAGCGGCAGCTGTGTCGACGGTTTGACTTTCGACAGCAGCGAATTGAGATCGCAAACCGCTGAGCTCACTTTGCCTTTGGGACCGGAGGGGACGAAATCGCAGGTGACAAAGGAGACCTCGGCATCCGGCTCGGCCGCGGTCGGCGCGTCTTCGGCATTCGCCACGCCATCGGTCAGGAGCTTTTGTGGATTGAACGGTGGAATATTGGCGGAAAGCTCGGAAAGCGACAGCGCAAGATTGCCGGAGACGCGGATGAACGAGCGGGTGCGGACCAGTTCGCGCTCGCGGACCCGCGTCGAGATCGGCACCCGTACCAGCTGGCGCGCGACACTCGGCTCGCTGACCGCCGCAAGCCGATCGGTCTTGTGAATTCCGCTCAAGCGGCCGCCGATCCCGGCGATCGCTCCGCGCAACGCCATTTCGACCCGCTCCGGTGCGGCGGCAAAATTGGTTTCGCCGTCAAGCGAAGCAAAAACGGCGCCTCCCATCAGGGCGGCGCCGCACAAGCCGGTCAGGATCGTGCCGCAGAACCATTGGACGGAGAGGCGGCGGCGATCGACCAGGCCGCCAGTGCCTCCATCGACGGAAAGCGGCGGTTCGTTGCCGAGATTGATAGCCTCGGCGTCGAACCTCCGATTTGCGCCGCGCAGCTTTGCCTGGTCCAAGACCACCGTCCCCTGCACCCGCGATCACACTCTATCTATATCTGTACTGTCCTGCTTCCGAAGTTCGTCGATTCATGCGGCACGTCCGCATGCGGATTTCGGAAAGCCAAGGACCCCAGCAAACCACGATCATTTGTGTTGCCGCCTTGGTCAAAGACCTTGAGCCAAGGCGCAGATTTCCCCATCTGCCCAGCCACGGCGACTGGACAGCGAGGCTCAAACGGCTATGGGATCGTGGCGCTTCCCCGACATGGCGCATTCCCCCGACGCGACTGCACCAAGAACGGCGGAGGAATGTGGCCGCAGTGCGGCGCGCGCCCGGATCGGCAGCCGGCCGACGCTTTCGTGCTGTCCGG
>CAWHHX010000003.1:0-180000 GCA_963829395.1 uncultured Alphaproteobacteria bacterium | reverse complement strand
TATTGTGACGCCGGCGATTATCCCGAGGCGCCCACCAGCGCACTATCGCCCGAACAGTCGCATCCGATGCGCGCCGCGTGGTGCGAGAGCTCGGTGGTGCACTCGGCGCGGGCCGGCGTCAGCCGCGATCGCCACATGCCGCCCATGCTAAACGCCGCTGCGGCGCCATCACACCAATTGCATGCGCAGCTCGCGGCCGACGATGCGGGCGGCGCGTTGCAGGCTTTCAATCGTGGCACTGCCGTTGTCGGGATCGAGCAGACGATCGACTTGCGCGCGGCTCGTCTTCATCAGCTCGGCCATACGCTGTTTGGTGATTTTCTTCTTTTTCATTTCACTGGCGAGTTGGCGCGCGATGATGGCCTTGACCGCCGCCGCCGTGACCTCCTCGCGAATACCCTCCTCGTCCAGCCAGCTGTCGAAGCTGGAGCCTATGTGCGGGTTTTTCTTTCTTGCCATGATTGTATGTCCTTTAACCTCTGCCGGGCGAGCGCCAGATCCTCGGCCGGCGTCTGTCGCGTCCTTTTGATGATCGCGTGGAGTGCGATCAGCATCCCGTCGTAAAACCCGCAGAACACCCTGGCCTCTCGCCTTGTTGCGAGCGATGAGCGGAGCTCCCATAAGCCGCCGCTCAGCGGACGGCACAGCGGCATCCCGACCGGCCATCCGAATTGCACCTTCGCCACGTCACGCCCGACCGTGCGTTTGTCCTCGCGGGAGAGCTCTTTCAGCCATTCGCGGACCGGCTCCCGGCCGGTCGCGGATCGCCAGAACACGAGCGGGATAGGCTTCGGACTTTCCGGCATTCCGGGTAGTCACTGTATCAAAAATGATACGTCTTTCGCAATGAGATAATGTACGCTACCGCCCCTGCTCCCACAGCGTCTCCAGCCGGTGGCGGAACGCCTTGGGTTTTTCCGCGAACAGCCGCATCGCGATGCGCGCCGCGCGGTGCGAGAGCTCGGTGGTGCGCTCAACGCAGGCCGGCGTGAGCCGCGAGCGCCAATGCGCCAGCGGCTGATGCGGTTCGGTGAGGCGCTTGAGGATTTCAAGGTCCTGACAGCGCCCGAGCCGGTCGCGCAGCCGCTCCGCTTCGTCGGTCCACATGCGGCCGTGCCGCGGCCACAACGGCTCGACCAGCTCCATCTGGTAGCGGTGGTCGACCACGCGCTGGCGCAGATGATGCAATTCCTCGGCACTCGCCTGCGACCAGTCCTGCGGAATGGACTGCCGCGCGCTGCGGTAGCCCGCGGTCAGACGCGCCGCGATCTTGCCGAACTCGAACGGATCGAGCGGCCACGACTCGATGGCGGCAGTCGCGGCGTCGAGCCAGACGATGATCGCGTCGCGCAGCTCCGGCGTCAGCACGGCCTGTTCTTCACTGCCGCGGATCGCCTCGATGCGCTCGCGGATGGTGCTGGTCGAGCGCTCCGACAGCACCATGCCCTTTTTCATGAGGTCGTCGAACGCATTGAGCGCCGACTGGCCGTCGCGGGCCCGCGACAGCGAGCGCGCATGGTCGCGCGCCTCCTGGCGCAGCCGCACGGCGTCCGGGATGAACGGCTCGAGCAGGCGCATCAGCGCGCGCCATTGCTTGGTGGTGCGGCGGAACTCGTGCACCGCATCGGCGCTGGAAATCTCCGGATCGGTCAGCGCCCCGCGCGCGGTCGCGAGGATCGTGCCGGCGATTGCGCGCACGGCCGGTCCGATCGCGGCCTTGGGCTGCAAGGCTGGTTTGGTGTCCATATTTGCTTCTAGGAAGGCGTGCATGACAGGCCGATTGGTTATCGTATGACACTATGACGAAAAATCGGATGAGTTGCACTTCCCTTATCGGATAGCCCTTGCTACATGAACGTCGCGAACGTCGGCTCTCGAAAGCGGGCCGGAAAAACGCGTTTTGGCGCGGGGTGGAGCAGCCCGGTAGCTCGTCAGGCTCATAACCTGAAGGTCATAGGTTCAAATCCTATCCCCGCAACCAAACCGTCGCGCAATCCGTCAATATTATCAATGCCCTGGAACGGCGGCGTTTAGAACGGAGAACGGCGAACGGCTTCGTGCCCGTGGCCGCTCGCTATTCGTCCATTCGTCGGTGCAGGGTCTTAAACGTGGTTACCGATGTTTATCGGGTGACGTTAGACAGATCTCTCTAAGTCCACGGCCATATCAAAAAAATGTTTGCCCCGCTCCGGTCGCTCGAGCGTCTCGGTGATGGCGTTGCGGAAATCGTCCAGCGCATGCAATCCGCCGACCCGAACCTTGAAATCCTCGCTAGCGGCGGCATCGGCGATCTGGCGCAGCCGCCCGAGATCGTCGCTGGCCGGCGGCGCGAAGAAATACCGATAAGCGTAGGCGCGAATGTCGATGACATTCATCAACACATCGAACGCGTGCAGCTCGAAACGCTCGGCACTGAACCCGCCATAGATGATGACCTGGGCGCCCAGCGCCGTGGCTCGGATCAATTCGCCGAGTTGTAACCCGCCGACGCAATCGATGACCGCGTTGACCCCGGCGCCATTGGTCACGCGCCTGATCGCTTCGCCCAGGTTGCCCTCAAGCGTAGCCACCGCGATGACGGCTGTCGCGCCGAGCGCCCGCAGGTCGTAGTCGGCCTGCACGCGGCGCACGATGCAGATCGTGCGCACGCCCCGGCGCTTCGCGAATTGCAGCACCATGGCGGCGACGGTCGAATTGGCGGCGGTGACGACGAGCCACTGGTTGTCGCCGACCCGCGACATCTCGAGCAGGTCCCAGGCCGTGATGATATTGGAGAACTGCGCCGCCTTGACCGCCGGATATCCGGCCGGCAGCCGGAACAGCCATTCGGTAGGAACCGCGGCATATTCCGCCCAGGCATTGTAATAGCCGAAGGCGACTGGTGTGCCCGGAGGGAACGCAGCGTTGCCGCCGGACTGAACGACAAAGCCGGCGCCGCCGCCCGTGCCCGCGACCTGCTGCGGCAAGCGCGGCTTCTTCGGTTCCGGGTAGAGATCCTGGATGAACAGGAAGTCGCCGGGATTTATCGAAGCGGCCACGAGCTTCACCAATACCTCGCCGGCCTTGGGCGAAGGCACCGGAATGTCGCGCAACTCCAACACATCCAACGGCGGGCCGACACGATCGAATACGAGCGCTTTCATCTCAACATCCAAATCCGGGAATGGCGTCGGGCTATGTGAACAATCGCGTCCGGCACGCGCGGCAGCCTAATCGCTGAATACGACGCGGGCGCCCGTTGGGACGCGGTTGTACAGATCGACGGCGTCATCGTTCACCAGGCGGATGCAGCCGGAAGTGACGGAGTTTCCGATCGTCTTCGGCGCATTGGTGCCGTGAATGCGCGTGCTGCCGTCATCGAGGCTGATGAGCCGCGCGCCGAGCGGATTGCCAGGGCCGCCCTTCATCACGCCGGCCGGCGCGAGCTTGCGCTCAACCATGTCGGCTGGCGCTTGCCACTCCGGCCATTCCGCTTTGCTCGTCACCTTGCGCAAACCGGCGACACCTGCGCATGGCTTGCCGACGCCGATGCCATAGCGCAGGGCCACCTGGTTAGGCTGGATCAGGTAGAGGAAGTGCTGTTGCTTGTCGATGATGAGCGTGCCGACCGGATGGGTGGTGCGGTAAAACACCGGCTGGCGGCGAAAGAAAAACGGCACATCAGCGTCGGTCGAGCCGCCATCGATTCCGGGCGCAAGGTCGCCGTCGGCAGCGGTGGCGACCACGGGCCGAGGTTTCGGCTGCGGCTGGGCTGCCGGGCGCTCGTTGGCGGTTTCGACTTTGCTTGGCGCAGCCGCTCGGTTGCTGTGCCGTGAGGCGACAAACGCGTAGCCGCCGGCGACAATGGCAGCGACAAGAACGGCTAACGCCACCCCGACGATTTGGGGCAGACCAAATGGCGCGGCCTTCGGTCCCGAACCGGCCGACGGAGGGACGGCAAATTCAGTTTTTTGCCTGAAGGCGCGTACGTCGCGGAGCCTCGCATCGCCACCATTCTGGACGAACTCGGATTGGATCGTTTTGATCGCCGATTCCAGCGCGTCGGCGTGCAATCGAATTTCGGTGTTGGAGAGCGGCGGCTGTTCGGCGCGCAACTGTGTCAGCAGCATTTGCCGGGTCTGTTGAAAGACGTTGTCGCGCCACTGCGCGCTGCCGAAATCGCCCTTCTTCAAAGCACGCCACAATATTGCGTAATAATCGGGCATTTTCTTCCGAGCCGGCGTCGCGGATTGCCGGCGAATGCGTGTGGCATCGAAGCCTGGACCGGCACTCAATCAAGTTATCGCTCCATTGGGAAGCACAGGCTCGGGGCGGGCTCTCGCCCGCTCCGCCGCCGGCCCTCGCCCGGAATGTCGACCGGTTGTCTATTTTTCTTTCCGGTCGATGTCACACCGCGGCCTGCCGCCTCGTCTTAGGGCACAGGAGGCAGACGATATGCGCGATCTGGTGGCGTGGATGCTCGGATTTGGCTTGGCGGCCAATGGGTTGATCATGCTCGGCTTCCCGGACGCCTGGTACGCCACGGTGCCGGGCGTTGCCGACAGCGGTCCGTTCAACCCGCATTTCATCCGCGACATCGGCGCCGCCTATCTCGTCGCCGGAGCGGCGTTCGTGTGGTTCGCGACCGACCGCCGCGCTCGAGCGGCGGCGCAAACGGGTGCGGCATTCCTTGCGCTGCACGCGCTGATTCATCTGTGGGATGCCGCGGCCGGACGCGAGCCGGTGCATCACTTGCTCATCGATTTGCCGACAATCTTTCTGCCGCCGGCGCTGGCGATCTGGATCGTCTGGTCGCCGCTGCGCCGCGGAGTTGTAGCGACAAAAGGAGCAACCACATGATCGAATGGTTCTTGCGGCGGTGGATCGCCAAGTTCGAGCGCACCTGGAACTACGACGCCGCCTATTTGCACGACCTGCTCGATGCCGATCCGCGCGCGCTGCAGGCTTTCGGCAAAGTTGCCGCCATCAGCAACTACCGCAAGGATGTGCCGCCGGCCGTCTATTGCGCGGCCGGGATCGTCGGCACCATGGCGGAGGATTGCGGGCCCTGCACCCAGATCGTGATCGATATGGCGCAGCGTCAAGGCGTCGACCCGGCTATTCTGCGCGCCATCGTCGCGCACGATGTCACCGCAATGCCGTTTGAGGTAGCGCTGGCGGTACGCTTTGCCGAAGCGACCCTGAATCACGCCCCGGAGGCCGACGACTTGCGCGATGAGGTGGTACGCCGCTTTGGCCGGCGCGGCCTGGTGTCGCTTGCTTTCGCTCTGACCGCCTCGCGCCTATATCCGACCTTGAAATATGCGTTGGGCCACGGCCGGGCCTGCACGCGCGTCACCGTCGGCGGCGAGTCACGGCCGGTGCTGCGTGCGTTGACCAAGGCGGCATGAGCACACTCGACCACGACGTCCAGTCCTTCGAGCGCCATCGGCGCGCGCTGACGGGCCTTGCCTATCGCATGCTCGGCTCGCGCGCCGAGGCTGAAGACGTGATGCAGGACGCGTATCTGCGCTGGCATCAGGCCGACCATGCGGCAATCGAGGAGCCGCGCCGCTATCTCGGCACCGTGGTGACGCGGCTCTGCCTCGATCGCATGAAATCGGCGCAGGCACGGCGCGAAGTCTATGTCGGGCAGTGGCTTCCCGAGCCGGTGGTGGACGAAGCGCTCGACGCTGACTGCGCCGGCGATCTCGCTCATGATCTCTCGGTCGCGCTGATGCTGGTGCTCGAGCGGCTGTCGCCGCTCGAGCGCGCGAGCTTTCTTGTTGCACGACGTGTTCGGTCTCGACTTCGCCGAAGTGGCCCGTGCGCTGGATCGCGGCGAAGCGGCCTGTCGCCAGCTTGCCGCGCGCGCTCGCGCCCATATCGAAGACGGCCGGCCGCGCTTTCCGGCCGCGCGGGAGGATGGCGCCCGTTTGGCCGCGGCCTTTGCCGCCGCCGCGCAATCCGGCGATGCCGGGACGTTGATGAAGCTTCTGGCCGAAGAGGCCGTGCTCTATTCGGACGGCGGCGGCAAACGCGCTGCGGCGCTCAATCCGATCTATGGCGCCGAGAAAATCCTGCGTTTCCTCGCCGGCATCGCCCGCAAGAACCCGGCGCTGCCGGCCATGGCATGGCGCACGGCGACCGTGAACGGCCTAGCCGGTTTCGTCATCCGCGAGGAAGATGGCACCATCGGCACGATGGCCTTCGAGCACCGCGACGCCCGTATCGTTGCCATCTACGTGGTGCGCAATCCTGACAAGCTGCGCCACGTGCGCTTTTGATCCTCCGTGCCGCGCGGTGGCGGCACCGAGGCGCTAATACACCGCCGGCACGTAAAGCTCGTGCGGAACCGGATGGCGCGCGTAATCCGGCTGGTGTTCGCGCGGCGGCATGACGATCGGATCGTGATGCACGTCTTCGTAGGGAATCTGCTGCAACAAATGATGGATGCAGTTTAGCCGCGCCCGCTTCTTGTCGACGCCCTCCACCACCCACCAGCGGGCTTCCGGCATATGGGTGCGCTCGAGCATTTCCTCTTTGGCCTTGGTGTACATCTCCCAGCGGCGGCGCGATTCCAGATCCATGGGGCTGAGCTTCCACTGCTTCAGTGGATCGTGGATGCGCATCAGGAAACGCATATTTTGTTCTTCGTCGGTGATCGAGAACCAATATTTGATGAGGATAATGCCGGACCGCACCAGCATCCGTTCAAACTCCGGCACCGTTCGAAAGAATTCCTGGCAATCTGCCTCGGAACAGAAACCCATCACCCGTTCGACGCCGGCGCGGTTGTACCAGCTGCGATCGAACAGCACCATTTCTCCGGCGGCGGGCAGGTGCGCGATGTAGCGTTGGAAGTACCACTGGGTGCGTTCGCGCTCGTTCGGCGCCGGCAGCGCCACGACCTTGCAGATTCGCGGATTGAGCCGCTGGGTGATGCGCTTGATGACGCCGCCCTTGCCCGCAGCGTCGCGGCCCTCGAACAAAACCATCAATTTGAGCTTTTGGTGGACGACCCAGTCCTGAAGTTTGACGAGCTCCTTTTGCAGTCGCAGCAGCTCCTTGAAATAGACGTGGCGATCAAGGGTCTCGTGCGCGGGCTTGTAGCCGGTGTGCTCCAACAGGCCCGCCAGCCGGCTGTCGTCAATCTCCAATTCCAGCTCTTCGTCGACCGCGTCGATCAACTCATCGTGGAGACGCTCTTCGAGCGGGTGGGGGTCTGACGGCTTAGCCGGTTTGGCGTCCATCTTGTGGCACTCCGGTGGGAATTGGTGAGGCGATGAGGCTGGCACGAATGTTGCTGCGCAGATGTGACGGCCGTACGACGCAAGAATCTTGCGCAGGGTCTTCATCGCGGCGGGGGATATAGCTTATCGAAATCATGGGATTAACCGTCGTCACGGGGGCCGGCCTTCGGGCGGCAACGATTTACCGAAAGATGATGACAGTCGGCGACAATATTCGGCATGTGTTCAGATTGTCATGAAACTTGGGAATCCTAGGGGTACAGCGGGGCTGGCCGGCAGCGGATCTATGGCGGTTCACGGCAATGGTCGTATCGACTGCCGAGCGCCGATCTAATTGGCCGGCATAGTGGGAGAGTTCGATGCCAAAAGCTAAAGCCGAAGGAAATGGCAGTCTCGAGACGGTGACAGAGCCCATCGAGAGCGCCGAGACGGAGGTGTTGGATGAGGGCAGCGAAGATCGCGGCGACATGGCGGCGACCGTTGCCACCGTTGCGGTCGTCGGCGTCGCTGCCGCAGCGTTCGAAGCCGCGCTGCTGCCCGGCATCGTTCTCGGTGTCGCGGCGGTCGCTGTGCCGAGATATTTTCCAAAGATGGGCGCGGCATTGAACCCGCTCTTCAGGTCGACGGTCCGCGGCGCCTACAAGCTCGGTCACAAGACGCGGGAAATGATGGCCGAGGCTCAGGAACAGTTTCATGACATCGTCGCCGAGGTCCACGCCGAGAAAGATATCGAGCCGGTGGCGAAAAGCCCCGCGGCTGCTTGAGCGGCAGCCCGGGACGTCCGGCCCGATCGAGCCCGGCGCGATCGACGGGCGCGGGCCGATTTGCGGTTTTGCACTGTCTGCGATCCGAAACGGACCGGGACGACGTTAGCTGCGTCGCCGACCGGTTCATCACCGTGACGACGTTCGAGCCAAACCAATGACCAAGATGAACCTCAGGATCGAGCATCAGGTGCCGGGACGGGTGCGCATGAAGATTCCGGCCGGCAAGGGCAATCCGGAGCTGTTAAAGCAGATCAGCGAAGTTTTCGGTGTCATCCCCGGCATCGAAGAGATTATCGTCAATCCGACGACCGGCAGCGTCGTCCTGCACTACGACGCCGACCGCCACGACGAATTCCACGGCACATTCCGGCAGCACTATGAAGCTCACGGCGCGGCCCACGGCGCCGCCAATGGCGGCATGCACGGCGCCGATACCGAACTCGACAAGCTGACCGGCAGCATCGAGGCGGAGGCGGAGTTCCTCGCCAGTCATTCCCATTCGGCGCGCGCCGTCGTCGATTTCGTCAAGAAGCTCGATCGTGAGATCAAGCTGGCGCACCAACAACAACGTCGATCTGAAAATCGTTTTTGCCGTCGGCATCATTGCTCTGACGGTATTCGAGGTCGGAGCGACGGCGGCGACGCCGGTATGGGTCACGCTCGCCATTTTCACCGTCAATCATTTCATCGAAATGCACGAGCGGCAGATGCACAGCAACACCGCGACCAGTTCTCCAAGTCTGGCGCCGATCCGGGTCACGGCCTGAAGAGGTGCGAAAGGATCGGGGACCGGCGCAATGGAATTCTCGGTTCGCCACTTCATCTCCGGCCGCATCCGGCTGCATCTGCCGTCGCTGTGCCGAAAACAAAAGCTCGCCGAAGCCGCTGTCGTCTGGCTGCAAGCGCAGCCGGGCGTAAAGCGGGCGCGGCTGAACTATCGCCTGCGCCAGCCTCGTGATCGAATACGACCCGAGCTACGAAGGCGTGCTGCGCGCGACGCTGGGCCGTCTCTCGCTGATGAGCCTCGACGATCTTCGCCTGCTGTTCGATCCGGGAAAAACGTTCCCGCCGGCGCACGGGGGTCGGCGCCGTTGCCGCGTCCGGCGGCGCGCCGGTCGCTCTGGCGCCGGACCCCGCTCGCGCTGCCGACCGTCTCGCTATTGATGGCTTTCAGCGCCAATCCCGTCGTCGGCGCCATCAACATGCCGCTGATGCTGTGGAACGCCTATCCGATCGCGCTGCGGGCCTGGCGCGTGTGGCGGCGTGAAGGACGCCTCAACGTCGATTTCCTCGACACGCTCGCGATCGCCGCCTCGCTGATGCAGGGCAATCCGATGGCCGGCGCGATCGTCACCTGGCTGATCAAGCTCGGCGACTGGATCCGCGATTTGACCGCGGCCGGCTCGCGCCGCGCCATCAGCGAGCTTCTCGAATTCCAGACCAAGACGGCTTGGGTCATTCGCGACGGCGTCGTCATGTCTCGATCCCGGCCGCCGCAGCTCGCGGTCGGCGACGAAGTCGTCGTCTATCCCGGCGAAATCATTCCGGTCGATGGCGAGGTCATCGACGGTCACGCCATGATCGATCAGAAGACCATCACCGGCGAAGGACTTGCCGATCATGCGGGCGAAAGGCGAAGCGGTATTCGCCGCGACCGTCATTCGCGACGGCCAGTTGACGGTCCGCGCCATCCGCGTCGGCACGTCCACGACCGCCGGCCAGATCGCGCGGCTGGTCGAATCCGCGCCGATCGGCGACACGCGGATGCAGAACCATGCCGAGAAGCTCGCCGACCGGCTGGTGACGCCGACGCTGGGCCTGGCGGTCGGGACCGCCGCGCTCACCGGCGACTTCAATCGCTTCCTGTCATTGGTGATCGTCGATTACGGCACCGGCATCCGCGTCGCGGCGCCGACCGCCGTGCTCGCCTCGATGACGCATGCGGCGCGCGCCGGCATCATCATCAAGAGCGGCGCCCACATGGAGCGGCTCGCCGAAGTCGACACCGTGATTTTCGACAAGACCGGCACCCTGACCCACGGCTCGCCGGCCGTCCTCGACGTGATCAGCTACGAACGCGGCATCACCGAGCGGCATCTGCTCGGCCTGGCGGCGGCGGCGGAAACGCAGCTCAAGCATCCGGTCGCCGAGGCGCTGCGCGTCAAGGCCCGCGAGATGGGCGCCAACGTTCCCTATTGCGAGGAAACCAAATATCGCATCGGCCTCGGCGTCGAAGGCCAGGTCAACGGCTATTACCTGCATGTCGGCAATGAGCGGTTCATGCGGCAGAGCGACATCAATGTCCGCGCCGCGGAAGCGGACCGCGCCGCGCTCGACGAGCCAGGGTCATTCCTGCATCTACGTCGCGGTCGATGGAACGCTTGCCGGGCTGGTGCCGTTTACCGATCAAATCCGGCCCGAAAGCCGCGAGATCATCCAGCGGCTGCACGCGATGGGAATCCGCAACAGCGTCATGCTGACCGGCGACAATGCGGTCGTCGCCCGGGCGGTCGGCCGGCGGCTTGGGCCTGTCGCGGCAATTCGCCGACATGCTGCCGGCGGACAAGGCCGAGGTCATCCAGCAATACCAGCGCCAGGGAAATGTCGTGGCGATGGTCGGCGACGGCATCAACGATTCGCCGGCTTTGAGCTTTGCCGACGTCGGCATCGCCATGAAGCACGGCGCCGAAGTGGCGCGCGAATCGGCCGATGTCGTGCTGATGGAAGATTCGTTGTGGAAGCTCGTGAAAGCCGTGGAGATTTCGCGCGGCGCGGTCGGCC
The DNA here is from genome assembly GCA_963829395.1 of uncultured Alphaproteobacteria bacterium. GTDB lineage: Bacteria > Pseudomonadota > Alphaproteobacteria > Rhizobiales > Xanthobacteraceae > BOG-931. Next base: position 169,220 of record CAWHHX010000003.1, on the reverse strand, counting down.
TCATCCGCCAGAATTATGCGATCGTCGCCGGACTGAATACGCTGGCGCTCGGGCTTGCGCTGCCGGGCGGCTTGATCAGCCCGGAAATTACCGCACTGATCAGCAACGGTTCGGCGATTCTTGCGAGCCTGAACGGAATTCGTCCGATCCTGCGATACCAATGATCAAGGCCGAGCCAACGATCACGCTGCCGCCGTCTCAACAACAAGGCGCTGCAACGCGCCATCAAGAACCTGGAAAATCCAGGACTTCGCCGCCCGGCTTGCCGACTATGCCGGTCGGCCGATCTCGCGGGCGCTGCGGCTGATGCCGAAGGCCGCCACCGACCGCATCAACAGGGTCGTCGAAGCGCGCCATCCTCAATTCGCTCAACATTGCCATCCGCTCGATCGAGCCGCAGTCCAAGCGCCCGCCGGCGCAGCGGGCGGCGTCGGTGCTGGCCGGAATCAGCGGCGGCGTCAGCGGCTTTTTCGGCATCGCGGCGCTGCCGATCGAGCTGCCGGTGACGACGACGTTGATGCTGCGCGCGATCGCGGATATCGCGCGCCATCATGGTGAGGACTTGTCGACGCTGGAAGCGCGCCTCGCCTGCGTCGAGGTCTTTGCGCTCGGCGCGCCGGACCCCGGGCGGCGGACCGATTTCGGCTACTACGCGTCGCGCGCGCTGATCGGCCGCCTGGCCGCCGATGCCACCGCCATCTTTATCGAGCGTGGCGTCGCCAATCTGTCCGCGCCGGTCGTCGGCAGCCTGGTGACCGAGATCGCCACGCGTTTCGGCGTCGTCGTCACCGAGCGCTCCGCCGCGAGCGCGCTGCCGGTTCTCGGCGCGGTCGGCGGCGCCACGGTGAACATCATTTTCATGAATCATTTTCAGCGCGTGGCCCGCGGCCATTTCGCCATCCGGCGGCTGGAGCGCCTGTACGGACCGAACGTCGTGCGCCAGCTTTACAATGCGCACGCGACGCGACGTAAGGCCGGAAGGGTGAATCGCCTTGCCGATGGCATGCAGAGGCTAGCGCGGTTCCCGGGACGGGAAGTCGCGACGACGTCGCCGCCGCGGGCGAACGGCGCCGTCGATCCGCGGATCGCCGGCCTGCGGCGCATGCGGCTGATCGCGACGCTGCTGCTCGCGCTGATGACGGTGGTCTTCATCGCCACCTCGGTGGCGAAGCTCGATTGGCCGTGGATCCCCTACCTGCGGGCGTTTTCCGAAGCCGCCATGGTCGGCGCCTGCGCCGATTGGTTCGCGATCGTCGCGCTTGTTCCGGCGGCCGTTCGGCCTGCCGATACCGCATACCGGCATCGTCCCGAACAACAAGGATCGCATCGGCGGGGCGCTCGGCCGCTTCATCACCAACAATTTCCTCACCGCCGCGGCGATGAACGAAAGGCTCGCGCGGATCGACGTGCTCGGCTCGCTCGGACGTTGGATCGGCGAGCCGGCGAACGCGAAGCGGCTGGGCGACTATGTCGCCGTTCTGTTGCCGCGGGTCGCAAAGCTCGCTTCCGGCGCATCAGATCGGCGAGTCGGTCGGCAAACTGGCGCGGCAGGCGTTGGCAACGATCCCGGCCGCGCCGTTGGCGTCGAAGCTATTGGCCGATCATCTGGGCGCAGGGCGAGGCGCAGGCCTTGCTCGTCGCATGTCGATCGAATACGGCGAAACCTGGCTCGCCGGCAACAAGGACTATCTCACCGACAAGATATCGCAGCAATCGTCGCGCTGGATTCCCAAATGGATCGACAGGATGATCGCGGACAAGGTGCTCAACGGCATGCTGAGCACGCTGGGCGAGATGCGCAACCCCGCGCATCCCTGGCGGGTCGAACTGCGAAAATCGGTCGAGAAGCTGATCGCCGATCTCGCCACCGACCCGCAGATGCAGGCGCGGGCGGAGCGCATCAAGGCCGAACTGCTTGCCAGCCCGCTGCTGATCGAGCAGGCCAAGACGCTGTGGGCGGAAATCGAGAATGGCCTCAATTCGGGACTGCCGGCGCACTGCGGATGCGATTGCGCAGCATGTGCGAGCAGGCGCTGCGCAGATATCGGCGCCTGGCTGCTCGAGGACGAGGCGCGCAAGGCGCGCCTCAACGGCGGAATTCTTGGCCGTCACCCAGCAATTTCTGCTGCTCTATCGCGTTCGAGATCGGCGCCTATATCGAGCGCGTGGTCCACGACTGGGACACCGCGACGCTGGTCGACCGGCTGGAGCTGCAAGTCGGCAAGGATCTGCAATATATCCGCATCAACGGCACGCTGGTCGGCGGACTTGTCGGACTGCTGATCTTCGTCGCCTCGAAGTGGATCGCGATGTTTTAGGCGGGCACAAAGATCGCGGCCGCGGTCCGACGTCAGGTGCGTGGTCGCGCACCGCTCGCGCCGGTGCCGACCCCATCAAAAATCGTTCACATGCGGGCAGTACGTTTGCCTGTTGGGCTTGGGGGAGCGGCCAGTGTCTCAGCCGAGGATGCTTGCGTTACGCACGTGGCTGGCCACGATCTTGGCGGGCCAAGAGCCTCGAGGCATTCGACGCGTCCGTATCGGATGGCTCTCGCGATGTTTGCTCGCCGGACTCGGCTTTGGCATGTGCTCGGCGGTGTCGATGGTTTCCGCTTTTGCCGCGGAGCAGCGCGACATCGAGACGTTGCGCGTCGCCGTCTATGACGTGCCGCCTTACGGTTATGTCGACACCGACGGCTCGATTTCCGGCGTCAGCGTCGATCTGTGGCGCAGGGTCGCGGAACAGATGGAATGGCCGTTTCGATTCGTCCCGGTAGCCGATATGGAGTCGATTCTCAGCGGTCTGGAGCAAGGTCGTTTCGACGCGGCGATCGGCGCCATCACGATTACGCCGGAACGGGCGGCGCGGGTCGACTTTTCCTATCCCGCCCATCGGTCCGGCGTCGCGATCGCCTTGCGAAAGGAAACCGGGCCGCTTTTTGCGCTCATGTCCTATGGGACGGCCGTCTCCGAGCTCAGTCCTTTGATCCTTGTCATTCTGACGATGCTCGTTCTGATCGGCATCGCCATGTGGATCGTCGAACGACGGGCCCGCGCCGCGGCGGCGGGGTCGGACTCCGCGGTCGACAGTTTGCGCGACGGCCTCTATTGGGCCGTCGTGACGATGACGACCGTCGGCTACGGCGACAAGACGCCGAAAACCACCTCCGGCCGGCTGGTCGCCATCGTGTGGATGCTCAGCAGCCTGGTATTGGTTTCGCTGCTGTCGACCAGTCTGGTTTCGCGATTGACGGCCGAACGTGTCGAATCCCGCGACCTTGCCGCATCGATCGATCTGCGCGGCAAAATGCTTGCGGCCGTGGCGCAGTCCTCGGGCGCCGAGTATCTCGACGAGCTGCATCTTCCATACACGAAATATAAGGACTTGCCGGACGCTCTCGACGCGCTGGCCAAAGGCCGTTCGAATGCGGTCGTCAATAGCGTCGGCGCGTTGCAGTACTTCATCGCCAAGCGCTACGCCAAAGTTCTCGAGATACCGCAAGGCCTTCTCGCGCCAGCCTATATGGCGATCGCGCTCCCGGAACATAGTCCGATCAAAAAGCCGATTGACCGGGCCTTGATCAGGATTACCAACAGCCCCGAATGGCGGACGCTCGAGGAGCGGTTCTTCGTTCGCTAGCCGATGCGTTCGCGCACTCGGTTACTTTGCCGCCACCGAGGCTTGCTCGATCGCGGCGTGAGGCGGCACGAACGTGCCGGAGCCCGGATGGTAAATCGTTAGATCGCCGCTCCCGACGTCGAAATAGGCGCCCAGCAGCTGAAGATGCCGCTCGTCCACGCGGCTGCGAATTTCGGGAAAGGTCATCAGATTGTCGAGCGTTGTCACGATTGAGGCTTGTTCTAGCCGACCGAGGTAGCTTGCGTCCGCGCGTGCGATGGTATGCTCCACGGACTTGGCCGCCGGCTCGATCAGGGACATCCAATTGTCGATAAAATCCCCGACCGTGGGCCGGTCGCGATGCTCGACGAAGGCGCGGACGCCGCCGCAATGAGTATGTCCCATGACGACGATATGTTTGACCTGCAGAATCTGGACGGCGAATTCCAGCGCGGCCGAAACGCCGTGGGTGAGCCCGCTTGGCGAGTAGGGCGGCACGAGATTGGCGACGTTGCGCACGACGAACATCTCGCCGGGATGGGCGTCAAAAATCACTTCCGGCGAAACGCGCGAGTTGCAGCAGCAGATGACCATCACCTCCGGACGTTGCCCGGTTTCCGCCAGCGCATGGTATCGGCTGCGCTCGAGCGGCAGCCGCGTCTCGACAAACGCCTGATAGCCATGAAAGAGTTGCGTCGGAAATGTCATGCCGAAGCCTTGCTAGCTCCGACCCAGCCGCTCGTGTCGGCGATCACCATGGCAAGTCCGTATTTAAGTTCTTGTTCAAGCCCTTGTTAAAGTCCTTGGGCAAGCCCCTAAAATCCGACATGTGATCGGCGATCACGTCATGGCTCGGTCTCAATAGTTTTGTGACAGCCATTCCCAACAGTGATATGACGGTCGCCACGTCATGATGAAACAACTCGAGTCAGAACCAAGTCGCATTAGCGACGTCACATAAGAATTATTACAATGTCCCAAGTGTCGCAAACAGCTGCATCGCAAACGACCGAACGTGCGGCGCGTCGCGTTCGTCATGAAACAAAGACCAGACTGCTGCAGGTGCGCGAGGTGAGCCGCATCACGCCACAAATGGTCCGCATTGTCGTCGGTGGCGATGCACTGGCCGGGTTCATCAGCGCCGCCCATGACGATCATGTGAAGCTGTTCTTCCCGCAGCCGGGACAGGACAAGCCGATTCTGCCGACGCCAGTCCGAACGGCCCGGTTTATCCCGAAGGCGCATGCGCGCCCCGCCGCGCGCGATTACACTCCGCGCCGCTACGATGCCGCGGCGAACACGCTTGACGATCGATTTCGTCCTGCACGGCGACGGCCCGGCCACGACCTGGGCGGCGCAGGCGCGGCCCGGGCAATTTCCTCGGCGTCGGCGGGCCGCGCGGCTCTTTCATCGTGCCCGACGATTTCGATTGGTATCTGTTGGTCGGCGACGAGGCGGCCTTGCCGGCCATCGGCCGCCGCCTGGAGGAATTGCCGGCCGGCACGCGCGTCGATCGCCGTTATTGAAGTCGCCGATGCCGCCGAAGAACAACGGTTCGACACCCGCGCTCGCCTCGAAACGCATTGGCTGCATCGGCGAGGCGCCGCGGCGGGCGATCAGGTGCTGCTGCAAAAAGCCCTCGCCGAATTGGCGCTGCCGTCGGGCGAAGGCTATGCCTGGGTGGCGGCGGAAGCGGGCGCGGCCAAGGCGCTGCGCCGCTATCTCGTCGACCAGCGCGGATTGCCCAAGGACCGCGTGAAGGCGGCGGCCTATTGGAAGCAAGGCGCGGTCGCCGTGCACGAGACCTACGACGACTGAGCGCGCCTGCAGCATCGCGGCGACGCGTTCGCGATACTTCGGCTTTCTCCGTAACGTCGACGCTCGCGCCCGGCCGCCCGCTTTCCCATCTTAGCGCTTGCATCGCGCCGAAGCCGTCGACAGCTGGTTGCATGTTGCCGGGAACGAACGTGAGCACGAACTCGTCGGTATCCAATCCGCGCATTTTCTACGGCTGGTTTGTTGTCGCGGGGACCTTTGCCGTCACCTTCGTGGGTTTCGGATGCGCTTATTCGTTCAGCGCTTTCCTGCTGCCGCTGCAGCATGATTTCGCCGCCTCGCGCGGATCGATTTCGCTGGTCTTTTCCATCGCCGGCTTTCTCTATTTCGGGCTCGGCGTCATCACCGGGCCGCTCGCCGATCGCTTCGGCTCGCGGCTGTCTCGCCGTCGTCGGCATGATCCTCACCGGCGTCGGGCTCATGTCGCGAGCATCGCGCAGACATTGTTGCAAGTTTATGCGGCCTACGGTTTGGGCGTCGGGCTTGGCATCGGCTGCTCCTACGTGCCGGCGGTCGGCGCAGTCCAGCGCTGGTTTCTGCGGCGCCGTGGCTTTGCCTCGGGGCTTGCGGTGAGCGGCATCGGTGTCGGCACGCTCGTCGTTCCGCCGCTCGCCTTGTTGCTGATCGACGCGCTCGGATGGCGCGAGACCTATCTGGTGCTCGGCATTTTTGCCATCGTGGTCGGCGGCGGCATGGCCTTCCTGATCGAGGATGATCCCGCGCCGTCGCGGTCTTGGCGCCGATGGCGATCCGCCGGAAGCCGGCGCACGCGCCGGTCGCTGTCGGCGCGTCGATCGGCGAGCGCCATCGCTTCGCGGCGTTTCGTCGGGCTCTATGCCGCCTGCTTTATCTGTTCGTTCGGCTTGTTTGTGCCGTTCGTGCACCTTGTGCCCTACGCGCTCGACCACGGCATCGCCCAGTCGGCGGCCGCGCTGCTGGTCGGCGCGATCGGTGTCGGCAGTACCGCAGGACGCTTCCTGCTCGGCGGCCTGGCCGACCGGCTGGGCCGGCCGCTTTCCTTCCTGCTCATGTTCGTCGGCATGGGCCTTTCGTTCGTCATGTGGCTGTTTGCGATAAGCCTTTGGCCGCTCGCGGCCTTCGCCTTCGTCTATGGCGTGTTCTACGGCGGCTTTGTCGCGCTCGCCCCCGCCGTCGTCATCGATTATTTCGGCGGCCGCCATGCCTCCAGCCTGATCGGCATCCTCTATACCAGCGTCGCCTTCGGCACGCTGATCGGCCCGAGCGCCGCCGGCTTTGTCTTCGATGTCAGCCACAGCTATACGCTGCCGATCCTGTTGAGCATCGGCGCCTACGTGATCGCGACCGCCATTCTTGCGCTGACCTCGAGGGTCCCCAGACGCGCATTAGGCACCGGCAGGAGCTGACCATGTCTCCCGAACAAGGGCGCGCCGAAGCCTTTTGCCGGCGCTTCGGATTGAAGATGCCGATCGTGCTGGCGCCGATGGCGGGAGTGTCGGCACCGTCCCTGTCGATCGCGGCGATGAACGCCGGCAGCCTCGGTGCTTGCGGCGCGTTGCTGATGCAGCCCGACGAGATCGTTGCTTGGGCGGATGAAGTGCGCGCCAAAGGCAACGGGCCCTATCAGCTCAATCTGTGGATTCCCGATCCGCCGCCGCGCCGTGACCAGGCGCACGAGGACGCAAGTGCGCGCATTTCTGGAACGATTTCGGGCCGCAGGTTCGCGGCGAGCGCAGGCGACGCGGCGCCGCCGGACTTCGCGGCGCAGTGCGAGGCACTGCTCGCCGCCAAGCCGCCGATCGTTTCTTCGGTGATGGGTCTGTATCCGCCCGCGTTCGTCGCCAGGCTGAAACAGTCCGGCATTGTCTGGTTTGCCAATGTCTCGACCGTCGCCGAGGCGCGTGCCGCTGAAGAAGCGGGCGCCGATGTTGTGGTCGTGCAGGGCATGGAAGCAGGCGGACATCGCGGCTGTTTCGATGCGGCGGAAGCCGAGCGGCAATGGTCGGGCTGTTTGCGCTTGTTCCCGCGGTCGTCGACGCCGTCAAGATTCCGGTGGTGGCCACGGGCGGCATCGGCGATGGGCGCGGCGTCGCCGCTGCCTTGTTGCTCGGCGCCAGCGCCGCGCAGCTCGGAACTGCGTTGCTGCGATGTCCGGAGGCGAAGCTCCATCCGGCGTGGGCCGATGCGCTGTCGCGCACGGCGCCCGAGGAAACGATGATCAGCCGTGCGTTCAGCGGCCGCGCCGGACGCAGCATCGCCACCGACTATGTGCGCGCGGCGACCGCAGCCGGCGCGCCGGCGCCCGCTCCGTATCCGGTCCAGCGCGGCTTGACGGCGGCGATGCGCAGCGAAGGGCAGCGCGCCGGCGACGCCAATCGCATGCAGGTTTGGGCCGGACAATCGGCCCGCCTCGCGCGCGCCGACCCGGCTGGTCAGGTGCTGCAGGACATCTGGCAGGTCGCGCGCAATCTGCTCGGCTGGAGCGCCAACGCCTAAACCAGCGCGGCGTAGACCAGGGTGCGGAACAGCTGACGGAAATAGTCGCGCTGCCGCGGCGCCTGCACCATCATCACCGCGAACAGCTCTTCTTCCGGCGCCACCCAGAAATAGGTGCCGGCGACGCCGCCCCAGAAAAACTCGCCCGGCGTGCCGGGTGTCTGTCCCATGCCGGCTTCGCGGCGGACGGCGAAGCCAAGCCCGAAGGTGTGTCCCGGCTGCAGCAGCGAGGGCGTGCCGATGCGGACATTCGGCCCGAGATGATCGGAGGTCATCCATTCGAGCGTCTTGCGGCCGAGGATGCGCGCGCCGCCGAATATGCCGCCTTGGTAGAGCATTTGCGCGAAGCGTGCGTAGTCGTCGATCGTCGAGAAAAGACCGCCGCCGCCGGACTCGAAGCGTGGCGCGGCGCGCGCCTCGACGAGCGCAACCGGCGGTCCGCCGTCGGGATCGGCCGGAAACGGCTCGGCCAGGCGCTCAGATTTTTCCGCCGACACGAAAAAGGCGGTGTCGCTCATGCCGAGCGGCTTGAAAATGCGCTCGCTCAGAAACGCGCCCAGGGTCTGTCCAGAGACAATCTCGACCACGCGGCCGACGACATCGGTGGAATGGCCGTAATCCCACGACTCGCCCGGCTGGGCGATGAGCGGCAATTTCGCCAATTCGGCGATGAATTCGGCCGCGGTCAGATCGCGGCTGAGAAATTGCTTCGAGTTTGCCGGATCGCCGGTGAACAGGTTGGCCTCGCCATAGCGGCGCTGGACGGCCGAATTGCCGGTGAACGCGTAGGTCAGTCCCGATGTATGGCGCAGCAGGTCCTGGATCGTGATGGCCTTCTTGGCCGCGACCAGTTCGAGCTGGCCGTCGCTTTCCACGCCGACCTTCGGGTCGGCCAATTCCGGAATGAATTTCGCGATCGGATCGGCGACGAAGAGCTTGCCCTCCTCGACCAGCATCAAGAGCGCGACCGTGACGATCGGCTTGGTCATCGAGTAGATGCGGAAAATCGCGTTGCCGGGCAGCGGCGGGCCGCCGGGCCGCAAGGCGCCGAAATCGCGCCGGTAGCCGAGCTTGCCGCCGCGCACGATCAGCATCGAAACGCCGGGCACGTGCCGGGTCTCGACCTCGCGCTGCATCACCGCCGACAGGCGGTCGAGACCGGCGCTGGTAAGCCCGGCTTCCTCTGGGCCAATGACAGGCAGCGTGAGCAGGCGTGGCTGTTCGTTCATGAGCGGTTCCGGAGCGGGACGTTAGGCAGGGCCAAAGCCTGCCCCAGTCCGGATCGGCATGCAATGCAAACAATTGCGAGCGAGCCGCGCCGGCCCGCGGTCCGCCGCGCGACGAACGATAGGTTAGAATGTCACCGGGACGTAATGATTGAGCAGCGCCAGCCCGACCAGCAGAACGAGACCGATAGTGAGGCTCCAGCCGATCAGCTTTTTCTCGATCGGCAGCAGCGGCTCGACCGGGGCGCGATTTAATTCCTGGCGTAGTTCTTGGCCGATTTCCGACTGAGCCATGACGCTCTCCATTTCAGTTCAACATGACCCCTCGGATCATGCCGGGAATCCTCAGCTCGCCAGCGGCGGCGTGATGCCGCTGAAGAAAATCCACGAGATCAAGAGGCCGACCCAGACGACAAAGCCGAACAGGCTGAGCAGATAGACGGCCGCCAGCTTGCCGAAGCCCTCCTGCCACAGCGTCTTGAAGTTCGAGAGCACGCCGATGGAGAAGAAGGTGAGGATGAAGAAGATGACGCGGAAGGTATTGGCCTCGCCGATCGCCGCCGGAACCTTCTTGGCGATATCGGCGGGCGTGCCGAGCGCGAGGTAAAATCCAACGACGAATGTGATCAGGAAGCCGATGATGAATTTGGGAAAGCGTTGCCAGATCTCTTTCAGCTTGGCCTTTTCCTGGTCGGGCGTGACGTTGATGTGGTTGGTCCAGATGTAGCCGAGCACGAAAGCCCAGATGCCGATGAAGATGTCGATGAAGACTTTGACCGTTGCCGCGGTGCCGAGAATCCAGCCCGGCTGATAGTTGACGCCTTCGGCAGCGTTTTTGGCCAGGATCAAGGACTCGGTGATGCCGCCGGCGGCGACGGCAGCGCCGTCGGTCTTGACCGCAAGGCCCATCCAGGCGCCCGCCACCAGCGGCTCGTGCGCCAGGAATGCCTGGGCGAGGAACGGCAGAATAAGAACTTCGACGACGGCGAAGATCACGACCAGCGACGACACCAGGACCGGCACCACCGGCCGGGCGCGGATGGCGCCGCCGACGGCGATGGCGGCGGACACGCCGCAGATCGAGATGCCGGAGGCGAGCGGCGCCGCCCATTCGCGATTGAAGCCGAACCACTTGCGGGCGACGTAGTACACCACCGCCCAGTAGATCAGATACGCCTCGACGATGGCGGCGACGCCGCGCAGGATCAGCGAGCTCGCCAGACCGAGCTTGCCCGCGGCCGTGACGGCGAAAACGCCGCCGAGAATGACGATGGCGACCTTGATATAAAGCTCCGGCCGGACGGCTTCCTTCACCGCGTCGGCAAAGCGCGGAAAGAAATTGGCGATGATCAGTCCGGCGATGAGCGCAAAGATATAGCCGCCTTCATTGGTGAGCTTGAGCGACCAGCTGATGCCGAATTTCTGTTGTTCTGCCGGCGTGACGGCGGCGAAATTGGCATAGTTGCCGACGATCCAGCTCGCATAGGCGATCCAGAACACGGCGGTGAAGGCGAGCGCAAACCGCGCCACATTGGCCCTGAGCGCGACCGCGCCGGCGCTGAGCACGACCAAGAGCGCGACGTAGGTGGCGAGCAACGCGCCGATCCCGCCGAGCGAAGAGAAATCCTTCGAGGTTGCCTTGAGCGCCTGGCCCAAATTGCTCCAGACCGACGTGGTCACCACCCAGCCGATCAGGTCGACATTGACCAGCGCCGCCAAAGCAAGGACGAAAATGGCCAAGCCGAGCACCACGGCGAGCCAATCCTCGTTGATCGGCGCCGTTACGGCATCGGCGCGCCGCGGACGAATTTGGTTAAGAGTTGTATCGGACATATCATGACTTCGCCGGCAAAAGCGGCGCTCCCACGACTGAAATCGTTGATGGGCAGGCGCAAAGTCAATGCGACGCGATCAAATAAGAGAATCTTAGCTGGGTGGGTCGGCTTCCGGCGAATGAATTCACTCCAAGGATCGCGCCGGAAGAATGAAACGTTTCGCCGCGACAGCGGCTTTTGGACCGCCAATGCTGGTCGACGGCGATTAGCTTTCAAGCAAGTGTTCGCGCAGGGTGGATCCGCTGTACTGGGTTCGATAACGTCCCCGACGCTGCAATTCCGGCACGACATAATCGACGAATTCCTCGAAGCAGCCCGGCGTGTAGGTAGCGAGTAACATGAAGCCGTCGGCGCCGCCTTCGTCCATGAAGACCTCCATCTGATCGGCGATGTCGCTGGCCGTGCCCACGAGTTGCGGCATGCTGAATTGCAGACCATAGATTTCGGCGGCTTCCGCGACGGTTACCGCGCCGCCGCCGCGTGAATGGATGATCAATTCATACATGCCCTGAATGCCGAAAATCTCGACATCCTGAATGATCGCGTCCGGGTCATATTTGGAAAAATCGAGGCCGAAGTGCCCAGAGATCAAGGCCATCGCCCCGCGCTGCGGCACCAGCGAGCGTATGCTTTCCTGCTTCTCCAGAGCTTCTGAGCGCGTCGCCCCGACGATCGGCTGAATGCCAAAAATAAGTTTTACGCTGCCGGGCGGACGGTCGAATTTCGTAACCATGCGATGATTTAGGTCGTCGGTATATTGCCGCATGCGCTCGACGTTGGGATGTACTGCGAAGATCGCTTCGGCGTGTTTGGCCGCGAAGTCGCGGCCACGGTTCGACGATCCTGCCTGCCACATGACGGGACGTCCCTGCGGCGAAGGCTTGCAAAAATGCCGCGCCCGGCAGCGATAATATTCTCCCTGATGGTTCACCTCGTGGACGCGGGCTGGATCGGCGTAGATGCCGGTCGTTTTGTCGGCGATGATGGCGTCCGGCTCCCATGAACCCCACAGCTTGTAGCAAAGCTCCATGTATTCTTCGAGTTGCTCGTAACGAGCGGCGCGTTCCGTCAATTCCGCGCCGTACGCTTCCCATTCGCTCTTCGAATAGGAGGAGACGATGTTCCAGGCCAGCCGTCCATTAGACAAGTGGTCGAGGCTCGAAAGGCGGCGCGCCATCGAATAAGGATGCTCGAACGCGGTCGAGAGGGTCAGTCCGATTCCCAGATGCTTTGTCGCCGTCGAAACGATTGGCACGAGCGTCGATGGTTCGTGCGTCGGGCATTGCACCGCCCATCTCACCGTCTCGTCCGAACTGTCCGAGAATGTGCTGTAAGGAGCGAGTTCGTCAGCGATGAACATTGCGTCGAACAAGCCGCGTTCCATGGTCTTTGCCATGTGCTGCCAGTATTCTGGGCGGGCAAAATCCCAATTCACCTTGTCTCTCGGGTGCCGCCACATCCCTACGGCGTGACTATTTACGCCGTGCTGGATGAAGCCCAGGAGATGCGCTTTCTTTGCAGAGTTGCCGGTCACCCGCTTTTCGTTTGAAGCTACCATAACCCGTCACCCTATTCGGCGGCTTCGCGGGACGCTGCGGCGCCGATCGCAAACCGCGATCCCGGATGATCCTCAGCCAGTCTGCTCTTGCCGGGGCCGTACAGTTTTTCCCGCATCGTTCCGGGCGTGTAGTCGCGCTTGAAAACGCCGCGTCGCTGGAGTTCCGGCACCACAAGGTCGACAAAGTCGACGAAGCTTTCCGGACAGAGCGCATAGGCCAGATTGAAACCGTCGATGCCGGTGTCTCTGACCCAGCCCTCAAGCTCGTCGGCGATCGTCTGCGGACTGCCTGTCAGCACCGGGCCGATGCCGCCGATGCCGACGAATTCGGCAACCTCGCGGACCGTCCACACGCGATCGGGATCGGCAACCGTAAATCCCTCGACCATCGACTGGATCGCATCGCTTTCGACGTATCGAATAGGCGCATCAAGGTCGTAACGCGAGAAATCGACGCCGGTCCAGCCGCCGAAAAGCGCCATTGCGCCGTCGATGCTGATATAGCGCTTGTAATCCTCAAGCTTTGCGCGGGCTTCCGCATCCGTATGGCCCGGTATTGCCGTGAGCACCGTAAAGATGACGATGCTGGACGGGTCGCGTCCTTGGGCTTTCGCAAGCGTTCGGATGTTGTCCACTGTCGCTTTGACCACCTTTTTGGAAGGACCAAAGATGAAGACGCATTCCGCATGTGTTGCGGCGAATTCGCTGCCGCGCCTGGAAGCGCCTGCCTGAAACAGAATGGGCGTTCGCTGCGGCGACGGCTCGCAAAGGTGATAGGCATCGAGTTCGAAGTGCCGTCCCTTGTGCCGTACCTTGTGAATTTTTTTGGGGTCAGCGAACACCCGGCGCGCCTTGTCACGCACTGTGGCATCATCTTCCCAGCTACCTTCCCAGAGCTTGTAGACCACCTCCATGTACTCTTCAGCGATATCGTAACGATCGTCGTGTTTGTCCTGTCTCTCCAGCCCAAGCCCTTTGGCCGCGCTGTTGAGGTAGCCGGTAACGATATTCCAGGCGAGCCGTCCATTGGTCAGATGATCGAGCGTCGATATCCGACGAGCAAATGTATAGGGCGGCTCGTAGGTCAGGGTGCCGGTAAGCCCAAAGCAAAGATGCTCTGTAACCGCCGCCATGGCAGGCACCAACAAGAACGGATCGTTGATAGGCACCTGAACGGCCTGAGACAGCGCAGCATGCGCGTTGTTGCGAAAAACGTCGTAGACGCCCAGCACGTCAGCGATAAACAGCGCGTCGATCTTTCCTCTTTCAAGGGTCTTCGCGAGGTCCGTCCAATGGCGGATGTCTTTGTAGTCAAGGGATCGGTCGCGGGGATGGGCCCACAGCCCCGGAGAAAGATGCCCGATACTGTTCATATCGAAGGCATTAATCCGAATCTCTTTGGTCATCGATGAACCTTCGGCTTCTGAGCCGCCGTTTCGGGGCCGGCGAGTTGGCCAGCTCGATCGAAATCGTTGGCAGATTGCTTAGGCAGAAATGGACAAGTCATCCTTATCGAGGATGAAGGCGAGAATGACCGCAAGCGACGTGCCGAGCCCGAGGAACGGCACGGCGTACCAGATGTTCGCATTGACACTAATGAGCCACAGGATGATTCCAGAAAGTATCAATCCTGCAGCCGACTTCCAGATGATGCCGATCTCTTGTTCTTTGAATACTCTGTCGTCGGTGAGCGTCACCTCTCCGAGTTGCGCGCCTCCGTAAGCGGCCATCTCGGCTTTGGATTTGCCGAAGCCGCGATAGATGACGGCAAGGTAGGCGATCGCGACCACGATACCGGCGCCGAGGGCCGAATAAGCGAGTGACATGTCCGCATCTCTCCGTGATTATCGCGTTCAATCAGACTGGATTAGAGGCCAGTGCCGGCTCGGCCACTTTCTCTTCGGCGATCGATTTGACGACGCCGTGCTTGACCGATGGACGCCCACGATCGCGCAATGTGCGGAAGTCGAACTCTTGCTTTTGTATCAGGCTGACGACCACCGAAACCAGAAGGCTGACGCCGAAGATGACGAGTGTGCCCCAAGGCTCAGGCGCGTTGAGTCGGATCGGCAGACCGATCAATAGCGCAAGCGTGGAGGCAAGCACGAATGCGGTTCCGGTGAAGCGAGACCAGAAGATCGCGAGCGTGATCGGGATTGCGAACGCGATTTGCACCGCAAACATGAAAAGAAGAAGATCGACGAACTGCAATCCGAGCAGCACGATGACGCCGACGATGATACTCGCGACAACGATGCTGAGCCTCGTGATAAGGAAAAGCGTCCGGTCACTAAGGTCCGGCCAAAGTGGCCGGACGATATCCACAGCCACCACCGAGGTCAGGGCTGCGAACGCACCGTCTGTCGCGGAAAAGGACGCGTTCAGAATGACGAGCGTGAACAAGACCACGAGAGCTACGGGCAATCCGATATGGGAGATAACGAACGGACCGATTGCCGCCGGGTCGGCGATCTGGTCCGGGACCGTTATGCCGAGCGCAATGCCGACAAATCCTAAGAGTCCAACCGTTATGGGAATTGGATAGAACCAGGCGCCGGCCCAAAGGAACGTTCGCGCCAAGCGGTCGGGTTTGATCGCCCATACTTTTTGCCACAGCGCCTGATCGGCAATGGCAACAGCGATAAGGCCGAGCGCGGTCACAATACCGAAATTGAGGGCTGTTTCGCCGCGCGCAAGATTGAAAAACTGGGGGTTGATTGCTTGGACTTTGCTGAATATCGCCTCCGGACCGCCCACTTTCGCAAGCACAAAGAGAAGGACGATAGCGGCCGGTACGCTCAACAGCAGCGTGTTGATGGTGCCCGTGATCGCTGATGTCCAAAGACCGCCGAAGTACGAGTAAATGGTGATGATCACCAACGCGACCAAAAGAATGGCCAACGGCTGAATGCCGTAGATCGTATTCAGCACGATTACCGCTCCCAGCGCGTTGAGCAGGATCGACATCCCGGCAGTAAAGATGATCACCGCCAGTACCGCCGCCGTAGCGGCGCGATTGTTGAAGCGCTCCTTGATAAATTGCGTGATGGTGTACCCGGCCGGAAGCTTTTTCCGCAGATGGAGGGCGAAGGGCGCGAGCAGCATGATCGCCAGGCCGTTCGGCACCACGAACCAGAACAGGCCGCTAATTCCCCAGGTATAGGTGACTGCCGCTGAGGTCAGCACCGCGACCGACCAGGTCCAAACCGCGATCACCGAACCGACGCCAAATCCCAGTCCGATTCGCCGGCCGGCGGCGACGTAGTCGTCGGTGGTGCGGATCATCGAACGGACGGCTAGCGCGAGCGCCAGCATCACCAATCCGAGAGCGCCGATCACTGCAAAACCGAGAGCCGGACTGAGGCCGTCCGTGAGGATGAGCGCGGACTTGTCCATGATGATTTCCTTTCCAGCGAAGATAGAAATTGCGCCCCGGGGAAAACGGGGTCGTTCACGCTAACCGCGCCGATTCCGCGCGGCAGAGATTAAGACAAAGCGCGCGGCGATGGCGCCGGCACGATTGGCGCTCGCGAAACAAAGTTCACTGTGGGATGCTCGTTTTGTTGTTTCCGTGTGGCGATCCGTCAAACGTGTTGGCCACGTTGTTTGATCGGCCGTCTGCTTCGTTCGCGCGAATGTCGCCGTTGTGCGGCGCGCGAGTCAATGCGATCAAAAAAATAAGAGAGTTTTAGCTGAGTGTACGGCGAACGGACGAACGAATTGCGCGAGCAAAGGAAAAACAAAGCAACAAAGTTTTGCGCGCGCGGCTGATCTTTCATCGCGAGCAAATTTTGCTCGGCAACAAAACGTTATTGGGAGATTATTTTTATGCGGCGGCTTGGCTGTTGAGGCGATCCATCTCGCGTTGGACCAGTTGCCGATAAAGTCCGTCGCGCCGCACCAGGAGATCGGGCGGGCCGTCCTGAATCACTTTGCCGAGCTGCAATACGACGACGCGGTCGAAGTTCCGCACCGTGGACAGCCGGTGGGCGATGGCAATGACGGTGCGCCCGTGCATCAGGCGGCCCAAAGCCTCGCGGATCGCTTCTTCCGACTCGCTGTCGAGCGCCGACGTTGCTTCGTCGAGCAGGAGCAGTGGCGCGTTCTTGAGGAAGGCGCGGGCGATGGCGATGCGCTGCCGCTGGCCGCCGGAGAGCTTGATGCCGCGCTCGCCGACCAGGGTGCGCATGCCGGCCGGCAGCGCCTCGATGAAGTCGCAGCGCGCCGCAAAGGCGGCGTCGCGCACTTCGTCGTCGGAGGCGTCCGGTTTGCCGTAACGGATGTTCTCCATGACCGAGCGATGAAACAGCGAGATATCCTGCGGCACGACGCCGATCGCTTCCCGCAAGCTCTCCTGGGTCACGCGGGCGATGTCCTGTCCGTCCATCAGGATGCGGCCGTCCTGGACGTCGTAGAAACGCTGCAGCAAGGCGAACAGCGTGGACTTGCCGCCGCCTGAGCGGCCGACCAACCCAACCCGTTCGCCGGGCGTGAAGCTTAAGTTCAAGTCCTCGAAAATCTGCTGCCCCTCGCCATAGCGGAAGTAGACATTCTCGAACTTGACGTGGGCGCCCCGGCGGACGAGCGGAGCCGCTTCCGGATGGTCGCGCAGATCGTGCGGCACCAGGAGCGTTGCCAGCGCCTCCGCCAAGCGCGCGACATGTTGGGTGATGTCGACCAGCGCCACGGCGAGGTCGCGCGTCGCATGCAGCACCGAAAGTCCGAGCGTGCAGATCAGCACCACGTCGCCGGTCGTTGCGGCGCCGCGTTCCCAGAGCACGATGGCCCAGGCGAGCAGGCCGAGCGCCAGCACGATGGTCACCACGGCGTGAAAAATGCGCAGCTTCTCCAGGTAGTACAGGCTCCGCCGGCGCGCCTCCATCTCGCGCTCCACGGTCGCGTCAAAACGGCGATACTCGCGGAGGAAGCCGCCGAACGCCCGCACCAGCGGCATGTTGGTCACGACGTCGGTCATTTCGCCGTCGACCGCCGCGGCCTTGCCGGCGAAGTCGTGATGCAGCGGCCGGCCGGCCGCCGCGAGGCGAAACATGATCAAAACCATGACGCCGGCGACGATGGTAAGGCCGGCGGCCATCGGCACGCTGACGGTAAACACCAAAGCGATTGCCGCGACGGTTGCCACGCAGGGCGGCAACACGTTCCACATGAACATATTCTCGCCGGTGAACACCGCGTTTGACGTCGCGGTGACGCGGCTCGTCAAGGTGCCGGGCATACGCTCGGCAAAATAGCTTTGGGAATGCCCGGTCAGGTGCCGGAACAAATCGCGCCGCAGGTCTCCGGTGACGCTGACGAATGCGAAATTCGCGATCCAGCTCGCCAGCCGCCACAGCAGGTTATCGAAGGTGATCAGCGATCCCAGCAGGCCGAAGGCAATCCAAATCCCGGCATTGTCGTGATTGGCGAGTACATCGACGAGATATTTGACGCCGTATTGGGTGCCGACCGAGCAGGCCACGGCCGCGAGCACCGCGGTGAAAATGACAGCATGGGCGATTGGTCGCTGCCGTACATAACGAAAGATGAAAGCAAGGGGGCGACCGGCGTAATTACACAGATCGGCCATGCGTGTTCGATCTCCACGATCTTAAAATCCGACTGGGTCCCCATCACCCATGCAGCATCACAACGCCGCAAAGCTGAAATCTATCCATCCTCAATCGCGACTTTTTATGACGACTTGTCTGGCTTGTTCCGGCTTGGCGGGACTTACGGTTCGTCGTGCGTCGTCTTTGGCGTGTTCAAGGCGCGGACGCCGAATTGACCGAGCTTGCGCGTGTTAAAGTTGACGTTTTTGCCAACGAAAAGTTCCCCACGCCGCCAAAAATAAAGTTCCCCACTACATTTGAAACATTTGGCCGTTTCTTGGTTGTTGCTTCTGTGCCGGGAACTCACGGAGACGATGGGACCGCTCCCAAGGAAAGGTCAAATTCAATGCATATTGCGCAGGTCGCCCCGTTGACGGAAGCGATCCCGCCAAAGCTTTATGGCGGGACCGAGCGCGTTGTGTCCTGGCTGACGGAAGAGCTGATTGCGCTCGGCCACGAGGTCACGCTTTTTGCCAGCGGCGACTCGGTAACGTCGGCGCAGCTTGACGCCGTGTGGCCACGCGCGCTGCGCCTCGACGGATCGGTGCGCGATCCGAACGCGTTGCATATGCTCATGCTCGAGCGGGTCTATCAACGCGCGACCGAATTCGATTTTCTCCACTTTCACCTCGACTATTATCCTTTCTCATTGTTCTCGCGGCAGGCGACCCCGTACGTCACCACCTTGCACGGCCGTCTCGATTTGCCGGAACATCAGCCGGTTTTCGACACGTTTTCATCGATTCCAGTCGTTTCGATTTCCAACGCGCAGCGCCGGCCGCTGGCGCAGGCGCACTGGGTCGGCACCGTGCATCACGGACTGCCGGAGAGGCTGCTTTTTCCGAAACCGGTCAAGCCATCCTACTTCGCCTTTCTCGGCCGCATCGCGCCGGAAAAAGGCATCGATCGCGCCATCCGCATCGCGCAGCATTGCGGCGTGCCGCTCAAAGTCGCCGCCAAGGTCGATGTCACCGACCGGGAATATTTCGAGGAACAGATCCAGCCGATGATGCAAGCGGCCAATGTCGAGTATATCGGCGAGATCAACGACTCGCAGAAATCGGAGTTTTTGAGCGGCGCCATGGTGCTGCTGGTTCCGATCGATTGGCCGGAGCCGTTCGGGCTGGTGATGATCGAGGCCATGGCCTGCGGCACGCCGGTCATCGCCTTCAATCGGGGATCGGTGCCGGAAGTGATCGAGGACGGCCTCACCGGCTTCATCGTCGAGGACATCAATGGTGCGATCGGCGCGGTCGACCGGCTGGGACACTTGTCCCGCGACAGGATCAGGCGACGTTTTGAGGAGCGCTTCACCGCGCGCCGCATGGCGCAGGATTATCTCTCGGTCTATCGCCAGCTGACCGACAGGATCGCGCCGCACTTGCGGCTGGTCGCCGACGACGCACCGGCCTTGTAAGAGCCTCCACCGTGGATCGCGCGGCTTTCGCGACGCGAAGCCATCTTAGGGTTTAGCCTCTTCCAGCTCGCGCGTTTCCGGCATCAGGAACCATACGGCGGTAAAACCGACGGCCGCGATCGCCGCCAAGCCGGTGAAGGCTGCCGGACTGCCGACGTAATCGGTCATGAAGCCGGCAAGTGTGGCGCTGAACGAGGCGCCGATGCCGACGAAGGTGCCGACGATCCCCTGACCGAGATTGAAGTGGCCGGTGCCGCGGGTGAGATCGGCCACTACCAAGGGCACCATCACGCTGAACACCGCGGCAGTCACGCCGTCGAGCAGCTGCATAAAGACCAGCAGCTCCGGGCTTGTCACGGTCGCGAACAGAATGCCGCGAATCGGCAAAGCGGCGAAGCCGATCAGCAATAGGGGACGCCGGCCCCAGATCTGGGCGCGCTGGCCGATCCACGGCGATGATGCGGCGACCACCAATTGCGGGACGACGATACAGGCCGCGATCAAGACCGGCGCCCAACGCGCCGAGCGCATGGTCACGACGCTGCCCAAGAGCGGCAACATGGCCGCATTGGCAAGGTGGAAAAGCAGCATGCAGCCGGCAAAGATCAGGAGCGGCCGGTTCCGCATCAGGTCGCCCGGCTTGGTCCGCGGCTTGTCGGCGCGCCGCCTCGGCGCGGCGCCATGCGCGCGCTCCGGATCGATTTCGGCCGCGGCGATGTTGCGCAGCGCCAGCAGCGCCGGCACCAGCAAGATCACGGTGACGATGAAAACGGCGCGTGGGGAAAAATAGCCGACGGCGCCCATCGCCGCGGCCGCGAGTCCATTGCCGATGGAAGCAAAGCGGGCGTTGCGGCCGAGCCGCTCGCTGATCGAGGCATGGCCGACAAGGCCGAGGCTGATCGCGACGATCGCCGGGCCGAGGACGCAGCTTGCCACCGCATGCACGACCGCCGCCGACAAGCACCATCGGGAAGATCGGCAGCGTGGCGTAGCCCAAGGCGCTAAAGCAAATGGCCGCGACGGCAATTCCGGCGACCAAGCGTTCGGAGCGCACCGCGTCGACCAGCGCGCCGCCCGGCATCTGCCCGATCAGAGAGACGAAGCCGGCGGCGGAAAGCACAAGGCCGATATCGACCTGCGTCCATTTTTGCGTGGTGAGAAAAACCGAGACGAACGGCCCGAAGCCGGTTTGCACGTCGGCAACAAAGAAGATGAACCAATCAAGCCCGCGCAGGCTGCGCGCCGACGGCGCCCTGCGGTGCAGAAGTTGTCTGCGCGCGCCGCCGTACTGGTCCGGACTTTCGCCGAGGCGGCTTGTGGCTCCGCGGACGGAATGCATCTCCGGCATTTGTTGTTATTCAGGCAGCGGGACGAGCTTGCCGAGCGCGCCGAGGACGACCACGGGCTTGCCGTCCTTGTATTCGGGCGCGGCTTTGACCTGGTCGCGGGTCAGATTCGAGGCGCGATCCGCTCGCCGGGTTTGCCGGGCTCCGGAAAATGCAGCGCGTTCCAGTCGACCGCGATCTTGCGGCTGCCGACGCCGAGGAAGCCGCCGAAATCGATGATGGCGGCGCGCACCTGCCCGGCGCGGTCGACCAGCACATCGACGATCCGGCCCATATCCTCGTCGGCGGCGCTGCGCACCTCGCGGCCGAGAATGCCTTCGACCTCATGCTTGTTCAGGACGGTCATTTCCGGGGCGGCCGGCGGCGTCGGATTGGCGGCGGGAGGCGTGCTGGAGTTCGCGGCGCGGTGGCTCGGCCTTGTCCGCATCATTTTCCGCAAATGCGATGCTCGCGGCGACGGTCAACGCCAACGCTGCGGCCGCCGCCAGCGCCGGTCGAGCAAATCCCGTGCATGCCGCCTCCAGCGATGTTCCACCCCACTAAGCCGAGCGAGCCGCTCTGGTTCCATCTTCGCCAAGGATCTGGAGGAGGTTTGGCGGAGCCAGATCGTCAGGAATGAACGATGAGACCTGGATGCCGCCGCTGATGCTGGGCGTGTCGAGCGATACGGTCTCATTATGCCGGCGGACCCGCAGATCGACATAGGATGATCCGAGCTGAAGATCGTGCAGCGTCACTTCGTCGAGAAACGCGGGCAGCCGCGGATTGTTCAGCCTGATCTCGTTGGCGAACGGATCGAATTCCAGCCCGAGGCAGGCCTGCAGAAGCGCGAAGGGCGTGGCGGCGGCCCAGGCCTGCGGCGAGCACGCGACGGGATAGAGCGTCGGGCCGTGACCGTGTTGGCGCTGGAAGCCGCAGAACAATTCCGGCAGGCGGCGGTCGTCCATATAGGTGCCGGCGTGGAACATACCTTCGAACAGCGTCTCGATCGGCCGCTTCAGTCCGTAGCGCGCCAAGCCGAGCGCGATCAGCGCGTTGTCATGCGGCCAGATCGAACCGTTGTGATACGACATCGGATTGTAACGCGCTTCGCCGCGCGCCACCGTGCGGATCCCCCAGCCGGAGAAGAAATCCGACCGCAGCAGCCCTTTGGCGACGAGCGCCGCCCGCGCCGGATCGGCGATGCCGGTCAGCAGCACCTGGCCGGCATTCGACGTGCGCACGGCGCACGGCTTTTTGGTGCCGTCGAGCGCCAGCGCGTAGGTCTCGATCTCCGGGCACCAGAATGCGGCTTCGAATTGCTCGGCGAGTTTCTCCGCTTCGGCATCGAGCTTGGCGGCATCGCCGTCGCGTCCGATGCGGCGCGCGCAGCGCGCGGCCATGCGCTTGGCGGCATAGACGTAGCCTTGCACCTCCACGAGCGCTATGGCGCCTTCGGCCAATCGCCCGTCGGCGTGGAACACCGCGTCCTGTGAATCTTTCCAACCTTGGTTGGCGAGCCCCTGATCGCTGGCGCGCAGATATTCGACAAAACCGTCGCCGTCGGGATCGCCCGGGCCGGCGATCCAATCCAACGCGGCCTGTATCGCCGGCCACAGCGAGGCGATGGTCTCGACGTCGCCGGTGCGTTCCAGATAAAGGCCTGCCAGCAGAATGAACAGCGGCGTCGAATTGACGCTGCCGTAATAGAGCCCGAACGGCACCTCGCGCAGCGCCGCCATCTCGCCGCCGCGCATCTCATGAAGAATTTTTCCGGGTTCGGCGTCGGCAAGCGGATCGAAGGTCTTGGCCTGATAGGTGGCGAGGCGGCGCAGCACGCCGCGCGCCACGTCGGGCGACCACCACAGCATCTGCAATGCCGTGATCAGGCCATCGCGGCCGAACGTCGTCGAGAACCATGGGATTCCGGCATAGGGATAACGGCCCTGCGGCGTATCGGTCATCAGCATTTCCAGGTCGGCCGCCGACCGGCACAGCATCTCGTTGAAAAGCTCGTTCGAGGTTTCGACGCTGGTCCGGCCGCCGGTGGCTTCGCGCGGCTCGCGGCGCGCCTTGACCAGTGCGCGCAGGAACGGCACCGGCCGGGATTCCGCCTGATTGCAGCCGGCAGCGAGAAAGATCGGGCGCGCCTTGCCCGGAGCGGAGGCCGAGACTCGTAGCTGCGCGCCGTTGGTCGCCAATTTATCGGGCGGCGGATCGAACGTCAGCGTGGTACGGCGCAACGTGTCGTCGAGGCCGTGGTAGTTGAGCAGCACCTGGTCGTTGCCGCGCAATTGCACGGTCGCGGTGCCGCGCCGCTCGCGGTGCGTGCCGCGGACCTCGAACAGATCGGCAAAGTCGTTGGCAAAGAGGATCGACAATCGCACGTCGATCGTCCGATCGCCGTAATTGCGCACGCCGAACCGCTGATACGCGGTGTCCCGCCAAAGGAAGACGGTGCGCAGCACGTGCAGCGTATCCTTCTCCAGGACGACGCGCTGATCCACGAACATGTCGGGATTGGTGAGATCGACGACGAGCGCCGCGTTGTCGTCGCGCAAATTCGAGCCCAGCAGCAGCGGCTGGGTGCCGTTGAGCAACAGCTGCAGCCGCGAGAGAAATCGCGTGTCGTGATGGAACAGGCCATCGGTGCCGCCGGCCGCCGCACCCATGTCGCCAAAGGTGTCGAGCACGATGAAGGTATCGTTGTGCTTGAGCGAGCGCCGCGGCCGCGACGGCCGATCGCGTGGCGGAAATATAGAAAGAATCTTCCGCGGGGAGGAAGTCCGCAAGCGTCTGCGCGGCGGTCTTGGGAGACATTGTTTTTTCGCTCCAGCTCGGGCGGTTGGGACGGCCTTATCAAGCCTTAATCCGGGATAGTGATAAGACTATGCACGGTTTGGCATGCATGTCCGCTTGGCGTGCATGTCCGCTTCGATCGCGGGCATGGCGTTGGCCGGGGTGTTTGCGGCTCCTTTGAGGCGCGATAATGCTTGCGCCTTTTGCCAACCACCGGTTCGGCGATCGGCCGGCAGCTGCTGTACTGGAGGAAATGCGAAATATCCCGGCAACGAGACAAATACCTTAAAGAACAAGAGTTCCGGGGCGAAAAAGGAAATTTGAGGCAAAGCAGGCGGCGCGGCCGGCGCCCAAAGCGGCATCCCGGGTCTTTCGGACATGCTTTCGGACATGGCGAAGAGCCACGGCGAATTGACATGGCGAACTGTGGAATAATGAATTACCAAAAGCCCCCGGTCGGGCCTGATGATGCGTCATTCGGAGAATCCCATGGCTGATGCAGCGATACGAGGGAAACGCGAGCCCGCCGGCATCGATGGGAATGCAATCGAAGCAGAGCAGGAACTGACGGATGGATTCCACCTCGTTATCGACGCGCTCAAGCTCAATGGCATCGACACGATCTACGGCGTGCCGGGAATTCCGATCACCGACTTGGGCCGCATGGCGCAGGCTGCAGGCCTGCGCGTCCTCTCGTTCCGGCACGAACAGAACGCCGGCAACGCCGCGGCAATCGCCGGCTTCCTGACCAAAAAACCCGGCATCTGCCTGACCGTGTCGGCTCCCGGCTTTCTCAATGGCCTGACGGCGCTGGCCAACGCCACGACCAACTGTTTTCCGATGATCCTGATCAGTGGCTCGTCCGAGCGCGAGATCGTCGACCTGCAGCAGGGCGACTATGAAGAGATGGACCAGTTGGCTATCGCCAAGCCGCTCTGCAAAGCGGCGTTCCGCGTCCTCCATGCCGCCGACATCGGCATTGGCGTAGCGCGCGCGATCCGTGCCGCCGTCTCCGGTCGTCCGGGCGGCGTCTATCTCGATCTGCCGGCCAAGCTTTTCTCGCAAGTGATGGACGCGGCGGCTGGCGCGAAGTCGCTGGTCAAGGTGATCGATCCGGCGCCGGCGCAGATACCCGCGCCGGCGGCGGTCAAGCGAGCGCTCGATGTCCTCAAGCGCGCAAAGCGCCCCTTGATTATTCTCGGCAAGGGCGCGGCCTACGCGCAGGCCGATGACGATATCCGCGCCCTGGTGGAGAAGAGCGGCGTTCCTTTCCTGCCGATGAGCATGGCCAAAGGCCTACTGCCCGACACGCATCCGCAATGCGCCGGCGCCGCACGCTCGACCGTGCTGAAAGACTCCGACGTGGTGATGCTGATCGGCGCCCGTCTCAACTGGCTTCTGTCGCACGGCAAGGGCAAGAGTCTGGGGCGAGCCGGGCTCGAAGACATTCATCCAGATCGATATCGAGCCGAAAGAAATGGACAGCAACGTCGAGATCGTCGCGCCGCTGGTCGGCGATATCGGCTCATGCGTGTCGGCTCTTCTCGAGGCCATGGACGGCAAATGGCCGGCGCCGCCGGCCGACTGGACCGACACCGTCAGCGCAAAAAAGGAAGAGAACATCGCCAAGATGGCGCCGCGACTGATGAGCAATGCGGCGCCGATGGATTTCTACGGCGCGCTCGGCGCCTTGCGTACCGTCATCAAGGAGCGGCCGGACGCCATCCTCGTCAACGAAGGCGCCAATACGCTCGACCTCGCGCGCGGCGTCATCGACATGTATCGGCCGCGCAAGCGCCTCGACGTCGGCACCTGGGGCGTCATGGGCATCGGCATGGGCTACGCGATCGCCGCCGCCGCGCAAACCGGCAATCCCGTGCTCGCGATCGAAGGCGACAGCGCCTTTGGCTTTTCCGGCATGGAAGTCGAAACGATCTGCCGGTACAATTTGCCGATCTGCATCGTCATCTTCAACAACAACGGCATTTATCGCGGCACCGACGTCAATCCGACGGGCGGTCCGGATGTTGCGACCACGGTGTTCGTCAAAGACTCGCGCTACGACAAGATGATGGAGGCTTTCGGCGGCGTCGGCGTCCGCGTGACGACACCCGACGAGCTCAAGCGCGCCGTGAGCGAGGCCATGGATTCCGGCAGGCCGACGCTGGTCAACGCCGTGATCGACCCTGCGGCAGGCAGCGAGAGCGGCAGAATCGGCAACCTCAATCCGCAAAGCAAAATTCGCAAGAGATAAAGGAGCGGCGCGATGGCAACGCGCAAGAAAGCAAAGTCAAAAGGGCGCGCGAAGAAGCCCGCGAAGAAAACGGTGAAGCTCGCGGCAAAGAAGCCGGCGGCAAAATCGTCGAATGGCAACGGTCTGCGGCCGCCGTCGTCAAAGCCGTCATCAAAACCTTGGGGACAAGCAGGTCGGGCGCTCGACGGCGTGCGCATTCTCGATTTCACGCATGTGCAATCAGGGCCCACTTGCACCCAGCTGCTCGCTTTCATGGGCGCCGACGTGATCAAGGTCGAGCGGCCCGGCGTCGGCGACGTCACGCGCGGCCAATTGCGCGACGTCAAGGGCGCCGACAGTCTCTATTTCACCATGCTCAACGGCTCCAAGCGTTCGATCACCATCGACAGCAAGCACCCGAAGGGCAAGGAAATCCTCGATCGCCTGGTGAAGGCGTGCGACGTGCTGGTCGAGAATTTCGCGCCGGGCGCGCTCGACCGCATGGGGCTCACCTTCGAGCACATCCACAAGCTCAACCCGCGCATGATCGTCGCCTCGGTGAAAGGTTTTGGGCCGGGACCGTACGAAGACTGCAAGGTCTATGAGAATGTCGCGCAGTGCGCCGGCGGGTCGGCGTCGACCACCGGCTTCCGCGATGGGCCGCCGCTGGTGACCGGCGCGCAGATCGGCGATTCCGGCACCGGATTGCATCTGGCGCTCGGCATTGTCGCTGCGCTCTACCAACGCACCCGCACTGGCCGCGGGCAGAAAGTGCTCTGCGCCATGCAGGACGGTGTGCTCAATCTGGCGCGGGTGAAGCTGCGCGACCAGCAACGGCTGGCACACGGACCGCTCACCGAATACAGCCAATACGGCGAAGGCGTCGCCTTCGGCGATACGGTGCCGCGAGCCGGCAACGATTCCGGCGGCGGCCAGCCGGGATGGATCCTCAAGTGCAAGGGGTTCGAGACCGATCCCGACGCCTACATCTATTTCATCACCCAGGCTCCGGTATGGGGCGCGATCTGCGATGTCATCGGCAAGCCGGAATGGAAGACCGATCCCGATTACGCCACGCCCAATGCGCGGCTGCCGCGGCTGAAGCAGATTTTCGCCACCATCGAGCAGTGGACCATGACCAAGACCAAGTTCGAGGCCATGGACATTCTCAACAAGCTCGACATTCCCTGTGGGCCGATCCTGTCGATGAAGGAGCTTGCCCACGAGCGGTCGCTGCGCGCCACCGGCACCGTCGTCGAAGTCGATCATCCCACGCGTGGGACGTATCTCACCGTGGGCAATCCGATCAAATTATCGGACTCGATTGCCGACGTGCGTCGCTCGCCGCTCCTTGGCGAACACACCGACGAAGTGCTACGCGAGGTGCTGCATTATTCGGAAAGGGAGATCGGCGACATCAAGACGTCAGGCGCGATCAACGCGCCGGAGAAGAAAGCCGAAGCAGCGTAGCGATCGTCATGTCCGGGCGTGTCCCGGGCATCCCGTCGGGAAAAGCACAAGCTTTGGAACCGGGGTCGCCGGGACAAGCCCGGCGATGACGGCGGGAAAAGTCGGAAGGTATCGAGTTCTGCGATGCGTATTGTCGTTCACGGGCAGCAGGCGTTCGGCAAGGCGGTGCTCGACGCGCTGATCAAGCGCGGCGAAAACGTCGTCGCCGTCTATGTCGCGCCGGAGAAGGCGGGCGCCAAGGCCGACCCGCTCAAGGAGGCGGCGCTGGCGGCGAACTTGCCGGTCCACCAACCGGAGTCCTTTCGCCAGCCGGACGTGTGGCAAGAATTCCGTGCGCTCAAGCCCGACCTGCAGGTGATGGCTTTCGTGACGCTGTTCGTGCCGGAAGATTTTCTCAACATCCCGACGCACGGCTCGATCCAGTATCACCCGTCGCTGCTGCCGGCCTATCGCGGACCGAGCGCGATCAACTGGCCGATCATCAAGGGCGAGAGCGAAACCGGATTGTCGATCTTCTGGCCCGACAACGGGCTCGATACCGGCGATGTGCTGATCCAGAAGAAGACGCCGATTTCGGCAACCGACACGCTCGGCTCGGTCTATTTCGATCGGCTGTTCCCGATGGGAGTCGAGGCGATGCTCGAAGCGATCGACCTCGTCAAAGCCGGCAAGGCGCCGCGCATCAAACAGGACGAAGCCAAAGCGACCTATGAAGGCCGCTGCGGCCCCGACAATGCGCATATCGATTGGGGCCGGCCGTGGCAGGAGATCGATCGGCTGATCCGCGGCTGCAATCCGGCGCCCGGCGCCTGGTCGAAGCTCGACGGGACCACCGTCAAAATATTCGAGGCGAAGCCGCTGCCGGCCAAAGACCCCAAGGGCATCGCCGGCAAGATGGGCGAGATCGTCGCCATCGACGACGACGGTTTCACCGTCGTCTGCGCCGACGGTCGCTTCAAGGTCACCCGCGTTCAGCCCGCCGACGGCAAGAAGATCGAAGCCGCCGCGTGGGCCAAATCCGCCAACCTTCAACTTAAGGCCAGATTCACATGAGGACGCCAGTCATGGCCGGGCTTGTCCCGGCCATCCCGCCTGCAAACGCACTGCCCGCTTAAGCGGGATGCCCGGGACAAGGCCGGGCATGACGGATCAGAACAACGACGATTCTCCTTCACTCCAACTTTCAACGGTTCTTCGAACAATGCCTGCCTCGCAACATCAGCATCCCAAGTCCGACATCGAAATCTCGCAGGCCGCCAAGAAGCGGCCGATCCTCGACATCGCGCGTGAGAGATTGGGCATCGCGCCGCAAGACCTCGAGCCTTACGGCCACTACAAGGCCAAGCTGTCGATGGACTTCGTGAAGTCGCTGCAAGGTAAGCCGAACGGCAAGCTCATTCTCGTCTCCGCGATCACGCCGACGCCGGCGGGCGAGGGTAAGACCACGACCACGGTCGGGCTGACCGACGCGCTCAATCACATCGGCAAGAAGGCCATGCTGTGCCTGCGCGAGCCGTCGCTCGGGCCGTCGTTCGGCATGAAGGGCGGCGCCGCCGGCGGCGGCTACGCCCAGGTGGTGCCGATGGAGGACATCAATCTGCATTTCACCGGCGACTTCCACGCCATCACCTCGGCGAACAATCTGCTGGCCGCGATGCTCGACAACCACATCTATTGGGGCAACGCGCTCGGCATCGACCAGCGCCGGGTGGCGTGGCGGCGTGTGCTCGACATGAACGACCGCGCGCTGCGCTCGATCGTCTCCTCATTGGGCGGCGTCGCCAACGGGTTTCCGCGCGAAGACGGCTTCGATATCACGGTCGCCTCGGAGGTGATGGCGATCTTCTGCCTGGCGCGCGATCTCGACGATCTGAAAAAGCGCCTGGGAAATATCGTCGTCGCCTATACCCGCGACCGCAAGCCGGTCCGCGCCGGCGACCTCAAGGCGCACGGCGCCATGACCGTGTTGCTCAAGGAGGCGCTGTCGCCCAATCTGGTGCAAACGCTCGAAGGCACGCCGGCCTTCATTCACGGCGGACCGTTTGCCAACATCGCCCATGGCTGCAATTCGGTACTGGCGACGACCACGGCGCTGAAGCTTGCCGACTATGTGGTGACGGAAGCCGGTTTCGGCGCCGATCTCGGCGGCGAGAAGTTTCTCGACATCAAGTGCCGCAAGGCGGGCTTGTCACCCGACTGCGCCGTGCTAGTCGCCACCATCCGTGCGTTGAAGATGCACGGCGGGGTCAAGAAAGAAGACCTCAAGACCGAGAATCTGAAAGCGCTCGAAGCCGGCATGAGCAATCTCCAACGCCATGTCGAGAATATGCAGAAATTCGGCATCGTGCCGGTGATCTCGATCAACCGCTTTTCCGCCGACACCGACGCCGAGATCAGGCTGGTCGAGGAGAAATGCAAGGCGCTCGGGGTCGAGGCGTTGATGGCCGATCATTGGGCCGAGGGCGGCGCCGGCGCCGCCGACGTCGCCCGCGCCGTCGTCAAGATTTGCGACAGCGGCAAGAGCAAATTGAAGCTGCTCTATCCCGACGACATGCCGCTCTATGAGAAGATCCGTACCATCGCCAAGGAAATCTACCGGGCCAAGGACATCTCGGCCGACAAATCGGTGCGCGACCAGCTCGCGAGTTTCGAGGCGATGGGTTACGGCAAATTCCCGATTTGCGTTGCCAAGACGCAATATAGCTTCTCGACCAATCCCGACGCCAAGGGCGCGCCGACCGATCACATCATTCCCGTGCGCGAAGTGCGGCTGTCCGCCGGCGCCGAGTTCGTGGTGGCGATCTGCGGGGAAATCATGACCATGCCGGGCTTGCCGAAGGTGCCAGCCGCCGATTCGATCGATGTTGGCGCCGACGGCAAGATTGTGGGATTGTTCTGACATTTCTGCATCGGAGGCTGCCGGCGCGGCAGCAGCGATCAAACGACGAGGTGTGACGATGTTGAAGTTCTATTTCAGCGGTGCGCCCAATCCGACCAAGGTGGCGCTTTTCCTGGAAGAGGCCGGGCTGCCCTATGAGGCCATCCCGGTCGATACCCGCAAGGGCGAGCAGCACAAGCCGGACTATCTCGCCATCAATCCGAATGCGAAGGTGCCGGCGATCGTCGATGGCGATGTCACGGTGTTCGACTCAAACGCCATCCTGCTTTACCTCGCCGAAAAGACCGGCAAGTTTCTGCCGCCCAAGGGCGACAAGGCGCGCGGCGAGCTGTTGTCCTGGCTGATGTTTGTGGCTACTGGCGTCGGCCCGTATGCCGGTCAGTCGGTGCATTTTCGCATGTATGCCCCGGAAAAAAACGAATATGCCATCAATCGTTACGCTTTCGAGGCGCAACGCCACTTCGGCATTCTCGATGCGCGGCTCGCCAAGCAGAAATACATGCTCGGCGACACTTATACGATTGTCGACATGGCGGTGTGGGGTTGGGCGCGCGGCATGCCGAACGTGCTCGGCGAAGCGGCGTGGGCGAAATTCCCGAACCTCAAGCGCCTGGTCGACGAGATCAGCGCGCGACCGGCGGCGCAGCGGGCCGCCAGCCTCAAGGACAAACACACATTCAAGGCCGAGATGGACGACGAGGCGCGCAAGGCGTTGTTCGGCCATCTGCGCGAAAAGGTGGCGTGAACTGCGTAGGGGCGGGTTAGCCGCGTCAGCGGCGTAACCCGCCGCCGTCGATCGGTCGGTTTCGCTGCCGCTCAACCCACCCTGCGGATCTAAAACATCCCCATGCGCTCGCTGGCGATCGTACCGGTGAGTAGGAGCGCGCCGAACAGCATGACCACCACCGCGGCGCCGACCTCGATGCCGCGCAGCAGCAGCGTGCCATAGCCGGCGCGCGTCGACGCGAACCGTTTCGCCACGGTCTTGGCGCCGACGGCGAGCGTGGCGATCGCCGCGACTGTGATGGCGGTGCCGATGCCCATGACAAAGGTCGAGGCGACGCCGGTCCAGAACAAGCCTTGCGCCAGC
This sequence comes from uncultured Alphaproteobacteria bacterium, assembly GCA_963829395.1. Classification (GTDB taxonomy): domain Bacteria; phylum Pseudomonadota; class Alphaproteobacteria; order Rhizobiales; family Xanthobacteraceae; genus BOG-931. Next base: position 137,830 of record CAWHHX010000003.1, on the reverse strand, counting down.
GCGAAGACGAGGACGATGATCGCGCCCGAGCAGGGCCGCAGGCCAACCGCCACGATGGCCGAGAGCCCGCGCCGCCAGCCGCCCGGCCCGGCCAACTCCTCCGGCTCCGGCCCGTGCGCATGCCCCCACGGCAGGACACTTTCCTCGTCGTCGTGGTCGTGGTCGTGTTTATGCTTGTGGGCGTGAGCGTGCGCGTGATGATGTTGGTCATCGTGGGCGCGGGGCGTTTGATCGTGATGGGCATGATCATGGTGTGCGCACCGGGCATGATCAGCGTGACGATGCTCCGCCGCCAGGGCGTGCTCCGGCCGCGCCGAGCGTAGCGCATGGACAAACGCGCGGCCTTTCACCCACAAGAGCCGCGCCCCGACCAGCACAATCAGTGCGTAGCTGACGAGTTCGATGACGCGCACCGTATCGCCCATCATCTTCGCCGTCGCCCCGATCAAGACCGCGGCAACAGCGACGATCACCACGGCGGTCATGGCTTGCAGCAAGGCCGAGGCGAACGACAATACGACGCCGCGCCGCCAAGTCTCTTCGTTGGCGAGAAGATAGGACGAGATCACCGCTTTGCCGTGGCCGGGGCCGGCGGCGTGGAAAATGCCATAGAGGAATGAAACGCCGATAAGGCCCCAAAGCGCCGAGCCGTCGGTCTTGGCGGCGCGGATGAGGCCCGACAATTCGCGGTAGAACAGCGACTGCTTGGCGAGGATAAAGCCTAAGATGCCGGTGGCCGGCGGTTGGCGCATGGCGTCGAGCGGCGAGACTTGCGCCAGCGCCGTAGCGAGCGGACCCGCAGCCAGCACCAGCATGACGACCAGCGCGAGGAGCACCACATGCCGGCCCAGTCCTGCGCCGGCGCGCCGCGTCACGGGCACTGCACCGAAATCCTGTTGGCAAAACTCGCGCCCATGCCGGCGTTGGCTTCCGACGTTTGAAAGGCCTGATCGAGCCGAAGCGAGGCGGGGAAGTTGCCGTCATGCGGTTTTTCGACTGCGGCGGTGCATTGCGCCGGCGCGCCGACCAGCCGCACCGGGTCCTTTTCCGCAAAGCCGAAGTCGATGAAGAATTCCGGATCGTAGACTTCCAGATCGAGTGCCTTGGCTTTCACCGGCGCCTTGAACGGCAGGGTGAAATGCAGCGTCAACACCGTCTCTTTCGGATCGTATTCGAGGAAATAGTCGACCGGATCGAGAAAAGCGTCGCGCTGTCGTTTGCCATTCACTTTGGCATAGGTGAAGTAAGCGTATTCCTTGAGCGACTCGACATTGACCTTGGCGAGCGGCTCGAGCTCTTGGCGCGTGAACTCGCCTTTGGTTTTCTGCTCCATGCCCTGCGTGGCGAAGGCGGAGAACATGTCGTCGAAGGTCCAGGCGTGGCGCACGCCGGTGACCGAGCCGTCGGGCGCGTACACAAGCTCCTCGGTCATCGTCACCCAGACATGGGGGTGCGCGTCGGCGCGCAGCGTCGCCGCGATGAGACAGGTCAGTACTGCGACGAAAAAAGCAAAGCGATGAATCATCGGCCCGCGCTTACGTGCCGCCCCGAACGGCGCGCACATTCTAACGGGAGTGGGGCGCAAACGTGGCCACGGCCTCACACCCCCGCGGCACCACCATCGGCGCGCGGATCGTGAGCGGCTTCGCAGGTGCCGTCCGGATGCAGCACCGCCGCGCCGGCATGGCCCATCGTGTCGGAATAAGGCTCGGACAGAACGTCCACATCGTGCCCAGCCGCGGCAAGCCGGTCGACCAGATTGCCATCGAAGCGCGATTCAAGACGAAGCTTGGTCTGCGCGTCGCCCCAGGTCCGGCCGAGCAACCAACGCGGGCGGTCGATCGCGACCTCAAGTGGCTCGCCGAACATCACGTGACGGGTGAACAGCGCCGCTTGCGTCTGCGGCTGGCCGTCGCCGCCCATGGTGCCATAGGCCATGATGCGGCCGTCCTTGAGGACGGCGAGTGCGGGATTGAGCGTGTGGATCGGCAGCCGTCCGGGCGCCAAAAGATTGAGCGCGCCGCGCTGCAGCGAGAAGCTGGCGCCACGATTTTGCATCAAGACGCCGGTCGCGCGGTAGCACACAGCCAGAGCCAAACTCCCAATACAGCGATTGGATATAGGACACGACGAAGCCGCTGGTGTCGGCCGCACCCATCCACACCGTGTCGCCGTCGCCGGAGGCGAACGGCCAGCGCGCCGCTTTACGCCGATCGATCTTCATCACTTCGCCGGCGATGAATCGCGGCTCCAGGCAGCGGTCGAGCATGTGCGCGAGACGGCTTGGATCGGTCAGCACGCGGTCGCGCGTGCGCAGCGCCCGCTTGGTCGCTTCCACCAGGCCATGGACATGATCGAAGCCCTCCGCCTCGGTCACGCCCAAGCGGGCGAACAAGGCGAGGATCATCAGCGAGGCCACGCCCTGGGTCGGCGCATCGGTGTTGTAGACCGTCCCCGCCGGCAATTCGATTTGCAGCGGTTCGGCCAGATAGGGTTCGTAGCGCGTCAAATCCTCGCGGGTGACCGGACTGCCGATGCGCTTGAGATCGGCGGCGATCTCGCGGCCGATATCGCCGCGGTAAAAATCGTCGAGGCCATCGAGGGCGAGGTGCCGCAGCGTTGCCGCCAATGCCTCTTGCGTCAGCGTTGAGCCGGCCGGCGGCGGTCTGCCGTCCAATAGAAACGTCTCGGCAAAGCCCGGCGCCGACGTCAGTTCGGATAGCTTGTCGGCCGTCAGTTGCGCCTGGCTGCGCGATACCACATAGCCGTTGCGGGCCTGCACGATGGCGGGAAGGAGCAGAACATCGGGCGGCAGTATGCCGCCGTTGGCCTTTGCCGCTTCGAGCGCCAGCATCCAGCCGCCGACCGCGCCCGGCACGGTGAGCGCGGCAAGCGGTCCGCGCGGCGGGATCGTCTCGATAGTCGCGATAAAAGTCGGGATGCGCGTCCTGGCCGGCCGGGCCGGGCGCCATGATGGCGTGCGCGCGGCCGTTCGGAAAGCGGATCAGCCAAAACCCGTCGCCGCCGAGGTGGTTCATGTGCGGATAGACGACGGCGATCATCGCCGCCATCGCCACCATTGCTTCGAGCGCATTGCCGCCCTCGGCGAGGATCGAGCGGCCCGCTTCCACGGCTTCGTGATGCGGCGCGCAGACGACGCCGCGGCGGTGACCGGCGGTATGCAGCTCCATGCCGTTTACTCTGGCACGGCGATGTCGGCGAGACCACGCTTACGCAACAGCGCGTCCGGACTTGGCAGCCGGCCGCGAAACGCCTTGTAGGCGTCGACCGGATCCTGCGCGCCGCCGGCGGCAAAGATCGTGTCGCGGAGCCGCTTGGCCGTCGCCGGATCGAAAATGTCGCCGGTTTCCTTGAACGCCTCGAAGGCGTCGGCATCGAGGACTTCCGACCACATGTAGCTGTAATAGGCCGCGGCATAGCCGCCGCCGGAAAACACATGATCGAAGTGCGGCGGGCGATGGCGCATGGCGATCTCTGCCGGCATGCCGATGCGCGCGAGCGCGGTGGCTTCGAACGCGGTCGGGATCGATCGTTCCCGGTGCAGCCATGCGAATGGAAATCGAGATCGACGATGGCTGAAGCGACATATTCGACGGTGCCAAAACCTTGGTCGAAATTGCGCGCGGCGATGAGGCGCTGCAGCAGCTCCTCGGGCATCGGCTCGCCGGTCTGATAGTGCCGGGCAAAGCGCCGCAACACGTCGGGCTGTTCGAGCCAATGCTCGTAAAGCTGCGACGGCAGTTCGACGAAATCGGTCGCGACATTGGTGCCGGAAATGGTCGGATAAGTGACCGACGAGAGCAGGCCATGCAGCGCATGGCCGAACTCGTGGAACAGGGTGCGCGCATCGTCGAAGCTCAGCAGCGTCGGTTCGCCGTCGGCAGCCTTGGCGAAGTTGCACACATTGATGATCAGCGGCCGAACGTCGCCGGCGAGCTTTTCCTGGTCGCGCAGCGAGGTCATCCAGGCGCCGCTGCGCTTGGACGGGCGCGCAAAATAGTCGCCGAAGAACAGGCCGATCTCGGCGCCATCGCTGCCGCGCACCTCCCAGACGCGCACGTCGGGATGCCACACCGGCACATCGGAGCGCTCGGCGAAGCGCAGCCCGAACAGGCGTTCCGCCGTGTAGAAGGCGGCCTCGATCATCCGCTCGAGATTGAGGTACGGCTTGATCGCGGCCTCATCGATGTCGCAGCGTCGCTGGCGCAGCTTCTCGGCGTAGTAGCGCCAGTCCCAGGGCGCGAGCGTGAAGTTGCCGCCTTCTTCCTGCACCAGCTCTTGCAGCGCGTCGCGGTCGGCCTCGGCCTGCGCCCGCGCCCGCGTCCACACCGTGTCGAGCAGCCCGCGCACGGCCGTCTCCGTCTTCGCCATGGCGTCGTCGAGGCGGTAGTGGGCGAAATCGGCATAGCCGAGCAGGCGGGCGCGCTCGGCGCGCAGCCGCACCATCTCGGCGATGATCGGCCTTGTTGTCGGTCGCACCGCCATTGTCGCCGCGCGAGACGAAGGCGCGGTAGACCTTTTCGCGAAGATCGCGGCGCTCGGCGAATTCCAGGAACGGCTCGGCGCTCGAACGCGACAGCGTGACGGCGTAGCCGTCGAGGCCGCGCTCCTGCGCCTCGGATCGCATGGCATCGCGCAGCAAATTCGGGAAGTCCGGCAAGCTCGGCTTCATCGTGCAGCGACAGCGTGAAAGCCTGCTCGTCGGCGAGCACGTTCTGGCTGAATGCCGTGCCGAGTTCCGCCAACCGCTCGACGATCTCGGCGAGGCGCGTCTTTGCGGCGGCGTCGAGCGCGGCGCCGGCTCGGCGAAACGAGGTGTGGTAGCGCTCGAGCACCCGCTTCTGCTCGGCGGAAAGCCCAAGCGTGTCGCTCTGGCGCATCAGCGTATCGATGCGGTGGAACAGCGCGGCATTGGTACGGAATTTGTTCCAGTGGCTGGCCACTTGCGGCGACAATTCGCGCTCGATCTGCAGCAGCGCCTCGTTGCTGTCGGCGCCGACCAAAAGGCCGAAAACCTGCTCGACGCGGGCCAGCGCCCGGCCGCTCATTTCGAGGGCGGCGATGGTGTTGGCGAAATCCGGTGGCTCTGCCCGGCCGGCGATGGCGGCGACCTCGGCCTCGTGTTCCGCGAACGCGCGCGCGTAGGCGGGAACAAAATGCTCGGGCTTGATGGCCGCGAACGGCGGGACCTCATCGGGCGTCGTCCAGTCATGGAAAAACGGGTTGTCGGCGGGATTCTGCGTGTTCATCGAGCGCTCGCACCAGGCGGAAATGGGAACCTTATATAGGCATTGAGCCTTGAATCGGCCCCCTGTTTCGGAGAGAGTGCGGGCGCCATGGACACGACCACGACACAGCGGCCCCGCCGCATCCTCTGGGAAAACGTGCTGACCGTCGTCAGCGCGGCCATCTTGATTGCTGCCGAGGTGTTCGGCGCTGCGTTCGCCGGCAGCTGGGCGATCGCCAATCTCTTGGCGCTCGGCACCTTCGGCGCGCGCCTGCTCGACGGGCTGTTCGTGGTGTGCGGCATCGTCGTCATGGTGCAGTTCGTCCGCGCCGCGAAACGCGTCGAGCCGTTCATGGCTGACTGAACGTCGTCTCCGCCGCGGCCGCCGGCGCGAAACGTCTCGTCAAATCATTCGTTGAGAGCAAAACGCTTGCGCAGCGCGGCGCAATGGCTTATTGGCGAAATCGCCCAATTTCGCACGTGCCTGTGGCCGTGTGTCGGTCGGTGGGCATCCGGACAAGAGGCCGGACAGCCGCCTAAGGAAGACGCGCTACTTCCTTGCACCCGCGACCGGCAGCCGGAGGCGAACCGGCGATGCCAGCTCTCCACTGGCGACGCGGCTTAAAGCAACGACGGAAGGGCTTTTTTGGATGACTGCCGGCGCCAATGCCGGGGACACCGAAAGGGCTTGTCCATCTTTGCCAGCAGTGCGGAACGGGATTTCCCTCATCCGGACCAAGGCAGCAATCACAGTGACGCAAAGCGCCCGCGTATCGCGGAGCCGTACGCGTCACAGGAGGTTCACCTCGGCGGCTGCGCCGCCAGTCGGATTAGGGGAGTGGGGTAGTATGACCGCACGCATCCGCGAATTCCTCAAGAAGCGTTCTGATAACGGACCCTGCCTCGTGGTCGACCTCGACGTCGTCCGCGAAAACTACCAGAACTTTGCCAAGGCGCTGCCGGACACCAAGGTGTTCTACGCCGTCAAGGCGAATCCAGCGCCGGAAATCCTGAAACTGCTTGGCGGAGCTGGGCTGCTGCTTCGACGTGGCCTCGCTGCCGGAGACGCACGCCGCGCTTGCCGCCGGCGCGCCGCCCGAACGCATCTCCTACGGCAACACCATCAAGAAAGAAGCGGAGATCGCCGCTGCCTTTGCGCTCGGCATCACGCTGTTTGCCGTGGATTGCGAAGCCGAGGTCGAGAAGGTGGCCCGCGCCGCGCCCGGCAGCCGGGTGATTTGCCGGATCGTCTGCGACGGCTCCGGCGCCGAGTGGCCGCTGTCGCGCAAGTTCGGTTGCGAGCCGGTCTATGCCGCCGACATTCTGGAGCATGCCCATCGGCTCGGGCTCGTTCCGCACGGCGTGTCGTTTCATGTCGGCTCGCAGCAGCACAATGTCGAAGCCTGGGACCGGGCGCTGGCATCGACGGCGGCGGTGTTCCGCGCCTGCGCCGAGCGCGGCATCGCGCTTGCCATCGTCAATCTTGGCGGCGGCTTCCCGGCGCGCTATGTGCGCAAGACGCCGAAGCTCGAATCCTACGGCAAGGCGATCTTTCGCTCGCTGCGCAAGCATTTCGGCAACAACCTGCCGAACACCATCGTCGAGCCGGGCCGCGGCCTGGTCGGCAATGCCGGCATGATCGAGGCCGAGGTGGTGCTGATCGCCAAGCGCTCGCCCGAAGACGAGGTACGCTGGGTCTATCTCGATATCGGCAAATTCCACGGCCTCGCCGAAACCATCGGCGAGTCGATCCGCTATCCGATCCGCACCGCCAAGGATCGCGACGAGACGGCGCCCTGCATCGTCGCCGGCCCGACCTGCGACTCCGTCGATGTGCTCTACGAAAAGACGCCGTATCCGCTGCCGGTGTCGCTCGCCATCGGCGACAAGGTGCTGATCGAGGCCGCCGGCGCCTACACGGCGACCTATTCTTCGGTCGGCTTCAACGGCTATCCGCCGCTGCGGCAATATGTGATCTGATCCTCTCCGTCATTTCGAACGAAGCAATCCGGCGCTCCGTGCGGATTGCTTCGTGCTTCGTTGCTTCGCTGCGCGCAATAACGCTTCACGTTGCGGCCCACTCGATGTGGGCCTTGATCGCCTTGCGCGCATCGTCGATCCAGCCGTGCGGCCGCGCCTTCTCGATCATGGCCGAGAGATTCTGCTGCCAGGCGGCATCGTGCGCGACGCCTGGCCAGTGGCGGAGCGTATCCTCGAAAATCCAGGCGGTGTCGGCATCGGGCAGTTCGGCTTTGCCGGCAACAGCACGCCGGACGTCGTCGAGCCGGCTGCGGTCGCCTTCGACTACGAGCTTGAAGGCCCGGAAAGTTTTGCCGGTCCTCGAACTGGAGTTCGCCGGCGGCGCCGAATTTCAGAAACATGGATTCTCCTGACTGCCGCCGTTCAGGCGAGATCGAGCACGCCGGCCTCGCCGCTCTTCCGTGCCGAAGGCCAGGAAGCGGCCGTCCGCGCTCCAGGCCAGCGCCGTGACCGGCGCGTTGCCCGGGTTTCTTGGCCAAAATCTCGGCGCCGTCCTGGATGCGCACAAACAGCACCATGCCATCGGCATAGCCGGCAGCGATGATCTCCTGCCGGGGATGGCAGGCGACGGTTTCGACGCGATGCTCAGACGGCGCCAAGCACGCGCGGCTCCTTGCCCATCGGGCCGTCTTTGCTCTGGAACGGCCAGAGGATGAGCTGCGGCGCGCCCGATGTCGCGAGCCAATCGCCGTCCGTCGCTCCAGCCAAGCGAGGTCACGCGCGCTGCATAGCCCGACATGCGCATATGCTTGCGGTCGGCGAGCCGCCAGCCGTGCAGCATCGGCTCCTGCATGGCGGTGACCAGAAAGCGCCCGTCCGGACTGACGGTGGCGCCGAGATGCGAGCCCTTCCATTCGAGCATTTCCGGCGCGGCCTGCTGGCGCGTTCGGAAACCAGAGCGTGGCGCCGTTGTAGTGGGCGACGGCAAGCCGGAAACCCTTTGGCAGGAAGGCAAGCGCCGCCGACGGTCGAGGGCGCCTCGAATTCGCGCAGTGTTTTGCCCTGCACGAACGCCGTCTTGCCGGCCGACCAGGCGACGGCCCCGTCCGGCCCGAGCGCGACGTGATCGATCCAGCGGTGTTTCGGATCGGTGGCGAGCGTGCGGGTTTCGCCCTTGGCGTCGGTCGTCGACCACCTTGCCGTCGTCGCCACCGCTGACGATGCGCTTGTTGTCGGCGGCCGTCGCCAGGATCGCCCCGTCATGGACGGCGACGCGCCGCGGCTCGCCTTTCGGTTCGACGAACAGCATCGCGCTTCCTCGCCCAGCACGAACACGGCGGTGTGGCCAAGAAAGTGCGCGGCAACGACCGGCGCGCCGGCGGCGACCGGACGCGTGCGGTCAACGACGGAAACAGTATCGCTGCGGGTATCGGTCATTGGAGGCGTCCGAACGTCATGGCGCGGCTCGTCCCGGCCATCCACGTCTTAGCATCCTCAGCGACGACGTGGATGCCCGGCGCAGGGCCGGGCATGACGGAGGTTCAGGCGATGCAGCTTTCAAAACCCTGCCGGATTTTATCCTCCGGCAGAGTTGCGGCCGATGAAGACGATGCGGCTGTCGCGCTTCTCATCCTTGTTCCACGGCCGCTGATGATCGCCGTCGAGGATCATGTGCACGCCCTGGAAGACGAAGCGGTCGTCGTCGTTCTTGAACGACAGGATGCCCTTGCAGCGCAGGATATTCGGGCCTTCGGTCTGCACCAGGTTCTGCACCCAGGGGAAAAACTTGTCGGGATCGAGCGGCTTGTCGCTCTCGAGCGAAACCGACTGCATCTCCTCGTCGTGATAGTGCTTGAGGCCGCCGTGCCCGTGCGCGTGTTTGTGATGGTCGTGATCGTGACCGTGGTCATGACCGTGCGCGTGATGATGATCGTGGTCGTCCTCGGTGCCGAGGAATTCCGGCTCGATATCGAGAATGCGGTCGAGATCGAAGGCGTTGCGGCCCAGCACTTCGCTGAGCGGAATCTGCGCGCGCTCGGTCCGGTGCACCTTGGCATAGGGATTGATGGCGCGGATGCGGCCTTCGACCTCGCGCAGTTCTTCCGGCGATACGAGATCGGTCTTGTTGATCAGGATCACGTCGGCGAACGCGATCTGGTTCTTGGCTTCCGGGGCGTCCTTGAGCCGGTCGTTGAGCCATTTGGCGTCGGCGACGGTGACCACCGCGTCGAGCCGGGTTTTGCGGCCGACATTCTCGTCGACGAAAAAGGTCTGCGCCACCGGCGCCGGATCGGCGAGCCCGGTCGTCTCGACGATCACCGCGTCGAACTTGCCCTTGCGCCGCATCAGCCCGTCGAGGATGCGCACCAGGTCGCCGCGCACGGTGCAGCAGATGCAGCCGTTGTTCATTTCGAACACTTCCTCGTCGGCGCCGACGACGAGGTCGTTGTCGATGCCGATCTCGCCGAACTCGTTGACGATGACGGCGTACTTCTTGCCGTGCGGCTCGGAGAGGATGCGGTTGAGCAACGTGGTCTTGCCGGCGCCGAGATAGCCGGTCAGCACCGTGACCGGGATTTTTTCTGACGAAACCTGTTCGGACATGCGGGGCCCTCCTGGCGGGCTATATAGGCGGTTCTGCGCCGGCTCCAAAACCGCTCGAATGACGCCCTGATCGAGCATCGCCTGGTGGCGATATCGGGATCGGCCGGACGCACGTCTGCTGTCCGGGCGAATGCTGCGTCCTCTGGCCTATGGCAGGTCAATGAGCAATCTGTGCGATCGATATGTTATAATATTACATCTTGAAGCGTCTGCCCTTGATTTTGCAGGCGAAATCGCGAGGTCCGGCCATGAAAGCCCTTATTGCGCTGACTGTGGCGCTTGTGGCCGGCTGACGCCCGGCAGCACGCGCCGCCGACGGCAAGATCGCCGTGGTCGCGGCCGAAAATTTCTACGGCAATGTCGCGCAACAGATCGGCGGCGACCGGGTGTCGGTCACCAGCATCCTGAACAATCCCGACCAGGATCCGCACCTGTTCGAGGTCTCGCCGGGCATCGTCCGCCAGGTCGCGGCGGCGCAGATCGTCGTCTACAACGGCGCCGACTACGATCCGTGGATCGAGAAGCTCCTTGAGGTCACGGCCACGCCCGGGCGCGTCGCGATCGTCGCGGCCGATCTCGTGCACAAAAAGGCCGGAGACAATCCGCACCTTTGGTACGATCCGGCCACCATGCCGGCGGTCGCGAGCGCGCTCGCTGCCGCGCTTGCCGCGGCCGATCCCGCCCACAAGGACGACTACGCGGCGCGGCTGAAAACCTTTCTCGCCTCGCTCGCGCCGCTCAACGAGAAGATCGCCGCCATTCGCGGCAAATATGCCGGCGCGCGCCGTCACCGCGACCGAGCCGGTTTTCGGCTACATGGCGGACGCGCTGAAGCTGAAAATGCGCAACGAGCGCTTCCAGCTCGCCATCATGAACGACACCGAGCCGAGCGCGCGCGATGTCGCCGCGTTCGAGCGCGACCTGAAGACGCGCAAGGTGCGCGTGTTGTTCTACAACAAGCAGGCGTCGAACAATCTGGTGCAGCATCTCATCGATCTTGCCCGCGCGTCCAACATCCCGGTCGTCGGCGTCACCGAGACCGCGCCGCCCGGCCTGTCTTATCAGGATTGGATGCTGACGCAGCTCGACGAGACGGAGCGCGCGCTGGCCGGTCCTTCTTCATGAATGTCATCGAGCTCGATCGCGCGACGATCGCGCTCGGCGGCCGCGACATCCTGGTCGACACAAGCTTTGCCATCCGGCGCGGCGAATTCATCGGCGTGCTCGGTCCCAACGGCGCCGGCAAGACCACGCTGATGCGGGCGATCCTCGGCCTGCTTGCCGCCGAGCGCGGGCAGCCTTCGCGTCTTCGGCCGCGCGCCGCGGCGCGGCGATCCGCATATCGGCTATCTGCCGCAGGTGCGCACCGTGCTGCCGGACTTGCGCGTGCGCGGCTTCGACTTCATCGCCAGTTCCGTGCATGGCGAGCGCTGGGGCCTGCCGTCGCTGACCCGCGCCGACCGCGACATGATCGAAGAGACGCTGGACGCGGTCGGCGCGGGCGATCTCGCCGACGCGTCCGCTCGTCCGACATGTCGGGCGGCGAGCGCCAGCGGCTGTTGCTGGCGCAGGCGCTGCTCGGCGAGCCGCAGCTTCTGCTGCTCGACGAGCCGCTGATCAGCCTCGATTACCGCTATCAGGAAGCGGTGATCGATCTGGTCCGCAGCTTTGCCCGCGAGCGCAACATCACGGTGCTGTTCAGCGCCCACGAGCTCAATCAGCTGATCGGCACGCTCGACCGCGTGCTTTATCTCGGCAACGGCCATGCCGCGCTCGGCACCGTGGAGGAAGTGGCGACCGCGCCGGTGCTGTCGCAGCTTTACGGCACGGATATCCAGGTGGTGCACGCCGACGGCCACATTTTCGTGCTCTCGCGCGGCCGCGACGTCGAGCGCTCCGATCATGCGCATGACGACGGTCACGGCCACGATCACCATCACGGCCAGCACCATGCTTGACTATGATTTCATGCAGAACGCCTTTGCCGCCGCCGGCGTTGCCGCGGTGGTGTCCGGGCTTGGTCGGCTATTTCCTGGTGCTGCGCGGCCAGACTTTTGCCGGCCACGCGCTCTCCCATATCGGCTTTGCCGGTGCGACCGGCGCGGTGCTGATCGGCCTCGCGCCGGTGTGGGGGCTGGTCGGCTTCACGGTCGCGGCCGGGATCGGCATGGGTCTCCTCGGCGAGCGCATCAGCGGCCGCGACGTCGCCATCGGCGTGGTGTTGTCGCTGGCGCTCGGCTTCGGGCTGTTGTTTCTGCACTACTACACGGCGTTCGCCACGCAGGCGACCGCGCTTCTGTTCGGCAACGTGCTCGCCGTCGATCGGCGATGATCGCGACGCTGGTCGTGCTCGGCGTCATCACGCTCGCCGGCCTGGCCGCGATCATGCGGCCGCTGATCTTTGCGAGCCTGCAGCCGGAACTGGCCGAAGCCAAAGGCGTGCCGCTGCGCTTCGTCTCGACCGCTTTCCTGGCCATCGTCGCGCTGGCGGTTGCGGAAAGCGCGCAGATCGTCGGCATCCTGCTGGTTTTCGCGCTCATGGTCGGACCGCCGGCGACGGCGCAGCGGCTGGTCACCGGACTGTGGGGCGGAATGCTGCTGTCGGCCGCGCTTGCGCTCGGCCGAAGCCTGGCTCGGCATCGCGCTCGCTTACCATACCGACTGGCCGGTCAGCTTCTGCATCGCCATGCTGAGCGCGCTGGGCTATTTCCTCACCCGCGGCAACTTTTCGCTGCGCCGGGAAGCCACACGATGAGCGAGCCAAAGCGGCGCCGTGTGCGTCGGCGAGGTGCTGATCGAACTGGCGCGCGGCGCCGACGGCCGATTTTCGCCTGTCCTGCGGCGGCGACACCTTCAACACCGCGATCTATCTGGCTCGCGCGGGCATCGACGTCGGCTTTGCCACCGCGCTCGGCGACGATCCCTATTCCGACAGCATCCTGGCGCTCGCCGCGGCCGAGGGCGTTTCGGGTCAACTGATCCTGCGCGTCCCCGGCCGGCTTCCCGGACTGGCCTGATCGAAAACGGCCCGGCCGGAGAGCGGAGCTTTCGCTATTGGCGCGAGGGCGCGCCGGCGCGCGATCTGTTCGAATTGCCCGACTGGATGCGGGTTGCCGACAGCCTGTGTCGGCGCGGCTGATCTACTTCTCCGGCATCACGCTGTCGCTTTATTCCAACAACGGCCTCGGGCGTTTCCTCGGCGCTGCTCGAAGCGGCGCGCGCGCAGGGCGCCAAGGTCGCCTTCGACGGCAATTTCCGCCCGCGCGGCTGGAAAGGCGATCTCGCGCGCACCCGCACCGTCTTCATCGAAGCGCTCAAGCGCGTCGATATCGCGCTGCCGGCCTTCGACGACGAGGCCGTGCTGTGGGGCGATCCGTCGCCGGAAGCGACGGTCGCGCGGCTGCAGGCCTTCGGCATCGGCGAGATCGTGGTCAAGAACGGACCCAACAGCGCGCTGGTCGCCACCGGCCGGCGCGCAGGAATTCGTGCCGGTGCCGGAAGTCATGGTGCCGGTCGACACGATGGCCGCCGGCGACGGCTTCAATGCCGGCTATCTCGCCGCGCGGCTCACCGGGACGGAGCCGGCGCAAGCGGCAAGCGCCGCGCATCGGCTGGCCGGCGACGTGATCCGCCATCCCGGCGCCTTCGTGCCGCGCGCCGATGCCGCGATGCATTGAGCGGTGCACGGGTGACAGGTGCGGGAAGAAAGAAGATAATCCGTTTCAAGCTCGCAGACTTGAGATCAGCCCGCCAGACGCCGAGCTTATTTCGATCGCACGCTCGTTCGTGCTCGGGAGGACATCCATGAAACGCTTGGCCATCGCGCTTGCTGTCATGCTTTCCCTCGCTGCGGGCCGGCCGGGCTTTGCCGACGAGCCGATCGTCATCAAATTCAGCCATGTGGTGGCGCCCGACGCGCCCAAGGGCAAGGCGGCGTTGCTCTTCAAGGAGCTGGCCGAGAAATACACCGACGGCCGGGTCAAGGTGGAAGTCTATCCGAACTCCTCGCTCTACAAGGACAAGGAAGAGCTCGAGGCCTTGCAGCTCGGCTCGGTGCAGTTGCTGGCGCCGTCGATCGCGAAATTCAGTCCGCTCGGGGTCAAGGAATTCGACGTTTTCGACCTGCCGTTCCTGCTCAGCGATGAAGCGCGGGCGCGCCAGATGATGACGAGCCCGATGATGGCCGACCTCAACAAAAAGCTCGAGGCCAAGGGCGTCTGCCGCTCGCTTATTGGGACAACGGCGCGCACGACTATACCGCCAACAAGCCGCTGATCTTGCCGGACGATTTTCGCGGCATGAAAATGCGCATCCAGGGCGGCAAGGTGCAGGACGCGGTGGCGCGCGAGCTCGGCGCCATTCCGCAGATCATCGCCTTCGGCGAGCTTTATCAGGCGCTGCAGACCGGCGTCGTCGACGGCGAGGACAACGTACCGACCAACATCCTGACGCAGAAATTCTACGAGGTGCAGAAGCACCTGACCATGTCCCATCACGGCCGGCTCACTTATGCGCTCGTCACCAATAAGACGTTCTGGAATTCGCTGCCGCCGGACGTCCGCGACGCAGCTCGACCGCGCGGTCAAGGAAACGACGCGTGTTCTTCAACGACACCGCGGCGAAGGACAACGCCGACGCCATCGAGAAGATCAAGGCATCGGGCAAGACCGAGATTCACATTCTGACCGACGCCGAAAAGAAGGCCTGGATCGCCAAGCTGATGCCGGTGCACACCGAAATGCAGAGCCGCTTCGGCAAGGACTTCATCGAGCGCATCTACAAAGCCTCGGGCTTCACGCCGCCGCAGTCTTGAAGATCCTCGCGTTGCGTTCATGGCCAGACCTCGTGCGTCGTATGCGGCTTAAGCGAGCACTGCGCGGATTGGGCGCTGCTCGACCGCTTTCCTCGATCGGCTCGAAGAGTGGATCATCGCCACGCTGATCGGCGCGGCGACGGTCCTGACGTTCGTTGCCGTCGTGCATCGCTACGGCGCGAGCAATTCGGCCGGGCTCGCCCGCTGGGCGGGCGCGCACGGCTTCGTCCTGCTGCAGCACGCGGCCGATGGGATCTATACGTCGCTCGCCGCCATCAATCTGTCCTGGGCGCAGGAGCTTGCCACCTACATGTTCGTGTGGATGGCGAAATTCGGCGCCGCGCTCGGCGTGCGCACCGGCATCCATGTCGGCGTCGATGTCTTGGTCAAGCGCCTGGCGCCGGCGGCGCGCAAGCCGGTGATCGTGTTTGCGCTGCTGTGCGGGGCGTTGTTCACCGGCGTCATCGGCACGCTCGGCGCCATCTATGTCCACGAGCTCGATCCCGATCAGGTGTCGCCGGAGCTCGAATGGCCGAGCTGGATCATCTATCTCTGCATCCCGCTCGGCTCTTATCTGATGTGCTTCCGCTTCCTGCAGGTGATGTGGCGCTTCTTGCGCACCGGCCGGGTGCCGCATCAAGGCCATGGCCTCGACTACGAGGCGCCGCGCAATGACGCCGCGCCGGCGGCTCGGCGAGGCAGCGCGATGACCGCGCTTTCGCCGCATCGCGAAGCCGGCCGGCACCGCGGCCGCTCGGCGACGCCGTTCACCGCGGTCGCTGATCATCGTCATCCCGATCGCGCTGGCGCTGATCTGCTTCGCCGCGCGGCTGCACATCGTCGAGCTGTCGCATACCGTGCGCGCCGAGCTCTTGTTCGCGCTGCTGCTGGCGCTGATGGCGAGCGGCATGCCGATCTCGATCGCGCTCGGCCTCTCGGTGCTGACATATCTTGTTCATCCTTTCCGACGTCGATCCGAAGATGGTCGGCTTGAAGCTGTTCACCAGCATCGACCGTTTCGAGATCATGGCGATCCCGTTCTTCATCCTGGCCGGCAATTTCCTCACCACCGGCGGCGTCGCCCGCCGCATGATCGATTTCGCCACCTCGCTGATCGGGCATTGGTATGGCGGTCTCGGCTTGGCCGGTGTCGTCGCCTGCGCGCTGTTTGCCGCGATCTCCGGCTCATCGGTCGCGACCGTGGTCGGCATCGGCTCGATCATGCTGCCGGCGCTGCTGCAGAACGGCTATCCGCCGCGTTTCGGCGGCGGCGTGATCGCCACATCCGGCGCGCTCGGCATCCTGTTTCCACCGTCGATCAATCTCGTCATCTATGCGGTCGCGACCAGCGGCATGCAGCCGCGCGGCCCGAGCGGCGCCGTGGTCGATTCCGCCTCGGTCGGGCCAGCTTTTCATCGCCGGCATCGTGCCGGGCCTCATCCTTGCGGCGATGCTCGGCGCCACCACCTGGTATCGCGCCTGGCGCAACGACTATCCGCGCATGCCGCGCGCGAGCTGGCGCGAATGCTGCGCAGTCGTTTCGCCGAGAGCGTCTGGGGCCTGTTGCTGATCCTCCTGGTGCTCGGCGGCATCTATTCGGGGCTGTTCACGCCGACGGAAGCGGCCGCGGTGGCCGCGGTCTACGCCTTCATCGTCGCGGTGTTCGTCTACAAGGGGCTGAAATTCGCCGAGGTGCCGGCGGTGCTGCTCAAAGCGGCGTCGATGAGCGCGATGATCCTCTACATCATCACCAATGCGGCGGTGTTTTCCTGGCTGCTGACGTCGGAGCAAATTCCGCAATCCATGGCCGGCTGGATGAGCGCGCAGGGCTTCGGCACCGTGGGCTTTCTCCTCGTCACCAACGTGGTGCTCCTTGCCGCCGGCAACTTTATGGATCCTGCCGCGATTGTCCTCATCATGGCGCCGATCCTGTTTCCGATGGGCGCGGCGCTCGGCGTCAACGCGGTGCATCTCGGCATCCTGATGGCGGTCAATATGGAGGTCGGGCTGTGCCATCCGCCGGTCGGGCTCAATCTCTATGTCGCTTCCGGCATCACCGGCATGGGCATCGGCGAACTCACCGTCGCGGTGTTGCCGTGGCTCGCCACGATGCTGATCTTCCTGGTGATGGTGACCTACATCCCGGCGCTGTCGCTGTGGCTGCCGCATCTTCTGGGGATGCTGTGAGCGGCGCGATCGCGGCCGCCGACATCGTGGCCGAGCTCTGGCGCGGCGTTGGCGCGGCCGCGAATGCGCTCGATTATTTGGAGCTCTCCGGCAACGATCCGGTGCTGCCGTCGTCTTTCCGAATCGGCGCCGCGGCGCAGGCGAGTATCGCTGCAGTCGGGCTTGCGGCGGCTGAACTGCGCTATCACGCTGGCGCGCCGCGCCAGCTGGTCAGCGTCGACTATGCGCCACGCGGCAACGGAGTTCCGCAGCGAGCAAGTTCTGACGATCCACGGCAAGGCGCCGGCGGCCATCGGCGATCCGCTGTTCGGCGCCTATCGCGCTGGCGACGGGCGTTTCGTCCGTCTGCACATGAATTTTCCGCATCACCGCGACAACGTCCTGAAGTTTCTTGGCTGCGCGCCGACGCGCGCATCGATCGAGGCCGCGCTCACGCGGTGGGAAGCCGTCGCGTTCGAGACGGCAGCGTACGAGCACGGCTGCGTCGTGGCGGCGATGCGGTCGCCGCAATGAATGGGCGAACCACCCGCAAGCAGATGCGGTCGACTCGGCGCCGGTCGTGCAGATCGAGAAAATCGGCGACGCGCCGCCGCGGCCGCTGCCGCGTGGCGCAAGCCGCTGTCGCGGCTTCGCGTCCTCGACCTGACCCGCATCATTGCCGGTCCGGTCGCCGGCCGCGCGCTGGCGGCACACGGCGCCGATGTGATGCGCATTTCCGCGCCGAGCCTGCCGTTCATCGACTGGCTGGTAAAGGACACCGGGCGCGGCAAGCTTTCCGCTTATGCGGACATCGCGACACCGGATGGCAGAGCGGCGTTGCTGCGGCTCATCGGCGATGCCGACATTTTCTTACAAGCCTTCCGTCCGGCTGCGCTCGCCGCGCGCGGATTTGGCGCCGCCGATGTTGCCGCGCTGCGTCCCGGCATCGTGTATGGCACGCTGTCGGCCTACGGCGACATCGGGCCATGGGCGTCGCGCCGCGGCTTCGATTCGTTGGTGCAGACGGCAACGGGTTTCAATGTCGCCGAAGCGGAAGCTGCTGGCGTCGAGGGCCCGAAGGAATTGCCCTGTCAGGCGCTCGATCACGCGACCGGCTATCTGCTCGCGTTCGGCGTAATCATGGCCCGCATCCGCCAAGCCAGCGAAGGCGGCAGCTGGCTGGTGCGCGTTTCGCTGGCGGCGACCGGACGCTGGATTTGGAATTTGGGCCGCCTCGACAATGGTTTTTCGTGCCGGCTTCCCACGCGCGATAACGTGGCGGATCTGCTCGAAGACGCCCCGTCGCCGTTCGGTCTGATGCGCGCTGTGCGGCACGCGGCGCAGCTTTCCGCGACGCCCGCGCGCTGGACGCGGCCGGCAGTGCCGCTCGGCGCCGATCCGCCGGCTTGGCCGTCACGCGATGAAATCGCTGGTCCGTAGCTCGATCGGCGCGCCGTGCGGCGTGCGCGCGCAGGCGCGCTGCCAGGCATCGCGGGTGCGTGTGAGCGTGTGCGGTTCCGCGAGACCCTTTGCCGCGACGATGCGCTCAAGCGCAGCGAGCCAGTGATGATAATAGGTCGCGCCGGTATCGGGGTCGCCGGCAGCTTGCGCTTTTTTGATCTCGTCGCCGAGCACGGCCGCCCATTCCTTCCAGGAAAACACGCCGCGCTCATTGAGCGACAAAGCCAGCGCGAAGGCTTGGGCCTCCCATGGCTCGCGAAATACCGGGCCTTCGCCATCGCGCGGAATGCTTTGCGGCGCATGCGTCGCGCCCAGCGTCGCCTCGCTCGTCACGCTGCCGGCTCCAGATAGGGCTCGAACGCTTCGATCGAAACCGTCAGCGTCGGATCGGCGCCGTCGCCCCACAATTCGCGGGCGTCGAACCGCACCGTATAAAGCCATTGCGGATTCTCGCCGCCGCCGACGGCCGTCGAGTTCGGGAAAGACGTGACAGCCGCGGATCGCCTCGATCACGCCGACATGGCCGCGCGCGTAGCGCGGCAAGCGGGTGTGGGTCGGCGGATGGATATTCTTTGCGCGCACGCGATCGCCGACGCGAAAGCGCGCGGGCGCCGGAGCCTCGCGGCCAAACGAGCCACGCGTCAATGTCCGCTGAATATCGGCGATCGTGAGCTTGGGCTTGAGCGGCTTGGCTGCGTGTAGCGCGTGACCGGCGGCGAGCTCGTCCGCGCCGACAAGACCACGCGCGACCGCCATGTTTTGGAGCCGCAGCGCCCATTTGCCGTAATACGAGTGCGACAGATAGACCTCGGGCGGCAGTTGCTCGATGCCGGCGCGGCCTTCGTCGATGGTCCAGGCGCCGATCGCGCCCATGGCGCGGTTGAGAGCGAGGCAACGCCCTTCCCAAGAGGCGTGGAAGACCGGCTCATTTTCCTCCCGCTCGACTTTGCCGAAGCCGTGCATGCCGCCCATGTCATGAATACCGTCCATCAGGCGACCTCGTGCGGATGTTTCGGCAGGCCGGTGCCGATCATGCTGTCGCGCGTGACCAAGGCGGCGAGTTTCTGTTCGCTCCAGCCGTCGGTGCCGGCCGGCCGCATCGGCAGCACGATGAAGCGCGTCTCCGCGGTCGAATCCCACACCCGGATTTGTGTATCTGCCGGAAGCGCGACGCCGAAATCGGCGAGCACGCCGCGCGGATCGTTGACCGCGCGTGAGCGATACGGCGCGGATTTGTACCAGACCGGCGGCAGGCCGAGCACTTCCCACGGATAGCAGGAGCACAATGTGCACACGATGATGTTGTGGAGCTCGGCTGTGTTCTCGACCGCGATCAGGTGATCGCCGACGCGGTTAATCAGGCCGAGCGATTGCGCGGCTTTGGTTGCGTCCGCGATCAAGGCGCGCTTGAACGCCGGATCGGTCCAGGCCTTGGCGACGACCTGCGCACCGATATGCGGACCGATCCTGGTCTCATAGGCCTCGATCATCGCATCGAGCGCGGCCGGATCGACATAGCCCTTCTCGGCCAGAACCGTCTCCAGGGCGCGTACGCGCAACTGCATCTCGGACAGTTCGGAACCTTGCTGATGGTCGTCGTCGTGCTCGTGATCGTGCGCCATCTCTCGCGCCATCTCCCCCGGCGGATCCACGTCCCAGAAACCGTGCATTCAAGTCGGCGCATTATAATGCGCCCCAACTTCTTGTCACATACGATCGGGAAAGCCGCGCGACGGGCAAGCGTCGAATTCGGTATGCGCGACGGACTGCGGCCCGATCGCGCGCCCCGTGACTGGGAAACCGAGCCCGCCAGGCGGTATTATTTGATTATTTGCTGGTCTCGGGCGCGGCCAGCGCGCTGGTGATGGAAATGCCGTATCCGCCCGTCGCGTCCTGCGTGATCGGGGCGGCATCGCGAAAAATGACGGCGCCGAACAAACCGATGGCCGCATAGAGCGCCACGCCCAGCCAAAGACTTAAAGGCAGAGATTTTTCCATCGGGGTGTCGCGTGCTGGCGGTTCGAAAGGTCTGACACACAATGCGGTGCTCGATCGAAGGTTCCTTCCTTGCACGGACGCGGTGAGAAATCCACATTCGCGACGTGGATTGGTGGACATTCGGTTACTTCTTTTCCAACAACAATATTCCTTCCTTGCGGATCAGCGGCTGCAGCGCTTCGGCGAGCGTCGCTAAAAGCCATGGCAGAAATACCTCCAGGCGCACGAAATCGTCGGCCACGTCGATTGAGCCGTTCACCGCTTGGCCAAGCGCCGTGACGCGGAATTGCAAGTGATCGCCGGTCCAAGTCTGCTCGTGGATGCTGAACAAATGGCTGAAGTTCGCGCCGGCGCTGCCCAGGTCGGTCTTTAGCCGGCGGATCGCCTCTGCTTTACCGAGCCGATGCGGAATGGACACGATCAAGGGCTTCGACATGGAGGCTCCGGACCCAGCCGTAAAATCTCATATGGGAACGTCGTCCCACCTATCAATCGCCGGTCAGGGAGTTGCCTCGCCGCCCGTGGCGTGACCGGCTGTGGTCACGGCCCGTCGTTCGCTGAGCCGTTCGCCCGACTTCGGATCGTGAGTCGGCAGATAAATCGTCCGGCGCCCGGCACACAGCGAGCGGATATCGGCGAGTGTTGCCTTCGCGGCATCCTCATCCGGGCTCACGCCATCGACCGTGCCGCGCAGCATGGCCGCTTCCAGATACGACGCATCGCCGGCCAGCATGATCGCCTCGTCTCCGTCGTGCACAATAACCGAGATGTGGTTTGGGGTGTGGCCCGGCGTCGGCACGGCGATGACATCTCCGGCGGCCGTGATGCGGGCGCTGCGCGCGAACGGTCCGGAGCGCGTCGGCTGCCAGGCGAGCGGCTGCGGATCGAACCATTTCGGCCAGCGCTTCGGCAGATAGCCAAGGAACGCGCCGCTGATGCCGGCGGTGCGCGCGATCTCGTCGCTGTCGGCGAGCACGCGGCTTGCGGGAAAGTGGGCGAGGCCGCCGTCGTGGTCGATGTGCAAGTGAGTCAGCACCACGGTCTTTACGTCGGCGGCGCCGATACCGAGGTGGCGCAATTGCGGCCCCACTTCCTGCTCGGGTTCGATGTCGAAGCGGACGGCGAACTGAAAATACGGGTGCCAGCGTGGCAGGCGCTTGAGATGCGCACCCGAACCGGTGTCGACGACAATCACGCCCTCAGGATGCTCGATCGCCCAGGCATAGACCGGGCTCCATTCGGCCCATTGGCGCGAGACGATCGGTTGAAGTTGCCGCCACAGACCATGCCCGCGGCCTTCGATCTGCGCCGCTTTGATCCGAACGCGGCCGGTCTGAATTGCGTGGATGCGCATGAAGTCCTCGATTGCGATGCCTAGTGTCTCAACGCCGGCCGATGCGGCCGAGGTGGGTGTCGCCGAAGCCGCTCGAATATTTGAGGCCGTAACCGAGCGCGCGGTCGAAACCGATATGCGCGATCCAGATCAGGCCGCAGGCGCTCGCCGCGGGAAAGCCCGTGAAAAATCCAGCGAGCGCGAGTGCCAATGCCGGCAGGTAAGTGTGCGCCAGATCATAGCCGGCGGCGCCGACGCGCGGGCCGGCGAGATAGGCGAGCATCGACAGGTCCGGGACGAAGAACATGAGCGCAAAGATCGGCCAGGAAAATCCGGCATGGGCGTAGAGCCCCACCGCCGCCGCGAAGATGGCAGCTCCCTCGAGCCGCAACAGCACGCGGACGCCGCCGGAAGTAAATTCGACCTCGCCGCGCGAAGGCGCCGCGGCCGGAGGTCTGAATTGCGGTGTGGGTGTGAGCATGGGGTGCCTCCTGATGTCCTGCAGGTCGACATAGCGCCGCATCTGCTCCGCAGTAATTGCATATTATAATTCATCAGCTATACATTTATGTATGGCACAGCGGGCACCCGGCTGGGACGAATTGCGCACCTTCGTCGAGGTTGCCCGCGACGGCAGCCTGTCCGGCGCTGCGCGACGGCTAGGGCTGACCCAGCCGACCGTGGGGCGCCACATCGATGCGCTGGAAGCGGCGCTCGGGTTGACGCTGTTCGCCCGATCGCCGCGCGGTCTGGCACCGACGCCTGCGGCGCTGGCGCTCGAGCCGCATGTCGAAGCGATGGCCATGGCCGCCGCGGCGCTTGGACGGGCAGCGTCGGGAGAAGCCGCCGCCGACCGCGGCGCTGTCCGGGTGACGGCGAGCGACGTCGTCGGCTGCGAAGTGCTGCCGCCGATCCTCGCCGCCTTTCACGCCGAGCATCCAGGCATCGCCATCGAACTCGCGCTCACCAACCGCACCGAGGATTTGGCGCGCCGCGACGCCGACATCGCGGTGCGCATGGTGCGGCCGACGCAAAGCGGTCTGGTGGCGCGGCGCATCGGCGCGTCGCGCCTCGGCCTTTACGCGCATCGCGACTATCTGGCACGCTTCGGCGAGCCGCGCTCGCTCGCCGACCTGGCGAGCCATTGCATGATCGGCTTCGATCGCGACAACAGCTCATTTCGCAGCGCCGGCGATTTTGCACGCGGATTGAAACGCGAGACTTTCGGCTTCCGCTGCGATAACGACCTCGCCCAGCTCGCGGCACTGCGCGCCGGCGTCGGTGTCGGCGGCTGTCAGGAGAATATTGCCCGCCGCATGCCGCAGCTCGTCGCCGTGCTGCCGAATGCGTTCCACTACGCGCTGGACGTATGGCTCGTCATGCACGAAGACTTGAAAGCGACGCGGCGGGTGCGCTTGTTGTTCGATCACCTCGCCGCAGGATTGACGGCCTACGTCAAAGGATTTGCGTGACGGAAAAAGACTTGCGCGACCGGGGCGACTGCGGGCCGCAACTCCTGAACGGGGAAAAAGTACCGGAAAATCAACTTCTGTTTGCACGGCACAACGCGCGCGCGATAGGTAAAATTATACTCAATTTAAGATTTTATTCAACTTCGGCGAGCATGATCATCCGATAGCGGCGCGCCCCCAAACCCGCTCGCCATGATGTGGGAGACATGGACGCCGTGAATGCGGGTCAATCGCTCATTGCCGAATTGGAAGACGCTATTCGCAGCGGCTCCAAAGACAAGCGCGTCGATACGTTGCGGCGCATCACCGACTTGTTTATCGCCGATTCGGATCGGCTGAGCGACCAGCAAATCGATATTTTTGACGATGTCCTCGGGCATCTGATCAAGCGAATCGAGGCCAAGGCGCTGGCCGAACTCAGCAGGCGCCTGGCGCCGATCGCCAACGCACCGATCGACGTCGTGCGCCGGCTCGCCCGAGACGACAACATCGTCGTGGCCGAGCCGGTCCTCGCAGCGTCGGTGCGGCTCAGCGACACCGACCTCATCGACATCGCCAATACCAAGACTCAGGCGCATCTGCAGGCGATCTCCGCCCGGCCGAAAATCGGCGAGGCCGTCACCGATGTCTTGCTGCAGCGCGGCGACCGTGACGTCTTTCACATACTCGCCGGAAATTCCGGCGCCACTTTTTCGCAGCGCGGCTATGAGACGCTGGTGCGCCAAGCCGAAGGTGACGAGCGGCTTGCCGAGAAGGTCGGTCTGCGGCTGGACGTTCCGTTGCGGCTGTTTCGCGAATTGTTGTGGCGCGCCACCGAGGCCGTGCGCGCCCGTCTGCTCACGCTCGCCAGTCCGGAAAACCGCCCGCATATTCAACGCGTTCTGGCCACCATCTCGGAGGACGCGCAGCGGGAGGCAAGCCGGCAAAGCGAGCACGACTACGCCAAGGCGCACGCCAGGGTGACCGCCATGCGGGCCGAAGGCAGGCTCGATGAGACGGCGGTCTTCGACTTCGCCAAAGCCGGTCAATACGCCGATATCGTAGCGGCGCTTTCGCTGCTGTGCAGCGCGCCGATGCCGCTCGTCGAAAATCTGCTGCAGAGCAAGCACCGTGAAGCGATCCTCATCCCGTGCAAAGCCGCGCAATTGCAGTGGCCGACGGTCTACGCCATCCTCAATTGCCGCTCGATCGCCGGAAAATTATCGGATCTGGATGTCGATTCGGCGCGAACCGATTTCATCAAATTGTCCACCAGCGGGGCGCAACGCGTGCTGCGATTCTGGCAGGTTCGCCATGCCGTCGCGAACGAGGGCGGCCCGTCGGACGTGCCTTCGCCAGGCAGGCTTCAACGGCTGAGCCAACCGCCCTTGTCGGGTGGACTGACGTCGTGACGGGAAGCGAAGCCGGCGTCCAAACTCATCTTGGCTGGGGACCGACAAATGCCATTCACTGCACAGCGAAAGCTTGCTTCGCGACAAATTCCGTCACCGCGAAAAATCGCGATCGTGCTCGGGGCATTTGCCGTGGTGTTTGCTTTGGCACTCGGCACGCAAATGTTCGTCGCGCGGCCGCAAACCACCTCCGGCCTTGAGCCCGAACCGGCGTCGGTGTCGTCGATTGCGAGCGGCGAAAGTACGATAACCGTTATCGTTTCCAAGCCGAACAGCGACGACTGCTATCGCTATGAACTGAACGCGGCCACGGGCGCGAGGAAAGAAAAAGGCACGACGAAGTGCGTCAGCGACGGCGGCAGCCCAGGCTCGCGCGGCGAAGCGATCGCCAAGGGTTTTCGGAGCCGGTAACGCCGGCTTGCGCGCGGGCCCGGATTTAGCCGTCAGCCGCGTTCGCCTGCGCAAAGGCAGGCGTATCCGCCGTCGCCCCGCGCGCATACCACAAATCGTGCACGAGCGTGCCGGCCGCCATGGCAATAACGAACACGATGACCGGCGAAGACAATGTCGCCAGGTTGGCGATCGCCGGCCCGGGGCACAGCCCGACCAAGCCCCAGCCGACGCCGAACAGGATCGAGCCGGCAACAAGCGGCCGATCGATCGCGGTTTGCATCGGCCACTGGCTCCGCGTGTCGAATAGCGGGTTGCGCCGTCGCATGAGCGCGTAGCCGACGCCGGTGACGGCGAGCGCAGCCGCCATTACCACCGCCAGGCTCGGATCCCATTTGCCACTGGGGATGGCGAAGATGTCGAGGAAGCCGAGAACCTTGTCCGGCCGCATCATGCCGGAGATGAACAATCCCCAGCCGAAGACAAAGCCGCAGAGCAAGCTAGCGAGCGCGCGCATGATTTCAGCCTCCGAAAACGTGCCGTGTCAGCGCGACAACGACGATCGCCGCGGCCATGAAAATCGCCGTCGCCGCGATCGAGCGCGGCGACAGTCGCGCGATGCCGCAAACCCCGTGCCCGGACGTGCAACCGTTGCTCAGCCTCGTGCCGAAGCCGACCAGGAGCCCGCCCGCCGCAACCACAATGAGGCTTGTTGGCATCTGCGGAATGGGAAGCGTGAAGCCGACGAGCGCAGCCGACAGCGGCGCGATGATCAGCCCGGCGATAAAGGTCGCGCGCCAGGCGCGATCGGTGCCGACCGGATCGATCAGCCCGGCAAAAACTCCGGTCATGCCGGCGATGCGGCCGTTCAGCAGCATCAACAGAACGGCGGAAAGCCCGATCAACGCGCCGCCAATGGCGGCGGAGATCGGCGTGAAATTGGCCATGGCGTTTGCTCTGCACCTTGCTCCCGATGACGCACGCCGATTTATTCGACGCGGTCGCGGCGTGAGCCCGACAATAGGTGGTGCCTGGCGGCGCAGCAATAAGAGGTAAAGTGGACTGGACATAGTCGGGTAACTAAGTGTTCGCTCGCGCCGGGATACGAGGAAGAATATGCTCTAGCTTGAATCCGATGCAGAAGAAAATTTTCGCGCATAAAATAATTCTGCGCGATCACGATTTGACGACACGCGATGGGAATTCATGACCAAGGACAGCCATAGCGAAGCGGCCGACATGAGTGATAGCGCGCATGACGCGATTCTGGCGCGGGTGCGGGCACTGAGCCCGGGCATCCGCGACCGCGCCGCGGCGGCCGAGGAAGCGCGCACCGTGCCACGCGATATGATCGACGCGCTGCTTGCCGCCGGCATCACGCGCATTCTCATCCCGCCGCGATATGGCGGCTATGGGCTTGGTCTCGACACCTGGTTCGAAGTGGTGCGCGAGATCGGCAAGGCGGACGCGTCGCATGCCTGGTGCGCGAGCCTGATGATCCATCATCCGCATTATCTGAGCCAATTCCCCGAGGACGCGCAGAAGGCGGTCTGGGCCGGCGGGTTGGACGTTGCCATCGCGGCTTCGGTGCAGCCGTCCGGCCGGTCATGCCGGTGGATGGCGGCTATCGGATTTCCGGCCAGTTCCCGTTCGCCAGCGGCATCAATCACAGCCGCTGGATCATCGTCGGCGGCATGGTGGAGAGCGACGGACAGCCGCAGTGGACGTTCTTTCTCGTCGGACCGGATGACTTCAAGATCATCGACACCTGGTTCACCGGCGCGATGCGGGCGACCGGCAGCAATACGGCGGTCTGCGACGACGTTTACGTGCCGCAGAGCCACACCCTGAAGCTGTCCGATCTGCGCGAGGGCAAAACCCCGGGCGGACGGCTGCACGACCATCCGATCTATCGCGCGCCGTGGATCAGCTATGCGCCGCTCACGTTCGCCACGCCGATGTTGGGCGCGGCGCAAGGCGCCTACGAATTGTTCCGCGATTGGATCCGAGACCCGGCACGCCGGCAGAGGCGGTGTTTCCATCGCCGAATTCACCAGCGTGCAGGTGCGGCTGGCGCGCACCGCCGCCGATCTCGACGCCGCCGAATTGCTGTTGCGCCGCGCGATCGATGTGGCGCAAGCGCCGACGCCGCCGTCTTGGCATTGCGCGCGCGCACGATGCGGGATTGTTCGCGCGCCGCCGAATTGTGCGTCGGCGCCATCGATACGCTGATCGCCATGAGCGGCACGGCGGCCTTTGCGGCGTCGCATCCGATCCAGCGCGCCTGGCGCGACATTCATTTCGCCGCCATGCATGTAGCGCTCAATCCCGAGCAGAATTTCGCGCATTTCGGCCGCACCGAGCTCGGGCTGCCGCGCGATCCGCATCTGCCGTTCTTCTGATTGGCGGCGCTCGGCGGTGCTATAGTCGCAAAGCGCAATGCGTGCCAAAAATCGCAACCGGGTGAGATTGCGACATGAAATTCTACGATTGCACCACCGCCCCCAGCCCGCGGCGCGTGCGCATCTTCCTCGCCGAGAAGGGCATCAGCGTGCCGACGGTGCAGGTCGATCTGCGCAACAATGAGCAACTGACGCCGGCGTTTCGCGCTATCAATCCCGACGCGACGGTGCCGTCGCTCGAACTCGACAACGGCACGCGCATCAATGACGCCATCGGCATCTGCGTCTATTTCGAAGCGATCCAGCCGCAGCCGGCGCTGCATGGGCGAAAGCGCCGAAGAAAAAGCGCTGGTCGCCTCCTGGCAGCGGGAAGTCGAACGCAACGGCTTTTACGCCGTCATGGATGCGTTTCGCAATGCCACGCCCGGCCTCAAGGGACGGGCGCTGCCGGGCCCGCACGACTACGAGCAGATCCCGGCCCTGGCCGAGCGCGGCCGCCTGCGCGTCGCGCATTTTTTCGAGCAGATGGATGCTCGACTGGCGCAAAGCGAATTCGTCGCCGGCCCGCGCTACAGTATTGCCGACATCACGGCGCTGATCGCGGTCGATTTCGCCCGCTGGATCAAAATGCCGGTCCCGGAGGACGTGCACGCATCTGCGCCGCTGGCACGCGCAAGTCTCGGCGCGGCCGAGCGCCAAGGCCTGAACGAGACGCAGGCGCGGCCGATGAGCGACATCCGCGAAGTCACTCGACTGGCTGGCCGGCGGGGCGCTGTCCGGGCCCAATTCGCAGGACGTGCTGGCGCAATTGTGCCAGCGGATGGTCGACGCCGGCATGCCGCTGTGGCGGGGCGCCGTGTTTGTCACCACGCTGCATCCCGACGTCATGGGCCGGCAGATTTCTGTGGCAGGCCGAGTCCGGCGTGACGACGTCTCGGACGCGCTTTCACAGCCTGGTGGAGACCGACGACTATCGGAAAGCCCGTTCACGACCGTCTATGCGACCCGCAAGCCGCTCCGCCGCCGCCTTGCCGACCCCGACTGCCCGGCGGACTTCGAGTTCTGCAAGACCTCCGCGCCGAAGGCGCGACCGACTATGCCGCATTCCCGCTGGTGTTCACCGACGGCACCATCCACGTCGCGACGTGGTCGACGCGGCAGCCGGGCGGTTTTACGCCGAAGCAGTTCGCCGATCTTGAATCGGTCATCGCGCCGCTGGCGCGGGTCGCGGAAATCCGCGCGCTGCGGCGCACCGTCGGAAAATCTGATCGACACCTATGTCGGTCATCAGACCGGCGAGCGGATTTTCTCCGGGCAAGATCCGCCGCGGCTATGTCGAGGCGATCCGCGCCGCGATCTGGCTGTCGGATATGCGCGGCTTCACGACGCTCTCCGAGCAGTTGCCGCCGCAGGCCCTGATCGATCGCCTGAACCTCTATTTCGGCTGCCAGGTGCCGGCGGTGCTCGATCACGGCGGCGAGGTGCTCAAATTCATGGGCGACGGCCTGCTGGCGATTTTTCCGATCGCCGGTGACGCCGACGCCGGCGAGGTCTGCCGCCGCACGCTCTCCTGCGCGCGCGAGTTCCGCTGCCGCATCGCGGAACTGCCGCGTGCAACGAGAACGAGGCGACGATCCGCTTCGGGCTCGCGCTGCACGTCGGCGAGGTGATGTACGGCAATATCGGCGGCGGCAATCGGCTCGATTTCACCTGCATCGGGCCGGCGGTGAATCTCGCGGCGCGGCTGGAGAAGGTCGCCGCCAAGCTCGGCGAAACGATCGTCGCCTCCGCCGGCATTCGCCGGGCATTTCCCGACGAGTTCAGGCGGCTCGGCGAGCACGCGGTCGCCGGTTTTGCCGCACCGCAAACGGTGTTCGGCCTCGCTAACTCAGCCGCAGCAGCGTCGCGGCGCATTGTTCCGGCAGCCGCCACGACCTATATGTCCTGAAGCGTATGCATGCCCTCTGGCGGAATCGGGACCGGCGAGGGCAAACTGCCTGCCGCACACGGAAGGCCTCGCCCGATGGCGCTGCGCGACGTCAAGCTCGACGACAAATACGATCTCGGCCACAGCCACGTGTTCGTCACCGGCTTCCAGGCGCTGGTGCGGCTCTGCCTGATGCAGAAGGAGCTCGACCGCCGCAACGGCCTCAACACCGCGGGCTACGTCACCGGCTATCGCGGCTCGCCGCTCGGCGGTCTCGACAGCCAGTTCCAGCGCGCCGCGCCGTTTCTGAACAAGAACGACGTCCGCTTCCAGGCCGGCATCAACGAGGACCTCGCCGCGACCGCGATCTGGGGCACGCAACAGGCGGAGCTGCGCGGCGAGGGCAAATACGACGGCGTGTTCGCCATGTGGTACGGCAAGGGCCCCGGCGTCGACCGCACCGGCGACGTGTTCCGCCACGCCAATCTCGCCGGCACCGCCAAGAACGGCGGCGTGCTGGCGCTGATGGGCGACGACCATACCGCCGAATCCTCCACCACCGCGCACCAGTCCGAATATCACTTCATCGACGTGATGATCCCGATCCTCAACCCCGCCGGCGTGCAGGAGGTGCTCGACTACGGCCTTTACGGCTGGGCGATGTCGCGCTTCACCGGCTCCTGGGTCGCGCTCAAGACGATGCACGAGACGATCGAGTCGACGGCGGCGATCGACGCCAGCCTCGACCGGATCAACATCGTCACCCCGACCGATTTCCAGATGCCGGACGGCGGCCTCAACATCCGCCTCAACGATCCGATCCTGGCGCAGGAAGCGCGGCTGCACGATTTCAAGCGCGACGCCATGCTGGCGTTCCTGCGCGCCAACAAGATCAACCACACCATCACCTCGGGCGGGCGCGATCCGAAGATCGGCATCATCACCACCGGCAAGAGCTATCTCGACGTCCGCCAGGCGTTCGACGAGCTCGGCATCGACGAAGTCAAATGCAACGAGCTGGGCATCCGGCTTTACAAGGTCGGCTGCCCGTGGCCGATCAGCCGGCGCGAGCTCGCCGAATTCGCCGCCGGCCTCGATCTCATCATCGTCGTCGAGGAGAAGCGCTCGCTGATCGAAGTGCAGGTGCGCGAGGAGCTTTACGGCACCGCCAACCAGCCGGTCTGCATCGGCAAGCGCGACGAGCAGGGCAACTGGCTGTTCCCGGTCAAGGGCGCGCTCGATCCCAACGAAGTCGCGATCTGCATCGGCGAGCGGCTGCTGAAATATCACCGCAACGACGAGATCGCGCAGCGCGTGGCGCGGCTGAAGGAGTTTCAGCGCATCGCCGCGGAGACGCGCGACATCGCCCAGCGCATTCCCTATTTCTGCTCCGGCTGCCCGCACAATTCGTCGACCGTCGTGCCGGAGGGCATGCGCGCCTATGCCGGCATCGGCTGCCATTTCATGGCGCAGTGGATGGACCGCTCGACGCTCGGCTACACGCAGATGGGCGGCGAGGGCGCCAACTGGGTCGGCGAAGCGCCGTTCTCCAACCGCAACCACGTTTTCCAGAATCTCGGCGACGGCACCTACAATCATTCCGGCTACATGGCGATCCGCGCCGCGATCGCCTCGAACACCAACATCACCTACAAGATCCTGTTCAACGACGCGGTGGCGATGACCGGCGGCCAGGCCAATGACGGCGGCCTCACCGTGCCGCAGGTCGCCCGCCAGGTCGCGGCCGAAGGCGCCAAGCGCGTCGTCGTCGTCACCGACGAGCCGGACAAATATGCGAGCGACACCGTGTGGCCGGCCGGGCTCACCATCCATCATCGCGACGATCTGATCGAGGTGCAGAAAGAGCTTG
This sequence comes from uncultured Alphaproteobacteria bacterium, assembly GCA_963829395.1. Taxonomy (GTDB): domain Bacteria; phylum Pseudomonadota; class Alphaproteobacteria; order Rhizobiales; family Xanthobacteraceae; genus BOG-931. The sequence goes on along the minus strand of CAWHHX010000003.1, from coordinate 106,775 downwards.
CCGGCATTCCCGGCGTCACGGTGCTGATCTACGATCAGACCTGCGCCGCGGAAAAGCGCCGCCGCCGCAAGCGCCACACCTTTCCCGATCCGGACAAGCGCGTCATCATCAACGAACTGGTCTGCGAAGGCTGCGGCGATTGCGGCGTGAAATCGAACTGCGTGTCGGTGCAGCCGCTGGAGACCGAGTGGGGCCGCAAGCGCACCATCGACCAGTCGAGCTGCAACAAGGACTTTTCCTGCGTCAAAGGCTTCTGCCCGTCGTTCGTCACCGTGCACGGCGCCAAGCTGAAAAAGGGCAACGGCGTCGCCGCCGATCATGACCTGCCGGCGCTGCCCGATCCGAAACTGCCGGCGATCGCGCAGACCTACAACATCATCGTCACCGGCGTCGGCGGCACCGGCATCGTCACCATCGGCGGCATTCTGGGCATGGCGGCGCATCTCGAAGGCCGCGGCGTCGGCGTGCTCGACATGGCGGGCCTCGCGCAGAAGGGCGGCGCGGTGTTCAGCTACATCCGCTTCGCCGAAAAGCCCGAGGACATCCACGCGATCCGCGTCGCCGCCGGACGCGCCGATCTCGTGCTCGGCGGCGACATCGTGGTCGCCGGCACGCGCAAGGTGCTCGCCGCGGTCAAGCATGGCGCTACCGCGATGGTGGTCAACACCGCCGAATTCCTGCCCGGCGAATTCACCCGCAATGCCGATTTCTCGCTGCCGAGCGAGCGGCTCAAGCGCACCATCGCCGCCGACGCCGGCCGCGACAAGACGCATTTCATCGACGCCACGCGATTGCCGACCGCGCTGTTCGGCCAGTCGCTCGGCGCCAACATGTTCCTCGTCGGCTACGCCTATCAGCTCGGCGCGATTCCGCTGTCGGCCGCGGCCATCGAGCGGGCGATCGAGCTCAACGGCGAGGCGGTCGCCATGAACAAGGCGGCGTTCCATTGGGGCCGCCGCGCCGCGGTCGATCGCGCCCAGGTCGAAGCGCTGGCGAAGCCCGCGGCGGCGACAGCCGAGCGACGCGCTGCACCTGTCGGAATCGTTCGACGAAACGGTCGAGCGGCGGGTGAAATTCCTGACCGCCTATCAGGATGCGGCCTATGCGGCGCGCTATCGCAGTCTGGTCGAGAAGGTGAAGAGCGGCCGAAGCCGCGCGCACGCCCGGCAAGACCGGGCTTGCCGACGCGGTCGCGCGCTATCTGTTCAAGCTGATGGCCTACAAGGACGAATACGAAGTCGCGCGGCTTTATACCGACGGCTCGTTCCTCGACCAGGTCGCCGACGACGTTCGACGGCGACAAGCTGCGCTTCGAGTTTCATCTGGCGCCGCCGCTGCTGGCGCGCCGCGACCGCACCACCGGCCTGCCGCGCAAGATGAGTTTCGGTCCGTGGCTGCTTCCGGCTTTTCGGCTGCTGGCGAAGCTCAAATTCCTGCGCGGCACGGCGTTCGATCCGTTCGGCCGTTCGCTCGAGCGCCGCACCGAACGGAGGCTGATCGACGATTACGAGGCGATGCTCGACGAGGTGCTCGACGAGCTGACGCCCGACAATCATCACCTCGCCGTCGGCCTTGCCGCGATCCCGGAAAAAATCCGCGGCTTCGGTCACGTCAAGCAGCGGCATCTCGACCGCCGCCAAGGCCGACGAGGCGGCGCTGCTTGAGCAGTTCCGCGCCGGCTCGCCGGCGCTGCTCAAGGCCGCGGAATAACTGAACCAGTAAGCCGAGACTTGATAACTAAGCGGACTTTTTGCTTAGTGGCTTTCAAGCACCGCCCGGCAAGCGCGGCTGAGGCGCTCGCGATGGCTCTGCAAGCAGGACGCCACTTGGAACTCGTCGGCCAGGACCTCTTTGCAAAGCCGATGCGCGTCGCCGCGGCAGGCTCGTTCCTCAGCAGCAGTATGCGTTTGCGCCACGGCGGCGCCGGAACCGGCAACGAGAATGATGAACAAGACAGAGAGTCCGGACCATGATCGTTTCCTTCATGAAAAGCAGCGCGAGAAAGCGCCGCGGGCCCAACATTCAGCGGAATGGGGCCGCATTGAGACTCGATGGTGAGGCGCCACGTCAAGTCGCAAGACCGGTAAGCGTTCCGTTTATAGTCAAGCAAGAAACGTGCGTGTCGTTTGCGCGCATGCAAGTGCCGTTCGCAATCGAGTATGCTTAACTCATGAACGAGCTGAAACCGACGGCCAGCGCTGCGAGCGACGAAGTCGTGGCTTTCGCCCATGCCTTCGCCCGCGACGCCGCGGCCGGACACTCCCGCAATTGCCGACGAGGCTCCGGTCGTTCCTGCGCCGCCTGCGCCGCGACATTCCGACCGCAGCGCCGCCGAGCGGCAAACGCTTTTGTCGGCGCGACCAACGAGGCGATGCCCACCACGTCGGGTATCGGCGTGCTGCTCGTCAATCTCGGCACGCCCGATGCCGCCGAGCCCAAGGCGGTGCGACGCTATCTGAAGGAATTCCTCACCGACCCGCGCGTCATCGAAAGGAATTCGCTGTTCTGGAAGTTCCTGCTCAACGGCATCATTTTGCCGATGCGTTCGCGGCGCAAAGCGCGCGACTACCAGAAAATCTGGAACAACGAGAAGAACGAGTTGCCGCTCAAGACCATCACCCGCTCGCAGGCGGAAAAACTCGCCGGCATTCTCGAGCCGCTCGGCAAGCATGTCATCGTCGACTGGGCGATGCGCTATGCCAATCCGTCGATCGCCTCGCGGCTCGAAGCGCTGATCGCGCGCGGCTGCGACCGCATTCTGGTCATGCCGCTTTATCCGCAATATGCGGCGCCGACGACCGCGACGGTGGGCGACGAAGTCTTCCGCTTTTTGATGCGGCAGCGCCGGCAGCCGGCGTCTGCGCATCATGCCGGCTTATTACGACGATCCCTATTACATCGAGGTGCTGTCGTCTTCGCTCAAGGCCGAGCTCAAGGCGCTGCCGTTCACCCCCGACGTGATCGTCGCCTCCTATCACGGCATGCCGCAGGATTATGTGCGCAAGGGCGATCCTTACGAGGGCCAGTGCGTGCGGACGACGCAGCTTCTGCGCGAGCAGCTCAAGCTCGACGAGACCAAGCTGATGCTGACCTATCAGTCGCGCTTCGGCCGCGCTCGCTGGCTGCAGCCCTACACGATCGAGACCGTCAAGGCGCTGGCCAAAAAGGGCGTGAAGAACCTGGTCGTGATCACGCCGGGCTTTTCCGCCGATTGCCTGGAGACGCTGGAAGAAATCGCGGTCGAGAACGCGCACGTGTTCAAGCGCTACGGCGGCGAGAACTTTGCCGCCATCCCCTGCCTCAACGACAGCGAGGCGGGCATGCTGATGATCTGGCAACTCGCCATGCGCGAGCTCAAAGGCTGGGTCTGATCGCGGCCGGTACAGCGAGTCCGGATCGCACGGCCGGGGTGGCGCAGCGGTATGACCGGGCGCATACCCCAAATCAACCTCTCGTTAACCATATCCGTTCTAATTCCGTTAACCATCGGGGCCAGCTCGGCGGGCCCGTGACGGTATCGCGCGGTTGCCGCACGGGAAAAGACTGCGCGCCGCCTCAAGGCTCCATGACGGTGGTTGGCTTTGGCAGCTTCCGAGGTGACGCGGACGGTGGCGCTGATGCGTGCCTTGGGTGCGAGAGGTTCGCCCGGCAGGCCGCGTTGCCGCGCGCCGACTGTCGCCGGCTTCGTTATCATTGCGGCGATCGGCGTATCGCCGCTGCCGGCCATGGCGCAGACGCCGACGGCGGTCGCCGCCAACGCCACCGGCGATCTCGCTGCAGCCCTCGCTGCAAGGCAATCCGGCGACGCCGCCGCGTTTTCGCCGGCCGGGCCAGGCGCTGCCGCCGCTCAACGAAGCGCCACCGCCGAACAAGTTCACAGCGCCGACGCGTATCGGCGCGACGCCGGTCTATGGCAGCCCGAACGGTTTCGGCGCCGGCAACACCGGCTTCGACTCGCTAACACGCCGCGCAGCAAAAAGAAAAAGCCGGTCCAAACCCCAGCGCCTGGCGCTGTCGTTCCGCAGCAACCTGAAACGACGTTCACGCCGGTGCCGACCTTCAATCCGGCCGCGCCGTCCAAGGTCGCCGGCTGCAGCCGAAGCCGCCGCCGCCGGTCATCTATCCGCAAAGGGCGGCGACGCGCATCGGCGCGACCTTGCCGCCGCCGCCGGACGAACTGCCGGTGAACAATCCGCCGGCCGAAGTGCATCCGGTTTCGGCCGCCAACCGCCCGGGCGCCGTCCTGCAGGTGCCACCGCCGGAATATTATAATTACTCGTTCACCAGTTATTCCGCCACCACGCCGTCGCCGACGCTGCAGCCGCCCAATACGTTTGCGCTCGGACAGCGGCCGCAACGCTTGCTGCCGATCCTGGCGGAGCCCGATCCTTATGCGGCGCTCGGCATTCGCGCCGGATCGTTTCTCCTGTTTCCCTCGCTCGATCTGTCGGCGGCCTACAGCACCAATCCCGAACACGTGCCCGGCGGTCAGCCGTCCGCTTACGCCGTCGCCGCGCCGGAGCTGAAAGTACAGTCCGACTGGGCGCGCCACTCGCTCAGTGCAGATTTCAGCGGCTCCTACACGCAATATTTCGCGGATCTCCAGCCGTCGCTCAATGTGCCTTACATGAATTCCAAGATCGACGGACGCGTCGACGTGACGCGCGACACCCAGATCAATCTCCAGCTGCGCGGCATCATCAACACCGACAATCCCGGCAGCCCGAACCTGACGGCAGGGCTCGCCAAGCTGCCGCTCAACTTCGACGTCGGCGAAACGGTCGGCCTGACCCAGCAATTCAACCGCCTCACGATGACGTTCAAAGGCACCTTCGATCGCGCCACCTACGACAATTCGCAGCTCACCGACGGCACCATCTCCAGCAACGCCGACCGTAACTTCGATCAGTATGCCGGCATCGGCCGTTTCGCCTACGAGCTCGATCCGGGCTTCAAGCCGTTCGTGGAATTCGAAGGCGATCAGCGCGTGCACGACGAGCAATACGACCGCAGCGGGCTGCAGCGCGAATCCGTCGGCGTCACCGGCAAAGTCGGCGCCGCGGTCAATCTGTTCGGCTCGCTCACCGGCGAAATGGCAATCGGCGCCGTGGAACGCGTCTACCGGGACCCGACGCTGCCGAAACTTGCCGGCGTCATCGGCGACGGCGCTTTGATCTGGCAGCCGACCGCGCTGACCACCGCCAGGCTGAGCGCTACGTCCCAGGTTTACGAAACGGTCGTGGCGCCGCCTCGGGCGAGCTGAGCCGCGATCTCACGCTTGAGGTGAACCACGCATTTCGCTACTGGCTGATCGGCGTGCTCAAGGGCGGCTACGGCAACGACGTTTATCCCGGCGCCGGACTGCAGGACAATCGCTGGTTCGCGTCGGTCGGCGTGGTCTACAAGCTGACCCGGGAGCTGCAACTGAATGGGACAATTCGTCAGGACTGGCAGGTCGCCACCCAGCCGGGTTTCGTCTATGACGCAACGTCGTTCCTGATCGGTCTGCGCGTCCAGCGCTGAATTATTCGCCGGCACTTTATCCCTTAGGCTCGACATCCTGAGGCTCGACATCGAGCCGCGCGATCCAGCCTTCGAGGCCCGGCTTGGCTGCCGGATAACGCGCCAGCACCAGCGGGTCGTGTCCGGGCACGACGTGCCGCGGCGAGGTCGCGAGCTTTTTCAGCGTCCCATAACCTTCGATCACCTCGCCGACATTGTAGGTGATGGGAAACACCCGGCCGCTGTCCATGTGGGCGTAAAGATGCGTGGCGTCGGAGGCGAGCACCACATAGCCGCGCCGCGTCTTGACCCGCACGCATTGCAGTCCCTGCGAATGACCGCCGATGCGATGCACGCTGACGCCCGGCGCGATCTCATCGTCGCCGTCGTGGAAAGCGGCGCGGCCGGCGAACACATTGCGCACCAGCGCAACCACGTCGTCGGCCTCGAACGGCATGCGCAAGGTCGCGTGGCACATGCAGCGCCCGGTCGCGAACGCCATCTCGCGGTCCTGCAGATGATAGCGGGCGTTCGGAAACAGGTCGTGATTGCCGCTATGGTCGTAGTGCAGGTGACTGATGATGACGTCGGCGACCGCATCCGGCGCGATGCCGAGCGCCGCTAGTCCCTCGCGCACCGGCTTGACGATGGTGCGCGCCCGGCGGGCGGCCATCGCCTCGTCGAAGCCGGTATCGACGACGATCGTGCCGGCCGCTCCGACGATCGCCCAGACGAAATAGTCGAGCGGCTGCAGCACATCGTGCGGATCGCCGCCGATGAAATTTTCCGGCGACCGCCGCGCGTGATGCGCGTAGCGGATCGCGTAGACCTCGTGCAAGTCGTTGTGCAAGTCGTTGTGCATGCCGTCGTGGAAGCCCTGTGGCAAATCTTTGTGCAAGCCCTTGCTCATTGCGCGTTCACGCTCGGCGGGCCGCGGCCCGATGTCTGCATCCTTTCACAGCCGGCGCGGCGGAGCCAGATGCCGGTTTCGGCGCCGGCGCGGATACGATTGTCATGCGTTGTATTTATCTGTATATAACGCACAAGAGGAGACGATCGTGAAAATTTGCAGTGCCAAGCTGACGACATGCGATGTCCTTCCTGACGGCGAGGTCGTCAGATTGGACCTCGTGGACCAAAGCGGCGCCGCGGTGTCGCTGCACCTGCCGTTCGACCAGGCCCAGGCGATGGCCATGACGCTGCCGTCGTTGCTGACGCGGGCGCTGCAATCGCTCACCGGCAGCGCGACCGCGCGTTATGTTTTTCCGCTCGAGCACTGGGCCGTCGAAGGCACCAACGGCAGCGACGGCGTGCTGCTGACGCTGGCGACGGACGACGGATTTCAAGTCTGCTTCGGCATTCCGGCCGAGGCGTGCGGCGGCTTGGGCTCGACCCTCGTCCGCCATGCGAGCGGGCGGACCGGGGCGGACGACGACCAAGCCGAAGCGGTGTCTGCCGTTGCGCTCAACTGAGCGGCGCCAAGCCCGGCGCGACGGTCAGGGTCGATGTCTTCTGCCGCTCGCGGCGGCACAACAAGATGCCGGCTCATGCACCAGCCCCTGGATTCCCGCCTTCGCGGGAATGAGCGGAGCAAAATGCGGGAACGGGTGCGGGAACGAGTGGAGCAAAAATCAGGCTCGACGCCGTGACGGATTTTCGCGCCGGTCGGACGATCTGACCCTTACCCGCCGTTGATCTCCCCGATCATTTTCTTGATCTCGGCACGAAAGCCCGGCGCGATATCGTCGCGCGCCAGCGCGTACGACACGTTGGCGGCGAGAAAGCCGATCTTCGAGCCGCAGTCGAAGCTGCGGCCTTCGAATTTCAGCCCGTAGAACGGTTGCGTCTGCGCCAGCGCGATCATGGCGTCGGTGAGCTGGATTTCGCCGCCGGTGCCGCGGTCCTGCTTTTCCAGGAGATCGAGAATCTCGGGCTGCAGGATGTAGCGGCCGGTGATGATCAGATTCGACGGCGCCCGCTCGCGCGGCGGTTTTTCCACCATGCTGGTGATCGAGAACACGTTGCCCTTGGTCGCGCCGACGCCGACGACGCCGTATTGATCGATGCGCTCGAGCGGCACCTCCTCGACGGCGACGATATTGGCGCGCTCGCCGATCGCCTGCGCGGCGTCGATCATCTGCGCCAGGCAGCCGCGCTCGTGCTGCACCAGCACGTCCGGCAGCAACAGCGCGAACGGCTCGTGGCCGATGAGCTCGCGCGCGCACCACACCGCATGGCCCAGGCCCAGCGGCTCCTGCTGGCGGGTGAAGCTGGTGGAGCCGGGCTCCGGCAGGTCGCGGCGCAGGACGTCGAGCGCCTCCTGCTTCTGCCGCTCCAGCAGCGTCATTTCCAGTTCGAACTGACGGTCGAAATGATCCTCGATGACGCCCTTGTTGCGGCCGGTGACGAAAATGAAATGCTCGATGCCGGCCTCGCGGGCTTCGTCGACGACGATCTGGATCAGCGGCCGGTCGACCACCGGGAGCATTTCCTTCGGCATGGCCTTGGTAGCCGGCAAGAACCGGGTGCCGAGCCCGGCCACGGGGAACACAGCTTTACGTATGGGTTTCATCGGATGCCGTCGAGCGGGGGAGGGGTGATTGAATGCGAGACGCTTTGTTGCCTAAATCTTTGTCCAATGGGTACACGAAGCGCGCAGGCCCGCACCGAAAGATGGTTCGCAGTAACCGCAAGGATTTAACGAATCCTGTAGCACACCAGATGACCCGTTCGGGCAACTGCCAATCGGACATACCGGCATTGAGATCGTTGTTCATGGTTATTCGGCCCGATCCTTCGCGGTGCTGCCGCATCGCTCTTGGTCATTGCGCTCGCCGATGCGGCAGCGGCGCAGCGCTTGGCAGAAGACAATTGGCTGACACGGCTGCTTCAACCGTCGGCGGCGCCCACGGTTCCGGCGCCGCCGCCGGCGGCGGGAACGCGCGAATGGAGCGGGCAATCCGGCGCCTCGCGCCATCCGCTGATGACGGCAGACGCCATCCGCGCCGCCGCCGCCGATTTCGGCAATTGCCTCGCCAATCTGTGGCCGGCGGCGGAGCAGCGCGGCATCGGCCGCGAAGCCTTCGAGCATTTTACCGCCGGCCTGACGCCGGACCTGAGCATCATGGACTTGCTCGATGCCCAGCCGGAGTTCAACAAATCGCCGTGGGACTATCTCGACATCCTGGTCAGCGACGAACGCATCGCCCGCGGCCGCGAGATGTTGGCGCAATATGCCGCGGTCTTCGCCGCGGTCGAGCGCGCCTACGGCGTCGACCATTACATCATCGCCGCGATCTGGGGCGTGGAATTCGAGCTACGGCATCATGGGCGGCGACCGTTCGGTGCTGCGCTCGACGGCGACGCTCGCCTGCGTCGGCCGCCGCCGCGATTATTTCCGCGAGGAGTTTCTCTCCGCGCTCGAAATCGTGGCGCGCGGCGACGTCAAGCCGGAGCGGCTGATCGGCTCGTGGGCCGGCGCGTTCGGCCCGACGCAATTCATGCCGACCACGTTCAAGCGCTTTGCCGTCGATTTCGACCATGACGGCCGCCGCGACGTGGTCGACACCGTCGCCGACGTCATCGCCTCGACCGCCAACAATCTGAAAGCCGACGGCTGGGTCTCGGGCGAGAGCTGGGGCTACGAGGTGGTGCTGCCGGCGAATTTCAATTATCTGCTGGCCGACCGCTCGCGGCAAAATGACCATCGGCCAGTGGGAGGCGATGGGGATCGTCCGCGCCGGCGACAAGCCGTTTCCGCGCCCATCGGACAAGGCGTTCTTGCTGTTGCCGGCCGGCGCGCGCGGACCCGCCTTCCTGGCGCTGGCGAATTTCCGCGTCATCATGAAATACAATCCGGCGGAAGCTTACGCGCTTGCCATCGGCCATCTCGCCGACCGGCTGCGCGGCGGCGGGCCGTTCGTGCAGCCCTGGCCGCGCGACGAGCGGGCGCTGTCGATGGCCGAGCGGTTCGAGATGCAGGAGCTCTTGGCGCGGCGCGGCTTCGACGTCGGCGAGCCGGACGGGCTTCTCGGCCCGCGCACCCGCATCGCCATCCGCAATTTCCAGTCCGCGACCGGGCAGATCCCGGACGGCTTTGCCTCGAGCCTGGTGCTCGATCGCCTGCGGCAGCCTTAAGCTCATTTTCCGCTCGTAGGGTGGGCAAAGGCGCAACGCGCCGTGCCCACGCGGTGCGTCGCCGGACTGCGATGCCGCGTGGGCTGCGCGGAGCCTGTCATCGGGCCGGCCACTTCGGGCCGGACCCGTTGGCTCTACCCACCCTACGATACTGCACGGTGGGTTTCGCTTTTCTCTTCGCTCTACCCACCCTACGATTTGGTCATCATCAATCGGGTCCATAGGTGACGAGACTGAACGCGCTGGAGCGGCGGCCCGTTTTGGTCGGCTGCTCCGCGTCCGGCGGCGTTGCCGCAATGATGCGAAGATTGGCGGCGAATTGATCATCGTACGGCACGCCGCCGAGCCCGCGTTTGAGGCAGGTGCGCGCATGGCCGCGGCATTCTTTCGCCCGCCGGCACGGCTTGAGGCGGCAGGCGCGCCAGAATGCGAAGATATTGCAGTATTCGCGCTGCGCCTGTTTCGCGCCGGCGTTGAAGCGGGCCTGCCACTCCTCCGGCGTGAATTTCTGCGCGGCCTTTTTGGTCATCGGCGAATTATCCTTCTTGCTTTGTTTGCCGTCTTGCACCCGGTACGCGCGCCGCGGTTTCGTCATGGCCCGCAATGACGACAATGAAATCCCGTTCTCGCGGCGCGTACGCGCCCGAGCTTTGCCAACCACGACGCCAGTGCCAAAAATTCCGCCGCCCCGAAAAAAAGCGAGGGAAGCGGCGCGCCGAAAGGCGCATCCAACCAAGGTCCGCGCCGCATCGACAAGCGTTGCCGCCGGCCGATGCCGGGGCGCGGACGCGCGCCAAATGTCGGGGCGCGCTCGCCTTCCGGCGCACCGCTGCGGCTCTCGCCGGGACTTTCACATCCCGGCTCAGCTTCAGGCCATGCTTCCTGGGACCGGGCGGGGCGGGCGTTACCCGCCCGTTCCAGTCCCAGTTCTAGGGAAAGCACCTCCCGCTTCGGTCGTAATGCCGAAGAGAATGATGCCCAAAGCCGCTCCGGCGCAGGTTGCGAGCCCGCGCGGAAGCACCGCACTCGCTCCACATTGCGGATCGCAACCGGAATGCGTCCCTCAGTGAGCGAGATTCGAGGTGATATGTAACTGATATGGGGACGTTTGTCAAGATGTGTCCCTGTATATGAGACTGTCGCGCGCGCGTGGGCGTCCACGGCGTATCTCATAAAAGCGCGGCAATATCCGCTCTCAGAGGCAAAGGACATCGCCGCGTAGAGATTTAACCTCTGCTAGTGCCGCCGGAATTCAGACACAACTCGGCTCGGCGCTCGCGGGCAGAAATGGATGTCAAACAGCCGACAACCCCGATGAAGCCGTCGAAAATGACTCTGAGCAGGCTTCATCAGCGGTTGAATTGGCACATTTTAAATTGCGACGGTCGCATATTCTGCTTTATGCGGGTCCTCGCACGAAACCGTCGAGGTGTTCTCATGCTAAGGCTTTGTCTTACTGCTACACTGACGCTTGCTGCTCACTCTGCCTTGGCGATCGACTGCAATCGGGCCAAGAGTGATATAGAGCGCGCGATCTGTGGGGATGCGGAGGCACGGGCTGCAGACCACGCGCTTGGCGCTGCGTTTGATCGATTGCGCGGTTTGCTGCCAGATGATGAACGAACAGGTTTGCGCTCGTCCCAAATCAAGTGGATTCAAACCCGCGACGGGACCTGTCTCGCGAACCGCGCAGACACTGCTTTGTCGAAGTGCATAGCACGGGAAAGCGAAAAGCGTCGGAGATTCTTGGAGGGAAGGCCCGCGACGGGCGACACTGAAGAAGACAGGTTCAGGCCAGTGTTCATTTTCCATCCTCCCACAAGGAACACGGCTCGCCTTTCCGTCGAGGCAATCAAATTCACCGGTTCGGGCGCGTGGCAAGCAAAGGCTAACGCCAGCATCGACAAAATGGTGAAGGACGCGATCGACGACTTAAAGCTCAATGACAATCGGCAACCAACTCCGGGGGAAAACTACTTTGTTGAACTTCACATCTCATTGCCCTTTGCGACACAGCGTCTGCTTTCGGTGCATGCCGAATACAACAACTATCTGGGACAGGCTCACCCGTATCATTGGTCAACAAACATCAATATGGAAACGTCGGTAGGACGAGAGCTGACGTTTGATAGCAGCATCGCCCCAGACAAGGCCAGCGAGCTATTTCAATACTGTCGCTCACAGGTCGTCAAACAGAAATCGGATGCGGCAGACGTTCATGGGTTAAGCAGCAGCGAGGCGAGCAACGTTGGCCTTCAGGAGGTTATAGACGGTACGAAGAAGTTTTCTGATTGGTCTTTTTCCAAGACGGGTGTTGTGATCGACTATGGTGACTATGCATTCGGCGGGTATGGGGCATGCATGTGCATGTGCACCGTCCCTTATTCCCAGCTACGGCCTGTCGCGCGCCACGATTTGCCGCTCCCCTGATACTTGGCCCATTACATTTGCCTGCGCTTGCACAAAGGCGATCGGTATCGGAGCGAGCGGATATCGCTGAAGATTTATGAGTACGTGCTCTAGAGCGAGTCGGTTGCCGGCTTTTCTTCGCCGGGGGCGCCGTCCGCATTGAACGCCAACAGATCGCCCGGCTGGCAGTCGAGCTGCCGGCAGATCGCGTCGAGGGTCGAGAACCGGATCGCCTTGGCCTTGCCGGTCTTGAGGATCGACAGGTTGGCGAGGGTGATGCCGACGCGATCGGCGAGTTCCGTCAATGTCATGCGGCGCGCGTAGAGCAGCTCATCGAGGTTCACGACGATCGCCATGCTAGATCGTCCCTGCGAGTTCGGCGCGCATGTCGCTGCCGCGCCTGAAAATCTGCACGAGCACGAAGATCAGGAGCACGGCGAACAGCCCGGTCACCGAGATATGGACCGTATCGTGCATCTTCGCGCGCACGGCGTCGGGCGCGAGCAGATAAACCACAGGCTTGATCAGCGCACCGATCACCTCGACGCCGAGCAGCAACCAGGCGACGCGGACGAGCTCGGTGGCATTCGTCTCGATGAACGGATCGCCCACACTGGCGCTGGCGACCACGCGCCGCAAAGCGCGGAGGATGAAGTGGACGAGCGCCATCGCCGCGATGGCGCCGGCGAACGCGGCCAGCGCCATGCGGCCGATCTCATCGGCTGTCATGGTGACGCCGGTCCAGTGCGCGATCCGCTCGAGCGGCAGGCGTGAGGTAGCCAGCCCAAAGATCATGGCGGCCACGCCCAGCAAGTACATGCCGATCAGCAGCATGGTCACGATAATGCCGGCGCGCAGCACCCACTGCGTGACGGCAAAGAGCCTTCTATCATCGGGCATGGCTTCCCCTCCCAGAATATATCGATAATCGATATATCGATTATCGATGATCGTCAATATTATTATCGATCCTCGATAATTTTGGCCGCTGAGGACGAGGACGCCGCCGGAGGGACAAAGGGCCGCAGTGCGAGTACCGCCGTCCTGGACGTGGTTTTTGACCAATAACCGCCGCTATACAGGAGCCGTAGCCCGGATTGAGCGGAGCGAAATCCGGGAACGATCGGCAAGCGCGCGTGCAGCTCCCGGGTTTCGCTCCGCTCAACCCGGGCTACGTGTTAGTCACCCGGTCTTTCGCTGGGAGGTCAACTTTTCAGTCTTAGGAGAAGCCAAAAAACGAAGAGGGAAACGCCCAAAAAGAACAAGTTTTCCAATACAGCTAACTCGAAGATCACCCGGTCATGCGGGAAGACTTTCCCGATGCTGCCTTTCCCACCAAAGTACAAGTATCCATTCAAGGGCCATTGCAACAACTGCCAAGCCTGAAAGCCAGCGAGCCCCACTATAAAAAGCAAAGCGCCTACTATCCAGGAGCGCGTTGGTCTCTTAGGGATGGGAGTCTGGTCTTTCGACATTGGCGCTCAGTATATGCCGAAGGTCGCTTGAGTTGGCGACCTCTTCATTATAGTCGCCAGCCAGTATCTTCCGCTGCCGCGCCACCGGGCGATCAGCGAGCCGTAGCCCGGATTGAGCTTTAGCGAAATCCGGGAACGATGGTGAAGCGCGCATGCAGCTCCCGGGTTTCGCTGCGCTCAACCCGGGCTACAATTGCTGCGTTTGATAGTGCGCGCTCGTCAGCCGAGAATCGTGCCCAATCGGCGTTCGACGGGCAGCGTGAACACGACGCGGCAATATTTCACCTCGGAGACGACCGTAACCTCGCCGCGACGCGCCCCGACGGCGTCCCATAACTTGCGCCGGAGAAAATCCGGTATGTCGGATGATTGGATGACCAGTTCGGTTGCGCACACCGCTCTGGCTTGCGTGCCCAGGTATTTGATTTCCGCGCGCAGTTCGATCTGATTTTGGCCAACGGTGAGAGCGTATTCCGTCAAGCTGGCGAACAGATCGCGCAAATCGTGAGGCGGGCCGGCGACCATGATGTCGTCCGGTACTTGCACAATCATCCGGCTTGCCGTCTGACCGGCCGGAGCGGAGGCAGCGCCCATGGCGCCGCGGAGCAAATCGCCGAAGTGGATCGGGCAGGCTTTCACCTCATTGATTTGGCGTTCGAACCCATTCAATTGCTCCGAGACCTCGCGCAGCTGAGCCACTAAGCCGCTGTATTCGGTTTGCTCCAGTCCACCGAGGAGCTGCAACCGTCGTGCTGCGATTTCCAGCTTGGCGATGGCGGGGTGCATGTGGGTGCCGTCAGGTTTTGGCTTGGAGGTCTGGCTTGAAGGTTTTGGCTTGGAGGCCTTGGCTTGGAAGTCTTGGCTCGGCTGTACCGTGACACCGCAATTTAGCCAAAAAAGATTTGAACCTGATTTGATTTTTTTGGAAAACTTTTAATCAAAATTTTTGCAGAGAAATCGGCATACGTACCGTCCGAAGTGCAGCGCGCCGTAGCCCGGATTGAGCGTCAGCGAAATCCGGGAACGATTGTGAGGCGCACGCAGCTCCCCGGTTTCGCCGAGCGTGTCATCGGGCCGGCAACTTTGGCTCAACCCGAGCTACGGCACTCACGCGATGGTCACACGCCATCAACCACGATCCATCGCCTACGGCTTTCTACGGATATTCAAAGCGCCTCAGAAAGGCCAGCACAGGCGATGGACATTTTGCTGGTCGAAGACAATCCCGGCGATGTGCGGTTGATGGAACTGGTATTTCAGGAGGTCTTTCCATCGGTGCAGTTGCATGTCGCCAATGATGGGCTTGAGGCGCTCGATTTTCTGCGGCGCTTCGGGCCGGATGCGAAGGCGTCGCGGCCGGCGGATTTGATCATTCTTGATTTGAACATGCCGAAAATGGACGGCCGGGAATTGCTTGCCGAAATCAAAAAAGATGCGGCACTAAGAGTTATTCCGGTGGTCATTCTCACGACGTCCGGGGCTGAGGACGACGTCTTGGCAGGCTACGCCCTCCAGGCGAGCAGTTACCTCCGCAAGCCCGTGGATTTCGATGCGCTGAAAAGGCGAATCCAGACCATCGGCGAGTACTGGCTCAATGTCTCGCTGCCTGGTCAGCCGGATGCCTCAACCGAGCCGCAGCCCGAATTGAGCGTCTGCGAAATCCGCCAACGATTGTAACGCGCGGATGCGGCTCCCGGGTTTCGCGGAGCTTGTCCTCGGAGCGGCCGCTTCGGACCGAACCCGCCGGCTGAATGCGGGCCAAGAGGAGCGCATCGATCCGCGCTCAATTCGCGACCGTGCGCAGCAGCGACGGCATCCGCACCGACGGCATCCGCACTGACGGCATCCACACTATTGACTGACGCTATCGCCATCGCGCTCAATGCGACCGAGCCGGGACGGGTGCGGGACGAGACATGCGAGCCTTGATTGGCGCACTTGCGCTCGTGATGATCGCGAGCGCGTCGGCGACGGCGCAATCGTGCGATGACAATTCGATCGAACTCGATCGCCGACGACGGGTCGATCATCGTCATGACGTCGGGAGCGTCGTTTCGCGTGAGCCCGCTGGACCAGACCGAGGCGTCGCTGTGGCTTTTGGCTGACGACGTTTTGATCTGCAAGGGCGAGACCGAGATCATCAATACGAACGAAAACGGCGAGCATGTTCGTGTTGCGCGCATCCGCTAATGGGCACGCGCGGGCGCGCCTCGGATCGCGTCGACACGGTGGCGTCGGGGCGAACGGTAGTATAGGTGTACGTCATGGAACCGCGCGGCATTTATCGGGAACGCAAGGGCTGGGGCGATCAGGACAGCGTCCACGTCAGATACGACGAGCATCAAGAGCTCGACGTGCCGGAAGATCGCTATCGTGACCGGGGCTACCAGCCGCCGTTCGACCAGCTGCCGTGGAAAGACGAGGGCGCCAACGACAATGCCTAGCGGCGCCAGAGCAAAAGAGCGTTCATGTCGCGCGAATACTTGAATCCTCCCGGTCTGTTTCATCATCCGAACTACACCCGCGTGCTCACGGTGGAGAAGCCCTCGAAGCTGATCTACATCGCCGGCCAGACGCCGGCGGATGACAATTATCAGCCGCTGCATCCGGGCGACCTCCGCGCGCAATATGCCGCCGTGCTCGAGGGGCTCACGTTGCAGCTCAAGGCCGCCGGCGCGACCTGGGACGATGTGGTGTTCCGGCGCATGTACGCGGTCGACGTGCCGGCGTTCCTGAAGGTGCTCAACGATCGCACCTTGCCGTTGCCGTGGGACGCCGAGCGGCCGTCGCCGAGCACGCTGATCGGCGTCACCGCGCTGGCGAATCCCGGCTTTCTCATCGAGGTCGAAATCATGGCCGTGGTGGCGATGTGATTCGGCGGGGGCCGGGGAACGGGCTCCCGTTACGGCGTCCTTAACGTTGCCAGGCCGAACATCCTCAAGTTGACACGATTTGGCTGGCATGTCGGTCGCTTGGCGCGGCTGCCGAGGTGTAGGATAACTCCACGGCAAGCTTATTGGCCGACGATCAATTCCTGGCGGATCAACGAGCGCGTCGATGACAAGAGATAACCGGCGACTTGCACTGGCGCTTGCCGTCCTTTTGGCGGGCGCCGCTTCTGCCGGCCCGGCGGGCGCGCAATTTGCCGGCGGCCGCGCGGCGTTCGATGCGCGCGCGAATGGCGGATTGGTGCAGCCGGTGCAGTTTCGCGATTTCTTCCGGCCGCTGTGGGGGCGGCGGCGGCGGCTACTACCCGAACAATTCCTACGATCCGTACAATCCGTTCAATCAGCGCCAGCAGACCTACGAAGCCATCAAGCCGCCGGCGCCGCGCAAAGTCGACACGCCGCCGGCCGAGACCGTCCTGGTCATCGGCGACCAGCTTGCCGACTGGCTCGGCTACGGCCTCGAGGAAGCGTTCGCCGACACGCCGCAAGTCGGCTTCGTGCGCAAGATCCGGCCGTATTCCGGCCTGGTGCGCTACGAAGCGCGCGCCGATGCGCCGGATTGGTCGCAAGCCGTGAAGGACGTGCTGGCGCCGGAAAAGCCGAGCGCCATCGTCGTCATGCTCGGCACCAATGACCGCCTGCCGCTGCGCGACCGCGCTCCGCCGGCAAAAAGCGAAAAAAACGAAAAAAACGAAAAAAACGCAACGTCGTCGCCGCAAGGCCAAGGCGCGACGACGCCATCGGCCGAGCCGACGCCGCCGGACGCCGATCAGCCGCCGCCCGCGGCCAACGAGGCGCAGCGCCGGCCGCCGCCCGGCGGCAATTACGAGTTTCATACCGACAAGTGGGCCGAGCTTTATGAGAAGCGCATCGACGACATGATCGCCGCGCTCAAGAGCAAGGGCGTGCCGGTGCTGTGGGTCGGGCTGCCGTCGATCCGTGGCGCCAAGTCGACGAGCGACATGCTCTATCTCGACGAGCTTTTCCGCGCCCGCGCCGACAAGGCCGGCATCGTCTATGTCGACATCTGGGACGGCTTCGTCGACGATCAGGGGCGCTATGCGCAGCAGGGCCCGGATTTCCAGGGCCAGACGCGGCGGCTGCGCACCTATGACGGCGTCAATTTCACCAAGTACGGCGCCGAGAAGCTCGCGCATTATGTCGAGCATGAATTGCGCCGGGTGCTGACCAATCATGTCGTGCCGGTGGCGCTGCCCGGTCCGGAAGAGCAGTCGCCGGGCAAGGGCGTCGTCGGATCGCGGCCGGCGATCGGCCCGGTGGTGCCGCTAAGCGCGATCGGCTCCGGCGAGGCCGGCGAGCTTCTCGGCGCCACCAGCCGGCCGGCGCCGAAAGAGGCCGATCCGCTGGCGACGCGCGTGCTCAGCCGTGGCGAAGCGCTGGCGGCGCCGCCCGGCCGCGCCGACGATTTCTCCTGGCCACGCGCCGATGCCAAGACCGATGGCGCGACCGACGCGGTGCCGGCACAACCGCTGCCGCCGGCACCCGGACCCGCGGCACCAGCAAAGGGCGCCGCCGGCAAGAACGAAACCAATAAAAGCGACGCAGGCAAAAGCGACACCGGCAAGAACGAACCGAAGAAGCCGAGCGAAGCCAAGAAGGAGCCGGCGGCGGCTGTCGCTCCTGCTGCGCCGGCCGTTGCGGCGCCAAAGCCGCGCCAGCGCATTGAGCTCGACGGCGCGCCGCCGCGGCCGCCTTTGCCGGTCGGACCGGCCGCCGCCAATTCCCGCTAAAGCCGCTCAGCGCGGCAGCAGCGACGAGCCCATCAGATAAGCGTCCACCGCGTGCGCGGCCTGGCGGCCTTCGCGGATCGCCCAAACCACCAGCGACTGGCCGCGGCGCATGTCGCCGGCGGCAAACACCTTGTCGAGCGAGGTGCGATAATCGTCGGTCGAGGCGGCCACATTGCCGCGCTGGTCGAGCGCGAGGCTGAGCTCCTTGATCATGCCGTCGTGCACCGGATGCACAAAACCCATCGCCAGCAGCACGAGCTCGGCATCGACCTCGAACTCGCTGCCGGGAATGGCTTTCATCTTGTCGTCGATGTGCACGCAGTGCAGCTTCTTGACGAAGCCGTTGGCGCCGGAAAACCGCGTCGTCATCACCGCGAAGTCGCGCTCGGCGCCTTCCTCGTGGCTCGACGAGGTGCGCAGCTTCAGCGGCCAGTTCGGCCAGGTGAGCATCTTGTTCTCGTGCAGCGGCGGCGCCGGCAGGATCTCGAAGTTGGTCACCGACACCGCGCCCTGGCGGATCGAGGTGCCGATGCAGTCGGAGCCGGTGTCGCCGCCGCCGATGACGACGACATGCTTGCCGGTGGCGAGGATCGGCTCGGCCTCGGCGGCCGCTTCGCCGGACACGCGCCGGTTCTGCTGCGGCAGGAATTCCATGGCGAAATGCACGCCCTTGAGCTCGCGGCCGGGCACCGGCAGGTCGCGCGGCTTCTCGGAACCGCCGGTGAGCACCACGGCATCGTAGTCGGCGATGAGCTTGGCGGCTGCGACATTGACGCCGACATGAGCGCCATAATGGAAGACGATGCCCTCGGCTTCCATCTGCACGACGCGGCGCTCGACGTGGTTTTTCTCCATCTTGAAGTCGGGAATGCCGTAGCGCAACAGCCCGCCGGCCTTGGCGTATTTTTCGTAGACGTGGACGGCATGTCCGGCGCGGGCGAGTTGCTGCGCGCAGGCCAAGCCCGCCGGTCCCGAGCCGACGACCGCTACGGTCTTGCCGGTCCGCGCCGCCGCCGGCTCCGGCTTCAAGCCTTGGGCGATGGCGCGGTCGGCGATCGCGCATTCGATCGATTTGATGGTGACCGGGTTCTCGTCGATGTTGAGCGTGCAGGACGCTTCGCACGGCGCCGGGCAGACGCGGCCGGTGACTTCGGGGAAATTGTTGGTCGAGTGCAGATTGCGCGCGGCCTCGTCCCAGTCGCCGTTATAGACGAGGTCGTTCCAGTCCGGGATCTGGTTGTTGACCGGACAGCCCGGCGTGCCGGGGCGCAGCGAGCCGGTGCCCTGGCAATAGGGCACGCCGCAATTCATGCAGCGCGCCGCCTGGGTCTTGTAGTCCGCCTCCGGCAGCGGCAGCACGAATTCGTGCCAGTGACGAATACGCTCTTCGACCGGCTCGTAGTCGCGGTCTTCGCGTTCGTATTCGAGAAACCCGGTGACCTTGCCCACTGCGCGCCCTAGAGCGTGATCCGAGCATCTCGGAAAAACGCCCGCGCATTCCCGCGAAAGCGGGAATCCAGCGGGAGCCCTTCGAAGCCTCGGTTGCTGACTGGGTCCCCGCCTTCGCGGGGATGAGCGGACAATAAACGCATCGGATTTCGCTCGCTCTCGCGCTCTACTCGGCCGCCTGCATGGCCCGTGCCTCGGCCTTCAGTTCGTTGAGAGCGCGACGATACTCGACCGGCATGACTTTACGAAATTTCGGATACCAGGCCGACCAGTCGCCCAGGATCTTGGCGGCGACCGTCGAGCCGGTAAAGTGGGCATGGCGCGAAATCAAGAGATAGAGCCGCGCCGCATCGAACTGGCTCATGTCGGACATGACCTCGACCAGGCCATGGGCCTCGAGATCGCGGGCGTGGTGATAGACCCGCGCGTTGATCTCTTCTTCGGCCGGCATCGGTTCGAGCTCGACCATGGCCATATTGCAGCGTGACGCGAAGGTGCCGTCCTCGTCGAGCACGTAAGCGATGCCGCCCGACATGCCGGCAGCGAAGTTGCGGCCGGTCGGGCCGAGCACCACGGCGACGCCGCCGGTCATGTATTCGCAGCAATGGTCGCCGGCGCCTTCGATGACGGCGATGGCGCCGGAGTTGCGCACGGCGAAGCGCTCGCCGGCGACACCGCGGAAATAGCACTCGCCCTCGATAGCGCCATACAACACGGTGTTGCCGACGATGATCGACTGCTCGGGAATGACGCTGCCTTCCGCCGGCGGACGCACGACGATGCGGCCGCCGCTGAGCCCCTTGCCGACATAATCATTGGCGTCGCCTTCAAGCTCGAACGAGACGCCGCGGGCGAGGAACGCGCCAAAGCTCTGACCGGCCGTGCCCTTGAACTTCACCACGACGGTGTCGTGCGGCAAGCCTTGATGGCCATAGCGTTTGGCGATTTCGCCCGACAGCATGGCGCCGGTAGTGCGATCGGTGTTGGTGATCGGCAGGCTCAGGCGCACCGGCGCGCCGCGATCGAGCGCGGCCTGCGCCTGCGCGATCAGCTTGCGATCGATAATGTCGTGGATTTTGTGATCCTGTGCCTCGCGATGGTAGATCGCGACCGCGGCCGGCACGTCCGGCTTCATGAACAGCCGCGAAAAATCCAGTCCACGCGCCTTCCAGTGATCGACCATGTCGCGCACATCGAGCATCTGCATCTGGCCGATCATCTCGGAGAAGCTGCGGTAGCCGAGCGACGCCATGATCTCGCGCACCTCTTCGGCGACGAAGAAGAAATAATTGATCACGTGCTCGGGCTGGCCGCGAAAGCGCTTGCGCAGCACCGGGTCCTGGGTGGCGACGCCGACCGGGCAGGTGTTGAGATGGCACTTGCGCATCATGATGCAGCCGGCGGCGATCAGCGGCGCGGTGGCGAAGCCGAACTCGTCGGCGCCAAGAAGCGCGCCGACCACGACGTCGCGGCCGGTGCGGATGCCGCCGTCGACCTGGACCGCGATGCGTCCCCGCAGACGATTGCCGACCAGCGTCTGGTGGGTCTCGGCGAGCCCGATCTCCCAGGGCGAGCCGGCATGCTTGATCGAGGTCAGCGGCGACGCGCCGGTGCCGCCTTCGAAACCGGCGATGGTGACATGGTCGGAGCGCGCCTTCGAGACGCCGGCGGCCACAGTGCCGACGCCGACTTCGGAGACGAGCTTGACCGAGACGGCGCCGTCCGGATTGACGTTCTTCAAGTCGAAGATGAGCTGCGCCAGATCCTCGATCGAATAAATGTCGTGATGCGGCGGCGGCGAGATCAGGCCGACGCCGGGCGTCGCGTGGCGCACCTTGGCGATGGTCTTGTCGACCTTGTGGCCGGGCAATTGACCGCCTTCGCCGGGCTTGGCGCCTTGCGCGATCTTGATCTGCATCATGTCCGAATTGACGAGATATTCGGCGGTGACGCCGAACCGGCCGGACGCCACCTGCTTGATCGCCGAGCGCATCGAGTTGCCGTTCGGCAGCGGCTTGTAACGGTCGGATTCCTCGCCGCCTTCGCCGGTGTTCGACTTGCCGCCGATCCGGTTCATGGCGATGGCGAGCGTGGTGTGCGCCTCGCGCGAGATCGAGCCGTACGACATGGCGCCGGTCGAGAAGCGCTTGACGATTTCGGCGGCCGGCTCGACCTCATCGGTGGCGACCGCCGGGCGGCCGTCCTCATGCGCGGCCTTCAGCCGGAACAAGCCGCGGATGGTGAAGAGCTGTTCGGACTGATCGTTGATCAGCTCGGCATAGTGCCGGTATTTTTCATAAGAGTTGCCGCGCACGGCATGTTGCAGCGTCGCCACCGTCGCCGCGTTCCAGACATGCTCCTCGCCGCGCACCCGTACCGCATAGTCGCCGCCGACATCGAGCATCGAGCGATAGATCGGCGCGTCGCCGAATGCCATGCGATGCCGGCGCACGGCTTCCTCGGCGATCTGTTCGACGCCGACGCCCTCGATCCGCGTGGCGGTGCCGGTGAAATATTTGCCGACGAACTCGGTCTTCAGCCCCACCGCGTCGAAAATCTGCGCCCCGCAATAGGACTGATAGGTGGAGATGCCCATTTTCGACATCACCTTGAGCAGTCCCTTGTCGATCGACTTGATGTAGCGCTTGACGATTTCCTTGTCGTCGAGCTTTTGCGGCAATTCGCCCTTCATCGCCACCAACGTCTCGAACGCGAGATACGGATTGATCGCCTCGGCGCCATAGCCGGCGAGGCAGGCGAAATGATGCACCTCGCGCGGCTCGCCGGATTCGACCACGAGCCCGACCGAGGTCCGCAAGCCTTCGCGGATCAGATGATGATGCACGGCGGCGCAGGCGAGCAGCGACGGGATCGGGATCCGGTCGGCGCTGGCGCGGCGGTCGGACAGGATGACGATGTTGATGCCGTCGCGCACCGCCGCCTCGGCCTTGTTGCACAAGGCCGCGATCGCCTCTTCCATGCCGGTGCCGCCGGCCTCGGCGAGCCAGGTCGCGTCGAGCGTGATCGATTTGAAGTGCGACTCGGCGATCTCGGAGATGGCGCGGATCTTCTCCAGATTGGCGTTGGTCAGGATCGGCTGATGCACTTCGAGCCGCTTGGTCTTCGACGACCCTTCGAGATCGAACAGGTTCGGCCGCGGCCCGATGATCGAGACGAGGCTCATGACCAGTTCTTCGCGGATCGGATCGATCGGCGGATTGGTCACCTGGGCGAAGTTCTGCTTGAAATAGGTGAACAGCAGCTTCGGCTTGTCGGACAGCGCCGAGATCGGCGCGTCGTTGCCCATCGAGCCGACCGCCTCTTCGCCGGTCGTCGCCATCGGCGTCATCAGGATTTTCAGGTCTTCTTGCGTATAGCCGAAGGCCTGCTGGCGCTCGAGCAGCGCCAGGTTGGAAATCGGCGCGGCGTCCGCCGAGGTCGGCAGTTCCTCAAGCACGATCTGGGTGCGGTCGAGCCACTCGCGGTAAGGATGGCTCTGCGCCAGCGTGCTTTTGAGCTCGTCATCGGGAATGAGCCGGCCCGCTTCGAGGTCGACCAGGAGCATCTTGCCGGGCTGCAGCCGCCACTTGGTGACGATCTCTTCTTCCGGGATCGGCAGCACGCCGACTTCCGAGGCCATGATGATGCGGTGGTCGCGGGTGACGATGTAGCGCGCCGGCCGCAAGCCATTGCGGTCGAGCGTGGCGCCGATCTGCCGGCCGTTGGTGAAGGCGATCGCCGCCGGGCCGTCCCACGGCTCCATCAGCGCGGCGTTGTATTCGTAGAACGAGCGGCGTTCCTCATCCATCAGCGGATTGCCGGCCCACGCCTCCGGGATCAGCATCATCATCGCATGCGCCAGCGGGTAGCCGCCCATGGTGAGGAATTCGAGCGCGTTGTCGAAACAGGCGGTGTCGGACTGGCCTTCGTAGGAAATCGGCCAGAGCTTGGAGATGTCCTCGCCGAATTTCGGCGACGACACCGACGCCTGCCGCGCCGCCATCCAGTTGTTGTTGCCGCGCAGCGTGTTGATCTCGCCGTTGTGCGCGACCATGCGGTAAGGATGGGCCAGCGACCAGGTCGGGAACGTATTGGTCGAAAAGCGCTGATGCACCAGCGCCAGCGCGCTCTCGAAGTCCGGATCGCGCAGGTCCGGATAATAGGTGCCGAGCTGATCGGCGAGGAACATGCCCTTGTAGATCAGCGTGCGGCAGGAGATCGACACCGGATAATAGTGCGAGGTCGCCCGCTCGCGCCGGGAGTAGAGCGTGCGCGAGATGGTCTTGCGCAGGATATAGAGCCGGCGCTCGAATTCGTCTTCCGAGGTGACGTTCGAGCCGCGCCCGATAAAGACCTGCATGTGCCTGGGCTCGGTCGGCTTGACCGTTTCGCCGAGCGTCGAATTGTCGGTCGGCACGTCGCGCCAGCCGAGGATCGCCATGCCTTCGTCCGCGGCCACCGCCGCGTAGGTCGCCATGATCTCGGCGCGCCAGGCGTCGTCGTGCGGCAGGAACAGCACGCCGACGGCATAATGCCCGGGCGCCGGCAAGGTGAAGCCGAGCGCGGCGGCCTTCTTGGCAAAGAATTTGTGCGGGGTCTGCACCAGGATGCCGGCGCCGTCGCCGGCGCGCGGATCGGCGCCGACCGCGCCGCGATGCTCGAGATTGAGGAGGATGGTCAGCCCGTCCTCGACGATCTTGTGCGATTTGCGGCCCTTGATGTCGGCAATGAAACCGACGCCGCAGGAATCCTTTTCCTGCGCCGGATCAAAGAGCCCAAAGCCTTGCGCGGCCATCGTCATTTTCGCGCTCCCCCCGCTGCGGCCGTGGCCGCGCCGAGGCGTTTTCGACACATCTCGTTTCGACACATCTCATGGTCGCGCGCCGATCCCACTTCTGCTCGGCCGCTGGCGGTCAGCGACGAAGTGGGACATGCGCCCGAGGGCGAGCCTTCGATTTCTGGAGGCAACCTTCGTGCCGCTTGGCGGCGCTTGCCGCTTTCGCGTCATGGCTGCTCGTCTGCCGCGCTCCGGCGCGCCCTCGCCCTCGGCGGCTGGCCGCCGCGCGTCTTTGCCCGATCCGCTTTTTCCTCCCGGTTCGGCGGAAGGACGAGGAAAGGGCCGCGCGCGCTCAGGCCACCCAATTAGGACAGTAATACTGTCCTATGCAAAACATGGCAGAAGCCAGGCGAATGCACAAGGGCGCACCTTCTTCGACCTTGTCGCCGCAGCCGGAAAGGTCGGGAAGAAGGATCAAAGCTTTTGGCTTCGGCCTTTGCGGCTCGGTCTTCCGCAATGTCCTGCGTGGCAAGTGGACCACGGGTTGTGCACAAGCGCAATGCCGGAGTGCTTCGCCGCACTTCGCAGCCCGGATTGAGCTTCGTAGCCCGGATTGAGCGGAGCGAAATCCGGGAGCGGTGTAAAGCCTGCTGCGCCGTCGCTGGGTTTCGCGAGCTTGTCATCGGGCCGGCCACTTCGGGCCGGACCCGTTGGCTCAACCCAGGCCGCGCGTGGCTACAGGTTGCCGGTCACAACAAGAATGACCCTGAGGATGGCGCGGGTGGCGGCCGACAGCGCGGTGGAGACGAAGCTCAGGTCGACACCGAGTTGGGCGCCCAGCATCGGCAAGACGATGAGGAGGCCGATCAAGATGATCAAGCCGTATGGCTCCAGCCGGGTGACGGCTGCGGCGCCGGCCTTCGGCAGAATGCCGACCAGAATGCGCCCGCCGTCCAGCGGCGGCAGCGGAAACAAATTGAACACCGCCAGCACCACGTTGATGATCAACGCGTTCCGCAAATTGTCGGCCAGCCATTGCGCCGGCGTGCTCGGCAGATAGCCGACGATGTGGAAGGCCAGAGCCGCGACGATGGCGAGCGCGACGTTCATCGCCGGTCCGGCGGCAGCGACCAGAACCATGTCACGCCGCGGCTGCGGCAGCGCGTGAAAATCGACCGGGACCGGCTTGGCATAGCCGAACAGAAATGGCGCATGCAGCAACAGCAGCATGCCGGGCAACAGGATGGTGCCGAACGGATCGATGTGCTTGGCCGGATTGAGGCTGACGCGGCCGAGACGCCAGGCGGTGTCATCGCCAAGAAGGTGCGCGACATAGCCGTGCGCGGCTTCATGAAAGGTGATGGCGATGATCACCGGGATCGCCCAGATCGTTATGAGATAAATTGCGTCAGCGCCCACGATGTGATCCTAGGCCGTTTACGGAAGCCGTTGGAATTTTCCGAAAAGCGCATCAAACGCCGACGCGCTCGCTGGCATGATGCCTGCCCCGCAGCGTGTCGCACAAGGAGAGCGGTCGTGCCTAGAGCCTTAATCCGGGAGCCGGCAGCCGTTGGCTCAACCCGGGCTCCGCGGTCCCCGCATCGCCGCTAGGACGTGACCGCCTTTTTCAAGATACAGGCGCTGATCCTGAGACTGCCGTCGGGCTGCGGCTCCAAGGTGTAGAGCGCGTCCCACGCTTGGCCGTCGGCGTCGACGATCGCGACGTCTTGCATGATCTTGCCGTCGACGACCCTGGCCTGCCCGAACTCGAAACTGCGGTGGCGATAGACCGGAGCGTAACCGCCCCGCACCATAAACATGAAGCCTTCGGGACTTCGATAAAAGCTTTGAATGGCCGGCGCGGCGAAGGCGTAGGCCGCTGCCGCATCGTCGCGGGCGAAGGCTTCTTCTTGCGATTTGATCACCGATTGCGCCGCGGCGATGTCCTCGGCGCTGCGCGCAAGTGCGGTGCTGCCGAGTAAAAATCCGATCAGGAGGACGAGGATGCGCATCATGCTGCTCCTGATCGAGCGCGTTTCGTCGAACATGTTGGGTTTCATCGGTACGTTTGGTTTCATCGGAACTTTCGTTGCACGTTTCAAAGCCTGCGGCGCCGTTTGGTACGCCCGCTCCAAAAATACGCAGGGTGCAGGTCTTGGTTTCACGCCGGGGGCGACCGAATTGGGGTCTTGCCTCACTGCTGCGACCCGCAAAGGCCGCGCCCGGCGAAACGTCCGTGTGCCTGCCGCCTAGGCTGCGATCCGAACGGGTAGCGCAACCATCATCGCGGCCCCTTGACCCGGTGGAATCATGACCGGTGGAATCATGCCGACCTCCGTGTCACAAAGGTTACGCAGAAAATCTCGGTTCACGACATCGAGATGTCAAGACGGCAACCTCGGTAATTATCGCCGCGTGCGGCCGGCGACGTTGACCGGTCCGGCAAAGGGTCGGTGATAGCCGAATCCGTCAATGCACTCATTATCGCCGCCGCTGCGCAGCCCCGTTGCGCCTGGGAAGCGTGGTGCCGGCGGATCGGGCTCGCGGCCGAAATCGACTCGAACCACATTGTCTTGCCGCGCAATCACCCGGCGATCGACCGTATCTATATTGAGCATGGACGTTCTCTCCTGATCGTCTGGCGCAAGCGCCTGCTACTTCGCAAGGGTCGCCAGAACGACGGCGAGGCTCAAAGCCAAGCCCATCGCCGCCGTTAATCTTGTGATGTCGGCACTTAGGAATTGCATTGATCGCCTCCTTCAGTTTGCTAGCGGCAATGGCCGTCAGTTGAGTGAAGGCCCCTCGCCTCGGGAGCGAGGGTCGCGCCCACCTTCGAAGCGGGTCCGCCGCAACAGCCGGCGGTAGCGCGCGCCGTCGTCGCGGCGCTCTTGGGCCTGGCCGTCGAGGGCGCGTAGCGCGTCCATCACCGCGTCGTAGTGGACCGGACGCTTTCCGCCAGGAGCGCAGCGCAGATGGGGCGTCGCCTCGATCGCGCAGGCGTCGGACGCCCACGAAGCAAGGATGGCGCGTTTTTCGTTGAGCGTGAGATCAGGGTCGTTGACGACGTCCGACGGGTGCTCGAACGCCTGGGCAGGATGGAGCAGGTCGTTCAAGTCCCAGCGGTCGCTGGCGTCGTCTTGAAGGTTGTCTCGGTGCTGGCCGTCGCGCCACGAGCGGCCGTTCAGCCGACGTGTCATTTGCTTCCTCCTTTCCCTCAAGGAGGCAGCCCGAGCGAGATGGGGGCCCAGGCCACCTCGGACAGTGCGCCGGACACTCGCCGGTGTCCGTGCCCGGACTTGTTGGGTCCCGGCGACGAGCGATTTAGGAGTGGCTCGCAAAAATGCAAGGGGGCCAGACAAGGGGCCGGAAATGTCAAAAATCCGCCAGTCTGTCGAAACGGTTTTTTCGGCTGAACGCGTCCTGCGCAGACCCTCTTGAAATCCGCCGGCCCCCTTCTAACTAAATTTTGCCGGGTGCCCTTTTGGGGCTCGGCAATGCGGGCGCCAGGCATGGTGCTTGGCGTCTCTCGTACCCCTTTGCTCAATGGAGGATCGGTTATGAGAAACTATGATCTGACCCAGCTGTGGCGGTCGACCGTCGGCTTCGATCACCTGCTTGACCTGCTCGATGATTCGAGCCGCTGGGCCGGCGAGGAGCAGCACTACCCGCCTTACAACATCGAGCGAACCGGCGACGATCAGTACCAGATATCGCTGGCGCTGGCCGGCTTCGGCCCGGATGATGTCACCATCACCGCCGCGCACAATGTGCTGTCTGTCGAAGGCCGCAAGGCCGAGAAGGGTGAGCATCAATACCTGTATCAGGGCATCTCCGCCCGTCCGTTCCGTCGGGCGTTCAATCTGGCCGACCACGTCGAGGTGAAAAGCGCCTCGTTCGAAAACGGCCTTCTCAAGATCGACTTGGTGCGACAAATCCCGGAAGCGATGAAGCCGCGCCGGATTGCCATCAACTCTTCCAACGACAACCACACGATCGAGCAGCATAAGGCCGCCTGACGGTCCGCCGGCGAAGCGGGAGCCCGGCTCCCGCTTCGCTTTGAATTCATGTGTTCGCTTTGAATTCATGCGAGAGACAACTCGATGTTGCGGTACGTGACGGCCTTGATGCTCGGCCTGATCGCCGTTGTGGTTCCGGCCGTCGCGCAAATCCCCGAGGCCGCCGGGGGAAAGCTGCCGACGCTTGCTCCCGTTGTCCGCGAAGTCTCGCCGAGCGTCGTGAATATTTCCGTTCGCGGCCGGGTCAAGGAAGACAATCCGCTTTATAGCGACCCGTTGTTTCGCGAATTCTTCGACCTGCCGAGACAAGTGGAGCGGGAGTTTCATGCTGTCGGCTCGGGCGTCATCGTCGATGCCCAGCACGGTTACATCCTGACTGCCAACCATGTGGTCGCTCAGCTCTCGACCGCACAAGTGACGACCAAGGACAACCGGCATTTTGTCGCCCAGCTCGTCGGCCGCGATCCGCCGACCGATGTCGCGGTCCTGCAAATTCAAAACGCCGCAGGTCTCAAGGCGATCGCCCTGGGCGACAGCGACAGCCTGGAGGTCGGCGATTTTGTGCTGGCCATCGGCAATCCGTTCGGCCTCGGCCAGACGGTCACGTCCGGCATCGTCAGTGCGCTCGGGCGCACCGGTCTTGCCAAGCAAGGTTTCGAGGACTTCATCCAGACTGACGCACCGATCAATCCGGGCAATTCGGGCGGCCCGCTCGTGAACCTGCGCGGGCAGCTGCGTTGGCATCAACACCGCAATCCTCTCGCCCGGCGGCGGCAACATCGGGATCGGCTTTGCGGTGCCCATCAACATGGCGCGGCGCGTTATGGAGCAACTCGTCGAAGACGGAGAAGTGCGCCGCGGCCGCATCGGCGTTGTCGTCAAAGACGCCGGCGACCGAGTACGCGACGGCGCCGCTACGCATGCGGCCGAAGGCGCGGTTATTGCCGATGTCGCTCCGAACTCGCCGGCGGCCAAGGCCGGCATTGAGAAAGGAGACGTTGTCGTCGCCGTCGACGGCAAGCCTATCCACAGCGCTGCCCAGCTACGGACCAGCGTCGGCCTCACGCCGGTGGGCCGTCACTTGCGGATCACATTCGACCGCGGCGGCATCGATCATACGGTGTCCATCGAGGTGGCGGCGGTCGCCAACGACACGACGGCCACATTGCCGACCGGCCGACGCAAGTAGCCGGCGCTCAGACGGCGAGGCGTCGAGACACTGCCCGTGCAGGTCAAAAAAATCCCGGGCGTGACAAATTTGCACGCATTGGAAACCCGGAGAGCGGCGAACTTATAAGGCTAACGCTTCCGGAAACGGCGGCATATCTGTGCACGCGCTCCGCCTCCACTCGACTTGTACCCGCCAAGCGGTCAATATAGCGGCCTGGGGCCTGGATGGTCGTCGGCAAATCGGAGCGTGCCGATGAGGGCGATTGTTATTGGGGTCGTCGCGTTGCTTGCGGGCGTTGGCCGCGTGATGGCGGCTGACATGCCGGTGCCCCAAGCGGCGCCGGTGCCGCCGCCGACCTATTTTCCGGCATACTATAATTGGAGCGGCGTTTATCTTGGCGTCAACGGCGGCTACGGCTTTGGCAAAAGCCGGTGGTCGATTGACGGCGTGTCGACCGGCAACTTCAATATCAGCGGCGCCCTTGTCGGCGGTACGCTCGGCGTCAATTATCAGACGGGCTCGTATCTGGTCGGGTTCGAGGGCGACTTCGATTGGTCCGGTGTCCAGGGTAGCAGCTCCACCGCGGCGTGCGTTGCTGCCGGCGCCTTAGGCAATCCCCCCCTTGCTGCCGGCACAACGTGCCAAACCAAGAGCACCTGGCTCGGCACTGCGCGCGCACGCGTCGGTTACGCGTTCGATCGTCTCCTGCTTTTCGGCACCGGCGGCGCCGCGTTCAGCAACCTCGTACCGGTGCTGAATCCGGGTGGCGTGCTCTCCCAGCCTCCGGCGCAGCTTGGCTGGACGGCGGGCGCAGGCGTCGAATATGCCTTCACGGATGCGATCAGCACCAAGATCGAATATCTCTTTGTCAATCTCGGGACCGTTGCCTGCCCCACCGCGACGGGTGCGGTCCTTTTGTGGCCCACTCGTTCACCTTTTCCGAGAATGTGGTCCGTGCCGGCGTGAACTACAAATTCAGCTGGTAGCAGGCGCCGCCCGACAGCCGTCGTTCGTGCGGCCGCGGGCCAACCATCCGCCAGTCGCGCCGTCGAATGCTGCGCGCACTGCAACTGCACATGGTGCGATCCGCCAAGCCGAGACCGCCGGCCCCTTGCTTCGCTCACCGCGGCCAACTAGGTGATGGCAAGTCTCTCGGAAAGCGGGTCGAGCCTCGTGACCAAATCGCACGGTGACGCTACCCACACCCACGCCGACGCCGACCGCTGGAAGCACGATGGCGTGCGCGTCATTCCCGGGAACCAGCTCGATCCCAACGTGCCTTCGACCCCCGGCATGGATCGCAAGGCGGCGATTAACTTCGCCCGCGCCGGCGCGCAAAAGCTATGGGCGGGCACGGTGACCATCAAGCCGAATGCGAAAACCGGCGCCCACCACCACGGCCACCTGGAAAGCATCATCTATGTGGTGCGCGGCAGGGCGCGCATGCGCTGGGGCGAGCAATTGCAATTCACCGCCGAAGCCAATCCCGGCGATTTCATCTTCGTCCCGCCTTATGTGCCGCATCAAGAAATCAACGCCAGCACCGACGAAATCCTGGAGTGCGTGCTGGTGCGCAGCGACGGTCAGGCGATCGCCGTCAATCTCGACATCGAGCCGGTGGAGAAGCCGGAGGCGGTCTTGTGGGTAGATCCGATCCACCGCGACCCGGCAGCGCAGACCTGACCGCTGGCGCGGCCGGGGCGCGTTCGGCGGGTTTCACGGTCGCCTCGACGGGTCTGATGCTCTCCTCGAGCTGATCGTGGCTTTGGCGTTCGATGAATTTCACCCCGAAGCCGCCTTGGAAATGACGGACCACGCGGCCGACGATGGTGCCGATGGCCAGAACGGTGCCGATTTGCGGAACGGTTTCGGCCGAAATCGCCGCGCCCGAGGCCGACACGTCGATGATCGTGCACTTCATGGTGGTCCCGTCGGCAAACAACAATTTGGTGCGGCGTCGTGCCGGGGCATAACGCGGATCGGTCCGTTGCTCGGCCGCCTCGAGATTCTTATATCGCTCCAGCCAGGCTATTTTGTCGTCAAGCTTGGCGCGCTCCTCGTCGTTGGCCGTGATACCCATGACGAAACCGCGCTCGATGGCGCGGACGACGGTGCCCTCGATCGTCCCGAGATGATCGATTTCGGCCGTGATCCGGCCGCCGACCTCGACGCCGACAGGCGAAATGAGCGCGATCTCGCGGTTCGACACATTGACCACCCGGCAGGCGAAAACCGGCCGCGCGCCGCCGCCCGTGCGTCGCTTGGTGATCGAGAAGTGCCCGGCAATATTGACAATGATGCGCGCGTCTTTGCGTGCGGCAAGGACGACGTCACGATGTGCAAGCGGCATGGTACAACCTCTAACTGTACCGAACTGAAAGACAGTATACTCGCCGGTTATGAACGACTGCCTCGATGCGGCGGCCATAACTCGATACGATGAATTGAGCGAATTGAAACTAATTCGGACCGCTCCGCCCCCCCGACCGACGGGCAGAAATGATGAACGGCAACCCCGTTAAAGATATTTTCATCGGCCCGATCGCGTTGCCCAATCCGGTCCTGCTGGCGCCGATGTCAGGGGTCACCGACGCGCCGTTCCGGCGCTTGGCCGCGAGCCTTGGCGCCGGCCTCGTCATCTCGGAAATGACCGCGTGCGCGGCGCTGGCCGAGGGCAAGCGCATCGCCCGGCGGCGCGTCGAGGGCCACGGCGCGGGACCGCATGTCGTCCAGCTCGCCGGCTGCGAAGCGCGCTGGATGGCCGAAGGCGCCCGCATCGCCGAAGGGCTCGGCGCCGCGATCATCGACATCAATATGGGCTGCCCGGCCAAGCACGTCACCAACGGCGCTTCGGGCTCGGCGCTGATGCGCGATCTCGATCATGCGCTGACGCTGATCGAGGCGGTGGTGCAATCGGTGCGCGTTCCGGTGACGCTGAAGATGCGGCTCGGCTGGGATGACCGCACCCGCAACGCGGCCACGCTGGCGCGGCGCGCCGAAGCGGCCGGCGTGCGGCTCGTGACCGTGCATGGCCGCACGCGCTGCCAGTTCTACAAGGGCCGCGCCGACTGGGCGGCGGTGCGCGCCGTCAAGGAGGCCGTCGCGGTGCCCGTCGTCGTCAATGGCGACATCGAAAGTTTTGACGATGCCGACGCGGCGTTGGCCGCCTCGCGGGCGGATGCGGTGATGATCGGCCGCGGCGCGCAGGGCCGGCCGTGGTTTCCCGGCCAGCTCGCGCGCTATCTCGCCACCGGCCAACGCGACAAGCCGCCTTCGCTGGGCGAACAACTGGCGCTCTCAAGCGCCCTCTATGGCGAGCTGCTCGGGCATTACGGCGTCGAGATCGGCAGCCGCCATGCGCGCAAGCATCTCGGCTGGGCGCTCGACACCGCCGCCGCCATCGCCGGCGCGCCGGCCGACACGCTCAAGGCGACGCGCAGCCGCGTGCTCACCGCGAGCGAGCCGGCGATCGTGCTGCGCCGGCTCGCCGAGGCGTTCGATACGTTCGGCGCCGCGCCGGCGGCGCGCGAAACCCTCGACGCCTAGCACCCCTTCGAACGGCTGGTTTTTTGGCCCGCCGCACTGGCGGGAACTGTGTTCGTGTTGGGTCAAGCGTTCCGCTCGGGGCCACATTCACATCCTACTGCGGCCCAAATCCGCCGCACACACTAACAGGGCATCGGGGGATGCAGGGCGAGAGGTGTTCAGTAAACAGCGATGGAGGGATCAGTGTTGGGGTCAAAGATCCTGCCGGCCATCCTTATCATGGTACCCGCGACGGCTTTGTTGACTGCGCAATCAAGCTCGAGCGAGCCAGCGGCCGAAGAGTGTAAGGCAAGCCCGGGCGCGAACACGCCGCGGGGTGGCCATTGGTACTACCGCATCAATCGCGCCAAGCAGCATTGCTGGTATCTCGGCGTAGTTGACGCGCACGCAAGTGCATCCGCGGTCGCGCCTGTGGCATCAACGTCGACGCCGCCGCCGCGAAAAGGCAATGTCACCGAGGCGCCGCGCACGGCCGCTCCGCCAATCGCGCCTTTGACAACGGCGTCGCCGGTCGCGGCGGCGCCGGCGCCGCCTGCGCCAATTGCCGCCGAGCCGGCGCCGCCTGAGCGGACGCCACCGCTCGGTTTTGCGACGCGTTGGCCGGACAATCTTCCGAACGTCGAAGATTTGGACCAGCAAGGGCCGGCGGCGATCAGCGACAGCTATGCCGAACAGGCGTGACGCGACCGACGCCGCGGCGCAAATGCCGTCGAAATGGCCGGGCGTCGACGGCGATCGAGCCGCAGCGGTTTCCGCAAGCGATACGGCGCTGCGCTACGTCACCATCGCCGGCATGGTCGCCATTCCGCTGGTGCTGGCCGTCGGCTGGGGCGCGAAGTTCGCGCACGGGCCGGGCCGCTCGCCGCTCCGCGATCAAGGGCGGACGATGGCGCGACAGCCTCGCCGGCGGCGGCGTGGCGACGTCGCCAAGACGGCCGCTGTCGAATCGGCAGTGGCAACGAGGCGCGGCGATGGGGATCGGCGCGTGCCGACGCCGACCGATCCGGCCTACGATCTCAAGACGAGCCTCGCCGAGCTGATGCGCGACTTGCGGCGGGCTGGCGCGTTCGATCCGGTGCCGCCGGCGGCGCGGCCGGCCGATGAAACCGACGTGGAAGACGATTGTCCGGCGCTGGAGGCAGCGGAGTGACGGGGGAGCGTGGGTAGTCCGGATTCGTCCGGGCTACCTACCCGCCGCTCACGCACGAAAGCTGCAAAACTGGTCGTCGGTCCCAAGCGCGGCAGCGCACGCGCCGACCATCTCATCGAGCCCCCTGCATTCGGATCGCTAAACTTCCCGCTGGCGCTGCGGCGCATTGCTTGCTTTGTTTCCTCCTCTCCGCGCAGGAGAGAGAGCTCAATTCGGGCGAGGAGCGATCATGGCCAAGCGGGTATCGCCGGAAGCCGCCTTGTTGATGCTGCACTGGCAGAACAGCGTTTGCGATCCCAAAGGCGTCTGGGGCAAGAATCTCTGCCGGCAGATCGAGAAGAACAACGCGATCAAAAACGCGCAGAGCGTGCTCGCCACCGCGCGCAATCGCGGCATGCTGACCATCTTCGTCAATATCGGCTGGCGCCCCGGTTTTCCGGAATTGCCGCAGAACCAGTATTACCCGCTGCTGCAAGGCGCCAAGGACGAGAACAAAGGCATCGTCGGCACCTGGGAGGTCGACGTCATCGATCCGCTCCGCCCGATGAACGGCGAGCCGATCGTGATCAATTTCGGCTCCGACAGTTTCGAGGGCACCGATCTCGATCGGATTCTGCGCGCCAACAATGTCGGCCATCTGTTCGTCAGCGGCCAATGCATCGAGCATGTGGTGGCGACGACCATCAAGCGCGCGGCGAACATGGGCTACAACGCCATCCTCATCAAGGACGCGACCAGCGGTTTCACCGACGGCAATTACAGCGCCATGCTGGATATCCTGCCGCTTTACGCCAAGCTGATCGCGGCGGCGGAATTCACCCTGGAAGCGCCTTATGGCGGCACGGCGCGGAGCGAAGCGGCGCCGGACGCCCGAAACTCGTTCTCCGGCAGAGTGGCCTGGCTTCGGCCATAAGGCGTATTGGTTCGTCGTGCTGGCTCAGTCGTGTTAGCTTTTCGCCGCCTCGCCTAAACCGGTGGGATCCGCGAAAGTTTACGCGCTGCGTTCACGCCTCGCCCAAGGACCGCCCCAATTGCGGGTGACGTTATCGGTTCGGGGCAGTAGGCGTTGTTCGAGGGGGGCTTGGTCCGTGAGGGCAGGGGTATTCGGGACTGCCGCGTTGTCTCTGTGTTTCCTGCTTGCGGCCGCGGCGTCCGGCCATGCCCAATCGCCGCCGCCTTCCGCGCCGGCGCCGCTGCCCGGTTTCGTGCCGCCTTACGAGATTACGAAAATCGTGCGCACCGCCGGTTTCGATCCGCTGGCGCCGCCGCGGCGTGAAGGCACGACCTATGTGCTGCGCGCCACCGACTTCCGCGGCATCCTCATGCGCGTCGTGGTCGATGCGCGAAGCGGCGCGATCCGCGCTGTCAATCGGATCGTGCCCGGTCCGGGGTCCTACGGTCCGGCCGGCATGATGGCCGGGCCCTATGGCCCGCCGCCACTTTATTACGGTGGTCCCCCGCCCTACGGCATGCTGCCAGCCTATGGACCGCCCGGATATGGTCGGTCCGGAAATGGGCCCGGAAGAAGCCGATTTGGGCCCGGCAATGGGACCGCCGATCGGACCGCCGGGGCCGCCGCCGCCGGGTGCCCAATCCAGCATGTATCCGCCTGCCGCCGGGCCGCTCGGGCCAAGCGCGCCCGCCGCGCCAATGTCGCCGCCATTGCCGCGGCCGCGGCCTGCGGGGCTGGCGTCGCGCGAGGCTCAGCCGGCCGCGAAGCCGACTGAAACGCCCGCCGCCAAGCCGGACGCAGCACCGGCTGCATCGTCGGTTCCGCCGCCCGCACCGCCGGCCGCCGCGCCGGCCGCGCCGAAAAAGCTGCCACCGGCTTCGCCGATTCCCGATTGATCGGTCGGTCCGACCGGCGGCCCGCCGCCGCGCCCGCCGCCTCGCGCAACGGAGCACGTTGCGTCGTCCCGCTCGCAATGACAGTCTCGGCCTTGGATGACGCGATCTCGGGTCGATGGCGTCCAAAGGTCCGCGACTGAGATCGGGCCATGCGGGAGGGGAACGTCATGGTTGCCACCATCACGGCTGCCGACGCGACGACGGCCAACACGAGACGATCGCGGCTGCCGACCAAGGCGTCACCGTGGCGGCGCGGCTCGATCGCCTGCCGCCGTCGCGCCATACCCGCAAGGTGATCACGCTCTTGTCGCTGGGCGCCTGGTTCGAATTCTATGATCTGTTCTTCCCGGCCTATGTGGCGCTGGGGCTGTTCAAGGAAGGCCTGTTCAAGCCGACCACGGACGGCCTGTTCGACTTCCACGGTTTCGCCAGCTTGATCGCGTCCGGCTTTGCCGGAATGTTCGTCGGCACGCTCGCTTTCAGCTGGCTGTCCGACCGCTTCGGCCGCCGCTCGATCTTCACCTTCGCGCTGCTGTGGTACTCGATCGGCGCCTTCATCATGGCGTTTCAGAGCACGCCGGAGATGATCGATCTCTGGCGCTTCATCGCCTGCGTCGGGCTCGGCGTCGAGCTGGTCAATGTCGACGCCTATTTGTCGGAACTGGTGCCCAAGGAGCAGCGCGGCTCCGCCTTCGCCTTCAACCAGAGCGTCATGTACACGGCGGTGCCGGTGGTTGCCTTTCTTGCCTGGCAATTGGTGCCGACGACCATACTTGGGCTCTCCGGCTGGCGCTGGGTCGTCATCATCGGCTCGGTCGGCGCGCTGGTCATCTGGTGGATCCGCCGCAATCTGCCGGAATCGCCGCGCTGGCTGGCGCAGCACGGCCGCGTGGCCGAAGCCGAAGCCATCGTCGCCGACATGGAGCGCCGCACCAAAGCGGAGATCGGACGCGAATTGCCGGCGCCCGAAGCGGTCGCCGGCGAAGAGGAGCAAAAAGCCGGCGCCTGGATGGAAATGTGGAGCCCGAGCTATCGCGGCCGCACCATCATGCTGGTGGTTTTTCAGCTGCTGCAGACCATCGGCTATTACGGCTACAACAATTGGGTGCCGTCGCTCCTGATCTCGCAAGGCATCGGGGTGACCAGGACCTCGCTCTATATCTTCATCATCGCGGTGGCGGCGCCGATCGGTCCGCTGGTCGGCTATTTCTTCGCCGACCGCTTCGAGCGCAAATGGCAGGTCGCCGTCTCGGCGGTCGGCATCGCCGCGCTCGGCACATTGTTTGCTCAGCAAAGCACCGCGGCCGGCGTGATCGCCTGCGGCTTGGTTCTCACCCTGTGCGCCAACTGGTTCTCGTTCGCGTTCCACGCCTACCAGTCCGAGCTTTATCCGACCCGCATCCGCGCCCAGTCGGTCGGCTTCGTCTACTCGTGGAGCCGATTCTCCGCGATCTTCTCCGGCTTCATCATCGCTTTCTTCCTCGGCAATTACGGCTCCAAGGGCGTGTTCGCGCTGATCGCCGGCGCCATGCTGGTGGTGTTCATCGTCGTCGGCGTGTTCGGACCCCCGGTCACCAACCGCCGGCTGGAAGCGATTGCGGCGTAAGCGAACAAAAAAGCGCCCCGGACAAACCGGGGCGCCTCCTCACACTTACGCTTCGCCTGAACTCACTTGTAGTGGAGCATGATCTTTTCGGAAAACCGGTAACCACTTTTCCGGATCATGCTCTGGCGCTTACGCGGCCTGCTTCTGCTCGACGGCTTTGTCGGCCACTTGGCCGTTGCCGATCGGGATGGTGCGGGGCTTTTTGGCCTCGGGGATTTCGCGCACCAGATCGACATGCAGGAGGCCGTTCTCGAGCTTGGCGCCCTTGACCTGGACGAAGTCGGCGAGCTGGAACACGCGCTCGAAGGCGCGGGCCGCAATGCCCTGGTAGAGCACGTCGCCGCGCTTCTCCTCGTCCTTGGCGGTCTTGTCGCCGCGGATGGTGAGGGTATTTTCCTTGGCGACGACCGAAAGCTCGGACTCGGCGAAGCCGGCTACGGCGACCGTGACGCGATATTCGCTGTCGCCGGTCCGCTCGATGTTATAGGGCGGATAGCCCGGAGCGGCGCCGCCGACGCCTTGGTCGAGCAGCGAAAACAGCCGGTCGAAACCGACGGTGGAACGGTAAAGGGGTGCTAGATCGAAAGTTCGCATGGCATATCCTCCTTGTGAAGCGACACGCGAGGGTCCGCCTGTGGGGCCGGACCGGTGGATGAAGCGCAGCCCTGATGGGCCTGCGCAAAACCAGACATGGGAATAGTCCGCCGTCGCCGCAAGGGGCTGAAAACACCCGGAAAATATGGGGTTTTCGACGCAGTCGCGATTTCTTACGGAATTGCGCCGCATGTCTTTGGGCGACGCGAGCTGGACCGGGACAGGCGATGACCTTGGATTTGCGCACTGACGTCCGGAGCTGGAAATTGCCGGACGCCCGGAGCTGGAATTTGCTGACCTGGGACGCGCGGACGTGGCGGAGCAATCTCCGGCTGACCAGCGGGCTCGTCTTGTTGAGTTTCGTCGTCTGTCATTTGACGGCGCATAGTTTCCTGCTGGTGTCGTTTGGCGTTGCCGACGTCGCCTTCGACATCACCATGACGGCGTGGCGCACCGCCGCCGGCACCGCGCTGCTGCTTGCGGCGTTCCTCGTCCACTACGCCAACGCGCTGTGGTCGATCTATGTGCGGCAGTCGCTGCGCTTGTCGCCGTGGCAATGGGTCCAAATCGGGCTCGGCCTGACCATTCCGCTGTTGCTGATGATTCATGTCATCGGCACGCGCATCGCCGAGAGCTTTCTCGACGCCAATCCGATTTACCAGTCGGTCCTGCTCTCCCACTGGCTGGTGTCGCCAGGGCTCGCCGTCCTGCAGGCGCTCGCCGTGCTCACGGTGTGGAGCCACGGCTGCGTCGGCATTCATTTTTGGCTCCGCACCAAACGCTGGTATCCGGCGTGGCGGCCTTATCTGTTCGGGCTGGCCCTGCTGTTGCCGACGCTGGCGCTGGCCGGCTACGTCGCCGCCGGCAACACGATTTTACGCGACAGCCGAAACCCCGATTTCGTGTCCCAGGTATTGCGCGAGTCGCGCATGACGGCGGCAAAGCGCGACGAAGTCTATCGCGTCGCGGCAGCCGGTATCGCGCTTCATCTCGTGCTGATCGCGCTTGCCTTCGGCGGACGCGGCGTGCGCCGCTGGCGCAACCACCGCCGGCAGTTGCCGCGGCTGGCGATGGCGTCCGGCCGCGTCGTGCCGATCAGCGTCGGCGCTTCGGTGCTGGAAACGCTCCGCGATCACGGTATTCCTCATGCCGCCTTGTGTGGCGGCCGGGCGCGCTGCACCACCTGCCGCGTGCTGGTGACCAAAGGCCTCGACCAATTGCCGGCACCGTCGGGCCTCGAGGCCATTGCGCTCGCCCGCATCGGCGCCTCGCCCGGCATGCGGCTCGCCTGTCAGATCCGGCCGAGCGCCGATATCGCCGTCATGCCGTTGCTCGCGGCCGAGGCCGGCGCCGCCGACGGCAGGCTGCGCGGCGGCTTTGAAGGCAGCGAGCGTCTGGTCACCGTGGTGTTTGTCGATATCCGCGGCTCGACGACGCTCGGCGAGGCCAAGCTGCCATACGATGTGCTGTACATTCTCAACCGGTTTTTCCGCGAGATGACTACGGCGATCGCGGCGACGCACGGCCATTATTCGCAATTCACCGGCGACGGGTTGATGGCGCTGTACGGGCTCGAAGCAGCGGACCCGTCGAGCGGTCCGGCCGGCGCATTGTCCGGCGCCCGCGAAATGCTGCTGCGGCTCGATCAGCTCAACCATCAGCTTCGGGACGAATTGACCAAGCCGTTGCGGATCGGGCTCGGCATTCACTATGGCGAGGCCATTGTCGGCGCGATGGGGCCGCCGCGATCGCAAATCATCACCGCCATCGGCGACACGGTGAACACCTGCGCGCGGCTCGAGAGCTTGACCAAGGAGTTCGATTGCCTGGCGGTCGTTTCGCGCCGGGCGGCCGAGGCAGCAGGGCTCGATGTGGCCGGCTTGGAGTTGCATCATGCGTCGGTCAAGGGCCGGAGCGAACCGGTGCAGTTTTATGCGCTCAAGACCATGGCCGATCTGTCGCTCTCGGCCGCCAGCTAGTTGACCGATCAATTCCGGCTCTGTGAGCGCAACTCAGTCAATGTCCACTTCCAATGTCCGCTTCGCGTTGCCGCGAATTGACAGGCCGACATCCCGTTGCCTTCGGCAACACAGCCCGCCTTCACGCGCCCTACCGCGGAGTATCCCCGACCGTTGAAATCACGGGTCTCCGGTGAATGTCATCGGCGCTCGATGAGAACTGCCATCAGGTCCGCTTGAACTTCTTCAGCTCGAACGCCAAGCCGATGAACATGCAGCCAAAAAAGACTGCGAACCAAGCGATCGTCCAGATAACCGCCAACGCTCCTGTGCCCGGCCAAGCGATCAGCACCGCGCCGAAAGCAATCGAGATGAAGTCCGCTCAAGATGAGCCACCAGGCGTTGTCGATAACCTTCCATAGTTGGGTCGCCGCGTAGAGCTGGAGCACGCCGATAATTATCGCCCACACCGCGATGAACACCAGCAGGACCAGCGCAGTGATGCCGGTATAGGCGAATGCTGCAATGCCGGCGACAATGCTGACGACGCCGCTCAGCCCGAGCCACCAGCGCGGCCCGGCGTCGCCCTGAGCATTGAAGGCCGCCCATATCGCAACCACCCCATCAACAATGGCGTAGCTGCCGAACAGATAAGTTAGCGCTACCAGCGTGATGCCCGGCCACAAGAACGCTATCACCCCGAAGGCGATGGCCGCCAGGCCACGAAGCAATAGCAACCACCAATTTTCTGCGAGCTTGCCCAACAGCGCCGATGCGACAAGCGGCAGGCGGGATTCTACATGTGTCGACATTACGCTCCTCCCGAGAAGCTAGAGATTTTTCTTAGGCCTGGATACGGCTAGCACGCAAAATGCCGAGCAGTCGCGTCAAGGTCATTGATCCAGATCAACCAGCACATCAACAACCGGACTCTGTATTGGCAATATAGTCCGTGCAAAAAAAAGAGAGGCCGCCGCGCTGGCGGTCTCTCTGAAACCCGATCGAATATCTGCATCAAGCGGCTGTGCGCTTGGCTTTTTCGGCCTCGATGTGGCCAACGATGGCATCGAGCACGGCCACCTTAGCCTGCTCGATAGATGCGTTGGCATAATCGATGGCCAAAGAAGCGTATTCGTCCAACAACTTGGAATGAGCCGCGGCGCTTTTTGCGTCCAAATCGTGCTTCCGCTGGGCTACTTTCGACTTTAGATCGTCCATGTCAGCGGCGATTTTCGCTTTCAGTCCATTCCATTTGCTGGACGCCGTATCGCTAGCGGACTTGATGTTCTGGCTTACCTTTTGGACCGCTTGCTCGGCTGCAGCGTGCGCCTGCGCAACGCGCGCAACAACTTTATCATGAGCTTCTTTCTGTGCCGCTGCTACGGCATCTTCTGTATTCTTGACGTGAACCGACAAATCAGCGAGCTGTTCGGAAAGTGGCTTCATCGTACGTCTCCCTGTGTGAATTTCTGGGTCCATTTATCGCCAGGCGCACTGCGCCGGGTTGACCCAAAAAAACCATAGGCGCGCGCTGGACGGCGAAGATTGATGTGGATCAATCGGCGCTTAGTCCTTTTTTTTATAAATTTTTGTATTTTATGATTTTATACGGGTCGTTGCGCGCGCCAAAACGTCTTCCCACGGCCAAAATTGCAGTTTAACAGATCGTCGGCGCGAGATTCGGACCGGGACGTTGGGATGATTGGCCGGTACAAAAGAATTTTTGACGCCGCTCCGTCAGCGGACGTCATGCGGAACGTCGTCATGCGGAATTTGGCGACGATCCTGATGGTGCTGGTGACTGCTCCCTCATGGGCTAACGAACGCGATTCCATCTTACAACAGGCCGAGGCGCTGGGCGCGCCCATGGCTGCGGTTCGCCGCGCCATCGAGATTTCGCACCAACCCATCTTTGTCAAAAAAGACGTGCTTGCGGTGTTCGACATATCAAAGCCGTCGAAGAACAAAAGATTCTACGTTTTGGACTTCAAATCAGGTCAGGTCACCGCCCATTACGCGTCCCATGGCAGACACAATGGACCCGCTGCACAAGCCACGAAATTCAAAGGTTTCCAGACGGACTTGGACATGGTGCCGTTGGGCCCGCTAAAGACCGAGCATTCGATAGAACTGGATCCCTACAAGACGATTGTAGACCGGTACGACGGCACCATTTATCGCAATATGATTGTTGTCGTGCTCGACGGCGTCACCTCCTACAACAGCTACATCAACGATAATCCGCCGTTCAAATGGGTCATCCACCCAAACTGGTACGCCACCGCCACTTTTCGCGCCAAAAATAACGGCGGACTGGGGAGGAGCGACGGGTGTATCGTGCTCGATCCGGCCGAAAGCAACGAGCTGATCACCCGGCTCCAGGATGGCGCCCTGGTTTACGTGACGGTCGGAGACGCGCCGATAGAACAATTCTTGTAATTCCAGCTTGCCGTTTTTGACACCATGCCGCGATCTGCCGCCTGCGCGTTCAGCCGCCGGCTGCTATAAGCATCTGCTTCGTCCTCACCGAATTGGTCGATGAAACTCGTCTCCATTCCCGCCAATCCGGTTCCCGATGACGCCGTCACCGGCATGCTCAAGACCCGGGACGGCGTGAGCTTGCGCTTTGCGCGCTTTGCGCCGCCAGCCGGCCGCCGCGGCACCGTCTGCATTTTTCCCGGCCGCACCGAATGGATCGAGAAATATTTCGAGACGGTGCGCGATTTGCGCAATCGCGGCTTCGCCGTAGCAATTCTTGACTGGCGCGGGCAGGGGCTCTCGGACCGCGCGCTCGGCGACCGCTACAAGGGCTATGTCGGGAGCTTTTCCGAATTCGACACCGACCTCGAAACCTTCATGCGCGAGGTCGTGCTGCCGGATTGTCCGCCGCCGTTTTTTGCGCTCGCCCATTCGATGGGCGCCAGCGTGCTGTTGCGCGCGGTGGCCCGCGGCCAGCGCTGGTTCGATCGCATCGTGCTTTCGGCGCCGATGCTCGGCATCGCGCTGGTGCAGTCGATGGGGATCGTCGGCGCCGCTTTGCGGGTGATGCG
The DNA here is from genome assembly GCA_963829395.1 of uncultured Alphaproteobacteria bacterium. Classification (GTDB taxonomy): domain Bacteria; phylum Pseudomonadota; class Alphaproteobacteria; order Rhizobiales; family Xanthobacteraceae; genus BOG-931. The sequence continues at coordinate 63,388 of CAWHHX010000003.1, read as the reverse complement.
TTTCGCCGGCTTCGGCGGCATGTACGTGCCCGGCCGTTATCCCGGCGTGCTCGATCTGCGGCCGTTCGCCAGCAACATCCTCACCTCCGACCCGGTCCGCTTTGCCCGCAATGCCGCCATCCTCGAAGCCGAGCCGGCGCTCGCTTTGGGCGGACCGACGGTCGCCTGGTGCGACGCGGCGTTCCGCGCCATGCGCACCATGCGGGAGCCGAGCTATCCGGCGCGCATCCGCCAGCCGATCCTCATCGTCGCCGCCGGGCGCGACGCCATCGTGTCGAACAGCGTGATCGAGGATTTCGCCATGGCGCTGCGCGCCGGCTCGCATCTGGTCGTGGTCGGCTCTCAGCACGAACTCCTGATGGAGCAGGATCGCTACCGCACCCAGTTCTGGGCGGCGTTCGACGCCTTCGTCCCCGGCACGCCGCTGTTTTGACAGCGGCTTTCACGGTTCTTGCGCCCACTCCCGGCAGGAGCGTCACCGCCCATCGGGAAAAATGGACACCGGTTTTTCCGAAAAAGATCGGCTCCAACAGAGGATTCGGAGCGCAACCCGGACCTTTGTCCAGTTAGGCATGTGTTAACCATGCCGGCCTAAGGGTGGTAACGGGATAAGGGACGAGGGGCCTGCGATGAAGCTGCGCCTGCCGGGCGTGACGCTGGTGATGATCGACGCCACGTGTCCGGAACTGTCGCGATTGTCGCTTGCCGACTCGCTGGCGCAAGTCGAGTGCAGCGATGTCATCGTCTGCTCTCCGCAACGGCTCGCCGGCGATGACGTGCGGTGGGTGCAAACGCCGACATGGAACGACCGTCTCGGGTGCTCGAGATTCATCTGGTACGAGCTGCCGGAACTCGTCCACACCGACTTTTTGCTGTTCACGTCGTGGGACGCCTGGATCGTCGACGCCACCCAGTGGTCGGATGAATTTCTCGAATACGACTATGTGGGCGCGCCGTGGTGGTATGATGACGGGCTCAATGTCGGACATGGGTTACTGCGCTCCCGCCGGCTGATGCGGTTTCTCGCCGCCAATAGCGAAACATTCCCACTGCAGCATCCGGAAGACGACGTGCTGAGCCGGCACTATCGACCGGCGCTGGAGCGCGAAGGCTTCCGGTGGCCATCGGAGCAGCTCGCGTCGCGATTCATGTTCGAGTGCACACGGCCGTCGCCGAATTCGCGCCATTTCATGTTTCACGACAGCTTCAACTTCCCGTTCGTGCTCAAAGGCGAGCGATTGATCGAACGCGTTCGGCTGATGTGGGAAAATCCATACTTGCAGAAAAGCGGGCACAAGATCGCCGAGCTTAGGGCCGGCAGAAGGCCGCTCATTCTGCCCCGCTTGGCGGCTGCTTAAGCCGGCGCGGCAACATCAACCGCGCAACAGCTCCATGGCCTTGGCATGCAGCCGCCGGTCGCCGGCGGCGATGACGCGGCCGCCGCCATGCGGCCGGCCATTGTCCCAGGTGGTGACGACGCCGCCGGCGCCCTCGATGATCGGAATGAGCGGCAGCACGTCGTACGGCTTGAGCTCGGTCTCGATCACGAGATCGACATGGCCGGCGGCGAGCATGCAATAGGCGTAGCAGTCGCCGCCATAGCGCGACAGCCGCACCGCCTGCTCGACGCGCCCGAAGCGTTCGCGATCGCGCTCGCGCATCAGCAGCGGGCTGGTCGTGAGCAAGACCGCGTCGTCCAAGGCCGCGCACGGCCGCGCGCGCAGCTCCCGGTCGCCGGCCGGGCCGCGATAGCGGGCGGCGCTGCCGTCGCCGGTGAAATGCTCGCGCGTGAACGGCTGGTGCATCATGCCGTAGATCGGCTCGCCGCGCCGCGTCAGCGCGATCAGCGTGCCCCAGGCTGGCATGCCGCAGATGAAGGATTTGGTGCCATCGATCGGATCGAGCACCCAGACATATTCGGCATCGGGCCGCTCTGCGCCCAGTTCCTCGCCGACGATGCCGTGCGCGGGAAAGGTTTTCTTGATCAACGTGCGCATGGCGACTTCCGCAGCGCGGTCGGCGGCCGTCACCGGATCGAAGCCGCCGGCGGGACTCTTGTTCTCGACGCCGAGGGCGGTGCGAAAGAACGGACGGATCGTCTCGCCGGAGACGCTCGCCAGTTCGTCCACGAACGCCGCGAAGTCGATAGCCGTCATGCGGTTCGAGTACCGGACTTGGGTGACGGCGGCAATTCAGCCTGGGGATTCGATTTGGGACAATTCGGCCGTATGCGGTTCGACAGTGGGTGTTGCCGATTAGACACGCTGGGCCGGTAAATCATTTGGCGCCTCGTCTTCCACGCCGATCCCGGGGCTCGGTGCCGCAATTTTACGCAGATGCGAAATGCCGCAGCAATATTTCAATAATACGCTGATTTATCGAATATTTTTCGATTTTGTCGGGTGGAAGGCAAAGTGCCTCTGACCTGGGGAAGACCTGCCCTGCACAATTTGCAGGAGGTTTCGGGGGAAAACGCCGGGGAATTAGGTCAGTAGGACTTGCGTTTTGTGCGGCGCGGTGTATGTTGTTGCAGTGCGGTAGCGAGAGATATCTCTCTTGTTACCGTCGCCCTCCTTGGGCGTTTCCTCCCTAGACTTGGGCCGCTCCCGCAAGGTGAGCGGCCCCTTTCTTTTCGGTGCGACCTTTTTCAGCGCGACCCTTTTGGATACGACCCGCTCGGCGCAACGTTGCGTGGCTTACTCCGCCGCCGCCGCGCGATACGGCCTCAACTCCTCGAGCGGAATTTCGGCGAGCCGATCAGCCAAGATCTCGAACTCCGCGGCGAGCTTGGCAAACGATGCCGCCCGCTGGTAGCGGCGCTCGTCCATATACAGCGCACGGTTGATCTCAAGCTGGATCGCGTGCAGGCCGGCAGTCGGATTGCCATAATGCTCGGTGATGAAGCCGCCCGCGTAAGGCTTGTTGCGGCTGACCACATAGCCGAAGCCGCGCAGGGTTGCTTCGATCGTCTCGGCGACGATTGGAACGCAACTGGTGCCGTAGCGGTCGCCGAGCACCAGATCGGCGCGTGGCCGTTCGTCCTTGGCGCCGGTCGCCGACGGCATCGAGTGGCAATCGATCAGCATGGCGGCGCCGAAATCGCGATGCAGGCGCATGAACACCCGCCGCAACGTGCGGTGATAAGGCTTGTAGAGGCCGTCGATACGGCGGAGCGCCTCGGCAACCGCAATGCGCTGGTCGTAGATTTCCTGCGCGTCGCCGACCACGCGAGCGACCGTGCCCAGCCCGCCGGCGACGCGCATCGAGCGGGTATTGGCGAAGGAGGGCAGCCGGCCGTCGAACATGCGCGGGTCGAGTTCGTAGGGCTCGCGGTTGACGTCGACATAGCAGCGCGGAAAGTGCGCCCGCACCAGCGGATGGCCGCGCGCCACCACGCCGGCGATCAATTCATCGACAAAGGAGTCCTCGGAGCGCCGCAGGGTCGCCAGATCGAGCCGCGATGCCAAGAGGAACTCGCGCGGATAGACCCGGCCGCTATGCGGGGAATTGAACAGGATAGGGCCGCGGCATTCCGCAGGCTCGTGCGCCTCGAACGCGGGATCGAATTCGTCCTGGATTTCCAGCATGACGCCCGGCGGCTTTCCAAGCCCTAAGCTTCATTCGCTTATGTTCGCAAGCTTATGCTCGCGAATGTATGTCCGCTAGCCTTGGTTCGCGAGCTTAGGGCTGCCAAGGCGACGATCCAAGACCAGGCTGTCCCAGACTTGGCTATCCAAGGCCAAGCTATCCGAGGCTTAACGGTCCGGCAATCGAATGCCGAATCCGTAACGTGCGCCAGCGGCGATTGTCCAGCGCCGGATCGAGGTTCGAGGCGGTTTAGGTGCGCACCTTTCACCTCATGTTTACCCGCGGCGCGGCTTATGGAATCTAAGGGGCCGGCGCTGTCGCCGGGGATCGAGTGGCCATGCCCAAAATCTTGCTCGCCGAAGACGATATCGACATGCGCCGATTCCTGGTGAAGGCGCTGCAGAATGCCGGGTTCGACGTCATGTCCTACGATAACGGACTATCGGCGTACCAGCGTCTGCGCGAGGAGCCGTTCGAGCTCCTGCTCACCGACATCGTCATGCCGGAAATGGACGGTATCGAACTCGCGCGCCGCGCCGCCGAGCTCGACCCCGACATCAAGATCATGTTCATCACCGGCTTTGCCGCGGTGGCGCTTAATTCCGATTCGAGCGCGCCCAAGCACGCCAAGGTGCTCTCCAAGCCGATCCACCTGCGCGAACTGGTCAACGAAGTGCAGAAACTGCTGGCGGCGTGACGTCCGACGTTCTTGAGGCGCTCGCTAACAACGATCGCGCCCTGCGGCGTTGGTTTCCCATCCACATCTTCATTGGGTCGCGGCGAGCCTGCGATCCGTTGCGCAAACGAGGCGGCCGCGGCTACTCTGACCCAGGCACGATGAGCCAAGCATGATTGTCGATCGTGGCGACGATGCGTAGGCCGGCACCATGAAAAGCATCCTGAGCGCAACGATCATGCTCGCTCATTCATGGTATCCTTGGGCATGCTGCAGTGATCAGCATTGCCACCCGGTGCCGTGCAACTCGATAAAAGCAGACAGGCTCGGCTTATCTTGGAACGGCGTGATATTTACCCACCCGATGATAAGAGATTCCTTGGATGAGCAATGTCATGTTTGCGTCGACGTAACTCCGACGCACGCCTATCCGTACTGCGTCTTTATCCCGAAGCCGAAACCAGCCTGATCAACACGGCTAGGCCGTGGCCCCGGTTGAGTGAAACGAAACTCGCGGCTTCTCATCCAATTCGGGATGTCGCTTCGCTTCATCCGGGAAGACGTTACGCCAGGCGGCGTTTCTCGTGGGGCACCGGCTGCCGCCGCGACGCGTTCTGCCGGGCGCGGACGTTGCGGACCATCATTTTGGCGGCGGCCGGGCCGGCCGCTTTTGGCGCCGTTGCGCCGTCGGCGACGACCGGATGGACGACGGATGCGGTGCTGCCGATCGGCTGGGCGACTTTTGCGGCAACCTTTACGGCCACTCTGACGGCGACTCGCGCCGCGACTTTCGCGGCGGCGCGCACCGCAACCTTGCGGGCGATGAGATGCGCCACCCGCGCCGCGATCTTCTCCTGCTGCGGCTGCGCGTCTTTCGCGTCCTCATCGGGTTGCCCGTCGCGCAACTGCGCCTGCTCCAACTCGGCGAAGGCCGGCAGTCCACGGCAGGGCAAAGATGACGCGAACCTGAGCTTGGAATCGTCCGGCGCCCGCTTCCGCCATGCCTCGGCGGAACGGCCGGTGACACGCAGCACGTAGGTTCGCGTCTCCTGCGGCAACGGATGGCGGCGATCGAGCCAATCGCCGACGCGATGCGAGCCGGCATTGTAGGCCGCGGCCACGTAGCCGAGATTGCCGAAATGCTGGCGCAGCACCCGCAGGAAACGCGCCGACGCCGGGATCGCCTGGCGCGGATCGAACGGATCGGCCAGGCCGACTTCACTGGCGACCTCCGGCATGAACTGGGCGATGCCCAGCGCGCCCGCCCGGCTGACGGAGTCGCGCTGCAGGCGGCTTTCCTGCCAGATCAGATTGGCGAAAAACGGCACCGGCAGGTCGTTGTCCTGCGCCGATGTCAGCAACGCATTGCAAAGACCGTCGATCGAGTCGGCGACGGTCGCATCGGCGTCGGCATCGGCGTCCGTGGTCACCGGCTCCGGCGATGGTGGTTCGGTGGTTGCTTCGCCCTGATCGTGCGCGGTGTCGGACGCTTCGATGGCAGGCGGCGTCAGCAGCGCCAGCACGCGGTCGGATTTCTTGACCTCCGGCATGGCGGCTTGCGGTTCACTGATTGGCGGCCAGACGATTCCGGATTCGTTGATCTCAGTCTCGCCGATCGTCGATGCGCCGATCGAGCCGGTGGTTTCGACCTCTTGCGACAAAGGCTCTTCGTCGGCGGCCGGGACCCGGTCCTGAAACTTCGTCTGTTGAAATTGCGAGCCGGTTTGGAGTCGCAAGTCTGCTTGGAGTTGCAAGTCTGCCCGGAGCTGCAAATCCGTTTGCAGTTGCAGGCCGGTTTGCAAGTCCGCGACGGTCCCAAATTTTACTTCCGGGACGGCAGCTTTGAGTCCCAGCAATAGAATCGCCAGCACAAGAATTGGTCGCATTCCGCCCCCCCCAAACAAACTCATGCGGCCGCGGTGTTCGACCGCGCCACGACGCGACAGCAATGAGAAAGTCCCCGACTGGTCGGCAGGATGGCCGGCGCAACAGGGCGCTTTTTTGGAGATATTGGGAATTCCCCGGGGCCCATTCCGGACCATTGCCAAGCGCAGATGTGGCGGTGATGCGTTCGCGGAACTTGCCGGCGGCAAAGTTTAGATTGGAACCGCTCTAAAAGAGCTTGCGCCGCTGCGGCTAAAGGCGGATATTAGTTACGTTCGAGACCAATTGCTTTGCCGCGTTCGGTTGCCAAAAAAACCGACGCCGGGAGGTCCGCATGGCCGTTAAGCACGCCGTCAAACACCACACCAAGTCCGCCACCGAGGCTCGCAGCGCAGAGGCCGAAATGGCCCGCCACGAAGCCTCGGTCGACTATCAGCCCGGCTTCGGCAATCATTTCGTCTCCGAGGCGGTTGCCGGCGCGCTGCCGGTCGGCCGTAATTCGCCGCAGCGGCCGCCGCTCGGGCTCTATGCCGAGCAGCTCTCGGGCACCTCGTTCACCACCGCGCGTGCCGAAAACCGCCGCACCTGGACCTACCGCATCCAGCCGTCGGTGGTGCATCGGCCCTATGTCCGCATCGACAACCGCTTGATCCGTAGCGCGCCGTTCAACGAAGCCGAGGCGACGCCGACGCAGCTGCGCTGGTCGCCGTTTCCCATCCCGCGCGCGCCGACCGATTTTGTCGAAGGCATCGTCACGCTGGGCGGCAACGGCGACGTCGCCACCCAGGTCGGCATGGCGGTCCACGTCTATGCCGCCAATAGGTCGATGACCGACCGCTGCTTCTACAATGCCGACGGTGAAATGCTGATCGTGCCGCAGCAAGGCCGCGCCCGCTTTGTCACCGAGCTCGGCGTCATCGAAGCCGCCTGCGGCGAGATCGTCATCATGCCGCGCGGCCTGCGCTTCCGCGTCGAATTGCCCGACGGGCCGTCGCGCGGCTACATCTGCGAGAATTACGGCGCCATGCTGCGGCTGCCGGAGCTTGGCCCGCTCGGCGCCAACGGCCTCGCCAATCCGCGCGATTTCCTGGCGCCGGTCGCGGCCTATGAAGACGTTTCCGGGCCGTTCAGTCTGGTCGCCAAATTTCAGGGCAACCTGTGGGCGGCGGAGATGAAGCATTCGCCGTTCAACGTCGTCGGCTGGCACGGCAACTTCGCGCCGTACAAATATGACCTGGCGCGCTTCAACGTGATCGGCTCGATCAGCTTCGACCATCCCGACCCCTCGATTTTCAGCGTGCTCACCGCGCCGTCGGACCTGCCCGGCGCCGCCACCGTCGATTTCGCCATCTTCCCACCGCGCTGGTCGGTCGGCGAGGATACCTTCCGGCCGCCCTGGTATCACCGCAACGTCATGAGCGAGTTCATGGGCCTCCTCTATGGCGAGTATGACGCCAAGGCGGAGGGCTTTTTGCCGGGCGGCGCCAGCCTGCACAATTGCATGAGCGCGCACGGTCCCGATGCCGAGAGCTGGGCGAAGGCGACCGGTGCCGAGCTCAAGCCGCTCAAGATCGACAACACCATGGCATTCATGTTCGAGAGCCGCTACGCCATGCGGCTCACGCGCTACGCGGTGGAATCCTCCGAGCTGCAGCACGATTACTTCGAAGGCTGGCAGGGGCTGGAGAAGCACTTTTCGCCAAGGTAATTCGCTGCATTGATTTTTTCCGGCAAAAAGTCCTTTTACTCGGCAAATCCAACTCGATAAGTCTGACCCGATAGGTGCTTCCCGGTAGGTTCGCCGGCCCCATCGAAAGGGATGGCAGGTGGCTGGAAAGCCGGACGACGACAATCTTCTCGCCGGCTTTTTCGACCGGTCGCTCGCGGCCCTGCAAGACGCGGCGCGGGATCGGGAGCTTTTGAGTGTGATCGCCGCCATCGCACACGCCATCGAAGGCGCGATGCGCGCCGGCGGCAAGCTTCTGATCGCCGGCAACGGCGGCAGCGCCGCCGACGCGCAACATTTGGCGGCGGAATTTCTGTCGCGTTATTTGATCGACCGCCGGCCGCTGCCGGCGGTGGCGCTCACCACCGACACCTCGGTGCTCACGGCGGTGGGAAACGACTACGGCTTCGAGCACGTGTTCGAGCGCCAGGTGCGCGGGCTGGGGCGGCCGGGCGACGTGTTCCTCGCCATCTCGACCTCCGGGCGCTCGCGCAACATTCTCCGCGCACTCGATACCGCGCGCGACATGGGCTTGATCACGATCGGGTTCTCGGGCGCGTCGGAGACCGAAATGCGCCCGCTGTGCCAGCATTTTCTCGCGGTGGCGTCGCACGAAACCGCGATCGTTCAGCAAATTCACATGATCGCCGGGCATGCGATCTGCGCGCTGGTCGAACGCGCGATGCAGCAATGATGTCCTATCCTCCGGCGCCGGACGTCGGGCCGTCCGGCGCGGCGAATGGACTCTGGTGCGAGGTCTTGGCCGAAAATTTTGCCGGCCGGCCGGCTTTGTTTCTCGACCGCGACGGCGTCATCGTCGAAGACACGCATTATCTCGGCCGGGCCGAGGACGTGCGCATGATCGCCGGCGCGGCCGACGCGATCGCGCGATGCAACCGGCTTGGCATTCCGGTGGTGCTGGTCAGCAACCAATCGGGGGTAGCGCGCCGCCTCTATGACTGGACCGGTTTTCAGGCGGTGCAGGCCGCGCTTGCCGTTGAGCTTGGCCGCGCAGGAGCCCGGCTCGACGCGATCTTTGCCTGCGCGCACCATGCCGACGGGCGCGCCCCGCTCAATATCGCCGACCATCCCTGGCGCAAGCCGAATCCGGGAATGATCGTCGCGGCCGGCGAGCGGATGAAGCTCGATCTTCCACATTCATGGATCGTCGGCGACCGGTCATCTGATATCGCTGCCGGGCGCGCCGCCGGGCTTGCAGGCGGCATCCTGGTTTCGCCGCGCGACGATGACGCCGAGCGGGCGGCGGCCGCCGGGCTCGCGCGCGAGCATTTCGCCGTTGACATCGCCGCCTCGCTCGCCGATGCCGTCTTACTGCTGCTGGCGCCAGGAAAACTCGGCCTCACGTCTTCGTAAAGCAACATGAACATCATCAAGACCGCGATTCCCGGCGTGTTGATCGTCGAACCAAAGATATTTGGCGACGCGCGCGGCTTCTTCCTGGAAACTTTCCAGGCGGATCGTTACGCCGCCGCCGGCATCGCCCGGCCTTTCGTCCAGGACAACCTGTCGCGATCGGTGAAGGGCACGTTGCGCGGCTTGCATTTCCAGAATCCCAAACCGCAGGGCAAGCTCTTGACCGTGCTGCGCGGTGCGGTGCGCGACGTCGTCGTGGACATCCGCGTCGGCAGTCCGACCTTCGGCCAGCACGTTGCGGTCGACCTCGACGAGGACAACCGCCGCCAGCTTTGGTCGCCGCGCGGCCTTGCGCACGGCTTCGTCGTTCGCTCCGACAGCGCCGATTTCTTCTACAAATGCGACGAGTTCTACAGCCCGGCGGACGAAATCGTGTTGCGCTGGGACGATCCGGAGCTGTCGATCGATTGGGGCGTCGCTGCGCCGCTGTTGTCGCCGCGCGACCGTGAGGGCAGAAGCTTGGCGCAATTGGCCGGGCGCTTGCCGCGGTTCGAGCCGGTTTGATGCGGGTTCTCGTCACCGGCGTCAGCGGGCAGGTCGGCGGCGCGCTGGTGCCGCGCCTGCAGGCCATAGCGACGACGCTTGCGGCCGACCGCACGGTGCTGGACCTGTCGATGCCGCAGGCCATTCCGAGCGCGCTCGATCGCCTGGCGCCGGACATCATCGTCAACCCGGCGGCCTATACCGCCGTCGACAAGGCCGAGGACGAAGCCGAGCTTGCCATGCGCGTCAACGCGCAGGCGCCCGGGATGATCGCCCGCTGGGCCGCGGCGCGCCGCGTTCCGCTCATTCATTTCTCCACCGACTATGTGTTCGACGGATCGGGCGAACGCGCCTGGCGTGAGGACGACAGCCCGCATCCATTGTCGGCTTATGGGGCGAGCAAGCTCGCGGGCGAGGACGAAGTCCGTTCTGCCGGCGGGACCGTCCTGATCGTGCGCACGTCGTGGATCTATGCGGCGGCGGGCAAGAATTTCCTCCGCACCATCGCCCGCCTGGCGCGCGAGCGCGCGGAGTTGCGTATCGTCGCCGACCAGATCGGCGCGCCGACCCCGGCTGCGCTGATCGCCGACACCATTGCACGCATGCTTGCCGGTGGGATCGACACCTTGCGCGCGCGCTGCGTGCAATCGGGCAGCCTGGTCCATGTCGCGGCAACGGGTGAAACGAGCTGGCACGGCTTTGCCGGTGCCATCGTCGAAGGATTGCGGGCGCGCGGCGTGAGGCTCGCCGTCGAGCGCGTCATCCCGATCAGCACGGACGAGTATCCGACCAAAGCGCGGCGACCACATAATTCGCGCCTCGATCTGACGCGCTTGCGCAGCGTGTTTGGCGTCACGCCGCCGCATTGGCGGGACGCGCTGGTAGCGGAACTCGACCGGCTGGTGCAGGAATTTCGCGATCCGCCGGGCGCCGCAGACAGGGGTAGCGTCCCGTTCTAAAGCCCGGTATTGAAAATGCGGGGATATCCGGCAGGCCAGTAGCGAAGTCACCGAAGTCACCGAATGCTTTCATTGTTTAGTAGTCCGCGCAAAGCACTCGTCGTCGCGCACGATCTGTTTATGACCGCGGCGGCCGTGGTCGTGAGCTTCTATATCCGCTTTGAAGAGGTCGGCTTGATGGAACGGCGGGAGACGCTGTTCATGTTCTTGCCGGCTTTTGTCGTCTATGCCGGAATTGTCTACTTTCTGTTCCATCTCTACAGAGTCGAAGTGGCGGTTTGCGTCGCTCCCGGATCTTGCGAACATCGTCCGCGCGTCGTCGGTGCTGGCGGTGTCGCTGTTGGTGGTCGATTATTTTCTGGTCGCGCCGAACGTGTTCGGCCAGTTTTTCTTCGGCAAGATCACCATCGCGCTCTATTGGATCTTGCAGATCGTGCTGCTGAGCGGCTCGCGGATGGCCTATCGCTATTTCCGCTATACGCGCACCCGCCAGCATGCCCGCTCGCCGGGATCGAATCCGACTTTGGTGCTCGGCCGCGCCGCCGACGCCGAAGTGTTGTTGCGGGCGATCGAGAGCGGTGCCGTCCTCAATACCTGGCCGGCCGGCATCCTGTCGTCCTCGCCGGCCGATCGCGGGCAGAGCATTCGCGGCATTCCGGTGCTCGGCGATTTCGACATGCTCGAGAACGTCGTCAACGATCTGGCGCAACGCGGCCGCACGATCACGCGGGTGATCTTCACGCCGTCGGCGCTCGATCCCGACGCCAAGCCGGAAGCGACCCTGATGCGGGCGCGCCGGCTCGGCCTGACCGTGAGCCGGCTGCCGTCGCTCGACGACGGCGGCGACGTGCCGCGGCTGGCGCCGGTCAATGTCGAAGACCTGCTGCTGCGGCCGACCGTCAAGATCGACTATGCGCGGCTCGAAAGCTTTCTCAGGGGCCGCTCGATCCTGGTGACCGGCGGCGGCGGCTCGATCGGCGCCGAAATCTGCGACCGCGTCATCACCTTCGGCGCCGAGCGGCTGATGATCATCGAGAATTCCGAGCCGGCGCTGCATGCGGTGCTGGAAACGCTCGCCACCAAACGCTCGCAGGCGGCGATCAGCGGACGCATCGCCGACGTGCGCGATCGCGCCCGCTTGAACCGGCTCATGACCGAGTTCAAGCCGGACATCGTGTTTCATGCCGCCGCCCTCAAGCATGTGCCGCTCCTCGAGGCGAACTGGGAGGAGGGGGTCAAGACCAACGTGTTCGGCTCGGTCAACGTCGCCGATGCGGCGGCGGCCGCTGGCGCGGCCGCCATGGTCATGATCTCGACCGACAAGGCGATCGAGCCGGTCTCGGTGCTCGGCGCCACCAAGCGCTTTGCCGAGATGTATTGCCAGGCGCTCGACGCCGATCTCACCCGGCGCGCGCCGCCGGGAAAAGAGCCGATGCGGCTCATCGCCGTGCGCTTCGGCAACGTGCTCGCCTCCAACGGCTCGGTGGTGCCGAAGTTCAAGGCGCAGATCGATGCCGGCGGCCCGGTGACCGTCACGCACCCGGACATGGTGCGCTACTTCATGACCATCCGCGAAGCCTGCGATCTCGTCGTCACGGCCGCGAGCCACGCGCTCGGGCGCGTGCGCACGGACGTTGCGGTCTATGTGCTCAATATGGGCCAGCCGGTGAAGATCGTGGACCTGGCCGAGCGCATGATCCGGCTCGCCGGCCTCGAACCGGGCCGTGACGTCGAGATCGTCTTTACCGGCGCGCGGCCCGGCGAGCGCATGCAGGAGGTGCTGTTCGCCCGCGGCGAGCCGACGGTAGAGATCGGCGTCGAGGGCGTGGTCGCGGCCCGCCCGGCGCAGCCTTCGATCGAGGCGATGCGCGGCTGGCTTGCCATGCTCGATCAAGGCCTCGCCCGCGAGGAACGCGAAGCGATCTATCGCGTGCTGCGCGACGCGGTGCCGGATTTCCAGGGCGCGGCCGCTTGACCATTGCGGCACATGTTCGCCGACAAGGATCGCAAGGGCTGAGCGTGCGCAACAGCATTTTCTCGATCGATGTTGAGGACTGGTTCAATCTGTCCGGGACCGGCGCTGAGCCGCCGCCCGCGGAGTGGGACCGGCTGGAGAGCCGGCTGGAACGAAACTTCCACGGCTTGCTGGAGCTGCTCGCCGACGGCGGCGGCACGGCGACCTGCTTCGTGGTCGGATATTTCGGCAAGCGATTTCCGCAACTCATCCGCGAAGCCGTCGCCGCCGGGCACGAAATCGCCGCGCACGGCTATTTCCATCGCCTGATCTACGACATGTCGCCGGCCGAGTTTTACGAGGACGCGCTGGCGACGCGCAAATTGCTGGAGGATGTCAGCGGGCGTCCGGTCCGCGGCTTCCGCGCGCCGGCATTTTCGGTGACCGAACAGACGCCGTGGTTTTTCGATCAACTCGCGGAAGCCGGCTATCGCTACGACTCGTCCGTGTTCCCGGCTCCGCACCAAACCGGCGGCCTTGCCGGCGGCAAATTCGCGCCCTACACGGTGCCGACGGCCGCCGGACCGCTCGACGAATTTCCGATGACGGCGGTGCGGGTGCTCGGCAAGCCGATGTGCTTTTTCGGCGGCGGCTATCTGCGGCTGTTTCCGTATCGGGTCATCCGCGCCATGGGGCAAAAGGCGCAGAGCGAAGGCCGCCCCATCATCTTCTATGTGCACCCGCGTGAAATCGATCCGGACCAGCCGCGCATGCCGCTCAGCCGCCGCCGCAGCTTCACCTGCTACGTGAACCTTCAAACGACGCGGCCGAAAATCCAGCGCATCCTGCGCGACTTTCCGGCAACCTCTTTCGACCAGTATCTATCGCAAAGGGCCAAGCAGTGAGCGAGCGTACGTCGGAATTCTTCGATCGTTATGCGGTCGATTTCGATTCCATCTACGGCAACGACAACAAGGCGCTCGAACGCGTCGCCAATCGGCTGTTCCGCCGCGCGATGCTGGTGCGCTATGAAAGAACGCTTGCCGGCTGCCATCCGATCGAGGGCCGCAGCGTTATCGATATCGGCTGCGGCCCCGGCCACTACAGCATCGCGCTGGCGCGCGCCGGCGCCAAGAAAGTGCTGGGCCTCGATTTTGCCGCCGGCATGCTCAAGATCGCGCGCGACCGCGCTCAAGCTTATGGCGTGGCCGACCGTTGCGCCTTCGAGCTCGGCGATTTCCTCACCTATCCGCTGCCCGAACGCTTCGATTATGCGGTGGTGATGGGTTTCATGGACTATGTCGTGGACCCGCGCGCCATCGTCGACCGCGTCCTCGATATTGTGCGCGTGCGCGCCTTTTTTAGTTTCCCGAAAGCCGGCGGGCCGCTGGCCTGGCAGCGGCAATGGCGCTACCGCAACCGCTGCGATCTCTTCCTCTATCGCGAGGAACAGATCCGCGAGCTGTTGTCGCCGACCGGCGCGGCGTTTTCGATCGAATCCATCGGCCGCGACTTCTTCGTGACGCTAAAGCCGAAAAGCGCGGCGTAGGCGGCTGTCAGCTACTCTGTCCGCTCGCCAGGAGTTGCACCGTGCGGTGCAACTGGATTCCCGCTTTCGCGGGAATGAGCGGAAATTGCGTTGACTCGATCGAGCGTCGCTCTATGCGTGCGGCCGGCGCACCATCACGCCCTGGCCGCGGGCGAAGGCGAACAACAGCCAGGCGACCAACGCCGCGCCACAGACCAGCGCCGCAACATCGTTCATCGGGCCGGGCGCGGCCAGCGTGGCGAAGGCGAGCGCAGCGAGGCCGAGATTGACGGCAAGGACGTGCGCTACAACTTGGCTAACGGTAAATCCCCGGTCGGTGGCGCGCTGATAAAAATGCGAACGGTGCGCCTGCCAAACCGGCTCGCCGTTCCATAGCCGCCGGACCAGCGTGATGGTGGCGTCGGCCAAATAGTACAGCGGCAACAGGATCGCCGCAGCGAGGCCGTGGTGGCCGGCGAGTTGAACGAGCAGCCAGCCGAGCAAGAGGCCGACGGGAAGGCTGCCGACATCGCCAAGGAAAAGCTTGGCGACCGGCCGGTTGAAATAGGCAAAGCCGATCATTGCGCCGCACAGCGCGAAACTGATGACCGTTTCCGCCGGCGGCAACAGCCCGAATGCCCCGATCATCGCCAGCGCCGCGGTGATCGGCACGACTTCGGCCACGGTCATCCAGTCGAGACCGTCCATGAAGTTCACCAGATTGACGAACCACAGTCCGCCGACGACCAGTGCAAGCCGCTCGATCCACCAGGGCAGGAACGGCGCGATGCGCAACTGTGAGGGCAGCGCGTAGATCACCAATGCCACGGCGAGCGCTTGCAACAGCAGTCGCGGCGCGACGCCGACCGAGCGCATGTCGTCGGCGGCGCCCAAAGCCGCGATCAAAACGACGGCAGCGAATACCGGCAACAGCGGGCTTGCGGCGGACGCTGCGGGGCCGGAAAAATACCAGGCGCCGCAGGCGGCGACGATGGTCGCCACGACGACGGCAATGCCGCCGCCCTGCGGCGTCGGCTCGCGATGCGACGACCGCGCATTCGGCTTGGCGAGCGCAACGCGCCGCAGCCATGGGCGGAGCGCAACGATGATCGCGACGCTCAGCGCCGCGGCGAACGCGAAAACAATCGCTCCGGCCGCGATCCAGCTGCTTGCGGCTTCATGGCTCATTCATTCGCTCGCCGCCCGTCGCTCAGATCTTCCGAGCCATTACCGCAACGATCAAACCGAGATTGTCGAGGAATGTCTGGCGGTAGACGCCGGAGTTGAGGAAGCCGACTTGGCGGCCGAAGAAGCCGCGTTGGCGCGATGCTCGGAACAAATCAAACAAAGCGCGGTTTTCCGCCGTCATATGCGGCCGGAACGGCTCCAGCGCGGCGACGTTCATTTCGCTCCAGCGTTGGAAACGGCCGCGCGACAGCATGTACAGCCGGCGGGCGCGGTTGCGCAATCCGGCGTTCGTGCCGATGACGTTTTCGCCGTGGATCCGGTAGCGGACCTGCGGAATTTGGTCGTAATGCACTTCGCCGCCGGCCGCGGTCGTCAGCAAATAGGTCCACCAATCGTGCGACGGCGCCTTCACCGCGCTGCCGCAAATCATCAGGAGCCGGCGCGCGGCGTCGTTGAACACGATGGTGTTGCCGCTGGCGATACTCTGGACCAATGCGTTGCGAAAACTCGGCGTGCGCCGGTAGGCGCGCGAGTAGCCGCATTGTCGGCCGTCCTCGTCGATGAGCATGGTGCGCGAGCAATACATCGCCGGGATGTGCGGTGGACGTGCGTCGAGACACGCGACCGCGCGGGCAAGCTTGTCCGGCTCCCACACGTCGTCCTGGTCCGAGTAGGCAAAATAGTCGCACGCGATCGAGGCGTCGCAGGCGAGGCTGAGGAAATTTCGCACGAACCCCTGCTGCGGTCCGTTGCGGATGGATATGGGAGCGCTGCCGAGCCGGTCTTGGTGTTGCGACACGACCGCCACCGTCTCGTCCGTCGAACCGTCGTCGGAAACGAACAGCCGCCAGTTGGTGAAACTCTGGTCGGCAAAGGACGAAAGCTGTTCCGGAAGGAACCGTGCACCATTGAATGTACACAGCAATATGGCAACACTGGACATGAGGGTGCGCGGGTTTCGCTGATGTTCGTGCGAATGTCGATGCGAATTTCGCCACCCCTAGCATGGAATGCTTGGTGCTGAAAATCCTTCGCGCAAGCCGAGACTTACGCTGTTTCGAGCGGATCCGGTTCGGCCCGACGTAACGCAGGATTATATGCGGAAGCTATGCCGCGCGGGCAGTCGCGTCCGGATGATCCTGCTGCACCAACGCCAATCACGGCTATATCGGCCGCGACAGCGCCGCCGCCGCGGTTGACTGGATGGCCGATCGCTTTGCCGGAGCGGCCGCGCCTGACGACTGTCGTCACGACTGACGGCCGGCTTCGCCAGTCAGCTCAGCGTCGCCCGATCAAGGCATTTTGAGCGGCTTGCTGAGCACCTCTGCCGCCGATTTGGTGTAGGTTTCGCCAAGGTTTTTTGTTTGCTCCGTGAACGCGCTGAATTGCGACTGCATGAATTCGGTCTGAAGCCGAAACACGTCCTGGAAATCCTTGGCCTGGCTCAGCTTGTGGACGAAGTCGTGAACGGCGGCGATGTTTTTCTCTGCATAGGTCTTGAGGTTGTCGCCGAACTGCGTTCCGCCCGATGGATAAGACGAAATCGTTTTTTTCAGGAAATTGAAGTAGGTGTCCGTTGCCGCCAGAGCTTGCTCCTTGGTCTGCTCGGCGATTGCGCTCAACTCCTCGGCCGGTTTTTGGTCTTTTGCCATGATGTCCTCCTGGGGCGTGAATTGGGTTCGATAGGCACAGCCGCTGCAAGCGGCGCGGATAAGGGGCGGTCCGCCGCTTTGGCTCTCCAACGCCTAGACCAAAACATGACCCCAGGCCGGAAGGTACGCTACGGGGGAAAGTTGGCAAGGGCGATGCAAGCAGGATGCGTGCCCCAGGCGCGAAGCAGGCCTCGGCGAATTGCCGGCGGACCTGTCGAGACGGCGGCTGGCAACCTCACATCCTGCGCGCGTAATTCCTCAAGGCCGCCTGGACGCGCGCAATGACGCCATCCCATGTGCGGGTTTCATCTTGCCGAAACAGGCGGGCGGTCGGGTACCAGGGGCTGTCGTCGCGATCGAGCAGCCATCGCCAGCAGGTATTGTAGCGATTGATCAGCCAGAAAGGCTTGCCAAGCGCACCAGCGAGGTGGGCAACAGCGGTATCCACGGCAATGACCAAATCCAAATTCTCGATCAGCGCCGCGGTATCCGAAAAGTCATGGAAGTCGTCGGACCAGTCGATCACGCCGTGGTCCAAGGCGCTGTGGCGCAATTGCGCCCGGGCATCATCGCCTTTTTGCAGACTATAGAATTCACAGTCGCGCACCTGCAAAACGGGTGCGAGCTGGTCAAACTGGAGACTTCGCCGGCGGTCGACCTGATTGGCGCCCGGCAAGCTTTTTCGCGGATCGCCCGCCCATACCAGACCGACTCTCGGCCTGTCTGTGTCTGCCGAGGCGACTGCGCCACGCGTTCCTCTTGTTCCCCGGCGCGGCCAGATAAGGCGTGTGCGATGGTATCGTGTCGATGCGCGTAGCGAAGGCCAGCGGCAGGCTGAGCAGCGGGCAATGCAGATCGAACGGCGGGACCAGGTCACCGGGCGATACGATCTGCACGGTGCAGGGCAGGGTGCTCATCAGCGCGTGCAGCGGCCTTGGCACCTCCAGAACGACGTGCGCGCCGCGCTCGGCGACGTCGGGCACGTAGCGGCAGAACTGAAGCGTGTCGCCAAAGCCCTGCTCGGCGTGCAGCAGAATAGTCTTGCCCGCAATGTCCTCGGCGCCGCTCCAGAGCGGCTGCGGGAAATGCCGCTTGGCTTTCGCAAGCTGCGCGGTTTCCCATCGCCATTCGTGCTGTTGCCAGCCGCGCTCAAAGTCGCCGATCAAAAGCCGGCACGTCGCCTCGTTGAAATGCCCGTCGGCAAGGTCAGGCCGCAGCTCCAGCGCGCGCTGGTAGCTCGCCAGCGCCTCCGGCAAGCGCCGCAGGTCTTTGAGCGCATTGCCCCGATTGGCGTACGCCTCGGCATAATCCGGCCGCAGCGCCAGTGCGCGGTCATAGCTTGCCAGCGCCTCTTCGTGGCGATTCAGCTCATGCAGCGCGGTGCCGCGGTTGGAAACCGCCTCGACAAATGTCGGGCGCAGCGCGACGGCGCGATCATAGCTTGCCAGCGCCTCGTCATAGCGGGCCAGTTTGCCGAGCGCGACGCCGTGAGTATTGAGCGCTTCCGGCTGCGCCGGATCGGCCAACAGGACCTTGCCGCACATCGCCAGCGCTTCCTCGAAACGCTCCAGTTCGATCAGCGAATTGGCGCGATTGAGAAGCGCGTGAGCATGACTGGGATCGATCGCCAGCGCCTTGTCGTAGATCGCGAGCGCTTCATCCGGTTGCCGGAGCCCGGTCAGCGCCAAACCAAGATTGTTGAGCGTATCGACACGGTCGGGTTCGCGCGCCAGGGCCGCTTCGAAGCTCGAGCGGGCGTCTTCGAAGCGTTCCAGCGCCAGCAAAGCCTTGCCGCGATTGTAGAGCGCGTCGGTGTAGTCGGGCCTCGTTTTGAGCGCGCGGTCGCAGCTTTCGAGCGCTTCATCGCTCCTGCCGAGCAGCAAAAGCACGACGCTGCGGTTATTGAGGGTTTCGGCGTTGGTCGGATCGACGGCGAGACCGGCGTCGTAAGCCGCCAGCGCCTCCTGCCATCGTTCCAGCGCGAGGAACGCATTGCCGCGGCGATTGAGCGCCGCAATGCGGTTCGGCCGCAGCGCCACGACCTTGTCGTAGTCCGCGAGCGCCTCCTGGTGCCGCCCGAGCGCGGACAGCGTGTTGCCGCGATGGTAGAGCGCATCGACGTGACCCGGAGCCAGCGTGAGCGCCCGCTGATAGCTTGCCAAGGCGTCGGCGTGACGGCCGAGATTCTTCAGTGCCAGGCCTTGATTGTAGTGCGCGGTGGGGTCGTCCGGCCGCTTCGCCAGGACCGTCTCGAACGCGGCAAGCGCCTCCTGGTGGCGTTTGAGCGCGTCGAGGATCACGCCATAGTTGGTGAGCGCGTCCGCCGATCCCGGTTGCGCGGCGAGCGCCGCGGCGACGAAGCGCAAGGCCTCGGCCGAACGCCCCTGCTGGTGCCGAAGCACGCCGACCAGATGCAGCGCGTCGAAGTTGGCGGGATTGGCCGCCAGCGCCGATTCGTAGAGGCGCCCGGCCTCGTCGAGATGCCCCTGCCGATGCAGCGCCAGCGCCTGTTGGAGATAATGCGCCGTTTGCGTTTGCCGCGCGGCCGCGGGCCGGTTCATGCGTGGATGCTTCGAAGGATGCGCATGGCGTTGAGGTTGCTCATGTCGGCGGCGATTGCGCGCGCGTGCGGCGGCGCCGCCAGGGTCGGACAACATGGTTAATCAAACGTAACTGCGGCGCACCCCGATAAATGGATTGCCGGACGCACGACCCATGGATTGTGACGAACCGCCGCTTCGGGCTGAAGTGCGACATTTTTCTTACACGCAACGCAGTTACTGCTGGTCCATCCGCTGAAGGGCAACGCGATGAAATCTTATGTGACGATGGGATTAACGGCGCTGGCAGGCGTCGCCCTGTTCGAGGTGGCGCTGGTTCCAGCCGTGGTCATTGGCGGCGCCGCCGTGCTCGCACCGAAATACATGCCCAAGCTGCGCAAGCGTCTGCGGCCGGTGCTCAACGCGGCCATGCGTCGGCGGACCGCGCCCGCGGCTCCCGGGCCGGCGGGTCAGTTCGACGCCACGGCGCCGCAGGCCGTCCTCCCGAAGTTCGCCATCGGACAGGCGATCGCCAAGACCATCACCTTCCGGATCATCGTCACGACCTTGGACTTCACCACGAACTATCTGGTGATCGGCGAACTCGGCACGGCGGCGGGTTTGTCGACCTTCAACCTGATCGCCGGCCCGCTGTTCTATCTCGGCCACGAAGCGGCCTGGAATTATCTCGGCCCCGCCGAAACCGCTGTCGACCTCCCGGTCGCCGTCGGCGGTGGGTTTACGGTCAGTCGGGCGTTGGCCAAGACGGTCACCTTCCGGACGATCGCCACGGCGATGGATTTCACCACCAACTACGTGGTGGTTGGCGACGTGGCCTCGGCGGTGGTTTTGTCAGCCTCCGGCTTCATCCTCGGCCCGTTCGTTTATTTCGGCCACGAGAGGGCCTGGGACTATTTCAGCTCGCCCCGGGAGCCCATCGTTGATCGGCCGGCGTCGATCAAGCTCTTGCCGGCGCCTGGTTGATTTCGGCGGGCGCCGACCGGCCGCAAATTCAATTTCAACCGACCGATCCACGCCGCTACCGGCAGGTCGAAAGGCCCTCGCTCTTTGGCTATTCTCCGGCGAGTTGCAATGTGGCAACACATGACGGCACATGACGGCATATGGCAGCACGTGGCGGCGCCACACCATGGCGCCATAAGGAAAAACGGCAAACCGCCGCGTTCGCCTTTACGGGAAGTCGATGACCAAACGTTTTCTGGTAACGGGCGGAGCGGGCTTTATCGGCTCTGCTTTTGTGCGGCATGCACTTGCCGCCACGGATCACCACGTTCTTGTCGTCGACAAATTGACCTATGCGGGCAATCTCGATTCGTTGGCGCCGGTCAAGAATCATCCGCGCTTCAAATTTGTTCGCGCCGATATTGCCGACGCGGCCAAGATGCGCGCCGCGCTGGCCGATTTCCAGCCCGACGTCATTCTGCACCTGGCCGCGGAAAGCCACGTCGATCGCTCGATCGACGGGCCGGCGGAGTTCGTGCAGACCAACGTCGTCGGCACGTTCGTCCTGCTGCAGCAGGCGCTCGCCTATTGGCGCGCGCTGCCGTCCGGCAAAGCCGAGCGCTTCCGCTTCCATCACGTCTCGACCGACGAGGTCTTTGGTTCGCTGGACGCCGAAGGGCTGTTCAACGAAGACTCGCCCTATCGGCCCAACTCGCCTTACTCGGCCTCGAAGGCGGCGTCCGATCATTTGGTGCGCGCCTGGCATCACACTTACGGCCTGCCGGTCGTCATCTCCAATTGCTCGAACAATTTCGGGCCCTGTCATTTTCCGGAGAAGCTTATTCCGCTGACCATCCTCAATGCGCTCGAAGGCAAGCCGCTGCCGGTCTACGGCAGGGGCGAGAATGTGCGCGACTGGCTTTATGTCGAGGATCATGCGCGCGCGCTGCTGTTGATCGCCGAGCGCGGGCGCATCGGCCACGGCTACAATATCGGCGCCGATTGCGAGCGATCGAACATCGCGGTGGTGCGGGCGATTTGCGCGCTGATGGACGAGCTCACGCCGGATGCCGTCGGTCCGCGCGAGCGGCTGATCACATTCGTCGCCGACCGCCCGGGACATGATCTCCGCTACGCCATGGACGCGCGGAAAATCCGCCAAGAGCTTGGCTGGGCGCCGCAAGAGACCTTCGAAACCGGGCTGCGGAAGACGGTCGCGTGGTATCTCACCAACCGGGCCTGGTGGGAGCGCATCCGCTCCAACGTCTATCGCGGCGAGCGGCTTGGAGCCGGCGTCTAGATGTCAACGTGGAGCATGAGCTTGTCCGATAGCCGGCTTCCGCCCCGGATCAGGTCCGGGGCAGGGTTTTTCGGGATCATGCCGCGATGGAAAAAGCCATGAAGGGCATCATTCTGGCCGGCGGCGCCGGCACGCGGCTGCATCCGGTGACGCTGGTGTTTTCCAAGCAGCTGCTGCCGGTCTACGACAAGCCGATGATCTATTATCCGCTGTCGACGCTGATGCTGGCCGGCATTCGCGATATTCTGATCATCACCACGCCGAGCGATCAGCCGCTGTTTCGCGCGCTGCTGGGCGACGGCTCGCAGTTCGGATTGTCGCTCAGTTATGCCGTGCAGGAGCGGCCGCGCGGGCTTGCCGACGCCTTCATCGTCGGCCGCGACTTTGTCGGCGCCGACAATGTCGCGCTGATCCTCGGCGACAATATTTTCTACGGCCACGGCCTGCCGGAACTGCATGGCCAAGGCCACGTCGCGGCGTCAGGGCGCGACCGTTTTCGGCTACGTCGTGTCGGATCCGCAGCGCTACGGCGTGCTCGAGATGGATGCCGGCGGGAAGACCCTGTCCATCGAGGAAAAGCCGGCGCAGCCGAAGTCCAACTACGCGGTGACCGGGCTTTATTTTTACGACAACCAGGTGGTCGATATCGCCGCAAAGGTCCGGCCGTCGGCCCGCGGCGAACTGGAAATCACCGACGTCAACCGCGCCTATCTCGAACGCGGCCTGCTGCACGTCGAGCTGATGGGCCGCGGCTATGCCTGGCTCGATACCGGCACGCATGCCTCGCTGATCGAGGCGGCGCACTTCGTGCAGATCATCGAGCAGCGCCAGGGTCTGCGCATCGCCTGCCCGGAAGAGATCGCCTTCCGCGCCGGCTTCACCTCGGCGGAGCAGCTCCTGGCTGCCGCACAGGCCCACGAGAAATCCGGCTACGGGCAATACTTGCGGGCGATCTACGACACGGAGACCAAAGGCAGCTAGGGTCTTTGCTCGCTGCGTCGCCGCGTTCTGCCCAAGCCTTTTCAGTGCAGGCCGTCAGGAACAAGCGTGTGGTTCAATTTAAGGATCGATCGAAGATTCGCGCCTTAGCCGCAGCCTTGGTCGAGCAGGCCAGGCGGAGCGTTCGCCAACCGTCGCGGCTATTGTTCGCTCCGTTGCTGCTGCCGTCGTATTTCCCGAGCTTTTGACGCTAGTGCTTTCGATCCTGCCGGTGCGGTGGCCGCAGGGCGCACGGGGCAAGGCTTTCCGGCTGGCGGTCGGCAATCTCGTCCTGCTGCGGCACGATCGGCCCGAGCAGGCCTGGTATTGGATGCAGCGGGTGCTGGCCAGCGGGCGCCGCTCGACCGAAGAGTATTTTTTGGGAGCCGTCTGCCTCTATCAGGGGCTGGGCCGGCTTGCGCGAGGCGACGTCGCTGTTCAAGCGCGCCAACGATCTCGACTTCGCGCAGGCGCAGTCGCTCGGCGTCGCGAATAGCCGCTATCGCGTGCTCGACGACGTGTGGGCGCGCCACATCGGCGATACGGCGACGCTCGACTACGTGATCAAGCAGGGAATTTTGGAGGGCCGCCGCCGCGAGGACATTATTCTTTACGCGCCGCCGGGCGGCCGGATCGGCAACCGCTTTCTGGTGCAGCAACTGGCGACGCGCTTGCGCCTGGTCGAACGTCCGGACGATTTGCCGTTCGACCCCGCCGCCGTTCAAGCATTGCATTACCACTATCAATTTCCGCGACAGCCGGACGGCGCCACGGTTTTTTTCTGGGAGCTGGCGAGCGAGATTCACCAGCGCTGGCACAAGGAGAGCCGCGGGCCGCTGTTGGAGTTGCCGCCGGACATCGCGGCGCGGGGCTGGGCCTTGCTGCACGCGGCCGGCGTGCCGCGCGGCGCCTGGTTCGTTGCCCTGCATGTGCGCGATATCGCCTGGAAGGGTCTCAATGCCGGCATGCAGACGATCCGCAACGCCGACACTGCGGCCTATGTGCCGGCGATCGCCGAGATAACCCGCCGCGGCGGCTACGTCGTGCGCATGGGCGACGCGGACGCGCCGCCATTGCCGCCGCTTGCCAATGTCGTCGACTATTGCCGCAGCGACATGCGCGCGGACTGGATGGATATTTTCCTCATGGCGCGAAGCCGCTTCATGCTCGGATCGGCGTCGGGCCCGATCTTCGTTCCGCCGCTCTACGGCGTGCCGGCGGTGCTGACCAATTGGTGGCCGCCGGGCATGCGGCCCTGGCATGCGGCGGATATCTTCGTCCCGAAGCTTCTGCGGCGGTCAGCGGACGGCCGCCACCTGACGCTTGACCGAAACGCTTCGCGAGCCCTTGGCCTATTGCCATTCGCCGCGCTATCTCGCCGAACACGAAGGCGTTCATGTCGAAGACAACGATCCGGAACTAATCCGCGGGGCGGCCGCCGAAATGCTGTCGCGGCTCGACGGCAATGCCGGCTACGACGCCGACGTGGCGGAACTGCGCACCCGCGCCGACCGCATCTACCAGGCGCACGGCCATTTCGGCGCCGCCCGGCTTGGCCGCGATTTTCTCCGACCGCCACGGCGATTTCGTTGCATAATCTCGTCAGGGCAGACGTCGCGATGAGCGACGGGTACCGACGACGACCGTTGAACCGGGGAGCTCTGCCAAATTCATCTATTCGAGGTCTGATCGCCCGACGGACCTAGGTCGCCGATCGCCGCCGCTACGAGTTTCGCCACTTCCTTGTTTCCGAATGACGATTTATGGCCCATCGCCCCGTTGGGTTCGATCTGATAGTATTTTCCTAATTCATCGGCGTTGGTCTGATATATGGTCCGCAGCCGCGGCAGCTCATCGGCGGTCGTGATATCCAGTCCTCGCGCGCATTCGCCGACGCGTATCGCGGCCTCGCGCCAATCAGGGCCGCCAGGCGGAATCTTCATGACCAGCGGCTTGATTTTGTTCTTGATCCAACGCTTCAAGTTGTAGACCCTCCCGGCCGTCGTCATTCGACTCTCGTCCACGACTTCCAAGCCGCCGTATTGCAGATACAGCAGCAACCGTACGCCGGATGCGTCGGCTTTTTGCTTGAGCCTCTCAAGCAGGCGGCATGTCACTCCGATTTCATCGGTCGAGACCGTCACGAAGCTGCTGCCATCGGCGGTGAACCAAAAATCGGCAAAGAACGCGGCCATGAATCTATCCACCACGGCAAAATGACCGAGAAAGCTTTTGATGTCGGAACCGCGTTGTGGCGTTTGGCTTTGCGGTACCGGCGAATTGTGCGCGAAAAGATCGCCGTTTTCGATCGTAAAATACGGCTTCGGCCATCCCATGGATGCATAACCGGTCCCGATAATGGTGCCCGGTATCAAGTCGACAACCAGCACCTGCGGACGAATGAGCGGCAGCAATCGTTCGCCCAGTAAAATAATCTGGTCGGCCTGGTACCCTCCTTGGCCCGCGTTGTTGACGTTCCAGCCGGTGAGCTGCTCGAGTTGCGCCGGCCAGGTTTCGGAATCGACCACGCCCGAGCCGGCGGTGAAGGATGAGCCGACCGCCAACACGCCTCCGGTCTTTACTTTGGTGTCGCTGTCGCCGTTCGAGCGAAAACCGTATTCCAGTGTGTTAAATCCGCGGAGCCTGATGAAAGGTTTGAGGCGCCAGCCTAACAAGCTGTCATATTCAATTTGATGGTTGATCGTTGCGGCGGCTCGCTCGTGGCGGAAATCTCGCCACGCCAGAAGCGGCGCGCGCATTGCAACGCGAACGGCCAGTTCGCCGACTGCCAAATAAATCAGCGTGGTGATCACGAGAATACGACGCGGATTCGATGGCGCGCGCCATCGCGCGTTTGTCGAACGGTTCCGCGTTTCGAACGGCGCCATAGCCCGCCGATCGGCATTCCAGGCACTGCGCTCAATCTCGGCTGGATCAATCGAGTTATCCTCTCAGGCCTCGGCTCTCATTGCATTGTCCGGCTTTTGTGAATAGTGGCATCGTAATGCCTCGCCACTTAAGGGGAAGGGCGCTAGATTGCGCAGGTTGCCGCGTCGCCGTAACATTGGGCAAATGAACTTGACTGAACGTGCTATTTCCCTGCTGGGGGCCGCCATAGCGATGCACGCGTGCGTCCTCGGCTGGAACGCGGCCTCGCATCGCAAAGCCGACCGCGTTTCTTGGGCGCTGGGTGCTTTATTCTGGCTGCTGGCCGCGATTGTAATCTGCCAGGCGATCCGCCTGGCGATCTGACGGGGTGTCCGCAGATAGGCCGGACGTCCTGGTCCAGACGGACACTTGCTGCAACGCGTCCGGTCGTCTTTCGGATCGGCGTGTCTCGATGTGTAGGCGCAATGATCGGCCTTCCGATTCCGGACGTCGGCCGCCGGGCGATCACTTTAGCTGCGTGCGTCGTCGTCATGGCTCGTTGCCGTCATTGGCCTTTGAAGTCATCGGCTGTTCGCCTTTGACGGCGCGGACGATAGAATTGCAATACGTGGCAAAATGTGCAGGTTAGAGGCTCAGGTGCGAGGTTGTAACCGTGCGCGACAAATACTTTGGCTCGCACGAGTTCGTGCAGCGGGCGGAGGTTGCCAAAACCTCATCCGACCGCAATTTCGGGCTCGTCTTTGCTGCCTTCTTCGGCTTGCTCGGTTCGCTCGGTGTGTGGCATGGCACCGCGCGTTGGCCGATCTGGTTCGGCCTTGCGGCGGTCATGCTCATTCTGGCATTTGCGGTTCCCAAGCTGCTGTCGCCGCTCAATTGGGTGTGGACCAAGATCGGCCTATTGCTGCATGCCATCGTCAGCCCCGTCATGCTCGGCGTTCTATTTTACCTTTGCGTCACGCCCATCGGTTATTTGATGCGGCTAAGCGGCAAAGACCCGTTGCGCCGGCGCTATGACGCCGCCGCCGACAGCTATTGGATCAAGCGCGACCCTCCTGGTCCGCTTCCCGATACGTTTCGCAACCAGTTCTGAGTTCGATCATGCTGTCCTTCCTGCGAGAGTTTTGGGCCTTTCTGCGTGTGCGCAAGAAATACTGGCTGCTGCCGATTTTGATCATGATGGCGCTTTTCGGCGGGCTGATGGTGCTGACCAAGGGCTCGGCGATCGCGCCCGTTCATCTACACGCTGTTCTAAGCGCGCTGCATGCGCGTGCTCGGCATCTCGGCCTTCTATCACGACAGCGCCGCCGCGCTGGTCGAGGACGGCGCATCGTTGCCGCCGCGCAGGAAGAGCGCTTCACGCGCAAGAAGCACGACGCCGGTTTCCCCGGCACGGCGATCGAGTATTGCCTCGAGCGAGGCCGGCGTCACGCTCGAGCGACGTCGACTATGTCGTCTTCTACGACAAGCCGTTCCTGAAGTTCGAGCGGCTGCTGGAGACCTATCTGGCGCTTCGCGCCGCGCGGCTTCCGCTCGTTTCGCATGGCGATGCCGCTGTGGCTGCGCGAGAAGCTGTTTCAGAAAACGCTGCTGCGCGGCGAACTGCAAGAACGCTCGATCCGGATTTCGACTGGCAGAAGCGCTTGCTGTTCTGCGAGCATCATCTGAGCCACGCGGCCTGCGCGTTCTTTCCGTCGCCGTTCGAGGAGGCGGCGGTGCTGACGCTGGACGGCGTCGGCGAATGGGCCACGACCTCGGCGGCGATCGGCGACGGCAAGAACCTTCGATATGCTGCAAGGAGATCCACTTCCCGCACTCGCTCGGACTGCTCTATTCGGCGTTCACCTACTACACCGGCTTCAAGGTCAACTCCGGCGAATACAAGGTGATGGGTCTCGCGCCCTACGGCGAGCCGCGATTCGCGGACGTCATTCGCGACAATCTGATCGACCTGAAGGCGGACGGCATCGTTCCGGCTCGAACCTGCGATTATTTCGACTACTGCACCGGCCTGACGATGACCAACGCGCGTTTCGACGCGCTGTTCGGCGGGCCGCCGCGCGACCCGAGAATCGTTGCTGAACAACAGCACATGGATCTCGCGGCCTCGGTGCAGGCCGTCATGGAAGAGGTCGGTGCTGCGCCTGACCGCGCGCGTTGGCGCGCGAGACGCGGCATCGAAGAATCTCTGCCTGGCCGGCGGCGTGGCGCTGAATTGCGTGGCCAACGGCAAGATCCTGCGCGACGGCTCGTTCGACAACATCTGGATTCAGCCCGCGGCCGGCGACGCCGGCGGCGCGCTCGGCGCGGCGCTGGCCGCCTATCACATGCTACACGGGCCAGCCGCGCGCAGTATCCAACGGCCTGCGACGGCATGGCGGGCGCCTATCTCGGGCCCGCAGTTCAGCCAGGCCGAGATCGAAAGCCGGCTGACAGAAGCCGGCGCGCGGTTCACCAGTCTCGACGAGGCAGGCCATGCTGAGCGACCGCGGCGGCGCTCTGGCGCAAGGCAAGGCGGTCGGCTGGTTTCAGGGCCGCATGGAATTCGGCCCGCGCGCGCTCGGCGCCCGCTCGATCCTCGGCGACCCGCGCTCGCCCGCATGCAGAAAACGCTCAATCTGAAGGTGAAATACCGCGAGAGCTTTCGCCCCTTCGCGCCGTCGGTGCTGCGCGAGGACGTTGCCGACTGGTTCGAGCTCGACGTCGACAGCCCCTACATGCTGCTGGTGGCGCCGGTGGCGCAGCAGCGCCGACGCGCCATGACGCGAAGCGGAACAGGCGCTGTTCGGCATCGACAAGCTCAACGTCGCCGCGCTCGGACATCCCGGCGGTGACGCACGTCGACTATTCGGCGCGCATCCAGACCGTGCACGCGGAGACCAATCCGCGCTTCCATCGCGCTGATCACTGCGTTCAACGCGCACACCGGCTGCCCGGTCCTGGTCAACACCAGCTTCAACGTGCGCGGCGAGCCGATCGTCTGCACGCCCGAGGATGCGTTCCGCTGCTTCATGGGCACCGAGATCGACGTGCTCGTCGTCGGCAACTGCGTGCTGCACAAGGACGAACAGGACCCGGCGCTGAAGATCGACTACAAGGATCGGTTCGAGATAGATTGAGCTGGACGCTGATCGGTGCAAAGGCCTGCCGGCGAACCGGGGCTTGTCGATGGGGGAATCCTGCAAAATTTTTCGCGTGCAATCCGCCGAGTGGCCGCGGTTGCGACGACGGTCGCGAGTGTCGCGGTTTCGTTGGTGGTCCTCGAAGCCGGCGTGCGCATCTGGGACGGCGTACCGCTGACTTCGATCGACAATTTTGTCGCGCGCCAGCTCAACAGCCAAGTCAATCCTGGCAACCTGCTCACCCAGTATGACAGCCAGCTGGGATGGGTCCACACGCCCGATCTCCACGGCGGCGGCTTTGTCACCGGCGCCTATGGGGCAAGGATGCCGGGACCGGAGATTGTGCCTCTGCAATCGGGTGCCATCCTCGTCGTTGGTGATTCTTTCGCCGCCGGTTCGGAAGTCATCGGCGCCGATACCTGGCCGGCCCGGCTGGAGCGTATGGTCGGAACGCAGGTTATCAATGGGGCGGTCGGCGGATACGGCATCGATCAGATCGTGCTGCGGGCGGAAGCACTGCTGCCGGTGCTCCGGCCGCGCCTCCTGCTCGTGCAGACCCGGTTATGGTTTGGGCTTTTAGGAGCCCGGGTCAGCATCTATGCGGGAGCGCCGAAGCCATATTTCGTCATTCGGGACGACAAGCTCGTCCGCAGCAACGATCCGGTGCCGCGCGGCAACGTGGCGCGCGAAGATATCGGCTGGCTGCGTTCCGTCTTGGGCTATTCGTATCTGGTCCAATTTGCGATGACCCGGCTTGACTTGGCGCAATGGTGGGACGCGCCGGCCTTTGCCGTCACTAAAATGGCCAACTCGAGTGACGAAGCTGTCGACGTGACGTGCCACCTGATGCGACGGCTTGCGGATCTTCGCGATCGCTCAAGCGTCCGCATCGACCTGGTCTTTCAATACGCCGGCACCGAGGGGATCGAACCAACGCTGGCCTGGCAGGCAGATCACGCTCGGATCGTCGGGTGTGCCGAACGCGAGGGACTGGATGTCATCGACACGCTGCATGCGCTGCGATCGGCTTATCGGGCGGGTGATCTGGCTTCGTATCAACGCCTTTGGGTGATGCATGATCACGATCGCCTTTACGGGCACATGTCCCCCGAGGGCAACGAGCTGATTGCGAACGTGATCGCTCAGCGACTGTCCAGCGGCAAGACCGACGCGAGGATATCCTGGCCGCCGGAACCGACGCGGCGAGACAGCGCCGGTGCTGATTGAAACCCGGATCAGCTACGACGAGTTGGATGCAAATAATGGGCGAGCGTTTTTGGTGGCCGAGTTCAAGCGCCGATCGCCGCAAATCGAAACCGGCATCCGTTTATTCTCGCTGATTTTCATTCTCTCCGGGGCGACATCTCTCGTCTATCAAGTAGCTTGGATGCGCAAGCTCTCCCTGTTTTTCGGGTCCGACGTGTATTCGGCGGCCGTCACGCTTGCGGCCTTCATGGGCGGACTTTGCATTGGCAGCTGGCTCTCGGGAAAATTGGCGCGCAATCTCAAGCAGCCGTTGTTCGCCTACGGGATCGTGGAAGCGGCCATCGCCATCTATGCCGTCGCATTCTCTGCCATCCTGCATTCGCTCGATCCGTTGCTGACCTCCGTCTATCGCAACTCCTTCGTCGCGCAGCCCTGGATTTATCAGTTGCTGCGCGCGGCCATCGTTTTTACCGCCCTGCTGCCGCCGACGGCGCTGATGGGGGCGACGCTGCCGCTAGTGATGCAGCATTTTGCCGTCGCAGACCGCATACTCGGCCGGCGCCTCGGACATTTCTATGCAATGAACACGATGGGCGCCTTCGCTGGCACGCTGCTGGCCGGTTTCGTTCTCCTGCCGCTGCTCGGCATATGGCGGTCGATTGCGTTGGCCGCAGCGGTAAATTTGGCGATCGCAAGTGCGGCCATCGTGCTCGCGTTCCGGTCCGGTCCGATTGACATCGAACCGTCGGCGCTTGCGCGCGCCGGCCAGCGAAGTAACCGGTCGCTTGCGATCGTGGCAATAGGAATTTCCGGATTCGCTGCGCTCGCTCTTGAAGTCGTTTGGATGCGCGTTCTCGTGCTGTCGTTCAGTGCGACGGTCTACGCATTTTCGATCATGCTGGCGTGCTTCCTCGCGGGCATCTTCATCGGCAGCGAACGCGAAGCCCGCCGGGTCGACGGGCTCGAGCGGCCGGCGGAAAGATTGGTCCGGCTCCAATTGGCGCTGTTTGCCTACGTCGCCCTGCTGGGCGTTCTCACGTACGTCGCGCCCACCTTCTTTGGAACGTTGCTGTGGGGATTGACGACCGTTACCGGCGGCAGTTTCGGGGTATCGAGCGTTGTCGCGCAATCCATAGCGGCGGCTATCCTGATCATCTGGCCGACGATATGGCTCGGGGCGGCGTTTCCCCTGGCGGTCAAAGTCTATTCGAATGACATTCGCCAGCGCGCCGGCGATACCGGGCTCGCCTATGCCGCAAATACGCTTGGCGCATTGGGCGGCGCGCTGGGTGCGGGTTTTGTGCTGATTCCGATGCTTGGCGCGCGCAACTGCTTGTTTGCAGTCGCGGCGTTGTTTCTATTGGCGGCGATCGTGCTCAATCCTCTCGCAGAGCGGCCGGCTGAGGCGCACGATCGACCGCTTCGCGTCGCGGCGACTGTCGCGGGTATCTTCCTGGCGATCATCGGCGTCTTGCTGCCGCGGCAGATCCTTGCGAACTTCAACATGCAACAGAGCACGCATCCCGAC
The DNA here is from genome assembly GCA_963829395.1 of uncultured Alphaproteobacteria bacterium. GTDB lineage: Bacteria > Pseudomonadota > Alphaproteobacteria > Rhizobiales > Xanthobacteraceae > BOG-931. The sequence goes on along the minus strand of CAWHHX010000003.1, from coordinate 31,793 downwards.
GTGATCTACCATGGTGAGGGCGTAGCCCATACCGTCGATATCATCCGCACACCGGCCAACAACACGTTGATGATGGTCGACGGCAACGTGGAGGCCGACACCACGCTGGTTCAAAGGCGGCACTTTATCCTAAAGGCGCATTTGCCGTTGTTGCTCAACCGCGATCCGAAGGATGTCGCGGTGATCGGGCTCGGACTCGGCGTCACGCTGGCTGCGACCGCGCGCAATCCAGCAGTCGATCGGATCAGAGTGATCGAGCTCACTCCCGAAATGGTTGAAGCCCAGCGCTATCTGCGATCCCTCACCGATGACGTGCTCAGTAATCCAAAGGTAAATTTGCTGATCGACGACGGCCGCAATTTTCTCAATCGCAGCCCTGAACAATTCGACATGATAACCGCCGATCCCATCCATCCGCGCATCACCGGGGTCGGCTATCTCTACACTGCGGAATATTACAAGGCGGTTCGGGCACATCTAAAGCCGGGCGGCTATATCCTGCAGTGGATGCCGATGTACGCCATCTCCCGGAAATCGTTCGACGTGGCCTTTCGTACTTTCGCCGGCGTGTTTCCTCATGCTTCGTTTTGGTACGTCCGCTCGCACGGGCTTTTTGTCGCCGGCCTCGATCCGCTGACCATCGACTTTGCGGAAATCAGCAAAAGAATTCGACCAGCCGGCGATACGGCGCGACTTCGAATCGGTCGGCATCCGATCGCCGCATCAGCTGCTCGGCCACTTGCTTATGGATGAGGAGCACGTATCGCAGTATCTTCGCAGCGCCTCCGCGCTGGGAGAGGCGATCAATACCGACGACAACTCGAACCTCGAATATGCCACGCCCTTCGAGTTCTTGGACCGCACCAAGCCGATCATCCAAGCGTTGAAGCCGTTCGCCGGCTTCGACCGCAGCCGTATCGGCGGCGCCGATGCCGCGGACCTGCGGAAATCGATCGCCTCTATGCCGAGCGACAATCGGAACTCATCGATGAGCTCGATCGCCCGATCGACTAAATCCCATTGATTTTTGCAACCCGGTTCGCTATTGAGCGGCTTGGGATCGGCTGCTCCGTTCAAACAATCGCCTGACAAACAAAATAATAGTGTAGGCCATGCTTTCGCTAGTTGGTGAACTGTGGCAGTTCATAGAAGTCCGCAAGAAATTCTGGCTCCTGCCGGTCTTGTTGGCGATGGTGCTATTCGGCGGCTTGACGATTTTGACCAAGGGAAGCGCGATCGCGCCGTTCATCTACACGCTGTTCTAGGTCCGGGAACGCGGCGAGGACGAACCGCGCGCGGAGGACAAGCCGTCAGTCTCGGAAAAGAGCGGAGCCGTAGTTGATGGCAATGCGCAAGGTCCTCGGCTCCATCCTATCGGTGTGTTTCATATTCATCACGACCGGCCTCCTCCTCGAGGTCGCCTACCGTGTCTATCTTGGACGCATCGTCGCCGCGGAGGTTGACAAACGCGCACGGGCGGCAGCTACGGCCGAGGAGCAAAGCTTTCAGAAGTCTGGGCCGCCGCGCCGTGGCAGTTCGACAAGGAGCTAGGCTTTTCATACACCAAAGGCCCCTGGCTTGAAGCTCTCATCCGCGACAGGGCATTCGACTTTTGCGATGTTTTCGCAAGCGGCGATCGCTTCGGCAATATCGACCGCGAGCCGAACAATTATTTCAAAGCTGACATTCGACTGATGATCGTCGGAAGTTCGCTTTCGATAATTCGCGACGACAAGGGACAACTCGTGAACGAGGTGATGATGGATGACCTGAGCGAGCGTCTGGGAAAGTCGGTCAGCGTCGTCAATTTCTCGCGCGACGGCACCGGCGTGTTGAGCTACATCGACGCTGCGGCGGCCAAAGTCGAGGAATTGAACCCCGATGCCGTGATCCTGCTGGCGAATACCGTATCGCTCAACTACCGGCGCCACTGGCGCGTGGTGTTGCCGGATGGAGATGGGTTCAACCGCCTGTGGTTTCTGCTGGATCCAATCGAGCATCCCACTGACCTGAATTTGTCGCGCATGGTTCCGCAGACGCCGTTCGTCTATGACCGCATCACCGACCCTTGGTGCCGGCGGCTCGCGGCGGCAAAAGATCGCGGCGATAGCCAAGCTCTGGTCGACGATCCTCTGATCAAAGCGATGGTGGCCGAGCACGGCCGGATCGCAGACAGGATCGCAACGCCGCAAGTCACGGTGGACTTTTGGCGCCATGACGTTTCATTCGTGTTCAATGTATTGTCGTCCGGCGACCCCTTTAAGGGCGTGCCGATCTTTGGCGAGCAGCCTGTCTATTCGCCCATGACGTTCGATCGCTATGAAGAGGATCCGCAGTTCGTCGCTGCCATGGATCGACTGAAGGCGCGCAAAATCCCGATAATTCCGGTGCACCTCGCCACCTTGCCTGAGGTACAAAGCAACGGTGGTGAGTTCGAGCTTGCCGGCAATCGCGCTAGTCTCATTGCCGATTTGGAGCGGGCGCTGGGGATGAGATTTGTCAACCTCTATCGATATTACCCTGATGAGTATGGGCCGTCGCCGCAACGATTGTTCAAGAGCAACGTCGACTTCCATCCGAGCCCGCTCGGCGTCGACATCATGGCGGCCGCCCTCGAGAGGATGCTATTGGAGCACGAGGCGACGGCCGAATTGTTTCGTCGGCCGGCCGTTCACGGCACCGCGATCGCGCCGCAGACGACCACCCCTTTGGCCGCGGGTAACTGAGCCGCGAATGACCACGCATCGCTCCGTTCGACTACGCCGCTATTTGGCGAATTTGCTGACGTTAGGGCTTGCGATCCTCTTCATCTTCGGAGCCCTTGAACTGTATGTCCGAACTCGTCGAAGACGATGGCATGCAGTACGACCTTGAGATGTGGAAATACGCCAGGAGGGTCAAGGTCGTTTCCGACGATCCGCTGATCGGTCATGAGCACCGGCCAAACGCCGATGCGGTTCTCATGGGGGTGCGCGTTACCACCAACGATGCGGGACTGCGCAACGAGGATGTGTCGGTCGTGAAACGGCCGGAGAGCTATCGTGTGATCATGCTCGGCAACTCGGTTTTGTTCGGATGGGGCGTGCGGCAGGACGAAACGGTATCGGCGCGCCTTCAATCGCAATGGCGCAGCGCGGGCCGAGACGTCGAGGTCATCAACGCCGGAGACGGCAACTACAACACGATCATGGAAGTGGAATTTTTCTTGAAACGCCTGGCTCAATACCAGCCGGACATGATCGTCCTGAATTATTTCATCAATGACGCTGAGCCGGTTCCTTCGCACGCGACCAATTTGATAGAGCGCAACTCGGAGGCGTGGGTATTCTATAGCTCGCGGCTGGATGTCGCAAAACGGGAGTTGGAGGTCGGGCGAGGAGCCGACTGGCGGGACTACTATAACGGATTATACGACGATGCGCGGAATCCCGGCGGCTGGAGCGCGGTGGCCGCGTGGATCGGAAAGTTGGCGACGTATTGCAATAGCAACAATATCCGGCTGCTCATCGTCAATTATCCGGAGCTTCACAGCCTCAAGCCGTACCCGTTTCCGCAAGTCGGGGCGCGTCTTTCCGCGCTTGCTGCCGGACTGAACGTACCGTATCTCGATCTGCTCAACGCGGTTCAGGATCAGGATCCGGCCGACTTGTGGGTGACCAAACCGGACCCGCACCCCAATGGTCGTGCGCACGGCCTCTACGCCGAAGCGATACGCCAGTGGATCAATCGTGAAGAGCTTCTGCGTTAGGCGGTGGATGTAAAGTGGGGAATATCTCTAGGGGCGCGCTGGCTCTGCTTCGTCGCCTGCTCGGTATCGCGATCGTTGTGGTCGTGAGCACCGTTGTCTCGTTGCTCGCACTCGAGACTGGTCTGCGAATCTGGGACGGTGTGCCGATTTTTTCGACCGAGAATTTTGTCGCACGCGACCTGGATGCCATTCACAAAACCGGCTCGCCGGCCATTTACAATTCGTCTCTCGGATGGACCCCGACGCCCAATCTCGTGTTGGGCGGCAACGGCATTGAGGAATACACGTCCGGTGAGCTCGGCGTCCGCATGTCGAGCCGGCAGATCGTGCCACTGGAGCAAGGCGCAACCCTTCTGGTTGGCGACTCCTTGGTGCGGGCGCGGAAGTTCCCGATGCCTACGCTTGGCCGGCTCAGTTGGAACCTATGATCGGAGCCGGGTGATCAACGCGGCCGTCGGTGGCTATGGCTTTGATCAGATTGTCCTGCGTGCGGAATCAACTTCTTCCTCGGCTCGAGCCGCGGAGCCTGTTGGTGCAAACACGTTTGGAATTCGGACTATCCGTTGCGCGTATGATCCTCTATGGCGGCACGCCAAAACCATACTTTCGGTACAAGATGGCCGGTTGGCGTTGCAAAACCAGCCGGTACCGCGCCTGGCCTCGAGCAGCCAAGATATCGGTTGGACGCGCGCCGTGTTCGGTCATTCCTACCTTGTGCAATATGTCATGACCCGGCTGGACGTGATGCAATGGTGGGTGTCGCCCTCTATGGCTACCAAGGTTGCCCTTTCAGCGGACCAGGCCGTCGAGGTGAGCTGCCTCTTGATGCAGCGGCTCGCACAGATAGGCGACCGGGAGGGGATCAAGGTCGCCCTGGTGTTCCAGTATTCCGGCGCAGACGGATTGGAGACCAAGCTAGCATGGGACGGCGACCGCGACCGCGTCCTCGCTTGCGCCAAGCGGGAAAGGCTGGACGTCGTTGACGTCCTGGACGCGCTACGCTCAACCTATCGCCGCGGCGGCTTGGCATCGTATCAGCGGTTGTGGGTCATGCACGACAACAATCGGGTTTACGGGCACATGTCGGCGGAGGGCAACCGGCTGGTTGCCGATCTTGTGGCACAGCAACTCACGAAAATGACCGCGCAGCGCAGGGAGCCGTAGCCGCAAGCCGATTGTGCGCCGGTCAAAAGTCGAAATAAATGAACTTGGCCGAGCTTCCTTGACTGACGGTGATGGAGATCGCCCACAGCGCGGCCAGGGCCGGCCAAAGGATCTCCGGACGCAGGCGGGCGGCGGCGATGCGCACGTGGCGATGATCGTCGAACCGGTGCAGCAGGAAAAACAGTGCCAGCAGGAGAATCTCGAAGGCGTGGGCAGATAAGAATCCGCCGCTCTGCGTCCAGCTTCCCAACAGGGGAGCGCTCAATATTTCGCCTGCTCGGCGCAGGCCGGGAGCACGAAAGAACACCCAAGCGATCGTGACGAAATGGAACGTCACAAGCACCGCCGCCCACCGCGGTACGCGCTCGAGCCATTTCCATCGCAATATTTCTTTGGCCGCGTGCACCGTCGACACCGCGAGGCCGTGGACGATGCCCCAGATGACGAAGGTCCAGCTGGCGCCATGCCAAAGACCGCCCAACGCCATCGTGATCATGATGTTGCGGAGTTCGTTGAGCTTGCCGCTGCGGTTGCCGCCAAGAGGAATGTACAGGTAGTCCCGCAGCCAAAACGACAGCGTCATGTGCCAGCGTCGCCAAAAATCGATGATCGATGACGCGCAGTACGGCTGCTCGAAGTTGTTCGGCAGCCTGATCCCGAGCAACATGGCGAGCGCGATCGCCATGTCGGTATAGCCGCTGAAATCGCAGTAAATCTGTGCCGAAAATCCATACATCGCCAGCAGCGCCTCCGGCCCGCTCGGCAAGCCGGCGTGACCATAGACGGCGTCCACGGCGGCGCCGATCTGATCGGCAACGACGAGCTTCTTGACCAGCCCGACGGTGAACAGCGTGATCGCCGACACCGGACGAAGCGACTTGGCGCGGCGCGGATGCTGTAATTGCGGAATAAGCTCGATCGGCCGTAGGATGGGGCCGGCGATCAGGTGCGGGAAAAACAACACGTAACCGAGAACGGTCAATGGCGTGGCGTTGGGCGGGAATTTCCCCCGGTAGGTATCGACGACGTAGGCCGTGAGGGTGAAAGTTACGAACGAGACGCCGAGCGGCAGCGACAGGTCCAGGAGCTTGCCGTGTTCGCCGAACAGGAAGCCGAGGACGTCGGCATAGAGAAAATTCGAGTATTTGAAGAAGACGAGCGGGACGAACAGCAACACGATGGTTGCCGCGGCGCGGCGGCGCCGTGCCGTTTCAAGCGTGGCGCGTTCGATCCACAGCATGCCGAAATAGGCGATGCCGGCCAACAGGTAAGGCAGCCAGGCGTATTCCAGTTTCCACCAGGCATAAAATACCGTGCTGCCGCAAATGATGAGATAGAGCCGGTATTTCGCCGGAAGCAGCAGATGGAATAGAAAATAGACAGCAAAGAACGCAAAGAAAGTCGGCGAGCTGAACAGCATCGGTCAGCGCTCGCGCGGCCGGACCCGAAGCGGCCCGCAAGGAGCGATGGAAGCGGCGCTCATGGCTCAGTCTGCAGCGCCTGTCACCGTCCTGCTCTTCATCAGGACAGGAAGGATGGCGCGCGCCATCAATTCATGGCCGAACGCATTTGGATGCGGATCGCCGGGCATCGCCCACAACTCCTCGGGCTGATGTCCGAGCATGCCTGGCAGCAGGTCGATAAAAGTATAGCCGTCCGTCTCTGCGATCTTGTGCATCGTGTCGTGCACAAAGCCGAACTTGTAGTCCACCAGGTTGTGAACGTCGGGAATCATCGCGAGGTAGATGCGGATGTTGTTTTGTTTGGCGTAGGCGGCGAGCTCGCCTAGCTTGCGCTGGGTGATGACAAAGCCGGGCGCGTCAGGTGCATAGACAGCCCGATAATGGTCGACCAGCGACGTCTCGCCGGCGTGATCGAGCAAGCGATGATAAGCGATCCACAGGGTGACGGCGAGTTCGCTGTGCCGCAATAAGAAGCTCCCGCCGCCGGGCGGCAGCTTCTCGGCATCGCGCAGAAAATAATGAACCACGATGTCGGTCGGCTTGAGGCCGGCCAGTTCCTTGAAGAAGCGCGAGACATAACGCTCGGTGACGTAGTTGCCGACGCCGCCGTTGAGCACCTGCGCCGGTTCGCCGGCATCGTTCAGCATTTTTTCCAGTCGCGCCTCGACGGTGTCGGCCTCCGCGACCCCCCAACCAAGCGTGATCGAGCCGCCGAGAAACAGAATCCGCCGTTCGCCGTCCCGCAGCGGTGCGGGTTCGGGGCCGCGAAGCCCCCACGTGTTCAGGCGAATGTCGACGTTCTGTAACGTGGCCGACTTTGATTTTACGTGATCGAAATCGATCGACGGATCGTCGCTCTGGCGCTTGAGCTCGTTGGAATAGCGCCACATTTCGATGTCGTAATTCGTCATCGCGCTGTTCTTGACGCGCAGGAAGGCTTCCGCGGCCAGGAGGCACAGGACGACCGAAACCGCCATGAGCGCGGCGGAGACGAGCCCCTGCCGGACCCGGTCCGTTCCGGACGGCGTCGTTTGGCGCGGCATCATGAGGTAAGCCCGTCAATTCTCACGAAAAATGGCGACGTCGGCCGACGCCGCCGCTCCGAAACACACCCTGATTTCTTGACTATCATGAGCGCGATCCGTTCTCAATCTGGTCGGCGGTCGAGCGCTCGGCGCGCGCATGGTGCACCGAGCTCATGGGGGCGGGTTCTATTCACATTCGGCCGTCATTCTAAGATTGTCGGCCAAAGTTGGGCGGCCCCTTGTGTCGCTGCCGCTACGGCGCCGTGCGGCTGCAGAAGACTGCAATGCGACTGCCCGAAAGCGGACGATAACCGCGACGCGCTACGGCGCGAACGCGCCGTCGAAGTCTCCTTGATTGTGCGCGCCCAGGGCCGTTATGGTAGCCGCGTGAAGCATTTGAGTTTATTGGGGACGTTTGAAAGGCTTGCCGGTGAACGCGTCGAGTGCTGATTATCGCAGTGGTCGCCGTTTTATTCTGTGCGATTTGATCTGTAGCGGAAATCTATTGGCGACGCCTCTGGTCATCATCGACGCGGGCGCGCTCGACGCATTTACCAGCTCGCGCTGGACGAAGCTTCCCGCCGATAAGGTTCGGGTCCATGGATTCGAGCCGGATGTGCCGGAATGCCAACGGCTGAACAAAGCGGCGGCGAGGGCCGGCGTCGACTTTCGATTTCATCCGGTCGCGCTTGCGCGCCAGACCGGTCCCGCGGAGTTCTACAGGTTCGCCGAGCCTGCGGCGAATTCGTTCTATGCCGCCAACGATCGCCTTATCAGTCGCTGGTGCTACACCCGAACTTTGACGCTGGCCTCGCAATTCAAGGTTCTGGAACGATCCTCGCTCGACGCCGTCTCGCTGGACGATTGGGCAAAAATGAACGCCATCACCGACGTTGATTTCATCAAGCTCAATGTCCAGGGTGCCGAGCTCGATATTCTAGCCGGCGCCGAAATACTGCTGCCGAACACGCTCGGCCTGCTGGTCGAACAGACGTTCAACGCCACCTACGTCGGCGCGCCGCTGTTCGGTGAAGTCTATGACTTCATCCGCAATGCCGGATTTTGCATGTTCGACGTCGTCGGCATGAATCGCGTTGCAAGAACGCGGTCGCCAATTCATATCACGGAAGATAAGATCTTCGTTCTCGACGGCCATTGGCCACATCACCAATTTTTGGAAGGGCACTTCTTCTATTTGCGCGATCCGATAGCCGACAGTGATGTCTGGAACGAAGGTTCGTTGTCACTGGAAAAATGTCTGAAGCTGGCGTGCTTGGCCGAGATGTTCGGTCAAATCGAATACGGCTTCGAGATATTGGAGTGGATCGCCGCTTCGCCGCGCGCCGGCAAGGTGGCGGCCGTTTGTCGTGAGATCGTCGACCAAGGTGCGAGTATCTATCGCCAGGTTTCCAAGGCCGGCGCGGCCGTTGGGGCGCCGGCTGCCGGCCGTGGAGAGGTTGCTGGCGTCGTGCCGAACGGTGTGTCGGAGACCGCCGAGGAGCAGCTGAACGCGGGCGTGCCCGTGGAGCAAGTCGACGTCGAAAGGCTGCAAAGCCAGCGCGATGCCGCGGTGGCGGAAACTGTCTATTTGCGCGACGTTCTCCAGCAAGTGCATAACAGCACCACGTGGAAAATTATGCAGCCGGTGAGGGATTTTATCGGGTGGGCGAGGACACGCGGCTTGATGCGGCGAGGGTCCAAGTCCGCTTCAGAGGACTAGGGAGCTGACGCCGTGGCTATTGGAACGATGCATATCGAATGGCTCAGCACGCTGGCGCTACGCTCGCAAATTCCCGCTGGCGCCGCCGTTCTCGATCTCGGCCCACAGGATCTGTGGATCGAGCGCGACCCGCTGCAGCGCATTGCCCGGCGGCATCTTGAAGCCGCTGATTGCGATAAAACGCTCGATGCGATCTTCGACGGCAAGTCGCCGCGGCCAGGCGCCCAGCCGGCATTCTACTCGATCTTTGGCGGCGGCAATTATCGTTCGATCGATCTGACCGACCCGCGCGCCGACTACGCGCTCGACCTGAACCTGCCGCTACCGCCGGACGTCGGCAGTTACGATGTGGTGACCAATTTTGGCACCACCGAGCACGTTTTCAACATCGGCCAGGCGTTTGCGAACATTCATAAGCTGCTCAAGGTCGGCGGTATCCAGCTGCACGCGATCCCGAGCTACGGCTACATCGACCATGGCTTCTACAATATTCATCCGTGCGCGTACCTGGACATGGCGCGGGCCAACGAATACGAGATCGTCGACGTCCTTTACATCGATAACATCAACGTGCGGATGGCGCGGCCGATCGAAGCGAAGCCGTTCGATTTCAGCACCCTGCCAATTCAGCTCGGCGACATGACGGACACGGTGCCGCTCATGACCAAGGCGGCGATGTTGTTTCATCACAATCTGCAGTCGGCGGAGACCCAGAAAGTGCTCGCTGCCATGGTGCCCAAGGAGGCGCTGAAGTCGCGCGATCGCGATGCCGGACAAAAGGCTGCCGATCTTCATCGTCTTCGACCTGATGTTCGTAGCGCTGCGGCGGACGAGCAGGAGCCCGGACGAATTGGTGGCGCCGATCCAGGGAGTCTATGCCGAGATGCAAAAGAAAAATGCGGCAGCTGCGCCGGCGGCCGAGACCGCCAAGACGCCGGACGTAACCGCCGCGGCGGCACCGCCGACGCTGGGACAACGTGTTCGGCGGCGTCTATTCGGATGATCGCATAAACGCGATGCTTCGTCGCATCAGCGACGGAGCACGCGCGATCAAAACTGGAAATACAGGAACGGCGTGCCCTCGCCTGCCGCGAGGATGGCGACGAGAGCGGTCATCAAAAGCGCGGCCGCCGCGATCGCCCACGGCACATTCATGCGCCAATGCAGGCGTGCGATGCTCCAGGGATGCTGCAACCGGTAGGTGTCGAGCCCGACAGTGTTGTCCCTGAACATCTCGTTGACGTTCGGCAGGATGAGACAGGCGAGATATCCGGCGATGACGAGGCCGAAGCCGACGCCGGAGAAAAGACCCACCGGGTTGGCCGGCGGTGCGCTCAGACCGGTCATCGCGCTCAGCATGGCGCGCGCCGTGGCGATCGAGTTGGTGCGGAAAAAGATCCAGGCGACGGCGACGCAAAGCTGCGTCAAGGCCAGGCTTAGCACCCCATAGGCAGGCGTCTCGGCGATTCGGGCGAGTGGAGGCGAGCATTTCCGCACGTTGAGCCAGCCGTGATTGACGATCAGGAACAGCCCATGCAGGCCGCCCCAGATGATGAACGTGAAGCCTGCACCGTGCCACAACCCGCCAATGAGCATCGTGGCGGCGAGATTGAAATTGCGCCGGGCTTCGCCGCGCCGGTTGCCGCCAAGCGGAATGTAAAGATAGTCGCGCAAGAAGCGCGACAGCGTGATGTGCCAGCGATGCCAGAATTCGGCAATGCTTTTTGCCTTGTAGGGCGCATCGAAATTGAACGGCAGAACGATGCCGAACAGGAACGACATGCCGATGGCCATGTCGCAATAGCCGGAAAAGTCGAAATAGATCTGCAGCGAATAGGCGAGCGTCCCGCCCCACGCCTCGAGCCCCGAGACAGCGCTCTTTGCCGCCGCGGCAAAAACCGGATCGGCAATGGTCGAGAGATAGTCGGCGATCACCGTTTTCTTGAACAACCCGATCGCGAAGATGGTCAGGCCGATTGGCAGCCGATCGGGCGGCAAGCGGGGCTTGGCGATGTCGAATTGCGGCATCATCTCGCGATGATGCATGATCGGTCCGGCGATCAGGTGCGGGAAGTAAGTGACAAAGAGGACGTACTTGATGAAGCTTCGCTCGTAAGTGCGGCCGAACGCGACATCGGCCAGATAGGCGATTTGCGTGAATGTAAAGAAGGAAATGCCGAGCGGCAGCGTCACCGCAAACGGCTGTAAGGGCTGCGGCGCGAAGTCATTGAATATCTCGATAGCGAAATTGGCATATTTATAGAAACCAAGCGCCGCAAGGTTTGCCGCTATCGCAGCGATGAAGATGGCGCGCGAATATCGCGGATAAGCGGCAATCGCCAGCGCAAACAGAAAATTGGCGACGATCGAGACGCCGATGACCGGCAGGAAATCGACGTTCCAATACGCGTAGAAAGCAAGCGACGCCAGCGCCAGCCAGACGACGCGGGCCACCGGCGTTTCGACGATCTTCCCAATAACAAGGAAGCCTGCCAATGTGATCGGCAGGAATACGAAGATGAACTCGAATGAGTTGAAGAGCATGCCGATATCTTATGCCGCCGCGCGGCGGCCTATTGACGACGGCGCGCCGCACGGCAAGTTCCGACGCGACGGGCCGTGAGGTATTGGTCGGCTTTTGCTGCGACCGCCGCGCTCATTTTCACGTTGATTTTGGTCGGTCCATGCTCCGCGGCAAGACCACCTTGCGTCGATTCCGCTCAATGGAGACGGCACATGGTATCATAATTATGAGATCGGCTTGGAAATTCAGGATTTCGAAATTTTCTTCCACAACATCGGGCACTCCATCGATAATGCGCGGCAAGCCGACATCATATTTCTTGGCTGGTCGCAACTCCTCTTCGCCATCGATTGGCGTCTGTTCGATGCTTTCGAGCAGAAGCATCATTTGAGAATGTTCAATATGGGGCTTGCCGATGTTTACAGCGGCGACTTCTATCTTCGGATCGCCCGCAAATGGGATTTGCACCCCAAACTGTGGGTCATCAACGCCGACCGCGACCTGAAGGATTATCGCAGCGGATTCTTCTTCATGACGCTGACCGGCGGCCACGGATCGAGCGCGGTCGATGAGGTCGTCAAGCACAGCCGGCTGCGAGCTTACAAGAACGTCATCAGCCGCAATCTCGAGTGGCGCGCGAAAATGGCGTCTGGCCTGCTCAAAACCGACCCCTACCGGTCCGCGACGACGGGCAGTTGGTACTACTCGACAATCGGCCGAACTACACATCCGACAAAAACGCCTCGATTACGCCGATGGAGTTAAGCGTCAACGACGGTATCATCCATCAGCGCAAGCGTGTGGATCAATCTTGCCCAGTATTGCCCGAAGAGGTAGCTGGCGCCGATCACTACCTCAAAGAGATCGGCGGTTCCGCCGTCCTTATCCAGGTGCCGAGTTCATTCGCCTGCGCCCAGCGCATTCAGGAACTGTCTGCGGCCCTCGCCGTGCCGGCTTTCACCGTGGATCAGACGAAATTCAGCTCGATCGATGGCGGCGGGCACGTCGACGGCATCAGCGCGCATAAGTACACGACAATGTTGTTTGCTTGGCTGGAACAGCTTCCGGAATTTCGGCAGTTGTTCCCGGCCAAGCCGATGGGAGCAGATTAGGGTCGACAACCGCGCATGACGACGGCGCACAGAACGATCAATGCGTCCGCGTGCGATGACGCTGCGCGATCAGTTGAGCCGAGCCGACGGCGGGCCGCGATGTATTGGTCGGTCTTTGCCGGTATGGTGGCTGCGGTTCTGTTGTTCGGCTTTTGGGCTACCTACTCCGCCGGGTCAGGATCACTTCGGATCGATTTCTCTCGTTGGCGACGGCACGTGGTACCACAATTATGAATTAGCATTTGAGATCCAGGACCAGGACATATTTTTCGATGGTATCGGACATTCCGATCGAGAACGCGCGAGCAAGCTGACATTATTTTTCTCGGCCCTTCAACTGTTCTTTTCGGCATCGATTGGCGCTGTCCGAGGAATTTGAGCACAAGCATCACGTCAAGATGTTCAATATGGGTTTCGCGGGCGTTGGCAGCGGGGAGTTTTCTTTGCGGGTCATACAGAAGTGGGGACTGCGCCCAAAGCTGTGGATCATCCATGCCGATATGTACAAGGACGATACAGAACAGCTTTTTCCACATGGACTTGCCCAGTGGCGGAGGTTTCGGGGCCGGTGCGTCCGGCGCAGGTTGTCGCCAGTAACCGGATGCGCGCATTCCTGCATGTCCTCGGCCGCGATATACGCTGGCGGTGGAAAATGGCGCTGGGGCAACTGAAGCACGATCCTTATCGCTCTGCTAAAACTGGCAACTGGTATCTCGACGACTGGCCACTTCAGACCGTGGACAACAACGCCACGATCGATACGTGGATCTATCCATCCTGTCCGGAGAATTTGGAGGAAGCAGGCCTCGCTAAGCGCTACTTCGACGCCATCGGCGGAGCTGTCGTCTTGATACAGGTACCGAGCGTGCTCGCCTGCTCGCCCCGCATTCGTCATTTGGCGTCGGCGCTCGGCGTGCCGGGTTTTACAGTCGTGCCCGAAGAGTTCAGTTCAAGCGACGGCGGCGGCCATCTCGACCGCAAGGGCTCGCGCATGTACACCAGCAGGCTGTTTGCTTGGCTCGAACAACTGCCGGAATTCCAGCGGCTGTTTCCGGAGAAAGCGACGCCGTCGCGTTAGCGGTTGCGCAGGGTTCCACATCTGCGGCGCCGGATCCGCCGCGGCCGACCGCCTGATCGGCACCGCACGCGGCTGCGCCGGCGACGTCACGCCGGCGTGTTTTCTATCAATTTCCGCACAAATTTGTCGGCGTGCCCGTAGTGAAGCGTGGCCGCGTAGGCGATCAGGTCATCGTTCACATAGGCTGCTTGCGAAGCGATTCGTCCGGTAACGGCGGCAGACAGGCTTTCGGTAAGGGCCGCATCTGCGATTCTAAATCGCGGGCGATAAGACAGCCGCGTCGGAGCCGGCTCAAGCACGAACGCTTGCCCCGCCTTGAGCATCAGCCGGCCCTGCATCACATGCATCAACACGAATTTGAAGAGATGCTGTGGCTCGCCCAGATCGTAAAGCAGGTCCAGGATCGTGCCGGTATCCTCGGAGAGGGGGAGAAGAATTGTCAACGGTCCTGCCTCGCTCATGACGACCTTGCGAAAACCCGGCAGCGACATCACGAGCGCGATGGCGCGCTTGACCTCGGGCCGGCAGCCGCTCGCAGGCCCGGCGTGGATCGCGTACAAGGTCGCGTAGTATTGGAACGCAGCCGTGGCATACTTGACGCGCGGATTTGACACCGCCGTTCGTCGCAGCGCCGACGCTTCGAGTCCGGAGACGGCTATTTCCGTCTTTGTCTTATTGTATTCGCTAACGCCGCGCTCGAAGAACGTGTAAGACCAGCTCGCTAGGGTAACGTGCCTTGATAGCTGCATCTGCGATGACGGCCAGCGAAAGTATTGCTCAAGATATTTGAATGTGTACTCGACGCCGACGGCCAGCAGACCCAAGAACGCCATTTTGGGGAATTCGGACATCGGGTTGAGCGCATAGGAAACGTCCTTTGCCCGACTGCTGACCGCGAGAGCGTGGCACGTAATCTCGTGGATTTCGACTTGTCCCTTGCTCGCTCGCAGAATGTATTCAGGGTGAGTGACGAAATAGTCCGGCCTGTGTAAGGCCACGGCGTATCGCGGGTTGATGAATTTGATAAAGAGGCTCGCGATATCGAGTGCGCTGAAATCGAGATACGAGTGCGGACTTTCACCCTGTACGGATCGAGTTGCGTCCTTGAGGAAGGGGAGACTAGGTTCCAGGCAGATTTGCGGGATGCAATAGAATACGACGTCGTTATCTTCGAGCGCGTCGGCTATCTGCTGGAAGGTGTCGTTGGCGTAGAGGCAGTCGGGAATAAGCAGAATGAAGGAAGAAAATTCTTCGGCGCTCAGCAGCGCATGGTGCCATTGGATCCAGTGCCCGCTGCGGGCGGCCGGCGGCAGGCTGGCAAAGAACACCGGTTTGATGTCGACCAATGCCGCGAGTTTGCGGAAGTTCGGGTGAGCTTGCATCCGGGTGAGATCGTCCTCGCCCGTATAGAGAAGCAGCGTGAAGTCATGCGCGGCACAGGCGCGCGGCAGGTTTGTCGGGCTGAGCAGGGTCGCCAATGAATATTGGCAAAAGAAGTCGGTAAATTCGGCGCCCCAGACCGTGCAAACGAGAGCAATCCGCGTCCGCATTCGTTCTCCGGGACTGCGCATTTAGCGTTTCATTGCGAGGTCGGGCCAATTATTATCGATATCGGCGGCGAGTTAAATACAATGGCCCAAATGGTCGTCAGCATCACCCTCAGTTTTCGCCGCTGGTGGCCGACGCGCGGGATCGACGGTTCGCCACCCTTTCGAAATCGACTCGATATGATATTCGGTATCTAGGGAATTTGGGGCGATGGCGGGCGGGGTCGCGAGATTGTTGGCCACCTACCAGTCTGTGCTGGTCGGCAGGTTCAGCGTGATTTTTCCAGCGTCGCTCGGGCGGCTCCTCACGCGCGCCTTGGGCGTCCAGACGGGCGTTGCATCACATTATTTTACGCAGGCCCACGCTTTCGCCAATACTGGTCAGTACGAAAAAGCGGTCAAAGCGTGCGAGGCCAGCGTTGCCGTACGCCCCGACTTCATGCCGGCTTATGAAACGCTGGTACAGGTTTTGACCCATACGGAACACTACCAGGAGGCTCTCGATGCCTGCGTGCGCGCGTTGGAAGCAAATCCGGATTCGGAGGCGATCTCCAACAGCTTGAGACAAATTCTTCCTGTTATCCGGGCGACGAAACAGCCCGAACGGGCGATCGCAAGCCTCGACAGATGCCTCGCGGTCAATCCCGCCCGCGTCGAGGTATTTACGCTTCTCGTCGAGATGCTTTCACGGTCGCACCGTTATCGAGAAGTCGTGCAAGCCTGCCAGCGCGCTCTGGATGCCGACCCGGAATTCTTTCCGGCCGCGGAAATGATTCGCAACATCCTCAAGGATCCCAACGCGCAGCACGAGGTTGCGGAACTTCACGTGCCACCGCCGCCCCGATTGTCCGACGAGTATGAGTGGCTGGTCGCCAGCAACGTGACGAATGCTTTCATAGATATTATGTCGAGGTTTTATAGCGAACTCGGCGTCGATCCGCATGGCGTGCCACTGATGCAGGGGTTGCATCGCTTTCAGCGGAAGTTATCGGCGAGCGAGCCGGAAGCGGCCCAATCGCCAGCACGCTCCACCTTGGTGTTGTTTGAAACGGCGTGGAAGCAATATCAGGCAGGCCAAATCAACAAAGCTCTGCGGACGTTTGAAACCATATTTAACGATGTCACGGCGCGCCAACGGGCGCCTCACAATCCGTTCTTGAAGGAGGCTTTTGTGCGGTCGGGTGAGATTTTAGGACGGCATCACGACAAGCTCGGCAACGTCGAGTCGGCCGTCGCCATCTACCGTGAGGTCATGTCATTGGATCAGAACGGCCTAATTGCGCGACGCTTGGCGCTGCTACTGTCCCGTAACGGTCATTTGCGCGAAGCGGCGGACTACGCCGAAACGGCGATCATCAGCAGGCCGAATTTGTTTCGGCAACTTCCGCCAAATCCCTATATCG
The DNA here is from genome assembly GCA_963829395.1 of uncultured Alphaproteobacteria bacterium. Lineage (GTDB taxonomy): Bacteria > Pseudomonadota > Alphaproteobacteria > Rhizobiales > Xanthobacteraceae > BOG-931. Next base: position 15,009 of record CAWHHX010000003.1, on the reverse strand, counting down.
CGTCACTTAAGGCGGAGATCTCGGTCAAACCCGAGGACGCCTGACGGCGTCGGAATCAAGGCGGCGGCTCGCGGCTGAATGCCGGTCGGCTTTTGCCGATGGAGGATTGTTCGCACCGGCACCAGAAGATTGTCGCCGCACTGCTGTGCGAGCCTGATGTCGGGAAGCCGGAAGGTTCGGCCGGCGAGCGTGGTGACTTCGGATCCGCCTTTGATGAGCTTTGGCGAACGCACGACCGCGACGTGGGCTTCGATCATGTCGCGCACGTCGGTCGCGCTAGTCCCGTCACCGGGCACGCAATAAAATCCCGCAGCTTCGAATGCTTCATCGCTGGGGGCTAGGATCACAAAAGGCCCGCGATGCTTCCAGCGGCGCGCGAGGCCATGAAGGCGCATCGCCGAGGCGAGAAAGGCGGCGGCACGCGAATGGCCCGTTTGCTGCAGTTTCAGCAAAATTCGCGCGAACTCGCGGGCTGACCGCAGATGCGTCAGCAGGTTCTTTGCCTGCTGCTCGGCGCGGCGCCAAACAGCCTCGTCGGCTTTGCCGCAGGTGAAGCGCAGATTGAACGCGGAGACATGGTCGTTGACCGGGCTGTCGTAATAGATCCACCAGCGGCCGGCAAACAGCGGATCGAGGCGGCTGCGCCGCAGATACCATTCCATGTCCTTCCACAGCGGCGTGAGGCTGACGCCGAGGAATTCGCGGCTGTCGCGGAAGACGTGAATATCCTGGGCCGGCGGCAGATGTACCAGCAGCGATTGGGGATTAAGCGGATAGCGGCCGGGTTCGAAACAGAACAATTCGCGTGCGAGCAGCCGCAGCAGAAAGCCATCCCCTTCGATCGGCCACAGAACCATTTCGGGATGGACGGGGAAGTGAGAGGCGGAGCGGCTGTAAGCGGCCATCAGCGGGTGAATATGGGTGACAGCGAGCGCCATCATGTCCGACGCCGGAACGGTTACCGATTGATCGGCGCTTCGCGCAAAGCGTGCGGCCATCGTCGGGACGATCGTTTCGCTGACCACGCGCGGATAGGTCATGAAGATTGTGCGCTTGCCGCGCCTCGATCGCGGCCCGCAGGCGGGCGAAGCTTCCGTCCGCCCAGGCGACATCGGGCGGCATCAACAGAATAAAAGCGCCGCGCCGACGCGCATGCTTGGTGGCCCTGCGCCAGATATCATGATGCAGGGTGATCGGATGCCGAGTTTTCGACGGCGTGAACAGCTTGAGTGTTAGTGACACGAACGAACACAGCCGCCAAAAGGCGGGGCTTTGTCTGATCTGCCGCGCATCTGCCGCGGTGGTATAGATCAGGTATTCGCAATCGATGCCGGCCGCGAAAGCCGGAAGGTTTCCGCCCGCGAGCATCGTCGGCAAGTTGACGTCCAGGAACATTTCCCGGTGCCACTCACCCCACAACGCCGTTACAAAGACGCAGCGGTACCGGCTACTTGATCGGATTGGATAATTCGCCATATGCGATCGCCCCGCCTAACCGCCCCGATTGACAACCGCCCCGGGAACGCCAGTCGGAACTCCAGCGACCTCGACATGTGTTAGAACACCGTCTTAATATCAAATACTTGATCTCGATCAACTATCTCCAACAAGGCGAGCTTTTTCCAGTGCGAACGGCTCAAATCGACGCCTGGGCGGCGGTGCATAAGGGTTCGCTCGACGACTTTTCGAGCGTGGTCGACGAATCGCTTGCCGATGCCGCGCTCGCGCGGATGATGCTTCACCGCCGGCGCGCTGTCGTCTCGGAGGTGATCGATGAATTTTTTGCGCGCGCCGGAAGTGGCTTCACGCCTTACTTGGCCGGCCTGGTGCGCGAGCTGCCGGACAGGTTTCGCCGGCGAGATGGCGGCGGCGAAGGCTGCCGGCGAACTGGCCGAAGCGGCGTGCGGTTCGGCGCCGCCGCTGCTGTTCGAGCGCGCCATGCTCGCGGAGATGGAAGGCCGGCCGGTTGAAGCCTTGGCTGATCTCGACCAGTTGCTCGATGCGTATCCGGGTTTTGTCGTGGCGGCTTTCGCGGCAGCACGCCTGGCGCTCGCGGCAGGAGAACCGGGCCGCGCCATCCGGTCGCTCGCCTATGTCGAGCGCGAACTCGTGCAGACACGGGAGGGATCCGCTTTGCTGGCGGACGCCCTGCGAGCGGTAGGGCTGTACGAGGCCGCCAGCCGTTACGATCTCGCCGCGCTGGTTTGTGCCGGTCAGAGCGACAGCCGCGGCAATGATTGCGCACCGGTCGACGCCGCAGGCAACTTCGCCACTGATGATCGAATGCCGCCGGCGTTCTTTGTCGAGACCCTCTCCGATGGGCGCATCCTCTACAACGATCGAGGCGTGTACTATCTGGCAAGCTCTGCCTTCAGCGGTGTTTTGTCGGCTCTCTTCAAGGGCTGGCGTTCGCCATCAGCAAGAGGGCGGCCGGAGCCGCAAAGTAGCCGTCTTGCGTCGAGACCGATTGTGGACCTTCTGGCGATAGCGATCGCCAAGCTGGAGCCCTTTCTGTACAAAAGCTCGCCCGATGCGACGGCGCTGCGTGCGCTTCCATCGGCCATAGTCCATGCATGGCGGCGGCTATCGTGGATGCGCGGTACCGCCCGTCGCTCGCTCCGAAGCGCGGGGCTGCGACTAGCGACCGTCGTAAATGCTACGTATGCTCGATTTCCAGAGACCATTCGCCGGTTGCCCATCCGGTTTCTGCGGCAACGCCACCTGGCCGCCAATGTGGGCTTCAATGGGGAGTGGAGCTTGTTCGAGATACCCGAGCGAAACCGGCATTCTCAGATCGTGCAGGCGCGCGTCCGATCCGGGATCGCCGCAATCTTCGGAGTTCGATCCGGGTCTCTTGGTGCCGAGAATGCAGATGACCGCGGTTCCAACAAGCAAGAGGTTATTGGCGGAACGCCTGCCGCTTCTTCCGACCTCGGCGAGATACTCAAGACGCGCGGCGCAGCGCTTTCAGGATCCGGGATGCTGCGGCGACCGGCTTCACTTGACGCACTTCCGCCTATGGCGAGGGAAGTCTTGCGCCGCTTGGTGAGCGAAGCCGGCCTTCACCGTGACGGGTCGCTACGAGCTTGACGGTGTCGAGCGCATGACCTCCGCGGCGAGGTTCAAATCGTGCGCGTGCTGATCTCTGGAGCGAGCGGCTTCGTCGGACGTCATCTCGCCGTCGCGATGGCGCGCAACGAGGCTGACGTGGTGGCGCTGGTGCGGCGGACGCGGCCCGCCGTCCTCGATCAGCAAAAAGGCCTGGCGGTGCAACATGCCGATCTTGCTCGGGCGGAGCCTTTGCCGGCGGGTCCTTTCGACGCCCTCATTCACTGCGCGGCGGCGATCCCCGCCGCCGTTCGCGATGAAACCGAGCTTTTCCGGACCAACGTCGAAAGCTCCGGCCGCCTCTTCGAACATGCCATGCAGACAGGGCGCCGGCATCATTATTTTTTGTTCGTCCATGGCGGTGTACGGCCGCGTCGAGGATGACGTCGTCGATCCCGACACACCGGTGCGTGAGCCGAATGCATACGGACGTTCCAAGCTCGCATGCGAGCGGCTGCTCGCCGACTTAAGCCGCGCGCACTCCGACCTGCGCGCCTTGTCGATCCGGTTGCCCGGTGTTGTCGGTCCTGGATCGCACGATAATTTTCTATCTGATACGATGACCCGCCTCGCCGCGGGCCAGAATGTGGTCGCTCGCACGCCCGACGCACTTTTCAACAATGTTGTGCACATCGACGATCTCGCGCTTCGCCCGCGACTCTGCTGCGGTCGCTGCCGTGCGGGCATCGCGCGATAACGATCGGCGCCGAACGATCCGCTGCCGGTCCGCGAGGTTGTCGGCATATTGGAGGCCGCGGCCGGTCGCAGCGGCGGCGGTCCGCTATGAACACGGCGGCGGGCTTCCTTCCTGGTTTCCAATGAACACGCCAGAGTCGCTCGGCTACCGGCCGACGACGGTGCGTGACAGTGTGGAGCGCTTCGCCCGGGGACAGAGCGCGGCATCGCGCCGGCGCCAGCCGGAACAGCACGGCGCATCGTAACTCAATCGCCTGGCGCCAGCTCGACGGATCAGCGCATTGGCGGCATTTTGCCGCGAAATCCGCCTTCTGCGCCACGCTGCAACCGCGTCAAGATGGGCTGCGAGCGTCGCGTTGCATCACTCCACCCTTTCCAGTAAGACAATCGCCGGATATCGAGCCGCCAATGCTTGCGAGGTCGGCGCAAGCGCCCGTTTTTGGCGCCGGCATCGTGATCGGGTAACGGGGACTGCAATGCATGTCATCAATTCGTTCGTTCGGCCCGACGAGCAGGCGCTCGCCGACGAATTTGCGGCAAACGGCTATGTCGTGCGGCCGGTGGACGATCGCGACGCGCTTGACGAGCTGCGGCGGCACATCGCGCAAATCGTCTGCGATCAATTGAAAATCCAGCTGCCGAACGACATCGACGAATTCCTCAATCACGTCGAGCGCGTGCTGCCGATCGAGAAGCTCAACGAGGTGCGGCTCAACACCTATCGGAAGATGAACGCCACGTCCTGGTTCCGGCCGACCTATTTCGGGTTGGCGCGATCGACGATCGAGACGCTGGTCGGCAACGAGCTGGCGATGCAGAACCGCGTCAATCTGTCGATCCAGTTGCCGAAGGACAACTCGTCGTTGCTGGCGATCCATGCCGATGCCTTCGGCGGCGAGACGCCGTTTCAGGTCGTCGAATGGCTGCCGCTGGTCGATTGCTACAAGACGAAGTCGATGTTCATCCTGCCGCGCGAAAAATCCGAAGCCGGCTTATGCGACGTTCACCCAGCTATGAAGGCAAGGGCATGGATTCCCTGTTCAAAGACGTCGAGAAGGACGTCGTCTGGTGCAACGTGCCGTACGGCCACGTGCTGGTATTCTCGCCGAACTATCTCCACGGCGGCACGATCAACCAAGAGCCGGAGACCCGCTGGAGCATGAATTGCCGCTTTACCGGTCTGTTTACGCCCTATACCGGCGCCGAAAAGAAGCTCGGCTCGTATTATCTTCCCATCACCACGCGCCCGGTGACGAAAATGGCGCTGACATATCGCGAGCCCTCGGGCTTTCGGGAGTGATCCGGTGACCGCGCATCGGGTCGGCTATCGCGGCTATGTCACCTCGCGGCCGTTTGGCGGACTGCATATTCCGGTGCCGGTGCAGGCGCTGGTGCTGCGCGATTATTGCGCGCGCAACGGCTATCTCTACAAGCTCCATGCCAACGAGAACGTCTTTCCGCAATTCCTACATGGTGCTGGAAGGCATGATCAACGAGCTCGACCGCTACGAGGGCTTGCTGGCGACCAGCATGTTCATGATGCCGAAGCGCGCGGAGCGGCGGCGAAAAATCTATGCATGCGATCCTCAAGCAGGGAGCCTCGCTGCATTTTGTATTGGAGGATGTCGTTATCCGCAACCCGCCGGATATCGAGCCGGTCGAGGAGATCTTGTCCATTCACAACCTGCTGCCGGCGCGCCGCAGGATATGTCCGACGGCGAAGCCGCCGCTGAGATCTGACGGGAAGGCAGCGCCCCGCGTGCCGGTGTGGCATTTGCCCGCCTTCGAGTGCGCGCACGGCTAGGTGGAAAAGGTCAACGCAATGCAGCTCGCGCTGTCTAGGGATCGGCGAAAACCAGGCGGAAAAGGCGCTCGAGGACATCTGGAGCGGTCTCCATGCCTGGCGGTTGTGGACGCTGTTCGGCTTCAACGACGTCAAGATGCGCTACCGCCGGTCCACGCTCGGTCCGTTCTGGGCCAGCTTGTCGATGGGCGTTCAGGTCCTGGTGACCGGATTCGTCATGGCCTTTCTGTTCCACATCACCTTGCAGCGTTACTTGCCTTACATCTGCATTGGATTGATCATCTGGGGCTCGTTTACGACCATCGTGACCGAGGGCGCCGTCGCCTTCATTAGTTCGTCGGAATTGATCCTGCAGGTCAAAAGGCCGTTGTTCGTCTATCTGCTGCAAGTCGTGTGGCGAAATATCATCGTCGGTGCGCACACCATCGTCATCTTTTTCGTTGTCGCGTTTTTGTTTGGTCTGTTCCCAGGCCCGACATATCTGCTGGCCATTCCCGGTCTGGCGCTGTTCCTGCTCAATAGCGTATGGATGGCCGGCGTCGTCGCCATCCTGTCGACGCGGTTCCGCGACATTCCACTGATCATAGCCAACGCATTTACGGCTCTGTTCTGGCTGACGCCGGTGATCTACGAGCTGGACCAGCTGAGTGGCACGATGAAATGGCTGATTTCGCTCAATCCGCTGTATCACATACTGGAAGTGTTTCGCGCGCCGCTGCTGCTCGCCGAGCCGACCGCTGCGAATTGGCTGGTGGCGATCGCCACCGCGATAGTCGGCTGGGCGTTTCTAATCCTGCTGTTCGCGCGCACGCGCAAACGCATCCCTTTTTGGCTGTAGCGGACCATGAACCTCAATCCCAGCATCAAGATGAGCGACGCCGTTTCAGTGCAGAGCCGCGAGACGAGAATAGCGGCGAACGCCTTGTCGCTCGACTTTCCGATCTATGACATCACCAGCCGCTCGCTCAAGCAGATGTTCATGCTGCGGCCGATCGCCAATGTCATCCGCGGCGCCTCTCATGTCGGCGGCGCGATTGCGACCGGCGCAAGCGGCACGGTGGTCGTGCGCGCGATCGATCGCATGTCGTTCGACATCGGCAAGGGCGAGCGGGTCGGCCTGATCGGCCATAACGGCGCGGGCAAGACGACGCTGCTTCGCACTATGGCCGGGATTTACGAGCCGACCGACGGCAGTCTCGAAACCACCGGCCGCGTCATGCCGCTGTTCAATCTCATGGAAGGGATGATGCCGGACGCGACCGGGCGCGAATTCATCCGTATCCGCGGCGTCTTGCTTGGTCTCGAGCCCAACAAGCTCGAAGCGCTGACCGAGGAGGTGCTCGAATTCTGCGAACTGGGCAGCTACATCGACATGCCGGCGCGCACCTACTCGACCGGCATGCTGGTGCGCTTGGCCTTCGCACTGTCGACCAGCGTGACGTCCGACATTCTGCTGTTTGACGAATTGATCGGCGCCGGCGACGCGCGCTTCGTCAGCAAAGCGCAGGAGCGACTGAAATCCTTCGTCGAGCGATCCAATATCGTGGTCGTGGCCAGCCACAGCCGGGCGATTTTGGATCAATGGTGCAATCGCCTTTTCCTGCTGGAGCACGGCAAGCTGATCGCTGACGGCAGCGTTACAGACGTCTTGAAGGAATACGATCAGCGCACCGCCGCGCAAACCGCGTAAATGGAGCCTGTTGCACCTTCCGGCCGCCCGCCGCGCTACCTAGAACCGCAGGGTCGGCTCAAGCCGGCCAATGCGGCAGTCGCCCTTATCGTCGATGAGCAGGCGCGCTACCTGGTCCAGCTGCGCGATGCCAAGCCGACGATTTTCTTCCCAGATCATTGGGGGTGTTTCGGCGGGGCGGTCGAGCCGGGCGAAACCGACGAAAGCTGCCTCGGCCGCGAGCTGGACGAGGAGCTCGGGCTGGACTTAAGCCGCTATGCGGTCCGCCACTTCACCACGTTTACGTTCGATTTCGGCTTTGCCGGCGGATCGGTGATCCATCGCGCGTTCTTTGAGGTGTCAATCACCGCGGCGGTGGTCGCCAACCTGACATTGCGCGAGGGGCGATCGATGCAGCTTTTTTCCGGTCCGGAGCTATTGGCGATGCAGGTCGTTCCGTACGACCGCTTTGCGATCTGGATGCACTGCTATCGGACGGAGCTTGGCGGGTAGAAGCGCTTAGCGGGCAAAAGCTGTCGCCGCGCCCGCCGGCCATGGCTTATCTACCGGCAACTGGGTTTTAGACTTTGTCGTCCGTCGGTGGTTGCTCGGGCACGACTGACGGCGCCGGATGCTCGTCAACTTCGCGTTCCCGCTGCCGCAGCCACTCTGAAACCGCCTTGCGGCGTTCCTCGGCGGTTCGGTGGCCGACATATTGCGGCTCATAGGGCAGCACGATACCGGACATCGCAACCATACGCTTTCCCAACTGAGCCTACATATGTCTGGAGCGGTACAGCTTCCAGGGGAATGGAACCATTCAAGATTGACAAAGTTGTGACGCTTGCTTGACCGCAGGCTGCCCCCGCTTCACGCGTTGTCTCGCGCGAATTGCCGCAGGGCATCGAGAACGTCCGTGGGCGCGAAGCCGAACAGGCGGCGGGCCTTGCCGCTGTCGATCAGGAATGCAGCGCGGTCACGCATTTGCGCTGCCACCGGCGAGCGGGAGTTGGTCTCCTCGACCAGCACGCCGACGGCCTCGGCAATCGTCGTCCGTCCGTCCGCGCCGGCAAGCACCATATCGGCTCCGGAAAGCCCCTGCTGGAGCGCCGCGGCGACAAGCGCCGCGACATCGCTTTCATGCACGACATTGTTGAAAGGCGCGTCGGGATTGAAATAGTCGAGCGGCTCGTCGGCCTTCAATTTGCGCAGGCACTCGGACGGCCAATTGCGCTTCGAACCGCGGCCGATCACCGCCGGCAATCGGATCGAGAGCGAGGGCAGGCCGTCGGCGGACCCTTCCAAGAGTTTTTCGCCCATGAGCTTGGTGTTGCCGTACGCATCGACATTGATGCACGGCTCGGCTTCGGTGAGCACCGGCGCGCGGATCGTGCCGAACGCCGAGATCGAGGAGCAAAAGACGAACGCCGAGACTTTGGCGTCAAGCGCATGGTGCACCAGCTTTTGGGTGGCGACGACGTTGTCGGTCAGCATTTGGTCGACGCTGGTATCGCTCCAGGCCGAAGTCGCGGCCGTGTGGATGATGGCGTCGCTGCGGGGCAGCAGCGCGCCGCGGGCGAGATCGACGGTGATGGTGTGAAAGCGGCGCGCGGCGGCGGTGGATTCCGGCGGCTCGATCGGAGAGGCCCGTGTCGCGGCGATCACCTCGAAGCCGGCCTCGGCGAGCCGGCGGGCGACGTGGCCTCCCAGAAAGCCGCCCGCTCCGGTGACCAGCACCCGCACGGGCGATCAGCTCACGGCGGCGAGAATCTTCGGCACCGAGATGCCGTGCGCCGCCAGCAGGTCGTCGTGGCTGCCGTAATTGTGAATGAACTCGTCCTTGAGCGTGAACGTGTGCAAGTCGCAATCGGCCTTCACGTCCCAGGCGATCTGTTTGGTGCGCGAGGCGAGCCCGCCCTCGGGAACATGCTCCTCGATCACGATGACCTGCTTGTGACGCTTGAGCGCTTCGATGACGCCCGCGCGATCCAGCGGCTTGACGGTGTGGCAGGATACGACCGACACCGACTTGCCTTTGGCGGCAAGCGCGTTGGCGACTTCGAGCGCCTTGGCGGTGATGACGCCGTAAGAGAGGATACAGACGTCCTCGCCGCGCTGCAGATAGCGCAATTTGCCGAACACGAACGGCTCGGCGCCGGCGGTCAAGTTCGGCTCACCAGCCTTGCCGATGCGCAGATAGACCGGGCCTTCCTTCTGCTGCGCGCACCAGCGCGTCGCCTCGATGCATTCCAGCGGATCGCAGGGCGCCAGCACGCGAAAATTGGGAATGGCGCTCGCCACCGCGACGTCTTCCATCGTGTGATGGGTGCCGCCGAGCGTCGAATAGATCACGCCGGCGCCCATGCCGACGACGGTGACCGGCAGGTTCTGATAACCGAGATCGTCGCGCACCATTTCGAACGGACGATAAAGCGCGAAGGTCGCGATCGTGTAGGCGAACGGCTGGCAGCCCTTGAGCGCCAACCCGGCGCACATCCCGATCATGACCTGCTCGGCGACGCCGACATTGACGAAGCGCGCCGGCGCATGCTTCTGGAATTCGGCCATCGGCCCGGCCGGCGAGATGTCGGCGACGACGATATAGATCGACGGATCGGCGACAGCGCACTCGTACAGCGTCTTCGAGAACGTGTTCCTCATTCGGTCGCCTCGTCGATCTCGCGCACCGCTTGTTCGTACTCGGCTTTGTTGGGCGAACGATAATGCCACATCGGCACGTTCTCCATGTAGCTGACGCCGCGGCCCTTGGTGGTCTTGCAGTTCACCATCAGCGGCCGGTCGCCTTTGCGGGTCGTGACGGCGTGGTAGATGGCGAACGAGTCATGGCCGTTCACTTCGACGCATTCCCAGCCGAAGGCGCGGAACTTGTCGACCACCGGATAAAAGGTCGGATGCGTGACATGGGTGAAGCCGAGGCTCTGCATGTCGTTATTGTCGATGAAGGCAACGAGGTTGCGCACCTTCAGCGACGACGCCATCAGCGTTGCTTCCCAGGTCGAGCCTTCTTGCACCTCGCCGTCGGAGAGCACCGTGTAGACGTTGCCGATACGGTTCTGCGTCATCTCCGCGTACGCCATGCCCATCGCCATCGACAGGCCGTGGCCGAGCGCGCCGGTCGAGGCCTCGATGCCGGGAATGCCGTAATCGGGATGCACGCCGAGTTGGCCGGTCGGCGTGCAATAGGCCGCGAGGTCCGACCGCTTGAGCACGCCCAGATCTTCGAGGATGACGGCCTGGATCATGTAGCCGTGGCCCTTGGACATCAGAAACGTGTCCGGCGCGTCGTTGCCGACGACGCCGCCGCTCGCGCCGGGACGCATCAATTCGTAATAGATGCAATCGACGATCTCGGTCGAGGAGAACGCGCCGCCGACATGCAACGCCGAGACGGTTTGCGTCATCTCCAGGATGCGTTTTCTGTGCCGTTTGCAGCGGGCGCGCGCGGCCGCGATGTCGAACGCGTTATGTTCTTTGGCGGCCACCGCGGTCATTGAGCCTCCGTGTCTTCCGGCAGGATAAGCGTCCAATAGAAGTCCCCCTTATAGCCTGCTTCGGCAAAGATCGCTTTCCAGCCGGCAGGATAATCGTGGGTATGGGCGGTCAAGACCCAATCGAGAAAAAGCTCGCGCTCGGCTTCGGAGCGATAACTGTCGACCTGCACATAGGCGCGCGAATTTTTGGTGACCCGCTCGATCTCCCGCAACGCCTTGATCAGATCGGGGCGCTTGAGATTGTGCAAGGTGTTGAGGCAGACGACGGCATCGAAGCTATGGTCGGGAAACGGCAATTCGTCGTGGATGTCGCCGACATGGATGCGGCCGACCACTTCCGGCTCGCAATGCACCGCCGCGTAGCGCGATATGTCGATGCCGAATGCCTCCAGCCCCGGCAGAGCAATCATAAAATCTTTCACCAAAAAGCCCTTGGCGCAGCCGATGTCGAGCACGCGGTCGCCCGGCTTCAGGTTCCAATGCGCGATCATGTCTTGCGCGATCGCAACCCAACGGCCGTCGTAGCGGTAGCCGCCGTAGCCGTACTCGCGCGGACCGTCGAAATAGTCGAAGCCGTATTGGCGCGAGATGCGGATATGCTCGTCGGTCTTGGCGGTGGCGCGCTTGGTGACGTTGCGCTTGCCGCGCGGATAGCGGCGCAACAGATTGACTTCAGGCATCGCCGGCGGCCCCTCTTTGGCGGGTTATCTAGCCGAAGCGGCGACGCTCCTGCAAGCACTGCAATACCAACTACTTAGAGCATCACATCAGCGCCGTTCCGGCGCCTGATCTTGCCTTGCTATCGCGGTTTTCGTGTGCTTAAAGGCGGCACGCAAGTCGAACATTCGGCCACACTTTTCGATTCGGCGAAGGACGGGGCGAGTACGAGTTCGCGCGATGGGGCACGCTGAGAAATTCTTCGCTCAGGCGAGCGCCATTGCTTCCCAAATCGACCACGCCAAGGTGGATAAGCTCGCCGCCGAGCTCGCCGCGCTGCGCGAGCGGGGCGGCCGGCTGTTCGTGCTCGGCGTCGGCGGCAGCGCCGGCAATGCCAGCCACTCGGTCAACGACTTCCGCAAGCTCTGCGGCATCGAGGCCTATGCGCCGGTCGACAACGTCTCCGAACTGACCGCCCGCGCCAACGACGAGGGCTGGGATACGATCTTCACCGGTTACCTCGCCGGCAGCCGCGCCGACGCGGACGACGCGATCTTTGTGTTCTCCGTCGGTGGCGGCGACGCCGAGCGCAACATCTCGACCAATATCGTCAAGGCCGTCGACATGGCCAAGGCGCGCGGCATGAAGGTCTTCGGCGTGGTCGGACGCGACAGCGGCCACACCGCCATCCACGGCGACACCGTGATCGTGGTTCCGGTGGTCGACCCTGCGCTACGCACGCCACATTCGGAAGCGTTCCAGGCGGTGGTGTGGCACTGCCTCGTCTCGCATCCGGTGCTGCAGAAAAACGCCACCAAATGGTGACGCGGGCGGTCTTTGCCGATCGGGACGGGGTGCTGTGCGCCAACGTGATGCGGGACGGCCGGCCGGTCGCGCCGACGCGGCTGGAAGACTTCCATTTGCTGCCCGGGGTCGAATACTCCGTGCGCGCCTTGAAGTCCGCGGGCTATCTGGTGATCGTCGTGACCAACCAGCCGGACGTCGGAACCGGCCGCACGCCGCGTGCGACCGTGGAGGCCATGCACGACATCATCCGCTCAACGCTCGACGTCGACGACATCAAGGCCTGCTTCCACACCAACGCCGATGGCTGTACCTGCCGCAAGCCGAAGCCCGGCATGATTCTCGAGGCTGCTGCGGAGCGCGCCATCGACCTGCCGGCGAGTTTCGTCGTCGGCGACCGCTGGAGCGACGTCGCGGCCGGCCAGGAGGCCGGCTGTGCGACCATTTTCGTCGACTACGGTCATGAACCCGACCGGCCGATCAAGGCGGACACGGTGGTCGGCTCGTTTGCCGAGGCAGCCCGAGTTATCCTCGACCGCAGCAACGGGGGCAATTAGGGGTGGCTTAAGGGTGTCTTTGTGGGCTAGAAAAGCGGACTGAAGGGGAGCGCGATGGGATCGCCGTCTGTCGACCAGTTGACCATCAAAATCTTCGCTGACGGAGCCGACCTCAAGGGCATGAAAGAGGCGGCGGCGCAGCCGCTCGTCAAAGGCTTCACCACCAACCCGACCTTGATGCGGCAGGCCGGCGTCAGCGACTACAAGCAATTCGCGCTCGACGTGCTCAAGCTCATTCCCGACCGCCCGGTATCGTTCGAGGTCTTTGCCGACGACTTTCCGACCATGGAGGCGCAGGGGCGCGAAATCGCCTCGTGGGGCGGCAACGTCTATGTCAAGGTTCCGGTCACCAACACCAAGGGCGAATTTGCCGGCCCGCTGTTGAGCCGGTTGTCGGGTGCCGGCATCAAGCTCAACGTCACGGCGATCATGACCAACGAACAGGTCAGGCGCGTCGCCGCCGCGCTGGCCAAGGACACCCCCGCGATCGTTTCCGTGTTCGCCGGGCGCATTGCCGACACCGGGCGCGATCCGGTTCCGCTGATGCGCGAAGCGGTGTCGCTGCTCAAGGAGCGGCCGCAGGCCGAGCTTCTCTGGGCAAGCCCGCGCGAACTGCTCAACATCTTCCAGGCCGACGAAATCGGCTGCCATATCATCACCGTGACCGGCGAGGTCATCCGCAAGCTGGCCCTGGTCGGCAAGGACCTCGACCATTATTCGCTCGAGACCGTGGCGATGTTTTACAAGGATGCGCTGAGTGCCGCTTTCACCATTCCGGTCGGGTCTGAGTGGGCGGCTTAGTCGGGGCAATCATCTTCCCGCGATTGCGTGACGGCGTCAAAGCAGGCTGAGTTGGAAGTTGCATCGATCGTGCAAGTGACGTTGCATTTTGCGAACTGTGAACGGTGTTGAATGAATTCGAATGTGAAGAACGTGCTGGTAACGGGCGGCGCCGGCTATGTCGGTCACGTGCTGACCCCGCGGCTGCTCGACGAGGGCTACAAGGTCACCGTCTACGACAATCTGTTCTTCGGCTGCCGGCTGCCGAACAGTCCCGATCTGCGCGTCGTCCAGGGCGACATCCGCGATACTGAGAAGCTGTCGCAGGCGCTGCAAGGCCAGGATGCAGTGCTGCACCTCGCCTGCATCTCCAACGACGCCAGCTTCGAGCTCGACGAAGGGCTGTCGCAGACCATCAATTTCGATTGTTTCGAGCCGATGGTGGTGGCGGCGAAAAAGGCCGGCGTAAAGCGCTTCGTCTATTGCTCGTCGAGCTCGGTCTACGGCGTGAGCGATTCGCCGAACGTGACCGAGGACCACCCGCTGGTGCCGTTGACGCTCTACAACAAATTCAAGGGCATGTGCGAGCCGTTGTTGTGGAAGCACAAGGCCGACGATTTCACGTCGATCGTCATCCGCCCGGCGACGATTTGCGGCTATAGCCCGCGCACCCGTCTCGATCTGTCGGTCAACATCCTGACCAATCATGCGGTCAACAAAGGCACCATCACCGTGTTTGGCGGCAATCAGATGCGGCCCAACTTGCATATCGAGGACATGGTCGACGCTTATCTGTTGATGCTCGAAGCGCCGCACGAAAAAGTGCATGGCGAAATCTTCAATATCGGCTTCCAGAATCACTCGATCGCCGAGATCGCCAACATGGTGAAAAAGGTGGTCGAGGAGGAAATGCCGGACAAGGACGAGATCAAGATCGTCACCACGCCGTCGAACGATTTCCGCTCCTATCACGTCAATTCCGACAAGGTGGCGCGGGTGCTCGGCTTCCGGCCGAAGCGCAACATCGAGGACGCGGTCCGCGATCTGACGCGGGCGTTCGGCAATCATCTGCTGCCGCACAGTTTCGACGAGGACTGGTACTACAACGTCCGCACCATGAAGAAGCTCGGGGCAAAATGAGCGCGGCGCGCCAGACCGCGGTCGTCACCGGCGGCGCCGGTTTCATCGGCAGTCACATGGTCGACCTCCTGGTCGAACGCGGCTACCGCGTCCGCATCATCGACAACCTGATCGGCGGCCGCGAGGCCAACATCGCCCACCATGCCGGCAATCCCGACGTCGATTTCGAAGCCTCCGATATTCTCAAATATCAGCCCGGCCACACTCTGTTTGGCGACGTCGACCACGTGTTCCATTTCGCCGGCATCGGCGACATCGTGCCCTCGATCGAGCGGCCGCTCG
>CAWHHX010000002.1:0-784725 GCA_963829395.1 uncultured Alphaproteobacteria bacterium | reverse complement strand
ACAAAGCTAGGAAATGAGCGCGCCGCCGTCTTCAAAATCAGCGACTGCGTGTGGAGTATCGAACAGGGTTTTCCGCCCGACCGACCGCCAGGGGGTGGGTTTCGAGCCATAGCACGCGTGCGTCACGGGTCGGATCGATCTTTTTACTCGCCCACCAAGTCACTTCATCGCCGCACCGATGAACCTCGCGATGATGCCCTCGGCACAATGGGACGGTGAATTCGTCGCTCACTTTTTTCCCGAGCGCGCGGCTTTGTGCGAAGCGGAGGTGGTGAGCATCGGCTGGACGCCGGCTCGCAAATCAAACAGGGATGTCCCGCAACGAATTTGACGTGATCGCGGTCGCGAACTCGGCGCGGCTCAGGCAAGGCGAGCGTGCTTTTGTCGATCGTCGCTTTGGAGCGCCGACCCTTCGTTTGGGTTCTTTGATTTCTTCGTGTCCTGATTGACTGACGTCAGTTGCTGCGGGAACTTCCGTCGCTCTTTCTGGTGCATTCCTCGTCAAGGTCTCGAGCCTTGCTTGGAAGGTCTCCTCCACGCGCTGGGCGTCTTGCGCCATCAATCGGTTCTTTTCGCCAAGGCACCGATGCGCCCATATTGCGGCGTCATCTCCGGAGCCAAGATCGTTGAGTTCTGCGACAAGTCGATCCCGTAATTCGGCAGACGCTTCGGGTCCAAGCGCCTGGCCCTAGCGGAATTTTTGAACTGGTCTTTCCTTTGCGTTGGGGCGGGGACTTGCTCGCGGAGCGTGATTTTTTTGACCACCGGAGTTGACCGTTTCGGCTCGGCTTGCGATCTCTCGAGCCCCGGCGTCCGGTTCGTCGGCGTCACGAGATCCGGTGCATCGAGGTCGTCCTCGCCGGCAATACCGACCAGCGTGAACAATGCATAGCGCCGGGCATAAGTCAGCGCCGCCCCCATCCGTGCGGGGTCGCGGTCTCGCTGATGGCGCAGACCGGCCAATCCGAGGCGATCCATTCCCCCGACGCGTGGGCCAGCACGGTCGTGAGATTGATGATGCCGGCGGTCTGGTCGATCGAGGTCGTCTGCACCGTGGCGATCTCATGCTGGCCAAGGATCTTGCGCACGATATCGAGCCCGCTTGACAGCGGCGCATAGCGGAAAGGTCTGTTCGGCTCCCTTCGGACCGTCCGAGCGGATGGTCGCAACCAGCGACTTCTCCGGATTGACGAGTTCGCCTTGGGCCTTGGCCAGAGCCGATGCCAGGGTGCGATCGATGGACTAGACCGCTGCATGGCTGCCCTCCGCATTGAGGAGGTCGAAGCTGATGGCTCCTGATTTTGAGCGCTTGGCCCGGACGCCATGGCCGATCGCCTGCTGGGCATCCTCCGGCACCAGGCTCTTGAGTTCAGCCTTGGCCTGCTCGTGCTCGAGATAGGCCGGCCGGGTCCGCGAGAAGATCGCCGGCGAATTCCGCCCAGGCATTGGAGGAGCTCATGTCGACGATACGGACCGCCTCGATGCGCGGCTTCGGCGGCTCGACCCCGAACAGGGTAGGCGGCTCGCCATTCTCGACACAGCGCCAGAACTTCCGCTCGGCGGTGACGATGAGGTGCTGATAGAGCGGGTCGGCATGGGTCTTGATCTCGACCCACTTGCCGCCGCCGGTGATGACCGAGAGCACCGCCGTTCTTGCCGCGACGACCCACATGTTGTGCTGCAGCTGCGGCATATACTTTTCGGCGGCCGCCTCTTCCGAGAACGACCACGGCAGCATGAATTTGGCCTCGAATACCGCACCGCTGCCCTCGACCCGCCCATCGAGGGTTGCCGCCATCCAGCGCAGACCCGGGTGCCGGACATGCTTTGAACGTCGGTAATGACCTGCCCGGTATTAGCCTCATACCAGCGGCGATTAAGCTCCTCGGTCACGACCCCGAGCTGGACGATGAGGTTGCCGGACAGGTCCTCCGGCTCGGCCTCGCCGCGCTTTTCCCGCCATAGCCGCAGCAGGGCGGCCTCATCATCGCCCATAATGATTCGGGCGTCTGACCCGCCGATGAAGTAGCGTCGGTCTCGCTTACGCGGTTTCAAAAATTCCGGTTTTCATTGCTTCTCCTGTCGTAGAAAATCGCCTTGAGTGACCCCGATTCTTCGATGTTATACGCATCAAATGATATAGATCATATCATAGATAGTCAAGTGAAAGTGAAGACCTTTGACCAGCAGTGAAATTTGTGCGGCCCGTGCACTAGTTCGGTGGAGCGCAGATGATCTGGCCAATGCATCAGCTGTCGGGAAGTCACCATCAGGCGGGCCGAGCTTGCAGAAGCTGAGACGTCGATGAACGCGCCGAATGACATGGCGGTCCGCCGCGCGTTAGAAGCTGCTGGCGTCGAATTCATTGACGAGAACGGCGGCGGTCCGGGTGTCCGCTTGCGCAAGCGGCAAAGACAAAAGTAAATGCAGAGAGCATCGGCATGGCTTCGATGGCGCAGCGGCGGATAGGTACGTGACCAAGGAAAACAATGATAATGCCGCCGAGCTGCTGGAAGCCGTGGGCCTGGGAAACCAGTGCCTAACGCTGGTTAGAACGACGCACTATGGTTGAAACACCAGTGAGGACAATGAAACTTCCCTACCGCATCTTACTGGAGCCGGACGACAACGGCACATTTCTGGGCACCTGTCCTGCACTGCCAGAGGTGACGACGTTCGGCAAAAACAAGCTGGAGGCAATGGTTCACGCGCGCGACGCCATCGAGGAGGCACTGGCGGCGCGGATCAGCGAGGGCGCAGGACATTCCGCCGCCGGTGTGACGAACCCATCGAAGCCAAAGTGATCGCTTGAGAAAGCCCAAACGAAATCAGGGCGGGAACTTTAAGGTCCCCGGCTGACATTTTGCGCTTGTTCGCGACTTCTTTGTAATAGCGCTTGAAAGGGATACGGCCCCGCGGGGGACAAAGCAGCCCCGAGAATGCCCTACAGTCGATTAGGCATCCATTTGGACGTAAAATCGTCTCAGTTCTTTTATCCAAACATCTTGTCGAGCTACGAAAAGATGCGTTAGCATCGGTGGCGTAGGTGACATCGAATACCGTTCTGCAAAAGAGCGCGACCCGAGGAGTTTCCTCTGGTGCCGCGCGAGACCGCCCTCATCGTCGTCGACATGCAGAACGCCTACGCCTCGCCGGGCGGTTATATCGACATTCAGGGCTTCGACGTCTCCGGCGCTCAGCGCGTTATCAAACGGATCCTGCGGGTGATTGCGACGGCACGGGCACTTGGTTCCCCGATAATCTTCTTCCAGAACGGCTGGGAGGCGGCCCGTCACGAAGCGGGCACCCCCAACTCGCCCAATTCGTGGAAATCGAACGCGCTGAAATTAATGAGTTCAGACCCGAAACTCGACGGCACGCTCATCACCCGCGGCACTTGGGATTACGAACTGGTGGCGGAGCTCAAGCCCGCGCCCGAGGGACATCGTATTCAACAAGACCCGCTACAGCGGCTTCTGGGGAACGCCGCTCGACGCGATGTTGCGGGCGCGGCGCATCCGCAACCTGCTGTTCGTAGGCATCGCCACCGATGCTGCCTCGAGTCGACCTTGCGCGACGCTTATTTCCTCGAATATTTCCCGATCCTCATTGAGGATGCGGCGCTCCATGCCGGGCCGCCGGAGATGCAGGCGGCGACGGTCTTCACTGTCGAGAAATTCTTCGGCTGGGTGACGACGACGAGCGACTTCTGCGCACTGAGCAACCAGTAACCCCGACGCAACTCTGTGCCGGTCACAAGCGGGTGAAGTGCTCAGGATCGGAAATCCGCAGGAGGGAAGGGGGATTTGCCTGTTACTTCCGATAAGGGATCTTATCGGAAGTAACCGACGGTTCGTGGGTGGATTTGTGGGTAGGAGTGTCGGGATTCCACTAACCCCCAACAATCTCAAGCAAGCGAGGCGGACGACCGTTCCGCCGTGCGCGTCCGCTCTTGAAACGAATATTAGAGTGCCGAAAGTGATTGCTGCTGCAAAACCGGTTTCGCCTATGCAACCAGTGGCCATTGGTGGCGGCGCTATTGCAGGTGTTGTCGTTTGTGGTAGCGGTGGGCTGCATGCTTGACTGGTATCGCGAACTTAATGCGATTGAGCGGCGCACGTTCTGGGCCTGTTTCGGCGGCTGGGCGCTCGACGCGCTCGACGTTCAGATATACACCTTCGCCATACCAGCATTGATCGCCGTTTGGCACATCACCAATGCACAGGCCGGTCTACTTGCAACAAGTGCTTTGGTGATCTCCGCCTTCGGTGGGTGGATTGCTGGCATGCTTGCCGACATCGTTGGACGCGCGCGGCTTTTAATGGTGATGATCGCTTGGTTTGCGTTCTTTACCTTTCTTTCTGGCTTCACCAACAACTTCGAGCAGTTGCTCGTCGTGCGCGGCTTCCAGGGCTTTGGCTTCGGTGGCGAATGGGCGGCTGGGTCAGTCCTGATTGGCGAGGTCATTCGCGGGGCCGATCGCGGCAAAGCGGTTGGCACGGTGCAGAGCGCTTGGGCTTGGGGCTGGGGAGCGGCAGCTATTCTTGCCACAATTATTTTCCAGGTATTGCCGCAGGAGATCGCGTGGCGCGCGCTATTTTTCGTCGGCATTTTGCCCGCGTTATTGGTATTTTACATCCGCACCAGAGTGCCCGAGCCGACGGTATTCAAAGAGGCAACAAAATCAGCGACGCGGCGCGGCGCCTTTGAAATTTTCGGCCGCGATCTCCTGCCGATCACCATCCTTGGAGCCGCGCTCGCGACCGGCGCGCAGGGTGGCTACTACGCTATAACGACCTTCCTGCCGACATTTCTGCGCATGCAGCGTCATCTTACCGTAATGGGGACCGGTGGCTATCTTGCCGTAATCATCGTCGGCTCTTGGTTCGGCTATATCGTAAGCGCCTATCTGAGCGACGCTATTGGCCGGCGGAAGAATTTCTTCATTTTCGCCATCGGCTCGCTGTTGATCGCGGTCGCTTACACGCAAACGGAGATTTCTGACCGACTGATGCTCGTCCTGGGCTTTCCTCTCGGCTTCTTCGCGTCAGGCATCTACAGCGGCATGGGACCGGTGCTCACCGAACTGTTTCCGACCAGCGTACGCGGCGCTGGCCAGGGCTTTTGCTACAATTTCGGCCGAGGCATCGGAGCGTTCTTTCCTGCGCTTGTAGGCATGTTGTCGACCTCGGTCGCACTGGGAACCGCGATTGGTATCTTTGCTGCAATTTCCTATGCCATCGTCATCCTCGCCGCGATCGTGTTGCCGGAGACTCGTGGCCGGGAGTTGGCGGCAAATTGAACTCCATCTCGGCGGCGGCCGGGTGCCACGCACGGTACGCGCCCTTATCGACTTCGGACAAATGGCTCAGCGATATCGTCGTACCCAGATCGCTGAGATGCGACCGTACGAGCCGGCCGAAAGCGTGGATGGATAAGCGTCTCGCAAGCTGATCGGGATGCAGGATTGCCGGAGCGCGGCGACATGATCGCGCGCAATCCAAATAATCATGCCGATCGGTGGTTGGTGACTCCGCCGTCATCGCAAATGCACCACGCCAAAGTGTTCAAGAGCGCCACGACGAACGGCAAGCTTCATCGCCGGTTCGATTTTGTTCTCGCTGTGCATATGACAGCACAAGCAGGCGGCGTACCACGACTCCATCGCGTTCGTGGATTAACGTTACAAGCTGACGGCTGTCACTTTGCTTCCCTTAGCGGGCAAACGGCATTCGGTCTCAACTTGAGGGCTCTGATCTTTTGAGACGTAAGTCGCCGGTCGGTAAGGGTAACAGTCCATTCGCCAGTTAGCTGGCCCTGAACGGCTGCTACGGCTTCCGCGCGCACGGTCGCAGCGGCCCAATATTCCGTCTTGCCATCCTTCGTCGCGGCAACAACGTATATGCCGCCGCCCAAAGCGTTGCTCATGTCGAGTAAATATGCCGCGTCCAGCTAAGCTGGCAAGGATTGTATGGGATCGGTCCTTTCAGCCTGCTACTGCGGCCGGTACTCGACACCTTCCAGCGATAGCGCCATGCGCAGCGCGATCGATATGTCAGAGTAGCACTGAGCCCAGACCGAATAGCACCGGTCGAAACAAAGCCTCTCTTTCGCGACGCAATCAAGCGCACGCGATGTCCGATCCCAATGTCGGGTTCTTACGAATGGCAGGCTCGAGGGCGCCAGATCTGGTCTGGCGAATCCTCCTTCTTCACTGACAGGGGTTCGCTGGCCAGGAATCGAACAGGTTCCATTTCAGGTCGCTTATTTCGATCACGAAGCCGGGAAGCTCAGCATCGCGCTCCCGGTCGAAACAGGTGTTGTCGCCCGTTACGCCGCTGAATCGTACGTTTCTTAACGCGTCACGGACCGCCGTGCGTTCCTGAGTGAGCTTTGCGGGATCGCCCGTGACCGCGGTCTGCTCCATCACCTGTTTGAGCAGATAGACGATATCGTAAGCATTTGCGTCGGTGTGATGCGGGATCTTCTTCGATGTCAGCCCTCGCTTGGCGTTTTCTTCGGCAAATTTTTTAGTGAAGGCACGGGTGGCGTCGGTGCGATCCCACCAGAACCCGGCGACAATTAAAAGCCCATCAGCGTCGCGACCGAACAGGTCGACCGAGTTTGGATCGGCAAAAATCTGCGAGCCGATGACGCGGCCATGAAATCCTTGCCGCCGGAGTTCCTTAATGACCTTGCCGGCGCTGTCCGGTGTGGCGGCCATGGCGATGACGTCAGGCTTGCGCTCGAGCGCCTGCGCCACCTGCGGCGAAACATCGAAACTGTTGTACTGGAAAGCGATCGGATCGCCGAACGAGAACTCCGTTCGCCTTCAAGATTGCCGGATAGAACCGCGTCCCCGAAATATTGGATACGCGCTCGTCCGAAACGTAGATGATTTCCGCCTTCTCGACCTTGATCGACTTTCTCATCAGGGTGTTGAGCAGGCGGGTGAACTGCTTGCCCTCATCCGATACGAACCGCCAAGCATAGGTATAATTGGCGGTAAGTCCTGGTTGCGAGGAGGAATTTGATATCTCCACGATGCCGAGCCGTTCGCCGACAGGGAAGCCGACCGCCGCTTCTCCTGAGGAGAAGGGACCGATGATGGCCAGTGCGTGGTCGTCTTCGGCAAATTTCTGGGTCGCGGTCGCCGCCTGCTTTGGATCGCTGCCGGTGTCGTATTTGACCAGTTTAATCTTTTTGCCGGCTATGCCGCCTTTGGCATTGATCTCGTCAACAGCGATGTCGACCGACGTTTCCGTCGCCTCGCCTACATTTTTTAAAGCGCCCGACTTTACCATGTTTAAACCGATCACGATATCCTCGGCGTCGGCCGGTGCGGCTGCACTGATTGCGAGCGCCGCGGCCCCTCCGAGAATGAGATTTCGAATCGTCGCCATGATCCCTCTCCTTTTTCTTTGGGGGCGCGCTACGCTTGACCAAGATAGGCCTGGGCAAGCTTTTCGTCGTTACGCAAGGTTTGTGCCGATCCCTGCATCGCGACGCGGCCCAGTTCCATCACCAATCCACGCGAGGCGACTTCTAGCGCCATGCGGGTGTTCTGCTCGACCAGCAAGATGGCAAAGCCGTCAGCGCGCAGGCCTACGATCTGCTCGAACAATTGCTCGACCAGCAAAGGGGACAGTCCGAGAGACGGTTCATCGAGCATAATCAATTTCGGTTTGGCCAAAAGCGCGCGGCCGATGGCGAGCATCTGCTGTTCGCCGCCCGACAGTACCGAGGCACGCATCTTTCGCCGCGCGGCGAGGTTCGGAAAGCGGCTATAGATTGTGTCGATGTCGCGAGCGATTCCATCGTCTGATCGGCAATAAGCTCCCATCTGCAGGTTTTCGTGCACTGTGAGCCCAAAAACGATCTGACGCCCCTCAGGGACGAGAACCAGATGTCGCCGCAATCGCTGTGGCGGTGAAAGATGAGTGATGTCCTCTCCGGCGAAGCGAATTCGCCCGCCCGCCACGGGCACCAACCCCTGCAACGCCCGAAGGAGCGAGGTCTTGCCCGCGCCGTTTGCGCCGAGCACAGTGATAAGTTCGTCAGCGGCGACGGCCAACGAAAGCCCCTTGACCGCAAGCGTACGGCCATAGCGGACATCGAGATCGTTGACCTCAAGCAGCAGGATGAGTTCCCTTCGTCAGCATATGCGGCGCCGGCCGAGATAGGCTGCCCGCACCTCCTCATTGTCCTGGACCGTCCGCGTCGGTCCCTCATAGATCATTCGGCCGAAATTCAGCACGACGGTCCGCTCGCAAAGATCATGAACGAAGGACATGTCATGCTCGACGATCAGCAGGGTCAGGCCCTTTTGTGCAATCGACTTCAGGAACGCGGACAGCTCTGCGGTCTCGCGCGGATTAAGTCCGGCGGCCGGCTCATCGAGCATGAGGAGCCGGGGCTGGCTCATCAGCGCTCGGACCACTTCGATACGCTTGCGAATGCCGTAGGAAAGGATCGACACCTCGGAGTCAGGGTCCACATCGATTCCGGCGTCGCGAAGGCTGGCTTCGGCGAGATCTCTCCAGTGATTTGTTCGCTGCCATGTAAGCGGACTGAGCATCGACGCAAAGCCTTTGACCAGCACATGCTGCCCAAGCATCACATTCTCGACAACTGAAAGGTGCGGCATCAAGCGGATATTTTGGAATGAGCGGGCGAGCCCGGCGCGCACGCGTCGGCGCGGCGGCATATTTTCGATCGGTGTGCCGTCGAGCATGATGGTGCCGGAGTTGAGCGGATAGACGCCCGAAATTAGGTTGAACAAAGTGGTTTTGCCGGCTCCATTCGGTCCGATCAGCGCCATCCGTGCTCCCGCGGGCACGGCGAAACTCAGCGCGTCGGCAACGGTGAGACCGCCGAAGCGTTTGGTCACCCCTTTGAGCACCAAAACGGCCTTATCCGCCACGCGCCGCTCCCACGACGGAACGTCGGGGCATCAGGCGGCGAAGCGACACCCGGTCGACCATAGCGCGCGTAACTAAGCCTTGTGGCCGAAACCGCATCATCAGCACGATCGCCGCCCCGAACGCTACGTATCGCCACGATCCGCCGATGCGCATGAACTCCGGCAACAGCGTGAACACGAGGGTTCCGACCAGCGGTCCCCAGACAGTCTGCACCCCGCCAATCAGAACGAACAGTAACACGTAGATCGACAAGAACGAATTGAAGTATTGCGCTTCGACGAAGCTGAAATTGTGCGCGTAGAGCGCACCGGAGAGACCGGCAAAGGCGCCGCCGACGGTAAACGCCGCGACCTGAACGGCTCGCACATTGACACCCATCAGCACCGCAACCGCCTCGTCGTCATTGATTGAACGGACGAGAAGGCCGAACCGCGTCGCCATCAGATAAAAGGTGAACAAAGTCACGGCCACCGCGCAGCACATGAGGACGGGCAACCCGATGTGTGCGGGCACGACCATGCCGATAGCCCCGCCGAAGAATTCCGTCCGCAGCAGAAAACCCGCGACCACCTCGCCAAAGGCAAAGGTGGCGAGCACCATATAGACGCCACGCGTGCGGAGAACTGGAAACGAGATCAAAAAGCCGATCGAGCCGGCGATTAGGATGGCGGCGGGGATACTGATCCAAGTCGGCCACATGGCGACAGTCGATAGCCAAGCCGTGCCGTACGCGCCGATGGCTTGAAAACCGGCGCCTCCGAGATTGATCTGACCGGCCGCGGCCGGGACGAAGATGCCGTAAGCAAAGATCAGATTGATGCACAGGATCGCAAGTATGCCGGAAAAATATCCGCTCATCGCCGTAGCGTTCCGCTTAGGTCTCGACGTATTGAACAAGCCATTTACATCCTCGCCTTCGCGGATGTGGCCGCTGCAAACAGGCCTTGCGGCCGGACAACGATGATCAGGAGCAAAAGTCCCCAAACAACCATCTGTACCGAGTCGCCACCGAAAAAATAAATCGAAAGCGTCTCGATCACGCCAACAATAAAGCCGCCGGCAATCGATCCCCAGATAGAGCCCACTCCGCCGAGTACCATGGCCGCAATTGCCTTGGTGCCAACATTGTCGCCCATGAACGGTGACACCTCGCGATAATTGACGGTAAAAAGCGCGCCAGCCACGCCGGCAAGAAGACCGGTCAGGACGAAGACGACCGGCACCACCTTATCGACCTCAACGCCGAGGAGTGTTGCTGTATCGGCGCTCTCGCCGATGGTCCGTAACGCCCGGCCAGTGCTAGTGTTCTTCAAGACGAAACTAAGAGCCGCAACGACAGCAATGGCGAGCACGCAGCTTATGACCTGCGCCACGCCGACGACCAAGCCGCCGATATGGATGTCGGCATTGAACGGGACGGCGAAGCGCTGCGATTCCGAGCCCAACGCAATCAACACCAAATGTTCGAAGATGAGCAGGAATCCTAATGACGACACCAGTGGGATAGCATGCTCGGTGGCGTCACCGTGCTTCATCTTCAGATAGCGGAACGTGAAGCGTTCGACGAGCAGCGAGGCGACGACCGCGGCCGCAACGCCAATGGCAAGTGCTGCAAGCCAAGCCGAGCTGCCGGCGAATTTGACATATCCGTTCGCCATGAGTCCCCACGCCACCATCCCAGTGAGCATGAAGAGCGTGGGAATCGTAAAATTAAGAAAGTTGAGGACTCCGATGGTCAGCGTAAAGGCCACCGCGACTGTCATATAAATCGAGCCGAGCAAGAGGCCGGACACGATCTGCCGCGTCATGGCCTGGCCGCCAAACATGACGACGGCAACGATGAGTGCGGCTATCAGCGCGCCGATGACGGCCGGCGCATGAGACGTCAAGCGGAATCTGGCGAGCATTGGCCCGTTTGTCATGACGTTCGGTGCGGCTGCGGCGGGATGTGTGCCGCGTGCTGTCTACGACCACATCCCGCCACTTCTTCGCGCGACGGCCACGAAGCGCCGTCGGACTCGTTTGCGTGGCAGAGGAACTTGGTCGGGGAGGTTACTCGGCGCGGCACTGTGATTAAGCGCATCATGCCAATGCGATTGCCCTCCTCGCGCAACACCTTGAATTCTTTATTCATGTTATCGTCAGATCGCATCTAAATTTAGGCAATGATAAGAGGCACAAAGCCCCCGTTCTTATCCTCAATCCGCATCCCGGCTCCGCGAAGGTGGGCAGGCATCAGCAGTAAGTCTCCGCTTGCCGCGCGTTCGAGCAACATCCGCCGCGTTCGCGCCGCATGCGCCCGGTCGAAACAGAATCCGCTTGACCAATCCGGATGAAAGACCTGTAGCGGACTGTGGATGGCGTCGCCGCAGAACAAGACGCGCGAATGCGCGTCGCGCGCAAAATCAAGACCGATTTGGCCAGGTGCATGACCGGCCAAATCAACAACGGACGCGCCTTCCACGATCTCCGCGCCGACCTGTATCACTTGTGCGAGGCCAGCCTCGAATATCGGCGCAACGCTGTCCTGATAGCTGCCGTGATTAGCGGCGGCTGATTGTGCCGCCTCATAGGCGCGCTGATCGACCTCCCGTTGACTCATAACGTAACGCGCATTGGGAAATGTCGGCACCCAGCGGCCCGCTTCGATCCGCGTGTTCCAGCCGACGTGATCGGCGTGCAGATGCGTGCACATCACGATATCGACGTCTTCGGGCGCACATCCGGCCGCCGCGAGATTGGCAAGATAATGCGTGCCGGCACGCAAATTCCATTCCGGCCGCAGCGGGCGCGGCTTGTGTTCGCCGACGCAAGCGTCGATCAGGATCGTCTTGCCGGCAAAACGCACGAGGTAGCTTTGGATAGCCAACAGAACCTTGCCGGTTGCGAAATCGAAGTGCCGGTCCGCCAATACCCGCGCCGCCGGACTGATCTGTTCCACCGTCGCTCCCGGAAATATGACGCCGATCGGAATTGCGAATGGATCGAGATCGGTCACGCGTTGAATCGTAAGACAATCCACCGCTGAAGCCGTGTCGCCTGCCATGATTTTAGAACTCCGCCAGCAGACGGCCGAACCCTTCCATCCGATCCTCAATGCCGTTGGCGCGCAGAGCGTGCCAATACGTCGCTGTGTTGATCGCGACAATCGGCTTCCCGAGCCATATTTCCGCGGCGGCCGCGAGCCTTACCATCGACAGATTGGTGCCGACCTGGACGATGGCGTCAACGTCGTCGCCATCGAGTTTGATCAGAGCGGCCCGCAAGGTTTCCGTGGTTTGCTCGGCGATCTGGATCCACGATCGACATTGCAGGCAAATGTCGCGCACCACCTCAAATCCCATGTCGCTGAAATAGCGGACGACCTCGATGTTCATGACCGGCCAATAAGGGGAGAGCACCGCGATGCGGCGCACGCCACCATAGCGGCGTAATGCAGCGGTGCTCGCGTGGCTGCCGACGCTGATTTGAACTCCTGCGGTCTCTTCGACCTGCCGCGTGAAGGCATCGGCGCCCTTCGCTCCGTTGATGAATGTGACCGCCGACATGCCCATCACCAGATAGTGCGGCGCGCATGTCATCACGCTGCGTACGGCATCGAGCACGTTTCCAGCAATGACATCCGTTGCCGCTCTGAAGCTGTCATTGCTCACGGCATCGGCATTGGGCGTGAAGATGCGACTGTAATGATTGGTAACGCCCGGAGGCCGCATATCGTCAAAATCGGGCTGAACGATCGTGTTGGTCGACGGTCCGATCACCCCGAATTTGCGTCGCCAGCCGAGAACGTCAGTCATTTCGTGCGGCCTTCTTCATTCCGACTACTCGACAGCAACCATCTATTTTACGCATCGTCTGGTAAGCTAGTATCGACACTCGAAAACAATCCGCTGCGATCATTTGATTTCACCGCCCGTGCCGATTTCTGCCCGAGCGTGATGCCATGCCGCATCAAGCGGGCGCGTCGAATTGATATGTGCGGCCATGCAGGCCGCCGCCCAACGCGGATTACGTTGCCGGAACGCCTCAATCAGTTCGCGGTGCTGCGCATTGGAACGCGCAATGTCGACCGGAGCGTCCCATACGTAATGTTTGAGCAGCGGCAGCGGGACTGCAATCGCCGAAGCGACCGCGATCGCGAGTTGGCGCGATCCGGCCGCTTGGAGAATAAAGTTGTGAAAGGCGTTATTGAGCGCGAGAAAGCGGACCAGATTGTCATGATAAACACGCGGCCCGAGCGCTTCTATTTGATCGCAGGTGCTTTCGAGCCTCGCAATGCCGTCGTCGCTGATACGCTGCGCCGCCAATTCCGCGGCAAAAGCTTCTAGCCGCGCCCTGATTTCGAAGACGGCGTCGGCCTCGAACGGATCGAACTCGGCAACATAGCTGCGCCGGTTGGCGCCGACGACAACGAGCCCTTCGCCGGCCAGACGCCGCAACGCCTCCCGTACCGGCGTACGGCTGGTCGCCGTAAGCTCCGCAAGCTGCTCCTCACCAAGATGGGTGCCGGCTTTGAGGCAGCCGTCGAGTATGCGCCGCCGAATGCCGTCATACGCGCGGTCGACGGCGCGCAAGTCCGGAGCACCACCGCTGGCATCCGCGCTACGATCTTCAGTGGCTTCAATTTCGCTGAGCACGGCAACACCCGATTTCAAACGCTGACAAGCATCATGCCCTGATTTTGTATACATAAACAACATAGCGGAAGGCGAACAGCGAATATATGAATATCCGAGATCCGATCAGGATAGCCGTAATGATCATTTCTGTATACATAACTTGATATCGTTGATATTTTTAGGGGCTGGATTATCCCCCGACCTGACCGTCATGCACTATGATTTTGTGCCACTTCCGGACCGCAAACCGCTTCGCTGGCCGAACGGCAAGCGGCTCGCGATCATGTTAACGACCAATTTCGAATACTGGGATGCGGTGAAAAACTCGCCAAAGCCCTCGTATCCGGGTGGTCCCGGCATCGTCGGTGGCGATCTTCCGGCCAACGTCTACGACAACCCCAATTACACTTGGCGAGAATATGGGCAGCGCGTCGGGGTCTGGCGCATGTTCGAAGCGTTCGATGAAGCGGGTGTGCCGTCTACCTGCACGATGAACGCAAAAATGGGGCTGGAGCGGCGCGCCGTGATCGAAGCTGCGCTTCAACGCGGTTGGGAGATTGTGCCCCACAACTACGTGCAGACGGAATTGCTGACGGACTACATGTTCGATGAGGCCAAGGAGCGCGAGATCATCCGCGAAACCTTGCGCATCTACAAAGACGTCTGCGGGAAGTCGGCGAAAGGCTGGCTGTCCAGCTCGTTGCGCTGCACGCTGAACACGGTAGACATCCTGGCCGAGGAAGGCCTGATCTTTACGACCGACCTGCTAAACGACGACCAGCCTTATCTGGTCAAGACGAAGTCTGGCAGGGTGATGGTATCGGTGCCCTACACGTCCGAAGTGAACGACTTCACTGTATTCATGCGCCAAGGCATGGACGTGAACGGCGCAGTATCCGTATTCAAGGAGCAGTTCGACTGTCTTTATAAAGAAAGCGCCAACAGCGGCCGCTTCATGAATATCGGCTTGCATCCGCACGTGATCGGGCAGCCGTTTCGCATCCGGGCGCTACGCGAGTTCATTGCCTATGCGAAGCGCTTTGACGATGTTTGGTTCGCGACACGCGAAGAGATCGCCGAGTGGTATCTCAAGAACCACCGCAGCCATATCGGATAGCGCGGGCCCGAACACGCGGCTGCCGCAACAGATCATAGGGCGATGCGATGCTCGGTAGTCTTTACCAGACGAAAAAGCTGGAAATTAGAAGGCGTGGTAGGCGATGAATATATCGACGAGAATGGTAGGGCGCACGTGAGCCAGCGATACGAAGCCGCCTAATCGCGAACGCCAGAGGAAGACAGCGCCCCGCTTCGCGGAGGGAGCCAGCTTTTCGGCAAGTGGCTATCTTAGATGGGCATGGCTTGCACGGCCCAGCTAAGCCCGCTTTTTATCTCAACAACTCAGTGATGACTGACGCCGCGGGTACCAAGGGAACCTATGTCAAATATGCGGAGCAAACCGGTCGTGGTGGTCGGTGCCGGTCCCGTTGGCCTAGTAACAGCAGCGCTGCTGATCGAAGAGGGCGTCCCGGTCGTGCTGATCGAGGCGCGCAGCGAACTGCCACACGATTTGCGCGCCTCGACATTCCATCCGCCGACGCTCGATATGCTCGAACGGTTCGGCGTGGTCGGCTCAATGATCGAGCAGGGCCTGATCTGCCCGACATGGCAGTTCCGCGACCGCAAGGAGGGCGTGGTGGCGACATTCGAGTTGTCGCGGCTGCGCCCCGACACGAATCATCCCTATCGTGTGCAGTGCGAGCAGTGGCGCCTTGGCGAAATGCTTTATGCGCAGATCAAGGAAAATCCGCTCGTGACTGTCCGGCTGGGTACTTCGGCGACGGCCGTGCGACAGACCGCCAATAGCGTAGAAATTGACGTTTCGCTGCCGGACGGTGGCACTGAAACGATCGGCGGCTCGTTCGTCGTCGGCGCCGATGGCATTGGCAGCGTCGTGCGCAAGGCGATGGGCGTTGCCTTCGACGGCATCACCATCCCCGAGCTGTTTTTGACGGTGTCCACAACGTTCGATTTCCGCGAAGCGATGCCGGACGTCGCCAACATCGCCTACGTGTCCGATCCGGACGAATGGTTCGTGCTCATCCGAACTGCACGGGTTTGGCGCGCGCTGTTCCCCGTTGACGCGGCGCTCTCTGATGCGGATGTTACGTCGGCGCGCCGCGCCGAATCTCTGCTGCAGGGCGCCGCGCCGCGCAGCCAGCCCTACGAGGTGAGCCATCGCACCGCCTATCGCGTGCACGAGCGCGTCGCCTCAAGCTATGTGGCGGGACGCATGCTGATTGCTGGCGACGCCGCGCATGTGAACAATCCGCTCGGCGGCATGGGCCTCAACGGCGGCATTCACGACGCATTCAACCTCAGTGGTACGCTGACGGACGTGTTTCGCGGTGCGCCGCTCCAGAGGCTGGAACGTTACAGCCGTCAACGTCGCAAGGTGGCGCTCGACGTCGTGCAGCAGACGACATTACGTAACCGCGCGATTCTCAACACGCGAGAACCAGAGGCGCGGCGCGCCTCCTACGACGATCTGCGGCGTATCGCTGCCGATCCGGCCCGGCATCGCGACTACGTGATGCGCACCTCGATGATCCAGTCGCTCCGCGATTCGGAGCTGGTCGCCTAAGGTGGCCCCTCAACAAGAGGGATTAACCGTCGTCGCCCTGCGGTGATTACCGGCGCAGATACGGCTCGCCGAGTGCCCGTGGCGCTGTTTGCCGTCCGGCCAAGCCGCCGACCGCAAGCAGCGCCAGAAGATACGGCAGCATGATCAGGAACGCGTTCGGCACATTGACGCCGAGCGTCGGCAGTTGAAACTGCAACGCGGTCGCCGCGCCGAAGAGGAGACACGCGAGCACTGTGCCCGTCACCGTCCATTTGCCAAAAATGACAGCGGCAATCGCGAGGTAGCCGGCGCCGCGGGTCATGCCTTCGGTGAATGTGTGAATATCGCCGATCGACAGGAACGCGCCCGCCAGTGCCGACATGAAACCGGCGAAGATTACGCCCATGTAACGGATCCAGGCCACCGACACGCCTGACTTGTCGACCGCCCGCGGCTCCGCGCCGGCGGCGTGAATGGCAATGCCAAGCGAGGTGTAGCGCAGCACGATCGCGGTCAGGATGATGACGGCGACCCCGACGTAAAGGAGCCACACCTGCTGGAACACGGCTTCGCCGAAAACCGGAATGTCGCCGAGGAGCGGCGGGCTCCATTTCGCCAAGCCGGGAATTTGCTCGCGCGAGCGTGCGCCGAAAATTTCGCGATAGGCCAACGTGGTTGCACCCAGCACCAAAATGTTGATGCCGATGCCGGTGACGATCTGATTGGCGCGGAGCGTATTGCTCAGCAAAGCCTGCAACAACGCAACTGGAAATACTCCGATGATACCAATCAACAGACCCGCCACAGGGCTGCCGGTGGCCCAGGCGCCGACTGCGGCGCTGAATGCGCCGGTAAGCATCATCCCCTCGATGCTCATGTTGAGGACGCCGGCGCGCTCGCTCACCAGCTCTCCAGTGCCGGCTAGCAAGAGCGGTACCGCGAGCCGCAGCGACGAGCCGATGAAAACCGCGAACAGTTCCCAGGTCATGCGCGCCGTCCGATGAAAAATGATGCGCCGGCGAGCGTCACGACGATCAATCCCTGGATCACCATCACCAAGGCGGTCGGCACGCCGGCGACCATTTCCATGTTGATGCCGCCGGAACGGAGAAAACCGAACAACAACGCCGCTGCGATCACGCCGACAATAGATCCGCGCGCCAAGAGGCCGGCGACCAGGCCGTCGAAACCATAGCCGGAGGAAAAGCCGTCTTTGAGAACGTATTGGTCGCCGAGCAGCATAAAGCCGCCGGCGAGTCCGCCGAGCGCGCCGGCAATCGCGAGCGCCAGCATCACCATGCGTTGATACGAAATACCGGCGCGGTTGGCGGCAACAGGATTGAAGCCGACCGCCCGCAGCTGCACGCCAAACAAGGTCTTGCTCAGCACGATCGCAGCTATGATAGCGATTATTATTGTGATCGGCAGACCAATATGCACGGGGAACGAATAGTCGCCGGTCAAAAGAGGCAGCTGGGTCGATTCAGGTATTTCCAGCGACTCCGGCAGTGTCGCCGAGCTGGTCATCGGCTTGCGCAACAGCGCCGGCGACTGGACGCACCAATACAACAGCCAGACCGCGATGAACGACAGCAACAGCGTACTGATGACTTCGTTTGTGCCGACTTTGATTTTCAGGACGCCGGCGATCGATCCCCAGAGCATGCCTGCCGCCGCGGCGGCTAGTAGCGGAATGATGAAGGGCAAACCAGCCGGCAAGCCGGCGACGCCGCCGTAAAGGGCGACCGCCGTGGCGACAATCCCGCCAACCGCGATTTGGCCCTCGCCGCCCACGTTCACCAGATTAGCCCGGTTGGCGATGACGAAGCCGATCCCGACCAGGGCAAAGGCAATACTGCGGTTGATCGAGGCTGCAATCGCGTAAGGCGAGCCGACGGTGCCCGCGACAAAGGCAGACAAGGCGTCCGGAACCGAAACGCCGATGGCGAAGATCAAAGCAAGGCCGAGCAGGCCCGCAACCACCACGGCGGAGATGGAAATGACCACCGAAGGCCGCAGCCATGCGCTGATGTTGCTTTTGGCGTTCACGGTCGCATCCGTCATTGCGCTTGGCCCGCCATCATCGCGCCGATGCGTTCGCGCTCGTTCGGATCGGCGGCGCAGTTGCCCATGATGCGACCGCGATAAAGGACGACGATGCGGTCCGCGACCGCAATTAGTTCATCGAGCTCAGACGAAATAAGGAGGACCGCGGCGCCGCGGTTGCAGGCGGATCGGATGTGGCCATAGACGGCGGCAACCGCGCCGACGTCGAGCCCGCGTGTCGGCTGGGCGGCGAGCAAAAACGTGAGTTTAGGCAACGTTATCTCCCGCGCCAGCACTGCCTTCTGCTGATTGCCGCCAGACAGCGCGGAGAAGGCGATATCGGGACCGACCGCGCGCACGTCGAAACGCGTCATCAGATCGCGGGCCGCCTGCACCAGTTCCCCGCGCCGTAGAAAGCCAAAAGACGCGAAGCCGTCGAGGCGGTTGAGAAAGATGTTTTCGGCGACGCTCATCTCCACAACGCAGCCGACCGCATGCCGGTCTTCCGGCACGACGCCTATTCCGGCAGCTGTGATCTGCTTCGGACTGAGGTGGGTCGTCTCCCTGTCGCCGAGAAAGACCCGGCCGTCGGTAGGCGCCAACATTCCGGAAAGCACCGCAGCGAGTTCGCTTTGCCCGTTACCTTCAACGCCGGCGACGCCGACGATTTCACCCGGTCCAATCGCCAGCGTGAAATGATCGAGCCGGGTAACGCCCTGATTGTCGATCACCGTTAGCCCGTCGATCTGCACTGCTTCTTGTGGCGGCGTTTCGTTGGGCGCCGGTTCAGGTCGGCGGCGTAGTGGTTCGGCCACGCCGAGGGTCGAGGCCGCGGATCTATCGAGCGATTTGACGTCGCTCTGAATCATCGCACGCACCAGCGCGTCGATTTCCTCTGCGGGATGATTGGAGCGAGCGACCACGCGACCGCCACGCAGCACGGTCACGTGGTCCGCGGCCTTCTTGATCTCGGCGAGCTTGTGCGTGACTAGAACCACCGCCGCCCCGCTGGCGGCAACACGCCGGCATACCTCGAGCAGTGCGGCGATTTCATCCGGCAACAGGACTGCCGTCGGCTCATCGAGCACGAAAAGGCGCGGCTCGCGGATCAGACATTTGACGATTTCCACGCGCTGCCGCTCTCCGACCGAAAGGTCGTCGATCTTGGCGTAAGGGTCGAGCTTGAAACCGTAATCATTAGCCAGGCGCTCGAGCCGCTGCGCCCAAGCTTTAGTATTCACGAAGCCGCGCTGCTGACC
The DNA here is from genome assembly GCA_963829395.1 of uncultured Alphaproteobacteria bacterium. Classification (GTDB taxonomy): domain Bacteria; phylum Pseudomonadota; class Alphaproteobacteria; order Rhizobiales; family Xanthobacteraceae; genus BOG-931. The sequence continues at coordinate 765,254 of CAWHHX010000002.1, read as the reverse complement.
GAGGATGACATTGTCGACCACGGTCATGTCGTGCACCAAACTGAAATGCTGGTGCACCATGGCGATGCCGCTGGCGAGCGCATCCGAAGGCCCGGTTGGGCGATAGACTTCCGCCGCGAAAGCGCATGGTGCCTTCGTCCGGCACGTGGACGCCGAAAATTAGATTGCACAGCGTGGATTTACCGGCGCCGTTTTCGCCGAGAATGCAGTGCACCTCTCCCGGCATGATGTCGAGCGAGGCGTCGGAGACCGCCAACAAGGTACCGAACCGCTTGCTGATGCCTTCAAGCGCCAACAGCGGTTCGGCCAGTTTTTGCGTGGGATCTCTCACCGCGAGCGATCCGGACGGTGTATTGCCGCCTTAGCCCTTGAGTACTTTAATCTTGCCTGAGAGGATATCCTTCTTGATCGCGTCAAGCTTGGCTTTCTGCTCCGGGGTGCCGCCGCAGATGATCATATCCGAAGCTTCCGGACCCATTTTCAGGCCGAACTCCTTATACCCGGGCTTCCATTCGCCGCTCACAGCCTGATCGATAGCGTATTGCACCTGGAAGCCGACGCCGGTGATCGAATAGGCGACGTAGAGCGGATCGCTGCCGCACCGGTCGGTGTAGCTCCCGATGATGTGCGTGCCCTTGTCCTTCGCCGCCTGTTCCATGCCGCGCAGGCCGAGATTCAGAATGTGGTAGTGAACGTCGGCACCCTGCGCGATCGCCGCTAGCGTCGCTTCCTTCGACTTGGCGACGTCGTCGAAATCGCCGGTGTAATTCTCGAAGTACTTGATGTTGGCGTTGATGTATTTCGCTCCGTTGCCGAATTCTTTCCCCGCGTTGACGATAGAGGGAATTTCCAGGCCGCCGACGTAACTGACAGCGCCGTTCTTGGACAGCATCGCGGCGGCGGCACCCGCGGCAAAGGCGATCTCGGCCTGCTTGACATCATAGCCGGCTACGTTCGGCAACGCTTCAGCTTCGTTGCCGCCGACGATGGAGAACTTCACTTTCGGGAAACGCTTGGCGATCTTATAGACCGAAGCCTGGGTCTGACCGCCAACGCCAATCACCAGATCATTGCTGGTAGCGAGATTGGTCAGCGCCTGGTCCATATCGGCGTAATTGATGTTCTCGATCATCTGAACCTTGATCTTGTCGCCGTACTTTTTCTCCGCGGCGACAAGGCCGTCATAGCCGGATTCCATCCAGCCTTTGTCTGATTTTGATCCGGGAATCAGAATGCCAACCTTCAATGGTCCGGCCGCGCGCACGCCGTGCGGATCGGCAAGTCCAAAGCCGAGAGCAATCGCAATTGCAGCACCGGCCAGTACGAGGCGTCGGGAGAACATGACATTGGTCCTTCGCTGGAGATGAACAAAAACATGCGACTCCGGTAGCGCGAGCAAGGGCTATGCCAATGGCTTAAGGCGTTGAAACGACTAGAAATAATTTTTGGACCCGTCGTTCTGAATAAGTATATGCTTACTAGTTACGCAAAAATTGCCAATATTGAAGGCACTTAGCGCGAGTGATGTTGAGCACCCGTTGATGTGGAAAGGGAGATTTCGCTAATTTCAAAGGCGTTTTCGTTGGCAGCAAAATTGCAAAGGAGTTTCCGCGGACTAAAGCCGCTCCGCTGCTTTTGACGAAGGAGAACGGACAATGTCAGCCGTGGAAAAGCGCAGGGAAGTTTCCTGCGGAGGTCTACTCGGGTTCGGCTCGCAATATGTGTCGCGGTCGTCCGTCGAGGCGATCGACATGGCAATGCCGGCCCCGCCGCCGGTCGCGGTTTCGGCCGCTTGTCAGCCGCAGAATGTGACCACCGAGGCGACAATCTGGAACGTCAAGAAATGCCCCGGCTTCGTTAGCGGCTCCGAAGCCGCTATCAGATCGCTATCGTCGGTGGCGGCGCGCTGACGTGGGCATGGCCTTGGCTTCGAAAGCAGCGCCCACCGATTTCGGCGCCTTCGTTCCGGACCGAATGTGCCGGCGCGAGGCCACGGCAAGTGGCGTCCTCGACGGTCTGACATTTGCCGTCAAGGATCTGATCGATGTCGAGGGGTGCCGCACTGGTGGCGGCAATCCGGACTGGCTGGCGCGGCAGAAACCGGCAGCGCGTTCGGCTCCCGCGGTGGAACAGGCACTCGCCGCCGGCGCCACCTTGATTGGCAAAACTGTGACTGACGAACTCGCCTTCAGCCTTGAAGGGCGGAACGTCCATCATCGCCTTGTCAATCCGGTGTGTCCGGGAAGGCTTCCCGGTGGCTCATCGAGCGGATCGGCGGTTGCGGTAGCCGGAGGCCTGGTCGATTTCGCTCTTGGTACTGACACTGGCGGTTCGGTGCGTGTACCGGCAAACTTCCTCGGCCTGTTCGGCTTTCGCCCGAGCCACGGGGCGATCTCTCTCGATGGCGTTGTCCCGTTCGCGCCGTCCTACGATACGGTTGGTTGGTTTGCGCGCGATTCCAATACAATGGCTCGCGTTGGTGATGCGCTCCTCCCTGCTCAGGAGCACCCTGCCATAGCAAATCTCAAACTAGCCGACGACGCCTTCGCGCTTGTCGACCCGCTGCTTGCTGCGGAGCTGAAAACGAGGGCCGCAAGGCTTGGCCCGAGTGGCAGCGTCAGTGTGTTTGATGGAAAAGAAGCGGACTATTTTGAGTGCTACCGCGTTCTGCAAGGCGCGGAAATCTGGCAAAACCTCGGCTCGTGGATAGCGCACCACAAACCGCGCTTCGCCGAAGACATAGCGCAGCGCTTCGCCGGTACAGCGGTAATCGCGCCCGACGACGTCGCGCGCTATGCTCCGATCCGCGTCGCCTTCCAAAGCAGAACCGAACAGCTCGTCCCGGCGGACACCGCTATCGTCATGCCGATCACGCCGTGCCCGGCCTTGATCGAAAACGCACCAGGAGACGTCATCGGCTGGTTTTATCAGCGCGCGCTAACCTTGACCTCGGTCGCCGGTCATTGCGGTATGCCCCAGGTCGCGCTGCCGCTAGGCCGTTGGCAAGAATGTCCGATTGGGCTTGCCATCCTCGGCCAGCGCGGCAGCGATCGCGCCCTATTGCAATTGGCGGCGAAGATTGCCCCCCAGGCGTCCGCGTCGGTCCCAGCATGACCTTTAGCGAAACAGATACGCGGCGGCTTCGGGCGCCGACGGTACGTCCGCGCCGACGGCCGCGCCGCACGCCGGCAGAGAGTCGCGACCAAATTCTGCGCGCCGCTACCCGCGAATTCGTGACCCACGGTTTTGCCGGCGCGCGCATCGACCGCATCGTCAAGAAGGGGGGCAGCAACCCGCGCATGATCTATCATTACTTCGGCAGCAAATCGGGTCTCTACATCGCGGTGCTTGAGGAAGCGCTCGGCGGGCTGCGCCGCCGTGAGCTTCAGATCGACATCGAACATCTCGATCCACGCGAGGGCCTGCTGCAACTGTTCGACTTCATGGCGAGCTATTTCGAAAATAACAGGCACCTCGTGCGCCTGTTATCAGCGGAAAATTTGCTCAAGGCCAAGTACATGCGCAAGTCGACGCGGATTCCGGAAATGTCCTCGCCGGTGCTCGATATGATCGAGCAACTGATCGCCCGCGGCGGCAACGCCGCACAATTGCCCCGCGGACTCGACGGGCTAAGGCTTTACGTCCTGATGGTCGCGCTGTCGCAATTTCATCTGTCGAACGGACACACCTTGTCGACGATCTTTGGCCGCGATTTGTACGCTTCGGATTGGCGTAACGATCGCCGCGCCGACGCGCGCCGCATGCTGGCAGCGTTTCTCAAGGCCTAGAAACTGGCAGCGCTTTAGTGTCGAACGATGATCTCCCACTCACCGCCATGGAGTGACGGCGACGATGCGAGGCCCGCGCTGATTGGCGGTGACGCCTTGTTGCAGATCAAGGCGGAGATTGAAGACCAGGCCGGATCGGGACACGCACGGCGGCAGGAAGCGCTGATCAAGTTTGGCGCAATACATGCAATCGGTCCTGCGTTGCCCCATCCAGTACGCGCGCGGCGAGCGGCAGTGCGGCCGGGGCGCGAAAACAACGTAATTTCCCTGTTGCAGAATTCGCCTTCGCTGTTCCGTCGTCGGAAATCCTCTGTTCTTTGCATTGGGGAATTTCAGCAAAAGTGCCCATTGTTCGGCGAAACATCGAGCTCAGGTCGGGGCAGGGCGCCTCCGTTCTGCTAATTTCCCCGTTAGCAGGGAATCGATATTTGGCGGACCCTCCCTCCTACGAAATATCGAGGCGAAGTTGGAAGAACTAAATCCGCGACCTTATTGATTGCACGAGCTCAGAACACGATCGGTTACTCCCGATAACGAGCATTATCGGAAGCGACGAATTGCCCGCCGGACGAGGCAACGGGTCGGCTGACGTCAATTTGAATGTGGTAGCCTTTTGAAAAACGAAATTTTTTCGCCAGTTGCGCAACTGCTGAGAAAAGTGGAGGGGCCTATCAAGACGGCTTGGCACCCCTAAACGAACCGTCAGTTCTCGAATTGGCTCATGCTGCCGAGGCCGCTCGCATCTTCGACGTCCATCGCGGCTGGCTGAAACAGCCATCTTTGTAGTCACGCGCGCGAGGTTTCACGCTCAACCCTCCTTCAAGCAGCAAGATGACGATCGAACCGGTTTACTGCACCGGACCAAAAGCTACTACGGCGCGAACCCCACGTCAAATTCTGGCCCGTAGCGGCCGCTTCGATAAGCAGTTAGTTTGCTCCCGTCTGGGGCCAAGCTCGATGAGATGTCGGAGTTGCGGCCTGCAGTCGATTGCAGGAGTACGGAGTGACCGATTCGCTAGGCTTCCGGAAGAAATTCGGCGTCGTGGCGCCGTCCACTAACACCGCAGTGCAGCCGGAATACGACGATATGCGGCCGCGCGGAGTGACCAATCATTTCGGTCGCATTCACATTCCCAACGATCCGATTCGCAACGACGAGGATTTCAGCCAGCTATTGGCTAACATTCGACGCGCAATGTTCACCGCTATCGATCAGGTGATGACCTGCGAGCCGGACTATCTCATCCTCGGTATGTCCTCGGAGACCTTCTGGGATGGAGTCGAGGGGAGCACGCGGCTGCGCGAGAGGGTCGAAGCGCACTCCGGGCTGAAGGTGGCGATGGGTTCGGATGCCAGTCAGGCTGCGCTGAAACAGCTCGGCGACATCCGCCGGATCGGCGTCGTTACGCCCTACATGCCGATCGCCGATGAGCAGGTTCGGCGGTTTTTCACCGATTCCGGCTTCGAGATCGTCAGGCTTAAAGGTCTGCGCTGTTCGAGCCCCGTCGCCATCGCGCATGTGTCCGAGCAGGCGCTGCGGGACGCCATCCTGGAGGTGAACGGACCGGACGTCGACGCCGTTGTGCAGGTCGGCACCAATCTAGTCATGTCGCGTCTTGCCGGTATGGCCGAATTCTGGCTCGGCAAGCCGGTGGTGGCGATCAACACCGCGACTTATTGGCATGCGCTGCGCCAAAACGGCATTGACGATAAGATGGACAGTTTTGGCTCGCTGCTGCTGCGGCATTAGGATTACTGGTTTATGCGCAAAGACCCACCGATCGTTGTCGGCATCAGCGGGGCATCCGGCGCCATTTACGGTGTCCGTATATTGGAGGCGCTGGGCACGCAAAAAATTCCCACCCACCTTATCGTATCAAAATCAGCGGCGCTGACCTTGAAAGAAGAGGTCGGCCTCTCGGTCGACGCGGTGCGAGCACTGGCTGAGACTACGTATCAGAATACTGATATCGGCGCGGCAATTTCTTCTGGGTCCTTCCGCACCCGCGGCATGATTATCGCTCCGTGCTCGATCCGCACCCTTTCCGATATTGCCTACGGCACCACCGATAGCTTGCTGAGCCGGGCGGCCGACGTGAGCCTGAAGGAGCGTCGCCGGCTCGTTCTGGTCGTGCGGGAGGCGCCGCTGCATGCCGGCCATCTTCGCGCCATGCTCGCCGCCACCGAAAACGGCGCGATCATCGTTCCGCCAGTGCCCGCCTTTTACCATCGGCCCCAAACGATCGATGATATCGTCAATCAAACCGTCGGACGCTGCTTCGATCTGTTCGATATCGAGCTCGGCCTGGTCAAAAGGTGGCGGACCGAGGAAACCCCGTAGGTTTTGCGGTGAGCAAGTCGGAATCGCTGCTCTGGTCGTTTTCGTTGGCCGTCTACAGCGACGGCAGCGTTCAGCAGGAATGCCTCAATCTGCAGGATCAGTACGGAATCGACGTCAATGTGCTCCTGTTTTGCGCCTACGCGGGCGTCATTCACGGAGCCATCATGCCCGAATCCGCCTTGAGAGAGTCGCTGGACATCGTCGCTGAGTGGAACGACAAGGTCGTGAGCGGGCTGCGAATGTCCCGCCGAGCTCTTAATCCGTTCGCGATCGACCAGATGTCGAACGGTCCTTCAGTCCCTTCAGCTGCGGCGTTACGGAACTCTGTCAAAGCGGCGGAGTTGGAGGCCGAGCGCATCGAGCAAGCCACGCTTGAGAAGTGGAGCGCCGCACACCTCACCGCCTGGCAGTCGGGCGAGCCCGGCGCGGCGGCAGCAGCCAATATCCGCGGCTTGTTCACAATTTGTTGCCGTTCGGGGTCGCCGCCGCAGCCGGATCGGCTCATCGCCGCAGCAATCCGCGTCGCGCAGTCGCTGCGCGGTAAAGCTATTCGTTGACTTCGTAAACTGACATAATAAACTTACTTTGCTATTTGGAGCGATTTTATGTCGGCAGAATCCGTCGCGACGAATGGGGAATTCGGGCCGCAATCGAACGAACGGCCGCTCGATGCGAGCCTCCGCAATTATCTCGACGCCAACGCCGATATCGTTACGCGCATCACCAAACCGGTTCGAATCGACGATATTGGTGCGCTTTCGGCGCAGAGCGATATGCCGATCGTGTTCGAAAATATCGTCGAAAAGCCGGGCTTCCGGCTTTGCGACATGTTGGTGAAGAATCGACGCTCGCAGGCGCGGGCGCTTGGCGTTAGGCCGGAGGATTATCTCAAAACCCTGGCGTTTCGATTGCGCCAGCCGCCACGCGGCTTTAAGAACGTCAAAACCGGGCCGGTCAAGGAAGTGATCAGAACCGGCAGCGACGTGGATTGGACAGAGTTGCCGATCCCGCGCCACAAGGACAAGGACGCCGCGCCGTACGTGACGGCGATGAACATCCTGCGCGATCCGGAGACCGGCTTCTACAATTCGTGCCACGCCGGCACCTATGCGGTCGGACCGCGGCGCGGCCTGATCAGTTTCATCACCCCGCACTCGCACATCATCATGAACAAGTATCGGGCGATGGGCAAAGACAAGATGCCGATCGCCTTCGCGTTCGGCATTCCGCCGGCCTACGAAATCATGGGCAATTTTTCCGGCCTGCACATGGATATGTGGGGGGAGATGGAAATGGTCGGCACCATTATGAATCAAGATATCGAGATGGTGCGGTGCGAGACCCTCGACCTGACCGTTCCCGCCCAGGCCGAGGTCGTTGTCGAAGGCCATGTTCATCTCGGGAAGAAATTCGCCGTTGGCGAAGTGACGTCGCCGTCTATGTATCACCTGCCGCACGCGGAAATGGTGCCTGAGGTCGAGATCACCGCCATTACGATGCGCGGCGATCGGCCGATCTATCGCAATCATCAGACGACTCCCGACACTGACCACCAGACGCTGCCGCGCCTGTGTCACGAGGCAGTACTCTACAACCGTCTCACCGAGATCGGATTGACTGTCACTGATGTGCGTTTCCCGACGTGGGGCGCCGCGCTGTCCTGCATCCTGCAGTTCGACTACCCGCGTGAAGGCTTCGTCAACGACGCGCTGATGACTGCCATGGGCGCGCCGTGGCTCAACACCAAGATGGTGGTTGCGGTCAGCCCGGACACTAACATCGACGACGCGCGCGAGGTCTATCATGCGCTCGCCACCCGCGTCGATCCGGCACGCGATATCATCGTCGTACCGCACACCCGCGGCTCGCCGTTCGATCCGTCGGGGCGTCCGCTCGAGGGACACGCGCCGCTGCGCACCGTCGGCAAGATCGGCATCGACGCGACTCGCAAGGCGCGCCACGACCCCGCCGATTTTGAACGGGCCTGGCCGATCAACTGGGGCAAAGTCCGCCTCGAAGATTTTCTTTAGAAAGGAGCAAGTCATGAACAAACCCGTAGCGCCGCCAAAGCCGCATGTTCTGGTCGAGGCCGAGCCTTTCATTCCCTATGTCCGCGAGGAGGATTTCTCGCCTAAGCTCAGACCGGTACTCGACCCCTACAAGAAGCGCATGGGATTTCTGCCGAATGCACTCAAATTGTACGCCCATCGCCCGGAGATCGCTGAGACACTGTGGCAACTCAACAGCAACGTCATGCGCGACCCGTCGTCGACGCTCGATCAGCTGCTCAAGCGCAAGCTTGCCGCTATCGCCTGCACGACCAATGGCTGCGCCTACTGCACGGCGCACAGCTGTTCGATGCTGAAAAAGCCGCGCGGCGACGATTTCGAGGGCTGGGGGCTTGGCGAAGAGGAACTGCAGGGCCTGATCACCGGAGACGTCGCGCCGAAAGACGAATTCGAACGCGCTTGCTTCGATTACGTGCGCGCGGCGTCGGAAGATCCGACCGCCGTTCCCGACGACCTCTTGCAACGGCTGAAGAAGAATCTGTCGCCGGCGCAGATCGTCGAGCTCGCTTGCGTCGTCGGGTTCTGGAAATTCTACAACGCCGTGCACGACAGCCTCCACATCCCCGTCGAGAGCCAGCTTTTGCAAGACACGGGTTATGTCGCTCTCTAAAGCGCGCGCCAAGGGAGGCCGCGTGCGCCGCCGCGCGGCCCTCGCGAGCGAGGCCAAGATCACGGGCTTTCGGTTGCCGGCGACGGTCTCGCGGCCGGCATTGCTGGAGGGCAATTCCGACGAGCGTTTCCGCCGGCTGGTCTACGATCTTCTGACCATCGCCAGCCGCATGGCGTTGGTGCGCGAGCATCTCGGCGACCGGATGGGGATCAGCGCCCCGCAATACAGCTTGCTGATGGCCGTCGGCCAATTCCAGGGGCGACGCGGGGTCGGCGTGACCGCAGTCGCGAAAGTTCTGCACGTGTCGAGCGCATTTGTCGCCACTGAAACCGGAAAACTTGCGCAAGCCGGTTTATTGACCAAACGCGCCGATCCAAGCGATCGCCGCGCGGTACTTTTGGTTCTTACGCGTGCAGGGCGGAGCTTGATCGAGCGCAACAGCGCCAACGTCCGTGCGCTCAACGACGTTTTTTTCGGGGGATTGACCCGGGCGACCTTCGCGGCCGCGTCGGAAACAATGGCCGCGCTGGTCCGCGGCTCGGCGCGAGCGGTCGCACAGCTGCATCTGCCGGAGCCGGATGCGTGGCGTGAAGCCGCCGAATAGTGAATGATGGCGTGCGTGCCGGCGAGGCAGCCGCCGCCCAGAAAAAATGCTTGTGAAATTTCACTGTGATGACAAGCTTTGGCCCCGCCGGCCGGGAAGCGCGCTCGTAGCATCGTGGTCGGCGAGAGCTGTTAAAGTACGCTGCAGCAAGGACGCCTTTCCCGTGTTTGCGCAACAGGTCGTCAATGCGGTCATGCTCGGCTCGGTCTACGCCATGGTCGCCGTGGCGCTGACGCTGAGCATCGGCGTGCTTAACTTTCTCAACTTTAGCATCCCCGGCCTGTTCATGGTCGGCGGCATGATTCTCTGGGCCTTGGTGCATGCGGGAGTTTCTCTGCCGCTCGCCATGATCGCGGCCCTCGCTGTCGCGGCTATCGCCGCGCTCGTCGTCGAGCGCTTTACCTGGCGCTGGATGCGCTCTGCCTCACCCTTCGTGCCGTTGGTCTCCTCGATGGCCTTCCTGCTTTTATTCGAGCATCTGGCGATTGCGTATTGGGGTTCTGATATGCGAACGCTGCCGCTGTCCCTGGGTGGTGAAAATTGGCGTGTCGACGGCCTCATCATCGGTATTCCGCAACTGGTTGGACTTGTTTGTTCGCTCGGGCTGATCGCGGTGCTTTCGCTTCTTCTCAAGCACACCCGCTTCGGCAGGGCGTTGCGCACCATCGCCGAAGACTCCGACACCGCACTTATGCTCGGCGTCAACATCGACCGCATCGTCGCATCGGTCTTCGTCGTCTCCGGATTGTTCGCCGCATTCGCCGGCGTCCTGTTTGCTCTCAGTTACCGGCAAGTGGACCCGTTCATGGGCGAGGCGGTCGGTCTCAAGGCCATTTCGGCGATGATCGTCGGCGGCATGGGAAATATCTGGGGCTCCATCGTCGGAGGCCTTGTGATCGGGCTGACCGAGGTCTTCGCGATCAGATATTTCGGCGCAGATTTTGTCGATATTGCCGTATTCGGTTTGCTCCTTGTCATTCTTTTTGTCCGGCCGACCGGATTGTTTCGCGGCATGCAAACCGCGCGGGCGGGAATATGAGCGGCTATTTCGAAGGGCTGCTGGTCCTGCTCGCCGTCAATACCGTGTTTGCCTACAGCGCTTATCTGCCGCTGGCGGCTGGACAGTTGAACATCGGTCTGGCCGGTTTTGCCGCCATCGGCGCCTACGGCTCGGCCTATGCGAGCAATCAGTTCGCGATTAATCCGCTTCTTGCGATACCGTTGGGCGCTGGCCTGTCGGGTCTGATCGCGCTCGTGGTCGCCGTGCCGGTGCTGCGAACGCGCGGTATCTATCTCGCGCTCGCGACGTTCGCGCTCGGGCAAATTACCCGCGCTGCGATCCTCAATCTTGAGGTCATTGGCGGCGCCGCCGGTTATCCGGTTTCGAGTTTCATCCCTTGGCCGGTGGTCGTCGGCTTTGCGATCGGGGTGGCCGCGTTTGTAATTTTGCTTTTTAGTACGCGCTTCGGCGTTGCCGTGCGTGCGGTTCATGACGATGAGCGTGTCGCCGATCTGATGGGCATCGGCGTCCGCGGATTTCAAGTTGCCGCGTTCGCGCTTGGGGCGGTGATCGCCGGCATCGGCGGCGGTCTCTACGCCCATCACTTCAGCTATATCGAAGCCCAATATTTCAACGTCGGTCTTAGCATCACCATCGTGCTCTACGTGTTGCTCGGCGGAACGCAGACGACATGGGGCCCGTTCGTCGGCGCGGCCATATTTACCGGGCTGCCCGAACTTCTGCGTGAAAGCTCGAACTTGCGCTATACGGTCTTTGCCGCCGGCGTAATCGTGCTCATGGCGTTGCGCCCGCAAGGTTTGGTGACTCGCGGGCAGTGGCAGCATCTGTTCGGCTGGCGCCAGCGGCAGGCGATGCTGGACGCGGAGCGCTTGGCGGAGCCCCGAGCATGAAAGCCGATGCTATTCTCAGCCTCGATCGCGTCAGCAAGCATTTCGGGGGCCTGAGCGTCGTTGAAGATCTCAGCTTCTTCGTACGACGCGGCTCGCGTACCGCTCTGATCGGACCGAACGGCGCCGGCAAGACGACCGTCTTCAATCTGATCAGCGGCGTGTTTCCGCTCGACGCCGGCGCGATTTACATGCAGGGCGCCGATATCTCGCAGGTGCCGTCACGGCGGCGCATTCGGCACGGCATTGCCCGGACCTTTCAGAACGTCAGGCTGATGCCTCATCTCTCTGCTCTGGAAAATGTCCTTGTCGGCCAGCATTGGCGTCATTCGGGGCTGCGCGGTGTTCTCCATCCCGTCAATCTGTTTCCGGGCAACCGCTGGCGCGAAGAAGCGCGGGCGATGCTTGCCGATGCCGGACTTGCCGACTACGCCGCGGCTCGGGTGGGCAGTCTTCCCTACGGCGTGCAGAAGCGAATTGAAGTCGCACGCGCGCTGATGGCAAGGCCCGCGCTTTTGCTGCTCGACGAACCGGCAGCGGGTCTTAATCCGGCAGAGACCGAGGCGCTGCAAATCTATTTGGACGCACTCTGCACTCGCGCCGGGCTCACGCTGTTGGTCGTCGAGCACGACATGCATTTTGTCGGCGCCCTATGCCGGGATGTTGTCGTGCTCAGCTTCGGCCGCAAGATTGCAGAAGGTTCGCCGGAGACAATCAGACACAATCCGGAGGTTCAGGAGGTCTATTTGGGAAGGACGGCGGCCGCTTCGAGCGCCGCGCCGGAAACATTGGAGCACGGCCATGCTGCTTGCAGTGCATGATCTCGACGTGCGCTACGGACGCGTGCGTGCCGTCCGCGGCGTTTCACTCGTTCTCGAGCGCGGCGAGATCGTGGCTGTCGTCGGCGCCAACGGTGCCGGCAAGTCGTCGCTGTTGCGGGCAGTCCTTGGCATCGAGCCGCTTGCCGGCGGCCGCATCGAGTTCGACAGCAAGGATGTCAGCGCCTGGCCCGTGAGCCGCCGAGTATCGGCCGGTCTGGCGCTGGTGCCCGAGGGGCGCAGGATCATCGCTACGCTGACCGTGCAAGAAAACCTACTCATGGGCGCCTTCAATAGGCGGCCGTCGCGGGCGCTCGCCCGCGAAATCGACGAAATCTACGGACGCTTTCCGAATCTCGCGGCTCGGCGGACGAGCGCCGCGGCGGTGCTGTCCGGTGGCGAGCAGCAGATGCTGGCGATTGGCCGCGCCATGCTCGCCGCGCCGAAGCTCATGATGCTTGACGAACCATCCTTGGGCCTTAGTCCGCGCTTGGCGGAAGAGGTTTTTGCCTGCATCCGCTCACTGAGCCGGGAGCAGGGCATCACCATCCTTTTGGTCGAGCAGAACACTCAGCGCGCGCTCGAATTGGCAAATCGCGCCTATGTGATCGAGCTCGGACGCGTCGTCGGCGAAGGCAAGCCCGAGCAACTGCTCGCGGGAGGCACTTTGCTCGAGGCCTATCTCGGACGCAGCAAGCCGGCGGACGCGCCGGCGACGCAAACCTGGGGTCGATAAGTCAATCTGGTGAGCCGGAACGTAAGCAGCAAAGGATCGAACATGAAAGCGCGACAGTCACTTTCAATACTGGCCGCCGCCACGATCGCCGCGATGGGAACGGCCCGGGCGGACGAGATCGTTCTCGGTTACATGCAGGCGAGTGGAGGGCCGTTCGCCACCTTCTCAAAGACCAACCTGGTCGCCGCGCAAATGGCCGTCGACGAGATCAATGCCGCGGGCGGCGTTGCCGGCAAGAAGGTCAGGATCGTGCCGTTCGATACGGCGGGAAAGCCCGATCAGGCGGTTGTCGGTCTGCGCAAGCTTGCCGAGGATGACAAGGTCATCGCCATCATCGGTCCGTTCAGCTCGAGCGAGTGCCGGGTTGCGTTCCCGGCAGCCGAGCGCGAGGGCGTGCCGACCATGTCGATGGCCTCGTCGGCTCCGAAGCTTGCCGAGCCTTTCACTTATGCGTTCCGCAACACGTCGGACGAAGGCTATCTGTTCACCCATGTCATGCGCGCGCTGAAAGAGAACAATCTGCCGATTGCGACGGCCGCGCTCGCTTACGCGACCGACGACGTCGTCTCGAAGACGATGGGCGAGATCGTGCTTCCCAACGTGATGAAAAAGTCGGGCACTGATATCAAACTGAGCGTAACCTTCCAGACGCAGGCTTTCGACCTGGCGCCACAAGTTTCGCAGCTTGTCGCCACTCCGACGGATCTAATTGGTGTCGGGTCGGGCCCCGAGCCCGCCACGCGTCTCGCCCAGGAACTTCATCGCCAAGGCGGCAAAGGCCGGCTTGTCGCCGGGTCGACCATTGCCGATCCGGAACTGCCGCGCCTGATGGGCGCGGCCGGGAACGGAACGACCATCCCGACGGCGTTCTACAGCGGACTTGATGACCGGACCAAAAAATTCGAGGCGAATTTCATCGCCAACGCCAAGGCGGCCGGCATCGATCGTACTGCCGCCGCGCAATTCGATGCCGCAACTTACGATATCGTGCTCATTTACGCACATGCGATGAAGGCAGCGAACGTGACCGGCGATCCGGCGAAACTCGCCGCGGAGCGCACCGCCGTTCGCGACGAGATCCGCAAGATGAAGGACTTTCCCGCTTTGGAAGGGCCAATTTCGTTCGGATCGAATGGCGACGCGCTCAAGCCCGCTTACATAATCGAAATGCAGGACGGGAAGTGGAATCTGCTGGCCCATTATCCGGCAAACGGCTGACGGTGCTGCGGTGTGACGTCTGGGGAAATAACGTGAGATCCACCGAAAAACTCGACCTCAATCGGGTCGGAGCGCTCGTTATTGCTGGCTGGACCGGGCGCGATGTTGCGGCTCTCGAAGAGCATATTCGCGAACTCGAAGCGATCGGCGTAAAGCGGCCGAAGACAACGCCGATCTTCTATCGGGTGGCGGCGTCGCTGCTGACGACTGACGACGCCATCGAGGTGCTGGGCGATCGCTCGAGCGGAGAGGTCGAGTGCGTCGCCTATTCCTTCGACGATGGCCCTGGATCGGGCTCGGATCGGATCACACCGACCGCAAGGCGGAAGCGATCGGCGTGTCGCTTTCCAAGCAGATGTGCGCCAAGCCGGTGAGCCGCGACTTTGGCGGCTTCGAAGACGTGGCGCCGCATTGGGACTCGCTCGTGCTGCGTTCCTATGTCGGCGTTAACGGCGTACGACGGCTCTATCAGGAGGGTTCGGTTGCGGCGATGCGGCCGCCGCAGGAGTTGTTCAGGCTCTACGGCGACCGGCGCGCCTTGCCGGCCGGCACCGCCATGTTCTGCGGCACGCTCGCCGTCCATGGCGGCATCGCTCGCCGCCCAGAGTTTTGAAATGGAATTGGACGACCCGGTGTTAGGCCGAAAAATCACGCACAGCTATCGGGTGCGACGCTGCCCGACGAGGGCTAGGAGGAAACGCATGGGTTCGACAAGGGACACAAGGAATTCCACGCCCTCGATATGAACGAAGGCTGGCATACGCCGCCCGGTTATCCGGCGGGCATTCAACAGAAGATCATCGCCGGCGAGCTCGACGAAAAAGCGCGGCGCGGCAACCGCACCCGATTTCTGCGCTTCGCGCCCGGCGTCTACACGACCAAGCCGTTCGTCCACGATTATTGGGAAGAAGTTTTCCTGGTGTCGGGCGATCTGATCGTCGGCAACGACGAGCAGGGCGAAGGCGGCGAGAAATTCCGAGGCTATACCTACGCGGTGCGGCCGCCCGGCGTACATCACGGACCTTTCAAATCCGAGATCCGGCTGTCTGCTGCTGGAAACGCATTTCTACACGGAAAACTGAGTTCTCCATGGAGCCGAAGGCTGCACGTCCGCCGAAACGCCGCGGATCCGCCTCTTTCACTGCGCGACCAGGCGTATCTTGAAATCAAGCGGCGCATCAATCGGCTGGAATATCGCCCGGGCGCCTATCTCAACGAGGCGCAAATCAGTCGGCAGTTGAAAATCGGGCGAACGCCGGTGCATCAGGCGCTCGACCGCCTGATGCTTGAAGGGCTTGGTGCAGGTCATCCCGCGCAAAGGCATCGTCGTGCAATCGATCTCACTCGACGAGGTGCTGCAAATCCTGGAAGCGCGGCTTGTCAACGAGCTCTATTGCGTCAGGCTGGCGGCCGAACGCGCCGACCGTCACGATATCGCACGCATGCAGATAATTCATGGCGTCTGCCGGTCCGCTTATCCGCGCCCGCGACCGGGAGAGGCTGATGAACCTCGACCGCGCATTTCACCGGCTCATCTCCGACTCGGCGCATAATTCCATCGTCGCCAATATCCTGACCATGCTGCATGAGCGCTCGTTGCGGTTCTGGTTCATCGCGCCGGCCGACGACTTGCAGCTGCGGCGCATCGACGACGAGCACCAGCGCTATTCTTGCGGGCGATCAAAGGCGGGATCGCGCGGAAGCCGAAGCCGCGATGCGCGCGCATATCGAATTCCTCGCGCAAACACATCATGCGCGCGATCTGACCGGGAGTTTTAGCCGCCATGCTGCGTACCGGAAAAGAACACCTTGAATCGATCCGCGACGGCCGCGTCGTCTTTATCGGATCGGAGCGGGTCGACGACGTGACGCGACACCCGGCCTTTCGCAACGCCGCCCACACGGTCGCGGCGCTCTACGATATGAAGGCCGATCCGGCCTTGCGCGACGAGATGACCTACGAGGAGGACGGCAGCCGCCACTCGATCTACTTCCTGCGCGCCCGCTCGCGCAACGACTTGCAGCGGCGCATGATCGGCCACCGGCGCATCGCCGATTTCACCTATGGCATGTTCGGCCGCTCGCCGGATCATGTTTCATCCTTCGTGACTGGCATGGCGATGAAGGCCGACGAACTTGAAGGCTCCTTGCGGGCATCCCGACAATCTCGTTGGCCTATTATCGTCATATCCGCGACAATGACGTCTACACAGTCTATGCGGTGGTCCCGCCGCAGGCGGCGCGTAATCCGGAGTTCTATAACCGGCAAAATATTCCGGTGCCGACATTGCGCGTCGTGCAAGAAGACGATGACGGTGTCGTGATCTCCGGCATGAAGATGCTCGCCACCGGCGCCATTTTCGCCAACGAAATCTGGATCGGCAACGTGATTCCGCTGGCGCCGGATCAGAAGAAGGAGGCGATCACCTGCGCCATCCCCTGCAACGCTCCGGGCCTGCAACTTTGGTCGCGGCAGCCGATTCGAGAACCAATTGCGCATCGGAATTGGATTTGCCGCTTGCCTATCGCTACGACGAGAGCGACAGCATGTTGCTTTGCGACCAGGTCAAAGTTCCGTGGGAGCGCGTTTTCGTGCACGACGATGCGCTTTGTCGCGCGACATTTACGTCAAGACGCCGAGCCACTGCTTCGGCAATCATCAATCGAATGTGCGCTATTGGTCCAAAATGCGGCTGCTGCTCGGGTTGGCGGGCAAGATCGCGAACGCTACCGGCGCCGATCAGGTCCCGGCCGTCAAGGAGACGCTCGGGCGGATCTCCGCCCAGGAGGCGATGATCGCCGGCATGGTCAACGGCCAGATCAACGCCTACGAGAGCTGGCCGGGCGGCCCGGAAGGCTATGTCTGCTTCAACCGGCGAATGATGTACGGAGCGTTGGAGTGGTGTACGCAGAATTACAGTAAATTCGTCGACGAGTTGCGTGAACTCTGCGGCGGCGGCGTGTTCCAGATGCCGGCCAACGCGTCGGTGATGAACGATCCTGAGCTGGCGCGGAGTTTCCAAGCATATTGGCAGACGCCGCAGGCCGACGCGCTTACCCGCATGAAGCTGTTTAAGCTCGCTTGGGATATGGTCGGATCTGAGTTCGCCGGTCGCCATCAGCAATACGAAAAATTCTATGCCGGCGCCTCGTTTATCATCCGCAACCATTCCTATCGCGAGACGGACTGGGCAGCGTTCAACAAGATCGTCGAGGATTTGATGGCCGGCTACGGCCACGAGCAGGCCGATATGGTCAAGATCGTCGCGGCTTGAAAGCGTAGAGAGGGAAAACAGAAATGAGCGAGCTTGTACTTTACGACGCCGGCGGCACGCCGAGCCCACGGCGGGTAAAGATGTGCCTGATCGAGAAGGGCCTGCCGTTCACGATCAAATGGCTCAACATTGCACTGATGGACCAGAAGGCGCCAGCTTATCTCAAGCTCAATCCAACCGGACTCGTCCCCACCCTCGTTCACGAAGGCCGCGCGCTCTACGAGTTCGAACGTCATCAACGAGTACATCGAAGCGGTATTTCCCAATCCGCCGCTCGTTCCGAAGGGCGCCTTTGGCCAGGCGCAGATGCGGATGTGGTTTGCCTTTGAAAACGACTTCGGCAAGCCGTTTCGCGATGCGGCCTACGAGACGTTCGCCAAGGATCGCCTCAAGAGCACCGGTGTCACCCCGGACAAATTGCGCGAGGAGATCGGTAAGCGAACTAAAAACGACGCATATCTCCGCTTTGCCACGAAAGTGCTGACGAATGCTCGCGACGACGAGCTGATCGCCGATCGTCAGCAGATACTTTTGGAAAAGATGGGGCAGATGGAGGACCGCCTCGCCGATGGGCGCACTTGGCTTTGCGGCGAGGAGTTTACGCTGGCCGACATTGCGCTTGCTCCACGGGTCGACATGTTCCCGGTCATCGGCATCACTGATCTTTATCAGCGCTTTCCGCGCATCGGGAAATTCATGGATCGCATTAAAGCCCGGCCCAGCTGGGCCGCATCTGGAGTGCGGCCGGAGCCAGGCGAGACCGAGCGCACCGTTCAAGCGATAGCGGCCTGAGCAAGCCGCCAAGGTGCCCGCATCATGCTGATGACCGGAAGGGAATATCTGGAAAGCATCCGCGACGGCCGCGCGCTCTATGTCGGCCGTGAGCGATCACCGATCAGACGCGGCATCCGGCTTTCGCAGGCGGCGCGCGCACTTATGCGGCGCTCTATGACATGAAAGCCGATCCGGCGTTGCGCGATGTCATGACGTTTGCCGATGGGTCGGCCGCTACAACATGTATTACTTGCAGCCGCGATCGCAGGAGGATTTGCGCCGCCGCAACCGGGCGCATCGCAAAATCGCAGAATTCTGTTTCGGACTGTTGGGCCGCACGCCTGACGCGGTCGCCGGCAACATCACCGGACTGTCGATGAAACCGGAGGTCTTCGACTCCGAACCCGGCGGCAACCGCGACAATCTTCTTAAGATTTACGATCACATGCGCCGAGACGATATTTTCGCCACGTATGCGATCGTCCCGCCGCCGGCGGCGCGCAACAAGGACTATTACCAGGCGCAGGGGCTGCGGCAGCCGGCGCTCCGCGTCACCGCCGAAGACGACAAGGGCGTCACGCTCAATGGCATGAAGATGCTGGCGAGCGGTGCCGCTTACGCCCACGAGGTGCTGATCGGCAACGTCATGCCGCTGGCGCCGGATCAGCTCAAGGAATCCATCACTTGCGTCATTCCGCTCAATCTTCCCGGCCTTTCGCTGTGGTCACGGCGTCCCTTTAATCGCGCGGATACGATCGAATTCAACGAACCGCTCACCTATCGTTTCGATGAATCCGACTGCATGCTGGTGTTTCGAGACGTCAAAGTGCCCTGGGAAAAGGTCGTCGTGCACGACAACGCCGGGCTGAGCCGCAACATCTACATCCAGACGCCATCGCACGTGATGGCCAATCACCAGTGCAACGTGCGCTTCGGCACCAAACTGCGGTTCATGTTGGCGGTGGCAAGCCTGCTCGCGCAAGCGACCGGCGCCCGGGATATTCCCGTCGTGCGCGAGACGCTCGGTCGGCTTGCCGCCATGGAAGCCGGCTATAACGCCATGATCGACGGCCAGATCGAAGCCTGCCTGCACGTCGATCACGGCTTCGTTCTTTATAATCGCCGCTACCTCTATGCCGCGATTCACTGGGCTATGGAGAACCATGCGGTTCTGATCGATACTTTGCGGGAATTGATGGGCGGTGGACAATTTCAGTTCCCCGCAAGCATCGATATCGTAAACGATCCCGAGCTTCGAGATGTTTTTGCGACGTTCTGGACTGCCGGACAGCAAAGTGCGTTCGATCGGATGAAGCTTTTCAAGCTCGCCTGGGATTTGATCGGTTCCGATCATGCGAGCCGAGCCACGTCTTACGAGAAATTCTTCGTCGGCCCTGCTTTTGCGGTGCGCAACTATAACTTCATCAACGCACCCTGGGACGAATTGCATCAGATCGCCGAAGATTTCATGGCGACATACGGATATGTGGCGGAGGATTCCAAGGCGGGACACGATGCCGGGCGAAGCTATGCCGCGCGTTGATGTCGCCGGCGGAAGCCTCCAGTATACGAGTTGCCGGGCGAGGTGAAGCTTTGCTGCTGATCCCCGGGTTGGGCGGCTTGGGGAGTTTTTGGGAAGCGCAGGTCGGGGCGTTTTCGCCGCGTTTCCGCACTATCGTTTTCGACCATCGGGGCGTCGGCGAAAGCACTGGAGCGCCGCCTTATTCGGCCGAGCTATGGGCGCAAGATATTGTAGCGCTGCTCGATCACCTCGGCGTCGACTCCGCCCATCTCGTCGGTCATTCGACCGGCGGCTTGATCGCTCAAGTCGTTGCTTCGGCATATCCGCAACGGGTCACGTCGATCGTGCTCGGTGGTACCTGGGCGGAGCCAGATGATCGCTTCCGCCGCATATTCCAGCTCCGCCGCGACGTGCTCACAGGACTTGGGATCGACGCTTACGCTGTTCTCGGCACGATCATGATCGCGCCGCCTGATGAATCGTTCGCAGCGATTAAGCCCGAGCGGACCGATGCCGGCGTCATCAGGGCTCGCATCGATGTGCTTCTGTCTGATCATGGTCTTGAGCGCCTACGCCGGATTCATTGTGCGGCGTTGGTGATGGCTGCGGCGGACGACGTTCTTATCCCGCCGCATATGTCGCGTATCGTCGCCGATGGTATTGCGGGCGCTGAGCTGAAGGTGCTCGCCCGCGGCGGCCATGCATTCCCACGTAGCATGCCGGCTGAATACAATCGTCTGGTGCTTGAATTCTTGACGCGTGTCGCCCGTCGAACAGCAACAAATGAGAAGGACACACGGTCAGAGGGAGTGCGCCTATGAACAAATTTGCCAAAGGAGTAGCGATCGTGCTCGGCCCGGAAGAGGGCGTGTCGTTCTGGCAGCCGCTTCCGTCGCGCGGTTATGTGATCAACAAAATCACGCCCTATTCGTCGCCTTACGACGACTTCTCAACTGGAATTCAGGTGCTCGAGCCTGGCGCGCTCATTCGCCGGCACGGCCACGAGCGCAGCCACGAAATTCTATTTTGCTTTCGGGGCACTGGAATAGCTGAGATCGAAGGCAAGACGTACGACGTTTGTGAAGAGACGTTGATGCTCATCGGCCGCGGCCTTCAGCACAAGGTCACCAATACTGGTTCGGTTCAAATGCGGCTATTGTGGTTCATCAGCCCGGCGGGACTTGAAGATTGGTTTCGCGCCCTCGGCCGGCCCCGGCAAGCCGGCGAGCCGTTGCCGCCGGCTTTCGATAGACCGTCCAACATCAAGGACATACAGGCACAACAACGGTTCATTCCGTCGGACGAGGGTTAGCTTTTGCCGTTCGGGCAGGATGTCTTCCAAGGTTCACGCCACTGCCGATAAGTATTGTGACGGCGGCAAGCTCTTCATACGGCGTCGATACTCCAGGTCGAAATTTACGATATCGACAAGCGGCCGAGCTTCAGACGCTCGTGCACGACCTGCACGATGCTGAGCGCTGTTAACGCCGAGGTCTTCGGATTCGTCGGCGACGGACTGTTCGCGAACACGAGACGGGCGCGCCCCGCGGAGCTTTCGATATCGATCTCGTGCGTGTTGGCGTTCGCATTCGGGTCGGCTACGACGCGCACCGCGATCCCTTCCACGCCGGGACCGGCCAGCGCGAGCGTCATCGCGACGTTCAAGTTCTGCGGAAAGGACAGCGCCGCTTCACGAGCGCTGCCCTCAAACAGCACGATCTCGCTGTCGATTTTGTCCAGCGCATAGCCTCGCTCGGCGAGCTCCTTCGCCCAGGCGACGATAGGTTTGCGTGAGCAGTAGCGAATTTTCAGAGTCGCCGAGCGTGCAACGGCGCGGAGATAATCGACGCCGCCGACTGCGCCGCTTGGTAGGATCAGGTCAGTGCTTCCTTTCGCCGCCGCCGCCTCAACGCGCTTGCGGACATCGTCGTCGGCGAGCGAGCCGACGGACGCGAGCACAACCGGAATGCCGGCCTTGAGCACCGTGACTACATGCTCCGAAACCGCCGCGTGGCCGGCGGCCTCGATCACCAGCGAAGGCCTCGCCGCGATCAGCTCGGCGGTGTGTTGGACGAAGCGGATGCCGGGCGCGTCATTCGGGGGGCTTCTGTCCAACGCGACAATGGTGAGCGAACCGGCTGCATCCGCCGCCAGCTGCGCCGCTACTTCGCGGCCGATCGCGCCGAAGCCGATCAGCCCAATTGTCGTTTCAGTCATCGACATGCAATGCACGCTCAGTACGGATTGCGCAAGCGCTGGATGCGCATTTCACGAGCAAGGGCATGAGCGGATGCGAGCCCATCTTCACGAAGGCTAGCATGTTCATCTTAATCAGCGCGGCGCGCTGCTCGGGGAATAAGTGATACTTGCCGAACGGATTGTGGCGCCGCTGATTTTTCTATTTTTCTATTTTGCTCTTGTGCACAGAGAGAGCGCGTACTTGACAATCGGTGAGCTCTGCCTCACCGAGCTCGGTTGTTCCCGCGTTAGCCACTTAAGGTGCGCAATCGTTCGCCGAAGCCCTCTCGCAAATCGAGGACGACAACTTCGGCATCGCATCAGTTCTTGAACATTGCGGCGCCGTCAAGCTCAATGGAAAGTGACAAAGCAGAGTTCGGGTAAAGCGTTTTCATATGCTGAATTAATTCATCGCCTGTTTTTGATGCCTTCAGTTGTTTCGGCCGTGTAGACATGCATATGTGTTGGCCTAATCCGTCGGCCACAACGGAGGACTGACGCCGTTCCCGGACCGTCCAGGGGGGGAGATCGACGGAGACGCACGGCCTATGAGTGCAGGATGAGTATCATAGTCAAGCCATCGCGGCTGGCGCCCCCAAGCTGGTCTAGCCGTTTTTTGTGGTGGCGTTCTAATGCGCCTGCCCAGTGTGACTAATTGCAAATCGTAACCTTCATGACACTCGCCTATCGGATCAAGCTCGAACCTGACGACAACGGCACAGTGCTGGTGACCTGCCGGGCACTCCCGGAAGTAACAACGTTCGGCCGGGCCGAGGCCGATGCCGTAATAAGAGCGCGCGACGCCATCGAGGAGGCCCTCGCTGCGCGCATCCGCGAAGGTCAGGACATCCCGGACGGTTATGTTCGGGGTCCGCATTGCGTGCGCCTGCCATCGAGCACCGTGCGCAAGGTGCAGCTTTATGGGCGAATGCGCCGCAGGGGTCGCTAGCAACAGAGGAGAGACGCAGTTGCGCGGCCAACATGACGCGTAAGCCGCGTCATTCCTAAAGTATTTCCTGTTGGATCGTCGGGCTTGAAGCAGGATCACTTCTCACCACGCACCTTGCGCTGCACCCGTTCGTCAAATCGCGCCACACTGACGACCACACGCTGGTGGATGCCGCTGCCGATGGCTTCTACATCGTCACGCGCGTCCACGCGGAATGTGATGGTGCGGCCTTCCACGCGCAAAACTGCTGCGGTTGCGGTCACCCGTAAACCGATCGGCGTCGCCGCCACATGGCTCACGTCGAGGTGGATACCCAGGCTCTGATGGCCCGTTGGAAGAAGATGTTCGATCGCATTGAGCGCCGCCGCTTCGATGACGTTGATCATCACCGGTGTCGCCAGCACTGCGATGCGCCCCGATCCGACGAAAGAGGCGGTGTGCTCGGGCCCGACCCGGAGTTGCGCGGTCCCGGTGAGGCCGGAGGTTATGGGGGTAAGATCAATCATACCTTGTCCGAAGTGATGTAGCCGACGGAGACTGGAAAGATCATCGATGCAACCTTTGTGTTTGTCCTAGTCACTCGGATCCAGATAACGGCAGAGAACAGTTCAGCTACCTTGCGGGCAAGAATCCGAAAAAGCGGAGACCAGCACTCCGAAAGGCTGCTCAAACAACCATGCCGACTTCGTCTCGGACCAATACGATGATCGGTAGGTCAAAAAAACTTATCCGGTGGGTGCTAGGCAGCCGCTTTCCTCCAATCCTTTAAGGACAACCGCCGAGCAAGTTCCGGCGAGTTTCGCCTAGATCGGGTTCAAGAGATCAATTCCCCGAATTGAAGCCTTCAGGGCTCCACTTGCCGCGGGCTTCTACCCACAATTCCACATCGGCCCGATGGGCGTCCATGTCCAGCACGGGCCGAAACTCCCGCCGTAGCGCCCACGATAAAAGCCCGGATCGCCGAAATAGTACCGCCCGCCATTATACCAGTAGCGTGGCGCATAGGCTGGAGTGCCGCGGATTGATCTCTTCGGGCCATAAACCGGAACGCTGTTGTCGGGCGGTTGATGATAACCGAGCAGGACGCCGTAGCCGTGCCAATGCTAGATGTGCACTTGATAGGGAGAATGTGCGCGACATTGGTACAACGTACAGACGGGTTTCGCGGGGAGCTTTATAGTGGGGCGAGCTTTCCTCGGCGCCCCCGCTTCGGCTGTGGCTGATGCGCCACACATTTCGAGAAAGCCTGCCGGTCAGTACAAGCTGCGCGTTTGCTTGAGGGCCTGCACAGCAGTTGAGGGTTAGTGTGACGTCCGCGCTACAGCTTTTTCGGATGCACTCGCTATGTTGCCGGCGCACCGAATTGGTCAAAACGGCGGGTTTCTTCGATGATGGCCTACATGGTAAGCGAAGGCAGATTGTTCTCGCTCAAGACCTCCGAATGGCTAGTGTTGTTGGGCAGCGCCGCGCTGGGCGGGTTGATCACGCAGGTTTTCTAACAAACACTTCTGTCCGCAGCGCCGTCCCCTACCTCTGTAAGCCCATGGGCGTTGAATTGTTCGACAAACTAATAAAGAGCATCAACGAGTGTTGGCTGGCGCCCGGCAGGGTCGCGTCGGAGCGCAGGCTCGCGGATGCGCGCGTAGCCTAGAGCACTATGGGGCGCGGGCTGCAAGGCTCGCCCCACGTGGCGATGTCGCCGGCCAAACGTTCGGGGTGTGCGCTGCGTCACATCCTGACTTGGCCGAATGAGCATAGTTCAGGGTCGTGTTTCTGGACCTCGCCGTAATGCTCTTTACTGCGCTGTGCGGTGCGCTCGCAGGATGGGCTGTCACGTACCTGTCGACTAAAATCGACGGTCCACAGCCGTGGGAAGGGGCGCTACCCTACCGCGGCCGACGTTTCAGTCTCCCGCCGTGCCGGCTCATGACATCGTCTCCGGCCGATCGGATCGCGCCAGAATGCGCGCCCGGTCGCACAGCATGACCAGCCGGCCGGGACCGACCAAACCGCCATGGATTGTCACAACAGCTTGCGGACCGTGGTGAAATCAAAACCCAACGGTGTCAGGTTCGTTCGCGCCTACATTCTCCGCGACGTCGATGAGCGCCTGCCGCATCGTTGCCTCTGATGTCGCGTCGCCTGATCTGCCTACGCTGTTGCTTGGTCGAAGCGGTTGTAGTTCTCATCCCTGACGATCTCGAAGGTCGGACGTACCGATGGTTCACTGACGCTTCCTCCGGCGGCATGGACATGTCGAAATAAGGATCGCAAATGCCGGGCCATCTATCGCCTTTGCGCCGTGGAGCGGTGTGCTTCGATTTCTTCCACGTCTTGTTCATCAAGCCGGGCTAGCTCTGCTCTGGCGTCGCAATGGGCGCGCAACAGTTCATCGAGCTTTGCCTGGATTGCTAGAGTGTCCCTGTGCTGTGTGCGCGTTATGAACAAGGTCATCATCCAAGTCGAGAGCGACGCGATTGCAGCCCACCCGAAGGTTGTAGGAGAGAAAATCAGCCACGCGATTGCGTATATCAACACTACGCCAAATGCCGCGGGCCGGGTCGCCCTTACTCCGACGCGGGTCAGAGCGCGCCGGATCGCAAACTTTGTTAAATTGGCGTACACCCACGCCAATACCCGATTGCGCATAATCTGTAACGCATGAGCCTCGCCGTCGGTTGCGCGCGGAGCAATCCCAGCGCCGCGTCACGGTGCGGTCGATCTAATCTGCGTTCCCGGTTTCGTATCGCACCTGGAACACGACTTGCGGGAGCCGCATTTCTGAAGGTGGAGCGCTTGCGGCGGTGTTCGCTGCGAAAGTGGCCCATCGCGACCAATTTCCTAATGGAACTCAATGTGTCAGCTTTCGGGAGCGAAACGGAAGGAGGCCGGGCGGCGGAGCCCAGTGCACAACACATCGATGACGACTAGCACGCCGCGTATATCGCGCGAAGCGGTTACGCGCAGCATGCAGTTCAGGCCGTCAGGAGGCTTTCAATACGCATCGGCAATTGGCGAATGACGTTCGGACACAAAAGAAAGCGCATGCTTTTGTCTATTGACAGCCAGCGAAGCGTCGACCGGCTTTCGAACATTGGCGAGTACTGGGGTCGACGCTGCTTTCGCCTTGTCGACACGAATGAAGACTGAAGCCACGGCCGACGTCGCTGGCCACGAGGAACGACCTCCGATCGGCGCCGGAACCTAAGCTGCCCGTCGTTGTCGGGTGATCGTCCTCGGACATAACTCCTCCGCGCTATATCGGAATGAGCGCATGCCGCGCGGGGAGCGCTCATTCTTGCTTGTCTAACGGCTGTCGGCGGCGCGGGTTCCGGCAACGTCATTCTTGCAGGGGAGGGGGCGTGTTTCGTGATCTCGCGTATTGACGCAAATCTGCCGGGCGGCCGAAACGAAGCTCCTGGCGACAGGGTGTGGCTCGGGGCCGACGTCGCGCGATTTCCGCTATTTGATCTCGATCGGAGGCAAAAGCGGACGTACCGCAACAATCTGGCCTGATGAGCCATAACCCAAAGTCCGTGGGCCGACCGCTTCCTTCATCACTCCCGAGGTCAGCTCGTCCCCGATTTTTGTGATCTCAAAGGAATGACGGTGCGTATTTCCGCGGTGTCGCCTTGCCTGCGATGCACTCTTACAACGCGCATGAATCGGTCGACCGCGTCACCAATTAGTGCATTGCAATGATACCTCCGGAATAGGGGCCAGACTGGACATTGCTTACTGCTGTGAGCGATCAGCCGGCGCCTCATGAAGTTGCATTGGCGCGGCTGCGACAGCCTATCGCCGCGGGCTCTTGGTGCAAGTGTGCGAGTAACGAGCATAGCTGTTTGATTTGCGTCAAAGCAACTCGGAGCGGCGAGGGTTACAAAGCCATTCTGGCTCAATTGTCACGGGGGTGACTTAGAGCCGGGCGGCCATGACCGAACCGAAATAGCTCCTAGGCACCTTATTCGGCTCCGGTTTTGGCCGCTACAGTTGCCGGCCTCGGGCTGTCGTGAAAAGGCGTGGGGGGAACCAACCGCCTTCTAACCTTCGTCCGCGTTGGAAGACGGGTCCTCGCTCTGGAGTCCAAGAGCTGCGCGGGCTTGATTGAACAGCCGGTAGACCTCGTATTCGCAGCGCCGCGAGCGCGCGGTAAACATCTCACACTCAACCGATTAGATCCGCAACGAGAGATGAGGAATGCTCATGTCTCGACGAAGACTTCTCCTTTGTCGTTGCCCATGCGGGCGTTCATTAAAGCAACGACCCTTATCACTGACACCGGCCTTGTACTCATGAAGTCGAGCGTCATTTTGCAGTATCTGGCGACGTTTTTTCCGTGCGCATTGGAGGAAGCCTCGTAGGATGCAAGGGCCGCTGCATTTCGCCAAATTGGTCTTGCTCTTGTTGCTTGCGAAAAGACTGTCCAGCTTGTGTACGAAACGAAGCTGCGGCTGTCCGAGAGACAGCATCGTCCGTGGATCGATTCGGGTGAGGAGGCAAACGCTCGCAGCCCATAATGTGCTGGAACGTGACCTCGCGGAGCAGCGCCGGACTAGGGATCG
Organism: uncultured Alphaproteobacteria bacterium; assembly: GCA_963829395.1. Lineage (GTDB taxonomy): Bacteria > Pseudomonadota > Alphaproteobacteria > Rhizobiales > Xanthobacteraceae > BOG-931. The sequence goes on along the minus strand of CAWHHX010000002.1, from coordinate 737,839 downwards.
CCCGTCACTCAGGCATAGCGACATTCGAGCCACGTGGGATCGTCCCAACTGCCAAAACATGGAGTCACGCATGAGTTCGCGTTGCGGTATTGGAGCGCCCCTCGACAAGAAGAGCAGCGATGGAATTCAGGCCAAATTCCCGATCCTGCTGATCGCGTCGTTTGTTTCCTCGTTGAGCGCGCTGGACATGAACATCGTCGGTGTTTCTTTGCCGCCAATTGCACGCTCACTGAACACCACCTTCGCCGATATCGAATGGGTGGTGAGCGCTTACATTCTCCCATTCGCGGCTTTGCTCCTCGCCTCGGGCTCATTCGCCGATCGCCACGGACGGAAACGCCTGATGCTGATTGGGCTCGTTGTCTTTACTGTCGCCTCTGTTCTCTGCGGCCTGTCCACATCGGCGCTCATGCTAAACCTGTCGCGAGCGCTGCAGGGTATTGGCGCGAGCCTTACGCTCCCGGCGGCTCTGGCGGTAATCAATCACGCTTTCACGGGGGCCGAGCGCGCGAAGGCGTATGCGTTCTGGGGGGCCTGCCTTGGCATCGCCATTACGACGGGCCCAATTTTCGGTGGCCTGATCACGACCTTTTTCGGCTGGCGATGGGTTTTCCTGGTGAACCTTCCAGTCTGCGCGGTGCTGATTACCGCGACGCTTCGGGCGATCCACGAATCTCGCGATCACGAAGCGAAGAGGCTCGACCTAGCCGGCATCGTGACGTTCACTTCCGGACTGTTCTTCCTGATCTGGGCATTGATCGACGGAAACGCGCTCGGTTGGACCACGATGGCCATTCTTGGGCGGATCGCGACGGCGGCTTGCCTGCTCGGGCTCTTCGTCGTGGCCGAGGTTCGGCAGGAGCGTCCCATGGTCGACTTTAGCCTCTTCCGGCGCTCGACATTCCTCGGATCGACTTTCGCGATGCTGGGCTATGCGGGAGCGGCGCAGGTCATGATCTTCTACTTGCCACTCTATCTCCAGAACGCCTATGGATTCGACCCGGCTTGGGCGGGAGCGGCGATGTTGCCATTTGCGCTCCCCATGTTCCTGACCCCTCGTTTTGTGGGGGCCAAGCTTGCAAACCATTATTCCGGACGAACGCTGCTTACGGCGGGACTTCTCATCACATTAGCCGGCAACCTACTGCTAAGTGCGTGTGCAGCGGCGACCCTTAGTTACGGCGCCTTTCTCATTGGAATGATTGTCGTAGGCACCGGCGCGGGGCTTCTCAATGGCGAGACCGTGAAGGTGATGCAGGGCGCGGCGCCCCCGCAGCGCGGGGGTATGGTCTCTGGGGTAATCGCAACCGTGCGTTTCACAGGGCTACTTATCTTCGTCGCAGGCTTGGGGTCGGTCCTCAGCCATGTCGCGGTGCGCGGCTTCACACTCGCGGCGGCGCGTTTGGGGCTTGGCCAGGATCTCGCGCAGAGCCTAGCCAGGCGCATCATTTCGGGTGACCTTATCGGCGCGTTGTCGCAAGCACCAGTCGGGATCAGGGGCGCGTTGCAGGGGGTCGGGACCGCTGTTTTTTCGGAAGGGTTCGCGGCCGCCAGCCTTACCGCCGCAGCGGTGGCGATGGTCTGCGCGATTCTCACTCTCGTACTAGTTCGTCCCTCAGAGACGCCAGCCATTCGCTCCGTCGCTTCGGCGATGGAGTGAGATGGAGCAACCATGGCTCACTGTCAGAGGTAGCGCCATGACCTGGGGATATATGGCTGCACACCCCGTTACCGACCTCAATCCGATTTGCATTTCAAAATCCAGATGTCCTGCTCCGTCGCGGCTGCGCCCGGGAGCCCCGGAATGTGCTCGCAGACCTGTAAGCCCAAAAATAAGTGATCTTTGGCGTATGCCGGGTGGTTATACGACAAAAAGCATCGTTTGCCTTCTTGGACCTCTCCACGGATAACGACGCCTTCCTTCTGAAAGCGAGCGAACTCCTTAGGTAAGAGTATCTTTGCAATCTGTTCGCCGTTGGTCGTCAAAATGAGGCATCCGTTCGGGCGCAAAACCCGCCGCAATTCTTTCATCCAGGTATCCTGTTGAGCGACCGAGAGATGCGTCAACACCGAGACGGCGTAGATTAGATCGAAATGCTGACCGGGGAAGGGGAGTGGGGGTGAAAGTTCGTTATCAACAAACCTGATGTTCTTGATGGTCCTTGTGCACCACGAGATGCTTTCGTGATTGTAGTCCGTCCCAAAAAACTGCGTGCCTTTAGGTAGCAACTCCGGCAGGTGCCTTAGAATTCGGGCAGGGCCGCAGCCCCACTCCAATACGCGCTCCGGGGTTGGATGATGCTCGCGAATTAGATCAGCCAGCCAGTGCGCTAAATACTGGCCCCCTTCCCAGTATGACCGGAACGAGACAGAAGCGTAGGCGTCGTGCATTGCCGCCAGAGGCGGTGCAATGAAATCAGGGTGATCACGGAGGAACGCTTTGTTGTCCGCGCTCTCGTCGGCTTGGCGCCAGCGTAGGCGTAGCCTTTCAACTTGGTCCAACAAGCCGAGTGAACGCACTACATGCAACGCCTGTTGTTTCAATCTTGGTTTCAACCCCGAGGTTCCTCAAGCAGCGGACAGCATTCGTTTCTCCAACCGTTCTTCGGCCCCGTGTGTCTTAGCAAACGACTCCAAGCTTCCCCAATATTGGCTCCGCCGCATGATAGTGATACCCGAGTGATCCCGGCGATGCGCTCGGCGCCGTGCTTCAATAGACGCTTCAGATCTCCCTGCCGGCCAGGTTTGTCCTCGAAATAAGGGTAAGCGATGTGTTGCCTTAGTTCGTCGGCCACAATGTAGGGCTCACGCCGTTCCTGGACCGTCCAGGGCGGGGAAGATCGACGGAGAGGCATGGCCAATGAGAGCAGGATGAGTATCATAGTCAAGCCATCGGGGCTGGCGCCCCCAAAGCTGGTCTAGCCGACCGCGCCTGCTACGATATGGCGATCCAGGAGCTGCGCGAGCAAGCGATCTGCGCCGACGAGACGGACTGGACCTCGATGATGTTCGCCGAGCATCATTTTCGGTACGGAGAAGCTAGGCTGTCAAAAATTCGGCCTTGACCCGCAGCACTGTGCCGACCCCGGTCTGTAGCTTCGCGCGCAGTCCGCCGAGGCGTTTGACCTAAAGCGGAGGTTGTACTGAGCCTGACCAGCGAGGATCGGTCCCGTAGGAGTGGGGCGCTTGCGTTGGCATCGCCGCCAACTTGCGCCGCGGTTCCCCATTGAATAACTTCTCGTATGTCCTCTTGGGGTACAGGCGATGCGTACTTTTCTCCTAGGGCTAGTAGCCTCTCTACTACTGTTCAACCACCAAACCTTGGCGCAGACAGCCGCTGTCACCGGCGCGCGGATGGTCTGGTACGGCAAGTACACCGTTGGCAAGACGACCGTTGTGAAAGACCCTAGCTCGGTGACTGGCACAAAAACTGTCTCCTCGGGAATTTCACCGCCTTCCACCAATATCGATCGCATACGCCTCAATGCCGAAACGCGCTTTGGCTTTGGCTACGAACTCATCGGCGGCCCGGCGAACGAGCTCATAGCGTTGAAATACGTAACAAAATTTCCCCCACCAGGGATTCCCGATGCTTCGACCGGGCAACTAAAACTCGTCAAACAGAATACTTACTCCGGTCTCGGCATTGGTCGGAAGGACCTCTTCTGCGGCGAATACTTTGGAGAATACAAAAATCCGCCTGCCGGAACGTGGACTCTTCAGGTCTGGTACGGTGATCGCATGCTGTTGGAGAAGAGCTTTACTGTTGCGAACCGGTGACGGGCTGTTACGAGCCTAGCTTGGATTTTTTCGTCTTCAGCGGTCGAGAGGCCGCTTCTGGCCCGTTGCGTTACTTGCTGCAGCGCTGTCTCACGGCTTAATGCTTCACCCCGCCACCCAACGTGGTATCGAAGGATTTGTGTGTGTGTAATTGTTATTGGTGCGAAAAGATACTTCTGTGAACCGACGCTCTCAAATCGAGCGCCATTGAGAGGGCACTCTCGTGGGTCAACTTGACCGTCAGTCAATGCTGTTACGATTGATTGGCCAATTTATGTTTTAGGTCGGTACAGGACGGCGTTCTATTGTCTCGCAGTCGCGGCACTGGCGTCGGTCGGGACCACTGTGCCGAGCCTGGCGCAAACAGCGCAGCAATGGAAATGCACTGGTAGTGCCGACATCCCATGGGACATGCAGATCATAGGCTGCACCAACGCGATCCAGTCGGGAAAATATGCCGGAAAAAATCTGACGGGGGCCTACCTTAACCGCGGCCTCGCCTACGACGCCGAGGGCGACCGTGACCACGCCATCGCCGACTACGATCAGACGATCTGGCTCGATCCGAACAACGCCATCGCCTACAACAACCGCGGTAATGCGTACCAGAAAAAGGACGATAACGAGCGCGCCATAGCGGATTACAACGAAGCCATCCGGCTCGATCCGAAATATGCCGCCGCCTACAACAACCGCGGCCACGCTTACCAAAAAAAGAGCGACAATGACCGTGCTATGGCGGATTACGAGGAAGCCATTCGGCTCGATCCGAAATATGCCACCGCTTACTACAACCGCGGCCTCGCGAACTTTTATGCTGGCTCCCTTCCCAAGTCCTTGGCTGATCTCAATGAGGCAAGCGAACTCGATCCCAAGAATGCTTACATGGCGCTCTGGCTCGACATCGTGAGCAAGCGCAGCAACGTGCCAGGCCGGCTGGCCCAAGCGATAGCACAAATCGACATGACCAAGTGGCCCGGGCCAGTGATCCGCTTGTTTCTAAGCCAGATGACATTCCAGGCTTTGCTTGCTGCCGCCGACGATCCGAACGCAAAAACGAAAGAGAGCCGAGTGTGTGAGGTTAATCTCTACAGCGCGGAATTGGCGCTTCAGACGGGCTGGAAGGACGATGCTATACGCCTATTCGGGCTCGCGGCGGCGGATTGCCCTAAAACCTTCACCGAATGGGCTGCGGCCAATGCCGAACTAAAGGCGCTCCGGGTAACGCCGTAGAACATGGCGTCCCAATATCCCCTATTGGCCCAAAGCATCGGTTCGCTGCGTCGCAGTGATACGTCCGTAGTTGGGGGTGAAGCAGACATACCCACATCGGTTAAACGACGCGATTGACCCAAGGCGGACCTTTTCCCCCGGCGGCTATCAACCTAGTGCAGTCGGGCTGACAGCTACTTAGCCAGCGTCGTTCGAGTCCCAGCGTCGGTACCATTAAAAATAGCGCGCGCGACGCCAACAATCGCGAGATAGATTGAGCTCAGCGGAGCAACCAAAACCAAAGCGTTGAGTGGATCGGCGAACTCTGCCGGCGGCCGGAAGTTCAAATACATGAAGACGACCAGACCGGCCAACGGAATGAGCGCCGCGATGCGCCATCGGCCAGCCCACGCGTAGCCGAACCATACTTGGAGAATGAGATAGACGGGGATGAACAATACTCCAATAAGGATCGCTGCCCCGGCGCTCACCTGGGGATCGTCTGGATAGATCAAGGCGGCACCCTTCAGGATCCAATCAGCACTGATCATAATTGCCCTCCTTTGCGTCGATTGTCGCAAGCCTCCGCCGACTTGCTCGAATATGCCACGACGGTAGCGCCGTTCCGTGACGTTGGTCACATGATGGCTTCTTCGTCACGGTACGTTGCAGTATCAAAGATTCTGCTTGGAGCCTGTAACGTGTGCTAGCTCAGCCGCGTAACGCTGCGCAGAGGTTGGCGAGGAGAACGCCCGCGCTCAACCAGCCCGAGGCGGGACGTGGTGTCGGCGACCTCGTTGCTTACGATTGTGATGATGAGCGCGGTGCCAAACACGAGCAGCCAGACAAGCTGAAAGATTGTTTTCGCCGGGACGTCGTGGATCAGGACTAACGTCATCGTGCAGTATGCATCCGTCGCCAATATCAGCAGCGCCCAAGTGTGATATTTCTTCAGGACCGCGACGGTTACCTCGAAAAACCCAGGCGATTTAAACATGGCACCCTCCCACCGTGAGACTTGCAAAATGGACTTCGATATCAATTGGTCGCTCACGAAGGCCAGAGGGTTCAAATTGTTCAAAGCTTCGAGAAAACAAAATCTGTGATTTGGCTGATCATGTTGCAGTGCGCGAGTCCGCTCCTGGCCCTTCGCGTCGCTTGCGGCGGCGCGAGGTAATGTCCGAGATTGAGGGATAAACGGACGTAACGCGTACGATAGCGGATGCAAGATCGGTTGCACAGCGCAAACCGCTATCACTTCCGATAACGAGCACTATCGGAAGTAACCTGTACCTAGTCGGAGAGCCGGCTGACTTGCCGTTCCACTTGTCTGGGTGTCCGCGTTCAAGGGCAAAGCTCCAGTGACGCGGACGAGTCACGCGGAAGTCGTTTCGTGCCTGTCGGAATAGCTCGTTGATTGTGAGGGAAGACAAGACGATTCGGGCCGAGACATTGAGAGCGTTCGAATACTTACGCCCGATTCCCGTGAACCTTTCTGCTTGGCCGGTCGACAAATCTGCGAAGGGTCACGCGGCCCGCTAGGTCATCCGCCTGGGGAATTTCCATGAGCACGGTGTCTGTCGCGGAAGGTTGGCAACTTCCGATCCCGCAGCTTTGCGCTACTTCGGCGCCGGTTGTGTCAACGCTGAGCCCGCAAGCGGATCGCGTGGCTTTTCTCGGGAACAGCGGTTCTTATTGGCGGCTGATGGCTTGGGGCACGCTGTTGCAGGCTGTGACGTTCGGCCTCTATCGCTTCTGGCTGTTTACCGACATGCGCCGCTATCTGTGGTCGAACACGGTCATCGATGGGGAGAGCCTGGAATACGCTGGAACGCCGGTCGAACTTCTGCTCGGCTTCCTGATCGCGATCGGCATCCTCATTCCTATCTACGCCGCGATTTTCGTCGGAACCCTCGAACTTGGCATGATCAGCCGGTTTTCCAGCCTCCTCGGCTTAGCGGTGTTCGCGATGTTCGGCAAATATGCGACCTACCGGGCGCGCCGATATCGTCTAACCCGAACCGTGCTCCGCGGCATCCGTTTCAATCAGACCGGTTCGGCGCTCCTCTACGCGATCCGCGCTACACTATGGACGATCGCCAACATAGCGACGCTCGGCCTCGCCTATCCTTGGGCCGTGGCAAACCTGGAACGCTACAAGATGCGCCATACCTTCTACGGCGATGTCGCTGGCAAGTTCATCGGCGCCGGGTGGCGACTGTTCCTGCGCGGCATCCCGATCTGGGTCTTGATCGTGACTCCGGTCGTCGGCGGTCTTTTGAGCGCCGTCGCCACACTCGATTGGACTGCGGTCGCGCACGCTCTGTCGTTGAGTAAGGGCCCAGTGATTCTAGGCGCATTGCTCAAGACCAGAAACTTCGATTTAGGCGTGAGCTTGGGCGTGGGCGGCATCGCCTTGTCAATCTTCTTTTTGGTTGTCCTCTATCCTGCCTTCCAGGCGATCGTCATGCGATGGTGGCTGGCAGGCCTGCAGCTCGGCGGTGCATCCGCGGCCTCCGACCTGCGCATTCGGCGCTATTACGGAGCTTATGTTCGCTATACCGGCTGCATCGTTGGCCTTGCTTTCGTCGTCCTGTTCGCAATCGGAATCATTGCCGCGACAGCGAAGGCCCTCGGTTTTGCCAGCATGGGCGACGGCCACAGCGGCGCCGGAATGGCACTCGGACTCGCGGCCTATGCTGCATTCCTGTTACCCGCCTGGACCATCTACCAAGTCGTAGTGACGTTTAGGCTTTGGCAAGTGGCAGCGCAATCGATGACGGTCCGCGGTCTGGCAACGCTCGAAAACGTCCAGGCTAGCCAAGCATCTGCCTCGGCCGTGGGCGAAGGTCTCGCCGACGCGCTGCTTGGCGCAGCGGCAATCTAAAGGGATTGGCCATGTCTACACTCGGCGCGGGCGTTTTCTTCGACGGGTTCAGCAATGTACGCCGCGCCGTCGCTGTGGCGCTTGGAACGAATACGGTCGAGATCAGCGCGCCCGGGGGAAAAGTTCTCGCGGCCTGGCCGTTTTCGGAGATCGCACCGCTGACGGCGCCGGAAGGCGTGTTGCGCCTCGGGCGGGCGAAAAGCAAAGATACAGCTCGGCTGGAAATCCACGATGCTTCGCTCGCAACCGAACTGCTAGGACGCGCCAGACGCCCCGATCGGAGCGGGCTGACTGACTGCCGCACCCGCGCGAAGGTGGCTTGCTGCGGTATTGCTGCCGTGTTGTCGCTGATGGCCAGCGCGATCTGGGGCGTTCCTTTCGTTGCCGAGCGGATCGCCCCGCACCTGCCGGTCACGGCTGAGAGGCGGCTAGGTGATGCGGTCGATGTTCAAATTCGGCGCTTACTCGACGCCAAAAGTAGCAGCAAACCGTTCCAGTGCGGTGGTCCGGGCCACGAAGCCGGACGCGCCGCCTTCGACAAGCTGACCGGCGCACTGGAAAACGCCGCAAACCTGCCAATGCCGGTGCACTTCGAAGTCGTGCGTTCCCCGATCGTCAACGCGATTGCGCTCCCTGGCGGCCGCGTTTACCTGTTCGAAGGATTGCTCAATCAAGCGCGATCGCCAGACGAAATCGCAGGCGTGCTTGCCCACGAGCTCGGCCATGTCGCTCACCGCGACGGTATCAAGGATGCGCTCGAGGCTGGCAGCATGTCACTTCTGTTGGGCATGCTGCTCGGCGACTTCACCGGCGGTGGCGCGGCGGCGGTAGCCGCGCAGACTGTGCTGCATGCCTCCAATTCCCGCCACAAGGAGGCAGCCGCGGACGAATTCGGCGCCATGTTGGTGAGCAAGATCGGCGGCGACCCAGCAGCGCTCGCACGGATACTCGAGCGTCTTGCCGGCAGCGGGACGCAAACGCCGCATTTTTTGCTCGACCACCCGGCGGCCAAGGAGCGCTCCGCCGCAATCGGGGCGGTCGCGCCGCCGGCTGTCGTGAAGCCGCTGCTGACAACACAGGAATGGGCGGCGCTCAAGAGAATCTGTTCCTGATCAGCGCTACGTACGACATCGTCATCTCAAGACCTCTCCCGCGACGGGCGCTAGACACCAACCATAATGCGCCTGTTGTCGACGGCGGGACACAACAACCCGTTCGACCTCGTGCGAAACGGCGGACACGTGTGACGACACGCGGGCGATCGAGGACCCCCTGCGTCCATTATCTTACAATCCATTGAAATCTTACAATCCATCGAACCTCCCTCCGGCCTAGGACCACTAATCATCAGAAGCCTCTTATGAACCAAAATGAAGGCGAGTTATCCGTTGCCGGAGATGATCATGAAGCCCTTATTGCCGCTCGCTATGATTGCCGCCTGCCTTGCGCTCCATGCGACGCCAAGCCGAGCGGCTGATGTGGACTGGAAAGCCTGCGAGAACGGCAAGGATCAGCCAGCAAGAATTCGCGCCTGCACGGGGATCGCCGAAGACGAAACCGCAACGCCGGACGGCCGCGCAAAGGCCCTGTTCAATCGCGCCGAAGCCTACATCGCGACGCGTGAGGCCGATCGCGCCATCGCCGATTACAGCGAGGTCATGAGCATAGACGCCGGGCACTACGCCGCGACCTTTCGGCGCGGGATCGCGTATCTAAACAAGGGCGACAACGACCACGCAATTGTGGACTTCGACCAGGCGCTGCGGATCAAGCCGGACAGCGGAGAAGCACTCGTCAACCGGGGCAGCGCCTATAAGAACAAGTCGGAGTTTGATCGCGCGATCGCGGACTTCACAAACGCTCTCGCCACCAATACGCTTAATCCCTTCGGTCGCCGGTTTGGCTTTTTCAATCGCGGCAATGCCCTCCTGGCCAAGGGCGACCTTGACCGTGCGATTGCGGACTTCGCCCAAGCCATTGCGCTCGAACTCGAAATTCGCGGCCGCCTACCACATGCGGGGCAAGGTGTATCAGGCCAAAGGGGACCTCGACCGCGCGATTGCGGACTTCGATCAGGCCATCGCACTCGCTCCGAAATTCGCCGACGCTTACTTCAGCCGCGGTCTTGTCTATCAGGGCATCAACGACTTCGATCATGCGATCAGCGACTACGATCGGGTCATTACGTTGAACCCAAAATATACGGTCGCGTATAATAATCGTGGCAACGCCTATAAGAGCAAAGGCGATCAGGATCACGCATTGGCCGATTACAACGCGGCGATTGCCATCAGTCCGCAATTCGCCGTCGCCTACTACAACCGCGGCATTTTCTATTTCGACAAAGGCGACTACGCTAACGCGATCGCCGATTACAATCAGACGATCGCGATCGCTCCGAAATACGCCGAAGCTTATAACAACCGCGGCAATACCTACGCGAAGATGGCCGATATGGATCGCGCGCTGACGGACCTCAGCGAGGCGATCACCCTCAATCCAAACAATGCGGCCGCGTACAAAACTCGTGCCGATGTTTACAGCAAGCGAGGCGACTTCGACCGCGCTATCGCCGATTATGAACGCGTCATCGAGATCAACCCGCTGCTAATGCCGGCTTACGTCGGCCGATCAATCGCCTATTTCAAGAACCACAAATTTGCCAGCGGCTTCGTGAGCATCATCCAGGGGGTCATGGTGGCCCAAAAATAGGTGTCCTCGCTGGGTGACTTGCACGAAATGGCGGTCTCATTGCGAACGTCAAGACTTACCCGGGCGCAGAACGGCTATTGTTTGTCCCAGCGGGTGTGATCGTATGGCCTCGATTTCAAAACCGATCTTCGCCGACCACCGCTTGATCGCTCGCCGTGAAATGAAGTGGTTCTGCACTTTCCGACGGCCAAGAACGGTGACCGCCAATGTATAGGCGAATTCCCTCCGATGATGTCGCAATTCGAGGAAGGAAAACACCAGGGTGGCTCCAGGACGCAGCACCCGTCTGACCTCTCGCAGATATCTCATGATTTCCCTGTGTTTTAGATGTGTGAAAATGCTGAATGCGGCCACGAAATCGACGCTCGCATCTGACGCGGAATGGAAAGGCCCGTGGTCAGCTCGAAACGATAACCGGGCGTCGCCTTGGATCGCGCGTAAGCTAGAAGCTCGGCGACGACGTCAATTCCGAGATAGTTGATCCCGGCTCCGTACCGTCGTGACAATTGGGTCGAAAGCCTGCCGCTGCCGCAGCCGATGTCGACAATGGAATGGCCGGCGGATAGGCCCAGCTCGACCAATAGATCGCATTCGAGCTTGCAGTTGACGTCGTAGTCGCGGCCGCCGACCGCCAGCGCCATGGCCTGGTCCAACGGATGCTCGGCGATGAAATTTGCGACGACGCGGCGATAGTCGCGGATGAAGTGTGGCTCGCGCATTTCTGCCCGGTTTAAGTGGTCGCGAAAGTCGGATCACGCGGCCGGCTAATTGATCGGCTCCTTGTCTCGATCCAATTGCGGGACAAATCGGGTGGCATTCTTGGCCGCACGCCGCCCTTCGGTTGGTTGCACACGGGACACGGCATGCCGGCGCCCGCGCACCGGCACGCTCGCGGGTGCGCCACCCACAGCCGTTCCGCGTGTTTGTCGCAAACCCATCTCGCGCCAGGTGGGACAAGACATCGCATCAATATGGGGCGTTGTCGGCATATTCCAAGTCACAACCATCCACAGCGGCTGGAATCGGCGCGACCGGCGGGCGTCGAATGGCGGTTCCATAAAGGTCCGGGCAACTCGCGGACCATCTTGGCCTTCGGCGCGCATTGCGCCTGCTTCATCTTGGCCGTCATCGTTCGCGCCTGCGGGCTGTCCGCCCCTCGAACTCGGTCGCAGCCGCCATTGTGCAAGCAGACGCCAATACGGCAATCTGCCTAGGAACGGGCAACCTCAAGAAAGCTCGTCCGGGAGGAGACATTATGAACAAGCGCCCATTGCGCCCAATCACGAAAGAAGATGTCGCCCGTTTCCGCGAGGACGGCGCTATCTGCGTGCGCAACGTCCTCGACGGCGAATGGTGCGGGCGTATGAACGCGGCTGTTGAACGGCTGTTGCTCAATCCCGGAAAACGCTCACGCGAAGCCACTAAAGCAGGCGATCCAGGCCGCTTCCACATGAACGTCTTCATGTGGCGGTGGGATCCGGACTTTCGAGAGTTCGCACTGCACTCGCCCTTGCCGGAATTGGGCGCGACCCTGCTGGGCGCTGATCAAGTCTCGCTGTTCTACGACCAGGCCTTCATCAAGGAACCGGGCACGCGGTCGGCAACGGATTGGCATCAGGATCTGCCGTTCTGGCCGGCCTTGGGCAACGACATTGTCTCGCTCTGGGTCGCCCTAACACCGGTAACGGTCGAGGGCAGTGGTGTTGAATATGTCTCCGGCTCACACAAGTGGGGCAAATTCTACCGCGCCGTCACCCCGGACAAGGATGCAAAATTCAGCAACACCGAGCTGGAGGAGTGTCCCAATTTCTCGCAGCTTAAGAGCGATCCGCGGTACCGTTTTTTGTCGTGGGAGTGCGACGCTGGCGATGTGATCTGCCATCACGCGTTGGTCATCCATGGCGCTAGTGGCAATGCGTCATCAAGTCGCCGTGCTGCGATTTCGATACGGTACGCGGGAAGCGACGCGCGGTGGGATCCACGTCCAAACGTAATGAAGATCGAGGGCGAGCCGGAGAACACCCTTCGCGCCGGCGACCCGCTCGTCCTCGACGGAGTATTTCCGATAACATGGGAACGAACACGTGCGCAGGTATGAGGTGTAACAGCGCCTCGTAAGGATAACGACTTAAAGGGAGGATCAAATGCACCGGCGCAGGTTTCTCGCCTCTGCCGCAGCCGTGCCTTCGGTCGTCATGCTTGGCCGTAAATTTGCCCAGGCGGAGGATCACTTAAAATGGGCGGTATTCACTCCGGATAGCGAAGTAACCTTCCGAACTGTGATGAAGCCGTTCGCCGAAGCGGTGCAGCGCGAATCCGACAACGCGGTGGCTTTCGATCTTTTCCCGAACGGCGCGCTGGGCCGCAATCCCGGACAACAGCCGCAAATGGTGATTGACGGCATTGCCGACGTGGCATGGGTCGTTCCGTCCTATTCGCCCGGCCGCTTTCCCGACACCGAAGTTCTCGAGCTTCCCGGGCTGTTCACGGACTTGCGCGAAATCGTCTCTTGTGGCTGCGCGGCTCAATCAGCGCAAGGTGCTTAACGACTACAGCGATTTTTATGTGATCGGGATGTGGGGCACCGCGCCCTATTCGATCCACACCAACTTTCCGGTCAATTCGATCGCGGACCTCAAGGGTAAGACGATCCGCGCGTCGAGCAAGACCGAGAGCGCAGCACTTCGTGCCTTTGGCGCCGTTCCCATCGGAATGCCGGTGACCGAAATCCCTGAAGCGATCAGCCGCGGCACCATCAGCGGTACGACCTCGCATTTGTCGCCGTTCTTTGATTTCGGGCTCGATCGGGTCACCAACAATCACTTCTTCATCGGTCTCGGCGTGGTGCCGCTCGCCATTCTGATGAACAAGAAGAAGTTCGACGCGCTGCCGCAGTCTGTGCGCACGGTGATCGAGCGAAATGCGGGGGACGCTCTCACCAACAGGTGGATCAAGTCCGTCACCAGTTATAACGCAGCAAATCTCGAGAAGCTCAAAAGCAATCCCAAGAACAAAGTCGTCTTCCCGTCCCAGGCGCAGCAGGACGAAGCGCAGAAGCTGTTGGCCCCGGTCAGGGAAGAATGGGTCACATCGAGCGAGCGGCACAAGGAATTGAAGGCCGCGCTCGACACTGAGCTTGCGGCGGTGCGGCGGGAAGGTAGGGGCTGATGCCGGTGTGCTAGCTCTTTTCGAAGGACGCGGATGGAGCGCGTTCGTGCTTTAGGGCTGCGATGTGTGCCATCGAATGCGCATCGGCATCGTGCCGCGACCTGCGGACGTCTCTGGTGCATGATCACGTTTACTCGGCGACGACCGCAGCTGAACGAAAAACTGTGATGACGCAAATCGATTGGGCAACCAAGGCGCTGGCGCGGGGGCTTGCCGTCGTTGGGCTCGGCGTCCTGCTTTGCTTTGCTGTTATGACGATCCTGGACGGGTTGCTACGGTTTTTTTTCGCCAGCCCGATCGATGTCGTGCGTGATGCTGGCGCGCTCGTTGCTGCATTTGCCGTGGCCTGTTGCATCCCGGTGGCGATCGTTGAACGCAGCAATATCACTATTCGGTTCCTTTCCAGCGTCGCCGGGCCGCGCGTTGGACAGATTGCCGACGTCGCTGCGGCGATCCTGGTCGAGATCGTTCTGATCCTGATGACCTGGCAGTTCGCTGTGTTCGCCAGCCAGGCACGGGCGAGCGGCTCAGCAACGTGGATGCTGCGCATTCCCACGGCCCCGGTCTGGGGGGCTGTAACGCTGATCATCGGTATCAGCGCCGTCTTGCAGATCGTTGTCGGGATCAAGACGCTACGCGGCGATTATATGGACGGACATCCGACAAGCACGAGCTGAAGGGCAGGGCAAATTTGCAACCGGCGGTGATTGGCGCATTGGGGATCGCGGCTCTATTCGCTTTGATCCTGCTACAGGTCCCGATCGGCTTCGCGATGATGACGGTCGGTGTCGTCGGGTTTGCGTTGCAGGGCGGCGGCTGGATGCCGGCCTTCTCTTTCCTCGCCCAGGAGCCGTCCTACGTGCTCTCCTCTACGGATCTCGCCGCTGTGCCGCTGTTTCTTCTGATGGGCGTGTTCGCCAGCGTGGCCGGCTTTTCCGAGGATGTCTACCGTGCCGCCGCCGCGTTCCTCGGACATCGCCGCGGCGGATTAGCTTACGCTACGATCGGCGGCTCTGCTGCATTTGGCGCAATCTGCGGGTCGAGTACCGCGACGGCGGCGACATTCGGCAAGGTGGCGCTGCCCGAGATGCTCGAACGTGGTTATTCGCCAGCGTTTTCAACCGGCGTGATTGCTGCCGGAGGCACGCTGAAATCGCTGATCCCGCCGTCGCTGGTCATGATCATTTATTGCGTGGTCGCGAAAACCTTCATTCTCGACATGTTCGTCGCTGCCATCGTGCCGGCATTGATCACGATTGCATTCAACCTTCTTGCCATTGCCGTTGTTGTGCGGCGCCTACCGCAAATCGCGCCGGTGAGCGCGCGGCTGCCGTGGAACGAGCGCCTTGACGCGACATGGCGTGCAGCGCCTTCGCTTGCGTTGCTCCTAGGAGTCTTCGCTGGCATCTATAGCGGCATTTTTACCGTCAACGAGGCGGCTTCGGCCGCAGCCGTGCTCGCGCTACTGTTCGCCGTGGCTCGGCGCCGCCTCACCTGGGATGGGCTGGTTCGCGGCATGTACGAGGCCGGCTCGGTTACCGCCATGTTGTATCTGATCCTAATGGCCGCTCCGATCTTCTCGTATTTCATTAATCTGGCGCATGTGCCTGACGCATTGGTGCATTGGATCGACGACCACCATTTCCCGGCGCTCGGCGTGATCTTCACCCTGACAATCGTCTACATTCTGCTCGGCACATTCTTCGAAGAGATGTCGTCGATCCTCATCACTTTGCCGTTGGTCCTGCCGATTATCGTCAATCTCGGATACGACCCGTTGTGGTGGGGCGTGATTTGCCTGATTCAAGTCGAAATGGCGCTGATTCACCCGCCGATGGGCATCATCGTGTTTCTGTTGCACGCCATCGCGCCAAAGATATCGATGAGCACAATCTATCGCGGCGTGGTTCCGTTTCTAATCGCCGACTTCGCCGTTCTGATCCTTCTTATTCTATTGCCCGACATCGTTCTTTGGTTGCCACGCACTTTCGTGCATTGACCATGTCATGCATCAGCCTGGATCGGGTCGACTGGAGCACGATCGCGCACCGCCTTACCAATGCGGCTTGCGGTCGAGGTCAGCAGCGGCAAGAACTCGCTTTCCGCCCGTCCAATCGTCAGTGCGGATGAGATCCAGATCAGTGACAAGTTTCCGAGGACGCGTGCTCCGAGATGAATCGGCACGGCGATACCGGTCGTCTTCGGATTGATCTCCCGATCCTGGATCGCATAGCCCTTGGCGCTGATCGCATCCAGCAACTTCGTTAGACGTTGCGTCTCGCGCGCTCCCCGGTCCTCTGGATCCTTCGAGCGCGATAGCATATCGAGGATCGCACGGCGCTCCTCTGGCGGACAAAGCGCTAGATAGCAGCGGCCGGCCGCAGTGCGCAGCATCGGCAGCGACCGTCCTACCATGCCATGATCGATTGAGAGCGTGCTCGCTTCGTGGGTGGTCTCGCGCACCAGCATGCGGCCTGCTTCGAAGGTCATCAACGCCACCGGCCATACCAGCTGGCGTGTCAGGTCAGTCATCAGCGGCGCCGCGATATCGGCAATCCAGTCGTCCTCGGCGAAGCCGTCGCTCAGGGCGCGAACTTGGCTCGTCAGGCAGTAGCGATCATGTGGGCTGCTGCGCGTTACGAAACCGGCCCGGCTCAGCGTTTCTAGAAGCCGATATACTGTCGGCCGCGGCAGATGCGTGTCCTGCGCAAGTTCGACAACGGACGGAAGCCTGCGGCGGTTCATGGCAGTCAGCAACGCGAGGCCGCGTTCGAGCGAGCGCACGCTACCGTCCCGCGCCTTGCCGTTGCGTTGCACCATCGTTCACGATCCCAGTCATTCGATTGTCCACTCTGCGGACATCTAGTCAAGACTGCTGGCCGCGGCCTGTCCGCTGGCTCTAATTTCGCACGAATGCCGTAGGGAGGCACCGATATGTCCGCAGCAGGAAAACCTCATAGCGACGCGGTCCGGCGGGTGCCCCTGAGCATGAGTCACATCGGGCTTTATGTTTACGACTTGCCGAGGATGGAAGAATTCTACACGCGCGCGCTCGGGTTCACTGTCACCGATCGAGGCAAGGTACGTGGCGCCGACATCGTGTTCACGAGCTGGGATCCCAAGGACCACCATCAGGTCGCTTTGGTAAGCGGCCGACCGAAAGATCTATCCTACAATCACATCAACCAGATTTCCTTTCGAGTCGCATCTGTTGAAGACCTGCAAACAGTCTGGAAGCGCGTGAAGAGCGAGACAGACGTGACCGACATGCGGGCGATGGACCACGGCAATGCTTGGTCGCTGTACTTTCGTGACCCCGAAGGCAACCGCCTTGAGGTGTTTTGCGATACCCAATGGTATATCGAGCAACCGTGCATAGAAGAGCTCGATCTCTCGCTGCCGGCCGATCAGATTCGCGCCAAATCGGATGCCTTTTGCCGCAACGCGCCTGGATTCAAGCCGATCGAGGAATACCAGGCGGAGATCGCCGCAAAGATAGGTTTGAGCAAATCCTGACGGCGAGGTGCCCGTCATGGCATCGGCGGAATTTGACGTCTGCATCATCGGCTATGGGCCGGTTGGCGCGGGCCTGGCAAATCTGCTCGGGCTCAGTGGCATCAAGACCGTCGTGCTCGAGCGCGAGCCGTCGGTCTATCACCTGCCACGCGCTGTGGCGCTGGACGGTGAGGGCATGCGGCTCATTCAGACTATGGGCCTTGCCGACGAATTGCTGCCGCGGCTTAACGTCAGCCGCAACATCCGTCACGTCAGCGCCGATGGCAAACTGTTGCTGTTGCTGACGCGTAGCGGCGTAGGTCCCGAGGGCTGGAACAATGCTTATCGTTTTTATCAGCCGGAATTCGAGGCGGTTTTGCGTCACGGCGTGTCGCGCCACCCGTCGGTCGATGTGCGGCTGCGCTGCGAAGCCTTCGCCCTCGACAAAGCTGGCGATCATGTGCGCGTCCGCTATGAAAATCTAGCGGCGGGTGCCCTTGGGGAGCTAAACGCCCGCTATGTCGTCGGCTGTGACGGCGCGCGCTCGACGGTCAGGCGCTTCATGGGCGCGGCGCTGCAAGATCTGCGGTCGCACGAGCGTTGGATTGTGCTCGATATGATTCTCGAGCAGCCGCCCTCCGGTGTGCCGGAAGCGGCCGACGAAACTGGCCGAGTCATCGACGCGATCCAGTATTGCGATCCGGCGCGGCCGACGACCTTTATTCCGATGCCAGGCAAGCGTCATCGCTGGGAATTTATGTTGATGCCCCAGGACGACCCGGTGGCGATCACCAACCCGGATCGCATCTACGAGCTGTTGAAGCCTTGGGGTATTGATCCAGCGAAATCTACGATCGAACGTGCCGTCGTCTATACATTTCATTCGGCGCTTTCGACCCAGTGGCGGCACGGCCGTCTGATACTGGCAGGCGATTCCGCGCACCAGATGCCGCCATTCCTCGGGCAAGGCATGTGCTCCGGTTTGCGCGATATCGCCAATCTGGGATGGAAGCTTCGCGACGTGATTGGCGGAGTCGCCAGTGACAGTCTGCTCGACACTTATGAGACCGAGCGCATGGAGCACGTGCGCGCCTTCATTGATCTCGCCGTCGAGCTGGGTAGCGTCATCCAAACCACCGATCCCGAGAAAGCCCGCGAGCGCGACCGCGACCTTATCGCCAATCCGACCACGCTGAGGCCGATCACGCCGCGACTCGGCCCCGGACTGCACGGAAATGCGCCGCCGCCAGCGGCCGGCCGCGCCGCGCAACCGCGACTGGCCGACGGAAAATTGCTAGATGACCACGTTGGCTATCGTTACGCGGTGCTCGCATATCGTAGTCTAGTGGATGCGTTACCGGCCACGATGCGTTCTAGGCTAGAGAATGACATTGTTCTGATCGTGGCCGAAGGGGAAGCGGCTGCCTATCTCGCCGATCTGCACACCGGTGCGGTCGTCATCCGACCGGACCGGCACATTCTGGGAGTCGCGTCAACGCCGGCCGAACTCGACGCCGTATTGGCTTGTCGGCGCTGGCGGGCCCAGCCCGATGACATTTCCAGGCGGACGCCGAAAACCGCCGGCGCCGTTAAAGTCCGGGAGACATTCGTCGTGACAGCATCTCGTGTTCCATCGAATTCGGTTGATCATGTCGGTAGCTTGAAAAGGCCGCCGGAACTCGTTGCGGCATGGCGCGAGTGGGAGGCCGGCAAGCTTGCCCCCGAAAAACTGCAAGAAGTGCAAGATCGTTCCATACGCTTCGCGATCAAGATGCAAGAAGATTTAGGCCTACCCATCGTCACTGATGGCGAGTTCCGCCGTGGCGGCTGGTCGCGCGGCTTTCTCAATGCGGTTGAAGGCTTCGACTTCCGCGCATCGAAGCTTGTTTTCCGAAATGACGACGGATTTTCGACCGTATCGCCGGCGCCCGTCGCGACCAAGAAGGTGCGGCGCGCCAAGCCGATTGTCACTGAGGATTTCGAGTTCATCAAATCTGTGGCGACGCGGCAGGTGAAGGTCACGATGCCGACCCCGTCGCATATGCATTTCGGTCATTTCAAGAATGCTGTCGACCCCGTGGTCTATCCGCACGTCGAAGCCTATTGGGACGACATGGTCGCGGTCTTCCAGCAGGAGATTAAAGAGCTTTACGCGGCCGGCTGCCGCTACCTGCAGCTTGATGAAGTTCCGCTGGCGCTCTTGTGCGACGAAAATATTCGTGCGCTGGCAAAGAGTGAAGGCGACGACCCGGACAAGCTGGTCGGCCTCTATATCGACGTACTCAATCGCGCGGTCGCCGGGCGGCCTGCCGATTTGGCTATCGCTATGCATCTGTGCCGCGGCAACATGGAGGGCCTGTGGATGGGCGACGGCGGCTACGCGCCGATTGCCGAGGCTTTGCTCACACGCGCTGACGTCGATGCGTTTCTGCTTGAGTATGACTCGCGGCGAGCCGGAGATTTTGCGCCGTTGCGTTACTTGCCGGCGGCTAAGCGCGCTTATCTCGGCATTATTAGTACCAAGAACCCCGCGCTTGAATCGCCCGATGACCTAATGCGCCGTCTTGAGGAGGCTGCCCAGCATGCGCCGATGGAGCGGCTCGGGATTTGCCCGCAATGCGGCTTTTCGAGCGCAGCGATGTCGAAGTTTGCGGTTTTGCCCAGCGCGGTGACGACCGATATCCAGACGCTCAAGATCGAGCTCTTGGTCGATATCGGCCGTCGTGTCTGGGGTCATGTATGAGACGGGCGCTTGCCGATCAGGATAGCTATGGAATATTCACCGCCGACGCTGTCCAGAATCCCTATCCGTACTACCGCGCGATGCGCGAGCGCGAGCCCGTACACTGGTCGGAAAAAGCGCAAGCCTGGTACTTCACGCGATATCGCGACGTCTTCGAGCTTCAGGACCGGCCGGACCTGAGTGTCGATCGGATCGAGACGCTCTACTCATATCTGCCGCGCGCAAATCCGGAGCGATTTAGCGACATCGTCCAGCACTACCACCGCTGGCTCCTTTATCGCGATGACGCCTATCACGACCGTCTGAAGGCGCTGTTCCTGAAGGCAATGACGCCACGTGCGGTCGAACGTCTGCGGCCGATGATGCAGCGCCGCGCCGACGCGATCCTGGACACGTTAAAAGACCGGAACACCTTCGACGCCTATCTCGACTTCGCCGCTCGGCTTCCGACCCAGGTGATGCTCGATCTTCTCGGGCTACCGGATGCGGATGAGCTAATGATGCGGCATTGGAGCGATCGCTGTTCCAATTTCCTGTTTCAACCCGTTTCGCCTAACAAGGATGCGATGGCGCAGGAGCAGCGTGACATCCTCGACGCTCAGCAAGCCTATTTCACACCGTTGATCGAGGAGCGCCGGCGTAATCCGGGTGAGGACATGATCTCAGCCATGGTGCATGCCGAAGTCGGCAGCGAGCGTCTGTCCGATCTCGAGATTCTCGCGACCTGCAACATGATGGCAACGGCCGGAGGCGGCACGTCGCGCAGCGCGATCGCCATGTCACTATGGTCCCTGCACCAGTTTCCGGAGCAGCTCGCAAAGCTTCGGGCCGATCCTAAACTCATCGATCTCGCGGCCGAGGAATTCCTCCGATACGACGCGCCAACCCAGCGCGGCATCCGTACAGCGCGTGAGGATTTTGAAATCGGTGGCGTACAAATCCGCAAAGGCCAGATTCTCCACATCATGATCGGCGCTGCTAATCGCGACCCCGATCAATTCGCCGACCCAGACCGTATCGACATTACCCGCAACCCTAACCGCCATGTGACGCTCGGTCACGGCGTGCACTATTGCCTTGGCGCGGCGCTGGCGCGGCTTGAACTGCGCATCGCAGTTGCGAGTTTTCTCGCTCGCTTCCCGGACTATCGGCCCGCGAGCGACCAAATCGTATTCATGGACCGCACGGCAAGCCGACGCCCAACCAGTGTGCCGGTATCCGCGCGATAGAAGCGGGCAATCTGACAACCAACGGCAAGTTCAGAAGGAGAGATCGATCAATGCAAGGGTCATATCGCAGCGTTTGGACAGAGTTGCTTGCGACTTCTTTTCGACAAGGGTGGATAGACGCCGGCGGGATCAAGACGCGGTTTGTGCAGGCTGGCAGCGAATCGAACCCGCCGCTGGTTATGCTTCATGGCACCGCCGGTAGTCTAGAAAATTTCGCGGCCAACATCGCGTCACACGCACAGCATTTCAATTGCATAGCTTTCGATATGATCGGTTCAGGGATGACCGCTAAGCCAGACTATGACTATGAGACGGAACATTATGTGAAGCACGTCGTGGACTTCTATAAGGCTATGGACCTTAGAAAGGCATCTATCATCGGCTTATCCCTTGGGGCCCGCGTCGCGAGCCGATTCGCTATCGACCATCCTGAGAAAGTGGAAAGGGTTATTCTGCTTTCTGCGACCGCCTACTTTCCGGCGCGGCCTGTACAGAACGATATCAAGAATACCAGAGCTGCGGCGGCGACGAATCCGACATGGGACAATATCCGTGAGATCTTCAAAGGCCTGTTTCACGACGAAAGGAAGGTTTGGGACGATCTCGTTGCGACGCGGCTTTCGCTCTATAGCCGTCCTGATATGAAGCGCGCCATGTCGCACATTCTGGCGTTGCTCGACCCCGAAATCTACAATCGAAATCGAATTCCTGAAGAGCATTGGCGAAGTTTGCGCGCACCCACTCTCATTGTGGCGGCGGTCGATCACCGTGATGTGTTTCTCGATACCGCGATGGTGATCGCCAAGCTCATTCCCAATGCCAGTGTCTTCGAGATGAAAAACTGTAGTCATTGGCCGCAGATGGAGGATCCGGACACGTTCAACAAGCGCAGCCTCTCGTTTCTTCTCGGCAATTAGGAGGCAATACCAGAATGTGTCGTGCGGCTAGCCATCGATCAATGTCGCGATCATGTTGGCGCCAACAGATGCTCGAGTTGCGTTTGCCAATTCGCGGACCGGTAGATTGCCGGCAAGGTCGAGGAAGCTTTTGGTCCAATGATTGCGCGAGCGACACACCGGCGCCGGCGCGGTGACACGGATCAAGGCTGAAATGGCGGCCTCTCAGGCCGACCTACGTTGCCAAATTGCCGTTCGTGTTCACACGAGGTTCGCTAGGCAATCGGCGTTACGGCATTGGTCCCTGCTGGTGGTCGCCCCCCGCTGGATGGATCTGGATTTGCAGTTAAATGAAATAGTGAAGGGTCCGCCAATTGGCCGACCCTTCGTTGCGTCGGGAAAAACTCACGCCATCTCGACTAAAGCAGCACGAGAAAGGCGACCACCCCACATCGGGCGCGTTTACTGGCGCGCTTAGGGCTCCTGTGAATCCATCAATACGAAGGCGATGCGGCATGGCTCTTTGCCATGGTTGAGCCAAGCGTGGTTCGTCGCCTGCTGAACTACCACGTCGCCGGCCTTTAAATGGACAGTGCCCGTGTCGAGCATCATGTCGATCTCGCCTGCCATGATGATCGCATAGTCGACGGTACGAGTTCGGTGCATCAATGGGTTGCTCGGGGGCACTCCGCGCTTCGGTGCATCTGGACCCACCACTTTCATCATCGTGTTCACGTCGAGCTTGTCCACCTCTGGCCCCACCGGCGGAAAGTCGACGACAAGCAGGTAGGTGCCACCATTCGATGGCGCGAAGCCCTTCCTCGCCCCGGAACGATCGGCGTCCCACGAGAAGTCGGCCGGACCTCTCTCCGTCACCCACAAGGAGGCCACGCCTTCTCCCGCACCTCCGATCTTCAGCGGCACCTTGCCGTCGAACAGGGCGACCGATTTATTGCTCTTGTCGAGCGTGGTAACGACGCGGTGAATCTCTTTGTCCTGCGCCAACGCCGGCACCGCGCTCATCGCCGCCATGGTCAACCCGACTAATAGTGTGATGCCACCAGTAGCTTTTGCCATCTATTCCTCCCGACATTTGTCTTTTGTGTCGAATTAGCGCCGGTTAGCCCGGCTGACTGCTCGACTGAGTATGCATTGTGACCATTTTTGCCGGACGAAACCACTAGATTTCGGTGACGGACACCCCCTTCTTCAGGAGAGCGAGAAGCGACAGGCCGGGGTCGTGTTGACCGCGCTATCGGCCGATGCTCGCGATCGGGAGACGGATAGTCGGACCGCGGCGAGACAATCCGTTCTTAGCCTACCCTTTGCCGGCAAACCGCGCGGTGGAGCTCGCGCGATTGGCGCATGAAATGGGACTGGCTGCCGGCGGGCAATCCCATCAGAACCCTTGAACTGATCCGTTGCCAACTTCGCCGCAGGCCCAGTCGGAACCCAGCTCCGCGGCTAGTATAGCCTCAAGTCAGTAGCGCCAGCGGCCATTGTCGAGCGCTCGCGTTGACCTCTTTCTTCAACCATAGCGCGCGCACGCGCGCGCGCGTAGATCGATATTCTTGTTTGATATCAGCAGCGGTGGCCGACCGACATTTCATTTTTGTTTTATCAGCCGCGTTGGCCGAGCCGCTCGGCGCCGGGAATTTTTTTGTGCTGGCGGCGGAGTTCACCACCGCCGCCGAGCTACCGGGCCGAGCCGATCGCCGCCCGGGCTCTCGATTCGCGGTAGGGGGGACGCGTTACCCACTTTCTCTAACCATAGCGCGCGCACGCGCGCGCGCGTAGATCGATATTCTTGTTTGATATCAGCAGCGCTGGCCGACCGACATTTCATTTTTGTTTTATCAGCCGCGTTGGCCGAGCCGCTCGGCGCCGGGAATTTTTTTGTGCTGGCGGCGGAGTTCACCACCGCCGCCGAGCTACCGGGCCGAGCCGATCGCCGCCCGGGCTCTCGATTCGCGGTAGGGGGGACGCGTTACCCACTTTCTCTAACCATAGCGCGCGCACGCGCGCGCGCGTAGATCGATATTCTTGTTTGATATCAGCAGCGCTGGCCGACCGACATTTCATTTTTGTTTTATCAGCCGCGTTGGCCGAGCCGCTCGGCGCCGGGAATTTTTTATTGTGCTGGCGGCGGAGTTCACCACCGCCGCCGAGCTACCGGGCCGAGCCGATCGCCGCCCGGGCTCTCAATTCTCGCGGTAGGGGGGACGCGTTACCCACTTTCTCTAACCATAGCGCGCGCACGCGCGCGCGCGTAGATCGATATTCTTGTTTGATATCAGCAGCGCTGGCCGACCGACATTTCATTTTTGTTTTATCAGCCGCGTTGGCCGAGCCGCTCGGCGCCGGGAATTTTTTTGTGCTGGCGGCGGAGTTCACCACCGCCGCCGAGCTACCGGGCCGAGCCGATCGCCGCCCGGGCTCTCGATTCGCGGTAGGGGGGACGCGTTACCCACTTTCTCTAACCATAGCGCGCGCACGCGCGCGCGCGTAGATCGATATTCTTGTTTGATATCAGCAGCGCTGGCCGACCGACATTTCATTTTTGTTTTATCAGCCGCGTTGGCCGAGCCGCTCGGCGCCGGGAATTTTTTTGTGCTGGCGGCGGAGTTCACCACCGCCGCCGAGCTACCGGGCCGAGCCGATCGCCGCCCGGGCTCTCGATTCGCGGTAGGGGGGACGCGTTACCCACTTTCTCTAACCATAGCGCGCGCACGCGCGCGCGCGTAGATCGATATTCTTGTTTGATATCAGCAGCGCTGGCCGACCGACATTTCATTTTTGTTTTATCAGCCGCGTTGGCCGAGCCGCTCGGCGCCGGGAATTTTTTTGTGCTGGCGGCGGAGTTCACCACCGCCGCCGAGCTACCGGGCCGAGCCGATCGCCGCCCGGGCTCTCGATTCGCGGTAGGGGGGACGCGTTACCCA
Organism: uncultured Alphaproteobacteria bacterium; assembly: GCA_963829395.1. Classification (GTDB taxonomy): domain Bacteria; phylum Pseudomonadota; class Alphaproteobacteria; order Rhizobiales; family Xanthobacteraceae; genus BOG-931. The sequence goes on along the minus strand of CAWHHX010000002.1, from coordinate 712,775 downwards.
CTTTCTCTAACCATAGCGCGCGCACGCGCGCGCGCGTAGATCGATATTCTTGTTTGATATCAGCAGCGCTGGCCGACCGACATTTCATTTTTGTTTTATCAGCCGCGTTGGCCGAGCCGCTCGGCGCCGGGAATTTTTTTGTGCTGGCGGCGGAGTTCACCACCGCCGCCGAGCTACCGGGCCGAGCCGATCGCCGCCCGGGCTCTCGATTTCGCGGTAGGGGGGACGCGTTACCCACTTTCTCTAACCATAGCGCGCGCACGCGCGCGCGCGTAGATCGATATTCTTGTTTGATATCAGCAGCGCTGGCCGACCGACATTTCATTTTTGTTTTATCAGCCGCGTTGGCCGAGCCGCTCGGCGCCGGGAATTTTTTTGTGCTGGCGGCGGAGTTCACCACCGCCGCCGAGCTACCGGGCCGAGCCGATCGCCGCCCGGGCTCTCAATTTGCGGTAGGGGGGACGCGTTACCCACTTTCTCTAACCATAGCGCGCGCACGCGCGCGCGCGTAGATCGATATTCTTGTTTGATATCAGCAGCGCTGGCCGACCGACATTTCATTTTTGTTTTATCAGCCGCGTTGGCCGAGCCGCTCGGCGCCGGGAATTTTTTTGTGCTGGCGGCGGAGTTCACCACCGCCGCCGAGCTACCGGGCCGAGCCGATCGCCGCCCGGGCTCTCGATTCGCGGTAGGGGGGACGCGTTACCCACTTTCTCTAACCATAGCGCGCGCACGCGCGCGCGCGTAGATCGATATTCTTGTTTGATATCAGCAGCGCTGGCCGACCGACATTTCATTTTTGTTTTATCAGCCGCGTTGGCCGAGCCGCTCGGCGCCGGGAATTTTTTTGTGCTGGCGGCGGAGTTCACCACCGCCGCCGAGCTACCGGGCCGAGCCGATCGCCGCCCGGGCTCTCGATTTGCGGTAGGGGGGACGCGTTACCCACTTTCTCTAACCATAGCGCGCGCACGCGCGCGCGCGTAGATCGATATTCTTGTTTGATATCAGCAGCGCTGGCCGACCGACATTTCATTTTTGTTTTATCAGCCGCGTTGGCCGAGCCGCTCGGCGCCGGGAATTTTTTTGTGCTGGCGGCGGAGTTCACCACCGCCGCCGAGCTACCGGGCCGAGCCGATCGCCGCCCGGGCTCTCGATTCGCGGTAGGGGGGACGCGTTACCCACTTTCTCTAACCATAGCGCGCGCACGCGCGCGCGCGTAGATCGATATTCTTGTTTGATATCAGCAGCGCTGGCCGACCGACATTTCATTTTTGTTTTATCAGCCGCGTTGGCCGAGCCGCTCGGCGCCGGGAATTTTTTTGTGCTGGCGGCGGAGTTCACCACCGCCGCCGAGCTACCGGGCCGAGCCGATCGCCGCCCGGGCTCTCGATTCGCGGTAGGGGGGACGCGTTACCCACTTTCTCTAACCATAGCGCGCGCACGCGCGCGCGCGTAGATCGATATTCTTGTTTGATATCAGCAGCGCTGGCCGACCGACATTTCATTTTTGTTTTATCAGCCGCGTTGGCCGAGCCGCTCGGCGCCGGGAATTTTTTTGTGCTGGCGGCGGAGTTCACCACCGCCGCCGAGCTACCGGGCCGAGCCGATCGCCGCCCGGGCTCTCGATTTCGCGGTAGGGGGGACGCGTTACCCACTTTCTCTAACCATAGCGCGCGCACGCGCGCGCGCGTAGATCGATATTCTTGTTTGATATCAGCAGCGCTGGCCGACCGACATTTCATTTTTGTTTTATCAGCCGCGTTGGCCGAGCCGCTCGGCGCCGGGAATTGAGCAACAAAGTGAAACAAGGCGACTGCGAAATCAGCCGCCCCTGCTCAGCTTTATCTAGAAGAGTCCGATCCAAAGAACGGCTACGCGTCAGCAATTGGATTGTGCAAAGACTCTGTTATGACGCAGTCAAGAAAACCGTCGAACTCGGACTTCTGGCGGTCTTTCAACATGTAGTTGATCCAACCCGCGTTTGCACAGTCGCGGACAAGAATTCGGCCGTAACCCAGCTCGACTTTCGCCCAACAATCGCGGATCAGGCTCTCAAGGGCAACGGCATCGAAGTGCGGGGGCAACTCAATAGCACAATGAATATGCCATCGACCTGACATGCCGCGCTCCCATGAACGTAATTCGCGGGTGCAGACCTCGCCTTTCTCAAGTACGGGCAATACACGAAGACGTTTGCCGTGCCGACCAAAGGCAGCTCCAAATACGGCCCTATTGAGGAGGTTCGTGAAGTGCCGAAAAGCTTGTCTGCACGGATAGTCATCGATCTTGACCCACGCACCTCTTTCGGACTGGCGGGCTTGCCTCAGGGTGAGAGTGACGTCGCAAAATTCACCCCAGCTGCTGGTGTCGAAGAGGTGTGATTTAGCGGATTCGAAAGCATCAGATCTGGCTTCCATCGAATAGTTATAAGCATATACTGCGAGAGGTGGCGTCGCGGCAGCGGCGAAAGGGAATGCATAGCTTTCGGGAATTCATTGGCTCAAATATTATACTGAATGGTTTGACGGATACGTGACAAAGGCGATTGGAAGTCTACGGCAGATACTGGAAGGGCAAACTTCCATCGCGTGATTGACGAGCCACCGCTGATGCCAGTTACACGCCTTCATCTTTGCGCTCGGTTGGTGGACATTTGTCTCTTACGGGTCAGTCGCGTCGTTGAGCCGTCCGGCGGCGACTTCCACTATTACCCCGAACGCCGACATTTGCTTGCGCTGCGGCAAGTGACGCAACGGGCCATCTTCTGCCTCACGCAACGCACCAAACTGCCTCGCTATTCGATCACCTTGTCGGCGCGCGTGAGAAGCGGCTCTGGGATCGTCAGGCCGAGAGCTTTGGCGGTCGTAAGATTGATGACGAGGTCGAATTGAGTAGGTTGCTCAACCGGAAGGTCTTCCGGCTTGGCGCCGCGGAGGACCTTGACAACCAGACGCGCCGACTGCCGATAGATCGGTAGAAGACGCGGGCCGTATGCGATCAGACCACCCTCTTCCGCCATTTCTGGCCATTCATAAATCGCGGGCAGTTGCAGAGTTGCGGCCCCGTCGATAACGATACGGCGATTGAAGGAGAACAGCGGCGCCGACAACACGTTCAGTGCACCGGCCCCCGATGCCTTGGCCTTATCCATCGCGGGCGCGATCTGTTCGGGCTCTCTAGCTGTAAAGATCCCGAGTTCGACGCCGCGCGTACGGGCGCCGTTCTGAAGCGCCTGAAGCTCCGCCGGTTGCATTAGTTTCGGATCAGCCAAAATCGCGATACGCCGCTCATCAGGCACGGCTTCCATGAGGATTTCAAGCCGCTTGCTATCGAGTTCGGTCCCGAACGTGCTGACGCCGGTGAAATTACCACCGGAACGGGCCAGCGAGCGCACAAAACCCGCGGCGACCAAATCGCCCGACAGGGCGACGAGAGGAACGGTGTTGGCCGATTGCTGTGCGGCGCGGATCGCGACATCACCGACGCAAAAGACAACGTCCGGAGCAGCCTTGGCCAACGTTGCCGCGACGTCCGCGAACTGATCTTCGCGAAGACCAAAGCCACCAACAACGATCTTCAGGTTTTGCCCCTCAACGAAACCGAGCACCTTGAGCTCGTCAAAAAAAGCGGCCACCCGTGGTGCCTGACGAGCAGCGCCGGTCAATATACCAAGTCTGTAGATGTGTCCGGGCTCCTGTGCCGGCGCGACGGGCACTCGAAACAGCGCCAGCGTCGCCGCACCACCGATAAGGGCGATGAACTCTCTCCGCCTCATTAGGCTCCCCGCGGGCGATAGAATTAAGTCAGCATACCATGTCCCGGCGCCGTCATTGAAGCGTGCGGCGCAGCGAAAACGGGACCCCTTATGTCGATGAGTGTCACGAGCGTCGTTTGACGCACGCGACTTCCGCTCTACCGCGAACGCCGACATTCGTTTGCGCTGCAGCAAGTGACGCAACGGGCAAGGAGCCGCCTCACGCACTGCAGCAAATTCGGAAGGTTGTTATGCGGCGCGTTCGATCCGCGTGTCGATTTCGCTGCGAAGCGTCTCGAAGTCGATCGGCTTGGTCAGCAGCGCCTCCGCGCCGCGCTCCAAAGCTTGACGCTTGGTCTCCGCATCGCCGTAGGCTGTAATCATGATGATCGGCACGTCCGGCCGAGGCGCCTTAGCTTTCGGCAGAAGTTAAAGGCCGCTCATCCCCGGCATATTAATGTCGGACAGGATCAGAATGAGCGAACGGGCGCCTGCATGGGTGATGCGCTGAAGGGCTATCGGGGCGGATTGCGCAAACTCCATGGCGAACCGGCCTGCCCGGAGGTCGCGCCGGAACTGCTGGCGAAACAGCACCTCCACATCTGGTTCATCGTCTACCACGAGGATAAGAAGGCTCATGCGCGGTCTCCCGAAATGGCACTCGGTAATCGGGCAATCGTTGCGGCGCGGCGCGGCAGAACGATCCGAAATTCGGTGAACTCGCCGGGTTGCGTGTCAACATCTATAGACCCGGCATGTTGCTTAACGATGATATCGTGACTGAGCGAAAGGCCCAACCCGGTTCCTTCGCCAACGGGCTTCGTCGTGAAAACGGATTGAACATCTTGTCCCTGACCTCAGGAGGGATGCCGGTGCCGTTGTCTCGAATACTGATCTCAACGCTGTCGCCCAGATTCCTGGTGGCGGCAGCAAGCGTTGGCTCGTAGTCGCTCCCATCGGCTTCGGCCTTGCGCTTGGTCGCCGCGTAGAAGCCATTGGAGATCAGGTTGAGTAGAACCCGGGTAATCTCCTGCGGGAACAAATCGACATCGCCGGCAGCTGGGTCAAAGGACTTCTCCAGGATGATATTGAAACCTTCCTTCTCCGCCCGCGCACCGTGATAGGCGAGATTGAGGCTGTCCTCGACCAGTGCGTTGATATCGACTTGCTGATGCTCGCCAGCCCCCTGACACGAATGCAGTAGCATATTCCTGACGATCGAGTTGGCGCGCGGTCACAAGCCGCTGAGTTACGCCATCGATCCTGAGTTCGCTTTGACCTCAACTTCAGAGATATCGCTGCACCGCGCCAACTGTCGCGATGGGCCAAACTGCGACATCGGCGCCGGCTATTCGATCACATCGTCGGCGGTCGCAAGAAGGGTCGGGGATATTGCGAGGCCCAAGGCTTTCGCGGCCCTCGCGTTGATAACCAACTCGTACTTGCTGGGCGCTTGTACTGGCAGCTCGCCCGGCTTTGCGCCTCGCAGGATGCGGTCAACGTAATCGGCAGCTTTCCGATACCCGTCAGTATAATCAGGCCCATAAGAGAGCAAACCACCTTCCTCGACAATGTAGCGTCCGAAATAAACCGCCGGCAATTTGTAGCGGCCCGCCAGCGCGACGATTGGCTTGCGGTGGACCGCTGTTAGAAAACTTCCCGTCACGATCATGCCGCCATTGGGCGCGCGTGCGAACGCCGCAATCGATCGCTCGATTTCGCCCATATCGGTCACATTGACCGGGGTCAGCTCGATACCAAGGGACGGTGCAGCGGTCTGAATTGCAGCCCATTGGCCGATTCCGCTCGTGGCGGCGGGGTCGCGAAGCACCGCGGCGCGCGTCGTCGCCGGAGCGATCCGTTTGAGCAACTCCAGCCATTTCGCGGCGAGGCTGTAGTCGTAGTTCATAAATCCAGTGGCGTTTCCTCCCGGCTTGGCCAGGCTATCGACAAATCCGGCTCCAACCGGGTCGGGAACAGTGGTAAAAACGATCGGCACCGTGCGCGTTGCATGAAGCAAAGCCGCGACCGTCGGGGTCCCGGTCGCGAAGATGACGTCCGGCGCCAGCGCCGCTAATTCGGTCGCAAATTTGCTGGTGCGGTCAGCGTCGCCGGCTGCCCAACGGGTCTCGATCTGCACGTTGCGGCCGCTGGTCCAGCCTCGATCTTGCAACACCTTGAGAAATGCGGTGCTGCGCGCTTGCGACACCTCATCATCGGCGTCGGCTCCATAGAGTATGCCGAGGCGCCGCGTCCGCTCCGATTGTTGCGCGCGCGCCGCGCGCGGCCACGCGATCGGCAGACAACCGAATAGTGCCAGGATATCCCGCCGCCGCATGGTTGCCTCCCCTGCGCGGGCTAAACTGCTCGGCGCCTAACCAGACTATCACATGTCTTTGAAGATGTGCCGTGCTTAACGCTGCTTCCGGCAAGGGTCATGAGCGTCGCTTTAAGCCTGCGTCGGCAACTTCCGCTCTCACCCCATAAGCCGCCATTTTGTTGCGCACATCTTGCGTCGCTCAGGGCCAACACCAGACCCTTGCGGTCCTGAAAAACAGTATCGTCATTCAATAGTCTCGTCGGCGCGCGCGAGCACCGTCGCTGGAACAGTAATTCCGAGCGTCTTAGCGGTCTTGAGGTTGATGACCAACACGTATTTGGTAGGCGCCTGCACTGGCAGCTCGGCGGGTTTCTCGCCCTTAAGGATGCGATCGACGTAAGCGGCTGAGCGCTTGTGCTCATCGATCGGATCAGGCCCGTAGGACGCGAGGCCTCCACTTGCCGGGAAGTATGGGTACGGATAGACATTCGGAAGACGGCAACGCGTCGCTACCGAAATGATCAGATAGCGATAGGCCACCGCCGATGGACTCGCTGTCACGATCAGGCCGCCATTCGGCTCGCGCGCGAAGGCGGTGATGGCACGCTCGATCTCGCCAGGCTCGCGACTGTCAATCGTGGTCAGCTCCACCCCATATGACGGCGGCATCATCGCCTGGATCACGGCGAACTGGCCGATTCCTGCGGGTAGTGCGGGATCGCGAAGGACCGCAATTCGCGTTAGGTTGGGGGCAATCTGTTTGAGGAGTTCGAGCCATTTTCCGCTTAGGCTGTAATCAAACGAGCTAAATCCAGTAGTGTTGCCACCCGGCCGTGACAAGCTCGCAACGAGACCCGCACCAACCGGGTCGATGACGTTCGCGAACACGATCGGCAGGCTGCGAGTAATCCTTTGCAGGGCCGTCACATTCGCACTGCCAGAAGCAACGATGACGTCCGGAGCCAGCCTAACCAATTCCTCCGCGGATTGGCTGCGAGCGGCGTCGCCTACAGGCCAGCGAGTGTCGATTTGCAGGTTGCGACCCTCGATTTGTCCCAATTCCCGCAGGCCATCCACGAATGCCGCGTGGCGGGCTTGCCCTTCCCGATCCTGTGCCGCCGTAGACATAAGGACGCCAACGCGCCGCTTGGACTGCTGCGCGAGCACGGGTAGCGGCCAAGCGACCGCGGCGCTACCGACAAGTGTGATGAAATCGCGCCGCCTCACGGCTTTCCTCTCTTCGGACCAAGGACTCAAATCATAGCACATCGTTCGCTTCGCATCGCAGCAAGACAGGTCGCTGATTTCCGAGATGGGTCGATGCTGTCGAAAAAGTCCTTTTGGGGGGCCGAACGAATTTTTTCAGAGGCGCTGGTGCGGTTGTTTGGAAATGATGTAGGGGGACACACAAATTAGTCCGCTTTCTAACCGGCGGCCTTGCCAAGCTTTCTGTGAGGCGTTCGTTTATGAAATAGCAGTTTGGACGCACACACAGAGAAAAATTTCGGTCAGTTCATTTTTGCCTTTTTCGACAGCATCGGTCAGTCGCGTCGTTTGAGCGATCCGGCGGCGACTTCCGCTATTACCCCGAACGCCGACATTTACTTGCGCTGCACCAAGTGACGCAAGGGGCCATAAGCGGCCTCACGCACCGCAACATGATCGGACTGTGAAGTCGGTCACAGACCTGCTGATTGTGGCGTGCTATCGTTCGCGTGATCCAGTGCGCGTGACTGCAACTGGAGGGTCCGAATGGCAATTTCACGGCAAGAGCGCCCGAGGAGGCAGATCATGCGACGTCGCGAGGTGCTGCAAGCACTTGCTGGTGCAATTGTCGCGGCGCCTTGCGGTGCCACCGCACAGACCACTGCCAAGACCTATCGCATTGGCACGCTCACCGTCACTGCGCCGATCGCGCCCACGGACGGTCCCGGAGCGTTGCTCATCGCCGGGCTAGCGCAGCGCGGCTATACACTCGGACAAAACCTCGCCTACGAGACTCGCGGCGCAGCCGGCAAGATAGGCCAGATGCCGAATCTGATGCAGGATTTGAAAGCTGCGAATGTCGACGTTGTCGTGACAATCGGCTACCCGGCAGCAGCGGCCGCCAAGGCATCGGGCGTGGCAACGGTGATTGTCGCAGGCTCGGGCGATCCGGTTGTTACCGGGCTGGTGGCGAGCTTGGCGCGACCGGGCGGCAACGTCACGGGAATATCCGACGACGCCGCTGCGCTTTCCACCAAACGCCTCGGGCTCTTGAAGGCAACGTCGCCGCAGCTTCGCAAGGTCGCCATGTTGTGGAATAAGGACGATCTCGGCATGACGCAGCGTTATGACGCATCGGCGAAAGCCGCGCAGGAGATGGGCGTCATGGTGCAGGCGCTGGGCGTGCGTCAACCCGACGATTTCAACGAGGCCTTCGACGCGATGAACCGCGATCCGCCGGGCGCCATTCTGATGGTTACCGACGCGCTCACGCTTCTGAATCGCAAGCGCGTGTTCGATTACGCAGCCGAACGCCGGCTGCCGGCAATCTATGAGCAGGACTTCCTGGCGCGCGCCGGCGGCTTGATGTCTTACGGCGCGGACGCGAAAGAAACCTTCGATCGTGCCGCCGCGCTCGCCGCCAAGATTTTTAGTGGCACCAAGCCCGCCGACCTGCCGTTCGAGCTGCCGACGCGCTATTTGTTCGTCATCAACTTGAAAACCGCCAAAGCGATGGATTTTACCGTGCCGAACAACGTGCTCGCGCTTGCCGACGAGGTGATCGAGTGAACTTTTTGCAATGCATCAACTGACCGTGGCGAATGTCGGGAGTTGGGTCAGTCTCGCCCGAATTCAGCATTCGCTTTCGAGGCGGCTTGACCTCAAGTTGGGACAATATCTTTGCATCGCACTAAGTGACGCGCTACGCTAGTTCCGGTTGTCATAGCTTTCATTCAACCAGGCTGTTTACCACCCGCCTTTTTCCGAAAGATCCGTCCCAGCAAACGGACAAGCGTTCACTCCATCGCAATTCGCGCGCCTTTTGCGCCATTCAAAAGGCGCTTCAGATGAAAACTGGCGAGTTGATCATCCGGGTGCTCGCCGACGTGCGCGGCAAATGCTGCCAGCGCGGTGGGGTCATTCACCTCGAGTTTTGCAAAAGCGCCCGCATAACTGGCCGTCGCTGCGTCTTCATGTCGCTCACGGGACAGCGGCTCGAAGGCAGGCAATGCCTCGGTCTTGCCGCGCAGCACCAGGTCGCCGACCGGACGGCCGTGAAACTCTTGTACCTTCGCCGCCAAAGTAGCGCTGACGCAAATGCGAGTACCGAGCTGTTTGTTGGCGGTCTCAAGCCGCGCTGCGGTATTGATGGTGTCGCCATACGCCGTGTAATCGAAAAAGCGACCGCCGCCAAAGTTGCCGACAATCGCCGCCCCGGCGTGGGCGCCGATGCGCGTGACCCCGAGGATGATACCTTTTGGCAGCCAGCGTTCGCGGACGCATTGTGCGTATTCGTCCAACGCAAGCGCGCAGGCGACCGCGCGGGCGGCATGGTCCGGCTGTTCGCCGGGGGCGCCAAACAGCACATGGATGGCGTCGCCGACGATCTTTGCGACTGTGCCATCGTGGGTGAACACGACATCTGTCATGCCGACGAGATAATCGTTGAGCAGGGGTCCAAGAACATCAGGTTCAAGCGTTTCCACCAGCGTCGTGAAGCCGGCTATGTCGGTGAACAGCGTCGCGATCTCGCGGCGTTGGCCGCGCAGGTCGAGCGCTTCGGTGTCACTGGCGAGTCGCTGCGCCAGGTTGGGCGAGAAGTAACGCGACAGCGAAGCGTGCGCGCGCTCCGCCGCCGCTTGCCGCTCCCGCGCTTCACGCAAAACCTGGATGTGCCGGATTGTCTTGGCAATCGTTTTTTCAAGGTCGGGAAAATCGATCGGCTTGGTCAGAAAATCGAAGGCGCCGCGGTTCATCGCGGTTCGGATATTGGCCATGTCGCCGTAGGCCGAGACGATGATGGTGGAAATCTTTTCCTCATCCTCCTGCAGCTTCTGCAATAGCGACAGCCCATCCATTCGCGGCATGTTGATGTCGGTCACCACCATGTCGATGGCGCCGTGCGATTGGAGCTGGGCCAAGGCGTCGACGCCATCGCGGGCGAACAGAAACGAGACAACACCCTCGCGAATCTGATGCCGGAACATTTGCTGGATCAAGAGTTCCAGATCTGGCTCGTCATCGACCACGAGGATCTGGGCGGTCATGCGACGCTTCCCACCCGCATATCGATTTCGCTGCGCAGCGTCGTGAAATCTATGGGTTTGGTTAGCAGCGACTCAGCGCCGCGCTCGAGCGCCTTGCGCTTGGTCTCCGCGTCTCCGTACGCGGTGATCATGATTATGGGCACGTCCGGACGTACCGCCTTTGCCTTGGGAAGAAGGTCAAGCCCGCTCATCCCCGGCATGTTGATGTCGGAGAGAATGAGGATCAGCGACCGGTCTTTGGCCGCGGCAATGCACTCGAGCGCGGCCGGCGCGGACTGGGCAAACTCCATGGCGAAACGGCCGGAACGCAAGTCGCGCCGGAATTGCTGGCGGAACAGGTGCTCCACGTCCGGTTCGTCGTCGACCACAAGAATAAGAAGGTTCACGCATTCCCTCCTGGCTTGGCAACGACCGCAGCGACGCGCGGCAGAACAATACGGAATTCAGTGAACTCGCCCGGCTTAGTATCGATCTCGATCAAGCCGGCATGCTGCTTGACGATGATATCATGGCTCAACGACAGGCCGAGGCCGGTACCCTCGCCCGCCGGCTTAGTGGTGAAGAACGGATTGAATATCTTGTCCCTGACCTCGGCCGGAATGCCGGTGCCGTTGTCACGAATCCTGATTTCCACGCTGTCGCCGAGACTTTTGGTCGACGCCGATAGCGTCGGTTCATAGTCGCCGCCGTGCTTTTCGGCCTTGCGTCTGGTCGCGGCGTAAAAGCCGTTGGAAATGAGGTTAAGAAGTACGCGGGTGATCTCCTGCGGGAACAAGTCGACCTGCCCGGCAGTCGGGTCGAGGGAGCGCTGCAGCGTGATGTTGAAACCCTGCTTCTCGGCGCGCGCACCGTGATAGGCTAGATTGAGGCTTTCTTCCACCAAGGCGTTAATGTCGACCGTCTGATGTTCGCCCGATCCTTGCCGCGAATGCAGAAGCATGTTCTTGACGATTGAGTCCGCGCGCTTGCCGTGCTGCAAGACCTTTTCGAGATTGCCCCGTAGCATGTCCGAAAGCTCGGTGATGTCGGCGCGCGTCTTGTCGTCGACGGCAACAGTCCGGAGCGCCGCCTGTAATTCGTCGATCAGCTCGACTGAGATGCGATGAAAAATTGTTGACAAAGTTGAGCGGGTTCTTGATCTCGTGGGCGATGCCGGCGGTCAGCTGGCCAAGCGAGGCGAGCTTCTCCGTCTGCACTAGGCGGTCCTGGGCGGTGCGCAGGTCCTGCAGGGATTTTACCAGTTCGCGGGTGCGCATCTCGACGTTTTCGAACAGGCGCGCATTCTGAATGGCGACCGCCGACTGGGCCGCGAACGTCTTGATCAAATCGACGGTGTTTTGCGCAAATGCGCCAGGCGTGCGCCGGCGCACCACCAAAAGACCGGCGAGATCGTCGCCGCGAAATAGCGGCGCCGTTAGCCGTGAGCGGTAGCCGGCACGCACAATGATCCGGTCGACATCGGAACGAATTTCCTCCTGCAAGTCACCGACCTGGATCGGGTCGCGCTGGGCCAGAATCAGCTCCACGTTGCGATCATCGAAGTCTAGTCGCGCGTTGCGGAGCGCTTCGATCAGCTCCTGATCCATTCCGTATGTCGCGCGCAGATGGAAACCTCGGTCGCGCTCATTGAAGACGTAGATCGCGCCGGCCTCGGTGTTGGAGAGTTGCACAGCCTTGGCGACGATGGTGGAGAGCACGGTCTCCAGATCGAGCGTCGAATTTACCGCCTGCGATACTTCGCCGAGCGCGCGCAGCTCGCTAACCGAGCGGCCGAGATCCTCGGTGCGCTGGCGCAACTCGTTCAACAGGCGGGTATTTTCGATCGCGATGACAGCTTGTGCGGCGAAGCCGTCCACCAGGGCAATCTGCTTGTCGGTGAAGGGGCGGACTTCCTGGCGATAAACGGTGAAGGAGCCGATCAGTTCGGCTTCCTTCATCATCGGCACGGCAAGGATCGTCCGCGCTCCGCCGAGTTCGACGGCGGCGACCGCCGCGGGGTCGCTTTTGTCGCCATAACCGGGCTGCTCTGCGGCATCGACAACGTGAACCACGGCTTTGGTCGCCAGCATGCGCCCGGTGACCGTCAAAGCGCCCGGACGCATTAGCGCTGAATACCGGCGCGTTTCGGCGAAAGCCGGCGGTGTGTTGTAAGTGGCGGCAAGATGCAGCGCGTTGTCGTCCCAGCGATAAATATTGCCGAACTTGGCGTCGCAGATGGCGACAGCCTTCTCCAACATCGATGCAAACACCGGCTCAAGATTGCCGGGCGAGCTGGAGATCACACGTAGCACTTCCGAGGTTGCTGTCTGCTGCTCCAGCAATTCGCGCAGCTCCGTGAGCAGCCGGGTATTCTCAATGGCAATGACGGCCTGGGCGGCGAAGCTCTTTACAAGGTCAATTTGTTTGTCGGTGAAAGGGCGCAACTCTTTACGGAAAACGGAAAACGAACCAATCAATTCGTTCTCGCTTAGCATTGGAACGAGCACAGCCGCCCGCGCCCCGCCAATTTCGACGGCTGCGGCGGCGGCCGGATCGCGTTGTTCGGCATAACTGGGATCGGCCACAGCGTCGGCAAGGTGGATTACCGCTTTGTTCGCGACCATACGACCGAGAGGGGTGTCTGAGCCAGGACTAAGCGGAGAGCGCCTGCGGGCTTCAGCGAATGCGGGTGGCGTTTTATGTGTCGCTAAGAGGCTAAAGGCGTCGCCATCCCAACGGTAGATGTTGCCGAACGTCGCGTCGCAGATGCGAACCGCGTTTTCCAACATGCTAGCGAACACGGGCTGCAAGTCCCCGGGCGAGCTGGAGATGACTTGCAGCACCTCCGATGTTGCCGTCTGCTGCTCCAACGCCTCGGATAGTTCATGGGTGCGTGCCTCGACCTTTTGCTCGAGGTTGGCGTACGACTCCTGCAGGCGTCCGGCCATATCGTTAAACTGGTCGGCCAGCGCCTCGACTTCGTCGCCGGTTTTGATGGTAATGCGCTGACCGAGGTCGCCCGAGCCGAGGCGGGCGGCCCCAGCCCGCAGCGCTTGGATCGGGACCACCATCCGCCGTGCCAGAAACAGGCCGGCGGCGAAGGCGAGCGCCAACGCGCCTAGAAGCACGAGGGCGGTGCGTTCGATGGCAACGTAGAGCGGCGCATAGGCTTCCTCGATCGGTGTCTCAACGAAAACGTGCCAGCCGAGCGGGCTAACGGCGGCGGAAGCCGTCAGTACCTGGTGGCCTTCGATATCGACGGCTTCTTCGACTTGCTCGGCGGCATTGCCGGCCGTAGCAGCGCGCGCGCTTTGCACCTGCGGAAGCTGCGACATGTCGGTGTTCCGCAATACAAGGCTGATGTCCGGATGGGCGATCAGCCGTCCAGCGGCATCGACCACATAAGCACGTCCGTGGCCGGCGAATTTGATCTTGGAAAGCACGTCCCAGATGAGTTTGAGATTCACCTGGGCGATGCTGACGCCGGTTTCGCGACGCGTGCCGGCAAGCGAGAGCGTCATGTAGGGCTCGGATTCGCGGCGGAAATAGACCGGGCCGTAATACGCCTTGTGCGCCACCGCCTCCGCGAAGGCCGGCTCCTTGGAGACATCATTGCCGCTGCCAACCACCTCCATGGCGAGGCGCGACACTTTCAGCTGTTCATGACCGCTCGAGTTGATCTCGGCAAGCTCGGTGATTGCCGGCACCTGCCGAAGCAGCCGCAGCGCGTCAAAGCGGCGCTGCTCCAGGGTGCCGGCCGACCAGGGCAGTTGCGTGGTCCAGCCGACCTGACTTTCAATCTCGCTGATGAATTGCCCGATCTTTCCAGCGGCGGCTTCAGCTTGCTCACGTTGGATGCGCACCAGCGACGCCTTCTGTTCCTGATAGGAGAAGTAGACGTCGAAGGCGCCGTTGGCGATCAGCGCCAGACTCACGACGGCGACGAACAAAACGACATATTTGATAAACAACCGGCTGCGCACGATGGATGCGCCCGCAACGGAAGCGCCGCTGCCGGAGACGTCCGGCGGCTTAGGTACTGCTCCGGCACCGCTTCCAGATGGCGGTCTCATGCGATCATCTATTCGTCCCGCGCGACGGGCAACCAGCAAAAGCCGTGTATCCGCCATAACGGTTAGCCACGGATTACCGCGCTTTACCGGTCACTCTATCACCTCATCGGGCAGCGCGAGGATTTTATCCGGCACAACGAGGCCGAGGGCCTTCGCAGTCTTGAGATCAATCCCATGGCCCGCCGAACCTGTAGTCCACGCGGATGGTCTTTCCTGCTATCCATCCCGCTTGCTGGAACGCTTCCCTAAACTGCCGAAGTGTCTCGCCCGCGATTGGATCGGCCGCGCTCTCTGCGTTTCCGACGAATACTCCGATATGCCGCACGCGGTCTGGCTGTTGCGCTCGTGCGGCGAGTGGCCATCCGGTCGCCGCGCTACCGAGTAGCGTGATGAACTCCCGTCGTCTCATGAACTTTGTCTCCAGCCCGCGTCGGCGCGGCCGATCAACGTGAGCGAGAAGTAAAAGACTCAGACCGTGCGCAGCAAACAGACGCAGTCATTCGATCACCTCGTCGGCAAGCTCTTGCAGGTGCAGCGGCACGTTGAGATCAAGCGCTTTCGCGGTTTTGAGATTTATCACCAGCTCAAACTTGGTCGGCTGCTCGACCGGGAGGTGTTCGGGCGTAACGCCGCGGAGGACCTTGACAATCAGACGCGACAACTGGCCATAGATAAACGTAAGACGCGGGCAGTATCCGATCAAACCGCCCTCTTCCGCCATTTCAGGCCATTCATAAATCGCGGGTAAGCGCAGGGCTGCGGACCGCTCGATGACGATCCGGCGATTAAAGGAAAACAGTGGCGCGGACAGCACGTTAAGTCCAGTGGCCCCTGATGCCTTGGCCTCGTCCATCGCTGGCGCGATCTGTGCAGGCGTCCCCGCCGTGAAGACCGCGACCTCGACGCTGCGCGCACGAGCGGCGTTCTCAAGCACCTTCAGTTCCGCCGGTGGCGTATTATTGGGGTCCGCCAGGATTGCGACATTCCGTGCGCGGGGCACGGCCTCCATAAGGATTTCCAGGCGCTTGCCATTGAGTTGGGCCCCGAGAATACTGACACCTGTAATATTGCCACCGGGATGGGAAAACGAGCGTACAAAACCCGCGGCGAGCATATCGTCCGATAGGCCGACAATGGGAAGCGTCGGGGCCGCCTCGTGTGCTGCGCGTGTTGCGACGTCACTGACGCAAAATACCACGTCTGGGGCGGCCTTGGGTAACGTCGCCGCGACGTCCGCATACTGATCATTGCGAAGCTCAAAGCCACCGGCAACAATCTTAAGATTTTGCCCCTCAACGAAGCCCAACGTCTTCAGTTCGTCAAAAAACGCCACCATCCGTGGTGCCCGACGTGAAGCGCCTGTCATCGTGGCGAGGCGGTAGATGCGTCCCGGCTCTTGCGCTCGCGCGAAAGGCGCTCGAAGCAACGGTACCACCGCGGCGCTTCCGATGAGCGTGATGAAGTCGCGCCGTCTCATAGCTCTGTCCTTAGGCCGAGGACCACACCCTAGCACATCGTTGGGCGCACGCAGCGTTGTGCGTCACAGCGAAATTAGCCGCCCTATGTCGCAGTTGGGTCATCACAACAAACCCAGTTCGTGCGCACGCGTTCTAATGACCGTAACACTCTGAAAGCCGACACGATTTTGCTGCTCTCGTGTGGGGCGCATGTTCGTCATCCTCAGTAACAGAGGAGTACGACCATGCCAGACCATAAAAATTGTTCACCAGCTAACAGACGCACGCCTTGGAACAAAGGCAAGCTGATCGGGGCGAGGCCTCCGTTGCGACCAAAGCACGTTTGGGCGATCAGGACTCGATTGCTGTTGGAGAGACGAATACGCGACCTCGCCCTGTTTAACTTGGCCATCGATAGCAAGCTTCGCGGCTGCGATGTCGTGGCTGTCAAAGTCGATGGACGTAGCCCCAAATGGTTATACGATGGACCGGGCAACGGTGCGGCAGAAGAAGACGGGGCACCCAGTCAAGTTCGAGCTGACAGATCAGACCCGTCAGGCCATCGATGACTACCTGAAGGCCGCGGGTAAGAAGCCGGGCGAATTTCTATTCATCGGCCGACGCGGCTTTGCTCGGTGCATGACCACACGGCAATACGCACGGCTTCTCTCAGAATGGCTTGCCAGCATCGGGTTGGACCCAAAGCTCTTTGGCACGCATTCGCTGCGACGGACAAAGGCAACGCTGATCTACCGCCGAACCGGCAACCTTCGAGCCGTGTCGAGCCGTGCAGCTCTTACTCGGCCACACCAAGATCGAAAGCACCGTCAGATACCTCGGCGTTGAGGTCGATGATGCCCTCGCCATGGCGGAACAGGTCGATGTCTGAAATACCCGGGCAGAGCAGACATGCTCTGCCCCTCCGCTCACAGCAGAAACCGTTGCCGAAGGCTTCGGTGATCGGCTTACTAGTGAACCCTAACTATCCGGAAGCCAGTCTCCAAGTGCGCGATTTGGAGGACGCTGCCGGCGCCCTCGGGCTGCAAATCAGCGTGGCGAACGCCGACACAGAAAATGGCGTCGACGCGGCGATGGCGGGCTTGCACGGCAGGGTGTCGGGGGTCTTCTAGTCGCGAACGACCCGTTCCTCACCTCTCGGCGCGCCCAGATCGTTGCGCTCGCGGCGCGCTACGCGCTGCCGGCGAGCTATTCGCTGCGCCAAGACGTCGTATCGGGCGGCCTGTTCAGCTACGGAACGAGCTTGGCGGCGCAGTTTCGCCAGGCTGGCCTTTATACCGGACGCATCCTCAAGGGCGCTGCGCCAGCCGATCTTCCGGTCACGCTGCCAACCAAGTTCGATCTTGTCGTCAACCTAAAGACCGCCAAGGCGCTCGGCCTTACCGTACCGCCGACTCTGCTCGCCATTGCCGATGAAGTGATCGAGTAATGCTTTTGCACTGCAGTAATTGACAGCGGCGAAATGACGGTCTGGGTCATTTTCGACCGACGCAGCTCGTTTGCCTGCCGGGTCTATTTCCGCTTCGGACTTGAGGCACCGAAGAGGCTTCAAAACGGGAAGCTTCAAAATCATGCGCTATGAACTGCCGACTGCCCGGCGATTGACTCGCCCTGAGTGTTCGGCCTGAATATCGCTGCCCCCAAAGGGCATCAACATGAGACTTAACCCCGGTCAGTCGCAGGCTGGCTGGAGTTTTTGTTTGCTTAATGAGGAGCGCTAATGAAAAAAAGAGGTGGTATCTCACCTAAAAGTCGTCGGTGGGCTTTCTCTCTGATGTCTGCATCACGTTGACTAAAACGATCAAGCCGACAACAACACCGAGAAACCAATGTAGTTTCCGATCGTAGGGGCTGGACTTTTGGCCCCTTCAATGAGAAGAGACATCGTCATACCCGCGAATGCGGATATCCCGCACCAAGCGATTATGACCAAAACCCATCCTGCATATCGGCAGAAAATCACAACTTGGTTGGCCTACGATCCCGTTCCTAGGTGGTGGGCAATCTTCCGAGGGGAGGGCGTCACATGTTTCCAGCGCACGCTGTCTTGGTCGCTCTTTCGTCGTTGCCTTGACCGCTGTGCAAGCGCGCGCGGAAGAAAAAGAACCTGACGCAATCGTGGAAATCGGCGGGTCAGGCAACTGGAGCCTGTCCGGCCCCTTTAGCTTCGGCCCTACGGCCGCCATTGAGTTCACCCCTATCAAAGATTGGCTAGAAATCGAAGTCGGCACCGGGCCGATGTTCGGCAAAGGCATTAGCGAATGTGGCACCGACATTCTCTTCAAAAAGCCATTCACCCTGTCCGACAAAGTTGAATTTATGATCGGGGCCGGCCCGCAATGGGGTTTCCACATTTAGCGGCTCGACAAAAGCCGGCGTTGAGATTGCCGGCGATTTCATGTTCTGGCCGTCACCAGATCGAAATCTCGGATGGTTTCTGGAGCCGAGCTATAGCTACAGCTTTATCGGCGGCCATGAGCAGTCGCTTGGCGTGAGCGTCGGACCACTCATTCCGATCTATGCAGTACTTTGTTGAATTTGTTTTGAACTTAAAAACCGACCGCAGCCGGAGTTCCTTTATTGCCGTATGGCACAAAAGTTGCGACCGATATGCAGATCTTAACGCCGGACACCATCGACGAACTTCGATCGATGCTGACAAATCTGCAGGTCGGTGAAAGTGCGTCTTTTACTGCGGACCATTTTAAAAAGCTGACAGGCAATGACCTCAACGACTTCACCCCCGAAGGGCGATACATGATCGGGAACCTTTCCGCCCGAACAGACTGTACCGTCGTGACCACCAACGAATGTGTGATATTCACCAAAAATCCGTACCAAGCCATTCCTTCACACGCGTCCGACGCCGCACATCGTCATTTTTGACCGCGGTCGGATTCGGTTGCCTCGGCGGTTGACTCACCCAGAGTGTTTGGCCTGAATATCCGTGCCCTCTTGGGGGCACACTGCACGTGACTTAGCCCCGGTTAGTCCGCAAGCTGGCTGGGGTTTTCGTTTTGCTGAGCAGCAACATGAAAAATGTCCCGGTGGCTTGTTCACCATCGCAACTTGAACCGTGCACTCAAAAATCCGGCTGAATGTCCGCTTCGCTTCGAAGAGCGCCCCTGCGCAGTTGCCTACGATTCCACGAGGCGACGTCTGACCTCTGGTGTGCCCGCCAATGACCGCCTGACGAACCTCTTCTTGAAATCAGCGAGTATCGTGGCGCTAATCTCTGACGCGGGCACCGGCCGGCCGAAAAAGAACCCCTGCGCCTGATCTCCGTTGACCTTGTCAAGAAATGTCGCCTGCTCGGCCGTCTCCACGCCTTCGACGGCGACCCGCATATTAAGTTCGTGCCCAAGCGCGATGATCGTCTTCACAACCGTTTGGGCGTTGCGCCGGGCGCTCCCGAAGCATTGCATAAAGCTCTGGTCTACCTTGATCTTGTCGAACGGAAACCGCCACAGATAACTCAAGCTTGAAAATCCGATCCCGAAATCATCCATTACGATCGCGACGCCCATCGCCTTGAGCTTCTGAAGCTCAATCATGTTAGCTTCGCCGTTGCCAAGCAGTAGAGTTTCGGTGATCTCTAATTCAAGCCGATCCGCCCCGAGACCCGACTCCTTCAGCGTGGCGGCTACGAGGTCGCTGACGCTCCCGCTCAGGAACTGCGCCGGCGATAGGTTCACAGAAACGGTCAGAGGCTCCGGCCAGGTAGCAGCGGTGCGGCAGGCTTCCTGCAATGCCCATTTGCCGATCTTATCGACGACCTTCATGTCTTCGGCCGCGGGAATGAAAGCCAATGGCGGCATCAGCGTTCCATCCGCCTCTGGGAGACGTATCAGCGCCTCAAATCCGATAAGACGTCGATCCGACATCTCGAAGAGCGGCTGGTAATGCAATTCGAAGCGGTCATACAACACCGCATCGCGGATCAGTTTTTCAAGATTGATTCGCGCTCGAAGTTCTGCGTCTAACTCGGGTTGAAAAAACCGAATGCAATTGCGGCCCTCGGCCTTGCTCTTGTAGAGTGCCAGATCAGCATTCTTGAGCAAACTTTCCGGACTGTCGCCGTTCTCGGGTGCCAACGATACCCCGATGCTCACCGTGCTGAAGATGTCATGGTCCTCGTATTTTACGGGGACGGTCAGGGCATCCGCAAGGCGACGCGCAAATGATTCAGCCTCCTCCTTTCCCGTGATCCCATTCTGCACCACAACAAATTCGTCTCCGCCGAGCCGGGCTACGGCGTCGTTGACCCGGATGACCGCGAGAAGGCGCTGGGCAATGGTCTTGAGAAGAAAGTCGCCCCCATCGTGACCAAGCGTATCGTTAACCTCTTTGAAGCGATCGTAGTCGATGAAATGCACGGCAATGATCCCTCCCCGCGCCGGCAGGACGGCAAGATCTTTCCCCATCTGCTCGATCAAGGAGGGTCGGTTAGTCAGGCCGGTAAGCGAGTCATGATGTGCGAGAAAGCGTATACGCCTGTCTACCCGCTGTTTCTCTTTGGTCCGCCGATACCAGGCGATCGCCGGAACTGTGAAGGCCAAGCACATCAGAACACAAAGTGACGCGGAGGCGATCAAGAACGTGGTGTGAAAATTCGCCCGATGCTCCGTCTCGTCCACATAGGCCGCGACGACTGCGATGGTCTGATTCCCCACGCTGATCGGAACATAAGCACGTGCAAAGAAGTCCGGCTGATTGCCCGAGTGGCCTTCCTTAACCTCGACGATCGGTTGACCAGAAATGGCAGACCGGGCGGCCTCGGCATCATGTTCGGACGACTGCACGAGAGCGACCTTGTCGCGGTCTGAGACGAGTTGGGCAAATCCGTCGCGATTAAAAACTTCGTAGCGAAAAACCTCGCCGGATTTTCGTGCGGACTGGAGGAAAGCCATGCTCGCAGCCGACGGCTGCTCCCCGCCGGCAATCTGTTCAAGATCCGCTACACTGGTAGCCAGGAAGCGGGCCCAACTGCGAGCCGTCGACGTAGCATCCTGGTATAGAAAGTGATCAGTCGTAACCTTCACGGCGCCCCAGGTACCGCCCACCAAAATGCCGAGCACAATACAGAATATTGCGAAGGTTCTTGCAAACGAATCTCTTGAGATTGATGGTAAGAGCATCTACCGAGTTGCTCGCAATTTCCCTATTTCCGCCTCAGTGAGCTTAAGAAGATTGCTGTCGCGCGGACTTTTCGCGGCCCATTCTGCGATGACCGACTTGAAGGCAATGTGCGCGATTTCCAAGTCCGCCGACGAAGGGAAAACGACGTTGCGTTTCGGGTCTGCCTTCAATTGTTCAAATATCTCAGCGTCAGAGCGATTAAAGACCTCGATAAATCGTTCTGCTGACCATCCTCCGCTGTACTTGTGAATAATATCCTGGATTGGTTTCGGCAGGGCTTCGAATTTTTTCCGGTTCATGACAAGTGAAAGCGGAGCACCACTGATGCCAAGAAAATAATGGTTGGTCGCGACGCGCTTTATGCCGAAGTCGGATAGGGGCGTTCTCGCGACTACTGCGCCGTCGATTTCGCCGCCGCTCATCGCGCCCGTGACCTTCGTAATCTGCATGGGAACAGGGATCGCTCCCAGCTTTTCGAGCGTAATGTAATCAATTGGGTTGTTTACACGAATCCGCTGACCCTTCAGGTCCGCGATTGATACAATCGGCAGTCGGCCGTGAATCGACTCTGGTTCTGTTACGTACGCGCCGAGCACGACAAAATCTTCGTAGCCTTCTAACGCACTGAGCGCAATCAATCTGGTGTAAACTAGCGTGGCCTCTCGTGTGCCGTTGAAGAGGCCAGGTAATTCAACGACCGAAGTGTCCGGAAATCTGGCCGGTGTATATCCGGGGACTACAAAAGCAATGTCGGCTTTGCCGTCGAGCACCACATCGGGCTGTTGTGAGATTTCTCTTCCGAGCACACCCCCCGAGTAAAGCACAATCTTTACTTGGTCATGACCGTCCGAATTGACAGCGTCGATAAACGGCTTGATCGCCGCGAGGTAAGTCGTCGATTGATCGGAACTGAAGAAAGCAAGACTTAGCTCAATCGGCTCAGCAGACACCACATCCGCCGTTAGTGCCAACAAAAGCAGGGTGCACGGCGTCGCAATTTTGAACATCGACTTTCCACTCTTCGCGACAAAGATCGCGCGGACTATACGGATCGTGATCGCCACCGCTCCGAACCGGATTGTGCAAGCAAGCCTTTACATTTAGGCCGCCACGGCTTTGGTGGTGTTGAATCCCGCTTGTATGGCGCGAGTTAACGTGGCCAACCCATCCCGGTCGCGACTTTGCTCTGTTTTCGAAAAAGCACTAGTTTTCAGGACGACTGGTCGGTTTTGGAGGACAAGTCGCCGCCTCTCGAGCATATTGCCGAAACAGATCGCCTTCCTCGCGGGGGACTCCTGTTTGGGGTAATCCTCTCCAAGATTTTGCGGATTGGAACCGGCGGTCTGTGCCAAAGTGCTCACTCAGCGCTCTCGGAGAGTAAGCAGTTACGAACTGCTTAACGCGCCTGCTCGGGTTTTCGCGAACCCGTCAGAAATCGCGCTGGGTGCAAGCGCTTAAAAAAAACTTAGGTGGCGCTCATGGCTTATTGGTGGTGCCAAATATTTTCAGCGGCCGCGGTCCAGAGACAAAAGCACACCCGCCGCCCGGCAACTGCGCCTCGGCCTGATGACACGGGTAGGTAGGCAGCAACGCACAGTGACTTTTACCCTGAGCGGCAATGCGCGACTTCCGCTTTGGGTCAATCGTCGTCTGAGCCATCCGGCGGGCGACTTCCGCTATTACCCTGAACGCCGACATTTGCTTGCGCTGCAGCAATTGACGCAACGGGCCAGGAGCGCACTCATGCACCGCAACAAACGCCGCGCAGGGTTGCAATGATTTACTCGATCACGTCGTCGGCGATGGCGAACACGCCCGACGGAATGACGAGGCCAAGTCCCCTGGCGGCGTTGAGATTGATAACCAGCTCGAACTTGGACAGTTGCACGACCGGCAGATCGGAGGGCTTCTCGCCTTTGAGGATGCGCCCCGCATAGATGCCCTGTTGGCGATAGCCCTCCACAAGGCTTGTGCCGTAGCTGATCAGTCCGCCGGCCTCCGCAAACTCACGCCATTCGTAGATCGCAGGGATAGCGTGACGCGAGGCCAGGGCAACGATCAGACCGCGCCGGCCGTTGAAAAACGGGTCGGCACTGACAAGCAGTGCATCGGAACGTGCCTGCACGATCTTCGCAAAGGCCGTCTCAATCTCTGCATCGCTACTGGCGTTAAAGATCGTGATTGTTCTACCGATCGTCCGGGCGGCAGCTTCGGATTCTCGGGCGTTGACCACAGCCGGTGGGAAATTCGGATTCAGCAGCAGTGCGACGTTCGTGGCCGCGGGGACGAGATCGCGCAGCAGGCTCAAACGCTTCTCGACTAGCTCGGTGGCGAAGATGTTGACACCGGTCGCGTTTCCGCCGGGTCGGGCGAGACTAGCGACGAGCCCCAGCTTGACGGGATCACTGCCGGTATTGAACACGATGGGAATCGTTGCCGTTGCAGCCTTGGCGGCAGCGGCGGAGGGTTCGCCGCCGACCGTCACGATAACCGCAACTTGGCGGCGAACGAGATCGGCAGCCAGTGCAGGCAGCCGCTCGTACTCGCCCTCGGCCCAGCGATACTCGACCGCGGCATTGCGGCCCTCAACGAAGCCAGCTTCCTGCAAACCTCGGCGGAAGCCGGCGACGAGATGCGCGGACGGACCAGCCAATGCTGTGCCGAGAAACCCTACCACTGGCATCGCCTGCTGCAGCGCGCGTGCGGTAAGCGGCCATCCGGCTACACCGCCGCCAAGAAGTGCGATGAACTCCCGCCGCCTCATGGGCCTTACCTTACCCTACTCCCGGCGAGCCGAGACTATCACGTTCGAGGCGATGCCTGTTGGGTCAAACACGGTCTTCCGGCGATGTCCGCGTCAGGTCCGCTTTCCTCCAATACCGACTGAAAGGCCGCCGTGACGACACTTCGCATTTGGGCCACCAACGGAAATCTGCATTTTTTATTCGATTACTTGGTCGGCAACCGCAATAAGCTTATCTGGAACAGTGATGCCGAGTGCCTTGGCGGTCTTTAGGTTGATGGCTAGTTCGTATTTAGTAGGCGTCTGCACTGGCAGGTCGGCCGGCTTGGCGCCCTTGAGAATGCGGTCGACATAGCCCGCCGCCCGCTGGCATTGGTCGAGAATATCAGGCCCGTAAGAAATCAGGCCGCCGCCCGCGACGTAATAGCGGGCATAGTAGACCGCGGGCAATCGGTGCCGCACCGCGAGTGCAATGATCAGCTCGCGATGAGTCGTCGCCGCGGGGCTCCCGGTCGTTATCAGGCCACCGTTGGGACTAGCCGCGAACGCCGTGATGGCGCGCTCGATCTCGCCGGCATTGCGCATATCGATCGGGCGCAATTCTACCCCAACCGACGGCGCCACTGCCTGGATTGCCCCGTACTCGGCGGCTCCAGCCGTCATGGCCGAGTCTCGAAGGACTGCCACTCGCGCCGTGCGAGGCGCAATCTCTTTGAGTAGCTCCAGCCATTTCCCGCTGAGGGCAAATTCCCAGGTGGTAAAGCCAGTGACGTTACCACCTGGCCGCGCCAAGCTCTCAACCAAGCCGGCGCCGACCGGATCAGCGACGATCGCAAACACGATCGGAATTGCCCGGGTCAGCTGCTGCAAGGGCGGCACCGCCCCGCTGGTAAAAGCCATGACAACGTCCGGCCTGAGCGCGACCAGTTCCCCCGCGTATTTGTGAATAAGATCCGCATCGCCAGCGGCCCAGCGCGTGTCGATGTGAACATTGAGGCCGTCGGTCCAGCCAAGTTGCTGCAATCCCCCCAGGAACGCCGCCATGCGGGTCTGATATATCGCATCATCCGCGGGCGCGGGGACCAGCACGCCGATGCGCCGCTTCCGATCGGCTTGCTGCGCGTGCGACGTGAGCGGCCAGGCGACTGCCGCGCCGCCAAGAACGGTGATAAATTCGCGCCGCTGCATGGGCACCCTCAGAACGCACGTTGTCCAAGGTCCTAAGCGTAACACTTTGCGACTGCGCGGCGAGTTAGAAATGGCACCCCACCTGCCTCAGACGTCGATCAGGCCGAATGTCGCCGTTGGGTCAATCGATACCGAAAGGCAATGTCCGAGTTACGTCCGTTAATCGCTCAATCTCAGACATTATCTTGGAGCGCCTCGACGACTGAGGATACCTAAATCTGGTCCGTCGCGGCCGAGCGATGTAGCCAGTTAATGGCTGACGCAAAACTCAGCCCACGCGTTCATTAGCTCACGCCGTAGCTTCAGCAAGTCCGACCGCGCATAGGCGCTCTCGACGTCCGATCCGACTTTGTGCCCTAGAGCCATCTCGGCAAGGACTTTATCGGCATGGCGCGTCTCGCCGACCCAATCGCGGAATGTCGACCGCATACCGTGCACGGTTGCATCGGGCCGGTGCCCCTTCAGGCAATCGAGCATCGCATTGGATTTGAGATCGAACAGCGGTGTCGTCGGTTTTTTAGGACGTTCGCCGAGCAGCTTCAGTGCGGCCGTGGTGAGAGGTACACGGAGAGCCTTGCCGTTCTTTGCCACGGGGATCGTCCACACGTCGTCCTTGCTGATCTGCGCCCACGTCGCGCCCTCCGTGTCGCCGGTACGGACAGCCGTTAGGATCGTGAAGGCGAGCGCTCGGCATGCCTCGGACTGGCCTAGCTTCTTCATGATCGCCGGCAGATCGGCGTGGGCCAAGGCGGCGTGGTGCTTCTTGTTTTTGACGACCTTGGGAAAGCCCGCCCGAATGTCAGCGTCGAATCGGGATGGATTGGCGCTGTCTGCCGCGCGCCACTTTTGCGCCTTGGCGTGGGAGAAAAAGTCGGCCAGCCACCTGCGCTTTTCGGCGTACTGGCGGGGCGTCTGTCCTTCCAGAGCGGTCAAAACGTCATCTTGCGTGATCGAGGCCACACTCGACGTGGCCAGCGGAACAAGGTTGATGAAGTCCGGAACGGCGTTGCGTCGCGGCACGCGGGCTGCGCCAGGCGTGGGCGCGAGCGATCAGCCAGGCCTCTACCGCTTCGGGGAAAAGCAAGCCGGTGTCCTTCCCTGTGTCTTTATGGAGCTTGGCGGTTCGTGGCGGCTCGCCCGGCAAGGAGCCCGTCACTTGCCAGTGTTTAAGCCGTTCCCGGGCTTGCTTCGGGCCGAACTCCGGATAACCGCCGATGCCTTTTGACGACCACGACGTGCCAGAACGAAATTGCGCAGTCCAATAGCAGCGGCCGCGGCCAACGACGAGGTATAGCCCGGCGCCGTCCGGATGCTTCACGGTCGAGATAGGTTCGCCTTTTTTATTGCGCCGATCCGGTACACCGGCCGCAATCAGCTTGTCGCAAAGCAACGTGGTGAGCCGGGCCATGTTACGCTCCGGCCTGCTCGGCGCCTTTGCGCGGGCAGATGCGCTCGACCGCTTGGCATTGGAGGCACGAAACTTCGAGGAGCGTTTCGTCTTCGGCAAGGCGCAGTATCGTGGGGGCACGAGCAGTCGTTTTGTCCTCTCAGTGGGCGCTGACGCCGTATGCGCGCAACACACCGCGCAACACACAATTGGTGTCCGGTGTAGGCCAGTGCAAGCCGGATATGAGAGGGTAGTTAAGGGCGAGGTAATGCCGGGAAACCGGAGGCTTCTGACCAATTTAGGCCGGGCTTGTCCAGCACTGGCCGCTTACTCGGTGGCCGAAACAAGTCCGGCCATGACCAACGTTCAGCGCCATCTGAATTCAGCCGGCGACCTTGGCCGGCGCTTGCCGCTCGTGCATGATTTCGCGGATCGTCGCCATCCACTTCTCAACCTGGGCGAAAGCCTGCTTGTCGGCTTGATCGTCGCGTCTCGTGGTTGGGCGGGATTGCGTAGCGGCGATGTCGGACATGGCGCGCACTCCGGTCAAGAGCGCCATTCTTGCAAACGAAGTTGACCGTTTCTTGCGCAGACATTGGCAATCCGATGGTCAGCGTTAATTGCCAATTCTTCATCGCACGCGACGCAATCGAATATAGAGCGCGCCTTCGCCGCCGTGACCGGTGTGCGCATCCTCAAAACCGACGACGACGGAGCGAAACTCGGGCAGCGACAGCCACATCGGCACCTGCCGCTTGAGCACGCCGGGTTCGTGCGGACCAGATCCTTTGCCGGTTCCCTTGCCGGTGACGACGAGCGCAATCTTGACGCCGTCGGCCTGCGCGCGGTGCAGAAAGCGCAGCAGCGCCGCGTGCGCCTCTCGTTGCGTGAAGCCGTGCAAATCGAGGCGGGCGTCGATCGGCTCGCGGCCGCGGGCGACACGGTGCTTGAGCCGTCGCCCAAGCGGCGCGAGCGGCGGCGCTTTTTTCGGCGGCGGTTTTTCCGGCGGAGCCGCTGGGCGCGGCGGCGAAGCGGGCGCGGCGGCTGCGGGCTTGTCGTCGCCCGCGGGAGCGGTTGCCTGCTCCGCAGCTTTCCGCGCCCGATCCAGCGGTTTGATCGAACGGGCGAAGCCGGTCCACAGTGCGCGTTCTTCTTCGCTCAGCGGACGCCGTCGGCTCATCGCATTCGCCGCGTCTTTGATTTTGGCTTGAGGTCCGGCTCGGCCGCCGCCGCGGGCTTGGGCGCCGGCAGCGGCACGTCTTCCGCGGTCGGATCGATCATGCCGGCGCTGAACTGCGCAAAAAAGCCCGGGGCCGGGCGCTCCGGTGGCAACGGCAC
Source organism: uncultured Alphaproteobacteria bacterium (assembly GCA_963829395.1). Classification (GTDB taxonomy): domain Bacteria; phylum Pseudomonadota; class Alphaproteobacteria; order Rhizobiales; family Xanthobacteraceae; genus BOG-931. The sequence goes on along the minus strand of CAWHHX010000002.1, from coordinate 685,126 downwards.
ATCGCGCGCCGCCTCGACCGGGTCGAGTTCGCGCGGCAAGAGCATCACGAACTGGCCGGGATTCTTGATGCGACCGGCGATCCTTGCGGCTTCGGCGCCGGCGCCGAAATAGATGTCGGCGCGCGCCGGGCCGACGATGGCCGATCCGGTGTCCTGCGCGAACATCAAGCGGCGAAACTTGGTGCCGCCCTTGTCGTTGGCGATCGGCAGGTCTGCGGCGATAAAGAACGGCGTACCGTAAGCGTGCAGCGACCGGTCGACGGCGATCGAGCGGCCGGGAATCAGCGGCACCCCTTCGCCGCCGACAGCCTCATCTTCGGTCGCCAGAGCCGTGATGCGGAAGAACACGTAGGACTTGTTCTGCCGTCGCACATCCTTGGCGGCATCCGGATTGGCGGCCATCCAGTCGCGAATGCGCTGCATCGACATCTCGTCCTTGGGGACGATCTTGCGTTCAATCAGGACCCGGCCGACGGGCGTGTACGGCCAGCCGTTATGCGAGTTGTAATTGACGCGCAGGATGGTGCCGTCTTCCAGCTTGATCCGCGCCGATCCTTGGATTTGCGCGAACAGCACGTCGATGTCGCTGCGCAGCCAGCAGATTTCCAGATGCCAGCCGTCGAGCGCGCCGTCCTCGATCGCGGCGCGGTCGTAATAGGGTACGAGCTTGCGGCGGCCGACGCGCCGGCCGACCTTGACGCCCTTGCTCGGAAAGGCGTCGCCGAGTTTACGCTGGCCGGAAATGGCGAGGTTGGGCGGCCGGCGATAGAGCGGCGCCGTGAATTCGCCGGTGGGGACGCGGGAGCCCTCGATGATCGGCTCGTAATATCCGGTAAGAAAGCCGTCGGTGTCGCCAAGCTTGTTGATGCGCAGCGGCCGGAAATTGTCTTCAAAAAATTTCCGCGCGCCGTCCTCTTCGAGCGGCACCGCGGCAATAGCCCGCGTGCACACCGCTTTGAGCGCGTCGGTGATTGCCACCGGCTCGGCCGATTGCCGGCTGGCATTGAGCGCGCGGCAGCTGTCGAGAAAGGCGGCAAAGGCTGTGGCGTGATCGTCGCTAGCCCAGCCATCGAGCCTTGCCCAGTCGACCGGCTCGTATTGGGTGTCCGGAAGCTTGATCGCTGCAAAATCGGTGCTTTGCGCCGCCGTCGCGATCCCAGCCAGACCGACGCAGATGACGGCGAGGAGCAACGCTCGACCACACGTCGCCATCGGCTTTACTGTCCAGCTTCGGTTGCGACGACCTTCCAGTTGGGATCGCGGGACGAAACATCGCGCGCGAACGTCCAGACGTCGGTGACGTCGGTCACTTTCTCGGCGCTACCCTCGATGACATTGCCGGTCCGCCCGCGAGTTGCGGAAATCAGCTTGGAGACGAAACGGATGGTGATCTGCGCCGTGCGCCCGCGCAGCTCCGCGCTGGTAATCGTCGAGCCGTCGATGGAGACAAACCGGCTCTCGGCGGTTTCGCCACGACCCTCGCGCTCGGTGATCGCCGTATCGAACCCGTCATAGACCTCGCGCGAGAGCAGATTGCGCAACTGGCGCCGGTCACCTTCGGCGAAGGCGGTCACGATCATTTCATAGGCGGCGCGCGCGCCGGCGATAAAGTGCTTGGCATCGAAGGTCGAATTGGCGGCCACAATGGCGTCGAGGCCGGCCGCGACGCCAGACCCGCTCTCGGCGATATCCTTCCAGCGATCCGCCAATGGCGGCGGTGTCGCCTCGACCGGCCGGGTCGATGCCGGCTCGGCCGGACGCGGCGGCAAGGTCACAACCTTGTCGGTTGCCGGGCTACGCACCGCGTCGCGCGCCGAATAGGGGTCATAGGGCGGCCGCTCGCGGCCGGTGCGCTGGCCCAAAACGCTGCGAAGCCGCAGGAAAATGAACACTGCGAGCGCCAGGAAGATGATGGTGTAGATGTCGAACACGTCTCAATGTCTCTCGGCGTCGCGAATAACTGACGATCTATCCCGATGGCGGTTCATATCCGTGGCGGTTCACAGTCGCGAACCCGTGGGACACCCGGTCCCCGCTCTATGTAGGCACGCACGGGGAACCATCCAATGGCCGCTGGCCGATAGGCGTGCCGACGCCAAACCCTAAACGATCGCCGCCGCCGCGCCAACATTGTAACGGCCCGAACCGGTCCAATTATATCGAATCCTCGCGATTGCCGTGGTCACTCGCGGGTTACAATTGGTGCGTTTTTTCGCGGCGCGACACGATTCGCAGCAATAGTGCAGCAATAGTATGGCGGTAAGCGCTACCACCGGCCAGCATTGTTCGCCTGCTTTGCCTGTGTTAGCCAGCCCTTAACGCCGTTCCGCGGCCGGAGATCGAGCATGTCAGAGACGAACGGCGGACCACAGCCCCAAGCAATGCCGCAACAAGCGATGCCGCAAATCGGCGTCCTGGCTCAGTATGTGAAGGATCTGTCGTTCGAAAATCCGAACGCGCCCCGTTCCATGGCGCCGACCGGACAGCAGCCGACCATCAACATCCAGGTCAATGTCGATGCCGCGCCGATCGCGGCGACCGATTTCGAGGTGACGCTTCGCCTGGAAGGCAAGGCAGAATCCCAAGGCATGCTGCTGTTCGGCTTCGAATTGGTTTTTGCCGGCGCCTTTCGCATCCAGAACGTGCCCGCCGACAGTCTGCAGCCGGTCGTGCTGATCGAATGCCCGCGGCTGCTGTTTCCGTTCGCACGCGAGATCGTCGCCACCGCCGTGCGCAACGGCGGTTTCGCGCCGCTGCTGCTCGATCCGATCGATTTTGTCAGTCTTTATCGTCAGCGTTTGGCGGCCGGGCAGTCGGCGACACCGCCGCTTACTCCAAACTGACATACTCGCGCCAGATCGCGTTCTCGCCGAGGGTAACGATGAACGCGCGATGCGCCGCGCGGTCTTCGGCCGTGACGATCGGCAGCAGCGGCACCGGACGCTCGCGCACGATGATCGGCTCGCCGACCATGCGGCCAGGCGCGGCGGCCTGGGAAAGAACGAGTTGCGCCTGGCGGGCGCCAATCAACTCGACATAGACTTCGGCGAGCAACTCGGCGTCGAGCAGCGCGCCATGCTTGGTGCGGCGGGAATTATCGATCGCATAACGCACGCACAGATCGTCGAGCCGGTTCGATCCGCCGGGATGCTTGCGCCGCGCAATCAGGAGTGTGTCGATCAGGCGGTCGCGCGCGATCGGCGACCGGCCGACCCGCTCGAGCTCGGCATTGATGAAGCCCAAGTCGAACAAGGCATTGTGGATCACCAGCGGCGCGTCGCCGAGAAACGCGATCAGCTCGTCCGCCACCTCGGCGAAAAACAGCTTGTCCTTGAGGAATTCCTCGCTCAGCCCGTGGACCGCGAAAGCCTCCGCCGGCATGCTGCGCTCGGGATTGAAATAGCGATGGAATGTCTGCCCCGACGGGATGCCGTTGACCAGTTCGACACAACCGATCTCGACCAGACGATGACCGTCCAGCGGATCGAGACCTGTCGTCTCTGTATCGAGCACAATCTCGCGCATAAAACTTTCCGCCAACCGCCCGCAAGCGCGACGCTAACGCCTACGAATCACCCGCGCGCCCGCGCATTTTAGCAACTGCCCGCAAGATGTCGCGCACCTGGGCGCGGGCATGATCGAACGATTGCGAGCTGTCCACGATAAAGTCGGCACGGCGGCGTTTTTCTGCATCCGGCATTTGCTTGGCGAGAAGTGCGGCAAATTTCTCTTCGGTCATGCCCGGCCTGTCGAAAGCGCGCTGGCGTTGCGCCTCGGCCGGCGCCGAGACCACGACGACGGCGTCGCAGCCGCGTTCGCCGCCGGTTTCGAACAACAGCGGCACGTCGAGCACGACCACGGGCGCGCCGCGCGCTTGCGCCTGCGCCAGGAAATTATCTCTCACCTGGGCCACCAAGGGATGCACAATGGCCTCAAGCCTGGCGATCGCGGCGGCGTCGCCGAGGACCATCGCCGCGAGCTTGGCGCGGTCGACTTTGCCGCCGGCGGTCGCGCCGGGAAACGCCCTTTCAATCAACGGCACGGCCTCGCCTTCATAAAGTGCATGCACGACCGCATCGGAATCATGAACCGGCACTCCCGCCTCGGCGAAGAAAGATGCCGTCCGCGATTTTCCCATGCCGAGCGAACCGGTCAGGCAAAGCACAAAAGGCCGTTGGGCGGTCATAGCGCCAGACATTTCCGCTGCCGCAAAAAATCCAGGGCCGGCAACAGCGGCAGGCCCAGAATGGTGAAATAGTCGCCCTCAATACGCTCGAACAGCTGGATGCCGGGACCTTCGATCTGGTAACCGCCGACACTCGCGGTTGCGGCGTTGCCGACGGTGTCGAGATAGAGATCGAGAAAGCCGTCCGAGAACGGGCGCATCGTCAGCCGCGCGGTTTCGACATGCTCGAACAATACGGTCGTATCCTGGACAAAAGCGATCGCCGCGTGAAGTTCGTGGGTGCGGCCGCGAAGCGCCGAAAGCTGCGATCGGGCGGCTGCCCGGTCGACCGGCTTGGAAAATCGCTTGCTGCCTAGCGCCAGCGTCTGATCGGCGCCAAGAACAAGCCGGCCGGGATGCGAAGCCGCAACAAAAGACGCTTTCTTGCGCGCCAAAAACGTGGCGACAGTAGCCGGTTCCTGTACGCCCGCGCCCGCCTCCAGGCTTCGCTCATCAAGATCCGCCGGATGCGATTCGATCGGAATGCCGACAGCTTCAAGCAGCGTGCGGCGTGCAGCGCTTCGCGACGCCAGCACCAGCGGATCGGCGGCAAGCCATAATGCCATCGCTCACGACGCCAGGTGGCGGCGGCGCTCGGTCAGGAGGGCGAGCACCGCGGCAGCGGTTTCCTCAATCGAACGTCGCGTCACGTCGATCAGCGGCCAATTGTGCTTCGCGCATAGGCGGCGCGAGGCGGAAATCTCCTCCGCCACCGATTGCTGGTCGATATATTTGTCATCGTCGCGATGGGCCTTGAGGCCGAGCAGCCGGTTCTGGCGAATCTGCACGATCCGCTCAGGGGTTGCGTACAAGCCGACCACCAGCGGATGCTTGAGCGCTTCGATGCCGGGCGGCAGCGGCACGCCCGGCACAAGCGGAATATTCGCTGTCCTTACGCCGCGATTGGCGAGGTAGATCGACGTCGGCGTCTTCGAGGTGCGCGACACGCCGATCAACAGAACGTCGGCATCTTCGAGATCGTCGGCTTGTTGGCCGTCGTCATGCATCATCGTGTAGTTGAGCGCATCGATGCGGCGAAAATATTCGGCATTGAGGGTGTGCTGAGCACCGACCTTATGGGTCGATTCGGCGCCGAGATAAGACTGAAACAGGTGCAAGACCGGCCCGAGGATTGACAGGCATGGCACGCCGAGCTTGCGGCACTTTTCTTCAAGTTTGGCGGCCAGATTTTCCTGCAGCAGGGTGTAGAGCACGATGCCGGGCATCTCCTCGATCTCAGTCAGCACGCGGTCGAGCTGCTTTTGGGTCCGCACCAGCGGGTGCACGTGCTCGACCGGCATGATCTTGGCGTACTGCGCCGCCGCCGCCCGAGCCACCGTGATCAGCGTCTCCCCGGTGGAATCGGAGATCAAATGCAAATGAAAATAACCGGGCGCGGACGTCATCGGAACGATGGATAACCTGTCGATCACTGGGGAGAAGGCCATGGCTCAGGCCACGAGGCAAGAATAATAGGCGCACAACTGGGTAATCCATCCACACCCCTGCCGCGCGAACAACGAAGGCATCCGCCCAGCGGAGCTACGGTGAAATGTGGACAGCGGTGCCGCAAACCCGCAGGACTTTGGCAAAAACCGCCGTAAATACAGGCTTTCTCCCGAAATGGAATAGCGACGATGTTAGTGGGAATATGTGGGCGGATCGTGGATGATATGTGCGTTCAAATGTATGAGTCCAATCAACCGCCTAACTACTACAACAGATTCTATAAGAATGATTTCAGCTTAGGATGAGAGCGTGACGGCTCCGCCTGTGGTTAAACCTCTGCTTCGGGTTTTGGCGGGCGGGCGCGCGCCTGTGCCGCCGATTTGGCTCATGCGGCAGGCTGGGCGGTATCTTCCCGAGTATCGCGCGTTGCGCGAAAAGGCCGACGGCTTTTTCGATCTTTGCTTTGATCCCAAGCGGGCGGCGGACATCACCCTACAGCCGATTCGTCGGTTCGGATTCGATGCCGCGATTTTGTTTTCCGATATTTTGGTCATCCCCCATGCGCTCGGCCAACAGGTGACGTTCGCCGAAGGCGAAGGGCCGCGGCTCGATGCGCTTGACGAGCCATCGGCGCTTGGCCGCTTGCGGGTCGAGATCGACCAGAGAACGCTTGAACCGATTTACGAAACGATCTCTCGCGTAAAGCAAGACCTGCCGCCAGCGGTCGCGTTATTGGGCTTCTGCGGCGCGCCGTGGACGCTCGCAACCTACATGATCGCCGGCTGCGGCACGGTGGACCAATTTCCGGCACGGCAATTTGCGTATCGATATCCAGATGCGTTTGCCAAGCTCATCGATATGCTGGTCGAAGCGTCGGTAAGCTATCTGCACCGTCAGTTTATGGCGGGAGTTGATGCCGTGCAGATTTTCGATACCTGGGCGGGAATTTTGCCGGCCGATGAATTTGAAAGCTGGTGCATTCGGCCGGTCGCACGCATTGTCGAAAAACTACGGAAAGATATTCCCGAAGCAAGAATCATTGGATTTCCACGCGGCGCCGGAACAGAACTTGGCCGCTATCTTGATGCAGTCGCGGTTGATGCGGTCGGTCTCGATTGGACCGTGGAGCTTGGCTTTGCGCGTGCGCAAATTCAGCCGCGGCGGCCGATTTAAGGCAATCTCGATCCCTTAGCTCTTTTGGTTGGGGGTGCTGCATTGGACCGCTCGATCGATGCGATCCTGGCGGCGTTTTCGCAAGGTCCATTTATTTTCAATCTCGGCCATGGTGTTCTGCCCACCACTCCGCTGAGCCATGTCGAGCGGCTGATGGCGCGCGTCCGCGGCGCTTCTTCGCCCGGCTGAGGTTTTTGGCGCAGGGAGGACGGACGTGGACGTTTACGGCTGGATCAAGGCCCTCCACATCATCGCGGTGATCGCCTGGATGGCGGGCATGCTCTATCTGCCGCGGCTGTTCGTCTATCATTGCGCCGCCGAGAAGGGATCGGTGCAGTCGGAGACGTTCAAAGTGATGGAGCGCCGGCTGCTGCGCGGCATCATCAATCCGGCAATGATCGCCACCTGGGTGCTTGGACTCTGGCTCGCCTGGCACGGGCCTGATTCTCACTACGGGTGGTTTGCGTCAGGCTGGCTCCAGGCCAAGCTCGCTTTTGTGGTCGCTCTCTCAGTATTGCACGGATTATTTGCCCGTTGGGTCAAGGCCTTTGCCGCCGACAGCAACCAGCATTCGCAGAAATTCTATAGGATAATCAACGAGGTACCCACGGTTGCCATGATCGTCATCGTTATTCTCGTGGTGCTGAAACCATTTTGACCTATCGGCGTTGCTAGTGCACAGTCCGCCACGCCCCTTGCTTGACGGGCCTTCTTTTCCTATCTTTCTGAAATCCCACCGAACGTAGGCGGATGCAATTGAGTACCGGCTCCAGTTGACTGGCGCCGGCTGGTGCATCGGGACCGGGGCCCCCAAGCCCCTTGCAACCCAAGACCTACGGCTTCTTCTCTCTCCTTGCCGGCCGCGTTGCGATTTCCCTCCCCGCCGCTGGCCCGATTTCCATAGGACATTGTGTATGCGGGAAATGAAACTCCAAGAACTAAAAACCAAGACACCGGCCGAGCTCGTCTCCTTTGCCGAGGAGCTTGAAGTCGAGAACGCCTCGACGATGCGCAAGCAGGAGCTGATGTTCGGCATCCTCAAGCAGCTCTCGGCGCGCGAGACCGACATCGTCGGCGAAGGTGTCGTCGAAGTGCTGCCGGACGGCTTCGGCTTTTTGCGCTCGCCGGAAGCGAATTATTTGCCGGGACCCGACGACATCTACGTCTCGCCCTCGCAAATCCGGCGTTTCGGCTTGCGCACGGGCGATACCATCGACGGTCATATCCGCAGCCCGAAGGAAGGCGAACGCTACTTTGCGCTGCTCAAGGTCAACTCGCTCAATTTCGAGGACCCTGAAAAGGCGCGCCACAAGGTCAATTTCGACAATCTGACGCCGCTCTATCCCGACGAATGGCTGAAGATGGAATACGAGGATCCGACCAAGAAGGATCTCTCGGCCCGTGTCATCGACATCGTGGCGCCGGTCGGCAAAGGGCAGCGCGCCTTGATCGTGTCGCCGCCGCGCACCGGCAAAACGGTGCTGCTGCAGAACATCGCTCACTCGATCACCCACAATCATCCGGAATGCTATCTGATCGTGCTGTTGATCGACGAGCGGCCGGAAGAAGTGACCGACATGCAACGCTCGGTGAAGGGCGAGGTGATTTCCTCGACCTTCGACGAGCCGGCGGTGCGCCACGTCCAGGTCGCCGAGATGGTCATCGAGAAAGCCAAGCGCTTGGTCGAGCACGGCCGCGATGTTGTTATTTTGCTGGACTCGATCACCCGGCTCGGCCGCGCCTATAACACCGTGGTGCCGTCATCCGGCAAGGTGCTCACCGGCGGTGTCGATGCCAATGCGCTGCAGCGTCCGAAGCGCTTCTTCGGCGCGGCGCGCAACATCGAAGAAGGCGGCTCGTTGACCATCATCGCCACGGCGCTGATCGATACCGGCAGCCGCATGGACGAAGTGATCTTCGAAGAGTTCAAGGGCACCGGCAATTCGGAGCTGATCCTCGACCGCAAGGTGGCCGACAAACGCACCTTCCCGGCGATGGACATCACCCGCTCCGGCACGCGTAAGGAAGAGCTCCTGGTGCCGCCCGATCAGCTCAAGAAAATGTACGTGCTGCGCCGCATCCTCAATCCGATGGGCACCATGGACGCCATGGACTTCCTGCTCGACAAGCTGCGCAACACCAAGAACAATTCCGAGTTCTTCGAACTCGATGAATACCTAAACGTCGCCGGCGTTCGCCGGAGACAAAGCCCAAATCATGCTTGTCGCGCCGCTTCGAGCGCGCGCATAAGACCGGCCGGATCGGTGACCGGCAGCGAGCAGGTTTCGCCGATACAAACAAAAGCCTGCGGCTCGCTCGACGCTCGCACTTGCTGCTGTGCCGGATGCGACGGCGGCAAAGTGTCCGCCGCGCGCGCGTGCAGCACGATCCGATCGAGCGGTGGAATGGCGCGCGCCGCGGCGAGCAAGGCTTCAGCGCGAGCGCCCTCCCCGGTCACCACGATTTCCGCCGCGCGCAGCCGCAGATCGATGGCGTTGAGCAGCGCCATGTGCATGTAGAGATTGTCGACGGTCGCCGGCGCGATGGCGGCGATCAGCCGGTCGGCTTTGTCGCGCCAGCCGTCGTCGCCGGTAAGCAATGCCAGCCGGACCAGGTTCTGTGCGGCGACCGCATTGTGGTTCGGCGTTGCCTCGTCGGCGGTGCTGGCCGGGCGGATGACCAGGCCTTCGGCATCGGCGGCAGTAAGATAGTACGTTCCGGTTTCGGCGTCGGCATAGTCGCGATCGAGCGCGCGCTGCCAGGCGACCGCCTGATCCAAATAACTCTGCCGGCCGGTCACTTCATGGAGCGCGAGTGAGGCACGGATCATGGCGGCGAAATCCGATGCCAGGCCGGGAAATTTGAGTTTGCCCTCACGCCACGAATGCCCGAGCCGGTCGCCGCGCGTCATCAGGCGCGCGGTGGACGCAAAGGCGCGCTCGGCCATGTCGAGCCATGATGGTTCGGCCAACATCAGGCTCGCATTGGCGAGTGCCGCAATCATCAGTCCGTTCCAGTCGGCCAAAACCTTGTCGTCGAGGCCGGGGCGCACGCGCGTATCGCGAACTTTGAGAAGTTTTGCGCGCAGCGCCGCGAGCCGCGCTTCGTCATCGTCGCTGCGCGGCTGCGGCTTGAGGCGATTGAGGATGTTGTGACCTTCGAAATTGCCGGCGGGCGTTACGTCGTAATGCTCCGCGAAAAATTCGCCGTCCGCGCTGCCGAGCAGCCCGACGATCTCGTCGTAGGACCAGACATAGAATTTGCCTTCCTCGCCCTCGGAATCCGCATCGAGCGACGCTGAAAACGCGCCCTCGCCGGTCGTCATCTCGCGTGCGAGCCAGGCCACCGTCTCCTGCGCGCGCTGCCGGTAGAGCGGCTTGCCGAGATGCACATAGGCGATGGCGAGAAGTTCGAGGAGCTGCGCGTTGTCGTAGAGCATCTTTTCGAAGTGCGGCACCAGCCAGCGCTCGTCGACCGAATAGCGGGAGAAACCACCGCCGAGATGATCGTAAATGCCGCCCTCGCAAATATGATGCAGCGTGACATCGACGGCGCTGAAATAACGGGCCTGGCCGGTGCGCAGCCCTGCCCTCCACAGCAACTCGAACAACGCGGCCTGCGGAAATTTCGGCGCGCCGCGGGTGCCGCCGTTGACCGGATCGATGATGCCGCCGAGTTGCTGCGCGGCATTGTTGAGCTCGGCGATGCCGATCGTGACCGTGCCGGGTTTGCGCGCCGCGCCGGCGAGACGCTCCATCAAAGCGGCGCGGTTCTGCTCGACCTTCTGCGGCTCCTCGCGAAACAAGCGCGCGATCTCGCGCAGCACGTCGACGAAGGCCGGCCTGCCGTAGCGCGATGCGCGGGGAAAATAGGTGCCGCCCCAGATCGGCTCGCCCTCCGGCGTCAGAAACATGGTCAGCGGCCAGCCGCCCTGCTCGCCGAGATGATGCAGCGCCGCCATGTAGATCTGGTCGATGTCCGGACGCTCTTCGCGATCAACCTTGATGTTGACGAACAGCTCGTTCATCACGCGCGCGGTGTCGTCGTCCTCGAAACTCTCGTGCGCCATGACGTGGCACCAGTGGCAGGCGGCGTAGCCGACGGAGAGCAGGATCGGCCGTCCTGTTTGCTTTGCCTCCGCGAGCGCCTCCGGGCCCCATGGCCACCAATCGACCGGGTTGTGCATGTGCTGGAGGAGGTAAGGGCTGGTTTCGCGCCCGAGCCGGTTTTGATGCCGGTTTTCGTGTTGCGACGACGTCGTAGCGGTCATGATTGTGGTCCGGCCGGCTCAGCGATTTCCGAGGCTGCGCATCCTTACAACGTTTGCCGATCTATGGCAGTTGCCGTGAGGATCGCATCGGAGTTGCCGGACGAAGGTGATGACGCAGGACCGTCCCACTATTTTTGCGCTCTCGTCCGGCCGGCCGCCGGCCGCGATTGCGGTGGTGCGGGTGTGCGGCCCGAAGGCGGGGCTGGCGCTGGAAAGGCTCATCGGCCGTATGCCGCCGCCGCGGCAGGCGGCGCTGGCGCGCGTCCGCGATCCGGTCAACGGCGAAGCCATCGACGAGGCCTTGGCTCTCTGGTTCCCCGGGCCGCGCAGCGAGACCGGCGAGGACATGGCCGAACTGCAGCTTCATGGCGGCCACGCCGTGATTGCCGCCGTGCTCGATGCGCTGGGCGCGATCGAAGGGTGCCGGCTGGCCGAGCCCGGCGAGTTCACGCGCCGCGCCTTTGCCAACGGGCGGCTCGATTTGACGGAGGTGGAGGGGCTGGCGGACTTGATCGCTGCGGAAACGCCCGCGCAGCGGCGGCAGGCATTCCGGCAGCTCAAGGGCTTGATCGGCGATCGCGCCGCAGCCTGGCGGCGGCAAATCATCGAGGCGCTGGCGCTGGTCGAGGCGCGGATCGACTTCTCCGATGAGGCCGACGTGCCGGCGGATCTCACCGGTCCGGCGCTTTATGCTGCGCAGCAATTGCGCAACATGATCGCAGCAGCGCTGGCCGATGGCGGACGCGGCGAACGGCTGCGAGACGGCCTTGTGGTCGCTATTGCCGGACCGCCGAATGCCGGTAAGTCGACGTTGCTCAACCGTCTCGCCCGGCGCGAAGCAGCGATTGTTTCGCCGTATCCCGGTACGACCCGCGATGTAATCGAGGTGCATCTCGACCTCGGCGGCTATCCGGTGACGCTGCTCGACACGGCCGGCATTCGCGACAGCGATGATCCGGTGGAGCAGGAGGGGGTGCGGCGGGCGTCAGAGCGTGCGGCAGCGGCCGATCTGGTGCTCTGGGTCATTGACGGATCGGCCACTGGCGTAGCGGCTGACGATGGCGCGGAAAGCATATTAAAATCAGAAGTCTTGGCTCATCCGCAACAAAATCGATCTTGTTGTGGATAAGCTGTGGATAAACTGTAAATCCACGTCCAGCTCTTGGAGTGAAGAATTCGCCATCTCGGCGGCCACTGGCGCCGGCATTGAAGCGGTGATCGGCGCGCTTTCCGGCTTTGCTCAACATTATTTTTCAAGAACAGAAAGCTCCCTGGTGACGCGGACGCGGCATCGTCAGGCGCTTGAGGAAACAGTCGCTGCGCTCGATCGTGCGCTGGCGCAAGGCGACGCCGGCAGCGAGGAACTGATCGCCGAGGAGTTGCGCTTCGCTGCCACGACGCTCGGACGGCTGACCGGGCGCGTGGACGTCGAGGACATCCTGGAGGTCATTTTCCGCGATTTCTGTATTGGTAAATAAATCGTTAACGACTGTGCCGGTATGTTTCACGTGAAACATCCCCGTCCGGCTCAGGCGGGTTTTGACCGGCGGCGGGCACTTATCTAGAACCGGCGCGTCCTGGAGACGAAGCGGTGAACGAGCGTTTCGACGTCATTGTCGTCGGCGGTGGCCATGCCGGTTGCGAAGCCGCAGCCGCGGCTGCCCGCATGGGCGCGCGCACGGCGTTGCTGACCCATCGGTTTGCGACCATCGGCGCGATGTCCTGCAATCCCTCGATCGGCGGTCTCGGCAAGGGCCATCTGGTCCGCGAGATCGATGCGCTCGATGGCCTGATGGGGCGGGTGGCCGATGCCGGCGGCATCCAGTTCCGCATGCTCAATCGCCGCAAGGGGCCGGCGGTGCGTGGCCCACGCGCTCAGGCGGACCGAAAGCTCTATGCGGCAGCCATGCAGGAGGCGCTCCGGCGTACCCCTGGTCTGACCGTGATCGAAGGCGAAGTGGACGACCTGGTGCTCGCGAACGGCTTGGCGGCCGGCGTACGGCTCGGCGATGGCCGGACGTTTGGCGCGGGCGCGATCGTCCTCACCACCGGGACGTTCCTTCGCGGCCTGATCCATATTGGGGAACGGCAGATCGCTGCAGGCCGCGTCGGCGAGGCGCCGGCGCTCGGCCTCTCAGCCACCCTTGAACGGGCAGGTTTTGCGCTGGGGCGTCTGAAGACGGGCACGCCCCCGCGCCTCGACGGCACGACCGTCGACTGGGCGGCGCTGGAGATGCAGCAAGGCGACGAGCCGCCGGAGCCGTTTTCGATGCTCACGTCGAGCATCACCAACCCGCAGGTCGAGTGTGCGATCACCCGCACGACGCCGGCGACGCACGCGATCATTCGCGACAACGTGCACCGCTCGCCGATGTATTCCGGCCAGATCAAGAGCAGCGGCCCGCGCTATTGCCCGTCGATCGAGGACAAGATCGTTCGCTTTGGCGAGCGCGACGGCCATCAAATCTTCCTGGAGCCGGAAGGCCTCGACGATACGACCGTGTACCCGAACGGCATCTCGACCTCGCTGCCCGAGGACGTGCAGCTGGCGATCGTGGCGTCGATTCCAGGGCTGGAACGGGCGCGCGTGGTGCGGCCGGGCTACGCCATCGAATACGACCATGTCGATCCGCGCGAGCTTCATCCATCGCTCGAAACCAAGCGGGTTCCGGGCCTCTTCCTGGCCGGCCAGATCAACGGCACGACCGGCTATGAAGAGGCGGCCGCCCAGGGCCTGATTGCCGGCCTCAACGCCGCCAGGCGCGCAGGCGGCGGGCCGGCCATCGTGTTCGACCGCGCCGAAGGCTATCTCGGCGTGATGGTCGACGACCTCGTGACGCGCGGCGTCACCGAGCCCTACCGGATGTTTACCTCGCGGGCGGAATACCGGCTGACGCTGCGGGCGGACAATGCCGATCAGCGGCTCACTGATAAGGGTATTGGGCTCGGCTGCGTCGGCCCGGGCCGAGCCCGGTCGCATCAGGCCAAGTTGGCGGCGCTCAAGGACGCGCGCGCGATGGCGGAGGCGCTGAGTGTGACGCCAAACGAAGCCGCCCGGCACGGCCTCGCGCTGCGGAAAGACGGGCAACGCCGCTCGGCCTTCGATCTCCTGTCCTATCCGGACATCCGGATCGGCGATGTCGCCCGGATCTGGCCGGCCTTTGGCGGGTTGGACCGCAAGATCGCCGAACAGCTCGAGACCGATGCCAAGTACGCGGTCTACCTCACGCGGCAGGCGGCCGACGTCGAATCCTATCGCCGCGACGAAAGCCTCGTTCTTTCCGATGATATCGACTATGCGACCCTGCCCGGGCTCTCCAACGAAGTTCCGCCATAAGCTGGCGATGCATCGGCCGCGCACCATCGGCCATGCCGGCCGCATCGACGGCATCACGCCGGCGGCGCTGACGCTGCTGGCGGCTCACATCCACCGGGAAAGCCGCAAGCGCGACCGCGGCGCGGCATGACCGCGAGCGGCGAGGGCGCGCCGACCGGTCAATCGACAGACCTGACGGCCGACCGCGAACGCGCCCTGGCGTTGGCGCCTGTTTCACGTGAAACAACCGCCCGGCTGGACCGCTTTGTCGAACTCCTGATTGCCTGGCAACAGCACACCAATCTGATTGCGCGATCGACCGTGCCGAACCTGTGGACGCGGCACGTGGCGGATTCGCTGCAACTGATCGGCCTGGCGCCGACCGCCCGCATCTGGGCCGATCTCGGCTCCGGAGCCGGATTTCCGGGCCTGGTGATTGCTTGCGCCGTTGCCGAGACTGAAGGGGCTCACGTCCATCTGGTCGAGAGCATCGGCAAAAAGGCGAATTTTCTTCGCGAGGCCGTACAGGTCACCGGCGCGCCTGCCACCGTACACGCGATGCGGATCGAGGACTTTGTGGACAAGAGCGCCGAATCTATCGATGTGGTGACGGCGCGGGCGCTGGCGCCGTTGCCCGAACTCCTGCGGATGGCTTATCCGTTGTTGAAAAGAGGGCCCGTGGGTCTGTTTCCCAAGGGACAAGATGTGGCGGTCGAATTGACCGAAGCCGCTAAATGTTGGAAGATTCAGGCGAGCCTGAGCCAAAGTCGAACGGATTCGAAAGGCCAAATCGTCATTGTGCGTGGTCTAGAGCCGGTGAGCCGCGCTCCCGGAACTCGGCTGCAAAAGAAGGGGAATCGGCGGCGATGAGCGATCTGTCGGAGCAATCTGCCAACGTGATCGATTTTACGGCGCCGCTGCGCGAGCGGATCGGCATCGCCCGGCCGCCGCGTGTCCTGGCCGTCGCCAACCAGAAGGGCGGCGTCGGCAAGACGACCACCGCCATCAATCTCGGCACTGCGCTCGCGGCGATCGGCGAGGACGTCCTGATCGTCGACCTCGATCCCCAAGGCAACGCCTCGACCGGCCTCGGCATCGACCGGCGCAATCGCCAGCATTCGACCTACGACGTGCTCGCCGGCGAATCGGCGTTGCGCGACGCGATCGTCGCCACAGCGGTGCCGCGGCTCTATCTGGCGCCATCGACGCTCGATCTCTCCGGGCTTGAGCTTGAAATCGGCCAATCGCGCGATCGGGCCTTTCGGCTGCGCAATGCACTCACGCCGCTGAAGACGCCGGCGCCTGAGCAAATAAACTTCACCTACGTTTTGGTCGATTGCCCGCCGTCGCTCAACCTTTTGACCGTCAACGCCATGGCCGCAGCGCACGCCATTCTGGTGCCGCTGCAATGCGAGTTCTTCGCGCTCGAAGGCCTGTCGCAACTGCTCAAGACCGTCGACCAGGTGCGCGAGCAGCTCAATCCGGGGCTGACGATCCACGGCATCGTGCTGACCATGTACGACTCGCGCAACAATCTCTCCGGGCAGGTGGTCGCCGACGTGCGCGAATTCATGGGGCCCAAAGTCTACGACACCATCATCCCGCGCAATGTGCGTGTGTCTGAAGCGCCGTCCTACGGCAAACCGGTGCTGGTCTACGATCTCAAATGCAGCGGCAGCGAAGCGTATCTGCGACTCGCGACCGAGATCATCCAGCGCGAGAAGGAACTGTGCGTCGGATGAGGCGGCGCATGGTCTTTCTTATACAGTCGCGGCAACGCGAAACGGCGATGACCTTTGGACACGCGGAGTGCGCATGACTGAGAGTTCGAGAGAGGCCGCGATGGCGGAGGAGGGTAGCCGGTCGCGACTGGGACGCGGGCTCGCCGCATTGATCGGCGATGTCGGCCAGGAGAATTCGGTCGAGCGGCCGCGGGCGCAGCGCCGGCTGCCGACGGGGTCGATACGGCCGAACGCCCGCAATCCGCGGCGCACGTTTGCCGCCGCCGAGCTCGACGAGCTCGCCGCTTCGCTGCGCGAACGCGGCATCATTCAGCCGATCGTGGTGCGGTCGCTGCGCGGCGTTGCCGAGGGCTACGAGATCATCGCCGGCGAGCGGCGCTGGCGCGCGGCGCAACGCGCCGGCTTGCACGAAGTCCCGGTCGTCGTCATCGAGGCGACCGATGCCGAGGCGCTGCAGCTTGCCATCATCGAGAACGTGCAGCGCGCCGATCTCAATCCGCTGGAAGAGGCGGAAGGCTATCGGGCGCTGATGGAGGAGTTTCACAACAGCCAGGACGAGATCGCCAAAATCGTCGGCAAGAGCCGAAGCTACATCGCCAATACGCTGCGCCTCCTGAAACTTTCAGATCCGGTGAAGGCCTATATTCACGACGGCAAGCTCACCGCCGGTCATGCGCGCATGCTGATCGGCGAGCCGAACGCCGAACAGCTGGCGCAGGAGATCGTCGCCCGCGACCTCAATGTGCGCGAAGTGGAAGCGATGGCTCGCGCGCGAGCAAACAAAAACGGCAGGAAACAAACAAACGGCAATCACGCACGCGCCGCATCAACAAAGAATGCCGATACGCTCGCGGCAGAAAAGCGTTTATCTGATGCGCTCGGGCTGACCGTCAGCATCGAGCAGCGCCGCGGCGGCAGCGGCACGCTCAGCATCCGTTATCGCAACGACGACCAACTCGACGACGTGCTGCGGCGATTGGAAAAGCGGCACTGAGTTTTGAGCGAGCGCTCTGAGGGCCGCCTGGCGCGAAGCTCAACTGCGGAGCAGGCGCACGGTCAACGCTTCGCTGCTTGTGAGGCCATAGTCCGCGGGCGTGACACCGCCTTCGAGGATCAATTTGGCGATGCCATGGACCAGCGCCCAGCGGCGCAGGCACACGAGGGGGTTTGCGACCCCATCGGGGGACGTGGCCGCAACGGCGGCCAGAAGCACACCATAGGCGCGTTCACCTGCGCTCAGCAAAGACGCATCCCTGGACAATTTGTGTTCGCGAGTCCCGAACATCAGCCCAAAGAGCGCCGGATTTTCGACAGCGAAGACGACATAGCCGACGCCACTGGCCTCGAGTCGCGCGTCAGGGTTCGTTTCCTTGGCCATGCGCGTCGTCATCGCTGCCGTGAGCGCGTCAAATCCCTGCGCGGCAACCGCATCGAGCAAAGCCTGTTTGTCGGGAAAATGATGATAGGGCGCGGCTGGCGATACGCCGGCGCTGCGGGCGACACGGCGGAGCGACAACGCCGCCAGCCCGTCCTTTTCCAATATCGTTTGGCCCGCCCGGACCAGGGCGTCGCGCAGGTCGCCATGATGGTAGGACGCGGTGCGCCCGGTTCGCCGTTTTTCCAGCATTTCAACACGATAGATCGAAATGGCCGCGCCTTCTAGCACAATCTTGACGCCGTTTAGATTTGGTGTATCTTAGCGCCGTTAAGATTGAAAGGAGCCGCTCATGGCAATGCCGATGGCGACCATCGAAAGTCGCGCTGCGCAGAAGGCGCCGCGCTGCCTGACACTTCTCGGCATTTCGGAGCGTGGCGGGCGCGACGAAGCGCCGGTCGTCGAGGGCGAGATCCCGCGCGAACTGAACGGATCGCTCTACCGCAACGGCCCCGGTCTTTTCGAGCGCGGCGGCTTGCGCAAGCCGCATCTGCTCGACGGCGACGGGCTCGTTCAGCGCCTCTCGTTCGCGGATGGCACGGCGCATTATCAGAACGCTTTCGTGCGCACGGAAAAATTTGTTGCCGAAGAGAAGGCCAACGCTTTCCGCTTCGCGACCTGGTCGATGCGGCGTCCGGGCGGTTTGATCGCCAATCTTGGCGGCGGTTCGGTCCACTCGCAGGCCGGCGTAACGGTCTATCCCTTTCAGGACATTCTCTACGCTTTCGACGAGATCAGCCCGGCCTACGGCCTCGATCCGCAAACGCTCGAAACCCTCGGCGAGCGGGTGTTGGGCGATCCGACCAAAGAATTCATGATCAAGGCGCACACCAAATTCGATCCACTGACCGGCGAATGGCTGCTGTTCGGCATCAGCCACGGTCGTACGATGAAGCTGCATGCGGTCATTCACAGCGCGGATGGCGCGCTGAAATCCCATCACGTCATTCCTTCGCCGCGCCAGGTTTACATCCACGACTTCTTCGCCACCCGCGAACATCTGATCTTCGTCTTGCATCCGATGTGGTTTTCGCCGTGGCGGCTTCTCAGCGGCCAGGCGAGCGTCATCGAATCGCTGTCATGGAAGCCTGAGGACGGCAACCAGGTGATGGTGGTTCCGCGCGACGGCGGCACGCCGGAATTTTTCGAAGCGCCCGGCGCCTTTATTTGGCATGCACTCAACGCCTATGGCGACGGCAGTGAGATCATCGCCGATTTCGTCGGCTACGATGCGCCCGATCATTTCGCGCCGCACGATGCCTTGTTTTACAAGTTGATGCAGGGCGAAATGGGCGTGGCGAAAGCACCGGGTACGCTGCGCCGCTACCGCATCGATCTCGCTGCCCATACGCTGCGTCAGGAGATTCTCGATTCCGGGACCCACGAGTTTCCAATCATCGATCCGCGCGCCGCGATGCAAAAACACGACGTCGGCTATTTGACCGCCGGCGGTCATTCGGCAGCGAACAGCGGCGTCAAGCGCGTCGATTACCGCAGCGGCGCGACACAATTCTTTGATTTCGGCCCCGAGATCGTGGCGGGAGAGCCGGTGTTCGCCGCCCGGCCTGGCGCCGCCCGCGACCAGGGCTGGCTGATCGTGCAATGTCTCGACGGCCGCTCCGAAACAGCGTTCTTTGCATTATTCGATGCTGCTGCCGTCGAAGCCGGGCCGATCGCCCGCATTCATCTGCCGCACCATTTACCGGTCAGCTTTCACGGCTGGTGGAAAGCAAACTAAGCAGCGCGACCCGACGAAAGCGGGAACGCCTACTCCGCCGCCGTTCGTCCGGCGCTGCCGGTGCCAAACCGTCGATCGATATAATCGACGACGATCTTCTGAAAGTCGGCGGCAAGCGTCGGGCCGCGCAGTGTCATGGCTTTCTTGCCATCGATGAAAACCGGCGCCGTCGGCTGCTCGCCGGTGCCAGGGAGCGAAATGCCGATGTCGGCGTGCTTGCTCTCACCCGGTCCGTTGACGATACAGCCCATCACCGCGACGTTGAGTCCCTCGACGCCGGGATAGCGCGCCTTCCATTCCGGCATCGACTCGCGGATGAAGCTTTGAATGCCGGATGCCAGCTCCTGGAAGGTCGTCGAGGTGGTGCGGCCGCAGCCCGGGCAGGCGGCAACCAGCGGCACGAAGGTGCGCAGTCCCAGTGTTTGCAGGAGCTCCTGGCCGACTTTCACCTCCACCGTGCGGTCGCCATTCGGCTCCGGCGTCAGCGAGACGCGGATCGTGTCGCCGATGCCCTGCTGCAAGAGAAATCCCATGGCCGCGGACGAAGCGACGATGCCCTTCGAGCCCATGCCGGCTTCGGTCAAGCCCAGATGCAGCGCGTAGTTGGAGCGCCGCGCCAGCTCGCTATAGACCGCGATCAGATCCTGCACCGCGGACACTTTGCCCGAGATGATGATCTTCGAGCGCGGCAAGCCGATCTCTTCGGCGCGCTCGGCCGACAGCAGCGCCGATTGCACCATCGCTTCGCGCGTCACGTCGCGGGCGTCGGCCGGATTATTGGAGCGCGAATTCTCATCCATCAGGTGGGTGAGCAATTCCTGATCGAGCGAGCCCCAATTGGCGCCAATGCGCACCGGCTTGTCGTGGCGGATCGCGGTCTCGACGATGGCGCCGAACTGGCGGTCTTTCTTTTCCTTGAAGCCGACATTGCCGGGATTGATGCGATATTTGTCGAGCGCTTCGGCGCAGGCCGGATGGTCGGCCAAAAGCTTGTGACCGATATAATGGAAATCGCCGATAATCGGCACGTCGACATTCATGCGCAGGAGCCGCTCTTTGATGTGCGGCACGGCGGCTGCGGCCTCGTCGCGGTCGACGGTGATGCGCACCAGTTCCGAGCCCGCCCGCGCCAGCGCCGCGACTTGCCGCGCGGTGCCCTCGACGTCGGCTGTATCGGTGTTGGTCATCGACTGCACCACGACCGGCGCACCCCCGCCGACCGTCACGTCGCCGACCTTGACGGCAATCGTCTGATGCCTTGCGGCGGGACCGGAAAACCCAATCATCGCATAGCCCTTTGAATTCTCAGCCCAATTTATCGACCGCGCGCGGCCGAAGCCACCCCATGACCGATCCGCCGGCGGGTATCAAGACCCGGATATAGCCTTATCGCGGCCGGTTTACGAGGACCAAACCGACGGCCACGAAGGCGACGGCGAGCGCAAAAGCCGGGGTCAATGGCTCATTGAGGACCAGATAGCCGGCAGCCACGCCAAACAGCGGGGTCAGAAAGGTAAACGCCGACAACCGGCTGGCGGAGTAGCGGACGATCAGGGCAAACCAGACAACGAAGGTGACGCTCACCACCCATAACGTCTGGTAAGCGAGCGCCCCCATCGCTAGCGCCGACGGCATCGCGTTGACGCGTTCGCCGAAGACCAGAGCTCCGATCGCCAGCAACGGTGTCGAGACGACGAGCTGGTAGAGCATGGTCTTTTCCGCGCTGACGCGGCTCAGCGGACTGGCCTTGATGATGAGCGTGGTCACGCCCCACGCCGCCGCGCCGCCCAGCGCCATGATATCGCCGAGCATCTGATACGGATCGGCGGCAGGCGTCGGCAGACCGAAAGCGATGACAATGCCGACGAACGATATCGTCAGGCCAAGCCATTGCGACGGATAAAAATGATCGCCCGGTATGAACAGGCGCGAGCCGAGCACGACAAAGAACGGTGCGGTGTAGAGAAACAATACGGCGCGCGTCGCGGTCGTCCAAATGAGCCCACGATAGACCAACAGGAACTCAACCGCGAACAGAACGCCGGCAATGATGCCGGCTTTGAGCGTGCCGTCGCGCTTGAACAATGGAATTCCGCGCAGCCGCGCATAGCCGGCGACGCACAATGCCGCGACGGCCGACCGGACCGCCGCCTGGATGAGTGGCGGGATGTCGTGAATTGCAAGTTTGATCGCGACCTGGTTGAAGCCCCAGGTCAGGCACAGCCCAATGGTCACGGCGATGGCGAGCGCGTCGAGCGGACGGGATTGCGGGGATTGCGGCACTGGACTCAATTCAAATTTTCGCCAACGCAAGATTTTCGCAACGCAGATAGGCGCCGCACGGTCACGTCGGCGAAGCCGCGGTTGCGAGAGAAAAACAACGTGTCATCGCTCGCGGCAATGCGAGCAAATGCCGGCAATTTCGATCACTGGACTTTTCGGCGTGAAGCCCGCCGCGCGACAGGAGCCTTTGAGCGCCTCCGCGACGGCGCCACCGGGCGCTTCGCCGACGGCGCCACAGCGTTCACAGATCAGGAATACGATCGGATCGCTGTCGGCGTGATGGTGCACGCAGGCGACAAACGCGTTGCGGCTTTCGATCCGATGGACCAGGCCGTTGTCCCGCAAAAAATCGAGGGCGCGATAGACCGTGATCGGCGCCGGCCGAGACCGCTGCGCCAAGCGCTCCATGATCTCGTAAGCGCCGAGCGGCTTGTGACTGTCGAGAAGCGCTTCGAGCACGTGACGGCGCATCGGCGTCAGCCGCTGCGCGCGCGCAGCGCAGAGTTCTTCCGCGTGCGTGATTGCGGCGCTGGCGCAGCTGCCGTGATCGTGGTCAGGCGCCGGAAAGATCACGTCCAATTTTGTCATCTGGGAGCCATGAACCGGCCGGACCATGCTGCTTGCATTTGGTACCATCGTAGCGACTTACCCGGTATCGCGAAAACGTGACGCGGCCGCCGACTTTGATATTGCGCCGCAGCAAAAAGCGTCTCACATTGCCGCCGCCTTATGCAAAACAACGGCGACAAGGCGCTTTTCACTGCGGCCCACGGCCTTCAATTGGGGATGATCATGCTCAAAGGAAAGACTGCGTTGGTGACCGGCTCGACCTCCGGAATCGGACTGGCCTACGCGCGCGCCTTGGCCGCGGAGGGCGCCAACGTCACCATCAACGGTTTCGGCGACGCCGCCGCGATCGAAAAGGAGCGTGGCGCCATCGAAAAGGATTTTGGCGTCAAAGCGACCTATTCGCCCGCCGACATGACCAAGCCCGCCGAAATCGCCGACATGGTGCACACAACCCAGAAGACCTTCGGCTCGCTCGACGTGCTCATCAACAACGCAGGCATCCAACACGTCGCGCCGATCGAGGAATTCCCGATCGAAAAATGGGACCAGATCATCGCGATCAATCTCTCGTCGGCCTTTCATACCATCCGCGCCGCGGTGCCCGGCATGAAGTCGCGCAAATGGGGGCGCATCATCAACACCGCGTCGGCGCATTCGCTGGTGGCTTCGCCGTTCAAATCCGCCTACGTGTCCGCCAAGCATGGCCTCGCCGGTTTGACCAAGACGGTTGCGCTCGAAGTCGCTACGTTCGGCATCACCGCCAATTGCATCAGTCCCGGCTACGTCTGGACGCCGCTGGTCGAGAAGCAAATTCCCGACACCATGAAGGCGCGCGGTATGACCGCGGAACAGGTGAAACACGACGTGCTCCTGGCCGCGCAACCGACCAAGGAATTCGTCACGGTCGAAGAGGTCGCAGCCCTGGCAATCTACCTTTGCTCCGACGCGGCGAAGGCGATCACCGGCGCCAACCTGTCGATCGACGGCGGTTGGACGGCGGAATGAGTTATCGTCGGCGCGCGAACTGCGCGGCTTCGCGACCCTGAGGCGCGCATGGCTGTGAAAGGTATGCTCACGTCGCTGTTGCCTGGCCGCGCCGCCGACACGCCCGGCGCACCGACTACCAAGGGCATCAATCTCGCGCTGCAGGGCGGCGGCGCGCACGGCGCATTCACCGCCGGCGTGCTGGATCACTTGCTGAGCGACGACCGCCTGGTGGTCGAAGGTGTGTCCGGCACCTCTTCCGGCGCCGTCAATGCCGTCATGCTGGCCGACGGGCTGGCGCGCGGCGGCCGCGCCGAAGCGCAAAAGCGGCTGACCGATTTCTGGCGTGCGGTCAGCAGCACCGGCGATCTGCCGCCGATGCAGCGCGCCGTGGTGGAGCGGTTCCTGTCGTTCACGCCGCTTGAAGGCTCGCCCGTGCAAGCCTGGCTCGACATGATGTCGCGCTATTTTTCGCCGTACGATGTCAATCCGCTCAACATCAATCCGCTGAAGGAGCTGTTCGAGCGCTTTGTCGATTTCAGCGCCGTGCAATCGTTCGCGGATCTGCAGGTCTTTGTGTCGGCAACGAATGTGCAGACCGGCCGGGTCCGCATTTTCCCGCGCGAGAAGATCACCGCCGATGCGGTCATGGCCTCGGCGTGTCTGCCGGAATTATTCCATGCCGTCGAGATCGACGGCGTGCCGTACTGGGACGGCGGCTATCTCGGCAACCCGGTGATCTTTCCGTTCTTCGCCACGACACAAAGCGAAGACGTGCTGGTGGTGCAGATCAACCCGCTGGTGCGGCAAAAGACCCCGACCTCCGCCGGCGAGATCATGAACCGGCTGAACGAGATTACCTTCAACTCGCCGCTGATTGCCGAATATCGCGCCATGGAATTTGTTGCGCGTTTGATCGATCAGGGCCGCTTGCCGCACGGCACCGGTCCGGGCCAATACCGCCGCATCAATGTCCATCGCATCGTGCTGGATCGCTTCGGCAAGGAGCTCGACGCGTCTTCCAAGCTGACGACCGACTATGACTTCTTTGAAATGCTGCGCGTCAACGGCAAACGCGCGGCGCGTCGGTTCCTCGACGAGCATTTTGATGATATCGGCGTGAAGAGCACGGTGGATTTGCGCGCGGAAGCGCAAGCCGAATGGGCGTGATATCATTGCGCTCATGCTGGATGTGAAGCCGCTGTGTTCGGCCGAGGTCGGCGCCGCCCGGCTTGAAATCTGCGTTGCCGATATCACGACGCTGGCGCTGGACGCGATCGTCAATGCGGCGAACAGTTCGCTGCTTGGCGGCGGCGGAGTCGACGGCGCCATCCACCGCGCTGCCGGACCGGAACTGATGGCCGAATGCCGGACGCTCGGCGGCTGCGCCACCGGTAGCGCCAAGATCACGCGCGGTTATCGGCTGCCGGCCAAGCACGTCATCCACGCGGTCGGGCCGGTCTGGAACGGCGGCGGCAAGGGCGAGGACGAACTGCTGGCGTCCTGCTATCGCACGGCGCTCGATCTTGCCGCTGCGCATCGGCTGCGCTCGCTGGCATTCCCGGCGATCTCGACCGGCGTCTATCGCTTCCCACCCGACCGCGCCGCGCGCATTGCGGTCGGCGACTGTCGCCGCGGAATTGGCGGCGGTGCCGAACGGCATCGGCCAAGTCGTGCTCTGCTGCTTTTCGGCCGACGCGGCGGACCATCATGTCGCCGCCTTCGGCGATCTGGGCCTCGCTTAATTTCAGTCTCGCGAAAACGCCGACGGCTTTGAGTGATTTGCAACGCTGCTCTGCGTTTGAATCCATGGATAGAATATAAGCCAGCTTATATTGTGGGCTCTCACATTGACGCCTGTGATCGCACCATGCCCCAACCTTCCAAGAACAGAGAATTCGCCTTTATTCTCAATGATGTAGCCCGCCTGTTGCGGACCTATGCCGATTACCGGGCGGCCCAGTTCGGCATGACTCGGGCGCAATGGGCGGTGCTGGTCCGGCTCGACCGCTTCGAAGGCCTCAACCAGTCCGAACTCGCCGAAATGCTCGATCTGCAACCGATCACGCTCACCCGGCTGCTCGACAAGCTCTGCGACAACGGTTTGATCGAGCGCCGGCCGGACCCGGACGACCGCCGCGCCAAACGATTGTTTCTGACTGCCGCGGCGCGGCCGTTGCTCAAGCAGCTCGGTGTCCTTGGCGAGGAGACCATGGCGGGCGCGCTCGAAGGCGTCGCGCCGCAAGACGTCGAGCAGATCGTCACGCAGCTCGCCATCGTCAAAGAGAACTTGCGCCGGCTGATCCAGCAGCGACACGCCAGTACGGCGGCCGGAGTGCGCCACTATGGCTGAGCCCGCGCGCAAGACGATCGTGCCGGTTCGCGACGAAACGGCGGAAAACCCGCGGCCGCAACCGGTCGCGCCGGCGGAAAAACGTTCCAAGACGGCAACGCCGGGCGCTGACAAAGTGCGCCGCTTCGCCGCCGCGACCGCATTCGGTGGGGCCTGTTCGCATTGCTGCCGCTTGTGCTGCTCGTCGGCGTTTATCTCTACGTGACCGGCGGTCAGGTCATGTCGACCGACGACGCTTATGTCCAAGCCGACAGGGTCGGCGTTTCGACGGACGTCTCCGGCATCGTGCAAGACGTCGCGGTCAAGGACAACCAGCACGTCGACGCCGGCCAGGTGCTCTATCGGCTGGATCCACGCCAATTCCAGATCGCGCTCGACAACGCCAAGGCCAATCTGGCGCAGACCGCCTTGTCGATCGAAGCGATGAAGCAGGATTACAAGCGCATGTTGAGCGACACCACGGCTCAGCAGGCGCAAGTGGATCTCGATCAGACCAACTATGACCGCAACGCCATGCTTCTGAAAACCGCCACGGTTTCGCAGGCCGTTTTCGATCAGGCGCGCTACACGCTCGACAACGACAAGGGCAAGCTCGCGGCGCTGCAGCAGCAGGCGAAAGTGCAGCTTGCCAAGCTCGGCGGCAATCCGGATATCGCCACCACCGAGCACCCGCAATACCGTCAGGCCAAGGCGCAGGTCGACGAAGCGCAGCGGCAACTCGACCATACGGTCATCACCGCGCCGTTCGCCGGCACCGTCACCAATGTGCCGGCGATCGCGCCGGGCAAATATCTGGCCGCCTCGACGACGGCATTCTTCCTCGTCGACACCGATCACGTCTGGGTCGACGCGACGCCGAAAGAGACCGAGCTGACTTACGTTCGCCCCGGTCAACCGGTCATCGTCACCGTCGACACCTATCCGGATTTCGAGTGGCACGGTGTGGTCGACAGCGTGAGCCCTGCGGCGGCGCAGGAATTCTCATTGCTGCCGGCGCAGAATACCAGCGGCAACTGGGTGAAGGTGGTGCAGCGCGTGCCGATGCGCGTGCGCCTCGACACCAGCGGCAAAAATCTGCCGCCGCTGCGCGCCGGCATGAGCGTCGAGGTCGACGTCGATACCGGCCACGCTCGTGGGCTTCCACACTTTCTGAAAGCGCTCTTCGGCGGGGCGCATAAGGCGTCGTAATGGCCGCCGCGGCTTCCTCAGAGATCGGCGGCAATCGCGCCGCGATCACCGTCTGCGTCATCCTCGCGACGCTGATGCAGGCGCTCGACACCACGATCGCCAATGTCGCGCTGCCCTATATGCAGGGCAGCGTCGCCGCCAGCCAGGACCAGATCGACTGGGTGCTGACGTCTTACATTGTCGCCGCCGCGATCATGACGCCGCCGACCGGCTTCCTGGCCGGCCGGTTCGGTCTCAAGCGGCTTTTTTTGGTTGCCATCGGCGGCTTCACGGTGGCGTCGATGCTGTGCGGCATGGCGCAGTCGGTGACGCAGATCGTGTTGTTTCGCGTTCTGCAGGGCGCGTTCGGCGCCTCGCTGGTTCCGCTCTCGCAAACCGTGCTGCTCGGCTCGTATCCTCGCGAGCGGCAGGGTTTTGCCATGGCGCTGTTCGGCATGGGCGTCATGGTCGGTCCGGTGCTCGGGCCGGTGCTCGGCGGCTGGCTCACCGAGAATTACAGCTGGCGCTATGTCTTCTACATCAACCTGCCGATCGGCATTCTCGACATGATCGGCATCATGATTTTCCTCCCCGACACGCCGCGCAACGCCGGTGCCAAGCTTGACTGGTTCGGCTTTGGCACCTTGAGCGTCGCCATCGGCGGCCTGCAGATCATGCTTGACCGCGGCGAGCAACAGGATTGGTTCAGTTCCGGCGAAATCATCATCGAAGCCGTCGTCGCCGCTTCGGCATTCTATCTGTTCCTGGTCCACACCTTTACCGCAGAAAAGCCGTTCGTCAGACCGTCTTTGTTCCGCGACCGAAATTTCACCGCCGGCGTTTTGTTCATCGCCATCGTCGGCCTGACGTATTACGCCTCGATGGCGCTGCAGCCGCCGTACCTGCAGGGGCTGATGGGATATCCGGTCATCACCGCGGGCCTGGTCATGGGCCCCCGCGGCATCGGTACCATGGCTTCCATGCTGATCGTCGGCCGTTTCGTCGGGCGGGTGGATACCCGCTATCTTCTCGTTATCGGGCTGGCGCTCACCGCCTGGTCGTTCAATGCCATGACCGGATGGACGCCGGACGTTTCGCAAGGAACGATCATCGGCGTTACGCTGGTTCAGGGCGCCGGTCTTGGCTTCCTGTTCGTGCCGCTCAGCGCGGCGACATTGGCGACGCTGCCGCTCGCGGAGCGGACCGAGGGCGCCGGCTTTTTCAGCCTGTCGCGCAACATCGGGTCAAGCGTCGGCATTTCGGTGGTCAATACGCTCTTGATTCAAAACACCCAGGCGAACCATGCCGCCATCGTCCCCAACGTCAACGCGGTCAATCGCGCGTTCGAAAACCCGCTGATCGCGCAAGCGTGGAATCCGTTGACGGCCGCCGGGCGCGCGGCGCTCGATGCGGTGATCACCCGGCAGGCGCAGATCATCGCCTATATCGACGACTACAAATTGCTGATGATCGCGACGCTCGCGGTGATTCCGCTGCTCTTGGTGTTTCGGCGACCGCCGGCCGGGGGCGCGGCCGAGCCGATCGCCGTCGTCGAGTGATATCGAGAGCAACAAAAAAGGCGGCCTTACCGGCCGCCTTTCAGCACTTTCAATCGTTGACGGCGGCTATTCGGCGCCGCCGGCGGCCGCTTCGCGCGGCTCGCCCTCGGCCTTCTGCTTGGCTTCCAAATCCTCGCCGGTTTCCTGATCGACGACCTTCATCGACAGCCGCACCTTGCCGCGGTCGTCGAAACCGAGGAGCTTCACCTTCACTTTGTCGCCTTCCTTGACGACGTCGGAAGTCTTCTGCACCCGGCGCGTCGCCAGCTGGCTGATATGCACCAGCCCGTCCTTGGCGCCGAAGAAGTTCACGAAGGCGCCGAAGTCCATGACCTTGACGACCGTACCTTCGTAGATGTGCCCGACCTCCGGCTCCGAAGCGATCGACTTGATCCAGTTGATCGCCGCCTTGATCGACTCGCCGCTGGCGGAGGCGACCTTGACGGTACCGTCGTCGGAAATGTCGATCTTGGCGCCGGTCTTTTCCACGATCTCGCGGATCACCTTGCCGCCCGAGCCGATCACTTCGCGGATCTTGTCGACCGGGATCGAGAACACCTCGATGCGCGGCGCATGCTCGCCGAGCTCGGCGCGCGCCGAGGTGAGGGCCTTGGCCATCTCGCCGAGGATGTGCAGTCGACCGTCCTTTGCCTGGGCGAGCGCGATGCGCATGATCTCTTCGGTGATGCCGGCGATCTTGATGTCCATCTGCAGCGAGGTGACGCCCTGCTCGGTGCCGGCGACCTTGAAATCCATGTCGCCGAGATGATCCTCATCGCCGAGAATGTCGGAGAGGACGGCGAAACGGTCGTCCTCCTTGATCAGCCCCATGGCGATGCCGGCGGTCGGCCGTTTGAGCGGCACGCCGGCATCCATTAGCGACAATGAGGCGCCGCACACCGTCGCCATCGAGGACGAACCGTTGGATTCGGTGATCTCGGAGACGACCCGGATCGTGTAGGGGAACTCAGTGTTCGCCGGCAACACCGGATGGATGGCGCGCCAGGCGAGCTTGCCGTGGCCGATTTCGCGCCGTCCTGGTGCGCCGAGGCGGCCCGTTTCACCGACCGAGAAGGGCGGGAAATTGTAGTGCAGCAGGAAGGTCTCTTTGTAGGTTCCCTGCAGCGCATCGATGTATTGTTCGTCCTCGCCGGTGCCGAGCGTCGACACGACCAAAGCCTGCGTTTCACCGCGGGTGAACAGGGCCGAGCCGTGGGTGCGCGGCAACAGCCCGACTTCGCACACGATCGGCCGGACGGTCTTGACGTCGCGGCCGTCGATGCGATTGCCGGTGTCGAGGATATTCCAGCGCACGATCTTGGCTTCGAGGTCCTTGAATACGCCGGCGACCTGGAGCTTGGTGTACTTCGGATTCTCGGTGTCCGCCGGCAGAAAGTGACCCATGACGCGTTCTTTGGCGGCGTCGACCGCCTTGTGGCGCTCCATCTTGTCGGGGATCGCGTAGGCGGCACGCAGCTCCTTTTCGACCAGACCGAGCATCTCTTTTTCCAGCGCGGCATTGTCCGCGACGGTGAGCTCGCGCGGCTCCTTCGCCGCCTTCTCCGCCAGCTTGATGATGGCTTCGATCACCGGCTGGAAATGCCGGTGGCCGAACATCACGGCGCCGAGCATGATGTCCTCGGACAGCTCCTTGGCTTCCGACTCGACCATCAGGACGGCGTCCTGGGTGCCGGCGACGACCAGATCGAGCTGGCTCTCGGGCATCTCGTCGATCTGCGGATTGAGCACATATTCGTTGTTGATGAAGCCGACGCGCGCGGCGCCGATCGGGCCCATGAACGGCGCGCCCGACAGCGTCAGCGCCGCGGATGCGGCGACCATCGCCACGATGTCGGGATCGTTCTCGAGATCATGCGACAGCACCGTCACGATGACCTGGGTGTCGCAGCGCCAACCGTCGGCGAATAGCGGGCGGACCGGGCGATCGATCAGCCGGGAGACCAACGTCTCCTTTTCGGTCGGCCGCGCTTCGCGCTTGAAATAGCCGCCGGGAATGCGGCCGGCCGCATAGTATCGTTCCTGGTAGTTGCAGGTCAGCGGCAGGAAGTCGATGCCTTCCTTGGGCTGCTTGGCCGCGACCACGGTGGCGATCACGGTGGTGTCGCCGTACGAAGCGAACACCGCGCCGTCGGCTTGGCGCGCCAGTCTGCCGGTCTCTAGCGTGAGCTTGCGGCCACCCCAGTCAAGTTGCACACGATGAATATTGAACATTGCGATTGTCTCTCATGGTTTTCACGGAGATGCGAAAGCCATAAGCAAGACGGCGAGACACTGTCGGCGCAGCGAAGCGGCAATGCCCCACCAGCATCCGGCGATCCTGCCATGGCCTTCGGACCTTCCATTGATAGGGACGGACCTTTGGCCCGTCGTTCAATCGGCAGCTTTGCTGCCGCACATACGAGCGGGCGCCTGATGCGCTCCGCCACGACGCGCACGGGATGTCCCGCGCGCAATCTTCTTCAACGGCGAATACCAAGCCGTTCGATCAACTCTTTGTAACGCCCTTCGTTCGTGCGCCGGAGATAATCGAGAATTTGCCGGCGCTGCGACACGAGCTTAAGCAGCCCGCGGCGCGAGTGGTTGTCCTTGATATGGGTCTTGAAGTGATCGGTCAGGTTGTTGATGCGCTCCGAAAGAAGCGCAACCTGGACTTCCGGCGAACCCGTATCACCCGACTTCACGGCGTACGTCTGGATAACCTCCGCCTTACGTGCGGTCGTAATCGACATCGTCACCAACCTTTTTGTCTATCGGCGCGACCTGTCACGCCGTTCAAATTGAACACGCGCTTGGGGACGATCTCACCGCGATCGATCTCGGCAATTGCTACGAGCGCTCCGCTCGAAGCGACCTGGACCGTGCCGCGGATGACGGCAGCGTCCCGTCCGCGCAATAAAACGGTTTGACCCTTGTGGAGCCTCGCCGCATCTGCCGGGCTTACGGCCAGCGCCGGGATGTCGTCCAGCGCGGTCTCGACCGGCAGTAGCATATCGGCGAGATTTCCCTCGCCAGCGGCCGCTCTATGGCACAAAGACTCAAGTCGTTCCAGCGAAATCATGTCGTTTTCGGTGAAGGGATTGACGCGGCTCCGCCGCAGCGCGGAAACATGGCCAAAGCCGCCAAGCGCCCGGCCAAGGTCGCGGGCGAGCGCCCGTACGTAAGTGCCCTTGCCGCATTCAGCCGCCAGCACGGCATGATCCGGATCCGGCATATCGAGGAGCTCAAGCCGGTATATGGTTACCGGGCGGGCGGCGATCTCGACGGTCTCGCCTTCGCGCGCCAGGTCATAGGCCCGCTCGCCATCGATCTTGATGGCGGAGAAGCGCGGTGGAACCTGCTCGATCGTCCCGACAAAACGCGGCAGCAGCGCCTCGATCGCCGCCCGGTCGGGACGGCTTGCGCTGGTCTGCACGACGCGTCCTTCCGCGTCGTCAGTGTCGCGCTCCTGCCCCCAATGCACAGTGAAGATATAGGTCTTGCGGCCGTCGACCACGAACGGAACGGTCTTGGTGGCCTCGCCGAGCGCGATCGGCAGGCATCCCGACGCCAGCGGATCGAGCGTGCCGGCGTGACCGGCGCGCTTGGCCGCGAACAGGCGTTTGATGACCGCGACCGCATGGGTCGACGTCATGCCGACCGGCTTGTCGAGCACCACCCAGCCGTGAACGTCGCGCTTTGGCGGCTTCTTGTTGGCGTTTTTGTCCT
This sequence comes from uncultured Alphaproteobacteria bacterium, assembly GCA_963829395.1. Classification (GTDB taxonomy): domain Bacteria; phylum Pseudomonadota; class Alphaproteobacteria; order Rhizobiales; family Xanthobacteraceae; genus BOG-931. Next base: position 653,136 of record CAWHHX010000002.1, on the reverse strand, counting down.
GCGACTTGGCATTAGCCTCGACGGTGGCCGCCACTTCGGCAGTGCGGTCATCCTCGCCGCGCGCATCCGCCATGATGATTGTCGACATTATTCGTCTTTCTTGTCGCCGAGGTCGCGTTGTACGTCGGGTGTTCGCAAAAGCTTCTCGATCCGTTCCGCTTCGTCGAATTGTTCGTCAATGCGAAAGCGAATTTCAGGAGCAAATTTTAAGTTAACGCGCCGCGCGATTTCGCCGCGCATATAGCGCTTGTTGCGATCGAGTGCGGCGAGCACGTCCTTTTCGTCGCGGCCGCCGAGCGGCACGATGTAGATCGTCGCCAGCCGCAAGTCCGGGCTCATGCGCACTTCCGGCACCGTGATCAGGTGCGCCTCGATCACCGGATCGTGGACGTCGCCGCGCGTCAGCATGCCGGCCAGCTCATGGCGAATGAGCTCGCCGACGCGCAATTGGCGCTGCGAGCCGCCGGCGGATTGAGCACGTTGGTGGTGACGCGGCATCTTCTTACTGCGCTCGTGCGCGGGCCTGGCCCGCACATCTCGTTGCTATTGCCTGTGAACGTTTGTGTCGGGACTGCCGGTTACGCGGCAACGATGACCCAAGACCGGACCGCGAACGTGAGATTTGAACTCACAATGTCCGCTGCACGGTCTCCACGCGATAACACTCGATGACGTCGCCGACTTTCATGTCCTGGTAGTTCTCGAATGCCATGCCGCATTCCTGGCCGGCGACGACTTCGCGCGCGTCGTCCTTGAAGCGCTTGAGCTGCGACAGCTTGCCCTGATGGACGACGACGTTGTCGCGGATCAACCGCACATTGGCGCCGCGCTCGACGACGCCATCGGTCACGCGGCAACCGGCGACGCTGCCGACCTTGGAGACCTTGAAGATCTCGAGAATCGTCGCGTTGCCGAGCATGGTCTCGCGCAGCGACGGCGGCAGCAATCCCGACATCGCTTTCTTCACGTCGTCGACGAGGTCGTAAATGATATTGTAATAGCGGATTTCGACGCCGGCCTGCTCGGCCGCCTCGCGGGCTTCCTTGTGAGCGCGAACATTGAAGCCGATGACGGCCGCGCCGGAAGCGCCCGCCAGCGTCACGTCGGATTCAGTGATGCCGCCGGCGCCGGCAAAGATCACGCGGGCGGCGACTTCCTCGGTGCCCAGTTTTTCCAGCGCGCCGACGATCGCTTCGATCGAGCCTTGCACGTCGCCTTTGATCACCAGCGGGAATTCCTTGCGGCCCGAGGTCTTGAGCTGATTCATCATCTGCTCAAGCGAGCCGCGCATGCCGGTCTGCCGGGCTGCGGCGATCTCGCGCTTCTGGCGCGCGCGGTAATCGGCGATCTCGCGGGCACGGGCTTCGCTCTCAACCGCGGCCAGCCGGTCGCTCGCCTCGGGCGTGCCGTTGAAGCCCAAGACCTCGACCGGCATCGAGGGCCCGGCGGCAACGACCGAATGTCCCGTATCCGAAACCAGCGCCCGCACCCGGCCCCATTCCGAGCCGGCAACGACAACGTCGCCGGGCCGCAGCGTGCCGCGCTGCACCAGCACGGTCGCCACCGGGCCACGGCCGCGGTCGAGCCGCGCCTCGATCACCGTGCCCTCGGCCGCGCGGTTCGGGTTCGCCCGAAGCTCGAGCACTTCCGCCTGCAGCGCAATCACATCGAGCAGCTTGTCGAGGTTGATTTTTTCCTTCGCCGAAACGTCGACCTCCAGCACGTCGCCGCCCAGCGATTCGACCTGGATTTCGTGCTGCAACAGTTCCGTTCGCACGCGCTCGGGCTTAGCGTCGGCTTTGTCGATCTTGTTGATGGCGACGATGATCGGCACCTTCGCCGCCTTGGCGTGATGGATGGCCTCGACCGTCTGCGGCATGACGCCGTCGTCGGCCGCCACCACGAGGATGACGATATCGGTGATTTTCGCGCCGCGGGCGCGCATGGCGGTGAAGGCGGCGTGACCGGGCGTATCGATGAAGGTGATCCGGCCGCCCGACGGCGACGTCACCTGATAGGCGCCGATATGCTGGGTGATGCCGCCGGCCTCGGCGGCCGCGACATCGGTCGAGCGGATGGCGTCGAGCAGCGACGTCTTGCCGTGATCGACATGGCCCATGATGGTGACGACCGGCGCGCGCGGCTGCAAGTTTTCCGGATCGTCGGGCGCGTCGAACATGCCCTCTTCGACGTCGGACTCGGCGACACGCCGTACGGTGTGACCGAGCTCCTCGGCGATCAGCTGCGCGGTGTCGGCGTCGATCGTATCGGTGATCTTCGCCATGTGACCCTGCTGCATGAGGATGCGGATCACGTCGACGGCGCGCTCGGCCATGCGATTGGCCAGTTCCTGGATGGTGATGGTTTCAGGCACCGTCACTTCGCGCGCGATCTTTTCCTTGGGCTCGTCGCGATGGCCGGTCATGCGCTGCACGCGCCGGCGGAAGGAGGCGACCGAACGTTCACGCACTTCGTCGGCGGACAGCGCGGTCACCACGGTCAACCGGCCGCGGCGCTTCTCGGCGCCGACGCGCGGCGCTTTCGGCGCCGGTGCCGGACGCGCCGCCGCACTGCCGCCGCGCCGCGCGCTGCGCGGCGCCTCTTCCTCGTCGGCTTCCAGCGCCGGCCGGGCGGTACCCGGCTTCAGCGGCGTCGCCGGCTCGGCGCCGAAGCGTTTCTTGGCGACCTCGTCGGCCTTGCGCTTGGTTTCTTCGTCGTGCTTGCGGCGTTCGTCTTCGTCGCGCTTGCGCGCTTCGGCCTTGGCCCGCTCCGCCTTGTCGGCTTCTTCGCGGCCGAGGCGAATGCGCGCCTCTTCTTCGGCGATCTTTCGCTCTTCCGCCTCGCGCAAGCGCGCGTCGGCGAGCGCGTGAGCGCGGGCACTGCGCTCTTCCTCGGTGAGGGTGCGCAACACCACGCCGGACGGTTTGGCGGGAGCGGCGGCGGGCGACGCTGCCGGGGCGGCCGGCGCAGCCGCAGCAGCGGCCCTGGGAGTCGGGACGGCGCGTTTCGGGGCTGCGGCAGCGCTCCGCTCCACCGGAGCCGCGGTCTCCTGCTTGGGCTCACCGGGCCCGATCCGGCGTTTGACCTTCTCGACAACGACCGCCTTGCTGCGGCCATGGCTGAAGCTCTGGCGCACGACGCCCTGCTCGACGCCGCCACGCTTGAGCGTCAGCGTTTTCGTCGACGTTACGCTCAGCTTTTCGCCACTATTCTTGTTCGTCTCGGTCATACGCGTCGTGTCCCCGGCCGGTTAGTTCGGCACAGCCTCTCCGGCCTGATGATGCTGACCGCCGGCGCGAAACCGTTCGAGGCGCCGGCAGCGCGCCAAAAAGGTTTCGCTCGCAGGACCGGCGAGCAGGGCAGCATGTACCACATTTGTACGGTTCAATGCCAAATCCAATTGCGCCGCGCTCAGGAATCCGATCACAACGGGGGGCGCCTCGGATCGATGGCGGCGCGATGCCGCAGCGAGCTTGCGGGTCCCGTCGGCAGAGGCCGCAGCGGCGTGCAAAAGCCCAATAACGTCGTCCCGCTCCAGGGCGGCCTCCGTCTTGCCGAAGCCGGTCGCCACCAGGCCCGCCTTGCCGGCCATGGCCAAAGCATCAAGGACGGCTCGCTCCAGGAGCCGTTCGGTGCGGTCGGCCAGGTCGGACGGCACGCGGACCTCGCGCTTGAAGCCGCGGGCGAAGGCTTTGCGCTTGATCGCCTCGAGGACCGCGTCGCGGGTGGCGGTGACCCAGAGGCCGCGGCCCGGCAGCTTGCTCTTGATATCGGCAACCGCCTCGCCGTCCGGCCCGACGACGAACCGGATCAAGTCCGAAACCGGCTGCACCGCGCGCGTCGCCGCGCACAGCCGCACGCGTTGCGCGGCGTGGGGTCCGCGGTCGAGCGCGGCGGCGAGATCGGTATCTTGCGCGGCAGCGATCATGCGTTCGTTTTGTTCCTTCAGGCTTGTCTTCAGGCTTGCGCCTCGGTCACCGCCGCTTCCTCGGCGGGCGGCGGCGGTGCGAGGTCGGCTTCGCTGACCCAGCCGGCTTTGACACGCGCCTGCATGACCAAAGCCTCGGCTTCTTCGCGGGACAGATCGAAGCCGTCGAGAATGCCGGCTTCCCGCACGGTCTCGCCGTCCTTGCGCTCGGTCCAGCCGACCAGGTCGTCGGTCGCGCAACCGGCGAGATCCTCGACCGTCTTGACGCTGTGCTCGCCGAAGCGGACCAGCATCGCCGTGGTGACGCCCGGCACCTCCTTGAGTTCGTCGGCGACGCCGAGTTCCTGGCGCTTGGCGTCGAGCTCGGCCTCGATCTTGGCCAGATATTCGCGCGCCCGCGTCTGCAGTTCGCCGGCGGTATCCTCGTCAAAGCCTTCGATGCCGGCGATTTCCTTGGTGTCGACCATGGCGAGCTCCTCCACCGAGGTGAAGCCCTCGGATGCCAGCAATTGTCCAATCACCTCGTCGACATTGAGCGAGTCGATGAACATGCGCGTGCGATTTTCGAATTCGGCCTGACGGCGTTCCGACTCTTCCTGCTCGGTGAGAATGTCGATGTCCCAGCCGGTGAGTTGCGAGGCGAGACGCACATTCTGGCCGCGCCGGCCGATGGCCAGCGAAAGCTGCTGGTCGGGCACCACCACCTCGATGCGCTCGCGTTCCTCGTCGAGCACCACCTTGGCGACCTCCGCCGGCGCCAGCGCGTTGACGACGAAGGTCGCGATGTCGGGCGACCACGGGATGATGTCGATCTTCTCGCCCTGCAGCTCGTTGACCACGGCCTGCACGCGCGAGCCGCGCATGCCGACGCAGGCGCCGACCGGATCGACCGAGGAATCCCGCGACACCACCGCGATCTTGGCGCGCGAGCCGGGATCGCGGGCCACCGCTTTGACTTCCACGATGCCGTCGTAGATTTCCGGGACTTCCTGCGCAAACAGCTTCGACATGAATTGCGGGTGCGTGCGGGACAGGAAGATCTGCGGCCCGCGCTGCTCGCGGCGAACGTCGTAGATATAGGCGCGTATGCGATCGCCGTTGCGGAACACTTCGCGCGGCAGCATCTCGTCGCGGCGAACGATGGCTTCGCCGCGGCCCAGATCGACCACGACGTTGCCGTACTCGACGCGCTTGACGATGCCGTTGACGATGTCGCCGATGCGGTCTTTGTATTCCTCGTATTGGCGGTCGCGCTCGGCCTCGCGCACCTTCTGCACGATCACCTGCTTGGCGGACTGCGCGGCGATGCGGCCGTATTCGAGCGGCGGCAGCGGGTCGGCGATGGTGTCGCCGATTTGCGCCGCCGGATGGCGCCGGCGCGCATCTTCGAGGCTGATCTGAAACGACGGATTCTCGACGGCATCCACCACCAGCATGTGCCGGGACAGATGCAGCTCGCCGCTTTTCGGATCGATCTCGGCGCGCACCTCGGTCTCGCTGCCATAGCGCGAGCGCGCGGCCTTGGCGATTGCATCCTCCATGGCGCCGAGCACGATCTTGCGATCGATCGCCTTTTCGCGGGCGACCGCGTCGGCGATCTGCAGAAGCTCAAGTTTGTTGGCGCTTACCGTCGCCATCATCAATCTCCCTTGCGTTGGTCGGCGCGTCCGATTGGCTCGGGCGTGGCGCCGCCGGTCGTCGTTGCAGGTCCTGCCGCCCGCCGCTTGCGTCGGTTCGGGCAGGGCGTTCTTCAAGCTTGTCGCCGCGCTTGCTCCGCCGTAGCGACTCCGAAATCAGCGCATCGGTGAGAACAAGCCGTGCTTCCATCATGTCTTCGATCGGCAGCAGGATTTCCGGATTTTCGCCCGCGACCGGCTCGCCGAAGCGAACCCGCGCGCAGTCGCCCTGCGTGCCGAGCAATTCGCCGCGGAAGCGCTTGCGGCCGTCGATCGGCGCTAGCATCTCGACGTGCGCGATATGGCCGGCATAGCGATCGAAGTCCGAGCGGCGCACCAGCGGCCGGTCGATGCCGGGCGACGAGATTTCCAGGCGATAGGCGCCTTCGATCGGATCGCTGGCATCGAGCACCGGCGACAGCGCGCGCGAGGCGGCCTCGCAATCCTCGATGGCCATCGCTCCGTCCGGCCGCTCCGCCATGATTTGAACGGTGCAGCCGGCGGCGGCGGAAATACGGATGCGAACCAGCCGATAGCCGAGACCGGCGAGCACCGGCTCGGCGATCGCGGCAACGCGCGCCGCTCGTCCCGGCTCGGTGATCAGCCGCGGTTCTTCGGCAAAGGCTGTCGGCCTGTCGTCCATGCTTCCTAAACTTTGTCCTGCACTAGAACGCGATCGCTTCGTCTTGAACGACCGGCGTTCCACTTTTTGCTGGAGCATGATCGGTTCGGAAAAATGGCTTCCACTTTTCCGGATCATGCTCTCGTTACGTCCGGCAAAGAACCGTCGGGCCTCAGGTAATAAAAAAGAGCGGGTCCCGGGGGGCCCACTCTCACAAACCGTTCGGATCAACCGACCGTTATGAGGTATCCATGACGGACGCGCCGAATATAGCCTTTCCCTAAGACGTTGCAAGGCCCGTTCAGGGATCAGTAATCAGTAATTCAGGGACCACCAATTGGGGGATCAGCAACGGGATCGGCCATTCAGGGATCGGTAATCAGTAGCCGGTAACCAGTAATCAAGAATAGGCCAGAAAATAATCGGCCAGAATTTCCGATCCCTGGCCATTTGACCGTTGAACCTTGGTATGGGCGCTACCCGCTCGTTAATTCCCGAGCTTGAAGACGTTGTCCAGCGCGGCTCGCGCGAGAAGCGCACCGAAACGCTGGCGCGCATCACGGCGCTGTTTCTCGACGGCGCCAGCCGTTACAACGATGAGCATGTCGATCTGTTCGATGAGGTATTCGGCGTCCTCATCGAAGAGATCGAGACCAAGGCGCGCGCCGAGCTCGCCAACCACCTGGCGCCGGTAACCAATGCGCCGGTCAAGGTGCTGCGCACGCTCGCCAACGACGACGACATCGCCGTCGCCGGGCCGGTGCTGAAATTCGCACCGCGTCTGGCCGAAGCCGACCTGGTCGATCTCGCCAGCACCAAGGGGCAAGCCCACTTGCACGCCATCTCGGCGCGCCGGCCGCTCGGCGAAGCCGTGACCGATGTGCTGGTGCGGCGCGGCAATCGCGACGTCGCCCGCCGCGTCGCCGACAATCGCAGCGCCCGCATCTCGGAAAAAGGCTTTTACCGCCTGGTCAAGCGCGCCGAAGAGGACGGGATCTTGGCCGAGAAGGTTGGCCTCCGGCCGGACATTCCTGCGCCGATGTTCCGCGACCTGCTGACTAAAGCGACCGCCGTGGTGCACCGCCGGCTGATCGCCGCGGCGACGCCGGAAGTGCGGGCGGCGATCTGCGACATCCTCGCCAAGGTTTCCAAAGAAGTCGGCGCTCGTGTCGGCCCGCGCGATTACCGCGCCGCGCAACGCGTCGTGCTGAACCTCGATCGCGCCAACCGTTTGGACGAAGGCGCTCTGATGTCGTTCTGCAACGAAGGCAAATTCGAAGAGACGGTGGTCGCGCTGGCGACGCTCGCCAAGGTGCCGATGAAAATCGCCGACCGGCTGATGGGCGGCGACCGGCCCGATCCAATCCTGATCTTGTGCAAGGCCGCTGATCTAACTTGGCCCACGGTGAAAGCAGTCATCGTGGCGCGCGCCGACGGAGCCGGGACATCGGTGCAGGGCCTCGATGCCGCCTTCGGCAATTACGGACGGCTCTCGGCCTCGACCGCGCAACGCGTGGTCCGTTTTTGGCAGGTCCGGCAGGGACAGTAATTCCGGCAAGGCCAATGATAATGCCGGCGCCGGCTGTTCACTAGACGCGACGAAAAATCAGGAAGCACGACGGGCGCTGCTCGCGCGCCGCTTTGGCATGATAGCGCGTGCCGGCGAAATCCGGCCACGCGTTACGCCAATCGTCGGCGCGTTGCGCAGTCCATGTGAAGTCTGCCGATCGGATGAAATGCCGCAACGTCCAGGCGGCATAGTCGGCGATGTCGGTGACGAAGCGCACGTCGCCGCCGCGCCGCAGGACGCGGGCGAATTGCGCGATCGTCGCGTCTTGAATGAAACGGCGCTTCCAGTGCCGTCGTTTTGGCCATGGATCGGGATGGATCAGGTCGATCCGTGTCAGCGACGCGGTCGGCAGCCAGGCGATCAAGCTTGTGGCGTCGTCAAAATGCAGGCGGATGTTGTGCAAACCGGCGGCGTCGATGGCCGCGAGCGCCTTGGCCATGCCATTGACGAAGGGCTCGACGCCGATCAATCCGATCTGCGGTTGCGCCGCGGCCTGCGCGATCATGTTCTCGCCGCCGCCAAAGCCGATCTCGAGCGCGACCTCGCTCGTCGGTAGCGGAAACAGCGCAGCGAGTTCGGCGGGAGCCGGCTGGGCAATGTCGATCGCGAGCCGCGGCAGCAGCGTTTCGATCAACGCCGCCTGCCGTTGGCGCAGCTTATGACCTTTGCGCCGGCCAAAAAAAGCCCGCGCCTGATGCGTTTCGGGGTCCACCGCCGTCGTCATCGAATCCGGCCCGGGCAAATACAAGCTGCGCGTAAACGGAAGCCGGCAAATGCCGTCCAACAGACCGGCCAAAGTCTCAGGCTATCGTCAATGACCTTATCGTCAACGACTTTGGTCGGGCGAGGAATTTTGCATGTCCCTCTGGTGCTGTCTGGCCATATGACGGCCGACCAAACACCCGCCCACCGCACCGACCAGACCGTGGTGGCCGGCATAGTGACCGGCGACGCCGCCGATGAAGGCGCCTTTGATGCACCCTTTGGCATCGGCCGGCATTGTCGTTGCCGCGAATGCCAAAGCCAATACGAGTCCGGCGAATGGTGCTTTCATATCGATCAGTTCCGTTCGCTTCGGCAATCCACGGTGCGCGATTTCGTTCCGCCGCCAATGTGGGAGGGGCGGCCAACAAATCAAGACACGGCGGATTGTCGAGATCCGCCGTGCTGGTTAGCGCGTTTTGGCAAGCCAAGGCTTAACGCAGGCTGCGCTTGAGCGCGTCGGCGAGGTCGGTCCGCTCCCAGGAGAAACCGCCGTCCTTTTCCGGCGCGCGGCCGAAATGGCCGTAGGCCGCAGTGCGCCGATAAATCGGGCGATTGAGCTTCAGCGCGCGGCGAATATTGGTCGGCCGCAACGGAAACAGCTCGGGCAGCAGCTTTTGCAGCTTGGCCTCTTCGACCTTGCCGGTGCCGTGGGTGTCGACATAAACCGACATCGGATCGGCAACGCCGATCGCATACGCGATCTGGATGGTGCAGCTGTCGGCGAGGCCGGCGGCGACCACGTTCTTGGCCAGATAGCGGGCGGCATAAGCGGCGGAGCGATCGACCTTGGTCGGATCCTTGCCGGAGAAAGCGCCGCCGCCATGTGGCGCGTAGCCGCCGTAGGTGTCGACGATGATCTTTCGCCCGGTCAGGCCGCAGTCGCCGTCGGGGCCGCCGACAACGAAATTGCCGGTCGGATTGACCAGGAAGTCGCTCGGCCGGCTCGGCATCCAGCCTTCCGGCAAAGCCTCCTCGACCGCGTCGCTGATCATGTCCTTGACCATGCCCGGCGAATATTTCTTGCCGTTGCGGGTCTGCGCGTTGTGCTGCGTCGACACGACCACCTTGGTGCAGCCGACCGGCTTGCCGTCGACGTATTTCACCGTCACCTGGCTCTTGGCATCAGGCTGCAGATCGAACAGCGCGCCGGACCGGCGCTTTTCCGACAGCACCTTGAGGATCTTGTGCGCAAAATAGATCGGCGCCGGCATGAACGAGCCTTTTTCGTAGACCTCGCTCTCGGTGCAGGCAAAGCCGAACATCATGCCTTGATCGCCGGCGCCTTCTTCGTCGCCGCTCTTCTTCTTTTTCGCGTCGACGCCCATGGCGATGTCCGGCGACTGGCCGTGCAGCAGCACTTCGACGTCGGCGCCATAATAGGAGAATCCGATCCTGGTCGTAGCCGATGTCTTTCACCACCTGGCGGGCGGTTTCCGTGATCAGCTCGCGGTTGACCACCGCCTTGTCGCCGTGTTTGTGGAACAGCGGCGCCTGGCCGCGCCCCTCGCCGGCGATGATGATTTTGTTGGTCGTGCACAAAGTCTCGCAGCCAAGCCGGGTATTGACTTTGCTCTCGTCGGCGATGCCGAGCTTGAGATCGTTCTCAAGAAACGCGTCGAGAATGGCGTCCGAAATCTGGTCGCAGACTTTGTCGGGATGTCCTTCCGACACAGACTCGCTCGTGAACAGGTAGTTTGCACGTTCCACAGAAAGACACTCCCCTTATGAACCTAGCCTCGTCCCCGGGCTTTATTCGGATCGCGCGCCGACGAGCAGGCGCGCTGACCATGACAAAGTTGTTGCAGCGTCCCTCTGCGCGGTCAAGATGTGGGCGAGATGTGGGCTAAGTGTTGGGTCCGCGCGGGGCGACAACGCGGTTGCTGATCTCTGGTCAGTGTTTGTCGCAGACCGAGATTTGCTCGACCAGATCGACGATGCGGCGTCGCAACTTGGAGTCGGAGATGCGCATGAAGGCCTTGGTGAGCGCCAAGCCGTCGGAGGTGGCGAGAAAGTCGGAGACGTAAGCCGGCGACGGCGCTTCGCTCATGCCTTCGACGCGGATCGATGGACCGACAGTCGGCGCGCCTTCGAAAAAAAACGAAACCGGCACTTGCAAGATTTGCGAAATCTGCTGCAGCCGGCTGGCGCCGATACGGTTGGTGCCCTTCTCGTATTTTTGCACCTGCTGAAATGTCAGGCCAAGATTGTTGCCAAGCTTCTCTTGGCTCATCCCCAGCATCATGCGGCGCATGCGAACGCGGCTACCGACATGCTTGTCGATGGGGTTTGGTGCCTTTTTGGCCATCATTTAACCGGTCTCCTGTGCCCATCCTATTTACCGTAATTGCTTTAGATATCAAATATGAGGTGGACGATTATTTGCAGGAACGGTTTTTTATCATGGTGTTTCAGCAAGAATGTTTAGTAATAAAATTTGCCATAATATTACGAGGGAGATTTATTTTCGCCTTTTACCCGGAATAGTTGAATCTCATTCACCTAGTACATCCGATGGTCGTTGTCCGGCGTCTTTTGGCCGTGCCGGCACCCAACTGCGCTGTTGCGTCTCAGGATAGATTTTTGCCGCGCGGGAAGCGTTTGCTGTTGAGCGCACTCGGCTGCAGGCGGCGGCGAATGAGGGCGAGCAGCGCCAGCGCAACGATCATGGCCGCCGGAACATCGCCAACCCGGGCATAAACCGGGGCGCCGATCGGCCGCGGCAGCGGCGCATCGATCACGCCCTCAGCGCCGAGCGGCAATGCATTAACGATCCGGCCGACCGGGTCGACGACGGCGGAAATTCCGGTGTTCGCGGCGCGAACCAGCGGCAGCCCTTGCTCGATCGCGCGCACCCGCGCCTGCTGGAAATGCTGATAGGGGCCGCTCGAAATGCCGAACCAGCCGTCATTGGTGACATTGACGATCCAGCCCGGCCGCGGGCCTTTAGGCATCATCTCGCCCGCAAAGATGATCTCGTAGCAGATCAGCGGCAGCGCCTGCGGCGCGCCGGGCACGGCAATAAGCCGGCGGCGGTCGCCGGCAAGAAAACCACCGCGCTGTTTGGTGAGCTGCTGAAGGCCGAGACGTTCGAGGACGCGCTGGAACGGAAGATATTCGCCGAACGGCACCAGATGCGTCTTGTCGTAAAATCGAATCGAGCGAGCCGTCATGGTCGATGACATAGATCGAGTTGTAGACGCCGATGTCGGAGGTCGTGACCGGTTCGGCGAGCCGCACCGCGCCGGTGATCAGCACGGCGCCGCCGTGCAACAGCTGGGCGATTTGGGCGAGCGCATCGGGTTCGCGCGCCAGGAAAAATGGAAACGCCGATTCCGGCCAGATGAGATGCGTCACGCCGCCGCTGCCGGCGGATTGCGCCGCGGACGGGCGCTGCGACAGCGCGATGTAGCGCTCCATCACCTGCCGCTTGGCGGCATAGTTGAAGCGCACATCCTGCTGCAGGTTCGGCTGCATGATGCGCAGCTGCACGCCATCGACCAGCCGGGTCGGCGTGCGCGCGAGGCGGATTGCGCCAAACGCGCCCATGCCGACGAGAACGACGATGCCGAGCGTGAGCGGCAGCCAGCGCAAGCGATGTTCAACCGGATCGTCCGCCAGCGTCGCCGGACTGGCAAACACCACGACGGCCATGAAAGTCAGACCCCACATGCCGATCACCGCGGCGCTCTGCGCCAGGATGAGCGGCGAGGTCAGGGCGTAGCCGAAGGCGTTCCATGGAAAACCGGTCAGCAGGTGGCCGCGCAACCATTCCGCGGCGGTCAGCGCCACGCCCAGCGCCAGGATGCGCGTGGCTCCGCGCGTCCATAACAGCCGCGCCACGGCGACACCAAAGCCGGTGAAGATCGCGAGCCCGGCCGGCAGACCGATCACCGCGATCGGCAACAGCCAGCCGAAGGTCGGTGCATCGACCAGGAAGGCGAAGCCGACCCAATAGAGACCGGCGAGAAAATAGCCGAAGCCGAACCACCAGCCGGTCGCCGCCGCGCCGCTGACGCCGCGCCAATGGCCGGCACCGGCGCCGTCAATCAGCCAGACCAGAGTCGGAAAAGTCAGAAACAGGACCGGCCAGACGTTGAGCGGCGCCATGGCCAAGGCCGAAAGCGCACCGGCGGCGAAGGCAATGAGCCAGCGCCGCCATCCGTAGGACAGGACGATGGCGTGGATCAGGGCCGTCGGCTTCACGGCGGCGGCGGAGAATTCGGGTTCGGCTTGGCGGCCTCGTCGCGCGTCGGCGCCGGCCGCGCTTGCGGCGGCCGCAGCGGTGTCGGCAGTTCGCGCGCCGCGCCGGGACGGCGATCTTTGCTGCGATAGATTTTCACCCGCTTGACCCGCCGCGGATCGGCATCAAGCACTTCGGCCTCGAAGGTCGCCGGCCCCGGCACCAGCTCACCGCGTACTGGGACGTGGCCCGCACGCATGACCAGATAGCCGCCGAGCGTGTCGACCTCTTGTGCGGCTTCGCCGACGTCGAACTCCTCGCCGATCACGGCGCGCACGTCGTCAAGGCTGGCGCGGCCGATGGCCAGGAACGAGCCGTCGCTCTGCCGCATGACGGCGGCGATTTCCGCTTCGTCATGTTCGTCGGCGATATCGCCGACGATGAGCTCGACCAGATCTTCGATCGAGACCAGGCCGTCGCTGCCGCCATATTCGTCGATGATCAGAGCGAGGTGAATGCGGGTCGCCTGCATCTTGGCGAGCAAATCAAGCGCCGGCATGGACGGTGGCGCATAGAGCATCTCGCGGACGATCTTGGCCACCTTCAACGGCATCGATAGATCGAACTTGCCAAGATCGAGATCGGCCGCCGGCGGCTGCTTTTGCTCATCGGCGGCGGCCGGGTCGAGCGCGGCGCGCGCGGCCATGAAGGCCACGAGATCGCGAATGTGGACCATGCCGACCGGATCGTCGAGGGTATCGTTATAGACGACCAGCCGGGAGTGGCCGGCGCCGGCGAACACCTTGACGAGTTCACCGATGGTAATGTCTTGCTGCACGGCGACGATGTCGGCGCGCGTCACCATCACGCTCTCGATCCGGCACTCGCGCAGGCCGAGAATATTTTTGAGCATCGCGGCTTCGGTCGGTGAGAAGCCGGACTCCGGTTGCTCGGTGGTCAGCACCAGCTCGAGATCGGCGCGCGTCGCCGCCGCCTTCCAACCAAACAGAATGCGCATGACGCGCCCGAGCCATCCCTCGTGCAGTTCGCCGGCCTCCGGCAGGACCATCGGCAGGCCGGGCCGTTCGGTCTCGTTCGGTTGGGTGCGGGTCGGGGTTTGGGACATGGCTTCGTGGATCATGGTTCAATGGCGAATGGGTTCGTCGTCATGGTTGCGGTCGGGCGATATTTTTTTGGCCGCCGGCGTCAGACCCTGGCCGGATGCGGGTAGGGGTCCGGGATGCCAAGCCGTTGCAGAACGTCGCGCTCGACCGCTTCCATCGTCTCGGCGTCCTTCTTGCGCACGTGGTCGTACCCCAAAAGATGCAGGAAACCGTGCACGGCAAGATGGGCAATATGATGGGTGAGCAGCTTGCGCTCGGCTTTGGCCTCGCCGGCGATGGTTTGGTAGGCCAGCACGATATCACCGATGAAAGGCGGCGCACCGCCGGCGCGGCCGGCCGGAAACGACAAAACATTGGTCGGCGCGTCGACGCCGCGCCAATCGCGGTTGAGCAAACGGATCGCCGAATCATCGGTCAGCACGATAGCAAGCTCGCAGCTCTGTGTTGACAGCACGGCGGCAGCCTTGGTGACGGCGCCCCGGACTGCCGATTTGATGTCGTCGTGCTGCTTCCAGAGATTGGACTCGACGATGACATCGATCTTGAGTGCCGTTCGCGCCTTCCGTGCCGCCGGTCTCATCACGTCCGCTCGCGCCTGGTCGCCGCCGCCTTGTCATAGGCCTCGACGATGCGGGCGACGAGTTCGTGACGGATGACGTCGGCGGCGGAGAAGGTGACGTGCGCGATACCTTCGACGCCGTCGAGCAGACGCACTGCTTCGGCAAGACCGGAGGTCTGGCCCGGCGGCAGGTCGACCTGGCTCGGATCGCCGGTGACCACCATGCGGCTATTCTCGCCGAGCCGGGTCAGCAGCATCTTCATCTGCATTGCAGTGGTATTCTGTGCCTCGTCGAGAATGATCGCCGCATTCGACAGCGTGCGGCCGCGCATGAAAGCGAGCGGCGCAATTTCGATCTCGGTCGCCTGCAGCGCCCGCTCGACGATGCGCGCATCCATCAAATCATAGAGCGCGTCGTAGATCGGCCGCAGATAAGGATCGACCTTTTCGCGCATGTCGCCGGGAAGAAAACCGAGCCGCTCGCCGGCTTCGACGGCAGGCCGCGACAGCACGATGCGATCGACTTCCTTGCGCTCGAACAATTGCACCGCGTTGGCGACCGCAAGCCAGGTCTTGCCGGTGCCGGCCGGACCGGTCGAGAACACCAGGGCGTGACGTTTGAGTGCGCGAACATAGGCATCTTGCGCCGGCGTGCGGGCGCGCACGCGGCGCTTGCGCAGATTGATCTCCTCGAAATTCTCCCGCGCAGCGGCGGGATCGAAATCGAACAGCGAACCCTGCGACAGGGTCAGCCGGATGGTGCCGTCGACGTCGCCCTGCACCAATTCGTCGCCGCTCTTGAGACGCTGATAGAGGCTTTCGAGGACTCTGCGGGCCTGCTCGCTGGCCTCGCGCGAGCCTTCCAGCGTGACATGATTGCCGCGCGAGGTCGCAACCACGCCAAGACGCCGTTCGATCAAGGCGAGGTTCTGGCCGTATTGGCCGAACAGCGCCGAAGCGAGCCGATTGTCGTCGAACGTCAAAATGACCTGGGTGGGACCATTGGCTTCCGCGACCAGAGATGCCGCGTCCGCTGTCAGTGGAACGGTAGGATCAGGTTTGCGCATTCAGGCTCCGGCGCCGGCGAGTGCCGGCTCTTGCGTCAGCGCGCCGAACAGACTGTTGCTGGCGACGTCGGTGATGGTCACGGTGGCGATTTCCCCGATCAGCGACGGCGGCGCATCGATCTGCACCGGCTGCAGATAGGGTGAGCGGCCGACAATCTGGCCGTTGTGCCGGCCCGGCCGTTCGAACAGCACCGAGATGGTGCGGCCGACGCAGCTGCGGTTGAAACGCGCTTGGTTGCGGTCGATCGCCTGTTGCAGCCGCTGCAAGCGCTCCGATTTGGCCGCTTCGGCGACTTGATCGGCCATGTCGGCGCCGGGCGTGCCGGGCCGCGGCGAGTATTTGAAGGAGAAGGCGCCGGAAAAACCGATTTCGTCGATCAAGTTGAGCGTCTCGGCGAAATCCTGTTCGGTTTCTCCCGGGAAACCAACAATGAAATCGGACGTCAGCGCCAGATCGGGCCGTGTCTCGAGGAGCCGCGCAACGACCGCGACATAGTCGGCGCGCGTGTGCCGCCGGTTCATGGCGGCGAGGATGCGGTCGGAGCCCGATTGGATCGGCAGATGCAACTGCGGCATCAGCGCCGGCAGATCGCGATGTGCTTCGATCAAATCGTCCGCCATGTCGAGCGGATGGCTGGTCGTGTAGCGAAGCCGCTCGATGCCGGGCAGTCCTGCGAGCCGCTCGAGCAGTTGCGCCAGCGACCACGCTCGACCGTGCGGCCCGTCGCCGTGATAGGCGTTGACGTTCTGCCCGATGAGCGTGACTTCGCGAACGCCGGCGTCGGCAAGCCGCGCCACCTCGGCGGCGATCTTGTCGACCGGGCGGGAGATTTCCGCCCCGCGTGTGTAAGGCACCACGCAAAACGTGCAGAATTTGTCGCAGCCTTCTTGCACCGTAACGAAGGCGGCGACGCCGCGCGCGCGCATCGCGGCGCGGCTCGGCGCGGCGAGATGATCGAACTTGTCGCCGACCGGAAACTCGGTATCGACCGCCTTGCCGTCACGCGCGGCGCGCGCGATCAGATCGGGCAGGCGATGGTAATTCTGCGATCCGACGACCAGATCGACTGCCGGCGCCCGGCGGATGATCTCACCGCCTTCGGCCTGGGCGACGCAGCCGGCAACGGCGATGAGGACGTCGCGGCCGTTCCCGGCAGCCGCTTCTTTCAAAACGCGCATGCGGCCGAGCTCGGAATAGACCTTTTCGGCCGCCTTCTCGCGGATATGGCAGGTGTTGAGAATAATGAGATCGGCGTCGTCGGCGGTGCCGGTCTCGGCATAGCCCTGCGGCGCCAGCGTGTCCGCCATACGCTGTGAGTCGTAGACGTTCATCTGGCAGCCGAAAGATTTGACGTAGAGCTTGCGGGAACCTGTCATTCCGGTCGAATCTGAGCCTTTCTCGGTCGCTTCCTTGTGACGCTATTCTGTAACGGGATCATATCGCTTTTGGGCCCGAACGTCAGCCAAGGTCGCGGCGCAGGACCAAAGCCGTCGCGCCGCCGTCATAATAGCCCTGGCGCCGGCCGACCTCGTAAAATCCGGCCCTCCGGTAAAGCCGGCCGGCGGGCGTATTAGTTTCGCCGACCTCAAGAAACACGGCGCGGGCGCCGAGCCCGGCCAGGCGCCGCAGATGCAAATCCAGCAGCGGGCGGGCGAAACCGCGGCCACGCCAGCCCGGTGCGATGGCAACCGACAGGATCTCCGCCTCGCCCGCAGCCAGACGGGAGAGGATGAACCCGACCAAAGTTGCGCCGACCATCGCGCGATGACCGACGACATGGCGATCGATCAAGAGCCGGTGAAACTCCTCCTCGCCCCAGCCGCGCTGGAACGATGCCGCGTGCAATTGCGCGATCGTGGCGGCGTCACGGTCGCGCGCCTCCGCGATGGACGGTTGGGTCCGACCCATCAGCCGTGCGACGAAGTTCATCATCGGCGCGGCAGCTGCGCGGCGTTTTGCGGCTGCGCATCCGGTGCGCGCAGATATTGCGGCTTCAACGGCGATTGATCTTCCGGCACGACGGCGCCCATGCGTGCCACCCAGGCAATATCGGGCGCGGCGCGCGCATCCACCGCCGCCGGCGCCGCGTCGTCGCCGGACAACGCGGCGGCAACCGCGTGTGCGGCCGAGCCGACGATACAAGACGGCGTCGCCGCCGCCGCTTGTACCGCTTCGCGCAACGGCGCCAGCCGTGGCGCCATGAATGTGCGGCCGCCCGGCGTAAATACCTGCAAATAAACATGACCGTGCCGCGCATCGATCGCGGCGACGACCGGAAGCCCCGCATCGGCCGCCATGTGCGGCGCCGCATAGGCCGACAGCGTCGACAAACCCACGGCCGGCTTGTCGGCCGCGAGCGCAATGCCGCGCGCGGCAGCGATGCCGACCCGCAAGCCGGTGAAGCTGCCGGGCCCCGTGGTCACGGCGATGCGGTCGATATCGGAAAATGCGACGCGCGCCTGGGTCATTACCCGCTGCACCAGCGGCATCAGCGCTTCGGCGTGGCCGCGGACCATCGGCAGGCTTTCGCTCGCGACGATGCCGCCACGCTCGGTGTCGAGCACGGCCGCCGAACAGGCCGCCAGCGCCGTATCAATGGCGAGCAGACGCATAATCGATCATGCCGGCAAGCGCTCGGGTCGAGCGCCGCATTACATCGGCCGGACTTCGGTCACATCGGGAATGAAATGACGCAACAGATTCTGGATGCCGTGCCGGAGCGTCGCGGTCGATGATGGGCAACCGGCGCACGCGCCTTTCATGTTGAGATAGACGACGCCGTCCTTGAAGCCCTTGAACGTGATGTCGCCGCCGTCATTGGCGACCGCCGGCCGCACCCGCGTCTCGATCAGTTCCTTGATGGTGGCGACGGTCTCGGCGTCGGCCGCCTCGAAGAACTCGTCGGCATCGCCCTGTTCGGCGCTCCCGGTGTTGAGGAGCGGCGCCCCGGACATAAAGTGTTCCATGATGGCGCCAAGGATCATCGGCTTGAGTTGCTGCCACTCGCCGCCATCCTCCTTGGTCACCGCGATAAAATCGGAGCCGAAAAACACGCCATTGACGCCATTCACCGCGAACAGCCGTTCGGCCAGCGGCGACTGCGCCGCCGCTTCCGGGTCGCGCAGGTCGAGTGTTCCGCTTTCGAGCACGGCGCGGCCGGGCAGGAATTTCAAGGTTGCCGGGTTTGGCGTCGCTTCGGTCTGGATAAACATCGGGTATCCCTCCGTCAGCTGGCGCCACTCATAGGGCGACGCAGTGACTCACGTCAATCTCGTCCAATACGTGGCGAATTCCGCTGGAACTTCAAGAGCAGCGTACGCAGCTACCCCGACAGCGCATCGATTTCTTCGTCGGTCAGGTGCCCGGGCACGATGGCGACCGGAATGGGATAATCGCCGGCGGTGCGGCCGATGGTGGCGACCAGCGGGCCCGGCCCCTCCGAGCTCGTGCCGGCGGCGAGCACCAGAATGAATATGTCTTCGTCCTCATCGATCAGCTTGAGGATTTCTTCCGCCTTCTCGCCCTCGCGCACGGCGCGTTCGGGCGTGATGCCGGCAATGCCGCCGGCGCGGGCGGCGTATTTGGCGAGCTGCGCGTCAGCCTCGTCACGAGCCTCGGCCCGCATGACCTCGGCGACGCCGAGCCATTGCTGGCTCTGGTCGTGGGTTTCGATCACCTGCAGCATGACCACGTTGCCGCCGATGCGCGCCGCCCGCCGGCTGGCGAAGTAGACGGCGCGATCGCATTCCGCGGTATCGTCGACGACGACGAGCAGCTTCGGCTTATGACCGGCCTCGTAGCTGCGGCGCCTGCGCGACATGCAATCTCCCCGGCACGACCAACACGCCACAAGCGCTTCATGCTGCCATGACGCCATGTCGTCGGACAAGCCGGTCTAAAACAGACAAGCTTGGCTGAGAATGCACTGCACAAAATAAAACCGCGGACGACGCGCTTGCTACGCGCGCACGAAGCCGACGATATCTTTCACCGCCTTCATGGTTTCGCCGGCAAGCTTTTGGGCGCGCGCCGAGCCGCCGGCCAGGATTGAATCGATCGTCACCGGATCGCGCAGCAGCCGTTTCATCTCGGCGCCGATCGGGCCGAGCTTGGCGACCGAGAGATCGACCAGCGCCGACTTGAAGGTGGAGAATTGCGCATTGCCGAATTGGCCGAGCACGCCGGCGCGCGTGGTGCCTTCGAGCGCAGCGTAAATGCCGACCAGATTGTCCGCCTCCGGCCGGGTCTTGAGTCCCGCTTCCTCGCTCGGCAGCGGTTCCGGATCGGTCTTGGCCTTGCGGATTTTCTGCGCGATCGAATCGGCGTCGTCGGTGAGATTGATGCGGGAATAATCCGACGCGTCCGACTTCGACATTTTTTTTGAGCCGTCGCGCAGCGACATGACGCGCGTCGCCTCGCCGGTGATCAACGGCTCCGGCAGCGGAAAGAAGCTCTCGCCATAGCCGTGCTCGTGGATCGAGTGGGCGAAATCGTTGTTGAACTTTTGCGCAATGTCGCGCGACAGCTCGAGATGCTGTTTCTGATCTTCGCCGACCGGCACGTGGGTGGCGCGATAGACCAGAATGTCGGCGGCCATCAGGGCCGGATAGGCGTAGAGGCCGACGGAAGCGTTCTCCCGGTCCTTGCCGGCCTTTTCCTTGAACTGCGTCATCCGGTTGAGCCAACCCAGCCGGGCGACGCAGTTGAACACCCAGGCGAGCTCGGCGTGCTCGGCGACCTGGCTCTGGTTGAAGACGATGTGCTTGGCGGGATCGATCCCACAGGCGATGAACGCCGCGGTGACTTCGCGCGTCGCTTGCGGCAGCTCGGCGGGATCCTGCCACACCGTGATCGCGTGCATGTCGACGACGCAATAAATGCAGTCATAACGGTTCTGCAGCTCGACAAAGCGCTTGATCGCGCCGAGATAATTGCCGAGGTGCAAGTTGCCGGTGGGCTGCACCCCCGAAAAAACCCGCTCCTGGAATGGCATGCACGGTCTCCGCGAAAAGTGGGCGCCGTGTACCATGGCGCCGCTCGCGGCGTCCCCATGACACGTCCGCGCCTTGCCCTGCAAGAGGTGGCGGTTATAGTGCGCCTCCCGCCAAGGTCTCCCTGAAGAGATGAGTCTCCGTGAAGAGATTGTTCTGAAGTCTAAAAATATGCCATCGACCCAGTACGACGTTCTCGGCATCGGCAATGCAATCGTCGACGTGATTGCGCGAACCGAGGAAGATTTTTTGCTCAAGCAGGGCATGCACAAGGGCACGATGGCGCTGATCGACGAGCCGCGCGCGCAAGCGATCTACGACGCCATGGGTCCGGCGATCGAAACGTCCGGCGGCTCGGCGGCGAATACGATCGTCGGCCTGGCGTCGCTGGGCTCGCGTTCGGCCTTCATCGGCAAGGTCAAAGACGACGTGCTCGGCCGCGCCTTTACCCATGACATCCGCGCCGCCGGCGTGGCCTTTGGCACGCCGCCGGCGGCGGACGGACCATCGACCGCGCGCTGTTACGTGCTGGTGACGCCGGACGGCGAGCGCACCATGAACACCTATCTCGGCGCTGCGCAGGATCTGCATCCGGCCGACATCGACGCCGACATGGTCGCCGCCAGCGCGGTGCTCTATCTGGAAGGCTATCTGTGGGATCCGAAGAACGCCAAGGATGCGTTCCTCAAGGCGGCGCAAATCGCGCACGAGGCCGAGCGCACCGTGGCGCTGACCTTGTCGGACGCGTTCTGCGTCGATCGCTGGCGCGCCGAGTTCCTGCACCTGATGCGCTCGCACACCGTCGATCTCATCTTCGCCAACGAGGCCGAGCTGCACAGCCTCTATCAAACGTCCGACTTCGACACGGCGGTCAAGGCGTTGCGCGCCGATGTCGGCACCGCGGTGGTGACGCGGAGCGAAAAGGGCTGCCTGGTGATCGGCCCGGAGGGGACCGAAGCGGTGCCGGCGTTTCCCGTCGAGCGCGTGGTCGATACGACCGGCGCCGGCGATCTGTTCGCCGCCGGCTTCCTTTCGGGTCTGGCGCGCGGCGCCGATGACCGCACCTGCGGCCGGCTCGGCGCGCTGGCGGCTGCCGAGGTGATCCAACATCTGGGCGCCCGTCCGGAGACATCGCTCAGGGACCTGGCGCGCGAAAACGGCCTGTCAGACTGACCGCACGGCACCTCGCTAACCATTTGCTAACCATAATTGGTTAACGACGGATCACCCGCCGAGCGGAGGATCCGACCATGGACGAGAATGCCGGCAAAAGCCCGGATGAGGGCGAGAACGCCGAGAATAAGCCTGCGCCATCCGCCGCCAGCGAAACGCCATCCGAAAGCAAGGCCAACAACAGCAAGCTGCCGGTTGTCTGGTCGCCGACGCTGAGCGCCACCGAGGGGATCAGCGAGGACCTTCTCGGGTCTGCCGACGAGGCGACGGCATCGTCCGCGGACTCAGCGAACGACGAATCGAGCGAACCGGCCGGCGAGCCGGCCAACGGCGCATCGCTGCCGCGCTCGTTGCGTTTTGCGCTGCTGGCCGCGTCGCTTGCGGCTGCAGCCGCGGTTGGCTCCTTCGCCGGGTCGCTCTCGACCAGCGGCGTTGCGCATTTTTGGCCGGCCCCGAGCGCCACGATGGCTGCGATTGGCAGCCCGCAGGCGATCAAGGCCGAACTCGCCGAATTGTCGGCGCTCAAGGCAAGCCTCGACGGCGCCGCGCGCAGCGCCAACGGCCAATTCGCCAAGCTTGCCGAACGTCTCGACCGCGTCGAGCGGGCGCAGGCGGAGCCGGCGGCGAAGCTCGCCCACATCGCCGAAGTGATCGACCGCCTGGAGAAGAAAAGCGTGACGGCGTCGGCGGCCACCGCTGCGCCGGACACGACCGGCTCCGTTGCCGCCAGCCCACAGCTATCGTCCGCCGACGCCAAGCCGCCGGAAAATGTTTTGCGGGAATGGATCGTGCAGGACGTGCGCGGCGGCCGGGCGCTGGTGCAAAATCGCTACGGTGCCATTTTCGATATCGGCGCCGGCAGCATCCTTCCCGGGCTCGGCAAGGTCGAAACCATCAAGCGGCAGGACAACCAATGGATCGTCGTCACCGCGCACGGGCTCATTTACTCAGCACCGTGATGCGCGAACACCTTCCGCTCGTCCCCGCGAAGGCGGGGACCCAGCATCTTGTCACAAAGCCGATTGCTCCTTCTGGATTCCCGCTTTCGCGGGAATGAGCGGATAAGCGAACGCCGGTCGTCCGGCGCCCGATTCCGTGCCAATTTGCCGACTCCAAAGCACACGATCCGAAAAATGCCTGCCCCGGACTTGATCCGCGGTGGACGCCGGTTTTCCGACAAGATCATGTGCCACTAATAGGCTGCCGGGGGCAGACTTGAGGAGTTGGGGAAGTGAGCCCGTCGCCCATCGGCGCGTCGGCCTGCGTTGCGCGGGTCGTTGCTGCGGTCTTCTTGTACGCCGCATGTCATGCGATCGCCGTGGCGCAGCCGTCGGAAGCGCCGCCGTCACCAACGCCGCAACCGCCGCCGGAAATGCAGGAGAATTGTCCGGGCCTGATCTCCGCGGATCGGCCGCCGGTGATGCCGGCGGCATTCAAACTCGCGGCGCTCAACGCCGACCAGGTGCGCCTGAGCTTTATCGGGCATTCGACATTCCTGATCGAGAGCCCGCAGCAGGTCCGCATCGTCACCGACTACAACGACTATGTCAGGCCGCACGTCGTGCCCGACATCGTCACCATGAACCATGCCCACGATACCCATTTCAGCGAGCACCCCGACCCGGCGATCAAATACGTGCTGCGCGGCTGGGGACCGAGCCCCGAAGAGCCGGCGATCTGGGATCTGAAATATGGCGACGTGCGGGTGCGCAACGTGCCGACCAATATCCGCACCTGGACCGGCGGCACCGAGCGCTACGGCAATTCGATCTTCGTCTTCGAGATCGCCAACTTGTGCATCGCGCATCTCGGCCATCTGCATCACACGCTGACCCAGCAGCAGCTCAATGAGATCGGCCGGGTCGACGTGGTGATGGCGCCGGTCGACGGCAATTACACGCTCGATCTCGATGGCATGATGGAGGTGCTGACCGCACTGAAGGCGCCGCTGATCATCCCGATGCATTTTTTCGGCTGGGCGACGCTGGAGCGTTTCCTCGAGCGGGCCGCTCAGCAATGGCCGGTCGAGCGGTCGGAGATTCCCTCGGTCGTGGTGTCGAAAACGACGCTGCCGACGAGCCCGAAGGTTTTGGTGCTGACCGGATTTTGATCATGTCTGCTTCCGCGAAGCGGGGGCGGAAGAAGAACCGCTTCAGCTTCCGGGCGGCGGGGGATCATCGTATAAACATCCGAAGCGCCTCGGCCGTCGCCCTTCGAGGCTCGCTTCGCTCGCACCTTGGGGTGACGGAAGAGAGTTCGCCGATGCTGAGCGCCGAACAGAACGATCTCATCACCCGCACCGGACCGGGCACCGCCGCCGGCACGCTGATGCGGCGCTACTGGCAGCCGGCCGCTTTGGTCGACGAGCTATCCGGCAACCGGCCGGTCAAGCCGGTGCGGCTGATGGGCGAGGACCTGGTGGCGTTTAAGGACGACCAGGGCCGTTATGGCCTGATCGGCCGGCATTGTCCGCATCGCGGCACCGATCTCGCCTATGGGCGATTGGAAGACGGCGGCTTGCGCTGCGCCTTTCATGGCTGGTTGTTCGACGTCAACGGCCAATGCCTGCAGACGCCGGCGGAGCCGGACAACAGCAATCTGTGCGCCAACGTCAAACAGAAGTCCTACCCGGTGGTCGAGAAGAACGGCATCCTGTTCGCTTATCTCGGGCCGGGCGAGCCGCCGGCCTTTCCGCAATTCGATTGCTTTGTCGCGCCGTCGACGCACACCTTTGCGTTCAAGGGCATGATCGATTGCAATTGGCTGCAATCGCTGGAAGTCGGCATCGATCCGGTGCACACCTCGTTCCTGCACCGCTTCTTCGAGGACGAGGACCCGAACCAAGGTTACGGCAAGATGTTCCGGGACACCTCGAAAGACTCCGACATGCCGATGACGCAGATCATGCGCGAGTTTCCGCGGCCGCGCATCGAAGTCGAGCCGACCGATTACGGCTTCCGGCTGATCACGCTGCGCCAGATCAGCGCTGCCAAAGCGCACGTGCGCGTCACCAATCTGATCTTTCCCAACGCGTTCATCATTCCGATGAGCCGCGAGATGACGATCTCGCAATGGCACGTGCCGATCGACGATGTGAAACATTACTGGTACGCGATCTTCACCTCGTTCGGTGCGCCGGTCGACAAAGACGAGATGCGCCGGCAGCGGCTTGAGCTCTACGAATTGCCGGATTACGTGCCGCGCAAGAACAAGAGCAACGATTACGGCTTCGATCCGCACGAGCAGGAGCACGCGACCTTTACCGGCATGGGCGCCGACATCAACGTGCACGACCAATGGGCGTGCGAGTTGATGGGCGCCATCCAGGACCGCACGGCCGAGCATCTCGGCACGTCCGACAAGGCGATCAGCGCCTATCGCCGGCTGCTGCGGCAGGCGCTCGATCAATCCGGCACGGGCAGCAAGCCGATGATGGTGCTCGATCCAGCTGCGGCGGCGACCATCACCGGTCCGGCTTGTGTTGACGGCATCGGTCCGGCTGGCGATTGGCAAGGCTATTGGCAGCGCACCAGCCAAGGGCGCCAAGAGACGAAAAGCTGGCATTAGCGAATAGGGAATGGCGAATAGCGAGTAGGCAAAACTCGCGTAAACGCCACTCGCCACTCGCCCAACAGATGCCGCCGCGAAACCGAACCTCCGCCAGCTTCGTCCAACGCCACGGTCTGTGGACCGAGGAACAGGCGCGCCGCGCCAAGGCGGTCGAGCGGGCGATCAAAAAGCACAAGCTCGAGCTGGTGCGGTTTTCGTTCGCCGATCAGCACGGCGTGTTGCGTGGCAAGACGATCGTCGCTGCCGACGCGGCGGCGATGATGCGAAGCGGCGTGACGATGACGACGACGCTGCTCGCCAAGGATACCGCCCACAAGACCGTCTATCCGGTGTTCACCGCCGGCGGCGGTTTTGCCATGGAAGAGATGCAAGGCGGCGGCGATTTCGTCATGGTCGCCGATCCGGACACCTTCCAGATCCTGCCGTGGGCGCCCAATACCGGCTGGTTGCTCTGCGACATCCATTTCGCCAACGGCAAGCCGGTGCCGTTCTCGACCCGGCAGATTTTGCGCGACGCGCTGGCGCGGCTCGCGCGGGAGGGTTTCGATTTCGTCGCCGGGCTCGAGGTCGAATTCCATCTCTTCAAGCTGGAAAACCCGCGGCTCGCGCCGGCGGACGCCACCTGGCCGCCGCAGGCACCGGAGGTGAGCCTGCTCAATCAGGGCTACCAATATCTCACCGAGTTGCGCTTCGATCAGATCGACGCGGCGTTGGAGCCGATCCGCCGCGGCATCGAGGCGCTCGGCATGCCGCTCCGCTCGCTGGAAGTGGAATTAGGCCCGAGCCAGTGCGAGTTCACCTTCCGGCCGCAACGCGGCATGGCGGCGGCCGATACCATGATCCTGTTCCGCGCCGCCGCCAAACAGATCGCGCGGCGCCATGGCTATCTCGTCAGCTTCATGTGCCGGCCGGCGTTGCCCAATCTGTTTTCCTCCGGCTGGCATCTGCATCAGTCGCTGATCGCGCGCAAAGGCCGCGTCAATGTCTTTGCCGGCGACGAGCGCGAGGGGCTCTCCGCCTTAGGCTTGCATTATCTGGGCGGGCTGCTGGCGCATGCCCACGCCGCCGCCGCCTTCACCACGCCGACGGTCAATGGCTATAAGCGCTACCGGCCCTATACGCTGGCGCCTGATCGCGCGGTGTGGGCGCGCGACAATCGCGGCGTCATGGTGCGCGTGTTTGGCGGGCCCGGCGATCCGGCGACGCATCTGGAAAACCGCGTCGGCGAGCCCGCCGCCAATCCCTATCTCTACATGGCCTCGCAGATTTATGCCGGCCTCGACGGCATGGCGCAGCGCCGCGACCCCGGCCCTTCCGCCGACACGCCGTACGAGACCAAGGCGCCGCCCTTGCCGAAAAATCTAGGCGAGGCGCTGGCCGCCTTGCGCTCAAGCGACGTTTTCAGACAGAGTTTTGGCGACGCCTTCATCGACTATTTCGCGACGCTCAAAGAGGCGGAGTTCGCCCGCTTCAAGGCCGAAAGCACCTATCAGACCGACGTGACGGCCTGGGAGCAGAACGAATATTTCGATTTGTTTTGAGGAGCTGCGAATCCTCTCCGCTCCTTCCCGCGAAGGCGGGAATCCAGCTTGTCAGACTCGGTGCAAGAAACTGGGTCCCCGCCTTCGCGGGGACGAGCGGATCAAAAATCCAAGAATATGAAGTTAAACATCCACGCTGGCGGCCAGCGCGTGCTCCTCGATGAAGAGGCGGCGCGGCTCGACTTTGTCGCCCATCAATTCGTCGAAAATCGTGTTGGCGTCGTCGATCTCTTTGACGTTCACCTGCAGGAGCGAACGGGCGTTGGTGTCGAGCGTGGTTTCCCAGAGCTGGCTCGGGTTCATCTCGCCGAGACCTTTGTAGCGCTGCAGCGAAACGCCCTTGCGGCCGGCCGCCGTCACCGCTTCGAACAGGCCGACCGGGCCGTGAATTCGGCGTCTCTTCGTCCTTGCGCCGCAACACCGCCGGCGGCGTCGGCCGCGGATAGATCGCTTGCAGCGACGGCGCGAACTCGTCGAGCTTGCGCGCGTCGGCGGAGCCAAGCAGCGCCTGGTCGATGACCGCGACTTCCTTGACGCCGCGCAACGTGCGTTCGAACTGGAAGCCTTGGTCGTCGAACTGCCCGACCCAGCCGCGCTCGGTTTCGTCGGCGAGCGCGTCGAGACGCCGGGCAATATAGGCGGCGGCAGCCGTCGCGGTCGCCGGATCGTCGGTGACCTGGGTGCGCAGCACGCCGGCGATGGCGGCTTGCTCGATCACCTTGCGGTTATAACGGCTGTGCAAACCGTTGAGCAGATTGCGGATGGAACGCGCTTCTTCCACCAGTTTGCGCAGATCGTTGCCGGCCCGCACTTCGCCTGACGACAGGCGCAACGAGGAATCCTCCAGGCCAGTGTCGATGAGATAGTCCTCGAGCGCCCGCTCGTCCTTGAGGTATTGCTCGGATTTGCCGCGGGCGATCTTGTAGAGCGGCGGCTGGGCGATGAAGAGATGGCCGCGATCGATGATCTCGCGCATTTGCCGGTAGAAGAAGGTCAGCAGCAGCGTGCGGATATGGGCGCCGTCGACGTCGGCGTCCGTCATGATGATGATCTTATGGTAGCGCAGCTTGTCCGCGCTGAACTCGTCGGCGCCGATGCCGGTGCCGAGCGCGGTGATCAGCGTGCCGATCTGCTCGGATGACAGCATCTTGTCCATCCGCGCGCGCTCGACGTTCAAGATCTTGCCGCGCAGCGGCAACACGGCCTGGAATTCGCGATTGCGCCCCTGCTTGGCGCTGCCGCCGGCGGAATTGCCCTCGACGATGAACAATTCGGATTTGGCCGGATCGCGTTCCTGACAGTCGGCGAGCTTGCCGGGCAGCGAGGTGACGCCGAGCGCGCTCTTGCGCGTCATCTCGCGCGCCTTACGGGCGGCCTCGCGGGCCGCGGCCGCCTGGATCACCTTGCCGACAACGATCTTCGCTTCGCCCGGATGCTCTTCGAGCCACGATTTGAGCATGTCGTTGATGATGCCCTCGACCGCGGGCCGGACCTCCGACGAGACCAGCTTGTCCTTGGTCTGCGAGGAGAACTTTGGATCGGCCACCTTGACGGACAGCACCGCCGTCAAACCCTCGCGGCAATCGTCGCCGGTGAGCGCGACCTTCTCCTTGCGCGCCACGCCGCCGGACTCGGCATAGCCGGTGATTTGCCGTGTCAGCGCGCCGCGGAAGCCGGCAAGATGGGTGCCGCCGTCGCGTTGCGGAATGTTGTTGGTAAAGCAGAGCACGGACTCGTGGTAGCCGTCGTTCCACCACAGCGCGCAATCAACGGCGACCGAGTTGCGCTCGGCCTTGATCACGATCGGCTGCGGGACGAGGGCGGTCTTGTTGCGGTCGAGATATTTGACGAAGGCCTCGACGCCGCCCTCGTAACGCATCTCCTCGCGCTTCTCGACCGCATGGCGGTTGTCGGACAGCACGATGACGACGCCGGAATTGAGGAAGGCGAGCTCGCGCAGCCGGTGTTCCAGCGTCGCGAAGTCGAAGTCGGTCATGGTGAAGGTGTTTTTCGACGGCAGGAAGGTCACCTCGGTGCCGCGCTTGTCGTAGGCGGCGCCGACCACGGCGAGCGGAGCGACCGCCTCGCCGTCGTGGAACTCCATGAAATGCTGATGGCCGTCGCGCCAGATCGTGAGCTTGAGCCAGCTTGAGAGCGCATTAACGACCGAGACGCCGACGCCGTGCAGGCCGCCGGACACCTTGTAGGCGTTCTGGTCGAATTTTCCGCCGGCATGCAGCTGCGTCATGATGACTTCGGCCGCGGACACGCCTTCACCCTTGTGGATGTCGACCGGTATGCCGCGACCGTCGTCGCGCACGGTGCAGGAACCGTCCGGATTGAGCGTGACCGTCACTTCCTTGGCATAGCCAGCCAGCGCCTCGTCGATGGCGTTGTCGACGACCTCGTAGACCATGTGGTGCAGGCCTGAGCCGTCGTCGGTGTCGCCGATATACATGCCCGGCCGCTTGCGCACGGCATCGAGTCCCTTGAGCACCTTGATCGATTCGGCGTCGTAATCGGAGGGCGCAGGGCTGGATTTTCGGGCTGGTTCCGCCATTGAAAGGCTTTCGAAGCGCTTGCGAAAAGCGAGCGTGAGTTGCTCGCTGTGTTGTACACGAAAACGGCGTCTCGTACAGGGCTATTTGAGTAGCCATAAGATATTGTCAGATCGCGATTTTTCAAGGTTTTGGCAGCGCCGCAAAAGGCCCTGATTTGGAGCGTTGTGGCGCCCGATTCCGGCGCTAAAATTGACGCTGGAAAAGCGCGTAAATCCGAGGCGGCAATTGGAAGGCGGCGCGTCGCGTGCGCGCTACTGCGTTCAGCGGGCGGCCGGCTTCGGCGGCGGCAACATATGGTCGTCGCCCGGCTGATATTCCGGTGCCCGGCCTTTGAAACAGCTCAAAGCCGCGGTCCACAATTCGATGCGATCCAGATCGTTGTGGAGCCGGTCGAGCGCCTCGATCAGATTACGCACGATCAGGTCTTCCGCTTGCTCCGACATGCTGTTGGTCCTCACGCGATCTGTTGGTCCTCACCCGAGGTTTTTGCTCTTTGAATGACAAGAGGCTGTCCGCGTCGTTGTTCCCATTTCCCGGGCGCCGCAAAAAACCAATGATTACATGCGCGTTGGAACTATTCGCCCGGTTCTCTGCGGGCGTTATTCGCTGTGCAATTCGAGACGGCCAGAACGAACCCCGATCATCGCTGCGCGATCGGCAACCTCGGCGAAGGCCGCCGGATCGGCGCCGGTCATCCACACCTGCGCGCCGAGTTCGGCCAGCTCGGCATGCAACGCAGTGCGCCGG
This sequence comes from uncultured Alphaproteobacteria bacterium, assembly GCA_963829395.1. Taxonomy (GTDB): domain Bacteria; phylum Pseudomonadota; class Alphaproteobacteria; order Rhizobiales; family Xanthobacteraceae; genus BOG-931. The sequence continues at coordinate 623,061 of CAWHHX010000002.1, read as the reverse complement.
CCGGGATCGAGATGGGCGACGATCTCGTCGAGCAGAAGCACCGGCGTCGACCCGGTCATCTCGGTGATCAGTCTGGCGTGAGCGAGCACCAGACCGATCAGCAAGGCTTTCTGTTCGCCGGTCGAAGCGGCGCCGGCGGCAATGTTCTTGTGTATGTAGACGACCGACAGGTCGGTCACGTGCGGGCCGTCGAGGGTGCGTCCGGCGGCGGCGTCGCGGGCTCGGTTGTCGCGCAGCACGGCGCGATAGCGCTCCTCGACCTCGAGGGCGGGATGGGTCGGCAATAACTTTTCCATCCAGCCTTCCAGCGTCAGCTCGGCAGGCGGGAAATCGGACGCTCGCCGGCTCGCCAGCACCCGCTCCATCCGGCTCACCGTTTCGGCCCGCACGGCGGCCACGGCGACCGCAAGCTCGGCGGTCTCATGCTCGACGGCGTCCAGCCAATGCGGATCGGGGCGCGGCTCCGCCAACAACCGGTTGCGCGAGCGCAGCGCCCGCTCGAGCGCGTTGACCCGGCTGGTATGCTCGGCATCGACGGCAAGCGCCATGCGGTCGAGAAATCGGCGGCGCTCGGACGGGGCGCCGACGAACAGGGAATCCATCGCCGGCACCAGCCAGACCACGCGGAGATGATCGGCGAACGCCGACGCCGAGGTCACCGACTCGCGATCGATCCGATATTTGCGGTGGGCCGCCGCGCCGTCGTCTTGTGCGCCTTCGAGGCCGGTGCCGAGCGTAGCGAGGCCGAGCGCGCCCTCGACCTCGGCGGCAACAGCCCACGATCCGTCGCCTTCCTGGAAGGCAACCTCTTCGAGCGTGGCGCGGCGCAAGCCGCGGCCGGGGGCGAGAAACGAAATGGCCTCGATCAGATTGGTCTTGCCCGCGCCGTTCGGCCCGACAAGCACGATTGGCCTGTCGTCGGCTTCAAGCGACGCGGTGCGGTAATTACGGAAATTGCTCAGCGTCAGGCGGCGGATGGTTGCAGGCATCAGTAATCAGCGATCGCAGTGAAATATCCGCCCCCGCGAACTGCAACGGAGCCAGGGAGGGGGACCATGCGAAGCATGCTGGAGGGGGCATGCGGCATTGAGGCCAGCCGTCAGGCCGGCGCCCCTTCCACCGTCCTGCTGCGCAGGACGGTCCCCCTTCCCCGCTTCGCGGGGCAGGATGATGCCGGTCACACGCGCATCGGCATCAGCACGTAGAGGGCGCCGTGCGGCTCTTTGTCTTGGATCAGCGTCGGCGAACCCGGATCGGCGAGCTTGAGCACCGCGGCCTCGCTTTCGATCTGGGTGGCGATGTCGAGCAGGTAGCGCGAGTTAAAGCCGATATCGATCGGGTCGGCTTCGTAGGCGACTTCCAGCTCCTCGGTGGCGCTGCCGGAATCGGGATTGGTCACCGACAACAGCAGCCGCCCAGCGGTGAGCGACAGCTTCACGGCACGGCCGCGTTCGCTCGACACCGTCGAGACGCGGTCGACCGCCGCCTCGAATTCCTTTTTGTCGACCACCAGTTCCTTGTCGTTGCCGGCCGGAATGACGCGTGCGTAATCGGGAAAGGTACCATCGATCAGCTTTGAGGTCAGGATCACCTCGCCGACGGTGAAGCGAATTTTTCCCGGCGACAGCTCGACGGCGACTTCGGCGTCGCCGTCCTCGAGCAGCCGCTGGACTTCGCCGACGGTCTTGCGCGGCACGATGATGCCCGGCATGCCGGCGGCGCCCTTCGGCAGCTCAAGCTCCATCTGCGCCAGGCGGTGGCCGTCAGTGGCGACGGCCCGCAAGGTCTGCGCTGGCCCGGTGCCGGCGACGTGCAGGTAGATGCCGTTGAGATAGTAGCGGGTTTCCTCGGTCGAGATCGCAAACTGGGTCTTGTCGATGAGGCGCTTGAGATCGGCGGCCTTGAGCGCGAATTTGTGCGTCATCTCGCCGGGAGCGAGATCGGGAAAATCGCTCTCCGGCAAAGTCTGCAGCGTGAACCGCGAACGGCCGGCGCGGATCGCCAGCGCGGCACGGTCGCCGGAGGATTCCAGAACGATCTGCGCGCCCTCGGGCAGCTTGCGCACGATGTCGTAGAACATGTGCGCGGGCACGGTAGTCGATCCGCCGGGCGCGGCTTCGGCGGCGATCGTGTCGGTCACTTCGAGATCGAGGTCGGTCGCCTTCAGGCTGAGCTTGGCGCGGTCGGCGCGAAGCAGCACATTGGCGAGAATAGGAATGGTGTTGCGTCGCTCCACCGCGCGATGCACATGGCCGAGCGACCTCAGCAACTCGGAACGCTCTACAGTGACCTTCATCGCAAAAATCCGCTCACGAACACGGGGGTAGGGAAGGTGGCGTGGCGCTGCGCTTTCGGCAAGGGCGGAACGCGGCGGAAACGGCGTTTTTCCCTAAGTTTCGCAACCCCTCGTCATTCCAAGGCCGAGCCGACCGTTCGGGCCCAAAATGGCCGCCCATTGGCAGGCGCGGCAGCAGCCCGGAATCCCTAACCGTGGATATTACGGATTGGCCACCGCCTTCGGAAGCCCAACCATGCGCGATGATGGATCCGGGGTCGGCCCGTTGAGCCGACGCGGCATGACGGTCAATCCTGCAGCTGACGCTTGAGCGCCTCGATCTCCTCGGCGAAGGTGCTGTCGTTGCCGGCCAGCGTCTCGATCTTGCGCACCGCATGCAGGACGGTGGTGTGATCGCGGCCCCCGAAGCGGCGGCCGATTTCCGGCAATGACCGCAACGTAAGGATTTTCGCCAGATACATGGCGACCTGCCGCGGCCGCACCACGTTGGCCGTGCGGCGCGAGGAGAGCAGATCGGCGCGGCTCACATTGTATTGGCGCGCCACCACACGCTGGATGTCCTCGATCCGCACGCGTTTCGGTTCGGCCGGCCGGATGAGGTCGCGCATTTCGCGCTCCGCCATCTCCAGCGTCACCGGCTGGCCGGTGAGCTTGTTATGGGCCAACAAGCGATTGACGGCGCCTTCCAGGTCGCGGCCATTGTGGGTGACCGATTTGGCGATGAAGACCAGCACCGGCGGGGGAACCTCGAAGCCGGGATGATGGCTGCAGGCAGCCGCAATCCGGCTCTTGAGGATTTCGAGCCGCAACTCTTCGCCGAGCGAGCCGATCTCCACCACCAGGCCGCCGGCGAGGCGCGAGCGTACCCGATCGTCGAGACTCTCGAGATCGGACGGCGGACGGTCGCTGGCGATCACCACCTGGCGTCCAGCATCGATCAGCGTGTTGAGCGTGTGGCAGAACTCCGCCTGGGTCGATCGGCCCTGGAGGAATTGCAGGTCATCGATGATCAGGACATCGATGGCGCGCACGGCTTCCTTAAACGCCAGCGTCGTCTGCGTGCGCAACGCCGACACGAAGCCGTACATGAACCGTTCGGCCGTCAGGTAGAGCACCTTGCGATCGTTGCCATTGCCGGCCCAGGTAATCGCCTGCAACAGGTGGGTCTTGCCGAGACCGACGCCGGCATGAATGTAGAGCGGATTGAACATCAGCTGGTCGCCACGTCGGGTGGTCGCGACCTGGCGGGCCGCGGCGTGCGCGAGCGTGTTCGAGCGCCCGACGATGAAGGTGTCGAACGCGAGCCGCGGGTCGAGCGGCGAGCCGCCGAGCGCTTCGTGCACCGACATGAACGGGATGCTGGCGCGTATCTCCGCCCCGTTCATGGCGGGGTCGCGGGCATCGCGCAACGGCGGCGGCGCATCCGGCAACCGCGGCTTGACGGCGATCGGCCGGATTGCAGCCGACCGCACGCTCAATTCAAGACGGGTGACGGAAGGCTCCTCGGCCTGCCAATTGCCCAGCACCTTCTCGCTGTAATGCGATTGGATCCAGTTGCGCAGAAACCGCGTCGGTACCGACAATCGGACCGCTCCCTTGTCCACGGTTTCCAGCTCCATCCGCGCGAACCAACTCGTAAAGACATCGTCACCGAGCTCCGTGCGCAGCCGGTTCTTGACCCGCTGCCAGCGCTCCTGATCCGTGTTCATCATGTCGGCCTGCTTTTTTGCCGGAATAGGATTCGAAACAAGCAACTGAGGCGAGCTAGCACCCACCATGTTCCACCTCTGGAAAACGCAACGGACGTTGATCAACTGATGATGTGAAGGCGCGCCGAGGACAAAAGCCGGCGCCGATCGACAGCCGGCGATTTAGCCGCCGGACGTAATTGTCGACCAACGATCACGGCGTGGCACCGATGATTGCGCGGACGCAAGGAGCCAACCGACCCTGGACGGAGAAACACTTGCCTGTAACGGCTTGCTGAATTTGGTTTTCATGCCCCCACCTCCATCGCTCCCAATCGATGGTGATCTATTTGCCGCTGACACCCCTCGCCGAACCGCCAGGCGTGCTCCCGTGAAATCCTTTCGCGACTCAACTCCGACAAAGATGGCGCAATGTCTTTCGACGCGACGCGCGCGCTCTACGCTTTGGACGCAACTCTCCCGCACCCACACTCGATGAGTTTGGTATCGACCGATGTTTGAGGACCTTCGGCAAAACCGAAGGGAATTTGAGGTTAGCACGCCGTTTTCGGCCCGCAACCGCAAAAAAGGTGTCGCTAATGGTGGGCTTTTTGGAGCGCACTCACGCGGTCGAAAAAACCGCGCTTGCAAGACTTTGACTTAACGAGTGATTTACAATTCTGTGACAATCGACCGGAGGCTTCGAATTGACGCAATTATTTTGCGGAGCAAATAAAGACACACATGTCAGATTCGGCGCCGAACTCGAAGCCCCCCGCTGCGCATGAGGGATAACCCTTTCATAGCGCGTCGATTATTTTGTGCAGTAATTCAGGGTAGCCCTTCAGGGCCCCACACGGAACAAACAAAACTTTAGCGTGGTAATGAGGCACCAACGCCCAGTTACTACAGCCTGCAGTTTTGCAGGTTGACGTGACAATTCTGCAACAGATTAATGGCAATTCACTGCAAATCGTCAAGCGTGCATCGCGCACGATTGCAGATGAGCAACGCCAACGCCGACACCCGAGGGCCAGAATTGAAACGTCGAAGCCGCCGCGTTCTACCGGCGGTCAAATCCCGCGCACGAGTTCGCATGCCGCTCGCGCCGCGATCAAGATTTGCCGAGCGCGGCGATCCGATGTGCCAAGCGTGACACCTTACGCTGCGCCGCGTTGCGGTGCACGACGTTCTTTTGCGCTGCACGAATGATGACGGGCTCGGCTTCCGCCATGGCAGTGAGAGCGCGCGACCGATCGCCGGCGGTGATGGCCTCTTCGACTTTGCGCACCGCACCGCGCAGCCGCGAGCGCCGCGCTTTATTGATGACTGTGCGGCGCACACTTTGGCGCGCGGCCTTCTTGGCTGATTTTGTATTGGCCATGATCGATATGGGGTTTCGTGAAGGGGCGCTTATAGGGGCGCCGGGCGCTCCCGTCAATGTGCCTTGGAACACTCTGTTTCTAGTCCGTTTTTCTCTACGTGCTTTCAGGCCTTGCGTTGGCCGCGAGCGGCCGTTGCGCCGCGCAGCGAATGGCGCCTGGCTGGCACGCATTGTTTCATCAGTTTCAGCACCAAGGCGGGCTATCCCCACCGTGCTGCCGCGTCTAAGATCGCCGGCAGTTGGAGCAACAGGGTGGTGGTGAAAACATGCGGGGCAATGTCGCAGGCAGTCGGGGCGCAAGGATCACTCTCCGTTTGGCAGCCGTTTCGTGCGCGCTGCTGGTATCGGCCGCGGCACTGGCGGCGGAGACGCACGTCCCGGCCGACAGCCGCCTGAAAACCATCCTGGCCAAGAAGGTCATTCGCATCGCCTACCGCGCCGACGCCCGGCCGTTTGCGTTCGTCAACGACGCCAAGGAGCCGCTCGGTTACACCATCGACCTCTGCAAGCAGGTGACGAAATCGATCGAGCAGCAGTTTGGATCGTCCGAGCTGAAGATCGAATGGGTGCCGGTGACGGTCGAGAGCCGGTTCTCCGCCGTCGCCGGCGGCAAGGCGGATCTGGAATGCGGCTCGAGCACGGTGACGCTCGGCCGCATGAAAGAAATCGACTTCTCCAATCTGGTCTTTGTCGAATCCACCGGCGTCCTGGTCGGGGCCGCGTCCAACATTCATTCTTTTGCCGAGCTGGCTGGCAAGAAGATCGCCGTCGTCGCCGGCACGACCAATGAGCGCGTCGCGACCGAACAGGTGCGGGCGCGAAGCCTCAATGTCACGCTTGTGGCGGTCAAGGATCGCGACGAAGCGGTCGCGGCGCTCGAAGCAGGCAAGGTCGATGGCTTCGCCAGCGACAAGCTCTTGCTGGCCGGCGCCCAGATCAAACATCCGGAAGCTTTCGTGATGCTGCCGGACGATCTATCGATCGAACAATATGCAATCGTCCTGCCGCGCGGCGATTGGGCTTTCCGCCTGGCGGTGAATACCGGACTGGCGCAGATTTTCCGCTCCGGCAAAACGGTCGACCTGTTCGAGCGGTGGTTTTTCGGTTCGCGTCCCGGCATCCTGCTCGACGCACTCTATGCCTTGGGACGGATTTCGGACTGACCGAACGGGCGCGCCTTACAGATAGCCGCGCAACTGGCTGGCTGCCGCTTCGGGCGTCTGCTTGAGATTGAAGGTCGCGACGAAGCGGCCGTCTTTGTCCATGAGATAGACGGCGGCGGTGTGGTCCATGGTGTAGTCGCCGTCCTTGAGCGGGATTTTCGCCGCATAAACCCGATAGGCCTTGAGCGCCGCCTCGACTGCCGCGGGATCGCCGGTCAGGCCGCGCAAATGCGGGTCGAAATTCGACAAATAGTCCTTGAGCACGGCCGGCGTATCGCGCGCCGGATCGACGGTGATGAACAGCGCTCCGGTGCGGTCGGCATCCTTGCCGAGCGCCTTCATGACTTCGGAAATCTCGAACAAGGTGGTCGGACAGACGTCCGGACAATGGGTGTAGCCGAAGAACACCAGGAACGGCCGGCCCTTCATGTCCACATCGCTGACCGGCTTGCCGCTCTGGTCCTCTAGGTGAAAGGGACCGCCCACGGACGCCATCGCGCGTCCGATCGGCGAGGCCGAATGTCCGGTCAGATACACCAAGACGCCCAGCACCAGGACGAGCCCGGCGACGAAGGCGCCGATAACCGGCAGGACGCGGGAAACGGCTTTCGGGTCGCTCACGCCATCCTCCGTCAGCCGAAGCAGGCGGCAAAGCCGGTACGGATGGTCTCGAAGAATATCGTCGTGCCGTATTGGGCCCAGAGCCAGAGCGTGCCCGCCAGCGCGACCACAATCGCTCCGCCCGCCACAATCAGCGGCTTCGACGTCGGGCGTGGTGCGGTCAGGCGTGGTGTGACAGGCATCGGCTTTCTCTCGGACCTATCGTAAATAGGTCCGAACGCGGCAGCCGACAACCGATCGGATCGTAGCGCCTGGTGGCGGGCGCTTAGTTGCCGACGCCCTCTTCCGGGCAGGTGTCGTAGAGCGCCGTGAGCTCCTTGCCGCGCATCGCGAGGATGTGCGGCGTTAAGCCGCCATGTCGCTCGATCCAACTGCGGATCTCCGGCGGATAGAGCTTCATGATCAAGGCCGTGCCCTTGCGCGTCGGCACCAGCGAGCGCCTCGCGTCATCGAAATAAGATGCGGCGTGGAACCCCAGCACCGCGCGGCGTGTCACGCAGACATGGTCGCGCGGAATAAAGGCCGTGAACAACGTGCAGGCCGAAAGACAGGGCCCGTCGATGACGAGATGTTCGCCGGCTTCGCTCAGTTCGTGGAATTTCTGGGCATATTCGCTGACTTCGCCGCCCGGATCGTTGACGATGTGGACTTCCGCATAAGCCGCCGGTGCGAAAACCACAGTCGAGAGCGCAGCCGACGCCAATGCGCCGACCAAGGCTGCCTGCCACTTCATGCTTGAGACCTTTCCCCGTTCCGCCCGTGACCATCCCTGCCTATTGTGGCGAGAGTTCGGAGGGCGGTCCAGAGAATTGTGTGGAGGGTAAATTTCCGGGGGAACGCCAAGCTTTTGTCATGGTGCCGGCCGGGCCGCTCGGCGCGTGCGCAGCCGGTGGGCGCGAGCTGACGCTATGATGCTATAGTGCGAGGGATTTAAACCTAGGAACGGCTGGGCTTCATCCATGGATACATCGGTAGGGCGGAACACCAACGTCAGCGATTTCTCCAGCGCTTATTATCTGCTCGAGGGTCTCAAAGAGATCGGCATCGATTATTTGTTCTGCAATCTCGGCACCGATCACGCGCCGATCATCGAGGAAATGGCGCATCGGCGAAAGCGCGGCGAGGCGATGCCGGACATCGTGCGCTGTCCGCACGAGAATACGGCGGCGCACATGGCCGGAGGCTATGCGCTGGTTACCGGCCGCGGCCAAGGCGTGCTGGTGCATGTCGATGTCGGCACCGCCAATGCCGCCAACGCCATGCACAATCTCTACCGCAGCCGCCTGCCGGTGCTGCTGATGGCAGGCAAGGCGCCCTATACCTCGCACGATGAGCTGATCGGAACGCGCGACACCCACGTGCATTTCGTCCAGGAGCCGTTCGATCAGGGGAGCCTGGTGCGGCCTTACACCAAATGGGAGTGGACGCTGCCATCGGGCGTCGTCGTCAAGGAAGCGCTGCAGCGGGCTTATTCGATCATGCAGAGCGCGCCGTGCGGGCCGGTCTATCTGATGATGCAGCGTGAAACCTTGACGCAGCATTGGAGCGTCGACGACATCAAACGCTTTCCGTCCGACCGGTTCGGTGCGCTGGCCGGCGCCGGCGCCGATCCGGCGCTGGTGGCCGCGCTGGCCGACCGCCTGCTGGCGGCGCAAAATCCGATCCTGATCACCGGCTATGGCGGCATGGATGCGCTGGCGGCGGCCAAGATCGACGAGCTCGCGCAATTCGCCGGGATTCCGATCTATGAGGCAAACTCGAAAAGCAACATCTCCTATGAGAGCCCGTGTTTCGCCGGCTTTTCACCGGACGAGGCTCTGCCCGAAACCGATGTCGGCCTCCTCGTCGACGTGGAAGCGCCGTGGTTTCCTGCCGACGTCGAGCCGAACGATAAAACCTTCTGGGCCCATATCGATGTCGACGTGCTCAAGCTGGGCTCGCCGATGTGGACCTTTCCCGGCAACTTGCGCCTGCAGGGCCATACCGGCCGCATCCTCGATCAGTTGCTCACGGAGCTGAAAGCCAAAGCGACGCCGGGCTTCAAGGCGGCGGCGGCGGCCCGGCGCGATCGGCTGAAAGCGACGCGCCAAGCGCGGCTCGCGCACGCCGCCAAGCTCGCCGCCGATCACGGCAAGCCTGGTGCGATCAATCCGCATTACTTCATGGCGGAGCTCGGCAAGGTGCTCGACGACGACGATATTATTTTCAACGAGGCGGTCACCAACACGCCGGCGGTGCTGATGCAGATTCCGCGCCGCGTGCCCAACACCGCGTTCAACACCAACGGCGCCGGGCTCGGCTGGTCGGGCGCCATGGCGCTCGGCGCCAAGCTTGCCGCGCCGAACCGGATGATGGTGCAAGTCGCCGGCGACGGCGGCTTCTATTTCTGCAATCCGTGCTCGGTGTTTGCGGTCGCGCAGCAATACCGCCTGCCGTTTCTCTCGATCATCCTCGACAATTCCGGCTGGTCGGCGGTCAAGCAATCGACGCTGCGGGTCTATCCCGACGGCGAGGCGAGCGCCGCCAACGAATTCGAGGCCGAGCTCGCGCCCAAGGTCGAATTCGGCAAGGTCGCGGAAGCGTTCGGCGCCTATGCGGAGAAGCTCAGCGACCCGGCCGAAGTGCCGGCAGCGATCGCGCGCTGCGCCAAGGAGGTCCGCGGCGGCCGCTCCGCGCTGCTGCACGTCCGCGTCACGCGGATGTAAATCTACCCGTCATTGCGAGCCAACGGGTTCGGCCCGAAGTGGCCGGCCCGATGACAAGCTCCGCGAAGCAATCCAGCTTTCGCGCGCAGGCCGCCCTTGATTGCTCCGCTTCGCTCGCAATGACGACAATCGCCGCCTACGCCCGATAATCCGCCGCCACCGTCGCGTCGCGCGGCGCCTTGCTGCTGCTCATGGCGTTGAACACCGGGGTGAGCACGACCGCGACGGCAAGATTGAGCACGACGCTGTAGATCGCCGCATAGCCCGGAAAGACGAAACCGGCGATCGCCAACGGATAATTGGGCGTGTTGACCACAACGAACATCGCGGTGCCGGTCGCCATCCCCACCGCCCAGCCGACCAGCAGCGCCCAATCGTTGAACCAGCGCGTATAGACGCCGAGCATGATCGCCGGCAGCGTTTGGATGATCAGGATGCCGCCGAGCAGCTGCAGATAAATCGCATATTGCGCCGGCTCGACCACGATGAAGACGAGCGCGCCGAACTTGACGATCAGCGACACCCACTTTGCCATCCGCGCTTCCTGCTTGTCGGTCGGATTGGGGTTGATGAACTCGCGATGGATGTTGCGGGTATAGAGATTGGCCGCCGCGATCGACATGATCGCCGCCGGCACCAGGGCGCCGATGCCGACCGCGGCAAAGGCGATGCCGACGAACCAGGACGGGAAACTGTGCAGGAACAGCGCCGGCACCGCGAAATTGGTGCCGAACTGCTTGAAGCCTTCGGCGAACTCGGGAAGGCTGCCGACGCCGGCGGCGATGGCGAAGAAGCCGACCAGAGCAAGGAGCCCGAGCATGAATGAATAGCCCGGCAGCATCGCCGCATTGCGGCGGATGGCGCGGCCGCTCGACGCGCTCAATATGCCGGTGACGGAATGCGGATAGAGGAACAGCGCCAGCGCCGAGCCGAGCGCCAGCGTTGCGTAATAGCTGAAGGCGCCGGTCGAATGGGCGGCCGGCGTGGCCAGCAGCAATTTCGCCTGTGGCACCGCAGCAAAAATCTTGCCGAAGCCGCCCATCTGGATCGGCACCACGATCACCGCGGCGAACGCTGTGACATAGATCAGGACGTCCTTGACGACGGCGATCGAGGCCGGCGCGCGCAGCCCGCTGGAATAGGTGAAAGCCGCCAGGATGATGAAGGCGATGGCGAGCGGCAGGTCGCCCATGATGCCGGTGCCGGAAACGCCCATGCCGGCGATGACCACCTGTAAGCCGACCAGCTGCAGGGCGATGTAGGGCATGGTCGCGATCAGGCCGGTGATCGCCGTCGCCAGCGCCAGCCAGCGATTGCCGAAGCGACCGCGGACGAAATCGGCCGGCGTGATGTAGTTGTGCTTGTGACAGACATGCCAGAGCCGCGGGAAAACCAGGAACAGGATCGGATAGATCATGATGGTGTAAGGCACGGCGAAGAAGGCGACGGCGCCGGCGCCGAATGCCAGCGCCGGCACGGCGATGAAGGTATAGGCCGTGTAGAGATCGCCGCCGATCAGGAACCAGGTGATGATGGTGCCGAACCGCCGGCCGCCGAGCCCCCATTCATGCAGCTGGTCGAGGTCGCCCTTGCGCCAGTGCGCCGCCGCAAAGCCGAGCCAGGTGATGAAGGCAAACAGCACGACAAAAATGATCAGCGCAGTCCAGTTCACCTCCGCCACGGCGTCTCCCCCGATTGTTGCGCCCTCTCTCCAAAGCGGGAGAGGTGAAAAACGACGCGCTGGTTCTAATCTCTGGTGGCGACGTACACGATCGCGGTCAGAACGGCGCCGATGATGACCCAGAGAAGCTGGTACCAGTAGAAGAACGGCATGCCGATCAAGGCCGGCTCGGCCTTGTTATAAAACGGCGGCCACAGCACCGCGACGAATTGGATCACGAACAGGAGGTACCACCAGCTCCATCCCCGCTGCCGCTCGGCCGGCTGGCTTGTCCGCTGATCCATCGGTCACCCCGTTTTGCCGCGTGGCGCGTTACAAAGCATTGGAGCGGGCGATGGGAATCGAACCCACGACACTCAGCTTGGGAAGCTGATGTTCTACCACTGAACTACGCCCGCGAAACCCATATTTAATCGGCATTTATCGTATTGTTCCCGAACCTTTTACGCGCGTTTTGCTGCTAACGGAGGGGCCAGTTTCGCGGAGGTAAAAGCTCGACCACCACTATTATAGGACGGTTTTTTGAGAGCGTCCCCAGAGAAATCGTTACGCGTGTAATGCTCCGGCGGAGCGCTTGAAAAGCGCAGCCCGGCGCGTTGGCGGTCCGCAATCGCCTACTTCTTCTCCGCAGCACGCAATCGCTCGATCTCCTCGATCGCGCGGCGGACGTAATCAATTTCGATTTCAGGCATTTGGCCGCGACGGTGCGGGGCGTCCGCGACCAATTGTGCAAGCCAACTTTTTAGGTCCTGAAGAATGTCTGTGCCCATTTCGTCGTCGTCCTCAATTCAGAAGTCCGGATAGATGGAGAAATTCCTCTAGAACGATCCGGCACTCGCCGCGCATCTTCTCAAGGTCCTCCGGGGCAGCAAGAAAATATCGACCGTGAGCGGAGAGATGGCCTGCGTCACGCAATTTAGGAAGAGCCTTTTTGGTGTTTCGGGAAAGCGAAAAAGCTGGCTCTGCCAGCGTGAGGTCAACTAGCTGCGACAAGTGAAAATAATTGTCGTTGTTATCTTTGATTCTATGGGCAATACCCTTGTGCTCGAACGCCTCAATGATGCCGATTTCCAATAGTCTCCGCATCATCACCGCGCAGGCGTCACGGCAGCCTGCCTCATAGCAAGCGTTCATCTGGCGACCGATAGATGTAATGTAGCCGCGCTTGGCTCGCGCCAAAATCGAGGGTGGGAAAAACGAATTGGCACCTTCGGGTGGAGGGCTTTCCGAAGCCTTTCGCCAAGTCGTTTGCAAAGAAAATGAAAGCTCTCGGTATGCGTTTAGGCGATCACGCTGCGCGGTGGAAGGGTCAAAGATGGTTCCAATCAATTCGGCCACGGTAGCGGCATCGCCCGTCGATTGTGCTGCAAACTCTTCAAAGGCCCGCGTAGCTCCCAAACGCAAATTTGCGAGTTTGTTGCCGTAGAAATTGTCGCCCGACAGCGAAACACGATTGTTTCGGGCTTTTTTGGTAGTATCCACAGCTTGCTTGGCTAGATACTCCAAGACACTAGCAGGTGAATTTGTGTCGTCGTTGCTCCGGCGAGGGGGCATGGTGTTTAAAAGATTGAATAGACGAACGTCTGTCTCTTATTTTCGCCTTTTGCCTTCTCCCGCCTTAAAACTCTCGCCTTGCAAAGATTTTGCAAGGGGCCACTAAGGGAGGTAAGGGCAATATGGTGGCCTCTGTTACCAAGCTCCGCTTTCACTTCGGAAATGGTTTTTGGCTTTTTGAAAAAATTGTCGCCGATCAGCTCTTGAATATATTTTGTCGGGCCGCCTCTGGCGCTGCCCCTGACTTTATTCGCCTTCGGCTCCTTTTTGGCGGCTTTAGTAGTGCGAGATGGCGGCGATTCTTGCTCGTTTGCGCTTAGCAGGTCATCAGTATTTTCTGAAACGCGATCTGCTTAAGGGAGGGGTCCTTTACCGCTGCAACGGCCTTCTCCGCTTGCGCTACAAGAGCAGCGTATTTGTCGTCAGCCATTGTCGTCGTCCTCAATGGGGAGGGGTTCGCGTTTTTCCGGCTTCTGTCCTGTGCACACGGGCCTGCCGTGATCCTGAAAATATTCCCGCGTCATGCCGCATCTGACGCAAACTTCATCTGAAAAACCAAAACGATGGTTGCCGGCGGTGCGGTCGAAGGCCATTTGAAATGCTCGCGAATTGGTTGCACGAGCGCAATTATAACGTGAAAGTGGCTAGATATACGACCGGGCTAACGCCCGGAAAATTACTCGATTACACGTCGCGGGCGCTCATTTCGATGCTGGGTAATCCCGGGTAATTTGCGTGATTTTGATCTTGCCTTAGAATCACTTTTCGACCGATCTTCTATCAACAGCGATTTCAGAGTTAAGCGAAAAATAGCAGGATTACCAGGACTACCCAGCGCCCTTTGACCATCTGATGCCCAACACGATGACCAAAATCCTTGATGATCCACGGCAGCGACCGGGCCTTGGCTCGCATCCCGCCGCCGCTGTGATGGCGGCAACGCTGTCTGCAAAGCGACCGAAAAGAACGAGGTCTGAAAGGACGCGCCCCGGCAACCCAAATCGCCTGACCATCAACCAGCATGTGTTTCCGCTGCAAACGATGGAGCATTTCGCCCAAGGTGGCCTTGTGACAGCGTTTCTTATGAAGCGCGGCAAGGTCATCGCCACGAAGCCTAACAATCCGTTGTTTTGCGCGTCTCGGGCGTGGGATCAGAGGACCGAAGCTGGCTACATGAAGCGGATCGAGGATCAGTTTCAGGCGACTGTCGATCCCATCATCGACAAAAAGGTTGGAGCGATCGCGTCGGAGGACAAGGCGACTATCGATAGGATGTTTGCCCTCTGGTACATGCGTTCCCGTTACAGGAACCTTGAAGAGCAAGAAATTCACCTCAACGGCGTTGTCGGCGACGCTGTCACGAAGGAGCAGGAAGAGAATTTAGAAAAGAACGGCTACCTCTTCGCGCGGAAGGGCGGCAGAATGCCCGCCCGGCAACTCAACGGCGTGACGCTGCAATTGCGCATAGACGCTTACAGTCGACAGTTGGCCGCCGGCGTACCGAGATGGGGCGTCATTTCCACCCAATCGGGCGAGTTCATCGTGCCAGACGTGCCATTGCAAACAGTCATTCCACTGTCGCCGCGCCTCGCGCTTGTCAATTCTGCCTCCGACGGTCTGATCACCGACCAAAATTTAGCTGAATTAAATCGTGCTGCGAGTACCACTAGTCGCGAATATTTCTTTGCGCGCGACTTCTCGAAATGCCCCATTTAGTGGGTAGCTCGGCCCGTCTCTTGTGCTGCGTCGTCCACGAGGCGCCAGCGCCATTGGGGATCGCGCTACGATCGGCGCGGCGGAGGGAGGAACGACCGTGACAGAAATTATCTCGCAACTTACGCTGCAAACAGAACGTAAGTCATCGGAGTGGTATCGGCGTCCGGGAGCTGTCTATTTCTTCGGTGCTGGCGGTCCCCCGCCAGTCGCGATCAAGATTGGCATGACCACATGTATTCCAGACAAGCGTGACTTGAAGCAAAGTATTCGGCTTCGGCATGAGCAGATACAATCTGCCAATCATGAGATAATTCAGTTGCTGGGGATCATTTGTTTTGACAAAGGTGAATTTCCCGCGCGTGAGGCAGAACAGCTTGAACAAAAGTTGCACGATGATTTTAAAGAGGGGCAACGCTTTGAGCGTCACACGCGAGGGGCCGAATGGTTCACCTACACAACAAAGCTTATGGAGTTCATTCAAGAAAATTCCCAACCGCCGGGGCATTTCAACGTTCCGTCCATGATTGGTCGGCCGATCAATCGCTAATTACTCTGCGCGCGTGCCTCTTTGAGGTCGCGGATGGTTGCCGGGCGCAAAGACGATGGGTTTCGCTGCGCTCAATCCATTTTACGGGTTTGCTTCACGCCGCCACCACCGCGGCGAAAAACCCTTCCATCTCCGCCGATAGCCGGCTGCCTTCGTGCGACAGCGTCTGCGCCGAAGCGAGCACTTGCGCGGAGGCCGACGTGATCTCGGCGGCGCTGTCATTGACTTCGGCGATGTTGGCGGTGACGTGCGCGGTGGAGCCGGCGGCCGCTTGCACGTTCGTGGCGATCTGTTGCGTCGTCGCCGCCTGCACCTCGACGGCGGAGGCGATCGTCGCCGCGATCTCGGCGATACGGCCGATGGTGGCGCCGATCTCCTGGATGATGGCGACGGAGTTCCTGCGTCGCCGCCTGGACGCCCGAGATTTGCACGCCGATCTCCTCGGTCGCCTTGGAGGTTTGCGCCGCCAGCGCCTTGACCTCCTGGGCGACGACCGCGAAACCGCGGCCGGCCTCGCCGGCGCGAGCCGCCTCGATCGTGGCATTGAGCGCCAGGAGGTTGGTCTGCTCGGCGATGTCGGTGATCAGCCTCACGACGTCGCCGATGCGGCCGGCGGCGCGCGTCAGCTCGGCGATCCGGGCGTCGGTTTTCCCGGCCTGCGCCACGGCTTGCAGCGCGATGCGGGAGGATTCCTGCACCTGCCGGCTGATCTCGCCGACCGATCCGATCAGCTCTTCCGTGGCCGACGCAACCGTCTGCACATTTTGCGAGGCTTGCGTCGAGGCGGCGAGGACTTTGCCGGACAGATCGCGCGTCACGCCCGCGGTTGTGCCGAGCGCCTGCGCCGCCGCCTCGAGCTCGGTCGATGACGCCGACACCGAACGTACGACGTTCGCCACCGTGGTCTCGAAGGCGCTCGCCAAGGCCCGCATGTCGGCTTTGCGCTCGTCGGCGGCGCGCCGCACCGTTTCCTTCTCCGCCGCCTCCAGTTGGTCGATGCGGATCAATTTTTCCTTGAAGGTCTGGGCGGCGCGGGCGTTGTCGCCGACCTCGTCGCGCCGCCCGGTATAGGGAACCGCGACGTTCTTGTTGCCGGCGGCGAGTTCCAGCAGCACTTCGCCGCTGCGCCGGATCGGGCCGGAGATGGCGACGGCGCCGAATACGGCGACGCTGCCGAGAACGGCGACGATGAACACGCCGATGCCGAGATCGAGCCGGCTGACGAACGCCGTTTCGGCGTCCGCCTGCTGCTTGCGCTCGTCGGCTGCGCTCATCTGTGCGGCTGTCGTCGCGTCGATCAAAGAATTCATCTCGGCGCCGAGCGCGGTCGTGCGGTTGACCTGCTCGACCGTGTCGCCGTAGTTCTTGGCCGCGGCGGCGAGGTTGCCGGCGACGGCGGCATAGCTTTTGACCAGTCCGGCAAGCTTCTCGAGCCGCGCCCGGTCGGCCGGATCGTCGGCGACATTGAGGGCGGCGGCGAGATGCGCCGCCGCGGCTGTTCGATCGCCGTCGAGCCTCCCCAGGGCGCGATCGACCTCGCTCGGTGCGATCGCCAGCCGAATTTCCCGGATCTCGATCTGCATGCTGCGCACATGATAGGCGGCGCGCAACGCTTCGGCGGCGGCGAGCTGTTTGTTGTCCGCGTCGGCGCGTTGCAGCGCGGCAAAGCGGTCGCCGATCTGCTGATTGAGCAGCATGCCGGCCACCAGCAACACGCCGACGGTCGCCCACGCGGCGAGCTTGGTCCGAATGGAAAAGTCCCAAATCGCCATCGACCCCGGCCCTGGAGGCAATGGGGCCATGATTGATGGGCTCGGTTAACTGGCGGTAAAATTAGCGGCCGGACCGGGCCAAAATCACTGGCCCGGCAATGAAATGAGCACGTCCCGCCTGGGAACGCTCAGTCCCGACCGAATTGCCTGCGCAGCTCGATCTTGGCTCGCTCCAGCGTCCGCCGCCGGCTCGCGGACAATTTTTTGCCGGCGCGGTTGATATAGAAGACCAGCATCGAGAGCGCCGAACGGTACGGCTCGGCCTTGCGCCGCCGGCTCCGTTCTGCCGAACGCTTCAGCGAAGCGGCAATGCGTTTGGGGTCGTCCAGGCTAAAGACGCCGCCTTGCAGATCGAGCGCGTCACTCTCGCGCGTGACGCGGCCCGACCAGTAGTGCGCACTTTTGCGACGTGTCGTCTTGCCCCGGTCCGACTTTGCCGGGTGGGATTTCGCCCGGTTGGATTTGGCCCGGGTTGATTTGGCACGGCCCGATTTAGCCGCCGTCTTCCGGCGTGTCGCTGGTGCGGCCATGATGTCCTCGCGATGCTTGCCGAACAAGAATGACCAGGCGGCCGCGATGGTTCCTTATCCGCTTGAACTGCGGGACAAGCGCGGCGGACGGCCCGTCACACACTTTGCCGCACACTCATCGTGCTTTTTCCAAACTCGACGTGGCGTCGGTGCCGTCGGAATCGAAGACGGCGACGCCGACCATCGGGTCGATCGGTATCTCCCACGGCTTGTGCTCCAAGGTGCGCAAGGTGTCGGCATAGCCGGCCTGCCAACGCTGACGGATGCCCTCGCGCGAAAAATCGAGGTCGCGGAGATAGTCCTCGTGCTCGAGCGGAGCGGCGTTGAGACGCATGATGTGCATGAGCGTGCCGCAGCCATAGCCGGCGATCTCCTTGACCTCCGGCGACTCGCGTTGCGCTTCCGGCATCATGCGCACCAGTTCGCGCACCATGTGGCGAAGCTGATGGATATGCTCCTGGCGCGGAATCTGACTGTCGGCGCGGCTGGCGAATTGAATGTCCTTCTGCCGGCTCAAGACCTGCATGAGCGATTCCGGCTCCGGTCCGGCGATCGGAAAGACCTGCACCGAGAACACGACGGAATCGTGCCGCGGATTGTCGTCGAATACGACCTCGACCGGCGTGTTCGAGTAGAGGCCGCCGTCCCAATACGGATCGCCGTCGATGCGGACCGCCGGGAAAGCCCGGCGGCACCGCGCCCGAGGCAAGCACATGGTCGAGCGTGATCGGCACGCTGCGGCTGTCGAAATAATGCATTTTGCCGGTGCGCACATTGACGGCGCCGACGGTCAGGCGCGTGTGCTTGGCATTGAGCCAGGTGAAGTCGACGACGTCGGCGACCGTCTTGCGCAGCTGGTCGATGGTGTAGAAGGCGGCATGCTCGATGCCGACCGGCGCGTTGAACCCGAACGCCATGGCGCTGTTGGGCGAGAAGTAACCCGGAACGCCGCCGAGGATCGTCATCCAATAATCGGCGGCGCTGCTGGCCAATTGGCCGAACGGCGTATCGCCCCACAGCGGCTTGCGCTCGATCCGCTCCCAGAATTCGCGCAGGCGATCAAGACGCACGGTGGCGTCATTGCCGGCGATGATGGCGGCGTTGATGGCGCCGATCGAGGTCCCGATGACCCAGTCCGGTTCGATCTTGGCTTCGTGCAGGGCCTGATAGACGCCGCCCTGATAGGCACCCAAAGCGCCGCCGCCTTGAAAGACCAGGACCACTTGACCCGGCAGCTTGGGCGGCTCCGCCGCCGCCGTCACTGGCTGATGCAGAACGTAATCCATAAATCCGTCTCTCCGCTCGGCAATCGGTGTTTGAAAACCGCCGGCTCACAGTAAATTTGTGGTGCCTCTGGCGGCGACGCAACGGCGCGCGGCGATGCTTCGGCTCGACTTTTTGCTGCGATCCCGCTAAGCGGGCCGCGTATATGGGAAACGCCGATTGATGCCCTCCGCCGTAATGCGATCGCGCAGTCGCTCCGTCTCCTCAGCGCGTCTCGGGGCGCTCGGCGCGTCCATTTTATGTGTGCTCGCGGGGTTTGCGGCGGCGGGCGACCGGCCGGCGGCGGCAGCGGCCGAGACCGCGGCGCCGTCGCGCGCCGTCGTGGTGCCCGGCTTTTGGGACCCGCGCCGGCGGCCGGAGCGGCCGGATCTGTCACGCATCCAGAGCATCCGCTTTCTCACCGACGTCGACTATCCGCCGTTCGACTATACCGGCGCCGACGGCAATCCGGCCGGCTTCAATGTCGATCTGGCGCGGTTGATCTGCGACGAGATCAAGATCAGCTGCACCATTCAGGCGCGGCCGTTCGACACGTTGCTCGATGCGCTCAACGACAATCGCGGTGACGCCGTGATCGCCTCGATCGCGCCGACGGCGGAAACGCGCCGCCGCGCCGATTTCACCGATGCCTATTACCGCACGCCGGCACGCTTTGTGGCGCGCACCGACAGCGCCATCGGCGACGTGCTGCCGGAACGGCTTGAGGGCAAGAAAATCGCCGTCGTTGCCGGCACCGCGCACGAGGCCTACCTCAAGGCGATGTTCACCGAGGCCGAGGTGCGCTCCTATCCCAACGCCGAGGCGGCGCGCGACGCGTTGCGCCGCAAGGAGGTCGATCTTCTGTTCGGCGACGGCATCGCGCTGGCCTTCTGGCTCAACGGCGCGGATTCGGCGGGCTGCTGCGCCTTCCGCGGCGGGCCATTTCTGGAGAGCCGCTTTTTCGGCGAGGGCGTCGGCATTGCCGTGAAGCGCGGCAACGATCTGATGAGACTCACGCTGAATTGGGCGCTATTTCAGCTTTGGGAGAAAGGAAGCTTTACCGATCTGTGGCTTCGCTATTTCCCGATCAGCCCGTTTTAGCCGCGAGCCACAATGATATCCACGCGAACCACGATTTGTCATTGCGAGGCGCGATAGCGACGACGCAACCCAGCTCTCTGCAAGCTCCTGGATTGCTTCGCGTCGCTCGCAATGACGATTGCAAGAACAGACGATGATGACAGTGACGATCGAAAATGAACCCGACCTGCGCGCGCTTGCCGAGCAGTCGAACGCCTGGCCGTTCGAGGAAGCGCGCAAGATCGTGGCGCGGCTGAAGAAGCGTCCGAAAGACGAAGTCATTTTCGAGACCGGCTACGGGCCGTCCGGCCTGCCGCATATCGGCACCTTCGGCGAAGTGGCGCGCACGACCATGGTGCGCCACGCCTTCCGCGTCCTCACCGGCGACACGGTCAAAACCCGCCTGATCGCCTTCTCCGACGATATGGACGGCTTGCGCAAGGTTCCCGACAACATCCCCAACAAGGAGATGGTGGCGCAATATCTCAACCAGCCGCTGACCAAGGTGCCCGATCCGTTCGGCACGCACGCGAGTTTCGCCGACCACAACAATGCGCGGCTGCGCGCCTTTCTCGATCAGTTCGGCTTCGACTATGAATTCCTGTCATCGACCGCCTGCTACACATCGGGACGTTTCGACGACGCGCTTCTAAAAGTGCTGGCGCACTTCGAGGCGGTGATGGCGATCATGCTGCCGTCGCTGCGCGAGGAGCGGGCGCAATCCTATTCGCCGTTCCTGCCGATCTCGCCGCGCACCGGCGCCGTGCTGCAGGTGCCGGTGATCGCGCACGATGCGAAAGCCGGAACGATTACGTATGAGGATCCTGACACGGCCGAGCACGTGACCACGCTCGTCACCGGCGGAAAATGCAAATTGCAGTGGAAGCCGGATTGGGCGATGCGCTGGGTGGCGCTCGGCGTCGATTACGAGATGGCCGGCAAGGACCTGATCGATTCCGTGAAGCTGTCGAGCGAAATCTGCCGCGCGCTCGGTGGCGCGCCGCCGGAAGGTTTCAACTACGAGCTTTTTCTCGACGAGCACGGCCAGAAAATTTCCAAGTCGAAGGGCAATGGGCTCACCATCGAGGAGTGGCTGCGCTACGCCAGTCCGGAAAGCCTGTCGCTCTTCATGTACCGCGAGCCGAAAGCCGCCAAGCGGCTCTATTTCGACGTGATCCCGCGGCACGTCGACGACTATCAGCAGTTTCTGGAAGCCTATGAGCGCCAGGCTCCGAAGGAGCGGCTGGCGAATCCGGTCTGGCACATCCATGGCGGCGCGCCGCCGAAGGCCGACAATCCGGTGACCTTCGCCATGCTGCTGTCGCTCGTGACCGCGTCGAACGCGGAGAACGCCGAGACCCTATGGGGCTTCATTGCTCGCTACCGGCCAGGCGTCACCAGCGCGACGCATCCGCATCTCGCCAAGCTGGTCGACTACGCCATCCATTATTTCCGCGACTTCGTGCTGCCGGCAAAACAATTCCGCGAGCCGAACGAGGCCGGCCGCGCCGCGCTGATCGACCTGCGCGATGCGCTCTCGCAATTGCCGGCGGACGCGTCGGCGCAAGCGATCCAAGACGTGGTCTACGAGGTCGGCCGCCGCGAGCCGTTCCTCGACCACAAGAAAAAGGCCAAGGACGGCAAGCCCGGCGTTTCGCTCGACTGGTTCAACATGCTCTATCAGGTGCTGCTCGGTCAGGAAAAAGGCCCGCGCTTCGGCTCCTTCGTCGCCGCCTACGGCATCCAAAACACCATCGACATGATCGACGGCGCGCTGGCGCGCTCGGGGTGATTTTTTAGTTCGTCATTGCGAGCGGAAGCGAAGCAATCCAGTTGAAGGGGCGAGGTGCTGGATTGCTTCGTCGCTACGCTCCTCGCAATGACGGCGGGCCTCACTGGCTCACCCACAAAATCCGCGCGATCCACGATACATCCTCGGCCGCCAGCGTGCGGTCCTCGTGCTCGGCGTTGAGCGAGCGAAGCTCAAGCGACTTCGCGGTCCGGCGCTTGAGCTCCTTGGCCATCACTTCGCCGCCCCTGGTCCGCACCACGACGCGGTCGCCGCGGCGGATCGGCGCTGACGGCGACACCAGGATCACGTCGCCGTCGCGATAGGCCGGCAGCATCGACTCGCCGGATATTTCCAGCGCGTAAGCATGCTGGTCGGTGACCGCCGGGAAAGCGATTTCGTCCCAGCCGGCGCCGACGGGAAAACCGCCATCGTCGAAATAGCCGCCGCTGCCGGCTTGCGCGAAACCGAGAAGCGGCACGGCCCGCGTCGCGCGTCCCTCCGGCGCGTCGATCAATGTGACGAACACGTCGAGCGGCGTGTCGGTCGCGGCCAGGGCCTTGGCGATCAACTCGGTCGACGGCCAGCGGGCGCGGCCGTCGGGAGTGATGCGTTTCGATTTATTGAAGGTGGTCGGGTCGAGCCCGGCGCGCTTGGCCAGGCCCGAGGCCGAGAGGCCGGCGCGGGCCGCCAGACGATCGATGGCCGACCAGACCTGCGCGTGCGTGAGCATCTTAAGTCCCATCAACGCCGCGGCGAACGCTGGCCCGATGATAGGAATTATTGCCTGAGCGCTCAAGTCCTGACACAAGGCGGCGGGCGGGGCGGGTTTGGAACCGCCGGTCGCTTCCGGCGGTCAGTTCCGCGGCCCAGTCGGTTGCTTGAACTGGCGATTTGCCGCCGATAGGGTCGCGGGACCGCAGGGCAAAGGTGTGACAACGATCTACAAAATCTGCGAGCGGGCATTGTGGGAGGCGGCCGAAGCCGAACGACGTCTCGTCGGATCGCCGGCCGATGTGCGCGACGGCTTCATTCATTTTTCGACGGCGCCACAGCTTGCCGGCACGGCCGCGAAGCATTTTGCCGGCTTGACGGATTTGATCCTGGTCGCCGTCGATGCCGACGCCCTCGGCGGTGCGCTGAAGTGGGAGCCTTCGCGCGGCGGCGAGCTTTTCCCCCACCTCTATGCCGCGCTGCCGCTGTCGGCCGTCAAGTGGGCCCGGCCGCTCGCCGAGGAGGCCAGCGGCCGGCGGCCGCTGCCGGAGCTGTCGTCGTGATCGGCGCCTTCGAGCGCCTGGTCCGGCCGCTCCTGCATGCGCTTGATCCGGAAGACGCCCATGGCCTGACGCTGCGGCTCTTGAAATTTGCGCCGCCGCTGCCGGCCGTTCGCGACGACAAACGGCTGGCGGTCCGCGCCTTCGGGCTCAATTTTCCCAATCCGGTCGGCATGGCGGCGGGCTTCGACAAAAACGCCGAGGTGCCGGACATCTTGTTGCGTCTCGGCTTTGGCTCGGTCGAAGTCGGCACCATCACGCCGCGCCCGCAACAGGGCAATCCCCGACCGCGGGTCTTTCGTCTGCAAGCCGATGGCGGTGTGATCAACCGGCTCGGCTTTAACTCGCAAGGCGCCGACGCCGTGCTCAAGCGGCTCGCCGTCCGCGCCGATGCCGGCGGCATCGTCGGCATCAATGTCGGCGCCAACAAGAATTCGCCCGACCGCATCGCCGATTATGTGACGCTGATCGAGCGCTTCGCATCGGTCGCGAGCTATGTCACCGTCAACGTCTCGTCGCCCAATACGCCGGGCCTGCGGGCGCTGCAGCAGGCGGCCGCCCTCGACGATCTGCTCGCCCGGGTCGTCGACGCACGTGAACGCGTTGCGCCGCATGCGGGTCCGACGCCGGTGCTTCTGAAAATCGCGCCCGATCTGTCGCTCGCCGACCTCGATGACGTCGTCGGCATTGCCCGTTCGCGCCGGGTCGACGGCATGATCGTCGCCAACACCACGCTGGCGCGGCCGCCGCGCTTGCGTGAAACCAAGCTCGCCAAGGAGGCGGGCGGTTTATCCGGCCGGCCGCTGTTTCCGCTGGCGACGCGCATGCTGGCGGAAACTTATGTGCGCGTGGAGGGTGTGTTTCCGCTGATCGGCGCCGGCGGCATCGATTCCGGGGCGGCTGCGCTCGCCAAAATCCGCGCCGGGGCGACGCTGCTGCAGCTCTATTCGGCGTTGGTGTTCCACGGTCTCGGCCTGGTCGCCGAGATCAAAGCCGCGCTCCTCGCCGCGCTCGAGCGGGATCATTCGGACAGTCTTGTTGAGCTTGTCGGCGTCGACGCCGCTTCGGTCACCGCGGAGCCGTGGCCAGAGTAAATCTAGTCAAGCGTCTCGCCGATGCGATCGACTTTTGTCAGCGCAGCCGTGCCCGGCGACGGCGCAAGCACCGGTCGCAACGCGGGCACCAGGCGGCGGCGCTCGCGTCGGGCCGGGATTGCGCGATAGACCTGCTTCGTCGCCTCGACGATATGCACGCCGGCGAACGGGGCGGAGACCGACGCGCCGGCGCGCTCCCACGCCACCGCCGAGCGCAGGAACCAGCCGCGCGAGATGGGCGGCACGTAAAGCGCCTCGCCCCAGCCGGTCGGCGTGAACCAGGTCTCGCGCAACAGATGCGTAATCTGCGGGCGCGAATAGGGATGGCCGTAGCCGAACGGCGTCGTGTCCATGCGCGCCCACAGCCCGCGCCGGTTCGGCACCACCGCGAGCAATCGCCCGCCGCCGGCAAGCACGCGCCACACCTCGCGCAACAGCCCGACGGGATCGGTGGAATTTTCCAGCGCGTGCACCAGGAGCACGCGATCGACGGCCGCATCGGTCAGCGGCAGGTCGTCCTCTTCGACCAGCGCGGCCAGCGCCGGCTTCGACGAAGGCCAGCGCACCACGCCCTGCGGTGCCGGCATCAGCGCCAGGCAGCGTTCGGCCTCTTCGCGAAACAGGCCGAGATACGGCGTCGCATAGCCGATGCCGAGCACACGCAGCGAGGTGGTATCGGCCCAATGCGCGCGGATGCCGCGTCCGATGAAACGCCGGGCGACGGTGCCGAGCCGTTGGGCGTAGAAATTGCGCAGGTCGACGACGTCCATGGCGGAAAATTAGCACGGATTGCGTTGTCATTCCGGGTCGCCGGAAGCGCTAGCCGGAATCCATAACCACCGATCTTGCGGTTAATCATACCGAGTGCCTAACTTAGCCCTTTGTGATTATGGCTTCCGGGCTCGCCGGCCGCAGGAGCGGGCGCCCCGGAACGACGGAGTGACCATGCCAGCGCAGACCTACCTATTCCCCTGTCTGAGCGACAATTTCGGCGTGCTGCTGCACGACCCGGCGACCGGCGCCACCGCGGCGATCGATGCGCCGGAGGCGGCGGCGGTCGAGGCGGCGCTGGCCAAGACCGGCTGGAATCTGACCGATATTCTCGTCACCCATCACCATGCCGACCACACCGCCGGCATCGGCGAG
This sequence comes from uncultured Alphaproteobacteria bacterium, assembly GCA_963829395.1. Classification (GTDB taxonomy): domain Bacteria; phylum Pseudomonadota; class Alphaproteobacteria; order Rhizobiales; family Xanthobacteraceae; genus BOG-931. The sequence continues at coordinate 597,758 of CAWHHX010000002.1, read as the reverse complement.
CTCAAAGCCCACCACAAATGCCGGGTGGTGGCGCCGCGGCACGAAGCGCAGCGCATCGCGCATGTCGACGAAACGGTCGGCGACGGCGATGCAGTCAAGGTCGGCTCGCTCACCGGCCGCGTCATCGAAACGCCCGGCCATACCGCCGGCCACATCTCCTATTTCCTTCCGGCCGACAAGCTCGCCTTTGTCGGCGATACGTTGTTTTCGATCGGCTGCGGCCGCGTCATCGAGGGCAATCCGGAAATGATGTGGCAGTCGCTGCTCAAGCTGCGCGCGCTGCCCGACGACACCAAATTTTATTGCGGCCATGAATATACCGACGCCAATATCCGCTTCGCCAAGACCATCGAGCCGAACAACAAGGCGCTGGCGGCGCGGGCGCAAGAGGTCACGCAGCTTCGCGCCGCCGGCAAGCCGACCATTCCGGCGACGATCGGCGCCGAGAAGGCGGAGAATCCGTTTCTGCGCGCCGATCTGCCTGAAGTTGCGCAATCGGTCGGCCTCGCCGGCAGCCCGGCATGGAAAGTGTTCGCGGAAATCCGCGAGCGCAAAAATAAGTTCTAATGAGATTCTGCTCATGCCCGTGTAGGCGGCATCCAGAGCTGGGTCCCCGCCTTCGCGGGGACGAGCGGAGGAAGCGATGGCCAGACTGCCGCTTAAATCAGACACGCCGCTGACAGCGGCCGATGTGATCCGGATTCTGGATCTCAAGCCGCATCCGGAAGGCGGCCATTACCGCCAAACGTTTCGCGACGCGCCCCAGCCGCAAGCGGGGGAAGGTCCTGGGGGTGCCCGCGCGGCGTCGACAGCGATCTATTTTCTGTTGGCGCGCGGCGAGCGCTCGCATTGGCATCGGGTCGACGCCGCGGAAGTCTGGCACTGGCATGCCGGCGCGCCGCTCGCCCTCGAAATCGCTCCGGCATCGGGCGGCGGCCGCGAGCGCCTCATGCTCGGGGCCGATCTCGTTGCCGGCGAGCGCCCGCAGGGCGTCGTTCCCGCTCACGCCTGGCAGGCGGCGCAATCGCTCGGCGAATGGACGTTGGTCGGCTGCACCGTGGCGCCGGGCTTTGAATTCGCCAAGTTCGAGCTGGCGCCGCCAGGCTGGGAGCCGGCGTAAGTCACTTCGCCTGCGGGAGCGGTGAGCGCCGCCAACGCCCTATCGTATGTTGTTCGGCAGCGTGGCCGGATTGACCGGCGTGAACGTCGCGCCCGGTCCCGATCGGCCGGTATAGGACGCAAGCCCGTCCTTGGTGGCGACGATGTCGCCGGGCCGCAAGGTCGGATCGCTTCGCACGTCCAATGGCGCCAGGCCGAAGGCGTCCTTGCCGTTGCACGTGCAATTGTTGACCAATTGCTTGCGGTACAGGAACGCGGTGTCGAGATTGGTATAATGCTGGCCGTCTGGCGCGACCGCGCCGCCGATCTCCGCGCCGAAAAACACCTTGGTCTTGCTGTACGGGCAAATCGCCCGGCAGGTTTCCACCGGTGTGCCTTTGACCATTTGCTCCATCGGGAAGTGATGGCCGTCGCAGAGCCGCACGCAGAACGCCACGCCGTGGCCGGTGCTGCCGCCGCCCTCGCTGACATTCTCCCGTTCCAGCGCGGCCGGTGCCACCCGCGCCGGTCGCGGCTCCGGCAGCGGCGGATGCTCATAAGTTTGCGAAGGAGGCGTCCATGGCCGTTGCTGGCCGCCGAACAGAAAATCAAAAAACCCTTCGGCACGGGCCGCGCCCGGCATGGCCGTCGTTGACGCCGCCACAAGCGTGCCGATGACAAGCATCGCAGCGCCGGATTTGGCCCGCTTCTGTGCGCGATGACAGCCCGTCAACATGGCAACCCCGTGTAGGCCGTAGCGTCATCTTATCACTTTGTCGGCGCGCTGCACCCGGGTCAAACGGCGAAAACCGCGCATGGGCGCAATCCGTTCGCGTGCCGGATGGCTGGGGTTCGCGGCGACGTTACGTAATATACTGCCCGCCATTGGCGGTCAGCGTCGAGCCGGTCAGCAGGCCGGCATCGTCGGACGCCAGAAACACGACGCAGCGTCCGATCTCCTCCGGCTCGCCGAGGCGGCCGATGGGAATGGTCGGCAGGATGCTTTTCTCCAGCACGTCCTTCGGCACCGCCTGCACCATCTCGGTGTTGATATATCCCGGCGCGATGGCGTTGACGGTGACGCCGACGCGCGCGCCTTCCTGCGCCAGCGCCTTGGTGAAGCCGATCTCGCCGGCTTTGGCCGCCGAATAATTGGTCTGGCCGAATTGGCCTTTCTGACCGTTGATCGAGGAGATGTTGATGATGCGACCGAACTTGCGTTCGCGCATGCCCTCGATCACCTGGCGCGTCATGTTGAACAGCGAGCCGAGATTGGTGTTGATCACCTCTGCCCATTGTTCCGGCTTCATGCGGTGAAGCTGGGCGTCGCGGGTGATGCCGGCATTGTTGACCAGAACATCGACCGGGCCGAGCTCCGCCACCACCTGCTTGACGCCGGCGGCGCACGCCTCGAACGAGGAAACGTCCCATTTGTAGACCGGGATGCCGGTCTCGGCCTTGAATTTCTGCGCCGCTTCGTCGTTGCCGGCATAATTGGCCGCGACCTGGTAGCCGGCCGCCTTGAGCGCCTTGGCGATCGCCGCGCCGATACCGCGTGTTCCCCCGGTCACCAGTGCGACGCGTGGCATGGTCTCCCTCCCTGTTTCTTCGTTGTCATGCCCGGCCTTGTGCCGGGCATCCACGTCTCCATTTCGGAGCCAGCTAAGAGACGTGGATGGCCGGAACAAGCCCGGCCATGACGCCAATCATGTATTGCGGTATCGTCGCTCCTCAGCGCTCCACGCACATGGCAATGCCCATGCCGCCGCCGATGCACAGCGTGGCGAGGCCTTTTTTGACGTTGCGCTTTTGCATCTCGTGAAGCAGCGTGACCAGTACGCGCGCGCCCGAGGCGCCGATCGGATGGCCGATGGCGATGGCGCCGCCATTGACATTGACCTTGCTGGTGTCCCAGCCGAGGTCCTTGTTGACGGCGCAGGCCTGCGCGGCAAACGCTTCATTGGCTTCGATGAGATCGAGGTCGCCGACGCTCCAGCCGGCCTTTTTCAGCGCGGCCCGCGACGCCGGGATCGGCCCGGTGCCCATGATCTTCGGGTCGACGCCGGCCTGCGCCCACGACACGATGCGCGCCAGCGGTGTCTTGCCGAGCTTGGCGGCTTCGCTCGCGCGCATCAGCACCATGGCGGCGGCGCCGTCATTGATGCCGGAGGCGTTGGCTGCCGTGACCGTGCCTTCCTTGTCGAAGGCGGGCCGCAGCTTGCCGATCGTTTCCAGGCTGGTGCCGTGCTTGGGATATTCGTCGGTATCGACGACGATGTCGCCCTTGCGGGTCTTCACCGTCACCGGCGTGATTTCGTCCTTGAACTTGCCGGCTTTTTGCGCGGCTTCCGCCTTCTGCTGCGAGCCGACGGCGAACTCGTCCTGCTGCGCCCGGGTGATCTGCCACTGGCGCGCGACGTTCTCGGCGGTGTTGCCCATGTGATAGCCGTTAAAGATGTCCCACAGGCCGTCCTTGATCATGGTGTCGACCATCTCGAAATTGCCCATCTTCACGCCGTTGCGCAGATGCGCGCAGTGCGGCGAGAGGCTCATCAATTCCTGGCCGCCGACCACGGCGATCTCGGAATCGCCGGTGGCGATCGCCTGATAGCCAAGCGCGACCGACCGCAATCCGGAGCCGCAGACCTGGTTGACGCCCCAGGCCGGGACTTCGATGGGAATGCCGGCCCCGATCGAGGCCTGGCGGGCCGGGTTCTGGCCTTCGCCGGCGGTGAGGATCTGCCCCATGATCACTTCGGAAACCCGCGCCGGCTCGACGCCGGCGCGTTCGATCGCCGCCTTGATGGCGGCCTTGCCGAGCTCGTGGGCCGGCACCGTGCCAAATGCCCCGTTGAATGCGCCGACCGGCGTGCGTACCGCGCCAACGATGACAATATCGTCCTTCATGGGAGGTCCTTTCGGGGTGTCATGCAGTGATTAACGCGGGATCGCCGCGGCGGACTTGATCTATGTCATAAGGAGGCGACGGGCCGCCGACAAGACGGCAGAAGGGCCGTATCGCTGCCATGCGGCGGCGAGAGCCTTTGGCCCGACTTGCGCCGCCAACGGGCAAACTCCATTTTCTATGCTTGCACAAAACGGTAGCCGCGCCGGGAGAAACGGCCTATTTTGACGACGCAACCCCCGCGGTCAAAATCCATGCCCGAACCGATGACCAAGTCTGACAAGACTGATCCCATCACGATCAAAAAGTACGCCAACCGGCGGCTCTACAACACCGGCACCAGCACCTACGTCACGCTTGAAGACCTCGCCGCCATGGTCAAGACCGGCGAGGATTTCGTCGTCTTTGACGCCAAGACCGGCGAAGAAATCACCCGTTCGGTCCTCACGCAAATCATCTTCGAGCAGGAAAACAAAGAAGGCCAGAATCTGCTGCCGATTGCGTTCCTGCGCCAGCTCATCCGCTTCTACGGCGACAGCATGCAGATGCTGGTGCCGCGCTATCTGGAAGTCTCGATCAATTCGCTGACGCGCGAACAGGAAAAATTCCGCAATCAAATGGCGCAAGCGTTCGGGGTCGGGGCGTTCACCTCGCTCGAGGAGCAGGTGCGGCGGAACATGGAAATGTTCGAGCGCACCTTCGCCATGTTCGCGCCGTTCGCGCGGCGCGAGGGCGGCGAGGCCGAAGCGGAAGCCGAATAAGCCGCCCGGCAAGGCCGGCGGCGACATCGACGATCTCAAGCGGCAGCTCGACGAGATGCAGCGCAAGGTCGACCGCTTGACCGACAAGGGCCCGAGCGGCGGCGCGTAATCTTCATCCTCCCTGCATGCGGGGGAGGCGGCGCACAAAGCGCGCCGGTAGGGGCGAATACCGGCTCGCTCCCAGCACAGCCAGCCCCCTCCGCCAAGCTTCGCTTGGTCCACCTCTCCCGCTTCGCGGGGGGCGGATGGAGGAGTAATCAAATCGCCTTCGCGATCCCGGCTGCGAGCCACGGACGCTCGGTCGAGGCCAGTCCGACAAGCGCGCCCTGGATGTAGTCGCAGCCCCACGATTCCAGCAATCGCGCGGCGCGTTCGTCCTGCACCCATTCGGCGACCGTCGCTAAACTGCAAGCGTTTGCCGAGATCGATCAGCGTGTGCACGAAGGCGCGGTCGTCTTCCGAGCGGATGATGTTCTGCACGAAAGCGCCGTCGATTTTGACGATATCGACGCCGAGCTTGCGCAGGTTGCGGAACGAGGTGTAGCCGGCGCCGAAATCGTCGATGGCGATGCGGCAGCCGAGATCCTTCACCCGGGCAACGAAGCCGCGCGTTTCATCGACATCGTGGATCGCAGCGCTTTCGGTGATCTCGATGATGAGACGTTCCGCCACCCCGGCATGCGCGCGCAGCAGCGAACCCAAGCCGCTCCACCAATCCGGATCGGTGGTCGAGCCGGGCGAGACATTGACGCTCGCCCGCAAGGTCGGCGTCGCAACCATTTCGTCGATCACGAGTTCGAGAACGCGATGATCGAGCAGACGCACCAGGCCGAGCCGTTCGGCGATCGGGACCACATCGCTGGCGCCGACGAGACTGCCATCGGTGCGCCGCACCCGCATCAGGCATTCGTAAAACGCCGGCCGGCGATCGGCCGCGGTGGCGACGGTCTCGTAGGCAAGAAAAATTCGCCGCTCGTTGAGCGCGGCAACGATCTCGTCGGTCGCGCGCACGTTCTCCCGGCGCTGCGCCTCGCGCTCGATATTGGGCCGGTAAGCCAGGAATGAGCCGCGGCGTTTGTTCTTCGCCACGTCGAGCGTCTCCTGGGCGCGGGCGAGGACTTCGGCGACCGTGCGCGCGTGGCGCGGCGCCGTCACGCCGCCAATGGTGATGGTCGCGGCGACCGGCCCGGTGTCGGTCGGCACCAGTTCGTCGCGCACTCCCGCCAGCAGACGCTCGGCGGCGATGGCCATGTCGTCCGGCGTGCAGTCCTTGAGCACCAGGCCGAATTTGTTGCCGGAAAAGCGGCCCAGCGTATCCTTGCCGCGCATCAGGCTGCGGATGCGTTTGCCGACCGCATTGATCGTCTTGTCGGCGGTTTCGAAGCCGTAGGATTCGTTGATCCGCGCCAGATTGTCGATGGCGACCAGAAGGAAGCCGCAGGAGGAACGAAACCGCACCGCGTCGTCGAGGGTTTTCTCCAGGATCTCGGTCAGGTGATAGCGGTTGAGTTCGCCGGTGAGGTCGTCGTGGCGGGCGAGGTAGTTGAGCCGGCGTTCGCGCTCGTAACGCTCATTGATGACGCGCACCGTGCCATGCGCGCGCGCCGGCTTGCCGCCGGGTCCGGCAAACCAGCGGCCGGTGTCCTCGACCCACAATCGCGTTTCCGCGCCGGGATCAGGCCGGATGCAATATTGAATGCGATAGCCGACGCCGCGGCCGTCGTCGCGCTGCTCGGATTTGATGACCGTATCGAAGCGCGCCTGCAAGCTGTCCGGGTCGAGGAGTTGGGCATAAGCGCGGCCGGTGGCGATCGTCTCCCGGTCACGGACCAGCAAAACATCGCCGGCATTCGCGCTCCAGACGACCGCGTCGCTGCCGATGTCCCAGTGGTAGAGCGCTTCGCCGACCGAGGCGAGAATTTCGGCCGCATCGAGCTTGGCGGCCGTTCCGGCCGCGGCGATGCTGCCGCTGGCGGCACCCGGCCGATCATCAAGGCTTGGATCAAGAGTGGGATGGCGCGAAGCGTTATCGTTCACCGTCGCCTCATGCTTGTCGCCGTCGTCCGCGCGCGATGGGAGAGCGCCGGCTGGTACGGTGATTTGAAGACCCTGTCGCGTCAGCCGCAAATGCGGACAGGACTTTCAAATCCAAGAGCCGCACGAGAAACTATCGATCGTTCGTGTCCCCTTGATTTCGAAGTTTGCAGGGGAGCTACCCTGTGAGCGCAAGCCCGGCGCCTGCGAACTTCGGAGTAGCGACACGACTTATCGTCAAAATACCGCCCGAGCTTAAAGAAATCGGAAATCCAACGGCTGAATTCCTGCAACTTGCGAGTGCGGCACAGAGTTTGCCACTGAACGACCGAACGTGGCTTTACGTCCCACTTTTGAGTGATGGCGTCCCATTTCGGCACAGGAAACGCAGCACGTGAGCACCGCCCTGGTCCCAGTCGCAGCGAGCGACCCCTTACCGCCTGCCGGGGTTACAGTGGCGCCGCGCGCAAATTTCCTCGCACAACTGATTGCGACCGTGGTCCAGGCGCCGCAGACCCGGACCCGCCGGCGCGTCGAGCCGGGGGAGGCGGTCGCCGCCTATGATGCCAGTGACCGGTCGCCGATCCGGGAGCCGCACGCGCTGTCGCGTTCGCTGTGAACGTCGGAACGCTTCACGCCGAGCCGGTCTCGATTTCGACCTGACGCTGGGAACTGCGGATGCTGACGATGAAGCCGACCAGCACGTCGACCAGGCTGATCATCGTCAACAGAAAGAACGTCGACGTTCCGGCCTGACGCACCAGCAGAAATTCAACCAGCATGGCGATGAACAACGCCATCGCCAGGATATGATCGACGATCGAGCGCATGCCCATGCGCGTCGATTTCATGATCTCGACAGCAAGCAGCAGGATCGAGAAGGCGAGGAGGAGATCCTCCCAGGTCAGCACCCAGTCCTGACCGGACATCATGTGGATGGTCGCCACCGGCGTGGTCCAGCCCACGCCCGGGGTGAGAAACGCGATCATATTGTAAATGGCGAACGGAATGAGAAGCAGAGGAAAGCCGAGAACGAACATGGCGTGTCTCAAAGCTTGTCCCGGGCGCAGCGCAGCACGAAGCGACGCGATGCAGACCCAGGATCGTTAAAGTCGCCGAGTTCGAAACGATACCGGATCCGCGGTGCGTGCCGCACCGCGTCCGGGAAGCAAGAAAGTGCTAAGCCTCGGTCTTTTTGTTGAGCACCTGCCGGCCGCGATACATGCCGGTCTTGAGATCGATATGGTGCGGGCGGCGCAATTCGCCGGAATCCTTGTCCTCGACATAGGACGGGCGCTTCAAGGCGTCGGCAGACCGGCGCATGCCGCGTCGCGATGGTGATGTTTTTCTCTTCGGCACGGCCATGATGGCAGTCTCCTCATAGGGGGTCGCAGTGCTGGGATTGGGCGGGCTTATAGAAGAATGGTCCGGCGGAAGCTAGTGCCTCGTTTGGCGGCGACACTCCCGACATGAGGCCAGCCAGTTCACCTGCCGCCCGAAAGCGCCGTGAAGGACGGCAGGACGACAAAGGCGACCAAGAACGGCGCCAACAATAACACTGAAGCCGCGACACAGGCGGCGATGAAAGAGATTAAGGCCAAGGAACAAACGCCTGGTCGGTTGCGGTCTCGTCAGGCGCGCGGCCCACCCGGGATACGCCCGCTTAAGGCCAGCCAGCACCTAACGGGTAATTCCTAGCGCGTCTGCGTCACAATTATACGAACTTCGGTGCTCATCCCGCCGGGCGCGGGCGAACGCAAGCGCCGAGGCCTGGATGGGCGGCGGCGCGGCGTTCGTAGAGGCCGGCGAGCCGGCGCACTTGGAAGCTGGGCGCCCGGGCGCTCCTTCGCACCGGGTTGGGCAGGATCGCGGCGAGCTCGGCCGATTCCCGTGGCGTCAGTTCGCTCGCCGACTTGCCGAACGCCCAACGGGCGGCCGCCTCGGCGCCGAACTCGCCATTCGGACCCCACTCCGCGATGTTGAGGTAGATTTCCAGCACCCGGCGCTTCGGCAGCACCACGTACATCCACACCGCCAGCGGGACTTCCAGCGCTTTGCGGACAAAGCTGCGGCCCTGCCACAGGAACAGATTCTTGGCGGTCTGCTGGGTGATGGTCGAGCCGCCGCGCGCCTCCTGCAGATCGTCGTCGGCTTGCTGCAAGGCCTCGCGGATGGCGCCAAAATCGACGCCCCGATTGCGGCAGAAGCTCCCGTCTTCCGAGATAATAACGGTGAGCGGCAGGCTCGGCGCCATGCGGCTCAAGGGGACGAAGACGCGCTCGACGCGGCCGCCAGTCATAAAGCGCCACAGCATCGGCACCGAGACCGGATCGACCACCCGATAGAACGGGACGATCAGGTAGGGCAGACCGAGGATAATCAGAACCAGGACGGCGAGGGCAAAAAGCGAACGGCGCAATGCGGACTGCAGGGGAGGTCGCACGCCGCGGACGCTTTAATTCCGCGCATAGCCGATGAGCGGCTTTTTCTTGCGCCCCAGCACGATCAGAATCATCGCCAGGATCCCGAGGATCGCCCAGGCCGGAAAGTCGAAGACCGCCTGCATGTAGGGGTCCCAAGCCCAGGCGGCCTTCTGCTTCAGCCAATTCTGCGCCAGATTGAGGCTGCTCTGGTCGACCATCGCCCAGACTTCCGCGGCGCGGGCATAGACCAGATGCTGGTTGGCGATCGACTTGGTGCCGTCATAGACAAAGAACACAAATGCCAGTGCCAACAGGCAGAGGCCGATGAAGCGCAACAGAAATCTGATCATGGGCTGTGTAGCAGGCTGCGGTTGGGCGACGGCAGTCGCAGGGATTACTCCGCCCCCTCTCCTTGTTCAACGTCTCCGTGTTCAATGCGTGCCGACTGCGGCGCTTTTGGCGCCGTAGCGCAACGGAGCGTTGCGCCGGCGCTCACTTGAGCAAAGGCCATCGCTTCCGGTAACGTCGGTTTGCCCCTGGCCGATTGCCGCAAGTTTTCATCAAGGAATTGAAATGGCTGACAAATCCGGCGGCCGCACGCAACGGCCGACTTTCACCGATCAGGAAGCGCTGCTGTTTCACAGCCAAGGCCGGCCGGGAAAGCTCGAAGTCGTGGCCACCAAGCCGATGGCGACGCAGCGCGATCTGTCGCTGGCCTATTCGCCCGGCGTCGCCGTTCCGGTGCTGGCGATCGCCGAGGACGAAAGCCGCGCCTACGATTACACCACCAAGGGCAATTTCGTCGCCGTGATCACCAACGGCACCGCCATCCTCGGCCTCGGCAATCGCGGCGCGCTGGCGGCGAAGCCGGTGATGGAAGGCAAGGCGGTGCTGTTCAAGCGCTTCGCCGACATCGACTCCATCGATCTGGAAGTCTCGACCGAGGATCCCGACGAGTTCATCAACTGCGTCAAGCTCCTGGGCAAGAGCTGGGGCGGCATCAATCTCGAAGACATCAAGGCGCCCGAGTGTTTCATCATCGAGCAAAGGCTGCGCGAGCTGCTCGACATTCCGGTCTTCCACGACGACCAGCACGGCACCGCCATCATCGCCGCGGCCGGGCTGATCAATGCGCTCGAACTCACCGGCCGCGAGATCAAGACCACCAAGGTGGTGTGCAATGGCGCCGGCGCCGCCGGCATCGCCTGTCTGGAGCTTTTGCGCGCCATCGGTTTTCGGCCGGACAATCTCATCCTCTGCGACACCAAGGGCGTGATCTATGAAGGCCGCACCGACGGCATGAACCAGTGGAAGTCGGGCTTTGCCGTCAAGACCGACGCGCGCACGCTGACCGACGCTTTGGTCGGCGCCGACGTGTTCTTCGGCCTCTCGGCGAAGGGCGCGGTGACGCCGGACATGGTGAAGGCGATGGCGGAGAAGCCGATCATCTTTGCCATGGCCAATCCGGATCCCGAGATCACCGTGGAGGAAGTCGCCGCGGTGCGCAGCGACGCCATCATGGCGACCGGCCGCTCCGACTATCCGAACCAGATCAACAACGTGCTCGGCTTTCCCTACATCTTCCGCGGCGCGCTCGACGTGCGGGCGCGGGCCATCAACATGGAGATGAAGATCGCCGCGGCGCACGCGCTCGCCGAATTGGCGCGCGAGGACGTGCCCGACGAAGTCGCCGCCGCCTACGGCGCGCGGCCGAAATACGGGCCCGATTACATCATCCCGGTGCCGTTCGACCCGCGGCTCATCGCCACCATCCCGCCGGCGGTGGCGCAGGCGGCGATGGATTCCAAAGTCGCGCGGCGGCCGATCGTCGACATGGAAGCTTATCGGCAGCAATTGCGCATGCGGCTCGATCCGATCGCCGGCGTGCTGCAGCAGGTGTTCCAGCGCCTGCGCCGGCAGCCGCGCCGCGTCGTCTTCGCCGAGGGCGAAGAGGAACAGGTGATCCGCGCGGCGGCGTCGTTTGTGCAGCAAGGGCTCGGCACCGCGTTACTGGTCGGCCGCGAGGCGCGGGTGCGCGACACCGCGCTGGCGACCGGCGTCGAACTCGGCGACGGCATCGAGATCATCAATGCGGCACTGTCGTCGCGCAACGTCGCCTATGCGGCGTATCTCTACGAGCGGCTGCAGCGCCACGGCTATCTGCAGCGCGACTGCCAGCGCCTGGTCAACACCGACCGCAATCATTTCGCCTCCTGCATGGTGGCGCTCGGCGACGCCGATGCGATGGTCACCGGCGTCACCCGCAATTTCTCCGTCGCGCTCGACGACGTGCGGCGCTGCATAGATCCGAAACCCGGCCACCGCGTCATCGGCGTGTCGCTGGTGCTGGCGCGCGGCCGCACCGTGCTGGTGGCCGACACCGCCGTCACCGAAATGCCGGACGCCACCGACATCGCCGAGATCGCCATCGAGGCGGCGCGCGTGGCGCGCGCGCTCGGCTACGAGCCGCGGCTGGCGCTGCTCGCCTTCTCGACCTTCGGCCATCCGCCCGGCGAACGCTCCGAGCGCGTGCAGGAAGCGGTGCGGCTCCTCGACAAGCAGCGCGTCGACTTCGAGTATGACGGCGAGATGGCGGCCGACGTGGCGCTCAACATGGAGCTGCGCGAGGCCTATCCGTTCTGCCGGCTGTCCGGCCCCGCCAATGTGCTGATCATGCCGGCATTCCACTCGGCGTCGATCTCGACCAAGATGCTGATGGAGCTCGGCGGCGCCACCGTCATCGGCCCGATCCTGGTCGGCCTCGACCGCTCCGTGCAGATCGTGCAGCTCTCGGCCAACGACGCGCAGCTGGTCAATATGGCGGCGCTCGCCGGCTATAATGTCAGCGGCTAAGAACACGTGTGACGCGAAAATCGGGGTTGCCGATTCACGACCCCGAAACCAGTCTCGGCTAGACCGTTTCGATGCACCTGCCCCAACCGCCGTTGGCGCTCGACATCCGCGGACTGGTCAAACGCTTCGATCGCCCCGCGGTCGATGGTCTCGACCTCGCCGTGCGCACCGGCGAATTTTATGCGCTGCTCGGTCCGAACGGCGCCGGCAAGACGACGACGCTGCGCATGATCGCCGGCCTGATGCGTCCGGACGCCGGCTCGATCCACATCACCGGCATCGATGCGCTTGCCGATCCGGTCGCGGCCAAGCGGGTGACCGCGTGGATTTCCGACGAGCCGATGACCTACGACAAGCTGACGCCGGAGGAATATCTGGAATTCGTCGCTGGGCTATGGGGCGTCGCGCCGAAGCTCGCGCAGGCGCGGGCGCGCGAGCTCTTGGATTGGCTCGGCCTCGCCCCGCATGCGCGCGAGCGTTGCGAGACATTTTCGAAAGGCATGCGCCAGAAGGTGGCGCTCGCCGGCGCGCTGGTGCACGAGCCGCGCCTGATCATCCTCGACGAGCCGCTCACCGGGCTCGACGCCGGCTCGGCGCGTCAGGTCAAGACCGTGCTGCGTGAGCGCGCCCGCGCCGGCGGCACCGTGATCATGACCACGCACATTCTTGAAGTCGCCGAGCGCATGGCCGACCGCATCGGCGTCATCGCCAACGGCAAGCTCATCGCCGAAGGCACGCTCGAAGACTTGCGCCGCCAGGCGGAAAAACACCGCACCGGCGCCGCCGCCAACGGCGACGCCGGCACCGCCAGCCTCGAGGACACTTTCCTCGCGCTGGTCGCGGCCCCGGCGGAAGCGGCGTGAAAGTCATCCGTCACCCTGAGGTGCTCGCTTGCGCTCGCACCTCAGGATGACGGTGAACAAGGGCGCTGCTACGCCATGATCCAATCCGGCACCGCGGTCTGGTTCGCGCGCCACGAGTCGCGCCTCGCCTGGCGCGACTGGGTGGCGATGATGACCGCGGGCCGGGGCGCACGCCGCCGCCGTGTCGTCATCGGCATCGTCGCCTTCGTCGTCGTCATGCACGTGGTCGCCTATTTCGTCGTCGGCGGTTTCGCTTCGGCCGTGCTCGACAAGCAGATGCTGATCGCGGTGACCGCGATGGTGCTGTTGTCGTGGCTCTTGATGGTTTCGCAGGCGATGGAATCGACGACGCGCGCTTTCTACGCGCGCTCCGATCTCGATCTCATCGTCGCTTCGCCGGTCGCGGCCGAGCGGCTGTTTGCCGTGCGCATCTCGACCGTGGCGCTGGCGGTGGCGGCGATGGCGCTGCCGCTCGCCGGGCCGTTCATCGACATGCTGATTGTCCGCGGCGGCTGGCACTGGCTTGGCGCTTACGGCGTGATCGTCGCCATGGGCGCGGCGGCGACCGCGGTCGCGGTCGCGCTGACCGTGGCGCTGTTTCGCGCCATCGGCCCGCGCCGCACCCGGCTTGCGGCGCAGGTCGTCGCCGCCGTGATCGGCGCTGCCTTCGTCATCGGCCTCCAGGTCGCGGCGATCCTGTCCTACGGCACGCTGTCGCGCGCCGACATTCTGCAATCGAAAACGCTGGCGGCGATTGCGCCCGACGTCGACAGCCTGGTGTGGTGGCCGGCGCGCGCGGTGTTCGGCGACGCCACGGCGCTCGCCGGCGTGCTTATCGTGAGCTTCATCTTGCTCGCCGCCGTAATCGCGCTGGTGGCGCCGCGCTTCGGCGACTATGCCATCGCTGCATCCGGCGCCGGCGCTGCGCCGACCAGCCGCGCGCGGCGCGGCGGCGGCTTGCGCGTTGCGGCATCGCCGCAATCGGCGCTCCGCCGCAAGGAATGGCTGCTGCTGCGCCGCGATCCGTGGCTCGCCTCGCAAACCCTGATGCAGATGCTTTATCTGCTGCCGCCCGCGATCCTGTTATGGCGGAGTTTTGAGGCCGGCGGCGGTGCGCTCAATCTGCTCGTGCCGGTCCTGGTGATGGCGGCGGGCCAGCTTGCCGGCGGCCTCGCCTGGCTCACCATCTCCGGCGAAGACGCGCCCGACCTGGTGGCGACGGCGCCGGTGCCGGCGCGCGCCGTGCTGCGCGCCAAGATCGAGGCGGTGCTCGCCATCATCGCCGTCGTGTTCGCGCCGATGGTCGCGGTGATCGCCATCGTCTCGCCGTGGCACGCCGCGATCACGGCCGCCGGCATCGTCATCGCCACGGTGGCGGCGACCGCGATCCAGCTCTGGTTCCGCACCCAGGCCAAACGCAGCCAGTTTCGCCGCCGCCAGGTCTCCTCGCGGGTCGCGACCTTCGCCGAAGCGTTCTCCTCGATCGGCTGGGCCGCCACCGCCGCGGTCGCCGCGGTTAATCTGTGGTTGGCGATTCCGCCCGGCCTGATCGCGCTCGCCGTGCTCGGCGGCACCCGGCTTCTGGCGCCGCGCGGGCGTGGGGCTGGTTAAGCCGTCATGGCCGGGCTCGTCCCGGCCATCCCGAACATTTCGCGAGGCGTTGCCAACGCGATCGGGATGCCCGGCACAAGGCCGGGCATGACGCGGTGCACGCTACCGCAGCGCCACCAGCAGGATCACGATCTCGCCGACCTGCTCGACGGCGCCGAGCACGTCGCCGGTCTGGCCGCCGATCTGCCGCACGCTCAGCCAGGCCAGGAGCGCGACCACGATCGCGACCGCGATCAGCGCGACCAGCGCATGCGCCGGCCCGAGACAGAACAGCACGATGAGAAACCCGATCGTCACGGCGATCGCCGCGCGCGCGGCTGACGGCTGGCCGGCGCCGAACGACAGTCCGTCGCTGCGCGCCGGGGCGACGAAGAACATCACCGCGGCCATCGCCGCGCGCGCCCCGCTATGCGCCGCGATCAAAGCCGCCGCCACCAGGCCGGTATCGGTGAGACTGGCGATGGCGTCGGCGCGGATCAGGATCGACACCGCGAGCGCGCAAACGCCGTAGGTGCCGATCCGGCTGTCGCGCATGATGTCGAGCTTGCGCTCGCGGGTGTCGCCGCCGCCAAAACCGTCGGCGGTGTCGGCAAGGCCATCCTCGTGCAGTGCGCCGGTCGCGATCAGCGTCGCGGCGATGGTCAGCGCCGCCGCCGGCCAGGGGAACAGCACCAGGCGGTGCGCGATCGCGTAGGCCAGCGCGCCGATCAGCCCGACCACAAAACCGGCCAGCGGAAACGCCCAGACGCCGCGCGCGACCGCGCCGCTGTCGTGCGCATGACGCGGCAGCGGCAGCCGCGTCAGCAACACCACGGCCGCGGACAGCTCGCCGGCGCGGTCGGCGACCCACGGCGCCCATTCGTCCCATGCAGGCGATGCCATGATGCCCTCACCCTAGGCCGTCACGGGAAAGTTGGCCGGACTTGAACAAATTGCTACAGCATAATCTGGTCGAGCTGAACTGTCTTCCAACCTTCTATCCGTCACCCTGAGGTGCTCGGCGCAAAGCGCCGAGCCTCGAAGGGCGACAGCCCGGGTGCCTCGGCCGCATCCTTCGAGGCTCGCTTCGCTCGCGCCTCAGGATGACGGACTAAAGCTCGCGAGCGCCGCAAGGAAATCGCCCCATGCCGAATTTCACCTCCTTCGCCGGCCTGCGCGCCCTCTGCCTCGACCTGCCGAGCGGCCATCCCGCCGCCAGCGCGGCGGTCGCCAAGCGCGAGGATACGCTGACCAAGCCGCCAAAGAGCCTCGGCCGGCTCGAGGACCTCGTCGGCTGGCTCGCGCACTGGCAGGGCCACGCGCCGCCGCGGCTCGATCGCACGCAAGTGCTGGTCTTTGCCGGCAATCACGGCGTCACCGCCCAGGGCGTCTCCGCCTATCCGGCCGAGGTCACCGTGCAGATGGTGGCGAACTTTTCCGCTGGCGGCGCCGCGATCAACCAGCTCGCCCGCGCCGCCGGCGCTGCGCTGCGCGTCATTCCGCTGCAGCTCGACGCGCCGACC
Source organism: uncultured Alphaproteobacteria bacterium (assembly GCA_963829395.1). Lineage (GTDB taxonomy): Bacteria > Pseudomonadota > Alphaproteobacteria > Rhizobiales > Xanthobacteraceae > BOG-931. Next base: position 581,708 of record CAWHHX010000002.1, on the reverse strand, counting down.
GCGGATTTTACGCAAGGCGCCGCGCTCAGCGAAGGCGAATTCCTTGCCGCGGTCACGGCCGGCTACGACGCCGTGTCGGCGGACAGCGATCTGATTTGTCTGGGCGAAATGGGCATCGGCAATACCACCTCGGCCGCGGCGATCGCCGCCGCGCTGTTCGGCGGCGGCGGCGCGCGCTGGGCCGGCCGCGGCACCGGTGTCGACGACGCGGGGCTTGCGCGCAAGCGCGATGTCATCGACCGCGCCCTCGCCCGTCACGCCGGCGTGCTGCACGACCCGCTCCGCATCGCTGCCGCGCTCGGCGGCCGCGAGCTTGCCGCCATCCTCGGCGCGACGCTGTCGGCGCGCCGCCACAACATCCCGGTCCTGCTCGACGGCTTTGTCTGCACCGCCGCGGTGGCGCCGCTCTACAAGCTCCGCACCGACACGCTGGCGCACGCGCTTGCCGGCCACGTCTCCGCCGAAGCCGGCCACCGCACCCTGCTCGACGAGCTGCATTTAAAACCGCTGCTCGATCTCAACATGCGGCTCGGCGAAGCCTCCGGCGCCGCCACGGCCTTGCTGCTGCTGCGCGCCGCGCTCGCCTGCCACACCGGCATGGCGACCTTCGCCGAAGCCGGCGTATCCGATAAGCCGGCGGATGAGAGCGCGGCCCCGAAGGCTGCGGGGTAATTCGTCATTGCGAGCGCAGCGAAGCAATCCAGCGCGTAGCCGGGATTGAGTGAAACGAAATCCGGGGCAACCTCGCCGCTGGTCCCGGATTTCGCTGCCGCTCAATCCGGGCTACTTGCTGCCGCTCAATTCGGGCTACTAGCTAGCGAAGCGAGTCCCGCGTCAGTCCAACAGCTATCCCGGAGACCGTACATCAGCCTTTAAGAGATCGACCTCTTTGTCGATCACTCGCCTGCACATCCAACGCAGCCGAGAAAAAAGGGATCGTTCTTCCAGAGTCAGCCTTGGTTTGCCGGAATGAACGATCTGCGAGCGCACACGATATATTTTGTTAAAAGTTTCAAGTAATTCGGACCTTTCACCATGGCTCGTGCCGATGAGGTAAGCGCAACGATTACGCATTAGAGCACCTAGACCAATCTCGTCAGAAACCTTCTTGTCTCCCAGGATGATCTCTAACACTACCATTGCCTGCACAAACGCTAACAACTCGTCCCTACTAGCGTGACTGTCAAATAGCCATTGGGATGCCAAGACAATCGGCTCCGCCTTCTGTGATGCGGAGAACACGACCGCTATATTGTTTAGCGCGCCTTCAGCCCAACGAAGTCTCTCCTCGTCCCCTTCGAGACGACCCTCCAAATCATGCATTTGTAGGCCACTTAGCCCGCGGTCTGTAGTGTCTTCGACGTCGAGACGATTGTCCGGCCTCCAATTGCCGTTCTCATCGCATCTGTGCACGTAGAAATAGGATTTCGCCCCGCTTGGAAGTTTGTGCGTATACTTGAACAGACGAAGCGCTATACCCAGGCCACAGAATGCGCGGACGGTTCGCTCCGCTCTTACCCTCGGCGAAGAGCCGCCATAGGACCCTATGAAGCCTTCCGCGCTGACTTGTAGAAAGAGACTCTCCGGATCGTAGGTGGGAGGATCGCTCATTAGGAGCGACAAAAGGCCGACCGAGCCCTTCATCCGCTCTTGTTGTTTTTTATTTGGCGCCGCCAAAGGAAACTGGGACGAGAACTGTTTGGTCGCCCTAACAATCTTTAGACTTGGAGAAAGAGCGACCTCATCTACTGTTGGCCGTAGCAAGCCTTTCAATTGATCAGGTAGTCGAAAACTTAGCTGATACGTCCAGGGTAGCGTTTGAAAACTATCGATCAGCCGAGTTGCTATCGCTCCTGGGTCGCTGTAGCCCTCAATTTCGCAGAGTTTTACCGCTTCCCGTTCGCTATCGTATTTGTCGAGCTTCCACAATTCATCCGCAAGAACGTCGAGCACGAACTCGACGAAAGGAAATTCATCGACATACTCAATAAGACGCTCGTGAAGCTTTCCTGTTTGCGGTAGCGTCATGTCACAGACGGCGATGCCCATCGCGGATTTACGCTCGATGAACATGCCATTCTTTGCTTTGACTGTCGGAAGCGCCGTCCGCAGAACCTCGAAAAGGCGGTGCTTACAATCGTCATGAAATTCAATTGGCACTGCAGGCTCCGGAAACAGCCAAGTATTCGTACACGATTCGATCGAGACTTGCCGCGTCAGAGCGCATTTTGCGCTCGAATCTCTCCGTGCCGATAGGAACGCGTTGGGCCTTTTACTGTCGCCCCATTGGGGACGGTAGCTTGACGGTCGTCGCTATTTCGGTTACATTCGCTGCGAATCTCGCTCATCGAGGGACGCATTCCGGATGCGATCCGCAGTGTGGGGCGAGTGCGGTGCTTCCGCGCGGGCTCGCAACCCGCGCCGGAGCGGCTTTGGGCATCATTCTCCTCGGTACTACGGCTGAGGCGTGGGGTGCTTCCACTGCACTGGGACGGCGAAACAACGGGTAACGCCCGTTGTGACCACGTTCCAGGAAGCATGGCCTGAAGCTGAGCCGGGATGTCACAGTCCCGGCGAGAGCCGCGGTGAAGCGCCGGAAGGCGGGCGCGCTCCGACAAAGCGCGCCGCCGCGCCCGGGCATCGGCCAACGGCAACGTTTGTTGGTGCTGCGCGGCAATGGTTGGCATGCGCCTTTCGGCGCTTCGCCTCCCTTATTTGCCGGGGGCGAATCTATTTTGGCGTTGTGGTGGTTGGCAAAGCTCGGGCGCGGACGCGTCGCGGGAAGGATTTTTGCTGTCAAAAGCATAAAGTATAATGAGGAGAGAGGGGATGGCGATGAAAGAACCAACAACGGCGGAAGAAGTGACGGCGTTTCGCGAGCTCCTTCGCTCTGATCCGCGGCGCTGTCTTCAGATCGTGAACTCTTGGATCGAAGAGAATCCAGCAAGTCCGCATGCTTATTTCGACCGCCATCTCGTCTGGCTTAAGATGAGCGAACCGCGGCGAGCGCTGGAAGATCTGAATAAAACGATCAAGCTACAACCGGATGCAATGTCGCTTATGGCCCGCGGGGAAGTCCATCGAAATCTGGGTGAGTACCAGAAGGCGCTGGAGGATTTTGGTCGCGGCGAGGCGATCGATCCCAAGGAGTGGGAGAAAGATATTGTGTTTGGATTGTTATACCAAGCTGACTGTCAGGCCCGATTAGGCAACGAGGCCGCCGCATTGGCTTGCTGTGCGCGCTTGCGCGACGACTTTTGGACTCCTGGCCTTAACGGAGCTCCAAGCGGTGGCAAAGCCGAAATTGCCGCCAAGCTTCGCCAGATCGCCGCCGACACGCGGCGCAGGCGTGTTTGACAGGGAGCGAAGCGACCAAGCAATCCAGGGCCGCTTGCTCGGAGAGCTGGATTGCTTCGCTTCGCTCGCAATGACGACGTGACATCCGCCACCGCGCGTAGCGCGGGGGAGGGGGACCGCGCGTTAGCGCGGTGGAGGGGGCCTGCGGCGGTGGAGCTAGGCTTTGTGGCCGAGGCCCCTTCCACCGCCCTTCGGGCGGTCCCCCTTCCCCGCTTCGCGGGGCAGGAAAGCCGCTCACATAAACGCCTGGATGCCGGTTTGGGCGCGGCCGAGAATCAACGCATGAATATCGTGGGTGCCTTCGTAGGTATTGACGGTTTCGAGATTGCACAACACGCGCATCACATGGAATTCGTCGGCGATGCCGTTGCCGCCGTGCATGTCGCGGGCGAGCCGCGCGACTTCGAGCGCCTTGCCGCAATTGTTGCGCTTAAGGAGCGAGATCGCCGGCGGCGACGCCTTGCCCTGCTCGATCAGGCGGGAGAGCCGCAGCACGGCGTGCAGGCCGAGCGTGATTTCGGTCTGCATGTCGGCGAGCTTTTTCTGGATCAGCTGGTTGGCGGCGAGCGGCCGGCCGAACTGCTTGCGGGTGAGCACGTAATCGCGGGCGCGGTGCCAGCAGAATTCGGCGGCGCCGAGCGCGCCCCAGGCGATGCCGGCGCGCGCCACATTGAGGCAGCCGAACGGACCGGCGAGGCCGGAAACATTCGGCAGCAAATTCTCTTCCGGCACGACGGCGCAGTCGAGCACGATCTCGCCGGTGATGGAGGCGCGCAAGCTGAGCTTGCCCTCAATCTTCGGCGTGGAGAAACCTTTGGTGCCGCGCTCGACGATGAAGCCGCGGATCTTGCCGTCGAGCTTCGCCCAGACCACGGCGATGTCGGCGACCGGCGCGTTGGTGATCCACATTTTGGTGCCGGTCAGCGCAAAGCCGCCGGCGACCTTTTCGGCGCGGGTAATCATCGAGCCGGGATCGGAGCCGTGGTCCGGCTCGGTCAGCCCGAAGCAGCCGACGAATTCGCCGCTCGCGAGCTTCGGCAGATATTTGCGGCGCTGCGCCTCGCTGCCGTAGGCGTAGATCGGGTGCATGACCAGCGACGACTGCACCGACATCGCCGAGCGATAGCCGGAATCGACCCGCTCGACCTCGCGCGCGATCAGCCCGTAGGCAACATAGCCGAGGCCGGCGCCGCCGTATTCCTCCGGGATGGTCGAGCCGAGAAGGCCGAGCGCACCCATCTCGCGGACCACGGTCGGATCATAGGTCTCCTCGCGGAACGCCTTGAGCACGCGCGGAAACAGCTTCTCCTGCGCATAGTCGCGCGCGGTGTCGCGCACCATGCGCTCTTCCTCGGTCAATTCGCCTTCGAGATCGAGCGGATCGTCCCACTTGAACGCCGCGTCCTTGATCTGGGTCGGTTTGCTGTCGCGCTTTTCCGCAAGCTGCGCCATGGATCGCTCCTTATAAATTCCGTCATCCTGAGGCGGCCGCGCAGCGGCCCTCGAAGGATGCGGCCAAGGTACCCGGGCCGTCGCCCTTCGAGGCTCGGCGCTTTGCGCCGAGCGCCTCAGGGTGACGGATTGATAGGTCTTCGCCATCCTATAGGAGGCGCCGGCATAAGCGGCAAGCGCCCCGCGAGGGCCCGTTGCTGCACCGCCGCCCTTCCGCTATCTAGGGCGTCATATCGGCCTTTTGCGCCCGTAGCTCAGCTGGATAGAGCGCTGCCCTCCGAAGGCAGAGGTCAGGGGTTCGAATCCCTTCGGGCGCGCCATAAATTTCAGACTATCCGGCATATCCGCCTTCCCGCGCCACCTCTTAAAATGCGTACCGGAACCCGGGAGCTCCGTCGATGAACGTCTACGACTTGAAAGACCGCGTTGCGATTGTCACCGGCGGCGCGCAGGGCATTGGGCTTGCGGTCGCCAACCGCATTCTTGCTTCCGGCGGCAAGGTGTCGATCTGGGATCGCGATACGGCGCTGCTCGGCAAGACGGTGGCGGCGCTCGGCGCGGCCGATCGCGTGCAGGGTCTTACCGTCGACATCGCCGACCTTGCCGCCGTCGAAACCGCGACCAAACAAACGGCCGGCCATTTCGGCAAGATCGATATTCTGGTCAACAATGCCGCGATCGTCGGGCCGAACGCGCCGACCTGGGAATATCCGCCGGAAGCGTTCCGCGACGTGGTCACGATCGGCCTGATCGGCACATTTTATTGCTGCCGCACCGTGGTGCCGCACATGATCGCGGCGAATTACGGTCGCATCGTCAACCTCTCTTCGGTCGCCGGCAAGGAAGGCAATCCGAAAGCGCCGGCTTACAGCGCGATGAAAGCCGCGGTGATCGGGCTCACGAAATCGCTCGGCAAGGAGCTTGCGACCTACAATATCGGGGTCAATTGCGTAACGCCGGCGGTCGCCAAGACGACGCTGGCGCTGAGCCAGGCGCCGGATTTTCTGGCGATGATCGTGTCGAAGATTCCGCGCGGCCGGATGCTGGAGCTCGACGAGGCAGCGTCGATGATCTGCTGGCTCGCGAGCGCGGAGAATTCCTTCACCACCGGCGCGGCGTTCGACTTATCCGGAGGCCGGGCGACGTATTAGATCATGATCCACTCAACTCCCGCTCATTCCGGCGGAAGCGGCAATCCAGGGGCAGGCGCAAAAAGCTGGGTCCCCGCCTTCACGGGGACGAGCGGAGGGAGAGTAGCGGGACGAGCGTGATGAAACTTTATTACGCGCCGGGGACGTGCGCGCTGGCGCCGCACATCGTGCTTGAGGAAACCGGCGATCGCTACGAGCTGGCGCGCGTCGATCTCGCCGCCAACCAGCAGAACAGCGCCGAGTTCCTGCGCGTCAATCCGAAGGCGCGGGTGCCGGTCCTCACCGACGGCGACTGGGTGTTGACCGAAGCGCCGGCGATTTTACGCTACATCGCGGCGCGCTATCCGGCGGCGGGCTTGTGGCCGTGGGATCCGTGCGAGGAGGCGCGCTGCGCCGAATGGCTCGGCTGGCTTTCGTCGACCGTTCATGTCAGCGCCGGCTATGTGCGGCGCGCGGCGCGTTATGCCTCCGATCCGCGTTCGGCCGAGGATGTTGCCGCCACCGGCCGCAAGACCTGCCGCGGTTTGTGGGAGGCGGTCGAGACAAGGCTCGGGCAGGGGCCTTGGGCGATCGGCGAGCGCTACAGCGTCGCCGATCCGTATCTGCTGGTTTATTGGCTGTGGGGGCAAAGCCCGCTGCTCGGCTACGACATGGCGCACGATTTTCCGCACTGGACCGCGCACGCGCGCCGCCTCGCCCGCCGCCCGGCAGTGCAGCGCGCGCTGGCGAGCGAGGGGCTGACGCTGCCGAATTAAGCGGATTTCCGATCCGCTCATCCCCGCGAAAGCGGGGATCCAGTTGTTTGTAAAGGTCGAGGCTTTGCTGGATTCCCGCCTTCGCGGGAATGAGCGGAGTAAGTCAGCCCAGCGCAGCGATGACTTCGCTGGCCTTGGTCACCGCGGCGACATTCTGCATGGCGTATTGCACGGAGGCGCGATGCCAGTCGGCATTCATGGTCGAGCAGCAATCCTCGGGCACGATCACGAAGTAGCCTTTGTCGGCGCCGGTGCGCGCGGTGTGCTCGATCGACATGTTGGTCCAGGCGCCGGTGTCGATGATGGTGTCGCGGCCGCCGGCGCGCAAAACGGTTTCGAGCTTGCTGCCTTCGAAGGCGCTCATGCGGATCTTTTCGACGACGATGTCGCCGGGCTGCGGCTCAAGACCGGCGACAGGCGCCGCGCCCCAGGTGCCGCGCACCATCGCCTTGGCATCGAGCAGGCCTTCGAACAGCGGCGCATTGAGCGTGAAGCCGGGCGCGCCCGGCTCGACCACGAACCAGACGTGGATGATCATCACGCCGCGCGCGCGGCAGGCATCTGCCAGGCGGCGGATATTTTCGACCACGTTCTGCTCGCGGGCGTGCTGTGGCGAGCCGGACGAGGCGAACGCGCCGCCTTCCATCATCACGTCGTTCTGCATGTCCTGGATGATGAGCGCGCAGCGCGACGGGTCGAGCGTCATGCCTTGTTTGCTGCTGGCGCGTTCGGGCGTTGCGCCGGGCGCCGAAGCGGAGGAGCCTGCCGAAGCCGCGCCGGCATTCGCCCGCATGAACGGCTCGGTGTGCGGACCGATCTTGGTGCGCACCGCATAGAGCGAATGCGTGGCGGTCATGAACAAGGTGCGCCAGTCGGACTTGCCCCAGTGCAGATTGGCGACCAACTCGGGGACGCGAACCTTGCCGAGCAGCGCGCCGTTCTTGCTATAGACCCAAACGCCGCCCGGCGCGGTCACCCAGATGTTGCCGGCGCTGTCGCATTTCATGCCGTCCGGCACGCCGGGCTCGAGCTCGGAGCGGATGCCGGAGGCGAAGATCCGGTCCGGGCCGAGCGAGCCGTCGGCATTGACGTCGAACACACGGATCAGGCAGCGCACCGTGTCGTTGACATAGAGGAGTTTTTCATCGGGCGAGAAACAAAGCCCGTTGGGCTGCTCGAACAGATTGCGGTCGACCAGAAGCTGCGGCTCGCCGCCGCCGGGCGCGACGCGGTAAACGCCCTGAAAGCCCTGCTGCCGCGGCCGCTCGACGCCGTAGACCGGCATGCGCCCGTACCACGGATCGGAAAAATAGATCGAGCCGTCCGAGCGCACGCACACATCGTTCGGGCTGTTGAGTTCCTTGCCATCATAGTGCGAGGCCAGAACTTCGCGCCGCCCATCGCGCTCGCGGATGAGGCTCGAGGTCGCGTGCTCGCAGACGATGAGTTCGAGGTTGGCGTCATAGGTCATGCCGTTGCACTTGTTCGACGGCCGCATGGCCTCGCGCACGCCGCCGCGTTCGTCATAGCGTCGCCGCACGTCCGCCGGCATGTCGGAGAACAGCAGATAGTGGTCGCGCGGGTGCCAGATCGGCCCCTCGGTAAAGGTGAAGCCGCCGGCCAGCCGGTCGACGGACGCGTCAAGCTCGATCAGGTCGGAGAATTCGCGGCGGAGCGCGGTGTGGGTCATCGGACGCTCCCTTTACGCCGGGAACCAGTTGCGGCGCGGCAGCGACTGCACGATCGGGCCGGGCACCGCATCCTGCAGGCGGCCGACGACCTGCCCGGCTTCGATCATTGCCGGCCGATCGTGGATCGGCAGCACGAACCGCGAGCGGGCGATCACCTTTTTGATCGCCGCCTTCTCCTGCCGTTTGGTAGTGCCGTGATTGCCGGTGACGCGCGGCTCCATGTCGCTGATTTCGTGGAAAGGCTCGACGATTTGATCGTTGAAGTCGTAGATCACGTCGCCGCAGATCGTGGCATCGCCCTCGTTGGTTTTGACGATGATGTTCATCGATCCCTCGGTGTGGCCGCCGGCGGCTTCGCATGTCAGTCCAGGCATCAATTCGACCGGTCCGGTTATTTCCAGATCGAGGAAGCGCAGCGCGCTTTTGGTGTGCAGCCGGTCGATCAGGTGCTTGATGTCGACCGCCGGATATTGCGGATGCATCAGGCCGGAGACCGAATATTCCAGTTCGCGGCGATTGAGCACGACCGTGGTGTTCATGGGGAAGAGATCGTCCTTGCCGGCATGGTCGATATGCAGATGGGTGTGCAGCACGTAACGCACGTCGCCGAGCCGCAGCCCGTGTTTCTTGAGCTGGTTTTCGATCATGGTTTCGTGGCTTTGCAGCCCGCGCATGCCGAGCGTCTCCATGATCTGGTTCGAGCGATAGCCGGTATCGACCACGATCGGCCAGGTGCCGCCGAGAACGAGAAAGCCGAGCACCGGCACCCGACGCACGCGCCCGCAATCGCGGCCGAGCACCAAAAAGCTCGATTCAAGCTCGATGTCGCCGTAGTCGAGGACCTTGATTTCCAACGCCATACTTTTCCTCCCCCGTTCGGAGTCGTACGCCCCGAATCAATTGAGCCGATAAACTCTTGCCGCCGTGTCGCGGAACGCCGCACGCGCGACCATTTCGCCGAGCGGCTCGATCGCGCTGCGGTAGGCCGTAATCAGGTCGGAGTAACCGGTCCACAATTTCTCGACCGGGAAATTCGAGCCGAACAGGCAACGCGCCGGGCCGAAAATGTCGATGGTTTCGCGCACGATGGCAGCAATATGGTCCGGATCGTTTTTGTGGATGAAGGTGCCGAGCGCCGACAGCTTGGAAACGATATTCGGCTGCGCCGCGAGAAGCCGCATGCCCTTGCGCCATCGCGCCCAGCCGTCCGGCGAAAGGTCCTCCAGCATGCCGGCGTGCTGAAGGATGAAAGTCACCTTCGGCGCACTGGCGGCAAGCTCGGCGGCGCCCGCCATCTGTCCGGCGAAAACCTGGAGGTCGAACGTCCAGCCATAGTCGGCAAGGTGGGCGACGTTTTTCTGCAACGTTGGATCACGGGCCAAGTCCGGACCCGAGGCGAATTGATATTGCGGGTTCTCGTGCCATTGCAGTTGCATCCGCAAACCGCGCATGCCGGGATATTTGGTCAGGCGATCGAGCTGCGGCCGCACGTCGGTCGCCAAAAAGTCGGCATAGCCGACGATGGCTTGCGGAAATCCGGTTTCGTCGGCGGCCTGCTGCACGTAGGCGACTTCGTCTTCGAAGCGATCCTTGGCCCAATTGCACTGCACGTACACGGATTGCGTCACGCCGGTGCCGGCGAGATCGGCCAGAAATTCGCCGATCGGATAGTCGCGTCGGATCGCCTCGTACGGGCCGAAGATGCGCGGCTGCATCGGTCCGTCGAGCCACGGCAGATCACGGCGGCGCCAGATGTGATGATGCGCGTCGATGATGTCGGTCATGCCGCCTTCTCATTCGCCATGTCGAGAACGTTGGCGCAGATGCCTTCGATCGATGAGCCGTCGGCCAGCCGGTCGAGGTAGGGCCGCGCCGCAACGAGCCCGGCGGTGCGCGCCTCGAAGGCCGGATCGGCCGCGAGCGGCGTGAGCCAGATGATCCGCCAACATAGCCGGGCGAAACGCGCGACCGCGTCGGCCATGGCCGTCGGATCGCCGCGTTCGAGGCCGTCCGAGAGCACGACGAGGGCTGCGCTGCGCGCCAACGCGGCGAAGCGCGGCACGGCGAGAAAAGCATTAAGCGCATCGCCGATCCGCGTGCCGCCGTCCCAATCGGCGACCAGCAGCGAGGCGGTGCCGAGCGCCTGTTCGCGGTTGCGCAGGCGCAGCGGCCGGGTGATGCGCGTCAGCCGCGTTCCGATCGTGAAGACCTCGACCGAGTCGGCGGTGCGCACCAGCGCGTGGGCGAAAGCGAGGTGCGCTTGGGTGCGCTCCTTCATCGAGCCTGAGACGTCGATCAGTACGACGATGCGGCGTTGCCGAAGCCGCCGCCGGCGCTGGCGGAGCCGGACGATCTCGCCGGCGTGGCGCATGGCGTCGCGAAACATCCGCCGTGCGTCGGTGCCCGGCCCGCCGCGCGCCGAACGCCAGCGGTAGCCGCGACGCCGCGGCACGCGGGACGGCAGCGCGCGGGCGAACCGGCGCAGCGTCTCGGCCTCGTCGCCAGGCGTGAAACGCCGCGCCGAAAGCCGCTCGGCGGTGGTTGCCTCGGCGCCGGATTCGCGCGTCTCGTCGCCGAACAAAGGTTCCGGGCCCACCGACGAATTCTTCTGCCGCGCGTATCGGCTCCTCGTCGCTCGGTTCGCCTTCAAGGCCGGGAACGATCGAGCCGAGAAAATGCGCATCGAACAGCGCGTCGAATTCGGCGAAACGCTCGGGCGGCGGTCCAATCGTCGCGCGCGCGGCGCGGCGGATGTCGTCGATGTCTTGGGGGCCGAGCAGCTCGATGGCAGCAAGCCAGGCGATCGTCTGCTCGGGCGCGACCGCGAAGCCCGAGCGCCGCAACAGCGCGGTGAAGCCGAGGAAGTGAGCGATCGGGCGTGTCGTATCGTTCATGCCTGCGCCTCCGCCAGAATGGCGTCGATCTTCGGCGCGATGTGAACGAGATCGTCCTCGTCCTTAAGCACGACGCCGAGCGAACGGCGAAAGGCGTCGGGCCAGCGCGCGCCCTGGTCGTTGAGCAGCGTCGCGGCCTCGGCCCATTCGACCGCCTCGGCAATGCCGGGAAGCTTGGCCAAAGGCTCGCGCCGCAAGCGCCCGACCGCGGCGACGACGGCGCGCGCCGCCCGCTCGCTGACGCCCGAGGCGCGCATGGTGATGATGCGCATTTCCCGCTCCGGCGTCGGGTATTCGATCCAGTGATACACGCAGCGGCGGCGCAGCGCCTCGTGCAGCTCGCGGGTGCGGTTGGAGGTCAGGATCACCGCCGGCCGCTCGTAGGCGCGAATGGCGCCGCGCTCGGGGATCGAGATCTGGAAGTCGGACAGGAATTCGAGGAGAAAAGCTTCGAACTCATGGTCCGAGCGGTCGATTTCGTCGATGAGCAGCACCGTCTCTTGCGGGCGGCGCAGACACGCCAGCATCGGCCGCTCGATCAAAAACTCGTCGCCATAGATATCGACATTGCCGGCACCCTCGCTTTGCCGTCGCAGCGCCAGCATTTGCCGCGGAAAATTCCATTCGTAGAGGGCGGCGGCGGCGTCGATGCCTTCGTAGCATTGCAGGCGCAGCAGCGTGCGGCCGAGCACGCCGGCGATCGCCTTGGCAGCTTCGGTCTTGCCGACGCCCGGCGCGCCTTCGAGCAACAACGGCTTGCCGAGCGCGAGCGCGAGATAAGCGGCCGTGGAAAGCTCGTCGTCCGCCAGGTAATAGGCGGCGCGCAGCGCTTCCTCAAGCTCGCGCGGATTGCCGATGCCGACAATGGTGTGGCGCACCGCCATGAAAGCTTACCGGGCGCGCGCCGACGCCGCGGCGCCGCCACGCGCCTTCAACGCGCGCAGGATTTTTTCCGGCGTGATCGGCAAATCATTGATGCGGACGCCGACGGCGTTGAAGACGGCGTTGGCGACCGCGGGAAGGACCGGATTGGCGCACATCTCGCCCGGCCCTTTGGCGCCGAAAGGTCCGTCGGGAGCGGGTCGCTCAAGCACCAAAATGTCGTGCGGGCAAATGTCGCCGGGTCCCGGCATCAGATATTCGTTGAAGTCGCGCGGGCCGTCGCGCGTGTCGGGATAATAGGGCTCCGGCGTTTCGTAGAGCGCATGGCTCATGCCCATCCACGATCCGCCGACGAGTTGTTGCTCGACGAGCTTCGGATTGATGGCGCGCCCGATCTCGTACGCGCTGGTCATTTTCAGCACGGCGACGTCGCCGGTCTCGTCGTCGACTTCGACCTCGGCGATCAGACAGGCATGGGCGTAGCAGGTCGCCGGCGACATCTCGCCGGTTTCCGGATCGACGTCGGATAGCGGCACCAGGAAGATGCCGCGGCCGGAAATGGTCTTGCCCTGGCGGAATTGCGCCGCGATGGCGACGTCGCGCACCGAGATCGAGCGATGCGGCGCGCCCTTGACCCGGATCGAGCCGCGGCCGTCGGTCTCCAGATCGCCGGGATCGACTTCGAGCTCTTCCGCGGCCGCTTCCATCATCACGGCGCGGGCCTCGCGCGCTGCCACCATTACCGCGTTGCCGACGCGGTGCGTGCCGCGCGACGCGAACGATCCCATGCAGTGCGGGCCGGTGTCGGAATCGGCGGTGTCGACATAGACGTCCTCGACCGGCACGCCGAGCGTCTCGGCACAGATTTGCCGCGTCACCGATTTCATCCCCTGGCCGAGATCGATCGAGGACAGAGCGACGGTGAATTTGCCGGTCGGGTTGGAATGGACCAAAGCCTGGCTCGGATCGCCGCCAAGATTCATGCCGATCGGATAATTGATGGTCGCGACGCCGCGACCGCGATGCTTGGCCATGATCAACGCCTCCTGGTGCCGAAGACTGAGGAAAAGCGTGGCGCGCCGTGCGTCGAGCCGGCCGGCGACGCGGCGGGCGGTGGCGGCGCGCTCCGCGGCGGCGGCGCTGGCGGCGCCGTGCGCGGCGGTGCGGCAGGCGTTGGCCGTTCGTAGGACACGCGCTGCGGTGTGCTCGCCGGCGCGCGTGCCGGTGCAGCGGTTGCCGGCGCGCTGGGTGCGGGCGCCCGCGAGCGGTCGGCGCCGCTGCCGACGCGCGCCGCGCCGCCGCCTTGCCGCGACGACATCCGGCGGAATTCGTCGCGCAGTGGCCAATTGGCCTTTTCGGCGGCGACCTGCGCGCATTCGATCAAGGCGCAGTTCTTTGCCTCGCGCCGGTGCGCCTTCATGTCGCCGTCGCGATAGGCATTGAGGATGCGGAATTCGAGCGGGTCCATGCCGACGGCGGTGGCCCCTTTGTCCATCTGGCACTCGAGCGCGAAATCGAGCGCGGTCACGCCGAAGCCGCGCATCGCGGTCGCCGGCGTCCGGTTGGTGAAGACGCAGTAGACGTCGGCGGAGACGTTGGGGATCGTATAGGGACCCGGAATATGCGCGGCGCATTTGACCACCGCGTAGCTCGACAGCCGCGTGTACGCGCCGCTGTCGAAATAGGCGCGCACTGTGCGGGCGACGATGCGGCCGTCGCGCATCACGCCGTCCTTGACGTAAATGCGCTCGCCGCCGCGCGGCGAGCCGAACTGCATCTCCTCGTGGCGGCTGAATCGATAACGCACTGGCGCACCGGTAAGCCGCGCCGCCAGGATTGAGAGGGGCTCAGTCAAGGTATCGACCTTGCCGCCAAACCCGCCGCCGACGGTGCCGCCGATGAAATGCAGTTGGTTGGACGGCATCGCATTGATCTTCGCCGACGTGTCGAGCGAGAAGAACAGCGCCTGGGTCGAGGTATAGACGAGGAATCGGCCATTGGTGTCCGGCACCGTGATCGAGCCGTTGGTCTCGGTCGGGGCATGCTCGATCGGCGACATCTGGTAGCGCTCGTCGAGCACGATGTCGGCCTGCGCGAAGGCTGCGTCGACGTCGCCATAGCGCAGCTTCTGGTGATCGTATTTGCTGTAATACTCGAAGGTGTTCTTCGGATACGTGGCGTTGACCGACGGCGCCCCCGGCTTCAACGCCTCCTCGACATCGAACACCGCCGGTAGCTGATCGTAGGAGATGCGCACCAGCGCCATGGCTTCAAGCGCCGCGCGCTCGGAGGTGGCGACAATGCCGAGGATCGGCTCGCCCTTGTAGCGCACGATGTCGGTCGCCAGCGACGGCTCGTCATCCTTGCCGAATTGGATGAGGCTCAAGAGCGTGTTGAGATTGACCGGCACATCGGCGGCACGAATGATCCGCTTCACACCCGGCGCGCGCGCCGCCGCCGCGTCGTCGATCGAGCGAATGCGCGCGTGGGCGTGCGGGCTGCGCAAGATTTTCAGATGCAGCAGGTTGGCGAACCGGTGATCGTCGTAGTACGGCGACGTGCCGGTGACGTGGCCGAGCATGTCCTGCCGTTGGGTCGGCTGGCCAACTTCGTGCAAGTTGTCGTCGCGCTCGTCGGCGAAAATATCTTTGCGGAATTCCAGCATGGCGTTGTCCTTCAGGCGCGGCGGCCGCCGTCGCTTTGCGCGGCGTCGAGCACCGCGTTGATGATCGGCTCGTAGCCGGTGCAGCGGCAGATATTGCCGCAGATGGCGTCGACGACATTGTCTCGCGTCGGGTTGGGATTTTTGTCGAGCAGCGCTTTGGACGCCATCAACATACCCGGCGTGCAATAGCCGCACTGGGCGGCGAAGCGCTCCATGAAAGCGCTTTGCAGCGGATGCAGGTCGGCGCCGCGGCGCAGCCCGGCCACGGTTTCGATCGAGCGTCCGGCGCAGGTCTCCGCCAGCGTGATACAGGACAGGCGCGGCGAGCCGTCGATCAGCACGGTGCAGGTGCCGCAGGTGCCCTGCCAGCAGCCGCCCTTCACCGACAAATCGCCGACGGATTCGCGCAGCGTATCGAGCAGGTTGGCGCCGCTTTCGACGAATGCGGCGACGTCCTCGCCGTTGAGACGAAATTGGATGGGCGTTTTCACGAAGGCCTCGCATTTTGTTCACCGAGCAGCAGCCGGCGCAGATGGATCGGAAGAATTTCGCGCCGCCACCAGCCGCTGGCGATGGCGTCGTCGGACGGCGCGGTGCCGTCATGCGCTACCGCAAGCGCCGGCGCGATGCCGGCGGCATCGAGCGTGCGGCCCTCGAGCGCGCGTTCGGCCGCCTTGGCGCGCAGCGGCGAGGGGCCCATCGCGCCATAAGCGATGCGCGCGCCGCTGATGCGGCCGCTCGCAAGCGGCAATTGCGCGGCGATGGAGAGGACCGAAATGCCCTTGGGATGCACGCGCGTCACCTTGACGAAGCGAAACACGTCGGATGCCGGCCGCCTGAAGGCGACACTCGAAACCAGGACCGCCCCGCGGTCGCGGCGGTGGAGAAACTCATCAAGCGGCAGTTCGCGCTGGCCGGCGCCGCCGGCAAGCATGACCGTGGCGTCGAGTGCGAGCAAAGCCGTGGCAAAGTCGCCATACGGCGAGTGCGCGAACAAATTCCCGCCGACGGTCGCCGCTTCGCGCACGGCGGGCCCGCCGACCGCGCGCGCAACCGGATGCAGGAATCCGAGCTCGCGTTCGGCCAGGACCGCGGCCATGGTGACCCCGGCGCCGAGCTCGACGCGGCCCGACGAGACGGCGATGTTGACGAAGCCCGGATCGGTCGAGCGCACGATCGTTTCGATGGTCGGATCGGCCTCGTTCACCGCGCGCATCACCAACGTGCCGCCGGCGAGAAAGCGCGCGCCGCGCTCCTGTGCCAGCGCACTGGCTGCTTCGGTCAATCGCGCGAAGGTCTTTACGGTAAGGGTCACGCGCGGCCCTCCGTCGCCGAGGCCCCGGTAACGTGCGCCCGCACGGCCGCGAAGCCCGCTTCGTAGATGTCTTCGCTGACCATGCGCCTCATCTCTTCCTCTTGGCCGGTCCGGGTCGTGAATGTGCAGCGCCAGTCCCAGAACGTCCGGTCGCCATCGGTCACCGGCGCCAATCGGACATGGGCGACATAGTTGAAAAGTGGAACCGGAGTGTCGAGCAGACAATAGCTGAATGTCTGTTCGAGATCGGACAAGGTGAGGAGGCGTTCGCGCAGTTCCGAGCCGTCGCGCAAAAAGAAATGCCGCACGCAGCCGATTTTGTCGGAACTCTGGTTGCGCTCGATTGCGCTTTTGCCAACCGCGGGGTGCCAGCGATCATGGCCGTTGAAATCGCGCAGGAACGCCCACACGCGATCGGTCGGCGCATCGATGATCGTTGAGCGCACGATGCGGATCACCGTCTCATCCTCCGAACTGCCGCTTGAGGGCATCGAAGCCGCCCTGGAAGACGCCGCCGCCGATATTGGAAACCAGCTCGGCCTCGCGCTCCGGCGGGCAATCGAATTCTGCCGTCCACTCGGCGAAGGTCCGCTCGCCGTCGGTGACCGGCGTGAGCCGCAGCGTCGCCACGTAATTCTCGACGCCCATCGGCAATTCGAGAATCGAATAGGTGCAGAACAGATCGAAATCGGACAGGCCGAGCAGCTTTTCGCGAATCCGATCGCCGTTGCGCAGCCGGAAATCGCGGACGCAGCCGACCTTGTCCGACGGCTCGCCGTTCTCGATCCGGCTTTCGGCGATACCGGGATGCCAGGACGGCAGGCCGTTGAAATCGCGCACCCGCGCCCAAACGCGGTCGGACCGGCCGTTGATGACACTCGAAACGTAGACACGCGCCATTGGGTCTCCTTCCCTCCTTCCTTTATCTGTGGACGATCGTCAGCCTTCGCCCGACGATCCGCCGCCACCACCGCCGCCTTCGGGCGGCTTTTTCGGCGCCGTATCCTTGCGGATGCCTTGCATGTCGCGGGCCTCGCGAATGAGACCCGGCATGCGCGAGAGGCTGCCGCCCTCGATGCCGATCTCGGCGAGGATCTGGTCGATCATCGGCGCCTGCACGCGGTAGCGCAGTGCCGAATCGATCACCTCGTCGGTGGGGCTGCGGCCGTCGCCGCGGCCGCCGCCATTGAGGCCGTCGACCTGGAGAATGCGGATACCTTCGATCTTCTCCATCGGCTTGACACTCTCGCGCACGATGCCCTCGATGCGCTCCAGCAGCCGGCGGCGGTACAGCGAGGCACGCGAGGCGTCGGACAGGACGTTCTCGGCTTCGTTGAGGAGCCGCTGGGATTCGGCCTCGACGGCGGCGCGCACCTGCTCGGCGGCCGCGGCGATCCGCACCTCGTCGGCCTCTTTTTCCGCGATCAGCACTTCGACCTGACGCCGGCGGCGCGCGGCCTCGGCTTCGCGCACGGTCTTGACCCGCTCCTCGGCCTCGACCGCCTGCGCGCGGGACGCTTCGGCGTCGGCTTGCGCCGCCGATTGCTCGCGCGACTTGCGATGGATTTCGATGGCGCTTTCCATGCGGGCATTCTCGACCGCGGTCTCGCGGGCGATTTCGAGCTGACGCAGCTCGCGATCGCGCAGGATGCGCGCCTCGTCGATGCCGCGCTCGGAAGCGATGCGGGCCCGCTCGACTTCTTCGCGCGCCGCGATCTCGGCTTCTTGCAGGGCCTGCGTGCGGCCGATTTCGAATTGCTCCACCGCGCGCCGGCGTTCGAGCCGGGCGAGGTCGAGGGTCTGCTCGCGCACGACGTCGGTACGGCCGACTTGCTGGGCGGCGATGATATCGGCTTCCTTCACGCGCCGATCGGCATCCGATCGCTCGGCGAGCTTGGCCGCGATCTCGATCGAGCGATCCTGCTCGGCGATCTCGACGATCTTGCGCCGTTCGACATCGAGCACGTCGCGCGTCTTCGAGGACTGGATCCGTTCGCGTTCGAGCGCCAGCTCGGTGGCGATCCGGGCCGCTTCGACGGCCTCGCGCCGCCTGATCTCGGCATCTTCGATGGCCTCTTCGCGGGCGATGTCGCGCGCGCGGGTCTCCTGGTCGGCGGCGATGCGCTCGGCGGCGAGCCGCTTCTCCTGGGCGATGCGGCTTGCTTCGACCGCCTCGCGCGCGGCGATTTCGGCGGTGTCGACCGCGCGGTTGCGGGCGATTTCGAGCGAACGCACTTCTTCGTCGCGCGATATTCGCTCGCCGGCGAGCTTGCGGTCCTCGGCAATGCGCACCGTTTCGACGATCTGGCGTGAGGTGATTTCGGCGGACTCGAGCGCCTCGTTGCGGGCAATCTCAAGCCCGCGGGTTTCCCGATCGGCGCTGATGCGATCCGCCGCGAGTTTCTTGTCGAGCGCGATCCGGGCCGCTTCGGTCGAACTCGCGGGCGGCGATCTCGGCCGCCTCGATGGCCGTGATGCGCTCGATTTCGCGGCTTCTGGTTTCTTCCTCGGATTCGATCCGCTCGACGGCGATTTTCTTTTCCTGAGCGATGCGTGAGGCTTCGACCGCCTCGCGCGCCGCGATCTCGGCCTCTTCGATCGAACGGGTGCGGGCGATGTCGAGCGCGCGGACACGCTCTTCCTGCTGGATGCGCGCCGCGGCCGTTACTTCCCGCGCCGCAATGTCGCTTTCCTCCAACGCCCGCGTCCGTTCGATTTCCAGCGTCCGTGTCGCCAGCTCCGAGGCGATGCGATCGGCGGCGAGCGCCTTCTCCCGCGCGATGCGGGCGGCTTCGGTCGACCTCGCCGCGGTGATCTCTTCCTCATCGATGGCACGGTTGCGCGTGATCTCGCGACGGCGGATTTCCTCCTCCAGCGCGATGCGCTCGTCGGTCACGATACGCTCCTGCGCGATGCGCGCGCGCTCGGTCGCCTCGCGCGCCGCGATTTCGGCCTGCTCCAGATTGCGCGTGCGTTCGATTTCGAGCCGGCGGTTCTCTTCCTCCTGGGCGATGCGGGCGTTGGCCACCGCGAGCTCCTGAGCGATCCGCGCTTTCTCGGTTTCCTCGCGCGCCGTGATCTCGGCCTGCTCGACATTGCGCTGCCGTTCGATCTCGCGCCGCTGGTCGTCCTCCTCGCGGGCGATCCGCGCCTCGGTAAGGACGCGCTCCTGGGCGATGCGCGCCCGCTCGACCCGCTCGCGCGCGGCGATCTCGGCCTCGTCGATCTGGCGGCCGCGCTCGATCTCGCGTTCGCGGATGTCGCGCTCGGACACGATGCGCGCTTCGGCCAAGGTCCGCTCGTGCGAAATTCGGGTCTTTTCGACCTCTTCGCGGCCGGCAATCTGGGCCTGCTCGGCCTCGGTGTCGCGCAGCGAGCGCTCGCGGGCGAGCTCGGCGCGCTGCACCGCGCGCCGCACTTCAATGTCGCGCTCCTGATTGAGGCGGGCGGTTTCGCTTTCGCGATCGATTTCCAGCGCCTGCTTCTCGGCTTCGAGATTGCGGCTGCGGATCAGGATCATCAATTCTTGCTCGATGTCGTTGCGTAGCTTGCGCCGGGCTTCGATGTCCTCGATCAGCTTGGTCAAGCCTTCGGCGTCGAAGCGGTTCGAGGGATTGAAGAATTCGAGATCGGTCTGGTCGAGATCGGTGATCGCCACGGATTCAAGCTCGAGCCCGTTCTGCTTCAATCCTTCCAGCGCCGAGTCCTTTACCCGGGCGACATATTCGCCGCGCCGCTCGTGCATTTGCTCCATGGTCATTTCGGAAGCGACCGAGCGCAGCGCCGACACCAGCTTGCCGGAAAGCAGCGCGTCGAGCTCGGCGACGTTCATGGTGCGGCGGCCGAGCGTGGCGGCGGCGATCGTCACCGCCTCACGGGTCGGCGGCACCCGCACGTAAAATTCCGAACTCGATGTCGACGCGCATGCGGTCCTTGGTGATGAGCGCGTCATCACGGTTGCGCACGACCTGCATGCGCAGGACGTTCATGTTGACCGGCGTGACCTCGTGAATGAACGGAAGGACGAACGCGCCGCTGTTGATGACGACTTTTTCGCCGAACAGGCCGGTGCGCACGAAGGACACCTCCTTCGAGGAGCGGCGATAGAGCCAGTTGACGAAATAGACGACGATCGCGATGACGATGACCGCGACGATCAACCAGATGATCAGACTGCCGAGAATGGCGACGGACATCTTACTCTCCTCCCGCCCGCGATGGTTTGACGCGAGCCTTGCCTAGTTCCTCTGAACCTTCTTGATGGCTTTGAATTTTTGAACCTGTGCGCTCAGCGCACGCTCGACCGGCAGGCGTTCCATCGAGGACGCGCCGTAGAAACCGTGGCAATGCCGGGCGCGCGCGAGCACATATTCGGCATCGGCCGGCTCGGCGATCGGGCCGCCGTGAACCAGGATCAGCGTTTCGGGATTCACCGAAAGCGCGGCTTCGGCCATCGCATCGGTGAGCGCCGGGCAATCCTCCAGCCGGGTCGCGGTCGCGGCGCCGATCGAGCCGCCGACCGTGAGACCGAAGTGGCAGACCAGAATGTCGGCGCCAGCGCGCGCCATGGCCGCAGCTTCTGCCGGCTCGAACACGTACGGCGTGGTCAAAAGATCGCGGGCGTGCGCCTTGGCGATCATCTCGACCTCGCGGCCATAACCCATGCCGGTTTCTTCCAGTCCGGCGCGGAAGCGGCCGTCGATCAGGCCGACGGTCGGGAAATTCTGCACGCCGCTAAAGCCGAGCCGCACGACCTCGTCCAAAAACACGTCCATCTGGCGGAACGGATCGGTGCCGCACACGCCGGCAAGAACCGGCGTATGAGCGACGATCGGCAGCACCTCGCGCGCCATGTCGACGACGACGCCGTTGGCGTCGCCATACGGCATCATGCCGGCAAGCGAGCCGCGGCCGGCCATGCGATAGCGGCCCGAATTGTAGATGACGATGAGGTCGGCGCCGCCGGCTTCTTCGTTCTTGGCGGAAATTCCGGTGCCGGCGCCGGCGCCGATGATCGGTTGGCCTTGCGCTTTCATGGTGCGGAAGCGAGCGAGAATCTGGGAACGCGGGATGCGCGGCATGGCGGCTAACCTCTCGCCCGTCGCCGCGTGAGCCGGTTGCCAAACAACCGGCGGAACTCGGCGGCGATTTCCGCCGCAAAGCGCGGATCGTTGATGTGCTCCGGCATGCGGATGAGGCGGCGCGAACCGGTTTGGCGAACCGTCGCTTCGAGCGCTCTGAAAAGCTCCGTGTCGGCGTTCGGATCAGAGAACGGACGCCCGGGCAAGTCGAGCGCCGAGACGCCGCCTTCCGGCAGGAAGAAGCGGACCGGTCCATCCATGCGGTTGAGCCGCTCGCCGATCCAGCGCCCGACCCGGGCGTTCTCCTCGGGCGTCGTGCGCATCAGCGTCACGGTCGGATTGTGTACTTCCAATGTGCGGCCGCGGTAGCGTTCCGGCACGCTGTCCATCGGACCGAAATTCACCATGTCGAGCGCCCCGCACGAACCGATATAGGGCACGCGCATGCGCGCAATCGCGCCGAAGCGATCCTCGGTCGCCGGCAATACGCCGCCGAACAACAGGTCGCAGACCTCGGTCGTGGTGATGTCGATCACGCCGATGAGCGTGCCGGAATCGACGAGCTTCTCCATCGATTGTCCGCCGACGCCGGTCGCGTGGAAGACGAGACACTCGAAGTCCTCTTCGAGCGCTTCAACGACGGCATCGACGCAGGGCGTCGTGACGCCGAACATGGTCAGCCCGATCGCCGGCTTGCTGCCGCCGCGCGCCGCCGGCCGCCGTTCGCGCTCCACGTTGGCGGAGCGCGCTTTCACCATGCCGACCATGGCGGCGGCGCCGTTGGCGAGCACTTGACGCGACACCGAATTGAGTCCGGCAACGTCGGTCACGGAATAAAGCATCATGATGTCGGACGGACCGACATAAGGCGCGACGTTGCCCGAGGCGACCGAAGAGATAAGCACCTTCGGCACCCCGATCGGCAGCGCGCGCATAGCCGGTGCGACCAACGAGCTGCCGCCCGATCCGCCGGCCGAAATGAGACCGCCGATCGGCTCGTGACGCCGGACCCACGCCTCGAAAGCCTGCGCCATCGCGGTGATTGCGCCGCCGCGATCGCCGGTGAACACGGCGTTGGGGCCGCCGCGGAAATATGCGGCGACGTGGTGCGGCGGCACGTCCGCCGGTGACGGCCCGCCCGAGGTCGATAGATCGACCATCAGCACGCGCACGCCGGCGCCGGCGATCTGATCACGAATAAAGCGAAGCTCGTCGCCCTTGGTGTCGAGCGTGCCGGCAACGATAACCGGCGCTGCCCCGCCGCGGTGGATCGGCCGGATTTCCACGGCCGGCGCGATCTCGGTCGCGACCGGCTCGGGCGCGGTCGTGCGGGTGCGCGCGGCGGTTTCGATCTGGGCGGCGGGTACCGGTTGCGACCAGCGCGTCGGCATTGTCGGATTGGAATTATAGACGCGGATCGGCCCTCGCGCTTTCGCCGGCCGCCGCTCGCCGTCGGCACCCGGCGCCTCGGCGGTCGCCTCCTCGGCCGGCTCGGCCTCGCCATGCTGACCGACGCCAAGCAATCTTTGTTGAAGCTCGCGGTCGGCCTCGAGCCGGGCGGCTTCCATCAGCCGATTGACCCGGCCGTTGATCATGATCGCGACTTTTTCGGCAACCGCCGTCGCGACGCCGATATTCTGTTCGACGACGAGCACGCCGATGTCGTCTTGCTCGCCGAGATTGAGCAGGATTTGCTCGACCTGTTCGACAATGACCGGCGCCAGCCCTTCGGTCGGCTCGTCCATAATGAGCAGATGCGGGTTGAGCAGGAGCGCACGCGAAATCGCCAGCATCTGCTGCTCGCCGCCGGACAGCTGATTGCCGCGGTTGCTGCGCCGTTCGGCGAGCCGCGGAAACGTTTCGTAGATCCGCGCAATCGTCCATTGCCCGCGATTGCCGCCGGCGAGCCGCAAATGTTCGTCGACGGTCACCGAGGGCCACAGCCGCCGGCCTTGCGGCACGTAGCCGAGGCCGAGGCGCGCAATCTCCGCGGGCGCCCGGCCGATAAGCTCCTCGCCCATAAAACGAATGGAGCCGCTGGCGGCCGGCGTAAGGCCGACGATCGCCTTGCACAAGGTCGTCTTGCCCATGCCGTTGCGCCCGACCAGCGACAGGACGCCGTGCTCGAGCGTCAGATCGACGCCCTGGAGCGCGTGGCTGCGACCATAGAAGACGTTGAGGCCTCGGATCTCCAGAAGGTTGGCGGGGCGGCGCTCAGGCATGACCGCCACCCAGATACAATTGCTGTACTTCCGGATCGGCTTCGATCTCGGCCGGCGCGCCTTCCTTGAAGATGCGTCCGTTGTGCATCATCGTCACGCTCTCGACGACGCGCAGCGCCACGTCCATATCGTGCTCGATGATGATGTAGCCGATGTGCGCCGGAAGCGCGGTGAGGATCGCGACGAGATCGCCGCGCTCGGACGGCGACAGACCCGCCGCCGGCTCGTCGAAAAGGATAAAGCGCGGTGCGCCGGCGAGCGCGAGCGCGATTTCGAGCTGGCGCTGCTGACCGTGCGCGAGCTCGCCGACCAGGCGGTCGGTGACCGACTCAAGATGGGCGAGCGAGATGAGATCGATGACCGATTGCATGATCGCGTCGCGTGCCCTGGTGCGGATGAACGAGAAACGCCCACGCGACACCCCGCGGCAGGCGAGATAGACATTCTCGCGAACCGTCAGGTGCGAGAACAGCAACGAAATCTGGTAGGTACGGCGCAGCCCGCGCCGGATGCGCTCGTGCGGCGGCAGCGTTGTCACATCTTCGCCGAAGAAGCGCACGGTTCCCGAGGTCGGCGGAAAGTCGCCGGTCACGCAATTGAGCAGCGTCGTCTTGCCGGCGCCGTTCGATCCGAGCACGGCGCGCCGCTCGCCCGGCCGCACCGAGAGCGTGATATCGGTCAGCGCCGCCAGCGCGCCGAACAGCCTGGTCACGCCGCGCAATTCGATCGCGTTGCCGGTGCCGGCTGCGGCCATGCGTTCGGCGATCGAGCTCATTTATTGTTGCTCCCTCGCAGCGCGCGCGCCGACCATCGCCGCCACAGGCCGATCACGCCGTCGGGAGAAAACAGCACGATAACCAAAAAGCCGAGACCGATAAGGGTCTGAAAACGCCGCCCGTCGAGACCGACGGCGACCAGCGCGTCGAGTGCGAAGGTGCGCAAAATCACGTAGATGATGGCGCCGACGAAAGCGCCGATCGGGTGGCCGAGCCCGCCGACGACGGCGATGATGAGTAGATCGATCGTCGCTTCGATGCCGGTCGAGCCCGGCGAAATCTGATTGTTGAGCCATACCATCAGAATGCCGCCGATCGAGGCGATCAGCGCCGCGAAGGCATAGGCGGCGACGCGATGGGCGGTAACGTTGTAGCCGATCGCTTCCATGCGGCGCGGATTGTCGCGCACGCCCTGCAGCGCCAGGCCGAATGGGGCGCGGGAAATATAGGCGACGGCGACGTAACTCAGCGCCGCGAAAAACAGGATCAGATAGTAGAGCGGAAGCGGATGCTTCCAGTTGACGCCAAAGGCAACCGGCGCAGGAATCGTGGTGAACCCGGCGAAACCATTGAAAATCGGCCAGTTTTGCAATGTGAGATAAAAGAACGCCGCGGCAATCGCCAGCGTGATCATGATCGTGTAGATGCCCTCCGTACGCGAAGAGAGCAGGCCGGTAAGCGTGCCGAAGCCGACGGCGATGGCGATGGCGATCGGTGCGGCGATCCACCACGGCCAGAACAGACTGATGGCCGGCAGCGAGCTCGCGCCGAATACGGTGATCATGTAACCGGACACGCCGGCCACCGTCATTTGCGCCAAACTCACCATGCCGCCGTAGCCGGCAAGAAACATCAGCGACAGCGCGATGATGCCGAGGATCATCGCCCAGCCGAACACCTGGACGAGAAAGAAGTCGTTGGCGATCGCCGGCAAAAAGAGCAGCACGAGACCGAGCAGAAGGATTGCCGCGTTGCGCGATACCCATTGCGAAAAAGCGCCGCCGCGCCTTGCCTCGCCGACGCCGATCGCACCCGATTGCGTGGTTTGGAGCAGCGCCATCTCAACGCCTCCCCAGCAGCCCTCGCGGACGCAAGGCGAGGACGATGACCATGATCACGAAGGTCGAGACGGTCGCGTAATTCTGGAAGTAGACGAGGCCGAATTGCTCGGCGAGACCAATGATCAGCGCGCCGAGCGCGGCGCCCGGTATCGAGCCCATGCCGCCGACGATGACGACCTGCAGCGACGCGAGCAGGAAGTGGGAATCTTCGCCGAGCGAGATGGAGGTGAAGGTTCCGCCGACGATGCCGGCCATTCCGGCAAGTCCGGCGCCGAACGCGAACACCGCGACGAACAACAACTGCACTCGGTAGCCGAGCACCGAGAGCATGTCGCGGTCGTCAACGCCGGCGCGGATCATCACGCCGATCCGGGTGCGATTGAGGGCGAGCCACATGCCGACACCGATGACGACCGCGGCCGCGAAAATGACCAGCCGGACCAGCGGATACTGCAGAAACACCGCGTCGCCACTGGATTTGACCGTGACGACAATGGGTGTGGGGATCGGTCCCATCAGATAATCCGGAGTATCGATCTGGACCGCGTTGCCACCCCAGACCCAGACCATCAGGTCGGAGAAAACAATCGACAGGCCGAGCGTCACCAGCGTCTGGCGCAGGTCCTGCCCTTCCATCCGGCGAAAGATGAGGTATTGCATCGCGACGCCCACAAGCGCGCAGCAAATAAATGCAGCGACGTAGCTGAACAGCCACGATCCGGTCCATTGACCGGCCTCGTACCCCATGTAGCCGCCGAACAGATAAAGCGAGCCGTGCGCGAGGTTGACGTTGCGCATCAGCCCGAAAATCAGCGTGAAGCCGGTGGCGACCAGAAAATATAGCCCGCCGAGCGTGATGCCGTTGAACAGCGCGTTGATGAAAAGACGCTTCTTGCCGAACACGTCCTCGAAGCCCGCCGGCCACGGCGCGAGCACGAGCCACAGAAAGAGGATCACTGCGACGGCAATGATCAGCGACCAGATCGGATGGTTTCCGATCCAGCGTCCAAGCGCGTCACCGCGCGCGGCCCCTGGGCTTCCGCTGTCCTCGCCAAAAGTCGTGGACACCGCGTCTCCTCCGATTTTTTCGGAAACTACCTAAATGAACCGGCCGCGGCATGCTCGGTAGTCTGATTTTCGCCTCTTGTTTTGCGCCGGGTCGGATCGAGCGCGTGCGCCGGCCCGGGCCGGGATCCTGAGCGAAACCGGTTTTCTCTTTCGGGATAAGACCTTAATCCGGTTGCGGCTTATTCGCTGACGACCCGCGCGATGGTCCGGTATTGCGTCGGGGCAATGCCGACATGGGCGGAAAAGAAATGCGTGAAATGGCTCTGTGACGAGAAGCCGAGCTCAAAGCCGATATCGGTGACCGAGGTGTGCGAGCCCATGAGACGATCGAGCGCCCGCTCGATACGCATGGTATTGGCGTAGAGCGCCGGCGTTACGCCGGTGTTCTCGCGGAAGAGCTTGAAAAAATGCGGCCGCGACAACCCGGCGTCGCGCGCCACATTGTCGAGCTCGATGCCGTCGCCGATGCAATCGTCTAAAATACGCAGCGATTTGCGGACGCGAAAGTCGATGGGCGTCTGCGGCCGCGACGTCAGATTCGGTCGCCCACCGGCTTTCCAGGATTCGCCGAAACTCGCATCGAGGAGCTGGTTCAAATAGCGATTGACGATCCGATAGCTCGCGTTCGTTACCAGCGTGTGCGCCAAGCTCGCGCAGATCGAACGGATCGTCGTTCCGACGTGCAGCCCATTGGCGCCAAACCGCAGACTGTCACGGCCCTCCTGAGCGCGATCGAGCCAGCTCTCGCAGATATAGGCGACCAGAAAGACCGACGGCTGATCGCTTGAACAAGGCTGAAAGGAGTGCGGCTGCCACGGGTTAATGGCCACGCCCGACGTTTGGTCAACGAGGTGGGGAACGTCGTCAATCGTGACGACGGCGGGAGGTCCGCTGAGAAGGAAAGTCAAATGTCCTTCACGGTGTGCGTGGGTCCGCATCGGCTTGTCCAGCCGATAGACCGTCACGCGGCCGAACGACCCATGACAGACCGCCAACGCGGTGCTCATGCAGGCGCCTCCCAACGCGCGGGTTAACGCGCAGGTTATTGTTTTTTTGGATTAAACGACGCCTGAGCCCGGTTGACAAGGGCCAGCGGCGCCGTTGCTGCGGGCAGCAAGGCCACCTTTCGTCGCGGATTCGTCCGAAGAATCAGACTAACAGACACGGTGCCGAACCCGGCTGCCGGCCCGGTCGGGCTTGTGGCGCCGGTCGGCTCGCTGCTACGATTTGTTGGCCGGTCGAAGCGGGGGGCGACGGTTTCATCCTCTCGAGACGCATAAGCGCGTTCGACCGGCGAAACGACACCGTCTAACGGCGATCGGACACAGGAGGGAACCCCATGCATAAGGGTATTGGACTAACAGCCGCGGTCGCATTGACCGCGGTTTTCGGTACTGGGTCGGTCAACGCCGCCGACAAGCTCAAGGTCGGCGTTACTGCCACACTCGAAGGCACTTATACCGTTCTCGGCGAAGACGGCATGCGCGGCTATGAACTTGCTGTCGAGGCGCACGGCGGTAAGGCCGGCGGCAAGGACATCGAAACCATCGTCGGTGCTACGGACGCCAGTCCGGATTCGGCTGTCCGAGCGGCCAAGAAGCTGGTCGAACAGGACAAGGTCGACATCCTGATCTCGCCGCTGTCGGGTTCGGAAGGCATCGCGATCCGCGACTACTCGAAGACCCAGCCGCAGATCACCGTCATGAATGCGGCATCCGGCGCGCTCGAGACCACGTACGGCGATCCGTCCGCCGGCGTCGCTCCGTCGCCGACCTTCTACCGCACCAACATGGACGGCGCGCAGTGGCAAGCGGGCCTCGGCGACTACGCTTACAATGTCAAGCACTATAAGAAGATCGCGACGGTCGGCGAGGACTATTCCTTCGTCTACACGCAGGTGATGGGACTGAC
This sequence comes from uncultured Alphaproteobacteria bacterium, assembly GCA_963829395.1. GTDB lineage: Bacteria > Pseudomonadota > Alphaproteobacteria > Rhizobiales > Xanthobacteraceae > BOG-931. The sequence continues at coordinate 553,427 of CAWHHX010000002.1, read as the reverse complement.
AGTCGAGTACTGCAAGGCCGGCGGCGAGATCACCAAGCGCTTTTGGGTGCCGCTCGGCACCAAGGACTTCGCTTCCGTCATTTCGTCGCTGCCCGATGACGTCGACGCCATTTATCTCGGCCTCGGCGGCGCCGACGCGGTGAACTTCCTCAACCAGTACCAACAGGCCGGCGGCCACGCTCATCTGCTCGGCGGCTCAATCATGGTCGACCAGACCGTGCTGTCGTCCAAGGGCAAGGCCAAGGAGGCGCTGATCGGCACCATCGCCGCCAGCGGCATGGCCGACAACGATCCGAACCCGAAATGGCAGGCTTTCGTGAAGGCCTATCAGGCTCACGCGAAGACCAGCTACTTCAAGAACGCCTTTGCCAGCCCGTCATTGCTCGCCATCAACTACTACAACTCGGCCGACGCGATGTTTTGGGCGCTCGACCAGGTCAAGGGCGATCTCTCGGATGGCAACAAGAAATTCCGCGACGTGCTGAACAAGATCGTGCTCGACGCGCCGAACGGAAAGATTACGCTCGACGAAAACCGCCAGGCGATCGGCACGAACTTCGTGACCGAAGTCGTGAAGGACGAGAAGGGCGACCTGATCAGTAAGGTCGTCAAGGTCATCCCTAACGTGCAAGAGCGGCTCGGATTCTCCAAGGTGGCGTTTGACAAGTTCGTCCCGCCAGGGCGTGACAATCCGCCCTGCAAGAAGAGCTACGAGTAAAGCGACACAACAGATAAAAGAGGCGTCACAATCGACGGGCCGGCGTGAGCCGGCCCGTTTCTTTGTCTCCTGCGTTGCCGAAAAATTATGGCACGCGCCGCGCGAGATACTCGGCTTGTAGCTCCCACGCCTTGAGTTCGTGAACTTTCTCCGCCTCGCGCGAGCGCTCGCCGATCCAGCGGAACGAGTTGGTCGTGATCGCGGTAAAGCGCCAGCGCACGGCGTGGCCGGCATCGTTCGTGCCGAGTTGAACGATGTCGTCGCCCTCTGCGCGCCCGATCTGGCGGGCATAGAATTGACGCACCGGGTCACTCCACAGGATGTGCCAGGCGTCGATATTCGGATCGTAGATGCGGAGCGTGGTGCCGTGGAAAACGCCCGGCAGAATCCAGACATCCTGGATCGCCCGGCCTTCGAGCACCCAGCCAAAATAAATCTCGCCGGTGCCCTGGTGCTTGCTGCCGTCGTCGCGATGTACGATGGCATCCATGGTCCAGCGCCCGATCAGCCAGCCATAGAGCTTCATCTTGTCGGCGCGGTCGGCGGCCGGGCCGTCGCCCGCCAGGGCATCGACGAAGGAACGCGCGATCATCGGTCACGCCTTTTTGTCAGTTGCAGGTCCGTTCCTATTGGTTAGAAGCCAACGACCCATACTTGCTTGGGAAAAATTGCTAATCTTTCGTCATGGCGCTGACCTCGCGTCTCCTGGCTTGCGGAAACGGCTGGCGCGTCGACGATGTCGTCTGCACCTCCGGTCCGCACGATCGGCCGTTTGAAGAGCGGCACGACGGCGCGTGCATCGCCGCAGTGACGCACGGAACATTCCGCTATCGCTCAACGCTCGGATCGGCGGTGTTCGCGCCGGGCGCATTGCTCCTCGGCAACGACTTTCATTGCTTCGAATGCAGCCACGACCACGGTGTCGGCGACCGCTGCCTGTCGTTCCAGTTCGCGCCGGAATTTCTCGAAGCGGTGGTGGGCGCTATTCCCGGCGCGCGGCGGATGTCATTTGCCGTTCCGCGGCTGCCGCCGAATCCGGCGTTGCTGCCAATCGTCGCCGCAGCCGAAGCCGCGCGCGACGACGGTGACGCGGGCGAACTGGAGGAAGTGGCGCTGCGCGTTGCCGGCGCGGTGTCCGGCGTGTTTGCCGAGAGCAAGGGCCACGCGACGGCGCCGAGCTCGCGCGACGAGAAACGGATCGATGCTGTACTCCGCCGGATCGAGGCGCACGCCGATGAAACGCTATCAGTGGCCGAACTGGCGCGTGGCGCGGCGATGAGCCCGTATCACTTTCTGCGCACCTTCCGGGCGGTGGTGGGAATGACGCCGCATCAATTCATTCTGCATGCGCGGCTCAGCCGCGCTGCTGTCCGCTTGCGTCGAACTTCCGAAAGCGTTTCCGCCATCGCATTTGCGACCGGCTTCGGCGATCTTTCGACATTCAACCGCCGTTTTCAGCGGATCGTCGGACAAACCCCCAGCGCCTATCGGGCGCGCGGTCGTCAATAGTTTTGCGAACGGCATGGCGCCAGGCGCTCAGCGCAAGTAGTCGTAGGCGACTTTGCCGAGTCCAAGCGTCAAATCGGCAATGACGTGCGTGGCCGAGATGACTTCAAGCACCGGAAGCTCGGCGACCGGCGCCAGTGCATGGGCATGAAGATCGAGCGCGCCAGGTCCGGTCCAGGCGCCTTTCAGGTCGATGTCGTCCAAATAATATTCGACCAGCTCGCAAATGCGCGGTGTGCCGTCGACGTGCGGAATGATTTTCAGAAGATAGTTCGGCGCCTCGAGCGAAGCCTTTATCGCGGCCAGATCCGCAGGCTTGTGCTTATAGCCCATCGTGCCGGTGGCGACGCGCACTGGGCCATAGTCGAGCGTGCCGACGAGGGTGTCGATCTCGGCGCGCAGGCTTGGCTGCGCCAACTTCTTGGGAAAACCCCACAATTCGCGCCCGCCGGCTATCGGCGGTTCGTCATTGAGGAACATGCAATGGGAATAGCCCCCTTTGCGGCCGCGGAATGAGACCGGAATGACCTGGCCGGTCTCGGTGTAATCGCCGAAGCCGGTCGAATCCGGCATGCGGATGAACTCGTATTTGACGATCGGCTCGTCGACTTGCAGTGGCTCCGGCACGAGTGCGCGCAATTTATCCGCGTCAGTCCGGTAGGTGATGATCATAAACTCGCGCTGATAGAAACGGTATGGCCCGGGCGGATACGCCGGACTGGTGAGCGGCATGGCAAAAGCGCGCTTGCGCACTTCGTCTTCTTTCATGATCTTCCCTCGGTTTTGACTGACGCCTCGCGGCCGCCGGCCTATTCACGCTCGTGTTCGGCAACGTCGAAAATAGAGACGCCATCGGCGGTGCGCGGGCGCTCGAGCACTTCGGGATAGGCCAACGTCCGGACAGTGTCGTCGTAGCCGTCGCTCCAATGGTCCACCATGCTTTGACGCGAGAATTCGTAGTCCTTCGAGTCGCCCTCGTAATCCTTGGCACGATAGATGATCTGGATCAGGTTCCAGACCTTGCGCTCGGAAAACTGCCGCAAGACCGCGTATTCCGGCGCGTCCGCCAATTCAGCCGGCAATTTCTTCAGCAGTTCCGAAATGGCATTACGGACGCTTTGCATCTCGGTGAAATGCGTAGACGCCGCGCGGGTACGGCTCGAATACATTATTTCCTTTTGCCGGGTGTTGACGTGCGCCATGTTGCGCGGGAGTTCACCGCGCGACGGCCAGAGATCGACCTGGAACACCAGCGTGTCGCGTTGTGGGCGGGCGTCGACCACCCAACGCAGCGGCGTGTTGGAGATGAGGCCGCCGTCCCAATAATATTCGCCATCGATCTCGACCGCCGCAAACGCCGGCGGCAGTGCGCCGCTTGCCATGATGTGTTCCGGCCGGATGCGGTCCTTGGTGGTATCGAAATAAACGAAATTGCCGGTCCGGACATTGACGGCGCCGACGCTCAAACGCATGGGCTGGTTGTTGATCCGGTCGAAGTCGACGAGCCGCTCCAGCGTCCGCTTGAGTTCGCTTGTGTCGTAGTAGCTTGTCGCCCGCATCGAGCTGCCGGGCCAGAACCAGGGCGTCACCGGCCGCAACGCAAAAAAGCCCGGCGTGCCGTTGAACAGCACGCGGCCGGCGGCCCATTGATTGAGAAAGCCGCGCGCGGCATCGGCCTTGATGGCCGGCACCAGCGCGCTGGCGAGCGTCCAAAAGTCGCTCGGCCTGGGCGCTACTGAAGCGCCGGCTTCCGGCGCCGCGTCCGGCCACGCCAACGGCGCCTGCCAGTCGACGAAGGGCCGAGTGACCGCCTCCCAAAACAGCCGCAACTTTTCGACGCGCCCCTCAGGCGGATTGCCGGCAATGATGGCGGAATTGAACGCCCCAATCGATATGCCGGAGATCCAGTCGGGCTCAAGGCCTGCTTCGGCCAGTGCTTGATAGACACCGGCCTGATAGGCGCCGAGCGCGCCGCCGCCCTGCAGCACCAGCGCGATGCATTCGAACGGGGGCCTGTCGCGCACCGGTTGCGGACGTGTGTCTGTCGCGTCTGCCATGCTCACCGCCGCCGCAATCCGTCTGCGTTTTTTATTAAAGATCAGTGACAGCGCGCAGACATTTCGGCCACGCCGCGCGGCACGCCGCGCTGCGTGGTTAAATTTGTGCGCGCAGGAAAACTAACGGCCGTAGGTCGCGGTCAAGCTTGCTTTCGCCTTGGAATGAAAATGCAGTTCGAAGCCGACGACCGCTGCCGAAACGTTGTGATCCTTGGCGAACTGCAGCTTGTCTTCGTCGACCGCGTATACCGTGAAGATGTAGTGATGCGGCTTGTCGCCTTGCGGCGGGCACGGACCGCCATAGCCATCGGTGCCGAAATCGGTCCGGCTCTGGATGGCGCCCTTGGGCATGAGCTTCTTTTTCACGTCGCCGGCATTCGCCGGGATCGACGTGGTCGACGGCGGAATATTGAAGACGACCCAGTGCCAGAAACCGCTGCCGGTGGGTGCATCCGGATCGTAGACCGTGATGGCGAAGCTCTTGGTGTCGCTCGGCGCCCCGCTCCAGCTCAGCGACGGCGAAATATTGCCGCCCTTGCAGCCGAAAACGTTCGCCACCTGCGCGTCCTTGATGGTCGAGCCGTCGCTGACTTCGCTGCTGGTCACCGTCATATTTTGCGCCGACGCCACCGACATGCTCAGCACGCCGAACGCCGCCACCATCACCCCTAATGCCGTTTTGCGCATCACGTCCTCCTTGGTTCGGGTAACCCGGACGCTAGCATGACGGGCGAAGATTTGTCCTCGGGCGCGCGATCTTTTGATCTCAGCGCGGGATTTCGCGTCCGCCGGTCAAGCCGCCGTCGATCGTCAGGATCGCGCCGGTGGTGTAGGCGGACAGCGGCGATGCCAGGAACACTGTAGCCACCGCTATTTCGTCGGGCGTCGCAGGTCGGCCGAACGGCAGCGTGCTTGATGCATCCTGCCAGCGGTCGGGATCGCCCAAACGCTCCTGGGCCTTGGCGCGGGCCAATCGCTCGTAGCGTTCGGTTGCGCACGCCCCGGGATTGACGCCGACCACTCTGATTCCGAATTTGTGGCTGGTCGAGCCGAGCGCCTTGGTGAAAGCGCTCATGGCGGCGTTGCCGACAGCGCCGGCCATGTAGCTCGCGTCCAGCAGATCGCCGCCGATGCCGATCACATTGACGATCACGCCCGCCTGCCGCGCCTTCATCCGGCGGAAATATTCACGGCTGAGATTGATGTAGTTGAAGACTTTCGTGTCCCAGCCGGCGCGCCATCGGTCCTCATCGACCGCTTCCAACGAGCCGGAGGGAATGTCGCCGGCATTGTTGACGAGAATGTCGATGTCGCCAAAGGCCTCGGCCACGCGGCCGGCCGAACCGCGCTGTGCAAGGTCGATGGCGAGTGTGGTCACCTTGACCGGATATTGGGCGCGGATGGCGTTCGCGGCGTCTTCCAGCGCAGTTTGCGTGCGGGCGGCAAGGTGAAGATGGCAGCCCTCGGATGCAAAGCGATGCGCCATCGCCAGGCCCAAGCCTTTTGAGCCGCCGGTGATCAGCACGACTTTGCCATTCAGATGAAGGTCCATGCGTCACCTCATAGTTGGAATGCGGACGGCCGAGGTGTCGGTCGGCCGGGCGCGGGCGGTCGTCAATCACCGGCGGGTATGACCGGCAGCAAAAGATGCGAGGGGTGGACCGCGTCGTGATAGATGCGGTGCACCACCGTGCGACTGCTGCAGACATGGTAGGGGATATATTCGACATTGGTGGCGCCGAGAACCCCGGTCGACAAGTCGAGGTTCGTGATCTCAACGCAAATCCGGTGGCCTTTGCGAAAAAGATTGGCCATCGCGAAAATCTCGATCGTGTATTCCTCGATGCTGCCGGGCGTTACCTTCTGCCGGGCCTGCCGCGTCAGTTTGTGCCAGGGCTTCCAGGGCTTTGAGCGCACCGGATCGAGCGCACGGTTGGAGGCTTTGAGCCAGCCGCGGGTCAGTTCGCGCTCCGGCAGCTCGGTCGAGATTTCACGCTCGCCTTCGCGCGCCGTGCGCACCGCCGGATCCGGCCCGACATCCTTGAGGATGACAATCCAGTTGGTGTCGTCGCTATCGATCGCCGCAAACAGATTAAGGACGCTCGGTCCCGCGACCAGGAGATCGTGCGGCAGCGGATCGGTGAGGAAGCGCAGCTTGGCGATGCGGTTCGTTTGGGTCGGCGGCATCTGGGCGAACACATCCGGCGGAATATAATTGTCGACGCTCGATGCGATGTACGGCTCGGCCGTCAGCCGTTCCCAGCTGGCAAGATGGAGCTTGGTCCATTGCGTTTCCGGCAGCGGCCAATCGCCGCCCCGGCGCCATTCATTGGCGCCCATCACCCAATAGCTGACCGGCGGCTCTCGCATGATTCCGGTGTCGAGGCCTTTGAGCCAATGATCGTACCAGCGCAGCATTTCGCCGCGCAGTGCCCGCAGCGGCCGGTCGGGATGCGCCGGCCCAGTCAATACCATCTTCTTCGGCGCCGGAATTTTGCTGAAATAAGTCTGCGCGCCGGCAAGGTGCGTTTTGTACGTGTAACCGTACCAGCCGGCGCCGGTATAGGTCGGCAGTGTGATTTTCGGAAATTGCGCCTCCGCGTCGGTGATGGTTGTCTCGTCGTCATAGGGATCGATCAGCACATCGAAATAGCGCGGCATGTGCTGGCCGCGCTGCACCAGCACATTGTGCAAATGCGGATACATGCGGATATCCGGGTCGGCCATGGCCTCGCGCCATTTTTCCTCTTTGTCCGGCGGCAATGCGCCCGGCACGCTTCGCGCGGTATGCACCGACGAAAAGTGATCCATCAGATAGCGGAAGGCGTGCAGCACGCCGCCGGGATATTCCTCGCGGAAGCCGCCGAACTTGCCGTAGGCGCCGCGCGGATCGTACGGGAAGATCGCCTTGAGCTTTGGCGGTTGCTGCCGGGCGGCATGGAATTGCTCGGAGGCGAACGCGCCGATCCCGACCATGCCGATATTGCCATCGCACCAGGGTTGCCGCGCGATCCATTCGATCACGTCGTAGCTGTCCCATTCGCGCGAGCCCCCGTCGCCCGATTTTAAATAGCCGCGCGGCGAGCCGATCACATGTACGTAGCCGCGCGTCACGAAAAACTCGGTATCCCCGGCTTCCGCGTGGCCGAGCCAGAGCGACGACCACGAGGGCTGCGGCGGAAAGACTTGCGGAAGCTCGTTGCCCTGCAACTCCTTGGAATGGACGCCGAAGGCAAACAGCACGGGAAAGCGGCCGGCTGCATCCGGACGATAGACGTCGACCACGACATTGACGCCGTCGCGCATCGCCACTGCGATGTCCTTGTCGCATACGATCCGGCCATGCTCCGCCGGCCGCGCATAATCGGACGGCGGCTGATGGCCCGAGGGGAAAAGCTCCTCGGCGGAGCGGACGTCGTTGTCTTTCATGTCCAGCTCGATGGAATATTTTTGCGCAGTGCTACTTGCCGCCGACCATGACGCACATGAGCAGCGCCGGCTCGCGCCCGGTATTGACCCACGAATGATTGGTGGCGCGCTGCACCACCGCGTCGAACGGCTTCAGCTTGATCGGATCGCCCTCGTCGAGCAGCAGCGAAATCTCGCCGGACAGCAGCAAGATGTAGTCGACGGTCGCGGTGGTATGCATCATCGGATGGCGGCTGGTATCGACACGCGCCTGCGGATCGCCGACTTCCTTGAAGAACCAATCCTGCATCGCCGCGATGTCGGCCGGCGTCATTTTTGGATCGTCCGGCGGGATCGCGAACAAGCGAAACATGGTGCCGCCCGGCTGCGGATAGAACTGCATCGGCGCGCGGCCGAACGACGTATCGTGCGGCGATTGGCCGGGCTTGGTCTGCCAGAAGTCGAAGTTGCCCGGTCCGGTCAAGGTGGCGTGCGCCTCTTCCACCACTACGGATTTTCCAGCCTTGTTGGTGCCGGTAATGATCACGCGATGCGATTGCGACATCCGCCACCCCTCAAGGTACGATCACAACGTTGGTAAAACCGCCGTCGCGGAATTGCGAACCGTCGAGCGCGCTGTTCACCTCGGCGAGCGGCACGCGAACATGCTCGAACACCGAAAGGTCGAGCGTCCCGGCTCCGGCCATGGCCGCGAGCGCCTCGCCGTCCTCGATGCTGAACCAGTTACTGCCAATGAACTCGATCTGGTTGTCCATCATCCAATGCACGTCCATCACCGTCTTTTCGCCGACGCCGCCGATATTGATCGCCTTGCCGCCGCGGCGCAGCGCGTAGATGGCGTTCATCAAGAGCGTGCCGGATGTGCCGGGGCCGAGACAGTCGATGACGGCATCGACGCCGTGCCCGCCGGTAAACGAGCGCGCCCAATCGGCGACCGATTTGCCTTCGTCTTGCGGCAAGGTTTCGATCCGATCCGGCGCCAGAGCTTTGACCCGGGCAAGACGTTTGCGGTCGCGTGCCGTGCCGAGAATGCGGGTGACGCCGCGGCCGAGCGCGCACAGCGTCGCGCCGAGACCGAGCGTACCGGTGAGGCCGTTGATGAAAATCGTCTTGCCGGGCCCGGCGCCGGCCTTGCGCAGAGCTGCATAGGCGGTGCCGATATAGCCGAAGCGCGCCGCCTCCTCGAAGGTGACAGTGTCGGGAAGCGGCACGAGATTGTGTTGCGGAGCGGTGATGTACTCGCACATGCCGCCATACGGATAAGCGTCGAACTGGCGCTGCGCGTCCGGACCAAAGCCGAAATAGCCGCGAAAGGTGTAATTGTCGCAGTTCATCGTGTCGTCGGCGCGGCACGCCGGACACGACCCGCAAAACAGGCCGGGCGTGACATAGACCCGCTCGCCGGGGCGAAAGTTTTGCACCTGCTCGCCGACCGCCGCGATTACGCCGGCGACGTCGAGCCCGAATATCGCCGGCAACTTTGGCAGCGGCAATTCTGGAAACCAGGTCTGCCAATGGGTCAATACGTTGATCAGGTTCGGTACGACGCCGCAGGCCTTGACGGCGACGAGCACGTCGGTCGGCCGCGGTGCCGGCATCGGCACCTGCTCAAGTCTCATGGGCTCGCCCACTTTATGGAGCCGGGCGGCAAGCATGGTGGTCACGCGATTTTCCTCCCCTGGCGACGGCTCCGGCTCGTTCTAGGCAAGCCGGGAATAGCGTCGTATAGCGCATCGTATCGTGCCGACACGGCTGGCAAAAGCGGCCGCTGGGAGGGTGCATGGATTTCGAGTATTCGTCCGAGCAGAAGCTCCTGTGGGACAGCGTCCACAAGTTGATGCAGCGGGTCGCTACACCCGATTACTTGCGCCGGCTCGATCGCGAACGGCTTTACCCTTACGAGCTCTACGATGCTTGGGTGGCGGCGGGGCTGTTCGCCCTGCCGTTCGCCGAGGAATATGGCGGCGCCGGCGGCAATGTCATCGACTTGGCGATCGTATCGGAGGAAATCGGCCGCTATAGCGCCGACACGGCGATGGCGTTCGGCGGCAGCATTTTCTGCGCGCTCAATGTCGCGCGCAAAGGCTCCGAGGAGCAAAAGCGCCATTGGCTGCCGAAGCTGATGTCCGGGGAAATCCGCATGTCGATCTCGATGTCGGAGCCGGACGCCGGCTCCGATGTCGGCGCGATGCGCACGCAAGCGCGGCGCGACGGCAATGAATACGTGATTAGCGGCCAGAAGATCTGGGCGACCGCCGCCGGCGCGCGCGACAACGTCATCAACGTCTACGTGAAGACCGATCCCAAGGCGCATTACCGGCAAGGCATGTCGCTGTTCCTGGTCGATAACGACACGCCCGGTCTCGAAGTCCGCAAGCTCGACATGCTTGGCCGCCGTTCGGTCGGCACCTATGAGCTGTTCTTCAACGATGCCCGCATTCCGCCCGATCGGCTGATCGGCGGCGAGAACAAGGGCTGGGATTGCATCCTGTCCGGCCTGCAAGCCGAGCGCGTTGTCGCCGCGGCTTGCGATTGCGGCAGCGCCCGCGGCGCCCTCGACATGGCCGTGGGCTATGCCAAGGAGCGGCATCAATTCGGACGGCCGATCGGCAGCTTCCAGGCGATCGCCCACATGCTCGCCGATCTGGAGGCGCAAGTCGAAGCTGCTTGGGCGCTTACACTCAAGGCGGCGTGGCGCGTCAGCCGCGGCGAAGATGCGCTTAAAGACATCACCATGGCCAAGCTGCTGGCGGCCGAGACGTACGTGAAGACGACCGAGGCCGGCATGCAGGTGATGGGCGGCTACGGCTACAATATGGAGTTCGACATGCAGCGGCATTTCCGCGACGCCCGCGCCGCGACCGTCGCCGCCGGCTCATCGCAAATCCAGCGCAACCTGATCGCCGGCCAGATGGGCCTCAAGGTGCAATAACAAACTTCGGGCACGGTGACATGACCGTCGGTCTGCCGCTTACGATTCCCAACGCCTTTGCGCGCGCTGCGCGCTGGTTCGGCGACGGCGAGGCGGTGGTCGATTCGGCGACGCGGCTGACCTTTGCCGAGCTCGATATTCTGTCGCGCCGCGCCGCCGCTCTGTTCGCGTCGTTGGGCGCCGTACCCGGCGAGCCGCTCGCGTTGTTGTGTCCGCCGAGCGCCATCTATCTCGTCGCCTGGCTCGGCGCGGTGCGCTTGGGGGCGCTGCCGATGGCACTGCACACGCGCGAGTCGGCAGCGACGCTTGCCGCGGTGTGCCGCAAGATGCAGCCGAGTGTTCTGGTCTACGACGCCTCGATGGAGAATCTGGCGGCCGGCATCGCCGCCGGATATCCGCAGCTCAGTGCCTGCGTCGAAGCTGTTTCGGCGGTGGCGGCGAAGCGCAGCGGCACCTTTGCTGCCGCCGCTTCCATTCCCGGCGATCTCAACGGCGTGCTTGCGGACGTGTCCCTCGCGAGACCCGCCGAGGACGATCCCGCCGTCATCGTGCTCTCATCGGGCACGACCTCGGTGCCGAAAGGCGTCGTGCATAGCCATCGCGGCTTTGTCGAGAACGCGCGCACCAATCTCTACCTTTATCAAGGGCTGTTGCCGCGGGACCGTTCGCTGGTGCCGCTGAGCACGGCGTTTATCGGCTGCTACAATGGCTGGTTTCCATTTCTGCACGCGGGCGCCTGCACGATTTTCATGGAGCATTTCGATCTTGGCGACCTGGTGCGGCGGGTGACGAGCGAGCGTGCCACCCATGTGTTCCTGACGCCGACTTTGTGGCGCCGGCTGCTCAATGCAAATGCGCCGGGCGCGGATTTCAGCTCCGTGCGTCTCGTTGGCTTTGCCGCCGAGCCCATGGACGCGCCGACGCTCAAACGCTTGCGGGAAAAAATCTCGCCGAATGCGGTGCAGATGTATGGCTCGACCGAGACCGGCGCAGCGGGGAGCTGCATCACCGCCGAGGAGATGGTCGGCGGCCGGCTGGTCAGCGTCGGCCGTCCGTTGCTCAACGGCGATCTGCGGGTCGTTGTGCCCGGCGGTGGTCCGCGCGACGAAGTGGCGCCGGGCGAGATCGGCGAAATTCTGGTCTCCAGCCCCTCGCTCGCCGTCGGCATCTGGCGCGATCCGGAAGCGACCGCTTCAAGCTTTATCACCGAAGGCGATCGGCGCTGGTGGCGCTCGCGCGATCTCGGCCGCCTCGACCCTCGCGGCTACCTCTACCTGGAAGGCCGCCACGACGATATGATCATTTCCGGCGGCATCAACATCATGCCGGCGCGGGTCGAGGAGGTTTTGCTCGCGCATCGCGGCGTTGCCGAATGCGCGGTGGTTGGTGTGCCGGATCCGGAATGGGGCGAGCAGGTGCAGGCTTTCATCGTCCGCGGCGATCCGGCGCTTGATGCAGCGGCGCTGGAGCGTCACGTCGGCGCCAGCGAGCTCTCGCCCTACCAGCGGCCGCGGGCCTACACGTTCGTCACCGAACTGCCGCGCACGCCGACCAATAAAGTCCTTCGCCGCGCGCTTCGCGAAGCAGCGATACGCGCCGCAGCCAGTCCGGACGTAACATCCATGCCAGCCCCATCGACAGGAAGACCATGAGTGAGACAGAGCCGCTTTTGCTGATCGAGCGCCAAGGCCCGATTGCGATCGTCACCCTCAATCGTCCCGACAAGCGCAATGCCTTGAGCGAGAAGTTGTGGGGCGAGCTGAAGACGACATTTGAGAGCTTCGAGCCCGACGTGCGCTGTGTCGTGCTCGCCGGCGCCGGCAAGCATTTCTGCGCCGGCCTCGATCTTTCCGAGCATCGCCATCGCGAGGCGTTCGAGAGCATTTTCATGTCGCGCTTCGCGCATGCAACGCTCGACGCCATCCAGTTCGGCGGCCGGCCGGTGGTGACGGCGATGCAAGGGGCGGTGATCGGCGGCGGCCTCGAAGTGGCGACCGCGACCCATGTGCGCGTCGCCGATCCGACCACCTTCTATCAATTGCCGGAAGGCCGCCGCGGCTTCTATGTCGGCGGCGGCGCCAGCGTCCGCGTCGCCAAGATTATCGGCTCGGGCCGCATGGTCGAGATGATGCTGACCGGCCGCACACTCGATGCCGCCGCCGGCGAGCGGCTTGGCCTCTCGCATTATCTGGTCGAGCCGGGCAAGACGCTGGAAAAGGCCATCGAGCTCGCCAACGCCATCGCCAAAAACGCGCGCATTCCGAATTATCTGATCGTGCAGGCCATCCCGCGCATCGAGGACATGTCCGCTGCCGATGGGCTGTGGACCGAAAGCGTCGCCCAGGCGGTGAGCATGACCTCCGACGATGCCCGCGCCGGCATCGATGCGTTCTTCGGCAAGCGCAAGATCGATTTTTAGCGCGGCATGAATTAACAATGATGAACGATCGTTCGATCTGAAATCATCCGTCTCCCGAGAGATCGCTATCGCTTGGGAAGATCTTCCGATGGCGCCAGCGCCAGGCGACGGCCCACCGGGAACAGCTCGATGTTGAAACGATGGCTGATCCAGCCCCATATCCCCGACGGCGCCTTGAGCATGACGACGATGGCGATGGCGCCCATCAGGATCAAATAATACGCACCGTAGTCAGCCAAGAGCTCGCGGAGCACGATAAAGACCAGCATGCCGATGAACGGCCCCTCGAGCGTGCCGATGCCGCCGATCACGACCATGAAGATGACGACCACCGTCCAGTCGTTGATGCTAAAGCCGGCTTCCGGCGAGATGCGCAGCTTCTGCAAGAAGATCAGTCCGCCGACCAGACCAGTGCATGCGGCGGTGACGATATAGATGATGAATTTGGTGCGGAACGTGTTGACGCCGAGGCTTGCCGATGCCGGCTCGGAATCGCGGATCGCCGTCAGCGCCAGTCCGTGCCGCGAGCGCAGCAGCAAATAGACGATCCCGAACACAATAACCGAGACCGCGAGCGTCATGAGATAAAGGATGGCCTCGCGTCCGGCCCGGTCCGGCGCGATCTGCCGCACGATCGCCGGCGTCAGCGACAAGCCTGAACCGGCGCCCAGACGGCGATAAGGCTTGCCGACAGCGCGAACACTTCGGAGACGACCCAGGTGCCGATGGCGAAATAAGCGCCGCGCAGCCGAAACACCGCGAACGAGACGGGGATCGACAGCAGTCCCGCGAATGGCCCGGCGATCAACAGCGCAACATACACGTCGACATTGAGGACGCGGGTCAGATAGAAGAACGCATAGCCGCCGAGACCGACATAGGCTTGCTGGCCGACCGACACGAGACCGGCATAGCCGGCGAGCAGATTCCACAACTGGGCCAGCGCCAGGTAGTAGGCCATCTCGGCGATGAGCCGCATCTCGCCGGCGTCGCCCCACCACGGCATGGCAACCAGTACTGCCAGCGCGACCAACGCCACGACGGCAAAGACGCGACTGGTCCGGGTTCCGCGTTCGACCCGATCGCTCGGCGTGTCCATCTCTGACCTCAGTCTCTCGTGCGCGGGAACAGCCCGCTCGGTCGAATGATCAGGATGATCAGAAAGGCGATATGGCCGGCGAGGATTTGCCAGGTCGGGGACAGCGCGGCGCCGACGGACTGCGCGATGCCCAATATCGATGCCGCCGATCAGCGTGCCCCACATGCTGCCGAGGCCGCCGATGATCACCGCCTCGAACGCCAGGATCAGCCGGATCGGACCCGCCGCCGGATCGAAGTTCGTGCGGATTGCGAACAGCACGCCGGCGATCGCGGTGAAGATCATGGCGATGCCCAGCGCAACCGCATAGAGCTTGCGGTTGTCGACGCCCATCAACTCGGCGGTGTCGGCATCGTCGGAGACGGCGCGAAAGGCGCGCCCGAGGCCGGTGCGATAGAACAGCACCTGCAAGCTGCCGAGCGCCAGCAGTGCGACGCCGAAAACCAGAAGCGGATAGACGCCGACCGAGATGCCGCCGGGGAATTGCAGGCTCGCGGTTTCGATCGCGCCTTCCTGAAGCCGCTGGGTATAGGCGCCGAAGCCTTGCAACAGCCCGTTCTGAATGATGATCGAAATGCCGAAGGTGACGAGAAGCGGCGGCAATAGCCCGCCGGTGAGCGTCTGGTTCAGCAGCCCGCGTTGCAAGGCGTAGCCGAGCACGAACATCACCGGCACGACGATGACCAGGCAGGAGATCGGATCGAGTCCGGTCCCTTGGCCGACGACCATGGCGACATAAGCCGAGAGCACGATGAGATCGCCGTGGGCGATATTGACCAGCCGCATGATGCCGAAAGACAGTGACAGGCCGATCGCGAACAGGGCGTAGATGCCGCCGAGCAGGCTGCCCTGGATAAAGGTATTGAGCCATTCCATCGTGACTGCCGCTCTACATGCCGAAATACGCCGCGCTGATCGCGGCGCGGTCAAAGCCCTGGGTCGGCGCGGTCAATGCGAGCCGGCCCTCCTGGAAACAATAGAAGCGCGCCGAGGCATCGAGCGCGCGATTGATGTCCTGCTCCACCAGCACCACCGTCGTTCCTTCAGCCGTGATTTTCACGAGGCAGTCGTAGATGTCGCGGATGACGACCGGCGCCAATCCCAGCGACAGCTCATCGCACAGCAACAGCCGCGGGTTGGACATCAAGGCCCGGCCGACCGTCGTCATCTGTTGCTGCCCACCCGACAAGTCCGTCGCCGCGAGATGACGCAATTCGCGCAGCCTCGGAAACAGCTCATAGACCCGTTTGAGATCCCACGGGCCTGGACGCTTGCTGTAGCCGCCAAGCAGGAGATTTTCTTCCACCGAAAGACTTGGAAACAGCCGGCGTCCCTCCGGCGCCATGGCAATGCCGAGCCGCACGATATCGTGCGCGGTGAGGTGACCGATCGGGCGGCCCTCGAACACGACCATGTCCGGCGCGGTTTCGAGAGCGCCGGCGACGGCGCGCAGAAACGTCGTCTTGCCGGCGCCGTTGGCGCCGATAATGGCGACCGTCTCGCCTTCCTCGACGGTGACGTTGATATCGAACAACGCTTGGAAGTCGCCGTAGAACGCCGACAAATTCTGAGTTTGCAGAAGCGTCATGATACCGGGATGCCCATATAAACCTCGCGCACCCGGGGATTGGCCATGACCTCGTGCGGATTGCCTTGCGCCAGGACCTGGCCGAAATTCATCACCACCAGCCGGCTGGCGACCGATACCAGCGCATGAACGATGTGCTCGATCCAGACGATCGTGGTGCCGCCGGCGTGAATTTGCTTGATGGTTTTGATCAACTCGGCGCATTCGTGGTCGGTCAGGCCGCCGGCAATCTCGTCGAGCAGCAGCAGTTTCGGCTGTGTGGCCAAGGCGCGCGCCAGCTCGAGCCGCTTGCGCTGAAGCAAGGTCAGCGTCCGCGCCGGCTTGTTGGCCTTGTCGTAAAGCCCGGTGATTTTCAGCACGTCGCTGCAACGCTTGTAGCTTTCGCGCTCGCCGGCGCGGCCGCCAAAGATGGCGCCGACCAGGAGGTTCTCGAACACCGTCATGTTCGCGAACGGATGCGGTATTTGATACGAGCGGCCGATACCCAAGCGGGAGCGCGTGTGCGGCGGCATCGCCGTCATGTCGGAGCCGGCAAACAGCACGCGGCCGGTCGACGGTGCGACGTCGCCGGTGATCAGGTTGAACATGGTGGACTTGCCGGCGCCGTTCGGGCCGATCACGCCGAGCGCCTCACCGTCGGCGACCGTGAGCTTGACCGTGTCTACGGCTTTGAGCGCGCCATAGAACTTGGACACGCTGTCAAGTTCAAGAAGGGCGGTCATGAAAGACGGTCATAAAAGACGGTCATGAAGGACTGTTATTGTTGCCGCCGTGCGTAGCGCACGGCGGCTGTTTTTAGATCACCGGACAGCAACTCAGGAATACTTGATCGCCTCGAACGGGCTGTCGAGCGGAATGTTCGGCGCCGTCTTGTTGAAGACGACTTCCAGGTCGTACTTGAACTTCTTGCCCTTTTTCCACTGGCCGCCGACCAGCGGCGTGGTGCACACGTTCGGCACTGGGTTTGTCGGCCCGCCCTTCCAGGTGATCGGACCGACCAGCGACTGATAGTCGGTCTGGGCGATGGCGTCGCGGATCGCGGTCGGCTCAAGCTTCTTGGCGCGTTTGAGCACATCGATCGCGACCTCGAGGTTGGCATGCTTGAAGCCGAGCGGCTGTGTCCATTGCTTGCCGGTCGCCTTTTCATAAGCATCGCAATATTGCTGCGCGGTCTCGCCGGTCAGGCCGGACTTGAAGGGATGGTGATGCGACCACCATACTTCGGTGGACATGCCGACGCCGCGGTCGCCCAGCGCCTCGACGGCGGTGGGGAACAACAACGCCTTGGGCGGCGTCACGATTTTAGGCTTAAAGCCCTGCTGCGCACACTGCGTCCAGAAGGTCGCAAACTGGGGCGGATTGAAAATGCCGCAAACGATCTCGGCATTCACCTTCTTCATGTCGGCAATTTGCGACGAGAAGTCGTCCGACAACGGCGGATAAAGTCCGAGGTCGTGAACGTCGAAGCCTTTGGACTTGTACAGCCCCGGCAACCCGTGGACCGGGTCGTCTGCGGCGACGCCGTCCGGGTCGTTGGTGAACAAGGTCGCCACCACCTTGCTGGTCGGCAGCGAGAGCCACATATCGGCGAACGTGTTGCCGACCATGTCGAAGCCCCAGAAGAAGTGATAGGTCCACTCGAAGCCCTTCTTCGGGTCGCCCTTGCGCGGGAAGAACCAGGCCTGCCACGGATCGTCCGAGGTCACGCAGGGCACGCCGGCGAGCTCGCACTGGTCGGACACCGGATTGACCGTGTCGGACGTTGACGAGCCGGTCATGATGTCGACTTTGTCGTTGTTGATGAGCTGAGCCGTCACTTCCGACGCGCGGTTCGGATTCGACTGGCTGTCCTTGGTGATGATCTCGACATTGTACTTCTGGCCGCCGACGGTGATCCCATCGGCCAGGACTTTGCGCACGCCAGCGGCGACCCACTGCGACGGCTCGCCAAATGCGGCGATCGGGCCTGTCTCCGGGGTGACCATGCCAATCTTGATGGTCTTGCTTGCCGCGCGCGACGATTGGAACATCCACGGTGAGGCGATCGCGCCGGCGCCGGCGGCGCCGATGAGCTTGATCACCTTGCGGCGCTGCTTGTCGACCTTTTCCGGTCGCTTGTCTTTCGGTCCCAACTTAGTCTGCATAGTGCCTTCCCTCCCTGGTTTTGCAGGCCGCCCACTTCGTCGAAATTGGGCTGGCCTTACACGATACCCGTCGTTGCGGACGCGCCGCCGACGGGTTGTTCCGTCCTATACTACATGCCGCCCACCCGGGATACGGGGTAGAATGACCCAGGATGCGGGCCACTGCCTCTTTCCTTAACGGCCGCGGGAGGCGCGCCGCGCGCCTCTTCCAAGACCGCCGCGACCGCCGCTCAGGCCTCGTAATTGTGGACGAAATCGTCGGGGACGTTCGGGCCCCAGGCGTAGAACGAATCGTCCGGCGGATGATCGCCGGCCGGCCAGTCACAGGTGACCGGGATGTAGTCGATGTCCGCGGAATATTCGCTGAAGCTGCCCCACGGATCCTGGACGTAGTGGAAGTAGTTCGAGCCGAGCACGTGGCGGCCGAGGCCCCAGCCTTTGGCGAAGCCTTTTTCGAGCATGTGCATGGCGCCGGCGCCGATCTCATCGACCGATCCGACGTCCCAGCTGAAGTGATGATGGCCGGGCGCATTCGAGCGCGCAAACGCGATCATGTGATGATCGCTGCCGTGGATGCCATGCATGAACGCGATGTTGTCGCTCGAACGATCCGACAGCCGCATGCCGAGCACGCGGGTGTAGAACTCGACCGCCTTGCGTACGTCGCTGGTGAACATCAGAACATGCGACAGGCGCCGCGGCCGCGTGCGCGGTATCGCGTTGCGGTACGGCGCGCCGCGTTCGCCGGCTACGGTCGGCTTGAACGAGAAGTTGGTTTTCTCGTTCGGCGACGATTTCGCCGCCACCTTGATCTCGACGAGAATGCCGTCGTGATCGCGAAACCAAAGCCCGTTTGAACTCGATGCCGGGCGGCGGGTCGAGCCGCTTGATGCCCATCTCCTGCAAGCGCTGCGAGAAACGATCGATGTCATCCTCGAACGCGCCGAACGAGACATAGCCCAATTTCTTGCGCGGCCCCTCGCCGATCGTTCCCCAGACGTGGGGCTGCTCAAACGTGGCAAGCGTCAGCCGGTTGCCGCGTTGCCCGACATCGAGGCCAAACTCCCGATAAAAATTCTGCGCAACGGCGAGATCCGGCACGGCGAAATGGAAATGATCAACCGAATGAATGCCGAGTTCGCCGGGGCGGCGGTTCGGCTTGATGTAACCGTGAATCGCCGTCATCGCGCGCTCCCTCGCTTGTGGTCCAGCCCGACAGCCTAAGACCGCGGACGCGTTTGCCAAGTTGATTGACCAAGTTCTTGATTCAATCCCCCATAAAATATTTTTGTCAATCGAAAATAATTTTTCCTTGCTCCTATAGTCGCGCTGACGCATGATGAAGACATGAACAAGCTCGCCGGCATCGACCGCGGCGCGACGCAGGCTGACCAAGCGTACGAAGCCCTGTTGGGGGAGATCCTCGATTGCCGGCTCGCGCCGGGCGCCAAGATCACGATCAGCGATGTTGCCGCGCGGCTCGGCACCAGTCCGGGCGCGGTGCGCGAGGCGCTGTCGCGACTCTCGGCGGAAAAGTGGACGGTGGCCACGGCGCAAAAGGGCTATTCCGTCACGCCGGTTTCAATCGGGGAACTGAAGGATCTGACGCGAACGCGCATCGCCATCGAGCAGATGTGCCTGCGCTCAGCCATCGCCCATGGCGATGTCGAATGGGAAACCTCTATCGTCGCCGCCTATCATCGGCTGCACCGCGTTCCGATCGTTGTCGGCGACGCCGGGGCGAGACTGAATGACGCCTGGGTGGCCGCGCATACCACCTTCCATGCGGCGCTCGCCGCCGGCTGCGACAGCCCCTGGATGCTCAATCTACGGACGATGCTGTACGTCCAGAGCGAGCGTTATCGGCATCTGTCGTTCTTGCTGGCGCGCGAAAATCGCGACATCAATGGCGAGCACAAGGGCATTCTGGATGCCTGCCTGGCGCGCGACGCCGACCTCGCGTGCCGGTTGATCGATGAGCATCTGAAACGGACATCGGATATTCTGGAGACGTCGCCGCCGCTGCGCGCAGCGGAGCGTCAAACTGTAACGCCGGAACAATAATCGCGCGGATAGCTACGCGTAGCGTGGGAGGAGATTGGCAATGAACAAGATCGCAAGCGTGCGCAGCGTCACGATACCCAGCGTTCAGGAGCTTGTCGCCAGGGCCGGCGCGCTGGCGCCGCTGCTGCGCAAGAACGGTCCGGTCGGCGAAACCAATCGGCGCGTAGTCGATGAGTCGATCGAAGCGGTGGCGAACGCCGGCCTGATGAAGATTTGCACCCCGAAGCGCTACGGCGGCTGGGAAATGAACACGCGCGCCATGCTCGACGTGAGCGCGGCAGTCGCCGAAGCCGACGGCGGCACCGCCTGGGTCGTCAACCTCAACAACGTCTGTTGCTGGCTGACGAGCCTGTTTCCCGTCAAAGCCCAGGACGAGGTTTTCGGCGCCGACCCCGACGCCTGCGTGTCCGGCGTGCTCAACCCGACGGCGACGGCGACGAAGGTCGACGGCGGATATCGCGTCACCGGCCAGTGGCATTACAATTCGGGCGGCTGGCACGCGCAGTGGGCGGTGCTGGGCATGCCGATCGTCAACGATGCCGGGGAGACGATCGACCAGGGCCTAGCGCTGTTTCCCATGTCCGACCTGGAGCGCGTCGATACCTGGTTCGTTGCGGGCATGAAGTCGAGCGGCAGCATTTCCCTAAAAGCTAACGACGCCTTCGTTCCTCACCACCGCATCCTGTCGGTGCCGCGCGCCATCGAGGGCGACTACCCGACCGAAATGCGCAGCCAAGAGGCGTTCTATCGCTCGCCATTCGTCGCCATCCTCGCCATCATTCTGGTGGGACCGATCCTCGGCCTCGGTCGCGCGGCGCTGGATTTCGTCCGCCAAAAAGCCGGAATTCGCGCACCATCGCTTACACTTTTTTCGAAAAGCAAAGCGCGTCGGTGGCGTTCCAACTGCAGGTCGCCGAAGCCGCCATGATGATCGACACGGCGCATTTCCACGCCTATCGCGCCGCCGACGACGTCGACGCGGCGGCAACGAGCGGCGTCTATCCGGATCTGTTGACCCGGGCGCGGGTGCGCGCTGATACCGGTTATGTCGTCGAAAAGATCACGCAGGCCATCGACAAGCTGATGTTCGCCCATGGCTCCGGCGGCTTTGCCGACTCAAGCCCGCTGCAACGCATTTGGCGCGATGCGGCCGTCGCCTCGCGACACGCCGTCGTGCTGCCGCCGATCGGTTATGAGCTCTACGGCAAGGCGCTGCTAGGCGTCGAAAACAACGTCACGCCGCTCATCTGATCGCGCGATCCGACGATCCGGCTTGCGACGCGTCGGACATTGATCGGAGTCACGCGTCGGCGGCCCGAGCGATTCGGCCGCTGCCGCGTGCGGGATTAACAGCCGGCTCATCGAATTTTTGACGGCGAGTTCGCATGTCGAACGCAGCCCATCACTGTGGCTGTTCCACATCGAGGAGTGGGCAACAGACGCTGGAGCGTTTCTCTTCAGGTAGAACATAAATGGGCGAGAATTTTGCGCGCCATCGGTGGGGAAAACCGCCGCCGGACGCACGATCAATCCGCCGCCTTTCGAGTGCCTGTTTGTCAGCACGGCCGTGAAGGCCCCAGACGCAAGTCTGGCGCAAGCGAAGCAGGAAAGCGTATAATTATTGCACGACAGCGCCCCAGGCGCTTTCCCGTCAGCGAGCGCCGGGAACGATCGGGGAGGGACCATGAACGCCGTCTACAGCAGTCGATGGCTCGATGGCGACAAACGGCGGGCTTGGGAGGCCGTCATCAGCCAATTGTACGCGTCGTTGGCTATCGAGCTTCGCGGCACGTCTGAGTTCGAAGGCGTGATCACGCAATGCACGCTTGATGACCTCGACCTGACGCGTGCGATCGTGGACTACGAGATTGCCAGCCGCAAGCGCCATCA
This sequence comes from uncultured Alphaproteobacteria bacterium, assembly GCA_963829395.1. Lineage (GTDB taxonomy): Bacteria > Pseudomonadota > Alphaproteobacteria > Rhizobiales > Xanthobacteraceae > BOG-931. The sequence goes on along the minus strand of CAWHHX010000002.1, from coordinate 531,581 downwards.
CATCGCCAGAGACGTCAGCCAAAGCTGCGTGTTTTTGTTTGTCAAAAAAGGGCCGCTGACCCTCGAGCAATTTGGCCGCACGGCGCTGCTCGAATTCGAATAGTTGTTCGATGGTGGATTTGGCGTCGCCTTACGTCCTGAAGCACGCGACCCCGACCGACACGTTTTTTCTGAAAGCGCCGGAAGTCGTTATCAGATCGCGGTTCAAAAACATTCATTCCCATTGTGCGGTGGCGCGGCCGATCGGCCCTGGTATGGGCCGCATTGCCGCCGACCTGATCGCTTCGCTCAGCGAAAACGCGGCCGAAGCTGGCAAGCAGGGAGCTGCGTGTCTGGCAACGCAGATATTGGACATTCTGGCGATTGCGTTCGAGGCGGCTCCGACAGATATGCCGGAAGGACCGTCGCTGGCGCGGGCTGCGGTCCGCAGCCGCGCCCTTGCCTATATCGACCGCCGCATCACCGATCCGGCGCTGGATCCCGCCACGGTCGCCGCTGCGATCGGCGTCTCGACGCGCTATCTGCACCGGGTCTTTGAGTCGTCGGAAAAATCGGTGAGCGCACATATTCGCGCCAAGCGGCTTCAGCGGGCGCGGGAGGACCTTGCCGACCAAAGGCTTCGCCAACGGCCGATTTCCGAAATTGCCGTCCACAACGGCTTCCTGAACCAAAGTTTCTTCGCGACGTGTTTCAAGAAAGAATTCGGCGTGTCGCCGCGCAGCGTTCGGCCGGCTGCGCGCCCGCAGCACCGGGATCGTCAATAAGGCCTCAGGGCGCGCTTTGTAAAATAACAGGACGCGCAGCCAAAAATGCGCGTCTGCACGAGGCGCCCGCCCCGATCTAAGCTGCCGCGACCGGCGAACCAAGCAAGCCGATGAGCCGGACCGCGCAGGTTTGCGCGCGTGGAGCGAAGCAAGTATGACTCGCGCAAACCGCTGACCGAAAAGGGCGGCTCTTGCGCTCCGGCGCCGAGCGCCGCGGTCAGATGCGTAAATAACTGGGCGATCGCCGCTTCGCGTCGCCAAGGGAGGTTCCAATGAGCGGCGCTTCAGTGAGCGGCAACGTCCGTTTCGACTTCATGCACTTCATGCCTTACGTGCATTTGCCGGAAAATCATAAAGACTACAAATCGCTTTGGGTCGACTTTCCCAACAAATATTACGATCCCAAAAAAGGGCGCGCGCTGTACGAGCGCTATCTTGCCGAGCTTGTGCTTGCCGACAAGGTCGGTTTCGACGCGGTCGTGGTCAACGAACACCACAACACCAGCTACAGCATGATGGCGGCGCCGAGCCTGATTGCGGCCGCGATCATTCCGCAAATCAAGAACGCCAAGATTTGCGTGTGGGGCACACCGCCGAATCTGGAATATCCCAACCGACTGGCGGAAGAATACGCCATGCTGGACGTGATGTCGGAGGGTCGGCTCGAAGTCGCATTCCCGCTCGGCACCGGCATGGAATACTGGGCCAATCCGATCAATCCGGCGACGGCGCGTGAGCGCCATCGCGAATCGATCGATATCATTCTGCAGGCGTGGACGCAGGACGGCCCGACTACTTACTACGGCGATTTCTACACCTACCGCTATCTCAATCCATGGCCGCGGCCTTATCAGAAGCCGCATCCGCCGTGCTATATCGTCGGCACGGGAAGTCAGGAAACCATCGAGCTCGCAGCCAAGCTCGGCTTCGGCTACTCTTCGGTGTTCGTCACCAAGCAGCGCGCGCTTGAACTCAATCAGAACCTGCGCCGGCTCGCGGCGGAGCACGGCCACCAGATCCGGCCGGAGCAGCTTCCGGTCCAGGTGATCGCTTATGTCGCCGAGACCAAGGAAAAGGCCGAGCAGGAAGCCATCGAGCACATCCGGTTTTTCTTCGAGGATGCGCTGCGCACCACGCCGACATTCCTGGCGCCGCCCGGCTATCTCTCCGTTGCCGAACTGAAGAAGCGCGCGGCGCTAGCCGACAAGCTGCACGGCGCATTCAATTTCGACAATATCAATGAGTCGTTTTTTGTCGCCGTCGGTACGGCCGATCAGGTCGTCGAGCAGCTCGAAGAATGGGGCGCCAGATTGGGCACCAACCACTTCAATATTCTCGGCGCCATCGGCAACATGCCGCATTGGAAGGTCGTCAAGAACCTGAGCTTCCTTGGCCAGGACGTCATCCCGCGCATGCGCGCGCGGGCCGCCACCGAGCGCCGCGTGGCCGCCGAGTAACCAGGAAAAAACGGAGGATATGCGATGGCCCGCCCGGACCCCTTGGCCGGTTTCGAACGCCAAACTCATACCGTCAACGGCGTGAAGACCGCCGTGCTCACCGCCGGCCGCGGTGAGCCGCTGGTGTTCTTTCACGGCGCCGGCACCTGGCACGGTTTTAAGTTCGCCTTGCCTTGGACGGAAAAATTCCGCGTCATCATTCCGTTCCATCCCGGCTTTGGCGAGTCCGGCGACGATCCGGGGCTGAGCGACATGCATGATTATGTCATGCATTATCTCGATCTGTTCGATGCGCTCGGCGTCGACAAGCTGCGCCTGGTCGGGTTCTCGCTCGGCGGCTGGCTGGCGGCAAAGTTCGCAATGGAGCATGGCCGCCGCGTCGAACGGCTGGTGCTCGTCGGACCGGCTGGCCTGCGCGGCAAGACGCGACCTACCGGCGACGTGCTCAGCCTGCCGCCGGAGCAGATACCCGCGATGCTGGTGACGAACTTCGACGTGATCAAGCCGTATTTGCCGGAGGGACCCGATCTCGATTTTATGGGCGACCGCTATCGCGAAGGCGGCACGCTGGCGCGGTTGTTATGGGAGCATCCCTACGATCAAAAGCTGTCGCGTTATCTGCATCGCCTGACCATGCCGACGCTGCTGGTTTGGGGTGAGGACGATCGGCTGATTCCGGCCGCGCAGGCCGAGATTTGGCGCAGTTTCATTCCCAAGGCGGACATCCAGATTTTCCAAGGCGCGGGTCATCTCGTGCTCGACGAGAAACGCGAAGCGGTGGACGCGGTGCAGCGATTTCTGGCCTGAGCCGGCGCCGTTCGCGCCCGGCGGTGGAATTTTTCACACCGGCGGCGGTATCACCCAGGTAACCGTCACGCTGTTGTTTTTCAGCTCGTTAGCGAGCCGTTGCGAAAAGCTCTCCGCCAATCGCTCGGTCCGCTGCCGCTGTTGCGGGAGCTTCTCCCGCGTTTGTGATTGTCGATCTTTTGGCCGACTGTTACTCTTAGAACTTGGCGCGTTAAAGCGCCGGTTCAAAGGGCTGGGGACATTCACCATGGATAGTTTGAAAACATACGCGCAACCGCTTGGACGGCTGTTGATGTCCGTCCTCTTCATTTGGGCTGGCTACGGCAAGCTGATGAATCCGAGCGGCACGGCCCAATACTTCGCAAGCTACCACTTGCCTGTGCCTGACGTGCTGGTGTGGATCGTCATCATCATCGAGCTGATCGGCGGCCTGCTGATCCTGATCGGCTGGCAGACCCGCTGGGTCGCGCTTGCGCTGGCCATCTTCTGTCTGATCACGGGTTTCGCTATTCACCTTCCGGTCGGCGATATGGCCAACCTGACGCATTTCTTCAAGAACCTCACGATGGCCGGTGGTTTCCTGTACGTATTCGCCGCTGGCGCCGGTGCGCTCAGCGTGGATGGCCAGGGCAAATAGCGCCGCCCGAAGCCGCATCGCTGCGACGCTATAACGGGGCGGATCGTTCCGCTCCGTTAACCTGCTTTCGGCGTTCTCATTCGACCCTTGGTAAGACTTGAACCCTAGAGGAGGGTTCACCGGTAAGCGAGTAAGCAAGACTTGCTTATAGGACGACTTGGCCGGCATGAGGCACGTGCCCCGAGCCTCCAACTCGGCGCGGGACGAGCGCAGGGGCCGTGTCATGGTCGAGGACCGCAAAGAAGACGCCGAGAAAGAGGACCGCAGAGCCGTCAAGCGCACGCGCGTGTCGCGCAATGCCAAGATCATTGTGCCGCGCCGCTCGCCAGTCATCTATTGCACGGTTGAGAACATCACCGGCAGCGGAGCCTGCCTGAAGCTCGCGAGCACGTTCGGCGTGCCCGAGACCTTCGATCTGACGTTCGAACACGGCCGCACCCGGCGCTGGTGCCGCGTCATCTGGCGGACCAACGACAAGCTCGGTGTGGCTTTCGAGACCGCGGCGTGTGTGGAAGCGAGCTAGAATTCCGCGATGGCGCGCATGAGCCGTTCGATATCCTCCGGCCGCGACAGCCGGTGATCGCCATCCTTGACCAGTGTGAGAACGACGTCGTCGCTGGCCAGCCGCGAAACGAGCTCGACCGCATGCCGCCACGGCACATCAGGATCTTCGACGCCCTGGAGGATGCGCACCGGGCATCCGGTTTCGATCATGCCGCCGAGCAGAAGGTGGCCGCGGCCCTCTTCGATCAGTTGCCGCGTGACCAGATACGGTTCCGGCGAATAGTCCGACGGCCGCTGCCAAACGCCGCTTTGCTCCAACTCTTGTTTGATCGCCGGCGTGAAACGCTTCCACATCAGCTCCTCGGTGAAATCGACCGCCGGCGCGATCAGCACCAGGCCGGCGATCGAAGCGGTTGCCGTTTGGCTGCGTTGCCGCAAAGCGCGCACCATCAGCAACGCCAGCCAGCCGCCCATCGACGAGCCGATCAGGATCTGCGGGCCGCGACAGCAGGCGTCGAACACCGCAAGGGCATCGGCGAGCCAGCGGCCGATCGTTCCGTCGGTGAAGGCGCCGCCCGATTCTCCGTGGCCCGAATAGTCGAAGCGTATGCAGGCGCGTCCTCTGTCTGCCGCCCAAGCGGCCAGCGCTTCGGCTTTGGTGCCCTTCATGTCGGATTTGTAGCCGGACAGCCAGAACAGCCCCGGCCCCGCGCCCGATTGTTCGCGTACGGCGATGCGGCGTTGTTCGCGCCCGGCTCCAATATTCAGGAATTTCAGGCCGTTATCATTCATGGGCGCGGTCTCAGCACGGGCGGGATCAGCGGGCGCGGTAAAGCCAAGGCGGCGTCATCTTTCGCCGCAAACAGCGCCGATAAGCAAGGGATCGTGCCGCATGGTCGTTGACTTACCGGCAAAAACTCCCGATCTTGAGCATTCGCCGATGAGCATTCCCGGGCGGTTGTCCATCGTGGTCCGCGTTGGGTGCCGACGGCGTATTGCAATGACATAGGAGAGAGGAACCATTCGTCGCCCCATCAGAACGCCGCAGCCCGCCGCCAAGGAGGGTCCGCGCATTAACGAGGAGATCCGCGTCCGCGAGGTCCAACTCATCGACAAAGATGGCGCCAACAAAGGCGTCACTGAAATCAACGCCGCGTTAGCCATGGCGCAAGAGGCCGGGCTCGATTTGGTGGAGATCGCGCCAAACTCCGTCCCACCGGTTTGTAAGATTCTCGATTTCGGCAAATATAAATATCAGGCGCAAAAGAAAGCCGCCGAAGCGCGCAAGAAGCAAAAGGTCGTCGAGATCAAAGAGATCAAGCTGCGGCCGATGATCGACGATCACGACTACGAGGTGAAGATGCGCTCGATCGAGCGATTCTTCGAAGAAGGCGACAAGGTCAAAGTCACGCTGCGGTTCCGCGGCCGCGAGATGGCCCACCAGGAGCTCGGCTATAAGCTGCTTGACCGGGTGAAGGGCGATACCGCCAAGATCGCCAAGATCGAGCAGGAGCCGCGTTTCGAAGGTCGCCAAGTCGTGATGGTCTTGGCGCCGCGCTAAGCGGCGCCGGAGTTATCGGCCGGCGCCGCAACAGCAGCGCGCTGTTGGCGCGCCCATTGCCAGAAACGGCTCGCTCTGCCATAACCGCGCCCTCCCGTCGCCCGGCTGATTAGGGCTGCCGTGGCGGCGGCGACGTGCTCCAAGCACACATCGCTCGTTAGCGAGCATTTTTCGGCCGGCCGAGCGTTCGCGCTCGCGGCCAAGGAGAGCCAAATGCCCAAGATCAAGACCAAATCGGGCGCCAAAAAGCGCTTCAAGGTGACTGGCACGGGGAAAGTCCTCTATGCCCAGTCAGGCAAACGCCACGGCATGATCAAGCGCACCAAGAAGCAAATTCGTCAGCTTCGCGGCACCAACGTGCTGTTCAAGACCGACGGCGACAACATCAAGAAATACTTTTTGCCGAATGGTTGATGGCCGGCCGCTCGCGGCCCGCCGTTCCGTTCCCAGTTTTTCGCAATTCCTAGAGGAGATCAGCCATGGCACGCGTCAAGCGCGGCGTCACCGCTCATGCCAAGCACAAGAAAGTACTCAAAGCCGCCAAGGGTTATTACGGCCGGCGCAAGAACACCATCCGCATCGCCAAGCAGGCGGTGGAAAAGGCCAACCAATACGCCTTCCGCGACCGCAAACGGCGCAAGCGTACGTTCCGCGCTTTGTGGATCCAGCGGCTGAATGCGGCGGTGCGTCCGTTCGGGACTCAACTACAGCCGTTTCATCGCCGGTTTGAGCAAGGCCGGCATATTGATCGACCGCAAGGTACTCTCCGACTTGGCGATCACTGAACCCGCCGCGTTTGAGGCGATCGTCGGCCAGGTCAAGTCGGCGCTAGCGGCCTAATGTGTCATGATCGACGGCGCCTATGTTGTGCGCATGGCGCGTTATAACCGCTGGCAGAACGAAAACCTTTACGGCGTCGCCGACACGCTGTCCGACGACGAGCGCCGGCGCGAGCGCGGCGCCTTTTTCGGTTCGATCCACAAAACGCTGAACCATCTGTTGTGGGGCGATCGCGCTTGGATGAGCCGCTTTACCAGCGTGCCGAAGCCGCAGGGCGGGGTTCAAGACTCTGTTTCGCTCTATCCGGATTGGGGAAACCTGAAATCCGAGCGCGCCGGCTTTGACCAGATCATTCTCGACTGGGCGGCGGCGGTCGACGATTCGTGGCTTGCCACCGATCAGACCTATTATTCCGGCGCCACCAAGCGCGAATGGACCAGGCCGCGCTGGTTGCTGGTGACTCACATGTTCAACCACCAGACCCATCATCGCGGTCAGGTCCACTGCATGCTGACCCAGGCCGGCGGGCGGCCGTCCGACACCGATCTGCCGTTCATGCCTGATTGATAGCCGAGTCTCGATAGCGAAGTCTTGAAGGTCATGTCCGACACAGCGCAGCTTGAACAACAAATCCTTGCCGACGTCGCGGCCGCCGGCGACGAAGCCGCGCTCGAAGCGGCGCGCGTTGCCGCGCTCGGCAAAAACGGCTCGATTACGGCTCTCCTAAAGACGCTGGGCGCCATGGCGCCCGACGAGCGCAAAACACAGGGGCCGCTGATCAACGGCTTGAAAGATCGCGTCAATGCCGCGCTCGCGGCCCGTCGCGAAACGTTCAAGAACGCGGCTTTGGAAGCGCGCCTCAACAGCGAAAGCGTCGATGTGACATTGCCGGTGCGCGAAGCGCCGGCCGAGATTGGCCGCGTGCATCCGATCACGCAGGTGATTGACGAATTGACCGCGATCTTCGCCGATATGGGCTTTGCGGTCGCCGAGGGCCCCGACATCGAGACCGAGGACTACAACTTCACCAAGCTCAATTTTCCGGAAGACCATCCGGCGCGCGACATGCACGATACGTTCTTTTTCAATCCGAAGCCGGACGGTTCGCGCCTCTTGCTACGCACCCACACCTCGCCGGTGCAGGTGCGCACCATGCTGAGCCAAAAACCGCCGATCCGGGTCATCATTCCCGGCCGCACCTATCGGAGCGATCGGGATCAGACCCACACCCCGATGTTTCATCAGGTCGAGGGGCTGGTCATCGATCGGGGCTCGCATCTCGGTCACCTGAAGTGGATTTTGGAGGAGTTCTGCAAGGCGTTTTTCGAGGTCGATCGCGTCGGCATGCGCTTTCGTCCCTCGTTCTTTCCGTTCACCGAGCCTTCGCTCGAAGTCGATATCCAATGCCGGCGCGACAAAGACGAAGTCCGCTTCGGCGAAGGCAACGATTGGATGGAAATTCTCGGCTGCGGCATGGTGCACCCGAACGTGCTGCAAGAATTGCGGGCTCGATCCGGACGAATTTCAGGGCTTTGCCTGGGGCATGGGGATCGATCGCATCGCCATGCTCAAATACGGCATGCCGGATTTGCGGGCCTTCTTCGAAGCCGACGTGCGCTGGCTCTCCCATTACGGCTTCCGTCCGCTTGACTTGCCGACGCTGGCAGGCGGTTTGAGCGCATGACGCGCGAGGCGATGGAACGGCTATGGACATCGACAAGTCGCTGATCCGGACTGTCGACCGCTTCCTTTATCGTGCGTTGACGGGGGATTTGCCGCGCGAGCACGTTGACCGCTATGTCAAGCATCTCGCGGTGGACCACGACGAAACCAGTGTGCCGAACGTCATCGGCCGCGGCCTTCAGATCATCGACAATAAGGCGGGCGGACTTCTCACCCATACGTCGATGATGATCGCCGCGCTCGGCATTTCCGCGCCCGTTGTCGCCAACGATTATTTCGAGCAGGGCGTCATCGTGGTGGAAATCATGTTTTACCTGTTGGTGGCGCTCGGCTGCTTGCGCTGCCTCTCGATGTTCCAAAACGATCTTGGATAGTCCGGCAAGCGAGGCGGCGCGCGACGAGCTGATACTTCGTCACAAGCTTTTCGGGTTGTGCAATCGCGCCGCCATCCTGCTGACGCTGCTGGTCTTACTCAGCCTGCCTCTCCTCTATCTCTACGTTCCGCGATGGGGGGCCTGACGATGAGGACGATCGCCTTTGGATCACGGCAATGAAATTCACCTTCGGTTGGCTCAAGGAGCACCTCGACACCGATCGTCCGCTTGCAGAGATCGCGGACAAGCTCACCATGATCGGGCTCGAAGTCGAGCGCATCGAGGACAAGGCGAAAGCTCCTTGCGCCGTTCATCATTGCGCGCGTGGTCGAGGCCGAAGCAGCATCCCAACGCCGACCGGCTGCAGGGTATGCATGGTCGATACCGGCACCGGCGATCCGATCCAGGTGGTTTGCGGCGCGCCGAATGCGCGCGCGGGCATGAAGGGCGTTTTCGCCCCGCCGGGCGCCTTCATCCCCGGCAAGAATACCACGCTCGGCGTCGGCAAGATCCGCGATGTCGAGAGCCGCGGCATGCTGGTCTCGGAATTCGAGCTGCAAATGTCCGACGATCACGAAGGCATTATCGATCTGCCCGACGACGCGCCGGTCGGCGCGAACTACGCGCACTGGGCAGGGCTGGACGATCCGGTGATCGAGATCAACCTGACGCCCAATCGCGCCGATTGCACCGCCGTGCACGGCGTCGCGCGCGATCTTGCCGCTGCCGACATGGGTGAGCTCAAGGACGCCGGCATCAAGGCTATCAAAGGCGAATTTCCCTGCCCGGTCGCGGTCAAGATCGAGGCGCCGGAATTGTGTCCGGCCTTTGCACTCCGCCTGGTGCGCGGCGTGAAGAACGGCCCGTCGCCGGACTGGCTGCAGAAACGGCTCGTCGCCATCGGGTTGCGCCCGATCAACGCGCTGGTCGATATCACGAACTTCATCACCTACGACCGCGGCCGGCCGTTGCATGTGTTCGACGCCGCCAAGGTGCGCGGCGATCTGACGGTGCGGCGCGCGCGCGCCGGCGAAACGCTGCTCGCACTCGACGGCAAGACCTATACGCTCGACGAGGCGGTTGCGTCATCGCTGATGACGAGGGCGTCGAGTTGCTCTCCGGCATCATGGGCGGCGAAAAAACCGGCTGCTCGGAAACCACGACCGACGTGCTCATCGAGTCGGCGCTGTGGAACGAGATCAACATCGCCCGGACCGGCCGCAAGCTCGGCATCAATTCCGATGCCCGTTATCGGTTCGAGCGTGGCGTCGATCCGGCTTTCATGCTTCCCGGTCTCGATCTGGCGACCAAAATGGTGCTCGATCTTTGCGGCGGCGTGCCGTCGGAAATCGACCGTCGCCGGCCGCGCCGACATACCCGAGACGGTCATCGATTTTCCGCTGTCCGAGCTGAAGCGGCTCGCTGGGCTCGCCGTACCGCTTGCCGGACATGCGCCGCATCCTCGAGCGCCTCGGCTTTTTTGTCGCCGGTCAGGGCGAGCGGGTGAAGGTCGCGGCGCCGTCGTGGCGGGCCGACATCCAGAACAAGGCCGACGTGGTCGAAGAGATCGTGCGCATCCTTGGCGTCGATCGCGTGCCGCTGACGCCGTTCGAGCGCGGCGACGCGCCGCGCAAGCCGGTCCTGACGCCGATCCAGGTACGCACGCGCAAAGCCAAGCGCGCGCTCGGCGCCCGCAACCTGGTCGAGGCGATCACCTGGTCGTTCATCGGCAAGTCAGAGGCGGAGTTGTTTGGCGGCGGCAAACCGGAGCTTGCGCTCGCCAATCCGATTGCGGCCGAGCTTTCCGACATGCGGCCCAGCCTTATTCCCGGTCTCATCGCTGCCGCGCAAAGGAACGCCGATCGCGGCTTTCCCGATGTCGGCCTCTTTGAGGTGGGCCAGGTGTTTCGCGGCGATCAACCGCATGACCAGGTCACCGCAGCGGCCGGGGTGCGACGCGCGCTAGCCAAACCTTCCGGTCTCGGCCGCCATTGGTCCGGGCGCGACGGCGAGGTTGACGCATTTGATGCCAAGGCCGACGCGCTTGCCATTCTGGTCGCCGCGGGCGCGCCGGCCCAGGCGCTGCAAATCGCGCCCGGCGGGCCGGCCTGGTTTCATCCCGGCCGCTCCGGCGCGATCCAGATCGGACCGCAAAACGTGCTCGGTCACTTCGGCGAACTGCACCCGAGCGCGCTGGAAAAGCTCGATGCCGAAGGTCCGCTGGTCGCCTTCGAAGTTATTCTGGAGCGCATCCCGGAGCCGAAGGCGAAGCCGACGCGGGCCAAAGCTGCGCTCGAGCTGTCGCCGTTTCAGCCGGTCGATCGCGACTTCGCCTTCGTTGTCGAGCGAACGGTGAGGGCAGCCGATATCGTGCGCGCTGCGCAAGGGGCCGACCGCAAGCTGATCGCCGGCGTCACCGTCTTCGACGTTTACGAAGGCCCCGGCATCGAGCCTGGGAAGAAATCCATCGCCATTGCGGTGACGATCCAGCCGCGGGAGCGGACGATGACCGACGAGGAGATCGAAGCGCTGGCGGCGAAAATCGTCGGCGAAGTCGGCAAGCGGACCGGCGGCGTCTTGCGGACGTGACCGGCGGCAGACGAACCTAGACACCTCAGTAAATTAGTACTCGCGCATGATGCGTGGTGCGGCCTCAAATTTCCGTTGCGGCGGCTTGTGTCTGGCCGGGATCGCCGCTTCCGGCGGCCGCTCTTTGCCGGTCCGAGCTTGTGCAAGACTGCGTCAGCGGCGCGCTCGCCGGATTCCCAGGCGCCGCCAACCGTGCCCCACATGGTCTCGTGGGCGGCTTCGCCGGCAAACCACACCGCGTTCCCGACCGGCTCCATGAGGATCCGGCGCGAACCCTGGCCGCCCGGTGCCGCGGCCGAGAAGGCGCCAAGCGCCCATGGTTCATTGTTCCAGCGCGTCGCGTGGGAGCGCTTGATCGCCTTCTTCAGATCGGCGCCGTAAAGGCCGGCCAGCCAATCGGCGGCAAAATTGACCATGGCCGCTTCGCCGTGCGCGGAGAGATCGCGGCCGAATGTACCGGCGACCTCGATCAGGCAAAGTTGCGTGCCGGAGACGTTGGCGAGAATGGCCGCCGTGTGCGAGTTGGCGGATTTCTCGAAGACCAGCTCGTCACTATCGAAGCCGAGCGGATTGCCGACAAGTTCGAGCGCGATGTGGTCGTAACTGCCGAGCGAGAGTTTGGCGAAGGCGTCGAGCTGCCGCTTGGGGAGCTCGGGCGTGAATTTGATGGCGCCGGATGTGATCACATTGGTCGATACGGTGACGATGGCGGCGTGGGCCGAGATCGCGCCGCTCGGCGTTTCCACCGTTACGCCGCGGCGGGTGTCAATCGCGGTCGCCGGCGTCGACAGCTTGACGGGAATCCCCTCGGCGAACGCAGCGATCAGCGTGCCGAAACCCTGGCGGCAAAACGCATCCGCATTACGCTCGATGGATTTCGCGAAATCCACCGCCGAGACCTGCGTCAGTTCCTTGGCGCAGCCGAACGGGCCGAGCACGAATTCGATCGCCGGCCGCCAGTCGCCGAGGTCGTTTGGCAGCGCCTGCGCGCAGGCGATATCGCCCTTGCGCGCCGCCTCGGCGATGCTGCGGTTGGCGCGCACTTGCAGCGCCAGAAAATCTTCCAGCTCGCCTTCGCGCGCGTAGCGCCGGCCGATCCGCACCTTCTGGCTCGGTGGTGCCGGATAGACTTCGATCCCGCGTCGCGCCGTGAGCTTGGTGACGGGATTGAAATCGGGCGCATGAATCCAATGGGCGCCGCGGTCGTAGGGCACGCCGAAGGTCCGCGTATCGGTGATGCAACGGCCGCCGATATGGTCGGCCGCCTCGATCAGCACGAACTTTCGGCCGCCGGCCGCGAGCCGGCGCGCGGCGGCGATTCCGGCTGCTCCGGCGCCGACGATTACAACATCCACAGTCGCTATCCCCGGCGCGCCGGCGCCGACCGCCGGGCGCGTCGCCAGCGCGGCTGAGGCGGCGAGGAACGAGCGGCGGCTCAGTCGCGGCATGGTTTCCAAATGCTTGCAGCTTTTTGCAGCTTGCCTCAACGACGCGCGGTTCGCAAACGCTACGGTTGAGGATGCGTCAACAACGACGGCGCCGGCGTGAACCAAATCGCAACGCCCTTCGCTTAAAAGGAACACAAAGAAGAAGACGCGTCGGAAGCGCGCCAACCTCGGGGAGGCCCCGCATGAGCAGAATGCTCGATGGGATCGGGCGGCTCATCGCCCGCCACTTGCAGAAGCCGGTAAACGGCTATGAGCCGTTCACGCCGAGCGATCCCGACGCTTTGCGTCAATCGCTCCAGCCCGGCGACGTGCTTCTGGTCGAGGGCAACAACAACATTTCCGGCGTCATCAAGTATCTCACCCAATCGACCTGGTCGCATTCGGCGCTCTATGTCGGCCCGATCGCCGGCTGCGTGACCGATTGCGGCGAGCCGCATGTGCTGATCGAGGCCAATGTCGGCGAAGGTGTCGTCTCGGCGCCGCTGTCCAAGTATTTTCAGTTCCACACCCGGATTTGCCGGCCAGTCGGTCTGACCGAACCCGATTGCGCGACGGTTTGCGCCTATGCCTTGGACCGGATCGGTTTCGCCTACGATCTGAAAAATATCATCGACCTGATGCGCTATCTGTGCCCGCTGCCGGTGCCGCAACGCTGGCGCCGCCGGTTGATCGCGCTCGGTTCGGGCGATCCGTCGCGGCTCATCTGTTCGGCGCTGATTGCCGACGCGTTCCGCACGGTCCAGTACCCGATCCTGCCGAAGATCACGCTGACCCGCAGCAGGCAAGCGCTCGAGCAGATTTTGGAGATCCGCCATTCCTCGCTCTATTGCCCGCGCGACTTCGATATCTCGCCTTATTTCGACGTTGTGAAGCCGACGATCGCCCGAGGCTTCGACTATAAGACGCTGAATTGGGCCGACTCGCCGACGCTCCAAGCGCCGGCGCTTCTGCCCGGCGCGGAGGCCGCAGCGACCGACCGCCGCGCGGAAACGATGGCCGCCTGACGGCCACTTGTACTCGCGTCATGGCGTCTTTACCTCTGCCTTTCGTGCGGAGGGTTTCATGCTCGACGACGCCGCCAAAGCGCTCGGTCAGATGCTGTCGCCGCCGCTGCGCGCGGTGCTGTGGAAATCGATCGGGCTTGCGCTGGCGCTCATCGTCGTCGTCGGCCTCGCGCTCAATCGGCTGATCGAGTGGCTCCTTGGTGCCGGCAGCGCCGCGGTCGAGACCGGCCTCGGGCCGCACGCTCACACGCCGACAACGGCGATCGCCTGGTTGCTCTCGGTCGCGGCCGGGTTGGGCATCGTCGTCGGCAGCGTGTTTTTGATGCCGGCGGTCACGGCGTTTGTCGCTAGCTTCTTTGCCGACCAGATCGCAGAAGAGGTGGAGCACGAATACTATCCCTCCGATCCGCCGGGCGTGGCGTTGCCGTTGTGGCTGGCGCTGCTGGAAGGTGTCAGGACAGCGCTGCTCGCCGTCGTCGTCTACATTTTCGCGACCATACTCCTGGTGTTTGCCGGCTTCGGCGCCGTGATCTTTTTTCTGGCGACGGCGTGGCTATTGGGGCGCATCTATTTTGATCTTGCCGCCATGCGCTATCGATCGCCGGCCGAGGCGAAGGCGCTGCGCCGGCGCAATAGCGGCACGGTCTATATCGGCGGACTGTTGATCGCGGCCTTTGTGTCCATTCCGATTGTCAATCTGGCGACGCCGCTATTCGCCATGAGTTTCATGGTGCATGTGCACAAACGCCTCAGCGGCCGCGCACTGATATCGCAGCAAGCCGCTTAATCGCGGGCAACGCCATTGGCCGCCCGCAAATCAGGTCCGTGAAGCGCCGCTCAGCCGCTGCGAAACGTCGTCGGCCGAAGTCGTGACGAACGAATTTACTGGCCGGCGGGAGGCGTAGCGGGCGTCGGCAATGGCTCGAGAGTTGACAAGCCGGCCTGCTTTCCGCCCCGCGTGCCTTCCTGCTTTGGCGCCTTCTGCTCGCGCGGGTAGAGATCGAGCTTTGGCGTCTTCTGCTGCTCCGGCCGATAATCGGTGGACGAAAGCCCGCCGGCGATGCTGGCGCCTTGTTCAATCTGCAGGAGGCCGTAGCTGATATTGCCGTCGACCCGGCCGGTCGAGCGAAGAATTAAAAGACACTTGACGTCGAGCTTTTCGAACACTTTGCCCGAAATCTCAGCGTTCTCGGCAACGGTGATCCTGCCCTTGATCGCGCCGGTTTCGCCGACGACCAAATTACCGACAGTCACGTCGCCCTCAAGTACGCCGCATACCACCAGGGTGTCTGGTACCGAGATTTCCCCCTTAATGGTGACCCCTTCGCCGATATAGAGCCGGTTCGCGTCTGGTATCGTGTGTTCGGTGGATGACATCTGTTGCCCCTTTCCTACAACCTCCCAAAGGCCGCCTCGGGAATTATTATGTCACTGTCTCGGCTTTGTCATCCTTTCACCGGCGGCTATGCACGTTTTAATTCCTAGGCGCTTACCGATGCAGGGCTTTGGTCAGCGCCAGATCTCGTCGGCAATCTCGACCACCATCCGCAGCTTCGCCCATTGCTCCTCCTCGGCGAGTACGTTGCCCTCTTCCGTTGAGGCAAAGCCGCACTGCGGCGACAGGGCGAGCTGATCGAGCGCGGCATACTTGGTCGCTTCGTCGATGCGCCGCTTGACGTCATCCTTCTTTTCCAATTGGCCGGATTTGGTGGTGATGAGGCCGAGCACGACGATTTTGTTGCCCTTCGGCAAAAAGCGCAGCGGCTCAAAGCCGCCGGCACGTGCGGTATCGTATTCCAGGAAATAGCCGTCGTAATTCAATTGATCGAGCAGAACCTCGGCGACGGGCTCGTAGCCGCCCTCGGAGATCCAGGTCGAACGAAAATTGCCGCGGCAAATGTGCGTCGTGACCACCATGTCGGCAGGCTTGCTTTCGAGCGCCTGGTTGATGACGCGAGCATAGTCCTGCGCCAGATGCTCGGCATTAAGCCCGCGTTCGCGCGCTTTTTTCAGTTCCGCCGGCGAGCAGAGATAGGCCCAGGCGGTGTCGTCGAATTGCAGATAGCGGCAGCCGACGTCATAGAAAGCGCGAATGGCCTGCCCATAGGTCTTGGCCAGATCGTCGAAAATGGCGTCGCGGTCGGCGTATTCCTTTGTCGTCAGGGCGTCCGGCTCCAGGCGGAAATGCAAAATCGCCGGACTCGGGATCGTCATTTTCGCGACCGCGCCGGTGTGCGCCTTGAGGAACTTGAAGTGATCGAGCATCGGATGGCTCGAAAAGCCGAGTTTGCCCTTGATGCGCGGGGTGCGGTGTTTGGTTTGCACGCCCTGGAACTGGATGCCGTGGTCGACTTCATGAATCTCGACACCGTCGAGCATGTCGAAGAAATCGAAATGCCACCAGGAGCGACGGAATTCGCCGTCGGTCGCAACTTTCAGACCGACCTCCGCTTGCTTCTTGATGATCTTTTCGATCTCGCGGTCCTCGACCTCCTTGAGCGCCGGCGCAGTAATTTCGCCCTTTTCCCGTTTCGCCCGTGCTTCCTTCAAAGCGGCGGTGCGCAAAAGGCTGCCGACGACGTCGGCGCGAAACGGCGGTGTGGTCCTGGTCATTGGCGAAAGGCTCCCTCTGAACTTCGGGGCGAAACAAGCGGGCGGCGCGCGTTTCGTCAACCGCAAACGTGCCCGTGCGCGTAAGATGGGCGCGGTCCCAATGCCGCGGCGCCGCGACCCGCGGCGCTGTGGCCAAAGCGCGCGCTTGCGGCGGCCCTTGTGCGCCGCACTCGCGCCTAGCTGCGACATCTGCTAGTGGGGGCGGTCTGCGCCGGGTGGGCAGCACGAGACGGTCGATCGATGCACGAACAGCCGGTCTGGAGCGCGGAATGCTGAAAGGATTGCGCGCCGGCGCGCATTTCTTCAACGAAAAAGTCGGCTTCAGTCGATTGGGTGTGGTCCTCAGCCTCGCCATCATCGTCGTCGCCGCGGTCGTGCTCTATCACATTCTGCGCGATATCGACCTTGACGAACTGGTTGACGCGATCGAGGCGACCGATTGGCGGACGCTCCTCATTGCTGGGCTGTTTGTCGCCGCCGCCTATTTGACGCTCACGTTTTACGATCTGTTCGCGCTGCGCACGATCGGCCGCTACGAAGTGCCGTATCGCGCCGCCGCGCTCGGCAGCTTCACCAGCTACGCGGTCGGCCACAATGTCGGCGCCAGCGTTTTTTCCGGCGGCGCGGTGCGGTACCGGATCTATTCCGCCTGGGGGCTGAGCGTCATCGAAGTCACCAAGATTTGCTTCGTCGCCGGGCTCACCTTCTGGCTTGGCAACGCCGCCATGCTTGGCCTCGGTGTTCTCTATTCGCCGCAGCAAGCCAGCGATATCGACCAATTGCCGCTCGGCCTCAATCGCATTCTGGCGATTTTAATTCTGGTGGTGCTGGCGGCCTACATTGCGTGGGTTTGGGTCAAACCACGCGTCATCGGCCGCGAAGGCTGGAAAGTGTCTTTGCCCGGCGGGCCGCTCACGCTGGTTCAGATCGTGATCGGCATCCTCGATCTGTCGTTCTGCGCACTGGCGATGTATATGCTGGTCCCCGACGAGCCGCATCTCGGCTTCATCCCGGTGGCCGTCATCTTTGTCGCCGCGACGCTTTTGGGTTTTGCCAGTCACGCTCCTGGCGGTCTCGGCGTGTTCGATGCCACGATGATGGTGGCGCTGTGGCAATTCGACAAGGAAGACCTGCTCGCCGGTCTGTTGCTGTTTCGCTTGCTCTATTACATCATTCCTTTCGCGCTCTCGCTGTTGATCCTCGGAACGCGAGAGGTGTTGCATGGCCGTGAAACGCGGCGCGTCGCGCGCCTGACGGCGACGCCGGCGAGTACCGTCAGCGGCTTGGTGCGAGAAAAATCCGACATGGCTTGATCCGGGCGCGAAACGGGCGAGGATAGACCCAGAGCTTGCGATAAGAGCTTGCCCGAAGGGCTTGTTGATGACCTTGAATGAAGTTCGCCGCGCGCCGGAAGGCAGCAAGTGGCGCGGTAAACGGGTAGTGGTCGCCACAGCGGCGATCGTATTCGCAGGACTGGTCGCTCTTGGCGCGCTGACGGCCGGATACGCCATCTTTGGTTTCGTTATCCTGGCAGCGGTCGCTTTGCTCGCCAATCGCGCCACCGAGGAGGCGAGCCGGCTGGCGCGGCCGGTTGCCGTCGCCGAGCGCGCCGGCGAGCCGCTCGAGGCGGTCGTCGCCGGCCTGCCGGACCCGGTCATCGCTCTTGATCGGAATGGCCGCGTGCTGACGCTCAACGAGCGGGCGCGCTCGCTGGCGCCGGCTTTGCGCCAGGGGGAGCCGGTGTCGCTCGCGCTCCGCATGCCCGAACTGATCGAAGCGATCGGCCGCGCCTATGCCAGCGGCGAAGAGCAGCACGTCGAGTATTCCGAACGGGTGCCGCTCGACCGCTGGTTTGAAATGATCGTGAAACCGGTGCAGCGCGAGCCGAAACTGGACAGACCGGATCTGGTGCTGATGACCTTCCACGATCTCACGCCGCTACGGCGCGTCGAAGAGATGCGGGCCGATTTCGTCGCCAATGCCAGCCATGAATTGCGGACGCCGCTCGCGGCGCTGTCGGGTTTTATCGACACTTTGCAAGGCTCGGCGCGGGACGACGCCAAGGCCCGGGAACGCTTCCTCGCCATCATGCAAGAACAGGCGAGCCGCATGGCGCGGCTGATCGACGATCTCCTGTCGTTGTCGCGCATCGAGCTCAACGCGCACCGCCGCCCCGACACGCCGGTTGATCTCGTACCCATCGTCCGCCAGGTTGCCGACGGCTTGGAAACGTTGGCGCGGGACCGTGGCGTCATCGTCCATGTCGACGCCGCCAAAGCGCTGATGGTCCCCGCCGATCGCGACGAGCTTGTTCGCGTGTTCGAGAACTTGGTCGAGAACGCGCTTAAATACGGCGCCGCCGGCGAGCGTGTCGACATCACGCTGACGCAAGGCGAGTCGCCGGACGGCGAACCCGAAGCGCGCGTCGGCGTACGCGATTACGGACCGGGCATCGCGCCCGAGCACGTGCCGCGACTGACCGAGCGGTTCTATCGGGTTGACGTGCGAGAGAGCCGCGCTCAGGGCGGAACCGGCCTTGGGTTGGCGCTGGTGAAACACATTCTTAACCGTCACCACGGCCGGCTATTGATCGAAAGCATGCCCGGTGCGGGCGCCACCTTCACCGTTTATCTCCCCATGGTCGGGGCCCGAGCTGAAGAGAAACTATCGTAAAATCAAAATCTTATTATGTCATCTAACAGTCATGCTGGGCTCATAGAACGGTGACGTGCCCGAACTAAGCCATCCGCAGCTGCGGGTCAGCTTTGATCGACGGATCCCCGCCGCAGCGCGTTGCCTGAAGACGTCGAACAGAGCGACAAGGTCCCGAACGGGATCGAAAGCCGGCGTGGGTGCGAGACCCGCGTCGCCCAAAATTCCGCTGACAGGAGCATCCAGTGAACCAGCTTAGAATGATTGCCGCCGCCGGCTTTATGGCCGCTATGATACTTCCCGCTGCCGCCGTCGAAATTTCCGGTGCCGGTGCAACATTCCCCTATCCGGTCTACGCCAAATGGGCGGATACGTACAAGAAGGAGACCGGTGTCGGGCTCAACTATCAGTCCATCGGTTCGGGCGGGGGAATTAAGCAGATCGAAGCAAAGACCGTTACCTTCGGCGCCACCGATGCTCCTCTCAAGGGTACGGAACTTGAAAAGTTCGGCTTGGTACAGTTTCCCATGGTGATGGGCGGCATCGTGCCGGTCGTGAATATCGAAGGCATAACGCCGGGCGAACTCGTCCTCGACGGTCCGACGCTTGCTGGCATCTTCCTCGGGGTGGTGAAGAGCTGGGATGACCCGGCGATCAAGAAGCTGAACCCGGACGCCAAGCTGCCGTCGCAGCCGATCGCCGTCGTCCACCGCTCCGACGGTTCCGGCACGACCTTCAACTTCACCTATTATCTGGCGGAGGTCGGTGCCGATTGGAAGTCGAAAGTCGGTTCGGCAACCTCGGTCGAATGGCCAGTCGGCATCGGCGCCAAGGGCAACGAAGGCGTTTCCAACAATGTGAGCCAGACCAAGGGCTCGATCGGTTACGTCGAGTATGCCTACGCCCTGCAAAACAAGCTGGTCTACACCAAAATGATCAACAAGGAAGGCAAGGCCGTCGCTCCCACGAGCGCAGCTTTCCAGGCCGCCGCCGCCAATGCCGACTGGAATTCAGTGCCAGGCTATGGCGTGATCCTGGCTAATCAGGCCGGCGCCGAGTTGTGGCCGATGACGGCGGCGACCTTCATCCTGATTCCGAAAAAGCCGGACGATGCCGCGGCCGCCAGCTGAGGCGCTCAAGTTCTTTGGCTGGGCTTACGCCAAGGGCGACAAGATGGCGGAAGAACTCGACTACGTGCCGATGCCGAAGAAAGTCGTCGCCGAGATCCAGAAGGCTTGGGCCACCGAAATCAAGGACAGCTAGCGGCAAAGCGCTCTACACCGAAGGCGCAATGGCGCATTAAGTCCAATGCAAACCCGGCGAGGCCCCACGGTCATTGCATGGTGCCTCGCTCGCCTGTCTTAACCGGTCCGTCGCATGAGTATATTGTGCGGCGGCCGGTATATCGTTTGAGTGGGTGCTCACCCGATGTCCGTGAAGGGGCCCTTCGATAGACCCGGCCCGGAGGCGATCCGTGGTTGACGTAGCGCTGGAGGAGGGGGCGATGGTGTCCGTCGAGGCGGGGACGCGCGCCAGAGTCCTCGATCGGTTCGCCTCGGCGATGTCGCCTTCCGTCAATTGACCCGTGCTGCCGCCGTTGGCGTGCTGTTGCTCTTGAGCGGCGTCATCGTTGCGCTGGTGCAGGGATCGTTTCTGGCGCTGCGGACTTTCGGGTTCGATTTCCTCACCACCGATCGGTGGAACCCCGTCACCGAGAATTTCGGCGCACTGGCACCGATCTACGGGACGCTCGTCACCTCATTCATCGCCATGCTGATCGCCGTGCCGGTCGGGCTGATGATCGCGTTTTTCCTCACCGAGCTGTGCCCGCAATGGCTGCGGCGGCCGATCGGCATCGCGATCGAGTTGCTTGCCGGAATCCCAAGCATCATCTACGGCATCTGGGGCCTTTTCATTTTCGCGCCGTTTCTGCAGGAAACGCTGCAACCGTTCCTGATCAATACGCTCGGCAATGTGCCGGGCATCGCCCCGCTTTTCACCGGGCCGCCTTACGGCATCGGCATGCTGACCGCCGGGCTGATCCTGGCCATCATGGTGCTGCCGTTTGTCACGTCGATCTCGCGCGACGTGTTCGAAGCGGTCCCGCCGGTGCTCAAGGAGGCGGCCTACGGTGTCGGCTGCACCACCTGGGAAGTAGCGCGCAACGTCGTGCTGCCCTACGCGCAGGGTCGGCGTGATCGGCGGCGTGATGCTGGGCCTCGGCCGCGCGCTCGGCGAGACGATGGCGGTTACCTTCGTCATCGGCAATGCGCACCGGGTCTCGGCTTCGCTGCTCGCGCCCGCCACCACCATTTCGGCCAGCATCGCCAATGAATTCACCGAAGCGGTAGGCGATCTCTACACATCCTCGCTGATCGCGCTCGGACTGATCCTGTTCGTCATTACGTTCATCGTGCTGGCGGCGGCCCGTTACATGCTGATGCGCATCGAGCGCCGGATCGGATGACGTCATGAACGCCCGCTACGTCGCGCGCCGTCGAAACAACGCTGTCGCGCTGAGTTTGTCGCTTGCCGCGACGGTCTTTGGCCTCGGCTGGCTGGTGCTGGTATCTGGGCGCCCTGCTGTGGCACGGCTTCGGCGGGCTATCGATAGCGGCATTCACGCAAATGACCCCGCCGCCAGGCGCCAGCGGCGGCCTGCTCAATCCGATCGTCGGCAGTCTCATCCTGACCGTCCTGGCGGTTGCGATCGGCACGCCCGATCGGCATCCTCGCCGGCACCTACCTGGCCGAGTACGGCCGCTACGATCGCCTCAGCAGCGTCGTGCGCTTCATCAACGACATCCTGCTTGAGCGCACCGTCGATCGTGGTCGGATTGTTCATCTACGAAGTCATGGTCGCGCCGATGGGCCATTTCTCCGGCTTGGCCGGCGGCGTCGCGCTCGCCGTCATTGTCATACCGGTCGTGGTGCGCACCACCGAAGACATGCTGACGCTCGTCCCCAACGCGTTGCGGGAGGCCGCTACCTCGATCGGCTTGCCGCGCTCGATGTCGATCACGCGGATCTGTTACCGTGCCGCCCGCGCCGGCATGGTCACCGGCGTGCTGCTGGCGGTCGCCCGCATCAGCGGCGAGACGGCGCCGCTATTGTTCACCGCGCTGAACAACCAGTTCTGGAGCACCAACCTCAACGCGCCGATGGCGAGCCTGCCGGTCGTCATTTTCCAGTTCGCGCTCAGTCCATATAAGGACTGGCAATCGCTGGCTTGGACCGGCGCCCTCATCATCACCCTGGCGGTTTTGGCGTTGAGCATCACCGCCCGCAGCCTTGTCTCATCGGGTAAACAGTCAATGAGCGTAACATCAGTCGCCGTTCCGTCGGTTTCGGTCGCGCCGAGCGACCGTTCGGGCCTTGTCGAGAAACTCACGATCCGCGACCTGAACTTCTTCTATGGCGAGTCGCGGGCGCTGAAGTCGATCAGCCTGCCGCTCTACGAGCATAAGGTCACCGCCTTCATCGGTCCGTCGGGATGCGGCAAATCGACTTTGCTGCGTGTGCTCAATCGCATGTACGACCTCTATCCAAACCAGCGCGCGACCGGGGACGTCATTTTCGACGGCACGAACATTCTGTCGCCGAAACAGGATCTCAATTTGCTGCGGGCGCGCATCGGCATGGTGTTCCAGAAGCCGACGCCGTTCCCGATGTCGATCTACGAAAACATCGCCTTCGGCATCAGGCTTTATGAGCGCATGCCGAAATCCGAGCTCGACGGGCGCGTGGAAACCTCGTTGCGGCGGGCGGCGCTCTGGGAAGAGGTCAAAGACAAGCTCGGTACCAACGGACTGAGCCTTTCCGGCGGCCAGCAGCAGCGGTTGTGCATCGCGCGTACCGTCGCGGTACGGCCGGAAGTCATCCTGTTCGACGAGCCGTGCTCGGCGCTCGATCCCATTTCCACCGCCAAGATCGAGGAACTGATCGACGAATTAACGAACGATTATACCATCGTGATTGTAACTCATAACATGCAGCAAGCAGCGCGCGTGTCTGAATTCACCGCCTTTATGTATCTGGGCGAGCTGATCGAGTTCGATTCCACCAGCAAGATGTTCACGGCGCCCCATGATCAGCGCACGCAGGACTACATTACTGGCCGCTTCGGGTGACACTATGACCGATATCACCAACCGAGTGGACCACACTGCCAAGGCCTTCGATACCGACCTGCAGGAGATTACGCGCAAGGTCGCCGAGATGGGCGGACTGGTGGAACGGCAAATCTCGGACGCCACCCGCGCGCTGGTGGAGCGCGACACCGACCTAGCCGAGCAGGTGATCGCCACCGATCCAACCGTCGATGCGATGCAGCATGAGGTCGAGGAGAAGGCGATCCTGACGATCGCCCGGCGGCAGCCGATGGCCATCGATCTGCGCGAGATCGTCGGCGCCATGCGCGTGTGCAACGACCTCGAGCGGATCGGCGATCACGCCAAGCATATCGGCAAGCGGGTCGTCGCGCTCGATCTGGACCTTCATCCGCAAAAGTTGATCCGCGGCGTCGAGCACATGGCGACGCTGGTCTCCGCCCTGCTCAAGCAGGTGCTCGACGCCTATGCCAGCCACGACCTCGCCAGCGCGCTGGCGGTGTGGAACGGCGACGAGGAAGTCGACTCCATCTGTACGTCGCTGTTCCGCGAGCTGCTGACCTACATGATGGAAGACCCGCGTAACATCACGTTCTGCATGCATCTTATGTTTTGTGCAAAGGACATCGAGCGCATTGGCGATCACGCCACCAACATCGCGGAAACCGTTTATTACATGATTGAGGGTCGCCCGATCACCGACCAGCGCCCGAAGGGAGACACGACGAGTTTCGGAGCAACACTGCTGCAGAAATAATAGGAGACGGGGATGGGTGCTAACATCCTGATCGTGGAAGACGAAGAACCGCTGACCACATTATTGCGTTACAACCTCGAGGCTGAAGGCTACGAGGTCGATGCCGTCGCCCGCGGCGACGACGCCGACACGCGGCTGCGCGAGACCGCGCCCGATCTTATTGTTCTCGACTGGATGCTGCCCGGCCTCTCCGGCATCGAGTTGTGCCGCCGGTTGCGGGCGCGACCACAGACGCAATCGCTGCCGATCATCATGCTCACGGCGCGCGGCGAGGAAAGCGAGCGCGTGCGCGGGCTGGCGACCGGCGCCGACGACTATCTCGTCAAGCCGTTCTCGGTGCCGGAACTGCTGGCGCGCATCCGCGCCTTGCTGCGCCGCGCCAGTCCGGAACGGGTCGCCACCGTGCTGCTGATCGGCGATCTCGAGCTCGACCGCGAGAAGAAGCGCGTGTCGCGATCGAGCCGCCCGGTCGATCTCGGGCCGACCGAGTTCCGGCTGCTCGAGTTCCTGATGGAACGCCCGGGCCGGGTTTTTTCCCGCGAGCAATTGCTCGACGGCGTGTGGGGCAGCGACGTCTATATCGATGAACGCACGGTTGATGTGCATGTCGGTCGCCTGCGCAAGGCGCTCAACCGCGGTCACGGCGCCGACCCGATCCGTACGGTGCGCGGAGCGGGCTATTCGCTCGACGATCGTTTCGGCAAGGCAAGCTAGCGCGCGTTGCTCCGCGTCGCCGCCCGCCGAGGAACGCACGCTACCCATCAGCGCATCGGGCGTCTGTCCCGGCGGCGATCGCTTGCCGGTTGATAGGCGACGCGCGAATGGTACGCGCAATAGGGCAGGCCGGTGATGGTATTGCCGCCGCAGAAGAAGAACTCCGTGCTGCCCGGGTCGCCGATCGGCCAGCGGCAAGTTTGTTCCGTCAATTCCAGAATCGTGCGCCGTTGGCCAATCGGGATGATGTTCTCGATCAGCTCCGGCGTCGCGTCGACTTCAATCTCGTAAGCGTGCGCCAGCGCGGTGTTGCCGCGGATCGAGCCGCGGCCGATCCGCAGCATGTGCGTCGACGTCCGCGCCTTGCGCGGCCGCGGTGACGCGCTCGACGCGCTCTTGGCGCGGCCAGACAATCCAAGCCGATGCACCTTGCCAATGACCGCGTTGCGGGTGATGCCGCCAAGTTCGCCCGCGATCTGACTGGCCGATAGGCCGTCGGACCACAGTTTCTTCAGCAACTCGACTCGCTCGTCAGTCCACGACATTGCCCAATCCTCCTCAAAGAATGCGGGTGCAGCCTGCCTGTTCAGTCTTGGCGGAATCCCTCGCCAAGCCGGGCGACGCTTGCCGCCCAACACGCAACGCGAGACCAACGCTTTCGAGGAACTGTCCGCCGCACGAGATGTCGTACTTGACAAGCAAAACCCTACAATATGGCGCGAGTCGGGCGCAAGAGTTCGGACAAGGCGCGTCCACACATTCCTGTCCGATGTGGACGAGTATGGGGACAACCGGGCGGATCGCGGTTATCTTTAACGTGTTGACCGACAACTCCGGCGCAAATAAAATGCCTCAATCGTGCCGCCCGGAGAGGCGGCACATTTCGTTTCGGCCGCGCAGTTCGATGCTGCGCAGCGTGCGCGGGCGCAAACCGTGACATCGCATTTGTTACCGACCTATGCGCGCGTCGACCTTGCTTTCGAGCGGGGCGAGGGCGTTTGGCTCGTGGCGACCAATGGCGACCGATATTTGGATTTTACCTCCGGCGTCGCGGTCAACGCGCTGGGGCACGGCCATCCGCATTTGGTCGCCGCCCTGACGGAGCAGGCGCACAAGGTCTGGCATGTCTCCAACCTTTACCAAGCGCCCGAGGCTGAGCGCGTCGCGCAGCGGCTTTGCGATGCAAGCTTTGCCGACGTGGTGTTCTTTTGCAATTCCGGCGCCGAAGCGATGGAATGCTCGATCAAGACCGTGCGCAAATACCATGCGGTGAGTGGCGCGCCGGAGCGCTACCGCATCATCACCTTCGAGGGCGCCTTCCACGGCCGCACCCTGGCGACGCTCGCCGCCGGCGGCCAAAAGAAATACCTGGAAGGCTTCGGCCCCGTTGTCGAAGGCTTCGATCACGTGCCGCTCGGCGATCTCGAAGCGACCAAGGCGGCGATCACGCCCGAGACCGCCGGGATTTTGATCGAGCCGATCATGGGCGAAGGCGGCGTGCGCGTGGTCGAGCCGTCTTTCCTGCGGGCTTTGCGCGAACTCTGCGACCACAACGGCCTGCTGCTGATGTTTGACGAAGTGCAGACCGGCATGGGCCGCACCGGCGAATTGTTTGCCTACCAGCGCGTCGGCGTCGAACCCGACGTCATGGCTTTGGCCAAGGCGCTTGGCGGCGGCTTTCCGGTTGGCGCCTGCCTGGCGACGCGCGAGGCGGCCAAAGGAATGACCGCCGGCACCCACGGCTCGACGTTCGGCGGCAATCCGCTGGCGATGAGCGCCGCCAACGCCGTGCTCGACGTGATGCTTGAGCCGGGCTTTCTCGAGCGCGTGCGGCGGACCGCTTTGGTCTTCAAGCAGCGGTTGGCGGCGATCAAGGATCAATATCCCGCCATCATCGCCGAAGTGCGCGGCGAAGGGCTCTTGGTCGGCTTGCGCGCGGTCGTGCCGGTCGGCGAACTGGTCGATGCGTTGCGCGCCGAAAAAATGATCGCCGTTGCGGCTGGCGACAATGTCGTGCGGCTGTTGCCGCCGCTCATTATCAGCGAACAGGAAATCGCCGAAGGCATCCAACGCCTCGACCGCGCTTGTGCGCGGCTCGATCGAGCGCATGGAGGGCCGGTCCAGGAGCAGGCGGTCCGATGAACGCGGTCCGTCACTTTCTCGATCTGATCGACGTGCCGGCCGTGGACCTGCGCAAGATGATCGATCTGGCGCGTGCCATGAAGGCCAGGCGTCCGCGCAACGAACATCTACTCGCCGGCAAGACCCTGGCGATGATTTTCGAACGGCCCTCGACCCGCACGCGCGTCTCATTCGAAATCGCCATGCGTCAGCTCGGCGGCGATGTCATCATGCTCACGGCCGACGAAATGCAGCTCGGCCGGGGCGAAACCATTGCCGATACCGCGCGGGTGCTGTCGCGCTATGTCGATGCCATCGTCATCCGGGCGTTGGATTCGGCGGCTGTCGCCGAGCTTGCGCGCTACGCCACGGTGCCGGTGATCAACGGTCTGACGCGGCGGTCTCATCCGTGCCAAGTGATGGCCGACGTCATGACCTTCGAAGAACATCGCGGCCCGATCCGCGGCCGCACCGTGGCCTGGTCGGGCGACGCCAACAATGTGCTGACGTCGTGGATGCAGGCCGCCGAGCGATTTGCATTCCGGCTGCGCGTCGCCACCCCGCCGGAACTCGCACCGAAGAAGCCGCTCATCGACTGGATCAAATCGTCCGGCGCGTCGATCGCAGTCGGTACCGACCCGGAAGAAGCGGTTAAGGGCGCCGACTGCGTGGTGACCGATACCTGGGTTTCCATGGGCGACCGCAACGGGGCGCGCCGACACAACCTGCTCAAGCGTTATCAGGTCAACGCCCGGCTCATGGCGCGGGCGAAGCCGGACGCCATTTTCATGCATTGCCTTCCCGCGCATCGCGGCGAAGAAGTGACCGACGAGGTCATGGATGGGCCCCATTCCGTCGTGTTCGACGAAGCCGAGAACCGGCTGCATGCGCAAAAGGGGATCTTGACGTGGTGCCTTGCGGACGCCCGCTAGCGATCGGCAGAGCGGCAAAAGGGCTCACAATTTCGGCCTCGCTGCTTATATTCTGTGGCAATGAACAATCCCAATCTGGCCATTCCGGTTCGGGCGCCGGCGCAAATTGGCGTTGACGACACGATCCTGCCTTTCGAAGTCAGTGCGCTTGATCTGCGCGGCCGCATCGTCCGGCTCGGGCCGGCGGTCGACGCCGTCCTGAGCAGCCATGACTATCCGTTGCCGATCGCCAAGCTCTTGGGCGAAGCGATCGTGCTCACCGTCATGCTCGGCTCCGCGCTCAAGATCGAAGGCCGTTTTATTCTGCAAACCCAAAGCGACGGCCCGCTTCGCATGCTCGTCGTTGATTTCACCTCGCCCGGAAAAGTGCGCGCTTGCGCGCGTTTTGACGCCGAGCGCGTCGCTGCCGCGATGGCTGCGGGCGAAGACAAGCCCGGACAACTTCTTGGCCGCGGCCATCTCGCCATGACCATCGATCAGGGCCCGGACACCAGCCGCTACCAGGGACTTGTCGCGCTGGAAGGACACGACCTCGAAGCGGCCGCGCACGAATACTTTCTGCGCTCTGAGCAGATTCCAACCCGCGTGCGGCTCGCCGTCGCCGAGGAATTTCGCGGCGGCGAAAACGGCGGCGCGCGCCGGCGCTGGCGGGCCGGCGGAATTTTGCTGCAGTTTCTGCCCAAATCGCCCGAGCGTGCGCGTCAGGCGGATCTTCCGCCCGGCGACGCTCCGCCCGGCACGGAATCCTACGCTCCACCCGAAGATGAGGCCTGGGTCGAAGGCCGCTCGCTGGTCGAAACGGTCGACGACATCGAGCTGATCGATCCGGCATTGTCGAGCGAGCAGCTTGCGTATCGTCTGTTCCATGAGCGGGGCGTGCGGGTGTTCCGCGCTGCGCCGGTGCAGGCGCAATGCTCGTGCTCGCGCCAGAGTGTCGAAGCCATGCTGCAGAGCTTTCCTCAGGAAGACCGCGACGACATGGTCGAGGACGGCAAGATCACGGTGACCTGCGAATTTTGCAGCTCGACCTACGTGTTCGAGCCGGCCGAAATTGCCGCCGAGGATTCGGCTTTTCCCAGCGCCTGATCGGCGTTGCGGTGCGGCGGCTCCCAGCCGAAGACGCTGCGGCCGCCATATTCATGCGACCGTTCAAACTCGGCGGCGATCAAGCCGTCCAGCGTCGGACCGTTTGCCGCGCGCTCGAGCCGGCGTGATTCTTGATCGAGTTTCCGCAACGCAAAGAGCGCGTCCTCCCGGCCGAGCTTTGCCTTGTCGACCGCGGAGCGGAGCACGCGAATAGTCTCGTCGTAGACCTTAAGAGGGACCGGGAAAGGATGCCGGTCCTTGCCACCATGGGCGATCGAAAAACGCGCCGGGTCGCTGAACCGGCAAGGCGCGCCGTGCACGACCTCGGCGACCAAGGCTAGCGCCCGCACCGTGCGAGCGCCGACGCCCGGCGTGAGCAGCAAATCGGGAAAGTCGACCGGTCCGCGTTCGGCCGCGGCCGCAAGATTGCCGTGCAGACGCCGCAGATGAACATCGCTCGCCCGGACATCGTGATGCGCGGGCAAAGCGAGATGCGGCAATGTGGCTTGCGACGGCCGTTGCCGATCGCGCGGGGTGAGTGCGGCAACTTCGCCGGTAATGCGATCGGGACCAAGCGTCGCCAGAAGCTCGATCTGTTTGCGTCGGGAATCCTCGGCGCGTCGGTCGGTGAGATTGATGATGTCGCCTTGGCTTGGCCCTTCGATGGCGGCGTGCGGCTCGTCGACAAAACTCCTCAGGCCCTCCGACAGCCAATGATAGCGGCGCGCCTGCTTGCGCTCGCCATTCATTCCCTGTTGCACGACGACCCAGCGGCCCTCGTCGGTGACTACGAAGCCGTGCAGATAAAGATCGAAGCCGTCCTGAACGGCGGCGCTGTCGACCTTGGCGACGAGGCGGCTCGCCTTGGCGAGCGCGCCGCCGTCAAAGCCGATACGATCGCCGATGCGTCACAAGCTCCGCGGCGTGCAGGCGCGAATGCTTGCCGCGCCCGCCGCAAACGTGGAGACCAAGTTCGCCGCTCGAGCGGCGCCAGTCCGCGCTTGAGCGCACCGAGCACGCTGGTGGTGATGCCGGAGGAATGCCAATCCATCCCCATCACCGCGCCAAAGGATTGGAACCAGAAGGGATGCGCCAACCGGCGTAGAAACTCGTCACGCCCGTAGTGATGGACGATGGCCTCGGTCAATACCGCGCCAAGCCGGGTCATGCGGTCGGCCAGCCATTTCGGCACATGACCGCCGTGGAGCGGCAAATCGGCGCTACCAGATTTTCGCATCGGCGCGGTCCCGCCTCTGTGAGCGCTAAGGCATGAGGTCAAGTTCTTATTTTGTTCTTTCGGCGCAAAAAGTCAATGCAGATGCGATGCGACGTCGGATCCCCTCAGTTCAGGGTGCGCTTGCTGTCGCTTGCATCGAGCGAGAAAGCCGGAATCTCGATGTCGAAATGCTCGCCGCTGGCGCTCACCATGCCATAGGTGCCGAACATGAATCCCGACGGCGTTTGCAGCGGTACGCCGCTGGTGTACTCGAACGACTCGCCGGCCTTGAGCACCGGCTCCTCGCCGACGACGCCGGCACCACGCACTTCCTGGCGGCGGCCGCTCGCATCGGTGATGCGCCAATGGCGGGTCTTCAGCTGCACGGTGTCGCCGCCATTGTTGGTGATGGCGATGGTATAGGCCCAGAAGAAATAATTGTTATCCGGCGACGAACGGTCGGCGACGAAACGGGGCGTCACCACGACCTCGATGTTACGGGTGACAGCGCGATACATGGTGCGAAATCCTGGCACGGCGCCGGCCTGCTCGCCGCCGGCGCTTTCGGAGCCGCCGCGCCGGCCGGCTGCCGCATGGTCATTCTTCCTGCGCATATCCGTTCCGCCATCAGTGAATTGCGTTTGAGCCCCAAAGTTGCAACAACAACGTGACCGTCTGTCCTCAGGTTCCGCTGGCGGTCACGTGCCGCGAACGTTTGCCACAATTACTTGCGGATGGCGGAGATCCGCGCATTAGATAGCGGGGGCGGATCCGGATTGGCTGCGCCGCGGCCGGGCAATGGTTGCAGACTCCATGGCGATGGCTTCCCCGCCCCAATCGGCCACGAGCGAGCGCGATCTGCGGCTCGATCTGTTCCGCGGCTTGCGCTGTGGCTGATCTTTCTCGACCATATCCCGGATAACGTTGTGAGTTGGCTCACGATCCGCAACTACGGTTTCAGCGACGCCACCGAAATCTTCATCTTCATCTCCGGTTACACCGCCGCCTTCGTCTATGGGCGCACCATGCGCGAACGCGGCTTCGTGCTGGCGAGCGCGCGCATCCTGCGCCGCGCCTGGCAAATCTATGTGGCGCACATTTTTCTGTTCACGATCTTCATGGCGGAGATCGCCTACGTCGCGGCGACGTTCGACAACCCGCTCTATGCGGAGGAAATGAAGATCCTCGATTTCCTCAAGCAACCGGACATCACGATCTTTCAGGCGCTGCTGTTGAAGTTCAAGCCGGTCAACATGGACGTGCTGCCGCTTTATATCGTTTTGTTGCTGTTGTTTCCGCCCATGCTCTTTGTGCTGCTGCGCCATCCGAATGTCGCGCTCGGCGGCTCGGCGGTCGTCTACGCGTTGGCGTGGCGGCTGGATTGGAATCTGCCGGCCTATCCGAACGGCGTCTGGTTCTTCAATCCGTTTGCCTGGCAATTGTTGTTCGTGTTCGGCGCCTGGTGCGCGCTCGGCGGCGCGCACCGACTGGCCGGCGTGCTGCGCTCGCCTGCCATACTCGTAATCGCGATCGCCTATCTTTTGTTCGCCTTCTTGATCACGCTGACCTGGCATATTGAGGGGCTCGACCGTTTCGTGCCGGGCTGGCTGTCAGAATGGATGTATCCGATCGACAAGACCAATCTTGACGTTCTGCGGTTCGCGCATTTTCTGGCGCTCGCCGCCGTCACGGTCCGCTTCGTGCCACGCGATTGGCCGGGGCTCAAATCCCCCATCCTGTGGCCCGCGATCGTCTGCGGCCAGCACTCGCTGGAAGTGTTCTGCCTTGGGGTGTTTCTCGCCTTCGCCGGCCAGTTCATCATCGCGGAATCGTCAGGCGGCCCGCTGCTGCAAACCGGCATCAGTGTGTTAGGCATTATCGTCATGATTGCTACCGCCAACCTGGTATCGTGGTACAAGACCATAGAAGGGCGAAGCCCCGCATCGCGCGTCAAATCTCCCGACGCTGACCTCGCGGGAGGCGAGGCATGACATTTATTCTTGCCGTTTTGGCCACGATCACACTTGCGGGCGGCACCGTTGCGGCGGAGTCGGCGCCGGACTGCGACGTGCCGGAGCGGCTGATCCCTGCCGAGACCGATCTGGCCCGCGTCAGCAAAGAGATCAACGATCGCCATCGATTGGATATCACCGTGGTCGGCTCGCGTTCCTCGGCGCTATCCGGGCCGGACGGCGCACGTTTCGCCTACCCGGCACAACTGGAGCTCGCTCTCAAGGAGCGCTTGCCGGGCAGTGAAATCAAAGTCACCGCGCACATTCCCCAGGGGCAGACCACGGCCGACATGGCGGTGGGCTTGCCAAAAATCCTGTCCGAAGACCATCCGGCGCTGGTGATCTGGCAGGCCGGCACGGTCGACGCCTTGCGCGGCGTCGAGCCCGACGATTTCCGCACCAGCCTCGATCAAGGGCTCGACGCCATCGCGGCCGCCGGGGCCGACGTGATCATGATGAATATGCAATACAGCCCGCGCACCGAATCCATGCTCGGTGTCGCCCCGTTCGCCGACGTGATGCGCTGGGTGGCCGAGCAGCGCGGCGTGGTGCTGTTCGATCGTCTGGCGATCATGCATTACTGGAGCGACGAGGGTACCTTTGACCTCTATGCGGCCACCACCGGGTATGCTATGGCCCGACGTGTCCATGAATGTATCGGCCGGGCCCTGGCGGCGCAGATCATCAACGCCACTCATCTTGATGCCGCAAAGATGCGGACAACACACTGATGCCATCAAACAACAAAATCTCGGTGAGCTGTCTTGCCTGCGCGGCCGCCGGCCTGGTTGCGACGGCAATGCTTGCTCCGGCACGCGCGCAAATGCTTGGCGCGCATCCCGCCGCATCGGCGGCGGCCGTCGCTGTGCCCCAGCCGGCGCCCGCCTGTAGCAGTCCCGCAGGGCTTGGCCGCTTCACGCATCCGCTCCAGCATACCGCG
Source organism: uncultured Alphaproteobacteria bacterium (assembly GCA_963829395.1). GTDB lineage: Bacteria > Pseudomonadota > Alphaproteobacteria > Rhizobiales > Xanthobacteraceae > BOG-931. The sequence continues at coordinate 498,821 of CAWHHX010000002.1, read as the reverse complement.
CGGCGCCTCGCCAGCGGTGGGCCGCTCGTCATCGTCGCGATCGGCTCTTCGTCGACCAATGGCGCCGGCGCGAGCTCGCCGGCGGCGAGCTATCCAAGCCGCCTGGCCGTCGAGCTCAAGCAACGCTTTCCCGGCCACGACATCACGGTGCTCAATCGCGGTGTCAACGGCGAACAAACAGAGCAAACGCTGGCGCGGTTCGAGACCGGCGTCATCGCCGCGCATCCGGACCTCGTTCTGTGGCAGGTCGGCACCAATCCCGTCCTGCACGACTCTCCGCTCAAGTCGCATGCTTTGTTGCTGCGTGAAGGCATCGCTCAACTCAAGGAAGCCGGCGCCGACGTGGTGCTGATGGATATGCAATACGCGCCGCAGGTTCTTGCCAAGCCGGAGACGCCCGGCATGGAAGATCAGATCGCGTTTGCGGCCAAGCAAGAGAACGTCGATCTGTTCGGCCGCTACGCGCTCATGCGCAATTGGCACGAGGTCCAGCACATCCCGTTCGACACGTTCGTCGCGCCGGACCAGTTGCATATGAACGACTGGAGCTATGCCTGCGTGGCCAAGCTCCTTGCCGCCGCCATCACCGAAGCCGCCACCCGGCCGCTCGCGTCGGCCGCGCACTAAGGCGCCATCGTTTCGAATTGATGATTGGCGCTCGGCCTTTCGGCGGAGCATGATCGTTCCGGGAAAACCGGCCTGGATCAAATCAGCGGCAGGCTTTTACACCGCCTCCAGTGCGGTGAGTACGTCCTCGATGATGTCGTCGGGATGCTCGAGCCCGACCGACACCCGCACCAGCCCTTCGCCGATGCCGAGCTCGGCGCGCTGCGCCGGCGCAAGGCGCTGATGCGTAGTCGTCGCCGGGTGGGTGATGAGGCTCTTGGCGTCGCCGAGATTGTTGCTGATGCGAATGAGCTTGAGCGCATCTTGGAAGCGGAACGCCGCCTTCTTGCCGCCCTTGACGTCAAAGGCGACGAGCGTGGAGCCGCCGCGCATCTGCTTCTGCACCACCTTGGCCTGTGGATGATCGGGCCGGCCGGGATAGATCAGCCGCGCGATCTTGGGGTGCTCGGCCAACGCGACCGCGAGCGTCGCGGCGCTGTCGGTCTGCCGCCGCACCCGCACCGGCAGCGTCTCCAGGCCCTTGAGCAGTACCCAGGCATTGAACGGCGACAACGACGGCCCGGTCTGGCGCAGCAGCACGTGAATGTTCTTCTGGATGAATTCTTCCGAGCCCAGGATGATCCCGCCGAGGCAACGGCCTTGGCCGTCGATGTGCTTGGTCGCCGAGTAAACGACGCAGTCGGCGCCGAGCGCGAGCGGCGATTGAAAGATCGGCGTCGCGAACACGTTGTCGACCACGAGCGTCGCGCCGGCATCGTGGGCGATCCGCGCGACCGCCTCGATGTCGATCACTTCCAGGGTCGGATTGGTCGGCGTCTCCAGGAAGAACGTTCGGGTATTCGGCCGCACCGCGTCGCGCCATTGATCGAGATCGGTGCCGTCGACCAGCGTCGAAGACACGCCATAACGCGGCAGATAGTCCTCCACGATGTAGCGGCAGGAGCCGAACAGCGCCTTGGCCGAAACGACGTGATCGCCGGCCTTGAGCTGGCCGGTCAGCGCGAGCGTGACGGCAGCCATGCCGGTCGCCGTGGCGCGCGCCGCCTCGGCTCCTTCGAACGACGCCATGCGCGCCTCGAACATGGCAACCGTCGGATTGGAGAAGCGCGAATATTGAAAGCCGGGCTCTTCGTTCTTGAAGCGACGCTCGGCCTGGGCGGCGTTGTCGTAGACGTAGCCTTGGGTCAGAAACAGCGCTTCGGATGTCTCGCCGAATGGCGAGCGCATCGTGCCGGAGTGGACCAGGCGGGTTTCGGGACGGTAACGATCATGCTGAGACGCGGACATCTGGCCCTCCTCATCGGCCAAAAACAAAAACCCGGCCGGGAGGACAAATCCTCGGGCCGGGCTCACGCGTCCCCGGCCTTTTAGCAACTTGTTTTACGTGGCTGCAAGCCGGCCGGCTCAAATGACCACGGGATAAGACGGCTCTTACGCTGTGCCCGTCTTTCCGTCAAGCCGGGCATCGGGTTACATCGCGGCGGGATTTAAGCCGCTCACGTGCGGTGGGACGACCAGGTGATCGCGTGCCGCTCTCCTTTGCACCTTCCGATAAGGGCATTCTTCCTGATCGCATGATTGCGGCATTGGCGGCGCAGGGCGGGATTCCGGCCGCGCGCCCATTCGCTTCCGATCAAATCCAGCCGGCAAGCCTCGACCTGCGCCTCGGCGCCATTGCCTATCGGGTGCGCGCGAGTTTTTTGCCCGGCCCGGGCACCGCCGTCGCGCGCCGCATCGCCGAATTGAAGATGCATGAATTTGCCCTGACGGACGGTGCCGTCCTCGAGACCGGCTGCGTCTATATCGTGCCGCTGATCGAAAGCCTCGCCCTGCCGGTCGATATCGCGGCCGCGACCAATCCGAAAAGTTCGACCGGACGCCTCGACGTTTTCACCCGCGTCATTGCCGACGAGACGCGCGGCTTCGATCGCGTCGCAGAAGGCTATCACGGACCGCTTTACGCGGAGATCAGCCCGAAAACCTTCCCGGTGCTGGTGCGCGAGGGATCGCGGCTGTCGCAAATCCGCTTTCGTCGCGGCGAGGCGGCGCTCGGCGGCGAGGCGTTGCGCATGCTGCACGCGCGCGAGCGGCTGGTCGACCGCGCCGAGGCGATCATGGGCGAGGGCGTCGCCGTGAGCGTCGACCTTTCCGGGAGCGGAACGGGCAACGGTGCCGGCATTGTCGGCTATCGCGCCAAACGCCACACCGCCGTCATTGAGGTCGAGCGCCGCGCCGCCTATGACATCGCCGATTTCTGGGAGCCGATTGCCGCGCGCGCCGACGGCAGCCTGATCCTCGATCCCGATGAGTTCTATATCCTCGCCTCGCTGGAGGCGGTGCAAGTGCCGCCCGACTATGCCGCCGAGATGGTGCCGTTCGATCCGCTGGTCGGCGAATTCCGCGTGCACTATGCCGGCTTTTTCGACCCGGGTTTCGGTTATGCCGGCGCCGGCGGGCTCGGCTCGCGCGCGGTCCTTGAAGTGCGCTCGCGCGAAGTGCCGTTCATTCTCGAACACGGCCAGATCGTCGGCCGGCTGGTTTATGAGAAAATGCTGGCGGCGCCGGACCAGCTTTACGGCACCGGCATCGGCTCGAACTATCAGGCGCAAGGCCTGAAATTGTCCAAGCACTTTCGTAGCTGAGCGCTTTGTTGCGGTTCGCGCACGACGCCGGCGAGCGCGGCACGACGGTTCGTCGATCGCTATTTGAGACAATTCGGCAGCCATCTGTTGAGCGTATTATTCGGCCCTTTCCCAAAATTTTTGTGGCATTTCGCCGGCAACAACGCTTTTCTGTATGTCGGGGGGCGTGGCGAGCGAGCGCAAGGCGGCGCATGCGCGTACTCACCGTGGGCTTTGCTGCCCTGCTGGCGGCCATGATCGCGGCGGCCGGCGCCGCACCCGCCTCGGCACAATCGGGCTTCGACCGCCCGGGCGGCGATTATGCGAACGCCCCGGTACCGAGCGGCGATCCGGACGTGTGCGCGACGCGCTGCGATCGCGACAAAAGCTGCCGGTCCTGGAGCTTTTCCTATCCGTCGACGTCCGGCGAGCCGGCGATGTGCTGGCTCAAGCGCGAGGTGGTGCCCCGCTCGCAGGCGAGTTGCTGCGTGTCGGGCGTGCGCGGCGGCGCCGTGATCGAGCCGCTGCTTGGCGCGGTCGAATATTCCATCGACCGCGCCGGCGGCGACTACCGCTCGTTCGACGTCAACGCCGAGCCGCGCAGCAAAGCCTGCGCCGCCGCCTGCGAAGCCGAGCAGCGCTGCCGTGCCTGGACCTACCGGCGGCCCGGCTACGGCACGGCTGCCGGGCGCTGCTACCTCAAGGACACGATCAAGCCGCCGCACCATCGGCCGTGCTGCATTTCCGGCGTGGTGCGTTAATACCGCCCAACCCCGGCACGCCGGCGTCACTGAACGGCGGTGAAGAACCGCGACAGCCGCAGCCCCGCCGGCCATGCCCAGACCGGCTGGCGTTTGACGGCGAGATCCCACGACCCGACCAAAGCTTCGACCCGTCCGACCAGGTCGGCGACCGGCAACAGGCCGACGCCGCCTGAGCTGACCGCCACCCGGCTGTCCGCCGAGTTGTCGCGGTTGTCGCCCATGACGAACAGCGAGTCCGGCGGCACGACGGTTTCCGCCATGTTGTCGAACACACCGACGCTGGGATGCTTGAAGATGGTGTGGCTGTGGTTTCCGGGCAGCGTCTCGATGAAGCGCGCGACCGGTTGCAGCGAGCCGTCTTCCGCCTCGGCCTGATCGGTGCCGTCCGCTTGGAGCGCGACCGCCGCGCCATTGATCCACAAGCGGCCGTTGCGCATCGCGATGCGGTCGCCCGGCAGGCCGATCACGCGCTTGACCCAGATTTGCGATCGGTCGCCGGGCCAGCGGAACACGACGATGTCGCCGCGCTGCGGCAGGGCGCCGAGAATGCGCTGGGTGTCGGGCAGATTGATGAATGGCGGCAGCGAAGCCGAGCTGTAGCCGTAAGGATATTTGGTCGCCAGCAACTCGTCGCCGATTTGCAGCGTCGGCTCCATCGAGCCGGACGGCACGTAATACGGTTCGGCGATCGCGGTCTTGGCGGCCATGATGACCAGCAGGATCGCGGCTGCATCAATGATCGGTTTGGTCCAGCGCTGCTGCATCAAAGACATCTCCAATGCGACGGGCAGATAGCCCCTGTTAACGCAAAATCCGATCGAATTGAATCCCCGCCTCTGCGGCCGCTCGTCCCCGCGAAAGCGGGGACCCAGTCGAGGCACCGCAAAGTCGACGCCCGCCAACAGGATTCCCGCTTTCGCGGGAATGAGCCGAACTAGCCCATAGGAATGAGCGGAAGCTGCCCAACGTGATCCGCGCGTGCGTCAGCCGGTGCCGCCGACCGTGATGCCGTCGATGCGCAGCGTCGGCTGGCCGACGCCGACCGGCACGCCCTGGCCGTTCTTGCCGCAGGTGCCGATGCCGTCGTCGAGCGCCAGGTCGTTGCCGACCATGGAGATGCGGCTGAGGTCGGTCGGTCCGTTACCGATCAGCATGGCGCCCTTGATCGGCGCGCCGACTTTGCCGTTGTCGATGCGGTACGCCTCGGTGCATTCGAACACGTATTTGCCCGAGGTGATGTCGACCTGGCCGCCGCCGAAATGCACGGCATAGATGCCGTTCTTCACCGAGGCAATGATCTCGTCGGGCTCGCGGGCGCCGGCGAGCATGTAGGTGTTGGTCATGCGCGGCATCGGCACGTGGGCGAAGCTTTCGCGGCGGCCGTTGCCGGTCGGCTTCATGCCCATGAGGCGCGCGTTCTGGCGATCCTGCATGTAGCCGACCAGAATGCCGTCCTCGATCAGCACGGTGCGGTTGGTCGGAGTGCCTTCGTCGTCGATCGACAGCGAGCCGCGGCGCAGCGCGATGGTGCCGTCGTCGACCACCGTGACACCCTTGGCGGCGACCCGTTGCCCCATCAGCCCGGCGAACGCCGACGTCTTCTTGCGGTTGAAATCGCCCTCGAGGCCATGACCCACGGCCTCGTGCAGCATGACGCCGGGCCAGCCCGGGCCGAGCACCACGTCCATCTCGCCGGCCGGCGCCGGCACGGCGTCGAGATTGGTCAGCGCCTGACGCACCGCTTCGTCGGCCGCGTGCTGCCAGCGGTCGGTGACGATGAAGCCTTCATAGCCCTCGCGGCCGCCATAACCGGCGCTGCCGGTCTCCTGGCGGTCGCCGTCGCCGACCACGACCGAGACGTTGACGCGCACCAGCGGGCGGATGTCGCGATAGGTCTCGCCGTCGCCGCGGACCACCTCGACGGCTTGCCACGTGGCGCCGACGCTGACCGAGACCTGGCGGACGCGCGGGTCCTTGGCGCGGGCATAGGCGTCGATGGTCTCGAGGAGCCGCGCCTTGGCCTCGAACGCCGGGCTGCCGAGCGGGCTGTCCTCGCCATAGAGCTTGACGTTGGTGCGGGGCGGCGGGGCGGCATAGGTGCCGGAATAGCCGCCCTTGACCGCGCGCACGGCGTCGGCGGCCCGCGCAATCGCCGCCTCGGACACGTCCGAAGCGTGCGCATAGCCGACCGCCTCGTCCTTGACGGCGCGCAGGCCAAAACCCTGCGAGGTGTCGTAGGTCGCCTGTTTCAGCCGGCCGTTGTCGAACACCAGCATCTCGGCTTGGCGGTATTCGAGGAACAGCTCGCCGTCGTCGGCGCCCTCGAGGCTCCGGGAAATGATCTTGGCGAGGCGGGGCCGGTCAAGCCCGGCGCGATCGACCAGGGAGGTGGGGGCGGACGTCATGCGATCCTCCGATTTTCTCATTTAGGCGTTTTCGCTCCTACACATAAGCCATGCCGCTGCACTTTGCAGCAGCGGTTCGCAGGGTGGTGCAATGCCGGGCGTGCAACGCCAACTCTTGGTCCCGAAAACTCTTGGTCCCAAAAACTCTTGGTCCCAAACAGGGAGTTTGAAGGCCGGCGCCGCCGCCATCGGCCGAGCGACACGTGTTGCTTCTTTGTCCGGCATCGTGTCCATTCGCCCAGCCTTCCCCCAAAGCCCCTCACGCGAGTATTGGCATGGACCTGAACCATTCCGCGCCGCCGCAATCCCGGACGCCGGCGCGGCACTGGGCTTTGGTCCTGACGGTCTTCACCGCCGCCGTGTTCACCAGCGCGCTGCTGTTGTTCGCGGTGCAGCCGATGTTCACGCGCCTGGTGCTGCCGCGGCTCGGCGGCTCGCCGTCGGTCTGGTCCGTGGCCATCGTGTTTTTCCAGACCATGCTGCTGGCCGGCTACGCCTATGCGCATGTGCTGATGCGGACGCTGCGGCCGTCGTTCGCGGTCGCGGTTCATCTTGCGCTGCTCATCGCCGCCGGACTGACGTTGCCGCTGTCGATCGCGGACGGTTGGGGCGACCCGCCCGGCAACTGGGCGGCGTTGTGGCTGATCGGGCTGTTTGCGGTCTCGATCGGCCTGCCGTTCTTCGCGCTCGCCGCCAATACGCCGCTGCTGCAGACGTGGTTCGTGCGCACCGGCCATCCCGCCGGCAACGACCCTTATTTTCTTTACGCGGCATCGAATGTCGGCAGTTTCCTGGCGCTGTTGTCCTATCCGTTCATCCTCGAACCGACGCTGTCGCTGCGCCAGCATATCCAATTGTGGGGCGGCGGATTTTGGCTGCTGTTCGCGCTGATCGTCGCGTGCGGCGCTTTGTTGCTGCGCTCGCCCGCGCGCGCCGAAGCGGCGACGCGCCCCGCGGCGCCGCCGGCGCCGGCCCCATCGTGGCTCAGGCTCGGCCGCTGGGCGTTCCTGGCGGCGATACCGTCCGGCCTCCTGGTCGCGGTGACCGCCTACATCTCGACCGACATCGCCGCGGCGCCGCTGCTCTGGGTGCTGCCGCTGTCGCTTTATCTCCTGACCTGGGTGCTGGTGTTCCAGACGCGGCCGCTCATCCCGCACCGCTGGATGCTGATCGCCCAGCCGTTTGCCATCGCCATCATCGTCGCGCTGCTGCCGTTCAGCGACAGCGACTATCTGCTGCTCGATCTCGGCGCGCATCTGCTGGCGTTCTTCGTCATCGCCATGGCGAGCCACGGCGAGCTCGCGGCGCAGCGGCCGCCGCCGGAGCATCTGACGACGTTCTATCTGGCGATTTCCGCCGGCGGCATGATCGGCGGCCTGTTCGCCGGCCTGATCGCGCCGGTCGTCTTCTCCTGGGTCGCCGAATATCCGATCCTGCTGGTGCTCGCCGTCTTCTGCCGGCCGCTTCCAGGTTTGCGCTGGCAACAGCGCGACCGCATCTTTTGGGCGGCCGCGGCAGTGATCGGCCTCGCCGTGCTGGTGCCGGGCATCGTCTTCGGCTGGATCCCGCAGGGCAATGTCGCCTCCGCCGTCCTGGTCGCGACCGTCGCCGTCGCGCTCGGCTCGATCCTCGTGAAAAGCCGGCCGTTGCGGGCGGCCTTCGTCATCGCCATTGCGCTCGCCATGGTACGGCTCTATCCGGCCGACGAGGCGCGGACCCAGACCGTGCGCAGCTTTTTCGGCGTGCACAAAATCTACGACACGCCCGACGAGACCTATCGCGTGCTGATGAACGGCACGACCGTCCACGGCGCGCAGCACCTCGCCACCGCCGACGGCAAGCCGGTTACCGGCCGTCCCGAGCCGCTGACCTACTATCACGCCAACTCGGCGATGGCGCAGGTCATCCGCGCGGTGCGCGCCCGCAAAGGCGCGATCCGGGTCGCGGTGGTCGGGCTCGGCTCCGGCAGCCTCGCCTGTTATGTCGAGCCCGGCGACGAATGGCGGTTCTTCGAGATCGATCCGTCGATCGTCGCCATCGCCCGCGACCGGCCGCGCTTCAATTTCGTCCACGCCTGCGCGCCGGACGTGCCGATCGTGCTCGGCGACGCGCGGCTCACGCTCGCCCGCGAGCCGGACCACCGCTACGATCTGATCATCGTCGACGCCTATTCCTCGGACGCGATCCCGATTCATCTGGCGACCCGCGAAGCCATGGCAATCTACAAATCCAAGCTCGTGGCCGACGGCATCGTGATGCTGCATCTGTCCAACCGCAATCTCGCGCTCGACGACGTCGCGGTCGGCATCGCCGCCGCCAACGGCCTGAAGACCTGGATCTACGACGACCGCGACGAGAAGGATAACGACGACGCCTACATTTATTCGTCCGACGTGGCGATCGCAGCCGGCAAAGCCGAAGACCTCGGCGCGCTTGCCTCGAGCAAAGCCTGGAAGCTGACGGCGCCGGAGCCCGGGCAGCGCCCCTGGACCGACGACTATTCCAACATCGTCCGCGCCTTCATCAAAAAGCTCGATTGGCCGAACTGGAACGTGTTCGAGCGCTGACCATCTTTGTCCTCCCCCGCGAAGCGGGGAAGGGGGACCGCGCTGCGAAGCAGCGTGGTGGAAGGGGCCTCGGCCTCACGACCGGCCTCAGCGCCGCATGCCCCCTCCACCACCCTGCGGGTGGTCCCCCTCCCCCGCACTTCGTGCGGTGGCGGATGAATCCGTCGTCATTGCGAGCGAAGCGAAGCAATCCAGCTCTCGGAGCAAGTGGCCCTGGATTGCTTCGCTGACGCTCGCAATGACGAGCATTCTCGCGGCGCCTCTCTGCGCCCGAGCTTTGCCAACCACGACGCCAGAAAAAGATTCGCCCCCGGCACAAAAGAGGGAGGCGAAGCGCCGACAGGCGCATTGTCCTACCAATCGCCGCTTGCGCGGCGGCGCATCCATCGCTGGACACGCCCGCCTATCGGCGCTTCACCGCGGCGCTCGCCACCGGCTCTTACCCCGATGGCTCAGCTCCAGAACCGGGTTTCCCGACGTCTCAAGCTCGCAGGTGTTTTGCCCGCTCGCATTCTAGCCGTCGGTTAAGCACGCTCCGTGCGGACCGGTCCTTTTGCCGGTCGACCGGGGACCCAGAGCCGCCCGAGTGCGGATTGGCAATTCCGCCCGCGGGGACCGCATCTCGCTCCGTCTTTCAGGCATGCCGGCCGGACAGGCGCCCTCAATGAGCGAGATTTGGGGTATGTAACCGATATGGGGACGAATGTCAACGGTATAGTGACCACACTTATCGCTGTAAACGCGCGGTCCGCGGCGTCAGTTATCCCGGTAATCGAGATATTCAAAAAACATTTTTGCGTACAATGGTCCGTATTCCGCAAGAAAGTCTTTGAACGTAGCGATGTCATGCAAGTCGCGACCCTCGTAAAGCAGCAATGGCGGTTTCTTTTGGCGAGGGCGTCTCCCCTTTCGCACAGGTGTTTTCAAAAGCCAAAAGTGACTGCATCTATTGCGGAGGGTGTTCAAAATGCCGAGCCGTTTGCGGCGTTTGTCCGATATGATTCGGAGCGCAACAGCTAATTCCAACTTTCGATCGAAGCCGATGCCATCCGCGGTGGTCAGCAATTTTCGGAGCGCCTTACCCGCACGGGTCGCCATCAGCCTCATCCGTTGATGCGCGGGCACCCCAAATATGTGACACATGATTTGTGAGTTTAGGATGTCTTCGATTGAAGTGTGAACCTGCAAGACCGCGGCACGTATCATGTCGTCGCGCTTGCGCTCCAGCATTGCGGCGTGCTGCCTAGGGTCGCCGTCCCTTTCTATCAAATAGAATATTTCATCTACGGCCGTGATTTCCCGCTCCAGCCGGCGGATTTTACGGTGCAGATATGGCTGTTTCGCTTTGGTCATTGTATTCAGCCGACTTTATTGTTGTCGGTTCGGCGAGGGTTACAATGTACCTGCCTCAGCTAGGCCGTTCGAGTGGGCGCCTGTGTCTAAGCTCATTAGCTATCAAATAGCGCAATGATGTTTCTTGCCACGTCGGCCAGGTGGGCTAAGGCGCTAACAACGGGCCGACGTGCGATATGTCCTTCTTCATTCAAGCCGACGTAGAATTTGGAACGCACCAGATTGGTATCCGCGCCCTTCCGCAGCATACCGATGATCGTCTCCTCGTTGACGTGAACCGCTTCAACGGCCAACGGTTCGAAATCGCCACGCGCTAATGTCCCCTTTATAGAAATAGAAACTGGCCGCAACACAACGGAAAGCAGGCGCCGATGCTTTCTAACGATGTCCAACTGATGCATTGTCCATATCGCGTGACTTCCGCCGTGGTAAGGTTTCAGCGACTCGACTATCTCACGCTCGTTGATTGGAAGAGCATTGAGCAACTTCCTTCCATGCCAGTCTGCATCAACGAAATGGCTTTCGCTTCTAGCTATTGGGAAATAGACTTTGTCTTCTCTGATATTTAAATCATGGCGGCAGACAAGCGCCATCGCCAAAATATCGAGGCTACTGCGGATGGCATTGATGTAGGCGCCGACTTCAACGTTGAATGAAAGCGGTAAAAGCTCTTTCTCGACGCCAATTATTAAATTGTGAGTGGCAAGGGGGCCGGGATCACGAATTTCCGTGGTCACCCCGCGATCCAGCCACTTCTCCAGTCGTTCCGCTAAATCCGGTAACTGCGACCAAACCCAATCCACGCTTGCTTGAGCTTCCAGCAGATCGGGCCGCATTTTGAATATGTTAGCCGAGGACAGGTCGCTGCCCATCCTCCAAGACACTTTTTTCTAACGCTCTCATCACATATGCATTGACCGACGCGCCTTTTGATTCGGCAGCGGCTTCAATTCTTTTCGCCAAATTAATTGGGAGACGGACCGTCAGGCGTTTCTCTGCACTACCCCCTTCTGGAAACATTCCGTCGAAATATTCTTCAAGAAGATCTGGTGCGCACTCAGCGACAATCTTTGCAGCATCTTCATCGCTGACTCGGTCAAAGAACAGGAGCTCTTCACCGTCGTGATTGATGATGACTTTGAAAAACGCGCCGGCGCGCGTTTGGTAGAGTGCCCACCATGCCGAGGAATTGAAATTCTCTCCGCCGACGATCTCGGTGGCGGTCTCCGTATTATAGCTCTGTCCGTCGATGATTTGCTTCATCAGAGGCCTCCGTCGATCACTTGACGTCAAGTAAGCGCTTGACGTCAAGTGTCAACGGCATGATAGTTCCTGTTTTGTTCGTTATACCCACGGCGCTAACCCCCCACCCTACCCCGACAGCCGCTCGATCGCGGCGCCGCAGCGGCTGAGCTTGTCTTCCAGGCGCTCGAAGCCGCGGTCGAGGTGGTAGACGCGGTTGACGATGGTTTCGCCTTCGGCGGCGAGCGCGGCGATGACGAGCGAAACCGATGCGCGCAGATCGGTTGCCATCACTGGCGCGCCTTTGAGGCGGTCGACGCCTTCGATGGTGGCGCGCTCGCCTTCGAGATGGATGCGGGCGCCGAGCCGCACCAGTTCCTGCACGTGCATGAAGCGGTTCTCGAACACGGTCTCGACAATATGCGAGGTGCCGTCGGCGCGCGTCATCAGCGCCATGAGCTGCGCCTGCAGGTCGGTGGGGAAGGCCGGGAAGGGGGCGGTCGTCACCTCGACCGGCGCCAAATGCCCGCCGTTGCGGGCGATGCGGATGCCCTGATTGGTCGGCGTGACCGTTACGCCTGTTGCCGCCACCACGTCGAGCGCGGCTTGCAGCAATTCCGGGCGCGCGTTCTGCAACAGAATATCGCCGCCGGCCATGGCGACCGCCATGGCGTAGGTGCCGGTCTCGATGCGGTCCGGCAGCACGCTGTGGCGCGCGCCGTGCAGCCTGGCGACGCCCTCGATGACGATGCGTTCGGTGCCGGCGCCGGAGATGCGCGCGCCCATCTTGTTGAGGCAATCGGCGACGTCGGCGATTTCCGGTTCGCGCGCCGCGTTCTCGATCACGGTGGTGCCGGTGGCGAGCGAGGCCGCCATGAGCGCGGTGTGCGTCCCGCCGACGGTGACTTTGGGAAACACGATGTCGCCGCCCTTGAGGCCGCGCGGCGCGCGCGCCACGGCATAGCCGGCATCGATCTCGATCTGCGCGCCGAGCCGCTCCATCGCCATTATCAGGAGATCGACCGGGCGGGTGCCGATAGCGCAGCCGCCGGGCAGCGACACCCGCGCTTCGCCCATGCGCGCGACCAGCGGCGCCAGCACCCAAAAGCTCGCCCGCATCCGCGACACCAGCTCGTAGGGCGCGGTGGTGTCGACGATGGCGGCGGCGGAGATGTGCAGCGTCTGGCCGTCGTCGGCGGTCTCGCCGGCGCGCTTGCCGCCGACCGTGATGTCGACGCCGTGATTGCCGAGGATGCGCTGCAACAGCGCCACGTCGGCGAGCCGGGGCACGTTGTCGAGCGTCAGCGTCTCGTCGGTGAGCAGGCTCGCGATCATCAGGGGTAGCGTGGCGTTCTTCGCCCCCGAGATCGGTATGGTGCCGTTCAGCCGCCGGCCGCCAATGATGCGTATGCGATCCATGTTGCCCCTTACGGCCCCGTACACAGTAGCCAGGTACCTAATCGCGGCCCCGATTGCGGCGAAAGTCGGGAGTCTTCCGCTCATCCGGGCGGTCAGCCGGCGATGATGCCTCCTTGGTCTTAACGCTTTCCGTAGTGCCGTCTTGAGCGCTGTCTTGAATGCCGTCTTGAACACTGTCTTGCCGGCTGCGCGCCTGCGCCTTGCGGCGCTTGAGGTTCTCGCGCAAGGCCGCCGCCAGCCGCGTCGCGCGGGCCGCCTGTTTCTCCGCCTTGCCGCGGGAGATCGTCAAGTTTCACCTCACTTCGCCACCCGTGATCCGTCATCCTGAGGTGCAAGCGCAGCGAGCCTCGAAGGATGCACGGCCGAGGCGCCCGGGCCGTCCCCCCAATCGAAATCGGTTTATCCGATTTCGGACTTTTGAAAATACCAAATCGGCAGCAGCCGACTTGGTTGGGCCGCTTCGCGGCCACCTCAGGGTGACGGATAACGATAGGCGTAAGCCGCTCAACTCCAAATTCAACTGCTCAAGGCAGCGGAATCAGATGCGGCGCGAACAGGCCGAAGGAGAGCACGGCGACGCCGGCCGCGCCGAGAATGCCGGCGAACCAAACCAGCGCAAAGATGCCGGTGATCACCGCCGCCGAGCACAACACGATGCCGATCTGAAACGCGGCGGACGCGATTTCGTAATGATGATATTTCGCCAGCGAGACATCGCGCTCCTCCTGCTTTTCCTTGGCGCGTTCGGCGAGCTCCTTGCGGCCTTCCTTGGTGTCGGGCTCGGAGTTATAACGCGCGGTGGTCTTTTCCCAGGCCGCGACCTGCTTCGCGATCGCCTCCTTGGCGGCCGGATCGGTGACGGTCAGCGCCGACAGCTTCAATTCCTCGGCGGCGGTCCGCACCGTGGTCATGCGGATGGTCTTGGCCTGGAAGAACGACCACAGGTTCGCGGATTGCACGTCGGCGCTGATCGCCTCGGTCTGCGCGCCCTTGCCGAGGGTTTCCGAGAAGGAGAGAAACAGCGCGAGGATGGCGATGATCAGCGCGACTTTGCGGTCCTCGCGGCCGGTTTCCTTCAACGTCTCGGCTTGCTCGATCGCCTCGTGTGCGTCCGTCATGATTCTTGCCCCCTAGCCATACCGCCGGCTAGTACCACGAAATCGGGCTAAGCGCGCGGATGGGCGTTGCGATAGGCCTCGATCAGGCGCTCGGAATCGACTTCGGTGTAGATCTGCGTGGTGGCGAGCGAGGCGTGGCCGAGCAGCTCCTGGATGGCGCGCAGGTCGCCGCCGCGCGCCAACAGGTGGGTGGCGAAGGAATGCCGCAGCGCGTGCGGCGTCGCCGTCTCGGCCAGGCCGAGCGCGCCGCGCAGCCGCGCCATCGCCAGCTGGATGATGCGCGCCGCCAGCGGTCCGCCCTTGGCGCCGACAAACAGCGGGCCGTCATGCGGCAAGTCGTAGGGACAGAGCGCGACATAATCGGCGACGAGTTTTTGCACCTGCGGCAGCACCGGCACCATGCGCTGCTTGCGGCCTTTTCCAGTCACCGTAATGGCATCGCGGGCGCCTTCGCCAAAATCGGCGCGCTTGAGGCCCAACGCTTCGGAGATGCGCAAGCCGCTGCCATAGAGCAGCGCCAGCACGGCGGCGTCGCGCGCGTGCACCCACGGCTCGGTGGCATCGCCGGCCAACAGCTCGGAATTGGCGACGCGGCGGGCGGCGATGACCGTTAGCGGCCGCGGCAATGTCCTGCCGATTTTCGGCGCCCGCACAGCGGCGAGCGCGCCGACCTTGCCCTTGCCGTTGCGTTCCAGATAGCGGGCGAAGCCGCGGATGCCGGCGAGCGTGCGCATCAGCGAGCGGCTGCCGATGCCTTCGGCGCGGCGGCTCGCCAGAAAGGCGCGCACGTCCGCCGGCGTGAGCGCCGCGAGGTCTTTTAGGGACGGCGCGCCGCCCAAATGCTCGGTCAGAAATTCGAGGAATTGGCGCACATCGCGCCGATAGGCTTCGAGCGTTTTTGGCGAATAGCGCCGCTCATTGCCGAGATGGCCGAGCCAGTTCTCGATCTCGGCGGCGACTTTTGGCGCCAAGCCTGCCGAGCCGCCCGCCCCCGCGGCGGCGGGGACCGAGCTTTTCGTCTTGTCTGCCGCGCTGGATTGCCGCTTTCGCGGGAATGAGCGGGGGGTGTGCGGGGCCATGTCGACACCCTAAATCCAAGCCCTTTCCCCTTCCTAAACCCCCTGGAATTCGGGACAACCTGAGCATGACCCGGAAAGCACGCCCTCGGACTTGATCCGTGGGTGGAATGCCGGTTTTCCGAAAGATCATGCTCCACTGAAGAACCAAATGGCTAAGCGTGTCGTCGATGTCCTGGTCCCGGTCGCGCTCGACCGGGCCTATTCCTATCGGGTTCCCGAGACGCTCGCGCTCGCCCCGGGCGACATCGTCTCGGTGCCGCTCGGCGCCCGCGAGGCGACCGCCGTGGTGTGGGCGGAAAACCCAAAACCCAATCCGCGGTTCGACAACCGGCTCAAGGACGTCGAGCAAAAACTCGAACTGCCGCCGCTTAAGCCCGAATTGCGGAGCTTCGTCGATTGGGTGGCGAATTATACGCTCAGCTCGCGGGGCATGGTGCTGCGCATGTGCCTGCGCATGGGCGAGCATCTCGGCGCCGAGCGCGAGCGCGTCGGCGTGCGGCTTGTTGGCACGCCGCCGGCGCGCAAGACGGCGGCGCGTGAGCGGGTGCTGGCCCTCCTCGCCGACGGCCTGGTGCGCGGCAAGAGCGAGGCAGCGCGCGAAGCCGGCGTGAGCGCGGGCGTCATCGACGGCCTGATCGATGAAGGCACGCTCGAGACCCTCGTGCTGCCGCCGGAGCCGGTCGCGGAAAAACCCGATCCGGATTTCGCGGTGCCGGACTTTACCAGCGATCAGCAAGCCGCCGCGGCGGACCTGAAAGCGACGGTTGCGCAAGGCAGCTATTCCGCGACCTTGCTCGACGGCGTCACCGGCTCGGGCAAGACAGAAGTTTATTTCGAGGCGGTGGCCGACATCATCCGCGCCGGGCGGCAAAGCTTGATCCTGATGCCGGAGATCGCGCTGACCGCGCAATTCCTCGACCGCTTCGCCGCGCGCTTCGGCACACGTCCCGCGGAATGGCATTCGGAATTGTCGCCGCGCAAGCGCGCGCGCACCTGGCGCGCGGTTGCCGACGGCGAGGTTGCCGTCGTGGTCGGTGCGCGCTCGGCGCTGTTTTTGCCCTATGCCGATCTCGGCCTGATCGTCGTCGATGAGGAGCACGACCAGGCCTACAAGCAGGAAGACGGCGTGCACTATCACGCCCGCGACATGGCGGTGGTGCGCGGCCATATCACGCGCATTCCGGTGGTGCTGTCATCGGCGACGCCGTCGCTCGAGACCGAAGTCAATGCGCGGCGCGGCCGCTACCGGCGGCTCGCGCTGCCCGAGCGCTTCGGCGGGCAACGCATGCCGTCGGTCGAGGCGATCGATCTGCGCCGCGAGCGGCCGCCGCCCGGCCGCTTCATTGCGCCGACGCTCGCTGGCGCGGTGGCGACCGCGATCGAGCGCGGCGAGCAGGCCTTGTTCTTCCTCAATCGGCGCGGCTACGCGCCGCTGACGCTGTGCCGCGCCTGCGGCTTTCGCTTCTCCTGCCCGCATTGCGACGCCTGGCTGGTCGATCATCGCTTCCGCCGGCAGCTGGTCTGCCACCATTGCGGCTTCGCCATGCCGCATCCGGCCGCGTGCCCGCATTGCCAGGCGGCGAATTCGTTCGCCGCCATCGGGCCCGGCGTCGAGCGCCTCGAGGAAGAAGTGCGCGCGCTGTTTCCGCAGGCGCGGCTCCTGGTGCTGTCGAGCGATCTCGTCGCCACAGTCGAGCGTCTGCGCGAAGAACTGGACGACGTCGCCGCCGGCCGCTTCGACATCGTCATCGGCACCCAGCTTGTCGCCAAGGGCCATCACTTCCCGAAGCTCAATCTGGTCGGCGTCGTCGATGCCGATCTCGGCTTGAGCAACGGCGATCCGCGCGCCGCCGAGCGCACCTTCCAGCTCCTGCATCAGGTGGTCGGCCGCGCCGGACGCGATGCCGGCGTCGGCCGCGGCTATCTGCAGACGCACCAGCCCGAGCATCCGGTGATGCGGGCGCTGATCGCGCAGGACCGCGAGGCGTTCTACAATGCCGAGATCGAAGCGCGCGAGCGCGCCCAATATCCGCCATTCGGCCGGCTCGCCAGCATCGTCGTCTCCGGCGAGGACAAGCACGACGCGCAATCGTATGCCCGGGCGCTGGCGCGCGCGGCGCCGCCGCTCGAGGAGGTGCGCGTGCTCGGCCCCGCCGACGCGCCGCTCGCGCTGGTGCGCGGCCGCCATCGCCTGCGCCTGTTGATCAAGGCGCCGCGCGGCTTCGATCTCTCGGCCTACTTGCGCGAATGGCTCGACGCCGCGCCCAAGGCCAAGGGCTCGATCAAATGCGATATCGACATC
Organism: uncultured Alphaproteobacteria bacterium; assembly: GCA_963829395.1. Taxonomy (GTDB): domain Bacteria; phylum Pseudomonadota; class Alphaproteobacteria; order Rhizobiales; family Xanthobacteraceae; genus BOG-931. The sequence goes on along the minus strand of CAWHHX010000002.1, from coordinate 481,324 downwards.
GATCCGCAGAGCTTTTTATAGTATGAGGCCCAACCGCGGTTCAGCCGACTACGACCACTTTCGTCACTGCTTCCATGCATCAAAAGCTTCGGCAAATGCGCGGTCGCCGGAGCGGCCTTTTTCCAAAGCCAGGATGGCGCGTTTTCCGTTGTTGTAAACGAGAGCAATATGAATCCACTCCTGATCTCGAAGGAGCCGAAGATTTTGCTGCATCTCGGCCTCTCCTGAGGACAGAGCAATCATAAATGAAGAGTCTTTGACCTTCTCGATAAATCCAGCGAGAGGACCCCCTTGCGCAAGCCCCTGCGCAGTGTTCGATGCCTTCATTAAGACTCCGGGGACGTTGTTAATTCCGCCGTCGGGAGTATTGCGAGGCAGATCGAAGGAAATTTCAATTACGTGACTTGCGGCAAGACTCCGGTCCGTGTTCCGTCGAAGCTTCAACGATGCAAGCATTCGGGGTTCTGGAAAAGCTATTTCCGCGAGGACGAAGGTTTCTGACCCCGTTGTAGCATCGGTGGATGGCGTCAGCCGGGTACGCCAGGTCGTCAGCCCGAAGTAAGCTTTGCCCTTTGGAGTGCTTGTATCCTCAGCAAACAGAATAGCTTGCTGCGATATCGTTGCGATCTTTGAGGCCGCCGCGTCTGGATCACGTGATTTTTCGCGCGCAATCCTTACCTCGCGAGCGGTTGTGCGCACTTCTCCGTGACCGTCGATCACCAAGACCGAACCGCGAGCAGCCTGGTGGTTAGCCTGTCCGGTGTCTAATCCAGCGACGAGACCCAGTAGTGCGACAAGGATTGTTGTTCCCAAACGAGCGCATGCGGCGATAATTTCAGCGAGCGAATTTTGCATATTGTGAAGCCCCATACATAATCAGTATAGCGCTGTGCGCGGATTAACGAAGTGCCATTCGCTAATTCGGCTACTTCAACGCGTGGGTAACGCGCGGCTGAGGCCCGGCTAGCCGGGCTCAGTTCGCGCTTGTAAACGCCTTGCGAGAGATAATCGAGCCAGCCATTTTGTGTGATCCATGACGGCGACGATCCAGACCATCCTTCTCCTCCTCGCGGTCCTGGTGGTCGTCGCCGTGGTGGCGCGCCGCCTCAACATCGCGCCGTCCATCCTTCTTGTCGTCGCCGGCATTGCGCTCGCCCTCGTTCCCGGACTGCCGCGGATTGCGCTGGCGCCGGAACTGGTGCTGCTCGGCATTCTGCCGCCGCTGATCTATTCGGCGGGCGTCGCCATGAGCTGGCGCGAATTCCGTTTCAACCTGCGCCCGATCACCCTCCTCGCCTTCGGCTGCATCCTGTTCACCGCTGCCGCGGTGGCGGCGGTCGCGCACTATGTGCTCGGGATGCCGCTTGCGGTCGGCTTCGTGCTTGGCGCCATCGTGGCGCCGACCGACGTGGTCGCGCCGCTCGCCATCGTCCGCCGTCTCGGCCTGCCGCGCCGGCTCAGCGTGGTGCTGGAAGGCGAAGGCCTCGCCAACGACGCCACCGCCCTCATCCTCTATCGTTTTGCCGTCGTCGCGGTCGGCACCGGCCTGTTCTCGTTCAGCCAGGCGATCGGCGAATTCGCCCTCATCGTCGTCGGCGAAATCGCCTTCGGCATCGGCGTCGGCTGGTTCAGCTTGCGGCTGCGCCGCTGGGCGCGCGATCCTCGCGTCGAGATCACGCTGTCGCTGATGACGCCCTATGTCGCGTTCGTCGTCCCGGCCCATCTCGGCGGGTCAGGCGTTTTGGCGACGGTCGCGGCCGGCCTGTTCGTGAGCTGGAACGGGCCGCTGCTGATTCCGGCGGCGACGCGGCTGCAGGGCATCTTCTTCTGGGATCTTTTGATCTATCTGCTCGAAGGGATGATCTTCCTCGTCACCGGCATGCAGATGCGCATTCTGATCGAACGGACCGACGCAGGCCTGCTGCACACGCTGGCGCTGGCGGTGCCGCTCGTCGTCGCCGTCCTGGTGATCACGCGGTTCATCTGGATGTATCCGGCGACCTATCTGCCACGCTGGCTGAGCCCGGCGCTGGCGCGCCGCGATCCGTCGCCGCCGTGGCAGTGGGTGTTCATTCTCGCGTTCGTCGGCGTGCGCGGCGTCGTCTCGCTGGCCGCCGCGCTCGCCATTCCGCTGGCCACGACGGCCGGCGCCGCGTTTCCATACCGCGATCTTATTCTGTTCATCACCTTCGGCGTCATTGTCGTCACCCTCATCGGCGAGGGTTTGGCGCTGCCGTCGATCGTGCGCTGGCTCGCGCTGCCGCACGACGCCGAAGACGAGCGCCACCGCGAGCGCGACGCCGAGCTGAAGGCGCGGCTGGAGACCCTCAACGTGGCGCAGGCCCAGCTCCAGCGGCTGGCCGCCGACGGCAGCGCCGGGCCTGACGTGCTTGCGGTCCTCAATGCCCGCCAGGACCATCGCGCCCGGCAGCTGCCGAAGGACACCCGTAGCAAGGAAGCCGTGGCGGCGGCGCTGGCGCTGCGCGCCGAGCTGATCAATGCCGAGCGCCAATACATCTATCGGCTGTTGCAGAACGGCCAGATCACCGACGAAGCCCGCCGCCGCATCGAGCGCGAGCTCGATCTGGAAGAGGCGACCATCACGCTGAAGCGCGAGGACGAGGACGACCCGCCGCTGTAGGTTTTTGATCCACGGTCGCAGCGCGTTGGATGGGTTGAGTGCAACGAAACCCATCACTTTTCTCCGCACCCCATGGTGGGTTTCGCTGCGCTCTACCCATCCTACGAAACGACCTCCCGCACCGACGCTGCGATTGCGCGAAGATCGGCGGCGATCGCCGGATATTGTTCGGCCAGCGCGTCGAGGTTGCCGATTTCGACGTCGGCCGGCACCACACCCGGCCATTCGGTGCTCGCGCCGAGGAACCAGCGGCCGCGCCCGATCAGCCGCGCGGTGTGGAACGTGTTGCCTGGGATCAATTGTTGGACGCGATGCCCGGCGCGCAGGTCCGGGCCGATGATGATGCACTCGGTGCTGCCGTCGGCGTGCAACAGGAACAGCTCGATCGGGTCGCCGAGATAATAGTGGTAGAGCTGGTCGTTGCGGATGCGGTGCAGCCGCACCGGCGCGGTTGGCGTCACCATGAAATAGAGCGCGGAGCCCAACGGCCGTGCGTCTGCGAACGGCGCCGGCAGCCCGCCCGGCGCGATCGATTGCTTGCTGGTAAACGTCAGCCGCACGAACCCGCAGGTGGCGTTGGGCTCGAGCGCAAGGAGCGCGCGAAGCTCGTCCGCTGTGAGATCATCTGGCATCGGCGTGTCCCTCAAAACGAGCCGAACGCGGAGCCCAGCACAATGACCGCGATCAGCGCCAGAATGGCGCTGACGATTCCGACCATCACGATATCGAAATAGCTTTGGCGATGCGTCGTGCCGCAGACGGCGAGCAGCGTCACCACAGCGCCGTTATGCGGCAGGATGTCAAGCGTGCCAGAACCGATCACCGCGACGCGATGCATCAGCGCCGGACTGAGGCCGGTTTGCGCCGCGACCGCCATATAGGTTTGCCCGAGCGCATCGAGCGCGATGGTCAATCCGCCGGAGGCTGAGCCGGTCAGTGCCGCGAGCACATTGGTCGCCACGGCCAGCGAGACCAGCGGTCCGCCTTCGATCCCCAGCACCCAATCGCGGACGATGGCGAATGCCGGCAGCGCCGCGACGACGGCGCCGAAGCCGACCAAGCTCGCGACACTCAGCGCCGGCAGCACGGATGCATTGGCGCCGGCGTCCATGCTCTGGCGCAGCGACGGCAGGCGGCCGCGATTGACAGCAATCACGGTTGCGATCGCGGCGGCGAGCGCGACCACCACGGACCAGACGCCGGCCACGGCGGTGATCGACGTGCCGCCCCAGCGCTCTTCGGCCAGAAACGAGAAATCGAGCCGTGGCAGCACGACGAGCGACATCAGGAGATTGACCGCGACGACCACGACAAGCGGCAGGGCGGCAAGCACGATGGACGGCGCGGTATCGCTGTGCTGCCCGTGATGCATCTCGGCCGGATCGAATTCGCGCGCGGTGGTGGCGCGCTCGCGCACCAATTCGTCGTCGCGGCGGCGTCGGCGCGCACCGTCGTCTCCGCGCCGTAGCCCTCGCCCGTGCGGCGCGCCCTGCTTTCGGCGCGATGCAGCCACCATAGGCCGAAACCTAGCATGATGAGCGAGGCGATGATGCCGAGGCCGGGCGCGGCAAACGGCGTGGTGCCGAAGAACGGCATCGGGATCGCGTTCTGGATCGACGGCGTTCCCGGCAGCGCCGACATGGTGAAGGTCGAGGTGCCGAGCACGATCGCTGCCGGCATCAGCCGGCCCGGAATCGCCGCTGCGCGGAACAGCGCCTGCGCCATCGGCGCGAGCACGAAGAAGGCGACGAACAAGCTGACGCCGCCATAGGTGACCATCGCGCCGGCGAGCACGACCGCCAGCATGGCGCGGCCCTTGCCGAGGCGGTTGGTCATGTAATCGGCGACGGCCGAGACCGAGCCGCTGTCGTCCATGAGCTTGCCGAACACGGCGCCGAGAAGAAACAGCGGGAAGAACTGCGCCAGAAAGCCGGCGGCGCTGCCCATGAAGATCTGGGTCCAGTTGGCGAGCAGCGGCTGGCCGCCGAACAGCGCAGCAACCAGCGCGGCCACCGGCGCCAGCAGCAGCACGCTCCAGCCGCGAAAGGCGAGCCAGATCAGGAGACCAAGGCCGACGAGGATGCCCAGCAGCCCCATTTAAAGACTCTATCGAAAAAAGTCCCATCGCAAAGTTTTCCATCTAACGGAGAGCCATATCTCAACACTCCGCCAGCAACTCATCGAGATCGGTGGTCGAGCGCGTACCGAGATCGGCGATGCTCGCATGCAGAAATTCGACTCGCCGCCCGGCGGCCCTCGGTGCGCAGCATGCGTCACGAAATCGCGCTCGGCATTGAGTTTTGAGGAGGCGCCGAATTGCGCCAGCATGTCGGTTGCGATCCGGTGGGTGCGCATCTGCGCCCAGCGGGCGCCTTCGCCCGTGCCCGGATCGGCCACCTGACGCAACAGCGCGATCATGCGCAGCTCCTTCATCAGCGGCGAGTTGAAAGAAATTTCGTTGAGCCGGTTGAGGATATCCGCCGCCGAGCGCGGCGTTTCCGGCCGTTCGCGCGGATTGATCTGAACCAGGATCGTATCGTGGGCGTCGCTTTCGCGAATCGAGCGGCGTGATGGTCGGATTGCCGGCATAGCCGCCGTCCCAATACGGCTCGCCATCGATTTCGACCGCCCGGAACATGGTCGGCAGACAGGCCGAAGCCAGCAGCACGTCGGCGGTGATCTCCGCATTGCGGAAGATGCGCCCGCGGCCGGTGCGCACATTCGTCGCGGTGACGAACAGCTTGATCGGCGAGCGGACCGAGCCGGTCGAAATCGATGCTCTCGGCGAGAATGAGTGCGCAGCGGATTTAGACCCAGCGGATTGAGGTCGTACGGCGACAGCACCCGCGACATCAGGTCCATGGCGACGTAGAGCGGCGACGTGTCGAACGTCCAACGGCCCATCATGCGGTCGAGCGGAGAACGTTGCAGCGGACTGAAAGCCGCCGCGCGCGACACGCGTTGCCAATAGCGATCGAGCGCCGCGCGCGCGCCTTCGGCGCCGCCTTCGGTCCAACCGTCGGCCAGGACCGCGGCGTTCATCGCGCCGGCCGACGTGCCGGAGATCGCCGCGATGCGCAGCCACGGCTCTTCGAGGAGGCGATCCAGCACGCCCCAGGTAAAGGCGCCGTGGGAGCCGCCGCCCTGGAGCGCAAGATCGATCAGCAACGGCTCCCGGTCCATGGACGCGTCCTCTCGCCGATCCGCCGCAGGCCAGCCGCTAGGTCGATCTCGCGAATCCGAGATCGTCCTGGATCACGGCGTTGGGCCCAATCGGCACCCGGCCGGGATTGGCCAAATTCAGCTTGCGAAAGACGATCTTGTCGCGCCAGACCTTGCGAAGGAAATCCTCGAAGACGTGAATCGTCAATTGCTCGCCCGGACACCGCCGGTAGCCAAAGCCGAACGGAGCGAAGCCGGCATAATCGCAGACCGGATGGCTTGTGCCATCGACCACCCCGAACACGGTGCCGAAGCCGCTATTGGTGATGGTGGCCTTGCGCCCGTCTTTCACCTCGAAATTGGTGATGTCGAACGGACAACGCGCCAGGCCGATCTGGCGGCATTTGTCGTCGTTGATCTGGGCGCTGGTCGGAACCTGAAGGTAGCGTTGCGGATCGAACGCATTCGGATTTTTCCAGTGCACCGGATCCAGGCTGGTCGAGGTGTGCGGCGTGCTGATGTAGCTGTGCCGCTCCAGCGGCAAGCCGAACTTTTGCTGCGGCGACGCGCCGTAGGCGGTCGTTCTGGCATCGTGGATGGCGGAGATGCTGCCGCCGTTCGGCGAGATCACGCGAAACAATTCCATGACGAACAGCTCGAGCGGCGGAAACGGCGCGCCGGCGGCATTGTCCGAATTGCCGCTCATGGTCTTCTGAAACGATGCCCGCACCGCCGGATCGCCGCCGTCTTCGGCCAGCCGCGACATGATGCCGAAAATCGTATTGCCCCATTGGCTGAGCGCCACGAAATTGTGGAAGCATTCGAAGACGACGTCCTTCTTGCTGAAATGACTGCCGTCGCCGGCATTCTTCAGCCAATACCAAGCCATGGTCTTTTCCGGATTTTTGGTTTTGCCGGACTGGATGTCGCCGATGCGCTCGTCGATCCATGATTTCAGAAAATCGAGCAGCTCACGCACCTTCATGTAGTTGTCGTGGGTGATCGGCAGCAGCGGGTTGCGATAGGCCAGCACCGTGTTGAAGGCCTCGCCGATCTGGCGCACTTCGAACGGGATGTCGTCGCCGCTGACGCCGAGGTGAAGGTCCCAATAAAGGTCGAAATAATAATCGAGGTAATGCCGCATGAACGGCCGGTTGGCGAATTGCTGATCCAAAATCTTGTCGAAGAACGCGACGACTTTCGCGCCGTACATCGGCTTGTAGAGATCGGGCGTCACCGCCGAAAAATAAATTCGCTTGCGAAGATTATTGTCGCCGCGCTTTTCGAGCCCTTGCAGGAAAACCGTCACGCCCTCCTCGGGGCTCGGCCGCCAATCGTGATAGATGAGGCCCCAAAGATCGTAGGGCAGCGCATTCTCCTTGCTGAAGTTGACATCGATCATCGGCAGCATCGGCCGCTCGCCTTCGTAGAAGCTCGTCAGGAAAAACGGGATGACGGCGTTCTCGACATAGTCCCGATCGAAATCGGCCGGGATGGTCGCGCGAAAACGCTCGATCGCGGTCAGGACTTGTTGCGGCAGCGGCCGCCGCGCAGCGTCGGCGGATGTCTGCTCCACGCCGGCAACCGTCGCGGCCGTTACGCCGCTGCCAACCAGGCCGGCGGCGGCGATGCCCCCTTTCAGGACGGTTCGACGTTCCAGGGTTTTCCGTTCCATCGTTTCCTCCTGTTTGGCGATACCTTTATTGCTCAGTCCAAATCGTTGGCTCCGAGCGGTTCGTTTCGAGGTTGATCGGATACTTGATCGCAACGCGGATGCGCGTTGCGCCGCGCGCGCTCAGTCGAATCGACGCGCGGAACGACCGTCGACGTCGCGTAATCGGTGTTATCGGGATCGGCCAGGCATCGATCGATGCGTCGGGCTCATCCGGCGCCGAGCCGGCGCGGACCATCGTTGAAAATGATAAAGCGGCCGCAACACAAGGCAGTGTTACGAGCCGCCAAACCCGCTGCGCTGGCTGTTCCGGACCAACCAACATTCACCCCCGCGACTTCAGATGTTAGTGAAGCAAGAGCGGATAGCGTGAGGCAGGTACTTTTTGTATGCTAGCCGGGTTATCGGCGCGTTTCAATGACGGTTGGTTTTTGAGCAAAACAATCTGCCGGTGCGTCTTTCGAATGTCATGAAAGAAGCTTGCGATGGCCGTCAGTCTCGAACCGAAGATTGCGCTGGCGATCGTGGCCGTTGTGGTCGTCTCATTTGCCGCCTACCAGGCGGCGACCGTGTTTGCGCCGCTCGTTCTCGCGCTCTTCATTATCGCCATCGTGTGGCCGCTGCAGCAGCGGCTGCAGTCCCATTTGCCGACGCTCGTTGCATTGGCGATCACAATCGTCGTGCTGGTCGCGGTGTGCGTTGCCTTTGCGTCAGTGATGGTGTGGGGCTTTGGCCGGGTGGGACGCGGCGTGGTGAGCGGCGCGGGCCGCTACCAGGCGCTTTACGACAACCTGGTGACTTGGCTTGATGGTCATGGCGTCTCGGTTGCCGGGCTCTGGGCCGAGCACTTCAATGTCGGCTGGCTGCTGCGCAAGGCGCAGCGTGTCACCGGTCGCGTCAATTCAACGCTGGCTTTCTGCCTCATCACGCTGACCTACGTCATCCTCGGCCTGCTGGAAGTCGACGATATCCGCCGCAAGGTGCAGGCGCTCGGCAATCGCGACGCCGCGCGCGTGCTCTTGCAAGGCAGCGCGGCGACGGCCGTCAAATTTCGAAAATACCTGCTGGTGCGGACGCAGATGAGCGTTCTGACCGGCCTGCTGGTCGGCATTTTCGCCTGGATCACCGGACTGCAATTTGCCGTCGAGTGGGGCGTGATTGCATTTGCGCTCAACTATATTCCGTTCCTCGGCCCGTTCATTGCCACGCTGTTTCCGACGCTGTTGGCGATGACGCAGTTCGATACCTGGCAGGCGGTGCTCGGCACCTTCATCTGTCTCAACGTCATCCAGTTCGTGATCGGCAGCTATGTGGAGCCCCGCCTGTCCGGCAGCGTGCTGTCGATTTCCCCGTTCCTCGTGCTGTTCGCGATCTTCTTCTTTACCTTCCTATGGGGCCTGTTCGGCACCTTCATCGGCGTGCCGATCGCACTCGCCATCCTGACGTTCTGCGACCAGCATCCATCCAGCCGCTGGTTGGCCGATCTGCTCGGCGGCCCGGTGCCAATCGCGGTCGAACCAACAAAGTCGTAAGTCGTTCAATCGGCCGCGGCCGCGGCCGCGCCGGCGACGTCCACGCGTTCCGGCGGCAGCAAGCACACCTGCCCGCCCGGGCCGGTCGTCAAGGTATGAATGTGAAAATACGTCGCGGCCTCGTTCTTTGCGCCCATCACCGGCGACGGCGCCGAGACGATCTTCAGCCTGCCGCAGGTCCCTATCCAGTCGATATGGCGGTGGCCGTGCATGACAACGGCGCGCGGCGCCAACGGCTTGAGCTTGCGAATGAACCAAGAGCCGTTGATCAGCGCGGTGCCGATGCGCTCGGCGAACGTCGCTACCGACATCGGATATTCCACCAGATGATGATGCAGCGCGATGATCCAATGGGCGCGCGGAAACTGGCCGATGGCCGCCGCAAGCCTGCGGGTCTGCTCGACCGAGACCATCCCCAGCGCATTGGTGAAGGAGAAATGCGTTTCGGCGTTGGAGTTGAGGATTGCGACGCCGAGGCCGTCGGCTTGGGTGGGCGGCAGGATCATCGGAAACTGATCGTCCCACAGACCGCCAAGGCCGTAGGACAGCCGCAAGCCGCCGCGATCGGCAAAATCGGCGATCCATTGCCGGTGCGGCGCCAGCGCCTGCGCGAGCGTGTGCTCGAGCTTTCCCGAGCGTCGATCGACCACCAGCACCCGATGGCCCTGAATGGCTGCGATCGCCGACAATGTCCGCATCTGCCGCAACCGCTTGTCCGGGCTGAACGGCAGATCGAGCCGCGCCGGGTTGAGGCGATCGACGATATTGAGGTCGTGATTGCCGGGAAGGATCAGCATGCGTTCGACGATCGCCGGATACTGCTCGGCCGCATCGAAGAATTCCGCCCACTCGGTCGCGCGGCCGGCGTCGGTCATGTCGCCGCTGATGAGCACGACGTCGAGCGGCGTGATGCTGTGAATCTCTTCGATGCGGTCGAGGATGCGCGTGAAGCGGCCGTTGCCGCGCGGCCCGCGGCGCCCGCTTTCGATACGAAAGCCGTAGCGCTCGCCGACCAGATGGATGTCCGAAAGGTGGGCGATGCGCCAGACCGGGCCGCCGGACGCGGCGTCGAATGCGCCGAGATTGATCGGCTGATCCATGAAGGCGTCGGCAAAGCCCCAGATCAGCGACGCGACGGCTAGATAAGCGCACACGACTACGACGGCATTGGCGAGCGTCGGCAGGATCAGGGCGCGCACGTCCAACAGATCGGCCGCCGTCCCCAACCAGCGCGAAGCCGGCCACACCGCGATCGCGATCAGCGCCGCGACGATGCACAAGACGATGGCGGCCGCGGCCGAACTGACCGCGCGCAGACGCGCGCGCGTCGCGGCGGTGGCATCCTTGACCAGCATGCGCTCGGTCAGGTAGCGCAGCGCCTCGCGGCAGAAGGCGTAGCCCGGCTGGATCGCCAGCGCGTTGAGCGACCAGAAATTGATCTCGGCGACCCGCAGCAGCGGCCGCCACCCGAACCATCCCAATCCGACGATCGCCAGAAGAACGAGCGCCGTGCCGAATCCAGTTATCTGCGCGGCGCTCCGCGACAGCTTCAGCAGCCAGGCGGTGGCGACCAAGGGCGCCAAGCCAAGCAGCAAGGCCGGCAGCAGGATCGAAAAGGTCCAGGCGAACAACAGCTTCGGCAGGCTGATCTCGACCAGCAGGCTGCCGGCAATGGCGAGCAACGATCGTTGCTTCGGGCTTGCAGCGTCGTCCTCGACGTCACCCCGGCGCGGATCGATCAGCGGCGGGTCGCCGGCCTGTCGCATCGAGGCCCGCCGACCGCTAACGACCGGCGGAGCCGCGCGCTCTGGATTCCCGCACCGATTTGCGCAGCAGCGCGTACAAGCTGCCGCCGGTGATGGCGCCGAGCACGTAAACGATCACGGCGAGAATCGAGAGCGGCGCGCGCAGGCCAAAACCGAGGAATGAGATCGTGACCATTTCCCGGTTCTGGATGCCGAAGATCGCGATGGCGGCCACGAAGACGATGATGATGATCAGATAAACCCAGCGCAAGGCAGCCCCCGCTTTGCCAATTGGACGGGCGGACCGCGACGTGGTGCGTCGCGGCCCGCGCCATCTGTCACGTCATCGTTCACGCCGTTTGGGCGTAGCGCTTCAGGCCGAGGCCGATACCGATCCAGCTCGCTCCCGCCAGCACCAGATCGATGCCGAGGAAGAGACCGAGGATGTAGAGGCTCGAAACCGGCCAATGCGCCACGATCACCAGGCCGAGCAACAGCGTGATGATCCCCGACAGCAGCACCCAAATCCACGGCATCGCTGCCTGCATGCTAAAGGCGAGGATGATCCGCATGATGCCGGATGCGATCAGGGCGATGCCGAGGAACAAGGTCAGGATCGCCGCGGCAAGCAGCGGATTCTCGAAGGTCAGGAACCCGGCAACGATGTAGAGCGCGCCGAGCAGGAGCCAGAGCAGGAACTTGCCCCAGGTCTTGATCTGGAACGCGTTGACCACTTCGGCGACGCCGGCAATCACCATCATGATGCCGACCACAAAAACCGACGCCACCGTTGCCAGAGCGACGCTGCCGAGCGCGATGACGCCGGCGATGACATAGACGACGCCGAGGGCGACGATCCAGCCCGATTTGGCGCGTAGCGGCTCAAGTCCGGAGACATCGTCGAACGATCGTGGAGAACCTGTCATGCTGGACATGCTGATCACTCCCTTTGGCTGTTAGGTGCACCGACCTGAGGATCAGGACACTGGTCCTTAAGGCCGGTTACGCGAGTACAGCAATTATTTGTAAAACTGCGCCGGCTTAAGCTACGGCGCATCGCCAAACCGACGCGATGCCGATGCCGGTTGCGATCCCTACTGTCTTGACTTCGGCTTTCGCTTGGCCCGGTTGGGCGAAGTAGACTGCTTTCGCTGCGCGATGGCAAGAGCGCGGCCGGCCCAGACTGCGAGTTCATCGGGATCGTCGTAGAGCCGCTCCGGCAGGCGCCAGTAGGACAGCGACGCGCGGCCGACGCGGCCTTGGCTTTTGGCGCGGGTATAGACGAACGGCCTCGACCCTTCGCGCTCGAAATCCGGGATGCTGGCGTCGTCGACCTTGAGAAAGATCGCGCCGTCGAAAACCAGCGCGAACATCAGGCCGTCGGACCAGATGCCGGCGCCGCCGAACATGCGCTTGACGGTCACCGCGCCGAACGGGGCGAACAATTCGCGAATGAATTCGGGGTCCACGCGGGCGATCTCCGCGGCGAGCGTAGCCCGGATTGAGCGGTAGCGAAATCCGGGGCAGCTTTGGGCGAACGACGCCTTCCCCGGGTTTCGCTATGCTCAACCCGGGCTACGACGGAGATCGCCATGACGAAACTCTATCTGGCTGGCCCGCTGTTCACGCTGGCGGAACAGAGTTTCAACGCCGAATTGGCGCGCTTTCTCGAAAGCCAGGGCTTCGAGGTCTGGCTGCCGCAGGAACACGAGCCGCGCGGCAACACGGCGGCCGCGATATTCGCGATGGACGTCGAGGCTTTGGACTGGGCCGACATGGTCGTCGCCTGCATGGACGGCCCCGATCCCGACAGCGGCACCGCCTGGGAGTGCGGCTATGCCTACGCCAAGGGCAAGCCGATCGTCTGCTACCGGACGGATTTCCGAATCAGCAGCGACACGGCGGGTGCGCCGTACAATCTCATGCTCAGCGAGAGCGCCACGGCGCGTCTTGAGGTTCCGTTCAGAACAAAAACCGCCGAGTTTCAGCAACGCTTGCTGGAACGCATCCGCAAAGCCTCGGATGACAAAACGCCGGAACCGCGCCGATGAAATTTACAGCGTCGTCTCGGCACAATTTGGTCACTCGACCGTAGTCTTCGATCCGTATAGCATTTTGCCGAGGCCAAGCGATTGCTTGCCCGAGAGCTGCCGGCAAAACGGCGACCAACCGAAGTCTCCGCTTCCATCAATCGGCAGCCTGGTGCCGTCGGTAGGCACGCCGCACACGCCGTCATCGCGTTTTGAGGTCTGCAAGCCGACGTGCCGGATGCGGCTCATCTTCTCATTGTGAACATAGACACGGAGAGGAATGGACCATGGATACCAAATACAAAATCGCGCTGGCCGCGCTGGCCGGTATCGGACTGGGTGCCGCTGCCATCGAGGGGCTGCATGCTCAAGCCAAGCCGCCGGCTTATGTCGTCGTCGCGATAAGGAGCATCAAGGACGCCGACGCCTTCAAGGCCGGCGTCGTCGACAAGGCATCGCCGGCGGCTCTTGCCGCGGCCGGCGGCCGCTACGTCGTCCGCACCCAGGCCATCAAAAGCCTCGACGGCCCGGCGCCCCAGCGCTTCGTCCTTCTATCCTTCGACAGCGTCGCGAAGGCGCAGGCCTGGTACGACATGCCGGCCACCAAGGAGATCAACGCCGCGCGAATGAAATCGACCAACTCGCTTTCGTTCATCGTCGAGGGCGTCGCCGACTGAATTCCGGCAGGCAAACACACCGGTCGAGGCCGCCAAACCGGCGGCCTCTTTCGTAGCTGCGCATCGCTGACGATCAAACTCTTGCGATCAAACCGTTGCGATAAAACGGCGTTGCGATCAAACGGTCTTGATCGGGATCGCGCCCAAAAAATCGCGCTTGCCGATGTCGACGCCGCAATGGCGCAGGATCGCGTAGGCGGCGGTGAGATGGAAATAGAAATTCGGCAGCAAGAAGTGGTGGAGATACGCATCTCCCTTCATCTGCCCGGTAATGCCGCCACCGATCGGAAACTTGATCTCGCGGTCGGCCGCCGTATCGATCTGCTTCGAATCCAGCGTTTTCAGATAAGCGACGGTCTTGGCGAGCCGCGCCTTGAGCTGATCGATCGTCGTCTCGGTATCCTCGACGCTCGGCGGGTCGACGCCGGCCAGCCGGGACGAGCCGCGCCGCGCCTGATCGGTCGCCGTTTGCACCTGACGGGTGAGATCGAACATGTCCGGCGACAACCGCGCGCGCAGCAGCACGGCCGGGTCGATCTTCTTGCCCGCGGCGAACGCCGCGGCTTTGTCGAGCACGCCCGACAGCGCGTTGAGGCCGATTTCGAAAACCGAGATGGAGGCGGCGGACAGCGATGACGACATGGAATGCTCCTTGGAATGATCCATGGGGTTGGCGGATTGTTCTTGGGTGATGCTGGGCGAGACTAATCCGAATTGAACGGCGGCGAAATCGGGGGCCGGCTCCGCGCCAAAGGTCATTTAAATTTTTCGCGCGGCCGGTATAGTGGCCGCGTTGCTTGAGCGGATGTAGGCGCCCGATTGCCGCGCCGCAATGTTTTATCGAATGTCGCCGTCCGACCGACTGCGTGCCATTCAACTGAATGCCAAATGGAGGCCGTGATGACCTGGGGAATTCCGACCCATTTATTTCTGCAAATTCATGTCGCGATAAGCCTGGTCGCGCTGGTCGCGGGCTTGATCGCACTTTACAGCTGGTTGAGCGGCAAGGTTTCGTCCGGCTGGACCGCGTTTTTCCTGGTCACGATCATCCTGACCAGCGTGACCGGTTTTCCATTACCGCCGTTCGGCTTCGATCCGCCGCGCATGGTCGGCACCCTGTCGCTGATCCTGCTCGCGATCGCCGTGCTCGCGATCTACGTATTCCGGGTCGCAGGAGCGTGGCGCTGGATCTTCATCGTCACGGCGATGACGGCGCTTTATCTGGATGCATTCGTCGGCGTCATTCAGGCCTTCAACAAGCTGTCGTTCCTGCACGAGTTGGCGCCAAACGGCAATGAGCCGCCGTTTGTAATCGTGCAGGTCGTCGTGCTGGCGATTTTCGTCGTGCTCGGCTTTCTGGCCGTGCGCCGATTTCACCCGGAGCCGGCAACGGCGTGATTTGTTCTATGCCCGCGCGGCGTAGAACAGGTTGGTCGGGCTCTTGATGTCGAGCTGCTGAAAGCCGGTAAAGCCTGCTTCGCGCAGCAACGTCTCGGTGCGCGCCGGGCCCATGCAGGTGCCAAGCCCCGGCCCGCCCTGGGCGAGCGACTGCGTCATGCAGTGGAAGATGCTGAACCCGTAGAGCATCGTCGCGATCGGGTTGATGTTCTCCTCGAGATTGTCGGCGGCGCGCGGCTCGATGATGAACAGCGTGCCGTCCGGCTTGAGCAGCGTACGGATCTGCTTGAGCGTGAGCAGCGGCGCGGCGAAATCGTGGATGCAATCGCAGGCGGTGACGAAGTCGAAGCCCTCGCCGCGATCGAGGTTGCCGGTGTTCGCGGCGACGAAAGAGACGCGGCCGGACAGCCCGGCCTCAGTCGCGGCCGCTTCCGCCTGGCGGATCGACTCGCGATCCGGATCGAGGCCGACGACCGTTGCCTTGGGGAAGGCCTTGGCCAGCGCGACCGACACCCGGCCGGCGCCGCAACCGACGTCGAGCGCCCGGCCGCCGGCTGCCAGCTTGGCCTTCACCTCGGGCAACGACTTCAGCCAGTAATTGGTGAGCCGCTGCTCGTATTGGCCGCGGTTCATCAAGTCGAGACCGTTGACCCCGTCGGCGCCGAATTTTTCGAATGCGACGCCGCCGCCGCGCTCGAACGCGGTCGCGACGTCAGGGGCGATCCGCAGCAGCACCGGCACCATGGTGAACAATCCGCCCATGAAATGATCGGTGTCGTCGGACGCGAGCAGAAAGGCGTGCTCGTCGGGGAACAGGTAGGTTTGCGTCGCGGGGTCGTAGTCGAGATACTTGGCGCAGGTCATCCCCTTGAGCCATTCCTCGACATAGCGCGGCGTCAGTTTCAATTCGCGCGCGACGTCTTCGAGCCGCATCGGCCCCTTGCCGGCCATGGCGTGAAACAGCCCGGTCTTTACGCCGACATAGCCCATGCCGGCGGTCATCGCCCCGGCCATGTCGACAAACACCTTGTCGGCAAAGGCCTTGGCTCGGTCCTTGTCCATCGTTCCCCCCTGACGGTGCTCAGCCTTTTTGCGGCAGCATCCGGTCTTCGATCTTGAAGTATTGTCTGGCGTGCGCGACGAGCTGGCCGTCGGTCGGATGATCGACGGTCTCGATGCCGACAATCTTCTTCATCAATTGCGGATCGTGCTGGCCGATATGCTTGACCAGCTCGGTCTTGGCATTGGCCGGCCCGGTGATGAGAACGGCGCCGGCGTCGGCAATCGACTGCGCCACCGCCTGGAGAAAGGCATGGTCTTCGGCGGCATGTCCGCTGCCGATCGAATTTGCCTTGTGATGGATGTGCCGGGTCGGGTGGTCGGGGTGCAACACCAATTTGTCCACCTCGCTCGGACTGAAATGGAAGACACGGCCTTCGTGGTGATCGATCCAGACGACGGCGTGAAAGTGATGGCTGTTCATGCAACGGCTCCCTTGAAAATCCGATGACCGCGGCGCGTCGCCGCGATCCGACCCGAAAAGGCAAACCACAATCTATCGTGTTGTGAAGCGCGCGTCCTGTTGCGGGCGTTGATAGCGCAGCGGCACGTCGTCGGCGTCAACGATCATCTTGCCGATCGGCCACAGCGCGATGCCGGCGAGCTTCAAATGCGCCCAGGCGAACGGGATGCCGATGATGGTGATGGCAAGCAGGAAAGCGGTGATGAGATGGGCGAGCGCCAGCCACCAGCCGGCGAGCACTAGCCATATCAGATTGCCGAGAAAGCCGAATGGTCCGGTGCCGATATCGCCCGTGCCCAGATACTCGGCGCGCGACACCGCCTTGCGGCCGAACGGCAGCAGCGCGTAGGAGGCGATGTTGAACGCCGCCCGCGCCCAGGGCAGGCCGACAATCGTGATCGCCATGATCACGGCCGCGACGAGCCAGCCGACGGCCATCCAGATGCCGCCAAAGATCATCCACAGCAGGTTGAGCACTAGAGCCAGGGGAGACATGGGCGCTGCCCGTTTGTTCGGGGTTCGGTGCTGTCTTACGTGCGATATATCAAGCGCGACGTATCGAGCGCATGGCCGTGATCTAGTGATGGCGGCAGCCGTCCGCCAGCCCGTCGCGGCACCCCGCGCGGGTGTAAAAAGCGCGCAGGCGAAGGATCGGTTCCAAGGATCGGTTAGCTGTGCGCTTCGCGCCGAGCGGGCTACTGCGCCAAGCGCAGGCCTGATAAGATTTGCGCGCGCCCAAACCACATGTCAGGAGAATATGATGACGAAATTGTCTGTCGTGGCGGCAATACTCTTGTCTCTCGCGATCGGGTTGGGACCGGCTTGGGCACAAGATCCGGCGCCAGCGGCCAAACCCGCGAAAACCGAAATGAGTCCGGAAAAGAAGGCCATCTCCAAGGCCTGCAGCGATCAGGCCAACGCCAAGAACTTGCACGGCAAGGAGCGCAAGAAGTTTCGAGCGGAGTGCAAGCGCAAAGGCGGCAAGATGGAGTAGCTAAGCCGCACCATCCGTGTTGGCGTATTCTGGAGCGACGAGCCTGCCGCGGAGGCGCCGCGGCCCTGCGGCGGGCTTCGATTGCGTGCGATGGATTTTCCGTGGCTCGTGCCAGTGGCTTTTGGGTCTCCCTGCCGCGCTCAGATACCGACGATCGCCTGGCCGCAATTCGGACTGATGTTCTGCCCGGTGACCGCATCGGCCTCGCGGCTGGCTAACCATGCCACCGCGTAGGACACTTCCTCCGGCAGCACCTGACGCTTGAGCGCCATGCTGGCGATGATCGCCTGGAAGATCTCGGGCGTCACGTCGCTGCGGGTCATCGGCGTGTCGGTGAAGCCCGGCGACACCGTATTGACCGTGATGCTGAAGGGAGCGAGCTCGATCGCCCAGGCGCGCGCCAGCGCAGTGAGCGCTCCCTTCGCCCCGGTGTAATGGCTCATGGCCGGCGAGCCGGTCATGTTGAAGGTCGATCCGGTATTGATGATGCGGCCGAACTTGCGCTGCTTCATGCCGGGTACGACGGCCTGCACGGCAAAGAACGCGCCCTTGACGTGGGTATCGAAAAGACTGTCGAAGAATGTTTCGTCGACGTCCTCGACGTGCGCCATCATCCCGCTGATGCCGGCATTGTTGACCAGAACGTCGACCTTGCCGAATTCAGCCTCGGCTTTGGCCACGGCAGCTTTGACATCGCCAACGACGCGGTTGTCGGCCTTGAGGCAGAGCGCTTCGACGCCGTCGCGCTTTAATTCAATCTTCGCTTGATCGAGATTCTCCTGCTTGAAATCGGTGATCGCGACTTTGGCGCCGCGGCCGCCGAGCACGCGGGCGTGCGACAGGCCGAGTCCGGTGCTGCCGCCGGTAATGAAAACTGCATAGCCGTCGAGGCTGTTGGACATCCATCCCTCTCCTTGATCGTTATTTGCGACGATGTGTCGGAAGCGCTTTACCGCACCTGCAAGACGAGCTTGCCGCGGAAGTGGCGGCCTTCGCTGACGCGGTGAGCTTCAGCGGCTTGCGACAGGGGGAACAGCGTGATCTCGGGCGGGCGCACCGCGCCGGCGGCGACAAGCTCGACGATGCGCTCGAGCGGCGCGCGGGCACGGCCCACCGCTGGCCGCAGCGACGTGACGTCGCTCCGCTCGGGCTTTGGCGCCTCCATGCCGGAGGCGATGAAAGCGGCACGGCCGCCGGGCCGCAGCACGGCGAACGATTTCTGCGCCACGTCGCCGCCGACCGTGTCGAACACCGCGTCGCAGCCGCTGACGACGCGGGTAAAGTCCTGCGCGTTGTAGTCGATGACCTCGTCGGCGCCGAGGCCGCGGACATAGTCCATGTTCGCGGCGCTGGTGGTGGTGATGACGCGCGCGCCGATATGTTTGGCGAGCTGGATGGCAAAGCTCGCGACGCCGCCGGCGCCGCCTTGAATGAGGATCGTCTCGCCGCGCTGCAGCTTCAAGGTCGTCTCGATCGAGATGATCGCGGTGAGACCGGTGAGCGCCAGTGCGGCTGCGTCGATGTGGCTGAGCGTATCGGGCTTTTTGGCGATGATCGCCGCCGTGATCGCGAGCTTCTCGGCATAGGCGCCCTCGCGGCCGGGTTCGAGCACGCCGAACACGGCGTCGCCGACTGCAAGATCGTCGACGCCCGCGCCCCGCGCAGCGACCGTGCCGGAAAAATCCCGGCCCAGCACCAAGGGAAACTTGCCTTCGGCGTAGAGGCCGGCCCGCACCCGCCAATCGGCGCCGTTGACGCTTGCCGCCACGACATCGACGACGACCTGGCCGGGTCCGGCGACCGGATCGGGCAGGTCGCCGTATTTGAGAACCTCGGGACCGCCGAATTGCTCGATGAAAGCCGCCTTCACGATGTCTCTCCCGAATATTGGTGGCCGGACTTACGGCGCTTTTTTTCGCCTATTGTAGATTGCTGACCACCGTATAGGACAAGTAGACGAATAACGCGGTCCCCGAGCACAACCAGAAGCGCTGCGAGCGCGACGTCCAGCCGCTCGCCCGATCCCGGCAGCCGCTCCGGGCTGTCGATCTCCTTCGCCGTCTTGCGAAAGCGCACCAGCGCCAAAATAATCGTAACGGCGCCGAGCCCGATCAGGATCAAGCCAGCGACGTTACCGGCCAGATGGCCGCCGGTGGACAGCGTGCGCCGCGCCAGCGCTTGACCGGCGATTTCCAGGAACAGGTCGAACCGCTCGACCAGAAAGCCGAACGCCATGACCGCGATCGCGGTGCGGATCCAGGCCAGGAAGGTCCGCTCGTTGGCGGCGTGATCGCTGTACCGATCAATCATCGTCACTCTCGTCCGTATCGACGGCGGCGCGGCGGCGGGCCGCATCCCACAAATGATGGCGCATATCGCCCTCGCCGTCACGCTTGCCGGCAACGATCGCGTAGCAAAAGTCGCGTTGCCGGATTTCACGGCGCACAATCTGCGCTAGACTTGCGATGCCAGACTTGCAGCCGGACTTACAGCCGGACTTGCAACGGCCGGCTGGCAGGGGAGCGAGCGTTATGGCGCATGGTGTGTTTGTCGACGGCGTGTGGCACAGCGAATGGTACGACACGTCCGCAAACGGCGGGCGCTTCGTGCCGGCCGAGCCGGTGTTCCGCAACTGGGTCACGCCGGACGGCAGCGCCGGGCCGTCGGGCGAGGGCGGCTTTGCCGCCGAACGCGGGCGCTATCATCTCTATGTCTCGCTGGCCTGCCCGTACGCGCACCGCACCGTGATTTTCCGCAAGCTCAAGGAGCTTGAGAGCGTGATTTCGATGTCGATCCTCGATCCGGTCATGGGCGAGCAAGGCTGGGAATTCGGCGCCAGCCCCGGCACCATCGCCGATACCGTCAACGGCAAAAAGCGGCTCGGCGAGATCTATCTGCTTGCCGATCCGCGCTACACCGGCCGGGTCTCGGTGCCGGTCTTGTGGGACAAGGAGCGGCGCACCATCGTCAACAACGAGTTGCCCGAGATCATCCGCATGCTCAATTCGGCGTTCGCGCGCGTTGACCAACGACCGCGCCGACTACTATCCGGCGGAGCTGCGCGCCGAGATCGATCGCATCAATGCGCGCGTCTATAACGACGTGAATATCGGCGTCTATCGCGCCGGCTTCGCCACCGTGCAAAGCGCCTACGAGGAAGGCTGCCGGACGGTGTTCGCGGCGCTCGATTGGATCGAGGAGATCCTCTCGCGGCAACGCTATCTCGTCGGCGCGCGGCTGACCGAAGCCGATTGGCGGCTGTTCACGACGCTGGTTCGCTTCGACGCGGTCTATTACAGCCACTTCAAATGCAATCTGCGCCGTATCGTCGACTATCCCAATCTGTCGAATTACCTGCGCGACCTCTATCAGGTGCCGGGCATCGCCGACACCGTGAATATGGATCACATCAAGCGGCACTATTATCATGAGCATGACGGCGATCAACCCGACCCGCATCGTGCCGCTCGGGCCGGAGCTGAATTTCTCGGCGCCGCACGATCGCGGGCGGTTTACGCAGTGAGGGACTGCGCGGCGCTTGACGAGCAACAAAGATATTGCCGATATTCGCTGTCGGTCGCGGGGGCGACGCAAGTTCGTTCAACGCAGGAAGAACACGTCGCCATGTCTCAAGCCGCTATGTCTCAAGCCGCCATGTCTCAAGCCGCCATGTCTCAAACCGCTATGTCTCGGACTGTCCTGTCTCGAATCGTCACCGCATTATCTGCCTGCTTCGTCGCCGCCATGATCTTTGTGTGCGGTGCCGTCGTCACACCAGCCACAGCCGCGCCCGATGCCGATGCCGTCAAGAAGGCCACGGCCACCTGCAAGGCGCAGGTCAAGGAGCAAGCGCAGTTTCACGAAATGTCGTGGTGGGCCCGGCACAAGGCGGTGAAGCAGTGCGTCAAGGAAGCGCTCGCCGGCCATTGAGGCGGCAACGCCCGGAAAAAGACGGGTCGGCGCGAAGTTTGGCGCAGAAGCTTGGTGCGGCGGCTTGATGTAGCGGCTTGGCGCAGAAGCTTCGCGTCAGGCCGCCATTTCAGAGATCAACAGTGTTTCGTCGAACGGATCGACGATGCCGGCGAGCGGGGCGCCGCATTCGTGACATTCAAGGGCATAGCTCTCGAATCCGCAGGCGTCGATAAAGGGCTTGCGGCTGCGACAGAATACGAAGCTTGCCTCGCACTTCGGACAGGCGACGGCTTGCGCACCGAGCGCCGTATTCGGCTCGTTCCGGTCTTGAACTATGCGGTAATGGCCCATCGGCATCGCCTATCGCGCGCAGTGTCGCGCGGATGAGCTTATAGGCGGCGCTTCGACAACGGCGGCTAAAGCCGGTCCGTCGAATCCCATGGTTCTGATTTAAGTTGGCTAACCGTTCGTTGCAGCTAGTCCGAAAGACGCGACGTCTCGCGCCCAGGAAAAGGAGCGACGTTGTCTTGCCGCTGGGACAATTCGCCGGCGCCGGCCGCGTTTTGGGCTCGGTTGAATGCCCGGACTGAATCGCCGCTCGAACAGGTTCCTCCGCTCGGCAACGGTCGAGCGGAAGAACGGATAGCGCCGATACAGCCAATCGGCGGCGCTCGGAAAATCGCAGCGACATCAGGCTGATCGGCTTGGTCAGTTGCGGATAGGGCGCGCGCCGCACAGAGCACCTGATGAGTAAAGGCGCGCCGATAAAACGCCTGATGCTCGACTGCGCACCGCCGCCAGAATATCGTCGCCATGAAAATATTCGGCCGCCAGCATGCAAGGCCGCAGGGTCGCGTAGGGCAGGCCGCGATGGAGGCGCGACAGCTTCTCGTCGGCGACGAAGCGGGTCGAATCGATGAAGACTCTGCCGGCGTCGAGAAGCGGCTGCAAAACATCGGGAAAAACGTGCAGCGACGGAAAATCCGGATGCTCTTTGGAGCCGATATGAAGCCGCAAGCGAGCTTGCCAGCTCGCCGTCGAGATACAGGCCGAAGATGTAGGCGTTGTCCGCCTCATCGTCGGCATCGGTAAATCTTCCGGACGGGTTCGGGCGAAATCGCGCCTTCGCGCAGGTACGCCTGATAGCGAAGCCGAAAGATTGCTTCGCGTTCCTCAGCGGAATCGGCGCGCCGGCATTCAATCCTTGTCAGAAGTGCCGCTAGACGATCCGCTAAATTCTGTTCTGCACCGCGGGGAAATGAAATAAGTCGAATGCCTTGCCTCAGCACTCATACGCCAGCCTCATGCTTACCAACCCCCGGAGCCAGCAGCATGAAGGTTAACACGTTGTTAATACAATTACAATTTTCATTAAATGTTAGGGTTAACCTACGGTTGCGAAAGGTTTAACCGCCTCGGCAGACGCGAATTCTACATTGCGGGAGAGGTGAAAGTTCGGCCTTGGAGGGCAAGCGCTTCAGATTGAATCGATTGGCGCCCCAGGACTTTGGCGGCGATGATCCCCTCGGGGCAAGTCCGAGGGCGTGCTTTTCGGAAAACCGGTCGGCTTTTGCAGATCTCGCTCTAGGCCGCGTCGCTCTTGACCCGGGCCGGCCACGACGATTGCGGTGGCGCGACGTAGCTCGCATACAAAAGCTTGCGCAAATCGGCCGCCGGCATCGGCCGGCACAACAGATAGCCTTGCACCTCGTCGATGCTGTCCTCGGCCGCGAGCAATTCGAGCTGTTCATCGGTTTCGACGCCCTCGACCACGACCCGCAGCCCCAACTGCGCGCTCAGCCGCGTCATGCCGCGCAGCAGCGTTATGCGGCGTTCGTCGTCGTTGAGATCCTTGAGGAACGACTGATCGATCTTGACCTTGTGGAACGGGAAGCTGTGCAGATAACTCAGACTGGAATACGCGGTGCCGAAATCGTCCAGCGAGATCTTCACGCCGATTTCGGCGAGCTGCTGCAGGTCGGCGCGGGTGCGCCGCGTGTTCTGCAACAGCGTCGTCTCGGTGATTTCGATCTCGAGCCGGTGCGCCGGCAGGTTGGTGGCGGCCAGCGTTTCGCGCACCAGCGCCGGGACGTTGGAGCGGTCGAATTGGATCGACGAGAGGTTGACCGCGACCGCGGTGTCGCCCGGCCAGCGGCGGCATTCCAGGCAGGCCTTGTAGAGGGCCGGATTGCCGATCTCGACGATGAGACCCATCTCCTCGGCGACCGGAATGAACTCGCGCCGGCGACACCATGCCGCGCTCGTGGTGCGGCCATCGCAGCAGCGCCTCGCAGGTCTCGATGCGCCGTGGTCTTGAGATTGAAGATCGGCTGATAGTGGAGCTCGAACGCTTCGCTCTCGGTCGCGCTGCGCAAGTCGAACTCCAGCGCCCGGCGCGCCTGGGCGCTGGCTTCCATCTTGGCCTCGAACCAGCGCAAGGTGCCGCGGCCGTCCGCCTTCGCCTGATAGAGCGCGATGTCGGCGTTGCGCAACAATTGCTCCGGATCGATCCGGCTCTTGGCGAGCGCGATGCCGATGCTGGCGGTGACGACGACCTTGTGTCCGTCGAGATCGTAGGTGCCGGCCGAGCGCGTTGAGCACGCGCGTCGCCAGCGCTTCGCCCTGTTCGATCGACTTGATCGGCGCCTGCAGAATGACGAACTCGTCGCCGCCGAAACGCGAAATGACGTCGGCGTCGCGGATCGCGTTCTTCAGCCGCTCGGCCACCGCCTCCAGCAGCATGTCGCCGCGGGTGTGGCCCAGCGTGTCGTTGACCTGCTTGAACTGGTCGAGATCGATGAAGTGAATGGCGCACATGTTGTCGGTCCGCCATTCGTTGAGCGCGCGCTCCATGCGGTCGCGCAGCACCGTGCGGTTGGGCAAGCCGGTCAAGGCATCGAACCGGGCCAAGTGATTGATCTTGGCCTCGGCGATCTTGCGTTCGGTGATGTCTTCGATGAGCACCACCATGCCGCCGTTCTCCATCGGCTGCACGGTGAATTCGAGCGTTCGCCCGTTCAACAGGTCCAGTCCGAACGCCGACGTCGTCGCTTGCCGGAAAGCCGCGCGTCCAGATGAGTCGATTACGCTCTGCGCGCCGGTCTCCGAGAGCACGCCCGCCTTGACGATGCTCTCGACCAATTCGCGCACGTTCATGCCCTTCAGTTCAAGATCCGCCCCGTAGCCCGATTTGCTCCTTCAATTTTCCATTGGAGACGACGACGCGACGCTTGGAATCGAACATGCACAAGCCGTGCGGCATGTTGTTGATCGCCGTATCGAACCGTTTGGCGAGCAGCGACATGTCGCGCGAGCTGACGACGGCGTCGAGCAGCGTGCCGCGCAACCGTTCGGCGATGAGCTTGATGCCGTAGAATGTCGGGACCAGCAGAACCGCAAATATCCAGTGAAACAGATTTCCGTACAGCACCAAAGCTGCCGTCATCGGCGCCCAGGTGCAGAGAATTTGCACGATGACAAATCGCGGATTGGCAAAGTTGCGTCCGAAGATTCCGGCCGCATAGGCGATCGTCATGGTGAAGCTGACGAGATCGGCGAAGGAATCGTCGGTCCGCGAAAAGGCGAGGTAACACCAGAGACCAAGCAGCGCGAGGATCGCCGAGGCGCCGATGCCGTAGCGATATTCCCAGCGCCTCGCCATTTCCGCCGTGGTGACGGTCTCGCGCGTGCGCAGATAGGTGCGCATCATGTAGCCGCGCGCGCAGGCGACTATCGTGATCGCGATGGCGCAATAGAGGATGAGAATTTCACCGGTCTTCCAATAGGTGACCAGCACCGAGCTGATGACGAACAGCGTTCCGATCAGGAGAGTCCGGCCCTCCTTGAAAAGCGAATCGACCAGCGGAAGATAAATTTCCGGCGGCAGCGCTTCGTGCGGTTGGCGAGACCGGAACGCGGAACTCATCACACTCTACCGTGAACAGTCGCAACTGACTGAAATTGCATGCCGGCACTATGACTTAAAGGTATCTCCATCGAGTAAATATGAATGGTCTGTTTCTGTTGGTGTTGCGGCATTAACGAATGTCGCGCCGGCATGTTAGGAGACGATTATGCATATATCCGCCGCTTTCGTCGGCAGACCGATGCAAATTCGCGCGGTGCCGTGGTCGGCGTCGCGGAATGTGACACGCGTACGACCCGCGTGCCGGGGCCGCTAAAAAGTTCTTGGCAACCGCGATTATCGAATTTTGGCGAAGTCGCCGTGGCGGCCGAGGCCATCCTTGAAGCGGGCGGCTCCCGCCACGCCATCCGTGATCAGCGCCTGGCGTCCGTTGTACCATTCCTGAATCAGCGCATCGCGCACGCCAAGTCCATGGCTTTTGATGGCGGAGCGCCGATCGGCGCGCACGCAGACTTGCGGAAAGCGCGCGATCTCCTGGGCGAGTTCCTCGGCCTTGCGGCGAGCGCCGCCCTTCGGCGTAAGATATTCGCACAAGCCGATGTCGAGGCATTCTTCCGCCGGCACCTTTCGCCCGGTGAGAATGATGTCGAGCGCCCGGCCTTGGCCGACGATGCGCGGCAGCCGCACGGTGCCGCCGTCGATCAGCGGCACGCCCCAACGCCGGCAATAGACGCCGAAATAGGACTCGCTCGCCATGACGCGGAAATCGCACCAGAGCCCGAGCTCCATGCCGCCGGCGACCGCCGGGCCTTCGATGGCCGCAATCACCGGCTTGTCCAATTCCAGCCGCGACGGCCCGAGCGGTCCGCGCGGAATTTCGCCGCCATTGCCGCGCCGTCCCGCGGTCGGGATATCAAGTTCGCCGAGCGGATGCGCCGCATCGATCGTGCTGACATATTTGAGATCCCAGCCGGCGCAGAACGCGCCGCCGGCGCCATAGAAGACCGCGACCGACGCATCCTCATCGGCGTCGAATTCAAGAAACGCCGCGGTCAGCGCGTCGGCGCTGGCCGGGTCCATGGCGTTGCGCGCTTCGGGCCGATCGTGGATCACCGTCCATACCGGTCCGTTCTTCTCAATCCTGACTGTCATAGCGGACGTTCCCTCCGTGCTGGTTTGTTCTATTCCGGGCTGCGGATCGCGGCTAGCGGCTGGTGAAAATCGGAACGCGGCGCTCCGCCATCGCCTTGACGCCTTCCTTGAAATCGTCGGTCAGGCGCAGCCGCGTTTGCTCGGCAAGCTCATGTTCGGTCGCTGCGCGCACCCGGTCGGCAAGATCGCCACGCAGCGTGGCGCGGGTTGCGGCGAGCCCGAGCGGCGCGTTCTCGGCGATCTCGGCGGCGAGCGACAACGCTGCGCTGCGGACCTGATCCTGCGGCACCAGCAGATCGGCGAGACCCATGGCGAACGCTTCGTCGCCGGCGACGCGGCGGCTGGTATAGAACATCAACGCCGCCTTGGTCGGACCGATCGACCGCCGGCAGCGTGACGGTCAAGCCAAATCCCGGATGGAAACCGAGCCGGGTGAAGTTGGCGGAAAACCGCGCTTGTGCGCAGGTCACCCGGAAATCGGCGACCATCGCCAAGCCCAGGCCGCCGCCGACGGCGGCGCCGTGGACGGCAGCGACGATCGGCTTTGCGGTCCGGAACAGCCGGTTGCCTTCGATATAAAGATGCGCCGCGCCGGGCGTCGGCCCGCTCAGCAGCGCGCTGCCGTCGCTGTCGTCGCCGCCGAAATCGGCGCCGGCGCAGAACGCTTTGCCCTGCGCGGCCAGCACCAGGGCGCGGCAATCGGTGTCGGCGTCAAGTGCCTCGAACGCGGTGGCGAGCTCTCTGATCAGCGCGACGTCGAAAAAATTGTTCGGCGGCCGCCTGATCTCGACCAGAGCCACGTGACCGGTCTTTTCCACGGCGATGTCGTTGAAGGGTCCCATGACGATGTCCTGCGTCGGTCGCTACGCGGCCGCGGCGCCGCGTTCGTCGCGCCGGCTATTACTGGCGGCCGGCTGCAGTGTTGGCAAGCTGGCTAGTCTCTTCATCGCGCTTTCGCTACTG
Source organism: uncultured Alphaproteobacteria bacterium (assembly GCA_963829395.1). GTDB lineage: Bacteria > Pseudomonadota > Alphaproteobacteria > Rhizobiales > Xanthobacteraceae > BOG-931. Next base: position 454,059 of record CAWHHX010000002.1, on the reverse strand, counting down.
GACGAACGCGGCGTAATACACGACCCTGCTGCCGGGTGACGCATGAAAAAGATTCAGGGAGGTCGGATTTGGCCAAGCGGAACGCCACGGCCGCGGTGATCGGCGCCGGCGATTTCATCGGCTCGGCGATCGCCAAGAAATTCGCGGCCGAAGGCTTTACGATTTTCGCCGGGCGGCGCAATGCAGATAAGCTCGCGCCGCTGGTCGCCGACATCGAAGCCGCCGGCGGCGAAATTGTCGCCCGCGGTCTCGATGCCCGCAAGGAAGACGACATCACGGATTTTCTCCGCACTGCCGACGCCCACGCGCCGCTCGAAGTCTGCATCTTCAATGTCGGCGGCAATGTCAATTTCCCGCTGCTGGAGACCACCGAGCGCGTGTTCCGCAAGGTCTGGGAACTGAGCTGCTATGCCGGCTTCCTTACCGGCCGCGAAGCCGCGCGCCTGATGCTGCCGCGCGGCCAAGGCTGCATCTTCTTCACCGGTGCCACCGCCAGCCTTCGCGGCGGCATCGGCTATGTGGCGTTCGCCAGCGCCAAGCACGGCCTGCGCGCCGTCGCCCAGAGCATGGCGCGGGAGCTCGGCCCGAACAACATTCACGTCGCGCATCTGATCATCGATGCCGGCGTCGATACTGCGTTCGTGCGCGAGCGCATCAAGCAGCGCGGCGGCGCGCAGGCCTTGGAGAATCTCGAGCCGGATCAGCTGATGAATCCGGCGTCGGTCGCCGAAGCCTATTGGCAGCTCTATCGGCAGCCGCGCGACGCCTGGACGTTCGAGCTCGATGTGCGCCCCTATCGCGAGGTCTGGTGAGATGAAAAAGGTCGAGTTTCATTTCGATTTCGGCAGTCCGAATGCCTATCTGGCGCATAAAGTCATCCCCGAAGTCGAGCAGCGGACCGGCGCCACGTTCGACTATGTCCCGATCCTGCTCGGTGGCGTGTTCAAGCTGACCAACAATCGCTCGCCCGCGGAAAAAATGGCCGGCATCAAGAATCGGCTGGCATACGAACAGCTCGAAGTGCGGCGCTTCGTGCGCCGCCACGGCATCAAAGAATTCACCTGGAATCCGTACTTTCCGGTCAATACGCTCCTCGTCATGCGTGGCGCGATTGCGGCGCAGCTTGCGGGCGTGTTCGCGCGCTATGTCGAGGTCGTCTTCAACGCCATGTGGGCCGAGCCGAAAAAGATGGACGACCCCGCCGTCGTCGGTGCGGTGCTGCAGCAGTCCGGGCTGGACGGCGCCGCTCTGCTCGCCCGCACCCAGGAGCCCGAGGTCAAGGATCGACTGCTGAAAAATACCGAAGACTCGGTCGCACGCGGCACGTTCGGCAGCCCCACCTTCTTTGTCGGCGGCGAAATCTTCTTCGGCAAGGATCGGTTGCGCGACGTCGAGGAGGAGATCGCCCGCGTCCATGCCTGACAATGCAACGCAAACGGTCTGGCTCGTCGCCGGGCTGCGCACGCCGTTCGTCGCGGTGGACGGGCCGTTCGCCAATCGCGACTCCTTGGGCCTGTCGGTGCCCGTGGTTCAAGCGATGGCGCGACAAGCCGGCGGTCCCATCGACTGTGCGGTGTGGGGCTCGGTGGTCGTCAACCTCGCTTACGCCAATCTGGCGCGGGAGGTGTGGCTCGAAGCCAAGCTCGATCCCCACGTGCCGACCTTCACGACCATCATGCAATGCAGCACCAGCATGGTCGGCGTATTCGAAGCGGCCGGGATGCTGGGACGGCGCGCGGCGCTCGCCATGGTCGGCGGCGTCGAAAGCATGAGCCGCGTGCAGATCGGCTTGGGGCAGAATTTTTCGGTCTGGCTGCGGCGCGTGTTTCAGGCGCGCAGCGCGGCGGATCGGCTGCGTATTCTTCGCCGGCTGCGTCCCTCGGATATCCGGCTGTTCGTGCCTGAGGTGAAGAACCGCGTCACCGGCCGCAGCATGGGCGAACATACCGAAGACATGGCCAAGGACTGGGACATCCGCCGTGGCGAACAGGACGCGCTGGCGCTCGAAGGCCATCAACGGGCGATCGCGGCGCAGGATCGCGGCTTCTTCGCCGACTTGATCGTTCCGCTCGACGGCGTCGACAAAGACCATTTTCCGCGCCGCGACACATCAATGGAAAGACTTGGCAAGCTGAAACCGGTGTTCGATCGGACCAGCGGACGCGGCACGCTCACCGCCGGCAACAGCTCGCCATTGACGGACGGCGCCGCTGCCATCTGGGTCGCGACCGATGATGGCGCGGCGCGCTTGCCGAGCGCGTTGCCGCGCGCCCGGCTGGTCGACTTTGAGATGGCGGCGGTCGACATCTTCCACGAAGGTCTGCTGATGGCGCCGGTGTCCGCCATTCCGCGCTTGCTGGCGCGCCACGGCTTGAAGTTCGATGACGTCGCGCTCTGGGAAATTCACGAAGCTTTTTCCGCGCAGGTGCTGTGCCACATCAAGGCGCTTGAGGATAAGGATTTCGTGCGCGCCAAGGCCGGCGTCGCGCACACATTTGGAAGCTTCCCGCGCGAGCGCATGAACCCGAACGGCGGCAGCGTCGCGCTCGGCCATCCGTTCGCCGCGACCGGCGCGCGCATTTTGAGTCAGGCGGTCAAAGAGCTCGCGGCCATGCCCAAGGGCAGCCGCGCGATTGTCAGTATTTGTTCGGACGGCGGCCTCGGCACCGTCGCGCTGTTGCAAACCTGAGCGGCAGCGAGCGTGCGGGCCTATCCCTGCGCCGCGGCGATGGCATGAAAGAAGGCGCCGGTGACGCGGCCGCGGCGGCCGCCGGTTTGCTCAGATGTTACTCCCGAACCGTCGGCGATTTCGGCGAACGGCTCGTCGTCGCCGGCGGAGGTCAGCGAGGCATAGTGGAATTCATGGCCGCGGATGAGGGTGCCGGCGCCGCCGAGCACGCCTGGCGACAACAGCCGCGCGGTGCGGTAGCCGAGATGCAGCTTGCGCTTGGCGAAGCTTGTCGAATGGCCAAGCAAGCCGGTCATCGCATGACGCCGGCCGGCCGCGTCCTCGAGGCTTTGGCCCGAGCACCATGTAGCCGCCGCACTCGCCATGCACCGGGCGGTCTCGGCGAAGCTTTTCAGGCCGGCGGAGAATTTTCGCGCGTCGGCGAGCGCGTCGGCATGCAGCTCCGGATAGCCGCCTGGCAGCCAGCAGCAATCGGCGTCAGGCGGCGGCGGTTGGTCGGCGAGCGGCGAGAATGGCAGGATCTCGGCGCCGGCTCGGCGCCACGCGTCGATCACGTGCGGATAGACGAAGCTGAACGCCTGGTCGCGCGCGAGCGCGATCCGCTGGCCGGGTGGCGGCAACGCCAAAGCCAATGCTGAGAGTTCGTGTGCCGTCGGCGCGACGTTGAAAGGTCCGGCGCGGGCCATGATGGCATCGAGATCGACATAACGCTCGGCAGTGTCGGCAAGGCGATCGATCAGGGCGGCGAGATTGCCGTGTTCGCCGGCCTGGAACGAGTCCGAGATGACGTTCCGGCAAGGCGAGCGCCGCTTCGCGCGGCAGCGCACCGAGGATCGGAACGTCGAGCCGTCGCGATCGCGTCGGCGACCAGCGCGCGATGTCGTTCGCTGCCGACCCGATTGAGGATAATTCCGGCGATACGCACGGCCGGATCGTGCGAGGAAAATCCCCGCACCAGCGCCGCAGCCGACTGCGCCTGGCGCGCAACATCGAGCACCAACACGACCGGCAATCCAAAATGCGCGGCGAGATCGGCGGTGGCGCCATGCCGGCCGTGCGCGCCGGCGTCGGCCGAGCCATCGAACAATCCCATGACGCCTTCGATCACGACAATGTCGGCGCCCTCCGCGGCTTGCCCGGCGAGCGTGTCGAGCAGCGCCTCCGACATCGCCCAGCTGTCGAGATTGACGCTCGGCGAGCCGGTGACCGCCGCATGAAAGGCCGGGTCGATGTAGTCGGGCCCGGCTTTGGCCGCGCGCACAACAAGCCCGCGCCGCCGCAGCGCTGCCAATAGCGCCAGTGTAACGGTCGTTTTGCCGGCGCCGGAATGCGGCGCGGCGACGATGAGGCCGCGCGCGGTCATTCCGGTTCCCGTGCAAAGGGATTAAGGGATGACGCATGGAGCGGCAGGAACGGCCCTTGCGCCGCGGATGGACCACCGGCGCCTGCGCCACGGCGGCGGCGAAGGCGGCGTTTGCCGCCTTGGTCACCGGCCAATTTCCCGATCCGGTCGAGGTGACCTTGCCGCGCGGCGCGCGGCCAAGCTTTGCGCTGGCAATGACACGACGGGACGGGGATGCGGCGACGGCCGGCGTGATCAAAGACGCCGGCGACGATCCCGATGTCACGCACGGCGCGCTCATCGTCGCCACCGTGCGGCTCGGCGCGCCCGGTGCCGGCGTGACGTTCCGCGCCGGCGAGGGCGTCGGCACGGTGACGCGAGCGGGCCTGCCGGTTCCGCCGGGCGAACCGGCCATCAATCCGGTGCCGCGGCGCATGATGCGCGACGCCATCGCCGAAGTCGCCGCGGCGACTGGGAAACCCGCCGACGCCGAGATCGAGGTTGCCATTCCCGGCGGCGCGGCGCTCGCGGCCAAAACGCTCAACGGGCGGCTCGGTATTGTCGGCGGCTTGTCGATCCTCGGCACCACCGGGATCGTCGTGCCGTATTCGTGCTCGGCATGGATCCATTCGATTCATCGCGGCATCGATGTCGCGCGCGCCGCCGGCGTCACCCATATCGCCGGCGCCACCGGGGCGAGTTCGGAAGCCGCGGTGCAAAAACTTTACGGCCTGCCGGAGGTCGCCCTGATCGACATGGGTGATTTCGTCGGCGGCATGCTCAAATATGTGCGGGCGCATCCGCTGCCGCGCGTGACCATTGCCGGCGGCGTCGGCAAGATGACCAAGCTGGCGCAGGGGCTCACCGATCTGCACTCCAAGCGCGGCGCGGTGGACCACGCGCTGCTCGCGCGTCTTGCACAGGCCGCCGGCGGCTCCGCCGACCTTGGCGCGCGCATCTTGGCGGCCAACAACGCCGCGGAAGTTTTTGCGCTGGCGCAATCCGAAGGCATTGCGCTCGGCGACGAAGTCGCGCGCACTGCGAAGGCGACGGCAGCGCGCGTCGTTGCCGGCCGCGATGTCGCGATCGAGATCGCGGTATTTGACCGCGATGGTCTTCTGGTCGGCCGCGCACCGTTTGATAGCTGACCGGCGATCTGTCATTGCGAGCCAACGGGTCCGGCCCGAAGTGGCCGGCCTGATGACAGGCTCAGCGAAGCAATCCAGCCCATGCGCCGAAAGATGGATTGTTTCGTCGCTTCGCTCCTCGCAATGACCGAAGCCGTAGCTCATGCCCCGCTTCCCCGGAAGCGGCGCCGATAGTCGGCATCGTAGAGCGCGCTGTCGCGGAAATTTTCCGCGGCGAGCGCCGGGCCGACAATAATCAGTGCCGTGCGCTCGATGCCGGCGGCAGCCACTTGGGCAGCAATGTCGGCAAGCGTTCCGCGCAGGATGCGTTCCTCGGGTGTGCTCGCCTGCACGACGACTGCCGCCGGACACGCGGCGCCGTAGAACGGCGTGAGTTCTTTGACGATTGCTTCGATGCCGGCAATGGCGAGATGGATGACAAGCGTCGCGCCGCTGCCGGCAAACGTCGCGAGCTTCTCCTTCTCCGGCATGCGCGAAGCGCGTCCGCCGATGCGGGTGAGCACGACGCTTTGCGCGATCTCCGGCACCGTCAGCTCGCATTGCAAGGCGGCCGCGGCGGCGGCGAAAGCCGGCACGCCGGGCGTCAGCGTGTAAGGTATGCCGCGGCGCGCGAGCCGCCGCAGCTGCTCGGCAAGCGCCGAATAGATCGAGAGATCGCCGGAATGAAGCCGCGCGACGTCGTGGCCGGCAGCATGAGCCGCGGCGAATTCGGCGTCGATTTCGTTAAGCGAGAGCGGCGCCGTGTCGACGATGCGCGCGCCCGGCGGGCAAAAGCTCAGCGACTCGCGCGGCACGATCGAACCGGCATAGAGGCAGACCGGACAGCGCGCGATGAGATCGCGGCCGCGCACCGTGATCAGATCGGCCGCGCCCGGTCCGGCACCGATGAAATGCACGGTCACGATTTGGCTCCCGGCGTCGGCGCGGAAGCGGCGAGCGCGCATGTTGCCGAACCCATCGCCAGACGCCGCGCGATCAGCGTGGCCGACGGACCAGCCGCGGCCAGCGCGGCCGCTTCCGCAACCGAGCCTACGCCCGTGAGCGCGAGCACCCGTTGCGAATGCGTTTCGACGCGCTCGCCGGCGAGGGTGAGGTCGAGACTCCGGCACGATGACGACGGCGACGCCGAGTTTCTCCGCGGCCGTCCGGATGCCGGCCTCGGTGCTTTTCGCTTCGCTGGTGGCGATCACATCGAGCGCGTCTGCCGCGATATTGGCGTGCGCCAGCGCCGCCCGGATCACCGCTTCGATATCGGGCGCCGCCGCGCCGCGTCTGCATCCGACGCCGGCCGCGATCATGGTTTGGCCCAAGCTTGTGTCCAAGGCTTTGTCCAAGCCCACTGCGTGACCGGCATCGCCGGCCGCCAGCCGGTCTTGTCGCCGACCGCGCCGGCGCGCGAAATCGCGATGCGGATCAGCTCGCCGCCGAAAGCCCCATGCCCGGCGATGAGCAGCGCTTCGGTTTCGAGCGTCACCGCATTGACGACCAGCCGGCCGCCAGGGCGCAGCGCCGTAATTGCCGCATCGAGCATGCTCGGTTCGCCGGCGCCGCCGCCGATGAAGATGGCGTCCGGCGGCGGCAGACTTGCAAGCGCGGCCGGCGCCGACGCCTGGACGACGTCGAGCGCGGGCACGCCAAACGCGGCGGCGTTACGGTGAATGCGTGCCGCGCGGTCGGCGCGTTGTTCCACCGCAATCGCGCGCATGAAAAGCGGGTCGGCCAACAGCCATTCGATCGCGACCGAGCCGGCACCGGCGCCGATATCCCACAACAGTTCGCCGCGCCGCGGCGCCAGCGACGACAGCGTCAGCGCACGCACCTCGCGTTTGGTGATCTGGCCGTCATGTTCGAACAGATCGTCGGCAAGGCCGGAACTGCGGGCGATGACGCGGGCATCGGCCGCGGCCTCGACTTCGATCGCCAGCGTGTTGAGCGGATCGACGGCGCCGAGATCGAATGCGCCCGCCATCGTCGTGCGAACGCGTTCGCGCGATCCGCCGAGCGCTTCGAGCACGGTGAGTCGCGAGGCGCCGAAGCCCGATTGCGCCAGAAGCTGTGCCAGCGCCTCTGGTCCCTCGCCGTCGGAGGTCAGCGCGAGAATGCGGGCGCCGGGCTGCAGATGCGGGCGTATCAGATCGAGATTGCGGCCGTGCACCGAAAGCAGGGTCGTCTGCGCCAACGGCCAGCCGAGCCGCGCTGCCGCCAAGCTGAAGGCCGACGGCGCGGGCACGACGATCATCTCGCGCGCGTCGATCGTTCGCGCCAACACCGCGCCGATGCCGTAATGGAACGGGTCGCCCGAAGCGAGCGCGCAGATTTGGCGGCCGCGATGCGTGGTCACCTCATCGGCGGCGCCATCGAACGGGCTCGGCCACGGCCGGGCGGCGCCGCGGATGAGCGGCGCGGCCAGAGCGAGATGGCGCTTGCCGCCGAACACGATTTCCGCCGCGCCGATCAGCCCCCGCGCCGTCGCGCTCAAGCCATCGACGCCGTCCTCGCCGATGCCGACAATGGACAGCCAGCGCGGCGATGCGGCAGTGTCGCGCGCGATTGCGTCAGGGAGCGACATGACACGCGTCCTCATTCTCGGCGGCACGAGCGAAGCGCGCATGCTGGCGGAGCAGCTGGCTGGGCGCCCGGAGCTCGACGTGACGCTGTCGCTCGCCGGCCGGACCGCTTCGCCTGCACGCCAACCGGTGCCGGTTCGCAGCGGCGGATTTGGCGGCACCGCAGGGCTGGCGGATTATTTGCTGCAGGAGCGGATCGATGCGCTGATCGACGCCACGCATCCCTATGCAAGCCGTATCTCGGCGAACGCGATCGCGGCGGCGCGCCAGACCAAGGTGCCGTTCGTGGCGTTGCGGCGGCCGCCATGGATCGCGGCCGCCGGCGATCGGTGGACGGACGTCGACGACGTGGGCGACGCCGTGCGGGCGCTCGGACAAACGCCGCGTCGCGTGTTCGTCACGCTCGGCCGGAACGAGCTTGCGCCGTTCGCCGACGCGCCGCAGCACCATTATCTGATCCGCAGCGTCGATCCGGTCGAGCCGCCATTGCCGCTGCCGCATGCGTCTTATGTGATCGGCCGCGGCCCGTTTGCCGAAGCCGACGACCGCACGCTGATGACGACTCACGGCATCGACATCGTGATCGCGAAGAACAGCGGGGGCAGTGCGACCTATGGCAAGATCGCCGCCGCACGTTCGCTCGGCATCGGCGTGATCATTTTGCGCCGGCCGCCGGCGCCCGACGCGCCGAGCGTCGAGACTATCGAGGACGCGATCGCCTGGCTCGATCATGCGCTCACCTCGGCGGCGGCGCGCGGCGTGTAGACCAGCGGCGGCAGTCCGGGACGGGCGATCACGCGTGTCTCGCGCGAGCCGACGATGACGAGCGTCGCCATGTCCGCCTGCGCCGCGTCGGCGCGGTCAAGGGTGGTGAGGTTGATGTGTTCGTCGGCCCGCGTGACCGCGCGGCCGAAGACGACCGGCGTCGGCGGCGGCAGATGGCGGCGCAAAAGCTCGAGCGCGGCGCCAAACTGCCACGGCCGCGCCCGCGACACCGGATTATAGAGCGCGATGACGAAGCCGGCGCTCGCCGCCGCATCGAGCCGCCGCTCGATGAGATCCCACGGCTTGAGATTGTCGGACAGCGAAATCGCGCAGAAATCGTGACCAAGCGGCGCGCCGACCCGCGCTGCCACGGCAAGCATTGCCGTGATACCGGGGACGATGGCGACATCGAGCCTGCGAAAGCTTGGCGGTCCCGCTTCGATCGTTTCACACACCGCCGCCGCCATGGCGAAGACGCCGGGATCGCCGCCGGATACGATGGCGACGCGCGCGCTCTCGGCCGCGTGGCTGAGCGCGGCCGCGGCGCGCGCGCGCTCCTCGCGGTTGTCGGAGGCGTGCCGGGTCTGGTTGGCCCGCGCCGGCACGCGATCGAGATAGGGCCCGTAGCCATAAAGCGCGTGCGCCGCCGCCAGCGCTTCGTCCGCCTCGGGCGTGAGATAGCGGGCATCGCCCGGTCCCAGGCCGACGACGGCGAGGTGCCCGCTCACGATCGTTCCTCCCAGCCGGGCACCAGCACGACGGCGAAATAGGGCGCGTCGTCATCCGGCTTGGCGGCGAGCGGAATCATTTTCGCGTCCGCCATGGTGCCGCGCTCGACGTATATGGCGCGCGGCAGGCGCCCGCTGGTTTCCAATGCGCGGCGCAATTTCGGCAGATGCCGCCCGACTTTCATCACCACGGCGGCGTCGGCGTCGCGCAGCCGGCGGGCAAGCTCGTCTTCCGGCAACGTGGCGGGAAGCACGGTGAACACATCGTCGCCCTGCGCGATCGGCATGCCGGCCGCGGACCAGCAGCCCGACATGCCGGTGACGCCGGCGACGATCTCGGTCGGAAAGCGCGGTGCCAGCCGCGTGTGCAGATGCATGTAGGAACCGTAGAACAGCGGATCGCCTTCGCAGATCACCGCCACCACGCAGTCCGGTCTCGAGATGCGCGGCGATTTTGGCGGCGGCTTGGTCGTAGAAACCGCCGAGCGCGTCGCGGTAACCGTCGCTGCATTTCGGCAGCTCCGTCGTCACCGGATAAAGCAACGGCAACTCGATGACTTCGGCGCGCAGGTGCTGCGTCGCGATGGCGCGCGCGTGGCTCGTGTTTCCGGCCTTGGCGAAATGGGCGATCACGTCGGCCTCGCCGAGCGCACGCAGCGCCTTGAGCGTCATCAATTCGGGGTCGCCCGGCCCGACGCCGACGCCCAAAAGCTTTCCCGCGCTGGCGAGCTTCGTCGCGCTCACAGTCCGGCCCTCGCCAAGGCGTTGACGGCGGCGGCGGTCATGGCGCTGCCGCCCATGCGTCCGCGGACGATGAGAAAAGGCACGCCGCGCGGATTGGCGGCGAGCGCGTCCTTGGATTCGGCGGCGCCGACGAAACCGACCGGGATGCCGAGGATCGCCGCCGGCTTTGGCGCGCCGGCATCGAGCAAATCGAGCAGGCGGAACAATGCCGTCGGCGCGTTGCCGATGGCGACAACGGCGCCGGCAATACGATCGCTCCATAGATCGAGCGCCGCGGCGGAGCGCGTCGTGTCGAGCTTTTTTGCCAGCTCGGGCACGCGCGGATCGTTGAGCGTGCAGATGACCTCGTTGCGCGCCGGCAAGCGCGCCCGTGTGATGCCGTGCGCCACCATTTCCGCGTCGCAAAGGATCGGCGCGCCGGCCGCGAGCGCGCCGCGCGCGGCGGCGACGAGATTTTGGCCGAACACGATGTGCTGCGCCGCCTCGACCGCGCCGCAGGCATGGATCATACGGACCGCGATATCGGCTTCTTCCGCGGAAAACCGCGACAGGTCGGCCTCGGCGCGGATGATGGCGAACGAGCGCTCATAGATCGCGGTCCCGTCACGCAGATAGGCGCGCTCAGCCATGACCGGCCTCGCGTTTTTGTGCGCGGGCGTATCGCTCGATCGCAGCCAGTAGTTCATCTGTTGCAATGATGGCGAACGGTATGTCGCGCACGGAGCCATTGGCGATCAGGGCGCATCCATCAGCCGACCCGACGACGGTGAGCGCTGTCGGCTTGGCGTGCGCGCAGCCTTTGGCGCAGCCGGAAATGTGAATGGCGAACGTCGGGCCGAGCTGCGGCGCGGCCAGCTCGGCGACGCGCGGCGCGATGGCGCGGGCGGCGATATGGGCGGACGAGCAGATCGGCGCGCCGGCGCAGGCGATGACATGGCGCCGCGGATCGTCGGCGCGAACGATGAAGCCGCGATTTTCGGCGGTGGCGGCGAAGGACGACGCGGCCTCTTGCGTGAGGCCGATCGCCATGAGCGATCGTCCCGGCGTCGCGCGTATGCCGGCAGCACCGCACGAGCGGGCGGCTTCGCCCAATCGTTCGAGCGCCGCGGCATCCGCATGGCCGAAGGCAAGACCGACGCCGAAGGCCACCGTGCCGTCGCGCAGCGCGTGGACACCGATTGTTTCAGCGGTTTTGTGCGGGTGATGGAGCAGGGGCCGAGCTATCAGTAGATCGCCGATCGCTGTGTGGAACGCGGCCGTTCCGCCCGCGGCGATGATATCGCGGGCGCGGGCGCCGCGGCCGCTGTGTGCGATGACTTCAAGCAATCGGACGGTTGCTTGAACGCCGTCATTTGCCGCGACGACGCCAAGCGTGGTTGCGCTTGCGCCATCGCCGCCGACGCTGACCCGAAGCGCGACGTCGCCATTGGTTGCTACGGCGCACAGCCGCACATCGGCGGCAAGTTCGTCGAGGGTCAGCGCGCCGCCGCCATCGATCGCGACGGAGACTTTCGGCGCAAGCCTGGTCGCGAGCGATGTTGTCGCCAGCCCGCCGCGCAAGTCGGCGGCTAATCTGCCGGCGTCCAAAATCTCATCGGGGTCTAGCCCGGCGAGTGCACTGCACTGAACGGGCACGCCGTCGTCCGCCGCGATGCGAGTCCGGCGATCGTCGCGGCAAAAAGCGGCGCTGACGCAGCGCTCAATCCGCGAATCTGAACGCTGCCGCGCGCGGTGATCTCGATGATGCCGTTGCCATGCGTGCGCGCCGCCGCGCACAACCTGCCGAACGCGTCAAGCGGAATGGTGCCGGCCGGCAACAACCGCACCAGCAATCCGTCGCCAGTCGGCATCGGCGCCGAGAGTCCCGGGCAGGCGCCGCGCCGCTGCGAAGAGAATACGACGCGGGCGGTCATGCGATCGCCTCCGCGCGCAATGCCGCGAGATCGGCGTCCACATCGTTGCGGCGCGGGTGCCAAAAGCCGCGCCGCCGCGCGGCATCGAGCCGGTCGGCAATCGCCGCCGCGGCTTGCGGATTCTCCCGCAGCAAAAACGCGCACACGTCGGCGTCGGCGACGTACGCCTCGTGCACGAGATCGAACAATTCGCTCGCCACCGCGTCGGTGGTTTCGGCGAAGGCGACCAGCCGGTCGACGGTCTCGGCAAATTCGGCGGCGCCGCGGTAGCCGTGGCGCATCTGGCCGGCGATAAAGCGCGGATTGATCGCGCGCGCCCGCACGATCCGCGCCAACGCCGCCGACAGGCTTCGGGCGCGAGGACGCTGCGGATCGGTGACGTCGAGCATGACGAGGTCCGCCGCGCGGCCGAGCATCTTTGCCGCCGCGGCAAAGCCGCCGACAAACGCCACATCCTCGGCGCCTTCCAGGAGATCGCGGCCGGGATCGTCGCCCGTATGCACGAGCATATCGGCGCCGGCGACCCGCTGCGCGAACGCGCCCGCGGCCTCGGCGCCTTCGCCCGCGGCGCCGCCGTAAGCGATGCGACGTGGCCGCGAGATAAGCCGCGCCGATGGCTTTGGTGTTGGCGCCGCGTCCGAGCAGATCTTCGATGCCGGAACCGTAAGCGCCCGGTGCGGTGCCGAAGATGCGATCAAGCCGCGCTGCGCCGCCGGCGCGCCGCAACGAAGCCAGCGGATTTTCATCATCGGCTTCGTTGCGCGCGGCGACCGCTTGCACGGCGGCATCAAGGAGCGCGATCTGCGCCGGGAACAGATCGCGGAACAGGCCGGAGATGCGCCAGGTAACATCGACACGCGCGCGTCCCATGGCCCCAGTCGGCAAAACCTCGACGCCGGTCACACGGCCGCTGGCATGATCCCAGATCGGCCGGCAACCCATCAGCGCCAAGCCTTGCGCGATCTCCTCGCCGCCGGTGCGCAAGGTGGCGCTGCCCCAAAGATCGATCACGACGGCGCGCGGCGACTCGCCATGCGCTTGCAGATGCGCGCGCAAAATTTCGTCGGCGGCGAGCCGGCCGAGGTCCATCGCGGTTTGCGTCGGCAACGTGCGCGGATCGGCGGTGAAGAGATTGCGGCCGGTTGGCAACACGTCGCGCCGTCCGCGCGTCGGCGCGCCGGCCGGGCCGGGCGCGACGCGGCGGCCGTCGAGCGCCGCGATGAGGGCCGCGCGTTCGGCTGCGCGCGCTCGCCGACCATTGCGGATCGTCCGTGCCGGCAGAAGCCCGCCCGTAAATGTGCAGGCCGTCTTTGACGGCGAGGTCCTTGAGGTCGCACAGCCAGGCGTCGATGCGGCGCAGCGCATCGTCCGGTGCGGCGGCGCCGCCGATGCCGGCCTCGCGCGCCAGCCCGGTCCGCTGCGCGGTCTCGACGATCAGCTTGGCCAGCCGCTCGCGGCGGCGGCGATCGAGCCCGTCGGCTTGGGCGTATTCGTCGATCAGGCGCTCAAGCTCGCGGGCGTCGCCTGCAAGCGGCCGCCGGCGGCCAGCGGCGGCGGCAAATGGCCGATCGTCACGCCGGCAAGGCGGCGCTTGGCTTGCGCCGGCTTCGCCCGGATTGCTGACGATGAACGGATAAATGACTGGCAGCGGCCCGGTGACGATTTCCGGGAAACATTCGGCGGTGAGCGCGACCGCTTTGCCCGGCAGCCATTCCAGCGTGCCATGCGCGCCCATGTGCACGAGCGCATCGGCTCGCACGACGTGCTGCAGCCAGAGGCCGAATGCTACCAGCGCGTGCCGCGGCGGCAGCGACGGATCGTGATAGTCGGCGCGCCGTTCCGCTGCCCGCCCGCGATCGGGCGGCAACGCAACGATCGACGTTGCCAAATGTTTGCGCGCGGAAGCGAAAAGCGCCGTCGCGGATATCGGGATCGTCGACGGGCTCGCCCCAGGCCTCGCGCAGCCGCGCGACCGCTGCCGGCGGCAGCTTGGTCAGGAGCGCCTCGTACTGCGCCAGCGTCAGCGCGCTGTCATCCTGACCGGCGGTGAGCGCCGTGAGCAACGCGCGCGCATCGGGCGGCGCGTCCGCGACGGCGTAGCCGGCGGCGGCAAGATCATCGAGCAGCGCGAGCACGCTCGCCGGCACATCGAGGCCGACGGCGTAGCCGGTGCGTCCCGGCGCGCCGGGATAATCCGGCATCAGCACGGCGACGGTGCGCTCGCCGCGCGACCGCATCCGCAAATGGACCAAAGCCGCGATGCGGGCGGCGACCATCTCGACGCGGTCCGGCTCGGGCCGACTTGCGAGCGCGGTGAAAGCAAGGCCCTCCTGCGTTGGCAAGGGATCCTTGAAGGCGATGGCGCCGGCGAGAATGCGGCCGTCCAATTCGGGCAGCACGATGTGCATGGCGAGATCGGCCGCGCCGAGCCCGCGCGGGCTCTCGCGCCAGGCGGCGCGCCGCGTCGTGGCGCTGACGACTTGCAGCACCGCCACATCGCACGCGTCGAGCGGCGTCGGCTCGCCGGCACCGCCGCCGGCCGCGAATGCCGTCATGGTGACAATGATGGCGGGCCGAAACCGCGCGAGAGCGTCGCGCAGGAACGCCGCCGCTTCATCGTCTTTCAAGCTTGGAACGACGAGCGGAGCCGGCGCGAGGCCGCGCGCGGCGAGCGCGGCGCAGAGCGCATCGATCGGCGCCGTGTCGGCTGCCAGCAGCAGCGCGCGGTAGAAGATGATCGGCACCACGGGCTTGCCAAGGTCAAGCGATGCCATTAGCCGGTCGAGATCGACCGCGCCTTCGCCCGGCCAATAGCCGGCGTGCCGCGGGACGAGTTTTGGCTCCGGCGTTTGGAGAGCGACGCCGGCGTGGCCGGCAATCCGCCGCAACAACGCGCGCAAGTTTTCGCGGCCGCCTTCACGGAAGTAATGCAGCAACGTGCCGAGTTCCGCAGCGGGCAGCGTCGAGGCGGCGGCAAGCCTCGCATCGTCGCGGTCTTCGCCCGGCAATACGGCGAGCGCGATGTCGCGTTCGCGCGCCAGCGCCGACAATCGCTCGATGCCGTAGGTCCACCAATCGAGACCGCCAAGCAGGCGGACCACGATCACCTTGGCGTGGCCGCCGACGCGATCGATCCAGAGATCGACCGACATCGGATGGCGCAGGTCGCGCAGATGCGCGAGGCGAATGCTGGGCAGCGCGGCGCGCTCGGCCTCCCACGCGGCGGCAAGCCCGGTGAGATCGCTGTCGGCGAACGACAAGATCGCGATATCGGCCGCCGGCTGGCCGAGATCGACCGCTTCGACGATGTCGTCGAGGTTCGTTGCGGTCGTTGCCAACAGGTGCATGGCGTAAAACCCGCGCTAGCCGACGAGCGCGTCGGTGACGGCGGCGCGATCAAGCCCTTTCAGTCCGATCACCACCAGCCGGCCCTCGCGCGCTTCGTCCGTCGCCCACGGCCGGTCGTATTGGTGCGTCACCCGCGGCCCGACGGCCTGCACCAAGAGCCGCAGCGGCTTATCCGCCACGGCGGCGAAGCCTTTGACCCGCAGCACGTCGAATTTCTCCGCGAGCGCGGTGACACGCGCGGCGAGCGCGGACGGGTCGGCGATTTCTTTCAAAGCCACGACGAAGGAATCGAAATCCTCGTGGTCGTGCTCCTCTTCGTCGTCGTGGCGGGTATGCCGGTTGGCGATATCGTCCTCGGTGCCGACGCCAAGTCCGAGCAAGAGCTTCTGATCGACCTTGCCGTCGGCGACGGTGATCACCTTGACGCTGCGCGGCAGCGCCTCGGCGATGGCGGCTTGCGCCCTGGCGACGCCAGCGGCATCGATCAGATCGCGTCTTGTTGAGCACGACCAGATCGGCGCAGGCGATCTGGTCCTCGAAAACTTCTTCGATCGGATCGTCGTGGGCCAGCGCGGTATCGCTGATCCGCTGCTGCGCCAGCGCGTTGAGGTCGCCGGCCACGCGGCCGTCGGCAAGGGCTGCGCCGTCGACCACGACCACGACGCCGTCGACGGTGACGCGGCTTTTGATCGCCGGCCAATGGAACGCTTGCACCAGCGGCTTCGGCAACGCGAGCCCCGAAGTTTCGATGACGATATGCTCGACGCCCTCACGGGCAAGGATGGCATCGAGCGCCGGGACGAACTCATCGGCGACGGTGCAGCACAGGCAGCCATTGGCAAGCTCGACGATATTCTCTTCCGGGCAGGCGGCGTTGCCGCAGCCTTTGAGGATTTCGCCGTCGATGCCGACGTCGCCGAACTCGTTGACGATGACCGCCAGCCGCCGGCCTTGGGCGTTGGCGATGACGTGGCGGATGAGCGTCGTCTTGCCGGCGCCGAGAAAGCCGGTGACGATGGTGCAGGGGACGCGCGTCAGCGAGCCGTTCATTCGTCAATCTCCTCAAAACCAATGGGTGGAACGCGCGCAATCATGCCGCGCTTGAGCCGTTCCGGCCGTCCGCGCCAGGGAAGAATGCCGTCGGCGGCGCGGGCGAGCAGGCGGGCGCCTTCGACCAGTGCGCCGGCACACGTCGCATCGAGACCGCCGAATATGTAGGTCCAGGAACCGTTGGAACGCAGCGCCGCGCTTGGCCCGCGCGAGCAATTGCCGAGGCACCGCATCGGCCGCACCTCGACTTCGGTGCCGGCGGCCGCCTGCGCGGTCGCCGCGGCGAGGATCGCGCCCGGCCGCACGGCGCTGTCGGGCTCGCCGACCGGCCGGCACGTGGTGCACACATAGACGATCGGAGTGCCGGTGATGATCGGAGCGTCAGTCATGGCGCCTCCGACATCGTCTCGACCAGCGGCCGATCGAGTCGCTGCCAGCGATAGATCAAATAGGAGATCGCCCAGCTGGCGATAAAGACGCCGACGACAAGATAGCCGAAATTGGCGAGTCCCTGATTGAGGTCGCCGACCCGTTCCCAGAACGAGCCTTCAAGGCCGAGCTTTCCAGCGATGAGACCCAGCGCCTCGATGCCGCCGATCATGAACGCGACGACGACCGAAATGGCGGTGATCGTGAGATTGTACCAAATCTTGCGGATCGGGTTGAGGAACGCCCAACCATAGGCGCCGACCATGAGTACGCTGTCGGTCGTGTCGACCAGCGTCATTCCCGCCATGAACAACGCCGGGAAGATCATGACCGTGCCGAAGGTCATGCCGCCGGACGCTTGGCTCGCCGCGACCGTAAAGAGGCTGATCTCGGTCGCGGTATCGAAGCCGAGACCGAACAAAAAGCCGACCGGCAGCATCTGCCAGCTCCGCGACACCATGCGGAACAGCGGCCGGAACACGCGTGCAAGCAGGCCGCGGCCGGAGAGGAGATGGTCAAGCTCCTGCTCGGCGACCGGCTCGCCGCGGCGCGCCCGGCGAAAGCTCCGCCAGACGCCGCGCAAGATCACGAGATTGATGACGGCGATGGCCAGCAGGAAAAAGGCCGAACGCACCGGTGCCGACGATGCTGCCGATCGACTTGAATTGTTGGAAACGGCCCTCGAGCGCGAAGGCGGCCGCAGCGATCGCCGGCGACCGCAAGCGCGATGGCGAGCGAATGACCGAGCGAGAAGAACAGCCCGACCGAAACCGGCCGCTTGCCTTCCTGCATCAGTTTGCGCACGACATTGTCGATGGAGGCGATGTGATCGGCATCGACCGCGTGCCGCAGTCCGAGCACATAAGCGAGGATGGCGGTGCCGAGAAGCGCCGGCCGGTCGGCCAGCGCGATCACCGCCCAAGTCCAGGCAGCGGCGTTGAGAGCCAGCAATAAAACATAGATCGCAAAAATTTTCGCGCGTTGGTCAGACGACGCGTCGTCGACCGCCTTTTTCAGGAAAGTGAGCACTGTAAAGTCCTCGCGTACCTTGCCGCCGGCGCGAGCGAGGACCAAAAGACCATAAGTCTTTCGGATCATCCATCGATACACCCCGACCGATGTTTGTCGCGTCGACTCGGACGACGGCAGGTCTCCTGGCTCGCGGATCGGCGCCTCGGCCGCCTTCCCGAAGGCAATTAAGGCCTCCAGTGGCTTATTTGGACGAGACTTCCCGCTCACAGTTGCGGGGACAGCTGCGGATTGGGGACCTTTCGCCCGCACCGCATTCCCTTTTCACCCTCTCGCGAGGGACCGTCGATGCCTAGTGATAGATTTCGCCGGGCCGGCCTGTCAATCTGGCAATCCTACTTTGCGTCTCAGCGTGCGTGCAACTCATGTCCAGCGTGCCGAAGCTCACTTTCGTCATTGGTGGCGCCCGCTCCGGCAAAAGCCGCTATGCCGAGAGCCTGGTCGCCGCCTTGCCGCCGCCCTGGAAGCCGATTTGGAACTATGTGGCGACGGCCGAAGCGGGCGACGACGAAATGGCGGCGCGCATCAAGACCCATCGCGAACGCCGCGGCGCGAATTGGCGTACCATCGAAGCGCCGCGCGATCTTCGAGCGGCACTCGCGGCTTGCAGCGGCGGGCCGGTGCTGATCGATTGCCTGACGCTTTGGCTCTCGAACCTCATGCTGGCCGAGATGGATAGCGAGCAGGAAATGACGAAACTCGAAGTAGCGCTGGCGGCTGCCGCGGCGCCGGTTGTCGTGGTCGCCAACGAGGTGGGGCTCTGGAATCGTGCCGAGCTTTCCGCTCGGCCGCCGTTTTCGCGATATGCAGGGCCTTCTCAATCAGCGCATCGCCGCGCGCGCCGAGCGCGTGATCCTCATGGTTGCGGGCTTGCCGCTGGCGCTGAAAGGAACGCTATGAGCGAGCCGGTCGATCAGGCAGAAGCAGAGCGCCATCGCGCCAAGATGGCGAAACGCAAAGCGGTGCAGGACGCCGAAGTCGCCGGCAAGACGCTCGAGAAGGGCCTCCTGATCGTGCATACCGGCGCCGGCAAGGGAAAATCGACGGCGGCGTTCGGCCTGGCGTTGCGCATGCTCGGCCGCAGCCAACGCGTCGGCGTGGTGCAATTCATCAAAGGCGCTTGGCACACCGCCGAGCGTGATGCGCTTGCAAAGTTCGGCGATCAGATCGTCTGGCACACCATGGGCGAAGGTTTTACCTGGGAGACCCAGGACCGCGCGCGCGATGTCGCCGCGGCCGAACGGGCGTGGGCCAAAGCGCGCGAATTGATGGACGACCCGAGCTTCAAGCTCATGATCCTCGACGAACTCAACATCGCGCTGCGTTACGATTATCTGGACCTTCAGGCGGTCGTGGCGGCGCTGGTCGCGCGCCGGCCGAACTTGCATGTCGTCGTGACCGGCCGCAACGCCAAGCCGGAACTTCTTGCCGCCGCCGATCTCGTCACCGAGATGATGCTTATCAAGCATCACTTCGCCGCCGGCGTGAAAGCGCAGCCCGGCATCGAGTTCTAACGCGATGCCGGCGCGCGCGCTCATGTTTGCGGGCACCGGCTCGGACGTGGGCAAATCCCTGATCGTCGCCGGGCTCGCCCGCGCTCTTACCCGGCGCGGCCTCGCCGTGCGGCCGTTCAAGCCGCAGAACATGTCGAACAATGCGGCGGTGACGGCGGACGGCGGCGAGATCGGACGCGCGCAGGCCCTGCAAGCGCGCGCGGCGCGCGTGCCGGCCAGCGTGCACATGAATCCGGTGCTGCTGAAACCGCAAAGCGAGATCGGCGCCCAGATCGTGGTGCAGGGCCGCGTATTCGCGCAGCGCGAAGGCCGCCGCCTATCAGCACATGAAGCGCGATCTTCTGCCTTACGTGCTGGAGAGTTATCAGCACCTGCGCGGCGAGGCCGACATCGTACTCGTTGAAGGCGCCGGCAGCGCGGCGGAAGTCAATCTGCGCGCCAACGACATCGCCAATATGGGATTTGCCCGCGCCGCCGAAGTGCCGGTGGTGCTGATCGGCGATATCGACCGCGGTGGCGTGATTGCAAGCCTCGTCGGCACCAAGGCGGTGCTGGCGCCGGAAGACGCCGCGCTGATCCGCGGCTTCATCGTCAACAAATTCCGCGGCGATGCGGCGCTGTTTGCTGCCGGCATGCAGCACATCGCGCAAGCCACCGGATGGGAGCCGCTCGGCCTGGTGCCGTATTTTGCCGATGCGCGCCTGCTGCCGGCGGAGGATGCGCTGGCGCTCGAGCAGCGTCCGGCGGCGAAGCCGAACGCGCGCGTGCGCATCGCTGTGCCCGATCCTGCCGCACATCGCCAATTTCGACGATCTCGATCCGCTCGACGCGGAAAGCCGACGTCGAGCTCATGCGCGTTCGTGCCGGGCACGGCGTTGCCCGGCGATGCCGATCTCATCGTGCTGCCCGGCTCGAAGGCCACCATCGCCGATCTCGCGGCCTTGCGTGCGGCCGGATTCGATATCGACATCGCCGCGCATCGGCGCCGCGGCGGCATGATTCTCGGCCTTTGCGGCGGCTATCAGATGCTTGGCCGCGCGATCGCCGATCCCGACGGCGTTGAAGGACCCGCCGCCGCGGCGGTCGAAGGTCTCGGCCTGCTCGATGTCGCGACGACGCTCTCGGCCGACAAGCGCCTCGAAGCCGCGCGCGGCATCTCGAGCGACGGTGCGCCATTCGCCGGCTACGAGATGCATATGGGGGTAACGACCGGGCCCGATTGCGCGCGGCCATTTGCGCGGCTCGCCGACGGCTCGCCCGACGGCGCCGTGTCGCCGGACGGGCGCGTGATCGGCAGCTATGTGCATGGGCTGTTCGCCGACGATCGGCAGCGCGCGGCGTGGCTGGCGCGGCTTGGCGGCACGGCGACCGTTGCCTACGACGATCTGGTCGAGCGCACGCTCGATGCGCTTGCCGCGCATCTGTCCGCGCATTTGGATGTCGATCGCCTGCTCAAGCTCGCGCAATAAGCAGAACCGTGCCGATGGCGAGCAGCGCGATCAGGATGGCGTCCGCGGTCCGATAGAGCGCCAATGCGCGCCGGATATCCGCGGCGTCGGCTTCGCGCCGGCCGTCGCCCATCGCCGCGTCGTCGACCTGGACGCCGCCATACGAGCGCGGACCGGCGAGCGAAAGGCCGAGCGCGCCAGCTATCGCGGCTTCCGGATAGCCGGCATTGGGCGAGCGGTGCTGCGCGGCGTCGCGGCGCACGGCGCGCCAGGCCGTGCCGGCGGAAGCGTCCTTGCTCAGCGCCGCCGCCGCGATGAAAAGCAGCGCCGAGAGGCGCGAGGCCGGCAGGTTGACAAGATCGTCGAGCCGCGCCGCGGCGAAGCCGAAGGCCGCGTAGCGCGGTGTGCGGTGGCCGATCATACTGTCGGCGGTGTTGATCGCCTTGTAGAGTGCGGCGCCAGGGAGCCCGCCAATGGCCATCCAGAAAACCGGCGCCACGATCGCGTCGGAGAAATTCTCCGCCAGGCTCTCGATGGCGGCGCGGGCGACGCCGGCTGCATCAAGCGCGGCGGTGTCGCGGCCGACGATGTGTGCGACCGCCGCGCGGCCGGCGGCGACGCCGCCGTTTTCGAGCGCGCTCGCCACGTCGGCGACATGGCGATGCAAGCTTCGTTGCGCGACCAGCGTGCTGGCGACGAGGCCGGCGACGAGAACCCCGAACGGCAAACGCAGCAGTACGTCTTGTGCGACCAAGGCAATGGCGCCGACGACTGCAAGGAGGACCAGTATGGCGATGACCCCGGCGCGACGCCGCGCCGTCGGCACGGCGGTCTCGCGATTCAGCCGCCGGTCAAGCAGCGTGATCAGGCGGCCGATCCAGGTCACCGGATGGCCGATCGCGCGCTGCAAGCGTTCCGGATAATCGAAACAAAGCTCGATCAGCATGGCGACGAGGGCAAGCGCGACCGACATGATCCCCTTGGCCGGCGGCGACGAGCCGCTGTTCCACGGCGGCGATCTTGGCGCCGCCCGGCGCCGTTTTCCCGGCGCGGTCGAACCTTTCATCGACCTCTCGACCGGGATCAATCCCAATCCCTATCCGGTGCAGCGATTTTCGGCCGCTTTGTTGGCCCGCTTGCCCGATGCCGCGTCCATGAACGCGCTCGCCGAAGCGGCCGCGCGGGCCTACGGCGCGCCATCGGCGGCGCATGTCGTGCCGGCGCCGGGTACGCAGATTCTGCTGCCGCTCGTCGCCGGCCTGGCGGCGCCCGGCCGTGCAGCGATTCTGACGCCCGGCTATCCCGAACATGCCCGCGCCGCGGCGCTTGCCGGACACAGGGTCGACGCGATACGCGGCATCGAGGCGTGCGGCGACGCGGCGCTCGTCATCGTCGCCAACCCCAACAACCCGGACGGCAAGCTTTTTGCCCGCGGCGATCTGCTCGCGCTCGCCAAGGATCTTCGCCGCCGCGACGGCGTGCTCGTAATCGACGAGGCGTTCATGGATGTCGGTCCGCGTGATGCAGGCCTCGGCGCCGACGTGGCCTGCGGCAATATCATCGTGCTGCGCTCGTTCGGCAAATTCTTCGGCCTTGCCGGACTGCGGCTTGGCTTCGCGCTCGCCGCGCCGCCGCTGGCCGCGCGGCTTCGCGCCGCGCTCGGTCCGTGGGCGGTCTCGGGGCCGGCGCTCGCGGTCGGAACGCAGGCACTGGCGGATACGCTTTGGATCGAGCGAACGCGCCGGCGGCTCGACCAAGCGTCGGCGAGGCTCGACGGAATTCTGTCCGGCCTGGCGCTGACCGTTGTCGGCGGTACGAGCTTGTTTCGGCTGGTGCAGACGCCGGCGGCAAACGCGTTGTTCCAGCATCTTGGGGAAGCCGGCATTTGGGTGCGCGCTTTTCCTGACAATGCCAATTGGCTGCGCTTTGGTTTGCCGGCGAACGAGCGGGCGTGGCGGCGGCTCAAAGCCGCGTTGGTCGCGTTCTGGTAATCGTTAACGCGCGCCGGCCACGACTGTGTCAAAACGGGCCACGTTCGCTGGCACCTGCCTTGCTCGCTTCCAATCGACGCGTTGCGCCGGTGCCGATAGCGGGACAATCGCTCTCGAAAACCGTCGGCGACGCCAAAACGGGGGCGGAGTCCGATTGAATTCGATCGGCACGCGCTCGCAGGGAGAGAGCGGTGTTAACCAATCGTCCTGCCGGAAAGTCTTCGGCCTCCGGGTCGTTCGCACGGCTCGCCGTGGCCATCGGATTGTCGGCAACCACCCTGACGTCGGCCTATGCCGGCGCCGGCATGCTGAGCTGCGTCGGCGGAGTGAGAAGCCTCAACTGCGCAGCGCAATGGGGCGCATCCGGCGACGCGCATGTGCGGGCCGTCCCGAGAGGTCTTGGCGAGGCGGAGAAAGCGCAATCCGCCACGCGCGAGCGCCGGTGGTTGATCCGTTGCGAGCCTGTCATCGAGCGCGATGCGTACGGTGTTGCCCGTTACCAATACGCCGCGCCCGGCTGCGAATATGGCGTCGGGGCGGACTAAAACTAAATAAGCGCCGCGCAAACCGCGCGGCGCTTGTGTGTTGTGTGCCGAACTCGATTGCTCAAGCGAGTTCTAGTTCGCCGATTTTGTGCTGCTGCGCTGATGCCGCAGCGCCGACGTCGTGACGACCTGGTCCGGCAGGTACTTGGCCGTGACGCGCGGATCGAGTTGTTTCATGGCGTCGTCCGGCAGGCGATACCAGACCTCGTTACGACCAAGAAATTCGAAGCCGAGATAGCCGCGAACGGTCAGCGTTTGACCGTCGGGGCTCAGCGTCATCATCGCGCTGTAGATGTGGCCGTCGCGCGGATCGAGAATATTGCCGTTCTCGTATTTCAGCCCGGCCCGCTTCATGTCGCGGATGATCGGCAGTCCGAGCAGCGGCGCATTCTTGCGGTCGTCGCTGCAGACCGTGCAGATCGGCGGCGCCGGCCCGTCTTCGGGCCGCGGAAATAGTTTTGCGGCGACGCCCTGATAGCTGCCGCCATTCTCGACGAACAAGAACCAGATGACCGACTTCCCGGTCTGTTCATCGATCTTCTGCCACAGCCCGGCGACCGTCTGATCCGCCGCGGCGACCGGCGCAACGCCTGCGAAAAGCGCCAACGGGGCCACGACGAGCGCGGCCACGACCGATTTTGTCCACTGTATTGCCAACTGGCCTCTCCATTCGTTCGCGACCACAGGAAATCGACCACATCGCTATCGATGGCGGCGAAGTATTCGCCCGATAATGCGGTGAATTAACGTCGTTTCCGCGGGTTAGCCCGCCCAAAAAGCGGCGGACTGCCCCATTTTCGCCCTTGCCACCGCCGCCGCAGATTCCGATGATTGTGCCGGCTATTGGGATCAAAACTGGTTAGCAAAGCATTAAGGCTGCCGGTTGGGGGAACTGACATCGATGCCGCACTCCGCTGCCACGCCGCGCGTCATGTCGGGCTCCAGCCTGGCGCTGCATAACTTGCGGGCGGTCGTCATTCTGGTCGTCCTCGCCTTCCATTCGGTCTTGGCTTACGTGCAGTGGATCCCCGAAACGTCCGCGGGGTTTAGCGATCCGCCATTCCTGTGGCGCGCGTTTCCGATCGTCGACAATCGCCGGTTTTTTGGTTTCGATCTTTTTTGCGCGTGGCAGGACGTCTTTCTGATGTCGCTCATGTTCCTGTTGTCCGGCCTGTTCGTGTGGCCGAGTCTGCAGCGCAAGCGAAACCGGGGCTTTGTCCGCGATCGGTTGCGCCGGCTTGGGCTTCCCTATGTGTTCGGCGTCCTCGTCCTCACGCCGATCGCGATTTATCCGGCTTATCTGGCGACCGGCGGCGACCCGAGCGTGACGGTTTATGTGCAGCACTACGTCGCGCTGCCGATTTTGCCGAATGGGCAGCTGTGGTTTCTCTGGCAGCTTCTCGCGCTGAATTTTGTGGCTGTCGCGCTGAATTGGATCGCGCCGGATGCCGTCGCGGCGCTCGGCCGCTGGTCCGCCGCCGTCGGCCGGCGTCCGGAGATTTATTTTTCAGCCCTCATCGCGATTTCCACGATCGCCTATGTTCCCTTGGCGCTGGCCTTCACGCCGTGGGCCTGGTCCAATTCCGGGTGGCTTTCGGTGCAATGGTGCCGCCCGCTGCTCTATGGCGTCTACTTTTTCGCCGGTGTCGGCATTGGCGCCGCCGGCATCGATGTCGGTCTGGTCGCCGCCGACGGCGCGCTCGGACGGCGCTGGAAGCTATGGCTCGCCGTCGCCATCGCGTCGTTCGTTCTCTGGATGGGCGTGACAGCGTTGACCTTGGACCGTCCGGCGCCGCTCATCATCGAGATCGCCGCCGATCTGTGTTTTGTGCTCGCTTGCGCCGGCGGCTGCTTCTTTGTCATCGCCTCGAGCCTGCGCTTCGGCACCACGCGTTCGTCCGCCCTCGATAGCCTGTCGACCAATGCCTATAGCCTCTATCTGGTGCATTACGACTTTGTCGTTTGGCTGCAATACGCGCTGCTCGGCACCGCGCTGTTTGCTCTGGTCAAAGGCGTGATCGTGTTTTGCGGCACCGTCGTTCTGAGTTGGCTCACCATTTTGTTCGTTGTGCGGATTCCGTTTGGCCTGCGGCTCCTTTTCGCGCCTGCGGGCGCGGCGGCAGTGCGGAAGGCGCCGGCGCAGCCGGCGCCGGGCATCTACGAGCGGCTGCGTCAACGCGTTTCGCAATAACGCGTCCGGATCATTCCGGACGCGCCTGCAGCGCCTTGGCGATGGTGGCGATGCCGGCATCGACGTCGTGCGCGATGTGAGCGTGCAATAGCCGCCGGCCGCGCTCGGCAAGCACGCGGAAATCGCCTGCGGCCTGCGCCGCTTCGATCACTCCGAAGCTGATCTTGCGGCCGGGAACCGCCAGATCGGCGGCCGGCTGCGCCGTGATCTGAAGAAACACGCCGCTGTTCGGCCCGCCTTTGTAGGCCTGGCCGGTCGAGTGCAGGAAGCGCGGACCGAATTGCAGACAGGTCGCGACACGCATGCGATCGCGGATGGCCGCCCGCAAATTCTGCAGTGCTTGCAGCCGCGGCGCGGTCGCGTCGAGATAGCCAAGGAGCGCGAAATAGTCGCCGGCGGCGAGGCGGGCGACGTGCGCCTTGAGCCAGCTTTCGAGCGTCAATGCCGCGCCAAGCTTCCGCAGCGCGTCGGCGTTGCCGGCATCGGTATAAAGCGCGATGCCGTTTCCCTCGAACACTGGCGGCGTCGTCGGCAGCGAGCCGGTTGTTTCGTACGCCGCCGTCATCTCGCGCGTTGCGATCTTGCTGGCCTCGACGTCGGGCTGGTCGAACGGGTTGATGCCGAGGACCGCGCCGGCCACGGCGGTCGCCATCTCGAAACGGAAAAATTCCTGCGCGAGCCGTTCGGGCGAAGCCACCCCGATGCGCACCAGCGGCTGGCAGGCATGTTCAAACGCTGACGCCGCGCGATCCTGCGCCGGATCGGGATGGGAGTTGTCGCGCAGATAAACGAACAGCCGATCGCTGCCGTAATCCGCCGGCTCGCCGAGTGGCTCGTCGGCAATGGGAATGATGCCGTGGCCGTTTTTGCCGGTCGAACTCGGCGACCAGTTGCTCGACCCAGGCGCCGAATGGCGCAATCGACGGTGAGGCGATGATCGTGAGCTTGTCGCGTCCGCTCGCCGCGCTTACGCCGATCGCCAGGCCGAGCGCGACGCCGGGATTGTCGGCCGCGCTCGCACCATCGCACGCCCGCGCCATCGCGCCGGCCGATGCAAGAAAGCCGTGCACGTCTTGACCGATGGCCGCAAGCGGCACCAGGCCGAACTTGGACAGAATGGAATAGCGGCCGCCGATGCTGGGGACGCCGAGAAAGACGCGGCGAAAGCTTTTCTCCTGCGCCGTCTTCTGCAGCCGCGAGCCGGGATCGGTGATGGCGACGAAGCGGCTTGCGGCCGCGCTGCCGACGGCCGCAGCAGCCCTCGCAAGACAATAATCCATCAGCACGTTCGGCTCGAGCGTCGTGCCGGATTTGCTGGCGACGATGAACAGCGTGTGCGCGAGGTCGATGCCGTTCTCGAAGCGCCGCACCTGGTCCGGATCGGTCGAATCGAGCACATGCAGCGTCGGAAAGCCCGGCGCCGACCCCAAGCTCTTGGCCAAGACTTCCGGGCCAAGGCTCGAGCCGCCCATGCCGAGCAGCAGCACATCGGTGAAATTTTCCGCGCGCAGCTCGCGGCCGAATTCTTGCAACCGCGCGACGTCGCGCAGCTCGCTGTCGATGCTATCGAGCCAGCCGAGCCAGTCGCCCTCGTCGGTGTCGGTCCAGAGCGTCGCGTCTTTGCTCCAGAGCCGGCGCGTGTTGCCTTGCGCAAGCCACGCGGCCTGCGCCGGCTCGACCTTGCTGCGCAGCGCCGGCGGCAGCGCGATGGTCTGTTCGTTAAGCTTCTCGCCCAACTGCCCCTCGAAAGCTGATGCGGCAACGTTATGCGGCCTCGGCCTTGGGGCTGCAACAATGACCGGCCGGCGGCGCGCGGTTGTGCTCGCCGCGAGCCCGGCCCGGGCCCGCGCGGCCTGCGAAATACCCCGCCGGCAAAGCGCGTAATAATGTTTGAACAACGCCGCGCGGATGTTATGTGATCGCGTCAAGTCGCGGCCGTTGGTGGGGGATCGAGGCCGCGATTTTCATGACGTGCCTGTGACATCCAACGCGTGACATCGGAACGGATCGGACATCGCGGACATGCGGCTGAGTGTGCCAATTTCCGTCGGCGGGCGCTTCTTCACGCGCTGGGACGTTATCGCCGTCCTGTTGATCCTCGGGCTATTGGTGTTTCTGGCTGAGGCGAGCCGCCACATGCTCCAGCCCCTGGCCGAGCTGCAGCAACAGCCAGTGTCGCTCGATCCAGCCAACCTGCCCGAATACGCCGCGCGGACCACGCTGCGCATGCTCATCGCCATGGCGTTGTCGCTGATCTTCACCTTCACCTACGCGACGCTGGCGGCCAAGAACAAGAACGCCGAACGGCTTTTGGTCCCGCTCCTCGACATCCTGCAATCGGTGCCGATCCTCGGCTTCATCTCGATCACCGTCGTGTTCTTCATGGCGCTGGCGCCGGGACGCGTCTTGGGCGCGGAATTCGCTGCTATTTTTGCGATTTTCACCAGCCAAGCCTGGAACATGGCGTTCAGCTTCTACCAGTCGCTGCGCACGGTGCCGACCGAGTTGGTCGAGGCGTCGCGTAACTTCCGGCTGAGCCCGTGGATGAGCTTCTGGCGCCTCGACGTGCCGTTTGCGATGCCGCAGCTCATCTGGAACATGATGATGTCGATGTCCGGGAGCTGGTTCTTTGTTGTCGCGTCCGAGGCGATCAGCGTCGGCAACACGACGATCACGCTGCCGGGCGTCGGCTCCTACATCGCGCTCGCCATCGAGCAGCGCAATCTGGTGGCGGTCGGTTATGCCATTTTCACCATGCTCGTCGTGATCCTTGTCTACGACCAGCTGTTGTTCCGGCCACTGGTGGCGTGGGCGGATCGCTTCCGCTTCGAGCAGGAGCCCGGCATGCTGCCGCCGGAATCGTGGGTGCTCCACGTGCTGCGCCGCTCCTGGCTGGTCGACACGCTCACGCAGCCGTTTGCTTCGTTGTGGCGGCACCTGCTGGTCGCGCGTTGGTCCAAGCGCGTCGAGCCGGTGAAACGCGAGCCGCGGAAGCAACACGGCTGGATCACGTTTCAGTGGGTGGCGATCGTCACCGTTCTTGCCGCGTTCGCGCTCTGGCAGGTCGCCGGCTTTGTCGTTCATGACATCACGCTCTCCGATATCGCAACTGTGCTGCTGCTCGGTCTGGCGACCTTGAGCCGGATCGTCGTCCTCATCGCGCTCGCCACCGTTGTCTGGGTGCCGATCGGCGTCTGGGTCGGCACCCGGCCGCGCGTCGCCAATTTTGTCCAGCCGGTGGCGCAATTCCTCGCCGCCTTTCCGGCCAATCTCTTGTTCCCGATCGCGGTGTCGGGGATCGTCGCTTTCAAGCTCAATCCGGATATCTGGCTGAGCCCGCTGATGATCCTCGGCACCCAATGGTACATTCTGTTCAATGTCGTTGCCGGCGCCTCGGCGATCCCGGCCGAGTTGCGGGCGGCCGGCGCCAATTTCCACGTCCGCGGCGTGCTGTGGTGGCGGCGCATCGCGCTTCCCGCGGTGCTGCCATATTACGTGACCGGCGCCATCACCGCGTCCGGCGGATCGTGGAACGCCAGCATCGTCGCCGAAGTCGCGAGCTGGGGTAACGAGCACCTCGAAGCGCAGGGCCTCGGCGCCTATATTGCCAAACAGACCGAGGCCGGCGATTTCCACCACATCGTGCTCGGCATCGCGGTGATGAGCCTGTTTGTCGTCCTCATCAATCGCACGTTCTGGCGTCCACTCTATCTTTACGCGGAACGCAAGTTCCGCATCGGTTGAGGCCTCACCATGAGCAGCACTGCGCTTCTCGACATCCATGGGCTGCGTCAGACCTTCCCGCGCGCCGACGGCGGTGAACTTTTGGTGCTCGACGGCATCGAGCTGAAACTCGTCGCCGGGCAGATCGTCGGCCTGCTGGGCCGTACCGGATCGGGCAAGTCGACCTTGCTGCGGTCGATCGCTGGCCTGATGCCGGCGTCCTCCGGCTCCATCACCTATCTCGGCCAGCCGGTGCTCGGGCCGGCGCCCGGCATCGCCATGGTGTTCCAGTCGTTCGCGCTGTTTCCCTGGCTGACCGTGCTGGAAAACGTCCAGCTCGGGCTCGAGGCGCTCGGCCTTCCCGAGGCGGAAATCCGCAAGCGTGCGCTAGCCGCAATCGATCTCATCGGCCTCGACGGCTACGAATTGGCCTATCCGCGCGAGCTTTCCGGCGGCATGCGCCAGCGCGTCGGCTTCGCCCGCGCGCTGGTCGTTCATCCGAATATTCTGCTGATGGACGAGCCGTTCTCAGCGCTTGACGTGCTCACGGCGGAAACGCTGCGCACCGATTTCATCGAGCTGTGGGGCGACGGCAAGCTGCCGATCAAGGGCGTCATTCTGGTGACCCATAACATCGAGGAGGCGGTGTTGATGTGCGACCGCATCCTGTTGTTCTCGTCGAATCCGGGCCGCATCATTCGCGAAATCGCCGTCGACCTGAAACAGCCGCGCAACCGCCTCGATCCGCAATTCCACGACCTGGTCGAGAAAATCTATGTGGCGATGACGGCGCGCACGCCGACGCCGCCGAAGATCGGCGCCGCGGCCGGAACGGTGGCGACCTCGATCGACACCATCCTGCCGCGGGTGTCCGCCAACCTGCTGTCCGGCGTGCTTGAGACGCTGGCCGGCGAATATAACGGCAAAGCCGATCTGCCGGTCTTTGCCGAGGAACAGCACCTCGAGGGCGACGAGCTGTTCCCGGTCGCCGACGCGCTGCAGATGCTGCACCTGGCGGAGATCGAAGGCGGCGACATCAAGCTCGCCGACATCGGCAAGCAATATGTCGACGCCGGCACCGACGACCGCAAGAAGATCTTCCAGCGGCAGTTGCTCGCCTACGTGCCGCTCGCCGCCCACATTCGCCGGGTGCTGCAGGAGCGGACCAATCATGTGGCGCCGAAGAGCCGCTTCTTCGACGAGCTGGAAGACCACATGAGCACCGAGGACGCCGAATCGACGTTGCGCTCGGTCACCGCCTGGGGCCGCTACGGCGAAGCCTTCGCCTACGACGACGACACGCAGACGTTCAGTCTGGAAAATCCGACGTAATATCGGTCGCTCAGCTGGGATTGCTTCACTTCGTTCGCAATGACGTGTTCTACGCCGCCGCGCGCCGCGCCCTAACTGCAAGCGACAATAAAGCGCGCTCGGCGATGGTGTCGGCGAGCGCCGGCATTTTGCGCGAAGCCAAAACCGCGTCGGCGAGCTCGGTCATGGCGGCCGCGAGCCGCGTCGCGTTCCACTGCTTGAGCGCGGCTTCGACCAGCGGCTTGCGGCGAAAGTGCAGTGGCGGCTGCACTGAATCGATCGAGAAGTGCGCGCCGCTTTCGATGGCGGTGCGCCATTTGTGCAGCTGCGCCAGCTGGCGCTGCGCGGCAAAGAAGATCGAGCCGACCGGGCTGCCGGCGGCGCGCACCTTCGCGAGCTGCGCTTCGAGATCGGCCGGCCGGCCGGCGAACGCGGTGTCGACCAGATCGTCGAGCGCCAACGCCGACGCATCGGACACCACCGCAGTCACGTCGTCGATGTCGACCTCGCCGCGGCCGCGGGCATAGAGCGTCGAGCTTGCGCAGTTCGCTGCGCGAGGCGGCGCGGTCGCCGCCGAGAAGCGGCATGAGCAAGGCGCGGGCCTCGGGCTTGAGCACCAGATCGGCGGCGCGCATCTCGGCGTCGATCAGCCGCGCCAGATCGCGCTCGGTGTCGGCGTAGCACGGCAGCGCCGCGGCGTTCTTGGCGCGCTCGCAGACCACCCGCAGCGGCGCATTGCGGCGCAGGTCGCCGGCCTCGATGATGACGCGGCATTCGCTTGCCGGCAGCGCCAGCACGGCCTCGACCGCCGGCGCGATGTTGCGGCTGCCGGCTTTCGCCCACACCGCGCGCCGGCCGCCGAATAACGGGATGGTTTGCGCCTCTTCGACCAGACGCGCCGGATTGGCGGACAGGTCCTCGGCCTCGAGCCGCACCAGCGAGAACGGATCGTTCACGTCATCGACTGAGGCTTTGACCAGCGCGTTGACGCGCTCGCTCACCAGGCCGGCGTCGGGACCGAAGACGAGCACCACCGGCCGCGCCGGATCGGGGCGCGCGAGGAATTTTTCAACATCCTGATTTTTGATCGCGACCATTGCAGTGTCATGGCCGCGCTTGTCGCGGCCATCCCGATGCCAAATTGCACGATATTGCCTGCTCAATCGGGATGCGCGGGTCAAGCCCGCGCATGACGGCCGACGAGCCTATGTGCCAGCAACGAAATACGATGCCAGCCGGTTGCGGATCGCCTCGGCTGCGACCCCGATGGCGCGATCTTCGGCGTTGCGCCGGGCGCGCTGGCCGGCAAAGCGCTGCTGCGAGCCGGGGATGTCATAGTCGACATGGATATAGGTGGTGTCGTTGAGGACCATCTTGCCGGTGGTCAGCTCGATCAGCTGAAAGCTGGCGACGACGATCTCGATCTGGGTGTCGGGCCGGCCGCTGACCGGATCGATGTAGGCGGTGAATTGCGAACTGGCGACGGTCACCTTGAGCTGATAGGCCGGCGCGAACACGGTCTGGCCGTTATGCAGGTCGAACTGCAAGGCATTGAACATGCCGACGGCGACACGCTCGGTCGGCGTACCCTTAGGCGCCTGGATCGGCGGTATATCGATGGCGGCAAACTTGTCCTGCACGCCCTGGCCGCCGGGGTGCGCGCCGTAGAGCGGCTGCCAGCAGCCGGCGGTCAGCCCCGCCGCGGCCAGCACCACGGCAAGCCGCACCGGCCATGCCAGCCGGCGCCATAGCCGGCGCGAGGCCTGCGATTCACGCCACCACATTGACGATCCGTTGCGGCACGATGATCACCTTCTTCGGTGTCTTGCCGTCCAGCGCCTTTTTTACCGCATCGAGCGCCAGAACGTCAGCCTCGATTTCGGCATTGGTGGCGTCGCGCGCGACTGTAACATCGGCGCGTTTTTTGCCGTTGATCTGCACCGGCAACGTGACGGTATTTTCGATCAGCAGATCGCGCTCGACCGCCGGCCAGGCCGCTTGCGCGACCAGCGTCTTGTGGCCGAGCACGGCCCAGCATTCCTCGGCGAGGTGCGGCATCATCGGCGCAAAGAGTTGCACAAGAACGTTAACCGCTTCGTTCATCGCCCAACGCAGGTCCGGTCCCAAGCACGGAGCGTCAGCGGGACCGTCCCCGTTCTTTGCTCCCGCATCTTTGCCCCCATCGTCCGATCCGATGTCGCCAACGGCGGCGCTGAGCGCATTGGCGAACTCGTAAATCGCCGCCACACAAACGTTAAAGTGCAGCTTTTCGATGTCATCGGTGACCTTCGCCAAAGCCTGATGGGTCGCTTTGCGCAACGCCGCCGCCGCCGGCGAGAATTGTGGCGGCCGTTCGGCCGGGGTTGATCCAGCCACCTCGGCGGCTTCGCCGACCAGGCGCCACAGCCGCTGCACGAAGCGCCAGGCGCCCTGCACGCCGCGCTCGGTCCATTCCACGTCGCGCTCCGGCGGCGAATCCGACAGCATGAACCAGCGCGCCACGTCGGCGCCGTAGCCGGCGATGATCTCGTCGGGATCGACCGTGTTGCGCTTCGACTTCGACATTTTCTCGATCGGGCCGATCTCGACGTCTTCGCCGGTCGCGATCAGCGTGGCGCGCCGCGTGTCGCCTTGCGTCTCGATCGTGATCTCGGCCGGCGAGGCCCATTCGTCGTCTTTGGTGCGGTAGGTCTCGTGCACGACCATGCCTTGCGTGAACAAGCCGGCGAACGGCTCGTCGAGGCCGACATGGCCGGTCTTCTTCATCGCGCGCGTGAAGAAGCGGCTGTAGAGCAGATGCAGGATCGCGTGCTCGATGCCGCCGATATATTGATCGACCGGCATCCAGGCGTCGACCATCGGCCGCTCGGTCGGCGCCGACGTGATCCACGGATCGGTGAAGCGCTCGAAATACCACGACGAGTTCGACGAACGTATCCATGGTGTCGGTTTCGCGCGTCGCCGGCGCGCCGCATTGCGGGCATTTGACGTGCTTCCAGGTCGGATGGCGGTCGAGCGGATTGCCGGGCCGGTCGAAGGTCACGTCGTCCGGCAGCGTCACCGGCAGGTCTTTGTCCGGCACCGGCACCACGCCGCATGCCTCGCAATGGATGATCGGGATCGGGCAGCCCCAATAACGCTGGCGCGAAATGCCCCAGTCGCGCAGGCGGAAATTCACCTGGCGCTGCGCCACAGGGCGGTTGCCGGCGCTCTCCTGCTCCAACCGCTTCGCCACCTCTTCCTTCGCTTGCGCCGTCGTCATGCCGTCGAGGAAGCGCGAATTGATCATGCGGCCGTCGCCGTCATAGGGCGTGTCGGTGATGACGAATGTCGTCGGGTCGACGCCCGGCGGGCAAACCACCGGCGTGTTGCCGAGGGCGTATTTGTTGGCGAATTCGAGGTCGCGCTGGTCGTGCGCCGGGCAGCCGAACAATGGCGCCGGTGCCGTAGTCCATCAGCACGAAGTTCGCCACATAGACCGGCAGCGTCCAGGTCGTGTCGAACGGATGCACGGCGCGGACGCCGGTGTCGAAGCCGAGCTTCTCGGCGGTGTCGATGTCGGCCTGCGCGGTGCCGCGATGCCGGCATTCCTCGATGAAGGCGGCGAGCTTGCGGATCTTTCTTGGCCGCCGCTGCGGCCAGCGGATGATCGGGCGCGATGGCCATGAACTTGGCGCCGAACAGCGTGTCCGGCCGCGTGGTGAACACTTCCAGTTCGGTTTCGCCATCCGGCGCAGTTTTAGGATCGAGCGCGAAGCGCACCAGCAGGCCTTCCGAACGGCCGATCCAGTTCTTCTGCATCAGCCGGACCTTTTCCGGCCAGCGGTCGAGCGTATCGAGCGCGTCAAGCAGCTCTTGCGCATATTCGGTGATCTTGAAGAACCACTGCGTCAGCTCGCGCTGCTCGACGAGCGCGCCGGAGCGCCAGCCGCGGCCGTCGATCACCTGCTCGTTCGCCAGCACGGTCCGATCGACCGGGTCCCAGTTCACTTTCGATTTCCGCCGCTCGACCAAGTCGGCGCCGAGGAAATCGAGGAACATCTTCTGCTGATGCTTGTAATAGGCCGGATCGCAGGTGGCGATCTCGCGGCTCCAGTCGAGCGACAGCCCCATCGATTTGAGCTGCGCCTTCATCGCCGCGATGTTCTCGTAGGTCCAGGTCTTCGGATGGACCTTGCGCTCCATGGCGGCATTTTCCGCCGGCATGCCGAAGGCGTCCCAGCCCATCGGATGCAGCACCGCATAGCCCATGGCCGCGCTTCACCCGCGCCACCACGTCGCCCATGGTGTAGTTGCGCACGTGGCCCATATGGATGCGCCCCGACGGATAGGGGAACATCTCCAGCACGTAGTATTTCTTGCGCACGTCGGTGTTCGGCGTGGCGAAGATGCCGCGCTCGTCCCAGACTTTCTGCCAGCGGGCCTCCGCCGCGGCGGCGTTGTAACGATCGATTGGCATTGGAATCGCAGTCGTTTCCGGGCTTGTTAAGTGGGCATGGTCTTGTCCGAAAACCGGCTTCCATTTTTCGGGATCATGCCGGAAAGGCCGGGCACGTGACACGAAACCGCGCAGGCGGTCAACGTCGAGCCCTTTTGGCGTTCGCGCCCGCAAAGGCGGTGACCCAGATCGGATTCCGGCTTTTGGGGGCATGAGCGGACGAACGACGGGTTGAATATAATATCGCTGCCGTCGATTCGCCCGCTGCGCTGCGCGTTACCGAAACGCCATAACCCGCGTCGGCTTCGCTTCGCTCAGCCCTCCCTACGAAGCCATTCGCTGCTCGCTATTCGCCACGCCAATCGGCTCACGGCGAGACGGCGGTGGGTTCGCGTCCTTGCGGGGTGGCAGCGGGACTGCGCTGCCGATCCAGGATCAGCGTTTGCAGGGCCGGAACGACGATCAGCAACAGGATCGGCCCCAAGAACATCCCACCGACCACCACGGTCGCCAGCGGCCGCTGCACCTGGCTGCCGATGCCGGTCGAGATCGCTGCCGGGAGCAGACCGATGGCGGCGGACAGCGCCGTCATCAGCATCGGCCGCATGCGTTGCTCGGCAGCGCGAAACATGGCGTCGACCGCGCTCATGCCCGGCGTCCTGACTTCGTGGAAATAGGTCATGATGAGGATGCCGTTCATCACCGAGACACCAAACAACGAGACGAATCCGACCGCCGCCGAAATGCTGAAATCCAGGCCGCTGAAATACAGCGCCAATATGCCGCCGCCGGCGGCAAACGGAATGCCGGCGAGCGCCAACAGGCTGTCGCGCAGCGAATTGAACAGGCCGTAGAGCAGAACAAGGATCATCAACAGGCTGATCGGCACAATGACCGCCAGGCGCGCCTTGGCCTGCTGCAGCTCCTCGAACTCGCCAGCCCAGATGATGCGATAGCCGACCGGCAGCTTGACGTTCTGCGCAATCCGCTGCTGCGCCGCCGTCACGGTGCTGCCGAGGTCGCGGCCGCGGACGCTGAATTTGATCGGAATGAAGCGCTCGTTGCGCTCGTGATAGATATAGGATGCGCCGGTATCGAGCGAGATGTCGGCCAGTTCGCTCAGCGGGACATAGGCGTTGGTGCCGGCCGGCGTCTGATAGCCGACCTTGATGTTGCGGACGTCGTCGAGATTATTGCGGTATTCGGGTGCAAGCCGCACGGTGACGCTGAACTGGCGATCGGCTTCCAGAAGCGTCGTCGCCGACGTTCCGCCCAAGGCCGCTTGAACGACGTTATTGATGTCGCCGGCATTGAGCCCGTACCTGGCCGCCTTGTCGCGATCGACCTTGATGTTGAGGTTCGGCTGGCCGAGGACCGGGAAGACGCCGAGGTCGGTCACGCCTTCGACGTTGGCCATCTCTTTCATGACCTGCGCGGACAGCGTCTCCAGCGTCGCCAAGTCGCGCCCGATGATCTTTACCGAATTGGCGCCTTTGACGCCCGAGAGGCCCTCCTCGACATTGTCCTGGATGTATTGCGAGAAATTAAAGCCGATGCCGACGAACTCGTTGGCGAATTTCTTTTGCAATTCGTCGACTAGCTTTTCCTTCGACATATTGGCGGGCCACTCGTCGAACGGCTTGAGCGGAACAAAGAACTCTGCATTGTTGAAGCCGGCGGCGTCGCTGCCATTGTCCGGTCGGCCGTGCTGCGACACGACGGTGACGACTTCCGGATAACGCAGCAGGATTTCGCGAATCCGGTTCACGATCGGCATGCCGGCATCGAGCGATATGGTCGGCGGCATGGTGGCGCGAATCCACAGGTTGCCTTCTTCGAGCGCCGGCAGGAACTCGGTGCCGAGCCGCGGTACGACCAGCGCGAACAGGCCCAGACACGCCGCCGCGATCGCGACCATGATTTTGCGGTGCTGAAGCGACCACCGCAGGATCGGCGTGTACGCGCCGCGCAACGCGCGCACCAAAAGTGTGTCGGTCTCCTCGATATGGTCCGGCAGCAGGTAGGAGGCCAGAACCGGGGTCACGGTGAATGTCGCCAGCAGCGCTCCAAGGAGCGCATAGCCATAGGTTCGCGCCATTGGGTTGAAGATCTGGCCCTCGACGCCCTGCATGGTGAACAATGGCACGAACGCCGCCACCGTGACGGCGGTCGAGAAGAACACGGCTTTATCGACCTGCAGGGCGCTGGCGAAAATCGTGCGCAGCCGGTCGGTCCAGGCGCCGGCGCCGCTGCTCAAGCGCGTCGGATCGGCGCCAAACCGCCCTTCCGCCAGCTGTTGCAGCAAAAGCTGCCGGGTCTCCGGGCCGCCCTGGCAGTTGCGGAAAATGTTCTCGACCAGGATGACGGCGGAATCGACGATGATGCCGAAGTCGACCGCGCCGACGGACAGCAGATTGGCGTCCTCGCCGCGCAGCACCAAAATGATGATGCTGAAGAACAAGGCGAACGGGATATTGATGCCGACGATGATGGCGCTGCGCAGGTTGCCGAGAAAGACCCATTGGATCAAAAAAACCAGAATGCAGCCGAAGATCAGATTGTGCAGAACCGTCTTGGTGGTGACCGACACCAGCGTGGTGCGGTCGTAGAACGGCACCAGCTTGACGCCCGGCGGCAGCGTGCCGTCGGCGTTCATCTTGTCGATTTCGGCTTTGATGCGCGGCGCCACGTCGTTGGTGTGCAGCGTCCGGTTCATCACCACGATCGCGGCGACGACGTCGTCCTCGCTGTCGCGGCCGGCCTTGCCGAGCCGCGGCACATAGCCGACGTAAACGTTGGCGACGTCCTTGAGCTTGACCGGCACGCCGTTCGACTGCGCAAGCACGATGTTCTCGATGTCGCGCACCCGGTAGCCCTTGGTCAGATCCTCGGCGCCGCCGCTGTCCAAAAGGCCGACGCCGCGGATATTGACCGATTGCTGGCCGAAATTGATGGTGCGGCCACCGACATTGATGTTGGCGTTGCCGATGGCGCTGATCGCTTGGGGCAGCGTGACGTTGTAGGCGTCGAGCTTGTGGAGATCGACCTCGACCTCGAATTCCTTGGTCGTGCCGCCCCAGGTGTTGACCTGCACCACGCCCTCGACCGTGAGCAGCCGACGCTGCACCACCCAGTCCTCGATGGTGCGAAGGTTGGTGATGCCGAAATGCGGCGGGCCCTTGACCTGATAGCGGTAGATTTCGCCGACCAGGCTCGAGCCCTGAATCGACGGCACCACATTGTTCGGCAGGCTGACATTCTGCTGCAGGCTGATCGCCGCCTGCGTGAGCGCAAAATAATAATCGATGCCGTATCTGAAGGTGACGCGAACGAACGACAGGCCGTAGAACGAGGTCGAACGGATGATGTCGACCCCGGGCGTCGCGGCGAGGCCGACCTCCATGGGAATGGTGTAGTACCGCTCCATTTCCTCGGCCGAGAGCCCGGCCGCTTGCGCGGTGATCTCCAGAATGACCGGCGCCGGATTGGGATAGGCCTCGATATTGAGCTTGGCGAAGCCGATCAGGCCGCCGACGATGAACACCAGAAAGCCGAGCAGAACGATCGGTCGGCGGGTCAGCCCGAATTGCAGGAGGCCCTTGATCACGGCTCGGCCTCTGGCTTGATCAGCCCATCAGCCATGGCTTTGATCGCGGCCTCGGCGCGGGTCGTGGCATGCAGCTTGATGCGTGCGTTGTTGATATGAAAATCCACCGTCCGCTTCGACAAATGGAGTTGCTGCGCGATCTGCGCCGACGTCTTGCCCAGCGCCACCAGCGTCAGCACCTGGATTTGACGGTGGTTGAGCGTGGCGCGCGGCGCCAAAGGCTGCGTGCGCGCCACGCCGGCCAGCCGCGAATGGATGATGGCGGCGAGCCGATCGAAATCGATCGGCTTGGTGACATAGTCGTCGGCGCCAAGACGGCGCCCTTTCAGCTCGTCCTCCCGGTCAATCAACGCGGTCAGAAACACCAGCGGGATCTTGCCGAAGCGCGGCGCCAATTCGTTCAACGTTTCGAGCACCTCGAATCCCGTCATGGTCGGCATGCTGATGTCGCACAGGACAAGGTTCGGCGGCGATTTCATCATCGCCAGCAAACCCTCTTGGCCGCCATAGGCGACGACGACGTCGAAACCGCGGTCGATCAGCTCTTCGGCGATCAAGGCCGCGGTCTCGCGGTCATCCTCGATGCAAAGGATTCTGGGTTGCGCCGGCGCCATGCAGCCATCCATCCTGGAGCAGCGCGGTGGCCGCGCGGCCAAATCCTGACCTCATGGGCGCGACTAAATCGACGTGCAAAATAGAAAGACTATTTCGCTGCCGTAAACTGGCAAAAATCCCAGGCGTTACACTGGTAAAAATATCAGGTACTGCACTGGCAAAGCCGCAACGCTGCGCGCCGGCGCTGGCACACAAGGGAGCAGACGGCCATCATGAGCGATCCGACGTTTCAAGCGCGCATGGAGCGGCTCCTCGACCGCACGGATATCTTCGATTTGGTGCGGTTCGAGCGGCTGTGCCGCGATCAGCGCGATTTTGCCGGCATGGTCGCCTGCTATGTGCCCAATGCGCCAGTGCGCACCACCTGGTTCGACGGCACGGTCGAGGATTTCGCTGCGGCCTCGCGCAAGAAGATGACGTCGGGCAGCCAGGCCAAGCACTGGATCATGCCGGCGCGGCTACAGATCAATGACGGGCGCGCGCTGGTCGAGTTGCCGGCGCTGATCTTCGACCGGCTCACCTTTGACGGCATCGAATTCGACACCTTCCAGTATTGCCGCTTCGTCTCGCGGGTGCTCAAGACGGCGGCCGGCTGGAAGCTCGGCTCGTTCGAGGGCATCTACCAGCGCGACCAGATGCAGGCCGTCGACCCGCGCAACGCGCTGCCGGTCGATTGGACGATCGTCGAAACGCTCCGTCCGTCCTACAAGTTCATCGGCTACACCCAGGTCAAGCGCGGCTACAAGGTAAACCCGGAGCTCCTTGGCGATGACCGCCCCGACCTGCTCGAAGCTTTTTACGCGCGCGAGCAGACGTGGCTTAAGACCGGGCAGTAGCCCTCGCAGGGCGCGGGGACGCGAAATCTCTGCGCAGTTTCCCTGATTTCGCTTCCGGCAAGGCGCGCCGGCTGCGGCGCGACAAGCCGCTCGATCCGCGCTACGTTTGCGGAATAGCGACTTCAAATCGGGATATCCGGGAGGAACGCATGCAGAAAGCGATTGGATGTACGCTTGGTCTCGCGGCGTTGATGCTCACCGCTTTCGGTTCTGCCGCCGACGCACAGGATACCGTCCGCGTGCGCGGCACGATCGAGCGCGTGGAGGGGCCGGTCTATGTCGTGAAAGCGCACGATGGTACGGAGCTGAAAATCACGCTGATGGACAACGGCATCGTGGTCGCGATTGTCAAGGCGACGCTCGCCGACATCAAGCCCGGCCTGTTCGTCGGTTCGACCGGCTTGCCGCAGCCGGACGGCAGCCAGAAGGCGATCGAGGTGCACATCTTCCCGGAGGCGATGCGCGGCACCGGCGAAGGGCATTATCCGTGGGACCTGCAGGCCGGTTCGACCATGACCAACGCCAATGTCGAAGAGGCCGTCACCGGCGTCGACGGCCAGACGCTGACGCTGAAATACAAGACTGGCGAGAAAAAGATCGTGGTCACGCCGCAAACCGCAATCGTCACCTACAATCCTGGCGACAAAGCCGATCTCAAGCCGGGCACCAAGATTTTCATCGCCGTGGCGAAGAAGCAGCCGGACGGCACCCTGCAGGCGGCGCGCATCAATTACGGCAAAGACGGGATCGCGCCGCCGATGTGAGGATACGGTCTGGCGTCCGCTCGTCTCCGCAGACCTGTCGCAACCCGCTGCTCGCCGCCCAGATTCCCGCTTGCGCGGCAATAAGCGGTGTTATTTTCTCTTGCCCCGGCGAGAGGCGAACGAAGAAGCGATGATGCCCGAAATATCCGACCCGAAGCTCTATCACCCGCATGTGCCGCGCAACCGCGAGGCGATCCTCGCCGTGCTCAAGCGGCTGTTGCCGGCGCGGGCGCTGGTGCTGGAAATCGCCAGCGGCAGCGGCGAGCACGCGGCGTTCTTCGCCAAGAACCTGCCGTCGGTGTCGTGGCTGCCGACCGAGGTGGATACCAAGGCGCTGGCCAGTATCGCGGCGTTCCGGGCGGAGGCCGGCTTACCCAATCTGCTGGCGCCGGTGCGCCTCGACGTGACGTCGCCATCCTGGCCGGTCAAGCGGCTCGACGCGGTCGTCTGCAACAACATGATCCACATCTCGCCATGGGCGGCGAGCGAAGGCCTCATGGCCGGCGCCGGGCGCACGTTGCGCGCCGGCGGCATGCTTTATCTGTACGGTCCTTATAAGATCGATGGCCGTCACACCGCGTCGAGCAACCAGGAGTTCGACACGTACTTGCGCGGCCAAAACCCGGAATGGGGCATCCGCGATCTCGGCGACATGAGGCAGCTCGCCGCGCGCCACGGTTTGACATTGGCCGAGACCGTGCCGATGCCGGCCAACAATCTCAGCATCATCTTTCGCCGCGACGGGTAGAGATTCGATGCGTTCAGATTGAACCGCCGGGTCGTCGAATGGCCGGACTTGCTCCGGCCATTCGCGCCTTGTTGGCCATGTCTGGCTGTCCGGCACCCCATCCAGTGAGCAAAGAAAAACCCGCCGGCTGAATTTGCCGGCGGGTTTCGATGCGGGTGTGCGTGTGCGCGCTCAGAAATGCAAGTTCAGGCCGCCGCGCACGATATTGGTGGAGAACTTCACGTTGTCGATCACGATCTGATTTTGCGATCCCAGAGCGACATACAGGTATTCGACCTTGCCGCTGAGATAGCTGGTGAAGGCGTATTCGACGCCGCCGCCGGCGGTCCAGCCGAAGCGGGTTTGCGTATCGGACGCGGTCACCGCGGCGCCGATGCCGCTGGCCGCGGCCGAAGCATTCGCAGTGGCGTTCAGTCCGCCCAATGCCGCGCCGGCCGTTCCGAAGAACAGCGCATGATCCCACACAAAGCCGGCTCGCACCCGCGTTGTCTCGAGCCATTGCAGCTGCGAGCTCAACGAGAACGGCGCCGTGCCGCCCGGAATGGGCAGAGCGCCGTTGAAGGTGCCCTGGATATTCGACCAATCGAGATCGGCCTCGACGCCGAGGAGCCACGAGCCCATTTGATAATTGTAACCGGCGGTGCCGCCGACGAGTCCGCCGCGGGTATTGAAGTTGCCCGTGCTCAAGCCCGGCAATCCGGGAATGCCGGTGATGCCGGTCGTTGCGGTGTGGCTGGTTTGACCCCAGCCGCCGCCGCCGTTGACGCCGACATACCATCCGGTCCAACTGAAAAACGCCGGCGGTGGCGCTTTGTAGATTTGCGGGAGTGAAAGGTCTGCTGCGGAAGCCGAATGGGCGAGCGCCAGGCTCAAGCCTGCAGCGGCGAGAAGAACTACACAACGCGTGCGCATGGATACATCCCCCTTTTGCGTACGCGGACGATTTAGATGCGGCCCACCTAAGAACTTCCTATCGGCGCCGGCGAAGAATGCGCATTCCAGAATTTCGTTCGGCGGTGTTGCAAATAAGCATCACATTTTTACGTCTTCTTAATCTTTAGGATTCCTCAGCGGTAGGATTTGTTCACCGACGATCGCCGGCGGTGCCACTGGGCGGCTCGCGTGACCAAAAGAACCTTCCAAAAAGAGCCGCGGCGCCGTTCTTCGCGAATGCGGCACAAACGCGAAGGCGGTTACACAAAGGGTACCAACAAAAACGCATTACACTATTCGCCGGCGCGAACCTTTATGAGATGCGCCGCGTGCCGGTTGCGATTGCAGTCACACCGGGGGTACTGACAAAAAGAAATTCCAGCTATGCAATTCGGACCGCACCCGACGCTGACGAGCCAAACAGAGAATAACATTCTCGCTACGGCGTCCTTATCGTCACTATTTTCTTGCAGACCGACCATTTGCCTGCCGCCGGGAAGAAAGCTTGCGCTCGGGCCGATTGCTGCGCTTGCGAGCATTGGCGTGCCCTCCCATGTCCGGTGCTTCGCATACCGGGGTTTCAAAAATCGGAGGACAATCGATGTCACTGCTGTACTCGCCGACCAAGATAGGCCCGCTCGCCTTGAAGAATCGACTGGTCATGTCGCCAATGACCCGCAATCGGGCGCCGGGCAACGTTCCGGACGCGTTGATGGTGGAGTACTACAAACAGCGCGCATCGTCGGCGGGGCTGATCATCACCGAAGGGACCTCGCCGTCGCCGAACGGCCTCGGCTATCCGCGCATTCCCGGCATTTTCTCCCCCGCTCAGGTCGCCGGCTGGAAGCCGGTGACGGAAGCGGTGCATGCCAAGGGCGCAAAGATTTTCGTGCAGCTGATGCACACCGGCCGCGTCGGACATCCGAATAATCTGCCGGCTGGCGCACACGTGTTGGCGCCGTCGGCGATTGCCGCTGCCGGCGAGATGTACACCGACGCCGAAGGCCCGAAGCCGCACCCGACGCCGAAGGCGATGACCGAAGCGGACATCAAGACCGCGATCGGCGAATACGTGCAGGCGGCGAAGAATGCCGTGGCCGCCGGCTTCGAAGGCATCGAGCTGCACGGCGCCAACGGTTATTTGCTCGAGCAATTCATCCGGCCCAATTCGAACAAACGCACTGATGCTTACGGCGGCTCGATCGA
Organism: uncultured Alphaproteobacteria bacterium; assembly: GCA_963829395.1. Taxonomy (GTDB): domain Bacteria; phylum Pseudomonadota; class Alphaproteobacteria; order Rhizobiales; family Xanthobacteraceae; genus BOG-931. Next base: position 410,437 of record CAWHHX010000002.1, on the reverse strand, counting down.
GAATCGGGCGCGTTTTGTGCTCGAGGTCGTCAAGGCGACCATTGCGGCGATCGGCAAGGACAAAGTCGGCATTCGCCTCTCGCCGTTCGGCGTGTTCAACGACATGCCGCTCTATCCGGAGCTGGAAGCGGACTATGCCTATCTTGCGCGCGAGCTCAATGCGACGGGCTTGCTCTACGTCCATCTGGTCGACCATTCGGCCATGGGCGCGCCGCAAGTGCCGCAGTCAATCAAGGAGACCTTCCGCAAGGTGTTCAAAGGTGCGCTTATCCTCTCCGGCGGTTATGACGCCGCCCGCGCCGAAGCCGATCTGGAAGCGGGCAAAGCGGATCTGATTGCCGTCGGGCGGCCGCTTCTCGCCAATCCGGATCTGGTCGAGCGTTGGAAGACCGGCGCGCCGCTCAATCCGCCCGACATGAACACGTTCTATACGCCGGGTGCGAAGGGCTACACCGATTATCCGGTGCTGGCGAAGGCGCCACAGCCGGCTTGATCCGCGTCCGAATTTGGGGACCGATACGGGCGGGGCGGCGCACAGCCGCTTCGCCCAATCTTTATGCCGCCGACGGTGCATTCCAGCCGGTCATAATCCAGTCAGCTCCATCCCATATGCCGCGTCATAAGCGTGGACAAACGTAACCGCATCGGCAGCGGAGGATCAGCCATGACCGGCTTTGGCGACGGTTTCGCAAACGACGATGGCGCGCCCTCGCGCCGCGACGTCGTGACCTACGGGACGGCCGCCGCCATCGCGGCGGCCGTCGCGCCGGTGAGCCACGCGCTCGCGGCCGCCAATGCCGGCACAGTCTCCGGCACCGTTTATGAGAATCGCTCCGGCGGCCCGCGCCGGGCGGCGAGCGATCCGGGCATTGCCGGCGTGCTGGTGTCGAACGGCCGTGAGGTCGTCAAGACCGATGCCGGCGGGCGCTATACATTGCCGGTCGACGACGAGAGCATCGTCTTCGTCATCAAGCCGACCGGCTATGCGGTGCCGCTCGACGACGACAGGCTGCCGCGCTTTTATTACATTCATCAGCCGGCAGGCTCGCCGCCAAACCTCAATCTGCGCTATCGCGGTATCGCGCCGACCGGCCCGCTGCCCGACGCGGTGGATTTCGCACTGACGAAGGTCGACGAGCCGCAAAAATTCGACGTCGTTCTGTTCACCGATCCGCAGCCGGAAAGCGCGGTCGAAGTCGATTTCATCCGCGACGACGTGGTCAACGCACTGATCGGCAGCGAGGCCGCGTTCGGCATGACCCTGGGCGACATCATGTTCGACGATTTGTCGCTCTATCCGCGGCTCAACCGCATCATCGGCAAGATCGGGCTGCCCTGGTACAATATCGGCGGCAATCACGATCTTAATTTGGAGGCGCCGGATGCCAAATATTCGCGCGAGACCTTCAAGCGGGTCTTTGGTCCATCCTATTACGCGTTCGAATATGGCGGCGCGCTGTTCTTGATGCTCGATAATGTCGACTATCTCGGCGGCGATACGGCGCGACCGCGTGGCGCCGGCAGGTACGAGGGCCGCATCGGCGACCGGCAGCTGGCATTCATCGCCAACGTGCTCAAGGAATATCCGGCCGACAAGCTGATCGTCACCGGCATGCACATTCCGCTGCAGAATTATCTCGACGGCGCGGATCCTTCGACCAACACCGCCGACCGCGCAGATTTTTTGAAGCTGCTGGCCGGCCGGCCGCATACGCTGAGCCTGTCGGGACACACCCATACGACCGAGCATCACTATTTCGGCGCCGACGACGGCTTTGCCGGCGCCGTGCCGCATCATCATCACGTGCTGACCGCCGTGTCCGGCTCATGGTGGAGCGGCCCGTACGATCATCGCGGCATCGCCGTCGCCGACAGCCGCGACGGCAGCCCGAACGGTTTTCACATTCTGTCGATCGACGGGCTAAACTACGCGACGCGGTTCCAGCCGGCCAACGAGCCGAATGCGCGGCAAATGCGCATCGTGCTCGACGCGCAATTCCATCGCGCCCGCAAGGAAATCTATTCGGAATTCCGCATGGGCGAACTGCTCGGCTCGCCGCTGCCGCAGGAGAACGCCTTCGCCACCGATCTCGTCGTCAACGTCTTCGACGGCGGTCCGCGCACGTCGGTCGAATACCGCATCGGCGGCCGCGCGGCGGTGAAGATGGAGCGCATCGTGCGGCCCGATCCGTTCGTCGAGGAAGTTTTCGCCCGCAACGAAGCGACCAAAAAGCCGTGGGTCAAGGCCGAGCCGTCATCGCATATCTGGTCGGCGCGGCTGCCGCGCGACCTTGAAGCCGGCACCCACTGCATTGCCGTGCATGTGGTCGACGAGTATGGCCGCGAGCATCGCGACCATTTGATCGTCGAACTGACCGCAGGCGGGCTAAGCGGAAAATCGCGTCAGGGCTGAGCCGGCAATGGCGCGGTGATGACAGCGTATGTCGTGGCCCGATCAAGATGCATCACATTCCGCTCATTCCCGCGCAAGCGGGAATCCATGGCGGGTACGCAGAAGCTGGGTCCCCGCCTTCGCGGGGACGGCGGATAGTTGCAGCTGATTCACTTCGATACGAAGTAGGTCCTAAATCAACCCGCCGCCGGCAGCGAAGAGGCCGAGATGATAATCGGCGTCGCCGAACTGGGTGTCGATGGTGGTCACGCGCTTGAAATAATGGCCGACCTTGGTCTCCATGGTCATGCCGATGCCGCCATGGATCTGGATCGCCTGCTGGCCGACGAAGCGGCCGGAGCGGCCGATCTGCACCTTCGCCGCCGACATGGCGGCGCGCCGCTCGCGCGCATCGTCCTCGGCGGCCATCATGGTGGCGAGCATCGCCATGCTGCGCGCCTGCTCCACCGCGATCAGCATCTCCGCGGCGCGGTGCTGCAACACCTGGAAGCTGCCGATGGTGACGCCGAATTGCTTGCGGGTCTTCATATAGTCGACGGTGGTCTCGTGCATCGCCGCCATGGCGCCGACCGCCTCGGCGCAGAGCGCGGCGATCGCGTTGTCGGCGATGCGCTCGATCAGCGGGAAGGCGGCGCCGGGCTCGCCGATCGCGCTGGCCGCATCGGCGCGCACATGGCTCAGCGTCACCTCGGCGGCGCGCAGGCCGTCGACGGTCGGATAGCCGCGCACCGACACGCCGGGCGCGGTGGCGTCGATAAGGAACAGCGCCAAACCGTTGCGGTCGGTCTGCGCGCCGGAGAGCCGCGCCGAGACGACGAACTTTTCCGCGGTGTCGCCGTGTAGCACCAGTGTCTTGGCGCCGTCGAGCACAAAGCCTTTGTCGTCGCGCCGCGCGGTAGTGGCGACATCGGCGAGATCGTAACGGGCCTGCCGTTCGGCGTGAGCGAAGGCAAGGCTCAGCTCGCCGGCGGCAATCTTGGGGATGATTTCGCTCTGCATGGCGTCCGTACCGCCGAGCCGGATGAAGCCGCCGCCGAGCACCACCGTCGCCAGATAAGGCTCGAGCACCAGCGCGCGGCCGATCTGCTCCATCACGATCATGGTCTCGACCGGTCCGCCGGCCGATCCGCCATAGTCTTCGGCGAACGGCAGGCCGAGCAGGCCGAGGTCGGCATATTGTTTCCAGACGATAAGGCTCCAGCCGCGCGGCTCGTGCGCGTAGCGCTGGCGCAATTCGAACTGGTAATGGTCGGCGAAATACCGTTCGCAACTGTGGCGCAGAAGCTGCTGCTCTTCGGTCAGCTCAAAATCCATTGTTAGGTCCTAACTCCTTTGCGTCATTGCGAGCCGAAGGCGAAGCAATCCAGTCTTCTTCCGAGAGCCTGGATTGCTTCGTCGCTGCGCTCCTCGCAATGACGAATTTAAATTCACAGCCCCAGAATCGCCTTGGCGATGATCTGCTTCTGAATCTCGTTCGAGCCGCCATAGATCGAAACCTTGCGATAGTTGAAATATTGCGGCGCGAGCGGGCCGGCCCAATCGGGACCGACCGGCGGCTCATTCCAGCGCTCGCTGTCGTCGTGCGGAATCTGATCGGGCAGGGCGTAAGGACCGACGACTTCGAGCAGCAATTCGGTGATGGCCTGCTGAATCTCCGAGCCTTTGATCTTGAGGATCGACGAAGCCGGGTCGGGCTTGTCATTGGAGCCGCGGCTGCGCTCGGCGGCGACCACGCGCAACTGCGTCATCTCCAAAGCCTTGAGCTCGATCTCGACGGCGGCGATCTTGGCGCGGAAGCGCTCGTCGGCAATGAGCGGCTTGCCGCCGGCCTGTTCCAGCGCGGCAAGCTCCTTGAGGCGGCGGATGCGCGACTTGGAGATGCCGACGCGGGCGATGCCGGAGCGCTCGTTGCCGAGCAGGAATTTGGCATAGTTCCAGCCCTTATTCTCCTCGCCGACCAGATTCTCCGCCGGCACTTTCACATCGTCGAAAAACACCTCGTTGACCTCGTGGCCGCCGTCGATGGTCTGGATCGGGCGAACGGTGATGCCCGGCGTTCGCATGTCGATCAGCAAAAACGAGATGCCTTCCTGTTTCTTCGCCGCCGGATCGGTGCGCACCAGGCAGAAAATCCAGTCGGCGAATTGCGCCAGCGTCGTCCAGGTCTTCTGGCCGTTGACGACATAGTGGTCGCCGACGCGCTTGGCGCTGGTTTTCAGCGAGGCGAGATCGGAGCCGGCGCCGGGCTCGGAGAACCCCTGGCACCACCAGTCGTCGAGATTGGCGATGCGCGGCAAAAATCTTTTCTTCTGCGCCTCGTTGCCGAAGGCGATGAGCACGGGCCCGAGCATGTAGACGCCGAACGGCAACGGCTCCGGCGCCGGGCTTTGCTGCATCTCGTCGCGGAACAGATAAATCTCGACCGGCCCCCAGCCGGTGCCGCCCCATTGCCGCGGCCAGTGCGGCACCGCCCAGCCCTTGGCGTTGAGGATGCGCTGCCAGGCGACGAGATCCTCCTTACCGAGGCGGTCGCCCTCGATCACTTTGGCGCGGATCGAAGCCGGCAGATTCTCTTTCATGAACGCGCGCACTTCGCCGCGGAACGCGTTCTCTTCCGGTGTGAAGCGAAGGTCCATCTGTACCCCCAACGGACTTGGATCGGCCGCTCCGCGGTCACCTCAGGTGACGGAAAAAGCCGACAGGTGCGACACTATTGGCGACATCATATGCTAATTGATCTCGAACAAACACGGCCTATTCGCCTTACTCCCCCCGCAAAGCGCCGACAAAGTCCAGTCCATAGAATTCAACCGAGAAAACGGAGGCTGCCGTGACTGCTTTGCACCAAGCATGCGCCATTCGGATTGGTTCGCCGCCGTTGTTGCGCGTGGCCGCCGTTTTCGTGGCCGTCGTTTTTGGCGTCGCCATCCAGGCGCAAGCCCAGGCGCAGGAGCCGAAGCCTGCGCCGGAGGCGCGCATCATCGTGATCGGCAATGGCAGCGTCAGCGTCGTGCCGGACTACGCCCGGATCAGGAGCGGCGTGACCACGAGAGCCAAGACCGCCAAAGAAGCCGCCGACGCCAACGCGAAACTGATGGCCGCGCTCACCGCGGCGCTGTCGAGCGCCGGCATCGAGCCAAAGGACATCCAGACGTCGCGGTTTTCGGTCCAGCCGGTCTATGCGCCGCCGGCGCCGAATACCGAACAGAGGCTGACCGGCTTCAGCGTCTCTAATCAGGTCAGCGTCACGGTCCGGCAGATCGACAAGGTTGGCGATCTGCTCGACCGTCTGATCACCGCCGGCGCCACCGACGCCGGGAGCGTAGAATTCCTGCACGCCGACTCCTCAAAGATCCTCGACGAGGCGCGTGAGGCGGCGATGGCGGATGCGCGGCGCAAAGCCGAAATCTACGCGCATGCCGCCGGGCTAAGCCTCGGCAGCGTCGCCTGGATCACCGAGGACAGTTCCTTCAGCCCACCGATGCCAAAAGCTGGGATGATGCGCGCAGCCGCGCCCGCCGGCGTGGCCATCTCGGCCGGCGAGGACACGCTGCGCGTATCGATCACGGTCGGCTACGACATTGCGCGTTAAGGCTGCGGTTTTGGAGGCCGGCGGTCGATATTGAGCCGGCGATTTTGTTTCGCCGCGAATGTGAATTGTGACGATGGCCAAAACGGACAACGATTCAAACCAAGTCGTGCACGTGGAAAGCTCCGTCACCCGGCGCGACTTTATCAATGGCGTCGCCGTCGCCGCCGGCGGCGCTGTCGCCAGCGGGCTCTTGCCGGCGTTCATGACCGCGGCCGAGGGCGCGGCCGCGCAGGATGCCGACGGATATTATCCGCCGGCGCTCACCGGGCTGCGCGGCAATCATCCGGGCAGTTTCGAGACCGCGCACGCGCTGCGCGATGCCGATTTCTGGTCGCACGCTGGCGCGGTCGCCGCGACTGGCGAGGATTACGATCTGGTCGTCGTCGGCGGCGGCATCAGCGGGCTGGCGGCCGCGCATTTCTACCGCGCCAGGCACCAAGGCGCGCGCATCCTCATCCTCGACAACCACGACGATGTCGGCGGTCACGCCAAGCGCAATGAATTCGCCGCCGACGGCCGGCTGACGCTGATGAATGGCGGGACCTTCTCGATCGACAGTCCGCGGCCTTACAGCGCCGTCGCCGACGGCCTTTTGAAAACCCTGGGCATCGATCCGGTCGCGCTGACCAAGACCTGCGCCGACCCGAACTTTTATGCGTCGCTCGGCCTGGCGCGCGGCGTGTTCTTCGACAAGGAAACTTTCGGCGCCGACAAGCTTGTCGTGGCGCCCGCAGGCTCGACGTGGAGCGAGCGCCTTGCGGCAGCGCCTCTATCGCCTCAAGCCCGCCGCGACATCGCCCGGATCGAGGAAGCAGTAATCGACTATCTTCCCGGCCTGTCGTCGGCCGAAAAGAAATCGCGATTGTCGCGGATCAGCTATCGCGACTATTTGCTGGATGTCGTCAAAGCCGATCCGGCGGTGATCCCGTTTTATCAGGCACGCACCCACGGCGAGTGGGGCGTCGGCATCGACGCGGTTTCGGCGCTCGACGTCTGGGCGTTCGACTTTCCGGGCTTTCAAGGCCTCAAGCTCGAGCGCGGCGCCGCGCCGCGCATGGGATATACCGCAGCCGGCTACGCCGATGGCGGCTCCTATACGTTTCATTTTCCCGATGGCAATGCCTCGATCGTCCGGCTGCTCGTGCGCAATCTCATTGCCGAAAGCGTGCCGGGCGCGAGCGCGGCAGACATCGTCACTGCGCGGCTCGATTATTCGCACCTTGATCGTCCGCGATCGCCGGTCCGCATCCGGCTCAATTCGACGGCCGTGCGCGTGCGCCATATCGGCGATCCGGCTTCGGCGAAGGACGTCGAGATCGCCTATGCGCGCGACGGCGCGCTGTCGTCGGTGCGCGCGCGGGGCTGCATACTGGCCTGCTACAACATGATGATTCCCTACCTCTGCCCGGAATTGCCCGAACCGCAAAAAGCCGCACTGCATTATGCGTCGAAGATCCCGCTGATCTATACCAGCGTGGCGTTGCGCAATTGGCGGCCGTTCAAGGCCTTGGGCATCGCGCAGGTCTATGCGCCGGGCTCATATTTTTCGGCGCTGGCGCTCAACCAGGTCGTCGATATCGGCGATTATCGGAGCGCGCGCTCGCCGGACGAGCCGGTGCTCGTCCATATGATGCGTGTGCCCGCGCAGCCGGGATTGCCGGAGCGCGACCAGCATCGGGCGGGACGGCAGGATATTCTCACCACCAGCTTCGCGACCTTCGAGCGCAACGTTCGCGATCAGCTCACGCGCATCCTCGGCCCCGGTGGGTTCGACGCGGCGCGCGACATCACCGCCATCACCGTCAACCGCTGGCCGCACGGTTATGCCTACGAATACAATCCGCTGTTCGATCCGGATTGGCCGCAAGGGCAGGAGCCGCATGTCGTCGGCAGGGCGCGTTTCGGCCGCATCGCGATCGCCAACTCGGACGCCGGCGCCGCGGCTTACACGGACGCGGCGATCGATCAAGCTTACCGTGCGGTGGGGGAATTATTGGGGACGCTGTAGGATGGGTTGAGCGAAGCGAAACCCATCATCGGGCCGCGCTGCTGCACGGTGGGTTTCGCTTCCCTTAACCCACCCTACTCGCTACTTGCCGAGCACCGAAATATCCGACGGGTTGGTATAAGCCGGATGCTTCCAGCCGTCCTCGTCGTAGTCGGCCATGCATTGCTCGGCGAGCTCTTCCATCGCCTTGAGCGCGCCGTTGCCCTGCGCCTGCTGGAGCTGGAAGACGCGGATGAGCTCGTGGCTGCCGGAATAATTCATTTCATAGAGTTCGTGGCGGGCGCCGAACTCGCTGCCGATGGCGTCCCACAATAGCTTCATGATCTTGATGCGCTCTTTGTAGTCGATGCCGTTCGAGCCGCGGACGTATTTTTGCAGATATTTGTCGATCTCCGGATTCTTGAAGTCGAGCGCGTTCGACGGCAGATAGATGAGGCCCGAGGCGACCACCTTTTCGATGATATTGCGGATGGCGGGATAGGCCTCGGTCATGAACAGCCGGTAGCTCGACGAGCCTTGCGGATTCGGCAACACCGCGCCGTTGACCCACGGCACCGGGTTGCAGACCATGGCGTCGGTGAGCGACCAGAACAGATTGCGCCAGCCGATCACTTCGCCGATCTGCGCTTGCACACCGCGGAACGTTTCGACGCCGGTCGCGCGCACGGCTTTGTAAAGCAAGCCGGCGATGAAATCGAGCTTCACCGCGAGCCGGGTGCAGCCCTGCATGGTGAAGCCGTTGAAGAAACCGGATTTCGGATAGAAATCTTTCAGCCTCTGCACGTCGCGATGGATCAGCACGTTCTCCCAGGGGATGAAAGCGTTGTCGAACACGAAGATCGCATCGTTCTCGTCGAAACGCGAGGTCAGCGGATAGTCCCACGGCGAACCGGTGGCCGCGGCCGCCATCTCGTAGGACGGCCGGCAGATCAGCTTGATGCCCGCCGTGTTCATCGGCGCGATGAACATCACCACCATGCTCGGATCGGTGATTTCCGCGCTCATGTTCTGGCCGAGGAAATTGTAATTCGTCAGCGCCGAATTGGTGGCGACGACCTTGGCGCCGGAGACGTAGATGCCGGCATCGGTCTCTTTCTGGATGGTGATGTAGACGTCCCTGACCTGCTCGACCGGCTTGTTGCGGTCGATCGGCGGATTGACCAGGGCGTGGTTGAGGAACAGCACCGATTCCTGGCCGCGCTTGTACCAGGCGCGCGCATTGTCGGCGAACTTGCCGTAGAACTCGGCGTTGGCGCCGAGCGTATTGATGAACGCGGCTTTGTAGTCGGGACTCCGCCCCAGCCAGCCATAGGTGATGCGCGCCCAGGCGGCGATGGCGTCGCGCTGGGCGATAGTATCCTCGCGGCTGTGCGCGACCTTGAAGAATTTATGGGTGTAGCCGCCCGAGCCGGTATCGGTCGGCGCGGTGAGCACGTCCTTGGTTTCCTTGGCGTGCAGGGCGTCATAGAGCAACGCCACCGAGGCCGCCGAATTGCGGAAGGCCGGATGCGTCGTGACGTCGTCGACCCGCTCGCCATAGATGTAGACGTTGCGGCCGTCGCGCAGCGATTCCAGGAACTCCGCCCCGGTGAACGGGCGATTCTTACCGGCGATGATCGCCTCGGGACGTTCCGGCATCGTATGCTCCATGGCTTGCTGGTGCACCATACTCAAATTCGGCGCGCGCGCGAGGCCGCAGGCCGTGCCGCAGCATTCATGCGCGGCAGCGGCGACCGCGAAGCGCCATGGTCGCCCGGACAGGGCGCGGCGACATCCGGCAACGGAAGCGAGGCTGAGACACTGTCCCCGGACTTCGCGGAGCCTGTCATCGGACCGGCCAGTTCGGGCCGGAGCCGTTGGCTCACGCCGAGCTACGAAACTTCACGCCATCTGCGCGCGCCGGATCGCCCACAATGTCAGCGCGCCGACGAGAAAGACGGCAAGCGGGGCGCCGATAAGACCGGCGGTCGCGTAAGCCGTTGCGCCGCAAGCAGCGCCGAGAACGAACCCTATTGTGATCGAGAGAACGACCGTAAGGCGCGCACGCACGGCGAAGAACTCGCGCGCGTCGGCGGCGTTGCCGGGGTCGCGCGCATGGCGCCGCCATACCCGGAATAGCTCGGTGGTCTCGACGCCGAGCTGCGTCATGTTGCCGGTCATCACGTTGGTCTGTGGAATGCCGCGCATCAACAGCCGCACGACGACGCTCTGCGTGCCCATCGCCATCGCCCCGAATACGCCGGCGAGGACGCCGTGCCAGTCATCGGCTCCGGTCACCGGCGGGCCGGCCAGCATCAGGAAGCAGAACACGGCGAGCAGCAGCGTTTCCAATGCCAGCATCCAGGAGAACGCATCGCGGCCACGGTCGCGGATGAGCCCGATCAAAGCCGCGGTCAACGCCGTGGCGACCAGAAAAGCCAGGATAGCGATGACCTTGCCGGCGATGCCGATGTCGTGGACGACAAACTGGGCGCCGGCGGTGACGAAGCTGCCGGTCACCTGGGCGACGAACAGCCCGAACAAAGCGAGGAAGGTGTAGCTGTCGACATAGCCGGCGACGAAGCTCAGGAGCGCCGGTACCCATCGCGGCAGACTGTCATGCGCGGGCGCGAGTTCCGTCATCTCTGCTCGTCGCTCCAAAGCATGATCCCGAAAATTGGCAACCGATTTTCGGGAAAGATATTTTTGGGAAAGATCATGGCCCCATGAAACGTCTAGGAACTTCGTGGCGACCGCACTAACCTCCCTTAGCCAAAATTCGGAGCAGCGCCAATGCATCTCAGTCATTTCCACTATCTGCCGCTGGCGCCGAGCTTTTTCTCCATTCTGATCGGTCTGTTTGTCGGGCTCATCGTGGTACTGCTGGTGCTCGGGGCGCTGCGTCACGCCTATGTCAGTCTCGGCGTCAGTCCGCGCGATCGCCATGCTGCTTTTGGTTGCGAGCCTGATCGGCAGCTATTTCAACATCCCGATCGCGATGCTGCCGCCGGAGCAGCTCCAGTCCGACACGGTGATCGAGTATTTCGGCATGCAATACGCCGTGCCGGTGGTGGAGAATCTGCCGGGCACGGTGATCGCCATCAATGTCGGCGGTGCGGTCATTCCGACGATCATGTCGATCTATCTGCTCGCCAGCCGGCACTTATGGGTGCTCGGCGCGATCGCGACCGCCATCGTTGCGCTGGTGCTGCATTGGCTCGCCCATCCGGTGCCCGGCGTCGGCATTGCCGTGCCGATATTCTTTCCGGCCATCGTCACCGCGATCGTGTCGCTATTGCTGTCGCGCGCCAATGCCGCGCCGCTCGCCTACATTGCCGGCAGCATGGGTACGCTGATCGGCGCCGACCTCACCAACTTCGACAAGGTGGCGGGCCTCGGCGCGCCGGTCGCCTCGATCGGCGGCGCCGGCACGTTCGACGGCATTTTCCTGACCGGTATTCTCGCCGTCCTGCTGGCCGGGCTTTATCACCGCCGGCAGCCGGCGGTATCGTAGAGCGGCTTCGGACAAGCGGAAGCCAAGTCAATTTTGAACGGCGACAAAGGATCAGAATCATGCCTTGGTTCGACTATCTCGCCCATTTCGTTGCCGGCGCCTTTTTGGCCAACGGCATGCCGCATTTCGTGCAGGGCATTTGCGGCAACAAATTCCAGACGCCGTTCGCGACGCCGCGCGGCGTCGGTGAGTCGTCGGCGCTGGTCAACGTCATCTGGGGCTGGTTCAATTTCATGGTCGGCGGCGCGCTGTTGCGCATTTTCTTCCCGCCGCTGCCGCCGCCGCCAGCGGTATCGCTCGCCACCATGCTTGGCGTGCTGGCCATGGCGGTGTGGCTATCCAATCACTTCAGCAAAGTTCGCAAGAACGCTCCGCAGCCGTGAGGACTGACCATGTTGGTGGAATACGCGCGTATCTTCGGCCTTCTGATCGTGGGCCTGTCCGGCGGCGCCGGCGCCGGGCAGGAAGGGCGCGACATGAAGCTCGAGGACGTCGGCTTCGTCATGCGCCCGGCGAACACGCCGGCGCAAATCGAGCGCTTGCGGCTGTTGCCGCCGCGCACCTTCGTCGCCCGCAGTAAGAGCGGCCGGCGCTACTTCCTTTATGCCGATCCCGATTACTGCCAATGCGTCTTTGTCGGCAACGAACTGGCGATGAAAAATTACCAGGATATGGTGTCGCCGCCGTCGCAAGCGCCGATGGCGATCGGACCGGGCAAGCCGTCGATCGCCAGCCAGATGATCCAGGAGATGGATCCGAACCTCGGCGTGACGATCTTCGATGGCGACATTCTCGATTTTCTTTTTGACGCGGCTCGTTCCAGATGCCCAAGAAAATAATGTCCAAGAAAATAACCGCCAGGAAAGTGACGGCCAAGAAAACAACAAGGCCGAAGAAAAAAGCCGGAGCGCCGGCGGCAAGCGATCCGCGGCCGGTCGCCGAATACCATGCGCACGTCTACTACGATCGGCAGAAGACCCGCAGCCGCGCCGAGCACTTGCGCGAGCGCATCGCCGCCGAATTTCCTGCAGCCAAGCTCGGACGCTGGCACGATGCGCTGGTCGGCCCGCATTCGCAGTCGATGTATCAGATCGCGTTTCCGAGCCGCCTGCTGGCGTCGTTGCTGCCGTGGCTGATGCTCAACCGCGATGGCCTGACCGTCCTCCTGCATCCCGAGACCGGCAACGATTACCGCGATCACACCGCCCATGCCGCCTGGCTCGGCGCCGTGCTGCCGCTGCGGCTCGACGTGTTCTCCGAGCATCGCCCGGAGGATTAAGCGATTTTTGGTGTGGCCGACGTGGAACCGAATACGGGCCGCCGTCGTTTGCTGTCGGGACCATGTAGGAGGAATCCATGCGAAAGATGCTATTTGCCGCAAGCGTTGCCGCTGCGCTCGGGCTCGTCGGAGTGTCCGGCGCTGGCGCCATGCCAGCCGGTGCATCGGCTGTGAAGGACGCCGCGGTCGCCGCTTCGCCGCTGCAGCAGGCGGAATATGTCGAGCGCCACACGCGGCACGGCATCGTCAAATGCTATCGCGATCTCGTCATCGGTCCTTACCGCTGCCACCATTATCGCGATCCGCTCTGACGTTTGCGCCTGGCAATCGGCGCACCGAAAGGCGTCGACCATCAGTAAAAAACCGCCCCGGATTTGATCCGGGGCGGACGCTTTTATGGGAAGATCGCGCGAAAATTGCCGACGTATCAGGCGGTGTCTTCGACGTCCGTTTCCGGCCGGTCGGTACCGGCCGAAAGCTCGCGGTGCCACTTGCCGCGCTCATCCTCGTATTCGATGCCCTCGGTCTGCCCCGGCTGCCGCTGTTCGGCGGCCGCACGCCGCGCCGCCTGCAGCGCGTCCGCGTGGGTCGGAAAGCTCTCGGAAAAAACGCCGTCGACCGTGTAGGCCCAGCCGTCGTCGTGGCGGACTATTTTATATGTAACATGTGCCATATGTAAGGTTTGCCATCTGTTTTCGCTCACCTGCCAACGGCCCTTATAGCCAATTCGGGGCGCGTCGACGAGGTCCCCGTTTTTGCCAACGCGCGACTGCCGACTTAGTCACGAGGGCAGCAATCGTTTCAGATTGAATCGATTGGCTAGCGGTTTGGCCGCGCATGATCGTTTCGGAAAACGGTTTCCACGCCTGCCGATAGCGCTCTAAGCGATGGCGGCTTTGAGCGTTTCTTCGTCGCCGCACACGGCGAGCAGCTCAAACGCCCGCGCGCCGTCGAGGTCTGTGATCCGCGACCATTCGTTGAGGCGCATAAAGCCCTTGAGGAGCTCCGCCGCGCCGGCGAAATCGGCAAACCCCATCGACCAATCGCCGAACGCGCGCTGCTCGGGGCCCGGCCCGCGATGCAAGACCGTCACATCGCGGTGGCGGGCATCGCCCCGGATGCTGGCGAAAATCTCATTCACGGCGCGCTTCTCGCCTTCGAGCGCTTGCAGAAACCTGCCGTCGTGGAACACCAGCATGCCGGTGACGCCCAGCGTCCTGTTGCGGGTGCGGGCGCCGGCCACCAGCCGCTCCAGGTCGGCTGGCGAAAATTCCAGGGAGGCGGTGCTGGTATAAACGATCTGCAGCATAAGGACCTCAAGGCCTGCCGCAAAACGTGACCGCGAGGCCTTAAGGAAATGTCAAATTGCCCGCCGCGTTTGCAGGTGATTTTATCGTGTTTTTTCAAAATGATAGTCAGGAAGACTGGAAGATGGCGCACGCCGGCGCGACACTCACGCGAAACGGTCGCGACTTGACGTGCATCAATTCGTATCGCCCGGCCGCCAACGAGAATAGGCTTTGCGCTGGCGGCCGATTGGGGAGTGACGTTCGATGTCGATCCGCGCCGCGCTCAAGCTGTTCATTGTCGCCCTGATGGTCTTTGCCGTCACGTTCGGCGTCCGGCGCGCGTTGTTCTGGGACGTGACGCCGGTTTCCTGGGACCAGGAGCCGCAATCGCTGTGGGCATTGGGTGCGGCGTTTCTGTTGCACTCGGTCGAGAACATGGCCGTCGTCATCGCCGCGCTCGCGCTGGTCGTCGCGTTGGTGCTGTGGTGGCGCGGCCGCCGCGCTGCGCCGGCATCGACCCTGGGGGACGGGAATTAGCCCCCTTCATATCCAGCTCCGCATTGCAGAGGCGGATAAGCCAAAGGCCTAAGCCCGGTCGATACGGGCGGCGTAGCAGCCGGGCGCGGCGAAGTGAACGTGCAGATAGGCGGCGCGCGGATCGGCGAACAGCCGCGCGATCGCGCTCTCGACCTTTTCGCCGTCGATCAGCTCGTGGCCGATCATCATGGCGTCGGCGTCGAACGCGCGCACCGCCAGCGTGCGCTTGCGCAGCTGCTCTGGCACGGCGTCGAGCGCGTCGAACGTCTCATCGCCCTTGCGCACGAAAATGGCAAACCGCATTCGATACGGCGAGTCGACCGGGTGATGCTCGTAGTTGACGAGAATAAGCTCGTCGCCTGGCGCCGAATCAGCAAGGCTGACGCGGCACGGATAACCCGGCTCGCGCGCATCGGCGATCCGCCGTACCGCGCCTCTTGCCGCAAGCTCCTGGTCGGAGAGCGCAAACAACGGCGCGAATTGTTCCGCCGGCAAACCGCGAATGCGAAAGTGCATGATCGATCCTCCTCGTTACTACGGAGGACACATGGGCCGCGCCGGGCCGCAATCCCACCCGTTTCCTGCTTTTTCGCCGATTGATCCGGATGCGCCAGCGCGTGCCGGCGTCGTCGTCAGCCGATCCGCCGCGTCCGTCCGACGGCCGCCTGCCAGCGCCGGGACAATCGCGTGAGAACCTCCCAGCGCGGCTGCGGCGTGACGAGTTTTACGCGCGGCACTGCTGCGCGGGCGGGTGCCGGCGACACGGGATCCGAAGGCGCGGCAGCTTTGTCCTGGATCGCCGCCATGGCCGGCGCGACCTCGGCCGCGGGCAAGATCGTCTCCTCCGCCGACGGCCGGCGCCGCGTCTTTTTCAGCGTTCGGTTGAGCGCCTTGCGGCCGACATTACGCAGGAAGATTTGTTCGTGCGGCAGATTCAAGCGCTCGATCGCCGCCGCCAATGGCAGCCATTCCACCGCCTTGATGTCGTCCATCGGCTTGCCGGCCGGGCCGCCGATCGCCTGCATGCGCCAGAAATGCGCGATCTTCGGCCCGCTGCCGCCGAGATAGGAAATCACGCCGAGAAACTCATGCACGCGCACGTCGGCGCCCGTCTCCTCGGTCGCTTCGCGCCTGGCGGCGGCGATCGGCTTTTCATTCGGCTTGAGCTTGCCCTTGGGCAGCACCCATGCATTGTCGCGGCGCCGCTGGACGATGGCGATCAGTGGCTTGCCGCCGTTGCGGATGACAATCCCGCCGGCGGCCAGGACAGGCGTGCGTGTCGACTTTCCCATGCTGCATTAATATCCAATTCGATGGCATGCACAGTACCGTCTGGTATAAGTGTGGCATGAGCCGGCGACCAATCTACGATCCGCGCACCGCGGCGGAGAAGGCCTTCAAGACGGCAACGTCCAAGCCTGCCCCGGAGTTGCCGCCGAAACCGCCGTCGATTCCCGGCGCCAAGGAAATGGTGTCGCTGCGCATCGACCGCGACGTGCTCGACTTTTTCCAGGAGGACGGTCCGGGTTGGCAAGACCGCATCAATGCGGCGCTGCGCAAGGCGGCCGGGAAGTAGCGCGCGCTGCGGCGAGCGCGCTCGCCCGGGCGCATGAGCCGTCGCGCCATGTTTGCACGTCCCGGTGCCCGGGTTAGGCTCCTCCACGGAACAAGGAGACGCCGCCGATGCCGAACGCCACGCCGAACTACACCTGGGACCACATCCATCTGCGCAGCCCCGATCCGGAGGCCACGGCGGCCTGGTTCGAGCGCATGCTTGGCGCCCAAGTGATCCGCTCGACCGTCGAAGGCAAGCCGCGCATCGACCTGAAGCTCGGCGGCGCCGACGTCTTCATCATGCCGGTGGCGCCGGGCGACAAGGTGAACGCGCCACCGGTGACGCCCTATCAGGGGCTCGATCATTTCGGCCTCGCGGTGCGCGATGTCGATGCGGTGGCGACCGCGCTGAAAGCCAAGGGCGCCGAGTTCACCATGGAGCCGCGCACCATCCGGGCCGGGTTGCGCATCTGCTTCCTGCGCGGGCCGCAGGGCGTATCGATCGAGCTGCTCGACCGCGACGAGAAATACGTCGTCACGGCTTGACCGGAATGACGTCCGCCGGCGCGCCTTCCGCGCCGATGAAAACCGTCAGAATGCGCACCGGCTGCGCGCCGGCATCGGCGCCGAAGTGCGGCACGTCCATCGCCTCCATGAGCGCGTCGCCGGCCCGATAGGTACGCTTGCCGCGGTCGCCATAGTCGACGGTGAGCTCGCCTTCGAGAATATAGGCAAACAGCGGCACGCCGTGCCGGTGCAGCACCGTCTTTCCCCCCGGCGCCAGCGTGACGATGGCGGCGGTCACGTGCGCGGGGCCGTTGGTCGGGTAGTGCAGCGTTTCGCCGACGACGGTAGTGCCGGTCGACAATAGTGGCGTGGCCGGTACGACGCTGTCTTCCGCGCGTGCGCTTGTGATCGCCGCGAAGATGGCGAAGAGCAGCAAGGCTGCAATACAAATCCGGTCACGCATGGGCTTTGTCCTGATGCTTGAGTGCGACGCTAATATTTTCACGCTTGCTGACCATGAGATTAGCCCGATTGCGCTGAAGCGAAAATCGGGCAATCGGCAGGAGCTTGTCCCGGGCCTTGTTGCACCCAATGCGGGCTGCGTTAGCCTATCTCCGCGTCACGGCGTCGTGGATGGCGGCGCAATGGCTCACCAGGTTTGGCTGCGACGCCACGCATTGCTTGAGCGGCGTGTCGATATCGTAGAACCAAATATTGGCGATGAAGCCGTAGATGCCCGCATCGATGCTGGTCGGCGCCGCTCCGTGCACGCACATGCCCGCCGGGATCAGATCGGCCAGCATCTTGAGATCAGCGAGGCCGCGGGCGTAGGCGGCGTCGGGCGTGTAGCGGCCGATGCCCTGGAAATGATAGCGCTGGAAATTGAATTCGCGCGCCTTGAGCAGTCCTTCTGCGGTGAGGCTCGGATGCTCGCGCATCAGCGCGTCGCGAAACAAAGGCCAGTAACGCTCGTCCTTCCAGCGCGAATACGACATGACCCAATAGAGATCGTCGAGCATGCGGGTGATGAGCAGGTTCAAGCCGCGCTGGTCCGCGCCCAGCGCGGCATCGATGGTGAGCGCGTATTTGCCGATGAGGTGGGCGATGATGGTCTCGCTGTCGCCGATCGTCTCGCCGTCGTCGACGATATAGGGAAGTTGGCCGCGCGGCGCCGCCGACGCGTCGAAAATGTGCTCGTGCACGAACGGCACCGAGGCGAGCTTGAGGAAGGCAAACACCTTCAGCCCGTAGCCGTTATTGTCGGCCACGCCGAACAGGGAAGGGTAGGAGTAGAGCGTGATCATGCGGCCACGGGTGTAGCGCGTATCGAGCGCCGGCGAAATCCGGGTGTCGACGGCGTAGCCCGGGCTTCGCTTCGCTCAACCCGGGCTACGGTGTCACGTCGACCGTTGAATTATCGCCGCCGGCGCGCGAAGCTTGCGGCTAACCATCGGTCACGGGGGATGTCGCCATGCGCTCGGTCTATCGCCTGCTTCTGCCCGCAGCGGCGTTTGCCTGTTGCCTCGTTCCGCTGTCGAGCTTCGCCACCGGCTGCAACCGCGAGGTCGTCGTCCCGATCCGCTTTCAGCAAGGGGCAGTCTGCTGGCAGCATGTCGGCACCGGCACGACCTTCACCGGCCAATTCGGCGCGCGCCAGCACATCACTGCCGCCGCCATCGGACAGTTCTACAACGCCGACAACAGCCGCACCTGGGTGACGACGGGGCATTGGCAGATTTCCATCAGCGGCCCCGGCGGCTTCTTTGCGAACGGCGAAGACGGCCAGCTGGACGCGATCCTGCCACGGGCCGGCGAATATACCTTCTCCATCGGCCCCTGCGCCGTGTGGGGCAACCAGGGCATGATCGAGGTCTGCGCGCAGTAAGCGGAGCTTTGCAAGACGTGGGCACGGCCGTTGCGCCTCGGCGCGTAGCCTGGATTGAGCGATAGCGAAATCCGGCAATCGGCCGCGAGGTTTTCCCGGGTTTCGTTTCACTCAACTCGGGCTACGAGGCTGTCATTTCTTCCCGGCATAGGCCCAGCACTCGAGCTCCACCTGGGCGCCGAGTGCCAGTCCGTTGGCGCCGAAAGCGGACCGCGCCGGCAAGTGGTCGGGCTTGAAATAGGTGACATAGACTTTGTTGAAGTCGCCCCACTTCGCCATGTCGGCGAGCATCACGGTGCACTTGAAGACGTCGTCGAAGCTGAGCCCGTTGGCCTTCAAGACCGTGGCGATGTTGTCCATGGTCTGCTTGGTTTCGGCTTCGATGCCGCCGGCAACAAGCTCGCGCGTGCCCGGCACATTGCCGAGAGCGCCGGAGAGATAGACGACGTCGCCGACGCGGACCGCCTGGCTGAACGGCACTTTTGCCGCCGCGGCGGCCGGCGAATTGTAGAAGTGCATGCTTGGCTCCTCAGCGTCGGCGGTAGAGACAGCGCCGGCCGCAGCGGCCAGGAAGCCGATGCCGACTGCGAGTGTTATGCCGACAGATTTCGAATACGCGCGCATCTTTGCCTCCGCTCCTGAGGATCGTAGCCCGGATTGAGCGGCGGCGAAATCCGGCAATCGGCCGCGAGGTTCATCCTGGGTTTCGCTTTGCTCAACGGAGGCTACGCTTGCGGGCCGGCGCAGCGTCGCCAACACGATTGCCGTGGCCGCCCGGATGGGCATGCGCCCTTTTACCATGTGCGGGGGCGCCGCCGCTTTGCCCGCATTGCGCCTCGCTAGTCGACGCCGCGGCTGATATGCCTGTCCCCAGACGAGAGCGATTCAGCGAAAGGGATGGCGGTATGGCGGAGAAATCCGGGAAATACGCGGCGAACGCCCAGTTCGTAAAGATGCAGCGTGCCGAAGACGCCAAAAAGGCCACCTCCGAGTACGAATCCACGGCGGTAGCGCTGCGGGCGAAGACCGAGCGGCTCAAAGCGCTGCGGTTGGCCAGAGACGCCGCCGCCCCGATCGTCCCGGCGGCGCCGAAACGCAAGGGCAAGCCGAAGGCAAAAGGCAGCCTGTCGGACTGGCTGGACGGAGAAGCCAAGGATGGCCGTACCGGTTGAGGCGTTGTGGGCTGCCGCGACACGTCCCGGAAGATTAAGAGCGTGGGCACGGCGCGTTGCGCCTTAGCCCACCCTACGATCCGCGCACGATGACAGGGCGCGTGCTACGCGACCCGACCGCCCATTAAGGGCTTTTCACCGTAATCCGTCAGCCGAATAAACGGTCGATTTATCGTACGTCGACGAATCGCCGACGCCCGGCGACGGTTCAAGTGCGCCGGCCGTGGGCCATGGTAATCTTCAGCCAGCAGGATTCTTTGCGATCGACGACCATGCTGAACCAAAGACGGTTCCATCGCGTTCGACCGAGCGGATCGATCGCCAAGGCGGCAACGATATTTGTCGATCTGAAAAAGCCGGCCACCGTCTGCAACGTGGTGGATATCAGCGCCGGTGGTGCTTGCATCGAGGTGCACGGCACCGAGGTCATTCCACGGCGGTTCATCCTCAATCACGGCGGGGTCAAGAAATCCTGCCGGATTGTTTGGCAGAAAGGCCGCCGCGTCGGCGTGTCGTTTTAAGCTCGCAGGGCGTGACGATCCCGTGGCCGGCGACATTGCGCCCGCGCGGTTCGCGAGATTTACGGGAGTAGGGTGCGTAGTGCGTAGGATGGATTGAGCGAAGCGAAACCCATCATCGGGGTGCCGGAAAGCTGATGGGTTTCGCAAGGGCTCAACCCATCCTACGTCGCTCAGCGCCGCGCGCCGTCGTTGAATGGCCGCTCAAGGATTTCGCCGAGCGTCGTGTAGAAGAAGCCGTTGAGGCGGCCGACCGGATCGAGCTTGCGCATGTCGATATAGCCGTCGGTCATGCAGACCGGATCGACATGGATATGGACCACCTCGCCGATCACCAGCGCCTGGCGCTTGGGGCCGAGCTCCAACACCTGATGCAGCTTGCACTCGAAATGGATCGGCACCTCTTTGACGCGCGGCGGCTTGACCTTGACGCTCGGGATCGGCGTCAGCCCGGTCTCGGCGAATTCGGAATCGTCTTCGGGAAAGCCGTTGGCCGAATCCACCATCTGCTGCCAGACTGGCCGCGTCACCACGTTGCAGCAGAACTCGCCGGTGTCACGCACGTTCTTGAGCGTGTGCTTCTCGCTGCCGTCGGCCTTGCGCATGACGGTCAGCGAAACCATCGGCGGCGCGACGCACACCACGGTGAAGAACGAGAACGGCGCCAGATTGGCGACACCGCTGGCGCTCACCGTCGAGGCCCAGCCGATCGGCCGCGGCACCACCGAGCCGATCAGCAGGCGATAGACCGCGCGCTCGTCGGTGACGGCGGGATCGAATTCGAGTTGGTCGGACATTGATGCGGGCCTTTGGGGGCGCGGGTCTTCGGGATCGCAGCCTTTGCGAGCGCCGCACCGACAAAGGATGGGTCTCGCAAAGGCTCGACCCATCCTTCCGTTCAAGCGCCGCGTCTTACTTCCAGCCGGCTTCGGCGTCGCACGCCTTGCGCTCGGTGGCGTGGGTCTTTTCCCATTGCGTGATCGACTGCGTTTCGTTGTCGCTCATCTTATTGTTCATGCAGGTGCAATATTTGAGCACGACGTCGGCGGCCGCGCCGCCCTTATTGTCCGCGACGCACTGATTGATCCATTTGACATCGTCGGTGGTGGCGGCGCCGGCGCTTCCCGCCAACAACGTGCAACCCGCTGCAATCAGCAAGGCAAATGCCAGTCTCATGATCGTTTCCCCGGTATGGTTTCTCCGCCATTCGGTATGAGCGGCGGCAGCGCTGGTGTATGGGCCATGCCCCGGCAAGTGACAAGCTGGCGCGCGGCATTCAGTAAACGCCGGCGAGGCAATGAGCGATCGCGCCGCGGCGACCCACCCAGAGCGCGGCGTCGGCAACAAAGCTGCGTGACCGGCTGCAGGCCAGGCAACAAAGCTCCGTGAGCGGTCGTTTTTCCGACCCTAGTCATGGCAGGATACCGGCGTTGATCGCTGATGCCTTTTTCAAGCAGGAGAAAGCCGATGTCGAAGCTGGCCCTTTATGTTCCGCTGCAGGCGATACCCGGTAAGGAGAAGGAAGTGGCGGATTTTCTGCGTTCTGCCGTCCCCTTGGTCAACGCCGAACCGGGCACCGTCTCCTGGTTCGCCATTCAAGAAGGACCGTCCCGCTTCGCCATCTTCGACACGTTTGATGACGAGGCCGGGCGTAACGCGCACCTCAACGGCAAAGTGGCGGCCGCCTTGATGGAAAAGGTCAAGGCCGGCGACCTGTTTGCTAAGGCGCCGGAAATTCACAAGCTCGAAATTCTTGCGCATAAGCTGCCAAAGTAACGGCGCGATCTCATTTCGCCCAATCCGGGCTACGCTTATTGAGCCGGAAAGCGGCTCGCGATCTCGTCGAGCGGCGGCCGCGGCCGGTCTTCGGGCGGGCCGGGCGGCCGGCCGACGTGAATAAAGCCGGCGATGCGCTCGTGCGGCTTCAGCCCGAGCGCATCGAGCACGGCGCGGTCGTAGGCGTACCATTCCGTGATCCAGTTGGCGCCGTAGCCGAGCGCGTGCGCCGCGGTGACGAGGTTCATGGCGGCGGCGCCGGCGGAGAGCACCTGCTCCCATTCGGGAATCTTCGCGTTCGGCGCCGCCCGGCTGACCACGGCAATCACCAGCGGCGCGCGCAGCAGCCGGCCGCGCTCGGCCTCGATGTGCTCCGCGGTGGCGTCCGGATATTTGGCGGCAAACGCGGCGGCGATCGCGTCCCCGGCCGTTCGTCGCGCCTCGCCCTCGAACACGATGAAGCGCCACGGCGCGAGCTTGCCGTGATCCGGCACCCGCGACGCAACCGTGAGCAGCGTGTCGATTTCGGCCGCGGACGGGCCGGGACCTGAAAGCTCGACGGCCTTGAACGAGCGGCGGGTTTTGAGAAGTTCGAGAGCGTCAGGCATGAAGGGGCTCCGAAGCGCGGGCGCTGTTGGCACAGCGTGTAGCCCGGATTGAGCGACAGCGAAATCCGGGAATCGACACGAGGCCTGCAATCCGCGCGGGCCGGCGGATCAGATAACGGCGGCGCTCACGTGAACTGGCCCTCGAACTCGCAGCTTTCGTAGTTGTGGGTTCGCAAATCCTGGTCGGAGAGGACATAATAGAGCGATCCGCCAGGGCCCCATCCCTGAGTGTCTTCGCCGTTGCAATACAAATCGACCTGAAGCAAGAGACGGACGTCATCGTCTCCGGTGTCAAAGCGCCAAAGATCGCTCTGCACCAGATCTGGCCAACCCAACAGCTTGCTGAAGCCGGCATAGCCGACGCAGGCGTGGGGGATACCTTGATGGCGTATGTCTGACCATACTTCGCGATAGGATTTTTTCTCGTCGCTGGTCAGCGCAAGTTCGCCAACCGCACGGCTGGATGGGTGAGGCAAGTCAAGAACTGCGTGCGGCACGAGCGCGCACGAGAGAAACACCTCGCTCGGCTCGATCAACGCCTGGGTGGGCACGAGACGATCAACGTCGGTCCAATGATAAACGCGGCCGTCGGCGAACGGGAAGCAACCGGTGACCCCATCGTGATCCCCGAAAAAGGCAAGCAGACCGGAAGGCGGCAATAGCTCGGCGCCCGGCAAGCCAAGCAATTCGGCGCAATTCACTTGGCCGATAAAAAGCAGTGGCTCCGCTTCGTAGGTCGGCCATTGCCAACCGCGCGGCGCCAGCGGCGTTCCACCAAAACGCGTTGTGGTGGCTGGTATGTCGGCGCGGCGTTGCGGCCACAAGCCGATGGCCGGCAAGGCCATCGCCATGAGGCGATCGCATGCAGCGGGCACGCTGTGACGAAGCCGCGCCGCAATCTCGTCGCGCGTCATCGCCAACGGCGGCGGATGATCGCATTGCCACAGCATCTCGGCTCGCAAAGGGGGCGTCCGGACCGGCGCCGATACGTTTGCTGGCCTGTCCAGCCAGGTCAGGTGGGCCGACGCCGCGGCTTGCACGTGCGGATCGGAATGCTCGGCCAAGCGCCGGAAAAAAAGGCGCTCTATCCCGCGCGCCCTCAACTCCTGAACGATGGCCGACCGAACACCAGCGAGCCGGTTCTGGCGTCCGGCATGTTCGGTCGTTTCAGCAGCCTCGATACTCTCCAGATAGGACCGCTCAAGCTCGGCTTCGCCAAAGGCTTTGATCTCATCTGCGCTCGGGATCCGATAAGGGCGCGCTGCCGGATCTTCCGCGCTTCGTTTCGGCTCCGGCCACGATCCAAATCGCGCGGCGAATTCGGCGGCGATTTCGACCCGGCGGTCGAACCAGCGCTGCTGCTCCGCGCCGGTTGTCGTCGTGTAGCGCGTCTCAGCTTCCAGATGGGCCTCCATGAGTTCCTGTGGGCTCATGCCCGGAAGTTCGTTCGTTTGACCGTTTCCCTGACCATTGCCGCCGGTCATTACCGCCCCCCATCATGCGGCTTCCAAGTCGTCAGCGCGGCAGTGTACGTTCCTGTTTTGTTCCGTCAAGCCTCAAATTGCTGCCGGGCAATTCGAGCCGGCCGCCGAGCCTCCGCAGGTCGGCATAGCCGAGCAATTTGTCGGCGATCGGCGCGTAGGACGGGCGTGGCGTAACGGCCGCGGTTTGGGCCGGGTTTCACCCCGGCCGCGCGGGCTAGCTCGCGTCGAGCGCCAACCGGCTGGCGATCGCGCGGATGTGGCGATCGTCGGTGCCGCAGCAGCCGCCGAGCACCTGCAAGCCGTAGTCGCGGCGCAAATCGAGCATCAGTTCGGCGAAGCGTTCCGGCTGGCCCTCCTCCAGATGATCGAGCTTGTCGAGCTGATCCGGCGGCAGGTTCGATGCGTTGGCCTTGAGCCCGATCACGCGGCCGGCGATGTCGCCCGGCAGCGCACGGCCGTGCTGCCGCGCGGCGCGGAATGTCGTCGGGTGCACGCAGCCGGTCAAATAGTGCAGCGGCCGCGGCGCGACCTCGGCATCGATGCGGCGGATCGCATCCGCAAGCGGCGTGCCGTCGAGCAGCGCACCATCGGCGTCGATCACCGGCGCCAGCGCGTAGGGCAGGCCGGTCGCCGCCATCGCCGCGGCGACGCCGCGCAATTCGGCGGCGCTGGCGAAGGTCGGGGCGTACAGGAGGTCGACGCCGAGCGCGGCCAGACAGGCGGCCTGCGGCCCGTGATAGTCGCGGGCCTGGCGCGCGTCCGGCGCGCTCGCCGGATCATAGCCGTCGCGGCGCGGGCCGATGACGCCGGCGATGAAGACGAGGCCTTGCAGCGCGCTCGCCTGCCGCAAGTCCTGCAGCAGCGCGACGGCGGCGGCGTTGACCCGATGCAGATCGTGCGCCGCGGTGAAGCCTTGCCGCGCCAGCCCGTCCGGATGCGCGCGCCAGGTCGGGGTGCCGATCTGCATCGGCAGCCCGGTGTCGCCGGCAACATCAAAATAGCTACGATACAGCGCCGCGATCTTGCGGCGCGCGGCCGGATCGAACAGCGGCAGAAACGACGCGAAGTCGGGCAGCGGCAGATGATCCTGGTAGATCAGGCGGGTCTCGATGCCGCCGTCGGTCAGCATCACCGGCGCGCGCCGCATCGCCTCGCTGTAGCTCGGATAGTGCACGGCCTCGCCCGCCATTTCGATCGGTCCTAGTGAGACGCCGCGACCGGCGCGGTCGCGAGCCGGACGTACGCCCGGATTTCATTCTACTCAATCCGGGCTGGGCGTGCTGAACGATGCCAGCGAGTGGGATGGGCTGAGCGAAGCGAAGCCCCATGTGGAGTGATTATCGCGAAGACCCGACGTGGGCAGCGCGTTGCGCCTTAGCTACCCTACGTTTGCTTGTTGCCTTTGCGCCCAGCCCGCTACTGCGGCGGCAGGCACCGCGAGTACTTCGGCACGCTCCAAGGACAGCGGACGTTGTTGCAACGGCTCAATTCATCTCACGGACTTCGAAATCGCAAAGGCGACGCGCTAACGAGCCAATTTAGGAAAAATCGCCGCCAAGGCCAGCTTCCTTTGCTCAACTCTTTGAGTTAGGTCGTCTCTCAATTTCGGAAGTAGTTCGCCTTCCAATTCGATAAACTTGCCGATCCTAGTCTCCTTGAGCCAGCTGCTATCACTTTCTTTCAAGGGGAAGCGATTGTCGCCATCTCCCTTTGAAGGGTTTCTCAACGACTTCAAACCGCGAATCATCACCAAGAAGCTGGCCAGTTCGAAGTTTCCGTATGACGTCGTCGTCACTGAACTTTCCTGATTTGAGCCGCGCCGCGATGACGTCAAAGATATCATACACATGATAAAGAGCGGACCTAGTCGCCTTCAGATCGACCTTCTTGTGGGATGGGCCGTCCTTAATTGTAATCGTTATTTTGGACTCGTCAGATTGATGTAGATGGGTGAGAAACCCTACTGCCTCACCACCCACCATTGCAACAGCATAACCAATGCAATTTTCCTTCGCGTTGACTTTCTCTAGACGCTTGCAAAAATTACGGACTGTAGGCAACGCCCACGCCTCTTCAAATTTTTCTTTGTTCATCTCCGAAATCATTCGCAACACGTTGTCAAAGCTCCCGCGCTGTACCAACCTAGGGATAGCTTTGTTAAATTCATCCGTCTTAACGTGAGATAGAAAGTAGGCGGAAAAATATTCCTGAAAAGAACGATGGCTAAAAGTGTAGTCTAGCCCGTCCAAAATCAGCTTGCAGGTGCTTTCCGTAAGGTCGTTACGAAATAGCATCTTGTCGACTTCGATCTGCGAAGAATCGATGCTGAGCTGTATTAGTTCAAGCGCCTTGCCGTCCGAAAAGGTGGATACCTCGCGCATATATGTTATCATGCAAAAATACGCAAATAGACGTTTGAAGTCGTCTAGCGCCAACGTAGTATGGCGCTTCCTCTGGAAGCCTCCTTTGGTAACGTCGTGACGACCAAAAAGCGCCTCGAAGGCGTATTCGTAAAACAGATGAATTTTGGCGGGTACCTCGGCAAAGTGCTCAAGAGTGATTAGCATCATTATCGTTAGGAGCGGGTTGGTCAGGAATTCTTTGTGAGTCTCGTAAAGCCCTTCTTCTAACTTTCTTTTGAACACAGCCTTGATTTCGTCGTCGTACGTGATGTTTGCGATAAGGAGTTCAACTTGTTTCTTTGTAAAAGGCTGAACCGTGAATACGAAGAACTTCTCCCAACTTGCGAAAGTCTCCGCGGGTCTGCTCGAAATAAATGTCCACAAATTTGCATACCGAGCCGTTAGGTCATTTATCTGCCTCTCTCGCTCTTTTCGTTTGTCGTGATCAATTTCATCAAACCCGTCTAAGAAAAGCAAAATGCGCCCGGTCTGCATGGCATATTTTAATTGCTGAAGTGAAAAGCCTTCAATGTAGTCCGCTATCTTCGTGCGGACGTAATCAAGCAACACGACGGAGGGGTTTTGATTTAATTCTCGCAATTCAATGAATATAGGCAGTCGATCGACCTGGGCCTCAAGGAATCGAAGATACAAGTAGCGCATCAACATGGATTTTCCGGCCCCGGCGGTTGCTGTAAAAAGGACGTTCTTGTATTTGGCTATTTCGTCGAGAAAGTCTTCATCCCGATGCGCGCGATCGGCGTGCGCAAGAAACAAATTTACGTAGAGAGTCATCAGCGGAATTGGCGTGCTGCTAGAGATGATTGTTTTGACTGTCGAGAAACGGCTGAGATTTTCCTCCACAAATTTCGAAAATCCGCGTTTGAATTTTACTTCAAGCCTTTCCTTAGTTCGAAGTGCTGTTCCTTTTGCGGGCTCAGCAAATGCACTCGCGAGTTTGGCAATGAGGGGGGCAGCGGTGGAAATGGTGATCGGTCCAGTTGGCATCATTTGCCCCCAAATAAGCGCTGCGACGCCCGTTACGTTTCACGCCACCTGTTCTGTCAACAATGCTCTGATAAAAACCAATAACCTCTATGGCTCGCCCGGAGGCGGCTGGCGACCACGTGCAGATCAACAAACTCGGTACGAATATTTTCGTGCGGCCGCTAAGTACCCTCAATTATTACGTTAAAATGGAAGACTTGCAATCGATAGTTGGATGCCATAGGCGAGCGGAAGCAGGGTTTCAGGATACGGATTAGAAAGCTCTATTACTCTCCTTCACCTTCTCCGCCTCGACATACACCTTGGCGCCGAGGTCCAAAAACTTCTGACTCATCTGCGCCATGCCCTGCTGCTGGTCATTCAGCGTCGCCGCGTAATCGCGCACATCCTGCGTGATCTTCATCGAGCAGAATTTCGGGCCGCACATCGAGCAGAAGTGCGCCACCTTGTGCGCTTCCTTGGGCAGCGTCTCGTCGTGGTATTGCCGCGCGGTGTCGGGATCGAGGCTCAGGTTGAACTGGTCGAGCCAGCGGAAGTCGAAGCGGGCGCGGGAGAGCGCATCGTCGCGGATTTGCGCCGCCGGGTGGCCCTTGGCGAGATCGGCGGCGTGGGCGGCGATCTTGTAGGCAATCACACCATCTTTCACGTCGTTGCGGTCGGGCAGGCCAAGATGCTCCTTCGGCGTGACGTAGCAGAGCATGGCGGTGCCGAACCAGCCGATCATCGCCGCGCCGATCGCCGAGGTGATGTGGTCGTAGCCGGGAGCGATGTCGGTGACGAGCGGGCCGAGCGTGTAGAACGGCGCCTCGCCGCACTCCTTGAGCTGCTTGTCGACATTGATCTTGATCTTGTGCAGCGGCACGTGGCCGGGGCCTTCGATCATCACCTGGCAGCCTTTGGCCCAGGCGACTTTTGTCAGCTCGCCGAGCGTTTCCAGCTCGGCGAATTGGGCGCGGTCGTTGGCGTCGCGGATCGAGCCGGGGCGCAAGCCGTCGCCGAGCGAGAACGACACATCGTACTTGCGCATGAGATCGCAGATCTCGTCGAAGCGCTCGTAGAGGAAGCTCTCCTTGTGATGCGCCAGGCACCACTTCGCCATGATCGAGCCGCCGCGCGAGACGATGCCGGTGACGCGGTTGGCGGTGAGATGGATGTAGGCGAGCCGCACGCCGGCATGGATGGTGAAATAATCGACGCCCTGCTCGCACTGCTCGATCAGCGTGTCCTTGTAGCACTCCCAGTCGAGTTTGACCGGGTCGCCGTCGACCTTCTCCAGCGCCTGGTAGATCGGCACGGTGCCGATCGGGACCGGCGAATTGCGCAAAATCCATTCGCGGGTGTTGTGGATGTTGCGCCCGGTCGAGAGGTCCATCACCGTGTCGGCGCCCCAGCGGATCGCCCACACCATCTTCTCCACTTCCTCTTCCACGGAGGAAGTAACGGCGGAGTTGCCGATATTGGCGTTGATCTTGGTGAGGAAGTTCCTCCCGATGATCATCGGCTCGAGTTCGGCGTGATTGATGTTGGACGGAATGATCGCGCGGCCGCGCGCCACTTCGCTGCGCACGAATTCCGGCGTGATGAAGAGCGGCACCGAAGCGCCGAAGCTTTCGCCGTCGTCGTGCGCGGCTTGCGCGGTGTCGAGCATCTTTTTGCGGCCAAGATTTTCGCGCTCGGCGATGTAGATCATTTCCTTGGTGACGATGCCGGCGCGCGCCCATTCGAGCTGGGTGAGGGGGCGATAATTTTCTCCTCCCCCTGAAAGAGGGAGGTCAGCCGGCGGAGCCGGCTGGGTAGGGGCTAGCGGCGCGTGGCCCCTCGCCGGCGCGCTATGCGCGCCACCCTCCCCGCTTTGCAGGGAGGGAAAGGAAATGGCGCGGAGCGGCTTCGGCGTGTTGGGAAAATTGCGGGCGAGGTGCTTGCCGCTGACATTGCCGTTGTCGACCGGCTTGATCGGGCGGCCTTGATACGCCTCGACGCCGCCGCGTTCGCGCACCCAGGCGGCGCGCGCGCGCGGCAGGCCTTTTTCCACGTCGATCGTGGCGTCAGGATCGGTGTAGGGCCCGGACGGATCGTAGAGCGGAACCGGCGGCTCGCCGGACGACGCATCGAGCACCACCTCGCGCAGCGGCACTTTCAGATCGGGCGCGGCGTCGGGCTGCGCAAAAATCTTGCGCGAGCCGGCGATCGGGCCGGTCGTGACCTTCGGCGTGGCCAGATCGGATTCGGCGAGATGCTTGTTCATTAGGGGTACTCCTCGAATTCTTGCTTTGCGCACGATCCTCCAGGTTTCGGCTCAGACGAGCTTGCGGCGATAGCCCTCGAAGCAGAGATAGGCGCCGACGACGAGCATGACGATGGCGATCACGAGCAAAACGAACGGCTTGGTATAGACGTCGCCGGCCAGCGTCGCGGTCGTTGCCGGCAGCACCAGGCGGAAGGCGCCGCCGATCACCATCAGCCAGCCGACGATGGTGACGATGACGGGCCAGCCGCTCCAGGTGCGATGCACATTGAGGATGGCGAGCCCCGGGGCCAGCGCCATCAGCCCGGAAAAGTAGATCAGCGTCGGGCTGTGCACGGCCTCCAAGACCAGGGCGGTATAGAAGGTTCCGTTCAGCACGATGCCGAGCCCGACGGCAACGAAGATCGGCCCAATCAGTCTGGCGATGAAAACAGATGCTTGCATAACGTCCTCTCCCGAGCGCGCGAACGAGGCGCGTGGCGCGTGTGATTATGCTGTTGCGGGGCGTGCTGGCACTGGAAGGTATTCCTGTCCCTTCGCCGGCATGACCCGGATCAGGTTCAAAGGGTTTCCGCCTCGCGGTCTCTCAGCTCCTTTCGGAGCTCCCCTCGGAACGCCTTTAATGTAGGCCGATGGGGCGGGGTGTCAACGCGGGGTGGGGACAGGCAGCGTTCAACATCACCGCACCCTCCCCCCCGGCAGAGGGTGCGGTCTCACCGCCAGGTCTTGTGCCGCGCCAGCGCGTCGGCCCAGACTTTGGTCCGGTCGTCGTCGAACACCAACGCCGGGTCCTCCGGCATGGTCATCCACACCCCACGCGACAGCTCGTCCTCGAGCTGCGCCGCCGCCCAGCCCGCATAGCCGAAAGCGAGCAGGCTTTTCTCCGGGCCTTTGCCGAGACCGATGTCGCGGAGCACGTCCGGCCCGACGGTCAGCGCGATGCGGCCGTCGATGTCGAGCGTGTCGGGGCGGTTATATTCTCCGCTGTGCAGCACCAAGCCGATGTCTGGATCGACCGGTCCGCCGAGGAAAACGCCGATCGTGCCGCTGACGCCGTTTGCGTCCGCGCCGACCGCCTTAAGCAATTCGGCGATGGGACGGCTCTTGGCCGGCCGGTTGATGATGATGCCGAGCGCGCCCTCGCGGGTGTGCTGCGCCACGAGAATAACGGCGTGATCGAATTCCGGCTGGCGCAAGTCCGGCGAGGCGATCAGCAGCTGGCCGGCGAACGAGGTCGGCCCGGAAATATCCGGATCGGTCGGCAGCGCGGCGTGCAACAGCGTCGCCGGCAAGACCAAGGCCGTGGCGAGTAATAGCCAGCGCTTTAAGCCCGTCCGCAACACGTTCGACCCGCAGCTTTCGGCACGCGCCGTCCCGGGAGGATCATCGCGCTACGGTGCGGCGTGCGCAAGGCAGGCTTGCCACTTTCGTCATTCCGGGGCGGCCCGACAGGGCTCCTTGCTTCGCCCGGTTCCGGAATGACGCGAGCGTATCAAACAAACTGCACGGCGATGCCGCCCAGCGCGCCGAAATCCGCGTGCAAAGTGTCGCCCTTCTTGGCGTGCACCACCCGGGTGAACGAGCCGGCGAGCACCAGATGGCCGGGCTCGAGCGTCACGCCGTGGGCGCCGAGCTTGTTGGCAAGCCAGGCGACGCCGAGGGCGGGATGGCCGAGCACGCCGGCGGCGACGCCGGTCTCCTCGATCTCGGAGTTGCGGTACATGATGCCGCCGACCCAGCGGAGGTCGACGTCCAGCGGCCCGACCGGCCGGCCGCCGATGACGATGCCGGCGGCGGCGCCGTTGTCCGACACGGTGTCGAAAATCTTGCGCGGGTCTTGCAGCCGCGCGTCGACGATCTCGATCGCCGGCACGACATATTCGGTCGCGCGCAGCACGTCGGGCAGATGCACGCCCGGGCCCTTGAGCGGCTTGCCGAGGATGAAGGCAAGCTCGATCTCGACCCGCGGCAGGCAATAATTTTCGTGCGGCACCCGGCCGCCGTCGGCGACCATCATGGTGTCGAGCAGGTGGCCGTAGTCGGGCTCGTCGATCTGCGAGGAGCGCTGCATCGCTTTCGAGGTGAGGCCGACCTTGTGTCCGATGAGTCTCGGCGCCGGCGACGATCTTGCGTTTGGCGACTTCGGTCGAGATCGCGTAGGCGTCCTCCATGGTGATATCGGGCCAGGTCTTGGACAGCTGCACCGCCTGCTGGCGGGCCTTTTCCGCGGCCATGAGCGTGTCGGCGGCTTTGTTGCGATCGGCTTCGGACATCATGAATGCAATTACTCCAAGCTGAGCATGATCCGGAAACGTGGATACGTCTTCCGAAAAGATCATGCTCCGACTAAAATCAGCTACTGACAGACGGCGCGGGTGACGACCGTTTCCGAGGCGCATTGCACGCCCGGCAGCTGCCCCGCCTGCGGCGGCTTGGTATCACATTTCTCGGCGGTGCGGACGTCGAGCGGGCTGCCGCCGTTGAAACCCTTGGTGCGGCAGCCGTTGGCCGCCGCGGCCGCGCAATCCGACGCGCCGTTCGGCGCCCGCAGGCAGATCTCACGCACGTCCACAACGCGGGTGTTCGGCAGCCGCACGATCGCCGTCGCGGCGTTCTTGGTCGCCTCCATGGCGCCTTTCACCGCATCGGTCGCGGTCGCCGCCGCGCCCTTGGTCGCCTCGACCGCACTTTTCATCGCATCCTGGGTGGCGGCCGCCGCGGTCTTCGCCGCGTCTTTGGTCGCGGCGGCGGCGTTGCCGCTGGTATCGTCGGCCTTTTTGTTTGCCTCGTCCGCCGGGGCGTGAGCGTCTTTGCTCTTGCTGTCGAACATCGCGATGGAGTCGTCCCACCAGACTTTCAGCTGATGCAGAAAGCCCGGCCGGTTGGCCGCGTCCGGCGGCGGCGAACCGACCGGTGCGGCGGCGATCGGCGGGTTCGGCGTCGCGGTCGCGGGCGGCGGCGGTTGCGGCGCCGTTTGTGCCGGCGCGGCCGCGGCGGGCGTTGGCGCGGTATTTTGGTTGCTACGATCCTGCGCGCTCGCATCGCCGGCGAGCATCGTCGCCAGCGCCAACGACGCCGCGCACAGCGCCGCAACGGCGCCGTCGCAAACCTTTGTTTGTTTCGCCAACCCGGCCATGGTCAGCTCACGCTGGTGAACTTTAGAACGGGAACAATCCGCGAGCGTTCAGAATACGCGGACCACGACGATAAAGCCAATCACGACGCCGACCGCCGCCAGGCCGGTCCATAGTCCGAGTCGCTTCTCGATGATGCCGCGCGCGCGGGCGCCGTAGCGGTTGAGCAAAAACGCCTCGACGAAGAAACGCGCGCCGCGGGTGATCAGCGACAGGACGATGAACAACGGCAGATTGAAGCCGGCAAAGCCCGACGTGATGGTGACGATCTTATAAGGGATCGGCGTCAATCCCTTGAGCAGGATGATCAGGCTGCCATATTGGGCGTAAGCGGCGCGGAACGCCTCGACCTTGTCGCCATAGCCATACAGATGGATGAGCCACAGGCCGGCGGTGTCATAGAGTACGGCGCCGATGAAATAACCAAACAGCCCGCCGACGACCGACGTCAGCGTGCAGATCGTGGCGAAGAAGCAGGCCCGCTCCGGCCGCGCCAGCGACATCGGGATCAGCATGATGTCGGGCGGCACCGGAAAGAACGAGCTTTCGGCGAACGACACCGCGCCGAGAATCCACGCCGCGCGCGGTTTGCCGGCGGCGTCGACGCACCAATCGTAAAGGCGGCGGAGCATGGAGGGTTGCTTAGCGGCGGCGGTAGTGCTTGTCCATCGTCATTGCGAGAAGCGAAGCGACGAAGCAATCCAGCCGCTCGCGCATGCATCTGGATTGCTTCGCCTTCGGCTCGCAATGACGAATGAAGAGGAATACATCTCGCGGTTATCGGATTCCGGACGGCCGCTCGCGTCGCTTCCGGAATGACGCGCGGCCGTTCAGCGGCGTTTGCGCGCGCGACGGGATTCGAGCGCGACCACCGTGCGGCGCGCGGTGTTGTCGGTCACTTTCTTGGGTACCTTCTCGGCGATGCCGAGCAGCCGCTCGCGGCGATCCATTTCCTTCCAGACATCTTCCGGGCGAATGCCGGAGGAGACCCAAAGGACCACCAGGTTGTAGAGCAGGTCGGCGCTTTCCCGCACCACCGCGTCGCGATCGCCGTGCATGGCGTCGATCACCACCTCGACCGCTTCTTCCGCGAGCTTCTTCGCCATCTTGCTGCGGCCGGAACGAAGCAACCGCGCGGTCCGCGAGGTCGACGGATCGTCGTGCCGGCACGACAGCACCGCGAGATAGAGCCTGTTGATCGAATCACCCATGGCGCATCAGAATAACGCGATAACGTCGCAATTGTGTTAAAGGCGGCCGGATGACGCCAAACCGACGGCGGATTTGGGTTGTTTTGGTTTACACGGATTTCCCAAGGGCTTTTTTTAGTCATCTTGCGCCAGCAGCCCGGCATTGCCGCCCGCGGCGGATGTATTGATGGTGACGACTTGCTCGGCGGCAAAGCGGCGAAGGTAATTCGGACCGCCGGCCTTCGGCCCGGTTCCTGACAAATGCGTGCCGCCGAACGGCTGGGTGCCGACCACGGCGCCGATCATGCTGCGATTGACATAGACATTGCCATGCGCCAATCGCGCGACGACGTGGTCGACGGTGCGATCGATGCGCGAATGAACGCCCAGCGTCAGCGCGGTACCGTTGCCGGCGATGTCGTCGAGCAATGCATCGAGTTCCTCCGCGGACCAGCGCACCACGTGGAGGATCGGTCCGAACACTTCTTGCTTGAGCTCGCGGGCGCGGTCGAGCTCGATGATGGCCGGCGTGACATAAATCCCGCTCGTGGCCAGATCCGCCGGACGATCGGAGCGGAAGCGCAGGCGGCCGGCGTCCGCCATGTCGGCGACCCAGCCTTCAAGTTTTTGCCGGGCGTCGGCATCGATCACCGGGCCGACATGGGTCGCCGGATCGCGCGGATCGCCGATTTTCAGCTCGCGCGCCGCGCCGATGAGCATGTCCAGCATCCGCTCGGCGATGTCGTCCTGCAAACAAACAAGCCGCAGCGCCGAGCAGCGCTGGCCGGTGGAGCGGAACGCCGACGTGATCACGTCGTCGATGACTTGCTCGGGCAATGCCGTGGCGTCGACGATCATGGCGTTGATGCCGCCGGTCTCGGCGATCAGCGGCACGATCGGCCCGCTTTTGCCGGCCAGCGCCTGGTTGATGGCGCGGCCGACTTCGGTCGAGCCGGTGAAGCAGACGCCGGCCGTGCGGGCGTCGGCGACCAGATCGGCGCCGATCGTGCCGTCACCGGGCACAAGATGGAGCGCGGTCGCCGCCACGCCGGCTTGATGCAGGAGCGCCACGGCGCGCGCGGCAACGAGCGGCGTCTGTTCCGCCGGCTTCGCCACGACCGCATTGCCGGCAACCAGCGCGGCGCTCACCTGGCCGAGAAAAATCGATAACGGAAAATTCCATGGACTGATGCAGACAAAGACGCCGCGCCCGCGATAGCGCAGCACGTTGCTTTCGCCGGTCGGTCCGGGCAGCGGCTCTTGCGCAAGACTGACGGGCGCCTGTGCGGCGTAATAGCGGCAATAGTCGACCGCCTCGCGCAACTCCGCGAGCGCGTCGTCGAGCGTCTTGCCGCCTTCATTTTGCAGGAGCGCCAGGAACTCGCCGCGATGGCCCTCGAGCAAGGTCCCGGCGCGCTCGAAAGCCGCCGCGCGCTCCTCGCATGGCGTTGCGGCCCAGCCGGGAAAGCCGGCCGCGGCCGCCGCCATCGCGGCGTGCACAATCGCCTGGTCGCCTTCGCCCACCGCGCCGACGATGTGGCCGTCGATCGGCGACGTGACCGGCCGTTCGATGCCAACGAGCGCGATGCCGTCGATCAGCGGCGCCGCTTCGGTCGCGGTTGTTGTTCCGCCGCGCACTTCGGCGAGTAGCGCGTCGAGACTCGCGCGGTCGCCAAACTCGACGCCGGCCGAGTTTTGCCGCTCCGGGCGATAAAGATCGCGCGGCAGTGGAATTTTGTTGTTACGCGCGGCGGTCGCGGTCGCGATCACGCTCTGCGGCCGGCGCAGAATCTCCTCGATCGGCACGCTTGGGTCGGCGGCGGCCGAGACGAAGGACGAATTGGCGCCGTTCTCCAGAAGCCGCCGCACCAGATAGGCGAGGAGATCGCGGTGGCCGCCGACGGGCGCGTAAACGCGGCACTCGGCTTCCGGCAATTCGGCCAACAGCGCTTCATAAAGCGCTTCGCCCATGCCGTGCAGTCGCTGGAATTCGTAACCGTCGACGCCGCCTGCATCCTCGATGACGCTTGCGACGGTGAGCGCGTTGTGCGTGGCGAATTGCGGAAAAATGCGCGCGCGCGCGGCGAGAAGCTTCTTGACGCAAGCCATGTAGCAGAGGTCGGTCATGGCCTTGCGGCTGAATACCGGATAGTCGGCCAGGCCGCGCTCCTGCGCGCGTTTGATCTCGGTGTCCCAGTAGGCACCCTTGACGAGGCGCACGGTCAGCCGGCTGCCGAATGCGGCGGCTTCTGCTTCGACCCAATCGATCACCGCCAACGCGCGCTTCTGATAAGACTGCACCGCAAGCCCGAAGCCGTCGAAGCCGCGCAGCGACGGATCGTCGAGCACGGCGCCGATGACATCGAGCGACAATTCCAGCCGGTCCGCTTCTTCGGCGTCGATGGTGAAGGACAGCGCGTGCGCCTTGGCCATGCGCGCGAGCGCGACGACGCGCGGCGGCAGTTCGGCGAGAACCCGCTCGCGCGAGACCGCCTCGAAGCGCGGATGCAAAGCCGTCAGCTTCACGGAAATTCCGGGCCGCGCCGGCCACACCGCGTTGCCGGCGCTCGCGCCGATGGCCTCGATGGCGTTGGCGTAGGCATCGAAATAGCTCGCGGCGTCGGCCGCGGTGCGTGCGCCTTCGCCGAGCATGTCGAACGAATAGCGAAATTCGGCGTGGCCGCGGGCGCGCGCCAGCGCTTCGTCGATGGTCTGACCGAGCACGAAATGCGCGCCGATGAGCCGCATTGCCTGGCGGATCGCGGTACGCAGCGCCGGCAGCCCGAGCCGCCTGACGATGGTGTCGAGGATGGTCTCCGGCGTCTCGCCCGGATGGATGATGCGGGCGGCGACACCGAGCGTCCAGGCCGAAGCGGATACCAGCAGCGCCGTGGATTTAATGTCGCCGTCGAGCCAGCGGCCGGCCGCGAGCTTGTCCTCGATCAGCCGGTCGGCGGTCGCGGCATCGGGCACGCGCAGCAGCGCTTCGGCCAGCACCATCAGCGCCAGCCCTTCCCTGGTCGATAACGAATAGGCGTGCAGAAAGTCCTCGATGCCGCCGAGGCCACCGGCCCTGGCGCGGATCGCCTCGACCAATCCCCGCGCGCGCGCGTCGATGCGGCGCTCGGCGGCGGCTTCACGCGCGACGCCGGTCAGGAAGCCGGCCGCCAACGCTTCGTCGGGCGGAGCGTACGGCGCCCGGAAAGGTGGCGGACGTGCGGCAAAGTTGTTCATCGCCGGCTCAGCATCGGAGGCGCATAACATCGCCGCGTCGGCGGGTTGGCCCGCAGCTTGCACGTGACGGCGGCGCGCTGCCTGTCACGCCGCAGCCAACAAGCTCCAACGCCGGCCGAAGCGGTCAAGGAACCCAAGCAAGGACTAGGCATGGTCATTGTCACGTCCATCCTCAGGTCAATGGCTGGTCTCGATCTCGGGCGGCTGACTTGGTTCGCCGCTTTGGCGTTGCTTGCGTTGCTGCCAGGCGCGCTGTCGGCTCGCGCCGGCACCGCGATTTATTTTACCCTCGACCGCAAGATCGATGGAACGGCGGCGCCGACCTTCCTCGCTATCGACAAGGGCTACTTCAACCAGGAAGGGCTCGACGTCACCGTCGACGTCACGCCCGGCGGTCCGCCTGAAGTGTTCAACCGCCTTGCCGCAGGCAAGGCGGATCTGGCCATCTCCGACCTCAACCTGCTGATCAAATTTCGCGATACCACCGGCACGCCGATCAAGGCGGTGTTCGTTGTGTTTGACAAGCCCCCTTACGCCGTCATCGCGCGCAAAAGCCGGGGCGTCGCCGTGCCGCGAGACCTGCAGGGCAAGAAGCTTGGCGCGCCGGCGGCCGATCCGACTTTCGCGCAGTGGCCGCTGTTCGCCAAGGTCGCCGGCATCGACCAAGCCAAGGTCACCATCGAGGAGGTTGGCGTTGCGGTCTGCCAGCCCATGCTTGCCGCCGGTGAAATCGACGCCACCACCGGCTTCTCTTTCACCTCCTCTATCAATCTTAAAGCCAACGGCGTGCCGCCGGACGATCTCGCCGTGTTGCTGATGGCGGACTATGGCATCAAGCTGTACGGCGACGCCATCATGGTATCGCCCGCCTTCGCGCAGCAGAAGCCCGACGCCGTACGGGCATTCCTGCGCGCCTATGCGAGAGCGTTGAAGGACACCGTGCGCGATCCGCCTGCCGCCGTCGACACCTCGCTGCGCCACAGCGAGGGCCTCAGCAAAGACGTCGAGCTTGAACGCCTGCGCATGGCGATCCGCGACAACATCTTCACGCCGGCGGTGCAGGCGAACGGCTTCGGCGGCATCGAGCCGGAGCGCTTCGCCGCCGCCATCGACCAGCTGGCGCTGGTTTATCGCTTCAAGGCCAAAGACATGGCGGCAGCGGCATTCGATCCGTCTTTCCTGCCGCCGGCGGCGGAGCGATAGATGAACTGCGCTGTGTCGCGGTGAACGTCATTCCGGGGCTCGGCCTGCGGCCGCCCGGAATGACGCATTTTGGATCGGGCGCCGTAGGCGAGCCGCGCCTCCAACCTCGTTCAGCGCTCCGCCGTGACGCGGCCGAGATAGGCTGCAAGCTGATCGAACGTGCCGGCCCAGCCGCCGCGCATGCCGTCGTGCGCCGCGTCGAAGGTGTTTCGCTCTTCTTCAGTGGCGTCGAGCGGCGACCATCGAAGCGTGAGTTTCGTCTTGCCGCCGGGCGCTTCGTCGAACGTGACAGTGGTCAATAGTTTAAGCGGCCATGTGGGGCTCAGTGGATGTCGTGTCAGACCGCCCGCTTCGTCGGAAAACGAGTGCTCCCACACGAGGAGCTGTGGCATAACGATCTCGCGATAGATGAATTTTGCCCACATGACGCGGCCGGCAGGGTCGCGCATGGCGCCGTGATAGATTCCGCCGACACGCAAATCCATATTCGATGCGATGATGGTCGAGCCCTTCGGGCCCCACCATTCTTTCATGTGTTCCGGCTCGGTGAAACATCGCCACACCAGCGCACGCGGCGCGTCGAAGAAGCGCGTGATCGTGACTTCGCTGTCGGCGGGCGGGCGGCTCCTTGCTGCGGCGGCGCTCATGCGCGTCGCTCCTTTCTTGCGGTCTGCGATTGATCGCCGCCGTCGCGGCCGCTCATGCCCGACACGTAGTCTTCGAGCCGTGCCATGGTCTGCATCAGGCCCTGATCGGCGTGATAGTCCTTGATGACGCGATTGCGCGCGTCTGCGGACGGGAAATCGCCGCGCCAGGTGATCCGCGTCCGCCCGCCAATGTCCTGGAAGACGACGGTCTGCTTGAACTGCACGGGCTCGACGTCATCGCCGCCGCCATGACGGTAAATGATGCGCTCTGGCCGCACGATTTCTTCGAAAGTGACGCGGCTCTGATAATCGCGGCCATCCGGACCGTGCATGACGAAACGCCAGACGCCGCCCGGCCGAAAATCGAAACTGTGGGTCGTGGTCGTAAAGCCGTTCGGTCCCCACCATTGCGCCAGGTGCTTCGGATCGGTCCACGCCGAAAACACCAAGTCGCGCGGCGCGTCGAATTCGCGGACGCCGATGATCGAGCGCGGATCGCTCTCGAGGTCGAGGTTATTTCTTGCGGCCATCTCTGTCCCCTTCATGCTTACTCTCCTTCTTACCGTCCTTGATTTTGGGTTCCTTGGCTTTGAGTTTCTTGGTTTTAGGTTCCTTGGCTTTGATCTCCTTGGCTTGCAGCGTCTTCAGATAAACGTCGAGGCGGTCGAAGCTCTCGTCGAAAAAGCGGCGATAGCTATCGAGCCAGTGGTCGACGTCCTTGAGGGCCCGCGGTTCGATCCGGCAGGGCCGCCATTGCGCTTCGCGTGAGCGGGCGATCAGGCCGGCGTGCTCCAAAACCTTCAGATGCCTGGAAATCGCGGGCAGGCTCATGGCGAACGGCTCCGCCAAGTCCTGCACCGTCGTTTCGCCGCGGGCGAGCCGCTCCAGGATGGCGCGGCGAGTGGGATCGGCCAGGGCGGAGAAGGTGGCATCGAGATTCATTTAACTATCCAGTTAAATAACGTATCGGTTAAATACAAACCGAGCCCCTCGATGTCAAGCGGCGATTTCAGAGCTGGCAGGGATTTGCGGAATCGACGGCGAAGAACGGACCCGTCATTGCGAGGAGAAAAGCGACGAAGCTAGCCAAGCTTGCGATCGGCTGGATTGCGTCGCGGAGCTTGTCATCCGGCCGGCCGCTTTGGGCCGGGCCCGTTGGCTCGCAATGACGAGTTACGCTTGCCCGGCGTAGGCGCGCTGCAGCGTCGCGATGTCGAATTTCTTCATCTGCAACAATGCGGCCATGGCGCGTTCGGATTTAGCGCTGTCAGCGTCCCTGAACATGTGCGGCAACGCCGCCGGCACGACCTGCCAGGAGAGGCCGTACTTATCCTTGAGCCAGCCGCAGCGGCTTTGTTCGCCGCCTTCCGACAGCTTGTCCCAGAAATAATCGATCTCGGCTTGCGTCTCGCAATTCACCTGCAGCGAGAACGCCTCGGTGAACTTGAAATACGGTCCGCCATTGAGCGCGACCAATGTCTGCCCTTCGATCTCGAACTCGACCGTCATCACGGACCCGGCTTCCTTGCCGTGAGTCTCGCGGCCCGCGTTGCCGTAGCGGTTGACCTGCTTGATCCGCGAATTGCCGAATATCGCCGTGTAGAACTTCGCCGCCTCCTCGGCTTGCGTATCGAACCATAGAAACG
This sequence comes from uncultured Alphaproteobacteria bacterium, assembly GCA_963829395.1. Taxonomy (GTDB): domain Bacteria; phylum Pseudomonadota; class Alphaproteobacteria; order Rhizobiales; family Xanthobacteraceae; genus BOG-931. The sequence continues at coordinate 369,613 of CAWHHX010000002.1, read as the reverse complement.
GCGTGATCCTCTGCCCGATCGTCGGCATTGCTGTGTTCTCCGAATGGCCGACGCCCGGTCGCGCGTCAGCCCGTCCGTGCCAAGTACGCGGCCAGCCGGTCGAACGTGCCGCCCCAGGTGGCCTGCATGCCGACATGGGAGACGTCGAACGTCTTTTGCTCCGCCTCGGTGGCGTTATGCGGCGACCAGCGGATGTTGAGCTTGGTTTTGCCGCCGGGCTCCTCGCTCAGGATGACGGTGATCAAGTTTCCCGCGGCCAGGTCGGCACGATCGGATGACGCGTGATCTCGCCGGCCTGGTTGGAGAACGAATTGATGAACACGATCCGCTCCGGCGGGATCGATCTCCTGATAGACGAATTTCCCCCACATTTTATAGCCCTCGCCGGACTGCATGCCCATGTGGAAGAAACCGCCGGGGCGAAAATCCATGTTCATGGCGATCATGGTGAAGGTCGCGGGCGTCCACCATTCCTTCATGTGGTCCGGCTCGGTCAGCACGCGCCAGACGCGCTCGCGTGGGGCGTCGAGGATCCGGAAAATGGCAAAATCTACCCCGCCGGCACTCGTCATTTCCGCCCTCGCGATTGCTGACTCCGGGGCTTAGTTTGCCACAAGGACCATCCAGCCGACACCGAATTTATCGGCCAGCATGCCGAACTTGGGCGAGAAAAACGTCTTGGCCATCGGCATGGTCACCTGGCCGCCTTCGGCCAGGCCGTTGAAAAGCTGGTCGGCTTCGGCCTCGGTCTTGGCGGAAATGGTCAGCGCGATGCCGTGGAAATTCGCCTTGCCGCCGCAACGGCCGTCCGACATCAGCACCGTCGAGTCGCCCACCTGCACGGCCGAGTGCATGACCTTGTTCTCGCTGCCCGGCGTGATCATGGATTTGTCCGGCGCATCCTTGAAACGCATGAGCATCGCGACCTTGGCGCCGATCGTCTTCTTGTAGAATTCCAGCGCTTCGTCGCAGCGGCCGTCGAAGTTGAGATACGGTTGCACCTGCATGCAAATCTCCTTGGCGTTGTTGGATGTCCCCGACCACAGCTTGAACCGGCGCCATGAACCGGTGTTGTGGCGACTTGACAAATAGGTTGATATCAACATAATTGCTCCATGTCAAATCGCGCGCCTTCGGATCGCGGCAAAAAAACGAACGGGGGCGCGGCGACATTCGCCTTCACGCATTATGTCCGCGATCATTGTCTTTGCCTGCACGTGCAACGAACGGCGCGGGCGCTGGCGCGGCGCTTCGACGACGCGCTGCGGCCGGTCGGCCTGACGCAGGGCCAATTCTCGCTGCTGACGTCGCTCAACCGCGCCGAGCCGCCGACCATCGGCGCGGTCGCGGCGTTGCTGGCGCTCGATCGCACCACGCTCACGGCCAACCTCAAGCCGCTCGAGCGCCGCGGTCTGGTCAAGGTGAAAGTCGACCGGCAAGACAAACGCAGCCGGCGGCTGATCATGACGCCGGCGGGGCACGCGGTGCTGGCCGCCGCCGCGCCGATCTGGAAACGCACGCATGCGCAGGCGGAGCGGCTGTTGCGCAGCGCCAGTCCCGATATCGTGCGCGCCAGCCTGCGCGAGCTTTGCTGACATCAAGCGGCTCTTGGCGTAGATCGGGGTGCCGTCGCGTCAACGCGGCGGCGGCGCCTTGGATCGCACCCGCTCATGGCATTTCTGCGCATCTATCTGCGCGTCCTTGACCTCCTGGCGCCGGAGGCGCGTCTCGCCGGCGCACTGGCGCTGGCCAATATTGCGCTGGCGGTCGCGCAATTCATCGAGCCGGTGCTGTTCGGCCATATCATCGATGCCTTGTCCGGGGCGCTGCCTGCCGGTGTGTGGCCGGCGGCGCGCGCGCTGGCGCCGTTGATCGGCGCCTGGGTCGGCTTTGGCCTGTTCATTATCGTCGCCGCCGCTTTGGTGGCGTGGTTCGCCGACCGGCTGGCGCACCGCCGCCGCAACCTCGTGCTGGCCGACTTCTTCGAGCATGTTTTGCAGCTGCCGCTCGCCTACCATGCCGGCGCGCATTCCGGCCGGCAGCTGAAAATCATGCTCACCGGCACCGATACGCTGTGGTGGCTGTGGGTCTCTTTCTTCCGCGAGCATTTCGCCGCCTTCGTCTTTATCGCCTTTTTGCTGCCGACCTCGCTGGTGCTCAATTGGCGGCTGGCGCTGCCGCTCTTGGTGCTGTGCATCGCCTTCACCCTGTTGACGGTTGTGGTGATGCACAAAGCCGACGCCATGCAGCGCGCGGTCGAGCGGCACTATTCCGATCTGGCCGAGACCGCCGCCGACGCGCTCGGCAATGTCGCGGTGGTGCAGAGCTTCGCCCGCATCGAGCTCGAAGTGTCGGCGCTCAAGGGCCTGGTGAACTCGCTCCTGCGGGCGCAAATGCCGGTGCTGTCGTGGTGGGCGGTCGCCGCGGTGCTCACGCGCACCGCCACCACGATCACGCTGCTCACGATCCTTGTGGTCGGCGCCTATCTCAAACTGGTCGGGCTGGCGTCGGTCGGCGCCATCGTCAGCTTCATGGCCATTGCCACGCTCCTGATCGGCCGACTGGAGCAGGTGGTCGGGTTTGCCAACCGCCTGTTCATGGACGCGCCGAAACTTGCCGACTTCTTCGCCGTGCTCGACACCGTGCCGGCGGTGCGCGACCGGCCCGACGCGGTGGAGCCGGGCCGCCTGCGCGGCCTGGTCGAGTTCAATGACGTCTCCTTCTCCTATGACGGCAAGCGCTCGGCGGTGGCGGACCTGAGCTTCACCGCCCTGCCCGGCGAGCGCATCGCTTTGGTCGGGCCGACCGGCAGCGGCAAATCGACGGCGCTGGCGCTGCTGCACCGGACGTTCGATCCGCAGGCCGGCATGATCAGCGTCGACGGCATGGACATCCGCGCCCTGACGCTAACCGGGCTTCGCCGCAATATCGGCGTCGTCTTCCAGGAGACGCTGTTGTTCAATCGCTCGATTGCGGAGAATTTGCGGGTCGGCAAGCCGGACGCGACCGAGGCGGAGATGCGCGAAGCCGCGGCGCGGGCGCAGGCGCTCGACTTCATCGAGCGCAATCCCGACGGGCTCAACGCACCGATCGGCGAGCGCGGCCGGCTGCTCTCCGGCGGCGAGCGCCAGCGCCTCGCCATCGCCCGCGCGCTGCTGAAAGATCCGCCGATCCTCATCCTCGATGAAGCCACCAGCGCGCTCGATCCGCTGACCGAGGCGCGAGTGAGCGGTGCGCTCGACGAGGTGATGAAAGGCCGCACCACGTTCGTCATTGCGCATCGGCTCGCGACCATCCGCAATGCGACACGCATCCTGGTGTTCAGCGACGGCAGTATCGTCGAGAGCGGCACCTACGACGAACTGTTAAAGCGCCGTGGCTCGTTTGCCGAGCTTGTCAACGCGCAGTTTGGCACGGTGTCGTAGCCCGGATTGAGCGGAGCGAAATCCGGGGACGAGATAGAAACTCGCGCCCCCTCCCGGGTTTTGCTCCGCTCAACCCGGGCTGCAATTCAGCGAAGCCGCTCCAAAATACTGACGTAATTGGCGACCGCGGCGCCGCCCATATTGAAAATGCCGCCGAGCTGCGGGTTCTTGAGCTGCATGTCGCCGGCGGTGCCGGTGAGCTGCATCGAGGTGATGGCGTGCATGGATACGCCGGTGGCGCCGATCGGATGGCCTTTGGCTTTCAGTCCGCCGGAGCGGTTGATCGGCAGCTTGCCGTCCTTGTCGACGATGCCGTCGGCGATCACGCGCGCGCCTTGGCCTTCCGGCGCGAGCCCGATCGCCTCGTACACCAACAATTCGGCGATGGTGAAACAGTCGTGCACCTCGGCGAACGAAATGTCGGACAGTTTAACGCCGGCTTGCTCCAGCGCGCGCTGCCAGGCGATCGCCGGGCCCTCGAACTTGAGAATGTCGCGGCGCGACATCGGCAGAAAATCCTGCACGTGCTCGGCGGCGCGGAACACGATCGCCTTGTTCATCGTCAACGCAGTCTCGACGTCGGTCAGCACGAGAGCCGCGGCGCCGTCGGAGACTAGCGAGCAATCGGTGCGCTTGAGCGGGCCGGCGACGCGCGGATTCTTCTCGCTTTCCTGCCGGCAGAAATCATAGCCGAAGTCCTTGCGGATTTGGGCGTACGGGTTATCGACGCCGTTCTTGTGGTTCTTGGCGGCGATGCGGGCGAGCGCATCCGACTGGTCGCCCCAGCGCTGGAAATAAAGACTGGCGATTTTGCCGAAAATGCCGGCGAAGCCGCCGTCGATATCAGCTTCCTCACGCACGTAGGAGGCCTTGAGGAGATTGCGCCCGATGTCGGCACCCGGCGTCGTTGTCATCTGCTCGACGCCGACGACGAGCACGATGCGTGCCGAGCCGGCGGCGATGGCTTTCAGTCCCTGATGGACCGCGGCGGAACCGGTGGCGCAGGCGTTCTCGACCCGCGTCGCGCGCTTGAAGCGCAGATCGGGTGACGCCTGCAGCACCAGCGAAGCGGTAAAATCCTGTGGCGAGAAGCCGGCATTGAAGTGGCCGAGTACGATCTCGTCGACGTCCTTGGCGGCGATGCCGGCGTCGGCAAGCGCTTCGCCCGCCACTTTCACGATGAGGCTCTCGACGGTCTCGTCAGCAAGCTTGCCGAACGGTGTGTGCGCCCAACCCACGATACAGGCGGTCATGATCGCTCCTTAATTGCCGCTTGATTGCCTCGCGCCGAATTTCGGTCGCTTTTCATCGGCTTTTTCGCCAGCTTAGCGGCTATGTCAATCAGTGCGAAGGCTCACGGTAACGGGATTTCGCTTTGCCTTCGAGCGTCCCTTTGGTTTAGATAGTGCGCTACTTGTAGTGTGTCATCCGCGCTTCGGACACTTTTCGTGAACCCATCGCGGCCTTGTCGGTCGCTCAGGCGTCGCCTGGGCGGCCTCCGAAGGGCCGACCAACGGAACGGACCGCGACACGTGCAGCATATGAAGTCGCTTCGAGCGGTGACGCTCGGCACCGCCCTCATTTCCGTCTTCGCCGCCGCACATCTCACCGCAACGCCGGCTTACGCCGGCGCGTCGATTCTGGTTGAGGCCGATACCGGCAAGGTGCTGCGCGCGGAAAACGCGACCTATCCCTGGTATCCGGCTTCGACGACCAAGCTGATGACGCTCTACACCACGCTGCAAGCGGTGAAGCAGGGCCGCATCACCTTCGACACGCTGTTCACGGTGTCGCGCAACGCGGTCGCCCAGTCGCCGACCAAAATGGGCTACGCGGTCGGCACGCAGGTGACGGTCGACAATGCGCTCAAGATGATGATGGTGAAGTCGGCAAACGACATGGCGGTGCTGCTCGCCGAAGGCGTCGACGGCTCGATCGAGAATTTCGCCGACGACATGACCAAGACGGCGCACCGCCTCGGCATGACGCAGTCGAATTTCGTCAATCCCAACGGCTTGCCGGCCGACGGGCAGATCGTCTCGGCGCGCGATATGGCTATCCTGGCGCGGGCGCTGATTCACGATTTCCCAGAATACAATTTCTATTGGCACATTCCGGCGATCAAATTCGGCCGGCGCGTGGTCCGCAACTACAACACCTTGCTCGGCCGCTATCCCGGCGCCGACGGCATGAAGACCGGCTTCATCTGCGCATCGGGATTCAATCTCGTCGCCACGGCGACGCGCAACGGCAAGCAATTGATCGCCGTGGTGCTCGGCTCGCCGTCCGGCGGCGCCCGCGCCGTGAAGGCGGCGGAGCTTTTGGAAAGCGGCTTTACGCAGAATCCGCTGGGCTGGCTGACGCCGGCGCTCGGAACCGTCGACGGGCTCACGCCGATCAATGCCGACCCGCCCAATTTGCACGATCAGGTCTGTGGGCCGCATCGCAAGCGGCCGGCGGCGGAGGACGAAGATGCCGATGCCGGCGGCGAAAGCGGCGCGGGGGTGGACACGCCGTTCTCGGCGCTGCTCTCGAGCCTGCGCGCGCCGACGCCCAAGGGGGCGGCGCTGCTGTCCGACTTCGGTGCCATCACGCCGACGTTCGTCTATACCGGGCCGACGCGCGCCCCGGACCAGCTTGCCAAACTCAATGTCGAAGACGCCGCTCCGCATCATAAGAAGAAGGGCGCAGCCAAAACCCTGGCGGCGAAGCCGACGGGCTCCGACGAGAAAGCAGGCGGCGAGGAAGCGGCCGGGGCAAAGGCTCCGGAGGCAAAGCGCGCAGGCGCAAAGACCGACGACGGCAGGACCAGACCAGTGGTCCACTGGACGCCGACGTCATCCTCGTCGCTTGTGGCAAGCCCGCCGCCCGGATTGGAGACTAAGCCGGGAACGGACAAACTGAAGAAAAAGCCGCAGAAAGCCGACGCGGCCGCCAAGCCTGCCGCGGCGCCGGCGCCGGCGCAGTAGGTTTCCGAGCGCACGCTCCATCGTTGCCGCCAGCGCGTTGCGTTCCTTCGCGGACTGGAACTCGCCTCGCCAGCTTCGATTGCCGGCTGCAAGTCCAAACGACAACGGCGGGGCTTTCGCCCCGCCGCTTTGCCGGCCTGCCTCCGAGGGTACTGCGGAAGCGTGCTCCAGAGGATGAAATTACGGGAACAGCTTGAGCACCGACTGATTCGCCTGGTTGGCGATCGACAGTGCCGAGATTTCCAACTGCTGCTGGGTCTGCAGGGTCAGGAGGTTGGCGCTTTCCTGGTTCTGGTCAGCCAGGACGAGGTTGCTGGCGCCAGTCTGCAGCGTGTTGATCATGTTCTGCTCGAACGACTGCCGGGTCTGGATCGTCGACGAGTTGGTGCCGAACGTTTCGGTCTGGGCACGGACGGTGTCGATCGCGCCATTAATCGCGCTTTCCGTCGCCGTGATGGTGGCGCTGACCTGGAACCCTCCGGCGGCAACGGTCGAAAGCCCGAGGCCGGTCGCGTTGAAGTTCACGCCGGTGATGTTCAGCGAGCTGGTGCCGTTCTCGTTGAAGAGCACCTGCAGATTATTGCCGGCCAGCAGGTTGACGCCGTTATAGGAAGCGTCGCCGGCCAGTTGGTTGATCTGCGTCAGCAGCGCATTGTAGTTGCCTTGCAGCGTGTTGCGCGTGGTGCTCGTGCCGGTGACGGCGGTGCCGGACAGGCCGAACGCCGTTTGCTCCGCACCGGAGACGGTAAAGCTCGTGTTGGGGCTGTTGCCGGTCAGGATCAGGTGGCCGCTGCCGTCGTCGCTGGCGGTCACTGCGCCGGTGCTGCCGAGCCCGGTCGTGCCGTTGATCGCCGCCTCGATGGCGCTCACCGTCGCGGCCGAGGCGATCGAGACCGTGTAAGTGGTGCCGCCGCTCGCGATGAGCAGGTTGCCGGCCGCCAGCGAGTTGCCGGTCAGGTTGACGGTGCCGGTCGTGGCGCCGGCGGTGTCGTTGGTGGCCTGCTGCGCCTGCTGCGCCGTCGACAAAGCCTGTTCGAGCAAGCTGGTCAGGCCGGTGAGGCCGTTATTGGCGGCGTTCAGCGTTTGCTGGCCTTGTCCGATCTGATCGAGCAGGGCGCTGAGGTCGTTGGCGCGGTTGTTCAACGACTGCGAGGTGAAATAACTGGTCGGATTATCGAATGCGGTGTTGATCTTCTTGCCGGTGGCAAGATGCTCTTGCGTGGTTGTCAGGTTGGTGGCCGTGTTCTGCAACGATAGCAGATTTTGCCGTATGCCTGAGCTCAAAGTGATATTAGACATGGCACCAGTACCCTTCTGATGACGAAATAGCCGGCACGCACTTGCCACACGTGGCGCGTAGGCGGATGCATGGTCCGATCGATAGGATCAGCACAATGACGACAGTACTTTCTTATCCTTAATGACGCGTAAATTCGGTATCAGGCTGTGGCGCACCAGGGCATCACGCGGGCGCGCGCGGATGCGATTTGGCTTGGGATATGACCCGTTGAGCGGCTTCGATCCCGCGGATCGGTTGCGCCGCCGCGCACGGTAATCGCGCGGCAAACTGGCGGTTTCTGGCGCTTTTCGGACCGCCGACATGTCCGCCGTGTGACAGCGGTTCGGCGAAAAGCAGAACTGAAAAGCTAGGCCGAACGCGATCAATTCATCCGTCGGCGATTTAATGCGCCATCCGCAACGGCGCGTCAGTTACGCCCTGCAGTGATTCGAAAGTGAGGCCCGGCGCCATCTCGCGCACGGCGAAGCCGGTGCCGGTGACATCGAGCACGGCGAGATTGGTGTAGACGCGCTTGGCGGCGCCGACCGCCGTAAGCGGATAGCTGCAACGGCGCATCAGCTTGCTCTCGCCGTCTTTGGTGGTGTGATCCATCAATAGCCAGATGTTCTTGGCCCCGGCGGCCAGGTCCATGGCGCCGCCGACCGACGGCATGTCGGTCTCGGATTTCGACCAATTGGCGAAATCGCCGTTGCCGGCGACCTGAAATGCCCCCAGCACGCAGAGGTCGAGATGGCCGCCCCGGATCAGCGCGAAGCTGTCGGCATGATGCATGTACGAGCCGCCGGGAACGAGGCTGACATATTTTTTGCTGGCGTTGATCAGCCAGCGGTTGATCTGATCGGGCGGCGGCTCCGGGCCCATGCCGAGGATGCCATTCTCCGACTGGATGACCACTTCGCGGTCCGGCGGCACGTAATTCGCCACCAGCACCGGAATGCCGATGCCAAGATTGACATAAAAGCCTTCGGGAATATCGCGGGCGGCGCGCGCGGCGATCTCCTCGCGCGTCCATGGCTGGCAGGCGGCGATGGGGCTTGGCTTCGCTTTGACGTTCACGTCGGCCTCCGCTCCTTAGGTCACCGTCGGTTCGCCATAGGGCACGTGCACCACGCGATCGACGAAGATGCCGGCCGTGTGCACGTGCTCCGGATCGAGTTCGCCGAGCGCCACGATGTGCTGGGCTTGCGCGATGGTCAACGTCGCCGCCGTCGCCATGACCGGATTGAAATTCCGCGCCGAAGACTTGTACGTCAAGTTACCCCAGCGGTCCGCCTCCCAGGCCTCGATCAGGGCCACGTCGCCGTGGAACGCCTCTTCCAGCACATAGCGGCGGCCGGAAAATTCGCGCACTTCTTTTCCTTCCGCCAGCAAGGTCCCGACCGAGGTCGGCGTGTAGAAAGCCGGAATGCCGGCGCCGGCAGCGCGCATGCGCTCCGCCATCGTGCCTTGCGGCATCACTTCGAGCTCGATCTTGCCATCGCGATAAAGCCCCTCGAAGACCACCGGATCGGTGGTGCGCGGATACGAGCAGACGATCTTGCGCACCCGGCCGAGCTCCATCAGCCGCGCCAGCCCGACATGGCCGACGCCGGCATTGTTGGCGACCACGGTCAAATCCTTGGCGCCGTGCTCGATCAAGCCGTCGATCAGCGCATTCGGCTGGCCGATGCTGCCGAAGCCGCCAATCAAAACGATCGCGCCATCGCGGATACCCGCCATCGCCTCGGCCATGCTTTGCACGATCTTGTTGATCATCGGCGGCTTGATTTGATCCGCTCGCCCCGTGGATTCCCGCTGGTGCGGGAATGAGGGGAGTAAATTTATCCCACTTCGCGCATGCGGGTGCCGTCGGCGAAGGCCGGCATCAGCTCGCGCGCGAAGCGGCGCAGGCTTTCGTGCGCCATGCCGCCGCCGTTGAGCAGCACATAATGCACGCCGAGCTTCTGCAGCCGCTCGAGCTTGAGGGCGATCTCGTCGGGCGTGCCGTAGAGCGCGGCTTCCTCGCTCGCCTCGCGGGTATCGGAGAACGCCATGATGCTGGCTTTGCTCTGGGTGCCGTCGGCGGCTTTGGACAGGGCGGCGAAGTGGCGTTGCGCGGCGAGCCGTTGCTCAAGCGCGGCTTCCTTATCGGCTTTGTCCTTGGCGACATAGAAGGCCCGTGCGACGCCGACGTCGAGCGGATCGTATGCGCGACAGCGTTTCTCCACCTCGGCCTTGAAGGTGGCAACGCGCTCGCCGATCGTCTCCAGCGACGCGAACTGGTCGAGCAGGAGGTTATAGCCGCGTTCGGCGACCTGGGCGATCGACGGCGGACTGCCCGCCGCCATCCACATCGGCGGATGCGGCTTTTGCGCGGTCGGCGGCTCGACGATGATGTCGGCAAAATTCCAGTATTTGCCGTGATGGGAAAAGCGCTCCTTCGCGGTCCAGGATTTCATCACCACGTCGAGGCATTCGTTGAAGCGCGCGTCGGCTTCCTCGAGCGGCACGCAAAAGCCGGCGAACTCGTTGTGGCGATAACCCTTGCCGACGCCGAAATCGAGCCGGCCGCCGGACAGAAGATCGATGGTCGCCGCCTGCTCGGCGAGCAGCACCGGATTGTGCCAGGGCAGCACCAGCACGGCGGTGCCGAGACGAAGCGTGCGCGTCTTCGCCGCCAGCCATGTCAGCAAAGACAGACTGGCGGAAACCTGCCCGGCGCCGGTGAAATGATGCTCGACCAGGAAGGTCGAATGATAGCCGAGCGACTCGGCCTCGATGTTGTAATCGACGAACTGCTTGTAGCCGAGGCCGGAATCAACGTCGGGCCCGCCGCGGCGGGCGGTGGCGCTGCCAAATAGACCAAAGCGCATGCGAGCCGGCTCCTGCTTTTCCGCACCGGGCCGCAATGTAACGGGAAGGAGCGGGGTTTCAAACTACCCGCCCTTCCGTCGCCCGCGTCCTCGTCAGGCCTTGGGCCACCGCGCCTCGACTTCTTTCATCTTCACCGCGAATTCGGTCGGGGTCAGGATGCCCTTGCGGAAAAGGATGTTGGCAAAGGCCACGATCCAGCGCTCGTAATAGCTCAGCTTGCCGACCATATCCGATCCGAGCGCCTCGACGCCGCAACGTTTCTCCTCGGTGTTGATGATCTTGTGAAAGTCGAGGACGTCGGCGAGCGCGTGGCAGCGCTTCTCCCAGGGCTCCATGTCATGATCCGTCGGTACCACCCGCTCCGCCGGCAGGCCGCCAATGTCGTTCGGCAGGCGCTTTACAAGATTTCTCGGTCTGGGTCACGACGGCGTCCTCGCTGTTTCAACTCTGGCCGGAACCACGCCGATCATGGTGTCGCGCGTCACCAGCGCGGCCAATTGCTCCTCGCTGTAGTGTTCGGTTCCTTTGGGGCGCATCGGCAGCACGAGGTAGCGGATCATGGCGGTGGAGTCGCTGACCCGAACCTCGACATCGTCCGGCAGCACGGTGCCGAATTCGGCGAGGACTGCGCGCGGCTCCGCGACGGCGCGGGCACGATAGGGCTTGAGCTTGTACCAATCGGGCGGTAGCCCCAGCACCGGTCGCGGGTAACAGGAGCACAAGGTGCAAACGATGAGGTTGTGAACCTTCTCCGTGTTCTCCAGGACGATCAGGTCGGTGTCGTCGTAAAAGGTGATGCCGAATTCCTGCTCGCAGGCGGCGCGGCCATGCGCCAGCAGCCGGGCCCGGAAGTCCGGATCGACCCAGGCTCGCGCCACGACCTTGGCGCCGAGCGCCGGGCTGCGAGAATCCAGGACTTCGATCTGGCGGCGGATTTCGTCCGGGCCGACCAGTTTTTTCTCGACCAGGAGTTCGCGGACCGCCGTCTCCATCATCTCGTAGTATCCGGGACGGACGGACTCCGTATCGGCGTGGGCATGATGACCGTGATCATGATCATGGTTGGCCGCGCTCATGTTCAAATCCTCTCCAGCCAGCTTTCGAACACTTCGATGCGCAAGCCGTCGCGCGCCGAACCGGCATAATCCGGCCATAGCTCCGTCATCGGGACGGCGATCCGGTAATAGTGGCGCCTGGAGCCGGCGTTGCGGCCGTAGCCTTCTTCCTCGTTGTCGATCAGGGTCGGCTCGATCACCGCTTCGACGGCGCCGGTCTTGCCGCGCAGATAGTGCGGCACGCGGTAGTGTCCGATCGGCGAACGGTCGGAAATCCGAATTCGATCGCCAGGACGAAAGATCGGTTCTTCACCGAGGGCCGGGACAATGGCGGGTTTGGACATGGAGACCTCGCGGGCTTTGCTCTGCTTTCATTCGCGCGCATCGCGGATTTGTTGGTATCATTTCAGGCATCTGCCGCGATCTCTTCGCAACCGCACGGGCTCTCGTCCGAACGCGATGAGCGCGCGATTGCCGCAGCGTGCGAACGCGACAGCCGGACCGGCGGAGCGCAGCATCACATTGCCAGCCGACAGTTCGATGACGCCGAAGTTCGGCGGCGCCTCCATCAACGCGGCCGGGTCAGCATAGGCGGCGACGGTTGGCTCGCTCGGCGTCATGGTCGAACCTCGACCGGGCCCGTTGTTTGCCTCGATTTGTCGCTACAACTGTACCGGGCTACATTGATTTCAGGCAAGGCCGTTGCGCTGAGAACGAGCCGGGGATCGCCACGATGAAGCGCGCGCGCGAGGTCAAGACCGCCGGCCACTGGGACAGCGCCAGCGCTGTCGACCAGGTCACGCTCGATGCCCATGATCGCCATCGCCGCCGCGTCGTCCTGACCGGCGAGCGCGGCATGACCTTTTTGCTCGATCTGCCGCAGGCGACGGCCTTGCACGACGGCGACGGCCTCATGCTCGACGACGGCGGCATGGTGCGGATTGTCGGGCGGCCGGAGCCGCTGATCGAAATCACGGCTGCCAATGATCACGAACTGGCGCGGCTTGCCTGGCACATCGGTAATCGCCACATCGACGTGCAGATCGCCGGCGATCGGCTCCGCATCCGCCGCGATCATGTGATCGAGGGCATGCTGCGCGGGCTCGGCGCGCGGCTCTCGCCAATCGAGGCGCCGTTCGATCCGGAGCACGGCGCCTACGTGCAGCATCATCACGGCCATGATCGTGACCATTCACATGGTCACGATCACCACGGTGGTCATGGGCATGGTCACGACCACGACCATGGCTAAAGAGCGTTTAGGCCCCATCCGTCCACTGCTGCGCTCGTCCCCGCGAAAGCGGGGACCCAGGAAGCACAAACGTGGTCTGGACTCGCTTTTGCGTGCGAATGCGCCGGTCCAGTCGGCTGCGCTTTATCGGCTCATGGCCTGGCTGTCGCCGGCCTATCCGGTCGGCGCGTTCTCCTATTCCAGCGGCATCGAGTGGGCGGTCGAGGCCGGCGATGTCAAGAACGCCGAGACGCTGCGGCAATGGCTTGCGGTGCTGCTCGGCGACGGCGGCGGTTTTTGCGACGCCGTGTTCTTTGTTCATGCGCACCGGGCGATTGTTGCCGCGGACGATGCGGCGGTGCGAACGGTCGCCGAGCTCGCGGCTGCGTTTGTTCCCTCCAAGGAACGCTATCTGGAAACGACGGCGCAAGGCCGAGCCTTTGTGGAGGCGACGCGCGCGGCGTGGCCATGTGCGGCGCTGGATCGTTTTGCTGGGGCATGGCAGGGAGCGGTGGCGCTGCCGATCGCCGTCGGCGTCGCTTGCGCGGGGCACGGCATCGTCTGCGAGACTGCGCTGCCAGCTTTCCTGCATGCGCTTGTCGCCAACTGGATTTCCGCCGGGGTGCGGCTCATTCCGCTCGGCCAGACCGACGGCCAGCGCGTGCTGGCAGCCCTCGAAGAAACTGTCGCAGCGACGGCGGCGCGGGCGCTGGTCACGCCGCTGGACGACATCGGCAGTGCGGCGTTTCGCGCCGATCTCGCCACCATGCGCCACGAAACCCAATACACCCGGCTGTTCCGCTCGTAGCTGCGTAACACCTCAGCCGGTTTCTCCTGCGCGCGCGCTTTGCGTGGCCGCGCGGCAGGCAGTAGGTTGTCGGCGAATTGGAGTTTGTTATGTCCACCTCTCATCACGGTCCGTTGCGCGTCGGCGTCGGCGGTCCGGTCGGCTCGGGCAAGACCGCGCTGATGGACGCGCTGTGCAAGCGCCTGCGCGAGCGCTACGAGATCGCTGCCATCACCAACGACATCTACACCAAATGGGACGCTGAATATCTGGTGCGCTCCGGCGCGCTCGTGCCCGAGCGTATTGCCGGCGTCGAAACCGGCGGCTGCCCGCACACCGCGATCCGCGAGGATGCCTCGGCCAATCTCGCCGCCATCGCCGACATGCGGCAGAAATTCCCTGAGCTCGATCTGGTGCTGATCGAATCCGGCGGCGACAATCTCGCCGCCACATTCTCGCCCGAGCTTGCCGATCTCACGATCTACGTCATCGACGTCGCCGCCGGCGACAAGATCCCGTCGAAGGGCGGACCCGGCATCACCCGCTCCGATCTTCTGGTGATCAACAAAGTCGATCTCGCGCCCCATGTCGGCGCCTCGCTGGAGACGATGGAGCGCGAGTCCAAGCGCATGCGCGGCACGCGGCCGTTCTTCTTCACCAACCTGCGCGCCGGCAAGGGCGTGGACGAGATCGCGCGCTTCATCGAGGAGAAGGGCGGGCTAGGGATCGGATAATCATCCGCCCCCGCGTAGCGGGGGAGGGCGACCATGCGCCAGCGTGGTGGAGGGGGCTGGCTCGCGCCGCGCGAGCCGTGACTTACCCCTTCCAGGGCGCTTCGCTCGCCTCCTCCCCCGTTTCACGGCGGGAGGAAAGAACCTAACCCCGCCCGGTATGCTTGCGCGCCGCTTCGAGGTGGCCGAAGCTTTGCACCGGCGCGCACATCAGGAAGCGATAGCCTTCCTTGACGACGCGCTCGACGTTGCCCTCTTCGACGTGCGGATGGCCGACCACGACATTGTGCTTCTTGCAGGTATCGACCACGCGCTTCATCCATTCGAGCACGACCTTATGCTCGTATTGCCGCGGATAGCCGAGCTCCTGCGACAGGTCGCCTTCGCCGATCAGAATGGCGCCGACGCCGGGCACGTTCGCCAGGATATCGTCGAGATTGTCGACGCCGCGCGTGTCCTCGATTTGCAGGATGCAGAAAATCTCACCCTGCGGATTGAGCGGCCAGACGTCGGCCTTCTGATAGTAGTCCTGCTGGGACAGGCCCCAATAGCGCGCCGCTGTGGTCGGGCCGTCGCCGCGAATGCCGGCGGGCTCGTAGTGCGCGGCGCTCTTGAGCCGCGGATAGCGGCAGGCGCCGACCGCATTGGCGGCTTCCTCGACCGTCGAAATATGCGGGAACACGATGCCGTAACAGCCCATGTCAAGGGCCTGCTTGGCCTGCCATTGCGCCATCTCGACGCCGTTGACCGGCACGCGGGCGAGCGGCGTCACGCCGGGCACGACCGAGCCGGCTTTGGCGATCTGCGCCCGGTTGAGCATGTATTGCAGGCAATCGCGCAGCAGCCGGCCGTCCCACGGCTGATGCTCCATCTCGAATACGCAGCCGTCGAATTTCGATGCGCTCAGCGCTACCGCGCTCGAAATCTCGGCCGGTGAAAAGCATGTCAGCGCATGCTGGCCGGCTTCGAGCGCGCGGATGATGCCGTTGAGCCGTGATCGTTCCGCCATTCCCAGTCTCCCCGTCGAGCAGGCATGCTATAGAAGCGCCGCTCCGGTTTGACAATCGCGCCCCGCCCCGTAGCATCGTGGTAAAGTCCCAAACAGCAACGGCGTCATGATCATCGATTGTCACGGCCACTACACCACCGAGCCCAAGGACCTGCATCGCTTCCGCAAGGAGCAGACGGCGGCGGCCAACGCTAAGGACAAGGCGGCGATGCCGTCGCGGGCGTCGCTGAAGATGCCCGACGACGAAATCCGCGACAGCATCGAGCAGAACCAGCTCAGGCTGCAGCGCGAGCGCGGCACCGACCTCACCATCTTCTCGCCGCGCGCCTCCGGCATGGGCCATCATGTCGGCGACGAGAGCGTCAGCCTCGAATGGGCGCAGATCTGCAACGACCTCATCCATCGCGTCTGCACGCTCTATCCGCAGAATTTCATCGGCGTGTGCCAATTGCCGCAATCGCCCGGCGTGCCGCCGCAGCACTCGGCGGCCGAGCTCGAGCGCTGCATCCGGGAACTCGGTTTCATCGGCTGCAATCTCAATCCCGACCCGTCCGGCGGCTATTTCAACTCGCCGCCGCTGACCGACAAGTGGTGGTATCCGATCTTCGAGAAAATGATCGAGCTCGACGTGCCGGCGATGATCCACGTCTCCGGCTGCTGCAATCCGGCGATGCACACCACCGGCTCGTATTATCTCAACGCCGACACCATGGCGTTCATGCAGCTCATCCTCTCCGACCTGTTCAAGGATTTTCCGACGCTCAAGCTGATCATTCCCCACGGCGGCGGCGCCGTGCCGTTCCACTGGGGACGCTTCCGCGGGCTCGCGCTCAATAACGGGCGGCCTGAGCTCGACGAGATCATCAAGAACAACATCTATTTCGATACCTGCGTCTATCACCAACCGGGCATCAATCTGCTCACCGAGGTGGTGCCGGTCGACAATATCCTGTTCGCGTCGGAGATGGTCGGCGCCGTGAAAGGCATCGATCCAAAGACCGGCTTTAACTTCGATGACACCAAACGCTATGTCGACAATGCGCCGCGGTTGAGCGACGTCGATCGTGGCAAGATTTTCGAAGGCAATGCCCGCCGGGTTTTCAGCCGTCTCAAAACCAAGGCGGCGGCGAAGGCGGCGGTGTAACACATCGTCATTGCGAGGAGCGATAGCGACGAAGCAATCCAGACACCGAGGCGCAACTGGATTGCTTCGCTTTGCTCGCAGTGACGCCTGGACTCGGGACATCACTATATTGCCAAAACTGCGACGCAAGCGGTCAGAGAAAAAATCCCAGCTCATCAGATTCGGTCACCGGGAGATCGAGAACTCTCGGCTTGAGCCAGGGTTTTTGGACCGATCTCTATCATCGGGCGATGACGGTCTACTGGCCGATATTTTTCGGCAGCGCCGCGGCGATCTTTATCGCGCTCAACGCCGTTTTCGGATTCCTGTATTCGCTCGGCCATGACCCGATCGCCAATGCGGCCGAGAACGGTGCGCTGGCTTATTTCTATTTCTCGATCGAGACGCTGGCGACGGTCGGCTATGGCGACATGCACCCGCAGACCAATTACGGGCATCTGGTCGCCACGGTCGAAATCTTCACCGGCATGTCGTTTCTGGCGGTGATGACCGGGTTGATCTTCGCCCGTTTCTCGCGTCCGCGCGCCCGTTTTGTCTTTGCCAAGCAGGCGGTGATCACGCGTCATGAGGGGCAGCAGGCCCTGATGATCCGCACCGCCAACGCGCGCCACAACACCGTCTCGCGGGCCAACGCGCGGCTGTGGATCATTCGCGCCGAACGCACCAAGGAAGGCGACCAGCTGCGCCGCTTTTACGAGCTCAAGCTCGATCGCAGCGAACATCCGATGTTCGTGCTGAGCTGGATGCTGTTTCACGTCATCGACAAGGACAGCGCGCTGCACGGATTGACCGACTCCGATCTCGCCGACAGCGACGCGCTTTTGGTTCTCAATCTCAGCGGTGTCGACGACAGTTCCGCCCAGCAGCTCTATGCCAGGCACGTCTATTCCTGGCGCGATATCCGCTGGCGACATCGCTACAAGGACATCACCAGCGTTTCGCCGCATGGCCGCTTTCTGCTCGACTACACCAAATTCCACGATGTGGTGGCGGAGCAGTAGCAACGGCTTCCGCTCGTCCCCGCGAAGGCGGGAATCCGCGCGGTCAAGGCGGCTCAGTCAGTATCACCCTTGTGCCTTCTTGCCGCCGTTCGCCGGTTGCCTACTTTTCGTTAGGATAGAAGGATCAGCCCAATAGATCAGCCAATTGCGGAACTCGGCAAGGAAACCGTCATGTCCATTCGACCCGTCAAACGCATCGTTTCATCGAAGCCCACGATCGAGGGCGCCGGCGTGCATTTGCGCCGCGCTTTCGGCTTCGGCGACACCACCGAATTCGATCCGTTCCTGCTGCTGGACGATTTCCGCAACGACAGGCCGGCCGAATATCGCGCCGGCTTTCCCTGGCATCCGCATCGCGGTATCGAGACCATCACCTATGTTCTGGCGGGCAATGTCGAGCATGGCGACAGCCTGGGCAATCGCGGCAATCTCGGCGCCGGCGACGTGCAATGGATGACGGCCGGGCGCGGCATCCTGCATCAGGAAATGCCGCAGGGCGACGAGAAGGGCCGCATGCACGGCTTCCAGCTCTGGGCCAATCTGCCGTCGTCGCTGAAGATGACGGCGCCGCGCTATCAGGACATCAAGGCCGGCGAAGTCCCGGAAGTCATCGATGACGACGGCACCCGTGTGCGGGTGGTGTGTGGCGATTTCTGGGGCAAGCGCGGCCCGGTGGAGGGTGTCGCCGCCGACCCGCGCTATCTCGACATCTTCGTGCCGCCGGGCAAGCGCAAGACGCTTACGGTGGAGCTCGAGCGCCATGCCTTCGCTTACGTGTTCGAAGGCTCGGGCAATTTCCGCGCGGCGTCGGAGCCGTTCGGCGTGCTGACGGAGAAGACCGACGGCGCCAACGAGATCCTGGTCCGCGAGCAGACCGGCAATCGTTCGCTGGTGCTGTTCGACTCAGGCGACGAAGTGACCGTGCAAGCCGGCGACGAAGGCATCCGCTTCATCCTCGTGTCCGGAAAACCGATCAAGGAGCCGGTCGCGTGGTACGGCCCGATCGTGATGAATTCGCAAGCCGAATTGCAGCAGGCATTTACCGAGCTGCGCGGCGGGACGTTTATCCGCTAAGCACGCTGCGACAGGTCCACTTATGCGTCATGCCCGGCCTTGTGTGCCGGGCATCCCCGTTCAGACGGGCACTGAACATTAGTATCGAGATGGCCGGGACAAGCCGGGACATGACGTCTAGGTCGGCTATGCAGGCGCGGCGCGCCTTATGAGTCCACGCTGCGGGTCGTAGACGATCACCGCGAGCAGAAAGAACAGCACCGCCGCGCCGGTCACCACCAGCGCGGCGACCGGCTCGAACGCGCCGTAGAGCGCGAAGCGGATCAGCTCGACCGCCGACGTGAAGGGGTTGGCGACCGACACATAATAGAGAAGCGCGGAGCCGCCTTCGCGCAGCCGCCACAGCGGATAGAGCGCCGAGGAAAAGAAGAACATCGGAAACATCACGAAATTCATGGCGCCGGCGAAATTCTCGACCTGGCGGATGTAGACCGACAGGAACAGCCAAAGCGCGCCGAGCATCAGCCCCGACACAATCAGCGCCGGCAGCACCTCGAGCCAGCCGATCGGGTCGAACGTGACGTCGAACAGAATACAAACGGCCAGGAACACGTAGCAGGTGATCACCGACAGCGCGGTGCCGGCCACAAGTTTGCACGCGAGCAGCACCCAGCGCGGCAGCGGCGCAGTGAGCAGAAGCCGCATCACGCCCATCTCGCGGTCATAGACCATCGACAGCGACGATTGCATGGCGTGGAACAGAAGGATCATGCCGAGCAGGCCCGGCACGATATAGACTTGGTAAGTGATATAGGTCTTGTAAGGCGGGATGATCGACACGCCGAACACATTGTAGAAGCCGGCGGCGAACACCGCGAGCCAGATCAGCGGGCGCACCAGCGCCGACAACAGCCGGCCGCGCTGCTGCACGAATTTCATCAGCTCCCGCATAGTGACGGCGCGCAGCGCGCGGAGGATATGGGCGAGGTGCATGCGATCATGCTCCTATGCCGCTCGCAAGCGGCACCAGTTTTCTGCAAGCCTCCTGGATTCCCGCTTTCGCGGGAATGAGCGGAGATTTGCGGCGTCACTTACTCAAATGGCACGGCGATTCCGGCTCATCGTCGCCGAGCGTGTCGAGTGCATTGGTGCGATGCAGAAAGCCCTCGATCGGAGCGTCGGCGACGATTTCATAAGGCGCGGCGAGCAGGATCGCCTGGCGTAGCTGATGGTCCCAGGGCCGCACGCTGACGGCGAGGCCTTTGTCGCCATCGAAGACGCCGTCGCCGAGGATGAAAGCGCGCTGCCTCGAGAAGTCGGCCGCCTCCGTGCGCAGCGCCGCCTGCACGATCATTTTGACCGCCATCCATGCCGCCCAGTCGGCGCCCTCCATATGCCGCCCGCCGGATTTCCGCTCGAAGCGCGAATTGACTTGCGGCGCGCCGTGGCGCTCCCAGGTCCAATGCCACGCCACTGGCTCAAGATCGATGCTGCCGATGATCGGGCGCGGGCGGGCCAGATGATAGGGGACGCTGCGGGCGAAATCGAACGCCGCGTCGGCGACAAACACCGCATCGAAGTCGCGGTTGATGCCGCTCAACAGCGCCGGGTCGTTTTGCTCGCGCTCGCGCGGGTCGGTGCCAGGCTTGAAATGCTGATGGGCAACGATTTTTGCGCCGAATTTCTGCGCCGAATGGGTGAACGCCGCCGTCGTCGCCGCGTCCGTCGGCGCGGGGCCCTCGAAGACCAAAATGTCGCGCCATTTGCGCGAGAGGATAAATTGCACGAGGCCGTCCATGAGCTGCGCGCGGCTGGGATAAACATGGACGAGTTCGGGTGCGCACAACTCGCGGCGCAGCGTGTCGTCCGGCTCTGAAACGTTGAACACCATGACATCGCGGCCGCGCACTGCTGCGGCCAGCGGTTTGAAACTTTCCGCCGGCGCGTCAATCAGGAAAAAGTTCGTACCGGCATCGAGCGCCGCGAGCACGGCTGGCGCTACGTCCCCGGACGACTTCACCGTGATGCGTTGGAGCACAAAGTTCGCCTTCAGCACTCGGGCAAGCGCCGCCGCGTCGTCGATGGCGACTTCGGCGCCGGTGAACGGATGCTCCCGCGTCTTGAGGATGATGCGCTCGTAGGCGCGGATTGGTTGGTAGCGCGGATCGTTCTCGAGCTCCACGAAGCCGATTTTGATGTGCTCTCGCGGCGGCTCCTGCGCGGCGGCGCCTCCGAGCGCGCCGCCGAAGAAAAGGAACGCAAGGATCAATCGAAGCGCGCTAATCATCAATAGCAACGCCATAAGGAATCCGGCCGACCGGCACGGAGATTTTCGCCTTGCGTGCTTTCGTATCGATCACGGTGATGTCGTCGCCGAGGCCGTTGGCGACATAAAGCGTGGCCTCGTCACGTGAAAGCGCAAGGCCCCACGGCCGTTTGCCGACCAGGACATAGCCCAAGACTTTGCGTGTCGGCACGTCGACGATCGCCACATGGGCGGCGTGCCCGAGCGTCACATAGGCGGTCTTGCCGTCCTTGGTGATGACCAAGCCGACCGGCGTCACGTCGGCCTTGCGCATGCCGGGCGGCAGGAATTGGATCTTGCCGGTGACGACGAATTTGGCGCGATCAATGATATCGACTTCGCCGGCCAGCTCGGCCGTCACCCACAAATCCTTGCCGTCGGGCGTCGCCGCGATCCGCCGCGGCCGCAATCCGGCCACCACGTCGCGGGCGATCTTGCCGCGCTCGGCATCGACCTCATGCACCAGATCGCCGGCCTCGGAGGTGACGTAGACGATCTTGCCGTCGTCGCCGACCAATACGCCTTCCGGCTCGGCGCCGGTCGCCACCTCCTGCGCGATGGCATTGCGCTCCATATCGATGACGGCGAGCGACGATCCTTCTTCGTCGGAAACATAAAGGCGGCCGCGTTTCTCGTCGATGCCGAACGCTTCCGGACTCGGCCCGGTCTTGAGCGTGCCGATCACTTGCAGCTTGCTCACATCGAGAATGTCGATCACGTCGTCGTCGCCGCAGGCGATGTAGAGCTTGCTGTGGTCGGCGCTGAAATGCATGTCGCGCGGCCGGCGCGCCACCTTGATGTCTTTGACGACTTTGTAGGTCGCCGGATCGATGACGATGACGTTGTTGGTCTTCTCGTTGCTGACAAAGACCAGCCCGGTATCCTTGGCCAAGACCGGAGCCGAGCCCGGGGCGCACGCCAGCGCGCAGAGAATGACCACGACGAACTTGTGCATTTCCTCGCCTTCATTGCTTGGTTGGCAAGCTAAAGCCTATTAAGGGGAGGGGGCAAGCCAAGGGCGACGAATGGCAACGGATGAAGGCGCGCCGGCGCTCCTCCTCGACAATGTCGTCAAGACCTACGGCGCCATCCGCGCCGTTGACGGCGTTAGTTTCAAAGCGTCGGCCGGCGAGTTCATCGCGCTCCTCGGCCCCAACGGCGCCGGCAAGTCGACGCTGTTCCAGCTTCTATCCGGTTTGTTCGTGCCGGATTCCGGCGGCATCGCGATCATGGGTCATGACATGCGGCGCGATCCGGTGCCGGCGCTGGCAAAACTCGGCATCGTCTTCCAGCAGCCGACGCTCGATCTTGAGCTCACGGTGACCGGCAATCTCTTGTTTCATGCCGGCCTGCACGGCATCCCGCGCGCGGCCGCCAAAGCGCGCATCGCGCAAGAGTTGGCGCGGCTCGGCCTCGCCGAACGCGCGCACGACAAGGCCGCGCAGCTCAGCGGCGGCAATCGTCGCCGCGTCGAACTGGCGCGTGCGCTGTTGCACGATCCGAGCGTGCTGCTGATGGACGAGGCGACCGTGGGTCTCGATCCGGCGAGCCGCGGCGATCTCCTCAAGCTCATTCTCGGCCTGCGCGCCGAGCGTTCGGTGGCCGTGCTCTGGGCAACGCATCTGTGCGACGAGGTGGCGAACGCCGACCGCGTGATCGTGCTGCATCACGGCAAGGTTCTTGCCGACACCACGCCGGACGATCTTGTCGCCAGCGCCGGCACTACGACGATCGAGCAGGCTTTTTTGGCGATGACCGGCCCGGAATGACTGCTTACGCCATCGATTTCAGATGCCGCATGAGCTTGACGCGCAAGGCCGCCTGAGCTTCGGCGCTCCATTTGCGAAAGCCTTCGCCGGATTTGAAGCCGAGTTTTTTGTCGGCCACGAGCTGTTGCAAATAGGGCGACGGCTCCGGTCGGCTGTCGATCGCCGGCAGCACGATGCTGTGGATGGCGAGCGTGAGATCGGTGCCGACCAGATCGGCATTTTCCAGCGGACCGAGCACCGGCAAGCGGCGGCCGAACGAGGCCTTGACCACCGCGTCCACCGTTTCCGCATCGCAGATGCCGTGCTCGACCAGCGAAATGGCTTCGCGCCAAAGCGCATGCTGCAATCGATTGCCGATGAATCCCGGCACGTCCTTTTTCACATGAGCCGGCTTCTTGCCCGCCGCTTCGTGCAACTGCATCGTCCAGGCGACGGTCTCGGCGGTGGTCCATTGCGTCTCGATCACTTCCACCAGCGGCACCAGGAAGGGCGGATTCCACCAATGCGTTCCGAGCGCGCGGCCGCGCCCAGTGAGCCCCTGCATGATCGCGGTGATCGGAATCACCGAGGTGTTGCTGGCGAGGATGGTGTCGGCACCAACGTGGCGTTCGACTTCGGCAAAGAGCTTCTGCTTGAGCGCCAAATCCTCCGACACCGCCTCGACGACGTAGTCGGCGTTGCGTACTGCATCGGCAAGGTCGGCGCAGGCGCGGACACGGCTGACCGCGCTCTCGTCCTCGCCGAGGTCGCGCAGATTGGCGGCGATGCGCGCCGTGGCCGTCTCAAGATTTTGGGTAAACGAATCGGTGATGGTGACGTCGTGGCCGGCGAGCGCGAACACCTGCGCAATGCCGTGGCCCATGAGGCCGGCACCGATGACGGCAATTTTATATGGGGTCATCCGCTTATCTCAATTTCGTTTCCCGGACGCGGTGCGGCACGAAGTGCTGCGCCGCCGATCCGGGAACTTTAAAAGCTCAGCGTTCGTAACGGTCCCAGTTCTGCAGCGCACCCTTTCACGCCGCTCCGCGCCCGGGACAAGTGGAATTAGCCCGCCGTGTAGCCGCCGTCGGCGTAAAGGATGTGGCCGGTATAGAAGTCGGAGGCTTTCGAGGCGAGGAACAGCAACGGGCCGGCGAGATCGGACGGTTCGCCGAGCCGCCCCTTGGGCACGCGGGTGAGGAAACCTTTGCGCACCGTGTTGGCGCGCTCGGTATCTTCGAACATCCATTGCGTCAGCGGCGAGCGAAAGACTGTGGGGCCGAGCGCATTGACGGTGATGCCGGTCTCGCCCCACTCGCAGCCGAGCGCCTTGGTGATGCCGTCGACCGCCGACTTCGAGGCGCAATAGGCGGTGTAGCCGGCAGGATGGCCAAGGAGGCCGCGCGCCGACGACATCAAGATCACTTTGCCGCCATCGCCTTGCTTGATCATCTGCCGGCCGGCGGCGCGAGCCATCAGCCAGGATTGCGTGACATTGGCGTCGATGATTTCAAGAAAATCCGCGGCCGGCTGATCGACGATCTTGGAGATCTTGTTGAGGCCGGAGGCGACGACCAGGATATCGACGCGGCCGAAGCGATCGACCGCCGCCTGCACGATGGCGTCGCAGTTTGCTTCCGAGCTCGGCCGCTTGACCACGATCTCGGCCTCGGCGCCGAGTTGCGTGCAGGCGTCCGCGACCTTCTTCAGTTCCGCGGCATTGCCGGCGGCGAGCACGACATTGGCGCCGGCGCCGGCCAGCACCTTGGCGGCAAGCGCGCCGAACGCGCCGGAGGCGCCGGTCACGATCGCGCTTTTGCCGCGCACCTCGAACAGCGAGAGGGGATTTTTCAAAAACTCTTCGGACATTGGTTGTTACTCGCGTTTTGTACCGTCGTCGTGAGGTGCGAGCGCAGCGAGCCTCGAAGGGCGACGGCCCGGGCCGTGCATCCTTCGAGGGCCGTTTCGCGGCCGCCTCAGGATGACGGAAGTTTCACTTCGGCGCCGGTGCGATGGCGACCAGGATCGAGCACAATTCGTTGCTGCGGTTGACGATCTCGCGGTTCTCGTTGGGGCCGATGAAGCATGAATCATGCTTCTTCAACACCGTCTCCTTGCCGTCGACGATCACCGTCAGTTCGCCGGCGAGCACGAAGTAAACCTTCTCCGGCGGCGAGGCGTCCGGCCCGGCGCCGCCACCGGGCAGAAAATGCGACACGCCGACAATCAGGCTTGCCGTGCCGCCGGCCTCGGCGCCGAACACCCGCAAGGTCGAGCAGGCGCGATGATTGGGCGCGTCGTAACCCTTGATGTCGGAGAAACGCTTGACCTGCATCAGAACTTCTCCCCCTTCTCGATCCGGTACGCCTGCTTCGGATCGGTGATGGCGACCAGGCGGATGATGCAGCCGTCGCCGCGCTCCCAGTTCCACGGGAAGAACGCGAAGGTGCAACGCCGGCCGGTGACCTTGTCGATATCGCCGCCGACATTCTCGATGCCGAGGATGCCGTTCTTGAACAGGATGCGATGGACCGGCTCCCAATCGGGAAAGTCGTCCTTCCAGTCGCGGCCGCCCGACCATTTCTTGTATTCGGCTGCGAGATGCGGATGCAGCGGCCCGTTGCGCTGCGGGCCGATGGCGGTCGCCAGCGGATGATCGTTGGCCTGGGTGTCGTGGCCGACGACCTTGACCTTCTTTTCGACGAACCATTCGCCGGCGGAGGCGACGAAGCCGGGCGAGTAACAGAAATAGTCCTCGCTGTCCTCGTACTTCTTGTGCCAGCCGGTGTTGACGATCACGACGTCGCGCGGCCGCACCACCTTGCCGGCGGCCGCTTCCAGATCGTCATAGGTGATCGGCTCCCACTTCTTCTTCGGCAGCGCGATAACGATGCCGGAGCCGAAAAAGTGCGGCAGCGGCACCTCGTCGATGAACGGAGTGCCCTGCACGACGTGCGCCGGCGCGTCGATGTGGGTGGTGTTGTGCATGCTGGTCGTGATGCGCTGCGACAGCACGCCCGACTTCGCCATGTAGTGGATGCGCTCGATCTTGACGTCTTCGAAATAGGGCCAGTTCGGTGACTGGTAGCCGAAGCGATGGGACAGATTGTAGAACGACAGTCCCATCGCGTTGTTCTCGTTTTCCTCGAACGAGACACCGCGAATTTTCTTCGCCACGCTAACCCTCCGCGTTTCCTTTAAGGTCCCGCCGGCTTGTGGCGGCGTTCGGACCCGTGGTGAACGACCATGTACCAGAATATGGTACATCTGTATCGAATTCCGGTCATCCGGACAAGTCGTCCGGAAGGCGTCTCAGGCGGCGTCCGCCAGTAAGTGCCGCTCCAGCGCCTCCTTGGTGGCGCGCAGCCGCGCCACGATGGTGCGCTGGTGCTTGTAGAAACGCTGCGCCGGCACCGGCACCGAGATGGCGACGATGTTGCCCACCGGATCGCGGGTGACGACGCCGGCGGCGCAAATGCCGAGCGCATGCTCCTCGCGATCGATGGCGACGCCGGTTTTGCGCACGGTTTTCAAGTCGCGCAGCAGATCGTCAAGCCGGGTCAGTGTCCGCGGCGTGCGCGCCTCGTAGCCGGTGCCGATCAATTCCGCGATCGCCGCGTTGTCGAGGCTCGCCAGGTAGGCCTTGCCGTTCGCCGTGCAATGCAGCGGAAAAGTCTCGCCGACGGCGGAGACGGTGCGCAGCCGTTGCGAGCCGATCACCTGATCGATGAACACCAGGTGATCTTTCTTGACCACGGAAAGATCGACGGTCTCCTTGAGCTCCTGCGACAGCTGCGTGAGATATGGCCGCGCCACGGCGACGAAATCCGTGCGCGCGGAAGCGGCGAGCCGCAGGATGGTCGGTCCAAGCCGTACCCGGCCGGTCGGCGAAGCGGCGATGAGAAATTTTTCGGCCTCGAGCGCGGCGACGATGCGCTGCACCGTGGAGCGCGCCAGGTTCACGCGTTGGGCGATCTGGCCGAGGCTCAGGCCGGCCGCTTCGTCTTCGAGTGCCCGCAAGATGGCGGCGGCGCGCGCGATCACTTGCACCTGGCTTTGCGGCTGGCCGTGCGGCTGCGGCTTCGCTTCGGCCTTGTCGCTCGACGCTCGCCCGCCGACCGCCTTCATGCGATGTCCCCGCCCGGCTGCGCCGCCCGCGTCCCCCATCATGTCTCCAATCCCGGCGCGCATTGTTGCTGCCGCGTTTCCGCTTTGATACAGGATTGCCGCCATGCGGTACAGCAGATGCCGTAAAGTTGAGCGAGGACCGGGAGCAACATGATCCGCAAAATCGCGCTTGAAGAGCATTTCCTCAATCCCGGCCTTGAAGACTACTGGTTGCCCACCGTCGCGGGTGTCGATCCGCAGGTGGCGCGTGGGCTTCTGGCGCGCCTGAAAGACTTTGGCGACATGCGGATCACAGCCATGGACAGTGCCGGTATCGCGCGCTCCGTGCTCTCCATCGCCGGACCGGGTGTACAGAACGAGCGCGATGTCGCGACGGCGCGGCGGCGGGCGGCGGAGGCCAACGATTTTCTGGCGCGCGAAGTCGCGCAACGGCGGGACCGCTATTCCGGCTTTGGGCATCTGCCCATGCAGGATGCGCGCGCCGCGGCTGACGAACTCGAACGCTGCATGGGCGAACTGAAATTCTGCGGCGCCATGATCAACGGCCATACCAACGGCCAGTATCTCGACCATCCCTCGTTGCATCCGTTCTGGGAGCGCGCCGAGGCGCTCGGCGCGACGATCTACATCCATCCGACCGATCCGATTGCGCCCTCGCCGGCGCTCGCCGGCGTCGAGGGCTTGCGCCGCGCCACCTGGGAGTGGGGCTTTGAGACCGGCTCGCACGCGCTGCGGCTGGTTTTCTCCGGACTGTTCGACCGCTTCCCGCGGGCCCGCGTGGCGCTTGGGCATCTCGGCGAAACGTTGCCGTTCCTGCTGTGGCGCTTCGACAGCCGCGCCAAGCTTTACGGCGTGAAGCTTGCCAAGAAGCCGTCCGACTACATCAAGCACAATATCGTCGTGACCACGTCCGGCATGTGCGCGGCCGAACCGCTCGACTGTACCATCGCCGCGCTTGGCAAGGACCGGGTGATGTTCGCCGCCGATTACCCGTTCGAGCAGTCCGCCGAAGCGGGCGAATTCCTGGACAAGACCCCGCTCGCCGAGCCGGTGCGCGAGGATATCGCGTTCAAGAATGCGGTTCGCGAATTGAAGCTGCCGACGCCGTGATCGGTTGCGCCGGCTTCGTCATCCGGCAAGCCGATCGCCGGGCGGCCTGAGCCGGAAACGCGCCCTTGCGTTGCGCTTCGGGCCGGGTAGTAAGTATCTGCCGGCGAAGAAGCTGCACGTCGATCGGCCGCCCCGCTTCATGACCGTCCTGCATTGAGCATGAAAATCCTTGTTCTCGATCCGCACGCCGAGATCTATCGCGATCGGCTGCAGGCGGAATTTCCGGCGCTGCAATTCGTGCTCGCTCATGATGCCGGCGAACTGCCCGCCGATGTCTCGGATATCGACGTGCTGATCTCGTTCGCCATCGGCTTGAAGGACGAGTTCTACCGGCGCGCGGCGGGGCTTAAATGGGTGCAGTGCCTGGCGACCGGTGTCGATCACGTGTTGCGTTCGCCTCGCTCAAGCCGGACGTCTGTCTCACCAGCGGCCGCGGCATTCACGGCGCGCCGATGCGCGAGACCATCGTCTTTCTGATGATGGGCGTCGCTCGCGAGGCGAGACGCCTGGCGGACGCGCAGAAGGCGCATATCTGGGACCGGCGTTACTGGAGCCTTTTCACCGGCAAGACCGCCGTCATCGTCGGCGTCGGCGTGATCGGCATCGCCACGGCCAAGCTGCTCAAGGCGTTCGAGATGCATGTCGTCGGCGTGACGCGCACGCCGCGCGCCGCCGAAGGCTTCGACGAGATGATGCCGACCGAGGCGCTGAAAGAAGCCGCAAGCCGCGCCGATTTTCTGATCAATATTTTGCCGGCGAGCAAGGACAATCTCTCGCTGTTCGACCGCGCGGTGTTCGCCGCCATGAAGCCGACGGCGTATTATATCAGCGCCGGCCGCGGCCAGACCGTCGATGAGGCCGCGTTGATCGATGCGCTGCGCGAGCGCCGCATCGCCGGCGCCGGCCTCGATGTTTTTCAGACCGAGCCGCTGCCGGCCGACAGCCCGTTCTGGGATTTGCCGAACGCGTTCATCCTGCCGCATCTCGGCGGCTATACCAGCGAGTACGAGGATCTGATCATGCCGCTGATCGTCGAGAACATGCGGCTGTTTCTTGATGGCCAGCACAGGCGGATGCAGAATATCGTCGCACGCTGAACCAGGAGACCACGCCAAGTGGCTCCCTCTTTTGTCGTTGCAGCCCGGATCGCGCAAAGCGAAATCCGGGAACGAACGAGCAAACCGCAACGCCCATCCCGGCTTTCGCTCCGCTCAATCCAGGCGACGTTCGGTCACTCCGGCGGCGTGCCGTTGGCGGCCAGAGACCTCGCCGGCCAGATAGAGCGAGCCGGTGATGAGGATGCGCGGCGCCGGCGCAAGCTCAAGCTTGCCGGCGACCGTCAGCGCGCTCTCCACATTGTCGCGCGCGATCGCCGGAATGCCGATGTTGTTGGCGATGTCGGCTAAATGCCGCCGCGGGCAGCGCCTTGTCCTGATGGATCGGGATGGCGATGACGCGGCGCGCCAGGCCGGAAAAATTGCGCAAAAAGCCCTCGCTGTCCTTGGTCGAGAGCATGCCGACGATCAGCACCAGCGGCCGCGATACGCGCTCCTCGAGATCGGCCAGCGCGGCGGCGATGGCGCGGCCGCCATCGGCATTATGGCCGCCGTCGAGCCAGAGTTCGCTCTCCGGCGGCAGCAATGCGGCGAGCCGGCCGTGCGACAGCCGCTGCATGCGCGCCGGCCAATCGACGCTGATCATGCCGGGCTCGAACGCGGCCGCCGGCAATTTCAGGCCGCTCACGCGCAACGCCGCGATGGCGGTGCCGGCATTCTCGAACTGATGCCGTCCGTAGAGCTTCGGCGCCGGCAAATCGAGCAGACCGTCGTCGTCCTGATAGACCAGCCGGCCGCGTTCTTCGGTCGCCGTCCAGTTTTCGCCGGCGATGCGCAGCGGCGCTTGCACGCGCGCCGCCTGCCGCTCGATGACCGCGAGCGCCTCGCGCACTTGCCTGGCGATCACCGCCGGCACGCCGGGCTTGAGGATGCCGGCTTTCTCGGCGGCGATCGCTTCGATCGTATCGCCGAGAAAATCGCGATGGTCGAGCGACAGCGCGCGTGATGACGCTGGCGATCGGCCGTGCGACGACATTGGTGGCGTCGAGCCGGCCGCCGAGCCCGACTTCGAGCAGGACAATATCGGCGGGATGGCGCGTGAACAGAAGAAACGCCGCCGCCGTCTCCATCTCGAACACGGTGATCGGCGCGCTCGCCGTTCTTGGCCTCGCATTCGGACAGCGCGTCGGCGAGCTCGTCGTCTTCGACCAGCCTGCCGCCGCCGGCATGGCCGATGCGGAAGCGCTCGTTGAGCCGGACCAGATTGGGCGAGGTGTAGACATGCACGCGCTTGCCGGCCGCTTCGAGGATGGCGCGGACGAAGGCGATGGTCGAGCCCTTGCCGTTGGTCCCGGCCACATGGATCACCGGCGGCAAATGCCGCTCCGGATGGCCGAGCGCCGCCAGCAAGCGCTCGATGCGATCGAGCGACAGATCGATGCGTTTGGGATGCAGCGCCAGCAAGCGCGCCTGGATGGCGCCGATCGACGTTCCGCCGGAACGCGGTGCGTTCACGCAGGCGCCGGCAGGCTGATGCGCGGCTTGGTCGCTTCGGCCGGCGCCTTCAGCAAAATCCGGCAGAGCCGGGCGATGGTGGCGCGCAGATCGCGGCGATGCACCACCATGTCGACCATGCCGTGGTCGCGCAGATATTCGGCGCGCTGAAAACCTTCCGGCAGTTTCTCGCGGATCGTCTGCTCGATGACGCGCGGGCCGGCGAAGCCGATCAGCGCGCCGGGCTCGGCGATGTGCACGTCGCCGAGCATCGCGTAAGAGGCGGTGACGCCGCCGGTGGTCGGATTGGTGAGCACCACGATGTAGGGCTTGCGCGTCTCCTGCAGGTTCTGCACGGCGATGGTGGTGCGCGGCATCTGCATCAGCGACAGAATGCCTTCCTGCATGCGCGCGCCGCCCGAGGCCGCGAACAACACGAACGGACAGCCCTTCTCGACCGCGGTGTCGAGGCCCTTGATCACCGCTTCGCCCGCCGCCATGCCGAGCGAGCCGCCCATGAAATCGAAATCCTGCACGCCGACGACGACGCCCATGCCGTCGAGCTTGCCGTAGCCAAGCTTCACCGCGTCGTTGAGCCCGGTCTTGCTGCGCGCGTCCTTGAGCCGATCGACATAGCGGCGCTCGTCGCGGAATTTCAGCGGATCGAGCGGCACCTCCGGCAGCGCGATGTCGAACCAGGTCTCGTTGTCGAACATCGATTTGAGACGCGCCGCTGCGCTCATGCGCATGTGGTAGTTGGAGCCGGGGATGACGAACAGGTTCGCTTCGACATCCTTGTAGAAGACGAGCTGGCCGGTCTCCGGACATTTGATCCAGAGATTCTCCGGCACCTCGCGACGGAGCATGCCGCGGATTTTTGGCCGTACGACGTTGGAGATCCAATTCATGTCTTTTACTTCAACATCCGGTTATCGACTTGCAAAGGCGGCGCGGCTTTTCCGTTTCCGATCGCGTTCTATATCGCACTTCGTCCGTCGTCCGGCTACCGTCGCGGCTCGCCGCCTTGTCTGGAAAGACGGCGAAGTTGTGGTATTCCGATCTCGGATGCTTGTTTCACTCGATGTGGGGCGCCGATACGGCCGCCCCAAGCGACGGATTGAAAAAATGCATCGTGCGGACGATTTAATTCTTGCGGGGCTGTTGATGCTGGCGCTGGCCGGCTGCGGGCAGGGTCCAAAAGGCGATCCTGGTTCGCCCGGGCAGCCGGGGCCGAAGGGCGATCCCGGCGCCGCCGGTCCGCCCGGCCCGGTCGGGCCGCCCGGCCCGCCAGGGCCGCAAGGTGAGCAGGGGCCGCCCAGTCCCACCCTGCGGGTCATTCGCAACAATTGCCTGGGCGGCGCTGCACCGCGTCCTGCAACGGCAACGAAGTGCTGGTGAGCGCCTATTGCGGGCCGGGGCGCAATGCGGCGACGTTCCTTGGCGAAGCGGCAGGTCTCGTGCGGCATCGAGGCTACGACTGGGAATGCGCCGCTGGTCGCAGTTTGCGTGCATCGCGCCATGAGGCGGCGCTGCCGTGACGCACGTCGCGGGTTGAGCAGCAGCGGAACCCGGACCACGTTCCGCGTCAGTTCGACACGCGTCACCAGCGCGACGCCGAGCGCGACCAATAAAGCCGCCGCGCCTTTCTGCACCAGATCGCGCCGCGACAAGGTCTCGCGCGCCAGCCGCGGCACAGCAACGCTGAGCACGATCCCGAATGCGAATACGAACAAAGTTGTCGTCGAACTGATCGCCTGCACGATGGCGAGCGGCGCGAACATCAGCGCGTAGCGGTTGCCGAGCCCGCCGCCGAGATTGATCAGCTCGTTCGATCCGTTGATCGCCAACAGCGCGGCTGCATTGGCGCGCAACAGCTCGGCGAGTTGCCGCCGGTAAGAGCCCACCAACAGCAGCGCCGCGCCGAATATCGCTTCGCCGACGAACATCCAGAACGTGGTCGTCCAGAATGCCACCTTGATGGCGAACGCCTTGAAGATCAGGCCTGAAATCGCCGCCGCCAAGCCGCAGGCGAGCATGAGCAGCACCAGCCGCAGCTTGAAGATGCGGACGTTTTGGCCGAAGCGAACCGAGACGATCAGCGTTCCTGTGATGATCAATGCGCCGCCGGCCATCTGCACGATCGACAGCGTCTCGCCGAGCACGACATAGGCCAGCACATAGCCGAACAGCGGCACGGCCTGAAAGAACGGCGCCACCACCGACGCTTCCTCCGATTGCAGCGCCTGCAGATAAAACAGCGTCGCGCCCATATAGAGGATGCCTGACAGCACGATCAGCGCCATGCTCGCCGGCGTCGAGCTGGAAGACGGTCGGCTCGTAGAACGCGATGAACGGCAGCGTCAGCACCCCGATGAACGCGGTGAAGAGCAGCAGCACCGCGACGTCGCTGTGCTTGAAATATCTCTCCACCAGATATTTGTCGAAGTGGGTGGAGATCGCCCACAGCACCGGGCCGGAAAACGCGAAGACAAGCCAGGACATTGGCGGCCAGACATCGACTGGGGGACATCGCTGGGACCGTCGCGGCAAAACGGCGGCCAAGTGACCCGGTGGGAGCCCAAAAGGCGGGGCGTACCCGTGCGCCAATAAATTAATGCTTAAGGCAGCGCAAACGCGACGCGGCGCCTATAACTGGCCCCGGGTGGGACGCAATTCTGCCGCTCTGGCCCCTAAAGTACGCCCGCGCCAGGGAAACTGGGCGCTCTCGCGTCCGCTTGGTAAGCCAAGCGTAAGGAAACTGTGCGTATGGTCGTACCCAACAGGTGTCGAAGGCGTCGGCGTAACGGCGAGTTGGAAGCTTGAGAATGAAGAAAATCCTGGCCGCAGGCTTTATGCTCGGCGCGCTGGCGAGCGCGCATGGCGCCGCCGCGGCCGATCTTTCGCTGGCGCCGCTCTACAAGGCGCCGCCGGCGGAGGTGGCGCCGATCTATAATTGGACTGGATTTTATCTCGGCGCCAATGGCGGCGGCGGCTGGGGCCATTCGTCCTGGAATACGAATGCGACCGGAATCAATCTCTCGGGCGGCCAGGCCGGCGGCACCATCGGCTACAACCGGCAGTTCGGCAGTGTCGTGTTCGGCGTCGAAGGCGATATCGATTGGGCCGGCCTCAAGGGCACCAGCACGACGGCGGGATGTCCTGGCGGCTGCAGCACCAGCGATAGCTGGCTGTCCACGGTGCGCGGCCGCATCGGCTATTCGTTCGATCGGGTCATGCCCTACGCCACGGGCGGACTTGCCGTCGGCGATATCCGTGCCTCGGCGCCCGGCTTTGCCGGCGGCACGTCGACCAATGCCGGCTGGACGCTCGGCGGCGGCGTCGAAGTCGCGCTGCCCGGCAACTGGAGCGCCAAGGCGGAATATCTGCGCGTCGATCTCGGCGGCTTCAACTGCACCGGCTGCAGTGCCCCGCCGACCAATAACGTCTCCCTGCAGGAGAACGTGTTTCGCGCCGGCGTGAATTACCATTTCGGCTGGGGCAAATAGCGGACTGGCCGCCGGTACCCCTGCCGGCGACGGGCCAATTTCCCGATCTCCGTCTCCGTCTTCATCAGCGCTTAAGCGGGACAGGAGCAAAATTGGCTCAACGGGATGGTTTCAATGTTAGGCAAACCGGCAATGAGACCGCAGGAATGAACTGGTAGTAACACGTGCGTCCGCACGCAGGGGGCGTGGTGGGGAACGATATGCCGACGGTTACCGCTTCTCATTTCATTCTCGATCTGCCGACACTGCTCGCGGTGACCTTCTTTGTCACCGTGATCGGCGGCCTGTTGCTGCTGTTCGCCTTTCTGCAAAATCGCAACACGCCGGCGCTGGCGCTGTGGGGCAGCGGCTACCTGGTCGCCGCGGCCGGGGCCATTTTGCTGGTGTCGCCCGGCGCGGTGCCCAATGCCTGGTCGGTCTGCGCCGCCAATGCGCTCATTTGCGGCGCCTACGGATTCATGTGGAGCGGTGCCAGAAGCTTCGAAGGCCGGCGCGTCAATGTGGCTCTCCTGGTGGCGGGGTCGGCAATCTGGATTGTCGCCTTCCAATTCACGAGCTTTGCCCAATCGACGCAGGCGCGCGTCGGTCTGGTGTCCGCCATCACCGGGGTCTACGCGCTGCTCGCCGCCTGCGAACTCTGGTATGCGCGCGACCGCGATCTGCTGTCGCGTTGGCCGACCTTGATTCTGGTCGTCGGGCATGCGGGCTTTCTCCTGGCGCGCATACCGTTCGCGCAGGAGCTGGCGGCTGCGGTCGTCGTCCATGGTCAGGCGCAAAGCGCGGTCGTGACCGTGATGGCGTTCGAAGCGCTGTTTGCCGCCTTCTGCCTGCCGTTCCTGCGCGTCGCCATGTCGAAGGAGCGCGCCGAGCTTGAGCAACGCAAAGCCGCGCTGACCGATTCACTGACCGGCGTTGCCAATCGCCGCGCCTTCTTCGAACGCGGCAGCCCCCTGCTCGACAGCGCCATCGCCGAACGCCGGCCGGTCGCGTTGCTGCTGTTCGATCTCGATCGCTTCAAAGAGGTCAATGACACGGCCGGTCATCAGGCCGGAGACCGCGTGCTGCGGGCGTTTTGCGATCTCGTTGGCGCCTCGATACGGCCCGGCGATCTGTTCGGCCGCCTGGGCGGCGAGGAGTTCGGCTATCTGTTGGCGAACGCATCTGTGGCGCAGGCGCTGCAAATCGCCGAGCGATTGCGGCGTGACTTCGCGGCGATCGACTTTCGCGACCTTGTCATCGAACCGACAGTCAGCGTCGGCGTCGCCATGGCGGGCGAAGCCGGCGGCAGTCTCTCGGCGCTGCTGGCGGTCGCCGACCGGGCGCTGTATCGCGCCAAGGCCGACGGCCGCAATCGCGTCGCACCGGCGCCGCTGGTCCTGGTCGAAGGCAAGGGTGCCGAGTTCGATTCGCTGGACCGACCGGGCGGCCGTCATCCCGGCGCCGGTCGCCCGCTAGGGGCAGCCTCTCGCATCCTGCCCTGCTGAGCGTGGCGGGAGCCGCATTGACCTGCACAAGTGATAAACTTGCAGCTGCATGTGCCGGTCGAGGTGGGGTGGTGAATGTCGCAAACCGCAAGCGAGACGCCGCCGCGTCAGGCGCCGCATCCCTACGAGCCGATTTGCGCGCTGCTTCAGGCCGGCAAGAACGACGAAGCCATCGTCAAACTGTGCGCGCTTGTCGTCACCCGCCCGGACGACCTGGTGGTCAAGAATTTATTGTTCGACGCGTTCTTTCAGAAGCGCGAATGGCTGCCGGCGCTTGCTCTCGTCGAGGAATTGAATCGCCGGCGGCCGGACGACGCCCGCCTGCAGAAATCGCTGATCGTGACGCTGTCCAACATGAAGCGTTACGACGAAGCGATCGCGCAGGCGCATCGCTACATCGTGCGGTTTGGCGAAGATCTCACGATCATCGATGTGCTCAAGGTGGCTCATTTTTATAGCGGAAAGGTCGACGATGCCGTCCGCTACGGACAGCGCGGCATCGAATTGCGCGATGCGGAGGCGTGCCGGTTGCCGCCGGCCGGCGTTTTGACCGCGCCCGATCGGCCGCCGTCGGGACAAAACGTCATCTCGTTCTCGTTGTGGGGCAATGCGCCGTTTTACGGCTACGGCGCCATGATCAATCTCATGCTGAGCCGGACCATTTATCCCGGCTGGGGCTGCCGGTTCTATGTCGACGCCACCGTGCCGCGCGCCTGCGTCGGCTTTCTTGCCGACAACGGCGCCGACGTGCGGCAGATCGAAGACGAATATCCCGGCGTCGGCCTGTTCCAGCGTTTTCTGGTGATGAACGATCCGGCGGTCGGCCGCTTCCTGGTGCGCGACTGCGACGCGCGGCTTTCGACAGCGGAAGCCGAGCTGGTGCGGCAATGGATCGACTCCGGCTATCCGTTCCACGCGGTGCGCGACCACGTGCTGCATAACGAGTTGATGATCGGCTGCCTGTGGGCGGGGCGCACCGATTGCGGCATCGACATCGTCGACCTGATACGGCGCTATTTTCCCCGCGGGCCGAATGCCAAATACGGCCACGACCAGCGCATGCTCGGGCTCATGCTATGGCCGCTGATCCGCAGCCGCTGCCTGGTGCACGACAAATATTATCGGCTGCCCGGCGTGCACACCGTCGCGCTCACCGACCCGCAAAGCCGTTTCGGCGCCGGCCATCAGAACATCGCGGCGGTGCTCGCCGAGGCCGAGCAGTTGGGGATTCCGCGGGTGCTGTAGAAGCGCAGCGAATAGCGGATGAGGCGATCGTCCTACCCGCTATTTCGCCACTCGCTATTCGCTGTTGTCGAACGGAGGGCGTTCGGCCGCACTGGCCTAGTGCAGATGCACCATGCTTTGCAGGTGCGCCTGCAGGTTGCTCGGCGTCATGCCCGGGATGGTGATGCTGTCATTGTGGCCGAGCTCGAGCATCGCGTCGCCGTGGCCGTCGGTGGTGACCAGGGCCGCCAATTGCTGAATGTTTTGAATGTTGGCGAAGTGGTCGAGCTCGATCGTATCGGTTTGTGCATTGAAGTTGTTGATCGTCTCGGCGCCCATGCCGGGCTGGAAGACGAACGTGTCGTTGCCGGCGCCGCCGATCGATACCGACGGGCTCGGAGTGCTGGCAGCGGGCGGGTCGTAAATGAGGGTGCCGTTATGTCCGTCGGATTTCACCTGCAACGCCCCGCCCGGGTCATCGAAGTTGAGATCGATCGTGTCGCCGGCTTTGTCTTCCAAGATCAGCGTTACGATCCCTCCGGAGGTAACCGTCGTGTCGATAATTCGACCATCCTTGAAACCGGCCAGGTCGATCTCGTCAGTATTGGTCAAGCTCGGGTGTTCCGATTCGTGCCCGGTAAATCCGGATATGGTGCCGCTGAAGTCCTTCCAGTCGTCGAGGACGAGTTCGCCGTAATGGTTGCCGCCGGGGCCGTTGTCGAACGTGACATTCAGGTCCGCTGCAGCCTCGAATTTGAGAGTGCCGCCCTCGATGGTCGCTGTGCCGCCGGTGACGCTTTTGGCGAAATCCGCGACGCTGTTATCGAATACCTTGATCGAGCCGCCAGCGTTGTTGACGGCGCTGTCGACGTCGAGGATGCCGCCATTGGACGCCGCCAACGTCCCGGCGTTGGTTATTTGGTTTCCGCCGGTGTCGATCGTGAGCGTCCGGCCGGACAGATCGGCGTCGATCGTGCCGCAGCTCTCATTGTCGAGCGTCAGAGATTCGCTGCCGTTGCCGATGCTGCCGGCGCCGACGATGTTGCTGTCGTTGACGAGCTCGCCGCCGCCGTTCGCTGCAACGATGTGGTCGTCGGAGCCAGCGAGAACTAAATTCCCTTCGCCGTGCAGCCTGACAGTTCCACCGATGACAAGGTTGGGATCATCGCCGCCGTGTTCATTGCCGAATGTGATCGTCCCGTCATTCCAGACGCTGACGTCATCGAGCGTCGCGCCCTGGCGGCTCTCGATGTCGACCGTGCCGTAACAGCCAATCGACAGCGTACCGTCGTGGATGATCGTTCCGTCCGTCAGATGGAGCGTGGCAGGCGCCGAGTCGTCGACCTGAATGACGCCATGGTTGGTCACGTCGACGCCGTCGAGCGTCGCACCGCCGTGGCGGCCGCCCTCGATGTCGAGCTCACCGCGGTGACCGATCGTCAGATCGCCGCCGCTGATCGTGGTGCCGTTTTCCAGCACCAACGTCGTGCGCTCATGCGGACGGTCAATTTCGATATTGCCGTCATTGATGACATTGACGCCGTCGAGCGTCGCGCCGGAATGACCCTCGATATCGAGCACGGCTCGATGCTCGACGACGAGCGTGCCGCCCAACATGGTCGTGCCGCCGGAAAGGGTCAGCGTCGTCCCGCGGCCAACGTCGACATCGCTGTCATGGGCGATCGTCACGCCTTCAAGCGTGCTGGTCCCGGACACGGTCTGGATCAAGCCGCCCGACTTCGTCTCCAACGTGCCGCCGACGATGGTCGCGCGGTCGAGATCGACCGTCGAATCGCATCCGACGGCTTCGATCGTGCCGTGCCAGTTATCGATGGTGCTGCGGTCGACCAAAACCGTACCGCCGTGTTCGGCCGCGATGGCGCCAGCATTGGCAACGTCCGACCGTTCGAATTTGACTTCCGAGCCCGGTCCGTCGGCGTCGATCGTGCCGTGACGCTCGTTGCCAACGAAGGAGTTTTCGAACAGCACCGTGCCGCGCTGGTCGGCGTCGACGCGGCCGGAATTGGCAAACAGGTCGCGGTCGACTGTGACCTCCGACCCGTGCCCATCGGCATCGATTGTGGCGCCGCGCGCGTTGCAAATCTGCGAATATTCGAACAGCACCGCGCCGCCGAGCGTCGCCGCGATCGAACCCCAATTGTCGATCTTGCTGCCGAAGAACGAAACCTCGGAGCCACGGCCTTTCGCTTCGATGGTGCCGTGGCGGTCATTGTCCACGCGGGAGCACTCGAACAGCACGATGCCACCGTCAGTGGCCTCGACCCGGCCGGAATTGCCCAGATCGGAATGGCGGAATTCGACCTCCGAGCGCCAGCCCTCCGCCTCGATGCTGCCGTGACGCTCGTTGTCGATCGAAGAACGATCGAACGACACCTCACCGCCGTGTTGCGCTCCGATACGGCCGGAATTGTCGAGGTGACTGCGGTTGAACTTGATCTCCGATCCGCAGCCATCGGCCGCGATGACGGCGCAGAACCCATTGTCGATCCGCGAATGATCGAATTGCACGGTGCCGCCCCACGCGGCGTCGATCGAACCCGAATTGTCGACGCGGTCGTGGTCGAACGTGACCTCGGACCCCCAACCATCGGCTCGAATTTGGGCGCCATGGTCATTATCGACGTGCGAGCGGTCGAACAAAATCGCGCCGCGGTCACGCGCCTCGATCGTGCCGCCGTATTTGTTGGCGACGGTGTCGTCGTCGAACGCGACCGTCCCGAAATCGGTGGCGACGATCGTGCCGCCGCGCTTGTTGGTGACGCTGTCGTGGCAGAACGCAACGACGCTGCCGCAATCCGCGGCCTCGATTTTACCGCCGCCGCCGTTGATGACCGAGATGTCCTCAACCAGGATCGTGCCGCGATCCTTGGCTTCGATCTTGCCGCCGTGCTCGTTCACGAGCCGCGAAATGCCGTCGAATACGATTTCGCCGTGGTCCTTGGCGACGAACGTCCCGCCGTCATTGGTGACGCTGACGTGTTGGCCCAGGAATGAGATGGTGCTGTCGCAACCGGTCGCGACAAATTTGCCGCCGCGATCGTTGGTGACGCTCAGCGGGTCGTGGCGACCGCCCTCAAACGTAATCGAGCCGCGATCTTCTGCCTCGACCAGCGCGCCGGCACCGTTGGTGAGGCTGGCGCCTTCGAACGTGACGACGCTCCGCTCCGTCGCCTCGATCGTGCCGCCACGGTTGGCGACGTTGCTCTTGATGTCCAGTATTCCGCCGCGGGTCGCTTCCAGCAGGCCGGCATTGTCGATGGTGTTCGCGCCTGTATCGACGATGAGTTTTTCACCGCGGACGTCGGCGTCGATGGCGCCGCCCGCCTTGTTTTGAAGCGTCAAATCCTTGTTGCCGGTGCCGATCTGGCCGTAGCCTTCGATCGTGCTGCGGTTGATAAGCTTGCCGCCGTCCGTGCCCGTGATCTCGTCGCTGCGACCGTCAAGCTTGACGACGCCCCAACCGTCGAGGACGACTTTGCCGTCGATCTGCAGATCGGCACCGGCTCCCGATACGGGATCGACAACGATCGTGCCGTTGTTGTGGATGGTGCCTTCCAGCTTGAGCGTGGTGTTGGACTGGACGAGCACGTAACCGTCGTTGGTCACGTTGTCGAAGATGCTGCTGGTCGGATCACCCGCGCCGGTGGTGACGGTCTCGATCACGCCGCCATGGCTGGTGTCGAGCGTGCTGCCGGTGATGGTTGCATCGTCGAGTTTCACGACACCGTCGCGCAGCGCCTTGATCGTGCCGCCGGTGATGTTCACGTCGTCGAGTTCGACAGTCCCGTGATGCAGCGCCTCGATCGTGCCGTGGCGATTGTCGAGGGTGGTGTTCTCGATCAACAGGAAGATACCGGAGCCGCACGCTTCCAGCGTACCCCTGTTGATCGTGGTTGCCGCGCCGCCCGCGCCGAGGCTGGTATCGATGACGAACGTGTCGCCGCCGCCACCGAGGCTGTGAGCCTCAACGGTTCCGTCGTTGACGAATATGAGTTGGCCGTCGCCGATGCCAATCTGGCCGACGCCCAAAATCGTGGTCTTGTTGATGAGCGTCCCGCCGTCGGTTCCGGCGACAATTTTGTAGCTATCGACGGCCATCGTGACGACGCCGCGGCCTTCGAACGTGACCTTGCCGTCGATCACGGCCGCCAAACCCGAGTTGCCGCCTTCCAGCGCGAGCGATGTCCCGCGATCGACCCGCACCACGGCGTGATCGAGGGTGACGTTGAGGAAGGTGTTATGCTGGCCGGCGACGACCTCAATGAGGCCGCCATCGCGTGTCTTAAGCGTGCCGCCGACGATGGTTGTATTGTCGAGTTCGACCTTCGAGCCGCATCCAAAGGCTCCGATCACACCGCCGTCGTTGAGCACGCTGCCGCTGGGGCCGACCCCGAGGTCGATGAACGAGACGATGCCGTGATCCCTCGCTTCGATCTTGCCGCCGTCCTCGTTCATGACCCCAGAAAGGGCGTCGAATACGATTTCGCCGTAGTTCTTGGCGACGAACGTGCCGCCGTCATTGGTGACGCTGACGTCCTGGCCTTGCAGCCTGATGACGCTGCCGCAGCCGCTTGCCTCTAACTTGCCGTTGTTGGTCACGCCAAGCGGGTTGTCGGGGAAGCCTTCAAAGAAGATGCTGCCGTGATGATCGGCCTCGACGAGAGCACCCTGACCGTTGGTAAAGCTCCCGCCCTGAAACGTGATCAAGCCCCAATTCGTCGATTCGACTTTGCCGCCCGGGCCGCCTGAGCCGTCCGGTTGGTTGGTGAACGAGACAGCTTGAAAGCCGATGGTCCCGCCATCGGCTACGATCGAGCCCTTATCTTGGTTGTCGACTTGGACGCCGCCGGACGTGGCGCCGAACAATATCGTGCCACCGTGCGCGGCGAGGAATTTGCCGGGATTGGTGACAAGCGCGTCTGTAATCGTGATCAGGGCGCCGCAACCGACCGCCTCGATAATGGCCTTCGTCTCGTTCAGGATTTCGGTATTGGAGAACGAGATTTCGCCGCCGCGGCCCGCTTCGATGATGGCGCCTTTTTCGTTATCGACCGAGGCATTCACAAAGTCGATGGCACCGCCATTCCTGCTGAGAACTTTGCCGAGATTGGCAAAGTCTGCACCGCCCAGGGCATCGCCGAAGGCAATCTCCGAGCCATGCCCGGTTGATTTGATTTCACCGCCGAGTTCGTTGGTGACGAAACTGTCGCGAAAAAGAATCTCGCCGTGATGCCGGGCCGCAATGAGGCCGGAATTGGCGACGAGGTCCGGGGTGGTGATGCTGGTGCCCAGAAAGTTGATCTGAGAACCCTTGCCGGACGCCACTATCTTGGCGCCGGTTTCGTTGGTGACTCCTTCGATATTGAAATCGACGATGCCGCCGTGCCGGGAAGCGATCAGACCCTGATTGTCGACAGTGCTGCCGTTGAAGTCGACTTCCGAGCCCTTTCCGACCACTTTGATCTTGCCGGTGCTGCCGATCGTAGCCGGGCCGTTGACGACAAGCGCCGGCGGATCGCCATCGACGACGATCGTGCCGTCGTCGATCAGCCCGCCGGTGGTGAGTTGTCCGGCTGTGACCTCGAGCGTCGCGCCTGAGTCGACGGTCAGAAAGCTGATACTTGTGAGGCTGGGAATGTTGTAGTTCGACGTGCCCGCTTCAATGATGACCTGGTCGTTCGGCGAGTTTGGTGCCACACCGGAAATCCAATCCGCCAGATCCGTCGGCCAGTTGCCAGGTTCCGTGGATTTCCAGATAAAGACCGTCGGACCGCTGGGTGGCGGCGAGGGCGGGTTTGTCGTGTGCGGATTCGGGTTCTGTCCCGGCGGCACCGGGATGGTGCCGGGATTGGGCGGCTGGGGCAGCCCGCCATTGGGATTGGGTCCGCCGCCGAACGGCGGGTTATTGAACGACGGCGGGCCGCCGGGCGGCTGAAAGAGTGGCTGCTGAATCTTCAGCAAGTCCGGCGACGTTCCGCTGCCCGGGGTGCCGGGGGTCGACTGCGGATTGACGGTGCCGTTGACGTAAGAACTGATGATCTGGCTGAGATCGTCGTAGAAGTGCCGATCGTCGAAAATCTTCGAGTTCGTGATCGGCTCGAGCCGCACCACGCGGCGGCAAGCCGGGCCCTTGCGGCTCGAGATAGGCGATGTATTCGGAGCTATCCAACAGATAGAAGACCTGCGCCGAAAGTCGGCGAGGTCGGGTCCTGGTCGATCAGCGCGATGCGGCCGAGATGATGGCTGCCGTCCAGATCCTCGTGCAGAAAAACCGACCAGACGTGGCCGAGATTGGCATTGATGACGGTGGGCTCGCTGCGAAACAGGCCGACGGTGCCGCGGATGCCCATGGTCGCGACCGGCGTGGCGATCTTCATGCCGTTGCCGGTATGAGCGACCTGTCCGGCGACGAAGGCAAAGGTGCCCTCGACCAGGGTGAACACGGCGCTGTTCGAGGCGCTGGCGCTGGCGTCGAACGTATAGTCGTTGAGCGCCATCCGCGTGTTGGCCACGAGGTCAAGCGCGGTGCCGTCGGGGAAGGCGATGCCGCAGGACGAATTGGCGCCGGTCTGGACGACGTCGGTCTTGTAGACGGATCGCCGACATGCAGCGGGCCGGAGACGCCGTTATGGATCGAGCGTGACTTGGCCGACGACCTTCTCGACTTTGCCGATGGCTTCCGGCGGCAGGGCTGTGCCGGCCTGCGCGTATTGCCCAGGCGTGGGCGAGCCGGCCAACAGGTCTGACGATTTCGCCGGACAGATGCGCACCGTTCGGCGCGACAAGGTCGGGATGCTTCTCGGTGGCGAAATAGCCGGTGACGATGTAGCGGTGGCCGTCTTGTCCGGTCAGGACGAGATCGGGACCCGAGCGCGCGAAATGGCCTCGGAACAAGCAGTTCCGCGTCGGAAATATCCATGCGGTCGACATGCGATGCATCCACATGAAAAATGGACGCACCAATTCCGTCGCCGCCCTCCGGATGAGGACCCGTAAACCATTTCGCGCTCCCGCCGCGCCCCCATCACCCGAGCGCGAACGATTAGCCGACCCCGATTTCAGGCTTGCGCGCCGTCACCCTTTCGTCTTGGGCCCCAATGCTCAGCGCGCGCGTTCACCATGCGATATTCCGGCGAGCTCCGCAAGATCATCGTAAATCGGAGGTGAATGGGCTGCGCTAATATCCACTATTATTGCAAATTCAGGCGCAGTTCAGCCGGTCCGGGCGACGGCGGCTGTCGGCAACCTGCCGTTGAGCCATCTTCGGCCATCACATCTTTACGATGCAGAATTGGGGAAAAGAGCGATGACCGAGCGCCCGAGCGCGCTACTGACCGACCTGTATCAAATCAACATGATGCAGGCCTATCTGGACCGGGGGTCGACGGAAACGGCCGTCTTCGAGCTGTTTGCCCGCAATCTGCCGCCGCGGCGCGGCTTCCTGGTCGCGGCCGGATTGGAGCAGGCGCTGCAATTCCTTGAAACGCTTGCAGTTTTCCGCCAGCCGAGATCGAATGGCTCAAGAGGACCGGACGCTTCCGCGCCGAACCTGATCGACTATCTTGCCACGTTGCGGTTCAACGGTGAC
Source organism: uncultured Alphaproteobacteria bacterium (assembly GCA_963829395.1). Taxonomy (GTDB): domain Bacteria; phylum Pseudomonadota; class Alphaproteobacteria; order Rhizobiales; family Xanthobacteraceae; genus BOG-931. The sequence continues at coordinate 325,428 of CAWHHX010000002.1, read as the reverse complement.
GTGCATGCCATGCCCGAGGGAACGGTTTTCTTCGCCAACGAGCCGATCCTGCGCATCACCGCGCCGCTGCCGCAGGCCCAATTGGTCGAATCGCGGCTGATCAACATCATCCACTATCAAGTGCTGATCGCCGCCAAGGCGGCGCGCATGATGCTGGCCGCGCCCAACAAGGTTCTAGTCGATTTCGGCTTCCGCCGCGCGCACGGCGCCGAAGCCGGCTGATGGCGGCGCGGGCGAGCTACCTCACTGGCTTTGCCGGCACCGCAACCGTGCTCGCCGGGCGAGGAATTCGGTATTCCGATCTACGGCACCATGGCGCATTCCTTCATCGAATCGTTCGATGACGAAGGCGCCGCCTTCGCCGCCTTCGCGCAGCTCCCGGCCGGACAATCTGGTCTTCCTCATCGACACATACGATGTCGAGGCTGCGGCGCGAAAAGTCGTGGCGCTGGCGCCGAAGCTCAAAGAGGCTGGCATCGCCGTTCGCGGCGTCCGCATCGATTCCGGCGATCTGGTCGCGCAGGCGCGCAGTGTGCGCGCCATTCTCGATTCCGGCGGACTGGGCGACGTGACGATCTTCGTCAGCGGTGGGCTCGACGAAGACGATCTCGCTGGTCGTTTTGCGCAGGCGAAGGCGCCGATCGACGGCATCGGCATCGGCACCGCCATGACCACCTCGTCCGACGTGCCAGCCGCTCGATGTCGTTTACAAATTGCAGGAATATGCCGGCGTGCCGCGGCGCAAGCGCTCGGCTAACAAGGCCACCTGGCCCGGACGTAAGCAAGTCTGGCGCCGCTACGGCGCAGACGGCCGCATGGTGGGAGATCGGCTTTCGCTCGACCGCCGCCATCGCACGACGACGCGGTGCCGAGGCAAAGACGGCGAGCGGCGAGCCGCGTCCTGCATCTCGTCATGCAAAACGGCCGCCGTGTGCGGCCCGGCGCAGTCGCTTGATGACATACGGCGCCACGCCGAGCGCGAGCTTGAACGCTCTGCCCGAACCTTTGCAGCCGGCTCGAGCAGGGCGTTCCCTATCCGGTTGAGGTCGCGGACGCCTTGCGTCGATCTTGCCGACGAGGTCGACCGCCACATCCTGGCGCACCAGGCAAAATGTAGGCTGCCTCGGCTGCGCTGACTGGCCATACGGATCACTTTCGGTGGCGCCTGCCTAACCACGAACTCTGCGCATCCGGCGCAAGCGGAGCAGGGTTCGAAAACCAGCTGAACATATTAACTTACGGCAGTGCACGCGCATGCTGTTGCAACGCACAAAATCGTTGACTCCGGCAAAAAGAGGGCGGACATTACAAAATTGTAAAAGAGCCGGTATGCCAATGCGTCATCAAGCAGTCATTCCGCCGTCAAGTCTGCCCTCGCTGATGATGCCGTGCCCGGATTGCTCGGGCCGCATGGTCTACAGCACCAAACGGCCGCTCTCCTCCGAAGTCGAAGACACCGTCTATGCCTGCCGGAGTTGCGGCGCCGAGCTTGATCCGCACGTCCGGGTGCGCCAGGCTCCGCCGCGCCGGGCGGATCAAAAGCGCCGAAGCGGCATAGCCTTCCGTCTCCTGGACTGAGAACCTCGTTACCTCAATCCCATCTGCCGGAGCCGCGCGCGGCCGACGATGCCGTAGGGATTGGCCATCGTCTCGAACAGCTCGAAGTGATTGTAGCCTTCGGCGACCAGATAGCTCGGCGGATTTTCCTTTGGCCTTGAGCGCGGCGAAGAAGTCGCGCGACTGGCGCTGGAATTCCGGGGTCTCGCAGGTGCCGTAGGCGACGATGAGCGGCATGTTGATGCCGTCGATATGGCGCTGCGGGCTTAAAGCGTCTTCCATCGTCGTCGGTGAATTTGACGTAGGCCGAGCGCGCCGAACAGCCGCACCGGCTCGAGGTCGTACATGCCGCCGACCAGGAGCGCGCCCTTGCAGAAATCAGCCGGCAGATTTTCCGCGCGCCAGCCGCGCGACAACGCGCAGGCGGCAAGATGCGCGCCGGACGAATGCGCCGACACATAAAACCGCCCGCGGTCGCCGCCGAAACTTTCGGCGTTGCTGCCAGGCCCAGGCGATGGCGCGGCCACCTGCTCGGCCATCGGCATGAGATCGCCGCCGGTTTGGCCGACATTGATGAAATCGATGACCACGGCGTGGGCGCCGGCGCGGACGATGGCCTCGGCGGTCAAGCGCGGTCTCGCGCGGCGCTGCCGCGAAGCCAGGCGCCGCCATGGACGAACACATTGACCGGCGCACTCGCCGCTTTTGCCGCTTACGGGCGGGTGAAGCGGCGCGATAAATGTCGAGGCGTTCGTCCTCGCTCGGCCCGTAGGCGACGCGTTGCGGCGCGCCGAGCTGTTGCGCGCCGTCTCGCTCGCCGCGGCGATCCGCGCAAGAATGAGATCCCTGTTCGGCGCATAGACCGCCTGATCGTAGGCGTCGTCGAGCGTCTTCTGGTCCATGTCGCGCCAGACCAGCGGGCCGCGCACGGGTGCGGTTTGTTGCATGTTCGCTCTCGGTATTCTCAAATCCGCTCGTCCCCGCGAAGGCGGGCACCCAGCGCCGGATTCCCGCCTACGCGGGAATGAGCGGACACATATTACCCCAAATTCAGCTCCTTGAAGAAGTCGTTGCCCTTGTCGTCGATGACGATGAAGGCCGGGAAATCGACCACTTCGATGCGCCAGATCGCTTCCATGCCGAGTTCCGGATATTCGATGCTACTCGACCTTCTTGATGCAATGCTCGGCGAGGTTGGCGGCGGTGCCGCCGATCGAGGCAAGATAGAAGCCGCCATGCTTCTTGCAGGCCTCGCGCACGCTGGCGGCGCGGTTGCCTTTCGCCAGCATCACCATCGAGCCGCCGGCGGCCTGGAAATCGGCGACGAAGGAATCCATGCGGCCCGCCGTGGTCGGTCCGAACGCGCCGGAGGCATAACCCTCCGGCGTCTTCGCCGGGCCGGCATAATAGATCGGATGATCTTTAAAATAATCCGGCAGCGGCTCGCCGCGCTCTAGCCGCTCGCGCAGCTTGGCGTGCGCGGCGTCGCGCGCCACGATCATCGGGCCTGACAGCGACAGCCGCGTCTTGATCGGAAATTTCGACAGCTGCGCCAAAATCTCCCGCATCGGCTTGTTGAGATCGATCTGCACCACCTCGCCGCCGAGCTTCGAGGTGTCGATCTCCGGCAGATACTTCGCCGGATTGTGCTCGAGCTCTTCCAGGAACACGCCGTCGCGGGTGATCTTGCCGAGCGCCTGGCGGTCGGCGGAGCACGACACGCCGAGCCCGATCGGCAGCGAGGCGCCGTGGCGCGGCAGCCGGATCACGCGCACGTCGTGGCAGAAATATTTGCCGCCGAACTGGGCGCCGACGCCGAGCGACTGCGTCATTTTCTGTATTTCCTGCTCCATCTCCTTGTCGCGAAACGCATGGCCGTCCTCGGAGCCGTGGTCCGGCAGGGTGTCGTAATATTTGCAGGAGGCGAGCTTGACCGTCTTCATCGTCATTTCTGCGGACGTACCGCCGATGACGATGGCGAGGTGGTAGGGCGGACAGGCGGCGGTGCCGAGCGTCAGCACTTTTTCTTTGAGGAACGGCAATAGCCGTTCGCGCGACAGGATCGACGGCGTCGCCTGGAACAGAAACGCCTTGTTGGCCGAGCCGCCGCCCTTGGCGATGAACAAGAACTTGTAGGCGGCATCGGCGTCGCCGGCGCCCTCGGCGTAGAGCTCCACCTGCGCCGGCATGTTGGAGCGGGTGTTCTTCTCCTCGAACATGGAGAGCGGCGCGAGCTGCGAATAGCGCAGATTGCGTTTCAGATACGCATCGCGCGCGCCTTCGGCCAGCGCGGCCTCGTCGGCGCCGTCGGTCCAGATCAGCCGGCCCTTCTTGCCCATGATGATGGCGGTGCCGGTGTCCTGGCACATCGGCAGCACGCCGCCGGCGGCGATGTTGGCGTTCTTGAGGAAATCGAACGCGACGAACTTGTCGTTGTCCGACGCTTCGGGGTCCTCGACGATGTGCTTGAGCGACGCCAGATGCGCGGGGCGGAGCAGATGATTGATGTCGGTGAAGGCCGCTTCGGCGAGCGCGCGCATCGCTTCGCGCGGCACCACCAGCACCTCCTCGCCCAGCACACGCTCGACCCGCACGCCATCGGCCGCGATCTTGCGGTACGGCGTCAAATCTTTGCCGAGCGGAAACAGCGGCGTGTGCTTATACGGCGGCGTCGGATGGGCGGTGAGGGGGGCGTTCATGGTGGGTACCAATGTGATGTGGGTCTTCAAATAGTCCGGTCTGAGGCAATCTACCAGACGGCCGAGGGCGACGCAGGTCCGCGCGGCCTCACCGCATGGTCGCAAGCGCGAGCTGGTGGACCTCCGAACTCCGGGCCGCCGAGCTTCGCGAGGACGGAAAAGTGGTCCTCGTCCGCTGCATCGAGCGTTTTGACATTGACATCGGCGGCGCGGAGCAGCGCCGCATAGCCCTCCATCATGTCATGGCAGCAAGCCCGATTCCTTCGCCCCGGTGATGAGCAGGCCTGCCGGCATGCCGGCGCGCACCAGATTGACCGGATTCCATTGCTTATAGTCTTCGACCGCGAACTTGGTCTGCTGCTGGAAGCCAGTCGCGGCAAACGGCTCGATATCATAGAAGCCGCTGACGCCGATGAAGCCGGAGACGAGATCGGCGGGCAGGCGGGAATCGAATTCCGGCCAGTTGGTCGAGGCCATCACCGCCGCCAATTGGCCCGCCGCCGAATGTCCGAGCACGAATAGCCGGCCCGGGGTGACGCCGGTGGCTTGCGGATTTTGGCGCACGAACGCGATGGCGCGGCGGCAATCGTCGACGATGTCGCCGAGGCCGGCCGCAGGCGCGAGGCGATAGTTGGGACAGGCAACGTGCACGCCCGCCGCCGTGAAAGCCGGCACCAGAAAGTGCATCATCCATTTGTCGAACAGGAACCACAGGCCGCCATGGATGGCGATGAGGACCGGCGCATCGGGCGGCGCGTTCGGCGTTGGAAAGAAGTCGATCCGGTTGCGCGTATCCGGGCCGTACGCAAGTTCTACGCGCGGGACGGCGAGCGCCACGCTCCGCTCGCGGAAGAAGGCCTCCCAATGCGCGACCACAGCCGCGTCGATGTTGTTGGCATAGCCGGCATCGAACGCGGCCGGCGTCTTGTAGCTGCTATAGGTCAGCATGCGTTGAACCGTCGGGCTCGATGGTGCGTCTCAGTTCAATAGAATACCATGCGATGGTAACACCGCGTGCCGACGCGCGACGGGCTTTGCGATCGCAGACAATACCAATGGGCTGATTTCACCGGCAACATCGACAATGGGGGCGACACATGGCCAGCCGACAATGGTTTATCGGCCGGAACGGCAAGCAGGAAGGTCCGTACACCGATGAGCGGCTGCGCGAATTGATCGCCAGCGGCCTCGTCATGGCCGAAACCTTGGTGTGGTCCCAGGGCATGAACACCTGGGCCAAAGCCTCGGAGGTACCGGGTCTGATGTCCGGCGCGCCGCGGCTGCCCGCGACGGCGCCAGGGTCCGGGCTGGCGACCGGGCATGCCACCGGCGCGTTATCGACCAGCGTCCGGGTGTGGCCGCTGCTCGGCCGCTCGATCGTGGTTCTTATCGCGCAAATCACCGTCATTCCGACGCCCTGGGTGTTGCCGAGCTACTACCGATGGTTCGTCGATCAGATCGAACTTCCCGGCGGCCAGCGGGTGGCGTTCAACGGCCAGCCGGGTGATATCTGGTACATCTTCATCTTGAGTTCGCTGCTCGGCTATGTCGGCTACATCCATAGCGCGCTGCAATTGTTGACCTTGCCGCTGAGCTTGTTCTTCCTGCTCATCATTCTGCGATGGTTCTTGCGGAATTTGGCATGGGAGGGTCAAACCACCACGCTGACTTTCACGGGAAGCTATTGGCGCCTGCTTGGATGGTATCTGCTGCTGATCGTGTCGATCATCACCATCATCGGGTGGGCGTGGGTTTACGCGGCCTGGATACGATGGATCTGCCGGCACGTCGAAGGCAGCGCCCGGCAATTGACCTTCACCGCCGGCGGCTGGTCGTTGTTGTGGCGCTTCATTGTGTTTGCTTTCTCCTGCGTGCTGATCATCCCGATTCCATGGAGCCTGCATTGGCTCGCGTGCTGGCTGGTCTCGCAGTTTGCACTGGTCGAGCGAACGTAGCGGGGATTGAGCAACCGCTCCCCGCCCAGCGGGGAGAGGTGTTCAGTGCTTGCCGCCCACCTGCCGCTCGGCGTACGTGTCCACCAGCGCGCGGATCATGCGCTGATAAGGCACCCGGCGCTTCCTGGCTTCGCGCTTGAAGAAATCGAGGCTGCGCCGGGATAGTGATAGGGTTACTTTCACGTTGTCCTCGCGCGGCACAAGATCGGCCGGTGATGGCAAAAAATCCTCGACCACCCGCACGCGACCGATTTCGCCGTCGGTGTATCTAACGGTTTTGCTGCTCATAGATTTTCTTTCCTTTCCGCCAATAGCCGGCGCCGAAGATGCGGATGCGACCGCCGCGATAGGTGAAACGCACCGTCACGACAGCGTCAGCCACTTTGCCGAAGCAGAAATACCGAGGCTCTGCGCCGCTGTGGTCCAAGTCTCTAGCAACGACGCGCCGCGGATCGAAGAACGCAGCCTGCGCTAAGGCAAAAGAGATGCCGTGCTTCGCACGGTTGGTGCGATCTTTGGCATCGTTCCATTCGAAACTGGGGCCGCTCTCCATATGGTATATATGCCATATATCGATATGGCGCAAATCATTCGGGCGAGGCCCACAGAGAAACGCGTATGGACAAGAATTAATGCGGCGGACATCGGAGGTTTAGGCGGCCGGGACCACGCTTGGCGGGCTTCGATCCAGTGATGGAGGATGTCATGTCGAGCTTAGCAACACGTCGGCGGACGACGGCTGCGACCATGGCGGCGCCGATGCGAGCCGATCTCATCGGCGCGAAGCAGCCAGTCGAGCAAAACTGAGCGGCCGGCCATGCGCGCCGACCGCATTGGGCAAGCCTGGCCACGCGGCAGCCGGTGCCGGCGCGCCCGCCGGCTGCGCCTGCAGCAGAAGCGGAGAGCGACGCCCTCGATCGCGGAGGCGTCTGCGGCGAGCGCTGGCAAACCGCCGGCCGCCGCGATCCACGAGCCTCGGGCGCCGCGGCTGTTTCCGGTCGGCTTGCTGATCGCGTGCGTCGCCATCATTCTTGCCATCGTATTTTTGCTGTTCTGAGTTTCCGTTCGCCGGCAACGCCGCGCCGATTGGAACGTCAGCCGCGACGATTCCGCAGCACGACGCAGGCGCCGCCGGCGGCGATCAGCCTGGCGCACAATTTGTCGAGCGGCGCGCGGCTGTCGTCGGCGATGCGGATGATGGTGCGCGGCATTGCGCCCATGCTGGGCAGCCGGGCCTGCAGCACGATCGGCTCGCGGTCGCCGATCAGCGCCGCATATTCCTTCTGCAGCATGCGATAGGTCGCCCAGGCGCGGCTTTCCGACCAGTTGGATGTCAGCTGCGCGCCCCAGCGCGGTATGTAGGCGGCGATGCGCTGCGCCTGCTCCTTCGGCGCCAGGATCAGATTGGCGAGCCGCGTGCACGGCACGCCTTGCGGGATCGTGGTCTCGGCATTCTGCGGCGGCGACGGCGATGCCCATTCGTCCGCGGTCCAGCCGGTGACGATGGCGACATAGTTGCGGGTCTCGCCCGGCAGCGTGCGCTTGCCGGCAAGCCAGGCGCTCACCCGGCCGGGTCCGGCATTGTAGCCGGCGGCGGCGAGCCCGAGATTGCCGAACTGGGTCATCAGGTCGTGCAGATAGCCCGCTGAATGGCGCAGCGCCTCGATCGGATCGAACGGATCGGCGAGGCCGCGCCCGCCGGCGGTCGCCGGCATGAATTGCGCGATGCCCTCGGCGCCCTTGGGGCTCACGGCGAGAGCGTTGAAGCGGCTCTCCTGCCAGATCACGCGGGCGAAGAACTCGACCGGAAGCGCGTTTTCCGCCGCCGCTTGCTCGACGGTGCGGCAGATGTCGTCGGCGGTCGGCGGCGTATTCGGCGACGTCGGCGCGCTTGCCTCGGCGGGTTTTTCGACGGCGGTTGGGGGCGTCGCCCCGGCTTGCGCGTGCGCTGCCGGACTCCAGCCAGCGAGCGCACAGATCAGTAACGGTCCAGCCAATCGGATCATGCCGACCTAACGCGCGACGTTTACAACGGTGCCACCCCGAACTTTCCTTATTGATTTACCTAAACAGGTAGAACAAACGCGAATAATCGTTGACGTCGGTCGCGTTCATGGCGTTCAGCCGCCGAAGCCCTTGCCCTTCATCGCCGCGCCGATCTCGTCGAGCACCTTCGGATCTTCGATCGTTGCCGGCATGGTCCAGCTGTCGCCGTCGGCGATTTTTTTCATGGTGCCGCGGAGGATTTTTCCCGAGCGGGTCTTCGGCAGCCGGCCGACCGTGATGGCGAGCTTGAACGCCGCCACCGGGCCGATCTTGTCGCGGATCAGCGCGACGCATTCCTTCTCGATCTCGGTCGGCGGCCGGTTGACGCCGGATTTGAGCACGATGAAGCCGCACGGCACTTCGCCCTTGAGCTCGTCCTTGATGCCGAGCACGGCGCATTCGGCGACGTCGGGATGCGAGGCCAGCACTTCCTCCATGCCGCCGGTCGAAAGCCGGTGGCCGGCGACGTTGATGATGTCGTCGGTGCGGCCCATGACGAAGATGTAGCCGTCCTCGTCCTTGAAGCCGGCGTCGGCGGTTTTGTAGTAGCCGGGAAATTCAGCGAGATAGCTTTCGCGGAAGCGCGCGTCGGCCTGCCACAAGGTCGGCAGGCATGCCGGCGGCAGCGGCAGCTTGACCACGATCGAGCCCATCTTGTTGGCCGCGACCTCGTGACACGCCTCGTCGACGACGCGCACGTCGTAGCCGGGCATCGCCACCGTCGGCGAGCCGTGCTTGACCGGCAGCATGCCCAAGCCCATCGGATTGCCGGCGATCGCCCAGCCGGTCTCGGTCTGCCACCAGTGATCGATCACCGGCACGTGGAGCATCTTTTCCGCCCATTCGAGCGTCGCCGGATCGGCGCGCTCGCCGGCGAGGAACAGCGTGCGGAATTTCGCCAGATCGTGTTGCGCCAGCAGCTTGCCCTGCGGGTCTTCTTTCTTGATGGCGCGGAACGCGGTCGGCGCCGTGAACAAGGCGGCGGCGCCGTGCTCGGCGATCACCCGCCAGAACGCGCCGGCATCCGGCGTGCCGACCGGCTTGCCCTCATAGAGGATCGAGGTGCAGCCGTGCAGCAGCGGCGCATAGACGATGTAGCTGTGGCCGACCACCCAGCCGATGTCGGACGCCGTCCACCACACCTCGCCGGGCTCGATGCCGTAGAGATTTTTCATCGACCATTTGAGCGCGACCATGTGGCCGCCATTGTCGCGCACCACGCCCTTCGGCCGGCCCGGTCGTGCCCGACGTGTAGAGGATGTAGAGCGGATCGGTCGCCGCGACCGGCACGCAATCGTAGACCGAGCGGGCATGAATGAGCGCGTGGTCGCGCACGCTCGCCCAATCGTGGTCGCGGCCGGCGATCATCGCCGCTTCCGCTTGCGGCCGTTGCAGGATGAGGCACGCGTCGGGCTTGTGCTGCGCCAGCGTGATCGCTTCGTCGAGCAGCGGCTTGTAATGCACGATGCGGCCGGGCTCGATGCCGCAGCTGGCGGAGAGGATCACTTTCGGCTTGGCGTCGTCGATGCGGGTCGCCAATTCGCGCGCGGCGAAGCCGCCGAACACGACCGAGTGGACGGCGCCGATGCGCGCGCAGGCCAGCATGGCGATCACCGCCTCCGGCACCATCGGCATGTAAAGGATGACACGGTCGCCCTTGTCGACGCCGAGATCGCGCAGCATCGCGGCGAGCACCTGCGTCTCGGTCAGCAGCCGGTGATAGGTGATGGTGCGCTTGTGTGCCGGCGAGCGGCGAATTGTAGATGATGGCCGCCTGATCGCCGCGCCCGGCATCGACCTGGCGGTCGACGGCGTTGAAGCAGGTGTTGCTGACGCCGCCGGGAAACCAGCGGCCGTAGATGCCGGCCTTCGGGTCGAACGTCGCCCTCGGCTTTTCGAACCAGTCGATGTCGGCGGCCGCCTCGGCCCAAAAGCCTTCCGGATCGCGCTGCCAGCGCGCGTAGACCTCGTGATAGCGGCTCGAACGGGCGTCCATGGGTTTCCTCGGAGTGATTGTACCGCCGGTCTTGGGCTTTTTCGACTGGTGGGTCGCAAATAGCGGATGGGGAGTAGCGAATGGCGAATGGCGAATAGGGAAGACTCCGCCTGTCGATTCGCCACTCGCCACTCGCAGTCCGAGCCATGCCCAATTCGCTGGCGCGAACCGCCGCGCTTTGATCTATGTCACGAAGGCTTTCCCCGGCAATGCAACGGCACCGTGATCACCGATCCGCTGTTCTATCTTCTTGGCCATTCCCGCCGTGACCTTCCTTGGACTGAGCAAAGGCGGCTTTGCCGGGCTCGGCATGCTGGCGACGCCGCTGTTGGCGCTGGTCGTGCCGCCGCTCGAAGGCGCGGCGATCCTGTTGCCGATCCTGATCTGCCAGGACGCGATTTCGGTCTGGACCTATCATCGGGCCTGGAGCGCGTGGAATCTGAAAGTGCTGCTGCCCGGCTCCGTGCTCGGCGTTGGCGCCGGCTGGCTGTTCGCGCGCTATTTCTCCAACGCGGCAATCGAACTGACGGTCGGCTCGATCGCGCTCGTCTTCGTCGCTCTATATGTGGCTGGGCGCGCGGCTGCGCGCCTATCTCGGGCGGCCGCCGGCGATCAAGCCGCACCGCCCGCATCCGGCCTATGGGCGTCTTCTGGGGCGCGCTGTCCGCCTTCACCTCGACGCTGATCCAGGTCGGCGCGCCGCCGTTTCAGATCCACATGCTGCCGCAGCGGCTCGACAAGTTCACGCTGGTCGGCACCACGGTCATTTTCTTCACCATCCTGAACTGGATGAAAATTGTTCCTTATTTCGCGCTCGGGCCAGTTCTCGGCGCGCAATCTCGCGACCTCGGCGATTTTGCTGCCGCTCGCCGTCGCCACCAACTTTCTCGGCATCTGGCTGGTGCGCATTACGCCGACCGACCGGTTCTATCGGATCGCCTATCTGCTGATGCTGCTGATCGCCATCGCCTTGCTCTGGCAGGGGGCGAGGGGTTTTCTGCACTGATCCGAAGCGGCAAAATGGCGAAACGCGAATAGTGAATGGCGGGTAGCGAACGGCCGCCAAAGTGCCTTCACTATTTCGCTATTCGCTATTTCCCTCTTCGCTATTTTGGCTAGGCTAAGCTTCCAGGGAGGCGACGCGCATGTCGACGCCATACGACACCGACCTCGAACGCAACGCGGCGAATTTCCAGCCGCTGACACCGCTGTCTTTCCTGGCGCGCGCCGCCGAGGTTTATCCCGACGTGACGGCGATCATCCATGGCGCGCTGTCGCGAAATTACGCGGACTTTTACACGCGCGCGAAACATTTGGCGTCGGCGCTGTCGCGCCGCGGCGTCAAGCGCGGCGACACGGTGTCGGTCATGCTCGCCAATACGCCGGCGATGATCGAGGCGCACTACGGCGTGCCGATGACCGGCGCCGTGCTCAATACGCTCAACACCCGGCTCGACGCCGCCATTCTCGGTTTCACCCTCGATCACGCCGAGACCAAGATGCTGATCGTCGATCGCGAATATTCCAAGGTCATGAAAGACGCGCTGTCGCGCGCCAAAGTGAAGCCGTTGGTGATCGATTACGACGATCCGGAATTCACCGGCGTCGGCGAACGGCATCGGCAGCCTCGAATACGAGGAATTTCTGCGCGAGGGCGATGCGGATTTCGCCTGGCTGATGCCGGACGACGAATGGGATGCGATCTCGCTCAACTATACGTCGGGCACCACCGGCGATCCCAAGGGCGTGGTCTATCACCATCGCGGCGCCTATCTGCTGGCGCTCGGCAACGTCATCACCTGCGGCATGGGCAAGCATCCGGTTTATCTTGTGGACGCTGCCGATGTTTCATTGCAACGGCTGGTGCTTTCCCTGGACGCTGTCGATCGTCGCCGGCACCCATGTCTGCCTGCGCGCGGTGCGCGCGGCGCCGATCTTCGACGCCATTGCCGCCCACAAGGTCACGCATCTGTGCGGCGCGCCGATCGTGATGTCGACGCTGCTCAATGCGCCGGCGCAGGACAAGAAGCCGCTGCCGCATATCGTCCAGTTCGCCACCGCCGCCGCGCCGCCGCCGGAGGCGGTGCTGGCGGCGATGAAAGCCGCCGGCTTCAACGTCACGCATCTCTACGGGCTCACCGAAACCTACGGGCCCGCCAGCATCAACGATTGGCACGGCGACTGGGAGGCGCTGCCTGCCGACGAGCAGGCGACCAAGAAGGCGCGGCAGGGCGTGCGCTATCCGGTGCTCGAGGGGCTCGATGTGCTCGATCCGGAAACCATGCAGCCGGTGCCGCGCGACGGCGCGACGCTTGGCGAAGTCATGTTCCGCGGCAATGTGGTGATGAAGGGTTATCTGAAGAACAAGCACGCGACCGACGCGGCGTTCGCCGGCGGCTGGTTTCATTCCGGCGATCTCGGCGTCGTTCATCCCGACGGCTATATCCAGCTCAAGGATCGCTCCAAGGACATCATCATTTCCGGCGGCGAGAACATTTCCTCGATCGAGGTCGAGGATGCGCTCTACAAGCATCCGGCCGTCTCCGCCGTCGCCGTGGTCGCCAAGCCGGACGAAAAATGGGGCGAGACGCCGTGCGCCTTCGTCGAACTGAAATCCGGCGCCAGCGCCACGGCCGAAGAGCTGATCGCCTGGTGCCGCTCGCACCTCGCCGCCTACAAATGCCCGCGCCACGTCGTGTTCGCCGAGATTCCGAAGACCTCGACCGGCAAGCTGCAAAAATTCAAGCTGCGGGACGCGGCGAAGGCCGTGTGACGGGCTTGTCTCGGCCATCCATGTCTATGATCGCTGTGTTTTTGAGACGTGGACGCCCGGCACCGGGTCGGGCATGAGGAGAGATATCAGCCGGTCCCGCCCGCGCCGGGACGAACGGCCAAACCTCGCCGCTTAATTCAGATGAACTGATGGACTGAACTAATGGATGCTGACGTCTTGCCTCAACCGCGCGATCTCGTCTTTGACGTGCAATTTGCGCCGCTTGAGTTCTACGACCTTCAAATCGTCGGTCGATGGGTGGGTCAATGCTTCGTTGATTTCCTGCTCTAACGCCTGGTGCCTTCTTTCGAGTTCCGCAAGATGCGATTCGATCGCCATGTGGCTACCTCCTTGCGCTTTGATGCCTCCAGACCCCGTACGTGCGACGCTACACATGACCAAGGATAACGATACTCCCTTTCCCGCGCCGAAGGAAAATCCGCGCTGTGCATTGAAGCCGCGCCGGGCTTGTCGGACATTCGCTAAAACGCAATAATCCATAGTAACTTACGGTCAATGACCGAGCTCAACAGCCCCGATTTGAAGACACCCGAACGGATGCCCCAAAAGGACATCCGAAGGGACGCCCAAACCGGGGCCGCGGCGCGACCAAGGCGGCGATGACGCAAGAGGAAGAAGGCGAGCTTCGGGCGCAACTTGCGCGCCTGCAGCAGGAGCATCGCGACCTCGACGCCGCGATTGCTGCGCTGCAGGCTTCGCCAGGCGCCGACATCATCCAGGTTCAGCGCCTGAAGAAGCGCAAGCTGCACTTGCGCGACCGCATCACCTTTATCGAAGACCAGCTCACGCCGGATATCATCGCCTAGCGCGTCATTCCCGGCTGGCGGCGTGGTCGAGCCGGCCACGGCTTCCGGCATGGCGCGCCGCTTCGCCGATTTGCGCGCGTACATGGCGGCATCGGCGCGCGCGAGCACCTCGGCGGGTGTGTCGAGCGGGCCGACGAACGCAACGCCCGCGGAAGCGCCGACGACCATCGTCGACGCGCCCCAGCGCACCGGCGTCGCGTAGACGGCCTGTTCCAGCGCGGCGGCTTTGGCCGCGGCGTCGGCGTCGGTCACGTTCCACAGCAGCACGACGAATTCGTCGCCGCCGATGCGCGCGACGACGTCGGACGCGCGCACTTCGCGCAGCAGCGCCGCCGCGATCGCCTTGAGCACCGCGTCGCCGGCGGCGTGGCCTGGCGATCGTTGACCGGCTTGAATTCATCGAGGTCGAGATAGATCAGCGCCGCGTTCGCGCCATAGCGCTTGACGTAAGCGAGCGAGCGGCTGAGCTCGCGCTCGAAGCCGCGGCGATTGAGCGTCTCGGTGAGCGGATCGACATCGATCGCGGCTTTCAAGTTCGCTGATGCGCGCGCGCGAGGCTTCGAGTTCGGCCGCCAGCGCGCTCGACCTCGGCGGCGAGCCGCATGGGCGCCGCGCGCGGACGCGGCTTTGCTGCTTTCGGCTGGCTCGCGCTGGGAATTTTGTTGGCCTGGGCGGCGCGGCAACGATGGCGGCCGGGCGCCGCGGGACTGGCTTGCCGTGATCTTGCCGATCTTGTGCCTCACGGCCCGCGCCCCGGTTCGAATCGTGGAAGAAATATTAGCCCGCTGAGCTAGCCGCGATCCGGCGCCGTCGCGACCGTGCAGAATCGTCCGCGACAGATTGACGCGCAAAGCGACGCAAGCCTCTCAAAGCGCAGACGGAATCGGCTTGCAGGAAGCTGGTCAATCGGCCTGGAGAAACCCGATCGGGTCGCGCTGCCGTCCGATGAAAGCGGCGGCCGTCAAAGGACCGCCGAATACCGCCGCCGGTATCGAGGTTCAGCCGATTGCCGCGCAAATCCGGCACGCCGTCGGTTGCGGCGTATGACCGTGAACGATCAGTCGGCCGTGGTCCCGCGCGGTCGGACAGGAACGGCTCCCGGATCCAGATAAGATCGCGGTCGCTCTGCGCGTCGAGCGGCCGTTCCGGATCGATTCCGGCATGCACGAAAAAACGCCGGCCGTCGTCGTAGCGGAGCGGGAGCGAACGCAGCCAGGCGACGTGCTCGTCCGGGATGTCGCGGGCGCTGCTCGACGCCATAGCTGCGCAGCGTCGCGGCACCGCCTTCGCGCAGCCAGGGATCCGGCGTCGCGTCTTGCCGTCGACGACCTCGAGCGCCACCGCCTCGTGATTTCCTTGCAGCGCGATCACGCGATGCTTGCAGCCGTGATTGGAGCGTCATCACCGTGTCGACGACGCCGCAACTGTCGGGGCCGCGGTCGATATAGTCGCCGAGAAAGACGAATGTTGCCGGCCGGCCGTCGGCATGGCGCTCGCACTGCGCGATCAGGTCACACAACTTTTGCAGCGAGCCGTGAATGTCGCCGATGGCATAGACGAGCGGAGACGCGCTCGTGGCCTGTCCGGCTTCGCCGAATGATGGCCATATTCAGGCACGATTGTTCAGTCCGCGTTCACGAAAAGATGGGAACTTACCGCCAGGGGTCGGGTTGCGTGGTCAAACAAAGCAGTTCGAGGTGATGTCATGAGGAAATTTCTGACTGGCCTGGTTGCGGTTATTGCCATAGGGGTGGCGGCGGTCGCGACATCGAGCACGGCCGACGCCCGCTGGGGTGGTGGCTGGGGCTGGCGCGGCGGTTGGGGCTGGGGCCCTGGACCGTTTGTCGCCGGTGCTCTCCTCGGCGGTGCATTGGCGGCTGGGGTTGCTGCGCCATATTACTACGGCGGCTACGGCTATGGGCCTTACTATCCATACGTCTACGGAGCCTACGGACCCTATGGGCCTTACGGTCCTTATGGCTGCGGGCGGGCGTGGAACGGCTATTATTGGGTCCGCGCCTGTTAGTAAATCGAGCGGACCGCCTGGACTGACGAGAAACCGTCTGTCGCGATCAAAAAGAGAAGCGGTGTGGCTTGCTTAGCCTTGCCGCACCAAACTTCCGACAAAGATTTCGGTCTTTTACGAGGGCGGTGGCGGCGAGGAATTCGGGGGTTGGCGGGGACTTCCGCTCAATCAAATTCCGGATCGGCGACCCGGCCGGTC
The DNA here is from genome assembly GCA_963829395.1 of uncultured Alphaproteobacteria bacterium. Classification (GTDB taxonomy): domain Bacteria; phylum Pseudomonadota; class Alphaproteobacteria; order Rhizobiales; family Xanthobacteraceae; genus BOG-931. Next base: position 309,351 of record CAWHHX010000002.1, on the reverse strand, counting down.
TCATGAGGAGAACACATGCATAAGTCGCTCATCGCGCTTGTGGGCGCTGCGGGCATCGGCGTTGCCGCACTGGCTTCGCCTGCTCCGGCGAACGCAGGCTGCGTCGGCTGCGCCGTCGGCGCGGGCATTATCGGCGGCGTGGCCGCCGGCGCGATCATTGGCAGCGCCATCGCCAACAGCCCGCCGCCCGGTTACTACCCACCGCCTCCGGGCTACTATCCGCCGCCTCCGGGTGGATATTACGGTCCGCCTCCTCCCGGCGCCTATGGACCGCCGCCGCCCGGCGCGTACGGCCCGCCCCCTCCCGGCGGTTATCCGCCGCCCCCTGCCTACGCGCAGCTGGCGCCTGGTTGCCACTGGGGAAATCGCAAGGTTTGGGTTGAAGGCTACGGCTACCAGGTGCGGACCGTTCAGGTCTGTCCTTGATCGCGCGACGCTTCGAGCATGATCCGGAAACGTGGACGCCGGCTTTCCGAAAAGATCATGCGCCGCTAAGGAATCCAGAGCGACGATCGATTTAAGGCGAAAGCGATTGCGCTCCAGGGTGAACTCGATCGGCCGGCTTGCATAAGCCGGCCGGTTTGTTTTTGTCTCTGCGCTTAGCGGACGCGATCGTGTGTTGCGACGTTCCGTTGCAATACGGCGGCGATGCGGACGCCTATCAAACGAGGAATTGGATCGTGCGATCCCATTCATTCTGGCGCGATGTGAGAATCGGCAGCGCCGACGGCGCGCACGCCTTCGCGCAACGCGCCATCGCTGCGTTTCACGACTTGGTTTCGCGCTTCGCTTACCCATTGGCCGCGCGCGCATGGCATGAAAAATCGCGGGCGGTCTGGATACCGTGGGCAAGGATCGCGCTCAAATCCATCGCCGTCGGGGCGATCTGCCTCTATCTCGGCATGGCCGCGTTCCTCTATTTCAAGCAGCGGTCGATGATGTATTTCCCGGACCCGGCCCACACCGCGCCGGCGCAAGCCGGTCTGCCGGAAGCGGCGGAGGTGATGCTGACCGCGTCCGACGGTGAGCGCAGCATCGTGTGGCACGTTCCGCCCCGCGACAACGAGCGGCCGGTGATTCTCTATTTACACGGCAATGGCGGCGCGCTGCGCTACCGCGTCGAGCGCTTTCGCAAGCTCGTCCGCGACGGCATTGGGCTCGTCGCGGTCGAGTATCGCGGCTTCGGCGGCAATGCCGGCACCCCGACCGAAGCCGGCCTGATCGCCGACGGCGAAGCCGCTTACGCGTTTGCCGCGGCGCGTTATCCGGCCAGGCAGATTGTGCTGTGGGGCGAATCGCTCGGCACCGGCATCGCGGTTGCGCTCGGGGCGGAGAAACCGGTCGGCCGGGTGATCCTGGAAGCGCCGTTTACGTCAGCGGCCGCGGTTGCCGCCGCGCGCTACTGGTACATGCCGGTGCGGCTGTTGATGAAGGATCAATTCCGCTCCGACGAATCGATCGGAAAAATCACCGCGCCGGTCCTCATCCTGCATGGCGTGCAGGACCGCACTGTCGCCTTCGCCATGGGTGAGCGGATGTTCGAACTGACCAATGCGCCCAAGCATATCGTGCGCTTCCTCGACGGCGACCACGAAGACCTCGATGCCCGGGGCGCCCTCCACGCCGTCGGCCGCTTCCTGGCCGGCGATTTGGATCGACCGCCGCATCCGTAGCCCGTGTTGGAAGCGAAACACAATACGCAGTCCGGGCGACGACGACCGAGCGACGACCTCAAAACGTCTGATAAGTCTGCCCGATCTTGCCGCCGACGCGGGCGAAGCCGGCTTTCGCCGGCTCATATTTGTCGTTGATGTTGAGCGCCTTGGCGTAGGAGCCGGCGGCTTTGTCCTTTTGTCCGAGGCGCTCGTAGGCGAGACCGCGGCTCGCCCAGGCCTGGAGGTTTTGCGGCTGCATCTGCACCGCTTCGTCCAGATCGCTCGCCGCGGCCTTGGCGTCGCCGATCGCCAGATAGCTCAGCGCCCGGGCCACGAACAGGTCGGTCTTTTGGTTGGTAAGCGCGAGCGCCGTAGTGAAGTCGTCGACGGCGAACTGATGCTGGCGCTGGCTCTGATAAAGCAGGCCGCGATTGTAATAGGCCTGCGCATTGTCGGGCCGAAGCGCGATCGCCTTGTTGAAGTCGGCCAGCGCCTGCGCGCTATTGCCTTGCTGCCGGTAGACGATGCCGCGCCCGACATAAGCGGCGGCGTAGTTGCCGTCGATGCTCAGCGCCTTGCTGTAGTCGGCGAGCGCGAGATCGAGTTTGCCGTTCTGACGATAGAGCAGGCCGCGGTTGGCGTACGCCTGCGCGTAGTTTGCATCGAGGCTGATCGCCTTGTTGAAATCGGCGAGCGCCCCTTCGGGATTTCCCGCGTCGGCGAGCACCGACCCGCGCATATTATAGGCTTGCGGATCGTCGGGATGTTTTTGGATGACTTCCGTCAGCGAGGCCAGGTTCGACTGCGACGGCGGGATCGGCGCGTCGTTATCCGGCGCCCCGAGGTTGGCGAGCCCTGAGCAAGCGGCGAGCGCCACGGTTGCAAGCACCGGGAATAGCAGCGACCGCCACCGCGTCGCCAGGCGCCGCAATTGCCGCTCGCTCTGTACCGCTAATGGGATCATCCGACGCTCGTGGCACCGCAGCGCCCCCCTTCGCGTCTTAACGGTAAAGCAGGGAGCAGGAGCGCGATAGCCCCGCCAAAGCAAAGGCGCGGGCGAAACAAGCCCGCGCCAACAACAAGACCGGCAGACGGCTCAGCCGAAACGCGGAGCGCGGGGCGGTCCGGAGCGGCCACCGCCGCCGGGGCCGCCGGCCGTCACCGGCTTGGGCTTCATCGGCAACAGGCCCTCGCGCTGCAACTTCTTGCGCGCCAGCTTGCGGGCGCGGCGGATCGCTTCCGCCTTCTCCCGAGCTTTTCTTTCCGAGGGTTTTTCGTAGTGGCCGCGGAGCTTCATCTCGCGGAAAATGCCCTCGCGCTGCATCTTCTTCTTCAGCGCCTTGAGAGCCTGGTCGACGTTATTGTCGCGAACGAGAACCTGCACGCATCCTCCTTTTCAGTGCGCTTAAGCCGAATGCGCTTCAGCCAAGTGCGCTCGATCAATGGATTGGGGGCGCAGGCGTGAGCGCCTGCACCACCTTGACGCGCCCTGTACCAGAATGGCGTGCGAAAGTCCACCAGCACAGCCGACCTCGCGTTAGCGGGGGCCGACGTCCCAGTCGGCGAAGACCCGTGTCACATGACCCATCTTGCGGCCGGGCCGCACGGTCGCCTTGCCGTAAAGATGCAGGGCGGCGCCGGGGACGCTGAGCCATTGTCGGTAGTCCTCGACCTCGTGGCCGATCAGGTTGATCATTTCCACGCGGCCGCGGCGGATCGGCTTGGCGAGCGGCCACCCGGCGACCGCCCGGATATGCTGCTCGAATTGCGAGACCGAGGCGCCGTCGAGCGTCCAATGCCCGGAATTATGCACCCGCGGCGCGATCTCGTTGACCAGAAGGCCGCCGTCGCGCAGCACGAACATCTCAACCGCCAGCACGCCGACATAGCCGAACTTTCGCGCGATCGTCTCGGCGATGCGGCGCGCCTCTTGTGCGGTGCCATCCGGGACGGCCGCCGGCACGCGGGAGATTTTCAGAATATGGTCGCGATGCTCGTTCTCGGTCACGTCGAAACATTCGACGGTGCCGTCGTGCCCGCGGGCGGCCACGACCGAGACCTCGCGCGCGAACGGCACGAAGGCTTCGAGGATACAGGGCTGCTCGCCAACCGCGCGCCAGGCTGCTTCCGGCGTGGCGTTGTCGTTGATCGCCGCCTGACCCTTGCCGTCGTAACCGAAGCGCCGGGTCTTGAGCACCGCGGGCCGGCCGATCCGATCCAGCGCCGCGGATAATTCGGCAGGCGTGGCGACCGCTGCATAAGGCGCAGTGCCGATGCCAAGGCCGGCGACGAAATCTTTTTCGACGAGGCGATCCTGGGTCGTCGCCAGGACTTTCGGATCGGGCAGAACCGGCACGCGCGCCGCCAGAAACGCGGCCGCGCCTGCCGGTATGTTTTCGAATTCGTAGGTGACGACGTCGACGCTCTGCGCAAAGCGCGCCAGCGCCTGCTCGTCCGCATAGTCGGCGAAAGTGGCCAGGCGCACCACATCGAACGCGGGCGAGTCCCGGTCGGGCGCGAAGATGTGGCACTTGAAGCCGAGCCGTGCCGCGGCGAGCGCGAGCATACGCCCAAGCTGACCGCTGCCGAGGATGCCGATCGTGGCTCCGGGCTCGAGCACGGGCGCGGTGGCGCTCACGCGCGCGAATCCTTTTTGATGTCGTCTTTGTTGACGTCGTCTTGGCTGACGTTCTCCGGTTCTTCGGCGACGGCGGCGGTCTGGCGCTGCCGCCACGCGTCGAGGCGGCCACCGAGCGCCGGGTCGCTGAGCGCCAAGACGCTCGCCGCGAGCAACGCGGCATTGATGGCGCCGGCCTTGCCGATCGCCAACGTGCCGACCGGAACGCCGGGCGGCATCTGCACGATGGAATAAAGCGAGTCCTGCCCCGACAACGCCTTCGATTCCACCGGCACGCCGAATACCGGCAGGCTGGTGAGCGCCGCCGTCATGCCGGGCAGATGCGCCGCGCCGCCGGCGCCGGCGATGATCACCTTGAAACCTTCGGCTTTCGCGCCCTTGGCGAAGGCATAGAGGCGTTCGGGCGTGCGGTGCGCCGAGACGATGCGCGCGTCGTAGCCGACGCCGAGCGCATCGAGCGTTTCGGCGGCGTGCATCATGGTTGCCCAGTCGGACTGGCTGCCCATGATAATGGCGACGGATTTCGCTTCCGGCGACGCCAAAGAAAATCCCCTGCGCGAAGGAAGCGCTGGATTATAGGCTCGCCCCCTCGGGTGGCAAGGCTGTCGGCTTTAAAGATGTCAGCACGGTTAAGTCTATCCGGCGGTCGATCTTGCCGTCGCCCGCCGGCACGCTTCCCACAGTTTTGCAGCCGTCACGGGCATGTCGAGATGCGCGCCGGCCCCGCCCGGGATGGCGTCGGCAACGGCGTTCATCACCGCGGCGATCGAGGCCGTCGTGCCGGCCTCGCCAACGCCCTTGACGCCGAGCGGATTGGTGGTCGCCCGCACGTTGTGCAACGCGTCGCGGATGTCGGCCGGCATGTCGGCCGCGCGTGGCATGGCGTAGTCCTGGAACGAGCCGGTCACGAGCTGGCCGGTCTCGTCGTAGAACACCTGCTCCATCAGCGCCTGGCCAAACCCTTGCGCCAAGGCGCCGTGCAATTGGCCTTCGACGATCATGGCGTCGAGCGTGTTGCCGCAATCGTCGACCGCGGTGTAGGCGACGATGTCCATCTGACCGGTCTCGGGATCGATCTCGATCTCGGCGATGTGCACGCCGTTGGGAAAGGTGAGCGGCGTTTCGGTCGTCGCCTTGGTATCGAGGTCTTCTTCGATCGCGCCGCGCTTTTTTAGCGCGGCAGCATGCGCCGCAAGCTCGAACAGCGAGATGCGCCGGTCGGTGCCGACGACGCCGAAAGCCCCGCGCTCGTAGACGATGTCGCCTTCCGCCGCTTCGAACGCCATCGCGGCGATCCGCTTTCCTTTCTCGACGATCAGATCGATGCATTTGACGATCGAGGCGCCGGCCGTCATCGCCGAGCGCGAGCCGACCGAAGCGTAGCCGGCGATCTCCAGCGCCGAATTGCCGTGCCGATGACGGACCTTGTCGCGTGGAATGCCGAGGCGTTCGGCGATCAAGGGCGGAAACACCGAGGCGTGGCCCTGGCCGGTCGATTGCACATTGAGATTGACGATCAGCGTGCCGTCGCCGGGAAACGTGAGCCACGCGCCTTCCAGCGGCGTGCCGCCGGAATGCTCGAGCATGCAGGAAATCCCGATGCCGCGATATTTGCCGCGCTTCTTTGCTTCACGCCGGCGTGCCTTGAAGCCGTCGTAGTCGGCCAGCGCCAGCGCCTTGTCGAGGATCGGCGCGAAGTCGCCGCTGTCATAGGTGGTGCCGACGGCGGTTTTGTACGGCATGGCCGACGCCGGAATGAGATTGCGCCGCCGCAGCTTCGCCGGATCGATCCCGGTGACGCGCGCGGCTTCCTCGACCACGCGCTCGAGCACGTAGTTCGCTTCCGGCCGGCCGGCGCCGCGATAGGGCGCCGTCGCGATCGTGTTGGTGAAGGCGCAGCGCGCACTGATGTCGATATGTTTGATGTCGTACAGCGCCGGCAGGCAGCGGGTGAAACTCAAGGTCGGAATGTTGGCGCCGACCGCGCCGATATAAGCGCCGAGATTGCCGGTGTTGCGGATGCGCAGCGCCAGGAAGCGCCCCTTGTCGTCGAGCGCGAGTTCGGCTTCCGAATAAATGTCGCGCGCCTGGTTGTCGCTGAGGAACGCCTCGGAGCGGCCCGACATCCAATGGATCGGCCGGCCGAGCTTTTTGGCGCCGACCATTTGGGCGATGTATTCCGGATAAGGGCCGGTCTTGAGGCCGAAGGCGCCGCCGACATCGTCGGTCAGTACCCGCAACCGCTCCTTCGGGACTTGCATGATCGCGGCGACCGGATCGCGCATCGCGGTCGTGCCCTGCGAGCAGACGCGCAGTGTGTAGCTGTCGGTCGCCGGCATCGTAGCTTGCGGTCGCGCCGCGCGGCTCCATCGAGGCCACGACCATGCGCTGGTTCATCACCGCGATGCGCGCGACGAATTTGGCGGCGGCGAAGATCTCATCGACGCGCCGCGCATTGGCCTCCGGATCCTGCGCGGGCCCCGGCCAGTCGATGGCGAGATTGCCGGGTGCCTCCGGCCAGACTTGCGGCGCGCCGGGAGCGAGCGCTGCGCGCGCGTCGATGACCGGCGTGAGCGGCTCGTATTCGACGGCGACCAACTCGGCGGCGTCTTGCGCCGCTGACGGCGGTCTCGGCGACCACCATCGCCACCGGCTCGCCGATATGCATGACCCGCTCGGCGGCAAGCGCCGGCCGGTGCGGCACGATCAGCGGTTTGCCGCCTCGTCCCGACCAGCGGCGGATGACGCGCCAGGCCACCGATCCCGCCATATCCGCGCGGTGAGCACGCCGAGCACGCCCGGGCGCCGCTGGCGGCGCTGGCGTCGATACCGACGATGCGGGCGAAAGCATGCGGCGAGCGGACGAAATAGGCGTAGGCTTGTTGCGGCACGGGATCATCGGCCGCGTAGCGGCCGTTGCCGCGCACCAGAACATCGTCCTCGACGCGCGGCGCTTGGCCGCGCGGCCATCCGTTTTTGCATCCATGCCCTGTTCCGGAATCTCTGTCGGGATCGGGGTCGCCCCCTTATAACCGAAACCGGCCGGCCGCCCAAGGCGGCCTTTCTCGGCGTTTTCTCGACCGGTTCGCGCTCCTCTACCGTCCCGCCGCAGGGAGTGGGAGAAACGCCTTCATCCGCCGATAGCGGCCGACGGTCGCCTGCTGGAACCTTGCCGATGCTCCAACCCGGCACGTTCGGGCTCACGCTGCTCCTGGCCATGCTGACGGCGCTCGGCCCGCTGTCGATGGACATGTATCTGCCGTCGCTGCCGGACATCGCCCATGTGCTCGACGCGCCGACGGCGCGCACCCAGCTGACGATTTCGAGCTATCTGATCGGATTTGCCGTCGGCCAGATGATCTACGGGCCGCTGTCGGATCGCTATGGCCGGCGCCCGGTGCTGCTCGCGGCGCTTCGCGCTCTATCTCGCCAGCACGCTCGCCTGCGCGGCGGCGCAATCGGTCGATCTGCTGATCGCCGCGCGTTTGCTCCAGGGCATCGGCGGGTCGGGCGCGATCGTGCTCGCGCGCGCCATCGTGCGCGATCTCTATTCCGGGGTGCGGGCGGCGCGCGAGCTTTCGCTGATGGGGTCGATCAGCGCCTTCGCGCCGATCGTCGGCGCCGATGATCGGCGGCGTGCTGCAGACGCGCTTTCGGCTGGCGGGCGAGCTTCATCTGCATGAGCGCGGCGCGGTCGATCGCCTCGCTCGTGGCGGCGCGGCTGCTGCCGGAGACGCTGCGCGCAGCGCACCGGCCGAGCCGATGTCGCTCTTCGTCGATGCTGCGCGGCTACGGCGCGGTGCTGCGGCACCGGGGCTTTCTGATCTATCTCGGCATCATCACCATCAGCTATGCCGGCTTGTTCGCCTGGATTTCCGGCGCCTCGGTGGTGCTGCAAGGCGTCTACGGCCTCTCCGCCGTCACCTTCGGCTTCACCTTCGCGCTGGGTGCGGCCGGCTACATGCTGGGCGCCATGATCGCGACGCGGCTCGTGCTGCGGCTCGGCCTCGACCGCACCATCGGGGTCGGCGTGATGGTGATCGCTGCCGGCGGGCTTGCGCTGGCGCGGTCGTCGCGGCCGGAATTCCGCGGCCTCTGGCTGGTGGCCGCGATGGCGCTTCTATCTCGCCGGCGTCGGGCTTGCCATGCCGCAGGCGATGGCCGGCGCGCTGACGCCGTTTCCCGATACGCGCCGGCACGGCGGCCTCGCTGATGGGGCTGGTGCAGCAGGCGGTCGCCGCCACTCGCCGCGGTGTGCTCGGCGGCTATCTGGTCCAGTTCGGCCTGGCCGGTGACCGGCGTCGTCGTGGCCATGAGCTGCCTAACTTTTTTGCTCTGGGCGTTCGACGCGCCGGCCTCGCGCGTTAGAAGCGATTCGCATTGTAACCAATAGGGCAAGGCGCAAATCGGCCGTTGCCTGGGCGACCGCGTTTGTTACGATGACGGGTGCGGTGGCGGGCGATCGACGCGACTAAGTCTGGCGACTTCGTCTGGGGCGCCTGCACCCGGTATGGCGGTGGGGCGGAGGGAAAACGCAATGACGTCGGGCGAGCTGCTAAGCCGCCGATCATTTCTTGTCGGGGTGAGCGCCGTCGGCGGCGGTCTGGCGCTGTCGCTCGCGGTTCCGTTCGAGCCCGGCGCGCACCGCCGAAAGGCCGCCGGAAGTCACCGCCTGGCTTCTGATCGGCTCCGACAATTCGGTCGTCGTCCGGGTCGCCCGCGCCGAGATGGGGCAGGGCGCGCAGACCGGCCTCGCCATGCTGGTCGCCGAAGAGCTCGAATGCGACTGGACCAAAGTCGCGACCGAATTCGTCTCGCCGCAGGAAAACATGCGCCGCGAGCGGATCTGGGGCGACATGTCGACCGGCGCCAGTCGCTCGATCGCGTCCTCGCAGCTTTATCTGCGGCAGGCCGGCGCCACGGCGCGGGAAATGCTGATCGCCGCCGCGGCGGCGCGCTGGCAGGTGCCGGCGTCGGAATGCGTCGCGGCCATGAGCGTGATCACCCACCGGCCGAGCGGGCGCAACGTGACATTCGGCGCCGTCGCCGAGGCGGCGTCGAAGGTGCCGCCGCCCGCCGAGGTCAAGCTGAAAGACCCGAGCGAATGGAAGCTCGTCGGCAAGCCGCGCCGTCGGCTCGACGTGCTCGCCAAAGTCACGGCGCAGCCGATCTATGCGATCGACGTGCGGCTGCCCGGCATGCTCTATGCGGCGATCGTGCATTGTCCCGGTCTTCGGCGGCGCGCCGAAGACGATCGATGAGAGCGCGGTCGCCGACCATGAAGGGCGTGCGCCGCGTCGTGCGGTTGCCCAATGCGGTCGCGGTGGTCGCCGATTTCCTGGTGGCGCGCCAAACGCGCGGTCGAGGCGCTGCCGATCGAATGGGATCCCGCGCGGCAACGGCCGCGTGTCGAGCGCCAGCATCGCCGAAGTCGTGCGCGCCGGACTGGTCGGAGACAAAATCGCAGGTCGGCCGCTCCGACGGCGACGTGGCGGCCGGCGTGCCGACGCGCGGTCAAGCGTGTCGAGGCCGACTATGAGGTCCCGTTCCTCGCGCACGCGACCATGGAGCCGCAGACCTGCACGGCGCATGTCAAGCCAATGGCGGAGTCGAAGTCTGGGTGCCGACCCAGGAGCCGATGACGGCGCTCGCGACCGCCGCCAGCGCCGCCGGCGTGCCGAACGAGAAGGTCGTGGTCCACGGCACGTTGCTCGGCGGCGGCTTCGGCCGGCGCGGCGCCATCCAGGAATTCGTCCGCCAGGCCGTGCTTATCGCCAAAGAGGTCGACGTGCCGGTCAAGCTCCTGTGGTCGCGCGAACAGGACATCCAGCACGACTATTATCGGCCTTTCGGCATGGCGCGGCTGGTCGCCGGTCTCGACGCCGACGGCATGCCGGTCGCCTGGAAGATCACGGCTCGCCGGCCCGTCATTTGTTCACGGCCTGGTGCCGGGCTTCGGCATGAGCTTCGTCGACCGCACCTTCATCTCCGGCCTCGCCGAGGAGATGGCCTACGACGTGCCGAACTATCTGGTCGACTATGTGGTGCAGCAATCGCCGGTGCCGCTCGGCGTCTGGCGCGCGATCAATTACACGCAGAACACCTTCTACAAAGAATTGTTCGTCGACGAGATGGCGCATGCGGCCGGCATGGATCCGTATCTCTATCGCCGCCGGCTGCTGCGCAACAACGCGAAAAACCTGGCGGTGCTCGACGCCGCGGCGAAACGCGCGGATTGGTTCGGTCCGCTGCCGGCGGGCGTGCATCGCGGCATTGCGGTGACCGAAGCCTGCGGCAGCTATCTGCGCGCAGGTGGTCGAGGCTTCCGTCGAGCGCGGCGAAGTCCGCGTGCACCGCGTCGTCTCGGCGCTCGATTGCGGCCACGTGGTCAATCCGCTGTCGATCGAGATGCAGACCCAAGGCGCCATCATTTTCGCGCTGACCGCGGCGCTGATCGGCGAGATCACCATCAAGGACGGCGGCGTCGAGCAGTCGAACTTCGACACCTACGAGATGCTGCGCATCGCCGACGCGCCGAAGGTCGAGACGGTGCTGGCGCCGAGCGGCGATTTTTGGGGCGGCGCCGGCGAGCCGCCAGTTCCGCCGCTGGCGCCGGCGCTTTGCAACGCGATCTTTGCCGCCACCGGCAAACGCATCCGCTCGCTGCCGATCAAGAACCACGATCTCACCAAGGCGATTTGAGATAACCTCGAAACGCCGCTTCCATTAACAATCGCCTGCTCGCAGCACGGCCCACGCCGTGGTCGTGATAACGTTCAAGGATGTCGTCCGTGTCACCTGCCAGCGCCCGCGCGCTGTTTGCGCACCCGCCTTTCCTGTTCTACTTCGCGGCTCGCGGCCTCTCGAAATTCTGTTTTCAGATCGGCGCGGTGGCGGTCGGCTGGCAGGTCTATGCGCTGACCAACAGCGCCGTTCGATCTCGGTCATGGTCGGGCTTGTGCAATTCATTCCCACCGCGATCCTGGTGTTTGCCGCCGGCCATGTCGCCGACCGCTACGATCGGCAAGCGCGTGGCGCAGATCTCCCAGCTGCCGCGGCGGTCGCGGCGGCGTTCCTGGCCTGGGGCAGCTTCGCCGGTTGGATCACCGTCCCGCGAGATCTTTGCCGCGGTCGCGCGTGTTCGGCAGCCGCCATTGCGTTTGAAAGCCCGGCGGCGGCGGCGATCCTGCCCGGCGTCGTCGCCCGAGGGGATGCTGCAACGGGCGGCAGCGCTGTCGACCGGCGCGTTTCAGATGGCGAGCATCGGCGGGCCGGCGCTGGGCGGCCTGATCTACGCGCGTGGCGCCCGGCATGCCTTATGCGCTGATGGCCGCGCTCTGGTTCGTGGCCGCGCTGCTTGAACGGCGCCATCAAGCTCGATCGGCCGATCGCGGCAAAGAACAATCGGCGCTGCGCGCCTTGTTCGCCGGCGTCGGCTTTGTGCGCCGCAATCCGCCGATCCTGGGCTCGATATCGCTCGATCTGTTCGCCGTGCTGCTCGGCGGCGCCACGGCGCTGTTGCCGATCTATGCCCGCGACATCCTGCATACCGGGCCATGGGGCCTCGGCGTGCTGCGCGGCGCGCCGGCGGTGGGGGCGCTTGCTGATGGCTGCGTGCTGGCGCGGCATCCGATCAATCGTCGGGTCGGCATGCGGATGTTCCAGGCCGTCATCGTCTTCGGCGTGGCCACGGTGGTGTTTGCCTTCTCGCGCTCGATCTGGCTGTCGCTTCTGGCGCTTGGCGGTCTTGGGAGCCGCCGACATGGTCAGCATGGTGATCCGCATCGCGCTGGTGCAATTTCGACGCCTGACGCGATGCGCGGCCGGGTCGGCGCCGTGAATTATCTGTTCGTCAACGCCTCTTATCAGCTTGGCGAGTTCGAAAGCGGCATCACGGCGGCGTTGCTCGGCGCCGTGCCCGCGGCCGCGCTTGGCGGCATCGGCACGATCATCGTGGCGCTGCTGTGGATGAAATTATTTCCGACGCTGCGCGACGTCGAGCGGCTGGAATAAAACTGAAAAACTTCAATGCCGGCCGAACAGCTTATCGAGCAGCCAACTATCGAGACCCTGTTCGGGCTGCGAGGGACGCGGGCTCGCGGGCCCGCTCTGACTGGCTGCCCCGTAATTGCCCGGTAATGCCGGCATCCATCCGGCGCCGGTCAAGCCCGGGAGCGCCGACGGCGCGACGCCCTGGTGCGCGATCCTCATGAACCGGCTCCAGATATCGACCGGCAGGCCGCCGCCGGTCGCCTTGCGGGTCGGCGTATTGTCGTCGTTGCCGAGCCAGACGCCGGCGACGAGCTGCGGGTGTAGCCGATGAACCAGGCGTCGCGATAATCCTGGCTGGTGCCGGTCTTGCCCGCCGCCGGCCAGCCGGGCAGATCGGCGTGGCGTGCAGTGCCGCTGACCAAGGTCTCGTGCAGCATCGTGTTCATCATCGCCACGTAACGCCCGTCCACGATCCGGCCGAGCGCCTGCGTCGCGCCGCGCGTACAGCGTCTTGCCGTCGGTCGAACGCACCCGCTCGATCACATGCGGCGAGACCGCGAAGCCGCCATTGGCGAACGGCGCGTAGGCCGAGACCAGTTCGAGCGGCGAAACCTCCGACGTGCCGAGCGCGATCGATGCGTTCGGCTCCAGCAAAGAACTGATGCCCAGCCGATAGGCGGTGCGGATGACGGCGGCCGGGCCGAATTCCAGCGTCAAGCGCACCGACACGGTATTGAGCGAATTTGCCAGCGCCTGGGTCAGCGTCACCGGACCCATATATTCGTGCTCGTAATTTTCCGGCTTCCAGCCGCGCACCACGATCGGTCCGTCTTCCCTGACCGTATCGGGCGTGAGCCCGTGTTCGAGCGCGGTCAGATAGACGAACGGCTTGAACGCGGAACCGGGCTGCCGCTTGGCGGCAATGGCGCGGTTGAACTGGCTTTCGGCGTAGCTCCGCCCGCCGACCAAAGCGCGCACCACGCCGTCCGGCGTCATGGCGATCAGCGCGCCTTCGCCGACGGCCGAATTTCTCGCCCTTGAGCAACAGGGTTTCGCTCAGCGCGCGTTCGGCGGCGCCCTGCAGCGCCGGATCGATCGAGGTCTCGACGACGATGTCATCGTCGAAGCGGCCGATAATGTCGTTGACCGCATCCATGACCCAGTCGGCCACATAATTGACCGAGCCGGCTGTCGCCGCTCGCACCGCATGCGCCGGATGCGCCAGCGCCACATGCACCGCGTCTTCGCCGGCGAGTTTTTGCTCCGCCATGTCGGTTAGCACGACGCGGGCGCGGCGCTCGGCGCCGTCCGGATTGTGGCTCGGCGCCAGCCGCGACGGCGATTGCACGAGGCCTGCGAGCATCGCCGCTTCGGCGAGCGTCAGGTGCCGCGCCGATTTTCCGAAATAGCGCTGCGCGGCGGCTTCGACGCCGTAGGCGCCGGAGCCGAAATAGACCCGGTTGAGATAAAGCTCGAGGATTTGCGCCTTGGTGAATTTGTGTTCGAGCCAGAATGCCAGCACCACTTCCTGCGCCTTGCGCGAGACCGTGCGCTCCTGGGTGAGAAACAAATTCTTGGCGAGCTGCTGGGTGATGGTCGAACCGCCTTGCGAGGCGCCCCGCCGCAGCACGTCGGCGACCAGCGCGCGCATGATGCCCAGCGGATCGACGCCGTGGTGGGAGTAGAAACGGCGATCCTCGATGGCGATGAACGCCTTGGGCACATAGTCGGGCAGGTCGTGCAGCGCCACCGCGGCGCCGCCCATATCGCCGCGGGTCGCAAGCGTCGCGCCATTGAGGCCGAGGATCAGGACCGACGGCGGGCGTTTGGGAATTTCGAGCGACTGGATGGGCGGCAGATGGATGCCGATCCAGACCAGAATGCCGATGGCGCAGATGACCGCCCACAAGGCGAGGACGGCGGCCCAATAAACCAGACGGCCGGTGCGGGAACGGCTTTTGCCGCGGCCGCCGCGGCGGGGCTTTTTCTTTTTTGTCCGGGGCGAGGGTTCTTCGTGCGCGCGGCGGCTTCCGTCGCGCCCTTTCCTTGGCGGGCCGCCGACGCGGTCCTGCGGGCTTACGCGAAAATCGAAGCCCTCGGCGTCGCCGGTGCGCTTGCGGCCGTGTCGCCAGGCCATGTCCCGTCCCCGCGCGCGTCCCAGCGCGTCGCAGATGACGGTAGAGAGTGCGGTTTAAGGGGCGGTTACTCGCTGTTTCCCTCCCCCTGAAAAGGGGGAGGGAAGGGGGGCGCTCTCTAATTGCGGGCGTGGGTCAACTCCGCTCTTTAACTGAACCTAGCTTTGCTTGGCCTGAGGTCCGTTGTTGGCCCAAAAGGTGACCTAAGCGCGGCTAAGATACGCTGTCGCCCATGACCCAGTTCGGACTTCCGGGGATTTTACGTTCCGAATGCAACTTATGATTTCACGTTCTGTAAAACCCCGGATGATATGGCTCCCGCCATTGGAGCAGTTCCATGCGGTTGCGATGGAAATGGATGATTGTTGCTGGCGCGGTTACCGCTGCCGCGGCTGCTTATGGCGAACTCATCCTCGACATACGCACGCCGCATGCCTCGTTGGCGGAGGCTCATGGCATTACGACCACCGTGTCAATTCCGTTGGGGGACTACCAAGAAGCCATGAAGAAAAAATACGGCCCGGACGCGGATACCGTTCTGACGAGCCGCCCTCTCCGGGTGATCACCCGCGTCGGCGGGAAGGTCGTGGAGGACGATAAAGCGCCTGGCAAATTTTCCGATGCCCGCGGAGTGTTCGTCATTGGTCTACGTGGACACCTCGAAAGCACCTTTCCGTTTGAGATCGATCCGCGCGCGCCACTGACCTCAGGAAGCAAGGGCGAGCCGAGTGCCCAATATTTGAAGGACCGGTTCGGAAAAAATTTTCCGGCCAAATATCTCGAGTTCGACGATCGCAATGTGGTGACGGATAGGTGCATCACGATTCCGCCAGCCGACCTCGGATGGCTCGGTGAGCAGCTGCGGTTTCAGAGCGGCGCATTCTGCGTTGTCTACTGGAGGGGCGCCTCGCCGGGCTCGATGCTTATCGGCGTGGCGCTGGCCAACGGCGATCCCTGGATGCGGCCGTTCACCCGGCGCATTTGCCGCTGGCTAACAGCCACTGCGCTCGCACGCGTGGCTGCAACCGATCACGAGCCGCCACCCGATTATGCCGCCTGTGTGCTGGTCGATCGCCCCAATCGCTCGGGTGCGGCCGAGACGTTGCAGGCGCACGTGTATGAAGTGCGCCGCGATGCCACCTTGGAGTACGTGAATTGAGCTATTTCAACGTCACGCGCAGCGTAAAATTGCCACCTGCTGTGTAGCCTTCGGTCTGAGCGCCGAGCTGCCGCGCAATATTGACGTTGACGGACTCGAGCCGGCACGTCTTCGCAAGCACTTGCTCAGCCAGAGCGCACTCGCCCGATGCCATCTCATAGACTGAGCGGCGTGCCCGCTCCCTCAGCTTCACCGCTTCCTCGCTTTCCCCGGTAGGCCCGGCAAAGAATAAATTAACGCTGACTTGGATGCGAATGGGCTCCTCGCGCCGTTCAGCGCTCGCATTGGTGCGCTCGCGCCCCGGATCTGCATCCTCCGCGCCTGCGCCCAATGGGCAAAGCGCTAGTGTAGCTGCGAGAAAAGCTCCGAGATGCCGCTTTATCTGGTACATGCTAATCTCTTCCGGATGGGTCTGTGCGACAATCCTGATATCGCGACGTTTCTGTAAAGCGCAACCTAACGCACGGAAAAACGTATGCGCTTTATTGATCGATGCTAGGGTTTCGATGACGAGGGCTTAGCCAAGTTACGATCATGTCGCGACAGGGGACGCCCACCCCTAACCCCTCCCCACAAGGGGGAGGGAATTTATTCGGCCGCCGCCTTCGCCTCGCCGTTCGGCGAGGTGAATAACGCGATCAGCGGCCGCTTGATCGCCACTTGCCGGCTGGGCGTGGTGATTTTGGCGCCAAGAAGATCGGTGACGTAGAACACGTCGACGACGCGCTCGCCGAACGTTGCGACATGCGCCGAGGCGATGTTGAGGTTGAGCTTGGACAGCGTGGTCGTCAATTCGTAGAGCAGGCCCGGCCGGTCGAGGCCGGTGACCTCCACGACCGTATAGCGCTGTGACCATTGATTGTTGATGGTCACTTCCGGCTCGATAACGAAAGCTTTCAGGCGTCCCTTCGGCGGTGCGCGCTTCGGCAGCACTTCGGGCAGCTTGATCAATCCCTGTACTGCCTTTTCGATCGCTTCGGCGATGCGGCGCGGCGCGGCGCGCTTCGTCTTCGTCGAGCTCGAATTCGCGCGAGACGGCGATGGTGTCGAGCGCGATGCCATTGGTCGTGGTGTAAATCTGCGCATCGACGATATTGGCGCCGGCGATCGCGCAAGCGCCGGCGACGATCGACAGCAGCCATGGATGGTCGGGGGCGTACACGGTGAGTTCGGTGACGCCGCGCGTCGCATCGAAGCCGATGCCGGTGGCAAGCCGTTTGCCCGCGTCTTCGCTGGCGCGCACGAAGCGCGCATGCGCCAGCTTGTGCGGCAGATCGACCTTGAGCCAATAAGCCGGATAGTGGCGGGCGACATAGGCATCGAGCACTTCGGCGGGCCAATCGCGGAAATTGTCGCGAAACTCGGCTTTGGCCGCGGCCACGCGCTCGGCGCGGTTGACCTCGGAAAAGCCGCCGGTGAGCACCGGCTCGGTCTCGTAGTAGAGCGTACGGATCAGTTGTGATTTCCAGCCGTTCCATACGCCCGGTCCGACGGCACGGATGTCGGCGGTGGTCAGGATGGTCAAAAGCTTCATCCGCTCCAGCGACTGCACCACGGCGGCGAAGTTCTCGATCGTCTTGCGGTCGGAGAGGTCGCGCGATTGCGCCACCGTCGACATGACGAGATGCACCTCGACCAGCCAGGCGACCAGTTCGGTCTCGCCCGGGTTAAAGCCGAGCCGCGGACAGAAGCGGCGGGCGATGCGCGCGCCGGCGATCGAATGGTCCTCGATCCGCCCCTTGGCGATATCGTGCAGGAACAGCGCGACGTAGAGCAGCTTGCGGTGCTCGGGCTGGATCGTGCGCATCAATTCGCTGGCCAGCGCGACTTCGGAACTGCTGCCGTGCTCGATCTCGTTGAGCACGCCGATGCAGCGCAGCAAATGCTCGTCCACCGTGTAATGGTGGTACATGTTGAATTGCATCATCGCCACGATGCGACCGAAGGCGCGGACGAATTCGCCGAGCACGCCGGCTTCGTTCATGCGGCGCAGCACGGTTTCCGCCTCGTTCTTGGACGTCAGGATTTCCAGGAACAGGCGGTTCGCCTCCTTGTCGTCGCGCACGTCGGCGTCGATCAATTTGAGCGAGCGGGTGGCGGTGCGCATCGCTTCGGGATGAATCGCGAGATTGTATTTCTGCGCCAGATAGAACAGCCGGATCAGGTTGACCGGATCGCGCTTGAAGACAGTGGTGCGGGCGAGGTTGATGCGGTTGTTGTCGATGACGAAATCGTCGGTCTCGGTGATCGTTCGCCGGTTGCGCGCCGGCCGTAAACGCGCGATCACGCGGCTGAGCACCGGCGCCGGCTTGGCCTGACGTTCTTCGAGGCCGGCGCAGAGAATGGCGGTAAGATCGCCGACATGCTTGGCCGTCAAGAAATAGTGCTTCATGAAGCGTTCGACGTCTTTGAGCCCCGGATGCTCGGTGTAACCGAGCCGCACCGCGATCTCGCGCTGGATGTCGAACGACAGGCGCTCCTCGGCGCGGCCGGCGAGGAAATGCATGTTGCAGCGGACCGTCCACAGGAAATCCTCGCAGCGGCGGAACATGTTGTATTCGTCGCGGTCGAACACTTCGCGATCGATCAATTCCTCGGGCTCGCGCACGCGATAGACGTACTTGGCGATCCAGAACAGCGTGTGCAGGTCGCGCAGACCGCCCTTGCCGTCCTTCACGTTCGGCTCGACCAGATAGCGCGACTGCCCGGCCCGGCGATGACGCTCTTCGCGCTCGGCGAGCTTGGCGGCGACGAATTCCGCGGCGCTGCCCTGCACGACCTCTTTTTCGAACCGCGTCGTCAGCTCGTTGTAGAGTGCGGCGTCGCCGAACAGGTGCCGGGATTCAAGGAGCGCCGTGCGGATGGTCATGTCGGCCTTGGCCTGGCGGATGCATTCGCTGACCGAACGCGTGGCGTGGCCGACCTTCTGCCCCATGTCCCACAGGCAATAGAGCAGAGCTTCGGCGACCGATTCCCCCCAGGCGGTCTGTTTGTACGGCAGCACGAACAAGAGATCGATGTCGGAGCCCGGTGCCAGGAGCCCGCGGCCGTAGCCGCCGGTGGCGATCACCGCCATGCGCTCGGCCTGGGAATGGATCTGCGGCGGGTAAAGTGCGTCGGCGGCGAACTCGAACAGGATGCGGATGATTTCGTCCTGCGTCTGGCACAGCCGCTCGGCGCAGCGCCGCCCGTGGCGGTCCTTGAGTAACAATTCCTCGGCGCGGGCGCGCGCCTGGGTCAGCGCCGTTTTTAGGCGGCGGGCGACAGCGGCGCGCAGCTCGCGCTCGCGCCCGGCATGGGTTTCGGCGAGGCCTTTGAGGTCGGCGACGATCGCCGCACTATCGAGGAGCTCGGCGGGGACGCGCGGGGCGCGTTGGGTATCCAGCATCATCCTTCGTCATAACTGAGCCGCGGTGCGCTGTCATCGGCCCCTGAAATATGGTGTGCCGACGCGCCGGCAGCGGCTGCGCATGGCGGGATTGTGGCTCTCGGTAGTGGCCTTGGATCGTGGCCTTGGATCGTGGCCTTGGGACGGGGCAGCGCGGCAGTGGTGTGCTAGCATGGTCGCCAGGAACGACATAAAAGCCCAACACGAAAAGCCTAACGGGAGGAGACGAGGCCAATGAAAAGCTATGACGTCTGCGAGTGCGGTGCGCCGCTGCAATTGATGGAACGGCCGACGCCAAAGCCCACCGGCACCGAGGTCTTGCTCAAGGTCATCGCCGCCGGCGTTTGCCACAGCGATCTGCATATCTGGGAAGGCCAATACGACCTCGGCGGCGGCAAGGTGCTCAAGCTCGCCGATCGCGGCGTGAAGCTGCCGCTAACCATGGGGCATGAAAATGTCGGCGAAGTTGTCGCCTTCGGTCCCGACGCGACGGGCGTGAAGATCGGTGACCGCCGTCTGGTGCATCCGTGGCTCGGCTGCGGCGAATGCGCCAAATGCCTGCGCGGCGACGAACAGATGTGCCGCACGGCGTTCAGTATCGGTGTCTTCCGCTCCGGCGGCTATGCCGACCATTTGCTGGTGCCGCATCCGCGTTATCTGTTCGACATCGGCGACATTCCGCCGGAAAAGGCGGCGCCGCTCGCCTGCTCCGGGATTACGACGTACGGCGCGTTGAAGAAGGTCGGCCCGCTGTTGCAGGAGGAGCCGGTCGTGATCATCGGCGCCGGCGGTCTTGGGCTGATGTGCCTGTCGTTGCACAAAGCCATGGGGGGCAAAGGCGCCATCGTGGTCGACATCGATCCGGTCAAGCGCGAGGCGGCAAAGAAGGCCGGCGCGCTGATGACCATCGACAGCAACGCGCCGGATGCCAGCAAACAGATCATTGCGGCGACCAATGGCGGCGCCGGGGCGGTGATCGATCTCGTCGGCGCTTCGCGCACTGCGCAACTTGCCCTCGACAGCCTCTGCAAAGGCGGCAAATTGATCATCGTCGGCCTGTTCGGCGGCGACATCACGGTACCGACGCCGTCGTTTCCGTTGCGAGCCATGACGATCCAAGGCTCGTATGTCGGCAGCCTTACCGAAATGGCCGAGCTCCTTGATCTCGTGCGCCGCAAAGGCGTGCCCGATCTTCCGGTCGGCAAAAGACCGCTCGCCGCCGTCAATGACGCGCTCGAAGAGCTCAAGGCCGGCAAGGTGGTCGGCCGCCTGGTGCTGATGCCGGCGGAATGATCAAAAGGCCTCGGACCAACTGACTTTGGACTTGCAAACTTGATTGGGAAGAAAGGAATGAGCATGGACGCTGCCGGACTGCGGGCGCTGCAGGCGCCGATCAAGGAACGCTACAAGACGGACGCTGAGGCCGCCGTCATCACCTTGAAGGCGCACGGCACGCTGGATGACAACAATATCGCCTGCAAGGTCGAGACCGGCCGCGCGCTCGCGGTCGCCGGGCTGCATCCGGCAACCGGCGGCTCGGGACTTGAATTGTGCTCCGGCGACATGCTGCTGGAAGCGCTCGTGGCCTGCGCCGGCGTCACGTTGAAGGCGGTCGCAACCGCGATCGAGGTGCCGCTGAAGTCCGGCGCGGTCTCGGCCGAGGGCGATCTCGACTTCCGCGGCACGCTCGGTGTTGCCAAGGATGCGCCGGTCGGCTTCGCGCAAATCCGGCTCCGCTTCGATGTCGACACCGACGCGCCGCCGGACAAGCTCGATCAGCTGCTCAAGCTCACCGAGCGCTATTGCGTCGTGTATCAGACGATCAAGAGCGGGCCGCCGGTGGAGGTCAGCCTCAACCGCAGCTGATCGCGCCCGGTGTCCCCCGATCTTTTGTTCTGGATTGGATTCGCGCTGAAGATGGCGATGACGGCGACCGTCGTCGTCATCACCTCGCTGGTCGTCGAACGCAGCGGCGCCTTTGTCGGCGCGCTTGTCGGCGCGCTGCCGACCGCGGCCGGCGCCGCCTACACCATTCTCGCGCTCGAGCATCCGCCAAGCTTCATCGCCGCGAGCGCCATCGGCAGCGTCGCCATCAATGCGGCGGTCGCCATCTTCGCCGCGACTTATGCGCTGCTGGCGCAACGCCACGGCCTGCTTGTCAGCCTCGGCGGTGCTGGCGTCGCGTGGCTTGCCATGGCGGCAGCGTTGCGCACGGTCGAGTGGACGCCGCTCGGAGCGATGACGATCAATGTCGTGGTCTATGCCGTCACCATCCCTTTAAGCTGGCGCTTTCGCGCCGGCGGCGGGCCGGTGAAATTCGTGCGCACGCCGTTCGATATTCCGCTGCGCGCGCTCACGGCGGCCTTGGTCGTTGCCGTCGTCACCGCCGCCAGTTCCAGCATCGGCTCGTTCGCCTCGGGCATGTTCGCCTTGTTTCCGATCATCCTCGGCAGCTCGATCGTCATCATGCATCCGCGCATCGGCGGCAAGGCGACGGCGAGCATGCTGGCGCATGCGCAGCTTCCGCTGATCGGCCTCGCGTTCGGTTTTCTGGCCGTGCACTATCTCGTCGCGCCGATCGGGGTGTGGCCGGCGCTCGCGGCGGGGCTCGCCGTCTCACTGGCCTGGAGCGGCTCGCTGCTCGTCATCCGGATGAGAAATGTAGCCCGGATTGAGCGGAGCGAAATCCGGGAGCGGTCGTGACGCTGCGACGCGCGTCCCGGGTTTCGCTCCGCTCAACCCGGGCTACATTTTCGTCTTCGCCAGCTGCGTCTTGAGCGCGTAGAGCGCTTCGAGTGCATCGCGCGGCGACATTTCGTCGGGATGAAGCGCGGCCAGCGCCTCGACCAGAGCGGCCAGCGCGGCGTCGCCTTGCGGCGCCGGAGCAGCCGATCGTGCCGCGGCAAAGAGCGGCAAATCGTCGATCAGCTTGCGCGCCGGCGAGATGCGATCCTCGGCCTCGAGCTGCGCCAGGACGAGCTTGGCGCGCTCGATCACGCTCGGCGGCAAACCGGCGAGCTTCGCCACCTGGATGCCGTAGGAGCGATCCGCCGCGCCGGGAACGACTTCGTGGAGGAAAACGACTTCGCCTTGCCATTCCTTCACTCGCATCGTCGCGTTGTGCAGCCGCGGCAGCCTGGCGGCGAGCGCCGTCATTTCGTGGAAGTGGGTGGCGAACAGCGCGCGGCAGCGATTGTTCTCGTGCAAATGCTCGATCGTCGCCCAGGCGATGGACAGTCCGTCGAAGGTCGCCGTGCCGCGGCCGATCTCATCGAGGATCACCAGCGCGCGCTCGCCGGCCTGGTTGAGAATGGCCGCGGTCTCGACCATCTCGACCATGAAGGTCGAGCGCCCGCGGGCGAGGTCGTCGGCGGCGCCGACGCGCGAGAACAGCCGGTCGACCACGCCGATACGCGCCGCCTGCGCCGGCACGAAGCTGCCCATCTGCGCGAGCACGGCGATGAGCGCGTTCTGCCGCAGGAAGGTCGATTTTCCCGCCATGTTGGGGCCGGTGAGCAGCCAGATGCGGCCGGCGTGCGGCTTACGCTCCCCCGCTTGCGCGGGAGGATAAGGCGGCGACAGATCGCAATCGTTGGCGACGAACGGGCCGCCGTCACTCGCCAGCGCCTGCTCGACCACCGGATGGCGCCCGGCCGTGATCATAAACGCCAGACTGTCGTCGACTTCGGGGCGCACGTAATCGCGCTCAACCGCAAGGTTCGCCAGCGCTACGGCGACGTCGGCGATCGCGAGCGCATCGGCCGCCTGTTTGATGGCGACGCTCACGACGGCTACCGCGGCGGCGAGGCGATCAAAAATCTCAAGCTCGAGCGCCAGCGCCCGCTCGGCGGCGTTGGCGATTTTCGCTTCCAGTTCGCCGAGTTCGGTCGTCGTGAATCGCACCTGCCCGGCGAGCGTTTGCCGATGAATGAACGTCGCATTGAGCGGCGCGGTCAGCAATTTCTCGCCGTGCTGGGCAGTGACATCAACGAAATAGCCGAGCACGTTGTTGTGCCGGATTTTCAGCGAGCGGATGCCCGTGGTCTCGGCGTATCGCACCTGCAGTGCCGCAATGACGCGGCGTGACTCGTCGCGCAGCGCGCGGGCCTCGTCGAGCGCCGCCTCGTAACCGCCGCGCACAAAACCGCCGTCGCGGCGAAACGCCGGCAACTCATCGGCCAGCGCTCGGCCGAGCTCTGCGGCGAGTGCGCCATCGGGACGGCGAAGCGCCTCGACCGCTCGCGCCAGGTCGCGTGGCAGATCCGGCAGTGCGGATATTTGCCCGGCAATCGCCGCCGCAGCAAAAATCCCGTCGCGGATGGCGGCGAGGTCGCGCGGCCCGCCGCGGCCGATCACGATGCGGGTGAGCGCCCGCGCCAGGTCGGGCGCCGCTTTGAGCCGTTCGCGCAGATCGGCGCGCGCGGCGCCGTCGCTGACGAAGGCCGTGACCGCGTCGAAGCGATACGCGATCTCGACCGGGTCGGTCAGCGGCGCGGCCAGCCGCTGCGCCAACAGCCGCGAGCCCGCCGCCGTTACCGTCCGATCGATGGCGGCAAGGAGCGAACCGCGCCGCTCGCCGCCGAGCGTGCGGATCAGTTCGAGATTGCCGCGCGTCGCCTGATCGATCGCCAGCGTCGCCCCCGCCGCCTCGCGGACCGGCGGCGACAGCGGCGGGCGCTTGCCGAGCTGGGTCCGCTCGACATAGGTGACCACGGCCGCCGCCGCCGTGAGCTCGATGCGCGAGAACGCACCGAACGACGCCGTCGTCGCCACGCCGAAGAACGACGCCAAGCGGCGCTCGGCGGTCGCGCCGTCGAACACGTCGCGCGTCAGCGGCATCACTGCCGGCAGCGAGCGCAGATACGGCGCGAACTCGTGGTCGGAATAAAACGCGTCCGACACGATGATTTCGCCAGGCTCGATACGGGCGATCTCGGCGGCGAGCGTCGTGCGGTCGCACTCGCCGACGCGAAATTCGCCGGTCGAGATGTCGATCCAGGCCAGCGCGAAGCGGTCCTCGTCGGAGGAAGCGCGGGCGCGCGCCAGCGCCAGGAGATAATTGTTGCTCCGGGCGTCGAGGAGCGAATCCTCCGTCAGCGTACCGGCCGTCACCAGCCGTACCACATCGCGGCGCACGACGCTCTTGGCGCCGCGTTTTCGCGCCTCGGCCGGGTCCTCGAGCTGCTCGCACACGGCGACGCGATGGCCGAGCGCGATCAGCCGATGCAGATATTCATCGGCGCGCTCGATCGGAACGCCGCACATCGGAATGTCGCTGCCGAGATGTTTGCCGCGCTTGGTCAACACGATGCCGAGCGCACGCGAAGCGATTTCGGCGTCACCGAAGAACAGCTCGTAAAAGTCGCCCATCCGGTAGAATAAAAGGCAGTCCGGATTGGCGGCCTTGATCTCGATATATTGCTCCATCATCGGCGTGACACGCCCGATGTCGTCCGCCGCTTTGGGCGCGCCAGGCGCGAGGGCCGGCAGAGTTGCATTATCGTCAGTCGAAATCGGGCGTGCGGCGTCCATGCGTTGGACGCTAGCAGAGCCGGGCTAGCGGAAAAAGCGCAGCGGTGAGCAATGTCCGCCGTCGATGACGAATTCTGCAAATGCCCTTGCAGGAGTCCGTGCGAAAATGCTTTCGCCGCCGCCGTGCTCGAACGCCAACCTCAGCGCCAAAGTACAACAGCCGCACACTCGTGCGGCTGTCGTCGGACCGAAAACGTAATGTCGCGCGACCGGCCAGCCGGTCCTCGCCTGATGATCCGCGTTAGTACGGCGCGACGCCGTCCCAACGGCTTGCTGCATAGGGATCTGCTTGATCATAGCTGCTGTACGGCGCAACGTTTTCGAATGGCGTCCCGGCATAGGGATCCTGCGAGTAAGCGTCGGGATACTGCATCATGCGCTGCTGCTGATAGTTATAAGGATCCTGCTGGTAGTTTCTCGTTTGCGCGGATGCCAACGCGGTTGTTCCGAGCACCAGGCCGACGACGATGGCGGGAAGAATCTTTGCCGACATTGTTTCAATCTCCAGGGTTTTCTCGGGGAATAATCCCCCGAGCAACATGCGAAGCGGGTCGCCGTTCCCCACGTGTGCGCAACGCACCTATGAAGGTCCATGATCGTGGGTCGATCAGGACTTCGCGCGGCCCGCCGGCATTTAGCCGCCCGCCCGCTGCGTTCTCACTAATTCGCCGGCGGCTATTTGATGTAAGATCATGTCAAACAAAAATAACAGCCGCGCCTGAAAGCGCGGCTGTTGGTCGAGGATAAGAGCTGGTTGCCGCTACCAATAGTTCCACCCGGTTTGGTTCCAGCCGCTATAACCTGGTGCGACGTAGACGGGAGCATAGTTATACAATCCCGGTGCGTAATAGGCTCCCGGGCCGACGCCATAGCCAAAAGTGACCGCGGGCGGATACGCCGGCGCATATCCGTAGTAGCTGTAATTGTAGCCATATTGCGGATAGACCAGCGGCTGCGCGGACGCCAACGCGGTTGTTCCGAGCAGCGAGCCCGCGATGATGACGGGGAGAAGTTTTGCCGACATTGTTCCAATCTCCGTGGCTTTTTCCTTTGCGTAGACTTGTGGGTCAGTCCTGCAGTTATTCCCGAACAACAAGCGTTGTGGATCACCGTTCCCTGCGCAACGCACCTATGACGGCGCATCGGTTCCAGGTGGCCGCCGGCGTTGACGTCGGCCGGCTACAGCTACCGATCAATTCTCTGGCAGCCAGGTGATGCAAAAACGATCACACATGCGACGACGGCCGCACGTGAGTGCGGCCGTCGCGTCAACGCGTGCGCAGATTGTTGGCGGTCACCAGCCGGAGTAACCGGGCGGGCCATAATAGATGCCTGGCCCCGGTCCGTAATTATAGGCTCCGATGCCATCACCCAGCGGATCCATTTGTCCGTAATAGCCGCCATAGCCGCCGTAGCCGAAATAGCTACTGCCGCCCCAGTAACGCGGGGAAGCCTGCGTCTGCGCAGAAGCCAAAGCCGTCGACGCCAGAAGCGCCGTCGCTGCAAGCACGATCATGATCTTGCTCGACATCGTGAAACGTCTCCTTTGTTGTCGCACACGACAATCCCGCACCGGACCGTGCGTTCCGGTCGTGCAGGCGGATCAAACTGCCGCTGTTTTTGCAACAATACGCGGAGATGTTTCATCATCGAGCCGGCGCACCAAGGATTCGACGAAAAGCGGCGGCAGCACTTGGCGCGCCGCCGCCGACTGATCCGAATGCACGATCGACGGATCAGAACGGATACGGATTCGGCTTCTCTTTGATCGTCATCCACTGCCATTGGGTGAATTCATCCCAATTGGCCGGGCCGCCGATGCGCGTCCCGTTGCCGGAAGCGCCCGAGCCGCCGAACGGCACGTGCGGCTCGTCGGCGACGGTCTGATCATTGATGTGCAGCAGACCGGTGTTGAGACGATTGCCGATCGCGATCGCACGTCCGACATCGGCGGAGAAGACGCCGGCCGAGAGGCCGTACTCGTTATGATTGGCGAGCTGCACCGCCTCGTCGTCGCTGCCGACGGACGTGATCGCCGCCACCGGGCCGAATATCTCCTCGTCGAACGCGCGCATGCCGGGCTTCACGCCGGTCAGCACCGTCGGCTTGTAGAACGGGCCCTCGAACGTGCCGCCGGCTTCGAGCTTGGCGCCGGCGGCGACCGACTCTCTCACGATGCCGTCGATGCGTTGCGCCTGCGCCTTCGAGATCACGGGTCCGAGCGCCACCTGTCCCAGCGGATCGCCGACCGGCAGATGGTTGGCTTTGGCCACCAGCTTCTCGGTCAGCGATTTGGCAATCTTATCGCGCGCCAAGATGCGGCCCGTGGTCATGCAGATCTGGCCCTGGTGGAACCAGGCGCCGAACGCGATCGCCGAAGCGGCCGCATCGAGATCGGCGTCTTCGAGCACGATCACCGCGTTCTTGCCGCCGAGTTCGAGCTGGACTTTCTTGAGATGCTTGCCGGCCAGTTCGCCGATGCGGCGGCCGACATTGCTCGACCCGGTGAACGACACCATGGCGATGTCGGGGTCGGTGCACAGCGCTTCGCCCGCCTCGGCGCCGCCGGGCAGGACGTGGAGCACGCCCTTCGGCAAGCCGGCTTCTTCGAACACTCGGGCGATGATAAAGCCGCCGGTCATGACGGTGCGCGGGTCGGGCTTGAGCACCACCGTGTTGCCGGTCGCAAGCGCCGGTCCGACGGCGCGCATCGAAAGGATCAGCGGGAAATTGAACGGCGAAATGATGCCGATGACACCGCGCGGCAGCCGGCGGGCGATGCTGATGCGGCCCGGATTGGAGGGCAGCACCAGGCCTTGCGGCTCGGTGCACATGGCGGCGGAGCGATAGAGGCCTTCGGCCACCAGATGGATTTCGAAGCCCGCCTTGGCCGGAATGCCGCCGGTCTCGCGCGCGATCCACGGAATCAACTCTTCTTGATTGTCCTCCAGCACGCGGGCGGCTTTGCGCAGGATCGCGGCGCGCTCTTCGTAGGGCGTCGCTGCCCAGCCGGGCTGCGCGGCGCGCGCTTCGCTCGCCGCCCGGCGCACATCGGCGGCGGTCGCATTGCCGACGCTGGTGATCTTGGCGCCGGTCGCCGGCTCGAGCACATCCAATAGCCCGCCGGCGGCGCTCCGCCATTCGGTGCCGAAAACGCGTCCCTCCCAGGTCTTCTCGATCAGGAATTTAGGCGCCGGTACGTTCATGGTGTTTTCCTCCCTGCAGTTTCGTTGATGCGGCGACCGGCTTCATTCTTGATGCCGTATCGTAATGTCCGAATGGATATATCGGCTTCCCGGTAGTCGAACAATAGCCGGGGCGGCGAGCGGGTTGTTGCGCGATCCATAGAACACAAACGCTCCCGAAAAAATCCCGGCCGTGATCGCTACGGCTTGCTTTCGTTCTTGGCGGCAGTTTCGGTTGTCACGATCAACCTCCGTCGTACCGGGAACAGGCTGATGTCGAGGGAATGGGAGATCACGCCCCATACGCCCGACGGCGCAAACAGCATGAGCAGAATGGCGAGGCCGCCGAGCAGGATCAGATACCAGGAGCCGAGCGCGGCGAGATAGTATTGCAGCAGATAGAAGATCGCGACGCCGATGATCGGGCCTTCCATCGTGCCGATGCCGCCGATGACGACAATGAAGATGACATAGGCGGTCCAATCGATGAGCGAGAAGGCGGCGTCCGGCGAGATCCGGGCTTTCTGCAGGAAGATGAGCGCGCCGACCATGCCGGTGGCCACGGCAGTCAGCACGTAAATCAAGAACTTGGTGCGAAAGACGTCGACGCCGGTGCTCTCGGCGGCGGCCTCGGAATCGCCGATCGCGGACAGCGCCAAGCCGTGGCGGGATCGCAACAGCCGGTACACCAGAACGAACGTGCCAATGGCGAGAATAAGCGCGAGCCAATACACCATGATGTCGCGCGCCGCAGGGCCGCGAACCGCAAACAGGTTGCGCACAAAATCCAGGCCGACGATGGAGCTGGCGATGTCCGGGGGCAGCGACGTGCCGGTGCCGCCGCCGAGCTGCTTCACCTGCGCCAGGATGAGCCGGCAGACTTCGGCGACCACCCAGGTGCCGATGGCGAAATAGGCGCCGCGCAGGCGGAACACGATCAGCGCGGCCGGAATGGCGACCAGGCCGGCAACGGCCCCGGCCAAGACGATCGCGGGCACGGCGTCGAGGCCGGCGACCACGGTAAAGGCGAACAGCGCGTAAGCGCCGACGCCGACGAAGGCTTGCTGTCCGACCGACATCAGCCCGGCGCTGCCGGCGAGCAGATTCCATAATTGCGCCAGCGCCAACATGGTGAAGACGTAGAAAAATTCCTGCAGCAGCGCGCGGCTCGCAAACGCCGGCAGCGCGAGCAGAAGAACGACAACGGGAACGGCGATAATGAGCGTGAGCATTGACGCCCGGGTCTCGCGCGCGACCGCAAAGCGCGTCGCCGGCACGGCGCCTTTTTTGCCGATGGTCAAGTCGCCGATGCGCATCGCCGCCGCTCTTAATCCACCGCCCGCGGAAACAAGCCGCGCGGCCGGATCACCAGCACGACCAGGAATGCGATATGGCCGGAGAGAAGCTGCCATTCCGGATCGATGTGCGCGCCGATCGTCTGCGCCACGCCGACGACGATGCCGCCGGCGAGCGTTCCCCACAGGCTGCCGAGGCCGCCGATGATCACGGCCTCGAAGGCATAGAGGAGACGCGCCGGTCCGATGCTGGGATCGAAATTGGCGCGGGTGCCGAGAAAGAACGCCGCCAGCGCGCAGACCGCGAGCGAGATGCCCATGGTCAGCGCGTAGATCGAGCGGTTGTTGATGCCCATGAGCTGCGCGATTTCCACGTCGTCGGAGGTGGCGCGAAACGCCCGGCCGAGCGCGGTCCGATAGAACACGCCATTGAGCAACAGGATGACGGCGATCGCCGCTGCAAGGCAGATCAGCGGCATGACCCCGACCGCGATGCCGCCGCCGAGCGGCAGCGACGCGCTTTGCAGCGAGCCGACATCGAGCCGGCGGGTGTCGGCGGAAAATGTCTCCAGAAGGCCGTTCTGCACGATGATCGACAGCCCGAAGGTGATCAGCAACGGCGGCAGGATGTTGCGGCCGAGCGCGCGGTTGAGCAGCACGGACTGCAGCGCATAGCCGACAGCGAACATCAGCGGCACCACCACCACGCAAGCGACCACGAGCGGTACGCCGGCGCTGGTCGCGGCGAGAATCAAGAATGCGCCGAGCACGATCAGATCGCCGTGCGCCAGATTGACGAGGCGCATGATGCCGAAGATGACCGACAGGCCGGTGGCGTAGAGCGAATAAAGCCCGCCGAGCAGGATGCCTTGCAGCAGCGTGTCGATCCAGCCGAGCATCGCTTACAATCCGAAATAGGCGGCGTGAATGGCGTCGCGGCTCAGCTCCGCCGGCCGGCCGCTCGAGACTGACGCGCCCTTCCTGAAAGCAATAAGCCCGGTCCGCGACCGACATGGCGTGGACGAGATCCTGCTCGACCAGGACCACGCTGGTGCCGCTCGCCTTGATGTCGGCGAGCGCCGCATAGATGTCGCGAATGACGATCGGCGCCAGCCCGAGGCTGAGCTCGTCGCACAACAGAATGCGCGGGTTCGACATCAAGCTCCGCCCGATGGCGACCATCTGTTGCTGGCCGCCGGACAGTGCCGTGCTTGGGCGTGTGACGACGCTCGCGCAGCACCGGGAAAAGCCGATAAACGGCTGCCAGATCCCAAGGGCCGCCGATGTGGCGGCCGTAGGCGCCGACCAGCAGATTTTCCTCGACCGACAGCGAAGAAAATAACCGCCGGCCTTCCGGCACCAGCGCAATGCCGAGCTTGACGATCTCGTAGGCCGGCAGCGCTCCGATGTCGCGGTCGTTCGAGGCGCACGGCGGCAGCCGGGCGCGGCAGCAGGCCGGCGATCGCTTTGAGGAAAGTCGATTTGCCGGCGCCGTTGGCGCCGATGATGGCGACGGTCTCGCCCTCATCGAGCGCAAACGTGATGCCGAACAGCGCCTGGAAGTCGCCGTAAAAGGCGGTCAGCTCGCGGGTCTCCAGCACGCCGTCGAACGCCTGCGAGCGCCTCACGCCGCGATGCCCATATAGATCTCGCGGACCTCGTCGGAGGCCATGACCGCGCGCGGCTCGCCTTCGACGATCTTGCGTCCGAAATTGAGCACCACCAATCGGGAAACGACGGCGACCAGCGCGTGCACGATGTGCTCGATCCAGACGATGGTCACGCCCGATTGTTGGATCTCCCGAATCAGCGCCACGAGCTCCAGGCATTCGGCCTCGGTCAGGCCGCCGGCGATTTCGTCGAGCAACAGCAGCCGCGGGCCGCTCGCCAAGGCGCGCGCCAGCTCAAGCCGCTTGCGCCCCAGCAGGTTGAGCGTGCCGGCGCGGCGGTTGGCGAAGGCGACGAGGCCGGTGCGCTGCAGAATGTCGCCGCAGGCGTCGACGACGTCGCGCTTCGCGCTGCCTGCGGCCATGGATGGCGGCGACCAGCAGATTTTCGAATACCGTCAGATTCTCGAACGGATGCGGAATCTGGAACGAGCGGCCGATGCCGGCGATGCAACGGGCGCGCGGCGGCGCGTGGGTGATGTCGTGGCCCGTCGAAATGAACGGCGCCACCGTCCGGCTTCAGCAGTCCGGTGATGAGATTGAACAGCGTCGATTTCCCGGCGCCGTTCGGTCCGATGATGCCCAGCGCCTCGCCGCGCGCGACCTCAAGCTCGACGCCATCGACGGCTTTGAGCGAGCCGAACGATCGCGACAGATTGTCCAGCTTCAAGATCACGCGTAAGTCCACGCCAACGCTGCGCGCGGAACGATCCCGGATCGCGGGCGCAGCGCGTCACGCTGCACGCGCGTCCGGGAAACGCCATAGCGATGGATTCCAATCAACGTCAGGCGATCGGCTCCATCTTGCCGCCGACCGGAATTTCCGGCGCGGTTTTGTTGTCGGTGATGACGATGTCGTACTTGTTGCCGTCGCGCAACCGCCACTGGCCGCCGACCAGCGGCGTCTTGGCGATATTCTTCGCGGCGAACGGCGGCAGATTCTTGCCGTCCCACGCGATCGGACCGACCACGGTGTCGAGCTTGGTCGCGGCGATCGCCTTCACCATGCCCTTGTTGTCGCCGACGTCGCCCGAACGCTTCGCCACGTCGACGGCGAGCTCGAACAGCGCATGGACGAAGCCGATCGGCTGCGTCCATTGCTTGCCCGACGATTTTTCGTAAGCCGTCGGCGATGTCCTTGGCCGATTGTCCGGTCAGCGACGACTTGAACGGATGGTTCGGCGACCACCAGACTTCCGACGACAGGTTGTTGCCGTTCTTGCCCAAGGCTTCGACGGCGACCGGGAACAGGATCGCCTTGCCGATCGAGGCGGCCTTCGGCTTGAAGCCTTGCTGCAGCGCCTGATTCCAGAACGTGGTGAAGTCGGGCGGCAGCACCACGCCGGTGATGATCTCGCAATTCGCTTTCTTGAACGCCGCGATCTGCGCGCTGAAATCGTCGGTGAGGTTCTGATAGCGGCCGGGATCGGTGAGCTTGTAGCCGAGCTTGTCGAGCACCGGCGGGAAGCCGACGACCTTGTCGCCCCAGGCGTTGCCGTCGCCGTCATTGGGGAAGAGGCCGCCGACCGATTTGTTGGTCTGCACTTGCCCCCACATGTTGGTGAAGACCGCGATCACGTCTTCGAGGCCCCAGAAGAAGTGATAGGTGTAGTTGAACGGCTTCCAGGCCGGCGGGCCGCCGCCCGGATTGGCCTGGCGGCCGATGAAATAAGGCTGCCACGGCGCGACGGTGGAGATGCACGGCACCTCCTCGATCTCGCACTGGGTGGAAACCGGATTGGTGGTTTCCGGCGTCGATGCCACGAGCATCAGATCGATCTTGTTGGAGACGATCAGTTCTTTGGCGACTTCGGCGGCGCGGTTCGGATTGGACTGGCTGTCCTTGACGACGACCTCGACCGGAAGTGTCGCACTGCCGACCTTGACGCCGGCCTTCACGGTGTTTTGGAAGTTGGAGATGACGAAATTGTCGGCTTCCGCGAATGCGGCGAGCGGGCCGGTCTGCGGGCTGACATAGCCGATCTTGAAAGTCTTGGCGGCGTGGGCCGCCGGCGCGAATACCGGAACCGGCGCTCAATGCCGCGCCGGTTGCCGCCGACGTCTTTAAGAAGGTGCGTCGGTTGACGCGAATGCCGTCTGCTATCTTCGCCATATCGTCCTCCCTGTAGGATCGCACTGCCGTCCCGGAAGCGGGCCGTGCCATTGGCGTTTAACCCCCGAGCGCCCTTCAGCTTGCACCATGCCGCGCAGCGGTCTATGTTCGATTATCGAACGAAGGTTCGCGCTCTGGATGATTGTTACCGAGCGCCGAATTCCTGTCAATTGCCGCCGCCTTTGGCCGGCGGCTCGAGGGACACGCGGGCGCGATGGCGCAGCAAACGTCGCCTGAAAAACAACAAGACAAGGAGTTCATGGCGACGCTCGCCAAGGGCTTGGCGCTGCTCGGCTCGTTCGACAAGCAGCGGCCGGCGATGACGCTGTCGGAGGCGGCGAAAGCCACCGGATTTTCTCGCGCCACGGCGCGGCGCATTCTGCGCACGCTCGCCGAACTCGGTTATGTCGTGCAGAACGGCCGCGAATTCTCGCTGTCGTCCGGAATTCTCAAGCTCGGCTTTGCCTATCTCGCGACCCAGAACTGGATTGAACAAGCTACGCCGCTGATGCGCCAGCTCGGCGAGGAATTCCACGAATCGTGCTCGGCGGCGATTCTGGAGGGAACGGAGATCGTCTATGTGGCGCGCTTCCCGGCGCGGCGCATCATGTCGGTGACGCTGGCGGTCGGAACCCGGTTGCCGGCCTTCCATACGTCGCTCGGACGGATCCAACTCGGCTTTCTCGACGACGCGGAATTCTGGTGCCGGCTGCGATCGTTGCGCGTCGAGACCTATACGCCCTCGACGATCACCGACGTGCAAGCGCTCTACGAGCGGGTGCGCGAAGATCACGACCAGGGATTTTCCATCGTCGACGAGGAACTCGAACGCGGGCTGCGCTCGATTGCGGTGCCGATTGTCGATCGCGCCGGTCAGGCGATCGCCGGGCTCAATGTCAGCACCCATTCGACGCGCACCACTCGCAACGAAATGCGCGAGCGGTTTCTGCCGCGCCTGCGCGCCGTCGCCGAGCAAATCTCCGCGTCGGTGGCCTGACGGGGTCGCCATCTTGCCTGCACTTGGTTCGCCCGCTATCGTTCGCAAAACGTCGAAATAGCGCACGAAAGTTCGATAATCGAACTTCCTTCATCCTCCACCAGCGAGGATCAAGGCGAGGGATCAAACGCAGGAGGGGTCAGCGTCATGAGCACAGCCGCGAAGGACGACAAGGAAGCCGGCAAACAGGGCAACGCCGGCCGCGCCGGCGTGACAACGCCGCAGACCGGCGCCGAATATCTCGAATCGCTGCGCGACGATCGCACCGTCTACATCTACGGCGAGCGCGTCAAAGACGTGACCACCCATCCGGCCTTCCGCAACACATCGCGCATGGTGGCGCGGTTGTTCGACGCACTGCACGACAAGAAGCACGCCGACAAGATCATGGTGCCGACCGACACCGGCAACGGCGGCAAGACGCATGCTTTCTTCAAAGCCCCGAGATCGCTCGACGATCTGCTGGCGGGACGCAACGCCATCGCCGAATGGGCCAAGCTCACCTATGGCTGGCTCGGCCGCTCGCCCGACTACAAGGCCTCGTTCCTGGCGACGCTCGGCGCCAATTCGCAGTTCTATGATCCGTTTTCGGAGAACGCCAAGCGCTGGTACAAATTCAGCCAAGAGCGCGTGCCGTTCGTCAATCACGCCATCATCCATCCGCCGGTCGATCGCGATCGCCCACCGAACGAGGTTGCCGACGTCTGCTGCCACGTCGAGAAGGAAACCGATGCCGGCATCGTCGTCTCCGGCGCCAAGGTGGTAGCGACCGGCTCGGTGCTGACCAATTACACCTTTGTCGCCCATCACGGCCTGATCCCGGTGCAGGACAAGAAATTCGCCGTGGTGTTCATGGTGCCGACCAACCATCCGGGCGTGAAATTTATTTGCCGCACGTCGTACGAGATGACGTCGACGGCGATGGGCAGCCCGTTCGATTATCCGCTGTCGAGCCGCATCGACGAGAACGACGCGGTGTTCATTCTCGACAAGGTGCTGGTGCCCTGGGAGAACGTCTTCGTCTACGGCGATCTGGAAAAGGCCAACAACTTCTTTCCGCGTACCGGCTTCCTGCCGCGCTTCGTCGTGCATGGCTGCACGCGGCTTGCGGTCAAGCTCGACTTCATCGCCGGGCTCTTGCTCAAGGCGGTCGAAGCGTCCGGCACCAAGGATTATCGCGGCGTGCAGGCCAATGTCGGCGAGGTCATCGCCTGGCGCAATCTGTTCTGGGCCTTGTCGGACGCGATGGTGCGCGATCCCAAACCTTGGATCGACGGCTATGTGCTGCCCAATATGGATCCGGGCAACGCCTACCAGATCATCGCCACCATGGCTTACACCAAGGTCAAATACATCATCGAACAGACGGTGGCGTCGGGACTGATCTATCTCAACTCGCACGCCAACGACTTCAAGAACGCGGAAATCCGCCCCTATATCGACCGCTACATGCGCGGCTCCAACGGCTACAAGGCCGAGGAGCGGGTCAAGCTGATGAAGCTGCTGTGGGACTGCCTGGCGACGGAATTCGGCGGCCGCCACGAGCTCTACGAAATCAACTACGGCGGCTCGACCGAAGAGATTCGCCGCTATTGCCTGTTCGGCGCGCAGGCATCCGGCAACGCCGATCGCTTCAAGGGCTTCGCCGAGGATTGCATGGCCGAATACGACCTCGACGGCTGGACGGTGCCGGATCTCACCGATCCCGGCGCGCTGAGTTATCACGTGCTGCGTGCGGGGAAGCAGTAACCTCGCCGTTGTTTCGCGGAGCTTGCCGTCGGGCCGGCCGCTTCGGGCCGGAGCCGTTCGTTCGCAGCGGCGGCGGCGATATTCAGCCCATCGGCTGCATGCCGAGCCGATCCATCAGCGCCTGATCGCGATCGCGCTGCGGATTCGGCGTGGTGAGGAGTTTTGGCCCGCAGAAGATCGAATTGGCGCCGGCGAGGAAACACAAAGCCTGCGTCTCCTCGCTCATGGTCTCCCGGCCGGCCGAAAGCCGCACCATCGATTGCGGCATGGCGATGCGGGCAACGGCGATGGTGCGCACGAAGTCGATGGCATCCAGCGATGGCTCGTCCGCCAGTGGCGTGCCGGCGACGCGGACCAGCATGTTGATCGGCACCGATTCGGGATGCACCGGCAAATTCGCCAGCGTCGCGATCATGCCGATGCGGTCCTCGCGCGTCTCGCCCATGCCGACGATACCGCCGCAGCAGACATGGATGCCTGCCGTGCGCACATGGTCGAGCGTTTCGAGGCGATCTTCGTAGGTGCGCGTGGTGATGATCTTGCCGTAGAATTCCGGCGAGGTGTCGAGATTGTGATTGTAATAATCGAGGCCCGCGGCCTTGAGTTTCTTTGCTTGCGGCGCGGTCAGCATGCCGAGCGTCGCGCAGGTCTCGAGCCCCAGCGCCTTGACGCCTTCGACCATGGCGCAGACCGCATCGAGATCGCGCTCCTTGGGTGAGCGCCATGCCGCGCCCATGCAGAAGCGGCTGGCGCCGGCGTCCCGCGCCGCCTGCGCTTCCGCCAGCACCGTGTCGAGCGGCATCAGCTTCTCGGCGTGCACGCCGGTCTCGTACTGGGCGCTCTGCGGACAATAGGCGCAGTCTTCCGGGCAGCCGCCGGTCTTGATCGACAGCAGCGTCGAGAGTTGCACCTCGGAGGGATCGAAGTGGGCGCGGTGAATGCTTTGCGCCCGGAATATCAGCTCGGAAAGCGGCAGGTCGAACAACGCGCGCAGTTCTTCGCGCGTCCAATCGTGGCGCAACGGAGCGGTGGGGGTGGCGGCGATCGGAGAGTGCAGTTCGATAGAAGCCATGGCGATCCGGTGTTTGTCCAACGTGGCACGAGCAATGATGCAGCACCGCGGCCGTCAAGAAAAGCCCGAACGCCAAAATAGCCGCCCATGTCGGCGCGATGTCGAGACGTTCCCATCGGGCGATCAACGTTCGCCTGCGGTGGCAAACCGCTAAAGAAAAGGGCCCCGCGAATTTCGCGGGGCCCCGGTAGGACTGCGACGACGGCAGCTTTCTAGATCACTCTGCGTCGTACTTGCGGTTTGGTCAGTTTTTGGCGACCAGCGGCTTCGGAGCCTCGGGCGCCCAGATCCGGAAGCTCATGCGGCCCCAGACGTCCAGACCGCACACTGCGTTCTGGCATTCGACGGTGTCGTCGAACCACATCTGCACCGCGACCGGGCCGAAATCGTAACCGACCAGGCCGCCGACGGCGACTTGCGATTGGAAGCCGCAGATCGCCGGCGTGCAGGCAACGCCGCCGCCGGGGCGGTCGACGTTGGTCTGGGCTTCGAAGTAACCGACCGGACCGATCTGCCACTTGCCGATCTTGTAGAGCAGGGTGAAGTCGCCGAACAGCTCGTTGCCGGAGATGAACCCGTTGGCGGCAGCACCGATAAACGGCGCGGCCATCGTCACGCCGCGCGAGGCGGTGTTGATGTCATAGCGGAAGTTGGCCGACGCCAGCCAATTGGCGTCCAGGTAGGAAATGGCGAGGCCTGGCGCGAAGGTCCAATAGTCAGGGTTAAGGTCGACGCTCGCGGCCGTGCTACGCCACTGCGAACCGTCCGGACCGACGATCGTCAAGGCGGCGGCAACGAACCAGCCATGGCTCAGATTCCACGACAACGAAATCGGCGTGAAATTCGTGTTGGCGAGCTGCGCGTTGACCGAACTGACTGCAAACGGCGGATTTAGTGAAGACTCCGCAGTTCCGATATACGCTCCCTGCACGACGCTCGCGCCATAGCTGGCGCCGAGGAAGGTCCAGCCGGGCACCCACAACAGCGCCACGCCATAGCCGAAGGCGGGCGCGATCGAGGCGCCGGGGATGGCCTGGTTGCCTTTGCCGGCGCTGCCGGGCGGCAAACCGGTGGAGTTCAGCCCGAAGCTGCCATAGAGGCCGGGCGGTGGCAGCGCGCCCAACGGCAGGCCTTGCGTGGCGCCACGCAGATAGTTGGTGAAGTCGCTTCCTTCGATGGCGAAGCTCTCGCTCGCCGTAGCAGTCATTAAAAGTGCCGCAGTGGCGGCACCCCATACGATGCGTCTCAATTGTCGGGTCATTTTGGCCCCTCCGCTCATCCCAAGTTCCGGCGGAGCCAAACGTCCTGCAGTGCAGCAAAAAACGCAATGATTGGGCGGCTCTGAATGCAGGGTAAATGTCGATTAACCAAGGGGCGTTGCAGAAATAGCACTTATATCAATGGGTTATGCTAATTCCATGAGCAGTGACAAGCTTATGACTTCAGCAGAACGCTTTTCGCATGTGCAGCATACCCAATACGACATTGCAGAGTTGCGATTGCGCAGCGCCGCCGCAGCAGGCGATGGTTTGATGCTTGGATGAGTTCGAATCGAGGTGAGGCGGCGTTCTGCATCCACGACGGCGCGTCGGCGTAACGGCACGCTATCAAGAGGCCCGGCTGGATGACGCGGCGGCGCCGATGTTGGCGCGCCTATCCGATAAAAGAAAAAGGGCCCCGCGGTCATCCCGCGAGGCCCAGGAGAGAAGTAGCTGTTGCTAGCTTAGTTCTTAGCAACGAGCGGCTTCGGAGCGTCGGGTCCCCAGAGCTTGAAGCCGATGCGCGTCCACACGTTGATGTTGCCGGCGGCCACTGGAGCGTTCTGGCCGACAAACTGGTCCGTCACCCAAACCTGCAGATCGACCGGACCGAAGTCGTAGCCGATCAAGCCACCCGCGGCGGCGGTTCGATACAGACCGCAGAGGTTGACACCAGGCGCCGGAGTGCAGCCGCCGGTATCGTTGGTCGTCTGTACTTCGAAGTAGCCAACCGGGCCGATCGACCACTTGCCGATCTTATAGACAGCGGTCAGGTCGCCGTAGAAGGCATTGCCGCTGGTGATGCTGTTATTCACCGCGCAGCAGACGCCCGTCGACCGGGTGTTGATGTCATAGAAGAAGTTCGCAGACGCTACCCAGTTGTTGCCGAGATAGGAGAACGCCAGCGCCGGTTCAAAGGTCCAGTAGTCCGGGTTCGGCGTGCCGGTCTGCCGCGTGCCATCCGGCGCAGTGAAGTTGAAGGCGCCGGACACGAACCAGCCGCCGCCCAGATTCCACGACAGAGTGATCGGGTTGAAGAAGGTGTTGGTGTAGACGAAGCCGCCGCCGCCGATCGGAGCAGCGCCAGTGCAGTTGCCCGTGCCGGGAGTGGTGCACGCCGTGAAGATGTAGAACGCTTGCACTGCCGCGGCGGCGTAGGTGGCGCCGAGGAAGTTCCAGCCTGGCACCCAGAGCAGCGGAACCGCTTGGGCGATCGCGGGAAGGTTAGCGCAGGAGCCACCGCCGGTCGGGGCGCATTGGTTCCCAGTGCTGTGACCCTGCCCATTCGGATTGACCAGGCCGAGGTAGGCCGTTTCCAGGCCCGTGTAGAGGCCGGGCGGCGGCAGTGCGCCGGCCGGAAGTCCGATGGTGGCGCCGTTCAATCGGTTTTGGAACGTGCCACTTTCCATTGCCGAAGCTGAGCTTGCAACGCCGCCGATGGCGACCGCCGCGAGACCAGCCATTGCTATCTGTCTCAGTCGGGTCATTTGCCCCTCCAGTGTTTTGTCCCCAAGACCCCGCGAATAAATCCCGCATGGTGCTTGTCTCGTCGGCACGATCTGCCGAAAGGCATCGCGGCCTGGATGGGCCATCGCGGGTCACAGAGGGAAAATGCCCATATCGAACAGTAGCTTAATTTGACAGTCTCGGGCAAGCATGGGACAGAGCAAGCCGACGAATGTGTGTAATTTGTGTGTAATAAATGGACCCTCATGCCCCTGAAACCAGACGAAGTTGCAGCGGCCATCCGCAGTGGCGTGAACCAGAAGGTCTCGGACGGGAGCAACCTTTATTTGGTGGTGCGGAACGGTCGCGGCTTTTGGGTTTTGCAATACCGCGACGGCAAAAGCATCCGCAGCAAGGGTCTTGGCTCGGCCGCCAAAGTGACGCCAGCACAGGCCCGGCGCGCCAGAGAGGAATTCGTAGTCCGGCGACGCAACCGTAATGGGACCGCGCAAAGCCTGGCCGGCCCGCGGCTCCATGTCCCCGCGGCGTCCTCTGATCTAACGTTTGGGGAGGCGGTCGATGAGTTTATTCTTCATAGGGCGAGGGTGAAGAGTTGGAAGGGCGGTGCCAATGGTGCCGAAGCCAAGTCCTACAGGCGCACCTTAATCAACACGACTCTCGCCCGAATTCGGATCGTGTCGATCGCCACAGCAGATGTAATCGCGGCGCTGCATTCAATGCCGGCGGTGACGGCGGAGAAAACCCGTACCAGGATCGCATGCGTTCTCGATTGGGCCAAGGCGATTGGCTATCGCCCTGAGGGTGAGAATATCGCGCGGCGTCGCGGCCACATGGAATTTCTATTGAGCGCAGTCCCGAACGCTAAACACCATCCCGCCCTTCCGTGGTCCGAAGTGCCAATGCTCATGTGCGAGCTTCAAACAGACGATTCTTCGCCAGCAAGGGCGCTGCAGTGGACAATCTTAACTGTGGCGCGCACTGCCGAAGCGCTTGGCGCTACTCGACCCGAAATCAAGCCGCCGAAAGAGTATGCGCGCATTGCCAAACTCCCACTTCAACTCATCACGGGCGACACGTGGGTCGTGCCGGCCGAGCGTATGAAGGAGGGAAGAGAACATCACGTGCCACTAACGAAGGAAGCGCTTGCGCTGATTGCGGATCGCAAAGGCAGGCTATTTCCTGGGTACGCCGGTCAGATGATGGAATTGTTGAACAGGTTGCGGCCTGGCTACACAGTCCATGGCTTGCGATCGAGCTTTACGGATTGGGCCGCCGAGAACGACTATCCCCGGGAGCTGCGTGAAATGGCATTGGCTCATGCCGTGGGTGATTTTGTCGAGCAAGCTTACCGGCACACCACTCGGCTTAGTAAGCGACGGGAAATGATGGCTGCGTGGGCCAGTTTCGTATTTGGGAAAGCCTGCGGCCCATTAACCCATCCTCCAGCGAAACGAACGCTCCTGTGTTGAAACCAAAAAAAAGGCCCCGCGGTTGCCCGCGGAGCCTCAGGGAGAAGAGCTGTTGCTAGCTTAGTTCTTAGCAACGAGCGGCTTCGGAGCGTCGGGTCCCCAGAGCTTGAAGCCGATGCGCGTCCACACGTTGATGTTGCCGGCGGCCACTGGGGCGTTCTGGCCGACAAACTGGTCCGTCACCCAAACCTGCAGATCGACCGGACCGAAGTCGTAGCCGATCAAGCCACCCGCGGCGGCGGTTCGATACAGACCGCAGAGGTTGACACCAGGCGCCGGAGTGCAGCCGCCGGTATCGTTGGTCGTCTGTACTTCGAAGTAGCCGACCGGGCCGATCGACCACTTGCCGATCTTATAGACAGCGGTCAGGTCGCCGTAGAGGGCATTGCCGCTGGTGATGCTGTTATTCACCGCGCAGCAGACGCCCGTCGACCGGGTGTTGATGTCATAGAAGAAGTTCGCAGACGCTACCCAGTTGTTGCCGAGATAGGAGAACGCCAGCGCCGGTTCAAAGGTCCAGTAGTCCGGGTTCGGCGTGCCGGTCTGCCGCGTGCCATCCGGCGCAGTGAAGTTGAAGGCGCCGGACACGAACCAGCCGCCGCCCAGATTCCACGACAGAGTGATCGGGTTGAAGAAGGTGTTGGTATAGACGAAGCCGCCGGCGCCGATCGGAGCGGCGCCAGTGCAGTTGCCCGTGCCCGGAGTGGTGCACGCCGTGAAGACGTAGAACGCTTGCACCGCCGCGGCAGCATACGTGGCGCCGAGGAAGTTCCAGCCTGGCACCCAGAGCAGCGGTACCGCCTGGGCGATCGCGGGTAGGCTAGCGCAGGAGCCACCGCCGGTCGGGGCGCATTGGTTCCCAGTGCTGTGACCCTGGCCATTCGGATTTAGCAAGCCGAGGTAAGCCGTTTCCAGGCCCGTGTAGAGGCCGGGCGGCGGCAGAGCGCCGGCCGGAAGTCCGATGGTGGCGCCGTTCAATCGGTTTTGGAACGTGCCACTTTCCATTGCCGAAGCTGAGCTTGCAACGCCGCCGATGGCGACCGCCGCGAGACCAGCCATTGCTATCTGTCTCAGTCGGGTCATTTGCCCCTCCAGTGTTTTGTCCCCAAGACCCCGCGAATAAATCCCGCATGGTGCTTGTCTCGTCGGCACGGTGCCAACTCGCCGCAGCGTCGTGCAATCGAGTTCAGAATGCAACGGTTTGTGGTTGTGAATGGGGATATGAACGTCACTTATGCGGCGATAGTTGCAAAAATATCACTCAAGCTGTGTCGGCTGCTGTTCGTTT
This sequence comes from uncultured Alphaproteobacteria bacterium, assembly GCA_963829395.1. Lineage (GTDB taxonomy): Bacteria > Pseudomonadota > Alphaproteobacteria > Rhizobiales > Xanthobacteraceae > BOG-931. The sequence continues at coordinate 267,291 of CAWHHX010000002.1, read as the reverse complement.
CCCGTTCCCTAACTATCGCAAATAATTAATTGAATTCAATTGCTTATTCGACTGGTGAAATCATCAGATTTGGACGCGGCCGCATCGCTCAATTTCTGATCACCGGAACGGTCCTGCGTCGCGAAGGGGGTGTTGGTCCGTCGATTCGGTCATGATTTTTAAGGTGCGATTTCGGAAACAGAGCAAATCAGCAAGAGCAAATTGGCGGCAACAGATCAGACATGCATTGAACGAATTGAGCTGCGCGCTGACCAAAAATCCAGCATCGCCCAAGTGCAAGAGTTTAGCGTCGTCGCGCCAAAAATAGGTGCGGCGTTATTGTTTCACAGGCAGGCTTGCGTAGTACGCTTTGAGCGACTCGACGTCGACAAGCGTGCGCGTGCCGTCCTTGCGAGCGACAATCTTGCCACCGGCGATAAGGCGCGACAGGGAGCGTTTGCTAATTGACAGAAACCGCGCAGCAGAGAGCGGCGCCAGTGCGAGCGGTTGTAAGTCGATAACTTGGGCAACACGCTGCGGTGCCATTTTTTCTAATTCAATTTTCCCACACCGTAGCGGCTGGATCCTGCGGCTGCTCAATCACGGTGAAGGGTGGCCGTCGCGCTATGGGTGCATTTCTGGCGTGCGCTTCACTGGAGAGCATCGGCGACATGGGAACGGTTTTTTCGCTTATCCACACCGGACGGATTTCGCCATCCACGTGAAGCCGGTGCAAAGAGACGGAAGTAGCCGGCCGCCCGGCGATTGACTTGCCCAGAGTGTTCGGCCTGAATATCCGTGCCCCCAAAGGGCTAGCGAAAAGAGACTTAGCCCCGGTCAGTGAGCCAGCTGGCTGGGGCTTTTGTTTGAGGTTGGCATTAAGCCGCCTGTAACCACGTAACACTACCCTTGCACTGGGGATGGTGGGGCGGCGTGCGTTACACACCCTCATGACCCTCATCGTCGCTGGCTCCGGCGCGCGTACCCTGCGCCGGGGCTTTATTGCTTCAACGCCGAGTGCTCCACAGCGGCGTCGGGAAATAATCGAGGGCGTCAGGCGGCTCACGACACTACGTCTACACAGACGATCCCTAAGCCTGACGGCACCCAATGCGATCATTTTTCGGTGCGCTACGACGACTGGCGACCTCCGAAATTGCGATCGATGTTTGCGCGTTTGCATCCGGTCTCTTGCTCGCGTTGGCGTTTCTCTATGTGAACTGGGGAATGTTCGTGTTCTTCTGTTCTCGGCTGTTCACGTTGGTACGGGCCCACATTTCACTCGCGTTTTGAGACCAAGCTATCGTTACCGCGCTTCAAACGGTGCCGATCGCGTATTGGGCGCTCAATCATTGGCCGCTCACCTTGCGTGCCACCGAAAAATCCAATCGCGTTTCGGTCCCGCCCGGTGCGGGAGAGGCAGCGCCAACAATCTCGGCGCCAACTTCAACATGCTGTTCTATCGCTGGGTGCCGAGAGCCAATGACGGGTTGATTACTTACGACAGGAGCCCAGCCCTCTCTCTGGTCCTGCCGCGAACGTCAGTCCTGGCCCGGGACGGGGTTGTGGCATCATGGCTTCATGGACAGCCTGCTCCAAAGGAACTGCCAGCGGCCGCCGATTACAGACACTAACCGCAGTCGAGCCGATGCTTTCAGAATCGGACGCCGGCAAGCGCCAAGCCTGCCGGCGTTTCTCGTTTCGATCCCGAACAATGCGGCTTGTGTTGCTGACCTTCGCCACCATCGTCATCCTGCTGGGCTGGTGGCCGTGGAATATCCTGCTGCTCGCGCTCATTGCCGCTCCACCGGCCGGGAAACGATGATCCTTCGCAATAAAGGCGCGCGCCTTCTGTTGCTCGTCTACCGCACCGCCGTCTTTCTGCTGTTCGGTTCGAGCCCGCTTGCTGCCGTCCTCATCGGCATTGGTGCGGGCTGGTATTGCCGGAATCCCGCGTGGTTGCGCGTTTCACCGAAGAGCGCGGCCGATCCGGTAGGTCACTTCGCGGTTTGAAGGATTGGCCGGCATACGTGGCTTGCTGCCAATCTTCGATCTAGAAGTCGTGTTCCGTGAAGGACTGATGCCGCCCGGCACCAAGGGCAATTGAAATCAAACAACAATCAGCCGCTATGAATGTTTCAGCCGATATGCGACGAGCGCATCATGTGCGGTCGAGTAAGTTGTTGATATAACCCCTGGCGTTGTCGAGCATGTCGTCGCGAGTACGACCGTCTATGATTTGCGCGCCATTGAGACCCATCAAGCCATATAGCTGAGGTGACTCAGACGCGACGTTGGCCGTCCACTTGGCGCTGGTGGTTGGTGGCTCCAGCCACGATATGGAGAAGCCGCGGTAGTTCTCGCTCTTGGTTATCAACTCAGTCGTTGCCCTTTTGACTGAGCAAATCTACGCCGCACAGGCGGCAGAAAATAGGCGCGCCCCGCTTGTCTTCTATCGTCCAGGGCGGCGGGAAGCGGCGGGGCACGTTAGCGGTGACCGATTTTCGACGCTAAGTAGATGGTCGCCCAGCCCACAGATACAAAGCTGAGGGCGGCCAAGAGCATTAGCAAGATTTCGCTGACCATCGCGACGAACGGCATTCCCATGCGGCGCTTTTGCTGAGCAAGGTGCGTGCCAATTGAGAATTACAAAAGACCTAGGTAAAATTGATCGTTGCCCTGATTGTCCCACCGCGGGAAAATGCGCCGGCAAAATGATACTTTGCGCGGGTGTAGCTCAATGGTAGAGCGGCGGCTCTCCAGGCCGAAGATATGGGTTCGAATCCCTTCGCCCACTCCAAACGCTTCAATTAGAGCACGCGCGCTGCGGGCGGTTCCGCCACGATCGGGGCATAGCATTACGACTGCGGTCGCCCTTTAGCAGAGTTTCAGGGCGCCTTGGTTGTTTGGCCGTTCGTTTTGCAAATCAAACCATTCCGCGAACCACTCTAGATCCTTTGCGACCCTAAGCGCTATCACCCTGCCGTCTGCGTCTGCTATTTCGGCTGCCGCCAAGCGCATCTCAGCCGCGAGGTTGCGCCAGTTTTTGGAGTCAAATGATCTGGTGGGGGGCATTGGCGTGCTGTGCATGTAAAATAAAGCTGCCTCGGCTCAAACGAAGCATGACCCGTGCCACGCCTCCATCGCGATCGGGGATTAACGTTACAGGATGCCCGGCAGCGATGCGCGCCAGCGCGCCTACACGCTGATCAGACAAAATCAGCGCGTCGATCATGCTGTGGAAAAATGACGAGGCCGCCGAACGAGGGGTGGTGGGAGTACCGAGTCTGCGGCTCGGCGTCTCTCTGCTCCGTGAAGCGCCGCCGCGACCCGTCCCCGCAAGAAATCGTGATCTCCCACATTGCCATAGCAGACAAGTATAGCTTGATTCCGGCGCCAGTGGTGCAGGGGGCGAGAAGCGGCGAGTTTTCACTTCATCAGGCATTCAACGCCTTCGAGCGCCAGCACCAAGCGAAGCGATACGCAAATCTCTAGCAGGTCCTTCTCACCCTCCGCCGCTTCGGCAAGCTGGGTCGAGACATGCCGCCAGGTAGCTCTGTGGCGGTAAGGCGCCGGCAAATGCTTCTCGACCAAGTCCCGCACGTCGGCCAGGGTCGTAAGCTCCATAACGGTCGGGATGGTCAAGGGCCGCGGCAAGCGGCGGGACCAGTTCGGGCTGGGCACGGAAGAACACTCCTACACACTTACACTTACATTTATTGCGGTGGCGGACGGGCTTTATGCCCGCAGCACGCCATTAACCCGAAGATATGCTGCTGTGCGCCGGAATCCGAGTTAGGGCCGCGCGAAACGGCGAGAGGGCAGTTGAGCGGCGCCTAGGAAATTTCACGCGTCGGTATCGTCACCGCCGAAATCGCCGTCGTCTTGGTCTTGGTCCTGATCCTGGTCCTGGTCGGCCTGGTCCTGGTCGTCTTGATCTTGTTCTTGGTCTTGATCTTGGTCTTGGTCCTGGTCCCGCAGCCTCTCAGCCGCACCGCCGTGTTCAATAGGTTCGATCCCGGTGGCGTGCGCCAGGCCGGCGTGATCGCCGAACATCGAACGGATGCTGTTAAGCAGCAGCCCGCCGCCGATCACCCCCGCCGCCGTCGATGCCGCCGTGCCGAGAAATGATCCGCCCGATCCAAAGCCCGGGCTCATGCCCAAACCCGCAGGATAGGACGGCGTCTGCGGGGGATATCCTGCCTGCGACTGATAAGGCGCGGCTGGGACGGATGAAGGTTGCGTGGCTTGCGTGCGCACATTGGGTACGGAACCGCGAGGGTCGTGCCGGCCAAGCACGGCGTCGCGCATACTGTCGAGGAAGCTACCTTGCTGCTGCGGCGCGCCACCGCCGACTTGCGCTTGCAGCTCTTCGATGCGGGCATTGGCGCGCTTGAGCGCCTCGTCCATGACCAGCGCCGTCTGCACCAGCGCGTAGGGGCGTGCGGCGCCCGTCGCAGACCGTCCACGATTACGCGATCGGCATCCGGGTCGCGGGGCGTATTTTCCAGTTTGGCCAAACGATCGAACAGCTCGTCTACGAGTTCCTGCTCTTGCGGTGTCATGGCGGCTCTCCCTGGTGTTCACATCCGCCGCTTATGTGGGTCACGGGGTGGGGTGACGGCAGGGGGCCACGGTAGTGTTTGTTCGTACCCCGGCACAGCATTTGCCCAAGGGGCACTTGGGCAATCTTTAGTGTGCTTCAAGTCACTGCCGCGTTTGCCACATCCAACTATGCCGTTGTCAGGATTTGGCCCGGCCGGGCAACGGAGCGAACCGTGATGACACTGGGGATCAGCGTAGTCCGTCTGCGACACCTTTCGCTTCGGAGCAAGTTTCAGGCATTATTCGCCGAATGGCAGCGACGCACTTGCCGCTGCAACTATCGTTCAGCCGACGATTCGACGACGCGCAGTTTGGCTTCCGCTGCAGATGCGGGCGACAACGCCACGTGCGCTTTCCGAAAATCCGCGAGAATAGTGGCGGCGACCTCCGAGGTCGGGACTGGTCGGCCGAAGAAGAAGCCCTGGGCCTGGTCGCCGTTCACATTGTCGAGGAAGGCAGCTTGTGTCGCGGTCTCGACGCCTTCGACTGTCACACGCATGTTGAGCTCGCGTCCGAGCGCGATGATCGTTTTCACGATCGTTTTGGCATCGCGGGCGGAGCCATTGAAGCTCTGCATGAAGCTGCGGTCGATCTTGATCTTGTCGAACGGGAAGCGCCACAGATAGCTTAGGCTCGAATAGCCGGTACCGAAATCGTCCATCACAATCGCTACGCCCATGGCCTTGAGCGAGTGCAGCTCCGCCATAACGGCTGCGGAGTCGCGCAGCAGCAAGCTCTCAGTGATCTCCAGATCGAGTCGATGCGCCGCGAGGCCCGCCTCTTTCAAAGCCGCGGCGACGATGCCGCTAATGCTACCCGCTAAGAATTGCGCAGGAGATAGGTTCACCGCAACGGTCAAGTGCTCCGGCCAAGTCGCGGCGGTGCGACACGCTTCCCGCAACACCCATGCACCGATCTGGTCAATGAGCCCCAATTCCTCGGCAACGGGAATGAAGACCAAGGGCGGAATAAGTGTTCTATCTCCCGCAGGCAAGCGGATCAGTGCCTCGAAGCCGGTGAGGCGGCGCTCCGACATTTCGAAGAGCGGCTGGTAGTGCAATACAAAGCGATCATGCTGCACCGCGTCGCGAATAGTCCTTTCCAGTTTGGATCGCGCTTGCAGTTCGGCGTCCATCTCGGGCCGGAAGAACCTGAGGCAATTCCGTCCGTCGGCTTTGGCCTTGTACAAGGCCAGATCGGCGCTTTTTAAAAGCCGCTCCGGATCGTTACCGTCCTCAGGCGCTAACGCAACACCGACACTCACCGTTGCAACGATCGTCCGCTCCCCGAACTTCATTGGTGCGGTCACGGCCGTGATGAGACGGCCGGCGAAATGCCCGGCGCTATCCCTGCTGCTGACCCCGGTCTGGACGACAACGAACTCGTCCCCGCCGAGCCGGGCCACGATGTCATCGACGCGGGTTACCGAGCGCAGGCGTTCGGCGGCGGTCTTGAGCAGAAAATCGCCGCCATCGTGCCCGAGCGTGTCATTGACGTTCTTGAAACGATCGAGATCGACAAAATGCACGGCGATGCCGCCGCCCTGCAGCGGAAGGACGGCAAGGACCTTCTCCAATTTCTTGACCAATTGGTTGCGATTGGCCAGCCCGGTCAGCGCATCGTGATGCGCCATGTAGGAGATCTGCGCCTGGGCTTTCTGCCATTCGGTGATGTCCTCGAAGGTGGCGACCCAACCGCCTCCCGGCATGGGCTGGTCGTTCACGCGGAGCGACCGCCCGCGCGATGTCTCCATGGCCCGGTTGCTGAATTTACCTTCGCGGGCTTCCGCTAAAACGCGCTCGAAAAACCCTTCCGGGTCGCCGGCAAATTCTCCAGACGCCTTCCTGTGCTTGAACAGATCGAGCAGGGATCGGCCCTTGAGCCAGGCAGCCGAAAAACCCATCATCGTGGCGTAACGTTCGTTGAACAGCAGGATGCGACCCTCCGCGTCGAACATGCAAAGCCCTTGCGACATGTTCTCAAGGGCGGTGTCGAGCAGGATTTTCTGCCGCCGCAACTGCCCTTTTGATTGGCGATCGCTCAGTGCCGAAACGAGACTTATGCCGAGAATGACCGCCACGGCACCGGCGACGACGAGGGAGATAGAGGTGGGCGAAAAGGACGTTACGTCGCTAATGCTCCTCGGGTCAGCCACGAGCAACACAGCGCCCATGGCGGTGAAGTGCGTGAAGAGGATCGCAAGCGCAAATAGAATGGTCGCGAACGACGTGTTCGCCCAGTCATCGCGCCTTGCCGCAAAATAGAATGCGAAGGCCCCGAACGCGATGCCCAGCGCGATAGAGGCCACGACGAGATTCGGCAACCAGGTAATGCGGCCTGGCATCTCCAGCGCCATCATTCCGGTGTAGTGCATCGCCGCAATGCCGCCACCGACGACCGTGCCGCCCAAGACTGCGGTCCAACGTCCACGATCGAGCAGGGCCGTGGCCATGCCCGCGCCGGTGATCAACACGGCGATGAGCAGCGACAAGATCGTCAGAACGATATTGTAGCTCGCGCCGATATCGGGCTCATAGGCGAGCATCGCGATGAAGTGGGTTGCCCAGATGCCACAGCCTGCCGCGGCTGCGTCCAAGCTCAGCCAAACGAGCTGCGTGCGCCCAGTCGTTGCCTGGGCGCGGTGGAACAGGCTGATGGCGACCGCGCTAGCCAAGATGCAGACCGCAACCGCAAGCACAACGAGGCGCCAGTCATGATCAACCGTCAGGCAGGTGTAGACTCGGAACATTGCGGACCATACTCTTACTCGTGGTCCGAATTTGATTACCTGCCTTAACTGTTCTTAGGTAAGCGCATTATTATTGGATTCATGACTAGCACATCCCTCATTTGGTCATTCAAATACGCGCACGAAAACCCCCAGAAAGACTCGTTTTTCGCCGGGCGACGCTCTGGCTGAGCCGATCGCCTAGCCTTCTTCTCAAAGAACCAAGGCGCCGTCACCACCGCTAGCCGGATTATGAGCGTGATCGAACGCAACAGCCGCGTAGGCGATGCGGCCCGTTATTGCACCAAAGCCCGGACGGATTTCCGAAATCGAGGCCGGCTCAAACTCACCCCTTCATGCCCGGCAACATGGCCACGCCCAACCAAACCTCATTGACGTGCCGCACGATGGCGGTAAATAAGTCCCATTGCGTGGGCTTTAGGAAATAGCAATTCGCATAATTTTCATAGCAGTACGTGATATCCTCTTCACTCTGGGATGTGGTTAGGATCACCGTCGGTATTGCTTTAAATACTAGCGTCGAGGACTCATTAAATCCACCATACAAGGGCGGCAGCGAGGCAGACGCAGGCCAGGTAATTTAGCGCCAGCCTGTCGTAGCGGGTTGCGACGCGTCTGAAGTCCTTCAACCTGTTAATGCATTCTCAATGCGCCAGCGCAGCCTGTGAGACGCTTGCTGAAGCTGAAGGGTTGTTTCCTGTTGCAGCGATTTGGAATGACCGGCTTGGTTCCGCGCTCGTCCAGTTCCTCGCGCAATTCGGCGCTGTCGTACGCCTTGTCGCCAAGCAACCGTTTCGCCGGCTTCACTCTGCGGATCAGGCGCTCCGCGATCGGGCAATCATGCGCTTCGCCTCCAGTCAACAAGATGGCGAGAAGGCGCCCTTTAGCATCTGCGAGTGCGTGTATCTTCGTGTTGCGCCCTCCGCGCGAGCGGCCAACAGCCTGCTTCTGCTCCCCCCTTTTCCGCCCGCTGCCGAGCGATGCGCTTTCAGTGCGCGGAGTTCGATCATCTGTGTGTCTGTGGATCGTCCGTTTCCAGCAGCTCCCGGAATAGGTTTTCCCAGACGCCACGCCGCGCCCAGCGCACAAAGCGATTATAGATCGTTGTCGGAGGTCCATACTCGGGCGGGCAATCGCACCAGCGACAGCCGCTTTTCAGAACATGCACGATGCCGCTGATGACGCGGCGGTCGTCCGCCCGCTCAACGCCCCGTACATCCATCGGCAGATGAGGTTCGATCCGTCCCCATTGCTCGTCGCTCAGCCAAAACAGGTTCCTGCGCACAATCCCGATCCCCTTCCAAAAACAATCAGGATCGTATTGTCAAAGCAGAAAAATTAATGAGTTCTGACCCTAATATTTGGTCATTCAAATACGCGCACGAAAACCCCCAGAAAACTCGTTTTTCGCCGGGCGACGCTCTGGCTGAGCCGATCGCCTAGCCTTCTTCTCAAAGAACCAAGGCGCCGTCACCACCGCTAGCCGGATTATGAGCGTGATCGAACGCAACAGCCGCGTAGGCGATGCGGCCCGTTATTGCACCAAAGCCCGGACGGATTTCCGAAATCGAGGCCGGCTCAAACTCACCCCTTCATGCCCGGCAACATGGCCACGCCCAACCAAACCTCATTGACGTGCCGCACGATGGCGGTAAATAAGTCCCATTGCGTGGGCTTTAGGAAATAGCAATTCGCATAATTTTCATAGCAGTACGTGATATCCTCTTCACTCTGGGATGTGGTTAGGATCACCGTCGGTATTGCTTTAAATCTAGTATCGGTCTTGATTTGGGCGAGTGTTTCACGGCCATCCACTTTCGGAAGGTTCAAATCCAAAAGGATGAGTTGTGGGCGGGGAGCGTGGACGTAAGCGCCCTGGCGCCGCAGAAACAACAAAGCTTCCACGCCGTCGCTCACTGTATGCAGCTCGACTGGCACGTTCGAATTGCGAAATGCTTCCGCCGCCAGGCGGGCGTCACCGGGATTGTCCTCGACCAATAAAACATCCATTGTTCTGCCTGCATCACAAAATAAATTTTGCATATACGCGTTAGTCCGTAATCCTTCATCGCGGTCTATAAGCTCTTGTGGTGATCCGGAAGCTTTTATCGTTGCAAGCTACCGCGCAGAGGCGGTTCTCGTCATCGATGACGTGGCAACGAGTCGACATGCTCTTTTATTGGGTCAATCAAGGCTGGCAGACAGAACGTATCTCCAAAGCGCTGGAATATTGTCGCTACTTCGAAATGATTTGGGGTTACGCAGCTTGAATTATGGACCCAAACAAAAAAGGGCACGCGGAGATACGTGTTCTGCTGGTCGAAGACAATCCCGGTGATGTTCGGCTGACCCAAGAAGTCTTTCGCGACGCCAACAAGAACGTCGTTCTGTTCGTAGCCACGGACGGAGTTGAAGCCATGGCCTTTCTGAGGCACGAGGGGATCCACGCCGATGCTCCTCGCCCGGACTTCATCTTGCTGGACCTAAACCTTCCCAAAATGGATGGTCGGGAGGTGCTGGCTCTCATCAAAGCTGACAAGAGCCTGCAAACTATTCCAACGGTCATCCTGACTACGTCCGAGGCCGAAGCCGACATCGTGAAAGGCTATCAACTCGCCGCGAATTGCTATCTCAACAAGCCCCAACAGCTGGATGCTTTCGAAGACCTCGTGAAAGCAATCAATGATTTTTGGCTGACGAGGGCTAAAATGCCCGGCGGACGCCGCCGGCACTATGTCGAAGGTGAAGTCGTCAACTGAGGCGGCCCTTGGAGTGGTCCTGTTTCTAGGCTGCCGGCTCAGCCGAGGTTGGCCCTGTGGCACTACCGTGATCTCGCTTAAGCCAGGCACGGTGAGTTCCTTTCGCGCTCCGGCGCTACTCCTTCCAAAAGCCCTTGAACCCGATCCGGCGCAAGCGCCGTATAGCGGGTCGTGTTCTGGATTCACGGATACGCCCGCAGCGTCGACGCAATCCCGCGCAAGTTTGAAGCCGCAGGCATGCCGGAGCATGTGGGCGGCCACGACGGACGCACGCTTCGAGATTTGACGATCTGGAACCCTACACCCGCCCCCAGATGTTTTTGAACCGGCCCGGCGCCAGCGCGGCGTAGCGCGTCGTCGAATTGATCGAGCGGTGGCCGAGATAGGCCTGCAGCGTTCGCGTATCGAGGCCCTTGTTCGCCAACGCGTAGCCGCAGGCGTGCCGAAGCATGTGCGGATGTACCTTAAAACCGATCTTGGCTTCCTCGCCGGCACGCGCCAGCAGCTTGGCAAAGCCCGACGGGGTGAACGGACTGCCCCGTTCTGAGGCAAAGACGAACGGTGAGGCCGATTGGCGCTTGAGCTCTCTTAGCGCTCGCAATTCGTCGCCGAGCAGGGGATGTGTTGCTTCCTGGCCACCCTTGGCGCGGCGCACATAGACGGTGCCGGTCTCGAATTCGATCGACGACCACTGCAGGCCGCAGAGTTCCGACACCCGCAGCCCGTGGCGGAAGCCGATCAAGATCATGGTCGCATCGCGGTGGCCGTGGCGGTTGCCCTTGGCCGCCTTGATCAGGCACTCGACTTCACGCTCGGTCAGGTGCTCGCGATCGCGGCCCATTTCGCTGTTGCTGCGTCGGCGAAGCGTGACTGTCCGTAATTCTGAGTCCGGTGCCACGAGCCGGAGGTTCGCCTTTGCCATGATTTTCGCTCGCCGATGAAATGGACTGTCCGTAATGTTGCCAGAATACGGACAGTTTATCAAAGCGCATCCGCCTCACCACCCCTCGACGCGGGGCGAGTCAAAACGTCGCGGGCAGCCCGACTTACTCGTAGCCTGACATCGGGATCACTTGGGATCCTGGAATTGTTGCGCTAGGTTTTTCCCGAAATTCATTTGGCTGCTGCCCAGCGCCCCGACACTGTGGCCACGAGGCCCATGAAAACCGTCGCTATCGCGATTATGACGATGGTTTTGTTGCTTGCGGCAGGCTATCTGCTAGGTGCCGTGCTCGGCCTCGTCTTCGGCCTTGTCAGCACGGCGGCGACCAAGGTCCTGTACCTCTGGAACGACGACAAGTTCGCGCCACAGAGGCGCGGTGGTCGCAGAGTCCAAGAGCATGAGGTGCCGGAGCTGGTTGCCACCCTGCGCGATTTAGCGCGGCGCGCGGGAATACCGGTGCCGAACCTCTATGTCATCGAGAGCCCGACGAAAGCCAACGCACTCGCCGCTGGCCGCGGCCGGCGGCATGCCGCGATCTGCGTTACCACGGGACTTCTGCATGCGCTCTCACGCGACGAGCTCGCTGGGGTGCTTGCTCACGAGCTGGGCCATGTGCTCCGTCGCTCCGCCGTGATCAAGACGACGGCTGCGGTGCTCGGAGCCGCCGTCGCGTTGCTACCGCCCTTCGGTATATTTTTCGGCCTTGGAATTGGCATTTCGCTGCTGCTGATGTTCGTCACGCCACCCGCCGCCGTTCTATTGCAATTGGCGATTGCCCGTGCCGACGAATATGCTGCCGATGAATACGGCGCCCGCCTCACTGGTCGACCCGACGTGGTCGCTGGCTTGCTGGGCAAAATTGCGCTCGTGGACGACGCGGGCTCCGAAGATATGGCGAACAGCGCCATGGGGCGAACGCTGCTCGCGATCGGGAGACGGATAGTCGGGCCGCGGCGAGACAATCCGTTCTCAGCCTACCCTTTGCCGGCAAACCGCGCGGTTGAGCTCGCGCGATTGGCGCATGAAATGGGGCTGGCTACCGGCGGGCAAGCGCATCAGAACCCTTGAACTGATCCGTTGCCAACTTCGCCGCAAGCCCAGCCGGAACCCGGCTCCGCGGATAGTTTAGCCTGAAGTCAGCAACGCCAGCGGCCATCGCCGAGCGCACGCGCGCATGGCGGCACCAGTCGATCTAGGGCAGGTTGCCGGGAAGGCGCCCCGATCATTGGTTGATCGGGGCTGACCTTCAAAGGCGACCGCAGGTCGCGGGGGTTCCAGCGACCACCGGAGCCCTATGCCGTGCGCCAATGGTCTGGCTTGTCCTTATCGTTCAGGTGCCGGACCCGAGCGACGTGAGGCGTGTGCCCGGTCCGCTTCGCCCATTCGATTGCTTCGTGCTGGGTCTTGAAGGTCTGAAGGACATGATCCGCATGGTCTTCAACGACGTAGTCCTCGATAGGACTGCTTTCCGGTCGTCCCTTCGGTCTCGCCTCGACAAAGACGCGCGCCATTTTTGTCTCCCTCCACTCTTGTTGCTGTTGTTACAGTCTGGCGATGTTGGCCGGCTAAGCGCTAGGTTTGTGCGCACTATCACATTCTAATTTGCCAAATGCGCATACGGTCCATCTATGTGGCTGGACCTCTCGACGATGTTATTCTGCGCGTTGTGCTGCGCATTTATCGGCTGGGCCGTCCTGTACCTATCGGCGAAAATCGAAGGTAAGCGGCGCGACCCTACCGCGCCCGGCATTCAACTCCCTAAATCGATAGAACCAACCGCAAGGCAATCTCGACATCGCCCGGCTCATCTTGGCCACGCGCCGCGCCGTGCAGCAAGTTTTTGACATGGAGCCACGTTGATCTTTCGCGGTGCTCTGGCGGTAAGCGCATTTCGACCAGCATGGCGTGCGCACGTCGGCGAGCGTAGTGAGAGACAGGACTTTCGGGATGATGACCGGCCGAGGGAACGGCCGGGACTAATTCGGGCGTGGCAAGCCGCAATCGTACGTAAAGCGGTGGTTCACGTCCCCTAAAAATGGGAATTTACGCGCTCGGAGTTCGAGTTGGCTGATGGCGCGTCGCACGCCAGTCGCAACGGATAATTTGGCTTCGCTTTGAAGCGGAACTAGCCGTCCTTCCCGACCTGCCGGCGCACGGCCTCATCTTGCCCGCTCAGCGTTCATTTCCACAGGCCTGCATTATGCATTTGCGATCCTTTTCAGACTGCGCGAACGTTCGTTGTGAATTTAGGGGAGGGGCACATGACGCGACGCTTGCGATGTGGGGTTTGGAGCGCTGTTGCCGCAGCGGTCGTGATCAGTTGTGCGGCGAGCCAAAGCTTCGCCGTCGAGCTGGGCGATCTCACCAACTACGTGCGCGGCTCCACGCAAGGTCTGCCGCTTGGAGCGCTGCCGCCGCCCGGCCTCTATGGTGGTTTCTCGATAGGTGCGACTGGTCTGGGCAGTTCGCCCGGCAAAGGCAACCAAGCCACGGGCGTTGCGACCAATCCGATTTTTGGCTACGCCCAAAGCCTGCTATGGGTGCCCGGCTGGACGTTCTTCGGCGCCAGTTACGGAGCTAGCATCGCGCAAGGCGAATATTTCGCAACCTTCGCCACCTCGATCAATCCGCCCTTCGCCGCCAGCGGAATTAACGGTCCGGAACTCATCAATACAACTTTCACGCCAATCAGCTTGTCGTGGAACTTGGGCCACGGCTGGTTTTTCGCCGCTGCCTTTACCGTCGTAGCGCCCGACGGATCGCAGTGGGCCAGCGCGGCCAGCGACGTGAACATCAATCCTGATTATTGGACTTTCGCTCCTGGCTGGGCACTTTCGTATATCGATGCCAGCTGGTTGCTGTCGGCGAACTTCCGCTATGACATCAACACGGCCTCCCGCGGCGTGACGATGGGCGCGCCGTTCCTCGGTCCGGCCGCCAACGGCTTCATCTCCGGCAACGAATTGTTCGGCGACTTAACGGCGCTCTACAAGGTCGGCAAGTGGCAAATCGGTCCGGTCGCCTATTTCGAGGCGCAGACTACGACGGACCGCCCGGGCGGCGGCGTTGCCTGCACGCCTGCCATCTGCGGCTTTCAATCCCAAATCGCCGTCGGCGCCTTGGTGGGCTACGACTTCGGCCCGGTCGCGGTTCAGGCGTGGTTCGACGACACCGTCGAATGCCGGAACGCGATTTGCGCGCTCGACGTCTGGGGACGCATGACCTTCAAGATCTGGGGACCCGAGGCGCCGAAGCCGCTTGTTGCGAAAAACTGAGATTCTATCACGCCGGAAGTCCTTGAACCGATCCGGCGCGAGCGCCGTGTATCGCGTCGTATTCTGGATGTTGCGGTGGTCCAGCTAACCGAATAATCGAAACCGACCCTGAATGAATTGTGTGTAACGCGGTGTGGAACGAACTGAAATCTCTAGCTATATCAATGGCTAATTGCAGCACGATCTGCCAACTCGCCGCAGCGTCGTGCAATCACATGCAGAATGCAATGCTTTGTGGCCGTAGGCGCGGGGGTAATGTCACTTATGCTGCACTAGTTGCAAAAATATCACGCAGCTGGCGTCGGCCAGAGACCGCTGTCGTCCGGCGCGATTGTCACCAATAACCAGGTAAAATCAATGCTTTATCCCGACGGTCGGTTTCGGCAATTCGGCTTCTACCGGCGGTCTGTCATCGCGCTCAATTTCTAACCACGCCCGCTGCGCAGCGTTCCGGAGCGGTTGTTGCTCCATCGATTTGGTCGCGAATTTGTTGCTCCGCTTCCAGAGACGAAACAAATGGAAGCGCAAAATGTCAGCAGCAGATCAGATATGCGCTGCATGAATTGCGGGTCGAACGGCGCCGCTGAGGCTATGTTTGCCGCACCACCTGGGCTCCCTTTTTACAAATCGAGAACAGATACATATTCAAAAACGTCTGCGGGTTGGCAGCCTCGAACGCCGCCCACGCGTCGAGATCGGTGAGCGCAGCTGCTGCCGGATTTTGTCGCTGAAATTTTTCCATGACCTTCGGATCAAGCTCGAACCCGAGAAAGGAAAGTCCTTCGTTATCCAGGAATGACTTGATGTCGGGGATCGTGAGCCGGTGCTCCATCACATTGAAAAACATGTCACGGCAACCGCTCATGCTGTAGAAGTCGACGGTTTGCACCAATGATTTCCAGCGCAGATCGTCCTTCTCGCGAATGATCGTCTGCCGCAAGGCGCGAATGCCGTCGGCAGTGGAGCGGTAACCGCGCTCGGCGACGATGGCGCGGGCTTCGACGATCGGCCGCCGTGCGGCTTCGCTGTAAAGGCCGACGCGCATGATGCCGTTGGGCGCCAGCAGCGTGAGCAGGACGCGCCACCCAGCCTTGGGGTCGGCGAGATGATGCAACACCCCGACTGTTTCTATCCGATCGAAGGTGCGTCCGATCGTCGATAAATTCAGGATGTCAGCCTGAGCGTATTCGATATTGCGCAAGCCTTCTTCGCGGGTTTTCCTCCGCGCGTAGGCGAGGCTTGCGCGGCTGAGATCGATGGCGAGGACAGATGCGTCGGGCGACTTCTGGGCAATGTCGACGGGGTGTTCACCGGTTCCGCAACCTGCAATCAGAATCTTCGGGCCGTCATGAGGCCGCTCGGCAATCGCCGTTCGCCGGCCAAGCGCACTGAGTGGATTGATGGTCCAGCGCGGGTAGGGATTCTCTTCGTATTGCTGCATGACCTCCACGGAAGTGCCGTGGTCGATGGTCGTGAGCGCCGGTATCGCCGCGCGATCTTCGATTTCCTCCAGCGGCTCTCTGACTTGCTGGCGCAGCAAGCCGGCAGCGTCATGCGGCCACTTCAGGGCGAGAAGCGATGCCGCGTTTCGAATGGCGTGGATCGGAAAATAGGCGCCGACGGCAGCGAGGAGGCCTAGGGGAACAGCTGCTCCATCACGTAGCTTGTGCTGCAAGAGCTCGCGCAATTGCTCGGCTCGGCTTGTTTCCCACGCCGTCTGAGCAAAAATATATTCGTTGAGGAAGCACTGGTCGGCGAGATCGCAAAACAGCCCGAGCACGTCTTGCTGCGGTTCGGTGGCGTCCGACAAATGACCATCAACCAGGCGCAACAGTGCATGCCGCAAGCCGGTCAGAAAGTGCTCGAGCGGCGCCCCACAAATGATCGTCGATCCTAACGCGCATCGCAGCAACGTATTGTCGGCGATGGCCGAGATCTCGCGCGGGCCAAACACGCCGTCGGTCTTAACCGGCAAACTGGACTGGTCGCCCATCCGGCTGATGCACTGGATGATCGTTGCATCCTGCAGGAGAAACGGCTCAACGCCCTTGCCGCTGAGGCCGAGAGCGATGGCCTTGCGGTAATGGATCGCAGCTTCGGCACGCTGGTTGAGCGCCTGGTAGGACGTCGCGAGATTGTAGTGGCAAGCGGCGTCCAGCTCATTGGCGGCAACGGCCTTGGCAAGCGTCTTGGCCGCCAGCCGGTGATTGCCGGACGCCTGATGCAAGAGGCCGAGAATGTTGAGCGCCGTCGGTTGCGCGGCGTCGAGCGTGAGAATGTGCTTGCAGAGCACCTCGGCGTCGATCGAGCGGCCCTCCTGCAAGGCGAGCGTGGCTCTGGCCGAAAGTTCAGGAAGGTCCGCCGTCGGTTGAGCCTTGCCGCGCGCCATTGCGGCCCGGCGATCTCTACGGCTCATGCTCTATCACCAATTGCCGAGACTGTGCACCGCCAACGAACACAGTAACGCCGGATACTGCCAAAATCCCATATCGCCGGCGCGCATGGCAGATAATGAATCCGGCAATGGGCGGCCCCGGTCGCAGCGGCAATACTTCACCAAAAATCCAGCGTCGGCCAGATTGTTTTCTCGTGCGGCATCAGCGAAGCGAGCTTGCCGACATGCAGAACGACCGGCGCCAGGCCGTCGCTGTGCCGCAGCGCGAAGATATGGCCGACAAAGAGCGAATGGTCGCCGCAGTCGTGCCGCGCGGCCACCGTGGCGGCGATCGTGGCGCTGGCGTGGGCGAACACCGGCGTGTCGCCGGCATAGTGGTATTTCGGCTCGATGCCTTCGACCGGCCGCCCGGCAAAATGACCGATCAGGGATTCCTGCCCACGGGCCAGAATATTGACGCCGAAATGGCCGGCCTCCAGCAGGAAGCCATGCATGCGCGCCTTCTTGCCGACCGAGATCACGCACAGCGGCGGTTCGAGCGAACCCGACATGAAGGCATTGGCAGTCATGCCGCGAACTTCGCCGCGCACCTGCGTGGTGATCACCGTGACGCCGGTCACGAACGAGGCCATGACCCGACGAAACACATGCTCGCTGACGGCTTCAAGGCCGGAATGGGATTCCGAAATACTCATCGCCGCATGATATACGAGGGGTGTTGGGACGAGGCAAGGAATGCTGCCCACTCATTCGTCGGCTAGTGCGACGAACCCTTGTCGACGTCTTTAGCCAACGCCGCCAAGGCGCTTTTATAGATGGTCTGGACCTGGGTGGAGTTGCTGTCGACTGCCTGGGGAAACTGTCCGTTGCGCAAGTACAAAGCGCGGACCAAGTTGAAGTCGGCGCGGGTGCGGAAGAGATAGGACGATTTTTATCCTCGGTGCGCGACCAAATGATGTAGTCCGCTGGGTCAAGCTGGCTGCGACAGAAATAAACCTTATGGTCGTCCGTCACCACCGCCAGCACCGGAAGGACCTTGCTCGGGTCGTCTGAAACTCCCAAACTTAGGGCTGTCGGGGCGGGAAACTCTTGCTTTGCGCCGATGACATCAATGAATTTCAATAGCTTTTGAAGTTGCGCTGGCGATATCGGGGGCGTGTCCTGCGCCGACGCCAACGTACCCGACGCTAATATTATAAGAACCGCAGCAACCAGCAGCCGCCTCATCGAAACCTCACGCAGTTCCGCTTTTTGTTACGATACTCTCCAACCAGCACCGCCTCAACTCGTGACATATCGGCAAGAGTTTCAATTGTCCCTCGCCACCGCGGGCGTCGGAGGCCGTCAGGACTTCACCAATTTGCGCCCGGTCACCGCTTCGAGGTTCCCGAAGTAGATCTTGTCCTGGTCGGCCTTCGACAGATCGAGCTTCTCCAGGATCCGCAGCGTCTCGCGCGGATACATGGTCCCGCCTTCGGGATCGTACGGGCAATCGGAGGCGAACACGATCTTGTCGCGCGGAAAGAACTCCAGGCCCGCCTTGGTCGCCGGCTCGGCGGTGAACACCGCCGTATCCGCCCAGAAATCCTCTTTGAAATAATCGAGCACGCGCTTCTTCAGGCTCTTGCGCAGCGTCACGTAGTCGGCGTCCGAGGTGCGCGAGCCCATCACGTCGTTGCCCGGGCCGATGCGGCCTTCGAGCATCGGCACGATGCCGCCGAAATGATGGGTGATGATTTTCAGGTCGGGATGGTTGTCCATGATCTTGGAGTATACGAGGCGCATCATGGCGGTCGCGGTCTCGTAGGACCAGCCGAACGTCCACCAGATCTCGTAGAGCGACTTCTGCTCGGACATGTAATCCGGCATCTCGGCGCCACGCGCCGGATGCATCCAGACCGGAATGCCGAGCTCGCTCATTTTGTCCCAGAACGGCAGATATTCCGGGCGGTCGAGCGGCTTGCCGGCGACGTTGGTGTAGATCTGCACGCCGAGCGCGCCGAGCTCTTTGACGGCGCGTTGCGCCTCGGCGACGCCGGCATCGGCGGCGGCGAGCGAAACCTGCGCGACCCAGCCGGGGAAATGATCCTTTTCCTTGGCGATCAGTTCGGCGAAGCCGTCGTTGATGATGCGGCAGAACTCGTCGATCTGCGCCGGCGTTTTGGCGATCAATTCGATCGGCGGCTGGGTGTAGCTGAGGATTTGCTGATAGTCCTTGTGGCCGTCGACGATCTTCTTGCGCACGTCGAGATCGTAAAGCGCCGGCAGCGAGCGCACGCGCTTGCCCATGTCCCTGTAATCGGCGGCAATGTCGTCGAGCTTGGCGAAGAATTTTTTCGGGAAAAAATGCGTGTAGGCGTCAATGCGCATCGGGCGCTTCTCCTGTTGGCGCGAGGCTTCCGGGTGGTGCAAGGGCACGACAAGGCATAAGGCTTCTACAGGCTTTTCAGGCGGCCTTGAACGGTACAGGGCGCAGTGCAGCGTTGCGGCCGACTGTGACAGCACCCGATGAGCCGATTCACACGCTGCACGGCCGGTCAGCTGCCGGCGGCTTGCAAACGCGCCAGCACGGCGGCGGGAATCGGCTGCGATTTAATCCGCTCCGGATCGCTGGGGTCGCGCTTTGCCCATACCCGGGTCTCGAAGCCCTCGGCGGCCAGCGCGTCGCCCTTGCTGAGCCGATGCTCGATCTTGAAGCTGGAGCTGCCGCATTCGACAAGCTTGGTCTCGATCGCCACCTCGTCGCCGAACCTCGTCGGCTTATGAAAGCGCGCCCGCGTCTCCAGCACCGGATAGCCGACGAAATCGTAGGCCTTGAGGTAATCGATCTTTTTCATGCCGAGCGCGCGCTCGATCAGCACGGTGGTGCAGGTGTCGAATATCTCGAAATAGCGCGGATAGAAGATGATGCCAGCGGGATCGCAATCGCACCATTCGATGCGGGTGGTCCGGATATTGGTGAGCATTTTGGCGCCGATGTTACCGTGGCGCCATGCGCAACGCCGCGTCGAGCCGGACGACTTCGCCGTTGAGGTAGCGGTTCTCGATCATGTGGTGCGCGAGCGCTGCGAATTGCGACGGATCGCCGAGCTTTTTCGGGAACGGCAGCGAGGCGGCAAGGCTGTCCTGTGCCGCTTGCGAAAGCCCGAGCATCATCGGGGTCAGGAATATTCCCGGCGCAATGGCGTTGACGCGAACGCCGAACTGCGCGAATTCGCGCGCCGCCGGCAACACCAGGCTGACGATGCCGCCCTTCGACGACGCATAAGCCGCCTGGCCGATCTGGCCTTCGAAGGCCGCGACCGAGGCGGTACAGATGATGACGCCGCGCTCGCCGTCGGTGAGCGGCTCCAGCGTGGACATCGCAGCGGCGGCAAGCCGCATCGCGTTGAACGTGCCGATCAGATTGACGCGAATGACACGCTCGTAATCGGCGAGCGGCTGCGGGCCCTCCTTGCCGACGATCCGCTTGGCCGCGCCGATGCCGGCGCAGTTGATCAGGATGCGCGCGGGACCGTGATCGGCGGCGGCCTTGGCGATCGCCGCTTCGGTCGAGGCGCTGTCGGCGACGTCGCAGGCAATGGCGATGCCGTTGATGTCGATCGCCACTTCGCCGGCCGCTTTGGTGTTCACGTCCAGGATGGCAACCTTGGCGCCGGCGGCCGCCAGCATCCGCGCGGTCGCGGCGCCGAGGCCGGAGCCCCCGCCAGTGACGAGGGCTGCTTGTCCACGAATATCCATGATCAACTCGCTTGTGCTGTGGGCCGCGACCCTGGCCCTCCCCCGCTTGCGGCGGAGGCAAGAGCGGCGGCGACGATGACGTTCGGCGATGGCGGGTCGGCGTAAAGCTCTTCGACCAAAGCGGCGCGATGCGCAAGCACCGCGCGCTGGTTGATCGATCCTTTGTCGGTCACTTCGCCGACGTCAAGCGACGGCGGTTCGGCCAGCAGAATGACGCGGCCGACGCGGGCCGACGTGCCGCGGCTCGGGTCCGACAGCGCGTCGAGAAAGCGCGCGAATGCCATCCGCACCCGCGGGTCGGCCAGCACTGCCGCGGCGTCCGCATCCGGCGCGAGATCGGGCACGAGCTGCCGGCAGGCCTCGATGTTGGGAATGATCAACGCGGCGACTTCGTCGCGATCCGGGCCGGCCAACACGGCGTCGCGCACCAGCGGCGCGCATTGCGCGATCACCGCCATGCGCAGCGGACCGACGCTGACCCAGGTGCCGGTGGCGAGCTTGAAATCCTCGGCAATGCGTCCGTCGAATAGCAGGCCCTTGGCCGGATCGGCGGGATCCTCGAACTTCAGCGCGTCGCCGATCTTGTAAAACCCCTCGTCGTCGAAAGCCGCAGCGGTGAGCGCCGGCGCGCGCCAATAGCCGGGGGTGATGTTGGGGCCCTTGAGCCGGGTCTCGAGCTTGCCTTCGTTCGGCACGAGCTTGAGCTCAAGGCCCGGCAGCGGCAGGCCGATGTTGCCGACGTGCTCGGTTTCCCAGCTGCACGCCAGCGCGGCCGGCGCCGTCTCTGTCGAGCCGAGGCTGGTCAGGAAAATAATGCGCTCGCCGACGGTCTTGATGGCCAGCTCCTGGAACGCGTCATGCACGTGCTGCGACAGGCCGGCGCCCGCGTAAAACATCACCTTGAGACGGCTGAAAAAAGTTTCGCGCAATGCCCGGTCTTCGGCAAGATAGGGCAGCAGCATCTCGAAGCCTTTCGGCACGTTGAAATAGATGGTCGGAGCGATATCGCGCAGGTTGCGCGCGGTCGCCTCGATGGCGGCGGGCAGCGGCTTGCCCTCATCGATATAGAGCGAGCCGCCACAGTCGAGCACCAGGTTGAAATCGTGATTGCTGCCGTAGGTGTGATTCCACGGCAGCCAGTCGACCAGAACCGGCGGCTCGCCATCGTCCAGAAACGCCAGTCCGCCCCGGATCATCGACTGGTTCGCGCACAGCATGCGCTGGGTGTTGATCACGCCTTTGGGCTGGCCGGTCGATCCGGATGTGAAGAGGATTTTGGCGATGGTGTCGGGGCCGACTTTGGCGTGCGCTGCTTCGACCGCCGGCGTAGGCGGCCTATGAAGGAGTGTCGCGAACGGCGTCATCGGCCGATCGCTGGCCGGGTTTGCCGTGACGACCACCTCGACGTCCGGCGGCACGGTCGCGGCGATGGCGCGGGCGAACGCCGTGCCATCGGCGGCAAACACCAGGCCCGGCGTCAGGATTTCAATGATCCCCTTGAGCTTCTTGAAATCCCGCGAGACCAGCGAATAGGGCACCGAGATCGGCGCGTAGGGCACGCCGATATGCATCGCCGCAAGGCCAAGCAGCGCGTGTTCGATATCGTTGCCCGAAAGAATCGCAATGGGGCGATCCACCGAAACGTCGCGCCCAAGCAGTGCCGCCGCAATAGCGCGCACGCTGGCAAACGCCGCCGCGTACGTCACGGTCCGCCACGCACCGGCGCTGTCGCGCTGCGCCAGGAAGACGCGTTGCGGCGCCGCCTCGGCCCAATAGGCTAGCCGCTCGGTGAGATTTTTTGGATAGGGCTTTAGCGCGTGCGGCGAGCGCAGGATCGTAGCGCCGTCGGGCCTGCGCTCGACAACGACCTCCGGCGGCCCGAGCCGCACCGGGCGTAGCGGCCGCCGCGTTTGGTCAGACAGGGTCTGCGCCGACGTGCGCGTCATGCCGTTATCCGCGAACGACCTTGGGGCCGCGCTTTTCCAGAAAAGCCTTGAGCCGCTTCTTCGCCTCTTTCTCGCCTTGCGCGATCGCCGCCGTGAGCGCCTCGGTGGCGAAGCCCATGGCGGGGTCGGCGCGCGCGATGCGCGGCAACATGTGGGTGACGGCGAAATTGGTGAACGGCGCGTTCTCGGCGATCCGCTCCGCGAGTTCGAGCCCCTTGGCCATGCCGGCGCCGTCCTCGACCAGATACTGCGTGATGCCGATGGCCTGGCCCTCTTCGGCGCCGAGCGTGCGCCCGGTCAGCATCATGTCCATCATCCGGGCGACGCCAATGAGCGGCGGCAGTCGCACCGAGCCGCCGCCGCCGACAAAGATGCCGCGGCTTCCTTCCGGCAGCGCATAATAGGCCGACCGCTCGGCCACGCGAATATGGACGGCGGCCGCAAGCTCCAGCCCGCCGCCGACGACCGCGCCATGCAGCACGGCGACGACCGGCACCTTGCCGAACTGGATGCGATCGAACGCCCGATGCCAGGAGCTGGAATGTCCGATGCCGCTGAAGACGTCGCGCTCTTCAAGCTCGGTGAGGTCCAGCCCGGCGCTGAAATGCTCGCCGTCGCCGGCGAGCACGACGGCGCGGATATCGTCCGGCAGCGAGTCGAAGAACGCCACCATGCCCTGCACGGTCGTGTCGTTTAGCGCATTGCGTTTTTCCGCGCGATGCAGCCGCAACACGGCGATCGCGCCGCGCCGTTCGGCGCGCAGCGAAGGTGGCAGAACGCAAAAGTCCGAAGCGCGATCGTTCAAGGCGAGCTCGTCAATATCGATGGTCCGTCGGCGTTGCATGTCCCCGGAACCGCGTCAAGGCGGAGCGAAATCGCCTCGATCTTAAGGTCATTTGACCCTGCGCACCACGGCCCGTAAATAACCTCTTAGCAGCGAACGTAAGCGCGCGCGGGCCGCGCCAGAAGCGTCGAAGGAGAACCCGATGCGCGAGGTTTTTGTGTGCGATGCGGCCCGCACCGCAATCGGCCGCTACGCCGGCGCGCTCGCCAAGGTGCGCACCGACGACCTTGCCGCGGTGCCGATCCGGGCACTGGTCGCGCGCAATCCGCAGGCCGATTGGTCGCGGCTCGACGAGGTGTTTTTCGGCTGCGCCAATCAGGCCGGCGAAGACAACCGCAATGTGGCGCGCATGGCGCTCCTGCTCGCCGGATTGCCGGACACCGTGCCGGGACTGACCGTCAACCGGCTGTGCGCCTCCGGGCTTAATGCCGTGGGCGACGCGGCCCGGGCGATCCGCACCGGCGACATGGATTTCGCCATCGCCGGCGGCGTCGAATCGATGACGCGCGCGCCGATGGTGATGGGCAAGGCGGGCGAAGCATTTTCGCGCACGGCCGAGATTTACGACACCACGATCGGCTGGCGCTTCATCAATCCGGTGCTCAAGGCGCAATACGGCGTCGACTCGATGCCCGAGACCGCCGAGAACGTCGCCGAAGAATACCAGGTGGCGCGCAAGGACCAGGACGCCTTTGCGTTCCGTTCGCAGCAGCGCGCCGGCAAGGCCGCCGCGTCGGGGTATTTCGCCGAGGAAATCGTGCCGGTGGAAGCACCGGGCGGCAAAGCTGGCCCGATCGTGATCGACAAGGACGAGCATATCCGGCCCGACACCACGCTCGACAATCTCGCCAAGCTCAAGCCGATCGTGCGCAATCCCGGCACCATCACCGCCGGCAACGCGTCCGGCATCAACGACGGCGCCGCCGCCATCATTCTCGCGAGCGAAGACGCGGCGAAGGCGCACGGCCTCACCCCGCGGGCGCGGGTCCTCGGCATGGCGTCGGCCGCGGTGCCGCCGCGGATCATGGGCATCGGTCCGGTGCCGTCGACCCGCAAATTGATGGAACGGCTGGGCTTGAAGATCGGCGATTTCGATCTGATCGAGCTCAACGAGGCGTTCGCCTCGCAGGGATTGGCATGCCTGCGGCAACTCGGCGTCGCCGACGATGCCGAGCACGTCAATCCGCACGGCGGCGCCATCGCGCTTGGTCATCCGCTCGGCATGTCCGGCGCGCGGCTGGCGCTCACCGCCGTGCATGGCCTGGAAAAGCGCGGCGGCAAGCGTGCGCTCGCCACCATGTGCGTCGGCGTCGGGCAGGGGGTGTCGCTGGCGCTGGAGAAGGTTTAGCGCTCGTTCCGGGATGGCGCGAGGCGCCAAGCCCGGAAGTCTCGTCCCGGCCGAAGGACTTCAAGGCGCACCCGACCTGATCGTTTAGTAATTATGATTCCGGATGCCGCTGCAGCTTCCGGAATGACGAATGGAGAATTTTTCTGTGCCGATGAGTCCCGGTTACGTCCCGTTTCATCCCAATCCGTCGAAGCCGAAATTCAAGCCGCCGCCGGGCGCGGTCGATGCCCATTGCCATGTGTTCGGCCCGGAGAACAAATTTCCTTTCGCGCCGGAGCGCAAATACACGCCGTGCGACGCGCCCAAGGAGAAGCTGTTCGCGCTGCGCGATTTTCTCGGCTTCGACAAGAACGTCATCGTGCAGGCGTCGTGCCACTCCAAGGATAACCGGGCGATGGTCGATGCCTTGGAGGCTGCCGCCGGCCGCGCCAAGGGCGTCGCTTTCGTCGGCGAGGAGGTGACCGACGACGAACTGAAATGGATGGACAAGGCCGGTGTCCGCGGCGTGCGCTTCAATTTCCTCAAGCGGCTGGTCGATTTCACGCCGCGCGACGTGCTCGAACGGATCGCCGCGCGGGTGGATAAGCTCGGCTGGCATGTCGTGGTTTATTTCGAGATGCACGATCTGCCGGAACTTGAGGATTTTTTTACCGCGCTGCCGACCGCGGTCGTGGTCGATCACATGGGCACGCCGGACATCAAGAAGGGCGTCGACCATCCGGAAAACCAGCGCTTTCACCGTCTCATGGACCGGCACAAGAATTTCTGGGTCAAGACCACCTGCCCGGAGCGTATGACCATCTCGGGCCCGCCGTACGACGACGTGGTGCCGTTCGGCCGCGCGCTGGTCGAGCGCTTCCCCGACCGGGTGCTCTGGGGCACGGACTGGCCGCATCCGAACGTGAAGGTCGCGCCCGACGACGGCGTGCTGGTCGATTACATCCCGAAAATCGCGCCGTCGGACGAGTTGCAGCAGCGGCTCCTGGTCGACAATCCGATGCGGCTATATTGGAGTTGACGCGGGTGTGCGTAATGGCCGGGCTTGACCCGGCCATCGACGTCTTCGGCGGCGTGCGGAGCGAGGCGTGGATGCCCGTCCCAAGGCCCGCATGACGGACTGGAACGGTTCGAGACTGCAACCGCTTACGTTGCCAAGCTTTGTTGCGCTATATATGTGAAGCTGAATCGGAGAGATGCGGATGGCCCGCAAAGCGCAGGTTTACGACGACATCCCAGGTACGTACGTGTTCGATGCCGAACGTTCCCGCGAGGGCTACGGCATCAACATGTTCTGCATGTCGCTGATGAAGGACGAGAACCGCAAGGCCTTCAAAGCCAATGAGGCCGAATACCTCAAGCGGTTCACACTGACGCCGGAGCAGGCCGACGCCATCCTCAAGCGCGACTATAATCGCATGCTCGAGCTCGGCGGCAATATCTACTTCACGGCCAAGCTTGGCGCGACCGACGGGCACTCGTTCCAGCATCTTGCCGCGGTCATGACCGGCAATACCCAGGACGACTATGCCAAGATGATGCTCGGCGGCGGCCGCTCGGTCGAAGGCAATCGCTCGCGATCGGGCAAGAACGCGCCGTCGCCCTTCATCGCCGGCGGGCCGGCGAAGAAGGCCGCTACCGCCAAAAAACGCACGAAGCCGAAAGCAAAGACTGAAGCCAAAACTAAAACCAAAGCTAAAGCCAAAATCAAAGCCAAGACTAAGCCAAAGTCCAAATCGAAATCAGCAAAACGGAAGTGAGCCGTGGCCAGGATCGTCGCAGGGATTGGTTCATCGCACGTACCCGCCATCGGCGCGGCGATCGACAATAACAAGACCGAGGAGCCGTACTGGAAACGGATATTCTCGGGCTTCGAGAAATCGCAAGAATGGATGCGCGAGACCAAGCCCGACGTCGCCATCATCGTCTATAACGATCACGCCTCGACATTCTCGGTCGATCTGATTCCAACCTTTGCGCTCGGCTGCGCCGCGGAGTTTCCGCCGGCCGATGAAGGCTGGGGCCCGCGCCCGGTGCCGGTGGTCAAGGGTTACCCGCCGCTCGCCTCGCATATCGCCCAGTCGGTGATCCTCGACGAATTCGACCTCACCATTTGCAACAAGATGGAAGTCGATCACGGCATGACCGTGCCGATGAATCTGTTGTTCGGCAAGGTCGACAAGAATGCGCACTGGCCGTGCCCGGTGATCCCGCTGGCGGTCAACGTCGTGATGTATCCGCCGCCGACCGGCCACCGCTGCTTCATGCTCGGCAAGGCGATCCGCAAGGCGGTGGAGTCCTATCCCGAAGATCTCAAGGTGGTGATCTTCGGCACCGGCGGGCTGTCGCATCAGATCTCGGGCCCGCGCGCCGGCCTGATCAACAGCAAATGGGACAAGGCCTTTCTCGACAACCTGTCGAAGGATCCGCAGAAGCTCGTCAAGATTCCGCACGTCGATTACATGCGCGAAGCCGGCGCCGAAGGCATCGAGATGGTGATGTGGCTGATCATGCGTGGCGCGCTCGACGACAAGGTCGACGAGGTCTACCGCTTCTACACGGTGCCGGCGTCGAACACCGCGGTCGGCCATATCATCCTCGCCAACAGGCCGCGCGCGGCGCGCCGTCATGCTGCCGCGCATAAGGCCGGCAAGCACAAGCGTGCCGCCGCGCGCGCGAAGATCCACCGGGTCCAGAGCTAGAACATTGTCGTCATGGTCGGGCTTGTCCCGGCCATCTCGCTAAGGCGGGCGCGGTGTTCATGCAATCGAGATGCGCGGGTCAAGCCCGCGCACGACGGAGAGAATAAGAGGCAGCCCATGAAAATTTGCGTCGCCGGTCAGGGTGCGTTCGGCCAGAAGCACCTTGACGCGCTCAAGCGTATTCCCGACGCCGAAGTGACCTCGCTGGT
The DNA here is from genome assembly GCA_963829395.1 of uncultured Alphaproteobacteria bacterium. Classification (GTDB taxonomy): domain Bacteria; phylum Pseudomonadota; class Alphaproteobacteria; order Rhizobiales; family Xanthobacteraceae; genus BOG-931. The sequence continues at coordinate 239,799 of CAWHHX010000002.1, read as the reverse complement.
CGGCGGCAATCAGGATGCAACGGCGGAAGTGGCGAAGAAATACGGCATCCCGCATTATACCGGCGACCTGTCCGAGGGCATTAAGCGCGCCGACGCGGTGATCCTCACGACGCCGACCAAAATGCACTTCCGCCAAGGCGAGCAGGTGATGCGCGCCGGCAAGCATGTGCTGATCGAAATCCCCGTCACCGACAGCGTCGAGGACGCCGAGGCGCTGGTGAAGATCGCCAACGAGACGGGTGTCATCGCCATGGGCGGCCATGTGCGCCGCTTCAATCCCAGCCATCAGTTCATCCATAAGAAGATCCAGAAGGGCGAGCTGAAAATCCAGCAGATGGACGTGCAGACTTATTTCTTCCGAAGGAAGAACATGAACGCGGCCGGGCAGCCGCGCAGCTGGACCGATCATCTGCTCTGGCATCACGCGGCGCACACCATCGACCTGTTCCAATACCAGGCCGGCGAGACGATCTCGGACTGCTATGCCGTGCAGGGGCCGATCCACCCGCAGCTCGGGATTGCCATGGATATGGGCATCGTCGCCAAGGTGCCGTCGGGCTCGATCTTGACGTTGTCGCTGTCGTTCAACAACGACGGCCCGATCGGCTCGTTCTTCCGCTACATCTGCGACAACGGCACCTACAAGGCTTATTACGACGATCTCGTCGACGGCAAGGACAACAAGATCGACCTGTCGAAAGTCGACGTTTCCATGGACGGCATCGAGCTTGAGGATCGCGAGTTCATCGCCGCGATCAAGGAGAAGCGCGAACCGAACGGGAGCCTGGCGCAGCTCCTGCCCTGCATGCACGTCCTCGGCAAGCTCGAAAGCATCATCGATCCGCAGCGCAAGGCGCACGCTTAACTCCGGCCGGCGCGTCTTTTTATTATCGTCGTTTTCGCTATTCTTGTGGGCGGTCGGGAACAAGGCCGGCCGCACGGGTATTTATTGTCGGTGGCGGCGGCAAATTTCGTGGACCAGCCCAATCATACGACCGGCCCTGCGCGCCCCGCTGACGCGGGACAGAAGGTCGTGAATTTGGCGCTTCAGGGTGGCGGCAGTCACGGCGCCTTCACCTGGGGCGTGCTCGATCGCTTGCTGGAAGAAGAGCGGCTCGCCTTCGAAGGCATCACCGGGACGAGCGCCGGCGCCGTCAATGCCGTCGTGCTTGCCGATGGCCTGGCCGAAGGCGGCCGCGAGGGCGCGAGGGACGCGCTGCGACGGTATTGGAAAAAAGTCTCCGCGCTGTCGGCGCGCGGTCCGTTGGCGCCTTCCGCGATCGACAAAGCCAATCCGGATTTCGGCCTCGAGCATTCGCTCGGCTTCATTTTTCTCGAGCCGATGACTTATTTTGCATCGCCCTATCAGATGAATCCGTTCAACTATAACCCGTTCAAGGATCTGCTCGCGGAAGCCATCGACTTCGAGCGGGTACGCCGGCAAACGGCGGTCAAGCTGTTTCTTTGCGCCACCAACGTTGAAACGGCCAAGGTGAAGGTCTTCCCCGGCAAGCACATCGGCGTCCAGCATTTGCTGGCTTCGACCTGCCTGCCGCTATTGATGCAGGCCGTCGAAATCGACGGCGAATATTTTTGGGACGGCAGCTACGCCGGGAATCCGGCGATCTTCCCGCTGGTGTATGACTGCGAGACGCGCGACATCCTCATGGTGCACATCACGCCGGCCGAGCGGCCGGGAGTCCCGACCACCTCGCCCGCGATCATGAATCGCATGCAGGAGATCAGCTTCAATACCGCATTGATTCGGGAAATGCGCACGATCGCCTATCTGAACCGGCTCGTTGACGACGGCCGGATCGAAGGCGCCAAGCGTCTCCTCGTTCACTTGATTGAGGCCGAGGATTTGATCCGAGGGTTCTCATGGTCGAGCAGGCTCAACAGCGATTGGGGTTTTCTGCAGCATCTTTACACGATGGGCCGCACGCGCGCCGACGAGTGGCTGGCGGCCAATTTCGACCGCATCGGCGTCGAGTTGACGGTCGATCTCCAGGACAAATACTTTTGACCGTGTGAGGCGTCGGTGACGGGCGGCAGCGAGTGGCCGTAGGCCACTCCGGATAATGGCGGTAAATTTTATTTGAACGCGCGTGCCTCAGTCCTTAGCAGTGTGGCGTGCTGCCTAAATTTTACGTTGCGTTTTCGACAGACGAGCCAAGCTAAAATGAAAATGCTTCAATCATTGCGTAGCGGAGGCGTGCCAACTAACTACACCTCACACGCCACAGGTGATTCTCCCCAAGCAATGAAATTAGTCGATAAAGATTCTGGCGCTGCCGGCCCGCGCACGACATCAATGGTCACGCAGAAAGTCGTTAACCTGGCGCTCCAGGGTGGCGGCACGCATGGTGCTTTCACCTGGGGCGTGCTCGATCGCCTGCTCGAAGAAGAGCGTCTCACCGTTGAAGGGATCACCGCCAGCAGTGCCGGCGCGGTCAACGCCGTGGTGCTCGTCGACGGCTTGGCGGCGGGCGGCCGCGACGGTGCGCGCAAGGCGTTGCGGGAGTTCTGGGAAAAGCTGTCCAAGGATGCCTCGCGCAGCGTATTCCGGCCGTCCTTGATCGACCGCATGAGCTCGACCCGCGGCCTCGACCATTCCCCGGGCTACGTCTTCATGGAGGCGCTCGCTTACTTTGCGTCGCCCTACCAGCTCAACCCGTTCAACTACAACCCGCTCAAGAAATTGTTCGAGGAGTTCGTCGATTTCGAGCGCGTGCGGCGGCAAGACGCTATCAAGCTGTTTCTCTCAGCGACCGACGTCCGCACCGCGAAGGTCAAAGTGTTCTCGGGCAAGGAGCTTCGCGCCGAGCATGTGCTGGCCTCGACTTGCCTGCCGTTGATGATGCACGCCGTCGAGGTCGACGGCGAATATTATTGGGATGGCGGCTACTCGGGAAATCCGGCGATTTTTCCACTGGTCTATGAGTGCGAGACGCCGGACATCGTTCTCGTTCACCTGACGCCGGCCGAGCGGCCGGAGGTTCCGACTTCATCGCCCGCGATCATGAATCGCATGCAGGAGATCAGCTTCAACACGGCGCTGATCCGCGAGATGCGGTCGGTCGCCGTGCGCAACCGGCGAATTGACGAAGGCATCATGCCCGGCGGCAAGCGCTCGTTCGTGCATGTGATCGAGGCGGAAGACATTATCCGTGAGTTCACCGCGTCGAGCCGCTTGAACGCGGATTGGAAGTTTCTGACCAACCTCCACGACAAGGGCCGCGCCCGCGCCGACACATGGCTCAAGGCCAATTTCCACCGCATCGGCCTCGAGTTGACGGTCGACCTCGAAGAAAAATATTTTTAAATCAAGGTGGCATGCGTCGGTGGTGAGATGCCGTCGGTGCGCCAGGCGCGGGCGGTTTTCCCGCCCGCGGAGCCACCTGCGCGATCTTCACGACGACGATCGATTTGACGCTCGTACTATGGTCGGTTGCAAAGTTGGGCTGAGAGCCACGATGCGCCAGTTTACCAAATACCGCGTCTGCGACCCCAGTATCCGCCTCCGCCGCCGAACAGCAGCACCAATACGACGATAATCAGGATCAATTCCATGGAAAGTCTCCTTTGATGGTGCTGGGCCTATTTGCCGCGCACCGCGTCCTTTAGTCCGCCAATCGCGTTTTGCACCTTGCCGGCAGCCTTGTCGGTCTTGCCTTCAGTTTCGAGCTTCTTGTCGCCGAAGACCTTTCCTGCGGTTTCCTTAACCGCTCCCTTGGCCTGCTCCGTCGAACCTTTGATTCGATCTTTGTCCATTGGCATATCCTCGTTATTTGTTTGTTCGGTGTGTGAAGATAACGGCCTCATCAATGGATTGTTCCAGATAGCGCGTCGTGCGCCGACCATCGCAATGCGGGCGGTGCTTCAAGCGGCATTACGAGAACGGTGCCGGTCAATCACCTGGATTTGTCTCCGGCGGCGGCGCGGACGATCAACCTCCACCAAACTGGCCGCGTGAAAATGTCTCGGTGATACCCAAGCCGGCGCACTGTCGAGCATGCGACCACGTCGGTGTGGAAATCGCCGGCTCCGATAAATTTGCAGCTTTGGTGTTGCCGCTTGGGTTTGCGGGCGAGACCGGCGGCCGGGGCGGCCTACTTGAGCTGCACCACGGCGGTCTCGACGTGCTGACACCTCGGACATTCGAAGGTACGACGATCGAAGTCCGGTTTCTGCAACTCGCTCCGCGCCAGATACATTTGCGCCGTGCATTGCGGGCACGCTGGGCGGGCATTGATCGGCGTGTTTTCAAGCGTGTATTCGGAAATGGTCATTTGCGACTCCTCCAGCTACAGGCGGGAGCACACGAACTCTCCGGTCATCGACGCGTGATCGAAATCGGCGTCGATGCAGCCACAGTACGATTGGCCAAAGGGCAGAACTGAGCAAAAGCGCACGCTTTTGACATGAGGGCCAGCTGCGGGCTCTCGGCGGCCACGCTTTGTCGGTGTCGGGCAGCTGGCCGGCCGAAGTTTCGTAACGACGGATGCCAAGGAGGGCGTGGAACAAATCCCTATTTTATGGGCATAACTCGCATTCCACCGCCGCTGGTCGTGCGCCATAGAAACGGCATGGAGCAGATGGTTAAACGGGTCTTAACCTCGCCGCACCTATGCTATCCCGTCGCTGATGCGGCGGTCGGTCCCGCAGTTCATGATGTATGTGATGACCCGCCAGGAAACCCTTTCGCCCGCTCAGGCGCCTGACGCGCGTTCGCCGTTCGTGCGGCTGCGCGAGCTTCTTGGCGACATGCCGCCCGGCAAGCCGGCGATCAGCATGGCGGTCGGCGAGCCGCAGCATCCGATTCCTCCCTTTGTCGGACCGATCATCGCGGCCCATATCGATGAGTTCGGCCGCTATCCGATGAACAAGGGTCTCGACGCGTTCGGCGAGGCGGTCGCGACATGGCTCGATCGCCGCTACGCGCTCGAGCGCCCGGTCGATCCGGCGAGCGAAGTTCTGGTGCTTAACGGCACGCGCGAAGGGCTCTTTCTTGCCGCGCTCGCCGCGAAGCGATGGGTAAAGCCGCGCGCCGGCCCGCCGGCTGTTCTTATTCCCAATCCGTTTTACGCGGCGTATTCCGCCGGCGCGATCGCCGCCGAGTGCGAGCCGGTCTATCTGCCGGCGACCGCGGCGTCCGGCTTTCTGCCCGACCTCGATGCCTTGAGCGAAGATCTTTTGGCGCGCACGGTCGCCTGCTATCTCGCTTCGCCGTCGAATCCGCAGGGCGCGGTCGCCGACCGCGCCTATCTGGCGAAGCTTGCAGCGTTGGCGCAGCGCTTCGGCTTCCTGGTGTTCTGCGACGAATGTTATTGCGAAATCTACAGCGATCGGCCGCCGCCCGGCATGCTGGAAGTGGCCGCGCCGGAGTTCGCCAACGTCGTCGTGTTTCATTCGCTATCCAAGCGTTCGAGCCTGCCGGGGCTACGCGTCGGCTTCGCCGCCGGCGACCGGCGGTTCCTGGCGGCGTATCTGGAACTGCGCAACGTCGCTGCGCCGCAAGTTGCCATGCCGGCGCAACGCGTCGCCATCGCCGCATACGGCGACGAGGTCCACGTCGAGGAGAACCGGCGCCTCTACCGCGAGAAATTCGACCTTGCCGATCAGATCGTCGGCGACCGCTACGCTTATCGCCGGCCGGCCGGCGGATTCTTTCTCTGGCTCGACGTGTCGGCGCAAGGCGGCAGCGAGGCGGCGACGCTCGCTTTGTGGCGTGACGCAGGCGTGCGTGTCGTGCCCGGCCGCTATCTGGCGCGCGAACAGGCCGACGGCAGCAATCCCGGCGCGGACTATATCCGCGTCGCCATGGTGCAGAACAAGGAGGCCACCGCCGAGGCGTTGCATCGCCTCGTCGCGGTTCTGGGCTAGAGCATGATGCCGAAAGTGGCGCCGGTTTCGGACCAGATCATGCTCGACGGAAGAGCAATGCGATGTCGATGATCGACCGCAGCCTTGACGGCATGGCCTTCATCTCCGGCCAGCTCGGCGCCATGCTGCGGCGGCGGTTGCGCGAAATGGGCGGCATTGCGCTTCTCAGCGTCGCCATGATGGCGGCGCTGGCGCTGGCGACCTGGTCGGTGCACGACCCCTCGCTGAGCCACGCCACCGACGCGCGGGTGCACAATCTGCTCGGCCGGCCCGGCGCCGTCGCCGCCGATCTGATGATGCAGTTGCTGGGCCTGGGGTCGCTGGCGCTGCTGCTGCCGGTGGGTGTGTGGGGCTATCGGCTGCTCGGCCATCGGCCGCTCCGCCGCGAACGTTTGCGGGTCCTGTTGTGGGTATTCGGCGCCGTGCTGGCCGCCACGTTTGCCTCGTGCCTGCCGCGCGGGACGAATTGGCCGCTGCCGTGCGGGCTTGGCGGCGTGGTCGGCGACGCCATGCTGCGGGCACCGGCGGTATTTCTCGGCATTCCCATCGCCGGTTTGTACCGTTTCGTCGTCGCAATCGTGCTCGGGCACGGCCACGCTCGTTACCTTTGCCGGCGCGGCAGGCTGGATCTGGCGCGGATCGGCGGACGAAGACGAAGAGCCCGACGAGGACGAGGATGAGGAGGAGGCGGACGAAGGCGATGACGGCGCCTGGATTTCGCTCGGCCGTCTGATGCACACCGTGCTGAGCTTCCGCACCCGCTTGGCGCTGATGTTCCGCCGCCGCGTACGCGCTCCCGCGCCGATGCGCGGCGAGAGTGGCGTGCCGCGGCGCGTGGAGCCGCGGTTCGACGGCCGGCCGGATCCGCGCACCGAGGAGGAAGCCGAGGACGAATTGACCGGCGCGCCGGCGACGCGCGCGCCGCGCAAGCCGCGGCCGCGCCGACGCCGAAACCCGCCCGCCGCTTCAACGGCGGCTACGTGCTGCCGCCGCTTGAACTTCTCGACGCAGCCGAGCAAATCCAGCCGGACCACGGTCAGCAGCGAAATGCTGCAGGAGAATGCCACCGCGCTGGAAGGCGTGCTCGGCGATTTCGGCGTGCGCGGCGAAATCATCAATGCGCGGCCGGGGCCGGTGGTCACGCTTTACGAGCTTGAGCCCGCGCCCGGCATCAAGTCCTCGCGCGTCATCAGCCTCGCCGACGACATCGCCCGCTCGATGAGCGCGCTCTCCGCGCGCGTCGCGGTGGTGTCCGGCCGGAACGCCATCGGCATCGAATTGCCGAACCCGACGCGCGAGAAAGTTTTCCTGCGCGAGCTGCTTGGCGTCGCGCGACTACGCCGACTCGGCCGCGCGGCTGCCGCTGTGCCTCGGCAAGTCGATCGGCGGCGAGGCCGTGCTGGTCGATCTCGCGCGCATGCCGCATCTGCTCATCGCCGGCACCACCGGCTCGGGCAAATCGGTCGCCATCAACACCATGATCCTCAGCCTGGTCTATCGGCTGCATCCCGATCAGTGCCGGCTGATCATGGTCGATCCCAAGATGCTGGAGCTCTCCGTCTACGACGGCATCCCCCATCTTGCTCACGCCCGTCGTCACCGATCCGAAGAAGGCGGTGGTCGCGCTCAAATGGGCGGTGCGCGAGATGGAGGAGCGCTACAAGAAAATGTCGAAGCTCGGCGTGCGCAATATCGACGGCTACAACGCGCGCGTCGCCGAAGCGAACGGCAAGGGCGAGAAGCTCACCCGCACCGTGCATACCGGCTACAACCGCGAGACCGGCGAAGCGATCTACGAGAACGAGGAGCTCGATCTCGAGCTGCTGCCCTACATCGTCGTCATCGTCGACGAGATGGCCGACCTGATGATGGTCGCCGGCAAGGACATCGAAGGCGCGGTGCAGCGGCTGGCGCAAATGGCGCGCGCGGCCGGCCTGCATGTCATCCTGGCGACGCAGCGGCCCTCGGTCGACGTCATCACCGGCACGATCAAGGCGAACTTTCCGACCCGCATCTCCTTCCAGGTCACCTCGAAGATCGACAGCCGCACCATTTTGGGCGAGCAGGGCGCCGAGCAGCTGCTCGGCCAGGGCGACATGCTCTACATGGCCGGCGGCGGCCGCATCAGCCGCGTGCACGGGCCGTTCGTCTCCGACGAGGAAGTCGAAAAGGTCGTGCGGCATCTCAAGTCGCAGGGCGTGCCGCAATATCTCGAAGCGGTGACCGCGGAAGAGCCGCAGGACGAAGACGGCAATCCGATCTTCGATGCGACCGCCATGGGCGCGCCGGAAGGCGGTGACCTTTACCAGCAGGCGGTGCAGGTCGTGACGCGCGACCGCAAGGCTTCCACCAGCTACATCCAGCGCCGGCTGCAGATCGGCTACAATCGTGCCGCGTCTTTGATGGAACGCATGGAGCAGGAAGGCATCGTCGGGCAGCCCAATCACGCCGGCAAACGGGAAATCCTCGTCGAAGCCGCCGAGGACGACCGCTATTGAGAATCGAGCGGCCGGTCGCTAACGGATTTGCGCAACCGCACTAGCCGCGAATTCGCCATATCGTTTTGCTAGCCATCGGCCGTCGCGAGGCGTACGTGCCGAGGCACGGGAGAGGGTGAATGATGGGACCGGGGGCGCGGGCGTTTTTTTTGGCGATGGCGTGCGTCGTTTTCGCGGCCGCTTCGGCTGGTCGCGGAAGATGTGCCGCTGCCGACGCCGGCGCCACGCACCAAGGCCGGATCCGCTCCGCCTGCGCGCCAGTCCGGCTGCCGGCGCCGGCGACCGCCGAGGCGCTCCAAAGGGCTTTTTCCCGTTCTCGTTTTCGCTGGGCGGCAAGGGCGCGGCGCCGAGCCCGGCGACCGCTTTCGACGCCAAGCAGCGCGCGCTCCTCGACAAGGTCAGCGGCTATCTGTCGAGCGTGCAGACGTTGGTCGGAAACTTCGTGCAGATCGGCCCGGACGGCCGCCGCGTCGACGGCACCTTCTCCATTCAAAAACCCGGCAAGGTCCGCTTCCAGTACAATCCGCCGAGCCCGATCGACATCATCGCCGACGGCTCCGTCGGTCGTGGTCCGCGACCGCTCGCTGGAGACGGCGGACTTTTACCCGCTGTCGCAGACGCCGCTGCGCTATCTGCTCGCCGATCACATCGATCTGCTGCGCGATACCGACGTGATCAGCGTGTCGGCGGACGACACCTTCGTCACCGTGGTCATCGAGGAAACGCAGGTCATGATCGGCACCAACCGGCTGATGATCATGTTCGACGCCAAGAACCTGCAGCTCAAGCAGTGGACGGTCACCGATCCACAGGGCCTCGACACCACCGTCGCCGTCTACAATCTCGACTCGACGAAAAAGCCCGATCCGAATCTGTTCGTCATCAACTATCAGAGCAATATAAAATAAGCCGCGCCGCGGCTTGCGCGTGACGGCGCCGTCGCCTTAGTGCGCCGCCTTGCCGGCGATGCCGTAACGGCCCGGCGCGATCACGCCGTTCGGATCGAGCGCGGCCTTGATGCCGGCGCAGGCGTCGCGGAATGCCGGCATCGTCTGCGCGCATGTGAAAATCGTGATAGTCGACCGGCGCGCGGCCGACGAACACGCCGCGCGCGCCGACTTCTTCCGACATTTTCCGATAGCAGGCGTCGGCGCGGCGCGCGTTCGTCGGCGTCCTCGCGGTTGAATGTGATCACGTGCAGGCCGCGGGCGAAGCGCGCGCTGCAGACGTTCATCACCGTATAGTCGAGGCCGAACTCCTCGTAGATTTTGCGGCATAGCCGCTGGAACTCGTTGGCGACGCGGCCGTCCATCGGCGTTCCCGGCAGAAACCAGATATTGCCGCCGCCCGGACGCCATTTCAGCAGGCCGAGCTCGCCCATGCTGGGGATGCCGGAAAAAGCATTGATCGCGACCTGCAGCGGCGGAATGGCCGCGGCATCCTCGTGCGCGATGTAACGCGCCTTGCCGCTTTGCGCGAACATGTCGCGCACCCGCTGGATCTGCGGCTCCATCGCTGCCGCGCTCGGGCCGTAGAACGCGCCGGAGACATTCCAGGCGCCGAGGCCGTGGCGCTCGCGCAAGCCGCGGCGGCCCTCGTCGGAGATCGCGCGCTTGCCGCCGCTCGCCCGGTATTCCGGGCTCTCGCCTTCCGAGCCGCACAGATAAAGATCGTTGGAGACGCGAAATAATGTCGGCACGAAATTCGACAGTTTCAGCGGCCGGCAAAGCTCGACGATCGTTTCCAGATCGTCGTCGTCCGGAAAGGTGAAGTGAAACGAGCGCACCGCCGGCGGCCGCGGCAACAGCCACACGCCCATGCGGGTGACGATGCCGTAATTCGATTGGGCGAACAGCCCGTCGAGGATCGGACCGAAGCTGTATTTCGAGGTGTGCCAATTGATCAGGTCCTTGGCATCCAGCGCGCCGTCGCCGGTGCGCAGCACCTCGCCGTTGCCGAGCACGATCTCCAGCCCGCAGGAAAATCCGAAATGATCGAAATAGGGCGAATAGCCCGCGCCCTTGTCGAGGGCGTTGCCGATCATGCCGCCCTGCGGCGGTCCCGACGTGACGTCGAGCATCAGCCGGTTGCCGCGGCGGACCAGTTCGTCATAGAGCGCCTGGTAGCTCACGCCGGGCTCGACGACGGCGAAGGCGAGCTTCTCGTCAATATCGAGGATGCGGTTCATTCGGCGGCCGAGATCGACCACGACCTGACCGGACGCCGATGCAGATCGCGAGCCGAGCCCGATATTGTTGCCGGTGCTGATCGGATAGAGCGGCACATTGTACGTGTTGGCCGCCCGCACGATGGCCTGCACGTCCGCGGTCGAGCCGGGATAGACAACGCCGGCCGGCGGCCGGTCGCCGCCCGGCATCGTGTTCTCGCCGTAGCGCCGGATCGTTTCGCTCGGAGCGATTGATGCCGTCGGCGCCCAAGCGCATCGCCGATGGCCGAGAAAAACGCTTCGAGATTTGCCGAGCTCATCGAAGACCTCTTTGTGTCATGTCACGCGACCTACGTGTCTTCACCAGATGCCGGCGGGATTTGGATCGGCAGCCGGCGGTGCGCCGGCGGCTTCGCCTGCAGCCGCTGCGCCGGCCCGCGGCGCCGGTTTGCGCAACGGCTTGTCGCGCAAAGCCGCCGGCATCGGTCCGCCGGTTGCCCAATCCAGCAATTCCACCGTGTGGACGACGGGCGCTTGGGCAAAACGCGCGATCTGCACCATGCAGCCGAGATTGCCGGCGGCGACGATGTCCGGATCGACGCTATCGATGTGAGCGGCTTTGCGTTCGCCGAGCGCCGCTCGCGATGTCCGGCTGAAGAAGATTGTAGGTGCCGGCGGAGCCGCAGCAGAAATGCCGCTCGGGCACGTCGAGAACGTCGAAGCCTGCTCGCACCAGAAGCGTCCGCGGCTGACGCAATCACGCGTTGGCCGTGCTGCAGCGAGCAGGCGTCGTGATAGGCGACGCGATAGGGCTCGGCGTCGGCCTTTCCGCAGGCCAAGCGCGACAAGAAGCTCGGTGACATCGCGGGCAAGAGCGCCGATGCGGCGCGCCGTTTCGCCGCCGACCACATGGGCATAATCTTTCACCGTGGTGCCGCATCCCGACGCGTTGATGACGATGGCGTCAAGGCCGTTCGCCAATTCCGCGCTCCAGGCGGCGACATTGGCCCGCGCCAACGCTTTTCCCTGCGCATCGCGGCCCATGTGCAGCGGCAAGGCGCCGCAACAGCCGACGCCCGCCGCCACCACCACCTCGCAACCGTGCCGCTGCAACAGCCGGATGGTCGCCGCATTGATGTTGCGATCGAGCGCTTGCTGCGCGCAGCTCGGCAGCAATGCCACCCGCATCTTGCGCACGCCATCGGCCGGATAAATCCCAGGCGGGAGAATTTCACCCGTGGCACGCTTGCCGGTCGCGAGCACGATCAGATTGCGCAGACGCGCTGGCAGTATGCCGGCGAATGGCCGCGCAAGTCGCGCGAAACGCAAGGCAATTGCAAAGCGCCGCGGATACGGCAGCAGCTCGGCGATCATGCGCCGCAGATGCGCTCGCCGAGCGGGCGGCGATAATGGTCCTCGATATGGACGCGCGCGATGTCGATCAGATGCGCGTAATCGACCTTCACGGCGCACGTGGTCACGCAGGACAGGCACGACAGGCAACGGTCGAGATGGTGGACGGTCTTGGCGTCCGGCGTGCCGCCCTTCTCCAGCATCGCGCGAATGAGGTCGATGCGGCCGCGCGGCGAGTTGTTCTCGTCGCGGAACAGCACGTAGGTCGGACAGGTCGCGGTGCAGAAGCCGTAATGGACGCAGGTTTTCAGGATGCCGTCGGCTTCGGCGATCTCCGGCCGCGCGAGTTGTTCAGGCGTGAATGCGGTCTGCACGTCGGGGAACTGTACTGGAACTTTCAGATTCTGCCAGGCGAGTTGCCGCCATTCCCGCCGCAGCGCCTGCTGGATGGTGCGACGGTCGTTCTCCGGGCGCCGCGGCCTCGAAGCTGACGGCGAGCGCCAGTTTCTCGTCTCGATCGCTGTGCAAGAGCGGAATGGCGCAACAGCTTAGGAGACAGATCGATCTCACCCTCCTCGGCATGCATGCCGTTGCGGCGGCCATCCTGGTAATCGCCGCGCTCACGTCCGCCCAGGTCGTCTTGGTGCGCGGCGTGAAGGCGGGGAATGGCTCCGGCGGCAACAGCGCGGGACCTTGCGCCGCGGCAAGTGTACCGAGCAACGCCCGGCCGGCGGCCGTCGCCCAAAGCGGATAGCTCGGCCCGACTTCGACATCGACCATGAGCGCGGCGCGTACCGGCGAGGCGCGCCAGCGTGACCGCCTCGCGCCGACGAGTTGGAGCAGATACACCGTCTCGCCGCAGCTGTCGGCAATGCGCGTCATCGGCGCAGCCGCCACCTGGAGCAGATCGGTCGATCCACCCGGCAGCAAGCCGCAGCGAGCGTGCGCCGAGTGTATAGCGGCGATTGGGCATGCGGCTGGCATAGCCGCGCGTGATCAAGGTTGCGAGAAGCCGGGAAGCGGTCGCCGGGTCGACCCCGAGGTGGCTGGCGGCGTCGCGGACGCGAATCCCGGCAGGCGCCGCACGCTGCATGATTTCGAGGAGATCCAGCGCCCGGCCGACGGAGCGGATCTCCCCATGATCGTCGGCCGTCGAGTCCATCATTGTACGCCTATACGGTTGCCTATTCACTCATGGCCGCGAACATGGCCGGGAAAAACCTCACCATTTGCGAGCGCAGGCTTCCGGCGTCTTTGCGTCGGCAAATTTGGGAATCACTTTCTCGCCGAACAGCCGGATGGACTCCAGCATGCGGCTTATGTTCAGTGATCCCGCCGTACATTATGAAGATCATGTATTCCACATCCAGCGTATTCCTTGAGACGCTGGATTTCCTCGCCGACTTCGTCGGGCGTGCCGACGATCTGAAATCCACTCTTGACCATCTGCTCGAAGGTCTTCGGCACCGGCCCTTCCTGGCCTTTCATGCGCAGCGCTTCGAAGAAGCCGAATTCGCCGAGCCAATGGGTCCAGAACGCCGAGCCCTGGCGCGCCGTCTCCATCGCCTCTTCGTGGGTCTTGCCGACCGCGATGTTGCGGCACAACAACGACGCCGCCGCGTTTGGCGTACTCGCCGAACCGGAGCTTGCGTCCGTGTTTGGCGGCCTCATCGACGTAGGTCTGAAACACCCAGCGGACGATATCGAGGTCAGCCGCAAGCGTGACGACCGAGCCGCCGATGCGGGCCGACCAATTGAGCGTCTCGGGACTTTGGCTGAGCGTCGTGAACAGCGGAGGATACGGCAACTGCTTGGGCTTCGGAACTGTCGCGACCTGGGTCAGGATACCGTCGCGGACTCCGGCATTGAGCCGCGCCGAAATCGGGTGCTTCCACTCCAGTCCTTTCGGCGGCACTGAGATGAATTCGCCCTGAAAGTCCCATAAATCCTCGGTCCAGGAGCGGCGCATCACCTCGAACCATTCCTCGACGATCTTCCGGTTGATCGCTTCGACCTCGGCGCGGCCGCTGCCGGCGGCATTGGCGTGATAGTGCTGGCCCATCACCCCGACCGAACGCGGCTGATATCCGCGGCTCAATCCGATATCGAGGCGGCCGCCGGTCAGATGGTCTGCCATGGCGATATCTTCGGCGAGCCGAAGCGGATTCCAGTTCGGCAGCACCAATCCCATCTGGCCCTGGCGCAGCCGCTTGGTGTGCTGCGCCAGATAGACGTTGAGCAGGAGCGGGTTGGGGGTGACGTGATAGCCCTCGATCTCGAAGTGATGCTCGGCGAACATCATCGAGGTCCAGCCGGTTTCGTCGGCGACGATCGCCTGCTCGCGCAGTTCCTCGATCGTGGTGTCGTAACGGTCGCGATCCAGTCCCCAGAGACCTTTGCCGAGGTCTGCTTCCGACGCCACGGCGACCGGATAGAACATGCCAAATTTCATGGTTGCGCCCCTTTCGGCGGGTCATCTCGTGGCCCGCCCGGCTTCGGACCCTGCCGGAACTCTATGGGGGGGGTGTCGAGCGTCAACGCGCGGTCTTGCGCCTGACGCAACAACGACAAATAACGTTAGCGGGGCTTTCAGTCCTAAAACGCCGGCTTTTCAGATCAACGCGGCGCGATTCCGATCAGGCGGGCGCCACGTTGAAACGTCACGTAATTCCACAGCCAATTGACCGCGACCACAAAGCGGTTGCGCACCCCGATCAAAAAATAAATATGGACCACGCTCCAGAACAGCCAGCCCAACAAGCCGGTGAGCTGAAAGACGCCAAGCTTGACGACCGCGGACTTGCGCCCGATCGTGGCGAGGTCGCCAAGATGGTGATAGACGAACGGCCCCGGCGCGGCTTGGCCGCGGACACGCGCGGCGATAACCTTGCCGACATAAGTGCCCATCTGCTTCGCCGCCGGCGCAATGCCTGGTATCGGACGGCCGTCGCGGCTGGCGACGCTCGCCGTGTCGCCAGCGGCGAAAATTTCCGGATGGCCTGGAACGCTCAGATCGGCATTGACCTTGATGCGTCCGGCGCGATCGGTCTCGGCGCCGATCCAGCTCGCCGCCGGCGACGCGACAACGCCGGCGGCCCAGATCACGGTCGCGGCTTCGATGCGGCCGCCGTCCACCGACACGCCTTGGGCATCGCAGCCGATGACCTTGCGGTTCAGCTCGATCTCGACGCCCATCGTGTGCAGCGAGTGGGCGGCATAGTCCGAGAGCTTCTGCGGAAAGGTCGGCAGCAGCCGCGGACCGGCCTCGATCAAAACGATGCGCGAGCGGCGCGGATCGATGTGGCGGAAGTCGTGCCGCAGGGTGCGCTGCGCCACTTCGGCGATCGCGCCCGCCATTTCCACGCCGGTGGCGCCGCCGCCGACAATGACGAAAGTGAGGAGCCGTTCGCGCTCGGCGTCGTTCTCGACCACTTCCGCCCGTTCGAAAGCGAGCAAGAATCGCCGCCTGATCTCGGTCGCATCGGCGATGTGTTTGAGCCCGGGCGCGAATGGCGCCCAATCGTCGTGGCCGAAATAGGAGTGGGTCGCGCCGGTGGCGAGGATCAGATAGTCGTAAGGAAGTTCGATTTCGCTGGTCCGCACCCGACGCGCTTGAACGTCGATGCCCAAGACCCGCGCCATGATCACGCGGGCGTTCTTCTGCTTGCGCAAGATGGCGCGGATCGGCCACGCCACGTCCGCGGGCGACAGCGCGGCCGTTGCGACCTGATAAAGCAACGGCTGAAAGCAATGGTGGTTGAACATGTCGACCAGCGAGACGTCGACATCGATCTTGGCCAGGGTCTTGGTCGCTTGCAGTCCGGCAAAACCGGCACCGGCAATCACGACTTGGGGCCGCTTGTTTTGGGGCGGCTGGTGGCTGTCCATGCCTGCGCATCTCCGAAACAGGATATAGCTAGTAAAGACGAGGGCCGCCGGCAAGTCCGGGCATGCGGCTCTAGGCTCGGTTTCGGCTTGTGTCCGCAGCCTTTGCGCCGCATATCAGGGGCGCTTCGTCAGATCACCCCACGCATGCAAATTACCGTAACGACCTGGAACATCAATTCGGTGCGCTTTCGCATCGATCTCGTCGCCAAATTTATCAAAGCTGTCCGTCCCGATATCCTGTGCCTGCAGGAGACCAAGTGTCCCGACGACAGCTTCCCGCGCAAGCGGTTCAAACGGCTTGGCTACGAGCATATGGCGCTCAACGGCCAAAAGGGCCATCACGGCGTGGTGATTCTGTCGCGGCTCCCGTTCGAGGCGAGCACGATCCGGGATTATGGCGGCAAAAGCGATTGCCGCCATATCTCGGTCATGCTCGGCGAGCGCGCTGGGCTTAGGGATCCGATCACGCTGCATAATTTCTACGTGCCGGCCGGCGGCGACATTCCCGATCCTGCGGTCAATGCAAAATTCGCCCACAAGCTCGCCTTTCTCGACGAGATGCAGGCCAGCGAGACGCTGCGGCCGCCGCCCGGCGCGCGCGCCATCGTAGTCGGCGATCTCAATGTGGCGCCGCTCGAATGCGACGTCTGGAGCCACAAGCAGCTGCTGTCGGTCGTGTCGCACACGCCGATCGAATGCCAGAAGCTTCTCGGCGTGCAAAAGGCCGGCAACTGGATCGATGCCGTGCGCACCTTCGTGCCGGAGCCGACCAGGCTTTACACGTGGTGGAGCTATCGATCGCCCGACTGGACCAAATCCAACAAAGGCCGCCGTCTCGACCATATCTGGACGTCGGATATGCTGGCCAATCGCATCGCCGCCGTCACGGTCGCCAAAGATTATCGGAGCGCCGCGCGGCCTTCCGACCATGTACCGGTGTCGGCGACGTTGGAGCTATAACAGCAACGGATGTGAGCCACCTTCAGCCCGAACCGGCGCCAATGCATTCGACCATAACGGCCTTCCACAAACGCTTCCGGACGTTTCAGGACCACGCACGCGAGCCGGGGCTCACGGCGCTGCTGGTGATTTAGGTTTCGCTTATTTTTATCATCATGCCGCTGTCGAGTATGGGCGTGCTGCCGCGGCTGGTCGTGCCGGCGATGTTCGTGCTCCTGGTGATCGCCGTCCTGATCGTGACGTCGCGGAGTTATTTTGTTTCGGCGCTCGTCGTCATCGCCGTGGTGCTGGCGCCGTTCGGCGCATTCGTCCGCGCCGATCATCCCTCGCTGGTCACCGAGTTGCTCAGCGCCGGCGGGCGACTGCTCGGACTGGTAGCGCTCAGTTGGGTGATCGCCGGTGCGGTATTCGCCCCCGGGCGCGTGAGTGTTCATCGCATACAAGGAGCGGTCATCCTGTATTTGAATTTCGCCCTGTTCTTCTTCGTGCTGTATCGGCTGCTCGAAACGCTGACATCGCACGCCTTCACGGGCCTGCCGCCGCCCGGAGCGGAGAACGGCACCGGCGCGGCGCTGCTCTATTTCAGCTTCTCCACGCTTACGACTGCCGGCTTTGGCGATATCACGCCGGTGCATCCCCTGGCGCGCAATCTGGCGAACCTTAAATCGGTGGTCGGTCAGCTCTATCCGGCAACGCTGTTGGCGCGCCTTGTCAGTCTCGAACTCGAGCACCGGCGGCAATCGAAGGCCCGCCGGGCGGAGTGAGCGGGTCAACGGCAACGCGCTATTTCGGCTTGGTGCGCGGCGCGAGCGCAGCGCGGACATTTTCCATCTCGCGGGCCCACTGATCGGCGCGGGCGGCGATCACTTCGCGCAGGCGGTGGGCGGCATCGGGATAGCCCTCGAGCATTTTCAGAAACATCGCACGCGAGATCCGCAGCACCAAGGATGGCTCGCGCGCGGTGGCCGTGGCCGGCCTCACGGTTTCCGCGAGCAGCGCCAATTCGCCGAGCAGGGTGCCCGGCCCGGCGATGATTTCGGCCTCCGCGCCTCGTTCCGGCCGCAGCGTGAACGAGCCTTGCTGAACCGCATAAGCGCCGTCCGCGGCATCGCCGGCGGTGAACAGCACCTGACCCTGCTCGACCCGATAGCCTTCGGCGCCGATGGCGAGGATGCGCAGCGCCGGTGCGCCCAGCCGGCGGAGAATCGGAATCCGCTCAAGGAACGCGATGTCGTCCTCGATCGTCATGATGGCCGCGATTTACGGGACCAGCTTGTAGCCGCCCGCTTCGGTGACGAGGATGGCAGGGGCAGCGGCATCCTTCTCGATCTTTTGCCGTAACCGGTAAATATGGGTCTCGAGGGTGTGCGTCGTTACTCCCGAATTGTAGCCCCACACTTCTTGCAGAAGCGTCTCCCGCGACACCGGCCGCTGGCCGGCGCGATAGAGGTAACGCAGGATCGAGGTTTCCTTTTCGGTCAGGCGGACCTTGCTGCCCTTCGGATTAAGAAGAAGCTTCGAGCTCGGCCGGAACGTGTAGGGCCCGATCGCGAAAATGGCATCCTCGCTCGCTTCGTGCTGGCGCAGTTGGGCGCGAATCCGCGCCAGCAGCACGGCGAAGCGAAACGGCTTGGTGACATAATCGTTGGCGCCGGATTCGAGGCCGAGGATCGTGTCGGAATCGGTGTCGTGGCCGGTGAGCATGATGATCGGCGCCTTGAAGCCGTTCTTGCGCAAAATGCGCACCGCTTCGCGGCCGTCGATGTCCGGCAACCCGACGTCCATGATGACGAGGTCGATCTGCCCGGCCTTGGCGGCCTGCACGCCCTTGGCGCCGTTCTCTGCTGCGACAGCTTCGAATTCCTCGTGCAGCGACAGCTGCTCGGTGAGCGCGTCGCGCAGCTCGGTGTCGTCGTCGACAATCAGAATTCTACGCGTGTTCGGCATCAACCCGGAATCCCCGCGGCCGCTTGGCGTCGGTCCATGACGCGGCCTTTGCTTCGCTTCGGCTTGCGATTTTGCTGCGCCGTCTGGCGCGAAGTAGAGCATTAAAGGATACAAGAGCAAGCAGGACTTGGGAATTCGCCCCTGCCGGGCCTTAACGATGCGACGGATTTCACTGGGCGCGATCTATGTCAACGCACGGCCGGGCCGGCCGTCGCAGGGCTTTATCCGGGCCGGTTCGTGGCGCGTCCCGGTTGCGCTTGGCCGCGCCGGCCTCAAGGCCAATAAGCGGGAAGGCGATGGCGGGACACCGCGCGGGCGCTTCCGCCCGGTGCGATTGTGGTGGCGGGCCGACCGGTCTCCTCGTCCGCTGACCCAGCTTCCCGTCCGCCGCATCGACCGCGCCGATGCTTGGTGCGAAAAACCGGACGACCGGCGTTACAATCGACCGTTCCGGCGCTCAGCCAATGAACCAGGCGACCGGCTATGGCGGCAGGACGCCCTCTACGACATTATCGTCGAAATCGATCACAATACGCGCCCGCGAATCGCCGGACGCGGCAGCGCAGTGTTCGTCCATGTGGCGCGGCCGGGCTATGCGCCGACGGCCGGCTGCATCGCCTTAAAGCCGCGCGATCTCAGAGCACTGGTGAAGCGGCTTGGCCCCAAGACGCGAAATCATGATTCATAGTTAGCTGGCTGCGGCGTCCTCACACCGAAGATTGCCGTACCGACCCGCACATGGGTTGCGCCGAAGGCGATGGCGGTCGGATAGTCGCTGCTCATCCCCATCGAGAGCAAAGCCAAGCCGTTGCGGCGAGCGATTTTGGCGGTCAGGGCGAAATGCGGCGCCGCCGCCTCGCCGGCCGGCGGAATGCACATCAGCCCGGAGATCGTCAGGCCATGGCGATCGCGGCAGGCGGCTAGAAAGGCGTCGGCATTCTCCGGCAGTACGCCCCCCTTCTGCGGCTCGGCGCCGGTATTGATTTCGACGAACAGCAGGGGCTTCCGCGCTTGCCGTGCGATCTCCTTGGCCAGCGCATCAGCAAGGCTGGCGCGATCGAGCGAATGGATCGCGTCGAACAGCGCCACCGCTTCACGCGCCTTGTTCGATTGCAACGTGCCAACGAGATGCAATTCGAGGCCGGCGTGCTCGCCGTTGTGCTGCGCGAGCAGGGGCGGCCACTTGGCTTTGGCTTCTTGCACGCGGTTTTCGCCGAACACCCGTTGTCCCGCGGCAATCACCGGTTCGATCGCCTCGGCGCCAAAGGTCTTCGAAATTGCGACCAGCGTCACGGTCGCCGGATCGCGCCCGGCGTCGCGGCAGGCGCGGGCGATTTCGGCACGTACGTCGGCGAGCCCGCTCGTCCTATTCATGCTTTCCGCTTCCTCAATCGCGCCGTGAGCGCCTCAAATTTTACTGGAACTCCCAAGGAGGCTTTTACGCATCCCTCGTAGGTTGCGGTACCCGGGGCGGGGGATCGCACGCAGATGTCGAATGTTCAAGCAAAGTCTCCCAGGGACTTGCCAAAGACATTGCCACAGACCTCGCCGCGCAACCCGCGGCGCAACAAGCCCATTCTCAGCATCCGCGCCCGGCTGATCGTGGTCGCCCTGCTGGCGATTGCGCCGCTGATGGTGGAACGGGTACGCGGCCTGGAACGGGCGCGTGCCGATCGTGCCGAACTCGCCCGCTCCCAAGTCATCGATCTGGCGCGGGGCGGCGTCGCCGCCCAGCGCGAAGTCATCGATTCGACGCGCGCCCTGCTTCGGGTCGCGGCGCGCGCCTATGCCAAGATGCCACCTGACGCGCCCGACTGCGGCCAGTCGCTCGCCGATCTGACTGGCAACGTTCCATGGATCCACGGCGTGGCCGTCGCCGGCATCAACGGCCGGATCAAATGCGCCAGCGATCCGGCCGTGCAGGGATTGAACGTCTCGGACCGTCCTTATTTCTTGAACGCCTTGCGGTCGCGCGATTTCGGGCTGAGCGACTATCTGATCAATCGGGTCGGCGGGGCTCCCGCGGTCATGGCGACTTTCCCCATCGTGAAGGACGGCGGCGCCGTTGTTGGCGTGATCGTCGCGTCGATCGATCTGCATTGGATTAGCGAGCTTGCGGCCAACTCCGCGCAAAGTTCCGGCACCTCGGTCGTCCTGATCGATGGCGGCGGTACGCTTTTAGCCGGCTCGGCCGACCAGCATTCATTCTTCGGCCAACACTTCGCCGAGCACGAACTGACGCGGGAGGTGCTGGCCAAAGACGAAGGCACGATAACGACGGCAGGCTTCGACGGTGTTCGGCGCATCTTCGCATATGTCCGTGTCCCCTGGACCGGAGCCCGGCTCGCCGTGGGCCTCGACGAATCCGTCGTGCACAGCGGTATCGATCGCGAGATCAGCATTGCCTACGTCCAGCTCGGCTTGTTCGGCCTGCTGGTCCTGCTGGCCGCCTGGTTCGGCGGCGAGCGGCTGATCGTGCGGCCGATCCGGCTGCTGGTCCGAACGGCGACGCGCTTCGGCCGCGGCGATCTGCGGGCACGCGCCACCAACGAGCCGTGGCTGGCCGAGTTCGAGCCGCTGGCGGCCGCCTTTGACGACATGGCGCGCAAGCTCGCCGCGCGCGAGGAAGAGCTGCAGATCGCCAATCAACACCTCGAAGAATTGGCGAGTCTCGACGGACTCACCGGCTTGGCAAACCGCCGTGGCTTCGACCGCGAGCTCGAGTCGCGCGTGGCGCCGCGCCGACGAGCATCGCGAATCGCTGGCGCTGATGATGATCGACATCGATCATTTCAAGCTGTTCAACGACCGTTACGGCCATGTGCGGGGCGACGCTTGCCTGCGCGCCGTCGGTGAAACGCTGTCGCTGGTGGCGCTCGAAGACGCCGTGATTGTCGCGCGATACGGCGGCGAGGAATTCGCGCTGCTGTTGCCGGGCCTCAATGTCGAGCGCACCATCGTTCTAGCCGAAGTCGTGCGCCGGGCGATCGAAGACCTTCTGATGACGCACGCCGACGCTGCCTGCGGCGTGGTTACCATCAGCATCGGCGTCGAGTTGCTGGTGCCGGAGCCGCATCAAACGGCGGCCAGTCTGGTCGAGGCCGCCGATCGCGCGCTCTATGACGCCAAGCGGCGCGGCCGCAACACGGTGGTCGCACATTCGCCGTTGCTGCTCAGCGCGGCAAGCTAGCCTCGATCCGAACCGCCATCGCTATGTCAGCGTGCGCGGGCGCGCGCTTTCCGCCTGGCGGCCGGCTTGCGCTTTGGCTTTGGCGGCGCCCAGATCATGCCTTCGAGCTTCATGCCGTCCGGATCGGCGAAATAAACGGCGTAATAGTTGCGGCCATAATACTCGCCGGGCTGATCGAGCACGGTCATCTCATTCGCGACCAGAAAGGCGCCGAGCGCATCGACATCGTTGCGGCTCGACAGCTCGAACGCATAATGATGGAAGCCGATGTCGCCCTTGCGGTAAGGCCGCTTGCGGCGCTGCGCGTCGGCGGCAGCGATCCAGAACAGCGTCTTGCCGTTACTCCAGCCGGTCATGTCGGCATAATCGTATTTGCGCTTGAAGCCGAGAAAGCCGAGGAGCTTGTCGTAGAATTTCTTCGAGCGGGCAAAATTGCCGACGCTCAGCACCAGATGATCGATACCGACGACGCGAGGCATGGCGCCTCCAATTGGGGGGACCCGGCCGGCTCAAGTCTATCCCCACCGGCTACGAAGCGGCGCGTCCCGAACATTAGACGCCGGCCCCGGACGCCGCAAAAAGAAGGGGATGGGGGTACTGGTTTCTAGTGCAGAAAGGCCACACCGCACGGCGATGCTGGCGGACGTCAAAGGCTGGATCGCGTGGCTTGCCGGACTTTTGGTGCGGCGGTGGGCAATATCGGCATAAATGCAACGGCCACGAGGCGGCAACGCGCCGGTCGAGCCGTGCGCGCGTTGCAAATATGCCGCAGTCGGAAAAATCCAGACCGATGCACCGAAAAATCCACCCTCGCTCGGAGCAAAATTTCACGGGCCGCGCGAAAATGCAGCCAATGATTGCGGCAACGACAAATCGCCACACTGTCACATCAATTGTTCAATCGGTCGCCTCAGCGTTATGATGGAACGATGCCGAGGCGAGGGGGCTTCGGCTCGCGGCTTCGTTCAGCCTCGGGACCTCATCCTCCACTCTCGGACCAGCTCTTCGCGGTGACGGAAAAGGTCGCCGCGACGGGCGGACGACAATCAGCGGATCCAGATAATCCATGAAGATCGCAAGCTTTCGATCGCGGCCACGGTCACGGGCATTCCGGCAAGTTTTCGCAGCACTCGTCTGCCGGCGAAAGATGTCGCAACAGATGCGGCGTGCTGCGTCTCCCGCATTGGCGGCCGGCTTTGCGCTGGCCGGCATGGCGCTTGCCGCGTGTACCGCGTCGCCGTCCGGCTCGTCTTCGGGACACGCCACCGCGCAAGATCTCCTGGCGCTGAACCATATTCAGGACGCAAGCGGCATCCACACCCGCGACCTCCTGCCGGAGGAAAAACAGGTCATCAGCAAGGCGGTGAGTCTATCGATCGTCAACCCGGGGTCGGCGCAATATCGCTGGCCGCAGATTGCCAACACCGAAGATGGCTCGATCAATTATTGCGGCATGGTCAACGCCAAGAGTTCGTTCCCGGCCTATAGCGGATGGCAAGCCTACATCGTCGAGGGCACGATCTCCGGCGGCAAGATGACGTCCGCCGTTGTCGGTCTCATCGCCGGCGGCAAGGATGTCGATATCGTCAAAAAAATGTGCAAGAAATATGGTCTCGATCCCAGCGCGGCCGGTTGATCCGCAGCGCGTTTGTTTCATCGATCCCAACCGGCGATCACGCGTTTGCGCCCGACCACGTTCGCGTAAAGCGGTATTTGCTCGCACACCAACGCGCGGTCGCCGACCGGAGCCGTCGAATGAGTGACGACGCCGCGAATCAAAGTCTCATCCTGGGCCAGATCGAAATGTTGGTCGCCGCTTCGGCGCTGCGCTTAACTTCAGCACTCAGCTCTTTCTCCTCGTAAGGCTGATTCAGATTCATCGTGTCCCCCCTGACTATTTTTTAGTCGGTCGCGCCTCCCGACGGGCAACCGCCCAAAAGCGCTGGAATTTAATCCGGCAATCGGGGCGGCAGCCGGTGTCTGCAGAAGGTGTCTAATGGAGCGGGCGTTCGTTAACCGAACCAGCGCCGCCCCTGCAGCGCACGTCGTTCGATCAAGCCCCTCTTTTAGGTCCGCGCGCAGCCGCGTAGCCCTATGCAATCTGATTTTATATCGCTATCATTATCACGTGCCAACAAAGCACGGGGACGAAACCCCGGCCTAGGTTCACCATTCCCCAGGGAGGAATTCATGCGAAGACGAGAATTTCTGAAATATTCTGCTGCCACGGCGCTGGCCGGATCGGTCGGTTACCGGGCCGCCAGAGCCGACGCGGCGCCCGTCAAGGTCGGCGTGGTCGGCGCGAAAACCGGTCCGCTCGCGCCCGGTGCGGCAATCACGCATTTCCCGCCATACAAGCTGTGGGCGTTCGAGATCAACGAGCGCGGCGGCCTCAAGCTCAAGGGCGGCCAGCGCAAGATCGAGATCATCGAGTACGATGACCGCACGCAACCGTCCGAGACCATCAAGGCCGTGGAGCGGCTGGCGACGGTGGACAAGGCCGATTGGATCGGCGGCGTTTACGCCACCGGCTTCAATCTCGCCAGCGCGCCGACGTTCGCCAAATACAATTATCCGCAGCTCACCCAAGCCTGCGTCACCGATCAGGGGCCGGCGCTGGTGAAGAAATATCCCGGCTTCTTCATGTTCCAATCGTCGACCACGGCTTACGCCAAAGGTGCGATTGGCGTGCTCAAGAAGCTCAAGGACAGCGGTCAGATCGGCAACAAGGTTGCGGCCGTCAATGTCGGCGACGACTTCGGCATCGAACTCGCCAATGCCGGCCGGCCGCTATTCAAGGAAGCCGGCTTCGAGATCGTCTACGACAAGTCCTACCCGCTCGGCACCCAGGACTATACGCCGGTGATCAAGGCTGCCAAGGCCGCCAATCCGGATGCCTTCGTCGCCTGGTCGTATCCGCCGGATACGTTCGGTCTGGCCGACGCGTCAAAGATCGAAAACCTCAACGTCAAGGCCTATTACTGCGCCGTTGGCTGCGCCTTCCAAGGCTTTTCGCAGAAGAACGGTGCGGCCGCCGAGAACGTTCTCGGTGCCGGCGGCGTCGTCGACTTGCCGGAAATCCGTGCCTTCTACAAGAAGCACAAGGAAGTCACCGGCGTCGACGCCGACTACTGGGGCAGCCCGTTCTATTACTCCATGCTTCAGGCGCTCACGCAGGCGATCGAGTCAACCGGTTCTTTGGATCGGAACGGGATCGCCGACTACCTGCGCAAGAACAAGTTCAAGACCCTGATCGGCGAAGTCGATCTGCCTGGTCAGATCCTCAACAAGGTCTATACGGTCGGGCAGTGGCAGGGCGGCTTCTTCGACGCTGTCGCCGGCGAAGGCTTCACCAACTTTTCGCCGGTCAAGTTGAAGGCCAACTGGGGATGAGAATCCTCACGGCTCCGAGGGTGATCGAAACATCTTTCGATGAGCCGCGAGCTCCGGCGTAACGACCCATCGTCCCCGGTCCTAACAAGACCGGGGACGAGATACGGCGCCGCAAAACTTGGCGCCGATTGACTCTTTTCAACTTACTGGCCGATTGTGGCCGAGCCATCCGCGCCAACGGCGCCAGCGATCTGTAATTCATAGACCTCAATCGACATGGACATCGTCATCATCGGCCTGCTGCTTGGCGGCACCTATGCCTTGATGGCGATAGGTCTGCAATTGCAGTACGGCGTCGCCCGCATCATGAATCTCGCCAACGGCGAGTTTTTGATCGCCGGCGCCTTCAGCACCTTTTGGTTTTACGCTGCGACCCATGCCAGCCCGCTTTTCGCGTTGATCCTGGTGGCTCCCATAGCCTTCGTCCTGAATTGGGCGATCTACCGGGTCTTGCTGCAGCCGCTTGTTCGCCGCGCCAAAAGCCAAGGCAAGCTCGAAGTCGACAGCATCTTGGCGACCTTCGGCATCAGCTTCATATCCGTCGGCATTCTGCTGGCGATTTTCGGCGGGGAATACCTGGACTATTCCTACCTGGCGCAGCCGATTTTCATTTTTGGCGAACGCTACGGCCTCAACCGCGTGGTTGCGTTCCTGGCGTCGGTGCTGCTCTGCGCCGGACTTTATCTGTGGCTGCACAAGACCCGGGCCGGCCTGGCCTTGCGCGCGGTCTCGGTGAACCCATCGGCTTCCGGCTTGGTGGCGATCAACGTGGCGCGCACGTCGGCGCTCGCATTTGCTTTAGGTGGCGCGGTCACGGCTGTCGGCGGCGGCCTGCTCAGCATGTTCCTGACCTTCGACGTCTCGCTCGGCGTGGTGTTCACGCTCAAGGCGTTGGTCATCGTCATCCTTGGCGGCGTCGGTGATATTCGCGGTACCATCGTCGCGGCCTTCATCCTCGGCTTTGCCGAGACGGCGGTCGCTACGCTGATCGATCCGGGGCTCACGCTGGCCGCCGCCTATATCTTGTTCATGATCGTTTTGCTGGTGCGGCCGGAGGGTTTGTTCGGGAGGCGCACCGCGTGAGCAGCTTCGTTCTTTCGGCCGCCGAGTGGCGCAACCTGTCGATCAGCATCGGCCTGTTTGTCGTCGCCGCGATCGTGCCGTTGGTCGCCGACGGCTATGTCCTGCAGATCACGATCTCGATCGTGATGTACACGGCGCTGGCGACCTCCTGGTTGTTGTTCTCCGGGCCGACCAACTACATCGCGCTGTCGACGGCGGCGTTCTTCGGCATCGGCATGTACATCACCGCGGGCGGCATCGATATGGTGCCCTATCCGGTGCTGATCCTCGCTTCCGGCATTGCCGGCGCGCTGTTGGCTGCGGTCGTGGGGCTGGCGACGTTGCGCGTTGCCGGGGTTTATTTCGTCATTTTCTCGCTCGGCCTCGCCGAACTGGTGCGGCAATTCATGACCTGGGGACAGCACGTCCTCGGCACCATGAGCGGTCTCTACGTCACGATCGAACGCAGCGAACCGATGTACTACTGGCAGCTATTGTTGCTGACAGCCGCAGTCTTTCTGGTCGGCTGGTGGATCGGACGCTCGCGGCTCGGGTTTGCGCTGCGCATCATCGGCAACGACGAGCTCGTCGCGGTCCATTGCGGCATCAACACGGCGCGCGCCAAGGTGGTGCTGTTCATTATTTCCAGCGCCTTCGCCTCGGTCGCCGGCGCGGTGGTGGCGCCGCGTTGGGGCTATGTCGAGCCGGGGGTCGCATTCAACCCGTTCGTATCGTTCCAGGTCGTGATCATGGCGCTGCTCGGTGGCACCCATCGTCTATGGGGACCGCTGGTCGGCGTCATTCCCTTTGTGCTGCTGTGGGAGCTGATCTCGATCGCCTTCCCCTCGCAAACGACGCTGCTGCTTGGCGTCTCGTTCCTGCTGATTGTGTATGTCATTCCGAACGGCATCACCGGACTGATCGAAGACGCCATGAAGCGGCGCGGCAAGCCGTCGGGGGCCGCGGCCGGCCCGATGCCGAGCCCAGTGCCAAGCCCAGTGCCGAGCCCAGTGCAGCAGAACAGCCAAAATGCTTAACACCGCGACTGTCGAAGCCTTGGCGGCTGTCGGCGTCACCAAGCGCTTCGGCGGCCTGGTCGCCGTCGACGATATTTCGTTCACGCTGGCCGAGAAGGAAGTGCTGGGCCTGATCGGGCCGAACGGATCCGGCAAGACGACGATGATGAACCTGATCTCCGGCGCGCTGAAGCCGAGTTCCGGCCAGATCAGCGTCTACGGCCACGCCGTCGCCGGCATCGGCGCCAGCAACGTTGCCAAAAGAGGCATCGCCCGCACGTTCCAGCTGGTGCGCATGCTCCCGACCATGACCGCGCTCGAGAATGTCGCGGCCGGCGGCGTGTTCGGTCACGCCCGGCGCTGGGGCAAGGAACTCGACGATTACGCGCACGCCCTGCTGGCGCGGGTCGGCTTGCCGAATGCCGCCCAAGCGCCGGTTTCAGCTTTGACCTACATCGATCAGAAACGGGTGGAGCTGGCGCGCGCGTTGGCCTCCGATCCAAAGATTCTCCTGCTCGACGAATGGCTCGCCGGACTCAATCCGACCGAGCTCAAGATCGGCATCGCGCTCATCGAGCAGCTCCGCGTCGAAGGCTGCACGATCATCATCGTCGAGCATGTCATGCACGCCATCCGCAGCCTGTGCGATCGCTGCATCGTCATGAACAGTGGCGTCAAGATCGCCGAAGGCACGCCCGCGCAGGTGCTCGCCGACCATGACGTCATCCGGGCCTATCTCGGAGACGAGAATGCTTGAGACCCGCAACGTGTCGGTGTTCTACGGCCGCCATCGCGCGCTGGAAAACGTCTCGGCGACGGTGTCGCAAGGCGAGATCGTGGTCATGCTCGGCGCCAACGGCGCCGGCAAGAGCACCTTTTTGCGCGCCATTGCCGGCCAGACGCGCAAGATGGAGGGCGGCAGCGTGCTGATGGACGGCGCCGACATCACGCTGCGGCCGCCGCACGAAATCGTCGAGACCGGCATCGCGCTGGTGCCCGAGGACCGCGGGATTTTTGCCGACCTGACCGTGCAGGAGAATCTCGCGCTTGGCGCCCACCCCCAGCGCGCCCGCGCGCTCGAGGTGGAGAATATGGAGCGCATTCTCAATCTCTTTCCCAAGCTCAAGCAGCGTTCGCGGCAGCTCGTGCGTACCATGAGCGGCGGCGAGCGCCAGATGGTGGCGATCGGCCGCGCCATGATGTCGGCGCCGACCATCCTGTTGCTCGACGAGCCGTCGCTCGGGCTGTCGCCGCTGTTGTGCACCGAGCTGTTCCGCTCGCTCGCCCGCATCAAGGAGGCCGGCGTCGGCATCTTTCTGGTCGAGCAGAACGCCAAGCAGAGCCTCGCCATTGCCGATCGCGGCTATCTGCTCGACAACGGCCACATCGTCGGCGCCGACACGGCCCAAGCGTTGTCGAAGGACGAAAAGGTCAAAGCGGCATATCTGGGCGAATAACTCGCTTCCTGCCGCCGCGCCGCGCAGCGGAAAATTCTCATTCAAGGTTCGTTTTGCAGCCGCCGGCGGCCGGCTCCTCGCAGGTGCGACCGACGTTCATTCAAGCTCGCGCCGCGGCTTCCTCCAAATTGACACGGCCCGAGCTGCAGGACCGCGAAAAAGAATTGCTCGCGGGCAAATCGATCCGGACGATTTCATTCGCTGCAAAGCAAATCCTGCAGCGCAGAGTTCTTATTTTTGTTGTTGCATTGACTCTCTCAAGCGACTGCCGCGTGATGGCGACATTGCTCTGTCGTGTTGGCGCTGCGACGCCTCGCCTTTCTCCTGGGCAGTGAGCGGCCGGCAGGCGGTTGGCGGGCAGGGCTAGAGAGAGGCCGGCGAGCGAGAGCCAGCGCTCGTCGGCCTCTCGAACATTTTGCTGGCTGCCGAATTGCAGCGGCCCCTGAACTTAGCCGAGCGGAAGCATGCTCGCTGCGGCCGCGCTTTCCGAAGGCTTGGCCGTCAAGGTGTATGAGCCATGTATGCGTCCCCCGCTCAGGGAGATGCGTACATCGTCCGTGCGTCGGTGGTGAAGGCCTTCCGCGATTGCGGATCGGTGTAGAACATATGCCCGCCGCGGTAGAGCTTGAGCTCCGCGCGTTCGCCTTCGACATTCGAAGGAATATGGTCGAGGACGTAGCGCGAGTCCGAATACGGCGTCACCAGGTCACTATAGCCGTGGGCGATCAGCAGCCGGAACGACGGCGTGAGCGCCAGCAGTTGCCGCAAATCTTCGGCCGCGCTCGGCGGCGAGTGGCCGCCGCCGTCGTCCCAATCCCATTTGCCGGAAATCTCGGACGCCAGCAGGTTGTAGGTCATCTCGGTCTTGAAGCCGAGTTCGTCGCGCGCGTAGGCGACGAAGGCGCTGCCATAGGCGCGAACGAAGCCATCGAGAATCGGATCGGGCCCGCGCGCCGACACCGATTCCGGGTTGGGATCGTCGAGCGCGAAGGTCGCGTCGTAATGGCTGACGATCTTATGGTCGCCGGCGCGCAAATTCTTGACATAGGCGTCTCTGATGAAGCCGCGCTCGCGCGCCACCACGCCTTCCGGCAATCCGGTGATCTGCGCAACGCGCGCGTAGAACGTGTGCGCCGCATCGCCGCGCAACGGCGGGCCGGCAAGCGTCGTGAGATAATCGGTCAGCGCGAAACGCTCGGCTTGCGCCAGCGCCGTCGTGCTGAAGGTCCCCTTCCGCTCGAGCTCCGCCGCCGCCAGCGACGGCAGTTCCAGCGCGGCGCCGAGCGCGAAGTGCTCGCCGCCGAACTGGAATTGGCCTTCGATCATCGGCGAGACCATGACGATGCCGCTCACCACGATGCCCTGATTGTTTTGCAGCGCGCGGGCCACCTTGGCGGCGCGAAAGCCGCCATAGCTTTCGCCCAAAATGTATTTCGGCGAGCTGACGCGGCTGTTTTTGGCGACGTAAAGCGCGATCACCTTGGCGAGCGATTCGGCGTCGCGATGCACGCTCCAGAACGCGCTGCCGCCGTCGGATTTGGCGGCCCGGCTCCAGCCGGTGCCGACCGGATCGATCATGACAAGATCGGTGAAGGCGAGCCAGGTGTCCGGGTTGTCGACCAGGCGGACATTGGCGCCGTCATAGCCGTTGCCGAATGCCGCCAGGCGCGGGCCGACCAGGCCGAGATTGAGGAACGCCGAGCCAGCGCCCGGACCGCCATTGAACACGAACGTGACCGGCCGTGCCGGATCGTTCGACTTCGCCACAAAGGCCGTATAAAAGACGGCCGCGGAACGATCGCCGGATTGATCGAACAGCGAGAATGTGCCGGCGGTCGCCGTGTAGGCAAGCTTGCCCGAAGGCGTGTCGATGGCGTGGTCGGTGACGGCATCGCTCGGCAACAGCGAAAGCACGCCGGGGCCATTTTGGCCCGTGACGTTGGGGTACGGGACGCCCTGTTCCTGTCGGCCTTGTTCGCCATGACCCGGTCGCTCGCCGCCTGACCGGCCGCCATGCTCCTGGGCGGTCGCCGCTATGGCTATCAGCGCGATTCCGGCGGCAATCGTGACAACGCGAATATCAATCATCGTCGATGATCCCTATGACATAGCGCCCGTGTATGGATCGTTTCTCATCTGATCTGCGCCATCGATGATCGTCCGGCGAAAGCGCCTGAAAGATGGCTATTCAAGTTACACTTTCGTAAGTGGCCGGTGATGACGGGGACGGGCAAATCTCGCGAACCGGTAGACAACCTCTAAAGGATCGGGGAAGTTCTGGCCCCTCCCGGCGATTTCGCCGAAAGGAACCAAGGAGCAGCAGGCGGTGCCGTTTCCCCGCGCGTCAAAGGCGCTTGCGCGTTTCACGGTGCTCGATCTGACACGGGTGCGCGCCGGACCGACCTGCGCCCGCCAGCTCGCCGACTGGGGCGCCAACGTCATCAAAATCGAGGCGCCGCCGGACTCCGAAGAGCCGATGGGCGGACCGCGCGACGGGTCGGACTTTCAGAACCTGCATCGCAACAAGCGCAGCATGACGCTCAATCTCAAGGCGCCGGAAGGGCTGGCCGCCTTCAGGCGTCTGGTCAAGAAATCCGACGTGCTGATCGAGAATTTCCGCCCCAATGTGAAGACGCGCCTCGGCATCGATTACAAGACGCTGCGCAAGATCAATCCGCGTCTGGTCTATGCGAGCATTTCCGGCTTCGGCCAGGACGGGCCCTACGTCGACCGGCCGGGCTTCGATCAGATCGCCCAGGGCATGGGCGGACTGATGTCGATCACCGGATTGCCCGGGCAGGGGCCGGTGCGCGTCGGCATTCCGGTCGCCGATCTGACTGCTGGGCTGTTCGCCGCGCTGGGCATTCTGGTGGCGCTCTTGGAGCGCGACACATCCGGCAAGGGCCAGGCGATCGAGACGTCGCTGTTGCAAGCGCAGATTTTCATGCTCGACTTTCAGGCTTCGCGTTATCTCGTTGAAGGCGAGGTGGCGCAGCAGGCCGGCAACAATCATCCGACCACGATCCCGACCGGCGCGTTCAAGACGCGCGACGGCTACATCAATATCGCCACCACCGGCGGCAAGATGTGGGAGCGCTTCTGCCGCACGCTCGGCGCCGAGGCGCTGGCGCAGAAGCCGGAATACCGCACCGCCGAGGCGCGCTCCAAGAACCGCGACGCGCTCAATGCCGCGATCGCGTCCCATCTGCAAAGCCGCACCAGCGCCGCATGGGTCGAGCATTTCAACAAAGCCGGCGTGCCGTGCGGGCCGATCTATTCGATCGACCAGGTGTTCGCCGATCCGCAAGTGCGCCATCTCGGCATCGCGCAGCAGGTGGCGGGGAACGGCAAGCAAAGCCTGACGCTGGTCGGCCAGCCGATGTCGCTGTCGCGCACGCCGTCACGCTTGGCGGCGCCGCCGCCGCAGCTTGGCGCGCACACCGATGCCGTGCTCAAGGAGTTCGGCTTTTCGGCGCGCGAGATCAAGGCGCTGCACAAGGCCGGGGCGGTGTGACGATAGATTTCTTACGCACTTTTCCCGGGCACCGACGAAGTCTGGCGTTGCAGACCCGGGATCGTTACACACGCCGAGCCTGTACAGGTCCCGGATCGGCGGTGCATCGTTTCACGCTACGCCGCGTCCGGGAAACAAAAACGTTGAGGAACCGCAAATGACTCAAACCGACAAGCTGCTCGTGCGCAAGGAAGCGGGCGTCGGCATCGTGACGTTCAACAATCCGGAGCGGCACAATGCGGTGTCGCTCGAGATGTGGGAGGCGACGACAGGCGCTCTCACCGCCTTCGCCGCCGACGATGAGGTGCGCGTGGTCGTGCTCACCGGCGCCGGCGGCAAGGCCTTCGTCTCGGGCGCCGATATTTCGAAATTCGCCAGCGAGCGCGCCTCAATCGACGCGACCCGCGCTTACGACGTCACGACCGCGGCGGCCTTCAACAGCATCTACGAATTCCCCAAGCCGACCATCGCCATGATCCGCGGCTATTGCATCGGCGGCGGCGTCGGGCTCGCGTCCTGCTGCGATCTGCGCATTTGCTCCGACAATTCCAGGTTCGCGGTTCCGGCAGCGAAGCTCGGCTTGGGCTACGCCTATGCCGGGCTCAAGCGGCTCGTCGACATCGTCGGGCCGTCTTTCGCCAAGGAGATTTTCTACACCGCCCGCCAGTTCGATGCGCAGGAAGCTTACGCCATGGGCCTGGTCAATCGCGTCGTGCCCGACGCCGAGCTTGAAACCACCGTGAAAAATATCACCGACATGATCGGCGCCAACGCGCCGCTCACCATCAAGGCGGCCAAATTCACCGTCGGCGAAATCCTCAAGGACGAATCCACCCGCGACGCCGCGCGTGTGGACAAAATGGTCGAGGCCTGCTTCGCCAGCCGCGATTATACCGAGGGCCGCACCGCGTTCATGGAAAAGCGCAAGCCGGTATTCACCGGGACCTAACGAAGGCGCCCCGCGATCGCGTCACGCCGCGTCCTGGCACAGCAGCGACGACAGCAGCGCGGTCATCGTCGCCTTGCTCGCCGTCGCGCCGTCCACGGCGCGCCAGGCAACAAAACCGTCGGGCCGAACGATAACGGCGCCGGACGGCGACAAACCATAGGCGTCGGCGAAACGCCCGTCTGGGTCACTGATATCGCCGCGGTCTACTTGGTACGCATCGATGGCGAGCCCGAATTCCGCCGCCGCTTGGCGCGCAGCACGGCACCAGCCGCCGCCGTCGCGGGCAGCAAGCAGACAGAAGTTCCTGGTGAAGAGGTCAAGTGTTGAGATCGCCACGCCGGCGCGCCGGAGAATCACATGCGGCGCACGCGTCCCCGGCATCGCCTTGGACCGCCGCGGATCTTCATAAAGTGACGTCCCGCTGCCGGCCTCGGCAACGATGGCCGGCGAGTGATAACGGTAGCCGATCTCCATGCTCAGATCGTCGACGAGCGGCTGCATGCCTTCTTTGCCGCGCTCGGGAACGACGCGCAGGACGTAACGGGTGTAGGCCTGCTGCATGGCGAGTTCGCCGGTCGGCTGCCGCTCGGTATTGTAGGTCGCGAGCAATCGCGGACCGGCTATACCTTTGAGCACCAAGGCCAGCTTCCATGCCAGATTGTGCGCATCCTGCACGCCGGTATTGCCGCCGAAGCCGCCCATGGGCGGCATGACATGGGCGGCATCGCCGACCAGAAAGACCCGGCCCTCGGCAAACCGCTCGGCGACTTCGGCGACGGCGCGCCACGACGCGATGTCCTCGATCTCGATTTTGCCGTCTGGCATGCCGGTCGCGGAGCGCACGAAGGCGACGGCGCGCTCCTGATCGATCCCTTGCGCCACCTTGAGCGCGTCGGGCCTCGCCATGTCGCCGCGCGTCATCACGGCGAGGAAGCCGGAATCTCCGGTCCGCACCAGGCGGAAGAACCCGCGCAGCTCCGGATTGAAGACATAGATCACGCCGAGATTGCGGCCGCGCAAGCGCGGCACCGCAATCGGCATGGAAATAGATGGTGATGCACTCCGCCAGATGACCGGGCCCGCGCGTGGCGATGCCGAGCCGCTCGCGGATCGGGCTGCGGTTGCCGTCGGCTGCGATCATGTACTTGGCGCGGACGGTGTCGGTCGCGCCGCTGACGACGTTTCTGATGAAGCCGGTGACGCCGTCCTCATCCTGCTCGAACGACACCAGCTCGGTGGCGTAGCGCATCGCCGCGCCCAATTCCTCCGCGCGGTCGCGAATGAGCGGCTCGAGGCTCTGCTGGGTCATGAACAGGCGCGTCGACGGACTGATCGCGGCGACGCCTTCATTGAGGTTGGCGATGTAGGTCGCGATCTCCCTGCCGGCGAGCGACTCGACGGCATTGATGCCGCCGTCGGGATCGAACTGTTCTTCCGACGCCGCTTTGACGCGGGCCTCAAGCCCGACGGAGCGCAGCACCTCGAGCGTGCGCAGATGAAAATGCCCAGCGCGCGGATGAATGGCGGTGCCATGGTGGCGTTCCACCGAAAGCGTCGGCACCCCATGCCAGGCGAGGAACGTCGCCGCCGAGAGCCCGACCAGGCTGCCGCCGACGATCAGCACATCGGTTTCGATCATCTCCGCCCACCCCGGTTTCCGACCCCAAAGAGGGTATTTTAATGGATCGCGGTGCTATCGGAAAACCAGCTTTCCCTTTGGCGGCTCATGCACTAAATACACCCGCGACCGTCAACCCATCCTCGGTCCTGCGGAGAGGTGGCTGAGCGGTTGAAAGCACCGCACTCGAAATGCGGCATACGGGCAACCGTATCGGGGGTTCGAATCCCTCCCTCTCCGCCATAGTCCTTTTCGCCGCTTTTCGCTCCTGTACGTAGCCTGCCGTTAACTCTATGTAGTTATTGAGTTTTCTTGCCGCTTGTCCCCGCCTCCTTTCGTTTGCATTCGCTAGCATCCGGCATACCTGTGTAGGAGGATATGTAGGAACGAGGGCGCGCATGTCTCGCCCAATCGAACGGCTGTCGGCTCCAGGGTTGAGCAAGCTGGTCAAGCGCAAGGGCGCCTTCTGTGACGGTGGCGGCCTTTACCTTCATACTGATCCACCGGCCCAATGTTCGTGGCTCTTCCGCTACCGGATGAACGGCAAAACGCGCTGGATGGGTCTCGGTCCATACCCAGCAATCTCATTGGCTAAAGCGCGCGAACTTGCTTCCAACGCGCGCACTCTTAAAGCGCTCGGCACCGACCCGCTTGACCAACGTGACGCCACTCGCGAGGCATCCCGACTGGCTGCAGCGAAGATGATTACGTTCAAACAATGCGCGGAGAGCTATATCAAGGCGCACCGCGTAAGTTGGCGTAATGCTGCTCACGCCTCGCAATGGGAAAGCACACTTCGCGCCTATGCCTACCCGCATATCGGCGCGTTGTCGGTGCAGGCAATCGACACGTCATTGGTCATGAAAGTGTTGGAACCAATTTGGACCGCGAAGCCGGAAACCGCATCCCGGCTGCGCGGACGTATCGAGACCATTCTCAACTGGGCAAAAGTTCGCGGTTATCGCGACGGTGAGAACCCAGCCCGTTGGAAAGGACATTTAGATCATCTTCTGCCGGCCAAAAGTAAGGTGCGGCGTGTTCAACACCACGCAGCAATGCCATATTCTCAACTTCCTGAATTCATGGCCGTGCTTCACGAACACGACAGCATAGGTGCCCGCGCACTGGAATTTCTTATTCTAACAGCGGCGCGGAGCGGTGAAGTGATCGGTGCACGTTGGCGCGAAATCGATCTGAAAAACAAATTATGGACTGTTCCTGCGCAGCGTATGAAGGCCGGGAAGGACCACCGTGTGCCGCTTTGCACCCGCACTATTGCGATCCTGCAGGCGATTAAACCTGAAAAGACAGAGGCGGATACATTCATCTTTCCAGGCAGTAAGCAGCAAAAACCTCAGTCGAATATGGTCTTTTTGATGTTGTTGCGGCGGATCGGCCTAGGGCACCTGACTGCTCACGGGTTTCGGGCGAGTTTTAAAACGTGGGCCACGGAACGAACAAACTTCCCGCGGGAAGTCATCGAAGCGGCGCTGGCCCATGTTGCTGGTAACAAGGTCGAGGCGGCTTATCAGCGTGGCGACGTGTTCGATAAGCGCCACCGCCTAATGGCTGCATGGTCAGAGTATTGTGCCTCAAAGCCCGCGACCGAGACGAATATCCTTTCTATACGGCAACCCGTCGGATGAGTGATTTAGAAAAAAATCTTCCAAAAACTTCGAATGCTCGGCGCGTCGATCCGTTGGGCGGAAGTCTGGTAAACCCCAAGCAGTACGGGGTATTTCTCGAATCCTTGGAACGCGCGGTCGAGTTTTGGACCGGACTGGTCGATGCTGTGGGAGAGCGTCGAGCGAAGCAAATCATGAAATTTGTGGCGGGTGACAAGAAAAGTGGCCCGCGCGAAAGGTCTGAAGATTATTTGATGACCCTTACCATCCTTCTTTTCATTCGTTTCTATGGACTAAATGAGTCCGATGGAAAGATTGCAAAGCGTATTTTGGACAGTGGGGCTTCTTTCGTGCAATGTAAGTCGGGCAGCGCCTTTGTCGTGAATGACTTGATCGAGGAGTCACTATGTCAAGGGGAAACGATTGTTAAGCGGACGCCGATCAACAAAAATTTTCCAACTATGAAAAAGCAGGTGGAGAGGATCAGGCGATTACTGATCGAGGACAAATTGTTGCCGAAAGAGTGGGCTCCCAAGCCCTACTATCGTGACTGAAAATGGTTGTCGTAACCCCAAGTCTGCTTCAGGTGATTGGCGATTGAAGGTTAGTTACCGGAAGGGCATCCTCCCAAGCCCTGCTGTCGCGATTGAGGACCAGCGTCCGAGTCCCGCACTTAACTACCCGTAGGCGGCCGGCCTTTATTTCCTCGTAAAATTTGGTCGTGCCGATCCGATATTTTCTGCAAAAATCTTTGACGGTCATAGCACCGAGTTCTGCATTTTCCGCCTGACTATTCATCGCAAACTCCACCTGTGGGTGACTGTTTGCCGATTTAGTTTCCAATTGCTCCTAAAGCAAAAAGAGACAAAACGTTTTGTCACTTTTTGACGGGTTCGTCTGGGCCTTCCATATCCGAACGGCCGCCGACGTTCACACGCGGCGAGCGCGTCGAGCCCCCAAAGGAGAGGGATATGATGGAATTGAAGAACCTGACTACAACCAAGCACAAGCTCACGGCCGCGCAAGTCGAAGTGGATTGCCCGGCTCGTCTTAAGCAGATTGGCCAAGAGATCGCTGCACGGCTCGCGAAAGCGGATAAGCAAACGGAGCTTGCCCAAAATCATCTCATTGCCATCGACGAATTGCTCGCCGAAGCAAAAGAGCTTTGCGACGGCGGCGCTTTCAAAAGATTCCGCGAACTGTTTTGTCCGCAACTAGGCAAGTCACAAGCCTATGCGTTGCTCGCGATCGCAGCCGGAAAAAAGACGCTCGCGGAACATCGCACCGGGGAACGCGAGCGCAAGCAAAGGACGCGAGCGAACCAAAAGGCCGCGGCGGCGAATTCCGGGACGGTCCCGGAAAAGCCGGAGCCGGCGCCGGAACCGTCGGGGCGGCAGGAAGCTCCTCCAGAGATCGCGCCGGCCGATGCTCCCAGCATCGTGCCGGAGCAAACGCCGGAAGCGGCGAAGCCCCGGCGCGCGGTCACGCCAAAGGATGAGGCGTTGTTCGACTTCACCGCAAGGGTCTGTGATCTTATCCGCAGGACCCGTGGTCAGAAGCTCGACCATTTTGCCAAAACAGCCGTCAGTGTGGACGATCTCGCTAAGCTTGGAAAGTTCCTTACCGACCTTGCGAACCTCAAGAAGCGCAGCGCCGCTCGTGGCAACGACACGGTTTCGACTGAGCGATCAGCCGAAGACATGAAGGCCAAGCACGCGGCCCGTGAAGCAGGCGGCGATCAGGCGGCGTGACATGATGGACCTGGTCACTTCCTGGCACAACGCTCCCGCAAATGACGTCGAATTGCGCGAGCGACCGCGCGAGGCGAATGCACGCGAATGCGGGAGCGTCGCATGAGCGAACATATTGA
The DNA here is from genome assembly GCA_963829395.1 of uncultured Alphaproteobacteria bacterium. Classification (GTDB taxonomy): domain Bacteria; phylum Pseudomonadota; class Alphaproteobacteria; order Rhizobiales; family Xanthobacteraceae; genus BOG-931. The sequence continues at coordinate 201,406 of CAWHHX010000002.1, read as the reverse complement.
GACTGGCATTATAGAGGCATTCGCCGCGCTCGAAGGAGCCAACGCCCCGAAGGTCGCGTCAGAGGCCTCGGTGACCGCGTCAAATTTTGCTGGCGCCTCGACGGCGATCAAACAGCAGAGCCACCAACAACCTTGGCCGAACGCGGGCAATACCACGGCTAAGCTTTCCGCTAATGCAGGAAGCACACCGCCCGTAGCTTCACCCCGCGCCGTCCCGATATCTGATCTTCCGCTTGTCCCTCGGAAGCGGGAATGGCTACATGGAAGCGATCTAATGCGCGGCGCAGTCTCTATGCTTTCCGCTCCGGGTGCGCGCGCGAAGACAACTTGGCTCCTCGCCTGCGCTTTGGCATGTGCGTCCGGTCGCCCGCTCCTCGACGCTCACGTATTTGGTGGCCCCCTTGGCGTGTTGTACCTGAGTACCGAAGACTCGACCGATGAAATCGCACTTCGTCTTCGAGCAGCAATGCACCATTACGGCTTAAGCAACGCCGAAGTGCCTAAGCTCCATGTCATTGGAACAAATCAATGGGGACTTTCCCTTCTCCGTTCGGCAACGGGGGGCGCACCACTAATTGATCCGGCCGGTTGGAACGCATTGATCGCGGAGTTAGATCACATCAAGCCCGACGTGTTAGTCATCGACCCCCTTATCAATGTGATGGGTGGTGTAGATGTAAGCAACAACTCGGCTGCTGCCTTGTTAATGGGGCGGCTTGCCGGTTTGGCGGCCATGCGACGCATCGCCATAATGATCGCTCATCATGTTGCTAAAGGACGTGATCCGGCCTCGGCGGAAGCAGCGATGGGCGCCGCGTCCTTCGTCAATCTATCACGAATTGCGATGAGTATTGAGCGGCTGGCCGAGAAAGAGGCGAGCCAGATTGCGGTGCCATCCTGGAAAGCAAAATCTATATTTCGGGTTTCCGGCACAAAGCAGAATTATAGCTCACCAGACGCAGATGATCGGTGGTTTCAGATCCTAACTGTTGAAATTCAGAATCAACAACCACCAATATACACTACGGGCGATAAGGTGGCGGTGATCGAAAAGTTTGACCCCCTCAGCTGCGCACCAGCTTTCCCGCTGCAAATGATCCGTGACGCATTGCTCGCGCTTGATGCTGCCGACCCGCCGCTGAGTTCTTCTAAGCAGGCGCGCACACGCTACGCCGTCCCCGTGATAGCTCAGGCGATTGCACCTCACCGCGGCGGTCGAGCAAACGACGTAGAAGGGAAGAACGTTCTTGACCACCTTCTTCGTAGCGACTTGGTTCGCGTTGAGGACGTCAAACTATCCCGCGTTGCTGGCCGGTCAGATACTCGCCAGGGCTTGGTGCTCACGCCGGCGGGTAAAGAGGCTATGCAAAAAGACAGCGAGGTCGCGAGCAATTCCCCGCGGTCCCCGCAGAATCCCGCAGAGCCAACTGCGGGATAATATATTGAATGCGGGCGGGGACGCCTAAGCGGTCCCCCGCACCGCAAGGGGGGTATGGGGGGACTGCGGGGCGCGCGGCGGCCGATGCCGATGCAAAGGTTTGATGCTAGCCGATGCGCCGCCGGCCCGGTTGTTCGCCGCCATCGAGTTGCATGTTCGACAGCGACCGCGTGCACGTGCCGTTGTTAGTGTGGCTAACGACCATGTGCCCTGCGAGCGCACTTAGGAGAGCAGAGAACTCTCACACATTACAAACCTGTCATCATTCGCCACGGATAGAGACATTCCGATCAAGTAGTTGAGTCCAAACACCCAGTGACGGATCGATGACAGAAAACCAGAAAGACCCGGCAGGCAGCGAGCTTCATGTTTAAAGGTGTCACGGTATCAACAAGACCTCTCTGGCGATCGCGCGACGATCCGCCGGGGAAACATGTCGAGGATGAAGCAGTTTACTAATAAGTTAGGAACGGGATCTACGACAGAGAGTACGCGCATCGTGTGGTCGACGCGCATTGGAGAATGAAATGACAAATGACACTTTAGAGAAACAAACAAGCCGCATCGCCGATGCAATCGTTGAGCTCGTCGGGAGCACAGACGGTCCCGTGACGCTTGCTCAGGTTGATCGTGAGGTCGCAGGGTTCGCCAAACATGAGTCGCCCTCGTGGAGCTATGCGATTGAGCGCGACGGCATAGAGACGGTCTATTGGGCCGGGATGCGGAAGCTGGCCAGGCAGCGCTTCAGAAAGTCATGCGCGGGCGTAGGGTCGCCGTTCAGTTTGTGAGCCAGCTGCTCTACCTTTTGGAGGATGGCCTTATTGAAGAGGAGCACTGGCAGCCGATTGTTCTGCTCCCTGCCCGAGCGGCGAATTTGGACAGCCCGAAGTGGCTGGTCCGAGCCTCGCAGGGTTACGTTGCAATGGCGCTAGGCACGCCCGGCTGGCGGCTGCTGAAGTCGGCTCCCGCAAGCTTCACGGCAGACCAATTCTCGCTGTAGGCCAAGAGGAGCAGATGGGAGGCCGTCGTGGCGTGGCTAGACAAGTTGCATCAAGCGCGGACCAAATTGGCTGCGCGTAATGCCGATCCTTGGCGACTGCCGTTGGAACGTTTGCACGGTAAGATCGGCGACGATGGCATTGAGCGAATTACTACGCAGCAGGTGTTCGATATACTGGAGGTCTCTCAACGCAGCCGAGGAGCCGGTGCGTGCCGCCGCTTGGCAAAGCTAATGGCCGAGCTTGGTTGGTCGGCTGTGCGGGTCCGCGGGCTCACGCGCGGTGGCTATCTGGAGCAAGTGCGCGGGTACTGCCGCGAACCGTTCCACGACGCAGCAAGGCCCCACCATTGATGGCTTCGATTAGTTTTACCGACCAATTTTTAAAAGCTGGACCGCTGAACGTTAAGCGCGTTGCTTTCGCGATTGGCGCGGCATGTCCGATTCTTCCTCAACACCAGACATTCGTGCGGTAGTCCGGCACGGCAGCGAAGGGCCATGAGCGGACTTATGCACTGACACCGAACAACGAAATCTTGTTCAATGTCAGTGCGCGTTTTCCTTCGCCGCAAAGTACTGACACCAACCTTTCGGACTGATCGGGCTCTCGACGAACTGGCACGCGTTCGGAGGCTGGAAATTCAAGCAGATTTCGCAGCGCTGCTGTGCCTTCGGTTGATCTTGGTACTTGGCATCCGACTGGCTCACCTTCTGTTGTGCCGCCGCCCTCCTCGAGGTCCTGATGGTCGTCGCGCCGCCGACGGCCAACGCCGCGCCTCCGAGCAACGCCCGGCGCGAAATCGTCTCAGCATCACGCATGATGATCCTTCCTTTCCTTATGCCCGCTTTCGTCCACTATTATTCGCCGTTACGGCAACATCGGCCTACTTTGCGACGGTCACTTCCTCGGATTTCGGCACATGCCATAAAATGATATGATAGTGGGGTTCTGCGGCGCCTGGATGGCCGCCGTTATAGTTGAGGGTGACGTGATCGACGTTGCCGCCTGGCGATGCCAGGTCAGGGAAATTCTTTTGCGCATCCATGTCTTTCAACGGCACCATGTAGATGGTGCTGACCAAGTGCCCATTGTGGTCATAGGCGAGGAACGGACCTTCCGGCAGTGTCTTTGGGTCGACATAGAGTGTGCCGAGACCGGGAGCGAAGCTAGGGAACTTGAAGAGCGTACTCATCTTCTCAAACGGCGCGGCCGGCGGCTCGTTGAGAACGCTGGCCGCCGAAGCCGGCAGTGCCACGAGCATCGCGGCGACGAAGATCGCAGAAGCTTTCATTAGCATGACACTCTCCTTTCATTCATGTTGCAGTATGCGTGTTATCGTCATCGGCCTGCCCGAAGGAAGGGAGGTACCGGCCAAAGTTCAATTCGAAGTCGCTCCGAACGCCGTAACCGATATTGCGAATCTTGGCAAAGCGCGCCTGCGTACTGGACCAGGTCAGCATCGGGAAGATCATGTCGTTGCTCGACTTAAGCTCGGTAGCTGTCGGCGTTCCGAACCGATTGATCTGCGCCTTGGCCGCGGCTAGCACTTCACGGTCGAATGACGCCAGACGCCGGACGAGCGTATCGACAAACGAATCGAGGCCGTCATCGTCCAGCGCGCGGTTCACCCAGCCGTAGCGCTCGGCGATATCAGCATCGAAATCGTCGGCGCTGAGGACGATCTCAAGTGCGCGCGAGCGGCCCACCAAGCGCGGGAGCCATTCCAGCGCTCCGCCGCCCGGGATCAGTCCGGTGCCGACCTCCATATTGCCGAATAAGGCGTTCTGCCGGCTGGCAAACCGCATGTCGCAGGCCAGCACGAATTCGTTACCGATGCCGCGCGTGCGGGCACGAATCTTGGCGATGCTCACGACTGGCGTGGACGAGAGGCGCAGCACAAAGTCGCGCCAAAGGCCCAGCACCTCCGGCTGTTCGGCCGCCTTGACTACGTCGAAATGGGCGATAAAAAAATCCGGATTTGCCGACTGGAACATTACGACCTTCACGGACGAGTCCGCCTCGAGGTCGGTGATGAGCGCTCCCAATTCGACGATCGTTGTGGGAATAAACATGTTGATCGGCGGATTGCTGAAGGTGATCGTCCACCGTTCGGGATGAGTGCGGTCGATGTTAAACTGCGAAGGCTCAGGCATGGCGCATCTCCTACGTCGATTGGCAGATCAGCTTACGTTCAAGCTGAGCGAAAGGATCGGTGTCCGCAAGGTGCGCACGCCGAAATCTTCAGCTTGCATTGCGGAGTGATCTGAATCCTGTGCGAACCTCTTCTGAGAAGAGTTTCGGCTGTTCCCAGGCAGCGAAGTGTCCGCCCTTGGGGAGCTTGTTGAAGTGGATGAGCTTGGGGTACGCCCGTTCCGCCCAGCTTCTTGGAGCAGGATAGAGTTCGTCGGGAAAAACGCTCACGGCGGTCGGGACAACGACGCCTCTGACCCCGAAGAACGAATAACCCTTGTTTTCCCAATAGAGACGAGCCCCCGAGAGCGCCGTATTTGTCAACCAAGTGAGCGTGATGTTGTCGAGGACGTCGTCTCGTGTGAGGCCTTCGCTGCCTCCGGCAAAGACACGCGCGATCATCTCGTAGCTGCGCGCGTCGTGATCAAGGAAATAAGCCGCCAGGCCGACAGGAGAATCAGCGATTCCGTAAAGCGTCTGAGGGCGCAGCCCCATCTGGTACCCGTAGGCGATTCCCTTTTGATAGACGAACTGTACACTCTCGTAAGCGACCTTTTCGTCGGCGGAGAGACCCGCTGGCGCCGGCGCCCCGGAAGCAGCCGCTTTGTCGATGTCGGCCGGAAAGATGCCAGGCATGTTGGTGTGAATGCCGAGCAGTTCCGGAGGCGCCTGCACGCCCATTTGTTCGGTGATGACCGCCCCCCAATCGCCGCCTTGCGCCACGAATTTCGTGTAGCCAAGGCGCTTCATTAGGACGACCCAGGCATGCGCGATGCGGGCAGGGTCCCAGCCTGTAGTGGTCGGTTTGCCCGAAAACCCGTAGCCTGGCATCGACGGAATCACTACGTCGAAGGCATCCGCCGCGCTGGCGCCATGTGCTGTCGGATTGGTCAGCGGATCAATAATCTTCAACTGTTCGGTGATCGAGCCGGGCCATCCGTGCGTAACGATGAGCGGCAACGCTTTTTCGTGTTTCGAGCGAACATGAATAAAATGAATGTCTAGCCCATCAATCTCGGTAATGAACTGCGGTAGAGCGTTCAGTCTCGCCTCGCATTTGCGCCAATCGTAATCTGTGCCCCAATAGTGGGCGAGTTTTTGAGTCGTTGCGAGTTGCACGCCTTGCGATGCATCCGCGACCGTTTCCTTCTCAGGCCACCTTGTCGCGTTTACGCGTCTGCGCAACTCAATAAGTTCCGATTCCGGAAAACTCGACTGAAATGACCGGACGGCGGTGTTATCGGTCATAGTATTCTCCCTTCGTAGAGGTGCTCGAGTCACGCAGTTCCCGATTGACGCGCGTGCCGCTGGCGCCAAAGCGGTCGCTGAACCGGATTCCGATAATGAAATCGCGGCGTCGCTTGCCGTGATACAATTACAGCAGGGATTTATGACAGGCGAAATGGGTTTTAGGGGTCAAGTTCAGGGCATCATTTCTGAGCCGCCCATGTCTCTGAAGGGTCAGTAGCGTCGTTTGGGCCATCCGGCGGCGACTTCCGCTATTGCCCTGAACGCCGACATTTGCTTGCGCTGCGGCAAGTAACGTAACGAGGCTGCCGGATTAGCTTTGGCGGTGCCGGGCCGCCCCAGCCATGCGCTTGGAGCTTCCACGCCACCTTACTTCGATTTGCCAGATCAGCTGTCGCGCAGCCCCGCCTGCTTGAGGGCGTCGATATAGCGCTTGATATCTTCGGGGCGCTTCAACGGCACTTGCGCCGTTATCGAGGTGGCAGTCGCATCCGGGGTGAGTTGGAGAAATTCGGCGAGCGCTGCCTTTGCCTCGTCGATACGACCGAGCTGGCTGAGACAGGCGGCACGGACCCGATAGGCGCCTGGGACACCCGAATTCTCGCGCAGCGAGGTATCCGCGCACGCGAGCGCTTCTTCGTAGCGGCGAGCGACGAAGAGCGCGAAGCCCATTAAATAGTGCCAAAGGAAATTGAATTGGTCGCGCGGGCTCAATCGTAACGCCTCGCTGAGGGGCGCCACGGCTTCGTCGCCACGGCCCGATGATGCTAGTGCAAGCCCTAAGTTGCCACGTGCCCAGGTCAAATTTGGATTAAGATCGATAGCGATCTTCAGGCGGGCGATCGCGTCGTCCGCGCGACGTAACAAGACCTCGCAGGCCCCCAAGGCGGTTTGCGACACGGCGTCCCGCGAATCTAGCGCAACTGCCTTCGTCGCCGCTTGATAGGCGGCCAGCACCGACTGCGCCAACGAGGTGCTCCAGCCATAGGTGACCTCGTGCATGTGGGTGAAGGCGTCGATGTTGAATCCCAGTGACGCACCGGGATCGAGGAGCGTCGCTTGCGCCGCGAGGCGATGGGCTTCGGCAAGGTCTTCGCGGGTGAGGCGCGCCAGATGCCACTGCGCGCGCATAGCGCACTCCCAGGCGCCGAGCGTTTGCGGCTCCTTACGCCGCACCCGCCGCATTTCGGCCTCGAGCATTTCCGGCGCAACGGTCGCGACGATATTTCGCGTGATCTCGTCCTGAACAGCAAAGATGTCCGTGAGCTCGCGGTCGTATCGGTCGGCCCAGATATGAGCACGACGTTCCGCCTCGATGAGCTGAGCTGTGATGCGGACGCGTTCGCCCGCCCGGCGCACGCTGCCTTCAAGGACATAGCGCACCCCGAGCTCGCGGCCGATCCGACTCACATCGACGGACTGTCCCTTGTAGGTGTAGCTCGAGTTGCGCGCGATGACGAAAATGCCGTGGTTCTGCGAGAGGCCCGTGATGATGTCCTCGGTGATTCCGTCCGAGAAGTATTCCTGGTCGGGGTCGCCAGACATATTGTTAAAGGCGAGCACCGCGATCGACGGCTTTTCTGGCAAGGACGGATATGGACCGGCGGCACTCGGCGACGCCGGATGATCCGCGCGCGGCCAGTCTGTCGCCTCCCACTCGACACGAAACGCCTGCACCGGCCGTTCAATGTTTTTGAGAACGAGCTCGCCCTGATCCTGCAGTGTTAGTTTTAGTTTTCCCGCCACTGTGTCATGGACGGCGCGCGAGATGAGGATGCCGCCCACAGGAGCCTCTCCCTCGAGGCGAGCCGCAATGTTCACTCCATCGCCGTAGAGATCGTCTCCCTCTACGATCAGATCCCCCAGATGGATTCCGACGCGGAACACCATGCGGTTGAGTTCGCTCTCGTCCCGGTTCGCGTCCGCGACCGCCTGCTGAAACTCGACCGCCGCACGAAGCGCTTCCACCGCGCTCGCGAACTCCGCCAGCACACCGTCACCGGTCAGCTTGACAATGCGGCCGCCATTCCGAGCAAGGGAAGGCTCTAGGCAGTCGCCGCGCCGCTTCTTCAACCGCAGCAGCGTGCCGCTCTCGTCGCGGCCCATCAGCCGGGAATACCCCACGACGTCCGCCGCCATAACGGCCGCTAGTTTGCGCTGCTGGCGTTCCAAAGGGACTCCCGTTTGCCTATCGCGCCGGATAATCCCCAATCCAATCAAAATCGTAAATCCAGCAGCCTCGCGGCGCAACGTCGTGTCAGACTGAACCGGTCGATTACGATCTGCGCCTTCTACGCGCTGTCTATGTCCGGGATAGTTTCAAGCCAGTCAACGGATTGCATTCAAGACCAAATTGCTTTGCCAGACGGAAAGCAATCCGAGTGCGGCGCCAGCCGTTCCCGCTTCCGGCCGCAGCCCGCGACGCGATCAAACCTTTCGCAATGCGTCGATCGGCGCTGACAAAATGACGTCTTTGGGTCAACTACTCCATCCCTGTCCCGATGGCCCCCTTTCAGACAATCGCAAGATCTAGAGGAGTAACGGCCGGGAAGACCTTTTGTAAAAGCGCGCTATCAAGCCCGTACATGCTTTTGAACAAACCGCCGAACAATCCGCGGTAATCGGTCAATACGGGGAAGTCGCGGTTCTGAAACAATGTAGCTTGCTCTACTTTTAACTGTTCGCCTATGAGACGGCCGCCATTTATCGAGCCGCCAAGCACCCAATATACGCTTCCATGCCCGTGATCCGTCCCCTTATCGCCATTCTCATGGAAGGTACGGCCGAACTCGGAAATGACGACGACTACGGTGTCGCGCCATCCTTCGGGACCAATTTCGTCGGCGAAGCCGGCTACTCCACGACCGAGCTCGCTGAGACGATCCGCGAGATAACCGGTTGCGCCGCCTTGATTGACATGGGTGTCCCAACCGCCAACGTCGACGAAGCCAAGATTGTAACCGCCCTTTATCAACAGGGCGATGCGACGAGCTGAAAGTTCAAATCCCTTGGGCGATACAGCACCACGGTTCGCAGCCATGTTCTCGCGCGAAATCGATTGATAGACTTCGTCGCGAACATGGAAGCCTTCGGCCACGGAGGCGGCGAGACTGTCGTCCTTATACATTTGCGCGATCAGACCAACTTGTCGCTCATCGAGCGCGGGCTTGCCGACGCTGTTGAGGCCAATGTTGGGGATAGGCAAGTCCCCACCGTGGAAAATGAGCGGGAGTTGATCGGTAAAAGCGATCGGCCGGGCACGGGTCAGGATGCCAGAAAGTCTTGCCATGAATCCCGATTGGTAGTTGCGGGAGCCGCTAATGGGCTGCCCGAGCTCAATCGTGTCTTGTGTTTCGAAATGGCTGCGCGTCAGATCATCGGTGCCGGCGAACGGGATGAAAGCAAGCTGCTTGCGCTGCCAGAGAGGCAGGATGGAGTCCCGCAATGCCGGATGGAGACTCCAATCGCTATCGAGTTCTGACCGCCTCAAGCCCTGGCTTGCCCGCATTAGAACCGGGCCGTGAGATCGCCAGTGTCGGACGCGAATGGTAGTAAAAGTCGCTGCCGACAGGAATTACGACATTTGCCGCGTCATAGGCGCCGCGCAAAAAGACCACGAGCAACTTGGCGTCCGTTTTCGGCGCGGCCCAGACCCGGCCAGCCATCGTCATCGGGCCGAGCGCCGCCAAGGCCTGGATCAGGGCGCGGCGACTAACACAACGATCCATTAAGAAACTCCGATCAACGCATGAAGTCGGGGGACGAAAGGAATAGTGCGTTCCATTCTTGCGGAGACACCGCTTGATCGAGTGCAGCAAGCGTACTCGGTTTCAGCTTCTGTCTGAGGCCCGCGAAGTAAAGCGCATTTTGGATCTGTGGGAAGGCCGGATGATCGGTTGCACCCGGTTCATCGGGTTTGAAGAGACCAGCGGAGCCAGAACCTATCTGTCGTGCAATCTCGAAACGTACCGCAAGCTGACCGGGACCGTTCCAAGCATCTGACGCCAATGGATAGCCGTCGGGTGTCTGATGATTATAAAGACCTTCCGCCATTCGATTGAGCCAGCCTTGGATCGGTGCCGTGTTGAGAACCACCTTCGTACCATAAGCGAGCCGGACGGCCGAAAGCACATAGCGAATCGGATCTTTGAATTTACCGGGCTGCGCCGCGGCAAATTCTGGCGCCTCCACCATGGCGCGCAAGACACTAGCGATGTCACCGTCGGTTCGCCGGAAAGCGTCAGCCATGCGTTCCACGAGGGACTTCGGGGGATCATCCGCGGCGAAATAGATCGCGATACGACGCGCAATGTGATGCGCCGTCGCCGGATGATGGGCCAGAATGTCCAGAGCTTCCTCGACCTCGGCAAAGCCGCGGCCTTTGATCGTATGCCCGAGAAAGGTTTTGTCGCCGTAATCGTGGCGAGCAGGGTTGAATTCGAATAGTCCTTCGCGAATAAGCTGATTTGCCAGTTCGGGACTTAAGCGCGGGTTTTCCGGTGCGGCATCGATGCCGACACCGGTGAGGATGCGCGCGAGCTCTTCGACATCGTGCTGGGTATACCCGGCGCCGACGCCCATGGTGTGCAGTTCCATGATCTCTCGAGCATAGTTTTCGTTGAGGTGGCCGGCGGCGTTCTGCGCGTTGTCGAGATAGCGCAGCATCGCGGGGTGGCGCAGCGTCGCGGCAAGTAAGTCTCTGAACCGACCTAGAGCGTATACACGGATCGCTTTATCTTCGTAATCGGCCACCATCGTGCGGATATCAGCTTTGGATTGGTGGACGTTGAAGTGATTGAACCAGAACCAAGTCATGCGTTCGCGTATCTGCGTCGGCGAATAGAGATCACGTAGGATCTGTCGTGTCGCGGCTTGCTTGGCGAGGTCATTCATCGTCTGCTGGTAGACTTGGCTGGCGGCTTTTTTCAGGTCAGCGTCTGCGATTTGGTTGAGAACTTTGTTCTTTGCCGCAATATCGCCAACCAATTCAGTCATCGGTTTCTGCGAGATGGCCATAGCGTCAATCTGCGCCTGTGCTGTCGCCGGCAACGAGTCCTGCGGCAGGGGATGGAGCTGCGCCTCCAACCAACGTTTCACGCCCTCCGTTTGTAGGCGCTCAGCGTCCTGGACGGTCGAACCGAAGGTGAGACGGTCAAGAAGTGAGATAATGGCAAGATCGTAATTTCCTGCAGCGGGTTCTGCGTGAACCGCACCGACGAGCAATGGAATGACTGCAACGGCCCAGAAATAGTTCGTTCTCGGTCGCGTTCCGATCTTAAAGCTGCTGGTTCTCAAACTGCACATTCGCAACGAACCTTTTTAGGCACCGTCACAATCCCCGTGAAACCGTTGGTACTCGTTGAATTCGACACCATCGCGCTTTGGAGGATGATTTGACGGTGAAAATTGGCAATTTTCCGGTGCGGTTCGAGAGGCCGGTGGCGGGTTACGAGCGTGGCATGGTTTGGGCATCGCTGCGCAGCGCGAAGCCAACTCGGAGAGCTTCCGACGCTTCGCCGTGTGGTCGGAAGTCTGGGACCGTGCCGCGACCTAGCAATGGCACCCCACCCGCCTCAGACGCCGATCGGGCCGCATCGCCTTCGGGTCATTCGCGTCGGAGAGCGCCGAATACTTCGGCTGTGCACTTCCGAAATGCTCCAAAACCGGACCTCGCGCCGCACCGGCGCGCGACTCTCCCAGCCAAGAAACACGCGGGCCCAGATTGGTTGGCCAGACACCAATATCGGCCGGACTTCGCCGCCATGCTCGACAGTGCCGTCTCGCGAAGTCATGGCAACGGGCCCAACTTCACTCAGAACGATCTCAGCGCGGAGCCGGATGATGGCAGATGACCTCAAGCCGCCGCTGCGGTTAGTCTCCGACCGCACCAAGGGCGAGGATTTCGAAAGCTTCGAGCGTTTCACGGAGAGCCCGAGATATCGGCAGAGAGCGCTCGCGCCGTGGCAGCCGAAACGCAAAAAGCACAAGCGGCCCGATGCGCCAGGCCGAGGAAGGCGCTAAGTTTATCGTTGGCTTGGCCAATGGAGGAGCGCAATCGAATGTGTGACTACAGTCTTGAGAGCGTCCGATCGCGACCGGCCATAGTCGGCGACAAGCTAACCACCCGCGAGTTCGGGACGACGCGCGGGTTCTCTGCGCCGGAAAATATGAATGTTGCAGTTTGCGTGCTGCCCGGTACCGAGTTGTCCTTCGCTCACAACGTCAGGCGCGCGGGTCGGTGGCCGTGGAGTAAGATTGTTTTCAACCACAAGACCGCAATCTTTCGACAGATCAACCAAGACAAACGGGCAGCACATCACGACGCCCTGGAATTTCCTGACGGTCAGATCGTCTTGCTGACGTGCCTGACAACAGGTCAGCAGGCCACAGTTCTTCAGTTACCAGCCACGGCCGTTGACGCTAAAGCCCCGCAACGAGCACCGCATGGTGTAGCCGCTGAGTAATCAGAGGCTAAAAAAGTTCCGACTGGCTGCAGGGTGGCAGCCCAGTCGGAACCGAAGTTTGGTTCATCCAGGGATTGTCCGTCACCACGGAACGTCAAACCCTATTGAAGATTTTGCAATTCATGAACCCCTTTTTGACGGCGGCTGATCGAATTACTCCGGGTGTTGTAAATCAGCGACGCTCGGAGTTGCTCCTTCCGGCGTTGATCGCACGCTGTCTCGCGTTGATCGGTCTCGATCATGTTTACACCCTTTCATGGTTGGGATTAGAGCCCGAGTGCATCGCAAGTGCCTCGGGCTCGCTTATCTTGCCATGAAGCCGCAGCGCGATCTAACAAATACCACACGGCGCCACGCTTGTTTGTTTGATGTTTGTTTGCTCGCTGCGCGCGGCCGCGCCATTTATCGCATTGCGGCCTTGACCCGCCTCCACCCCCAAAATAACTTCGGCTCGGCCGCGCCAGAGGGTCGCGCAATATTTGGAATTTGATCGAGCATATCGCGATCAGTCCTTGCGCGGGCCGCTAGAGGGGATGATCGGCATACGTTATCCTTCTAGTGCTGACACGGCGCACACCCAAATCGCACGGCACCCTTGGGGAGGAAATCATGGAAAGCAGGATCTACCTGACGATAGCTGCGGTCGTTGCGATCCTTTACGCACTGGCCTTTCTGCTGATCCCCGTACAAGCGTCTTTATTCTTCAGCAGCTTTGCGGAGCCGCGCGCTGTTTTGTATCTGCGGTTCTGCGGTGCAGCAGTTTTGGCGTGGGGACTGGTCGTTTGGTTTGCGAGGGATTTTCGAGATTGGGAAGCTGTGCGTGGCGTTCTGATCGCCAGCGTTGTGGGCCTTGCGGTCAATATCCTCATGACCGTTTGGGCGACCATGGAGGGATGGCTCAACGCGAACGCGTGGGGATCAACCGTAGTGCTGGCGCTGCTGTTACTTGGGGGCGCCTATGAACTCGTGACCGGAGCGCTAAAAGCCGTGTCGCCGTCAAGGAGCCGCTAGCGCATCACCCGGCTCGCGAATGCCGCAGAGCCTACAGCGAGGATGAGGAACTGGAGCACTACGGCGAGGCGGCGATTTGGTTCGAGCCTGTTGACGACCGCGAGCAATATGGCAGCGGCGCACCAGATCGCGAATGCATAAATGAGATCGTCCACAATTCTGACTTTCCGTCCTAGTCGGGCGGCTTGCCAAATACTCCGGCAGCTTGGCGATGTTAGCCGCAATTTGTGCGCTGCGTCACATTCTGGTGGGCGTAAGCGTGCCACCTTCTCCCGGCCGGTGGCCGGTGGGAGAGGGGTCGCAAGCGTGAGCGTCACAGAAACAGCGAAGGCGGCGGTACGCACTCGCTTACGTAATGCTCTGCCGCTAGTCGGGCTGTGCGTTGCGGTGATCGTGAACGCAGCTTGGATTGGCTTTTTGGGTTACTTCGTACTCAGGCTGGTCTAGTGGGACGGGCGCTATCATTCGGTTTAGCGGCTCCGAAAGCGCTAAGGATTAAAGCGCCGAGACAAGTACCCAACATCGTTCCGAGCAACAGACCGGCGGCAAAGGTCATGAGACGGTCCTCCAGCGAAATTATTACGCCGGAGGCAGATGTGAACACGATCCCCTAATTGGGGGGGCGCTGCCGGGCTGTGGCGCGGCCTTCGACTGCCGAAGCGGTATTTGATTACTGGAGTGACGACATCGTCGCGCGTAAGAGGTCGAGCAGTTAGGCTCGCTTCCCCCGACGCTCTCCTCGCGAGGCAACATGATCCTCAAGCAGCTTCTCAACGTACGCGCTCAGCGATCGCCGATCTTTCGTCGCAAGCTTTTCAAGCTTTGCCTTTAGGGTTGCTTCGACTCTCAGATTTAGTTGTGCACTACGAGCCATTATCTCTGGCCTAATCTGACTATTTTGCAATACGTTGTATTACAAACACAAAGGCGTCTTGGGGGAGTAAATCGTGGCTATGGTTATCCTGAGCTATGCGCTTTGCTTCTCGCTTGGCATATGTATTGGATTTGCAATGGCAGGAATTTTCGCCAATTCATCTGATAAGGAAGTCAGACCTTAGATTAACGATAACGCGCCGCTCAACAGGGTGGCAGCCGTAACCCAATACCGGAAACGAGTAAGCCCGGCCTGGGGAAACTGGGGCTTAACGGACGGAAGGCGGGGCATCGGGGGGTTTATCCAAAACCAATTCCATTATGTGGGAACGGTCCGTCACATTTCCGAATTATTCCATTGCCCTCGTAGCGGCGGGACGACCCGTGGCGCAAAGGCAGGGAGGCGTCCTGCATTCTTCAGGGTTGTAGGGCGCTTACCCTTGCCTGACGAGCAAACCCAGTCGGGACTGCCTTACCACTTGCCAGGCCGTTGTTGCTTGTTGCGCAGAAGAAAATCTCTGTGTCTCTCAATAATGAAAAGGTACGCTCCAAATAGTCCAAGGTCTTGCTCAGCTTTCACGGAGTTTTCCCCGAGGCTTTTGAGACGAGCAACTTTCACCTTGTGGTCCAAAAGGAAGCCCCGCGCCTCAACCACATGATGGTCTGCACGTGCGAGGGCGAGTTCTTTTTCCTCGAGCATAGGTCACACATTATCGCGGTGCATATACCCAGGTCGCGTCGGTACTATCGATTTCAGCACTTCGGTTGGTTGGGGCCACCACATATTCGCCAGAGTGCTCCTGCTTGCTCCGCTGCATCAACGTTTGCACTGTGGGCGGACGCTTCCGCATCAGGCTGCGAATAGAAATGAGCCCCGGTGTTGTCCCACAACCGGAGCCCATTTCGTCGTTTTCGCCAGCTCGCCCAGAAGAGGCCCCCAGACATTGGAGTGGGGATGGTTAATTTTGTGTTTAAGTGCAAGTCAGAGCCGCCCCGTAGCTCCGGCAGCTTAGCGAAGTTGACTGCCACGCGCCCTATGGACGGGCGCGCTCAATCCTGACCTGCATAAGAAAGCCCTCTCGATCGCACATCAGGCCCAAGCCGGGCGGCCAGGTGGCTAGCAAACGAAGGTCTTCGACGGTCCTTGCATCGAGCGGGACGCCGATTTCGAGCTCAATCTCCAGATCGGCCGGAAAGTCGATGAGTACCTCTCGCACCTGTTCGATGTTCTTAGGAATGAGCTTTACGTTTGCCACCGAATACCTGCCTCGTTGGTTCGGAAAAAGACACGCCTCGTTGTCGTTTTCGCTCCCGGGTGACGGAAAGCGGCGGCTATCGCTCGCCGTTGCCAGAGAACCGCGCTCGAGCAGGATCCGCAGTCACCGCGGATTGGTCAGCAGCCTTGATAAGACTTTCTCCGAGAGTCCGGACCAATTGTTGAGCCAATTCTGCGGGCATAAGTAGGCGACAAGCTACTGTTCCCCGAAACTTTGGTGCGCTATTCCCGCTGAAAAGATCGTTGGTGTCTGGCCGTATCGTCGAGAAGGTGACTTGGACCATGCCTCCCATATTTATGACGTTGAAGGGTCCGTTGATAAATAACTCAGGAACGTTGTTGGGATCGGAAATTTCAATCGGACCTGTTGGCTGTTGCATGATTGGCATTGTAATCACCTCTCGCGGTTAGCTTCGGACTCAAACGTGCTCTGCCAGAGCGTCATCGCCGCGACGGGTGATCCGATATTGGATCAAATTGCGCCCTGTCGTCCGATCGATGACATAGCCGCCCTTCACCAAGCGTAGCAGCGCAATCCCAGCGTCGCAGCCGCGAATGATTCTTCCGCGTTCACCGGCGCCCCTCAGCTGTTTCAGAAACTCCAGATCTTCTTGCGTCAAAATCATTTGGTGGAATCCAAGGGGACGGTTGAAGGCGGTATAGCACAGTGGCTTCGGCCGCACTTGGTGGGCTGCAGTCGAATCCCACTAGCCCTAGCTGCTTGACGTTCGTTCCCGATATGTTCTCATAGGGAATGAGCGTGATCTTCGAGATCAACCGAGACTTCCCTTACCAAGTCGCACTGTCGTTCGACGAGATCGCGATGGAGGTACTGGCGTGGCTCGATGATCGCTCGTTCGAATGGGACATGTTCGTCGACTTGCCTGCGGGCGCGGTGCGGTACTGCTTTTGCTCGCTGGCAGACGCAACGGCATTTAGGCGGCGTTTCGTGGATGCGACGCAAAGGCGAACTGTCGTCGGCGGCAACTGATCGCGGCTGGCCACACCAGGTCGTGCTGCCGGCGCGGCTGTGCGAACGCGACGGCTACAACGAGATACATGAGTTCTGTCGAGACCTGACGCTCTGCTCGCGAGGCCATGCTCTTTATCACGACGGCCAGTGGTTTCACGTCTACTGCTTCAAGGAGGCAGTGGATGCGCAAAAGTTCATGGAGAGATTCGGGGCGAAAAGTTCGATCCGTCGCAGCGAGGCAGGGGGGCCAATTGGGCAAGGTGGAAAGGCCCATTGTCCCCGTCAACAATCCCGTCAGGCAGTCGCCAAAATCTACCAGCTCGATAAGCGTCGCTTCTTCGCATCTGCTCCAATCCCCTAGCCGATCTGACCGATGCTGGCGGTTGAGTGATGGCAATCACATCGGTGTTTGGGAAATCAGTGGTAACCCAAGACCGTTGCAGCATGGGAACAGCGGAGTAAAAATGAGTGGCTCTAAGACACCCGGTTCTGTCCACGCCGGTCGAAAGCACGCAAAACAGCTGGAGGTTGCTCGTAGGCTGTACCAGGCGTTGGTGGCACAGGACCCCGACCGACTGATTATCCTACGTGATAGAAGCAATCGCGTGGTGGCTTGCCACGATCTGCGGTCTGAGCAGATCGATCCAGAAGTTGCCTCATAGCCTGAGGCGCCCTATCGCCTCACGCGGCAGCCCGCGCGAATGCTCGAACTTCTAGCTCTTTCTCACGGGCTAGCTTTGTCCAATGCTGCGCCCGCGAACGAAGGAACTTGCGGTCCTCTTCATCATTTGTGTGAGCTGCATACCGGTCACACTGGCGGACGTGTTCTAAGCATTCTGCAATAGTGGGTGACATGGGATAACTCCAACATGACCCCCGACCTGTTTATAGATGATTGGGTAACCTAGAAGAGCAACTCTACGCGGCGCATTTCAGGCATGCGCGGAACTATCGGAACGACCGGTTCGGATCGTAAGTGTTGCCGACGTGGCCCCTGTTCCCGGAGTTCGCGACAGCGCTGAGCATTAGTGGAACGCAGACACTGAGGACAATGACGGTGATCAGCCCTTCCTCACGCCACCACCGTCTGAAGCGTCGTCTAAACGTCTTCGTTACGCCTCGTGTTGCTGCGCCAGAGATTTTCCGAAGGCAATGATCACCGGCATTGCTGCTATCCTCGCGTGCTGACGGCCACCCGTACGAGCGCATCCTACTACGGCAGGGCGGTGCTGGGAGCGCGTGCACGAGAGCAGCGCACGTGATCATTACTCAGTCTGTACTCAACACCCTCTGAAAACCCCGTGCAAACAACCGATGCGCCGCGAGCACGTTCCATTACAGCAACTCTGACAACAAATCTAGAACGGAGGCCATCAGCAAAAGCGACCAGAGAATTCGTTGCCGACGCGCTTAAGCCACCGGTAACCGCCGCCCTCTACCCTTGCGCTTGGGGACAGCGGGGATTTGCTCCATGCGCGATATTCTTGTCAGCGCCACCATTCCCTTTGGCTTGGCTACCAGCGCCGCCTGGTCTGCCTTTCTGGCATTCGAATTAATCAGGTGGGTTGCGTC
The DNA here is from genome assembly GCA_963829395.1 of uncultured Alphaproteobacteria bacterium. GTDB lineage: Bacteria > Pseudomonadota > Alphaproteobacteria > Rhizobiales > Xanthobacteraceae > BOG-931. Next base: position 183,363 of record CAWHHX010000002.1, on the reverse strand, counting down.
CTTCTTTTGAGCTGTAGCCGACAACAGGCCCTATTCCCCGCAGCGGACAGTCGTGGCGGCCATCGCCAAGCTGTCCTGAGCTGCAGGTCGTAAGTCGCGGGCTGTGGGAACCGCCCAACTGGTCATGGATGAGGCACTCAAGCGTGCCAACGCGCGCATCGAAGAGCTGCGGTTGACGTCGTACCCAAGCCACGGCCTCGTCCCGGCCTCGCCTTACGAGTCGCGGGCAGGATATCCCCAGCGGGCGCTTCCCTATCCTGCGGGTCTGGGAGCGACCCGGCTTTTGGATCGGGCGGATCGTTTCTCGGCACGGCGGCATCGACGGCGGCGGGGGCGATCAGCGGCGGACTGCTTAACAGAATCCATTCGATGTTCGGCGATCATGCTTGGTCGAGAAGCACTTGCCGGCGCCTTGCCGGCACCGATCCACGTGGCGGCATGTCCCGGCTAGCTTGCCGAGGCGGCGCAGGGTGAGAAGGACTGCTAGTCGGCACAAATTGTCCGCTCAGCCTAAACATTATAAGGCGGTCGAGATCATATGTATCGAGATAAAGCAGTTACCTTGACGAGTCCGCCGGGCCCCTACCGCTACGAAGGTCGCGGGCGTTGTGACCAAACCGGGCGCGCATCCGAGCTTAACATCGCCGAGTTCGGCACCTAGGCAGCTTGCCGCATAACTAACTCCCACTGGAACGCGCATTTCCACATACGCGGCCTGGAATACTTTCGGCCACAGTGCAGCTATTTCCGAGTCGGCATCTTGCTTCGAATCAAACGATCGTTTCAATTTCATTCAGCTGTTTGAAACGGTAACGGACTAGGGGCGTGCGATGAGCGTTCGAGAAAAGCTAAACCTTGCGGCTCTAGCGTTCGGATTGATGATCTCGGTAGCGTGGACCGCATTCCTGGGCTTCGCGCTATCCAAAGCGATCGAGCGGTTGTTGTAGAGGCCATCTGGAGATGTTGGACTATGACATGATGGAGGCGGCTGCTCTGAGCCCGTCTAGCCGCAGCGACTTTGAGCAAATGACGGCGCAATTGCGCAACCGGCTGCGACCCACTCCCGCACTGACGCTCGCCGAGTGGCTGCGTGTCTATCTCGGACTGTCTAACGCCATGGACGAGCCGCGAGAGGACTTTCCACCGCTTGACGAAATTGCGCAGCTTCCTTGCCTGGGCCCGTCAGATCTCAAAAGGCAGCTAAGCTCCGTCCTCCGCGCAATTCTGAGCTGCGATTCGCCACAAGGTGCCGTTGCGGCCAATATCTCTAACTTACCGGAGCGGACAGGGTCACACGCCTGAGTTTGGCCGGTGGCGTCGTTTCTTTACCATCGGCGACAGAATCTGACGAGCCAGCCGACATTGTGCGGATGTCGAGACAGCACCGTCGGTAGTCGAGTGCTGTGATCTAAATGTAGCAGGCCATGAAAATCCATAAAGACTCCTTGATTCTGGCTTGCGCTCGTCTCAAACAGTCGTTTGAATTTCGATCGGTCGTTTGAAACTGCGGAGTGAGCAATGTCGTGGGATAAGCGGTTACTGGCTCGATTACTGATCGCTGGGATGCTCGCCGGCGCCGTTGGCGGACTATTGTTGAGCGGCCGTTGGCATCCCGCGGTCAACCCTCCGCTGGCCGAGGGTGCTCGAGCCTCGCCCAGGATGATCCAGCTAGTCCGCGACGAGCACGACTTGGTCACCGATATGGCCAAAGCACAACTGGCGATACTTGGCAGCGGTGTCAATTCGAAGCCAATGGCAGCAGCCGAGCGACCCCAACTCATCGCGATGCGGTGAAGGTTGCACGCGAACAGGGAAATCGAGGCACAAATGTTGGCGATACGGGAATGGACTCGGGTGGTCTCGCCTCACACGAAGCCGCCAGCTTGCCCTAGCTGCGGCAAGACATTGGGTCTCACCGGGGTCACGTCGAGACCGGATGGACCAGCAGACTTCCGGACCTATGGCTGCCGGGTATGCGGTTTTTGGGTAACGGAAGCTGCCGACGAACCATTGGGTCATCCCGGCCAGCGTTGCTGATGCCCTCTCGAATCGAGGCGGTCACCTCATGGCTCCGGTCGTAAGGCATCCCGCCTCGCAGCCCCAAGCGCAAATGTCGCCCCCGCGCTTGGGGCTACTTCACCCTAAGGCTGAAAATGGATAGGCTGAGCCCGCGCCTCTCCCAGTCCCGCGAGCGCCCATGCGGTGACAAGAGTCGAAAGCCGCTCGACGGCAGCGTCGTCCAAATCCAGCGAAACTGGTGGATTTGCCAACTGCTCGCGACTACGCACGAAAACGGTACACTGACCGACTAGCCAGACGGCAGCCATGGCCAATGTACGCGGATCGGCTGTTGGCATAAAGCGACGCATTAGATCGACGGTGAAATTCAAGAACGGCGTTGCTTCTTCGCTTATTAGTTTCCTGTAGACGGCCGTGGGACGCACCGCTTCCCAATCGAATATTCGAAAGTGTCGGCTAAGTTCGTCGCGTGCCGCGAGCGGGCGAAGCTGATACTTGACGAATTCAGCGAGTGCGTTTTCGCGTGGCATTCCCTTTGTTTCTTCTGCGTGTGCGAGTTGGTGCTCGGTGAGCGCTCGGATGGTCGCCCGCAGGACTTCCCGGTAGAGCCCGTCCTTGCCCCCGAAATGGTAATTTATTGCGGCTTGGTTTACCCGCGCTCTAGCGACAACAGCCCGCACGCTCGTGTCTTTGTAGCCGCGTTCCGCAAACAAACGCTGCGCTGCTTTGAAATCCGTTCGCGAGTGATGTCCGATGGTCGCATCATAAACCCCCCATATTTCAAACTGACGTTTGAATAAGGCTTTCCGATGACGCTTCACACGCCCGCAAATGCCACTCATTGCCTGGAGCCTGTTCCTCCTCGGCAAATGAAAAACGGCGCTCGAAAGGCAGCAAAGACCCCGGCGGGGGTTGAGGCCCGCCGACGGGACAAAGTGTGGGCGCCGTTTTTCCGAAGGCCTTCGCCACGGCTTCATTCCTCAACCAGCGAGTTTATGTCGGCGGAAGAAAAGCGCACCCTCATTGCATCATGACGCTCAACGCTTCTAAGCGGCGGGCGGCGGCTCCTGCAGCTCTTCCCATTCAATTTCGCTGAGCCTCGCAGCCACCGCCTCCTTGGCACTTCTCGCATCAGGCCAAGTCTCGAGGCTGGTCTTCTGTTTGCCAGTTCGTTTGTCCGTATGGACCAAGTGTCCATCGTCATCGTAGCCGATGTAGGCCCAGAGATTGTTCAACAGCGTTTTCACGATCGTCAATTCGCTTTTGTCAATGAAACTGGACCACACGGGAGCGCGTCTAGCATCATTTTATGAATTTGGATTATCGTTCCTAATGATCGTGAAGATGCTGAATTGTTGCGGTGCGGCGGGTTTGGAGTGCCAACGCGCGTCAACTAAAGTATACCTTTAGCTTGTGCCGCCGCTGTGGGACATTTCTGACGGGGTGGGCGTCTTAGGGGGATGTGCTATGGATTTAACAGTTCTTGTTGTTGGTTTGATTGTCGGATTTGTCGGCGGCTACGGACTGCGCCACTACATCTCACAACGCCGTCATGCGGCAGCAATACTTAAAAGACTCCACGAACAGGATATCCAAGAAGCCGCGACAGAGCGGCCTCTAAACCGTCGACGCACCGACCCCGCGTTGCTAGCTAAGCTTGGCTTAGATTTAGGTGAGTGAGATGCAAATCCCCGGGGATCCAAAAATGAAGAACGCTCTAGCTTTGGCCGCGATATCGGCCCTGATACTTTTCGCAGATGCACGCATTTCAAGTCATCGGGCTAATGCGGCCTCTGGCCGTTGCGTCGCCGGCTGTGCCCATTATTGCGCGACTAAGTTCGCTATGAAAAACACCACCGCGTGCAACGAAAGCTGCCAAGCAAAGCACTGCCACTAAACCTATCTAGATATACGCAGCTGCTACGCGGTGCTGGCGCTCGAAGGCGTTAAATGCCTGACCAAGTGAATCCGCGTCGCTTCGCGCCGCCCTGGACCGTTGAAGTTACACTTAATTAACCATCGGCGCTCTATGGTTGGCGCGCTCTTCTGGGCAAGCTGGCGAACGACGAAATGGGCTCCGGTTGAGGCACATCACCGGGGCTCATTTCCATTTCGAGGCCCCAGATGCCAAAGAACCCCGGGCGATGTTTTCGCAGCCGGGGTTCCTGAGCTGGCTCGCTCATTTTAGGCAGGCTGACCGCGTGGGGCTGTCATCGGGGGATGGGGGGCCGCAAACGATCAGCTTAAAACCGGACGGCGGGGGCCTTGTCGGGGGCTGAGGTGCCGAGCGGCTGGCCTAACAGGGTTAACGGTAGAATAGCATCGCGATCACAATCCATTGTGCGTAAGTCGGAAGCACCTGTACCTCCGTATATATGCCGCCAGGGGGCGCATCGAAGCAAAACATCGCCAAGCTGCTGTAGTCACGGAGCTTGCGAATGAACCTGAAGACGGTGGCTTGGAAAGAGTGTTTCGGGCCACTCTAACAGCACAGCATTGGACTGGCCCGCTTCACAGGCATTCAAACATTTTCTCACCGAGCACATCAGGTTCGACAGCGATCCGGATCAGGGTCACGGAGGTCTCTGCCGACATCTTACTCCGGATGACCGTGTTCTGCCGCTGTGGACTGCGTTTAAGCATCTGCTCATCGAAGCGGCCCCGCGGCTGAAACCTTCTCACTGAGGTTGATCGACGCGAAAAACGGGATTCTTCAAGCTCGTCTTTTTTGCCGGCTCGACAAGGCCCGCCCCCGCCCCAACGAAAAACCCCAGCCAGCTAGGCGCTGGCCGGGGCTAAGTCTCTTAGCGCTAGTGCCCTTTGGGGGCGCCGATATTCAGGCCGAACACTCTGGATAAGTCAACCAAGGGCGGGCTGAAGCCGCCTGTCGCACCAACTTCAAGCGCTGCTTTAGATTTGTAAAGTCAGGCTTTACCTTGCTTCAAATGCGCCGTGGGCAAGCCCACAACAGAATCGGGGCAGCGTGGAAGCCGTTTTTGCTATTGAAGCGTCGCTAATCGGCTTTGCCGGAGCAGTTCTGTTCTTGCTTGTCGACAAATACGAGACCGACGAGATGGTGGCCAACTTGCTCAAGTTTTTGGTGCTTGCCGTCAGCACCGTAGCGATCTTGCACAAGTTGGAACCGTTTGGCATTGAGTGGTTTTAGCCAAAAGCCACGGGCGAACTGGGAGACGCATCAACATATGACCTACGCTCTCATTCTCATTTTCTACATGCATCACGGCCCATCCCATACCGTAGACCCGGGTCGCACATTTCCGACAATGGCTGAATGCCGACAGGCCGCGGCCATGGTGCCTGGCAACGTCACGCTGCGCGAGGGCGAAAGGTCGTTCGTCGCGAGGTGCGTGCGGCGGAGAGCTTGAACCGCCGACCCTGCGGTGCTCGGCAAACAGCCGAAGGGCAAAAAGTAAAACGTAGCAACAAAAACCCCGACCATTTGCGGCCAGGGCTCTTTGAAGTACGGCACAGTATCTCATCTGACGCGGCTCTCCACGCGCGTCAGATGAAACGAGATTGACGATAGCTGATTTGCTTTCGCACGAGAGCGCGCCGAGAAGATTATTCACAAGAGCAGGGTAACGCCCCGGCGCACTGCGCATCGTGGTGGCGGCGCGTCGGGGCGGTCTATAAGGAATGCGTTCGTTCTGCGAGCGGCCCAAAGAAGAGCCCCGCTGTTGCGGGGCTAAGGTGGATGTCACACAAGAGCAGGACGAAACCAGAGCAGGAAGCCCTGCTCGAATAGATAAATCCCTGAGATTGTCCTGAGTTCCGACTAGCGGCGGCGTTCCGCACTCCGTAAGAAGTTCCACAAAGGCCGCTTCAATTGCTTCTCTGATTTGCCCGCCTTGAGTCCCGAGCCTGCCTCACTATCCCGCGGCTGCCCCTTCGTTCGCTCGATGAGGTCTCCCACCGTGGGATGATCGCGAACCCACTTGAGAAATTCTTCTTCCGACCACTGCATTGATCGAGCCTCCTTGCGGGCGGACCCGTTCATCAATTTGCACTCGGACTTTTTGCACTGCCAGCGCGAGTGCGGAGCATGCTCGCCCATCCTCGGCGCCCGCTCCGCACTCCGCCGTCCCCCGACCCCCACCGGACAGATGACAATGCTCAGATCGGAAGATGGCAAGTAAGAGGCGGCTCCTTCTGGCAGAACGCATTTTTGCCCCCTCCAATTGGGGGATGGCGCCATAGACGGCAGCGGCGTAGGCGAATCGTACCCGAGAAGGAATCCCCCTCTCGGTACTCCCACCGCCCCTCGTTCGGGACGGTTCGAGGCCGCCGGCCGTCTCGGTTGGCGGCCTCGTCATTTTTCGCAGCATGATCGATGCGCTGATTTTGTCTGATGGAGCGTGTATCGTGCGCGCTGGCGCGCATCGCAACCGGGCATCCTGTAACGTTAATCCCCGATCGCGATGGAGGCACCGTGCGCCGCATGCTTCGGTTGAGCCGAGGCAGCTCTGCGTCGCCCCCGACTCTAAGGCTGTCTCACGGCCCCAGGCGCGTCTACCTCCGCGCTTGGGGTTCGTGGCCTATCGCCGAATTAACAAGCGGAAGACGGAGAATGGCACTCGCCCCCATCGAGCAATCCGAGCGGCACGTTTGCCGAAGGTAAGCGTCACATTGCCCGTCAGCGGAAAATCATAGCTGGCCTCAAGCGCAAGGGCAGGCGTTGGACCGCACTTAGAACTGCGCAAGAGCTCTTGCAGACGTTGGAACTGGCGCGCAAATAATGATTAGCCTCGGGACGAATTTCTCCAGCGTCAGGGATTCGCATCGTCCGCGCGACGTGACAATTAAGATATTGCGTAACTATAATCTGCAACGCCCCGGGGGACTGAACCGCCAGTCCCCCGCGCTATGAGCCCTCGTTCGGCCAGCTGAGGGCATGAATGGCAATTAGGCGACGAAACAAGGCCCGGCAGCGCGCAGAGAGCCTAATTCTCGTTGGCAAGTTTTCATTCGCCGGAATGGTGTAAGGGATGGCGATCCGGCTCCTCTCTTGATCGAGTTCGGCAAAATCGTTCTGTTTGCAGTTCAGATAAAAGGATCTGCGCGCGTTCATTGTGGGACCCCACCAAACACTTCGACAGCTACCATTGTTCTATGACGATTTTCGTTCAACTATTGAGCTGCGTTTAGAGCAGCATGAAAAGACAATAGGTCAAGAGGCCAATCCATGCGGCATTGGCTGCAACCGCGAAAGCTATCCCGATCAATGGCCGCGCGTTGCCCAAAGCTCCCGAAACTCTTCCCGTTCTCCTGGAATCTGCTTCTGTGACGCTCATTGCTGACTCCTCCCAGAGTTCGCGCGGGCAACGCTAGCTTCGCTTAATGAAGGTGGAATGTGACGAATCGCACAATTCGGCGTTTTCGAGCGCCGCGGCGGCGCGCGCAGATCCGCGAGCTTCGGGTCGGCAGCACACAGTTAGGCGCGTCCCGGCGGGACCCCTTGGCCGATTTAAAACCGTAAAACATGTGCTGCCGATCACAGGCTAACGCTGCGGCGCAAAGTAGTGTTAGGCCGTCGAGTGTTGGAAAGACCCTAGCGAAAGGTGGTCACAATGCTGGCGGAGATTTATATGGTGCGCGCCGAAGCTCTAGCGCGGACCTCTCAGGAAGCGATACCGGTGAGCAGGTCACCGTTCATTTCTTTTGATCGCTCCATTCAATTTAGGTTCAAAGACAGCAGTGCGAAAAGCCCACGCTTTGAGATCGTAGATATTTTTCCGGATCAGTCGCCCATATAGGAACGGACCTCCACGCGAGATCGTCTCGATAGGGACTGCTGACCATGATCTCCGCCTACGAACACGGCCAAAACGCGGCCCGACACGGCAAACACATTCAAGCCTGTCCGTTCGACCCCGGCACCGTGCAACGGCGCGAGTGGTGTGATGGCTTCATTATCGCCTGTGATAGCGGCATCCCGCGCGGCTACACCGTCGCGTTTAGCGCGAGCGCACTTGGGCCGTCGAAAGAGCGCCCGACTGCTCCATAGCCACCCGCGGAAAAATTGCCTCTTCCGTCGCTGTTTGGCCTTGGCGCCGGTCTCACTAACGCGCTTCGGAGCTATCTTCCTCTTTTTTGGGTGATTTCAGTTCCTTCAGAAAGCGCCTTTGCTCAGCGTCCACCAAGTGTTTGACGTCTTTCGATAGGCGGGCCACCTCTTCTCGTAAACGGGCTAATTCGGATTGTCCGCTCCTAGCCTTTCGGAGGGCGACGATCCCTAATGCTGCAGCGATCGCGCTGGCAAAATAGGCTGCGGTTACCAGCGTGAGTTGCCAATCGGCCAAAACAGCTATCTCCGGCCCTAGCCCGTAGGCGTCCAGTAAGCTGCTCCACGCTTTAACAATCCGTTGCGTTCGACGCCCGTGCCTCGGCTTTGATTCAATGAGACAGAAGAGCGCGGCATACCGCGAGCGCGTCAGCGAAAAACCCCAGCGAGAGTGTCCAGTGCCGGCTGATGCACCTGTCCGCCCCGGGACCATGCGTTGGGCTAAGTCACTCCCACCGCGTCGCGACGTGTGCTAATTAAATGCGCAGGCAGAATTTAATTCGCTGAGATCCTCCCACGAGTACGGGGATGCAAATGATTGAACGTAGTCCGATTTACCATGCCAAAATTGATAACCAGAGGATTGGCTACGTTGAGGGCATGGAAGCATTCGATTTGTTGGGCAACAAGCGTTGCAACTACAACCCAAGCACCGGCAATCTTCTCGAACTCGATAGTGGAAGGACGATCGGGCACGTTTCCTTGAAAGGTTATTTCGTTGGATCGTCGTGGGTTGCTGACGAACTATTTCGCCGACCCGTCGCTGTGGATTTGCCGACGACCTCATCCGACCAGCCGGGCACGACTGATTCTACTGGGTCAGTGGCTCCAACGGATATGGTATCGACGGTTGAATGTATTTCATTGGTAATTTCACCCGACGAGCCGGTGACGGCTGATCCGACTGGATCAGTGACTTCACCCGACGAGGCAGCGACGGTCGAACCTGCCTCTGTGATTTCACCCGACGAGCCAGTGACGGCTGACCCGGCCATGTTAGCAACTACACTCAACGAGATGAACGCGTCCGGCTCCGCGGTGCCAACAGAAGAGCCGACCGCACCCGGTCCCGCCGCGTCGTTGACGACGCCACTCGGAGACACGCCCGCCGCCGACTACTACTCCGTGCGTGCAACCTCGATCGTGGAGCCGGCCGCTGCCAAACAGGCGGAAACTCGGTTGTCGATTGATGTCGAGAGACAAATCAATGAAATGATGCGAATGACGCTGGTGATGAAATCACTCGAACCTAAATCCCAAACAGTGAAAGACGTGGCAATGCGAATGCGCGAGCATTTGGCGGGTCTGCGAAGGCCGCGTCCGCGCACCAGGATGGTCAAAAAAGTTGATTTAATTCAAACGCGCTCAGGCCATGAACGAGCCTGATTGCCCTACGACCTGTACATTTGAGTTCCCTCGATTGTCGCGGCGCGTGCGCGTAAGGGACTAGTGGATGTACGACTACATTGTCGTAGGTGCCGGATCGGCAGGCTGCGTTGTTGCTGCACGCACCGCGGAGCGTGGTGCGAAAGTGTTGTTGCTTGAAGCGGGTGGCAGAGACGATTCGCCGCTCATTCGAATTCCAGCCGCCTACCCTGCGCTACAAGACACCCATATGGACTGGGGTTATCGCACGGTTTCGCAGCCCCAGCTAAACGGGCGCCGCATCTTCTGGCCGCGCGGGCGTGTGCTGGGAGGATCGAGCTCGCTCAACTACATGTGTTACGTCCGTGGCAACCGTGGCGACTACGACCATTGGCGCCAATTGGGCAATGTCGGGTGGGCCTATGACGATGTTTTGCCCTATTTCAAACGTGCCGAGAAGAACGAGCGGTTAAACGACGATTTTCACGGCACCACCGGTCCCGTCTCGGTGCGAGACAACCGCAATCGCCATCTCGGCGAGCTCTTCATCGAAGCGTCGGTTGAGCAGGGGCTCCCCTACAACGAAGACTTCAATGGTGCTGAACAAGAGGGCTGCGGCATCCTGCAATGCACGATCGATGATCGTGGCCGATGCAGCACGGCGGTAGCATACCTTCATCCTGTCGCCCATCAGCGCAACCCTACCGTCGAGACGAATGCATTAGCCACCCGCTTGATAATCGAAAAGGGCCGTGCGGTCGGCCTTCAATATTTGACGCCGCGCGGGCTGGAATCAGCGCACGCTGGTGTCGCAGTCGTCTTGTGCGGGGGCGCGATAAACACCCCGCAGCTTTTGATGCTGTCAGGGATCGGCTCGGCTGACGAACTTCGCGCGGCCGGCATCGAGCCAGTGCATGATTTGCCGGGTGTCGGCCGGAACCTCCAGGATCACCTCGGCTGTCGATTACGCTGCGAAATCAACGAGCCGCTTACAATCTATGGAATGTCGCCGGACGAATTGCGGACGGCCCAACTCGAATGCCTCGAGCAGGGCACCGGCCCGCTCGCGACCAATCTCTTCGAGGCCGGCGTTTTTGCACGTTGCGATGCGGCTTCTTCGTACCCCGACCTGCAGATTATGTGCATAAGCACATTCGGTACCGAACCCGACGGCGCCGCTCCCGACCGGCACGGCGTCATGCTCGGGCTTTGCGTGCTCCGTCCACGTTCGCGCGGCGAGCTGCGGCTACGTTCCGCCAATCCGCTCGACAGGCCCGCGATCGATCCGAAGTACCTTAGCGATCCCGACGATCTGCGCCTGACGTTGCTCGGCCTGCGCCTCGCCAGACGGATCGCGGCGAGCCGCGCATTTGCGAAAGTCGTTGCAGCCGAAGTCTGGCCGGGACCGGGCGCACTCTCGGATGCCGATCTCACGTCTTATGTGCGTCGCACGGCCAGCACTTATTTTCATCCCGTCGGCACCTGCAAGATGGGCAGCGACGAAATGTCAGTAGTCGATGCCACGCTCCGTGTTCATGGCATCGAGGGTCTGCGGGTCGCGGATGGATCAATCATGCCGACGCTTGTCGGCGGCAACACGAACGCACCAATTATTATGATCGGGGAAAAGGCGGCCGATCTCTTGCTCGAAGCCTAATCCCCGCCTCTCCGGAATTTCGAGTTAACAGGTCCGCAGCGATCGAGTTCGTGAAATCCGAAATTTCACCCCGCCAAAAATCCTTGAACCTCGTCGGCGACAGCTCGGTGTAGCGCACCGTGTGCTGGACGTTCTTGGGATCCAGTCAGTCTTGCAGCGCCGGGGTGTTGTGAGTGCTGTTAGCGAGCGAGAGCCGGCGTGTTACCCTGCACGCCGGGTTTGGGAGGTCAACCGGGAGTACCTGAACGTCATGACCAGGAGTTTGTTGGCATCCGTATTGCTGGCGTTGCCGTTGCTAACGAGCGGCGCGGCGATTGGCGCCGACCAATTCGCTACGGCGGAGGAAGCGCGGGCTATGCTCGATCGCGCCGCCGCCGCGCTCAAGGCCAATGAGGGCGCAGCGCTGAAGGCGTTCAACGATGAGAAAAGCAAGAGTTTCCGCGACCGCGACCTTTTCGTCTTTTGCTTTAGCCTGCCCGATGGGAATATCACGGCCTATCAATCACCGCTGATGCTCGGGACTGATGTCCGAGAATTGAAGCTGGAGAAGGACCCGAATGGGCAATGCTGTAGATAAGCTAAGGCGAAAGCGCCGGGGCCCCCGTCTTCCTCAAAGCCGCTTAGGCTTCGCGTTGCTCAGCCTACCCTACGAATTACTGGGAGTTACTGCGTGCAGATTTCGATCATGCCCTGGTTGCCCCACACGGCGCAGGGGCCGATGGAGAATGTGTATTCGCCGGCCCGCGGCAGGATCGCATCGAGCTGACCATCCTCACCGTTGACGAAGAATCCGCCGGGACCGCTGACGGAAATCTGCCAATGCCCTGTCGTCACCCAGGTGCGGTTGTTATCGTCGGCGTTGTAAGACTGGCCGTTGGCCGCCGCGGTCACATGCTGGCGCGCACCGAATTGGCCAGTGAACGTCGTGCCGGTGCCCACATGCTGCCAGCAAACTGCCCCCTGCTGAAAGCGGATCGGGACGACGATCTCACGGTTGCAGCTGGTGGCGAAGCTCGACAGCGGGACGAGACAACCAACAAAAGGCGCCGTGAGCAGAAGCAAACGATAGATCGCGCGCATGGCGACATCTCCCATGACCGATCAACAGCCGCAAGCTTCGCCTGCCGGCGACGATAATTCAACCGCCGCGACGCAACACCATGGCCTGGGTTGAGCGAAAGCGAAACCCGGAGCGGCGCCATCCTCACCCTCGTTCCATTATATTTTGTGATGCCGTCAACGGATCGCTTCATCCCTTCGTCAACCGACGCACGGTGTTTGGTCTCATCTTGAGGGACCGAATCATTTGGCCCGTAAGTGATCGATTAGTGACCGTAACAGTCCAATCACCAACTGGCCGGCGACGGCAGCGGCGGCCTCATCGCGCACAGTCGCGGCAGCCCAATACTCTGTCCTGCCATCCCTCGTCGCGCGAACGACGTAGATGCGGCCGACCGGCGCATTCCCCATGCGAGCAAGTATGAGCGATCTGGGTTGGGTGGCAAGCGCGATCGTGCCGCTCCGCGCCTAATCTAACGCATCGGCGACCGTTTCGGGCCCCTCTATCCCCGCCGCGTCGATGCACGGCGAGCAGCACTCGGCGTTGATCTCAGTCCAGCTCGGCGACGAGCTGCGCTACAGGAGCAAAGTAGTAGAGCGCGGCGACAGCAGTGACAAAAAGCCAGGCGAGCAAAAGTTGCCACCCTGGATACCAGCCAGCCATGGTTTCCTCCCGCCGGCACAACACAACTGTACCGGTCATCATATCTCGCTGCCCTCTACAATCAACCTCGAATTTATCTTCTTCGTCTGTCACTACGCCGAGGGAGAGACGCGCGCCCGCGCCCACTTGCGTCATAGGCTCATCTGAAACCATCAATTGGAAACGTGGATGCTCGGTCGACCAGTGATGACACAACCGCCATTCGGTGCCCGCATCAGAACGGGCGCGCCGTCGGGGCGTGGCCTTAGCGCCTGCAGGGTATGCAGTCAGAATATCCCTTGAGGTTGCAGCCCAAGCTGCTGCGCGCCGTAGAGCGCTGAGAGAGTGTCCCAATCGATGCTGGCGTGGAGGGCCGCAGCGTTGGCGTCGCGCCAAAACCGCTGTATGCGATTGTTCTCATCTGCGGCCGCCGCTCCTGATTTGGCGAATATGTGATTGACAACTTCGGCCGAGGTCCGTGCGGCAAAGCCATGATTGCGGCGGATGCGCACGCGCTGCTCGACATCGAGGGCTCCGCCGGACTGCACGACCTGCTGTCCTTCTTGCAGGCTGGTCAGCATCAATGTCCGGACGGCGTCAATCTGGGCCGCGGCCTGGCCGACCAAACTCTGAATCAGCACGGACTCTGCGACTTGCTCGAATACGCCCGGCCGGGCCATGCGTCGGGCGCCGCGGGCCGTCTCGGTAAAGGCATCGAGCGCGCCTTGAGCCATGCCGACAATCGGCGAGACCAGCGCGGTCGGTCCGAAAGTCGGATACCCGAAACGGGCTTGATCATTGCCCGGCACGTCGAGACCAGGCACCTTTCCGGAGAAAATCCGTCCGAGCGGCAGCACACGATGGCTCGGCACGAAAACCGGATCGACGATGGCGACTGTCTTCGAACCGGTGCCTTCAAGGCCGCTAACGTTCCAACTGTCATGGTCGACGATCACATCACTGACCGGGATCAGGCACCAGGAAAGGGCGGGTGGTCCGTCCTTGCCAGGAATCAGCGCGGCGAGGATGAGCCAAGTTGCGCTATCGACGCCGCTCGCCCACGGCCAGCTGCCGGAGATTTTAAAACCGCCATCGACCGGTTCGACCTTGGGGGTCGGCACGTAAGAAACAGCGAGCAAATTATCCGGATTTTCCCAAACTTCCTGCTGAGCTTCGAGAGGAAAAAACGCAGTCATCCAGCCGAAGCAAACCGCGAGCGTTCCGCACCAGCCGGTGCTGCCACATGCCCGACCGAGTTCGAAGCCGATCTGCGCGAGTTCGGCGGGGCCGTACTCGTATCCACCAAAGCGCTTCGGCTGCATGACGCGGAATACATCCGCATCGCGAAGCGCTTCCATTGTCTCGGCGGACACGCGTTTGGCCTTTTCTGACGCCAGCGCCCGCGAAGCAATCTCAGGGCGCATCTTACGCACGCGGTCGAGGATTTCCGTAAATTCCGGTCGGGCCGTCGTTCTGAGGGTCGCTGCCGGCAGCCTCGCTTCCGTCTGCATGTTTTCTCCTCCCTGGGAGCGGCCCGAGATTTGGAATAATGTGTCGGTCACCGACGATTTGTTGGATTTTAATGCAGGCTATATCTTCCTTCCCAAGGTTGACAAATTGAATTTTACGAACCGAGCCATCGGTAAATCCGATGGTTGCGTTGAACACCGCCTTGCGGTGTCGCGATATCGCGCGTTTAGCGCCCGTTTATTCCAGGGTAGGAGCGGGCGCGTTACGGCCGCTTCCGTGGCTTCCTCACAGGCTGCGTCTCCAAAACCGATAAGACACAAAGAGACAAAGTTTCAAGGTGCAGTAAGCGTCCCGCCAACCCGGAAGCCGAGGTGATTGTATCGATCACCGGTCGTGAGCCAGTGGCGGATCGCGGAGCGGAGATAGAATGGAGGGTAGCTCCAGGAACCGCCGCGGACGACACGGTGCTCCAGGCCGAGCCGTCGGCCGGCGCTCCATTGTAACTGTCATGGTAGCAATCTCCGTCCACTCCCAGACGTTGCCCACCACATCGTAGAGGCCGAAACCATTGGCGGTGAAGGAACCAACCGGGAGGCAGAATACGAATATGCGACGCGCGCCGGGACCACGACGGCGTATCCCTGGGGTACCGCCATCGCGGTTGCGGCAGCCAATGGGACAATAAGCAGACGGCGAAGTTCTGCACCAAATCGGCGCGGTGGGGGGCCATCGTTACCGATGCGTCCGGCGCTGACGCCGTACCAGGTCCGAAATAATCTAAAAGCGAGTGGGCGGAACGGTAAAACGGTTACAGCTTTTCGCGCCACACGTCACGAAGGTGGCGACAGTGGCTGAGGAGCCTAGCGGACCTCACACCCGTAATGAATTGTGCTATCTTTTTCCTGAAAGCGGGAGAGCACACAGGTGCAGTTTGCGGTTGGATTCAAAATTCAGGGAAAAACAGGCCACGTCGTCGTTGACGCGGAAGACGCGCTGATCGCCGCCCTGAAGGTTAAGATGCAGCGTCCGGAGGCGCTGATCGCTTATGTTCGCCAGCAAAACAAACGAGGCGACACCCGTCACCCTATGCGCCGACTTACTAGCGAGAGTTCTTAGTTTTTGGCCGCCGCTGAGACGGCCGACCGTCTAAGAGGGACGTTCAATGACCTATATAGTCAATGAGAGTTGCATCAAATGTAAGTTGATGGATTGTGTGGAAGTTTGCCCCGTGGATTGCTTCTACGAGGGCGAGAACATGCTGGTCATTCATCCGGACGAATGCATCGATTGTGGGGTTTGCGAGCCAGAATGTCCGGTGGACGCGATCAAGCCGGACACCGAGCCAGGGGCCGAGAAGTGGCTGGGCCTCAACGCCGAATACGCGAGGCTGTGGCCCAATATCACCCTCAAGAAGGATCCCCCCGCCGATGCCAAAGAGTGGGAAAGGGTGCCGGACAAGGCACAATATTTCTCCCCAAATCCTGGCGCCGGCTCGTAATCCAAAGTCTATCGGCCATCGCGATGCGGCGCCGGCACTTTCAAGGCGTTTGTCGTCTTCATAATGTTTACGCCGGCACGACTGTTCGCTCGCGGTCACTAGTTCCGGTTTGGTCGATCGCGTCGGTGTGAGGCGGCGTTCGGTGCAGTCTCATTCCCAAGCAAAATAGTCCCCAGGCGGACGACGGGGATTGGACCTGTAAAACGGTTACGTTCTCGCACATCATCGCTCAATATGACGCGTGATTACGGCGCACGCATATACGCCGGCGTGCCGCCAGCGAGGAAATCTTCACGCGACGGCGCGAAGACGATGCAAGCCGGCCAGAAAGACGCACGGTGTTTCGCCCCTCGGTGGGCGACCACCGTGCCCTCCTGCAGCTCGAGATCGAGCGCAGTTAGAGCTGAAGAAGCTGCTCGAGGTCCCGCAGGAGCTCATTCGCATACACTTCGTTCAGTCGAAATTGTTGCGCTTTCCTTTGCGAACGTAAGCCACCGCGTCTCCTATGTGACTGCGGCCATGCGCGGCGGTGTTCTTGGCAAGGTGGGCGAACATCTGCATGGCGAAGCCGCCGTCGAGGCTATCGGTGATTTGCCGCCGCCACGGTCGCCGCACGATCTGCGTCGTCATGCGGCGCGTGGTTCTGGGCTGGGTCATTATGTGATCAGCCAGCTTGTAGGCACGCTCTATAAGTTTTTCGCGAGGATGAATTTCGT
This sequence comes from uncultured Alphaproteobacteria bacterium, assembly GCA_963829395.1. Lineage (GTDB taxonomy): Bacteria > Pseudomonadota > Alphaproteobacteria > Rhizobiales > Xanthobacteraceae > BOG-931. Next base: position 166,854 of record CAWHHX010000002.1, on the reverse strand, counting down.
TGACCATGCCGTATTCCAGGGCCGTCTTGGCATCGATCGTCTCACCAGTCAGAAGCGCATAGGCGGCGCGCTTCACTCCCAGCAATTCCTGAAAACAGCTATGGATGCCGTCCCCAGGCACCGACCCAATATCATAATGCAGATCATAGATGATGGCATCTTCGCCGCAGATGGTGATGTCGCACATCAGTAGCATCTCGGTATGAAACCCCGGACCATTGATCACCCCAATCGTCGGAATTTCGAGATCATTGACCATTGAACTGACGTTGATGCGGCCATCCTTGTAGGCGTACTCATAGGCCCAATACGGCAGATCCTCCGCCTCCAGTTTGAAACCTTCGGGATCGGCATCCATCATGAATTCATCGCCCGACCCGGTGAAGATCATGATTTCGTTCTCGGGGTCAGCACCGACGGTCTTGAGCATCTGCCCAACCGACCTGTGATTCTCGACACTGAGCTGGATCGGGCCGCCGTTGGTGTGCGCTTCCACCAGGATCACGCCGTCGGCGCGCCGGTGCATTTTGTAGAAATCTTTGAACCGCTCCTTGTATTCTTCAAACTTCGGGGTCGGAATAAACTGCTGTTGTGACATGCTTAGCCTCCCTGGCTCGGTGATAGTGAGGAATTTTTAGCTGGCCGCCGCTCAGGCGAGCCCAACTTTCTTTCTGGCGAGCTCGTGGATCGCGCTCCAGTCCTGTTCGCCCATGCCCGTATCGACGGCGTTTGAGAGGTTGTGCTCGGCGATCTCACCAAACGTAAGCTTAGCACCTGCTTCCGCCGCCGTGGACAGCATTAGACGCACGTCTTTGAGCCCGCCGGTCATCACAAACCCGCCGCGGCCGGCGAAGTCACGCTTGAGCAGCTTCTCGGCATACATCTTCGGCGCCGGGTGGGCGAACCAAAGCTGCTGATAGAAATCGCGCAGATGCTCGAGCGACAATCCGCACTTTTCGGCGAAGATGTAGCTTTGACTGATCAGCTCGATGGTTGAAATAACGTTATAGTTTATTGCAAGCTTCATGACGTTCGCCATCCGTGGACGTTCCGAGATAACCGTCACTGACGTCGAGTAGCTCTTGCATGCAGGCATCAACCTTTCCACCGCCTTGGCCGAGCCGCCGAGGAACGAAGCAAGTCGTCCGCTCGCGGCCGCATCTGGCCGACCAGCCACCGGGGCGGAAACGTAGAAACTGCCGTGGCCGCGGTGCAAACTTTCGAGTTCGTCCGCGCATTCCGGCGAGATCGTTGTAACGCAAGCATGAACCGCGTCGGGCCGCATCCCGGCCAACACGCCGTCGCCGGCCTGTACGACGTCCAGCACGGACTTGTCGTCCATCAAACTCGTGATGACGACATCGGCGGCCGCGGCAGCTTCGCGGGCCGTCGTTGCGGTGCCGGCACCCAGCGCAACCAACGGACCCGTTTTCGTCGTTGTACGATTCCAGACGATCAGGTCATGCCCCGACTTCAAAATGCATTGAGCAATCCCGGTGCCCATGTTCCCCAAACCAATGAACGCGATTTTCATCTTTTCCACTCCGTGGGCTTTCGATCCTGACCAGCGGATCCACGAGAGTCGGACCGCCGGGCTCGCCGATGACGCCGTTCGTGCCGAACGCCAGTCTCGGCCTTAAGGACGCGGTCGCGCATTCTGTCAGCGGCGATCTTTAGCTGTTTATGTGTCGGCCATTGAGTGTGGCGGTCGGTCCTTGCGCCGGATCGATCTGGTTGTGGCACCGTTACTGGTTGTAGCTTGGCGAGAGGTGGTTCTTCTACAGCGACATCGGTCTCCGTATCTTTTCCGCGATTAAGCGTTGCCGCCCTTAATGCTACAGGGCAAACCGAAGCGCTCGGAATCTCGTTATGCGACCGCCGTCTTGGGAGTTACGGTCTGTCGTACTTCGAAGCCCTAGAATTTGGGATGCTCTAGATAGAGTGGCCCCGTTGCATCGTTGCCAGCGCGCGCGTGTGCAGCGCGGAACTCCTCCGATTGGTCCATGCCTCAAAGGCGGCTTTGCTCTGCCACACTGTGTGGGAGGAATAGAGCGTATGGTCTTCAGCCTCGGGCCCTTTGAGAAGATGGAACTCGACGAACCCCGGCGCGCGATCAAGATATGAATCACGACTCAGCCACACTTGCTCGAAGGCTCCTTCGGCCCCTCCACACGGAAACGATTCATGGCAATAAACATCGTCTTTTCTCCTAATTTCAAAGGCAGATCGTCGTCAGTTACGCTCTGAGGTGTGGCGATTGCAGGTGGCGCCCTTGTGTCCGTATGTCGACGTCGCACCCAGAGCAGCCGGTGAACACTGACTATCGAGGACAACGCGGAAAACATATGCCCGTTGTGAGCTTTAACGCTTTTGATCCCGCGGCGTAATCGCTAGGTGACCCGTGGTCGCGGCATCGGGAATATGAAATATCGCTGAGCCGTTCACTTTGCATTGAGCCGGCCCAGCTTTTTAGCGGCGTGCTCCATCGCCGTTATGGTAGCAAAAGAGCATAGTAAGCTAGGCGACAAGCTTTTTGATTGGCCTCGCGGGCCATTTTTCAGGTTGCTATCTGGGACATGTCCCAGTCGGGCGCCCCAATCGAAGGAGACGGCAAAAGCAACGCCCAAACGTATACCTCCGGCAATGGCGGACGAGGGCGCGTTCACCGCTGTCGCTACCAGCAAAGTTAGATCATGTTGAAAAACTTGCTTATTGAACTCATCGGGCACGCGTCCGGTCTCACCGAAGCACAACTTGGGCAAATTGAGAAAGCGTTGCCGAGGACGAAAGCGCTGATTGATCTTCTCAATAAGGCACGGCCGATTATCGAACAGGCGCACAGCCTGTACATTGAAGCCGAGCCACTGATCGATCAAGCCATGAAAGAGTGGCAGACTATCGGCCCGGCAGCGCAAATTTTGATTGATGTAATCTCCCACCATGTCGGCAAAGGCGGTTCACCGGCAGAGGCCGCTGAGGCAATGCGTGCGGCGCTTGACGGCTCAATCCCGAGCATCGCCCCGGACCATTCGATGGATCGGGCATTGAGCTGCGTAACTGTGTTTGGTGGGACTGGCTTCCTCGGCCGTCGCATTGTGCGCTATTTGTCCGAGTCCGGCGCCATAGTGCGCGTCGCCTCACGGCATCCTAGGCAGGCAGAGGACGACAACGTCAAGCAGATTCGCGCCGATGCACATGACGAGCGCTCAGTAGAGGGTGTTGTTGCGGACGCCGATGGCGTGGTCAACGCGATTAGCCTGTACCGCGAGCACGGGAGCGAAACATTTCATTCGGTTCACGTGGCAGCAGCCGCCAGGATCGCGAGCGTAGCGCGGAGGGTCGGAGCAAAAAGGCTAGTTCACATATCAGGCATCGGCGCCGACGCGGCCTCGACTTCGCCGTATATTCGCAGCCGCGGCGAGGGCGAAGCGGCCGTGCAGACCGCATTCCCTGGCGCGCTCATCGTCCGCCCAGCGGTAATGTTCGCGCCGGACGACGGCTTTCTCACAACGATTCTCAGGCTTCTTCGGGTCCTGCCGGCTTATCCGATATTTGGCAACGGCAGGACGAGGCTCCAGCCGGCGTATGCGGGCGACGTTGCCTCGGCGATTACACAAGTCCTGCGGCAAAGCAAAAAGCCGTATCCGATCTACGAACTGGCCGGCCCACGCGTCTATTCATACGAGGAGCTGGTCCGGGCCATTGCCAGTACCGCAGAATTGCGGCCGGTGCTGATGCGAACGCCCTTTGCCTTCTGGGATGCAGCTGCCGGCCTCGCTGAGCTCCTGCCGCGCCCGCCCCTCACCCGCAATCAGGTCGAGCTGATGCAGATCGACACCACGGCCTCTGGCAACTTGCCGGGATTTCGCGAGCTCGGAATTTCGCCGCGATCGCTCGAAGATGAACTCGAAGCGATGCTCAAGCAAAGCACTAGGGAAACTCAATTACCCGAACCACAGAAGAGGCCCACAGCAGGTGGAGACTGAGAAGGATTTTATTGTGACCACACATCGACCGCCCAATTAGCTGCCTAAGAATAACTTGATTTCCTCGAAGAACCGCTGCGAAGCCTGCTCTTTTTCCTGGAATAAATGGTTTTGGCCCTGGAGCGCGACAAATCGAGCGCCGGGAATGCCAGCGGCCAGCACTCGCCCAGCCTCGATTGGCCAAACAAGGTCGCCGCGCACATGCATCACGAGCGTCTGCGCGGTGACCTTTGCGAGTAGATTGGTGATGTCGATGTCCCCGACGACGTCGAAGTAACGAGCGGCACATTCGAGCGATGTCGTCCGGCGTTGCAGTTCGTTGAAAGAAGCCGCCTGTTCTTGCGTCGCACCCGGGAGGAACAGTCCCGTAAACATTTGTCGAAATGACGGTTGTCTGTCTGCGCCCCAACCGAGGCGCATCAAAGTCGTCATTGCATTGCGCTTTTCTTTTTCTTGCGGCGCGCGCTTCTTTCCGCCAAGTGCAAAGCCGCCGTAAAGCACAAGGTGGGATACCCGCTCCGGGTGCCGCACGGCGTAGCTAACAGCAACGGCTCAGCCTTGCGAGATTTCGATCAGCGGGAAACGCTCAACCCGAGCGACATCGACCACCGTTTCCAGGTCGCTAACCCAGGCGTCAGGGAAAGCTCATCGACGTCCCAGTCGGACATGCCGTTGCCGCGCGCATCATATCGGTTCAGCGTATGGTCGGTAGATAGCCCACGAGGTGGTTCATCCAACTCGCCGCCTTCACCAGCGGCGGTCCATTGCCTGAAATTGCGTAGCCTAGTCGCACCCCATCAGGTGTCCGGCAATATTTGATCCCCTGGCTGGGCTTTAATTGGCCAGGAGTTCCCTCAGTTTCATCGACCTCAACCGAAAATACCTCGATGGGCTTGGTATGTTCTTGAGATTTTGTGGACCCTTCGATCTGATCGAACGCTTGACGCGAAATGCAAATTCCACCGGCTTCAGCAATACCTTCGAGTCGGGCTGCGATGTTGACGCCGTCGTCATAGATGTCCTCCTCGATAATGATGTCACCGACATTGATGCCGATAGGAGTTCGATGCGGCGATCTTCGGGAATTTCGGCGTTCCGCTCGATCGTGGCACGGTGGATATCGATTGCATAACGCACGGCATCGACCGCGCTGGCAAGCTCGACTAGAGCGCCGTCACCCGTGGTCTTGACGATGCGGCCGCGATGCTCCGCGATCTTTGGGTCGATGAGGGATTCGCGTAGGGATTTGAGTGCAGCGAGGGTGCCCTCTTCATCGCCGCCCATCAAGCGACTGTAGCCTACGACGTCGGTCCCGAGGATTGCGGCAAGCCATCGTTCAACACGCGCTTCGGCCATAGCTGACGCCCGCCCTAGCGTGATTTCGAGCGGAGTTCAGGGTCGGCAGCGAAAACAAGGATGTCGGCTTGGGGTCATTCACGACCGAGCCGTTCAACGACGGTTCTGACCTTTGTCTGCTGTTGCCCCAAGAGCGACCATTCGAGGCCTGGATCTGGAAGGTCGCGAAGGGCCATTTGCAGACATTGTACCCCTTTGCAATTGACCGTTATGGAGACTTGACTGAAACCGGCTCCCATTCAACAGGCAGCGATAACGGACCGCGAAACGACACATTCGGCGCGAATTCCAGTTTGATGCCAGGGACGAGCCGCAGATCAGGGAACCGAGCAGACACTTCCTCCAAAACAACTTTTGCTTGGAGACGCGCAAGCGGCGCACCCAAGCAAAGATGGGTCCCCATGCCAAAGGACAGATGCTCGCGGGAATTCGATCGCCTGATGTCGAGGCAATCAGGATTGGGAAAAACCGACGGATCACGATTGGCCGCCCCCAGCAGCAGAAGTAGCTTAGCGCCCGAGGGGATAGTCACCCCACCGATATCGACCTGTTGGGTCGTCTGTCGTCGCCAGGCAATGACGGAGCTGTCGAGCCGCAGTACTTCTTCGATCGCCCCGGGGATAAGTTTAGGATCGTCACGGATAGCCGACCAAGCTTCGCGGTCGGCAAGCAGTCGGCGAAAGATATTGCCAAGTAGGCCCGTCGTCGTTTCATGACCGGCAAATAGCAAGTTCAGGACGACTGTAGCGGCTTGTTCGATCGTAAGACCATTTCCTTCCGCATCCTTCGCGTTGACCAGATCGCTCACGAAATCATGACGCGGATCTTTCATGCGGTCGCGAACGAGACTGTCTGCGAACCGCCAAAAAGCGGCAAGCCCTTCCGCGGCTCGTAGCTGCTCCGGCTCAGATGGCCGACCATAGATGAATAGGATGCGGCTCCACGACCCTTCCTTGACGCGGGGCACCTCGTCATCGGGAACGCCTAAGATACGAAACAGCACCAGAGCCGGTAGCGCCCATGCGAAATCCCGCACAATGTCGGCACGTCCATTGCGAAGACGTTTCTCGCAGAACTGAACCGTCAAGTCGCGAATAAACGGCTCCATCTCGGCGACGCGCTTTGGCGTGAAGGCAACGTTGGCGATCTTTCTTACACGGGTGTGAGCAGGCGGGTCGGCGTTCGTTAAGGTCGGTGCTGATTTAAATCCGCCGTCCTTGAGTGCCTGTGCTGCCATGGGACATACGGGACGCAGCGGCGAGTTGGCATTGGCGGCAGAGAAGATTGCCGGTGTGCGAAAAATGTGTCGGATGTCGTGATGCCGAGTTACAATCCAGTGATCAATTGCCTCGCAATAGAATGCAGCCGCGGCCGCGGCCGCGGCCGTAAGTAAGGGATAGGGATCGGCAAGATATTCTCCGCTCAGCGGATCGAAACTGTTAAGCAGGCTGCCTTGTTCAAGACCGGCAAATGCACTCATCGGATGCCCTTTGCTGATCGCAGCATAGCATGTCCGATCGACCTAAGGCGTCCGGCATAATCGGCATTCTAAGTCCGCTATGGGGTCATTCGCGACCGAGCCTTCCAGGCTCCAGCGCATGCCGATGTCCGCTATGGCCCCAATAGCGACCAAAGAATTGTAGCGCGGAGATTGGTCGAGATGGGCCAAACAAGAGACATTCCCTGGCAAGCCGCTTGAGCCGGTTGACCTACCTATGAATTGGGCGCGTTCGCTTCTAGGCTTGCTGCGAATTGCTTTTGCAAGTCGGAGAGCGACAGTGATGAAGATTGTCAAAGTCCGTATAGCCGCGATGCTGTTGATGGTGGGATTGCTCGGTTTGGTGTGCGGTCCGGCTGCAGCTGCCGTTCGGATCGAGGGCCAAGTCCAAGTGGGCGGCGGTCCGCTCGCAAGTTCCACCGTCACCCTATGGGCAGCGAGCGCGAGCCAACCCAGGCAGCTAGCTCAAACGATAACTGGTGCTGACGGTCGATTTCAAATTGGCAACCAAGAGACACTTGGTAACGATGTTGTCCTGTATCTCGTTGCCAAAGACGGGGTAGCTACGATCAACAAGGGCAGCGGCGACAATCCAGCCATCGCCCTAGTGACCGTGCTTGGAAGCACGCCCCCGGCAAACGTCGTCATCAATGAAATGACCACCGTGGCGTCGGTGTGGACAAACGCGCAGTTTCTTGATGGGACCGCGATCAAAGGGCCGGCACTTAGCCTGCGGATAGCCGCGGGCAACATGCCCAACTTCGTTGACCTTCAAACGGGGGGCTGGGGACCCGCTATTCAGGACCCGCTCAACAGCGGCCAGACGCCGACGATGGCCAATTTCGCCACGCTGGCCGACTTACTGGCCGGTTGCGCCACGCTAGTGACCGTCAATGCGTGCGACAAGCTTTTCATAGCGGCCACGCCGCCGAAGGGCGCAGCACCGACCGATACGCTGACCGCGGCGCAGTCGGTTGCTCGCGATCCGTGGTATCAGCCCGAGCGGCTCTACGCCCTGCTTGATCAATTCTATCCGGTCCCGAAAGGTAAAAACCTGCGAGCCGTTCCCTTCATGCCGTACCTCAACTGGGCTCCAAGCGCCTGGGTGCTGCCACTCAAATTCGACGGCGGCGGGTACCGTGCGGGCGGCAAGGCGATGTTCGACAGCGAGGGCAACCTCTGGGTCGGCGACAACTTCACGGTCGGTTGGCAGGGGCAAGATACTTTATGGCAAGGTCATGCGACCAAGTTTGCCCCAAACGGCCGTCCGATTTCGCCGATCACCACGGGTTTTGTTGGTGGTGGGATGGAAGGGGGCACGTTCGGCGCAGCCGTGGATGCCAAGGACAATGCATGGCTCACCAGTTACGGTAGCAAGTCAATCACGGTATTCGACAGGAACGGCAAACCCCTAACGCCGCCAGAGGGCATCACGTTCGACGGCAAGCTCGGGCTGATGCAAGGCGTTATCGTCACTCCGAGCGGAGACGTTTGGGTGTTGGGCATTGAGAAGAGCCAACTCGTCTACTTTCCCAAGGGCGATCTGACGAAGGGCCGGATCGTCTGCGAGGGCGACAGCGCGGAGCCCTGCAAATCGTTCCGAGCGCCATTTCACCTCGGCATCGACCAGCAGGACCGAATTTGGGTGTCCAATAGCGGTGTCGATCATGTCACGCGCTTCCCTGCCGCTGATCCGAGCAAGACCGAGAACTTCAAGACCGGGATCAACAATAGCGGTCTTGCCATTGACACCCAGGGGAACATTTGGGTCACCAATCGCTTCGGCACTGGGCTACTAGGCATGGCCCACCTGATCGACATGGGGGTACGTCTAAAACTCGAAGGCGTTGCGGCGGCCTCTGACTACCTGACGAAAACTATGTCCGAGCAACAAGGAGGCCCCGACGGTGGCAGCGTCACGCTGCTGCGGCCAGACGGCACGCAATTTCCAGGCTCACCGTTCAAGAGCCGGGGTCTTCCCGGGCCGTGGGCTGCGGTCATTGACGGCAATGATAACGTCTGGATTTCCAACTTTAACTCCCCGAGCAGTCCGATAGTGCAACTGTGCGGCGTCCGCATCGAGAACTGCCCGCCCGGTATGAAAACCGGCGACCAGATTTCTCCGCCGGGCGGGTATGTCGGTGGCGGCTTGCAGATGCAGACCGATCTCGCCATCGACCCTGCGGGCAATGTCTGGGTAATGAACAACTGGCAGGACATCGACAGCTGTATCGGTACGCCCAGTGAGGCGCTCTCGACCCGCTGTGGCGGCCAGGGTGTTGTCATCTTCTACGGAATGGCCAAGCCCGTCCGCACACCGCAAATCGGTCCGGCGCGAGCGCCATAGCGAGGCGAAGGATTTCAACGTTAGAGAAATCCCGCCATGTCTGTTTGGGGTCAATCGCTACCAATTCGGTCGACACCGAATGTCGCATCAGGTCCGAAGTAGTCTAAAAGCGGACGAAGGTTGGAGCGGTAAACGCTTACAATTTCTCGCGGGCTGTTCGCCTTCATGGTGCCGCCACTGAACCCGCCGTGGTCCGCTCGAATAGTGTCGCGAGATTCTCGGCCTTAAGGACGGTTCGCACGACGATTGGAGCGGTGCGGCCGCGAACTGTGATTTCCTTCCGTTGCAGCTCCTCGCAGGGTAGTCCAGCCGTCTGGTACACCTCGTCGGAGATGACAACCTCGCTCTCGAGCTCCTTAGACATGTCCTGGAGCCGGGCCGCGACGTTCACGGCGTCGCCCAAAGCCGTAAACGCAATGTTTTCGCCGTGACCGACGTCACCGATGATTACTTCTCCCCCGTTTATTCCGATACCGAACCTGATGACATTACGCTCGGTTTCGGCGAGTTGCTGGTTGAGATGTTCGACATTCTTGGCGACCATCGCCGCAGCTTTGAGTGCCTGCCGACAGGCAGATTGCGGGTCCGTGTCAACGCCAAACAAAGCAAGCAATCCATCGCCGAGGTACTGGTTCACCTTGCCCCCGGATCGAATCACGGCCTGCGAGATAGCTCCGAGGAAGCGATTGACAATAAACACGGTGTCGAAGGGCAGCTGGTCGGCCGCCATTTGCGTCGAGCCGCGCATATCGACGAACATGCTCACAATATAACGCTCTTCCCCAGGGTGAATGCGAGTTTTGCTGTGCACAAACGACGTGCCCACCTGCGGCGGAAGCAAAGGGACGATCGTGATATCTCGGGATGGTCGCAGCTGACACGCGAGCCGTACGGCCGGATCACCGCTCGCACCGACTCGCTCGAGGACAAAAGCTTCTCGGGCCGAAGGCTCTGGCAGCCCGCTGCGATCGCCCACTATCCGAATCCGGCAGGTAGAACATCGTCCCTTTCCGCCACAGACATTGGCATGAGGCACGTGATGCCGATAGCTGGCTTCAAGTACAGTTAGGCCCTTCGGCACCCGGATTGCTCTGTCCGGATAGGTTAGTCGGATCATGCCGCCCCGCCGCTCATTAATGAGGCGAACACCGCGCGCCGCAAAAACCAAGGCAATGGCGGCGGCGTAAAATATCAGGAAACGATCCCGCAGCCGGGTTAGATTGTCGCGTTCGGCGACGGTCCCGATCCGCGCCGGAGATTGGATCTGGGCCCGCCAATCAGGTTGTTGCGCAAGAAGCTCTACTGTCTTTCCCTGTTGATAAAAGCCAAGCAGTGCGAGCACGGGCAGCAGAACAGCCAGCCCAAGCAGGCTAGGCGCCATTTTTGGAAAGAAGCGCTTTAACCTCAGCCAGAAATAAACTCCGATGCAGCCGTGAGTCCACGCGACGAGCAACAATACCGTCTGCATGACGCCCAAGTCGGGCCGCGCCACCCAGAAGTTATAGAGTGCTTGTGCGTAGCTTCTCTCGAGCCCGTACAGTGTGGCACCTAGTCGTTCCCCAATGAGGTGCGCGCACATCAATGCGGGTATGCTAAGCCCAAGCGCGAGCTGCACGCTTTCTGCAATCCTCCAGCGAAAGTGGCGTCGTTGATAGAGCGCCCACAATCCCAAAAAGCCGTGCACCGCCAGGGCCGCGAAGAGCAACAGTGTGCCGACCACACTGTGCCACAAAGCTACGTGGAACCACAGCCCATATTCCATAGCCTCCAACGAGACATTACCTAGCGAATGATTGATATAATGCGATAGCAAATAGCAAAACAAAATCAGACCACAGACGAGCCGCACCCGCCGCACGCCGATGCCGCGCACGAAATTGGTTGCCCTAAGGTGTATCAGGCTCAACGCAGTTCCAGAGATTTCGCTCGTCCTTTTTACGTCCGGATCATCCTCGAGTGGCCGCCACTCAGCTGACAACCTTCACGATCTTGACCACGCGAGCCATTATAGGTGTTCTCATCGCCGCCGCCACACTGCGGACCCAGAGCTGCAACGATCTATGTCCACTTTCATTCACGGCAACTTATAAAACGGTTACACTTTCTCGCGCGTCGTAGGCGGTCAATTCGCCGCCGACCGGGTTCTAGCGCAAGTGCACAGGTCGACCGACCGATCTGGCGGTGTCACTTTAAGCAGGTGCGGACGCCAGTGCGCACTATGGCGTCAAGGTGAGTCTCGGTGACGATGATAAATCGAAAGCCTTCAACGACCGACTGAAGCGCCCACTATCTCGGTCTGGCCTTTGGCGTGTGACTTCGCGGCACTCGCGCAGTCGTTTAAGAGGCCCTGAAGCTCGGCCTCGATGTCGTGCCACTCCCGTCCGAGGTCTATCGTGGCGACTAATATAGCGATACCGAGCAACCGATATCGCAGGCGTAGCGACTGACCAACGGCAGGGTAGATCAGCATTCCCGAAACGCCCTTGTCCCTGTGGCGTATGCGTTCATGTTGAAGGTACGTGATCAGTTGATAAAGGTGCTGTGAACGCACCCGCTCCCCGTAGGGACTCTGGGCCAAAGGGTTCTTATAGAATTTGGCGTCAATTATTACGGTATGAGTTGGATGTCGCAGGGTTACGTCCGTCAGCATGCGCGGCAACAATGCAAGATCGTGTTCTGTGGCGTCTCTCACGAGCCATTCTGGAGATTCTGACCGCACACGGTATTCGTTACGATGCAGCTGCAAGAAGTTGCGGATGAAGTCTTCAAAGACAGCCGACATTCGAACTTCATCGTCAAGCACTTGCTGAAATTTCGCTGTGGGAGCGCCGCGTTCATCAGGCATCAGGGCCCAGAAGACGAATTCGCAAAGCCGAATGATAAAAAAGTACTCGCGATTGTTGCGCGAAAGTCCGATCCGGTGGAAACAACTTGCTGAGAGTCGAATGTCCTCTACGTCATAAAAACGTCGCGCCAGTACGCGCAGTTCGTGCTTCATACCCTTTTCGAGATCTCCGTAGCGCGACAAATTTGTGAGCGTCGCCTTGAGGACCTGATGATGCAAAACATCGTGGGTTAGGTCGTCAAATCGCAGACGGCCGTGCCTCGTAGCTGCGTCGCCTCCTTCAGCATTCGGTCCAGACGAATGCGCCCACGTGGGCCAGTTAATTCGTCTGTGAACGTCTTGTATCCGCGATCGAGCCCACGCCTAAAGAGCCTGCGCGTTCCGGCCGAAAGCAACTTTGCGAATAAACTCGGGAGATCTGGACTTTTGTCGATCCCGACTTCCCCTATTGCTCCGTCTGGAAATCGAGCCCAAGCGTAGAGGAACAGGTAGTAGAGGTTGCGAATCGGAATCGTCACGCGGCGCCTTGCAGGAGCTGCTCACGCCAATGCTCAGCTTTATCCGGATCGTCAAACCAATATTCCTCGAGCAGCGGAAAAATCTCTGTTTCAATCACGCGTCGATACCAGCCGGGGTCAAATTCGAAGCCATCGGGAGGAACGAAGAAGCTATGTCCAATCCGATATCCTGGTCCGAGATTGGTTCGATCCTCGCTGTGGCCTGATTGAGTGCTGTCATCCGTTCCACAATCATCGCGACGATTCGATCTGGAATCCCGGCATTGAGAAGAAAATCCCGAAATTTGCTGCTTCCAAACATCGGTCCAAGCAGCGCAAATGAGAAGCGTCGGCGAAGCGCATAGTCAACAATTGAGAGCGACCGATCGGCAGTGTTCATCATCCCGAGCAGATATACGTTCTCAGGAACAAAAAAGACCGGCTCGCCGGGTTGCGAATAGGTTAGAGCTGTAGCCCAAGCAGGCCCCCGTTTGTCATGCTCAATTAAGAGCATGAGTTCGCCGAGGATCTTGGAAAGGTTTCCGCGGTTGATCTCATCGATTATAAAAACGTGCGGACTACCCGGTGACAGTGCTGCTTTCTCGCAGAAACGATGGAACACGCCGTCACGAAGCGTAAATCCCCCCTTCCCGTCAGGTCGATAGCCTTGGACGAAATCTTCGTAACTGTAGGATTGGTGAAACTGGACAGTTTCAACACGACCGGAGTCTCTTGCTTCCAGAAGTAGATAAGCTAGGCGTTTCGCCACAAAGCTTTTCCCGACTCCAGGCGCGCCTTGTAAGATCAGAATTCTTCTTTGCAGCCCAGATCGCTAGGAGCCGCTCGAGCGACGACTGATCAAGAAAGAGTTCAGAGAGCGCATCGTCTATATCGTACGGCACACCGGACAGTGGCGCTTCGGGCTCAATAAGGTCAGGTGCTGACGGCTCGGACACAGGCGCATCGACAGCTCTGTCGTAAGCGTCAAGCGCGGCCTTAAGTAACGCATTCATCCGCTCGTCATTCGGAATATCGCTTGCGCCAAAATCGTAGTGAGCAATTGTCCCAATCTCATAATTCTTGGCGAGCCAGCTATCGCCGCCCAAGCTGATCTTATTGTCCAAGATGAAGCCCGCGGCTGCGAGATCGCCGATCACCGCTCAACTCTTGTTCGCAACGTCAAGCATGCGTTTCTGCGCTTCACGTTGGCCAAGGTCACGGACGAGATTTTTCGTGCCTTGGATCAACGTGAGAAAAATGCGATCCAGTTCCGTTGCAACGAGGTAGACGATATAAATTCCTTCTTGGGTCGATTTAGTAATCCGCGTGTTGAGTAATGCGATCCAAGGCACTGTTGCCCAGTTGCCCTGGCCAACGCTAATGCTGACAAGCAAGTCTGGACGACTCTTAATTGCCGGAAACTGCTCGATCCTGGTCTTGACATCTGACATGGCATTCCAGAGCGGAACGGTCTTCTGAAACGGCTCGCTGCGCGCTTTGGCGAACTGGCGCAGGAAGGTGCGGAGCAGGTGGCTAAACGCTGGCAGTGTCACTTCTTCGGCCGCCGGTGTTGGTGTCGGTAGTGCAGACACTTTAGGCGGCGTGGTCGGCGGGGCGTCGGCGACAATATTCTCCATCAGCGGGTGGAAGAGCTCGGCCATCTGCCGGACCTCTTCTACAAGATCGACCTTATCGACCGCATCACCGACTGCATAACGGGTGATTCCACCGCCGGCGTTCTGCACACCTTCGTCGGATCTGACGAAGGACAACCAGTCATCTAGAACTCTGGTATTCCGACTGATTTGGTTCCAGGCGCTGCTTTCTGCGATAATGCCAATTACCTGATTTCAGCAATTGGGCTGCTAGATCTTCAGCTTCGGGCGATCCAGGCACTGGCAACTGCTCCAGAATTGATCTCGCGATTTCCCGTGTGCGCTTCTTTATTTCCTGGTTGGAGAAGTCGTCCGGATGGGTAAGCGGTGAAAATCCGTATTCAATCCCCCTGCCGGACACGATCATGAATACTTGGGGGTTACCCAGAAATTGTTGCTCGTTCTCTTTCCGGAAAACGCCAAACCATAGGTCTTTTGGCTTCCCGCCGCGGATACCAGAAGCCGGATGGAAACCTGAGGTAAGTTTCAGGACGTAGTCTCTGGCCCCGCCAAGATCATCAATCACCATCTCGCCGAGATGGTGAAGCGCTTCGTGCACACGCTTATGGGCTGCTCGCTCCTCGTCGGAAAAGTCCGTGTATCGGTCCCGAGATCGGCTTTGGCGAATGAGTTCTATATCATGGCTGGTAACCGTCGGAGATTCGTCTGATCCACGCACCTCGACGGTAAACCCAAGCGCCTCGAGCTGAGCGCGAACAGTGTTTTCTCCCCCGCTGAAGTCCTCCGCGCGCAATTGGCCCTTTTGCGGATATTGATATCCATGTGCGGCGCCAACGATCGCCTTCGAATCGTAATACTTCCCATCGCGACGAACGAAATAAGCCCGTGCAGGGCCAAAATTGTACTTGCGCAGAAAATTGTCACGGCCGACGCGATCGAACTCGTCCATCGCCGCGTTGACAGCTGCCGGATCGGTTAAGTCAGCCAACGGCACGGCTCTAGATCCCATCCGCAACCAAAATAGCAGGTTGGCTGTGACCCTTACCACGGACAATCATCGGTTTACGAATTTGGCAGAGCTTACGCGCGCGCGACGGCGCGATCGTTTTTTCAAACGTGTTAATCCCCGCCCTTTTCAGGGGACGTGGAACGGCACGAATTCGTCCGCCGGCGCGCCGAAGAAATGCCGCCTGAGCTCCGGAAGCTGTTCGCGCGCCTCGGCGAAAGCGCGGTCCCGCATCTCCGAGATGCGGCCGGCATTGTCCAAGGTATAGCGTCCCTCCGGCGCCGTCTGATCGATGCGCCAGATCGCCTTGCGATGATGGACGTCGCCAGTAACGATTTTCGCGGTGCCCAGTGCGCTGTGCGCCTGGCCCGCCATGAACAGCCTCGCCAACGACGCCGCCATCGGCAGTTTGCCCCTCAAACGCGGCAGCGTGCCGGGCTCGTTGATCGTGCCGATCGACAGGATCTTGAGCCTGTCGCCGGGCCAGCCGAGCATGCCGATCGCCTCGATCGCAGCAACACCGATGGGGTTGTTGGCCCACACGCCGCCGTCGACGAGTTCGACCGCCGAATTCGGTCATCTGAGGCTTGAGGAACGTCGGCGCGGCTGCGGTGGCCATCGCGGCGTCGATCGCCGGCTGCTTGTAATCGGTTTCGAGCCTTGGATGGTGCGCGGTCTTATAGATGTAGACGCGCTCCAGAACCGGATGCCATGCCGGGATCACCAGCCGAGTGCGGCTCTCGCCGATCTTCCGCCGACCGAGCACGCCTTCAAGCGCGCGGCGCAGCGGCTTCGAGGAATGCTTGGTGACGAACAGATGCGCCATGCGGCGCAGCTTCTGACGCACCCAATTCTCGACCGCGCCGTGCTCCTGGTCGAAGATCGCCGGCCCCTGCTCCACGTAAAGCTTGAGGATGTCGCCGGCGGATAGCCCAAGGCCGAGTCCGATAGCGATGATGCCGCCGGTCGAGGTACCCGCGATAAGATCGAAGTAGCGGCCGATCGGGTGTTCGAGATGCTCTTCAAGGCGCGCCAAGAACGCGGCCGGAAACACCCCGCGAATGCCACCGCCGTCGAGCGACAGGATGCGGAAGAACTTGCCCTCTGCCGGCGGACCACCATCGGATCCGTTCATGCCGCCTCCTCATAATCATCGTCCATCTCCGGGTGCATCCCGCCGCCCTTCCAGTCGTCGGATGCGAGCCACTCCTCGAAGTAGAACAGCCACAGCGCGGTCCACGGCACGATCGTCTGATCGAGGCGCATCCACGACTGCCATTCGTACGTCCGAGGCAGATAAAGGCAGAGCCTGGGCGGCGTCTGCTGGTAGAGGTGAGGAATTCGCCGGCCTTCGGCGAGCGCATGGAGATCCGGACCGTCGACGAAGATCTGTGGCTTTCCACCCTGCTTGAACTCAATCCTGACGGCGTAATCCCTGCCGAGCGGAAAGGGCGTCGCCGAGCAGCGCCAGGTCAACAGCCCGGCACGCAACTCGCCTTGCCCGCGGCTGATCGGATTGCCGCGGAGATTGACGAACTGCTGCGCCGCAGTCAGTGGCTTTCGCCCGACCATCCGCATCGCTAGCGTCGGCTGCCGTAGAACGTGTTGGCCCGCACCGACGTCGACGCCGGGATTGCGCCGACGCTCAGGCCGACGGCGGGGGCCACGCGCAGGTTGCCGGCGTGGCGCGCCGTCGAGACGCGCTCGGTGAGGGAGTCGATCGCAGCGGTCGCCGGCCGCGATCCGAACAGGCGCTTCAGGAGGTCGCCCAGGCGGTCGAGGCCGCTGACGGTTTCGAGCTGAGCCAAGTCCCAGCAGAAGCGCTCGTGCCAAGCGTAGAATGCTTCGGCACGCTCCGGCCGGCGGTTCCATTTCTCGGCAAAGTTCTCGTCGGCGGTAGTCTCGTTCCAGATGAACCACTGCACGCGGCCTTCGACGTGGCGGATCTCAATCGTGTCCGGCATGTGGCGGATCACGTCGACCATCAGTTCGAGCTCGTTGTCGTACTCGCGGTTGGTGACGCACCATTCGTAGCTGCGGGAGGCCAGCGTCGTGATGATCACCGAGAGCGGCGCGACGTCCGGCTCGTCGACGAACATGATGTCGCGGTGGCGCTTCGCGATCTGCACGGAACGGCGCAGGATGCCCTTAAAGCCGCCAGCTTCCGGATAGGGCTCGACACTCCCCCGCTCGCTGTCGATGGCGACGTTCTTACGGAGCCGGATCACCGGGGCCAGCTTGGCACGCTCCTCGAAGAGCCGCTTGTAGCCCTTCGGGTTCGAGGCCTTCCACATCTTGAGCGTCTTGTCGGGAACGAGCTCACCTCCGAACCGGCAGTTCGGGTTCGGGATCGACGGCGTGATGTCCATGTGGAATTCGTTCGCATAGCTCAGCCGCCAGCAGTGGGGCATCTCCTCAAGGAGCGGCGCGTAGTTGCCGTTCGCACGCAGGCAATTGCCGATCGCCTTCGTCAGCGCCGCGGGCGAGATCTCGGCATCGGGGTCGGGCACATGGGCGACCAAGTCGACGTCGTGCTCGTTGACGCCGATCGGCCTGACGGTGGTCCGCAGCGCGGTCGACCCCTGAAGATAGATGGTGGTGGCCCGCAACACCGGATCGTTGGCACCAGCGAGGCACGCGCCGACACCTTCATAGCGCTGCTTCGCCTGCGTGAACTGCGAGTTGGAGAGCTCCAAGGATTTGCAGACCATCTCCAGGACCTCAACGATCTCAGTCCGGCGGGCCTGAAGCTTGGGATCGATGTAATTCATTGTTTCTCCTGCGTTTTCTGCTGGCCTATTCGGCGGGCATTCGCGCCGTACGACTCGGCATATGAGGCATCCATCTGGGATGCCCGGAAGGCCGGGCTTTTCGGACTCGATTTTTTTGTTTTCCGCCGGATTTTTTTGTCCGAAATGGTGCTGTTGGCGGGCACAGGATGGCGTCTCAGGCCACATGGATCACAAGAGCGCCCCACTCGCCGTCGAGTTCACTGAGCCGGAAAGCAGGCACCTTTCCCCCGAAGAGGTGCTGGAGCGGCTTGATTCCTTGTCCGTCGTCGAGTTGAGGAGGGTTCGGCTGATCGAGCAGCGTCGGCTCGCCGGAACCGATTTCAGTCCGGGTCTGCTGTATCAGGAGGCCGTCTGCCAGGCGCTCGTCGGCGAGCGACACTGCCCCCGTGGCGTGTCCTTCGTCGCGTTCCTGGCCCAGTCGATGAGGAGCATCGCTTCTCATCGTCGGAAGGCGCTGTCGAGGCAGGTGCCGATGTCAAAGGTCGACGGGTTCGGGAGCCTTGTGGACCTGCCGATCGCAGCGGATCAGCTCGATCCGGAGGAGACTCTCGTCGAGCAGGAAGCAGCCGATGTGGTGACGGAGATCTACAAGCTGCTCGAAGGCGACGACGAGGCCCAGTTGACGATCATGGCGATCGCCGACGGCAAGAAAGGCAAGGAGTTGCGCGATGAGCTCGGGATCGACCAAGCGCGTTTCGACTACATCATGAAACGCGTCAGACGTGCCGTGGCCAAGAAGTATCCGAAAGGGTGGCCCACATGACCAACAAGCGCAAATCGACTGACGAACTCCGGGACCTGAGCGACGAGATCGACGACAGCATCCTTGGCGCTTTGGATGCCGATGTCAGCGAAGAACTCGCGTCGCTCGGCATCGACCCCGAAAAGGTCGCGGAGGGAATGGGCGCGATCGCGCAGGAGGCCAAGAGGCTTGCTGGAAAGTCGCGGCTGGCACGCGCCAAGGATGCCGTGCGAACCTTCCGCGGCAATCGTCCGAACGTGCCCCAAGGCGGCAGGTCCGCCCTGCGTTCCCGGCTTGAAAGGATGCGATCGGGTGGGCCAGACGTGAATGACGATCTGATGATGGCGGCGCGCAAGGGGAAGAGCATGCCTGATAGCGACGAGGAAGGCGCGCTCGACGATCTCGCACAGCTGGAGGCGCTTGAGTTCGAAGATCCCGAGGCGTCGAAGGAATGATGGGCATCCTGACAGCCGCCGAGCGCATACTCCAGTCGCTCGGCATCGCAGACCCGCAGGAAATCGATCTGGACGCCATCGCATGGACGCAAGGCGCGGTCGTCAGCTACCGGCCGCTCGACGGTTGCGAAGCGAGGATCCTGGGATCTGCGCGCAAGGCAGTAATCTCCGTCAATAGTCGCAGCCCAGAACGCCGCCGGCGGTTCTCCCTGGCGCATGAGCTCGGCCATTGGCACCACCACCGCGGCCGAGTCCTGTTCTGCGGCAAGGACGACATCGGCAATTTCGCAAACGATGCGGTGAATCCCGAACGGCACGCCGACACATTCGCCTCGGATCTGATCCTGCCCAACTACCTTCTCATTCCACGGATCCAGAAGCTGAAGAGAGTGACCTTGGCCGCCGCACGTGAAATGTCCGACGAATTCTGCGCCAGCCTTACGGCGACTTTGCTCAAGATGACCCTCTCGAACCAGTTTCCGATGGTGATCGCGTGCTACAACAAAACCAAGCGCCGGTGGTTCGAGAGGGCGCCGATGATCCAGCCTTGGTGGCTCCCCCTGAGAGCTTTGGACCGACAAACCTTTGCCGCCGACATGCTCACCAACGGCGCTGCCGAAGAGGATTTCCCTCGGAAGATGCCGGCCGACGCGTGGTTCGATTTCAAAGGATCCGATCGGTTGGAGGTTACCGAGCAGTCCTTTCTGCTTCCCGACGAAGAGATACTGACCGTGCTGACGCTGCCTGACGCGGCCGCGGCGTGATGCACGTTGCAACTGCGAGGCCCGCGTTTCGGGCTGTCCCCGCGGCTGTCGCCGCTCCAAGATAGGTCAGGTCGCAAGGCGGGGTGAAGGGCAAAACTCGCCGAACGTCCGATCGCAAGGCAATCGAGTTCGAAACGACCGCAGAACGCACAGGGGCGTGTGACCGTCGCTACCGTCAAACCCTTAAGAGAAGCTTTTTGCTCGAGACGAGCCCCGGCCTGTCCAAGTAGGGGGCGGTCGCGGAAGGCCTCGCCCCCGACCTTGCCAAGAGTTGCTGTGGTCAGTTTTGTACGATCTTCGGTGCGTTTGATGCGCCGATCGGCCCCGAGAGGAACAACCCAGGCCCAGGCCTCAACCACTCCTGCAGCTTCGACCACCGTCGCCGCCCCGAGATGTTGCGCACCGCGATAGCGATGGCCTTCTTTTGTCCGACCAACACGACCAGCCGCTTGCCGCGAGTGACGCCAGTATAGAGTAAATTACGCTGCAACATGGCGTAGTGCTGCGTCATGAGCGGAATCACGACGGCTGAGTATTCCGAACCTTGGCTCTTGTGGATGCTCGCGGCGTATGCCGGCACCAGGGCGTCTAGCTCGCCAAAGCCGTAGGCGACCGAGCGCCCGTCGAAGCTGACAGCTAGTTCACCTTCCCCAGGCTCAACGTCCGCCACAAACCCAATGTCGCCGTTGTAGACTTCCTTGTCATAGTCGTTCTCGATCTGCATGACCTTGTCGCCCGGTGCAAAGGTCCAGCCAAATCTCTCGACCTTGCGCTCACCCGCCGGGTTCAATGCCGCCTGAAGTTCAATGTTCAGAGAGCGCGCTCCGACGCCGCCTCGGTTCATCGGACAGAGAACCTGGACATCGCGGATTGGATCGAGACCGAAGCGGCGCGGGATGCGGGTTTTGACCAGCTCGATGATGCGCGCAACAGCGGTCGCGGGATCCTCAGCCTCGACAAAATAGAAGTCGCTCCCGGCTTCGGGTTTGCGAAGATCGGGAATGATGCCGTCGTTGATGCGATGGGCATTCACGATAATCTGACTTTGAGCCGCCTGACGGAATACTTCGGTGAGGCGTACCACCGGCACTGCGCCGGATGCGATCACATCAGCCAACACCTGGCCGGGACCGACAGAAGGAAGCTGGTCGATGTCGCCAACTATCAAGAGGGCGGCTCTATCTGGTATCGCCTTCATGAGTGCCTGCATCAGCATGACATCGACCATCGATGTCTCGTCGACAACCAACAAGTCACAGTCGAGAGGGTTGTCGTCGCCGCGTTTGAAGCCGCCGCCCTTCGGGTCGACCTCCAGCAGCCGGTGGATGGTCTTGGCCTCGACGCCGCTCGCCTCGGTCATGCGTTTGGCGGCGCGGCCGGTCGGAGCACACAATAGAAGGTTCGTGCCCTTCACCGCGAGGATGCGCAGAATGGCGTTGACGATGGTTGTTTTGCCAACGCCGGGGCCACCGGTCATGACCAACACCTTGGACATTAATGCGAGCCGGATCGCGGCGACCTGGCTTTCGGCAAGCCTAAGATCGATACGCCCCTCGACCCACGGCAAGGCCTTGTCTGGATCGATCCAGGGCCAAGGCAGCTTGCTGTTTGCAAGCCGCATCAGCCGCTCGGCGATGGTGCGCTCCGCCCGATGCAAGCCGGCCAGAAATACACACGGCGTTTCGCTAACCCGGTCGGCGACCACCGTGCCCTCCTGCAGCTCGAGATCGAGCGCGGTGCGGATAAGCTCTTGCGGGACCTCGAGCAGCTTCTCGGCAAGCGGTATCAGCTCCTCCGTCGGCAAGCCGCAATGCCCTTCATCCATGGCCTCGGTCAGTGCATAGGAAATTCCTGCGCGGACCCGCACCATTGCGGTCTTGTCGATGCCGAGTTTCATGGCGATGGCGTCCGCGGTCTTGAAGCCAATGCCGCGGATGTCGCGCGCCAAGCGATACGGGTTTTCGGTCATGACCTGGATGGCATCGCCGCCATAGGTCTTGAAGATTCGCACCGCCCGCGCCGTGCCGACGCCGTGGCTATGCAGGAAGACCATGATTTCCCTCACCGCCTTCTGCTCGGCCCAGGCTGCGGTGATGCGGCTGGCGCGCACGGGCCCGATGCCGTCGACCTCGCGCAGCCGGTCCGGCGTCGCCTCGATCACATCGAACACCTTCTCGCCGAAGGCGCGCAGAAGCTTCTTGGCGTAGGCCGGGCCGACACCCCGGATCATGCCGGACGAAAGGTACTTCTCGATGCCATCGACCGACGTCGGGGGAGATGTGCGCAGGAACCGCGCCTTGAACTGTTGGCCATGTGTCCGATCATTGACCCATTCGCCTGACGCCGTGATCCACTCACCGGCGGCAATGGTTGCGGCATGGCCGACAACGGTCACGACGTCACGGTGCCCGCGCGCCTTGGCCCGCAGAACGCAAAAGCCGTTCTCAACATTATGGTACGTGACGCGCTCGACGAGCCCGGCCAGCACTTCCTGCGACCGATTCTCGGACGGGTGTTTCATGATCGGTGCGGCAGAATGATTAGTTGGGCGCTGCCATTCTGCTCAAGCCGGGCCCCGTGTTTCAAGCTTTCCCACGCAACCGAACGCCGTCTCAGCAACGTCTCTTCTCCTGCCGGGGGCTGCAGGTCGCGCTATTCCCGCGGTTGCGACGCCGCTCGAAGACAAATCTCGCCGATCGTCCGATCGATGATCGTAGAACTCACAGGGCGTGTGAGCCGTGCTACCGGCTAGCAGTACCTATGGTGATTTACAATGCGCCTGCCCCGCACCGTGTCTGGCGGCGCGGCGTTCGGCGGGTCTTAGCTAATAAAGGCCGGTGACGTAGTTTTCCTCAACGAAGGCGTCAGCCTGCTGGACAGTCACGGTGGCCGGCTTGGTTTGTTCGACGATCATGCGTCCCAGCGATGGGAAGGACCGTTTGTCGATCCGATAGTCGTCCTGCCAGAGCCGCGAACGCTTCAACGCTTTGCCGCAGTGGAGGAAGGCTTCCCGCACTGTAACCAGAATGATCAGGTGCGGCGCCCGGCCTTTGATGGCAGCGGCGGCAAGAAGCTCCGGCTCGCGAGACAGGCGCGCGGTGCCGTTGATCCGCAGCGTCTCGTCGATGCCCGGAATGAAGAACAATAGCCCGATCTCGCCATCGGCTATGATGTTCGACATGGTGTCGAGGCGATTGTTCCCGGGACGGTCCGGGATGGCGATCGTGTGGTCGTCCAGCACGCGGGCAAAGCCCGGAGCATCGCCGCGCGGGCTCACATCGGTGCCGCGGCCTGGTCGCGTAGAGCCGATGACCGCAAAAGGCGAATGGGCAAGGAAGTTGCGGCAATGGGCGTCGAGTTGGTCGAGTTGCTTGAGAACCGCGAGTTCCATCGGCTGCGGATAGAGTTCGCGCAGCGCTGCTTCATCGCTCACGGTAGCTGCGCTTACGGTCCTATCGTCCATTTACGTGTTGCCACATAGGAAACTAAAGAGGGTGAAAGAAGAACGTAAGGACGAGCCAGACAGACTACCGTGAGCAACGCGGCGGATCAACTACTCTGGTTTGGGTTTGATATCCTTCTCTTGTGCACAGTCCAACGCACCACGCGCTCGCCCCGATAATCATTGACGGCGTAGCGTGTGCTTGCCCATTTTTTTGTTTTGCCGAGCCTCCGTTCGCCGCCGGTGGATCGCTGCAACGTGTGAGCAACCAATCGGTAAAATCGCGTCCTCGCGAGGCCAGCAATTCGGTAAGGAGCAGGCGCGCGGCACGTGCGCCGTGCCACCGTCAAACCGTTAACAAAAGGTTAACGACGCTTTTTGACGGGGCATATTTCCGAGCGGGTCCTACTCTTTGCGCGAGACCACCCCCCGGCCGGTCCAGCATGGGAGAGGGTCCATCATCGCGAGACGCTCGATAAGGCACAATCCCGTGATGGCAACCGCAGCGGTGCGCTTTGTGCAGCATCCTACTGACAAAGGATGCCCCATGGCACGAGCAGTGATTTCCGACCCAAAACGACACACAGCCTGCGAACCGCTGTACGACATTGACCCACAGACTGGTGCAAGCGTCGAGGTTTTCTACGCTGATCGTTCGCTCGCTACGTCATTCGGTGCGCGTGCAGGGTGGTTTTGGTGGGTTTGCCAGTCGGGCTTTCTGCCAGGGGGCCTGCCGATTGGGCCATTTGATACCAGCTATGCCGCTTACCGCAATTTCGCTACACGCTCGACAATGCGGCAGCTTTAGAAGGGCGACGTCGACAGGGCTGCTAATGACGAGCGTGAGAGCCGCTCTCACCTGCGGCTTCTTCCCGACGAAACTCGGCATCATAGTTCATGATTTCCCGCATCAACTATTCAATCAGTTGCTGGCGGATCATGCCATCTTGACGGCTAGTAAGTTCCGCGACGGTCTTGGCGACCGCGCCAATCACTTCATCGGCTTCATCGGTATCGCTTTGTCCGACCCGCCAGCCGGCGCCGGATATTCCGCAAAGAA
Organism: uncultured Alphaproteobacteria bacterium; assembly: GCA_963829395.1. GTDB lineage: Bacteria > Pseudomonadota > Alphaproteobacteria > Rhizobiales > Xanthobacteraceae > BOG-931. The sequence continues at coordinate 142,448 of CAWHHX010000002.1, read as the reverse complement.
ATCGTCGATCAGATCAACCATCATACAGTGAAGGGAGGCTCTTTCTTCAGAAACACTTGTTCTTTGGGCATGGACGTTCGATCTTTCTATTTTTGAATTTGAAATCTGTTACAGGTGATCAGGTGATGTCCAGGGTGGCAAACCCGATCCCGCCAACACTCTGCCATGCGCCGCTTAAATGAGTTGTGCTATTGCTACAAAGGGCAAGCGGATGTGTAGGACTGTGTGTAGGAACGAAGCATGCCTGTTCAAGACCGAGAATCATTTCATATAGTTACGCCCTAATTTGCAGGACTCCCCTCTCCGCCAGTCCTGGTTCGTTCGGTAAAAGGGTTGCAAAGCATCGATCGCCCGCCAAAGGCGGCTTCCGAAACTCTTCCCTGAGCGTAGGAACACCGTGCCAGGACCGTGCGACTGGACGCGGACGCGCCATCAGTCGCTCGCACTCGTATCCTGCGGCACCGCGTAAAGCACCTTGTCGCCGAGCAACCAGCGCTAGCCCGATCGAACTTCGCCAGATTGACTTTGCCAAATTGGACTTCGTCATGACACGTGCCCGTCGCGGGAACCTCCTGATCATTCTTATTCTCGGCGCGCTCAGCACCCTCAGTCCGTTTTCCATCGACATGTATCTGCCGGCGTTCCCGGAGATCGCGCATGATCTCGGCACGACGCCGGCGCAGATTTCGTTCTCGGTGTCCGGCTATTTCATCGGACTGGCGCTCGGGCAATTGTTCTACGGGCCGCTGCTCGATCGCTTCGGCCGCAAACGGCCGCTCTATGCCGGCTTGAGCCTGTTCGTCGTCGCGTCGCTCGGCTGCGTCGCCGCGCGTTCGCCCGGACTGTTCATCGCGTTCCGGCTGCTGCAGGCGCTCGGCGGCTGCGTCGCGCAAGTCGGCGCAATCGCCATGGTGCGCGACTTCTTTCCGGTGCGCGAGAGCGCCAAGATTCTGTCGCTGCTGATGCTGGTGCTCAGCGTCTCGCCGCTGTTCGCGCCCTCGGTTGGCGGGCTGGTCGCGACCACGGCCGGCTGGCAGTGGATCTTCGTCATTCTCGCCGCCTTCGCGCTCGGTCTGATGCTCGTCATCGGCTTTCTGCTGCCCGAGGGCCACCAGCCGGACCGCGATATTTCGCTGCGACCGCGCGCCATCCTCCAAGGCTTTACGACCATCATCGGGCATCCGCAGTTTTACACCTATGCCATTGGCGGCGCCTTCGCCTTTGCCGGATTGTTCGTTTACGTGACCGGCTCGCCGATCATTTTCATCGACTCGTTCCATGTCGGCCCGCGCGCCTACGGGCTGATTTTTGCGGCGCTCGCCTGCGCCTTCATCGGCGGCAGCCAATCGAACATTTGGCTGTCGCGGCGGCATGGCGACCGGAAAATCTTTCGTCTCGCGGTCATCTGCCAGAATGTCATCATGCTGATCATTCTCGTCGGCACGGTGGCCGGCTGGTACGGCTTGGCGGCGAATATCGTCCTGCTGATGCTGTATCTGCCGTTCTGCGGCATCGCCTATCCGAACGCCGCCGCGATCGCGCTCGCACCCTTCAGCAAGAATATCGGCAGTGCATCGGCGGTGCTTGGCTTTCTGCAAATGGGCATCGGCGCACTCGCCTCCACCGGCGTCGGACTTTTGAACGCGTCCAATACCCTGCCGATTTATATCGTCATGGCGGCGACGGCTGTCGTCGGTCTCGTGATCCTGCTTGCCAATCAAAGACGCGTGCCGGCCGCGCAAGCCGGCGAGGTATGATCGCGTTCGGGAAAATCCTTCAATCGTTCGCGTCCGGCGGGAATGTCGGCTAGAGTCACCGAGATCGGTCCGGGGCTCGTGGGGTCGTCATGATTTTGGTCTTGATTCACATCCTCATCACCGTCGTCAGCGGCGCTATCGTGTTCTGGGTCATCGGCCGGTATGTCCGCGACCCCCGGCTGGCAGAACTTATTGAAGCTCTCGTCATTCTGGCTTGTCTCGTCGCCATCCTGCAGCGGTTGTTGCCGCTGCTTGGCGTGATCTCCTGGGCGCATCCGCCGGACATGAGCCACAGCGACTATCGGCCGTTCATTCCGCCGCCCGGGCAGAGCAACATCGCCGGTCCGACGCCGCGCGCTCATGCGCAGGCGCGCATGCAAAACCCGCGCGCTCAGGATTTGTTTGGCAAATGGGCGCAGCTCGCCGCCGCACCGTTTCAAGGCATAACCACCGACGGCCACCTCCAGCCGGGCCTGTTTTCGCTTTCGCCGCAGGAGGCGCCAACGTCGGCGATGGTCGAAGCCGTCAACGCGTTAGTCCGTCGTTTGTCGCCGACGCAGCGAAGCGCCATGTGCTTTGCCGTCGATTCCGAGTTGTGGCGGCATTGGCAAAATACCGAGCTCTATGTCGAGCATCATGGGCTGCGGCTCGATGAGGTGAGCGCGCCGGTGCAGGACGCCGTCATGGCGGTGGTCCGCTCAAGTCTGAGCGGCAAGGGCTACGACATCACCCGCGGCGTGATGCGGCTCAACCGCTTTCTCGGCGATCTGGTCGGCGGACCGGACGTGCTCGGCGAATGGGCCTATATCTTTTGCCTGTTTGGAGTGCCTTCGCAGACCGAGCCGTGGGGATGGCAGCTTTTCGGCCATCACCTGAGCCTCAATTGTTTTGTCATCGGCCGGCAGATGGTGTTCACGCCGTGCTTCCTTGGCGCCGAACCCAATTATGCCGATACCGGGCCGTTCGCCGGCACTCGCTTGTTCCAGGACGAAGAGCGCGCCGGCCTGGCGCTGATGCGCTCGTTGTCGACGAACCAGCAGCAACAAGCGATCGTCGCGCATTCCATGGTCGGCGGCGACCTGCCGCCCGGCCGTCGCCACTTCGCCGACAATCTGCATCTCGGCGGCGCCTTTCAGGACAATCGTATCGTGCCGTACGAAGGACTGCGCGCGTCCGCATTGTCAGCCCAGCAACGGCGCGATCTGCTCGATCTCATCGCCGCCTATGTGGCGCCGCTGCCGCCGGGGCCATACGCCGCGCGCCTTGCCGAGGTCGAGCGGCATCTCGCCGATACGCATTTTTGCTGGATCGGCGGCTTCGAAGAGGCGAGCCCGTTCTACTATCGCATCCAGAGCCCGGTGATCTTCGTCGAGTTCGATCATCACGCCGGCGTCTTTTTGACCAATGCCGAGCCGGCAAAATTCCACGTCCACACCATCGTGCGGACGCCGAACGGCAACGATTACGGCATCGATCTTTTGCGCCTGCACTATCGGCACGCCCCGCATCATCGGCACGAATAAGGTCGACGCCGGGCTGCGTAGCCGCCTCGAATGCGTCAAATAATATTCATAATGGATCAAGCTACGCCGCAGGTACCGCCCGGCGATCGGCATCGCTTGCTTGTCATAAGACCGTTTTCGTGTTGCTCGATGCTGTCGGTGTCTAACCGACGTCACGGTCTTTCGTCTCTGAGGAGAATAGGGCGATGAAAGCGATCTTGATTGCGCTCTTTGGCGCGGCGGCGGCTGTGGCCGCAAGTACGACTGGCGCGTCCGCGCAGGCGTTGAATCTTTCCGGTCGATTCGAATGCGTCCAGGGATGCATCGCCGCGCCGCTGGCGCCGGCCTTCATAACGCAAGCCGACTGGCAGCTGAACATCGTCAACGAAGCCGGCCTTCCGTCACGCGGCTGGATCGATTATCCGGGTCATTTCTGGGCGGAAGCTTGGAACGAAGGCGCGTTCTATTCGCCCGACGGCATGACCATTCAGTTCGACCGCGGCACAGTGTGGCAGCGTATCGTCGAACTGCCATTGCCGCCGCTGCCAAGGCGGTACCGGGTTTATCACCGGCACTATTATCCGCTGCCTGCAAACGGCTGACCGCGAACCGCCAGTTTACGACGGAAAACCGGGTCGCGCCGGCTTCCGTCGCCAGCGTTGAAGCCGCATTTTTGGCAATACGCTCCCCATCCCTCAAGAGCGCGGCGCAATTTTCCCCTGCCGAGCGACCAGCCCGACGCCACGGAATTTAGTCGGAAAACGATGCCATCCGCACCTCTGTGCCTCCTTTGATTTGTGTCAAAGGTCGCTGACCGCCCGCTTGCCATACTGCCTAGCCTCGCAATGCGGAGGAGCCGATGCCATATCTGACGAACGCCGATCTTCCGGGTTCGGTCAGCTCGCATTTGCCGCCGCACGCCCAAGACATCTACCGCGAAGCCTTCAACCACGCTTTCGCTGCGCACGCGGGCGAATCCCGACAAGAGGAGGCCGCGCATCGGATCGCATGGGCGGCTGTGAAGCGGTCCTATGTCAAGGTCGGCGACTCTTGGCTCGCACGTCACCCGTAATAACCCTTAGGGCTAAACCCTGAATTTTTGCGGCCGGCGGCCGTCACTAGTCTTCCGCCCAATACACGGGGGGACGAACCCTTCACAATCGCGTTTCCTCGCCGCCGGGGCGATGAAATCGAGCGTGACATTCAACGTGGATGCGACATGAACGAGAACAATAGGACCGACGAAGCGACCCGGCCGCCGGTGGTTCATGCCGGCGAAGTGCTGCCGCCGGCCGCGCACGATCTTGTTCCGGTGCACCATGCCGGGGGCTTGCCGGTTCCGCAGGCCGCGGCCGTCCAGGCGCCTAACCGCAAATGGTGGCTTCGCGTTGGACTTGTGGCTCTTGTTTTGGCTGGCGCGGGCGGCGGCGGTTATTATTGGTGGCAGCATCTGCATGCCCAATTGCCGCCGGGGATCGCTTTCGGCAACGGCCGGCTGGAAGCGGACCTGATCAACATCGACACCAAATACGCCGGCCGCATCGCCGAGATGCTGGCGGACGAGGGCGACCTAGTCAAAGGCGGACAGGTCGTCGCTCGCATGGATACGCAGGATCTCGCCGCGTCGTTCAAGAAAGCGCAAGCGCAAGTCAGCCAGGCCCGCCGCGCGGTCGAGGAGGCCGACGCCAACGTCGTGCAGCAAAAATCGCAGGTGCTGCTGGCGCAACAGGAACTCGATCGCGCAACCACCTTGGTGCAGAAAGGCTTCCAGACCAAAGAGGTCCTGGATCAGCGGCAGCAGCAACTGGATGGCGCCACTGCCGCGCTGCATGCGGCAACGGTGCGGGTGATCGAATTCGAGCATGCGCTCGACGCCGCGACGCACGACGTAGAGCTCTACAGCGTGGAGATCGCCGACAATACGCTGGTCGCGCCGCGCGAGGGCCGCATCCAGTACCGCATCGCCAATCTCGGCGAAGTGCTGCCCGCCGGCGGGCACGTCTTTGCGATGCTCGATACCGCTTATGTCTATATGGACGTGTATCTGCCGACCGAGCAGGCCGGGAAGGTGAGGTTCGGCGCCGACGCACGCATCGTGCTGGACGCCTATCCGAACGTGGCGATCCCGGCCAAGGTTTCGTTCATATCCTCGCAGGCGCAGTTCACGCCCAAGGTCGTCGAGACCCAGCAGGAGCGCGACAAGCTGATGTTCCGTATCCGCGTGCGCATCGATCCCGACCGGTTGCGTGGCCGCGCCGAAATGGTGCGCAGCGGCTTGCCCGGCATCGCCTACGTTCTGACTGATCCCGACGCCAAGTGGCCTGCTTCGCTGCAAGGCCGCACCAGCTGATGACCGCGCCTGTCATTGCCGTCGTGCATCCGAATGTCGACCGCTTGGCGGTTGCGCGTCTGGAAAACGTCACGCAGCGCTATAAACGCGCGCTGGCGCTGGATGACGTGACGGCCTTGCTGCCGGCGGGCTGTACGGTCGGCCTGATTGGCCCGGACGGAGTCGGCAAGTCGACGCTGCTCAGCATGATCGCCGGCGCGCGCCACGTGCAGTCCGGTCGTGTGTTCGTGCTTGATGGCGATATGGCGGACGCCGGACACCGCCGTGCGGTTTGCGCGCGGATCGCTTTCATGCCGCAGGGTCTCGGCAAGAATTCTTATCCCGACCTGAGCGTGCGCGAGAATATCGAGTTTTTCGGCCGTTTATTCGGGCAATCGCGATCCGAACGGCAATGGCGGATTACCGAGCTGCTGCACAGCACCGGTCTGGCGCCGTTCGCCGACCGCCCGGCAAAGAAATTGTCCGGCGGCATGCGGCAGAAACTCGGGCTGTGTTGCTCGCTGATCCACGATCCCGATCTGTTGATCCTCGATGAGCCCACGACCGGCGTCGATCCGCTGTCGCGGCGTCAGTTCTGGGAATTGATCGATCGCATCCGGTCGCGCCGGCCCGGCATGAGCGTGGTCGTCGCCACCGCCTACATGGAAGAGGCCGAGCGGTTCGATTGGCTGCTGGCGATGAATGACGGGAAAATTCTCGCCACCGGCTCGCCCTCCGCGCTCAAAGGGCAGATGCACGCCAAGTCGGTCGAGGACGCATTCGTCGGGCTATTGCTGCCTGAGGAAATCCGCGACGGGCGCGCTCGGCTCGAAGTGCCGCCGCGGCACGTTGTTGACGGCGAGCCGGTGATCACGGCGCGCGACCTTACCTGCCGTTTTGGCGATTTCACCGCCGTCGATCGGGTCAACTTCACGATCGAAAGCGGCGAGATTTTCGGCTTCGTCGGTTCGAACGGCTGCGGCAAGACCACGACGATGAAAATGCTCACCGGGCTCCTGGCGCCGAGCGAAGGCGAGGCGCTGCTGTTCGGCCAGCCGCTCGACGCCCGCGATATCAATTCGCGCCGCCGCGTCGGCTACATGTCGCAGTCGTTCTCGCTCTATACCGAGCTGACGGTCCGGCAGAACCTCGTGCTTCATGCGCGGCTTTTTCATCTTGCGTCCGGAAAAGCGGCGGCGCGCATCGGCGAGCTGATCGAACAATTCAGCCTGCAGGATCATCTCGACCAGCAGACCTCCGAGCTGCCGCTCGGCATTCGCCAGCGGCTTTCGCTCGCTGTCGCCATCGTCCACGAGCCGGAAATGCTCATCCTCGACGAGCCGACTTCGGGCGTCGATCCCTTGGCCCGCGACCAGTTCTGGGAGCTGCTGATCGATCTTTCGCGCAATCATGGCGTGACGATTTTCGTCTCGACCCATTTCATGAACGAGGCGGAGCGTTGCGACCGTATATCGCTGATGGATTCCGGGCGTGTCCTGGCGACCGATACGCCGCAGAATCTCGTCAAGGCTCGTGGCGTGTCGACGCTCGAGGACGCTTTCATCAGCTATTTGGAAGCGGCGACGGCGCCGCTCGAATCGGAAGAAGCCGGCGATCTTGTCCCCGCCGGCGGCCCCGTCGTCCCGGTCGGACAAGCACCGGCGCCTCAGCGCGGGTTCAGCGTGCAGCGCCTTCTGGCCTATTCGATCCGGGAGACGATGGAGCTGCTTCGCGATCCGATCCGCCTGACTTTCGCGCTGTTCGGCACGGCGTTCCTTATGCTGGTGTTCGGTTTCGGAATTTCGACGGACGTCAACAATTTGACGTTCGCGGTGATGGATCACGATCAGACCCACGAGAGCCGGGCCTATCTGGAGGAGTTGCGCGGCTCGACCTATTTCGTGGAACAGCCGCCGCTGACCGACTATGTCGATCTGGAGAAGCGCCTGAAAAGCGGAGCGATCAAGGCCGCCATCGAGATTCCGCCAGGGTTCGGACGCGACCTCGAGGCCGGACGTCCGGTATGGGTCGGCGCATGGGTCGATGGCGCCATGCCATTCCGCGCCGAGACCATTCGCGGCTATCTGGAGGCCATGCACCAGCTTTATCTGAGCGATCCGGCGATCAAAACGACCGCGAGGCAGGTTCCTCAGCCGGCCCGTATCGAGCTGCGCTTCAAGTACAACCAGAATTTCGAGAGCGTCTTTGCGATGGTGCCGACCAACATGTCGCTGATGCTCGCGCTGTTCCCGGCGATCCTCATGGCGCTCGCAGTGGTGCGGGAAAAGGAGCTCGGCTCGATCACCAATCTTTACGTCACGCCGGTCAGGCGGATCGAGTTCCTGCTTGGCAAGCAGGTTCCCTATGTCGGCCTCGCCATGGTGAACTTCGCCACGATGTTCCTGATGGCGCTGTTCGTGTTTCAGATCCCGCTCAAGGGATCTTTCCTCGCGCTTTTTGTCGGCGCGCTGCTGTACGTGACCACGACCACATCGTACGGCATGCTGATTTCGGCGTTCGCCAGCACCCAAATCGCCGCGATGTTCGGCACCGTCATTCTGACCGTGCTGCCGGCTACGCAATTTTCCGGCATGCTGGTGCCGGTCTCCGCGCTGTCCGGCGTGGCGCAGCTCATGGGACGAGGATTCCCGATGACCTACTTCGTGCCGATCAGCGTCGGCACGTTCACCAAAGGCTTGGGCTTTCACGACCTTTGGCCCGACTTGATGGCGCTTGCCATCTTTATCCCGGTGCTGACGACGCTCAGCCTGCTGCTGCTGCACAAGCAGGAGCGTTAGGAGTCGGCCGATGCGCGCGATCAGCAACATCTTCTGGCTGGGCACCAAAGAGATTCGCAGCTTCATGCGCGACTACGTGCTGGTCGCGCTGGTCATCTACACCTTCTCGCTCGCCGTCATCGCGCAGGCCCAGAGCAATTCGCAAGAGCTGCACAACGCCTCGATCGCCTTCGTCGATGAGGATCACTCCGAGCTGTCGCGGCGGATCATCCATGCGTTCTTGCCGCCATACTATCAGACGCCGCAGCCCATCGCCGAGCGGGATATCGTGCCGCTGATGAACGCCGGGCGATACACCTTCGTCATCGACATACCGCCGAATTTCGAAGAATACGTCCTCGGCAACCGTCATCCCGCGATACAAGTCGATGTCGATGCGACCGCAATGGTGCAGGCCGGTCTCGGCTCGGATTATATCCAGCAGATCATCATGACCGAGATCGCGGGCTTTCTCTCGCGCCGGGAGGGCACGCCGCTGTCGCCGGTCAACATTGATGTGCGTGTGGTCTTTAACCCGAATATCGACACCGCTTGGTTCACCAGCGTCATGGGCATCATCAACAACGTCACCATGCTCGGCATCATTCTGGCCGGCGCGGCGATAGTGCGCGAACGCGAACACGGCACCATGGATCATCTTCTGGTGATGCCGTTGACGCCGTTCGAGATTGCGATGTCGAAAGTCTGGGCGAACAGCCTGGTGATTACCGTCGCGACCGGTCTTTCACTCTATCTGGTGGTTCGCACATTTCTCCATGTTCCCATCCTCGGCTCGATCCCGCTGTTTATGCTCGGGGTGATGATCTATCTGTTCTTCACCTGCGCCATCGGAATATTCCTGGGCACGATCGCGCGGACCATGCCGCAGCTCGGCTTGCTGTTCATGATGATCTTCCTGCCGATGAACATGCTGTCCGGAAGCAATACGCCGCTGGAAAGCATGCCGCCATGGCTGGCCAACGCGATGCAAGCTTCGCCCTCGACGCATTTCGTGTCGTTTGCGCAAGCGATCCTCTATCGCGGCGCTGGCATCGACGTGGTCTGGCCGCAATTCGCTTTCGTGGCGGGTGTCGGCGGCGTGTTTTTCCTGCTCGCCATCCTGCGCTTCCGCGCCACTGCAGCGCAGGCGATGTAGAAATTGTCGCTGCCCTTTGTTTCGTCCGAAGGATCCAGTCTTGATTGCAAATTGACGAAACGGCGGGCGCGATGCGTTTCGGATTTGATCTTGCTCAAGAAAGTCTCGGCTGCTCTTGGCATTCTCGGCAGCGATGAAGAACCTGGTGGATATCGATCGGTTGCTGCGGCGCTCGCTGGTCGTTATCGCCATCGCCGGGCTCGCCAGTGGCGGCGCGGCGCGCATTGCCGGCTACACGTCACTGGCGGATCAGTGCTGGTTTGCCGCCACCGTTCCGGTAATCGCTGGTCTCGCTTATTCGATCGTGCGTGATCTGCTCAGCGGCCGCGTCGGCGTGGACGCCATCGCGCTCCTGTCGATGGTCGGCGCGCTGGCGCTGGGCCAACCCCTGGCTGGCGCCGTCATCGCGCTCATGTATTCAGGCGGCAACGTGCTCGAAGACTTTGCCGTGGGCCGCGCCGAGCGCGATTTGCGCTCGCTGGTGGATCGCGCGCCACGCGTCGCCCATCGCCGGCTCGACCATCGCATCGAGGATGTGCCGGTCGCGAATGTGGCGGTTGGCGACACCCTCCTGGTCCGGGGCGGAGAGATCATCCCGGTCGATGGCGTCATTGCTTCAATGTCGGCCGTGATCGACGAGTCGGCATTGACCGGTGAGCCGCTGGCGGAAACCAAGACGCGGGGTTCGTCGGCGTTTAGCGGCACGCTTAATGCCGGGGAAGCGTTTGAGCTGGTCGCGTCGTCGCTCGCCGGTACCAGCACGTATGCCGGCATCGTCCGCTTGGTCACGGCGGCGCAGACCGCGAAAGCGCCATTCGTGCGCCTGGCGGACCGTTTTGCGGTGATCCTCCTCCCGGTAACGATTGCTATCGCCGCCGTCGCATGGCTGATTTCGGGCGATCTGGTGCGCAGTCTCGCCGTGTTTGTCGCGGCGACGCCGTGTCCCCTTATCCTTGCGGCGCCGGTCGCATTCATCGCCGGCGTCGCTCAGGCAGCGCAGCGCGGCATTTTGGTCAAGGGCGGCGCCGCGCTGGAGGCGCTGGCGCGCACCCACACTGTTCTGTTCGACAAGACCGGCACGCTCACCGTCGGCGGCGCGCGTCTGCTTTCGATTGAGCCGGCGCCCGGCGAACAAGTCGACCGGGTCTTGCAACTCGGCGCCGCTCTTGAGCAGGCGTCGCATCATGTGCTGGCCGGTGCGGTCGTGCAGGCGGCGCTCGATCGCGGCTTGCCGCTCCCCATGCCGCGCGATGTGCGCGAGACGATGGGCTCCGGCATTCACGGCTGCATCGATGGCAAACAAGTCAGCGCCGGTTCGCGGGATTTGATTTACGCCCATCGTCAGCCGGAGGAGTGGGCGCTCCGCGCCGTCAGGCGTGCCGCGTGGCGATCGGCGCTGGTCGTGTTTGTTGCGGTTGACGGACGGACCATCGGCGCCTTGTTGCTCGCGGACGAATTGCGTGCCGAGACGCCACGTGCGATCCGCATGTTGCGGGCAGCTAACGTCGCTCGCATCGTCATGGTGACCGGCGATCACGCTGCGGCGGCGCAAACGATTGGGGCGGCGCTCGATCTTGACGCCGTGCTCGCCGACCGCGTGCCTTCCGACAAGGTCGATGCGGTGCGCACTGAGCAGCGGCTTTATCCGACCACCATGGTCGGCGACGGCATCAACGATGCGCCGGCGCTGGCGGCGGCGAACGTCGGCATAGCCATGGGCGCGCGTGGCGCCAGCGCCTCTTCGGAGGCGGCGGACGTGGTGATCATTGCCGACCAGCTCGATCGCGTGGCCGAAGCCTTGATTATCGCTCAGCGCGCGCGCCGGATCGCGATGGAGAGCATTGTTGCCGGCATGGGTCTGTCGGGGATCGCCATGATTGCCGCCATGTTCGGCTGGCTCGAACCGGTGCCGGCGGCTTTCGTTCAGGAGATGATCGATGTCGCCGTCATCCTCAACGCGCTGCGGGCGTTGCGGCCCGCGCACCGCCGCCGCTCGTCTACCCTTCCGGTCGCAACCGGTCGCCAGCTTCATCGCGATCACCTGACGCTCGGCCGCAGCCTGGACAGATTGCGCGCTATTGCTGATATGCTTGACGACGTTACGCCCGAGGCTGCCGCCCAACTGATCGAAGAATCCAACGCGATCGTGCAGCAGCAAGTGGTCACGCACGAGCGCGATGACGAGGGCAAGGTTTATCCCGCGCTGGCGCGAATCCTGACCGGCGATCGTGCCGGGCTGGCGGCCATGAGTCGTGCGCACCGCGAAATCCTGCACCTTGCTCGGCTGCTGGCGCGTGTCAGCGAAGACACATCTTCGCAAAAGGTCGATCGTTATCTCGTTCGCGACGCGCAGCGCGCGATCAAATCGATCGAAGTCCTGGTGCGGATGCATGTGGCGCAGGAAGAGGAAATCTATGAGGCGGTGCAGGCGCAATGACCAAGTCCGCCCAAACGCTTTCAAATATGCCGTCACCGACGCGTGCAATTCGATGACAATGCGATGACGGAACATTGCCGCCGTCGGGCGAGTTACTACGCGGCGAGCATGGAAATAAAAATCGAAATAAAAATCTAAATAGCGCCTAAAAGCCGCGACCGCTTGCACCTTTGACCGAGATCAACGCGGTTCGGCCGCCGCTTCGGTACCGATACGCGCGGCGAAGACCAAATCGCTCCAGCATTTCGTCTGCGGCTAGGATCGCGGCGCCGCCCAACACAATCGAATTATGAGGACGATCATGACAACACTTGTCGCCGAAGCTCCGATTGAGAAAACGAATGTCCGGACGGTGATGAAGGCTCTGGTCTATCAAGGGACCGGGAAGAAAGCGCTCGAAGATCGCCCGGTGCCCAAAATCGCCGCCCCGACCGACGCCATCGTGAAAATCACCAAGACGACCATCTGCGGAACCGATTTGCACATCCTCAAGGGCGACGTTGCGACCTGCAAGCCGGGTCGCATCCTGGGCCACGAGGGTGTCGGCGTGGTGGACAGCATCGGCGCCGGCGTGACCACGTTTCGGCCGGGCGATCGTGTGCTGATTTCCTGCATCTCGGCGTGCGGAAAGTGCGTGTATTGCCGCAAGGGCATGTACTCGCATTGCACCACCGGCGGCTGGATCCTCGGCAACGAGATCGACGGCACGCAGGCGGAATATGTGCGTATCCCGCACGCCGATACCAGCCTTTATCCGATTCCCGAAGGCGCCGAGGAGGATGCGCTGGTCATGCTCAGCGACATTCTGCCGACCGGGTTCGAGTGCGGCGTGCTCAACGGTAAAATCCAGCCGGGCGATACCGTCGCCATTGTCGGCGCCGGACCGATCGGCCTTGCCGCATTGCTGACGGCGCAGTTCTATTCGCCGGCCGAGGTCATCATGATCGATCTCGATGACAATCGGCTTGAGGTCGCCACCCGCTTTGGCGCGACCGCGACCATCAACGGCAAGGATGGCAAGGCCGCCGAAAAGGTCATGAAGATGACCGGCGGCCGCGGCGTCGATGCGGCGCTCGAAGCGGTCGGCATTCCCCTGACATTCGTGCTTTGCCAGGACATCGTCGCTCCCGGCGGAACGATCGCCAATATCGGCGTTCACGGCGTGAAGGCGGATCTCCACCTCGAGCGTCTTTGGTCGCAGAACATCACGATTACGACCCGGCTGGTCGACACGGTGACGACACCGATGCTGCTCAAGACCGTGCAATCCGGCAAGATCGATCCCAAGCGCCTGATCACCCACCGCTTCCGGTTCGACAAGATGCTTGACGCCTATGACACGTTCGGGCGGGCCGCGAGCACACGAGCGCTCAAGGTCCTCATCGAAGCCTGAAGGCTATCGTTGCGCCGGCCGTGCCCAGGGCCGGCGGTCGCGGTCGGCGGCCTTGAACGTCGCGATCCGGTCGCGGTAGCTGTCGGTGAGGTCGACGTCGTCGGAGCCGTTGAGGAGCTGGTTGCGGCTGACCGGATCGATGCCAAAGGCAAAGCTGCGATTGCCGCGCGAAATGGTCTGCTGCTCGAGATCGATCGTGACCGGCATGTCCGGGTCGGCGGCAATTGCTTCGCCAAGCTCGGCGACATCGGCTTCCGACAGCACGGCGGTCAGGAGCCCGTTCTTCACGGAATTCTGCGCAAAGATGTCGCCGAAGGAGGGCGCGATCACGCAGCGGATGCCGGCTTCGTAGAGCGCATAAACCGCTGCCTCGCGCGACGAGCCGCCGCCGAAATTGCGGCCGGCGAGGAGGATTTTGGCATCGCGCCAGACCGGCCGATTGAGCGGAAAATCGGGTCTTTCGTGGCCGTCCGTATCGCGGCGCAGATCGTTGAACAGGATGCGCCCGAGCTCCGGCGAGCGTGGCAATTTCAGAAATCGCGCCGGCAAAATCTGGTCGGTGTCGACATTGGCGAGAAGAAGCGGGCAAGCTGTTGCGGTAAGGCGGACGAATTTTTCCATCAGCGCGACCCTACACTTTGCGGCCGGCAAGCAGCGGCCGCACGTCGGCCAGGTGTCCACTGACCGCCGCGGCGGCGACCATGGCCGGCGACATCAGATGCGTCCGCGCGCCGGGACCTTGCCGGCCGCGGAAATTGCGGTTGGTGGTCGAGGCGCAGCGCTCGCCGGCAGGCACGATGTCGCCGTTGATCCCGACGCACATCGAACAGCCCGACTCCACCCATTCAAGCCCGGCGTCGCGGAAGATGCGGTCGAGGCCTTCCGCCTCGGCCTGCCGCTTCACCGTCGAGGAGCCCGGCGAGACCAGGCCCGGCACCTTGCTCACGCGGCCGGCGAGAATTGCGGCCGCCGCGCGCAAATCCTCGATCCGGGCGTTGGTGCAGGAGCCGATGAAGATGCGATCGATTGCGATCTCGGTGAGCTTCTTGCCGGGCGCGATCCCCATATAGTCGAGCGCATCGCGCAGATATTTGGCGCGCACTGGGTCGTTCTCGCGCGCCGGATCGGGGGCGCTGCCGTCGATCGGCAACGCATCGTCCGGCGTCGTGCCCCAGGTGACGACGGGCGCGATGGCGCCGGCGTCGAGCGCGACTTCACGGTCGAACGCCGCGCCCGGATCGGACACCAGAGTGGACCACGCCGCCACCGCGCGGTCGAACGCCGCGTCCCGCGGCGCGTAGGGCCGGTCCTTGAGGTAGGCGAACGTCACCGCGTCGGGCGCCACCATGCCGCAACGTCCGCCGGCCTCGATCGACATGTTGCACAACGTCATGCGCCCTTCCATCGACAAGGCTGCGATGGCGCTGCCGGCGAATTCGATCGCATGCCCTTGCGCGCCATCGGCGCCGAGGCGCGCGATGACCGACAGCGCGATGTCCTTGGCGCCGATGCCGGCGGTCGCCTTGCCGCTGACCGTCACCCGCATGCGCTTCGGCTTTTTCTGCCACAGCGTCTGCGTCATCAATACGTGCGCGACTTCGGAGGCGCCGATGCCGAAGGCGTAGGCGCCGAAGGCGCCGTGGGTCGACGTGTGGCTGTCGCCACACACAATCAAAAGTCCCGGCAATGTCAGCCCCTGTTCCGGGCCGGCGACGTGGACGATGCCCTGACGCGGATCGCCGAGGCCGAACAGGCTGATGCCGCTCGCGGCCGTGTTCGCCTCCAGGGTCGTGACCATCGCCGCGATCGAAGGGTCGGCAATGGCCCGGTTGCGCCCGCGCGTCGGCACGTAATGGTCGGCGATGCCGAAGGTCAGTTCCGGCTCCGCCACCGCGCGTCCGCGTTTCTGCAATTGGCTGAACGCGAGGAACGAGCCCTCGTGGACATAATGGCGGTCGACCCAGAGCAGCGTAGCGCCGTCCTCGCGGGTGGTGATTTCGTGCGTCGACCAAAGTTTGTCGATGAGGGTTTGGGGTTCGCTCATGCTCGAAGAACTATCCCCCTCTGCGGCGGACTTGTAGGGGGTGTCCCAGATATTGTACGCTAAAGAATACTAAGTAAAGGCGCCGGTGGGCGGCGCCGGTTGGGAGCGGAGCTTGCGCGACTGGCTCGGTGAGGCAAAGGCGAAACAGGTCTATCTCATCCTGCGCGACCGCATTCTCTCAGGTGCGCTCGGGCTCGGCACCAAGCTGCCGACCGAGAACGCGCTTGCGGATTGTTACGACGTGTCGCGCGTGACCGTGCGCCGCGCGTTGGGCGAACTGGCGCGCGAACGATTGATCGAGCGGCGTCGCGGCGCCGGTACCCGCGTGATTTATCGGCCCGCGCCGGCCCCGGTGATCGCCGACATTTCGGGCGTGCTGGCAAATATCGCCGATATGGGGCGGCGTACCGCGGTGAAGCTGCTTTCGTTCGACTATGTGCCGGCGACCGGCGCGACGGCGGAAGCCTTGGGCGTCGGACCGAATGAGTTGCTGCAGCGTTCGATCCGTGTGCGCGCCGTCGACCGCGTGCCGTTCTCCTATCTGACCACCCACGTGCCGGAAAGCATCGCGCTGACATTCACCAAGCAGGAATTGGCTTCGCGGCCGCTGCTCGAACTTCTGGAACGCGCTGGAGTCAAGGTCGAACACGCCCGCCAGCGCATCAGCGCCGGTCTGGCCACGCCGGAGGTCGCGGCGGCGCTCGACGTGCGGGCAGGATCGCCGCTGATCGAGCTTGTTCGCGTCGTTTGCGACCGATCGGGCCGCGCTGTCGAGCATCTGCATGCGCTCTATCGGCCGGACCGTTATGCGTTCGAAATGGATTTGGTGCGTTCCGAAGCGGCCGACACCAACGTTTGGTGGCCGGCCGTGCGCAAGAGCGCTCGTGCCAATGCCGCGCAGTCGAGCGCCGGACTCTGAACAGGAAAGCAACGCGGCAACTCGCGATGCCGCAGCGCCAAGCGAAAGAGAGGAAACCGTGCCAGAACAAAAGCCGCCGTTCAGCCGCCGCCGATTTCTTGCCACCACGGCCTTTGGCGCCGCGGCCGCCGCCTCCGGCACCCTGGCGATGCCGTCCATTCTGCACGGGCAGGGCGGCGGCGTGAAGCTTGGCCTTCTTCACCCGGTCACCGGCGCGTTGTCCTATTCCGGCCAGCAGGGCCGCATCGGGGCGACCATGGCGGTCGACGAGATCAACGCGGCTGGCGGCATCAAAGCGCTCGGCGCCAAGATCGATCCGATCCTCGGCGATGCGCAATCGACGCCCGACGGCGGCACCGCCGAGGTCGAAAAGATGAATTCGGCCGAAGTGTCCTGCGTCATCGGCGGCTATGGCTCCTCGATCTGCCTCGCCGCCAGCCAGGCCGCCGCACGCTACGATCTGCCCTATGTCGTCGATGTCGGCGTCGCCAATTCCATCGTCACCCGCGGGCTCAAGAATACCTTCCGCTTCAGCCCCGGCTTTGGCGTCATCGCCAAGACGGCGCTGGACAACTTGACGATCATCAACGACCAGGCCGGCAAAGTGGCAAAGACGGTGATCATTGTTCATGAGGATTCGCTGTTCGGCTCCGGCCTCGCCAAGCTCCTGAACGCGCAATTGCCGGCTACGGGGCTTCAGATTCTGGAGACGATCGCGCACCCGACGCCGACGCGTGACTTCGCCAATGTCGTGCTCAAGATCAAGGCGCAAAATCCCGATCTCGTCATCCCGGCCAACTACTACAATGAATACGTCCTGCTCGCCCGCACCATGCTGGAGCAGCACGTGCGGCCGAAAGGCATCTATTCGGTGCTCGGCGGCGCGGCGTCGTCCTACAAGTTCGTCAAAGATTTTCCCGACGCCGCCAAGTACATCATGGATTGCAATCACTGGTTCAATCCGAAAAGCGCCAAGGCGGCGGAGCTGAAAAAGAAGGTCGAAGACAAGGGCCAGTTTTTCACCTACGAGCTGTATCTCAACTACAGCGCCGTGCTTCTGGTCGCCGACGCGCTTGAACGCGCAGCGTCTACCGATCGCGCCAAGCTCACCGCCGCCTTGGAAAGCTCGACCTTTTCCAGCCCGATCATGCCCTACGGGCCGACCAAGTTCATCAACGGCCAGAATCAAGGTGCGGCGCCGGTCAATACGCAGGTGCTCGACAACGACATCAAAGCCATTCTGCCGGCCGAGTTCGCTAATGCGAAGGCGGTTTTCCCGGTGCCGGCGTAGCTTATGGCGGCGCCCCGTTATTGCGACCAGCGCAGCGACGAAGCAACCCGGAGTCGCGTGACGCCGAATTGTTTCGCGGCGCTTGTCATCGGCCCGGCCGCTTCGGGATCGGTTGGCTCGCAATGACCACAGCGCGCTCTTGTTGGTAACGTGCTCTCGCCCCTCATCCTGATCACGGCGGTCCTCAACGGGCTGATGACCGGCGCCGTCTACGCGCTGGTGGCGCTCGGACTGACGCTCATCTACGGCGTGCTGCACATCATCAATTTTGCCCACGGCGCGCTCTTGAGCGCCGCGTTGTTTGCGGCGTTCTTTGCCTATCAAAAACTCGGGCTCGATCCCTATCTGGCGACGCTGCTGATCGCACCGGCCTTCTTCGCGCTCGGCTACGCGTTGCAGCGTTTCGTGATCAGTCCGGCGTCGCACGGCGACGATCGCAATATGCTGCTGGTCACGCTGGGATTGGCGGTGCTGATCGAGAATGGGTTGCTGTATGCGTTTCGCGCCGACACCCGCACCGTCGATCTTGCTTATGGCTTTCGCAGCGTCGATTTGGGCTTCACCTTCCTCGCCGTACCGCGCGTGATCGCTTTCGTCGCTGTTTTCGTGGTCGCGCTGGTGCTGTGGCTGATCATGGCGTTGACCGACACCGGCAAGGCGATCCGCGCCGTCGCCAAGGAGAAGCTCGGCGCCGAGCTCGCGGGCATCGATGTCGCCCATATCTACGCCATGACCTTCGGCCTCGGCACGGCCTGCGTCGCCATTGCGGCCTGCCTGCTCATTCCGACCTACTACGCCAATCCGCGAGCCGGAAACGCCTTCGTTCTCGTCGCCTTCACCATTGTGGTGCTTGGCGGCATGGGTTCGGTGCCCGGCGCGTTGATCGGCGGTCTTGTCATCGGCGTCGTCGAAAGCCTGGCCGGGTTTTATTTCGGCGAGTCGCTCGGGCAGGTCGGCATTTTTCTGATCTTCATCGCGGTGCTTCTGGTCCGCCCGCGCGGCCTGTTTGGAGCAAGCGCGTGAAGGCTTTTTTGCCGATCGCCCTTGTGGTCGCCGCGCTGGCTGCCGTGCCGCTCGTCGTCCACTCGAATGTCGTGCTCAATTTCCTGGTGGTGACGCTGATGATCGCGCTCGCCGGGCAAGGCTGGAACATCCTCGGCGGCTATGGCGGGCAATATTCCTTCGGCCAGGCCGCCTTCTTCGGCACCGGCGCCTATGTCACGGCGATCTTGCAGGTACGCTATGGCGTCAATGCCTGGATCGGCTTCGGCGCCGGCATCGCTGCCGGCGCCGCGGTCGGCGCCGTGATCGGAACGCTGGCGTTTCGCGCCGGCCTGCGCAGTTCCTATTTCGCGCTGGTGACGCTCGCCTTCGCCGAAGTGCTCCGCATCCTCGCCAGCGTCGCGCCGATCACCGGCGCCGGCGTCGGCCTTTTGGTCAAGCTCGACCTGCGGGCGCAATCGTTTCAGTTTCAGAGCCGGGCGATCTTCTATTTTGTCATTCTGGCACTCGTGGCTGTCTCACTGGTGATGGCGCGGCTGCTCGAGCGCTCGCGCTTCGGCGTCTGGCTGATCGCGGTGCGCGAGAACGAGGATGCCGCCATGGCGCTGGGCGTCGATACGTTTGCGGTCAAACTCGGCGCCATGGTGCTCTCCGCCGCCATCACCGCGGCAGCCGGGTGTTTCTACGTGCAATATTTCCTCTTCGTCGATTCCGGAATCGCATACGGCACCTGGATTTCGATCGAGGCGCTGCTCACGCCGATCATCGGCGGCGTCGGCACCGTGTTCGGCGCGTTGGTCGGTGCGCTTCTGGTGAAGTCGCTCGGCGAGGCCGTCAGGCTTCTGACCGGCGACGCACCCGGCCTCGACCTTATGATCTACGGCGCCGTGCTCATCCTCATTATTCGCTTCGCGCCGCGTGGACTTGTCGGCGCGTTCGCTGACGCCCGCGAGCATCTGCAGCGCCGCCTCACGGCGCCGCGGTCGCGGGCAGAGGAGGCGGCGCGTGGCTGAGCCGCTTCTTTCCGTCGAGGGTGTGTCGCGCCGCTTTGGCGGCCTGTTGGCAGTCAATGCCGCGTCGCTGTCGGCGCCGGCCGGACGGATCACCGCCCTGATCGGCCCCAACGGCGCCGGCAAGACCACGCTGTTTGCCGTGATATCCGGTTTCCTAAAACCCAGCGCCGGATGCATTCGGTACGGCGGCGAGGACGTGACCGGCGAGCCGCCGCATCGGCTTGCCTGGCGGGGCATCGCGCGGACCTTCCAGATCGTGCAGCCGTTCGCCGGCTTGTCGGTGCGCGACAATATTTTGGTCGGTGCGCATTTGCGCCATCGCGCCCGGCCGGCGGCGCTAGCCGCCGCCGAGCAGGTGGGGCGCGACGTCGGTCTTGGCGACATGCTGGAGCGGCCGGCCCACACCTTGACCGTCGCCGGACGAAAGCGTCTCGAACTCGCCCGGGCGCTTGCCACCGAGCCGAAGCTGCTCCTGCTCGACGAAGTGCTGGCCGGACTGAACCCGTCCGAGATCCGCGATATTGTCCCGGTCATCCGTGCGCTCTCGGCGCGCGGCATTGCCGTCATGATGATCGAGCATGTGATGCAGGCGGTGATGAGCCTCGCCGCCCACGTCTTCGTACTGGCCGAGGGGCGCATCATCGCCGAAGGCAGTCCGGCGCAGGTTGCCGCCGATCCCATCGTCGTCGAGGCGTATCTCGGCCACGGCGCTGCTGCTAAGGTCAGGAGCGCTCATGTCGACTGAGCCGCTCCTCGACATTCGCGAGCTTCACGCCGGCTACGGCGACACTGACGTGCTTCGCGGCATCGATCTTCGAGTTGAGCCGGGTGAGATCGTCGCCGTTCTCGGTTCGAACGGCGTCGGCAAGTCGACGCTCAATCGCGCGATTTCCGGCATTGTGCGCGCGCGCAGCGGCGCGATCCTGTTCGCCGGCGCGGCTATCGAACGCGACAAGCCGGCCGCCATCGTGGCGCGAGGGCTTATCCACGTCCCGGAGGGGCGCCGTATTTTTCCGAACCTGTCGGTGCGCGAGAATCTCGACCTCGGCAGCTATCGCCGCGCCGCCGCGCGCCGCCCGGTCAACCGCGACCGTGTATTCGCGATCTTCCCACGCCTGTTCGAGCGCCGCGGCCAGCGCGCCGGGACGCTCTCGGGCGGCGAGCAGCAGATGCTCGCCATCGGCCGCGGTTTGATGGCGGAGCCGCGGTTGCTCATTCTCGACGAGCCTTCGCTCGGGCTGTCGCCACTCCTGGTCGAAGAGTTGTTTGGGTTGATCGCTCGAATCCACGCGGACGGTGTCGCGGTGCTTCTGGTCGAGCAGAACGTCGTGCAAAGTCTCGAAGTCGCGAGCCGCGCTTACATCCTCGCCGAAGGACGCTGCGTCATGTCCGGCCGCTCCGCCGATATCGGCGCCGATCCGCAGCTCAAACGCGCCTATCTGGGACTCTGAACGCTGGGACTTTTGCGCATGGCCGAAACAACTTTGTCTGCCCGTCTGTTGCGCCCGCCGATCCTGGTCGCGCCCGGCGTCTACGACGCGCTGACCGCGCTGGTCGCCGAGCGCGCCGGCTTCGACGCGCTCTACGTCTCCGGCGCCGGCATTGCTTATTCGCGGCTCGGCCGGCCGGATATCGGCCTCGTCGGCATGAGCGAAGTCGTCCAGACGGTCACGCTGATCCGCGATCGCGTCAGCACGCATCTGATCGTCGATGCCGACACCGGCTACGGCAATGCGCTCAATGTGCAGCGCACGGTGCGGCTTCTGGAGCGCGCCGGCGCCAACGCCATCCAGATCGAGGACCAGGATTTTCCCAAGCGTTGCGGCCATCTCGACGACAAGGTGCTGATCACCGCGCCGGACATGGCCGGCAAGATCAAGGCGGCCGTGGATGCGCGCACATCCCGCGATACGCTGATCATTGCGCGCACCGACGCCGTGGCCGTCGAGGGCTTCGACCGCGCTGTGGCACGCGCCGCACTCTATCGCGAGGCGGGAGCGGACATATTGTTCGTCGAGGCGCCGCGCGAGCACGGCGAACTCGGCCGCATCGGCGCGCAACTCGGCAAATCCGTGCCGCTGATGGCCAACATGGTGGAAGGCGGCAAGACGCCGATGCTGCCGGCCAGCGCGCTCGAAGGCTTGGGCTTTGCACTTGTGATCTTTCCCGGCGCGATCGTGCGCACGCTCGCCAGAGCGGCGGAGGATTTTTACACGTCGCTCAGGACACACGGCAGCACCGATCCGTTCCGTTCGCGCATGTTCGACTTCGATGCGCTCAACGGCCTGATCGGCACGCCCGAAATGCTGGAGCGCGGCAGGCGCTATTCTGGAAATGAGCCGAACACGAAAAGAAAGTGAGAAGCCGGAATGACAATGTTTGATCTCGTTATCAAGGACGCGCGCGTGGTGCGACCGAGCGGCGCCGGGGTGGACTGTCTCGACATCGCCGTCAAGGACGGCAAGGTGATGCGGCTCGCACCCGACATCCCGGCTGACGATGCTAAAGAAGTGTTCGATGCCAAAAGGCTCTTGGCCTTCCCCGGCTGCGTCGATGCCCACATGCATGTCGGTATCTACCGGCCGCTGGCCGAGGATGCGATCAGCGAAAGCAAGGCCGCCGCCATGGGCGGCGTCACCTCGAGCCTCAATTACATCCGCACCGGCGCCTATTATCTCAACCGCGGCGGTCCGTATCGCGAAGTCATGCCCGAAGTCTTGAAGCTGTCCGAGGGACGATTCTGGGTCGACTACGGCTATCACATAGCGCCGATCGAAAGCCGGCACCTCGGCGAAATGGAATACCTGGCGGTCGAGCACGGCGTCACGTCGTTCAAGATTTTCATGTTCTATGGCGGCTACGGGCTGCACGGCAAATCGGCCGCGCAAAATGAGTTCCTGATGCTGGGGCCGGACGACCGCTACGACATCGCCCATTTCGAGTTCATCATGCGATCGGCGCGATCGATCGTGGAACGGCGCCCGGAACTTGCCGACCATATCAGCGTCAGCTTGCACTGCGAGCTTGCCGACATCCTCAATGCCTACACGACGCTGGTCGAGCGCGAGGGCAAGCTGACCGGCCTTCCCGCCTATAGCGCCGCGCGGCCCCCGCATTCGGAGGGCCTCGCGGTGTGGATCGCCTCCTATCTGGCCAACGAAACCAACTGCATGAACATCAACCTGCTGCACTTGAGCTCGCGCAAGGCGGTGGACGCGGCCTGGACCATGCAGCAGGTCTTTCCGCATATCGCCTTCCGCCGGGAAGTCACCGTCGGCCATCTCCTGCTCGATACCGATTGTGCCTGCGCGGTGCACGCCAAGGTCAATCCGCCGATCCGCCCGCGCGAGGACGTCGAGGCGCTGTGGCAGGCGGTGCTCGACCGCAAGATCGACTGGATCGTCAGCGATCACGCCTGCTGCTCGGCCGAGCAGAAATGGTCGAAGGACGACCCGGACAATATCTGGCTCGCCAAGTCCGGCTTCGGCGGTACCGAATATCTGCTCTCGGGCGTGGTCAGCGAGGGCAGCAAACGCGGCTTGTCGTACAACCGCATGGCGCAATTGCTGAGCTGGAATCCGGCCCAGCGCTTCGGTCTGCACAACAAGGGCGACATCGCGCCCGGCTTCGATGCCGACATCGTCCTCCTCGACCCGAACGAGACCTTTACGGTGCGCTCCGCCGATTCGGAGTCCGAGCAAGGCTATTCACCGTTCGAGGGCCAGGAGCTCACGGGACGCGTCAAGAGCACCTTCCTGCGCGGCGCTCTGGTCTACCATCAAGGAAATGTCGTCGGTCCGGCGCGCGGCCGCTACCTGCATCGGCCGGTTAGATAGAGACCGAGCGGGACGTATTCGCCCACTCCGGGGCGAGCGCCCAACCCAACTGAAATTCTTCGAAGGCGGCGTGCGTCGCCATTGCCGCGGGAGCTTTTTGCTGCTTAACGGAATGGCCGATCATGCGATCGCATCAAGCCGATGACGGCCTTGAGAGCCGCCTCGGTACGAGAAAATCTTTCGTAGTGAGAGCATCTGGGAGACATTGAATGTATCGCGCTACCAAGGACATCATGTTGCCGACGACGATCACCGGCTCGCTGCCGCGGCCGAGCTGGTACACCGAAAATCTTGGTAGCCGCATGTTCCTCGATGCGATGGTCAGCCGCCGCTATCGCGAGCAATATGTCGACACGCTTTCCTGTTATCTGCGCGACCAGGAGATTGCCGGCCTCGATATCGTGACCGACGGCGATTGCCGCTTCGACGACGATGTCGGCGGGCAAAGCTGGACCAGCTATCCGCCGCACCATATGAGCGGCTACGAGCGCGGCGATCCGCGGCCGACCCCGGCCGGCCGCGGCGGCTTGTGGTTTCCGCGCGGCCACATCCTGCACGACTATCTGGAATCGCGCGTCATGCCGGTGATCATCGGTCCGGTCGGTCGCGGCGATCTGCAATACACCACCTTGTGGAAGACCGCGCAGCGGCTCACCACGCGGCCGGTGAAATTCGGCGCGGTGTCGGCGGAGATCGTCGCCTTCGCTTCGCAGGACAGATATTACAAGAGCGTGCCGGAGCGCATGCTCGCGATCGCCGACGCCTTCAACGAAGAATATAACGAGCTCGCCGACGCCGGCTGCCCGGTCGTCCAGATCGAGGAGCCGCAAATCCATCTGGCCGCGGCGCGCGGCATCCAGGACAAGGTGATCACGCCCGAGCTGATGGTCGAGGTGTTCAACCGCACGGTCAAAGGGCTGCGCGCCAAGACCGAGGTCTGGGCGCATTCCTGCTGGGGCAATCCGTCGCAGCAGCGCATGTTCGCCAAGGTGCAGAGCTACAAGCCGTCGCTGGAGACCTACAACAAGGTGGACGCCGACGTCATCACCTTCGAATCCTCAAGCTCGGGCGGCATGGATCTGGAAGCGATCGGCAAGACCATCGTCGAAAAGAAGATCGCGATCGGCGTCATCGACCACCACACGCTGCAGGTGGAAAGCCCGGACGAGGTGGCGGCGCAAATCCGCGCCGCGCTCAAATACATCCCGCCGGAGCGGCTGGTGATCTCGTCGGATTGCGGCATGGGCCGCGAGGGCATGAGTCGCCGCCACGCCTTCTACAAGATGGTCTCGCTGGTCCTGGGCACCAACATGGTGCGCAAGGAATTAGGCTTCCCCGAAGCGCAATGCCTGGCCGCCGAGGAGCGTTATTCGCTGGTCGTGCCGGCGAAATAAATCGCCCACCACGCCGTCGATCGGAGCTACCATAGCCGGAACCTAGCAGCGACTCCCAAGGTTGATTTTACCAGGCGCCAGCTCAACCGGGCGGGGGGCGCGGTGGCGGTAAGGCTGTGGAGCTTCTGTTCTCATCCTTATGGCTCGCGATCATCGCGTGGTTGATCGCGCGGGCCGTCAAGCAGCGCGGCTGTCTGCCGCGGCTTGAACGGGCGTCGCCGCCGACCGGCGACGCCGCGCCGCACGTTACCGTCATCGTTCCGGCGCGCGACGAAGAAACCAATATTGGCCAGTGCCTGGAATCCCTGGTGGCGCAAGATTATCCCCAGGAGCGCGTCAGCGTGCTCGTGATCGACGATCACTCGGTCGATTCGACCGCAGCGATCGTTCGCAGTCTGGCCAAGAGGCATCCGCGCATCAGGCTGGTCGCCAGTCCGGCACTGCCCCCGCGCTGGACCGGCAAGTCTCACGCCTGCTGGATTGGAGCGCGGACCGCAGCGCCAGCGCCGCAGTGGCTCTGCTTCATCGATGCCGACGTGACGATTGCGCGCGGGGCGCTGTCGAGCGCGATGCATACCGCGCTGACGCAGCGCCTCGATCTTCTTTCGTTGATGCCGCGCCAGGAGCTCCAAACCTTCGCCGAACGCCTCATTCTGCCGTGCGGGCTCATTCTGCTGTCATTCCTTCAGGATTTGCGGCAATCCCAGGCGCGTTCCGGCAATGACGTCGCCGCGACCGGACAGTTCATGCTCGTCCGCCGCGATGCCTATGAAGCAGTGGGCGGGCACGCCGCCGTGTGCACCGCGATCTGCGAGGATTTGGCATTTGCCAGGCGACTGAAGCACTCGGGAGGCGTGGTGTTGCTGATGGGCGGCGACGATCTGTTGTCGGCACGGATGTATACCGGGTGGCGGACGCTGTGGCCGGGGCTCGCTAAGAATCTCGTCGACACGCTGGGCGGTCCGGTGGCGACATTGGCCGTCGCACTCGCGGCCGTGATATTGGCCTGGGCGGCATTCATCGTCCCGCTGACCGATCTTGCCGGCTGGTGGCGTGGCGACGATGGCGCCTTTTCGGCATTCCTGCTGGCGCTCGCCGGCTCCGGCGCGGCGATCGGCTTGCACCTGGCGGCCACGTTCTATTTCCGCATTCCTTTCTGGTACGGTCTGGTCTTTCCGCTCGGCTATAGTGTGGGTGCGCTGATGGCTGTCGATAGCGTGCGTCGCCGGCTCAGCGGCCGGGTGAGCTGGAAGGGCCGGATTTATTCATGAAGGCTGTGCGCGGGAGAAGCGACGAGCAGCGCGCCATCGAGCGAGCCCGCGCCGCGGGGCCGCTCAACTCCGGGGAGACCCGCGCCATCATGATCGGCGCGGTCGTCCTCACGATCTTTCTTTATTTCATCAAGCTGATTTTGCTGCCCTTCGTGCTCGCCGGGATCATCGCCTACATTTTCACGCCGGGCCTGGACTGGGCTGCAAAGCGAACCGGATGGCCGCGCGTGCCACTTGCGGTCGCCCTGTTCCTGGTGCTGTTCGGCATCACCATTCTGGTCCTGGCGCTCGCCGGGCAACGCCTCCTCGACGAGGGCCGCGCGATCGCCGCCGACCTGGGGGGCATGCTGGAGAACTTTACCCGCCAGGCGATCGGCGACGACCCGATTCACCTGTTCGGATCGACCTTGACCGCGCGCGATATTTCCCAGGGAGCGCTCGACCGGCTGCGCGACTGGTTCAGTCAAACGGATCAGCTCGGCCTTGTGACCGAGTACGGTCTGGCGTTTGTCATGGGCTCGTTTTTGACCATCGTGCTGCTGTTTTATTTCTTGGTCAGCGGCAGAAGCGTGGCGCGCGGGCTGTTCTGGATCGTGCCACCGCATCGCCGCCCGTTGGTGGCGCGCATCTGGACGCGGCTCGATCCGGTGTTGATGCGCTACTTCCTCGGCGTGCTGGCGCTTGTCGTCTACGCCACGATTGCGGCCTATATCGGCCTTGGCGTCATTCTCGGCATCAAGCACGCGGTCTTTCTGGCGCTGCTGACCGGCATCCTCGAAACCGTGCCGGTGATCGGCCCGACCGCCGCGGCCATCCTTGCCGGACTGGTCTCGCTGCGCACCGCGACCGGCCTCATCAACATTGTCGAATATGCCGCCTACGCGACCGCGCTGCGCCTGTCGATCGACCAGCTGGTCGGGCCGGTGGT
Organism: uncultured Alphaproteobacteria bacterium; assembly: GCA_963829395.1. Classification (GTDB taxonomy): domain Bacteria; phylum Pseudomonadota; class Alphaproteobacteria; order Rhizobiales; family Xanthobacteraceae; genus BOG-931. Next base: position 115,399 of record CAWHHX010000002.1, on the reverse strand, counting down.
CCTCGGCCGTGCCGCGCATGTGCATCCGGTCCTGATCATTTTCTGCTTTCTGGCTGGCGGGATTGTGCTCGGCATTCCCGGCGTCATCCTCGCCGTTCCGGTCGCCTTGGTCGTCAAGAGCGCGCTGGCAACGCTCTATGGCGATCTGCCCACATAACGCGGCGCTGCGGCCGGTCGCGGGGGATTTTTCGGCTCTCGCAACCTTGGCTGAAATCCGGCTATATTGTGGAGCCCGCCGGCAACTTTTTCGCGGGCGGGGAGTTTGGCCGAGAAGTTCAAGGAAGGCGGGAGACCCGCTACATGGCGGTGTGGGATTCCGCGGAACGAAAGCCGCGCGCGCCGGACAGCCACCCCTGGCTGGCTGAGGCGCTTTCCACGTTTGACGGCCGGCAGCGCCGCCGTCAGGCGGTGTTCGAATATTCCCACAACCCGGCTTGTATTTTCCGCCTCGACATCGGCCGCGCGCGACGATCGTTGACGTTGCGCGACGGCACGAGCGTGCAGCCGGGCGCGCGGGTGGCGCGATTACATTTTTGGAACGAGCAGATTCCACCATTGCCCGGGGACGGCGCTACGATCGGCTGGGCACGGCGTATGCAACGCGCCATCGCCATCTCGCTCCACGAGCTTGCCCGCTATCTGGCGGAGCAACCCGGTCTCGCCGACGTCGCTATCGTCTGCGCCGACGTTCCGTCCGCCACCAGGTCGCAAAGCGGACAGCTGGCGCGCATCATGGCGTATTATGGCTTCGAAACGATCGCCGCGCCCGAGCATTTGTCGTTCGCCGAGCGCTTGCATCGCTTCGGCGAGAATATCCTGATTTCGCTGATCGTGCTTGCGCACAATGCCGGCGCACTGCGTGCCGACACGCTCTTGCGCGTGCGGGTGCCGATCTACCTGTCGCGCCGGATTCTGGAAACAGACTTCGCCAATTGGATGAGCCGGTGTTCGGAGCGAAAATCGTCATGACTATTGCTGAAGGCATTCCCGACGCCATGTCATTCGCCCGGTCGCTGGGCGATGTTTGTCTCGTCGTCGCCATCGTCGGCTGCGCGTTCACGCTGGTGGCGAGCGCCTGCGTCCTCGGCTTTCCCGTTGAAGAGCCGGTTGAGCCGGCCACGCAACCGCCGGTAACGGTGCTCAAGCCGCTGCACGATGCGGAGCCGGGTCTGCGCGGACGGCTCGCCGCGTTCTGCCGGCAGGATTATGGCGGCCCGGTTCAGGTCCTTTGCGGCGCGCAAGGCCGCAACTCGCGCGCCGTCGCCGTCGTCGGCGCGATGGACGCCGATGCCTCGGCGACGACGGTCGAGTTGATCGTCGATGGGCGCAGTCATGGCGTCAATCGCAAAGTATCGAACCTGATCAACATCATGCCGTCCGCGCGCCACGATACGCTGGTGCTCTCCGACAGCGACATCGTGGTTGGGCCGGATTATCTGCGCAGCATCGCCGCGCTGTTGGCGCCGTCGCGCGTCGGCGCAGTGACCTGCCTCTATTACGGCATCGGCGGCGAAGGATTGTGGACGCGTTTTTCCGCGCTTGCCATCAACGCGCAATTCTTGCCGCAAGCGCTGATGGCGGTCAGCCTCGGCTTGGCGAAGCCTTGTTGCGGCGCCACCATCGCGCTGCGGCGATCGATCCTCGATCGAATCGGCGGTTTCGGAGCTTTTGCCGATACGCTCGCCGACGACCACGCGATCGGTGTTGCGGTCCGCGCCGAGGGTTATGACATCGTCACCGCGCCGTTCCTGGTCGGGCATAGCTGCTTCGAGGGCAGCCTGCATCAGCTTGTCCGGCAGCAGATCCGGGTCGCGCGCACCATCAAAAGCATCTATCCGATCGCCTATGGCTGCACCGTCATCACCCACATTTGGCCACTGGCGCTTCTCGGCCTGCTGCTCGGCAGTCCGGCCGCGTTGCTGGTTGTCGTCGCCGCGTTGCTCTCGCGTGTCATGCTGTGCCGCTGCGTCGAATGGCGGTTTGCGTTGCCCCGGCAGGATTACTGGCTCATGCCGCTGCAGGACATCATGGCCTTCGGCGTCTATGTGATGAGCTATTTCGGCGCGACGGTTCATTGGCGGGGCACCCACTACCGCGTCATGGCCGATGGCACTTTGCTTGAGGGCCAAGATTTGAGGGGGTCATCGTAAGGGGATCGCTAAAGCGGATCGCCTTGCAAGGATCGTCCTGAGAGGATCGTGATGCGCACGTTATGTCTGCAGGCCCCGTCCTTCGACGGATTCGACGGTGGCGCCGGCTCGCGCTATCAGGCCCGCCGCGAGATTCGGTCCTTTTGGTATCCGACCTGGCTCGCGCAGGTCGCCGCGGTCGTGCCCGGCAGCAAGCTCGTCGACGCCATACCGCATCGGCTCACACTCGCCGACGTCGCGCGTGAGGCGCCCAATTACGACCTCGCGGTGCTGCACACTTCGACGCCGTCCTTCGCCTCGGATGTTCGTGTCGTCGAAGCGCTCAAGGCGGCGAATCCGCGCATCAAAGCGGGCTTTGTCGGCGCCAAAGTCGCAGTCGAGCCGCAGGCCAGCCTGGAAAGTTCGCCGGCGATCGATTTCGTCGCCGGCAACGAGTTCGATTTCACCATCAAGGAAGTCGCCGAGGATCGCGATTGGAGCACGATCGCTGGATTGTCCTACCGCGATGCCGCGGGCGCCGTCCGGCACAATCCGCCCCGCGCCATTCTTGAAAGTATGGACGAACTGCCCTTTGTCACGCCGGTTTATAAGCGCGATCTGACGATCGAGAATTATTTCATCGGCTACCTCAAGCACCCTTACGTCTCGCTCTATACCGGGCGCGGTTGCAAATCGCGCTGCACCTTCTGCCTGTGGCCGCAGACCGTCGGCGGCCATCGCTACCGCACCCGCAGCGTCGGCAACGTGGTCGACGAGATTCGCTGGGCCAAGGCGGCGTTCCCGGACGTGAAGGAATTCTTCTTCGACGACGACACCTTCACCGACGATCGCTCGCGTACCGAAGCGATCGCCCGCGAGCTCGGCAAGCTCGGCGTCACCTGGTCGTGCAACGCCAAGGCCAATGTTCCGCGGGACACCCTCAAAGTGATGCGCGACAATGGTTTGCGGCTGCTGCTGGTCGGCTATGAAAGCGGCAACCAGCAGATCCTGCACAACATCCGAAAAGGCATGCGCGTCGACGTGGCGCGGCGTTTCACCAAGGATTGCCACGAGCTCGGCATCACCATCCACGGCACCTTCATCCTCGGACTGCCAGGCGAGAGCCGCGAGACCATCGAGGAGACCATCCGTTTCGCGACGCAGATCAACCCGCACACCATCCAGGTATCGCTGGCCGCGCCTTATCCGGGAACCGAGCTTTTTCGCGAGGCGCTGGAGCACGGCTGGCTCGACGAGGCGCATGCGGAGCTCATCGACAAGAGCGGCGTGCAGATGGCGCCGCTGCATTATCCGCATCTCGGCCACACCGAGATTTTCCAATCGGTCGAGGAATTCTACCGGCGCTTCTACTTCCGGGCGCCGAAGATTGCGTCGATCATCGCCGAGATGGTACGCAGTCCGCCAATGATGATGCGGCGGCTGCGCGAAGGCGTCGAGTTCTTCTCGTTCCTGCGCGCACGCCGGGAGCTCGCGCACTGAATCGATTGATTATCACGGCGGACGATTTCGGCCTCAGCGAGCCGGTCAACGCCGCTATCGAACAAGCCCACCGGCGCGGCATTTTGAGCGCCGCGAGCCTCATGGTCGGCGCGCCGGCGGCGGCCGATGCGGTGGCCCGGGCGCGCACGCTGCCGAACCTGCGCGTCGGGCTGCACGTCGTGCTGACCGACGGCGATCCGGTCAGTGATCGCGGCGACATTCCGGGTCTGCTTGCGCGCAACGGCGGGTTCCGCAACGACCTTGCGCTTTACGGGGCGCAGATCATGCTCGATCCTTCAGTGAAGCGGCAGACGGCCAGGGAGATCGCCGCGCAGTTCGAAGCCTATCGCGCCACGGGATTGCCGCTCGATCACGTCGATGCTCATCGCCATTTCCAGCTCCATCCGACAATCGCCGCTGCGATCATGCGCATCGGCCGGCGTTACGGCATGCGGGCGCTGCGCGTTCCGGTCGAGCCGTGGCGGACGATTGCGGAGATCGATCCGGGTACGCAACGCCGCCTCGGCCGCATCGTCGCGCCTTGGGCCGCGTGGTTGCGCCGGCGTGTCCGCGACGAGGGCTTGGTCACGGCGGATGCGGTGTTCGGCCTGGCATGGTCGGGCGCGATGACGAAGGACCGCGTGGCCGCGCTGCTCGGTCGGCTGCCCGCCGGCGTCGTCGAAATCTACCTGCATCCCGCAGTAACCAACTCTTTCGCCGGCGCCGCGTCCGGTTATCGCTATGCCGAGGAATTCGCTGCGCTCTGCGATACTGGTTGCATCGCCGCCATGCGGCAATCCGGCTATGCGGTCGGCGGGTACAGCGACGTGCCTAGCCCGGGTTGAGCCGGCGAAACCCCGGAACGATGACAGGCTCAACCGGAATCATCACGGATTTCGCTGCCGCTCAATCCAGGCTACGTGCGCCGCTTCTTGTCCAGATAGCCCGCGGCGCCGAACCAGCGGATGGCGTCTTCAAGAGCCACCCGATAGGGCCGCGGCCGGAAGCCGAGGTCGCGCTCCGCCTTCGCGGCCGTGAAGAACATATGATGGTCGGCCATACGGATGCCGTCCAAGGTGGTGAATGGGTCGCGTCCCGTCAGCCGGGCGGTCGCCTCGGCAACGTAAGCGAACGAAATAGCTGCGGCGCGGGGAATCTGCCATCGCGGCGGGCGGCGTCCGACCAGGCCGGCGATATCGGCAAGCATGTCGGCCAGCAGCACGTCCTGGCCGCCGAGAATATAGCGTTCCCCGATGGCGCCGTGCTTAAGCGCCGCCAGGTGGCCGTCGGCGACGTCGTCGACATGGACGAGATTGAGGCCGGTATCGAGGAAACCTGGCATCCGGCCCCGCGCTGCTTCGACGATGATGCGCCCGGTCGGCGTTGGCTTGACGTCGCGGGGTCCGATCGGCGTCGACGGATTGACGATGACCGCCGGCAGCTGTTCGTCCGCGACCATCGCCTCGACCAGCCGTTCGGCGGCGATCTTGCTGCGCTTGTAAGCGCCGATCCCATCCTCGACCTTTAGCCCAATCGATTCATCGGCCGGACTGCCGTCGTCGCGCACAGCGATGGTGGCGACGCTTGAGGTATAGACGATGCGCTCGACGCCGGCGTTTTTTGCCTCCTGCATCACGATGCGGGTGCCGTCCACATTGGCGGCAAAAATCTCGTTCGGATCGCGTGCCCACAACCGGTAGTCGGCGGCCACGTGAAAGACGTGGCGGATGCCGACCATCGCCGCCCGCACCGACTGGGCGTCGCGCATATCGCCCTCGATGAATTCAAGGCCGAGACCCTCAAGATGCGAGCGCGGACTGCCGCGACGCACCAGCGCCCGCACGGTGGTTCCTTCGGCGACGAGCTTCCGCGCGACTGCCGACCCGACGAGACCCGTGGCTCCAGTGATGAGAGTTCGTGCCAAATTGCCCATTCGATCCATTCGCGCGAGGGAACCAAGCATTTCCACGGCGAAAAAGCCATTTTTGTCACGCTCAGGTGCCCTGCAACCTCTTTTAATTGCCCGTATTTGCTTTAAGAATGGCGTCGGTGGGGGATTATGATAGAGTTATGTCGAACTCGGTTGATTTGCCGGAAATAAGCCGAGAACGTCTGCGAGGACGCGCTTTGGGGGCGTAGTCGAGGTTGGGCAACAGACGCAAGGGGCTGAGCTTTTAATGGCATCCCAATTGGATTTTGCCGGGGGAACTTTCGTTGACGGACTGGTAGCTGAAACGGACGACTCACTCAGGGTCGCCGGAGCGGCTGCCGTCGAAACGCACCGTCGGCTTGTGATCGCTTTCGTAGGCTTGGCCTTCGAGGCGAAAATCGCCGCGGCACCGGGCGTGCAGGTCGTGTGTCGCACCGCCGGCAGCGAGTTGGAGGCGGTCGCTGACCATGCTGTCCGGCAAGGCTATCGCGGCATGATCAGCTTCGGCGTCGCCGGCGGCCTCGCGTCGCATCTGCGCGCCGGGGATTGGATCGTCGCGTCCTCAATTCGCGAAGATCACACCGTCCGGCAGACCGATGCCGTATGGTCGCGCAAGCTTCTCGGCATGGTCGACGGCGCCATCCACGCGCCGATTGTCGGTGTCGATTTGCCCATCGCCGAGCCGGCAAAAAAGCGCGAGCTGCACAGAACGACCGGCGCTGCCGCTGTCGACATGGAATCCCATGTGGTCGCCCGCGTCGCCGCCAAGCACAAGCTTGCCTTTGCGGCGCTGCGGGTCGTTGTCGATCCCGCCCATCGCGAGGTTCCACCCGCCGCCCTCATCGAGATGCGTCCCGATGGCCGCCCCAACGTTTCGGCGATGTTGCGTAATGTCGTGGCGCGGCCCTCGCAGCTTTCGCCGCTGGCGCGGATCGCCGTCGACGCCTTCGCTGCGCGTGCCGCCATGAACCGCGTCCGGCGCGATCTTGGCCCGCATTTCGGCTTGATCGACCACGGCTAGGCGACGTTTCCCGGAGGCGGTGCGCCGCGCGGCGGTGCACCGCTAATCCGGGGCGGCCGTTCCGCTACGCAATATCCTGAAGGAGATCGAACGCGCCGCCGAGCACGAGATCGAGGCGGCCGGTGCGCCATTTGCCGCCGGCATCGCGCACCAGCGGTGGCTGTCCGCGGTAGCGCCTCACCACGGTGTTTGGTCGTTGCGCCTCTTGAAGCGCAGTGAAGATGGCTTGGCGTGCTGTGGCCGGGCGAAAGTCGCCGAGCGGTACGACAGCGACCCGCACGCGCGCCGCAACCCGACCTGGCGCGCCTTCGGTCGGCTCGAAAAGGTGAAGGCCCGCTTCCGCCGCCAGAACGCGGTGGCTGCCGAAGCCGCTTACGAGCAATATCGGCTGGTCCGCGCCTTTGCCGTTGGCGGCCCCGGGGACTTCGCTGATCTGCATCCGGCGCTTCTCGGCCCAGGCGCGATACATCGCCGCCAGGTTGCGGCACCAGGCCAGCGTCGCCTGGCGCTCTGCCGGCCCGTCGAAGACCGGATCGATCGTCAGTGCCAGCTCGATCGGCGCATCCTCGAGCGCGTCTTTGATGCCCTCTCTGATGAGGTGCAGTTGCAGGGCGAACCGACCGCTCAATTCCGCCGAATAGCGCCCCGGCGACCGGCTGTATCGTGCGGCTCGTCCGCGCAAAGCATGGGCGGTTTCCGCCGCGGACTTGACGCGATCCATCAGCGCGAAGCGCGCGAGCGTGGCGAAGCGATCGCGCCGCGTCCAGAAATCGGACGCTGCCATGTCGGTGATCAATCGCTCTTTGAGGTCGCTCCATGCGGCGGAGTTGAGCCTTTGCTCCATGGCGTCATATTCGGCTTGCAGCATTTGAAATTCGTCGGCGCTGCCCTGCGGGGCGAGGATCGCCGAAACGAGCGCCGAATGCGCAATCGGCTCGACCGCGGCCGCCGCGGTCGCGTCATCCGCCAACGCTGCGTCCGCGTCCGGATCGACGAATTCGACCTGGATGGCTTCGCCGTCGCTGCGCACGAACAGAAACTGATCGCCCTCGGGAAATCGCTTTTCGACGATGATCGCCGCCAGCGGCGCGACGAGATACTGGTCGATGGCGCGCTTGAGCGGCCGCGCACCCATTTCCGGTGAAAATCCTTTTTCGAGCAGAAACTCGAGCGCTGACGATTCCCACTCGATGGCCCAGCTGCGATCCTTCAATCCGCGCCGGTGGAGCAGCGCGGCGAGCTCTTTTTTGAGGATGCCGCGCATCAATTCGCGGCTCAACGGGCGAAACACGATGACCTTGTCGAGCCGGTTCTGGAATTCCGGCCGATAGGTCTGAGCGATCGCGCGCATGACCTGTTCCTTGCTGAACTCGTCCGCCTGCGGCGCAAAGCCAAGCCCGAGGCTGCGATGGGCCGTAGCACCAAGGTTAGAGGTCAGGATGATCAGGCAATGACGCAAATCCGCGACCTGGCCGAGCGCGTCGGTGAGCCGTCCCTCGTCGAAGGCCTGCAGGAACAAATCCCAGATCATGGGATGCGATTTCTCGAATTCATCGAGCAGCAGGACCGAAAACGGCTGCTTGCGCACGCGATTGATCAAGGAGTTCGGCATCGGCCGACGCCGAGAGGATTTTGCCGATCAACTCATGCGTCTGGAACTCGCTCATGTCGAGCCGGATCATCCGCTCGACCGAGCCGAACAGAAACTCGCTCGTCGCCTTCGCCAGCTCGGTCTTGCCGGTGCCGGTCGGCCCGGCAAACAGAAAGACGCCGATCGGCTTGTTGGGGTCGTTGAGGCCGGCCTTGAGCATGGCGATACGCCCGACCATCGCGTCGACGGCTTCGGCCTGACCGATCACGCGGCCGGCAAAAAAATCGCGCACCGATTTGAGATCGAGCTGCTCTCTGGTGTCGAGGATCGAAACCGGCAAGCCGGAAAGCTGCGACAACGTCTCCAGGATTTGCTCCGGGCCGATCGCCTCGCCGCCGTCCTTGGCGCGGGTCGCCGCGAGCTTGAGCATGAGGAGAGCGGAGCCCGGCAATCCGCTGCCGCCGAGATATTGGGCGGCGGTATCGAGCGCCACCTTGGCGCTGCCGGCTAGGAAGCGGATATTGGTTTTTTCCGCGAGGCCGGCGAGCACGTCCTGGCTGAGGACCAGCGTCTCGGTTGCCGGCAACGGCTCGATCGTAACGGTCTCGAACAGCCCGCGCAGCGAAGGCTTGATCTGCATCAAGCGGGCGATCCCCTTCGGTGTTGCCTCGCCCCAGACCACCAGGCGGCCGGCCGCGATCGCCGGGACGATTTGATCGAGCATGGTCGCGCTCTGGCCTTGATGACGTCCGCTCATCGCCACCTGAACGATGTCCGGGATATACCAGATCAATTTGTATCCGCTGGTCAGCGCGTCGACGAGCTGGCGGATACGGCCTTCGAGTTGGCCGATGTAGACTTGATCGGCTTGCAGATCGGCGCCGCTCGCTTCGAAGACGCTCCAGCCCTCGTCGCGCAGGCGCTCCGCCAACAGCCGAAGGAACGACGATTTGCCGACCAGCGGTTCGCCGGCGACCAATAACGAGCGTGGCGGCTTCTGCCGGAGGGTGGGTTCGACGAGCGCAAACGATTTCTGCCAACCATCCGGTTCCACCAGCATGTCGGATCCGGCTTGATCGGTCCAAAAGCGGCCGACCGAGGTCAATATCGTCGCCGTCGGCGCTGGCGCTGCCGAGAGCACGATCGGGCTATCCAGCTCCTGGCTCAGCGTTGCCGCGAACGGGTGGCCGACAAGCCGTAAAAATCGTCGAATGGTCTCGTGCGGTGAGACGTCGGGGGTGGCGCGCAGCGCCGGCCCGAACGTCGCGGCATCGCCGCGCTCGGCGCACCGCGCCAGATAGTCGCGAAAGATATTGGGCATCCATCGGTTCTCGATCCACCACTCCTTGGTGCGCAGGAGCGGCGCGCCGACCGAAATCCGGGGTTCGGCTTCGAAGATGACATCGAGGGCGAAATACATCGTCCATGGCGAGACGTATTGGCACTGCACCAGGACCCGATCGATGCCCTCCGAACGGTCGTGGCGCTTGGCGAGGGCCGCAAGCGCTGCGCTCGCCAGCGACCAGCTATTGCCTTCGATATACTGAAGGACGACCGCGAGCGACACGGCCGGCGCGGCCAGCAGGTCGACGGCTTCGACGAATTGCGGTTGCACGCGCAGCGCGCTCGGATGGGCGGCGCTCGAACCGAACGGCTCAAATATCTTGTTGAGCTCGTAGAGCCGGGTCGCGAGCAGCGGCGGCTCGAACCCGCCGGCCGCGACGGCGGCCGATTTCAGCTTGCGGCGTATCCACCACGTGCGCAGTTGCGCGCGGAAGACAAATCCAAATACGGCGACGGCGAGCGCGAAGTAAAACAGACCGATAGCGTAATCCACGCCCCGAACCCCGCGCTCAACGCCGCGTCGCTTACCCCTGCGAGATGAACTTCGTGTTCAGATAGGCATGCAGCCCTTCGCTGCCGCCCTCGCTGCCGTAGCCGGATTCCTTGACGCCGCCGAACGGCGTCTCCGGCGTCGAGACATTGACCGAATTCACTCCGACCATGCCCGACTGCAACGCGTCGCCGATCATGCCGGCAGTCTGCGCCGAGCTGGTGAAGGCGTAGGCGGCGAGGCCATAGGCCAGCGAGTTGGCGCGCTCCACGACCTCGTCCATGGTCTTGAAGGTGACGATCGGCGCCAGCGGGCCGAACGGCTCCTCGGTCATGATCTTTGAGTCGTCGGGCAGATCGGTGATCACCGTCGGCTCGTAGAAATAGCCCTGATTGCCGTGGCGTTGGCCGCCGGTGACGATCTTGCCGCCGCGATGCTTGGCGTCGGCGACGAACGAGTCCATGGCATCGATGCGCCGCGAATTGGCCAGCGGCCCCATCGTTACGCCCTTCTCCAGGCCGTCGCCGAGCTTGAGCGACTTGGCATATTCGGTAAAGCGCGTCAGGAAGCGATCGTACACCTGCTCCTGCACGTAGAAGCGCGTCGGCGAAATGCAGACCTGGCCGGCGTTGCGGTACTTGAACGCGGCGATGGTGTCGGCGGATTTTTCCGGATCGGCGTCGGCGAACACCACGACCGGCGAATGGCCGCCGAGCTCCATGGTGGCGCGCTTCATTTTCTGGGCGGCGAGCGTCGCCAAATGCTTGCCGACCGGGATCGAGCCGGTGAACGAGATTTTGCGCACCGCGTCCTTGGCGATGAGATGCTCGGAGATCGTCGCCGGCACGCCGAAAACCAGGTTGAGCACGCCGGCCGGCAAACCGGCATCGGCGAAGCAGCGCACCAGCTCCACGCAGGCGCCGGGCGTCTCTTCGGACGCCTTGAGGATGAGCGAGCAACCGGCGGCGAGCGCGCCGCCGATCTTGCGCGCCGGCGTCAGCGTCGGGAAATTCCACGGCGTGAATGCCGCGACGATGCCGACCGGCTCTTGAACGACCAGCTGGCGGACTTTGCCGCGGCCCGGCACGATGCGGCCATAGGCGCGGCGGCCTTCTTCGGCATACCACTCGATGATATCGGCGGAGGTGAGCACTTCGGCGCGCGCTTCGGGATAGGCCTTGCCTTGCTCCTGGACCAGCGTCTTGCTGATCGCATCGTGCCGCTCGCGCACCAGATCGGCGGCCTTGCGCATGATTTTCGCGCGGTCGTAGGCCGACGTCGCGCGCCAGACGGCAAAGCCTTTTTTGGCCGCTTCGAGCGCATGATCGAGATCGGCGATGCTGGCATGCGGCAGGTGCCCGAGCGGCTTCTCCGTCGCCGGATTGATCACGTCCTCGCCGCGGCGGCCGTCGCCATTGAGCCACTGGCCGTCGATGAAAAGTTCGAGATTGGCGTACATGCAGGTCCTCTTGGAGTTCCTCTACGCGTCTGCTGACGCTTTTGCCCGGGATTTTCGATCTGTCGCTGGCCGAGGGATTTAGCAGGTTTCCGGGCCGCGTTCATCCACCTTCGCGCGACACTCTCAATAGCGGTTGGCGATCGGCAGCTCCTCGGCGGGAAACAGCGTGATCACCCGGCAGCCTTTGTCGGTGACCACCACCTCTTCCTCGATGCGGGCGGCGGAATAGCCGTCCTTGGCCGGGCAATAGGTTTCGAGCGCGAACACCATGCCCTCCTTGATCTCGGTCGGATGCTCGAGCGAAACCACGCGCGAGATGATCGGCCGCTCGTGCAGCGCCAGCCCGAGGCCGTGGCCGAACTGCAGGCCGAATGCCGCCATCTCGTCGGGGAAGCCGAAATCCTGCGCCTTCGGCCACACGCTGCAGACCTTGTCGGTGGTCACGCCCGGTTTGATCAGCGCGATGGCGTTGTCGACCCATTCGCGGGCGCGTTTATAGGCGTCGTGCTGGACTGGCGTGGCCCGCCCGACATTGAAGGTGCGGTAATAGCAGGTGCGATAGCCGACGAACGAATGCAGGATATCGAAGAACGCCTGATCGCCGGGCCGCAGCATCCGGTCGGTGAAGTTGTGCGGATGCGGGTTGCAGCGCTCGCCGGAAATAGCGTTGACCGCTTCGACGTCGTCGGAGCCGTGGGTGTAGAGAAACTCATTGACCTTGGCGACGATGTCGTTCTCGCGGATGCCGGGTTTGAGCTCTTCGTGGATCAGATGGTAGGCGCCGTCGACCATCGCCGCGGCGCGGTTCAAGAGCGCGATCTCGTCGATATTCTTGACCTCGCGCGCCTCCAGCATGACCTGCTGGCCGTCGGCGACCTTCAGTCCGGCCTTTTGCAGCTCGAACATCATCGGCGGCTCGATCAGGTCGACGCCGACCGGCATGTTGCCGACGCCGGCCTCGCGCAACAGCGAAGCGATCTCCTTGGCATGCCGCTCCATTAGGCCGAACGCCGGCGCCACGGTGCCGCGCATGCCGATCAGGCCCGCCTTGCAATTCTCCGGCTTGAGCCACGGCGCATAGAGCTTGTGGTGCACGGCGGCGGAGCCGAAATCCCATAGGATCGGATCGTTGCTGCCGCGGGTGAGCAGCGCGAAGCGGCAGAGCTTGTCGCGCTCCCATTCGCCGATCTTGGTCGAGGTGATGTAGCGGATATTGTTGACGTCGAAGACCAACAGCGCGCCGAGCTCGGACTGCTCCAGCGCCGCCTTGATGCGGCCGAGCCGATACTTGTGCAGTCGCCGGTAATCGACCCGCTCCTCGAAGTCGACGCCCATGGTGCCGAACGCCGGCAGCGCCCGGCCCCAATTGTAGCGCGGATTGATATCCTCGGCGCGAATGACCATCGGCTCGCGGGTGATCTCGTCCATGGCGTGGCTCCTCCATTTAATCCGTCATCCTGAGGTGCCCGGCGTAGCCGGGCCTCGAAGGATGAGCGGGCAATGACCAGCGGATGACCTTGAATTATTGTAGGCCAGATGGGCGCGTATGTTTACATGCTTCATTGTAGCGACGGAACTTACTATGTCGGCAGCGCCACGGGGGATGATCTGGCGAGGCGAATTGCCGAACATCAGCTCGGCGTGTTTCGCGGGTACACATATTCGCGGCGACCGGTAGAACTTGCTTGGTCCGAACGCTTTGATCGGATCACCGATGCGATTGCGGTCGAACGACAACTAAAGGGGTGGAGCAGAGCGAAGAGAAGCTCTCATTCGGGGCGATTGGTCGGCCATTCGTCGATTGTCGCGAAGATGCGGCGGTAGTTAAGCGCACAGGTACCCGGGCCGTCGCCCTTCGAGGCTCGGCGCTTTGCGCCGAGCACCTCAGGGTGACGGAAAGAGGGTTTACGCCGCCGACTTCCGCCCCCACAGCCGCGCCGAGGCGATGTCGGCGCCGTCGCGGATCGATTTGAGCTTGAGCCACACCACCGGTTCGATCACCCATTCGCGCCGCGTAAAGGTGCCGAAGCCGCAATCGGTCGAGGCGACGACGCGTTCGCGGTCGCCGATCGACGCCACCGCTTCTTCGATCCGCCGCGCCACCACTTCCGGGTGCTCGACGAAATTGCTGGTGGTCTCCACCACGCCGGGGATAAGGATCATGTCCTTGGGGAACGGCACGCGCTTGAGCGCCGTGTACTCATGGGCGTGGCGCGGGTTGGAGAATTCGATCGACAGCGCGCCGACCTTGGCTTGGTACAGCGCGGGGAGAATTTTCTCCAGCGCGATGTCGTGGATGTGCGGGCCTTCCCAATTGCCGTAGCAGATATGCAGCCGCACCCGGTCGGGCGGAATGCCGGCGATGCCCTTATTGATCATCGCCACATGCAGCTCGCACGCCTTGACGAAGTCGGCGTCGGAGCCGTCGCGATAGAACATGGTGCGGTCCATGGCGAGATCGGGCGCGTCGATCTGCAGGACGAGGCCGGCTTTGTGGATCGCCTGATACTCGTGGCTCATCTCGCGGGCGATGGCGGCGAGATAGGCTTCGTTTGAATCATAGAATGCGTTGAGCATGGTCGAGGCGATGATGCCGGGCGACGGCGCCGTCATGAAGGACTCGGCAAACGGCGCTCCTTCGGCGGCGATGCGCTGGTAGAGCGCGATCTCGCTCTCGATCGCGGACGTGTCGCGATAGTGCAACTCGCCCTGCGCCTCCGGCGCGTTCTGCTGCCGGCTCACATTGGGAAAGCGGCGGGTGAGGTAGCTGACGAGCTCGGGAAATTCCTCGAACTCGCGTCCGCGGCGGCGCTTCGATACACCGCCAAAGCCGGACATGCGCGCCGGCACATAGGTCTGGAAGCCGACGCGCTGCTGCTCGCCGTCATTGCCGCTATCGATGCCGGCCTCTTTCTGCTTGGCGACCACGTGGCGGACCGCCTTTTCCATCTCGGCGTCGAACAGCGCCTTGTCATAGCTTTCGCCGGCCTCGCGCTGCACCAGAAGCTCGCTGAGCGCTTCGTTGCGCGGCAGGCTGCCGACATGGGTTGTGAGGATGCGATCGCGGCTTAAAATCATGACTCTGCTCCGGCACGTGGCGCGCTTGTCATAGCGCAATTCGCCGGGCTTGCCAGCGTGGTTGCGGCCAATTCTCACGTCGGCGTAATGTGTTGGCGTGGGCAGACGGTGGGCGATAGCCGCCGTCCCCGGGAGGAACGCGGCGATGAATATCGTGCAGCCAAAGCCGGCGGCGGGCGTCGCGGCCCATGCACTTCCGCGCGACTACAATTTCGCCGCCGACATCCTCAAGCGCAATCTCGACGCCGGACGCGGCGGCAGGCTTGCTTATATCGATCACCGCCAAGGCTGGACCTACGGCGACCTCGCCGAGCGCGTCGAACGCTTCGGTCATGTGCTGCGCTCGCTCGGGCTGCGGCGCGAGGAGCGGGTGCTGCTTTGCCTCCTCGACACCATCGATTGGCCGACCGCGTTCCTCGGCGCGATCAAGGCCGGCATGGTGCCGGTGCCGGTCAACACGCTGCTGACCGAGGACGATTACCGCTTTATGCTCGACGACAGCCGCGCGCGGCTTGTGGTCGTGTCTGACGAGCTTTATCCGAAGTTCGCCAAAGCGATCGCCGGGTCCGCCGATCGGCCGCATGTCGTCGTGTCCGGCGCGAACACCCACGGGCACGAACAGTTCGAAGCCTTGCTCGCCGGCGCGACCAGCGATCCGGTAACCGCGCCGACCGTGTGCGACGACATGTGCTTCTGGCTCTACACGTCGGGCTCGACCGGCAAGCCCAAGGCCGCCGTCCACACCCACGCCGACTTGACATTCACCGACGAGCTCTACGGCAAGCCCTATCTCGGCATCGGTGAGAACGACGTGTGCTACTCGGTGGCGAAGCTCTTCTTCGCCTACGGGCTCGGCAATGCGCTCACCTTCCCGATGGCGGCGGGCGCGACCACGGTGTTGTTGGCGCAGCGGCCGACGCCGGAACTGGTCGCCGACATTCTGAAAAAGCACGGCGTCACGGTGTTCTACGCCGTGCCGACTTTCTATGCGGCGTTTCTCGCCAATGCGGCTGCGCCGGAGCGCGCAGCGGTGAAGCTGCGCCGCTGTGTGTCCGCCGGCGAGGCGTTGCCGTCGGACGTCGGCCGCCGGTTCACCGCGCGCTATGGCATCGATATCCTCGACGGCCTTGGTTCGACCGAAATGCTGCACATTTTCGTCTCCAACCGCGCCGGCGACGTGAAATACGGCACAACCGGCAAGCCGGTCCCCGGCTATCAAGTCCGCCTGGTGGACGACAACGGCAATGTCGTCGCGCGCGGCGAAATGGGCGAACTGCAGGTGCGCGGACCGACCAGCGCCGTGATGTATTGGAACAACCGCGAGCAGTCGCGGGCAACCTTTCTCGGCGAATGGACCCGCTCGGGCGACAAATATGTCGAGGACGAGCACGGCTATTTCGTTTATTGCGGCCGCCGCGACGACATGCTCAAGGTCGGCGGCATCTATGTCTCGCCATTCGAGGTCGAGGGCGTGCTGCAAAGTCATCCGGACGTGCTGGAAGCCGCCGTGGTCGGCTGGCCCGACGATGACAAGCTCATCAAGCCGAAGGCGTTCTGTGGTGCTGAAATCGCCGGACAAGGCCGGCGACGCGCTCAAGCGCGTCTTGCAGGACTATTGCCGGGAAAAGCTCGCCCCCTTCAAATATCCGCGCTGGCTCGAATTCCGCAGCGAACTGCCGAAAACCGCCACTGGGAAAATCCAGCGCTTCAAGCTGCGCGCCGAGGCGGGCGGGAGCTAACTTCCGCTCGTCCCCGCGAAGGCGGGGACCCAGTTCTTGTGTCAAGCAAACGCTGGATTCCCGCCTTCGCGGGAATGAGCGGACCTGCTGACACGCTTGCGTTAATAGGGCTCGGGTATTACTAGGACGCCTCGCCGTCAATGTGCCGCGGTAGCTCAGCCGGTAGAGCACCGCATTCGTAATGCGGGGGTCGGAGGTTCGAATCCTCTCCGCGGCACCAGTTTTTCATCGGTCTTTTCGGCAGAATCCGTCGACCCACGCATCCAGCGTGGGCCGAAGGTTTGGCACCGCGATCAGTGACGGAGCCCTCTATAGCTCCGCCCTGCCGGACTCTGGGCGCACGTCGATTCCGGCGCGGGTACGTCTTCGCCCTGGCTTCGGTAGTTGCGGATTCGATCGCGCAGCGATCGAATCGATATGCCGAGAAGGTCCGCGGCCCGGGTCCTGTTCCCCCTGTGAGATTTCAGCGTTTGCAGAATGAGCTCGCGCTCTACAAGCGCCAGCCGGTGACCGATCAGCTGCTTGATGCAGGCGCGGTCGATTGCAGTCAGTCCGCTTGGCGGTGTCGCGTCGACGGCCGGACACTCCGCCGACTTAAGGGTTCGATAGTTCGGCATCATCAGCTCCATGAACTTGAACTTTCGGAGTGATGCCCCCCGCTCCCAGCAGGCAGGGTGAATCCTTGTGGTTAAAAATTGGTTATCGCCGCCGTCGGTTTCGCACGGAACTATTTGAGATCACGGAACTTTCGGGAACTTCGTGGAACTTTCACGCAGGAACTTTCATACAGGAAGCTTTCATACAGGAAGTATGTGAAACTTCGCGCTCGGCGGCGATCGATCGCTCAGGCCGGTGAGGTCGTAATGGCGATCGGCATGTCGACATAGATTTTGTAGGTCTGCGTCTTCGGCTTCGCCTTGTCCTCTTCGTTGAGATATTCGACCGAGCTTCGCGCCAAATAGGCCATCGGCAGGATCATGACGCGGATGAAGCGCGTCGGCTTGTCGGCGGCCTGCGCGAAGACCGGCTCGGGACCGCTCTCAAACCAGGCGTCGCCCGGGCCATACGAGGTCGAGCGACCGTGCGTGTCGATACGGATGCCGCCGTCGCGCAGGCAGCGGATGCCGGGTCCCTGATGGCGGTGCAGATAGGCGCAGCCGCCAGGTGGAAAGGCGACGCTGTCGCCGCGCAACAGCACCGCGCCCTTGGGCATGGTGTCGAGCCGCGCGGACAGCTTTTCGCGGGAAACCACGCCCGCCACAGCCGGCACGCCTCCGTCGCTGTCTTTGGTCAGTTCCCAGCGCCAGACGGTCGCCCCTTCGCGCCCCCCGGCAAAGTTTATTGCACTTTCGCTGCCCAGCCCTTCGTCCTCGCCCAACGTTCGGTCGGCCATGGTGATCGAGCCGAGCACGACAAAGATCATGCGTGGGCGCCCCGGCAGGGCGACCTCGGCGTCGTTGGCCAGCACGTCTTCGTAAAGCCTGAGCACGGAGGGCATCGGGATTACTCCTGTTGATGGGCAGGCTCTGCGTCGCACGCAGAGTGTCTGTGCAGTTTTGCGCCAACGCAATGGGATTTACATGCGCTTGCGCACCTTGCTAAATCGCCATTAGCCCGCCGATAGCTCACCGCCAAGCCTTCACCGCTAAAACCAAGAACAAAGGTGGAGCGCGCCCCCAAGGGAGGACATGCATGCAGCGAACCGCGCCGCCGTTTCGCGCCGATCAGGTCGGCAGCTTGCTGCGGCCACCGGCGCTGAAAGAGGCGCGCCGGCAGCGGGCGCGCAACGAGATCACGCCCGATGCGCTGCGCGCGGTCGAGGACCGCGAGATCGAGCGGGCGATCAAAAAACAGGAAGAGATCGGGCTGAAGCTGACGACCGACGGCGAGTTTCGCCGCTCCTGGTATCAATTCGATTTCATGAAAGGGCTCGACGGCGTCGAACTCTACGAGGTCGGCGAAGGCATCGTTTTTCACGGGGTCAAGACCAAGGCCGAAAGCGTCCGCGTCGTCGGGCAGGTGGATTTCTCATCGCATCCGCATGTCGACGATTTTCGCTTCCTGCGCGAGCACACGAGCGTCACCCCGAAAATGACCATTCCGGCGCCGGGCATGCTGCATTTTCGCCCGGGCCGGCAATCGATCAGCCGACAGGCCTATCCCGACCTGGAGCAATTTTTCGAGGACGTGGCCAATGCCTCGCGCAAGGCGCTGCGCGCCTTCTATGACGCCGGCTGCCGCTATCTGCAGTTCGACGACACCACCTGGGCGATGATGTGCGATGAGCGCGAGCTTGCCCATTCGCGCCAACGCGGCGACGAGCCGGAAAAGCTTCCCGCCATCTACGCGCGTCTGATCAACCGCGCGCTCGAAGGCAAGCCCGCCGACATGGTCGTCACCTTGCATTCCTGCCGGGGCAATTTCCGCTCGGCCTGGATCGCGGAGGGCGGCTACGAGCCTTTGGCGGAACGTTTGTTCAACGAGCTCGCCATCGACGGCTATTTTCTCGAATACGACAGCGATCGCGCCGGCGGCTTTGAGCCGCTGCGATTTTTTCCCAAGGGCAAGAAGCAGCTCGTGCTCGGCCTCGTGACGTCGAAAAGCGGCGTGCTGGAGAATAAAGACGACATCAAGCGCCGCATCGACGAGGCGACAAAATACGTCGCCCTCGACCAGTTGTGCCTGTCGCCACAATGCGGCTTCGCCTCGACCGAGGAGGGAAATGTTCTCTCCGAGGACGAGCAATGGGCCAAGCTGCGCATGGTCGTCGAGATCGCCGAGGAGGTGTGGAGTTGAAAATGTTGCGCATCAGGCCGCCGTTTCGCGCCGACCATGTCGGCAGTCTGCTGCGGCCGGCGCGGCTGAAAGAAGCGCGCGAGAAACATGGGCGCGGCGAGATCTCGGCCGCAGCGCTCAACGAGGTCGAGGATCGCGAAATCGAGGCCGTGATCCGCAAGCAAGAAGACGTCGGGCTCAAATCCGTCACCGACGGCGAATTTCGCCGCGTGTCATGGAATTACGATTTCCTCGAACAGCTCGACGGCGTCGAATCCTATACCGGCGAGCGCAAGATCAAATTCACCAGCAGCGGCCCGCAGCCGCGCTCGATTCTGCTGCGGGTCATCGGCAAGCTCGGCGGCTACAAGCCGCATCCGATGATCGAGCATTTCAAGTTCCTCAAGGCGCACACCAAGCAGACGCCGAAGGTGACGATCCCGTCGCCGTCGTCGCTGCATTTCCGCTACGGCCGCGACGCCGTGCCGGCGGTCATCTATCCGGCGATGGAGGATTTCTATCGCGACCTCGGCGAATCGTACCGCAAGGTCGTGCGCGCCTTCGCCGACGCCGGCTGCCGCTACCTGCAGCTTGACGAGGTCAACCTCGCTTATCTGTGCGATCCGTCGTTGCGCGAGCTCATCACCGCCCGCGGCGAGGACCCGTCGTCGCTGCCGGACGTTTATGCCGGCATGATCAACGCGGCGATTTCCGACATCCCGGCCGACATGACCATCACCATGCATCTGTGCCGCGGCAATTTCCGCTCGAGCTTCGTCGCCTCCGGCGGCTACGAGCCGGTTGCCGACACCCTGTTCAACGCCATCAAGGCGCACGGCTATTTCATGGAATACGACAGCGAGCGCGCCGGCGGCTTCGAGCCGCTGCGCTTTGTGCCCAAGGGCAAGACCGTCGTGCTCGGCCTCGTCACCAGCAAATCCGGCGAGCTGGAAAGCCGCGACCAGATCGAGCGCCGCATCGAGCAGGCGGCAAAGCATGTCCCGCTGGATCAGCTCTGCCTGTCGCCGCAATGCGGTTTCGCCTCGACCGAGGAGGGCAATGTGCTGTCCGAAGACGCCCAATGGGCGAAGCTGCGCACCATCGTCGAGATCGCCGAGGACGTGTGGGGAACCTCATGAAGCGAGCCAAGCCGCCGTTTCGCGCCGATCACGTCGGCAGCCTGTTGCGCCCCGCCGCATTGAAGGCCGCGCGCGAGCGCCATGCCAAGGGCGAGATTACCGCCGCGGCGCTGCGCGAGGTGGAAGATCGCGAGATCGAAAACATCATCAAGAAGCAGGAGGCCGTCGGCCTGCAATCGATCAGCGACGGCGAATTCCGCCGCTCCTGGTGGCATCTCGATTTCCTCTGGGGGCTCGACGGCGTCGAACGGCATGTCATGGATGGCGGCATTGCTTTTGCTGCGGTCACGACGCGCAATGAAGGAACGCGCGTCACCGGTAAGCTCGGCTTTTCCGGTCATCCGATGCTTGAGCATTTCAAGTTTCTGCAAGCGCACACCCAGCGAACGCCGAAAATGACCATTCCGGCGCCGTCGGCGCTCTATGGACGTCCGCTGCGCACGCCGATCGACAAGTCGATCTATCCGACGCTCGACACGTTCTTCGACGATCTGGGCCAAGCCTACAAAAAGGCCGTGCGCGCGTTCGCCGATGCCGGCTGTCGTTACTTGCAGCTCGACGAGGTGTTCATCGCCATGCTGTGCGATCCGAAATATCGTCAGCAGATGACCGATCGCGGCGACGATCCGGATTATCTCGGCACCGCCTACGCCGATCTTATCAATGCGGCGGTATCCGACATCCCGCCGGACATGACGGTGACCATGCATCTGTGCCGCGGCAACTACAAATCCACGTTCATGGGTGCCGGCGGCTACGATGCGATGCAGGAAGTGCTGTTCGACCGCATCAAGGTGCACGGCTATTTCATGGAATACGACACCGCGCGGGCCGGCGGGTTCGAACCGCTAAAGCGCTTGCCCAAGGATCGCATCGCCGTGCTCGGCCTGGTGACGACCAAAACCGGCACGCTCGAATCGCGGGACACGATCAAGCGCCGCATCGAGGAGGCGGCCAAATTCACCGATCTCGACCGGCTCTGCCTGTCGCCGCAATGCGGCTTCGCCTCGACCGAGGAAGGCAATACCCTGGCGGAGGATGAAGAATGGGCGAAGCTGCGCATGATCGTCGAGCTTGCCGAAGAGGTCTGGGGTTAGTTTATTTTCCCCGTTATCCTGAGACGCTCGCTCCTCCGGACCAAGAACGCGGAACGTGCCATGACCATCGTCTACGACAAGCTGATGGCGCTCGCCATCGAGCCGGTCGTGCAGGTGTACAACGCCAAGGACTGCATGCTCTACGCGCTCGGCGTCGGGCTCGGTCATGATCCGATGAACGAGGACGAACTCGCTTTCGTCTACGAGAAGAACTTGAAGGTGCTGCCGACCATGGCGACGGTCATCGGCCACAGCGGCTCACTGGCGCGCAATCCCGACAGCGGCATCAATTGGGTCATGGTGGTCAATGGCGAGCAGGGTTTTACCTTGCGCCGGCCACTCAAGGGCGAAGACGCCGTCGTCAGCCGCGCGCGCATTGTCGAGGTGATCGACAAGGGTGCCGGCAAGGGCGCGCTTCTCCTGCTGGAACGAAAAATAACCGAGAAGGCGAGCGGTGAGCTGATCGGGACCGTCACGCAGACGATCTTCTGCCGCGGCGATGGCGGCTTCGGCGGGCCGCCCCGCGAGGCGCCGGCGCCGCATCCGTTGCCGCCGCGCGCGCCCGACGCGGTCTGCGATTTCGGCACGCGCCCGGAGGCGGCGCTGATCTACCGTTTGAGCGGCGACTACAATCCGCTGCATGCCGAGCCCGCCTTTGCCAAGGCCGCGGGATTTGATCGGCCGATCCTGCACGGTCTCGGCACGTTCGGGGTGTCCGGCCATGCCGTGCTCAAGACCATGTGCGGCTACGATCCCGCCCGGCTGATCGCATTCTCCTGCCGGTTTTCCGCTCCGGTTTTTCCCGGCGAGACCATCCGCACCGAGATGTGGCGCGACGGCGATGTCGTCAGCTTTCGCGCCCGCGTCGTCGAACGCGATGTCACCGCCATCAATAACGGCCGCGCCGAGGTGAAGTCGTGACAGGCTCGTCATGGCCGGGCTTGTCGCGGCCATCTCGATTTGCAGGTCGCTGCGTTCTAAAAATCGGGATGTCCGGCACGAGGCCGGGCATGACGGGAATGGGCCTCCGATGGCAGTGACGCCGCCGCATGCCGAAACCGACCTCGCACCGATCCGCGAGTCGGTTCGGGCGCTGTGCGCGGGCTTCCCCGGCGAATATTGGCGGCGTCTCGACCGCGAGCGCGCCTATCCGGAGGAATTCGTCGCCGCCTTGACCAAGGCCGGCTTTCTCGCGGCGCTGATCCCGGAAGAGTATGGCGGCAGCGGGCTCACCATGACGGCCGCCGCCGCGATCATGGAGGAAATCCAGGCCTCGGGCTGCAACGGCGCCGCCTGCCACGCGCAGATGTACACCATGGGAACCCTGCTGCGGCACGGCAGCGCCGCGCAGAAGCAGCGTTACCTGCCGGCGATCGCGCGCGGCGCGTTGCGCCTGCAGGCTTTCGGCGTGACCGAGCCGACCTCCGGCACCGACACGCTCAGCCTGCGCACCACGGCCGTGCGCGACGGCGACCACTATGTCGTCAACGGCCAGAAGATCTGGACCTCGCGGGCCGAGTATTCCGATCTCATGCTGCTCTTGACGCGCACCACGCCGCGCGAAGCGGCGAAATCGCGTACCGCGGGACTATCGGTCTTCCTCGTCGACATGCGCGCCGCGAAAGACAACGGACTGACCATCCGCCCGATCCGCACCATGATGAATCACGCCACGACCGAAGTGTTCTTCGAGAACATGCGCGTGCCGGCCGACAATCTCCTCGGCGTCGAGGGCGAAGGCTTTCGCTACATCCTGTCCGGCATGAATGCCGAACGCATTCTCATCGCCGCCGAATGCATCGGCGACGCCAAATGGTTCATCGCCAAGGCTGCCTCCTACGCCGGCGAACGCGTCGTGTTCGGCCGCCCGATCGGGCAGAATCAGGGCGTGCAATTTCCCATCGCCCGCGCCTATATCGACATGCGCGCCGCCGAATTGATGGTGCGCGAAGCCGCGGCGTTTTACGAAGCCGGCAAGGATTGCGGCGCCGAAGCCAACATGGCGAAACACCTTGCCGCCGAGGCGTCGTGGGCGGCGGCGGACATGTGCGTGCAGACTCATGGCGGCTTCGGCTTTGCCGAAGAATTCGACATCGAGCGCAAGTTTCGCGAGACCAGGCTTTATACGGTAGCGCCGATCTCGACTAATCTGATCCTGTCCTACATCGCCGAACACGTATTGGGGTTGCCGAGGTCGTATTGAGCGCAGCCATGAGCCTCCCGCTTTCCGGACTCCTTGTCGTCTCGCTGGAACAGGCGGTAGCGGCGCCGATGTGCACTTGCCGCCTCGCTGATGCCGGCGCGCGCGTCCTCAAGATCGAACGGCCGGAAGGCGACTTCGCGCGCTATTACGACGATTTCGCCCACGGCGAATGCAGCTATTTCGTCTGGCTCAACCGCGGCAAGGAATCGGTGGTCCTCGACCTCGTCAAAGCGGAGGACAAGGCGCTGCTCGAAGCGTTGCTCAAGCGCGCCGATATATTCGTACAGAACCTCAAACCCGGCACCGTGGCCAAACTCGGCTTCCCGATCGCGCGGCTGCGGCGCGACTATCCGCATCTTATCTGCTGCTCGATTTCCGGCTTTGGCGAAGACGGCCCCTATGCCGCGCGCAAGGCCTACGACCTGCTGATCCAAGCCGAGGTGGGCTTGGCATCGATCACCGGCACCAGCGAACCGTCGCGCGTCGGCGTGTCGGTGGTCGATATCGCGACCGGAATGAACGCCTATGAGGCGATCCTCGAAGCGTTGATCGCGCGTGGGCGGAGCGGCGACGGCGCGGAACTCTCCGTATCGATGTTCGATGCCATGGCCGATTGGATGGCGGTGCCGCTGATGCAGCAGGAAGCGGGCAAGCCGCCGCAACGTGTCGGGCTCACCCATGCCGCCATCGCGCCTTACGGCGCCTTTCCGACCCGCGACGGCGGCGTGGTTCTCATTGCTGTGCAGAATGACCGCGAATGGCGGGTGCTGGCGAAGAAGGTCTTGGGCGACGCCGCGCTTGCGGCCGATCCGGCTTTGCCACCAATCTGGCCCGCGTGCAGCGCCGCGCCGAGACGGATGGCAAAGTCGCCGCCGTCACCACGGCGCTCGATGCGCAGGCGCTGATGCAAAAGCTCGCGGCGGCCGATATCGCGTTTGCCGGCGTCAACGACGTCGCTGCGCTGGCGCGTCATCCGCATCTGCGCCGCATCGCGGTCGGTACGCCGAGCGGGCCGATATCGTATCCGGCGCCGGCGGAACGGCACGCGTCCACATCGCGCCGCTATGGACCCGTGCCTGCGCTGGGCGAGCACACTGCGAAAGTGCGAGCGGAATTCATGACCTAGCAGTTCGTCATGGCCGGGCTTGTCCCGGCCATCTCGATCAAAGGGCACGGCGTTTCAATAATTGGTATGCCCGGCACAAGACGGGCTTGACCAACGAAAGACTTGAGGGAGAGACACGGCCATGGACATCGGTTTCATCGGTCTCGGCAATATGGGTGCCCACATGGCGCGCCGGCTCCTCGAGGCTGGGCATCGGGTCGTCGTCTATGACACCCGCCAGGAAGCGATCGGAAATCTCGCGGCGCTCGGCGCAGTGGCGGCACGTTCGCCGGCGGAAGTCGCCGACGCGGCCGAGACGGTCATGGCGAGCCTGCCGACGCCGGATATCGTGCTCAACGTCGCCACCGGCCCGAGCGGCGTGATCGAGGGCAAGCGTGTCCGCCGCTTCGTCGACCTGTCGACCACCGGCGCCGCGACGGCGCAGCGCATTTTCGCGCTATTGGCCGCGCGGGACATCGTGCAGATCGACAGCCCGGTGAGCGGCGGCGTGCGCGGCGCGGAAAAAGGTACGCTCGCGGTGATGGTGTCCGGTCCGCGCGCCGAGATTGCAGCGATCGAGCCGGCGCTGGCGGTGATCGGCAAAGTTTTCATTCTCGGCGAGCGTTCCGGTCTCGGCCAGACGATGAAGCTCGTCAATAACGTGTTGTCGGCAACGGCCATGGCGGCGACGTCGGAAGCGATGGTAACGGGCGTGAAGGCGGGCCTCGATCCGCGGCTTATGCTCGAAGTGATCAATGCCGGCACCGGGCGCAATACCGCGACCGAGGACAAATTCACCAAGGCGATTTTGCCCGGCACCTTCGATCTCGGTTTTGCCGCCGCGCTGATGCTCAAGGACGTGAAGCTTTTCCTCGCCGAGCGCGAAGCGCTTGGCGTGCCGACCGATGTGATCGAAGCAGTCGCGCGGCTGTTTCAGATCACCTGCGACGAGTGCGGACCCGATGCCGATATCGCCGATATCGTGAAGCCGGTCGAGAAGCGCGCCGGCGTCAAGGTTCGCGCGCCCATCTGAGGGCCGCCAAACAAACGCCACGATTTAAACGAGCGTTTATAAAATACATTATTATAATCAAAGTCTTGCTGGAAATTACGTTTTCTGTGATGGCGGTCACTTCGCCATCCGCGGCGGGCCAATAAGGTCTCATTAACAACTGACTTGGTTCGCCGCGCTGAGCCGCGCATCCCCCCCGACCCCCCGACGGCCGGCGGCGATCCCAAGGGGTGGATCTCGGTCCCCAACCCCCACCCAGACCCCTCGAGGGTCGACTGAACCCGCCCGGACCTCGCGTCCGGGCGGGCTTTTGTTGCCGTCAAATATTTGCGGCAAAATTCTGCGCATGCTTTGTTGCCGCCAGCCGCGCGGAGGAGGTGCAGGGGCTCATGCCAAAGACCGTCCGTCCGACTCTAAGCCTCATGCCGAAGGCCGTCCGTCCGACTCCAAGCCTGTTATCGAGCTTACCTGGACATCTTGCGACCGATCTGTTTGTCGGCGCCAAGCCGGTGCGGCTCGCGGCTGACAAGGTGCTTTTCCTTGCCAGCGACGCAGGCGATGGCTGCTATCGGATTGAAGATGGCTTGCTCAAGGTGACGATGGTGTCGCGTTCCGGCACTGAGCGGATTCTTGCTTTCGTCGGCCCCGGCTCCATTGTCGGCGAGCTGTCGATGATCGATGGGTTGCCGCGTTCGGCGGCCGTCGTGGCGGTGCGCGATTCGACATTGAGCTTTCTCAGCCGTGCGGCGTTCGAAGCATTCGCGCAAAAAAATCCCGAGGTCTACAAGACCTTGGTCAAGCTGCTCGCCATGCGTTTGCGCGAGACCGATACGGTGGTCGCGGCGGGAAGTTTCCTGCCGCTCAAAGGCCGCGTTGCCTCGACCTTGCTCGATCTCGCGGAGCACTTTGGCCACGACGTCGGCTCCGGCCGCATCGTCATCCGCCAGAAGATCGGACAGAGCGACATCGCCGCCATGGCCGGCATTGCGCGCGAGAATGTCAGCCGCATCCTCAACGATTGGAAGCGCCGCAAGCTGGTCAGCCGCTTGTCCGGTTATTATTGCCTTGAGAACAAAGCGCAATTGGAGCACGAAGCGGAGCTGTAGCCGCAACCGTTCGACCATTGCTCCGCCTGGCCCATGAACATTCCGACCCTTGCCGACTTCCGCCGCATCGTCGTGAAAGTCGGCTCGTCGCTTCTGGTCGATGCGCGGGCCGGCCGGTTGCGGGAATCGTGGCTGGCGTCGCTGACCGCCGATCTTGCCGAGTTCCATCGCGGCAAGCGCGACGTCCTCGTCGTCTCCTCGGGCGCCATTGCGCTCGGCCGTGCCGTGCTCAAGCTCGCCGCCGGCCCGCTCAAGCTTGAAGACAGCCAGGCGGCCGCGGCGGTTGGCCAAATTGCGCTGGCGCGGACCTGGACCGAGGCGCTGTCGCAACACGGCATCATTGCCGGCCAGGTGCTGGTCACGCTCGGCGACACCGAAGAGCGGCGGCGTTATCTCAATGCGCGTTCCACCATCGACACGCTGCTGCAGTGGCGTGCGATTCCGGTCATCAACGAGAACGATACCGTGGCGACCAACGAGATCCGCTATGGCGACAATGACCGTCTCGCGGCGCGGGTCGCCACCATGGTGAGCGCCGATCTCCTGGTGCTCTTGTCCGACGTCGACGGTCTCTACGACGCGCCGCCCGACACCAACGCCGCGGCGCGGCACATCGCCTGCGTGCCCCGCATCACGCCCGAGATCGAGGCGATGGCCGGCGCCGCCGGTTCGGAGCTCTCGCGCGGCGGCATGCAGACCAAGATCGAAGCGGCGCGGATCGCGACCACTGCCGGCACCCACATGGTCATCGCCTCCGGCGGCGTCGAGCATCCGTTGCGCGCCATCGCCGGCGGCGCGCGATGCACCTGGTTTCTCACGGCGGCGAACCCGGTGACGGCGCGCAAGAAGTGGATCGCCGGCGCGCTCGAGCCCAAGGGCACGCTGACGATCGATGCCGGTGCGGTGGCCGCGCTGCGGCGGGGCAAGAGCCTGCTTCCCGCCGGCGTCGTCGGCATCGACGGCAGTTTTGCGCGCGGCGATGCAGTGATTATCCGCGGACCCAACGGCGCCGAAATCGGCCGCGGTCTCATCGCCTACGACATCGAGGACGCGCAGAAAATCCGCGGTCGCTCGTCCGCCGACATTGCTTCGATTTTCGGCTTCAGCGGCCGGGCCGAGATGGTCCACCGCGACGATCTGGTCGTCAGCCCGGAATAACAGCCGCACATAAGGGAACCCCGGCCGCTTGTCGCGGCCGGGGTCCAACGCCGGGTGATTGAGGGTGAGGGGCTGGGGGGCTTCGCCCGGCGCTACCCTCCCAACGCACCAATCGTTAACCGGTTCCGCGGCGTGCCGCGATTTTTTTACCGCCACGTGTCGGACGGCTTTTGGACTGCGATTGCTTGGAATTGGCCCGCCGCCGGAACGCCAGCGCGCGGGGCGCAGCCAGGCTCGAAAGATCGGCCGGAACGTTAATCCGCTGCCCGCCCGGCAAAACCACGTAGCGTGCGATGACGCGAAAATTACCTTCCTCGCCGCCATACCCTTCGACCACGTAGGTCGCTCCGACCGGGAACCGCTGCGGCAACCGGCCGGGCGTACGACTTGTCGGCAAACCCATGAAAACCCTCCTTCGCACACTACCGGCGAAACTTCCTCCGCGCCGACAGGTTCCGCGATCTCTATGACCGTAGCGCGAAGCGCTGTGGAGCAATGTGGACAACCGCGAGGCGCCGACCGTCTCGCCGGGGCTGCGTGAACATGGTAGGAAGCGCTTAAGGCAAGACGGATCAAGGCCATGAATGCTCCGCTCAAAGCGGTAGGGAACGCGGGGACGCTCGAAGCGACCATGAGCGAGATCGGTCGCCGGGCGCGCGCGGCCGCGCACGTGCTCGCGCTGGCGCCGGCGTCGCGCAAGAATCGCGCGCTTGCCGCCATGGCCAAGGCGATCCGCGGCTCGCGCGCCGCTATCCTTGCCGCCAACGCCGAGGACCTCGCCGAGGCAAAGTCCGCTGGCACCGCTGCAGCCTTCCTCGACCGTTTGACGCTCGATGCGAAGCGCATCGAGGCCATGGCGGCGGGGCTCGATGCCGTCCGCAAGCTCAAGGATCCGGTCGGCGCTGTCATCGGATCGTGGCGCCGCCCGAACGGCATGCGCATCGAGCGCGTGCGGGTGCCGCTTGGCGTTGTCGGCGTGATCTACGAGAGCCGGCCCAACGTCACGGCCGATGCCGGCTCGCTCTGCTTGAAGGCCGGCAATGCCGTGATCCTGCGCGGCGGCTCGGAAAGCTTCCGTTCCACCCGCGCCATTCATGCCGCCCTGGTCGAAGGCCTCACCGCGGCTGACCTGCCAGCCGCCGCCATTTCGCTTGTGCCGACGCGGGAACGCTCTGCGGTTGGCATGATGCTTTCAGGCCTCGACGGCGCGATCGACGTGATCGTGCCGCGCGGCGGCAAGGGCCTGGTGGAGCGCGTGCAGGTCGAGGCGCGGGTGCCGGTATTCGCGCATCTGGAAGGCGTGTGTCACGTCTATGTCGATGCCGCCGCGAAGCTCGCCATGGCCAAGGCGATCGTGCTCAACGCCAAGATGCGCCGCACCGGCGTCTGCGGCGCGGCCGAGACGTTGCTCGTCGATCGCGCCGGAGCGGACAAATTTCTCAAGCCGCTGGTGCGCATGCTCATCGATGCCGGATGCGAAATCCGCGGCGATGCCGCGGTGCAGGCGGTCGACAACCGGGTGAAGCCGGCGGGCGAAGCGGATTGGAGCACCGAATATCTGGACGCCATTCTCACCGCCGGCGTGGTCGACGGGGTCGACGCGGCGATTGCCCATATCGAGCGCTATGGCTCGCATCATACCGACGCGATCGTCACCGAGAATCGCGCCGCGGCGGAAAAATTTCTGCGCGAAGTGGACTCGGCAATCGTGCTGCACAATGCTTCGACGCAGTTCGCCGACGGCGGCGAATTCGGCTTTGGCGGCGAGATCGGCATCGCCACCGGCAGGCTGCACGCCCGCGGCCCGGTTGGGGTCGAGCAACTGACAAGCTTCAAATACCGGATCCGCGGCAACGGACAAACGCGGCCATAATTGTCCGTTCTGCCGCCGCGGCGTGTCGCAAAAAGGCGGTTGGCGGGTGGGTGGGGAGGGGTAGTTTTCGACGGCCATGAACTGCGAGTTCCCGCCTCCGCGTGCGGCCCGCGTACCGACCACGCATAGATCCCGCGTCATCCTGCCCCCGAACGCGCCCGGCATGCGCATCGGGCTGTTCGGCGGTACGTTCGATCCGCCGCATGCGGCGCATCGTGGTGCGTGCCTGTTGGCCATGAAGCGGATCGGCCTCGATCGGGTGTGGTGGCTGGTCACGCCCGGCAATCCGCTGAAGGACACCCACGGCCTGGCGCCGCTCGCCGCCCGCGTCGTTGCAGCAGAGGCCCTGGCCGACGATCCGCGCATCGAGGTCACCGATCTCGAGGCCCAGCTTGGTACGCGTTACACTTACGAGACGGTGCGCTATCTGGTGCGCCGTCTCCCGCGGGTGCATTTCGTCTGGATCATGGGCGCCGACAATCTGCGCAGCTTTCATCGCTGGCAGCGCTGGCGCGGCATCGCCGGGCTGGTGCCGATCGCCGTGGTCGACCGGCTCGGTCCAAGCCTCTACGCCTCGGCCGGCGTGGCCGGTCAGGCGCTGGCCTACGCGCGTCTGCCCGAGACTGCCGCAAGGACGCTGCCGGAACGAAGGCCTCCGGCGTGGATTTATCTGCATGGCCTCAAATCGCCGCTGTCATCGACCGCGCTGCGGGCGGCACGGGCCTTGCACGACAACTAACGGAAGGCATTTGATTGCAAGAACATGACGGCGGGACAGTTGAAACTGTTAACTGCGCGTGCCTATCTTAGCGGTGGCTCCGGACTCGATGGCCGGGGCCGAAAAACGGAGCGAAAGGATAAGGACCCCTGTCCACACCTGTAACTCTTCGGGCCGAACGTCGCGCGCCCGAGCTGGTCTCCAGAATGCGTCCTGACGCCGAGGAGATCCTTCGTTTGGTCCTCACCCGCCTCGACGACATGAAGGCGGAGGACACCCTCACCATCGATCTGCGGGACAAATCTTCGATCGGCGACTACATGGTCGTGTCTTCCGGCCGGTCGCAGCGTCATGTCGGCTCGGTCGCCGACAGGATCGTCGAGGATTTGCACAAGGTTGGCGTTGCCGCGCAGGTCGAAGGCGTTCCGCATTGCGACTGGGTGCTGATCGACGCGAGCGATGTGATCGTTCACGTGTTCCGCCCCGAAGTCCGAGCCTTCTACAATCTCGAAAAGATGTGGGTGGCTAGCGGGCCGGCGAAGCGCGCGAGTTAGACCTGTTTCACTCATTCCCGCGCCAGCGGGAATCCGGGTGGAGCATGAGGGCTTTCTGGTGGAGCAGCTGGGTCCCCGCTTTCGCGGGGACGAGCGGTGCATGGGCATCGCCGTGTCGTGGTCTTAACCTTGGCTGCGCCATGCGCCTTGTCATCGCCGCCGTCGGCCGCCTCAAGCAAGGACCCGAGCGGGAACTCGCCGCGGAATATCGCAAGCGCGCCGCAGCGACCGGCCGCTCGCTCGGCTTCGGCGACATCGAAGTTGTTGAAATCCGCGACAGCCGGGCGCCAGACATCGAGCGCCGCCGCATTGAGGAATTGATTGCGTTGGCCAATGTCATCCCGGATCGGGCGATCGTCGTCGTTCTCGATCAGCGGGGCGAAAGCCTCGACAGCCCGGCGCTTGCCGGCCTGCTGCACGGCTGGCGGGAGGAGGATCGGGCGGCCGTCTGCTTTATCGTCGGCGGCGCCGACGGTCTGGCGCCGAGCCTGATCGAACGCGCCAAAATCCGGCTGGCTTTCGGCAAGGCGACGTGGCCGCATCAGCTGGTGCGGGTCATGCTGCTCGAGCAGCTTTACCGCGCCGGCACGATTCTCGCAGGCCACCCCTATCATCGGGCGTGATCGGCCTTAATTGTTCTAAAATCTTGCCTCACTGTTTTGTGACGGTTCAGCCGGTGCTGCGTCTTAATCCGGCCGAATCGTGGCTGCTTTGTCTTGTTTTCCTCAGCTTGGCGCCTACCCTTGGACAACATGATTCCCCGACGCTCGAGCCGCCTCGACCCGCGCCGTGTGCTTGGCTCGGTGTTGGCGCTGGCGCTGCCCCTGGGCGCCGGTCCAACTGCGTTGGCGCAAAACCTGCCCGGCCAAATGCCTGCCGCTGGGGCACAATTGCCTGCGAGCCGGGCGCCTTTTGTTCAGGTGCCTTTTATTCAAGTGCCTTTGGCTCAAGGGCCTTCTGCTCAAGCGCCTTCCGCTCAGGTTCCATCGAGTCAAGTTCCGTCGCCTTCATCGGCAGCGCGGGCCGCCGCCCCGCAGGCCGATACCGACACGCTCAAGCAACGCGATCAGGAACTCGATTCGGTCCGCGCCCAGGAGCGCGCGTCGGCGGAAAGCCAGGCGAAGCTCCGGCGTGAAATCGAGGCGATCGGCGACGATCGGCGCGCGCTCAACCAGCAATTGATCGATACCGCGGCGCGGGTCCGCGATGTCGAGGCCAGTATTGAGGCGACGCGGGCACGGCTTAAGCCGCTCGACGAGCAGGAAGTCGCCATCCGCAAATCGCTCGACGAACGCCGCACCGCCATCGTCGAAATCCTGGCCGCCCTCCAAAGGGTCGGCCGCCAGCCGCCGCCGGCGCTGCTGGTCGAGCCGGAAGATGCGCTGAAAGCGGTGCGCACCGCCATAACGCTTGGCGCCGTGCTTCCCGATATGCATGCCCAGGCCGATGCGCTTGCCGGCGACCTCGCCGATCTCTTGGCGGTGCGCAAGACCATCGTTGGCGAAAACGAGCATCTCGCGCGCGATCTCGATTTGTTTGGGCGCGAGCAATTACGCATGAACGTATTGATCGACGAGCGGCAGAAGAAGCAGGCGGTTACCGAAGAGGCGCTCGACGCCGAACGCTCGCGCGCCGCCGAGCTGGCGCGTCAGGCCGACAGCCTCAAGGATCTCATCGCCAAGCTCGAATCAGGCCTCGATGCCGCGACGCGGACCGCTCATGCGGACGCCCGCTCGATCGAAGAGGACGCGACCCGGCCGGACCTCGCCGCCCTCAAGGATCCGGGGCGGCTCGTCCCGGCGGTCGCCTTCGCCGCCGCACGCGGCCACCTGCGCTTACCGGTAAACGGCGTGAAAATCCGCGAGTTTGGCGGGTCCGACGGCATCGGCGGAACCCAACGGGGGCAATCCATCGCCGCTCATAGCGGTGCGCAGATCACCTCGCCCTGCGACGGTTGGGTTGTTTACGCCGGTCCGTTTCGCAGCTATGGCCAACTCTTGATCCTGAACGCCGGCGGCGGGTATCATGTCTTGTTAGCGGGGATGGAGCGGATTTCCGTCGATCTCGGCCAATTCGTGTTGACGGGTGAACCCGTAGCAGTCATGGGCAGCGGAGCACAGGTATCCGCGGCGGCGGCGACAAAGTCCAAGCAACCTGTACTCTACGTGGAGTTCCGCAAAGACGGCGCTCCCATCGATCCCAGCCCATGGTGGGCAACAAACGAAGGCGAAAAGGTTCGCGGATGATGCGCAAAACTTCCCTCATTTTCTTGGGTGCGATCGCAGGTGCCGGGCTCACACTGTTGGCGACGCAACCCCACACGGTGTTCGTCGGATCGAGCGCAAAGGCCGCATCCTCGGATACCTACCGGCAGCTCAATCTGTTCGGCGACGTGTTCGAGCGGGTGCGCGCCGATTACGTCGAGAAACCCGACGACAGCAAGCTCGTCGAATCGGCGATCAACGGCATGCTCGCCGGGCTCGATCCGCATTCGAGCTACATGGATCCGAAGAGCTTCCGCGACATGCAGGTGCAGACCCGCGGCGAGTTCGGCGGCCTCGGTATCGAGGTGACCATGGAAGACGGGCTGGTCAAGGTGGTCGCGCCGATCGATGAGACGCCGGCGGCCAAGGCCGGCGTCATGGCCAACGACATCATCACCAAGCTTGACGATGAGCAGGTGCAGGGCCTGACGCTCAATCAGGCGGTCGAGAAAATGCGCGGCCCGGTGAACACCAAGATCAAGCTCACCATCATGCGCAAGGGCGCCGACAAGCCGATCGACGTGACCATCGTACGCGACGTGATCCGCGTGAAGTCGGTGCGCTCGCATACTGAGGGCGACGATGTCGGCTATATCCGCGTCACCCAATTCAACGAGCAGACCACTGACGGTCTCAAGAAGGCGATCAGCGATCTGACCAGCCAGCTCGGCGCCGAGAAGGTCAAAGGCTTCGTGATCGATCTGCGCAACAATCCGGGTGGCCTGCTTGATCAGGCGATTTCAGTGTCGGATGCGTTCCTCGACAAGGGCGAAATCGTCTCCACCCGCGGCCGCAATGCCGAGGAGACCCAGCGCTTCAATGCCCGGCCGGGTGACCTGACCAAGGGCAAGCCGGTCATCGTGCTGATCAACGGCGGCTCGGCTTCGGCGTCGGAAATCGTCGCCGGCGCGCTGCAGGACCATAAGCGCGCGACGCTCGTCGGCACGCGCTCGTTCGGCAAGGGCTCGGTGCAGACCATCATCCCGCTCGGCGCCGGCAACGGCGCGCTGCGGCTCACCACGGCGCGTTACTTCACGCCGTCGGGCCGGTCCATCCAGGCCAAAGGCATCACCCCCGACATCGAAGTGTTGCAGGAAGTGCCGGAGGATCTGAAAGCGCGGACCGACACTAAGGGCGAAGCGTCCCTGCGCGGCCATCTGAAGGCGGAAGGCAACGAAGAGTCCGGCTCGCAATCCTATGTGCCGCCGGACGAGAAGGACGATCGCGCGCTCAAGGAAGCGCTCGATCTGCTGCGCGGCACGATCACCGACGCGGCATTCCCGCCGAATCCGAAGGCCGCCGTTCCCAACTGAGTTGGCTCCTTCTCCATCTATGACGGGGCGGCGATGAGCCGCCCCGTTTGTTTTTCGGACCACGATCTGGAAAAGCTCGCCCGCGGACCTGATCCCGGGCAGAGCCGATTTTTCCAAAAGACCGCGCTCCACCAAAGAGGTAGGGGGCGACCGCTTTCAACCGAAGCGATGGCGCTCCAACACGCGTGCGATCGGGCCGGAAATGCCGGAGAACAGCGGCGAAAGCGGTCCCCCGAGCCGGCGTATCGGCCTGCCGTGATAGACTGCGGCCGCATGATTCGGCGGAGTGTTATTTGCTGCGGGTCTGCCCAAAGATCTGCGCGAGGATTGGCGCATGGCCACCGATGACCTGAGCGCCCCGCTCGGCCAGGAGGTCAAGCCTCGGCGCAGATTTCCCATCGCGATCTCACAGGCGCTGCCTCAGGTGATCGGTGCCGCTCTCGCGCTCTTCCTGGGCGCGTTTGTCATATGGGCGATCGTCGCCGACGATCTCCTTGGCGGCGAACCGATGGTCGCCGTGCCGATCGATCTGCACGCTGCGATGGCGCCAAAGAAAGCCGTCACGGCGAGCGCTCCGGAAGCTCCAGCGGCGCCAGGCCTTGGCCGCAACGACAGTCCGGGCGGCGATGGTCCGGTGACGATCGCGGTGCCGCCGGCCCAGGGGAATCCGGGCAATGCCGGCCCCGGTGGCGCGGGCAATACCAGGACAGTCACCATCATCGACGGCAAAACCGGCGCACGCCAGGACGTCGTGATCCCGGCGGAAGGCAAAGGCGCCGGCGGCCCGGAGGGCCAAACGCTCGATCAAAAATTCGTCGAAATGACACCGCACGGCCCCATTCCCAAAGTCGCGGCCGACGGCACGCGGCCGGCGGAAGCCTTTGCACAGCCGGTGAAGCCGATCCCCGGGCGGCCCGACGCGCCGCGCATCGCGCTCATCGTCGGCGGCCTCGGCGTGAGCGCCAGCGTCACGGCTGATGCCATCAGCAAGCTGCCGGGCGCGGTGACGCTCGCGTTCATGCCGTACAGCTACGATGTCGATCATCTCGCCGGGCGCGCGCGCCGCGAAGGCCACGAGGTCCTGCTGCAAGCGCCCATGGAACCGTTCGGCTATCCCGACAACGATTCCGGCCCGCAGACGCTGTTGACCTCGCTCACGCCGGAACAGAATGTCGAACGGCTCTATTGGCTGATGAGCCGGTTCCACGGCTATGTCGGTATCGCCGGCGCGATGGGCGCGCGCTTCACCGCGTCCGAGCAGTCATTCGCCCCGATCCTGCGCGAGACCGCCAACCGCGGACTGATCTTTGTCGATGACGGCGCCAATCCGCGCAGCGTCGCCGGGCGGATCGCCGGCGCCAACAACTTGCCGTTCGCCAAGGCCGACATCATCGTCGATTCGGTGCCGACTCCCGCCGAAATCGATCACGCGCTCGGCCGCCTGGAGATGGCCGCGCGCGAGCGTGGCGTCGTCGTCGGCATGTCGTCGGCGCTCCCGGTATCGATCGAGCGGATCGCCAAATGGGCGAAGGCGGTGGAAGGCCGCGGCCTGCAATTGGTGCCGATCACCGCGGTCGCCTTAAAGCCGAAACAGAGTCAAGAACGCGAATAGCGAAGTAGCGAATAGCGAGTAGAAAGTAGAAAGCGAGCGCGCGGCGAAGTGATTGGCTTTCTTGCTCCACTTCGCTACTAACCACTCGCCATTCGCCATTCGCCATTCGCCATTCGCACCGCTCATGTCATTCGAAGATCGTCCTTATCGTCCGTGCGCCGGCCTCATGGTGCTCAATCGCGCCGGCCATGCGTTTATCGGCCGCCGCATCGACGGCCCCGAACACGTCGACGCCACCCATGTTTGGCAGCTGCCGCAAGGCGGTATCGATGCGGGCGAGGACCCTTGGCCGGCGGCGTTGCGCGAATTGCGCGAGGAAACCAACATCACCTCGGTGCAACGGCTCGGCGAGATCGCCGATTGGCTCACATACGACATCCCGCCGAAGATCGCCGGCCACGCCTGGAGCGGCAAATATCGCGGCCAGACCCAGAAATGGTTCGCGCTGCGCTTCACCGGCGAGGAAAGCGAGATCGATATCGCGCATCCGGCCGGCGGACATCAGCCGGAATTCGTCGAATGGCGCTGGGAGAAGCTGCAAAATCTTCCCGCGCTCGTCGTGCCGTTCAAGCGCGCGGTCTACGAACGCGTGGTCGCGGAGTTTTCGAAATTCGCTTGAGTGGCGAGGCGGTAACGACCTGCCTTAATGCGCTGCCGACTCCGCCGCGCCGAGCGCCGCCTGCAACGCCTTCAACTGATCGAGGTGCCGCGCGAGCTTGTCGCGCAGCGCCGCGTCCGTCGCGTCGGCGACGTCTTCCTCGGCGTGCTTGATTTCAGTGGCCAGCATTTCGGTATCGAAATCCGCGCGCGCGACGGCACGATCGGCGAGAACGGTCAGGCCGGCGGGACCGACCTCGGCAAAGCCGCCGGTGATCACGATCGGCTCGCGGGCGCCGCCGCGAAACACCGTGACGATGCCCGGCCGCAGCGTCGTCACGAGCGGCGCATGGTCGGCGAGGATGCCCATATCGCCTTCGGCGCCGGGCAAATCCACCTGATCGACGTCGCCGGAGAACAATACGCTCTCCGGAGAAACAAACTCAAAATGCAGGGACGCCATCGTGAATCCTCGTTGTCTCAAACGCGAATGGCGAATGGAAAATGGCGAATGGTAAGATCATTCGTTTCTTCCCCATTCGCTATTCGCCACTCCCTATTCACGCTTGGGCTTCTTATGCCTCTTCGGCCAGCTTCTTGCCCTTCTCCACCGCTTCCTCGATCGTCCCGACCATGTAGAAAGCGGCTTCCGGCAGGTGGTCGTATTTGCCTTCGACCAAGCCCTTGAATCCCTTGATGGTGTCTTGCAGGTCGACGAGCTTGCCGGGCGAGCCGGTAAAGACCTCGGCGACGTGGAACGGCTGCGACAGGAAGCGCTCGATCTTGCGGGCACGCGAGACCGTGAGCTTGTCCTCTTCCGACAATTCGTCCATGCCCAGGATGGCGATGATGTCTTGCAGCGCCTTATAGCGTTGCAGCACCTGCTGCACCTGCCGCGCGACCGCATAATGCTCCTCGCCGACGATCAGCGGCGACAGCATGCGCGACGTCGAATCCAGCGGGTCCACCGCCGGATAGATGCCCTTGGCGGCGATGTCGCGCGACAGCACGGTGGTGGCATCGAGATGGGCGAACGACGTTGCCGGCGCCGGGTCGGTGAGATCGTCGGCCGGCACGTAGATCGCCTGCACCGAGGTCACCGAGCCCTTGGTGGTCGTGGTGATGCGCTCCTGCAGTGCGCCCATGTCGGTGGCGAGCGTCGGCTGATAACCGACCGCCGAGGGGATACGGCCGAGCAGCGCCGAGACTTCCGAGCCGGCCTGGGTGAAGCGGAAGATGTTGTCGACGAAGAACAGCACGTCCTGGCCCTGGTCGCGGAAATACTCGGCGACTGTCAGCCCGGTGAGGCCGACGCGGGCGCGGGCGCCGGGCGGCTCGTTCATCTGGCCGTAGACCAGCGCGCATTTCGAGCCGTCCACCGAGCCCTTGTGCGGATCCTTGTTGACGCCCGACTCGATCATCTCATGATAGAGGTCGTTGCCCTCGCGGGTGCGCTCGCCGACGCCAGCGAACACCGAATAGCCGCCGTGCGCCTTGGCGATATTGTTGATCAATTCCATGATCAGCACGGTCTTGCCGACGCCGGCGCCGCCGAACAGGCCGATCTTGCCGCCCTTGGCATACGGCGCGAGCAGGTCGACGACCTTGATGCCGGTGATCAGAATCGCGGCCTCGGTCGATTGATCGGTGTAGGCCGGCGCATCCTGGTGGATCGCCCGCAGCGTCTCGCTTTTGACCGGACCGGCTTCGTCGACCGGATCGCCGATCACGTTGATGATACGACCGAGGAGCCCGGCCCCGACCGGCACTGAGATCGGCGCGCCGGTGTCCTTCACTTCCTGGCCGCGCACCAGCCCTTCGCTGGTGTCCATGGCGACGGTGCGCACCGTGTTTTCGCCGAGCTGCTGCGCGACTTCGAGCACCAGCCGCTGGCCCTGATTGGTCGTCTCCAGCGCGTTGAGGATCGCCGGCAGGTTTTCGTCGAAATGCACGTCGACGACGGCGCCGATGACTTGGGTGATGTGTCCGACTGATTGAGCCATAGTGTCCTCTTCAACAAATGCTTCAGAGCGCCTCGGCGCCGGAAATGATCTCGATCAGTTCCTTGGTGATCATCGCCTGGCGCGTGCGGTTGTAGGTCAGCGTTTGCCGGCGGATCATGTCGCCGGCGTTGCGGGTCGCGTTGTCCATCGCCGACATCTGCGCGCCGTAGAACGAAGCGGCGTTCTCCAGCAGGGCGCGGAAAATCTGTACCGCGACGTTGCGTGGCAGGAGATCGTGCAGGATGTCTTCGGCCTCCGGCTCGAACTCGTAAGCGGCGCCGCCCAAGGCGTCGCTCGCCGTGCCGTCGAACACCGGCGGAATGATCTGCTGCGCGGTCGGGATTTGTGCGATCACCGAGCGGAACCGAGAGAAGAACAGCGTACAGACGTCGAATTCGAAATTGTTAAAGCGCGCGATGAGCTTTTCCGCGATGCCCTCGGCGTGCTCGAAGCGCAATGTCCGCGCGCCGCGCAGATCGACCATCTCGACGATCTGGCTGGCATAGAGCCGGCGCAGCTGGTCATAGCCCTTGCGGCCGACGCAGAAGAATTTGACTTCCTTGCCCTCGCGGATCAGCGCGTTGGCGCGCTCGCGGGCCAGCCGCACGATGGCGGTGTTGAACGGCCCGCACAGCCCGCGTTCGGCGGTGCAGACGAGAAGGAGATGCACATTGTCGCTGCCGGTGCCGCGCAGAAGCCGCGGCGCGGTTTCCGAGCCGGCGACCGATGCGGCGATGTTGCCCAGCACCTTGTCCATCTGCGTGGCGTAGGGCCGCGCCGCCTCGGCGGCCACCTGCGCGCGGCGCAGCTTCGACGCCGCGACCATCTGCATGGCCTTGGTGATCTTCTGCGTCGCCTTGGTGGAGGCGATGCGGTTGCGCAGATCTTTGAGGGAGGCCATGTCGTCTCAGTCGTTTCTCTTCATCGGCATGCCGGCCGGGATTTCAGGCACGAAGACCGCCTCGCACTGTCGCCCGGCCATGACGGTTAGGCGAACGTCTTGGCGTAGCCCTCGACCGCCGCCTTGAGCTTGCCGGCGGTGGCATCGTCGAGGTCGCGGGAATCGCGGATGGTGTTGAGGATTTCCGGATGCTGCTGGCGCAGCGCGCCGAGCAGGCCGTCCTCGAAGGCGCGGATGCGCTCGACCGGCAGCGGATCGAGATAGCCGTTGACGCCGGCGTAGATGACGCAGACCTGCTCTTCCATCTTCAGCGGCGAGAATTGCGGCTGCTTGAGCAGTTCGGTCAGCCGCGAGCCGCGATTGAGCAGGCGCTGCGTGGTGGCGTCGAGGTCGGAGCCGAACTGCGCGAACGCCGCCATCTCGCGGTATTGCGCGAGTTCGCCCTTGATGCGGCCGGCGACCTTCTTCATCGCCTTGGTCTGCGCCGAGGAGCCGACGCGCGACACCGAAAGGCCGACATTCACCGCCGGGCGGATGCCCTGATAGAACAGGTCGGTCTCAAGAAAGATCTGGCCGTCGGTGATGGAAATGACGTTGGTCGGGATGTAGGCCGACACGTCGTTGGCCTGCGTTTCGATCACCGGCAGCGCGGTGAGCGAGCCGCCGCCGTGATCGTCGTTCATCTTGGCGGCGCGCTCGAGCAGCCGCGAGTGCAGATAGAACACGTCGCCCGGATAAGCCTCGCGGCCCGGCGGCCGGCGCAGCAGCAGCGACATCTGGCGGTAGGCGACGGCCTGCTTGGAGAGATCGTCATAGATGATCACGGCGTGCATGCCGTTGTCGCGGAAATATTCGCCCATGGCGCAGCCGGAGAACGGCGCCAGGAACTGCATCGGCGCCGGATCGGAGGCGGTCGCCGCGACCACGATCGAATAATCGAGCGCGCCCTGCTCCTCCAAAACCTTGACGAACTGCGCCACCGTCGAGCGCTTCTGCCCGACCGCGACATAGACGCAATAGAGCTTGATCTTCTCGTCGCCGGACGCGTTGAGCGGCTTCTGGTTGAGGATGGTGTCGAGCGCGATCGCGGTCTTGCCGGTCTGGCGGTCGCCGATGATCAGCTCGCGCTGGCCGCGGCCGATCGGGATCAGCGCGTCGATCGCCTTCAGTCCCGTCGCCATCGGCTCGTGCACCGATTTGCGCGGAATGATGCCGGGCGCTTTCACGTCGACGCGCGCCTTATGGTCGGCCTTGATCGGGCCTTTGCCGTCGATCGGCTCGCCGAGCGCGTCGACCACGCGGCCGAGCAGGCCTTTGCCGACCGGCACCTCGACGATGGCGCGGGTGCGCTTGACGGTCTGGCCTTCCGCGATCTCGCGGTCGGAGCCGAAGATCACGATGCCGACATTGTCGATTTCGAGGTTCAGCGCCATGCCTTTGACGCCGCTTTCGAACTCGACCATCTCGCCGGACTGCACGTTGTCGAGGCCGTAGACGCGGGCAATGCCGTCGCCGACCGACAGCACCTGGCCGACTTCCGAA
The DNA here is from genome assembly GCA_963829395.1 of uncultured Alphaproteobacteria bacterium. GTDB lineage: Bacteria > Pseudomonadota > Alphaproteobacteria > Rhizobiales > Xanthobacteraceae > BOG-931. Next base: position 74,146 of record CAWHHX010000002.1, on the reverse strand, counting down.
ACCTCGGCCTCCTGGCCGAAATTCTTGATCTGCTCCTTGAGGATGGCGGAGATTTCCGCGGCGCGGATATCCATTATCGAGCCTCTTTCATCGCGTGCTTGATGGAATTGAGTTTGGTGCGGAGCGAGCTGTCGACCATGCGGCTGCCGAGCTTGACCACGAGCCCGCCGATGATGGCGGGATCGACTTTGATATTGAGATCGACGTCCTTGCCGCTGACCGCCTTGAGCGCGCTGCGCAACGCGGCGACGTGATCGTCCTTGAGCTGCTTCGGCGACCGTGATCTCGGCGGTGGTCTCGCCTTTATGCTGGGCGACCAGCTCGCGAAAGCCGCGCACCATGTCGTGCGCCGCGAACAGCCGGCGGTTCGTGGTCACGAGCTTGAGAAACTGCGCCGCCAGGCCGCCGATGCCGGCGCGCTCGAGCACCGCGGAGAGCGCATGCAATTGCTCGTCGGCGGAAAACACCGGACTGCGCACCAGCCGCGCGAGATCGGGGCTTTCGGCGACGAGCGCGTCGAAACGCTCCAGATCCGCCTTCACGGCGTCGATGGCGTTGGCCTCACGCGCCAGTTCGAACAGCGCGGTCGCGTAACGGCCGGCCATGCCGGACACAAAGGGTTCTTCGCCTGCCAAGTGGGCTCTCTATGTTCGCGTCGTCGTCTCGGATTCTTTTGAAGCTGTTCCGCAAACCCGCACCCGGCGCAAACGGCCGGAGCAAGCCCTTGGGATTAAAGCGGGACTTGGAAGTCCGGGGCTCCGGGGGAGTGCCCACGCGCGCCCCGCAAAAATCGTGGTTTTGCTAACATAGCGCGGAATGCGGTGCAACAAGACGAAACCGTCGCGGCCCGGCTTCAAGGCTGCCCCGCGCCGTGCTGGCGGATCACATCGAGGAAAACCTCGCCGTATTGCCGGAGCTTGGCCTCGCCGACGCCGTGCACGGCGCTCATCTCGGCCGCGGTCGCCGGCTTGCGCCTGGCCATGTCGATCAGGGTCTTGTCGGCGAACACGACGTACGCCGCGACCCGCTGCTCCTTGGCCAGATCCGACCGCCGCTGCCGCAAGGCTTCGAACAGCGCCGCGTCGCCTTGCGCGCCATCGGCCAACGCCGCTGCATTGGCGGCCGCGCGGGCGGCCTTACGCGTCGCCGGTTTCAAGGTGTCCCGGCGCAAGGTGACGCTGGTCATGCCTTTGAGAACGGCGCGGCCGCTTTCGGTGACCGACCAGGTACCGTGGCCGGTGATGTCGAGCGCGACAATGCCGGCGCCGTGCAGCTGGCGGAAAATCGAGCGCCATTCCTGCTTGCCGTATTCCTTGCCGACGCCGAAGGTCGGCAACCGATCATGGCCGAATTTCTCGACTGCTTCGGTGTTCTCGCCAAGGAGCACGTTGGTCAGATGCTCGGTGCCGAAGCGCGCGCCGGTGCGCACGATGGCGGAGAGCGCCTTTTGCGCCGCGATGGTGCCGTCGATCACTTCGGCGCCTTCGCAACAGAAGTCGCAATTGCCGCACGGCGCGGTCGTTTCACCGAAATAAGCCAGCAGCGTCTGCCGCCGGCAGCGCGGCGATTCGCATAACGAGACCAGCGCGTTGAGGCGTTGCCGGTCGACGCGCTTTTGTTCGGCCGTGGCCTCGCTTTCGTCGATCTGCAAGCGGCGGAGCCGGATGTCGCCCATCCCGTAGAGCGTCAAGGTATCGGCCGGCATGCCGTCGCGACCGGCGCGGCCGATCTCTTGATAATAGCTTTCGATATTGGCCGGCATGTCGGCGTGGAGGACAAAGCGGACGTCCGGCTTGTCGATCCCCATGCCGAACGCCACTGTCGCGACCACCACGACACCGTCGTCCTGCAGGAACGCGTCCTGGTTGCGCGAACGCGCCGCACTCTCCATGCCGGCGTGATACGCCAGTGCGTTGACGCTGTTGCCGCGCAGGAATTCGGCAAGCTCCTCGGTCTTGCGGCGCGACGCGCAATAGACGATGCCGCTCTGCCCGCGGTGGCCCTTGATGAAGTCTGCGATCTGCGTGCGCCCGCCGGCCTTGGCCCGCATGGCGAGCCGAAGGTTCGGCCGGTCGAAACCGTGGACAAACAAAGCCGGCGGCCGGGCAAAAAGCTTGTCCACGATATCGCTGCGGGTCGCGGCGTCCGCCGTCGCGGTGAACGCCACCGTCTGCACACCGCCGAGCTCCGCCTGCACCGCGCCCAGCGCCGCGTATTCCGGCCGGAAGTCGTGACCCCATTGCGAGATGCAATGCGCTTCATCGACCGCCAGCATGACGACCTTGGCGCGCTTGAGGAGACCAAGCGTTTCGGTCTTGAGCAAACGTTCGGGCGCGACATAGACGAGACGCAGATCGCCGCGCGCGATGCGGTCGAGGATCGCGCGGTTCTCCGCCGGGTCGTTTGTCGAGTTCAAGCTCGCCGCCGCGACGCCGTTGCCGCACAGTTGCGCTACCTGATTGCGCATCAGCGCGATCAGCGGTGACACGACGATGGTGAGGCCGTCGCGGATGAGTGCCGGAAGCTGGTAGCACAGCGACTTGCCGCTGCCGGTCGGCATGACCGCAAGCACGTCGCGGCCGTCGAGGATCGCCGAGACGATCTCGGCCTGACCGGGCCGGAACGTTTCAAACCCGAATACCGTGTGAAGCCGGTCCAGCGCGGCGGTGAGATCGGACATGTCGGTCGTATCGAGCCCCGGCCGCTATCGTTCTATCTTTGTTCCGTACGCGCTGCAAGCCTGTTATGCGTCGCCTCCCGGTGTGAGGAGGTTTCTTGCGGCAACGGGCTCCGCTGATGCAGGGTGCGCATCGAAAACCTGCCTCACCCCATGCCTCTCGCCGGGAATTCCGCCGCCAAAGCTTCGCTCGGCCACGCCACCGAACTCATGTGCCTGCTGTGGCTTGCCGGCTGCGCCATGCGCATGACGCTGTTGGCGGTGCCGCCGGTGATTCCGCTCGTGCATATCGAATTGGGGATGTCGGAGACGCAGATCGGGCTGCTGATCGGACTTCCATTGGCGATGTTCGCCATCGCGGCGATACCCGGATCGCTGCTGATTGCGCGCGTCGGCGCCAGGCTCGCGGTCGCGCTGGGCATGGTGATTGCCGGCTTCGCCGGCGGCGCGCGTGGCGCCGCGGTCGACGTGTGGACCCTCTACGGGGCCGCGATCGCCACCGGTTTCGGCATCGCCATCATGCAGCCGGGCATGCCGACCTTGGTACGCGAATGGCTGCCCGGCCGCATCGGGGTCGGCACCATCATCTATTCGAACGGCATGGTGATCGGCGCGGTATTGCCGCCGGTCCTCACCATTCCGTTCGTCTTGCCGCTCGTTGGCGGCAGCTGGCGGCTCGATTTTTTCCTCTGGGCGGTGCCGGCGATTCTGATCGCCGCCGTGTTTTTTCTGCTGAGCCCGAAGGAGCGGCACCATTCCGGCGGCTCGCTGACCGCGATCGGCGGGTTATGGTGGCCGGATTGGAAAAGCCCGGTGGTCTGGCTGCTCGGCCTCGCCTTCGGCAGCAACAACAGTCCGTTCTTCGTCGCCAATGCCTTTCTGGGCGACTATCTCGCCAGCCACGGCCAGGCGGATTTGCTAGGGCCGGCGCTGGCGTCATTGAACGGCGCGCAACTCGTCGCCCTGGTCTTCTTGGTATTGCTGTCGCGGCGCTTGCAGCGGCGCGCCTGGCCGTTTCTGCTGTTCGGCCCGGTCATGCTGGCGGGCTTCCTCGGACTGATCTTCATCCAATCTCCGTTCGCCGTCATCGTCTGCACCGGATTGATCGGGATCAGCACGGTGATGACCATGACGCCGATCCTGGCGTTGCCGCCGCTCCTGGCCGCGCCCAGCGACGTACCGCGCACCGCCGCCGGCATGCTCACCATCAGCTATACCTGCGCGATCATCATTCCGACCATCTGCGGCGCGCTGTGGGACGTGACCGGCAAACCCTGGACCGTCTTCGTGCCGGTGGTGATTTGCGCGGTGACGCTGACGGTGTTGGGCGCGATCGTCGCGCGCTTTCGTTCGGCGGGCGAGAAGACGGCCGGCCGCTGTTGACGATGATTGTGCCGCCCGGCAGGAATACCGGCGCATGACCACGCGGCCGGGAAAATCCGCGCGCACGACGGGGAGGTCGCCGCAGCGTCTGCTGCCGACCGACCGTATTGCCTATTCGGCCATCGCCGAACGCCCGCCGCTCAAGCTGCCGGACGGCGCCCGCATGGTGGTGTGGGTCATCGTCAATGTCGAGGAATGGGACCCGCAGCAGCCGATGCCGCGCACGGTGCTCACGCCGCCCGCCGGCGGCTCGCCGATGCCGGACGTGCCCAATTGGGCCTGGCACGAATACGGCAACCGGGTCGGCTTTTGGCGGTTCGTCGAGGTGTTCGATGCGCTGTCGATTCGCCCGGTGCTGGCGATCAATGGCTCGGCGCTTGCGGCTTATCCGCCGATCGTGCGCGCCGCGGTCGAGCGCCAGTGGGAGTTCATCGGCCACGGCTTCACCCAGCGCAACATGCAGAAGGTGGCGAACGAGCGCGCCGATATCCGCAAAGTCCGCGAGGTCATCACGAAGGCCACCGGCAAACCGCCGCGCGGCTGGCTTGGTCCCGGCCTGACGGAGACCTGGGAGACGCCGGACCTCCTGGTCGAAGAAGGCTACGACTATGTCGCCGACTGGGTTCTCGACGATCAGCCGGTCTGGCTCAAGACCCGCACCAAACCGCTGCTCAACCTGCCCTATACGCAGGAATGCAACGACGTCGCCATGATGCTCATTCAGCATCACAAGGCATCGGAATACAGCGACCGCGCGCTGGACCAGTTCGAGCAGATCTACGCCGACTCCGCCGCATCGGCGCGCGTCATGGCTCTGGTCGTGCATCCCTACATCATGGGCGCGCCGCACCGGCTCAAATATTTCCGCCGCGTGCTCGACGTCATCGGCGAGAAACGCGACGTGAAATTCTGGACCGGCGCGCAGATCGCCGATTGGTATCGCGCCGCCGGGCCGAAAGCGCCGTGACCGTTCGCGAACCCGGTCACAGTGAGCGCGCTGCGGGTGCCGGCGACATGCGCGCCAAGCTTCTCCTTGTCGCGCTCTGCTTGCTCTGGGGCACGACTTGGCCGCTGATGAAGATTGCGCTGCAAGACATTCCGCCGCTGAGCATGCGCACCATGACGGCGGCGCTCGGCGTGCTGTCGTTGCTCGTTATTTGTCTGGTGACGCGCCGCAGCCTGCGCGTTGCCACCGCCAAAGATTGGGGGCACCTGTTCGTCATCTCGCTCCTCAATATCGGCGCTTTCAGCCTGCTCAGCGCCTACGCGCAAGTTGCTGCCGCGACGTCGCGGGTGACGATCCTGATCTACACGATGCCGATCTGGACCGTTCTGTTGGCCTGGATGCTGCTGCGCGAGCGGCCGAGTACGCGGCAAATTCTCGCCGTCATCCTGTGCGTGCTGGGGCTCGTGGTCCTGATCTATCCGTTGGCCGCAAAGGGTGTCCCGCTGGGCCTTTTGCTGGCCGTTGCGGCGGGCCTGAGCTGGGGCGCCGGCACGGTCTATGTCAAATGGGCCCGCCTCAACCTCGATCCTTTGGCCTTTGCGTTCTGGCAGCTCGTGATCGCGTTCTTGGTGATCGCCGGCTGCCTCATCGTTGTCGACGGCCGGCTCAACCTCGACCATGCGCACGTCGGCTCGCTCCTGGCGACCGCGTATGCCGAAGTCATCGGCAGCGGCATCGCCTACGCGCTATGGTTTGAGATCATCCGGCGGCTGCCGGCCGGCACCGCCTCGCTCGGTACGCTCGGCATTCCGGCGGTCGGCGTCATTTCGACCATACTCATTGTCGGCGAACGGCCGACCGCGACCGACATCATCGGGTTCGGGCTCATCTTCGCCGCCTCGGCATGCGTCCTGCTGGCGCCCGCGGCGCATGCTACCGATGTGAACTTGCAATCAAGCGAGCGCGGGGGAAACTAAGGTTCGACGCGCCGAACCGGCGTGGAACGCCGGCGACGCATCCGCTCCGACTTCGCGCGGCTCAGGCGCACGCTGGACGTTGTCGTTAGGTCAGCCAACCAGGTGCACGATAGCCTCATTTGCGCGCCGCCTCCTGCAGGATCGCGATCATGCGGTCAATCACGTCGTCGACTGTGGTTCCAGGTGGAAATTGCGTTTTCTGACTGGGGTCCTCCTCCCAATATCCTTTGGAATGTTTGCGGTGGCCGACAATCTGATAGAGGCCTTCGTTTTCCTTTATGCTCCACGCGGATGCATTGCGGGCAAAGGCCGACCAACTCCCCACGCCGGCATATTTCAGCAACACTGGGGCCGGCCACTTGCCCTTTGGGACGGGCACGACGCTGTTTTTTCTGGCGATCACATCCAATAACGCGCGGCGGATCGCGGCGGTATTGTTGACGGGTACGACTGCGACCGGCTCGATCTCTGTGTAAACAGGCCCCGTCCCACGTTTGGCCACGGTCGGAACATAGACGATACCCTCTCTCAGGTAAGAGCTGAACAGCATGTGAGGACCTAAAATTCCATAATGTTAAATTCCACAGGATTATGATTCTTCATTCGTGCCCAGGCGCGCACCGCCTCGATTGCCTCTCGTTGGGCCGCAGTCATGCTTCCTTTCGGAATAGCTAAGCTCAAGGCGCGACCTCTAATTTCTGAAGGCAAAACGACGTCGTTTGCCCAGCGGGCACCATCAAATTCTGAGACGTCATTCACATATTTTTGAAGCCTGTATGTTAGACGAACTTCATCTTGATAGGTGGCGGCCCGGAGGTCGAGTGACTTAATGCTGGTTGCAACTCCGTCCGGAATTTTGTCGATGATTGGAAAGTTCGGATGAAGTTCGCGTCCGAGTCGGTCTTCGAAATATCGGCCTCGCTCGGCCCACCCACGTTTCCACGCGGCTGCGTCGGCTTCGGCTTGCGATAACTCAGTTCGGGCGGCCGTAGCCTCTGCTGATAAGTCGACGGTGCCGACGCGTGGATTCGGCAATGAGGGTTGTGCCGGAAAGCAGATCGCGCAGATGGCCCGTCTCGGCCGGATCGTAGCGGGCGTAGTGCGCGATCAAATTGAGAGTGGCCTGGCGATCTTCTTTAGTAGCGCCGGGCTGGAGGATACCGCTCAACGCGGCATTGAGTGCATCGCCGCTATTCGCGTCGCCGACGTCGTAGTAGTACCGCTTGATTTCCGCTCTGATCGTTTTCGCATCGTCCGGCTTCGCGTTTGCAATCCATTCGACGAAATCGGCCAACTCGTCGATGTATTTGCCGGGCGGTATCTGTACCCATTGGTCGGCGGACGTCGGCTCGGTGTCGTTGCGCCGCGAATCATCCTTGTTCTCCGCAATTCGCACTCTTGATGTGTCGGTTTCGCCGTCGGTCGGCGCGAACCAGCCGGGATTGGGCGGCGTGCCGGCGCGTGGATGCAGCGCCGGATTCCAGTCGGTGCCGCTGCCTTCGTCGCGCGCGTATTTGATCAGCGAATCTTCCGCTTCCAGCGCATCGCGTGCGGCGGAGCTTGGCAGGTCGGGAATCTTCAAATGCACCGCGGCGATCCGCGCCAGGCACGGGTCATTGGCATTCAGGGCCGACGCGACGGTCGCAAGGCCGGGCATGAGCCGGTCGACCACAGGCTCGCCGCGATAGGCCCGCTTCAACAGGCGGTCAATCTCGCTTGGTTCACGAACGACAAAGCGTCCATCGCGCCGTTCGATCAGCGGCGTCTGCCCGACCAGGACGCTATCGTCTGTGAAGGCGAGCCCGAGATTGCCCGGTCCGGGCTCGCTGAGGCGCCAAAATTGATAAATCATCATTGTCCCCGTAACAGGGACATTTGTAGCTTATGTAGTCACGCATGTCAACAAATTAGTGACAACGGGTTTTCCCGGCGTCCGCGCTGGCCGCCTCGACCGGTGTCGGGCTGCGCTGGCGCCGCACCTAGCTCGCGCGGCGATGCAGCCGGCCGAGCGACAGACTGGTTACCGGCCGACTTGCCCGGCCAACTCGGCGATCCGCGCCACCATCGCATTTTGCGGATCGGCGAGCGCGTCGAGGATGGTGAAATGGTTGCCGGGCAATTCGGCGTAGCGGGTTTCCGCGTTCGCCCGTCCCCAGGTGTCTGCCATGCTGCGGCTCTGGCGTTTGAACTCGCTCGATTCCAGGTCGCCGACGACGGCGTCGAGCGTGCGCCCCGGCGGCACCGTCCAGAACATCGGCGAGATGCGACGCGCCTCTTCGGCGTCGAGACGAAAGTCCTGATTCATGCTCGTCTTCACCAGGGGGGCGAGATCGAACACGCCGGAGATGGCGTAGCCGGTCGGCACCAGATCGCTCGGGACTTTCGGCCAGAGCTTTTGCCAGTCGGTTGCGACCATGGCGGCGGTGAGGTGACCGCCGGCCGAATGTCCGCTCACCAGGAAACGGCGGCCGAACCGCAGCCACAGAAAGGCGCAGGCGTGCCGGATTTGCTCGATGATGTCGGCAATGGTGACGATCGGAACGAGGTCGTAGCCGACCACTGCCACGGCAAAGCCGCGCTCGTTCAAGCCGCGCGCCATGTGGCTGTGGAATGACGGATCCATGGCGCGCCAATAACCGCCATGGATGAACATGACGAGCGGCGCCGTTTCGCCGGCCGCGGGCAGGAACAGATCGATGAATTGCCGCGGCGAGTCGCCGTAGGAAAGGCCGAGCTCGGCCTTGCCGTTTTTGAGCGTCTCGACGCGGTAGTCCTCGGCCGCGCGCGCCCAACGGGCAAAAATCTGCGCGTGATCGGTCACGGTCAGGCGGGGACTATATTCGGTCTCTAGATCGAGGGCGGCCATTGGCATCTCTCTCCGCTGTCGGCACGCGACATTGCGGCAACGGCGTTGCGCGGGCAAGTCTCAGGGCATCTCGTCATTGTTGGCTCGCAATGACGTGCACTACACGGCCGAGTGGAATCTGGTAGGAACAAATCCATGAAAGTCGACGGCAGATCCATGCGCAGCATCTGGCTCGAGCCGGACGGCTGGTCGGTCGGCGTGATCGATCAGACGGCCCTGCCGTATCGTTTGGCGACTGCGCGGCTGACGACGCTTGCCGAAGCGGCGCACGCCATCCGTGCCATGGTGATCCGCGGCGCACCGCTGATCGGCGCCACCGCCGCTTATGGCATGAGCCTCGCGCTGCGCGAGGACGCTTCCGACGACGCGCTCGAGCGCGCCTATGCAACGCTTCTGGCCACGCGTCCGACGGCGATCAATCTCAAATGGGCGCTCGACGAGATGATGGCCGTCGTCCGCAATCGCCCGCGTGCGGAGCGCGCCGCCGCTGCCTACCGGCGCGCGGCCGAGATTTGCGAGGAGGACATCGCCATCAATACCGGCATCGGCCGCAACGGCCTGCCGCTGATCGAAGCCATCGCCGCCAAAAAGCGGCCGGGCGAGCGGGTGAACGTGCTCACCCATTGCAATGCCGGCTGGCTTGCGGCGGTCGATGTCGGCACCGCCACCGCGCCGATCTACATGGCGCACGACAAAGGCGTTGCCATCCACGTCTATGCCGATGAGACGCGGCCGCGCAATCAGGGCGCTTCGCTCACCGCCTGGGAGCTCGGCCGCCATGGCGTGCCGCACACGCTGATCGCCGACAATACCGGCGGCCATCTCATGCAGCACGGCCTGGTCGATCTGGTTATTGTCGGCACCGATCGCGTCACCGCTAACGGCGATGTTTGCAACAAGATCGGCACCTATTTGAAGGCGCTCGCCGCGCGCGACAATGGCGTGCCGTTTTACGTGGCGCTGCCGTCGCCGACCATCGACTTCACGGTCGCCGACGGCATCGCCGAAATCCCGATCGAGGAGCGCGGCCCCGACGAAGTGACGACCATGACCGGCCGCGCCGCCGACGGCCGCATCGAAACCGTGCGGATCGCGCCGCCTGACACACCGGTCGCAAATTACGGCTTCGACGTGACGCCGGCGCGGCTGGTGACCGGCCTGATCACCGAGCGCGGTGTGCTGGCGGCGTCCCGCGCCGCGCTGGCGGGGGCTTTTCCCGAGCGCGCCGGCACGGCAGAATGAATCGTTTGGTCGAGTCGGTTGCGCGGTCGGAGTGCGTGACGTGCGTAAGATCGAAACGCGGCTTTCATCCAACCCGCCGCTTCCCGGAATCCTGGCGATGAGCGTCAATCTGCTGCCAACCGCGGCGCCGGCCGACGGCCGGCAATCGCCGACCGCACTCGCCATCGCCCGCGGTACCGCGCGATTCCTCCATGCGCTCGGCTATTGCGTGGTGAGCGAGCTGCCGCTGCCGTCGGGCCGCCGCGCCGATCTGGTCGCGCTCGGCGGCGACGGCGAGATCCTGATTGTCGAGATCAAATCGTCGGTCGCCGATTTCCGCGCCGATCAGAAGTGGATGGAATACCGGCTGCACTGCGACCGGCTGTTCTTCGCCACAATCGTCGATGTTCCCTGCGCGATATTTCCGCCGGACGCCGGATTGATCGTGGCCGACGCCTTCGGCGCTTCGATCGTGTCCGAGGCGCCGGAGCATCGATTGATGCCGGCGCGGCGCAAGACCGTGATGCTGCGCTTCGCGCACGCGGCAGCTTTGCGCCTGCAGTCGTTGGTCGATCCGCAAGGACCGTATGGCGGCGAGCTCTGAAAGTCGCGCGATGCTCGAGCGGAATTTGATCTAAAAAACTACAGCGCCGAGGGGACGGCGGCCACGGTTTCAGCCGGGACCGGCGCACGGTGCGCTTCGGCGATCGGCAGCCCAAAGCGTTTCACGCCGTCCTGGTCGAAAGCGAACAGCGGCAACACATGCGGCATGGCGCGGTCTTCGAGCAGCGTCAGGCGGCGATTGTCGAGCATGATCCATTTTTCATCGGCGCGGGCGGCAACGATCGCATGATCTTCGCCGTTGGCGAGATCGCGCACGATCACCAGCCGGACGTCGGTCTCGGCGACGCCCGCTTCGCGCAGCGCCACATATTTGGCGATCGCGTAATCCTCGCAATCGCCGCGGCCGGTCGTGAGCGTGGCCAGCGGCGCGCTCCAGCGATCGGTGACGCCCCATTGGGCGAGATCGGTCATCGGCCGGATCGCCAGATTGATGGCGCGGTTGATCACGCCGATGCGGGCGCGGCCGTCGCGCGCACGGCCGTCCGCGATCACGTTGAGGAATTTTCGTGCCGCCGCCGGGCAATGCTGTGCGTCGCTGCGGCAGCGCGCCAAGATCTCGCTCTCGGCGCGGACGTCGGCGACGAGGCCGTTCCATTTGTTGAGCACCTCGCCCACCGTCACCGACTCGACCCGGAGGCCGAACGGCTCCTCGGGCGCCGGCGGCTGCATCGAATGCTCTGCCGGCGGGCTTGCAGTCGGAGGCTGTGCTGGCCGTTGCGGCAAGTCGTTCACGGCCGAGAAGCGGCTGTCAAACGTCGCCGCCTCGTTCGCGGCCGGGCCCGGCTGTGATTGGCCGTATGCGCGGTCCAATAAAACAACTGGCAATAACACAAGGAGCACGGTAATACCGTGCACAACGCGACTGAACATCTTGACGCCCCTGACGCATGAGCGTTGCGCCGATTGAGCGCTCGCCCGGCTTTTTGGATTTCAGGTACGTCACTACCGTCGCCGCCACTGCCGTCGCGTTAAGGCCGTCGCATCGCGGCAAACCAATCGAAAACAGCGTGCAGGAAGTCTTACGCCGGCACGAACAAATTTAACGCTTGCTGAATGGCCGGCGCTGCCGGTATCGGGCTGCTGTACAGGCCCGGGCTTTTGCGTTTAAATGCAAAAGTTCAAAATTTAACCAATCAAATCATCTGGAGGAAATCATGCGCCGGATGCGGCCATTCCTGCTCTGTGGAGCAGCGCTTCTCGGCCTGGCGCTCGGGCTTGGCGCGGCCTCGGCCGAGGACAAGACCTTCGAGCTGAAGCTGTCGCACTGGGTGCCGCCGACGCACCCGTTGCAGAAGGCGATCGAGGAATGGGGTGCCGACGTCGAGAAGGCCTCCGGCGGCACGATCAAATACAAGGTGTTTCCGTCGCAGCAGCTCGGCAAGGCGTTCGATCACTACGACATGGCGCGCGACGGCATCGCCGATTTCACCTACGTCAATCCTGGCTACCAGCCCGGCCGCTTTCCGATCATCGCCGCCGGCGAATTGCCGTTTCTGGTCGGCGATTCCCACGGCGGCATCCGCGCCATCGACAGCTGGTATCGCAAGTACGCTACCAACGAGCTGAAAGGCGTCAAATTCTGCTTCGCTTTCATCCTCGATCCGCTGACCTGGCACTCCAAGAGCAAAAAGATCGTGGTGCCGGGCGACATCAAGGGCATGAAGATCCGCCCCTCGCAGGCCACCGTCGCCGCCTGGGTGACGTCGCTCGGCGGCACCAACGTGCAAGCCAGCGCTACCGAAGTCCGCGACGTCATGGAAAAAGGCGTCGCCGATGCGGTGAACTTCCCGTGGGCATCGGTGTCGCTCCTCGGTGTCGACAAGGTCACGAAGTATCACATGGACGCGCCGCTCAACACGGTCATGTTCCTGTGGCTGATGAACCCGAAGACCTATGCGGCGATGTCGGCGGCGCAGCAGAAGGTGATCGACGATCACTGTACGACGGAGTGGGCGGCCAAGTTCGCCGACCCGTGGGCGGACTGGGAGCGTGCCGGTCTCGAGAAGATCAAAGCAATGCCGGGCCACGAGGTCTACAAGATCACCGACGAGCAGCTCACGGCGTGGAAGACATCGGCCGCGCCGCTGCAGCAGAAATGGGCCGACGCGGTGCGCGAAACCGGCGGCGATCCCGACGCGATCATGAAGGAGCTCAAGGCGTCGTTGGCGCAATACAACGCGGCCTATTGACAGCGCCGGCCGCGAACGCATGTCCGCCGGGCGGTTGAGGAGCGCACATGGTTGAACCCACGGCGGTCGGCGCGGTTGACCCCGGCGCAGCGCCGCCGCTGGCGCCGCGCGGGCCGATGAATTGGTTCATCGATTTCATCGAGCTGATGGCGGCGGGATTCATCGGCATCGTCGCCGCCGACATCTTCATCTCCGTCATGCTGCGCTACTTCTTCAGCGTGCAGATTCCGGATGCCTACGATTTCGGCCGCCTGCTGCTCGGCATCCTCATTTTCTGGGGCATCGCGGCGACGAGCTATCGCGGCACCCACATCACCGTCGATCTGCTCTATGCCAATGTCGGTCGGCGGCTGCAGCGCTTCATCGACGTCTTCGCCACGCTCGTCCTCCTGTTCGTCGTCACGGTGCAGACCTACACCCTCTACGACAAGGTCTGGACCACCCGCGCCGATCACGTCCTGACCTTCGATCTACGCCTGCCGGTGTGGCCGTTCTTCCTGGTGGCGTGGCTCGGCGACGTCTCCGCGGTGCTGCTGATCGCCATCCGCACCTATCGGCTGATCCTCCAGCCGGGCGAGTTCGGCACGCAATACCAGATCAAGCCGGTCGAGTGAGCGCCGTGAGCAGCGACGCCGTCGCCGTCCTCGGATTTGTCGCGCTGTTCGCGCTGATGCTGCTGCGCGTGCCGGTCGGCATGGCGATGGGCCTCGTCGGCGTCACCGGCTTCGCCTATCTGGTCAACGGCGACGCCGCGCTGAAAATCATCGGTCACACCTCGATGCGGACGGTGACCGACTACACCTTCGGCGTCATTCCGATGTTCCTGCTCATGGGCGCGTTCGTGTCCAATTCCGGCATGAGTCGCGAACTGTTCCGCGCCGCCAATTCCTTCGTCGGTCATTTCCGCGGCGGGCTCGGCATCGCCACCATCGCGGCCTGCGCCGGCTTTGCCGCGATCTCGGGCTCCTCGGTCGCCACCGCGGCGACTTTCGCCACCGTCGCCTATCCGGAAATGCGGCGTTACAATTATCCGCAATCCTTCGCCACCGGCGTCATCGCCGCCGGCGGCACGCTCGGCGCCATGCTGCCGCCGTCGACCGTGCTCGCGGTCTACGGCATCATCACCGAGCAGGACATCGGCAAGCTGTTCATCGCCGGAATCATTCCGGGATTGCTGGCGGCGGCGATGGACATGCTCACCGTGGTGGTCATCGGCCGGGTGCGGCCGGATTTCCTCCCGGTCGCGCCGCGCCATTCCTGGAAGGAACGGCTGACCGGCTTGCGCCACGTTTGGGCGATGTTGCTCCTGTTCGTCTTCGTCATCGGCGGGCTCTATGGCGGCCTGTTCACGCCGACCGAGGCAGGAGGCGTCGGCGCCATCGGCGCACTCCTGATCGGCGTCGCCCGCGGCAAGCTCAGCCCCCCGGACATCCGCCGCTCGCTGCTGCAAGCCGTGCGCACCGCCGCCGCCGTCCTCACCGTGCTGATCGGCGCGCTGCTGTTCGGCTATTTTCTTACCATTACCCAGACGCCGCAGAAGGTGACGGTCTTTTTCACGGCGCTTGGGCTCGGCCGTTACGGCGTGCTCGCGCTCATCATGCTGATGTACATCGTGCTCGGCTGCCTGATGGATTCGCTGGCGATGATCATCCTCACCATCCCGATCATCTTTCCGGTGATCATCCAGCTCGGCTTCGATCCGATCTGGTTCGGCGTCATCATCGTCATGACCGTCGAGCTTGGGCTCATTCACCCGCCGGTCGGCATGAACGTGTTCGTGATCAAGAGCGTCGTGCAGGAGGTGAGCTTTTCCACGATCTTCCGCGGCGTGTTGCCGTTCATCGTCACCGATCTGATCCGGCTGGTGATCCTGATCGCGTTTCCGATTTTGGCGCTGTGGCTGCCGGCGCATATGGGATAGGCTTCCCACGTCGTTGCGAGGAGCCACCGGGTCCGGCCCGAAGTGGCCCGCCCGATGGTAAACTCCGCGACGCAGCTATCTAGCATTCGGTGCCGAGAACTGGATTGCTTCGCTTCGCTCGCAACGACAACTCGCACCAAGCAGGAGGTTGCCATGCTTCGCTTCATTCTCGCCGCCGCAGTGATTGCGTTCGCGCCGGCCGCGCACGCCGCCGATGCCAGGCAAATGGAGGAAAACAAGAAAGTCGTGTTGCAGCTGTACGAGGCCGCGATCAATCAAAAAGACTTCGACGCCGCCGCGAAATTCCTCGGCCCGCATTACACCCAGCACAATCCAAAAGCCGCCGACGGCCCGGAAGGGCTAAAGGCCTTCCTCGGATTTCTGCGCGACAAATTTCCCGACTATCACAGCGACATCAAACGCGTCTTCGCCGACGGCGATTACGTGATCCTGCACGTCCACAACGTGCCGACGCCCGGCAGCCGCGGCAACGCCATCATCGATATTTTCCGGTTGGAGAACGGCAAGGTCGTCGAGCACTGGGACGTGCGGCAGGAAATTCCCGAGCAGGCCGCCAATTCCAATACGATGTTCTAATGAGCGTCGTATTGTGTCCGGGGCGCAGCGCCGCACGACGTGATGCGCTGCAGAACCGGGACCTTCATAAATGCCGCGTGTCGGACGATCCCGGATCAGCGATGCACCGCTTCGCGCTGCATCGCGTCCGGGATAAGTGGGTCTTTCAACGCAATCTGATACGAGCGCTTAGCTGCGGCCGCCGCCGGCCAGCACAGCCCGCGTGGCGCGGTCCGGGCCGAAATCGTCGACGCTGTCGATGGCCAGCAAGTCGGCCAGCCGAGTCGCGCACGGTTCACCCGGCTCTTGATGGTGCCGACCGCGCAACCGCAAATCGTCGCCGCGTCCTCGTAGGAAAAGCCGGACGCGCCGACCAGGATCAGCGCCTCGCGCTGGTCAGACGGCAATTTGGTCAGCGCCGCGCGGAATTCGTTGAACTCGACCCGCCCGGTCTGCTCCGGGTGCGACTTGAGCGTCTCGGCATAACGGCCGTCCGCATCTTCCACCTCGCGGCGGCGCTTGCGGTACTCGGAGCGGAACAGATTGCGCAAAATGGTGAACAGCCAAGCCGGCATGTTGGTGCCGGGCTGGAACGAATCGATGTGCGCCAGCGCGCGCAGCAGGGTCTCCTGCACCAGATCGTCGGCGCGGTCGATATTACCGCACAGCGAAATGGCGAAGGCCCGCAGGCTCGGCACCGTGCTCAGCACTTGATCGCGTATGGTGGGATCGAGCTTCATGCGGCCCCATCATCTTGCTCGCTGAGCCGACGCACGAGGTCGGCGATATGCTGCGGCACCCCTTGGCTCACGACGTCGTCGTACATCGCTCGCAATTGCTGCCCGATGCGCGCCTGTACTTCGCGTCCGAGGCGTACCTCGCTCCTGCGTTGGGTCACTGGTTTGCCCATCTCGTCCCGGGCTTCCGCCTTGTCCGCGCTCGGCGCCGGCGGCTGAACGTTAACTGTTTTGCTGGTCGTCATGTTTCATCACGCCCCCATCGCCGCGTTTTCCCACCGGCGGGCATGGTTTCGCCCCGCTTCAGACTTGCCAACGCACGGCTTTGCCATTGGTTCCGGCCCCCGGAACTGATTTTGGAACTTTCTTTGCCTGGCGATGTTTTAGCCTTAGCGTTGGCTGGAATACTTTGTCTACGGTTTAAGGGCTTTGGTTGGGGTTTTGGTTAGCCGATGGCGAACTTTGGTTGCTAGGGGAGGGTGGCCTTGTCTTCGACGTCACAAGCCGTAGTGCAGCATCTGCCGTTTTTGCGCCGGTATGCCCGCGCGCTCAGTGGTAATCAGGCATCCGGCGATGCCTACGTGGCCGCCACGCTGGAATCGCTGATCGCCGACCCGAAGACCTTGGAATCCGGCCCCAATCAGCGGGTAGGACTTTACCGTCTGTTCACCAAGATTTGGAACTCGGTCCCGGTGAACGGTAAGCCGGACGCTGCCGTGCCAAATCTGGCGCCGGAGCAGCACATCACCCACATCACGCCGCGGCCGCGGCAGGCTTTTCTGCTGGTCGCCTTGGAGGGTTTCTCCGAGGATGACGCGGCGAAGATCCTCGACTGCGACCTGCCGACGCTGCGCGGGCTGGTCGAGGAATCCGGGCGGGAACTCGCCGCCGAGATCGCCACCGACGTTCTCATCATCGAGGACGAAACTTTTATCGCCATGGATATCGAGGCCCTGGTCGAAAGCCTCGGCCACCGGGTCATTGGCGTCGCCCGCACCCATAGCGAAGCTTTGGCGCTGGCCCGCAAGAAGCGGCCTGGGCTGATCCTCGCCGACATCCAACTGGCCGATGGCAGTTCGGGGCTCGACGCGGTGAACGAACTGCTCGCGTCGTTCGAGGTCCCGGTGATCTTCATCACCGCTTATCCCGAACGCTTCCTCACCGGGCAGCGCCCGGAGCCGGCCTTCCTCATCGCCAAGCCGTTCCAGCTCGCGGTGGTCTCGGCCGTCGCCAGCCAGGCGCTGTTCTTTGGACGCAAGGCGCGTCCGCGTGAGCGGCAGGCGACGGCATAGTCTTCCCTGAACTTTGTTTGTTTGAATGTAAAAATGGCGTCGCCGGCCTGGGCCGAGAACGGCCTTGCTGTTTGCCGGCGCATTTATCGGCGAAAACATTGCGAGGCTTTGGTCGGGCGCTTCTGGTCGCCGCACCCTTTCCTATTCGTTAAAGGCGCAATAGATCGGCGATCATAGATCGATGGCAGATTGCGCCGTGTCGTTGGACCATAAAGCGGGCCGCCATGCCTTCGACCTCTCCACCGGGATTTGCGAGAATTGCGACATGACGTGGGCGCAGTTTGAGGCCAATGGCGGGATGCAATGTCCCGGACAGAGGTCAGAACAGCCGCAGAAGCGAGACTGGCGAGATCATTGGATATTTGGTGTTCTAGACGTGCTCACCGCCATCGCTCGTCATTAGCGACTAACGCGCGGGCCAGACGGTCCAGGCGGCGGCTGGTTCGAACATGCGACTGACCGGGGACTCAAAGTTAGGGCGCAGCCGATCGGTCCATCGGCTGCGCCCAGAGTGACCGGCCAAGCACGGGGGGAGGGGGGGAAAGGATGGCCGGTCGCCACGACAAGCCGCGACCGCCATGTTTGTTCCGCGCCAATCCGACGTCGTCCGACTTTCACGCAACTGTGAGCATCGCCATCCTGCGCCGCGGAAAGAAAATGCGCGGCGGCGGGAACCTGCGCCATCGGCAACACGTTTTAATCCGGCGCAGTCCAACAGGGCGCGCACACGGGGAAATCGGGGTCGTGATGAAATCGTCGGAGTGGATGTCGATGCGCCCGATTTTGTTTGCTCGCGGAGCGGCTGTCGTAGCGGCCTTGTTGATCGCCAGTTTTATTTCATTTCCTTCATTTCCCAGCACGGGCTTGTTTACCGTAAGTCCACCGATCGTTGATCGCACGCTCAAGGGCGATCGTCTGCCGCTCTCGGTCAGCCCGGATCGGATCGGAGCGCCGACCGCGCCGATGCAGCAAACACGCGAAAAGGTGCCGGTCGGTTGCGATGGCGCCTTCAGCCCGGTTTCGTCGCCGCGTCTGGCGAATGTTTTCCGGCGCTGCACGGTCTAACTAAAATCCGCGCAATTTGAGCAAAAAACACCGCTTTGGCTTGGCCGGAACTTTTACTTCCATCGGTGATTGGTGGAAGCGAGGCTTATTGAGCGGAGCGGGATCATGCGGGGGACTGAGCTGATACGGGGCGCTTGCACCGCGATTTTTGGTACGGCATTTGCCGTCGTCCTTGCCGGAACAGCCTCGGCGCAATCGCTGTCGCACGCTTGGATTGGCCGGGACGGCGCGCCGCTTGGTCTCGTCGCGCCGCAGGCACAACAGCCGGAGGCGCAGCCGGGCGATGACGAGCTGCCGGCGCCGCTGCGGCGGCAGATCGTGGCGTATCCGACCAGCGAGCCGTCCGGCACCGTCATCATCGACACCGCTCATACCTTTCTTTATTTCACTCTCGGCGGCGGCAAAGCGCTGCGCTATGGCATCGGCGTCGGGCGCAGAGGCTTCACTTGGTCCGGCGTGGAGCGGATTTCGCGCAAATCGGAATGGCCGGATTGGATTCCGCCGGCGGAAATGATCGCCCGTCAGCCGTATCTGCCGCGTTGGGTCGGCGGCGGTCCGGGAAATCCGCTCGGCGCGCGGGCGCTTTATCTCGGCAACACCGACTATCGTATCCACGGCACCAACAATCCGGCGTCGATCGGCACCCACGTTTCCAGCGGCTGCATCCGCATGCGCGACGCCGACGTGATCGATCTGTATAGCCGCGTCACCGTCGGAACCAAGGTCATCGTGCTGCCGAACGATCAACGCAACGCCGCGATCGGCGACCAGGCCGGCGATCGCCAGGACGTCACGATCGAGCGAAGCACGAGCGGTGTCATGACCGCCAGGATTGCGATGGCGCCCGCGCGCGTCGAATGGCACGACAGTCTCAAGTCGTTCAATCTTTATTGATAGCAGCGCCGCGCCAGCGGCGAGAAGTAATGAGCCAGCGTTCGTTTTCGCCAACGCGGCGAAACTGGACGTACTGCTGTGCTTTATCCTCAGCCCTTGACCCCGCGAGCGATGAGGTCGAACTGTAAGAGTATGAATAGGCCCGAGCTCGACAACAGGAAGGCGTTGGAACCGGACCGGGCGGTGGCTGATGTTGCCGCGGCATTCTTCCCGGATTTTGCGACCGTCCGCGCCGCGCTCGAAGCTGGAAAAATCGGCATCTGGTCGTGGGACATCGCCACCAACACGGTGACGTGGTCGAGCAACATGGAGACAATTCACGGCCTGCCGCCCGGTGCATTCGACGGCACTTACGCGTTCTTCGAGCGCGACATGCACGAGGGCGATCGGACCGGTGTCAAGGAAGCCGTCCGTGAGGCGCTGCACACCGGTAAACCATACTGGGCGCGCTATCGCGTGGTTCCGCGCGACAAACGCGAGGAATGCTGGATCGAGGCATCCGGCACGGTGATCTTCCAGGACGGTGCGCCGGTGCGCATGATCGGCATCTGCTACGACATTTCCGAGCGGATAAAGTTGCAGCACGAGCTGCGCAGCCGTGCCAAGCAGCAGGAGGCGCTGGCGCAACTCGGCGAGCGGGCGTTGTCGGAAACCGACATCGAGCGGCTGCTCAATGACGTGGTCAGCACCGTGGCGCTGACCTTGCCGGTCGATTTCGTCAAGGTTCTCGAACTCATGCCCGGCGATACCGATCTGCTGCTGCGCGCCGGCTTCGGCTGGAAGACCGGCTGCACCGGTTCCATCGTCATGTCGACGGAACGCGACGATTATGCCCGTCACATCCTGGGCGCCGCCGTCCCGGTGGTGACCGACGACTTCGCCGCCGAAACGCGCTTTGCGGTGCCGCACTATCTGAGCGCGCACGCTTGCGTCAGCGGCGTGAGCACGACCATCGCCGGCCAGGATGGCAGGACCTACGGCGTTCTCGGCGTCTGCACCGGCCGGCGCCGGCAATTCGGCGCGCAGGACTGTTCCTTCCTTGCCGCCGTCGCCAATCTCGTGGCCGGCGCCATTCAACGCCGGCAATTGGAGCAGCGCCACGAGCTGATGATCCGCGAACTGCGCCACCGCTCCGGCAATCTTTTTTCGCAGCTGCTGGCGCTGTTTTCGCAAACCGTCAGAAATTCGCGCACCATGGCCGAGCTCACGAGCAATTATCAGGCGCGCGTCATGGCATTGGCCAACGCGCATCGCTTGATCACCGAAGCCGGCTGGAAGTCGACCTCGCTCAATGACCTTTTGCGCGTGGTGCTGGGGCCGTTCCTCGACCGCACCTCGTTTCACGGGCCGCATGTCGACCTGGAGCCGGATCCGACGTTCAGCCTGAGCGCCGCGTTGCACGAGCTTGCCTCCAACGCGGTCAAGCATGGCAGTCTGTCCGTCCCGCAGGGCCGGCTCGAGCTTAACTGGTCGGTGGCGCCGTCGCACCGCGGCATGAGCTTGACCTTCGACTGGACCGAGCGGAACGGCCCGCCGACGCGGCGGCCACGGCGCAGCGGATTCGGCTCCCGGCTGATCGGCCTGGTGATCGAGCGGCAAATGAACGGCGAAGTGCATCCCGCCTATACACGCGACGGCTTCTCCATTCGCATGGTCGTTCCGCTCACCCACGAGCGCTGGCCGACCCGGGCGATGGACACGGCGACCGAATCGGAAACCGCCTAGCGGGTGCGGGAACGCTGCAACCGGTGCGGCGTTGATTCCGACGCGCCGGGCCGCACGATCTGGGCACCATCGATCAACGCGGGAGTGAAGCGCTGCGTCCTCCTGGTAACCGCGAACCGATAGGGTGGGCGGCCGCGCCCTTCATTGTCGCGCGGCGGGGCTTCCCGGCGTTGGTCATTTTGCTCGGCGCGGTGTCGGCGGCGTTTGCCGCCGCGCCGAATAGCGCCGGTGCTTCCGAGGCAGTGTTTTTCGCCGAGCTTGCTCTCCTGCTGCTGGTCGGCCGCGGCCTCGGCGAGATCATGCAGAAGCTCGGCCAGCCGGCGGTCATGGGACAATTGCTCGGCGGGGTTCTGCTCGGGCCTTCGGTGCTTGGGCTGCTCTGGCCCGACGTCGCGCACATGCTGTTTCCGCAAACGGTCGAGCAGAAGAGCATGATCAACGCAGTCTCGCAGCTCGGCATTCTCATGCTGCTGCTGTTGACCGGGATGGAAACCGACCTGCGGCTGGTGCGGCGCGTCGGCCGGGCGGCCATCGCGGTTGCCGCCGCCGGGGTGACGCTGCCCTTCATCTGCGGCTTCGCGCTTGGCGAAGTGCTCCCGGACTTCGATCCTTCCCGATCCGCAATCGCGCTTTGTCACCGCGCTGTTCCTCGCCACTGCGCTCTCGATCTCATCGATCAAGATCGTCGCCATGGTGGTGCGCGAGATGAACTTCATGCGCCGCGACGTCGGCCAGATCATTGTCGCATCCGCCATCCTGGAAGATTCGAGCGGCTGGATCATCATCGCCATTTCCTTCGGGCTGGCGTCGTCGGGCACGATCGATCTGCGCTCGGTGAGCTTTGCCATCTTCGGCACGCTGGCGTTTTTGGCCGTCAGCCTGACCGTCGGCCGCCGCATCGTCTCCGGTCTGATCCGCTGGACCAACGATAATTTCAGCAGCGAATATGCCGTCATCACCGTGATCCTGCTGATCATGATGGCGATGGCGCTGATCACCTATCTGATCGGCGTACAGACGGTGCTCGGCGCCTTCGTCGCCGGCGTCCTGGTCGGCGAATCGCCGATCCTCACCCGCCATATCGACGAGCAGCTGCGCGGCCTGATCGCTGCGTTGTTCATGCCGGTGTTCTTCGGCTTGTCGGGGCTGAGCGCCGACCTGACCATCCTGAAGGACACCAATCTGTTGTTGCTGGGCGCCGGTCTCATCGTCATCGCCAGCGTCGGCAAGTTTGCCGGCGCATTCGTCGGCGGCAAGCTCGGCGGGCTCAACCGCCAGGAATCGCTGGCGCTGGCCTGCGCCATGAACGCGCGCGGCTCGACCGAAGTCATCGTCGCGTCGATCGGCCTCTCAGCCGGCGTGTTCAGCCGCAATCTCTATACGCTGATCGTCGGCATGGCGGTGATCACCACGCTGGCAATGCCGCCGATGCTGCGCTGGGCGCTGCGCCGGCTGCCTTTGCGCAAGGGCGAACGGCAGCGGCTCGAGCGCGAAGAGCTCGATGCCCGCGGCTTCGTGCCCAATCTCGAACGCTTGCTGCTCGCGGTCGACGGCGGCGCCAACGGTACGTTCGCTTCGCGGCTGGCCGGCGCCATTGCCGGGTCCGGTGACAAGCCGACGACGATCATCGAGCTCGAGCCGGGCAAGTGGCCGCGTCGGCACGCGGAACGCGCGACGGAGGAATCGCAAAACAAAGTGCGGGCCGCTGCGGAAAGCACCGTGACGCTGGCGGCGCATCGCGATGAGCAAACCCGCGGCACGGTCGAGGTGATTGCACGCACGCGGAAGGCGGCGAACGCCCAGACCGTCGCCGACGAGGCGCAGAAGGGTTACGATCTCCTGATCGTCGGTATCGACCAGACCCGCGGCACGCGCGGCGGCTTTAGCCCGGAGATCACGCGCATCGCCGACGGCTTCGACGGGCCGCTTGCCGTTGCCATCGCCGGCGGCGACTTGGCGAATGGCAACGAGCCGATCCGCAGAATTCTGATCCCGGTCAACGGCACGGACGTCTCGCGCCGCGCCGCCGAGGCCGGCTTTGCGCTGGCGCGGTCCGGCGGATCGCGGGTGAGCGCTTTGTACGTGGCAAGCGGCCGTTCCGACGGTGAACGACGTGGCCGTATCCGCCGCGGCGCCGCCATGCGGCGCAATGAGGAAGCGGTTCTCAAGGACATCGCCGAGCTTGCCGATCGCTACGACGCCCGCCTGCGCACGGCGCTGCGCATCGATGGCGCGGCCGAGGACGCGATCCTCAAGGAAGCCGACCGCGGCGGCTACGACCTGATCGTGCTCGGCGTCACCCGGCGCCCGGGCGAGACGCTGTTCTTCGGCAACACGGCGGCCGCCGTGCTCGACCGCTGCGACACGGCGATCCTGTTCGTCGCGACTTGAATCCGAATTCGAGCCGGCTTGCGACGAGCGGCGATCTGCGACACCGTTACCGGCCATGAACGCGGCGCCCGTGTACAAAGAGATTGTTAGCATCCGATCGGTCGGCCTGCGGCTGCATGGCGCGATGGGTACACCGGCATGAGTCACAACAGAATCATCGTTGCTCACGAGGAGCTGTCCCGCTTCATCGTCGACGCGCTGCTGGCAAACGGCGCTCGCACCGAGGATGCGGCAATCGTCGCCGATGGATTGGTCTGGGCCAATCTGCGCGGCGTGGATGGGCATGGCGTCTCGCGGCTGCCGTTCTATCTCAGGATGATCGAGCGCGGCCAGATCGACGTGGCGGCACGGCCGCAACTCGTACAGGAGCGCGCCGCCACTTTCGTGCTCGACGGCGGCCACGGCTTTGGCTCGGTGGCGATGATGCAGGCTGTCGCCATCGCCGCCGAGCGCGCGCCAAAATCCGGCGTCTGTTTCGGTCTGGTCCGCAACACCACCCACACCGGCGCCATCGGCCGCTATGCGCAATGGCTGGCGCAGCACGGCTGCGCCACGCTGATCATGGGCGCCGGGCGTGCGTTTGTAGCGTATCACGGCGCCCGCGTCGCCAGCCTCGGAACGAGCCCAATCGCGATCGCGGTGCCGCGCGGCGAGAGCCCGATCGTGCTCGACATGGCGACCAGCGCCATTTCGAACGGCACGATCATCCAGGCGCAGGCCAACGACCGGTCGCTGCCGACAGGCGCTGCGCTCACCGCGCACGGCGAGCCGACCACGGACCCGAACGCTGCGGAAATTCTGCTGCCGCTCGGCGGCGCCAAGGGCTCGGGGCTCGGCCTGATGTTCGAGATGCTGGCAAGCGTGTTGGCGGCGGCGCCGATCCAGGCGCGCGCGCTCGGCCCGGAGAAGCGCAACTCGTTTGCGCAGAACATCGCGATTCTCGCGATCGATGTCGGCACGTTCCGGCCGCTGGCGGATTTTGCCCAGGATGCCGATGCGCTCGCGGCCATCATCACATCGCTGCCGCGTCAGGACGGCTTCGACGAAATCCGGCTGCCCGGCGAGCGCGCCGACCGCACCGAAGCCGTCCGGCGCAAGTCCGGTATTCCGATTCCCGCCAAGCTGTGGGCAGAGCTTGCAACAATCGCGAAGGAGTTTTCCGTCAAGCCGCCAGCGGCTTGGTCGTAGAGAGGATTCGGCTTACGCCTCCGCCAGTCGCAGCCCAACGAGCCGATCGAGCGCCGCGTGATCCGCAAGCAATTCCGCCGACCGGCCGTTATAAACGACACGGCCCCGCTCGAGGACGAGCGCATTTTGCGTCAGCGACAGCGCAATATCGGCGTGCTGCTCGACCAGGATGAAGGCTGCGGAATCGTCGCTGGCCATGCGACGGATCGCGGCAACGAGCTCCTCGACCACGATCGGCGCCAGGCCTTCGAGCGGCTCGTCGAGCAAGAGCAACGCCGGATTGGTCATCAGCGCGCGCGCGATCGCCAGCATCTGCTGCTCGCCGCCGGAAAGCTGATTGCCCAGATTGCGCCGGCGCTCGGCGAGACGCGGGAAAAGATCGTACACCGCGGCCAGGGTCCAGCGCCCGCTGCGGGCGGCGACGGTGAGATTTTCTTCGACCGTCAAAGAGGAAAAAATCTCGCGCTCCTGTGCCACCCAGCCGATGCCGGCCAGCGCGCGGCGATGCGGTGCGCGCCGCGTGATGTCGTCGCCGCGCCAGACGACACGGCCGCGGCCGATCTGGGTGTAACCCATGATGGTGAGCATGAGCGTCGTTTTGCCGACGCCGTTCCGGCCTAGCACCGCAAGGCTGCCGCGTTCCGGCAAGGCAAACGCGACGCCGTCGAGCACGATCGCGGAGCCGTAGCCGGCACGTACATCATGGAAGGCGATGAGCGGCTCAGCCATGCGACAGCCCGTGAGCCGGCTCTGTGGCCGTCGCCCGACCGAGATAGACCGCACGCACCCGCGGATCGGCGGCAATCTCGTGCGGCGTGCCGTCGAGGAGAACCCGGCCGCCGACCATGACGATGACGCGGCTGGCAAAGCGAAACACCAGCTCCATGTCGTGCTCGATGAACAGCACCGTGATCTCGCGCGACAGGCCGGCGATGGCGGCAAACAATTCGGCGCTTTCCTCGCGCGGCACGCCGGCCGCCGGCTCGTCGAGCAACAGCACCTTCGGCCGCGTCGCCATGGCGAGCGCGATTTCAAGCAGGCGCTGCTGCCCGTAGGCGAGCTCTCGCGTCGGACGGTGACAAACGGACGCCAGCGCCAAGGCCGAGAGAATGTCATAGGCCTCGTCGATCTCGTGCTGGTAGGCGCTGATTTTCCGCCACCATGTGTTCGCGGCGCGGCTTCGCTCGCACACCGCCAGCGTCACCGATTCGAGCGCGGTGAGATGGGGAAACAGCGAGTTGATCTGATAGGTGCGGACGAGCCCCCGCCGCACGCGCTGCTCCGGCGCCAGCGTCGTGATGTCGGCGCCGTCGAGCAGAATACGGCCTGAGTTCGGCTGCAGCATGCCGGTTATCAGATTGATCAGCGTGGTCTTGCCGGCGCCGTTGGGGCCGATCAACGCGTAGCGCACCCCGGCCGGGAGAGTGAGCTCGATGTCGGCGGCAACCACGAGCGAGCCGAAGCTCTTGTTGAGCCCGTGGGCGGCGAGCGCGAGGTCGCTCACGGCGCCGCCTTCGCGCGCCGCGTGAACAGCGGAAAGCCGCCGAGGATTCCGTTCGGCAGCAATAGGACCACGGCGATCAGAATGAGTCCGATCCAGAAATACCAGTATTGCGGATTGAGGCCGGAAAATTGATCGCGCGCCACCATATAGACCGCGGCGCCGACCAGGCCGCCATAGAGGCGGCCGGTGCCGCCGAGGATCAGCATCACCAGCACGTCGGCGGAGCGCTGAAAGCCCAAAACCTCGAGCGAGACGGTTTCGCTGGTCTGCGCCAGGAGCGCGCCGGCAATCCCGGCGATGGTTGCGGCGATCGTATAAATGGTCTGGACATGGGCGTGCGTTGCCGCGCCGATCGCCGGCATCCGCGCGCCATTCTCGCGAATGCCGCGCAATGCCAGGCCGAATGGCGAATGGATGATGCGCCGCGCCACCAGGAAAATAATGAACAGCAGCGCGAGCGAATATGAGTAGGCGGTATAGCCGAAAAGATCGAAGCGGAAACGACCGAAGATCGGCCAGGTGTGGATGCCCTGCAGCCCGTCGGAGCCGCCGGTAAGCCAGCTCGCGCTGTTGGCGACCTCCTGGAGCAGCAAAGCCAGACCGAGCGTGATCATGATCAGCGCCAGATGCCGGAAGCGGGCAATGATGAAGCTCGTCAGATAGCCGAACAAGCCGGCGGCGACAGCCGCGACGACAAGGCCCGACAGCGGCTCGCCCCAGCCCCATTTCGAGAGAAGGCCCGCCGTATAGGCGCCGACGCCGAAATAGGCGGCATGGCCGAGCGAGACGATACCGCAAAAACCGAGAATGAGATCGAGCGACAGCGCAAACAGGGCCGTGATCGCGATCTGGCTTGCCAGCACGAGATACGAAGGCGTGAGAACGAACGGCAACAGAGTGGCAAGCCAGAAAACGATCTCGCCCCAGCGCCAGCGGATTTGCGCCTGCAGATAGTCGCGCGGACCGCCAATCGTCTCGCTGGCCACGCCTAGCGTCTCCCGAACAGGCCAAGCGGCCGCCACATCAGGAGCACGATCATCACCAGATAGATGAGCATGGAGCCGACGGCCGGCACGTAATATTTGCCGGCAATATCGCTGATGCCGAGCACCATGGCGGCGGCAAACGAGCCGGCGATCGAACCCAGACCGCCAACCGAGACGACGATCAGCACGTAGATGAGATACGTGAAGGCGAACGACGGGTCGAGCCCGACCATGGCGACCGCGAGCGCGCCGCCGAGCCCCGCAAGCCCGCTGCCGAGCGCAAAAGTAATGGCGAACAGCACGTCGACATTGATTCCAAGCCCGCGCGCCATGCGCTGATTGTTCACCGCCGCACGGACTTGCGCACCGAAGCGCGTCGATTCGATGCCGGCGACCAGCGCGATGGTGATGACGAGCGCAATGGCGATCAGGAACAACCGATAAGCCGCAAACGTCAATCCGGCGAAGGCGAACGAGCCGCGCAAATAGGACGGCAGCTGTAGCGGCTGCTGATCGGTGCCGTAGATATAGGCGGCCGCCGCGATCGAGACGAACACGACGCCGATGGTGAGAAGGCATTGCTCCAGTTCGCTTGAGCGATAGAAGCGTCGGAAGAACACCCGTTCCAGGACCACGCTGGCCGCGGCGGCGGCAACGAAGGCGACGGGCAGCGTGGCGAAGAACGGCCAGCCGAGCGCATTCATCAGCGTCACGGTGACGTAGCCGCCGAGCATGGCGAAGCTGCAGTGGGCCAGATTGACGAAGTTCATCATCCCGAGCGTCACCGACAGCCCGACCGAGAGCAGAAACAGCAGCATCCCGTAGGCCAGCCCGTCAAACAGGACGCCGAACACTGGAGGCATGAGGAGAGCCCTAAGGCCTGTCCGATCGTCCGTTCAATGCTTCATCCGCTCCTTCACCGGGTCTTTGACCTTCTCGATCGTATCGATTTCGACGTTGAGAATCTGATCGCCGACTTTCTCGACGCGGAAAATGTGCACGTTCTGGATAATGTCGCGGGTCTCCGGATCGATGCTGATCGGACCGCGCGGGCTCTCCCAGCTCATGCCCTTGGCGGCGGCGATCAGCGCATCGCCGTCGGCGTTGCCGTTGGTCTTTTTCAGCGCTTCGTAGATGAGACGCATGCCGTCATAGCCGCCGATCGAATAAATATCCGGGTTGCGATGGAATTCCTCGTTGTAGGCCTTCACGAATTCATGATTGAGCGGCGAATTGATATTGGAATCGTAGTCGCTGACGGTGATGATGCCGAGTGCCATATCGCCCATGCTCTTGCGCGCGCTTTCGAAGGCGAGCAAATCCTGTCCCATCACCTTGACTTTGGCAGGATCGACACCGCGCTCGGCCAGCGCCTTGCCGACCGCGGCCGGCTGCGCGCCGCCCGGGATCCAGACATAGATCGCGTCCGGATTCGAATCCTTGGCGCGCTGCACGAAGGCGGAGAAATCCGGGTTGGCGACCGGGAAGCGGACCGAGCCGACAATCTCGCCGCCGGCTTCCTTGAAGCCGATATGGAAGGCGCCTTCGGCGTCGATGCCGGGGCCGTAGTCGGAGACCATGGTGTAGGCGGTCTTGACGCCGTGCTTGGCCGCCCAGGTGCCGAGCGTTTGATTGAGTTGCGGCGTGGTCGTCGAGGTGCGGGCGATGTAGGGCGATTTGGTGGTGATGATCGAGGTCGCCGCGTTCATCACCACCATGAATTTCTTGGCCTCGGCGGAAATGTCGGCCACCGCAAGCGCATTCGGCGTCAGCGCGAAACCGGCGAGAATATCGACGTGATCGCGCACCACCAGTTCCTGCGCCAGGCGCTTGGCGAGATCCGGCGCAACGCCGCCGGTGTCCTTGCGAATGAATTCGAGCTTCTTGCCGGCGACCGTATCGCCGTGCTGTTTCACGTAGAGCTTGATGCCGTTATCCAATTGGATGCCGGTGTCGGCGAACTGGCCGGAATACGGGAGGATGATGCCGATTTTCACGGTATCCTCAGCGGCGGCTGCACTGGTGCCGACGAGTGCTAAGGCCAGTCCGGCAAGGCCATTGAGTAATCTTCGCATCGCTTCCTCCAAAGTTTTTTGTCGTGCTCTGAGTGCTCAGGCGACCTATCCTCCTTCAGGTCAGCCGCGAGCGCAACGCGCCTTTAGCCGCTATCGGCAGGGAGTGGGCCGCGGCCCTTTTTCAGCGGCGCCAAATCGGGTCACAAGAGGCGCGCAAGACGACAAAGGCACAGGCATGGACCGGCAACCCACGGGCGCCAGCACCGTCGATCAGGACGAGATCGCCCGTTTCTCGCGGCTGGCCGGGCAATGGTGGGACCCGCGCGGGCCGATGGCGGCGCTGCACAAGTTCAACCCGGTCCGCCTCGCTTATATCCGCGACCGCACCGCCGAGCATTTCGGCCGCGATCCGGCGCGGCTCGACAGCCTCGCGGGCTTGCGGATTCTCGATATCGGCTGCGGCGGCGGCATCCTCTGCGAGCCGCTGGCACGCCTCGGCGCCGCCGTCGTCGGCGCCGATCCGTCGGACAGCAACATCGCGGTGGCGCGGCGCCACGCGGCGCAGGGGGGTCTCGCGGTCGATTATCGCGAGGCGAGCGCCGAAGCGCTGGCGGACGCCGGCGAAATGTTCGACGTCGTTCTCGCCATGGAAGTGGTCGAGCATGTCGCCGATGTCGGCCTGTTCATCGCCCGCGCCGCGGCGATGGTGAAACCCGGCGGGCTTTTCTTTGTCGCCACGCTCAACCGCACCGCCAAAAGCTTCGCGCTCGCCATCGTCGGCGCCGAGTACGTTTTGCGCTGGCTGCCGCGCGGCACCCATCAATGGGATAAGTTCGTGACGCCCAACGAGCTGGAGATCGCGATCGAGCACAGCGGTTTGCGCATCACCGGAGAGACCGGCGTGATCTATAATCTGTTCGCCGATCGCTGGCAGCTCGCGCGCGACATGGACGTCAACTACATGGTGGTCGCGGAGACGGCGGCGTGACGGTCACGCCGTGGTTGTGGGCTGTCTTCACCGTCATCGCCGCATTTGCGCAGACGCTACGCAACGCCATGCAGCGCGAGCTGACCGCGATGCTCGGCACCGTCGGCGCCACCCATGTGCGGTTTCTGTTCGGGTTGCCGTTCGTCCTGGTATTTCTCGCCGGCGTGCTGCTGGCGACCGGAACGCCACTGCCGCGACCGGGATGGATGTTCTGGCCCTGGGTGGTCCTCGGCGCCGGCGCGCAGGTCGCCGCCACCGCGCTGATGCTCGCCGCCATGGGCGAGCGCTCGTTCGTCGTCACCATCGCCTACATCAAGACCGAGCCGATCCAGGTCGCCGTATTCGGCCTGGTCTTTCTCGGCGATGTGCTGACCTGGCCGATGATGACGGCGATCTTGGTCGCCACCGCGGGTGTTGTGATCATGTCGACCAAGAAAGGCGGCATGGTCGGTGGTATCGGGCCGACGCTCGTCGGACTTGCCTCCGGCGGCATGTTCGCGCTTTCGGCGATCGGCTTTCGCGGCGCCATTCTCAATCTCGAATTGCCGAGCTTCGTCATGGCCGCGACCTTCACGCTCGCGGTCGGCATCGCCATGCAGGCGGTTCTTTTGTCGCTCTATCTCGGCCTGCGCAGTCCGACGGTGCTATTCGCCATCGCGCGCGCGTGGAAGCCATCGCTGTCCGCGGGTCTTGCTGGCGCGGTCGCGTCGCAATTCTGGTTTCTGGCCTTCGCGCTCGCGACCGCCGCCAGCGTGCGCACACTCGCATTGGTTGAAGTTCTGTTCGCGCAGCTCATCGCCCGCTTCGCCTTCGGCCAGCGCACGAGCGCGCGCGAAGCCTTCGGCATGCTGCTTGTGGTCGCCGGCGTGGGCTTGCTGCTCTGGGCGTATTGATTATTTTTCCGCTGCTTCGCCCGCTAGGTTCCCCTCTAGACTTTTGTATAGCGCTTCCTGCACTATCCGACGTCGGAAAAGTCTCATTGCGCACTTGGTATGAGTCAATTGATACTTGTAAACTGTATCGTGAGTGTTCATTGCCCGGGAGCGTGAAATTGGAGCCGATGCCGTTGATCTCGATTGTCGACGACGACGAATCCGTCCGAGAAGCCACCAAGACGCTGGTTCGGTCGCTCGGTTACAAGGCTGAGACTTTTGGTTCGGCCGAGGAATTTCTCGAATCGACTCAAATCGTCGCCACGGCTTGTCTCATCACCGACGTCCAGATGCCCGGTTTGAGCGGCGTCGAATTGCAGGACCGACTGATTTCCGACGGCCACGATCTGCCGACGATATTCGTGACCGCCTTTCCCGACACCAAATCGGAGCGACGGGCGCTTCAGAGCGGGGCAATCGCCTATTTGCGCAAGCCCTTCAAAGAGGATCACTTGGTCGAACATATCGACACCGCGCTGAAGAAGCGCCGCGGCCGGCGCACCTCAAAGAGCGGTCGACCCAACTAGCGCGTCGCCAGAAGCGACACCAACTCGCCGATGGCAGAGGCAGTCGCCTCTTCCGTCGGTCATGCGGCAGCAGAAGGCTTCTCGGTCGGCGACGACAGCAGCGTCGAAGCCCGGACGACACGGTTGCGGCCATCGCGCTTGGCGCGATAAAGAGCTTGGTCGGCGTGTTCCAGCAGCATTTTGGATTGGCGCTGGTGCGTGTCGCGGCCGAATGAGGCGATTCCGACACTGACGGTGACAACGTGGTAGCTACTGTCCTCGTGTTAAATCGACAAAAGTGACACGGCTTGCCGAACGCGTTCGCCGATCAATGCCGCCCCGATTTCATCGGTGTCCGGCAAAAGCATGACAAACTCTTCGCCGCCGTAACGCGCCGCGATGTCGCCCGGTCGGAAAATCGCATCCTGGATGGCTTTGCTGATTTGCCTCAAGCATTCATCCCCCGCCGGATGGCCGTAGCGATCGTTGAACGACTTGAACCGGTCGACGTCGAGCATGATGAGGCTGAGGCTCTTCTTGTTTCGCCGCGCGCGGCGGTATTCTGACGAAAGGGCGTCGTCAAACGCCCGCCGATTTGGCAAGCCGGTCAGCCCGTCTTCTCGCGCCAGCACCTCCAGGCGTCTGGTTGCTTCCGCAAGCTTGTCCTCGACGGCCTTTCGGACCGAAATATCGCCCAACGCCCCGATAATGCCGATGCGCTCGCCGGTTTTGGGATCTTTGAGTACTCTCAACGACACTTCGACCCAGATCCAGCGTTGGTCGCGGTGGCGCACGCGACTGATGATCGATTGGCGATCGGCGCGGCCGTCGAGTACGGACTGCATCAGCTGCGTGACACGATCGGCATCGTCGGGATGCAGCATGTTTCTGATTTCGAGGCCGATCAATTCCTCCGGTTCGTAACCTAGAATTTCGCGACAGGCCGGCGACACGTACCGGCGCACCAGATTGGCGTCGAGTTGAAACACCATGTCGGTGCTGTGGTCCGCCAAAAGCCGGTAGCGGGCCTCGCTGTCCTTCACACGTTGCTCGGCGGCTACGCGCTGCTCGATGTTGCGAACGACGAGAAGCCGCTCAAGCGGCCGCCCGGGCTCCTCTGCGATGGCCTTCACGACGCTTTCGACCCAGACGTAACTGCCGTCTTTGCGACGCATGCGATACGTGAGCGTTTCCAGTTCGTTCTCGCCGTTTGCGAGACGTTCAAACACCATTGAAAAATCTTCAGGATGGATTGCGTCTCTGGTCGACAGGGCGAGCATCTCCGCGGGTTCGTAGCCAAGAAGCGTGCGGCAGGCGGGGGAAGCGTAAAGCCGCGTTCCGTCGCGACGCATCAGCAGAATCATGTCGATCGAATTATCGGCCAGCAGCCGATATCGGATTTCACTCTCTTTGAGGCGTTGCTCGGTGTTTTTGCGTTCGGTGTCGTCTCGCGTCACTTTGCTGAAGCCCCGAAGCTCGCCGTTTTCATGGCGAACAGGCGTGATCAAGACGTTGGCCCAGAAGCGGGAGCCGTCCTTGCGCAGGCGCCAGCCCTCTTCCTCGAATTTTCCCTCGACGTCCGCCTGGATCAGTTCTCCGGCGGGCTTTCCTGTCGCCAACTCTTCGGGTGTATAAAAAACAGCAAAATTCTTGCCGATGATCTCATCGGCTTTGTAGCCTTTGATGCGCTCAGCTCCCTCATTCCAGCTGATGACGTTTCCTTTGGGATCGAGCATGAAAATAGCGTAGTCCTTGACCCCCCTGACGAGCATGCGAAATCGTTCCTCGCTCCGTTGCAGTTCGAGCGCGGCATTGAGGCTGAGCACTTTGGTC
Organism: uncultured Alphaproteobacteria bacterium; assembly: GCA_963829395.1. Classification (GTDB taxonomy): domain Bacteria; phylum Pseudomonadota; class Alphaproteobacteria; order Rhizobiales; family Xanthobacteraceae; genus BOG-931. The sequence continues at coordinate 40,710 of CAWHHX010000002.1, read as the reverse complement.
TCTGCAATTTTGCGAGTGACATCGGTGTTGTGCAGAACGTTCGTGGCCCAGGCCACCGCAGTCATGCACCCCACGCTGCTCATTAAGACCATAAGGGCCAGGCCAAATTGAAAGTCATACAGGCCGGCTTGTTCGCCCTTAAGTCGTATCCAGCCAAGGAAGAACAGCGCAACGGGAATGATCGGCAGCAGCCAGCGCGCCGTCACGCCGCCGGCGGTATCGCTTGCGGCGATCAGCGCAAAGCCGTGCTTGGTATCTGCCGCCAAAATCGCGAGCGTGAGAATGAGGAACGCAAGCGCGGTGTGCAGCGCCACTGAGGAGAAAATGCTTACGCGATAGAGAACTCGACGCCGTAGGCGTAACCGACGATTGCCAACGCCGAGAGGAAGAGCGGCGGCAACACCAGCCAATGCGCCCAGGCGGCGAACCGCGACGAGCGCGCCTTGAGGGACAGCAATGCCACGCCCAAGAGCAGAAAGTTGAGTGAGCTGGCTGGTGACATCCGACCCGGGTTCGCGGTTTCCACGGCGACCGGGTCGCTGACGATGAGTTGGTCGATGCCAAGCTGAAGTCCAAACAAATCCTCGGCCAGAGTGAGACCTCCAAGCACGACCACGAAAACTGCAAGCCCGCGCGCCAGCCGGTGCGATTGCGAACTGGGCTCACGTGTGTGCGTTAGCCACAACGAAGCGCCGGCGGCGATCAGACCGCACGCGGCATTCACCTTCAGCGTTGCGAAACCGGGAAGCATACTTTTGAGCGGCGCAATGTCGAAAAACCACCCGATCATGACCGCTGCGCCGACGACGATGGAAAGCTGCGCACCGATGCGTGCGAACCGCGCCAAAAATGCCCCGTAAAATTGCCCTGGGGTCATGTGCAGCCTCATCTGTGCAGCCCTCGCCGGATTAAACTCCGTGTGGGAGCACTTCGCCGCCCGTTCGTGCTGGTCGCATGACCTTGGCGCGCCGACGATTAACAAAGCATTCGGCAACCCGAGCGAACGCGCATGGTCGCCGCAGGTAAGCGGGCTACGTGAAATTACCGATGCGGGCCCGATCTCGTTGGCGGCCCAAGTTAGAGAGATTCAGCGCGGCAATCGTTGCTCAATTTACGACAGTGGGCCGCGAATTCACCTGCTGATCGCCTCCCAATACGTCCACGGCCATCCTTGCGCCCCCGTCGGGCAGAGCCAGGTAAAAGATCGAGCCGTTTCCCAGAGATGATTCGACCCACATTCGGCCGCCATGGCGTTCCGCGATCTTCTTGCACACCGTCAAGCCTATTCCAGTCCCGGAAAACTCATTTCGGCTATGCAAACGTTGATACATGACGAAAATCTTTTGGAAGTACTGGGGGTCGATTCCAATGCCATTGTCGCGGACTGAAAACACCCATTCGCTGTCGCGATATCTCTCCGCAGAAACATGCACGCGCGGAGGATCGACACCGTGAAACTGGATGGCGTTTCCCACCAGATTCTGGAAGAGTTGGCAGAGCTGTACGCTGTCCCCAGTGACCGTTGGCAACGGATCGTGGGTAACAACTCCTCCACTGTCTTCGATTGCTCCCTGCAATTTCACGAGCGCCTCTTCCAACGCAGTTGCGCTCGAAGTTTCGACAAGATCACTTCCTCTCGTCTCTACGCGGCAATACGCCAGCAGGCCCTGGACCAAGAGTTGCATGCGGCGAGCTCCATCCACCGCGAAGGAAACGAACTCGTCAGCGTCGGCATCCAATCGTCCCTTGTAGCGTCGGGCCAAGAGCTGCGTATAGCTCGTCACCATACGTAACGGCTCTTGGAGATCGTGCGCGGCGACGTAGGCAAATTGTTGCAATTCGTCGCTCGAACGTTTTAGTTCTGCGGCCCTTAGCTCCAGTCCCTGGCGCCTTTTTTCGGCTGCCTCAGCTTCAACGCGCTTGGTGATGTCACGCGAAACCTTCGCAAAACCTCGTAGAACGCCAGACTCGTCTCGTAGCGCCGTAATGACAACGCTGGCCCAAAATCGCGAGCCGTCCTTCCTCAAACGCCACCCTTCCTCCTCGAACCTTCCATCCCTGGCGGCGCTCTTGAGCTCCCTGTCAGGTTTCTTGGATGCGATATCTTCAGGCGGATAAAAGCAGGAGAAGTGGTGGCCAAGGATTTCATCAGCGCGGTAGCCCTTGATCTGCTCCGCTCCAGTATTCCAGCTGGCAACGTTGCCCGCCTGGTCCAACATGAAAATCGCATAGTCCTTGACGCCGTCGACCAAGAGCCGGAAATGCTCTTCGCTATGGAGCAAGTCTTTTTGCGCCCGCTGGATTGCAATGTTCGCTGAGTTGTGTAAACGGACCGAATTCATCAAGTCCTCCTCCCAGCAGACGGGGGTGGAAGCAGCTGACTCTCCCGGACGAGCTGGATCGATCTCTTAGATAGGTCCTATCTGGCTACCGTCGCGCAGAAATCGCTCGTTATGGATTGGGGCGAGTTAAGAGCCGCATTCAATTGTCTGGTGCGGCAACAGCCGAGCCTAGCAAAAAATAACGAGCCGCCGCACCGCTGAGGGAACTCGCGCAATTTCCACCGCGGCTCAGCAACATAGTTCCACGCGCGACCACGCACTTCCGCATCTGCCCTAATTGCCGACATATCACCGCTTTGCGTGTCGTTCGAGACCAGTCGGCTGCGACGGTGATGCGTGGCGGGTGACGGCGAGCGGTCAACTGGCGTGAAAGTCCACGGCGCAGATCGGCCGCAGAGGCTATTCGCGCGAAGCGGTTGCGATCGGCAGTTTTACAAAAAAAACCGAGCCATGCGGCGGCCGCGCTGCGGCCCAAACCCGGCCGCCCTCCGATTCGATAATCTTTCGGCAAATCGGCAATCCCATCCCGGCGCGATGCGCTTTTGTCGTGAAGAAGGCCTCGAACAAACGGTCTCCGCAATCCGGGTCGATTCCGGTTCCCGAATCTTCGACTGTCGTGAGCAAGTCATCGGCGTCGCCGAGCTTGGCAGTTATGGCGAGTACCCGCTCGCGATCCGTGACCGATTCCATCGCCTCGATGGCATTCATCACCAGATTGAAGAACGCCAGCTGAAGTCTTGCGCGTTGCGCCGTCAGCCGTGGAAGCCCGGCGGGCGTTTCGTTCCTCACCACGACCCGACAATTCTGCAGTTCGCCGTCGACAAGCGCTAGCACCTCGGCAATGACCTCGTGCAGACCAACCGCGCTCGGTTCACCGTCATCCTCGGCGAATTTCGAACGAATAGCGGCGATCATGTCGGCGGCGCGATGGCCGTCATTGACGATCCGCGTCAGCAGCGTCCGCGTCTCGTCGAGATCCGGCACCGGCCGACCGAGCCACCGCAAGCCGGCGTTCGCGTTGGTAACGACGGCCGCCAGCGGTTGGTTGAGATCGTGCGCAATGGAGGCGAGGGTCATGCGCATGGTCGCTTCGCGAACCATCGACGCCATGGTGCGCCGCGCCGCGCTTAAGCGTTCGCCGGCATCATCTTGAACTTGTGACGTTGCAGGGCTTGTTTGGACCGGCGTCAACCGGCTCGGCGGAACGGCCGTCGTCATGTGTCGAGGCTTTGGTGTCGCCCATCGCTACCACGTCAAATGCCGGCTGCGTTTTCGCCCGCCCGGTCCGGCTATCTCGGCATCGCGAAGGCGAAAGGTCATTCGGCGGCTCGTCGTCGCGGGGATTGCGTCGCTAGAGCAGCAATGCAAGATTATCCCGCTGAGGACATGCATCGCCGCAAGGCCGATCGGCAAGTTTCTGATGGCATCATCAAACGATAACGATCCGCTCGATGCCGGAACTGCGGATTTGTCGGGCGTTTGCGTTCTTGTGGTCGAGGATTCTTGGCACATCGGCATAGCCCTGAAAAGCCTGCTCCGTTCGTTGGGCGCGGACGTCGCCGGCCCGGTTGCAACTGCGGCCGAGGCTGAGCGGCTGATCGCGGCGCAGGTTCCCGACGCCGCCATCGTCGATTTCAATCTGCGCGGCGGCGAGCTTGCTTATGAGCTGATCGAAAAGCTGAACGAGGTTGGCACCCGCGTTATCCTTGTCACCGGCTACGCGTCCATCCCGCTGCCTCCGGGAAAGGCCGCCGCGATCTTGCAGAAGCCCATCGTGGAAGCGCAGCTGATTGCCGCGCTGCACGAGGCCGTGAGCGCGCCGTAATCGCCGCTCAGGCGCGCTCAACCGGAATCACCATCCGGCACGAGACGCCGTCGGGTTCGAACACCAGATCGACTTCGCCGCCGAGTTCGTGCGGAATGAGATCGCGTATCAGCGTCGAGCCGAAGCTGGATTGGGCGGGCGCCGTCACCGGCGGACCGCCCAGCTCGCGCCAGACGATCGTTACTTTCGTCGATCCGCGCTCGTCCGACGAATTGTCCCAAATCACCGATACCGCGCCGTTCGGCGTCGACAGCGCGCCGTATTTCGCGGCGTTGGTGACCAATTCGTGCAGCACCATCGCCACCGCCTGCGTGGCCGCGGCGCTCAGCATGATATTGGGGCCGCTGATCTTGGCGTTGGCTTCCATCGCATAGGGCGCGAGCTGGTCGCGGACCAGATCGTTGAGGCCGACGCCCTGCCAGCGGCTTTGGCTCAAGAGCGAATGCGCCGCCGCCATGGATTGGATGCGTCCCTCGAGCGCTTTGACGAACTGATCCATGGTGATCGAGCCCTCGCGCGTTTGCATCGCCACGACGGCAACGCGCGCCAGCACGTTTTTGACGCGGTGGTCGAGCTCGGCGACCAGCCGATCCTGTCGCTCCTCGGCATGCTTGCGCTCGGTGATATCGAGCGTCAGCCCCCGCAGCCGGGTCAGGCGTCCGGCCGGGTCAAACTCGGCTTTGGCGGTTTGCTCCAGCCATACTTGCTGGCCGTCGGGCCGGATGAAGCGAAAGGTCGCGTCGAATACCGGGCGCTCCGGGCGCAGATTGCGCAGCAGCGCGAGCAAGCGCGTGCGCTCGTCCGGATGAACCCGGGCGAGGAACTGGACGCCGCCGAAACTTTCCTTGGGGTCGAAGCCGAGGATCAGAGGCGCGTTTTCGCTGCGCTGCGACTGGTCGCTATCGACCTCCCAATCGAAAGCCGCGACGCCGCCGGCGGTCAGCGCTTCCTGCAGGCGCGCTTCGCTCTCCATGAGCACGGCTTCATGCTGACGCCGCTCGGCAAAAAGTGCGGCCAGAACGAATGAACAGAGCGACACCGCCAGGATGCCGGCCTGGGCCGACAAGATGCGTTCCGCCATCGGAAAGCTGGCGTCGCCGAAAATGCCGATGCCGAATGTCGTCGTCCACACGATGGTGAGCGCAACGATAAAGGCGGCCGCGGCGGCGAAAACCGGTCGGCAACGGGCCGCCAGCCACAGCAACAGCGGGAACAGCGCGGCGATCGGCACCACCGCCACCCAAGGCTGCCGCGGCAGGAAGATGATCACGCCGCTGAGCAAGGCCAGCGTCACCAGCGCGATCGTGCCCTCGACGAGTTCGCGGCGCGGGGTCGGGTCGCGCGCCGAGGAGACGAATCCGATCAGCAATGGCGCGACGGTGATGATGCCGAGCGCGTCGGACGTAAACCAGTGGTACCAGATGGTGAGGGCGGGCGTCGTCGAGGTGTGGAACAGCGTGTAGCCCAGCGTCCCGCCGATTCCAGAGATGGCGGTGCCGGCGACCACGGCGCCGAGCAGTCCGAGCACGTGGCTTAGCCGGTCGAGGCTGAACGCCAAGCCGAAATAGCGTTCGATGAGACCGGCCACGATCACGGCTTCGCCGGCATTGCACACGGCGAAAATGAGAGCGCTCCAGATCGTGCGGTCGCCAAGGAGATTGGCCACGATGGTTGCGGCCATCGATCCGATCACCACCGGCCAGCGCGCGGCGGGCCCGACAGCGATCAGAATACCGGCTGACACGCCCGCTGCCGGCCAGAATACGGCTACCCCATCGGGTTTGGTGAGGAGCGCGAGGCTGAGCCGCGCCGCCATGAAATATATGATGGCGACGGAAATGGTGAGCACGGCCCCGACTGCCCAAAGCCGCGGCGATTTAGCGAAGCCGGACGAGGGGTGTAAGACCTGCTCTTGCAAATCTTGCCACATGGGGGGCTCGCTCAACCCGCGAATTGTTGCATGCCGGATCGCAGGACGCGAGTCGCAACGACGGCGGCCGCGAACGGGTCTCAGGCGAACCGGGTCAGAACCTGAAATAGGCGAACCAGGCAATGCCGTTCGCCGTCTGGCCAAAGCGCACCCAAAGCGCGCTCATGACGATGCCGGCTAATTAAACTCGTCCGGCAGGGTCGGCAGCGGATGAAATTCGATGCCTTCCTCGTGCAATTCCTTGGCTTCGTCGGGTGAGGCTTCGCCGTAGATGGAGCGATGCTCGATCTCGCCATAGTGGATCTTGCGCGCCTGTTCGGGAAAGCGCGGTCCGACATAGTCCGCGTTCTTGGTGATGTGGTCGCGTAGCTCTCTGAGCTTTTGCCGCAGCTCGCGTTCCGGCGGCGACATGACGGCAACAGGTCCCGGCGCCGGCCCGTGCACCGGCGCGGGCGGCATCGGCGTCGCCGGCAGCCTCGTGCGCTGCGGCTCGGCGGGGTCGGCGCGGCCGAGCCGTGGCGCCATGATCGCCTTCTCCACCTTCGTGGACTCGCAGACCGGACAGGCCACGAGCCCGCGCTTGGCTTGCTTGTCGTAAGCGGCCGAGTTCGCGAACCAGCTCTCGAACGTGTGGCCGTTGTCGCAATTGAGCGCGTAGCGGATCACGACGGCACCCGCACGGCGCGCAGATGGGTCGGCTCCGCCATCGGCTCGATGACCTCAAAGCGCCGGCCGTTCAGCAGCGAGGGAATCCGCGAGCGCGCGGCGGCGACCTCTGCGGGATCGACCTCGGCCAGGACGATGCCCGGCTCGTTGCCGATCTCGGCGATGATCCTGCCCCAGGGATCGACCACCAGCGAATGGCCGAACGTCTCGCGCCCGTTGTCGTGTTTGCCGCCTTGCGCGGCGGCGAACACGAAGCATCCGTTCTCGATGGCGCGCGCGCGCATGAGCACGTGCCAATGCGCCTCGCCGGTCTGTTTGGTGAAAGCGGCCGGGATCGAAAAGAACGACGCGCCGGCCTCGGCGAGCGCGCGATAGAGCGCGGGGAAACGCAAATCGTAGCAGACGGTCACGCCGAGCCGGCCCCACGGCAGATCGGCGACGACGGCCAATTCGCCGGCCCGGTAGTTACGCGATTCCCGGTAGCTTTCGCCGTTCGCCAGATCGACATCGAACATATGGATCTTGTCGTAGCGCGCGACCACGTCGCCGCGGCGGTCGATCAGGAACGAGCGATTGGCCGCCCGCTCGGGCGAAGCCTTCACCGCGAGCGAACCGATATGGATATAGATCGAGAGCTTGCGCGCAGCTTCGCGCAGTGCCGCCAAGGTCGGATCGCTGTCCTCGTCGGCGATCACGGCGAACAGGCGGTCGCGCTTGATCTCCATGATGTTGGTCATTTCCGGCGTCAGCACGTACGCGGCCCCGGCGCGCGCCGCTTCCTCGATCAACTCGAGCGCGGTCACAAGATTGATCGCCGGATCGACGCCCGAGCGCATTTGCACCAGGCCGACCTTGAAAGCCGAATTCGGCGCCGCGCTCATGCCGGCTGATCCTCGCCTGGCTTCAACAGCGGATCGAGCTTGCCGGCATCTTCGAGCGCATAGAGTTCGTCGCAGCCGCCGACATGGGTGGCGCCGATGAAAATCTGCGGCAACGTACGTTGGCCATTGGACCGCTGGATCATTTCGTCGCGCATCTCTTGGCTCCCCGTGACGTCGATCTCACGGAAACTGACCCCCTTGCGCGAAAGGAGTTCCTTCGCGAAGTGGCAATAGGAGCAATATTTCCTCGTATAGATTTCGACAGAAGTCATAACGCGCCGTTAACCCCAGTAGATCGCTTTTTATATCAAGCCTTTATATGGAATTTCGGCCGGGGTCGGCAACCCTGGCGAACACCAGCACATCGACATTGCGGGCGCCGGCACGCAGCAGCGCCTTGGCGCAGCCTTCGACCGTGGCGCCGGACGTCAAAACGTCGTCGACCAGCACCAGCCGGCGCCCGGCCACCTCGGCCTTGCCCTCCGGCGGCACCCGGAAGGCGCCTTGGACGTTGGTGGCGCGCGCGGCGCGCGACAGGCCCACCTGCTGGGCGGTGAATTTCACCCGCTTGAGCGCGCCGCCGGCGATCGGCACGCTGCTCGCCGCGGAGACGGCCGCAGCCAGGATGGCCGATTGGTTGAAGCGGCGCGCCCAGCGCCGGCGCCAGTGCAGCGGCACCGGAACCAGCGCGTCGGCATCGGCCAACAGCTCGCCGCCGGCATGGCAGAGCCAGCGGCCCATCATCGGCGCCAGGTCGAGCCGGTCGCCATATTTGAGCGCGTGCACCAGCGCCCGCGATATCTCATCGAAGCGCACGGCGGCGCGGGCGCGCTGATAGGCCGGCGGGTCGGCGATCGCCTCCATCGACAGGATGCCGGGACCCGGATCGTAGACGAACGGAATGCCGAGCCGTTCGCAATACGGCCGGCTGATGAACGACAGCTTCGACCAGCAAGCCGGACAAAGCCCTGGGCCGTCGACCGGCTCGCGGCACACCGCGCACAGCCGCGGCAATGCCAGATCGAGCGCCCAGCCCGCTATCGCTCGCGCCGCGTCCGTCGCGCGCCTGAGGCGCGGAACAATGTCGATGGTCGCCGGCTCCCCCATGAGGCAACGCTACCGGGCCACGGGACGGATGTCATTAGAGGGGCCGCGTTTTCGGACGCGGCACAGCGCGGAGCGTTGCGCCGCTGATCCCGGATCGTCCCAAACCCGGGACACGCAAGGTGAGGCGTGAGACAATTGGATCATCATGAGCGAAAGCCCGCTGATCTTCGATCGGATGCTGATCCGCGCCCGCCGCCGGCGCGCGGCGTCGATCGGACCGGCGACGTTTCTGCTCGATCGTGTCGCCGACGATCTGGCCGACCGGCTCGCTGTCGTGCTGCGGCGTTTCGATCTGGCGCTCGAACTCGGTTCGCCGGGTGACGCGGTGCGCACGGCGCTGGTGCGCGTCGGCTCGATCGGCGACACGGTATCCGCAGATACAGAGTTGGAGGCGAAGAGAGCAGCTCCGTTATTTGTCGTCGTCGACGAAGAGGCACTGCCGTTTCGCGACGCCGCGTTCGATCTTGTGGTGTCCGTTCTGTCCCTGCAATTCGTCAACGATCTGCCGGGTACGCTCGTGCAAATCCGCCGCGCGCTCAAACCCGACGGCTTGTTTCTTGCCGCGCTGATCGGTGGTGAGACCCTGACCGAGCTGCGGCAATCGTTTGCCGCGGCCGAAAGCGAAATCGAGGGCGGCATCTCGCCGCATGTGGCGCCGTTTGCCGATTTACGCGATCTCGGCGGGTTGCTGCAGCGCGCCGGTTTTGCGCTGCCGGTCACCGACGCGGACCGCCTGACGGTGCGTTACGATTCCGCTTTCGCCTTGATGCACGATCTCCGCCGCATGGGCGCGACCAATGCGCTGATCGATCGCCGCCGCGTGCCGCTCAAGCGCGCGACGCTGATGCGCATGGCGGAAATCTACGCCGAGCGCTTTGCCGATGCCGACGGTCGGGTGCGCGCGACGTTCGAGATCGTCTGGCTCTCGGGCTGGGTGCCGCATCCGAGCCAGCAACAGCCGCTGCGCCCTGGCTCGGCAAAAACGCGGCTCGCTGACGCGCTGGGCACGCGGGAGGTTTCCGCGGGGGAGAAAGCGGGGAATAGCGAGTAGGGCGCGAATAACGGGTAGGGGCGAATGGCGAATAGCGAGTGGCGAATAGGGAGAAGGGTCCCAGATACTATTCGCTATTCGCTATTCGCTATTCGCTATTCGCTATTCGCTAGCTGTTCGCTGTTCGCCACTCCCGCAGTCACTTCAGCGCCGAGGCGATACCGGTATAAAAGCCTTTGACGTTCGTGCCCAAGGTCGCGACGGTTCCGACAATGACGATCGAGATGCCCGACGCGATGATCGCATATTCGATGGCCGTGGTGCCGCGCTCGTCGCGGAGGAAGCGGTCGAGCAATTGGCGGATCGCAGGTGTCGAAGACTTGAACATGGCGTCCTGTCGTCCGGTTCGCATCACAGCAGCGTCACGAGGTGCGGGATCAACGGCTCGTCGGCGGGCGGCATCGGATAGTTGCGCAGTTCGTTGGGCCGCACCCATTTGAGCGTCTGCGCCTCTCGGGCTTGCACGATGCCATCCCAACGCCGGCAGACATAAAGCGGCATGAGCAGGTGGAAATCGGGATAAAGGTGACTCGCAAACGTCAGCGGCGCGAGGCACTCCTCCTTGACGACGATTCCCAGCTCCTCCTCCAGTTCGCGGATTAGCGTCAGTTCCGGCCGCTCGCCCGGCTCGATCTTGCCGCCGGGAAACTCCCACAAGCCCGCCATCGGTTTTCCCTGCGGACGCTGCGCGAGCAGCACGCGTCCATCCGGATCGATCAGGGCGCAGGCGGCAACGAGGACAAGCTTGACGCTCACGGCCCGCTCTCAATCTAGGCAGTGCATGGTAAAGGCCGATTCAATGGCGAAGGTCCGTTCTGGGCTTTCGTCACAATGGTTAAGAAGCTCGTAGGATGGGTTTGAGCGCAGCGAAACCCATCATCTGTTCGGTGCGGTGCCGCGAGGCGATGGGTTTCACTTCGTTCAACCCATCCTACGCATTCACATGCGCGTTCACGATCGATAGTCGCCGTTGATGGCGACATATTCCTTGGTGAGATCGCAGGTCAGCACGCGGTCGCGGCCCTTGCCGAGGCCGAGCGCGACTTTCAGCGAGATTTCCGGTTGCTTCATCGCGGCGGAGACCGCGGCTTCATCATAGGCCGGGTCGCGCGCGCCCTTGTGGGCGACGCGGATGCCGCCGAACCAGATGGCGAGGCGATCGCGGTCGGCCGGCTCGCCGGCTTTGCCCACCGCCATGACCACGCGGCCCCAATTGGCGTCCTCGCCGGCGATCGCGGTCTTGACCAGCGGCGAGTTGGCGATCGACAGCGCGATCCTGCGCGCGGATTTTTTCGATACCGCGCCTTCGACCACGATCTCGACCAGCTTGCGTGCGCCTTCGCCGTCGCGCGCCACCTGCTCGGAAAGATTGGCGAGCACGGCGTTAAAACCTTTGCGAAACGCCGCCAGCCGCGGATCGGACAGCCGCGCGATTTTCTCCACGCCGCGGGCGGCCGCGGCGCCGGTGGCGAAAGCGAGCAGCGTATCGGAGGTCGACGTATCGCCGTCGATGGTGACGGCGTTGAAGGTGTTCACGACGCCGTCCCGCAGCAGCGCTTTGAGCACCGCCGGCGCGATCGGCGCGTCGGTGAAGACGAACGACAGCATCGTTGCCATGTCCGGCGCAATCATCCCGGCGCCTTTGGCGATGCCGCAGATCGTCACTGCGGTCCGGTTCATTCCCACCATGGCGGCGGCGCCCTTCGGAAAGGTGTCCGTGGTCATGATCGCCTTGGCCGCGGTGTGCCAGCCGCCGGGCGTCGCGTCGGCGGCGAGCCGGTCCATGACGTTGGAAAATTTTGTCGCATCGAGCGGTTCGCCGATGACGCCGGTGGAGGCAAGAAACACGTCGGCCGGCTTGCAGCCGGCGACATTGGCGGTGATCTCGGCCGTCAGCTTGGTCGCGGCGCGACCGGACTTGCCCGTGAACGCGTTGGCGTTGCCGGAATTGACGACCAGCGCGCTGGCGCGGCCGCTTTTGATCCGCTCGCGGCACCAATCGACCGCCGCCGACGGGCATTTCGAACGCGTGAACACGCCGGCCACCGTCGTGCCGGGATCGAACAGCGCCAACAGAACGTCGGTGCGTCCGGGGTAGCGGATGCCGGCCGCGGCGGTGGCCAGACGCACGCCGGCGACCGGTGGCATTTCGGGAAACGAAGTGGGGGCGAGGGGGGAGATGGTGGTGGACATGATCCCGTCATGCGCGGGCATAGCCATCCGAGGGACGGCGTCTCGCTTGCTCGCCTATGCCCCGCGCATTCCAGGCGGCGATTGGACGTTCCGTTAGGTGCGATGGATTGCCGGGTCAAGTAGCGACGGATGACTCCATGCTTTTCCCGGGCGCAGCGCGGCACGAGTGATGCGTTGCAGAACCGGGATCGTCACAAACGTTGAGTTTGCGAAGGTCCCGGATCGGCGGTGCACCGCTTTGCGCTGCGCCGCGTCCGGGAAACGCGGCTATCCTATTTCTTCGCCGGCGCGGCCGGATTGAGCGAGGTGTCCGGCGTCGCCGGCTTGTCGAGGCGCTCGACGGTGGCGGTCTTGCGCAAATTCTCGACCAGCTCCGCCTGCGCGCGATGGGCGATGTAATTCTCGATCTGCGGTTTGACTTGCTCGAACGTCGGCGTCGGCTTGGTGCGCTTGTCCTCGACCTTGATGATATGCCAGCCGAACTGGGTCTTCACCGGGTCCGACAACTGGCCCTTGTCAAGCTTGAAAGCCACTTCGGCGAATTCCGGGACCATCTGGTCCTTGGTGAAATAGCCGAGATCGCCGCCCTCGGCCGCGCCCGGATCTTTCGACTTCTCCTTCGCCAGCGTAGCGAAATCCGCGCCGCCCTTGAGCTGGGCGAGGATCGCTTTGGCTTCGTCCTCGGTCGGCACCAGGATGTGGCGGGCGTGGACCTCTTCCTCGTTCTTCACCTGCTTGATGGCTTCGTCATAGACCTTGTGCTCCGCCTCGTCCGACAGTGCGGCCTTGCCGGCGTCCTGCAGCAGCGACTCCATCAGCAGCCGATTGTGGTCGAAGGCCAGCCGATGCTTGACGTCGGCCCGCTCGCTGAGCTTCTGCTTCTCCGCCGCCTGCGACAGCACGATCACGTCGACGAGATAGTTGATCAGGTAGTCGCGCTTTTGTTCGGGCGGTATGGACGGCATGTTGCCGCCGATCTCCTCCTCGGCGAAAGCGATGTCGCTCCGGCGGATGTCGACGCCGTTGACGCGGGCGACGACCGGATCGCTGTCCTGCGCCCAGGCCGTGCCCCAAGAGGCGCCCCCCCTGACACCGATCGGCGCCGACAAGAATGCGGACAGAAATAGGGTACCGACAAGCACGCCGAGCGCGCGGCGGACGGACGGGCGAATAAAGGCCATGGAACGCGATCCTTCGGATAAATCGGCAAAGCGACCTGCGGGGGTGCCTTTTGCCGGCGCGGACACTCGCCAAATCATATCCGCTTGGCAATGGCAGAATTGGGTCCGCGCCTAACGAGCGCGTGAAGAAAAGCCTCACATTGACAATAAAACGACCCCCTCCTATGTGTCGCCAAGGATCCCAGGCGCCCCCATCACCTTGCCGGCGTCGCCTTGCAGAAGCCCGAATAGCCCTGCATTTTCCGCCGCTTGGACGCGCGCTGCTAGCGAGGAAGTATCGTGCATGATGGCGAAAAGTGGAAGCCGGCTTTCGGACAGCATCATGCGCAGTCGCAATCCGTGGCGCACTCCCGGTTTGGAAGGATGAAATCGCGATGATCGGTGCAGTCGCTCGCAAGCTATTCGGTTCCTCCAATGAGCGGCGCATCCGCACCTATCGGCCGCGTGTCGACGCCATCAACGCGCTGGAAAAAGAGCTCGAGCAGCTCTCCGACGACAAGCTGCGGGCGCGGACCGAGCAGTTCAAGAAGCAACTGGCCGAGGGCGCGACGCTCGACGACATCCTGGTGCCGGCGTTCGCCACCGTGCGCGAGGCCGGCAAGCGTGCGCTCGGCCAGCGCCATTTCGACGTCCAGCTCATCGGCGGCATGGTGCTGCACGAAGGCCGGATCGCCGAGATGAAGACCGGCGAAGGCAAGACGCTGGTCGCCACGCTCCCGGTCTATCTCAATGCGCTGGCCGGTCGCGGCGTTCATGTCGTCACCGTCAACGACTATCTCGCCAAACGCGACGCCGAGTGGATGGGGCAGATCTATAAATTCTTGGGGCTGACGGTCGGCGTGATCGTGCACGGCCTCGATGATCCCGAGCGCAAGAAGCAATACGATTGCGACGTCACCTACGGCACCAACAACGAGCTCGGCTTCGACTATCTGCGCGACAATATGAAATACCGGCTCGAGGACATGGTGCAGCGCGGCCACGGCTACGCCATCGTCGACGAAGTCGAATTCGATCCTGATCGACGAGGCGCGCACGCCGCTCATCATTTCCGGTCCGCTCGACGACCGCTCGGAATTCTACAACACGATCGACACCTTCATCCCCTCGCTCGACAAATCCGACTACGAGGTCGACGAAAAGCAGCGCACCGTCACGCTCACCGAGCTCGGCATGGAACGGCTGGAGCAGGGCCTGCGCAGCGCCAACTTGCTCAAGTCGGAATCGCTCTACGACGTCGAGAACGTCTCGGTCGTGCATCACGTCAACCAGGCGCTGCGCGCCCACAAGCTGTTCCAGCGCGACAAGGACTACATCGTGCGCAACGGCGAGGTCATCATCATCGACGAGTTCACCGGCCGCATGATGCCGGGCCGGCGCTATTCGGAAGGCCTGCACCAGGCGCTCGAGGCCAAGGAGCGCCAGCCTATCCAGCCGGAAAACCAGACGCTCGCCTCGATCACGTTCCAGAACTATTTCCGCATGTACGAGAAGCTCGCCGGCATGACCGGCACGGCCGCGACCGAGGCCGACGAGTTCATGGACATCTACAATCTCGAAGTGCTGGAAATTCCGACCAACATGCCGATGGTGCGGCTCGACGACGACGATGAGGTCTACCGCACGGCGGCGGAGAAATTCCGCGCCATTCTCACCTTGATCGAAGACTGCAAGACGCGCGGCCAGCCGGTGCTGGTCGGCACCACCTCGATCGAAAAATCCGAGCAGCTCGCCGAGATGCTGCGCCAGAAGGGGTGGGAGCAGCACGACTTCTCCGATCCCAACGCCTTCGCCGCGCTCTATTCCGGCGACGAGGGCGCGTCGAAGGCCAAGGTGTTCGCCATCCTCAACGCCCGCTATCATGAGCAGGAGGCCTATATCGTCGCCCAGGCCGGCGTGCCGGGCGCCATCACCATCGCCACCAACATGGCCGGACGCGGCACCGACATTCAGCTCGGCGGCAACGCCGACATGCGCATCCGTCAGGAATTGGCCGAGATCGACGACTGGCAGGCACGGGACAAGAGCCCGCAGGCGGCCGAGATTCGCGGCCAAGTCGGGCGCTTGAAGGAAAAGGCGCTGGCCGCCGGCGGGCTTTGCGTGCT
This sequence comes from uncultured Alphaproteobacteria bacterium, assembly GCA_963829395.1. GTDB lineage: Bacteria > Pseudomonadota > Alphaproteobacteria > Rhizobiales > Xanthobacteraceae > BOG-931. The sequence goes on along the minus strand of CAWHHX010000002.1, from coordinate 25,429 downwards.
CGGCACCGAGCGGCACGAGAGCCGCCGCATCGACAATCAATTGCGCGGCCGCTCCGGTCGCCAGGGCGATCCCGGCCACTCGAAATTCTTCCTGTCGCTCGACGACGATCTGATGCGCATCTTCGGCACCGACAAGCTCGACAGCATGCTGACCAGGCTCGGGCTGAAGGAAAACGAGGCGATCGTCCATCCGTGGATCAATAAGGCGTTGGAGAAAGCGCAGCAGAAGGTCGAGGCGCGCAACTTCGATATCCGCAAGAACATCCTCAAATTCGACAACGTGATGAACGATCAGCGCAAGGTCATTTTCGACCAGCGCATCGAATGGATGGGCGACGCCGCGGCGGCGGAAGTCGTGGCCGATATGCGCCACAGCGCCATCGACGATTTGGTCGCCAAGCACGTGCCGGAGAATGCCTACCCTGAGCAATGGGATGTCGCGGAACTCAAGGAAGAGCTCAAGCGCGTGCTCGGCCTCGATCTGCCGGTCGACGAATGGGCCAAGGAAGAGGGCATTGCCGACGAGGAGATTTTCGCCCGCGTCGAACGCCGCGCCGACGAGCATATGGCGGCGAAGGTGGCGCAGTGGGGCTCCGACGTCATCCGCTATGTGGAGAAGTCGATCCTGTTGCAGACGCTCGACCATCTCTGGCGCGAGCATCTGGTGATGCTCGATCATCTGCGGCAGGTGATCGGGCTGCGCGGCTACGGCCAGCGCGATCCGCTCAACGAATACAAGGCGGAAGCCTTCAGTCTGTTCGAAGCGATGAGCCAGAGTCTGCGCGAGGCGGTGACGGCGCAGCTCATGCGCGTCGAGATCATGCCGCAGCCCACCGAGCAGCAGATGATGCCGCTGCCGGCCATGGAAGCGCACAAGATCGATCCGACCACCGGCGAGGATGAAATGGCGCTGGCGATGGCCGGCGCCGAAACGCTGGCGCGCCATGGCATCGGCGGCGGAGCCGGCGCTGCGGCGGCGGTATCGGCCGCGCCGGCGCCCGAGCGCAATCCGAAAGATCCGACGAGTTGGGGCAAAGTCGGCCGCAACGAGCCATGCCCGTGCGGCTCAGGCAAGAAATTCAAGCATTGCCACGGCCGCTACGCACAATAAGCATCAGCAAGCAGACGGCGTCCCGGCCATCGGATCGCCGATACCTGATCGCAATTTCCTGATTACTGTAACCCGCCCCAGCGGCTGTCGAAGTTGCCGGCGGGCACGACCGCTTGCGCGCCGCTCATGGTCGGCGGCGCAGCGTTGGCTTCTTGCTGCGGAGCGGTCTTGGGCGCTGCCGCGACTTGTTGCGGCTCGCTCTTGACCGTGTCGTTCTTGCGCGGTCCGGCGGCCCGCGGCTTTGCTTCGGCGACGACGGCCCGCGGCTTTGCTTCGGCGACGGCGGTAGGCTCGGCGCGCGGCCTGGCTTTGGGCGCTGCCGCGGCTGTCCCGGTCGCCGCCGGCTCCGAGCCGCGCTCCTGAATGCCGGTCTCGGTCGCGGCGACTTGGGTCTGTCCGAAGAAGCCGCCGAAAATCTTGTTCGCCAGCGTCGGCTGGGCGCCGCCATTGTCGGCCATCGCAACCGGCGGCGGCTGCGTCGGCAACGTGCCCGGCGGCGGCACGCGCGCCGGCGGGATGCTGCCGCCGACCTGCGCCAGGAACACCCGGTTCATGCCGCCGTCGAGGCCGGAATGGATCGGCGCGACCCAGGTATTGGATTTGACCAGCTGGGCGTACTGGACTTCGTCGGCGTGCGATTTTTCCAGTGCTGGCCCGGCGATTTCGGGGTTCACCACATAGGCCGGGCAATGGCCGGTCGGATTGAAGATGATGGACTTGGTCGAGCCTGGCGGCTGCGCCGCGTCAAACACGTAATGCCGGTCGCACACATCCACTCTGGGCTCGAGATGCGTGGCCTCAAAGTGATCGTTGCCGATCTTGATCATCTTCCAGAAGGCCATGTTCGGATTGGTGCGATGCCGCGCCAGGTTCCCCGGCGTCATGCGGAACGGATAGGCCTGGATCTGGAACGACTGCTGGCCGCCGAGGAAGGATTCGCGCGCCAGCGAATAGATTTCGCCGATCTGTTCGTCGGTCATGGCGTAGCAGCCGCGTGACGAGCAGTCGCCATGGATCATCAGAAATGCGCCGTGGCGGTCGTTGGCTTTGTCGAAGGCGTTGGGGAAGCCGGTATTGATCGCGAGGTAATAGTTCGAGTTCGGATTCATCAGCGCAGGCGTGATCGTATAGAAGCCCTCGGGCGCCTGACGGTCGCCTTCATTGACCTTGGGGCCGAGATCACCCGACCAGCGGCAGATCGGATAGACTTTGAGGATCTGGAAATGGCCGGTGGTGTCCTGCTTCCAGACTTCGAGCTCGGATTCTTCTTTGAAGATGCGCACCAGGATCGGCGAATCCTTCGGCATGCCCTTCTGTTCGAGCAGCGCCAACGTCTGCGGCGACAGCTCTTTCATCGCCTTGGTCGGCAGCTGATAGCCGTCCTCGCTGTAGCAGCCGGCAAGCGCCAGCGAACCGGCGACAATTGCCGATACCGTCAGCGCGCGGGCCAAGCTGGCGCGGATCAATGCGATACTCCCCCGACGGGCGGACCGTCCCCGAACCATCCGTTACTAATGGTTATCCTTACAAAGTGGCTTTCGCAAGCCAACGGGGCGCCGGGACCAAGCAGGACCATGCCGCCTCTCTCTGAATGGTAAATATTGCCGTAAATTTGACCGGAAAACCAAGGCCTTACGTCGTTCGCCGGCAGCGTGCCGCCAGGCTTGGTGGATCGACGGGGCCAGAGGACGAATCCTGGCGTGATTGTGGCGGCGGAATGTCCACGCGCCTTGGCGACATCAACTCAGCGTCCGTCCGATCGCCATGAACTTCTCTCGCCGCAGCCGGACGATGGTCGCCGGGTCGAGGCCTCGCAGTTCGGCCAAGGCGGCATCGATCGCTTCCCCGGCCGCAGTGATGGCCGCGGTCGGGTCGCGATGCGCGCCGCCGGTCGGTTCAGGCACGACCGTGTCGACGACGCCGAAGCGCACCAGATCGTGGGCGGTGATTTTCATGCTGGACGCGGCCTCCTGCGCTTTGGCCGTATCGCGCCACAGGATCGAGGCCGCGCCTTCCGGCGAGATCACGCTATAGACCGCGTGCTCCAGCATGATCACCCGATTGGCGGTCGCGACCGCGATGGCGCCGCCCGAGCCGCCTTCGCCGATGATGGTCGCGACGTTGGGAACGCCGATGCGCAAGCACGCTTCCGTCGAACGCGCGATCGCTTCGGCCTGGCCGCGCTCCTCGGCGCCGATGCCGGGATAGGCGCCGGCCGTATCGATCAGCGCGATCACCGGAATATCGAAGTGATCGGCCATGTCCATGAGCCGCGCCGCCTTGCGGTAGCCTTCGGGCCGCGCCATGCCGAAATTGTGCTGCAGGCGGCTGTCGGTATCGGAGCCTTTTTCCTGGCCGATGACGCACACGCTCGCGCCGCGGAAACGGCCGAAGCCGCCGACGATCGCCGGATCCTCGCCGTAGCTGCGGTCGCCCGCCAGCGGCACGAAATCGGTGATGAGTTGGCCGATATAATCAAGACAATGCGGCCGCTGCGGATGGCGTGCCACTTGCGTCTTCTGCCAGGGCGTCAGCGTCGAGTAGAGCTCTTTGAGCGCCTGGTCGGCCTTGACCTCGATGCGGTTGATCTCCTCGCCGATGGCGATGGCATCGCCGCCCGCGGCCATCGCCCGCATTTCCTCGACCTTGGCCTCAAGCTCGGCCACCGGCTTTTCGAAATCGAGATAGGAGCGCATCACGCAAACGTCTCTACCAGCCGCCTAAGTCATCGCGGCGCTTATCAGACGGACTCAGGTCGCGGAAGGCCATCGCGGAAAATTGCAATGCCAACTCCTCAATCACTCTGCAAACGGCGAAGTTCCTCGTCGACAACGGCCAACAGGGGCGGGAGGCTTTCATGTGTGGTGTCCCAAACAGCCTTATCGACGATGAGTTCGTAGTCGTGACGATATACGTTTCCGGCGCCGGCCATGCCTTGCCATCGAATATGGGGATGCCGAGCTTTTAGTTCAGGTGATAATCTACGCGAAGCTTCCGATATGATTTCAAGGCAGCGGGTCACCGCGTATGCGGTGCGGCGGTCGGCGTGGAATTGCTCAAAGGATGCCTGACCAACGAACGAAAATGCGAGTGCAATATGTTCGCGGATATCGTTCAGCGGACCAAGATCAGAAGGCATAGACCGTGTCTGTGATCGCGGACGCGCGAACATAGGGCTTGAGCGCGTCCTTGTTCACGACGTCGACCGGTCCCGGAAAAAGCTTGGCAATAAAGTCCTTTAGTTCGACATAGGCAAAAATATCCAGTGAAGCATCCGGCGCAAATTCAATCATAATATCAAGGTCGCTTCGCGGGCCCGCTTCGCCACGTGCAACGGAGCCGAACAGCGCAGCATGGCGCACGCCTCGCGCCCGCAGTTCGGCCCGATGGCCGACCAGAATATCGATCGCGTCCTGCTTATTCATCGCTCAAACACTCGCCGCGTTCCATAGACGAACAACATGCCGCATAAGTAGTAAATTTTCAGGTGTCCGCCAACGGGTGCAAATCGCGCACCAGGCTCTTGAGCCGCTCCTCCAGCACGTGGGTATAGATCTGCGTGGTCGAGATGTCGGCGTGGCCGAGCAGCGTCTGCACCACGCGCAGGTCGGCGCCGTTGTGCAAAAGGTGACTGGCGAAGGCATGGCGCAGCACATGCGGGCTGAGTTGCGCCGGGCGCAGGCCGGCAGCGGCGGCGAGCGCCTTGAGCTCGCGGGCAAAGTGCTGGCGGGTGAGATGGCCGCTGTCGCCGAACGAGGGGAACAGCCATTTCGAGCCGGCAACACCGCCGCCGGCTTCGGCGACCAGCGCCAAGTACTCCGCCATCGCCTGCTTGGCCGCGTCGTTGAGCGGCACCATGCGTTCTTTGTTGCCTTTGCCGCGCACGATAATGACCCGCGTATCGCGGCGGGCCGCGGATGCGGGCAGCGCCACGAGCTCGGAGACGCGAAGCCCCGTGGCGTAAAGCAGCTCGACCAGACAGGCCAGCCGCGCGGCGCGTAGCCGCACCGCCGGCGGCGCTTGCGGTTCGGCTTGTCCGGCGACCCGCAGCAAGCGATCGACTTCGCCAAGCGTCAGCGTTTTTGGCAAGGCGCGCCCGCGCTTGGGGCCCTCGATCACGGCAGCGGGATCGTCCTTGCGCTGTCCTTCCGCATAGAGAAAACGATAGAGTTGGCGGATTGCCGAAAGCCGGCGCGCCACCGTCGCCGGCGCCATCCCGCGTTTGGTCAGGTCGCCGAGATAGCCGCGGATATCGTCGGTCGTCGCCGTCGCCACGGATCGTCCGCCGGCGAGGCAGCCGGTGAAATCGGCGAGGTCGCGGCCGTAGGCTGCCAGCGTGTTTGGCCCGGCGCCGCGCTCGGCCGCCAGCATGTCGAGAAAGAGCCCGACCATCCGTTCGTCGGAATGTTTGGCGGCGCGCGCCGTTCTGCCAACCGTTTTGCGCGCCACTTTGCGACTCATCGGCGGGAGTCTCAGCGGTTCTTGAAGAATTTCTCGGGCGGTATTGAGACCGTGATCTCGCGCGGCTTTGGTTCGACGAAATGCGCGAGCGAATAGAGGCCGCCATAGATGACCGCGCCCAGAACGGCGATCACGGTGAGAAAGCGAAGCAGGCTCGGCATGGTCAGACGCTGGCGCGCTCACCCCATTGGTGCCGGCGGACAGGACCGAGTACGATCATGTTCGGCCCGGCCTGGCAAGTCGTCCGGCCGAGCGGCTGGTCGTTTTTGTGGACGCGTCACGATCTCAGGCCTGGGCCTCTTTAGCCGGTTGCGAGATTTGTCTAAATGGTTGATTTTGCATTCCAAAATGACGCGGACACCGCGGCTTTGACGGCGCCGATCCTGGCTGGCCTTGGGGGCCGCTCGATCGTGCTGGTCGGCATGATGGGGGTTGGCAAATCGTCGGTCGGCCGCCGGCTCGCCGGGCGTCTGTCGATCCCGTTTGTCGATGCCGACGCCGAGATCGAGAAGGCCGCCCGCATGACCATCGCCGAGATTTTCGCCCGCCACGGCGAGCCATCGTTCCGCAGCGGCGAAGCGCGCGTGATCGCGCGCCTGCTGGAAGCCGGCCCGCAGGTGCTGGCAACCGGCGGCGGCGCGTTCATGAATGCCGACACGCGGGCGCTGATCAAGGCCAAAGGCATTTCGATCTGGCTTTACGCCGAATTCGACGTTCTGTTGCGGCGGACCGGCAAGCGCCGGAGCGACCGCCCGCTATTGCAGACCGACGACCCGGCGGAAACGCTGCGCCAGTTGCTCGCCGAACGCGAGCCGACCTATGCGCTGGCCGATCTCACCGTGCAGTCGCGCGAGGTGGCGCATGAGGCCATCGTCGCCGACATGATGACGGCGCTCGCGTCGTTCCTGAAAGACGCCGCATCGCCGCCGGGATCGTTGCGCGGAGAGGCCGGCCTATGACTGCTCCCGTTCGCTTCGATCCTACCATCGTGCCGGTCGCGCTCGGCGCCCGCAGCTACGACATCGTGATCGGACGCGGCCTGATCGGTTCGCTCGGTGCCCGCATCGAAGCGTTGCGGCCGCGCGCCAAGACATTCATCGTCACCGATGAGAATGTCGAGCTTCACCACCTCGACGCCGCCGAATCGGCGCTCGCCGAGTCCGGCGTGGCCTATAGCCGGCTTGTCGTTCCGCCCGGCGAAGGCTCGAAGAGCTTCGGTGCGTTCGAGGAGGTCTGTGAAGCGATCATTGCCGCGCGCATCGAACGCGGCGATCTCGTGATTGCGCTCGGCGGCGGCGTCATCGGCGATCTCGCCGGCTTCGCCGCCTCGGCGGTGCGGCGCGGCCTCGATTACGTGCAGGTGCCGACCACGCTCTTGGCACAAGTCGATTCCTCGGTCGGCGGCAAGACCGCGATCAATTCCGCCCGCGGCAAGAATCTGATCGGTGCTTTCCATCAGCCGGTCCTGGTCGTCGCCGACACCGCGTTGCTCGATACCTTGCCGCCGCGCCAATTCCGCGCCGGCTACGCCGAGGTCGCCAAGTACGGCCTGCTCGGCGACGCCGCCTTCTTCGCCTGGCTCGAAGCCAACTGGCGCGAGGTGTTTGCCGGCGGCGCTGCCTCCGGAAATTTTGCCCGCGAGCATGCAATCGCTGTGAGTTGCCGGGCCAAAGCTTCGATCGTGGCGCGCGATGAGCGCGAGACCGGCGAGCGGGCGCTGCTCAATCTCGGCCACACCTTCGGACATGCGCTGGAAGCCGCCTGCGGCTTTTCCGACCGGCTGCTGCACGGCGAGGCGGTTGCCGCCGGCACGGCGCTGGCGTTCGGCTTTTCGGCGCGGCTCGGACTCATTGCTGCCGCCGAAGCCGAGCGCGCGATCCATCATCTGGCGGACGTCGGCTTGCCGACCGGGCCGAAAGACATCCCCGGCGGTTTGCCCGATGCCGAGGCGCTGATGGATCTGATGGCGCAGGACAAGAAAGTGAAACGGGGAATGCTTACATTCATCCTGGTGCGCGGGATCGGCGCCGCCTTTGTCGAGCATGGCGTCGATCCGGCGCAAGTGCGGGCATTCCTCAGCGAGAAACTTGCCGGGCGATGAGCATTTACGATTGGTTGACCATCGCGGCGGTGGTGATCTGCCTGTTGGTCTCGGCGTTCTATTCCGGCAGCGAGACGGCGCTGACGGCGTCGTCGCGCGCCGCGATGTTGCGGCTGGAGAAGCAGGGTAACATCGACGCCTCCATCGTCAGCCGCTTGCTGGCAACGCGCGAGCGCTTCCTCGGCGCGGTGCTGCTCGCCAACAACGCGACCAACATCGCCGCCTCGACCTTGGCGACCGGCTTGCTGCTCACGCTATTCGGCCAGGCCGGCGTCATCTACGCCACCATCGTGATGACGGCGCTGATCTTCGTGCTTTGCGAGGTGCTGCCGAAGACCGCGGCGTTCAATGCTCCCGATCGCATGGCGCTGATCGTCGCCCAGCCGATCGCCCGGACGGTCTCGCTGCTGTTGCCGGCGCTGAAAGCTGTCGAGTGGCTGGTGCGGATGATCCTGCGCGGCTTCGGCATGCAGGTCGGCACGATTCAGTCGATCCTGTCGCCGCGCGAGGAGCTGCGCGGCGCCGTCGACCTGTTGCATCGCGCCGGCGTCGTGGAAAAGCTCGACCGCGACATGATGGGCGGCGTGCTCGATCTGCGCGAGCTCACCGTGTCCGACGTCATGGTCCACCGCACCAAAATGGTGATGCTCGACGCCGACGACCCGCCGCGCGAGATCGTCGACGCCGTTCTCGCCGCCGCCGTGAGCCGGTTGCCGGTGTGGCGCGGATCGCCGGACAACATTCTCGGCGTGCTGCATGCCAAGGACCTGCTGCGCGCGTTGCATGCGGCCGGCGGCGACTCGGCGAAAATCGACATCGAGTTGCTGGCCCGGCCGCCGTGGTTCGTGCCGGACACCACGCCGCTTTACGAACAGCTCAAGGCGTTTCGCGACCGCAAGACGCCGTTCGCCCTGGTGGTCGACGAATACGGCGAGCTGGAAGGTCTGGTGACGATCAAGGACATCATCGCCGAAATCGTCGGCGACATCAGCGACGAGCACGAGATCGCGGTCGCCGGCGTGCGCATGCTGCCGGACGGCTCGGCCAACGTCGACGGCGCCGTGCCGGTGCGCGACCTCAACCGGGCGATGGATTGGAATATCCCCGATGACGAGGCGACGACCATCGCCGGCGTCGTGATCCACGAAGCGCGCTCGATCCCGGAGCCGGGGCAAAGCTTCACCTTCCATGGCTACCGCTTTCAAGTGCTGCGCAAGACCAGGAACCGCATCACCGCGTTGCGCGTCACGCCGCTGGTGCGCAAAGTGCCGACGGCGAAGGCGAGCTAACCAGCGCCAATCGCTTGAGCGGGCGATCCATAGTAAGCTGCTGCCCGGCACGCGGGGGCGCGCATGGAGTTTTTCAAGTATTGGAGCCTTTCAGGCCGCCTTACGCGTGCACGCTGGTGGCGCTTTCAGATTTGGGCGATGTTTGGTTTCATTATTGTTGTCTTTGCCGCCATCAATATCGAGAACGACAGATTGCGGGTGGCGTTCATCGCCGTCGCCGTGGCGGCGTTTTTGCTGACATCGGTCGTGGTCACTGTCAAACGCCTGCACGACCGCAACAAAGGGGCGTGGTGGATCGCGGTTTTCTATGGCGTTCCGATGGTCTGCGACATTGGTGCCTATGCCGTGGGGCCCGACCAAGCGTTGTACTTCGCGGTCCCGGCCGCGCTCGTCAATCTTTGGGCTTTGATCGAGCTCGGCTTCCTGAGCGGCTCGCGGGGGCCGAACCGGTACGGTGACGACCCGCTCGGAGCTACTGACCTTCCCCCGGCGCTGCCGCGTGAATAGCGAGCGCGTGCACGCCGCCGGCAAGCTCGCCGGCAAGCGTCGCGTTGATCATCCGATGGCGTTCGAGCCGGCTCTTTCCGCGGAAGGCTTCCGACACGATATAGAGTCGGAAATGAGTCTCGCCGCCGGGCCGATGCCCGGCGTGGCCTTCGTGCTGGTGGGATTCATCCTCGACCTGCAGGCTCTCCGGCGCGAAAGCATTGCGCAACTTTTCCGTGATGAGATCGCGTGTTTGCATGTCGCCTTTTTGAATGTCGCCTTTTTGAATGTCGCCTTTTTGAATGTCGCCTTGTAGCCCGGATTGAGCGTCCGCGAAATCCGGGACGGGTGTAGAACGTATCAGGCGCGGTCCCCCGAATGGCGCGCATGCCACCGGGCTATAGCAAACGAGAAGATCAATGCCGCGCGCGTGCTTTTGCCGCTGTCAAGTCTTGAAGGTGCCATCGACCCACCCGCATAATCAAAACGATGAGTAGCGACTCGCCTCTTTTTGATCGGATCCGGGTCAAGCCCGATCAGGATCGCCGGCTGCGCGCCGAGTTGCCGGCCTGCCAATGGCCGCGCTGCGACGCGCCAGCGACGCATCGCGCGCCGAAAGGCCGCCTGCGCGCCAACGAGTATTGGCGATTTTGTCTCGAACATGTGCGCGAATATAACAATTCCTACAACTTCTTCGCCGGCATGAGCGACGACGCGATCGCGCAATATCAGAAAGAAGACCTGACCGGCCATCGTCCGACCTGGAAGATGGGTTCGATCGGCGGCCAGGGCGATGCCAAACGCGGTTCCCGGAAACATCGCGGCCCCGGGTGGGCGGCCGATGATCCATTCGGCCTGTTCGACGGCGTTGGGCCGGGTGGCGCCGCTCAAGCGCGGCCGACCGCCGAGGGCCGCAAAATCCTCAATGCCCAGCGCCGCGCCCTCGACGTGCTCGGCCTTGAAGCTGACGCCAAGCGCGCCGATATCAAGGCTAAGTTCAAGGTGCTGGTAAAGCGCCACCATCCCGACGCCAACGGCGGCGATCGAACCTCCGAGGACCGGCTGCGGGAGATCATCGCCGCCTATAATTACTTGAAGTCGGCCGGTTTCTGCTGAGCCCAAAGGTTTCTGCTGAGCTCAAAGGCTGAGCCCAAAGGTTGAGCCCGCGGCTCCTGCGGGTAGCTGTCGCGGGTGGCTTTCGCGGCCGGGCGCGTTTCTGCTAGATGTATGGCCGCATCCGACCGCCGGTGGCCGCCGATCCCCGCCTCGGACGTTCCCCGAGGTCATGGAGGTATAATGACTCTCGCAACTGAAGCCGTGTCCGGATTGCCGGATATGAAGGTCTCGATCCGGCAATTGTTCGGCATCGACAGCGACCTGGAAGTTCCGGCCTATTCCGAGCCGGACGAATACGTTCCCGACCTCGATCCCGACTACCGGTTCGACAAGCCGACCACGCTCGCCATCCTGGCCGGCTTTGCCAGGAACCGCCGCGTCATCGTCACCGGCTATCACGGCACCGGCAAATCGACCCATATCGAGCAGGTGGCGGCGCGGCTCAACTGGCCGTGCGTGCGCGTCAATCTCGACAGCCACATCAGCCGCGTCGATCTGATCGGCAAGGACGCCATCGTGATCCGCGAAGGCATGCAGGTGACCGAATTCCGCGACGGCATCCTGCCCTGGGCGCTGCAGCACAATGTCGCGATCTGTTTCGACGAATATGACGCCGGCCGGCCCGATGTGATGTTCGTGATCCAGCGGGTGCTGGAATCGTCGGGCCGGCTGACGCTGCTCGACCAGAACAAGGTGATCAAGCCGCATCCGGCCTTCCGCCTGTTCTCCACCGCCAACACCGTCGGCCTCGGCGACACCTCCGGCCTCTATCACGGCACCCAGCAGATCAACCAGGGCCAGATGGACCGCTGGTCGATCGTCACCACGCTGAACTATCTGCCGCACGACAACGAGGTCGATATCGTGCTCGCCAAGGCCAAGCACTACCGCGACGCCGAGGGCCGCGACATCGTCGCGAAGATGGTGCGGGTGGCCGACCTGACCCGCAACGCCTTCATGAACGGCGATATCTCCACGGTGATGAGCCCGCGCACCGTGATCACCTGGGCGGAGAACGCCGAGATCTTCGGCGATATCGGCTTCGCCTTCCGGCTCACCTTCGTCAACAAATGCGACGAGCTGGAGCGGCCGCCAGTGGCGGAATTCTATCAGCGCTGCTTCGGCCAGGAGTTGCCGGAAATGCGCGGTGAACGTGGCGCTGAGCTGAAAATCGCCTCTCCCGCGCGCGGAGAGGGAGACGATCATGACCTCCAATATCAAGCCCAAAACTCCCGCCAAGGAAGCGCCGACCGAGCCGTTCAAGCGCGCGGTCGGCGTCTGCCTGCGCGCCATCGCCGGCAAGGGCGACATCGAAGTCGCCTTCGCCGCCGAGCGTCCGGGCTCGCCGGCAGCAAGGCGCGGCTGCCGGAGCCGCCGCGCCGGCTCAACGAGCGCGAAGCCGCGATCGTGCGCGGCCATGCCGATTCGATTGCGCTGCGGCTCGCCTGTCATGACCCGGCGGTGCATCGCAAGCTCGTGCCCGGCGGCCAGCAGGCGCGCGCGGTGTTCGATGCGGTCGAGCAGGCCCGCGTCGAAGCGATCGGCTCGCGTCGCATGGGCGGCGTGAAGAACAATCTCGCCGCCATGCTCGACGACCGCTTCCATCGCGGCAAATACGACGAGATCACCGACCGCGCCGATGCGCCGATCGAGGACGCGCTCGCCATGATCGTGCGCGAGCGGCTCACCGGCGAAATGCCGCCGGCGACCGCGCGCAAGCTCGTCGATCTGTGGCGGCCGATCATCGAGGAGCGCGCCGGCCGCAATCTCGATCGGCTCGAACGCGTGCTCGACCGATCAGCGCCGGTTCGGCGACGTGGTGCATGACCTGCTCAACTCGCTCGACATGGGCGAGGACCGCAACAGCGACGCCGACGAGGAGGAGGGCGACGAGGGCGACGAGGAGAACCGCAGCGACGAATCCGGCGCGCGACGGCGAGGCAGCCGATTCCGCCGACAGCGAGCGGCTGAGTCTGGAAGAAGCCGAGGCCTCGACCGAGGATTTGCCGGACAGCGCCGCGGAAGCCGTCGATGCGCCGGCCGCCGACATGGCCGACGACACCGAGATGGGGGATTCGGAAACCGCCGCCGAGCCGTGGCGGCCGCGGCACAATCGCAACGAGCCGCGCGGGCCCGATTATCGGCCGTTCACCGCGAAATTCGACGAGATCGTCGGCGCCGAGAATCTCTGCGATCCGGAGGAGCTCGAACGGCTGCGCGGCTATCTCGACAAGCAGCTGTCGCATCTCCAAGGCGTGGTGGCGCGGCTCGCCAATCGGCTGCAGCGGCTATTGCTGGCGCAGCAGAACCGGGCCTGGGAATTCGATCTGGAGGAAGGCCTGCTTGATCCGGCGCGGCTGCCGCGCGTCATCGTCGATCCGATGCATCCGCTGTCGTTCAAGCGCGAGAAGGACACCGACTTCCGCGACACGGTCGTCACGCTGCTGCTCGACAATTCCGGCTCGATGCGCGGCCGGCCGATCACGGTCGCGGCGACCTGCGCCGACATTCTGGCGCGCACGCTGGAGCGTTGCGGCGTCAAGGTGGAGATTCTGGGTTTCACCACCCGCGCCTGGAAGGGCGGTCAATCGCGCGAGAGCTGGCTCGCCGCAGGGCAAGCCGGCCAATCCCGGCCGGCTGAACGATCTGCGCCACATCATCTACAAGTCCGCCGACGCGCCGTGGCGGCGCGCGCGCAAGAATCTCGGCCTGATGATGCGCGAGGGCCTGCTCAAGGAAAACATCGACGGCGAGGCGCTCGACTGGGCGCATAAGCGGCTGCTCGGCCGGCCGGAGAGCCGCAAGATCCTGATGATGATTTCCGACGGCGCGCCGGTCGACGATTCGACGCTGTCGGTCAATCCCGGCAATTATCTCGAGCGTCACCTGCGCTGGGTGATCGAGGACATCGAAACCCGCTCGCCGGTCGAACTGATCGCCATCGGCATCGGCCACGACGTCACGCGCTACTACCGGCGCGCCGTGACCATCGTCGATGCCGAGGAGCTCGGCGGCGTCATGACCGAGAAATTGGCGGAGCTGTTCGCCGAGAATGCGCCGGAAGAGCGCGCGCCGCGCCCGGTCCGCCGCCGGCGGCTGGATTCTCGGAAGGGCTAGCCTTTCCCGGACACGGTGCAGCGCGAAGCGATGCACCGCTGATCCGGGATCGTCCAAACTCAATTCGTGCAACCGGGAAAGATTTCCGGCGCCAGTTACGCCGCTGTGGCGCGCTTCTTGACGACCTGCCGCTTGAGCTCGAGCGCGCGCGGCGACAGTTCGGCGTCCTTGGCCTTGAGCAGGAAGGCGTCGAGCCCGCCGCGATGATCGACGGTCTTGAGCGCGTTGGCGGAGATGCGCAAACGCACCGAACGGCCGAGCGCGTCGGACAACAGCGTGACATTGAGCAGGTTGGGCAGGAACCGCCTTTTGGTCTTGCGGTTCGAGTGGCTCACTTTATGCCCGATCTGTCGGGTCTTGCCGGTGAGCTCGCAGCGCCGTGACATGGCTTGGATTCCTCTAAAGCGTCCGCTTAAACTTCTGCGCGTCCGGCGCCGAACGGCGGCCACGAGGCGAAAAGGTAGCGGACCTATAATGAGCATGCCGGAAAGCGTCAAGCGGACGGCCAAAAGCCTATGACTAACTGGGCAAAACACAGAAACGACGCATTCTCCGACAAGACAATGAACCATATCTGCGCTATCGCTCGCGGCGGCTGGCCCGGCATCCTGTGCGTTTTGGCCGCTTTACGTAAGCCGCTTCTCGGTCACGAAGGGACCGTCGCCGCCGTGAACATTCTCCCGACCAGACTTATTCCGAGCGCCGGATCTGCCATGGCTGCCACCGCGGCTGTTGCCGTTGCCGCCTTGACGATCGACGCAGCTCACGTCGCCGCGGCGCAGGGCCGGCTGGAGGCGGAATATACCGCCTCGCTGGCCGGCATCCCGATCGGCCGCGGCAATTGGGTCATCGAGATTTCCGAGGACCAGTTCACCGCCACCGCCACCGGCGGCACGTTCGGCATCCTGCGCTTTTTTAATCCGGGCCACGGCACCAGCGCCTCGCAGGGCGTCGTGAACGCCGGCCAGCCGGTGCCGACGACCTATGCGTCCACCATCACCAACGACAAGCGGATCGATGACGTGCGCATGGTGTTTGCCGGCGGCGCTATCAAGGATCTTGCGGTCGAGCCGCCGCTGGGCCCGAGCACGGATCGCATTCCGGTCACCGACGCGGATCGCCGCAACGTGCTCGATCCGATGACGGCGACGCTCGATCCAGTCGGCGGCAACGGCGATCCGGTGTCGCCCGCAAGCCTGCGCCCGCAAGACTGCGGTGTTCGACGGCCGCATGCGCTACGACCTGCGCAGCGAGTTCAAGCGCATCGAGGTGGTCAAATCCGACAAGGGCTATCAAGGACCGGTGGTCGTCTGCGCGGTCTATTTCGTGCCGATTTCCGGTTATGTCCCGGAACGCTATGCGATCAAATATCTCGCCGCGTTGCGCGATGCCGAGGTCTGGCTGGCGCCGATTTTGGGCACCCGCGTGCTGGTGCCGTATCGGTTCTCGCTGCCGACGCCGGTCGGCACCGGCGTGCTCCAGGCGACCCAGTTCATCTCGGTCGCCCGGCCGCCGCGCGCCGCGGCGAACACAAAAACGCAATAACGGCGAAAGATAATAACTGCGCAAGACTTGGACCGCCGCGCCGCGTCAGAGCATGATCCCGAAAAGTGGAAAACGGTTTTCGGAAACGATCTTGCTCCAATGCCCTATCAAGGCGTCCCCACTATCCACAGGAGTATCTCTCTTGAACTCGGCGCAGAATTCCGATCTGGCCGCGCGTTAACCTTTTGGCAGCCGCACGTGCCGGTGAAACGTTGCCGCAAACACCCGATCTGGTATTGCGAAATGCCGGCCGTGCCATATGTCGCCGTGAACGAAGTCGAACAGCGTCGGGAGTCGCCGATTCGGCCGCGATTCGTTCCAGACTCGTTCCACATCTTAAGCACAGGACTTTCCCGCGTGTTGTTGTGATACAGATGCTGCCAGCCCGACCTCGCCAGCGGCAGAAGGCAGGGCCGAGCCCGGGCCTGCAATGCCGATTTCCTTTTCTCCTGCCACCGATCGCGATGTGCGCGCCCGCGGCGCCGGCGTCACCGCCGTGCTTGGGCCCGACCAATACCGGCAAGACCCATCTCGCCATCGAGCGGATGCTGGCGCATTCGTCCGGGCTGATCGGCCTGCCGCTGCGGCTGCTGGCGCGCGAGGTCTACAACCGCGCGTCGAGCGGGTCGGCGCCGACGCGGTGGCGCTGGTCACCGGCGAAGAGAAGATCAAGCCGCCGAATCCGCGCTTCTGGGTCGCGACCGTCGAGGCGATGCCGCGCGACCTCGACGTCGCCTTCCTCGCCGTCGATGAAATCCAGCTCGCCGCCGATTTCGAGCGCGGCCACGTCTTCACCGATCGTATGCTGCACCGGCGCGGCCGCGAGGAGACGCTGGTGCTCGGCGCCGCGACCATGCGGCCGATCGTCGAGCGGCTGCTGCCCGGCGTCAGCATCGTGAGCCGCCCGCGGCTTGTCGCAGCTCACGTTCGCCGGCGAGAAAAAACTCACGCGGCTGCCGCGCCGCTCGGCCATCGTCGCCTTCTCGGCCGACGAGGTCTACGCGCATCGCCGAGCTGATCCGCCGCCAGCGCGGCGGCGCCGCGGTCGTGCTCGGCGCGCTGTCGCCGCGCACGCGCAACGCCCAGGTCGCGCTCTATCAGGCCGGCGAGGTCGACTACCTGGTGGCGACCGACGCCATCGGCATGGGTCTTAATCTCGACGTCGATCACATCGCCTTCGCCGCCGATCGCAAATTCGACGGCTATCAATTCCGCAAGCTCGCCCCCGCCGAGCTCGCGCAGATCGCCGGCCGCGCCGGGCGCGCGACGCGCGACGGCACTTTCGGCACCACCGGGCGCTGTCCGCCGTTCGAGAGCGAACTGACGCAGGCGCTCGAGTCGCACACCTTCGAGCCGGTGAAGATCGTGCAGTGGCGCAACACCGAATTCGACTTCTCCTCGATCGGCGCCCTGCAGGCGACGCTGGCAGCGGCGCCGACCGAGACCACCATGACGCGCGCGCCGGTCGCCGAAGATATTCTGGTGCTCGACCACGCCTCGCGCGACGACGACGTGCGCGCCATGACCCGAAGCCGCGCCGATGTCGAGCGGTTGTGGGAGGTTTGCCAGGTTCCCGACTATCGCAAGATCGCGCCGGCAACGCACGCGGAGCTGGCCGTCACGCTTTACGGGCATCTGATCCGCGACGGCGCGATACCGATCGACTGGTTCGCCAAGCAAGTCGCCGAGGCGGACCGGACCGACGGCGATATCGATACGCTCTCCAACCGCATCGCCCATATCCGCACCTGGACGTTTGTCGCCAATCGGCCGGATTGGCTGGCCGATCCGGAGCATTGGCAGGGCGTTACCCGCGGCGTCGAGGATAAATTGTCCGACGCGTTGCACGAGCGGCTGACCGAACGCTTTATCGATCGCCGCACCAGCGTGCTGATGCGGCGCTTGCGCGAAAACGCCCAGCTCGAGCCGGAAATGAGCAAGACCGGCGAGGTCGTGGTCGAAGGCCACGCCATCGGCCGGCTCGACGGCTTTGTCTTCGTGCCCGATGCTTCGTCGGGCGGATCCGAGGCCAAGGCGCTGCAGAATGCCGCGCAGAAGGCGCTCGCCGTCGAGATCGGCAAGCGCGCCACACGTCTGGCCGAAGCGCCGGACGAGCAATTCGTGCTCGCCGCCGACGGCACGATCCGTTGGACCGGCGCCGCCGTCGGCAAACTCGTTGCCGGCGACGAGGCGTTGCGGCCGCGTGTGCGCGTCATCGCCGACGAACATCTGTCCGGCGCGCCGCGCGAGGCCGTGGACGCGCGGCTTGATCGCTGGACAAAATCCCACATCGAGAAACTGCTCGGCCCGTTGTTCGGACTGTCGGCGGCCGCCGACGTCAACGGCATTGCCCGCGGCGTCGCGTTCCAGTTGGTGGAAGCGCTCGGCGTGCTCGAGCGGGCACGCGTCGCCGACGAAGTGAAAGGCCTGGAACAGCCCGAGCGCGCCAACCTGCGCAAATACGGCGTGCGCTTCGGCGCCTATCACATCTATCTGCCGCTGTTGCTCAAGCCGGCGCCGCGCGCGCTCGCCGCGCAGCTCTGGGCGCTGGCGCATGACGGCCCGCAGACCAAAGGCCTCGACGACTTGTTGCATCTCGCCGGCAGCGGCCGCACGTCGATACCGGTCGATCGCGAGATCGACGCCGCGCTCTATCGCGCCGCCGGCTATCGGGTGTGCGGCGAGCGCGCCGTTCGCGTCGACATTCTTGAACGTCTCGCCGATTTGATCCGGCCGGCGCTGGCCTGGCGCGAGGGCGCCGTTGGCACAAAGCCTCCGGGCGCGATCACCGGCGGCGGCTTCACTGTCGTCAACACCATGACCTCCCTGACTGGCGCGTCAGGCGAGGATTTCGCGTCGATCTTGCGGTCGCTCGGCTATCGCCTGGAGCGGCGGCCGAAGCCGCCCGAGCCGGCCGAACCGCCGGCGTCGGACAAAGCCGAGCAGGCCATCGTTGCCGCCGAAAACGAAATGCCGGCGATCGATCCGGCAGTCGAGAGCGCCGAACCGTTGCCTGACGCCGTGCTGACGCCCGCGGTCGATCCGGCAGCAGAAACCGCCGAGCCGGTACCCGATGCGGCACCGGCGCCAGCGGATACGGTTGCCGAGGCGGTCGATGTTTCGGTTGCGCTGCCCGAAGCGTCGCCTGTGGCAGCGGCTACCGTCGCTGCGGATTCCGCCAATGAGCCGGCGCCCGAAGCGGCCGCACCTGCGGCGATCGCGGCGGACGTTTCGCCGCAAGCCAGTGACACGCCGCAAGCCAGTGACACGCCGCAAGCCGGTGATGCGCCGCAAGCCAGTGACGCGCCGGCAACGATCCCGAGCGAACCGGAGATGATCGAAGTATGGCGTCCCGGCCGGTCCGAAGGCCGCCGGCGGCCGCAGGGCAGGCACCGTCATGCCGGCACGCATGATACAAGGCGCTCGGCTCCGGAGTTCACCGCTCCGGCGGTCGCGACGGACACAGCTCCATCCGTCCCGCCGGCCGAACTGCCGGCGCCCGGTGAGCAGACCGCCGATCAGCCGTCGCCGGTCGAAGGCGCAAAACCCGAACGACATTCCCGTCACCGTCGCCGACCTGGCGTCGATCAGCGCTTCGATCGCCCGCGCCGTGAGCGGGACCGGCCGCCGGCGAACGCGGGGCGCCACGAACGGCCGGAGCGGCAAGACCGGCGCCAAGACCGCCACCAAGACCGCCACCAAGACCGCCACCCGGAACGGCGCGAGAAAGCGCCGGACCCGAATTCACCCTTCGCCAAGCTGGCGGCGCTCAAGGCCCAACTCGAGGCCGAGGCCAAAGAGCGGCGGTAGCATGATCCGGAAAAGGGCAACCCGATTTTCCGAAAAGATCATGCTCCAATGTGATGATATTCTCCCGACGACGCACAACCGCCAACGCATCGACCGATGGCTTTGGCATGCGCGCCTGGTGCGCACCCGCTCGGCAGCGGCGGCTTTGGCGGCGGCCGGCTATATCCGTGTCAATGGCGCGCGGATCGACGCGCCCGGCCAGATGGTGCGGATCGGTGACGTCGTCACCGTGGCGCTCGATCGTGCGGTGAAGGTGCTGAAGGTGAGGGGATTTGCCGACCGCCGGGGTGCCGCCGCGGCCGGCCATGACTTATATGACGAGCTGCTATGATGAACCGATCGGGGCCGGGACCGGTCACGCGTCCCGTGTGGACGGCGCGGAACCTTGCGCCTGCAAGGTCCATGCGGTAGGAGCAAAGCCCGCGCCAGACTTGTTCCAAGACCATGTTCAGAGTGGATAGATGACCTACATCGTCAACGATAATTGCATCAAATGCAAATACATGGACTGCGTCGAGGTTTGCCCCGTGGATTGTTTCTACGAGGGCGAGAACATGCTGGTCATCCACCCGGACGAGTGCATCGATTGCGGTGTCTGCGAGCCGGAATGCCCGGTCGACGCCATCAAGCCCGACACCGAGCCCGGCGTCGAAAAGTGGCTGACCGTGAATGCCGAATTCGCCAAACAGTGGCCGAATATCACCGCCAAAAAGGAACCGCCGGCCGACGCCAAGGATTTTGAGGGCGTAACCGGCAAGTTCGACCAGTATTTTTCGCCGAATCCGGGGACCGGCGACTAGTCCGGAAAGGCGATAGTTAAGGGAAAATGCCTAGCTTTAACCTTTTCCCGCACTACGACCGTTTTGCGATGCCATAAGGCTTTGATTTTGGCCGAAAATGTGTTATAAAGCCGCTTCATAAATGAAGAACACCCCCGATATGCCGCTCCCTCTGTCGGGGAGCTTATTTTTCCGGGGCGTTTTCGAGGAATTGTCAGAAGAGGCGTGAGACCCACGCGAGAGCTGTGGCAGAGAAAACTCGTCGTCATCGTTCAAAGAAGAGCGCGGCCGGCATGAGCCGGAAGACCAAAAAAGCCACCTCCGGCGGCAGCCGAAGGCCATCACAGTCCACGCGGCGACCGACCCGCGCGCGGGTCAGCGTGGCGAAGCCCGTCCACCGGCAAAAACCGGAGGCGGAAGGAGCAAGTTTGGGAATGAATGCGAAGAAGACTACGCAGCGACAAGGCTTTAAGACCAACGAATTCATCGTTTACCCGGCCCATGGCGTGGGCCAGATCGTTGCCATCGAGGAGCAGGAGGTCGCTGGCGCGCGGCTCGAGCTGTTCGTCATCAATTTCGTCAAGGATAAGATGACGTTGCGGGTACCGACGTCGAAGGTCGCGTCCGTCGGCATGCGCAAGCTCGCGGAGACGCCGATGGTCAAGCGCGCCCTCGACACGCTCAAGGGTCGTGCCCGCATCAAGCGGACCATGTGGTCGCGCCGGGCGCAGGAATACGAGGCCAAGATCAATTCCGGCGACATCGTCGCCATCGCCGAGGTCGTGCGCGACCTCTTTCGGTCGGAGTCGCAGCCGGAGCAATCCTATTCCGAGCGGCAGCTCTACGAGGCCGCGCTCGACCGGCTGTCGCGTGAAGTCGCCGCCGTGCAGCGGCTGACCGAGACCGAGGCGATCAAGGAGATCGAGGCGTCGCTCGCCAAGGGCCCGCATCGCGGTCCCAAGCCCGAGGTGGCGCCGGCCGAAGACGATACCGTCGTCGAGGAAGAGGCGGCTTAGCGCGCGCTGAGCCGAATTATTCAGGCGGCGTAAAGTGATAAGGGCCCGGCAGCAATGCCGGGCCCTTTGCCGTTTCGCGCCGGCCCGGTGTGTCGCGCAATCTGCCGACAAAAGTCCACGTGTTAGTCATAAATTAAGCCTCATTTGAAATGAAATAGACCTCCGTGGACGTTGGGATGTTGGGGGGCGTTGGGGATGCGACGCAGTCGGGCGTTGAAGCGCGGCCAGTGGCTATCTCTCCTCGTTGCCGGCATGATCGGCTACCTGCTGGGCGATTGGCACGCCGTTATGTTGCGTACCGCCGAGCTGTCCGCTTCCCAGAACGTGGCGCTGCGTTTCCCTGAGGCGAAGGCCGACGCCATGGTCGCCGATCTCGCGGCGGAAGCGCGGAGCGGGTCGACGAGCGCGATCATGCTCGGCGACACCAGCGCCGCTTTGTTGAGCCCCAATCCGATGGTTGCTTCGCCGGCGCGGCAAATGGCGGCGCAAGCGATGCAAGCGCCGGTGCGGCTGGCCAGTGCGGAAGACGTCGTCCCGTTGCCGGCTCCGGCAACAGTGTCGGCCCGGCACGCGATGCCGGCGGCGTCGCAGCCGCGGGCTGAGCCAAAACCCGCGGCGGCCGTGCAATCGAAATCCGAACTGCGATCGGCGGCGCTGACCGACGCCGCCCGTCACGGCAATCGTCCCGGCTTCGTGCTCAACGACGCCCAGATTGCCAGCATCAAGACCCGGCTGCATTTGTCGCCCGATCAGGAACAGATGTGGCCGGCGGTCGAAGCGGCATTGCGCAACATCGCTTACGCCAAGGCGCATGACGGACGCCGCAAGGGCGGCGCCGACAATGCCGACGTCGCCGCGCTCGATCCCTACGGTCCCGAGGTGCAGGGACTGAAGTCCGCCGCTGTCCCGCTGATCATGAGCTTTTCCGACGAGCAGCGCAGCGAGGTGCGCAACCTCGCCCACGTCATGGGACTGGATCAGCTCGCCTCGCAGTTTTGATAGCGACTTCCCGTCACCCTGAGGTGCGAGCGGCAGCGAGCCGCGAAGGGCGACGGCCCGGGCGCATCAGCATGCATCCTTGGAGGCCCGCGCTGCGCGCGGGCACCTCAGGATGACGCGAAGGCGGTGGCGATCTTTCCCGCCCCCGCCCCCCGCTTGCGCGACCAATAGCGCTGTGGCAAGGATCGCCGCGATTTCATTGCCTTTCGCACCAGCTTGGTGCGGCACTCATGCGGCACTTGGCGCTCGCGCCGCGCTGTCGTCACGGCCACCAAGGCCCGCTGCCGTAGCTCAGTGGTAGAGCACTCCCTTGGTAAGGGAGAGGTCCACAGTTCAATCCTGTGCGGCAGCACCACTCCTGATTTGCAATGCGGCCGGGCTTCTTAGCGCCGCAGGCTCTTAAACCCGGTTTCTACAATCTGGTGGTTTGACGTCCGTCCATTGCAGCGACCGCCCTTAAAGCCCGGCCACCATTTCCAAGGTCTTGCCGGCCTGCAACTGAGCCTTTCGCGTGGCGTCGAGCCGGCGGTCGAACTCCGCTGTCGTTGCGATCTCTTTGGCAAATTCAGGCCTGAGGCGGAGCGTCTCCAGGAAAGCATTGACCCGCGGATGGAGCCGCGCGAATGGATAGCCGGCGAGCGAAAGCCGGTGCGCATAGATGAACCAGGCGATGTCGAGGACGCTCAAATCTGCGCCCATCAGGTAGCGCTGCTGCGCCAAGCGTTCGTCCAGGGCATCGAATTCGGCACGAAACTTCCGCCCCGAGGCCCGCGCCGCGTCGTCGGTAAATCCTTCCTCCGCGGCGCGCTGCCAGAACGCGATCTGCATTTCCTTGTCGTCATCCTTCGCGCCTCGCACTGTGCCGGTGCCGTTCGCCGCGTAGCTCGCCAGCATCGCCGCCGACTTCGGCGGTCCTGGCGGGTCGAATACGAAACGGAAGCTCAGGGTGCGGAGATCGAGATGCAGATCGTCCTCATGCCGGAGTAGGCTTGCGATCTCGTGCTCATGGCCGGCCGGGATGAGCTTGGGCGCCGGGAAGGTTTTTTCGAGATATTGGATGATGTCGTTGCTTTCGATGTGCACCGCGCCGTCGTGCACCAGCACCGGAACCAACCCGCGCGGATTGATGCCGAGAAACCACGGCTGAAAGTTCTCGCCGGTCATCAGGTCGACCAGATGCGACTCCCATTCGATGCCCTTGAGATTGAGGAAGATGCGCAGCTTCTGCGAGCACGACGAGCCCATAAAATGAAAGACATGCATGCCCTTCCAGCCGAGCACCTCGCGCGTCTTGATATCGGTGTCCATGAGCTGAACCATCATTGCCTCCGGTGCTTGACGTTACCGATTGAATTGAGCCCAAACGCCCTTCACGATGCGAGCGGGCAACTTTCGCGGTGTGCGCGATCTGGTATGTGTTTTAGTATGGAAACCTGACACGCTGCGGCGATGCTGTCATAACATGCGGCAGCCACAAATAAACATAGCCGCCGCGGATGAATTGCATCGGCAAACCGGAAATCGCGTGCAGGAGGAAGGTATGGCGTACACGGATATCCTCTACGGCGTCGACGATGTCGTCGCGACGATCACGCTCAATCGTCCGGACAAGCTCAATGCCTGGACCAGCGAAATGGACGGCGATGTGCGCGCGGCCATCGAACACGCTGCCGCAGACGACTCCGTTCGCGCCATCGTGATCATCGGGGCCGGCCGTGGCTTCTGCGCCGGCGCCGACATGTCGCGCTTGGGCAGACTGTCGGCGGGCGAGGCGCCGCATGCGATCGTCGGCGCGAATGGCAGCAAGCCCGGCAACTTCGAGCAGAAATTCAGCTACCTGCTCGGCGTGCCGAAGCCGATCTTTGCCGCCATCAACGGCCCGATCGCCGGCATCGCCGTCTCCACCATCCGTTTTGCGACTTCCGCTACATGGCCGAAGGCGCCAAATTGACCACGGCCTTCGCCAAACGCGGGCTGATCGCCGAGCATGGCTCGTCCTGGATGCTGCCGCGTCTTATCGGACCGATGAACGCCTTGGATCTTCTCTACTCCGCCCGCATGGTCTACGCCGCCGAGGCGAAGCGGCTCGGCCTGGTCCGCACATTGCCGGCGGAAATTTTTCTGGCCAACGTGCAGTCGATCGCGCGCGACCTTGTCACGGCCTCGTCGCCGCGCTCGATCGGCGTCATCAAGCGGCAGGTCTTCCAGTCCTATTTCCAGTCGCTTGCCGAAGCCTGGGCGGTGGCCGATAAGGAAATGATCGCATCGTTCGGCTCGCAAGATTTCAAGGAAGGCGTGGCGCATTTCGTCGAGAAGCGCCCCGCCGCTTTCTCCGGCCGCTGATGTTCGCCAAAGGAATTCATCGGCAAAGGATTCGTCGCCAAAGGATTTATGACCATGGCTGATGATGCCCGTCCGGTCGCGCTGATCACCGGAGCGTCGAGCGGCATCGGCGCCGCGCTCGCGCGCGAGGCCGCCAACGATGGGCACGCGCATCTCGTGCTGGTGGCGCGCCGCCGCGAGCCGATGCAGGCTTTGGCCGCCGAGCTCCATGCGGCGGGCACCGAGATCACCGTCATCTCCACTGATCTCGGCCAGCCGGGCGGCGCCGCCGAATTGATGAAGATCGTCGAGGAGCGCGGCCTCGTCATCGACACGCTGCTCAACTGCGCGGGCCTCGGCGACAGCGGCCGCTTCGATCGGGAAGATCCGGAAAAAATTTCGTCGATGTTGCAGGTCAATATCGTCGCGCTCACCGAGCTAACGCGCTTGATGTTGCCGCCCATGGTGGCGCGCCGGCGCGGCAGGATCATGCTCGTCGCGTCCACGGCCGCATTCCAGCCCGGCCCGGGGATGGCGGTCTATTACGCGACCAAGGCCTACGTGCTGAGCTTTGGCCGTGCGATCGGCTATGAACTGCGCCGCACCGGCGTCACGGTCACCACATGATGCCCCGGTGCGACAGCGACCGAGTTCGCGCACACGGCGCAGGTTGAGAGTTCGGCACTGTTCAGCGGGCCAATGCCGGTGATGACGGCTGCCGACGTGGCGCGCCAAGGTTATGCGGCGCTCAAGGCCGGGCGTCCGCTGCTCATCGCCGGCTTGCGCAACAGGATCATCGCCATGTCGACGCGTCTTACGCCGACGGCCGTATTGCTGGCGATTGCCAGTCAACTCAACCGGAGCCGGCCCAACTCCGGCGGCAACCGCTGAGCAGAATTGACGCGTCCGCTCACTGCGAAATCACTGAGCGGAATTGCCACTCCGCCGCGCCGACGCCGCTCACGCCTTATGCAGGAGCTTGAACGCGTGCGTCCATTCGTTTTGGGTAAAGCCGAAAATGCACCACAGCATGCAGAGCGGCTCGATGGCGCGGGCGGCTTCCGCCTTGCCCATGTCGGCCGTCTCCCAGCCGAATTGATCGTTGATGCCGCGCACCGTCGCCTTGGCCTTGTCGTCATTGCCGCAGATGAACATGGTCGGCTTGGTGCCGCCCGGAAATTGCGGATTGATCATTCTTGCATTGCCGACGGAATTGTACGCCTTGACGAAATGCGCCTCGGGAAAGGCGTCCTGCAATCGCTCCATCAGCGATTGAT
>CAWHHX010000001.1:0-588148 GCA_963829395.1 uncultured Alphaproteobacteria bacterium | reverse complement strand
CTACGGTTCCACGAGACGAAGTCTGACCTCCGGCGTGCCCGCCAGTGACGGCCTGACGAATCTCTTCTTGAAATCAGCGAGTATCGTGGCGCTAATCTCTGAGGCGGGCACCGGCCGGCCGAAAAAGAACCCCTGCGCCTGATCTCCGTTGACCTTGTCAAGAAATGCCGCCTGCTCGGCCGTTTCCACGCCTTTAAAAAAACGGTCACACGCATATTCAGCTCGCGCCCGAGCGCGATGATGGTTTAAACAACCGTCTTGGCATCGCGGCCGGAGCCATTGAAGCACTCCGTCGAGCTGCAGTAGATTTTGATCTTGTCGAACGGGAACCGCCACAAATAACTCAGGCTTGAATATCCGGTCCCGAAATCATCCATTACGATCGCGACGCCCATCGACTTGAGCTTCTGAAGCTCAATCATGTTAGCTTCGCTGTTGCCAAGCAGGAGAGTTTCGGTGTTCTCAAACTCAAGCAGATTCGCCCCGAAACCTGACTTCTTCAGCGTGGCGGCTACGAGGTCACTGACGCTCCCGCTCAGGAACTGTGCCGGCGATAGGTTCACGGAAACGTCTAGAGGCTCCGGCCAGGTAGCAGCGGTGCGGCAGGCTTCCTGCAATGCCCATTTGCCGATCTTATCGACGACCTTCATGTCCTCGGCAGCGGGAATGAAAGCCAATGGCGGTATCAGCGTTCCATCCGCCTCTGGAGACGTATCAGCGCCTCAAATCCGATAAGACGTCGATCCGACATCTCGAAGAGCGGCTGGTAATGCAATTCGAAGCGGTCATACAACACCGCATCGCGGATCAGTTTCTCAAGATTGATTCGCGCTTGAAGTTCTGCGTCTAATTCGGGTCGAAAAAACCGAATGCAATTGCGGCCCTCGGCCTTGCTCTTGTAGAGTGCCAGATCAGCATTCTTGAGCAAACTTTCCGGACTGTCGCCGTTCTCGGGTGCCAACGACACTCCGATGCTCACCGTGCTGAAGATGTCATAGTCCTCGTATTTCACGGGAACGGTCAAGGCATCGGCAAGGCGACGCGGAACGATTTCAGCCTCCTCCTTTCCCGTGATCCCATTCTGCACCACGACAAATTCGTCTCCGCCGAGTTCGGCTACGGCGTCGTTGACCCGGATAACCGCGAGAAGGCGCTGGGCGATGGTCTTGAGAAGAAAGTCGCCTCCATCGTGACCAAGCGTATCGTTAACCTCTTTGAAGCGATCGTAGTCGATGAAGTGCCGGCAACGATCTTTCCCCGCGCCGGCAGGACGGCAAGATCTTTCCCCATCTGTTCGATCAAGGAGGGTCGGTTAGTCAGGCCGGTAAGCGAATAGATGATGTGCGAGAAAGCGTATACGCCTGTCCACCCGCTGTTTCTCTTCGGTCCGCCGATACCAGGCAATTGCCGGTACTGTGAAGGCCAAGCACATCAGAACACAAAGTGACGCGGAGGCGATCAAGAACGTGGTGTGAAAATTCGCCCGATGCTCCGTCTCGTCCACGTAGGCCGCGACGACTGCGATGGTCTGATTTCCTACCCTGATCGGAACATAAGCACGTGCAAAGAAGTCCGGTTGATTGCCCGAGCGGCCTTCCTTAACCTCGACGATCGGTTGACCAGAAATGGCAGACCGAGCGGCATCGGCATCATGTTCGGACGACTGCACGAGAGCGACCTTGTCGCGGTCTGAGACGAGCTGCCCGAATCCGTCGCGATTAAAACTTCGTAGCGAAAAACCTCGCCGGATTTGTGCGGACTGGAGGAAAGCCATGCTCGCAGCCCACGGCTGCTCCCCGCCCGCAATCTGTTCAAGATCCGTCACACTGGCGGCCAGGAAGCGAGCCCAACTGCGGGCCGTCGAAGTAGCGTCCTGGTATAGAAAGTGATCTGTCGTGACCTTCACGGCGGCCCAGGTACCGCCCACCAAAATGCCGAGCACAATAACGAATATTGCGAAGGTTCTTGCGAACGAATCTCTTGAGATTGATGGTAAGAGCATCTACCGAGTTGCTCGCAGTTTCGCTATTTCCGCCTCAGCGAGCTTAAGAAGATCGCTGTCGCGCGGACTTTTCGCGGCCCATTCTGCGATGACCGACTTGAAGGCAATGTGCGCGATTTCCAAGTCCGGCACCGAGGGGAAAACGACGTTGCGTTTCGGGTCTGCCTTCAACTGTTCCAATATCTGAACGTCAGAGCGATCATAGAGCTCGATAAATCGTTCCGCCGACCATGCTCCGCTGTACTTGTGAAGCATATCCTGAATCGGTTTCGGCAGGGCTTCGAATTTTTTTCGGTTCATGACAAGTGCAAGCGGAGCTCCGTTGATGCCAAGAAAATAATGGTTGGTCGCGACGCGCTTTATGCCGAAGTCGGATAGGGGCGTTCTCGCGGACTACTGCGCCGTCGATTTCGCCGCCGCTCATCGCGCCCGTGAACCTTCGTAATCTGCATGGGAACAGGGATCGCTCCCAGCTTTTCGAGCGTAATGTAATCAATTGGGTTGTTTACACGAATCCGCTCACCCTTCAGGTCCGCGATTGATACAATCGGCAGTCGGCCGTGAATTGACTCTGGTTCTGTTACGTACGCGCCGAGCACGACAAAATCTTCGTAGCCTTCTAACGCATTGAGCGCAATCAATCTGGTGTAAACTAGCGTCGCCTCTCGTGTGCCGTTGAAGAGGCCAGGTAATTCAACGACCGAGGTGTCCGGAAATCTGGCCGGCGTATATCCAGGCACGACAAAAGCAATGTCCGCTTTCCCGTCGAGTACCACATCGGGTTGTTGCGAGATTTCTCTTCCGAGCACACCCCCCGAGTAAAGCACAATCTTTACCTGGTCATGACCGTCCGAATTGACAGCGTCGATAAACGGCTTGATCGCCGCGAGGTAAGTCGTCGACTGATCGGAACTGAAGAAGGCGAGCCTTAGCTCAATCGGCTCAGCAGACGCCACATGCGTCGTCAGTGCCAACAAAAGCAGGGTGCACGGCGTCGCAATTTTGAACATCGATTGTCCCACTCTTCGCGACAAAGATCGCGAGGACTACATGGATCGTGATTGCCTCCGATTTAAACCGGGATTGCGCAAGCAAGCCTTACATACGGGCCGCCACGGCTACGGAGGCGTTGAAATGCGGCACGTATGGCGGAGTTAGTATGGTCAACCTACAACCGCCGCGACTTTGTTCTGCTTCCGAAAGAGCACTTTAGTTTTTACGGCGCCGAAATTTGCGCATTTTGAAACTGTAGACTGAAAGATCAGGACGAATTGGATGCGGCGTGATCACGCCTGGATTTAAAGGCTTGCGGCACTTCGGGCAGACAAAAAGTTCAAAGGACAGGTTGAGTCTTTCTTTAATGATGAGGTGGGGGAATGAAACTCGACTCCAGCGCCCTTTCGGTCATCAACGCCGCTTGCGCCCATGTGCAGGCAAGCGCCATTGGGGTGCATTCTCCTCTCGACCGGTGGCTTTATGCGACGATTGCGCCGCCTCTCGACCATATCGCCAAAACAGGTCGTCATCCTTCATGATAGCCTCCTGCTGGGGTGAGACTTCATAAGACTCTGCGGATTGGAATTGGCGGTCTGTGCGAAAGTGCTCACTTGGCGCTTTTGCAGAGTACGTAGTTACGAGCTGGTTAACGTTCCTGCTCGGCCTTTTTCGAAACCATCTGAAATTGGCGAAAGCTTATCGACGGAGCGCTGCTCGCTGAGTGAACGCGCTACCGCTTGATCAAAACTTAGATGCCGCCGAGCTCATTGGCGGCGCCAAATATTTCTGCCGTCGTGGCGCAGAGAGACAGAAGCATCCTCCGAAGCACTGCGCCTCTCTGCGGCAGATACTGGAAGGGCAAACTTCCATCGCGTGATTGACGAGCCACCGCTGATGCCAGTTACACGCCTTCATCTTTGCGCTCGGTCGGTGGACATTTGTCTCTTACGGGTCGGTCGCGTCGTTGAGCCGTCCGGCGGCGACTTCCACGATTACCCCGAACGCCGACATTTGCTTGGCTGCGGCAAGTGACGCAACGGGGCCCACTAGGGGACATTAGCTATCCGTCAAATCCAAACGTCATTCTCGGCCGTGCGCTCGCCACCTTCGTGACCCGTGTTGAGTACCCCACGCGGCTCGATTAGTAGGAGCCTGACCTCATGTTCGGCGTTAGGCTTGTGTTCGACGCCTTTCGGCACGATGAACATCTCGCCTGCCGAACATGGACCACACCATCACGAAAATCGATCCTCAGAGTGCCTTCCAGTACAATGAACGTCTCATCCGTATTCTTATGATCATGCCAAATAAAATCGCCCTGAAGCTTCACGACCTTGAACTGGTAATCGTTCATTTCGGCGATGACCTTTGGCTGCCATTGCTCGTCGAATAAGCTAAATTTTTTGCTGAAATTGATCGGCTCGTAGCCCATGGGCCTCTCCATCGGAAGTCGCACTACTATATCATTTGCAGTGGACTGCGAGGGTCGCGGTCTTGGGAATAACTCTCTAAGGTCGGCTCCGGGACGGGCCATTATGCGACCTGCAGAAGCGGTCGCGCCTTAGAATCTCGTAGCGATCCGCGCTTCCTAGGGAGGGCTTCACGTTGAGCGCGAACTGGTAGTGCGGCTACGAAGCGGAGTCAAACTCCGCAGCCGCAGTACGCAACGTCACTTCTTCGGACGTACCGCGTCCGCGGTGCCCTGGATGAAGGCCTGGATCTTCACGACATCCTCATCTTTCAGCTTGCCGGTAAAGTCGGGCATGCCGCGATCCTTGAAGGGCCCGTTGAAGACGATGTCCTTCAGATTTACGATCTCGTCCTTCGGCACAAAGCCGAGGTTTCGGACGTTGCCGCCATTGTCGACGCCGGGCACACCATGGCAGGGCGCGCAGGCGGTAACATAGAGGCCCGTGCCTTCGGTCACATCCTTGGGATCGTAAGGCACGCCTTCGAGCAGGTTCTCAACCTGGTACTTCACGAACTCGGGCAGCTTCGCCTTGCCACCGATCGCAAAGGTATAGACCGTTCCGGGACTCCGCAGCTCGGTCACACGGTCCCATATTCCGAACACGCCACCCCAGCCGACGGCGATCGACAAATATTGCACGCCGTCGACCATGTAGGTCGCAGGCGCCGCGACGACGCCGGTGCCGGTTGGCGTCTCCCACAAGCTCTGGCCTGAGGTCGCGTCGTACGCCATGAACCGGCCGTCCGCGGTGCCCTGGAACACCAGATTGCCGGCAGTGGTCAGTGTGCCGCCGTTCCACGGCGCCTTGTACTCAACGTGCCAGGCTTCCTTTTTCTGCACAGGATCCCACGCGATCAGACGGCCCAAGAGCGGCGCCTTTGGCGGGGTTGCGTTCAACATGTAGCCGAGATTCCATCCCACGACGCCGCCAAATTTTCCCGGACTCGCCGCGTTATGCGAGAACTCCTTTTCGGAGGTGAAATTAACCGGGATGTTCTGCGCCGGCAGATAGACGAGGCCGGTCTGCGGATTGAAGGACATCGGGTGCCAGTTGTGAGCCCCGAACGGGCCGGGAACGGTGTCATAGGGCCCGTCGCTGCGCGACTCCGCTACTTCTATGGGCCGCCCATTGGCGTCATAGCCGGTCGCCCAATTCACATCGACGAAATTCGTCGCCGAGATGAACTTGCCGTTGGTACGGTCGATGACAAAGAAGAAGCCGTTCTTCGGCGCGTGCAGGATGACTTTGCGCGGCGCACCGTCGACGTTGATGTCGGCGAGGATCATCGGCTGGGTCGAGGTATAGTCCCAGTTGTCGCCAGGCGTTTCCTGGTAATGCCAGATATATTGGCCGGTGTCGGCGTTCAGTGCGACCAGCGAGGCGAGATAGAGGTTGTCGCCGCCGGACGGGCTGCGGAATTTGCGATTCCACGGCGCGCCGTTGCCAGTACCGACATAGACCATGTTCAGGTCGGGATCGAAGGTGATGCTATCCCACGGCGTGCCGCCGCCGCCATTGACCCACCATTTGCCTGCGGGGTCCCAGGTCTTGGCCGCGGCCTCCATCGAGGCATCTTCGAATGGTTTGGCGGGATCGCCGGGCACGGTGAACCAGCGCCAGAGCTGGTTGCCGGTCTCGGTGTCATAGGCGGTGATGTAGCCGCGCGTGCCATACTCGGCGCCGCCCTGGCCGATCACGACCTTGCCGTTGAAGGCCCGCGGCGCGCCGGTGATGGTGTACGAGTGACCGTGGTCGATCAGCGTGTCCTTTGCCCACACCTTCTGGCCGGTCGCAGCATCGATCGCGATCAACCTTCCGTCATAGGCGCCGACGAACACCTTGCCCTTGTAGACAGCAACGCCGCGGTTGACGACGTCGCAGCAGCCCTTGTAGCCCTGCTCGCGGTTGACGCCTGGATCATAGGTCCAGATTTTCTTGCCGTTGCGTGCGTCGATTGCGTACACCACGCTCCACGGTCCAGTCTGGTACATGATGCCGTCGACGACGACCGGCGTCGCTTCGACGCCGCGCGCGGAATCGAGACTGTAGCTCCACACGAGCCCGAGGTCTTTGACGTTATCGGAGGTGATCTGCTTAAGTTTAGAGAAGCGCGTTTCGGCATAGTCGAGCCCAATGGTCGGCCAATCCTTCGACGTTGCCGTATTAGTCTTGATCATCGCGCTGTCGACCGCCGACGTCGCCGCCTTGATGCGGGCAGGCGTCAAATCCTCGGCCAAAACACTGTGAGGAGAAATCGCAAAGCCCAGCAGTAGCGCGCTGACGGCCCCAAGCGAAAGGCAAGCAGAATTGTTACGCGGCAAGCGTGTCATCTGTTCCTCCCGATGATCTCTATCTGAGCCTGATCTTATTGATCGGGCTCTAGCGGATCTGTCGCGATGCTAACTCTGCTGCAAGTGCCGCGTCTAGAGAGAAACAAAGAAAAACAAAATTTGTATCGCCAGATTTTTCGTCAGACAAAACTGCGACGGCCCGCTCGCGGGCGCGTCGCCCCAAAACTCAAGCCCATGCGGCTAAACGAAAATCTCGTGCCTGCGCTTAGTTCCATTCCCGCGGAGGTGGCTCGGAGTTTCAGTGAAGTTGCCCATCCCTGAGCGGGTTTTGTGCTAGTCTAGTGCGGGTTGTCGTTGACGGACGCCATGACCGAGACTCGAAAACTCGCGGCGATTCTAGCGGCAGATGTAGTCGGATACAGCAGGCTTGCCGGCTTCGACGAGGATCGGACACTGGCGCGGCTGCGGGCGCTCCGGAGCGATTTGATCGATCCTACCGTCGCCGTGCATCACGGGCGTGTGGTGAAGCGCACCGGCGACGGAAGTCTCGTTGAGTTCCGCAGTGTGGTCGATGCCGTGCGTGCGCCATCGAAGTGCAGAACGGTATGGTTGAGCGCAACGCAGGCCTACCGCTGGAGCGCCGCATCGAATTCCGCATTGGCATCCATCTCGGCGATGTTGTTGAGGAGAGCGACGGCGATCTGATGGGCGACGGCGTCAATATCGCCGCGCGATTGGAGGGCGTTGCCGACCGCGGTGGCATCTGCATTTCGCGCCAAGTGCTCGATCAGGTCGAGGGCAAGCTTGATCTGAATTATCGCGAACTCGGTCGACAGAATCTCAAGAACATGGCCAAGCCGGTGGAGGTTTATGCGATCCGTCTCGATGTCGCGGCATCTCCGGGTTCCAGATTTCTCGCGACCGCAAATCTCAAGCAAGAGATTCGCTATTGCAAGGCGCCTGACGGTGTGCGCTTAGCGTACGCGACGGTCGGCAATGGACCGCCCATGCTGAGGTCGGCGCATTGGCTCGGTCACCTCGAATATGATTGGGAGCTGCCGATTTTTCAGCGTTTCCTCCTTGAACTTGCCAAGGGGCACACTTTGGTCAGGTACGACGCGCGCGGCAACGGCCTGTCGGATTGGGATGTGCGCGAGCTTTCATTAGATGCTTGGGTGAGCGATATGGAGATGGTCGCCGACGTAGCCGGGCTCGATCGCTTTCCGTTGCTTGGTTTGTCGCAAGGGTGTCCTGTGTCGGTTGCTTACGCGGTCCGGCATCCGGAGCGGGTCTCCCATTTGATCCTCTACGGCGGCTTTGCGCTCGGGTTGAGTTGTCGCCCGGCTATGGAAAGAGTGCGTGGCAGCAGGTTAGATGCTATCAGCTTTGGGTCATTTTCGACCGATCAACGACGTCTGACCGATGTCCGCTTTTCACCCGACCGCTACGAAATTGCTGCACCACGCCAAGTGACGTGAAGGGCCATTAGGCGACATGTACCCGCGAATGCCCATTGGTCACGTTTCTCGCCAAGTGGCGCCTTACCTTCCTTCAGATTGAGCTTATCGAAGCCTTCGGTGAACCGGCCACGCCGTCGACAAATCTGAAGTAAAAGCCGGTCTTAAGCGCGCAAAAAGTTCATTATGAGCTTGTTTACCGCCTCCGGCGCTTCGCGCGTCGGGAAGTGGCCGACGCCGTGAATGGCGTGCCGCGTATAGCCGCCTGTGAAGTATTGATCTTTGCCCTCGGTCGATTCCGGCAAAGTCGCGGCATCGGAGCCGCCGTGGATCATGAGGGTCGGGACAGAAATCAACGGCGCCGCAGACACGAGACGGTCGAGGCCAGCATAAAATGGGTCCTTGGCCGCCTCGCCCCAACGCACGCTGTAAGAATGCCGCGTGATTTCGGGCCAGTCGGGATTCTCGAAGGATTTCGCGGTCCGCTCGAAGTCAGCGTCATTAAACCAGCCTGGCGGACTCCAATAATCCCACTGGACGCGCGCGAAGGCCTTACTATCACTTTCCACTATTTGACGGCCGCGCTTAGTAGCCAGGAACCACTGATACCAGTATGCGCGCGCTTGTTCGAGACTAGGCGTCGGCAATTCGCCCGGCTGCCAGCCAACCGATATTGTCACCATACGCACCAGGCGTTGGGGGATCGCAAGCGCCAACGCATAGGCAATGCGTGCGCCCCAGTCATGGCCAATCACCGCAAACTTTTTGAGATCAAGTGCGTCCACGAGGTCGATGGCGTCCTGCGCCATCGCCACGATTTCACCAGAACGCATCGTATCCTTCGACAGAAAGGATGTTTCCCCAAAACCGCGTAGATACGGCGCGACAGTGCAAAATCCCGCCGCCTGAAGAACCGGGACGACATGATCATAGGTGCGGACGTCGTCGGGCCAGCCGTGCAATAGCAGTACGGGAGCGCCGTCGGGTGGACCCCCAGCTTCATACGCGACATTGAGTGTTGGCGTGACGACGAACGGCATAACCGGACTCTCAAGTTCATCGTGGAAACTGATGGCCCTTCAGACGCCTATCGATTCTCGCTCCGCCAGTCCGCCGCGCTCGTCTTTAAAGATGGGCCGCAGCGCGAGAACCAGCGGTATGATAGCGGCGGCGGTCAAAGCCGCAGCCAAGCACACCGACGGTCCGATTGGAATGATCGGCAATTGCACCGTAAGCGATTGGCGCAAGACCGCCGGCGCCGATAACGCCTGTGTAGAACAACGCGAATCCACGGCCGATATCGCCTTTGGGCGCCAGCTCGGGGACGGTGCCATATAGGACTGACGAGGTGCCGTTAAGAACGATGCCGAGCAGCGGAAGAACGGCGAGCATCGGCGCGAGCGGAAGCATCAGGGTTGCCGTCATCAGCAATGCCGTTGCGGCCTCAGTAACGATCACGCTCCACACAACACCCAGATGTTGACCGAGCCAGCCACACACCGCCTTGCCGAGTGCTCCCCCGATGAAGATCAGGGCCAAGCCAAGCCCAACCAGCGCCTGTGTTCCACCGCGGCTGTGAAGCAGAAACGGCAGGAAGAGGAGATAACCCATCCGCGTTGCTGTATCGAGCGCGCCGATGGTGAGGAGCAATCCGAAGCCGCGGTCGCCTCGCCTGCTTGCTGCGAATTTATCCTCAGCCGGTGCGATGAAGGGTTGGCGGGGCAGGAGCGCCAACAACGCAACAGCCACCGCCAGTCCGACAAAGGCCATGATGCTCACGACCGGCCGCCAAGCGACGACAGTCAACAGCAGCGCGACGACCGCCGGAAAGCTAGCCTTCCCGAGATCACCAGCAAAATTATAGACGCCAAGTGGCCCGCGTGAGGCCTTTCCGTACGAGTTTGTCACCAGAAGCGAGGCACGCGGATGCTGGACGCTCGATCCGACACCGGCGAGGATCAGGCCGATGCACAGCCCCGGAAATCCGCACGGGAGGGCCATTACCAAAAATCCCGCAGCCGCGACAAAGGTCGCTAGCGACAGCGCCGTGCGCGTGCCGAGCTTGGCGATCAATCTGTCGCCCGGAACCTGCAAGCCGCCCATCGTGCCATAATAGAGAGCTCGAACTACTGCGAGGCCGGCATAAGAAAGGCCGAACTCCGACTGCCAGACGGGCAGCAGCGCATAGAGCTGATCGGTGTAGCCGTCATGCAGCATGTGGGCGAGGCACGCTCCGGCGAGATTACGCCGCGGCGGTGAAGACCAGGCTTCCCGCCCGATAGGCAATAAGTCTGCCGCGCTCCCGCTCTGCATTTGCAGCCTCGTCCTCCTAACCACAAACCTATGCATGTGAGTTTTTGGCGACTAGACTCACGTTGGTCACATAACCTGTCGGTTTTTCTCACGGGTTCCATGCGTCGTCTGCCTCCGCTCAATGCCCTGCGCGTGTTCGAGGTCGCGGCCCGTACCGGCAGCTATGCTGCAGCCGGTGCCGAACTCGGCTTGACCCACGGCGCCGTCAGCCGTCAGATCGCCGCATTGGAGCGCTGGCTCGGTCAACGCCTCTTCGTGCGGACGGGACGGCGCATGGCGGCGACGCCCGCGGCGCGTGCCTTCGCGGCGGAGGTCAGCCTTTCCTTTGATCGCGTCATTACCGCTGCAGAGGCGTGCGGCCGCCTAGACGCCCGCAGGATTCTTCGGGTAAGTGCGCCGACGACGTTTGCAATGCGCTGGCTCATCCCGCGTTTGGACCGTTTCCACGCAAAACGAGCCGACATCGAGGTGACGGTCACCACCACGACGACGCTGCACGACGAGCTACGTGGCGGCTTCGATGTTGCAATTCGGCGGGGATCGGCGGAGCAGGATGCATGGCCGCAACACAGAGCCGTTCCATTCCTCGACGAGGCCGATACCCTCATCATGAGCCCGGCACTCTTCGAGCGACGGCCGGTACGCCGATTGGGTGATATCGCAAGCCATGTCTTGCTCGCGTCGGAGACCCGGCCGGGCGATTGGGCTGATTGGCTCGACCGTGCCGGAGTGCTGCATGCGACCGAACAGCGGCGACGTGTGTTTGATCATTTCTTCGTCACGCTCCAGGCAGTCGTGGATGGTTTCGGGCTTGGCATAGGCCCGTTGCCTGTCCTCCACGCCGACCTTGCAGCCGGACGTCTCATGACGCCATTTCGTGCTATCACCGTGCCGAGGAAGAGCTACATCGCCCTTATTCCATTCGACGCTGACAAAACATCGACCCTGACGAGTTTTATTGAATGGCTGATCGCCGAGGGTACGGATGATCGATCAATGCGCTCGGGGCATACCGCCGCGGACTGAGGCCGTGCGCCCCCCGGGCGGTGTTCGCAAGGACCGGATCAAACCGTTGATCGTAGCGACGCGTGGCCCGCAGCGACAAAGTGACAATACGATCTCGTCGGGGATCGAATAGTCGTGATGCAAGTTAAGGAACCGACATGCTTCCGCACACCGAAACCTTGTTACGCCTCCTTATGGCGGCCGCGCTCGGTAGCCTGATCGGTTTCGAGCGTGAGCGGCTACTTTGGGCCGCCGGCATCCGGACGCACATGCTGGTCTGTGTCGGCGCCTGCTTGTTCATGATTGTGTCAACATACGGCTTCGGTGCTGCCCTTGGTCCGAACGTAGTGCTGGACCCTTCCCGCGTTGCCGCTCAGGTCGTCTCTGGCATTGGCTTTCTCGGCGCCGGCGCCATCCTTGCACGCGGCGAAATTGTCAAAGGGCTTACGACGGCCGCTAGCATTTGGACGGTGGCCGCGATCGGCCTCGCCGTCGGCGGCGGCCTTTACTTTGCGGCAGGCGTGTCCACGGCTGTCATTCTCGTGATCTTGGCAGGCGTGAAGCCGTTAGAGGAACTTTATCGCTCCCGCAATCAAAGCTGCCGTCTTGTCATTGAGGCAACGCAAGGAACGCTGACGCCGGAATTGATCAAAAAGACCCTTGGCATTCGGATGGGACAAATCAAACGGCTCATCGTGAAGCCAACGGAGAGCGGGCATACCGAAGAGGCAACATTAATTTTGTCAAGGGTCTCATCACAGGAAACCCAAAGCCTCGTCGAAAAACTACAAAATCTAGTAGGCGTGAATCAAGTTAGCATCGTGAGCCGCAACGAAGATCGCTTGTCTGGTGATACCTTTTAGCGACGTCTTGAGGCTGTATACAGAGGGCAATGGCTAGCACCATTATTGAACCCGGAATCAAACTAGCAGTGAGTAGCGGGTTTCAGGAACACATTCGCCAAAGGGCGGGATTTTTCGGGAGGGGCAAGCTTGATCTGAACTATCGCGAACTCGGTCGACAGAATCTCAAGAACGTCGCCAAGCCGGTGGAGGTTTATGCGATCTGTCTCGATGTCGCGGCATCTCCGGGTTCCAGGTTTCTCGCCACTGCAAATCTCAAGCAAGAGATTCGCTATTGCAAGGCGCCTGACGGTGTGCGCCTAGCGTACGCGACGGTCGGCAATGGACCGCCCATGCTGAGGTCGGCGCATTGGCTCGGTCATTTCGAATATGATTGGGAACTGCCGATTTTTCAGCGTTTTCTCCTTGAACTTGCCAAGGAGCACACTTTGGTCAGGTACGACGCACGCGGCAACCGCCTGTCGGATTGGGATGTGCGCGAGCTTTCATTAGATGCCTGGGTGAGCGATATGGAGACGGTTGCCGACGTAGCCGGGCTCGATCGCTTTCCGTTGCTTGGTTTGTCGCAAGGGTATCCTGTGTCGGTTGCTTACGCGGTCCGGCATCCGGAGCGGGTCTCCCATTTGATCCTCTACGGCGGCTTTGCGCTCGGGTTGAGTAAGCGCTTGAATTTAACAGCGGCCGGCCGCGAACGCTTTGCCGCGTTGAAGACGCTCGTAAGACAGGGCTGGGGTGCCGATAATCCGGCCTTCCGTCAGATTTTCACCTCCTTGATGGTGCCCGCGGCCACTAAGGAGCAGATGGAAGCTTTTAAGGAGCTGCAACGCCTCAGCGCGTCGGCCGAATGCGCCGCGCGCTATCTGGAAACAGTAGCTGATCTCGACGTGCACGAACTCTTGTCTCAGGTGAAGGCGCCGACGCTCGTCATGCATGTTCGCGACGACCCCATTATTCCCTGCGATCTGGGCCGCGAACTGGCGGCGGGAATACCGGGTGATAGCTTTGTGGCACTGCCGGGCAAGAACCATATTATGCTAGAGCAGGATCCCGGTCAGCCACGCTTCTTTGAGGAACTGAAAGATTTCTTGAAAGACGAATTTTAGCTGCGGCGTCCGGTGTCTTGATCGGTGGAAGAAGCAATGCGGCTGGCGCGCGAGGCTTTTCGTCAATGCAGCGAGTTCGTCGGCGCTCACCGGGTACTTACCGCTGCTGCCGCGATGGCCGGTCAGATCGATGCTGTCAAACTCGCTTTGCAGGCGCTGCGGCGCGCCCAGCCCAATATTTCTCTTAGCGGGATCGCGGACCATATGACCATCGAAGACGACGCCGAGCGTTAGCACTATTTGGAAGCATTCCGCCGCGCGGGCTTGGACTAGCGAGGGTCTCGACTAAAAAATTTGGCGGCGAACGGCCAGCGGCCGCTTCAGCATCCGCTCACGAAAATCAAGTCCATCTCAAGCAAATATCAAGATCCCCTCAAAGCGTGCTGGCCACGTTTACGGCATTGTTGCGATGATCACGGGTTTTCTTCGAAGCCGTGGTGAATAATGCATCGCGAGGGAGGAATTGGTATGCAGCCCACCACGCACTACGCCAAGAGCGGTGAGGTCCACATCGCCTACCAGGTATTTGGCGAGGGTCCCGATCTTGTGATGGCGCCCGGTTTCGTCTCCCACATCGAAAACTATTGGGACGACCCGCGTTTTGCGCGGTGGTTGAACAAGCTTGGCAGCTTTTGCCGAGTTGTGCTCTTCGACAAGCGTGGTACCGGCCTTTCCGACCGCGTACCCAATCTGCCGGCTATGGATGAGCGGATGGATGACGTGCGCGCCGTCATGGATGCCGTCAAAATTGAGCGCGCCGCCCAGTTTGGAATATCGGAAGGTGGCTCGCTCGCCGCGCTTTTCGCTGCGACCCATCCCGAACGCACCGAGTTGCTCACCCTTTACGGCGCCTTTGCTCGTTTCCTCCACTGGATACCTGACGATGAGGGCTTTGACGCTTTGACCAGCTATATCGACGAACATTGGGGCACCGGTACGAGCCTGCCCAACTTCGCTCCGACGAAGGCTAACGATGTAGCGATCCGGCAATGGTGGGGGAAGTTCGAACGGCTCGGCGCCAGTCCGTCAGCTGCGATCGCGCTGATGCGTATGAATCGCGAGATCGATATTTCCGGAATTCTTCATTCTATAAAGGTGCCAACCTTGGTTATCCACCTAACGGGCGATACCCTGGTCAGCGTCGAGGGCGGTCGCGAGCTGGCGACAGGGATTCCCGGCGCACGGTTGGTCGAGATTCCGGAAATCGATCATCTCCCATGGCTCGACGCCGGCGACAGAATACTATCAGAGATCGAGAACTTCCTGACGGGCTCACGATTAACCGCTGCCGTCGACCGGGTGCTAGCCACTGTCGTATTCACCGACATCGTCGAATCGACCAGGCGCGCTGACACCAGCGGCGATAGCGCTTGGGGCGACCTTCTCGAGGCGCACAATAAGACCGTGCGCCGGGAGCTTGCGCGCTTCCGCGGAAGGGAAGTGAAATCTCTAGGTGACGGTTTCTTGGCTACCTTCGATGGTCCGGCGCGGGCTATCCACTGCGCTGGCGCAATTCGCGATTCGTTGCACCAGCTTGACGTTCCAGTGCGTATCGGCGTGCATACCGGCGAGGTCGAGTTAACGGAGGACGACGTGCGCGGGATTGCTGTACACATTGCCTCGCGCGTTGCCCATATCGGCGGCGCCCACGACGTACTCGTTTCGCGCACCGTGAAGGATTTGGTCGCGGGCTCTGGCATAAAGTTCGAAGATTTCGGCATCCATGCCCTTAAGGGCATTCCCGAGGCGTGGCAGGTATTTCGCGCCCTCGACTGACGCACGGCCCACCTCGAGACTGACGGGCCGTTCGGGAAGATCGTCGTGACAATCCCGCAGCCACCGCAGGCACCGACTGCGAAAGCTCAATGAAGGCTTTGGGGTCAATCGCGTCGCTTTCGCGATTGGCGCGGCATGTCCGATTCACGATTTACCCTCAACTCCGGACGTTTGTTTGATAGTTGGGCATGTTATTGGGGCCATGTGTGAACGGCTTCCAGTAGGCACGGGTTTTATCGACGAGTGCAGGATTGGTCGCGGGAGGCGTCACCAGGCCGAATACGGGACCCACGGTCCTTCTTCGAGCTTTTTGACCTGCAGATTGCTAATAGCCGTAAGGACCCGAATTGCCGACGGGAAGGTACGTGCGAGGCATCGCGGCAGGGATCCGCGAATGCGTTGTGAAAAATCGGGCGCGTCATCAGCGGTCTGTGCGGCCTCGTTGACTAACGAGCGTCGCCGCAACTCATCATAGGGCAGCGTGGTGTCGATCCGGCCCGAGTGATAGAGATAGCTATCGATCAGACCGGCATGTTTGCACTCTTTTTTGCTGTTGATCGCCCGGTGACCTTGCCAGCTAGGCCGCTCCAGGGGCTGCAAGAGTATTCCATTTTCACCAGACCTAGTGGGGCTCACTGCGAGCCTCTGGGACCTAACGATTCGTGCGCCTAGTTCCTTCTCCTCGAAAATTGCCGGAGCTGTCGAGATGCATCGCGCAAATCGCGTTTTGCGGCTATTCTTGACGTGCAATCCACCGGATAGGAGTGTCCTCATGATGTTTGTAATCAGGCCAGCTGTCTTAGCTGCCGTTGCTTTCACGGGACTCAGCTTGGCGGGTCCCACCCAAGCGCAACAGGCCACCATGTCATTCTTTGTCACCAGCGTCGGCAAGGGCGATGGCGCCGACCTCGGTGGTCTCGCCGGCGCCGATGCACACTGTCAGGCGCTCGCCAAGGCTGCGGGCTCGACCGAAACCAACTGGCATGCCTATCTGAGCACGACTGAACCGGGAGGCATCGCCGGCGTCAACGCGCGTGACCGTATCGGCAAGGGACCGTGGCAGAATGCCAAGGGTGTTGTTGTGGCAAAGAGCGTGGAGGATCTCCATTCAGATTCCAACAACATCAACAAACAGACTGCTCTGACTGAGAAGGGCCAAATCGTTAGCGGCCGCGGCGACGCGGTCAACATGCACGACATTCTGACCGGGTCGGACCCGCACGGGCTCTATTCTACGGCCGGTGGCGACACCACCTGCGGGAACTGGACGAAGAGTGGCGACGGATCGGCCATTGTGGGCCACCATGACCGTACCGGCCTCAAAGACACAAGACACATGAATTCCTGGAACTCCTCGCATGGCTCTCGCGGCTGCAGCCAGGATGCCCTGAAGAGCACGGGAGGCGCCGGCCTGATATATTGTTTCTTAGCTAAT
Source organism: uncultured Alphaproteobacteria bacterium (assembly GCA_963829395.1). Lineage (GTDB taxonomy): Bacteria > Pseudomonadota > Alphaproteobacteria > Rhizobiales > Xanthobacteraceae > BOG-931. The sequence continues at coordinate 571,435 of CAWHHX010000001.1, read as the reverse complement.
TGAAATGCGCCTGAGCCGATCAGTTTTTCGGGCATTTCGGTCCGACAAGACGAGGCACGATAACTAATTCACATCGGCTTCTCAAACTTAAGCACGAAATTATCGACCTGCTTGTTCGGCTGGTAACTGGGATAGTCATGTGTGTCGGCCGGGTTGCGCCAAAAATTGCCTTCGGCGACAAGGTGGAAGCCAGCCGCTTCCACTTCTTGTCGCAACGTGCTTTCCTCGATGCGATGCAACGTTTTGCCGACTGAAGTTCCTTGTCCCGGTAATGCAGAGTGATCGGCGATCAATAAAAACCCGCCCGGTTTCAGCGCTGCAAACAGCTTGCGATCCATTTCGTTACGATCGACGTTCATGTAAGTCGTGTCATGATAAAAGAACAGAAATGTAATGAGGTCGAGACCATGCACGTCCGGCGGCACTGGGTCATCGAAGGGTCGAATATCGGCCACAACGTCTTTCATTGCGACAGTCTTTAATCGTACTTCGAAGGTAGCCTTTGGTTTCTCCGGCAGATCGGCAGGATTTTGCCCGTAAACGACGCCACCCGGTGCGACCGCACGTGCGATCAATTCAGTGCTGTAGCCGCCGCCGGCACCCATATCGAGCACCTTCATGCCGGGGCGCACATCTGCGAAGGCTAGGAACGGCGCCGGATTGCGGCGCTGGTCGGCCTGCCGATCGGCATCGCTGCGGTCAGCCGCCGCCAGCAGCGCACCATAATCTGGCGCGGGTTGCGCGTCGACGTTGGTAATGGCGACAAACAAGGTCAAAAGCCCGAACACCATCGGAACGACTCTTCGTCCACATTCTCCAAACATCGGATCCTCCTGGCGAAAACCCCATCGTTTATATCACTGTATGCACGCATGAAATTGCAAAGCGGTGGCATTTCTTGTCGTTCTTGCTCTGCATGCCCAGTGTTTTTAACGGGCATTGCCGAGGCCCAGCAGACGGCGCGGGGCTCAATCGGTCCGCTAGCTCAGCCTTAAAATTTCCGCAGCCTCTAACGGACCGGACTCTGCACATTGTCCTTGCAACTTATCCACATCTTGTCACGCGGTTGCCATGATTGGCAGGAACTGAGTGCGCTGCATCGTGGGGATGCGGGACTTAGAGTGTGGAACGCGATCACCTTGTGCGCTCCGCGCCGCCACTTCGGGGAAGGATGTTGAACACCGGCTTGAGGAGCCCCCGATGTTTAAGATGCCCGCATACGATCCCGTCGGAATAGCAATGCTCGGATTTGGTATCGTTGCCGTAGTGGCTCTGGCTTTTGCCTTTTAGCTGGTCGGCAAGCCTTCCCGTTCGATTGGAAAAGTCTGCATAGAGAGACGGCCCCTATGCTTCTCCCAAGGGATTTCCGGCGCCAAGCTCGCGTCTGCGCGCGCCTAGCCGAAGAATGCGATGATCGGTGCCTCGCCGAACGCCTCAAGGTAATGGCCTCGGACTTGCTGGCCAAGGCCGGAGATATCGAGGAACTGCCGAGCGAACGCGATGGGGATCAAGAACGAAATTGGTTTGTGCTCTCGTAGGGTCTAAGCGCGCCGGCACCGAGGCAGCGCCGTATGTTTTGCCATGACGGACTGCTGCCGCGTTGCTGCACTTCATTCGTTTTGGCAAACGAACAAAACCGGCAGCGTGGTCCAAGGCCAAATCGTTGCGAGTTGTTCTAATTCTCGACTTCTAATTTTTCTTGAAACGAGCGCCAAATTCGCTTGCGCTCCGTTTTGGTCGACGATATCAAGTCGGTCTGCTTCTAATTTTGGCAGCCGTAAGCGTTAACGTCACTCAACGCGCAAGATGCGGCGGCGACCACTTGTCGTCGGGCGTCGCTTTGTTGCGCAAGGTTGGTGACGTGACGTTTCTTTCAACACTTCATTCAGTAGACATACCTCCGATGCGCCGGCCACACCAGCGCTTCGCCGCCTTGCTCAACAAAGACCGGATAATGTTCCAACACAAAATGCGCGGAGAAAATCAATGTCAACATTTGCACAGCCCGCACTGTCGATGCTCATCGATCAGCTTTTTGCAGAGGCCGATGCAGCGGAAAATGCGCGCCGGCCCGCCACGCGCGCCAGCGATCGTGGCGACTACCGCCAGTACTACGGACTTCTGAAGGACCAGCCTCTTCCAGTTTCCCGTGCCACCGGCAGGCTTCTCTATATGCTAACGCGGTCGGTGCGGGCGCGGACTATCGTCGAGTTCGGCACGTCATTCGGCATTTCGACGCTGCATCTCGCGGCGGCGCTCCGGGATAATGGTGGCGGACGGCTGATTGGCAGCGAATTCGAACCGTCGAAGATAGCGCGGGCGCGCGCAAACCTCGGCGCCGCCGGCCTATCCGATCTGGTGGAAATTCGTGAAGGCGATGCTCTGCAAACGCTCGCCCGCGATCTGCCCAACTCGATCGATCTTGTCCTACTCGATGGGGCGAAAAGTCTCTATTCGCCCATACTCTCCTTGCTCGAGGATCGCTTGCGCGGTGGTGCTCTCATCGTCGCCGACAACGCGGATGACAGTCCGGAATATCTTGCCCGCGTGCGGTCTGCCGCCAGCGATTATCTTTCGGTTCCGATCGCCGAAGACGTCGAACTGTCCATGCGATTGGCGGCTGCGGCGCCCGGCGACGGTTCCTTCCGAGCCGCGTGACGCCAGCTCGTCTGAGCGGGTGCAATGGGCCGGCGTAAGCAATAGAAACCAAGTTCCATATCAGCAATCTTCAGCCGCCAATGCGCTTTGGGTCAAAAAACAGCCGCCGCGGGGCCGATTGGTGATGTCTGCTTTCCCTCTAACAGCCGACGTTAATTTGTCACGCCTGGACTTCGGCTTTGGGCCAATAGCGCCATATCGCGCGGCAGCAAAACACATCGCTATTCTGTCACATCGTCGGGCGCGGGAAGGAGCGTCGGTGGCAACTAGACCCACCATTCCGCGTTTGGCATTTATTTCAGTGGCTTCAAAGAAGGGGTAGTTCCGTCATACCAACTCAGCGGTCGGAATTACTCCGGTAGCCCGAGCCTTCGCAGGTTCTCCGCCATGCGATCGGTCGCTCCAAAGGTAAAGACCATCGCCTCCCTGAATTTAGAGATCGTGAAGTCGGGGTAGCTCCGCAGCAATTCTGCAACAGCGGCATTTGCCTCTTCGATCCGGCCCGCGCCCGACAACGCTCCCGCCAGATGCCGATAGAGCCAACGGGCGTTGGGCCGCTCCTGCAGCGCGCGCCGGTACATCTCGACTGCCTTGTCGTATTCGCCGAGCAATTCGTAACTAGAGCCAAAGCCAACATAGTTGTTGAAATTCATCGGATCGAGCGGGCTGAGACGAAGCGCACGCTCGAAGTGGCCGATCGCCTCGCGGGGCCGTTCCGAATAATTCTCGACCCAGCCGAGCCGGTGCCACGCCCAAGCGGCATTGGGATCGAGCGCGAGAGCGCGCTCCAGCAGGATGCGCGCGGTGCCAAGATTGCGGACAAAGGTGTGCACCGCCCCAAGCACCGCCAGGATGATCGGATCGTCGCCGCCCAGCTCCGCGGCCCGCTCAGCCAACGCCCGGGCTTTGGCCTGGCTCCCAGCGATATCCTCGACAAAATTGTAGACCGAGCGCTGGGCGTGGCACCAGCCCGCAAGCGACAGCGCCAACGGATAGTTCGGATCGATCGCCAGCGCCTTTTCGAGAAGGTCAAGCGCCTTGGTGCTTTCCTCCTTCTCGAGTACCCACACATGGGGCATCGCCTGCATGGTGTAATCGTAGCAGCTTAAGTCCTGCGGCCGCTTGCGCTGAGAGCGTTCAATTTCGGCAATGCGGATCGAGGGCTGGATGGCGCCCGCCAGTTGTTCCGTGATGCGATCCTGCAAGTCGAATATGTCGTCCATCGTGCCGTCGTAGCGTGAACTCCAGACATGCGATCCGGTCTCGGTCTCGACCAACTGCGCGGTGATGCGCAGGCGGTTGCCGCCTTTCTGTACGCTGCCTTCGAGCACATAGGCGACGCCGAGTTCCTTGCCGATGTCGCGTACGTTCGCGGCACGGCCCTTGTAGGTGAACGCGGATTGGCGGGCGATGACGAAAAACGAGCGGATGCGGGACAACGCCGCAGTGATCGCCTCGACGATACCGTCCGCGAGGTAATCTTGTCCCGGCTCGGCCGATATGTTGTCGAACGGCAGAACAACGATCGATGGCTTATCGGGAAGCTGGAGATGCTGTCGCGAAATCCCGGCCCCGGCCGCCGGCCCGCCGTCGGGCCGGATGACGTAAACCCGCACCGGGCTGGCGATGTTCTTGAGATTCTGGCTGCCCCTGTCCTCGAAATTTGCGTCGAGCTTGCCGCGAACCTGCCGATGTGCGTCTTCAGAAATGCAGACGGCGCCGGGGTCAGCGATGCCTTCCAAGCGGGCGGCGATGTTGACGCCATCACCAAAAATATCGCCGTCCTCGATGACGACGTCGCCGATGTGGACGCCGATGCGAAATTCGATGCGCGTGCTCTGGGACACGTCGGCGTTACGTTCGGTCATACCGCGCTGAATGGCGATCGCGCAGCGCACGGCATCGACGGCACTGGCAAACTCGATCAGTATTCCATCACCCATCGTCTTTACGATGCGGCCGGAATGCTCGGCAATCTTGGTATCGAGGAATTCACGGCGATGCATCTTGAGGCGCGCAAGCGTGCCCTCCTCGTCATCACCGATCAGCCGGCTGTAGCCGGCGACATCGGCGGCGAGGATGGCCGTCAGCCGTCGTTGTACGCGATCCTCGGCCATTCAACTGCCCCGTGCCAATTGATCGTTGAGCTTATGACCCTGCGCACCAGAGTGTCCATCTCGAGACGCAAGGCGCGTCCCAACGCCCGTATAATATGGAATGGGGGTCTGTCGTCTTCGTCCCGCCAACGCGATAAGGTGGCGGGGCTTTAGCAGGAGACGCCCATGGCGAAGTTTAACAGTATTCTAGAGACGATCGGCAACACTCCGGTGGTGCGGATCAATCGGCTGGCGCCGCCCGGCGTGAACCTGTTCGTCAAGATCGAGGCGTTCAACCCCCTCGGCTCGGTCAAAGATCGCCTGGCGTTGGGCGTGATCGAGGCTGCCGAGAAGTCGGGCGAACTCAAACCGGGGCAGACGGTCATCGAGGCGACGAGTGGCAACACCGGCATCGGCCTTGCCATGGTGTGTGCCGCCAAGGGCTACCCGCTGGTCGCGGTCATGCCCGAGCAGTTCAGCGTCGAACGGCGTCGGCTCATGCGTTTCCTCGGCGCCAAGGTCGTGCTGACACCGGCGGCCGGACGCGCCTATGCCATGGCGGTCAAGGCAGTCGAGCTCGCCAAGACGCACGGCTGGTTCCTAACCCGCCAGTTTGAGAACGAGGCTAATGCCGACATCCACTCGCGCACCACGGCTCGGGAAATCATCAACGACTTCAGGGGCCAGAAGCTCGATTTCTGGGTGACCGGGTACGGCACGGGCGGCACGCTGAAAGGGGTCTCGCGAGTGCTCGCCAAGGAAATGCCCACCACCAAGATTGTGCTCTGCGAGCCCGAGGATGCCCCACTCCTTCGCAGCGGTCAGAAGCAAAGCCGCAATCCAGACGGATCACCCGCGGGTGCGCATCCGGCCTTTAAGCCGCATCCGATGCAGGGTTGGACGCCGGACTTCATTCCGAAACTGACCGAGGACGCCGTTGACCTGAAGGTCATCGAGCGAATCATTCCGATTGCGGGCGCCGATGGAATCAAGTGGAGCGGCGAGCTGGCAAGAAAAGAGGGCATCTTCGTCGGCATCACCGCGGGCGCGACCTTTGCGGGCGCTCTGCAAGTTGCGGCAGATGCACCAAAGGGATCGACGTTACTCGCCATGCTGCCGGACACGGGCGAGCGTTATCTGAGCACGCCATTGTTTGCCAACGTACCAGCGGAGATGACCGAAGAAGAGATCAAGATCTCACGTTCGACGCCGAGCCACCAGTTTTCGGCTCAAGCATAACGAGCGTAACAGCGGCATGCGGAAAACTACGGCGAAAACATTTCAGCCGACCGGTCGGCAAGCGTGGTCTATTGTTGGGCGAGACCAGTGTTGTGCAGCACAGCAAAATAGGGCGGCGCAGGTCGGCTCAGGGTCACGAGCAGAAGTGACGGCTCTAATTTTTGATGTCTGCTTCACCCCCAACACCAGACATTCGTTTGATCGTTCGGCACGTCGGCTTCGGGCCATGAAGAAACTCATGCGGTACAGCAAAGTCGGGGCAGTCTCGAACTGCCTGGTCAGGCGTGCAGCTCATCGAGGAGCGCCTTGGCCTCCTTCAGATCGAGCGTGTCGAAGCCTTCGGTGAACCAGCCGTAGACCGGAGCGAGCAGATTGCGGGCCTCATCTCGCTTGCCCTGATCACGCCATAGCCGCGCCATGCTCATCGCGGCGCGTAGTTCCCAGGATTTCGCCTGCTGCGCCCGCGCTACCGCGAGCGCTCGCTCGAAATACGCTTCCGCTTTCGTCGCATCCGGCTCCGGCGAGTTAAGCGCGATGGTCCCGGCTATTCGATTGATCTCGGCTTCGTACCACCTTTCTTTGGCTGTTTCGGCGACTGTCATTGCTTCGCCAATGCAGCGCCAAGTATCATCGAATTTTTCGACGTCCGCGTACGCCAAGGCCAAATATGATAAAAACGACGTAATCCATACGGTTGCTCCCGTTGACCGATACGCAGTTATCGCAACGCTGATCGTTTGGACTGCGTCAGAGGCTTTGCCGGTAAGGGCCAATACGCAACCCCGCTGCGCCGTCGCCAACGCCTTAATGAACACGGCACCCTTTTCCTCGGCCAAGGCGATGCACTCATCCATTAGTGCGTTGACTGCCGCATAATCTCGGCAGCAGATATGAGTGAACGTGGTGGAGAACAGCGCAAACACCAGTGTTGGGGCATGACCCGTCTCGCGCGCCGCATTGAGCGCACGGCCGGCTTCCGCCAAGGCCGATCTGGGATAACCGAGCAACCACAGAGCTAGTGGCCGAAAACTCAGGATCGCCACTCCGATATCTTGGCCAAATCGCGTCGCCAACGGACGATGCGCTGCAGGGTCGTAAAGCGCGAAAGCGCTATCGAGATGGGCTAACCCTTCAGCGACGTCGCCCATACACAGCAACGAATTGGCCAGCAAACGATGCCCGATCATGATGGGGGCTATCGCGCTCTGCTGCTGCGCTAGCCCAAGGAATTGCCTCGCGAGCGCGTATGCAGCATCGCCGTCGAACGCGATAAAGCTTCCCAAAAAGAATCCGTAAAGGACGGAGTAAAGCAGAAGCGGGTCTTCGGCGGGCTCGCCCAATGCTTCCGCTCGCTCGATCAATGCGCGGGCGTGATCGAACGCCGCCCTTGTCTCGGTTGATCCTTGGCCTTTGGTGTGCATCAGAGAATTGGCAAGCCCAACCTGAAGCTTGATTTGTTCGCGACGGAGCGCGGGCGTGGGGGACAAGGCCGCGATCTGCTCAAGGGCGCGGGTGAACTGAAGTGCAGCCTCGGCCGGAGCCGAACGCTCCAGCGACCGATGGGCGGCCTTGCCCCACAAGCCAGCGGCTTTCTCGATTAGCGCGGCTTCCGTGCAGTGGCGCGCTAACAGCTCCGGTCGGCTCTCGGCGATCTCTGCGAACTGGAACTCGATGGTTTCGGCAATGCGAGCATGAAGCGCGCGCCGCACCTCGCGCAACAGCGTGCCATAGGCGGCATCCTGCACCAGAGCATGCTTGAAGAGGTAAGTCGCTTGCGGCGGCACGCCCTGCCGGAACAACAAACCGGCCGCGATAAGACGTTCCAGCGCCGATCTCAGCTCCGCCTCGGGCTCGCGTACGACCTCAGCCAGTAGGGCATGCGAGAACTTACGCCCAATCGCTGCTCCGATCTGCGCTATCTCTTTCGCCGGGCCGAGCCGGTCCAGCCGCGCCATGAGAGAGGCGTGCAGGCTAGCAGGCACCGCCAGGGCCGAGGAGCGAACGGCGACGGTCTCCGGCGCGTCGCCTTCGCTCTCCGCCTCCAGCACCGCCTTGGTCATTTCCTCTACGAATAGCGGAATGCCATCGGTGCGTTCAATGATTCCCTGCCGGAGAGCCGCTGGCAGCATCTTGTTGCCAACGACGCGATCAATCATCGCGCTGACTTGGCGCTCAGTGAGCCGATTGATAGTTAGGGCAGTGACGTATGGCAGCCCAATCCAGGGCGGCTCAAACTCCGGCCTGAATGTCACGATCAGCAACACGCGGAGGGTTGGTACCCGGTCAACGATACGACCGAATAGTTCGAGGCTAGTGGGGTCGATCCATTGCGCGTCCTCAAGAATCATCAGCACTGGAGTGGGCTGGGATAGCGTCTCCACTTGAGCCAAAAGCGCCTCCAGCGTTTTCTGACGGCGTTGCTGGGGACTCAGTTCGAGCGTGGGATAGCGTCCCTCATTCGGCAGCGACAACATCTCTGCGAAGAGCGCGGCATCTTGAGCCGAAGTTGAACTTTGCGCGAGTAGTGCATCGAGCTTGTCGAGCTTTGCCTGCAGGGTGTCATCGCGGACAAATCCAGCGGCGCGCTCGATTTGGCCGATGGTTGGATAAAAGGCGCTATCGGTGTGCTGCGGCGAGCAGAAATTGCGTAAGCGCGTGTGCGGTTCGGAGATGATGGCTTCGAACAGCGCCGCCGTCAGCCGCGACTTGCCAATGCCGGCCTCGCCTGAAAGTAGCACCACCTGACCTTCGCCAGTTTTTGCCCTCGACCAGCGCCGCAGCAGTAATTCGAGTTCTTCCTCGCGCCCTACCAGGGCCGTGAGGCCCATCCCGTGCAACGCCTCAAAGCGGCTTTCCACCGCGCTTGGTCGCAAAGCCACCCAAGCGCGCACCGGAACTACAATTCCATTGAGGCCCTTCGCCCCCAGATCCTCGAGTTCGAACAGATCGCCGAGAAGCTTTCGGGTGCTTTCGGCGATGACAACGGTGTCAGGCTCGGCGATACCCTGGAGCCGCTCGGCGAGGCTTAGGGTTTCGCCGACGATGCCGTCGCTGCTGCGTACCTCTTACATCGGTTTTGTCGCCGATGACCACCAGGCCGGTTGCTATCCCAACGCGCGTTTGCAGTGGCGCGCGGCTTCTCAGTGCAGCGACTGCCAAAACCAATTCAAGCGCCGCTCGAACCGCGCGCTCGGGGTCGTCTTCGTGCGCTTGAGGATAGCCAAAATAAACTATGGCAGCGTTGCCATAAGCTTGGGCCACGAGACCGTTGTGCCGGTGTACTGTCTCAGCGACGCTTCGGTGATAACATTCGGTAGTCTCGCTTAAATCCTCCGGGTCCATTGTGGTGGCCACCGCCCCGAGCAACAGCTCGCAACATGCAACGGTGATCTGGCGCCGTTCCGCTGGTAATGCTTCATCGCAGTGTGCTGTTGTCCGTTGTGGCGTTTCCGTGTCAACTATCGGAGGAGCCGCAGCGGCTTCATCCACGGGCCTTGCTCGTTCCTGCACCACCCCAACAAAGCGGATGCCTTTGCGCGGTAGCGTGCGGATTAGCCGCTGCTGGTCGCCATCGTCGCCAACCGCGGTCCGCATCGCATTGATACGGGTGGTAAGCGCAAATTCCGACACAATGCGCCCGCCCCAAACTGCCTGAAGAATATCGTTCTTGGTGACGACGCGGTCGCGATTGGCGATAAGGTATTCCAGCAAGTCAAAAACCTGCGGCTGCACGGCGATCGCTGCACCTCCGCGGCGTAGCTCGCGGCGACCCGGGTCAAGTATAAAATCTTCGAAGAAATAAGGCATTTCTGCCCCGCCAGAGCAGGATCGCACTGTGCGTGCGCATCCTAGCCCAAATGCCTGGGCGGTAAAATCAAGCTCATCGTAAGGAAATATCAAGCCCGGCGTAAAGCTAAACCGCGGGATGTGTCTATGATGCACTCATGGGCGATTGAATAACGCCGCCGTAGACGAACTTAGAGGGTGCCGTGACCCGATACCGCCTCGATCCCGTGTTCGACCGCACTCCGGACGGCGCAGTGATTTGCATCACCCGCTACGATATTTATCTCGACGGTCATTTTGTCGGCTCGCGTCGCTGGCACGCGCTGTGTCACGACTTTCTAGATGAACTCATGCCCTTAACCCCCGAGCCGGGCCGCCGTACGGCGACCATTCATCAACTACCCCGCCGCAACTTCTCACGCTTGCAGATGTGATCGAAGGTAACCTTTCGCAATGCGGCAATTGACCGTGGCGAAGTGACGTCATGGGTCACAAACCCGTTTGGCGCCTCTGGCGGGGACTTCCGCTATTACCCCGAACGCCGACATTTGCTTGCGCTGCAGCAAGTGAGGCAACGGGCCAAAAGGCGATGTTGCGCTTACAATTAGATCCCCCGTAAAGACAGCGGAATATTGGGGTCGGAAAATACGGCGGGCCATCTGTTTCGTTGCGACAGGACCAGACATGAGGACTCATCCATACATCGCGCGCCTATTAATCGGGTTCATAACCTTGGCAATTCAAACAAATCCAGGGAGCACCACCGAAATCAAGGTCCTAAGCACTCACGCTGCGCTGGAGGTATTGAGCGAACTTGGCCCGCGGTTTGAGGGAATTACTGGCTATACGCTTTCGTTTAGCTACGACCCAGCAAATGCCATAAAGCGCCAGGTTGAAAACGGTGCGGCGTTCGACGTGGCCATAATTACACGAAAATCAATTGATGATCTCGTTAGACAGGGCAAGATTCTTCCCGACACGTGCGTCGATATCGGTCGCTCAGGGCTAGGCGTCTCGGTGCGCAAGGGTGCGCCTAAACCCGATATTAGCACCGTAAAATCATTCAAGCAGACGATGCTTGGCGCGAAGTCGGTCATACGCTCCACAGAGGGAACGAGTGGCCTTTACTTCGAAACCCTGCTGAACCGGCTTGGGATAGCCGATGAAATGAAAGGTAAGATCAGGCTGGGACCAAGCGGTCGTGTTGCCGAATTTGTCGCTAGGGGTGAAGTTGAAATCGCGGTCCAACAGGTCAGTGAACTTTTACCGGTAATCGGAGCCGATTTCGTCGGTCCGTTCCCAGCGGAGTTGCAGCTTTTTACCGTCATTTCGGCTGGAGTCAGCACGGTTTCCAAGGAACCAAAGGCCGCTAAAGCCCTCATCGACTTACTTGCGGCACCTACCTCGGCTTCGGTTATTAAAGCCAAGGGCCTTGAACCGATATCAAACTAACAAATGAGCGGCTTCTAATTCCGCGAAGTTGGACTGTCGCAATAAGGGCTCAATGGCGTCGCTTTGCGCCGTCCGATTAATCTCCGCCTTTCCCAATAGCGGCCAAACGTGCGCGTTGCGGGACACGGGTCACGAGCGTCGTTTGGCGCCTCCGGCGCCGACTTCCGCTATTACCCCGGACGCCGACACTTGCTGGCGCTGCAGCAAGTGACGCGGCGGGCCAAAACGCGACATGTAGAGGCGGCCGCCTTAGAATCTCGCGACGACCGGTGTCCACCAATTGAAGTGCCAATTTATACCGGCACGTATGATGTTTTCCGACAGGCGCGTATTGACGCCGGCGAAGGTTCCCGCTGGTAGCACGGTATTGAAGGGATCGCTGGTCGTCGGAAATTGGACGAACAGATACTCGACCTTCAGCGACCAGTTCGGGAATGGCATCCACTCCACGCCGCCACCCGCCGTCCATCCAGTGACGGTGTTGGTCACAGATGCGCCGACACCGGGACCAAGAACGCTGTCTCGAATGCCAGCGAACGCCGCTCCGCCGGTCGCGTAAAAGAGCGCATTGTCCCACGTTGCGATGCCCACCCGGCCTCGCAGCGTGTCGAGCCAAGTGCCGCGGACGCTGTGAGAAAATGCGGTGTTGAACGGCGCCAGATCGGCGGACGTCGCCTGCACTCCGTTCCACGAGATATCGTCCTCGATGCCGATGACGACGAACCGCGCGAATTGGTAGTTGCAACCGACCGTGCCGCCGACAAGTCCCCCGCGCGGGGTAATGGTTGTGACGGTTGTTCCGGCGAGGACCCCGGTGTTGGCCACGGGTCGATCGTTACCTATCGCGCCGCCGCCCTCAATACCGACATAGCAGCCGGTCCAAGTCCATACTGGCGGCGGCGGTGGCGGAGCCTTCACCGGCAACGGAAGATCCGCGGCGTATGCTCGGGAAAAAGTAAATGCGCCAAGCGCGACTGTGGCGGCGACCAGCTGTTTGATCATTGTATCCCCCGTAAACTCAGATAGCGCGCATCGAATTCAAAGAAGCCGCGCTCTCGCGACAGCTGCACTAGAACGTGATGCGTATAGTCCCAACGAAGATCAAGACGACAGTCAGCGCTGCTGATGTCGCGCCCGCCGTCACCTGCAAACTAACCAACTGACCAAATCGACAATGGCGGCCGGGATCGTCCCGGGTGCCGCTGGTTTGTCCGTCATCACTATCGATTGCGCTGCGCTGCTAGCCAGCCCAGGTCGGCCGGCGGCGCGGCAAGCAGGCCGACTTCAAGCGCATTCGGCGCGGTGGTGTTGCCGGCGCGTGCACGTGCGTACACGCCTCGAGCGATCGAAGCGAAGCGAAAGAACGCAAAAGCGAGAAAGAAGGGGTAATGCTCTATCCGCCCGCGCCGGGCGGCGGTCTCGCAACATACCTCGCGCTGCGAGGTCGCGGCCGGCAAGTCCGCCGAAGGTAGTTGCCCGCGCCTACGCTGACAAGAGTTCGCGACGGTGCCTAATTCGGAAACAGCTTATCCCTGACGTAACGAGACGTGGGGGTAAGTCTAATACCACGGGGCTTGCGCCAGATCGCTTTGTCGAGTTCCCTCTTATCGCCAATCTTCAATTGGCCGGACGCCTTTCTGGCAACAAAAATCGCGTCACTCATTTTTCTGCCTGAGCGGCGGTTCGTTGCCTTCAGCTCTTTCCAGAGGCGAACACGCCCGAGCCTGAGCTTCGGTAGTTCCTCCCTGATCTCCCTTCGGAGGCAATCTTTCTCACTCTCGCGGGCACGTTTGCGGCCGCCAGGGAACATCCACAGTCGGTCGCGCCTGCGCCGCACTAATAGGACCTTCCCGCGTTTCACCACCACAAGCTTCGATGATTTCGACATCTCTTGAAATTTCGTCCGTCAAACCGGAATCGCCTATTATTGTAACGGCTTCAAGCTGAATATGAAATTAAGATCGCTGCACTCGGCGGCCTCCCTCATCAACGGGGCTGGTTCCCTTTGGGACTAGGACCCTCCGCCGCGGCCACGGCATCGTCTCTCAGGTCGGGGTCCGGGCGCCAAAATGCGCGCCTGGTCGCACAGCATTCACCAGCCGGCCGAGAGAGCCTGCTTGTTATCGAAACCACGCCGGATGTTGAAGGATCGCTGCCACGCCGATCGCAAATAATAGCGGGCAGATGATGTTGGCTTGCAGGGATAGATAGTCGTGTCTTTGATCGTGGTAATTGGTCACAGGCGCCTCCTAGACCCAACCTTTCAAGGGCTGCACATCATCGCGATGCGCGCTGAACTCTAGTTCTCCCGGCCACTCCGACTGCGTCCAGCGGACGATTATCTGCTCGCCTTCAACGCGAAGCACTACGCCAATGTGTTCAAGAACGCCACGACGAACGGCAACCTTCATCCCGGGTTCGATTTTGTTCTCGCTGTGCATATGACAGCACAAGCATGCGCCGTGCCACAACTCTATCGCGTTCGTGGATTAACGTTACAAGCTGACGGCTGTCACTTTGCTTCCCTTAGCGCGCAAACGGCATTCGGTCTCAACTTGAGGGCGCTGATCTTTCGAGACGTAAGGCGCCGCTCGGTAAGGGTAACAGTCCATTCGCCAGTTAACTGCCGCCGACCGGCTGCCACGGCTTCCGCGCGCCGGTCGCCGCGGCCCAATATTCCGTCTTGCCGTCCTTTGTCGCGGCAACAACGTATATGCCGCCGCCCAATGCATTGCTCATTCGGCGAAATATGCCGCGGCTACAAGCTGGCAAGGGGCTTAGGGGGTAGGTCCTTTCAGCGACACTCGACGCCCTCAAGCGACAGCGCAATCCGCAAGGCGACCGCAACATCGCCATCATCCCCGCCGGCTGCCGCCTTGTCGAGTTCGGCCGCAACGTGCCGCCACGTTGCCTTGTCGCGGAAATGTGCCGGCAGGTCTTCTCAATCAGCGTGCGCACGTCGGCGAGCGTCGAGAGCGTCATCACCTTCGGAATGACCAACGGGCGCGGCAGTCGCCATGACCAGTTCGGGCGAGGCAGAGACTTAGCGCCGCGATTTTAACGTAGCTTGCAAGCGGGCGATCACGGACGCGCGCGCCGCATTTTTTTGGAGAAGCCGATAAATTTCGCTGCCGACTTCGGCACCGTATTTCTTGATGAAAGATAGTTCGCGTCCTGACATGACTGTTCCCTTTGCGTGTTAGTGGACTTCATCGGCCTCTAATACCGCGGCGCGCCGATTTCTCCAAAATGTGCGAACAAACCGTGTCCGGCGTCAGGGAGACGCGCGGGGTGATGTCGGACCGCAAAAATGATCCGATCGGCGATTTCGCTGGCGGCTCGTCGACACCCCCGCTCGGATTGCACTCACGCGGCATGCCCGGGCCGCAGTCGCACGCATCGTGCCGCGCCACGGGTCGATCCGGATGGCTTTCGCAGACCCTTCCGCGGTCATCGCAAATTCGGCACGCCATGACGATCCTGTAGGTGCGACCGGCCGGGCTAGACCTCGTATACGGCAACGAGCTAGGTTCGTGCCATGCAACTCCGAGTTTACCGGCTTTTCGCGTTGAGTGCACTCGCGGCGCTCGCGATACCGCTTCAAGCTTCGGCCGACTGCGGATCGCGGGGCGGACCAGGCTATCGCGGCCCCGACGGCAAGTGCGTCGGATGGGCTAACATCGGGAGGGTCTACGGCAACCCACCGTCGACGAATTGTACTCCGGAAATCGCACACCAAAACGCCCCGGAAGCTGCGGCCCACGGCGCCGAGATAGAAAGCTTAGGTCGATCGGTGGGGCTGCGGCTTTGACGGCGCCCGCTGCCGGCGCCGCGCCGCCGAATGTTCTCGCGCAATGCGTCGGGATCGCTGACAACGCGGTGCGGCTCGAATGCTTCGATCGAGCGGTTGGAACGAAGAAATAAATCTTCTCGATCGCGCAGCGCGGGACGAGGGATCGGATATGCAATCCAACCAACTTCCGTATTGCCTGCTTCACATCCAGGCACTCGGGCCTGCGATTGTCGCGATAGTTGCGGCTTTCATCGCGGGCTATATCGCGCTTCGGCAATGGTGGACCGCGCACGATCGACTCCGGCTGGACATGTATGACAAACGATTTGCCGTCTACCAAGCAACAAGAACGTTGATCAACGCGGCGGCAGTCCAAGGTCAGGCCATGCCGGATGATTTGAATTGCTTCTACGACGGTATCCGCGGAGCCGAGTTTCTTTTTGACGGCGACACGCGAGACTTCGTGATGAAAATTGGTGACATGGCGATGCGCGCTAGAATGATACGCGCGCGATTGGACCGACAGCCAGATCACCCGCAGGCCGATAAACTGAGTGATCAGGAAGAAGACATTTTGGACTTTCTCCGAGAACGGGACGCTCAAGTAGAGAAGCTGTTCGGGCGGTATTTGGATTTGTCCAAGGTCGGCCTGCTATGAAGCGCCGGGCACGGGCCCGTTGTCGCCGCCGCGCGCAAGCTGACATGCCCGCAATCGCCTTGGCGTGGCGCGCGGTGCGCGTGCCGCAAGCGGGCATCGAGCAGCGGATGCAGGTAACCAACGCACAGCCGTCGCGCGCGCCCTCGCGCTTCGCCAATCCGGTGGAAGACACTGGCGGTCATTTCGCCGACAAGCCGATTGCGACCATGATTGAGACTCGGGCGAGCTGATTTCAGCAACTGCCGCCAAGGTCGCCAAACAATTTAAGAGCGCATCGAAATCCGGTGCGCACCCGCGGGAGGTAGAAATGGAACTTTTGCTCCACAATGTTCAAAAAGCCTTGCCGGCTGGCAACAAGCGGCATTTGTTGCGGATAGGTGTGAGCGGGCGCATAGGTGGAGTACGTGGTCATGGGCCGCGGCAAGGCGACTTATCGTGAGAGTGATTTGAAGAAAGCGATGAAACTCGCTCGCCCCGACGACAGGATCGAGATCGATTTGAGGGAGCATAAGATCGTGATCGTGCCCTCCGGCAAGCCGGTCGAGCCGGTGGTGATGGATGGCGTCGGTGCCTCACCTGAAACACCGGAGGATTTGAAAAAGCTAATATGAAACCGCCTCGTTCCGCACTTCCCCTCCCGCGTTATGTGGAGCGCAAGCCGCTCAAGAGTGGTTGGGGATATTTTTTCAACGTCCCTACATGGGCGCGCCGCACCGGTTGCCCAATGAGGAACGAGCCGCTCGGCACCGATCATGATGCCGCCGTAAAGCGGGCCGAGGACGTGCTGCTGCCCGCTTTCGATTCGTGGCGAACCGGCGGAACATCAGACGCCAAAGCGACGCCCGCGGTGGCGACCCCCGGGACGCTCGATTGGGTTTTCGCCGAATACCGCGCCGACCGCCGCTTCACCAAGCTTGATCCCAAAACCAAGCGCCTTCACGAGTCCGGCATGCATCTGGCCGGCGACCATGTTCTCAAAGACGGTCGGCGGCTTGGCAGCGCCCGCATTGCCGCCATTGATACGGCGGTGGTGGACGCGCTCTATGAAAAGCTACTCGTCATCAACGAGACCGACGCCGAAGGCAATGTCATCGAGCGCGAGCGCCGCACGCGGGTCAATCACGCGATGAAATCCTGCCGCCGGGCTTGGAACGTTGCGCGGCGACGTAACCCCAAGAAAGTGCCGCTCGACAATCCGTTCGCGAAAATGGGGCTCGAATCCTACAATCGGGATACTCCCACTGCGACTTACGACGAGCTTTTGTCGTTCCGAAGCAAAGCGCACGAGATGGGATATGGCTCGTTGGCGACTGCCGCTTTGATCGGATGGGAATGGTTGCAGCGCGAGGAAGCAATTTTCAGCGCCTTCGACGTGACGCATTACCGGCCGAAGGAGGAGCCGAAAGCCGTGCGCGTGCTGCATCCCAAGACCAGCGAGGAACTATGGGTTCCCCTGTTCGACGATGCCGGCGAGCCGCTTTTCCCCGAGCTAATGGCCGAACTGGATGCCATCAAGCGCGAGCGCATCGGCGGCTTGATGCTTTGCCGCGATTGGGGCAAGCGCGGCCCATGGCCGACGTGGCCTGCACCCGATCGCCCCGACCTGACCCACATGAGCCGTAAGGTGAAAGAGATCGTCCGCGCGGCCGGTCTTCGCGAGGAACTGACCTTCACCTCGTTCCGGCATGGCGGCTTTACCGAGATGGGCGACGCCGAACTGACGGACACGCAGATCAGGGCGCAGAGCCGGCACACCTCGGCCAAGGTGCTGCCGAAGTACGTCAAACGGACCATGAGACAGGTCGCCGCCGGGACCAAGAAACGACGCGCCGTGCGAACGTCCGGCGAACATTCGTCAGAATGAGCAACAGCACCCTTGTCAGAATGGCGCGATGACCATGCCGCAAGTGCTTGAAGTCGTTGGAGCGGGTGAAGGGAATCGAACCCTCGTCATAAGCTTGGAAGGCTTCTGCTCTACCATTGAGCTACACCCGCGTGCGCTCTAACTTACTGATGCAGCGCGAGAACACAACTCTCGCCGTCACGCCTTAATATAATGTCACTGGGCGTCGCCGGGGACGTCTTGCTCGGTCACGCTTGCCGCGGAGCCGTCGACCGGCCGCTCCCAATCCGGTGCGGCGACGCCCGTGACTCAACACCGATAGCCGTTCGGTCATGACGCGCGTCGGCGAGACGCGTTGGCCTGGAAGCGCTTTTCAGACGCGCTCACCGCGCGCGATCTCGCACGCACATACGCGCAAAAGCGCAGTCTTTTGTTGATTTTCACGCAATCGCCGCCGCCATAAATACAGGCGGCGATGGCGTCAATAACGGCAGAGATTGGCACTAATATTCGCACATTAGCCGACCTTATGGAGCGGATTTAAATTTCCAATTTTTTTGATGCGTCAAGCAATGCTAGGTCTGTCAACACTAAAAACTGCGCCGCAGACCACATCCGAATTCATCAATGCGTGCAATCGGTGCATTGCGCGCAGGGAGATAGTCATGAGCAAAGATGCAGACAGTCCGTCGAAGCCGTCAGGCAATGGAATTGTGCACGACCGCCGTATGGGAGCAAAGAAGGGCCCGTCGCGGCGCGCGCTCCTAAAAGCCGGCGGCGCGGTGCTGGGCGGCGCGGCCGGCGCCGGCGCGATTACCGGCTTCCCGACCATTTGGGCGCAGGAGATCAAGGACATCGAGCTGCGCCATGTCGGCGTGTCTTATTCGGTCGTGAAAGCCGTCGGCGACCAAGCCGCCAAGGACCTCGGCTTCAAGGTCACGATGCAGAATCTCGACACCTCGGCCGCGATCAATCGCTTCATCACGCAGCCGGACTTCGTCGACATCGCCGACGTCGAAGGCTGGCAGTCGAAGCTCGCGACCAAGCGCGGCGTGCTGCAGGGCATCGAGGTCAAGAAGATCAAGGAATTCGACAACATCCTGCCGATCTTCACCAAGGGCGAGCTCGAGGGCCACAAAATTCCGCGCCAGGGCATCTCGCCTTACGAGGCGATGTATATCAGCAAGCCGACCGACACCGAGCTGCACGACGGTGTGACCGATTACATGACCTTCCTGCCGCAGGTCTACAACGCCGACTCGATCGGCTATCGGCCCGACCTCGTCGGCCACGAAGTGACCGAATGGAAGGAACTGATCGATCCGAAGTTCAAGGGCAAGGCGGCGATCCTCGACGTGCCGGCGATCGGAATCATGGACGCGGCGTTGTGCTTCGAGAGCGCCGACCTGATCAAGTACGGCAACAAAGGCAACATGACCAAGAAGGAGATCGACTTCACCTGCGATAAACTGATCGAGCTGAAGAAGAACGGTCACTTCCGCGCCACCTGGACGACGTTCGACCAGTCGGTGCAGCTCATGGCCGCCGGCGAAGTGATCATCCAGTCGATGTGGTCGCCGGCCGTGGCCGCGGTGCGGGTGAAGGAAATCCCCTGCATCTACGCACCGGTCAACGTGAAGAACGGCAAGGAAGGCTATCGCGGCTGGTGTAACGGCATGGCGCTGATGAAGCACCTGAGCGGCAAGAAGCTCGATGCCGCCTACGAGTATCTCAACTGGTATCTGACCGGATGGCAGGGCGCCTTCGTCAGCCGCTACGGCTATTACAGCCCGACGCCGTCGACCGCCAAGAAGTTCATGACCGATACCGAGTGGGCGTACTGGTACGAGGGCAAGCCGGCCCCGGGCCCGATCAGCGATCCCTATGGCGTGCCGATGGAAAAAGCCGGCACGGTGCGTGACGGCGGCTCGTTCGTGAAGCGCGTGACCAACATCTCGTGCTGGAACACGCTGATGGACGAAGCGGCCTACATGAACAAGCGCTGGAACGACTTCAAGGTCGCCTGACGCGCATGCGGGCCGGCTCGTCCTCCGGCCGGCCCGCTTCTTGCTTGAAACTTCCTGCGGATATTTGCGGACGGGGCGAACATCATGGCCGCACGCGATAACGCTTTCGGCTGGCTCTACATATCGCCGCTGATGCTGGTATTGGTGCCGTTCTTCGTGGCGCCGCTCCTGGTCATCGTCGCCGCGAGCTTTCTGCAAAGCGACGGCTTCGGCGGCATCATCGTGAGCCCGACGCTGCAGAACTACATCGACATTTTCACGTCCGGCCTGACGTTCAACCTCTATGTCGAGACCATCAAATTTACCGTCCTGACCTGGCTGTTCTCGCTGATCATCGGCTTCTGGGTCGCATATTTTCTGGTCTTCCACATCCGCAACCCGCTGCTTGCCATCGGCCTTTTCCTGCTCTGCACCGTGCCGTTCTGGACCTCGAACATCATCCGGATGATTTCGTGGATCCCGCTGCTCGGCAAGGAAGGGCTGATCAACATGGCGCTGATCAAGCTCGGCGTGGTGCATGAGCCGCTCGAATTCCTGCTGTTCTCCGGCTTCTCGGTGGTGGTCGCCTATGTCCACCAGCTGACGATCTTCATGATCGTGCCGATCTTCAATTCGATGGGCCGGATCGACAAGCGCGTGGTGGAGGCGGCGCTCGACGCCGGCGCCAGCCGCTTCGACATCATGCGCTATATCATCTTGCCGCTGTCGAAGAACGGCATCGCGCTCGGAACGATCTTCGTGGTTTCGATCGTCATGGGCGATTTCTTCGTCATCAAGGTCATGAGCGGCGGCGGCTCGGCCTCGGTGGTCGGCGCGCTCTACGAAGACGTCGGCGTGCTGCAATATCCTTCGGCCGCCGCCAGCGCCGTGGTGCTGACGATCCTGGTCACCCTCGTCGTCACCGCGATCCTGCGGACCGGTCGACGTGCGCAAGGAGATCGCGCTGTGAGCTCGGCGCCGGTACCCAAGGCGGTCGCGGCACACGCGATCGCGCCGCGCGCCAGCGGCCGGCCGTGGACTTTCTACGTCCTGCTCACGGTATTCATTCTCTATGTGATCGCACTCTACGGGCCGATGATCTGCATCTACATCCTTTCGTTCCAGGATGTGCGCGGCGGTCTGGTTTTCCCGATGAAGGGCTTTTCGCTGCACTGGTTCGTCGACCTGTTTACCCAGGTGCGCACCGGCGACGTGAAGGGCTCGTTCGACCGCTCCGTGAAGCTCGCCGTGATCGTCACGATCATCACCGTCGTCGTCTCGTTCCTGGCCGGTCTCGCCTTCCGCCGCCGCTTCCGCGGCGACGGCGTCGTGTTCTATCTGATGATCGGCAGCCTCGTCGCGCCGGGCCTCGTTCTCAGCATCGGCATCGGCCTGCTTCTGAATTTCATCGGCGTCCAGGCCAGCTGGTACACGTCGGCGGTCGGCGCGCAATTCTCCTGGACGCTGCCGTTCGGCGTGCTGGTCATGTTCGCGGTGATGTCGCGCTTCGACCGCGCCTGGGAGGAAGCCGCCTACGATCTCGGCGCCTCGCGCTGGCAGACGATACGGCTTGTCGTCATTCCGATCCTGGCGCCCGGCCTCGTCGCGGTGGCGCTGTTCGGCTTTACGCTCTCCTACGACGAGTTCGCCCGCACCCTGCAGACCGCGGGCTCGCTCAACACCCTGCCGCTCGAAATCTGGAGCATGACGCTCAACGTCACTTCGCCGTCGCTCTATGCGCTCGGCACGGTGACGACGATCATCTCGTTCCTGATCATCGTCGTCTGCCTCGGCACCATCGGCCACATCCAGCAAGCGGCGCGCAAGCCGTGTCCCGGCTTCGTAAAGGAGGATGTTCATGGCAGTTGGGGCCCGGCCATATCGAGCTTGCTGGCGTCGTCAAGACCTTCGACGGCTTCGTCAACGCCGTCGACGGCGTCAATCTGCAAGATTCCCAGACGGCGCGTATTGCTGCCTGCTCGGGCCGTCGGGCTGCGGCAAGACCACGATCCTGCGCATGATCGCCGGCCACGACGATCCGACCGCCGGCGAGATCCTGATCGGCGGCGAGAATGTCGTCGGCCTGCCGCCGGTGGCACGCCGCACCGCGATGATGTTCCAGTCCTACGCGCTGTTTCCGCACCTGTTCGGTGCGCGACAACATCGCCTTCGCGCTGCAGGTGCGCGGCATGTGCCAAAGCCGAGCGGCGCAAGGCCGCCGACGCCATGATGGAGAAAGTCAGGCTGACCGAATTCGCGGACCGCTTGCCGGCGCAATTTCCGGCGGCCAGCAGCAGCGCGTGGCGCTGGCGCGCGCCGCCATCACCGAGCCGCGGGTGCTGCTGCTCGATGAGCCGCTTTCGGCGCTCGACGAATTCCTGCGCATCCAGATGCGGCAGGAACTGCGCCAGATGCAGCGCGAGCTCGGCATCACCTTCGTCCACGTCACCCACACGCAGCTTGAGGCGATCGCGCTCGCCGATCTGGTCGTGGTGATGGAAAAGGGAAAAATCCGCCAGGCCGGCGCCGCGCGCGACGTCTATGACAGCCCGCAACGATCGCTATGTGGCCGAATTCCTCGGCGGCCAGAATGTGCTCTGCGGCCGCATCCAGTCGGTCAACGGCCGGCACGCGGTGATGGCGGCGCCCGCCGGTGCCGGCATTCAAGTGCCGCTGACCGCCGGCATCCAGTCTCAGCACCGGCGACTCCATTGCGGTCGCGGTGCGGCGCGACGACATCGATCTGATCCGGCCCGGCGACGACGCGACCGCCGCCGACGGCACCGCCTCGGTGACGAGCCGCGTCACGGCGATCGAGTATCAGGGCTATTTCGTCAAGGTCATGCTCGACGCCGGAAGCAAGGAAGATTTCGTCGTCTACGTGTCGGAGCGGAAATTCTTCAGCAATCCGTTCGGCGTCGGCGACGTGGTGCTGGCCACTTGGCCGGTCGAACACGCGCGCATCCTCGCCTCGCGGTGACACCAAGCCATACTCAGTCAGCAGTGAAGTCCAAAAGCGAACCGAAGGAGTTGCTACCGTGAGTGATTATGAGATTTTTGAACTCGGCGACGTCGTCCTGCAATGCAAGGCGACGCTGCGCGACGCGAAGCTGGCCTACAAGACTTTCGGCACGCTGAACGCCAAGAACGACAATGTGATCGTCTATCCGACCTGGTATTCCGGCCAGCACTACGAAAACGAGTGGCTGATCGGCAGCCGGCATGGCGCTCGATCCTTCGAAATATTTCATCATCATTCCGAACATGTTCGGCAACGGCCTGTCGACCTCGCCGAGCAACACGCCGGCGCCGTGGAACGGGCCGAAGTTCCCGAATGTGACCGCCTACGACAATGTTCGCCAGCAACATCGGCTGGTGACGGAGAAATTCGGGATCGAGAAGGTCAAGCTGGTGACCGGCTGGTCGATGGGCGCATTGCAGACCTATCACTGGGGCGCGCTTTATCCCGACATGGTCGAACGTATTTTGCCGTTTCAGGGATCGGCGAAATGCTCGCGCCACAACTTCGTGTTTCTCGAGGGCGCCAAGGCCGCGCTGCAGGCCGACGCGGCGTTCAACAACGGCTGGTACGAGAAACCGCCGTACAAGGGACTGCGCGCCTTCGGTCGCGTCTATGCCGGCTGGGGCTTCTCGCAGACGTTCTACCGCGTCAAAGCCGACATCGAGAAGATGGGATACGCGTCGCTGGAGGATTTCCTTGTCGGTTTCTGGGAAGGGCTGTTCCTGGCGAGGGACGCCAACAACCTCTTGACGATGCTGTGGACCTGGCAGAACGGCGACGTCAGCAACAACGAACTCTTTCACGGCGACCTGCGCCAAGGCGCTCGGCGCCATCAAGGCCAAAGCCATCGTCATGCCGGCGTCGACCGATCTTTATTTCCCGCCGGAAGACAACGCCATCGAGGTCAAGCACATGCCGAACGCCGAATTGCGGATTGTCGACACCTATTGGGGACACTTCGCCGGCGGTCCGGGCACGAGCCCCGACGACATTGCCTTGCTCGACAAGGCTCTCAAGGAATTGCTGGCAAGCTGATCCACAACCATCACTTTTCACCGAGTATTTTGCGAGGTCGAACCAATGCCCAAGACACTGATCAAGATCGATCTTTCGGAATCGCCCTACAAGAATCCCGCGATCCACAACCGCTGGCATCCCGACATCCCGATGATCGCGTGGGTCAAGCCCGGCGACGACTTCGTCGTCGAGACCTACGACTGGACCGGCGGCTTCATCAAGAACAACGATTCGGCCGACGACGTGCGCGACATCGATCTGTCGATCGTGCATTTTCTCTCCGGCCCGATCGGGGTCGAAGGCGCCGAGCCCGGCGATCTCCTGGTGGTGGATCTGCTCGACGTCGGCGCTCTGCCGGAAAGCCTCTGGGGCTTCAACGGCTTCTTCTCGAAGAAGAACGGCGGCGGCTTTCTGACCGACCATTTCCCGCTGGCGCAAAAGTCGATCTGGGACATCTCCGGCCTCTATACGCATTCGCGTCACGTTCCCGGCGTGAAGTTCGCCGGTCTCATCCACCCTGGACTGATCGGCTGCCTGCCGGACCAGAAACTGCTGGAGACCTGGAATAAGCGCGAAGTGGATTTCATCGCCACCAATCCGACACGGGTGCCGCCGCTGGCCAATCCGCCGTTCGCCGCCGACCACTCACGCCGGGAGCGCCGAAGGGCGACGTCAAGGCCAAGATCGCCGCCGAAGGCGCCCGCACCGTGCCGCCGCGCGAGCACGGCGGCAACTGCGACATCAAAGATTTCTCGCGCGGCTCGAAGATCTACTTCCCGGTCTATGTCAAAGGCGGCGGCCTCTCGATGGGCGACCTGCACTTCAGCCAGGGCGACGGCGAAATCACCTTCTGCGGCGCCATCGAGATGGCGGGCTGGCTGCACATCCAGGTCGACGTCATCAAGGGCGGCATGGCCAAATACGGCATCAAAAACCCGATCTTCAAGCCGTCGCCGATCACGCCGAACTACAACGACTATCTGATATTCGAAGGCATCTCGGTCGACGAGTGGGGCAAGCAACATTACCTCGACGTTCACATCGCCTATCGGCAGGCGTGCCTGAACGCGATCGAATATCTGACCAAGTTCGGCTACACC
This sequence comes from uncultured Alphaproteobacteria bacterium, assembly GCA_963829395.1. Taxonomy (GTDB): domain Bacteria; phylum Pseudomonadota; class Alphaproteobacteria; order Rhizobiales; family Xanthobacteraceae; genus BOG-931. Next base: position 546,765 of record CAWHHX010000001.1, on the reverse strand, counting down.
AAAGCGCAAGCCTACGCGATCCTCGGCACCGCGCCGGTGCAGGGCCACATCTCGGGCGTCGTCGATATTCCGAATGCTTGCGCGACGCTCTGGCTGCCGACGGATATTTTCGACTTCGACATCATGCCGAGCGCCGCCGGACCGACCAAGCACATCAAGGGCGGGGTCGATATCCCGATGTCGCCCGACAAGTGAGGTCGGAAACTTTGTCATCGCGGCGTGGCCCGGCGAATTGCCGGGGCCGCGCTGCGGCGGTCCGTCTTTGTCGCCGGTCTGGCTAGGCCGCGGCTCCGGCGTGCTTGGCCGTTTCCTCGTTGGCCGTGGCGTCTGCCGCGTCGTCGAGCGACGGCTGTTTCTCGCCGACAACGGGAGGCGACTGCCCGACATAGTGCGCAAGGTATTCGTGCAGGGCGTCGACGGCCGGCGACGTCACGCCGGGCGCCTTGTAGAGCAACAGGTCGACCTTTGGCAGCGGCAAGAATCCCTCGCTCGGCGTCAGTTCGCGCATCCCGGTCACCAGTGCGCAACGTCCGAGCACGGTAACAGCCATGCCGGCGAACACGGCTGCTTGCAGGCCGCTGACGCTCTCGCTCACGCAGGCGATCTGCCATTTACGGCCGGCGCGCTCGATGCGGTCGATCGCATACTCGCGGTAGACGTTGCCCGGCGGCAGCAACGCCAGCGGCACCGGATCGTCAAACTGAGCCTGCGAATGCTCGCTGCCCATCCACACCAGTTGCTCCTGGTGCACCACCAGGCCACGCGTGAAATCGTTCATGCGCGTCACCAGAGCGATATCGACTTCGCCGCGGCGGACCCGCTCCACAGTTGGCGTCGACAACGCGCAACGCAATTCGACCTGGATGCGCGGAAACGCTTCCTTGAACACCGAAAGGACCGAAGGCAGCATGTACGCAGCGTAGAGATCGGGGACGCCGAGCACGACGTGGCCCTGAACCTCGGGCGACGAAAGCCGCGAAAGCAGTTCGTCGTGCAACCTCAGGATGGACTTCGCATAGGCCAGCACCATGTCGCCATCGGGCGTGAGCAGCATGCGCCGGCTTTCATTTCTGAAGAGGACCCTGCCGGTAATCTGTTCAAGACGCTGAATTTGTAGGCTAATTGCAGGCTGGGTGCGGCCAAGGCGGCGTGCCGTCTCGGTAATGCTGCCGGTGTCCACCACCGAAACCAGGGAACGGAGCGTCCGGATATCGAGACTGAGAAGGTTCATGGGCTTCTAACCACGCGGGTTGGCTGGTTTAGATGCAAGGCTCATGCAACGGCGACGCCTTCAGCGGTCAAGTTTTGTGCAATTTGGGGATGAACGGCCATCGCCGCTTGGTGCTGGCCTGGCATGGCCTTTCCGGCCGCTTGAAAATCCACCAGCCTTGTCGGCGGCAGCCCGCCCACAAGCCGGCAGCATACAGTATTTATCCGCACTGCAATAGAAACCGCGCGCGTTCAACCGCCGGAGCGCCGGAGGCTGACGGCGGCCGCGGAAATGCACGACGTGCGGCACGTTTGTCACCCGCCGGCCGTTCCTATAACCTGACGATGAGCTGCTAACCTGACGACAACCTGCGGAAGCGCCGCGCCCAACGCGGCCGTCTCAATTCCCGCGGAAAATGGGAGGAAGACCATGCACAATACGACGAGTGGAGCGCGTCCAAACCGAACGTATCAGTGGCTCTTGGGATGCGCCGGCCTCGTCTCGGCGCTTTCGCTCCTTCTGCCCCTCCCCGCTTCCGCGCAGACAGCCGAACCGATCAAGATCGGCGTCATTGGTGAGGAATCCTCGGTCGCCGGCGCTTCGCTGACCAGGGCGGCCGCCATGGCCGCCGACGACATCAATGCCCATGGCGGAGTGAATGGCCGCCAGGTCCAGGTGATCACCTACGACAACCATTCTTCGGCCGCCGACGCGGTGCGCGCCTTCCAGCGCGCGGTGAGCCAGGACAAGGTCGCCGCCGTCATCGGCAGTTATATCAGCGAGGTGGTGCTGGCGCTCGAACCGTGGTCGGCGCGGCTGCACATGCCGTTCATCACGCCCGGCGCCGCCAGCAATCTGATCTCCAAGGCGGTCCATGACGACTACGACCACTACAAATACACATTCCACGGCTGGCTCACCTCGGCGTTCATCGCGCAGGCGATTTGCGATTACACCAAGGATGAATTTGTCGGCCCGTTCCATATGAAGACCGCCGTGGTCATGAGCGAGGACGCCGCCTGGACCACGCCGCTCGATGCGGCCTATCTCGAATGCCTGCCCCAATCCGGATTGAAGGTGCTCGACCATATCCGCTTCAATCCGGACACGGCCGATTTCACGCCGATCTTCCATCAGATCGAAGACGCCCATCCGGACGTGATCATCACCGGCATCAGCCATGTCGGCGTCCAGCCGACGGTGCAGTGGCATGACCAGCAAGTGCCGATCCCGATGATCGGCCAGAGCTCGCAGGCGACCACCAGCTCATTCTGGAAAGACACCAACGGCGCCGCCGAAGGCGTGATCACCGATACGGCGGCCGCGCCCGACGTGGCGCTGACGCCGGTCACGATTCCATTCGCCGAGGCCTACATCAAGAAGTTCGGCGTCACGCCGGCTTATGTCGGCTACTCGGCTTACGACATGGTCCACGTCATTGCCGAGGCGATCGATCGCGCCGGCGGCTCGACCGACCCGGACAAACTGGTGACGGCGCTGGAAGCCACCGATCACGTCGGAACCATGGGCCGCATCCAGTTCTACGGCCGCGACAACCAATTCACCCACGCGATGAAATACGGCCCCGGTCTCGTCACGACCATCGCCATTCAATGGCAGAGCGGCAAACAGGTCTGCGTGTGGCCAACCGACAAATGCAAAGGCAAGATCAGCTTCCCGCCGTTCGTCAAAACGCCGAGTTAGCTTTCCGTAAATTCGCGACCAGGCCGGTCGGCCCGCCGGCTCGATCGTTGCGCCGGGCCGAATAATGTCGATCATTTAGTCGTCTGTCGGGGCGGTTGGGCACATCGATGCGAGCAGTCCAGATCCTGGTCGATGGATTTGCGATCAGCTCGTTGTACGGCCTCGCCGCGGTCGGCTTCACGCTGATCTTCGGCGTTTCCGGCGTGCTCAATCTCGCCCATGGCGGCATCATGGTGGTGGCCGCGATCGTCGGCTGGGCCGCCGCCGGCGAGCTAGGGCTCGGCACCTATGCCGGTACGCTGATCGGCGTGCTGGCCGGCTTGGTCACCGCTTATGCGACCTATTTGATCGTCGTCCGGCCGATCCAGCGCTCCCGCGCCATCCGGCCGGAAGAGACCGAGATTTTCGTCCTCACCGGCACGCTGCTCTGGGGCATCATGATCCAGGTCGGCATGGCCTATCTGTTCAGCGACAATCCGGTCACCATGCGTCCGCTGATTTCCGGCGTGGTGAACATATTCGGGGTGCGGACGCCGACGAACGAAATCCTGATTGCCGTCTTGGCCTGGGCGGTCATCGGCTTGCTCTGGCTTCTGGTCAATCGGACGCGAACCGGCAAGGCGTTGCTCGGCGCCTCGATGAATCCGCGCGCTGTGACGCTGCTCGGCTACGAGCTGACGCAGCTTTATCTGGTGGCGTGGGGGATTTATCGGAATCCTCGCCGGCATGGCCGGCGTCCTGCTCGCGTCCTTTCTCGGCGTCAGCACGACCAACGCCGGTCAGCTCACCGCCAGCGCGTTCTCGATCGTGGTGCTCGGCGGCCTCGGCAGTGTCTCCGGATCGCTGATCGCAGCTTACGTGGTCGGCTATTTGGAGACGATGACGGCCTACTTGATCGCGCCGACGCTGCGGCCGATTCCGTCGCTTATCCTTCTCGTGCTGGTCGTCTACGTGCGGCCGCAGGGCCTTTTGGGCCGGCGATAGGAGCGCGCATTGGCCTTGCTTCGCTGGCGCATCATCTGGATCGGAGCGGCGGTCGTGCTGATCGCCGCTTTATTGCCATTCTGGCTGTCGGCCTATCTGCTCGGCATCCTGACCGCGGCGTACTATTTCGGCGTCTTCGCCATGGCTTGGGACTTGTTGTTCGGCTTTGCCGGCGAGGTCAATTTCGGCCCAACCTTCCTGATCGGGCTCGGCGCTTATACCGCCGCCATTCTCAACAGCACCTTCGGCCTGCCGATTCCGGTCTGCGTCATCGCCGCGGCTTTCGCGGCCGTCGCCGGCGGCATTTTGCTGGCGGTGCCGGCATTGCGCTTGCGCGGGCCCTATTTCGGACTGGTCACGCTGGTTGCGGTGCTGCTGCTGCAGAACTTCATCGTCATTTTCGCCAGCGTCACCGGCGGCGAGATCGGCATGACCGTGCCGGATGTGCTGTCGATCGATGCCAGCGTGAATTATTGGTACGCATTGGCCTTCCTGGTGTTGTGCGGGGCACTCCTCTACGGCCTGTCGCGCTCGGCGGTCGGGCTGATCCTCCAAGCGAGCGGCCAGGACGCGGTCGGCGCCGCCGCGCTTGGCTTTAATGTGACCAAGCACAAGGTCGCCGCCTTCTGCGTCAGCGCGCTGTTTTCCGGCACCGCCGGCGCGATGCTGATCTTCTACATGGGCACCGCGTCGGTCGATACCGTGGTCGATATCGCGATCGCCGTGCAGATCATCATCGCCGCCGTGCTCGGCGGCCGCCGCACCATCCTCGGCGCGGCCTTGGGCGCCGTGTTCCTGATCGTCGCCAACGAATTTCTGCGCCCGCTCGGCCAGCTCAACACGTTCGTCGTCGCCGCCATCGCGCTCGCCGTCATCCTGTTCTTTCCCGAGGGCCTGTTGGGTTACGCGCTGCACCGGGGAGAACGCGAATGAGCGGCGCCGTACGTTTGCAGGTCAGCGACCTCGGCAAGCGTTTCGGCGGCGTCGTTGCCGTCAAGGATATGAGTTTCGAGCTGCGCGCCGGCGAAATCACCGGCCTGATCGGCCCGAACGGCTCCGGCAAGTCGACCGTGATGTCGCTGATCATGGGCCTCATCCGGGCCAATTCCGGCGCCATCAAGCTCGACGGCGTCGATATTGCCGGCTGGCCGGCGCATCGGATCGCGCGCGCCGGCGTCAGCATCGTCTTCCAGCATTCGCGGCCGTTGCAGCGGCAGACCGTTCTGGAAAACGTCAAGCTGGCGCTATTGCCCGACTCGCTCATCCGGCTGGCGACCGCAGCTTCGGCCGCCGAACGGGCCCGCGCCATCGCCGAGCGGGTCGGACTTGGCGGCGTTCTGCACCGGCATCCATGGACGCTGCCGTTCGCCGATCTGCGCCGCATGGAATTGGCCAAAGCGGTGGCGCGCGACCCGAAGGTCGTGCTGATCGACGAACCGTTCGCCGGGCTGACGACGACGGAGATCAAGGTCTTTTCCGATCTCATCCGCACGCTGCGCGACGAGGGCCGCGCGGTGCTGCTGGTCGACCACAGCGTCAAGAGTGTCGCCGCGCTCGCCGACCGGGTCATCGCCATGTATCTGGGCGAGCGCATCGCCGAGGGCAGCGCCAGCGAGGTGATGCAGAACGAAACCGTCCGCCGGGTCTATATCGGCGGCGCCATCGAAGCGGTCGAACGCAAGGGCGCCGCCGCAGCAGCGACCGCGACGCTGCTCGATGTCGATGCCGTGGAGGTCCTGTACGGCAAGGCCACCGCGCTCGACCGCGTTGCGCTGCGTGTGCAGCAAGACGAGTTCGTGTCGATCGTCGGTCTCAACGGCGCCGGCAAGACCACATTGTTCAACGCGATTTCCGGGCTCGTGCCTTATCGCGGCGCGATCCGTTTTGCCGGGCGCGATTTGAAGAGCCTCACCGCGGCCGCCATCGCCCGCGCCGGGGTCGTGCATTGTCCGGAGACCCGCGAATTGTTCGGCCACATGAGCGTCCGCGAGAATCTCGACCTCGGCGGCGGCCACTTGAGCAATGCCGAACGGCAACGGCAGCTCGGCTGGGTGTTCGACCTGTTTCCGATCCTCGAGCAACGCCAGACGCAGGCCGCGCGCACGCTGTCCGGCGGCGAGCAGCAAATGCTGACGCTCGGGCGCGCGTTGATGATGCAGCCGAAGCTTCTCATTCTCGATGAGCCGACGCTTGGGCTCGCTCCGGTCATCCTCGGCCAGATATCCAAGGCGATCGAGCGGTTGCGCCAAGAGCGCTCGCTCACGCTCCTTCTCGCCGAGCAGAACGTCACGTTCGCCCTGCCCCATTCCGACCGCGTCTATGTGCTCGACCACGGCCGCATGACCTGGCAGGGCGATCCGGCGCGGTTCGCGCAGGAAATGAGTGCCGGCTATTTGTGATCCGCCGTCACGCCAGCAAGCGACGGACGGCGGAGGCCCAGCCCGTTAGCTTTCGTTCGCGCATGGCGGCATCCATTTGCGGCGTGAAACGCCGCTCGGACTGCCAGAGATCGCTGAAGCGGTCGGGCTCGGGAAAAAAGCCGGCGCGCAGGCCGGCGAGATAGGCGGCGCCGAGCGCCGTCGTTTCCTTGATGCGCGGCCGGTCGACAATGCCGCCGATCAGATCGGCGAGGCGCTGCATGGTCCAGTCGGACGCCGCCATGCCGCCATCGACCCGTAGAATCTTGCGCGTGCCGTCCGCATCGCGCCAATCGGCATTCATCGCGGTCAAAAGGTCGACAGTCTGGAAACACACGCTTTCCAGCGCAGCTTGCGCCAGTTCCCGGGGGCCGGTTCCGCGGGTCAGGCCGAACAGCGCGCCGCGCGCGTCGGGGCGCCAATACGGCGCGCCCAGGCCGACAAACGCCGGCACGAGAAATACGTCCTGCGTCGGATCGGCGGCGGCTGCCAACGCGCCGGTATCATCGGCGCTTTGCACGACCCCGATGCCGTCGCGCAGCCATTGCACGGCAGCGCCAGCGACGAAGATCGAGCCCTCCAGCGCGTATGAGCGCGCACCATCGAGTTGGTAGGCGATGGTCGTCAATAGCCTGTTGTTCGACGCGACCGGCGTTGCGCCGGTGTTCAACAAAGCAAAGCAGCCGGTGCCGTAGGTGGATTTGATCATCCCCGGCGCGAAGCAGGCTTGTCCGATCAACGCCGCCTGCTGGTCGCCGGCGATGCCGTAAATGGGAATCGCGGCTCCGAACAATTCAGCGTCGGTAACGCCGAAGGCGGCCGAGGAATCGAGGACTTGCGGAAGCACGGCTGCCGGTATGCCGAGCAGCGCCAGGAGTTCGTCGTCCCATCGCCCCTGATGGATATCAAATAGTAACGTGCGCGACGCGTTCGTTGCGTCAGTGGCGTGCACTTTGCCGCCGGTGAGACGCCACAGCAAATAAGTATCGACCGTTCCGAAGGCGAGCTCGCCGCGATCGGCGAGCGCCGCGGTGCCGGCATCCTTTTGCAGGAGCCAGGCGAGCTTGGTGCCGGAGAAGTAGGGATCGAGCAAAAGCCCGGTCTTGGCGGTGAAAAGCGGCTCGCGGCCAGCGTCCTTGAGATGCGCGCAAATGTCCGCGGTCCGCCGATCCTGCCAGACGATGGCGCGATGAACCGGCCGCCCGGTGCCGCGGTGCCACAGCAGCGTGGTCTCCCGCTGGTTGGCAATGCCGACGGCGGCAATGTCTCTGGCGCCGGCCCCGGCCTTGCGCATGGCGCTCCGGCAGGTTTCGAGCGTCGTCGTCCACAAGTCCTCCGGCTCGTGTTCCACCTGCCCGTCCGCCGGAAAATGCTGGGTAAACTCCTGCTGGGCGACGGCAGCGACCGAGGTGTCCGCACGGAACAAGATGGCACGCGTCGAGGTCGTGCCCTGGTCGATCGCTAGGACGTAAGACGCCACCTGCGCCCTCCCCTCCGACGGTCAGCTCGCGATGTTGCAAGATCGCGGCCGCAAACGCGGTTAATGCTCCGGGAACCGCCGTTCACAGCCTCATTATTCGGCGATTGAGGTAACAATTTCCTAGCAAATTCAGCATAGAAGCGCACCATCAGAGTGAGTGCGCCATGTTGAGATCCGCTGGAAAAATACTGAGCGCTGCCGCCGCGCGGGCCGGCGCGCTGGTTGCTCGTTTCCGAACGGATGGCCGCGCCAATGTGGCGATCATCTTCGCCATTTCGGCCATTCCAGTCCTCACCGCCGTCGGCTGCGTCGTCGACTATTCGATGGCGTCGATGGTCAACGCGAAACTTCAAGCGGCCGCCGATGCGGCGGCCCTCGCAACGGTTTCCAGCAACTCGCCCATCGTCGCCGCCGCCAAGGCAAACGGCAACGTTTCCGGCGGAGCAGCCTTCGCAAACAATTTCTTCAATGCGGACGTGACCGCCATCAACAACTCCGCGAATATGAGCGTGACGCCGTCGTCCACCGTCACCATGAGCGGAACGACGATCACGGCCACTGTGTCGTTTACCGGACACGTGCCGACGTTTTTCCTGGGGCTCATCGGCTACACGAATATTCCGCTGAACGGTTCATCGGCGGCAACCTTCACGCTGCCAAGCTACATCGACTTCTATCTGATGCTCGACGTCTCCGGCTCGATGAGCTTCCCGTCAACGTCGAACGAGCAATTGCGGCTCATGGCCGTCAATCCCGACAACCTGAATGGCAGCAACGGCTATCCGGGCGGCTGCCAATTCGCGTGTCATTTTACCGCGCAGGGGGCTTGCGGGCAAAATCCGCCTTCGAATCCGTACCAAGGACAATATCCCCCAGTGGGCACTACGCAACATCCAGGGACCAATCCTTACCCCGGCGGCTATTGCCAAGGATTCATCATCACGCGTTTGGGCACGACGCCGACGTCGTTTCCGGCCAATTCAACCAACGTGCAAAATGGACAGTATAACGTCAATTGGACTAACACCCCGGTTACAACGTGCGCCACCGCCGGAACGACGTCTTGCATTCAACTGCGCGCCGACGCGGTCGGCTATGCCGTGACTGCGTTGTTGACCAATGCGGTCAGCACCGCGGCCAGCGATAACATACCCAACCAATTCCGCGTCGGACTGTTTCCGTTCATCCAAAATCTCTGTTATTCCAGCGTTGGTAGCAGCAGTTCCTGCTCGGTCGGCCTGACGGCCAGCATCGGATCAGGCAGCTCGATCAACACCTTTGCTCAGCAACTGGCCAATTTGCTGGATACCGGCCAGAACGCGACCCTTGGATCCGGTGGCACGCATTTCGAGAACGCCTTGAACACCATGAACCTGAACGTCCTTCCCAACACTGCCGGGACCGGGACGGCGGCCTATCCGCTACCTTATTTGTTCATCGTCACCGACGGCTCTCAGGACTACCAAGTTCAATCGAACGGCAACTGGTCCGGCAGCAATCAGGCGACCGTTATTCCGCCAAACTCCATAACCACGAATGATTACTGCGCGACCATGAAAAACCGCGGCATCACCATCGCCATCCTGTATATTCCCTATTCGCCCATCCTGAATCCAAATCCCAACTTCGCCAACAATGAAGACGGCGCCGCCAACAACAATATCCCGAATATCCCAACGGCTTTGCAGGCCTGCGCGTCGACGAATTTTTTCTACACGGCGAGCACGCCGGCCGACATCCAGAGCGCGCTGGTTAAGATGTTCCAGCAGGCCGTCAGCACAGCCCACATCACGCACTAAGCCGTCCGCGCGGCCGCACGCTGCCGCCGCTGCATCCTCTGGCAAGCGCATGGCGAAACGCGGCGGCACGGCGCGGCACCGCCTTGGCGCTCGCGTGTTGTTTTCGCCGCTGGCGCGATTTAACTCCACGCGGGCACGGCCGGGACGGTTGGGATGAGCGCCGAAGGCGCGTCTTGCGATTACCGCAAGGCGTCCTGTGCGGGCGCCATTCCGTGCGGAAAGGATATTCACACGTCACATCGCTTGATGCGGCGGCGAATCCTCACATCACATCAGCAGGTGGCGCTTTGCGGGACATAAGCGACGCACACGCTGCTGCGCGGGACCGTATAGAGATTGTCAGAAAGCACGAGCGGGCCAGTGACGAAGTAGCCGAATGACGGCGTAAAGGTGTACTTCACCTCGGCATAGATCAGATAACACGGATACGAGTTGCACGAATTGGTCGAAACCAGTCGCGTGGGAAGGCTCGCCCAAGGCGATCCGGCCGTGTAGGCGGTGCCATTGAGCGAGTAGCTCCAGCTGACCGTCGCCGAGGTGGCAGAAATGACCTTTATTTGTGTAATCGTGGCGATGACCGGCGTACTCGAATACGGCGCGAGCACCGCCGATGTGGCGCCGGTAATGGCCTGCATATCCGCGGCCTGAATGGGATCGGTGGTATTGTTGTATTGATTGGCGATGGCGGCCAGCGTGAAGCTCGCCGCCCGCACTTTCATGTAGATGGAGATCGCATTGCCGGCATCGAACGATGCCAGCAGCAATAATAGCATGACCGGCAGAACCAGCGCGAACTCGATAGCAGCCACGCCGCGATTGGACGAGGCAAAGCGACGAAAAATGTTTGCCGGCGCTGTCATGATCAATAGGGCTCCACGCGAAAGGCGCTGACGCCCATCATTTCCACGCTGCTGTTTGGCAAACTCGCCGGCGCAAAGCCCAACGGCCCGCTGAATATCGACCAGGGATAAGCCAGTTGCACGACCATGACTTGGCCCTGATTGCCGGGGCTATAGGCGAAATTGTTAACGGGCACCTGCTGACCGTTACTGTACAAACCCGGCGCCGAGGTATTGGCGGCGGCGAAGCTCGAGTAGTTTTGCACAACAATGACCAGCGAACTGCAAGTGAACACCGACGGCAGATAGTTTGCGCAGATCAGGTTCCTGAACGCGCTTTGCGAAAGGTTCTGCGCCTGCCCGGTCATAAAAAGACGGCCACCCTGCTGGGCGGCATTTTGCAACGACTGTTGTATGAACAGAAAAATGGCGGTTTGCAGCACCGCGACCAGCGTTCCGATAAAGATCGGGGCGACGAGAGCGAATTCGACCGCCGTCGCTCCCTGCCGTGCATGGCGGAAGCGCGCAACATGCCGCGCACAGGGTAGCGACCATTTGGCCAGGTATCTGAGCATTCCAAACGTATCCCGTTCCGCGGCCGGCGCCGCAGCTTTGGCCGGATCGTGCATTGTTCCTGTCCGATGGGCTTATCGGCGGAGGAAAATCTGGGTTTCCAGCAGCCTGCAGTAGATGAAAGGAATTGAATTTTCGTTGCCCGGACTGCATAGGGCGCGCTACATATCGTTAACGACCGATTGCTCGGCAGAAGAAACGCCCGTGCCGGACGCCGCCGGTCCGATATCCTACTGCTCGAGAACCAGCCTGCCGCCGCTATATTCAAAACGCCGCAGCCGGGACAGGAAAGACAGCCCGAGCAGATTGTCGCTCAAGGCCTGGTCCGGCAGCACCAAAGCGGCGACATCGCGGAGTTCGATGTTGCCAACTTCCACCACATCGAGGCGGGCCGGTGCGCCACGCACCGTGCCGTTTGCGGTCTTGACCTCGGCGACATACGCGCTTGGCGCCGGATGAATGCCGAGCCGGGCAGCGTCGTGCGCGGTCAGCGCAATGACGGAAGCGCCGGTATCGACCATGAACCCGATCCGGCGGCCGTTGACGCGGGCATCGACCTCAAAATGGCCCCGGCCGTCGCGCGGCACCACGACCGAACGCGAATTCGCGGCGGCCGTCGCGACCGACGCCGTTGGACGCGCTTCAAGCGCCACCGGCGCCGGGGCGGTGTTGACATGCGACAAGTACCGCGGGCCCAAAACGGCAGCGGCAACTGCCAGACCAACAAAAGTCGTGATGGAGCGCATGAAATGAGCCTTCAACCGGCTGCATCTCATCAGACCGCGGCGAATGGCTCGCTAATAACGGACGCTGCGCCGGCGAATTTGCCCCGCCATGCTCAGCCGCCGCTTAAGGATTTCGTTCGCATTTGAACGATCGACCAAGGTATGACCGCGATGGTCATGGATGACAGGTCAACAGCCCGTTCCAGTCGCAATAGCCGAAACCGATACGGCAGCAACCGAACGACCCCCGGGAGCAATAATAGAATTGGTTGTCGTAACCGCAGTGGTCGGAGCAATACGGGCGGCCGCTGTATGTATCGATGGCGCAGTGATTGCGAAATCGCGGCGGCAGCGACAGCGGTCCCTGCCAATCAACTCGGATGACGGGTGCGCGCAGCGGCGACGCGAGCGGCGGCGCGGCGACCCCGACCGACGCGTTAGCGAGTAAGCCAAGCAAGGCGAATGCCAGAGCTAATCCAAGACCTTTCGTGTCAACAAGAGCCTTCATGTCGATAGGAGCTTTCATGTCATGTTATCCGATGAAACGATTGACGGGGCATCGAGCGGCATACTCGGTTCGACGTCCATTGGCGGCAACGATTGGTTCGGCTCGATGCGCTTGAGCGGCAGGCGGACGATAAAACGCGCGCCGTTGCCTTCCTCGCTCTCCACTTCGATTAGGCCTTTGTGCAGATCGACCGCCATCTTGACCAGATAAAGGCCGACGCCGGTCCCGACGATACCGGAGACGTTGCCGCCGCGATAATAGCGCTCAAACAACCGGTCGAGATCGCTCGAACGGATACCGATGCCGCGGTCGGCGATCGCGATCATCGCCTCGTCGCCGACCATCGCCGCCTCGACTTCGATCGTGCCGCCGTTCGGCGAGTATTTGACGGCGTTCGACAGCAGATTGCTGAAGACCTGGAACAACAGCTTGGCGTCGCCGATCATCGGCATGGGCGCGGCGCCGAATCGCTCGGCGATCTCGACGCCCGGCACCATCTCGCGATGCAGCTGGCAGACTTCCCGTAGCACCGCGATCAAATCCACTCCGGCGGGATCAAAAAACAGCTCGGCGCCGCCGTCGATCAGCCGTCCGGAGCTGAGCAAATTATCGATCAGGTGCGTCAGCCGCAGCACCGCAGCGCGGATTTTTCCGGCGCGCTCGCCGATCTCGGTTGCCACCGCGCCGCCGCGCAGCTTTTGCAGCCGCCGGGCGTGGCCGTCGACGATGGTAAGCGGGGTGCGAAACTCATGCGATGCCATGGACACGAAATTGCGTTGCGCCAGCGCCAGCCGCTGTTCCTGCGCCAATTGCTCTTCGAGCATCACCGCCTGCCGGGCCAGCGTGCGCTGGCTGCGCATCAGCTCGATGGCGTTGTTGCGAAACACCACGGTCGCCTGCGCCATCTCGCCGATCTCGTCGCGCCGCTCGGTTTCCGGGATATCGATGTCGGTATTGTTCGCCGCCAGCCGGCGCATGCGGTCGGCGAGGTGCAGGAGCGGCGCCGAAATCGAGCGGCTGATGTGGATGAGGGCCGCGACCACCATGACGCCGGCAATGACCATGCCGAGAACGATGAGCCAGAAGGCCTGCCGATAAGCGACGCCGAGGCGATCGCTCGCGGCCTGGGCGTTGGCGACGGCCTGGTCGGTCAATTGGCCAAGCGTGTCGCTCGCCGCGTCGTAGGATGCCCGCGACCCGCCGGCATAGATCGCCAGCGCCTCGGCCTTGCGGTTGGCGTGCGACAGCGCAACGATCTGATTGACGAAGCTCCGGTAGTCGTTCCAGCGCTGCTTGAACTGGCCGTACAATTCATTCTCGGCGGGATTGCGCCGAATCCGCTCGAAGCTCCGCTCCGCCTCGGCGATGGAGCGGTCGAGCGCCGCCATCTGCCGTTCCGTCGCCGCGACCTCGGAGGGATCCGATGACAGCAGGCTGCTGCCCTCGATGGCCCGGAAATCGGAGGTGAAATTATTGAGGTCCCCGAGCGCGCGGGTGTTCGGCAGCCATACCTCGGCGACGTCGGCGGATAACCGGTTGAAGTTGCTCAGTCGCCAGATGCTGAACACGCCCAGCACCACGACCAGCAAAAAGAAAAGCAGGAACACCGCAGTGAGGTGAAATCGGATCGAATGCGACTGCCGCATGGGGATCGACCATCGGTGCGTCGGAATGCAAGCCCGCAGGGGCCGGTCCAAAGCAATACATTTTACACGCCGATCTATATATGAACCAAGCCGCGGCGGGAACCCAGGGACGGGCGCCGCCATCTGAATTTGCGGAATTCGCCTATGCCCGAGGTCATGAGGAAAATACTGTGCATCGAGGACGACCGCGAAACCGCGGCGCTGATCGCCGAGGAGCTGGTCGATCGCGGCTATGCGGTGACGGTGGCGCACGACGGCCGCGAAGGGCTCGCCGCCATCCTCAAGACCATGCCCGACCTGGTGCTGTCGGATATCAGCATGCCGTTAATGTCGGGATTCGAGCTCCTGGAGCGCTTGATCGATCTAGCGCCGCGGTTCGCCAAAATGCCGTTCGTCTTTCTCACCGCGCTGACCGACCGCGACAACGAGCTCAAGGGGCGGCAATTGGGCGCCGACGATTACGTGACCAAGCCGATCGATTTCGACGTCCTGCAAACCATCGTCGCGGCCCGGCTCGCCGGCGTGGCGCGCACCGGGTTGTGGCCAAAGCACGTCGAGCTCAACGACCGTGAGGTGGAGGTTCTGACCTGGGTCGCGCGCGGCAAGACCTCGGTCGAGATCGCGCAAATCATCGGCCTGACCAAGCGGACGATCGATTTCCACATCGACAATGCGCGCGCCAAGCTCGGCGCCGCCACCCGCACCGAGGCCGTCATCAAGGCCACCACCGGACGGATGATCGAGCCGTAGGTTCCGGCCGCCGCGCGGCCGGGACGGATTTGCCACCGTCCTTACTCCGCGCCGGTTGTCCTGATCTGATTTGTTCGCCGTCCCAATCGCCGCCACCGCCCGACCGCGACAACGGCCCAAATGGCCTCAACGACGCCGAACGGCCAGGCACCCTGGATGAATCCATAAGCTGAACCGAGTGCGCACGCTGCCGCAAACGCCAGCACAAACCAACGGCTGCGATCCTCCAGCGCGTAGCAAACCAGCATCGCTGTGACAGCGAACAGGCCGAAGGCGGTCAATGTATCCATGCGTTCAACGGGATTGGGCGAATAGGGAGTAGCGAGTGGCGAGTGGCGAGTGGCGGGCGAACGCCTCACTCGCTATTCGCTATTCGCTATTCGCTATTCGCTATTCGCTATTCGCTATTCGCTATTCGCTATTTCGCTATCGCGACCCGGCCGCAGAAACGTCAGGTGCAGTACGTATCCGACGAGATTCCGCGCCGCCGCTGCGCCGTCTCTGCTTCCCCCTGATCGAGCCGATAACCCACGCCGGATTCGCTGACGATCAAGAGCGGCTGCGTCGGATCGGCTTCGACCTTTTGTCGCAGCTTGCGCACCAGGATGCGCAGATACTGAATGTTGCCGGCATGACCGCCCCAGATTTCCCGTATCAGCTGCTGATGCGTCACCACAAGCCCGACATGGGTGGCGAGCCCGTGCAGCAGGGCATATTCCTTTCGAGTCAATTGGAGACGCTTGCCGTCCAGCGTCACCACCCGTGACACCAGATCGATCGACAGCGGACCGGCGCGCACCACCGGATCGCGGTTGGTGCTGCGCAAATGCCGGCGCAACGCTGCGTCGCTGCGCGCCAGCAGCTCGGAAATTCCGAACGGCTTGACGACGTAATCGTCGGCGCCGAGGCGGAGTAGGCGGACTTTTTCATGTTCGTCCGCATGGATGGAGAGAACGATGACCGGAATGTTGGACCAGGAGCGAATGCGCTCGAGCACCTCGGAGCCTTCCAGATCCGGCAGATTGAGGTCGAGGATGATCAAGTCGGCCGCGCTCATGGTCGCCGCTTTGAGCCCGGCGGCGGCGTTCTCCGCTTCTATGACGGTAAATCCGTGAAGCTCGAAGCCGGCGCGCAGAAAGCGCCTGATCTGGGCTTCGTCGTCGATGACCAACACCTTAGTCATCGAGCGCATCCACCAGCTCCGGCGTGTCGGCGGAAACCGTCGGCAGCCGAAGCGACATCACGGTGCCGAGATTGGGCCCGCCGCTTTCCGCATGCAGGCTGCCACCGTTGGCGGCAATGAAGGTGCTGGCGATCCATAGACCGAGGCCCGAGCCGCTCGTGCCGACCGCAAGACCGCGACCGCGGAACGGCCGCCTGCCCAGCTGACCTTTCCCGTCGGCGGTCAGACCGCTGCCAAAGTCTTTGACCGAGAGGATCACGCAGCCGTCTTCGCAACGGCCGCCGATCCTGATTTCGCTGCCCAGCGGCGAGTATTTCGCGGCATTCTCCAGAAGCTGGCCGAGCGCCTGCTCGACCAGGACGGCGTCGACATGGACCAGCGGAACCTCGCGGGCGACGTCGACGGTGAGCCGATGCGAGGCGAGCTTTCGCTGCTTTTGCCTGAGCGCGGCACTGACGATATCGGTCGGGTCGGTCCACATCAGTTGCGGACGAACGCCCTTGGCGCTGATCCGCGTGGCATCGAGCAGATTGCGGATCTCGTTGTCGAGCTGCCCGGCCTGCTCGTTGATCGCCTCGACCAGTTCGCGCGACTGCCGATCGCCGACGATCGCGGGCAACCGATGCAGCACGCTGCAACTGCCGAGGATCGAGGCGAGCGGCGTGCGCAACTCGTGGGAGACGCCGCCGACCAACGCGTCGCGCAGGATTTCGGTTTGATAATTGATCGTCGCCTGCTCGATCGCCTCCTTGGTCTTGAGATGCTTGAGGGTCAGCGTCGCCTCATCGAGCAGCGTTTCGACGCGGCGCGCGATCAGGTCCGCGCGCTCACCCGCGCTGTCGCCGAGTTCGACGGCGATGGCGCCGTAGCCGAGAATTTCGGGGGTGATGAGGCGCACCAGCCAAGCCCGCCGGCTGCGCGAATCGAGCACGGTGGAAGCCGCCTGCGCATTAGCCGCGATCAAGCCTGCCGCCTCACGGCGAATTTCTTCCGGAACGGTGGCCGTATCGCCGCGGGCTGGATTGTCCTGCTCCGTCGCAATGAGGACCGCGCGATAACGCAGCGTGTTGGACAGGTAATCCTGCACGGCGAAGATCAAGTCGCGGCTGGTCAGGCAGGTGGCGAGGCCTTGCGAAAAGGCGTGGAGCTCACCGATCTCCTTTTCGCGGCGACGCAAGGCGACCGCCTCATTCTTGAGCCGGGCGGCAAGATTGCTGGTGACCAGCGCTATGAGCAGGAAGAGAATGAGATCGACGACGTTCTGCGGATCGCGAATCCACAACGTGTAGAGCGGCGGATAAAAGAAAAAATCCGCCGCCGCCGCGCCGGCGACGGCAGCCACGATTCCCGGTCCAACCCCCCACTGCGTCGCCGCCACGACGACAGGCAGCATGTAGATCAGGGTCACCAGATTAAACGGGACGAAATAGTTGATGACGACAAGACTGACCGTCGCCAGCCACACCAGCGCGAAGGTCGCGCCCAGCGGCATGGCCTGTCCGGCGAGTACGTTGAGCCAACGGGCGCGTCGCCCAGGCGGTCCCGCGTCGCCGCCGCTTTTCGGCAGGCTTGCCGTCAGATCGCGGAGCCTGCGTCGTTCCTGAAGACTTGACACCTGTTTTGCCTTTCCGAAAGCGCTCAGTTGAACCCTCTGCTCGCACCCGGCTGGCATTTATCACAGTGAACTTTCCCAACGCGGCCGTAGGAAGTCGAGATGATTTTCGGATCGAAAAAATATAAAAAGCATATACGCCGAAGGCACCAACACGGCCGTTGCATATATTTAGCACGCGGCGATGCGCGCTATGAGTATTTTCTGTGCAGATGGCGAGGGCGCCCTTTGTTGCGTTGCGGCGCAAAGACATGCTTTCACATGGCTTGCGCCGCATCGCGTCGAGGCCCCACCCCTGCTCAAAAGTGGATGATCAAGTCGGCGGCGCCGATCACCGCATAATTCCTGGTCGGCGCGATACCCGCATTGGCGTTGCCGTTGAATGCGGCCGCGTCAAGAGATCGGTAGTACGCAATCTCCGGACGCATCTCGATCTGCGGTGAGAACCAATGCTGCCAGCTCCCCCCAACTTCGGCATAGCGGGTCTTGGTGCCAGTCCGCTGGCCCTCCTGGTCGTCGTACCATTCGAGACGCAAGGAAAAGTTGTTCAGTTTGTTTGGCGAATAGTTGACGTAGGTCAGGAAGGACTGCGCCGAGGCAGTGCAGGTCAGCACCGTCGCGCTGTTGCACTGCGCAAGGTTCGGCGCATTGAACGGCATGATTTGCGGGCTGAAGGGTGTACCGCCGCCGGCGACGATAGCCGCGGCGACCGGATTGTTGGCGTTCGGCACACCGTTCTGATGAAGGTTATAGCTCTCGAATGCCAAGTGCCAATAGTCGTTCAGTTTGTGATAATATGTGGCGCCGAACCATTGCAGGTTGTTGTAGCCCCATCGTCCGTCGTTGATCGCGTCGGCAACCAGGTTGAGATCGTCCCGGCCGTCATCGCTGGTCCAGCGAACGCCCAGAGTAGCCGACGGTAAGGCTCCAGGATCTTTAGGAAAGGTCGCACCGGGATAGAGCGGATTGCCCGGCATGAGATTGGTCATGGTCTGACCGACATTCCATATCATGGTGTCACTGCCGACGCTGACACCGGTCTGGATGATCCAGTTTTTAGTCAACGCCGTCGTCACCTCGATGCCGCTGTTCGTGTAGTTGTCGAAGCTGTACGTGAGCGAGTGCACGTAAGTGTAATTGTTCGGCGCCAGCTGCGCCTCGATGTCCGGGATCGAGATGAAGCGGCCGACGCGGATATCCATGCCCTGCAACACCGGGACGTAGATGTCGGTATAAACCATCGGAAAGTCGATGCCGTTGACCAGGTTGTGGTTGAGGAGCTGATAGCTCATCAGGCCGTACGCGGTGGTGTAGCGGTAATTCTCGCCATACAGGGTCGAGAAGCGGAAGCCCCAATCGACATGGTCGAGCTGCACCGTGTCGGCCAGCCGCTCGATATAGAGCACGGCCTGGTCGAGTTGGATCGTGTTCGGCGTGTAGTCATACGCAGCCGGCACGTTGCCGCCCGGCTTCACATTGTTGGTGCTTATATTGCCGCCGCCATTGATCCAGCCGTAAACCTGAATGTGGGCGTCGCTCATCCACTTGCCCAGGGCGGTATTGGCAATCGCAACCATCAATGGACTATCGACCGAGTTCGCCCGAGTCACGCCGATATTCTGCGTGCCGCCATAAGGCCACTCGGTGAACGGCGTCGGCGGCGAGGATTGCGGCGTCGGCGGCCAGGCCGCATCGGAACGACGCGACGGCGGCGCCGCAGGATCGGACGGGGCAACGCCCTTGCCCCATTCGAGCTGGTAGTAGCGGAAGAACCGAACCGCAGGATTGTCGCCGAGATAGTCGTCGAGACATTTGTAATTGACGTACGGATCGCAAGGACCGTTGACGCCCGACTTGAGCGCCATCATCGCCTTGCTCGGTGTGCAATTGTAATCGACATACGGATCGCACGTCGGGCCCTCGACCCAGGCGGTCGGAATTCCGTTGGACCAGGCGCCAAAGGCATCCGCTGCTATCGCACGATTTGACGCGGCGAACGCGAGCAGCAGCACCACGCCGAGCAGAAACAATCGTTTCATGACCCATCCCCCATTTTCTTATCCCCGCCTGAAGAGCCTAACGCCGGTGTATGCGAGGGCATAAGACTCCTCAGCCGCCAATCCCCAGCTACCTGCGATTTTTCGCAGTGGAACCCGAAAGGAGTCGATATTGCCCAAGCCGATTTTTAGTATCTAAAAAATAGCCACTGGGCCTCGAATGGCCTTGGTTGCATTGCGATTGGTCAATTGAATCCGATGACGCTCGATGGGGCAGCAATCGCGCTCGGCGAACGCGGAGGATATTTGAGACAATAAAGCCGTCGCCAATCCCCGTAACTACAGATGAATACGACGGAAACGGCTCGCTTCGCCAAGGCGGCCGAGGAAAATGTGGCACTTCGGTCACAGTAGCCAAAATTAGCCGACCGGTGCTCGCACGACCGCGCCGGATTTTTCAAACGGATATCGGCGGGCAAGCGCCGCGATATCATTTTTATATCTCGGCGGGCGAGAACCAACCTCGCATCTATACGGCACGCGGGACTAGACTGGACGCGACCGAGACTGGCCGTCACCGCAACGAGCGTCACATGCCGCCGATGGGCGAGACTTTCACTGAGGCAACGACAAAAACAGCAGCGCCAGAAAACGCGGCGCCGCCGGCGAACGCCGACGCAGCGGTGAGCCCCGGCTTCCGCTTTGTGCCGCGCGAGCTCGCCATCAAGTGCCGCCAATTGATCGAGAGCTACCACGCCATCTACGGCTATGTCGCGCTACCGGATATGCTCTGGCTTTCCGATGCGCGCGATATCATCGAATGTCATCGCGATCTGACGCGAATCTTCAAGCAGGCCGCGAAAGCGCGAGCCGCCAAGCGCGCCAACGATTTGTTTCTGTTGATCGCGACGACAATCGTGTCGCTGGAAGTATTGGCGCGCGATTTCTCAGGGTGGGGCAAACGATTTCCAGCGGCGAAACGCGAAGCGGAAAAAGTGCTTGCCGGCCTGCCGCAGCTGCGGCGCACCTGGCTGATGGATCTGTATCTGTTTCCGCCGCTCGGCGTTCGCCGCGAGTTTGCCGATACGCTGACCATGTCGCGGACGGGCGTGCGCACTTAAGGCAAGACATTTTGTCGACGACGGGCGTGCGCGCTTAAGGTAAGACATTTTCGCGCGCGACAGGCCGCAGCAGCGGCCGAAATCAATCGGCGCGATTGCCACTCACGAGTTGATCATTGCGCCCAGGTCGGCGGGCGGCCCTGAAGGCGATTGCCGAGAGCCGCGCGCCCGTTCGATTTCAGCCTGCGCGCGCTTATCAGCAAGTTGCGTGAGGCACTTTTCGTATTCGGGATTCCCCGGCTGCAAGCCGTAAGATTGGCATTTGACGGCGTCCTTGGAGGTCGCCTCCAATTGGGCCTGGGCTTGCGCCTGCGCGTCGGCTTCGGGCGAATGGGTGGCGCAGCTAGCGAGTAGAAGAGCGGCCAAAACGACCAGCGAACGATGCACGGCTTGCCTCACATTCAAACGGAGGCAAGTTTAATCATCCACCGGCGCCGGTTTGCAAGACCCGCGATCCAAGACTGCGATCGATCTGTCGATGCTGCTGCGCTGGCGCGTCAGCTAAACGTTCACGTAGTTCCACCACAGAGCGCCGGCGCAGAGCAATGCGAACGGTACTCCCACCAAGCCCAAATAGAGCCAGGTCCGAAGGGCGTGAGGATCTTTGGGCATGATGAAGAGCTGGACCGCAATCCAGCAGCAAACCGCGAAACCTAGCGCCATGCGGATGAGATCGGCGGGGGTTTCGTAAGCGGTCCAGATGGTCTCGTTCTGCGGCATGCTAACGAGGACGACCACGACAAGCAGCGCGAGGATAAAGATCGTTCGCAGCACCGCGCCGCCGATGCGCAGACCCACAGGCACGCTCGTCGCCGGGGTTTTCGCATCAGGAGGATTTCACCTGCCGTGCCCAATTCATTGGCATCTCGGTCATTGGCTCCTCCAAATCTAGTGTGCCAACTGCCAACAACATAAGCCTTCGCCCGTCTGAAATATAGAAGCCATATATGTGCAGCGCACCAAATATATAAAATAAGTAGCCAGTCACCGTCGGGCGATGGCTTGTCCCATGCGCGTTCGGCCTGGAACCGATTTGAAACCAAGCATTTGCACGGCGCCGCGCCCAAAAACTGATCACGCTTTATCGGCCGGCAATCTGCGGTTTGAAGCCGGCGCATCCTTCGGGAACCGGCACCCGCCCGCAGCGCAATATCGATTGGGGATGACGGGCGGCGCGTCCGGCTCCGACTCAGTGCTTGGGCCGGACGTTGGTGCCGCTGATGCCAACGACCGATTTTGCCGGCCCGCCGATCTGCGCAGGACCGGAGCCGCGCTGCACCAAGCCGGTACCGCTGATCGTCGCGCGGCGCGGCGGCACCAGGCCGGGCGTCGGCACCGGATGAGCGAATTTGTTGGTCTCGGGAATGCCGGTTGCTTTGGCGATTGCGCCGCCCGCGCCGGTCGTGACACCGGTCGCGCCAGCGGGACCGCGAACGACGAGTGGAGCAACACGGCCGTCGTGATGAACGCTATTGTCGTGAGGACCAACCACGATCCCGATGGCGTTGCGCACCACCGGTCCCGACGGCCGGGTCGCCAATCGCTGATGGGTTTGCCCATTGCCATGAGTAAAGGACCTGAGCATGGCCTTCGGCCCTTTGCCGTCTTCTCTCAGTGTCGGCGGGCCGTGCGGCTCGACGGCGATGCGCGTGTCGCTGCGATCTGATTCCTGACCAGGTTCGGAACCCTTGTCTTGGCTCCTTTCCTGGCCGGTTTGTTGGCCCGCGGAGTTTGTCGGACCGCCTTCCGGTTTGCCGACGCCCCCACCCGCGGCCGGCTGATGCTCGGATTTTGCCGGAGCCTCCTCAGCCAAACTCCCCCGCACCGCGGTCGCCTCGAAGAGGACGACTGCCAGCAGACAAACACCGATACCCATCCAATCGGCTCGCGCCATCGAAACGCTCATCCTCCGGCGTGCGACGGGCCGGGTTCCGCCGCCGGCCGCGCCGGCGCTTCGCGGCCGAGGAACAGGCTCTGCAGCGCCGGCACAATCACCAGCAGCATGATCGGGCCGATCAACATGCCGCCGACGATCACCGTGGCGAGCGGCCGTTGCACCTGGCTGCCGATACCGGTCGATATGGCGGCCGGCAGCAAGCCGATACAAGCCGAAAGTGTCATCATCAGGATCGGCCGCATCTGTTCGCCGACCGCGTGGAACATGGCCTCGATCGGGTCCGCGATACCGCCGGCAACGACGCGATAGTAACCGTTGAGGATAAGAATGCCGCTCATCACCGATACGCCGAACAGCGAGATGAATCCGATCGCAGCCGAAATGCTGAAATCCAATCCGGACACGTAGAGCCCGACGAGACCGCCGGAGATCGCAAACGGCAGCCCGAGCAGCGCCAGAAGGCAATCGCGCCATGAGTTGAACAAGCCGTAGAGCAGGATCATGATCAACACGAAGGTAACGGGCATGATGACGGCAAGCCGTTTCTTGGCCTGCTGCAACCACTCGAACTCGCCGGCAAAATCGACGCGATACCCGGTCGGCAGCTTCACCGCTTTGGTGATGCGCTCCTGCGCCTCCGCCACGGCGCCGGCGAGGTCACGGCCGCGCACGCTGAATTTGATCGGAATGTAACGCTGGTTCTTCTCGCGAAAGATATAGGAGGCGCCGGTATCGAGGGTGATGGCAGCGAGCTCGCTGAGCGGAATATAGGCGTTGCCGTTCGAGGTCGAAACGCCGACCTTAAGATTGCGCACCTCGTCGATATTGTTGCGGTATTCGGGCGCAAGCCGGGCCACAACGCCGAATTGGCGATCGGCCTCGAAGATCGTTGTCGCCGTGCTGCCACCCAAGGCCGCTTGAACCACGCTGTTGACGTCGTTGACGCTCAGTCCATAGCGCGCCGCTTTGGCGCGATCGACCGCGATGTTGAGATTGGGCTGCCCGAGCACCCAGAAGGCGCCGAGATCGGTAATTCCCGGCACCTTCGCCATTTCGCGCAATGCCGACCGCGCGATCTGCTCCAGCGTCGCCAGATCCGGGCCGATGATCTTGACCGAGTTGGCGCCTTTGACCCCCGACAACCCCTCTTCGACGTTGTCCTGGATGTATTGCGAGAAATTGAAGTCGATGCCGACGAATTCCTTGTTGAATTCGGCTTGCAGTTGTTCGATCAGTTTCTCTTTGGTCAGGCCGCGTGGCCACTCGTCAAACGGCTTCAACGGCACGAAGAACTCGGCATTGAAGAACCCGGCGGCGTCGCTGCCATTGTCCGGGCGGCCGTGCTGCGACGTCACGGTAATGACTTCGGGATGGCTGAGCAAAATCTCCCGCAATCTGTTGACGATCGGCATGCCGGCGTCCAGCGATATGGTCGGCGGCATGGTCGCGCGAATCCACAGATTGCCTTCCTCGAGCGTCGGCAAAAACTCGCTGCCGAGCCGCGAGCCGAGGAAGAGACTGAACACGAGGAAGGCCACGCCGATCACGATCGTGGTCTTCCGGTTGGTGAGCGACCAGCGCAGTACCGGGGTGTAAACCGAACGTATCCCCCGCACGACGATTGTCTCGACCTCCCTGACCTGCTCCGGCAGCAGCAGCGAAGCCAGACACGGCGTCACCGTGAATGTCGCCAACAGCGCTCCGACCAGCGCGTACGCATAAGTCCGCGCCATCGGGCTGAAGATCTGGCCTTCGACCCCCTGCATGGTGAACAGCGGGATGAAGGCCGCGACGATGATCGCGGTCGAGAAAAATATCGCGCGGTCGACCTGCAATGCGCTGATCAGGATCAGCCGCAGGCGATCCGTCCAGGTCGGATTGGTGCCCGAGGCCCCGGCGCCGGTCGGATCGGCGCCCCAGCGTCCTTCCGCCAGATGCCCGATCAGCGCCTGTCTTTGCTCCGGCCGCAACTGGAAATTCCGATAGACATTCTCGACCAAGATCACGGCCGCATCGACGATGATGCCGAAGTCGACGGCGCCGACCGATAAAAGATTGGCGTCTTCGCCGCGCAGCACGAGGATGATGATGCTGAAGAACAGCGCGAACGGGATGTTGGCGCCGACGATGATCGCGCTGCGCAAGTCGCCGAGAAAAATCCACTGAATCAGGAAGATCAGCACGCAACCAAAGATGAGGTTGTGCATGACCGTGCTGGTGGTGACGGCGACCAGCGTGGTGCGGTCGTAGTACGGCTCCAATCTTATGCCCGGCGGCAGGCTGCCGTCGGTGTTGATCTTCTCGATCTCCGCCCGCACCCGCGCCACCACGTCGTTGGTGTGCAGCGTGCGATTCATGATCACGATGGCGGCGACGATGTCGTCCTGGTGGTCGCGACCCGCCTTGCCGAGCCGCGGCGTGTGACCGACCGAGACCGCCGCCACGTCCTTGACGAATATCGGCACGCCGTTGAATTGGCCGAGCGGAACGTTCTCGATGTCCGCGACCTTGTAGCCTTGCGTCAAATCCGCCGCGCCGCCGGTGTCCATCAGGCCGACGCCGCGAATATTCACCGACTGCTGGCCCATGTTGATGGTGCGGCCGCCGACATTGATATTGGCGGCGCCGAGCGCGCTGATCACCTGCGGCAGCGTAACGTTGTAGGCGTCGAGCTTGTGCAGATCGACCTCGACCTCGTACTCTTTGGTCGTCCCGCCCCAGGTGTTGAGCTGCACGATCCCCGGAACCGTGAGCAGCCGGCGCTGCAGGACCCAATCCTGGACGGTGCGCAGATTGCTCAAGCCGAAGTGCGGCGGCCCGGTCACCTGATAGCGGTAGATTTCGCCAACCAGGCTGGTGGCCTGGATCTGCGGCGTGACATTGTTCGGCAGACTGACATTCTGCTGCAGATTGATCGCCGTCTGGGTCAGCGCAAAGTAATAGTCGACGCCGTAATTGAAGGTCACCCGCACGAATGACAGGCCGTAGAACGAGGTCGAACGAATGACATCGACGCCGGGCGTCGAGGCAAGACCGACCTCGAGCGGTATCGTGTAGTAGCGCTCCATTTCCTCCGCCGACAGGCCGGGGGCCTGGGCGGTGATTTCCAGGATCACCGGCGCCGGATTCGGATAGGCCTCGATATTCAATCTGGAAAACGCGAACAGGCCGGCGGCCAAGAAAATCAACAGGCCGAGCAAAACCAGCGGGCGCTTGGTCAGCCCGAATGTCAGCAGCCCTCTAACCACGGTTGGTCACTCGCTTCGATGTCACGCGCGTCTCCGCCGGATCGAGCAGCCGTCATTCGGCGATGGCAAGCGCATTGCTCAGGAATATTGCGCCTTCGGTGGCGACCAGTTCGCCGACCTGGACGCCTTCGAGAATCTGCCGATAGCCGCGATACTGTTTGCCGATCTTGACGGTCCGCTTGGTGAACCGGCGGCGATCGGCGGTGACCCACACGGTCATGGTGCCGTCGCCCTCGCGCACGACGCCGTCAACCGGAATCCCCGGTGAACGGACTGGCGGGCCGATGGTGATGACGAAATTGGCGAACATGCCGGAGCGCAGCTCGTGCTGCGGGTCTTTGATCTCGGAGCGCACCAGGACGCGGCGGGTATTGGGGTCGACGCTGGCGCCGATCGTGGTGATCTTGCCGTCGAACACGCGGCCGGGAAACGCGCCCAGCGTCACTTGCACTTCTTGTCCGATGCGGAACGCCGGACTGTCGGCTTCCGGGACCAGCGCCAGCATCCACAGCGTGTTGATATCGGCAACGGTGTACGGCGCCGGCGCGTTGCCCGGCTGCACGAACAACCCGGGCGCCGCATTGCGCGCGGTGATCCGGCCGCTGATCGGTGACGGCACGACAAGCGTCGGATCGGCGCTGCGGTCGGCGATGATGCGATCGATATCGGCGTCGGTTTTGCCGAACAAACGCACCGAGTTGCGCGCCGCGCGCAGGTTGCCTTCGGCGGTCTGATGATCGGAGGTCGCCTGATCGACGTCGCGCTGCGACACCGCCAGGGTCTTATTGAGATCGCGCAGCCGCGTCAGATTGCGGGTGGTGAGTTCCAGCACGCCGGCGGCGGCGATCAGCGTCGACTCGGCCTGCAGCAGGTCGGGACTGTCGATGGTGAACAGCGTCTGTCCCTTCTTCACGTCGTCACCAATCGAGGCAAAGAGCGCGATGATGCGTCCCTGATACGGCGTGAAGACCTGCACCGACATGTCCTCGTTGAAGTCGATGCTGCCGATCGCATCCTTCTCGACCGGGAAGTCACGGTCTTCGAGCGGCTCGACCTTGACGGACGCCAGCTGTGAATCGGACAGGTCGACGCTGTCCTTTTCGCGCGCGGGCGCGCCGGCCTTGTCGCCGGCTTCGGCGCTGGCATGCGCCGTCGCGCCGAGGTCAGGCTTCGAGCCCTGGCCAAAACGCCACGCGCCGTAGATCACAACCGCAATGGCAATGAGGGCGATGACCGCAATGCTCGCCCGGCCATTCGTCATGCGGGAAAACATGGATAAGACCGCATCTGGAGTTGTCGGGATTGCAGCGAAATGCCCACTACGCAGCTTCGCCGTCTACTGTCATAAATCACAGAACTTCGACTGATTACCAGATTCGGCGCCGGACTGGCGCGCCACAGGCACGACTCATCGGAGTTTATCACGGAGATACTATTTCGCTATTTCTTGTCGATGACATTCGACCGGCGACCCACTTCGCAGGCCGAGCATGAAATGCCTGTGACGACTGTGAAAGATACCAGTGCAAATCCCTGCTAAATCATCAACACTGTGGCAGGGTGGGCACAGCCAGCAAGCGCCAGTTCGTCGATAATAGGCAGCGGGGCCGCTGCGTGGCGTTTGCTGGTGCAAATACTTCTAAGTCGGATATGTCCGGTTGGTCGGTCAGGAAGAACAGTGCGGGAGCAGGCGCTCTCGCTGCGGCGCTGCTTTTGGCAAGCTGCGCGGTCGGTCCCGATTTTCACCACCCCGCCGCTCCGGACGCCGCCGGCTATACCAAAGAGCAGCTCGCGTCGCGCACCGCCGCGGCCGACACGCCGCTCGGCCAACCGCAGCATTTCGTACCCGGCCGCGACGTCCCGGAGGCATGGTGGGCGCTGTTCAAGTCGCCGGCGCTCAACGCCCTGGTCCAGCAGTCGCTGAACAACAACCCATCATTGCAAACCGCGTTGGCCAATTTGCGCGCAGCGCGGCAGGCCGTCTACGCGCAGGAGGGCAAGTTCTTCCCGCTGGTCAGCGCGAATTTCAACCCGACGGCGCAACTGACCCCCGGCGTGATCACGCCGGTCCTCAATAGCAGCGCCAATCCCTTCAGCCTGTACACGGCGCAAGTCGCCGTGTCGTACACCTTCGATGTCTGGGGCCTCAACCGCCGCGCTGTCGAAGCGCTCAAGGCCGAGGCGGAGAACCAGCGCTTCCAGGCCGAGGCCGCCTACCTGACGCTGACGGCAAACGTCGTGATCGCGGCTGTCACCGAAGCCTCGCTGCGCGGCCAGATCGAAGCCACCAACGAACTGATCGCGGCCAACACCAAGATGCTCGACATCCTGCAGCGCCAACTGACGCTGGGTTATGCCAATCGCACCGACGTCGCGACCCAGGAGGCGGCGCTGGCGCAGGCGCGCGCAACGCTGCCGCCGCTGCGCAAGGCGCTGGCGCAACAGCGCGATCTGCTGGCCGCCCTGGCCGGCATATTTCCGAACCAAGGCCCGCGCGAGTTGTTCCGGCTCGCCGACCTGCACTTGCCGTTGGACCTGCCGGTGAGCCTGCCGTCGCAGCTCATCGAGCAACGGCCGGACATCCGCGCCGCCGAGGAACAGCTCCATGCGGCCAGCGCCCAGATCGGCGTCGCCACCGCGGACCTCTTGCCGGCGTTCACGATCAGCGCCAATGCCGGGTACACCAATACCTTGCTGGCCGGTTTGCTGGCGCCGCAGAACCTGTTCTGGGTCGCCGCCGGCAACGCTACGCAGACGGTGTTCGACGGCGGCGCGTTGCTGCATCAGCTGCAAGAGTCCAAAGACACCTACAACGCGGTGGCCTGGGGCTATCGCGGCACCGTCATCGGCGCCGTGCAGAATGTGGCCGACGCGCTGCGCGCGCTGCAAAACGACGCCGACGCGCTCAAGGCGGCGCGCGATTTCGAGCGCGCCGCGAAAATCAGTTACGATCTGGCGCGCCAGCAGATGCAAAGCGGCAACGCCAACGTGCTGCTGCTGCTCAACGCACAGACGGCCTATCTGCAGGCCGTCATCCAGGTGGTGCAGGCGCGCGCCGCGCGGCTTTCCGATACGGCGGCGTTATTTGCCGCGCTCGGCGGCGGCTGGTGGAATCGCACGACGCCGCCGGTCGAGAAAGCGCTCGATGTCGCCACCGGCGAACCCAAGCCGGTCGTCGACCGCCACGAGGGTTTGTTCGAGTTATTTTTCCCGCCGCAGCCGTATTGATCGGCCTCAAGGCGTCAGGCGATCCGCCGCTGGTCCGCAGCGCCGGCGGCACCATCGCCGTGGGACGGCTTGCCCCCGTTGCCAGTCATGTCGAGGTCGAAATCTCCGGAAACCACCACCACCGCTTGCGGTCGATAGCCGTTCTCGGACCGCACGAAACGGAATGCCGCATCGCGACTAATAAAAAGACCGCCGCGAATTCCGTCTTGGTCCTGAACCACCCAATTGCCGCTGTGGTCCTGACCAACCATGAATACCGGCGGCCGAAACCACGCGGGAGGTTCGGCTTGTTCCGTCATCGCCAAACTCCTTTGCAATTTTTCCGCCCGATCGGAATCGGCGGTGGATACGCCGGTATGATCCGCGCCGCTTTGCGCAAAACTGCGCCGAGCCACGGCACAAATCGGTTGCCGCGATTCTCGACGTCAAGTTCGAAGCGTTCGGCGAGAACCATGGTCGCGCATGGGAACGGCGCGCTGTTCTTTTTGGCGAAACGAAGCGCCGATTGTTTGAACAGAAAGACGCCGCCGGTTCGTCCTTCGGCCTCGCGCGCGATCCATAGTCCGCGACCGTTTCGTCCAATAAAGAACAACGGGATCGATTCACTGAAGGTGCCGCCATCCGGCCGGCGCGGAAATTTGGCGACCGTGACCGGCGCCCCATGGCGATCGGCATCTGGCTGATTGCCTTTCATGACAAGGCAAATGCCGCGCAACAGTGGGCGATCGGCTTCGGACTGGATGGCTTGCCGCATCATGATGTTGGCCAGGTTTTTGCGGCCCGACCCGTGCCGAGCTTCGCCTCGATCGGTGCGGCCATGCGCTTGCGCATGAGGCGGCGACACCGCGCCAGGTCGTGCTTGGAACGGCGCAACGTGATTTCCGGGACTGCGCGTCTTGTCTGGTTGGCGAAGTACGCATCAAGCGCATGCGCAAGGCGCCGCCAGAACCCGTCCCGCCGCACGGCGCCATAGACCGAGCGCGGCATTTGGTCGACAGGAATGACACTCATCGGGTCTTTCCCATTCTTTGTTTCGCTGGCGGCAAATGTGCGCTTGACCGCGTATGAATTCGAGACGGAGCGGAGGCTGCCGGCATAAAGCCGGTATAGGGGCGCGGCGGACCGAACCGCCGCGGCTGACGGCGTCGGGAGCCGTCGCGGAATCTTATAAGTTCTTTATATTCCCGCCGCGGGTTGCCCCTCGAATTTCAACGCCTGGGGCGGCACATGACCGCTCGCGCCAGACGTGAGAAACGATGTTCGACCTGATCATGGTAGCGCTCACCGCGGTCGCGTTCGCGCTGGCCGTCGCCTATGCACGCTATTGCAGTCGCGTAATCTCGCCTCCCGCCGCCAGAGATCGTGCCAGATGACGAGTATTGGCTGGCTGCAAATCGCGCTGTTCGCCGTCATGGTCGGCCTTGTGACGCGCCCGCTTGGCGGCTATCTGGCGCGCACCTATGCCGGGCAGCGCACACCGTTGCAGCCGGTGCTCGGCCCTTTGGAAAACGCCCTCTATCGCCTGGCCGGCATCAAGCCGGAGAGCGAGCAAAGCTGGTTGCAGTACACGATTTCGCTTTTGGTCTTTCACGCGCTCGCCATCGCCGCGCTCTATGCGCTCCTTCGGCTGCAATCGGCGCTGCCGCTCAATCCCCAGGACTTGGCGAACGTCGCGCCCGATCTGGCGCTTAACACCGCGGTCAGTTTCGTCACCAACACGAGTTGGCAGTCTTACGGCGGCGAGACGACGCTGAGCTATTTGAGCCAGATGTCCGGCATCGCCGTGCACTCGTTTCTTTCCGCCGCTTCCGGCATGGCCGTCGCGGTCGCGCTGATCCGCGGCTTCGCGCGACGCCGGTTGTCGACCGTCGGCAACTTTTGGGTCGATGTCACCCGCGGCACATTGTACGTGCTGCTGCCGGTCTGCGCGGTCGCCGCATTTTTCCTGATGACGCAAGGCGTGCCGCAAACTTTGGCGCCGGCGGCGATGGTCACGACACTCGAGGGCGGCGTCCAGACGATCGCACGCGGGCCGGTGGCGACGCAGGAGGCGATCAAGCTGTTGAGCGGCGACGGCGGCGGCTTCTTCAACGCCAACTCCGCGCATCCGTTCGAAAATCCGACGCCGCTGACGAACCTGGTGGAATTGCTGCTGATCTTCGCGCTCGGGGCGGCCCTGACCAATTGCTTCGGCCGCATGGTCGGCTCCGAGCGGCAGGGATGGAGCCTGCTCGGCGTGATGGCGATCCTGTTCGGGCTCGGTGTCGCCGGCATATATGCTGCGGAAGCCGGCGGCAATCCGGCACTTGCGGCCGCGCACGTCGTTTCGGCCGCAGACCGGCAACAGCCGCGTGGCAATATGGAAGGCAAGGAAGTGCGTTTCGGCGTTGCCGGTTCGGCGTTGTTCGCCGATGTCTCGACCGCCTCCTCCGATGGTGCGGTCAACAGCATGCACGACAGCTTCATGCCGCTGAGCGCCGGCATCCTGCTCGCCAACATGATGGTCGACGAAGTGATCGTCGGGGCTCCAGGGTCCGGGCTCTACGGCATGCTGCTGTTTTGCATCGTCGCCGTCTTCCTGGCCGGGCTGATGATCGGCCGGACGCCCGAATATGTCGGCAAGAAGATCGGAGCATCGGAAGTGAAGATGACCATCCTCGCTCTGACTGCCATTCCGCTGGTAACGCTCGGTCTCACCGCGGTTGCCTGCGTCGTCGCGCCTGGCCTCGCCGGCCTCGGCAACACCGGGCCTCATGGCTATTCGGAGATTCTGTATGCCTACACATCGGCGGCGGCGACCAATGGCAGCGCCTTCGCCGGCTTGAGCGCCAATTCGCCGTTCTACAATCTCACGCTCGCGCTCGCCATGTTCATCGGCCGCTTCCTCGTCATCATGCCGGTTCTCGCCATCGCCGGATCGCTGGCGGCACAGCCGATCAGCCCGCGATCAACCGGCACGCTCCCCACCGACCGCGCGCTGTTTGTCGGCTTCTTGCTTGGCGTCATCGTCATCGTCGGCGGCTTGACCTACCTGCCGGCGCTCGCGCTCGGGCCGATCGCCGAATACCTGCAGCTTTCGCACGTCGCGCTTTATTAAAGATAAGACCAGGCACAAACACCGGGCCGCGGCGTAATCGAAAGCCGATTTGCTTTTATCTTTTGTTTATGGCGGCCGTCGACATTCGATCTCGAATTGCTACGCCGCATGCGTCACATTTGCCGGCGGAAACCGTCGGCGCATTGGCGCGACGTTCGGACGGCATCATGAAGGTCTTTTTTCGAAACAGCGACAGACGCGCCGAACTTGCGGCGCTGGTGACGGTCGCAATCGTCCTGGCGATCGTCGCCGCGGCCAAAGTCGACGCCGCGACTGCCCTGTTCCACATCGCGCGCTGATTTCGCCCGGCACGCTCGCTCCTGACGAGCCAAATTATTCCGACAGTCTATACAGCGACTTAGTCGCTTGATGGGTGACGCCGCCGCGGCCGGTCCTTATGAGATTCCTATACGTTTTCGACTGCCGCCCTCTCGAATTCCTATGCGAAAATGCCAGCTAATCGCTCATGAATGGCAAACATTCGCGCGCCTTTTTGACGAAGGTCAAAGGTTCGCACTGCCAAAGGGCATGTGCTTGTTTTTATAGAATTCTAATTTCGGGAACATTGCGATGATGGACGTCGTCATGCTGGCGGTCGGGCTCGTCTTTTTCGCGCTGTCGATCGCCTACGTTTATGCCTGCGACCTGCTCTAAAGGACAGCCGCCATGATCTTCGATTATTCGCTGGCCGCTGTCGTTACCGCGGGTCTGCTTGTCTATCTGACGTACGCGCTGCTTCGGCCCGAACAGTTCTAAAGGGATAGCGACCATGACCGTCCTCGGTTGGGGCCAGATTCTGCTCTATTGCGCGATCGTCGTCGCCGTCACGCCGCCGCTCGGCGCCTACATGGCTCGCGTGTTCAGCGGCGAGCGTACAATTCTGTCGGTAATCCTGCGGCCGGTCGAACTGGCGATCTACAAGGTTGCCGGCGTCCATGAGCGCGGCGAGCAGCACGCGGTGACCTATACCATCGCCATGCTGCTGTTCCACGCCGGCGGCCTGCTCATTCTCTACGTGCTGATGCGCGCCCAGGCGGCATTGCCGTTCAATCCGGCGGAGCAGTCCGCGGTTGCGCCTGACTTGTCGTTCAATACCGCGGTCAGCTTCATCACCAACACCAACTGGCAGAATTACGGCGGCGAAAGCACGATGTCCTATCTCGTGCAGATGCTGGGCCTGACGCATCAGAACTATTTGTCGGCCGCCACCGGCATCGTGCTCGCGATTGCCTTGATCCGCGGCTTCGCGCGGCATTCGGTGCGCACCGTCGGCAATTTCTGGGTCGATGTCACGCGCTGCACGCTCTATGTCCTGCTCCCGATCTGCATACCCTACGCGCTGTTCCTGATCTGGCAGGGCATTCCGCAGACGCTCGGCGGCTACGTCGATGCGACGACGCTGGAAGGCGCCAAACAGACCATCGCCGTCGGCCCAGTCGCCTCGCAAATCGCGATCAAGATGCTCGGCACCAATGGTGGCGGATTCTTCAACGCCAACGCGGCGCACCCGTTCGAGAATCCGACCGCGTTTTCGAACTTCGTGCAGATGATCTCGATATTCGCGCTCGGCGCGGCGCTGACCAACGTCTTCGGCCGCATGGTCGGCGATCAGCGCCAGGGCTGGGCGGTGCTGGCGGTCATGGGCGTGCTGTTCATCGGCGGCGTGATCGCCTGCTATGCCGCCGAAGCGCACGGCAACGACGCGCTTAACGCGCTCGGCCTCACCGGCGGCAACCTCGAAGGCAAGGAAACGCGCTTCGGCATTGCCGCCTCCGCCCTGTTCGCCGTCATCACCACGGCCGCGTCATGCGGCGCGGTGAACGCCATGCATGACTCCTTTACCGCGCTCGGCGGCATGATCCCGCTGATCAATATCGAGCTCGGCGAGATCATCGTCGGCGGCGTCGGGTCCGGCATGTACGGCATGCTGCTGTTCGTCATCCTGTCGATCTTCGTCGCCGGGCTGATGGTCGGGCGCACGCCCGAATATGTCGGCAAGAAGATCGAAGCGAAGGAAGTCAAGATGGCGATGCTCGCCATTCTGGTCCTGCCGCTGATGTTTCTCGGCTGGACGGCGGTCGCGACGCTGGTGCCGTCGGCCGTGGCCGCGACGAGCAATCCCGGGCCGCACGGCTTCACCGAAATCCTCTACGCTTACACGTCGCAGACCGGCAACAATGGCTCCGCGTTTGCCGGGCTCAGCGCCAATACGCCGTTCTACAATCTCACCGGCGCGGTCGCGATGTTTGTCGGCCGGTTCTGGATGATCATCCCGACCATGGCCATTGCCAGCTCGCTGGCGGCGAAAAAATCGATTCCGGCCTCGGCGGGCACGTTCCCGACCACCGGCGGATTGTTTATCGGCCTGGTGGTCGGCGTCATCGTCATTGTCGGCGGCCTGACCTTCTTTCCGGCATTGGCGCTCGGGCCGATCGTCGAGCAGCTTTCGATCAACGCCGGCACGCTTTATTCGGCCAACTAATTCGGAAATCACCGCGATGGAAACGTCGACGCTACGCAATGCCAGGCCGGTTTCGGCCCTGTTCGATGCGAAGATCGTGCTGCCGGCGATCGGCTCCGCCTTCATCAAGCTCGATCCGCGCACGCTGATGAAGAACCCGGTGATGTTCGTGCTCGAAGTCGTCACCATGCTGACGACCGTCATTCTGATCCGCGACCTGGCGACCGGCGGCCAAAATATCGGCTTCGAGTTTCAGATCATTCTGTGGCTGTGGTTCACGATCTTGTTCGCCAACTTCGCCGAAGCGGTCGCCGAAGGCCGCGGCAAGGCGCAAGCCGAGACGCTGCGGCGGCAGCGCACCGAGACTCAGGCCAAGCTCGTGAGCGGGTCGGGCGATTCGCAAAGCTATCGGCTGATCCCCTCGACCGCGCTCAAAGTGGACAACGTCGTGCTGGTCGAGGCGGGCGACATTATCCCCTCAGACGGCGAAGTGATCGAGGGCATGGCGTCGGTCAACGAAGCCGCCATCACCGGCGAATTGGCGCCGGTCATTCGCGAGTTGGGCGGCGATCGCTCGGCGGTGACCGGCGGCACCCAGGTCTTGTCCGACTGGATCCGCGTGCGCATCACGGCAGCGCCCGGTTCGACTTTCCTCGACCGCATGATCCGGCTGGTCGAGGGCGCCGAGCGGCAGAAAACGCCGAACGAAATCGCCCTCAATATTCTTTTGATCGGCCTCACCATCATCTTCGTGTTCGCCACCGCCACGATCCCGAGCTACGTCGCTTACGCGAGCGGCACCGTCTCCATCGTGGTGTTGGTGGCGCTGTTTGTCACGCTGATCCCGACCACCATCGGCGCGTTGCTGTCGGCCATCGGCATCGCCGGCATGGATCGGCTGGTGCGGTTCAACGTGCTGGCCACCTCGGGCCGCGCCGTCGAGGCCGCCGGCGACGTCGATACGCTGCTGCTCGACAAGACCGGCACCATCACGCTCGGCAACCGCCAGGCGACCGAGTTCAAGCCGCTGCGCGGGGTGAGCGAACAGGAATTGGCCGATGCGGCGCAATTGGCGTCGCTCGCCGACGAAACGCCGGAGGGCCGCTCGATCGTGGTCCTGGCGAAGGAAAAATACGGCATCCGCGGCCGCGAGCTTGCCGACATGCGCGCCAACTTCATCCCGTTCACCGCGCAGACCCGGATGAGCGGAGTCGAAGTGGCTTCGTCCTGGGTGCGCAAAGGCGCCGTCGATTCGATCCTGAATTATCTCAATACCTCGCCGACTGCCGTCGGCTCAGGCGGCGCGGTGCAAGCGCTGCGGCCCAGTCTCAGCGCCGAGACCATTGCCGAAGCACACGCCATGGCCGACGCCATTGCGAAGACCGGCGGCACGCCGCTCGCCGTCGCCAAGGACAATCGGCTCCTCGGCCTCGTTCATCTCAAGGACATCGTCAAGGGCGGCATCCGCGAACGATTTGCGGAGCTGCGCCGCATGGGCATCCGCACCGTCATGATCACCGGCGACAACCCGATGACCGCGGCGGCGATCGCGGCGGAAGCCGGCGTCGACGATTTCCTGGCGCAGGCGACGCCCGAGGACAAACTGCGGCTGATCCGCGACGAGCAGGCCAAGGGCAAACTGGTCGCCATGTGCGGCGACGGCACCAACGACGCGCCGGCGCTGGCCCAAGCCGACGTCGGCGTTGCCATGAACACCGGAACGCAAGCCGCCCGCGAAGCCGGCAACATGGTCGATCTCGATTCCAATCCGACCAAGCTCATCGAGATCGTCGAGATCGGCAAGCAGCTCCTGATGACCCGCGGCGCGCTGACAACCTTCTCGATCGCCAACGACGTCGCAAAATATTTCGCCATCATCCCGGCAATGTTCGTCGCCTTCTACCCGCAACTGCAGACGCTCAACGTTATGAGATTGACGACACCGCAAAGCGCCATCCTCTCGGCCATCATCTTCAACGCGCTGGTCATCATCGCGCTCATTCCGCTGTCGCTCAAAGGCGTCCGCTATCGCCCGATCGGCGCCGCCCGGCTGTTGCGCCGCAATCTATGGATCTATGGCGGCCTCGGCGTGATCATTCCGTTCTTCGCCATCAAGGCCATCGACCTCGTGGTCACGGCCTTGCATCTCGCTTGAGGAGAGACTTCGATGTTGCGCGAAATCCGTCCGGCCATTGTCGTGCTTGTCGCGCTCACGTTGATTACCGGCTTGGCCTATCCGCTGGCGATGACCGGGATCGCCAAAATCGTTTTTAACCATCAGGCGGAAGGAAGCTTGATCGAACGCGACGGCAAGCTCGTGGGCTCGGCGCTGATCGGCCAGGAATTCAAGAGCGACAAATACTTCCACGGCCGGCCGTCGGCGACCACCGCGCCCGATCCCGCCGATCCGACCAAGACCGTGTCGGCGCCCTATAACGCCGCCAATTCGGGCGGATCGAACCTCGGCCCGTCCAACAAGGCGCTGATTGAGCGCGTGCAGGCCGACCTCGACAAGCTCAAGACCGAGAACCCAGCGGCCCCGGTGCCGGCCGATCTGGTAACGACGTCCGCCAGCGGGCTCGATCCGGATATTTCGCCGGAGGCGGCGTACTTTCAGGTCCCCCGTGTTGCCAGGGCACGCAACTTGGCCGAAGATAAAGTGCGTCAGCTCGTGAGCCGGCACGTCGAGGAGCAATTCCTCGGTCTTTTGGGCGAGCCGCGTGTCAACGTATTGCTGCTCAACCTCGCGCTCGATCGCCTGTCGGCTGGTTAGACGCGGGGAGCGGCAACGTCGAGAGATCTGATCAGTGACGGCGGATCAACGGCGCGCATCGGAACATCGGCCCTCGCCGGAAGCCCTGCTCGAAGCGGCGCGCCGCGAAGAGCGGCGCGTCGGCAAGCTGAGAATCTTCGTCGGCGCGGCACCGGGCGTCGGCAAGACCTACGAGATGCTGCAGCAGGCGCACGCCCGCAAGAAGGACGGCTACGACGTCGTCGTCGGCGTCGTCGAGACGCACGGCCGCAAGGACACCGAAGCGCTGTTGACCGGGTTGGAGATCGTGCCGCGCCGGCACATCGACTATAAAGGACAGGCGCTCGAGGAAATGGACCTCGATGCCATCATCGCGCGGCATCCGCAGATCGTGCTGGTCGATGAGCTGGCGCACACCAACGCCGAAGGCAGCCGCCACCCGAAGCGCTATCTCGACGTCGAAGAGCTGATGAGTCACGGCATCGATGTCTATACCACCGTCAACATCCAGCACATCGAAAGCCTCAATGACGTGGTGGCGCAGATCACCCATGTGCGGGTGCGCGAGACGGTGCCGGACGCCGTGTTCGACCGTGCCGATGCCGTCGAACTGGTCGACCTGACGCCCGACGATCTGATCCAGCGCCTGAAAGAAGGCAAGGTCTACGTGCCTCGGCAGGCCGAACGGGCGCTCGAGCATTTCTTCTCGCCGGCCAATCTCACGGCGCTGCGCGAACTTGCTCTGCGCCGCACCGCCGAACAGGTGGATGAGCAGTTGCTCACCGAAATGCAGGCCCGCGCCATCCAGGGACCGTGGGCGGCCGGCGAACGCATTCTGGTCTGCATCAGTGAGGACCCGCGCAGCGCCGGGCTGGTGCGCTACGCCAAGCGGCTGGCCGATCGTCTGCATGGCCCATGGGTGGCGCTCTATGTCGAGAGCCGGCGCAGCTTGCAGCTCTCGGACGAAGAGCGCGACCGCATCGCCGATACGCTCCGCCTCGCCGAGGCGCTTGGCGGCGAAGCCATCACACTGCCAACCGGCGACCGGCATATTGCCGACGATGTGGTCGGCTACGCGCAAGCCAACAACGTCACCCAGATCGTCATCGGCAAATCGGCGCGCGCCCGCTGGTTCGAAATCTTGCACGGCTCGGTGGTCCACGATCTGGTCCGCCGTTCCGGCAATATCAGCGTGCATGTCATCGCCGGCGACGCGCTTGCCGGCGAGCCGATCCCGAAGAAATCGGTGCGCGCCGCCGAGCGCGACGACCCGGTCGATCCGCGGCCCTATATCGCGGCGCTGGTGGCAGTGGCCTTCGCACTCGGTTTCGGCGAGTTGATCGAGAGATGGGTCGGCGTCGGCAATGTCGACCTGGTTTTCCTGACGGCAATCGTTGCGATTGCGGTTCGGCTCGGCTTATTGCCGTCGCTCCTGGCGAGCCTTGCGTCCGCCGTCGCCTACAACTTTTTCTTCCTGCCGCCGATTTATACCTTCACGATTGCCGACCCGGCCAACATCGTCGCTTTCGGCCTTTTCACCCTCGTCGCCATCATCGTGTCCAGCGTGGCGGCGCGCGGCCGCACCCAGGCCAATGCCGCAACCGAACGCGCCCGCGTCACCGAATCCCTCTACTCGTTCAGCCGCAAGCTTGCCGGCGCCGGCACGCTCGACGACGTGCTGTGGGCGACGGCCTATCAAACCGCGCTCATGCTCAAGGTGCGGGTCATGATGCTCCTGCCCGAGCATGGTTCGATCGCGGTGAAGGCCGGCTACCCGCCGGAAGACATCCTCGACGATGCCGATCTCGCCGCGGCGAAATGGGCCTGGGAGAACGACCGTTCCGCCGGTCGCGGCTCCGATACGCTGCCCGGCGCCAAACGCCTGTTCCTGCCGATGCATACCGGCCGCGGCGCCATCGGCGTGATGGGCATCGACAGCGACCGGCCGGGCCCGATGTTCACCCCCGACCAGCGCCGGCTCCTGGACGCGCTGCTGGATCAAGGCGCGCTCGCGATCGAGCGGGTGCGGCTGGTCGAGGAGATGGACCGGGTCGAGCGCGTCGCCGAAACCGAGCGCCTGCGCTCGGCGCTGCTCACCTCCATTTCCCACGATCTCAAGACGCCGCTCGCCGCCGTGCTCGGCGCCGCCGGCGCGCTGCGCGACATCGGGGCGAAACTCAGCGATGCCGAGAAGGCCGATCTCCTGTCGACGATCATCGACGAGTTGGAAAGGCTTAACCGGTTCATCGCCAATCTGCTCGACATGACCAAGCTGGAGTCTGGCGCGGTGTCGCCGAACGTCGCTCTGCACGATATCGGCGAGATCGTCGGCAGCGCGCTCCGCCGCGCCGGCCGCATCCTGTCGCGTCATCGGGTCGAGCTTGAGCTGGCGCCGGATCTGCCGATGCTCGAACTCGACGCTGTATTGTTCGAGCAGGCGCTGTTCAACCTGCTCGACAATGCCGCGAAATACGCGCCGACCGAAACCACGATCCGCATTCAAAGCTGGCGCACCGCGCAATCCGTTTGCCTGCGCGTGCTCGACGAGGGCGGCGGCATTCCAGCCGGCGATCTCGATCATATCTTCGACAAGTTCTACCGCGCGCAGAAGACCGATCAGGTCCGCGCCGGCACCGGGCTTGGGCTCGCCATCTCGCGCGGCTTTGTTGAAGCCATGCATGGCACCATCGCCGCGGCCAATCGCACCGACCGGAGCGGCGCCGCCTTTACCATCACCCTGCCGATCCCGCGCGGGCGGCAAAGCCTGGAGGCCGCCGCATGAGTGCCGCACCGCTGCGCGTGCTGGTGGTCGACGACGAGCCGCCGATACGCAAGCTTCTGCGCATGGGCCTGACCGCCCAAGGCTACCAGACGCTCGAAGCGCCGAACGGCAAGGCGGCGCTCGACCTGCTCAGCCAGGCGCCCGACCTGATCATTCTCGATCTCGGTCTGCCCGACACCCAGGGCCACGATTTGCTGCGCACCATCCGGGCCCGCAACGAGAGCGTTCCGATCGTCGTCCTGTCCAGCCGCGGCGACGAAGCCGGCAAAGTCGCGGCGCTCGATCTCGGCGCCGACGACTACATCACCAAGCCGTTCGGCATGGACGAACTGCTGGCCAGAATGCGCGCCGCGCTGCGCCACCAATTGCAAACCCACGGCGAGCGGCCGGTCTTTCGGGTCGGCGACCTCTCGGTCGATCTGGTCCGCCGGATCGTCAAAGTCGGCGACCGCGAGGTGAAGCTTTCGCCCAAGGAATACGACCTGCTCCGCGTCCTGGTTCAGCATGCCGGCAAGGTGCTGACCCACAAATTGCTGCTCGGCGAATTGTGGGACGATTTGACCGACGCACAATATCTGCGGGTCTATGTGCGCCAGCTCCGGCAAAAGATCGAGGCCGACCCGGAGCAGCCGCAATACATTCTCACCGAAACCGGCATCGGTTATCGGCTGCGCGCGCCCGATTAGGGCGCCGAGATCGCCGCTCAGCCATCGCCCTCATGCTTTTTCGTGTAGTGTCGACGATCATGAAAATTTCCGACTTCCTGTCTTCGGCCGACGTGATCGCCGACGTCACCCTCACTGATAAGCAAAAGCTCCTGGAAGAGCTGGCGCGCCGAGCCGCATCGGTCGTCGATGTGCTGCCGGAGCGGATCCTGTCCGAGCTGTGCAAGCGCGAACAGCTCGGATCGACCGGGATGGGTGGCGGGGTTGCCATCCCGCATGCGCGATTTCATCAGGTCGACAAGCCGTTCGGCATGCTGGTGCGTCTCAAAAAACCGATCGAGTTCGATGCCGTCGACGGCAAGCCGGTCGACACGATCGCGCTGCTGCTTCTGCCGGACGCGCCCAATGGCGAACGGCTCGGCGCGCTCGCCTGCATCGCGCGCAAGCTGCGCGACCCCGCCGTCATGGCGGCTGTGCGGCAGGCCCGTGACGGCGCGGAAATCTACCGCACCCTGACCGCCGCGTGACCACGCGGCGGTCCGGCCGTCGTTGTTGCCGCCGCGCGTTCTGCGGGCCATATAGCCAGTTACCGGGTGGATATTCGCACGCAGGGAGGAAAGCTGCACATGGCTGAAGAGCTGGTTTTCTATACCAATCCGCGGTCGCGCGGCCGCATCGTGCGCTGGATGCTCGAAGAGCTTGGCCAACCGTATCGCACCGAAGTGCTCGACTACGGCAGCACCATGAAGGCGCCGAATTATCTGGCGATCAATCCCATGGGCAAGGTGCCAACGGTCACCCACGGCGATGCCGTCGTGACCGAATGTGCCGCCATCTGCGCATATCTGGCCGACGCTTTTCCGCAGGCCAAGCTTGCGCCGCCGCACGGCGACCGGCTGCGTGCTCCGTACTATCGTTGGCTGTTTTTCGCTGCCGGCCCGGTCGAGGCCGCGGTCAGTCACAAGGCGGTCGGCTTTAACGCGCCGCCGGAGCGTGAGCCGATGCTGGGCTATGGGAGCGTCGAGCGCGCGCTGCGCACGCTCGAGACCGCGGTATCGCAGTCCGATTATCTGGTCGGCGACAGCTTCACCGCGGCCGATGTCTATGTCGGCTCTCATCTCACCTTTGGCATGCTGTTCGGCACGATCGACCGGCG
Organism: uncultured Alphaproteobacteria bacterium; assembly: GCA_963829395.1. Classification (GTDB taxonomy): domain Bacteria; phylum Pseudomonadota; class Alphaproteobacteria; order Rhizobiales; family Xanthobacteraceae; genus BOG-931. The sequence continues at coordinate 504,931 of CAWHHX010000001.1, read as the reverse complement.
TCCCGCATTCGAACGCTACGTCGCGGGGCTGAGCGCGCGTCCGGCTTATGTCCGGGCGAGAGAGCTCGACGACGCGCTGGTGCACGCGCCGGCCAATTGAGCCGGGGCCACTTTTACGGGAGCCGCATCAGCGGCTCCCCGACCCGGATCCGGGCACCGTCGCGGACGTTGTCGCATAAAACAAAATCTTCCGGCGCAAAGACGATGATGGTCGAGCCGTGCTCGAACCAGCCAAGCTCGTCGCCTTTGCCGACCTCGGCAGCGCAGGCAATGACATTCGGCCCGCGGTGCTGAAGATTGAGCGGTTCCTCGAGGCAGTGCAGACGAATGCTGGCGACCAGAATGGCCGCCACCGCCACCAGCGTCACCGGTTGGCCGTTCGCCGCGAGCTTGGTGCACACCACGGCGCGTTCGTTCTTGCAGAACAAGCGCTCGACGCGCTTGAGCGCGATCGGATTGACGTTCCAGGTATCGCCGGAAATGTAGATCACCTTGTCGATGCGGCAATCGTGCGGCGCATGGAAACGGTGATACATGCTGGACGTGAGTCGCAGCGTCACATAGCGCCCGTTGCGGTGCGCCGCGACCAGATCGCGATCGCCGAGCAGGTCGTCCAGCGCATAGGGAAAACCCTTGGCCTGATAAAGCTCGGTACCGGCGATGGCGCCGCAGGCGCCGACGATGGCATCACAGGGACTGACCAGGATATCGGTCCGGCGATCGATCGGCCGCGCGCCGTCCTTGAGCTCGCGGGTGAAGCAATCGTGCATGCTGCGGAAGTGCGTCTTCTTCGCCTCGCGCAGATCGAGGTCCGAAAACAGCCGCCATAGTCCGATCGAGAGATCGCGCACCAACGGCTGTTCGATCCGGCTGAACCAGCCGACGAATTGCGTGGCCAAGCGGCGGGGGATGCGGTTGGTCAGGAGGAAATTAATGTCCTCCTGCTCAAAAATGCGCAGGAACTGGGCGCGGACCGTCATGGCTTTGTCAACTCCGGCGCGTACACCGCGATTCGACGCGGCGGCTGGAACAACTGCGGCCACAATGACTTAGACCGGGACGAGCGGAATCATGACAGCCTGGGGCGCGACAACACTGGCATTTTATGGGGTCGGCGGAGCGGCGGTGGCAACCTCGCTGCTCAAGCTGCGGCGGCGGTTCGAACTGTCGCGGGCCAAGCATCGATCGCTCGCCGGCCATTCGCGCATGGCGCGACGTCTGGCGGCGCTGGTGCCGTTCTACGAATACGACGAAGCGCGGTTCTTTTGCGCCGACGGCGCACCCGCCGACGTCGCGGCATGCCGGCGCGCCGGCTTTGCGCGCCTGTCGGCGCTTTATAAAACGCGGTTCGCCGAGACCATCCGGCGCACCGAAGAGGCCGCCACCAGCATCTCCGACCTGCAATTCACCGACGCCTATCGGGTGCCGTTTCAATTTAGCCGCCACGTGCGCAAGCACCTGCCCTCCACAGCCTTCATGCAATCGAGCGCCGGCGTGATCGTCACCGATCTCGACGGCAATCGGTTCTACGATCTCACCGGGTCCTACGGGGTCAACGTCCTCGGCTACGAGTTCTACAAGGGCGCCATCGAACGCGGCGCCGCGCGGGTGCGCGAGCTTGGCCCGGTGCTCGGCCCCTATCATCCCTTGATCCTGGAGAACGTGAAATCCCTCAAGGAGTTTTCCGGACTCGATGAAGTATCCTTTCACATGTCGGGCACCGAAGCCGTGATGCAGGCGGTGCGGCTGGCGCGCTTTCACACCCGGCGCTCGCATCTGGTGCGGTTTTGCGGCGCCTATCACGGCTGGTGGGGCGATGTGCAGCCGGGCATCGGCAATCCCGTCCCGGCGCACGAGACCTACACGCTGCGCGATATGTCGGCCGAAGCGCTGCGCGTCATCCGCACCCGCCGCGACATCGCCTGCGTGCTGATCAACCCGCTGCAGGCGCTGCATCCCAACGCTTCGGCGCCGAGCGATTCCGCGCTGCTCGACAGCGGACGCCAAGCGCATTTCGACAAAGACGCCTACGCCGCGTGGCTCAAGGAGCTGCGCGCGGTGTGCACCGAACGCAACATCGTTCTCATTTTCGACGAGGTGTTTGTCGGCTTTCGGCTCGCCGCCGGCGGCGCCCAGGAGTATTTCGGCGTGCGCGCCGATCTCGTGACCTACGGCAAAACGCTCGGCGGCGGGCTGCCGATCGGCGTCGTCTGCGGCCGTCACGACCTGATGAAGCGTTTTCGCGACGACCGGCCGGTCGACATCTGCTTCGCCCGCGGCACGTTCAATTCGCACCCCTACGTGATGGCGACGATGAACGAATTCTTGCGCCATCTGCAGACGCCGGAAGGAAAGGCGCTTTACCACGACCTCGATCGGACCTGGAACGAACGGGCGCAACGCCTCAACGAACGCCTGCGGTCGCAAGATCTGCCCGTCGAGGTCGCCAACGTCTCCTCGATCTGGACCGTCTGCTACACGCGGCCGTCGCGCTACAATTGGATGTTCCAATATTATCTGCGGGCCGAAGGCTTGGCGCTGAGCTGGATCGGGACCGGACGGCTCATATTCAGCCTCGATTATACCGAAGCTGATTTCGCCGCTGTCGCGGACAGATTTGTCGCCGCCGCCGCAGCCATGCAGCGGGACGGCTGGTGGTGGAGCAATCCGGCGCTGACCAACAAATCGATCAAGCGGGCGATCCTCAAAGAGACGATCGCCCGCCGACTGCTGTCCTGACGCTATTGGCTGTGGCATCGAATGCCATCGCCCTGAGGTGCGAGCAAAGGCGCGCCTCAGGGTACGGCGTAACCGGAGCGTGGCTATGTCAGCCGCGGCAGCTCTTCGTGCTCGACCTCTTCGTCCTCCTCCCACTCCGCGACTTCGACGCCGATGCCCGGATCGATCAATTCGCCGCGCAGCAGCGCCAGCGGCGCTTTGTGATAGAGCTTGATGTCGTGGAACGGGTCGGTGAGGATCTTGGTTGCCCAGACCAGTCCGGTCTGCACGTCCTTGATGACGAACAATTGCACGGTGCGAAACAGCACGCCGCCGACACCGATCACGAGCCACATTTCCGCGACCTGGCGGATGAAATCCATCTTGCCGGCGGCCGGCGTGAAGATGCCGAACAGCGTCGGATCGAAATAAAGCACCGCGGGCGACAGCGCCCAGATCGCCATCAACACGACTTTGCGGCGCAGATTGTAGCCGACTTTGATCTCTTCCTTGTATTCGTGGCTGGCGTGATTGACCTTATCGTAGTCCCTGGGCTCGAAGAAAAAGTGCCCGCATTGGCGGCTGGTCATCGACACCAGCCAGCCGGCGAGCGCCGAAATGGCCGGATCCTTGAAGATCATCACGTAAGAAAACAAAAAGCTGATCGCGCTGACAAAGTGCAGCGATTGGTTGATCCGGCTGTGATGATAGTAGCGATGATCGTCCCAGCGCTGCGTGCGCAGAGCCGTGCGAAATCCGTCCATTTTTTAGTCCCCCGTCATGAGGTCATCGGTCCTGGATATGGCGATTCGGTGAATCCCAGATGACAGGCGAATTAACCCTGCCTGACGGGACGAACCGAGGCGGCGGCGTCCTGATCAGGACGCCGCGCGCGCCGACGGAAAGCTTTGCTGCGAAAAGCTCGGGCGGGCGACCTCCGCGCCGTCTTCTTTAGCAAAACGGATGAGCGAAAAATGCCCGAGCGGCGGCATGGCGCGGCGCTCGATGAGACGCACCCCGCTGGTCCGCTCCGCCCATTTGGCGTAGCGCGCGAACGAGAACTCCGTGCGCCAGCCAAGCTTGCGCGCCGCCGGCGCAAACCAATGCTCGAGCGCGCGCCGCAAACCCGCCTCGGCGCCGACGCGGCTGACCAGAATGATCTCGCCGCCGGGCTTCAACACACGGGCGAACTCGTCGAGCGTCGCTTCCGGATTCGGCGCCGTCGTGACGACGTATTGCGCGACGACGACGTCGAATGAATTGTCGGGAAAGGTCAGATGCTCGGCATCCATCACCCAGAGCCCTTCGACATTGCTGAGCCCGAATTCGGTGACCCGTTCCTGGGCCTTGCGCAGCATCTGCTCGGAAATATCGATGCCGCACAGGCGGCAGTTCCGCGAATAGTGCGGCAACGCAATGCCGGTTCCGACCCCGACCTCGAGAATGCGCCCGCCAACGCGTTCGGCGGCGGCGATGGCGGCGTCACGCCCGCGCTCGAACACCGCTCCGAATACCAGATCGTAGACCGGCGCCCAGCGGTCATACGCCTTGGTGACGGTGTGCTTATCGAGGTCCACATTCGAGAGGCTAGTCATGGCTGATCCTTTTGTTGCCAACCTGTTATGAAAAATCCGCCCTGCCCGTCTTAGCCAGCGGCAGTTTCCGTAATCGTCATCGCGGTTCCGACTTCACGGCTGTTGCCGGTCGCCACTTGGCGGACGTGACCGAGGAATTGCCGCGCGCTGTTTTCCCAGGAGCAATCGAGCGCGAACTTGCGGCAGGCGTCGCGGGAAAGCTGCAATGCCTCGATGCAGGCGCGGCCGAGGTCCTCGTCCAGCACGCCGATCGGCCGATCGCCGATCACATCTTTCGGGCCGGTGACCGGAAAAGCGGCGACCGGAACGCCGCTCGCCAGCGCCTCGAGCTGCACAATGCCGAACGTATCGGTGCGGCTTGGAAAAACAAAAACATCGGCCGCCGCCAAATGCGCGGCGAGCGTGCCGTTCTCCAGCGGGCCGAGAAATTTGGCGTCGGGAAAATCGCGTTTGAGCTTGGCTTCCTGCGGCCCGGCGCCGACCACGACCTTGGTGCCGGGAAGATCGAGCGACAGGAACGCTTCCAGATTCTTTTCGACCGCGATCCGCCCGACGGTCATGAATATCGGACGCTCGAAGCTAAGATCGATGGCGCGGTCGGGACGAAACAGATCGATATCCACGCCGCGGGTCCACATGCCGAGATGCGCAAAGCCGCGTTGGGTGAGCTCGCTCATCAGCGACGGCGTCGCCACCATCGTCACCGTAGCGCCGGCGTGAAACCACCGCAGCACTCGGTAGATCCAGCTCGCCGGTATCGGCGATCGAGCCGAAATATATTCCGGGAAACGTGTCGTATAGCTGGTGGTGAATGGCCGGCCGTTGCGCCGGCAATAAGCGCGCACGGCGAACCCGATCGGCCCTTCGGTCGCGAGATGGATGGCATCGGGATTCGCCGCCTCGATGCGTTCGGCGATGCCGCGGCGGCTTGGAATGGCCAAGCGCAAGCCGGGATAGGTCGGCAGCTGAAAAGAGGGAAAGCCGTCGGGCGACAGAAACTCAATCGTAACACCAAGTTTGCTCGACGCCCGCGCCAGCGAGCCTAATGTACGCACTACGCCGTTAACCTGCGGATGCCACGCGTCCGTGGCGACGAGAACTTTCATTAGGCTTGCGGCTAAAGACCGCCCCCGGCTATTAACGAATCGCTTGCGACAACCATTGCCATTTCTTATCTCAATCGTGTGACGGCGACGCCGCGGCGCTGTCCAAATGCCTTCGGGCTGTAACACTGCTGTTACACTCGAGTGACAGTTTCCGCCGCGAATCGCGTGGGGGCGTTTTCCTTGAATTTCATCGCCCCTCGACAAAAACCGAACGTGACGAGCGCTGTCGCGCAAACGCTCAATTCGCGGCTTTTCACGTCGAGGCTTTTCACGTCCAAATTTTTCACGTCCAAGCTTTTCACATCCAAGCTTTTCACATCCAAGCTTGGCCGCAGCACGATCAGCGCCGCCATCAGCGTGGCGGTGCTGGCGGTCGCCTCCTTTATCCTTTATGCGCTGTTGCGTGACGCCGATTTCGGCAAAGTTGTTGCTACGCTCAAAGCGCAGTCGCTGGGCAAGATCGGCATCGCTGCCGGCTTCGTGATTGCCGGCTATGTCACGCTGACCTTCTACGATTACTTCGCGCTGCATGCGATCGGGCGGCACAAAGTTCCCTACGCCATCGCCGCGCTGGCAAGCTTCGCAAGCTTCACGATCGGCCACAGCCTGGGCGCCGCCGTCCTCACCGGCGGCCTCATCAGATTGCGCATCTACTCGGCCTGGGGCCTGACCGTTCTCGACATCGCCAAGATCGCATTCATCACCAGCATGACGTTTTGGCTGGGCAACGCCTTCCTGCTTGGCGGTGCGATCGCGTATGTGCCGGAAGCAGCGGCCGCTGTCGATCACTTGCCGTTGTGGCTCAACCGCGCGATCGGGCTGAGCGGATTGTCTGCAATTGTCGCTTATCTGCTGTGGCTCGCGCCGCGGCCGCGCGCCGTCGGCCGCGCCGGCTGGCGGATCGTGTTGCCCAATCTGCGCTTCACGCTTCTGCAGATCGCCATCGGCGCGCTCGACCTCACCCTGATCAGCCTGGCGATGTACATCCTGCTACCGCCCAGTCCCTCGGTCGGGTTCATAACCATGCTGGTCACTTTCCTGACAGCCACGCTCTTGGGGACGGTCAGCCATGCGCCCGGCGGCCTCGGCGTCATCGAGGTCACCATGCTGATCGGGCTGGCCCAATTCCAGCGCGAAGAGCTTTTGGCGGCGTTGTTGACGTTTCGTGCGCTCTACTTCGTCCTGCCGCTGTTGTTGGCCACATTTTCACTCGGGTTGCGGGAACTTTACCTGCTGGCGCGCCCCGCTACCGGCCATGATCACGGTGCGTAACAGAGCCCCCAACCTTGTAAGGCGGATACCCCCACGTTAAGGTTTTCGCTGCGTAGATTGGGGCTGGTTGTGGCGCGTGGAGCGGTTGTTTCGGGGGCCCGAAAGCGGTCGCAATCGTCGTCGGCAGCAATTTGGAGCGCGGTCGCGGCGACTGCAATCGTCGGGCTAACGCTTGCCGCGCCCAGCGAACTCGCCGCGGAGACCATGGAAGCGGCGCTGGCGCGGGCCTATCAGGGCAACCCCCAGCTCAACGCGCAACGCGCCATCGTCCGCCAGAACGATGAAGGCGTCTCGCAAGCGCTGTCCGGCTATCGCCCAACGCTGTCCGCGAATGCCTCGGTCGGCGAGCAATTTACCAATACCACCGGCGTGATCCCGCCGATTCCGCCGAATTTGCCCAACGGCGTCTCCTACACGGTCAAAGGCTACACCACGCCGCGCTCGGTTGGCGTCAGCGGCGGACAAACGCTGTTCAACGGCCTGCAGACCGCCAACAACGTGCGCAAAGCAGAAAGCCAGGTGTCGGCCGCGCGCGAGACGCTGCGCGTCATGGAAGAGTCGATCCTGCTTGCGGCGGCAACCGCCTACATGGACGTGTCGCGCGACACCGCAAATCTCGAGGTGCAGCAGAACAACGTTCGCGTTCTCCAGCGCACGCTCAAGGATACGCGCAACCGCTTCGCCGCCGGCCAGGTGACCCCGACTGACGTCGCCCAGGCAGAAGCCCAACTGGCCGCCGGCGAAGCAACCTTGCACGGCGCGGAATCTACGCTGATGACGACCAAGGCCAATTATCGCCGCATCATCGGCGTCGACCCCGCCAACCTGGCTCCGGCATCGCCGGTCGATCGGCTGGCGCCGACCACGCTAAACGCCGCGATCGCGGTCGGCATCGCCGAGAACCCATCGGTGACCGCCGCCTTGTACGGCGTCGATGTCGCGCAGCTGCAGGTGAAGATCGCCGAAGGTGCGCTGTTGCCGACGCTGGCGCTGCAAGGCAGCGTCCAGCAGCAGACGTTTTCCAACATCCTCACGCCCAATTTGTTTCTCGGCACGGTCGCGCTCAATCTGTCGGTGCCGATCTACCAGGGCGGCGCCGAATATTCGGCCATTCGCCTGAACAAGGAAGCCGAAGGCGAACGGCGGCACAACGTCAATCAAGTGCGCGACCAGACCCAGGCCAACGTCGTTCAATCCTGGGGCCAGCTGCAGGCGGCGAAGGCGCAAGTGGAAGCCGCCATCCGGCAGAACGACGCCGCCGAGCGGGCGCTGGAAGGCGTCCGCAACGAAGCGCAAGCCGGTCAGCGTACGACGCTCGACGTCCTTAATGCCGAGCAGGCCCTGGTGAATGCCCGCGTCAGCCTGATCGTGGCGCAGCACGATCGGGTCGTCGCTTCCTATAGTCTTGTGGCGGCGGTCGGTCGCCTATCGGCGCAGGAGCTGCATCTGCCGGTGTCGATCTACGATCCGATGGTGCATTACCAGCAGGTTCGCGATGTCTGGTTCGGCTTGCGCACGCCCGACGGACGCTAAGCCGCTGGCGGATGGGTTGCCGCGGTCTTCGACGTATGGAGTGCGAGCCACAATCGGGCCACGGCCTGTTCCGGACTGTCGCCCAAAGCCGCCAGCCTCGGATCGTCGCTTTCCGCCGTCCAAATGGCCGTGACCACGAACAGCCGCGCAAAGTGGTGGCCGCAGGCGTCGATCAGGTCGGACAGGTTGGGACAATAATAGCCCGCCCTAATCTCCGTCATGCGATCTTCCAGATCGTGGTGATTGAGCGTCACGCCGTGACGGCGCGCAGCGTCGCTCCATTCGCCACCCTGTTCCGGCGGATAGAATTTATGTCCGGCGCGATAGGCGCCGATGGGAAAACCGGCTGTTTTCAGTTCTTTTGCCAGCGCGCGATTCATCGCCCGCATCAGTCCTCGAGAACGTACGCACCGGGCGCGTCGGCAAGCGGCGCATAGCCCGCCTGCGGCGCGCCCATCGCCGGCAATGTCGTCGGCGCGCCGGAGCGTTGCTCAAGCCAGCCGACCCATTCCGGCCACCACGACCCGTCCTTGTGCGGGGCTTCGGCGTAAAATCGGTCCGGATCGACATAGTGGTCGTTGGGCCGTTTCGTTCCGATCCGGAAGCCGCGCCCGCCATGTCCCGGCTCCGATACGATACCGGCATTATGGCCGCCGCTGGTGAGCAGATACGTTACGTCGCTTTCCACCTGCAGATTGATCTTATAGGTCGACCGCCAGGGCGCGACATGGTCGCGTTCGGTGCCGACGGCGAAAATCGGAGCGCGAATATCGGCCAGCGAAACCGGCTTGCCGCCGGCCTCGAAATGGCCCTCGGCGAGATCGTTGTCGAGAAAGAGCTGGCGCAGATACTCCGAATGCATGCGGTAGGGCATGCGAGTCGCATCGGCATTCCAGGCCATGAGGTCGGTCATGGTCTGGCGCTCGCCGAGCAGATAGTCGTGCACGATACGCGACCAGATCAGATCGTTCGAACGCAGCATCTGGAAGGCGCCGGCCATCTGCCGGCTGTCGAGAAAGCCCTGCTCCCACATCATGTCCTCGAGGAAGGCGATCTGGCTCTCGTCGATCATCAGCATGATCTCGCCGGCCTCGGTGAAGTCGGTCTGGGCGGCCAACAGCGTCAGCGTCGCCAGCCGCTCGTCGCCGTCGCGCGCCATCGCTGCGGCCGCGATCGACAGCAGCGTCCCGCCCAGACAATAGCCGACCGCATGCACTTTTTGATCCGGCACCGCGGCGGTCACGGCGTCGAGCGCGCGCATCACGCCGAGCGTGCGATAATCGTCCATCCCCAGATCCCGGTCGTCCGGATCAGGATTTTTCCAGGACACCATGAATACGGTGAACCCCTGCTCGGTGAGATATTTGACCAGCGAGTTATGCGGCGACAGATCGAGGATGTAATACTTCATGATCCAGGCCGGGACGATGAAGATCGGTTCCGGGCGCACCGTGGCAGTCGCCGGCGCGTACTGGATCAGTTCGATCAGCCGATTGCGATAAATCACCTTGCCGGGGGTCTTCGCCACATCGCGGCCGACGACAAAATTCTCGGTGCCGACCGCCTTCTTGCCGGCGACGGCGCGCTCCGCGTCCTCGATGAAGTTCTGCCAGCCTGTCACCAGATTAAGACCGCCGGTGGCGATCGTCCGCAACAAGATTTCCGGATTGGTCAGCGGAAAATTCGACGGCGCGACCGTGTCGAGAATCTGGCGCGCGGCGAATTCGACCAAGTCCTCATGACGTTTCGAAACACCGCGCACGCCGGTCGTGGCATTGTGCCACCATTGCTGCTGCAACAGGAACGCCTGATAGAGATAGTTGAAAGGCCATTTGCGCCAAGCTTCGTCGACGAACCGGTGATCTTGCGGGAGCGGCTCGATGCAATCCGGCGTCGGTCCACCGGCGGTGGCGTATCGTTGCAGGTAGCTCCCGAACCGCGTCGCCTTGCGGGCGGCTTTCTCCATGAGCTGGATACGCTTGCCCGGCGCGTAGGCAAGGTGCGTTACCCAATCGAGATAGGCCAGCGCCAGCGCCGCCGGCGAAACTCCTGCCGTGAACCGCGCGGTGGCGGCGTGCAGGGCGCGATCGGTGACATCGGCCAGCGCCGTCACGGTGTAGGAATCGCGGTCTTGCTGGCTCGGGCGGCGCCCGTCTCCTGGGCGTTCGGCGAATTGCACCGGTCCGTCCGGCGGGATGACGGATGGCATCGCGCCGGCGGCGGCGCTCGCCGTCAAACTCAAACCCTGTCGCGAACCCGGTTGTGCGGCGGCCATGGCGTCATCCAACTCCGGCAGAGATCGAACAATACAAGTATCTCCTTCTTTTGGATGACCGCACTATGATCCAAATCAAATGTCGTTCGCCGGCCAGATCGCACCGACGACGACGGCGGCGTTACTGGCGCGGATAAATGATGATCGACAGATACTGCATCGGCGCCTCGATCAATTCCTCGGGCCCGTGCCGCGCCGCGGCGTCGAAGAACAATGCGTCGCCGGGTTCCAAGACATACGTGCCATCCGCGTGCCGATAACGCACTTTGCCGGACAGCATGTAAATGAATTCGACGCCGGCGTGCCGAAAGTTCGTGTAGGGCTGCGCGTCGCGCTTGAGCGTGATGAGAAAGGGTTCGACGCCGATGTCGCCGGCGAGCGAATGGCCGAGCAGATCGTACAAATGGCCGGCCTTGGTGCCGCGCCGCTCGATCCGCACGCCGTGCCCGGCTTTGACGAACGAGCAATCGCGGCGCTCTTCGGACTCCGCGAGCAGACTGCTCATCGAAACATTCAGTGCCTGAGCCAAGGCGCTCAGCGTCGAGAGCGACGGCGAAATGGTGCCGTTCTCGATTTTCGAGAGCATGCCGGCGCTGATCCCCGCCATCAACCCGAGCTGAGAGACGGTCAAGTCCATCGATTTGCGCAGCCGCCGCACCTCGAAGCCGATGCTGGCCTCGAGCGCTCGCGGCAACAGCTCGCTCGGGGCTCGCGAACCGGTCCGCAGGCTGGTGTCGGCATCCGGCTCGTGGCGGCGAACGTTCGTCTTCCGGGTCAGCCCGGTTACGGCGGGACGCTTTTGCGCTTTGCTTCGCCGGGCCATTTGGATCGCCTTTGCGGTTTTTGATCGTGACCGTCGCTGATCGGCACGCCCGGCAAACACTCACCTGAGTCCCCGGCCGCACACCGGCCAACCTATATCATTGTTTTTCCGGAGAGAAACAAAGACACGCAGGCATCGCGCCGGGCTGGCGGGAACAGTCCCGCGCTGTGATTGTTTTCATTGGCTGCTTGACAGCTCGTGCAGGCGGGTTCCTCGCATCGCGCCGCGCGCGGTTGTGTCCGGCGGCAGACCTAAGCCCAATATTTTCCTATAGAGAAAAAAAAGTGCGTGATGGTTGACACAGCCATTCGCAGGGGTGCATCGTAATTTCGACGGGCGACCTGCGAATGGAGCGTGCAGCCATGTGCGGCATCGTCGGCCTCTATCTGAAAGACCGCGCATTGGAGCCGGAACTCGGCGCGCTGCTGAGCGGCATGCTGGGCACTTTGTGCGACCGCGGACCCGACTCCGCCGGCTTCGCGGTCTATGGCGCCCCCGTTCACGGGGCTATCAAGCTGACCGTCCGCGGCCCGCGCGGCTGCGATTATGCCGACGTCATGCGCCGTCTCGAAGCCGGCGCGCCGCCGCCCCTGCCCTACGCCGTTCGCGATACGCATCTTGTGGTGGCGGTGCCTCTGGCACAGGAGGCTGCGGTACGCCAGGCGATCGCCACGACGCCGGAACTGACCGTGGTCGGCAGCGGCCGGCGCATGGAAATCTTCAAGGAAGTCGGCCGCCCCGATCAGGTCGCGGCGCGGTTCGGCCTCGATACCATGTCGGGCACGCATGGCATCGGGCACACGCGGATGGCGACCGAATTAGCCGTCACGACCGACGGCGCGCATCCTTTCAGCACCGGTGCCGATCAGTGTCTGGTGCACAACGGTTCGTTGTCGAACCATAACGCCTTACGCCGCGAGCTACGCCGACAAGGCCTGTCGTTTGAGACCGAAAACGACACCGAAGTCGCCGCCGGCTACATGAGCTGGCGGATGCGGGAGGGAGACTCGCTCGAACAGACGCTGAATTCGTCGCTCGGCGCGCTCGACGGCTTTTACACATTCGTGGTCGGCACCGAGACCGGCTTCGGCGTGCTGCGCGACCCGATCGCCTGCAAGCCCGCCGTCATGGCGGAAAACGAGCGCTGGGTCGCGTTCGGAACCGAATATCGCGCGCTCGTGGACTTGCCCGGTATCGACGCGGCGACGGTGTGGGAGCCGGTTCCCGCCAAGCCCTATCTATGGGAGCGGCATTGATGCGCACTGTCGATCTCTCGCACGGTTCGGTGCGCGAGCTCAATGCGGCGCTCCATCGCTTGCGAGCCGACACCAACGAAACCCACTGGCGCGTGCTCCACCCGCGCGGGCAGCACGCCATCGCCGCCGGCATCGATGCGCCGATCACGGTCGAGATCGAAGGCCATGTCGGCTATTACTGCGCCGGCATGAACAAGGCAGCGACCATCGTCCTCAACGGCAATGCCGGCCAGGGCATCGCCGAAAACATGATGTCGGGACGGGTGCATGTGAAAGGCGATGCCTCGCAAGCTGCCGGCGCCACCGGCTGCGGCGGGTTATTGGTGGTCGACGGCAACGCGTCGGCACGGTGCGGCATATCGATGAAGGGGATCGACATCGTCGTCAAAGGATCGGTCGGACATTTGTCGGCGTTCATGGGACAAGCCGGCAATCTGGTGGTGCTCGGCGACGCCGGCGAGGCGCTGGGCGATTCGATCTACGAGGCGCGCCTATTTGTCCGCGGCAGCGTCGGCAGCCTTGGCGCCGACTGCGTGGAAAAACCGCTTGAGGAGCGCCACAAGGTCGAGCTCGCGGCACTGCTGAATGCGGCCGGGCTCAACGGTGCGGTCGATCCCGGCTCGTTCCGCCGCTACGGCTCCGCGCGCAAGCTCTATCATTTTCATATCGACAACGTTGGATCTTATTGATGGAGCCGCCCAACCGCTGGATCCATACGCCGCCGCGGCCGTCGGCGACGTTCGACGAATTTGCGCTTGCCGAGATTCGCCGGGCTGCCACCACCGGCATTTACGACATCCGCGGCGGTGGCGCCAAGCGCAAGCTGCCGCACTTCGACGATCTGTTGTTTCTCGGCGCTTCGATAAGCCGCTATCCGCTCGAAGGTTATCGCGAAAAATGCGGAACCGACGTGACGATCGGCGCACGCTTCGCCAGTAAGCCGATCGAACTGAAAATTCCGATTACCATTGCCGGCATGAGCTTCGGCTCGCTCTCGGCGCAAGCCAAGGAAGCGCTCGGCCGCGGCGCCAGCGCGGTGGGCACCTCGACGACCACCGGCGACGGCGGCATGACCGCAGAAGAACGCCAGCATTCCAGCATCCTGGTTTATCAGGTGCTGCCGTCACGCTACGGGATGAATCCGGACGACTTGCGCAAGGCCGACGCCATCGAGATCGTGGTCGGTCAAGGCGCCAAGCCCGGCGGCGGCGGCATGCTGCTAGGGCAGAAGATTTCCAAGCGTGTCGCGGAGATGCGCGTCCTGCCGGAAGGCATCGACCAGCGTTCGGCGAGCCGGCATCCGGACTGGACCGGGCCCGACGACCTTGAGATCAAAATCCAGGAATTGCGCGAGATCACCGACTGGATGAAGCCGATCTATCTCAAGATCGGAGCCTCGCGGCCCTACTACGACACGACGCTTGCGATCAAAGCCGGCGCCGACGCCGTCGTGCTCGATGGCATGCAGGGCGGCACCGCCGCCACGCAAGACGTGTTTATCGAGCATGTCGGCATTCCGACGCTGGCGGCAATTCCGCCGGCGGTCGCGGCGCTGCAAGAGCTCGGCATGCACCGCAAGGTGCAGCTGATCGTGTCCGGCGGCATCCGGAACGGCGCCGACGTCGCAAAGGCACTGGCGCTGGGCGCCGACGCGGTCTCGATCGGAACTGCGGCTCTGGTCGCAATCGGCGACAACGATCCGCATCTGGAGAACGATTATCGCGCGCTCGGCAGCACGGCGGGCGCCTATGACGACTGGCATGAGGGCCGCGATCCCGCCGGCATCACCACGCAAGATCCCGTATTGGCCGTCCGGCTCGATCCGGTGATCGCCGGCGACAAGCTCGCGAACTACCTGTCGGTCCTGGCGCTCGAAGCGCAGACGATCGCGCGCGCCTGCGGCAAGTCCCATGTGCATAATCTCGAGCCTGAAGACCTGGTGGCGCTCACGGTCGAGGCCGCCGCCATGGCGCGCGTGCCGCTCGCCGGCACAAACTGGATTCCGGGACGGACCACGTATGCGTAGCGGCATCGCCGCGCGGCAATAAGGGGGAAGTGATGTCGTCGTCCTGGGGCGAAACCGCCAAAGCCAAGAATATCCGTTATTTCCTGATTTCGTTCGTCGATCTGTTCGGCACGATGCGGGCGAAGATCGTGCCGGCGAGCGCGATCGACGATGTCGCGCAGGCGGGCGCCGGGTTTGCCGGGTTCGCCACCTGGTTCGATATGACGCCGGCCGATCCGGACATTCTGGTGTTTCCCGAACTCGATACGCTCGTCCAATTGCCTTGGAAGCCCGAGGTGGCCTGGGTCACCGGGGATCTGATCATGGGCGGCGTCCCGGTCGAGCAGAATCCCCGGCAAATCCTCAAACGCGTCCTCAAAAGCGCCGACGGCCTCGATTTGAAGACCGGCGTCGAATGCGAGTACTTCCTCATCTCGCCCGACGGTTCCGGCATATCCGACCCGGCCGATCGGCAGAGCAAGCCGTGCTACGATCAGCAGGCGCTGATGCGCCGCTATGACGTCGTCGCCGAAATCTGCGACGCCATGGTGAGCCTCGGCTGGAGGCCCTATCAGAACGATCATGAAGACGCGAACGGCCAATTCGAGATGAATTGGCAATACGACAGCGCGTTGCGCACCGCCGACAAGCAGGCGTTCTTCAAATACATGGTGAAGTCGATCGCCGAGAAGCACGGCCTGCGCGCGACTTTCATGCCAAAACCTTTCTCCAATCTCACCGGCAACGGCTGCCACATGCACACGTCGCTATGGAAGGGCGACAGCAATGTGTTCGCCGATCCGAAGGGCGAGCTCGGCCTGTCCAGCGAGGCTTATCATTTCATCGGCGGCATCATTCATTCGGCGGAAGCGTTGTGCGCGATCACCAATCCGACGGTGAATTCGTACAAGCGCATCAATGCGCCGCCGACCCTTTCCGGCGCGACCTGGTCGCCCAATACCGTCAGCTATACCGGCAACAACCGCACCCACATGATCCGCATTCCCGATGCCGGCCGTTTCGAGTTGCGGCTGGCCGACGGTGCGGCCAATCCCTATCTGCTGCCGGCCGCCGTTTTTGCCGCCGGGCTTGATGGGATGCGCAACAAACGCGAGCCCGGCCGGCGGCTCGACATCAATATGTATACCGAAGGCCACAAGGCGGCCGGCGCCAAGAAGCTGCCGCTCAATCTGCTCGACGCGCTCCGCGCGCTGGAGCAATCCGCCGTGCTCAAGGACGCGTTCGGCGAACAAACGCTCGCCTCCTACGTCAAGCTTAGGACCGACGACTGGAACGCCTATTCCCGCCACCTGACAGATTGGGAGCGCCAGACGACGCTCGATTGCTGAGCGGCTGGTGTGTGCCGGAATGCATTATTCGGGTTGGTCGCTCGTCTGGAACGCGCTGTCGGGCCATAAAAATTGGCGGCCGGCGTGGCGCGACGCGGCGCCGAAAGCGTCTTATGACGTCGTCATTGTCGGCGGCGGCGGCCACGGACTTGCCACCGCGCACTATCTCGCCAAGGAGCACGGCATCACCAACGTCGCCGTGCTGGAGAAGAACTGGATCGGTTCCGGCAATGCCGGCCGCAACACCACCATCATCCGCTCCAACTATCTCCTCCCCGGCAACGAACGCTTCTACGAATGGTCGATGAAGCTTTGGGAAGGGCTCGAGCAGGATCTCAACTACAACACGATGGTCAGCCAGCGCGGCATCATCAACGTCTATCATTCCGACGGCCAGCGCGACGCCTTCGCCCGCCGCGGCAATGCCATGCGGCTGCATGGAGCCGGCGGCGAGCTGCTTGAATCGCGACGAGGTTCGCAAGCATGCTGCCCTGCCTCGACTACGAGAATGCGCGGTTTCCGATTCATGGCGGTCTCATGCAGCGGCGCGGCGGCACGGCGCGCCATGACGCCGTCGTCTGGGGGTACGCGCGGGCGGCGTCGGCACGCGGCGTCGACATCGTGCAGAACTGCGAGGTGACCGGGATCGCGGTCGAGAACGGGCGAGCGGTCGGCGTGGAAACCACCCGGGGCACGATCCGCGCCAAAAAGATCGCCATTGTCGTCGCCGGCAACAGCTCGCGTCTCGCCGCCATGGCCGGCTTCCGTCTGCCGATCGAAAGCCACGTCCTGCAAGCTTTCGTCACCGAAGGCATCAAGCCGCTGATCGATCACGTCATCACCTTCGGCGCCGGTCATTTTTACATCAGCCAGAGCGACAAAGGCGGCCTTGTCTTCGGCGGCGACATCGACGGCTACAATTCTTATGCGCAGCGCGGCAATCTGCCGATCGTCGAGGAGGTTTGCGAAGGCGGCATGGCGTTGATGCCGCTGATCGGGCGCTTGCGCGTCGTTGCGCTCCTGGGGCGGGCTTGTGGACATGTCGATGGATGGCTCGCCGATCATCGATCGCGCACCCGTCGACGGCCTCTACCTCAATGCCGGCTGGTGCTACGGCGGCTTCAAAGCAACGCCGGGATCGGGCTGGTGCTTTGCCCATCTGATCGCGCGTGACGAGCCTCATCCGGCCGCTTCCGCCTTTCGCCTCGATCGGTTCGCCAGCGGCGAGGTGATCGACGAGCGCGGCGCCGGCCCGCAGCCCAATCTGCACTGATCGCCATGCGCATCGCCTGCCCTCATTGCGGCCTCGCGGGACGTGCGCGAATTCAACTATCTCGGTGATGCGGCGCCCGAGCGCCCCGATCCGGATACGGCCGGAGCCGTCGACCGGTTTATTTCGCATGTCTATCTGCGCGACAATACGGCGGGCGCGCACCGCGAGCTCTGGTACCACGGCGCCGGCTGCCAGGCCTGGCTCGCCGTCGAGCGCGATACCCGCACGCACGCCATTGCGGCCGTCCGCTCGTACAAGGCCGGCGCATGAGCGCGGCTGGGTCTTCCTCTTTCGACCGTGCGCAACCGCATCGCCTGAGCGGCGGGCTGATCGATCGATCGCAACGTTTGCGCGCGCGTTTTGACGGAACCGAGATCAGCGCTTTCGCCGGCGATACGCTTGCGTCCGCATTGCTGGCGAACGGCGTCCGTCTTGTCGGCCGGAGCTTCAAATATCATCGGCCGCGCGGCATCTTCACCGCCGGGCCGGAAGAGCCGAACGCGCTCGTCGAATTGCGTGGCGGCGCCCGTCGCGAGCCGAACACGCGGGCCACCACGATCGAGATGTATGACGGGCTCGAAGCGACGAGCCAGAACCGCTGGCCGTCGCTGCGTTTCGATCTGCTGTCGGTGAATTCGCTGCTGGCGCCGTTCTTTCCGGCAGGCTTCTACTACAAGACATTCATGTGGCCGCCGTCCTTCTGGGAGCGCGTCTACGAACCGATGATCCGCTCGCGCCGCGGGACTTGGCCGCGCCGCCGCCGAGCCCGACCCCGATCACTACGAGCAAGCTTACGCGTTCTGCGACATATTGATCATCGGCGCCGGACCTGCCGGGCTCGCGGCCGCGCAAAGCGCGGCGCGGTCCGGCGCCCGCGTCATTGTGTGCGAGCAGGATTTTGTCACCGGCGGGCGCCTGCTGGCTGACGATCGCGAGATCGACGGCGCGCCCGGCAATGCTTGGGCAGAAAGCGTCAGCGCCGAATTGCGCGGGCAGTCCAACGTGCGGGTGATGCCGCGCACCTGCGTGTTCGGGGTTTATGACGGGCAAAC
Source organism: uncultured Alphaproteobacteria bacterium (assembly GCA_963829395.1). Taxonomy (GTDB): domain Bacteria; phylum Pseudomonadota; class Alphaproteobacteria; order Rhizobiales; family Xanthobacteraceae; genus BOG-931. Next base: position 486,674 of record CAWHHX010000001.1, on the reverse strand, counting down.
CTACGGCGCGTTGGAGCGCGTTGCCGATCACATGGCGGTTCCGCCGCCGCACCAGCCGCGGCAGCGGCTTTGGCGCGTCGTCGCCCAGCGCGCCATTCTCGCCGGCGGCGCCATTGAGCGGCCGCTGGTTTTTCCGGGCAACGATCGGCCCGGCGTCATGATGGCATCGGCGGTGCGGACCTATCTCAATCGCTATGCCGTGCGGCCGGGCGAACGCGTGGCGCTGTTCACCAACAATGACGACGGCTGGCGCACCGCCAAGGCTTTGAGCCGGCGCGGAATCGAAGTCGCCGCGCTCATCGACAGCCGGCCCGAGGCGGCCGATCATCTGACATCGCAGTGTCCGGCCGTGCGCGTCATTACTGCGGCGCGCGTGAGCGCGACCAAGGCTTCGCCCTTGCTGCGCGAGATCACCGTCACGACGCGCAATGGCACGGAGCGCATCGCCGCCGACACGTTGGCGATGTCCGGAGGCTGGAATCCCGACGTCGGGCTGACCTGCCATCATGGCGGACGCCCGGTATGGAACGAGCAGCTGGCCGCATTCCTACCCGGACGAACGCCGCCCGGACTGGCCGTCGTCGGCGCGGCGAACGGCCGGATGCGGCTGCGGGATTGCCTCCTCGAAGGCGCCGAGGCCGGACGCGTCGCCGCCGCGGAAACCGGCTTTACCGTCGGCGCCGCCACGGCTCCAGCCGCCGACGACGAGACGTTCGCGGTTACGCCCTTCTGGCACATCGACGGCGGCAAGGCGTTCGTGGATTTTCAAAACGACGTCACCGCCGACGACGTGGTTCTTTCCGAGCGCGAGGGTTTCCGCGCGGTCGAGCATCTCAAGCGCTACACGACGCTCGGCATGGCGACCGACCAGGGCAAGCTGTCGAACGTCAACGGCCTCGCCATCATGGCGGCGTTGACCGGTCAGACCATCCCGGCCGTCGGCACGACCAGTTACCGGCCGCCTCATGTCCCGGTGGCGATCGGCGCTCTCGCCGGGCATCACCGCGGCGAGCAATTTCGGCCGACCCGGTTGACGCCCTGGCATCAATGGGCGGCCGAGCAGAAAGCGATCTTCGTCGAGACCGGCGCCTGGCTGCGCGCACAATATTTTCCACGCGCCGATGAGACGGACTGGCTCGATACCGTAAAACGCGAAGTCAACACCGTGCGATCATCGGTCGGATTCTGCGACGTCTCGACCTTGGGCAAAATCGACGTGCACGGCCCCGACGCCGGCGTTTTTCTCGATCGGCTTTACATCAATACATTTTCGAACCTGCCGGTCGGCCGCGCGCGCTACGGCGTCATGTTGCGCGAGGACGGCCTTGTCATGGACGACGGCACCACCTCGCGTTTGGCGGAACACCGCTATTTCATGACCACGACGACGGCCAACGCTGTGCGCGTCTTCCAGCACATGCAATTCTGCCACCAGGTGCTGTGGCCCGAGTTCGACGTTCAATTCGTCTCGGCAACCGACGAGTGGGCGCAATATTCGGTCGCCGGACCGAAAGCACGGGAGACGCTGGCAAAACTCGTCGATCCGCCGTTTAGCATCGGCAACGCGGATTTTCCCTACATGGCCGCCGCCGAACTGCAGGTGTGCGGCGGCATCCCGGCACGGCTTTATCGGCTCTCGTTTTCCGGCGAGCTTGCCTATGAGATCGGCGTTCCGGCACGCTATGGCGACGCGCTGGCCCGCGCGTTGATGCAAGCGGGCGAAGCCTTCGGCATCGCGCCGTACGGCACCGAGACGCTCGGCGTCATGCGGATCGAGAAGGGGCACATCTCGGGCAACGAAATCGACGGCCGGACCACGGCGGACGATCTTGGTCTTGGCCGTATGATGGCGGCGAAGAAGGATTTCATCGGCAAAGTCATGGCCGCACGGCCGGCTTTGCTCGATCCAAAACGCCCCAAGCTTGTTGGATTGCGTCCGCGCGATCAGCGGCAGCGGCTTTATGCCGGCGCGCATCTGTTGCCGGTCGGCTCCGCGCTGGTCGCCGAGAACGACCAGGGCGTGATCACCTCGGTCGCCTATTCGCCGAGCTCAAATCACTGGATTGGGCTCGGTCTGCTGGTCGGCGGCATGGCAAGAGCCGGCGAGACGGTCATGATGGTCGATTTCATGCGCAACGCGTTCATCGAAGCCGAAGTCTGTGCACCGGTGTTCGTCGACCCGAAGGGAGAGCGGCTGCGTGTCTGATTTTGCTCTCGCGCCGCGCTCGGGGCTCGAGCACCTTCTGCTGCCGGGAACCCATGGCGTTCATACCGACGCGCCGGGCGTGATTGTCACGTTGCGCACCGACCTGGCGTTGGCCTTGGTGATAGCGCGGAAGGGCAAAACCGAAGAATTGCGCCAACGCGTGCAAGACCGTTTTGGCGAGACCCTGCCAACGACCGCGCAGCACGCCGAAAAAAGCGGCGCTCTCAGCCAGGATGGTCTGAACTTCATCTGGGCCGGCCCGGGGCGTTGGCTTGCCAAAACGTCGGCGCAAGCAGCCGCTGCGCTCGAGGCGACACTGCGCACGGAATTATCCGGTTTGGCCTCGGTCATGAACCAGTCCGACGGCCGCTGCATCTTCCGTATCGGCGGTCCGAGCGCCCGCGAGGTTCTCGCGCAAGGCCTTCCCATCGATATCGACCCGCGGGTCTTCGGCCCCGGCGACACCGCATTGACGCTCGCCGGCCACATCAATGTGCATTTTTGGCAAGTCGACCTTTCGCCGGTCTACGAATTCGCCGTGCCCCGCAGCTTTGCCGCAAGCTTTTACCAATGGCTTTTCGCGACCTCGGCAAAATATGGCGTATCGGTCCGCTCTGCCTAACCGGCGCCGACGAACCCCATCGTTGGACAAAGCGAGTAGCGGCGCGCGGCAGAGTTGCGTAAGCGCGGAACGTCTGCAACTGTGGTGCCGAGATCGGTCTCGGAATGATCTTGGCGGGCCGCCCTTCCGGCGGCGTTTTTAACCAATTCACTACGGGGACGCCACGCGTGGACGAAACTGCGGCAAACGTAAACCGGAAAGCGTGAAATGACGGAAAGCATGAAATGACGGAAAGCGTGAAATGACGGAAAGCATGAAATGACTTGGCGCGTTGGCGTGCTGTTTTCGCAGACCGGCGTTACCGCGGCGATCGAGCGCTCGCAGCTCAATGCCACGCTGCTCGCGGTGGAGGAGATCAACAAGGCCGGCGGCGTCCTCGGCCGGTCGATCGAGCCGGACATCTACGACCCCGCCTCCAACCCCAAGCAGTTCAGATCGCTGGCTGAGCGGCTATTGACGGTTGATCGGGTACGGCTGATCTTCGGCTGCTACATGTCGAGCACGCGCAAGGCGGTGCTCCCCGTGGTCGAAGCGTTCCGCGGCTTGCTGTTCTATCCGACGCTCTATGAGGGTTTCGAATATTCACTGCATTGCATCTATACCGGGGCCGCGCCCAATCAAAACTCGCTGCAGCTGGCGAAGTTTTTGCTGCAGCATTACGGCAACCGCTTTGTGCTGATCGGCTCGAATTACATTTATCCGTACGAATTCAACCGGGTGATGGCCGACTTCATCTCCCAGTCGAAAGGCAAAGTGTTGGACGAGCTTTACGTCCCGCTCGAAGCGACAGCGAAGGACTTCAACAAGGCCATCAGCAAGATCGCCGCGCTCAAGCCCGACGTGGTGTTCTCGACCGTCGTCGGTCAGTCGACCGCGGTGTTTTATGAAGCCTATCGGCGCGCCGGCTTCGACCCGAACAAGATGCCCATTGCCAGCCTGACGACCAGCGAAGCCGAGGTCGCCGAAATGTCGCCGGAAGCGGCCGAAGGCCACATCACGGCGGCGCCGTTCTTTGAGGCGCTCGCCACCCCGGCGGCGCGGCGATTTATCAGCGCTTACAAGCTGCGGTATGGCGCCAACGCGCCGGTGACCGCCGGCGCCGAAGCGGCCTATTTTCAGGTGCATCTCGCCGCCGCCGCGCTGGCGCGCGCCGGCACCGACGACCCGGAGCGGCTGTTGCCGGCGTTGCGCGATGCGGAGTTCGACGCGCCGCAAGGGCGCGTGCGCATCGATGCCAGCAACAATCACACCTACCTCTGGCCTCGGGTGGCCAAGCTTGATGCCCGCGGCCACTTTCAGATCGTCTGGAATCCCGGCGTGCGGGTTAAGCCCGATCCTTATTGCGTGGTCATGAGCCTCGACGACTGGTCGGCCGACCGTCCGCAGCAGATCCACGCCTAGCGGAGGACGTCGTGGCTATCCCGATCCTGCGGGATCTTCGCGGTCTGCGCGTTCAGGTCATTCACCCGCCCGACGACGAAGGCGTCGAGCTGGTCGAGCATCTGCGCCGCATCGGCTGCACCGTCGAGGCGCAGTGGCCGATCCCGGAAGCCTTTGCCCCGACCGCGGACGTTGCGCTGCTCACCATCGACTACGAGAGCCGGGATGAGCTGCTCAAGCTGCTGCGCAATCAGAACGACCAAAGCCCCACCCTGCTGGCAATCGTCGGCTATGAAAGCCCGTCCACGCTGCAGCTGGTTCTGGAAGCCGGGGCCTTCGCCGTCATCGAGCGTCCGATCCGGCCGTTCGGGCTTCTGACCAATCTCATGATCGCGCGCAGTTTGTGGTGCGAGCGGCGCGAAACTGCAAAACGGCTGCGCAAGGTCGAGCGCAAATTGTCCGGCATGCAGAAAATCCAGAAAGCCAAATCCATTTTGATGGAAAAACAGGGCCTGACCGAGGACGACGCCTATCAAGCATTGCGCCAGCAGGCGATGGGAAAACGCATCACCATGGAGGACATGGCCATCGCCATCATCAACGCCAACGAGCTATTGCAATCACGTCCGAAAGGTGTTTAGCTTTTTGACGCCGCAGTGTTATTGCGGCGTTGTCGGCCACCAAGGATGTTGGCCCGACGAGGCGAGGTAGCCCGAGGGGTCGTCCGACTCCGCGGGCTTTTTTGCTTTCAAGCGACGGACATGCAAAACCGTCGACCGCCTCATAACGCTCGGCCGGGGCTCCGAGCTTCGGCATGGGAGGACCGTTCCCTCACTGGCGCCACGCCGGCAGCGCCAGCGGGGTATTTTTGCGTATTCACGACGTCAACAGGGGAGATGTGTGATGTTGAAATCGGCGGAAATTTCTCAAGACAACGGGTGCTGTAGGCGCCGCCGGTGCATTGGCGACGCCGGACTTCTTCTTTCGTTCCGCGCAAGCGGCCAATACCATCCAGGTCGGCGTGCTGTTCTCGCTGACCGGCGGATTATCGATCATCGAAAAATCGCTCGCCGACGCGACGATGATGGCGATTTCCGAGATCAACGACAAAGGCGGCATCAAGGGCATGAAGATCGAGGCGATCATCGAAGACGGCGCCTCCGATCCCAAGACCTACAACGAAAAAGCTTCCAAGCTCGTCATTCAGGACAAAGTGCCGACGGTGTTCGGTTCTTACACGTCGGCGAGCCGCAAGGCGGTCCTGCCGGTGTTCGAGAAGCGCAACAATCTGTATTTCTATCCGACCTATTACGAAGGCTTCGAGTGCTCCAAGAACGTCGTCTATACCGGCGCCGTTCCCAATCAGCAGCTTTCGAACTTCATTCCGTGGATCATCAAGACCCTCAACAAGAAGAAGTTCTTCATCGTCGGATCGAACTACATCTATCCGCGCGAGATGGCGAAGGTCTCGAAGATCCTGATCGAGAAGAGCGGCGGCGAGTGGATCGCCGACGAATATCTCGAGCTCGGCGATTCCGAGTGGGGCTCGATGGTCAACAAGATCAAGAGCTCGGGCTGCGACGTCGTGCTCTCCAACGTGGTCGGCGACTCGGTCGTTGCCTTCTACCGCGAGTTCAAGAACCAGGGCCTCACCCACGACAAGCTGCCGATCTGCGCCACCGTGACCTCGGAAATCGAGATCGCGGCCATGGGCGCCGAATACGCGGTCGGCAGCTACACCTCGTTCCCCTACTTCCAGGCCATCGACACCGACATCAACAAGGCGTTCGTCGAGCGCTACCGCAAGTTCGTGAAAGACCCCAAGGCGGTCACGCATCACGCTCTGGAATTGTCCTACTTCCAGGTGTTCCTCTGGAAGCAGGCGGTCGAGAAGGCGAGCGCCATCACGCCGACGGCCATTCGCGACGCGGTGAAGGGCCAGGAATTCGACGCGCCGAACGGCCACGTCAAGATCGAGCCGGAGAACCTGCATACTTGGCTGACGCCGCGCATCGCGCAGTGGCTGCCGAGCGGCCAGGGCAAGATCATCGACGAGTACAAAGCGCCGATTAAGCCGCTGCCCTACGTCGCCTACGGCGAGACCGACGACAATCTGTTCTGCACCTCCAAGGGGCTGGACACCGCGAAGCTCAAGAAGACCTGATCTGATCCAAACAAGCGGCCGCCGAGCCGTTCGGCGGCCGCATTGGTGATGCCATGATCGATACGTTGTTCATCGGCCTGAGCGTCGGGTCCATTCTGCTGCTGGTGGCGCTCGGTCTCGCCATCACTTACGGCGTCATGGGGGTCATCAACATGGCCCATGGCGAACTGGTGATGGTCGGCGCCTATACGACCGTGATGTCGGGGCTGTGGCTGCACACCGGCATTCTGATCGCCATTCCGCTCGCTTTCATCGTGACGGCGCTGATCGGCCTTGCGATCGAGCGCGTGATCGTTCGCCGCCTCTATGGCCGCATGCTTGACACGCTGCTGGCCACCTGGGGCATCGGCATTCTCATCCAACAAGCCGTGCGCCTCGAATTCGGCCTGTCGTTCTTCGGCATCCATATCGACGGCCTCGGTCCGGGATTGCAGAACGTCACCATCCCGGATGCGCTCCAAGGCGCCATCTCGATCGGCGGCATCGAGATCAACGCCTATCGAACCTTCATCATCCTGGTGACGGTGGTTTTTACGCTGATCACTTGGTTTCTTTTGTTTCGCACGTCCATCGGCACGCAAATGCGCGCGATCATCCGTAATCGGCAGATGGCCGCCGCTTGCGGCATCGATGTCGAACGCATCAACGCGTTGACCTTTGCCTTTGGCTCGGGTCTTGCAGGCGTCGCCGGCGTGATGATGTCGGGATTCAAGACGGTATTTCCCGACATGGGGACGCCCATGGTGGTCGACGGCTTTTTGGTCGTGGTGGTCGGCGGCATCGGCAGCCTGTTGGGGTCGGTGCTGTCCGCCGGCATGCTCGGAGAAATCAACGGCGTCGTCGCCTCGGTGACCAACGACATTGTCGCCCGCGCCGTGGTGTTCGGCGTCGTGATCCTCATCATCGTCCTCAAGCCGAAGGGCTTGTTCTCGTTCAAGGAACGCTGAGGAATGACCAAGCGTCACATCGAGATCGCGGCGTACGCGCTCTTTATCGTGGCCATCATGCTGGCGCCGCTGGTGTTGGACTCGTTTTGGGTCAATCGCCTCGCCAAGTATCTCGTGTTCGGAATGCTCGGCATCGCAGTCGCCTTGTCGTGGGGTTACGCCGGAATCCTCAATCTCGGTCAGGGCCTGTTCTTCGGCGCCGGCGCCTACATGCTCGCCATGTCGCTGAAGCTCGCGAGTCAGACGAGCCTGCAGCAAGGGTCCGACAAGCCGGTGCCCGACTTTATGCTATGGAATGCCGAACCGGGCTCGCAGACCGATCTTTGCTGTATCAACAAAGCATCGTTCCTGTGGATTCCGTTCCAGAACCAATGGTTCGGCGTCGCCATGGGCATCGTGCTGCCGGTGTGCATCGCCGCCGTCCTCGGCATCATCCTGTTCCGCAAGCGGATCGCCGGCGTCTTTATTTCCATCATCACGCTGGCGCTGGTTCTGCTGGTGCGGCTTCTGATCATCGATGCGCAACCGATCACCAACGGCTTTAACGGGCTTACCGATCTCGGCTGGTTCAAGCTGTTCGACTTCGAGTTCGACCCATACCTGACCCAGACTTATTATCTGATCGCCGGATCGCTTGCGATCATGCTTGTCGCCGCGCGCCTTTTGATCGAAACGCGTGCCGGCCTGATCTTGCAGGCGATCCGTGACGACCAGAACCGGGCGAGATATCTCGGTTTCGATGTGCCGCGCTTCCAGACATTCTTTTTCACGGTGTCGGCCGGCATCTCGTCATTTGCCGGCATGCTTTATGTCATCGCCGCAGAGTTTGCCTCGCCGACCTTCATGGACTTGAGCTTCTCGATCAGCATGGTGGTGTGGGCTGCGGTCGGCGGCCGTGCGTCGATCCTCGGTGCCTGCATCGGCGCCATCCTGATCAACACCCTCACCGCGACGATCAGCGAAACCAAAGGTTTTGCCGAAGCCTGGAAAGCCATCATTGGGCTGGTCTTCGTGCTGGTCGTCTTGTATCTGCCGCGCGGCCTTGCCGGCTTCGCTCATGATCTCAGCGATCGATTTGTCGCCCGCTTCAATGCCGGGCGCTCCAAAGACGCCGCCGGGCAGGCAGCGAATAACGTGCAGCCGGCGGAATAGGAAACGCGATGCCCGCAGCGCTCACGGTTGACGGTCTGTCGGTCGATTTTGACGGCTTCAAAGCCGTCAACACGGTATCGATGATCGTCGACGAGGGCGAATTGCGTGTGCTGCTCGGCGCCAACGGCGCCGGCAAGACGACGCTGATGGATCTGATCTCCGGCAAGACCAAAAGCACCGGCGGCCGCGTGTTCCTTTACGACACCGAGATCACCAACAAGGAAGAGCACGAGATCGCGCTCGCCGGCGTCGGTCGCAAATTCCAGATCCCGAGCGTGTTCAAGGACCTTACCGTCCGGCGCAATCTCGAAGTGGTGAGTTGCTGCCGCGACACCCGCGTGCTGGCCAATCTTGGATTTGGCTTCTCGCGCGAAGGCGAAGCGCGGGTCGACGAGGTGCTCGAACTGATCGGGCTCACCGAGGAGGCCGCAACGATCGCGGCCAATCTCAGCCACGGCCAAACCCAGTGGCTCGAGCTCGGCATGCTGATGGTGCAGAACGCCAAGGTTCTTCTGCTCGACGAGCCGACTGCGGGAATGACCCAGGCGGAGACGCTCAAGACCTCGAAGATCATCAACGCGCTCAAGGGCAAGCACACCCTGCTCGTGGTCGAACACGACATGGCGTTTGTCCGCGAGATCGCCGAGCGCATCACGGTCATGCATCTCGGCCAGGTCCTGGCCGAAGGCAACGTGGCCGAGATCGAACGCAATCCCAAAGTGCGCGAAGCCTATCTCGGATCGAGGGCGATCAGCTGATGCTCAAGCTCGTCCAGGTCGATAGCTTCTATGGCCGCAGTCACGTGCTGCACGGCGTCAATCTCGAGGTGCGGTCCGGCGAGATCACCACGATCCTCGGCCGCAACGGCACCGGCAAGACGACGCTGCTCAAGACCATCATGGGGCTGACCGACCGCGCGACCGGCGAAATCAGATACCGAAGACGACGATATCGTCGCCGAGCCGACATTCCGGCGCGCCCGCGCCGGCTTTGCCTATGTGCCGCAGGGCCGCGAGATCATCCCCGACTTCACGATCCGCGACAACATCCTGCTCGGCGCCTACGCCCGGCCCGACGGGCGGCGCACGATCCCGAGCCTTGTGCCCGAGCTGTTCCCCTATCTCATCGAAAATCTCGATCGCCGCGGCGGCGTGCTGTCCGGCGGACAGCAGCAGCAGCTCGCTATCGCGCGCGCGCTCGCCGCCGAGCCGAAAATCCTTCTGCTCGACGAGCCGACCGAAGGCATTCAGCCAAACATCGTCGAGGAAATCGAAGAGGTGATCCTGCGCCTCAATCGCGTCGAGCATCTCACCGTGGTGCTGGTCGAGCAAAACGTCGAGTTTGCGCGCCGCGCCGCGCGACGCTTCGCCATCATGGAAAAGGGCAGCGTCGTTGCGGCGGGCGACATCGGCGAACTGAGCGACGATCTGGTCCACCGCCACATGGCGGTTTGAATATGACGATGTTGAACAGCGGTTTGAACGTGTTGCCGGCGCCGCGGCCTAGTTACGCCGCGACGTCCGGATCGAAGCAAGAGCCTGTCACCAAGGAGAATGTTCATGTTGCACGGCGATATTTCGAGCAGCAAAGACACCGTCGGCGTGGCGGTGGTGAACTACAAGATGCCGCGCCTGCATACCAAAGCGGAAGTCCTCGACAACGCCAAGAAGATTGCCGACATGATCGCCGGCATGAAGCTCGGATTGCCGGGTCTCGATCTGGTGATCTTCCCGGAATATTCGACCCACGGCATCATGTACGACTCGAAGGAGATGTACGAAACCGCCTCGACGGTGCCGGGCGAGGAAACCGAAATCTTCGCCGAAGCCTGCCGCAAGGCGAAGGTGTGGGGCGTGTTTTCGCTCACCGGCGAGCGCCACGAGCAGCACCCGAAGAAGGCGCCCTACAACACGCTCATCCTGATGAACGATTCCGGCGAGGTCGTGCAGAAATATCGCAAGATCATGCCGTGGGTGCCGATCGAAGGCTGGTATCCCGGCAATTGCACCTACGTGTCCGACGGACCGAAGGGTCTGAAGGTCAGCCTGATCATCTGCGACGACGGCAACTATCCGGAAATCTGGCGCGACTGCGCCATGAAGGGCGCCGAGCTGATCGTCCGCTGCCAGGGCTATATGTATCCGGCCAAGGACCAGCAGGTGATCATGGCGAAGGCGATGGCGTGGGCGAACAACGTCTACGTCGCGGTCGCCAATGCCGCCGGCTTCGATGGCGTCTATTCCTATTTCGGCCACTCGGCGATCATCGGCTTCGACGGCCGCACGCTCGGCGAATGCGGCGAGGAGGATTACGGCATCCAGTACGCCGCGCTCTCGATGTCGCTGATCCGCGACGCCCGCCGCAACATGCAGTCGCAAAACCACCTCTTCAAGCTCGTGCACCGCGGCTATACCGGCAAGATCAATTCCGGCGAGGACGTGCGCGGCGAAGCGGTGTGTCCGTACGACTTCTACAAGAAGTGGATCACCGATCCGGAAGGCACCCGCGAAATGGTCGAGGCCATCACGCGGCCGACCGTCGGCACCGAGGAATGTCCGATCGACGGCATCCCGGCGAAAAAGGTCGCCCATCGCTAGAACGATGCGGCGCTCCGAGCCATGCCGCTTCGCCAGCAATGGCGAAGCGGCTTCGGTCGACAAATTTAGTCTGAGGGGCAAAGGTCGATGCTGCGGATCGAGCAGGTGCTCGGAAGCCGCCTTGATCCGGCGCTTGCCGAGCGGATTCACGAGCTGGAGCATCGGGGCGCCGTCGATCTCTTGACGGTTCCTGTCGCCGATGTCTCCCGCCATCGCTTCCGGGCCACGACGCAAGGCGGGACGGACGTGGCGATTGCGTTGCCGCGCGATCAGCGGCTGTTCGACGGCGCCGTGCTCGTGCTCGAGCCCGACCATGCGGTCGTGGTCCGGGTGGCGCAGGAACGCTGGCTGCGATTGCAGCCGCGCGCCATCGCCGACGCCATCGAGCTCGGCTATCACGCCGGCAATCTGCATTGGCGGGTGCGTTTCGCCGGCGAAGCCCTGCTCGTTGCCATGGAAGCGCCGATGGACGATTATCTCGCCCGGCTGTCGGTCTTGATCCGCGACCGCCGCGTGATCTCTTCGCTCGCCGATGCCGACGAGATCTTGCTTTGATCGATCTTGCTCACGATCCTGCAACACGCGGATTCAGCCTTTCCGAGCGGCAGTTTCGCCTTCTCCAACGGCATCGAAGGGCTCGCGGCCATGAATGCGCCGCTCGACCGCCGCGGTTTGCAGTGATGTCGTCACTATGGTCCTCCGGCATCGCTGGGCCACAGTCGGACCGCGTCGCCATTGCGCTGACGCATCGCGCGCACGACGATTTCGACACCGTCGCGGACATCGATCGCGCCGTCGAAGCGGCGACGCTCGCCGAGCCGTTGCGCACCGGATCGAAGCGCAACGGCAAGGCGCTTGTTCGCCGCCCACGCACGCTTGGGAACGCCAGGCGCGGCAGAGCTGCGTTGCGCGCATCGCCGACGGCAAAGCGCTCGGACATTTGCCGGTGGTTCAAGGTTTCGTCTGGCGCGCCCGCGGCATGAGCGAGGCCGACGCGATTGCGGTTTCCGGCTATTCGACCGCGTCCGGTCTCATTGCCGCGGCGGTGCGGCTCGGACGCATCGGCGCGGTGGAGGCGCAAGCCGTGCTCGCCGCTCTGTTGCCGACAATCGCCGAACTATCAGACGCGGTGCCGCGCGGGGCCGAGATCGAAAGCTTCATGCCCTGGGTCGACGCCGCGGCCGCCGCGCCAGGCCCGCGCGCATTTGCGTCTGTTCGCGAGTTGAGGGGATCGCGATGCTGCTGACGCCGACCGAGATGGAACGCCTGACCATCTTTTCTGCCGCCGAGCTGGCGCGACGGCGCCGCGCCAAAGGACTGAAGCTCAACCATCCCGAGGCCGTCGCGATCATCACCGACGAAATCCTCGAAGGCGCGCGTGAGGGCAAAAGCGTCGCCGACCTGATGTCGCTCGGCTCGACGATCCTGACCACGGGCGACGTGATGCCCGGCGTCGCCGCCATGCTGCCGATCCTGCAGGTCGAAGGCGTGTTTCCCGACGGGACCAAGCTCGTCACCGTGCACGAGCCGATCCGGCCGGCAGCCGGCGCCGCGGCCGACACGCTTGAGCCGGGCGCGATCCTCGCTGCCGAAGGCGACATCGAGCTTTCCGCCGGCCGGCCGCGCACCACGCTCGCCGTCGTCAATACCGGCGATCGTCCGGTGCAGATCGGCTCGCACTATCATTTCTTCGAAGTGAACAAGGCGCTGGATTTCGATCGCGCGGCCGCTTTCGGCATGCGCCTCGACATTCCGGCCGGCACGGCCGTTCGCTTCGAGCCCGGCCAACGCAAAGAGGTGGCGCTCGTCGGGTTCGGCGGCCGCCGCGAATTGTCCGGCCTCAATGCGCTTGACGAATGGCCTGGCGACCGATCAATCGGCGCGCGATGCCGCGCTGCGGCGCGCGCGCGACGCCGGCTTCAAAGGCGCGTGAGGCTCCGCCCATGGTCGCAATCGCGCGCAGAGACTACGCCGCTCTCTATGGCCCGACGGTCGGCGACGGCGTTCGCCTGGCCGATACCTCGCTGGTCGCCGTGGTCGAGAAGGATCACGCCGTCTATGGCGATGAATGCCTGCACGGCGGCGGCAAGACGCTGCGCGACGGCATCGGGCTTGCCGCCGGCGTGACCAGCGCGCAAGGCGCGCTCGATCTGCTGCTCTGCAACGTCCTCGTCATCGATCCGGTCATCGGCATCGTCAAAGGCGACCTCGGCATCAAGGACGGCCGCATCGTCGGCCTCGGCAAGGCCGGCAATCCGGCCATCATGGACGGCGTCGATCCGCGCCTGCTGGTTTCGGCGGCCACCACGGTGCGCGATTGCGAAGGCATGATCGCCACGCCCGGGCGCCATCGACGTGCACGTGCATTTCGACTCGGCCGGGCTTTGCGAGCACGCGATCGCCTCGGGCATCACCACGATGCTCGGCGGTTCGCTCGGCCCGATCACCGTCGGCATCGATTCCGGCGGCCCGTTCAATGTCGGCAAGATGCTGCAAGCCGCCGAGCATTGGCCGATCAATTTCGGCTTCCTCGGACGCGGCAATTCGCACAAGCCCGCTTCGCTGGTCGAGCAGCTGGAAACCGGCTGCGTCGGCCTGAAGATTCACGAAGACTGGGGCTCGATGCCGGCGACCATCGATGCCTGCCTTGCGGTCGCCGACGAGCTCGATTTTCAGGTCCAGCTTCACACCGACACCCTCAACGAATCCGGCTTCGTCGAGGATACGCTCGCCGCCATCCGCGGCCGCGCCATCCATATGTATCACACCGAAGGCGCCGGCGGCGGCCATGCGCCCGACATCATTCGCGTCGCCGGCATCGCCAATTGCTCTGCCGTCGTCGACCAATCCGACCAATCCCTACACGGTGAACACCTTCGACGAACACCTCGACATGACGATGGTGTGCCACCACCTCAATCCGGCCATTCCCGAGGACGTGGCGTTCGCCGAAAGCCGCATTCGCGCGCAGACCATTGCCGCCGAGGACGTGCTGCACGACATCGGCGCGATCTCGATGCTCGGCTCCGACAGCCAGGGCATGGGCCGCATCCACGAAGTGATCTGCCGCACCTGGCAGCTTGCGTCGAAGATGAAGGATCAGCGCGGCGCGCTTGCCGAAGAGCGGGCCGGCTTCGGCGACAATGCGCGCATCCGCCGCTACATCGCCAAATACACCATCAACGCCGCGCGCACGTTCGGCATTGCCGATCACATCGGCTCGCTGGAGGACGGCAAGATGGCCGACGTCGTGGTCTGGCGGCCCGCCTTCTTCGGCATCAAGCCTGAGCTCGTGATCAAGAGCGGCTTCATCGCCTGGGGCGCCATGGGCGATTCCGCCGCTTCGCTGATGACCTGCGAGCCGATCCTGATGCGTCCGCAATGGGGCGCTTTCGGCCGCGCCGCGCCGGCCTTGTCGGCATGCTTCGTGCATCCGCTGGCCATCGAGCGCGGGCTGAAAGCCGAGCTTGGCCTGTCGAAATCGCTGTTGCCGGCGCGCGGCACGCGCAAGCTCTCGAAGGCGGACATGATGTGGAACGATGCCTGTCCGAATATTCGCGTCGATCCGCAGACCTTCGACGTCTATGTCGACGGCGAGCTCGCCACCTGCGAGCCGGCGCGCGAGCTGCCGCTGGCGCAGCGCTACATGTTGCGGTGACCGCCATGCATGATCGCGTCGCGCCTTCGATGCCGCGCCGGACGTCCGGCGCTCGGCGCCGCTCGCGTCGGCATCGGCGGGCCGGTGGGCTCCGGGCAAGACCGCGCTGATCGAGCGCTTGATTCCGATCCTGACCGGGCGCGGCATCGATCTCGCGGTCGTGACCAACGACCTCGTCACCAAGGAAGACGCCGAGCGGCTGCGCCGCTCCGGCCTGATCGATCCGGCAGCGCGTCGCCGCGCGTCGAAGCCGGCGCCTGCCCGCACACCGTCATCCGCGAAGACCCGACGCTCAACATCGCCGCCGGCGACGAGCTCGAGCGCAAATTTCCCGGCGTCGAACTCATCATCTTCGAATCCGGCGGCGACAATCTCGCCTCCACCTTCTCGCTCGATCTGGTCGATTGGTGGATTTTCGTGATCGATGTTGCCGGCGGCGACGACATTCCGCGCAAGCGCGGCCCCGGCGTGCTGCGCTGCGATTTGCTGGTCGTCAACAAGACCGACCTGGCGCCGTTCGTCGGCGTCGATCTTGACGCCATGCTGGCCGAAGCGCGCGCAGTGCGCGAGGGCCGGCCGATCCTGGCGACCAATGCCCGGACCGGCGATGGCATTGCTGGCCGTGGCCGATGCCATGAACCAGGCCGTTTTGTTTCGCTGATCCGGAGACTGCCCGCTTTGCTGGACATCGTCGCGCGTCCCGAGGCAACGGCTCGACGCGCGTCCGTCGATTTCCGGCCCGGTCGGAAGCTTCGCTGCATTTTCGCCGTGGCGGCGGGCGGACCGTGCTCGCCCGGCAGCGCCTGCCCTACCCGTTCCACGCCACGCGGACCTTCTATCTCGACCAGGCCCGTCCGGAGATCGCGACGCTTTATCTGCAATCGGCGTCCGGCGGCCTTTACCGCGGCGATAGCGTGGCGCTGTCGATTGTTGCCGATGCCGCACGCCGCGGCGCACGTGACCACCCAGGCATTCGACGATCGTGCACCGGACGCATCCGCGCCGCGTCGCGCAAAACACCCGCATCGAGATCGGCGAGCACGCTTTCCTGGCGATGACGCCCGATCCGCTGGTGCTGTTTCCCGGCGCGGAATTTCCGTGCGTCGACCGAAATCACCTTGGCGACCGGCGGACGCGCGATCCTGATCGACGGGCTGGCGCATCACGATCCCGAGGGCCTCAGCCGCCCGTTCGACCGCTATAGCAACGCTCTCGATCGTGCGTGACACTGCCGGTGCCGTTCTTCTCGCCGACCGCGGCTCGCTGACCGGCGAATCGATGTCCGGCGCGGCATCGCCGCTCGGACCGTTTCAGTGCGGTCGGCACGCTCCTTGTGCTCGGCGACGGAGCGGAGCGATGCGACGCCGACGTTCTGGAAAGCCGTGTCGCGGCGTGCGGCTGCGTTGCCGGCATTCGAAGCTGCCGAACGATGCCGGTATCGGCGGCCGGATCCTGGCCGCCAACGGCGGCGCGCTGGCGCGCGGGCTGGAAGCGGCGCTTCGCTGTGGCGTTCGAGGCGCTGTCGGCGTGCCGCCGGCGCGCCGGCGCAAGTAGCAGTCAGCGCCGCGCCAGACGGAAATAAAGCTCGGCGAGCCGCGCCGGCAGATCTTCCAGACGCCGCACCGGCATGTGCTGGCCGCGGCCGAACACGGCCGCGCCGGAGCCGGCGCCGGACGGATCGAGCGTGACGCCGAAGACGTCGATGCCGCGCGAACGCAAAGCCGAGCACGGCGCGGCGCGCATCCTCGACCAGGTCGCGCGGATCGACGACGTCGATGTCGGACGGTTCGCCGTCGGTGAGCACCAGGATCAGCTTGCGATGGCTGCGCACCGACGGCAATCTCGGCGCCGGCATGGCGCAACGCCGTTCCCAGCCGGGTCGACAAATGCGGTTCGAGATGCGCGAGCCGCGCCTTGACCGTCGCGCCATAAGGCTCATCGAAATCCTTGAGGCAAAACACGCGCACATCCTCGCGGCCGGCGGACGCGAAGGCGCGGAGCGCGAACGGATCGTTGCAGCGCCGCCAACGCCTCGGCGAGCGCCGCCACCGCCAGCCGCTCGACGTCGAGCACGGACGCGCCCGACGGCAGCACCCGATCGCGCGTCGATTCCGATACGTCCAACAAGATCGTGACCGCGAGATCGCGCTTGCGGCGCATCATGGTGCGAAAGATGCGCTCGTCGGGCAGGTCGTCGGCGCGCAGCGCGATGGCCGCGTCCAAGCGCGGCGTCGAGGTCGAGCTCGGGACCATCGCTGCGCCGCTTCAGCCGCTCGTGCCGCCCGACCTTGGCGCCGCGCACCAGGCGGCGGATGCGCGCGCGCACTGCGGGAATTTGGTCGAGCGCCGTATCGATCGCGCCGGCGTCGCCCGGCCATACCGGCGCCGCGCGGACCGTGGTCCAGTCCGGCCGCTCGGTGCCGGCGTCGCAATCCCATTCCGGATAGGTCGCGATGACCGGACCGCGCTCATCCGGCGGCGCGCTCGCGCGCGCGGCCGACCGCGTCGGGCGACGGCTCCGCTTCCTCGCGCCGGCGATCGGGATCGTCGGCATCGTCGCGCCGCTCGAGCCGCGCCGCATCGACGATCATCTCGACGACCTCGTCCTGCGGCTGTGCGCGCGGTCGCCGAAATCCCACAGGCCGAGGCCGTCGTCGCGATAGACCGGTTCGACCACATAGGTGCGGGCGTTGAATTGCACGCGCATCTGGCCGAGATCGTTGCCGAGAAGGCCGCCGATCCGGCGGCTCAGCGAGATATCGTCGAGATGATCGTGCTTCGGCGGCAAAGAGCGCGCGCCCCTTGTTCACGAAACCGTCCGGGTCGGCGTAATCCGGATCGAACAAGGCGCGCGCCAGCCGCGCCATGCAGCGTCGGCGCGGTAATCACGCCTGACGGCTCGGCGACATGAAACGGCGCCCATACGCGGCGCAAGCCCGGAAAGGCGCGCATCGCCAAAGTTTCGACGCGCGCATCTTCGACCAGGCCGATCAGCGCCATCTGCAGCGGCTTGAGCGATCCGATCGGAAACCGTGTGCGCGTCAGCGCCACATGCGCGGTCGCGTGCGCGACGCAGGCGCGAAACAATTGCGGCAGCCCGCTTCTCGGCACGCCGCGGAAAACCGGCGGAACGCGCACGACGCCGCCGGCAATGTTGACGCGGCGCGGAAGCTGCCCGCCGGGCGGCGCGACCGCGCTGCGCAGGACCGGCGGACGTCCCCACAAGGCGGTGGCGTAGGCTTTCAGAATCCGCTCGCTGCGGGAAAACGTCAGCGCGCCGGCCGCCTGCTCCAGCACTTGCGCGGCAAGCCGATCTTCCAGGGTGAAGAAGGCGCGGCGGCGCGCGCGGTCGCCGCGGGTGTATTTGAGACCGGTGGCGATGAAGGTTTCGAAGCCGGAGCTGTCGCAGGCCTGCAAGATCATGTCGGTGCGGCTCGCCACCGCCACGACCGATTCCGGCGCCTCGCGCGCGAGCCGCACCAAGCCGCGCGACCACAGCGCGATATCGGCCGCCGCCGGCAGCCGGCGCTGCGCCACGGGCAGCGCCTGCAGGCAGGCCAGCGCGGCTTGCGCGCCGGCGCCGCGGCAAATATCGGCGATGGCGTGGGCAAAATCGGCGAGCTCGTTGAGCGCGAGCATCGGACTTGAGGTCGCCGCTCATCCGCCAGAACGCGAGCTGGCATTCTGGGCCGGCGTTGACGAAGGCCAAGTCCAGCGAGCCCTCGGCCCATCGGTCGAGTTCGGCATCCCCGGCGCCGGCCGAAATCGCCGCCCAGTAATCGCGGAACGGGGCGCGCAACGTCTCGCGGTGACGGATCAGATGATGCAGGCGTGTGACCGCGCGGTCTTGCTCCGTCTCGATGACCTGAAGCTGCGCGCGGCTCCGTGGGCTCATGACTGTTCGGTCGAAGTCACCCTCAGAGACACGCCGCGATCGCCGCTGTCAGCGCCTCGCGCATATCGAGATCGTCGGTGATCGGCAGCACGATGCTCGCTTGCGACGCCTCTTCCAGCCCGACGCCGGCGGCGACCAGACGTCCGGCATGGATCAGCATGCGCGTCGACGCGCCCTCTTCCAGGCCCTGACCGCGCAAGTTGCGCGAGCGCAACGCGATGTCGACGAGCCGCCGCGCGGTCTTGCGGTCGGCGCCGGATTCGCGGCAGACGATTTCGGCTTCGACGTCGGGCGCCGGATAGTCGAAATCGATGCCGACGAACCGCTGCTTGGTGGATTCCTTCAAATCCTTGACCGCGCTCTGGTAGCCCGGATTGTACGAGATCACGAGCTGGAAGTCGGGATGCGCGGCGACAGTTCGTTCTTCTTTTCCAGCGGCAGCATGCGCCGCGCGTCGGTCAGCGGATGGATCACCACGGTGGTGTCCTGGCGGGCCTCGACGATTTCGTCGAGATAGCAGATCGCCCCGTGGCGGACGGCAAGCGTCAACGGGCCGTCGTGCCAGACCGTTCCTTCCGGCGCGAGCAGGAAGCGGCCGGCAAGGTCGGCGGCCGTCATGTCCTCGTGGGCGGCGACCGTGATCAGCGGCCGGTTCGAGCCGCCAGGCCATGTATTCGACGAAGCGCGTTTTGCCGGAGCCGGTCGGGCCTTTGAGCATGACCGGCAAGCCGGCTCGCATAGGCCGCCTCGAACAGCGCGACCTCGGCCGCCGACCGGCAGGTAATAAGGCTCCGACTGGATACGATAGGCTTCGAGTTGCATGGCTTCGAGCTGCATGACCCATTCCTGCGCCTGGCGCCGCCAGACCGACCGGAATGAGCAACGACACCCGCTCGCCCGCGGCTGGTCCGGCGTCCCTGCCAAAAGTCAGGCGCGACGTCCTTGTCGCGCCTTGACAGAGGGCAAAATCCCTCGCTCGCCATTACATCATCGCCCGGCGCGAAGCACAATGCACGTTCAAGGGGCCGAGCCGCTTGCAACGATGGCGGTCAAACGCACAGCGGCACCAGAGATAGGCGGACAGCGCCACAGCCTCGGGCGGTAAGGCGGCGCCTCGACGATTCCTGCTAAATTGCTCAAAACGACGGATTTCAGGGATTACAAAGGCGATACGCGAATCGGCCAATCAGACTAAAAGCATCGCACTGCGTTCATCACACACGGCCGCGGGTAAAATACAAGGCCGTGAAGCTGCAGGTCGTCGGGTCGTCGTAGTGCGCGAGAAACCGATCGATAAGCTCCTCAGCTTTCGTTTCCGATCCGACGATCTTGACGATGTGCGGCCGGACCGCCTGAAATTGCGTCTGCCAATTCCATCGCCGTTCCGCATCGATGCTGCCGATGACCGTGAATAATGTGTCGGTCTCCATCTCGACGTGTACATCGCGAAAGCCGAGCGCGATCATGAACGGCGCCACTTTGCGACCGATATTGACATCGACCAGCACCGACATGATCTCGCGGACCTGACGCTCGACGTCGGGAGCGATCGGGAAATGCTCGATGCCAAAGCCGACATAATCGCACGAAACAACATATCCTCCGGGCCTCGTCACCCGCTTAATCTCGGCGAGGGCGCTCTTCGGCTCTCTCAGCCATTGCAGAAGATATTTGCTCCACACGAGATCGAAGCTGGCGTCGGGAAAGGCAACGCAAATACGTCGCCGTCGCGAAACGTGAGGTTGCGGATGCCCTCGTCCAGGGCCCGCGCTCTGGCAAAGTCGAGATACTGTTCCCGCAAATCGACGCCGACGACTTCGGCTTGCGGAAAGGAGCTGGCGATAAGCCTCGACATCGAGCCGGAGCCGCAACCGACGTCAAGCACGCGGCCGTTGGGCGGTACCGGCAAGTGCCGCAGATGCCCCTTGATGTTCGCACGCCGCGCCTGCAACTCGAGACGTTCGCACTCTTCATCGCTGTGAATGACGTAAGGCAACGACCGCTGGGACATGTCGGGGTCTTCCTGTGGAGAGAGGAACATACCGATACAACCGCTGGTAACAAGACATTTCTTGCGGAGAGGACCCGGAAGTTCGTCGCATAGCGGTGCGGCGCGCGGAAGACAGCACCCGGACGCCCTCGCAGTCGACCAATTCAGCAAGCCATGAGGCTGCGCCCGACAGGCAGCGTCGATGCTGCGTGAAGCTTCGCAGCGCGGTCGGCATCGTGCGTGGGATGTGTGAAATTGAGCACGGATGTGAACGTTCGCTTACACCGGCTGGCCGACTGAAAGAGGATGGATTGATCGCGCTTTCGTCGATTTGCCTGCAACGGCGATTGCGATCAGGCGGGCTCAGCGGCAAACGCCGGCGCGGCTCGCGTCACGCTGCCGCGCTGCGCCGCGCCGCCCGGGCTTGCGCGTCAAGAAATGCGCCGATTATGGCGGTGACGATGCTCGGCTGCTCCAGCGTCGAGCCGTGACCGGCGCCAGGAATAACGACGAGTTTCGCGCCGGCGATCGCACCGGCGATGCGCTCGGACAGTGCCGGCGGCGTGCCGACGTCCTCGTCGCCCACGGCGACAAGGGTCGGCACGGCGATCTTGTGGAGCTCGCCGTAAATGCTCTTGCGCGCGAGCACGCCGTTGGCAGCGCGCCAGATCGAGCGCCGGTTCGACGCGAGCTGCTGCTGCCAATCCAGACGGTCGTCGGCGCGCGCCGGGTCCGCAAGCGCGGTTTTCCCGAACAGCGCCGGCAACAGCGCCTTGCATACCACCCCCAGACCGAAGAAACGGGCGATGACGTTCATCATTTTGTATTTCAGCTTGTACCGTTCGGCGTCGGCGGTCGTGTCGAGCAGAATGAGCGAGCGGATGAGATCGGGCCGGTCGATGGCAAGCCGCATGGCGACAATGCCGCCCATGCTGAGACCGCAGAAATGAACCGGGCCAACCCCCAACGCTTCGATCAGCGCCGCCGCATCGTCGGTCACGGTCTCCATGGCGATTGCGGGGCTGGCGTCGTCGGCACTTCTGCCCTGGCCGCGATGGTCGTAGGCAATGCAACGGTAGCGGTCTTTGAGAGCAGCAATCTGCGGCGCGAACAACGTGGTGTTCCACAGCAGTCCGTGACTGAAAACGATCGGTGGGCCGGCGCCCCCAGTATCTTCGTAGTACAGCGCCGTGCCATTTGCGCGGATCATCGGCATTGATCTACTCGCTCCCGAACGTCGCGATGGTCTTGAAGCAGAATCTGTCGGGAGCGATTTTGGTCGGTGGCGCTTACATATCGGTAAAATGCGTTCAGCTTATTGCGCGCATGGCCAATGTTTCGTCGACGCGGTGCATCGCTTTTGCTGGATCGACAACAGGGTTTGTAAACCATTCGCCGGCCGACACGGCGGGTGCCCTTTTGCCGACGAGAAATTCTCCATTCCAGGCTTGGAAAAGCGCCCGGCTCGCATTCACCCTCACTGTTTTGGCGGGGGCCGTGCCCCGGTCTCGACATAGATCGTGTCGGTCGGTCCGTGGCCGGTGATATAAACAATGACCGGCTCGGCCTTGGTTTCGGCGAAATGCGGTTCGCCCGCCGGCTCGGTATAGAAGCTGCCGGCCGGCAGCGATTTCAGCCCGGCCGGGTCGCGCCGGGTGCCATAACCGAAATACCAGGTGCCGGAAACGACGGTGGCGACGCGATCGTCGCGATGGGTGTGCGCCAAAATCACCGTGTTGGCGGGAATATGCAGCGCGATCGTGTAGATGCCGGGCTTGGTCGGATCGCCAAGCAGCACGGTGGTTTCGATGCGATCGAGCCCGGATGTTCCGGCGCCGCCAGCGCCATGAGAGAGGCCGGCAACATCGGCCGGCGCCAGTCTCTGCCGGCTTTCGCCCGCCGGCGCCGGGCGACGCAGAAACGCGGCGATGGCCGCGACCGTTGCCGCCGGTTGCTCTTCCATCAGCCAGTGACCTGAATTGGCGATCACCGCGCCGGTGACGTCGAGCGCCACGAACCTGATTTCATCGGCCATGCCCGTGCCGAATGATTTCTCCGCGCCGATCGCGAGCACCGGCATGGTCAGTTTGCCATTCGCCACGAAGGCTTTGTTGTCGACGGCGTCGCGCGAGAATGCGGCAAATTGCTCGAACGCCGCATGCATGGCGCCGGGCCGCGCATAAAGCGCCGCATAATGCTGGCGCGTCGCTTCATCGATCGCATTGGGATCAGCGGACAGCTCGTCCCAGAAACGGTCCAGATAGATGCGTTCGCGATCTTTCACCAGACGTTCGACGTCCGGCCCGCGGAAATTGAAATGCCAGAGCAGCGGACTTTGGATAATCTTTTCCCAGTTGCCGATGCCGGGCAGCGGCGCATCCATCGCCACCCAGCGGGTGACGCGATCGGGAAATTGGGCGGCGAACGCATAGCCGACCATATTGCCGATGTCGTGGGTCACGAGATCGGCCCGCGCGATGTCGAGCTTATCGAGAATTGCCGCGATATCCGCCGCCTGGTTTCTTTTGTCGTAGCCGCCTTGCGGACGCGACGAGAGTCCCATGCCACGCAGGTCGGGGATGATGACGGTGTGATCGCGAACGAGATCCGCCGCCAAAGGCGCCCACATGTCGCCGGTATCGCCGAAACCATGCAGCATGACGACTGCCGGCCCCTGCCCCCCAACACGGACATGCAGCGTCACGTCGCCGGACGTAATCTCCATCTCGTGAATGGCCGGCGGGAATGGCACGACAGCCGCGCCGGCCGGCAACGCGACGAATAGGATCGAAATCACGACGAGCAGGCGGCGTAACATGATGGCAGTTTCCCTCGCTTGAAGTTGACGACCGACGTTATAGCGGGCGCTGGCATGTTCGGCGCCGGGTCGATCTGTCAGCGCGTCATCTTACTGACATATCGAGCGTTACTGACATATCGAACGCTCGGACGGTCCGCCCGCCCTCGGTCCCAGCCGGAGGGCGCGTGGAGGAGCTTGCCCATCGAGCGACCACACAACCTCAGCTCCGGCAGATTTCCACAGGCAACCAACGGCGTGTTATGGTTAATCCCGTAACGGGGGAATGCCGGGGTCGGAGGGGCCAATGGCTGTTGCCCAGTTCACGTTCGACCGCATCGAGGCAATCGAGAACGCCTCAACCCCAAGCGCCGTTTTGCTTGAGATCCAACGCACCGCGGCCGATTTCGGCCTGAGTTGTTTCATGACCGGATTCATTCCGGCGCCGCACAAGCCGTTTGAACCGTACATCTTGTTGCACAATTGGCCGGTCGGCTGGTTCAAGCGGTACATGGACAACGGCTACATGGACATCGATCCCGTCATACGAAAGACGCGCAATACAATCGAACCGTTCGCCTGGAGCGAGGCGCCCTACGATCGCGGCAAGGACCCGCTGGCGTACAAGGTCATGTGCGAGGCGACGGAGTTCCGGCTCAAGGCCGGATACACCGTCCCGCTCTTCACCCGATCCGGCGATCAGGGCGGCATGACCTTCGGCGGCGAACGGTTTGAGGCCAGTCCTGACGCGAAGAAGGCGTTGCACCTGATCGCCATTTACGGGCATGGCAAAGCCCGCGCGATGGTCATGGGCCGTCAACGAAACGTCGCGGCCCCGCCCAAGCTGAGCGCGCGGGAAATTGAAGTCCTGAAATGGTGCGCCGCGGGAAAGACAAATTCCGCCATCGCCGACATCCTGCTCGTGTCCGAGACGACAATCGAAACGCACATCGCGCGCGCGTGCCGTAAGCTCGATTGCATGAACCGCACCCATGCCGTCGCCGAAGCGATGCGTGCCCGTCTGATCTTCTGATATTTTTTCTTCTGATATTTTTCCGTTTGTCCTGGAAATCCAGGATACCGCCCTGCCCTCTCCTCGCGAAAGATTTCGCCTCGACGTGACGTTCACGGACGAGGTGAAATGTGATCGAGCTTATTTCCGGCGTGCTGCCCGGCGAAAATCCATTGCTGGAGCAGGCTTTTCGTTTGCGCCATTCGATTTTCGTCGACGAGCGCGGCTGGGAAGTTTTGCGCCGCCCCGACGGACGGGAAATCGATCAGTTCGATGACGAGGATGCCGTGCACGAACTCGCCCTGCACGACGGCGCCGTTGTCGGCTATCACCGCATGCGGCCGACGACGCGCCCGCATCTGCTGGGCGACGTGCACTTGCATCTTTGCGAACGCGCATACCCGCGCTCGCCGTTGGTCTGGGAATGGACGCGCTATTGCGTTCACCGCGATCGCCGTGGCGGCTCGGTGCTCGGCGGCGTCGGCTCCGAATTGCTGCTGGCCGCCATGGAATGGTGCCTCGAGCGCGGCATCCAGGATGTGGTTCTCGAACCGCATCCTGGATGGATCGCCTATTTCATGACGCTGGGGTTCAAAGTCCGCCCGCTGGGCCTGCCGACAGAGATCGACGGCGAGGCGGTCATTGCGGTGCAAATGCACTTCGACGACGACGTCCTGACGCAGACGCGCGAGATTTGCAGCAGCTACAGGCAGGACGCGATGGACGGCTTGCGACGGAACCCCGTCGCGGAGGTGAGAATAAGAAAGGCAGGGGGCACATCATGAGCGACCACACAAATAAAGACGACGACCTCGATTTGGCAGAGGTTCTCCGCGCGCTCATCATCCAAACGGCCGATCCCGCGAAGGTCTTGGAATGGCATTATTGGGCGCAGGAACCGGGAATTCTTGAATTCATCCGCACCTTCTTGACGGTGCCGTCCCAGGTGCGCGGCGCGTTGCAAACCTTCTTGTTGGCCGCCGAAGATCCCAAATCCGTGTCGGCATTTGTCGATGGGTCCGGGACGCTCAACCTCTTCTCGCCGGATGCCGCGAAAGTCATGAAGACTTTCTTTTCCGAAAGGCCGGCCGCAGGCAATGCGCCACGCCTGCCCAGCTGAACGCATGATTGCAGTGGCTGAAAAAAAGGCTATTGTGCCGATTCTGGACAGAGAGCGGCATGCGTCCCAAGGGGCCCAACCCTGTCGACATACTGGTGGGTTCGCGGATTCGGCTCTTGCGCAAACGACGCAAGATGAGCCAGGCGGAGCTTGGCAAAGCGCTGGGCGTCACCTTCCAGCAAATCCAGAAATACGAAAACGGCAAAAATCGTGTCGGCGCCAGCAGGTTGCACCTGGTCGCGACGGCGCTCGAAGTTCCGGTTTCCGAGTTTTTCGCCGGTGCCGGCGAAACCAGCCGCTCGTCGTTCGCCACCAAGTCGATTGCCTTCGATCCGCAGGCGTTTCGCATCGCAGAGGCTTTCGTGAAGATTGCCGACAAGGAAGTGCGGGCGTCCCTGGTCGATCTGGTGGAGGTCATGGCGCGGAAGTCGGGCCATCGCGCCTGACGCCGCCGCGTTGCGCCGGCGGTCCGAACCTGACTGGCGTCTTCGCCGCGAATCAGCCGGCCCGCGCCACGGATATCCCCAAGCCGAAGAAACGACGGCCAGCCGTCGTGGCCCGACCGCGGTTCGGAGAAGCTCGATGACCTTCAACGCAAATCTGGCCAGGGCCCTCCAATCGACCATCCGGCACAATGGACCAAGGCCGGCCATCCTCGACGGCGAGCGCATCTCCACCTGGTCCGAATTTGGCAACCGCGTTGCCCGTCTTGCCGGCGCACTGCGTTCCATGGGGGTCAGTGCGGGGTCGCGATTTGCCATCCTGTCGCGCAACGGCTTCAGGGCGGAAGAACTTAAATGGGCCGGGCTGTGGCTTGGCGCCGTCCCGGTCCCCGTCAACTGGCGGCTGGCAGCGCCGGAGATCGCGCATGTCCTTGGCGACGCGGACTGCCGGTGCATTTTCGCCGAAACAGAGTTTCACCGGCATTTCAGCCATCCATCGTTGGCCGAATGGTCGTCCAAACTGACGACATTCGGAGCCGCTTGCGGGGAAAACGCGCCGATCTACGAAAGCCTGTTGAAGCGCTCGGCCGCCGTCGATCCGGCCGATCCCGATCCGGATGATGACGCGATCCTGCTCTATACCGGGGGTACCACCGGCCGCGGCAAGGGCGTGCGGCTATCGCACACGAATATCCTCGTCAACGCCCTGCAGTTCGGTCTCGGTATCGGGGCGCGGCGACAGGACGTCTATCTACACGCCGCCCCGATGTTTCATTCGGGCGATCTGCTGGCCACGTCATGGCAGCTGCTCGGCGCCGCCCATTGCTATCTGCCGGCCTACTCGCCGCAGGCATTTCTCGAGACGATCGAACGCCACCGCGTGACCGCGATCATGGCGGTGCCGACCATGTTGATCGAGGCGGTGCGGCACCCGGCCTTCGCGAGCTTCGACACGTCGAGCGTGCGCGTGCTGGTCTACGGCTCGGCACCGATGTCGATCGAGTGGGTCGAGCGCATCGCGGATGCTTTTCCCCATGCCGAATTCTCCAACGGCTACGGCCTGACCGAGGCGACGCCGATCCTGAGCATCTTTGAAGCGCGCGAGATGCGGGCCGCGATCGCGGCGGCTCGCCGTACCAGACAGCGAGACGGCCCGCTCATGTCGGTCGGCAAACCAAACTTGCTCAACGAACTGCGCGTCATGGGCGACGATGGCCGGGAGGTCGGCGTTGGCGAAATCGGCGAAATCGTCGCCCGCGGCCCCAACATCATGAACGGCTATCTCAACCTGGCGGAAGAAACACG
Organism: uncultured Alphaproteobacteria bacterium; assembly: GCA_963829395.1. Lineage (GTDB taxonomy): Bacteria > Pseudomonadota > Alphaproteobacteria > Rhizobiales > Xanthobacteraceae > BOG-931. Next base: position 459,386 of record CAWHHX010000001.1, on the reverse strand, counting down.
AGCCGTGCTGCAAGACGGCTGGCTGCGGACCGGCGACATCGGCCGCATCGACCGGGAAGGCTATGTCTACGTGCTCGACAGAGCAAAGGACATGCTGATTTCCGGTGGCGAAAACGTCTATTCATCGGAGGTCGAGGATGCGCTCTACCGCCATCCGGCGGTGGCGGAAGCGGCCGTGATCGGCATCCCGGACGAGCGCCTGGGCGAAACGGTCATGGCGATCATCGTGCCGGCAGCCGGCGCGCAACCGACGCCGGACGAGCTGACGCGCCATTGCCGCGATTGGCTCGGCGGCTTCAAGGTTCCCCGCAGATTTGCCTTCGTCGACACCCTGCCGCGAAGCGCGCTCGGGAAGGTGCTCAAAACCGCGCTCCGGCAGGACTTCGCGACCCCGATTGACGCCGCACGCGGGCGATCGGAGCCGCCGGAGCTGCAACGGCAGGCTTAGGCGCGCCACCAAGGACGGCGGCGGATATTCGATTCCGGTGATTTTTTGCAGCGAATCGATAGCGCCGGCCGACAAAAATAGCCTGTGCGCAGGGCGGCGAATCTGGTGAAATAACAGCGTGACTGCCTCGTACCTAATTCTGGTTTCGGGACTGGCGAGCGATCTGCAAGCGCACTGTTTGCGACGGCAAGAGCGGCGCTCATCTCGCGGGGAGAGACGGCTTGGCAAGTCCTAACATGAACCTGCGCGATCTGGTGTTCCTGATCGCTGATCCAAGTTCATACATGTCCATGCTCATTCACAGCATGCTGCGGGGCTTCGGCTCCAGCAAAGTGCTCGAGGTCCGCAACTCCATAGGAGTCATCCACGCGTTGACCGCCCAAAGCATCGACCTGCTGATTTGCGATGCCCGGCTACCGCAGCACGGCGGCCTTCAGCTCACCCATGCCATCCGCAACAAGAAGGACAACGAGCATCGGATGATGCCGATCTTGATCATGACCTCCAATTCACGGGCATCGACAATTAAGCAAGCGCGCGACGCCGGCGCCAACATGGTGATTGTCAAGCCGCTGTCGGCTGCAAGCCTCTATGACCGCTTGACCTGGATCGCTTTCAATCCGCGCAAGTTTGTCGATACAGCCACTTATTTCGGGCCGGATCGGCGATTCAAGATCGAAGGCTATCATGGCGTCGGCCGCCGCAAGGGGGACAAGGACACCGAGGTCGCGCAGGAGAGCGGTCCGGCGCTGGCGCAAGATGATATTGACAGCTTATTCACCGCGGTGCGATCGGGACAAGATTGATGGCAAAGGCGGCGAAATCGAAGACCGCAGCGAAATCAGACGCCCGGATCTTCGCCGTTGATACGCGTTTTCAGAAGATGGCGCGACGAGAGGGCGGCGTTTCGCGCGACAAAGCAATCGAGCAGGCGCAGACCGAGATCAAAGAAGCAAAATCACATTTCGACGCCTGGCTCGAAGGCGAACTGAAAGAATTCGTGCGGTTGATGAAGAAAATCGATGGCGCCAAGGCCGCCAAGGATTGGGTCGAAACGGCAAACTTCCACAGCCATCAATTACGCGACAGCGCGACGACTTTGGGCTTTGAACTGCTCGCGTTTATCGCCGGCTCGCTGTGCGAAATTTTGGATTCGATCGAAGCCGGCGGCGAGTGCAACACGGAAGCGATCGCCTGCCACATCGAAGCGCTCCTTCTTGCCGGGCAGGAAATCCTATCGTGACTTGAAGCTGACGCAGGTCACGGGTTTGACCGAAGGCTTGAAACGCGTGGCTAGACGGGCCACGGCACAGCCGACGTAGCAAGCATGGCTTCGTCGGGGCCAACCGCTTTCGGCCGACGACCAGACAGAAGCGCGTTGTCCAACTCTAAATTCACGGGTGAATTTCGGCAGCGCGATCGATGTTGATCTGCGCTTGCCTCGACAACATCGCTAGTTCTGGTCGGACGAGGACCTCACCGGCGGCGCTGCAGCGTGCTCTGGCTTTTCGTCTTTGCGTGCGGGCGACAGATCACCGGCGCAGATCACGCCATCGCGATGGAGATCTTGGCGCAACCGCTCCACGGCGTTCTCAACGACGCCAACTTTGTGGCGCTTCGCCGCCCGCAGATATCCAAGTTCGACGAGCTTGGCGATCACCTCGGAAGAGGCAACGGGCCTGCGAAATTGAACGACGATCCCCATACCAATGCCCCGGCCGGCGCGCGATCGCGAATCCGCATTAAACCAACTACCATATCCTGGCGATCAGTGACCAGCGCCGGCGTCAATCAAGGGGCGACCGGAAAAGGCCGATTGGGGCGGCGTAGAGGATGCCGGGGGAGCGACCCCCGGCTCCTCCGCCTAACAATGGACGCGCTACTTGACCAGCACATGTGGGGAGCGACCCCGTGCATCAAGGATCGTCAGCGTCCAAGGTCAGACCTACCCGACGTGATGTGGGCCGTTGCAGGCTAGGAAGTTTTTATGGGCAAATTAGGACAGTTTGCCGGCGCGCAGGGATCACGCGACATTTTCACGACCCCTCTCCCGCCATCGGACCCGGTCACCCACATAAGCGGCGGTTGTGCACCCCAGGGAGAGCCGCCATGACACCGCAAGAGCAGGACCTTGTCGACGAGCTGTTCGATCGTTTGGCCAAACTGGAAAATACGCCCCGCGACCCGGACGCCGATCGCGTAATCGTGGACGGCCTGCGACGGGCGCCGCATGCAGTCTATGCGCTGGTGCAGACGGCGCTGGTCATGGACGAGGCGCTCAAGCGCGCCAATGCCCGCATCGAAGAACTGCAGGCGCAGATCGGCGGCGAGGAGCAGCAGCAACAAGGCGGTTTCCTCGACAGCATGCGCGACGCCGTGCTCGGCAGGCGCGACCCGCGCGGCTCGGTGCCGACAGTGCGATCGCAAGCGACCCAGCCTGCATCGTCGACCGCGCCGCCTTACCAATCGCAGGAAGGATATCCCCCGCAAATGCCGCCTTACGGCACCGGCCCGGCCTTCGGCTCGGGCGGATCGTTCCTCGGCACAGCCGCGTCGACGGCAGCCGGCATGATCGGCGGCGGGCTCCTGCTCGACAGCATCCGTTCGATGTTCGGCCATCACGCCGGCGTCGGCGGACACGAGCGCAGCGCATTCGGAAGCTCCGGCGACCAGGCGGCCCCGTGGGGCGGCAATGCCGCCGACAGCGATCTGGCGCGCGCCGCCGGCATCGACAGCATCGGTCGCGGCGGCGTCGCCGAAAAGCATCGAGCTGACGCCGACATGGCTGCGACCGACAGGGCCGATGACGCGCAAGCGGACGCCGACGACGAGAGCGATTTCGCCGACGACAGCGGCGATTTCGGCGGTGACGATAGCGACGACGCTTGAGACTTCACCGCTTCCGTTTACGCCCGATCTTCTTGCTCCGGCGAACGGCCGCCCTGGTCTGGCAGGCGGCGCAGCGGCAACCTTTGTTCTGCAGGAAATATTTGAAATATTCCTTGCCATAATTGTAGGTGATTTCTTCCCCCGGCGCGATCAGACGTAACGCGACGAACACGATCTGGCCCTTGCGCGTGATCGGCTTGGCATTGGGCCAGCAGGAATGATTCATGTAACGAGCCACGTTCCATCGCGGCGAGCCATCGATGACCCAGCGGCTGTTGAGCTCGAACATATATTTTGCGCCCAACCGCTCGCGCCGCTCGGATTCTTCGGTCGAAACGCGCGGGCCACGATAGGTGGCGATGTAGGCGGCCCGCTTGATGGGCTTCGTCGCAAAAAGACCAAGGCCAGTGGCCGAACGGCCGATCCGAAAGGAGCGAGAGGACATCGCGTGAGATTCGCCACAAAACTTAGCCGATGTCAGCCGCAAACTTGCGCTTGTGGCAAGACCCGCATGGATTCTTCCACAATTGAAGCGGCTCGCTCATTTTGGCAGCAGATCCGCGATAACGGCTTGCGCCGCATTGTGGCCCGGCGCACCTGTCACTCCACCGCCGGGATGGGCCCCGGAGCCGCACAGATAAAGCCCCGCGATCGGCATACGATAGGCGGCATATCCCAGCATCGGCCGCACCGAATAGAGTTGATCGAGCGTGAGCGCACCATGAAAAATGTCGCCGTTGGGCAGGCCGAAGATGCGCTCCAGATCGAGCGGCGAAAGACTCTGCCGCCCGATCACGCTCGATTTGAAGCCCGGCGCGAAGCCCTCGACGGTGTCGATCATCAGGTCGGCGACGGTTTCGCGGTGTTGATCCCATGAGGAGCCATCGGCAAATCGCGGCGCAACGTGCTGGCAAAACAGGCTCGCCACGTGGGCGCCCGCCGGCGCCAGACTGTCGTCGAGCGTCGAGGGAATGAGCATCTCGATGATGGGGGCCCGGCTCCAGCCGTCGCGCAGGCAATCGCGGTAGGCGCGGTCCATATAGGACAGGCTCGGCGCCATGATAATGCCGGCCGTGAGATGGTCGCCGGCGCCCGGCAGCGCGGAAAAATCCGGCAGCTTCGACAGCGCGACATTCATGCGGAACGTGGCCGAGCCCGCTTTCCAGCGTTTCATTCGCCCGTCGACGGCGCGCGGAACGATCCCGCGCGGCACCAATGTTTGCAGGAGCTGTTGCGGATCGACGTTGGCAATGACCGTGCGGGCACGGATCGGCGTCCCATCCTTGAGAACGACGCCGGCCGCACGGCCGCGCTCGACGATGATTTCGCGGACCGGCGCGCTGACATCGATGCGGACGCCGTGCTCGCCGGCCGCGCTCGCCATCGCCCGCGTGATCGCGCCCATGCCGCCAATCGCATGGCCCCACGCGCCGCGCTTACCGTTCACTTCGCCGAACACATGATGCAGCAGCACGTATCCGCAGCCAGGCGTGTAGGGGCTCGCGAAGTTGCCGACGACCGCGTCAAAGCCGAGCAAAGCCTTGATCGGATCGGTGTCGAACCAGCCGTCCAATATAGAGCCTGCCGATTTGCGGAGCAGGCGGACTGCGGCTTTGAGGCCGTCGCCGCGCCACAACCTTTTCCCGAGCGTCGCCATTTTGCCGAGCTCGCGCACGCTGTGCCCGAGATGCCCAAGCGCCAGATTGGGCGGCGCTTCGAGCACAATGCTGCGCAACACCGCCGCCACGCGGCCAATCTCGGCTTGATAGGCCGGATAGCGTGCGGCATCCGCCGCGCTGAATTTCGCGATCTCACGTTCCGTGCGCCCCTCGGCGGCGAGGAGATAGCGCCCGTCCGGCAGCGGCAGGAAGTTTTGCGCGCGGCGCTCGACGATGCGCAGGCCGTGTTGCTGCAATTTGAGGTCGCTGATGACCTTGGCTTGCAGCAAGCTCACGGTGTAGGCCGCGGTCGAATTGCGGAAGCCGGGATGGAATTCCTCCGTCACACAAGCGCCGCCGACGACGTCCCGGCGCTCGAGAACGCGCACCCGCAAACCCGCCATGCCGAGATAGGCCGCGCACGTCAGTCCGTTGTGGCCGGCGCCGATGATGATGGCATCGAGATCGGACATTGCACTCCCGCCCAATCCGCTACCCGCCAGAAGGCGCGCTCAAAAGAAAAAGCGTCCCATGCGGACCTTCGGCGCCCCAACGCCTGTGGTCATGAGCGCCGAGGGGCGGCGATCACGACGGCGGACCAAGCGCCGGTCGCGGGCGTGTCCGCCGGTGACTGCCGATATGCCAAATATTCTAATACTTTGACCAGCAGATATCGCCATACCACAAGCCAATCCCACTCTCCCCCCCGGGGCGCGGCGCAGCAACGCCGCCGGACCTGCCAACCAGCCCGCAATCTCTCTAAAGTCAACAAAGTCGACGGAACGGAACGGCAGCCACCGCGATTAAATATTCGGCCTGCCATGGCCACCAGCTAGCTTTTCTTGGTCTAATCCGGAATATTTCAGGAGCCTGCGATAAGGCGCGGTTCGCGCCCCCTACAAACGGGCCGATGCAAAAACGCGACGTCGGAATCGCAAAGATTTTTGAGTGTTTGCACGGGCCGATAGGACACTCTGCCGGGTATTGCGATGCTCAAACCATTCCCGATCCCGCGGCGGATGAGGTTTAGCTGCCGACATCTTAGCTGCCAACATGGTGGCAGAGTTCTTGGCTTGCTCGCAGCGGCGGTCCTCGGCGGCTGTTCAGAGGGCGTCCTTGATCCGAAAGGCCCGATCGCGGCCGCCGAAAGAACGATCCTTTTCGACTCGCTCGGAATCATGCTCGCCATCGTGATTCCGACCATCGTCGCGACGCTCGGGGTTGCCTTCTGGTTTCGCTCGTCCAATGCGCGCGCGCCGCACTTGCCGGATTGGGAATATTCGGGCCGCCTCGAGATGATCGTCTGGTCGATCCCGGCCATGACCGTGCTTCTGGTCGGCGGCATCGGCTGGATCAGCGCGCATGATCTCGATCCGCGCAAGCCGATCGCTTCGTCGGCAAAGCCGGTCACCGTTCAAGTGGTTTCGCTCGACTGGAAATGGCTGTTCATCTATCCCGACCAGGGCATCGCCAGCGTCAACCATCTGATCATCCCAGCCGCCACGCCGATCAGCTTTGATCTGACGTCCGCGGGCGTCATGAACAGCTTCTTCGTGCCGCAGCTGGGCAGCCAGATCTACACCATGGCAAGGATGGTCACGCACCTTCAACTCTTGGCCAGCACGCCGGGCACCTATTCCGGGTTTTCGGCACAATTCAGCGGCAACGGTTTTGCCGACATGCAGTTCGCCGTCGACGCAGTGCCGCCGGAAAAGTTTGCACAATGGGTGGCGGCAACGCGCGAGGCGGGCCCGACGCTCGATGCGCAAAGTTATGCGGAGCTGGCTCGACCGACGCAATCGGTGCCGCCCTTCACCTATCATGCGGTCGCGCCCGAACTGTTCCAGACCATCGTCAGTCCCGACGCGACGCCGACCCATCCGGCGCACACGGCTCATGCGATGAACGCGCAGGGGGGTGAGCGTTGAACCTGCTCGGCAAGCTCAGCTGGAGCGCGATCCCGCTCGACCAACCGATCCCCATGTTCGCATCGGGATTGATGATCCTCGCCGTCATACTCATTCTTGCCTGGATCACCGTAAAGGGGCATTGGCCGTATCTTTGGCGCGAGTGGCTGACGTCCGTCGATCATAAGCGCATCGGTGTCATGTATTGCATGCTGGGGTTGGTGATGCTGCTGCGCGGCTTTACCGACGCCATCATGATGCGTTCCCAGCAGGCGGTCGCGGCCGGCTCGGCACAGGGCTATCTGCCGCCGGAGCATTTCGACCAGATTTTCTCGGCCCACGGCACGATCATGATCTTCTTCATGGCGATGCCGCTCATGATCGGGCTGATGAATTTCGCGGTGCCGTTGCAGCTCGGCGTCCGCGACGTCGCGTTTCCGACGTTGAATTCGGTAAGCTTGTGGCTGACCGCGTCGGGCGTGCTGCTGACCAACGTCTCGTTGGTTATCGGCGAGTTCGCAAAAACCGGCTGGGTCGCCTATCCGCCGCTCAGCGAGCTGCAATTCTCGCCTGGCGTCGGCGTCGACTACTATCTCTGGGCGCTGCAAATCTCCGGCATCGGCACGTTGATGACCGGAATAAACTTCACCACCACGATTCTGAAAATACGCGCGCCGGGCATGGGCTATATGCGCATGCCGGTTTTCTGCTGGACGGCGCTCGCCACGAATTTGCTCATTGTCGCCGCCTTTCCCGTCCTGACCGCCACCTTTGCGATGCTGCTGCTCGACCGGTATCTCGGCTTTCACTTCTTTACCGTCGACGGCCAGGGCAATCCGATGATGTATGTCAATCTGTTCTGGGTTTGGGGCCACCCGGAAGTCTACATCTTGGTCTTGCCGGCGTTCGGCGTTTATTCAGAGGTGTTCGCGACGTTCTCCGGCAAGCCATTGTTCGGCTATCGCTCGATGGTCGCCGCAACGATGGCGATCTGCGTCCTCTCCTTCCTGGTTTGGCTGCATCATTTTTTCACGATGGGCGCCGGCGCCGACGTCAATGGCTTCTTCGGCATCATGACCATGATTATCGCCGTGCCGACGGGCGTAAAAATCTTCAATTGGCTGTTCACGATGTATGGCGGCCGCGTTCGCTTCACGGTGCCGATCCTCTGGTCGCTCGGCTTCATGGTGACGTTCGTCATCGGCGGCATGACGGGCGTGCTGATGGCGGTACCGCCGGCCGATTTCCAATTGCATAACAGCCTGTTCCTGATCGCGCATTTTCACAACGTCATCATCGGCGGCACGGTGTTCGGGGCGATGGCCGGTTACAATTATTGGTTCCCGAAGGCGTTCGGCTTCACCCTCGACGAACGCTGGGGCAAGGCATCGTTCTGGTGTTGGCTGGTCGGCTTCTATCTCGCCTTCATGCCGCTCTATGCGCTGGGCTTGATGGGAATGACGCGGCGCATGCAGCATTACGACAATCTGAATTGGCAGCCGTGGCTGTTGGCGGCGGCGGCCGGCGCCGTGATTATTCTGGCAGGGATCGTGTGTCAGATCGTCCAGCTCGTCGTCTCGATCCGCGCCCGCGACCAACTCCGCGACGCGACCGGCGACCCGTGGAATGGCCGGACGCTGGAATGGTCGACGCCGTCGCCGCCGCCGGCATGGAATTTCCCGGTGCTGCCGCAGGTCGAGAGCAGAGATGCCTTCTGGCGCTTCAAAGCACGAGCGCAAGTCGCAGGCGATGAGCGTCGTCAGCCGCGCGACTACCAGCCGATCGAGATGCCGGCCAACAGCGCCACCGGTTTCATCACCGCGTTTTTTGCCGTCGTCACCGGCTTCGCGCTGATCTGGCATATCTGGTGGATGGTCGTTCTCGGCGTATTCGGCGCATTCGTGACCATGCTGGTCTTCGCTTTTCGCGGGACGGAGGAAATCGAGATACCGGCCGCCGAGGTCGGCCGGGTCGACCGCGCCTACCGGGCTGAGGTTGCCCGATGAGCATCACGATCGAGGCCTTCGATGAGTCCGATGAGGTGCTGCCGGATTCCGAGGCCGGGCCCGCCCCGAAGGCAATCGTCGTCGCCTATGGCTTTTGGATTTTCCTGTTAAGCGACATCGTGATGTTCTCGGCGTTCTTCGCCAGCTACGCGGTGCTGTCGAGCGCCACCGCGGGCGGGCCGAGCGGGGCCGAACTGTTCCACCAAACGAGCGTCGCGATCGAAACCGCCTGCCTCCTGGCCTCGAGCTATTCCTGCGGAATGATGTCGCTGGCGATCAAATCGCGCAATCGCCTCGGCACGTATGCCGGCGCGGCCGTCACCTTCGTGCTCGGCGCGGCGTTTCTCTCGCTTGAGATCCGCGAATTCGCCGGCATGATTGCGCAAGGCGCAACGCCACAGCGCAGCGGCTTCCTGTCGGCATTCTTTGCGCTTGTCGGCTGCCACGGGCTGCATGTCAGCGTCGGCTTGCTCTGGCTGGTTGTCATGATGGCGCAAGTGGCGGCCAGAGGCTTTCGCGACACCGTGCAGCGGCGCCTGCTCTGCTTCAGCCTGTTCTGGCACACGCTCGACATCATCTGGGTCGGGATTTTCACGGTGGTTTATCTGATGGGAATAGTCTCATGACCGAAACCCACGATCATCGCGCGCCCGGATACGGCACAGCGCCGGCCGCCGGACAAGCGGAAACGCGATCCGGCCTGCTCGTCTACACCATCGGTCTGGTTCTTGCCGTGATCCTCACGGTGACATCGTTTTGGGCAGCCAACACATCGCTGCTTTGGGCACCCGGCGTGCCGCTGGGGCTTGGCGTCCTCGCCATCGCCCAGATGGGCGTCCACCTCGTGTTCTTCCTGCACATCACGACGGGATCGGACAACACCAATAACGTCCTGGCGCTCGCGTTTGGCATGCTCGTCGTCTTCCTGGTGGTCGCCGGCTCGCTCTGGATCATGGCGAACCTCAACGCCAACATGATGCCATCGAGTGACTTGATGAATCTGCATATGCAGCGTTGAATCCGCGCGGCATTATTCGCTGCGCGTGGAGGCTGCAGGGAAAGCGCCTATTGCTGCGCGGCGCTCTGCGGCGGGGTATCTGGCGCGAACGGTGCGGCTGCATGCCCGGTCGCATGCACGATCTTGCCGTGATTGTCCGCCAGCCATTGCGCATTGTCGGCAAGCGCGGTGAAGCTTCGCTCGAGTTGTTGAAATTCAAGCGCCTCATCGGGGCCATTCGCAGTGCCCGCCAGTTTGGCGTATTCGCTGGCTTTGGCGCGATATTGCTCGGCGGTGAACATCGGCAAGTCTTTCTTTGAAAGAGCCAACGAATCTTTCCGGAAGAGAAAACAAGTCCTTCTTGTGAGAGGGACCTGCGAGAGGCGACACGCTTCGCACCGTCGCATGATTTTTCTTATCAGAAAAAAGACGCTGAAAATTAACCCTGGCCCGATAGCCGCGCAGAGTTTGTGCAAAATCGCTCACAGCGGGGCGGCGGCGGAGTGAAGCGCAGTGCGCCGTAGACCAACACGCGAACGTGTCCACATGGCGTGCAACCTTGGCGGCGATCCGGCGTTGTCTTGGTCCTCACAGCAAAATTTTTTGTTTGAGCCAAATTAGGAGAGTCAAGTGCTTCATAAAACACTCATCGCTCTCGCTGCCACGGTCGCCCTCGGTTGCGGGCCAATGGCGGCGAGTGCGTTAGCCGCAGGCCATCCCGGTGGTCCTGGCGGCGGCGGACATGCAATGGGCGGATATGCCCGAGGCGCACATGTCGGCGGATACGGCGGATATGCCCGTGGCGCCCGTGTTGGTCGATACGGCGGTGGCTACAACGGCGGTGGCTACTACGGCGACGGCTACAACGGCGGACCGCTTTATAACAGTTGCGGAGGCTACGACGGCGCGGGCTACGGCTGCCCGGTCTACGGCGTTCCCTTTGTCGGCGGCTTGATCGGTGGCGTTCTGGGCGGCTTCGGCCCCTATTGAAGCCAGCGACGCACTTGAACCTATGGCGGTCGCCTTTCCCGATGGGGAGCGCGACCGCTTCCGCGCGGCCACTCATGGCGCTGTCATGAGGCAAAATCTCGATTCGGCGTTACACCGAGATCTGGGGAGTGCGAGATCTGTGGACGTCAGTAGCACGCAGCCAGATTGACGTGAGCGCTTTTGTACAGACTGCGGCTTGCCATCTTGCACAGGCTCCATCGCCAGCAAGACGCCGATAAGGCGTCCCCTAGGCAGGAGGTTGTCATGAAAGAAGCCGATCTTTTTCGGCAGTATGCCAGCGAGGCCGTGCGCTCGTCCTGCAAAGTCACAAGCAAACACGAGAAACAGGCTCTGATGGGTTTAGCCTGCACCTGGGCCCTCGCAGCGTTGATGAGTGAGAGAGCGTCTGGGCCAAGCTTTATGCCGTCGCCCCATAACGCTCCGAATGTTGTCTCGCTTGCCGGAGCCTCGGCTCGTCTGGCGCTACAGGAAACGCACCATGTCTCTTGACCTTTTTATGAATGACACCTGCCCGAAGTGCCGCAAGCCGCTCAAGGCCGCCGTTATCGAGCCCAATCCAGCGCGCCGTGGTCTTGCCGTCCACCGGTTCGAATGCTCGAACTGCAGCGCGGTGCAAACCAAAATCCTCTTTCGGAGGCCGAGCATGGCGCGGCCCGACGAGCTGATAGCCTAGAGCGCCAAGGCCGCGGAAGGCGCCTGATCTTGGCGACGGTCGCCGACGTTGCTTATAGCCGCCGACGGAACGTCAGATCCGCCCAAGCAGCATAAGAACAACAATGATGATCAAGATGATGCCAATAAGACCAACGCCACCGTGTCCGTAACCGTAGCCGTAGCCGCCAAAGCGACCACTGAAGCCGCCAAGCAGAAAGATGACGAGGACGACAAGAAGAATCAGTCCCAGCGGCGACATGATCTCATCTCCGTTGCTTTATGGTAATTGAAGGCCCAGGCCGGGTGAACGCTGGACAAAATTGCGCACGACGGCGACTAGCGGCTCTGCCGATGCCCGTCGGCAAAATGACCGTTTCAATTCTTGATCTGCGGTTTGTCGTACAAGACGACATTCAACAACGAGTTACGGATTTCCAATTTTCCATTATATTCGATGTAGCCCAATTTGCGGAATTTGTTCATGAAATGACTTACGCGCGATCGGGTCGTGCCGACCATTTCCGCCAGGATTTCCTGGCTGAACTTTCCGACGATCGGCTCCGGCCCGCCTTCCTTGCCGAAATTGGCAAGAAGCAGGAGAACGCGCGCGAGGCGCTTTTCGCTCGAATTGAACAATTGGTCGATCAGGTCCTCTTCAATTCGACTGTTCCGGCTCAACAAATCCGCCATGAACAGCTCGGAGAATTTCGGCTCATCATGCATGGCCGCGATCATTGCCGCCTTGGCGATACGCGTAATGAGGCACTCCTCGATCGCGGCCGCCGTCGTGATCCGCAGCGGATGGCCATTGAGACAGCCTTCGCCAAAAAAGTGGCCGGGCCCGAGAACGCCGACGACCGCCCCCTTGCCGCGCTCGGAGACAACGGTGAGCTTGATCTTTCCCTTGAGGATGTAAAAAACCGCGTCGGCAACGGCGCCCTGCGAAAAAACAATCTGATCCTTCACATATTTCGAAATTGCTTTTCCATCGCCCATTTTGGCGAGAAAGTTCTTGGGATCGAACGACGTTCTGGCCCTCTTCCGCGGAACGGCCCTGCTCTTCGTTTTCGCTCTCCGCGGTGACGGCCGCACGAAATCAGGATCAGCAGTCGCCGCGGTCATTTTTCCCACCATGACACCCGTTTTGTATGCAGTCAGGAGAACACGACGGTGAATTGCGCGCCTTGGTTCGCACGGGCTCGACCGATCCGCAATTCACCGCCGATCCGTCCGACCAGCGATTGAATAATTCTCATTCCCAGTCCTTTGCGGCCGGCGGGATCGAATCCCTCCGGCAGGCCCAGGCCATCATTGGCAACCGACAGCGCATAGCTCTTTCCAGGATTGGATTCCAAGCTGACCGTGATCTGACCCGTGCCGTATTTGGCCGCGTTCGTGATCAGCTCGTTGGCGATGAAGCCGAGCGGAATAGCGGTGACTGCCGGCAACTCGATCTCGCTCCCCTCGACGACGATAACCCGCTCGGGGCGCTGCGCCGACAGCATCATCGAGAAATCACGACAGAGATCCTCGATATATCGTTTGAACGCGAAGGTTTGCACGCCGTCCAACGAGTGCAAACGCTGATGGATCCGCCCGATCGTGGCAATGCGATCGGCGGCTGCGGCCAATTGCGAAGCAACTTCAGGATTCTCCGACGCCCGGCCTTGCAGCGAAAGCAGGCTCACGATCATTTGCACGCCGTTCAACAGCCGATGATCGGACTCCTGGCTCAAGACGGCCTGTTGCTGGATCAACTTGTCCTTTTGACCAAGCAGAGCCTCCTCGCGGGCGAGAGCTTCCCGAAGCCGACTTTCCGTACGCCTGTGTCTCGTCAGTTCGCGCTCGTAGCTCGCGACGGTGCGCCGTTCCTGTCTTTCAAATAACCCGATCGGCGGTGACTTCGCGCCGCGCGGCGAATATTCAACCGTCATGGTGCAGCCCTTTCCCGTATCTCGGCATTCGTCGCCTGGATACCCGGACTGAAGTAAATTTGCGGGCGTGACAGCCCGGATACATTGAGGCAAATCAAGAATGTCCGATATCGGACATTGGAAATCGGACTTTGAATGTGCCGCGCCGCCCCTTTGCCGTGCCGACTTGGTCGCTGCGTTCTGTCTTCAAACCGACACAGGACGGGCCGCCGTAAGAGATCTGCGGCGACGAATTTCGCGATTGCACGCATATTCCCTGTCTTTCGCCCCGAAATGCCTCTGAGCGGGTCACGAACGCCTCTTTGGGCGTCTGTATCGGGGCTTGTATCGGCCGGTTAAGATCAAGTTCGACGCATGCTTACCGCCGCGTCCTCTGTCGTCGCTTAACCGGCACCTATCGACCTTGCGCTTCTTATCGAGCGAAGTCGAGTAAAATGTCCGGCAGCGGACATTAAACTTGAAACTTGAACTTGCCTCTACCCCGGAAAGGGCGCAGCGTTTCGATATGTCTGATAACAGTCAGAAGGCCGTTATGGCCGATTTCGCCAGCCGGGAAGATTATTAGGCGATACCGCAGATTTGTCAGCGGATCGACGGGCTTTATCGAGCGATCGCGCGTTATGAAATTGCTGGCCGAAGACAAGGTCAGGTTCAGTCAGACCTGAGCTGTAGCAGCAACGATGCCGCGCAACGTTCGCCCGTCGGCGCCGTAACCGAGAATCGGATCGAGCGTGACGGAGAGGAGCAGCAGGCCAATGGTTAGCCGTAAGGCCGCGGAAGCGCCTGCCAACCGATTGCTCGGTTTGCTGTCGTCCAAGGATTACCGACGGCTTCGCCCGCATCTTCACCAAATTCCGCTGAAGTACCGGCAGTCGCTTTATCGCGCCAACAAACCCATCGGATTTGTCTATTTCATCGAGACCGGCGTCGGCTCGCTGGTGAACACCATGGCGAATGGCCAGGCGGCCGAGGTCGGAACCATCGGCAACGAGGGCGTGGTCGGTCTGCCCCTGTTGTTCGGCGACGACAGAGCGCCCACCAGTGTTTACATCCAGGTTCCCGGCGTCGGGCTCAGAATGAAGGCGACGCGATTCAGCAGGAACTGGCGCGAAGCGCCTCGATGCGGGCGGTGATGCTTCGCTATGCACACGCCTTCTTCAACCAGGTCGCGCAATCGGCGGCATGCAATCACTTTCATTCCCTGGAGCAGCGGTGTTGCCGCTGGCTGCTGATGACGCACGACCGCATGCAATCGGACGAGTTTCTGCTGACCCAGGAGTTTCTGGCCATGATGCTGGGCGTGCAGCGCACCGGCGTTACGGCTGCGGCCGGCGCCCTGCAGCGGGCCGGCCTTATCCGCTATACGCGCGGCAACGTCACGATCATCGATCGCCGCGGCCTGCTCCGCCGCTCGTGCGAGTGCTACGGCGTTTCCAAGAAGGAGTTCGACCGCCTGCTCGGCAGTCGCGCGGTGCGCTAGGTCCGCGCCGATTTCTCGCCAAATCAGCGTTGGCAAGCTCGCTAGGCTGCTCCGGGCGGGGCTGCATCGTCGAGCCGGCGGATATCATTGTCCGGAACTGACGGAGGTTGATGAGACGTGGCAATGCGGGTGAGGTCGACTGCGTTTTTGGCGCCGAGCTTGACCATGATGCGAGCGCGGTGGACCTCAATTGTCCGTGGACTAATTCCAAGATTTCGCGCGGCTTCCTTGTTGGAGGCGGCCGCGATGATTTCGGCTAAAACCTCAGCCTCGCGCCGCGTCAGCGGTTGACGGCCGGGGAATTTCTTCGTCAGGGGCCGCAACGTATTGCCTGCAGTTTGCAATCGCTCCCAAGCAACAATAGCCTCGCGAACGCGTTGCAGGATGACGTCGCGGGTGAACGGCTTCTCCACGAAATCAAAGGCGCCACTCCTGATGGCCTCGACCGCCGCCGGAACGCCGCCGATGCCGGACATCACAATGAAGGGAGCGGCGTAGCTCGGAGCATCGACATCTTTGAGAATATCGAGTTCCCGACCGGACCGGCAGGAGAACGTCGAGGATAACGCAAGCCGGCGGCGCCCGCGCATGCGCGACCGCCTTGAAGCCTTCGCCGTCACCGAAGCTTGTGACCCGGTAGCCCTCGGCGCTAAAGACCGCATTGAGAAAATCGCAAATCGCCGGATTATCGTCGACGACAAAGATCTCATCGCTGACGCCGCGCAGCCGTTCCGTGGCGTTGCTCGAATGCCCGCCGTTCAAGGAACGCTTGTCCGCATCTGGGCCGAAGTCATCAAGCATAACCGCCTCGTACCATTGGCTTGCTGCACCAATCGACCTTCGCGCAATCGTCACTCAACTGTCGCCGCACCGGTGGTCACCATGGACCGGCGTCAATGCCATCGCACGACGCGCCTCGGTATCAGGTTATGGGATTCGGCTGATCCGAATCGATCAGGCAAATCAAGAACCGGAATCCCGGGATCGCGGCTAATTTTGGTAGCTGAAATTATCCCGGCCGTCTGTGCACAATGGAACAGGTCTATCGACCAAATAAATTCGGCGTGGTCGGCGACGTATTAACCAAGGGCTGTCGCCGGCGGCATTCTTTGGCGACGGATGAGCGCCTACCACTTCCAGTTGGCGCCGATCCAACCGACGGAGCGCAGCGAAACCTTGGTAAAAAGCGGCGGCGGCATCTCGCCCTCGGCGAACTCGACTCGAATCAGCTGCTGGGTGTCCACCGGCGCGAAAGCCCGCTGGAACTCCCGGGGCAGCGCCTGGGCGACAGGCTCGACGCGGGTGATGTAGCCGCGGGTCGTCTGCAATCCGACTTTGATCTGCACCTCGTCGCCAACGGCGAGGCGATAAAGCGTTCCGGTTGGAACATAGCCGAGGACAAATCTTTGCTCGCCATACAGCTCGATGAGTGGGTCCCCGGCGCGCGCGACGGAGCCCTTATTGGCGATAACCCGGCTGATGACGCCGTCGATCGGCACGCGGAGCCGGCCGTCGTCATAAAGCTTGCGAAGATTGTCGATGGCGCTGTCGGCGTCCGCCAGGGCGGCGCTGAGCGTAATGAGCTCCTCGTTCAGGATGGGCTGCTCGGCTTTCAGCGCCTCCAGATCCTGATAGCTGCGGTATTCCATATCGATGGCGGCGGTCCTTTGATTGAGCGCCAGATTGCCGTGCGCCATGAGCGTCTCCAGCGACTTTCGCGCATCGGAGGCGATATTTTGGCGGTTTTGCGCGAGCGCCAGCAGTCCATTGACCACGGTGCTGCGGATGCGCAATTCGCTCTTGCGGCTTTCACGCGCCGCGATGTCGGCGGTAAGCCGGGCAATCGTCTCGGTGACATTTTGGGAGGACACGATCGCGGCGACCTGGCCCTTTCTGACCCGCTCGCCTTGGCGGACCAGGATGTCGCGCACCGTGACCGGGAACTCCGCGGCAACGACCCCGGGCTCGCCGAGAACGAGCCCTTCGCTCTGCAGGTACAACAGACTGCCGAAGGCAAAATTCGCGAGCCAAATGACCAAGGCGACAACGCCGGAAATGTACAGCCAGCGGATCACCGCCAAGCGGTGCGCCCGCGGCTGAACGGATATCGCGTGCACGTCACGCCGCCGCTTCAAGAATCGCATCACACCATCTCCACCTGGCTCATGACACGAGCCGGAACATATGGATCGCGGTAAGAGCTGCGGAAAATGACTTCCTGCGTGAATGCGGTGATGCGCACGATGCGCATCAATGAAAGCTGCAGAACCGTGTAAAGCGGCAGGTACAGGACGAACCGCAACGGAGTCTCGACCCCCATCGCCGCGGCGGCCACAAAAGACACGAGATTAAGGACCACGAGACCGACCAACGTCGCCCCGATGATCGTCACCGCAAACGCATCGAAGTAATAAAATAGCCAGAACAGATAGACGGGAAACACCAGCGCGAGCACGATCTGAAAGACAATCACGTCGAGCAGCGCCACCACGTCGAGCAGGCGAAAGGTGGATTGTCGCGGATCGAAAACGCTGCGGAACTTGCGCATCCAGATGGTTATGAGGCCGCGATCCCAGCGCAGCCGCTGCGCAATGAGCGCGGAGACGGTCTCCGGCACATCGGTCAATCCATGCGCGTCCGGGGCAAAGCGAATATGCCAGCCGGCACGGCGCAGCTTCATCGTCAGGTCGGCATCTTCGCCGACCTCGACATCCTGGCCGCCGACTTGCTCGAGCGCCTCACGCCGGAACGCACCAAAAGCACCCGATACGATCGACAGAATTCCGAGCGCATCCTGGAGAATGCGGCCGAGCGCGATGCCGATCGCGTATTCGATGGCCTGCTGACGGGTGATGAGGCTGGCGGTGGCATTGCGTACGCCAAGGCTGCCGCTGACGGCCCCGACCCGCGGGTCGGCGAAATAGCCAAGCATTTCAGCAAATGCGGTTCGGTCGAAGGTGGTATCGATGTCAGAAATTACCGACGATGTCGCCGGTGCAGACGGACAGGCCGAGATTGACAGCCGCGCTCTTGCCGCCGCGGTGTTCGAGCCGCAATGCCGAGTTCGATCTTGCCCTCGCGTTGCAGGCGCTTGGCGACTTCGAACATCCGGTCCGTCGAGCCGTCGTCGACCACGACCACCTCGATGGCGCCGAGCGTGGCCAAGATGGTCTGCTCGGCCAACGCCTCGACACAGGCGCGCAGCGGCTTCGCCTCGTTGTGGCCGGCCAGAACGACGCTCAAGGTAAAATCGGTCCTGATCGGGGACGTCGGGCGCTTCCACAGGGTTATTCCGCAAACCACCACCGCACCGATGGTGTAACGGGGAACCTCGAAGAGGAGCGTGTACCAGAAAAGGAGGATGACGCTCGTGGCGTCTAGGGACTGGAGAAAGGATAGCGCAGGCATCGCTGTCAGCCCTGCTGCAGCATCCGATCGATCGCGTCGCCTTCGGCGACATCGATCGCGAACTCGAGAGGCACGGCGATGCTTTCGCGCATGGCCTTCCGGATACGGTCCTTGATGGGACTAACATCGCTCGACGCCATCCCCGGAAATGCGATGACAACGGATGCGGCGCCGCCGATGCCAACGAAGTCGCTTGCCCGAACCGTCCCGGCTATCGCTTCGATGGCCTGGCGAAGCGCGGCGTCGGTGGCCGCCGAATCCGAGATCGCGCCGAAGCGCCTCGATGTTCGGAAATGAAACCCGCAGGACCGAGAGGGGCCGTTGAAACTGCCGTGCCGTTCGCATCTCCTGCGCGGCGAGCAACCCAAACTCGCGCGCCGAATAGGTGCGCGGACCTGCCTCGAGCTGCGGATCGAAACCGAACTGCGGCAGCCGTCCTTCGCGAAGCGTGGATAATCCGTGGGCGGTGAGATCGTAGTGGTACCAGTCGATCGGGATCGAGCCCTCGGCCGGCGTCACCGCGGAGCAATCCATGCAAATAAAATGGACGTGCGGCTCGGAGTTCGTCGCGCTGCAGGTCCGGCAGACCACGATGTTGCCGGGTTTGCCATAGTCGACGCCCAGGTGGCGCAGCTCGCGACGGCATTTTGGGCAGATCAGCAGATCGCCCTGAATGAAACGGGCCTCAGGTTCCTGGCAGCCGCAACGATAGTGATGAATGAGCGCTGCCTCGGCCAGATCGGCGCCGCCGCATCCGGGACAGGCCTCAAAAACATGCAGACGCGCCGAGCCGCATTTGTCGCAGGTGTGCGTGCGGGTGAAATGGCGTCGACGAAGCAGATCTTGGTTCGCCAGCGATTTCAAGCTGATGGCGGGTGCCGCCTCCCGCGCCGACCAGCGGATAATTCACGGTCAGGGGGTAACCGGGATCGAAGGTCGCGTTGGCCGGCGCGTCGCGCGAATAAAGCAGACGAAGCAGCGTCAATCCCGGCCGATCCTCCTGGCTCGATTGAAACGGCAATTCGGCCAGGCGCGCCCAAACCGGAGCCAAGCGCGCCTGCATCTGCATCGCGCTTTCGTCATTAAGCTGCGAACCGACGAAGTCGCGGCGAATTGGGTGATTGCCGAAGAAGTCGACGATCGGCACGGCGGGATCGGGAGCCTGCCGGAGAACGCTGTCGAGCTCGGGAGGATCGATGTGTTTGAGCAGAATGATTGCGTCGCAAGGCAATCCGACAACGCCCTCCAAGTTCAGCAAGTTAAGTCCAGAAATATCCGGGGCCGGTCCGCCAAGCGATATGAACCGCCTACCGGCCGGCGCTGGCGGTACCAGGGTCACGCCATCATGGGGATGCGGGCCGGCGCTATCCGCTTGCGGCCGATGGTTCACTACGGCCAATCGCCTGTCAGCGACGGTGCGGGTTGGCTCTTTCATGAACTCACCGCTGAACCGTTGTTGACGCGACGAACCGTCGGGCCAACGCTTAACCGATCCAGCTCAGAACGACGCCAAGCGACTGAACGATGGCAAGAATCGAAACCGTGACGCCGGCGGCGACGAACGCGGATACTGCTGCGCCCGTGCTTGGGGTAACTTGGAAAGAACTCACGGCGCTACCTCCATGTGTCAGCTAATTTTCTTTGCAGCGACCGGCGCGAAGCTGACGGCAAATGCTTTCCTCAATGTAAACTCACGCGTAAGTAGTAACACGAGGCCATCGGTGCGATGATAATCCTCCGCCGCCATTGCCAGATGCCGCGACGTGCTGCCGCGAGCAAGCGATGAAGCTCGCCGGGACTTCGACACGTGATCGCCGGCAATCAGCGTAGCCGGATCAACAAATAGGATGGAACTTTAAATAGGATGGAACTTTCCGGTTCCGTCCGGCTGCGGCATTTGACTACCACCTCGTACGTATTTGTTCTGATAGTTGCGCGATCGAGCGGCGGCGGCGCGGCGTGGATTTCATAAAAAAGATACGACGTTCTCAGACGTGCGCGCGGTTCCCGCGGAAAATCGGTATCGCCGTATAGTTCCTTGTTCGATTCTGGACAGACAATCGACGTTAACGGAGCGCACATTTCGTCATCGATTTGCCGCCTTGCGATTAATGTCGTTGGAAACGTGTCGCGAGTTTATTCGTCGTTAGTGCCGCGTTGAGTGTCCCGCGGCCTCACAAACCGAAGCTCGTCAGGCGAAAGGATTTGCCATGCCGTCTACCGTGGTCAAACGCTCAATCGTGGTCGCCGGCCACAAAACGAGCGTCAGTCTGGAAGATTCGTTTTGGATCGGACTGAAGGAAATTGCCCGCGACAGCCATTTGACGCTGTCAAAACTCGTCAACAAGGTCGACTCTGATCGGGTCAATTCCAACCTGTCCTCGGCACTCCGGGTCTATGTGTTCCAGCACTTTCGCGGAGGACAAACGAACGGCCACGACCAGACCGACGCGAGGCATGCGGCGGTTCAGCTCGATCGGGTATGGCAAGAGCCGCTGTCGCGTAACGGAAGATAATGCCCGACGCGGGCTGATGGATGCTCGAGGGTCGTTTTCGGGGGAGTTTCGAAAAACGGTGAGCCGGCCGCGCAAGCCGCCGACGGTGCGAAAAATTCGTCACGAGTTGGGGCGAATATGCGGTTTTTCATTCAGAACGTAGTTCAGCAGAGCTTTTCGAACTTCAAGTTTGCCGTTGTAATCGATCAAGCCCAGCTTCCGAAATTTGTTCATGAATAAGTTCACGCGAGACCGCGTCGTTCCGATCAGGGCGGCGAGGGTCTCTTGGTTCACCTTTACCGGCAACGGTTCCTTGCCGACGTCACCGCCATAGTTGGCCAACAGGAGAAGCGCCCGCGCCAGCCGCATCTCGCTGGAATTAAACAACTGGTCGACCAAGTCCGCTTCCACGCGGGCGGTGCGGGTCAAGAGGTGGCTGAGAAAATAGTCGGCAAAGCCGGAGTCCCGATGGAGGAGACCTAATATGTTCTCCGTATCCAGCCGCACGATCTCGCATGGCGACATCGCGGTGACTGTAGACAATCGCAGCGGCTTTCCGGTCAGGGCTCCCTCGCCACAGAATTCGTCCGGTCCCCGGATTGCGACAATGGCTTCCTTTCCAAGCTCGGAAATGACGGTGACTTTGACCCTGCCGGTGTGAACGTAAAAAACCGAATCCGCCGGATCGCCCTGTGCGTAGACGATTTGACCGTCCTCATATGTCGCCACCGTGCATCGCGTGTCTTGCCGCGTCAGTAAGCCCATCACATCGAAGGGAGGCGGTGTTGTACCGGCTTGCATTACCAACCTCCGCCGAAGTTGATCTGCATTGATATCTCGCCACCGATCGGGCGCCCGCCGTGCAAGCATTGCGTCGATTTCAACCGCAAGCCAACGTGCCGTTGAACGGAAGGGCGCTCAAATGCACCCGGCAAGGCGCGATAAACTCGAACGCCTCGAAACGGCATCTTATGACATTCCAACGGCATACGTCGTGAGATTCACCCGGCCTGTCCCACGAGATTCAACCGGCATCTTTCATCAGATTCAACCAGCAATGTGTAATGTCTGACCAGACGTTAGTCCAGTCTGTGCTTCCTTCGCTCGCCATATGGTGAAGTATGTTCCTGTTGTGTTCTTTTGGCCGGCTGCGATGCGCTAACCGAGATCGCCGCCGGCAATGATGACCTCGGCTCTTCGCGCCGGCACCGCCCCGGTCGCTTACGACCGGCGCCTTCCGGCGAAAGGTCGAGCAGATTCCTGCACACAGCGTTCGAGATCGGAGAAATGCTGCTGCAGCTGATCGAGCACGAAACCAAGCGCAAACAGGCGCTCGACCTCGCTGATTGACAGGCTGCGCGTCAGACCCTGGTCGCGGAGCGAGGTGATTTCGGATGTATAAGCTTTAAGAGCTGCGTCCACCTCATCGAGCGGCGGCGGATCACCGCGAAGGACAAGTGCGGTGGCGCTGCGACGCAGAAAGTCGCTGGCGTTCGCGCACACGCATGCGAGCGGCGGGCCAAGACGCTGCGCGAGACTATCCGGGAGCGGCGCGGCTGCCGCGCGCCCGATGATGATGAGGTCGTGGCGCAGCCGCAGCAGGGTTCGCGACAGCGGTCCAAGATCCGGCTCTGTCGGCAAATTTATCACGCGCTCGCCGTTCGCCTCGACCACGATCGCTTGGAAGGTGGCGACAGCTTTGCCGATATCATCTTGGACGCGCCTGGTCACCGCAGGATCGAGGTCGCGCGTGAACCCCGCCAACAATATGGGGAGCGCGCTAGCGAGCTGTTCCAGCATGCGGGCGGCCGCGTCGAGGCCCAGCCGATGAGCGCGTTCGGGGAATACCAGGAGCGAGACCATCACCGCGATGGCGCTCCCAAGGGCGACCTCTCCGACACGATAAAGTGCGGATTCGATCGGCCCCTCGCTCAGCTGACCGGAAATGAGCAGGACGAGGACGGCGGAAAACGGCGCCACGCGAAAGTTGGGATTGAGCGCCGCCGCAAGTGCCAACGGCGCGATCGTGAGTGCCAGAACGCCGCCCTGCGCAATCGCCGTCGTGTGCGGAATAAGCAGGCCGGTGATGGCGGCATAGACCGCCCCACCGAACGTGCCGATGATATATTCGACCGTCGCGCGCACCGACCCGCCGGCGCTCATTTGAGTGACGACCACGGCCGTCAGGACGACCCACAATCCATGCAACGGAATGGTCAAAACCTGAGCGACAGCGAACGCCAACAAGCCAGCAACCGTCACACGCAGACAGAACCGCAATTGGGCTCTGTGAGCGCTAACCAAAGTCCGGACCTGTTTCCAACCGGCCATGTTGGCCATGCCGCGTTTTCCGGCCTACGGACGGCAACTCGATCGACGGGACATTAGCGCACATTCGCCGCAAGCCGAGGGACGCGTGGAAATCCAGCGGCGTTCGGCCGGCGGTGGAGAACGGGTTCCGAAAGAAGCCTGGCGGAGGGAGTGGGATTCGAACCCACGATACGGTTTCCCGTATACACGCTTTCCAAGCGAGCGCCTTCAGCCACTCGGCCATCCCTCCGGTTACGGGAGGGGCGCAATATAGCGAGGCGGCTCGGTCGCACAACCCACGCGGAACCGCCCGGGCGCCGCGGCCCGAAGTCCGCAGCTTTAAGGCACAGGGCAGGCGCGTTCACACGATATACGCGCGCCGACAGCGCAACCGGCTTGCGTTGCCTGTTTCGGCAAGCATCTGCTACGGTCGCCGCGAACAAGAAACGCCAACGCAACGGACGGGGCGGCAGGCAATCATGATCGTGCGCGAACGGGCCGATGGCTCGATGATCCTCATCGGCCAGACCGACCACGCCAAGCTGTCCGGGCAGTGCGCCGCCCATTGGGGCAACAAGGACTTCGCGCGGCCCAAGCCCTATGACGCGGTGGTCCGGGCCGCGATGTTTCACGACAGCGGCTGGTACGATTACGAGGCCAGTCCCTCAATCGCGCCGGACACCGGCAAGCCGCTGAATTTCCTTCAGGTCACCTGGGGCAAGCCGCAGCGGCGCGCGTTTGAATGGGCGATCGACTGGATGACGCGCATCGATCCGTATTCCGGCCTGCTGCTGAGCAAACATCGCACCGGGCTGCAGCGCGGCCGCTACGACAAAGTCGCGCACCCGAAATTCTTCAACACCCAGAACTTGCCGGACGACAACGAAGACTTTCTGGCGCGCAACGAAGAGGCGCAAGCGGCACAGTTGCGCAACTACGATGAGCGCGAGTTCTGGACGAATTATCAGCTCCTCCAGGCCTTCGACTTTATTTCGCTGTTCCTGTGCAACAAAGACGTCGTCGACGACTTTATCGAGCCGGTGCCGACCTCCTACGACGGCACGTCGGCTCCGGTGCGGCTGACGCTGCAAACGATCGAGGGAACGACGATCGCCGTCGACCCGTTCCCGTTCGACGTGAATCCCCTCCGGGTCCAGCTCATCCGCCGCCAGATCGACCGGAGCGTTTTTCCCGATCCGGCGGCGTTCCGCGAGGCCTATTTCAAGGCGACGCCGGTGGCGGTCGATTTCACGCTGTGCAGCCAAGCGCATTGAAGAAGCCGGAACCGCAGCGGTGAAAGCCATTCGTGTTCACGCCTGCGGCGGTCCGGAAGCCATGGTGCTCGAGGACTTGCCGCTGCCTTCGCCCGGACCGGGCCAGGTGCTCATCGAGGTCAAGGCCGCCGGCGTCAATCTTTTCGACACGCAGCTGCGCAGCGGACTTTATCAGCGCGACCTGCCGCTGACGCTCGGACTTGAGGGCGCCGGCATCGTGGTGGCCGTTGGCGCCGGTGTCGCCGACATCGCCGCCGGTGACCGCGTCGCCTTTATCTTCGCCGCCGGCTCCTACGCCACCCACACGCTTGCCCCTGCGGAGCGCGTCGTGCCGCTGCCCGACGGCATCGGATTCGAAGAAGCCGCTGCGGTGCTGTTCCAGGGTCTCACGGCTCACTATCTCGCGACTTCGACCTTTCCGCTCGGGCCGGGGTCGAGCTGCCTCGTTCATTCCGCCGCCGGCGGCTGCGGCATCCTGTTGTGCCAGATCGCAAAGCTCCGCGGCGCCGACGTCATTGGCGCGGTGTCGACGGCGGCGAAGGCCGAGATTGCGCGCGAGGCCGGCGCGGACCACGTCGTCATCTATGCGCAAGAAGATTTTGCCGCCGCGGTGAAGCGCATCACTGGTGGCCGCGGCGTCGACGTGGTCTATGACGCGGTCGGGCTCGACACCTACATCCGCAGCATGGATTCACTCCGCCCGCGCGGCATGCTCGCCCTCTACGGTGAAGCCAGCGGTCTCGTGCCGCCGATCGATCCGCGCGAGCTGCTGTTCCGCAAATCGCTGTTCCTGACGCGCGCCGGACTTGACCATTACATCGCCGACCGCCGCGAGCTCCGATCGCGGACCGACGAAATTTTCGCCTGGGTCGAGCAAGGCCGGCTCAAACAGAAGGTTTTCGGGACCTACCGGCTGGCAGCGGTTGCCGAAGCGCACCGCGCGCTGGAATCGCGCGCCACGACCGGTAAGCTCCTGGTGATCCCGTGACGGCGTCGGGGCCAACGCCGTCACGTTTGCCGCTCATCGATCATCCTGACGACCCGTTGGTACGCGAACAGTTCGAGAAACTCGCCTCCGGCAGCGGCATCCTCAATCTGCATCGGATCATGGCGCACGCGCCGGCGCTCATGAAAGCGTCGGGCGACATGGCGCTGGCATTCCGCCGCGACACGGTGTTGCCGCGCTCGCTGGCGGAACTCGCGATCTTGCGCTCCGCGCAGGTCATCGATTGCGACTATGTCTGGACCCGTCACCTGCCGCTGGCGCGCGCATGCGGCGTGACGCAGCGGCAGCTCGATGAGGTCGCGCACTGGCCCGACAGCGTCGCGTTCACGGCGGCGCAAAAAGCCGCGCTCGGCTTCGCCGAGACAATCGCCCAAAGAATGCCGGTCGAGGACAGCGCTTTTTTGGAACTGCGGCGCCATTTTTCGCCGCGCGAGATCGTCGAGCTGACGATGGTGGTCGGATTTTATGTATCGACCGCCATCTTCATCAAGGCCCTGGCGGTTCCCGACGAGAAGGTGTGAGCGCCCGACGCGCCCACTCCTTATCGGGGCGTCTTTGTGAATGAGCGGCTTGGCAGGCGGTGGAGGAATTCGCGGCGCGGTCGAATTGATCTATCTTGTCGGTCTCCATGGCCTTGTTTCCATCACGCTCAATGGCTTCAATGTTCCGGTCCCGGAATCCGAAGCTGAATAATTTCGCCGCGCAAGAACCCACCTGAAAGTCCATATGGCTCGCGTCTTCATCACCGGTTCGTCGGAAGGTCTCGGACTGATGGCGGGGCAGTTGCTCGCCGAATGGGGCCATAGCGTCACGCTGCATGCGCGCAACGAGGCCCGTGCGGCCGATGCGAGGCGCGCCTTGCCGCAGGCCGAAGCGGTCGTCGTCGGCGACGTTTCGGTCATCGCCCAGATGCGGCACGTTGCCGAGCAAGTGAATGCGCTCGGGCCGCACGATGCGGTCATCCACAATGTCGCCGTCGGTTATCGCGAGCCGCGCCGCATCGACACCGGCGACGGCCTTTCGCAGCTCTTCGCCATCAACGTGCTGGCGCCGTATCTGCTCACGGCCTTGATCGATCCGCCCAAACGGCTGGTCTATTTGAGCTCCGGCATGCACACCGGCGGCGACGCAAGCCTCCAAGATCCGCAATGGGAGAAACGGCGCTGGAGCGGCGCGCAGGCCTATTCGGACAGCAAGCTTCTCGATGTGGTGCTGGCCTTTGCCGTCGCCCGCAAATGGCCGAGTGTGCTGTCGAACGCGGTGGAACCCGGCTGGGTGCCGACCAAAATGGGCGGCGCCGACGCACCCGATGATCTTTCGCTGGCGCCGGTCACCCAAGCCTGGCTGGCCGTCAGCGACGATCCGGCGGCGACCGTCACCGGCCAATACTTCTATCATCAGCAGCACCGCCGCGTGAACCCAGCGGCACGGCAGACGGCGTCGCAAGATGAACTTCTGGCTTATTGCGCAGGCCTAACTGGCGTACAATTGCCTAGCCTATCCTGAAGGATGAGAGAGATGAGGATCGATCGCCGAACGTTTGCCGGCGGGCTGGTTGCAACACTCGCCGCGCCGCTGCACGGCTTCGCCGCCAGCATCACCGACGCCACCGGCCGAACGGTCTCCGGCCCGGACAAGGTCATGCGCGTCTATCCGGCCGGGCCGCCGGCAACGGTCGAGCTGTACACGCTCGCGCCCGATCTGCTGATCGGCTGGATCGAGCCCCCGGCCGCGGAAGCGCGCGAATTTCTGCTGCCCGAAATCGCCGCGCGGCCGCAAATTCCGCGGCTCACCGGCCGCGGCAACGTCAATCTCGACGCGCTGAAATCCGCCAAGCCCGACGTCATTGTCGATATCGGCACCGTCAGCGCCGACTTCAAATCGCTGGCCGAAAAGATTCAGCAGGACAGCGGCATCCCCTACGTTCTGCTCGACGGGCATCTGGATCGCGTCGGCGCCACGTATCGCGCGCTCGGCCAGTTGCTCGGCCGCGCCGCTGATGCGGACAAGCTCGCCAGCGCGGCCGAAAAGACGATCGCGATCGTTACGCAGCGCAGCGCCGCCGTGCCGAGCGAAGCCCGTCCCCACGTCTATTACGCGCGCGACAAGAGCGGCCTGCAGACCGGCTTCGGCGGCTCGATGATCAGCGAGCCGATAGAATTCATCGGCGCCCACAACGTGGCCGCCGAGTTGCGTGGCTCGCACGGCGTCGCGACGGTCGAACAGGTGCGCGCCTGGAACCCCGACATCATCATCGCCAGCGACGCCGATTTCGCCACCAGCGTGCGCAGCGATTCGGCCTGGGCCTCGATCGCGGCGGTCAAGAACGGCCGCGTGCATCTGTCGCCGAAGCTGCCGTTCGGCTGGGTCGATTATCCGCCGGCCGTCAACCGGCTGATCGGGCTGTGGTGGCTCGGCAAGATTTTTTATCCGGACCGGTTCCCCGAGGATATCAAGGCGCTGACGCGCGACTTTTACACGGCGTTCTATCACGTCACCCCGACGGCGGCGCAGATCGATCGCGTGCTTGGCGGCAGCGCTTAAACCGCGCGCCCGCAAGCGGACGGCGCGTGGCCTATTCTCAAACGCTCGGCGTCGTGCTCGCCGGCGGGCTCGCGCGCCGCATGGGCGGCGGCGACAAAGCGCGCGTCCGCATCGGCGGTCAAACCATTCTCGAACGCGTCGTGGAGAGGCTTCGGCCGCAATGTGCCGGCTTGGTCCTGAACGCAAACGCCGAGGCGGAACGCTTTGCCGATACTGGCTTATCCGTGGTGGCCGACAGCGTGCCGGATTATCCGGGCCCGCTCGCCGGTGTCTTGGCCGGGCTTGATTTTGCGGCCAAGCATGCGCCGGACATCGAATGGGTCGTGAGCGCACCGAGCGATTGTCCGTTCCTGCCGCGCGACCTGGTGGCGCGTTTGCATGAGGCGCGCGTTGCCGCCGGCGCGCGGCTCGCCTGTGCGCGTTCAGCCGAACGGCGGCATCCGGTGGTCGCGCTCTGGCCGGTGGCGTTGCGTGAAGACTTGCGGCGCGCGATTAGAAGCGAAGGTGCGCGCAAAGTCGACGAATGGATGGGGCGTTATACGGTCGGCTTCGCCGACTGGCCGGCCCTGCCGGTCGATCCGTTTTTCAACATCAACACCCCCGAAGATGCCGCCGACGCTGAGCGCCTCGCCGCGCGCTATCCGGACGTTTAAACCCGTCGCGTCATTGCGAGCAAAGCGAAGCAATCCGGTTTCGCCCAAGAGACTGGATTGCTTCGTCGCCTTGCTCCTCGCAATGACGAAAGCTCACTCGGCTCGCGCCGCCCCGATCCGATCGCGCGGCAGCGCCTCGGCCAGCAGGACATTGGCGATGCCCTCGATGTCGTCGAGCATCAGCACCGGCAGCTGCGCGTGCGGCAAGGGCTGGTCGCTCGCAATCGCGACGACGCAATCGTCTTGCGGATAAATCAGCGGCTTGCCGACCGCTGCGCGATAGATTTCGAGCTTCGGATGGGCGTGGCGTTTGAAGCCTTCAATGATCACCAGATCGGCCGGGCTCAGTTTCGCCAAAAGCTCCGCGAGCGGCGGCTCGGGTTCGTTGCGCAACTCGTGGACGAGCGCCCAGCGCCGGCTCGACGCGACCACGACTTCGCTGGCGCCGGCTTCGCGGTGCAGCCAGGAATCCTTGCCGGGCCGATCGATATCGAATTCATGGTGGGCATGCTTGATGGTGGCGACCTTCAAGCCACGCCCGACCAGAACCGGGATCACTTTTGTGATCAGCGTCGTCTTGCCGGCGCCGCTCCAACCGGCAAGGCCAATCACGCGCATCGACATGGTTTTGATAGCCTGGCTCAGGTAGACATGGCTGGACGAGAATCCGGGGCTTACGTTTTGCCTTAAGTGCAACGATTGCCGCTATGATAAGGACCGGCTTCGGTTTTTGCGACTCTCCTCGATGGCGGAAAAGACCTTCGACCTGCGCGGCCTCAAATGCCCGCTCCCAGTGCTGCGCACCCGCAAAGCACTCGCCGGCATGCGGTCCGGCGACGTTTTGGTCGTCACCTGCACCGATCCGCTCGCCGGCATCGACATTCCGAACCTGCTGCGCGAAACCGGCGATACGCTGGAAGCGACCCGCAACGAGGCGCCGGTCATGACGTTCCGGATTCGCAAGCAATGAATTCTTGGATCACCGGAGGGTTCGCGGGACCGCGTCGCTTCGCCGAAAAAACCGGCTTGCCTCATTGCGGCTCGCCGGCGGCGTTGCGCGCAAGATCGGCGAAAATGTCGTCGCCCTTGAGGACGACGTGGTAGGTGCGCAGCGGCACTTCGCAGGGCGGCGCGACCACGTTGCCGGTCGGCACATGGAACGAGCCCATATGCATGCAGCACTCGATGACATCACCTTCGAGCATGCCGTCGGCGAGGCTCGCCGCCGCGTGCGTGCATTCATCGTCGGTGACGTAAAAGGTCCCGTCGATGTTATAGACTGCCAGCATGTTGGCGCCGACCGCGAAGGCCTTCACCGAACCCGGCGCTACTTCGGACTTCGAGCAAATGCGCACGACATTTCCCGCATCATCCGCCATCGAGCGACCCTCCATCGCGATTCACGCTAGAATAAACACAACAGAGCTTAAAGCATGCAAGTCCTTGTCGTCGGCGCTGGCGTAGTCGGGCTCGCCATCGCCCGCGCCGCCGCCTGCCGCGGCCATGACGTGATCGTCGCCGAGGCGACCGGCGGTATCGGCAACGGCGTTTCGTCGCGCAACAGCGAGGTCGTTCACGCCGGCATCTATTATCCGACCGGCTCGCTGCGGGCCCGGCACTGCACGCGCGGCCGGCGGCTGCTCTATGAATTCTGCACTTCCCACGGCGTCGCGCACCGGAAATGTGGCAAGCTGATCGTCGCGACCGACGGGGCAGAACTCGCCAAGGTCGAGACGCTTCTCGCCCAAGGCCGGGAGAACGGCGTCGAAGGCTTGGAAATGATGGGCGGCAACACCGCGCGCGCGTTGGAGACCGAACTTGCCTGCATCGGCGCACTATCGTCGCCGGAATCCGGCATTATCGACAGCCACGGCTACATGCTGGCGCTTTGGGGCGAGCTTGAGGACCACGGCGGCAGCATCGCCTTCGAGACGCCGGTTGAGCGCATGTCGTACGCGGCGCCGCACTGGCAGGTGCAATTCGGCGGCCGCGACGCCGGGACGGTCGCGTTCGACGCGGTGGTGAATTCGGCCGGACTTGGCGCGCAGGCGCTCGCACGCCGCATCGAGGGTTATCCGCCCGACAAGGTGCCGCCGCTCATTCTCGCCAAGGGCAATTATTTCGGCTTCGCCGGGCGGCCGGTCTTTTCGCGGCTCATCTATCCGACGCCGGTCGATGGCGGACTTGGCGTACACGTCACCCTCGACCTTGCCGGCCGCATGCGCTTTGGACCGGACGTCGAGTGGATCGACCGCGAAAGCTATACCGTCGATCCGCGCCGCGCGGATTCGTTCTATGAGCGCATCCGCGCCTATTGGCCGGGCCTGCCGGACGGGTCGCTCGTCCCGGATTATTGCGGCATTCGGCCGAAGCTGACCGGGCCCGGTGAAAAGCCGGCTGATTTCATGATCGCCGCCGAGGACGCACACGGCCTGCCGCGGCTGGTCAATCTGTTCGGGATCGAATCGCCGGGACTGACGTCTTCGCTGTCGCTGGCGGAAGAGGTCGTCGACGAGCTCCTGATCTAAGTGCCGACGGCGCTTCGTCGTCAGAAATACCGCAGCCACACATAGGCCTGGCAGATGGCGATGGAGACAAAGGTCATCGGCACGCCGTAGCGGAGATATTGGACGAAGCCGAAGCGGATGCCGTTGCGCTCGGCGATGCCGGCGACGGCGAGGTTGGCTGACGCGCCGGTCAGCGTGCCGTTGCCGCCAAGGCAGGCGCCGAGCGATAGGCACCACCACAGCGGCTCGATCGCATTCGGCCCGCCAAAGGCCGGAGCCATGCCCTTGATCAGCGGGATCATGCTGGCGACGAACGGGATGTTGTCGAGGATCGCCGACAAAATCGCCGACACCCAGAGGATAAGCGTGCCGGCCATCGCCAGATTGCCGCCGGTCAGCGCCACGAGCTTGCCGCCGACAAGCACAAGCAGGCCGCTCGCCTCGACCGCGTGCACCACCACGAACAGCCCGATGAAAAAGAAGATCGTCGTCCATTCGACGTCGGCGAACGTCGCGTGGACATTGTCCGCCTGCTTGGCGCCGCGGTGCTTGACGTTGTCGAGCAGCATGAGCGCGGCGGCGCCGGCGAGCGCGATGGTCGCCGGTTCAAGGCGAAGCGGTCCGGCGAACACGAAGGCCGCCAGCACCACGCCCATCACCACCACCGAGCGGCGCAGCAGCACCCAGTCGGTCACCATGCCCGGCGCATTCATGCCCATGACCAGGACGCGGCTCTCCGGGCTGGCGCGCAGCGAACGGCCCCAGAGGAGATGAACCAGCACCGCCTGCACCGCCAGGATCACCACCGCGACCGGCGCCACATTGACGAGAAAGGCGCTGAAGCCGAGACCGGCCTGCGAGCCGATCAAGATGTTGGGCGGATCGCCGATCAGCGTCGCCGTACCGCCGACATTCGAGGCGAGCACTTCGGCGAACAAGAATGGGTAGGGCGGTAATTCCAGCTCCTCGGCGATCACCAGCGTGACCGGCACGATCAAAAGCACCGTGCTGACATTGTTGAGCACCGCCGAGAGGATCGCCGTGGCAAGCTGCAGCATCAGCAGAATGCCGGCCGGGTTCGCCCTCACCCGCTGCGCCGAAGCGACGGCGAGATACTGGAACAAACCGGAGCGGCGCGAGATCGAGACCAGGATCATCATGCCGGCAAGAAGGCCGATGGTATTCCAATCGATGCCCTTGATCGCCTCGTCCTGGTCAAGCGCGCCGATGAGGACGAGGACCACCGCGCCGATCAGCGCCACCACGGCGTGATTGAACGGGCCGGCAATGATGAAGGCATAGGTGACCGCGAGCACCGCAAGCGACACCCACATCGGATCGAGGCCGAAAAGAATATGCGGCGCAAAGCCATGAATCATGCGGCGCACTTTGCCATGAAGTTTTGCCGCTTGTATTGTGTGGCGTAACGATAATCGCCCGACCGCACGTCGGGTTTTCAGGGAGAAGGAGCCGCGCGTGCCCGTTCATCGTTTCCAAAACCCGCCGACCATCCATGCCCCGCGCGGCTACACCCATGTCGTCGAAGCGACCGGCCCGGGACGCACCATCTACATCGCCGGCCAGGTCGGCATGGCGCCGGACGGCAAAATCGGCGGCGATTTCCGCGCCCAGGCGACGCAATGCTTCGAGAATCTCAAAGCGGCTTTGGCCGCGGCGGGCGCCGGTTTCGAGCACGTGGTCAAGACCACCAACTATTTCGTCGACATCGGGCAGATCGGCGTTTTTCGCGAAGTGCGCGACCGCTACTTCGATACCAAAGCGCCGCCGGCCTCGACCGCCGTGCAGGTCGGCAAGCTTGCGGCGCCGGAATACCTGTTCGAGATCGAAGCCATCGCCGTCGTGCCGGAGAAATAGGACGCGGTGAAGCAATGCCCCGGCTGAAAGACAAAATCGTGCTGGTGACCGGCGCCGCGGGCGCCATCGGCTCGGCGATCGCCGACGCGGTCGCCGAGCATGGCGGCGTTGCGATCACCACCGATCTGCCCGGCCGTGCCAAACTCAGCCACGCCCTCGATGTCACGTCGGAAGCAGACTGGACGCGGGTAATTGCCGCCATCGAACGCAACGGCGGACGGCTCGACGGCCTGGTCAATGCCGCCGGTATCGTCGCCATCGGCACCGTCGAGGACACCGACTTTGCCACCTGGCGCCGCGTCATGGCGATCAATCTCGACGGCACCTTTCTCGGCTGCAAGTACGGCATGGGGCTCCTACGGCGCGGCGGCGGTTCGATCGTCAACATCTCGTCGGTCTCCGGTCTGGTCGGCGGGCACAATCTCGCGGCCTACAATGCCTCGAAGGGCGGCGTGCGGCTTTTGACCAAATC
Organism: uncultured Alphaproteobacteria bacterium; assembly: GCA_963829395.1. Taxonomy (GTDB): domain Bacteria; phylum Pseudomonadota; class Alphaproteobacteria; order Rhizobiales; family Xanthobacteraceae; genus BOG-931. Next base: position 425,858 of record CAWHHX010000001.1, on the reverse strand, counting down.
GGTCGCGCTGCACGGCGCGCGCCAAAAGCCGCCGGTGCGCTGCAATTCGGTCCACCCGGCCTTCATCGAAGGCCCGATGATCGAGGGCATGATGACGCAATTCCGCGATCCGGCCCGCGCCCGCGAACGCCTGTCGGTTTCCGTGCCGCTCGGCCGCTTCGGCACGCCCGCCGAAGTCGCCGAGCTTTGCGTCTATCTGCTCTCAGACGAATCCGCGTTCGTCACCGGCGCCGAGTTCGTGCTCGACGGCGGACTGACCGCGCAGTGACAATTGCCGTCGCCAGCGTGCAGTGGCGCGAATAGCGAATGGCGAGTGGCGAATAGCGGACGCCGCCGCGTCGTCTTTCCATTCGCCATTCGCTATTCGCCATTCGCTATTTCGCCATTCGCTATCCGCCCTCCGGACCGTCGCTCTCAACCGACGCCGCCGGCCAAACGCCCGGCGCAGTTACGCCGCCGCTGCCGAGCGACCGCTGCACCATGACCATGTCGGTCCATTGGCCGAACTTGTAGGCGACCGACGGCAGGTAACCGACCTCGCGAAATCCGCAAGCCGTGTGCAGCCCGATCGACGGTTTGTTGGCGGCATCGATATAGCCGATCATCTGCCGATAGCCCGCGGCCGCGCACGCGTCGATCAGCGCCGGCAGCAGGACGCGGCCAATGCCGGCATGCAAGTGCTCCGGATGAACGTAGATCGAGTGTTTCACCGTGTAACGGTACGCGGGCCGTTTTCGGAACAAAACCGCATAAGCATACCCGATCACCAGGCCGTCGCGATCGGCTACCAGATGCGGCAAGCGATGCTTGCGCATATTGCGGCGGCGCTTTTTGATGTCGTCCGGCTGCAGCGCTTCCGGGTCTTGCGCAAATGCGGGCTCTACACCCCGGGCGATGTGGCGCCGATAGATGGCGAGCATCGCGTCGACATCGTCGTCGCGCGACGGGCGAATGACGAGCGGCGCGGCATCGGCGGTCATGGCAGGGGGTGGAGCGGCCATCGGTTCAACGGGCATCGTCGCTGCACCTCACTCACGCACCACATAGGTGTGGAACCGGGTCGTTCCAGACGCGTCGATCTCGCGATAGACGCCCTGCACCTCGGTGTCAAAACCGGGAAACAGATTGCTAGAGCGCTCGAACATCTTGAGATAGTCGATCATCGGGCGCGCCCGCGCGCCCAGGCGCTCGCCCGGCACAATGGTCGCGATGCCCGGCGGATAGACGACGAAAAGCGTTGCGGCGACCCGGCCTTCGATCTGGTCGATCGGCAGGTAATCGACATTGTTGCGCACCAGATGGCGGCTTGCTTCTTGGGGCGTCATCGCCGGCTCCGGCAGATGCGCGGCCATGAACTGCGCCTTCTGCAAGGCGCTGACATTCTCGGCGCGAAAGAACGCATGCAGCTCCTGGCAGAGGTCGCGCAGCCGCAAGCCGCGATAGCGTTTCCCCTGCCCCGCGACAAATCGGGGTATGACGCTTTCGAGCGGCGCATTGTCGTCGTGCAACCGCTTGAAGGCGACCAGCGTGCTCACCAGCGTGCCGGCCTTGCTCGCCTCCACCCCCGGCGTGAGCAGAAACAACAAGGAATTGAGATCGAATTTCTCGGCGACGACACGGTTTTCGCGCAGGTATTGCGCCACCACCGGAGCCGGGATGCCGTGCGCCTCGTACTCGCCGGTGATGCGATCGAAGCCCGGCGTCAGCAGCGTCAGCTTGTTCGGATCGGTGATCGCGAAGCCAGGCACGGCGCTTTTGAAGCCGTGCCAATGCGCGCCCGGCAAGAACTCCCAGAAGTGGGCGTGACTCGCCAACGCGTCGGTGGCGACGCTTTCCCATGGCACCTCGTGCGCGCCGCGCTCATCCGCGGCATCCGCCAGCCGCACCGTATCCGGCACGAAGGGATCGAAAAACCAGCGGCGCGCCGGCTCGGTTTCCCGACGCTCGAATTCCTGGCGGACCGCCCGCAGTTTTTTCCGCAGTTCGATGCCGAGCCGGATGGTGTCGTCCCACAACACTTCGCCGGAGCGGCCCTTCATCATCTGCGCACCGACGTCGAGCGAGGCGAACAGCGGATAGAACGGCGAGGTCGAGGCGTGCTGCAAAAAGCTTTCGTTGAAGCGACGATGCTCGACCCGACGCCGCTGGCCGCGGATATGGCTGTCCTTCACGTGGATCTGCGAAGCTTGGGAAAAGCTCGCCAGCTGCTTGTGGGTCGACTGCGTGGCGATGATGCCCGGCGCCTTGTCGTCCAGATTGGGCAGTCCCATGGCGAAGCGGCCCGCATAAATCGGATGAAATTTCATGAAGCCGGCCCACGCTTCGTCGAACAGGATGTAGTCGCACAGCGCGCCGATCGTTGCGAGAATGTGACCGGCGTCGTAGATCGTTCCGTCATAGGTGCATTGCTCGATGACGGCGACGCGAAACGGCCGCTCGCGCTGCCAGGCATCCGGGTCCTTGACCAGCGGATTTAACCGGATCGCGTCGCGAATTTTGCCTTCGTCGAGCGCTGCAGGCTCGATCGGACCGATCAAGCCGTAGGCGTTCCGATCGGTCGGCAGATAAATCGGAATGCCGCCGGTCAAGAGCAGCGCGCCGTGATGCGCCGCCTTGTGGTTGTTGCGATCGAACAGCACCAGGTCGCCTTCGGCGATGAGCGCAGACAATACGATCTTGTTGGACGCCGAGGTGCCATTGAGCACGAAATAGGTTTTTTCGGCGCCGAATATCGCCGCCGCCTCCTTCTGCGCCTGCAGCGCCGGGCCTTCGTGGGTGAGCAGATCGCCGAGTTCGAGGATCGAGTTGTCGAGATCGTCGCGAAATATCGCCTCGCCGAGGTGCTCCCGGAAAATGCGGCCGATCGGACTGCGGCTGTAGAAAATTCCGCCATTGTGCCCCGGGCAGGTCCACAATTGATTGCCCTCTTCGGCATAGTCGGTCAAAGCGCCAAAGAACGGCGTCTTCAAAGTCTCGGCGTATTGCGTGAGGCGGCTGACGAGGTTTCTGGCAATGAATTCCGGCGTCTCCTCGGCAAGAAAGACGTAGCCGTCGATGAAGTCGAGCACCTCGACCGGCACGTCTTCAAACCGCCGGCGGCGCACCAGCAGCACGATCGGCATTTCCAGGCCGCGCCGACGCATCAGATTGATGAGCGAGGCCGTCTTGCCCTCGAGCCCCTTTTTCCCCCAATCGACCACGAGGCAGCCGATGGCGGCATCGGTCTGCACCGCCATTTCGGCATCTTCGATGCGCGGAGCCCGGATGACCTGAAACCCGAGCCGTTGGATCGCGGTGACGATCTCCTGAAGGCGCATGCCTTCGAGATCCTCGGCCTCGAAGGTCGGCGCCGAGAACAAAAACGTAAACCTTTGGACGAAGTTCATGGGCGATGTCTGCTTGATGGCAGGAAGAATTGAAGCTTGTCGCTTTGGATGAAGCTGGTGTGACAAGGGCGGGCACGACCTGGGCATGGCCGATGCGGCACACGCCGATCGCCCGCCGTTCGATCATGCCGGCGGGTTCCGGCGTATAAACGGGCAAAACTTGCCAGATAGCGGCACCCCGGCCTGGATCATCGTGGCCGCGATCGCGTTCTTCGGGCTACCGCTCGGAACGTTTAGCACCGCCACACAGGCCGCGGTTTATATTCGCCGCCGGCGAGATCATCAAACGTTTGGTGGCAAAGTGCTGGTCGTGGACGCGATGACCGACCTCTCCAGCGACGCCCATCGTCACAGCATCGAGGCGATTTTTCCCGGGCTGGGCGAGACAGCGACGACCGACGACGTGCTCACGCTATTGGCCGAGCGACCTGCCCTGACCGCTCGGGATCGAGCGTCCAGCCGGCCAGCCTCTATCCCCGCGCAGCAATGATGACGAGCAACCCGACGACGGCGATACCGGCGCCGTAATAGATCCATCGGGCCTGGCTGATCATGAAGCTCGAGGCGGGGTAGGGAAAGTAACCCGAGCCCTGCCCCATAAAGACCAGCCCCATGATCAATAGAATCATCCCGACGACCGTCAGCAGCGCTTGCATTTTTCCATCGTCCGTTTTTCGTCATGGCCGGACTTGTTCCGGCTATCTACGACTGCAGTCACCGCCACCAAGACCTGGATGCCTGGAAGAACGCCGGGCATGACAGAATAAAAATCGACTTACGACCAGAGCGCCGCGCTGAAGCGGGTCGCGCGATCCCGCGGCATGATCTCGGCGGTGAGCACGACCAGTGTCGCGCAATCCATCGGCATCTCGTTGTTCGAATAGACCATCCGGGTGTGGCGGCCGCGCGGCCCGAACACCTGGTTGACGACATGCGAGGCGCCGTCGAGCACCTTCGGCTGGTCTGTAAAGCCCGCCGCGCAACCCATTGTACCTTCAAGGCGAACGATCTGCTTGACGCGATCGAGGCTGCCCAGCGCCGCTTTCAGTTGGGCGATCGCATTGAGCGCGCTCAGGCGAAACGCCTGATAGCCCTGCTCCACATTCAATTCCGCGCCCATCTTGCCCTTGAACTTCAAATCTCCGGCAATCCACGGCAATTGGCCGGACATCATCAACAGGTTTCCGGTGATGAGCGTCGGCGCGTAATCGCCGACCGCCGGCGCCACCGGCGGCAGCTCGATGCCGAGCGCGCGCAAACGCTCCTCGGGCGTTCGCGCGTCGAGGGTATCGACCGAAGCGGCGTGCATGGATGTGGCGTGCATGGCTTCCTCCTGGCGCGTATCGGCGTTTCTTTTTTGTCGTTTGAGCATATAGCCGTCATGGCCGCGCTTGTCCCGGCCATCTCGCTAGCAATAGCACAGCATCGCCAAATTTATCGGGATGCCCGGCACAAGCCCGGACATGACGAGATAAAGCACGCGGCAGCGACAGGTATCAATTTTGGACGCGGTGCTCGTTATCGCAGGGTTCGGACGGCAAGTGGCACAACTGCCTCCCGCCGCTCAGATGGTCGTAGATCGAATAGAGCGAATAGGGATTCCAGGGCGAGTAATAGTAGGGGGCATAGGGCGACGGCGGAGCGTAAAGCGGATGCACGACAACGACGATCTTGTGCCGGCCCGATCGCGCGAGAGCGCCACCGACGGTGACGGCGAAGACCAGCGCAATCGCGATGCCGAAGATGATGGATGACGTGATCCTGAATCGCATGAGACACTCCCGTATTTGCCGAACAGCGTGCAGCCCGGATTGAGCGCTGGCGACATCCGGGGTTTTTCCGCCGGGCCGACCCCGGATATTGTTTCGCTCCATCCGGGCCGCGGCCATCAATGCGCCGCGTCCCAATTGTCCGCCGCGTGCGCCTCGACCTGCAATGGCACCGAGAGCGACACCGCCGGATGCGGCGCATCTTCCATGACTTTCTTCACCACCGGCAGCGTCTTTTCCACCTCGGCGTCGGGCACTTCGAAAACCAGTTCATCGTGCACCTGCAACAGCATCTGCGCGTTGAGCTTTTGCTTCGCCAGCGCCTCGTCCATGCGGATCATGGCACGGCGGATGATGTCGGCAGCGCTGCCTTGCAGCCGCGCATTGATCGCGGCGCGCTCGTTGAATGAGCGCACCGAGGCGTTCGAGGCGCGGATCTCCGGATAGTGGCATTTGCGGCCGAACAGCGTGAACACAAAGCCGTGCTGCTTGGCGTAGGCTTTGGTCTCCTCGATGTAATCGCGAATGCCGGGGAAGCGCTCGAAGTATTTTTTGATGTAGGCGCCGGCCTCCTCGCGGGCGATGCCGAGCTGGTTGGCGAGGCCGAACGCGGAGATGCCGTAGACGATGCCGAAATTGATCGCCTTGGCGCGGCGGCGCACCTCCGGCGGCATGCCCTTGATCGGCACGCCGAACATTTCCGATGCGGTCATGGCGTGGATGTCGAGGCCTTCGCGGAAAGCTTTCTGCAAGGGCTCGATGCCGGCGATCTCGGCCAGAAGCCGCAGCTCGATCTGCGAATAATCGGCGGAGACGAGTTTTGTCCCGGGCGCGGCGACGAAGGCGCGGCGGATTTTGCGGCCGTCCTCGGTGCGCACCGGAATGTTCTGCAGGTTCGGATCGGACGACGACAAGCGGCCGGTCGTGGTCGAGGCGAGGGCGTAATTGGTGTGGACGCGATGCGTCTTCGGATTGACGAAGCCGGGCAACGCGTCGGTGTAGGTCGATTTGAGCTTCGACACCTGTCGCCAGTCGAGGATTTTCTGCGCCAGCGTGTGGCCCTGCTCGGCCAATTCCTCCAACGCGCGCGCGCCCGTCGCCCATTGGCCGGTCTTGGTCTTGGTGCCGCCGGGCAAGCCAAGCTTGCCGAACAGAATGTCGCCAAGCTGCTTGGGACTGCCGGGATTGACCGTCTCGCCGGCAAGCTGGTTGATCTCGGCTTCGAGCCCCGCGGCCTCCTGCGCGAACTCGCCGGACAGTCGCGACAGCACATCGCGATCGATCGAAATGCCGCGCCGCTCCATGCGCGCCAGCACGGCGAGAAGCGGCCGCTCCAGCGTCTCATACACCGTGCGCAGGCGCTCGGCGGCGAGCCGCGGCTTGAGCGCCAGCCAGAGCCGCAGCACGATATCGGCGCGCTCGGCGGCGTATTCGGTGGCGCGTTCGATGCTGACAGCGTCGAAGGCGATCCGGGTCTTGCCGGCCTTGATCAGCGCATTGATATCGGCGGCGGCGTGATTGAAGGTGTGCTCGGCGAGCGGGCCGAGCGCGTGGCTGTTGCGGCCGGCATCGAGTGCGTACGACATCAGCATGGTGTCGTCACAGGCCGCAATCTCGATGCCGCGCAGCGCGAAAATCTGCCAGGCGAATTTCAGATCGTGGCCGATGGTGAGCACGCCCGGTTCGGTGAGCAGCGGCTTGAGCGCATCGAGCGCCACGCCTTCCGCAATCTGATCGGGCACGATCTCGCCGCGGAACAGACCGCCGCCCTCGCCGTCGCCGCCTTGCCGGTGTGACAGCGGCACGTAGCAGGCCTCATTCGGCGCGACCGCAAGCGAAAAGCCGCACAGCTCCGCCTGCATTGGATCGGTGCCCGTCGTCGAAATGTCGATGGTGACCAGGCCGCTATCGTGCGCGCGGGCGATCCAGGCGTTGAGCCGATCCAGCGTGCGCACGGTCTCATATCTGCTGCGGTCGAATTTGGCGGCGCGCGCAGCTTCGGTGCGCGCCGCCGCGAGCAGTTGTGGCGTGAGCCGCGGATAGGCCGGCGCTCCGCTCTTCGCTGTGCGCGCAATATCGGCCGGCTGCGGCGGCCGGCCGAGCGGCAGTTGCGGCGCGGCGCCTCCCTCTGGCGGCGTGGCCTTTTGCATCGCCCCACCCTCACCCGCAGAGGGAGCGGGCTTGCCGCCGGCGAAGCGCGATTCAGCGTCGATGTCGCCGGGATCGATGCTGGAAAATTCCGCCACACGGCGCATCAGCCCGTTGAATTCCATCGCCTTGAGGAAGGCGATGAGCCTTTTATGGTCGGGTTCATGCACCGCCAGATCGCCGATCGGCACATCGAGCTTGACGTGATCGTCGAGCGTGACCAGCTTCTTCGACATCCGCGCGGCTTCGGCATGCTCGATCAGCGATTGCCGGCGCTTTTCCTGCTTGATCTCGGGCGCGCGGAACAACAGCGTTTCCAGATCGCCATATTCGCCGATCAGCTGCGCCGCGGTCTTGACGCCGATGCCGGGCACGCCCGGCACGTTGTCGGTCGAATCGCCGATCAGCGCCTGCACGTCGATGACCTTTTCCGGCGGCACGCCGAATTTCTCGATCACCTCGGCGCGGCCGATCTTCTTGTCCTTCATGGTGTCGAACATGGTGACGCCGTCGGCAACGAGCTGCATCAGGTCCTTGTCCGACGACACGATGGTCGAGGTAGCGCCGGCTTCGCTGGCTTCGCGCACGTAAGTTGCGATCAGATCGTCGGCTTCGAAGCCGTCCTGTTCCAGGCACGGCAGGTCGAAGGCGTGAACGGCCTCGCGCACGAACTTGAATTGCGGCCGCAGATCGTCGGGCGGGTCGGGCCGGTGGGCCTTGTAGTCCGGATACATTGCGGTGCGGAAGGTCTTCTCCGACTTGTCGAAGACCACCGCCAGATGGGTCGGCCGTTCGTCGGCTTTCATGTCGCGCAGCAGCTTCCACAGCATGTTGCAGAAGCCGAATACCGCATTGAGCTGCAGCCCGTCGGATTTGCGGTTGATCGGCGGCAGCGCGTGATAGGCGCGGAAAATGTAGCCGGAACCGTCGACGAGAAAGACGTGATCGCCTTTCGCCAACGGCTTGGCGGCGACGGCTGGCGCCTTCTGGGCGGACGACTTTTGTGCAGCTGGCATGATGGGCGTTAATATAAGTCGCTTCCCACGAATTGGCACGGCGCAGTGGATAACTACGGCCAGCATATCTTCCCACGCGTCACCCCCGGGCCCGACCCGGGGGACCATGCGGCGGCGCCGCCTCATGGATTGCCGGATCAAGTCCGGCAACGACGAAAGTGGGAATGATGCCACCAATCGCATTCACCTCCCCGCTCCCCATCGACGCCGCGCTGCCGGAACTCACGGCCGCGTTGCGCGCGCGCCATGCGGCGGTGCTGGTGGCGCCGCCGGGCGCCGGCAAGACCACACGGGTGCCGCTGGTGCTGGCCGAGGAACCTTGGGCGCAAGACCCGGCGAATAAGACCCGCCGCATCCTGGTGCTCGAACCGCGCCGGCTGGCGGCGCGGGCCGCCGCCGAACGCATGGCCAAGACACTCGGCGAGCGGGTCGGCGAGACGGTCGGCTTGCGGGTGCGGTTCGGCTCGAAAATCTCTGCCCGCACGCGCATCGAGGTTGTCACCGAGGGCGTCTTCACCCGGCTCATCCTCGACGATCCGATGCTCGATGGCGTCGCCGCCGTCCTGTTCGACGAATTCCACGAGCGCTCGCTCGACGCCGATCTTGGGCTCGCGCTGGCGCGCGACGCGCAGCTTGGCTTGCGCGAGGATTTGCGGCTCCTGGTCATGTCGGCCACCATCGACGGCGCGCGGGTGGCAAAGCTACTCGGCGACGCGCCGGTCATCGCCTCCGAAGGCCGCGCCTTCGCGGTGGACACGCGCTATCTCGGCCGCGATGCGCGGCCGATCGAGCCGCAAATGGCCGATGCCATCGCGCGCGCGGTACGAGCGGACGCCGGCTCGGTGCTGGCGTTTCTCCCCGGCGCGGCGGAAATCCGCCGCACGGCTTCACAGCTCGAAGGCCGGCTCGATCCGGCGAGCGATGTTGTCGCGCTCTACGGCGCGCTCGCGGGCGACGAGCAGGACCGCGCCATCGCTCCCGCCGCGCCCGGCCGGCGCAAGATCGTGCTGGCGACGTCGATCGCCGAAACCTCGATCACCATCGAGGGCGTTCGCATTGTCGTCGATTCTGGACTGTCGCGGGTGCCGCGCTACGAACCCGATGTCGGCGTAACGCGGCTCGACACCGTGCGGGTCTCGCGGGCGGCCGCCGATCAGCGGCGCGGCCGCGCCGGCCGCACCGAGCCCGGCATCTGCTACCGGCTCTGGGACGAGCCGCAGACTGCTTCGCTCGAACCGTTTTCGCGGCCGGAAATTCTGTCCGCCGATCTGTCGTCCTTCGCGCTCGACCTCGCGGCTTGGGGCAGCAGCCCTGAGCAACTCGCTTTCCTCGATCCGCCGCCGCGCGCGGCGCTCGCCGAGGCCAAAGCGTTGCTGGGCGAACTCGGCGCCATCGATGGCGATGGCCGCATCACCGACGAGGGACGAAAGCTGCGGCTGCTGCCGTTGCCGCCGCGGCTTGCGCGCATGGTGGTCGATGCGGCGGCGCTTGGCGCCGCGCTGCCGGCGGCCGAGATCGCCGTCCTGATCGGCGAGCGCGGCCTTGGGGGCGACGATGCCGATCTCACGCATCGGCTCGACGCGTTGCGCCGCGACCGCTCACCCCGCGCCCGCGATGCCCGCGCCATGGCGCAACGCTGGGCGGACACCGCAAAATCGGGTTCCTCGCGTGAAGCGGAACGCACGCGTTTGCCGGTAACCGGCGATGAAGACATAAGTATTGGCGCAATCCTCGCGCTGGCCTATCCCGAGCGTATCGCCAAAAACCGCGGCGGCGCGCAGGGTGCTTTTCTCCTCGCCAACGGCCGCGGCGCGCAGGTCGATCGCGCCTCGCCGCTCGCCCGCGAGCCGTATCTTGCCGTGGCGGAGCTTACCGGCAGCGCCGCGGCAGGCCGCATCCTGCTGGCGGCGCCGATCGCGCTCGCCGACATCGAAACGCGCTTCGCCGACCGCATTGTCAGCCGCGACGAACTCGCTTTCGATCCGGCAAGCGCGAGCCTGCGCATGCGCCGGCTGCGGCGGCTCGGCGCCATCGCGCTTGCCGAACAGCCGATGCCGGTGGAAGCGAACGACGACGCGACACGTCTCCTTGCCGAAGGTGTGGCGCGGCTTGGCATCGCGCGTTTGCCGTGGACCAAACCGCTCCAGCAATGGCGCGACCGCGTGATGTTTTTGCGCGCCGCCGAGGGTGACGAATGGCCCGATCTGTCCGACACCGCACTCGCCGCTGACATCGACTGGCTCGCCTCGGTCTTTTTCGGCAAGACATCATTGGGGGCACTCTCCGCCGACGAATTCGCCACCGCGCTCACGGCGCGCCTGCCCTTCCCGCTGCAACGGCGGCTTGAAGCCGAAGCGCCGACCCATTTCGCGGCACCGACCGGCAGCCGCGTGCCGATCGACTACGAGGCGGAGGGCGGACCGAAAATCGCGATCCGCGTGCAGGAGTTGTTCGGCCTCGACCGCCATCCGGCGGTCGCCGGCGGCACAATCCCGCTGGTGGTCGAGTTGCTGTCGCCTGCCCACCGGCCGGTCCAGACGACCCGAGACCTGCCCGGCTTCTGGCGCGGCAGCTATGCCGCCGTGCGCGCGGAAATGCGCGGCCGCTACCCGAAGCATCCGTGGCCGGACGATCCGACCACCGCGGCACCGACGCGGCGCGCCAAGCCGCGAATAAGTTAGCGGGCAGACCGATCTCCGCAATCCAGGGACGAACAAACATCGCGAGCTTCGGCGGGGCCCTTGCGTTGCTTTCCGGTTTTTTAGGCCGTACGCTGTTGCCTGCGTATTGTGTAAAGACATTGCGAAAATCGGCTTAGTCAAAGGAGGACACACCCATGAAAACGAGCGTGATCCCATCGACGTCGGTACGCCGCGCGCTGTTGACAATCATCGGGCTTGGTGCGGTCGGCGCCGTTGCAACGGAGCCTACTCAAGCCTCGCCGGGTCATGTTTTTGCCTGCCAGTTCCTCGACAAGGCGGCGGCGATGGACATCCCGAACATGGTCTATGACCCGAATCTGCAAATGATGGTTGATCCGGTCACGCTGCGGCCGATCTATCAGGACAACAAGCAACTAAAAATGGCGAAGGTGACGGCCGGCTGCAGCAACTGTCCGAAGTACGACGCCAACTGATCCTCGAACCTGCGCAATAAAATCTGGATCGCTGCCAAATCCACGAGCTTTGGCTTCGCTTAGTTCGCGGCGCCAACGGCTGAAACTCGGTACGCGGTGATGAAAACTGTTTTGATCATCACCGCGTCCTTCGACCCACAAGCGGATCTGCTGATCGCGGAGCTGCGCCGGCGCAGTGTTCCATGCGTGCGCTGGAACACCTATGAATTTCCGCTGTCTTCGTTGCTGACTTACCGGGCGTCGAACAGCGGCTTTGGCGCCGAGATCATGTCCGACGGGCGGACGATCGATCTCGCTTCGATCGGCAGCATCTGGTGGCAGTGGGATCAGCCCGCCGGATTCCCGGACGGCCTCAGTCCCGCCGAGCGACGCTTTGCCGAACGCGAGGCCGAACTTGCGGTGAACGCGTTGCCGACGATCGGCAATTTTTCCTGGATCAATCACCCGACACGCGAGCGGCTGGCCAATTCCAAGGCCGCTCAGTTATTCGCGGCCCGCACGGTCGGATTGGAGATTCCGCGGACCGTCATCACCAATAACCCCGATGAGGTTCGTGCGTTCATCGCGACGGCGCAAGCGCAAGTGGTCTACAAGGCATCGTCGCCCCCGCGCAATATTGCGCCGGACAAAGCCCTGTTCACCGGCCTGATCACCGACGCAACACTGGCAAACCTTGACCTCATCCGGATCACGCCCGGAATTTTTCAAGAGCGCATCGACAAATCCTATGAATTGCGCATCACTGTTATCGGAGCCCGCATCTTCGCCGTTAAGATCGATTCCCAAGCGCTGGCCGAGACCCGGCTCGATTGGCGCCATGCTCAACACGACGTCGCGTATGAGCCGGTTTCACTGCCGAGCGAAATTACGGCGAAGATCGATGCATTCATGCAATCCCTCGGGCTCGTCTACGGAGCATTCGATTTCATCGTAACGCCCGACGGCCGCTACGTGTTCTTGGAAGTCAATCCAGGTGGGGCGTACATGTGGGTCGAGGCGGCGACGGGTCTGCCCATTACGCCGGCGCTCGCCGACGCTCTCGTCGAGCCTTGCCGATCCTAGAAGCCGCGCGATGCCGGACGGGGCCCGGCTTTACGCGTGAACGCAACTATTCCGGTGGCGCGCCGTTTAGGCTATTGCTGCGCGGCTTCCAAAAATCGGATCAAATCGCAAATGTTTCCCAAGCCAAAGCCTTCGCTCAAGCCCAACACCTATGCCTACGAATCCGAGCCGATGGTGAAGTCCACCGGCTTTCGCGAATACGACGCGCGCTGGCTGTTCGGCAGCGAGATCAACCTGATGGGCGTCGAGGCCCTGGGCTTGGGCCTCGGCACGCTGATCCACGAATTGGGCGTGAAGCCGCACATCGTGACCGGCCACGATTTCCGCTCCTATTCGGCCTCGATCAAGATGGCCCTGGTCAATGGGCTGATGGCGTCGGGCTGCAAGGTGTACGACATCGGGCTCGCGGTGACGCCGATGGCCTATTTCGCCCAGTTCGATCTCGACGTGCCATGCGTCGCCATGGTCACGGCCTCGCACAACGATAACGGCTGGACCGGCGTGAAGATGGGCGCCAACCGCCCGCTGACCTTCGGCCCCGACGAGATGACGCGGTTGAAGGACATCGTGCTCAACGGCCGCTACCAGACAAAAGACGGCGGCGGGTATGCCTTCGTCGAGAATTTTCCGGCGCGTTACATTGCCGATCTCACCAACCGGCCGAAGCTCAAACGCCACCTCAAGGTGGTCTGCGCCTGCGGCAACGGCACCGCCGGCGCTTTTGCGCCGCAGGTGCTGCGGGCGGTCGGCTGCGACGTGGTGCCGCTCGACTGCGAGCTCGACCACACCTTCCCGAACTACAATCCGAACACCGAAGACATGAAAATGCTGCACGCCATGCGCGACGCCGTGCTGGCCAACAAGGCCGATGTCGCGCTCGGCTTCGACGGCGACGGCGACCGCTGCGGCGTGGTCGACAATGACGGCGAGGAGATTTTCGCCGACAAGGTCGGCGTCATGCTGGCGCGCGACATGTCCAGCCAGCACAAGAATGCGCTGTTCGTTGCCGACGTGAAATCGACCGGCCTGTTTGCGACCGATCCGGTGCTCATCAAGAACGGCGCCAAGACCGATTATTGGAAAACCGGCCATTCCTACATGAAGCGCCGGGTCAACGAGATCGGCGCCATGGCCGGTTTCGAAAAATCCGGCCACTTCTTTTTCAACAAGCCGCTCGGCCGCGGCTATGACGACGGCCTGATCTTCGCGCTCGCCGTCTGCGACATGCTCGACCGCAGCCCTGCAAAAAGCATGGCCGACCTGAAAAACGCGCTGCCGAAAACCTGGTCGTCGCCGACCATGTCGCCGCACTGCGCCGACGAGGAGAAATACGGCGTCGTCGACGCGGTGGTGAAGCATTTCGAGGCGGAGCAGAAGAACGGCAGCAAGGTCGCCGGCCAGCCGATCCGCGATCTCGTCACCGTCAACGGCGTGCGCGTGACCGTCGAGGACGGCACCTGGGGCTTGGTGCGCGCATCGTCGAACAAGCCGGAGCTGGTGGTCGTGGTCGAAAGCCCGGTGTCGGAAGCGCGCATGCGCGAGATGTTCAAATCGGTTGACGCGGTGCTGCGCACCCACAAGGAAGTCGGCGAGTATAATCAGACGATCTGACGATGCTTATGCTGACTTTCCCGCTACTGCGCCATTCGAAGTTTTAGTTCGGCCAGCGTGACTTCGGTGGTCGGCAAGCGGAAGGGCGCTTTTTGCCCGCCAGATAGATCGAAGATATCGCCAAAGACCCGTTCGTGGGTGCCATAATAAGAGAAAAATTGTTGGATGCCGGTGATCATGACGCAATTGTCCTGCATGAATGAGCCGTCATCCAGTTCGCGACAAAAGACTTGGGCGACATCAACTCTAGAATTGCCCCAGTAGATGCGGGTGAGGTTCACGGGGTAAGTAGACCAACGCCCCCCTCTTTATTTCATTCTCGTGCCAATCGAAGAAGTTGGTTTGAAGGTCGAAATACGTGACATCGTTTCCGATCGGAGGGTGCGACGTGACGATTGTAGTATTGAAGAGAAAATCTTCAATATCCTGGCGAGATGGGAGTGTTTCGGTAAAAAGCCTTTCCTTCGTTTCGCCAGTCGTCCCAACCAATTCATTAATGTTCAGGGTTCGGAAGTATTGATGACGATACTCATGATAGGTAATAGATCCCCAAAGGAAGGCGCCAATAAGTAGGAACGCTCCAAATATGATGCCCGCGCGTCGCAGGTAAATTCTCATGACCGCCATCGTCACTGTCGATACCGGTGTGTCGGAATAGACCAACGCCCTTCGCGAGTCCACTTCCGCTAAACGCGCCCTTCACCCGCGTGATGGTGTCCGCTCGCACACCCGGGGCGGAAAGTAAGGAGCGCTACACTTCCTGATAAACATCGATCTCGAGCGCGCCGGGCAGCATGGCGCGCCACGCGGCGATGTAGGTTTGAAAGCGCATGTCGCTCGCCAGCGATTGCCGGTTGAGCTCGAACGCTTCGGGCGTTTCGTATTCGATGACCTGGATGAATTTGGTCGGATCGTCGGCATTCTGCAGCAAGCGGAAATGCGCGTTGCCGAACATCTGAAAGAACGGCGCGGCGCTCCGCATCAGCGACGAGAGCTGCTCGGAATCCGCGCCCGGAAGCGTGAACTTCAAATGCAACGTCCGCCAAACCTTGACATCGTCATTACTCATCGCGCGCATTCCTCAATCGCGGTCGGCGCCGTCGGCGCCGCCGCCACGCGTTACGGATTTCCCATCGGGAGGATATGTGCGAAAGCCGTCTCCCCTGTCCCCGGAATCATCTCTCACTTAAATGTCTCACGGAATCGATGCCCGGGATAAACTCCCAAAATCTTGAGCGACTTCGGCTGCGAGACGAAGGCCAGCTCTTCGAGCGCCAGTTCGAGCGCCCGGTCCTTGGGATGGCCCTGCACGTCGGCATAGAATTGGGTGGCGGCGAAATTGCCGTCGACCATATAGCTTTCGAGCTTGGTCATGTTGACGCCGTTGGTGGCGAAGCCGCCGAGCGCCTTGTACAAAGCGGCCGGGATATTGCGCACCTGAAAGACGAACGTCGTCATCACCAGTCGCTCTTTGCGGCTGGCCCATTTCGGCCGGCGCGCGAGAACGACGAAACGGGTGGTGTTGTGCGCGGCGTCGGCGACGTCATTCTTGACGATCTTGAGGCGGTAGATCTTGGCCGCGAGCTTGGTCGCCAGCGCCGCCCGGCTGACGTCGCCGGCTTCCGCCACCTCGCGCGCCGCGCCTGCGGTGTCGGCGGCGACCACCGCCTTGAGATGGAGCGCGCGGATGATGTTGCGGCATTGGCCCAGTGCATGCACATGGCTCTCGACCGTCTTGATCGTCTTGAGGCTCGCGCGTTTCGGCGCCATCAGCTGATGCTGCACCGGCAGAAACCACTCGGCGACGATGTGCAGCCCCGAACGCGGCATCAAATGATGGATGTCGGCCACCCGCCCGGCGACCGAATTGTCGATCGGGATCATCGCCAGCGCGGCCCGGCCGGTGCGCACGGCTGCGAATGCGTCCTCGAAGGTCGGACACGGCAGCGGCTCGTAGCCGCGATACGCTTGGTTGCAGGCGATATGCGAATTAGCGCCCAGCTCCCCTTGGAATGCGATTTTCTTGCGTCGCTTCATGACCGTTCCGATAGCATGGCGCGGGCTCTCGCCAAATCCTCCGGCGTATCGACGCCGAGCGGCGCCGCGCCGACGATGGCGACATCGATCCGCATGCCGGCTTCGAGCGCGCGCAATTGTTCGAGCCTCTCCCGCTGTTCCAGCGGCGACGGCGGCAGCTTGACGAAGCGCTCAAGCGCCGGGCGGCGGAAAGCGTAGAGCCCGATGTGATGGTAGAGCGGCCCCTCGCCGAAGGGCGCGGTGGCGCGGGTAAAGTAGAGCGCGCGCAGCCGCGACGGCCCGACCGGCGTGCCGACGACCTTGACCACCGCGGGATCGTCGCGCTCGTCGGCGCGGCTGATCGCCGCCGCCGGCGTGCCGATGTCCACCGCCGGATCGGCAAGAAGCGCCAGCGGCGCCGTGATGTCGTCGACCTCAAGCGTCGGCAGATCGCCTTGCACATTGACCACGATGGCGGCACTGCCGCCCGGATCGACCTTGCAAAGTGCCTCGAAAATGCGGTCGGAGCCGGAGGCATGGTCGGCGCGGGTCATGACCGCCTGTCCGCCCGCCTTGCGCACGGCCGCCTCGATCTCGGGCGAATCCGTTGCCACGACGACCGGCCCGACCGCGGCGGCCTGTGCCCGGCGCAGCACATGCACAATCATCGGCAATCCTGCGATGTCGGCCAGCGGCTTGCCCGGCAGGCGGGTCGCCGCCATGCGGGCCGGAATAAGAATGACAACGTCAGCCATCGCCTGGTTTTTAAGTCCCCCCGAGGCTCGCTTATACGGGTTGCAAGACGCGCGGCAAACCGGCTATCTCTGCACTGCCCCTCTCCTCTGCCCTTGCGGAGCCATTGCCCGATGAATTCGTT
Organism: uncultured Alphaproteobacteria bacterium; assembly: GCA_963829395.1. Taxonomy (GTDB): domain Bacteria; phylum Pseudomonadota; class Alphaproteobacteria; order Rhizobiales; family Xanthobacteraceae; genus BOG-931. The sequence continues at coordinate 408,837 of CAWHHX010000001.1, read as the reverse complement.
CGAACTCAACAAGATTCTCGGCGCGTTGCTGGGAACCTGCCTGATCCTGCTTGTCATCCACATCGCCTCCGGCGCGATTTTCTCGACGCCGGCGCCGGCCAAGCCCGGCTATGAGATTGCCGTCAAGGAAGAGAAGCCGGGCCAAGGGGAAGCAGCCAAGCCCGCCGACCAGCCGATCGAAACACTCTTGGCGAGCGCCTCGGTCGAACACGGCGCGCAGGTCGCCAAGCAATGCGGCATCTGCCACAACTTCCAGGAGGGCCAAGGCCCGAAAGTCGGTCCCGATCTCTATGGTGTGGTCGGCCGCAAGATCGCATCCGTTGCCGGCTTCAACTACACGGCCGCGCTGAAGGGGCTGAGCGGCACCTGGACCTTCGAGGAACTGAACAAATGGCTGGCGGATCCTCGCGCCATGGTTCCCGGCACAGCCATGACCTTCGCCGGCTTGTCGAATGAAAAGCAGCGCGCCGACGTGATCGCCTACCTCGATACCCTCTCCAAGAACCCGGTGCCGCTGCCGACAGCGCAAAAAGAGAGTGCGCCGGCGAAGTAACTGCGGCGTGCGCGCCCGGCCGCGCACATTAAGGAATTGTCATTAACGTTTCGCGGTCGCGACGCGCACGCGGATGTGAAGTGCATTTCGTCGCGGGCGCAGCCGGCATGCTGGCGCCGCAATCGAAAAGCACATAATCAGCGCCATTGGCGCCTCGCTTTGGAGGCGCGCGATTTATTGGAGCGTCGCGTGAATCGCCGAACCCTGCTGACATCCGCCGTGTTTACGCTCGGCGCCGCTCGCCTTTCCCTTCCGCCCTGGATCGCTCCGGCGCAGGCGCAGGACAAAGTCTGGCGCCACAGCGTGTCGCTGTTCGGCGCCCCGAAATATCCGCCGGGCTTTGCGCATTTCGACTACGTCAATGCCGCCGCGCCGAAAGCCGGCTCCATCCGCGAGGTCGCGGTCGGCACGTTCGACAACTTCAACATCGTCGTGGGCGGTATCAAAGGCGCGCTGGCCACCGGACTTACCTTGATTTACGAGAGCCTGCTGACGTCGTCGCAGGACGAGGTGTCCACCGAGTATGGCCTGCTCGCCGAAGCGATCAGCTATCCGGAAGATTTTTCCTCTGCGACCTATCGGCTGCGTGCCGAAGCAAAATGGCACGACGGCAAGCCGGTGACGCCGGACGATGCGGTGTTTTCCTTTTATGCGTTCAAGAAAAACAGCCCGCAGTTCGCCGCCTACAACCGTCACGTCGTCAAAGTGGAAAAGACCGGCGATCGCGAGATCACGTTTACGTTCGATGCCCCGGGCAATCGCGAGCTGCCGCAGATCGTCGGCCAGCTTTTCGTCTTGCCGCAGCACTGGTGGGAAGGCAAAGACGCGAACGGCAATAAGCGCGACATTGGCAATACCACGCTTGAGCCGCCGCTCGGCTCCGGCGCCTATCGGATCAAGGACTTCGCAGCGGGCCGCAGTGTCGTCTACGAGCGCGTCAACACCTATTGGGGCAAGGACCTCAACGTCAACGTCGGCCGCAACAATTTCGATGAGGTTGGATTCGATTACTTCCGCGACTCGCAAGTCGCGCTTGAAGCGTTTCGCGGCAACAAGGTCGACTGGCGTACCGAGAACAGTGCCAAGAACTGGGCGACGGCCTACGACTTTCCAGCGGTCGCCGACAAGCGGGTTATCAAAGAGGAGTTTCCGGTCAACAATCGGGGCGGAATGCAGGCGTTCGCCTTCAATACGCGCCGGCCAAAATTCCAAGACCCGCGGGTGCGGCAGGCCTTCAACTACGCGTTCGATTTCGAGGAGATGAACAAGCAGATTTTCTTCGGCCAATACAAGCGCATTGCCAGCTATTTCGAGGGCACTGAACTCGCTTCGAGCGGGATACCGGCCGGGCGCGAGCTCGAAATCCTGGAAACCGTGCGCGACAAGGTCCCGCCCGAGCTTTTCACGACGGCCTATTCCAATCCGGTCGGCGGCAATCCGCAGGCGGTGCGCGGCAATCTGCGCGAGGCGCTGCGGCTGTTCAAGGAGGCGGGCTACGAGGTGCGCAACGAAAAACTCGTCAACAGCAAGACCGGCGAGCCGTTCGCGGTCGAATTCCTCGCCGACGACCCGACCTTTGAGCGGATATTCTTGTTCTACAAGCCTTCGCTGGACCGGCTTGGCGTCACCGTGAATGTCCGCACCGTCGACGATGCCCAATACCAGAACCGGTTGCGCGGCTGGGATTTCGACATCATCACGAACTCCTGGGTGAATCGCTGTCGCCCGGCAACGAGCAACGCGGCTATTGGGGTTCGCAGGCTGCCGATCAGACGGGCTCGTTCAACCTGATCGGCATCAAGAACCCGGCGGTCGACGCGATGATCAATGAAGTCATCTTCGCCAAGAGCCGCGACGATCTCGTTGCCGCGACGCACGCACTCGACCGCGTGCTGCTGTGGAACCACTATGTCGTGCCGCAATGGACCTACCCCAAAGAGCGCACTGCACGTTGGGACCGCTTCGGCCATCCCGAGACGATGCCGAAATACGGCGCTTCCGACTTCCCGACCATCTGGTGGTGGGATGCCGAGAAAGCGGCGAAGACCGGAAGCCGGCAGTGAGAGACGCCGGCAAGCTTCCTCGTACGTCCGCAATAGCGGCCGATCAAGACGCAGCATGGCCAAGCTGACACGCCGTCGCGTTCTTTCTCTGACTGCCAGCGTTGCGGCGGTCGCAGGACTTCCCGGTGCAACGGGCGCAAGCGCCGACGACGAGATCGACTCGCATGGCATCTCGGCGTTTGGCGATCTTGCCTATCCGCCGGATTTTCATCATTTCAGCTACGTCGATGCAAATGCGCCGAAGGGCGGCACGTTCTCGCAGATCGGGCCGGCGCGGCAGTTCAATCAGAATTTCCTCACCTTCAATTCGCTCAACAGCTATATCCTTAAAGGCGATGCCGCGCAGGGCATGGAGCTGACCTTCGCCACGCTGATGGCGCGCTGCGGCGATGAGCCGGACGCCATGTACGGGTTAGCGGCGTCAAAGGTGCGGCGCTCGGCCGACGGCCTCAAATATCGTTTTTTCATCCGGCCCGAAGCCAAATTCCACGACGGCTCGCGGCTCACCGCACACGACGTCGCCTTCTCGCTTAATATCCTCAAAGCGAAGGGCCACCCGCTGATCACTCAGTTGCTGCGCGACTTTAGCGGCGCCGAGGCCGACGACGACAGCGTCGTTGTGACCTTCGCGCCGGGCCGCGCGCGCGACGTGCCGCTGTTCGTCGCTGGCTTGCCGATCTTCTCGCGCGCCTACTATGCGAGCAAGCCGTTCGAAGAATCGACGCTGGAAACCCCGCTCGGCTCCGGTCCTTACAAGGTCGGTCGTTTCGAGGCCGGCCGTTACATCGAATATGAGCGGGTGAAGGATTGGTGGGGCGCCGACCTGCCGGTCGCCCGCGGCCAGAACAATTTCGATATCGTGCGCTTTGAATATTACCGCGACCGCGAGGTTGGCTTCGAAGGCTTCACCGCCGGCAGTTATCTGTTTCGCGAGGAATTTACCTCACGCACCTGGGCGACGCGCTACGATTTTCCCGCGTTCAGAGACGCCCGAGTCAAACGAGACATCATTCCGGACAAGACGCCATCCGGCGCGCAGGGCTGGTTCATCAACACGCGGCGGCCAAAGTTTGCCGATCCGCGGGTGCGCGAAGCGCTGTGCAACGCTTTCGACTTCGAATGGACCAACAAGACGCTGATGTGGCAGGCGTACGACCGCACCGTCTCGGTGTTTGAGAACTCGGACATGATGGCGGAAGGCAAACCCGGCGCCGACGAACTCGCCCTGCTGGAGCCGTTCCGCGGGCGCGTGCCGGACGAGGTGTTCGGCGAACCCTACCTGCCGCCGGTCTCCGACGGCTCCGGTCAAGACCGTGCGCTGTTGCTCAGGGCTTCGCAACTTCTCAAGGACGCCGGCTGCGTCATCAAAAACGGCAAACGCGTGTTGCCGAACGGCGAACCGATCGTCATCGAGTTTCTGATCGACGAGCCGACCTTCCAGCCACACCACATGCCGTTCATCAAGAATCTCGGCGTGCTCGGCATTGACGCTTCGCTGCGCGTCGTCGATCCGGTGCAATACCGCGCCCGCTGCGACGGTTTCGATTTCGACATCACGGTGGACCGGCTCAGCTTCTCCGACACGCCCGGCGATTCGCTGCGGTCGTTTTTTTCCTCCCAGGCCGCCGCGCTGAAGGGCTCGAAAAACCTCGCCGGCATCGCCGATCCGACGATCGACGCGCTGATCGACAGCATCATCGCGGCGCCGACCCGACCGGCTTTGGTCACCGCCTGCCGCGCGCTCGACCGCGTCATCCGCGCCGGCCGTTATTGGATTCCGCACTGGTACAAGCCCTCGCACTGGATCGCCTATTGGGACGTGTTCGGCCGGCCGCCGGCGCAGCCGCGCTATTTCCGCGGTATCCCGGAAACCTGGTGGTACGAGCACGACAAGGCAGCGAAAATCCAGCGGGCGGGTTAGAACTTTTCTTCTCCCTCCCCCCTTGTGGGGGAGGGTGGGGAGGGAGGTAGTTAGGCAAGGTACGAGCGAGACGCCCGCGATTGCGTCTCACGACCCCACCCCTGCCCTCCCCATAAAGGGGAGTGGAAAATGACGGAGTGACATGAGCGCCTATATCATCCGCCGCATTCTGTTCATGATCCCGACGATCTTCGGCATCATGCTGGTGTCGTTTGTCGTCGTACAATTCGCACCCGGTGGCCCGGTGGAGCGCGTCATTGCGCAATTGTCCGGCAACGATACCGGCGCGACCTCGCGCATCTCCGGCTCGGCCGGCGGCGATTTCGGCAACCGCGGCGCGTTGCAGAGCGGCGCGCAGATGGACGTCAACGCCAAGTACCGCGGCGCTCAAGGACTCGATCCCGAATTCATCAAGAGCCTGGAAAAACAGTTCGGCTTCGACAAGCCGGCCTATCAGCGCTTCTTCCTGATGCTGTGGAACTATGTGCGCTTCGATTTCGGCAAGAGCTATTTCCGCGACGTCAGCGTGCTGCAGCTGATCAAGGAGAAGCTGCCGGTCTCGATCTCGCTCGGCATCTGGATGACGCTCTTGAGCTATCTGATCTCGATCCCGCTCGGCATCCGCAAGGCGGTCCGCGACGGCTCGCAATTCGACGTCTGGACCTCCGGCGTCATCATCATAGGCTATGCCATTCCCGGATTCTTGTTCGCCATCCTGCTCATCATCCTGTTCGCCGGCGGTTCGTTCCTTAATATCTTTCCGCTGCGCGGGCTGACCTCCGACGGCTGGGCGCAATTTCCGTGGTGGGAGAAGATCCTCGACTACTTCTGGCATCTGACGCTGCCGATCATATCCATGTCGCTCGCCGCCTTCGCCACCATGACGCTTCTGACCAAAAACTCGTTCCTGGAGGAGCTGCGCAAGCAATACGTGCTGACCGCGCGCGCCAAGGGCTGCTCGGAACGGCAGGTGCTCTACGGCCATATTTTCCGCAATGCCATGCTCCTGGTCATCGCCGGCTTTCCAAGCGCGTTCGTCAGCGCCTTTTTCGCCGGCGCGCTCCTGATCGAGACCATCTTCTCGCTCGACGGGCTTGGCCTGTTGAGCTTCGAGAGCGTGCTCAACCGCGATTATCCGGTGGTGTTCGCCAATCTCTACATCTTCGCGCTCGTCGGGCTGGTGGTGAATTTGATTTCCGACCTGACCTATACCTGGATCGACCCGCGCATCGATTTCGAAACGCGGGAGGTGTGAGTTGGACGTCAAGACCCGCGCCGACAAGACGAAGGAGGCCGCCGGCGGCGCGATGGCATCGCCGAATCTCAAGCCGGACGCCGAGCCCACCGGACCGGTCGGAATCGTATTGCCGGCCCGTCGGGTCCTGGTGTCGCCCCTCAACAAACGGCGCTGGGCGAACTTCAAGACCAACCGACGCGGCTATTGGTCGTTGTGGATTTTCCTCGTGCTGTTCTTCGTCACGCTATTCGCGGAATTCATCGCCAACGACAAGCCGCTTTATGTCAGCTACGCCGGCAAGTCCTACTTCCCGGTGGTCTTCAACTATCCGGAGACGACGTTCGGCGGCGACTTCGAGACCGCGGCCGACTATCGCGATCCATTTCTGCAAAAGCTGATCGCCGACAAGGGCGGCACCATGATCTGGCCGCCGATCCGCTATTCCTACTCGACCCACAATCTCGATTTGCCGACGCCGGCGCCATCCAAGCCGACCTGGATGCTCACCGAGGCCGAGTGCAAGCCGGTGGTCGAACGCAAAGGGCTGAAAAGCTGCAGCGATCTCGAATACAACTGGCTCGGCACCGACGACCAGGGCCGCGACGTGCTGGCGCGGCTGATCTACGGCTTCCGCATCTCAGTGCTGTTCGGCCTGGTGCTGACCATCGTGTCCTCGATCATCGGCGTCGCCGCCGGCGCCGTGCAAGGCTATTTCGGCGGCTGGACCGATCTTCTGTTCCAGCGCTTCATCGAAATCTGGACGTCGGTGCCGGAGCTTTATCTGCTGCTGATCATTTCCTCGGTTCTGGTGCCCGGCTTTTTCGTGCTGCTTGGAATTCTGTTGCTGTTCTCCTGGGTGCGGCTGGTCGGCCTCGTCCGCGCGGAATTCCTGCGCGGGCGCAATTTCGAATATATCCAGGCGGCGCGCGCGCTCGGCGTCTCCAATATCGTCATCATGTTCCGGCACCTGTTGCCGAACGCGATGGTGGCGACGCTGACCTTCCTGCCCTTCATCATGTCGTCGTCGGTGATGACGCTGACCGCGCTCGATTTCCTCGGCTTCGGCCTGCCGCCGGGTTCGCCGTCGCTGGGTGAACTTTTGTCCCAGGGCAAGGCCAACGTGCAAGCGCCGTGGCTCGGACTGACCGGCTTCTTCACCGTGGCGCTGATGCTGTCGCTCCTCATCTTCATCGGCGAAGCGGTGCGCGATGCGTTCGACCCGCGGAAGACATTCCAATGACCTCACCCCTCCTCTCCGTCCGCGAGCTTTCCGTCGCCTTCGGCGCCGGCGAGCGGCAGGTGCTCGCGGTCGATCGCGTGTCGTTTGACATCGGCAAAGGCGAAACCGTGGCGCTGGTCGGCGAGTCCGGGTCCGGCAAATCGGTGACGGCGCTGTCGATCCTCAAGCTCTTGCCGTATCCGGCGGCACACCATCCCTCGGGCGCGATCGCCTTCAACGGCCGCGACCTGCTGCCGCTCTCCGAGCGTGAGATGCGGCGGGTGCGCGGCGACGACATTACGATCGTGTTCCAGGAGCCGATGACGTCGCTCAATCCGCTGCACACCATCGAAAAACAGATCGGCGAGATTCTCCTGCTGCATCGCGGGCTCACCGGCGCGGCGGCGCGGGCGCGGACGCTGGAAGTTCTCTCCCAGGTCGGCATTCCGGATCCGGAGAGCCGGCTCGGCAGCTACCCGCACCAGCTTTCCGGCGGCCAGCGCCAGCGTGTCATGATCGCCATGGCGCTAGCCAACGAGCCCGATCTGCTGATCGCCGACGAGCCCACCACCGCGCTCGACGTCACCGTGCAGGCGCAGATCATCGCGCTGTTGCAGGACATCCAGAAGCGGCTCGGCATGTCGCTCCTTTTCATCACCCACGATCTCGGCATCGTCCGCAAGATCGCGCAGCGGGTCTGCGTGATGAAGGACGGCAAGATCGTCGAACACGGCGACGTCGCGCGGGTGTTTGCCGCGCCGGAGCATCCTTACACCCGCGCGCTGCTCGCCGCCGAGCCGAAGCCCGATCCGGCGCCGCCGCAACCCGATGCGCCGATGGTGCTGCAGGCGACCGATCTCAAGGTCTGGTTTCCGATCAAGCGCGGCTTGCTGCGCAAGGTGGTCGGCCACATCAAAGCGGTCGACGGCGTGAGCGTCGATCTGCGCAAAGGCGAAACGCTCGGCGTCGTCGGCGAATCCGGCTCCGGCAAGACCACGCTCGGGCTCGCCATCCTGCGGCTGATCTCCTCGGAAGGCCCGATCGTGTTCATGGGCAACCAGCTGCAAGGCCTGCGGTTCAAACAGATGCGCCCGTACCGGCGCGACATGCAGATCGTGTTCCAGGACCCCTACGGGTCGTTGTCGCCGCGGCTATCGATCGCCGATATCATCCAGGAGGGACTTCAGGTCCACCAGCCCGGCATGTCCGAGCGCGAACGCGACGAACGCGTCGTTCGCGCGCTCGTCGATGTCGGCCTCGATCCGGCGACGCGCTTTCGTTTTCCACACGAATTCTCCGGCGGGCAGCGCCAGCGTATCGCGGTGGCGCGCGCCATCGTGCTGGAGCCGACCTTCGTCGTGCTCGACGAGCCGACCAGCGCGCTCGACATGCTGATCCAGTCGCAGATGGTCGACCTGCTGCGCGACTTGCAGAAAAGGCGGGACCTCACGTATCTCTTCATCTCGCACGATCTGCGCGTGGTCGCCGCGCTGGCGAGCCGCCTGTTGGTGATGCGCCAGGGCAAGGTCGTGGAGTTCGGGCGACGCCGCCGAGCTGTTCAAGCATCCCAAGACAGACTACACGCGCGCGCTGTTGGCCGCCGCGTTCAATCTTGAGACCGCGCCTACGGGGGTGGTGGCGCAGTAAAGCCGGGAGCGTCATGCTCCCGACTTGCACGAAGTAAAACTACCTTATTTCGGCGCGGCCGCAGCCGTCTCGCCCGGCGGCAGAACCCTGAACGTGAAGATCGACACTTTCTCGCCTGGCTTGAACGGCCCGGGCACTGCATTCTTGACCGGCGGGACGCTGCGCAGATACGCGACGATCGCCGCCACGTCGTCTTTGGTCAGGTAGGTGAACGAGGCGTAATTCATAATGGGCGCCAACTGGCGGCCGTCCGGGCGCTTTCCGGTCGTAATCGCCGCCGCAATCTGCTCATCGGTCCAGCCGCCGATGCCGGTTTCCTTGTCCGGCGTGATGTTCCTGCCATTAAAGACGCCGAGGCCCGGAATTTCGAAGCCGACATCCGACCCGCCGAGATAACGGGCCATGTCCGGCTTGCCGAGGAAGAACCCGGGCGTGTGGCAGTCGTTACAGCCGGCGAGCACGACCAGGTACTTGCCGCGATCGACCTGCGAGTCGGCGTGAGCTCGCGGCAGTAACGCTGCCGCCGCTGCGATGGCGGCGACGCCGGCCACGGCAATGGTAACCAAAGCGCGCATGTAAAACCTCCCCCTATGCGTAATCTTTGTGATCATGACGCACGCGACCTTTGCGATCGCTGCGCGACACACTCTCGTGCCAGAACCACGTTATACCGGCGCTGTCGTTTGGCAAGGCAATCGCTTAAGGCCGCTGCCCACTTTTTGGAACAGCGCCGCGGCCTCCATCTCGTCCCACCGGCGGACAGCGGCGGCTTCGGAAAGTCAGCTTGCGCGTGGCGAGCGCTGACGCCAATACCACCACAGCACCGCGCCAACGCCGATGACGGCGCCGACAATCAGCACGACGAGCAAAGCCGAATTTTCAATCCAGGCAATGGCCGGGACACCCAGCGCCATGATGAGACCGAGAAGACAAACCTGCCAGGACAGCACCTGCACGCCGGCCGTGAAGGTGCCGAGCGCCAGCAGGGTGAAAATCGCCAGCGCCGTGGTTTGCGCGGTGAAAATCCGCTGCACGCTGCTCAACAGCAGCGTGTTCATCACCAACAGAAAGGCAAACCAATGCAGCGCCTGCGTCACGACCAGCCGCAAGCGCCCGGCCTTGTCGCCGGCCTCCTGCCATCCGGCCCCGACACAGACCAGCGCAATGATCGGCGCGAGAATTTCCCAATACGTGACGATCGGCGTTTTTGAAAAACTCGTATAGGCGACGCCGGCAATCGTGAGGATCAGCACAATAGTGAACGGCAGTTCCCTGATCCAGAAACTGCGGCTATGCGTTTCGTGCGGCTCGGCGACATGCGGTACGCTCGCATGCAAGGCCTGCGAATCATGATCTGCGCTGGTCATCGTGCTGGCTCGTCTATGCGCGAGGGCGGGACCGCCAATCTGGCGGTCCCGGCGTCGAAAGGCCAGATGCTCGGCCGACGCGCTGCCGACCGAGCCGACCTCTTAGCTTGCGCGCAAGCCCAGCGCAAATGCGATCCAGGCGCCGCCGTAAAAGATCAAATCGATCCCCAGGAAAAGGCCGATGACCCAAAGTCCCGAGGCGGGCCATTGCGCCAGAACCAGTACGCCCAAAATCGCAGTGATGATTCCGTCCGCCGCCTGCCAACCCCAGCCCGGTTGCGTCACCGCCAGCGAAGCGACAAGTTGAAACAGTCCGCCAATCAAGAAGAACAGCGCCATAAAGACCGTGACGACTTCGGCGCTGATCGCCGGCAGGGCAATCAGGATCACGCCGGTCACGCCGAACAGAATTGCGGCCAGCAGGTGGTGGAAGAAGCCGCTCCAGTGTCCGACCATGACCGCTTGGGCGATTTCGATGCCGCACGCCATCAGCAGCAGCCAGCCGAAAAACACCATCGACAGAACGGTAGCCGTCACCGAGCGCACCACGGCGCCGATGCCCAACAGCAACAACCCGATTCCGAACGCCAGAAACCATCCCCAGTTCTGGATGATTTCGTGGGGAATTTGAACGTCCAACGTCTGAATATTACCCATCAGCATGTCTTGCCTCCTCGGTGTTCGTGACCCTGCAATTTAGGGAACGGGGGCGTGTGCCAACTCGGCAGTTGCGAACTTTGGCACACGCAAAACTTGGCGCACGCTTAACTTGACGCACCGCAAAACTTGGCACGCATAAACTTTGGCGCATGTCCGCATCGTGTCGGCTGAGCATGGCGGCTCAGCCGACCGGCGCCCGTTGGAGCATGCGAAACGGGCCCTAGTTCTGCGCGTAATCGGCATCCCGCCGCGCCAGCCAAGCTTCAAGCGACGCCTGTTCGGCCTCGTCCACGGCCGCGATGGCGACTTCGACCGCGGCCGCCGCGTAGCTCTCGGCCCGATCGGCGCGGCCCTTCAACTTGGCGGTTTCCAGTTTCGATTTCCATTCGGCGATCCGGTCGCTGGTCGCCGCCTTGCGCTCCTCCGCCCAATTTTTCATGTCGGCCCGCGCCGCCGCCACCTTGGCGTGTCCTTGATCGATCTGCGTTTTGACGGCGTCGAGATGACTGCGCACCTCCTGCTCGGCGTTTTGCGCCCTGCCATCGATCTTGGCTTTGAGGGCGTGCATGTTGCTGTCGACATTCGTGAGCTTAAGACGAAGACTTTCGCAAAATTGATCGATACGCTGGCCCATGTCGGTCTCTCCTTTGATGGATCCGCAAACGTCACGGCGGTGTTCTGGTTCTTCTGACGGTTTGCCTAAAGGTTCGATCCGGCCAACGTCCGGTTAATTTCGGTCAAAATCGACGGCGGGAAATCACTTCCGCTGGTCGCGCCTGAAGTCCTGCGGCGAGCCCTTGGTCCAACGACGAAACGCGTGCCGAAAATTGGCGGCGTCGCTGAACCCCAGGGCGTCGGCGACCGCTTCGATCGTCAGATCCGTGTCGCGAAGATATTTGATCGCGACATGCATCCTCAATTCATCGAGCAACGCCCGAAAGGACGTCTTCTCATCCTCCAGTTTTCGCCGCAGCGTGCGCGACGACAGCTTCAGATAGCGGGCGACCGCGTCGAAATTCGTCGGCCGGGCGAGATTGACCAGAAGCGCCTCGCGCACCCTGCCGGCGATGCCGGTGCGAAACTGCAATTCGTCCATCATTTCATCGCACAGGCTCAAGACCGTCGCATATGTGATCTCGTTGCCAAACTGCGGCACCGCGCCCAACGAAGCCGCGTCGAACACCAGCTTGTTGTCAGGTTGCTCGAAGAACACGGCGCAGCCGAACGCCTGGCGATAGTCTTTGGCGTCGAACGGCGGGCGATAGGTCACGTGAAGCTCCTGGGGCGCGAATGACGGGCCCATGACGTCGCGATGCAGCGATACGTGGATGCCGAACTGCATCTCGGTCAAAAATCGGTACAGCGCCGCATCGACCGCGGGGTGCGGCATCGGATTGATCGACCAGATACCGCGGCCGTCTTTTTCCTGGAATGCAATCTCGGCGAGCGGGGTCGCGAGCTGCTGGTACTTTACGGCGAACTGCATGGTTTGACGGAAGGTCGTACTGCTGAGGATGGCAAAGCCGTACATGCCGTACGTCGAGACGTGAAACCGCAAGCCCGCGCGATAGGCAAAGAACCGGTCGCGCGATAGTTTGACGGCGTTGCGATAGCATTCGATGATTTGATTGAGCGAAACCCGCGTCGCCGGGGAAGACAGCGCGCTGCTTGACAACTGCGTGCGGGCGAGGGCCTCGGCCGGCGGGATGCCGTCCGCGACCAGGGCGGCTACGACGGTCGCAAGCTTGACGATCGGATAGACTTTTTCGTTCGGGCCGGACTTGACCATAATGACTTTCCCAAAGGCGCGGTGCTCGGCCTTATCCGCCCGGCCGACGTAACGTCTCCGGTCACGTTTTCGGCCAAAAGCAGCCGGCCTCTGGCCAAATCGGACCTTTCAATCGCATCCGGGTCGGCACGATATAATCGGCACGGGCGTCATCGCGGCGACGCGGCAATATCCTATGCAATACGCTGCCACAATCGACGCCTGAAGCCTTGAAAGCCAAACAACCCGTAACAAGAGGTCATCAGCAATGCCTAGTCCCATCAATGTTGCCGATTACATCGTGCAGCGCCTCGCCGACGAGGGTATCAGTCATTGTTTTGGAGTCGCCGGCGATTACCTTTTCCCGGTCTGCGACGCGGTCGAACGCAGCACGAAGGTCAAGTGGGTCGGCTGCGCCAACGAACTGAACGCATCCTACGCCGCGGACGGCTATGCCCGCATCCGGGGCGCAGCGATGGTCGCGACCACCTACGGGGTCGGCGAATTGTCGGCGCTCAACGGCGTGATGGGCGCCAAGGCCGAGCACTCACTCGTCTTCCACGTCGTCGGAATGCCGTCGTATCAAAACCAGCGCCTGGGCAAGATTGCCCATCACACCCTCGGCGACGGAGTCTTCGGCAATTTTATCGACATCTCCGCCAAGGCGGCTTGCTGTCACGCCGTGATCGATCCCAGCAACTGCGTCATCGAAATGGAGCGCGTCATTGCCGAAGCGCGGCGGCACAATCAGCCCGCTTATATCATTGTTCCTTCCGATTATGCCCTGTCGGCGGTCACCCCCGACGACGTTCATCCGCCGACGCTCCAATCCAGCGAGGCGTCGCTGAAGAAAGCGATTGCCGCCATCGACGGCCGGTTGAAAAGCGCGAAGTCCGTCGTCGCATTGCCGGCCTTCACGATATCGCGCCTCGGACTGCAGAAGGAGGCGCAAAAAGCGATTGAAGCGCTGGGCTGCCCGTTCGCCGTAACGTCGATGGAAAAATGCATCATCGACGAAAGTCATCCGCAATTTGCCGGCCTTTACGCGGGCGCAGTGTCGGGGCAATCCACGCGCGAGATCGTCGAGGGCGCCGATGTGGTGCTCGATCTCGGCGGCCTCAATCTCAACGACATCAACACCGCGTCCTATTCCACGCGGCTCGATCAGGCGCGGTTCATCACGATCGGCCTGAACGACGTGCGGATCGGAGAAGAGCTCATCGCCGGCGTTCGCCTTGCGGACATGCTCAGGGAGATCGCAAAGCTGCGGCCGACGACCCCGCCGTATCGCAGAACGCCAACAACGGCGCCCGCGGTACCGGGAAAGCAGTCCGATAAGATCACGATGGACGCGCTTTATCCCCGCTATGCCGCCTTCATCCGCGCGGGCGATACGGTCGTTCTCGAAACCGGCAGCTCAAGCCTCGGGATAACGCCAATGACGCTGGCCGACGGCGTCCATGTCGAAGCGCAAGTGTTATGGGGATCGATCGGCTGGGCGACGCCGGCCGCGTTCGGCGCAGCACTTGCCGACCCCAGCCGCCGGACGATTCTCATCACTGGCGAAGGTTCTCATCAACTCACCGCCAACGAGATCGGAAACATGGGCCGGTTTGGCGCCAACATCACCGTCTTCGTTCTCAACAACGGCGGCTATCTCATCGAGCGTGCGCTGGAGGAAAATCCCGACTGGACCTACAACAACCTGCCTGCCTGGAAGTACGCCGAACTGCCGGGCACGCTCGGTTGCGCCGATTGGTTCACCGCACGCGTCGAGACGCTCGGCGAACTCGAGGCCGCCATGAAGGCGGCGCGAGACCACAAATCCGGCGCCTACATTGAGATCATCGGCGGTCGCATGGACATGCCGCCTGCGCTGGCTTTCGCTCATGGCCGTCTGCGCGAATTGTACGGTGACGCGCCATAGCGCCGCCGCTCGTCACATCCGCCGCACGCTGGTGATCTCGCCGCCAGCGGCGCCGATGCGGGCGATGGCTTCGGCGATCGGCTCGATCGCCACCGCCATGTGGTAAGCGTTAGCGTGAATGAGCGTCGCGCCGTCGCGCACGATGGCGACATGGCCTTTCCAGAAGATGAGGTCGCCGCGCCGCACATCTGCCAAACCGGCGGCAATGTCTATCGGCGCGCCGAGCGCCTGTTCCTGCATATCGCTGTCGCGCGGGCAGGACTTGCCCGCCGCGGTCAGCGCGACCTGAACCAGCCCGGAGCAATCGAGACCGAGCGCCGTCTTGCCGCCCCACAGATACGGCGCGCCGAGGAAGCGCTCGGCCACGGCGACGAAATCCGGCTCATCGATGTCGAGCGGGGCGAGATGCTGTAACGGCACGTAGGCGCCGGAGCGCGTCACCGCCATGCGATCTGCGACGCGGACGATGCAAAGGCGCGCCCCGAGCGGCAGCGCTTCAATAGGCGGCAGCTTGATCGACGGGCCGGGGAATGCCAGCGTTCGCAGTGCCGTGACCTTGTGGGTCGGCGGCGCGCCGGCTGGCGCCAGCGCGTTGGCGGGCAGCCAGCCGACATAGCGATCCGCAGCGAGCTGGCCCCAGGCCCAGCCTTCGGCGTTGGTGTCGTAGATCGTGACCCGCTCGCCCTTGAGAGCTTCAGTGAGGAGCGGCGCATCCGGCGCCGGCTCCCCGCGCAGCGGCGCCTGCGGCTCGATCACCTCGTAAACCTGCCCATCGACATAGCGCGCCGCGACAACTTTGCCTTCCAGCTCCTTCGCGGCGAGATCGGCGCGGGCCGGCGTCAGGCGAGGATCGAACGCGCGCATGGCTTTCCGATCAGCCGTAACGCTCGGCGAGCAGCGCATAGAGCGCGCGCGCCGCCTGGCATTCGCCGCCTTCGGGCCGGCCGGGCTTGCCGCGCGGCGTCCAGGCGAACACGTCGAAATGCACCCACGACTTGGCGGTCACAAACCGGCGCATAAACAACGCCGCGGTGATCGCGCCGGCTTGGCCGCCGCTGCCGACATTGTTGATGTCGGCGACCTTTGATTCCAGCATTTCGTCATACGGGCGCCAGAGCGGCAGCCGCCACAGCGGATCGTTCTCGGCCGCGGCATGGCTCATCAGCTTGTCCGCCAAGTCATCATCGTCGGTGAAGAATGGCGGCACGTCGGGGCCCAGCGCAACCCGCGCGGCGCCGGTCAGGGTGGCGAAATCGGCGATCAGCGCCGGCTTGTCCTCGTCGGCCAGCGCCAGCGCATCGGCCAGGATGAGGCGGCCTTCGGCATCGGTGTTGCCGATCTCGACGGTGATGCCCTTGCGGGACTTATAGATGTCGCGCGGGCGAAAGGCGCCGCCGGAGATCGAATTCTCCACCGCCGGGATCAACACGCGCAACCGCACTTTGAGTTTGCGCGACATGACCAGGTGCGCCAGCGCCAGCGCGGTCGCGGCGCCGCCCATGTCCTTCTTCATGTTGAGCATCGACGCGTCCGGCTTGATGTCGAGCCCGCCGGAATCGAAGCACACGCCCTTGCCGACCAGCGTCACCCGCGGGTGATCCGCGTCGCCCCAGGTCAGGTCGATCAGCCGCGGCGCCCGCGCAGCGGCACGGCCGACGGCGTGGATCAGCGGAAAATTCTCTTTCAACAGATCATCGCCGACGATGACATTGACGCCGGCGTCGTGGTGCGTCGCCACCGCACGCGCCGCGTCCTCGAGCTCGGCCGGTCCCATATCGTTCGCCGGCGTGTTGATGAGATCGCGCACCAGCGTCACGGCCTCGACCACACGCTCGAGATCGTCGCGATCGATGCTCTGCGGCAGCTCGAGCTTGATCTTGCGGCCCTCGGATTTGTGGTAGCGCGTGAAGCGATAGGCACCGGCCGCAAAAGCCAAGGCGGCGAGCCGCGTGTCATGCGGCTCGTTGGCAAAGCGATAGACACCGCTGGGCAATTGCTGCGCCAGCCGCCCCGGCAGGAACAAGTCCTTGGCATCGCCGGCGCTTTCCAGCCCGAACAGAATGCCGCTCAGCCCGCCCTCCCCCGGCAACGCCAGATAGTTCCCCGGCTTCGGCTCGAAACCCGCCGCATCAGCGAAAGCCCGCGCGGGGGCGGACAACCGCTCGCGCACGTCGGGATAGCTCGCCGCGGTAACGAACCAGATTGGGACCGCCGCGGCGCCGTCGGTTTTGAAGATCGATGCCATCACGTTGTTCCTAGGCGGGGCTTCGCAACGCATTGCGGCTGTGCCGCGTGCCGTAGAATGCATAAAGCAGAAGCCCGATCAGCAGCCAGATGCCGAACCGCAGCCAGGTATCGAACGGCAGTCCAAACATCAGAAACGCGGACGACAGCGCGCCAAGCGGCGCAACGATGAACACCGCGGGCGTACGGAACGGCCGCTGCAGTCGCGGCTCCTTGATGCGCAGAATCAGCACGCCGACGGAGACAATGGCGAAGGCGAACAGCGTGCCGATGCTGACCAGTTCGCCGACAAGGCCGATCGGCAGCAAGCCTGCCAGCGTCATCACCACGACCCCGGTCGTTACCGTCGTGACATAGGGCGTGCGGAACCGGCTGTGCACCTTGGCGGCGACGCGCGGCAGCAAGCCGTCGCGCGCCATCGCATAGAAGACGCGCGACTGGCCCAACAGCATGACCAGAATGACCGAGGTCAGACCGAGAATGATGCCGAATTTGAGGATCGGCGAAAGCCAGGAAAGACCCACGGCGTCGATGCCGATAGCAATCGGATCGGGCACGTTGAGCTTGTCGAACGACACGATCCCGGTGAGCACGAAGCCGACCGCGACGTAGAGAATGGTGCAGATGACAAGCGAGCCGAGGATGCCGATCGGCATGTCGCGCTTCGGATTCTTCGCCTCTTGCGCCGCCGTCGAGACCGCGTCGAAGCCGATATAGGCGAAGAATACCACGGCGGCGCCACGCAACACGCCGCTCAAGCCGAATTGCCCGGGACCGGCATTGGGCGGAATGAAAGCGCCGTCAGGGTTGGCTGCCGTCACCCAATGCGTCGTGGTCACGAACGGCGCCGCCGCGGCAATGAACACTACGATGATCACGAGCTTGATCGCGACCAACACGGCGTTGGCGCGGGCGGATTCGCGCACGCCGACGACGAGCAACACCGAGATCGCGGCGACCACCAGCATCGCCGGCACATTGAGGATCGCGCCGGTCGCATGCCACACGCGATCGGCGGCATCGTAGGAAAACGGCGAGCCGGCGAATTCCGGCGGCACGACGATGCCGACATTCTTCAGAAAGCTCACGACATAACCCGACCAGCCGATGGCGACAGTGACTGCGCCGAGCGCATATTCGAGCATCAAATCCCAGCCGATAATCCAGGCGATGAGTTCGCCCAAGGTGGCGTAGGCATAGGTGTAGGCGCTGCCGGCGATCGGCACCGTCGAGGCCATTTCCGCGTAGCAGAGACCGGCGAAGGCGCAGGCGACCGCGCCGAGGATGAACGACAGGGTGATCGCCGGTCCGGCATTGGCCGCCGCCGCATGCCCGGTCAAAACGAAAATGCCGGCGCCGATGATGGCCCCGATGCCGAGCGCCACCAAACTGACCGCCGACAAGGTGCGCTTGAGCGGCACGCCGGTGTGCGTGGTCAGGGCCTGCACCTCCGGTTCTTCCGCTTCGGCCTCCAGAACCGCGAGCGATTTGCGCGCCCAAATGTTCGCCATGACGCTTTTGTCCTTTGCAGGCTGGTGTCTGCTACAAGCCCGCCGCCGCGAGCGCGTCGGCCTGCCGCTTGGCGACGACCTCGAGCGAGAAATGCTCGATCGCCTCGTTGAACAGCCGGTAGAAATTGAGCTCGGCGCGCAAATGCAGGAAGACCGCGCCGAGCCCAATCGCCGCCCGATCCATGAAGACGAATTCGCGCGGCACCGTGATCGGGCCTTTGCGCTTGAGCGCCTGATGGACGCGAAACGCTTCGCGCCGGCCGTATTCGCCCGGCGCCACGCCGTCGGCGATGGTGCGGACGCGATCGTCGAGCAGCGGCGCGTAGATAAAACGCGCCCAGATGTTGAGGGTGTCGATGAGGTCGCGCGAGAGCTGGCGAAAGCCCCAGGTCTCGTAGGCGCCGACGATGAGGTCGTCGTCGTCGTGCAAGAGTCCGTGATAAAGATCGACGACGCCGCGGACGAATTTCGGCGGGAAAATCCGGATGCAGCCATAGTCGAGCAGATTGATCCCGGCCGGCTCCGACACATTCTTGCGCGGGCGGCCTTCGACCCGGGCGTCGAACACCGTGTAGTTGCCGAGATGCGGATCGCCGTGAATGACGCCGTAACGGCTGAACGGAAACCACCACGCCGTGAACATTGCCGTCGCAAGCGCGTTGCGCACGGCGAGCGGATCGTTTTTGTGCGCCAGCATGCGTGTGCCGTCGAGCCAGTCGAGTGTCAGGAGCCGGCCGGTCGACACTTCGGGCCAGGCGCGCGGTACGCGCACGATGTCGATGCCGTCAAGCATGGCGCGGTAGAGCGCGACATGCTTGGCCTCGCGGCGATAATCGAGCTCCTCGCGGACCCGCTCACCGATCTCCTTGCCGATCTCGCTGGTGTCGATCGCGGTATCGAGGCGGCGGCGGATGGCCAGGAGCCATTGCAGTTGCTGCAAATCGGCTTCGACCGCCGACTGCATGTCGGGATATTGCAGTTTGCAAGCCAGTTCGGCGCCGTCGAGCGAGCGAGCGCGATGCACCTGGCCGAGCGAGGCGGCCGCGGCGGGATGGTGCTCGAAGGTGGCGAACTTGCTCTGCCAGTCGGGCCCAAGCTCGGCGACCATCCGCCGTTTGACGAAGGCCCAGCCCATCGGTGGCGCTTCGCTCTGCAGCTTCTGTAATTCGGTCGCGTATTCGGGCGGCAAGAGATCGGGGATGGTCGCCATCAGCTGGGCGACCTTCATCAGCGGACCCTTGAGATTGCCGAGCGCCGAGGCCAGCGCCGACGCCTCGCCGGCGCGATTCGGCTCGCCGCCGATAAGCCGCCTGCCCGCATAGCGCGCCGCCACGCCGCCGACATTGGCGCCGACGCGCGCGTAGCGCGCGGCGCGGGCGGAGAAGCGGTTCTTTTCACGATCGGCCATCAGTTCCGTGATTCCCTTTTGGTCCTGCACGCAACACATTGGCAGGACGGGGGGCGTAATGAAACATGCAATTGTAGCTCGCGCTTGTGCCGCATTGGGCGCGATCAACTGGCGAGGCACGTTTGCACATCATCGCCACCACGCCGTCGGTCCTCAACGACGATGCGCTCGGCCGCTCAGGGCACGATTTCCGGCGCTTCCATCGGCCGAATGTAAGTGGTGATCCAAGCGGCCAAGTCCGCTTCCGTGATCTCGCCGGCGGCAAGACTTAACATTGCAGCAGTCGCTTTCTCTTGCGGTGCGTCAAGGTCCATACGGTTGAGCCCGAGAAACACGATCATCGATGCGAGTGCCGTCCTTTTGTTGCCGTCTACAAACGGGTGATTGCGGGCAATGCCAAAGCCGTACGCTGCCGCGAGTACAGCGAGATCGGATTCGCCATAAGCGAATTTGTTCAACGGCCGCGCCAGCGCGGATTCCAGCAGGCCGCGATCACGCACACCGTCGGCCCCGCCAAACAGCGCGAGTTGTTCGGCGTGGAAATCAAGAACGATCTCAAGCTCGAGCCATTCCGGCTCATTCATTTCGCCAACGTTTTATAAGTATCGGCATATTTGCGAAATGAGCGCCGAGCGATTTCCATCGCCTTGGCGTGCTTGGGATCGTAGGGCGTAAGCTTAAAGCCGCGCTCAGTCTGCTCCACGACGTGAAGCTTGTCGCCTTCGCTGAGCTTTAAGCGCGCCAGCAGTTCCTTTGGCAGGATAAGTCCGGTCGAGTTGCCGATTTTCTTGATTTGAAGAACGTATCCCTCGATCTCGCTGGCGTGGGTTCGGGTGTTCATGACTCAAGCTTCCATCGTTATACAAATTGTATAACACGCCCGCGTGCCGACGTCAAACCCCTGATTCTAAGGTTACCTGCTACCTCACCAACTAAAGTTAGCGTCAAGTCCGGTTCAGCCCAGGCTTTCCAGCTCCTCGATCATCCGCTCGATGACGCCAAGACCGCCCTGCCAGAACGACGGATCGCGGGCGTCAAGGCCGAAAGGAGCGAGCAGCTCGGTGTGATGCTTGGTGCCCCCGGCAGACAGCATCGCCAGGTAACGCTCGGCAAAACCTTCGGCGGCGTGCTCGTAGACCGCATAGAGCGAATTCACCAGGCAATCGCCGAACGCGTAGGCATACACGTAGAACGGCGAATGGATGAAATGCGGGATGTAGGCCCAGAATGTCTCATAGCCCGGCTTGAGCTCGATCGCCGGGCCGAGGCTCTCACGCTGCACGTCAAGCCATAATTTGCCGATTTGCTCGGCGGTCAACTCGCCATTCTTGCGCTCGGTATGAACCGCGCGCTCGAACGTATAGAACGCGATCTGCCGCACTACCGTGTTGATCATGTCCTCGACTTTGGCGGCGAGCATCGCCTTGCGCTCTTTCTTGTCGCGCGTGGCGGCCAAAAGCTTCCTGAAGGTCAACATCTCGCCGAACACACTCGCGGTCTCGGCGAGCGTCAGCGGCGTCGGCGCCATCAGCGCGCCGTTCGGCGCCGCGAGCACCTGATGCACGCCGTGACCCAGTTCGTGCGCCAGCGTCATCACGTCGCGCGGCTTGCCCTGATAATTGAGCAGCACATAGGGATGCGCCGACGGCGTGGTCGGATGGGCGAACGCGCCCGGCGCCTTGCCGGGCCGCACCGGCGCATCGATCCAGCGCTCATCAAAAAACCGCTCGGCGATCGCCGCCATCTTCGGCGAGAATGCGCCATAGGCGGTCAATACCGTGTTGCGCGCTTCGATCCAGCCGACCGTGCGCGTCGGTACCTGCGGCAGCGGCGCGTTGCGGTCCCAATGCGGCAGCGTCTTTTTACCGAACCATCGCGCCTTGAGCGCATAATAGCGGTGCGACAGCCGCGGGTAAGCGGCGCGCACCGCGGCGACCAGCGCATCCACCACTTCGCGCTCGACCCGGTTCGACAAATGCCGATCGTCGGCAATGTCCGCAAAGCCGCGCCAGCGGTCGGAGATTTCCTTGTCCTTGGCCAGCGTGTTGGTGATGTGCGCGAACGCCTGCACATTGTCCTTGAACGTCGCCGCCAACGCCTGCGCGGCCGCTTTGCGTTTCTCGCCCGAGCGGTCCTGCAAAAAATTGAGCGTCGGCTCGATGGCGAGCGACTTGCCCGCAACCTTGAAACGCAGGTTGGCGATCGTGGCGTCGAACTGCCGGCTCCAGGCGGCCGAAGCCGTCATCGCCTTTTCGTGAAACAACTGCTCGACGCGATCTTCCAGCTGGTAGGGCCGATAACGGCGTACGTCTTCCAGCCACGGCCGGTAATGGCCCAGCGCCGGATCGGCCATCGCCGCTTCCAGAAGCTTGTCGTCGATGCGGTTGAGTTCGAGCGCGAAGAACAACAGATGCGTGGACGCGGCCGTCAAGCGCTCCTGCATATCGCCGTAAAATTTGGTGCGCGCCGGATCGACAGTATTGCCGGCATGCATGAGCCCGGCATAGGAGCCGAGCCGTCCCATGAGGTCGTCGATCGATTCGTAGCCCCGCACCGCCTCGGCGAGCGCGCTCCCTGCCTGCGGCGACTGCGCCAGCCCGTTGAGCTTGCCCTTGTAGGCATCCTCGAAGGCGACGCATTCGGCGTCGATGCGATCGAGATCGCGCTTGATCGCCGGATCGTCGAGGCCGCCATAAAGGTCGGCCAAATTCCATTCCGGCAGCGACCCGAGTCCCCGGGCCGGCTTACCACTTTTCGGATGGCCGGTTTTTTGATGTGGCAGGCCGCTTTTGGCCCGTTGTTTGACAGCTCTGTTTTTGGGCATCGACTTTGTGCGCATGTTTTTTGGAGCTCGAAAATCGTGGGCTTCACCAGCCGTTCATGTGGCGCAGCACTAAGGCGCGCGCAAGGCCGCATCGCGGCTGCCACCTCGCGCGGCGTTCGCGGGCGCGGACGGTCGCAAAGCGGCACCGCGGCCGGTGGCCAAGCCCCATGAACTGCGCCAAAATGTTGCAATGTCGCGGATATTCTTAAGCCATTCGAGCAAAAACAACGACAGCGCCGTCGCGTTGCGCGACTGGCTGCTCGCGCAAGGCTGGGACGACGTCTTTCTCGATACCGATCCGCAGCGCGGCATCGCCGCCGGCGAGCGCTGGGAGCGATCACTCAACCAGGCCGCGTTACGATGCGAAGCCGTGCTGTTTTTGGTCTCCCGCGCCTGGCTGGCGTCAGACTGGTGCCAGAAGGAGTTCAATCTCGCCCATCGGCTGAACAAGCGGCTGTTCGGATTGTTGATCGAAGACCTGTCGATCGGCGACTTGCCGGCGACGCTCACCGGGACCTGGCAACTGGTGCCGCTTGCGTCCGGCCGCGACCACACGATGCTGCGGGCGACGCTGCCGGGCTCGCACGACGAAGCCCATGTCACCTTCTCCAAGGAAGGCCTGACGCGATTGCGGATCGGGCTGGAGCGTGCGGGACTAGATCCGCGATTCTTTGCCTGGCCGCCGGACAACGATCCAAACCGCCCGCCCTATCGCGGCCTGCTGCCGCTAGAGGCCGCCGACGCCGGCATCTTCTTCGGGCGCGAGGCGCCGACCATCGAGGCGCTCGATCGTATTCGCGGCATGAAAGACGGCGCACCGCCGCGGCTCCTGGTGCTGCTTGGCGCGTCGGGCGCCGGCAAATCGTCGTTCCTGCGCGCCGGCCTGCTGCCGCGGCTGGTCCGCGACGACCGCAATTATTTCACCCTGCCGGTCGTCCGTCCGGAGCGGGCGGCGATCAACGGTGAAGTTGGACTGCTCCGCGCGCTGGAAACTGCCTTCATTTCCCAGGGAACGACGATCTCGCGTGCCGAGATCCGGGAGGCGATTGCCGGCGGCGCGGCAACGCTGCGGCCGTTGCTCAAGGCGCTTCGCGAACGCGCCGGCGCCGCCTTTGCCAGCGAAGACACGCAAGTGAAAGCCCCGACGCTGGTGCTGGCGATCGATCAAGGCGAGGAACTGTTTCAAACCGAAGGCAGCGAGGAGAGCGCCGATCTGCTGGTTTTGCTGCGCGACCTGTTAACCGAGGACGCGCCGGCCATGCTGGTGCTGGTGACCATCCGTTCCGACGCCTACGAACCGCTGCAAGCGGCCAAAGCTCTGGAAAGCATCACGCAGCAAACGCTGAGCCTGACGCCCATGCCGCGCGGCGCTTATCAGGCAGTGATCGAAGGCCCGGCCGCGCGGCTGAAGCACAGCGATCGGCCGCTCGTCATCGAGCCGGCGCTGACGCAAGCGCTGTTGTCCGACATCGAGGAGGGTGCCGGCCGCGACGCGCTACCGCTCTTGGCCTTTACGCTCGAACGCCTCTATCTCGAATATGGCGGACGCGGCCGGCTAACGTTACGCGACTATGACGCCCTCGGCCGCATCAAGGGCTCGATCGAAGCCGCGGCGGAACGCGCTTTTCGGGCCGCCGACAATGACTCGAGCATTCCGCGCGCTCGCGAGGCGCGCCTCGCGCTATTACGCCAGGGCCTGATCCCATGGCTGGCCGGCATCGATCCGGACACGCGGAGCGCGCGCCGTCGCGTCGCCCGCATCTCCGAAATCCCGCCGGAATCGCTGCCGCTGATCCGGCACCTTGTCGAACAGCGCCTCATTGCTACCGACGTAGCGCACGACACCGGCGAACTGACCATCGAGCCGGCGCATGAAGCGCTATTGCGGCAATGGGGGCTGCTGCAGGAATGGCTCAAAGAGGACGCTACGTCGCTCGGCGTCATGGAGGGCGTGCGGCGTGCGGCGCGCGAGTGGGAGGAGAACGGGCGCAACGCGATCTGGCTCACGCACAAGACCGGGCGGCTCGAATTGGCGGAACGCCTGCGCGACCGGCCGGACCTTGTCGCCCTGTTTGGCAAAACCGACTGGGACTATCTGCTGGCGTGCCGGAAGACCGAACAACAGGCGCGCAACCGCGGCCGCCTCACCCAAGCGCTGCTCTATGCATTGCTCGTCGGCATCATCGTCGGCATGGCGGGCTGGATCAACCAGGCCGCGATCAAAGAGCAGTTGAACGCGTTCTTCGTCATGCGGCCTTATGCGCGCGACCAGATCGCGCCTTACGTGCTGACGGCAGAGGCCGAGCGCGCCAAGAAGCCGCTCGAAAGCTTTCGCGAATGCGCGAAGGACTGCCCCGAGATGATCGTCGTCCCGGCCGGCACGTTTATGATGGGTTCGCCGGATCACGAAGCCGGCCGCGGCCGCGATGAGGGCCCGCTTCATGCCGTCACCATCGCCAAGCCGTTCGCGGTTTCCAAATACGCGGTGACGTTCGACGACTGGGACGCCTGCGTCGCGGTCGGCGGCTGTCCGCCGGTGTCGGCGAGCGGGTTCGGCCGCGGCAATTCGCCGGTCATCAATGTCAGCTGGCAGGAGGCCAACCATTACGCGGCATGGCTGTCACGAATGACGCACCGCAAGTATCGTTTGCTCACCGAAGCCGAGTGGGAATACGCCACGCGCGCGACGACGGTCACCCGCTATTCGTTCGGCGACGAGGAAGCCGAGCTCGGCGACTATGCCTGGTACAATGCCAATTCAGAAAGCCGTCCCCATCCGGTCGGCGAGAAAAAATCCAACCCGTTCGGCCTCTACGATGTCCACGGCAATGTCTGGCAATGGGTCGCGGATTGTTATGCCAAAGACTATCTCGACGCCCTGCCCGATGGCAGCGCCAGCCGCGCGCATTGCGCCGAGGATCGCCGCGTCGCGCGCGGCGGATCATGGGACACGCGCCCCGAAAACCTACGCTCGGCGCGGCGCGGCTGGTACGCGGCTGACCGCCGCGCGCAAGTGCTGGGATTTCGGCTGGCGCGATCGTTGACGCAATAAGCGCGGCCGCTAACGAATTTAGCAGCCGTTGCAGTCCGGGTTTTTCGGACCAGCTAACACGCTGGTCGGCGACAACACGGCGACCGCGGCAGCGCCAAGGCCGAGAGCCAGCGCAAGAGCGACAAGAGCTATTTTCAATCGCATGAAATATCTCCCCGAAGTCTGGATTTAGTCTGCTTGATTCCAATTCCCCAGCGTTACGATAAGACAGGCGGCCATCCTGGGCAAGGGTTCGGCCGAGATCAAAAATGGCCAAGGTCCTCATACCGATCCCGCAATGCGACTTCGATCCCACCGAAGTCGCCGTCAGCTGGAATGTGCTCAAGCGCCTCGGCCACGGCGTCACGTTCGCTACGCCGGACGGACAGCCCGGCCACGCCGACGATTTGATGCTTACCGGTGAAGGTCTCGATCCCTGGGGTTTTGTGCCGGGCCTGAAACATCTCGTCGCCATCGGCCGGCTGATGCGCGCCAACAGCGATGCCCGAAACGCCTACGCGGCCTTGGAGCGGGATCCGGCGTTCAAAGCTCCGCTCTCTTGGCGGCAAGCACGCCGTGAAGATTTTGACGGCCTCCTTCTGCCGGGCGGACACCGCGCCCGCGGCATGCGCGACTATCTGGAAAGCGAGGTGTTGCAAAAGCTGGTGGCGGAGTTTTTCGCCGCGGGCCTGCCGGTCGCCGCGGTCTGCCATGGTGTTCTGCTGGCCGCGCGAAGCCCCGCCGCCGACGGCCGCTCGGTACTCTACGGCCGGCGCACCACGGCGCTCACCTGGGCGTTCGAGAGCAAAGCCGCGATCGTCGGACGCATCGTCCGCTTCTGGGACCCGAATTATTATCGCACTTATGTGGACGGGCCGGGACAGCCCGCGGGCTTCATGTCAGTGCAACACGAAGTCACCCGTGCGCTGGCGCGTCCGGAAGATTTTCTGGACGTTCCGCCGAATGCTCCCGATTACCGCCGCAAGACCAGCGGCATGGTTCGCGATACTTTCGACGACGACAGCCCGGCCTTTGTCGTGCGCGACGGCAATTATCTGTCGGCGCGCTGGCCGGGCGACGCGCACACGTTCGCCAAGACGTTCGCGGCGATGCTGTCCGAGCGGCGCGCGTAAGTCGCCAACTAATCATCATGCCGGTGCGGCTTGGTCTCGGACAAGAACATCCACAGCAACGCCGTCGCCGCGGCAGCGATGACAGCCAGCGGCAGATAACCGAGCCGCGGACCAAGCGCCTGAAAAACATAACCGGTGACGCCGGTGCTGATCGACGCCGCGATTCCGCTCAGCGCGCCAAGCACGCCGAGGGCGAGATTGAAGCGGCCGGTATTCGCCGTCAGATCGGTGACGACGACAATCGTGAGCACGCCGATGATCGCGCCGGTGATGCCGCTGAGCGTCTGCCCGACGAGAAGGAACGGATAACCCGAAGTGAATGCGAGCAGGAGCGCGCGCACCGGCTCGAGGCCGAAGCCGATGAGAAGCAGTGGCCGACGGCCTCTCTTCTCCGAATGGAAGCCGACCCACGGCGCCAGGATCGCCACCACCACCTGCGGCACGATGATCAGGCCCGACATCCACAGCGCCGCGTGGGCGCCGAGCGAGGTCGCGAGATTTTCGCCGATCAGCGGCAGCATCGACGCGTCGGCGAGTTGGAACAGCACCGTTGCGGCGATGAACAGAACGAGCTTGCGGTTCTTGCAGAGGTCGAGGACGCGGGTCGCACTGGCGGCGTGTTTGCCGCCGTCGTGCTCGACGCTCTTGGCGTTGCGCGCCCTGGCGTAATCGATCTCGTCACTGCGGATGAAGCTGAGCGCGATCAGCGCCGGAACGCACAAAGCCGCGGCGGCGACAAAGATCGCGCTCTTCGCTACATAGGCGCCGACCGCGCCCATCAACGCCGCGGTCAAGGCATGGCCGCCGGCCGCGTAGCGATAATTGCGGCCGGTGCGCACCGCCATGGCGCTGCGGCCGACCAGACCAAGACTGATGGCGCCGATCGCCGGCGTGATGATGCCGGCGGTCGCACCTTGCAGGATTTGCGCGAACAACACCGAGACGAAGCCGGGCGCGAAGGCGAGGATGAGCGCCGCCGCGCCGGTCATGACAATGCCCATCGCGGCCAGGCCGCGCTTCCAGGTCACGGCGTCGGCGAGCGCACCGCCGGGAATCTGGCTGAGCATCCCGGCCAATCCGCCGACGGCCAGCGCGACGCCGATACTGCCTTGCGACCAGCCCAGCTGCGCCAGATAAAACGCCACGAATGTGCCGAAGCCGGTCTGTACGTCGGCGATGAAGAAATTCATCCAGTCGAGGCCGCGCCGGCTTCGCGCCGACGCCGGGGTGTGCAACGACCGCCGCGCGTCGCGATAATGGCCGGCGGCCGCGCGCAGCCGGGATCGTTGATGACTTGCGACCACGTCCATCGTGTTTTTGCGATTGGCCGAAGGGACCGCTGTGCCGCCAATATGCGGCAACGCCTGCGTCGAAAACGTTTCCGCCGGCTATCGGTTCCTTGCGGCGGCGCTTTGCAGATGCTGACGCATGAAGGCGCCGGCGTTGGCCAAGGCGTCGCGGCCGGCTGCCAAATGCGCATTCCACAGAGGCCACGCATGAATCATGTGCGGCCAAATCTCGAGCGTCACGGCAACATCGGCGGCGCCGGCAACGGCGGCGAAGCGGACGGAGTCATCGAGCAGCGTCTCGTCGGAGCCGACCTGAATGAGTGTCGGTGGGAATCCTTTCAAGCCCGCATAGAGCGGCGAGACGCGCGGATCCTTGCGCTCGGCTCGCGCCGGCAGATAGGCGTCCGCCAATTCCTCAAGATACGGCTTATGGATAAGCGGATCGACCGCGTCTTTGGTGGCGAGCGTCGAACCGGACATCGTCAAATCGGTCCAGGGCGACACCAGCCACGCACATGCCGGCTGCTCCTCGCCGGCTTCGCGCAAGCGGTTGATCAGCGCCGCCGTCAGTCCGCCGCCGGCGCTGTCGCCGCCGATGGCGACGTGCGCAGCGGCGATGCCTTGCTTTCTGACAAAGCGCCATGCGGTCAGCGCATCGTCGAAGGCGGCAGGAAACGGATGCTCCGGGGCGAGGCGATAATCGACGGCGAGCGTGCGGATGCCCGCCGCCCTCCCCGCCTCGCTGACCAGGCGGCGATGGCTGCGAATGGAGCCCGAGCAATAGCCGCCGCCATGAAAGTAGATCAGCACGCGCGCAGCATCGCTGCCGGGAACGATCGACCATTCGCCGCGTACGCCACCGAGGTCGATGGCCGTGAGCTTCACATCGGCGGCGACCGGCCAGACCGAACCGACCTCCTCGATGCGCGCCCGCCGCTCCGCCCAGCCCTGCGGCCGCGGCTTGGAGTTCAACAGCGTGCGAATGGCGCCGATTTCGGTCATCGCCCATTTCCCGCCACGACACCCTGGCCTTTTGATAACGCCTCGCCAGCAGCACTACGAAACAAAGTGTGAGCGTGTCGCCCGATCGTCCAGGAGGCTCACAATAGCCGCCTTATGGCTCACCTTATATTTCATACTCCGTTAAGTCCCCTCAGCCAGATTGCCCCGAAACGGCACATCTGCCGTACGAAACCTCCGGGGGACCGATGGCCATTCTCATCGTCGACGACGATCCGGTGCAGTGCCGGCTCCTCGAAGGCATGCTGCAAAAATTCGGCTACGAGACGGTGACGTGCAACAACGGCGACGCCGCGTTGACGCTGTTGTGCGAACCGGACAGCGGGCGGATCGATGCCGTGATCCTCGATCTGGTGATGCCCAATCTCGACGGGCTCGGCGTGCTCGCCAAATTGCGGCAGGCGTCGATCAATGTGCCGGTGATCGTGCAGACCGCGCACGGCGGCATCGACAATGTCGTCTCCGCCATGCGCGCTGGCGCGATCGATTTCGTCGTCAAGCCGGTCGGCGCCGAGCGGATGCATGTCAGCCTGCGCAATGCGCTCAACACCAGCGCGCTCGAAGGCGAGCTCAACCGCATCAAGCACAGCCGCTCCGGCACGCTAGGCTTTAAAGACATCATCACCAAAAGCCCGGTCATGCTCGCGGTGCTGCGCATGGCGGAAAAAGCCGCTGCTTCGACCATCCCGGTTCTCATCGCCGGCGAATCCGGCGTCGGCAAGGAGTTGATCGCGCGCGCCATCCACGGCTCAGGCGAACGGCGCAGCAAGCCGTTCGTCGCGGTGAATTGCGGCGCCATGCCGGAAAACCTGATCGAGTCGATCTTGTTCGGTCACGAGAAGGGATCGTTCACCGGCGCCACCGAGCGCCACATCGGCAAGTTCGTCGAAGCCTCGGGCGGCACGCTGTTGCTCGACGAAGTCGGCGAATTGCCGCCGGCGGCGCAGGTCAAGCTCCTGCGCGCCATCCAGGAAGGCGAAGTCGAACCGGTCGGCGCGCGCCGGCCGGTCAAGATCGATGTGCGGATCGTTTCCGCCACCAACCGCGACCTGATCGCTGACGTGAAACAGGGCCGCTTCCGCGAAGATCTGTTCTACCGGCTGCACGTATTCCCGATCGCAGTGCCGCCGCTGCGCGAGCGGCCGGCGGATATCCCGGCGCTGGCCCGGCACTTTCTGGCGCTGTTTGCCGCCGAAGAAGGCAAGCGCATCCGCCTGCTCACGCCGGAAGCGCTGCGCCTTCTCACCACCTTCCAATGGCCCGGCAATATCCGCCAGCTCGAAAACGCGGTGTTCCGCGCCGTGGTGCTCGCCGAAGGCGACACCGTCGGCATCGAGGAATTTCCTCAGATTACCGCGCACATGTCAGCGGCGGCCGCGAATCCCGTGCGCGCAGAGATCGAAGAGGCGTTGGCGGATTATCCGCCAGACGCCATTTCGGCATCGGCGCCTTTTCCGACCCAACCGACGATGCCAACGATAACGCCTATGGTACCGCTGGTCGACGCCTTGCCGCTGCTCGACGCCGGCGGTGACGTCCGGCCGTTGGAAGACATCGAGGCCGAGCTTATCCGCTATGCGATCACCCACTACCGCGGGCAGATGTCGGAAGTCGCGCGCCGGTTGCAGATCGGTCGCTCGACCCTCTATCGTAAGTTGGAGGCGTTGGGTCTCGGCGGCGATCAGACCGAGGCCGAATCCGGGGGCGTTGCAGCAGAGCGACAGCCGCGGAAAATTGCGTGAACGGCCCCCAAATCGCAACCCCGCGGCGCGACAAAAAGGGTCGGCTCACGTATGTAAGCTCCAATTAGGCGTTGTCTTCGTAAAATTGACGAGGTTGGGAACCATTGATCCCAATCCACGTGAGGGCTTTGCGACCTTTCGCCGGCTCTAGAGGAGAATTTGCAATGCCGGGCGTCCGAATTGACCGATTTCTCGCCTCGACTGCCATTGTTCTCCTGCTGTCCGGCGCCGCCGGCGGCGCGCTCGCGGAGCCCAAGTTCGGTTCCATTGCCGACACGGCCTCGCCGGCGGCGGCCGTAGCGCCTCCGTCTGCGGTCCAGAGCCAAGAGCCGTCCGCCACCAAGCCTGCCGAGCCAATGAACGAGTTGCCGGCACCAGCCGCCACTTCGAAGCCGCAGACATCGGTCGAAAAGGCGGTCGTGGCGATTGCCAAGCCCGAAGACATGAACGATCAGCCCGCCCCGGCGGCGGCACCGCAGGAACCGGTCGAACAGCCGGCGGCAGCGCCCCCCGCTGCGCCTGCGCCGCAACCGGCGGAACAGCCTGCCCCGGCAGTCACCGAAGCTCCGGCGCCGATCGCGCCACCGGTCACCGCCACCGGCGGTGACGAGGTGCCTTCCGTCGCAGCCACGCCGCCTGCAGCCACCACGCCTGCAACGACGCAGGGCGAGCCCGCAGCGGCGCCGACCGCGGTCGCCGACGCCAACACGCCGATCGCGGAGCAACTGCGCGAACTCGCCAACGGCAAGTTCGACCGCGTCCTCGGCGGCAAGAGGGACCGCGCCGGCTTCGAAGCGTTTTATGGCGCGCGCAACTACGCGCCGCTCTGGATCACTGACGGTAAAGTCAACGCCCGCGCCAAAGAGGCGATGGCCTATCTCAGCCAGGTCGATGCCGACGGCCTCGATCCCGCAGACTATCCGGTGCCGAACGTCTCGTCGCTGACCAATCCGGGGGCGCTGGCCGAGGCCGAAATGCGGCTGACGGCTTCCGTCGTCACTTATGCGCATCACGCCTCGATCGGGCGCGTGCATTGGTCGCGCGTCAGCAGCGACATCCTTTATGAGCTCAAGGCGCCGGCGCCGACCGATGTGCTCACCGCAATGGCGGAGGCCAAGGACGTCACGGCGGTGCTGGCCGGCTACGAGCCGCAAGCGCCAAATTATATTGCGCTCAAGGCGAAGCTTGCCGAGTTGCGTGGCGGCAACGGCGAAGCCGGCAAGGCTCCGATTGCGAGCGGACCGGCGCCCCGCATCGGCGCCGAGGACGATCGGGTCCCGCAACTGCGCGAGCGCCTCGGCCTGACCGGCGACGGAACGACGTACGACAAGCCGCTGGCCGATGCGGTGAAGAAATTCCAGCAGGAGCATGAGCTGAAAGTCTCAGGCCTGCTCACGCCGCAGACCATCGATGCGCTCAACGGCCGTCAGCCCGACCGGCCGATCGATACCGTCATCGTCAATATGGAACGCTGGCGGTGGATGCCGCACGATCTCGGCAAGAATTACGTGATCGTCAATCTGCCCGATTACACACTGCGCGTCTTCCAGAATAGCCAGCAGGTCTGGATGACCCGGATCGTCGACGGCAAGCCGACCATGCCGACCCCGATCATGACCGCGGAAATGAAGTACATCACGATCAATCCGACATGGAACGTGCCGCCTTCGATCGTGGCCAGGGAATACATGCCGGCGCTGGCGCAGGACCCGACCGTGCTGTCGCGGATGGGGCTCAGGGTGTCGACCAACCCGGATGGCACCGTGCACATTTCGCAGCCGCCCGGCGACGCCAACGCGCTCGGCCGGGTGCGCTTCAATTTCCCCAATAAATTTCTGGTCTACCAGCACGACACGCCGAACAAGAACTTTTTCGCGCTGGACAAGCGCGCGCTCAGCCACGGCTGCATGCGGGTCCAGGATCCGGTGAAATACGCGGAAGTGTTGCTGAACATCGTCCGTCCGGGCGAAGGCTATACGCAGGATCGCATCCGCCGGATGTTCGGCCAGAACGAACAGGACATCCAGTTCCCGAAATTCCTGCCGGTCCACATCACCTATCAGACGGCGTTCGTCGACGAAGCCGGCAACCTGCAATTCCGTGAAGACGTCTACGGCCGCGACAAGGCGCTGCTCACCATCCTCAAAGGCGCCGAGCTTAGGGTGGCGGACATTCCGGTCGATCACCCCGTCAATGCGGTTCGCCGCGAGGCGCTGGCGATGCCCGATCAGCAGAGCTTCTTCGGCGGTCGCAGCTATTATCCCGGCGGCGGCAATTTCTTCTCGCGGATCTTCGGCGGTTTCGGCGATCCGCAGCCGACACCGCAGCCCCGCAAGCGCGCAGCGCAGCGGCGCCAAGACATTCAGTAAGAGGCCCAACAGAGACCACGATCCGATCAATTGAAACGGATCGTGGTCTAAGAGCGGCTATCGCCGCCTGCCGCGGCCGCTTTTGCGCGTAGCCGCTTTTGCGCGCGCGGCGGCAGGACTGTCGCCCGAACAACACATCAGTGCATGAAACAATTGCGGCAAGGCGGTGTCGCCGGCGCGCTGTTGATCTTCATGAGGGGGTCGGGCATGCTTATCGTTAACGCGATCGCTTAGGGGACGGGGGATCGCTGCGTAAACATGCGAGTTTCCGGACGAAACGCTGCGACGAGCGGCGGCGGAGCTTGGCGCGGCATCGTTCAATTTCGGGGCGTACAGCGACGGATTTGCGGCGGTGGTTGCGTTGGCCCATGTGGATTGCGGTCGAAACGATTGGGCACGACGCGGAGCGCTCTTGCGCGCGCCGGCGTGCGCGGTCGCACTGATGCTTCTGCTGGCGCTTGGACTCCCGCTGGCGCTTGGCGGATGTGCCGTCGGTCCCGACTATGTGCCCGAGGCGGCGCCTGTCCCGAACACCTTCAAGGAGCTCAAAGGCTGGAAGGTCGCCACGCCGGCCGATGCGCTCGATCGCGGCGACTGGTGGGCGTTCTACCGGGACCCCAAACTCGCTTTTCTCCTCAAGCAGGTCGAAATCTCCAACCAGACCATTGCGGCACAGGCCGCAGCTTACGAGCAGGCGCGGGCGATCATCCGCGAGGCGCAGGCGGCGCTGTTCCCGACCCTGTCGGCAACCTACACCGGGACGCGTTCCTTTAACGGTGCGAAGACCGGCGCCGCCGGCGCCATCGCAACCGCGGGCGCTTCAGGCACTTATACGTCAACCTTCACGCCGGGCTTCACCGGCAGCTGGGACCTCGACGTTTGGGGCAAGGTGCGGCGGCAGATCGAGGCCAATGCGGCCGCGGCGCAGGTCAGCGCCGCCGACCTGGACAACGCCAAGCTTTCGGCGCAGGCGCAGCTCGCCACCGCCTATTTCAATTTGCGTGCGGCGGATTCGCTGCACGCCCTGCTCGTTCGCTATACGATCGAATACAAGAAGAACCTCGACATCGTGCGCAATCAGTTCAAGGCCGGCTTCTCCGTCACCGACGGTGATGTCGCAACGGCCGAGGCGCAAGTCTTGTCGACCGAGGCGCAAGCGCTCAATGCCCTGCTGCAGCGCGCCCAATTCGAGCATGCCATCGCCATCCTGATCGGCCGCCCGCCGGCCGAATTTTCGATCGGGACGAATTTGCTGGTCGGCAGCATTCCCCGAATTCCGGTCAGCGTTCCCTCCTCGTTGCTCGAACGGCGTCCCGACATCGCCGCGGCGGAACGAACCATGCAGGAGCAAAATGCACTCATTGGCGTTGCCATAGCCGCCTATTTCCCCGATATCAGCCTGTCCGCGCTGTTTCAGTGGACCGGCAGCCAGCCGTCGCCTTTCAACGTCGCCAACATTGTGTGGTCGCTCGGCGCTACCGGCACTCAGGTATTGGTCGACGGCGGGCTGCGCGGCGCGCAAGTCGATGCCGCCCGCGCGGTCTATTGGCAGAGCGTCGCCAATTATCGACAGACCGTGCTCACCGCGTTTCAGCAGGTCGAGGATCAACTGGTGGCCGTTCGCCTGCTCAGACAGCAGCTCGTCCTGCAACAGAAGGCCGTCCAGGATCAGCGCCGGGCCGTCGATGTCTTTATCAATCAGTTCCAGGCTGGCACGGTGGCGTACACAACCGTGGTGCAAGGAGAAATCATATTGCTCGGCGACGAGGAGAGCCTTTTGACCATCCGTCAGAACTTGTTCCTCGCCAGCGTCGCCCTGATCGAGGCGCTGGGCGGCGGCTGGGACGCTAATCTCCTGCCGGCAAAGAAGGAACTTGAGAGCGACGTCTCGCTTTTCCCGCAACTTCCGCCGAACGGAGCGGGGTTGCGGCTCGCGCCGCCCGACACTTCCGCAAATCATTGATTTATTTCAATATTCTGTGCCCAGGCCAAGGGCATAGAGCGCCGCTTCTGCCCGCTTATTCATTAGCGAATTTTCATTAGGGCGGCTCGCCGGCTGCCGCTATAACCTGCCATCGTGCGGGCAAATGAACACGCAGATGGATGAGCGAACGCGCAGATCGGATGACGAAACGGCGCCAGAACTTCGCCGCACGGCGCCTGTGCCAATCATCGAAACCGAACGCGGCGGTCGGTCCGGCCTGATCGTCGGCTTGATCGTCCTGATCGCCGTCGCGGCCGGCGGCTATCTGGTTTACCGATCCATGTACGCGCCGCAACCGGCGGGCAACGCGGCGCGCAATCCGCTGAACGCGCCGCAATCGGTTGGCGCCGCCACCATCGGCCAAGGCGATATCCGCGTCATCGTCAACGCGCTCGGCACGGTGACGCCGATTGCGACGGTCACCGTGCAAACGCAGATCGACGGTCAGCTGCTCGAAGTCGGATTCACCGAGGGGCAGATCGTCAAGAAGGGCGACTTCCTCGCCCAAATCGACCCGCGGCCCTATCAGCTTCAGCAAGCCCAGTTCGAGGGCCAGCTCGCTCGCGATCAAGGCCTGTTGGCACAGGCCCAAGTCGACCTGACGCGCTACCAGAAATTGGCCGAGCAGAATTCGATCGCGCGCCAGCAATACGAGGATCAGGTTTACATCGTGCAGCAGGACCAGGGCCTGGTGAAGCTCGATCAGGCGCAGGTCGATCAACAAAAGCTCAATGTCCTCTACTGCCACATCGTCTCCCCGGTCACCGGCCGCATCGGCTTGCGCCTGGTCGATCCGGGAAATTATGTCCAGACCAGCAACACCACCGGCCTCGCCGTGGTCACCCAGTTGCAGCCGATTACGGTGATCTTCCCGGTTCCGGAGGACGACCTGCCCGACATCCTGCCGCAACTGAACGCCGGCACGACGCTCGAAGTGTCGGCCTATGACCGCGCCAACGTCAAAATGCTCGCGACCGGCCGGGTGGCCGCTCTCGACAGCCAGATCGACACCACCACCGGCACCGTCAAGGTGCGCGCGCAGTTCGACAATGCCGACAACATTCTGTTCCCCAACCAGTTCGTGAACGCGCAGCTTCTGGTCAAGACGCTCAACAACGTCGTCACCGTGCCGACCGCAGCGATCCAGCGCGGCGCGCCCGGCAGCTACGTCTACGTCATCAATGCCGACAACACCGTATCGGTGCGGCCGATCACCATCGGCCCGACCGACGGCCCGCTGGCGGCGGTGAATTCCGGCTTGTCGGTCGGCGAGCGCGTGGTGGTCGACGGCACCGACCGTCTGCGCGACGGCGCGCGCGTGTTGGTGCCCGGCGCGCGCAGCCAAGCACCCGCAGCGGCGGGCAATCCGGCGCCGAACACGCTGCCGCAGAATCCCGGTCGTTCGCAAAATCGGCGCAACGGCGGCAGCCAGTAAAGCATGACCCGTCTCGCGCAAGCGCCGGCGCGCGGCAGCGAAACGATGCAATGAACGTCTCCGAACCATTTATTCTGCGGCCGGTCGGAACGACGCTGCTGATGGCGGCAATCCTGCTGTCGGGCATCGTCGCCTACACGTTCCTGCCGCTGTCGACGCTGCCGCAGGTCGATTATCCGACAATCCAGGTGCAGACTTTTTATCCGGGCGCCAGCCCGGAAGTGATGACGTCGTCGGTCACCGCGCCGCTCGAGCGGCAACTCGGCCAGATGCCCGGCTTGAACCAGATGACGTCGGCCAGCTCGGCCGGCGCCTCGATCATCACGCTCCAGTTCAGCCTCGATCTGAGCCTCGATGTCGCCGAGCAGGAGGTGCAGGCCGCGATCAACGCGGCGAATAACCTGTTGCCGAGCGACCTGCCGATTCCGCCGGTCTACGCCAAGATCAATCCGGCCGACGCCCCGATCCTGACGCTCGCGGTGACGTCGAACAGCGTGTCGCTCACCGACCTCGAAGATTTGAGCGAAACCCGGCTGGCGCAGAAGATTTCGCAGCTCACCGGCGTCGGGCTTGTCAGCATCAGCGGCGGCCACCGGCCGGCGGTGCGCATCCAATTCAATCCGCAATCGCTGGCCGCCTACGGGCTCAATATCGACGACGTCCGCACCACCATCGGCAACTTCAACGTCAATACGCCGAAGGGAAATTTCGACGGCCCGGCGCAAGCGACGACGATCAATGCCAACGATCAGCTCGAAACCGCGGCGCAATACGCCAATACGATCATCGCCTACCGCAACGGCAACCCGGTGCGGCTCTCGGACGTCGCCAATGTCGTCGGCGGCGCCGAGAACACCAAGCTCGGCGCCTGGGCGAATACCACTCCGGCGATCATTCTCAACGTCCAGCGCCAGCCCGGCGCCAACATCATCGAGGTGGTCGATCGCATCGAGGCGTTGCTGCCGCGCATCGTCTCCACGCTGCCGTCGGCGGTCGATGTCGGCGTGCTCAGCGACCGCACCGTCACCATCCGCGCCTCGGTCGCCGACGTCGAATTCGAGCTGGCGCTCGCGGTCGTGCTCGTCGTCATCGTGATCTTCGTGTTCCTGCGCACCATACCGGGCACGATCATCCCGAGCCTGTCGGTGCCGCTCTCGCTGGTCGGCACCTTGGGCGTGATGTATCTGCTCGGCTTCAGTCTCGACAATTTGTCGCTGATGGCGCTGACCATCGCTACCGGCTTCGTGGTCGATGACGCCATCGTCATGATCGAGAACGTCGCGCGCTATGTCGAAGGCGGCATGGAGCCGCTCGAAGCGGCGTTGCGCGGCTCGCAGCAGATCGGCTTTACCATCATTTCGCTGACCATCTCGCTGATCGCCGTGCTCATCCCGCTGTTGTTCATGGGCGAGGTCGTCGGCCGCCTGTTCCACGAATTCGCGATCACGCTTGCGGTCACCATCGTCATTTCGGCCGTGGTCTCGCTGACGCTGGTGCCGATGATGTGCGCCAAGCTGATCCGCCATCGTCCGGAGGCCGAACGCTCGAGCTTCGACCTGCACGCCGAACGCGCTTTCGAGGCCACGATCGAGCTCTACGGCCGGGCACTGACCTGGGTGCTCGACCGCCAGCCGCTGACCTTGCTGGTCGCCGTGCTGACGCTCGCGGTCACGCTCGTGCTCTATATCCTGATCCCGAAGGGCTTCTTCCCGGTGCAGGACACCGGGATGATCCAAGCGATCTCGGAGGCCTCGCAAAGCATCTCGTATGAGGCGATGGCGAAACTGCAGAACGAGCTCGGCGAAGCCATCCTCAAGGATCCCGACGTCGTGAGCTTAAGCTCCTTCATCGGCGTCGACGGCACCAACCAGACGCAGAATACCGGACGATTTCTCATCAATCTCAAGCCGCACGACGAGCGCAAACTCACCGCGACGCAGATCATGCGCCGCATCCAGCAGGAAACGTCCGGCGTGATCGGCGCCACGCTTTACATGCAGCCGGTGCAGGACCTGACCATCGACGCCACGATCAGCCGCGCGCCGTATCACTTCGTGCTCGAAGACGCCAACTCGGCCGAGTTCAACACCTGGGTGCCGAAGGTGGTGCAGAAGCTGAGCACGCTGCCGCAGCTCACCGACGTGGCCAGCGACCTGCAGCAACAAGGCCTGACGCTCAACATCGTCATCGACCGCGCCACCGCCGCCCGCTTCGGCATCACCCCGGCGACGGTCGACAACGCGCTCTACGACGCCTTCGGGCAACGCATCATTTCCACCATCTATACCCAGTCGAACCAATATCGCGTGATCATGGAAGTGGACCCGTCGCTGCAAAAATCGCTCGACGGACTGTCGATGATGTACTTGCCGTCGTCGTCGTCGACCACCAACGGCCAGGTGCCGCTCTCGGCCTTCGTGCACTACGAGCAACACACCGGGCCGTTATTGATCACGCACTACGGCCAGCTGCCCGCGACCACCATATCGTTCAATACCGCACCGGGCGTTTCGCTTGGTGCGGCCGTCGACGCCATTCAGCAGGCGGAGAAAGAGGTCGGCCTGCCGATCAGCTTCACCACGGCGTTCCAAGGCACCGCCGCGGCATTCCAGTCGTCGTTGGCCAACGAGGTGTTCCTGATCATCGCCGCGATCGTGGCGATGTATATCGTGCTCGGCGTCCTCTACGAGAGCTTCGTCCACCCGATCACCATTCTCTCGACGCTGCCGTCGGCCGGCGTCGGCGCGTTGCTGTCGTTGATGCTGCTGCACTACGACCTCGACATCATCGCCATCATCGGCATCGTTCTCTTGATCGGCATCGTCAAGAAAAACGCGATCATGATGATCGACTTCGCGCTCGACGCCGAACGCAACGAGGGCCTGCCGCCGCGCGAGGCGATTTATCAAGCCTGCCTGCTGCGCTTCCGGCCGATCCTGATGACCACCATGGCGGCGATCCTCGGCGCCATGCCGCTGATGCTCGGCAGCGGTACCGGCTCGGAGCTGCGCCAGCCGCTCGGCATCGCCATCATCGGCGGGCTGGTGTTCAGCCAGTTGCTGACCTTGTTCACCACCCCGGTCATCTATCTTTATTTCGACCGTCTGGCGGCACGCCTGAGCAGGCGCCGGCCGGCGGCCCCGATCGCGCCGCACGAACCGGCCGAATGAACATTTCCGCACCATTCATCGCACGGCCGGTGGCCACCGTGCTGCTGACGTTCGCGATCGCGCTTGCCGGCGTTCTCGGATTTTTGAAATTGCCGGTATCGCCACTGCCGCAAGTGGATTTCCCGACCATCTCGGTCTCGGCGACGCTTCCCGGCGCCAGCCCGGATACGGTTTCGACCAGCGTCGCCGAGCCGCTCGAGCGTCATCTCGGGCAGATCGCGGACGTGACCGAGATGACCTCGCAAAGCGGCATCGGCCAGGCCCGCATCACGCTGCAATTCGACATTACCCGCGACATCGACGGCGCCGCGCGCGATGTCGAGGCGGCGATCAACGCGGCGCGCGCCGACCTGCCGACCAACCTGCCGAGCAATCCGACCTACCGCAAGGTCAATCCGGCCGACGCACCGATCCTCATTCTGGCGCTGACCTCGAAGACGATGACGCGAGGCCAGATGTACGACGCCGCCAGCAACATTTTGGCGCAGCGGCTGTCGCAATTGAGCGGCGTCGGCAATGTCAATATCGGCGGCTCGAGCCTGCCGGCGGTACGCGTCGAGCTCAACCCGCAGGCGCTCTACAATTACGGCATCGGCCTCGAGGACGTCCGCGCCGCGCTGGCCTCGGCCAACGCCAACAGCCCGAAAGGCACCATCGACGACGGCGACCGGCGCTACCAGATCTACACCAACGACCAGGCCAACGTCGCCGCCGACTATACGCCGCTGGTGATCGCCTACCGCAACGGCGCGGCGGTGCGTCTCGCCGACGTCGCCGAAGTCCAGGATTCGGTTCAGGACTTGCGCAATCTCGGCCTGTCCAATGGCCAGCCGTCGGTCCTGGTCATCCTTTTTCGCCAGCCGAACGCCAACATCATTGAGACCGTGGACGCCGTGAAGGCGGAGCTGCCGCACCTGGAAGCGGCCATGCCGGCCGACATCAACGTCAATGTCGCCATCGACCGCTCGACCACGATCCGCGCCTCGCTGCACGACACCGAAACGACGCTCGTCCTGGCGGTGGTGCTGGTCACGGTGGTCGTGTTTCTGTTCCTGCGCAACCTCAGCGCAACGATTATTCCGAGCGTCGCGGTGCCGATTTCAATCTTCGGCACGTTCGGCGCCATGTATCTGCTCGGCTACAGCCTCGACATCCTGTCGCTGATGGCGCTGACCATCGCCACCGGCTTCGTCGTCGACGACGCGATCGTGGTGCTGGAAAACATTTCACGCCATATCGAGGACGGCGTGCCGCGCATGCAGGCGGCGTTCCGCGGCGCGCGCGAGGTCGGCTTCACCGTGGTGTCGATCAGCTTGTCGTTGATCGCGGTGTTTATTCCGATCTTGCTGATGGGCGGGATTCTCGGCCGGCTGTTCCGCGAATTCACCGTCACGCTGTCGATCGCCATCCTGGTGTCGCTGGCGATCTCGCTGACCACCACGCCGATGCTGTGCGCGCTGTTCCTCAAGACACGACCCGCGCCGCAGGCGCACCGCCGGCCGAATCTGTTCGAGCGGATTCGTAACGGTTATGGCCGCACGCTGCGCTGGGCGCTGCGTCACCATGCGCTGGTGTTGGTGATCTTCATCGCGACGATTGGCTTGAACGTGGCGTTGTTCGTGGTCGTGCCCAAAGGGTTCTTTCCGCAGCAGGATACCGGGCGAATGGTCGGCTCGCTGCAGGCGGACCAGAGCATCTCGTTCCAGCTGATGAGCGGCAAGCTCAGGCAGATGATGGAGATCGTGCGGGCCGACCCGGCCGTGGAGAACGTCGTCGGTTATACCGGCGTCGGCAGCGGCGGCGGCGGCAATGCGCAGATCAATACCGGCAACGTCTACGTTTCGCTCAAGCCGCTGTCGCAGCGGGTCTCGGTCGACGAGGTGATCGCGCGGCTGCGGCCGAAGCTGGCGCAAGTGCCGGGCGGACGGCTGTATCTCGCCGCGGTGCAGGACCTGCGTGCCGGCGGCCGGCAGAGCAACGCACAATATCAATATACGCTGCAGTCGGAAAACGTGCAGGATCTTTACACCTGGACGCCCAAGCTCGTCGACGCGCTGGAGCACAATTCGGTGTTGACCGACGTCAGCTCGGATCAGCAGCAGCGCGGTCTCGAAACCTATCTCAACATCGACCGCAACACCACGGCGCGGCTGGGCATCAGTCCCCAGCAGATCGACAACACGCTCTACGACGCGTTCGGGCAGCGTCAGGTCTCGGTGATTTACAGCGCCATCAATCAGTACCACGTGGTGATGGAGATCGATCCGCGTTACACGCAGTTCCCCAACTCGCTTCGCGACGTCTATGTGGCGACCACCGGCGGGTCGGCGCCTGGCACCGCGACTACGAATGCGCCGGGGGGAACGGTCACCGCGGCAACTACAATCGGCACCGTCGCGACGCCGAACGTGCCGCCGGCGTCGGCGATGGCCGCCGCGGCGGCGAGCGCCGGCCGATCGTCGGCGACATCAAGCGCCAGTGCCGCGACGACGCTCAACGCCAATTCGGCGCGCAACGCCTTCACCAACGCGCTTGCCAATACCGGGCATGGCCCCACGTCGGCCGGCGCCGCGGTGAGCACGTCGAAGGAAATCATGATCCCGCTCGCCGCCGTCAGCCATTATCGGCCAGGGCATACGCCGTTGTCGGTCAATCACCAGGGATTGTTCGTCGCCTCGACCATCTCGTTCAATCTGCAGCCGGGCAAATCGCTCGGTCAGGCCGCCGAGGAGATCAACGCCGCCATCGCCCGCATCAACATGCCCAGCGCCATCACCGGCACGCTCGCCGGGACGGCCCAGCTTTTTCAGCAATCGCTCTCCAAAGAGCCGATCCTGATCCTCACCGCCATCGCCGCCGTCTATATCCTTCTGGGCGTGCTCTATGAGAGCTATGTTCACCCGATCACCATTCTCTCGACGCTGCCTTCGGCCGGCGTCGGCGCATTGCTGGCGCTGATGCTGTTTCACGTCGAGTTCGACATCATCGGACTGATCGGCGTCATTTTGTTGATCGGCATCGTCAAGAAAAACGCGATCATGATGATCGATTTCGCCATCGAGGCGAAACGCGCGCGCAACCTGAGTTCATACGACGCGATTTTCGAGGCGTGTTTGCTGCGCTTTCGTCCGATCATGATGACGACGTCGGCGGCACTGCTCGGCGCCGTTCCGCTGGCGCTGGGCCTCGGCAATGGCGGCGAAATCCGCCGCCCGCTCGGCATCGCCATCGTCGGCGGGCTGATCATCAGCCAGTTGCTGACGCTTTACACCACGCCGGTGCTCTATCTTTATCTCGACCGGCTGAGCGGCTGGTCGCAGCGCACCCGGCAGCGGATGTTCGGCCGGCGGCCGCCTGGGCAGCTCGGCGCGCCTTCGGCCGGCTGAGGTTTCAGCGGCTGCGCTTCATCGGATGTGCAATTCATCGGATGTGAATGGGCTTGCGGCCATAGCAGCACGGCGACGGCCATTCCCATTGTGCCGGATAGAGCGTGGCGTTGCAGTCTGCGGATATCGCGGCGGGCGCGAGAAATGATCCGCCCTTTGTAGCCGTCGTCGATCTCCGGGTCCGCTTCCAAGAAGGCGATGCGGTTGTTCAGCTCATAAATAGCGCCATCGACGATGCGCCAGTGGCGACTATGGCGCCAATAGCCGTACCAATAATCTTGCGCGTTCGCCGGCGAAACGCTGGCGGCGAGAACAAGCGCGCACCACGCAAAAACGACACGCCTGCAAGTCATAGCTCTGCTCCACTGCGGCTTAGGCGATGATAGCCGCAGCGGCGCGTCGAAGGAAAGACCGGCAGCGGGAGATTTCTCCACACCGTCGCGCGATGACGGCGATATACTTGCGACAGTACCCGCCCCACCGAGCCCCTTCCGGAGCCGTGCACTCATGAGCGGAGCGATACTTCGAGGATTTTGCCGTCGGCCAAATCTTCAAGCCGAGCGGCCGCGTCCGGGTGGAGAAGGACGAGATCATCGCCTTCGCCAAGACGTTCGATCCGCAGCCCTTTCACCTCGACGAAGAGGCCGCGCGGCATTCGATTTTCGGAACGCTCGTCGCCAGTGGCTGGCACACGGCCGCTCTGACCATGAGCCTGATCGCCCGGAGCGAATACCGCGCCGCCGGCGGCACCATCGGGCTCGGCTTTGAAAGCTTGCGCTGGCCGATTCCGGTCCTTCCGGGCGACGAGCTACGCATCGAGACCGAGGTGCTCGAAACCCGGCCTTCCAAGTCGCGGCCCGATCGGGGGCTGCTGAAAATGCGGACCCGAACTTTCAATCAGAACGGTGAGGTCGTGCAGGAGGTCATCGCCAATGGCATGGTGCCCCGCCGCCCGGCGCGGGTCTAAGGAGACATGCTGATGCCGGAGTTGCAATCGGCTTGGCACCGGGTTGAGCAGCGCCGCGTTCCGGAATGCTACGAAACCGCCGCGTGACTGCCGGCGGGAAGCGGCGGCGTGAAACGGCCATCGGCAGCGGTCCAGCCGCCGTCGACCAGACAGACACGACCCGGTGACATAGGAGCTGGCATCGGAGGCGAGATAGACCACCGCGCCGACGAGCTCCGATGGACTGGCCCATCGCCGCATCATCGATTTGTCGGCATAGGCGCGATACCACGCGTCGTTTTGC
The DNA here is from genome assembly GCA_963829395.1 of uncultured Alphaproteobacteria bacterium. Classification (GTDB taxonomy): domain Bacteria; phylum Pseudomonadota; class Alphaproteobacteria; order Rhizobiales; family Xanthobacteraceae; genus BOG-931. Next base: position 364,679 of record CAWHHX010000001.1, on the reverse strand, counting down.
TTGATCTGCTGGGTGAGTGGCGTCTCGACGACGCCGGGCGCGATGGCATTGGCGCGCACGCCCGATTCGCCGAGCTCGGCGGCGAGCGCCCGGATCATCTGCAGCGTGCCGGCCTTGGTCGCTGCGTAGACGCCTTGGCCCGGCTCGACGACCTGCGCGCGGATGCTGGAAAACACGATGATGCTGCCCTTGCCGCGCGCCACCATGGCCGGCACGAAAGCTTTGAGCGCGCGGAAGACGCCCTTCAAGTTGAACCCGACCACGCGATCGAACTCATCCTCGGTGATGTCGAGCAGCGGCTTGCGCACATTGATCGACGGTGAAATGACGAGCACGTCAAGAACGCCGGCCGTTCCGGCGGCGGCGGCAACGCTGTCGCGATCACACAGGTCGATATGCAACGCTTCGGCGGCGCGCCCGTCCGCAGCGATCGCAAGCGCTGCTTGCTTCGCCTTGGCGATCTCGATGTCGCCGCAGACGACGTCGGCGCCAAAGCTTGCCAGCCCGAAACAACTGGCGCGGCCAATGCCGCTCGCGCCGCCGATGACAAGCGCGCGCCGGCCGCTGAGATCGAAAATCTTGGAATAGTCCTCCATAAGCGTTCCTCTTATGCAATTTTTTTTGGTTGTTGCTTGGCTGCCGGCGGTTCGGGCCACGCCCGCGCCCCGCCGCCTGTATCGTTTCGAATGCGCTGGCGACGGCGAGCACGCCAAGATCGTCGAAGCGGCGGCCGACGATCTGCAGACCGATCGGCAAGCCCTCCTCGCTATAGCCGCAATTGATCGACGCCGCGGGCTGCTCTGACATGTTGAAGGCGACGGTGAAACCGATATGCGGAAATGGCTTGAGCGGATCCTCGCTCGGCGACGCCCATTCGGCGGCGAATGCGGTGATCGGTGCGGTCGGCGCCAGCACGAAATCGTAAGGCAAGGTCGCGGCGACCGCGGCTTGGCGCATCACCATGATCTGGCTAAAGCCGTGGAAGATCGCTTCGCCGCTCAAAGCCGGCGGCCGATTCACCCCAGGCGCGGATGAACGGCAGGATCTTTTCGCGCTGCTCCGGCGACTTGGTGCGGAAGTCGATGAGCGCGCGCATGCGCCAGAAGCGGTCGAGCCCGTCGAGCATGTCCTGGCTCAGAAACGGCGGCAGCGGTTCGACAATGGCGCCGGCGGCGGCGAAGTCGCGCGCCGCCCGTTCGACGGCCGCCCGCGTCGGCGCCGACGGCGCATAGCCGCATCCCGCTTCGAGGAGGAGGCCGATGCGCAGGCTGGCGAGCTTGGCCGGTTCGATGCGCCAATCGAGGCGTTGCTGCGGCAGGCACATAAAATCGCGCGCGTCGGGCTGCGCCAGCGTCGCCATCATCAGCGCAGCGTCGGCGACGCTGCGCGTGATCGGGCCGGCGACGCGCCCGATATAGGGCGGATCGATCGGCACGCGGCCGCCGCTCGGCTTGAATCCGAACACGCCGCACCAACCGGCCGGCAGGCGCACCGAGCCGCCGATGTCGGTGCCGAGATGCAGCGGCCCGTAACATGCCGCGGCTGCCGCGGCGGCGCCGGCCGAGGAGCCGCCCGGATTGCGCGTCAGGTCCCAGGGATTGCGCGTCAGCGGATGAAAGCTCGAAAGGCCCGACGACAGCATGCCGTAATCCGGCATCGTCGTTTTGGCGAACAGGATGGCGCCGGCTTCGCGCAGCCGCGCGGCGGGTGGCGCGTCGTCGGCCGCGGGCGTCAGATCGCTCGCCGCCGTGCCAAGCGGCACGGGCTCGCCTTTGGTGGCGATATTGTCTTTGACGGTGGCCGGCACGCCGTCGAGCGGACCGATCGGCTCGCCGCGCTGCCAGCGTTGCTTCGGATGCGCGCGCCTGCGCCAGCGCACGCTCCGGCTCAAGCAAATAAGTGGCATGAATATGCGGCTCGAAGGCCGCGACGCGCGCCACCACATCCTGCATCGCCTCGACCGGCGACAACGCGCGGCGCGATAAGCGTCCAGCAGCGCGACGGCGCTCATTCGGCATGGCTGCATGACGCGATAAGTTAGAGCGGCGCGCGCCGGCGAACAAGCCGAGCGCCGCGCGTCATGCCGCAGTGCAAAAAACGTCGCCGAAAGTCATCGACGAAGATCCGCTTGTCGCGCGCTTGCGCGTGAGCCGGCGACGCGTTGTGCTATAACGGTTGCCGTCACGGGCGGAGACAATGAGCCACCGCGCTTACGTCAGTAGGTCGATCGGCCCGGGGGACGGAGGAGCGACCATGGAAAATTTGGAGGCGCGCACGATCAGGAAGGTTTCGGCGAGGCTGATCCCGTTCCTGATGATTTGCTATTTCATCGCCTACCTCGATCGGGTGAATGTCGGCTTCGCCGCGCTCACCATGAACAAGGCGCTCGGTTTGACGGCGACCATGTTCGGTTTCGGCTCCGGCATTTTCTTCTTCACTTATTTCCTGTTCGAATTGCCGTCCAATCTGGCGCTCGATCGGTTCGGTGCGCGCAAGTGGATCGCGCGCATCATGGTGAGCTGGGGCATTCTCTCCGGGCTGATGGCGTTCATCCCGAACATCGCCCAGGCTACCGGGCTGGGCAACGAGATCACGCTTCTACCTTGTCCGCGCGCTGCTCGGCTTCGCCGAGGCCGGGTTCTTTCCCGGCATCATCTTCTATCTGACGCTGTGGTACCCGTCGGCCTATCGCGGCCGCATCGTCGGCATTTTCATGGCGGCAATTCCGCTGTCCTCGGCGATCGGCTCGCCGATTTCAGGCATGCTACTCGGCATGAACGGTGTCGGTGGACTCGACGGCTGGCAGTGGCTCTTCATCATCGAGGCGGCGCCGGCGGTGGTGCTCGCCTTCATCACCTATTTCTACCTCACCGACCTGCCGGCCGATGCGCGGTTGGCTGGAACCTGACGAGCGCGTCTGGCTTGCCGCTCGTCTCGACGCCGAGCGCCGGCAGCGCGAAGCGGCGCAGCAAGCTTTCGGTTTGGGAGGTCATGCGCAATCCGCGCGTCTGGGCGCTGGCATTTGTTTATTTCGGGTTGGTGGCCTGCGTCTATGGCGTCGGCTTCTGGCTGCCGCAAATCATCAAGGCGTTCGGCTTGTCGAATGCCGCGACCGGTTGGGTCACCGCCATTCCCTACGCCATCGGGGCGGCGTTCATGGTCTGGTACGGTTACCATTCCGACGCGACCGGCGAACGCAAGGGCCACGTTGCGGTCGGGCTGTTGATCGCCGCCGCCGGCATCGCTGCATCCACGCTGACCGCCAACCCGACGCTGACGATCATTGCCTTTACGATCGGCGCCTGCGGCGTCTTCGGGACACTGCCGGTGTCCTGGACGCTGCCGACCGCCGTGTTATCCGGAACGGCGGCCGCCGCCGGCATCGCCGTGATCAACTCGATCGGCAACCTTGCGGGCTTCGTCGGGCCCTATGCCATGGGCTGGATCAAGGACGCGACCGGCAGCTTCACCGGCGGCCTGTTGCTGATTGCCGCGCTCGCGATCGCGGCCATGCTCATCGTGCTCGCGCTCGGCCACAACCCGGCGCTGGAACGCGCGCCCGCCGCGGCGCTGAAAGAGGGATGATCGAACGCGGTCACTGTCCGCGCTTCGTCGTCGGCCGCCGGCGCTGATCTTTTCGCGCCGGCGGCCGGTCGCGCGTGATTTGCGGCGGGTCGCTGGCGGGAAATGACTGCTCTAATTCTCGATCCAGTTCGTTTTCGATTTCTTTTTTCCGGCGCTGGTGTGCAACAACTTTGTTGTTCTGGTTCTTCGCCATAACGCACGCCTCTGTGCAGTCTTCGGAGCCATGACCGTCGCCCGCCTCACGCCGGCAGGCGGAGGCGTCGGCCGCAATATTACGAGGCGCGCCATGCCGCGCGCAACCGAACACTGCCGATTCGATATCTTGTCGGAGGGGTGAGCGAGAGTTGGCGCTAATGCCCGGCCATGTGGCGGCCGATCACGGTGAGATCGGCGTCGCTGGCGCGCGTTTCGTAGACGATCTCGCCGTGGAACATGACGACCAGGCGGTCGGCCAGTTCAAGCAACTCGTCGAGGTCTTCGCTCACCAACAGCACCGCGGCGCCGCGGTTGCGCGCCGCCATGATCTCGGCATGGATCTGCGCCACCGCCGCGAAGTCGAGGCCGAAGCAGGGATTGGCGGCGACCAGGATATCGACTTCGCCGGCAAGCTCGCGCGCCAGCACGGTGCGCTGCACGTTGCCGCCGGACAATTCGCCGATTGCGGTGTCGTCCGAGCGGGTCTTGATCTTGTAGCGCTCGATCTTGCGCAGCGCATCGGCGTGGAATTGCGCGCGGTTGAGCCACCAGCCGCCGGACGCGAACGGCGCGCGGTCGAATTCGCGGAATGCCAGATTGTCGGCGACGCTCATCCGCGCCACGCACGCATTCTTCAACGGCTCCTCGGGAAGCACCGAGAGATGATTGTGGCGCATCTCCTGCCGGCTGGCGTGATAGAGTTCGCCCTGCAGGTAGATTTTGCCGCTTTCGGCGTCGCGCTGGCCGGCAAGAACTTCGATCAGCTGCCGCTGGCCGTTGCCCGACACACCGGCGACGCCGACGATCTCGCCGCCGCGGATCGACAGCGATACGTCGCGCACCGCCGGCTGGCCGCCATCATCGAGCGCGTTGAGCTTGTCGATGTCGAGGCGCGGCGCGCCGTACTCGCCGGTGCGCGGCGGCTGCACGGTCAATTCCTCGGCGCCGATCATGGTGCGTGCCATCGCGTCGGGGCTTAGCTCTCTGACGAGCCCATGCCCCGCGAGCTTGCCGCGGCGCAGGATGGTCACCTCGTCGGCGAACGCCATCACCTCGCGGAATTTGTGGGTGATCATCAGGATCGTGAGATCGCCGGCCGCGACCATGCCGCGCAGCATCCCCAGCACTTCGTCGGCCTCGCCCGGCGTGAGCACCGAGGTCGGCTCGTCGAGGATGAGAAAACGGCGTCGCAGATAAAGCTGCTTGAGGATTTCGCATTTCTGCCGCTCGCCGGCCGAGATCGCCGACACCTTGGCGTTGAGCGGCACGCGAAACGGCATGCGCGCCAGGAATTCTTCCAGCGTTTTGCGCTCACGCGCCCAATCGACCACCGCCGGCACGTCGTCGCGCGCCAGCACGAAGTTCTCCGCCACCGTCATGGCCGGCACCAGCGTGAAGTGCTGATAAACCATGCCAAGGCCGAGGGCGTGCGCGGCCCGCGGATTACCGATTACTTCCTGGCGGTCATCGACCATCAACTCGCCGCTGTCGGCCTGGTAATAGCCCATGATGCATTTGACCAGCGTCGACTTGCCGGCGCCGTTTTCGCCAAGAAGGGCATGGAATGTGCCGGGCACGACCTTCAGCGAAACGGCATCGAGCGCCGTGAATTCGCCGAAGCGCTTGGTCATAGCGAGCGCTTCTACGCCGAAAGTCCGTTTGGAGGCGGTCGGCGATGGCAGCCCGCCGGGCGGGATCAGCGTCGCCATCTCGCTCACGCGATGGCCTCGATGAATTTCGCCGAATCCGACACGGCGCCGAAGACGCCACCCTGCATCTTGATCATCTTGATGGCGTGGTCGTGATTGCCCTTGTCGGTGGCGCCGCAGCAATCCTCCAGCAGCAGGCATTCGAAGCCGCGGTCGTTGGCCTCGCGCATGGTGGTGTGCACGCAGACATCGGTGGTGATGCCGGTGAGCACGATATTGTCGATACCGCGCAGCCGCAGCACCAGTTCGAGATCGGTGGCGCAGAACGAGCCCTTGCCCGGCTTGTCGATGATGGACTCGCCTTCGGCCGGCGCCAGCTCGCCGATGATTTCCCATCCCGGCTCGCCGCGCACCAGGATACGGCCGCATGGCCCGGGATCGCCGATACCGGCGCCGATCTGCCGCGAGCGCCAGCGTTTGTTGGCCGGCAGGTCGGCGAGATCGGGGCGATGGCCCTCGCGGGTGTGGAAGACGTGGAAGCCGCCGGCGCGCGCCGCGGCAAGCGTGCGCTTGATCGGCTCGATCGGCGCGCGCGTCAGGGAAAGATCGTAGCCCATCTTGTCGACATAGCCGCCGACGCCGCAAAAGTCGGTCTGCATGTCGATGATGATGAGCGCGGTGTTTTCGGGCCGCAGATCGCCGTTATAGGGCCACAGATAAGGGTCGGCAGCGACGTAGCGTTCCGCCTTGTTGCTCTCTTTATGTGCCAGTTGGGGCATGACTTCACCTCGTAAAAGGCTCACCTCGTAATCGACAGCTCGGCCGGCGCGCCGATCAGTGTGCGCTTCGGCGAACAGGTCACGATCATGATCAGCAATGTGAGAATGTAGGGCGCGGCATTGAACAGATGATAGCCGTGGCTGAAGCCGACGGACTGCAGCGCCGGTCCCAAGGCGGCGGCGCCGCCGAAGAGCAGCGAAGCCCACAGACACAGCATCGGATTCCAACGCGCGAAGATGACGAGTGCGACGGCGGTGATGCCCTGCCCGCTCGACAATCCTTCGTTCCAGCTGCCGGGATAAAAGAGCGAGAGGAACGAACCGCCGATGCCGGCGAGAAAGCCGCCGAACATCGTCGCACGCATGCGGATCCAATTGACCGAATAGCCCATCGCCAATGCCGCGTCGGCGCTCTCGCCGGCGGTGCGGATGATCAGGCCCCAACGCGTCGAGCGCAGCGCCCAGACCAGGATTGGCGCCAGCGCCACGCCGAACAGAAACAATACGTTGATGCGCAAAGCCGCGCGGAGCTGCGGAATGTCGCTCCACCAGCCGAAATCGATCGACGGCAAATGCGGCGCCGTCGGCTCGATCAGCGGCTTGCCGAGATAAAACGCGAGCCCGACGCCGAACAGCATCAGGGCGATGCCGACCGCGATATCGTTGACGCGCGGCAAACCGCAAATCGCCGCGTGCAGCGCGCCCATGCCGGCGCCGGTCACGCCGGCGGCAAGGACGCCGAGCCAGGGCGAGCCGGTGAGATAAGACACGCCGTAGCCGGCCATCGCGCCCATCACGAGCGTGCCTTCGAGGCCGAGATTGATGCGGCCGCTCCGCTCGGTAATGCATTCGCCGAGGCTGACGAACAGAAACGGCGTGGAGACGCGCACGGCCCCGCCCAGCACCGCCACCGGCACGGTCCATAGTCCGATGTCGCCAGGCCCGGCCACGGTCAGGCTTTCTCTCTAAAGATGCTCAAGCGGCCGTAGAGCGAGTCGCTCGCCAGCACCATGACGAAGATCATGCCTTGCAGCACCAGGACCGACGCGTCGGGCAGTCCGAGCCGCCGCTGCAACAATCCGCCGCTGGCGCCGATGCCGCCAAGGAGCACGGCGACCGGAATGACGGCGAGCGGATTTTGCCGCGCCAGGAACGCCACCAGGATGCCGGCGAAGCCGTAGCCCGCCGCCAGGTTGGCGTTGGTGCGTCCCTGCACCGCCGCGACTTCCATCATGCCGGCAAGACCGGCGGCGGCGCCGGCGAGGAAACAAATAATGAGAATGAGCTTGCCGACGCTTAAGCCCACGACCTTGGCGGCGCGGAGATTGCCGCCGGCGACGCGCGCGGCAAAACCGAACACCGTGTGATAGATCAGAATATAGGACAGCACCGCGGCGATGATGCCGAACGCCAAGCCCCAGTGCACATCCATACCGGGAATGCTGCCGATCATATTGGCGGCGCCGATCTCCGGCGTCGACGGCTTGTTGAGGCTGGTCGGGTCGCGCATCGGACCTTCGACCAGGAAGTTGAGGACAGCGAGCGCGATATAGACGAGCAACAGGCTCGAAATCGTTTCGTTGACGCCGCGATACTGACGCAGCGCGCCCGACAGCATGATCCACAAGCCGCCGCCGGCCATGCCGGCGAGCGCCATGGCGACGTCGACGACCAGCGGCGGCGCCATTTGCAGCGCCAGAGCCGCACTGGTGGCGCACAGCGCGCCGATCAAGAGCGCGCCCTCGCCGCCGATGATCACCATGCCAAGCTGCGCCGGCAGCGCCGTGCACAACGCGGTCAGAATGAGCGGCGCGGCGCGCGTCAGCGTGTTCTGCCAGGAGAACCAGGTGCCGAACGCGCCCTGGTACATATAGAAATAGAGATCGAGCGGATTCTTGCCGAACAGCGCGACGAAGATGCCGAACAGTACCAGCGAGGCCACCAGGGCGAGCGCCGGGATGACGACATATTCCGCCGCGCCGCCGATTTTCCGGCCGAACGGGGGCAGGCGAAGAAATTCGCCTACCCCAGGCTTTGCGGCAGGCGCGCTAACGGGCGCGCCGACATCGGCCTTCACGAAGTCGCTCCGATGACGCCCTCGACCAGATAGCTCATCTTTTCCAGCTCGGGATCGGTCTGGCCGCGGGACACGCCGGCGGCGATGACCGTTGCGCCCTTGTTGTCGGCGATCGGGCCTTTGAAGATCACATAGCTGCCGGCGGTGAGCGCCGCCTTGACCTCATCGGCCTTTTTCTTCGCCTCCGCGCTGACCATCGGCCCGTACGGCGAGACCTTGACGAGCTCTTCCTTGAGACCGCCGCGATAGAAGTTCGGAATGGTCTCGCCGGCCGTGAACATCTTGACGAAGCGCGGATAGAGCACTTCCCAGTTCCACTCGGCGCCGGTGAGATAGGCTTGCGGCGCCAGCACCGATTGATTGACGTGATAGCCGCACACAAAAGCGCCGCGGCGCGCGGCATTCTCGACCACGGTCTTCGGGCCGTCGACGTGACAGGTGAGAACGTCGACGCCCTGATCGATGAGGCTGTTGGTGGCTTCGGCTTCTTTCACCGGCATCGACCAGTCGCCGGTGAAGATCACCTGCGTGGTGACTTTCGGATTGGCGAGCTTGGCGCCGAGCGTGAACGCGTTGATGTTGCGCAACACCTGCGGAATCGGCTTGGCGGCGACGAAGCCGAGCTTGCCGGATTTCGACGTGTAGCCGGCGACGATGCCGCTGACATGTTGCGCCTCGTCGATATAGCCGAAATAGCTGCCGGCGTTTTTCGGATCCTTGTCCGACCACAGGCCGCCGCAATGCTCGAAGCGCAGCTTCGGAAACTTCGCCGCCATCTTGAGCATGTGCGGATTGTAGTAGCCGAACGAGGTCGGGAACAGCAGCGTCGCGCCGTCGAGATTGATCATCAACTCCATGGTCTTTTCGACGGCGTCGGTCTCCGGGACTTTCTCTTCCTCGACCACTTTGATGCCGGGCATTTTCTTGAGCGCGGCCGCGCCGGCGGCGTGGGCTTGGTTGTAGCCGTAGTCGTCGCGCGAACCGACATAGATGAAGCCGACGGTCGTGTCGGCGGCTAAAGCCCCGCGCAGCGGCAAGGCCGTACCGAGGGTCAAGGCCGCCGTTCCCTGCAGGACGCGGCGGCGTGAAATCTTGTCGAAGGTCATGACTTGCTCCCTGTACGCACGCGAGCGCGTTGCGCGCCGCTGCTACGATCCATCAGGACGATGGATGTTCTTCGATAGGCGATTGAAGCGTTCGCAAAGCCCATGCCAGCGAGCGGGTGGCCAAGGGCACAACCGAGGGCTTTGATTTGGCTCGGAAATTACCGGCGATTCGGTTGAAATCGCGCTGCGCGGCGACGCAAGCTGCGGCGCTGACTAAAAATTAGGCAGAAGCAAAACGATTCCTATGCATCAGGAATGAGCACCGGCATGTCTCAATCTGCTACCGCTGGGCTCTGGCTAAGCTTCGGCGGCAGTTCGGTCCGCCGCGGTCGCCGCTCTGCGCATGAGCATCGCGCGTATGGCAGCGAAAACCGTATCGAACGCCGGCCGCCGATAATCCCATTTGGGGTCGTTCGACAGCGGCACCATCACCATGGTGGCGTTGGCTTCGAACAGCAGAATGTCGCCGTCGGCATTCACCGCGAAATCGATGCCGCCATAGTCGAGGTCGAGCGCCGCATTGATCCGCTCCAATGCCGCCATGCCGCGCGGCCCGATAAAGCTCGCCATATCGTCGAGGAACGCTGCGTCATGGCGGCGATTGTCCGGCGAATCCGCCATATCGGCCTTGAAATAATGAATCTTCCAGTCGCGGGAGATCGCCAGATGCAGCGGATAGATTTTGTGGTCGATGATCATGACGCGGAGCTTGCGAAAAAATCCGTCGCCATCGCGCGCGTCGAGCTGGTCGATCAGGCACACCTCGTCGCCGGGAAATTGCCCGACCGCCGCGATTAATTCCTGCAGGTTTTCGACGCGAACAAAATAGCGGCCGGTATGGAAGCCGGGCGCCCGCACCAGGAACGGAAACGAGAATCCATGAGCGGCGACGGCTGCTTCGGCCGCGGCGCCGGCCAGAAGCGCGCGCGGCATGCTGACCACACGTGGCACGATCAGATTAGGCAAGCCGCGCAGGCGTTCGACATTTCCGGACCGTCCAGTTTTTAGAACCGCGCGGGGATGGTTGATCACCGGACGATCGGTTCGCCCTACCAGCCGAGCTGCGGCTTCGAGGCCTTCGCGGCACAGATCGGCATCGCCGATGCTGTTGAAGACCAGATCGTGCGGCGGCAGCGGCATCTTTGGATCGGCATATTCCGCCACCAGCACGGTGATCTGAAATTGCCGGTCGTCGAGAATGGTCGACGTCGGGATGTTGCCGCCGGCGGCCGAAATCAACAGCAGGACGCAGACCGGCGGCCCATCGCCGCGATAGGGCAACGCAGTCTGGAAATGATGCTTGAACCCTTTGTCCCGGTGCTGCCGGGCGCTTGCGGCGTCGCCAAGCTCGGCCAGCAGATTGCCCATGCCGCGATGGGCGTGGATATGATCCGGATCGATCCGCAACGCCGCTTCGAAATGAACTCGCGCCTGGTCCTGCTCGCCGCCGAGGAACAGCAAGTTCGCCAGATTGACGTGCCCGTTCGGATTATTCGGATGATGTCGCACCGCCTCGCCAAACAGCGAGCGGGCGGCGTCCTTGTAGCCGGCGGTGAGAACGAGCGTACCGAAATCGTTCAACACTGCGAAATCGGTGGGCATGCGGCGAAGCAATTCCAGATAGTCGCGCTTGGCGTCCTCGAACTGGCCTTGCTCTCGCAACAGGCTGGCGCGCTCAAAACGCGCGGCGTAGGCGTCAGGGTCGCGCTCCAGTGAGCGGTCGAGCTCTTGGATACGTCGGCTATGGGTGGTGAGCGGCGAATGCTTGTTCATCCGTGCAATTTCCCGCTCGCCGCGAATCAGTGCCTGCCCCATCACGATAATGAAGCCGGCGCGCGTTAGCACAAAATTTACCATACCGCCGAATGATGCTGCGCAGGGCGGCCTGCAACGAAAGCATCAGCATGGACCCGGCTAACGCCGAACTTGGCGGAATCGTTTTGGGCGATCCCGTACCCTCTTTTGCCGCGCCATTGATCGGCGACGGCTCCTTCAATCTGTCGGTTGCGGCCGGCCGCTGGATCGTGCTGAGCTTTCTCGGCGCGCCGGGCAATCCGCGGGCCGAGCAGGAGCTGAGCGGGATTTTCCAGTCGGCCCATCTGTTCGATGAAGACCGCATCGTCTTCTACGGCATCCTGTCCGCGCCGCCCGACGATCCGACGCGGTATCTGCAACGCACGACCGCGGCCATCTCGTTCCTCGCCGACTATGACGGCGCGATCGGTCGCGCCTTCGGCGCCGGTGCGACGCCGCGCACCATCGTGCTCGACCCGATGCTGCGCGCCGTGGCCAATATCCCGTGGGACCACGCAGCCGGCCACGCCGAGACGGTCCGCAATGTCCTGGCGAGCCTGCCGGCGGTCGACGATTCCGCCGGCGTGCCGCTCACCGCGCCGGTGCTGATCGTGCCGCGCGTGTTCGATTTTGCGCTCTGCGAGGTGCTGGCGCAGTTCTACGACAAGCTTGGCGGCGAGGACTCCGGCTTTCTATTCGACGTCAAAGGCCAGACCACGCGCGTGGTCGATCATCGGCTCAAGCGCCGCAGCGATCTCACCGTCGCTCATCCGCAGTTGCGTGAGGCGATCCGCAGCCAGATCGTCCGACGCCTCGTTCCGGCGATCGGGCAATTCTTCCAGTTCCAGGCAACGCGCATGGATCGCTATATCGTCGCCTGCTACGACAGCGCGGTCGGCGGGCATTTCTACCGGCACCGCGACAACGTCAATATCGGCGCGCAACACCGGCGCTTTGCCGTCACCATCAACCTCAACAAGGATTACGAAGGCTGCGATCTGGTGCTGCCGGAATTCGGCCGGCGCGTCTATCGCGCACCGGTCGGCGGCGCCGTGGTGTTTTCCTGCGGCGCGCTGCATCAGGTCACGCCGGTCACCAGCGGGCGGCGCTATGCCTTCCTCGCTTTTCTCTACGGCGAGGCCGATGCCGCTTTGCGCGAGGCGAACAATGCCAAGCTGCATCAGACCGCGGCGCAATATGCCGTGGAATCCGATCTGCTGTTTCCCGAGAGCAACGCCGAGACCCGCCGCGCGAGTTGACGCGGGCGTCGCGTAGTCCGATCCGGCGGCGACTTGCCATCGCCGCCTCCGCCGCTAAAATCCGGCCGTCTTCGGGGATGGAGTCCCCCTTTAAGTGCCGTCCGGGCTGATGACTCCTACCAACATGTGGATCGGTAGGATTTCGCCGACCGGAGGCTTTGAATGGCATATTTGATCGTCTTCCTCGGCGGCGGCCTTGGCGCCGCCTTGCGGCACGGCATCAACATTGCCGCGGCCCGCTTCGCGGGTACCGGCTTTCCCTACGGCACGCTCTTTATCAATGTCGCCGGCTCGCTGGCGATGGGCCTGATCGCCGAATATTTCGCGCTCAAGAGCGGCTTGCCGCAGCATTGGCGGCTGTTTCTCACCACCGGCATCCTCGGCGGCTTCACCACATTCTCGGCGTTCTCGCTGGAGGCGGCGTTGCTCTATGAGCGCGGCCAGATCGCCGGCGCCGCCATCTATGTCGTCGCCTCGGTCGTGCTGGCCATTGGCGCGTTGTTTGCCGGATTGGCCATCGTCCGCGCGCTTGTTTGAGTGGGCCGCGGCAACCCGACGCGAGGTATCAGCGCGCGTAAATCGTAAACCAAACACGTAAACTATTGTGTCGAAAGCGGACGCAACAATTCCCCAGATTCCGACACAATCCGACACGGTTCCGCCTGGGCTATCGCATCTAACTCCACCCGATGTTGGGTCGCGGAGCCGCGTTGATGCCGTGTCGGGTGGCAGGCGCTTTTTTCTGCCTGTCGCTGTTGGCGTTTCTTGCCCTCGCACCGTGCCGGCACGCGCAAGCGGCGGCGATGGATCCGTCGATCGCCGTCAGCGGCAATCGGCACACCGACGCCGACATGATCCGCGGGTTCTTTCACGCCGCGGCCGACGGGACGCTTGATGCCGCAGCCGTCGACGCTGCGTTGAAGGGTCTTTACGCCACGGGCCTCTTTGCGGACGTGACGATCGCACGCGACCGCGACCGCATCCTCGTCAACGTTGTCGAAAATCCGACCATCGATCGCTTGGCCTTCGAGGGCAACAAGAAGATCAAAGACGAGGACCTCAAGAAAGCCGTGCAATCGAAGACCGGCGGCCCGCTCGCGCGCGCGCTGGTGCATGACGATGTCATGCGCCTCGCCGAGTTCTACCGCCAGCACGGCTATTTCGAGGTGCAGGTCGATCCAAAGACGATCGCGGGCACGAACCAGCGTGTCAGCCTGGTCTTCGAGATCAAGGAGGGCGTGAAGCTCGCGGTCCGGCAGGTCCGGTTCGCCGGCAACGACGCTTACCCAACCAACAAACTCAGGGGTGTCGCCAAAAGCGGCGAGACAAACTTTCTGAGCTTCTTGCTCAACAACGACGTCTACGACGCCGACCGCATCGAGAGCGACCTTGATCTTCTCCGCCGCTTCTATCGTGCGCACGGCTATGCCGACGTGCGGGTCAGCTCGGCGGCAAAGCTACGAGGCCGACAAGAAGGGCGTCGTCGTTACCTTCACCGTCGACGAAGGCCCGCAATATCGCTTCGGGACGATCGACGTTGTTTCCAACGTGAAATCCGTCGACGCGGCGACGCTGCGCTCCAATCTGCACACCCAATCGGGCGAGATTTACGACGCCGGCGCTATCGACAAGACCGTCGAAGACATCGCCATGGCGCTTGCCAAAAGCGGCGCGCCGTTCGCCACCGCTCTGCCGCGCAGTGAACGTTTTCCCCGACCCTACCCTCCCCCGCGCGCGGGGGAAGGCGGGGTGGGGGTTGTCAACCTCGTCTACACCATCGTCAATGACAAACGACTTTACGTGGAGCGCATCGAAATTCACGGCAACAACAAAACCCGCGACGAGGTGATCCGGCGCGAATTCGATGTCGTCGAGGGCGAAGCCTTCAATCGCGCACTGATCGACCGCGGCGAACGGCGGCTCCAGCAGCTCGGCTATTTCAAGACCGTCAAGATCGCCGCACAGCCGGGCTCGGCGCCCGACCGCGTCGTCGTCGATGTCGCGGTCGAGGAAGACAAGACCGGCACGTTCTCGCTGATGGGCGGCTATTCCAGCGGCGACGGCGCTTCCGCCACGATCACCGTCGGCGACACGAATTTTTTCGGCACCGGCGACATCGCCAGCGCATCCGCGACCATCGGCCAGTACACCCGGGGCTTCGACCTTTCGCTCACCGATCCGTATGCGCTCGGCCCGCATCTTTCGCTCGGCGGCGAGCTGTTCGGCAAGGAGACGTTCGCCAGCAGCTATCAATCGTACGACTCGACCTTCTATGGCGCCAAGATCATCGCTACCGCCCCGCTGAGCGACCAGCTCGCCGTGAGCTGGAGCTATTCGATCTACAATCAAGCGCTTGCGCTCGATCCTTCGATCGGCACCGCGTCGCTGCCAATTCAGCAGGCGGCGGCCGCCGGCCCGATGTGGGTGTCGTCGGTCGGCACCGGCATGACCTATTCGACGCTCGACAGTCCGAAGAATCCGACCAATGGCGTCCGCGTCCAGACCAACAATGAATTCGCCGGCTTGGGCGGCGCCGCCAAATTCGCGCGCACCACCGAGGATGCACGCTATTATCACGAGATTTTCGGCGACGCGGTCGGCATGGTGCGCGCGCAAGGCGGCTACGTCACGCCATGGGGCGGCCAGCAATTGCCGCTGCTCAATGGCTTCTTCGGCGGCCCGCAACTGGTGCGCGGCTTTGCACCGAACGGCTTCGGGCCACGCGATCTGACGCCCGGCACGACCCAGGATAATGTCGGCGGCAACGTCTATTGGACCACGACCGCGGAGCTGCAAGCGCCGATGCCGCTGGTCTCGGCGGACGCCCGCCTGAAGGTCGCCTTGTTCGCCGACGCCGGCAGCCTCTGGGCAACCAACGCCTCGAGCGCTTCCAAGCTCGCGTCCTTGTCGCCGTCGCAGCAGATCGCCAATTCGCGCGCGATCCGCGCCGCGGTCGGCGGCAGTTTGATTTGGGATTCGCCGTTCGGCGCGCTGCGGGTCGACTACGCCTATCCGGTCGCCAAGCAGACCTACGACGTCACCCAGCGCCTGAATTTCCGCGCCGGGGCGTTTTGAGCGTGACTGCCACGTTTCCCGGACGCAACGCAGCACGAAGTGATGCGTTGCAGACCCGGGATCTTAACAGGCTCGGAATTTGTCACGATCCCGGATCAGCGGCGCAGCGCTGCGCGCTGCACCGCGTCCGGGAAACGCCAGGGAGAAATCACGCCGCCTTGGCGATCTTTCCCGCCGCCGAAAGGCCGCGCTCGATGTCGGCGATGATATCGTCGATATGCTCGATGCCGACCGAAAGGCGCACATAGCCGTCCGACACGCCGGTCGCATCCTGCTCCTGCGGCGACAACTGTGAGTGCGTGGTCGTCGCCGGATGGATCGCCAGGCTGCGCGCGTCGCCGATATTGGCGACGTGATAGAACATCTCCAGCGCGTCGATGAAGCGGCGGCCGGCGTCCTTGCCGCCGGCGAGCTCGAAGCCGACCAGACCGCCCAGTCCGCCCTTGAGATATTTTTCGGCGCGCTGGCGGTGCACGCCGGTCTGCACCGATGGATGAATGATCCGGGTAATTTCCGGCCGCTTCTTGAGGAATTCCACCACATGCTGGGTGTTCTCGGAGTGCCGCGCGATGCGCAGCGCCAGCGTCTCCAAGCCCTGCAGGGTCAGGAACGCATTGAACGGCGATTGCGCCGAGCCGAGATCGCGCAGCAAGGTGACGCGGGCCTTGATGATGTAGGCGATCGGGCCGAGCGGCTTCACCGCTTCGGTCCATACCGCGCCATGATAGCTCGGGTCCGGCGTATTGAGCGCCGGCTGGCGCACCGGATGCGCAGCCCAATCGAACGTGCCGCTGTCGACGATGAGGCCGCCGATCGAGTTGCCGTGGCCGCCGAGATATTTGGTCGAAGAATAAACCACGATCGCGGCGCCATGATCGAACGGCCGCGTCAGGATCGGCGCCGCGGTGTTGTCGACGATGAGCGGAATGCCGAAATTGCGGCCGATGTCGGCGACCTCGGCGATGGGAAACACCGTGAGCTTCGGGATTCGGCAGCGTTTCGGCGTAATACGCGCGGGTCCGATCGTCGGTCGCGCGGCGGAAATTGTTCGGGTCGATCGGGTCGACGAAGCGGACTTCGATGCCCTGGTCCTTGAGCGTGTTGGCGAACAGATTCCAGGTGCCGCCATAAAGATCGGTCGAGCTGACGACGTTGTCGCCGGCGCGCGCGACATTCTGGATCGCGAACGCGGAGGCCGCCTGGCCGGACGCCAGCGCCAAAGCGCCGACGCCGCCTTCCAGCGCCGCGATGCGCTTCTCCAGCACGTCGTTGGTCGGATTCATGATGCGGGTATAGATGTTGCCGAGTTCCTTGAGGGCGAACAGGTTCGCCGCATGCTCGGTGTTGTGGAACTGATACGACGTGGTCTGATAGATCGGCACGGCAACCGCGCCGGTCGCAGGGTCCGCACGCCAGCCGGCATGAAGCGAGATGGTTTCCGGATGTTTCGACGATGAAGACATGAGCCCGATCTCCCGAGTTGAAAAACGCGGCGGTCCAAAGGGATTTCCAATAACCGCGCCCGCCGCTACGGAGTATAATCTTCCACGCTAGTCAAGTAAGCAAGCCGCGAAAATAAAAATCTTTGCCGCAAAGCCGACAAAAAAGCGAAATATTCTGTGTTCGCTTAAATCGGCAGAAAGTCGCGCGGCGCTCCGCTATCGACCCGATAATTCATTCAGTCGCGCGTGGCGGCGGCGCGCCGACCCGCGCACGGGTGCTCCGCCGCACCGCGACGATTTCAGCCAGGATCGAGATGGCGATTTCGTCCGGCGTGATGGCGCCGAGATCGAGGCCGGCCGGCGCTTTCAGTTTTGCCAGACGCTCCCCGCCAACGCCGCGCTCCGACAGCGCAGACTTGAGCGCCTCGGCCTTCTTGCGGCTGCCGACAAAGGCGACATAGTCGGTGTCGACCGCAAGCGCGGCCTGCAACGCTGCCTCGTCGCCGCGGCCTTGCGTCGAAACGACCACATAGCGTGCGCCGGCCTCCTCGACCGGCAGGGCATAGCCTTCGATCCGGCGCTCGACCTCCGCGAAGGCCGCTTGCTCGGCTGCGGGTGCGCAGACCGTGACGGCGAAGCCGCTCCTTTTGGCCAGATCGGCGACGGCGACGGCGACCGGACTTGATCCGCAAATGATGACTTGCGGCCGCGGCAACACCGGCTCGACGAAAATGTCCATCGTGCCCTGGCTCGGGCACATGTTCTTGGCGAAGCGCACGCCTTCCTGCTCGTCGCCGGGCTTTACGCCATGATCGGCAAGCAGATCGGGCGGCTGCACCGACACCAGGCGCGACCGGCCGTCGGCGAGCGCATCCTTAGCGGCTTTGAGCACCGCGGCGCGAGCGCAGCCGCCGCCGATCCAGCCCTCGGATATCGTGCCATCAGGCAAGATCACGGCCTTCGCGCCGGCTTTCGCCGCCGTTGCCGCGACCGTGCGCACGACGGTTGCCAGAGCGAATGGCTCGCCTGCCGCCTTGCGCGTCGAGATAATGTCGAGGATGTCGCGGGCGCGCTCCACGTCTCAAATCCTCGCCAGATAAGGTTCGAGCGCCGCCAGGCTGTCGAGATTATGCGCCGGGGCGAACAGATCGACGTAAGGCAACGCCGCCTGCATGCCGCGGGCCTGCGGAGAATAATCGCGCCAGCCGATCAGCGGATTGAGCCAGATGATCCTGCGGCAGCGCCGGCGCAGCCGCCGCATCTCTTCGCCGAGCTGCCCGGGCTCGCCGGTGTCGTAGCCGTCGGAGACGATCATCACCGCGGTGCGCGAATTGATCACGCGCCGCGCATGCCAGCGATTGAAGGTGGCGAGGCTCTCGCCGATGCGGGTGCCGCCGCCGATGCCTTGCGCCATCAAAGCCAATTTATCGACGGCGCGCGTCACGTCGCGGTCGCGCAGCGACGGCGACACGTGCGCCGAGACGCGTATGAAAGACGAAGGCCTCGGCTTCGCGGAAGCTGTCGACGACGCCATGGAGGAAGCGCACAAAGAACGCGGTGTAGAGGCTCATCGAACCGGAAGCGTCGAGCAACACGACGAGCCGCAGCGGCTTGATCTTGCGCCTGCGCCAGGCGAGGTCGATCAGCGTGCCGCCATGCGAGACGTTGCGGTGAATGGTGCGGCGCAGATCAAGCCGCCGGCCGCGGCGGCGGACCTGCTCGCGGCGGACGAGCCGCGCGCGCATGGTGCGGGCGAGCCGCGCCGCGAGCGCATGCGTCGCTGCAATCTCGTCTGGATCGGCGATGTGGCGCAGGTCCGTTGCCGACAAGCTCTCGGTGCGTGAGGCGCCTTCGCGGCGGCCGCGGCCTTCGGCCGGGTTCTCGCCGTCGCCGTCGTTGCGGCGTTCGACGCGATCGGGAAGGCCAAGCGCTTCTTGCGGCACATGCGCCTCGGCGAGCCGGCGCGCCGGCGCTTGGTTGGCGCCCGGTGCGCCGGACAAGACTTGCCGCTGGCGCATGCCTTCGCCGCGCCAATAGGCGTCAAAAATCTCGTCGAAACGCTCCCAGTCGGAATGCGTCGCGCAGAACAGCGCGCGCAAGGCAGGTTTGAGCGAAGTCGCACGCAACGCCGCCTCTGACGCGAGCACGACGAGCGCATCGCTCGTCTCGGCAAGGCCAACGCGGAAGCCGTTGTCGCGCAACGTCCGGGCGAAGCCGGCAAGCCGCCGGCGCATCGGCGCGCCGATGGCATCGTTCCGCTCGTCCCCGCGAAGGCGGGAACCCAGAGCCGGATTCCCGCTTTCGCGGGAATGAGCGGAAGTATGGACGCCCGCGCCCATCACGCCACCTTGCCGAGGAGCCGCTCGCTGACCTCGCGGGTGAGCCGCGCGCGGTCTTCGTGGGTCTTGAGCAAACAGATCATCGTCTCGTAAACGGCTTCGGGTTCCTGCCGCAGGTCGTGCACTTCCAAACCGGCGAGCGTCGCCGCCCAATCGAGCGTCTCCGCCACGCCCGGCACCTTGCGCAAATCTTCCTGGCGCACGGCGGCGACCATGCGCGCGATCTGCACAGCCAGCGTCGTCTCGATGCCCGGCGTCCGCGTAAGAATAATTTTCGCTTCGCGATCGACTTCGGGGAAATCGATATAATGATAAAGGCAGCGCCGCCGCAGCGCGTCCGACAATTCGCGCGTGCCATTGGACGTGAGTACGACACGCGGGATCGACACCGCCTTGACCGTGCCCAGCTCCGGAATGCTGACCTGAAAGTCGGACAGGAGCTCGAGCAGGAAAGCCTCGAACTCTTCGTCGGCACGATCGACCTCGTCGATCAGCAGCACCGGCGGCTTGTCGCGGCGGATAGCGGCCAGGAGCGGCCGTTCCAGCAGATATCGTTCGGAGAAAATGTGCTCCTCGATGGCGTCGGCATTTTCGCCGATTCCTTCCCGGGTTTTGATCGCCAACAGCTGGCGCTGATAGTTCCACTCATAAAGCGCGGCGTTCTGATCGAGGCCCTCGTAGCATTGCAGGCGGATCAGTTCGGCGTTGTGCACGGCGGCGAGCGCCTTGCCGACTTCGGTCTTGCCGACGCCGGCTTCGCCTTCGAGCAGCAGCGGGCGCTTGAGGAATTCCATCAGCCACAAAGCGGTGGCGATGTCACGGTCGGCGACATAGCCGACGGCGGCCAGTTTGTCTGCGATCTCCTCGCGCTTGAGCGTCATAAGACGACCATAGCCTCCGCCTCGTCACGGCCGGGCCGGTCCCGCCTGCGAGACCACAGCCCGGCCATCCACGTCTTTACCCCCACGATATCGAAGACGTGGATGCCCAGCACAAGGCTTGCACAGGAGCCGGCCAAAGGCCGGACCGTGTGCCGGGCATGACGAGCGTGGGGGGCGCTTACCCATGCAGGCCAAGCTTTTCCGCCGCCGTCCAGGTGCGCCAATGATCGTGCGGCATCTGGATGTGGGTCGAGCCGAGGAAGCCGAAGGCGTCGTTGATCGCATTCGAGAAGCACGGCACGCCGCCGACATTCGGGCTCTCGCCGACCCCTTTGGCGCCGATCGGATGGTGCGGCGACGGCGTCGTCGTCCAATCGGTCTCCCAGTGGGGCGTCTCGACCGCAGTGGGAAGGAAATAATCCATGAACGAGGCGGTGGTGACGTTGCCTTCCTCGTCGTAATGGATCTCCTGGCCCATGGCGATGCCGAACGCTTCGGTCAGGCCGCCATGGATCTGGCCCTCGATGATCATCGGATTAATGCGGGTGCCGCAATCGTCGAGCGCGTAGAAGCGGCGGACCTTGGTCGCCCCGGTATCGACGTCGACATCGACAACGCAGATGTAGGCGCCGAACGGATAGGTGAAATTCGGCGGATCGTAATAGTTGATCGCCTCGAGGCCGGGCTCCATGCCGGGCGGCACTTCGTGATAGGCCGCCCAGGCGAGCTCCGTCATGGTCTTGAAGCGCTCCGGATTGCCGCGCACCCGGAAACGATCGACGTCCCATTCCAGATCGTCGTCGTGCACTTCGAGCATGTAAGCGGCGATCATCTGCGCCTTGGCTTTAATTTTGCGGCACGCCATCGCGGTGGCGGCGCCGGACACCGGCGTCGAGCGCGAGCCGTAGGTGCCGAGGCCATAGGGCGCCGTGTCGGTATTGCCCTCCTCCACCATGATGTTGTCGGCCGGCAAGCCGAGCTCGGTGGCGATGATCTGCGCGTAGGTCGTCTCGTGGCCCTGGCCCTGCGACTTGGTGCCGAGCCGGCAAATGCCGCTGCCGGTTGGATGAATGCGGATTTCCGCGGAATCGAACATGGCGATGCCGAGAATGTCGCAGGCCCGCGACGGGCCGGCGCCGACGATCTCGGTGAAGAAGGCGACGCCGATGCCCATGAGATCGCGCGTCTCGCCGCGCTTGAACGCTTCGCGCTTGGCCTTTTGCTCGTCGCGGAGCTTCTTGTAGCCGACCGATTCCATCGCCTTGTCCATGGCGGTCTGATAGTCGCCGGAATCGTATTGCCAGCCGGTCGCCGACGTGTAGGGGAATTGCTCACGCCGGATCAGGTTCTTGATGCGGAATTCGGCCGGGTCCATGCCGAGCTTTTGCGCCATGATGTCCATGGCGCGCTCGATGGCGTAGGCCGCCTCCGTGACGCGGAACGAGCAGCGGTACGCAACGCCTCCCGGCGCCTTGTTGGTATAGACGCCGTCGACCAATACATGCGCCGCCGGGAAGTCGTAGGAGCCGGTGATGATTGAGAACAATCCCGCCGGCCATTTGGTGGCGTTGGCGCAGGCATCGAACGCGCCATGGTCGGCGATGGTGTAGCAGCGCAAGCCCGTCACCTTGCCGTCCTTGGTGCAGGCGATTTCCGTCTCCATGTAGAAGTCGCGCGCAAACGCCGTGGTCGAGAGATTCTCGATGCGATCTTCGGTCCACTTCACCGGCCGCCCGGTCACGATCGAGGCGACGATCGAGCAGATATAGCCTGAATAGGCGCCGACCTTGTTGCCGAAGCCGCCGCCGATGTCCGGGGCGATGACGTGAATCTTATGCTCGGGGATTTTCGAGATCAGCGAACCGACGGTGCGGATGACATGCGGCGCCTGGAACGTGCCCCACAGCGTCAGTTCGCCTCTGATCTTGTCGAACGAGGCGACGCACTGGCAGGTCTCGAGCGGGCAAGGATGCACCCGGGGATAGACGATCATCTCCTTGATCGTGACATCGGCCCTCTCGAAAGCCGCGTCGGTCGCAGTCTTGTCGCCCGATTGCCAGGAGAAGATGTGATTAGGGTGCTTGCGCTTGCCGTGGGCGCCGTCGGTCTTGTCCTTGAGATCCTCGCGGATCATCGGCGCGTTGGCCGTCATCGCCTTGAGCGGATCGACATTGACCGGCAGCGCCTCGTATTCCACCTCGACCAGGTCGGCGGCATCGGCCGCGGTGTAGCGGTCCTCGGCGATGACGAAGGCGACTTCCTGATTCTGGAACAGCACCTTGCCGTCGGCCAGCACCATCTGCACGTCGCCGGCCAACGTCGGCATCCAGGCGAGGTTGACGGTTTTGAGCGTCTCGGCGGTGAGCACCGCGATGACGCCGGGCACCGCCGCGGCTTTGGTCGTATCGATCTTTTTGATGCGAGCGTGGGCGTGCGGCGAGCGGTTGAAATCGCCGTACAGCATGCCCGGCAATTTCATATCGTCGACGTAATTGCCCTTGCCCTGGACGAAGCGGATGTCCTCGACGCGCTTCCTACGGCAGCCCATGCCTTCGAGCTTTTCCGCGCGTTCGGCGGAGGTGGGGGTCATGTCGTTCATTCTGCGGCCTCCTGGAAAGCCACGCCGTTGAGTTTCGCGGCGGCGTATTGAATGGCCTTGACGATGTTTTGGTAACCGGTGCAGCGGCAGAGATTACCGGAAATGCCGTAGCGGATTTCTTCCTCGGACGGATTGTTGTTCTCCTGCAGGAGGCGATAGGCGCGCACGATCATTCCCGGCGTGCAGAAGCCGCATTGCAGCCCGTGCATTTCGCGAAAACCTTCCTGCAGCGCGTGCAAGGTCCCGTCGGCGTTCGCCATGCCTTCGATGGTGCGGATGTCGCTGCCGTTCGCCTGTATCGCGAACACCGTGCAGGACTTCACCGACTTGCCGTCGAGATCGACCGTGCAGGCGCCGCAATGGCTGGTCTCGCAGCCGATATGCGGCCCGGTGATGTTTTGCTCATCGCGCAAGAAGTGGATGAGCAGGGTGCGCGGCTCGACCAAAGCTTCGATGGTCTTGCCGTTCACTTTCATGGAGACGTGCGATTTGGCCATGGCCTTTGCCTCTCTATGGTCAGCCGCGGGCGCGGGCTTTGGCGCGGGCGAGCGCGCGGGTCAGCATCACGCCGGCCATCTTGGTGCGGTATTGGGCCGGCCCGCGGGCGTCGGTCGCCGGCGCGGTGATCGCTTCGGCGGCGGCGACGGCCTTTTTTACCGTTGCGGCATCGAGCGCCGAACCGGTCAGAATTTTTCCCGCTTCCTCGGCCCACAAGGGCGTCTCGGCCACGTTGGTCAGGCCGATCGAGCAGGCGCTGACTTTGCCGCCGCTGATCGTCAGGATGACTGCGGCCGCGGCCGTCGCGTAGTCGCCGATCTTGCGCTTGAGTTTCTCATAGGCGTAGCCGTGCCCGGCGGCGGGGGTCGGAATGCGCACGGCGGTGAGCACGTCGCCGGCCTCCAACGCGGTGAAATAGGCGCCCTGGTAGAATTCGCGGGCCGCGATCCGGCGTTCGCCGGCTTTGCCTATGACATGATAGGTCGCGTTGAGGCACAGCATCACTGCCGGCATGTCGTTGCCGGGATCGCCATTGGCGACATTGCCACCGAGCGTGCCGAGATAACGCACCTGCGGATCGGCAATCTGCTCCGAGGTTTCGCGCAGGATCGGGATCTTTTCGGCCAGAAGCTGCGAGCCGATAAGATCGTGCTGCGTCGTCATCGCGCCGATGACGATATCGTTGCCGTCGGCGCGGATGCCCTTGAGGTCGGCGATACCGCCGAGATCGACCAGATTCGCCGGTGTGGCGAGGCGAAGCTTCATCATCGGGATAAGACTGTGGCCGCCGGCGAGCGCGCGGCCGTCATCGCCCAATTGCGCCAGCAGACCGACAGCTTCTTTGACGGATGATGGGCGGTGATAGGCGAAAGCGCCTGGTATCATGGGCATCCTCCCTGGCGCACCCGGCGCAGCAAAGGTCATCACCAGGGCCGTCTGCGGGCGCGCGCAATACTTTAAGCACCCAAACTCTGGCGAACTGTGCGCTGCAGCAGCAATCGTCGCTGCACCAAGCGCACGCGAATGCACCAAAGGCGCCGGTACCGCACGGACGGCGGCAAGAGCTGCACGAATTGCGTCAATATCCCTGACGCAATCGACCAAATCGCAATAATTTTATTGCGTTGCGAAACGCTGCCGCCGCCGGCTGGTGGCCTCCGGCTCGGCGCCATTGAGCGAAGCGACCCGCGATTTCAGCGAGCCGATGCGACTGCGGCTGACCGGGACTAGATAGTGATCGACCGCCGCCATCTCGACCAATTCGTTGTCGCCGGAGCGCTTGTAGCCGACGACGCGGTCGATATTGACGATGTGGCTGCGATGGACTCGGACGAAGTGAGCACCGTCGAGCCGCGATTCGACGTCGCCGATGGCGAGCGGGCAGAACAGCTTGTCGTGGCCGTCAAAGACGTACGTGTAGTGCGCGTTGGCATGCACCGCGACGACCTGCTCGACCGCCAGGAAATGCGTGCCGCCGTCGCGCTCGATCGGCAAATGGCGGGCAAACCGCCGCGGCGGTGTACCGGCGCCGCCGAGCGGTGAATAACCGCCGCGGCCGAATTCGATGCTTTGGCCAGGCGCGGCTGCGGCGGCGATCGGCGCCGACGGCGGCGCCGTAACTTCGGCAACCGCGTGCGCAATGGCGGCGCCGCCGGCCGCCGCAACCGATTGCTGCTCCGCGCGGGCCGAATCCGGCAAGAGCAGCAAAAGAAATATGCCGGAAATGCAGAATCCGACGACCGCGACCACAATGGCGAGGAGATCGGTCGAGAGCGCGGGCGCGCCGGACGTCATCGTGACAAAGGGATAAAGCGTCACACCGGCCATCGCCGTGTAGTGCATGCCCGAAACTGCGACGCCAAAAGCAGCCGCCGACAGGATCAGCGGCGGGCGCCCTCCCCGCCCGGTCGCGAGCCAGAGCGCCAATCCGGACGCGGCGATGGCGATCGCCATGCTGGAGGCGACGTAGACAGGATCGTGGGTCATGTGCGCGCTGGCATCGAGCGCGCTCATGCCGAGATAGTGCATGGCGAAAATGCCGCCGCCCATCAGGCAGGACGACAACGTCAGGCGCAGCACGGTCAGCGGCCCCGAGCTTGTGGCATAGACCGCGCCGCCGACCACGATCGCGCAAACCAAGAATGACAGCAGCGTCGGCAGCACCAGGTAATCGACCTGGAACGGCAGCCGCATGGCGAGCATGCCGACGAAGTGCATGGTCCAGATCGCGACGGCCAATGAAACCGTGGCGCCGGCAAGGAGAAGGCGCCGTCGCGCCCCGGCCGCCCCAGCAATCTGCACGGCCAGACTCAAGCCGACATAGGCGCCCTGGATCGCCATGACGATCGAAAGCAGGACCAGCCAAGCCTCGTAGGTCACCGGCATTGCGGTCATCCCTTCGCTGTGCGGGACGGCTGCGACTTCACCCCATCGGGTTTGGAACGACTATAGAGTAGTTTTTCCGCGAGGCCGAGACTGCCGGAGTGGGCCGCGGCGGTTTATTTCGCCGGCCGCTTTGTCATTGCGCCCCTCCGCATCCAAATCTGGCCGCGGCCTATGAATCACCCGCTAATTAATCCGCCGCGTATGCCCGGCCCAATACGGCTCGCGCAATGTCCGCTTCAGCAGCTTGCCGGCGGCATTGCGCGGCAGGGCGTCGATGAAATCCACCGAACTCGGCCGCTTGAAGCCGGCGAGCTTGTCGCGGCTCCATGCGATCAGCGCGGCTTCGGCGAGGCTCGTGCCTTGCCGCCGCACCACGACCGCCTTCACCGTCTCGCCCCACTTCGCATCCGGCACGCCGATGACGGCGCATTCCAAAACCTCGGGGTGGCCCATCAGCACAGCCTCGACTTCGGCCGGATAAACGTTTTCGCCGCCGGAAATGATCATGTCCTTGATGCGGTCCTTGAGGAAAATGTAGCCCTCTGCGTCGACATAGCCGGCGTCGCCGGTGCGGAACCAGCCGTCGCGGATTGCCTGCGCAGTCGCGTCCTGCCGTCCCCAATAACCGGCCATCAGGTTTTCGCCCTGATAGAGGATTTCGCCGACTTCGTAAGGCGGCAGATCCTTGCCGTCGGAATCGACAATGCGTACGCGGCCGCCGAGCATCGGCCGGCCGCAGGATAGAAGCCGCTCGCCGACATGCTCCTCGTGCGAGAGCGCGGTGAACGGCCCAGTCGTTTCGGTGAGGCCATAGACCTGCAGGAAGCGGCATTTGAAGGTCTCGATCGCGCGGCGCAGCAGATCGGGCGAGATCGGGGCGGTGCCGTAGCTGATGAGCTTGAGCGCGGAAAAATCGGCGGTGCGCGACGCGGGCAACTCGGTCATCAGCAACATCAGTGTCGGCACCAGAAGCGCGCTTTCGATGCGCTGCTCGACCATGGTGTTGAGCAGCACGTTCGGCAGCGGGTCGCGCACGATGACGACGGTCGATCCAGTCTGCATCGCCCAGATTGCCCAAATGGTGCCGCCGATATGGAATAGCGGCAGGCAAACCAGCGAGCGGCCGCCTTGGCGCATTTCCGGGCTTTCGAGCGCGCCGGCGGAACCGACATTCAGCAAATTCCAGCCGGTCAGCATCGCGCCTTTCGGCAAGCCGGTCGTGCCGGAGGTGCAGAACTGCGCGCTCACCGCGCCGTCGGCGTCGCGCCGCGGGTCCTCGCCGCCGCGCGGCAAGTCGGCGAAGGTCATCGTCGATACGCCGGTCGCGGCGCCGGTCGCCTTGAACTCCGGCCCGGCGACGATCAGTTTCGGTTTGACGTCGTCGACGATCTGTTTGATCTCGTGCGGCGTGAGCCGCCAGTTGAGCGGCGCCGCGACCAAGCCGGCCTTGTCGAGCGCGAACAACAATTCGAAATAGGCCGCGCCATTCTTGTCGAGAATGCTGACGCGATCGCCCGGTTGCAGGCCGAGCTCTTCAACAAGGCCCGCCGCCAGCTGCGACGTCGAATCGTTGAATTCGGCGAAGGTGTAGGATTTGCCGTCGAACCAGACGGCTTCGAGCGATGGATGCCGCCGCGCCCGCCAACGCAGCATTTCCGCGATCGTTCGCATCCGCGCGCGCTCTCCCCGGGATGCCTCGGCCTAGCCCAAGGCCTTCATGATTTTTTCCAGCGATACCGCCGCGCGCTCGTGCTCGATCTTGGCAACCGTCCGCGCGCCATCCTCGATCTCGACCGCGAAGCGGAAACGGTTCTTCTCGCGCTTCACCAGGGCGGCCTTGATCACCAATTCGGCGCCGACCTTGCTCGCGCCCAGATGATCGATGACGACGCGGGTCCCGACCGTGATCTGGCCGGCCTCAAGCAGGCCCTTCACCAGATTGGCGCAGGCGAATTCCGCGATGGTGACGAGATACGGCGTCGCCGCCACTTGCGGCATGCCCGGATCGAGCGCGCCCACGGTATCCTTCGGACCAACGGTCACGCGCGTGACCGAGCTGAGCTCCTGGGTCGTAGCGGCGGGTTCGGACGTGCTCATACGCATCCTCAACGTGGACATTTCTTTCGCTCATTCCCGCGTAAGCGGGAATCCAGTGCTGGGTCCCGCTTGCGCGGGGACGAGCGGCCTGTGGATCAATCAACTACATGCGCCGGGTGTCGGGCTTCCAGCTGCGTTCGAGATTATCGATGAGTTTTTGGTCGTAGAGGCATCGACTCTGCTGGCGCGCATAGGTCGCCATATAGCGGCGGAATATCGACAACGGCTCTTCGGCGACCCGCAGCGCCTTGCGGTTACTGACCGCACTCATCATGCCGGCGCGGACGAGTTGCGCGGCGTTGGCGTCGATGGCGGCATCCATACCGTCGCGCGGCACCACCTCGTCGCAAATCATGCGTCCTTCTGGCGTGTCGGCGTGAAAGACCCGCTCGAAGAAAATGCCTTCGCGCGCGAGCTTGCCGCCGACCAGCCGCGGGAATCGCAGGTTGGCGGCGCCGGGAATAAAGCCTTCCTTACTGGCCGGAAGATTGAAGTAAGCCCCGGTCTCGGCCAGCACCCGGTCCATGATGCAGAGCAACTGACAGCCGCCGCCGATGGCGAAGGCTTCGACCGCCGCGATCCAAGGCTTCTCGACATAATCCTCGTATTGCTCGTCGTAGGAGTCCGAGCGCCAGTGGCCGCGATAGATTTTGTGCAGCAATCCGAGCTCGCGCTCGATGAAGAAATGCACGAACGAGATCTGGCCGTAGTAGAGATGCGTGAGATTGATGCCGGCATTGAAGATGCGGCGATCCTGGTATTTCGGATGGGTTACGGTGCCGCCGCGCAACACGCCGACTTCGATGGCGTCGTCGAGCAGCACGAGATCGATTGCCGTCTCCAACGCCGCCGTGGCGCGATCGTCTTCGGCATTGAGGAATTTGGCATTGAGCAAGGTGACCTGGCCGACCTTGCCCTTGCGCTCGACTTTGGCTTCACCGAGGTCGGCGAAACCGGCCTGGCGGAATTCGGCGATCCGATCGAGCGCCTCGCGCTTGGGCTTGAGCATCGCGTGGATCAGATGCAGGCCGCAGCGCTCGTCGGCGAGAACCTGCCCGATGAACAGGCCCTGCTCGAGCTCGCGGCCTTGCTTGGCGCTCTGCTGCATCAGCGCCCGCTCGGCATCGATCTGCTCGCGGGTCGGCAACAGTGCCGGATAACGGCTCGACACCGCCATCAAGAGCTCACCAACGCGCAAAAAGCGCGCGCCTTGGCCGGTCATCTCGTCGTAGAGGGCGACGGCGTGCCGCCGGAAGAATTTTTCCTTCACGTCCAGCGCCTGCGCCCTGAGGGCCGCCGTGTCGGCGCTCTTGCCGGCCTGCACAAGAGCGTCGATCTCGGCAAAATATTTGCCGGCGGCCTCGGCATCGCGCGGCAGTGAAGCGCCGAAAGCCGGTTCGGCGGGGGCCGGCGGGGCCGAGCGAACGGCGACTGTCTGCAAAGCAACCTCCCTGGCGGCCAGCGATTGACGCGGCATTTGAGGCATTATAACGCGCTTCGTTCCCCGGCGGCATCGGCAAAAATAGCGGGTGCGACAGCGGTGCCGGAGCGGGCGGCCACATGGTTGGGGAGGATGAAGGCAGGCGGCATCCGGCCGCGGTCAGTAAGGCCGCACCCGGTATCAGCCGGTATCAGGCGCTGACGCCGGCGCTTTCCGCAACCGCGTTGAGCATGCCGGTGCGTTCGTGGCAGTTCCGATATTCAAAGAACTGGTCGGCCGCCGGCACGACCGTCACTTCGTGATAGAGCCGGAGTTTTGCAGCAGGGCCGAGGCTCGACAGATATTTCATCGCCGCGCCGAAAATGCGCACATGGGTCGGATGCGATTCGGCCCAGCGCTCGAGCGCGGCGAGACTTTTCCACCAGCTCATGCCGTAGCTTTTCTCGGTCGGTTGTCCGTCGCGGTCGAGGACCGTCATATAGCGGTTGGCGAAGCAGCCGATGGACAAGCCGTCGTCGCGCAGGAAGTCCATGCCGGCGCGCAGCACCGGCTCGACGTCGTCGAGATACATTTTACGTTCGGAGGATTCAGTGTCGCTCCAATCCTGGCCCGAACGGATGAGACAGATGTTGTCGTGCGGCTTGACCCGCAAACGATCGCCGTCGCGATGAAGGCTCGGTGAACCGGCCGGCGCCATCGCGTCGGTCTGCGAATTCGGAATCCGGTCGCGCATGCCGCCCCAATAGGCGTGCTCCATCACTTCGCCGCTCAAGCTATCGGCGAGCGTCGCCACGCCTTCGGGCCGGCCGAGCGAGGAGAACAGCGTCTCGTAGTCGTTGACCGACGGGCTCAGCACTTCGATGAATGTGCCCAAGCCGGCGAACTCATGCTTGGCGCCGGTCCAGCCGTCGCGAACCGACGGAAACCACGCCTCGAATGTCTTCCGATCGTCCCAATAGGCGACGGAAACCACGTTGGCATAACCGGCCTCGTCGCGATATTCCGCGCGATCCCAATGCTTCGGTCCGCCGGGCGCCGCAAACATCGCCGCGATCCAGTCGAGCGCCGCCGCGCGCGCCGGCGGCGCATCGCCGCGATACTGGATGCCGAAATAGGCCATCACCACGCGTTCGACCGCCGGCCGATGACGGGCGACGAAAGATGGATAGGGCGGCCGATAGTCGTCGGGCACCCGCTTGTGGCGGGTGCGCGTGACCTGAAGATGCGGAGGGATCGCCGATTCCATGGCGCCCTCACTCGGCGGCTTGTACAGGCGCGAACACGGCGACGTTCGGCGCCTTGGCTTCCGGCTTTGCCGCAATATCGACCTTCGCGTCCGAATCCACCGGCAACGCCAGCGTCTCGATCCGGTTGGCGGGGCGATTGTTGAACAGGAGCCGCGTCACGTCCGGCCGCGCATAATGGCCGGCCGGATCGGCCGCCGCTTTCGCGACGGAGATCATGCCGAGATCGATATCGGCGTAGAGCAGACCCTCCTGGTCGGGCGGCAGCGGCTGCGCCAGCGGCGAACCGTCGGGCCCGTAGATCACCGCGAAGCCGCCGCCGACATGCAGGAACTGATGCTTCTCCGGCGTATCGCACAATTCGTCGATCATCGCCTGCGAGACGGTGGCGCATGGCGCGATCACAAAGCACGAGCCTTCCACCGCGTAGATCTTGCTCGCCGCGTTGTTGACTTCGGCGCCGAGCGCATGGGCGAACGGATCGTACAGCGAAAAGCTCGGCCAAGCGGCGACGTGCACCTGCTCGTTCTGCGCGTACATCGCGTATTTCGACAGCGGCTGCAGATGCTCCCAGCAGCACAGCGCGCCGAGCCGGCCGACATCGACATCGTGCACCGCAAGGTGTGAGCCGTCGCCTTCGCCGAACACCGTACGTTCGGCGTGGGTGGGCTTGAGCTTGCGGCGCTTGGCGACCGTCTCGCCGTCGGGCCCGATGATCCACTGCCCGATATAAAGGCTGCCGCCATCACGCTCGGACAATCCGAGCACGACGAACATTTTGTTGCGCTTGGCGGCGGCGCGCAGCCGCTCCGCCTCCGGGCTGTCATAGGTGAGCGAATTATCGAAATAGCGCGAGACGAAGCCGCGCATGATCGCCCAGGCCGGCGCCCCGAGCCAGATCCACCACGGATAGCCCGGTATCCAGGTTTCCGGGAAGGCGATGAGGCGAGCGCCCGCGGCGCCGGCCTCGTCAATAAAGCCGATGGCTTTCTCGACGGAGCCTTCGAGATCGAGAAAGGCAGGCGCGGCCTGAACGGCGGCGACTTTGTACTTCGGATGCGCGACAGCCATGTGCGGTTCCCTTCCCCGGCGGAGCCAATTGATCGGCGGCAAATTTAGGCGCCTGGCGCCAGCTCTCTTGGCTGCGCGCGCAGTAAATCTTGCCTGACGGCGCAAAGGCTCTGGCGCCGGGTTTTGCAAGCTCCGGCCATGGTGCTAGGCTGCAAGCGCCGGTCTACTCGCGCTCCTTGCGCGCTTAACAGGTGCGGTGACATGAAAACCGTACTGACGACGGCGGAAATCGCCGAACGCAAACGCTTTCAGTTTTGGCAGGATGCGGTCTGCGACACGTTCGTCGAGCTCGATTGCCAAGCGCGGGCGGAGCGGGCGTTTTTCGGCGAGATTACGACCGCCCAGTGCGACGGCTTGCATTTCTCCAGCGTGCGGGCGGACGGCCAGACCGTCAAGCGCACGCGCACCCGCATCAGCCGCGCTCGCGAAGAGGTCATGCTCATCAGCGTGCAGGTGCATGGCGTCGGCATCGGTTGCGCAGGATGGCCGCGAGGCGCGGCTGCAACCCGGCGATTTCGCCTGCTACGACAGCACGCGGCCCTACACGCTCAACTTCGACAGAGGCTTCGAGCAGCTCGTGCTGCACATGCCGCGCGAGGCGATGGTGCGGCGTATCGGCCGCACCGAGCTATGGACGGCGCGGCGCATCGAGGCCGCAAGCCCGGTCGGGTCGCTGGTGCTGCCGTTCGTGCACCGCACCGCGTCGATCGTTTCGGAAGTCGCTCCGGCGACGGCGAGCCGGCTTTCGGAGACTTGTCTTTCGCTGGTGACGGCGGCACTCGGCGACCGGTTGGGCGCCATCGCCGCAGGCGGCACGTCGGCGCGAACCGCGCTGCTCTTTCGCGCCAAGGCGATCATCGAAGGCAATCTGCACGACCACGCGCTCAACACCGAGAAAGTCGCCGAGCTGGTCGGCATTTCGCCGCGCTACCTCCAGGATTTGTTCCACGCCGAAGGCACGACGGTGAGCGACTGGATCTGGAAACGGCGGCTGGAGAAAAGCCGGCGCGACTTGGCCGATCCGCTGCGCGGGCGCGACAGCATCGCGCAAATTGCGCTGGCCTGCGGCTTCGCCGACTTCGGCCATTTCAGCCGCCGCTACAAGGAAGCGTTCGGGGTATCGCCGCGTGACGATCGGGTGATGCTGCGGAACGGCGCATCGCGGACCGGCAGCGAGTATTGACGGCCGCGCCTTCGGCGCTTTGCTTCACACATGCAGATGGGCGAGCACGTGGCTGCGATCGATCTCCGATCGCGCGCCTTCCAGCATCACGCGGCCTTGGTCCATGACCAGGTAGCGGTCGGCGATGCGCTCGGCGAAAGCAAGATTTTGCTCGACGATAATGAACGCGGTGCCGGCCGCCTTTTTCTCGGCGATCAGCGCGGCCATGTGCAAAATGTTTTCCCACTGCACGCCTTCGCTCGGCTCGTCGAGCAACACGACCGGCTGATCCTCGGCGAGGCCGCGGACGAAGGAGAGCATCTTTTTCTCGCCGCCGGAGAGTGTACCGGCATGCTGGTTCAGCCGGCGCTCCAGGATCGGAAAGCGCTCGAAATACCCGCGGAACGGCGTAAGCCGTCGGCTCGCGCGCATCAGGGTGAGATTATCGCGCACGGACAGGTCGTCGAACACCGGGCGTTCCTGCGGACAATAGCTCAAGCCGGCGCGCCGACGCGCCGACGGGTCGAGCGCCTCGATCGGCTCGCCGTCGAGCAGAACGCGCCCGCGCAGGCACGGCAGATAGCCGAACAGAAGCTTCATCAGCGTCGATTTGCCGACACCGTTGCGGCCGAGCACGCACAAGGCCTCGCCGGCAGTCGCTCGCGCCGGTGAGATCGCGCACGATGGTGGTCGAGCCATAGCCGCCGGTGACGTTCTCAAACACCAGGCGCGAGGCGTTCACTTCTCGCCCCCGACATAGACGGCGCGCACCGCGGGATCGGCCTGGATCGCAGCGACGCTGCCTTTTGCCAACAGCGAGCCGTTATGCAGGACGTAAACGACCTCCGCCAACTCCTTCACCAGGCTCATATCGTGCTCGATGATGATGATGGCGCCGCCGAGCCGCGCCGCCGCCCAGCGCACGATCTCCATTACCGCCGCGGTCTCCTCGGGCGATAGTCCGGCGCAGGGCTCGTCGAGCAACAACACGCGCGGCTCGGTCAGAAGCGCCATCGCCAGTTCGAGAATTTGTTGCTCGCCGTGCGACAGCTCCGACGCCTTGCGCGCGCTCGAGGCGAGGAACGGATAGCGCGATTGCAGCTCCTTGAGCATCGGGCTCGACCAGCGGCGGAGCCGTGGATCGAGCAGCGCCAGCTTGCTGGCGCGGCCGCTCCACAGCGCGATCGCCAGATTGTCGGCGATCGAGAGCTCCGGGAACACGCTTGGAATTTGCAGCTTGCGGGCGACGCCCATGCCGCTGACGCGATTGGGCGCAAGTCCGGCGATGGTCGCGCCGCCGAGACCGATCTCGCCCGAAGCCGCCGCAAGCTCGCCGCTCACCACATTGAACATCGAGGTCTTGCCGGCGCCGTTCGGGCCGATCACGCAGAATATTCCGGCCTGATCGAAGTCGACGGACAGCTTGTCCAGGATGGTGACTTCGCCGACCCGGACGCTGACGCCGTGCAGCGCCAATTTCACCGGTGGCCGCGCCGCCGGATCGCCCGGCGCCGTGATCGCGGCTTTGTCCGGCTTGCGCCTGGCGAAGCGGCGCAGCAGCGGCTCCGGCAGGCCGGCGATGCCGCGCGGAAATACCAGCACGATGGCGATGAAGAACAGCGCCATCAACACTTCCCAGAACGGCAGCGTGTCGCGCAGTTGCGCCGTCAGCGAGCCGACCAGGAGCGTGCCGATGACCGGCCCGAGCAAGCTCGCACGGCCGCCGACCGCGGCCCAGATCACGAGATCGGCCGAGAGGCCAAACCCCACGACCTGCGGCGTGACGATGCCCTGTTGCGGCGCGTAGATCGCGCCGCCAATCCCGGCCATGAAACCGGCGGCGCCGAACGCGACGGCCTTGAGCTGGTCGGTATCGAAGCCGAAAAGCTGCAGCCGGCGCTCGTTCTGCGCCAGCGCCCGCCACAAGACACCGATCGGCGCGGTGTAAAGCCAGCCGGCGAACGCCAGCACGACGAGCAAGACCGCGGCCGAGACATAATAAACGTCGGAGATTTCGTCCAAGCCGGGAAGGCCCGGTATTCCCTTCAGTCCGTTGAAGCCGCCGGTGACCGAATTCCAGCTGGTGGCGATCTGGAAGGCGAGCAGCGCCAGCGCGAGCGTGATCATCGAGAAATAGGCGCCGCTCTCGCCGGACCGACGAAACACGACAAAGCCGATCGCGTAAGCCAACAGGCCGGAAGCGAGCGCAGCGACCGGCAACGCCAGAACCGCAAGGATCGGACTGTCGCGAAAAGCGATGAAGGCAAGGCCGGACAGATAAGCCGCAAAGCCGAAGAACAGCGCCTGACCGAGCGGCAGAAATCCGGCCTGGCCCCAGCACAAGCCGACGCCGATGGCGGCGGCCGCGTACAGCGCATAAAGGCCGAGCTGATACGCCCAGAACTGCCCGAGCAGGAATGGCAGCACAATGGCGATGAGAACGACGACGCTAGCCGCGCGCAACGATCCCTCGCGGCCTCAACCAGAGAAACAGAATCGCCAGCCCCAATACCGCAAAATAGCCGTTGGCCGCATTGGTGACCGCGGAGATCACGCTATCGACGCCGCCGATCGCGACGGCTCCCGACAGCAGTCCGGATACGCTGCCGAGACCGCCGACAATCAGAACAAAGAAAGCGCGCAGCACATAGTCCAGCCCCATAAACGGCTGCACCGGCACCAGCGGCGCCACCATGACGCCGCCGAGCCCGGCGAGGCAGGTGCCGACGACAAAGGTGCCGGCCGCGAGCCGCCGCACCGAGATGCCTTGCGCTTGCGCCAGTTCCGGATTGCTCACCATGGCGCGGATGCGGCTGCCGGTAC
The DNA here is from genome assembly GCA_963829395.1 of uncultured Alphaproteobacteria bacterium. Lineage (GTDB taxonomy): Bacteria > Pseudomonadota > Alphaproteobacteria > Rhizobiales > Xanthobacteraceae > BOG-931. The sequence continues at coordinate 329,178 of CAWHHX010000001.1, read as the reverse complement.
GGCTGCGGCCGTACCAGATCACCAGCGCGGCGATGACCGCGAGCGAAATGGCGATCAGGAGCAACCGATAGATCGGATATTCGGTGCCCAAGAGCTTCACCGTCCCCGGCAGCGGAATGCTGACGCTGCGAAATCCGAGGCCGAACATGGCCTCGGCGATCTTGCGCAACAGCAGGCTCAAGCCCCACGTCACCACCAGCGTGTCGAACGGCCGGCGATAGAGCGGACGGATCATGATCCACTCGACCGCCACGCCGAGAATCCCGCACACCACGAGCGTCAAGGGCAGCGCGACGAGATAAGGCCAGCCGCCGGCTTGCGTGACGTAAGCGCAATAGGCGCCGATCATAATGAATTCGCCGTGGGCGATATTGAGCACGCCGAGCAAGCCGAAGATCACGGCAAGCCCGAGTGCGAGCACCGCCAGCGTCGAGATGCCGTAGAGAACGTTGATCGCCTGGGTGACGATCAGCGGATCCATCTCGCCGCCTCCTTACCTCATGCGTTGCGGCATCAGGCCTTGCACTCGTCGCCGCTCTTGACGTCGGCGAAGGTCTTGATGATGTCGAACTCGGTGCCCTTGCAGGTAGCGAGGAACATCGTCTTGTCGACATGGCGGCCGCGCATCGTCACTTGTCCCGCCGCGGTCGGAAAAGTCAGCCCCTCGGAGGCGGCCATGCACTTCTTGGCGTCGGTGCCGCCGGCTTTAGTCGCCAGCGCGTGCGCACAATAGATGCCGCCGTAGCAATCGGCGCCGATCAAGCCGAGCTGAGGCGCCTTGTCGCCGAACTTGGCGAAATACGCCGCCTTGAACTTCTTGTTCGCTTCGCCGGGGGCATTGGCATAGTAGGACAGCGAGGAGAACAGATTGCTGCTCGAGTCGGGTCCGATGCCAAGCAGCGTGTTCTCCTCCAACAGCAGCGACAGCCGCGCGATGTTCTTGTCGAGGCCGAAGCCAGCAAAGGTGCGGTTGAAGTTGACGTTGTCCGCGCCAACGAGCGTGATCAGCACCATATCGGGCTTGGCCGATTTGATCCGGGTGACGATCTCTTCGAACTTGTTGGGCGCGCCGAACGGCACATATTCCTCGGCGACCACGCTGCCGCCATTCTCGGCGACGTATCTCTTGGCGTGCTCGTTGCACTTGCGCGGCCAGACATAATCGTCGCCGATCAGATAAACCGACTTGGCGCCGCGCTCCTTCATCATGTACGCCACCGACGGCCGGATCTGCTGCTCCGGCGTATCGGCGATCACGTAGGTGTTGAAGGCGCACTCGCCGCCCTCATAGGTCGGCGTGTAGATGTAGGGCACTTTGCCCTTGATGGTGGCGACAAGCGCTTCGCGCGTGGCGCTGTCGTGCGAGCCAACAAACATGTCGACATTCTCTTCGAGCATGAGCCGGATCGCTGATTTCGTTGATTCCGCCGGCGGGCCGCCGGCATCGGTGGGGATGAGTTTGATCTGACGGCCAAGGATGCCGCCGGCTTTGTTGATCTCTTCCGTCGCAAGCTCGGCGCAGGCCTTTTGCGTCGGGCCGAACAGCGATGCCGGGCCGCTCAGAGCGGCGAACAGCCCGATCTTGAACTCGCCGGCGGCGGCGGCCGGACGGATCAGTCCGGGCAATGTGCCGAACGCGGCGCCGGCGGCGGCAGCGCCAAGCAGCGTGCGCCGCGTCGGTCCTTGCTTCTGCATCGTCATTGACGTCTCTCCCTCGTGTTCGCATTCACAACCAAGCAATTAGGCGCGCTCCGGCGGCGCCGGCAGTTTGGGCAGCAACGGCTCGATCGCGGCGGCCATGGCCAAAAGCTCAAGGTCGCTCGCTTGCGGACCAGACAATTCCATACCGACCGGCAAGCCGGCTTTGGTCATGCCGACCGGCAAAGAGATGCCGGGGATGCCGCCGACACTGCCGGGTCCGGTGTTGCGGATGAAGGTCGTGAAGGTCGGCAGCTTTTGGCCGTTGAGCATAAAGGTCTCGTCCTCGCCGATTTTCGCCGCCGGCGCCGGCGTTGTCGGGAAGATGATGGCAGCGATGCCATGGTCGCGGAAATGGCGGCGATAGGTGTCCTGGAGCACTGTGCGCTGTTGCAGCGCTTTGCGATAGGCCTCTTCCGGCACCGCGCCCGCGCCGATGAGACTTTGCAGGATGCCTTTGACGTCGGGGCTTGCGACTTTGGCCACGAGGGCCGCGTAATCCATGCCGGTTTTATGGTCGGCCAAATACTGGTTGAGGTCAGTGACCGTTTCGTAGAGCGCGATCGGGAAGCCGGCTTCGGCGTCGAGCGAAGCCTCTTCGCTCATATCGACGTCGACGAGGACCACGCCCGCCTCGGTCAGGCGTCGCAATGTTTGCTCGCAGATTTGCGCGAGCTCGGGATCGAGATTCTCCCAAAACACTTGTCGCGGCACGCCGATGCGCGCACCCTTGAGCTGCGCCGGCGCCACCTCGGTCGGTCCGCCGGTCACAACGCCATCGAGCAGTACGCAGTCGGCGACGCTGCGCGTCATCGGACCGGCGGTGTCACGGGTATGCGATATCGGCACGATGCCGGCCTGCGACCATCGTCCGGTGGTCGGGCGCAGCCCGACGATGCCGCAAAGCGCGGCTGGGACGCGGACCGATCCGCCGGTATCCGAGCCGATCCCGCCGGGCGCAAGCCGCGCCGCCACGGCGACGCCGGTACCGCCGCTCGACGCACCGGGGATGCGATCGGGCGCGTACGGATTGCGCGCCGGCCCGAACGCGGCATTGTTGTTGGTGATGCCGTAGGCCAGTTCGTGCAGGTTGCATTTGCCCAGCGCGATGGCGCCGGCGCCAAATAATGCTTCAACGATAACCGCGTTGTGTTTGGGCCGATTGCCGGCGAGGCCGGGCGTGCCGCCGCTGGTCGGCAGGTCGGCGGTGTCGAGATTGTCCTTCAGTGCGAGCGGTACGCCAAGCAGCTTACCGAACGACGCGCCGGATGCGCGCCGTTTGTCGGCTGCGCGTGCCGCCGCGCGGACGGCATCGGCATCGAGGGTGATGAATGCATTGAGATTAGCGTGAGCCGCGGTGCGCGCCAGCAGCGCATCGGCCAGCGCCTCGGCGGTGATCGCGCCGGACCGAATGGCGGCGGCGGCTTCGGCAATCCCAAGATCGTGAAGAGCCGGCAAGGACGCGCTCCTAGTGAGATTGAGCCAGTGGTCAGTCTATCGGAACCAGCAAGCCGCCCGCATCGGCATAAATGCCGAGCGGCCGCGGCTTATGAGTGCCGCACGATCACCGCCGCGAGCTCGGCCCGGTTGGAGCAGCCGTTCTTGCTCATCGCATTGGTGATGTGGGTGCGGACGGTACCGAAGCCGATGCCGAGGATGCGGGCGATGTCGCGATCGGTGCAGCCGCGCGCGACCAGAGCGGCAACCTCGCGTTCGCGCGGCGTCAGTCCGTCGCAGCCGCCGCCGCGCAGCAGCGCGCGGCGCAAATGCGGCTCAAGCGCATCGAGCAGGTCGAGGTCGCGTTCGCAGAATTCCGGACGGCCCCGTGCCCGCCAGATACGCAGGTCGCCGAGATCGCGCTCGCCGTCGAAGATGAACATGTTGACGCCGTGGTGCAGTCCGTCGCGCGCCAGAAAGTCGTTATAGAACTCGGTTCGCATCAGCTTGTCGCGGGAAATGACTTCATCGACGAGCGTGGCGCGACGGCGCGTGCGCAGTTCGAAGGTCATCGGATCGCGGAATTGATACCAATCCTCGTAACGGCGAAGATTGGTGCGGTCCATGTTGAAGCTCACGGCCTCGTCGAAGCGGTTTTTCCGCGAATCCCAGACATAGGAGGCACCGAAATCGCCGCGGAGAAGCCGCATCACATCGGTGAAGACGACAGCGCGCGCGTCGAGGTCCGGACCGAGTTCGCTCGAGACGCGCGACGATATCGCCGAACAGGCGCAATTCGGTGCCGCTGATATCGCGAATTACGGTGGCCATCACGCCCGCCCCGTCGCCCACCACGCTGCGGAATTGGGCAACCCGACGAAATTGTCCCTGCCCGGCGGCGACGCTGTCAAGGCCAGGAATTGTTCAGCGGAGCGCCTTTTTGGTGCAGATCGCCGACACAGTGGCGGCGTCGCACAGCGGGTTTTTTGACGCGATGCCGATGGGCGAAGGCCCATGATCAACGCCGCGTTACGATCCGGAAGCGCGGCGCTGCACTGCGAAAAATCCCCTGCGACAACAATCAATTTGGTGCGACAGCCTTTTGTAATTACTATAAAATACATAGCTTAAGCGCATGGTCTGCGGATCGCGCAAACGATAAAACGGCACCCCCGATGTCCGCCAAACTAGGCCAGATGCACGGCCAAGCTCCTTGGAATAAAGAAGCGGCGCTAGAGCGTATTCGGGGCTGCCTCGACCGCGAAGGCCCGCTTTTGCCGATCCTGCACGCTTTGCAGGACGAATTTGGCTATATCGACCAAGCCGCCGAGCCGCTGATCGCCGAGGCTTTGAATATCACCCGCGCCGAGGTGCATGGCGTCATCAGCTTTTATCACGATTTCCGCCGCGCGCCGGCCGGCCGGCATGTGCTCAAGCTGTGCCGCGCCGAAGCCTGTCAGGCCGCCGGCGGCGACCCGCTGGCGGCACATGCCGAGGCCCGGCTCGGCGTGCCGATGGGAACGACTGCGCCCGATGGCAGTGTGACGCTTGAGCCGGTTTATTGCCTCGGCCTGTGTGCAGTCGCACCCTCGGCGATGCTCGATGGCCGCGTGGTCGGCCGACTAGACCAGGCCCGCCTCGACGGCCTGCTGGCGGAGACTGCAGCAATGACGCTGCGCCTCACCATTCCGATCGATGCCGCGGCTTTGGCGGTCGGCGCTGGGCAGGTCGCGAGCGCGATCAGCGCCGCGGCCGCGCGGCAGAACATCGCGCTCGAGGTCGTCCGTACCGGCTCGCGTGGGCTTTACTGGCTTGAGCCGATGGTCGAGGTCGAAACGCCGGCAGGTCGGGTCGCCTACGGACCGGTCGCTCCGCACGACGCCGAAGGTTTGCTGGCCGCGATCCGCGCCGACGGCGCGCACAAGCTGCGCCTCGGCTTGACCGAGGATATTCCCTGGCTCAAGCGGCAGACGCGGCTGACCTTCGCCCGCTGCGGCATCGTCGATCCGCGCTCGCTCGACGATTATCGCGCGCATGGCGGCGGCAAGGGTCTCGAACGGGCACTGTCGCTCGGCGCCGAGGCGACCATTGAAGAGGTCGGGCAATCGGGCCTGCGCGGCCGCGGCGGCGCCGGATTTCCGACCGGCATCAAGTGGCGCACCGTGGCGCAGACCAAAGCCGAGCAGAAATACATTGTTTGCAACGCCGACGAGGGCGACAGCGGCACCTTCGCCGACCGCATGATCATGGAAGGCGATCCGTTTGTCCTGATCGAAGGCATGGCGATCGCCGGTATCGCGACCGGCGCGACCAAAGGCTACGTCTATATCCGCTCGGAATATCCGCATGCGGTCGCGGCGATGGAAGCGGCCATCGTCGCGGCGCGCCGCGGCGGACTGCTCGGCGCGCGTGTCGGCGGCTCGTCGTTTGCGTTCGACATGGACGTGCGCGTCGGCGCCGGCGCCTATGTCTGCGGCGAGGAAACCTCGCTGCTCGACAGCCTGGAAGGCAAGCGCGGCCAGGTGCGCGCCAAGCCGCCGCTGCCGGCGCATAAGGGTCTGTTCGGCCGTCCGACCGTGATCAACAACGTACTGTCGTTCGCCTCCGTGCCAATCATTCTCGACAAAGGCGCCGCGTTCTATCGCGACTTCGGCATGGGCCGCTCGCGCGGCACGATGCCGATCCAGCTTGCCGGCAATATCAAGCATGGCGGCCTGTTCGAGACGGCATTCGGCATCACGCTCGGCGAACTGGTCGACGATATCGGCGGCGGCACGCGCAGCGGCCGTCCGGTTCGCGCCGTGCAGGTCGGCGGCCCGCTCGGCGCCTATTTCCCCCGCGCGCTGTTCGACACGCCGTTCGACTATGAAGCGTTCGCCGCCCGCGACGGCTTGATCGGCCACGGCGGCATCGTGGTGTTCGACGATACCGTGGACATGGCAAAGCAGGCGCGCTTTGCGTTGGAGTTCTGCGCCATCGAGTTCCTGCGGCAAGTGCACGCCCTGCCGGATCGGCTCGGCGCGCGGCGTCGAGGTGGTCGACCGCATCATCAAGGGCGAGCAGCGCGCCGCCAATATCGAAGTGCTCGAGGACCTCTGCAACACGATGAAGTTCGGTTCGCTCTGCGCGCTCGGCGGCTTCACGCCGTATCCGGTGATGAGCGCGCTCACCCATTTCCCGGAAGACTTCGGCGCGCAGCCACGGCTGCAAGCCGCCGAATAAGGAGACCGTCATGTCGCTCATTACCGAGATCGATTACGGCACACCCCGCCCAAGAGCGGAGAAGACGGTCACGCTGACCATCGATGGCGCCGCGGTCACGGTGCCCGAAGGCACTTCGATCATGCGCGCGGCGATGGAGCTTGGCACCAAGATTCCAAAACTCTGCGCCACCGACATGCTGGAAGCATTCGGCTCCTGCCGCCTCTGCCTGGTCGAGATCGAGGGCCGGCCGGGTACGCCGGCCTCGTGCACGACGCCGGCCGCGAACGGCATGGTGGTGCGCACCCAGACCGACCGGCTCAAGCGGCTGCGCAAGGGCGTGATGGAGCTTTACATCTCCGATCACCCGCTCGACTGTCTGACCTGTTCGGCCAACGGCGATTGCGAGCTGCAGGACATGGCCGGCGCGGTCGGCTTGCGCGAGGTACGCTACGGCTACGACGGCGCCAAGCATCCGAATCCGGGCCTCGACGAGTTCGAACCCGTATTTCACCTACGATCCCTCGAAATGCATCGTCTGTTCGCGCTGCGTGCGCGCCTGCGAGGAGGTGCAAGGCACCTTCGCGCTGACCATCGCCGGCCGCGGCTTCGGCTCGGTGGTGTCGCCCGGCATGGAGGAAGCGTTCTTCAGTTCCGAATGCGTCTCCTGCGGCGCCTGCGTGCAGGCCTGCCCGACCGCGACGCTCAACGAAAAGTCGGTGATCGAGATCGGCACGCCCGAGCATTCGGTGGTCACGACCTGCGCCTATTGCGGCGTCGGCTGCTCGTTCAAGGCGGAGATGCGCGGCGACGAAGTGGTGCGCATGGTGCCGTACAAGGACGGCAAGGCCAATCGCGGACATTCCTGCGTCAAAGGCCGCTTCGCCTGGGGTTACGCCAATCACGGCGAGCGCATCCTCAAGCCGATGATCCGCGAAAAAATCAGCGATCCGTGGCGCGAGGTGTCGTGGGACGAGGCGATCGCTCACGCCGCTTCCGAGTTCAAACGCATCCAGGCGAAATACGGCAAGGACTCGATCGGCGGCATCACCTCGTCGCGCTGCACCAACGAAGAGACGTTCCTGGTGCAGAAGCTGGTGCGCGCCGGGTTCGGCAACAACAATGTCGATACCTGCGCCCGCGTCTGCCACTCGCCGACCGGTTACGGCCTGAGCACGACGTTCGGCACATCGGCGGGCACGCAGGACTTCGATTCGGTCGAGAGCACCGACGTCGTCGTCCTGATCGGCGCCAATCCGACCGACGCGCACCCGGTGTTCGCCTCGCGCATGAAGAAGCGGCTGCGAGCTGGCGCCAAGCTGATCGTCATCGATCCGCGGCGGATCGATCTGGTGCGCACGCCGCATGTCGAAGCGGCCTACCATTTGCCGCTCCGGCCCGGCACCAATGTCGCGATCCTCACGGCGCTGGCGCATGTCATCGTCACCGAAGGCCTGGTCAACGAAAAATTCGTGCGCGAGCGCTGCGACTGGGACGAGTTCCAGCATTGGGCGGCGTTCGTCGCCGAGCCGCGCAACAGCCCGGAAGAGGTAGCGAAGATTTCCGGCGTGCCGGCCGAGACGATCCGCGCCGCGGCGCGGCTCTACGCCACCGGCGGCAACGCCGCGATCTATTATGGCCTCGGCGTCACCGAGCACAGCCAGGGCTCGACCACGGTCATGGCGATCGCCAATCTCGCCATGGCGACCGGCAATATCGGCCGGCCGGGCGTCGGCGTGAACCCGCTGCGCGGCCAGAACAACGTGCAGGGCGCCTGCGACATGGGCTCGTTCCCGCACGAGCTGTCCGGCTATCGCCATATCTCCGACGACGCCGACGCGCGAATTGTTTCGAATCGCTTTGGGGCGTGACGCTCGACAAAGAACCGGGCCTGCGCATCCCCAACATGCTCGACGCCGCGGTCGACGGCACGTTCAAGGGCCTCTACGTGCAGGGCGAGGACATCCTGCAATCCGACCCGGATACCCACCACGTCGCCGCCGGCCTCGCCGCCATGGAATGCGTCGTCGTGCAGGATCTGTTCCTTAACGAGACCGCGAACTATGCGCACGTCTTCCTGCCCGGCTCGACCTTCCTGGAAAAGGACGGCACGTTCACCAACGCCGAGCGCCGCATCCAGCTGGTGCGCAAGGTGATGGCGCCGCGCAACGGCTACGCCGACTGGGAAATCACCGTGCTGATCGCCAAGGCGATGGGCTTCGACATGGCGTACAGCCATCCGTCCGAGATCATGGACGAGATCGCGCGGCTGACGCCGACCTTCGCCGGCGTGTCATTCGAGAAGCTCGACGAGCTCGGCTCGGTGCAATGGCCGTGCAACGAAAAGGCGCCGGAAGGCACGCCGGTGATGCATATCGGCGGCTTCGTGCGCGGCAAGGGCAAGTTCGTCATCACCGAATATATCGCGACCGACGAAAGGACCGGCCCGCGCTTCCCGCTGCTGCTTACCACCGGCCGCATCCTCAGCCAGTACAATGTCGGCGCCCAGACCCGCCGCACCGCCAATGTGGTCTGGCACGAGGAGGACCGGCTGGAAATCCATCCGCACGACGCCGAGCAGCGCGGCATCCGCGACGGCGATTGGGTCAAGCTTGCAAGCCGCGCCGGCGAAACCTCGCTGCGCGCGCTGATCACCGAGCGGGTCGCGCCGGGCGTGGTCTATACGACGTTCCATCATCCCGACACGCAAGCCAACGTCGTCACCACCGACTATTCCGATTGGGCCACCAACTGCCCCGAATACAAAGTGACCGCGGTACAGGTTTCGCCCTCGAACGGTCCGACCGAATGGCAGCAGCAATACGAAGAGCTCGCGCGCAAGAGCCGCCGCATCGCGGCGACCGTCGAGGCCGCGGAGTAGCGGCATGCGGCAGCCGGCGACCTCCGTCGACAGCGCGATCTGGCGCCGGTCAAGGCGTCACGGCCGGCAAGCGCATCGTCCCCGAAGAGACCGCCGTCGCGCTGAGCTATGACGGCGGCACTTATGCGGTGATGATGGCGACACCGCAAAATCTCGAGGATTTTGCGTTCGGCTTCAGTCTCACCGAAGGTCTCATTGCCTCCGCTGTCCGATATCCGCCAGCTCGACATCGTCGAACACGATGCCGGTATCGAATTGCGCATGTGGCTCGCCGAGCCGCGCGCCGCCGCGCTCAGCCAACGGCGGCGGCATCTCGCCGGCCCGACCGGCTGCGGCCTGTGCGGCATCGAAAGTCTCGAAGAAGCCGTGCGCGCGTTGCCGCGCGTGCGCCGACGGCGCGACCTTTGCGCCGGCCGAGATCATGCGGGCGCTTGAAGCGCTTGGCCCGCGCCAGGAGCTCAATCGGCAAACGCGCGCGGTTCACGCTGCGGCATTTTGGCGCCCGGACACCGGACTTGTTGCAGTGCGGGAGGACGTCGGCCGGCATAATGCGCTCGACAAGCTTGCCGGCGCGCTTGCTGCGCGGCGCCGTGTCCCGCCAGAATGGCATGGTATTGCTGACCAGCCGCGTCTCGGTGGAAATGGTGCAAAAGACCGCCGTCATCGGCGCGCCGCTGATCGTCGCCGTTTCGGCGCCGACGGCGCTTGCCGTGCGCACCGCGGAGGCGGCCGGAATCACGCTTGCCGCCGTCGCGCGCAGCGACGGCTTCGAGATATTCACCCATCCGCAGCGCATCAAAGAGACGCAACAAAGAAACCGTGATCCATGTCGCTTGACAACAAGCTCGTCTACATGGCCAATCAAATCGGCAAATTCTTCGCCAGCCAGGGACAGGAACAGAGCTGTAACCGGCACCGCCGAACACATCAAAAAATTCTGGGATCCGCGGATGCGCGCGGCAATTTTTGCTCATCTTGCGGAGGGCGGCGCCGGACTGGATCCGGTGGTCCGCACGGCACTGGAGCGGCTCGCGGGAGCAAAAACCGAAGCAACGGAGCAAAAGGCGCAGCACTAGAAATGCGGGCCTGAAAAGGGAAGAGGACTGCGCGAGAACAAAAGCTGCCTGAGGGAACTGCATAAGAATACGACGTAGCAAAAACGACCATAAGAAAGACGACCCACGAAAAAACGACTAAGAAATAGACGATATAAAATAGACGACATAAAAATAAACGACAAAAGAATAAACGAGCCGGAGGAAACGATGACGACGATTGTGCAAGCGCAATCATCGCGGGGGCTTTTCGGTTTTCTTGACAGAAGCCGGACCATCGCAAAACCGGGATTCAGCCGCTGGATGGTGCCGCCGGCCGCGCTGTGTGTGCATCTCTGCATCGGCCAGGCCTATGCATTCAGCGTGTTCAATCTACCGATGACCAAGCTCATCGGCATTACCCAATCCGCACCGAACGACTGGAACATTCCCGAACTCGGCTGGATCTTTTCCGTCGGCATCTTCGTGCTCGGCTTCTCCGCCGCGCTCTTCGGCCGCTGGGTCGAGGAAGGCGGTCCGCGCCGCGCGATGTTCACCGCCGCCTTGTGCTGGGCCGGCGGTTTTCTCATCTCCGCGATCGGCGTCTACGTCCACAATTTGTGGATCATCTATTTCGGCTACGGCCTGGTCGGCGGCTGCGGCTTGGGCATCGGCTACATTTCCCCGGTGTCGACGCTGATCAAATGGTTTCCGGACCGGCCGGGCATGGCCACCGGCATGGCCATCATGGGCTTCGGCGGCGGCGCCTTCATCGCCTCGCCGCTTTCGGTATGGCTGATGAGCCGATTCTCCACGGCGACCCACGTCGGCGTCGCCGAGACGTTCGTCGTCATGGGGCTGATCTATTTCGTCTTTATGATGGTCGGCGCGTTCCTGGTGCGCGTCCCGGCGCCCGACTGGAAGCCGGAAGGCTACACGCCGCCGGTGGTCGAGCAACGGCTCATCACCAAAAGCGACGTTTATGTCTACGACGCGCTGAGGACGCCGCAATTCTGGTGCATCTGGGTCATTCTTTGCGTCAACGTGACCGCCGGCATCGGCGTTCTCGGCCAAGCCTCGGCGATGAGCCAGGAAATGTTCCCGGGCAAGGTCACCGCGGTCGCGGCGGCTGGATTCGTCGGCCTGATGAGCCTGTTCAACATGGCCGGCCGTTTCTTCTGGGCGTCGACGTCCGATTATATCGGCCGCAAGAATACCTACTTCGTGTTCATGGTGCTGGGCTTCTTCTTGTATTGCGCGGTGCCGACGACCGGCTCGCTTGGCAGCGTCGCCGCATTCGTCCTTTGCTTCCTGGTGATCATCAGCATGTATGGCGGCGGCTTTGCCACCGTGCCGGCATACCTGCGCGATATGTTCGGGACGCGTTATGTCGGCGCCATCCACGGGCTCTTGATCACGGCCTGGTCGATGGCGGGCATTTTTGGTCCCGTGCTGGTGAATTATATTCGCGAGTACAACATCACCCACGGCGTGCCGAAGGCGCAGGCCTACAACATAACCATGTACATCATGGCCGGCCTGTTTGTGATCGGCTTTATCGCCAATCTGCTGGTGAAGGCCGTGGACCGGCGATTCCATATGGCGCCCGACGGCGAGAAGGCCCTCGTCACCGCGGCGGCCGCCGGCCGGGAACGCACGGACCGCTTGGCGGCGAGAGGAGAGGTGCGATGACGAGCGCTCATCAGAACGGCACGCCGGCTTGGCAACTCGTGCTGGCGTGGGGATTTGTCGGCATTCCGCTGGCGTGGGGCGTGGCGCAGACCATCGTCAACGCCATGAAGCTGTTCCACTAGAGGCGAGCTTCCGCACCCACCGGTGCGGCGGCTTCGGCCGCCGCATGTTTCGTGGGCGTCGTCAACGGTTCCGCACTTCCTGCAAAAGGCCCTTGACGAAAGCCGGCTATCTGCGTGACCTCATGGCCGGGTCCGAAGGGGTCAACCATGGCCGGCACACACCTCTCCATCCGTATCGATCTGCCATCCGGGGCCCGCATTGGCCCGGGAAAGATTGCGCTTTTGGAGGCGATCCAATCGACCGGATCGATCTCCGCGGCAGCACGGTCGATCGGCATGTCGTACCGGCGGGCCTGGCTCTTGGTGGAGGAAATCAACCAAACGCTGCGTGAACCCGCCGTCACCGCCGAGACCGGCGGCGTGCGCGGCGGCGGCGCGGCCGTGACGGCGGTTGGCGAGCGGGTCGTCGGGCTCTATCGCGCCATCGAGCTACAGGCGCGCGCGGCGGCGGGCAGCGAATTCCGGGCGATCGGCCAACTCATGCGCCATGACAACAAGGGCGCCGGCTAGAGCATGATCCCGAAACGTGGCAGCCAGTGGTCGGCAACGCTATCGTGGCGTTAAGCCTTAAGGGGGAAGCACGATGAGCGGTGCTGTCGCGGTGACGGATGATGCCGGCGTCCGCATCATCCGGCTCAATCGCCCGGAAAAGAAAAACGCGCTCACGCTCGCGATGTACGCCGACATCACGCGGGCGCTGCGCGAGGCCGATGAAAGCGCCGCGATCCGCTGCGTCATGATCGCCGGCGCGCCCGGCGCATTTTGCGCCGGCAACGACATCGCCGACTTTCTCGGCGCATCGGGCGGCAGCCTCGATCCGCGCGCGCACGAGTTCCTGCACGCGCTGGCGGGCCGGCAAACGCCGCTGGTCGCCGCCGTCAACGGCGTGGCCGTTGGCGTCGGCACCACCTTGCTGTTTCATTGCGACCACGTGGTCGCCGGCATCGGGGCGACCTTGTCGACGCCGTTCATCAAGCTCGGGCTCATTCCCGAAGCGGCCTCCACCCTGCTGGCGCCGCTGCGCATGGGCTATGCGCGGGCATTCTCGCTCTTGGTCATGGGCCGGCCGCTCTCGGCCGCCGAGGCGAAAGATGCCGGCATCGTCAACACCGTGGTCGACGCCGCCGCGGTCGACGATGTCGCGCTCAAAGCCGCCCAGGAGATCGCGGCGCTGCCGCCGAAAACGGTCGCGGTGACGCGCGGGCTGATGCGCGGCCAGCTCGACGACGTGATCAAGCAGATCGATACGGAATCGGCGCTGTTCTGGGAGCTGTTGCAGTCCGACGAGGCGCGCGCCGCATTTGCGGCCTTCCTCGCGCGCAAAAAGTGAGGCCACCGATGTCGCTAAAAGGCAAGACTCTGTTCATCACCGGCGCCTCGCGCGGCATCGGGCTCGCGATCGGGCTGCGCGCCGCCCGCGACGGCGCCAATATCGCAATCGCCGCCAAGACCGCCGAGCCGCACCCGAAGCTGCCCGGCACCATCTACACGGCGGCTGAAGAGATCGAGCGCGCCGGCGGCCAGGCGCTGCCGCTCGTGGTCGACGTGCGCGACGAGGCGATGGTGAAGGAGGCGATCGATGCGACGGCGGCGCGCTTCGGCGGCCTCGACATCGTCGTCAACAATGCCAGCGCGATTTCGCTGACGCCGGCGGTCGCAACCGACATGAAGCGCTACGATCTCATGCAGCAGATCAATACCCGCGGCACCTTCGTCGTCTCCAAATGGGCGATCCCGCATCTGCAAAGGGCCGCCAATCCGCATATCCTGATGATCTCGCCGCCGCTCGACATGAAGGAGAAATGGTTTGCGCCGCATACCGCCTATACCATCGCCAAGTTCGGCATGAGTCTCGTGGTGCTTGGGCTCGCCGGCGAGCTTCGCGGCAAGGGCATCGCCGTCAACGCGCTGTGGCCGCGCACGGTGATCGCCACCGCCGCGGTCAACAATCTGCTCGGCGGCGAGGCGTTGATGCGGCAAGCGCGCAAGCCCGACATCATGGCCGACGCCGCTTACGTGGTGTTCTCCAAGCCGGCGCGCGAATTCACCGGCAATTTTCTCATCGACGATACGTTCCTGGCCGAAAACGGCGTCACCGACTTCGAGCCGTATCGCGCCGACCCGACGCAAAAGCTGGCGCAGGATTTCTTCGTGCCGGCCGACAGCGCGCCGCCGAAGGGCGTCGATCTCGACGTGGCGTTCCACTGAATTTTTGGACCGTCATCCTGAGGCGCCGGCGGGGCGAGCCTCGAAGGATGCGGCCGCGGCGCGCGGGCCGAGCTCACGCCAGCCAGCGCTTGCGTCTTTTGTAGTGCTTGCCTTCGCGGAATGATTTGCGCTTGCCCTCGGCGACGCCGAGATAGAATTCCTTGACGTCGTCGTTCTCGGCGAGCGTCGCTGCGGCACCGTCGAGCACGACGCGGCCGTTCTCGAGGATATAGCCGTGGCCGGAATATTTGAGCGCCAGGTTGGCGTTCTGCTCGGCCAGCAGGAACGAGACGCCTTCGCTGTCGTTGAGGCTCTTCATGATGGTGAAGATCTCTTCGACGATCTGCGGCGCCAACCCCATCGACGGTTCGTCGAGCAAGATCATTTTCGGATGCGACATCAGCGCGCGGCCGATGGCGCACATCTGCTGCTCGCCGCCCGAGGTATAGCCGGCGAGCGACTGCCGCCGTTCGCGCAGCCGCGGGAAATAGACGTAGACTTTTTCCAGATCGGCGCGGATCGCCGCGCCGCCGTCGCGCCGGGTGAACGCGCCGGTTAGCAGGTTTTCTTCGATTGTGAGATGGCCGAAGCAATAGCGGCCCTGCATGACCTGGATGCAGCCGCGCCGCACCACTTCGTTGGGCGGACACCCCTGCACTTCGGCGCCATCGAACACGATGGCGCCCTTGGTCACCTCGCCGCGCTCGGAATGCAGCAGATTGGAGATCGCCTTGAGCGTGGTGGTCTTGCCGGCGCCGTTGGCGCCGAGCAGCGCCACGATGCCGCCGTTCGGCACCGAAAGCGATACGCCCTTGAGCACCAGAATGACGCGGTCGTAGACCACTTCGATATTGTTGAGCGTAAGGATCGAATCCGCCGCAGTGTCCGGTGCGGGTCTCATCGGCGAAACGGCGGCCATGATGTCGTTCACCTTTGCCGGACGTGGCGCATCAGGACATGATGCGCCACGGAACCGGGATCGTTACAACTCGAAGCTTGCGAAGCTCCCGGATCGGCGGTGCAACGCTGACGCGCTGCACCGCCCGGGAAACGCCGCCTGCCTTCAACCTACGAGGACTTGTCGCACGGCTCGGTTCGCTTCGGCCAGCCGGCGTTGGCCTTCACGTACTCCTCGGCCGTGCTGTTGATCAGCGGCAGCACCTTGTCCTTGATCGGCTGGATCGAGGCCACCACCGTGTTCCACTTCGTTCCGTCCCACTCGACCAGCGAGATGCCGCTATGGCCATTGTGGTCGGCGCAGCTCAGATGAATCGGCGAGGCGAAGCCAGCCATGCCCATTTCCTTCCAGCGCTCTTCGGTGATGTTGAGATTCTCAAAGCCGCGGCGCACGTCGTCGCCGTTGACCAGCTTCTTGCCGGTCAGCTTTTGCGCCGTGCGAATCGCCTCGGCAATCAGCGCCGAGTTGAGAAGCGCGCGATTGTAGAGATTTTCACCGACCTTGTCTCTTGAGGCGATCTGGCTCTTGCCCTTGTCGACGACGTATTTGAGGACGTCCTGGACCACCGGAAAGTTGGTGCCGACGCCGTTGAGGTCGAGGGAGCTGTAGCCCTTGGCCTCGGGGCCGGCCGGACGGGCATCGTCGTCGCCGCCGGACCACCACACGCCGACCAGACGATTCATCGGGAAGCCGATCTTGGTCGCTTCCTTGATCGCGGTCGGATTCATGGCGCCCCAGCCCTGGATATAAATCCAGTCGGGCCGATCGCGGCGAACGTCGAGCCAGAGCGAGCTCTGGTTCTGCATCTGCGGTGCCGGCACCGGGTAGAGCTTGAGCTCGAAGCCGTAGTCCTGCGCCAGCGCCTGCAGCAGCGGAATCGGCTCCTTGCCGTACGGCGCGTCGAGATGAACGAGCCCGATCTTTTTGCCCTTGAGCTTGTCGAAGCCGCCCTCGACGTCGGCAACGTGACGGATGAAGGCCGAGGCGCCGTCCCAATAGGTCGCCGGGGCGTTGAAAATCCACGGGAACAGATTGCCGTCAGCCGAGGCCGAGAGTCCGTAGGCCATCGAAAACACCGGCAGCTTGTCGACCGACGCCTTGGGGATCACCTGCAGCGTGATGCCGGTCGAGAACGGCGTGATGACGACTGGGTTTTTGCCTTTCACCGAGTTCGTAGCATTCGACGCCTTTTTTGGTGTCGTAGCCGGTCTCGCACTCCTCGACGATGATCTTGACGCCGCCGATGCCGCCGTCGCGCTCGTTCAGCATCGTCATGTAGTCGCTGAGCCCATTGGCGATCGGTATGCCCGATCCGGCGAACGGCCCGGTGCGATAGGTAAAGAATGGAACGTAAAGTCCGTCCTCGGCTTGCGCAGTGGCGACCGCGGCAGGCAATGCGGTTGCGACCGCGAGGCCCAGAGCAATGTGCTTCAGACGCATGGTCGTTTCTCCCTTGTTTGCTGCCGGCTTGCGCCGGCGCGTCTATTCTGCCCTCGATCCTTCAGGAGGAGCGAGGTATCCCGGCCGGCCGCTGCCGGAGCGGGAATTGGGGTCGAGTGTGCACCATCAGTACGGAAAGGGCCACACCCTCAATTTCTGTTTGCCAATTTGCCACAAGCGCGCCAGGCCGTTCGGTTCCACCACCAGAAAGACAACGATCAAGGCGCCGACGATGACGAAGGTTAGTTGCTCGGCGGCGGCCGGGTGGATCGGCAGGCCGAATGCCGCCGGGACTGCCCGCAGCACGATCGGCAAAATGTAGATCAAGGCAGCGCCGAAAAAGGAACCGATCAGCGTTCCCAAGCCGCCGATGATCACCATGAACAGCACCAGAAAACTCTGGTCGATAGCGAACACTTCCGCTTCGGCGCCGCCATACCAGAGGAACACCATCATCGCGCCGGCGACCCCGCAATAGAACGAGGACACGGCGAACGCGAGCAGCTTGGTCGGCAGGAGGCGAATACCGATCAGCTCGGCGGCAAGGTCCATATCGCGGACCGCCATCCACATCCGGCCGATACGGCCATGGACCAGGTTCGAGGCTACCCAGGTCATGGCGACGACGATGCTCAGCACGATCAGATAACGGGTGACCGGCGTCGCCGTCGGGCCGGTGATCGGAATTCCGAACAATGTGCGCAACGGAACCTCGATCGCTCCCGAAACGCTGTTATTGTAGAGCCACGGGATGCGGATGAAGCACCACTCCAGAAAGAACTGCGCCGCCAGCGTCGCCACCGCCAGATAGAAGCCCTTGATGCGCAGCGACGGCAGCCCGAACAACACGCCGACCGCGGCCGAGAAAAATCCCGAGGCGAGAATCCAGACGATGATGTTCACCTGCGG
This sequence comes from uncultured Alphaproteobacteria bacterium, assembly GCA_963829395.1. Classification (GTDB taxonomy): domain Bacteria; phylum Pseudomonadota; class Alphaproteobacteria; order Rhizobiales; family Xanthobacteraceae; genus BOG-931. The sequence continues at coordinate 311,598 of CAWHHX010000001.1, read as the reverse complement.
GAAGTAAGTCGTCAGCTTCAGGCAGGCATAGGCGCCGATCCCCATAAAGCCGCCGGTGCCGAGCGACAGCAGCCCGGTATAGCCGGTCAGCAGATTGAGCCCGATCGCCGCGAGCGCGAAGATCAGGAACGGAATCAGCACCGAATTCAGCAGGAAGTCGTTGGCCAAAAGCGGGAACGCCACGAACGCAATCAGGAGAATGACGGCGATGCCGATTCGATCCTGCAGAATCGGGAACACCGCCATGTCGGCGGCGTAGCTCGATTTATACTGGCCGGCCTCGCGGTAAAGCATCGTCAGATCCGCTCGATGATTCTTTCGCCGAACAGGCCCTGGGGCCGGAACACCAGAAATCCGAGCGCAATGACATAAGCGAGCCAGGTCTCGATGCCGCCGCCAAGGAGCGGCCCCCAATAGAATTCGCCGAGCTTTTCGCCGATGCCGATAATGAGGCCGCCGACAATGGCGCCGGGAATCGAGGTGAGGCCGCCGAGGATGAGCACCGGCAGCGCCTTGAGCGCAATGATCTGCAGCGAGAACGACACTTCCGAGCGCGCGCCCCACATGATGCCGGTCGCCAGCGCCACGACACCGGCGGCGAACCAGACGATCACCCAAATCTGCTCGAGCGAGATGCCGACCGAGAGCGCGGCCTGGTGGCTGTCGGCGACCGCGCGCAGCGCCCGCCCGATCCGGGTGCGTTGAAAGAACACCGCGAGCACCGCCACCATGACCGAAGCGATGACGACCGCGGCGATATCGATTTTCTGCAGCGACACGAAGCCGCCGAGCGCCTTGAATTCGAACGCGCCTCGCGGCAGGTAAAGCTCGGACGTGATCATCACTTTCGGATTGCCGCCGAACACGAGCTGGCCGACGCCGATGAGGAAATAGGTCAGGCCGAACGTGGCCATGAACAAAATGATATCCGATTGATTGACCAGCGGGCGTAGCATCAGGCGCTCGACGCCGTAGGCCAGCAGGAACATCACCACGATGGTCAGCGCGAGCGCGAGAAACGCCGGTACGCCGTGTTCATGCAATCCGACCAGCGTCAGCGCGGCGAACACCACCATAATCCCTTGCGCGAAGTTGAACACGCCGGACGCCTTGAAGATCAAGACGAAGCCGAGCGCGATCAGGGCGTAGAGCACGCCGGCGACGAGGCCGTCCCAGAGCGTCTGCACCAGTAGGTCCGGCGACGTGCCCATCTGCACGAACGGATCGATGAAAATTTTGTAGAGAATATCCATTACGCCCTACGCTGCCCTGCGCGCATAAAGCCGCTCGTCGCCGCGAAGGCGGCGACCCAGCCTCTCTGCAAAAGGCCGCTGCATTCCCGTTTGCGCGGGAATGGGCGGGAGTTGGTCTCTGTGTCCACGCCTCATACGCTGACCCCGTGCGGCTCGCCGAGATAGGCGCGGATCACGTTCTTGTCGCGCTTGACCTCATCGGGCGTGGCGTCGGCGATCTTGCAGCCGTAGTCGAGCACGACCACGCGATCGGACAGGTCCATGACCACGCCCATATCGTGCTCGATCAGCGCAATCGTGGTGCCGTATTGCTGGTTCACGTCGATGATGAAGCGCGACATATCCTCTTTCTCTTCGAGATTCATGCCGGCCATCGGCTCGTCGAGCAGGAGGAGGTCGGGCTCCATCGCCAGCGCGCGGCCAAGCTCGACGCGCTTTTGCAGGCCATAGGGCAACCGGCCGACCGGGGTTTTGCGGATGGCGGCGATTTCGAGAAAATCGATGATCTCCTCGACCCGGCGGCGATGCTCGACCTCTTCCTGCAACGCCGGCCCATAGCGCAGAAGCTGCCAGAAAAAGCCGCGGCGCATCTTGAGCGCACGGCCGGCGAGAATGTTGTCGAGCGTCGTCATGCCGCGGAACAGCGCCAGGTTCTGAAATGTGCGGGCGATGCCGCCCTCGGCCGCCGCGTGCGGCCGCATGCTTCTGCGCACCCGTCCTTTGAAGGTGATGCGCCCGGATTGCGGCTGGTAGAAGCCGTTGACGACGTTGAGCATGGAGGTCTTGCCGGCGCCGTTCGGGCCGATAATGGCGCGGATCTCGCCTTTGCGGATATCGAACGACACCCCGGTCAGGGCGCGTACGCCGCCGAACGACAGCGACACATCCTCGACGGCGAGCAACACCTCGCCGGCGGCCGCCTCGCGCGCGGACGGCGCCCTCACGCCGCGCGCCCCATCTTGGTCGTTGGCGCCGGATACGGCTTCATGTCGCGGATCGTCACGCACGCCGCGATCACCCCCTTGTGCCCGTCCTCGAAGGTGACCTCGGTGGCGATCTGCGCCTCGGTCGCGCCGTTGTAGAAAGCCTCAACCAGCGGCGCGTAGCGGTCGATGATGTGGCCGCGGCGGAGTTTTTGCGTGCGCGTCAGCTCGCCATCGTCCGGGTCGAGTTCCTTGTGCAGGACGAGAAAGCGGTGGATTTGCGCGCCCGCCATAATCTCTTCCTCGGCCAGCGAGCGATTCACCTCGTCGATGTGGCGCGCGATCATCTCATAGACGCGCGGATTGCCGGCGAGCTCCTGGTAGGACGCATAGACGACGTTATTGCGCTCGGCCCAGCTGCCGACCGCGGTCAGATCGATATTGATCATGGCGCAGACGAAATCGCGGCCGGCGCCGATGGCCACCGCCTCGCGGATGTTCGGATAGAATTTGAGCTTGTTCTCGATGTATTTCGGCGCGAACACCGTGCCGTCTTTGAGATGGCCGACGTCCTTGGCGCGATCGATGATCCGCAACTGGCCGGTTTTTGGATCGAAGAATCCGGCATCGCCGGTACGCACCCAGCCATCGGGCGTAAGCACTTCCGCGGTCTTGTCGGGGTCTTTGTAATAGCCGGCGAAGACGCCCGGCGAGCGGAACATGACTTCGCCGGTCTCCGATATCTTGACCTCGACGTCGGGCGAGGCTTTGCCGACGGTTTCCGGATGAATCTCGCCGTCCGGCTGTGCGGTGATGTAGACCGAGGCTTCGGTCTGCCCATAGAGCTGCTTCAGGTTGAGGCCGATGCCGCGATAGAAGCGGAAAATCTCCGGACCGATCGCTTCGCCGGCGGTATAGCCGATGCGGATGCGCGTCAGCCCGAATTGATTCTTCAGCGGTCCATACACCAGCACATTGCCGATGCCGTAGAGCAAGCGCGCGCCCAACGGCACCTTCTCGCCGTCGAGTATCTTCTCACCCCAGCGGCCGGCAAAGGCGATGAAGAAATCGAACACCTTGCGCTTGAGCGCGCTGGCGTCGGCCATACGGACCATGGTCAGCGTCAACAGGTTTTCGTAAACCCGCGGCGGCGCGAAGGCGTAGGTCGTGCCGATCTCGCGCCGATCCTGCAGGACGGTTTCCGCGGTTTCCGGACAATTGACGCAATAGCCGGCGGCGTAGGCCTGGACGTAGGAGAAAATGTAATCGCCGACCCATGCCAACGGCAGATAGGCGATCACTTCTTCTTTCTCGTCGAGACGGTCGAAGGCATTGGCGTTGCGCGCCGAGACGATCGTGTTCTCAAAGGTGAGCATCACGCCCTTGGAACGGCCGGTCGTGCCGGAGGTGTAAAGGATGACGCTGAGATCGCTGCCCTTCCCGGCGGCAACGCCGGCGTCCCACTGCCGCGAGCAAGCCGGATCGCTCGCGAGCTTCTTGCGGCCGATGCTTTGCACGTCCTCGAACGCGATCAAGCGGCTGTGGTCGTAGTCCTTCAGCCCGCGCGGCTCGTCGTAGACGACCTGGCGAAGATGCGGCACCCGATCCGACACCGCGATGATCTTGTCGACCTGCTCCTGGTCCTGCACCACCGCCAGCGTCACCTCGGCATGCGCCAAGACGTACGCCATCTCGTCGGCCACGGCGTCGGCATAGACCGGCACCGGCACGGCGCCGAGCGCCTGGCCGGCGCACATCGCCCAATAGAGCCGCGGGCGATTGTTGCCGACGATGGTGAACTTGTCGCCGCGTTTGAGCCCGAGCTCGGCCAGGCCGATCGAGAAGGCGCGTATCTCGTCGAGCATTTGCGCCCAGGTCCAGGACTGCCAGATGCCGAGGTCCTTGTGGCGCATGGCCGGACGAGCGCCGCGCGCCGCGGCATTGTGGACCAGAAGCTTGGGCAGCGTGTCTAAGCCAGGATCGATCGACGGCACCCGGTCCCTCCGCCCGCTGTTGCGGGATCGCGTCTTTTGCGGAAGCGCGCCCTCCGCAACAAGGTTTGGGCGCACCGCCTAGGTCCGAAGACGCCGCCGAGCCCCACGGGGCCCGGCCTCCCGCCGCGAAGGCGCGAAAGCCTGAATTTCCCCCACATCAAGGCCATTGGCGCTTGGTTTATTCGCCTAATGTTTGCGCGAATTCTCGCATTGCTGCAAGAAAACGACAATGCTATTTCACGCCTGAAACGTAGGCAATTTGACGCGACAATCCTTCGGGTCGGCAAATTCGCCCCCCGCGACTGCCGCCAGGATGGACGCCCGCTCCATGCTCAATTCCTCCTCCGGCAGCTCACCGCAATTTGCCTTGGCCGAAGATCAGATCGCGGTTCGCGACATGGCGCGCGCCTTCGCCGCCGAAGTCTTCGCACCGCACGCGATCGCCTGGGACGAAGCCAAGCACTTCCCGGTCGCCGAGATGCGCAAGGCCGCGGAACTCGGCATGGGCGGCGTTTACATCGCCTCGGACGTCGGCGGGTCGGCGCTGTCGCGGCTCGACGCGACATTGATCTTCGAGGCGCTCGCCACCGGCTGCCCCACGGTGTCGGCCTATATGTCGATCCACAACATGGCTGCCTGGATGATCGACGCCTACGGCTCGGATGCGCAGCGCGAGACATGGCTGCCCAGAACTCTGCACGATGGAGCTTCTGGCGAGCTATTGTTTGACCGAGCCCGGCGCCGGTTCCGACGCGGCGGCGCTGTCGACGCGCGCCGTGCGCGACGGCGATCACTACGTGCTCAACGGCCAGAAGCAATTCATCTCCGGCGCCGGCGCCGGCGATCTCTACGTCGTGATGGTGCGGACCGGCGGCGAAGGTCCGGCTGGGATTTCGACCATCGTCGTTCCCGGCGACACGCCGGGCGTCTCGCTCGGCGCCAACGAGCGCAAGATGGGCTGGAACGCCCAGCCGACGCGCGCGGTGATCTTTACCGACGCGCGCGTGCCGGTCGAAAACCGGCTCGGCGAGGAAGGCATCGGTTTCAAGATCGCCATGGCCGGCCTTGACGGCGGCCGGCTCAATATCGCCGCCTGCTCGCTCGGCGGCGCCCAGATCGCGCTCGAGAAGTCGCTGGCTTATATGAAAGAGCGCAAGGCGTTCGGCAAACGCCTCGAAGAATTCCAGGCGCTGCAATTCCGCCTCGCCGATATGGCGACCGGGCTCGAGGCGTCGCGCGCATTGCTGTGGCGCGCCGCGGCGGCGCTCGATCGCAAGGACGCCAACGCTACGGCGCTCTGCGCGATGGCCAAACGCTTTATCACCGATACCTGCTTCGACGTCGCCAATCAGGCGTTGCAGCTGCACGGCGGCTATGGCTACCTGTCGGAATTCGGCATCGAGAAGATCGTGCGCGATCTGCGCGTGCACCAAATCCTCGAAGGGACCAACGAAATCATGCGCCTCATCGTCGCCAGAAGCCTCGTCGGGCGATGAGCGGAATGATCGTGCAAAGCGTGCAAGAAAGTTTGAAAGACGGCGTGCAAGACGGCGAGCTTATCGTTCGCGAGCATCGCGCGCTGCGGCGGATCACGCTGAACCGGCCGAAAGCACTCAATGCGCTCACCCTCGACATGGCGGTGACGATGACAGCGCTGCTGCGATCCTGGGCGGCGGATCCGGCGGTCGGCGCCGTGCTGCTCGACGGCGCCGGCGAGCGCGGGCTGTGTGCCGGCGGCGATATCCGCGCGCTCTACGATGCGGCGAAGTCGGGCGGCACCCTTCCCGAGAAATTTTGGGCAACCGAATATCATCTCAACGTCCTGATCGCGCGCTATCCAAAACCGTTTGTCGCGGTCATGGACGGCATGGTGATGGGCGGCGGCGTCGGCCTCTCCGCGCATGCGGCGCACCGCATCGTCACCGAGCGCTCGGCGGTGGCGCTGCCCGAAGTCGGCATCGGCTTTTTTCCCGACGTCGGCGCGTCCTTCCTGCTGGCGCGCACGCCCGGTTATGCCGGCACCTATATGGCCTTGACCGGCGACCGCATGGGCGCGGCGGACGCCATCTATTGCGGGCTCGCCGACATCCATATCGCCGCCGGGAAACTTCCTGAACTCCCAGACGCCCTCGCCGATTGTCGAACCGCGGCCGACGTGCGCGCGCGGCTCGGGGTCACGGCCAGCGCGCCGCCTGCTGGCAAGATGGCCGCAGCGCACCCGTGGATCGACGAATGCTTCGGCGCGAACGAGGTGGAAACCATCATCGATCGCATGACCCGCGCCAATTCCGACGCCGCGCGCACTGCCCTCGCGACCATGGCGAAAATGTCGCCGACCTCGCTCAAGGTGTCGTTGCGCAACGTGCGCGACGCGGCCGCCTTCAAGCGCGTGGAGCAAAGCTTCCAGCAGGATTATCGCATCGCGCTGGCGTGCATTGCCGGGCACGATTTCATCGAAGGCATTCGCGCGCAGATCGTCGACAAGGACCGCAATCCACGCTGGCGTCCGGATAAACTTGAAGACGTCACGCCCGACATCGTGGACCGGCACTTCACGTCCGTCGGCGATCTGGAACTGACTTTCGCAGAGTGAACAAGAGGCGACGCACATGCCGCACATCGAATTCATCGGTCTTGGCAATATGGGCGGGCCCATGGCCGCCAACTTGGTCAAGTCGGGCGAGCATGTGCTGGGCTTCGATATGGTGCCGGCAGCGCGTGAAGCGTCCGCCCGCGACGGCGTGCAGATTGTCGCCAACGCCAAAAGCTGTGTCGAGAATGCCGACGTGGTCATCAGCATGCTGCCGGCCGGCGAGCACGTCTTGTCGGTCTGGAACGACATCCTGCCGGCCGCCAACCAGGGCGCGCTGTTCATCGATTGCTCGACTATCGACGTGACAAGCGCGCGCAAAGCGCACGCGCTTGCCGCCGAGCGCGGCATCGCCACGCTCGATGCGCCGGTGTCGGGCGGGGTCGGCGGCGCCAAAGCGGCGACGCTCACCTTCATGGTCGGCGGCACCAAGCACGCGTTCGAGCGCGGCAAACCGGTGCTCGAGCGCATGGGCAAGCGCGTCGTGCATTGCGGCGAGCCCGGCAACGGCCAGGCAGCGAAAATCTGCAACAACATGATCCTCGGCATCTCGATGATCGCGGTGAGCGAGGCGTTCGTTCTGGGCGAAAAGCTCGGTCTTTCGCATCAGGCCTTGTTCGACGTCGCCTCGGCGTCTTCGGGCCAATGCTGGTCGCTGACCAGCTATTGCCCGGTGCCGGGCCCGGTGCCCGCAAGCCCGGCGAACAACGACTACAAGCCGGGCTTCGCCGCGGCGTTGATGCTCAAGGATCTAAAGCTTGCCCGCGAGGCCGCTCAATCGGTCAAGGCAAAGACCGCGCTCGGTGCGCAAGCCGCCGACATCTATGAGCACTTCGCGGAGGAAGGTCACAGCGGCATGGATTTTTCCGCGATCATCAAGCGCGTTCGCGGGCAGTCGTAAAAAAAGCCGCGGGTCACCTGGACCCGCGGCCACTACGCAGCCGAGCTAAAACCGTATTACTTCGCCGGATCGGTCGGCGACCACAGCTTGATCGGCGAGGTCTTCTCGTAGGCCATGCCCTTCGGGTAGCTGATGGCTTCCATCTGCAAGCCCCATGGCGCCAGGAAATAGACGATGGTCTGGCCGGCCGCGGGACCCTCTTTCACCGGGAACGGGCCGAAGAAGGTCTTCACGCCCTTGCTGTCGAGGTAGTCCTTCGCCGCCTTCACGTCGTCGACATAGAAGGCGATGTGATAGCCGCCGATGTCGCTGTTCTTCGGCGTCATGTTTTTCTGGTCAGGCGAGGTGTATTGGAACAGCTCGATGTTGGAGCCATAGCCGCAGCGCACCAGCGTGATTTGATTGATCACGGCGCGCGGATTGACGTTGACGAGCTGGGTCATGAAATCGCCCTTGTCGTCGGCGAACGGACCGAACGACATCGCTTCCTTGCAGCCGAGCACGTTGACGAAGAAATCGGTCGCTTGCTTGATGTCCGGCACGGTGATGCCGGTGTGATCGTGGCCGCGCAGACCTGGGACGCCGTCGGCATGGGCAAAGGGTGCGCTTGCCAGCAGCGCGGCGCCGATCGCGGCGATGGCGATAGTGCGGGTGTTTCCAAACATGTCACTCTCCTCTGATCGGGACTGTTTCAACCATCGCGCCGGGGCCGCCCGGTACCGCCGGCACGATATTTCTTCTTGATCATGATCTTTGCCGAAAACCGGCTGCCGCCTTCCGGGATCATGCTCCTCTAAGCCGTGGCCGCAGCCTCCGCCGCGGGACCGCGGGTCAACCAACCGGGGTCGACCACCGGCAGCGGAATGGCGTCGATCAACATGCGGGTGTACGCCGCCGCCGGCGCTGCGAAGACGCGATCGCATGGACCTTCCTCGACCACGCGGCCCTCGCGCATCACCACGACCCGCTGGCAGATCGAGCGGATCACCGAAAGGTCGTGACTGATGAAAGCCAGCGCGAGATGCATTTCGCCGGTCAGCTCCTTGAGGAGCCGCAGCACTTGCGCCTGCGTCGAGACGTCAAGGCCGGAGACGATCTCGTCGGCGAGAACGAAATCCGGCCGTAACGCCACGGCGCGCGCGATGCCGACGCGTTGGCGCTGACCGCCGGAAAGCTCGTACGAATAGCGGTCGACCGTGCGCCGCGACAATCCGACACGATCGAGAACGCCGTACACCAGATCGAGCGCGTCGCGCCGGGTGTTGGCGAGACCGTGCAGCAGGATCGGCTCGAACAGGATGCGCCCGATGGTGTGCCGCGGATTGAGCGAGGACATCGGATCCTGAAAGATCATCTGCATGCGCCGGCGGAATGGCTGCCGCCGCCGCTCGTCGAGCCCGGTGATGTAGGTGCCGTCGAACAAAACCGTGCCGCTCGTCGGCTCGACCAGGCCGAGCAGCGCCCGTCCCAGCGTGGTCTTGCCGGAGCCGGATTCACCGACAATGCCGACGGTCTCGCCTCTGCCGACGCGAATGTCGACGCCGTGCAAGATCGTGGCTGCCGGCTGGGCTCGCGCCAGCAAGCCGCCGGCACGGCCGTACGAAACCACCAGCCCGTTGGCGACCAGGAGATCATCGGCCATCGCGCGACTCCAGGAGGCTCGCGTCGAAGGCTGCGATTTCGGCGCGCAGCGCCGAGATCACCTCGGGCGGCGTCGGTTCGAGCCCGCTATCGGGCCGGTCGTAGCGCGGATTGGCTGCAAGCAGCGCCTTGGTATAGGCGTGGCGCGGCGTGGTGAGGACATCTACCGTCGTGCCCTGCTCGACTACCTTGCCCATGTAGAGCACCGTCACGCGATCGCAGATTTTCGCCACCACGCCGAGATCGTGGGAGACGAACAGCACGCTGGTGCCGTGACGCTCCTGCAGCGCGCGGATCAGCCGGAGAATTTGCTTCTGCACGGTGACGTCGAGCGCGGTGGTCGGCTCGTCGGCAATGACCAGTTTCGGTTCGAGGCCGAACGCGGCGGCAATCAGCACGCGTTGGCGCATGCCACCCGACAGCTGGTGCGGATAACTGTTGAGGACGCGCGCCGGATCGCGGATTTGCACCTCTTCGAGCAGCGCGTGGGCGCGCAGCCGCGCCTCCTTGGCCGACAGGCCGCGCTTCAAGCGCAATCCGTCGGTCATCTGCACGTCGATCCGCCGCGCCGGATTGAGCGCGGTCGACGGATCCTGCGGAATGAGCGCGATGTCGCGGCCGAGTATGGCGCGCAGTCCGCTCGCAGACAGCGAAAGCAGATCGGTGCCCTCGAAGTCGATGCGCCCGCCAGCGATCCGCACTTGCGACGGGATGATGCCGAGGATGGCCTTGGCGATGGTCGATTTCCCGGCGCCGCTCTCGCCGACCAAGCCGTGCACTTCGCCGGTATCGACGGTCAGCGAGACCCGGCGCAGCACCGGCTTGTTGCCGTCGCGCAATGAAATCGCGCTCAAGGTTTCGATCGAAAGCCGCGGACTGGTCATCGGCGCAGCACCGGATCGAGACTGCGGGCCAACCCGTCGCCAAGCTGGTTGAAGGCGACCACGGTGGCGAACAGCGCCGCCAGCGGCGCCGCCAAAACCCACCACCCTTCGTGCACGATCTGGCGGCCCTCGGCGATCATGCCGCCCCAGGTCGGCGTATCGGAAGAGACCGACAGTCCGACGAAGGACAGGATCGCTTCGACGACGACGGCGATGCCCATTTCGAGGGTGAGCAGCGCAATCAGCACCGGCATGACGTTGGGAAGGATTTCGCGGAACAGGATCGCCGGGCGGGCGAAGCCAATGGTGCGCGCCGCGACCACGTAGTCCATCTGCGCCTGGCCCATGGTCTCGGTGCGCACCACCCGGCAAAAGCGCGTCCAGTCGATGACGACAATGGCGGCGATCACCGAATGCAGCCCGGTGCCGAGCACGGCGACGAGGAGAATCGACAGCAGCACCGGCGGGAACGCCATCCAGATATCGACCAGCCGCGAGATCAGCACCTCGACCCAGCCGCCGAGAAATCCGGCCAGCAGGCCGAGCAGCGATCCGATCAGGCAGGCGAGCCCGGCGGCGACGAAGGCGACGGTCAGCGAAATCCGCGCGCCGAAGATCACGCGGGAGAGCACGTCGCGCCCGAGCCCGTCGGTGCCGAGCAGAAATCCGGGCTCGGCATCGGGAAAGCCGGCCGGCGGCAACGTCGCGGCGAGCAGATTTTGCGCCAGCGGATCCTGCGGCGCGATCCACGGCGCGAAGATGGCGAGGATGATCAACAGCAGAATGAACCCGCCCGCGACCACGACTTTGGGATCGCGCACCAGGCGGAGCGCAATCGACGGCGGTGCCGGACCGGTGTCCGGCGTTGCTGCTAGCGATGTTGGTGACCAGTGTTCCACGTCGCTGCCGGTGCGGCTCAGGCGTGCCGCAATCGCGGATTGAGTGCCGCGACCGAGAGATCCACCCCGATATTGATCAGGATAAAGATCAGCCCGAACAGCAGAACCAAGCCTTGGATCAGCGGGAAATCACGGTTGATCACGGCATCGATCGCCAGATTGCCGATGCCGGGATAGGCGAAAATGCGCTCGACGATCACCGTGCCGCCGATGAGGAACGTGAACTGAACGCCGGTGAGCGCGAGCGTGGGGCCGACGGCGTTGCGCAGCGCCTCTTGCAGCACCAGGCGGAGCTCGCGAAAGCCTTTGATCCGCGCCAGCAAGACGTAGTCCTGCAGCATGGCTTCCTTCAATGACTGCTTGAGCAGGCGCACGATCACGGCGGCAAGCGGCAGCGCCAGCGCCAGCGTCGGCATCGCCATGTGTCTCATGATGTCTGCCGCGACGCTAAAGCGGCCGGTCAGCACGCTTTCGGCCAGATAGAAGCGGGTGGTGAAGCCTTCCGCGAGCTCCGGATCGATGCGGCCGGTGAGCGGCAAGACCGGTATCGCCACGGCAAAGAGCAGCACCAGCGCCAATGCCCAGATGAAATCCGGCACGGCGAGCAGGATCGAGTTCAATCCATCGATGATGGTCTCGCCGGCGGTGCGCCGCATCAGCGTGCCGGCGACCGCGACCGCGCCGCCAAAAATCACCGCGACAATGAGCGCCAGGATCGCAAGCTCGAGCGTCGCCGGCAGCCGCGCGGCCAGCACTTCCGTCACATAGACATGCAATGTGATCGAGGTGCCGAAGTCGCCGGTGACGACGCCCTTGATCCAGATCCAGAACTGCACGAGCAACGGCGCGTCGAGCCCGTAATGCGCCTTGAGCGCCGCGATGTCGGCCGGCCCGGCGCCCGGCGAGATCATCATCGCCACCGGATCGCCGGGCACGACACGGAGCAGGACGAAGACCACGACCGCGACGCCCGCAAGCGTCAGGAGCGCCATGGCCACGCGATTGGCGACGACTGCAAGTAGCATCAACGGTCCTTGACTGCCGCGTCCAAGGCTGACCGCGTCGATGGCCGCCGCGCCCCGGCGCGGCGGCGGACCGCTTCGACGTTAGTCTTAGGCCTTTGAGACCAGTGTCGCCGGCTGCAGAGCGCCGGAGACGTTCGGGGTAACCTTGAGATCGGACTTGTAGAGGATGGGCTGCGCGTATTGGAGGAGCGGCAGCACATAAGCATTCTCGGCGATGTAGCGGTCGACGTCCTTCCAGCCCTGGATGCGCTTCTTCTCGTCCTTCTCGCCCCACAGCGGACCGATCTTGGCGTCGAGATCGTCGGAGTGCCACGCCGAGTGCGGCGACTTCGAGAACATCGCAAAGCCCGTGGAGGTGGTCGGATCGCCGATGGCATTGCCCCAATTGTAGAACGCCGCCGGCGCCAGCTTGTGCGACATGCGCAGTTCGAAATGCTTGGCAATCTCGTAGATCTCGATGTTGGCTTCGATGCCGACATTGCGCCACATGCCGACGATCGCCTGGATCATTTCGTAATCCTTCGGCTTGAAGCCGCGCGTCGTCTGAATGGTGAATTTGACCGGCTTTTCCTTGGAGAAGCCGCTGGCGGCCAAAAGCTTGGTCGCCATCGCCGGGTCGTAGGGGACCTTGATCGACGGATCGAAGGCCGCGTATTCAGGCGCTTCGAGCGTCGCGATCGGCACGCCGTAGCCGCGCAACAGACGCTTGATGATGGTGTCCTTGTCGACGGAATGGGTCATCGCCAAGCGGACGTTCTTGTCGAGCATCGGCTCGATGTTGGTGATGAAGATCATGCCGATGTCGGAGATCGGCGTGCACACGCCTTTCAGCCCGGCCTTGCTCTTGAGCCGATCGTACTCCTCGTACGGCACTTCAAGCGTGATGTCGGACGATCCGCTTTCGATTTCGGCGACACGGCTGGTCGCATCCGGCACGAACTTGAAGACGACGGTCTCGAACGCCGGCTTGCCGCCCCAGTATTTCGGATTGGCCTTGAGCCGCAGATAGGCGTTGCCCTCATAGGCATCGACCATATAGGGCCCGGTGCCGATCGGCTTCTTCTCGAAGCCCTGCGGACCGACTTTCTCGAAATAGTCTTTCGGCAGCACATAGCCGGTGAGGAACGCCATCCACTTGAAGAGGACTGGATCGTATTGCTTGACGTCGGCGGTAATGCGCTTGCCATCGATCTTGAAGTTGTCGATGCCGGCCCAGATGAACGACACCGGGTTGCCGCCGTCCGGCTTGGCTTTGCGCTGGATCGACCACACGACGTCTGCCGGCGTGAACGGCGTACCGTCATGCCAGGTGACGCCTTCGCGCACATCCATCCAAACCTTGCTCTTGTCGTCGTTCCAGCCCCAGGCGGTGAGCAGGCCGGGCTCGAACGCGAGATTGGGCTTCTGCCCGATATATTGGTCGAAAATGGACCGGTAGATCGCCTGGATGGTCGGGTTGACCGACGACGGTCCGGTCTGCGGATCGAACGACGGCAAGTTGACGTTGAACGCGATGTTGAGCGTGTTGCCGACGGCGGCGCTGGCAAAGCGCTGAGGCGCCAGCAGCGCGCCGATGAATCCGCCGCTCGCCGCGAGGGCCTGACGACGCGAGATGTTGAACATATCCTAAAACTCCCCCATTTGACCGCCGCCGGCGGCAACTCCTGCGCTCAACTCTACGCTTTCGTGCATAGCTGGTCGGCAGCAAAACCAGAGATACTTTAAACCTAAAGCAACCGCCGGACAAGCTGACGCATTGGGCTTTTTTCTGCAATTTTAGGCACCATTTGCCGGGTGCGGCGGCAGACCGGCGGCGCAGCGGCGGAAGCCCTTTCGGACCGCACCAGCCCCGTTGCAAGGGCCGTTGCAAGACAATTGGGAAGGTCTCATAAGTATTCCCGCAGCCAGAACTCGCTTGACCAGATTAGCTTGACCAGGCGGCGCCGGCCCGGAGGCTTTCATGGCGGAACGCTCGTTTGCACGCGAAGTGCAGGATCTCAAGCTCGGCGACGGCGAGGAATTCCGCGGCGAGGGAATTCTCGCCATCACCAAGGCGCTGCTGCAATCCGGCGTGTCCTATGTCGGCGGCTATCAGGGCGCGCCAATCTCCCATCTCATGGATGTGCTGGCCGACGCCAAGGACGTGCTCGACGAGCTCGGCGTGCATTTCGAGAACTCGGCGTCGGAAGCCGCGGCCGCCGCGACGCTCGCCGCCTCGGTCATGTATCCCATTCGCGGCGCGGTCACGTTCAAGGCGCCGGTCGGCATCAATGTCGCTTCCGACGCGATCGCCAATCTCGCCTCCGGCGGGGTGAAAGGCGGCGCGCTGATCATCATCGGCGAGGATTACGGCGAAGGCTCCTCGATCATGCAGGAGCGCTCGCATCCGTTCGCCATGAAATCGCAAGTGTGGCTGCTCGATCCGCGGCCGAACCTGCCGACCATCGTCAAGGCGGTGGAAGACGGCTTCGAATTGTCCGAAGCCTCCAACACGCCGGTCATGCTGGAAGTCCGCATCCGCGCTTGCCATGTCCACGGCCGCTTCATCGCCAAGGACAACAAGAAGCCGAGTTTCACGCTGCGCGAGGCCTTGGAACATCCGCAACGCGACAGCGAGCGTGTGGTGCTGCCGCCCGCCTCCTATCTCCACGAGCGCGAAAAGATCGACAAGCGCTGGCCGGCGGCGGTCAAATTCATCAAAGAGCGCAAGCTCAACGAATTCTTCGGTCCGCAGACCGCCGACGTCGGCATCGTCGTGCAGGGCGGCATGTACAATTCGGTGATGCGCGCGCTGCAGCAGCTCGGGCTTGCCGACGTCTATGGCGAGACCTCGGTGCCGATCTATTGCCTCAACGTCACCTATCCGCTGATCGACGACGAGGTCGCCGCCTTCGCCGCCACCAAGAAGGCCATCCTCATGGTCGAGGAGGGCCAGCCCGAATTCATTGAGCAGGCGCTCAATACCATCCTCCGCCGCCGCGACATTCAGACCAGGATTTGCGGCAAGGACATGCTGCCGATGGCGGGCGAATATACGCCGCAGGTCGTGACCAAAGGCATCAAGGCGTTCCTCGAGCTTCACGGCAAGCATCTTCTCGGCAACGCACCGCCGCCTCCGGATGCATCCGAGGTCCTCGCTGATCCGAAGGTCAAGGAGCTGGTGAAAACGCTGCCGGCGCGGCCGCCGAGCTTCTGCATCGGCTGCCCGGAACGGCCGATCTTCGCCGCGATGAAGCTTGTCGAGCAGGAGCTCGGTCCGCATCAGATCGCCGGCGACATCGGCTGCCACCTGTTTGCCAGCCTGCCGCCGTTCAATATCGGCGGCACCACGATGGGCTATGGTCTCGGCCCGGCGTCGTCATCGGCCTTCAACGTCAAGGCCGACAAGAAACCGATCTCGGTGATCGGCGACGGCGGCTTCTGGCACAACGGCCTGTCCACCAGCGTCGCCAACGCCGTCTACAACAAGCACGACGGCGTGATCATGGTGGTCGACAATTTCTATTCGGCGGCGACCGGCGGCCAGGACATCATGTCGTCGCGCGCGATCAATCCGGCGCGCGCCACCAACAACACCATCGTCGATGCGGTAAAGGGCGTCGGCGTCAAATGGGTGCGCCACATCGACCGCACCTACGACGTCGCCAAGATGCGCGCGACGCTGCGCGAAGCGCTGACGAGCAAAGACAGCGGACCGAAAGTCATCGTCGCGTCGTCCGAATGCATGCTCAACAAGCAGCGCCGGGTAAAGCCGCTGTTCCAGAAGTCGGTGCGCGACGGCCAACGCATGGTGCGCGAGCGCTTCGGCGTCGACGAGGACGTCTGCACCGGCGATCACGCCTGCATCCGGCTGTCCGGCTGCCCGTCGCTGTCGGTCAAGCACACCGACGATCCGCTCAAGGACGATCCGGTCGCGGCCATCGACAATAACTGCGTCGGCTGCGGCAATTGCGGCGAGGTGTCGGAGGCCGCGGTGCTCTGCCCGTCATTCTATCGCGCCGACATCATCCACAATCCGACCTGGCTCGATCGCGTAATGTCCGGACTGCGCCGGTCGGTGATCGGCTTCCTGCAGCGCCGTCGCGAAGCAAACCGTATCGTCTTCGCCGACTGATCTCAGAGGGTGATGAAGTTGGCCGATCATTCTGTCGTCATTGCGAGGAGCCAACGGGCCCGGCCCGAAGTGTCCGGCCCGATGACAAGCTCCGCGGCGAAGCAATCCGGAATCGGAGCTCGTGGATTGCTTCGCTTCGCTCGCAATGACGAATTGGAAGCAGCATGAACGACCTTTCCGGCACACCGACGCCGACGCGCTACACGACCGAGCGGCCGATCTGCGTCGCCGTGCTGGCCATGGGCGGCCAAGGCGGCGGCGTCCTCGCCGACTGGATCGTGGAGCTTGCCGAGTTGCAGGGCTGGCACGCCCAATCGACCTCGGTTCCCGGCGTCGCCCAGCGCACCGGCTCGACCCTTTATTATGTCGAGATGCTGCCGCCAAAGGGCAGCCGCGCGCCGATCCTGTCGCTGATGCCGGCGCCGGGCGAAGTCGATGTGGTGCTCGCCGCCGAATTGGCCGAGGCCGGCCGCTCCATTATGCGCGGCCTGGTCACGCCCGACCGCTCGACGCTGATCGCTTCGACGCATCGCTTGTACTCGGTCGCCGAAAAGGAAAAGCCCGGCGACGCCACGATCGATCCGAACGTGATCGTCGAGGCGGCCGGCGTCGCCGCCAAGCGCGTCATCGCCTTCGACATGGAAACGCTGGCGACCAAGAACAACAGCATGATCTCGGCTTGCCTGTTCGGCGCCTTGGCGGCTTCCGGCACGCTGCCGTTCAAGCGCGACGCCTTCGAGGCGATCATCGGCGCCGGCGGCCGCGGCATCGAAACCAGCCTTAAGGCATTTCGCGCCGCGCACGATCAGGCGACGCAGCCGCCCGCCGCCGCCCGCCCGGCCCTCAAACGGCCGGCCAAGCACTTCGCGCCGTTGCCGGCTTCGGCCGGACGCGCCGACCTCGACGGGCTTCTGGCGCGCATCCGCGAATTTCCGCAGCCGCTGCACGCCATTCTTTACGCCGGCGTCAAGCATCTCACCGACTTCCAGGACCCGGCATATGCCGGCGAGTATCTCGATCGCGTCGCCAGGCTCTATCAGCTCGACCAGGCGAACCGCGGCACAGGCAAAAACTACGCCTTCACCGCGGCGGCGGCAAAATACGTCGCGGTGGCGATGGCCTATGACGACGTGATTCGCGTCGCCGATCTGAAAACCCGAGCGAGCCGCTTCGAGCGGGTGACGCGCGAGAACAGCGTCGGCGACGGCCAGATCGTCTACACCACCGAATACATGCATCCGCGGCTCGAGGAAGTGGCCGGCACGATGCCGGCGCCGCTCGGGCGCTTTGTCGAGTCAAACCCCACCTTGTTCGGCTGGGCGTTCCGTAAGGGCCGCCGCGTGCGCTCGGGCACGATTCATTGGTTCCTCATGCTCTATGCGCTGGCGGCGTTCAAGCCGATCCGCCGCTCGACGCTGCGCCACAAGCGCGAGACGGCGCATCTGGAAAAATGGCTTGCGGTCGCGGCCGCTCACATCGCGCAGAACTACGACGTCGCCGTCGAGGTGCTCAATGCGCGCCGGCTGGTCAAGGGCTATTCCGACACCCACGCGCGCGGCGAATCCAAATTCGATCGCGTGATCGCCGCCGTACCGTTGCTCACCCCGCGCGCCGACGGCGCGGAGTGGATGCGGCGGCTGCGCGACGCCGCCCTCCTCGACGAGAACGGCATTGCGCTCGATGGCGCGCTCAAGACAATTTCGACGCTCTAACAGTTCGATCGGCGGATAACTTTTTTGGCGGCAGCACGCGCGCGAGGGCGTGTGGCGGCGCATGATCATTCACACGATCTTCGACATCGCCGCCTGGATCGCCGCCTGGGCGATGAGCGTATTCGTCGCGCGCCGGCACTATCTCGACGCCGCTCCGCGCACGCCGATACGCGATCCCGGATATTTTATCGCGCTCGGCCTCGGCGCCATCGCCGGCGCGTTATTGTTCGGCAGCTTCAACATGACGCTGGCGGGAGACTGGCGGATCGGTCATTCCATCGCCGGCGCGGTCGCCGGCGCGATCGTCGCAGTCGAAATCTTCAAATGGCGCGCCGGTATTCGCGGCTCGACCGGCGGGCAATTCGTGGCGCCGCTGGCGATCGGCATCGCGGTCGGCCGCCTGGGCTGTTTTTTCGCCGGACTGCCGGATTACACCTATGGCACGCCGACCGCGCTGCCTTGGGGGATCGATTTCGGCGACGGCATTCGCCGCCATCCGGTGCAGCTTTACGAATTGGCGGCGATGATCTTGTTTCTCGTCGTCTATTTGCGCGCCGTCGCGCACGGCTCCCAGTTTTTTCTGCGCCAGGGCTTCTATCTTTTCGTCGGCTGGTACGCGCTGCAGCGGTTTGTCTGGGAGTTTTTCAAGCCCTATCCGGCGGTGATCGGTCCGTTTAACCTGTTTCACTGCGTCTGCGCCGTTCTGTTCTGTTACAGTCTTTTCATGATGAGACAGCGCCATGAACTTCGTGCGGCCATCTAAGGATTATTCGTTCTACGGCCAGACCATGTCTCTATGCGAGACCTGCCTAAAGCTCATCCATGCCAAAGTGGTGATCGAGGGCGATAACGTCTTTTATCTGAAGCGTTGTCCGGATCACGGCATGCAGAAGACTCTGGTGTCGACGGATGCGGCCTATTTCAAAAGCTGCAAGGACTTCATCAAGCCCGGCGATCTGCCGCTGCAGTATCAAAGCACCACCCAGCATGGCTGCCCGTATGACTGCGGACTATGCCCCGACCACGAGCAGCATAGCTGCCTGGCGCTGATCGAGATCAACGACGCCTGCAATCTCTCCTGCCCGGTATGCTTCGCCGACTCCTCGCCGCAACGCACGCGATATCGCACCTTGGCGGAAGTGGATGCGATGCTGGAGACGCTGGTGGCGAGCGAAGGCAGCCCCGATCTGGTGCAGATCAGCGGCGGCGAGCCCACCATCCATCCGCAGATCATCGAGATTTTGCAGCTCGCGAAATCGAAACCGATCCGCCACATCATGCTCAATACCAACGGCATCCGGATCGCGACCGACCGAGCGTTCGTGGCGGCGCTCGCGGCGCTCAAGCCCGGCTTCGAGGTTTATCTGCAATTCGATTCGCTGCAGCGCGAGGCGCTGGAGAATTTGCGCGGCGCCGATCTGCGCAAGGTGCGCGAGCAGGCATTGGCCAATCTGGAGGAGGCCGGCATCTCGACCACGCTGGTCTGCGTGGTGAAAAAAGGCGTCAACGACGACGAGGTCGGCGCCATCGTCCGGCACGCTTTGTCGTACACCTGCGTGCGCGGCATCACCTTCCAGCCGGTGCAGGATGCCGGCCGCAATCTGGACTTCGACAAGGATCGCGACCGCATCCTTCTCACCGACATCCGGCGCGCCATCGCCGCCCAGGCCGGCGAGGTGTTCGCCGCCGAGGATATCATCCCCCTGCCCTGCAATCCGGATTCGATCGCCATCGCCTATGGGCTGCGCAGCGGCGATAAGGTTACGCCGATCACGCAGCTCATTCCAAAGAGCGAGCTATTGGCGGCGGCGCCGAACACGATGTCGTTCGAGCGCTATCCGGAATTGAAGAACCGCATGTTCGATCTGTTGTCGCTGGCGTCATCGGGCGAGCGCACCAGGACGGTGCTCGGCGACCTGCTGTGTTGCCTGCCGCAGATCGAGGTACCGAGCGACCTCGGCTATGACAAGGTATTTCGCATCGTCATCGTGCAGTTCCTCGACAAGTACAATTTCTGCGTCGCGACGGTGAAGCGTTCCTGCATCCACTTCGTCACCCCGCAGGCCAAGATCATTCCGTTCGATACGTACAATCTGTTCTACCGCGACGGATTGCAGGCCGCCGTACGAGAGGACGCCGATGCCTGATCCGGCCAGACGGCCTTCACTTGCTGGAACGATCGCTCTGTTGGTGATCGGGCTTCTGATCTTGATCCCGTCGGGTCTCTGCACCGGCTTTTTTGCGCTCTATCCGATCGTGCAGGCCATTATCGATCGCCGCTCAGTTGCCGACGACATATTCGGATTGGCTTTGGTGATCGGCGGCCCGTTCATCCTCCTCGGCGGCTTTATGGTATGGCGAGGCGTGAAGCGGCTGCGGCAATGAACGGGCTCCGATCGATCCGATCTGAAACGACTACCGCTCTAGTCTGCCGGCCGTTCGCTGTTCGGGCATGCGCTCGTCGGCAGGCCACACGGCGCGTCGAGTATTCCCTGACCGGGCACGAAGATATAGGACCCGGTAAAGCCGGGGCCATAGATGCCGCCCGGCCCGGCATAATCATAGGGGCCTTGAGCGCGATAGACGCGGTCCGCCGCGGCGGCGGAATTTGTTCCGAACGCTATGGCGGCCGACGCGGCGGCGAGGCCAACGGTCAGTGCTAAGGTTATGGTCTTCGATGACATGGCGCGTTCCTTCGTTGAGGTGTCGCCGCGACAAGCACAGCTGTCGGGCCGACGGTTCGCAGCCCGGATATTGAATTTTACACGCGTTGCCGTGCGGTAAAACGGATCGGTCGCAGCTATCTAAAACTCGACAACTTTTTTTCCGATCGGGCGCGCGTCGCCGGCTGAGCCGCCAATCCCGCCAGCGCCGGACTCTGCGGCTGGCGTCCCAGCCTACCGAGCCGCGCTCGGCGCCAAGCCAAAAATCTCCTTGGTCTCGCGAACGCCGCGCAGATTGTAGTGACCAAGCGACACCAGGCGATTGCCGGTATCGCTCGCCGCGGCGGCGAACTCAGCCGACGTCAGCACCGTGTGGCGCAGCGGCTCGCATAGCGCCTCGATGCGCGCGACTTCATTGACGGCGGGCCCGACGACCGTGAAGTCGAGCCGGTCGGCGGCGCCGACATTGCCGTACAGCACGTCGCCGACATGCAACGCGAGGTCGACCGTCACCGCCGCGAGGCCGGCTTGCGCCCGCGCGGCATTGAGATCGCCAAGCGCCCGCATCGTTTCCGCCGCGGCGTCAAGCGCCGCCCGGCAGGTCCTCGCCCGATCGGCCTCGGCAAATGACAACGTCGCCAACATGCCGTCGCCAAGGAATTTCAATACTTCGCCGCCGCACGCGCGCAACGCCGCCGCCAGCACCTCGAAAACGCTGTTGAGGAGGTCGATGACGACCGGCCCGGGCGAGGCGTCGCTGGTCGACGTGAAACCGCGGATATCGGCAAACCACAGCACCGCATGAATGGTTTCGACCGAACCGCGCTCGATCGCGCCGGCGTGCACGCGCCGTCCGGTTTCGCCGCCGAGATAGGTCTGCAGCAAGGCCGAAGCGATGACGTGACCGGCATGGGCCTTCATCGCCAGCGACAGCGCCGGCAGCGTCGCCTGCACGAGCGCCATGTCATCGTCATGGAAGCCGCCGCCGCGATCGGCGGCGAACGAATAGACGACGCCGGTGCCCTGCGACTGGTCGCCGCGCTCGCCGAAGGTGAAAAGCTGCGCGAAATAATCCGTCGCCCCTTGACCGAAAAATTCGCCGAGCACGGCGAAGTCGCGCTGCTCCGGTCCCGCCTCGAGCCGGCGGCGCAGCCACGGATCGTCTTCGCCGTCGTGCGCGCGCTGGATGAGCGCATACATCGGACTGCTCAGCCATTCCGGGCCGGCGAGATCGCTTCGGGCATATTGTTCGGGCTGGATCGCGTTAAGATCGCGGCGCCAGGTGTAGCCGTAGCCGCTCCACTGCGGATGCAACGTCTCCATCGCTGCGTGGGCCCGCCACAGCGGCACGCCGTGAATCACCAGGCGCTGGCAATAGCCGTCGAACAAATCGTAGGCGGTGGCGCCGCGCAGGCCTTCGCGGACCGCCCAGATATGAGTTTCGATGATGTTGCGGCCGAGCGGTCCGTCGAATGAGCGCACCGGAAACGGCGCCGCCGGCATGACGGAAGCTTTGGTGTCCATGCTGTAGTCTCTTTCGACCCGAAGGTAGCGCGATCTGCGATCGGTGCGTAGGCGGAATTTCTCCGCTTTGTCTCTTGCCTCTCAATTGCGACCGCAAGGCGGACGTTGCAACGCTTCGCGCGTCGTCGCACTGGTGTTGAGGCATTGCGAATACGCTATTCCACGCGACTTCTCCGGGTTACAAGAGCGGCAATCGCACCCATCCCCCATGACGATGTCCATGAAAAAGATCGGCTTCCTGTCATTCGGCCATTGGACGCCTGCGCCCCAGTCGCAGACGCGATCGGCCTCCGACGCCCTCCTGCAATCGATCGATTTGGCGGTCGCTGCCGAGCAACTCGGCGCCGACGGCGCATACTTCCGCGTGCATCACTTCGCCCGCCAGCTCGGCTCTCCTTTTCCGCTGCTGGCTGCCGTCGGCGCCAAGACCAAGCAGATTGAAATCGGCACCGCGGTCATCGATATGCGCTACGAGAACCCTCTGTACATGGCCGAGGACGCCGGCGCGGCCGACGTCATCGCCGGCGGCCGCCTGCAACTGGGCATCAGCCGCGGTTCACCCGAGCAGGTGATCGACGGATGGCGCTATTTCGGTTACGCCCTGCCGGAGGGGATGACCGACGCCGACATGGCCAGACGCCATACCGAGGTGTTGCTCGAGGTGCTGCGCGGCGAGGGTTTTGCGCAGCCAAACCCGCAACCGATGTTCCCGAACCCTCCCGGCCTGCTGCGCGTCGAGCCGTATTCGGAGGGCCTGCGCGAGCGAATCTGGTGGGGCGCCGGCTCGAATGCCACCGCCGAATGGGCGGCCAAGCTCGGGATGAATTTGCAGAGTTCGACCCTCAAAAATGACGAGAGCGGACGGCCGTTCCACATCCAGCAGGCGGAGCAGATCCGGATATTCCGTGCGGCGTGGCAGGCGGCCGGTCACACGCGCGAGCCGCGAGTATCGGTCAGCCGCAGCATCTTCGCACTCGTCGACGACCGCGACCGTGCCTATTTCGGACGCGACAACGACAGCGAGGACGCTATCGGCTTCCTCGGCGACAACACCCGCGCCATCTTCGGCCGCAGCTATGCCGCCGAGCCGGACATGCTCGTCGAGCAATTGGCGAAAGACGAAGCCATCGCCGAGGCTGACACACTGCTCTTGACCGTCCCCAATCAACTCGGTGTCGACTATAACGCCCACGTCATCGAGGCGATCCTGAAACACGTCGCCCCTGGCCTCGGCTGGCGCTAAAGCTGGGGGCACGAACAGGACGGTGGCCGCGCCCTATCCGAGCGCCTTCGCCACCAGATAGCCCGAGCCGCCGCCGAGCCCGGCGCCGGGATGGGTCGAGGCGCCGATGTGATGGAGCCGCGCCACCGGCGTGCGGTGATTGACCGAATTGTGGAACGGCCGCCAGATGAAAAACTGGTCGATGCCGCAGAATCCGCCGTAAGGATCGCCGCCGACCAGATTTCATATTGAGCGCTTCGAGATCGGCCGGCGAATATGATTTGCGCGCGATCACGTTGTCGCGAAAGTTCTCAATGTGCGCGGCGAGGATCGCTTCGATCCGGTCGGCATAGGCCTCGCGCACCGTTTCGGTCCATGTGCCGTCGGCCGGCACGGCGATCTCGCCGGCGGCGTCGCCTTTGATGAAGCGCGGCGCTTCCGGCAGTTGCAGCCATAGGATTGACGCGCCTGCCGGGCAACGGCTCGGATCGAGCGCCGTGGGCTGGCCCAGGCAAATCGTCGGCACCGCCGGCAGCATGCCGCGTTCGCATTCGTTGGACGCTTTCGATACGCCGTCGAGCCCCGGCGTCAGATGGGTGAGCGCGACCGTGCCGAGCGCCGGCGCTTTCCATTGCGGCGGCGCTTTCAGCGCGTAGTGGACCTGAAAGTTGCCCTTGCCGTAGCGATATTGCGCCACCGACTCTTTCACGTCGGCCGGCAGCGCCACGTCCGCAAGCAACCGGCCGTAAAGCTGATTGGGCGTCACCGAGCAGATCACGCCCTTGGCCGCCTCGATTTCCTTGCCGCCGGCGAGACGCACACCCCGCGCGCCGCCATTGGCATCGACCAGCACCCGTTCCACATCGGCACTCAACTCGATATCGCCGCCCTGGTCGCGGATCAGGCGTTCGAAGGCGGTGAGCGCGTGCTTGGCGCCGCCCTTGACGATCGGCGCGCCGGCGACTTCGAGCGCGAAGGCGATCACCTTGCCCATTTGCGCGGAATAGGCGCTTTCCGGCCCGAGCCCGGTATGCAGCAGCCAGGGCGCAAACAGCGCGCGGACCAGCTCCGATTGGTAGCGCGTTTCCAGCCAGCCGCGCCCGGTGCCGAGCGCTTCGCCGAAATACGCGGCGAGGCCGCGCAAGCCGCGGCGCCAGGCTTCGCGGGCGACGATCTTGAGCATCGCGCCCGACCAGAGCGAGCCGCCGAGCAGCGCGAACAAAAACGGCGCATCGGCGCCGACGCGATCGACGTCGGCGGCAAAGCGCGCGCCGTCGCCCGGCGCCAATCGATCGAACGCGGCGACATTGGCCTTGCGGTCCATCGCCAGGATCGCGTGCCGCCCGTCGGGCAAGAGCACCGCGGTCGGCGTCGGCGTGTGCGCAAACGTCAGCCCGCGCTTTTCCAGTTCGGGGCCGAGTTCGGCAAAAGCCGGCGAGGTGAGGAACAGCACGAACGTCGTCGCCATGACGTCGTGAATAAAGCCCGGCGCGGTGATCTCTTCGGTGCGGATGCAGCCGCCGATACGGTCGTTGCGCTCGAGCACCAACACCTTGTGGCCTTTGCGGCCCAGTTGGGCCGCCGCCACGAGCGCGTTGATCCCGCTTCCGACGATGATGTAGTCGGCCGCCGCCATTGTCGCCTGCTGGGCTTGCTGTCTGAGTGACGTCTGGCTTACTTCTTCGGCACGATCGCCAGCACCCGCAGCGGACTGCCGGTGCCTTTGACGATCTTCAAAGGCGCGGCGATCAGGATCGCGCCCTTGGGCGGCAGCTTGTCGAGTTGGCAGAGGCTGGCAAGGCCGTAGCGGTTGGCCTTGTGCATGAAGGTGTGCGCCGGAAACGGCGGGTCCATGCCGCCGGCCGAGCCGGCATCGGTGCCAACCGTCTCCGAGCCCCAGCCGATGACGCCTTTGGAAATCAGATAATGGATCGTTTCCGCCGTCGGGCCCGGCGAGTGCGGCCCCTTGGCATCGGCATTGAGGAATTTCGCTTCGCTGTCGTTGCGCTTGTACCAGTCGGTGCGCATCACCACCCAACAGCCGGCCGGAATGTCGCCGTGGATCTTCTCCCAGGCTTTCACGCCGTCGACGGTGAGGAGAAAATCCGGATTCTTCGCGGTCTCCGCCGAGCAGTCGATGACGCAGACCGGAGCGACGAAATTCTTCACCGGGATGGTGTCGGTCGAGCCGTCCTTGTAATCGCGGCCGCTGATCCAATGCACCGGCGCGTCAAAATGGGTGCCGGAATGCTCGCCGATCTTGAGCCAATTCCAGGCCCAGAACGGGCCGTCCTTGTCGTAATTCGAGATGGCGTGAACTTCGATCGGCGGCGTGTTCTTGCCGATCTCGGGCGGCAGTTTGATCAACGGCGTTTCCGGACCGAGCGGTGCCGTCAGGTCCACCACCTCGACGGCGCCGGACGCGAGCGCCGAGGCAAAATCGCTGAGAACTTGGGTACTGGTCATGCGGTGTCTCTCCGTGGCGCTCGTGAATGCCGTTGCGTCAGGCGCAATGAAGCGCAAGCCTAGCGCAATCATTTTAGATATGAAATATCTGCGCTGGCAAGCGATCTATCATTCATCGTATCGCGTTGAAAGCGAGAGCGTAGGAGCGAACGAATGCGTTGCGATGCAGTCGTGATTGGCGCCGGCGTCAATGGCCTTGCGGCTGCCGTCCATCTTGCCGCCAAGGGCTGGAAAGTCGCCGTCGTCGAGCGCGCCGACGTTGCCGGCGGCGCGGTCAAGACCCGGGAAATCACCCGGCGGGGCTTTCGCCACGACCTCTACGCCATGAACCTCGGCATGTTTGCCGGCTCGCCATTCTTTGCCGCGCACAAGGATCGCCTCCTCCCCCACGGCCTCAACTTCGTCAGCGCGGAACACTGTTTCGCCACCGCATTTCCCGATGGGACCTGGCTCGGCGTCGACAAAAATCTCGACGCGACGGCGGCGCGGATCGCGGCGTTCAATCCGGCCGACGCCGAACGCTGGCGCGCCATGGTCGCAGCCTTCGGCCAGGACGCCCAGCACATCTTCGCGCTGCTCGCGTCGCCGATGCCATCATGGGCGGCGCTGCGCGTCATGTACAATGCGTGGCGGACCCGCGGCACGGCGTGGGTCGCCGACATGGTGCGTCTTCTCATCGCCTCGCCGCGCGAATGGCTCGACGAGAAATTCGAAAACGACAAGCTCAAGACCATGATGGCGGTCTGGGGCATGCACCTCGATTTCTCACCCGACTGCGCCGGCGGCGCGCTGATTCCGTATCTTGAATCGATGGCCGAGCAGAGTTTCGGCATGGCGCTCGGGCAAGGCGGCGCCGAAACCATCGTGACCGCCATGGTGCGCGCCATCGAAGCGGCCGGCGGCGAAGTTCGCGTCGGCGCGCCGGTGCAAAGCATCGCCGTCGAAGGCGGCGCGGCCAAGGCGGTCGTGCTAGCAAGCGGCGAGCGCATCGAGGCGACCCGCGCCGTGATCGCCAATTTGCACCCGCGCGTATTGTTCGGCGATCTGGTGCGCGATGCCCCGCCGACGGCGCAAAAAATCGCCAAGCTCCGTCCTGGACCGGCGACCATGATGATCCATCTGGCGCTCTCCGATCTGCCGGCATGGAGCGCCGGCGCCGACCTGCGCAAGTTCGCCTACGTGCATCTGGCGCCGTCTTTCGCCGCGCTGGCGAAAACCTATACCGAGGCGCTCGACGGACTGCTGCCCGCCGAACCGGGGCTCGTCGTCGGGCAGCCGACCGCGATCGACCCTTCGCGCGCGCCGGCCGGAGCGCATGTGCTCTGGGTGCAGGTGCGGGTGTTGCCGTCGCACATCCGCGGCGATGCGGCCGGCGTCATTGCCGGCAAGGATTGGGACTTAGTGAAGGAAGCCTATGCGGACCGCGTCATCGGCATCATCGAGCGCTACGCGCCCGGTTTTGCCGCGAACATCCTTGCCCGCGCGGTGCTCTCGCCTGCCGACCTCGAACGCGACAATCCCAATCTGGTCGATGGCGACAGCATCAGCGGCAGTCATCACCTCGATCAGAATTTCCTGTTCCGCCCGGCGTTCGGCTGGTCGCGCTACCGCACGCCGATCGCTCGTCTCTACATGGTCGGCGCCTCGACCTGGCCGGGCGCCGGCACCGGCGCCGGCTCAGGTTTCATGCTGGCGAAAATGCTCGCGGGCGCGTGAGCGGCCTTTCGCTTGCCCCGCGAAACGAGGCGCGCGTCATCATGCAGCCTGGGCGTGCTGATTGACTTCGCTCTGTGCGAGTTTGGTCAGGGTTTCGTCGGTTTTTTTCTCTTCGGCGAGCGTCGCGTCGAGCAACTTCACGGCCTCATTCAAGCCAAGCTCCTTCGCCCAGGTCTTAAGCGTGCCGTAGCGGGCGATCTCGTAGTGCTCAACCGCCTGCGCCGCGGCAAGCAGGCCCGCATCGAGGGCCGGTGCGCCCTTGAACTCTTTCATCACCTCGCGGCCTTCTTCGATAATCCCCATGATGGCCTCGCAAGACTTGCCGCGCGGCTCGGCATCGAGTTCCTCAAAAACCTGCTCGAGGCGTGCCACGTGCTGCTCGGTCTCGGCCTCGTGCTTTTCGAAAGCGGCCCGCAGCTCTTCCGATTCCGCGGCTTTCGCCATCTTGGGCAGGGCGCCCAGGATTTTCTTTTCCGCGAAGTAGATGTCTTTCAGGGTCTCGTGAAACAGTTCACGCAAGTTCTTCTCGGCGGCCATGGCGTCACTCCTCCAATGGGTGGTTGTCTGGCAACAGAACGCGGCAGTTTTTGTTCCGCGCTCTAAACCATCGGCTGCCACGCCGGCAAATTGCAGGAGCCGGATTTCCGACCGTCCGACAAGCGTCATCTCCGACGTGCATCATAGATGAAGATGCCCGTGCCCCTCTGAGGAACAATGGTCCGGCAGGGGACGTTGCCAGCCTGAGACCCAACACCGGGTCAGACGCGGACTGAGCGGGCATCCGCGCGGACATCCGCCAAAATAGAAAGGGCTATCAAATGGACGAAAACCGCATTGCGGGATCAGCGAGAAATCTGGGGGGCAAGGTCGAGGAAGGTTTCGGACGCGTCACCGGCGACGCCCGCACCCAAGTCGAAGGCAAGCTCAACCAAGCCGCCGGTGCGGCGCAGGACCTGTATGGTCAGGCCGCGGACGAAGCGCGCGAGACGGCGGTCACATTCGACAAGTGGTTTCGCAAAACAATCGCGGCCCAACCCTATACGGCTGCTTTCGTGGTCCTCGGCCTCGGCTGGCTGATCGGCAGGATGCACCGGCCGCTCTGAGCTTCGCGCCAGGGACGGAAAGTCCTGGGATTCCGGGACGGCGGGACGACATCCCGTAGCGCTCCAGCCGGCTTTGGGCGGGCTGCAGCGCTGCGGCAGTATCGCTTGGAGGTCTGAAGACCGGAAAAGCGCGCCCCGAGAGCGCCGAAAGGCCGGCTGTTGACCATGGCGTGTCCATGGCCAAGCATTGCGCCGCGCCATTCCCTTTGCAGCGACTGGCACTTGCCCCATGATGTCCTGGAACGAACAGGGGGAGCGGTTGGTTAGCATATTTGGCGCGCCCGGTTCCTATGCGGGTGTCGATGGGCAATAAGTCCGCCTAGGAGTAGCGGTGCTTAAGGGATTTATCACCACAGGTTTCGGCGACGCCCATCGGCTCCAGCTCCTTATCGACAGCGTGGTCGACTATGCGATCTACATGCTCGACCTGGAAGGCCGCGTGATCAGTTGGAATTCGGGCGCGGTCCGGCTGAAAGGCTATACCGCCGACGAAATCATCGGGCAGTCCTTTAAGCGATTTTACACGCCCGAAGATCTGCAAGCGGGCATTCCGGAAAAAGCGCTCCGCACCGCGCGCGAGACCGGTCGCTTCAATGCCGAGGGCTGGCGGGTCCGCAAAGACGGCACGCGTTTCTGGGCCACGGTCGTCCTTGACGCCGTTCGCGACGAACGCGGCGAACTGATCGGCTTTGCCAAAGTCACGCGTGACATTACCGAACGGCAGCTTGCCGAGCAGACCCTGCTTGAGAGCGAGAGGCGCTACCGCCATCTCGTGGACGCTGTGGTGGATTACGCCATCTTCCAGCTCGACCCGAGCGGGTACGTCGTGACGTGGAACAGCGGCGCGCAACGGATCAAGGGCTATGCCGCACCGGAAATCGTCGGCCAGCACTTTAGCGCGTTCTATCCGGAAGAGGATCGCAAGGCCGGCGTTCCCGAGCGGGCGCTCGAAACGGCCCGCAATACCGGAAAATACGAAGCCGAAGGACGGCGACTGCGCAAGGACCAGTCCGAGTTCTGGGCTTCCGTCATCATTGACGCCATCCGCGACGAGGCGGGGACGTTGACTGGTTTTGCCAAAGTCACGCGCGATATTACCGAAAGAGTCGAGGCGCAGCGCAAGCTGCAAGCCGCGCAGGAACAGCTCGCCGTTTCGCAGAAAATGGACGCGGTCGGCCAATTGAGCGGCGGCATCGCCCACGATTTTAACAACCTTCTGATGATCGTGATCGGAAATTTGGAGACCGCCCAGCATCAGGCGATAAAGCCGCCGATCAACGGGCGCCTGAGCCGGGCGCTGAGCAACGCCATGCGGGGCGCCCAGCGGGCGGCGGCGCTGACCAGCCGGTTGCTCGCCTTTTCCCGGCGCCAAGCGCTCGATCCAAAGCCGATGGACGTCAACAAGTTCCTCAGCGGCGCATCGGACTTTCTACAACGCTCGCTCGGCGAGAAAATTCAAATCGAGACGGTCGGCGCGGCCGGCCTGTGGAATGTCGAGGTCGATCACAACCAACTGGAATCGGCGCTGGTCAACCTCGCCATCAACGCGCGCGACGCGATGCCGAACGGCGGCAAATTGACGATCGAAGGGACCAACGTATTGCTCGACGAGGACTACGGCCAGCTGAACCCGGAACTGAAGCCCGGCCAGTATGTGGCTGTCTGTGTCTCGGACACCGGCATGGGGATGACTGCGGACATTATTAATCGCGCCTTCGAACCCTTCTTCACCACCAAAGAGCTTGGCCAGGGAACCGGCTTGGGCCTGAGCCAGGTCTACGGCTTTGTGAAGCAATCGGGCGGCCACGTTAAAATCTATAGCGAGCCGAACCAGGGCACCTCCGTCAAAATCTATTTGCCTCGCCTTCAGGGGATGGCGGCGGAAGACGATAACGAAAGCGATCAGGTCCCAATCGGCGCCGATAAAGGTGAGACGATCTTGTTGGTGGAAGACGATAGCGACGTACGGGCTTATCTAGCGGATGTGCTGCGCGGCCTTGAATACCGGGTCATTGCGGCGCCGCATGCGGAAGCCGCACTCGAGCTTCTGCAGAAAGCCGATCGAACGATCGATTTGCTGCTCACCGACATCATTATGCCGGGCTGCAACGGCCGCGAGTTGGCGAAGGAAGCAGAGCGTCTGCGGCCGGGCATGCAGGTCCTCTTCATGACCGGCTATTCCCGAAACGCCGTGGTCCATCAAGGGCGGCTCGATGAGGGCGTGGACCTTTTGCAAAAACCCGTGTCGCAAGCGCACCTGGCGACGCGGGTTCGTGCCGCGCTCGATCGCGCACCGCCATCAGGTACAACCGCCCGTCCGCAGTCGTGATGTCGATTCCAATCCGCAAAACGCAAGTCGGCTGTGGCCGCTCGCATCCTTTTGCTGGCTGCGTTGATCTGCCGGTTTAGGGGCGAAGCGGAACCTCGCTAAGGCGTCGCCCCGTAAAACGCGACAGCCTGTCAGCTCGGCCCGTTGCCGTGCTTCGGCGCCGCCGGTCGCGGCGCTTCGTCCTTTAGCTTTTCGAGTGCCTCCGGCATCATCCGGCCGAACATGGAACTCAGCATGGCGATCGGGATGAGGCCACCGCCACCGCCTTCCTGCCCTGTGCCGCCCGACATGAGAAATTGCGGCACGATGGGCTGGTTGATTTTGGTCAGCGCGTCGGCGAAATGCGCGAAATTTTGCTCGGCGAGGCGGTATTCCGGACCGCCATAGGCGTCAACGGCGAGCTTGGTGGATTGGGCTGTGGCGGTGCCGATAGCGAGCGTGCGGTCGGCTTCGCCGCGACCCTCAAGCCGCGACTTTTCGCCGACAGCCGCTGCCGTTACCTTAACCGTCTCCGCGTCCTTTTGCGCGCGAGCGAGCGCAGCGGCGCCGTCGTTTTCGTGGACCTTGATCTGGATCAGCGATTGGGTCAGTGCCGTTTGCGCCGCCGCTGTGGCTTTCGCTTCGTTGAGGGTGCGCTCCTGGACGGCGGCTTTTTCCTGTTCCTGGAATGTCGTCACCTGCTCCCGCGCCACCTGGCGAGAGCGCAGCTGGATCAGGATGTTCTCGATCGTCTGATCGCCCTGCGGCGCTCGCGGCGTCCCGATCAGCACCTCTTGGAGCTCGAGAGAATAGGCGGCAAACTTCTGCTTCATATCGGTCGAGGACTCTTCCTGGATCGCGGCGCGGTTCTGCAGCAGCTCGATCAAGGTCATCTTCTGGCCGATATTCTTGAAGTAGGCGCTCACCATCGGGTCCAGCGTCTGTTCGACGAGCTTTTTCACATCGCCGAAGCGCTGGATGATCATCGGCGCTTTCTTGTAATCGATGTGCATCACCACCGACAGCGGCAGCGTCGGTTCGAACGCGTCCTTGGTTATGAGCGAGATTTCCGACAGGTTTTCATCGAGCTTCATCGCGCCGGTTTCGCCTTTCATCCATTTCAAGATGAAATTGACGGTGGGGATGATCTCCACCTTGCCGGCGAACGTGTTGAACGCGTATTTGCCGGGAAGCAGCGGATCTTTCCAGACGCCGCGCGAGCCATTCATCACCAGTTCACCGTGCCGGTAATCTTCACCCGACACGTCGGGGGTCCGCGGGCCGGTATAAAAGATCACGACACCGACATTGCCGACCGGAATGATGGTTTTGGGCGCCCATTCGACTGTGGCGAACAGCCGGTTGATGTACCAGGTGCCTTCGACCAGCACCTGCAGCTGGCGGCCGCGATAGCCGCCGGCCCGCAAGAACTTTTCCGGCTCCTGGAAATTGTTGTGAAACGTCTCCGCGTTGGCGAGATCGGAACCGACCTCGGGTGCGATGATTTCGCCGGGCGGCAGCGATGGGCCGTCGTGCACGGTGACGATGCCGATATTGTCGTCGGCGGCGGCGATCACGATCGGGCCGAAGCCGTCACGATCAACGAGCGTTTGCCTCATGCTGTCGAGCACGTGCTGCTCCTGCGGACTTAACGCATGGCCGTAGACGCGCTCGTCGGTGATAATCGCGAACTGCGTGGTATTGATCGCATACGTGCCCTCGCGCAGGATTTTCCGCTGCGGCCCTTTCTGACCGCCATTCAAGAGGAATTGGCGCACATCCTGGAATTCGGCTTTTTCCGGCACGTCATTAGCAGCGAGTACCTGAGACGGCGCCAAAGGCGCGCCGTCGCGGGCGAACACATAGGCGATTTTGCCCTGCCCCACCGTGACCAAATCGGACTTCTGGATCCGGTAGGTGAAGGGAAAGAAGAAATGGATGCCGCCGCGCAGGATTTCCGGCTGAAACCCAGCCTCGCCGTGCAGTGCGATGAACCCTGATTTGATCGATCCCCGTGCCGCCCATAGCTTCTCGACGATGCCGACCTGATTATTGGGGATGTAGCGAATGATGTTCGCCAGACGAAGCAGAAGGATAAATATGATGACGACCACGGTCCAAATGCCGTAGCCGACAATGTGGTCGCTGAAATTTTCCATGTTTTCCCGCCGTTGGTCGCCACAGCCGAAACGGTTCCATTATATTTCAGGTCGACGCCGAGCACCATTGCGTTGCGGCTGCCTTTGCACACGCGCCGAACCATGGCGTCGCACGGGCGTCGCAGAATTATGTCTGCGATTGAGGATAAATGGAGTAGCGCGGACATCGCGTTTCCGTCGCCGGATGAAAGGTCGGCTCTAATTCGGCGTCGCTTAATCGCTCCGAAACTCCAGGGTTCGCGGATGGAGCGGATTCAGATCGGCTTCCCGCAACGGCCGTTTGCGCAGACCAAGTTTGACCGGCACATCATAGAGTTCGCCCGGGAGCGAAACGGCGATGGACATGCCGCAGTCCGGGCACGATCACCCGGACAACGGGAACGTCGACGTCAGGCCGGGTCTGATCGAGAACGAGGAAATCCAGGCCAAGACGCGCGGCTAGCTTTACGCAGGCGAGGACCTGCTGGCGCCGATCCAGGCCAGCAAATTTTGAAGATCGCGCCGCCCGGATGGCCGCTTTGCCGTGCGGCCGGACATAGACGTTCTTGCGCAACGGCACCGGCAACGCGCCGCCTCTGTCCGCGATCGCTGGACCGCCAGCAGGGCGCGCCATCCGATCGACCGCCAACAATTGATTGAGCCCGGTCACCGCGCGCAGTGCGGCGACACGCAGCTCGAAATGCGCGCCGGCGGCGAACTCGATATATTCCCGGCCATCTTCCTTCCAATACAAGACGGCCATGACGACGGGAATATCAAGGTCGCTGGTCACGTCCAGCAGCCACAGGCCGCGTCCCATCGCAGCGAATTGGGCTCTCAGATCCCGAATATAACTGTCGCCAAGCCGATCCAGATCGATCTCGGCGCGCTGCAGGCGGTTGTACCACCAAATTGCATGCGCATCCCGCTCGACGAGTTCGAGGAAACCTTGGAGGATCGCTTCCTCGAGCGTATTGCCGGCGGCGCAGCCGTTCGAGTCGACACTGAACTGATTTTTGGCCGAGGCATCGTGAAAAAAGTACAGGAGGCCGGTCGGAAGGTATTTGAAACGTTCGTCGCGCAGCGACCAAATCGGCGACCATTCGATCTCGGCCGACGGATCGAATGGCCGCGGACCGCCCGCGGCCGACGATGGTGCAGCATCCAGGCCGCGCGCATACTGCGCATCGCTGAACAACAAAATGTCGTTGGGAAGGATCGCGTCGCCCGCCGGAAAATCGACAAACCTCCGAGTTCGTCCTGATCTCGTCGCCCTGGAATATCCCGCAATGGCGTTCGACGGCCTTCATCAAGGCGCTGGCCTCGGCCTGGTCCGCGGTACTGCCTTTGCCGTAGCTGTCGCTGACTACTTGGACCTGCAGCGCATCGACAGCCTCGGGACGCGGCGAAAAGCTGTGTCTTGCGAGAAAGCTGAAATCCAGCGGTTGCTCGCTTTTGATCCGTTCAAGCTGCGACACGATGCCGGTCAGCGGGCTTACGTGCTTTCGAAAGCGAGCGATGGTCTCCGTTGGCGCTACCGAGCGATAGCCGTCGCTCGTCATAACGGCCTTGCCGCCGACGCGGAGCCTGACCGGCGGCGGAGCGCGATCGGGATCCCGCATGTCCTTGCTGCCGCAAGACGGGCATTGCGGCCGGGCAGCCACATAATGTCGGACGACCGTCGAGCCCAACAAATCGAGGCTGACGACATTGTGGTGCAGGTCGGTGCGAAAGCCGCTGGCAATGGTCTTGGCGATCTCGGTCGCCGCCAGCCCGATCGCGCTTGGCGCGAGCAGATTTTTGCTGAGCGGCGACGCGACCACGCAGGAAGCGTTCTTCCGATCGAGAAATGCCTTGATCTGGCGGTTCCATTTCATGCGATCGGCGAGGCAGCCCCAACAGGCGCTCTTTCCCGGCCTGAAAATCGGACCGATCAGGGCAAAAATTCCCGAGGGTTGCACCGGCAGCCATTCCTGCTTTTGCGTCAGCCGCTGACGGTTGAATTCGGCAAGTTGGCCGTCGAGATAGTCGTCCACCAAAACGACAGTCAGATTGGCCGCGTGATCGACCACCCGAACGCCGAATTTGCGCAAAGCGGCCTCAAGCTCGCCCTGGCCGGCCGCTCCCAGTGATTCAATCTGCACGCGGGTGTTCGCGAGGTTCGCCACGGCGGTTTCGTCGGTGAGACCGAAGCTCGCCCAATAGCCCGCAGCCGTATCGTCGATGAGGCTTGCGGGAGCCGCGAAACCGCGATCGAGCAATCGCTTGATAGCTTCGTCGATCTTGCCGGCAGGGAACTCGCCGGAAAGCGCATCGACGATGGCTTCCGGACGCTGCCCTGCGCCAATGCACGAGGCGACGGCGCAGTAAAGTTCACCCCGAAGAAAAACCTTCCGATTCTCCGAATAGAGACAGACGCCATCGGGAGGGACGATGTAAACCGAGAAATTAGGCGAGAACCTAATCTCGCCGGTGCTCTGTTGGCGGGCCCGATGCGGAGCGTGCGAACGCCATGTAGGATCGTCAACCGTCATTCGGTCAGCGCGCGCCCCCGCTTCGTTGTCGCTCCGCATC
This sequence comes from uncultured Alphaproteobacteria bacterium, assembly GCA_963829395.1. Classification (GTDB taxonomy): domain Bacteria; phylum Pseudomonadota; class Alphaproteobacteria; order Rhizobiales; family Xanthobacteraceae; genus BOG-931. The sequence goes on along the minus strand of CAWHHX010000001.1, from coordinate 275,948 downwards.
GCGGTTTTCATCGGTACCATGCCGCGGTCGGTGTAGCCACGTCTTTGCTCCTGCCGGCTGGATCGCGTTGCCCGGTACCAACTGCATCTTATCGAACGATCGCTCAGCTCTGCGATGTCAGATAGACGTCTCCCATGAACAGCGCATCGATGCCGGTGCTGCGGAACGTGGCGATCGCATGGGCCGGCGTGCAGACGATGGGCTCGCTGTCGTTGAATGACGTGTTGAGAACGAGCGGCACGCCGGTTCGCGCGGAGAAGCGCGAAATCAGTTCGTGAAAACGCGGATTGGCCGCGCGCCGCACGATTTGCACGCGGGCCGTTCCATCGTGATGAATCACAGCCGGAATACGATTGCGGCACGTTCGGTTTTTGTTGGACAGGCGAACAGCATGTATTCGTGACTTGCCAAATGCGGCCCGACGTCGAACCATTCGTCGGCGCGTTCGGCCAGGACGCTGGGCGCGAACGGCCGAAAATCTTCGCGGTGCTTGACCCTGCTATTGAGGATAGCCCGTGTGTCGGGCCGGCGCGGATCGGCCAGCAGCGACCGATTGCCGAGCGCGCGGGGTCCGAACTCCATGCGGCCCTGAAACCAGCCGACGATATTGCCGTCGGCGATCATGTCGGCAGCCTCCTGAGCGGCGTTTTTGCTGCGCCGCGGCGTCAGACCGGCCGCCTTGACGGCAGCCACAACCTCTCGCTCGTCGAATTGCGGACCGAGATAGGGGGTTGCGCCGCTGGGCGGTGGCCTCATGCCTTGTTCGGCACAGTGAACCGCAAGAGCAGCACCGATCGCGGTGCCCGCATCATGCGGGGCGGACGGGATGAAAATATCGGAGAACGCGCTGGCCTGCCGCATCAGATCATTGGTGACGCAATTGAGCGCGACGCCTCCGGCGACGCACAGACGCTTCTGCCCGACCGAGCGCTCGAGACGGCGCAGCAGCGCCAAGCACCGCCGCATTGGTGACGTCCTGCAGCGCCGCGGCAAAGTGCATGTGTTGCGGGAGAATTTCCTCTTCCGGTTCCCGTCGCGGCCCGATCAAAGGTTCAAACCCCTTCGGATCGAAGGACGGGAAGCCGAGCGCGGCAAGATCGACCTGATAGCTGTCCTCGCTCACCTGGATGACCGACGCCAATTGTCGCCGATACACCTCGGGATCGCCGTAGGCTGCAAGGCCCATGACCTTGGAGGCATCGTAGGGCGAGAAGCCGAGATGAATACTGGCATGCTCCCAGACAAATCCAAGGGAGTGCGGATACGACAACGTCTCGACGGTCTCAATTCGCGCGCCTTCGCCTCGCGCCAGCGTCGAACAGGCCGCCTCGCCGACGCCGTCGATGATGAGAATGGCAGCCGCATCGAAGCCGGACGGATAGTAGGCCGAAGCGGCATGCGCCAGATGATGCGGCACGAACTTGAGAGCCCGGCCGAGCTTGCGGTTGAGGAACCGGTCGGCAGCGCCGCCGACCTTCCCCAGGCACTGCAGAAAATCGATCCTCCATCTGGCTGTCAGGCCACCATTCCGCGCGATAGTCGGCGCGTCGAAGCTCGGGATCGAACGAGTACGCCACCCGGTCGATCTCGGAAGTTTTCAGCCCTGCATGGTCCAAACAAAATTGGATCGCCTGCGCGGGAAGCTCGTGCGGATTGTCGATCCGCGACTGCTTGGCATGCTTGACGCGGTTGAACCGCTCTTCCTCGCACGCCGCCACCACCTTTCCGTCGATCAGCAACGCCGCAGACGATTCATGAAAGACGGAATTGATTCCGAGAACGTTCATGCAGATTGCCCCCAACGCTTTGACTTTAGTTCGGCCGTGAACCTACGCAACCCCAGGCGACCGACGCCGCCCGCACGAACGCCTTCTGAGTCCGCAACCTAATTTCGCGCTTTGAGCAGATCGCGGCCGATGATCAGCTTCTGCACTTCGGTCGCACCCTCGTAAATGCGCAACGGCCTGATCTCGCGGTAAAGGTGCTCGACCACCGAGCCGACGCCGACGCCGAGGCCGCCGAACATCTGCACCGCGCGGTCGATGACGCGCTGCGCGCCCTCGGTCGCGGCCATCTTCGCCATCGCCGCTTCGCGCGTCGTCGCTACGCCTTCGACGTCGCGCAGCCATGCGGCCCGGTAGGTGAGCAACGCCGCGCCATCGATCTCGGTCGCCATGTCGGCGAGCGCGGCCTGCGTCAACTCAAAGTCGCCAAGCGTCTGGCCGAACATTTTGCGGGTCGTCACCCGCGCCAGCGCCTCGTCGAGCGCGCGGCGTGCAAAGCCGAGTGCGGCGGCCGCCACCGAGGCGCGGAAGATGTCGAGGTTGCGCATGGCGATCTTGAAGCCTTCGCCCGGCGCGCCGATGCGTTGCGACACCGGCACGCGGCAGGATTGAAAGCGCAACCGCGCCAGCGGATGTGGTGCGGTGACCAAAAGCCGCTCGGCGATCGCAAAGCCGGGCGCGCCGGCATCGACCACGAAGGCCGACAGGCCGCGGGCGCCCGGCGCCTCGCCGGTGCGGGCGAACACAGTGTAGAAATCGGCAATGCCGCCATTCGAGATCCAGGTCTTCTCGCCATCGAGCACATAGTGGTCGCCGTCGTGCCGGGCCGACATCGCCATGGCGCCGACGTCGGAGCCGGCGTCCGGCTCGGTGAGCGCGAACGCGGCCACGGCGCTGCCGTTGCCGACCCGCGGCAGATAGCGGGTTTTCAACTCCTCGGAGCCGGCCAGCGAGATCGGGCCGCTGCCGAGGCCCTGCATGATGAAAGCGAAGTCGGCCAGGCCGGAATGACGCGCCAGCGTTTCCCGCGCGATCACCAGATAACGCGACTGCAGCGGATCGTGGGCGCCGCCATAACCCGCCGGCACGCATTGGCGGAGCCAACCGGCGGCGCCCAACGCACGAACCCACCGCAGGCATATCGCGTCAACGTCGCCGTGCGTCGCATCGCCGCCTTCTATGTCGGCCACCTTCTCACGAGCCCACTGGTCCAATTCGTCGGCGAAGGCGCGATGCTCCGCGTCGAAAAAGGGCAGGCGCAGATGCGCGGTCCGGCTCATGATGGCTCTCCTCCCGGTCGAAGGCCGGGATTTAAGGCTTCAGCACGGATTTGTCAGCCATTGCAAACCGCCCCGCAACGCCGCAGAAAAGCGCCATGCCGCGTGTGACCCCACCCAGCCGCGACCCGCGCTATCCGGAATTTCCGACCATTGTTCATGCGCTCGCCTATGCCGCCGCGCATCGTGCGGATGCTCAGGCTTTGGCCTGCCTCGATCGCGAGCTGACCTATGGCCAGTATGCCCAAGCCGTGGCGGCGCTGGCGGAGACATTCGCCGCGCCTGGCGTCGCCGGCGAGCGGATCGCTTATCTGATGCGCAACAGCCTGGAGATGGCGGTCGGGCTCCATGCCGGCATGGCGGCCCGCGCGCAGGTGGCGCCGCTCAATCCGACTTACACCGACCGCGAAATCGAACCTTTGGTCCGCGACGTCGATCCGCGCCTGATCGTCTGCGACGCCGAATTTGCCGATCGGGCAAAGACGCTCGCGCAACGCGCCGGCCAGCCAAAAGTCATTGTGTTGGGACCTGGCGGTGTGACCATCGAGCAGCTCCTGTCGGTGCCTGCCGCTGCGCTACCCCTCCCCGAACCCGACGACCTCTGTGCCCTGTTCTTCACCGGCGGCACCACCGGCTTGCCCAAGGGCGCGGAGCATCGCCACTCCAATCTGATGGCGTTCTGTTATGGCGTCGCGGCGATCTGGCCGTTGCCGCTCGATGCCGAACGCATTCTCAATGTCGCGCCGCTGTTCCACATCTGGGGCTTTTGCTACACGCTGATCTTCCCGGTTTACCTCCGCGCGTTCATGGATTTGTTGCCGGCCTACAAGCCGGCGGCGGTGTTGGAAGAATTTCAGAGGCGGCGCATCACCACCTTCGCCGGCGGACCGGCGGCGCTGTATATGGGGCTCCGCGCCAACGAGAATTTCGCCACGACGGATTTCGCGAGCCTGCGGGTCTGTCTCTCCGGCGGCGCTGCCTGTCCGGTCGAGCTGATCCGCTTCTGGGAGAGCGCTACCGGCTCGGTCTTGCTCGAGGGCTGGGGCATGTCGGAGGGCGCCCCGATCCATCAAAATCCGCTGCACGGCCTGCGCAAGATCGGCTCGGTCGGCATCGCCGCGGCCGGCTACGAGGCCGAGGTCGTCGATCTGGAAACCGGCACCCAGGTGATGCCGACCGGCGAGCGCGGCGAAATCCGCGTGCGCGGGCCGCAATTCACCAAGGGCTATCGCAACCGGCCGGAGGAGAACGCGCGGCAAATTCGCGACGGCTGGCTCTATACCGGCGACATCGGCTACTACGACGAGGACGGTTATATGTTCCTCGTCGACCGCAAGAAGGAAATGATCATCGTCGGCGGCTATAACGTCTACCCGCGCGAGATCGATGAACTCCTCTTTAAGCATCCGGCCATTCTCGAAGCCGCCACCGTCGGCGTGCCGGATCCGTTCAGCGGCGAGGCCGTAAAGGTGTTCGTGGTGCGCAAACCGGGCGCAAGCCTCAGCGCCGACGAGCTGCTCGCCTACTGCAAGCAGAATCTCGTCAAATACAAATGGCCGAAGCACATTGCTTTCCTGGACGCGCTGCCGCGCTCGGGCGTCGGCAAGATCGACAAGCGCGCGCTCAAGGCGCGGCCAGAGAGCACGCCCTCATAACCATGCCAACGGCAAATCATTGCATTTTTTGCCGCCTGCGGCAGACTAGCCGATCGTTAATAAGGGCGTGTTGTAAGGGGTAGAGTCATGAAAGTGATCATCGCAGGCGGCGGCGTCGGCGGCCTGGTGACGGCGCTGATGCTGCACGCGCGCGGGATCGACTGCGAAATCTTCGAGCAGGCGGACGGCATCCGCGAGCTCGGCGTCGGCATCAACACGCTGCCCCATGCCATCAAGGAATTGGCCGACCTCGGCCTGCTCGATCGCCTCGATGCGGTGGCGATCCGGACCTACGAGCTGTTCTATACCAATCGTTTCGGCCAGGAGATCTGGCGCGAGCCGCGCGGGCTGGATGCCGGTTACGACATCCCGCAATTCTCCATTCACCGCGGCCGCCTCCAGGGCGTGATCTATCAAGCCGTGCGCGCGCGGCTTGGCGAGTTGCGCATCCACTTCAACTGCCGGCTCGGCTCGTTCACCCAGGACGACGGCGGCGTGACCGCCTATTTCTTTGATCGCGGCGGGTCCCATCGGCGCACCGCGCGCGGCGACGTGCTGATCGGTGCCGACGGCATTCATTCGGTGGTGCGCGACAAGCTCTTCCCCAACGAAGGGCCGCCGCGCTGGAACGGTGTCATGCTGTGGCGCGGCGCTATCGATTGGCCGGCGTTTTTGACCGGACGTTCGATGGTCGTCGCCGGTGGGCTCAACGCTAAACTCGTGGTCTATCCGATCGCCGAGGGATCGCGCCCCGACAAACGGCTGACCAACTGGGCCGTGGTCGGCCGGGTCGGCGATCCCTCGATGCCGGTGCCGCAGAAGCAGGATTGGTCGCGGCCCGGCCGCTTCGAAGATCTGATGCCGCACGTGCAGCGCTTCCGCATTCCCTATGTGGATGCGCGCGCGCTGATCGAAGCGACCAACGAATTCTGGGAATATCCGATGTGCGATCGCGATCCGCTGCCGCGCTGGAGCCACGGCCGGATCACTTTGTTGGGCGACGCCGCCCATCCGATGTATCCGGTCGGCTCGAACGGCGCGTCGCAGGCCATTCTCGACGCGCGATGCCTGGCTGACCTGCTGGTGGAGTCGGAGCATCCGGTCCACGCGCTGTGGGCTTACGAGCAGACGCGGTTGCCGATGACGGCCGAGATCGTGCAGATGAATCGCCGCGGCGGCCCGGAGGGCGTGATCGACGCCGTCGAGGCGCGGGCGCCCGAGGGTTTCAACAATATCGACGACGTGCTCTCCTTCGAGCAGCGCAAGGCCATCGTGCGCGGCTATGCCTCCGCCGCCGGCTTTGCCCGCGAGCAGGTCAACAAGGCGGCGTGAGCGAACAGCGTCATGGCCGGGCTTGTCTCGGCCATCTCGATTGCATGGCACGCGGTTTCGAAAAACCGGGATGCCCGGCACAAGCCGGGCATGACGCACCAGCACTGGCGACTTTCGAGAGCCGTCTCTACTCCGGCGGCGGCAGGAATACGACCTCGTGCTTGGCCGAGAGCGCGACGACGTCCGGCGGCGACTGCTCCTTCATGCCGTGAATGGCCCAGAACAAGTCGTAGAGCTTGCGGGTCGGCGTCACCCAGAAAAAGCACTTCACGGTCTGATCGGTCTTGTTGAAGATGCCATGCGGCAAATTCATCGGCAGCCGGATCAGATCGCCGGTCGTGGCGACGAACTCGCGGCCCTCGAGGACGAGATCGAACTTGCCGTCGAGCATATAGATGAACTCGTCCTGGGTCGGATGAATATGCGGCGGGACGAAGGTGCCGGGCGGAAACGTGGCGTGCCAGGCAAACGAATACTCGCTGAGCTGCTTCGGCACATAGGTCTGGCCGAGAATATTCCAGGAGATGCCGTCTATACCCGTCCCGGCCTTGGTGATGCCCGGCGTCATTGCATAAGTCATCGGACCGTTACTCCATCAGGGATGATTGCATTCAAGCACGCACGATGTGAAGCGCCAATGTCCGGCGCGCCCAATCGACCAACAGCGTAAATTTGCCTCAGCCGCCGCCGCTATTATTGTCGCCTAGCCCGCTTCACAAAGCCAGTATTTTAACCTTAAAGTATCGCGCCGGATCGGGCCCGCTGGCGCTGCAAAAGCTTTGCGGGCACTGAGAAGCGTCGGTGCCGAAAGCGTAGGCACCGAGAAGCGTCGGCACCAAAAGCGTGGGGCACCGAAAAGGCCATCGCCGGCCCTGTCAGGAGACTGGACATGATCAAACGTAAGTCGCTCGTTGCCATTGCGGCGCTGCTTTCAGCGTGGGCGTCGACCGCGCACGCCGAGGACGCTCTCAAGGTCGGCATTATCGCCACGCTGTCCGGTCCGCCGGCGGTGCTCGGCCAGCAATTGCGCAACGGCTTCACGCTGGCGGTCAAGGATCTCGGCGGCAAGCTCGGCGGCCGCGAGACCGAGATCGTCGTCGCCGACGACGAGCTCAAGCCCGACGTCGCCGTGACCAAGGTCAAATCGCTGATCGATCGCGACAAGGTCGATTTCGTCGTCGGCCCGATATTCTCCAACATCCTCGGTGCCATCGCCAAGCCGGTCACCGAGGCGAATGTCATCCTCATCAGCCCCAACGCCGGAACGTCGAGCTTCGCCGGCAAGGACTGCAACCCGAATCTTTTCGTCACCTCCTACCAGAACGATCAAGTGCACGAAGTGTTGGGCCAATACGCCCAGGATTCCGGGTTCAAGAAGGTCATCATCATCGTGCCGAACTATCAGGCCGGCAAGGACGCCGCCGCCGGCTTCAAGCACAAATTCACCGGCGAAGTGCTCGACGAGATGTACGTGCCGCTCGGCCAGCTCGATTATTCGGCGGAGCTGTCGCGCATCGCCGCGGCGAGCCCCGATGCGATTTTCGCCTTCATCCCCGGCGGCATGGGCGTGAACTTCGTCAAGCAGTTCCGGCAGTCCGGCCTTGCCGACAAGATCACCTTCCTGTCCGCGTTCACGGTCGATGAATCGACGCTGCCGGCGCAGCAGGACGCAGCGCTCGGCATGCTCGCCGGGTCCGATTGGGCGCCCAATCTCGACAACCCGCAGAACAAGGCATTCGTCGAGGAATACGTGAAAGAGTACAACGCCATTCCGGCGACCTACGCCTTCCAGGCTTACGACGCCGCCTTGCTGATCGACAGCGCGGTGCGCGCAGTCAAAGGCAACCTCGCCGACAAGGACGCGCTGCGCGCGGCGCTCAAGAAAGCCGACTTCAAGTCGCTGCGCGGCGCGTTCAAGTTCAACAACAACCACTATCCGATCCAGAACTTCTATCTGACCAAGGTCGCCAAGCGCCCCGACGGCAAATACCAGACCGAGATCGTCAAGACGGTGTTCACGAACTATGGCGACTCGTACGCCAAGGACTGCCCGATGAAATAAGGCGCCGCGTGGGGCGGCTCGCCGCACCACCGGGACAGGCGCCCGATAACCCAGTTTCTCGGAAGCGGTGCAGCGCGCAAGCGTTGCACCGTTGATCCGGGATCGTTCCAAACTCTGAGTTTTTGACAATTCCGGGTCTGCAGCGCACCACTTCGTGGCGCGCTGCGCCCGGGAAACAGCTAAACAAATGCCGGTCCCAAAAACCCACCCGGTCCAATGTCAGGCACGCTTTTCCTCGTCCAGGTCCTGAACGGATTGCAGCTCGGCGTTCTTCTGTTCCTGATCGCGGCCGGCCTGACGCTGGTGTTCGGCGTGATGGATTTCATCAATCTGGCGCACGGCGTGCAGTACATGCTCGGCGCCTATCTTGCGGTGGCATTTTACAGCCTAGTCGGCAATTTCCTCGCCGCCTTGGTGCTGGCGCTGCTCGCTGCGCTCGCCTTCGGCCTGCTGCTCGAGTTCCTGGTGTTCCGCCACCTTTATGATCGCGACCACCTCGATCAGGTGATCGCCACGTTCGGCATCATTCTGTTCCTCAATCATGCCGTGCGGGTGGTGTGGGGCGCGGCACCGTTGACGCTGCCGGTGCCGGAGTTTTTCACCGGCACCATCGTGCTGATGAGCGGCCTGCTCTATCCGGTCTGGCGTCTGGTCATCATCGCCGCCGGGCTTGCCATCGCCGGCGGACTCTATGCGCTCGTGACCTTCACCCGGATCGGCATGCTGGTGCGCGCCGGCGCCACCAACGCGCGCATGGTCTCCGCACTCGGCGTCAATATCGAGCGGCTGTTCATGATCGTGTTCGGCTTCGGCACCATGCTGGCCGGTTTCGCCGGCATCATGATCGCGCCGATCATCTCGGTCGAGCCCGGCATGGGCGACAATATCCTCATCCTCGCCTTCGTCGTGATCGTCATCGGCGGCATCGGCTCGATCCGCGGCGCCTTCGTCGCGGCGCTGTTGATCGGCTTGGTCGATACGCTCGGCCGCTCGTTCTCGGTCGACATCCTTCGCCTGATGATGGGCCCCTCGCCTGCCCGCATGGCCGGACCGGCGATCGCCTCCATGCTGATCTACGTGTTGATGGCGGTGGTGCTTTATGTGCGGCCCGCCGGCTTGTTTCCGGCGCGAGGCCGCTGACGATGACCGACGCCGCGCTCGCTGCAACAACCGGGGCGCGCCCGCTTCGCCCGACGCGTAGCGTGGTGCTGCCAGCCATCATCTTTCTAGCGTTCGCGCTGCTGCCGGCGGTCGCGTCGCTGACGGCCAAGCAGTATTTGGTCGATGTCGGCGCCCGCATGATAGTGTTCGCGGTCGCCGCCGTCGCGCTCGATCTCCTGGTCGGCTATGCCGGGCTGATTTCATTCGGCCACGCGGCGTTCGTCGGGCTCGGCGCCTATGCGGTTGGCATTCTCTCCGCCCACGGCATTGGCGACGCGCTGATCGCGCTGCCGGCCGCCATTGCCGTCGCCATGCTGTTTGCCTGGCTCACCGGCATCGTCTGCCTGCGGACCAAGGGCGCGTATTTCATCATGATCACGCTCGCCTTCGGGCAGATGGTCTATTTCATCGCCACCTCGCTGGCGCCATATGGCGGCGACAACGGCCTGACCATCGCCGCACGCAACACCATCGCCGGCTGGCCGCTGCTCAAGAGCGATCGCGCGTTCTACTATTTCGCCCTGCTCTGCCTGCTGGCGACCTATCTGTTCTGCCGCGCGCTGGTGGTGTCGCGCTTCGGCCGCGTGCTGCGCGGCGCCAAGGAGAACCCGACCCGCATGGCGACGATCGGCTTCGGCGTGCGGCGCTTTCAGCTCGTCGCCTATGTCATTGCCGGCGGCATCGGCGGCTTTGCCGGTTTCCTGCTGGCCAACCTCACCGAGTTCGTGAGCCCGGCTTACATGTCGTGGCAGGAATCCGGCGAACTGATCGTCATGGTCATCCTCGGCGGCGTCGGCACGCTCGATGGCGCGCTGATCGGCAGCGTCGCCTATCTGCTCGCGGAAGAGTGGCTGTCGGGAATAACCGAAAACTGGAAAGTGATTTTCGGGCCGATACTCGTTCTGGTCGTGCTGTTCGCCCGCGGCGGACTGATCGGCCTTGCCTCGCGGCTGTGGCGGCGGTCCGGCCATGCCTGATCCGGTGCTCCGACTCGAAGGCTTGCGCAAGAATTTCGGCAGCTTGGCCGTGACCGACGAGGTGACGCTCGACGTCATGGCGGGCGAGATTCACGCCATCATCGGCCCGAACGGCGCCGGCAAGACCACGCTGATCAATCAAATATCCGGCCTCATTCCGCCGGACGAAGGCCGCATCCTGTTCGCCGGCAGCGACGTCACCGCGCTGCCTCCCGAGGCGCGGGCCTTGCGCGGGCTGGCGCGCAGCTTTCAAATCACCTCGATCCTGCCGGGATTTTCGGTTCTAGAAAACGTCGCGCTCGCGGTCCAGGCACGCAACGGTTCGAGCTTGAAGTTCATCGGCCGCGCCGCCGAGGAAGCAGCGCTCAACGCTCCGGCCATGGCGGCGCTCGAACAGGCCGGCATCGCCGACCGCGCGTACCTGCGCGCCGGCGAATTGTCGCACGGCGAGAAGCGGATGCTCGAACTCGCCATCGCGCTTGCCATGAAGCCGACGCTGCTGCTGCTCGACGAGCCAATGGCCGGCATCGGCCGCGAGGAAACCGAACGACAAGTCGAATTGCTGCTCCGCCTCAAGGGTCAACTCACGATGGTCCTGGTCGAGCACGACATGGCGGCAGTGTTTGCGCTCGCCGACCGCATCTCGGTGCTGATCCGCGGCCGCGTGCTGGTCACCGACACACCGGCCGCCGTGCGCGCCGATCCGCAGGTCGTGACTGCCTATCTCGGCGAACAGGTCGAATAACCTCGACCCGGCCAAGCTACGGCGCCCGCGAAAGGCCAATCGCCGGCATGTGCCTGGAGACCAGATTGCCGATGCGGCGACAAGCCAGATCGAACGGCGAGCAAACAGATTGCCGCGTTCACGCAGGCTTGCTGGACTTGTTGATCGTTGGTTCGCACGACTGCGATGAGAGCCAAAACGAAAAGAACGATCGGCAATATGGAGCTGCGCGTCATAGACCATCCCCTGCCCACGTGAAACCACCCAGTGGTCGTGACAGGAAATGAGAAAGAAGGCGCAAAGTTCCTCTTATTTGTTCGCAAAAAATGCGAGGCTATGAGGGGCCGCGTCCGCTGTCGTTATCAAAGCCGAGTGTCCGGAAACAAAAAGCTCCGGCTGCAAGCGCGGTACCTCGTCGAGCCGGAAATCACGACGGCTGTGGCGGAGATTGGACGGCTGTGCGGAGATTGGCCGACGCCATCGTGCCGCCAAGCCCGCGGACGCAACAAGCCCGTGGATGGGACAGGTCGGTGCAGGCAACCAGGTAATGCGCGCGCCCGAATTCGGTTCCGCCCGGCGCCGCCAAATTGTCTTCCTCGATCTTCGGAACGAGCCGTCCCGTCGACGCCTTATATCGCTATGCTGGCGTAGCGGCCGGACGCGCCGGTCGCGCAAAAGCTGAAGGCGCTTCGGGAAAACCCCGGAGCGCTTTTCTCTGCGCGTCGACTGCCTTAGACTAGCGGCGATTTTTTTCGGGCGTCGAGATTTTGAAGGGCGACGCCAACGGGAGGTTGCATTGCTTTTGGTCTTGATAAACATCCTGATCATTGCTGTCGTCGGCGCGATCCTGTTTTGGGTCATCGACAAATTCGTACGCGACGGGCGATTGGCCAATCTGCTTAAGATCCTGGTGGTGCTCGTTTGCATCGCCGCAATCCTGCAGCGTTTGTTGCCCGCGCTCGGCATATCATTGTTTTAGCGTCCTATAGGACGCGTCCGCGCGAATTCCGCTCGGCGGCTTCGGAAGTCGCGCGCGGCGGCTGGGCGCGCAGCAGCTTTACTCATCGGCCGGCGGTTCCCTCGCCCGCGGGCTTGGCGTCCGGCGCCAGCGCCAGTTCCGCGTCAGCGGCGACATAGCGGACATGGCGGTAGTCGCGGATAAAGCTGATCCGGCCGTCGCGCCACTCGAGCCACATCAGATAACTAGGCTTCGGATCGGCGCGGTCGTCGAAGACCGCGATCACCTCCCGGCCTTCGAGCCAGGCCGGGACGAGCCATACGGGGTCGTTCCTGGCATAGATGGTGAAGAACAAACCGACGTCGGCTGGGCCGACGCGCAGCGGGTGCGAGGACTGATTGAGTTTCACATCGTCGGCCAAGAGCGCCCGCAGGCCGTCCCAGTCCCGCTGATTGAACAGCGCGGCATAGCGCGCCACCGCGGCGGATGCCGGCGGCGCGTCCGCAAGCGCGACGGCTTGCGCGTTGATCTCCCGAAGACGCGCGCGCCCCCGCGCCAGATGGCCCTTCACGGCGTCGACCGTGAGGTCGAGGAGGGCGGCGATGTCGATCAGCGACTCGTCGAGCACGTCTTTGAGGATGACGACGCTGCGCTGCATGGTGGGGAGGTCGGCGAAGCGCGACACTGCGGTCTTGACCGCTTCCTGGCGCATCAGCATCTCCACGGGGTCAGGGTTGGTCGGGTCGGCGACGTCCGCGGCGGCGGCGATCGGTTCGGCCTTGCGCGCCGCCCGGCTGCGCAGCAGGTCGAGGGCGCGGTTGTGGGCGATCCGGAACAGCCAGGGTCGAAGCGGCGGTGTCTCCTCGAGGTCGTCCAACGCCGCGAAAGCCCGCACCAGCGTGTCCTGCACGACGTCCTCGCCGTCGATGACCGACCCCATGAGGCGCGCGCAATAGCGGTGCAGCTCGGGCCGCAGGTCGCCGGCCAGGGCGATGAGCCCCGCCCGGCGCTCCTGCTCCGTCGAGGGCCGTTCTGCGCTCAAGCCGCCGCCCCCTCGAGCATCGTAACGCCGGTGTCGCCTTTGAGCCCGAAGGCGACGCCTTCGGCATATCTCGGGTCGTCCAACACGGAAACGACTTTCTCGCCGAACTCCCGGGGCGGCATCGGCGCGCCGAAGCGGGCCAGGAAGTCGTCGCGCTTGACGCCCATGGCACGCGCATAGGCGTCCGCGCCGGCGTCGCCGACACCGGTGTCGCCGATGATCTGCTGCGGCACGATCGCCTGGAAGCGGATCCCGAGATGCTTCTGCGCCGAGACGCCGTTGGCGTACTTGGTCATGAACCAGAGCATGCGCTTGGCGCCGGCATAGCCGCCCGACAGCGGCGATCCGTTCTCCGCCGCGCCGCTCGATCCCACCAGCACCCGGCTTCCCGGCTTGAGCGGCAGGTTGAGCGCGGCCTGCAGCCAATAGAGCCCGGCCTTGACGTCGGTCTCCCAGGTCGCAGCGAAATCCGCCCAGCTCAGCTGGTCCAACCGGCCCATCCGCGGCTTCGCGCCGGCGTTCAGCGCTAGGATGTCGGGGCCGACCTCGGCAAGGATGCGGTGGGCGGCGCTTTCGTCCGTCACGTCGGCGGAGATGGTGGCAACGCCGAGCCGGGCGCGGACGGCGTGAAGCGCATCGACGTCGCGGGCGACGACCGTCACCCTGGCGCCGTGCGCGACCAGGGCCTCGACCAGTCCGAGGCCAAGGCCGCGGCTTCCGCCGGTGACGACGGCATTCTTATCTTTGAGGCTCATCGGTTCTGCTCCCATTGTCTCGATGCAGCTAGGACGATCGAGGCAGGGAAAAGGAGTCAATCGACGCCGCCGCGGGAGCCCTGGATCCTTTGCCGCCAGCCGCACTTGACGGGTTCCGGCTTCCGGGCCGGTAGCCGTCATCGTTTCTCTCCCTTGGCCGGCGCGGCTTTATTCCCAGCTGTCGAGCTTGATGTCGTTCGGGTGGGGGCCGCCCTTCCCGGTCTCGAGCAGCGACTTCAAGCTCAGCAGAAAGACACCCCATTTGGTGCTGCAATGGTGCATGAACTCCACCGGCTCCTTCCAGCCCTCGTGCTTGAAGAGCACGATGGTCCAGTCGCCTTGTTGTTTGAGCTCCCAATTCAGCTTTGTGCCGATCCATTCTTCGGGGCCGTCGACCACCTGCCAGAGCACACGCTCGGCGGGTTGCAGCTCAAGAACCTTCATGTCGAAACCGCCGCCGCCGAAGCGGAACTGGAGCACGCCGTCGACTTTGCTTTCCCCCTGCGTGTCGTTGGTCCACCAGGCGGCAAGGCCTTCGCGCGTGGTCAGCGCTTTGTAGACATCGTCCGGCGACGACGATTTGATTCCGACTTTGTGCAGAATATCGACCATGTGATTTCTCCCTCGGTTTCACTTGTTAGCGACAGCCGATCAGGCCCAGGTAACGAGGGGACGCCCCGTCTCCAGGAAGGATTTGAGGCTGGACAGCACCCGCGGCCAGCCGTTGGTGATCCGGCGCCGCATGTCCGCGCTGAGGTCGTCGTGCGTCACCGTCAAGCGCACCATCTCGCCGACAGTCTCGATATCGATGGCGAGGCGCGAGCGCTTGGCCGCGTCGTCGCCGACGTCGCCCCAGGTCAGCACCAGGCGCTTGTCGGGGACGCTTTCCAGCACCTGGCCGACGTGCCGCACCGTGCGCTTGCCATCGTCGGCGACAAGCTCCCACTTTGAGCCGGGCTGCCAATCGGACACGTTCTCGTGTTGCCAATACTGGCGCGTCAACTCGCCTTCGAGCAGGGCTTTCCAGACCTGCTGCGGCGTGGTGGCGATGTAGGTGACGTAGACGAATTTCTCGTTGCTCGCGGTCATTTTCGTTTCCTTTCAAGCTTGGTCTTGAAGTTGTGCAGCGCGTCGAGGCGCTGCCGCTCAAATTTTCGGATCCAGCGCTGGTAAATCTCGTGGATCGGCACCGGGTTGAAGTAGTGCAGCTTTTCCCGCCCCTGCCGCTCGACCGCGATGAGATTGGCGTCTTCAAGCAGGCCGAGGTGTTGCGTGACCGACTGCCGCGCCATGTCCAGCCCCTTGCACAGCTCGCTCAGCGTCTGCCCGTTTTTGGCGTGCAGCCGATCGAGCAATTCGCGGCGGCTTGGGTCGGCCAGAGCCTTGAACACTTTGTCGATCGCCTTCATCGGCAGTCCTGATCGGCATGCGCTGATTGGCACGCCCCGGCATCAAAGGCAGGTAAACGCCTGCATGACCATTATATAGGCAGGCGAATACCTGCATGTCAAGCGGAGCGGCAAACGCGATCGAACAGCCGGTGCAGCAGGTGCTAAACCGCCGGCGACGATTTCCGGCGGCTTTTTTCTTTCGCCTTGTCTCATGTTAGAAGCGCCCGGAGGCTCCAATGACCCGGACCAGCGCGGCAATTATCTTGTTTCTCGCGGTTGCCGCGTGCACCTCGGCGACGATGCCGACGACGTGGACAAGACCCGACGGCCGCGCCATCGATGCAGCACAGCTCGAAGCCGACAAGACGATCTGTCGGGGCGAGATGGAGCAAGCCGAGCGCATCACCAGCGCCAGGGCTTTGACGCCGATCTACCTGCCCGGCCAGGAGAGTCCGTCGCTCAAAGTCTATAATGGCTGCATGGCGCAGCACGGCTACGCCCCTGGCAGATAATCGATCTAACCCCGGATCGCCAGCGCCGTTGCGGTTTGCGGATCAACCGCCGCCGGAAACGCAATACCCCCGTTTCGGTTCACTGCTCGATCGCAGACGCGAGCTTGCCGGCCCGCAAACTTCGAAAAGCGCCGCGACCGCGATGCGGACTGTCGGTATAGTCGCGGCATGAATGAAAAGCTGTTCAGCGAATTGTCAGCATGGCTGACCGAAGCCGGCCTCGCCGGCACGCCTGAAGCCGATATTGTCTCAGGCTTCTGCGACCGTTGCATCGCGGCCGGGATTCCGCTTGGTCGCGGCCACGTGTTTATCGACACCCTCCATCCGGTCCACGAAGGCCACCTGTTCCGCTGGGGCTACGGTCCCGACGAATCCACGGTGCAGGGATATGGCCGCACCAGCCTGGAAGGCGTCGACGCATCCGGTCCGGTCGGGCACTTCGTGCAGCGCGCCATCCACCTCGCCGCGGCCACCGGGGGCACGCATGTCGTCGTCGATCAAAGCGTCGGCCATGGCGTTTCTTTGGATGTCCAGGCGACCGATGTGTGGCGGCGCAGCCCCTTCTACGCCATGCTGCAAACCGGCGACGTGCTGCTGCGCCGCCGGCTTAACGCCGACGGCAAAGACGAGTTCTCGATGCTGTCCGACTGGCTCGCAGCGGGCCTGACCGACTATGTCGCGATCATCAACCGCTTTGCCGCGCAAAACGTCATCGGCGAGATGGACGCGGTGTACTCGTCATGGGGGACAAGGACGCCCGAGGGGTTCGACGACGGCCACATCGCCACGCTTGAACGTATCGTGCCGTACCTGGCGCTGGCCATCAAATCGGTAGCGCTGGCGCGCATGACCCGGACGCTGATGGAAACTTATCTTGGCCGTGACGCCGGCCAGCGCGTGCTCAGCGGCCGCATCGTGCGCGGCCTCGCCGAGCGGATCGATGCCGTCGTCTGGTTCAGCGATTTGCGCGGCTTCACGCGTATCACCGACGCGGCGCCGGAACAGGTCATCTCATTGCTGAACGACTATGCCGACGTCATCGTGTCGGCGATCGACGAACATGGCGGCGATGTCCTCAAGCTGATCGGTGACGGCACGCTCGCCATCTTCACCGCCGAAGACCGCATGCATGCCTGCGACGCGGCGTTATCGGCGGCGATCGCCGCGCGCCAAGGTGTTGCCGAATTGAAAAAACGCCGCGCCGCGGACGGCAAGCCGGTCACCGACATGTATCTCGGTTTGCATGTCGGCAAAGTCTTCTATGGCAATGTCGGCAGTCGCGAACGGCTCGACTTTACCGTCCTAGGGCCGGCGGTGAACGAAGCAAGCCGCATTGCCGCGATGTGCCGTTCGGTCGATCAGCCGGTTCTGATATCGGCGGCGTTTGCCGGTGTCGGCGACATCAAACGCCGCCTGGTCTCGGTCGGACGCTACGCGCTGCGCGGCGTCTCGCACCCCCAGGAGCTGTTCACGATCGATGCTGATTTGCCGGCGGCCCGCGGAATGTGAGCGATCCGCTTTGGTCGAAAAGGAACCCATTGAGCGACTTGCCGGGGACGTAGAAATCTAAAGTCGTCTGTTGGCCCGAAACCCAAGGCGAGCGACTTGAATTGCTCCAGCGCGATAAGTCTCTTTTTTAGAGACGATAACCTTGACAAGCGTCCCTATATCGGTTACATAAGCCACATCTCGCTCATCTATAGGGCGCTTGTCCGGCCGGCATGCCTGAAAAGCGGAGCGAGTGGCGGTCCCCGCGGGCGGAATTGCCAATCCGCACTCGGGCGGCTCTGGGGCACCGGTCGACCGGCAAAAGGACCGGTCCGCACGGAGCGTGCTTAACCGACGGCTAGAATGTGAGCGGGCAAAACACCTGCGAGCTTGAGACGTCGGGAAACCCGGTTCTGGAGCTGAGCCATCGGGGTAAGAGCCGGTGGCGAGCGCCGCGGTGAAGCGCCGATAGGCGGGCGCGTCCAGCAATGGATGCGCCGCCGCGCAAGCGGCGATTGGTAGGACAATGCGCCTGTCGGCGCTTCGCCTCCCTTTTATGCCGGAGGCGAGTTTATTTTTGGTGCGTGGTGAGAGGCAAAGCTCGGGCGCGGATGCGCCGCGAGAATACTCGTCATTGCGAGCAAAGCGAAGCAATCCAGGGCGGCTCGCTCAGAGAGCTGGAAGCAGCTCGCGACCCCACCCTGACCCTCCCCCTTGCAGGGGAGGGAATCATGGGGGCGGAGATTCGCCGCACGCGTTTTGTCTGCTAAGACTGCCGGAAGCACAGGAACCCGATGCTGCAAGTCGAGACGCTCAAAGCCGCCTATGGCGCCGCGCAGGTGCTGTTCGACATCAGCTTCGCCGTCGGCGAAGGCGAAATGGTCACGCTCCTGGGCCGCAACGGCATGGGCAAAACGACCACGATTTCGACCATCATGGGATTGATGCCGTCGGCCGGCGGCCGGATCGCGTTCAACGGCACGGAGCTTGGCGGCTTGCCGCCCTACCGCGTCGCCCAGGCCGGTCTCGGCCTGGTGCCGGAAGGCCGGCAGATTTTCCCGACCCTCAATGTCGAGGAGAACCTGATCGCGACCGCGGCCGCGCGCTTCGGCCCGCCGCGCTGGCGGCTCAGCGACGTCTACGCGATGTTTCCGGGCCTCGCCGAACGCCGCCGCAACATGGGCAATCAGCTGTCCGGCGGCGAGCAACAAATGCTGGCGATCGGGCGAAGCCTCATGACCAATCCGAAGCTGCTCATTCTCGACGAAGCGACCGAGGGGCTCGCGCCCCTCATCCGCAACGAAATCTGGGCGAGCCTCAAGCGCCTGAAAGCCGAGGGCCAGGCCATCTTGCTGGTCGACAAGCACATCGACGCGCTCCTCAAGCTCGCCGACCGCCACGTGGTGATCGAGAAGGGCCACGTTGTTTGGTCGGGCTCGTCGGCGGCGCTGGTCAACGATCCGAGCGTGCGGCAGCGTTATTTGCAGGTATAACAGTCGGGCCGATTTCCAACCGGCCAGCAACGAATTTGGCCCGAGAGGTGCTTTGCTTTTGTCAACGACAGCTGCCGGCCGGTTTTATGTCGCGAAAACCCTGCACGATGCCGTTGCGGCGCTGACCGAACGGGGATCGAACGCGGCGCCGCTCGCGGGAGCCACCTGGATGATGCGCGCCCCTCTGCGAGAGGAGCGGCAGGATTTATTCTATGTGGCGATCTCGAAAATCGATTTATTGCGCGATCTGACAATCGACGATCGCGAAGTCAGCATCGGCGCCTGCCTTACCCACGCCGAGCTTGCACGCCGGCTTGCCTCGCTGCCAGATTGCAGGGCGCTGGCGTCGGCCGCCGGCAGCGCCGCAAATCCGGCTATTCGACAGGTCGCGACAATCGGCGGAAATCTCTGCGCCGAAAAATTTGCGGCGGCGGATCTGGTGCCGGCGTTGTTGTGCCTCGATGCCGAGGTCGAGCTGCTAGGGCCGGCCGGAACCGAACGAATTGCCGTGAGCCGTTTCCTCGACCTTCGGGCAAGCCTCGAGCCGGGTCAGATCGTGCGGCGAGTGATCGTGCCGCGCGCAGCCCACCGCTCGGTGCATGTCAGGTTGCCGCTGCGCAAGGCGGGCGACTATCCCGTGGCTATTGTCAGCCTGGCCGTGACGTTGAATGCAAGCGGGTGTGTCGACGGCGTTAAAGCAGCAGTTGGCTCCGTCGAGCCGACGGCGCGACGCTGGCATGAATTGGAAGCGGATTTGATCGGCCATCCGCTCGATCCGGCGCGCGCCGCCGACCAAGCGGAACGCCGTTGCGGAGCGTTTCGCGGCCGTGACGGCGTTGAGGCGCCGGGATGGTATCGCGTCAAAGTCCTCCCGACTCTCATTCGACGGGCCGTGGCCGAGTTGCGGGAGCAAGCATGAGCGCATCGCGCCGGGACGAGAGGTCCAATGTCGGTGAAGCTTGAAATTAACGGCGAACGGCGCGTGTCGATCGGCGATCCGATGACGCCGCTTGTCGACGTTCTCAGGGACGAGTTCTTTCTCACCGGCGCCAAGGTCGTGTGCCGCGAAGGCTTTTGCGGGGCCTGCATGGTGTTGCTGGATGGCAAGCCGGTCGTGTCGTGCCTGATGCCCGTCGGACTGGCCGCCGGTTGTGACATCCGGACGGTCGAATCCTTGGCGGCCGACGGGGAGTTGTCGCCACTGCAGCGCGCCATGGAACAGCACGATGCCGTTCAATGTGGCATGTGCTTTCCGGGTATTCTCATGAGCCTAACGAGCTATTTCGAACACACCAATCATCCCGACCGGGAGGGCATGAAGGCCGCCCTGGTCGGGAATATCTGCCGTTGCACCGGGTATGAGCGTATTCTCGATGCCGCGCTGTCGCTGGTGCAATCGGGCGAGGCACGGTGAAGTCGATGTCCGAGGCGATCAACGCGACCATGAACTTCCCGCGGCGCGACGCGCGCGACAAGCTGCGCGGCCGCACCCGTTACACCGTCGATCAGGTTCGTCCAGGCATGCTGCACGCGGCGCTGGCGCGCGCCCAAGTGCCGTCGGCTCGCATTTTGCGCATCGACGTCTCGGCGGCGCGCAAGATGCCCGGCGTCCGCGCGGTCGTCGCCGCCCCGGACGCGCCGTGTCGTCACGGCATCGGCGTTGCCGACCACCCTTTGTTTGCTACCGACCGGGTCAGATACGTCGGCGAACCGCTTGCCGCGATCGCCGCGGAGACGTTGGCGCAGGCTCAGGCCGCGGCCGCCGCGGTCGTCGTCGAGCTCGAGCCGTCGCCCGCCGCAATTTCGATGGCGGATGCGCTGGCGCCGAATGCCCCCTTGGTTCACCCCGACTGGCGCGAGCGCGAGGTTCTATTCGAAGGCGGCGCGCGCGGCGGCAACGTGGCGTGGGAAGCGACCGTGGTGCGCGGCGACATCGACGCCGCTTTTGCGCGCAGCGACGTCGAGATCGTCGAGAGCGCCTTTCGTGTCGGCCGGCAAAACCATCTTGCTCTGGAGCCTCGCGCCGTTGTTGCTTCCTATGAGGATGGGCGATTCCACATCGAAACATCGACCCAAGTCCCGTGGTCGATCAAAAACGCGACCGCGCGGCTTTTGAACGTGCCGGCATCCGATATCCGGGTCACAGTGCCGCCGGTCGGCGGCGGTTTCGGCCTCAAATTCGATTGGGCGCTTGAGCCGTTTGCGGCCCTGCTGGCGCGCGCGGCCGGCCGGCCGGTGCGGCTGGTCAATTCGCGGCAGGAGGAGATGCTGACCTGCCTCTGCCGGGAAAATGCCGACATCCGCATCCGTTCGGCAGTGACCAAAGATGGCGACATCGTCGGCCGCGAAGCCGTCGTGCTGATGGATTGCGGCGCCTATGGCGGCGAGCAAATATTTCTGACCACGATGACCGCCCACACGCTGGGCGGCAACTACCGCCTCGGCGCGGTACGCCTGGTGAGCCGCGCCATCTACACCAATACTGCTCCCAATGGCGCGTTCCGCGCCTGCAACGGCGTCTACAACACCTTCGCGCTCGAACGGCACACCGACGAGGTCTGCGCCGCGATCGGGATGGATCCTTTGGCGTTTCGCCGCCGCAACGTCCTCGGCAACAAAGATATCGGTTCAACCGGGCAGGTGTTCGACGGTGACGTTCTCAAGCCGATGCTCGACCGCATGAGCGAATTGCGGGCGGCGAAACCGTCGAAGCGGCATCTCGCCGGCGAGCGCCTGTACGGACGCGGCACCGCCATCGGCACCTGGTTCGTATTTGTCGGACCATCCGCGGCAACCGTTCATCTCAATGCCGACGGCAGCGCCACGCTGGTGACGGCCGGGGTCGAGATCGGCTCGGGCTCGATGATGCAGTCCGTGCCCCAAATCGTCGCCAGCGCGTTGGGCCTGCGGCCGGAGAATGTCGTGGTGCGCACCGCCGACACCGACGCGGCCGGTTACGATGTCGGGGTCGGCGGCGGCAGAACGACCGTGTCGTTGGGCGCGGCGAGCCTCGCCGCGTGCCAAGAGGTGCGCCGGAAGCTGCTCGACGTGGCCGCCGACATGCTGGAAGTCGCTGCCGAAGATCTTGTTTTGCACAATGGGCGAGTCGAGATCACCGGCGCTGAAGGGTCTGGAGCGACGATCGCCGCCGTCGCCCAGCGCGCGCAAGCCATCATCGGCCCGATCTCGGGCAGCGGCGCATTCAGCGGACCGGGCCTTGCCGCCATGCCCGGCTGCACCGCCGGTCATTTTATCGAAGCGTTGGACATCCCGGTGTTTGCCATTCACGAGTGCGAAGTCGCCGTCGATCGCGAGACCGGACACGTCGAAGTGCTGAGCTATCGCGTGGTGCAGGATGTCGGGCGGGCGCTCAATGCGCGTGCCATCTTCGGGCAAATACAAGGCGGCGTCGTGCAAGGCCTGGGCTACGCCTTGCACGAGGAGGTAACGATCGGCGCCAACGGGCGCATACGCCAGGACAGTTTAGAGAGCTACCGCGTGCCGCTCGCACAGGATGTCGTCCCGGTCGAGATCAGCCTTTATGAGGGAGCGCCGTCGATTGGACCGCTGGGCACGAAGGGCGCCGGCGAGGTCCCCATTCTTAATGTCGCTGCGGCGATAGCCTGTGCCATCTCGAACGCCATCGGCCGCCGCGTCCAGGAATTGCCTTTGACTCCGCCCCGCGTGCTGGAGCTCATTCTTGGCAACGACCGCGCGTTGACGCTTCCGCACATCGCCGACGCCTGGCGGGACAACGTGCTGACACCATGAGTCCTGTAGGGCGGGCGTCCGGCCCGAAGTGGCCGGCCCGATGACAGCGCCGCGAAGCCCACGCGGTACAGTGTCGAGATCAACACATGGGCACGGCGCTTCGGCCTTTGCCCAGCCTACGAACATACGAATTTAATCCGGCACCACCGCTGTGGTTTCGATCTCAAGCCGCGCGGTCGGCTCGACGAGCCGGGTGACGGCAACGAGCGCCATCGCCGGATAATGATCGCCCATCAGCTCGCGCCAAACGTCGCCCAGCGCCGGCCGGGCTTGGAGATATTCGTCCATGTCGCAGACGTACCAGGTCATGCGCACGATATGCTGGGCGGCGGCGCCGCCTTCGGCGAGCACCGCAAGGATGTTGGAAAGCAGCTGGCGCGCCTGGCCGACGAAATCCGCCGGCAGGCGTTCGCGTTCGTCCCAGCCGATCATGCCGCCGATGAACAAAAGATCGCCGCGCGCCTTGATGCCGTTGGCATAGCCTTTCGGCTGCGGCCAACCGGCGGGCTGCAGCACGATATGCGGTGCGCGCGGCGGAAGCGTTTCGGTGGGACTATCAGACAATTCACTGTCTCCCTAGGAGGCGAGCTTGCTAGCGGCCGATTCCGCCGCTCTGCGTCGCAATTCGAAGCGTTGCAATTTTCCGGTCTCGGTCCGCGGCAGGCTCGTCACATATTCGATGGCGCGCGGATATTTGAATGGCGCAACCGTCGCCTTGACGTAATCCTGCAGCACGCGGGTCAGGCCTGCGTCGGACGCGTAGCCTTGATTGAGGACGACATAGGCTTTGACGATCTGACCACGCTCGTCGTCGGGCTGACCGACGACGCCGCATTCGGCGACCGCCGGATGCGTCAGCAGGACCGTTTCCACTTCGGGGCCGGCAATGTTGTAGCCGGCGGATATGATCATATCGTCGGAGCGCGCCTGATAGCGGTAATAGCCCTGGTCATCCTTGACATAGGTGTCGCCGGTGACGTTCCAGCCGTTCTGCACGTACTCGGCCTGGCGCTTGTCGCCGAGATAGCGGCAGCCGGTGGGACCGCGCACGGCCAGCCGGCCCGCAATGCCCGCCGGCACGTCGCGGCCCACCTCATCGATAATGCGCGCCTCATAGCCGGGGACCGGTTTTCCGGTCGCGCCCGGCCGCATCTCTTCCTCGCGGCTGCCGATGAAAATGTGCAGCATTTCCGTCGAGCCGAGGCCGTCGATGATGCGGATGCCGGTCGCAGCCTGCCAGGCCTCGAACGTGGCGCCCGGCAAGGTCTCGCCGGCGGAGACGCATTTGCGCAGCGACGAGAGATCGAAGTTCGCGACTTTGCCGAGCATGTTGCGAAACGCGGTCGGCGCCGTGAAACAGATGGTGGCGCGGAGATTGCCGATCGCCGGCAGGAGATCGTCCGGCGAGGCCCGCTCCAACAGAATCGCGGCGGCGCCGACGCGCAGCGGAAACAGCACCAGGCCGCCGAGCCCGAAGGTGAAGGCGATCGGCGGCGAACCGATGAAACGATCGTCTTGATTGGCGCGCAATACGTAGCTGCCGAACGAGTTGCAAATGGCGAGCATGTCGCGGTGGAAATGCATGGTGCCCTTGGGCACGCCGGTGGTGCCCGAGGTGAAGGCGATCAGGCACACATCGTCGCTCGCCGTGTCGCAGGCGTCGAAATGCTCGTAGCCTTCTTTCATCATCAGGACTTCGAGGCTGTCGGCCGCGGCCGACCCCCAATAGACGACCCGATCGAGCATCGGCGCGAGCGGCCGCGCCTTTTCCATTTCATCGGCCAATCGAACGTCGCACAGCGCCAGCCGGATTTCGGCTTTGGTCAGCGGAAATGCGATCTCCTTGGCGCGCAACAGCGGCATGGTCGCAACCACGACGGCGCCGGCCTTGATGACGGCGAAATACGCCGCCACCATCATCGGGCTGTTCGGTCCGCGCAGCAGCACCCGGTTGCCCGGCACGACGCCGAGATCGCGCATCAGCACATTGGCGATGCGGTTCACGCACTCGGCGAGCTCGGCATAGGACCAGCGTTCGGTGGGCGAGATGAGACAATCGCGCGCGCCAAGGCCGGCGGCGACCCAGTCGTCGACGAACGCGGCGACGCAGTTCAGACGATCCGGATAGTTCAGCTCCGGGAGCTTGAACAAAAATTCGGGCCACTGCTCCGGCGCCGGCAGATTGTCGCGTGCGAACGTATCGATGTGGGCCGAGCGGATCATGGTGCGTTTATCCTTACGCTGCCGATACGGGACATCACCCCCGGCAGATCAGTTGCCCTCGAACACCGGCTTGCGTTTGTCCGCGAACGCCCGGTAGGCGCGGACAAAATCTTCGGTCTCCATGCACAGCGCCTGCGCGACGGCCTCCGCCTCGATCGCGGTCTCGACCGACATCGCCCATTCCATTTCCAGCATGCGCTTGGTCATGGCATTGCCGAAGGTCGGTCCGGCGGCAAGCTCGGTGGCCAACGCCCGCGCGTCGGCGAGCACATCGGCCGATGCCGAAAGCCGATTGAAGAAGCCCCAGCGCTCGGCCTCTTCGCCGTTCAGCGATCGGCCGGTGAACAAAAGCTCCGCCGCGCGGCCCTGGCCGATGATGCGCGGCAGGATCGCGCACGCGCCCATGTCGCAGCCGCCGAGGCCGACGCGGTTGAACAGGAAAGCCACCTTGGCATTCGCCGTGCCGATGCGGATATCGGATGCCATGGCGATGATGGCGCCGGCGCCGGCGCATACGCCGTCGATCGCGGCGATGATCGGCTGCGGCGCCGCCCGCATGGCCTTGACCAGCTCGCCGGTCATAAGCGTGAAATCGAGCAGCGCGGCCGTGCCCATTTCGGTGAGCGGCTTGATGATCTCGAATACGTCGCCGCCGGAACAGAAATTGCCGCCGGCGCCGGTGATCACGATCGCCTTGACGCCTTTGTCGCGGGCGCAGGCGCGAAAGATATTGCCAAGCTCGGCGTAGCTCTCGAACGTCAGCGGATTTTTTCGCTCGGGACGGTTGAGCGTGACGGTCGCGACCGCTGCCGCGACCGAAAAGCTGACATGCTGCGCCTCGTAGCCCGAGAGCGGCAGCGTCACCGGATTGACGCTGGTCATCGCGGCGGCTCTCCCGCGATCGAGGCGCGCGCCGATGCCTTGGTCTTGGCGAGGAGCCGCATCAGCGCGTCGGTATCCGCTGGCGCAAGCTGCGAAAAGATCTCGGCGATCCAGCCCTCGTGCGCCCGCGCCATGGCACGAAACGCGCGGCGGCCTTCCGGCGTGAGGCTCACAATCTGGGCGCGGCGATCGCTGCGCGACTGGCGCCGGTCGAGGAGCCCGAGCGCGACCAGGCGCTCGGACAGCCCGGTGACGTTGCCGTTGGACACCATCATGCGCTGCGACAACTCGCCGAGCGTCATGCCGCCCGGCGCCTTGTCGAGCTGCGCCATGAGATCGAAGCGTGGCAGGGTGACGTCGAATTCGTGCCGCAACCGGCGGCGCACTTCGCCTTCGATCAACGTGGTGCAGGTCAAAAGCCGAAGCCAGAGCCGCAACTCGCTCTCGTGGTCGGCTGGCCGCTCGGCGACCTTGGTTTCCGCGTCCAGCGGGACGCCCGTCGTATCCTGCACGCGATGCCTCTTCGGTCAGCCGCGCCGCACGGCGCACTGCAATTCACCTCGGATAATCATTTTAAGGTTCAAATTTATAGGCTTCAAGTAGCCTAAAGGCTTAGGTTTTACCCAGCCATCACCTCGCCGCCGGCGATCACGATAGCTTGACCGGTAATCGAATGGGCGCCGGCCGAAGCGAGCCAGAGCACGGTGTCGGCGACTTCGTCGGGGGTCACGAGGCGGCCTTGCGGATTGGAGGCCGCGAGCGCCGTGCGCGCGTCGTCGCGGCTGCGCTTGGTCTTGGCGGTGATGTTGTCGACCGCGCGTTCCAGCAACGGCGTCTCGGTGTATCCCGGACAGACGGCGTTGACCGTGATCCCGGCACGGGCGAATTCGAGCGCCAGGCTGCGCGTCAATCCGACCACGCCATGTTTGGCCGCCACATAGGCCGCCACATAGGCGTAGCCGACCAGGCCCGCGGTCGAGGCGATATTGATCACCCGCCCCGACCGTTTGGCGATCATGTCGGGCACGACCTCTCTCGTGACCAGGAACGTGCCGGTGAGATTGACCGCCAACGCCTTGTTCCAGGTGGCGAGTTCGATCTTCGCAAACGGCGCGCTTGGCGCCTCGCCGGCATTGTTGACCAGAATATCGATCGGACCGAATTTGCCGCGCGCGGTAGCAACGCCGGCACGGACCTTGTCCTCGTCGGTCACGTCGAAATCGGCGACCACGTGAGACTGGGCATCGCCGAGCGAGGTTTGCACGGCCGCGAGCGGTTCGCGGCGGCGGCCCGCGAGGCTGACGCGTGCGCCGGCCTTCGCGCATGCCGCGGCGATCGCCGCGCCGATGCCGGTGCCGGCGCCGGTAACGAGCGCGTGCCGATCTTTGAGCGTCCGGTCCGTCACGATGGCGAAGACCCCTCAGCTCCGCGACGGACCGGCAGCGGCGCGAGCGAGGTTGGTTTCGTATTGCGCTTTGGCCGAGAGATATTGCTTCGGCCAGGCGATCGATTTCACGCCGATCTTGGCCGCTTCGTGCAAGGTCCAAGCGGTGTCGGCGAGATGCGGACGCGCCAGCGCACAGAGATCGGCGCGGCCGGCGGCGATGATCGAGTTGGCATGATCCGCTTCGGAGATCGCGCCGACCGCGACCGTCGCGATGCCGACTTCGTTGCGGAGCTTGTCGGAGAATGGCGTCTGAAATAGCCGGCCATAGACCGGCTTTTCCGCCTTCGACACTTGTCCGGAGGAGCAGTCGACCAGATCGGCGCCGGCGTCCTTGAACATTTTGGCGTAGATCGCCGCATCGGCCGGCGTGTTGCCGCCCTCGGTCCAGTCATGACAGGAGAGGCGGACGGATATCGGCTTGTCCTGTGGCCAGACCTCGCGGATGGCGCGGAAGACTTCCAGCGGATAGCGAGCATTGTTCTCGTGCGAGCCGCCATAGTCGTCGGTGCGTTGGTTGGTCAACGGCGACAGGAAGCTCGACAGCAAATAGCCGTGCGCGCAATGCAGTTCGAGGATGTCGAACCCGATCTCGATGCCGCGTTTCGTGGCGGCGACGAAGTCCGCCTTGACCCGCTCCATGTCGGCCCGCGTCATGGCGCGCGGCACTTGACTGTTCGGCATGTATGCCAGCGCCGAGGCGGAAATCAGCGGCCAATTGCCGTCGTCCAGCGGCTGGTCGATGCCTTCCCAGGCGACGCGCGTCGAGCCTTTGCGGCCGGCATGGCCAAGCTGCAAGCCGAATTTCGCTGACGTGGTGCCGTGGACGAAATCGACGATGCGCTTCCAGGCCGCGGTCTGCTCGTCGTTCCACAGACCGAGGCAGCCGGGGGTGATGCGAGCGTCGGCCGACGGGCAGGTCATTTCGCCAAACAGCAAGCCAGCGCCGCCGAGCGCGCGGCTGCCGAAATGCACGAGATGAAAATCGTTCGGCACGCCGTCTTTCGCCGAATACATGGCCATGGGCGACATGATGATGCGGTTTGCCAGCGTCAGGCCGCGTACGCGATAGGGCGTGAACATCGGCGGCACCGGCGGCCCGTCCGGGTCGATATTGATGCCGGCGCGGGCGGCAAACCAGCGCTCATAGCCTTCCAGCCACGCCTTGTCGCGGACGCGCAGGTTCTCGTGACTGATGCGCTGCGAGCGTGTCAGCAGCGAGTACATGAACTGCTCCGGCTCAAGGGTGTCGGCATAACGGCTGCCGACCACCTCGAACCATTCCATCGCGTTGCGCGCCGCATTCTGGATGCGGGCGACGTCGACGGCGCGCACCTCCTCATAGGCGGCAAGTACGTCGGGGATCTTGTCCGCCGTCGCGCCGAGATTTCTGAATTGCCGCGTCAGCTCGATGGCGTCTTCGAGCGCGAGCTTGGTGCCGGAGCCGATGGCGAAATGCGCGGTGTGCGCGGCGTCGCCCATCAGCACGACGTGACTCTTGCCGTTGAAATGGCTCCACTTGCCGCAGATCAGCCGGTTGAAATTCAGCCACGCCGAGCCGCGCAAGTGCCGCGCATTGCTTATCAGCTTGGCGCCGTCGAGGACTTCGCTGAACAATTCCTCACAGAAGGCGATCGAGCGCGCCTCATCCGCCGTGTCGAGACCATGCGCCTTGAAGATGTCTTCGGTGGTTTCGATGATGAAGGTCGAGCTGTTTTCGTCGAACTTATAGATATGGGCCTGGAACCAACCGTGCTCGGTGCGGCGAAAATCGAACGTGAAGGCATCATAGAGTTTCTCGGTACCAAGCCAGATGAATTGGTTCGGCCGCACGACAAGGTCCGGCTTGAAGTCGTTCTCATAACGATTACGAATCTTCGAATTGATGCCATCCGAGGCGATGATGAGATCGGCCTCGGGAAATTCGAGGTCGGAATCAACCTCCCGCTCGAACACGAGTTCGACGCCGAGTTCTTCGCAGCGCGCCTGGAGGATATTGAGGAGCTTCTTGCGGCCGATGCCGACAAAGCCGTGGCCGGTGGTGCGCATGCGCCGGCCCTTGATCAGGACCTCGATGTCGTCCCAGTGGTTGAACGCACCCTCGATCTCCTGGGCGGTCTCGATATCCCAGGCGCGCATATTGTCCATCGTGGCGTCGGAAAACACCACGCCCCAGCCGAACGTGTCGTAGGGCTTGTTCCGCTCGATCACCGTGACGTGGTGCGCCGGATTCTCCTTCTTCATCAGCAGGCCGAAATAGAGCCCCGCCGGGCCGCCGCCGATGCAAACGATGCGCATATGTTTCTCCGTCGCAGTCCTGCGTCACTGATCCGCGCGTCATTCTACGCGCTATAACTGGCTTTGCGGCCAAGCATTAACACCCATTGTCGATATTCACCACAAGCATCGCGCAATGTTTCGGCTGCGCATTTGCGGCATTTCGGCCGATCAGGAACCCTCGGTGCGGCCGCACGTTGGCATGAGCAGCGCCGGTCAGCACGAGGCCGCGCCAGCCCCGCCTACGCAGCCAAACAAAAAGGAAACCCGCCATGGGACTGTTCACCAAAGACATCAAGACCATGAACGACCTGTTCGTGCACACGCTGCGCGACATCTTCTATGCCGAGAAACAGATTGTGAAGGCACTGCCTGACATGGTCGAGAAGGCCACCGATCCGCAGCTCAAACAGGGCTTTCAGACCCATCTGCGCGAAACCGAAAATCACGTCAAACGCCTGGAACAAGTGTTCCAGATGATCGGACAGAAAGCGCAGGGCGTGGATTGCCCAGCGATCGATGGCATCCTCAAAGAAGCCAACAACGTTGCCGGCGAAGTCGATAACAAGTCGGTTCTCGATGCCGCCCTGATCGCAGCCGCGCAGGCGGTCGAGCATTACGAGATGACGCGTTACGGAACGCTGATCGCGTGGGCCAATGAGCTCGGCCGCAAGGATTGCGTCGCCCTGCTGCAGCAGACCCTCGATGAGGAAAAAGCGACTGACAAGAAGCTGACATCGATGGCAGAAAGTCAGGTTAACCGCAAAGCCGCGTAAAATAACAACAGAAGAAGTAACGCAACGGTCTGAAGAGCGGCGAGGAGGATCGCCGCTCTTCGGCGCCGTGCGCTTGCGCGGGGCCCTCGATGCGAAATTTCTGGTCCGCGCCCGACCGGAACCTCCGGCAAAGTACAACGTTTTCAGAGGACCAAAACAGTTTGGAGAACGACGATGGACTGGAATCGCGTAGAGGGAAATTGGAAGCAAACCAAGGGAAAGATCAAAGAAAAGTGGGGTCAGCTTACCGACGACGATCTGACGCAAATCGATGGCAAGCGCGATCAGCTCGAAGGCAAGATCCAAGAGCGCTACGGCCTCGCCAAGGACAAAGCGCGCAAGGACATCGACGATTGGCTGAAGACCGCGAACTGAACTCGACTTCTCCTACCCTGGCTTAGAGGCCGTTCCATGAGCTCCGACCCTCAGGCACCGGAATATAAAGAAACCGATCGGCCGGCTGCGCAGCAGCCGGCCGTTCCGGCAGCCCGGGCGCGGGCCGGCGTCACGGGACATAACGTCCGTTACGTGCTGGCGCTGAGCATGGCCGCGGTCATCGTCGCATTTGTGATCGTGTATCTGGTCTACGTCTGATCGCCGAGTTGTCGGCAGATTTTTTGGCTAATCAGCCCGCTCGACGAATGCGCGCCGCGCCTTGCCGACTTCACCGGCACTCACCGCGGTGGAAGCGTTGCCCCAACTGTTGCGAATGTAGGTCAGGACCGCAGCTACCTGATCGTCGTTCAAAACCCAGGCCAATTGCGGCATCGCCGGAGCGGTTGGAGCGCCGTCGGTCGCGACGCTGCGTGCGCCGCGCAATACGACGTGCATCAGCGACGTGGGGTCGGTTTGTTGAACAAGCGCCGAACCGGCGAGCGGCGGGAATAGGCCAGCGCTTCCCTTGCCGTCCGCCTCGTGGCATCCGGCGCACTCGTCGGCGTAGATTTTGGCCCCGATCGTCATCGTCGACTGGTTGGGCGCGGGCGAATCGGCCTGGCTTTCGCTCGGGCCGGATTGATCCTTCAGATAAGTCGCGATCGCCTTGAGATCGGCGTCGCTCATATGCGAGGTCGATTGACCGATCGTTTCCGCCATCAGGCCGGTGCCCATGCTGGTTCGGCTGTGGCCAATCTTGAGATAATTGGCGACGTCGTCGACCGACCAGTTGCCAAGCCCGCGGCGCGGATCGTTGGTGATGTCGGCGGCGAACCAGCCCTGGAGCGCGTAGCCTTGCAATCGCTCGCCGGTTTTGTCGCCGCCGAGAATAGTCTTTGGCGTGTGACACAGGCCGCAATGGCCGAGGCCCTCGGCCAGATACGCGCCGCGGTTCCATTCCGCGCTCTTGTTGGGGTTCGGGGTAAAAGTCCCCGGCGTGAAATAGAGCTGGTTCCAAACAATCATGGCCGCGCGAATGTCGAGCGGAAACGGCAACTGATTGGCCTCGACCGAATTCTGCACGGCCGGAACGGTGTTGAGATAGGCACGGATCGCCAGTGCGTCGTCGCGCGTCACTTTGGTGTAGTAGGTGTACGGCATGGCCGGATAGAGATGCGCGCCATTGCGGCCGGTGCCCTTGGTCATGGCGTTGATGAACTCTTCGTCGGTCCAGGCGCCGATGCCGGTCGACGAATCGGGCGTGATGTTCGGCGCGAGGAGTTTGCCGAACGGCGTTTCGATGGCGCGCCCGCCGGCGAGGTCGTGACCGCTGCCCGGCAGCGTGTGGCACGCCGCACAATCGCCGACGATCGTCAGGTAGCGGCCGCGCTCGATCTGCTTGAATTCCTGCTTGTCTATGCCTTCCGCGACCGCGCCGCCGGCCGAAAGTGTCAGCAGCAACGCGCACAGGGCGCCCAGCGATGGTTCGACGTTACGCATGGACGAGCGGCCCTGGATTTTTGAGATATTGCGAGCGAATGGCTTTCGCCGACCAGAAGGCGAGCGCCGTCACGGTGCCGGTCGGGTTGTAGCCGGCATTCTGCGGGAACGATGAAGCGCCCTGGACGAAAAGATTGGGCACATCCCAGCTCTGTAAATATCTGTTCACCGCACTGTTGTCCGGCTTCTCGCCCATGATGGCGCCGCCGCACAGATGCGACGTCTGATAGTCGGTCACATCGTACGGTGCCTTGCGCGGTTTCTTGTCGATCTGTTTGGCGCCCATTTTTTGCAGGATTTCCGCGTATTTGTCGGTGAGAAATGCGCTCATCTTGATTTCGTTGTCGTGGAAATCGATGGTCATGCGCATCAGCGGCCGGCCGAAGCGGTCCTTGTAGGTCGGATCGAGATCGAGATAGACGTCGCGATAGCTCTGAAAAGAAGCGTGGCAGGCGGCGCCGCAAATGACGGAGCTCAGGTAATTGTCGCGCAGCGCCTGTTTCCATTTCGCGCCCCAGGCCGGCGTGCCGGGCGGCACAGCCATGCTTTCGAGCGGGCGGCCATTGGTCCGCACCTGACCGATATAGCCACCGCCGACAAAACCGAGTTGGCTGTGATCGAAATTATCGCCGTTGAACTCGTCGATGCACATGCCGATCGAGCCCGACGCGACGAATGGATTGAAATTATATTTGTCCTTGTCGAAGAAGCCGACCGCGGTCGACACGGTCTGATGGGTGAAGTTGCGGCCGATCTGGCCTTCGCCGCTCTGCGGATCGTAGGGCTTGCCGATGCCCGAGAGCAAAAGCAGCTGGACGTTGAACAGCTGGAACGCGCACAGCAGCACGAGGTCAGCGGGCTGCTCCCACTCGACCCCCGCTGTATCCACGTACGTCACGCCGGTCGCCCATTTGCCCGAGCGGTCGAGATTGATGCGCATGACTTCGCACTCGGTGCGCGCTTCGAAATTCGACTTACGCAGCAGTACCGGCAGGATGGTCGTCTGCGGCGACGCCTTGGAATAGTTGGCGCAGCCGAACCATTCGCAGAAACCGCAAAAGGTGCATTGGCCGAGCTTGACGCCGAGCGGATTGGTATAGGCCTGCGACAGATTTCCCGACGGCTGCGGGTACGGCTTGTAGCCGAGTTGCTTGGCGGCTTCGGCGAACAAGGTATGCCCGTAGCCCTGCTTCTGCGCCGGCGTCGGATAAGGCCGCGACCGGGCGCCCTCGAACGGGTTGCCGCCTTCCTTGATGGCGCCGTTGATATTGCCGGCGGTGCCCGACGTGCCGCACAGATATTCGAATTGATCGTAGTGCGGCTCGAGGTCGTCGTAGGTGACGCCCCAGTCCTGGATCGTCATGTCGGCCGGCAAAAAACTTTCGCCATAGCGCTCGGTCAAGTGCGTGCGCAGCACGAAGTCGCTCGGCAGAAACCGAAACGTCTCGGCGTTCCAATGTAGGCCGCCGCCGCCGACGCCGTTGCCGAGCATGAACGCGCCCCAGTTGCGCACCGGCAGCGCCGTCTGGCTGGCGTTGTTGCGAAACGTCACCGTGGTCTGCGCCGGCCGCAGGAAAAGCTCATGCTGCAGCCGATAACGCCATTCGTCCTGGGCGTACGAAATAGGGAAATCGGTCGCCGTGTCGCGCCACGGGCCGCGTTCGATGGCGACGACGTCCAGTCCGGCGTCGGTCAGCTCGTGAGCGAGAATAGAACCGGTCCATCCCAAGCCAATAATGACCGCATCCTTGCGTGGGAGCTTGCGCGCCATGATCATTCTCTCTGTAAGATCGTCTCAAACGGGCCGCGACGGCCGTCATGAGACGGCAATCACTGCGACCAATTCGGATGGTTGTTGATGCCGACGACCGGTAAAGTGACGCGCTGGTTGTGACGATCGATCCAGTCGCGATAATCGTAATGGGCGCCCGGGAATCCGATCATCTTCCACGCTGCCAGATCTTTGTTGCCGCCGTAGATCGGGTCGGCGAGAAAGCCGTTTTGCGTGTCCTTGAGGATTTGGGCGAAAAACGTCTTGGCCTCGAAGCCGTCGAGCTTGAACGAGCCGTCCTCCAGCCCGCGGATCACATCATCCTTCTGCTCGTCGGATAGAGCGGCAAAGGATTTGTCGCCGAATTTGTTGCGGCAGGCCGCATCGAAGGCGGTCAGCGCCTTGCGATATTGCTGCGCCGTTGTGAGCGGCGATTGCGGACCTTGTTGCTTGGTCCCCTCCTGGAACGGCCCCATCATGTAGTAGGCTTCGTTCCTGCCGTACGGACCGGCCAACTGACGATCGATGAACACCGCACAGCCGCAGTCCTTGCCGCCCGGCGTTTGCGGATCGGGCGGGATGAGGCGATCGACAAGCGCTTCCACCGTCGCCGCTTCTTGCGGCGTGAAAAAGTGCCAACCGTCCATTGTCAGGATTGGCGGCGGATCGGCAGAACCAGGCGTCCATGGCAAGCCGCCTTTGATCACGGTCGCCCGCGCGCCGGGTGATACCAGGAGCAGCGCCAACGCGCTCGAGCCAAGGAGCTTCCGCCGACTGAGCTGATGCAAAGCGTAAACCCCGCTCATTCCGCTGAGCGCGTAACGTATATCCCGGCCGTCGGTTCCGCAATCGCCGTCCGATCGCCACCACTTTGCACGCCGGAATTGACAAATTAATTTCATCGAACACGCGCGCTTTATATTTTCGCCCGGCACAATCCGATCCATGGAGAACGCAACTTTAGCGCATTCTGTTTACGACACAGAGGCTTGCTCGGGAACGATCGTGCGATTTTGACGTTTTCTTGAACGTGCATCGTTTTCTTGAACGTGCATGGTGTCACAGCAGCCATCCATCGGGAGAGAACCGCATGGCAAAGAAGCGACGAAAATATTCGCCCGGTGCAAGCAGCGACGTCGAGGACGAGATGCGCCGCTACAAGCGCGGCACCGCCAAAAGTGGTCGGGGCGGCAAAGGGGGCAAGGTGAAAAGCCGCAAGCAAGCGATCGCCATCGGCCTGTCCAAGGCGCGAAAAGAGGGCAAGAGGGTACCGAAGAAGAAAGCGTCGTGAGCAAACAAGCTTTCTGACGATCCAGTCCTACGTCCGCGGCGCGCCGCTTGGCCCCAAGCTGATCGAGCGTGAACGCCTTGCGAGTGAGGCGGACGCTCCCTGCTGTCCCCTCGATTCCGGCTGATCCCAGGCGCTTTGCAGCAATCCCGCAGCTATGATACGCCGCAGGCACAGAGCCGCGGCGGTCCGGCATCAGGGGTGACAATGACGGCGGGGGCGATCTTTGCTGGCTTCAATCGATCGATCGCCGAAATAGCTTCCCGGTTCGAGTCCTATCTGCGGCGGCCGGGAGCAGTGCCTATACTCGTCATTGTCTTGTGGGCCTGCGCGGTGTTGCCGAATCTTCCGCTTCGCTCGTTCATCTACGAAGAAGGCACCAACGCGGAGATCGCGCGCGACATTCTGACACGCGGAGATTTTCTCCAGCCTTTCGTCTACGGCGTCCGCTGGCACGAAAAACCGTCATTGCTGTCGTGGCTGATCGCCGGCTTCGCGACACTGACCGGCGGCGTGAACGAATGGTCGGCGCGACTGCCGACCATACTTTCCGTACTGCTCACGGCCTTGATGGCGCAAAGAGTGACGCGTCATTATGCAAGCTTGAGCGCGTCGTTGTTCGCGGCGCTGTCGTTTATTTTCTGCCCGCTGTTGCTGCAGAAATTGACGGTCGCCGAA
Organism: uncultured Alphaproteobacteria bacterium; assembly: GCA_963829395.1. Classification (GTDB taxonomy): domain Bacteria; phylum Pseudomonadota; class Alphaproteobacteria; order Rhizobiales; family Xanthobacteraceae; genus BOG-931. The sequence goes on along the minus strand of CAWHHX010000001.1, from coordinate 240,352 downwards.
CCGGACACGTTGATCACGGCACTGTCGTTTGCGGCGTTGCTGCTGTGGTGGGGCGGCGTCGCGTCGGGCCGGCTGACGATCCTGCATTGGCTCGGCTGCGGCCTCCTCCTCGCCGCGCTCGCCATGGCCAAAGGCCCGCAGCCGGCCGCATTTTTCGGCTTGTCGGTCGCCGCCTACCTTCTCATCGAGCGACGATGGCGGGATGTGCCGGGCTGGTTTCTCTGCATGCTGATGCCAGCCGCCGCCGTTATCGCGTGGGGCGCCGCGGTTTATCGACCTGGCGACGAGGCGGCCTGGATTGCCTATGCGCGACTGAATGGGTGGCCCACATTCCTCAATTACATCACGAGGAGCATCCACGACATCGGCAGCCTGTATCTGGAATTGCTGCCGGCGAGTCTTCTGATCCCGTTCATTCCGTGGCCGTGGCGGAGAAATCAGCAGGCGGCCGAGATTCCGCCAGTCGTCGCACCGTTGATCCTCTATTCCGGGGTATGCACCGCGATCCTCGTCTGGTGGCCGGGCTTCAATACCCGTTATGCGATGCCGATCGCGCCCGCGCTCGCCGTGCTCGCGGCGATCGCCTGGGATCGGCTAGAGAAATCGCATTATGCGATCATGCGGCGCGCGGCGACGACGGTCCTTTGTCTGCTCATGATCTATCAGTTCGTTCTCGTCATTGTCGCCGTGCCGCTCCTCTCCGACCGATTTGGCGAGGCGCGTATCGCCGGCAGGTCGATCGAGCAGGCGATCCTCGCAGCGCCGGCGCCGGCCTATTGCCTGCGTCTCGACACCAATATCTTCTTCTATGTGCACGTGCCGTTGCAGTGCCTGGACCTGCACGGCATGGCGGCGCTGACGCCGCCGGCGTGGCTGCTCATGCCGCATGCCGCAGTCGCGGAATTCGCGCAGTTGCGGCCCGATCTCGACGTGCGGATTGTAATAGACGGCCTGACCGAGCAGCAGCTCACCGCCACCCGGATCGACAAAAAGTAGCCTCGCGAACGTAGCCGTCTAACGCAGCCGCAACGCGCGCGATGACAGGATCCCATTGCCGTGTCGCATCCTGCCGAAACAGCCGGGTTGTCGGATACCAGGGACTGTCCTCGCGATCGGCCAGCCATCGCCAACAGGTATTGTAGCGGTTGAGCAGCCAACATGGCTTGCCGAGCGCGCCGGCAAGATGGGCGACGGAGGTATCGACGGAAATGATCAGATCGAGATGCTCGATCAGAGCCGCGGTATCGGAAAAATCACGCAGGTCGTCGGTCCAGTCGATGATGGCGTGACGCCAAGGACTCGCGCGCAGCTGCTGCACCGCGTCGCCGCCCTTTTGCAGACTGTAGAAGTCGCACCCCGTAAGCTGAAAAAGCGGTGCGAGCAGATCGAAGCTGACGCTGCGCTGGCTGTCGATCCGATTGGCGCCGGGCAGTTCCTTCCGCGGATTCCCGGCCCACACCACGCCAATCCGCGGCTTTGCCTGCTCGCCCAGACGTTCAACCCACACACGGATCTTGCTTTCGGGCGCGGAAAGATAGGGCGCCGCCGACGGTATGGTCTCCAGCCGCGTCGCGAAGGCCAACGGCAGGCTGAGCAGCGGGCAATGATAATCGAATTCTGGCAATGGGTCGCCTTTCGATACGACCTGGATCGCGCCGGGAAGCGTGTTCATCAGTTCCCGCAGCGGCTTTTGCACTTCCAGGATGACATGGGCACCGCGTTGCGCGACTAGCGGCGCGTAACGGCAGAACTGGATAGTGTCGCCGAGGCCCTGCTCGGCATGCAGGAGAATGGTCTTGCCCTTGATGTCGCCGGCTCCGAGCCACAATGGTTGCGTGAAATTCCGCTTGGCGGCGCGGAGCTGCGCGGTTTCCCACCGCCATTCGTGCTTTTGCCAGCCGCGATCGAAGTCGCCGAGCAGCAACCGGCACATGGCCTCATTGTAGTGCGCGTCGGCAAAGTCCGGCCGCAGCGCCAGCGCACCATCGTAGCTCGCCAGCGCTTCGTCGTAGCGCTTGAGGTCATGCAAGGTGGCGCCGCGATTGGCGACCGCTTCGGCATAATCCGGCCGCAGCGCCAGCGCGCGGTCGTAGCCCGCCAGCGCCTCGTCAAATCGCTTCAAGACATGCAGAACATTGCCGCGATTGTAGTGGGCCTCGGCATAATCTGGCCGCAGCACCAGCGCGCGGTCGTAACTCGCCAATGCCGCGTCGAACCGCTTCAGCTCGTGCAGAGCGTTACCGCGATTATAGTGCGCTTGCGCCATGGCCGGCTGCAACGCCAGCGCACGGTCGTAGCTGACCAGCGCCTCCTCGCAACGCTTTAGGCCGCACAATACATTGCCGCGAATGGCGTGCACCTCCGCAATGTCCGGACGAACGGCAATCGCGCGGTCGCAGCTCGCCAGCGCCTCGTCGAAGCGCTTGAGCTCATGCAGGACGCTGCCGCGATTGGCGTGGGCCGGCGCCGAGTTCGGGTCGACGGCCAGCGCGCGCCCGTAGCTTGCCAGGGCCTCGTCGAAACGCTGTAATTCCTTCAGGGTGTTGCCCCGATTCAATAAGGCCTCGACATAGTCCGGGCGCGCCGCAATGGCGCGGTCGTAGCTCGCCAGTGCTTCGTCGAACCGCCGCAGCAATTGCAGGGTGTTGCCCCGGTTTGACAGCGCTTCCGCATAGTCCGGCCGCATTGCCACCGCGCGGTCGTAGCTTGCCAAGGCTTCGTCGAGGCGATCGAGCTCTTTGAGCGCGATGCCGCGGTTGTTCAGGGCAAAAATATTATCGGGGTCGCGCTGGAGAGCGGTGCCTATTTGCTCCACCGCGCGCGCATGATGGCCGCGCTGCAGAAAAATCAGGCCGAGCAAATGCAGACAGTCGAAATGGTCAGGCAGCGCCGCAAGAATTTGACGGTAGATTTTTTCCGCATCCGCCAATCGACCGGCTTGGTGCAGTTTTACACCGTCGGCGAACAATGAGGCGGCGCTGGTCATCCCGTTCGCGGCGTGGGGCTCAGGTTGCGAATCAGCATCTTTGTTAGTGAGCCGCGTTGGAACTCATCCGTCAATCAAAGACTCAAAACGCAATCAAATCTCGTCATCCCGGGAACCAATCGGAGGGCAAAAAAGCCAGTTCCGCGCGCGCTGGAACTCACGACCGGGGTCGGAATCAATCGGTACCTGCAGCAGGAACTAAGCGCGACGACGCGGTTTAATGTTACTTCTGAAACAAGAACGGGAGACCCCGAGATGACATCACTGAGCAAGGCGCTTTTGGGCGCGGCAATGGGCGCAGGCATTCTTGCCTTTTCTGCAATAGGCGCGTCGGCCGCGGTCGTGTGCAGTGGCAACGTCTGTTGGCACACCCATGAGACTTACGAATATCCGCCGGACGCAGGCGTGATTGTCCATCCAGACGATTGGCGTTGGGGCGCAGGCGAGCGCTTCACCTGGCGCGAGCACGAAGGCCGCGGCTATTGGCGCGGTGAACGGTGGATGGAAAGATAGCCGCCTGCTTCAACGTGGTGGTTGAGCCGGCCGGGGAGTCTGGATTTGATTGTCGAAGCTGCCCGCTTTCCCGGCCGGCGCTAAATCGGACGTGGGCGCAAAAAACTAGCTCAGACGAAACTCACTCGGGAGATCGAAAGCCGAGATCGCGCGACGGCCGTCCTGGCGTCAGTGCGAAATCATCCACGGCCGGCGCGAGGGAAAGCCTTTCGCGCCACTGCCGCTGTCGCCGCCCTTCTTCTTGTAGCGCATCGAACTGCCGGAGCAGCAGTTGCAACCGCCGCCGTGACTGGAGAACGCCTTCGGCGCCGAGGCGCTTCGCTCGTTGGTCGCTTGCGCCAGCCGCCGGTCCGCCGACATGGTGGAAAAGTACGGCGCGGTCAGAAACGCCCGTGGCGCTTTTTTCCCGCACTCGGGACATTTGTGCGGGAGGTCGCACTCGGCCATCGGCCGCATGTCGGTGAACGGACCGCAGCGGGCGCACAGATAATCATAGACCGGCATCGGCTTTCCTCGACGGCATCCACAATCGTGCCGAAAAAAACATCGTAGCGAAAAAATCGGGGGCGGCAAAGGCAGCCACCCACGCTCAGTCTGGCGGGACGTCGTCGCCTCGGCGAGCCTATTTATCGGGCGACATGGGAATATCGATGCCACCCTTGATGTGCTTGATCGGCCCTTCCGCGCCGGGCATCACGTCGAAGGCGAAGATATCCGTGGGCAGCCACAGCGTGGCGCAGGCATTGGGGATATCGACCACGCCGGAGATGTGGCCTTGGACCGGCGCCGTGCCGAGGATGGCATAGGCCTGCGCCCGCGAATAGCCGAACTTGGTCATATATTCGATGGCGTTGAGGCAGGCCTGCCGGTAGGCGATGTGGACGTCGAGATAGTGCTGCTTGCCCTGCTCGTCGACCGAGATGCCTTCGAAGATGAGATAGTCGTTGTAGGTCGGCACGATCGGCGACGGTTTGAAGATCGGATTCTTGATGCCGTAGTTGGCCATGCCGCCCTTGATGAGATCGACCTTCAGATGCAGCCAACCGGCCATTTCGATGGCGCCGCAGAACGTGATCTCGCCGTCGCCCTGGCTGAAATGCAGGTCGCCCATCGAGAGCCCGCCGCCCTTCACATAGACCGGGAAATAGACCTTCGAGCCGCGCGACAGGTCCTTGATGTCGCAATTGCCGCCGTGCTCGCGCGGCGGAACGGTGCGCGCGCCTTCGGCGGCGACCTTGTTTTTCACGTCGCCCTTGGCGGTGCCGCAATGGGCGGTGGCCGGGAACGGCGGGTTGGCAAGCGGCGGCACGCGAGTCGGATTGGTGTCGATCAGCGCCTGCTCACGCGCATTCCAGGCTTCGAGCATTTTCTGGTCGGGCAGACAGCCGATCAGACCCGGATGAACGAGACCGGCGAAGCTGACGCCCGGCACATGGCGGGAGTGCGTATAAAGTCCGGAAATGTCCCAGATCGATTTCTGCGCCAACGGGAAGTGGTCGGTGAGAAAGCCGCCGCCATTCTTCTTGGAGAAGAAGCCGTTGAAGCCCCACGGGCTCTCCGGGAGGATGCCGATGTCGAGAATATCGACGACCAGGAGATCGCCGGGCTCGGCGCCATGCACGCCGATCGGACCGGACAGAAAGTGCACGATGGAAAGATCGATGTCGCGGACGTCATCGGCGGATTTATTGTTCTTGATGAAGCCGCCGGTCCAATCGTAGGTCTCCATGACGAAGTCTTCGCCCGGCTTGACCCACTCGACGATCGGAACGTCCGGATGCCACCGGTTGTGAATCAACTCGTTCTTGTAGGGTGACTCCTTAAGGTCAATCTTCACGATCGTCTTGGGCATGATTCCTCCTCAGCACGACATAGTGAACTCAAAGCCAGATTCAGACGTGCAAGATTCACACCGCGAGGAAGCGGGCGATCGTCGCTTCGTCGACCTGGTCGCGGGTGTCGGTATGCACGATGCGGCCGCCTTCCATGACCAGGATGCGGTCGGCAACGTCGAGGACGAAGCTTAAAACCTGCTCGCATACGACGATGCAAAGATTATGAATGCTGCGGATGTCACGCAGCACCCGCGCCAGATCCTTGATGATCGACGGCTGGATGCCCTCGGTCGGCTCGTCGAGCAGCAACACCTTTGGGTTACTGGCGAGCGCTCGCGCAATAGCCAATTGCTGCTGCTGACCGCCGGACAGATTGCCGCCGCGCCGGTTGGCGAAATCGGCCAGAATCGGAAACAGGTCGAAGATTTCGGCGGGAATTTCGCTCTTTCCGGTCACCACGAGGCCGGTCTCGATATTCTCCTTGACGGTCATGGTGCCGAAAATCTGCCGCCCCTGCGGCACGTAGGCGAGCCCGCGCGCCACGCGCTGATAGCTCGGCAGGCCGGCCACGTCAGTGCCATCGACGACGATCTGCCCGGAACGCGCCGGCATGACTCCGATGAGCGATTTCATCAGCGTGGATTTGCCCATGCCGTTGCGCCCGACGAGGACGACGATCTCGCCGGCGCGCGCCGACAGGTCGATGGCGTGCAGGACTTCGCTCTGCCCGTAGGCCGCGGAAAGATTGTGAACTTCAAACATCCTGCAAGTCCTCAGTGGCCGAGATAGACTTCCTTGACCTTCGGGTTGTTCTGCACCGTCTGCATGTCGCCTTCGGCCAGAACTTTGCCCTGATGCATGACGGTCACACGGTGGGCAATGCTTTCGACGAATTTCATGTCGTGCTCGATGACGATCACCGATCGGTTCTTGATGATCTCCTTGAGCAGCTCCGCGGTCTTGAGGCGCTCGGACACGCTCATGCCGGCAACCGGCTCATCGAGCATCAGGAGCTCCGGATCCTGGATGAGCAGCATGCCGATTTCCAGCCATTGCTTCTGCCCGTGGCTCAGCGTTTCGGCCGACCGGTCGAGCTGGTCTTGGAGAAAGATCATCGCGGCGACCTCGCGAACGCGCGCGATCACCTCGTCGGTGCGTTTCCAGAACAGCGCGCCGACCACGTCGCGGCCGCGCGGCACCGACAATTCGAGATTCTCGAACACGGTGAGGTCTTCATAGATGGTCGGGGTCTGGAATTTGCGGCCGATGCCGCGACGGACGATCTCCTGCTCCTTGCAGCCGGTGATCTCCTGATCCTTGAACTTGATCGAGCCGCCGGCCACCCTGGTGCGGCCGCAGATGAGATCGAGCACCGTGGTCTTGCCGGCGCCGTTCGGCCCGATGATGACGCGCAGCTCGCCGTAGTCGATGTAGAGGTTGAGGTCGTCGACGGCTTTGAAGCCGTCGAAAGACACGGTGACGGATTCGAGCGCGAGCAGGAAATCGGTGCTGGAGGCCATGTGATCGCCCTCCCCTATTCGGCCGGCGCCGGTGCCGGCGCCGGACCCGGCGCAGCGGTCGAGTTGCCCTTCCAAAAGCCGAGCTTCGGAATGATCTGGTCGGTCACCACGCCGGCGATCCCGCGCGGGAAGAAGACGACCACCGCGATAAACAGCCCGCCCATCGCGAACAGCCAAAGCTCAGGAAATTGTTCGGAGAACATGGTCTTGGCCCAGTTCACCAGGAGCGTTCCGGCGACCGCGCCGACGATGGAATTCCGGCCGCCGACCGCACAGAAGATCACCATGTCGATCGACGGCACGATGCCGACGAAGGACGGCGACATGAAGCCGACTTGCAGCGTGAACATCGCCCCGCCGACGCCCGCCATGGCGGACGCCACGCAGAACACGAAAATCTTGTAGTTGGCCACGTCGTAGCCGGAGAAACGAACGCGATCCTCCTTGTCGCGCACGGCGACCAGGATGCGACCGAGTTTGCTGGCGAGCACGAAGCGCGCCAGGAACATGGTGCCGATCAGCAAGACGCAGCAGACGAAGTAGAGGATATATTTCGCGCTGTCGGTTCGGATGTCCCAGCCCAGCAGCGTGCGAAGGTCGGTGATACCATTGATGCCGCCGGTATAACCCTGCTGGCCGACGATCAGGATGGTCATCACCAACGCCAGCGCCTGGGTGATGATGGCAAAGTAGACGCCGCCGACCCGCCGCTTGAACAACGCGGCGCCGAGAATGAAGGCAAGGACGGTGGGCACGACGATGACGGCGATGAGCGCGAACGGCAAATACTTGAACGGGACCCAGAACAACGGCAGCGCCGTCAGCTGATTCCAATCCATGAAGTCCGGGATGCCGGGCGTCGACTGGATCTTGGTATTGGCGACGCTCGATGCCTCAAGCTTGAGGAAGGCGGCCATGCAGTAGCCGCCAAGCCCGAAAAACAGCCCCTGCCCTAGGCTGAGGATTCCGGTTTGTCCCCAGCACAGAACCAGGCCGATGGCGACGAACGCATAGGTCAGATACTTGCCGACGAGATTGAGCCGGAAAATGTCGAGAACAAGCGGCAACAGGATCAGGATGAGCGCAGCGGTCAGCGCAATGCCGATCAGTTCGAGCCGTCGGGAATCGAGGCGGACGGTGGTCATCAGGCGCTACCTTCTCACCTTGAGGGCGAACAGCCCCTGCGGGCGCAGCATCAGGATGCCGATGACGATCAGCAGCGTGAGCACTTTCGCCATCGATCCGGTGAGGAAAAACTCCAGCGTCGACTGGGACTGCGAAATGGTGAGCGCCGAGGCGATGGTGCCGAGCAGGCTTTGCGCGCCGCCAAAGACCACGACCAGAAACGTATCGACGATGTAGAGCTGGCCGGCGGTCGGACCGGTCGAGCCGATCATGGTAAAGGCGCTGCCGGCGATGCCGGCAATGCCGCAGCCGAGCCCGAAGGTAAACCGGTCGATCCGCCGCGTATCGATGCCGACCGCGCCCGCCATGGTGCGATTGGCGACGACGCTGCGAACCTGCAATCCCCAGCGCGAGCGGAACAAGCAGAAGCGCGACGCCGGCAGTGATGAGGAGGGTCAGGCCCATCACGAACAGGCCGTTGATCTGCACTTCGATCGTGTCGGTGACCTGCAGCGAGCCCATCATCCATGGCGGCAGCTCGACGCCGACTTCGCGCGCGCCGAAGCCCGAGCGGAAAGCCTGCTGCATGATCAGGCTCAGCCCCCAGGTCGCGAGCAGGGTGTCAAGCGGACGCCTGTAGAGTCGCTGGATCAATGCCCATTCGACAAAAAGCCCGGCCGTTCCGGAGGCGATGAAGGCGACGATCATGGCGACGAAGAAATATCCGCCGTAGAGGCCCGGCAGATAGCTCGCGAACAGGTGCGAGCAGAAATACGTCATGTAGGCGCCGAGGATCATGAACTCGCCATGCGCCATGTTGATCACGCCCATCTGGCCGAAGATGATCGCCAGACCGAGCGCCATGAGCAGGTAGACCGAGAATAAGATCAGTCCGGCGAAGCCTTGCATCGCCAGAATCGAGCCGAGTTCACCGAGCGAATAGCCAAACATCGCGCTGCCCTGCGGCTAGGTTGAAAGAAACAGATTGAAGCAAGGAATGTGCCTCGGCGGTGGGGGCGCCGAGGCACACGTGCGAACGCTTACTGGTAGCCCTTCGGGAACGGATCGGGCTCCATCAGGTCGGCGGTTTCGTAGATCACGTCATACTGGCCGTCGTCGCGGGCGCGCCCGACTCGCGTCTTGCTCCACAGGTGGTGATTTTCGTGGATGCGGACATAGCCTTCCGGCGCGCCCTTGAATTCCACGCCGGGCGAAGCGGCGGCGATCTTGTCGATGTCGAAGCTGCCGGCCTTTTCCGCGGTCAGCTTCCACAGCCAGGGCCCGAGATAGGCCGCCTGCGTGACGTCGCCGATGACGGTCTTCTCGCCCCACATCTTCTTGAACGCCGGGACGAAGGCCTTGTTGTTGGGATTATCCAGCGACTGGAAGTATTTCATGCAAGCGTAGGCGCCGACGATGTTTTCGCCGCCGATGCCGAGAATCTCGTCCTCGGTGACCGAGATCGTCATCAAGGTCTGCTTGGTGAGATCGATGCCGGCCGCCTTCAATTGCTTGTAGAAAGCGACGTTGGAGCCGCCGACGATGATCGCGTAGATCACGTCGGGCTTCACCAGCTTCATCTTGTTGATGACCGAGTTGAACTGGGTGCTGCCGAGCGGGAAATATTCTTCGCCGACGACCTTGAGCTTGAGGACATTTTCGATGTGCTTGCGCGCGATCTTGTTGGAGGTGCGCGGCCAGATATAGTCGGAGCCGAGCAGGTAGAAGGTCTTGGCGCCCTTTTCCTTGGTGACCCAGTTCAGTCCCGCAAGGATCTGCTGGGTTGCTTCCTGGCCGGTATAGATGACGTTCTTCGACTGCTCGAGGCCTTCATAGAAGGTCGGGTAGTAGAGCATGCCGTTATACTGCTCGAACACCGGCAGCACCGCCTTGCGGGAAGCCGATGTCCAGCAACCCATGACGGAGGCGCACTTGTCCTGGACCAGAAGCTTTTTCGCCTTCTCGGCGAAAGTCGGCCAGTCGCTGGCGCCGTCTTCCTGGATGAACTTGATCTTGCGGCCGAGCACGCCGCCTTGCGCATTGATCTGCTCGATCGCGAGCTTTTCCGCCTCCACCGAGCCGGTCTCGCTGATCGCCATGGTGCCGGTAACCGAATGCAGGATGCCGACGGTCACCTCGGTGTCAGTGACGGCGAGCCCGGTGGTGTTCACCGCCGCGGTTGGCGGGGCTTCGGCGCGGGCGAATTGCGGCAGCAGCGCCGCGGCCGACAGGCTTGCGGCGCCGGTCAGTAGCCCGCGGCGGGTCGGAGTGAGCAGATTTCCAGTGATCTTTTCCGAAGACATACGACGCCTCGATTCAGCAATGGTTGTTGGCCATCGGGGCGAGCGGACCTCGCTCCTTGAATCGAAGCTTGCGCTGTTATATTGCAGTGCAGCATACGTCGATTGACGTATATGCCTACGTCGAACGCCGTATCATACTGCGAATTAACGTGGAAATTCGTCGTCGATGCGCCCAAAACACGAACGCTGCCTTGTATTTATTCTTTTGCACCGCACACTGCTTGAAGTTTCGTCACTGACGAGCGGCCGCGGGCCTTTAGACTTTGGTGCCATGCGTGCAACGCGGCGAAAAACGGCAATGGGCTAGGGAAAAACACCAGGCACAAGGAGAGCGCGGGCGCCAGAGCATGAATTCAAGGTAAGGCCGCTCATGACAGCGCAACAACGCATCGTTCGCGTCAGGCGTAACTACAATCAATGGGTCGCGAACCAGACCCTCGAGGATTACGCGCTCCGTTTCACCGCCAAGACCGCGCGCCGCTGGTCGAGCCTGCGCGTCGCCAACACCGCGATCGGCGCGGTGTCATTTCTGGCGCTGGAGGCGATCGGCGGATCGATCACCGTCAATTATGGCTTCGTCAACGGCTCCGCCGCCATTCTCGTGGTCGGTGTGCTGATCCTGCTCACCAGCCTGCCGATTGCCTATTACGCGGCGACCTATGGGGTCGATATCGATCTGCTCACCCGCGGTGCCGGCTTCGGCTATCTCGGCTCGACGATCACCTCCCTGATCTACGCCTCATTCACCTTCCTGTTCTTCGCCATCGAAGCCGCGATCATGTCGCTGGCGTTCGAGATGTGTTTCGGCATCCCGCTATTCCTCGGTTACGTGCTGAGTTCGCTGATCGTCATCCCGCTGGTCACCCACGGCATCACGTTCATCAGCCGCTTTCAGTCCTGGACGCAGCCAGTATGGATCGTGCTGCATCTCATCCCATTCGTCTTCATCGCGACCGCCGACAGCACGGCGTTCGAACGTTGGACGAACTTCTCAGGGCTTGCCGGCGCCGAGGGACAGTCGTTCAACCTCATTCTGTTCGGTACCGCGGCGACGGTCGTGTTCTCGCTGATCGCGCAAATCGGCGAACAGGTCGATTTCCTGCGATTTCTGCCGGCGCGCAATGAGGCGAACAAACGGGCCTGGTGGGCGGCCTACCTCGCCGCCGGCCCGGGCTGGATCATTCCCGGCATGCTCAAGCTCCTGGCCGGATCGTTTCTGGCCTTCCTCGCCGTCGAGCATTTCGTCCCGCTGCCCAAGGCGGTCGAGCCGACGCGGATGTATCTGGTCGCTTTCGAGTACGTGTTCTCGTCGCCGCAGATGGCGCTCGCTTTCACCGGCGCGTTCGTCGTCATCTCCCAGCTCAAGATCAACGTGACCAATGCTTATGCCGGCTCGATCGCTTGGTCGAATTTCTTTTCGCGCCTCACGCATAGCCATCCGGGCCGCGTGGTCTGGCTGGTGTTCAACGTGACCATCGCGCTGATGCTGATGGAGCTCGGCATTTTCAAGATGCTCGAGCACGCGCTCGGGCTTTATTCGATCGTGGCGGTGTCGTGGGTCAGCGCGCTGGTCGCCGACCTCGTCATCAACAAGCCGCTGGGCTTGAGCCCGGCCGGGATCGAGTTCAAGCGCGCCCATCTTTACGACATCAATCCGGTCGGCGTCGGCGCGATGTTTGCCGCGACTGTCGCCGGCATCGCGGCGTTCTCCGGCGTTCTCGGAACGACGCTGCAATCTTTGTCGGCGTTCTTTGCGCTTGGCGTCGCCTTCGTCATGGCGCCGTTGATCGCCTGGGCGACGCAAGGCCGTTTCTATGTCGCGCGCGCGCCGCGACAGAGCTGGAACGGCCAGGAGGTCATCCGCTGCTCGATTTGCGAGCATCATTTCGAGGCCGAGGATATGGCCCATTGTCCGGCCTATTCGGGCGCCATCTGCTCGCTGTGCTGCTCGCTGGAGACGCGCTGCCGCGACTTCTGCAAGCCGCAGGCGCGGATCTCGAACCAGCTCCTCGGCTGGTTCGGCGAAGCGCTGCCAGAGCGGGCGGTCAAGCTTCTCAATACCCATGTCGGCCGCTATCTCGGCGTCCTGTTGCTCTTTGTCGGCGTGATCGGCGCGGTTCTCTCGCTCGTCTATTTCCTGATCTCGCTGGACGTGGACGGATCGCGCGCCGTGCTGGCATCGACGCTGTGGACGGTATTCTTCATCCTCACCATCATCGCCGGCGTGGCCGCCTGGCTGTTCGTCCTGGCGCAGGAAAGCCGCCACGTCGCCGAGGAGGAAACGCGGCGTCAGACCGACCTTTTGATGAACGAGATCGAGGCGCACAAGCGTACCGACGCCAAGCTGCAGAAGGCCAAGGAGGCGGCCGAAGCGGCGAGCAAGGCCAAGAGTCGCCATGTCGTCGGCCTCAGTCACGAGTTGCGGACGCCGCTCAACGCCATTCTCGGCTACGCGCAGCTCCTCGAGCGCGATCAGGCGATCCCGCCGCCGCGAATTAACGCCATCAAGGTCGTGCGCCGTAGCGCCGAGCATCTCTCCGGCCTGATTGACGGACTGCTCGACATCTCGAAAATCGAAGCCGGCCGCTTTCACTTGAGCCGAAACGAGGTGCAGCTATCCGATTTCCTCGACGAGATCGTCGCCATGTTCCGTTTGCAGGCGACCGCCAAGGGCATCGACTTTCACCACGTCCGGACCGGACGTTTGCCTGCCGTCGTGCAGACCGACGAGAATTGGCTGCGGCAAATTTTGATCAACCTGTTGTCCAACGCCCTCAAATTCACCGATGCTGGACATGTGAGGTTTGGGGTCCGCTACCATCACCAGGTCGCCGAGTTCACCATCGAGGATACCGGCGTCGGCATTCACGAGAGCGACCTGGAGCGAATCTTCCAGCCGTTCGAACGGGCGCGCACCGTCGGCGCCATGGCGACGATCGGCACCGGACTGGGCCTGACGATCACCAGCCTGCTCACCAAGATCATGGGCGGCGACCTCAATGTTCGCAGCGAGGTCGGCAAGGGCAGCACGTTCCGCGTCAAGCTCATGCTGTCGGAAGTGTCGCGGCCGCGTATCGCCTCGACGATGGAAACCCGCGTGCGCGGCTATGCCGGACCGCGGCAGACGATTCTGGTGGTGGACGACAACGTGGTGCAACGGCAACTGATCCACGACCTGCTCGCGCCGCTCGGCTTCGTCGTGGTCAGCGCCGGCAGCGGTCGCGAGTGCCTGCAGGTCGTCGAACAGACAAGCCCGAACCTCATTCTGCTCGACATAGCGATGCCGGAGATGGACGGCTGGGAGGTCGCGCAACGGCTTCGCCGCCAGCCGGGGAAACGCGCTGCGATTCTCATTCTTTCGGCCAACGCCATCGACCCGCATCACATGCTCGACGCCGACCGGCTCTACGACGACATGCTGATGAAACCGATCGATCTCCGGCAATTGCTGAAGAAGATCCATGCGCTCCTCGATATCGAATGGCTCCACGACCCCGAGGCGGCGGCGCCGACGCCTCAGGCCATATCGCCGCCCGCCGCGGCGCTGCCGGCGAGGCGCGACATCGATGAGCTGATCCGGCTCGGCGAGATCGGCCACGTCACGCGGATCATCGAGAAGCTCAACGAGATCGAAAGCGGCTCGCCGGACTGCGGCGCCTTCATCGCCAGCATGCGCCTGATGGTGAATGCCTTCGACTTCAAGCGTTACACATCGGCATTGCACGAGGTTCGCGGCGCGCATGCGTAAGGGTGTTCGGGACATCGTGCTCGTGGTCGACGACTCGCCCGAGACATTGCGATTGCTGACCGACGCGCTCGAAGAGGCCGGCATGACGGTGCTGGTCGCGCGCGCCGGCGAACACGCGCTTTCGATTGTCGAGAAGGTCGTCCCCGACGTCGTTCTCATGGATGCGATCATGCCCGGCACCGACGGTTTTACGACATGCCGCAGGCTGAAGCAGAACCGGGCGCTGGCGCACGTGCCGATCATCTTCATGACCGGGCTCACCGACACCGAGCACATTATCAAAGGGTTGGAGGCCGGCGGCGTCGACTACATCACCAAGCCGATCGTCCCCGGCGAAGTGCTGGCGCGCATTCGCGTCCATCTCGCCAACGCCCGTATGGCGCATAGCGCCCGCGCCGCGCTCGATACGTTCGGCAAATTCCTGCTGGCGACAAGCCATACCGGCCGCGTGCTGTGGTACACGCCGCAGGCGGCAAAGCTTCTTGGCGTGGCGTTCGCCGATTTCGACCGCGAGGACTACGTGTTGCCGCGCGACGTCCAGGCCTGGCTGCAAACCTCGGCCGCGACGCCGCCGGGATCGGAGCCCGCGTCGATCAGCTTAACCGGCCGCAAGCCGGCCGTCAGGATGCGATTGATCTACATCGCGCAAATCGGCGCCGATGAGTATCTGCTGCGGCTCCTGGAGGGCGATATCGACGACGACCGGACGCTGCTCCGGCAAAAACTCACGATAACGGAACGCGAGGCGGAGGTGCTGCTGTGGATCGCGCGCGGCAAGTCGAACCGCGACATTGCCGAAATTCTCGATCTCAGTCCGCGCACGGTCAACAAGCATCTTGAACAGATCTACGCCAAGCTCGGCGTCGAGAACCGCGCCTCCGCGGCCGCGCTTGCGGTCCGCACGATCGGCGTGCGCTGAGCGCGGCGGTTGCCATATCACGATGGCGCGTGGCTTTGGCCGGCAATTGCATGCCCAATTGGGACGCCCAAGTCCGCAGCTTGCTCCGATCCGGATAGGCCCCGTATAAACCTCCTCACGGGAGGTCCCCTATGGGACTGCGTGACTACACGCTATTCGACATCATCGAGCGCAATGCGCGTCTGCATCCGGACCGATTAGCTTTCGCTTATGACGGCGAACGGATTACGCATGCCGCATATTTGGCGCGCGTCGAACGGCTGGCCGCCGGCCTCACCCGGGCCGGCGTCGAGCCGCGCGATCGCATCGTCGTCCTGTCGCAGAACAATCTCGAATTCATCGATCTTTATGGCGCCGCCGCACGCCTCGGCGCCATCATCGTGCCCATCAACTGGCGCCTGAGCGCCGAAGAAATCGCCTATGTCGTCGCCGATGCTGCGCCCACGATCGTGATCGCCGACGTTGCCAATCAGCCGCTGCTCCAAGGCACACAGCAAAAATTGTCAACGGTCGAGCGGTGGTACGGAATTGGCGGCGGCAGCGCCGCGTTTTCACCGTACACGGAACTGACGGCGGCGGACACGACCGGCGACAATTTGGCCGCGCCCTATTCCAATGCCGATGCCGGCTTGGTGATGATTCACACCGCAGCCGTCGGCGGCCGCCCGCGTGGCGCGCTGCTCTCGCACGCCAATCTCGTCGCCGCCAGCGTGCAGCTGGTGTATTATTGGTCGCTGACGCCGGACGACGTCAATCTGGGCGTGCTGCCGCTGTTTCATGTTGCCGGACTAGGCATGCTGCTCGGCAGCCAATATGCCGGCGGCGCGACCATCGTCGTGCCGAAGTTCGACGCCGGCGCCGCATTGGCCGTCATTCACAGCGAGCGGGTGACGATGCTTGCAGAATTCCCGCCGATCCTGACGGCACTGCTCGATGCCGCCGAGGGCCGGCCCGCCGATCTCGCGAGCTTGCGGATCGCCACCGGGCTCGACAGCCCGGAGACCATTGCGCGCTTCGAGCGCCTGTGCCCCCAGGCGCGATTTTGGTCGGTATTCGGTCAGTCGGAAACCTCGGGCTTTGTCACGATGGGCCGATTTCGCGACAAGCCGGGGGCGGCGGGCAAGCCCACTTTGCTGGCGACCGTCGCCATTCTCGACGATGCGGACAGCCCTGTTGCCGCCGGTGAGATCGGCGAGATCGCGGTCCGCGGGCCGACAGTGTTCAAGGGCTATTGGAACTGCGACGCCGACACTGCGCTTACGTTCCGCAACGACTGGCATCATACCGGCGATCAGGGCGCGTTCGATGCCGAGGGCTACCTTTGGTACAAAGGCCGTTCGCCGGCGAAGGAGTTGATCAAGCCCGGCGGCGAAAACGTCTACCCGGCCGAGGTCGAGCGCGAGATCGCCGCGCATCCGGCCATCGCCGAGGTTGTCGTTCTTGGCGTGCCCGACGCGCAATGGGGCGAAGCGATCAAGGCGGTTTGCACGTTCAAAGCCGGGCAAACTGCAACGGCGCAGCAGGTCATCGATTTTGTCGGCGGGCGAATCGCGCGCTACAAGCGGCCGAAATATGTGGAGTTCGTCGGCGCGATGCCCAAGACCGCGGCCGGCGCGATCGATCGCGTCAAGGTCAAAGAAGCCCACGGCCGCGTCTGATACGCAGCACGACGACGCGCTGCGCGGCGATGTTCAGGCCAGCCAGCGCCGCCGCCGACGGTAATGCTTGACCGCCAGATAATCCACGCCGTGATCGCCGCCGAGATACGCCGCCTCCACGTCCGGATTGGCTTTCACCACCGCGGCCGGACCGCTCATGACGATGCGGCCGCTGTCCATCAGATAAGCGTGCTCGACAATATCGAGCGCCATGGCCGCATTCTGTTCGACCAGCAGCACGGCGACTTTGCCCTCGCGATTGATGCGCTTGATGATGTCGACGATCTCGTCGACCAGCATCGGCGACAATCCAAGACTGGGCTCATCCAGCAGCAAGAGCTTCGGCTCGGTCATTAGCGCCCGCCCGATGGCGAGCATCTGCTGCTCGCCGCCGGACAGGTAGCCGGCCTGGGCGTTGGCCCGCTCGGCGAGGCGCGGAAACCAGGTGAAGGCGCGCTCGACGAGGCCGTTGATGTGACCGCGGTCGCGGTGCATCGATGTCGCCGCGAGTAAGATTCTCCCGCGGCGTCAGGTGCACGAACACCCGGCGGCCTTCGAGCACGTGGGCGAGCCCGAGCCGCACCCGGTCGGGCGGATCAAGCGCCAGGAGGTTTTTCCCGGCAAACGTAATGTCGCCTTTGGTCACCTCGCCGCGCTCAGGCCGCAACAGGCCGCTGATCGCCTTGAGCGTCGTGCTCTTGCCCGCGCCGTTGGCGCCGAGGAGGGCGACCAGGCCCCCCTCGGGCACATCGATCGAAATGCTTTTGACCGCGAGAAACACACGGTCATAAGCCACTTCGATATTGTTGAGGCGCAGCATCGTCCGCGATGGCCGGATTACTTGCCGGTGGTTTTGAACGTTTCGGCAGATTTCTTGATCTCCGCCCACACCACATCCTGATTGGCCGAGAACCAGTCCGTTTGCGGAACGAATTTCGTCCCGTCCCAGCGGGCGATACGGCCTTTGCCGCCGCCCTGATGGTCCTCCTTGGTGACCGTCATCGCCGGCAACAAGCCTTCGGCGGTGAAGTCGGTGATCGAGGTCAGGCCGTCATTGAGCCACGGGCCGGTGACTGGTCCGTCCGGCTTCTTCGCGGCGGCGATGCGAACGCCTTCCACCATGATCGCGCCCATCATCACTCCGTAATTGTAATAGGCGGTTCCGATCTTGGCCTCGGGCCCTGCGCCTAGTCCCTTGCCGGCAACGTCCTTGAGGATGTCGGCGACGACCTTTGGGCTGCGGCCGCTGGCGCAGGGCTCGAATTTGAGCACGCCCTTGGCGGCGTCCTTGCCGACGACGTCCATGTCGGACTCGGAAAGCCAAACACTCGACGACATGCGATCCATCGGAATGCCGTTTCGGACCGCTTCACTCAGCGCCGTGGTCTGGCCGACACCCGCGCCCCAGAACACCACCCAATCCGGCTTGGCGCGGCGCACCTGTGGCCAGATCGCGGCCTGGTCGTTGCCGGGCGGCGTGTAGGGGAAAGTCTCGAACGTGTAGCCAAGCTTCTGGCTCAGCGCCTGGAAGATCGGGATCGGCTCTTTGCCGAACGGCGTGTCGATGTGCACCAGCACGATCTTCTTGCCCTTGAGATCCTTGTCTTGCTGGCGGAAGAAATCGACGATCAGGCCGGCCTGCGTCCAATAATTCGGCGACAACGGCATCACGTACGGAAACACCGAACCGTCGGCCGCGTCGCTGCGGCCGGAAAATGCGGTGACGAGATTGACCTTGTCCTCGAGCGCGCGCGACACCAGCGCCCGCGCCACCGGCGTCGAGAGCGGATCGATCAGCACCATGCCCTCGCGCTTGAGCCGCTCGTAGGCTTCGATCGCGCGCGGCAGATCGTTGGCGTGGTCGCTGACGTCGGCGACGATCTTATAGCCGCCGACGCCGCCCCGTGCGTTGATCAGGCTGATATAATCGCGCTGGCCTTGGCTGTATTCCGCGGTCACGAACGTATAGATTTTCGTGAAATCCTGCGGCATGCCGAAGCGAACGATCTTCTCGTCCGCGGCGCCGGCCGGCCGCAGGCCGATCAAGGCCGTGGCCGCCGTGCTGGCGACGAAAGTGCGCCGTGTCAGTTTCATGTCTTCCTCCCTTTCGCTGCCGGCTTGACTATCCCGCAGCCGGCGGGCGGTTGTTTGATTTTGGACTTCATCGCCTGGCGGTGCGGAACGGCCAGACCAGAAAGTAATTGCGGACATTGTCGTAGATTTTCGCCAGCCCGAGCGGCTCGATGACCAGGAACGCGATGATCAGCGCGCCGTAGAGCATCAGCGGCAGGTGCGCCCGCAGATCGGCGCCAAGCGCGATCCCGAGCTTGCCGGCTCCATATCCGATCAGATTGTCGAACACAATTGGCGCGAACAACACCAGGGCGGCGCCGAAAAAGCTTCCAAGCACGCTGCCCAGCCCGCCGACGATCACCATTGCGAGGATCTGCACCGACAGATCGAGATGGAATTGCTC
Organism: uncultured Alphaproteobacteria bacterium; assembly: GCA_963829395.1. Classification (GTDB taxonomy): domain Bacteria; phylum Pseudomonadota; class Alphaproteobacteria; order Rhizobiales; family Xanthobacteraceae; genus BOG-931. Next base: position 221,269 of record CAWHHX010000001.1, on the reverse strand, counting down.
CGGCGACACGCTGCGCAGATAGCACACGACCAGCACGGAGCCGACGACGCCGCCGATGAACGAACTGGTCCAGAACGCCAGCAGCTTGAACTTGAAGGTGTCGATACCGATGATTTCGGCGGCGTAGTCTTTTTCGCGGATCGCCGCGAGCGCGCGGCCAAACGCCGTTCGCCCGACATTGAGCATGAACATCGCAATGACCGCGCACACCAGCAGCGCCATATAATAGGTCGGCAGGTCGCCTTCGATCCGCACGCCGAGAAAGCGCACCGGCGGCACCGCGATCGACGCCATGCCGCCGCCGCTGACGCCCGGGATATGGGTGATGGCGAAATCGACGATGTACTGCATGGCGATCGTCGCCATCGCCAGATAAAGGCTTTTGACGCGCAGCGCCGCGAAACCGAAGATCGCGCCGATCAGTGCGCTGGCCAAACCTCCCGCCAGCATCGCCAGCTCCAACGGCGCACCCAAGCGAACCAGATGCACGCCGGTATACGCGCCGATCGCCATCACCGCCCCATAGCCGAGATGGATCTGGCCGGCGCCGCCCATCAACAGATTGAGGCCGAGCGCCGCCGACGACCAGATCAGCCACGGCAGCAGGTAAGCGACCAGATAAAGCCGGTCGACCAGGAACGGCGCGGCGAGCAGCAACGCAACCACGATGCCGACCAGAAGCCGGTCGAACGGCAGCGGCCATAGCTGGCGCTCATGGCGATAGTCGGGGTGACGGATGCCGGCGCGCCGATAGAACATCACACCCTCTCGATCTGCTCGTGGCCGAACAGGCCGTAGGGGCGGATCATCAGGGTGATCACGATGATGATCGACGCGACGATATCGCGCGTGCCGCCGCCGATCAGCGGATCGAGGACGCCGGTGGCGAGGCTTTCGCAGACGCCGACAATCACCGCCGCGAGCAGCACCCCCGGAATGCTATCGAGCCCGCCGAGGATGGCGATGGCGAGCGCCTTCATGAGCAACAGTGACAAACTCCAATCGACGCCCTGCATGCTGCCCCAAAGGATGCCGGCGCCGGTTGCCGCGATAGCCGCAAGCCCCCAGGCGATCGCGATCGCGCGCTCGACGCGAATGCCGACCGACCACGACGCGCCCTGATCGTCGGACACCGCGCGCATGATGATTCCGGCCCGCGAGTTGAAGAGCACGATCGCGGCGACGATCAGCGCCGCCGAAATGCCGCCGCCGATCAGATAGGCGCGGTTGATCAGTATGTCGCCGAGAAAGACCGGCGCCTGCGGAATGCCGAGGCTGAGCCGCTTCACCGCCGAGCCAAACAGGCCCGGGATTGCACCGCGCAACAACAGTTCGATGCCGAACGTCAGCATCACCACCATGATGACTGGCTGGCCGATCATGCGCCGGAGCACGGTGCGCTCGATCAGGACGCCGAAGCCAAACATGACGACGACGGCCACGGCGACGGCCAGCCACATCGGCAGCCCCACCCCGGCGGCGAAAACCCAGGCGACATAGGCGCCCATCATCGCGATCGCGCCTTGGGCGAAGTTGGCCGTGCCGGAGGTTTTATAGATCAGCACGATGCCGAGCGCGACGAGGCCGTACATCGCGCCGACAAGCGCCCCGGTCAGGGCGAGCTCAGCCAACAGCTCAAAGTCCACGGCTAGGCCACCTCGCAAATCGACAGCATGCGGCTGATGGTTCCGGTCTGCCCGGTCTCGTAGGTGATGCGGCTGTTCTCGACGACCGAGCGGGCGCCGGAATAAAGCGCCGTGATCAGCGCCTGATAGCGCTCCTCGATGACGTTGCGCCGGAGTTTGCGCGTGCGCGTGACTTCGCCATCGTCGGCGTCGAAGTCCTTATGCAGATTGACAAAGCGGCGGATGCGCAGCGGCGCGAGCAGGCTTTCGTTGACATGCGCCAGGATCGAACCAACGAGCTTGGCGATTTCGGGCTTCTGCGAGAGATCGGCATAAGACGTGAAAGAGATGCCGCGCTCCTCGGCCCAATGGCCCGCCGCCTCGAGGTCGATGCACACGATCGCCGTCAGTTCATCGCGGCCGGCGCCGATGACGGCGACGTTGCGGATATAGGGGCTGAACTTGATCCGGTTCTCGATGTAATTGGGAATAAAGCGCTCGCCGCCGCGCGTGCGCACAACCTCGCTGACGCGGCCGAGCACCACCAATTGTCCGCTCGGCTCAAGATAGCCGGCATCGCCGGTGTGCAGCCAGCCGCCGATCAGCGCTTTGCGGGTCGCCTCCGGATCGTCGAAATAGCTGTCGATGACCGAGCCGGAACGCACCAGAATTTCGCCGCTGTCGTCGATCCGCACGTCAACGCCGGGCATCGGGTTGCCGACACCGTGCAGTGTGACCTGGCCCTCAGGTTGTGCGGCGGTCAGCGCCGCCGTTTCGGTCTGGCCGTAGAATTGTCGCAGATCGATGCCGAGCGCGCGAAAGAATAAGAACGTGTCCTCGCCCATGGCCTCGCCGCCGGTATAGGCGCGATGGGTACGCGTCATGCCGAGAAAGTCCTTGATCGGACCGAACACCAAAACTTCGCCGAGCAAGCCGGAAATTCGTTCCACGGCCGTGGGCGATTTGCCCGCCAGCTTTCGCCGCTCCCGCTCAATCGCGCGCGGCGTGAAATAATCGTACAGCTTGCGTTTGAGCGGCGTGGAATCGGCCATGCCGATCTGGATGCGGGTCAGCATATTGTCCCACGCGCGCGGCGCGGCGAGATAGATCGTCGGCGCCACTTCGCGAATGTCGCGCATCACCGTTTCCTGGCGCTCGGGGATGTGCGTTGTGAAGCGCAACAGCGTTCCGGCGCCGACCGTGAAAACGAGATCGCCGACCCAGGCCATCGGCAGATAGGCGTAATGGTCTTCGTGTTCCCGGAAGTAGCTGCCGGCGACGGCATTGCTCACCCCGGCGATGATGTTGCGATGGCGAAGCGGAACGCCCTTCGGCGTGCCGGTCGTGCCCGATGAATGCAGCAATACGGCAATGTCGTCGGCTTGCGCGCGTCCAACAAGATCGGCCGCAAGAGCCGGATCGGCGTCGATCAGCGCCCGGCCGCGCGCGATCGTCGCGTCGAGCGACAGCAGTCCCTCGGACTTATAGCCTGAAAGCCCGCGCGGATCGTCATAGAGGATCGTTGCCGGCCGGCCGGTGCGCTCACGCAGCTCGAGCAGCTTATCGACCTGCTCCTGGTCTTCGGCAACGGCGATGTTCGGCGCGCCATGACGCGTATAGGCGGTCAGTTCGTCGGGCGGAACGTCGGGAAACACCGGCGACGGAAATGCCCGTAGCGCCATCGCCGCGAGCGTCGCGCTGTAAAGACGCGTGCGGTTGTCGCCGATCACGGTCAGCGCCTGTTCGGGGCGCAGCCCCAGCGCCTCCAGCGCCGCTGCCAGCGCCATCACTTCCGCAAACGTATCGGTCCAGCTTCGCTCCTGCCACACCCCGCGGTCGCGCTCGCGAAACGCTGGACGGCAGCCGGACTCTGCAGCGTTACGCGCCAGCGCGGCAACCAGCGTTGCCGGGCTACCGTCCTTCATCACCGGCCAGGAGGCGACCAGGGGCGGTCGCAGCGGCATATTCATGATGCCGCCTCCACACGCCTCGCGGCGGCACGATGACCGAGATAGGCGGAGACGACGCGCGGGTCGGCGATCGTCTGCTCCGGCTCGCCTTCAGCGATATTTTCTCCATAGCTCAGCACCAGAACGTGATCGCAGAGCGCGGTCACCACGTCCATGTGATGCTCGATCAGCAAGATCGTCGTATGGCGTTCCTCGCGGGCATCGAGAATGAAGCGGGCGATATATTCCTTCTCCTCCTGATTCATGCCGGCCATCGGCTCGTCGAGGATCAGGAGCGTCGGCTCAGCGGCAAGTGCGCGCGCCAGTTCCACGCGCTTTTGCATGCCGAGCGGAATGACCTCGACCGGCTCGTCGCGGATGTCCTGGATCTGCATGAAGTCGATCAGCTCTTCGACGACGCGGCGATGGGCGACCTCGTTGCGCAACGCCCAGACCCAATAGAACAAGCTCGCGAGCGCGCTCGCCCCCATGAACACATGGCGGCCGAGCATGATGTTCTCCAACACCGTCATGCCGCGAAACAAAGCGAGATTCTGGAAGGTGCGCGCCACGCCGCGCGCGGCGATGCGGTGCGGCTTTAGCCCGACCACTTCCTGCCCGAACAGATTCACGCTGCCGGACTGCGGACGGTAGAAGCCGGTGATCACATTGACCATGCTGGTCTTGCCGCTGCCATTCGGCCCGACGAGTCCGAAAATCTGCCCTTTGTTGATTTCGAGCGACACGTTCTTGAGCGCGCGCAAGCCGCCGAACGCGAGCTCGATGTCCCGGCAGCGCAGCAGCGTCTCGCCTTGATCTCGCTCGATGGCCAGCGTCATCGCTCCGTCCCGATCACATCCGGAACACGCCGTAATGCGGGCGGTCGATCGGCGCGTTGAGCGCCACACTGATCGTCATCGCCAGCGCATTACGGGTATCCGGCGGGGCCAGTATGCCATCGTCCCACAGTTGCGAGGTGGAATAATAAGCGCTGGACTGGCGGCGGTATTCTTCCAGGATCGGCTCGCGGATCGCGGCGATTTCCGCCGGCGTCAGGCCGCGGCCCTCGCGCGAGAGCTGGCGGATCTTGATATCCGCCAGCACGTTGGCGGCCTGCTCCGCACCCATGACCGAGATCTGGCTCTGCGGCCACATGAACAAAAAGCGCGGGTCGAACGCCCTGCCCGCCATGCCGTAATTGCCGGCGCCGAACGAGCCGTTACAGATCACCGTGATCTTCGGCACCTCCGATCCGGAGACCGCCATGATCATCTTGGCGCCGTCCTTGGTGATGCCGCGATGCTCGTAGTCGCGGCCCACCATATAGCCGGTGATGTTCTGCAGGAAGATCATCGGCACCCGGCTCTGATTGCACAATTGCATAAAGTGCGCGCCCTTGAGCGAGGAGTCATTGAACAGCACGCCGTTGTTGCCAAGGATACCGACCTTGAAGCCCCAGATATGAGCAAATCCGCAGATCAGCGTGTTGCCATAGGCGGGCTGATATTCGTGGAAGCGGCTGCCGTCGACCAGTCGCGCGATCACTTCGCGGACGTCGAACTGCACCTTGATATCGCGCGGGATGACGCCGTAAAGCTCGTCGGGATCGTAGTGCGGCGGCTCCGGCGCGATCTGCTCGACGTCGAGCTTGGTCGGCCGCGGCGTCTGGGCCACGAGCTCGCGGGCAATGGCGATCGCCTGCGCCTCGCTGGTGGCGGGATAGTCCGCCGTGCCGGAAATGCGGGTATGCACGTCGGCGCCGCCCAAGTCTTCGACCGTGACGTCCTCACCAGTCGCCGCCTTCACCAGCGGCGGACCGCCGAGAAAGATCGCGCCGGTCCCGCGCACGATGACGTTGTATTCGCTCAGCGCCGGCACGTAGGCGCCGCCGGCGGTGCAGTGACCGAGCACAATCGCGACCTGCGGAACGCCGAGTTTGGACAGGATCGATTGATTGCGGAAAATGCGTCCGGCCAGATATCGGTCGGCGAATATGTCCGCCTGCAGCGGCAGGAAACCGCCGGCGCTGTCGCACAGATGAACGACCGGCAGCCGGTTCTCGATGGCGATATCGAGCGTGCGCACGATCTTCTTCACCGAGAGCGGATACCAGGCGCCGCCTTTCACGCTGGCATCGTCGGCATGGATGATGATTTCGCGGCCATTGACGATGCCGATGCCGCTGACAATGCCGGCGCCGGGCACCTCGCCGCCATATTCGGTATTGGCGGCCAGCGTCGACAGTTCAAGAAACGGCGTGCCGGGATCGAGCAACAGCTCGATACGGTCGCGCACGAACATCTTGTTCTGCCGCGATAACCGTTCGAGATCGCGTGCCGGACGCTCGCGGCGGGTGGCGCGCTGGCGCTCTTTGAGCGCATCCGCCAGGCCGCGATTGTGCGCCTGGTTGAGCCGAAACTCTTCGGAGGCAACATCGATCTTGCTCTCGATCCGCCGCATGCCTCAGGCCCCCGACTGAGGCGCAAGCGACAGCAGCGGCGCGCCGCGCTGAAACGCCTGTCCGACGCCGACATGCACGGCGGCGACGGCCCCTTCGCGCCACGCTTTGATGGCCGTCTCGAGCTTCATGCTCTCGATCACCATCAGCGTGTCGCCGGCCGCGACCGGCTGCCCTTCCTTGACATGGACGGCGATTACCACGCCGGGCATCGGCGCCTCCGCAATATCATCGGCACCGCCCCCGGCGTGGCTGGCATAGCGCTGCACCGCATCGACGTAGCGGATGGTGAAGGTCGCGCCGTCGAGGTGGACGTGGACGAAGTCGCCGTCCGGCGCGATGAGGACGCGAGAGGTTTCGGTGCCAACACACAGAAGTTGCCCGCCGCCTTCGGCCGGCGCCAGCGCGACCGGTATGCCATGCCCGCCGACATGAAGCGCGTAGGCTTCGCCGCGCCGCGATAGCCACGCCTCGTACTCCGTCTCAGCGATGACAAATGTATGCTGCATCAGGACGCCGCCACGGCCGCAGATGCCGGCACCGCGCACGCGGCGCGATACTCGGCGGCGAGCCGTCCGACCAGCTCGGACACGCTCGGTACATCGTGAATGGTGGCGACGCCGTGGCCGGCGCTCCAGATGTCCTTCCAGGTTCGCGCTTCGGAATCCGCAAGCCCGCTCATGTCGGGAGATTTTTTCGGCAGCCGCTCCGGATCGATGCCGTAACGCGTGATCGACGGCAAAAGGAAATTCGCAAAAACGCCGGAGAAGCGATCGGAATAGACAATATCCTTGACGCTGCAATCGACGATCATCTGCTTGTAGGCATCCTGCGCATTCGACTCGCGCGTCGCCAGGAAGCGCGTGCCCATGTAGGCGAGGTCGGCGCCGAGCACTTCGGCGGCGCGAATCTGATGGCCGTCGCTGATGCTGCCGCCAAGCACCAGGCAGCCGTCCCAAAACTCGCGGACCTCCCGCACCAGCGAAAACGCGCTCTGGTTGGAGGCGTGGCCGCCGGCGCCGCCGCCGACGCAGATCAGACCGTCGGCGCCGCCCTCGATCGCCTTGCGGGCATGAAGCGCGTTGACGACGTCGCAGAACACGATGCCGCCGTAGCCGTGAACCGCCTCGATGGTGCGGCGCGGATCGCCGAGGCAAGTGATGACAAGCGGCACTTTGTGGGCAACGACAATCTCGAGGTCTGGCTCGTAGCGCGCGTTGGTTCGATGCACGATGAGATTGACGGCGTGCGGAGCGACTTTTGCCGACGGATGCGCATTCTTGTAGGCGCGCAGATCGGTCTCGATGTCGGTGAGCCAGCGATCGAGCTGCTCCGACGGCCGGGCGTTGACATGCGGGAAGGCGCCGATGACGCCGGCGCGGCACAGCGCCGTCACCAACGGCGGAAAGGATACCAGAAACATCGGCGCACCGATCGCCGGCACGGATAGCGCATTCTTGAGCGAATTCGGCAGGGTCATTGTCGACCTCGCACGCTCGCGCCGCGGAGCCGCATCAATTCCTCCACGCGCCCATGGCGCTGAACAATTCCGGCACCGCATCGGCCGCATCGCGCGTCGCACGCGTCGACAGGGCGGCGGCCGCAATCAATTTCAGCGCCAGCTCGGCGCTGATCGGCGGGTCTTTGGCGATCGCGGGATGTTCATCCAAAAAGCCGGTATGCAGGCGAGCCGCGGCGAAGTCGGGATCAGCCGTCAGGCGTCGCAGGAACGCGGTGTTGGTCTCGCAACCGAGCACGGCAAACTGGCCAAGCGCGTCATAGGCGCGTGTGCGCGCCGCCTCGCGGTCGCGGCCATGGACAATGAGCTTGGCGAGCATCGGATCGAACGCCGCCGTGACCAGCTGCCCCTTGGCGACGCCGGCGTCGACACGCACGCCGGGGCCGTCGTCCGGCAGCGCCATCTCAACGATCCGGCCGGTGGTCGGCGCGAAACCGCGCGCCGGACTTTCGGCGTAAATGCGATACTCGATGGCGTGGCCGTCGATCCGCAGCGCCGATTGCGTGAAATGAAGCGGCTCGCCGGCGGCGACCCGCAGCTGCTCGGCCACAAGGTCGATGCCGGTGATCATCTCGGTCACCGGATGCTCGACCTGCAAACGCGTATTCATCTCCAAAAAGTACAACTCGCCGCCGCCATAAATGAACTCGATCGTTCCGGCATTGCGGTAGCCGGCGGCGCGGGCGATGCCGGCGGCAATGTCGCAAATGCGTTGGCGCTCCGCCTCGTCAAGCGCCGGCGACGGTGCCTCCTCGACGATTTTCTGGAAGCGGCGCTGGATCGAGCATTCGCGATCGAACAGATGCACCACATTGCCGTGCGCGTCACCGAGGACCTGGACTTCGATATGGCGCGGCCGTTCGACATAGCGCTCGACATAAAGACGCCCGTCGCCGAAATAGCGGGTGCCTTCGCTGCGCGCGCGCACGATCTCATCGTCGAGCGCCGCCGCCTCGCGAACGATGCGCATGCCTTTGCCGCCGCCGCCGGCGGCCGGCTTGATCAGCAGCGGGAATCCCACGGCCCGGGCGCGATCCAAAAAGGTCGCGGGATCGTCATCTTCGATCGCCGACGGCGCGACCGGAAAGCCGCGGGCGGCGACGAAGGCGCGGGCGCGCACCTTGTCGCCCATGAGCTCGATCGCGTCTGCGGTTGGGCCGACAAAGATCAGCCCCGCCGCCGCGACCTGGCGGGCGAAACGCGCATTCTCGGACAGAAAGCCATAGCCCGGATGGATAGCGCCAGCACCGCTGTCGCGAGCCGCGGCGACGATCTGAGCGCCGTCGAGATAGGCGGCAACCGGCGTCGAACCGGTGATTTCAATCGCCCGGTCAGCCGCCAGCACGGCGGGGGCCGCCGCGTCGGCGGCGTGATAAACCACAACAGCTTCCAGCCCGAGCGCCTGCACGGTGCGCAGGATACGCAGCGCGATCTCGCCGCGATTGGCGATGAGCACGCGCGCGAAAGGCCAGCCGCCGCTCGGCGGCGATGCGACCGTCACCGTCATTATTTCGCCCTTGCCGGATCTGGACACAATCCGGTCAGGAAGATGTCGGTGATCGCCCGCGCCATGCTCTGCACGTCCAGCGGGCGCTTGCCAATCGTGTGACGCCAGGCGGCATGCTCGATCGCGCCGAACAGCATGTCGCGGACGACCCGTGGATCGATTTTTTTAGGGATGTCACCGTTTGCCTCCGCCTCCTCGACCATGCGGATGAGGATCGAGGTGTAGCGGCGATTGAGCTGCTGGATCGTCGAACCACGGTAGTCGCCGGCGATCCGCACCTCCGAGATAAAAAGCCGGCAGAGATTGCGCTCCGCCACGAACGTCGACAAATGCTCGCTGATCAAGATGTAAAGCTGTTCGCGAAAGCCCTTGCCGCGCGCCACCTTGGCGCCGAGATCCTCGATTACGCGCTCATAGAATTTCCGCAGCACGTGCTCCAGAAGATCGCGCTTGTTGGAGAAATATTTGTAGATCAGGCCGTCCGATACGTCGGCTGCCCGTGCGATTTCGGTGATGGAGGTGGTTTCGTAGCCCTTTTCGGCAAAGGCGCGCGAAGCGGCGGCGAGAATCGTCTCGTAGCGGCCGCGCATACGCTCGGGACTGATGGCCGGCATCAGGCGTTCAAGCCCCGAAAATAGCTGCAGAAAGCGGCGCGGGAGGAGGCTCGAAAAAACGGAAATACCGGGCGAAACAACGACAATTGGCCGAGTAGGCGCATGGGCTTGCCCTCCTCCCGATTTCTGGCCAGCGCACGAACTTTTCTGCCGCCGGCTCTTGATTGCGCATATTGAATACGCTTCACTTTGACATGTCAACGCGAGGCTGCTGACAGGTCTCGACGATAAGACGATGGGAGGTATTCCGCATGACGGAAGCTGAGCCGCGCGCTCATTCATTCGCCGCTGGCGGCTTCCGCCTCAGCGCGGAGCAGGACGAAATCCTGGCTACCAGCGATCGTTTCGCACAGGCCGAGTTCTGGCCGCTGCAGCAGCGCATGGACGACGAGGAATGGTGGCCGCCGCAGGCGATGCCGGCCCTGGCCCGCATGGGTTTCCTCGGCGTTACCGCCCCCACTCAGCTTGGCGGCGCCGGCGGCGACTTTTTCACGTCCGGCCTGATTACCCAGGGGTTGGCGCGCTGGAACCCTTCGATCGCGCTGAGCTACGTCGCGCACGAGAATCTTTGCCTCAATAATATCGCGCGCAACGGCTCCGATGAAATCCGCACGCGGTTTCTGCCGCGGCTGTGCGACGGCACCGCCATCGGTGCGCTCGGTCTGACCGAGCCCGGCGCCGGCTCCGATGCGCTCGGATCGATGAGCACGACAGCACGCCGCGACGGCGACCATTACGTGCTCAACGGCCGCAAGCTTTACATTACCAACGGCCCCGTCGCCGACATCTTGCTGGTCTATGCCAAGACCAACAAAGCGCAGGGCGCCAAGGGCATCTCCGCCTTCATCATCGAACGCGGCATGGCCGGCTTCGCCGTGGCGCAAAAGCTCGACAAGATGGGATTTCGCGGCAGCACCACGGCGGAGCTGGTGTTCGACGACTGCCGGGTGCCGGCCGAGAACCGCGTCGGCGACGAAAACGCCGGCGTCTCGGTGGTGATGAGCGGGCTCGACCTCGAGCGGGCCATCGTCGCCATGATCAATGTCGGCATGGCCGAGCGGGCGTTCGCGCTGGCGCTCGATTACGCCAAAACGCGCAAGCAATTCGGCCGGGCGATCGGGGAATTCCAGCTGGTGCAGTCGAAGCTCGCCGACATGTACACCGCGATCGAAACCATGCGGACGTTCTGCTACCGCACGCTGGCCGAAGCCAACGATCTGGAAGTCGGCGGCGGCGGCCGCGGCGAAATCCACAAGCTGACCGCGGCGAGCATTCTCTATGCCGCCGAGGGCTGTACGCGGGTCATCGATCACGCGGTGCAGATTTTCGGCGGCGCCGGATACATGCGCGAGACCGAGATCAACCGGCTTTATCGCGCCAGCAAATTGCTGGAAATCGGCGCCGGCACCTCGGAAATCCGCCGGCTCATCATCGGCGGCGAACTGATGCGGGGTTAGAATTTCATTTGAGCATGATCTTGTCCGACCCACCGCTATCCGCTTTTCGGGATCACGCTTCCTTCGCTTACCTGCCGGTGTTGAACCAATCCGGTCGCGGGATGGTCCATTGGTCGCCCCAGATCTCGTTGCCGCCGTCGACCGTCACGACCGTGCCGGTGATGAACGAACCTGACGGCCCGGCGAGATAACAGACCGCGTCGGCGACGTCGCGGACATCGCCGAAGCGGCGCACCAGATTGGTCTTGGGCAGCGCTTCGCGGGCCTCCGCCGAATACACGTTCATGCCCTCGGTAGCGATGATGCCGGGTGCGACGCAATTAATCTGGACGCCGAGCGGCGCCCATTCGATCGCGACCGTCTTCGATAGCGAGATCACCCCAGCCCGCGCCGCCGCGGTATGAGCGACGCCGGGCATGCCGCGCGAGATGACGGCGACGATATTGACGATGCGGCCGCCGCGGCCGGCGTCGCGCCAGCGCCGCGCCGCCTGCTGCATCATGTACCAGGTGCCGGTCAGGTTGGTTTCGATGACGGCGTTCCAGCCCTTCGGCGCGAAGTCGATCGCGGCCTGCGGGAATTGCCCGCCGGCATTGTTGACCAGTACATCGATGGTTCCGAACCGGCCAGCCACGGCATCAAACAGCCGCGCCACCGCGTCCGGATCGCGGATCGACATCGGATGGACGAGCACATCGGCGTCAAGTCGCGAAAGTGCGCCGGCCACGGCCTCAAGCCGCTCGGCGTCACGGCCGCAGAGAACGAGCTTGGCGCCAAGCCTGGCGAACTGAAACGCGATGGCCTTGCCGATGCCGCGACCGGCGCCGGAAACCAGCACCACCTGGCCGGCAAACAAGCCGTCGCGGAACGTCAACGGCATCGTTGCCAGTTCGTCGTCGGTCTTGCCGAATTGCTGGGTCATGTCGGCGCCGCAGTCTTTGCGCTTTGGCGCACGCCCGCGGCGCCCGTCAGCGACTGCGCCAGCGCGAGCGGCACCGGGATCGGATAATCCATCAGCATCTGGGCAAACGCTTTACCCTGCGCATCGACGCGAAGCGAGGCGACGCCGCCGCCACCGAGCGCATCGTGCAGCAGGAAATTGAGCGCATGGATGCCGGGCAAGTCGAAGCGCTCGACCTTGCTGACACCGTTATGGGCGAACCAATCGCGGACGGCATCTTCCATCAGCGCGGCCCGCAGCCACGGCAGATATTCGCTCCTGCGGGCGATCAGGCCGATATTGGCGGAATTGCCCTTGTCGCCGCTGCGGCCCACCGCCAATGCAATCAAGGGCACCTTGGCATCGGCGATGCCGATTGCGCGTTGCGGCGCCGGGATCGCCAGCGGCGGCGACAGCGGCTGCGAAGCGGCGAACGGGACGCCGATCTCGGCGCCGCCGACATGAACGACCGGCACGACTTTTTCTTTCGGCCAGAGAAAAGAGAAAAGCCGCAGCACCGGCTGCACGCTCGGCCGGCCGGCAAAGAAGCCGGTAATTCCCTGCGCCATCGACGACCCAGGCGGGAAAATCTCCCGCGCCAGCACGTCGAGCGCGTCCTGCTCCCGATGGCGCGCGCCGATCTTGAGCACGACTTCGCGGCTGTTGCGCGCGGACGGCTGTCGCCAGGGCCCATACATGCTCTCGGCGCCGAGCACTTCGATCGAGGTTTCGGAGAAATAGGGAATGCCGCGCGCGGTCAGGAGCCGGCGAACGCGGGCGAGAATTGCCTCGCCGGCGCGTTCCGCTTTGGCCGCCGCTTCATACCCGCCGATGGTGAGCGTGCCGATGACGCGATAGCCGTCATGCCAGGTCGCGCTCACCTTGAGCGTCGGCGTCGGCGGGCGGCCGCGCGCGCCGGCGACGCGCACCTCATCCGGACCGCATGCAGTCATGCGCACATCGCGGAAATCGCAGACGACATCGGGCAGGATGTAGGCACCGGGATCGCCGATCTCGTAGAGCATTTGCTCGCCGACCGAGAGCGGACTGACAAGCCCACCGGTGCCAGGCGGCTTCGTTATGACGAACGATCCGTCGGCGCTGCAGGCGGCAATCGGCATGCCCATGTCGTCCCACCCGGGAACGTCGCGCCAATCGGTGAACAGACCGCCGGTGACTTGGGCGGCGCATTCCAGCAAATGACCGGCGAGGCTGCCTTGCGCCAGCTTGTCGTAGTCGCTCCACGACCAGCCGAAGGCGTGGACCAGCGGCCCGAGCACGACTGCGGAATCGACGCAGCGTCCGGTAATCACCACATCCGCGCCGCGGTCGAACGCCAGCGCGATCGGCTGCGCGCCGAGATAGGCGTTCATGGTGGTGAGCTTTTCGGGCAGCACCGCGCCGGAAAACATTTCCGTGACGCCGGCGGCGCGAATTTCTTCCGCGCGATCGCTCAAGTCGTCGCCGGTGACGACGGCAATGTCGAGCACGACGCCGGCTTCGTCCGCCTTGCGCCGCAACGCCGCCGCCGCCGCGTGCGGATTGATGCCGCCCGCGTTCGAAACCAGGCGGATGCGCTTTTCTTTGATCTCACGCAACAGCGGTGCGATGGCGTCGACAAAGTCCGGCACATAGCCAAGCTCGGGCTTGCGCGCGCGGGCCCGCGCCAAGAGCGACATGGTGATCTCGGCCAAATAATCGAACACCAGAAAGTCGATCTCGCCGCGCCGAACCAGTTGCTCGGCGCCGGCATTGCTGTCGCCCCAAAAGGCCGATGCGCATCCGATCCGCACCATGTCGCGCGCCATGCGGCTCACCGCCCGGTCCAGACCGGAGCGCGCTTTTCGTTGAAGGCGCGAAACCCCTCGCGAGCATCCTGCGTGCGCGCCAGCTGCGGCAGCACGCGCTGCGCATATTCGAGCCCGGCCTCCAGCGAAAGTCCGTCGATGGTCGCCAGCGCGCGCCGGCCCATGCCGATCGCGGTCGGCGATGATGCGGCGATCGAGGCGACAAGCGCCGCGACCTTCTCGTCGAGCGCGGCGCGCGGCACCACGTAATTGACCATGCCATGCGCCAGCGCTTCCGCCGCCGAGATCGGCTCGCCGGTGACGCACAATTCGAGCAGCTTCCGCCGCGGGATGGTGCGCAGCATAAAGGGCAGGATCATCATCGGAAAAATGCCGATGCGGGCCTCGGGCACGCCAAGCCGGGCATGATCGGCGACGACGGCGAAATCGCAGGCGCAGACCAATCCGAAACCGCCGGCCAGCGCGTGGCCGTTGACGCGCGCGATCACCGGAACGCGGCAATCGATGATGGCGCGGAACAGTTTCACGGCCGGATTGTCGCGCTCCGCCGGATCGACCGCTGAACGGATCCCCTTCGGCATTGGGCTTGAGATCGCCGCCGGCGCAAAATGCTTTCTCGCCGGCGCCGGTGATCACGACGGCGCGGATCTCCGGAGTCGCTTCGGCTTCGCGCCATGCCGGCGCGAAGGCCGTCGAAGACGGCCTCGTTGAGCGCGTTGCGGCGCTCCTCGCGGTCGATCGTGAGCCATAGCGCCTGCCCTTTTCGCTCGCAGCGCACGTCCGGCATCGCTCCCTCCCATATTGAGTTAGATTCATTTTTGAGGGAGACTAGATTAGCCGCGCGGAATGACAATGCGGACCGCGGGATCGGGGAGGATCGGCATGCCGGAGCAAGACCTTGTGCTGGTTGCGATCGAGCAGCGGAATCGCGCGGGTCACGTTGAACCGGCCGGACCGGCTCAACGCGCTCGATCACGACTTGGCGGTGGCACTGGCCGACGACGTTCGAAGGACTCGAACGCGATCCGACGCTGCGCGCGTGACGCTGATGGGCGCCGGCCGCGCGTTCATGGCCGGCGGCGATATCGCTGTATTCAAGGCCGCCGGCAACGATGCGCCTGAGATTATCGGCGGACTGATCGACCTCTTCCATCGCATCATTCGCGCGATCCGGCGGCTCAATGTGCCGGTCGTCGCTGGCGTGCACGGCGCCGCCGCCGGCGGCGGACGTCGGCCTGGCGCTGGCGTGCGACTTTGTCATCGCCAGCGAGGATGCTTCGTTCGTTCCGGCTTATACGAGACTTGGAACCAATCCCGACGGCGGCACGACCTGGACGGTGACGCGGCTCCTTGGACCGCAGCGCGCGCTCGAATGGCTGATGCTGGGCGAAGCGAAAGACGCACGCGCGGCAAAGGACATGGGTCTCGTCAGTCGCGTCGTGCCCAAGGATGCGCTCGCCGGCGAAGTCGACGCGCTGGCCCGCCGCATCGCGAGCGGCCCTGCCACGGCCCATGCCACGCTCAAGCGCCTCGTCGATCAGGCCCTGCTACACCTCGCTCGATACCCAACTCGATGCCGAGCGCGACGGATTCGTTCGCGCCGCCGGCACGCCGGATTTTCGCGAAGGCGTCCAGGCGTTTCTGGAGCGGCGGCAACCTCAATTCGGGGACAAATAATGCCAACGCCTATTGCTCGGCCGGCGCCTCGCTCCCCATTTTCACATCACGGCCCTCGGGCCCCATACCGACCAATCCAGCGATGACAATCGCGCCGATAAACGGCACTATTGCCAACGCCACGCTGTAATTATGATCCATGTGATCGGCGATCAACGATTGGATCGTGGCGTTGCCGGCGGCCAGGAAATTCCCGAACTGATAGACGAAGCCTGGAAACGTGCCGCGGACCTGCGGCGGCGATAGCTCGTTCAGGTGAGCGGGCACGACGCCGAAACAGCCCTGCACCAGAAACTGCATCAGGAAGGCGCCGACGCCGAGATAGATCGGATCGTTGTAGAAGGCCCAGAGCGGAATGACCAGGATCGACAGCAGCGCGGAACCGACGATCGCGCGGCGCCGTCCGATTCTCTGCGACAGGCTCGCGACCAAGACGCAGCCGAGTATTGCGCCGATCGAGTAGAAAATGGCGATCTTCGAAACGGTGGAGACCGAGAAGCCGTGCTGCACGCGCAGAAACGCGCTGGGATAAAGGTCTTGCGTGCCGTGGGAGTAAAAATTGATCGCGGTCATGATGAGAATGGCATAGATCATCAGCGACAGATTGCTTCTGATCACCGGCCACATGCCGGTTTTAGGCTCCGCCTTGCGTTGCAGCCAATCCGGCGATTCCTTGACGCAGAAGAAAATGTAGGCGGCGACAAAGAGTCCTGGAATGGCGCCGATCATGAACAGCATGCGCCAGCCGACGGCCGAGAACGCCGCCCAGTACAGCAGCGAGGCAAGAAGGTAGCCGCAAGGATAGCCGGCCTGAAGCAACCCTGAGGCGGTGCCGCGCCATTTCGCGGGGATTGACTCCATCGTCAGCGAGGCGCCGACACCCCACTCGCCGCCCATCGCGACGCCGAACAGTGCGCGAATAACGATGAATGCAACGAGGGACGGCGCGAGCCCCGAAACGAATTCGAAAACCGTAAAGGTCAGGACGTTGATGACCAGCACGTCGCGCCGCCCAATGCGATCGGCCATGTAGCCGAACAGCAGCGCGCCGAGCGGCCGGGCCGCCAAGGTGAGCGTGATCGCGATCGTCACCGCGGTCATTCCGCTTTCGAATTCCTTGGCGATGTCGGCAAGGACGAAAACCATGATGAAAAAGTCGAAGGCGTCGAGCGTCCAGCTGAGAAAACACGCCGCGACAGTGTGCCGTTGTTGCGACCGCGTGAGCACTGGCGTTCCCCCTCCTCGTTTGGCTGCCGATGGACGCAACGCAAATGCGGCATGCCCCCGACCGACTCTTTGCAGCAGAATAACGCCGGCACGGTTGTTTTTCATATCGATAAAATGCTTGTATCTCTGTGCAAGATCGCAGCTGGGAGAAACGCGCCCATGGCCACCCGCCGGCTCGGCATCGTGATGTATGGCGTCACCGGGCGCATGGGACTCAATCAGCACCTGGTGCGTTCGATCGTTGCGATCCGCGAGCAAGGCGGCGTGGCGCTGCCGAACGGCGACCGGGTGATGCCCGACCCGATTCTGGTCGGCCGCAATGCGGAAAAGGTCGCCGCGTTGGCGCGTCAATACGGCATCGAGCGCTTCACGACCGACCTCGACGCGGCGCTGAAAAACCGCGACGATGAAGTGTTTTTCGACGCGGCGACGACGCAGATGCGCGCCGATCTTCTGACCAGGGCGATCGAGGCCGGCAAGCACGTCTATTGCGAGAAGCCGGTCGCCGATAGTCTCGACAAAGCCATCGCCGTAGCCAAGCTCGCCAAAGCGAAAAAGCTGAAAAACGGCGTCGTCCAGGACAAGCTGTTCCTGCCGGGGCTGCGCAAGATCAAAATGTTGCGCGATGCCGGTTTCTTCGGCCGCATGTTCGCGGTGCGCGGCGAGTTCGGTTATTGGGTCTTCGAAGGCGACTGGGGCCAGCCGGCGCAGCGGCCGAGCTGGAACTACCGCAAGGCCGAAGGCGGCGGCATCATCCTCGATATGCTCTGCCACTGGCGCTATGTGCTCGACAATCTGTTCGGCAAAGTGCAGGCAGTGAGCTGCCTTGGCGCCACGCACATTCCAAAGCGCGTCGACGAAAGCGGCAAGCTCTACGACGCCGACGCCGACGACGCCGCTTACGCCACCTTCCAGCTCGAAGGCGGCATCATCGCCCACATCAATTCGTCGTGGGACGTGCGCGTGCGCCGCGACGATCTCGTCACCTTCCAGGTCGACGGCACGCACGGGTCGGCAGTGGCCGGCCTGACAAAATGCTGGACGCAGCATCGCGTCAACACGCCACGGCCGGTCTGGAATCCGGACATTCCGCAGACCATGAACTTCCATTCGCAATGGGAAGAAGTTCCAGACAATGTCGTCTACGAGAATGGCTTCAAGATTCAATGGGAAGATTTCATCCGGCACGTGGTGGCGGATACGCCGTGGCATCACGAGATCATGGAAGGCGTCAAAGGCGTACAGCTTGCCGAGCTTGGCTTGAAAAGCTGGTCGGAGCGGCGCTGGCTCGATGTGCCGGATATAGAGATCTGAGGAGCCGGACGTGGCGACGATCGCGCTGCCGACCAAAGACCGCAAGCTCGAACCCTATGCCACCGGCGAGCCGATCGTGTTCCCGTCGAAGACCGAGACGCAGCGTTTCAATCGCATCGCGTACGCGGCCGCGCATGTCGTGGCCGATCCGCTCGCCGATATCGACCCGTGGGACGATGCCGCGATCGACTGGGAAAAAACCATCGCGTTTCGCCATTATCTCTGGGACCTCGGCCTCGGCGTCGCCGAAGCCATGGATACGGCGCAGCGCGGCGGCGGGCTCGATTGGGCCGGCGCCAAGGAGCTGATCGGCCATGCGCTCGATGCCGCCAAGAGCCGGCCCGGCGTGAAAATCTGCTGCGGCGTCGGCACCGATCATCTCGACCCGGCCGCCGACATCGACCATCGACCAGATCATCCGCGCCTACGAAGAGCAGATCGAGGCGATCGAGGCGATGGGCGGCAAGCTCGTGATCATGGCGAGCCGCGCGCTCGCCCGCGCCGCCAGGAACGCCAGCCGACTACGCCACGCGTCTACGGCCGCATCCTGCGGCAGGTCAAAGAACCGGTCATCATTCACTGGCTCGGCGAGATGTTCGATCCGGCGCTTGCCGGTTATTGGGGCTCGGCCGATCATGCGGCGGCGATGGAAACCTGCCTCGGCATCATCCGCGACAACGCGGCAAAGATCGACGGCGTGAAGATTTCGCTTCTTTCGACGGGAGAAAGAAATCGAGATGCGCCGGAAACTGCCGCCGGGCGTGCGCATGTATACCGGCGACGATTTCAACTATGCCGAATTGATCGCCGGCGACGAGCACGGTTATTCCGATGCGCTGCTCGGCATTTTTGATGCGATCGCGCCGGCGGCCTCCGCCGGCCTGGCGCGACTGTCGGCCGGCGACTTGCAGGGCTTTCACGGCATTCTGGAGCCGACCGTCCCGCTGTCCCGGCACATCTTCAAGGCGCCGACGCGGTTCTACAAAACCGGCGTCGTGTTCCTTGCCTGGCTCAACGGGCTGCAGGACCATTTCATCATGGTCGGCGGACAAGAAAGCGCCCGCTCGCTGCTGCATCTCGCCGAGCTGTTCCGGCTGGCCGACAAGGCGCGCGTGCTGCATGATCCTGATCTCGCCGCCTCGCGCATGAGCAAGCTGCTCGCCATGCAAGGCTTGGCGTAAAGAATTGACCGAGAGAAAATGGCGTCGCAGCCGAACGGATGACGCGGACCTCACGCCTCTCCATCAATCTTGCAACAGTGCGCGAGCAGTGGAATTTGCGTGAAGCGGTCGAGGCTTGCGCGCGGCACGGTATCGCCGCGGTCGATCCGTGGCGCGATCAAGTCGCAGCCATCGGCCTCGATGCGTCCGTTCGCGCGATCGAGGACAACGGCATGAAGGTGAGCGGCTATTGCCGCGGCGGCATGTTTCCGGCAGCCGACGAAATTGGACGACAGGCGGCGATCGACGACAATAAACGCGCGATCGACGAAGCTTCCGCTCTCGGCGCCGAATGCCTGGTGCTGGTGGTCGGCGGCTTGCCGAAGGGTTCGCGCGATATCGGCGCCGCGCGCCACATGGTGGCGGACGGCATTGCCGCCATTCTGCCGTACGCCCGCGCAAATAACATGCCGCTCGCGATCGAGCCGCTGCATCCGATGTATGCCGGCGATCGCGCTTGCGTGAACACGCTCGCCCAGGCGCTCGACCTTTGCGATGTTTTAGGCGACGGCGTCGGCGTCGCGATCGACACCTATCATGTCTGGTGGGACCCCGATCTGGCCGCGCAGATCGCGCGCGCCGGAGCGGGCAACCGCATTCTGGCCTATCACATCTGCGACTGGCTGGTGCCGACGCGCGATCTGCTGCTCGACCGCGGCATGATGGGGGACGGCGTCATCGATTTGCCGGGTATCGAGGCGCTCGTCGCGAAAGCCGGCTATCGCGGATATATCGAGGTAGAGATTTTCTCGGTCGCCGATTGGTGGAAACGCCCCGGCGACGAAGTGCTTCGCACCTGCATCGAGCGATTTAACAGCGCGTCGTAGCCGCAAGGCCGTCGGCGAAGCTTCGAAGCATGGCCATGCACGACCAACCGGCGGTGAGGCCGTCGTCGACTACCTGGTCTCGCCGATGCACTACGCCGACAACGTCGATCGCAGCCGCGCCTCGCGCGCTTTGTACTCCGCGCGGGCCTTGAGTGCCGCCGCCATGTCGACCTCGACGAAGCGGGCGAGATTGTTGGGTTGCATCTGGGCGATGCGATCCATATCGGCGCTGATCACGGTGCCGATCATGGCATAGCCGCCGCCGGACACGGCGTCGCGATGTAGAATGATCGGTTCGAGACCGCCGGGCACCTGGATCGAACCGTAAGGATAGCCGGCGTCGACGATATTGGATGGATCGGATCCGGCGCCGAACGGCTGCTGCCGTTCGCGGAAAGAAAGCGGACGCCCCTTGCGGTAGCGATAGCCGATGCGGTCCGCCTCGGGCGCCACCGTCCAGGTGTCCGCAAAGAACGTCTTGGCGGACTCCTCCGTGATCCGGCGGAAATAGAGTCCCGTCACCACCCGCAGCTCAAGCGACTTCGGATAGGCCGGCGTCAGGTCGGCCGGAAGAGAGCGGCCGGCCCGTGCGCCCGGTCGCGCGGTCCCGACGGGCAGCATGTCGCCCGCCGCGATCTTTCGTCCGGAAAATCCGCCGAGCGCCCCGAGGCCGTAGGTCGAGCGGCTGCCGAGGACGACCGGCACATCGATACCGCCGGCAACGGCGATATAGGAGCGCGCGCCGGTTTTCATAAAGTCGAAGGTGAGGCGATCGTCCGCCTTGACCGCAAAGGACTCGTTGCGGGGCCGCGTTTCGCCGTTGATCTTCGGCGCTGCTTCCGCCCCGGCGATGGCGATGATGGCGGGCGCGCGGAACACCAGTTCCGGCGCCAGCAAGCTTGCTTCCAGTGCAGCGGCACCCTCGTCGTTGCCGACCAGCAAGTTCGCGACGCGCAACGCGTATTGGTCGAGCGCGCCGGAGAGCGGAATGCCGATATTGTAATAGCCGGGCCGGCCGGCGTCCTGAACGCTGGTCGCCAGTCCCGGCTTGATCACCTCAATGGCCATAGA
Organism: uncultured Alphaproteobacteria bacterium; assembly: GCA_963829395.1. GTDB lineage: Bacteria > Pseudomonadota > Alphaproteobacteria > Rhizobiales > Xanthobacteraceae > BOG-931. Next base: position 200,056 of record CAWHHX010000001.1, on the reverse strand, counting down.
GCACCTCCACCAGATGCCGGCTGTAGCCACCCGGATCGCTGTGAAAGGATTTCAGTGAGAACGTGACCGGCCGGAAAGTCAGGTCGAACGTGCCGGCCTCGACCGCTTTGATGTCGCGGTCATATTCTTCGCGCGAGATCGACTTGAACTTCACGATGTCGCCGGGCCGGAACACGGCGAGAAAATCCTTGAAGTACGGCAGCTTTTGCGCCGGATCGTAGATCGGTGCCGGCGTGATCCCGAACATCTGATAGCCGCCGGCGCCGCGCACGGAATAGATCGCCGCAAAGCAGCCGCCATGGCCGATCGTCAGCTTTGGCGTGTCGGTGCGCGGCCGCAAGTATTTTGGCGCTTCGATCTGCTTTGACCGCTCGACGATCTGATAAAGCCACGGCAATCCGGCGACGAACCCGACCATGGAGACGAACCACGGCGCCCCCGAATGGGCGGCGATAAACTCGTCGATGGATTTGTAGCCGTTGATGCGCGCCGAATATTCGATGTCGGTGCTGTTCGGATCCTGATGGCGCTCGCGGAAGCGCTGGCCGGTTTCGTTGGTCCAGGGGTCGTTGTAGAACACCGGCAGTTCGACAATGCGCGTCGGCAAGTCGATCTCGGCTTCGCCGATCTGGGCCTCGATCTCCTTGAGCGTGCCCATCATCTTGTCGGGGTGAATCACGTCTGGATCGAAACGGACCAGATAGGATGCATTCGACGGACAGATTTCCGACACTCCGGGAATTCGCCGCTTCTCCAGTTCCTTGCAGATCGCCATGCCCTTGAAGAAAGCTTCAAGCGACATTCCCTCGTCGATCTCGGCGAAGACATGCTCGTCCGCGCCGAAGGAATAACGAATCCCGCTCATGCGTGCCCCTGCCCCCGGTGCCTAGACCGCTGATGGCGCCTGCGCCGTCAGCAGCCGCTCCAAAAACCCGGTATCGAACCGCGCCGTCCGCACCTCGTCCAATCGGGCCAGCCGTTTGTGCAGCGCCGCGGTGGTGACAATTCCATCGATCTCGAACTCATCGAGCGCCCGGCGCAGTCGCGCCAGCGCAAGGTCCCGAGTTTCCGCGTGGACAATGATCTTTGCAAGAAGAGAGTCATAGTAAGGCGGCACGACGTAACCCGGATAGAGCATGGTGTCGACGCGCACCCCGGGTCCCGCCGGCAGCGTGAGCGCCCCGATCCTGCCCGGCGATGGCTGGAAATTCTTGTCCGGATCCTCGGCATTGATGCGCACTTCGATGGCGGCCCCGCGCGCCGCCACGTCGGCTTGCGTCAGCCCAAGCGGCTCGCCCTGGGCGACGCGGATCATCTCGCGCACCAGGTCGATTCCGGTGATCATTTCGGTAATCGGATGCTCGACCTGGATGCGCGTGTTCATCTCGATGAAGAAGAACTCGCCGGTGGCGTCGTCGTAGAGGTATTCGAGCGTCCCGGCGCCGCGATAGCCGGCGCGTTGGGCAAGGCGGACCGCCGATGCGCACAGCGCGTCCCTGGTGTCTTGGTCGATCGCCGGGGACGGCGCCTCTTCCCAGATTTTCTGCCGCCGCCGTTGCAGGGAGCATTCCCGCTCGAAGCAGTGCACCACGCGTTCGCCATCGCCGAGCACCTGCACTTCGAGGTGCCGGGCGCGCTGCAGGAATCGTTCGAGATAAAGCGCGCCGCTGCCAAACGCCGCTTTGGCCTCCGCCTGGGCGGTGTGAAACTGATGTTCGAACCCGGCTTCATCAAGTGCGACGCGAATGCCGCGGCCGCCACCGCCGGCGCTGGCCTTGAGCATGACCGGAAAGCCAATGTTGCGCGCGGCAAGGAGCGCGTGGTCGAGGTCGGCGACTTCCCCATCGCTGCCGGGAACGACCGGCACACCGGCTGCCTTTGCCGCCGACCGCGCCGCCGCCTTGTCTCCCATCATGCGAATGGTTGCCGCCGTCGGGCCGATAAAGACCAGGCCGGCCGCGGCGACAGCCTCGGCGAATTGCGCGTTCTCCGATAGAAATCCATAACCGGGATGGATCGCTCCAACGCCCGACTGACGCGCGGCGGTGATGATGGCGTCACTATTCAGGTAGCTCTTGGCGGCCGGCGACGGACCGATATGGACCGCCTCATCGGCAAAGCGCACGGCAAGACTGTCCTTGTCGGCGTCGCTGAACACGGCAACGCTACGCAAGCCGAGTTCCTTCGCCGCGCGGATGATACGCACGGCGATCTCGCCGCGATTAGCAACTAGAAGCTTGTCGAACACGCGCGCACATTCCGCAGCCCGTTTGCCGAGCGGGAGACATTCCCCACATCTCGTCGCCCCGTCAAGTTTGCGCGCGCTTCAATATCCAAACGCAATGCCGTCCTTGCGGGGGTCGGAACCGCCGATCAGAAGGCCGCGTTCGGAATCAATTTGGATCGCCTGGCAGCCGCCCAGCGGCTTATCGGTAAAGACGATGTCGTGCCCCCGCCGCTCGAGCTCAGCGGCAACGTCGGCGCCGATCGTCGGCTCGAGCTGCAAGTGTCCGCCATAGGCGAAGCTCCGCGGCGCCTCGGCGGCGGCTTGCGGATCCAGGCCACCGCGCAGCAGGCGGCTAAGGAAGTGAGCATGGCCGGTCGCCTGATAGTGGCCGCCCATGACCCCGAACGGCATGACCGCCCGTCCGTTCTTGACCAGCATGCCCGGAATGATGGTGTGCAACGGCCGCTTGCGCGGGCCGATGGCGTTGGGGTGACCTCGCGCCACGCGGAAGCTTGAGCCGCGGCTGTGAAACAGGACGCCCGCGTTCGGCGCCATGATGCCGCAACCGAATTCCGCGAACAGCGAATTGATGAAAGAGATGGCATTGCCGTCGCGGTCGACGACGGCGAGATAGATCGTATCCTTGTGCTCGACCTCTTCCATGACCAGCGCGGACGATGAGCGGCGGAGACTGATGCCCGCATGGGTCTGATCGGCATATTCGTCCGACAGATAACGCGACACATCAAACGGGTTTGCCACCGGATCGCAGAAATAGGCATCCCTGGCGCTGTAGGCGGCCTTGGTCACCTCGGCCAGGAGATGAATCCGGTCGGCCTCGGTATATTTCTGGTCGGACAGGTCGAAGCCCGCGAGCGTTTTGAGCATCATCAAGGCGACAATGCCCTGCCCGTTCGGCGGACACTCGTAGACCTCGTGATCGGCGTAGGTCACCGATATCGGCGTCTCGTACACCGACTGCTGCGAGGCGAAATCGTCCAGCGTGTGCAAGCCGCCCAGTGCGCGGAGCCGCAACACCATGTCCTCTGCGACCGGCCCCTCGTAAAAACCCCGCCGCCCCTCCTCGGCGATACGGCGCAGCGTGGCGGCCAACAACGGCTGATACATCGGCTCGCCCAATCCGAGCGGCGCACCGTTGCGCAGAAATAATTTCGCCGCGACCTCGTCGCCGGCAATCTGCGCCGACGCTTTGGCAAGATCGAAGGCGACACGCGGCGCCACCGGACAGCCTTCTTCCGCCAAGCGGATCGCCGGCCGCAGGAGAGCCGCCATCTCGCGTGTGCCGAAGTCGGCGGCGAGGCGAAACCAGGCATCGACAACTCCCGGCACCGTCACCGCGTGAGCGGATCGCTCAGGGATTTCGCGAAAGCCTCGCTCCAGATACCAATCCAACGTCGCAGCCGCCGGCGCCCGGCCGGATCCGTTGAGCGCCACTGGCAAGCCGCGTTTCGGCGAGTAGAGAACAAAGCAATCGCCGCCGATGCCGGTCATATGCGGCTCGGCGAGGCAGAGCACAGCCGCACGCCGCGATTGCCGCGTCGACGGCGTTGCCACCGTCTCGCAAAACATCGATGGCGGTCATGGTCGCGAGCGGATGCGAGGTCGCCGCCATCGCCTCGGTACCGACGGCGGCGGAACGGCTCGGTCGCTGGAAGTGCTTCATCGTCTGTTGTTGTCTCGCAGCGAAGGACGCGGCTCAGGCGCTAGCACCGAGCCGCAGCGGCTTGTGGGCGAAGTTCGGCTTGTCGCCGGACCAGGCTTAACGTCACAGCGGCGGCGCCGCGGCCGGTGGCCGGCGATGGTGCGTCGCTTGCTCGAACGCATAGCCGAGACGGAACAGATCGGGCTCGTGATAGGGCAGCACGACCATCTCCAGCCCAACCGGAATGCCGGCCGACGAAAAGCCGGCTGGCAGGCAGATCGACGGCAGCCAGGTCTGCGCGGCGATCAGCGTGTTGGTCGGGAAGGTCAGAACCGTCCAGCGGCCGTCGTTGAGTTCTTCGCCGCGTCGGCGGCAGCACCTGGCAGCACGGAAAGCAAATGCCGTCGAGCTTGTTGCCGGCGATGATGTTGACGACCGCGCGCTGAAACGCGTCGCGCGCGGCGAGCTTGCGATAATAGTCCGGATCGTCCTCCGGCTTCGCCGGGCCGGTCATGATGTCTTTGATGAGATCGAGATTCTTGTGGTACTTGCCGTCCTTGTAGATCGCGTCGAGCGATGAATAGGCGAAGTCCGGATTTCTGCCGAGGAACGCGTTGATGTCGTGCCGCGAGTGGGTGATGTAGAGCGACGTCTCGATGATGAAATCCATCAGGTTCGGCAGGCTGACATCGACGATCTCGGCGCCGGCCGCCGCGATCGACTTGATCGCGGCGCGAACCACCTTGTTCACTTCGGCGCAATCCGGATCGCCGTCGCTGCCGAAGGCTTCTTTCAACACGCCGATGCGCGCGCCTTTCAGGCCGTTGGCGTCGAGATTTTGCGTGTAGCTGCCCTTGTGGCCGGCGATGGCGAACGCGGCCGTGTACGGATCCTTCGGATCGTAGCCGACGATGGCGTCGAGCACGATGGCCGTGTCCTTGACGGTGCGGCCCATCGGACCCGCGGTATCCTGAAAGACCACCAGCGGCGACAGGCCCTTGCGGCTGATCAGACCCGGCGTGACGCGGACGCCGACGAGATTGTCGAAGCTCGCCGGCACGCGGATCGAGCCGCCGGTATCTTCGCCGATGCCGACCGCCGCGAGATTGGCGGCGACCGCCGCGCCGGTGCCGGCGCTGGAGCCGCCCGGATCGCGGGACAAATCGTAGGGATTTTTGGTTTCGCCGCTGGCCGACGAATAGCCGAACCAGGAGGTGGCGAAATCCGGCAGCGTCGTCTTGCCGAGAATGACGGCGCCGGCCTCCTTCAGCTTGGCGACGAGCGTCGAGTCTTCTTTCGGAACATAGCCCTTGATGGCAATCGAGCCGAAACTCGTCGGAATGCCCTTGGTCTCGGCCTGATCCTTGACCGCGATCGGTATCCCGTGCAGCGGCCCGCTCAGCTTTCCGGATTTTTTGAAAGCCGGCATCGAGCGCGGCGGCCTCCGTCAGCGCCGCCGGATTGATGGCGGCAAACGAATTCAGCGCCGGTCCCTTCTGGTCGTAGGCCGCGATCCTGATCCAGATAGCCCTGCACCAGTTCGACGCAGGTCAGCGTCTTGCCGCGATAGGCGGCGTGGATCTTGTCGATCGTCGTCTCTTCCAGCGTGAAGACGTCTTGGCCACTGAAATCTCCTTGATGATTCCGATCCCGATGAACGAACAGGCCGACGCTCGGCGCGCGCGCCGCGCGGCCTCAAGTGTTCTTCATTTGGCGCGCACCAGCCGGGTCAGGCCGCCGTCGAGCGCCAGCGCGGCGACGATGATCGCGCCTTTGATGATCGACTGATAGTAGGGACTGATATCGAGCAGGACGAAGCCGTTGGAGATCGTGGCGATGATTCCGAGCCCGACGGCGGTTCGCCACATCGCTCCGCGTTCCGCCGGACAGCGACGTGCCGCCGACCACGACGATGGTGAGCACGTCGAAAATGATGCCGGGGTCGAGATTGGCCTGCGCCGACGACAAGCTGCGAGGCGATGATGCTGCCGGCGAGGCCGATGCAGCCGCCGAGCACGACGTAGGTGCTGGCGACGACCGCGCGCACGCGGATGCCGGAAAGACGGCTCGCCTCGTAGTTGCCGCCGACCGAATAGATCGCCTCGCCGTAGATGGTGCGCGCCAGAATGAAGCCGAACACCAGCAGAAAGACGATCGAGCAGCATGCCGGAATAGGGAACGCCGTGCCATCGGCCGGCGCCGAGCGTGCCAAAGTCCGGATTGTCGACCAGGAACGCGGCGTTCTTGGTCATGACCAGCGCGACGCCGTTGATGATGAAGCCGCTGCCGACCGTGGTGATGAACGGATTGATGCGCACGACGGCGACCAGCAGGCCGTTGGCGAGCCCGAACAGCAGCCCGACGACGATCGCGGCCGCAAACGCGATCGACGGCGGATAGCTCTGCCCGACATAAGCGGCGACGACCGCGCAGAGCGAATAGCCCGACGCCACCGACAGGTCGAAGCCGCCGGTCAGGATCACGAATGTCATGCCGACGGCCATGATCCCGGCGGGCGCCCACTGCGACAGCATGTTGAAGATGTTCTGCCCCGACAGGAAGGCGGGATTGCCGATCCCGACCACCGCCACCAGCAGCACCAGCGTCAGGATGATGCCGTAGACGCGGATCAGCGTCGGCAGTTGATCGCGCCACGCCGCGACCGGCGGGGTCACAGGACGCGCACGTATTCATTGTGGTCATCCGAGAGCTCGCAAGCTAGTTCACTCCTGCCATGGCCGGCCGGCTCTTCGACCGCAAAGATGAGATTGAGAATGCGCTCGACGCTCGCCTCGTGACCGTCGAGCGTAGCGATCTGCTTGCCGCGCGCCATCACCAGGATGCGGTCGGCGTGCTCGACGACTTCTTCGAGATCGGACGAGACCAGAATGACGCCCATCCCCTCGTCGCTGAGGCTGCGAATGGTCTGGAAGATCTCCTGCTTGGCGCCGAGATCGATGCCGCGGGTCGGCTCGTCGAGCAGCAGCATGCGCGGCCGCCGATGCAGCCATTTGCCGATGACGAGCTTCTGCTGATTGCCGCCGGAGAGATGGAGCGCGTCGGTGTCGAGACGGTCGGGATCGAAGCCGATCTGCCGGGCCAGCGATCGTCGCCGCGGCGCGGCTCGCGCGCGGGCGAGATCACCGGTCCGTTCGAGACCGAGCCGATATCGGCGAGCAAAAGGTTGGACAGCGCCGAGCGCGACAGCACCAGGCCTTCGCGCTTGCGGTCTTCCGGCGCCAGCGCGATGCCGCGCTCGATGGCCTGCGCGGACCGATTGCGGCCAGCGGCATTCCTCGCCCGCCGATCATCATGCGGCCTTCGGCCAGCGGTTCGAGGCCGGCAACCGAACGCAGACACTTCCGTTCGGCCCGCGCCGACCAGGCCGGCGATGCCGAGGACGTCGCCTTCGCCGAGCTCGAAACTGATCCCGGAGACTTTGCCGGGCAGCGACAGATTTTGGACGCGCAGCAGCTCTTTGACCTGTCCGCGCTCGCGCTTGCGGCCGGGAACGATCTGGATGTCGCCCAGCATCGCCTTCACCAGCGTATCCTTGGTCCAGGCGGCCGACGGCCGGGTTTCGATAAGCTGGCCGTCGCGCATCACCGAGACGCGGTCGCACAGCCGCAAGACTTCGTCGAGGTCGTGCGAAATGAAAATGATCGAGACGTTGTTTTCCTTCAGCCGTCCGATCAGCTCGTAGAGCCGCGAACGCTCGAACGGGCCGAGCGGCGCCGTCGGCTCATCCATGATGATGACGTCGTGCTCGGCATGGACCGCGCGCATGATTTCCAGCATCTGCTGGTTGGCGACCGACAGCGTGTTGGCTTTGGCGTGCGGCGAGATCTTCACGCCCATCCATTGCGCGAGCTCGCGGAAGCGCTTCTCCATGCCGCGCCGGTCGACGATGAACCAGCGGTTCGGCACTTCGCCCAGGAAGACGTTGGACAGCGCCGACATTTCCGGGATGATCGTCAGTTCCTGATAGATCGCGGCGATGCCGTTGTCGCGTTGGGCGCGCGGATCTTCGAACGAGATCGGCAGGCCCTGCACCTCGATGTCGCCGGTGTCGGGCGTGCTCGCTCCCGACAGCATGCGGATGAATGTCGACTTGCCGGCGCCGTTGGCGCCGACCAGGCCGTGCACTTCGCCCGTCTCCAGCACGAAGCTGACTTTGCGCAGCGCTTGAACGCCGGGAAAGGACTTCGAGACGTTGCGCACGCGGATCGCAAGCGTCGACTCGCTGATTCGCTTGCTGCCGATCGGTGACTGGACCATCGTTCCAATGATTGAGTTACGGGTTTCCGGGCCGTGATGGCCCGGAAACCCGAATGGCAACGCGCCGACTGTCGATCAGTAGACCGGCTCGTACTTGTCGACGTTGGCCTTGGTGATGAAGATCGTGCCGGTGGTGTTGACGATCTCCGGCAGCAACGCTTCGTCGATGTAGGCGTTGATCGGCTTGCCTTCGAGCGCCATCATCAATGCGGCGGCCCCGTAATAGGCTTCCTGATAGGGCAGATAAGCGGTGGTCTGCGCCCAGGTGCCGGCCTTGACCTTGGCGACGCCGACTTTGGTGGCGCCGCCGGAGAAGATCTTTGACGTCCTTGCCCGGCGTCTTGCCGGCGGCAATGATCGCCTGTTCGACGCCGCGCGACATGTCATCCCACGACGAAATGATGATGCTGATGTCGGGGTGCGCGAGCAGCGCACTCTGAATTTTGGTCAGCGCGATGCGCGGATCGAAATTGGCCGGCTCGTCAACCACGACTTTCACGTTGGGATATTTCTTGGCTCCGGCCTTGATGGCGTTTTCCCAGTAGGTGAACAGGTCCGAGCCGACGAAGCCGCCGACCGCCGCCACCGAGCAGGTGCCGGTGCAGGACGCAAAGGCGGTGTCGATGGCTTCGTTGAAGTGCGCCGGGCCCTGCATTGTCAGAGTCGCGGCGAGGCCGGGCGTGTAATCCGGATCGCCGCACATGGCGATGTCGATCGAGACGACCGGCTTGCCGGTCGGCTTGAGCAGGCGATTGTAGAGCCCGCAACCGGGCTGCGCCGCGGCGGGGCCGAACAGATAGCCGTCGAAGCCTTCGGTGACGGCGTTCTCGACCACCTTGGCCTGCGTCGCCGGACTGAAGTTGGCGTCGAAGATCTTGAACTCGAAGCCGTATTTTTCGGCGGCCGCCTTGAGCCCGGCGAGACGCGCCAGACAATAGGGATTGTCGACGCATTCGGTGAGGTAGGCGATGCGATATTTCTTCGTCGGCTTTTCGCCCGATTTGTCGTAATCGACGACCGCTTTCGCCGCCGGCGACATCTCGACCGCCGCGGCTTTGTGAACGCGCGGTGAAGCGCGAGCGCGGCGCCGACCGCCAGCGCCATCAGCGTTGCGAGCAACCGCCGCGCCTTCGGAATATTGCAAGATAGTCCGTCATTCTATGCCCCTCTGTTAGCTGGAAATGAAAAGCCGTTCGTCGGCGAGTACCCGTTGATCCGTCGCTGCGTTCGCCAGGTCGGAGCCAAGCGTCCCGAGACGGCTGCGATTTCGACGACGGCGGTGATGGCGACGCCGATCCGAGCGCGACGGTCTCGTCGCGCACAGTTCAAAACGACGTCCACGAAGCAGTTGCTGCCGAGGATAGTGCATGCCCACTGAACCCATCACTTGTTCAGGCACGGCTGCGATTCCCGGCCGGCAGAGCGCATCTGCCTTCGCAGCCCAACATGCGCTTCGCGACGCCCGCGCGTTGCTAAATGCAGGCGATCCTTATCGCACCCATCAGTGCGCGGTGGATGGGCCTAAGGTTGCAAGCGCGGCTTCGATTTTGTAAATTTCAAATTCCAGAATTGCGCTTTCGGGAAAGCCAAAAGCATGTTGATTAATTGATGCGCATGTGTGCAGAGAATTGCACGATGAGTAGGCAAGGCCAGATCAAAGAATGCGGAACGCGACGGCACCCTTCGACCGGAGCGCTTCATGGCTTTGGTCACATTCCGGCAAATCCGCTATTTCATCGCGGTCGCCGAAAGCGGCAAGATCAGCGCGGCAGCCTCCATGCTTGGAATTTCGCCGTCGGTGGTCACCGAGGCGGTGAGCGAACTGGAAACGCTTTCGCGCATGAAGCTGTTCCAGCGGCAGCCGCGCGGCCTCGATCTCACCTATGAGGGCCATCGATTTCTGGCGCATTGCCGCAACATTCTGTCCGCGGTCGAAGGCGCCAATGACGCGCTGGCGCGGCCCGACAGCGAGATGGAAGGGACGCTGAAACTTGCGACCACGATTACGGTCGCCGGGTATTTTCTGGCGCCGCTATTGTCGCGTTTTCAGAAAACTTTTCCGAATATTCAGGTCCACGTTGTGGAAGAAAAAAGGCTGGCGGTGGAAGCAGGCTTGATCGAAGGCAAGCACGATCTGGCGCTGATGCTGGTTTCCAATCTTTCCAATCGCCAGAAGCTCTTGAGCCACACCCTCGTTCATTCGATGCGCCGGCTGTGGCTGCCGCCGAAACATCCGCTGCTGAATCAGGAAATCGTCACGCTCGCCGACGTCGCCGCTCTGCCCTATATCCAGCTCGTCATCGACGATGCCGAAGCGACGACCGGCGCCTATTGGCGCGCGCACAACCTGCAGCCGAACATCATCATTCGCACCGAATCCGTCGAGGCCATTCGCAGCCTCATCGCCTTTCGCCAAGGCGTCACGATCCTTTCGGACATGATGTATCGGCCGTGGTCGCTCGAAGGAAGCCGCATCGAAGTTCGCGAAGTCGCGGCCAATATCCCCACCATGAACACCGGCCTGGTCTGGTCTCGCGCCCGCGACCCCAGCACGGAAGCGCGCGCCTTTATCGACTTCTGCCGCATCGAATATGACAGCGGCCGTCTTGAGGTACGCCGCAACATGCCGATCGAACGGGAATAAGATTCGCGGGCCCGCTCACCTCGGCTTGGCACATCGCTTGCAGGCAGTTCTAGCCGGCCAACTGCGTCGCTTGCAGTAAATATCGGCAAGCGATCGCTATGCTGTATTGGTGAGGAGGGATAGAGATGTCGAATACGACAAAGGCAAAACCGAGCGTCGTTGGCGGACGTGACGTAGAATCGGTGCGCCTGGGCACCGGCGCCTATGCCTGGAAAGTCGGACCGTCGCACGTCGATCTCTCGATGCCGGCAAAGAACCGCTGCCGGCGAGCATTTCCGCGCAACCGCAAAACATCACCGTCGACCTTGCCCGCTCGGCGATGATCGTCGTCGACATGCAGAACGACTTCTGCGCTCCGGGCGGATGGGTCGATTGGCTTGGCGCCGATCTCACGCCGGAGCGCGCGCCGATCAAGCCGCTGCAGGCGATCCTGCCGGCGCTGCGCGCCAACGGCGTGCCGATCATCTGGCTCAATTGGGGCAACCGGCCGGATCGCAAGAACCTGCCGCCGACGATCCTTTATGTCTTCAATCCGGACGGCAATGGCATCGGCATCGGCGGCGAATTGCCCGGCAATGGCGCGCATCTTCTGGAGAAAGACAGCTGGTCGGCCGCGGTGGTCGATGAATTGGCGCAACTGCCGGAAGACATCAAGGTCGACAAATACCGGATCAGCGGTTTTTGGGACACGCCGCTCGACAGCATCCTGCGCAATCTCGAGGTGAAGACGGTCTTCTTCAGCGGCGTCAACACCGACCAATGCGTGTTGCACTCGCTGACCGACGCACACTTCCTCGGATACAATTGCGTGCTGGTCGAGGATTGTTGCGGCACGACGTCGCCGGATTTCTGCGCCGAGGCGACCTTGTGGAACATCAAGAAGTGCTTCGGCTTCGTGACCAAGTCCGCCGACGTCATATCGGCGATGCCGAAGAAGGCGGCGGGTTAGCCGCTAGACCGCCGCTTTCACTGCAAGACCCTTGGCCGGCGCCAGCGCACGCGGCGCCGGCATCCCAAGGGACGCCTAGGCGGTCTCGATCAGCAGAACCGGCTGGCCCGGTTCGACCGGCGCCTCGTTCTCGACGAGAAAGCGCACAATCTTGCCGCCGGCGTCGGCGTGCACCTCGGTGAATTGCTTCATCACCTCGATCAAGCCGATGATCTCGCCATCGGCGACCCGGTCGCCGTCCTCTTTGTAAGGCGGCTTTTCCGGTGCCGGGCGCCGATAAAAAATTCCGGGCAGCGGACTTAACACTTCATGCTGCGCCATTCCTGCAATCCCCCCTTTGAGCATCGGCCTAGCCGAGATAGTCCGCGACCGCCGTTTTGACGGCTTGCGCAAGTTCGATGGCGTTCGGCGTATCGGAGTGCACGCAAATGCAGTCGGCGCGAACCTGAACGTCCTTGCCGTTGACCGACACCGCGACCCCTTCTTTCACTGCGCGCAAGGCGCGCTCGGCGGCGCGTTTCGGATCGAAAGCGTGATGCTCGCGCGTGATGATGACCATGCCCTCATCATCATAGTCCAGGTCGGCGTAATATTCGGAAATGAATTCCAGACCCTCGGCCGTGTAAATCCGCTCGTGCATGGTGCCGACCATGCCCATGACCGGGACGTCGAACACCTTGGCGGCGTCGGCGATTGCCTTCGCCACCTCCTCCGATCGCGCCGCCATGCCGTAAAGCGAACCGTGCGGCTTGACGTGGGACAGTTGCATCCCTTCGCGTTCGAGAAAGCCTTTGAGCGCGCCGACCTGATAGACAATGCAATCGGTCAGCTCTTCAGGCCGCATCTTCATCTCGCGGCGGCCGAAGCCCTGCAGATCGGGCAACGACGGATGGGCGCCGACTTTGACATTATGCCGTTTCGCCAGCCGCACGGTACGCGCCATCACCGTCGGGTCGGAGGCATGAAAGCCGCAGGCAACGTTGGCGATGGTGATGTGCGGCATCAAGCCTTCGTCGTCACCTATTTTGTAAAGGCCGAAGCTCTCGCCCATGTCGCAATTGATCGCGAGCTTCGCGTTTGGTCTGGCCGTGGCCATTGTTTCGATCTCCTACCGATCGCCTCATGTCGTCCGCCCGACTGCACCGTCGGCAACGAAACTCAAGCGATATCCTAATCAATAATGCCGATCTTGTGGAAGCCGTCGAGGTGATCGGATGTCATTCAATTTCGCCGCGCCGGCGCGCCAGCTTTGCATTTGGTGATGGACGGGTTAGCCTCAATAAAAGCGGATCGACAGCGCCGGATGACGATCGACGTCGTTGCTGGCTCGGGCGTCGGCAACGGAGAACACCATGGCGGGCAAGACGGGCGGCGCGAGGAAGTCCAAGGTCAAATCCGAGGCTGCGTCGAAATCCACGCCTAAGCTCGGAGCCAAGTCCAAGGTCGATCCCATCACCCTGTCGGTGATCCGCGGCATTCTCGAAACCACCCAGCGCGAAATGACGCTGTCGCTGGAGAAAACCGCGCGATCCAGCGTCTTCAATCTGGCGCACGATTACTCGACGGCTTTGTTCAATCATGTGCCGGAGATGATCCTGCAGGGGCAGGACATTCCCATCCATCTCGGTTCGCTGATACCGGCGATGAAGTCGGTGGCGCGCTATTTCGGCGACGACATCCATGAAGGCGACTTGATCCTGCATAACGATCCGGCCTTCGGCGGCAGCCACGCTATCGACGTGTGCATGTACAAGCCGGTCTTCTACAAGGGCAAGTTGCGCTACTGGACCGTCTGCAAGGGTCACTTGACCGATATCGGCGGCCCGGTGCCGGCCGGCTACAATCCGAACGCGACGGAAATTTATGCCGAGTGCCTGCGCATTCCGCCGGTCAAGATCTGGGACCGCGGCAAACCGCGCAACGACGTCATCAATCTCATCTTCACCAACATGCGCGCCCGCCGCGACCAGGAGGGCGACTTCAACGCCTTGATCGGCGCCTGTCAGGTCGGCGAACGCAACCTGCTCGGCATGATCGAAAAATACGGCATCGCCCAGGTCGATGCCTGCATCGACGAACTCCTCGACATGGCCGATCGCCACATGCGCAGTCTCATCAAGGCCGTGCCGGATGGTGTCTACCAAGGCACCGCCATCCTCGAAGACGCCGGCCATGGCTACGGCGATTTCGAAATCACCGCGACCGTGACGATCAAGAAAGACACCTGCCACATCGCCATCAAGAGCCCGCCGCAGATCCCGTATTTCATCAATTCGTACGAAGGGAACTCGCACTCCGGCGTCTATCTCGGACTGATGATGTTCGCCCAATTGCCGCCGCCCTATAACGAAGGGCTTTATCGCTGCGTGAGCGTCGATTTCGGTCCCAAAGGCACGCTGTGCAACGCGGTCGAACCGGCGCCGCACATGAACTGCACCACGACGCCGATGGAAACCCTGACCGACGCGGTGCGGCTGGCGTTCGAAAAGGCGGTGCCGTCGAAAGTCTCGGCGTCCTGGGGGCATGCCAACGGTTTCAACATTGCCGGCTGGGACACGCGCACCAACGAGGAATATGTGACGATGGTGCTGGCGACCATCATCTCCGGCGCCGGCGCCACGCCGCAGCAGGACGGCTGGCACGCCTGCGGTCCGGAATGCTGTTTCGGCGCGCTCACATCAGGCGACGTCGAGCTCTTGGAATACTCCTATCCGATCGTCATCCATCGCTATTCGCTGATCGAGGATTCCGGCGGGGCCGGCAAGTTCCGCGGCGGATCGGGCACGGCGTGGGAAGTCGAACCGCTCGACCGCGACATGACCTTCATCACGTTCGGCGAAGGCCGCCGCATCCCGGCGGTCGGCGCCGCCGGCGCGATCTCGACGATGGTCGATGCCAAAGTCGGCCGTATCGAGGTGCGACGCGGCGACAACGTCGAGACCATCCGCAAGAACGTGATCGAGAATCTCAAACCGGGCGAGACGGTGACAAACCTCAATCCTGGCGGCGGCGGTTACGGCAATCCCTTTGAGCGGCCGGTCGACAAGATCGTGTGGGACGTGAAGAACGGATTGGTTTCCGTCAAGGGCGCGCGCGACGACTATGGCGTCGTCATCGCCAACGCCAAGACTCTCGCCGTCGATACGGCCGAGACCAATAAATTGCGCGCCGCCGCGCTGGCCGGCACCCGTCACGCCGGCGTCCGGGAATAATCATGCGCACCAAATATCGCCTCGGCATCGATGCCGGCGGCACGTTCACCGACCTGGTTCTGGCTGACCGATCGGGCGACGTTCGCTTATACAAAGCGCTCTCGACCCCGGCCGATCCGACCCGCGCGATCGAAGAAGGCATGAAATTGATCGCCGACGATCTCGGCGAGAGTGCCGCCGAGATCGTGTCGAATTCCGATCTCTGCATCAACGGCACGACGGTCGGCCTCAACGCCCTGATCCAGCACAAAGGCGGCAAGACCGGCCTGATCTGTACCGCCGGCCACGAGGATTCGATCGAAATCAGGCTCGGCCACAAGGAGGACGGTTACCGCTACGATCCCGAATACCCGGCGGCGGTGATGCTGGTGCCACGCTATCTGCGCAAAGGCGTGCGCGAACGCGTCATCTCGAACGGCTCGGTCAAGACGCCGCTGCACGAAGACGACGTGCGTGCCGCCTGCCGGTTCTTCCTCGAGGAAGGCATCGAGGCGGTGGCGATCTCGTTCGTTTGGTCCGTTCTCAATCAAAGCCACGAGCGGCGTGCGGCGGAGATCGTGCGGGAGATGATGCCGAATGTCGCCCTTACCGTCGGCAGCGACCTCTATCCCCAGGTGCGCGAATACACCCGCACCTCGACCGCGGTCGTGAATGCCTATCTTGCACCGATCCTGTCGCGCTACGTCGCCGCGGTCGACCGATATTTCCGCGATCTCGGCGCCAAATATCCGGTGCGATACTTCCAGTCGAACGGCGGATTGGGCCTCGGCCAGGCCATTTCGGAACGATCGGTCTACGCCATCAATTCCGGCCCGGCCTCGGCGCCGCAGGCCGGACTGTTCGTTACCGCGCCGTTCAAGAAGAAAAACGTCATCACCATCGATATGGGCGGCACGTCGTTCGACATCACGCTGACCCGGAACGGCGTCACCAATATCAGCAAGAACATCGACATGCTGAGGTACCGGATCGGCATTCCGATGATTCAGGTCGAGACGCTTGGTGCCGGCGGCGGCTCGATCGGCTGGATCGACACGATGGGCTTGCTGCAAGTCGGTCCGCAGAGCGCCGGCGCCAGGCCGGGTCCGGCGTGTTACGGACAAGGCGGCACCCAGCCGACCGTCACCGACGCCAATCTCGTCCTCGGCTACCTCAACCCGAAGGGCCTGCTGGGCGGTCGGCTGCCGCTCGATCTGGAAAAGGCGCGCAAGGCGATCAAGACGGTCGCCGACCCGCTCGGCATATCGGTCGAGCGAGCCGCCTACGGCATGTTCACGATCGTCAACAGCAACATGGTCAACGGCATTCGCCGCGTGTCCGTGGAGCGCGGCTACGATCCGCGCGATTTCGTGCTGGTCGGGGCCGGTGGCGCGACCGCCGCGCATATCACTTCGCTCGCCGGCGAGATCGGCATCGACACCGTCATCCTGCCGAAGCTGGCGTCCGGGCTGTGCGCCTTCGGTCAGATCATCTCGGACGTCAAATACAACTATATGGCGACGAGCCCGCTGCGGCTTGAAGGCGACGCTTACGCAACGATCAACCGGCTGTTCGAGCAAATCGAGGCGCAGGGCGTGAAGCACCTGCTCGCCGACGGCTTTGCCAAGTCGGCGATCCGCATCGAGCGCAGCCTCGACATGCGCTATGTCGGGCAGGTCCACGAGTGCACCGTCGACATCGGCACCTTCGCCGACGGCACCAAGGCGCTGGACAAGGTCAAAGGCGCCTTTCACAAGCGCCACGAGGAGCTATACACCTATTCCGAGCCGCATAATGCCGTGGAGGTCGTGAATATCGAAAGCACGCTCTACGGACACGTCGACAAACCGCAACCGCCGCGGGTGAAAAAGGGCGTACCGGCCGCAAAAGCGGTGATCGGTCGCCGCAAGGCGATCTTTGCGGCGGACGGCACGTTGATCGACACGCCGGTCTATGACGGCTCGAAGCTTGGCGCCGGCGCCGCGATCAAAGGGCCGGCCATCATCGAAGAGGTTACGACGACGATCGTCATCGAGCCGAAATGGTCGGCGCGGCTCGACGCCAGCGGCTCCTACGTCATCACCCGCAAGTAACCGCCCGCTCGCCGGCGCCGCCTCGAGGAACTAAAAAAACGGCATGCACAGCACTATCAGATTGCGCAGGTGCTGAAATCTTGCGAAAATTCCGTTCGCAGTCGCAGCATCCGCGCAACCGGCGGTTCTCTGTTCGGTTCATTGAGAGGGGAGTTTCCAAATGAAGTACGCAACGCTCCTGGCGGGAGCGGCGATCGCCGCCACCGCTTTCGTCGGCGCCAGCCCCGCCATGGCCGCCAATTGGTGGCCGGCCAAATATTACAATCTCGATTCCGGCTCGCCGAAGGTCGCCGAATACACGCCGCTCGAAAAGGCTTCGAAGCCTTGGAACATCTGCGTGCTGTTTCCGCACATGAAAGACACCTTCTGGGTGGCGGTCGACTATGGCGTCGTCGAGGAAGCTAAACGGCTGGGCGTGAACATGACGCTCTATCAAGCCGGCGGTTACGAGAATCTGCCGAAGCAGCTTTCGCAATTCGATGACTGCCTGTCCGGCAATTTCGATGCAATCGTGATCGGTCCGATCTCGGAGGCCGGGCTCGATAAGGAATTCGCCAAGGGCGTCGCTTCGGGCAAGCCGATCATCTCGACAGTCAACCCGGTTGCGAAGGCGACCGTGACCTCGAAGATGACCGTCGATTTCGACACGATGGGCGAGCAGACCGGTAATTATCTGGTCGACTTCCTCAAGAACAAATCCGCCAAGGTCGGCACTTTTCCCGGTCCGTCGGGCTCGGGCTGGGCGGAAGCGTTCCTCGACGGCTTCAAGAAGGCGGTCAAGGGCAAGAGCAATATCACCATGCTCGACGACAAATTCGGCGACTCCGGCGTGGCGGTGCAACTCGGTCTGATCCAGAATGCCTTGCAGGCTTATCCAGACATGAACGTGATCTGGGGCTGCGCTCCGGCCGCGGAAGCTGCCGTCGGTGCGGTCGCCCAAGCCGGCAAGAAAGACGTGCTGATCATGTCGTCCTACGAGAACCAGGCCATGCTTGAGGCCTTGCAAAAAGGCGAGATCCTCGGCTTCGCCACCCAGTATCCGGTGATGCAGGGCCGCATCGCCATCGACACGGCGGTGCGCATTCTCGAAAAGAAAGACTATGTGAAGAGCGCCAAGGCGATCCCCGACATGATCGCAAAGAGCAATCTGGACAAGATCAATATCGGTCTGGTGCTTGCACCCGCCGACTTCAAGGCGGTCTATTCCGTGAAGGCGCCGTGATCGGCACCATTCATGACTGACGGTTGCGCAGATGACCGCAGTCGCCACTAACGACGAATCGCGGGCCGCCGCAGCGGCCCGCGACAGCAGCGATCTCCTTCTCGATCTCTCCAACATCTCGAAACGGTTTCCCGGCGTCGTCGCTCTGGACGGCGTCGACTTCGACCTGCGGCGCGGCGAAGTTCACGTCCTGTTCGGTGAGAACGGCGCCGGCAAGTCGACGCTGATCAACATCATCGCCGGCACCTATCCGCCTGATACCGGTACCTTCAAGTACCAGGGCAAAGAGATCGTCCATCTCACCCCGCACGGCGCCCGCGTCATCGGCATCAGCCCGGTATTCCAGGAATTCAGCCTGGTGCCGGAATTGACGGTCGAACAAAATCTGTTTCTCGGACGCGAACTGACCGCCGGCGGCTTCCTCAATCGCCGCGCGATGCGTGCGCGCGCCCGCGCGATCATCCGCGAACTCAATTTCGATCTCCGACCCGATTACAAAGTGGCGCAATTGTCGCGGGCGCATCAGCAGATGGTGGAGATCGCGAAAGCGTTCCTCACCGAGGTCCGGCTCTTGATCCTCGACGAACCGACCGCCTCGCTGACCGACGCCGAGGCGGCGAAGCTCTTCGACCTGGTCGCCAAGCTCAAGGCCTCCGGCGTCGGCATCATCTACGTGTCGCATCGCATGCGGGAGATCAAACAAATCGCCGATCGCATCACCGTCCTGCGCGACGGGCACAAGATCAAGACCGTTGCCGCCGATGACGTTTCGGAGACCGAGCTGGTCGAATTGATGACCGGCCGCAAGATCGGCGTGCTGTTCCCCAAGATCGAGCACAAGCCCGGCGTCAAGCTCCTGGAAACCGAACACGTCACGCTGGCCGACCGCTCGGTGAACGACGTCAGCTTCTATGCCCGCGCCGGCGAGATTACCGGCATCGCCGGTCTGGTCGGCTGCGGCAAGTCGGAGATCATCCGCGCCATCGTCGGCCTCGAGCCGATCGAGTCCGGCGTTATCCGCGTGCGCGGGACCGAAATTACCTCCCCGACGCCGGCGGCGATGACCAAACATGGTGTGTGCTATTTTCCTTCCGACCGCGTCGCCGAAGGTCTGGCACTGGCGCGTCCGGTGCGCGAGAATGTCTCGATGGCGGCGCTCGATCTGCCCAGCTTCTCGCGCTACCGGATCCTGCAGCGCCGCAGCGAGCGGCGCATCGTGCAGGGGATCGTCGAGAAACTGTCGCTGCGCCCGCCGCAGATCGAGCGCGCGGTTGCGTCGTTTTCCGGCGGCAATCGGCAGAAGATCCTGTTGGCGCGCGGGCTGACGCGTGACATTTCGGTGTACCTGTTCGACGAACCGACCGTCGGAGTGGATGTCGGCGCTAAGATCGAGATCTACGAATTGATGAAGACGTTGGTGGCGACGGGGGTCGCGATCGTTCTGGTCTCTTCCGACCTGCCGGAGGTGCTCAACCTCTCGCATCGGCTCTATGTCATGCATCGATCGCGCATGGCGGCCGAGCTCACCGGCGCCGATATCAACGAGCCGGCGGTGTTGTCGCATTTCTTCCGCGAGCAGCAGGCCGAAGCAGTTGCACCTGATCCTTCGGCCGACGCCTCGGCAACGAGCGACGCGACCATGCACGCGTCGCACTGATTGGAATGGCAATGAGCGGCAATTCGACCAGTGACGATGCCTTGCCGATGTCGATCGTCGGGCGGATTTACCGGTCCTATAATGCCGCCGGCTTCCTGCCGGTGCTGCTGACCGTGCTGCTCGTCGCGTTCGCGCTTTTTGTTCCGAATTTTATCGCCGTGCAGAACCTCCTCAATGTGCTGCGCAGCTCGTCCTATCTGGTCATCATTGCCGCCGGCCAGATGCTGGTCCTCATCGTCGGCGGCTTCGACCTGTCGCAGGGCGCGGTGGTGGCGCTCACCAGCGTTTGCAGCGCGCTGGTCATGGTCGCCTTCAAGGATACCTTCGCCGCCGAGCCCGGGCTCATTATCCTGATCGGCGTCCTTGCCGGCTTGGGATGCGGCGCCGTCGTCGGACTCGTCAACGGCGCCTGCGTCGCGTTCCTGCGCATTTCTCCGTTCATGGTGACATTGGGCACCATGTCGATCGCCACTGGATTTGCGCTCCTTCTGACCAGCGGCATCCCGGTTTACGGCATGCCCAAGAGCTATGTCGAAGGGTTCGGCCGCGGTCTGTGGCTGGATTTGCCCACGGCATTCTATCTGGCGGCCGCCGTCGTCGCCGCCATCTGGGTGATGCAGAATTATACCCGGATGGGCCGCTACATTCTCGCCATCGGCGGCAACATCCAGGCCGCCATCGTCTCCGGCGTGCCGGCCAAGGCCTACCTGATCCTCTCCTATGTGATTTGCTCGATGCTGGCGTCAGTATCAGGGCTGGCGCTGACGGCGCAAATCGGATCGGGCCAGGCGGTCATCAACGCTCAACTGACGCTGGAAAGCATCGCCGCGGCGGTGATCGCCGGCGTCAGCATCAAAGGCGGCATCGGCCGGGTCGAAATGGTGGCGCTGGGCGCCATCCTTCTTCTCACCCTGACCGATGCCATGGACCTGTTGCGCATCGACCCGCGCATTCAGGCGATCTTCCTCGGCATCATCGTCGTGCTCGCCGTGGCGCTCGACGAGCTTTCGCAACGGAGGGCGGCGCTTGTCTGATGCCAGTATCTCCGGCGTGAGTCTCGCCTCCGGCTCCGAAACAACGCGGGCCCACAGCGCGGCGCGCTGGGGTTTCGCGCTGCTGCTGCCGCTGCTAATCATCGCCATGGAGCTGGCGGTTTCGCTGGTCGAACCGCGCGTGCTGTCGCTGCGCAACATCATCAACGTCCTGGTACAATCGAGCTATCTGCTGCTGTTCGCTTCGGCCCAGATGGTGGTTATCCTGACCGGCGGCTTCGATCTTTCACTCGGCACCGCCGTGTCAGTGATCAGCGTCGCTACCGCGCTGGTGACGACCGGGCTGGCCGCGGCCGGCGCGCCGGCGTGGCTGATACTCGTTGCCGGACTTGCCGTTGGGCTCGGCGTCGGGCTTTTGGTCGGCGTGTTCAACGGGCTGTTCGTATCCTGGGTCGGCATCAACCCGTTCGTCGTCACGCTCGGGAGTTTGAACATCTGTTACGGACTGGCGACCACGATCTCCGGCGGCCGGCCGGTTTTCAATGTGCCCGATGCCTTCACCCGGCCGCTCTATGACGGCACGTTCATACCGGGCGTTCCGATACCTGTGACGTTGGCCATTGCCGTCGCTCTTCTGCTTTATTTGCTGCTCGATCGTACGGTGTTCGGCCGCGCGCTCTATCTCATCGGCAACAATCCGCGCGCGGCAAATCTCGCCGGCATACCTAGCAAACGCTACCTGTTTCTAGCCTATGTCACCTGCAGCCTGCTGGCGGCCTTTGGCTCTCTCATGCTCACGGCGCGGACCGGTTCGGGCGAGCCGAACCTGGGCGGCAGCCTGATGCTCGAAAGCATCGCCGCCGCCGTCATCGGCGGGGTGAGCCTGCAAGGCGGCGTCGGCGGAATCATCCCGGCGGTGCTGGGCTCGGTTTTCGTCACCATGCTGTCCAACGCCATGGATTTGCTCGAGGTCGGCGGTTACGTTCAGCAGATCCTGCTCGGCTGCGTCATCATCGCCGCGATATTCCTCGACCGCGTCCGCGCCACCCGTTCCTAGATTTATTTGTTCGAGCCGCTTGGCACTGCGTCGAGCCAGTCGCTCTCATAAACGACAACAGGAGAGGAACATGAGCAAGGAGATGGCCGCACCGACGGTCCAGATCGACAACAATCACTTGCGCGTGACGGAGTGGCGCTTCGCGCCCGGCGCCGCGACCGGATATCACCGCCACGAGCACGATTATGTCGTCGTGCCGACGCGCGATGGCGAGCTCAAGCTTATCGGTCCGCAAGGCGAGGTCTCGTTCGCGCAATTGCAGCAGGGAAAATCCTATTTCCGCAATGCCGGCGTCGAGCACGACGTCATCAACAATGGCCCGGGCGAGATGATCTTCATCGAGATCGAACTCAAGGACACGGCCATCGGTCGGACCCTGTGACCGACACGAAGCAGGCGCGCTCGCCGCTGGACTATCTGATGCTGCTGGGCGCGGCGGTGATCTACGGCGCGATGTTCAGCGTCAACAAGATCGCGGCCAAGGCCGGCGTGCCGCCATTGGCGTATTCCTTCTGGCAGTCCTTCGGCGCCGGATTGGTGCTGTGGGTCGTCCTGACGCTGCGCGGCGAGCGGCTCGGCCTATCGCGTCGTCATCTCACTAGCTATTTCGTCATCGGCGCGCTGGTCAGCGGTCTGCCGATTTCGCTTTTGACCTACATCGCCCCCAAGCTTCCTGCGGGCGTCATGACGCTCGTGCTGGCGCTGTCGCCGCCTTTCACCTTCACCATCAGCGTCATCGCCCGAGTTGAGCGCTTCCGCTGGCTGGGTCTGATCGGATTGCTGTTCGGATTCGCGGGCGTTGTGCTGATTGTGGCGCCGGGCGCCAGTCTCGGCGGCGCGGAGGCCTGGAAGTGGTTCCTGCTCGCCCTGCTGGCGCCGGTCATGTTTGCCGGATCGAATGTGGCTGCCGCGATTTTGCGTCCACCTGCCTCGTCGTCGGTGGCGACCGGCGCCGGCGTGATGCTCGGCTCGGCGGCGGTGCTGCTGCCGATCATGCTATTGGCCGGACAGACATGGTTCCCTCGTGACCTGGATCAGGGAGCGGTTGCGACGCTGATCGCCGTCGCCATCAACGCCGTCTTTCTGATCCTATTCTTGGAGATTATCCGCCGGGCTGGACCGGTGTTTTTCGCCCAATTCAACTACCTCGCGGTGCTCGCCGGCGTAGCGTGGGGCGCGGTCATCTTCGGCGAACGGCTCTCGATCTACCTGGCTCTGGCGATGGCGTTGATGTTCGTCGGCGTGTTTCTCGCCGGCTACCGCCGCGCGCCGGCGGTATCTGAGGCTTAGATCGCCGACCAGCCGGCATCGACCATCAAGGTGGCGCCGTGAATCGCCGACGCATCGTCGGATGCCAGAAACACGGCGGCGCCGGTCATTTCCTCGACCGATAGAAAGTCGCGGCCGGTCGGCGTCAGCGTCCGCATCAGGTCGAGGTAGGCCTCATTGCCCGGGCCGCGCAGGTGGGCGTTCAGCGGCGTCGCGACATTGCCCGGCCCGAGCGAGTTGACGTTGATGTTCTGCTTGCCGAGTTCGACCGCCAGCGCTTTGGTCAAAATCTCGAGGCCGCCCTTGGACGCGCAATAGGCCGGGCAGTTTGGAAAGGCGGCGACGCCGGCGATCGAGGTGATATTGATCACCTTGCCGCCGCCGTTTTTCTGAAATTCCGGCAACACCGCCTTGACGCAGAAGAACGCGCCGCGAAGGTTGAGATCGAGCTGCTCGTCCCAAATCGCCTCGGTCGTTTCGGCCACCGAAACGGTGCGGAACACGCCGGCATTGTTGACCAGGATATCGACGGTACCGAAATGCCCGGTTACCTCGGCGACCATGCGCTCGATGTCCGGGACTTTCGAACAATCGGCCTTGACCGGCTTGGCGTTGCCACCGGCGGCCGTGATGCGTTCGACGACGGCAGCTGCGGCGGCGTCGTTGTGGCCATAAACCACTGCGACCCGCGCGCCCTCGGCGCCGTAACGAACCGCGATGGCTTCGCCTATGCCTTGCGATCCGCCGGTGACGATCGCCACTTTGCCTTTCAGCCTCATCGTACGCTCCCTGCGCTCGTTAGACGACGCCGCGCCGCCGCAATTCGGCATGCGTTTGATCGAGCGTCGACGCCAGGCGATCGAAGAACTGATCGATTTCGGCGTCCTCGATGATGAGCGGCGGACACACGGCGAGTGCATCTCCCGCGGCGCGCACGATCAAGCCGTTGTCGAGCGCAAGCTCGGCCGCCAACGGCGCCGCCGCCACGGCGGGATCGAACGATTTTTTCGATTGCTTGTCCTCGACCAGCTCGATGGCTCCGATCAGCCCCATGCCGCGGGCTTCGCCGACCAGCGGATGGCGCTCCAGTTGCCGCAGCCGCTCCTGAAAATGCGGCATGACGGCGCGGACGTGGTCCAGAAGCCGGCGCTCTTCGTAGATTTTCAGGGTCTCGACCCCGACCGCAGCGGCGACCGGATGCCCGGAATAGGTGAAGCCGTGGGCGAACACGCCGATTTTCTCGCTCTGGCGCACCAGCGCGTCGTAGATCGCGCCGGAGACCACTGTCGCCGACATCGGCTGATAGCCCGACGTGAGCTGCTTGGCCATCACCACCATGTCGGGCTTGATGTCGAAATGTTCCAACCCGAACATCGTGCCAAGCCGGCCGAAGCCGCAAATCACCTCGTCGGCGATGAGCAGCACGTCGTGCTTCTTGAGCACTGGCTGGATCTTGTCGAAGTAGGTTCGCGGCGGCACCAAGACGCCGCCGGCCCCCATCACCGGTTCGGCGATGAAAGCGGCGACAGTGTCCGGCTCCTTCCTGCACGATCAAAGCATCGAGTTCTTCGGCGAGCCGCGAGGCGAAGGCTTCCTCGCTTTCGCCGGGCCGCGCGAAACGATAATGATGCGGACAACCCGTGTGCACGATGCCGGCGATCGGCAAGTCGAAATCGCGGTGATTGTTCGGCAGTCCGGTCAAACTGGCGCTGGCGATGGTGACGCCGTGATAGGCCTTGATACGCGAGACGATCTTCTTCTTGTGCGGCCGGCCCAGCGCATTGTTGTAGTACCAGACCATTTTGATCGCAGTGTCGTTCGCCTCCGACCCGGAATTATTGAAGAAAACTTTCGACATCGAGTCCGGCAACAGATCGAGGATACGCTCCGCCAGTTCGATCGCCGGCCCATGCGATTTGGACGCGAAGCTGTGATAGTAGGGCAGCGTCTCCATCTGCCGTCGCGCCGCTTCGACCAGCCGCGACTCGCTGAAGCCGAGCGAGACGCACCAGAGGCCCGCGAGCCCCTCGATATATTCCTTGCCCTGGTCGTCATAGACGTTCACCCCGTGACCGCGGGTGATGATCAAAGGCCCTTTCGACTGATGCGCCTTAAGATTCGTGTAGGGATGCAACAGGGTTGCGATGTCGCGGCTCGCCGCCGAATTACCGTGGACTCTCAATTGCGTCTCCAAAGCTCAGGGGCCGCTTCTGGGCGGCGACCGCCGCACTGCTCGACGGCCAGGCCCCGACCAGAATCTCGTACGTCTGATACCATATGTCACTGGCAGCGCGCGCGGGTGGTGCGGCGCGTCGGGCGCGTCATTCCCGCCGAAGTTGACAACGGTCCGGGTATGGCGCAACGCGAGCGCACCGCGACGGCTTGTGAATTGACACAAATCGCTCGCTGCGCGAGCGGTAAAGTACGACCCGGCAATTCGGGCGCGTCAAGGAACTCCGCTTGAGCTAGCGCGCGCGGAGCAGGTTCGATTCAGAAGAGGTTCTCATGCTCGTCGGCGTGCCGAAGGAAATCAAAGACAATGAATACCGCGTCGGCATCGTGCCATCGACGGTCCGTGAACTGACCGATAAGGGCCACCAGGTGCTTGTCGAAACCGGCGCCGGCGCCGGCGCCGGCTTGCCCGACAGCGATTATGAGGCCGCCGGCGCGTCGATCGTCGCGGACGCCGACGCCGTCTATGGCAAGGCCGAACTGGTGGTCAAGGTCAAGGAGCCGCTGGCGGTCGAGCGCAAAAAGCTGCGCCGCGATCAGATCCTCTTCACTTATCTGCATCTGGCGCCCGACCGCGCGCAGACCGAAGATTTGCTCAATGCAGGCGTGGTTGCCATCGCCTATGAGACCGTCGCCGGGCCGAACGGGACGCTTCCGCTGCTGACGCCGATGTCGGAGGTGGCCGGCCGCATGTCGCCCCATGTCGGCGCGCACTGCCTTGAAAAAGAGAACGGCGGGCGCGGCGTGCTGCTGGGCGGCGTGCCCGGCGTGTCTCCTGCCAGCGTCGTCGTCCTCGGCGGCGGCGTCGCCGGGACCAACGCGGCCCTGATCGCTTTCGGCATGGGCGCCGACGTCGTGGTGCTGGACCGCAACCCGGAGGCGCTGCGCCGCATCGCAACGCAGTTCAACGGCGGCGTGCGCACGCTGTTTTCCACTCGCGACGTGGTCGAGCTGCTTTGCCGGCGCGCCGATCTCGTGGTCGCCACCGTTCTGGTGCCGGGCGCCATGGCGCCGAAATTGATCTCGCGGCAAACGGTCAAGGCGATGAAGCCCGGCTCGGTGATTGTCGATGTCGCGATCGACCAAGGCGGCTGTGCCGAAACCTCGCGGGCGACGACGCATTCGCATCCGACCTATGTCGTCGACGACGTCGTGCATTATTGCGTGGCCAATATGCCCGGCGCGGTCGCACGCACCTCGACCTTTGCCTTGAGCAACGTGACCACGTCCTTCGTGCTAGCGCTCGCCGACAAAGGCTGGCGGAACGCGTTGCGCGACGACGCCAATTTGCGCGAAGGCCTCAATGTGTACGACGGCCGCGTTACCTATCGCGCCGTTGCTGAAGCGCTGGCGCTGCCCTACGCGCCGGCCGAGAAGGCGTTGAGTGCTTGACGCCGCGCGCGCTAGGCCTGCTAGGCGCGGCACGGGACGGTCTGATTTGATCGTCCTCGCTACGCCGCGGCTAAGGGACATGGAGCCCAGACCGGGAACGTTTAAAGTGGCGCCCGGCAAACGGCAGCGGCGCGCGGCAAAGCCGCGGGACAATGAATGAGGTTTCACGCGCGACAATTATGGGTTGCCGGCTTTGGCGGCGCCTGGTTTGCCGCGGCGCTCCTGCTCGGCATCAGCGGTGCGTTCAACCTTCGCGAAAATCTCCGCGAGCTGACGTTCGACCAAATGCTGCCGCTCTTGGCGCCGCGGCCGGCCGCGTCGCCGGTGATCGTTGTCGACATCGATAGCGAAAGCTTGGCGCGCTATGGCTCCTGGCCGTGGCGTCGGCGGGTGCTGGCGGAGCTTTTTCGAAAAATCGCGCAGGCCGAGCCGCGCGCCATCGGGCTCGACATGCTGCTGTCGGAACCGGATCGATTTTCGCCGGCCGGGCTGATGCGCAATCTCGGCCTCGACGCCGATCACGATGACATCGCCAACCTGGCCAACAAATTGCCCGATGGCGATGCCGCCATCGCCGAAGCGCTCAAGGGCGCACCGACCGTGCTCGGCTTCGTGCTGGAACCGGCCGCCGGCGACGTGCCGCCGGGCGCGCCGATCCTGGCCCGCGGGCCGATCCAGGTGCCCGACATCTGGCGGGCGGCAGGCGCGATCGGGCCCCTGCCGGCAATCGCGGCGAGCGGCCGCGGCTTCGGCGCTATCGCGCTTGCCGGCGATGCCGATGGCAAAGTACGCCGCGTGCCGCTCCTGGTCTCGATCGGAAATCAGCTGCGGCCAGGGCTGGCTGTTGAAGTTTTGCGGATCAACTACGACGCCTCCTCCTTCATCCTCGACACCGCGCCACAACGCCTGCGCATCGGGCCACTCATTGTCCCAATTGACACCGATGCGGCGCTGCGCGTTCTGCAGCGACCAGCCGCATCGTGGCCGGAGCGCACAATTGCCGCGTGGAAAATCCTCAGCGACGACGGCTCTCTGGCGCGGCTCGCGGGGCGCGTCGTGCTTGTCGGCAGCGGCGCGCCGGAAGTCGGCGGCCTGCGCGACACGCCCGTTTCCGCCACAACGCCGTCCGTGCAAATCCAAGCCGACGCCATAGAAACGCTGACGGGACATATCATCCCGCGACGTCCGCCGTGGCTTTCCCAAGTGGAAATGCTCGGCACGGCCGCGCTGTGCCTGGTTGCGATTGCGCTCGCCATGTTCTGCCGGCCGGTGGCGGCGACCGTCGTCGCCGGCCTGCTGTGCGTGTCTTGGAGCGTCGCCGCCATCGGCGCGTTCCTTTCGGAACGGTTGTTGGTCGACGTCGCTGGACCGCCCGCGGTCGCACTTGTCGTGTTTGCGGCGACCGCTCTCGGCAGCTACGCTCAGAACGAGCAGCGCGAACGGGCGCTGCGGCGGCGATTTGAGCAGCATCTTGCGCCGGACGTCGTTAAGCGGCTGATCGACGCTCCCGGCGTGCTCCGTCTCGACGGCGAGACGCGCGAAGTGACGGCGATGTTTACCGACATCGAAGGCTTCACCGCCCTGACCGGGCGATCCGACCCCGGCGACGTCCTGCAACTGCTCGACGGATATTTCGCGATGGTGACGGACATCGTCATTGCGCACGGCGGCATGGTCGACAAACTGATCGGTGACGGCGTGTTCGCGTTGTTCAACGCGCCACTCGATCTGCCCAATCACGCGCGCCGGGCGTTTGACGCCGCCAAAGCCATCGTTGCTGCGTCAGAAGGCTATCGCCAGACGCCGCTCGCCGCGAAGCTCGTGCTCGGCAGCACGCGCATCGGCATCGAATCCGGTACCGCAATCGTCGGCGATGTCGGCGGCGGCAAGAAAGTCGATTACACCGCGCTCGGCAATGTCGTGAATACGGCGTCGCGGCTCGAAGGGTTGAACAAGGAATTTGATACGTCGATTTGCATCGGCCCGAGCGCCGCCGCCGCCCTCGACGCCGCCGAGATCAAACGGCTTGCCACCGTACAATTGCGCGGCCACAGCGCGGCGATCGACGTGTTCACCGTCGCGACACGGCGTGCGGAGCATGAGCCGGCAACGGCGGCGCAGACGTCGAACGAGCCGCACGCAGTCCAAGGAAGCTGAGCACCGGATCGAGCGCGCGTTTCCGGTCGCTCGCGTTCGCGCCTGACTGCGGCCGTCAGTCCACGGACCGCAGCGCCGCAGTGATCCGGCCCGGGGACCATCGTCTCGGCTCGCTCGGTGCCTCGCCAGGCTGGGCGATATTGGTGCCAAGACCGGGGCGAAGGATGACGGTCTGGCCGCCGCCGGTGACCGCGACGAGGCCGCGGCCGACGAACACGCCGAACACGCCGTTGCTCGGCCCGGCGAAGAACATGGTGCCGCGCACCGCGATCAAGCCGAACGGCGAGCGCACCTGCAGGTTTTCGCTTTTGACCTTGTCGTTGTGATCGATCACCAGCGGGCCTTGTTCGAGGTCGAACGTGCCGCCGGCATCGATCACGAACTTGTCGATGCGGAACTTGGCAAGCGCGCCCAGTTTCACGAACGTCGCACTGCCGAGATGCATGACGAGCGCCGAATTGGTTTGCGGTCTCGACGAGATCACCGACGAAGAGCTCGGCAGTCGGCTGCAACGCACGCCGCGGTTTAGACCCTTCGGCAAACGCATCGCCGCGCATCGAGTTCGATCGTGCCGGCGCGCGTCTCCTCGGCGTTGAGCGGCCGGCCGGCCAATGTCACGGCGGCGGCAAGAAGGAGCGCGCGGCGTCGGGTCACCAGGGGTGCGAATCGGTCCATGCCGTCGATATTCCATCGCTAGACTTCTAGCGGGCCTACCGAAGCTTACCGACTCGGCAACATCAAGGCGCCGCGCCAGCGTCTTTAGTCTGGCGTCGGGCGGGAAATTAGCAATTCGAGCTCATTTGACTGCAATCGAAGCAATAAGTCAGCCGCATGGACGGACTCGGCGGCTGACAATCGGCACCGGCAGCGATGGACGAGAGCTGAAATCCTAAAACGCTTCCGTCAGTGCGTGTCGAAAATCGCTTGATAGGCAGCGACCGCCTTCCTGGTGGCGGCAAGCTCGTCTGCGGTCGGATGGTCGGGATCCTTGGCGGGTGGGAGACTGCCGAGCTTCAACAGGCACGCCATGAGCAACATCCGCGCCTTGGTCGACGTCAGGTTGGAGCCGGCGATGAAATATTCGTGCGGGTCGGCGAAACCCTCAGGGCTGCCGCGACCGACGCGGGCCACGGGCAGCCCGCTGTAAATCGCCTTTTGCAGCACCGCCTGCCGCACCGAAGAGGTCATCGTGCCGTACGGCGTCAAGCCCTCGGCGACGAAGCCGGCAAGGCGATGCCCGCGCAGCTTCTGCGCGACGAGCGCAACCAGATCGGCTGTCACCGAGGGATCGTCGAAATATTCCTCGGCGAAGTAGCCGCCGTCCTTGACGATCGAGACCGAGGGTATGGCGCCTTCGAGCAGATCGCCGGCCGCGTCCCTGATCGTCGTTTCGATTGGCACGATACGTCCGCCTTCGGCACGGACCACGACCACCGAGGAGGGTATTTTACTCAGGTTGACCTCGGACTGATAGGTGTGGTGCAGCGCCGGCACGTAGTGCAGCACGGCGGCACCGTGATAGCCCATGCCGCCCAGAATGCCGCCGTGGCCGCCGGTGGCGACGTAACCGCCGGGCCTCGCGTCGACTTTCATGACCTCGCGCGCGGCGAAAATCTGCTGCTCCTGGAGCACAATGACGCCGGCGCGATTGCGGCCCTGCGCGTCGGCCCAAACCCGCGACGCAATGTATTCGACTGAATCGGTCAGGTTCTTTGCGCCGTCGTTGCTGATCTCGCCGTGCGGACGTTGCGCCGAGTTGCCGCAGATCGGGATGGTCGTATCCATCAGCAAGTTGAACCAATAGGCCGTCTCCTCGACCTGCGGGCTGCCTTGAGTAAAGATCGCGCCGTCGTATTTGCCGGTGGCGAGAACCCGTCGCGTGGCGTTGGTCAGCCGCGCCAAAGCCGGCCGCGGCGGCGACTCGCCGATGTGGAAGGGCTTGTAGGCGAAAAAATCCTTACTGCGGATTTCCGGCGCGATGTCGCCTTCGCCGATATCGGTGCGCCGCGAGGCCGGCAGGCCTTTGGTATATCCACCGGTCGGCAGCACGCGGTAAAAATCCACGTCCGCAAACGCTGAAATCAGGTTGCCGATGCCGGCCGCGCCGACCGACAAGCGGTCGATCTCTTCGAAACTGCGCGAACCGTCCGGATAAAAGCCCTGTCGCGCCTGCTCGGCCGGCGCGCCGGGCGTCGTACACTCTTCCTCCCATGGCCCGCCGTCGGCCTGCAGCGCCATGTAGGGCAGCGGATACAAGCCATCCTCCGGCTGGATTTCAATTTCAAAGACTGGCTTGTCGTCCGGACCGGCTCGCTCTTTCCGGAATACGCCCTTGGCGTCGAGATATCCGTCCGGCGGACCATAAAGTTCGGCCGCATCCGCTTCGAGCGGGTGCGCCGAGAAATATTCCACATAGACTTTGGCCGGAGCCGCCAGGCGCTGCGCGCGGAGAACGTCGAAGCGCTGCTCGCTGCCATCCGGATTCTTGCGCGTCGGCAGCCCGTGCCTGCGCCGCGCCTTATTGGACGTAACAAGCGGCGGCGAATTCTGAATCGTCGCGGTCGGGCCGGCGAGATGGGCGATCTTCACTTTGCTTTTGGCTGGCACGTTGCTCCCCTTCTTCTGTCAGCACAGGCGATCGCAGCCCGCCCGTCTGTTGTCGAATTTTGCATGTTACCCGGCGGTCTCGAAGGCCATCGATCATTCTGCCGCGATGAAGCTGCCGAGAGCCGCCGACTGTCCAAGCGCTTGCGGAAGCACCTCGCCCATGATCATGCCCTTCTCGATCAGCAAAATTCGGTCAGACAGGCGCCGAATGAAATCGAGGCTCTGTTCGACCACGACGATCGCCAGACCCTGATGGCGATGCAGTCCGATCAGAATTTCCAGAATCTCTTCGACAATCGAAGGCTGAATTCCCTCGGTCGGCTCATCCAGCAGCAAGAGCTTCGGCCGGCCGCAAAGACAGCGGGCGACCGCCAAGATCTGCTGCTCGCCGCCGGACAGGGTCGAGCCTTGACGTTCGATCAGGGAATCGAGGCGCGGAAATCGCGCCAAGATATCCTTCACCATATTCTCCTCCGAATTGACGCCATCTTCGACGAAGCCCATGCGCAGGTTTTCGTAAACCGTCAGATTGGGAAAGATGGCGCGGCCTTGGGGTACATAGCCCATGCCGGCCCGCGCCCGCCGGAAGGAAGGAACGCCGCTGATGTCGGCACCGGCGAACCGGATCGTGCCGCCACCAAGCGGCACCTGTCCAATCAACGTCTTGAGCAAGGTTGTCTTGCCCATGCCGTTATGGCCGAGCACGCCGATCACTTCGTGCTCGCCGACGGTGAAACTGATGCCCGACAAAACCGGGATGCGGCCGTAGCCCGCATGCAGATCGTTGATTTCGAGGATCACGCCGCGACCTGTTTGCCCAGATAGACGTCGCGCACGGTCTGACTGCCGAAGACTTGATCGACATCGCCCTCCATCAGGATGGTGCCGCGGTCGAACACCGTAATTCGCCGCGCGATCGTGCGGATGAAAGACATATCGTGCTCGACCACGATCAGCGGGTGCACGCGATTGATCTCGCGGATGATCTCGGCGGTCCGACCGCGCTCCTCCTCGGTCATTCCGGCGGCCGGCTCGTCGAGGAGGATCAAGTCGGGATTGCCGCACAGCACCAGTGCGAGTTCCACCCATTGACGTTGGCCATGCGCGAGCTGGCCGACGAGCTTGTCGGCGAAGCGGCCGAGGCCTAACCGCTCCACCTGCATGTCGACGGCGCGGGTCGCTTCTTTTCTGGTGTTGTGGCGCGCCGCCGCGACCCAGAGATTTTGGCGCGTCGAAAGGCCGTTGAAGACA
This sequence comes from uncultured Alphaproteobacteria bacterium, assembly GCA_963829395.1. Lineage (GTDB taxonomy): Bacteria > Pseudomonadota > Alphaproteobacteria > Rhizobiales > Xanthobacteraceae > BOG-931. The sequence continues at coordinate 167,175 of CAWHHX010000001.1, read as the reverse complement.
CTCGGCACTTGCGTCTTAATGCCGATGCCGAGCCGCGCGATCTGGTGAGCCTCGAGCGCGGTGATGTCGACGCCACGGAACAGCACGGCGCCGCTCGTCGGCTTGATCTGACCGGTCAAGAGCTTGAAAAACGTGCTCTTGCCGGCGCCATTCGGCCCGATCAGGCAGCGCAGCTCGCCCTCGGCCAACGAAAAATCGATGCCGCGCACCGCCTGAACGCCGCCGAAATGTTTGCTCAATCCGCGTGTCTCGATCAGGGGAGCGCTCATGCCTTGCCCCCTTCGGTCATTTCGCGGGACGCAACGGCGGGCCGGCGCAGGCTGAGCAACCAAGGCACCAGCCGTTCCGTGACCACCGGCGCGACGCCCCTCGGCACGAGCAGGACAAAGATCAGAAGAACTGCGCCAAGCACGACGTTGGCGTTGACGGTCTGTTGGGTGCCGATTTTCACCGTAAGCCATGAGATAAGGACAGCGCCGATGACGGGGCCGAGCAACGTTCCGGCGCCGCCGACCATGAGCCAGATGATCATCTGCGCCGATTGCACGACGCTGAAGACCGGCGGACTGACATAGTTGCCCCACGCCACATAAAGGCATCCGGCCAAGCCAGCGAGTGCACCGCCAATCGCGAATGCCACAAGCTTGTGCAGCCGCGCGTCGTAACCCAGGAACTCGACCCGCTGTTCGTTCTCCCGAATGGCAACGAGCACCCGGCCGAAGCGTGTCACCAGCAAACCGTGCAGCGCAAAATACACGACCAGCAGCAGTCCGCCGCACAATAAGAACATGCCCAGCGGCTCGAGCGTCTCATCCGGCAAGAACGGAATGTTCAGCGACGGAACGTTGGGCATGCCGTTGAACCCGCCCAGCAAGGCATTGCCGATATGGTAGGCCGGCCCGGCGGTGGAGTTGATGCAGTTGTAGAAAATCAGCGTGAGCGTCAGCGTGATGACGCCGACATAGATGTCGCTGATGCGGGCATAAAACATGAAATAACCGAGCGCAGCCGCGAGCAGCGCCGGCAGCAGCATCGCCAGCAGAAACGGCGCCGTGCTTTCGCCGATGTTGATGACGGCAACGGCATAGGTATAAGCGCCGAGCCCAAAGAACGCCGAATGCCCGAAACAAAGGATGCCGCCGTAGCCCCAGATGAAGGCGAGGCTCAACGCCAAGATGGCGAAGATCGCATAAAGCGTGATTTGCAGAAGATCGAACAGATCGAGGACGATCGGCAGTACGATCATCAGCGCCAGGCCGAGCACGCCGACCGCGACAAGCCCGAGATTCGCCCGCATGGCGGCAATCATAGGCTGCCCCGCCAATAGCGGCCGGTGATGCCCTGCGGCAAGATTCGGATCAGCACGATCGCCGCCAGAAGCAGCGCCACTTCGCCATAAACCGGATTGGTCAGAAAGGTCGCGATCTGATTGATGACGCCGAACAGGATCGAGGCGGACGCGGTGCCGGCAAGCGGTGCGGCGCCGCCGCTGATGACCGTAATGAAGGCGCGGCCGATGTAGGAGCCGCCGATCGTCGGAAACACGCCGGACACCGGCGCCAGCACGCCGCCGGCAAGCCCCGCAAGCGCGGCGCCGAAGGCAAACGTCACCGCATAGATGCGCGACGTATCGGTGCCGAGCGCGGCGGCCATCTCGGCATTCTGCATGGTCCCGCGCGCCAGGAGTCCCAGCCGGCTCGAACGCAGAGATCACGTAAACGCCGAACAGCGTGGCCACGGCCAAAGCGATGACGAACAAGCTGTAGCCGCTGGTCTGGTAGGCGCCGATGCGGATGCCGGGCAACGGCGTCGGCATGCCTTCGGTGATGTCGCCGAAAATCATCGTCAGGATGCCGACGATAAACAGGCTCAGGCCCCAGGTCGCCAGCATCGTCTCGACCATGCGGCCGTAAAGGTTGCGGATGATCAGCCGTTCGAGGATGACGCCGATGATCCCGACCGCGACCGGCGCAACGACGAGTATGGCCACCCAGATGTTGACGCCATGATGCACGGCGACGGCGGCGCTGTAGCTGCCCATGACCATGAACTCGCCATGGGCCAAGTTGATGATGCGCATCATGCCAAAAACGATGGCAAGCCCCAGGCTGATCAGCGCTAGCGTTGCGATGGCATAGACGAAGTCGATCGCAACGATGATCGCTAGGTCCACCGCAAGACCTCCGCACCAAATGCGGCGGCAGCGGCACGGCCAATCCGCAGCCTTGCCGCCGCCGGCGTGTTCCGTTTGACGCAGACGTCTCGCACCGATGCGCCGGTCAATTCACCTTGATGATGTATTGTTTGGCTTCGCGCGGATTTTTCTTCAGATCGCAGACCGCGGCCGTATCGGCCGGTTTGCGTTGCGGAAACGTCTCGAGCAGATTCATCTTCTTGTCCTTGAAGACAGCAAGATGAACGTCGAAGATGCTATGATGCGTCGCCGGATCGAGCGTGACTTTGCCGCTCGGCGCCGTCGATGCTGATGCCGCTTTCGAGCGCCTCGATCATTTTTTCCCGATCGATCGTGCCGGCCTTCTTCACGCCGGCCGCCCAAAGCAGCATGCCTTGGTAGCTCGACATGGTCAGGTCGGAGATCGGCGGATAGTCGGCGCCGTATTTCGCGCGGAACTTGTTCAGAAACTCCTTGTTCACCGGATTATCCAGGCTTTCGATGTAGTTGTAGGCGACGACGATGCCGTCGCTTTCGTCGGGCGTCAGCACGATCTGATCGTTGGCGCCGCCGAAGGTGGTCGATGCGATCGGGATCTTTCCGGAAAGGCCGGCGGCGTGGAACTGGCGATAGAACGAGATCGGTCCGCCGCCGACCAGCACGGTCATGATCCAGTCCGGCTTCGCGGCTTGGATCTTGGAGATGGTGCTGCCGAAATTCGTGGCGTCGAGCGGGAAGAATTCGGTGCCGAGAACTTCGCCGCCGCCATCCTTGACGTATTTCTTCACCCAGTCGGCGGTGATCTGCCCGTAATTGTAGTCGGCGGCGAGGGTGTAGACTTTCTTGCCCCAGTTTTTCATGCCATGACCGACCAGCACTTCGGTATTGTGCGCCGGCGTCAGACCGTCGATGAAGATGTTGCGATCGCAGACGCCGCCTTCGTACGGCATGTCGTAGAAGTACAGCGTCTTATATTTGTCGAGCACGGGCCGGATCACTTCGCGCGACGCGGACGTGATGCCGCCGTGCACGACCGCGACTTTGTTCTTTAACGCGGCTTCCTGCGCATATTGCGCGTAGAGCTGCATGTTGGTCTGGGTATCGAAGCTCACCACCTTAATTTCGCGGCCGAGCAAGCCGCCGGACGCGTTCATTTCGTCGACTGCGAAGTTGAGCACGTCGTACATCGGCTTGCCGGCCATCTTCGAGGCCGCCGGACAGATCGTACATGCTGCCGATGACGATCGGATCGCCGGCCGCTGCGGCGCTGCGTATCAGTGCAGGTGCGAAAACGGCCGCTGCCGCCCCGTTCTTCAGTAATGCTCTACGGCTTACACTCATGACGGCACCATCCCCTTCTGGCGATGACTATGACGGTTGCGATGACAATGGCAGTTTTCGCCGGCCCCCGATTTTGGTGACAGGCATATTGTTTGTCGGGTTCGTCGGGACGACGATAGCGCGACGGCACGTTCTCCTGCTTGCCTCGGACTGCCAAGCTATGGACTCTGATTGCCACCAAAAAATCTGCTGAAGAGAGAAAATGATCGCCGACGGCCGCGCGTTGCGCATGGCCGAGAGCGACCGATAGTTGTGCTGAAGGCCCGCGGCCCCGACCGAGGATTGCGGATTTCAGCTAGCGCATTTTTTTCACGTAGTTGCTTCACGTTATGGCCGTGCGGACGAAAGGCGGCGTCACCGCACGAAATCGGCGGTGTTTTGGCCATGCCAAGTCTACGATCAGCCGATCTAGCGGCGTACGAGGGTGTGCGGCGAGCAACCGTATCTCTTCTTGAATGCACGGCTGAAATGGGAAATGTCGGTGAAGCCGAAGCTCAGCGCGGCATCGGTCACCTGCCTGACTTCGCCCTCGGCGAGCGCCTTGTAGCTCGCGGCCAGGCGCTGCTGCCAGAGCCAGCGAATGGGCGTTGTGCCCTCCACGGAGAAGAGCCGGTGCAGCGTGCGCGGCGCGACGTTATGCGCTGATGCGATGGTCTCGATGGTCATGTCCGCATCGTCAAGATTGGCGAGCACATAGCGCTTCACTTGATCGAGCCGCCGACAACCGGCGGCTCCGTCCGCCATGTCGGTCAATTCCACTTCAAGGGTCGTCGCCAGGATGTCGAGGGCCGATGCGCTCACGCGATTGGCGACGTCTTCCTCGACCGGCATCTCGAATTCGACCAGCTGGCGCACGATCGTCGCCGTCAAAAGGCCGAGCCGCGACGCGCCGTCGACCCGCCGGGCGGTCAAACGATGCGACATCGGCAAGCGGGAAACCATCAGAGGCCGCGGAATCGTCACGACAATGCCGCGGCTATAGCCGCCGAATTCCAAGGTGAAGGGCTGCGACTGGTCGTAAATCACCAGATCGCCGGCGCCGATGCGGGCGGTCCGGCCGTCCTGATCGATGCCGACTTCGCCGCGGCAGACGAGATACAACATGAAATGATCGCGGGGGTCCTTGCGGATCTCGACGGAACTGCGGGTTACCTCGATCCCCCAATCCGAAAATGACGACGAAACGTCGCTGACCGTTAGCGCGCCAAACGGTCGCGCCGATATCCGTCCTTTGAACGGACCGTTGACCGGCCGCCGATATTCGGTCGTCGAATAGTTCCGACACGTCACCTGATGCCAGTGCTCGAAGCAGTCATTGTCGCGGGCTGCTGCGATATTGGGCATACTGAGCATCCGGAGCGCCTCCAGTCGAGTTCGCCGGTCTCGGTCCATCAAACTACAAGCAAGCAGTATGCCATCCCTCCACAATTCCGACGGAAGGCCGCCTGGTCGACTGCGGCAGCCCGGGCGAAGATGGCGCGCAGAGGCAACGCTCCGGCACGACCAGCCAAGCGAAGCTTCCCAGGCGCGTGTTACCCACAGGTCTTCGACATGGAATTCAACGGCCTTTCGTTCTCGCCGCCTAACACGGGAAAATCCGATGTCCTTTAAGACGCCATCGATCGATCAAGTACGCGCGCTCGGCGACGAGCTCGGCATGGAAGTGACCGAGGACTACGCCAAATCCTTCATCAACTTCATCCAGCCGTTTGGCGACGGCTACCGGCTGCTGGCGTCGCTGCCCGACGACGTGCCGGCGATCAAACACCTGCGCGGCGCCTATTATCGGCCCGAGGGTGATGAGAACAAATACGGCGCCTGGATTGTGAAGACCCACATCAAAGGCGCGAGCACCGGCAAGCTCGCCGGCAAGAAAGTCGCGGTCAAAGACACTTACGCCGTTGCCGGTGTGCCGCTGACCAATGGCGCTTCGGTGCTTGAAGGTCTGGTACCGGAGTTCGACGCCACCGTCGTCACACGCCTCCTCGATGCCGGCGCGGAGATCGTCGGCAAATCGGTATGCGAATATTTCTCGTTCTCGGGCGGCGCGGCGACCAGCATATCCGGGCCGGTTCACAATCCACGCGCTTGGGGACACACGCCGGGCGGCTCCTCGACCGGCTCGGGCGCGCTCGTCGCCGCCGGCGAAGTCGATATGGCGACCGGCGGCGACCAGGCCGGTTCCATCCGCATCCCCGCTTCCCTCTCCGGCGTCGTCGGCATCAAGCCGACCTGGGGCCTGGTGCCCTATACCGGCATCATGGGCATGGACCCGACGATCGATCACGCCGGGCCGCTTACCGCAACCGCTGCGGACAACGCGCTTTTCCTCGAAGTGATGGCCGGCGAGGACGGTTACGATTTACGGCAGAACGGCCTCAAGCTCGACAGCTATACCAAGGCGATCGGGCAAGGCATCGCCGGTCTGAAAATCGGCGTCGTGCAGGACGGGTTCGGACAATACGATTCGCATCCCGACGTCGATGCCGGCGTGCGCGCGGCGGCGAAAGTTCTGGAAGGTCTCGGCGCCACGGTCGATGAAATTTCCATTCCCTGGCATCCGATCGGCATTCCGATCTGGTCGGGGATCGCGCTGGAGGGCACACTGCACGCCATGATCACGAGCGCGCTGCCGCGCCACGTGCAGGGCGTCTACCCGCTCTCGATCGCCGCGCGGCTCGCCTCGCTCCGCGACCGTGCCAACGAATTGCCCGACACGGTGAAGGTCGGCATGCTGCTCGCGTCCTACACCGACAAGCATTATCAGGGCTATTTCTACTTCAAGGCGCAAAATCTGCGCCGCCGCCTGCGCGCCGCTTACGATATCGCGCTGGCGGAGTATGACCTGTTGCTCATGCCGACGACCCGCATGATGGCCTCGAAAATTCCGCCGCCGGACGCGCCGATGGACGTGTTGATGCAGCACAGCTGGGAACAGATCACCAACACCTGTCCGTTCAATATCACCCACCACCCGGCGATCTCGATCCCATGTGGATTTGGCGAGGGCGATCGGCCGATCGGCTTGATGCTGGTCGCCAAGCACTGGCAGGAATTGACGCTCTACCGCGCCGCCGATGCATTCGAGCGCGCCGGCGATTGGCAGATGATGGGGGCAAACGGCCGCAAAAAGGCGTGACGCGACCGCGCTGGTCACGTCATTCCGGGGCTTCACGAAAAGCCACCGCCTTTGGAGCGATGCGCCGCGGTGACACTTGAGTCCCTCACTCAAAGAACCGGCAAGGCGACACGCTCAGACGCCGATTGTGGCGCCTGACGGCTGCGCATCATGGCGGCGAGGCTTATGAAGTGTGCGCCAGGCTGAGCGCCGACCAGAACGCACGGAATGTCTATCCGTCGCGCGCCTTCCTCATCGGTAGCCGGGTTGTCGCCGACGGCGAGAAGCTCGTCTTTGGTGACGGAAATCCGCCGCATGGCTGCCTGATATAAAATGGGCGACGGTTTTCCGATCGTCCGATAGGTGACGTTCGGCAGGCACGCCTTGATAGTCGCCAGCAGGACACCCGTCTCGAACACCCGCGCGCCGCCCGGTCCCGGGTGTGAAATATCCAGATTAGCGACGACAAGCTCGGCGCCCCGCTCGATCTGCCGGACAACGCGGTGGATTTGGGCGTAAGAGAAGCGAACGTCCCGCGTCAGCAACACAAAATCTGGACGTTCATGATCGACGACAATGCCCAGCGATGTTGCGTAATTGACGATGACCGGCGGCCCGTGGATTGCGACCCGCGGTCCGCGCGCCGCGGCGGCCAAATGTTCGACCGCGGTCGCACCCGCAAGGACCATACGATCGGGTTCGATGCTCAGCTTCGCCCGCGCCAGCTTTGCGGCCAACGTTCGTGGTGTATCGGTCGAATTGTTGGAGACAATAACGAGCCGATCGCGGGCGTAGGCGACGAACTCCCGTGCGCCCGGCGTCGGTCTGCCACCCATCACAAGACAGCCATCGAGATCACAGAGCAGGCCACGGTAACGGTCGAGCCACATCTTCAGCGCGGCAGTTCGTCCGGCGGCCGCGCATCCCGCGCAGCTGCGTCATCCAGATTGAAAACGGGCCCGTCGTAGAGAAAGGACCGCGGCAAAATCGACGATGTCGCGGCCGGAGACCGTCACGAGCGAATAGTCCGGCGACTCGTGGGTGCCGGGAATGTACTCGGTTGTCGTGAGATCAAAACCAACCTGATGATTTGCGGCACGTTGAATATGGAATGGGACGCCGCGCCAGACACCGCTGACGGGCCGGTGGATGTGACCGAAGAACATGAAATCGGGCGGCCGCGTGCGCTTAAACGCTTTCCATTCGTCCTCGGACTGCTGGAGCTTGAAGCGGTCCATGTGCGGCAAGCCAATATCGAGCGGTGGGTGATGCTGGAACACGAGGACCGGCTTGTCGGCAGGCGCGTTGCGCAGCGCATCCTCGAGAAATGAGAGCCGCTTCTCGCACAGCCGCCCGGCATGGCCGTCCTGGCTCTCACCGAGCGTGTCGAGTGTAATGATCGTTGCCTGCTCCAGTTGGCGCGCCGATTGCACGAAACCATTGCCGTCATCGTCACCGTCGTGGAAGACCGCCCTGAACGGTTCCCGGCGATCGTGGTTGCCGACCATGAGGATGGGCGGCGTTGCCAGTCCCGTGAGCGCATGTTTGAGGGCCTCGTAAGCCCCAAGTTCGCCGAAGTGCGCCAGGTCGCCCGTTACGATCGCGAAAGCGAGGTCACGGTGATCGCGGTTGATTGCCTGGATCGCTGCCTCCAACCGTGCAGCCGGGTCGAGAGAATAGAGCCGGCGGCCGGAAGGGACGAAGTGGGTGTCGGTCAGGACGACGAATTTCATTGCTATCGTTTCTTCGCGATAAAGCGTCTCGATCTGCGTCGACCGTCCCGTTGTCGTAAAGGCATTTGGCTGGCGCGCGAATAAATCCCGCGCCAGCCAAGCTCAGACCAGGGGTCTGCCGAGCGGTAGTCCCTTGCCACCGAAGGCGAGCGACATGACGTGGAAGTAGAGGTAAATGCCTTCCGCGACGAAGCCGAGGACGAGCAAACTCGCCACGAGTTGCAGGTAGCCGGACGGCACATAGATCGTGAACAACAGAATGCCAAGCGCCACATCGACCAAGCCTAGCAGGATCGTAAAAGCGACCGGCAGGCGCAGCGTAGCAACGGTCAGCATGACAATCGCAACAAGCCAGCAGATCAAATAAACGGCGACAGTGTTGCCGATTTGGTCGGCGGGGATTTTGTACCAGTTGTTGGCGATCCCGAGCTGGAGCGCAACGTAGCTGGCGTAAAAGCCGAGAAATACGGCATAGAGCGTCGCCACGATATTCTGTCCCAACATCGCGGCCCAGATGGTGCTGATCAGGAGTCCAAGCACGGTCGCGGCGAGAATGACGGGGATCGCGGCGAGACCGGCGGAGGCCGGAACGAAACCGACAGTCGTCAGAAACAGGCCGACGGCGCCGGCGATGACGGTCGGTAGCGCAATCATGGCCGGATCGCCGCGCAGCGGCTCGGGCAACGGCGGGCGGACCGGCGCGGTCATCGGTGGCTCCTCGGTTTTGAATTCATGGATGTCTGCCTTGCTCACGATCTGCTGCATGACGGGTGCTCCCATTTCAGTTGAGCGGATACGATAGGGGTCAGGCTAAAACGCGCGCTCGCCCAGCCAGCGCCTTGCTCGCGATCGCCGCGCCATCGACCAGGGACTTGAGTTTGAGCCAGGCAATCCCCGGATCGACGGTGTGAAAGTTGGCGAAGGTGGCGAAGCCGCAGTCTGTCCCGGCGATGACGTTGTGCGCGCCGACCACGCCGGCGAAGCGCTCGATCCGCTGGGCGACGACCTCGGGATGCTCGACGTAATTGGAGCAGGTGTCGATCACACCGGGAATGAGGACCTTGCCCTCGGGCAGCTTGTGTTCCTCGAACACGGTCCATTCATGCTCGTGGCGCGGATTGGCCGCCTCGATACTGATGCCGGCCGGCCGTGCCTGATAGATGAGATCGATTATGTCGCGCAATTCGATGTCATGATGATGCGGGGACATGTAATTGCCCCAGCACAGGTGCATGCGCATCTGCCGGGGATCGATATCGCGCGTGGCATGGTTGAGCACCTCGACATGCAACGCCACCTTTTTACGGAATTCGTTGATCGACAGCGGCGGCACGCTCAAGTGGCGACCGAGCGCCAAGTCCGGACAGTCGAGCTGCAGCGTGATGCCCGCCTTGGCGATCATGTCGTATTCGGGCTTCATCGCGTCCGCCAAAGCAAGGAGGTAAGCCTCCTGATTGGAATAATGACGGTTGGCCAGAAATTGCGAAATGATGCCCGGCGATGCCGCACTCATGAAAGCGGTTCGCGCGCCGGTATTCGCCAAGGCTCGCTGCAAGCGCTTGATGTCAGCCTCGACCGCTTCAGCGCCGCGGAACGTCACCAGGCCGACGCAAGAGGTTGTCGTAATCTCGAGCTTGATGGTTCCGGCAAAAGCCGGGAAGTCGGCCAGATCGGCCAGCGCCAACGGTGCAGGCGGCCCTTCCAATCCGGTCAGTCGTTCCTTGACATAGGTGGAATAGCCGAACTTGCTCATTTCACCGTCGCTCACGATGTCGATGCCGGTATCCAATTGATGCTGGACGATATCCCGGACCGCCTCGTCGAGGATGCCGGCGAAATCGTGCATGTCGCTCCGGGAGGCGGAGCCCCGATCGACGGCGACCAGCCGGTTCGCGATTTCAGCGGGGCGCGGCAGACTGCCGGTGTGCGTCGTCAAGATGCGATCAGCGTCCCTCATCATCGTTCATTCGTCCTCTGTTGCCAGGAGTGTGCTACTCCGCGCGCACATTCCTTGGTCATCGCGGTGTGTCAGCGGTAAACAAATTGTTTGACGCCGCGATTAAGGTCATAATCAAAGCTTATGCTGGCCAGAGGCCGGGCTTTGTCCAAGGCCGCAACGGGCGACGACTGCGAGGCTGCCTTATGTCGCTGACCAGCTCACGACTACGAGCCGTCAATGCCGTCTTCGAAGCGGGCAGCTTTTCCCAGGCCGCCCGCCGGCTTGGCGTCTCGCAACCCGCAATCACGCAGCAGGTGCGAAACTTGGAACAACAATTCGGCGTCACGCTGTTCGAGCGGCGGAGCAACAAGCTATTGCCGACCGCACTGTGCCGCGAGTTCGTTGCGGTAACCTCGCAGTTGCACGGCCTGGAAACCCAGGCGCTCGCCGTGCTGCGGCAGAAGGATGCGCTTAAAGGCGGCGAGTTGCGGATCGGGCTCGGCAATTCCATGCCCGGAATGGCATTGATCTCCGCATTCCACCGGCTCTATGCGAACATCCAGATCAGTGTCGAAATGGGCAACTGGGCGTCGATCATCGATGCGGTCGTCGACCAGCGCGTCGATGTCGGCGTGCTGCCCGACGTACCCAATGACAGCCGGTTTCGCCGGGAGGTGTGCCTGCGTCAGAGCGTGGTGGCGATCGTGCATCCGCACCATCCGCTGGCGCGCGCCAAGAAGGTATCCTGCGCCGAGCTCGCCAAGCAGCGGCTGGTGTTTCGCACCAAGCAGTCTTCCACCCAGCGCGTCGTGGACCGGGCTTTTCGAGCCGCCGGCGTGAAGCCAAAACCGGAAATCGTGCTCGATACGCGCGATGGCGTATTCGAAGCGGTCGCGAACGAACTCGGCGTCGGGTTTATATGGGAATACGGGTCGAGCCGCGCCGACCGGATCGTGAAAATTCACGTGCCGGAGATGGCGGCACAGGTGCCGGAGCACATTTTCTGTCTCGCTTCCAAGCACTACAAGCTCGTCGAGCTATTCTTCGAAACGCCAAAAGCGATCAAGCACATGACGACCTAGAGCACGACCCGGAAAAATGGAAACCGGTTTTTCCGAAAAGCACTACGTTCGCTCAAACAACGCCGCAATGCCCTGGCCGCCGCCGATGCACATCGTCACCAGCGCGTAGCGTTTGCCGGTACGGGCCAGCTCGTAGACTGCCTTGACCGTATTGATAGCGCCGGTGGCGCCGACCGGATGGCCGAGCGAAATGCCGCTGCCGTTGGGATTGACCTTGCCGGCGTCGAATCCGAGCTCGCGCGAAACGGCGCAGGCTTGCGCCGCGAAGGCCTCATTTGATTCGATGATATCAATCTCATCGATGTCGAGCGCGGCTTTTTTCACCGCCAGCCGCGTCGCCGGAATCGGACCAAGCCCCATAAAGAGCGGCTCGACGCCGGCGTGGGCATAGCCGATCAGACGCGCCAATGGCTTGAGGCCAAGACGCTCGACAGCGGCTTCGCTCGCGAGCACCACCGCCGCGGCGCCGTCGTTGATGCCTGAAGCATTGCCGGCCGTCACACTGCCGCCGTCGCGTTTGAATATGGGCTTCAAGGTCTTGAAATCGTCGGCGGCAGCATCGTGACGCACGTGTTCGTCGGCGTCGAACACCGCAACGCCCTTGCGGCTTTTGACCTCAATGCCGAGGATCTGCTCCTTGAAATAACCGGCCTTGCCGGCATGAGAAGCGCGTCGGTGACTTTCGAGCGCCAGCGCGTCCTGCTCCTCGCGCGCGACGCCGTGCCGCTCGGCCACATTTTCCGCGGTCACGCCCATCAGGACGCGGTGAAACGGATCGCGCAGCGCATTGTCGAGCACGTCGACGATCGGAGCACTCCCCATTTTTGTGCCCCAGCGGAACGACGGCGCCTGGAACGGCGCCCGGCTCATGTTCTCCACGCCGCCTGCGACTGCGACCTCGCAATCGCCGAGCCGAATGCTTTGCGCAGCCGACACGATCGCCTGCAGTCCGGAACCGCACAGGCGGTTGACCGTCAATGCCGGCGTCTCGACCGGGATGCCGGCGTCCACTGCCGCCACCCGTGACACATACATGTCGCGCGGCTCGGTCTGCACCACCTGACCGAACACGACGTGGCCGATTTCAGCCGGCGCGACCGATGAACGCCGCACCGCCTCCGCCGTCACACGGCTCGCCAGTTCGGTGGGCGGTATATCCTTCAAGCTGCCGCCAAAGCTGCCGATCGCAGTCCTAACGGCCGAAACGACGTAGACCTCGTTCATCGAAGCGTCTCCCTGGAGCATAGATCATGCTGACCGTATTTGCTTAACGTGCGGCGCGAAATGGTCGTCCACAAGGCGCGCGCCCAAGTCGAGCACAGTCGAAGGTCTCGCGATGGCGCTCCGCGAAACGCGGAAGCCTGGTCAGACTGGTCGCATCGAGCCAGTCGCAAACGAGAAAATCAAGCGTCGGGCGGTTGATCAATGGCATCAGATGATGCTCGCACCGCCATCGACGACGAGGATCTGGCCGCTGATATGGGCTGACGCGTCGGATGCCATCAGCAGCGCTGCGCCCTTGAGATCATGCGGGCCGCCGAGTTGTCCACGCGGCGTACTGGCCACAAGATCGGCTTCGAATGTGCCGAGGACGCCTTGCGTCATCTTGGAGGGAAAATAGCCTGGAGCAATCGCATTGACCGTGATCCCATAACGTCCCCATTCGGCCGCGAGCGCCCGCGTCATATTCACAATCCCGCCTTTGGTCGCGTTGTAGCCAACCGTCCCCGGCATTTGCGGCGGGTGTCCCTTGAGGCCCTCGACCGAAGCGATGTTGATGATACGGCCCTTCCCTGCGGGGATCATTGCGCGCTTGGCCGCGGACTGGGACAGCAAGAAGGGCGCGGTGAGATTGAGCGCGACGACTTTGTCCCAACCCTCACGAGGATGATCTTCGGCCGGCGCACCCCACGTCGCGCCGGCATTGTTGACAAGAATGTCGAGCCGCCCATGACGCGCCATCACCGCGTCGACCACGGATGAAGGCACGTCCGGTTTGGCCAGGTCCACGGCCAGCGCCCAAGCCGCAACGCCCTGTGCACCGAGACCTTCAACGGCTACGTCGAGTTCGCCTTGCTTGCGCGCCGTGAGGACCACGGTCGCACCGAATTCGCCCAATGCTTCGGCCATCTGCAGACCGAGCCCGCGCGAGCCGCCGGTGACGAGTGCGACCCGGCCCGAAAGGTCGAACAAATTTCGAAGTGTGTCCATGCTCACGTCGTGTTGCGGCTAAATCTGTATCCGCGAAGTGGCGCCCGCTACCCGCCAAGTTCGCGGACGATCTGCTCGCGCATGATGTATTTTTGCGCCTTGCCGGTCGCTGTCATGGGAAAGTCTGGCACAAAACGAACATAGCGCGGCACTTTATGATGGGAGATCTGCCCGCGGCAGAACGACTGGATTTCCTCAGCCGTCGCCGACTGGCCGGACTTGAGCACGATAAAAGCGCAGACCTCCTCGCCGAGCCGGTGATCAGGCACGCCGAAGACTTGCACGGCTTGAACTTTCGGATGGCGGAGCAAAAACTCCTCGATCTCGCGCGGATAGATGTTTTCGCCGCCACGAATGAGCATGTCCTTGAGCCGACCGACGATCGTGCAATAGCCCTGCTCGTCGATGGTCGCAAGATCCCCCGAATGCATCCAGCCCGCTGGATCGATGGCTTCTGCGCTTCTTTCGGGATCGTCCCAATAGCTGTGCATCACGCCATAGCCGCGGGTGCACAATTCCCCGGACGTACCGATTGGCGCGACCTTGCCGCCGGCGTCGACGATCTTGACCTCGACGTGCGGATGGATGCGCCCGACCGTCGTCACCCGCCGCTCGATCGGATCGTCGGTGCGCGACTGGAACGACAGCGGGCTGGTCTCGGTCATGCCGTAGCCGATGGTGACTTCGCGCATATGCATCCGGTCGATGACGGCACGCATGGTCTCGATCGGGCACGGCGCTCCGGCCATGATGCCGGTGCGCAAGCTTGACGTATCGTAATTCGCGAAGTTCACGTGTTCGAGCGCGGCAATGAACATCGACGGAACGCCATGCAGCGCCGTGCATTTGTAACGCGCGACCGCTGCCAGCGTCGCCTCGGCATCGAAGCCCTCGCCGGGAAAGACCATACCGGCGCCAACCGCCGTGGCGCACAGCACGCCCAAGACCATGCCGAAACAATGATAGAGCGGCACCGGAATGCACAGACGGTCGTCCGCGGACAACGCCATCGATTTCGCGGCGTAGCGCGCATTGTTGACGATGTTGAAATGCGACAGCGTCGCGCCCTTGGGCGAGCCCGTCGTGCCGCTGGTGAACTGGATATTGATGGCATCGTCCGGATCGAGTGCGGCCGAAAGCGCTTCGAGGCGATGTCGATGCGCCGGCCCGGCGAGCGATAACAATTGCGCGAACGATCGCGCGCCACGCGGCGGCCCATCGTCGAGCATGACGACGTGCCTGAGATGCGGCACCTTCACCGCCTGCAAGGAGGTTCCGTCGCCGTCGATTTCCGGTGCGATCGCCCGCAGCATCGCGACGTAATCGCTCGACCGGTGGCGCGGCGCCATGATCAGCGCCTTGCAGCCGACCTTGTTCAGCGCGTATTCGAGCTCGGAGGTGCGATAGGCCGGATTAATGTTGATCAGAATGGCGCCGATGCGGGCGGTGCCGAACTGGACGTAGAGCCACTCGGCGCGATTTGGCGCCCAGATGCCGACCCGGTCGCCGCGCCCGACGCCGAGCGCAAGCAGCCCGGCTGCGACGTCGTTGGAGCGCGCGCGCAGATCATACCAGGACAGCGATTCGCCATTGGTCGCAAAGATCGCGGCGGTACGGCCGCCATGCCGGGCGCACGCCCGATCCAGCAATTGCGGAATGGTCATGAATTTGAGCGGATCGTCGGTCGCGCCGGCGACGTAGGACAGCGTCCCTTGCGGCCGCAGATGATCGTCGCTGCGGCTGCGCAGAAAATCCGAGCTGAACGGGTTGTAGCTGCTCACCGGCGGCCGCTTAAATCGGAGACCGATGGCGGATCAGAAATTCCGCCAATCGCCGAGTTGTTCGAAAGCATGCGCGGCTCGATAGATCGTGGTCTCGGCGTAATATTTGCCGACCAGCATCATGCCGACCGGCAATCCGTCGCTCAAGCCGCAGGGTATGTTCATGGCCGGATGGCCGGTCACGTCGAACGGACAGGTGTTCGGCAGCATTTCGAAGCCGCGCTGGCACCACAAGGCCAGCGGCGCGTTGTTCGGCGGCAGCGGCGTCGCCTTCAGCGGCAGCGTCGGCATCAGCAGGAGATCATAGCGCGCCAGCACATCGTCGTAGGTCTTGCGCAGCAGACGGCCGAGATTTTGCGCCTTGGCGTAGAAGTGGCCGCGATGATGCTTGATGAAATACTCGCCGGCGAGCATCGAGATTTTCAGCGTGCGCGACAATTCGTCGGCGCGCGCCCGCCAATTGGCATGGGCATCGAGAAGGCTCGTTGTGTAAAGACCCTTCCAGTTAAAGCCCATGCCGTTGCCGTGCATCATCTGCGCGACCAACCCTTCAAGTGCAATCGGCGTCCAGATGGCGGCGCCGTCACGATGCATGGGAATGGACACAGGCTCGACGATGGCGCCGACGCCGCGCAAGCGCTCCGCCGCCTCGCGCACCTTGGCATCGACATCCGGTTCGCTCGCCGGCCAGCCGAACCCTTCCGTGACCATGCCGATGCGCATGCCGGAAACGCCGCGGCCGAGCCCGGTGGTGTAGCTGTATTTCTCGACCTGCACGTCATATTGGCGCGGATCGAGGCCGTCGGCTCCCGCAATCACTTCCAGCAGCAACGCGTTGTCGGCGACGGTCGTCGTCATCGGCCCGGCATGATCGATGGTGGCTTCGATCGGCATGACGCCGGTGTAAGGCACCAGACCGTGCGTGGCCTTCATGCCGTAGCACCCCGAATAGGACGCCGGCATGCGGATCGAACCGCCCTGGTCGCCGCCAATCGCCATCTCGACCTCGCCGGAGCCGACCAGCGCTCCGCATCCGGACGATGAGCCGCCGGCCGAATAGCCATGCTTGAACGGGTTGTGCACCGGCCCGTGCGCCGACGTGTGGCTGCCGCCGGACAGACAAAAATATTCGCAATGCGCTTTGCCGACGATGGTGCCGCCGGCATCGAGGATGCGGGTGACGAGGGTCGCATCGATATCGGGCACGTAGCCCTCGAGCGTCGATGCGCCGTTCATCATCGGCACGCCGGCCAGGCAGATATTGTCCTTGAGGACGACGCGCTTTCCCGACAACGGTCCGTGCGCGGCGCCGCGGACTTCCGTTTTCACCGCCCAGGCATTGAGCGGATTCTCGTTGGCGCCCGGCCGATAGCCCGGCGTCCGCGGATAGCGCACCGCCGGCAGATAATCCGGCAATTGATTGACGCGATCGTAGGCTTGAAAGGTGCCTTCCAACACATCCAGGTATTCGGCGACTTCGCCTTGCGACATGCTCAGATGCAGCGAATTGACGATGTCGTGCATCTGCTCGAGCGTTGGCCGTCTGACGGTCGACATGGGCCCCCCCAATGATGTGGCGGCGGCCGGCAGCGCCGGCGCCAAGTTTCGCGATGACCCGTTGCGGCCGGAACTGCGCGACGCGTTCGATGGGCGGGCGCCGTTCGATGCGGGACGTACGCCATTCGATGCCGCGCGCGCCGGGCCGTTCGCCGAAGACGCGACCGGCGGCTGTAGTCGCGGCGGCGAGGCAACGCCGACAGGCGCCGCGTAGGTGCTTCGCGCGCCGCCAAGGCCAACCAGGTCGGCGATGGCGCCGCCGCGGACCGTGCCGGCGTCGAGTTCGCGGGTAATGCGGCCGCGCTCGACCAGCACGATGCGGCTGGCGACGTCGAGCACGAGCTCGAGATTTTGTTCGACGATCAGCATCGAGAGACGATGCTTTTCGCGCAACGACGCCAGAAGTTCGCCGATTTCCTGGACGATTGAAGGCTGAATACCCTCGGACGGCTCGTCGAGCAGGAGGAGCCACGGCAACGGCACGAGCGCACGGGCCAGCGCCAGTATCTGCTGCTCGCCGCCCGAGAGCGCGCCGCCGCGGCGCTCCAGCAACCGCGTCAGCCGCGGGAAAATTCCGACGCACGCGCTCGATCGCCCGCTCTTCGGTCTCGCCGGAATCCGGCGTCCAGGCCAGGCGCAGATTTTCATGCGCGCTCAGGCCGGGAAGAATGCCGCGGCCCTGCGGCACATAGGCGATGCCGAGGCGGCTGCGCTCGTGCGCCGCCCAGGTCGTCACATCGACACCGTCGACGACGATCTTGCCGCCGCGCGGCGGCAACAATCCCATGATGGTCTTCAAGAGCGTCGTCTTGCCCATGCCGTTGTGGCCGACGATCCCGATCGCTTCGCCTTCCCAAAGCTGAAGCGACACGCCGTGAAGAACCGGCACTTCGCCGTAGCCGGCATGCAAGTCCGCAACGTCGAGGACGAGGCCATCCGGCTCGGCGGTGCCCTCGGCGACGTCGTCGCCGGGTTGCGGAACACGGCCTTCGCGAATGCTCATGCGCGGTTCCCCAGATAGACTTCCCGCACGCTCGGGTCGGAGAGCACCTTCTCGGCGTGTCCTTCGACCAGGATAGCGCCCTGATGAAAGACCGTGATCAGGGAGTTGAGCGTCCGCACGAAATGCATATCGTGATCGACCACGATCAGCGTGGCCGACTGATTGATGCGTTTGATGATCGCGATCAGCCGCTCGGTTTCGACGTTCGTGAGGCCGGCGGCGGGCTCGTCGAGCAGAACCAGCCAGGGCTTGTTGGCCAGCACGGTGCCGATCTCGACAAGCTGCCGCTGGCCGTGAGCCAACTCACCGACCAGCCGGCGCGCGATCGCACCCAGTTCGAGCTCGGCCAGGACCTCATCGACGGCGGCGTCGGCGCCGTCATGTCCCGCGGTGCGCCGGGCCGAGAGCCACAAATTTTCCGCGACCGTGAGCCCATTCATCACCGAGGGCACTTGCGTCTTGATGCCGATGCCGAGCCGGACGATCTGGTGCGTCGACCAGCCGGTGACGTCCTGACCGCGGATCAGCACCCGGCCGCTGGCATTAGCGCCGCGGATCTGACCGGTGATCGATTTGAAGAATGTGCTCTTGCCGGCGCCGTTCGGGCCGATCAGGCAACGCAGCTCGCGCTCGCGCAGCATGAAGTTGACATGGTCGACCGCCAGCACGCCGCCAAAACGCACCGCCAGTTCCTGGGTCTCGACGACCGGCTCGCTCACTGCTTGGCTTCCTGCAGCGCGATGCGGCGGCGGCGCGTCCCGCGCGCTTGGCGCCGATGGACCTGCGATTGCGCGAAGCGCCGGCGCCAGGCGACAAAGCTTGGAGCGAAGCCGCGCGGGATCAACAGCACCACCAGGATCAGGATGGCGCCGAGGATCAGCGAATTGTCGACCGTCGTCTGATGGCCGAGCTCAAGTTTCAACGAGCCGAGCGCGACCGCGGCGATCATCGGACCGATCAGCGTGCCGAGACCGCCGACGATCACCCAGATCAGCACCTCGGCGGTTTGGCCGAGGCTGAATACGCTCGGCGTCACGATCTCGGCCCAGTTCGCGAACAGGCAGCCGGCAAGCCCCGCCATCGCTCCCGATACCGCGAAGATCGCCGTCTTGTAGGCCGGAACATTGTAGCCGAGCAGTTCCATTCGCACTTCGTTTTCACGAATGCCGATCAGCGTGCGGCCGAACGCGCTGGCCAGAATCCAGCGCGCGATCAGGTAGACGACGAGCAGGCAGACGATCACGACGTAATAATAAGCGGTGCCGTACATCTCCATGTTCGGTTCGCCCGGCACGTTAAGTGTCGGGAAAGCCGGAATGCCGTTGAAGCCGCCGAGCCGCGCGTTGCCGATCTTGTAGACGTCGCCCGCGGTGGCGTTCATGAAGCGGTTGAGAATGAGGGTGACGACCAACGTCATGACGCCGAGATAGACATCGCTGATGCGGCCGTAAAACATCATGGCGCCGATGATGGCGGCGACGACCCCGGGCACGATCAGCGCCAGCAGCACCGGCACCGTGCTCTCGCCGATGTTGACCGAAGCGACGGCATAGGTGTAGGCGCCGAGACCGAAATAGGCGGCGTGCCCGAAACTGAGGATGCCGGCAAAACCCCACATCAACGCGAGCGACAGGGCGAACAGCGCCCAGATCGCCAGCAATGTCGGCGTATTGGTGTCGCTCACCAGCGGCAGCGCCGCCAGCAGCACGGCAAGCGTGGCAAGCCAGTTCCAGTGGATGCGCCCGATGCCGAACGCCGCGCCGGTCATGTCGAGTTGCGAAAGAACTGCCCGGTCATGCCTTGCGGCATCAGGCGCAACAGGACGAGGGCAAGCGCCAGCATGGCGATTTCGCCGAGCACCGGCGTCGATGCAAACGAAACGATTTGATCGACGGTGCCGAACAACCCAGCGGTGGAGAGCGTTCCGGCGATGACGGCGGCGCCGCCGGTGATCACGGTGATGAACGCCTTGGCGATGTAAGCGCCGCCGATCGACGGCAACAGCCCGGTCAGCGGCGCCATCACGCCGCCGGCCAGATCCCGACAGCGCGGCGCCGACCGTGAAAGTCAGCATGAAGATGGTGTTCGGATTATAGCCGAGCGAAGAGACAACCTCCCTGCCCTGCATGGTGCCGCGCGCGATCAGCCCGATGCGGGTATAGCGCAACACAAACCACATCGCGCACATGAGAATGACGGCGACCGCGATCACGAACAGATTGTAACCGCCCATCTGGTAATGCCCGATGCGGTAACCCGGGATCGGCGTCGGCACGCTCACCGGCGTATTGCCGAAGATCAGTGTGACCAGCCCGATCAGCAGCAGGCTCAACCCCCAGGTCGCCAGCATGATGTCGATCATGCGGCCGTACAGGAAACGCACGATCAGCCGTTCGACGACGAGGCCGATGATGCCGACAACGATCGGCGCGATGACCAACATGGCGAAATAAACGTTGATCCCGGCTTTGGCGGCCGCGATCGTCGCATAACCGCCGAGCATGACAAATTCGCCGTGCGCGAGATTGATGATGCGCATCATCCCGAACACGATCGCCAGCCCCGCACTGATCAGCGCGAGAAAGGCGATCATGTAAAGGATTTCGAGAATGACGATCGCCGCGTAATCCATTCCACAGGTCCGTTGGCGAAGGCCGGCCGATGACGACGGCCGGCCCTTGACAGCTCAGATCTTGACCTCGTACTGCTTGTTGTCGTCGGGATTTTTCTGCAGGTCGCAATATTGCGCGGTATCGGCGGGCGGCCGTTGCGCGGCGGTGTCGATGATGGTGAGCTTCTGGTCCTTGACCACCATCAGATGGATGTCGAGCGAGCAGTGGTGCGTCTTGGGATCGACAGCGACGATTCCGGCCGGCCCTTCGATCTTCAGCCCGGTCTCAAGCACCTTCACCAGCGCATCATGGTCGACCGATCCGGCCTTCCGCACCGCCTCGGCCCACAACATGATGCCTTGATATTGCGAAACCGCCAGCTCGTGAACGAGCTTGGCGTCGCCATAGCGCTTGGCCCACGCCGCCAGGAATTTCTTGTTGGCAGGCGTATCGATCTCGGGGCTGTAATTGCCGGCGATGAGAATGCCGTCGCCCTCTGCGGCCGACAGCGCCAGATGCTCGTTGCCGACGCCGAAGGTGGTCGAGGTCAGCGGTATCTTCTTGTTCATGCCCGACGCCGCCCATTGCCGGAAAAACGACATGTGGGCGCCGCCGACCAGCGCGGCGACGACAAAGTTCGGCGCGGCGTCCTGGATCTTGGCGATGGTCGAGCCGAAATCGGAGACATCCAATGGGAAGAAGTTGGTCGCCAGCACCGTGCCCTTGCGCTCCTCGACATAGTGCGACACCCACTTGGCGGTGATCTGGCCGTAATTGTAGTCCGCCGCGAGCACGTAAACTTTGTTGCCCCACTTCTTCATCGCGTAGTCGATGATGGGCTCGACCGCCTGCGCCGGCGTCGTCCCGGTCACGAAGCAATTGCGGTCGCAGACGCCGCCTTCGTAGAGGATGTTGTAGAAATAGAGGGTGTTGCCGCGACGGAACGTCTGCCTGATGGCTTCGCGCGACGCCGAGGTGATGCCGGCATGGGCGACGTCGACTTTGTCTTCGCGAACGAGCTGCTGGGCATATTTGGTATAGAGCGCGATATCCGATTGGCTGTCGTATTGCTTGAGCTCGATCTTGCGGCCGAGCAGCCCGCCGGCCGCGTTGATCTCCTCGACCGCCAACGCGTTCGCCATCACGATCGGCTTGCCATAGATGTCGAGCACGCCGGAATTGTCGTCGATCGCCCCGAGTTTGATGGGCGCGTCTTCGGCGCGGGCGCGCACCAGCGGTACGCCAGCCAGCAGCGCGGTGGCGCCGGCGGTATTGAGCAATGTCCTGCGGGATATGGTCATGGGCCTGTCCTTCGGGTTCTCTGATTGTCAATCACTGCAAGAGACCTGCGCAGTTACTGTTCGCTTCGATCGGTGTCGCGCCCCTTCTTTCGCTCGACGACCGTGGTGCTGGGCGCCTCGACGGCCGAAGAGAAGTCCAATCCGATCGAATCGCCGATGCTCCGCAACGCCGGAAGCTGCAGAGCCATGGAGAGGATGCTGTCCATCACCTGGTTGATCGGCGCTTTCTGTGTCGCGTCGCCGTTGCCGCCGGGGGTTCCGGAAGCACCGCCGCCAAAACCGTTGAGCTGATGAATGCGGATCGAGTTCGATCTTCTCCGCCGGCTTCATCATCTGCGAAACGATTTCCGGCAAACGATCAAGCCGATATTGCTCGAGCTTCATGCGGATCAGCGCGTCGGTCTGCGAGTTCTCCGCCTCGATCACCGCGCGCTCGCCTTCGGACTGCGCCAACAGCCGCAAACGTTCGGCCTCGGCCTTGGTGCGAACTGCCTCGGACTCAGCGCGAATGCGCCGCAGCAATACGCCGGCGTCAGTCTCGGCCTTGGCCTGCTCCACCGCGCCCTGCTCGTTCACGCGTTTGATCGCGATCTCATGAGACCGGTCGGCGACCGCGCGATCGCGCTCGGTCTGAACGTGTTCCTCGGCCAGCACGACTTCGGCGCGTGCCAATTCCGCCTGGGCCCGCGATTTTGCCTCTTCGACGTGCTTGGCGGCAAGCTGGATTGCGCTGTCGACCTTCTTCATCTCGACGCCAAGCTGCGATTCGACTTCGAGCTTGCGCAGCTCGCTCTGCTTGGCGACCTCCGTCGCTTTGGTCTGACGCTCGCGCTCGATACGCGCTTCCTCGGAAGCGATCATCGATTGCTCGCGGGCCTTCGCCGCCTCGGCGTCGCTCGCCGCCCTGATCTTTTCGATTTCCAGATGCTGATTGATCTGCGCCTGCTCTTCCTGCTGCGTGAGGATGAGGCGCTGTTTGGTGGCTTCGAGCTGGGTCTGGCGCACCGAAATGTCGGCGTCGGCCTCAATCTCGGCCCGCTTCTTGCGGTTGACGGCGATGATTTCCGCAAGCTTGCGCAGCCCGACGGCGTTGAAAGCGTTGTTCTCGTCGAACGACGAAAACGCCGACTGATCGAGACGCGTCAGCGAAACTGAATCGAGCAGGATGCCGTTTTGCCGGAGATTTTCGCGCAACAGCTCGGACACGTTGGCGACGAACTCGGCGCGGCCTTCGTGCAGGCTGTCCATGGTGTGACGCGCCGCCACGGCCTGCACCGCGTCGACGAAGCGTCCCTCGAGCAGGTTGCGGATGCCGTCGACCGTGAAGGATTTGGCGCCGAGCGCTTGGGCGGCGGTGGCAATACCGTCCGGCGTCGGGATGACCCGCACGTAGAACTCGAGCTCGACGTCGACCCGCATGCGATCCTCGGTAATCACCGATTTGTCGCCGGCGCGGCGGACCTCGATGCGCAACGTGCGCATGTTGATCTCTTCGACCTTGTGCAGGAACGGAAGCGCGAGGCAGCCGCCGGAAATGAGAATGCGCTGACCGCCAAACCCGGTGCGCACCAGCGCGATGTCGCGGGTCGATTTGCGGTAAAAGCGGTTGAGGAACATTACCGCGATTGCGATCACCACGACGGCGACGGCAATGGCTAGCACCCAGCCGAGGATGACCATGGCCCCCACCTCGTGGTTCGCGCCTAGAAACTATTTGAAAAGTGAAGTATCTGGTTTCGGCTGTCAATAGGCGACGAAGCGACGAGTGCCGCTGGTCGCGGTGCCTTTGCAGCAAATCGGCAGCAAAAACTTGGACGGGTAACGTCGCGAAGGTTCCGATGCCGGCTCGCGTCTAAAACACCGCGCACTACGGCGCCGTACGATGGATCAATTCGGACAATAGCCGCTTGAGCTCTTCAGTCTCGCGATCGCCATAGCCCTCGACAATTTCAGCTTGGCGCAGATTGGCGAGACGGTTGAGCCGGTCGTTGAGCGCCCGGCCACGCTCGGAGACGTAGATCAGCACTTTTCGGCCATCCTTTGGATCGGGACGGCGGTAAACGAGGGCATCGGACACCATGCGGTCGATCATCTTGGTCAGGGTGGGATGGTTCAGCAGGGCGGCCTGCGTCAGGTCGCTCATGGAGCGCCCATTCGTCTCCGCCAGCAGCTTCAGGATACGCCATTGCTCGACCGGCACGCCTTCATTGCGAAATTTTTCATCGAGCTGCTGATGAACCTGCCGGTTCGCCTGCGCCAGAAGGTAGGCAATGTGCTCGTTGATCGGGCGGCTGCGCGCCATGGCTGTAACCCTCTTCGAGAATCCGTTTCCCCGGACCGCGGCTAGCTGTTAGCATTTTCCCCGGCGGATAACTATGCGCTGGTTGTACTGACTGTCCGTGACCGCGCACAGGGGACTCGATGATCGTCACGTCTCCAATGACCGGTCTGCACGTGCGCTCGTGCCCGCTCGGCATCGTGAAAAAGCGCTATGACGGACTCGATCTCTCGCTGTCGGAGAACCGCGGCCGGTCGGATCGGCTGCGGATCGCGTTTCTCCTTCCGCTCAGCGGCCCGGCCGGCTTGTGGGGGCCCTCCTGTCAAACCAGCGCGATGCTCGCAGCCCGCGAGGTGAATGCCGCCGGCGGCATTCTCGGCCGCGAGATCGAGCTGGTGTTTGCCGATGCCGGTGCCGAGCCGGAGCAAGTCGCCGACGAGACCATCGACCTGATCGCGGAGAACCACGCCGAGGCCGTCATCGGCATGCACATCAGCGCCGTGCGCGTCGCCCTCGTGCGCGCACTGCGCGGGCGACTGCCATATGTCTACACGCCCGTCTATGAGGGCGGGGAGCGCTCGCCCGGACTGTTCATGGTCGGCGAGACGCCGGCGCGGCAGCTCAAACCCGCGATCCACTGGCTTGCCGAGCACCGCCACGCGCGGCGGTGGTACTTGATCGGCAACGACTACATCTGGCCCCACGTCTCGCACCGCGCCGCGCGCCGCTACATCAAAGCGACTGGCGGCGAAGTGGTCGGCGTCGACTATGTCCCCTTCGGATCCGAGGATCACGAGGCATCGCTTGCACGCGTCCGCAAGGCGCGGCCCGACGTCGTCTTGGTCTCGATGGTCGGGACCGACTGCGTGACCTTCAACCGGGCGTTTGCGTGTGAGGGCCTCGCCCGGCACATGCTGCGGCTGTCGGTCGCCAGCGAGGAAAATACCCTTCTGGGCATCGGCGCCCGGCATGCCGAGAACTTCTACTTCACCGCCGGTTACCTGGCCGTGCTTGATACGCCAGCAAACCAGGCGTTCCTCGATCGCTACCACGCGGCCTTCGGCGGTAATGCACCGATGCCCAATACCATCGGGCAGTCGTGTTACGAGGGTATCCGCCTTTACGCCGAACTCGCTCGTCGCGCTGGCTCGCTCGGCGTCGCCGACCTTTCGCGCGTATCAGAGGGGCTGAGCTACAGCGGCGGCCGCGGCCGCGTGACCATGCAGGAGCGCCATCTTTTGTCCGATATCTATCTGGCGAAAGCCGATGGGCTGAATTTCCGAATTCTCGCGCACTTCCCGGCGCCTTAAGCGAACCCTCACGCTGCTGCGGCGCTCCGCTGCTCTTCGAGCTTGCGGATCATCGATGCGGCATTCTCAATCTGCGCAAAGGCCGCACGCAGCGTCGCCAGCACGACGGGCTGGATCTGATCGGCCGATGCCTCCGGCGTGTTGAAAGTCGCCGTCGCATCGCTGATAAAGAAGACCTTGTAGTCGCGCATGTTGGCTTCGCGCGCGGTCGTCTCGCAGCACACATTTGTGCAGATCCCGGTGATGATCACCGTGTCTATGCCGCGATTGCGGAGAATGAGATCGAGGTCGGTGCCGTGAAAGGCGCCGTAGCGGGGCTTCTCAAGGATAATGTCGTGCTTGCCGACGACGATGTCGGGGTGCAGCTCGGCCTGTTTGTTTCCCTTGTTGATCAAGCCGGCGGCGATTGCCGGGATGATGACGCCCATGACCCCGGTATTGCTGCCGTCCGGCCGGACCAGATGCAGCGTATGAATGACCAGCGCGCCGCGCTTACGGCAGACCTCGGCGAGCTTGTTGATACGCGGCAGGATTTCACGGCCGCGCGGTGCGGCGACCGGTGAATTTTCGACGAAGCAATTCTGCATGTCGATGTTGAGCAGCGCGGTTCTGCGCGGGTCGAATTTGAAATCGGTCATGATGCTTTGCTCGGAGCTGAGGAACAGGACGGCTTCAAACTCATGGTAAAAGCGGCGCGGAACATTGTCTATCGTCCCTACATGGCCAACGGCGCCAGCTTCATCGCCATCGTAGTGGCCATGTTGGCGCGCGGACGACCGCTGTGGGGGCTGTTCGGAGCCTTGCTATGATCGCGGAGCGTGCTGCCGATCTCGTGCGCCGTGCCGGCTCGCGGCGGGCGCAACTGCCTAGTCTCGCGTCACGGCGTAACGGTCGGTTCGACCCGACCGACACTCTGGAAGCGCGCCATTATCGTCCAGCATCCGAGGGCCCAGGCTGCGCCGATGCACCAACCTCCCAGAACATCGGTCGGATAATGAACGCCAAGATATATTCGGCTCATGCCGACAAGCACGGTCAGGACAGCCGCCAACGACATGACGTAGAGGCTTATCGTCGGTGAGGTTTGGCCTCGCGCCAGAAGAACCCCCATCGTCAGATAAGTGATCGCCGACAGCGAGGCGTGGCTGCTTGGGAAGCTTGTGGTGAAAACCCGAGCCGCGTGAGTCACAAAGTCCGGACGAGGGCGTGCGAAGGCCAGCTTGAGGAGATCGTTCAGCACAGCGCCGCCGAACACCGCGATCAGCATCAGCCACGCCGCCGGCCGCCGATGAGCCAAAAACAGGTAACCGGCAACCGCACAGGTGATGATCGCCAGCACGACATTGCTGCCAAGACTTGTTATGTCCCGGGCAGCTTCCTGCAGCCACGCCGGGCCGATGGGTGCAGCCGGATCGGCCGGGTCGCGCAAGGCAAGCAGAATCCGGCGATCAAAGGCCGACGTTTGGCCTTCGGCCACCTCTTGCGCGATGAAGCCGAATGCGAAAAGAAAAAATGCGATCGTCAAGCCCGATGTCAGCGCGCTGGTTCGGCGGAAATTCATGGCTTGGTCTCGCATTCGACGGCCGATATTGCGCGGCTCAACATCCGGGATTCCGGAGCTGGAGTGGCCCCGCTATTGGCGCGATTGCCAACGGGCCCACGCTGGCCACAACAGGCGCCACAATTATTGCCGCGCGCACTCGAGCAAGGGCGCCGCACGTCCGCGAAGCGGGTTTCGTTATAAACCATCTGTAGTTCAGGCGGCCAAGAAAATGAGCATCCGGCGTTCCTCAGCCCTCGACAGTCACGCTGTCAGCTGGCGCGACCACGGCACGTCGCGATCCGAAAGCCTGTGAGGCCGTTCGCGATATGGTTTCAGCTAAGCAGCGCTCGGCTCCCGACCCGCTCACTCAAAATGCGGGCGCCAAAGATCATTGAGGCCCACGGCCTCGGTGCGAATAATTTCGAGAAAAGCGCGCGCCGCCACATTGAGGGTGCGGCGCATCGGCTCGATGACGACCAAATCCAAGGGTGCTGTCGGATCGACGATGGGGATGACGGAAAACTGCATCTTTTCGATCTCAGCTGTCATCATCAGCGCGGGAATTATCGTCACCCAGTCCGAGTTCGACACCAGATCCAGCGTCCCCATCATGGCGTCCATCTCGACCAAGCGTTCGATTTCGACCCCGTTGGTCGTGAAATAAGTCTCCAGAGGCTTTCGGCGGGCGTTAGCGTGGCTTGGCAGGACGATCTTCAGGGGTCCAAAGTCTCGCAACCGCGTGCGGCGCAGATGCAGCTTTTTATCGGGACGCGCCACCAACGTTTCCCAGGTGCGTAGGAAATGCGCAACCTTCAATCCCCGGCTGCCGACGAAGGCGGGGACGATGGCGAAATCGAGTTCCGCAGCCAGGACTTTTTGTATGAGGATAGGGCTGTAAGATTCCGTCACGTGAATCTTCATATTCGGGTGCTCGCCTACCACCCGCTGAATCGCAGGCGCCAAGGTTGCGCGAGTCATCGTCGGCATCAGCCCGACGAATACGTCACCCGAAATTCCCGTAAATACCTTCATTGCCTCGTTGCTGGATTCGATGTTGCGCAGGATTTGGATGCAACGGCTGTAATAGGCGTCGGCCGCCGGCGTCGGAGCGACTTGACCTTTCTCCCGGGAAAACAGCTTCACGCGGAAGCCTTCTTCCAGCTTGCGGATGTGCTGGGAGACGCCTGATTGCGTCGCATGCTCGCGGACCGCCGCAGCGGTAAACGAACGCTCCTCGTACGCCGCCACGAAAATACGGATATCGCGCAAGCTTTCCGTCACAAGTCATCCCTCTCGCATTTTCGTCGTCGCCGCAAAACGTGAATGCCTGTCCGCCAAGGACGCGGACACGTTATTATTCCTGGCTCATCCAGGTCGGACACTGTCGATGAAGAAATCGCGCAAAGCCATTGTAATCATTGTAGCATTTGCCCAGCCGCAATCGAATAGGAAGGATCCCCGCAATCGCTACGCGAAGCCGTCCGCTGACAGGGTCACCGCGCTGGAGGAATTTCACCCTGCTAAGCGCGTCGCCGAGGCTGGTCACGGGTCCAGCGGCGCAACGGCCGCGCCGCCCTCCGTGGGGAACTCTCAATTCCGAGATGCCCTCGCGACGAGCCTTTCGCGAAACGTTCCTTGAACGTCCGATGCGTCCGGAAATGGCCGCGCGTTGCCGCCCATTTGGCCTCGTTTCCGGCAAATCGTCCAGCGGGATGATCACCGATCCTAATGCATCATATCAGAAACAATTATTTCTGATCATCTCGCTGTGGTGGAATATGGTCTAGGGGACGTGACGGAAGGTTAGTTTGAGTTTTGCCAGGTCAAGTATCCAGGTCAAGTATTCGGTACGAATACCAAAGTGGCGGGTACGCCGCGTGCATGGCGACCCGCCAGCCCGCCTGACGTTCAAGTCTACTCTGAACATTCGCATCGAATGAACTTCGAAAATCTGTAATCGCGCGAGCGGCGTCTTAACTGCCGACCGGCGTCGACAATGACACGCGAGTCGAGAGCGAGACTTATAGATTCATATAAACTCATAAAGACGAGTGGGAGAACGCGATGGGAGCGAATTTCGGCATTGTCGGCATGGATTGGCAGCAGCGGGTCAATTGGGACCGGCTCCGCGAATATCGCATCGAGCGGGCGCGCCAGATGATGAAGAAGCATGGCCTCGGCGCCTTGCTTTGCATGTACGACGAGAATTGCCGCTATATCACCGGCACGCTCACGCCCGGCTGGAACCGGCTCAAGCCCGGGCTGCGTTACGCCATGCTGTGCGGCGACGGCCGCCCGGTATTGTTCGAGCAGGGCGATATCGGCTTTCAGATCGAGCGGCATGTTCCCTGGCTGCCGAAGGAAAACGTCCGCCATTCCTTCGCCTGGATCAAAGGCGCGGCCGGTCCGGCGGCGACCCAGCAGGTGACCAAGTTCACCAACGCGATCATCGAAGAGATGCGCCGCCACGGTGTCGCGCGGCCAAAAGCTCGGCGTCGATTTCATCGACATCAACATGATCGAGATTTTCAAGGAGAAGAACATCGCCTGGGCCGACGGCATGACCGCCCATGATGGAAGCGCGGGCGGTCAAAAGCGAAGACGAACAGGAATGTTTCCGCATCGTCGGCGCCATCGGCGACGCCACGCATTGGGAATGCATGAAGTTTCTGCGTCCCGGCGTGACCGAGAACCAGGTGACGGCGCATCTGATGCAGTATCTCTACAACATTCCCGGCATGGAAGACGTCGAGGACGTCATCGTCTCATCCGGCCCGAACACCTGGCCGAATTGGCGCAACTTCTCCGATCGGATCATCCAGCCCGGCGACATCGTGTTCATGGATTTGGCCGCACTCACCTGGAACGGCTACAAGTCCTGCTACTACCGCACCTATTGCGTCGGCAAGGAGCCGACGCAGGAGCAGAAAGATACCTACGAAACCGCGCTCAAATGGCTCTACGATTCCATCGGCGCGGTGAAGGCCGGCGCCACCACGCGCGATATCGCGCTCAAATGGCCGTCGGCCATGGAGACCTGGGGCTACGAGGACGAGGATCAGGCGGCCGCCAATCTGTGGGGCCACGGTCTGGGCCTCGCACAATATGATCCGCCGGTCATCTCCCGCATCTGGTCGCTTGACCACCCGGTCGAGATCAAGGAAGGCATGACTTTTGCGCTTGAGACGCAGCACGGCAAGAAATTCCGCTATGGCGTGCGCATCGAGGAGATGCTGATCGTGCACAAGAACGAGATCGAGATCGTCTCCAACTTCCCGGTAAAGCAAATCACCGTCGTCGATCCGATACCGGGCTATGGCGATCATGTGAAGTAAGTGCCAAGCGCCGCCCGCGGAGCGATCAGCGATGGACGCGTACGTCATTTCGCTCGCCGATCCCGGCAGCAGCCGAGCGCCGACCGCGTCGGCCCCAAGGCCGCAAACCTTGCGGCGCTGGCGCAGGCCGGCCTGCCGACGCCGGGTGGTTTCTGTCTCACCGCCGACGCCTATCGGCGACAGATCGCCCATCTCGGGCTTACCGGACACTGTCCGCGACTATCGCGCATGCCGACCCGCCGGCGCAGCGTCGGCTGTCGGTCGAAGTTCGTCTTCAGCTCTATCAGGGCGATCTTGCGCCCGATCTGCGAAGAGCAAATTCTCGCCGTCTGGCAGGCGACGCAAAAACCCGCGGCCGTGCGTTCATCCGCACTGATCGAAGATCGCGTCGATGCGGGTTTCGCCGGTCAGTTCGAAAGCTTTCTCGGCATCAGCGACGAGGACGAATTTCTGATCGCGTTGCGGGCGTGTTGGGCGGCGTTGTGGACGACCAACGCGCGGCGCGCCATGGCGCAGCGCGATCTCTACCCGAGCGACACCGCGATGGCCGTGCTCATTCAGCCGCTGGTCGCGGCGACCGCGATCCGGCGGCGGGCTGAGCGAGACCGCCGAGGGCAACATGCTGCTCAGCGCCACATGGGGGCTTGGCTCCGCCATCGCGCAAGGCGAAGTCGTGCCGGACCGCATTGTTCTCAGCCGCCAGGGATTTCTCCGCACCATGCGAAAGCGGGCGCAAACATCATCGGGACGCCTGTTTGCACGGCATGGCAGCGACGCCGCAGAAGGTGCCGGACGAGCTTGTGAACGCGCCCTGCCTCGAGGCCGGCCAAGCGACCACGCTCGGGCGGCTCATGCGCAAGGCCGAGGCGATTTTGGATATGCCGGTGGAGATCGAATGGGCGCTCGATGAATCCGGCTTCAAGCTTCTGCAAGCGCGGCCGTTGCGCGTCGCGGCAGCGCATGTGCCCGACGAGATCTGGCTCAAGCATCCCGGCCTCAACGGCCATCCCGCCGGCATCGGCTGGGGCTCGGGGCGCGCCGTCGTTGTCAACTGCGAGTGCGAGCTCGGCCGCGTCGCGCCCGGCGACATTCTGATCACGCGCGTCGCCGGCCCGGCGCTGAACCATATCCTGCCGCGGGTCGGCGGCGTCGTCGCCGAGCTTGGCGGCTCGACCTCGCATCTCGCCGCGCTTGGGCGCGAGCGCGGCATCCCGATGGTGCTCGGCGTTCTCGACGCCACGCGGCAGATTCCGGATGGCGCGCAGGTCGCGGTCGACGGCGTCGCCGGCGTCGTGCGGTGGCTGGCATGACCGCCGCGCGCCGGCCGCGCATCTTCGTCACCCAGCCGGTCGCCAAAAGCGCGATTGCGCGTCTGCGCGAGGTAGCGACGGTCACGGTCAATCCGGACGCCAGCCGCATTATCGGGCGGCGCGCGCTCATCGCTGCGGTGCGCCGCTGCGATATCCTGTTTTGCCTCTTGCACGATCAGATCGATGCCGGCGTCATCGCCGCCAATGCCAACCTGCGGCTCGTCGCGGCGCAGTCGATCACGCCCTCGAATATCGACGTCGAAGCGGCGACCGCCCGCGGTATTCCCGTGACCGTAGTGCCGGCGCGCACCACCGAGGCGACCGCCGATCTGGCGTTTCGGCCTGATGCTTGCGTTGCGCGCCGCGTCGTCGAAGGCGACCGCTTGGTGCGGGCCGGAAAATTTCCCGGCGCTCAGTCGAACTATCTGCTCGGTTCGCTCGTATGGAACAAGACGCTCGGGCTGGTCGGCGGCGGCGGACTGATCGGCAAGGCGGTCGCCCGCCGCGCTCACGGTTTCGGCATGCGGGTGCTGTATTCCACGCCGCGGCGCAAATCCCGAAGCGGAGGAGCTTGCTGCCGGACTGACCTACGCATCGCTCGAGAGCTTGCTCGCCGAATCCGACTTCGTCTCGATCCATTCGCCGCTGAACAAAGAGACGCGCCATCAAATCGGCGCGCGCCAGCTGAAGCTGATGAAGCCCACCGCGTATCTGATCAATACCGCACGCGGCCCTATCGTGGATGAAGCCGCCCTGGCGCGGGCGCTGGCACGCAAGCAGATTGCCGGCGCCGGGCTTGACGTGTTCGAGCATGAACCGAAGGTCGGCAAGGATTTGCGGGCATTGTCCAACGTCGTGCTGACGCCGCATATTGGCAGCGCCGTGGTCGACGTGCGCGACGACATGGCGAACATCGTGGTCGATAATATTCTTGCCTATCTCGACGGCAAGCGGCCGCCGAATTGCGTCAATCCGCAGGTGTTGCCGTGACCCGGCCCGCTGATCGCCGTCACCGACAGCGTCTTTCCGACGCTCGATCCGGCGATGGCCGCGCTCAAACGTCTTAATCCCGAAATCCGCATGGCGAAAAGCACGAGCGCCGCCGACATTCTCGAGGTCGCCCGCGAAGCGGACGGCGTCCTCGTCACCTATGCGAAATTGCCGGGCGAGTTGTTGCAACAGTTCGAACGCTGCAAGGTGATCGGCCGCTTCGGCCTGGGTGTCGACAATATCGACGTCAAGGCGGCCGCCGCGCTCGGCATCGTCGTCACCTATGTGCCCGACTATTGCTTGCAGGAAGTGTCGGATCACGCCATGGCGCTCATTCTCGCGCTGGCCCGCAAGGTGCCGTTTTCCGACGCGTTGGTACAGGCGGGCCGCTGGGAGATGCCGGCCGTGGTGCCGATCCGCCGTCTCGAAGGCCAGATCCTTGGCCTCGTCGGCCTCGGCAACATCCCGCGGCGCATCGCACCGAAGGCGATGGCTTTTGGCATGAAGGTCATCGCGCACGATCCGTACGTTGCCGCTGCGCGCGCGCAGGAGCTTGGCGTCGAGCTGGTGAGTTTCGAGCGGCTTCTCGAAATCTCCGACTATGTCTCGGCGCATGCGCCACTGACAGCGCAAACGCGCGGGCTGTTTAATGCTGCAGCATTCGGCATGATGAAGAAGGGCGCGTTCCTCGTGAACACGGCGCGCGGGCCGCTTGTCGACGAGGGCGCGCTGGTTGCCGCGCTTGATTCCGGCCACCTCGGCGGCGCCGCGCTCGATGTGGTCGCAGTCGAACCGCTGAGCAAGGATTCCCCGCTTCTTGGCCGCGCCAATGTCATCCTCACGCCGCACACCGCGTTCTATTCCGTCGAGGCGCTTGAGGAGTTGCAGACCAAATGTGCCAGCGACGTCGCCCGCGTATTGAGCGGCGAAAAGCCGGCCTATCCCGTAAGCCCCTGAGGCCGTTGTCGGCCGAGAACTGACGCACGCGAGGGAAGCGGCCCGCATTCGCAAAAGCCAAGATCGATTGCCGGATTTTGGCAAACGTTTTTGGAATGTTGCAGAGATCCTGAACTCCCTCGCGGAGAAAACTCGGTGGCGAGTTAATAACTTAGCTCTGCGGCGGCTTGGCGCCAGCGGCCAAATTGGCGGCGGCACCCACTGATGCTTGAAACGGCACCAGTTATTCGTACTTGCGATTGGATGTCCCGCGCGCGCCGTTCTATCCGTTTGCTCATCGTCAACGGTCGAGTGTTCCGGAACGGCCGCAACACGGCGGGGAAATGAGATGAGCGAAGCCCGCAGCTTCACCATCGTAGGCGGTGGCCAATCCGGTCTTCAGCTGGCCTGCGGCCTCGTCGACGCCGGTCACGAGGTCCGTGTCGTGCAGAACCGTACGGCGCAAGCGATCGCCACCGGCCGCGTCCTGTCCAGCCAGTCGATGTTTCATCTGGCGCGCCAGTATGAGCGTGACCTCGGCCTGAACTATTGGGAAAACGAGGCCCCGGCAATCCACTCGATCCAGTTCAGCGTGCGCGGCGACGATGGCGGCAAAGTCGTCGACTGGAACGGCAAGTTCGACCCGGACAAGGTCGCCCACAGCGTCGACCAGCGCGTCAAGATCCCGCGCTGGATGTCCGAATTCGAAAAGAAGGGCGGCGAGCTCGTGATCCGCGAAGTCGGGATCGAGGATCTGGAAACCTATACCAAGGAAAGCGAACTGGTGATCGTCGCCGCCGGCAAGGACGATATCGCCAAGCTGTTCGCGCGCGATGCCGCGCGCTCGCTGTTTGACAAGCCGCAGCGCGCGATGGCTCTGACATATGTCAACGGCATGGCGCCGCGCCCGGATCATACGGCGATCAATTTCAACGTCATCCCCGGCATCGGCGAATATTTCACCTTCGAGGCGCTGACCACGACGGGCATCTGCGACATCATGATTTTCGAGGGCCATCCGGGCGGCCCGATGGATTGCTGGAAGGGGATCACCTCGCCCGAACAACACCTCGAGAAATCGAAATGGGTGCTCGAGACCTTCGTCCCCTGGGAGGCCGAACGCTGCAAGACTATCGAAATGACTGACGACAACGGCATGTTGAGCGGCACCTTCACGCCGACCGTGCGCAAGCCGGTGGGAAGGCTGCCTTCCGGCGCATTGGTGCTGGGGCTGGCCGATACCGTCTGCCTCAACGATCCGGTGACCGGTCAAGGCTCCAACAACGCCTCGAAGGCGGCGATGTGCTATCTGAAGGCGATCCTCGCCCATGGTAACAAGCCGTTCGACGAGGCCTTCATGCAGGCCACGTTCGAGAATTTCTGGGATGACGCGCGTTTCGTTGTTGAATGGACGAACATGCTGCTTCAAGTCCCGCCGCCCCACGTCGGCGCCATTGGTGATGCCGCGCAGCGCATTCCGGCCGTAGCCAAGCGCATCGTGGACAGCTTCTCGCGCCCGCGCGATTTTTTCCCGTGGTACATGTACGCCGAAGACGCCAAGGCCTACCTGGCCGAGGTCGGCGCCTGACCGGCCCGCCGCCTTCCCAATGCCGGCGCAGAAGCGCGCATCGACGATGTGACGAGCGGCGAGACACCGCGCCGTCCCGGCAAAACTCGACATTACACACCCGGAGAATGAAGGTTCGGAACAGATGAAACTCGCAGGGCAGACCGCTGTGATAACCGGAGGCTCCCAGGGAATTGGCGAGGCAATTGCCCGCCGCTACGCGGCGGAAGGGGCCGATGTCGCCATCGTATCCATCGGCGATCAGACCAATGCCGAAAAGATCGTGACCGACCTCAAGGCGCTGGGACGCCGGGCAAAGGCCTATGTGGCCAATTGCTCCGTCGTGTCCGAAATCGAGAAGGTCGTCGATGTCATCGCCGCCGACTTCGGCGCGATCGATATTCTCGTCAACAATGCAGGCGTGTTCCGCAACGCTTCCATCGAGGCGACCACCGAAGAAATCTGGGATTTCCAGCTCGATCTCAATCTCAAGGGAAGCTTCTTCTTCGCGCGCAGCGTGCTGCCCCATTTGCGCAAGCGCGGACGCGGCAAGATCATCAACATCAGCTCCATTTCCGGCGTCGGCGCTTCCCCGAACTGCGTATCTTATTGCGCGTCCAAGGGCGGGGTCGTCAACCTGACGCGCGCACTCGCTGTCGAACTGGCCCCGGAGCACATCAACGTCAATTCCATCGCCCCTGGAAACGTGGCCACACCGATGAATGCGCATCTCCGCAACGGAGAACATGAAGATTATGTCCTCGCCCAGCAGAAGCGGACGCCGACCGGACGATCCTTCATGCAGCCGGAAGACCTGACCGGCGCTGCCGTGTTTCTGGCGAGCGCCGATTCGGACTGGATGTGCGGCGCCATTGTCATGGTCGATGACGGGTGGAGCGCCTAAATCCGAAACGATGAGATGGCGACCTGCTTGTGGGGCCGAGTAGTCGGGCGCCCGGCCGCGTTTTCGTTCGACGGAAAAAGCCCGACCGTTCCGGCCAAAGGCAATGCATCCGCGCCGCGGCGGAAAAGCTGGGCAGGCGGCGGCAGTGAGTTCTTCCGTAAATCGCTCCTCAAACGGACGTTCGACCGGCGGCATTGACTTTCGATGTGCCGATATGGTCACGGCCGATCCCATGGCGGTTCAGGCCGCCATGCCGTCAGGAGCTCGTCGATAAAAGAGCGGACTTTTGGTGAAAGATGGCGGCTCGACGGATACACGGCGCGCACGGCGGGGCCGTCGGCGGAATACTCGCTGAGAACCGGCACCAGGCGCGCGGCGCGGAGATCGTCGCTGATCAGGAAGGTGGCTAGGCTGGCGACGCCATATCCCGCGAGAGTAGCGTCGCGCACGGCCTCTGCGTTCGTTGCACTGAAACGACCGTTGACGGCCACGGAGCGTATGTGCCCGTCAATGCTGAAACGCCAATCGATCGGGCGTCCGCCGTGAACAAAGGCGAGGCAGCTATGGTACGCGAGTTCCTCGATATTCGTCGGAACTCCGTGACTTTTTAGATAGGCCGGCGAGGCACAGGTGATTAGACGGTGAGGCGCCAGCAATCGCGTCATCAACCGGCTGTCGTCGCTGCCGCCGAGTCTAATGGCCAGGTCGATGCCCTCGTCTGTCAGATCGACAAATCGATCGTTGAAAGAGAGGTTTACGGAGATGTCGGGCCATTTGCTCATGAATTGATTCACGATTGGCAGGACGTGCAGCCGGCCGAAAGATACCGGAAGCTCCAGGCGCAGCCGCCCGCGGGGCGTTTGCGAATGGCTCAGCATCGACATCTCCGCCTCGTCGAGGTCGGCGAGGATGCGGATGCAGCGTTCAAGAAATACGGCACCCTCTCCGGTCAGCGAGACGCTCCGTGTCGTTCGTTGCAGCAGGCGGACGCCCAACCGGTCTTCGAGGCGCAGTACGCTTTTGCCGACCGCCGACCTCGACAGACCGACGCGTTCGGCCGCGGCGGTAAAGCTCTTGGCCTCGGCGACGTGAACAAAAGCGTGAATGTCCCTTATTCGTTCGATTGTCATGGCGAACCGCACCTCGGCGTTGCAACCCGCCGATGATAGCGGCGCGATTGGGGCTTGCAATTCCCCAGTGATGGGAAAATTTATGACATTGTCGCCTGGCCGCCCCGCGGATTACCGTTTTGCCGGGTCGGGGTAACGCATGCGCCCCTCACCTCAAAAAGCACAAGCGGCCAATGCCCGAACCTTTCGCCGGGCGAAGGAGCCCGTATCAGGGAGGAGTAGCCGACCGTGAAGGCATATCCGCCGTCGTCGCGCGCGTTGCGGTTTTTGGCTCGGCAGGCTGGACCGATATTCGCACCTGCATCGAGGTCATGCCGTCAACAAGTGGGCTGAACCAATGGATCGCCACGCGCTGATCGCCGGCGTCTCCGGCATTATTGGCCGCCATCTTGCCGAGCATTTGATCGCGACCGAGGGCTGGACCGTTACCGGCATCTCCCGCCACGACCATGATCTGCCAAAGGGTGTGAACCACATTCTTGTTGATCTGAGAAACGACGACGCCGTGAAAGCCGCCTTGAAGCACGGCAAGTTCACGGATGTGTTCATCACCACGTGGCTGCGTCAGCCGACCGAGGCTGAGAACTCCCGCGTAAATGCCGGCATGGTGCGCAACCTTTTGCATGCGGTTGACGGCCACAAGATCAAACATGTTGCCCTGGTCACTGGCGCCAAGCATTACATGGGCCCATTTGAAGCCTACGGCAAAACCAGAGTGGTGACGCCGTTCCGCGAAGAGCAACCCCGCCTTCCCTATCAAAACTTCTACTACGATCAAGAAGACGAAGTGTTTGCGGCCGCGGAACGGCAGGGCTTCGGCTGGTCCGTTCACCGCCCGCATACGCTGATCGGCTATGCGGTCGGCAACCAGATGAACATGGCGGCCACACTCGGGGCCTATGCAGCGATCTGCAGGGAAACAGGCCGGCCGTTCGTTTTTCCCGGTTCGCCGCAACAGTATGAAGCGGTTGTCGACATCACCGATGGCCGCATCATCGCCAAGCACCTGGTTTGGGCCGCAACCACGCCCGCTGCTCGAAACAACGCCTTCAACATCGTCAATGGTGAAGTGTTCCGTTGGAACTGGATGTGGCCGAAGCTTGCCGAACATCTAGGGGTGGCTGACGCCGACTATCCCGGCCACGCGCAACCGTTGGAGCAGCAGATGTCCGGCATGGAGCCGGTCTGGGACAAGATTGTTGCCAAACACGGGCTCCAGAAAAACCCACTCAATGCGGTCGCCTCTTGGTGGCACAGCGACGCCGACTTGGGGCGTGTCATCGAGAACTTCAACGATATGACCAAGAGCCGCGACCTGGGCTTCACCGCTTATCAAAACTCGGTGCGCTCATTCACGGACGCTTTTGACACGTTGCGCTCGGCCAAGGTTCTGCCTGAGGTCGGATGAGATGAGTGATCGTGGCAGTTAAATCAGCCGCCAAGCTGTGGAGCTGAACAAAAAAAGAGCCGGAAATGGCCAAAGAATGTCGGAGGGATAACGAGTGAACCAAACCGTCGATACGACAATGATCTTGCCGCAACTACGGCACACGTTTTTTTTGCCGCAGGCGAGAAGCTTTGTGACGGTTGTCATCTCCACACTTGCTCTGATCCTCGCCTGTCTTTTGTTCGCCCCGTCCAGCGTGACTTGGGGCGCCTTGTCGGGAA
Organism: uncultured Alphaproteobacteria bacterium; assembly: GCA_963829395.1. Lineage (GTDB taxonomy): Bacteria > Pseudomonadota > Alphaproteobacteria > Rhizobiales > Xanthobacteraceae > BOG-931. The sequence continues at coordinate 128,353 of CAWHHX010000001.1, read as the reverse complement.
GCCTGCCCTTCGCGGCCATTATTGCAATTGTCGGTCTCGGACAGCTCTTGGTGGTTCAACAGGGAGGATTTGACCTTTCGCTCGCCGGCGGCGTCTCGCTCGCAGTTGTCATATCGACCCACTATCCGCAGGGTGACAACGCTTTGCTCCTCCCGGCAGTCCTGCTGGCGATCGGATGCGCGATACTGGCAGGCTTGGCGAACGGAATTCTGGTCAGCCTCTTCCGGCTCAACGCCATTGTCGCGACCATTGGCGTGAATGCTCTGCTGTATGGGGCCGTATTCGCCGTTTCCGGCGGCGTGCCCAAAACCACAACCACCTTGTTGGCCGCGATCGCCGGCGGCCAGGCACTGGGGCTGCCAAACGCCGTCTATTTCGCGCTGGCCACGGTGCTTGTGGTGTCATTCGTGTTGAAAAAGTCTGTGGCCGGCAGACGCTTCGAAGCGATCGGGGCCAATCCATTGGCTACCCGCGCGGTGGGACTTCGGGTGCAGCTTCATCAACTCTTGGCCTACGTCTATGCCCAGCTCCTCTATTGCATGGCTGGCGTCCTCGTGGCCGGCATCACCCGTGAACCCACCGCATTCCAGGGCGATTCCCTGCTCTTGCCTTCCGTCGCTGTTGTCGTTCTCGGCGGAACGTCGCTGCTTGGTGGTCGTGGCTTTCCAGTCTCGACCGTCATCGCCGCGTTCTTCCTGAACCAGTTGAGCCAATTCGCGCTCGCAGTCGGCGTGCCGTATTCGGCTCAGACCATCATCCAGGCTTTGGCCTTGGGTTTTGGTATCGGCGTCTACTCCATCGGGTGGACGGTAAACGTAATCAAACAAACCAAATCAACTCGAAAGGGAGGAGAAAATGAAGTTCTTGGATAAACGGAAACTTGCGCTCGCCGCCGCGGCGACGGTCATCGCCTTCGGCTGCTCCAATTTGGCGCAGGCCGAAACGCCTTCGTGGTGCGGACCCAAGAAGGCATCGCTAGCTTTGCTCGACGGCTACGGCGGCAACAGCTGGCGCCAGGTGACGACCGCTTCCGGCAAGGAGGAAGCGCTCAAGTGCCCCAGCATCACGACGTATGAATATGCTGACGGCCAAGGTGACACCCAAAAGTCGATTTCCGACATCAAGGCGATGGCCGCCAAGGGCATCGATGCGCTGGTGGTCTTCCCTGATGCCGGACCGGCGATGCTGCCCGCCATCACCAGCGTCTACAAGTCGGGCAAGGTCATTGTTCCTTACCGTGTCGAAGCCGGAGGCAAGGCCGGCGTGAACTACACCAAGTTCATCGGCACCGATTTCAAGAACGACGGCCAGAACTGGGGCAACTGGATCAAGAGCGTGCTGCCGCAAGGCGGCAACCTCCTGTTTCTGAGCGGACCTGCGGGCAACAGCCAGGGTCTCGACGAGCTTGCGGGACTGAAGTCCGTGCTTGGGCCCGAATACAAGTTCCTCAACCCCGAGCCCTTCGACGTGACGAACTGGGATCCTGCGCTGACGCAGAAGGTTTTGACGGCTGAAATCGCCAAGAACAGCAAGATCGACGTCATCGTTTCCGATTTCGGGCCGTCGCTGGTCGGCGCGCTTCCGCTGTTCAAGCAATCCGGTCGGTCGATCCCGGCGCTTGCGACCTCCGACGGCAATTCACTGGGCTGCTTCTGGACCGACGTCCACCAGGACAACCCGGACTTCAAGCTGTTCACGGTCTCGACCGAAAACGACAACGTTCGCCTGGCGGTGCAATGGGCTGTCGCGGCCGTGACCGGCGGCAAGCCGCCCGAAGAGGACATCTTCAAGGGCCCTGTCTTCGAAAATTCCGTGACTGGCAAGCCGCACCCGGTCCAGTGCCGCAAGGATCTCCCCGGTCAGATCTATTTGTCGGCCCAATTGTCCGCGGACAATCAGGCCAAAGCGGTCAACACCAAGTAGCATCGTGCGTGCCCCGGAGGCAAAACAGCCTCCGGTGCACGACCTTTTTGGCAAGCGCCGGATGTTGATGTCGTAACCGGAATTCCCGCCGTGAACGTTCACAGTAACGAGCCTCATCTGTCTGGCGCACCGGCACATGGCGACGTGACGATCCGGCTATCCAACATTTCGAAATTTTATTCGGGCGTTCCCGCGCTCCGCGATGTCAGCGTTGAGTTCTATGCCGGCCAGGTACACGCCATCCTCGGAGAGAATGGCGCCGGGAAATCCACCCTCATGAACATCATTTCCGGAACCGTTCATCCGGAATTGGGCGAGATCTGGCTGGGCGATCGCCGGATTTCCAACATGTCGCCAGAGCTTGCCGCATCTTTGGGAATTTCAATTTCATTTCAACACCCGGCGATCCTCGACGATCTTTCGGTGCTTGAAAACCTTCAGGTGGCGTTGCCGGCATCGGCGTTCGCCGGCAAGCCGGCGCCAATCGCGGCCGAGGAGATGTTGGATGCGGTGGGCCTGCACGTTGCGCTGCGCACCCGCGCCGATGCGTTGACGGTCGCACAGAAGCACCTGCTCGAGATCGCCAAGGCCCTGGCGATCAAACCGAAGATTCTCCTGCTCGATGAGCCGACCGCCTCGCTCGACCAGGATTTCGACCGAAATGCTGTTCGAACGCATTCGCGGAGTCGTTAAGACCAAAACCTCGGTGATCTACATCACCCACAGGCTTGCGGAGCTTCGCCAGATCGCTCAGCGCGTCACGGTGCTTCGCGATGGGCGGGTCCGGGGCGGCGGACTGGTCGATGAGATCGGCGATGCCGACCTCTTGGGCATGATCGTTGGCCGGACGCTCGGATCGGCATTCCCGCCAAAATCGGATGACGGATCAAGAGAACCGATCTTTTCCGTGAAGTCGCTGAGTGGCAGAGGATTCCATGACGTATCGTTCGAGGTAGCGCGCGGGCAGATCGTCGGCGTGGCCGGAGTGGAAGGCAATGGCCAGGCTGAGTTGATGCGGGCGCTTGCTGGGCTTCAGCCGTCGGAAGGGTCGATCAATCTTCAAGGACGGCCGCTGAAAACCAAGGACCTGCTGCAAGAGGCGGCCTTCATGCCTTCGGACAGGCATGCGGAAGGTTTGGCGGCCGGCCTCACCGTGCGCGAGAACGCTTCGTTTGCGGCGCTCGACAAGTTTTCCACGTTCGGGATCATGAGCAAGCGCAAGGAGCTTGACCAGGTCGGCGCGACGTTCAGCTCGCTCGCCGTCAAGGCGGCGAGCATCGAGGCGCCGATCCTTTCGCTCTCCGGCGGCAACCAGCAAAAGGTTGTCATGTCGCGGGCTCTGCTATCCGAGCCAGGTCTCATCGTTGCCGACGAGCCGACGCAGGGTGTCGATGTCGGGGCGCGCTTTGAAATCTATCGCATCCTGCGCGAGCTATCGAGTTCCAGCACGCCGGTCGTGGTGAACTCGTCGGACGCAGCCGAACTTGAGGGATTGTGCGACAAGGTTATCGTCCTGTCCCGCGGGCGCGCCGTCGCGACGCTGACCGGGGCCGATGTTTCAGAGGCTCGGATTGTCGCCGCTGCCGTGAGTGCCACGGCGCATGCGGGAACCGGCGGTTTGCAGGAAACGGCTCGCTCTGCCACGGGACGCTTGCGCCATTTTTTGCAGTCGGACAATGCGCCCGCAGTTCCTCTCCTGCTCGTCATCATACTGCTCGGACTTTATCTCTTCAGCCAAAACCCCAATTTCCTGTCGGCATTCAATATTTACAATATCCTGATGTTGGCTACCGCCCTGGGATTCATTGCGCTTGGGCAGACCGTCGCGCTGTTGCTGGGGGCCATCGACCTCTCGGTTGGCCCGCTTGCCGGTTTTCTGGTCGTGGTGGCTTCGTTCTTCATAAACGACGACAAATCCGCGCTCGTCATCGCGGCCGGTTTTGTCCTGATATTTTTTGGCGCATTTGTCGTCGGCGCGATCAACGGAATTTTGATTCGCTTTGCGAATTTCACGCCGATAGCTGCGACGCTGGCCATGTATATCGGCCTGCAGGGCATGAGTTTCCTGCTTCGTGACAATCCAGGCGGCTATATCAACTCAGACGTCGTACAGGTTGTCACTTCGCAGTTGGGGCCTATCCCCGTGGCGTTCATCGTCTTGGCGGCGATGGCCGTTGCGGGTGAATATTTGCTGCGCAATACCGGGCCCGGGTGGCGGTTGCGGGCAACCGGCTCACATGAGGAGTCGGCGCGCCGGGTGGGCGTTTGGGTCGACGGCACTTTTTTGTTCGGCTACATTTCCTGTTCACTCCTGACGGCGATCGGCGCGGTGATGCTGATGTCCCAAATTGGGGTCGGCGATCCGCGCCAGGGCATCAATTACACGCTCTCAAGCATAACCGCGGTCGTCCTCGGCGGCACCAGCCTCCGCGGCGGCCGCGGCACATTCATCGGCACCGTGTTGGGTGCAGTGTTGCTGACGGAAGTCCTGAACGCAGTCACATTTCTGGGGCTTACCCAGACTTATCAATATGTATTCCAGGGCGCGCTCATCGTGATTGCCGCGCTCATCTATTCAACTTTCCGCCGACGTTCGGGAGCCTGAGGAGCCGGGAGAATTCGAAACCCGGTGCTTGATGGTCAAATGGAGCGGCGAGAAAGCGAAGGGAGGCTGACGTGAAAGCGGTTCGCTATTACGGCAAGGAAGATATCCGGGTCGAAGAGGTCGCCGCGCCGTCGGGTCCCGGACCGAAGCAGATCGTGGTCAAGCCGAAAGTGTGCGGCATCTGCGGCACCGATCTGCACGAGTACGCCGCCGGCCCGATCGTCACGCCACTTCATCGGCATCAATTCACCGGGGCCACCCTGCCGCAGATCCTCGGCCACGAATTTTCTGCCGAGGTGATCGAAGTCGGCAAGGACGTGACCCGCGTCCGCAAAGGAGAGCGCGTATCGATCCAGCCGCTGGTGATGCCGCTCGACGACTATTACAGCAGGCGCGGGCTCAACCATCTCAGCCCGAAAATGGGCTGCATCGGCTTGTCCTGGGCCTGGGGCGGCATGGGCGAATACGCGATCATCAATGACTACAACGCCAACACCCTGCCGGACAACGTCAACGACGAGCAGGGCGCGATGATCGAGCCGGCGGCGGTCGCGCTCTACGGCGTCGAGCGCGCCAAGGTCGGCGGCGGCAGTACCGTGCTCATCGCCGGCGCCGGACCGATCGGCGCGCTTTCCGCGCTCGCCTCCGCGGCGCTGGGGGCCTCGAAGATATTCGTCAGCGAGCCCAATCCCAATCGGCGCAAGCAGATCGAGGCGTTGGGGGTGACCACGCGGGTGGTCGATCCGAAGTCGGTCAACGTCGTCGAGATGCTGCGCGATGAGACCGAGGAAGGCGTGGGGGTCGACTCCGCCATCGAATGCTCGGGCACCGAGGCCGGTCTCAACACCTGCTGCGAGGCGGTGCGCAACCACGGCACGGTCGCCCAGGTCGGCTTGCATGTGAAGAAGGCGAGCGTCGATCCGGCGCTGTGGGCTTTGAAGGACATCACCGTCGAGGCCACCTGGTGCTATCACGTGACGATGTGGCCCAGGCTCATCGGCATGGTGGAGCGCGGCATCTATCCGGTGCACAGGGTGGTAACGGCGCAGATCAAGGCCGACGATGTTGTCGACCAGGGCTTCAAGACCCTGCTCGACCCCGCCGGCAATCAGATGAAAGTGCTCGTCAAGGTGGCGTGACGGAGTCGCCACCGCTCATTTGCGAGGGAGATCGGACATGAAGGCATTGGTGATCAACGAGCCGGGCGAACTCCAGGTCAAGGACTTGCCCACGCCGGCGATCGGACCGGATGAGGTGCTCGTGCGCATGCGTGCCGTTGGCATCTGTCATTCCGACTACGAGCTCTATAGCGGCAAGTACATCATCCCGATCGACTATCCAGTGACCCCCGGCCACGAATGGTCGGGCGAGGTGGCCGAGACCGGCAAGGCCGTCAGCGGTCTCAAGGTGGGCGACCGCGTGGTCGGTGAATGCGTGATTGAGAGCGGCGAGAAGGTCGATCACTTCGGCTTCAGTATCGACGGCGCCTATTCGCAGGTGTTCAAGGCCCGCCCCGAATGGCTGCACAAGCTGCCCGATGGGGTGAGCTTCCAGGCCGGCGCGCTGGTCGAGCCGTTTACCTGCGGGTACTACGCAATCGAAGCGAACGGCGGCACCAACGGGTCGGAGACCGTGGTCGTCTCCGGCGGCGGCAATATCGGCCTGTGCGCGGCGGCGGCGGCCCGAGGCATGGGCGCGCGCGTGATCTTGGTCGATCCCCTCCCGCTGCGCCGCGCGGCCGCCGAGAAACTCGGCGTCGACGTCACGGTCGATCCCAGCGCCGGGGACGCAGTCGCCAAGGTGCTGGAACTGACCGGCGGCAGGGGCGCCGATCTGGTCATCGAGGCCTCGGGCCACGACGCCTCTCTGGCGGCGGTACTCGATTATGTGCGCACCGGTGGGCGCGTGACCTTTGTCGGCATCAGCATCGGCCGCAAGGTTCCGGTCGAGCTCGGCAAGATTCAGAGCAAGTCGTTGACCATCAAAGGCACCATCGGCTCGCCCGGCGTCTGGCCGGCGGCTTTACGCTTCCTGGCCCGCACCAAGCTCGATCTTTCGCCGATACAAACCCACTTCTTCGATCTCACCAACGGCATCGAAGCCTTCGAATTCGGAAAGAATCCGAAGGAATGCATCAAGGTGACGCTGACCAACGAAGCGTAACGACACGAGCGGTCACGCCGGAGGGAGCGAGCCATGGCATCAAATCGAAGCGATGGAGCGGTCGTCACCGGCGCGGCCAGCGGCATCGGCCGCGCAATCGCCGCCGGCCTGGCTGCAGATGGATTTTCAGTCGTGGTCGCCGATCTCGACGATGTGAATGGCCGCGCGGCCGCCAAGGAAATTGCCGCTTCAAATCAGGATAGGGCGATCTTCCAGCGCGTCGACGTGACGGACCGGACATCGGTCAGCGCCGCCATCGACGCGTGTACACGTCAATTCGGCTCGATCAAGGTGATGGTCAACAACGCCGGCTTCAACAAGCCGGAACCGTTCCTCGAGGCGAGCGAGGCAATCTGGCACAAGATCATGGATGTGAATGCCCTCGGCGTGATGATCGGCATCCAGGAAGCCGCCAAGGCGATGATTGCCGCGGGAACCAAAGGCAAGATCATCAACACAGCCTCGATTGCGGGCCGCACCGGCTACGCCGACTGGGCTCCCTATTGCGCCAGCAAATTCGCAGTCGTCGCGCTCACCCACGCTGGCGCGCGTGCGCTTGCCGGCAAGGGGATCACCGTCAATGCCTTCGCTCCAGGAGTTGTCGCCACCCCGCTGTGGGAGCAACTCGACAAGGATCTCATGGCGATGGGCGCCAGTTCGGCGCCCGGCGAAGCCATGGAGAATTTTTCCAAATCGATCCTGCTCGGTCGCGTCGCCCAGCCCGGTGACGTCGTTGGCACGGTCAGGTTCTTGGCTTCGCCGGCATCCGATTATATGACCGGTCAAGTCCTGATGATTGACGGCGGAATGATTCTGCAATGAGCTACGGTCTGGGAATCATGAGGGCCGCCGCTGGAGCGCGGGCGCTGCGGGCGCCGAGCGGTTCGCCGCTATGGACCGCTTGGGTCGGCCCCAGGCCTGCTGATCCAGGCGCAGTCGGCATAAAAGCCCCGCCAAGATTTATTGGCGGGGCTTATAAGCTAGGCGCAGTGAGCTGCGTCAGACCGCCATCTTCAAATCCTTGGCTGCCCGAAATGCGACTTTCTTGCTCGCTTTGATCTTGATTGCTTCGCCCGTCGCGGGATTGCGCCCCATCCGGGCGGCCCGCTTTCTGACTTGCAGGATCCCCAGGCCGGCAATACGAACCCGCTCGCCCTTTTTCAGATGCTTGGTAATTGTACTGACGAGGTCGCCGAGAAGGGCCTCGCCCGCCCGCTTCGTCAATTGGTGCTCCTCGGCCAAGACCGCAGCCAAATGCTTGAGCGTTACGGGACGTTTCGTCTTGGCCGCAGCGGCCGGTTTCTTTGCTGCGCCGGAAAGCGCCATGATAGTTCCTCCGAGGAGCGCGAAATGCGCCTCACGATCAAGGATGTGATTCGGCTGCAAAAGAAAAGTGGTTCGATGCGATGCGGCGGTATGGGCCGGCCGCAAGCGCGGCCATTGTCGATACCGGCGAACCGGCGAATAACGCCGCCTTGCGAAAGCCCCCTCATCCGGATAACCAAGCTTCGGCGAACGTCCCACAATGGGGTACAGCATTGATCCGCGCCACGCTGGTCCGCGCGCTTCTGCTATCGGCGGCCTTCGCGGGCTTTTTGACGCCGATCAGGTGCCTTGGCGAAGACGGCTATCAGTTGCCCGGCAAGGCAATGAAGGAGCTGTCGCCCGAGGTGCTTTCGCTGCTTCAACACAAGAACATGCCGAAACACTCAGCGATCCTGGTGCGCGTTTTCAAGGAAGAATCGGAGCTCGAGGTCTGGAAGCAGGACACCAGCGGTCATTTCCAGCTTCTCAAGGTCTATCCGATCTGCCGCTGGTCTGGCGATCTCGGACCGAAGATCAACGAAGGCGACCGCCAGGCCCCCGAGGGCTTCTATGCGATCACGCCCAGCCTGATGAATCCGAACTCCAACTATTACCTCGCAATCAATACCGGCTTTCCCAATGCCTTCGACCGGGCCAACGACCGCGACGGCACCTTTCTCATGATCCATGGCGACTGCTCGTCGAGCGGCTGCTATGCCATGACCGACGAGCAGATCGGCGAAATCTATTCGCTGGCGCGCAACTCATTCCTGGGCGGCCAGCCGTCATTCCAAATCCAGGCCTATCCGTTCCGCATGACGCCGGCCAATCTGGCGCGCCACCGCACCAATCCGCACATGGCCTTTTGGAAGATGCTCAAAATTGGCAACGATCATTTCGAGGCGACGCACCTCGAACCCAAGGTGGATGTGTGCAACCGCCTTTATGTGTTCGATGCCCAGCAGCCCCCAAATTCGCCAAAGCCCCTTGTGTTCGATCCGAACGGCAAGTGCCCCGCCTTTGTCGTCAACCCGGAAATCGCCCGGCCGGTGCTGGAGAAGCAAAACGCCGACGAGGCCGAATACGCGCAACTGGTCGAAGCCAACGTGCCAGTCGCCCCAATCCACAGCGGACTCGATGGCGGAATGAACAAGGTTTTCCTCGCCCAGTTCCCGGGCAGCATACTGTTTGCGCGCGTGCCGGGATCTCAACTGCCCGAACTGCCACCAGTCCCTTGGGCCGATCATGATGGCTCGCTGGCGAGTAAAGTGTTTGGCGGCGCTTACAACGACGCGTCGACGGACGACCCACACGCTGCCGCCGTAGTGGAGCCGAAGCCCGCGCCACAGCAGGAGGCCGATGACGTCGCGCCGACCGCGAGCGGCAACACGGTGAACGCGGCACCGACCGGCACCGCCGATTCCTTCGATGGCCGCTGGAGCGCGCTGCAGTAAGCCCGAATTCCGCGGCTATTTCTCCACGTCGAACCTGAGATCAAGCTGGGTCTCATGACCCACGGAATCCCGGAGCAGGATCAAGATGCGATGAGCACCGGGCGGCACTTCCGCGTTCGGCATATTGATGCCGTCAGGCTGGACGAAGGGTCGCACTCGCTCGGTGAGATCGATCGCCGGAACTTTCTTATAGACGATGACCAGCGAATCGAGATCGATCTGGGCGTTGCCGTGCGCCCGGAATTTCACCCGAAAATTAAACGGCGATTGGATGGCCGCCGATTTTGGCGCCGGGTAAACAGGGATAATGTCAAGCGCGCGTTCGATTCCGGTACGCAGCCGCGAATTGTCGGCAGGCAACTGGGCTTCTTCGGGCGTGATAAGGGGCGCGGCCGCAAGCGGCCCGATCGTCAGGAGCGCGGCGATGCCGCCGGCTGCGGCGCATGTCGCCACCATCGTCGCAGCGCACGCCAAATTTGGTGGAAGCTTGCACAAGGCTTTTCGGTCCTGATGCGAAATATGTCGACCATCGAATATCAGATCATGGGCGCAAGCCCGAGACCGCCCGCGAGTTAGTTTCCCCGATGAGTTAAGCCGTCAGCCAAATTGGATTTTACGACATTCCAGCCGACCACCCCGCACGGACCATGACCTTTGCGCTCAAATGGCGGACGATCCGTCGATAGCCGCCGGCGCCGCCAGAGCCGCGGCGTATCGCCGGGCGCTGCGTTCACGGTATTCGAATATCGCGTCATTCGCCACTTGGCGGCGCTCAGTCGCTGCAATAGAATTGTTTCAGAGGACTTTGAGGAACGAGGTTTTCCCCGACCATGCGCCCCATCCTTGGCGTGCGCGGGCGCGTCTGCATCGTTGCTGCCGCCTTCATGGCGAGTGCGATCCTCTTTGGCTTTGCAGCTCCAGCCAATGCGCAAACCAAGGTCGCGCTCGTGTTCGGTAATGGCGCCTACCAAAATGCGCCCGAGCTCCCAAACCCGCCGCACGACGCCGCCGACGTTGCCGCCGCCCTGTTGCGGCTCGGTTTCTCGGTGCGGCTCGTCACCGACGCGAGCTACGACACGATGCGACTCGCTCTTGTCGAGTTCAGCCGCAAAGCACGCGACGCCGAAATGGCGGTGGTCTTTTTTGCCGGTCACGGCATGGAAGTTGGTGGCGAGAACTGGCTTGTTCCCATCGATGCCGAATTGAAAAGCGACCTGGACACCGAACAGGAAGCCATATCGCTGCGGGCCATCGTGCTGATGGCGTCTTCCGCGTCGAAGCTTGGCCTTGTCGTGCTGGACGCGTGCCGAAACAATCCGTTTCTCGCCAAGATGAAAAGATCGGTGGCGACTTGCGCGATCGGCCGCGGCCTGGGCCGGATCGAGCCGATGAACAATGTTCTGGTGGCATACGCGGCAAAGGACGGCACGACTGCGGCCGACGGCAACGGCCGCAACAGCCCGTTCACAGCCGCTCTGCTCAAGCACCTGGAAACGCCCGGACTCGAGATCAACTTTCTCTTCCGCAATGTGCGCGACGATGTGATTGCCGCCACCGCTAGCGAGCAGCAGCCGTTCATCTACGGTTCGCTCACCAAGGAGGCCATTTATCTGAAACCGCCCGCGACAACGCTCGCTTCGGTCGACCACGATCAGATTGCGTGGACGCTGCTGAAGGAAACGACCGACGCGGCGGCGCTTCGCCGCTTCACGGAGCAGTATCCGAACAGCCTGTTGCGCCGCGACGCCGAGGCGCGGATCGCCGCCTTGGCGGCAGCGCAGGCGGCCAAGCCGGTCCCGCCCGGCCCCGACGAAGTCACCTGGACGCTGCTGAAGGAAACGACCGACGAGGCGGCGCTTCGGCGCTTCACGGCGCAGTATCCGAACAGCCCGTTGCGCCCGGACGCCGAGGCGCGGATCGCCGCCTTGGCGGCGGCGCAGGCCGCCAAGCCGGTCGCGCCTGGCCCCGACGAGGTCACCTGGGCGTTGCTTAAGGAAACGACCGACAAAGCCGCGCTCAAGCGTTTCGTGGCGCAGTATCCGAATAGCGCGCTACGCAACGATGCTGAAACGCGCATCTCGGCGCTTGAGGCAAGCGCCGCACCAGCCAACCCCGCGACGAAGGTCGACGATCGTGAATTGGTGCGGTCGTTGCAAATCGAGCTGAAACGGCTTGGCTGCTTCGACGGTCTGGTGAACGGCGAATTTAACGACGCGACCCGGGCGGCCTCGCAAACCTTCGCCAAGCTCAGTTTGACAAAGATCCCGGACGATTTGACGCCCGATGCGATCAGAGCATTGCGCGGAATTCGACAAGCGGATTTGCCCCCTGATTTGCCGCGACGGCGAGCGCCCCGCCGGCGATCACTGCATCACCATTGTCGTGCCGCATCGAGCGGAGCCGCAACGAACAGCGCCACAGAAAATAGAGTCGAGAAACGGTGGGCCTAAGCCGCTGGCGCGATCTCGCCCAAGCGGCGGCGGTTTTACTACAGCTCCGGCGCCGGCAGCGCCATCCAACGACCTTGGCGCGTGGTTTTCGCCGCATTGAAATCGACGGTTCTGTAGTCGGAACGACCAAGCAGAACCCAGCGTATCGCCCAGCGGTTTGAGGCGCCGGCGACCAAACGAGCTTTTCGGCTACGCGCTGACACGCCCAGTATCGCCTGATTCTTGCAATGTCGCGGTGCGATCTCGAACGTGTCGTAAACTGGCGGTAGATTTCTTGCGGGAATTCGTCACCGGCGTGCCCCGAGTCGAACTGAGAGGAGGCCTCCCAATGCGCATGCATAAGCTATTGCAGCTATTGCGCCGGAAATCGGTCTTCATCGCAACGGCGACAAGCTGCATTCTTATCACCGTTGCGGTCGATCCGGCGCAATCAAACGCCGCCGATATGAACGTCATGGCCGTTTCGGGCATCGTCACCGGCAATGTCCAAGAGGTCGGCTTCCGGGCGATGATTTAAAAGCAGGCCATTCAGTATAATCTTGCCGGGTCAGCAGAAAACGATGCCGATAAATCGGTGCGATTTATTCTGCAAGGTGCCAATAGTCGGATCGACCAAGCTCTTCAGGCCATCCGCAAGGGAACCAAAAAATCATCAGACGTGAGCGTCAACGTATCTCCTGCCCAGGTCGATCCCAATTTGAAAACGTTCACGGTCGTGAGCTGGACATCCGTCAGCCGGCATATTTCGCATCCTTATGATCTCGTCTTTGATGTCAGGCGAGACAATATGACAATCGACAAAGACGAAGCAAAAGCGGTTTGGCTCGATATTTGCCGGAACACTGTAAAAGGCGAAGACACCGGAAAATGCGACAAGAACGGTGATTGATTTTTTGGTCGTGATGAGCGCGCGAACGGCAACAATGAAAAAGGAGTGCCGGATGCGCCCATGCGATCTGCTGCTCCCTGTGTCCGATCACCGTGTTCTATCGCCCGAGCATAGGGGCCATTTCTGTCATGGCTTTTTAGCTAAATCGTAGACAGCCCTCGGCTGCATTACTTACTCCCCGGCGCATAACAACAGCGCAGCAAAATTCGCTTAATTGGCGCCTGCCTGGTTCGCATTATGCCGGTTGGGCGGCGCTTGCCGGGCAGGCGTGAACCTCATGGGACGGGACCCCGAACGTGGTCTGCCGGCTCCGGATGAGTCTCGGGAGCAGGCGTCAATTCGTGCCGAGCAGATCAAGGTGCTCTATGACGCGCCTGCCATCATGCTCGCCAATCCCATCATCGCATCGATCTTTGCTGCGGCGCTCTGGCATGCCTATCAGCCGTGGATTCTCTTACTTTGGGTAGCGTCGTTTTGCTTTTTGGTGAGCGCGCGTTTCGCCGATCGGGCGCGCTATCTGCGGCAACCCTCGGCACGGACTGCGGGTGCGTGGGCCAAGCGCTTCACCGTCGGCGCGGCGGCAACGGGTATCCTTTGGGGCCTCTCGGCGTCGGTCGTGTTTGTATCGCCAGACCCGATGGCTCACGTCATTGTCGCGTTCACAATCGCCGGCATGGCGGCCGGAGCTGTGTGCCAGCAATCGGCTTATCTGCCCGCTTTTTTCAGCTTCGCGCTGCCCGCCGTCGTTCCGCAAGTCCCAGTCTATTTGGCGAAGGGAGATCGCGTTTCGATTTCGATGGGCCTGATGCTGGCAGCGTACGTCGCGGTTGTCAGCGTGATGGGACGCTACATCAACCACTGGATCCTGGAGAACTTGCGTCTCAAGCTCGATCAAGCTGCCGCCAACAGCAAACTGCAGGCCGCGGTTGCCAACAGCAGGGCAATTCTCAACGAAATCGAGCAGATCTACCAATATTCCCCAGTCGGTCTCTATTTCATCGATAACAATTACCGCTATGTGCGGATCAATGAACACATGGCCGGCATCAATAGACTGCCGGTTAGTGCGCATATCGGTCACACCGTACGCGAGGTCGTCCCGGAGCTTGCCGACGACATCATGGAACTCTATCGGCCGGTCTACGAGCGCGGCGAGCATGTCCTGAACGCGGAAATTCAAGGCGAGACGAGTGCAACTCCGGGGCTGCAGCGACATTGGCTTTGTAATTTCTTTCCCTTCCATTCGGAATCGGGGGAAGTGATCGGCCTGATCGGGGCGGTGATAGAGGTCACCGAGCTTAAGCAAACCCAATTGGCATTGCGGGAGAGCGAAGAGCGCTTTCGCGCCATCTTCGACTCGGTCAACGATCTCATATTCTTGCATGACTTCGAAACCGGCGCCTTCGTCGAAGTCAATAAGCGGGCATGCGAGGTGCTCGGCTATACGCGCGACGAGATGCTCAAGCTAAAAATTGGCGATCATTCCGAGAACAAGCCGCCATATGTGGCGACGACCTTATGGTCCAAGATGCAGAAGGCGCGCTCCGGGACGCCACAAACTTTCGATTGGCGCAGCAAAACAAAGGATGGGCGACTGTTTTGGGTCGAACTTTCCATTCGCCGGGCCACCTTCGGGGGGCGGGATTTTTTCCTGTCGACGGCTCGTGAAATTTCACGACGCAAGGAAGCCGAGGGCCAACTAAAGAGACTGGCGCAGTTCGACCTTTTGACTGGATTAGCCAACCGCGGCGTATTCGTGACTGATGTAGCGCGAGCGATCGAACGTACCCGCCGCGGCGAGCGCAGTTTCGCGATTCTTTATCTCGATCTGGATCATTTCAAGGACGTCAACGATACGCTGGGACACCCTATCGGGGACCGCCTGCTGCAGTCGGTTGCGGAACGCCTGCAGGCCAACGTACGAGCGATCGACACGCTCGCTCGATTTGGCGGCGACGAGTTTGCCCTGCTCATGGCGGACATCAATGACCCCACGGATGCCGGAGTGCTGGCCGACAAGCTGCTGCGGATCATCGCGGAGCCGTTCGAACTGGAAGGCAACCAGACCCAGTGCGGGGTCTCGATCGGCATCGCTACCTACGGGCCGGACACGCCGGGAGCTGAAGCTCTTCTGGCGCACGCTGACGTCGCGCTTTACCGGGCAAAATCGGAAGGTCGCCATATCTATCGATTCTTTACCGCCGCGATGGACGAAGAAGTTCAGCAACGCGTAACTCTGACATCCGAGCTGCGGGCGGCGATTGCGGCCGACCAGCTATTCCTCGTGTACCAACCCCAGGTCGAAATCGAGACCGGTCAACTGGTCGGCTTGGAGGCGTTGGTGCGGTGGAAACATCCGAGCCGGGGGGTACTGTTGCCCGCTGAATTCCTCCCCGCCGCGGAGCGCAGCGGCCTCATCGTCATGCTCGGAAACTGGGTTTTGCAAGCCGTTTGCCGGCAGGCCCAGCAATGGCTGGAAACCGGCGTTGTACTGCCCCCGGTGGCGATCAATGTTTCGGCGCTTCAATTTAAGGCGCCTCGCGAACTGGAAAACGAAATCGAGAAGATACTCGCCAATACCGGGCTGCCAGCGAATTTTCTGGAAGTTGAGTTGACGGAAACCGCGCTGATGGGGACTTCGAGCGGAAACGACCACGTCATCGAGCGCCTGCGCGCACGCGGCGTAAGGATCGCGATCGACGATTTTGGCACCGGCTTTTCCTCCCTGCTTTACCTGCGGCGCTTTCCGGTCGACCGCATCAAAATTGCACAGGAGTTCGTCAAGGACATCGGCATCGAAGCCAGCGATACGGCGATCGTAAAGGCAACGATCGGACTGGCGCGCGAACTTGGAATCGGGGTCATGGCCGAGGGCGTGGAAACGGCGGACCAACTGCAATTGCTCCATGCGTGGGGATGCCGACAGGCCCAGGGATACTATTTTGCTGCGCCAATGCCGGCAGACGACATGCTGCCGCTTCTTCGTAGCGGCAGCATCCCGCGTTGGCTGGCAAAAACCGCTGTTGCCCCCGGGCACGTGCGGCCGTTTGGGAACGTCAAGCCGAAGCCCGTCCGCTCTGTTCCAAAGCAAGGTACATCGCGTTGAATGCAAAACCTATGAGTGCAGCGTTTTAGTCGGGCTGGTCAGATATTTTGACAGGATCGACAAATCCAGACACCTGCCGCCGCCGCCACCCCATTTGAATGCCTTCGCCGTCGACCTCGCGTTACGAATGGGAGCGGACGGCCGCCAACATTTTGTGAACACCGGTATGGCTGGTTCGAACGGATGACCGGTAGATCATGGCTGATGAAGGCGAGCGCTAAGTGCATTTCGCTGGTCAATTCCTTCAGGGGCCGCGGCACTGCGCCTGCGTGGAGACGTGCAAGCCCGAGACGATCTCCTCGACGAGCTCGAAATCCGACTTCAACACCACGCACTCGCTCCCGTGCCTTGTGGAACTCGCGATCCGTCAACTGCTCCCCCTAGTCCCGATGCCCGCATCGGAAAGAGACCCGCCACGCCCCAATCCGGCTTGCTCCGCCGACCACGGGAAGGATAATGGAATTCACGAGGGTGCAGGGGGACGCACATGACGAATAATCCAGTAATCATCGCCGGCGGCGGTATTGGCGGGCTGGCGATGGCCCTGAACTCTTCACCAGATCGGTGTGCCCTGCATCATCTTCGAAGCGGTCCAGGAAATGCGCCCGCTCGGCGTCGGCATCAATCTACAACCTAACGCCGTGCGAGAACTCTACGATCTGGGCTTCACCGAGGAGGACCTCGACCGAGTGGGTATGCCGGCAAGGGAATGGGCGCTAG
The DNA here is from genome assembly GCA_963829395.1 of uncultured Alphaproteobacteria bacterium. Classification (GTDB taxonomy): domain Bacteria; phylum Pseudomonadota; class Alphaproteobacteria; order Rhizobiales; family Xanthobacteraceae; genus BOG-931. The sequence continues at coordinate 111,738 of CAWHHX010000001.1, read as the reverse complement.
TCGGGCTCAACGGCAATGACATTTATTCCGAGCCGCGCGGACTTCCGGCTGGCTACAACTGGCCACAATACGCGGTTCATCGCGGCCAATTTCACATGCTATTGCATGAAAGGGTGGTTGAGCGGATCGGGCCGCAGGCGGTCAGGCTTGGTAGCCACGTGATGGGCTACCGGAAGAATTTCGACGGCAGTGTGACCGCACGCGTCGAACACCCCGACGGTTCCAGCTCGGAGGCGAAGGGTGCGTTGCTCGTCGGCGCGGATGGCATCCACTCGGCTGTGAGGGCGCAGATGCACCCCGCGCAGCCGCCGATTCACTGGGGTGGGGCTGTGATGTGGCGCGGTGTCACATGGGCGAAGCCGATCCGCACCGGATCCTCCTTCGTCGGCATAGGTACACACCGCCAGCGCATGGTCTTCTATCCGATTTCTCATCCCGACCGGCAGACAGGACTGGCGATGATCAATTGGATCGCCGAGGTCACGATGGACAACAGCGAAGGCTGGAAACACCACGGCTGGTTTCGGCGGGTCGGGATCGATGACTTCATCCAGTATTTCGACGACTGGGTGTGGGACTGGCTCGACGTGCCCGCTTTGATCACGCAAGCGGGCAGCGCCTTTGAAAATCCGATGATCGACCGCGATCCGGTGCCGACCTGGCAAGATGGTCCGGCGGTGCTCATTGGCGATGCCGCACATGCCATGTATCCAACTGGCTCCAATGGCGGCAGCCAAGCCATTGTCGATGCCCGCATCCTCGGGGCCGCAATGGTCGAGTACGGCGTCACCCAGGAGGCGCTTGCCGCTTATGACGACCAACTCTGCGGCCCCATATCGCAACTCATCCTTCGCAACCGCGGCGCCGGACCATTTGGTCTACTCAACATGGTTGATGAACGTTGCGGCGGTACATTCGATAACATCGACGATGTCATCCCGTCGCAGGAGCGTACCGCTTTTATGGCCGGCTACAGGGCCGCCGCGGGGTTTGCCATCGAAAAGCTCAATAAGGCTCCGCAGACAATCCCGAACGGCGCGCGCGTCCACAGGCCGGAGTTCGCCGGCAACCCTACGCGGTGAACAATTGGCAAGTTAACCGCTATTTCCGCCGCGACCACTGCGTTCAAGCCGCCGCAATTTCCGCCATGCGACGCGCGTCACGGTCTGTTTGCGGCAGCATGAAACCATCGAAGAATGAAGCGAGCTGCTTGTAATCGTCAAGCGGGAGGATATGCGCTACGTATTGATCCGGTCGCACGACGACCATGCACCCTGCCTCACGATCGACGCCACGCGCCGCAAAGATGTCGTTGTCGCTCTTGATATCGGCGCAGAACAGCTTCTCGTAGTCGCCAAGGCCGTAACGCCCCTTTCGCGGCAACAGCAGTGCGGGCATTGCCTCGATAGCAAGCTCACGATGAGCTTGCTGGAACACGGCGCGCACATCGATCACGGCGTCGATGTCGCTGCCGCGCGGCGTATATTTTCGGATCGGAGAATCCTGATCCTCGACGAGAAAATCGCACAACCGACGAATAGCTGAGCTTGGGCCGGTTGGATTGTTAGCTCCGGCAAAGGCGAAGATCCTAAAGCGTCCGTCCGCTTTGACGACGTGGCCGAGATGAACCGGCTTTGCGTCCGCAAGACGAATGACAGGCGCGGAATGAAAGCGCTTTCCAATAACAAAGCCTTGCGCCAGATGTTGATGGACACCGTCGCCCGTAAGGATGGACGGACCGTAGTGCGTTGCCGTTCCGGCCGTGTAGCGCCCGCTCCTGACGAAATAACTCTGAGTTTTGGCAGGATCGGCGCCGTCGTCGTTCGTTGAAGCGAGCAGCGTAGCCCATTCGCGATCGAAGTCGATCAGTTCCTTGGCGATGGCTCGCCGTTCGGCGGAATAAGTATGCAGCAGAGACGGCGGGCTCTGCTTGCGCAGAACAGATGCCAGCTTCCATCCCAAATTGAAGGCGTCCTGCATGGAGACGTTCATGCCCTGCCCCGCTTTTGGACTGTGGGTGTGGCAGGCGTCACCAGCGATGAATATGGTCGGCAGTCGCCTCGCGACCTCTTCTTCCGGCACGTCGTCGAATTTATCGGTCAACCGCTGGCCGATTTCGTAAACCGACCACCAGGGTATCTCCTTCACCTCGAGCTTATAAGGATTAAAAATCCGTCGTGCCTTGGCGATAAGCTCATCGACAGCGATGTTGCGGCTTGCGACCCGTTCGCCGGTCTCGAGCTTGGCGAGCTCGATATAGAGGCGGAACAGGTAGCCGCCTTCCCGCGGGATGATGATGATGGTGCCATCGCTGGCGGACTGAATGAACGACTTGCAGCGAATGTCAGGGAAATCGGTAACAGCAAGCACATCCATGACCCCCCAGGCGTGATTGGCGGAATCGCCGTGAAGTTCGCGGCCAATCGACGTACGAACGATGCTGCGCGCGCCGTCGCAGCCGACCACGTAGCGGGCCTTGACGGTCTCGGTCTGTCCCTGGTGCGGAGGCTCGAGCCGCTCGAGCGTAACGGTCGTTCGCTGTGTCGCAGCATCACCGGCGCCTGCAGTTGGCTGAACGGCAACAACGCGCCGCCCATAATACGGCTCAAGTCTCGTGGCCGATTTTCGCATGACGTCGAGGTAGAAATCATGCACGCGCGCCTGATTCAGAACGACGTGCGGGAACTCCGACAACCCGTCTTCGACGTCCTGGACCCAACCGCTGCGGACAACGTTCGCCGGTTGCCTGTCGTCCGGCTTCCAAAACGTCGTCTCATTGATCCAGCACGCCTCCTTGAGCACACGTTCGCTGAAGCCAAAGGCATGGAACATCTCCATCGTGCGGCAGGCGATGCCATCGGCTTGGCCGAGTTGCATCCGGCCCGACTTCTGCTCGACGATGCAGGTCCTGATTTCGGGAAATGCGGACAATTGCGATGCAAGCGTCAGCCCCGCCGGTCCGCTACCGACGATGAGGACATCGACCTCTTCCGGAACAGACCCTTGTGCGCCGGAGGCCGGATATCGCTCCAATCGGTCGAAGATTTCCGGGTCGCCCGGCTGAAATCCATTCAGGTGAAACTGCATGATTCCTCCCGAACGTTGATCGCTGGTGCTGTCGTGCGCCGAGTTTATCGCCGCTGCCCGTCCTATTTCGGTCCGCGGCAGCGGCACCCCAGCGCGCAATACAAGCGACCAGCATTGCTCTATTGCGCAGTATGCTGACTATCAGTATGCTGTCAAGGATTCCGCCGGAGAGTCAGATGAAAGACATCCATGACATGCCTGGCCACCTGGCGCGCCGTTTTCAGCAGATCGCCGTCGCCGTGTTCCTGGCCGAAGTCGAAGAAGCAGGTTACGACCTCACGCCCGTTCAGTATGCGGCACTCGCGGCCGTCAGCGCCAACCCCGGGATCGACCAGGTCACCCTTGCAGGACTGATTGCCTATGACCGCACGACGATCACCGGGGTAGTCGACCGGCTGGTGCAGAAAGGACTCGTGGCGCGCCAGGCAAGCAAGCGTGACAGGCGGGCCCGTGAACTGAGGATCTCCGACACCGGACGACGAACCTTGCGCGGCATCGCCCCCGCGGTCGAGGCGGCTCAGCGGATCATGGTACACGGCCTGACGACAAAGGAAGCAAAGGAGCTCGTCCGCCTCCTGCAGAAGGCCGTCGTTGCCGCCAACCAACTCAGCCGAGCTCCGTTGCGCGAAGCGCAGCAATAAAGCGCAAGTCGAGAGTTTGGCGTCACGCGGCCGGCCGACTGCCTGCAAATTCACCCTGCCTTGCAGCGCCGTAGCGCATGGCGACCGGCCAAACGCGGCTCATGCGCACTACCTTGAAGGCCAAGGCCGCGGCTTCCGCCAGCGACGACGACATTCCTATCTTTGAGGTTCATTGTTCTGCTCCAGCGTCTCGATGCAGTTAGGACGATCGAGGCACGGAAAAGGAGTCACAAACGACGCGGGCGCCAGCAACCAGACGTCCCGATCCTTACTGAAGGTTGCTTTACGGGTTATATTCAACCATTGCGCTATTGGAGGTCATCGCGGGCTTGCGCATTCTCGACGCCGACGCAGGCCTCCCGCGTCTGCCAGACCTTGAGTTCGCGATCTACGAAAAGCCCAGCAAGAGAAGGCCGCAGCGGCGCTCGCCGCAGTTCTGATGGCGCTCGCGCAAGGCGTGCTCGAAGCGCCCCGATTGGCGCCAAAGCAGACGTTGACCGTGTCCGAAATAGACCCCTTTTGACCGGGGGGCACCTGTTCGCTCCCTCCAGCGCCACTTAATCTGTGCGCGGCGGAAACCACCCGGCCCGAGTCAAAGCCAGAGAGGTGGTTTATCACGATGTCAGTGCACGCGTTCAAACCCCAGCATGGCTAAGACGACGACGCTTCGTGCCCTTGGCGACATCCGGTTTATCGCAGACGTCGAGGCACTGGAGGCATTTCCTTATGATGATCTGATCACGGCAAGGAGCGTCTACGATCTATTCTTAAACACCGCCAGGTTCTGCGGCAATCGCCCATCCGTCACCGTTTTAAGGTCCGCGGAACCTTCCGACATTGAAGTGACCCTCTCGCATTCGGAGCTTCTGGGACAGATCACAAAGGCGGCCAATCTCTTTACATCTCTCGGCGTTGGCGAGGGTGACGTCATAGCGATCGTCAGCAAAACTCACGGTCCTATACCCGCGCTGCTGTGGGGAGCTGAGACCGCCGGCATCGTGAGCTGCCTCAACTACCTCCTCGCGCAGGAGGTGTTGGTCGAGCTTTTGCGGCGCGAAGCCGCGAAAATCCTCGTGTGCCCCGGCCCTACAACCGACCCGGAGATTTGGGGCCGCGTTAGCGGCATCATCGAACATGTTCCGAGCCTGCGTTACGTGGTCCTCATCGGCGAAGACCGTGTGCAAGGAGCGAAATTCATCTCCCTTGCCGACGGTTTGGAGAGGCAGTCAGCCGACAGGTTGCTTGCGCCACGTAAGATTAATCGCGAAAGCATCGCCGCTTTATTCCATACGGGCGGCACCACCGGCTCACCGAAACTCGTACCCCAGACACACGGGAATCAAATACATGCCGCCTGGAGCATGGCCCAGTCGCTCGGGAACACGGAGCAGGATATCGGGCTCAACGGGCTACCATTCTTCCATGTTGGCGGCGCTTCGGCATGGGGCCTCGCCATGGTTGCCGCCGGCGGACACATGGTCGTTCTCTCTCCAATCGGGTATCGCGATCCGCAGGTGGTGAGGAATATCTGGAAGATCGTGCGCTATTTCAGGGCTACGATATTCGGCGCCGTGCCGACGACGATCGGCGCAATGGCAAATATTCCGATCGACAACAATGACATTTCGACGTTGCGGCTGACGCTGACGGGTGGCGCTTCCATCTCTTCATCCGTCGCCGATCGCTTTGAAGCAATGGTTCGTGTGCCGCTCGTCGAGCAATACGGTATGACCGAAACCGTTACTGCTATCGCTTGCGCGCCCCCACGCGGGCGGAGGCAGCGGGGAGCCGTCGGACTCCGACACCCATTCTCGGAAGTAAGGGTTGTCAAAGACCCCTTCGCTGACATTCTCGATGATTGCGCGCCGAACGAGACCGGCAACGTTATCTGTCGCGGCCGTCAGGTTATCTCGAGCTATGTCGATCGGCGCCACAACGTAGACGCCTTCACTCCTGACGGCTACCTGGTGACGGGCGACGTAGGCCACCTCACCGAGGACAGCCAGCTCGTGCTGACCGGCCGAAAGAAGGATTTGATCATCCGCGGTGGTCATAACATCGATCCAGCGGCGATCGAAGAAGTTGCAAGCGCGCATCCTGCCGTAGCTGCGAGTGCGGCCGTTGGCATGCCTGATGCTTATGCTGGAGAAATTCCTGTCCTATTTGTCGTCGCGCGGTCCGACAAAGACTTCAATCTTGACGAGCTAGCGAAATATATGGAGGCGCATACCCCTGAGCCGCCGGCGCGGCCGCGTCATATCTTCGAAATCGATCAATTGCCCACCACAGCGGTCGGCAAGATTTACAAACCATCGCTTAGAGAAATGGCAATCATCGAAAAACTGCGTATCGAACTCACGAAAATCGACGGCGGGCTGAAGTTGGTGAATGCCCGCTTTTCGAGCGGCGTCTCAGCAGGGACGAAAGTTATTTTTGCCGTCGATGCAACGGCATCGGGCGTTCCGCAATCCACCGCGAAACAGCGGCTCGAAGAGGCTGTCCGCGATCTGACGATCGAAACCGAGATCGAATGGCTCTAGGGCGGGGCGAGCGCGTCGTCTTATTTCGCAAAAGGCAGGATTGTCCAGCCATATGGCGGCTGCCGCTACGGACTGCTACAGTAATATGTTCAGTTTGCGGGAGGAGCCGCGTATGAAGCTTGTATTTTCCTCCGAAGAATACCCTTCCGCCAAGCGCTTCGAAGCTTGGCGCGCAGGTGTGTGCGACAACTATGTCCGAGTCGACATGGTGGACATGGGGCCGAGCGATTACGTCGGTTACATCAAGGAAGCAAGCTTCGGCTCGGTGACGCTTACCGAGACCCAATCGCCACCGCTGCATATCGTGCGCCGTCGGTCGCACTTGTCTCGCGTCAGCAAGGATTGCATCTACGTGTGCTTCGCCGCGAAGAGCAGCCTAGCGGTCCAGCAACGCAATGAGAGCATTCTCTGCACCGTCGGCAAAGCGGGGCTTTTCACGGCGTCCGAACCCTACGAGCTGAAGAACGGCGACCCCGCACTGTTCATATATTTGGAGTTTCCCCGGGAAGAGTTCGCGAAGCGTTTCTCCGGCCACGCGCCCCCAGTGACATCGATCATCCAAACCAGGGTTGGAATCGGCCGCGTCGCCGCGGCGATGTGCAGCGCGATGGTGATGGAGGCGGAGAACCTTCAGGCGAACGCCCGAAGCCAGCTTGGGGAAGATATCCTCAACATTCTCGCCTTGGCGTTCGAAACCACCGAACATGACGTGTCGGAGTCTGTAGGCGACGCCGACGTTCGAGGCGCTCGCCTGCGTCAGGTCATGTCCTATATCGAGAAGAACTTGGGCAATCCGTTGCTTAATCCGGAGCGTATCGCCAAAGCCAACCAGATGTCAGTCAGGACGCTGCAATACCTGTTCAAGTCGGCCGATATGTCGGTATCCGATTATATCTGGACGAGCCGGCTGGAGCGCTGCCGCAGGGAGCTTGAGGTGGCGGTCGGGCTGAAGCGCACGGTCACGGAAATCGCTATGGACGCGGGATTCAACAGCCTCTCCCACTTTAGCAGCGTGTTTCGGAAGCGCTACGGTGTCCCTCCGACGAGCATCCGCGGCTCCTAACCTCGTGTCTCGCGCGGTTCGCCCAGTTGCGTGCATACGCAAAGCGGTTTGCGCGCACGCGCAAGTGAAGGGCACTGCGGTCTGCGACAATTCCGGGCGTCTATAGGTTGACGCACTCGGGAGCCGTGTGTGAGCGACATCATTGTCCACAAGAACGATGGCATTCTTCGGCTCACGCTGAATCGGGTGGTTAAACGCAACGCCCTTACCGCGGAGATGTACCTTTCGATGTCCAACGCCCTCGATGAGGTGCGGACGGACGCGAGTATCAAAGTAGCGCTGATCGACGCGGAAGGACCACATTTCAGCGCAGGCAATGATATCGCTGAGTTCCTCGGGGGCAGCTACAGCCTCAACCCTGGCTCGCCATGGCGCCGATTTGCAGAATCTCTTCCAGCCTTCAACAAGCCGATTGTGGCTGCTGTCCAAGGCTACGCGGTTGGCATCGGACTGACCATGTTGCTCCATTGCGACATCGTCCTCGTCGATGGCACGGCAAAGCTTTCAGCACCATTTGCCCAGCTGGGGCTCGTTCCGGAAGTTGGGTCGAGCGGGCTCCTGCCGGCGCGCGTCGGATATCTCAAGGCGAATGAAGTATTCCTCCTCGGGCGGATCATTGAGGCAGCCGAAGCAGAACGCCTTGGCTTGGTCAATACCGTCGTTCCCGAAGGGAAGGTGCGAGAGGCGGCCCATGAAGTCGCCGGTCAGATAGCCAAGCTTCCGGAAGCGTCTGTGGCACACATCAAACGTCTCGGCCGCTCGACCGACGTCGGGATCACGGAACGGATCGAGGCCGAGTGCGAAGCCTTCATCGAATGCCTCTCAAGCGAACAAACAAAAATGATCCTTGCCGGTCTAAAGCAGCCTCACAGGTCTCGCTAAACCACCGAAACGACCGACTGACGACATGGCGGCAGGGCCGGCCCGCCTAAATAGGACTCGCCGCCAATTGCGCCTCCATGCAATGCCGTTGCGTCCTAGCGCAAGCCGAGATCTCAGAGCGCCACTATCCTCCGTCAAAACTCAAAACGAATAAACGCGGGAGGAAGCTTTAGATGACCTATGCAGGCGCATCCACGCGCGCCGAGAGTTTCACCTCAAAGCAGGTACCCGGGACTCTTTTCCCAGAAGACGATCGTCTTTGCGATCTTCGTCGTGCTCTTTGCTCTGCTTTCGGTGTTCGTGCCGACCTTTCTGACTGGGCCAAATCTGCTCGCGCTTCTGCAAAGTGTTGCCATTCTCGGGATTCTTGGACTCGGGATGGCGGTCGTGATCATCGGCCGCGGCATTGACATTTCGATGATCGCTTCTCTTGCTGTCCCGCCAGGGATACTTCTTCAGCTCGTCCAGTGGGGACACAGCGTTCCTTATGCCGTGACCTTCTCCCTCGCGGTCGCCATTGTGTTTGGTTTGCTCAATGGTTGGCTGATTGCCTACGCCGAAGTGCCTTCTCTTTTCACGACGCTCGCATCGGGTCTCTTTCTCGCCGGCTTCGGCCAGGTTTTCTTCTTCGACGTCGATGTTGTGCAATGGAGTCCGGACCTGCACTCGCTGTCCTGGATGGGCCGCGGCGACATTCTAGGGGTACCCAAACCAGTCTTCATGTTTGCGTTGGCGGCGGTGGTGACGGCCGCCTTTCTGAAGCTGACCAAATTGGGCGCCTTCATCTATGCAGTCGGCGATAATTTGTTGGCTGCGCGAGCAACCGGCATTTCTACACGTCCTTTGATTGTCCTGAAATATCTCGTGGCCGCCCTCATTGGTGTGTTCGCGGGAATCGTGATGGCCGCTTCGCTCGAAAGCATGCCAACGCGCGTCTTTAACTCCACGCTGATCTACGACGTGGTCCTTGTCGTCGTTTTGGGAGGCATCGGCCTCTCCGGGGGTCGAGGCGGCGTATCCAATGTCGTCATCGGAACGTTGCTGATTGGCACGCTGCTCAACGGCATGACGCTGATGGATCTGTCGTATTCAGCCCAGAACTTCATCAAGGGGCTGATCCTGCTTTGTGCGGTAGTGCTCGATTCACTAGCCAATCCTCGGAACGAGGAGACAGCGCAGCAAGGAGATATCTGACAGCCGTCGCATTCCGCGGCGGCCGGTTACACTAAGGGAGGAAGAATAATGAGCATGAAAACACAAAGGTCTGCGCTGCTGGCATTGGGCCTCGGCGCCGGTATTCTCGCTACCGCAATCTGTCCGTCGCTCGCCGACGGCATCGATGAACCGTTCCGCGCTGGTTACCACGAGGCACTCAACGGAAAGAAAGTCGTCTTCATTCCAGTCGCCCAAGCCGTGGACTTGGCGCAAGGTTGGTTCGCAACGATGAAGAAGGAGCTGGAACCGCTCGGAGTATCCGTAACTGTGCGCGATCCGAACTTCAATTCGAGCGCCGGTGCCCAGGCAATCGAAAACCTGATCAACGAAAAGCCGGCGGTCATCGTCGTCCAGAACCCGGACGTGCAGACCTACGCGAAGCTTCTGCAGCGTGCCGAACAAGCTGGCATCTTCGTGATCCAGTTAAATATGCGAACATCCTATAACTCCACGGCCTTCGTCGGCGTGGATTGGGTCGAAATGGGCGAAAAGCTCACCAAGTCCGTCGTGAAGGCGTGCGAAGGAAAATCGGGAAAGATTGCCATCCTGCAGGGCGCTCTTTCGGCAGCCGCCAGCGCATACACCCTAAAGGGTATCGAAAACGTGCTGGCGAAGAACAAGCAAATCAGCGTCGTGTCCAATCAGGCGGCGGACTGGGATGCATCGAAGGCGAAAGCGATCACCCAGACCGTTCTCAAGCAGCATCCGGACCTTTGCGGCATCATCGGGTTTTGGGATGGTCAGGACATCGGGACGGCAGCCGCAATCAAAGAAGCCGGCATGACTGGCAAGGTCTTCTTGATCACCTCTGGCGGCAGCGAGCAGAAGGGCGCTTGCGACATGGTGAAAAGCGACGCATACGACATGTACATTTCGTACAACGTTCCGGATCAAGGCCGCGACGTGTCGGCCATGATCAAGTGGCTGCTACAATCGGGCATTAAGGTTGGCACGGCGAAGGGCTCGATCTACACAACGTTGAATACCGTCACAAAGGCGAACGTCGACGGTGCGTGTTGGACGTTGGGCAAATAAGGCTTTGAGTGACAGTTGACCTCGTCTTGGACGCGGTCAACTTTTTCATTTAAGGCCGAGAGCCGCGCTCGTGAGCTTTGAACTTTTCACACGTCTCCGTCATCGCATCTGGCCCGATTACGCGGTTGGCGAAATCCTGTCCAAAAGGTGGACCGAAACTGCAATTCCAGTGATCCTTTTGGTGTTGGTATTTGCCGTCCTCGCCAACTACGTTCAGAACTTCCTGACTATCGGCGCCTTGGTCAGCATGAGCCGGCAGGCCGGGGAAATCGGCCTGATCGTATTGGGCCTCGGTTTGGTGATGATCGTTGGCGGCATCGACCTTTCGGTCGGCTCGACTTTCGCTCTCACAAATTTCATGGCGCTTTTAGCTATGAACGTATGGGGCTGGTCTGTCATATCAACCGGTCTCGTAACTCTGGGGCTCGGAGCGCTGCTCGGCGCAGTGAACGGCGTCCTTGTCGGCTATCTGCGCTTACGTGCCTTCTTGACCACGCTGATCACGTTGATCGTATATCGCGCCGCCTACGATATGCTCGTCCTTCGCTATTCGACCGCGATCTCCGCGAATCTGCCTGATTCTGCGGCCTGGGATTGGTTGGGTTCGGGGACTATCGTGGGCGTGCCAACGATCGCCGCCGTCTGCATCGGTGTCGCGATCTTCGGCCATATTTTTCTAACACGCCTTCGCTGGGGATGGCACGTCATCGCCATTGGCGGATCCAGGCGATCCGCTTTCAATTCCGGAATACCGGTGCGGAGGACTATCGCCTTCTGCTACGTGGCAGCGGGCGTACTGACATCCATTGGAGCTCTTTGCTTCGCGTCACGCCTCTCGACAGTGGGCGGCGACGTTGGTGCAGGGTGGGAAGTAACCGCGCTGACGGCGGCAGTTGTGGGCGGAATCCGATTGGGTGGCGGCAACGGGTCGGCGACAAAAGCGATCATCGGGACATTGATCGTTCTGGCCATTACGAATGGTCTGGTAAGCCTTGCCGTGCCCGGCGGTGTCAACCGCATGGTGCTGGCGGCGATCCTGATACTTTCCGCGTGCGTGGACATTCGTTGGATCAAGAATCGGCAGCGCATCATCAGCAAAGTCTATGTAAGCCCTTCATATCTCCGTCTGCCGAACGCGCCCAGCACGAAGCCTGAGGATCGCACGGCTTATGCGATTAACGATGCGCTCAAGAATGTGGAGCCGATAGGATTGGGCCGGATCGAGGGTCCGGAAGACGTCATCCTGGACCGGAACGATCACCTCTATTGCGGGTCGCGGCATGGCGACATCGTGCGCTTCTTCGCACCCACTTACGAAAAGATGGAGGTGTTCGCCCATATCGGCGGCCAACCGCTCGGCATGGCTTTCGATCGAGATGACAATCTCTACGTCTGCGTTGGTGGCATGGGGCTGTATCGCATTGCGCCGGACGGGTCGGTTACATTAGCAACCGATGAGACAAATCGGAGCATGACGTCGATCAACGACGACAGCCGCCTAAGGCTTGCTGACGATTTGGATATTGCGCCGGATGGTCGCGTCTTCTTCTCCGAAGCGACCATCCGTTACGAAATGCACGAGTGGGCGGTCGACAGCCTTGAAGCGCGCGGGAATGGCCGCATCATCTGTTACGATCCGAGAAGCAATACGACTCAGACGGTCCTCCGCGGTTTGGTATTTCCCAACGGGATCTCCATGGCGAGCGACGGAGAGTCCTTTCTGTTCGCCGAGACTTGGGGCTGCACTCTAAACCGGTACTGGTTCGATGGTCCCCAGAAAGGTACCCACCAAGTCGTCATCCCGAATCTTCCGGGTCTGCCCGACAACATCAATCGAGCGTCCGACGGAAACTTCTGGGTTGCCTTAACGGGAATGCGCTCCCCGGCATTTGACCTCGCGCTGCGCCTGCCGGACTTCCGCCGGCGGATGGCCAAGCGCTTGCCACCCGACGAGTGGATGTACCCGAACATCAATGTCGGCTGCGTCATCAAGATCACCGAAGAAGGCAAGGTGCTTGAGGCTCTCTGGGATCGCGACGGTACGAACCATCCGAGCATCACCTCGATGCGGGAGCATCGGGGCTACCTCTATATCGGCGGTTTGGTCAACAACCGCATCGGCCGGTACAAGCTGAAGAACGCGCGGGAGGACTACGTTCAATACGACACCTATTGGAAAGGCACACCGTTCTGGAGCAGATCGACGTGATCGCGCTTCTCAAAGAAGCCTCGGACCGACTTCTCGGCCGCGGTGAGGCGGCCATCACGGTTCCTCCAATGGATGGGCCGCTGAAGCCCAATCACATCATAGACAACGCCGAAGTCGTCGCCGAACTGGACGACGGAAATGATCTCGCGTCCGACGGCGAAACGCTCTGGATTGCCGAAGGGCGACACCTGTTGCGCCTAGAGCCCGGCGGAGAGAAGGAACTAGTATCCGCGTTTCCCGAGGTGTTGACCGCTCTCGCGCGGCTGCCCGATGGGAGCATCGCGGCTGCGATCGCAGGAAAGGAAATTGCGGTCATTGGCAAATCGAGCTGGGCATCCTCGCGCCGCTCGGTTGGGGGAAAGGCCCTCAGGTGCGTGACGGCGCTAAGCGCCTGCCGCGATGGAGGGATGCTGGCTACCAACTCATCCGCGGACACTGGTGCCGAATGAGTACGCACGGGACCTCCTGTCGCACGGCAAAAGCGGCCGCATCTGCAGGCTCACTCCTGACGGCAACGGCGACAGAGAACTTGTCGCGGGGCTTCGCTATCCCTTCGGCGCTTACGAAGTGGCGAACGAGCTCTGGTTCTCTGAAAGCTGGAACCATCGCGTCGCCAAGATCGAGCGAAACGGCGCAATGCCTCATATTTCCTCTGTCATTGATCGTCTGCCCGCCTACCCATCGAGAATGTCGCCGGCGGTCGGCGGAGGGATGTGGCTGACGTGCTTTACCGCCCGCCGTCGACTCGTCGAGTTCGTGCTTCGTGAAGACCGTTATCGCCGCATGATGATGCAGGAGGTCGATCCTCGCTTCTGGGTCGCTCCCATGCTGTCGTCCGGTCAAAGCTTTCTCGAGCCGCTCCAAGGCGGGAACGTCAAGACTTTGGGGATTTCCAAACCCTGGGCGCCCCCGCGCTCCTATGGGCTGGTCGTCAGGCTTGGGCCGGACGGCCTACCGAAATACTCGCTCCACAGCCGCGCGGACGGGCACCATCACGGCATCGTGTCGGCAGTCGAAGCTAATGGGTATCTCTACCTCTTGTCGAAAGGGGCTGGTCTTCTGCTCCGGGTTGATTTGGCTGGATTAACGGAAAGAGACACCGCGTGAGCGACTACGTTCTTGAGCTAAGGAACGCGACCAAACGATACGGCGGCGTTGCCGCAGTTGAGGATGTCTCAATCGGTCTGAGGCGAGGGGAAGTCCATGCCCTGCTCGGCGAGAATGGAGCGGGCAAATCGACGTTGACCAAGATCATGGCCGGAGTCGTGCGGCCGAGCTCGGGATCACTCTACATAGAGGGGCAACTTGTCGAGCCGCGAACCCCCCATGAGGCTCTGCAAATGGGTGTCGCCATGGTGTTCCAGGAAACCAGCCTAGTCCCGACGATGACCGTCGCCCAGAATCTGTTCCTCGGTCATGAAAAGGTCTTCAACAGGTTGCGCCGGATCAATATCGCTGCCCAGCAATTCCTGCAGTCGCTGAACTTCGATGTTGATCCGGTGCAGACCGTAAGCCAGCTGGGGGCCGCGAAGAAGCAGATGGTCGAGATCGCGAGAGCGGTTCTGCTGAACGCGAAGGTCATCATCTTCGACGAGCCGACGGCGACGCTCACTCCAGAGGAGAAGAAGCACTTCTTCGACCTAGTCGGGACTCTGAAGAAGCGAGGCGTGGGGGTCGTCTTTATTTCTCACGCGCTCGAAGAAGCGCTCGCGGTTTCCGATTGGATCACCATCCTCCGGGATGGAAAGCATGTTGTCACCGATCAGACGGTCAAGTTCGATCGGGCATCGATCGTAAAGGCAATGGTTGGACGTGATCTGTCGCAGACGCTTTACGGTCAGCGCAAGAAGCAGGCGCGGCGGGCAAGTCGGCGCGTCCTTTCCGTACAAGACCTTCGCATGTCGTCGATGGTCAAAAGCACGTCATTTTCCGTTTTCGCCGGTCAGATTACTGGTGTCTTCGGACTTGTCGGGGCCGGCCGCACCGAAACATTTAAGATCGTCGCCGGTCTGTTGAAGCGCGACTTCTTCCATGGCGGCGAGGTACTTCTTCACGACCGACCGGTCCGCTACCTGGTCCCGGCCCCCGCAGTGCGCGATGGCATTGCCTACGTGACCGAAGATCGGAAGGTTGAAGGTTTCTTTGAGACCATGTCCATCGGCCGCAACATCTACATGGGGGTTCTTGCGAGATTCGGGAAAGGGCGCGTGCTTACGAAGCGATCTGAAGAAAGAGAGCTCGGCAAGACCTGGATCTCCAATCTTGCGGTAAGAGCTGTCAGCGCCGGTATGCGGGTCATCGAACTCTCTGGCGGCAATCAGCAGAAAGTGGTCATCGCCAAATCCCTAGCTCAGGAGCCGCAAATCATCATCTTCGACGAGCCGAACTCGTGGCGTAGATGTTGGCGCGATTTCCGAAATCCACGAAATTATCAATCGCCTTGCCGATGCGGGCAAAGCGGTGGTGGTCATCTCGTCCTACCTCCCGGAGATCATGACTGTGTCCGACAGAATATTGGTCTGCCGCCAGGGCAGAGTGGTCGAAGAATTCGCAGCGAACGAGGCGACGGAAGACCTCATCATGTATGCGGCGGTGCACTGAGCGCAGCAGGCTCAGCCGATGACAATGAGGTGGATCCATGACCCAGGCATCCTGGATTTACGACAGGCTATACCTGCCGTACAAACTGGCAGGACTTGTCGATGCCGCGATGGAGCTTGGCGTCGAACCGGCATGGGTACTCCGCGGCACCGGCTTCGCGGTCGATGACCTGTCCAGCTTCGGCATGAAATCGTCGGTCGCCCAGTTCGTGAAAGGGTGCGAGAACGCAATTCGCTTGGTTGATGACAGTTCTTTGCCGTTCAGAGTCGGACAACGGATGCGTTTGTCTGCCTATGGCGTCTACGGTTACACCTTGCTGAGTAGCCCCTCCATCCGAATGTTCCTAGACAACGCCGTGAGATATCACCGGCTGGCTACACCAGTGTTCGGGGTGGAGTGGGGTGCGTCCAAGGAGCAGTTCGTCTGGCGTCTGCTCAAGCCGACGGCGTCAATCGAGAACATCCACTGTCGCAACTTCCTTCTCGCCCAACAAGTGTTTCAACACGCCTTACATATGCAAGATGGGCTGGGCGAACAGTACCGGCCGCTTTATGTGCTGTTGCCTGAGGGCTTGCGTGCTTTCGAAAGTTTGTTCGAGGCGCATCTGCGCTGCCCGGTTTCATTCTGGGACGGACCTTCGGAGATCTATCACGATGCCGAGGTGCTGGATCGCCCGACGACCCTCGCCAACAAGTTTTCCGCTGACGCTATGCAAACGGAGTGCGATCGGCAAATTGCGGAGCTTGTTACGGCGGCCGGAATTGCTCACCGCGTCCATCGAATCGTCTGCGAGTGCCCAGAGAACATACCGTCGATAAGCGAAATGGCCGCGAGACTGCGAATGAATGAGCGCACCCTGCGCAGGAAACTAACTGCGGAAGCGACTTCCTTTGGTGAGATTGTCAATCTTGTGCGAACCGAGGTGGCCCAGGAGAGCCTTCGCAAGACTAAGCTCTCTGTCGAGGATATCGGTGCCCTAGTAGGGTTTAATGATGCAGCAAACTTTCGAAAAGCTTTTCGCAAGTGGACGAGGACAACTCCTAAAGAGTATCGCACGCGGTTGGCGCTCGCCGGCGGCGATAAATCACAACGCGCGTGAACTGAGAAGGAAATTGCACTTTCCTTACAAGTAAGCTTGGTCGCCCTTCTCCTTGCCCAACGCTAAAGATGCTCTATCGGCCCTTCTCAACGCTTCACCTACTCCAGCCGCGCCTACTTGATGCGTTTAAAAAATCCCCTTCGCTTCGGGCCCAATTCAACCGCATACCCATTCCTACAAGCCGCCGAGACGCGCAGTTCACATCCCACGGCACCGTACCAAGTATTCTGGCGAGATCTCTGAAATTTGCGGGTTCGTCCTACGAGGGTTACGCCAAGAGAACGATGGAACGTGCCTTGGCAGCCACGCGGAAGCGCCACGCGCATCGGATTGCGGCTTCGTCGAACACGCCGGGAACAGAATTTCGGAATGAAGGGCAAAAAGAATTTCGGAATGATCAAGAAGAACCAAACGTGACCGATTCCAAATAATTACAAACACTGCAAAAATTTGGCTGGGGCGCCTGGATTCGAACCAGGGAATGGCGGAATCAAAATCCAATTGTTTCCGATTATTTATCAACTGGCATTCCGAAAAATCGCGAGAATCCGACTTCTATCCAATCAAGCTGTTAGCCGATATTTCGGAATGGTCGAAGATGCGTCATGGCCTGGCGAGCATACCCCTGCCTTCGTTCGCAAAATGCGGGAGTCTCAAAAAACGCAGGCGCCGCACGTTGCGGCGCCTCTTCTCCAGCAGGGCCATTGCTGGCCCTGCTCCGATCGCCTTTGAGTTTCAGCCTTTCGGCTTCTCAGCTTTCCAGGACTTGATCAGCTCGTCGTAGTCGACGGTGATTCCAGGCGGCTTCTCGTTGGCGAGCTTGCGCTGCGGGGCGAGATTGCCGTCCTTTTCCGCCTTGTCGTACCAGTATTCGGCCGGCTTCTCTTCGTTGAGCTTGGGCCCGAGCTTGCCCTGCACGCCCGATTTCTCCAGACGCGCCATGATCGCATCCTGGTCGCGCGCGAGTCCGTCCATGGCTTGCTGCGGGGTCTGCTCGCCGGAGATGGCACGCGACACATTCTGCCACCATACCTGCGCCAGCTTGCCGTATTCGGGCACGTTGACGCCGGTTGGCGTCCACAGCTTGCGCGCCGGGCTGCGATAGAACTCGACCCAGCCGCCCACCTTGGGGGCAAGTTTGGTCATCGCGTCGGACGAGATGTCGCTTTCGCGGATGACATGCAGGAACGTGACCGCCTTCTTCAGCGAGACGGTCTTAGACACGCAGAATTGGCCATAGAGCCAACCGGCCTTGATGCGCTCCGGCGCGGCATATTTGAGATAGGTCCAGCAGCCCACGTCCTGGTAGCCGAGCTTCATGCCCTCCTTCCAATAGGCGCCGTGCGGGCTTGGAGCCATGCGCCATTTCGGCGTGCCATCCTTGTTCATCACCGGCAGGTCGGGCTTGGAGAGCGCGGCCGTGAACGCGCTGTACCAGAAGATCTGCTGGGCGATACGACCTTGGCCGGGCACCGCGCCGGCTTCGAGGAAGTCCATGCCGGCCGCCTCAGGCGGCGCGTATTTCTTGAGCCACTCCGCGAATTTGGTCAGCGCGTAAACGGCCGCCGGGCCGTTGGCGTCGCCGCCCCGCGTAATGGAGGAACCGACCGGAATGCCGTTCTCTGCACGAATGCCCCATTCGTCCACCGGACGTCCGTTGGGCAGACCGCGGTCGCCGTTTCCGGCCATCGAGAGCCAGGCGTCGGTGAAGCGCCAGCCGAGCGACGGATCCTTCTTGCCGTAGTCCATGTGGCCATAGACGCGCTCGCCGTCGACCGTCTTCACGGTGTTGGTGAAAAATTCCGCGATGTCCTCATAGGCCGACCAATTGACCGGCACGCCGAGCTCGTAACCGAATTGCTTCTTGAACCTCTCCTTGAGCTCAGGTCGTTGGAACCAGTCATACCGGAACCAGTAGAGATTGGCGAATTGCTGATCGGGAAGCTGGTAGAGCTTGCCGTCGGTGAACGTCGCGAACGACAGGCCGATGAAATCCTTCAGGTCAAGGTTTGGATTGGTGATGTCCTTGCCTTCACCGGCCATGAAGTCGGTGAGCGAGCCGCCGGCAATATCATTGTAGCGCGGATGGGTCCCGATGAAGTCGGAATCGTTCATCCAGAAGTCGTAGATCGGGCGGCCAGATTGTATCTCGACTTCGATTTTGTCGACGATCAAGCCCTCGTCCATCATTTCGTGATTGACTTGAATGCCGGTGATCTCGGCGAAGGCCTTGGTCAAAGTCTTGGATTCGTATTCGTGAATGCCAAGGATTTCCGAGGCGCAACTGACTTTCGCGCCCTTGAACGGCTGAGCGGCCTTGATGAACCACTCCATCTCGGCCATTTGCTGATCTTTGGTCAGCGTCGAAGGCTGGAACTCGGAATCCACCCACTTCTTCGCCGCGTCCAATTGCTGCGCATGGCTTGGCGTCGGCGTCAGTAACGCCGGCGCTCCGACCGCAACGGCTGCAGTGGTCGCGGCCGCTCCCTTCAAGACATCTCGTCGTTTCATATCCATGGTCACTCCCTCCACTACAATTCCCCGCGCTCCATGCGCGTGGGCTTTTGTGCCCTTTCAGGCAAACCTGAACATCGCCGCACCGAACAGGACGGACAGTCCGAGCGGGTACCACAACGCGCCACCGTCGAAGCGCATCCACAAAACGAAAATGAAGGCGGCGCCGATCAACGACACGAAGAAGCGATCGCCACGCTGTGTCGGAAAGCCGAGGATGCCCTGGCGCGGCGGCTGCGGTCGGAAGATCGCCAGCAGCGTCAAGATAATCAGAGCGAGCCCGATCAGGCCGAAGAAGAGCCCCGTTTGCCAGGTCCAAGCCATCCACGCGAGCATGACCTGCCTCCTTCAGACCCGGCCCAGAGCAAAGCCCTTGGCGATATGATTGCGAACGAACCAGATCACGACGGCGCCTGGGATCATCGTCAGCACACCCGCAGCGGCGAGCAGCGACCAATCCATTCCAGCTACCGAATAACTACGGGTCATCACGGCCGCGAAAGGCAGCGCATCAGTAGCGGTCAGTGTGGTCGCCAACAGCTGCTCGACCCACGAAAACATGAAGCAAAAGAAAGCAGTGACCCCTACCCCGTTGGCGATCAACGGCAGGAAAATACGGATGAAGAAACGGGGGAATGAATAGCCGTCGATCGCCGCCATCTCGTCGATCTCGCGCGGCACGCCGGCAACGAAGCCCTCGAGAATCCAGACCGCCACCGGCACGTTGAAAAGGCAATGCGCCAAGGCCACGGCCCAGACGGTGTCAAACAGACCGATCGCATAATAAAGATTGAAAAACGGCATGGCGTACACCGCCGCCGGCGCCATCAGCAGCGAGAGCAGCCAGAAGAACAAATACTTGTCGCCGATGAAGTGGTAGCGATTGAACGCATAAGCGGCCGGCAACGCGACCGTCACCGAGATGACGGTATTTATCGCCACGTAGGTTAGCGATACCAGAAAGGCGTGGGTCCAGGTCGGATCGCTCAGGATGAAAAAGTATTTCTCCAGCGATGGATGATGCGGCCAGAATGCAAGACGAGACGTGATATCCTCATTGCTGCGAAAACTCATGCTCACGAGCCAGTAGATTGGCAGCATCAGCGCGAGCAGATAAACGGCAAAGCCAAGCCTCGGCAGCAGGCCCGTCACGCTCACCGTGCCGACGAATTGCGTGCGGCCGCCAACAACAGCTGAGCCGGATTCGGAGACGATGTCGGCGCCCATCAGGCATACCTCCGACGGTCGAGCTGCGTCATGATGGTGAAGAAAATCCAGCAAAGCGTGAGGGTAATGAGGTTGTAGACGAGCGACATCGCGGCCGCGCTTCCGAGATCGACCTGCCCCAGAGCGATCTTGACCAAATCGATCGACAGAAAGGTGGTGGCACTGCCCGGCCCACCGCCGGTGACGACGAACGGCTCGGTGTAGATCATGAATGTTTCCATAAAGCGCAACAGCACAGCGATGACCAAAACCTTTTGCAGCTTGGGCAATTCGATATTGACGAACGTTGCCCACCGACTCGCGCCGTCAATGCGGGCCGCCTGATAGTAGGCGTCCGGAATGGCGCGGAGGCCCGCATAGACCAACAAGATAACGAGTGGGGTCCAATGCCAAACGTCGATGACGACGATCGTGCACCACGCCGAAATGGGCTCCTGCGTGACGTTGTAGTGCAGGCCCAAACCGGTCAAGGCGGCGCCGAACAGGCCGATGTCCGCGCGCGAGAAGATTTGCCAGATCGTGCCGACCACGTTCCATGGAATCAACATCGGTAGGGCGATAATCACCAGCAGAGGCCCGATCGCCCAGCCGCTGCGCGGCAGGCAAAGCGCGATGGCAATGCCGAGCGGAATTTCGATCAACAACGCAACCAGCGAGAAGGTCAGATTTCGCAGCAGTGCATCGGCAAAGCGTGCACCGATCTCCGTGGACGGATTGAGCAGATCGCGAAACCAGCCATCGCCGTTCCAGAAGAACTGATTTTGTCCAAGCGAATCTTGCACCGAGTAATTGACCACCGTCATCATCGGCAGCAGCGCGGAAAACAGCACCAGCGCGAAAACCGGGGCGACCATCAGCCAAGCGCGGTTGTTGTACGGCTTTTCCATCAGCGACGATCTCCGGCTACGAGTTCGTCGTTGGCGTAAACGAACAGCCGGTCCGGCCGGATTGTCAGTCCGGCTTGTTCGCCGTCGATCGGCATGTCGGCCGGTACCGTGGCGAAAATCTCGTGCGGACCCAGCGCCACCCGCGCCAGCCGCCTGCGCCCCAGGTCCTCGACCCGCCGGATTTGTACGGGAATGCCGCCGTCGGGGACCAGCCAGGCATAGTCCGGACGGAATCCGAGAACCGTCGATTTGTCCGGCAGGGACGGATAGCGCCCTGCCAGTTCGATGGTGCGGCCCGCCACGTGGGCGACGTTGTCGGCGACGTTTGCCGCTACCAAATTCATCCCTGGCGAGCCGATGAAGTAGCCGACGAAGGTGTGCTCCGGCTGCTCGAACAGCCGTGCCGGCGTCGCGACCTGCAGCACGCGGCCGTCCTTCATAACGACGACCTCGTCCGCAAAGGTCAGTGCTTCGACCTGATCGTGCGTGACATAGACCATCAACAGGTCGAGCGCGCGGTGCACGGCCTTTAGCTTCGATCGGAGTTGCCACTTGAGGGACGGATCGATGACGGTCAGCGGTTCGTCGAAAAGAATGGCAGCGACGTCAGCGCGCACCAGACCTCGCCCCAGCGAAACCTTCTGCTTGGCTTCGGCGGTAATGCCCCGCGCGCGACGCGGCAAATCCTGGGTAAGGCCGAGCAGAGCGGCGATCTCAGCGACCCGCGACTTGATCGCGCCACGCTCCACGCCGCGATTCTTCAGCGGAAACGCCAAATTCCCGGCAACGGTCATGGTGTCGTAGATGACCGGGAACTGAAACACCTGGGCGATGTTGCGTTGCTCGGTCGGCAGGCGCGTAACGTCCTTTCCATCAAACAATACGCGGCCTTCCGACGGCGTGATGAGGCCCGATATGATGTTGAGCAATGTGGTCTTGCCGCAGCCCGATGGACCGAGCAGTGCATACGCACGGCCCTGCTCCCACACATGATCGAGCCGCTGGAGCGCCTTCGATGAGCCAGCGTCGTAGCTGTGGGCAATGCCGTCGAGCGTGATGCGCGCCATACGCAGCTCCGATTACTAATCCGGCTCGAAACCGACCGGCTGCCCCGCACGATCGAAGACAAACATGCGCGCTGCGTCGACATGCAGCACCGCCGCTTGATCGGGCTGCCGCGTACTAACCCCGCGCTCGACGCACACGAAGGTGCCGAGTGCCGTCTCGATGTGGACAAAGCTTTCCGAGCCGCTGATCTCCGCGAGCGCAACGCGGCCGGGAAGGCTGATAGACGCCTGCCAGGGCGCTTCGACCCTTGCCATGTCGCCACGGAAGCCGAGGGTATACTCGCCGTCAGGAACCTTTGTCAGGATGCCGGCCACAGGCACGGCAAGATCGTCGGCAAGACGAACCATGTTGTCTTGCTTGGTCGCCACGATCTCGTTAAGCGGCGGATCGGAGAACACACGCGCCGCTTCGATCTGCGCCGGACGCTGATAGACCTGTGGCGTCGCTCCACACTGAATCATTCGGCCCTTGGACAGCGCTGCCGTGACGCCGCCGAGCATTAGTGCTTCAAGCGGATCGGTCGTTGCGTAGACGAGAATCGCGTCTGATTGCTTGAGAATCGAGGGAAGCTCTTCGCGCAATTCCTCACGCAGCTTGTAGTCGAGATTGGCCAGCGGTTCGTCAAGCAACACGAGATCGGCGCGCTTCACGATCGCTCGGGCAATGGCGGTGCGTTGCTGCTGACCGCCTGATAGCTGATGCGGCAGACGGTCGAGCAGGGATTGCAGGCCGAGCATACGCGCGACACTTTGCACACGCTCCTGGATCTCATCGTTTTTCAATTTGGCAACGCGCAGCGGCGATGCGATGTTCTCAAACACCGAGAGCGATGGGTAGTTCATGAATTGCTGGTAGACCATCGCCACCGACCGCTCGCGCACTGGAATGCCGGTCACATCCTTGCCGTCGATCAGAATGCGGCCGGAGGTCGGCGCATCCAGACCTGCCATCAAGCGCATAACCGTCGTCTTGCCGGCCAGCGATGGGCCGAGCAGCACGTTCATCGTTCCTCGTTCGACGGTGAGCGAGACGTCATTGATGATGCTCTGCCCCATCGAAACCATGCTCACGCTCTCAAGCCTGATGCTCATGCGCTCCCGGCCGGCGGGCCGGGCATTGCGGCCGATGGGTGACGATAAGCGAAAGGTTGTTCGTGCAGGGTAGGCGTGCAGGAGAGCCGGCGCATCGCAGCGTGCAACAGGCGACGAGCGCAGAACGGCGACAGCGTGGGGCCATCGGCTGGATAGCGCGCGGCATTCACCCGCAGTCCCCCCTGTTTCAGCGTTCGCTCGTGTGGCGAACTGATTTGCATTCGAACTCAATTTTGAGCATAAACGGTCAAAACGAAAATGAAAAGGGAAATTCGAGCTTCGTAGAATGCTCAGGGTCATCAGAGGAGTGCCCTCGGGATGGGTCGGCCCTTTCATTTGACCCGAGAAGCTACCGGGACTTTGGCGAATGCAACCACTCAGCGATAGGCAGAATACCATTGTCGGCCTAGCTCGGTCCGCAGGCCGGGTCACCGTGGAAGAGCTTGCGGCTCGCTTTGATGTCACCCCACAAACGATACGGCGCGACCTCAATGAGCTTTGCGACCTTCGTGTTCTATCGCGGACGCACGGCGGCGCGGTCATTGCTTCCTCAGTTGAGAACTTGTCCTACGAGGCTCGCCGTTTTATCGCGGCTGCGGAGAAGCGCGCGATCGGCGTCGCCGCCGCAGCGCTCATCCCGAACGAATGCTCCCTCTTCATCAACATCGGCACGACGACCGAAGAAGTCGCCACCGCACTGACGAACCACCAAAATCTCCTTGTCATCACCAACAACCTCAACGTCGCAATGGCGCTTTACCGCCATCCGACGATCGAAGTCATTGTGGCCGGCGGGCCGGTGCGACGCTCCGACGGAGCGGTTGTCGGCAGTTCGGCGGTCGACCTCATCCGGCAGTTCAAGGTCGATATGGCGGTGATTGGCGCTTCCGCGCTAGACGACGATGGATCGCTGCTTGATTACGATCCGCGCGAAGTCAACGTCTCCCGAGCTATCATCGACAATGCCAGGCGCGTGCTCCTCGTTTGCGATCAGACGAAACTTGAGCGCGCAGCCCCGGTTCGTGTCGGCCATATGTCCGAAATCGATGCCTTCGTCACCGACCGGCTGATCTCGGCGAGACTCCGCGACGTCTGCGCCACCCACGGCGTCAAAGTGATCGAGACGGCCACCGAAAGCGCAGCTGTGACGCCGCTGTTAAAGCTTGCCGAACCGACCGGCTAAGTCCGCAGCGATTGTTTGCGGCGTGGGTAACCGCTTGGGTGCCGCACCGCGCGACGTTCGTATTTGATTTCGAAATGCGCGCTTGTATAGGAATTATTATTCGCTTACCGTCAAGGTGACCATAAAACGAATATATCAACCTGAGCGGCGGGGAAACGTGGTGGTGGACGACACCTACGATGTCGCGATCATCGGAGGAGGAATCAACGGTTGTGGCATCGCGCGGGATGCGGCCGGCCGCGGCTTGTCGGTCTATCTTTGCGAGCAAGCCGATTTAGCCAGCGGCACCTCCTCGGCCGCAACCAAGCTCATCCATGGCGGGCTGCGTTATCTCGAATATCTGGAATTCCGTTTGGTGCGGGAAGCACTGATGGAGCGCGAAGTGCTCTGGCGGATGGCGCCGCACATCATCCGGCCCTTACGTTTCGTGCTGCCCTATCACAAAGGGTTGCGGCCGGCATGGCTGCTCCAACTCGGGCTTTTTCTTTATGATCATCTCGGCGGACGCGAGCTTCTGCCGCCAACGTCCACCCTTAATCTGACGAAGGACGTCGTCGGCCAGGCGCTCAAGCCCGGCCAATACTCGGTTGGCTTCGAATATTCCGACTGCTGGGTAGACGATGCCCGCCTTGTCGTCCTCAATGCGCGCGACGCGGCTGATCGCGGCGCGCGCATCCGCACGCGCACCAAGGCCGTTGCGGCGAAGCGCGACGCGGGCACTTGGCATCTCACCACCGTCGACCGTCGCTCAGGCGGAGCTGCCGAAACGGTCCGCGCCAGGATTCTTGTCAATGCGGCAGGGCCGTGGGTTGGCGAGGTTCTCGCCGCCGCCAAGCGACGCAACGCACCCGCGAGTATTCGGCTGGTGCAAGGCTCGCACATTGTCGTTCCCAAGCTCTATGTCCACGACCGCTGCTACATCTTCCAGAATGCTGACAAGCGCATCATCTTCGCAATTCCGTACGAGGGTGATTTCACGCTGATTGGTACAACGGAACGTGACTATGTCGGTGATCCGAGCGATGTCAGAACCACCGCGGAAGAGATCGATTATCTCTGCCATGCGGCAAACCAATATTTCAAAACTGCGATTAGGCCGGCGGAGGTTGTTTGGACATATTCTGGCGTCCGACCGCTCTACGACGACGGTGCGAGCGAAGCGCAGGCAGCCACGCGAGACTATGTATTGGAACTGGATGAAGCCGGCGCGCCGATGCTTTCCATATTTGGCGGCAAAATCACGACGTACCGGCGCCTTGCCCAACACGCGCTCGACAAGCTTGAACGATATTTGCCGGCAGCCGCTCGTGACCGCCGCAATTGGTCGGGCCATGAGCCGCTGCCGGGTGGCGATTTTCCCGTGCAGAGCTTCGACGAACTGGCCACAGAGATCGGTCGCGAGTATTCCTGGCTCGATGCCGATGTTTGCCGCCGCCTCGTTCGCGCTTATGGCACGAGAACACGTGTTGTGCTCGATCGGGCGAGTTGCCATGCTTCGCTGGGCCGCGACTTCGGGAGCGGTCTGACCGAGGCAGAGGTCGTCTATCTGATGCGCGAGGAATGGGCACAAGAAGCTGATGATGTTGTTTGGCGGCGCTCCAAACTTGGCC
Organism: uncultured Alphaproteobacteria bacterium; assembly: GCA_963829395.1. Lineage (GTDB taxonomy): Bacteria > Pseudomonadota > Alphaproteobacteria > Rhizobiales > Xanthobacteraceae > BOG-931. The sequence goes on along the minus strand of CAWHHX010000001.1, from coordinate 85,786 downwards.
TTCGATTGTCCGTAGCGCAAGTGGCGGAACTCGAGAGTTTCATGATCCAACACCGCGCCAAATTTCTTGCTCGATAGAAGCGGACGATCTGGTCCGGGGAAACGCCGATGGCGGGCATTGAGATTGAGATCAAGGGACTGTTTGCGACACCGGTTGCGGCGGTCATTCTGCCTGACGCCGCGGCGCGCAATGCCGAACTGCAAGACATCATTCTGCACCACCGGGCCGAGCATCCCAGCATCGGCGCCTCCAATATGGGCGGTTGGCATTCGACGCGGGATTTAGCCAAATGGGGCGGCAAGCGAGCCGAAGAAGTTTTGGCGTTTGGGCGCGACTTGGCGACGAAGCTGACAACCGACCGTGAAGGACGCGCCGTGCGCCCGGAATGGACGACAGAAGCTTGGGCCAACGTCAGTGGCCGCGGCAACTCAAATGCTTGTCACTACCATCCCGGCTCCTTCTGGTCGGGCAGCTACTATGTGAGCGACGGCGGCTGCGCCGACGATCCGTCGCTTGGGGGTGAATTTGAGATGTTCGATCCGCGCGGGCCGTCGCCGATGATGCATGCGCCTGCACTCAAATTCGGCGGCGAAGATGGCCTGTCGGCCGGCAGCGCCGAGACCATTCGTCCGCGCGCCGGGCTGATGTTTCTCTTTCCGTCTTTCCTGCTCCACGCGGTTCGGCCGTATCGAGGGAATGGCTTGCGCATTTCGGTAGCGTTCAATTTTGGCCTCTATCGAGGCGTCTAAGCCGAGGAGGCCATGCGCATCGTGTTTCGCTGCGATCCCGCCCTTTACGATCGGCTGCCACGGCCGACCGCGGCCCGCGGTGCTTTGCCCGATTGGCTGCGCAACATGCCGGCGTCGGCCTTTTCCGAGCTGCATGGCCAGGAGATACGCACCCTCAAGCACTGTCCGCCTTTCATCGATGCCATGGCGCACGGCTTTATCATCCCGCTCCCGTGTGACGTTGCGGTCCACGATGGCAAGTTTTCCTGGTCGTGGGATTTGCCGCCCCTTGCGGTCGAAGCGCATCCGCGTTCGCCGTTGAGCTTTCACGTGCCTGCGCAAGTTACCGGGACGCCATTCCACGACCCCACCCGTGCTGTCATCAAGTTCAACAGCTTCTGGACGATCGAACTTGAAGCAGAGTACTCGCTGTTTGCGACGCATCCGGTGAACCGGGCCGACTTGCCGTTCCGTCTGCTAACGGGACTGGTCAACTCAGATCGCTTTAGCGACGTCGGGATTCTGTTTCCAGCGATTTGGATTGATTCGAGCTTCAACGGGGTCTTGCCGGCCGGCACGCCAGTGGCCCAATGTTTTCCGGTGGCCCGCGACGTTGCGGAGCTGGTTTTCGAACCGTTGTCGAAAGAGGGCCGGCAGCGTTATGAGGAAACCGGCGCCACCCTTCTGTCCAAATCCGGCGTCTATCGGCGGCGGTATCGGGCGCGGCGGCCGCGGTGATCAGCCGGTAAGCGAACTGCGCAGCGCCGCAATGTCGAGCCACACTTCGCCGATCGGCGCCGCCGCCAGGGCCTGCGCGATGCGGCCAAAAGTATCCGGCCGTAGCCTCAATGCGAGTTGGTAAGCCGCTTTGGCTGCAGCCATGTCTCCGTCTTCCTGGTGACATATGCCGAGATTGACGGCGGCCTCCGCGAAGTGAGGGCGAATCTCAAGGGCCCGACCGTATGCTTCGGCCGCGGATCCAAAGTCCCGCTTGTCCTGCCTGGCGAGCGCCGCCGCGAACCAGGCGTCGCCATTATTGGGGAAGAGCGTAACGGCTCGTTCAAGTGCCACGACCGCATCGTCGGCGTCGCCGATCCGGCGCAGACAAAGACCGAGTTTAAGCAACACATCAGGGTGGTCGGGCGCTATGTCGGCGGCTGCGCGGTAAGCGCCAATTGCGTCAACGGGGCGTCCAAGAGATTCCAGCAGCACGCCGCGCCGCAGGTGCAGTGCGACAGACGGCGCGGCATGAGCCGCTCGCGAAAACGCGACGAACGCCGCCTCCAACTGACCCGCCTTTTGCAGCGCGTCGCCAAGCAGGCTCCACCCTTCGAAGTCATCCGGAAATCGATCGAGCAGCCGAGGAAGCATCGCTCCTGCTGCCGAATCGCCAAGTTCGAGCAACGTCACGCAGGTCAGAAACGAGGCATCCCCCCGGTCAGGCGCAAGCATTATCGCACGGCGAAAGAAGGCCAGCGCGCCGGCAAGGTCTTTTGATACCCGGGCCGCGCGGCCAGCGATGAGAAGGGTCGGAACATGATCGGGACGTCGCACGAGGCTGGCGGCCGCCGCGCTGACAGCCTCCTGAATCTCGCCACGCTGCAGCGCGATGATCGCGGCGAGCTGATGAACGGCTGGACTTTCAGGGGTATTCTCAAAGAGACGCCGCGCGATCGCCTCCGCCCCGTTCAAGTCGCCTTCACGTAACGCCAAAAGCGCTGTGCTCAGATCTTGCTCGGTCGAGTCACATGCGGGACACATCGCACTTCTCAGTCGCTCCGCCAGATCATCCAAAAGTGGCTATGGAATCGGTATCAGCAAGCCAACAGTGACACCAAGCGCCTGTTCGTGGCCTCTGGTAAAGTCGTATCCATAGCTCGGCTCCAAAAACCAACCGAGCTTTCGCTCCGGCCATGGCCAGAACTGCATCTCGACCGCCGCCTCGCCACCGATAGAATCGGTGATCTTTCCTCCCCTTGTCTCCCGCATCCATGCCGGTCCCACGCCTAACTCGATCTCCATGGTCTTGGACAAGGTGTAGGGTTTTTTGAAAATAAGATCCATGCTCAATTCGGTGCGACCGTTGCCAAATAGCGAGGCAACTCCCGCTTCGATTTCCAGCCAATTCCTGACAGCAGTGACGTCGATCCCGATCGCAGGGCCGAGACTCGATGTACTGTCAGGAAAGCCCAGTTCACCGACGCCCCCGACTTCCAAGAGCGCCCGCGGCTCCTTTTCCTCCGCCTGCGCTTTGCCGCCAAACACGAGCACAGCCGCAAACAACCCCCGCGTCATTGCGTGCTTGATCATTCGCTCCGAACCTCGAAGCCGCTTCTGGTATCTTTACATGTCAAACGCATGCCTCAGCCGAGCGACCACCATATCGGCTGGAAACACCTTTTGTCAGCTGACCGTAGCCGACTAACGCTATCACCTTTGTCGATTGCAGGAGATGATTGCCTTCATTTCCCAGAAGACTGCAGCAGTGACGGCGCCTGCGTTGAGACGTGGAAACCGGCGACGATCTCCTCGACGAGCTCGAAATCTGACTTCAACACCACGCACTCACTCCCGTGCCTTGTTGAACTCGCGATCCGTCAACTTCTCCCCCTAGTCCCGATGCCCGCATCGGAAAGAGACCTAACTTTGGAGGCCTGCATGACGCCTCCGACCGATAAGACGACGATCGCTCCGGCAGCCATTACGCTCCGGTACTGTTACGACGCATCCGCGTTCGTGAGAACCGGCGCCGCGCTGTCAAACAATTTACTTGTGGGCTCGGTATTGTGACGCGGGGCGCGTGTCGAGATCGGTGACGCATGCGAGGCGGATGGGTTGCAGTGTTGCGGCTCTTTAATCCGAAACCAAGCGACATACAGCGCCGGCAAGAACAGGAGCGTTAACAGCGTCCCAACGATGATGCCCCCCATCATCGCGTACGCCATCGGGCCCCAAAAGATCTCGCGCGCGATCGGAATGAGCCCGAGACTTGCGGCAGCCGCGGTCAACATGATGGGCCTGACCCGATGTTCTGTCGCCTCTATCACCGCCTCCCAGGCGCGGACGTCCTTCCGCTCTGAGCTGCTCGATCTGCACGATCAAGATGACTGAGTTGCGGATCAGAATTCCGATCAACGCCAGCACGCCCAGGATGGCGACGAATCCCAGCGGCGCTCCGCTCGGCAGTAAGGCCAAGACGACGCCCACCAATGCGAGCGGCGCAACGGCGCAGACCAGAAACAGTCTGCTGAAGCTCTGCAGCTGGATCATCAGGATCGTCGCCATGACGAAAAGCATCAGGGGAACGACGGCCTTGATCGGGCCTTGGCTCTTGGTGCTCTCCTCGACCGAGCCTCCGACGGTGACCGCATAGCCACCCGGCAGCTGTTTCGCGAAGCTGGCGACGTGCGGTGCAAGTTGTTCGACCACAGTGCTCGGCTGCACGTCGTCACGAATGCTTGCCTGCAACGTGATCGTGGGGAGGCGCGACCGCCGCCATATGGTCGGCTGCTCGATTTCGTAGCGCAGAGTAGCAACGGCGCCGAGCGGCACGGTTTGGCCCGCCAAGCCGATAAGTTGCAAGTTGCGCAGCGTGTCGATTGAGGCGCGCTCGGGCGCAGTGGCCCGGTCCACCACGTTGACGAGATAGATGCTGTCGCGCACCTGCGTGACGGAGGTTCCGTTGAGCACACTGTTCAAGGTGGCGGAAATATCTTCCGAAGAGACGCCGAGCTGGCGGGCCTTGTCCTGCAGAACGTCCACTTTAACAACGCGCGCCGGCTCCATCCAATTGAATACGACGTTGTTCAGATGAGGATTTGAGCGCACGATTGCAGCGAGACTTTCGGACAAATCCTTGACCTTGACGATGTCGGGCCCGCTCAGACGGTATTGAACGGGCCGCCCGACTGGAGGCCCGACCTCGAGCATTTTGACGAACGTATCGGTGCCCGGGAAAGTCGTCCGCAAATATTCTTCGAATTGTTGTTTCAGGCGGTCACGCACTTTGATGCCGCCCTTTGTCACGACGACCATCTGCCCAAACCAGGCGTTGGCGGTCTGCAAATCGAATGAAAGCACAAACCGCGGCGCTCCAACCCCGACATAGGTCGACCAATGATCGACCCCGTTATTTCCCTGAAGTTGTTCACGTTCGAAGCGTGCGATTTGCGCGTTGGTTTCGGAAATCGAGGCGTTCTGCGGCAGATTCCAATCGACAATCAGTTCGTCACGATCGGATGATGGAAAGAACTGTTGCTGCACGAATTGCATGCCAAATAGGGCAAGCCCAAAAGCCGCCACGGTAACCGCGATCGTTAGCCATCGGTGATGCATGCACAGCGCAAGCAGACGAGCGAAAATCCTTGCGAATCGCCCCTTGGTCTCGCGATGGCCTTTCACCTTTGCGGGCAGGATCGTGACACCGAGCAACGGCGTGAACAGGACAGCGACGATCCACGACACCAGCAGGGACACGGCGATTACGACGAACAGCGTGAATGTGAATTCTCCGGCGTTACTGCTATTGAGCCCAATTGGGATGAAGCCCGCGACTGTCACCAACGTGCCGGTTAACATTGGAAAGGCGGTCGACGTGTAGACGTGCGTTGCGGCCTTCGGTAGCGGGTCGCCCACCTCAAGCCTTGCAACCATCATTTCAACCGCGATCATGGCGTCGTCCACCAGCAGCCCGAGGGCAATGATGAGGGCGCCCAAGGAAATGCGCTGCAGCGAAATTCCCGCCACGGCCATGACGACAAAGGTAATGGCGAGAACCAGGGGTATCGCGATCGCCACCACGAGACCCGCTCGAAGCCCCAGGCTAACGAAGCTGATCGCCAGGACGATGACTACCGCCTCGAACAGCGCTTCGGTGAAACCCGACACGGCATGTTCGACGACGACCGGCTGATCCGCGACCAGATGGACGCCTACCCCGATCGGGAGATCGGCGATGATCTTGGACATTTCCTCCTTCAAAGCCTCGCCGAACTTCAGCAAGTTGGCGCCTGATTTCATCCCGATCGCCAGCGCGATCGCTGGCTGACCATTAAAGCGAACCAGGGTGGTCGGCGGATCGACATACCCGCGCGTAATCGTCGCGACATCGGTCAGCGGGAAGAATCGATCATTGATCCGCAAATTGATGGCCTTGAGGCTTGCTTCCGAGGCAAACTCGCCGCTGACCCGCACGCTGACGCGTTCCGCCCCGGCCTGGAAAACCCCGGAGGGCGTGACGGCATTTTGCGCCTGGAGGGAGGCCATGATGGAGCGGGTGTCGAGGCCGAGCGCCGCTATCTTGCGGGTCGAAAACTCAAGGTAGATGACCTCGTCCTGCGCCCCAAGAATGTCGACCTTCCCGACGTTCGGCACGGTTAATATCTTCGAGCGGATGTCTTCCACCTGATCGCGCAATTGGCGCATGGTCAGCCCGTCGCTGGTGAAAGCATAGATGTTGCCGAACACATCCCCGAAGCGATCGTTGAAACCCGGCCCGATGACTCCCTGTGGTAATTCGCCTTTAATGTCCGCAATCATGTTGCGGACCCGCACCCAAGTGGGAGCGACATCACTCGCTTTTGTACTGTCGCGAAGATAGACAAACACGGTCGTCTGTCCCGCCACAGTCACGCTTTTCGTGTAGTCGAGGTTCTCCAGCTCCTCCAGCTTCTTCTCGATCCGATCGGTGACCTGGCGCGTAACCTCCTCGGCGGATGCGCCGGGCCATTGCGCCTGGATCACCATCGTCTTGATGGTGAAGTCGGGATCTTCCTGCCGCCCAAGCTGCAGGTAGGCGAAAACGCCGGCCAACATGAAGGCGATCATGAAATACCAAACGAGCGAGCGGTGTTTCAGCGCCCAATCCGAAAGGTTGAACGATTTCATGGCGTTTGCTCCTGCTCGACGCGCACTTGCTGCCCTGGCTTGAGGCTGTGGATGCCGGCTGTCACGATCCGGGCTCCGGCCACCAGGCCGTCGTTCACCCGGATTGCGCTTCCATCCGCTGCGGAGAGCACGACCTTGCTGAGCGAGACAGTGCTCGACGGCAGATCAACCAACCAGACAAAGGTCTCGCCGTCCTCTTTGAGCACCGCTGAGGCAGGCACCCGCAGAACTTCCGCCTGCGTACCACTCAGCCGGGCAGTGACAGTCGTTCCAAGCCGGAAGATTGCAGGCGGATCAATCAAAGCTATGCGGACGCGACGCATGCGCGTCGTGCGGTCGGCCTCCGGGGCAATTTCACGAACTCGGCCTTCCACCCGAACGGCGGGCCGCAACTGCATGCTGACCGTGAACGGCAGACCCAAACGCAGCCCGACCGGGAAATCTGGCCCGACATCGACGACCGCCTCTCTGATATCGGGCCGCGCCACGGTCACAACACTCTGCCCAGGCGATACCACTTGGCCGACATCGGCGCTCACGGCCGTAACGACCCCGGCGAAATCGGCTTTCACCTGCGCGTAGCCAAGCTGCTCGATCGCTTTTGTGAGGTTTGCTAGTGCACGAGCGACCGAAGCTTGCGCGCCAGCACGTGCGTCTTCCGCGCTGTCCAAGTTCGCCTTTGTGGTAGCCTCGGTCGCGATCAGAGTGCGTTTTCGCTCCTCCGTCGCAGTTGCATTGGCGAGTCGCGCTTGGGCCTTTGCCAGCTCGGCTTTTGCCGATTGCACGGCGAGTTCAAGCGCTGTGGAATCGATCGCGGCGAGTGTCTGCCCTTGATCGACCAAATCTCCCACGTTCACCGGACGCGCGATCAGGCGCCCCAACACGCGAAAGCCCATGTCGGTCTTGAACCGAGGCTCGACCGTGCCCACAGCGACGGTGGTACCGGACGGGACCGGCGCGACCACGGTCGTCAGCACCGGCCGAACCGGCTCCGGCGCGGAGTTTTCCTCTTTGCATCCGGCCATGATCAGCGTCAAAGCGAAGATGCCCCCGAGGCTAGTTGAGAGTTCTGCTCATGATCGATTCTCGTCGTATGTCACCCGCTGCCCGGAGCTGAGGAGCTTGCCTCCGTCGATCACGACACGCTCTCCGGGCTCTAGTCCGTGTTCAATCAGCACCGTTTCGGCTTCGTGACGTCCGATCGTGACCGGCTTCAATGCGGCCGTCTTGGTCGCGGGGTCCACAATCCACACCGCCGGCTTATTCCCCGCAGCCATCAGAGCCGTCCAAGGCAGAGCGATCTGCGCGGACGGCTTGAGTTTGACCGTGCCCGCCACTGCGCTTCCAAGCGTCATCGCGGGCGGAGGCTGCTGGATCGCGATCTTGACGCGCACCGTGGAGCTTTTGGTATCAATCGCCGGCGCTACCTCCCTGACACGACCGAGCGCCGTCACGTTGGGATCGGAGAGGAGCCGCAGCGAAACGTCGCCGCCTTCGATATCGCCAAAGAAGACTTCCTCATTGACATCGAAGATGGCGTCCCGGTCGCCGTCTTGGGCGAGGCTGAAGACCGATTGCGCCGCTTGCACCACTTGGCCGACCTCAAGCCGGCGCGCCGTTATCACACCGGCGGCGTCGGCGCGCAGTTCGGTGTCGCTCAGCGCTTCTTTCGCCTTGCCCAATTGGGCTTTCGCGTCGTCCAGTGAAGCTTCGGCGCCTTTCAATCCTTCCTGCGCTTGGTCGAACGCCACGCGGGTGGTAAAACCGTTTGAGAGTAGCGTCTTCTGTCGCTGAAACGTCGCCGCCGCCACGCGCAACTGAGATTCCGAGGCCTCGACGGCTGCAGTGGCGGCGTCCAGATCCGCCCTCTGTTCACTCGGATCGAGCCGCGCCAACACTTGGCCGGCCTCGACGTGAGCGCCGACATCGACCAGTCGCGCAATGACGCGACCACTTGTCCGGAACGCCAGCGCGGCGCGGTAACGTGCTTGCACCTCACCGGTCTGAGTTACGGAGCCTTGCCGAGGCTTAAGTGAAACAATCTCGGTGCGAACAAGCGCAGGCTGACCGGCTTCCGTTGCCTGCTTATCGCACGCGCCGGGTAGCAAGGCGAACAGAGCGACCGCCAGGCCCGCACCGGCCCTTTTGGAAGTAACTGCGAAAGCTGTCCTATTCATATAAACTACTCCGTATAGTTTAGTTTATGCACAGGTTCTGCCGGCATGTCAAGCTTGCAATGCGAGCAGGACGGCGCGCTCTCAGAAACGTGAAGAGAAGCAGTGTTCGATCACGGGAATCCCGGATCGGGACCAACTAACAGGCGCGCGGGGCTCGGGCCGCGCCGGCTCTCAGGATTTTCGGTTGCATAGATACCAGGTTTGCGAGGGTCCCTTACCCTTGACGTCAACCGTCCTCGGCCCATAAAATGGTACTTATCTTGCAGCGCGACACGCACCGCCTCTGTGACTTGGATGCGCCCGGGGGCACCGTGGCTTTCCATCCGGCTCGCCATGTTCACGGTGTCACCCCAAACGTCGAAAATGAACTTGCTTTCGCCGATCACGCCGGCGCAAACCGGCCCGACGTGGAGGCCAATACGGAGGGCAAGTTTCGAGCCGTCCGGAACTGGGACCTGAGTAGCCTCCTCCAACATTTGGAGGGCCGCTTCGGCGATCTGCGAGCAGATGATCCGGGAGCGGCGCGCGGAATGCCGCCGGCCGCCATGTAGCAGTCGCCGATTGTCTTGATCTTCTCCAGACCTTGCAGTGCGATGATACGGTCGAATTTGCTGAACAATTCATTGAGCATGCCGACCACCTGCCTCGATTCCAGCCGGGCGGAGAGCGAGGTGAAGCCGACCACATCCGCGAATAGCACGCTCGCATCGGAAAAATTGTCGGAGATGATCGATTCTCCAGCCAACTTCCGCGCTGCGATGGAAGTCGGTAAAACATTGTTCAATAAGCTGCGTATCCCTGCCTCAGCTATTTGCAATTGTTGCGCCTGCCACCAGGCAAGATGCAGCATACGGTCGAGGACGAACGACCCCAGCGCGGCCAAACCTAGTGTCGAAGCCAGCCAGGCGAAATGGAACCAAAGGAGCGTCGGCGGTTCGGGCCGCAGAACCGTCACCGATACAAAGAAAGCAAAGATGGTACACAGGGCCAGCAAGAGGCCATCGACAAACGAGCCACCGCACACGACGAACGAAGCCACCCCGAGCGCGAGCCAAAGCTCGGTGGGCTGATTGTACCAAGGCGGCGCCGAAGATGATAACGCTAGCATCACAGTGAAGACCGCAATCTGTGTGATGATTGCGCCAAAGCAGAGCAGTTCGATCCGGCGGTCGCGTCCACCCAATGAGGCGGCAACAAAGAATGCCAACAATGCGAGTGTGCCGGCAAGACGTACATGGAAGAGCGGAAGCGCGGGATCATGGATCGTGGACTGATCAATCGCGGCGAATAAGATCGATATAAGCACACCCGCAGCAATGGTTACCTTCAGGGCGATTGAACGATGTTGGAGGTGCGCATCACGATACCGCCTCTCGAGTTTGGGATCGGCAAATTGCGGTAGAAATGAATGAAGCAATCGATTCGCGCGCCGCGCAATCGGGGTGACGGAACGAATGTTTATTGGCGGCTTCGCGGCGCACCTGTTTGGGATCAGGACCGCCGCAAGTACCTCGTCTGAAAGCAGTGAGCGAAGTCGACATTGCCGCTTCTCCTGAGTAAACCGGCGCTGCCTCGAGCTGATCGCAATGGCAGCAATGCAATGATGGTCGATCAACCCGCGAGCCTTGTCTCCGGCTGGAGCGACTGCTGGAAGGCGCGCGGCATATAGTCGTGCACCACCCGGCCCAGGCCTAGCGTGAGATCGGCGACGATGTGCGTGGCGGATACGATGTCGAGGACCGGCAACTCGGCGACTGATGCCAAGGCGTGCGCCGCCAAGCTTAAGGCGCCGGGCCCGGTCCAGGCGCCTTTCAGGGTAACGTCCTCGAGGTAATACTCGACCAGCTCGCAAATGCGCGGCCGACCGTCGACGTGCGGAATGATCTTGAGCAGAAAGTTCGGGGCTTCAAGCGACGCCTTGATGCTCGCGCGGTCCGCCTCACGATATTTAAAGCCCATCGTACCGGTCGCCACGCGAAGTGGGCCATAGTCGAGAGTGCCGACGAGCGTGTCGACCTCGGTGCGCAACCGCGGCTGCGCAAGTTTTTTGGGAAAGCCCCAGAGCTCGCGACCGCCGGCGATCGGCCCCTCGTCATTGAGGAACATACAATGCGTGTAGCCGCCGCCCCGCCCGCGGAACGAGACCGGAATAACCTGGCCGCTTTCCGTGTAATCGCCGAAACCGTTCGAATCCGGCATGCGAATGAATTCGTATTTGACCAACGGCTCGCGCTCATCGATGCCGAGCGGTTCGGGGACCACCGCCCTGAGTTTCGCCGGGTCCGTGCGATATGTGATGATCAGATATTCGCGGTTGACGAACCGGTATGGACCCGGCGGATAGGCTGGATTGGTGAGCGGCATTGCGAAGGCTCGCGCCAGTACTTCTGTTTGACGCATGTCGATCCTCTTTGCGTTGCGTCGTGGTGATGCTCTTCGCGCTATTCGCGACCATCGCGTTCGAGATCGAAAGTGAGAACGCCGTCGAGACTCGTCGGACGCGCCAGAACTTCGGTGTGGCGGAGCGTTCGCACTGCATCGTGGTAGCCCGCGCGCCAATGATCTTGCATAGAGAGGCGCGAGAACTCGTAGTCTTTGGAATGGCCTTCGTAGTTCTTGGCGCGATAAATTAGCTGGATGATGTTGTAGACCTTTCGCGAGGCCACGGTTCGTAGGATCTCAACCTCGTCGTTCTGGGCAAACTCGTGCGGAAGTTCACCCAGCAGAGCATCAATCGCGCGCCTAATCCGCTGCACGCGTTTGAAGTGGTCGGTCCCTGCCCGCGTCCTGCTCGAGTACTGGATTTCCTTCTGACGTGTGATCACTTCGGCGATATTGCGCGGAGCTTGGCCGCGCGCGCTCCAGAGATCGACCTGAAAGGCGAGCGTATCTCGCTCGTGGCCATAATCGATCACCCATTCCAGCGGCGTGTTGGAGACAAGACCTCCATCCCAGTAGTACTCACCCTCGATCTCGACGGCCGGGAAGCTCGGCGGCAGGGCTCCGCTTGCCATGACGTGCTCGGGCCGGATTGTGTGGGTATTCGTGTCGAAGTACACGAAGTTGCCAGTCCTGATATTGACGGCACCCGCGCTGAAGCGTGTCAGCCCGGCGTTGAGGCGATCAAAATCGACGAGGCGCTCCAGCGTCTGTTTGAGACCTTTTGTGTCGTAGAAGCTCGTAGCTCCATGCGTCCCACCGGGTTGCAGCCAGGGCGCAATCGGCCGCGCGAGAAAGAATCCGGTTGCACCACAAGCCATGGCTAGGCCGGCACTCATTTGATTGAGGATGTTGCGCGCGTCGTCGCTGCGCGCGAGATCCTGAAAAGGCTCAGACGGCCAATGCCAAGGTGCGATCGACGTCACGTGCGCCCAAAACTCGCGCAGACGGTCAACGCGGTCCTTGGGAGCGTTGCCGGCAATGATAGCGCCGTTGATCGCACCGATCGAAATGCCGGCAATCCAGTCGGGATGAATGTCGGCTTCCGCGAGCGCCTCGTAGACGCCGCCCTGATACGCGCCAAGTGCGCCGCCTCCCTGCAACACCAGCGCGACGCATTCGAATGGCAAGCATCGTTCCGCGGCCGCAATTTGTGATCCGAGCTGAACGTTCATCGCCAGCCCCCATTGCGTTCCGCCAAACGCGGCGGAGTTCCGCAAGCACTCGCAACGACGACGCCGTCGGAGCGCAAAATGCCGTTCAGTGGACGCGTGCGAGTGCTTGCCCTACCCTCGCTCGCGCCCTCCGGCCAGTGCCCCCCATTCAATCCGGATCGCCTGCACCACGGCGATAGCGGTTTCGGCGCTCCCTGGACCGGTGCCTTGTGCATCCAAGCCGCCATCGGATCTCGGAATGCAACGCTGCTGGCGAAAAACAACGAGGCTGTCATCCTCAGGCTCCTATCTATACTACACCGTATAGTTTCTATATCACACAAGTTGGCTGCCGTGTCAACTGGAAAGATTTGGATGCGCATGTTGCGCTGATCGCCCTTGCATCCGTCTGCTTGGGCGTCGTTTCACAGAAGAGAGAGACAGCGAAAATGGATTAGGCATATGTCGGGCATTCGCCGCGTTTTCGGGATCTGCTTCTGGAGCACTGGCAACCGTTATAACCGGCTGGATGGCTCGGCGCCGCAAAGACCGCGTTCGACTTATTACTTCACGCGCGCCCGCTCACCGTGAAAAACTGTATAAGGCTTTTTATCGAGGAGGCCTCCCGGCTTTATGCCGATGCACCCGTCAACGATAAGTCCGAAATTTTAAAACTCTTCGACCTCTACGCGTTGATCGGGCGAACGGAAATATCCTCGAGCGACGATGTGATTGACGCGGCCGAAAAGGCCGGTCGCTTGATCATTGAAACCTATCCAGCGCCCAACCGGACATTTTGTTGAGTTGCCCGAATTTTATAAACGAGATGGATTCATTGAAGGATTTTAGCGAAGCATGTCGACGCGAATTGCGCACAGCCCATTCGCACCAACATCTCTATTAGGCCAGCGACGGTGGTCCAGCTCTATCGCCGTACGGTAGTCACGTCGCTCGGGCGCCCGGCGAAATAGCCTTCATTGTTTCCAATTTGCCTCACACGCGGCGAGAAAAAAGCTCACGCGTTCACGTACGAAATGCGGCAACTCCTTCCGAAGAACTTTTGGCTCGTCCCCAACGAGGGAACGCATGAGCATCGGAAGGAGAATGAGATCCATAAATATCTGTGCAGTGGAAAGAATTCTATCGGCGCCGAAGGGCCCCTTGGGCGATCGCGAAGGCGCATGGATTGCGTCCTTCAAGAGACGAGAAACGACATCGGCGGCACGACTGCGAGTGGCTTCGTGGACATCGCGGCTCAACGCCGGAAATCTTTGCGCTTCGGCAATTGTCGCGCGCATCAGCGCTACCGAATCCTTGATCCCCCTTTCAGCAATGGCGGTGCCGAGGCTCGTAAGCTTGTCCTGAGCTGTCCGGCCCTCGGGCACGTAACCGCCGAAATCCGCCAAACCATTGATGATGCGCGCCACGACAGCCGCGAATAGCGCGTCTTTACCAGGGAAGTGGCCGTAGATCGTTGGCTTGCTGGCAGGGGCCAGTTCGGCAATCTCGTCGATGCTCGCACTTTGAAAGCCTTTTTCGAGGAAGAGCTTCTCGGCCGCGTCGAGGATCCTTCCTTCGACGTCGCCCGCAAGTTCCTTGGGCGGCCTGCCAGGCCGCACGTGCTTTCGTTTCGCTGTTCCGCCGTTGCTCATCGTCAAGATCCGTTCTCATCAAGTGTTTGAGAGCTGCCGACTCTCATCGCAAGGCGTCCTTGACACGTCCGCGGCAGATGTGCAAGTAAAACAAACTATACGTACTAGTTTGATATGGACAGCAATGCGCGTGCACCTTTACCGCACGGTTTTCCTGGCAGGGGCAATCCTGCTGGCGTTCCCTCTGGTGCCCGAAACGGGCCTTGCAAGCGACGTGTCGGCCACTCATCGGAATCGGTTCGATGCGCCGCCGGTTTCGCCAGGCGATACCCGGTCGCAAAGAGCCAGTGCGCCGCTGACGACGGCGTTGAGCCGCGATGGCGAGCCTTTCGGACGTCGCACCTTGCAAGTCAGCGATGGGCCTCTCGCGCTGACCTGGCAAGGCATAAGCGTTTTGATGCGGGCCGACATGGCAAGGGTGGCTCTCTGTAGCCAACAGGAGTGGGCTTGCTCCGACGGCGCGCGAAACCTCCGCCGGATCGTTGAGGAAGCGCTTACCCACGACGGGCTTGCCCGCATCGGACACATTAACCGGGCGATAAACTTGGCGATCAAACCTGCGGCCACCGTGGACTGGCAGTCGGCCTTGGAAACGCTGTCCGCCGGAACGGGTGACTGCAAGAATTATGCAGTCGCAAAGTACCTGGCGCTGCGGGAAGCCGGTTTCAGCGAGCGCGATGTGAAACTCGTGATCCTGCGCGACACGGCGGCGCATCAGAACCATGCGATCGTGACCGTCCTCTTCGGCGGCTCCTGGTATGTGCTGGACAACCGCTGGCTGGCGCTGGTCCACGATTTCGAACTCAGACATGCGGACCCACTCTATGTCCTCGACGAATTGGGCGTGAGGCGATTTGGCGAGCAGCAGGCCTCATCGAGGCCGATCCGTTTCAATGCCGATCTATAGATTTAATGCCAGTCGGGGGAAAAGCGTTCGTCCCGACGTGCGGTGGGCGCGGTTGAAGGACGAAGAGGCTGCACGTCATCATGCAAGATCGCTCATACGCGAGTAAACGGGGCGGATGCCGACCTCACCGAATGGCGCATGGATGTGAGAGACCGCAGGGGCAAAGCGGCCGCCATCGACCCTACCAGCAATTCTGCGCAGTCTTGCCCGCGCTCGTAAGATTGGTGTCGCGTACTTCCAGAAGCCAATGCCGGAACAAGAGGGGGTTCAAAAGGTCGCGCTGGAGCAAGCCCTTAGCAAGAGCGTGCTCGTCCCCACCTCGCCCATTCGGACGGCCGCTTTTATCCCCGCGTTCCGAAAACTTGCGCCGCAATCGATCTCTTTGTTGAACCGCGTTTCTGCGGCGCTCAAATTTCTGTCAGAAGTAGTCTTCTCGGCCTGAGGCTATGGCGAGGCTAAGCAACTGCGGCTGTCCGCCAAGTCGTTGATTGTCTTGGCTGGGGCGCCTTCAATCACAGCGGACCGTAATTGTTCTTTTGCCTAAGTCACTTAGGCGAGTGTGGTTTGCGTCGATACCGTCAGAAATACCGTGATTTCGGTCGGCTGGCGACGGACTTCGGCGGATTAGAGCGGACAGATCCCGCACTAAGGTAGTCTTCGAACAGCAACCTCCAACCGAGCAGTTATGAGCGCGGTGCCGTGTCTGAAAAACCCAGCATTTACCTCATTTTCGCGCATTCTCACACGCTTCTGTTCACGTTTGTTCACGCCGTTTTATTGGTCAATTATTAGTCAGCGATATGGCAAGGAGCACAGCTCGCAAGCGTTATTCCGCCCAGGTTGCTTTACTTAGGGCAGCGGAATCAAAATCCTCCCTGCCCGCCCGACACCTCCCGCCATGTCGCGACAGGAGCCCCAAAAGTCATTGTTTGTCATTGACTTGAGCCTGACACGATCCAACAGTAATCGCCACGATTTCTCGTTCTGGTGATACCCCGGTGATACCCAGACACGACCAGGATCGGATTTCGACCCATGCGTGGGAAGATCACGAAACGATCGGTCGACGACCTGGCGCCCAAGAATATGCCGGAGGTCGTGCTGTGGGATACCGAGATAAAGGGCTTTGGCGTTCGTGCGCGAAGCAGCGGCGCCAAGACATATATTCTGCACTATCGACCCGGTGGCGGTCGTAGCGCGCCGCTGCGGAAACTCACGATTGGTCGGCACGGTTCGCCGTTGACGCCCGAAACAGCGCGCATTCAAGCCAAGCGCCTTCTCGGTCTGGTGGCGTCCGGTGAGGATCCAGCGCAACGCAAATCCGCGGACCGGCGGGCGATGACCGTGGCCGAACTATGCGATGTTTATTTGGCAGAAGGCGCCGCTCATAAGAAAGCTTCGACGCTTAAAGCGGATGGCGGCCGAATAGTTCATCACATTAAGCCTCTCCTTGGCGAAAAACGCGTGGAGGCACTCACTCGCGCCGACGTCGAGCGAATGATGATTGATGTGAAGACTGGAAAGGCAATTCATCGAGGCGCATCAACTGAGACGCGCCGTCCCGGCAGCATCCCGACCGGTGGGCCAGGTACTGCCGGGCAATGCGTGGCGCTGATCTCTACGCTTATGGTATTCGCCATCGCCCGCAAGTTGCGGTCTGACAATCCGGCGGCCGGGATCAAGAAGCCGCCTATACGCAAAATGGAACGATTTCTTTCCGAGGAAGAGATCGCGAGACTTGCGCGCGCGCTCGACGCCGACGCCGCGGCGAGCGGTAACCCCTACCCTGCAGTTGCGATCAAGCTTCTGCTGCTTAGCGGCGCTCGGCGCGGCGAAATTGCGAACCTGCAGTGGCAAAATGTCGACTTCCAGCGAAAGTGCCTGCGGCTGCCTGATAGCAAGACCGGCGCGAAGGTGATCTACCTCAATGAACCCGCCGTGGACATTCTCCGCTCGCTGCCCCGGCTCGCAAATAACCTATTTGTCATTCCAGGAGATCGGGTCGGTGCTCCGTGTGGTGCGATCGACCGCGTCTGGTCTCGTGCCCGATCCGTTGCAGGACTTCGTGACGTTCGACTTCACGATCTGCGACATTCGTTTGCATCTATCGGCGTTGTGGACGGTTTAAGTTTGCCAATTATCGGCGCGTTGCTCGGTCACAAACACTCGGCCACGACCGCTAGATATGCCCACCTCGCGGCCGGCCCGCTACGGACAGCGAACGAGGCCGTCGGTACCAGAATTGCGACCGCAATGGGAATAGCAGTTTCCGCACAAACCGATGCGCCGCCTAAGCGAATAAAAACTCATTAAGAAACTCATGTTCCTTAATAAGTTGCGTGAAACGTCCCAGACCGTGCGCACGAAGAGTCGCAACCGGCGAGCAGGTTATGAGCGCGCTACCTGCGCCGAAAAATTTAACAAATACCGCCATTTCCGCGCGTGATTGGCGACGAATGTTCGCGTTTGGTCGCACCATTTCATTGGCCATCCATAGCCCCAGGACGACCACTGTGTTCGCATTGCTGTGATTGCTCCGCAGTTGCCACAAAGGTGCGTGCGCTACGGAACCCCCGGCGGCACAAGACTATTCAGGCTTCTGGGCCGACTCCGACACAACCCCACAAGCGAGCGGTTTCCTTGCGGCAGCACAAGAAGGTAACAAGCGCATGATCATTTCACGGCGTTCCCTTCCTGACACGCCAGCCACCGGGGTTGTGACTGCGGCGACCGCAAAGGGGCAAACTGGCGACATCCCACAGCCAGAACGGCCCGGAAGGGACGGCACCGACATTGGTCCGCGCGACGTTATTCCGAACCCGGAAAATTCCGATGTCCTTGTCGGAAAGTGGGAAGCTGCCGAATCTGAAATTCTCCTTTTCGGATGCTCCGTAAATGCTCGTTCTGACGCAGTAGGTGCCGGCGCGTTTGTGCGTGGCGACCAACAGTCCGGAGGCTTATTGTGGCGACACTAAAAATCAACGGTGAAGACAGAGCTTACGAAGCCCCTGATGACACGCCGCTGCTGTGGGTGATCCGGGAAGAACTCAAACTCACCGGCACCAAGTTCGGCTGCGGCGTAGGCCTTTGCGGCGCTAGCGTGGTGCATATCGACGGCAAGCGCGCGTTTTCGTGCCAGACGCAAGTGTCGAATGTTGCCGGCAAGAAAGTGACGACGATCGAGGGGCTTTCGCCGGATTCCTCCCATCCCGTTCAGAAAGCTTGGCTGGCCGAGAGGGTGCCGCAGTGCGGCTATTGTCAGTCCGGCCAGATCATGAGCGCGGCCGAACTGTTGAAGCGTCGAATCGGCGGGAAGATCTGATAATCCTCCCAGCCGCCGACAAGCGTCCTTAGCTAATAAATGTGCAGGCAACTTCTGTGCGTGTTTCCCCCGCGGGTATGTGGAATTGGTTTTGTGCATGGACGCCATTTCATGTTGGATTAAAACTTCGAACTGATTCGCTTGTGCGCAGAGGAACGACTCTCGCAGACACGCGGTTGATGGCGCGAAGACATTAGGTTTTTGGGCGCGAATGGTAGCTCGTCGTCATCTAGGACGCGTCTCATCTACTGTCCTCATGTCGGAGGCGTCGCCGTATCATGCGATGTGCCTGATAATCGGAGCTCCGCTCAAGGAACGATATAGTGTGTCGGACGGTACGCCAACTTACATCCAAACTCTTTTGAAGAAGCTCGGCGAGGCCGAAGAAACGAATCCAGATAGCGTCGATTGAAGCCAGAGTGCTGCCAGTCGCAATATTTCTATCTGATAGATAAAAGATAAGGGCGGCCGAAGCCTCCCAAGTCCAAGGAGTTATCGGGCGCCCCAGATAACCACCCGACACTTCAAACATTACGCGCGTGGCGTGCCAACGATTAGGGCAGCATCTGAGCCGCGCTGCCGTTGTCGAGTCTCAGCCCGCTCAAGCTGCTTGGCGAAAAGCCAATCAGGACCAACGCCAGCCGGATTGATGATATTCGGTTCCACGCGCATCGAGGAAATCCTCCCGGCTCCTTTTTCTTTGTTCCCACTGTGACCGACGTGCCACACGCTTCAACAAAGTAGTTCTCGCCGTAAGAAAGCGCTTTGCCGGTCATAAAAAAGAACTCCAGGGGCAGACAAGTCGAAGGCAACGGGGGGTGAAGCACGCCGCGGAGAGCCGCAGCGTGCTTATCGTCAGTCGTCACCCAATTGTAGCCAAGGCATACTCCCCAGCTCGCAATCCCGCGGGCCGCTTTGGTTACGAAGGCCTCGGCGGACTTCACCCTCCGCCGGGGCCACATTCAGTGATATTGCCCCAAGTACTCGGTGTGTTCAGCCAGCACCCGCCATTGCTCAGCAAGCTCAGCAAATGTCCGACGTGCTTCCTGATCAAAGGCGCAAAGCGCCTTCTCGGCACACTCGGCGGCACGTTTACGACATTCTTCAGTCCGATAATTCATGCGCATTGCTAAAGGGACGGCCCCCGGTTTGCATTCAAACCATCGGCTTCAGATTAAAACGGTTGTTTGAAACATTGCAATATGGCTCCGCTTAAAGGTGAGGCATGTGTTTTCCGCGCCACACTTGCGGAGCCAGAATCCTTTCCACGCGCTCCTTAAGAAAAAGAGCGGCCGAAGCCGCCTTAGTCTCGCCAAGAGATCGCTAACGAAAAACTCCGACCATTTGCGGCCGGGGCTCTTGAAGTGCGGCACAGTATCTCGCCTGATGCGGCTCTCCTTCGCGCGCCAGACGAAACAGCGTCGAAAATATCTGATTCGCCTTCACACCGAGATCGCGCGGAAGGTTATTCATAAGACGCGGGTGCTCTTTCGCTATGATGAACCGGCCACGACGTGTCTTGACAGCTACTTCACGGCAAGACGCGTCGCAGCTAGCGGCGCGCCGAGGCGGTCAGTCGCTAGCCGAGCCAGACCGTTGGTGACAACATGCTTTTGTCTATCATAAGCGCATTAATCATTGTCATCATCGGCGCGATCTTATTTTGGGTCATCGACAGGTTCGTCTGGAATTTGCCGCTCGCGGCCTTCTCAAAATTCCCGTGGTTCTAATTTGCCTTGCAGCAATCCTGCAACGATTGTTGCCGGTGCTTGGGGTGATGTTTTAGGCGAGCGGCCACCCACCGACTCACACAGCGCGTGCACGGAACGCGCGCCATCTAGAATGCCCGCTCCGCACTCCGCCGTTCCGACCCCCGCGCGATATGCACCATGATGAGCAAAGATACAGCGTCCTAAAACATCAACGAAACGGCGTATGCCAACGCTGTTATCCAGACAGCGTTCGCGGCAACGGCAACACCGACTCCAATGGCTGGCCACGCATCACGTAATCGGCCCAGCGCTTCGCTGACTCCCATCGTTGTGTTGCTCATTTCTGACTCCCCCAAAGTTCGCAATGGAAATAATAGCGTGTTGAGAGTGTCACACGCGAAGAAACTGAGACTCGTACGGTTTTAGCGGGCAGACTGTTGCCGGAATACATCCATATCTCACGTGCTATTTATGGTACCCAGACGGCTGCTGGTGAAGGGGCCCGTATGATTTCGTTCCGCGCCTTTTGGGCAGCCCGACGTTTTACGGGTCTGCTGGAGCCCGTGCGCGTGGCGCGGATGGCAAGGAAGCTACACCCGCGCGCGCCGAGGCTTTCTGCCAAATATTGAGGATGTCATGACGCCCGCGCCCCTGCGGATGCGTCGCTACGGAATATTTCGCATCCATCGCTTGCCCCGGTCTAGGAGCGACCGCAACATATCTGCCGACCGCATCGGGAAAGCGGCATCCAGTATCTGAAGTTCCTGCGGCGTAAGCATCAAGGACAGGGCCACCGCGTTTTCCTTTACGTGCGCCGCCGAACCAGACTCTGGAATTGCGATAACTTTACCGCTGCGGATGACCCAGGCCAGCGCCACCGCCGTCGAAGAGCAGTTATGTGCTGCGCCAATCCGCGCGAGGGTAGGATCGTGAGCCAGGCTGTCGCCGCCCAGCGGGGAATAGGCCACCACAGGCATGCCGCGTTGTTCGCACCACGGCAGCAAATCATTTTCGATGCTCCGACTGTTGAGGTTGTAACGGACCTGATTGGTGGCGCATCGATCGCCATCCGGCACACGGACAAGATCTTCCATGTCGCTAACCTTGAAGTTGGACACGCCCCAGGCGCGAATTTTCCCCGCGGCGCGCAGAGCTTCGAACGACGTTACGATGTGCGAAAGGTCGGTATCCGGACTTCGCCAGTGCAGTAGGTATAGATCGACATAATCCGTGCCAAGGCGGGCGAGGCTCGCGTCGCAGGCACGCGCTATACCGTCTCCGGTTGTATGATAGGGAAGCACTTTGGAGACCAGGAATACGCGATCCCGCTGACCAACAATCACGCGGCCGATCAATTCCTCGGAGCGGCCGTCGCTGTACATCTCCGCCGTGTCAATCAACGTCATTCCAAGCGAAATGCCTGTGCGAAGCGCTTCTTGTTCAACAGCTTCCGGATGCCTTCCCTGCGCAAGATGCCAGGATCCCTGACCAAGCGCTGCTACGGTGGTACCGTCACGGAATTTCACTATTCGCTTTGCATCGTTTGAAGCCACGACCGTATCTGCCGATTGAGCCAACAATGGCCTTAAAATTTTTGTGCTGGCGACAGGAAGCGATAAGCCGAGAGCGGCGCAAAGTCGACTGAACTTACGCCGGTCCAGCACGCGCCCGCTCATCGGCCGTCAAACCCGATTCGCGGCATCCTGCTTGACGGATCGTCGAGGCGCTTAGGCATTTTCCCGCACCGCGTGGTCCCCAACCTTGTCTTGCGTCTTTGTCTCGAAATCGATGGCGTCATGGCGTTCGTGCAGCTGATCTGAGGGCTCGCCCCAGGTGCGGTTGACCTTGCGGCCTCGCAGCGCGGCGGGGCGTTCGGCGATAGCCTCGGTCCACCGCTAGACATTTGCGCATTCTTGCACCCGCAGGAATTCACCTGCCCCGTTGAGTAGGCCTTGGCGAGGCCGCCATACCAAGGCCAAACTGCGATATCGGCGATCGTATAGTCGGGGCCTGCGAGATACTCGGTCTGCGCAAGGCGCCGATCGAGCACATCGAGCTGGCGCTTCACCTCCATTGCGAAGCGATCGATAGCGTACTCGATCTTGGTCGGCGCGTAGGCGTAGAAGTGGCCGAACCCGCCGCCAAGGAAAGGGAGCGCTGCCCATCTGCCAGAACAGCCAGGACAAGCATTCGGTGCGAGTTGCTGCGTCGGTGGGCAGGAATGCTCCGAACTTCTCGGCAAGGTACAGCAGAATTGACCCTGACTCGAACACCCGGATCGGCGCCGGCTTGCTACAGTCCATGAGCGCCGGAATTTTTGAGTTTGGATTGACGGCTACAAAGCCGCTGCCGAATTGATTGCCTTCTTTGATCCGGATCAGCCAGGCGTCGTACTCGGCGCGGGTATGACCAAGCGCCAGCAGTTCTTCCAGCATGACCGTGACCTTCACGCCGTTCGGCGTGGCGAGCGAATAGAGGCGCGGCGCATGGCAGTCAACTGGCGGTACGCGATCATTAGTAGTGGCTGTGCTAATTCGCGAATGCACTTTGGACCATGTCGATAATGCTGATCGCAATCCGCCGGTAGTAGTCAAAGCTGAGGGGCCCGACGCGATCGCACGGATTGCGGAGGTCTTCGCGCCCCCGCAGGATCGGCTCTTGCATCTCCCGGTCAGTAAAAGATCGGGCACCGATAAGACGCTCGTGACAAACATACCCTTGGCGTTGATCCGCTGGTATCAGGATGATCGGATCCAGTTGCCAGACGCGCGCCGTCCCGTCCACGGAAGCGGTGACGACGTGCGACTTAGCCGGGCCGAATGCTGCGCCAACCACCTGATTGGTATGGCCCCACAGAGTGGCCAGCGCGGTGCCCGTCGAAGGGTCCCATACTCGCGCGGTATTGTCCGCGGAGGCCGTGACGATACGGGAGCCGTCCGGGCTGAACGCCGCACTGAGCGCCCGATCCGTGTGTCCCGAAAGCGTGGCCAACAGAGTGCCCGTCGCGGCGTCCCATAGTCGGGCGGTGTTATCGAAGGACGCCGTGACGATGCGAGAACCATCCGGACTGAATGCCGCGGCGTTGACCCAGTCTGTATGCCCTGAGAGTATCGCCAATGCGGCACCCGATTGGGCGTCCCACAGACGCGCGGTTTTGTCCGCCGAAGCGGTGACAATGCGTGAACCGTTCGGGCTAAATCTTGCGGTGACTATCCGATCAGTGTGACCTGAGAGCGATGCCAATTGAGCGCCGCTTGCAGAATCCCATAACCGTGCGGTGTTGTCGAACCCGGCGGTGACGACGCGAAAGTCGTCTGGGCTGAACTCCGCGCTATTCACCCAATCGGTGTGCCCCGAAAGCCTGACGAGAGGGGCGCCCGTTGTAGCGTCCCACACTTGAGCCGTGTTGTCGAAGGCCGCGGTGACGACACGAGAAGCGTCCGAACTAAACGCCGCACCGACTACACGACCCGTATGCCCCGAGAGGATAGCGAGGGCAGCTCCCGTCTTGGCATTCCACACTCGCGCGGTCTTGTCATCGGATGTGGTGATGATACGACTTCCTTCCGCGGTGAATGCCGCGCTGTTCACTGGACCTGTGTGCCCCAAGAGTGTGGCGAGCTGGATGCCGGTGTTGGCGTCCCATATTCGTGCCGTGTTATCTTCGGACGCAGTGACGACACGAGAACCGTCGGGGCTGAATGCCGCACTGTTCACCGCGTCGGCGTGTTCGGAGAATATTACGGGTGCAGCGCCTTTCCTAGCGCTCCACACGCGCGCGGTGTTGTCCAGGGATGCGGTAACAACGCGAGAACTGTCCAAATTGAACGCCGCTCTGAATACCGGACCTGTATGTCCCAAGAACGTGGCGATCATCGCTCCAGTCTCGGCGTCCCATACGCGCGCCGTCTTGTCCTCAGATGCTGTGACAACACGGGTACCGTCCGAGCTAAACGCCGCATTCCATACCCAACCCGAATGCCCAGAGAGGATAGTCAGCGCAGTCCCTGTCGTGGCATTCCACACGCGCGCACTGTTGTCTACGGATGTGGTGACTACGCGAGAATTGTCTGGGCTAAACGCCGCGCTTAAGACAGGACCCGTGTGTTCCGAGAAAATGGTGAGCAGGACTCCAGTCTCAGCGTTCCACACGCGCGCGGTCTTGTCCTCAGATGCTGTGACAATGCGGGTACCATCCGAGCTGAATGCCGCGCTCCACAGCAAAATCGCGTGGCCCACGAGGGCAGTCAGCATAGCTCCTGTCGTAGCGTCCCACACTCGCGCAGTGCCATCGAAGGATGCAGTCACGGCGCGAATACCGTCCGGGCTAAACGACGCGCTGTCCACCGCTCCCGTATGCCCAGTGAGCGTTGTGAGAACGGCACCCGTCTTGGCGTCCCAAACTCGCGCTGTGTTGTCGTTGGAAGCGGTGATGACTCGAGAACCGTCTGGGCTAAATGCCGCGCTATTCACCGGACCCGCATGCCCCGATAGTACGGCGATAGCGGCACCCGTCTTAGCGTCCCACACTCGCGCTGTTCTATCAAAGGAAGAGGTGGCGATGCGGTCGCCGTCCGCGCTGAATACCACGCTGTTCACCGGACCGGCGTGACCCGCGAGTTTGGTCAACTCGGCGCCCGTCTTAGCGTCCCACACCCGCGCCGTCCCGTCCCAAGAAGCCGTTACAATGCGACTACTGTCTGGACTGAATCCGACGCTGTTCACCAAGCCCGTATGCCCGGTCAATGCCAGTCGGAAAAAACAGTCGTGCGCGGAGCCGAATGACGACAGATCACTCTGCAGCTGTCGCGAACGAAACGATAGCGGAGAAGCGCCCTCGCCAGGCGGCAGGCCGGCGACAGCGAACTTTAAGGCGCGATCGCAATAGCCTTGCCCGAATGCCGTGGCACCGAGACTGGCGAATATTCCGGCTTCGCGCTCCGCCGTCCGGTATGATTCCCTGGCCGTGTAGACAAGGCCTCCCACCATACCGACCAAACCAACCGCCAATGCCCAGACCACTCTGTTTAGAATTATTTTTGTTTTGTCGACGGCCGCCTGCTTGCACGCGAACGCTGCTTCCTTTGCCTGCTGATCGGGCAACTCGCTTCCCATTTTTGCCTTGATGGCTGGCGGCGTCACAAAATACACGACGGACGCTGCTAAGTAGTCGCACCAGTTAAACTTGCGTGCGCGGCGCTGGCAAAGGCAGAGACCCAAGTACCGCAGACGAACGCCATGTCACCAAACGCTCTCCGCGGGAACGTCAGGACGCTTTGGAACATTAACGTGAGGGACGGGGATCGCGCCAAGAAGAACAATAAGAATGAGATCGCCGTTTTTGTCTTTGGCGTGACCGCGAAGCACTTTCCTCATGACATGCTCCCGTAGCCTGACGGTCCCTCGCTTCTCAATCTCGGCCTGCAAATTACCCATAACTGTTGCAAGCCAGGTAGCCGAATTGAGTACCATTGCAGGCAGAGTTGCTCTTACGGAATAAACGGTCAGAGAATACTTCCAAAATGGCAGCCATGAAAACCTACTGTATGGTCTGGTCCGTTGCTAGTGTTGCGCTGGGAATCGTCGGCTTCCACGGGCAGTCGCGCGCACAACCCCCCGGCTGTGTGGTTACGGAAGTCGCCGGCGAAGACCAAGCGGCCTTCACACAGAGATCGCCCCCGATGGCTGATAAGGTGGGCGAGGAGAACGGGACTGCACGACAGGACGACGCCGCCCCATTGGTGCCGTTACCGCGGCCTCGCGGGAAACAGCGGAGCGCCACTGATCAGGACGACGCGATGAACATTTCCACTCGGGAAAAGGCTTTTGCCTCAGGGCAAAGTTTGGCGGATTATTGCAATTTAAAGATCAAGGAAGAACCTACGAGATGAGAAGCCACCGGAGCCTCGCGAGTTGAGGGCTCTCAAAATGCGATGGCGTAACGCAATTGTCGGAGGCCCTCACGATTTTCGCAGACGATTTATTAGTCCCAAGTCCTCCGCCTTCTTCAATACATCCCCTAGTGGCCGACCAAGCACGTCGGCGACCTGTTCAATCGTCTCACCTTGTTCAATTGCGTGGCGCAAATCGAACACGTCCATCGTCGACCATGGCTTCTCGTCTTTCGAGGGCTCTGCGTTCACCATCGGCTTGAATATCCATAGTTTTCGTCCAGTGCACTGGGGGTGCCTATGCTGCGATTTTCGGTTCGATGTCCCGCAATGTCAGCATGAGTTTGACCAAATCGGAGTGGTCGAACATGCCCCCCGACGCACAGCACCTAATACCGCCGGTTGCGCCCCGCCCCGCCATCCGGCGAGGAGGGTTTGAATTGGGATTTATAGGCAACCCCTCAGTGCAGATGAACGAGGCTTTGCAGATGGGCCTGCAGGAAGCTCGCGGTCATGCCGGGGATAGTGACGCTCTCACTGTGCCCGAGCTCGACGACCGCATCGCCATGCGCGTCGCCAGTGACCGCGGCCATCAATTCCTGTGCATTTTGCATATTGGCGAAATGATCGAGCTCGATGGCGTCAGAAGGCGGGTTGAAGTTGCCGACCGTCTCCGCACCTCTGCCCGGTTGGAACACGAACGCGTCGTTGCCGGGTCCGCCGATGGAGACGGAGGGACAGGAGGAGGTCACCAATACCGCGGGATCAGTGATTAGCGTGTTGCCGTCGACGGTGGTAACCTGCAGCCGTCCATTGAAATCATTAAAATTGAATGTTGCGGTTTCGCATCCATTCTTTAACTCTAGCGTCACGTTGCCACCGCACACCGTCTCCGACTCCGCCGTCCAGATACCGGTCAACTCGATACGATCCGAGTGGGCCAAGTTTGATCCAGCGCCGGTAAAGTCATTCACTGCAACGTCGAGGCCGTTGGGGTCATTGAAAATGATCCCACCATACTCCGTACCGGAGCCGTTGTTGAATGTTATTTGGCTGATGTCCGCTGACGCAGCAAAATCTATTGTGCCGCCCTTGGCGAGCGCAGTCCCTCCGCCGATCACCCGATCATCGACAAGCAACCTGCCGCCATTCGCTGCTTCCAGCGTTCCCAAATTGGTAATGGTCTCGCCGATATCGATGGTCAGCGTCTGACAGCAGATATTAGCATCTATTATGCCGTTGTTGATCAGCGAAAGAGCGCCATCACAGCTGCCGATCGTGCCGGCGCCAACGATTGTGCCTAAATTGTCGAGTGTGCCCGCGTCGCCGATGATTTTGGCACTCGGGCCATCGAGCGTAAACGTACCACAGCCTTGGAACGTGATCGTGCCGTCGACGGTGATCGTTTCTTTCAGGTCGACGACTGTGTCTTGATTAGCTTGTATGACGGTGCCGTCGGCGATGGTTATGCCGTCGAGCGTGCTGGTCCCTCCCGCATTCTCGATAATAGCGGCGTAGCGCGTTTCAAGCGTGCCCCCGACAATGGTCGCGTCGATGAGCTCGACCCGTGAATTGTTGCCGATCGCTGCGATCGTGCCACCATCGTTCATGACGAAGGTATGTTCGAGGTCTACCGTGCTGTGGTGACCTTTCGCTTCCATCGTGCCGTCGCGCGTGTTTGTGACACAGACGTAATTGAATATGACGGCGCCGCCGTCCGTCGCTTCGACGAAGCTGTTGTACGCATTCGTGACGTCCGAATACGCGATGTCGATTAGCCCACCTTTGGTCGCGGCGATCGTGCTGTAGTGCTCGTTCGTGACTTTGTCGGCGTCGAAGTCGACGGTACCTGAATTGGCAGCGACGATCATGGCGCCATGCTTGTTGACCACGCCGCCGTCGCAGAACGCGAGCGTGCCCCAAGCTTCGGCCCTGATCTCAGCGAGGCTGCCGTCGTTAACGACTTTCGAGGCAAATACATCCACCGACCCGCCATTCTTAGCCAACATATCCCCGGCATTGCCGAGGAGGTCGTAAGAAAAAATGATCGCACTACAAAGACCGACTGCTTCGATCGTGCCGCTGTTGCCGATGATGGAATTTTTAAGTTCGATCGTGCCCTGGCGGTTGGCGTCGATCCTGCTGCCGCTCGGATTATGAACGGTGGCCTCGTCGAACGAGATCAAGCCGCCGTCCTTGCCGAGAATTGTGCCCGCATTAAACACGCTGGCGCCATCGCAGAACCTAATTGCCGAACCAAAGCCTATGGCCTCGATCATGCCGCCGCTATTCGGCTCCGCGACGACGAGGTGGCCGCCCGCATCGATGGCGGTATTTTCGTTGTCGACCGTGCTGCCATTAAAGTCGATCCGGCCGTGCTCACTGGCGACTATTGCCGCGCCAAACTCGTTGGCAATCCCACCGTGCTCGAATGTGACGACGCCATCCTCCGCCTCGATTGTCGCCCCCAATTCGTTCGCGACGACTACATTCTCAAAATTCATCGAGCCGTAGTGCATAGCGCTAAGGAGACCGCTATTGATCAGGTCGACACTGATTAAATCGATCTCTGACCCCCGGCCGCGCGCCGCGATCTTGGCTTCAGGCTCATCGGCCGTGGTGGCTTCGTTGAAAATCGAGCCGCCGTCGAAGAGGACCAAGCCACCATGCTTGGCAGTGATGGCGCCAAAATTATCGAGATTGGCGTCAATGAAATCAACCAAGGAATGACAATCGCGGGCCTCGATCTGAGCGCCGGATTCATTGGTAATCGCTTCTTCATTGAGGTCGACGGTGCCGCCCTGAAGGGCGGCGATGATGCCTTGATTGTCGACCGTGCTATCCCCGAAATCGACTGTCGAGCCGGCGCCCGCCGCTTTGATTGAGCCAGTGCTGCCAATCGTCGCTGGTCCAGCGATAACGAGCGTTGGCGGATCGCCCTGGACAACGACCGTGCCTTTATCAACAAGACGACCTGCTGTAAGTTGACCGGAAGTGACATCTAGAACGGCGCCCGGATCAACAGTCAAAGAACGGACGGTCGTGTTGCCAGGCAGGTCATAGTTCACGGTGCCGGACTGAATGATGACTTGATCGATCGGCGAATCCGGCGCCGAGCCTGTGTTCCAGTTAGGGTCCGTCGGCCAGTCGCTTGGCGAGCTCGAGTTCCAAATAAAGACCGTTGAGAGCGGAGCAGGAGTGGGCGGCGTGCTGTTGGGAAGGATACCTCCCTGCACCGGCACACCGAGACTTTCGATAATCGTGTTGGGCCCCTCGCCGCTACTGTTGGATTGAAAATTGATAGGGAGAGGTTGCCCGCCGTTCTGCTGGTTAGGTTGCTGAGGAAGCAGCAAGTTTGGGTTGTCGCCGCTGCCACCGTTGGGCCCCGATCGCGGATTAGTGCCATTATAGGCACTAATGATTTGATTGAGATCATCGTAAAAGTGCCGATCGTCGAACTGCCGCGAACTTGTTATCGGTTCGAGACGCACGTTCGGCGGCAGGCCGCTGCCTTGCGGCTCCAGGTAAGCGATGTATTCGGAACTATCCAAGAGATAGATGACTTGGCCGAAAGTCGCCGAGGTCGGATCCTTGTCGATAATTGCGATGCGGCCGAGGTGGTGGCTGCCGTCCAGATCTTCGTGCAGTACCACCGACCAGACATGCCCGAGTTTGGAATTGACGACGGTGGGTTCGCTCTTGAACAGACCGACCGTTCCGCGGATGCCCATCGTCGCCACGGGCGTCGCGATCTTCATGCCGTCGCCGCTATGGGCGACCTGTCCGGCGACGAAGGCGAAGGTGCCCTCGACCAGGGTGAACAACGCGTTGTTCGAGGCGCCGGCGACATCGTAGGTATAGTCGTTGAGCACCATACGCGTGTTGGCAACGACATCGAGCGCCGTGCCGTCGGGGAAGGCGATGCCGCAGGAGGTATTGGGGCCGGTCTGGACGACGTCGGTTTTGTAAACGGCGTCGCCGACATGCAGCGGTCCGGAGACGCCGTTGTGGACGAGAGTGACTTGGCCTACGACTTTTTCGACTTTGCCGATGGCCTCGGGCGGCAGCACTGTGCCGGCCTGCGCGTATTGCCCGGGCGTCGGCGAGCCGGCCAAAAGGCTGACGGTTTCGCCGGACAGGTGCGCGCCGTTCGGCGCGATGAGGTCCGGATGCTTCTCGGTGGCGAAATAGCCGGGAACGATGTGGCGGTGACCGTCTTGACCGGTTAGGACGAGGTCGGGACCCGATCGTCCGAAATGCCCTCGGAACATAAGTTCCGGATCGGATATGTTGACGCGGCCCGCATCCGATTCGTCGACCCGAAAAAAGGACCCGTAGCCGCCCTCAATTGACGACTTATAAGTCATTTCCTGCTCCCCGCCGCCAGCCCCCCGTCGAGCGCGAACAATCAGCCGACCCTGGTGCAGGCTTGGCTCGCATCGCCCTTTTTCGCCAGGCCCCAATGCTCAGCTCGAAGACCATGCATTGTTCAGGCCCAAGTCGCAAGATCATGGTAAAGGGAAAGTTGCACTGGCCAGCGCGAGGGCCAAAAAAGCGCTCATTAAAGTCATTCAACGAGATTCCCCTGCAGGAAACGTCGCCTATCCCGAATTCACGCTTCGGAACGCTTGGGTTCGATGCGCTTATCTCGCGCCCGAGAAGAGGAAGTGAGGCCAACCAGCGGACCTTCCTTGTCATCGTTCAACACCACACGCCACCTCTCCGCAGGACGAGGCTTTGGGTGTCTGTTGGTGGCGCCGCAGCTTCAGATGGCAGCAAGTAAGAGAAGGCAGCCGTGCGATTTTTCGGCGCGATACCCTCACAGCAGGCGCGCAGGCGTGCTTAAACACGACCGCCTTCTCGACGGCTCTGCCGGTAGTGACAGCCCGCACGCGCGCGTGTGAGCCGCAGCGCCCGGGTGGTCCGCGCGATTTGCGCCGGTTTTTTTCTGTACGCGGGCGGGCTTCGCGGTCGCTCTGGATCAAGTTCAGGCCAATCGCGGCAGACGCCGCGACCAGGCCGCGTCTTGGGGAAATTCCCCTGGGGACGGGCGAATTGTGTGCATGCTATTCGATCAAAAGAAATGCCCTTCTAAGAGCGCCCGCGAACAGCATTAAACCGTCGCTAACTGCTGCCCTCTAGTAGTTCATTGAGGACGGTGGGGGTGGGATATTCCCACCGTAACCGGGGCGCCGGAGCTTTCATCCCAATGCTGAGCACCGGCGCTCCTCATCTAAATAAATTTCGCCGGCCGCTTCTTAAGTTCGCGGTAAGCGCCCTGCCCTACCCTGCGATCGGGGACGGCGGAGATGGGGAGTCTTTCGCCGTAACCGGGGCGCTGATGCTTTGCCAACACCAAGCGTCGGCGCTCCCTTGACTTTGCGCGCGAGGCGAACGGCGTGCGGTTTTTTTCTTTCAACAAGGGTGGCCGCGTGCGGAACAGCACAGCAAAGGCGCGGTCCATTCGTGCATACTTGGGTCGGCCGGTTGCGAACGAGTGAAGGCATGTCGATGAAGACGACCGTCCGCCACGGAAGAACAAGCGCTCGTCGCTCGACTCATAGTCGAGGCCAATCCCCAAACCCGCTCGACTACGAGCACATTTTGAAAGGGCCGGTCGCGCTCGGGCGTTGGGATCATCAGGCGAAACGCATGAGCTACCGCCTCAAGTGACGGCGCGTAACGCACTGCGGTCCATCGATGGACTAGGCACTCGACGCGGGGAATGTCGGGCCTGCTACGACGGCCGCGCCCGTGCAAATGGAAGGTCCGTATGGAGTACAAACGATAAGTCGCAATGCGATGCCACGACGACGATTTCATTATTGCCGTTCTGCGGGAAAATGAAATCATCATCCGCACTAAGGACGCCCGGGCTCTGCGAAATCTTTGTCGTCAGCTTCGTTGGCAGATTGCCGTCGACACCACGCTTTCGATAGACGATTGGACGGAACCGCCGGTGTTCAATCCAGCGAAGGCACCCAGCTCTGGTGGGAGCCCGGTGGCCTGAGTGAATATTTGGACCACCGTCCGCCGCGAGAAGACAGCGCGGCGGTCATCGGGGGATGGGTGCCGCAACGGTCAGCCTAAAGCCAGACGGCGGGGCCTTGGTCGGGAGACTGGGGTGCCGAACGGCTCATGCAAAAATTAGAGCGGGTGCGCCGTCGCATTCCATTGTGCGTAAGGCCAGAGGACCAGTACCTCAATCCATGTGCAGCGCCCCATTGCAGCCAATATCGCCAAGCTTCCGGAGTTGATGGGGCGGCCGTAGGATTGGCGGCCGTTGAGACGCTTTCGCCGATGCAAGACAAATTCGCGAAAACCCGAGCTGAGGCGTTAGCCCGCTCGTAACTGCTTGCTCTCTCAAGCGCTAAGTGAGCGCATTTGCTCGGACCGCCCCTTTCCAATCGGCAGAGTCTCAATAAGGAGTGTAATGGCGCTCGCCTGCACAGGGGCCTAGCGGCGTCGAATGAGTGGGAGCGTGGTGGGATCGAGCTTTCATTCCCTCGCCGTCCCGCCTGCAATGGGGAACCGCAAATGACGTTTTCCGAATATGCAATCGAAAGCAGGACGATCATTGTACGACCGGATTGCCCAACATGTTCGGCGCGAATGTATCCGGCGAGGATTGAACCGGAGAAGCCGGGGTACGATCTTCGGACCTTTGAATGCTCAGTGTGTCAGACCGTCGAGAGGGCTGTGGCGCAGTACAAATAGGGCACCTCGGTCGTGAAGGAAGAACCCCGACATGACCGTTTTGATGTTGTCGCTCAGAAACGCTCTGACGGTAATTTTACCTTGATAGGTAATGCAGTCGGCCGCACCTCAGTTCAAGATTTGTTGCCCGAAACGCCAATAGACTGGAAACCGCTAGCAGGAGCGCCTTCTGGCTGGCGATACATAATAATTCAGTTAGGTGTGGGCTTCGACATAAACCGCATAGCTACCGCAATCATGGATCGCGGCTCTCGCGTCGTTATCAAGCAGGACGACAAATACATACTTCAAGAATAACAAAAACCCCAGCCAGCTGGCTCACTGACCGGGGCTAAGTCACATGTTGATGTGCCCTTTGGGGCACCGATATTCAGGCAAAACACTCTGGCTGAGTCAACCAAGGGTGGCTGAAGCCGCCTGTCGCGTCACTTCAAGTGCCACTTTAGATTTGTAAAGTCAGGCTTTACCTTGCTTGCGCCGCGGGCAAGCCCCACAGCAGAATCGGGGCAGCGTGGAAGCCGTTCTTGCTATTGAAGCGTCGCTAATCGGCTTTGCCGGAGCAGTTCTGTTCTTGCTTGTCGACAAATACCAGAC
Organism: uncultured Alphaproteobacteria bacterium; assembly: GCA_963829395.1. Classification (GTDB taxonomy): domain Bacteria; phylum Pseudomonadota; class Alphaproteobacteria; order Rhizobiales; family Xanthobacteraceae; genus BOG-931. The sequence continues at coordinate 52,607 of CAWHHX010000001.1, read as the reverse complement.
CGACGAGATGGTGGCCAACTTGCTCAAGTTTTTGGTGCTTGGCGTCAGCGCCGTAGCAATCTTGCACAAGCTGGAGCCGTTCGGCGTTGTGTTGTTTTAGGGCTTACTTCAGCTTGCGCCGCGCTGGCGCCGCTCCGCAGCCCGTAAGAAATTCCACGAAGGCCACTTCAATTGCGTCTCTGATTTGCCCGGCTGCTCTTTCGTCCGCTCGATGAGATCTTCCCCCGTGGGGATGATCGCGAACCCACTTGAGAAATTCTTCTTCCGACCACTGCATTGATCGAGCCTCCTTGCGGATAGACCCGGTTCATCGTTGCACTCGGACTTTTTGCACTAGCCAGCGCGAGTGCGGAGCATGCTCGCCCATCCTCGGCGCCCGCTCCGCACTCCGCCGTCCCCCCGACCCCCACCGGACAGATGACGATGCTCAGATCCGAAGATGGCAAGTAAGAGGCGGCTCCTTCTGGCAGACCGCATTTTTGCCCCTCCAATTGGGGGATGGCGCCATAGACGGCAGCGGCGTACGCGAATTGTACCCGAGAAGGAATCCCCCTCTCGGTACTCCCACCGCCCCTCGTTCGGGACGGTTCGAGGCCGCCGGCCGTCTCGGTTGGCGGCCTCGTCATTTTTCCACAGCATGATCGACGGCGCCGGCACGCGTATCGAGCGGTGCTTACTGTCGATCGCAGCGCCCATCGGCGCGTGTCTATCGAGGAACCCTCAACAGAACGCCCCGACCCGAGAATGATTTTTCGTATAAAGCCGAAATTTCTGACAAGACGCACACGGCCGCCACGATAGCGGATAATGCTTCATATTCGAGTGCAGATCGAAGCTTCGGGATGCAGGCCAAAGCGCTCTTCCTGCTTGCCGCAAAGTGGCGTAAGGTGACAACGTTAAACCCTTCAACTTGAGAGGGATGCGGCCAATGAAGACAATTGCGTTATTTGCAGCCTTGGCACTTGGCAGCGTCGTGACGCAACAGGCCTTGGCCTGCGAGTGGAACCAGCTGCACGCCAATAATACGCCTAGCACCGTCGTGGTCTGTGATAACGGCGGCTGCCGGGCGATCGAGTTGGCGACCACGCAACAGACGGCAACTGCGGCGCCCGCAGCACCACCTGTTACTGCCGAGCAGGCCGACCCGGCGCCGGTTACCGTAGCCCTGCACTAAGTCGGCGAACTGCCCAGACTGTCCTCCCAGGGAGGAATTGTCGCTGGCTAACCGGCAAATCTCCTCCACCATGGACGAGAGTGGAGCGCCGCAATTTCGCCCTCCAATCGCGCCGCGGTCTCGCGAGCCAACATAGCGAGGTTCGTTAGTCTCAATGCCTCGGCCATGATTGTATCCGACCGTTCCCGCTCACGCTCGAAGTCCGCCCGGTAACCGGCAGCGCTCGCTCGGATCGTGCTGTTCTCCTCTTCCAGGTTAGCAATATCCGCCTGCAATGCCCGTATGCGGGCGTTCAAGACTTCGATGTCCGCGTGGTGACCACCCGCTGACCGGACGGGCATCGGTTTTTACTGGATTTCCGCAAGATCAATATTGATCCGCACCTTGCCGTCATTGCCGGTCTGCCTTGGCAACCTCAAGCGGCGCGCCAGCGACCGGGCGGCTTCCGCGGTGGTGCTCAGGCGGTCGGCCAGATCCGCATAAGTCAGGCTTTCAACGTCCATCGCGGTTTCTCCAATGGCCCGGTGACCGCGCGGTCCCGGCCGCTGCCGCGACCGATCGCCGTTCCCAAGGTGATGACGCTCACCACGCTTCGCCGACGTGCTCGCCGGCCTGAAGCCCACGGGTGGACGCGATGAAACGGCGCTCCAAATCAGTCGGCGAACTGACCAAAGGGCGACGTCGCAAGGCGCCGAAGCCGAACCGCCGCAATGCGCCGAAAGCTACATCCCCTTCCGTTTCGACCCGCACTGGTGATGCGGCGGAGGTCGCTCGGCTTACTCGCGAACTGAATGAAGCGTTGGAGCGTCAAGCGGCAACGTCGGAGATACTTCAGGTTATCAGCGGCTCACCGGGTGATCTTGAGCCTGTATTTGCGGCTATGGTGGAAAAAGCGGTCCACATTTGTGAAGCCCTCTTCGGAAATATCTACCGCTGGGACGGCAACGGCTTCGCGCTCGTAGCGACACACAACACGCCACCCGCCTTTGCCGAAGCACGCAAGCGTTCGCCAGTTCGTCCCCAACCAAGCAGTATCTATGGCCGCGTAGTCGCGACCAAGGCGGTGGTTCACGTCCTCGATACGGCGGAGCGACGCAAACTTGAAAAAGACAATGCGGCGCTCGTTGAAGCAATTGGACTGGGTGGTGTGCGTTCGGCTCCGGCAGTCCCGGTGCTCAAGGAGGGTGAACTGGTCGGGTTGTTCGTTCTGAGCCGACAAGAAATGCGTCTTTTTACCGAAAAACAGATTGCTCTTGTCACCAACTTCGCCGCTCAGGCCGTCATCGCCATCGAGAACGCGCGGCTGCTCAACGAACTGAGGCAATCGCTTGAGCAACAGATGGCCACGTCGGACGTGCTCAAGGTAATCAGCCGCTCTGCCTTCGACCTACAAGCTGTGCTCGAAACCCTGGCGCAAGCAGCCGCCCGTCTTTGCTCAGCCGACAAAACCGTCATCAATCAGCGGGAAGGCGACGTCTTTCGGACGGTTGCCAACTTTGGATTTCCGGCAGAATTGGTGCAGTGGTCCGACAGAAACCGCCTACCGGGTGATCGAGCCAGCGCTACGGGTCGAGCCGCACTTGAGGGCCGACCAATTCACATTCCCGACGTGCTCGCTGATCCGGAATACCGGGCGTCGGGCCACCAAAGGGCCGCCGCCTACAGAACCGCACTTGCTGTGCCGCTTCTCCGTGAGGGCACGACAATCGGCGTGTTCGCGCTTCTCCGTGACGAGGTGAACCCATTCACCGATCAGCAGATCGCACTGGTGCAGAGTTTCGCCGATCAGGCCGTCATCGCCATCGAGAACGCACGATTGCTCAATGAACTCCAGCAGCGCACGACAGACCTGACGGAAGCTTTGGAGCAACAAACCGCCTCATCAGACGTGCTCCACGTTATCAGCAGTTTTCCCGGCAATCTTGAACCGGTGTTTGCCACGATGCTGGAAAAGGCTGTGCGCATCTGCGACGCCAGTTTCGGCCAACTCTATCGCTGGAATGGTGAAGCTCAGCTTCCTGGCAACGCATAAGACGCCTCCCGCCTTCGTCGAATATCGGAGCCGCTCACCTCATTTTAAAGCCCGATCCGCGGAGCATGTTAAATCGCATTGTAGCGACGAAGACGCTCGTTCACGCAGCCGATGCAATGAGCCTAGAAGGTTATATTGAGCGATCCAATCCAGCGCTTGTCGCCGCGGTCGAACTTGCGGGCGTTCGGGCGTTCTTGTTCGGGCCGATGCTGAAAGAAGATGAACTCCTAAGCATATTCACAATTTTTCGCCAGGAGGTTGGCCCGTTCACCGACAAACAGATCGCATTAGTCACGAATTTCGCCGCGCAAGCTGTCATTGCGATCGAGAACGCGCGTCTCCTGGACGAGTTGCGCGAGTTAAATCAAAGCTTGGAGAAACGTGTCGCGGACCAACTAGGCGAAATCGAATGCATGGGTCGCCTGCGTCGCTTCCTGCCTCCTCAGGCGGCTGATCTGATCGTCGCGTCGGGGACGGAGAAGCAACTGGAGAGCCATCGGCGAGAGATAACGGCGCTCTTTTGCGATCTACGCGGCTTCACTGGATTTTCCGAAAGTGCCGATCCCGAAGACGTGATGGCGCTCTTGCGCCAGTATCTATGAGGCCATCGGCGACAACATCATCAAGTACAGCGGCACGCTTGAGCGTTCCGCAGGCGACGGCGTGATGGCGGTCTTCAACGATCCCGTTCCAGTAGATAATCCCGCCCTGCAAGGTGTGCTGATGGCGCTCGAAATGCGTGACGCTATCAGCGCCTTGACCGACAGGTGGCGGCGGTTGGGCCACGACATTGGCTTCGGCATCGGCATAGCGCACGGCTTTGCCACATTGGGCACCATCGGCTTCGAGGGTAGGTTCGACTATGCCGCCATCGGGGCAGTGGCAAATGTCGCCTCTCGACTTTGCGATGAGGCCAAGCCTGGGCAAATCCTGATTAGCCCTCGGGTGCTGATGGCGGTCGAGAATGCCGTCACAGTGGAGCAAGTGGGCTAGTTCGCGCTCAAGGGTATCCGGCGACCTCTAACCGCTTACAACGTGCTTGCTGCTATTGCCTCAACTTGAGACGACGAAGGCCGATATTCATGTTGTCCCGCTTTTAGGGTCATGCTGCCGGATCACCCGTATGCCCTGTCGCAGCAGCACTCGCTCTTGCGGATGCATCGACACCGCTACGTCGTAAGCGGCGTTTCCAACTGCCATGCTCGACGTGGCGGCGATGACCCACCGAATGTGCTTGTGTCGTAGCGGTCCCATAGTTCGACATGAATTTGCAGATTCGGCGAGATATCATGACGCAAGCACGAACCTAATCGATGAAGGTAACGGTCCTTCGCGGTGATTGGTATTCCACGCTCTAGGGTGACGGGAAGCGGCGCGTCAATCGAAAAGCATAATGACGGCCGCTTCGTCGTGAAGGGTAACCGGGGCTAGCGTTTGTGTAAGATAAGCAAAGCTAATCAATCACAAGGTTTCATTTTTGTTTGAGAATTTCTAATACCCGGTGCAGATGTCGTATGTGAGCTGTGAGTTGATCAATTCGCTTGCCCGCTTCCACGAGTTCACGCTCCGAATCCGCCAGCAGGCTTTCCGTTTTCTCCTCGCGGTCAAAGGCATCTAATTGTTCTGTGCCCATCAATACACAAGCGCGGCCTCTCGCAGCGTCCAATCGCCGTGCGAAACCCATTTTTTCTGCTTCCGCAGCCGTTATGGCGTTTAGGATACATCGCTCGATCGAGCCTAGCCTATCAGTAATCGCTGCTTCATCTCGTGCCGCGGACCTAAACCTAAATCTCATCCTAAACCTCGCCGACAGTACAACCCGGCAAACTCTAGCTCGACCCTAAACCGAATCCTGTACTGGGGCGATCGCGGCGGGCCTGAACGACAGTTCGCCTTTGCGTCGCATCCACGAACCGCCGCCTAAATGCTGTTGCGTATGCCAGCGTGCGAAAGCAGTAGCGCACCGTGCTCGCCGGCAGGTCGACGAACATGTCCCATTCGAACGAGCGATCGTCGAGCCACGCCAGCACTTCCATCGCGATTTCGTCGAAAGACAGCGCGACTTGGTAAGGGAAATCTCGATTGATCTGGAAGATCACGCTCATCCCTCTATGAGAACATTTCGGGAACTAGAGTCAAGCCGCTAGGCTAGTGGCGGTTCGGAAGCCGCTACAAGTTCCGCCGGCGTTGCTTCCACATTAAATCAATATTGACCGACACGACTCCCCCTTTCGTGCGTCGAATTCGGGGGATGCATTATGTTTATAAGGTTCCGTTGGAAGGGCCTAAAGCTCGCACTTGGTTCCGCAGCGTTTTTGTTCGCCATGAGCGGCGCTATGCGTGCCGAAGTCGCCAGCGTCTATGGGGGATCAGACGGGCTCTGCGGCAGTCGCACCGCGAGCGGCGAGCGTCTGAACTGCGCGGCAATGACAGCGGCGCATCGCACGTTGCCGTTCGGCACTCTTGTTGAGGTCTGTCACAAGGGATGCGTGACCGTGCGGATCAACGATCGCGGCCCCTTCGTGCGTGGCCGACATATCGATCTGTCGCCCGCCGCGGCGCGAGCGATCGGGATGGGCCAGACGGGGCGCGTGACGCTTAGCGTGGGTAAATAATAGGGCAAGCGCAGCCGGGGATCACCGCGACTGGGCGCCCTGTCGCCGCGCGAGGGAAAGTGAGCAGAGAGCAAATATTTAGCGCCCCACTCAATCCGAAGCCAATCGCCAGGCAGACGAGTGGTGGTTCAGCAGAAGGGGCTGCGATTGGTTCAGCGGACACAATGGGCTGTTGCAGCCGGCGTGGCTCAGGCCGAGCAATAGGCAGTATCCATGCATTTCGAGGACGACACCTCCAATAGGACATTTCACCGCCAATTTTTGCGACTCAACTCCGGCGTTCTCCCAGCTATCTTTGAACTGCTATGTCTGCGTTCCGTGAGCTTCGACGGCGTTTAAGCCGCCGAATTCCCCCGTTCGAACCCTGCCTTCCCCGACCGGCAAAATCGCCGCCAACGGGCGCCGACTGGATTCACGAAATCAAGCATGACGGCTTCCGCATTATCGGCCGTAAGAATGCCGCAGGCGTGCGCCTCATCACCAGCAACGGATACGACATTACCGGTCGCTTTTCCGCTGGTCGCTGCCGTCTTGAACGTCCTCTCAGCTCAATCATGCATCATCGACGGCGAAGCGATTATTTGTGACGACAAGGGCCTATCGGTGTTCGATCTCATTCGGTATCGGCACTACGACCACGTGGCCTCCTTTGCGCTTTTGACCTGCTCGAACTAAACGGTCAGGACATGCGCGATCGGCCGCCGGCCGACGATCCGACGCTGATCGATCGCGTCGCCTTGTGAAGGAAGCACGACCGATCGCGGCTAACGTCGCCCAGCTGCCGGAGCCGCTTCGTCGCGATGCGCCCGACAACGCGGTAGCTTTAAAGGGGGCTCCAAATGATGTTTGTTGTTGCGCTCACTATTTGCCACCTAGGACACGCTTCGGAACCTATTTGCGCCGAAGAAAATGTTAAAGAAGCTATTCCCTGTGTATCAGCGGAGACGGGCATCCATGAATGGATGCGGTCTCACCCCAAACCCCGAGGGACGTGGATATTGCAATATAGATGCTCGGAGAAGCGGCCATAAAAATCTCTGACGCGCGAGACGGGCGAGCCTGAGGGCTACTGAGCAGCCTATCGACACCAGCACAGCCGCCGGCAAGTGCTTCCTCGATATGCTCGGTGTCTTCGCCGAATTCGAGACCAACCTTCGGCGTGAACGTCAGCTTGAGGGTATCGGAAAGGCGAAGGCCGAAGGCGTCTACAAAGGTCGAAAGCCTTCGATCGATCAGGCCCAGGTGGAGAAGCTCAAAGCTGAGGGGCTCGGCGCCACTGAGATCGCGAAGCGGCTGAACATCGGCCGTGCGTCGGTCTACCGCGTCTTGTCATAGCCAGTGCGAGGCGAGCGCCGGCCCGCTCTGTGTCTCTTCCACGAACGCCGGACTCGCCTCCGAGCACGCAAATCCCCATTTCCCTGTGTTTTGCGTAGGATTGTTGCTGTGTCCAAGCCCGACTGGTCGCGCCCCTTGCCGCGGCCCCTAACCATCCCGACCGTGATGAAGCTATCGACCCTCGCCGACGTTCGGGACCTGGTCGAAAAGCACCTGCCCCGAACTGTACCGCCGCAAGCCGGCGTGAAAGCATGTCTCAAATCAACTCGCCGAGGCGGCGCAAGGCGAGAAGGACTTGCTCGAAATTTGCGTGGCGCTTCGCCTGGTACTGGCGCTTGAAGGCGTTGAATGCCTGATGAAGTGAAGACTCGCCGCTTCTGGCCACTGCACCACTGGCGCCGGAATCAAGCTATACTTGGGTGCTATGGCGATGTGGGAGATCAATCTCTTGCGGGGACGGGTCGCGGCTGCGCTTCACGGAGCAGAGAGACGCCGAGCCGCAAAAGGGCGACATCGTCGAGATAGAGGACTCCGGCCAGATTATCAGAGCGAGGATCGACACCTGCTGCGAAGAAAAGGTGGGTGGTTCACGCCCGCCCTTTTTCCAGGTCACCGCGACCGAATTCTAAAGTCGGCCGATGTGACACCCCGCCACTTCCCACCGCCCTGGACCGTCCGTTGTGTGACGTCGGTCACTTCGCTGGACGTTCGCGTGTCGCAACGTTGGTGTTGCCGATGAATGCTGAACTATTTCGGATACCGTCCGATTGGGAGGTTTGATGAAAACATCTAGAAGGATCGCAATCACCGCTGCGCTCTTTTCGGCGGTCGTATTTCCGACAATGGCTACCGCCGGAGGCCCCGGTCAGTTTTATCCGTCGCCAGCGCCGCCTCCACCGCCGCCTCCGTCCGGCTCTGGTAGTACGGTTCACGGCGTCCCTGGTCCGCTAGTCGGCGCTGGGCTTCCGTTCATCGCGGTCGGCTATGGTGTTTATTGGCTGATAAGGCGTCGACGGAAAGCCGATTGACGTGCTCTTACTAGTGCTTCCAACAAATCGAGGCCGCCTCACTTGGCGGCCTCTTTGATTTTACGGACGCGCGCATCGCAGCCAGCATCACAGATGCTGCCGGGAGTTAGTGCGCGGAGGTAGACTTGAGTACTGACCGTCAGAACACAAAGCCTAGATCAGCCTCAGTGAGCATGTTTCAGCCGCGGGGCCGCTTCGATTAGCATATGCTTGAATGCTGTCCACAGCGGCAAAACGCGGTCATCGGGGGTCAGATGCCGGCAGAGAGCTCCGTGACCCTGATCCGGATCGCTGTCGAACCTGATGTGCTCGGTGAGAAAATGCTTGAATGCCTGCTGGAGCGGTCCGGTCCAATGCCGTGCTGTTAGAATGGCCCGAAACACTCTTTCCAGTCCGCCATCTTCATAGGTGGCAAGGGCCAATGCCTTGGTCTTGCGATCTATAGCCCGAAGTTTTCTTAGATAATCGCTGCCGATACTGGCGAGAGCCATCTGTCCCATTTCCGAAATTCTCGCCAGCTCAAGTGTCCTGCGCATGAATTCGTCGTGATTCATTTTCTCCCCGACCGCGGCGACGCCCGGCCACGGCGAAAGGTTATCGGTGTTGCGCTCGCCGTGATCAAGCTGCAGTAATCGCTCATCATCAGGATACAGTTCGCGGGCAATTTCCAGGCACTCACGGAATTGCACTGAGAAATGGTAGTAGGCCCACGCAACCCTTATGAGGTCCTCTTCACTAAGAGCGGTCCAATTTAGCTCGCATATTTCATCGATGGCTTGCTCGTAGGCAAATGCCCGCGTGTCTATACGCGGCGACACTGATGCCTCCATATTGCTCATGGAAAAATGCCCCTTACCCACACGTTCTGGACTGACAATGATGCGACTACCACGACCTGGAAAGTGACCTGCGGCACACACTTTCGCGTGACGTCACCGATAGCAGCGGTATTTGGGGGCTGCGAGCCCGATCGGAAATAAACCTTAAGGGTACGCGGGTCGCGGCGCGTAACGTTAATCCCCGATCATGGTGGAGACGACGAACGCAGCGTGTTCCTCTGGGCTGGGTGCCCAATGCGTTCGGAACCAGAGCAAGGCCATGGCGTAACCGCGATTGCGGCTTCGATTGCCTCGAGCTTGGCAAGAAGCCGCGACGGCAGCGCCGCGGTTGACGAGCGGCGGCAAGCGGACGCTTCTGCCGTTGACGAGGCTAATTGCGCTTGCGACAGCAGGCGGCAAGACGAAGGTCCCGCCCCAAGGCAAGTTGCCTCTCAGATGTCGCACGATCAACCACCCGGCACGAAGCCAACGTCCGACGAATATCGCGTCAGGGCCGACGCATGCTTGAGTTGGGAACGAGAAGCCTTAACCGACGAGGTTCGTCTTGCCTGCCTCACGCTAGCTAACGCGTGGCTTAAGGCGGCCATGAGCGAAGACGGTGGGATGTCAGATTCACCGCTGGCACCTCGGCTGTAAGCCGGGCCGAAGCCCGGCGTGTTGGCATTATCGCCAAGCTGCAGGCTTGTTGGTCGTGCCGCAGTATTAATCACTCGGTAATAGGGCCATAGATACGGTCGCAGCGGGACATGGGAGACTGAAGGCTTGGTCTCCCTGAAATGCTCGATCCGGTAATCCTCTACATCTTCGGCGGCGGCCTTATCATTCTCGCGCTAGGCATGGCCGCAATCGACTTTTCGTGATGCCAGGACGGCAACGCACACTGTCGATCGCCGCGACCGAAATCGACAGACGCCCGTCGCTTCCCGGCCGCCCTGGACCGTCGAAGGCTACAATCGCCCGCGGGTTTAAGCCCGGAGACGATCCGACGCTGATCGAGTCTGTTATTTGGCTGGCCGATCACCGCGATGCGTCTTCGTGCTTTCCTGCAAACTCTCTGATCTTTTGAACGATCTGATCTGGCGTGGCCCCAATTAATTTGATCGTATATTGGTCATGGAATTGAAATCGAGCTCGCCACACGGCAACTCCGGCGGCCGATGCAGCTATAGCGACGCTTATCAGCACCAATCGCTTCGATGGCGGCATGCTTCCGATCATGTCAGCAGGGTCGTTTGCTGCCGGCCACTATTGCCCCAAAACTTCAGAACCCCGGGCGCATTGCGCCTCGGGGTTCTGAGCTCACGCTCGAGCTAGGTGGCTAACAGTGCGGGGGTCATCGGGGGGGATGGGGTCCGCAAGCCAGCCGAGAAACCGAAAGGCGGGTGTCGGGGATGGGGTAGCCGTTCGGTTGACCTAACAACGCCACTCTAGGACGGGGAAAACGTCATATTCCACTGTACTTCGGTATATGTGCACAGCGTCCGCTATCGACTGAACCAAATCGCCGCGGCGATCTCATTCCGAAATCCGAGCAGCGCGAGTGCGGGGCGTTCCCGCCCATCCTCGGCGCTCGCCCCGCACTCCGCTTCCCCCGGTCCCCGCCGGTAGACCCACATCGTCGTTAATGAAGATGGCCGAAAAGGGGAAGGGCGACCGGGGCTGTATGGAATAACCCCCGAAAAAATCAGCTCTGCCGCGGCCTGAAAAAAACTAGGTTTTTTGAAGCGCACACGTGTGTGTGTAAAAAGAGTAGATTTTGCCTACGTTTCATGGTGCGCGTCTCCGCGCTTCCACCGGAGGGTTCCCCATGAAGCGCGCCGTCCTCTATCTCCGAGTCTCAACGACCGACCAGACCACGGCCAATCAAGAGCGGGAATTGCGCCAAGTGGCGGAGCGTGCCGGCTGGGAGATCGTTCACGTCTACAAAGACCATGGCATTTCGGGATCCAAGGGTAGAGATAAGCGCCCGGCCTTTGACGCCCTTCACAAGGCAGCCGCCCGGCGCGAGTTCAACGTGATCATTGCTTGGAGTGTGGATCGCCTCGGCCGCAGCCTGCAGGATCTGATTGGCTTCCTGTCGGAGATCCACGCCGCCGGTGTCGACCTCTTTCTACATCGGCAGGGGCTGGACACGACGATGCCCGCCGGCAAGGCGCTATTCCAGATGATGGGGGTCTTCGCCGAGTTCGAGCGCTCGATGATTCAGGAACGCGTGCGCGCCGGGCTTCGCAGAGCCAAGGAAGAGGGCAAACTACTTGGCCGGCCGCGCATGTCGGCTGAAATTGAAGGCCAAATTCTGGCCGCTCTGAAGCGTCCCGGCCGCACCGAGGGGGTTCGCAAGATAGCGAAGCGCTTCGGCGTCGATCCAAGCACGGTGCAGCGGATCAGCCGCCCTTTAGACAGCGCAATCGCAACCGCGTGAGGGCGCCCCAATAACTATGGATTTTGGGCAACGCACGCACTCGGCCGCGGGTGGGGCAGGGTTCGTCCACAGTCGGAAGAATGAGCCGTCTTGCTCAGTCAGGCACGGGACCAAAGCGTATCGAGCGCTGGGCCGCTTTGGCTATTGGACTCGCATGGAGGACAAACTGACCGCGCACAAATTCAAGGTCGGCGAGAGTGTGGACTACATATTCGCTGGCCGGCATGGCGCGGTTGGGGTTTATGAGGTCACACAGCTTATGCCGGTCAAAGACGACCAGCTCCAGTACCGGATCAAAAGCGCCAGCGAGCCCTATGAACGTATGGTCAAGGAAAGTGAGCCAATGTGATCGCCCGTATGCCCCCTCAATTGGGGGGATGGCGACCGAAATGTGGAATCAGGTAGCTAATTGGGGTGCTTTCCGTTCGGTACCGAATTCCTCCAGAACGGTCAGCTGTACCCCACTTCTTTAGTCCCGATTGGTGAGGCAGCCGTCGGGACTTTTTTCGTGTTACGGCTCACCCATCTTATTCTTTCTTCTCGGGATCGTTCGGTCGCGGTGGCGTGCATGCTTCAAGCGCGTCCGCTTCGTCGAGGTGGTCGGTCGCTCTTTTCGTTAGCATCTGAACTAACGTTTTGTCCTCGGTAGTGACAGCCACCGCCAACATGCGCGCTGCAAGTCGCCTCAGGTGATCCGGATCGGCCATTTCGCAGACTGCATTTCAGCGATTCAATGGCGGTAATCCTCGGTGGTTCCGATGGCTTGGCCGCTCTAAGCCTTGCTGCAGTATAGCCCCGGCGAGCCGTTGTACGGGCCGACGCGCCGGGGCCCGGTAACGGTGAACGGCGATGCCGGTGTATCTCGCCGTCCCCATCGCAAGGGTAGAGCCAGCTGGTTACAGGCGGCTTAAGGCTTGGGCGTTACTGCCGTAACCCCCGCTGTCGCAACAAGCTCCGGGTTTAGGCACCCTATTGCGCGGCGGCGGCCGGTTTGCCGGGCCCGAACACGATGACTTTCGCGCCGATCGGCGTGCGGTTGTAGAGATCGACGATGTCCTCGTTCGTCAGGCGGATGCAGCCAGACGAGACGTTGGTGCCAATGGTCCAGGGTTCATTGGTGCCGTGTAGGCGGTATAGCGTGTCCTTGTTGCCGCTCCAGAGATACATGGCCCGTGCGCCAAGCGGATTATCGGGACCGCCCCTCATACCGATGCCGCTTTGCAACTGCACCATGTGCTGGCGCAGCTCGGGCTTGCGCGCCAGCATTTCCGCGGGCGGATACCAATCGGGCCATTCCTGCTTGCTATGCACCGTCGCGCGCCCGGACCAGACAAAGCCTTCCGCGCCGACGCCCACGCCATAGCGAATGGCCTGTTCGGCGTCGTGGATGAAGTAAAGAAAATGACTGCCCGGATCGATGATGATCGTTCCCGGCTGCTCGTGTGTCGGGTAGGTGACGACCTGGCGGGCGAAGGCGGGATTAGGCCCTCGCGGTTCTTCCCACGGGTTCGTATAAATGCCGGCATTGGTCGTCCCGCCCACACAGGCTACCAGTCCGAGCAGCACGGCGCATGACGTACCCCGTACGACTTGCCGGCGGGACAAACCCGCGAACCTGATCTTCATAAAGACATTTTAACCCAAAAACGGGTCAGGGAAACGACCATTCAAACCGAACGGTCAGGGACGGCTGCTAAACCCGATTGCTCAGTGAGGTGCCGCTCCTGAGCGGTGGTCACGCGGCAGTCGGGCCTTCGTCGCCCCAAGGCCTTTCAGGTCTCGTTTCATCCCGGGGTTTCGGCCCCGCATGAACCTTTCTCCGACAACGGCGACCTATGGGTATTGGAATTCAAACTCAGACCCAAACCAAACTCGGAGAACGACCATGTCACGCAAGATCCTCTTCACTCTCGCAACTGCGGCCACGCTCGCCGCTGCTGCCACGCTCGCTTCCAGCGCCGCTGATGCCCACGGTTTCGGTGGTGGCGGTTTCGGTGGCGGCCATTTCGGTGGCGGTGGTTTCAGCCGCGGCGGCGGTTTCGGCGGCAGCCACTTCAGTGGCGCCCGCTTCGGTGGACGCGGCTTCGCCACCGTTCACCCGCGCGGCCCGCGCGGCGGCTGGGGTCACCCGATTCGCTGGACCCACTACCACAATCACCGCTGGTTCTGGCGCGATGGCCGCTGGATCGTCCTCGACGGTGAGGTTGGCGGATACGATGCCCCGGCTCCCGTTGCGGCGCCTGGCCCGTGCACCTGCCTGACCAAAACCTACACGCAGGATGGCCTCGTTGTGTTCGCGGACGTCTGCACCAAGGAAGCGGCCAGTGCGCCGGTCGGCGGTGGCGAAGTGGCGCCCCCCGCCAAGTCCTCGGAAGCGACCCCGCCGGCTCCCCCGGCCAACGTCGCTGACGCCTCGCACACACCCACCACCAACAACTACGCCGGCAAGACCTACCAGGACTTCCTGGCGGCCAATAGCCTGGCGCAGAAGAACTAAAGACGCCGGCTTACCAGAACTGACATAGCCGCCTGCGAAAACATCGCAGGCGGCCCTTTATTTGCTGCAGCGCCCATCACTGCGCAAGTTGCCGGACCCACTTCGGCAGCTGCCGGATTGAAACACATTTCTCTTAAGCCGTTTGAACCCCTTACCGCCGAATTGCGACAGACCTGTAGAGTAAGCCAATGGAGGGTGCCATGAAAAGCGGTTCGCGCGGTCTGCAACAGCACAAGTCCTTTCTGGTGCAAATCGACGGACGGACGAAATCGGGGCATCGGCGCTTCATCGACGCGTTGCGCGCAAGCCTGCAGTTGAGAGATCAGTTCCCCCAGCACGACATCAAGGTGCGGGCGACCGACGGGGCGATCCAGCGGGCTGTGTTGCACTAAGGCGGAAGAAAAAGACTCGTACAATGCCGTCCAAGCGGAAACGGAAGCTATGCGCTGCTAACGCAGGGTCGGAAATGGGGATCAACCCGAATGTTCGCCCGCCCATCCCTTCTTAGCGGGCTTGAGGTGGATTAGTCGCTCCAGTCGACTCGTCCGGCCCACTCGACCGATTGCAGGCCTGCCCTATCTTGTCTCTGACCTCAGATACGCCCGAGAGCGTGAAATTCACGTCTTTGTTCTGCCCGTTGGCGGCAATCGCTCGGATGAAAACGCGGCCGCTATCAGGAAGAGAACGTATAAAATTCGTGGCGTTCGGAGCGAAGGCTGCGCGCCCGTCCATTGACGAACGCCAGACCTCCTTGATTGGGCTTTCGGAATTAATGCGGTAATGGACGGTCACGAACCCGTCCCCCAGATAGGTAACTTTGGTGGAAAACGCCGCTTCTACAGTTTGGCCCCTGCACCGCAAGATAAGAGCCGCATCCGCTACGACCAGCGCAGCGCTGAATTGGTTGCCATCATGCGTTGATGACTCGTTTTCGACGATTGTCCAACGCTGCTGGGCGGTCGCCGTCGAAGCCAGAAGGCAAACGCCGCATATAATCGAGAGTGCTTGAGTGTTATGCATCCGAAAAGCTCGTTTGATTTGGCGCGATGAGTGAGAGCAATGGCGGGATACGCCGGCAATACGGCTATGGTCTGGCGTGTCAACAGTCTAGTCGCGTCAGACGCCGCGACTGGGACAGCTCGCGGTATTTCACGGGGCCTATGGACTGAACCTTCAGGGCATGCCCGAATACCACCTTGTGGCTTGCGCTCGCCCGTTGCTGTCTCGGCTGCGTCTTTGGGGAAATTCCCCTGGGGGCTGACGGATTGTGGGCATGATATGCGATCAAGAGAAATCCCCCTTGCCGCGAGTGACGTGGCCGTGAGGCCGGCGACGAGCCCAAGAACCGCCGGGCGATAGACTAACGAGACCGGCCGCTCGCTGCCATTCCGATAAGGACGCCGACGCCTAATGCTACTGCGATAGAAATCAGCGGACGCTGTTCAGTTTCCTTATAAATCTGGCTCAGTGCTGCGGTCCCATACCGCGCCGCATCTTTGCCCAAAGCGGCGGATTGGTCGCCGAGGGAGCTGGCGCCCAGGCGGAAGCGTTCCGCCCAACTCGACAACGCCGACGCAATGGCTTCACCCAAACGTCGGCGGCATCGCGACCGTTCGATGAAGCGCGCGCCCCTAGTTTTTCCCTGCCTCTCTGAAGCACCCGTGGTCGGCGTCCTACTTCCGAGGAAATCGCTCGAGTGTAGCGTGACGAGGTAGTCATTGCCGATCACCTGCGCTGGTAACGTGACGCTTCATAATCCTACCCCGCTGCTCACAATGGCCGATGCATTCGACCGAGCAGCCATCCTATTCCGAGGGCTTCATGGCTTCCTCCATTTGCAGACAACCCGCCGCAGTCGACCAGGGTTTCCCTCTTCTGCGGACGTTCGGAAATCGCCGATTGTCGGCGCGAACGCGTTTCCTAAAACGGCGCGCCGCTACGCGATCTGAGTGTCGTCTGAGCGGCTGTTTCGGTCGAACGTTGGGATTGGCGGCGCGGCTTCGGGGCGGCGGCACGACGGGCATCTTGCCGATTCCCCCGAACATCACGACTTTAGATGGGTTAGCGTCCATGCAGCCACACTGGTCCTTATCAACCAGCAGCGTGCCGCGTGTAAGGAGGGCGCACCATGGGTAAAGACTTGAAATTTGTCCCGCTTCAGCACTTGTGAGACAAAACTGATGGCTTGAGGAACGGAGGATTTCTGGCTCATCGTAGCCCTCAAGGAGCGAAGATGAGACAGAAATCCAACTCCACCCCGGCGTCGTCCGAGACGCTTGTCCGCAACATCCGGCGGGCAACCCGGAAGCACCACGCGGCCGAAGAAAAGATCCGCATTGTACTCGATGGCCTGCGCGGCGAAACCTCAATCGCCGAGCTTTGCCGGCGCGAAGGCATCGCCGAGAGCATGTATTACTCTTGGTCGAAGGAGTTCCTGGAGGCCGGCGAGCGCCGGCTCGCCGGCGACACTCCTCTCCACCATCCTCGATGACTACTCGCGTTACATCATCGCCTGGAAGCTGTGCACGACGATGCGTGCCGACGATGTCACCGAAACACTTGAGCTGGCGTTGGTGGCTTCAGGCTGCGACAGCGCCAAGGTCGTGCACAAACCACGACTGCTCAGCGACAACGGATCGAGCTACATCTCGAGCGATCTTGCGGAATGGCTAAAGGACCGTGGCATCGCGCATGTTCGCGGCGCCCCGTGCCATCCGCAGACCCAGGGCAAGATCGAGCGCTGGCACCAGACGCTCAAGAACCGCATTCTGCTCGAGAACTATTACCTGCCCGGTGATCTCGAAGCCCAGATCGCGCGCTTCGTCGAGCACTACAATCACAGGCGTTACCATGAAAGCCTACAGAACCTGACACCGGCCGACGTCTACTTCGGCAGAGGCCAGACCATCCTTCTGGAACGAGAAAGGATCAAACGCGACACCATCAAACTGCGACGATTGCAACATCAGTCGAAAGCCGCCTAAACTCTAACCCAAACGAGCCAAAGCCTCCGTCCCTAAACAGCTCAGATTGTCCCAAACCATTTGAAGACGGACACTTTACGACAACAGGTTAATGAGCTTCGTCAAGACGGAGCTTGCGCCTCGCCCGTCTTCAGCATGCGCTAGAAAGTCTACTGCAGTTTGCTCTGACGGCACGTTGATGCATATTTCACATCGAGCCATTTAGCTAGGTCGTCCGAGACATAGCTCGACCCGTTGTCCGATGGCAGGACACAAGGGAAATCGAGCGCTGGCATCAAACGCTAAAAACTGCATCCTGCTCGAGAACTATTATCTGCCTGGCGATCTCGAAGCTCAGATCAATGGGTTCGTCGCGTACTACAACCACCGGCGCTATCACGAGAGCATCGATAATCTCACCCCGGCCGACGTTTACTTCGGGCGAGGCCGAACCATCCTCTGGAAAGAGAAAGGGTTAAACGCAAAACCATCCAAAACCGTCGCTTACTTCATCACAAACACGCCGCATAACATCGAAGATGCGCTAGACCCTCTCTTAGATCAGGCCGCCTCCTGTCTCGAAATCTCTGACGACGGGCACTCGGACTCCCTAACTGAGGAATACCCCCGCAGGTGCAGGGCCCGGTGAGCGCGCTAAATGGCTTTACCCTCCTTAGCCCACCACTCGACCAATTCGAAAACGGCGGACAAATATTGATAGATTGCATTCCGGCTATGATTGGCCCGCACCACTTCCCAGCATTCCGCCGATCCGTCCGATCTAGCCGTCACCAAGGGATATTGAACCAGCCCTTAGCCATTTGGCATCGTTGACTTGAGGTCGATCCCGACAAGGAACACGGCCGGTGATTTCGGATATCGGTTCCCTGGCAATTGAACACGTACCATGCCTGATCGCCGTGCACGTCGGCTCAATATTGTGCCGATCACTTTAGACGAGCACTATCGCAAGTGCCCAGCTTGGGCATTAGAGTTTCGAAATTTTGCCCAGCGTCCGCGAGAAGACGCTTTTCGAGAATTTCAGCCGCGCAACATTTGCAGGCTTCCCTCCCCCGCGGGCGGGGCTCATCGGGTGCAAATCGAATCGTAGAATTTGGACTTGAATCGTGCTATTTTTTCAGAATAATCCCAGTTTCAGGACCACGATCCATGGCGGGGCTTGGGTGGAGCGACATCGCTAATGTCTATAGCTGGGTCTGGATTCTTTCATTTCTAATCGCTGCGTTTGCGGGATCGTGGTCGGTAAATCCCATTGTATTTCGCCTGTTTGACGCCGAGATGCGGCGATGCGCGGCAAAACTCGTGAACGACGACCAAAGAATGGAGACCTCGGCAGAAGACGAATACAAATTGATCAAGAAGCATTTTGATATGGAATTGGCGCCTCTTATTGGAAAGGTAGAGCGCGTCATTTACGTATTCGGGATTATGTTTGGCGGAGCGTTCGCTCTCATCAGCGGCTGGCTCGTATTGAAAGCATTTGCCGCATGGGTCGGAGAGATACGGCGGCCTGAAACACCAGAGAATGTAACGACATCGGTCGAAAAGACCTCGGCTCCCCGATTAGCATATTACCATCTCTATCTATATGGGAACGCGCTTTCACTCCTCGCGGGGCTTGCTCTAGGACTTGTCGGACTACATTTGACGGTCTATTTGCCTCATCTGTTGCCGGTCTTGTTACCGCCTCTTTGAAGACCCAAATGCATTCGACGCGCGGGTTTTTGCCGCGCTGACCAGTGCTTTGCGTTAAGGCGACTGGACGTGGCGCGCCATTGCATCTTCTAGAATTGCAAAAAAGCGCGAAGGATCGAAACCGCGCGCGACGTGATGCCGTCCTTCCCCGTGCGGCGTGAATAGAGAACGCCCGCGTTCTGAGTTCTCAACTACCACACGGACGCGACCCGGCTCCCATACAAACATGTCTGAGAACAATGCCGCATACACAGCTATTGCGTCGTGGGGGTGACAGCCGTCAATCCCTTCACGCCGATTGTAAAACTTCATGTAGTGCTGATGGATGCTCCTGACGAAAGAAGTGGTAGGGGTGGGGAACCTGTTGCAAAGATCGTTAAGATAGTTTCGTCCCAGAACAACTTGATTGCATACATCAAGTGGGATTACAAAAATATCAGCGTTATAGGTATCAAATACTTCCAAAGCGGCATCTGCATCTGAATAGAAATTAAATTCTGCAAATTCCGTGATGTTTCCAGGCACTTCGAACGCCCCACCCATTACGAATAACGTTGGTGAACTGAGGGCGCCGCGAGCCAATACGGCGATGTCAGTAAGGGGACCGATAGCGACAACCTTTTCATATAAACTGAAATGTTCGACGAGTGACAGGTCGTATGTCGTTATATGGTCTGTTGCTTCGCGGTATTGATAAGATATTCCACCGAGGCCGTCTCTACCGTGCACGTCCAGGGCGTAATGCGGTTCCCCACACAACGGAGCGGCGTGCCCTCGGAAGATTTTTGACGGTTTAAACCCAGATATGCGCGAAAAGAGCCAAACATTTTGGATCGCTTGATCCAAGGGGACATTTCCGAATGTGACAGCCACGTCGATTAGGGAGTCGGGAACGAGCGCACATAGCAAAAACAGAGCAAGTATATCGTCTACGCCAGCATCAGTATCGATAAAGAATTGAGCGTTCGACATCGGTATTCTGTCTCAGAGGCTAGAGCGTGAACTGATTAGCACGCAACTATCGCCTGATCTATGCGAGCTGAACGAAGGCCAGGTAATTGGCGGCGAGTTTGTCGTAGCGCGTCGCAATCCGCCGACACTGTTTGGTCCTGTTGAAGAACCGTTAGACCGAGTTGCGGGCGCGGTAGAGGCGCGGACTGAAGCAGATGGGCCCGTTGCATTGCATCTTGGCGGAATGTTGGCCCAAGCGCCCCTTTCGGAGACGAGTGTGCTCCTATCCAATCGGCATATAGCCACGGTCGGTGAGCGATGCACCGGCTTCTTCCAATAGATCAACGGAGCCGACGCGGGCGCCCTCGATCCGAAACTTCGCATAATCGCCTCGCCAATTCCCGACACTCCTCCGGAAACTAGAACAGGCTTTTCTCTCAAAGAGGGATAGATTACCTTTGACATTGCATCCCAATCCTAGTTATGGACCGCGACGCTCCTGCGCCTCGCACCGACCAGTGTCGCTTCAAGCTTCGATCAGGATTGGCCGGTCTGGCTGTTCCCTGAGTCCACGCGGTTGTTCGATGCTGATCGCTCAGCAAAGGGCCAATTAGATAACCCGGCCACCATTTGCGCCGCCTTGTGCGGCGCCACGATCCTTGGAATCGCGGCAACCGCCGACCTCAGAAAGGCTTTCTCTCCGGCAGCCGCAGTCATGACAGTCAACGCGCTGTCCAATACGCAGTTGCAAGCAACGGATGAAGACCTCAGGAAATTGGTTTACCGCCTATGGAACCATAAGGTGCTTGACTGCCATTTTGCATAGAGCATTCGGATCGCGCACACCTCCGCGGGCTCCTTCGATGATACGCTGAGCGATAACCTTGTTAATTGGATCATCCCGGTCGCTGATATGGAGAACCCGTAGTGCCTCTTCATAAGCCGCCGCCAGCAGTTCTATATCGTCCTGATTGAATGCCAAGTCCTGCATTAAGCGGTGCATAGTCATGCCTATATTTGTCGCGCAATGGCGGGCCTACGAGGTGTGACGGCCGCATTGGGCGGTATTTTTATGCTTCTTCGGGCGGCAAAATCTCTTGAATACAGACCTGATCGATCAACTGCTCACGTTTTAAGTCGCTCAGATGCGCTCGCTTTTCGTCGTTCGTGAGATTAGCCCCAACCCCTTGCGTCAGGGCAAGGATGAGACTGCGATCATTCATGTCCAACCAGTAGCCGCGACGGATCAGCTTGTTGTTTGCGTCGCGAGCGAAAGGGCTATCAGGTTCACTACCAAGATCGGGTTGGTAAAAGCGGATCATGAATTACCGGGATGGGAACGGTTTCGTCGTTTGACCGGATGCCGCTTTGATATAAGCCTCGCTTAGGTCTTTAGCCTGTTCGCCAAAAGCTTCCAGTATAGATTTTTACTTTCTCTCCGAATTCCATTCCGCCCGACGGTGCCGAAGCGACGGTCTTTTGCAAATTATCTAAATAATAGTCCATCGCTGAGTAAGGCCGCGCCATGGTTTGCCTACCAAATGCATTCAACTCGTCGCCTTGCGTCTTTTCCTTCGCCATGACCTTCTCTAACGGGAAAGCTACTACGCGCAGATCAAGGTACGCGAGCTGTTAAATCGAGATTTATAGAGAGACTTCATTTGCGCCGAAAAGTCTAGGCGCTTGCTGTCTAATAACCCTTAGGCGCAAGGAGAGTCGATGCCGGAACGCGCCACTGGTGGTGTCTCTGGAGTCCTTCGCGGCTCGTAGCGCACGGACAGGTTGATAGTTGGTCGTATTCCTTTATTGGCGCGCCACTCAGCGAGACTACACGCGCGCCGCCCGTTTCCGCGCTTTGGCATCAATAGCCACGGTCGGCAACTGAAGGACGGTAGCGCGCTGACTCTCTTCCAGGTACGTGAGCAGCACGACCTCGCCACTCGGAAACTCCAGGGCGTCGTGATGGGCTACCGGTTTGTCCTGGTTGATCTTTCGAAAGATGGCGGTCTTGCCGCGCGAAACGGTCTTACTCCACATAAACAGACGTATGCGCCTAACTTTGTCTCTGAAGGACAGCTCCGTCCCAGGCAGCAGGCAAACTGCGACATTCCTATCTTTCAGCGCAGAAAACCCTGTTGTGCCCCTCCCAAAGTCGCGCGTTGTTAGTCTTTCGCCGACCTTTGCAGGTCGCGATTTGACGCTGTAAACGCTGTAGTCGCACATCTCTGCACACCTACATTGCCCGAGCTGAGGACAAGCTTAGCGTTTTGCTTGGCCTGGCACATCGGGGAGTTGTTCGATGCCCGCAGATACCGCTCGGACAATCATTCGACCCATAGTGGCCTGCTTGCCGTCCCCGGCTGCCTAGTTTCATTGATCGCCTTATGAACCTTTAGGACCAAGGTTTCCAGCTACTGTGAGCCTCATCGCTCCCCTTTGAACGAAGCTTAACCTCCCCTAAATGGCTCGTCGTTTAAAGGCCGGATTTGAGACCTTGACGCATAGCGGGAGAGAATGATGGGGAAGGTATCAGGCGAGGAAATCTGTCTCTTTGTTCGCGATGAGCGGACCGGACGCTTCCTTTTCAATACAAGGGCGCTGCAGGCTTTGGGGATCAACCCTGTGGAGGCTCAACAACGTGGTTACCCGGTAATGAGCAATCTGATTTGGCCGAAGCAGCGTAAGACCTTATTGCAGGTTAGAGGCAGTCTCTTGTCGCCCGGATCCCGCTAGGTTCAACTCGCGTTCGGCACGGTAGACGTTGCTATAAAGGCCAGCGATCCATTGGCGTCCGCTTGACGTAACATTCAAATATCGGATTGCTGTTTGAAGGTGTGCGGAAATGCTGTTGAAGTAGAATTGGGGATATAAATCCATCAACTCGGCCGGGGAGGAGTAGCCGAATCGCTCGTTGAAGCCGACTTCGTTAAACTCATAATACAACGCGTTGGCCTTTCGCAGGTAATGACGTAACCCTCCTCGCCGTCTCCAGCGAGAATGCCTCGAACGAAACCGATGTCATGAAAAAGGCATGCGGCAATGAGGTGGGCGTAATCGCTGGCCGATGTGGATACAAGTAGCGATCTCCCCTTCATAATGTCGTACCCAACGAGCGTTACGAGCATGGTATGTTCGACGTTGTGATAAAGAGCGTCGCTGTTACCGATGCATTCGAGCGCGAGACCGGCAGCCGATTGGAGAGTTTCAATAAGATTTGCGTGCGTCGATCCAAATCTGCAACTCATGTGCGTGGCCAGGAAAGACCCCAACGCCTCCGTTGCCAAGTCGGGAACAGTAATCATGCAATTCCCCAGTCTGAACGCCAACGCCTATCCTGAACTCAGCTTGAAATATTGCAATGGTCCAATAGTTCACCGCCTCAAATTCTTGAGATTAAAGAAGCGACCAGGTTGTAAGCCGCCAGGGGACGCCTGATCCCCTTCAACTCGAACTCACCCACCGGCTCGACTGTCACGGCATCCAACTGCCATTAACACCCGCCGACTTATTAGGATTTGACCGGGCTTGGCCTCATCGCAAAGCCGGGAGGCGATTAGTAACCGTCCCGATGGCGTATAGTCGAAGCGTCCCTCAAAGCCGATGGTCCCCTGTAGGCTGAAAGCATAGTGGCCGGTCGAAGGGCCGGGCCGGAAGGGGCTATTCGCGTTCGTCTAACAAACCGTGATGACGCCAACTCGTCGAGCAGCGCCTCCGTCTTTGCCGACGCGCATTTATCAAGAAGTTGTTGACCGTCGGAAGCCGTTGGGTCGGAAATGCTTTATCATCGAGCCAGATTAGACGAGGGGGGATTTAAATGTATAAGCGCATCCTGCTCGCTTACGACGGATCGGTAGAAGGACGCACCGCCCTTCGAGAAGGTGCTCTCTTGGCACGTCAATACGGAGCTGAGGTCTTTCTTTTATCTGTCCTAGTCGATCCGGGTACATTCCTGTTGGCTGAGGTAGCCCACACTGGAGCATCGGTTCAGATGGAAGATGCTTTTAAAGATGTACTTAACGAGGGCGTTGCCCGACTAAGGCAGCTAGGCTTTGATCCCGTCGCAAAGCTGGTCAGAGGGGAACCCGCCAAAGAAATCGGAGCCTTCGCAAGTGAGATTGGGGCCGATCTTATCGTCGTGGGCCATCGCCGACAGAGCGCGTTTGACCGCTGGTGGTCAGGTCCCAAGGGGGCCTATCTCATGGATTACACCGATTGCAGTTTGCTGGTTGCCCGCAACGTCGTCAGCGACGAAACCATGAAGGCCGTGCTTCCTACCAGTGCCCAAACGAGAGACTAACCGGTGGAGGAGAAGAAGCGTCCCAACTCTTCGAGCAGCGCCTTCGCCTCCTTCAGATCGCGCGTGCCTGCTGGATCGAAGCCTCGTCACGCACAGGCTCAACACGCCGATCCCCAGTGTCCTTGAACCTGAATTGGCTACCCTGGACGAGGGGCACGAACAGCGAAGTGCTTCGGGTGCTCGTTTCCTGTAAGGTCCGTGCGGCGGCTTCCAACTGCACCATAAAAATCTCTGCCAGCATTGTGGCCTCCTTTGTATGGGGCAAGTCCAACAATCCACCTTACGAGGCTATGCTTACTTCTCAGATTAAGGTGTGATTAGCAGCACACAAACGCGCGGAAAAAAGGTCAACTTTCACTAACCATCGCGGTAGTTCGGGATGCTTGTTTTGCCCCGTGTTTAGCGGTCACGCGCAAAAAGGCGGGGCAGGTCGCGCTGCGCTTAGTCCGTTGCTGAGTATTATTGGTCGGCCGCTAGACGCTCATACAGCCTTGTCAGCTTGTCCTTTTTCATCAACCCCATCTCCATAACGTGGCGTCGCAATCGGCGCATGACAGATGAGGTCCAGGTTTGGCTCTCAGGCTCAGAAAGTCCCAATCGCCGAAATGTTCTCAGGTAACTGCCTTCGGTCGCCTTTAGCGCCGCGGCCTGGTGCTCTGGGGGAATAGCCGCCACCGCCTCTGCTAAATGAGGAAGGCCAGCAACGATTGCTTCTATGTAATTTTTCTGTTCCGGCTCCAACGTCATTAGAAGAAATACTCTCTATACTACCGACATACCACCGACGCTTTGCTTCTCTACCTCGGACCGCAGACTGAGCCATTATTGTTGCAGCCCGAGCCTCGGATCGTTTTAGCACAAATCTATAGCGGTGTCGTAGTAGCTGTTTGCTGCTGCTTCCAGCCCCCTAAGCCTTTCAGGGCATTGATACGATGCTTTCCTTACTCGTGAGAGCCCGACAATGGCGGTTTCCAGAACCTCTTCGTCCTTCGAAATAACACTCATTTTTCACCCATTACAGTTGATTACCAAACCAGAACTCTTTGTTCTTTGTTCCCAACCGTAGCAGTTATCCACACGCCAAGTAGTTTTATACTTTTGTTCGTTGGCATTTCCGGCTAAAGAGCAGCCCTTCCTCAAAACTGGGAGTTATTTGATGGCTAAGAAGACTACGAAACGACGCGAATGGACTGCAGACCATGTCCGCACCTTGAAGACGCTGGCTCGAAAGAGGAAGCACGCCTCTAGTATCGCCAAAACCCTAAAGCGAACTGAGGGCGCAACCAGGCAAAAGGCATTTAGTATGGGACTATCGCTCGACACACGGGCTTGAGTTTGTGCGCTGCCCCGCCAGATCTTCTTGTCTCAAGAGCCCCGCCACTTCCCGGGGCTCTTTATTTTAATGACGGGCGTGGCACAAAGGAACCGTCCGGATCAAAGGCGCGGGCTATCGCGCTGGATCGTCCAATTGTTGATATCAAGTTGTTTGAAGGCTTACGACTGGCTGGCCGTCGCGATAAAGCTTCAGGCGGACGTAGCGTTGAGAAATCTTGGTCCACACTTATCCACAGTCTTTTTCATACTGAGCTAATTTATACAGATTCGGCAAAACGGTCGCTTCAAATTAGCAATTATCGAGTGGTCCCTCGCCCAGTTCGAGCGGCCCCCGTTGAGAGTTCGGGAGAAGCTGGCTGGTCGAGCGTCCCCAAACGCCGTCATCAGGTCGGGGAAAGTCCATGGGTGTCAAGATACAGTTCTCGGTGCTCAAGCCGCTAAACCCGTGCCCCATATGCGGCGCTGAGACCGCTCTTGCAGAGATCGAGCCCCACCCTCTGCACGTCAATTTCGAGATTCACGGATATCTGTGTGACCGGTGCGGGCCGGTCAAAACCTTGGTTGTGCTTCGAGCGTAGAGACTCCGCGTGACGACGAAATTGCAGCTCACTTCACGCCTAAAATCCACCCCTCCACTTCTGCTAACGCGCGCTCTGCCATTTTAAGAGTTGGGTTGAAAAATCCGGCAAGGCTACCATCTTGATCCGCGCGGCGCAGCCAAGCGGCAATGCTATAGGCGTCGTGCTGATCACCCGTCCGTTCCTCACGATTGAAGCCGCAACTCCACAACGCCGGATAGACCTCGACGATAGCGGAACGGCTATCCGGGATGTCCCATCCGTCGAAAGGCCAGAAGTGCACGCGCGCACCAAGCCGTTGGCGAATGAACCGCAGCCAGGGAATGCCAGCGTGGGTAGATTTGGCCACTGCCCCCTGCACATCAAAATGAAAAACGGATTTCGCGCCACGCGCGCGCTCCTCCGTCAGACGGCGCCAGCGGGCGTTGCCCATTCGCGCGGCGCCATTGCCGACAAGGCCGTGGCGGACGAAATCTACGTAGATGTCTCGGTCGGTCGGCCAATGTCGTTGGAAATCGTCAAGAAAGTTGGACCAGGCAGGTTTGAGGCCGTGCGTCTCGAAATATCGAATTGGAAAAGAGAAGCCGTGGTCGATGCCGACCAGAGTGGGCGCATCCTCGGCAAGCCGTTCGACAAGCCATTCGGCGATCCCACGACGGGTCCAGTACTTGCGCGCGCTCGGGGGTGGGATCGCTTCGAAGGGCGGTGATGCTCGATCCGCTGCATAGATGCGCAGACCTTTTAGGCTCGCTGTTGGCGTCTCAGCGCCTGAATAATCGATGCCGACATACCGTGCGAACGCTGGCATTTATGTGCCGTCGTCAGTGATCCGACCCCTCTACCACCCACCATAGAATCATCCTCCAGCCAAAAAAGCATGTCCAGGGCAACGACAAGTTAGTAAGCCTCCCTCGTCTTCGCGCCACGTAAACGAGGGAGGATAATTTGGCGATTATCGTTCTTGCCCACGGTGGCTGGTCTGCGGCTTGGGCCTGGAAGAAGGTCCGCCCTATGATGGCTGCAGCCGGACATCATTTCTTCACCCCAACCTACACCGGATTGGGCGAGCGGGCGCACTTGGCGAGCCCCTCAAATGATCTCGAAACTCATATTCAGGATTTGCTCAGCGTCCTGACGTTTGAGGACCTACGCGAGGTCGTGCTGATCGGTCACAGCTACGGCGGTATGGTAGCGACTGGTGTGGCCGACCGAGCGCGGGATCGCGTGGCGCAGTTGATTTACCTTGATGCCTTCGTGCCGACTAGCGGCCAGGCCCTGATCGACTTGGTACCACCCGCCGAGCGGCAACGACTCCTAGATAGCGTTAAGGCCGGGGACGGCTGGCGCGTCACACCTAATCCAACTCCGCCTGATACGTCTTCAGAGGATTTGGAGTGGATCAGCAAGTACAGGATGCCGCAGTCGGTTAAGTGCTTTGAGCAGCCGCTCCATTTGCAAGCTGAACTCAGCTTGCCCCGCGCATATATCCACTGCACCCGCTATGCCGATAAAAAGCCGTTTGCTCAGTTCGCAAGCCGCACGAATGGCGAGGCTGGCTGGCAAACCTATGACCTTAACGCCAGCCACAGTCCAAATGTTACCGCGCCGACTGCATTAATGGAGGTACTGAAGCAGATTTTACCAGAATAAATCATCGAACCGGCTTACCGGTCGGACCCGGCGATCACCTCGCCGAACAACTGCCAAGTGGTGCCGTCGAACTTCTGCAGTTGCATCTGCTTGATCGGCTGAAAGTCGTCCGCACTAGTCGATAGAGCAATGCCCGGCAACAGCATGGGCAGGGTAAGGTTATGAATGCAGGCCGCTCGTTTCATCACGTTCTCGCGGGTGAGGTCATCGCCACTCGCCTTGAGCACAGCAACCAGCGTCTGCGCCAACGAATAGCCGTAAACGTTCAGGCTGTCTGCAATAGCGGCCGACGTATTATATTTTCTCATCCAGGCCAGCCATTCCTTGTATTCTGAGGTGTCCTGCCAACGGGGATCAGTTGGCTCTTTTAAAAAGGCTGCGGAAATGACACCGACCGCCTTTTGGGCTCCTGCTGGCTGCATCACAGCCTTGACCGATATCGACACGTTGGTGAGAAAGTGGGTCGGCGTCCACCCGATGTCGTAAACTTTGCGGACAGCCTGTGCAGCAAATTTGGGAATTGCCGCGGTCAGCAACACATCGGCGCCACTTGTCCGAAGTGCTACGATTTGTGAATCGATGGTGGGATCGGTAGTTTCATAAGCCTGAGTGGCAACAATCATTTTATTTGCGTTGCTGCCCAATCCTTCACGCAGGCCAAGGAGGTAGTCCTTTCCAAAATCGTCGTTTTGATACAGCACGGCGATCTTGGCGTTCGGCAGGGTACTGAGGATGTAGCGGGCGTAGATGCGCGCCTCGATGCGATAGCTGGGCCGCCAGCCCATCGTCCAGGGATGGTCTTTGGGATCGTTCCACTGATCAGCGCCGCTCGCGACAAACAAGTGCGGTACCTTGTTGTCATTCAGATATTCCTGGACGGCGGTGTTAGGTGCCGTGCCCAGCATGCTAAACATCGCCAGAACCTGCTCTTCCTCGACCAGGCGACGTATCACTTCGACGGTCTTGGGCGGGCTGTAGCTGTCGTCGCGGGTAATGAAGTTAATTCTGCGACCATTGATACCGCCCTGTTCGTTGATCATGGTGAAGTAGGCGGCTTCGGCTTTGCCCAGGGGGCTTAGGCCAGAAGCGGCGCCGCTATAGGGCATCGTATTACCAATAGCAATTGTGTTATCGCCAGCGCCCGGTCCGTCCGGGCTTGCGGCGAAAGCCTGCAGGGTCGCGAAAGCAAGGCTAGCAACGGACAGGCTTATTACGATGTGCTTGATTGTCATGGCCGGGGATAGTCCAAAAAAACTCGCAACTCTGCTTGGCGACGGTACGCACGTCCCTATAAGAGATCTGCTCGTATCCGAACTTCTTCAAGAACTAATTCGTCTCTCATCATCGCCCCGACGTGAGTCAGCCAGACCGCAACTGCATCGGGCGACCGCGGCGGTGAACAACTCTGTAGTTACTCATTCAGAGACGACGGCCAATTCGGACGCTAATGCCGCCAAATCACTTTTCTTGCGGCACCGAATCATATCCTTCCTTTGGAAGCGCATTTTCGCGCTCCTCGGAGGGAAACCATCATGACGCTACCAAGCGCAGCGAAGAAACCGGCCGCTGCGGCCAGAACTAAGCCTCCCGTTACGCTCAAACATCTTGCAGCGGCCTTGGCCGAGGAACATCAATTGACGAAGCGGGCTGGTGAAGCTCTCCTCGGCGATCTCGTTGGCAAAATCACAAAGCATCTTAAGAAGGGCGAGCGCGTGCGCATTGCTGGTCTGGGCATCCTGCAGGTCAAGAAGCGGGCAGCACGCATGGGGCGCAATCCTGGAACCGGAGAAGCAATCCAGATCAAGGCCAGCAAGAAAGTCGCATTCAGGGCGGCCAAGGATTTAAAAATGGCGGTCTAACGCCGCAGGAACAGCTCCTACCGCCCCGTCAATGAAAGTTGGCGGGGCGGTGGTTTGCTGTTCGATGAAACCTTGGAAAACTAACCAGCCCGTCTGCGAGACGTGATCTCATCGCGGTGCGCAGCCTTACCGACCTGATCCACTATAGCCTGAGCGGTTCGCTTTGAGGACGCCCCGTTCTGCCCTGTAACCAAGTTGCCATCGACGACAACAACGTCCGTGTGCTTCTGACCTTGGACATACTTTGCCCCCGCCTTTATCAACCGCACCTCTGGGAGCCAAGGCGCGCCATGCGCCACTCCGAAGTCAGCCATTTCGCTCGTCGGGAATCCAGTCATGCGCTTCCCAGCAAATGGCCACGACCCATCATCGGCTCGCGCGCCGAGTAGCGCAGACACGCCGCTGCACAGAGCTCCGACAATCTTACCGTCCTCACGGGATGCCTTGGCGATCATCCTCCCGATGACCGGGTTATCGCCCAGATCCTCAAAGACACCGAAACCGCCGGGGACAAAAATCACATCGAACTCCTCGGGATTTAGTTCTTCAAGGCGGACCGGTCGCGCCAACGCTGCTTCAATCTCAGGGCGCTGCAGATAGTCGCGCTGAAAGTCCACCAAGGCTTGGTCATTCTCTTGCAGCCCTAAACTCAGGCTGGCTGGATCTACGGGCGCCGGGAGGCCGCCCAGAGTTGCGACGACAACGTCATAGCCAGCCTTTGTGAAGCGGTCATGCGGAAACACAAACTCGGGGGACCAGACCCCTCCAAAGTGCTTCGATCCGTCTTTTAGTGACCATTCCTTTGCGCCGGTCAAAACAATGAGTACCTTCGTCATACAAACCTCCAGTCGGTGTCGGTGTCCGCGCCGTGTCCGAAATCTCGTTGCTGGCCACCACCCGGTTTGGTGGACAGTCGGTTAAGCTAATCTAACCTTGCGCTCGAACTCAACGAACGGGCAATATTGATTCCGGCCAATGGCCACCATTTTGGAACGCCAAGATTTCGAACCAGGGAATGGCGGAATCAAAATCCGATCTGTCCGCAAGCCATGTCAACGAGCATTTCGAAAAAACGTCGGAATCCGTGCCTAGTCCGGTCAATATGTTAGCGAAATTTTCGAAATGGCATCGAAGCGTCAAATCACATCGGAATTCGGCAATGCTGGGTCGACTGGGGGCCAGCAGAAAATTGCGGACAACCCCATGGACCAAGCTGTTGAGACACGACTGGCTTGTGTAATGGCGGGCAGCAACTTATGCGCATCGAGCATATCCACGTGAACGGTGGTGGGCAGGCCGTCATTGGCAACGTGAAAAAGCAGACTGCACAGGATTGACGAGCAACGAGGCGGCACTGTTTCTTCGCCGGTGCCCTCGCGGGACTAGGGCAGTTTCGGCGGGCGGTACGGTCGATAAAAGGGAAATCCCGGAAGACCAAGGCACATCTGTTGCCCGTTCGAAAATCTGACGTTGGCGGGACATGGTTCGTAGACGAGACCTGCCTCAGTTTCATCCTTGATGTCCGCGAGGGTGCGGGCCTGGGGCGTGCCGCTCGGAGGCCTGTCGCCCGGAGCGCCACTACTCGGAGGCTTGACGGAGGGTGTGTCTTGCGCGAGGGCCGTGCTAGCGCTTCCCGCGAAGAGCACTGCCGCAAAAACCGCCGCCAATTTTCGATGCGTCATGATTTTGCGCTCGCCTTACTATTGGTTGCGTAGCTTACCCTACAATAAGCCCGAGAGCGCGTCCTTAAAATAAACACCGCATCTCTCTAGCCAAGGCGCCTCCGTCCCTCTTATGCGCGCGCGAATAACCGCATACCTTCAGTTATTATGGCCGGACACCAATGGTCGAAACGTCGCTGTAGCGCCCGACGCGGTCGTGACGGCAAACCGTGTGAGGCTACCGGAATTCCTCCGTCCTTCCGATGCAAGTGCAGGACAAACCATTCGTGGGTTGGTTCACAAGGCCGCTGGCGTGCTATCAGGAGAAAGCTGACCGCGCGGAGCAGTGGCTGTACAGAGTCTACACAGAGATTGAGGACCGATTTCTGCGGCAGGATAACGGCCGTCGCGGAGTGCCCCAGCGGACTCAGGGTGCCCGCTCTGCGCGTTGAGTAAACCGGAAGCGGCTCGACTACATCTGAGGACTCACGCAACCATGGACCGTGTAGGAAACTACTGAACCACGACCTGCGCTCCAATCCGCACACGCCGATATAGGTCTTGAATGTCTTCATTGAACATGCGGATACATCCGTATGAAACGAAATGTCCGATGGAGTTTCGTTGGTTGGTGCCGTGAATGGCATATTCCCCACCGGAAAGAGTCATGGCGGCGACTCCCATCGGATTTTCGGGAGAGCCACCCGGAATTATCCGTGGTAGGTGGGGATTATCGCGTCGGATGTCCGCCGGAGGCATCCAAGACGGGTTCGTATATTTGCCAGTGACATAGCCAACCCCAGACCATCGCTTGCCGATTCGGCCAACTCCCACCGGATATCGCATCGCTTGTCCTATTCCGGTAACATAATAAAGCCGCCGCTCGGGTCTCGCCTTGCGGTGGTTGGCCCTTCTTGCGAGCACCCGCCGGGGGATGGCATGTGAGGAGGGAGCGACAAGCTACGCCGCTGCGCTCTTTGGATCATCTTCGCAAACCCTCTTGCGGACGGTCGAATTGCCTCTAGATTTTTAACCGTCACACGCGCGCGGCGAGAGAGGAGAATTGTTGCCGCGCACAAAAAGGGGGGCTCACATGGCGTCTATTCTGCCGTTCGTTCGCAACAAACTCGATTTCGACGACGAGGCGACGCGCGTCATGGGCGAGGCTTTCGACGCCGCATGCAAGGACCTACACGATACCGGACAGCCCGCCCTAGTCCGCGAAATCATCGCCAGCCGCATTATTGAGGCAGCAAAGAAGGGCGAGCGCGATCCGGTTGGCTTACGCAATGCCGGACTTGCGGCTTTGGGGTACGACCGGCAGGCGATCTAGGCGCCTTGGCTACCAGTCGTCTGCGCCCGTCCTTGTGATCGGTAGAGGCGTGTTGATACGACCGCAAGCTACGCTGCTGGGTCGTTGCTCTGCCTGCGGGCACAAGGGCGCCACCATTCAGCGTCTTGGTGAGCCGGTGAGCATGTTAGCTTTATCCCGTTCCCAGTTGAACGATAAGGCGTGATCCGCTGAACATTTCGGTGCGGTCGTAGTTTTCACAATAGCACCGAGGGAGCCCCGCTTTAAGGGCACACGCTGAACCCAAGGTGTGCGACCAAGCGGCCCAAGAGACCAGAATGCTCGTCGACAGCATCGCGTTTATCGCTGCGGTCTTTGTAATTGCTGGCGCGATACTCGGCGCCCTCGCGCTTGTATGTTGGCATACGCGCCCGCAGGAAGCTGGAAAGCTGCACAAGAAGCCGTTGCTCTCCAACTGGAAATAAGACTGTTGTGTTCGGAGAATTGCACGGCCAGCGCATGCGGCTGTGCGCAGAAGCGTGGGGGCGGCTGATTGTCGCTTGGGGACCTGAGGTCATACTCCGGCATTAGCCGGGCCACACAATGTACTCCTACGTGTCGGAGGCCCCACATGACGGCGAAGGATTTTCGCGAGTACGCAGAGGAGCACTTTGGTTGGGCAAAGAGTGCAAGGTCAACCAAAGAGCGCCAAACGTTTCTGCAAATGGCTCAGGCGTGGCTGGACGCCGCTGACATGTGGGAAGCTGTGTATGGAGTTGAACCAACCTCTGACGCGCCGAGCAGCGGTGTCAGTCGATAGTGCGGACGGCCCTGGCCTCTTGCAGCACCATGTCACGCAGGCGCATGGCGCTGCGCACTCCGCTCCGTGCCAGATCAATGATGCGCGCCGCCATGATTTCCTTGGCGGAACTATCGTCCTGCAGTTTCAACACCTGACAGACTTCATCGAGTGCCGTTGACATGGCCTTGATCTCGTGAGGCTCAAACACGCTGTCCCGCAAACGCATGCCATCACGCAAAAACTTAATGATCGAACCCATTTGTTGACACCCCTTCTCCGTCGTTCCCGAAATGTAAACCGCACTGCTGTGCTGTAGTTCCGTATTTTTTATGGAACTTTCGGAATGGATTTGCGTTTCGGCGGAACGCAAGCGGTGTTCCCGATTTATCGCAATGCGATGGGAAGTCGGGGACGCTAACTTTATGAGTAAGGAACGCGAGTATCGCGCGCATGCCGGAGCCTGCGTTGATCTGGCGAACAAAGCCACCAACGATGATGACAGGAAACACCTGTTAGCTATGGCGGAGGCGTGGCTTGACTTGGCTGAGCGTGTTCAGCGGCCGGTTTCCGAACCCGACGCAAAGTCGTTGCATCCAGCGCTTCGGGCAATACTCGGCGCACGTCGTCACTAGCCGACGTTCTGTTCCTCCGACGCACAAGGACGAGTAGCCGTTGCCGTTTGTGTGTCCTAGAAGCGGCAAGCGGAGGCTGTATCGTATAGGCATGGTGCGCCATTTCGCGCCAAAAAATACGTTGCGGGAACCGAGGGACGGATCAAACGATACTATTCCATCACTTCAATTCCTGACCCGCCAAAGTCCTTAGGAAAATCTTTGAGCTTAAATAAGCCGTCCCGAATGTGTAATGTTGTTTCAGCGTAGTTCACATGTACGCCTGGAATAAACGGGACATCAGGAATGACCGCAGCATACACATCCGTCAGTCCCAGTCCCGGATGCTCCGTGAACAGGTGACCACCGCAGGTCTTGCACCACTTGCGATCGCTTTGCGGCGTCTTGTTGTACGTTCCAATATTTTCTTCACCCCGCGTAATCTTCACGCTTTCGGGTTGCCGTAAGGTGAAAGCGTTTACAGGAGCAGCCGACCAATGTCGGCAGGAATTGCAATGGCAATAGCCCATACTCGCGGGCTCGCCGGTCACTGTGAATTGGACCGCGCCACAAAAACAACTTCCATTGTAGGTCTTTGGACCGTTCATCGTGCCTCTCCACAACCGGCTAATAAGGGCAGTTCGACATTGGTTGCCTTACGACGCGGCACCGCGGCCTAACAGCACGCTCGGAGCTGCGAGCGCATTGAGTTGTTATAGCGTTTCGGGAAGTGTCTGCGGTAGCTTCTTCGGTGCTTCTGATACCGAAAGCACCGGACAGTCACAGCGATTTGCTTCGATGCCCGCTGTGAACATGTTGGCACAGCCCCGACGCCGCCCTGGACACCCTCGCTTCCCCGGCAGATGATGCATGCCGCCACCGATTGTGGGCGCCCTCATGGACGTGGTGGTCTGGCTGCGGAGCCTGGGCCTCGAAGAATACGAGGCGGCTTTCCGCGACAATAAGATCAACGAACGGGTCCTCCCTAACTTGACCCAGGAGGACCTGAAGGAAATCGGCGTTGGTCCTGTTGGACATCGCCGGATACTCCTCGAAGCTATAGCCTCTCTGCGGGCCGATGCGAGCGGGAAGCCGCCTTCCGCTGACGTGGCGACCACGTCCAGCTCCCCGAGCGCCTCTCCCGAAGACCGCGCCGAGCGCCGCCATGTCACGGTAATGTTCTCGGACTTGGTCGGCTCAACGGCCCTATCGACCCGCATGGACCCTGAAGACCTCCGGGAGGTTATCTCGGCCTACCAGAAGTGCGTTGCGGTTACCGTGGGTCGCTTTGGGGGCGCGATTGCCCGCCAACAACAAGCGAAGTCCTGGGAACTACGCGCCTCCATGAGCCTCGCACGCCTCTGGCTCGACCAGAGCAAGGTAAGCGAAGCGCGCGAACTGCTCGCTCCCGTCTACGGCTGGTTTACGGAAGGCTTCGACACGCTTGATCTGAAGGAGGCGAAGGCGTTGCTAGACACTTTGGCCGCGTGATGCGTGTAGGGTTAAAATCATGCTCCGTTCTGGATTACTCTTTTTTGCTCTTGTAATCTCAATCCTTGTTTGTTGTGGGTCGGATGTCCTATCCCGTGAGCAGCCGGTGTATTGCTATCCTCCGACCGTCACTGCGGTAGCGCCCGGTCAGGTCTTCAATGGAAAGGTATGCAGGGTGCAATGGGGCTGCTCCTGCGCGCATTGGTTTTGTCCCCAGTGTTCGACTTTGCCGACGAACCCCGTGTCATGTGAATGGACGACTTGCGCAGCGCTTCCGCGCGGCCGCTGACACGGGTCCGGTGATTGCTGTCGGGGCGATCAGAGTAGACGACCACAGCCCAACCCCGCGCGGGGTTAGCTCACTGAAGAGTTCGACACGCTCGATCTTAAGGAGGCGAAGGCGCACACGAATAAGCCACTTCCGGGGTAAGCCTTCTACCGGCTACGATGCCCCTCAACCTTCGAGGGACGCGCGATGAAGAAGCGCTCCAAAGCAGGCGGCGAACCGATCAAAGGCCGACGTGGCAAGGCGCCAGAGCCGAAACGCCGTACTGCGCCAGAGGCTGAAGCACCTTCCAATTCCTCCTCTGCTGGCGCGGAGACGGAGGTAGCTCGGCTTACCCGCGAACTGAATGAGGCGCGAGAGCAGCAGGCTGCCACCTCGGAAGTGCTTAAAGCAATCAGCCGCTCGACCTTCGATCTGCGAACCGTGCTCGATACGCTGCTTCAGTCGGCGGTGAGGCTGTGCAGCGCGGATCAGGGCACCGTCGCGCAGCGCAAGGGCGACACCTTTTATCGCTCAGCGTCCTATGGCTTTTCGCCAGTCTACCTGGACTACGTCAAGGATATTCCGGTAGAGCCCGGACGTGACACCGGCACGGGACGCGCCCTGCTCGAGGGTAAGGTGATCCACATTGCCGACGTTCTGGCCATCCCGAATTCACTTGGAAAGAGGGGCAACGATTGGGCGGTTTCCGCACCGTGCTCGGAGTTCCGATGCTTCGTGAGGGCGTTGCAGTGGGCGTCCTCGCTTTGACCCGTTCTGCTGCTCGGCCCTTCTCGAACGAGCAAATCGCGCTGGTGGAGAACTTCGCTGCGCAAGCCGTCATTGCAATCGAGAATGCGCGGCTGCTCAACGAGCTAAGGCAATCGTTGGAGCAACAGACGGCCACGTCGCAGGTATTGCAAGTTATATCAAGCTCACCCAGCGATCTTGGGCAGGTGTTTGCGACCATGCTTGAGAACGCTACACGCATCTGCGAGGCCGAATTCGGGGCACTTTATCTCACCGAGGGCGACGGCTTTCGCGCCACGGCAATGCACAATGCGCCACCCGCCTACGAGGAGGCGCGCGCCGGGGTGGTGCATCCGCCTCCTAGTTCTAGCCTTTGGCGTGCGGCCAACACAAAGCAAGCGTTCCAGATCGCCGATGTGACACTGGAACAAGGCTATATCGAGAGCGATCCATTTGTCGTCTCTGCCGTCGCGCTCGGCGGTTATCGCAGTGTCCTCAGCGTGCCGATGCTTCATGAAGATGAACTGGTCGGTGTCATCACGATCTTCCGTCAGGAAGTGCGCCCGTTCAGCGACAAGCAGATCGAACTAGTTCAGAGCTTCGCCGCCCAAGCTGTCATCGCAATCGAAAACGCGCGGCTGCTCAACGAACTTCGTGAAAGAACTGAGGACCTTGTCAAACTAAACCAACAACTCGAACAGCGTGTCGCCGACCAGGTAGGCCCCACGAGGCGCACGGAGCGAGCATCATCAAGTATAGCGGAACACTTGAGCGTTACGCGGGTGACGGGGTGATGGTTGTGTTCAACGATCCAGTGCCGGTCGAGAACCCGGCGCTCCAAGCCGTACTCATGGCGCTCGAAATGCGCGACGCTATCGCAGCCTTGACCGAAACGTGGCGCCGGTGGGGGCACGACATTGGCTTCGGCATCGGCATCGCGCACGGCTTTGCCACGCTCGGCACCATCGGCTTTGAGGGACGCTTCGACTATGCCGCCATCGGCACGGTATCCAATGTTGCCTCGCGGTTGTGCGATGAAGCGAAGCCGGGGCAAATCTTGATCAGTCCGCGCGTGCTGACGAAGGTCGAGGATGCAGTGAAGGTTGAGCCGGTGGGTGAATTTGAGCTCAAGGGGATACGGCGGCCACTGGCGGCTTACAATGTAGTAGCTGCCGCGTCGTCAGGAACTTGAGACGCCCAGCCAACCAGCCGCTGACTGCGTTTAACCTGGTTGTCGAAGAAACTATTCAGCTAACCCGATGATGCGCCTTCTGCCAACTCGTCCGCGACTGGCCGGGTTAGTCCGTTCTCGAAGATCGCGCTCGCAAGACGCGTTGAGGCTGCGAAAGGTAGCGCAGAGAGAAGCCTTGTCGCAGAACCGCTGATGTGTGCTGTCGGTCACATTCCGCACTGCAGGACAAGACTATCTGTCATGTGGTTACTTATACAGGGAGCGAGCCATGACCAAGATGGATGCTGCAACCGTTCGTCCGCGTCGCCTGCTGCATTGGACCGCTATCGCAGGATGTGCAGCGGCAGCCGTGGCTATCGGACTGCTCACTGACGAAGCTATGTTGTACGCAGCGGCAGAGCCTGAAGGAGCCGCCCGCGTTACCCTTAGTGAACCAGTCGCAACTCCAGAGCCGGAATATCTCAAAATTGTGCCCTCGCCCGTCATTGATACCAACGCACAATTTTTCTTCGGCACCGGCGACGGCAGCAACGGATATTACGCCGAACGACCAAATCAGCCTGAAAAGGTCGCGGATCGCTGACGCTTATGCCAGCAATGACGCCCACAGTGACTCTACGGTCTCCGCTAGCGCGTTTCGCCCCTCACGGCTACCACCCTAGCGGCCAGGGGCTGGAAGCAACTCTCGTCGGTTGGGCCAGGACATTGGCTTCGGGATCGGCATCGCACACGGCCTTGCCGCGCTTGGCACCATCGGCTTCGAGGGACGCTTCGACTATGCCGCCATCGGCACGGTATCCAATGTTGCCTCTCGGCTTTGCGATGAGGCCAAGCCTGGGCAAATCTTGATTAGCCCTCGGGTACTGATGGCCGTTGAGGATGCTGTCACCGCCGAGCAAGTGGGCGAGTTTGCGCTCAAGGGGATACGGCGACCACTGGCGGCTTACAACGTGCTTGCTGCTGCGGCCTCGACATGAGACGAATGCCGATATTCATGTTTTGCGAGGCGAGCGGGTCCTCGGATGAGCATACTTATTCACGAGCAGGCCGGACGGCGGATCATATTTTACCCAGATGATCGGCACTTGCGGCATCGGCTGATATTCTCAAGGGTCAAGGCGATATTCTTGAGGGACAGACTTACGGCGAAGCCGCTACGCTCGCCGATCTCAATGCTTCATACACCGCGACATCGACTGCGATCCAGACGGCGCAAGCCGACCGCGCTCTACATGAGCATCAGCACACAGACTGCGACAGCAGCGGGTTCCGGTTCAAGCGGCGGCGGTTCGGCGGCGGATATCATCCGCAACTCGACGCAGCAGGGTGCGCTCAATCGCCAGGTGATCCAGCAGCAGGGTTTGATTACGGAAGCTGGCTATACCGACAGGCGCAGAGTTACACCACGATGCAAGCGGCGGCTGGTGTGGCCGCACAAGCCGAAGATGTTGCAGCGACCGGCGAGCAGGATGCGGCTCAAGGCTATCGCGACACTGCGCAAGCGTACGAGGAGACGGAAACCGGGGATTTCATTACCGGGATCATCAAGACTGTGGCCGGTATCGGTTCAATCGCCGCTGCACCATTCACGGGTCGCGCGAGCGTGGCCGCTGGCGGTCTGCTGACTACCATTAGCGGCGCTGAAACGTCGCTGGGTGACGGGAGCGGCATTTACTAGGGCTACCCCGGCAGCAGCGGTCTAGCGCGTGCATTGCATTTAAATTAACGTGGGGCCATGGGCCAGCCCCGGCAGAACGTTCGCCTCGATCGGCCGTCAAGGCCGATACGAGCTTCAACTGTCGGATTATCCGAGAGTAGTTGGTCTGATCTTAGGCCGCGCGATTTTTATGTTTTGGCTCTTACGATCGTCGCCGTTAGTGGGTTTGCCGTTCTGGCGTTCCTCTTTTAACGCGCCCCGCTTAGAATATTCCGACGAATCAGATATGGTGGCAGGGCTGGCGTGAGAGATTTCCTCCGTGCGCTAGCGACACTGACTGTCAGCAACTGAAGCCCCGCCCCCTGTCGGGGCTATTTTTTTGTGCGCTGGAATGTACGTGACGTGAACATTTCTGGCGTAACCCATTGAAGCAGAGTCGTTTTTGATTCCGCAAAACGTCACTGAACATTTTTTGACAGAATTTTCGTTCGTGCGCATCATCGCAGGCGCCCCGACCGAGTGGTGAGACACCCGGCCGGGACTTCTCGAACCAGCGCCGTAGGAGGGCGCCGGAATGAGCCCGTCTTTCATATATACTGATTGGCGCATTTGCGAATCCCCTCCGTGGCGCATCAACACGTAGGAGGAATTGCAATGACATCCGCAAATCTAGGCTACCGCGCCATCGTGGCCGGCGCAGCATCTGTGCCGGCGCTGGCCGTGCCGGCTCTTGCTTCAGCGTCGATCGATCCGTTCGTTGCAGCCGCCGCTGCCGTGGCCGGGGATTCTGTCTGCACATCCGAACAAATTGCGGCGGTTGAGTTTGAAGCCGTGCGGGAGTGCATGGTCGGTCCAGACGGCTTTGGCCCCGGCACACCAGAGTTTCGAAAAGCAATTGACCACAATCTCCAATATTTGGCGGTCGGGGGTCGATTGGCTTTCGCCACGGTGGGTCGATCCAAATCGGAACTGATCGGAGGGTTCCGCGAATTATGCGACAACGACAAAGAAGAAGCCGCCATAAGTGCAGCTGAGACACTCGCCAAAGCCGGAGAACTGGCAAAGGACTTGGCGAGCATCATCCTGGCGGCCGAGCTCAGAACTTTATCCGCCTTGGCAAATTGCTGCGCTAAGGTGGAGTCATGAACGACACCGTCGAACGGCTCATGGACGACTTCGCTTGCCTCGATCCGGTCTATGTGGACGACTTCCTTCACGAGGGGGTCGTGAGCTGCGACCGAACTTTATAACACCCTACTTTCGCCGGTTGCCAAGGCTCGAGAATGGGCGTCTCGTAACGTACCGCATGCCCGCACTGCTTCTCATTCGGCCGCAGTCGTTGCTTGATCCCCGGGAACCACTGGCGTTGTTGCTCAAGGCTCAACCTGCGCCGACGCAACTTTTGGAATTGAGACACTGACGACAAGGCGCGGGGCGCGGAACTATCAATCGTCGTGCGCTTTTGCAATCAGTGGCCCAGAGCTTGGCCCCCCTTGTAAATGCCCCTCGGGGGTGGCGGCGCTGGACACAGGCCCCGGCGCAACCCAATTGCGTCGGGGCCGCTGTTGGTCCGGCTATGATGCGTGCCGGGGGAAAGAAATATTTAAGGGAGGATGTCGTATCTGGCGGCCGGGCAGTCACCCGCTAAATACAAACAAAGAACGACACCATGCCGTCAATTAAAGAACAAGCCGCGGCGGCACGAGCCACGGGTCTAAAACAATTCACGGCCGACCGTCCATGCAAGCGTGGCCATGTCGAGCGCCTCGCA
Source organism: uncultured Alphaproteobacteria bacterium (assembly GCA_963829395.1). Taxonomy (GTDB): domain Bacteria; phylum Pseudomonadota; class Alphaproteobacteria; order Rhizobiales; family Xanthobacteraceae; genus BOG-931. The sequence goes on along the minus strand of CAWHHX010000001.1, from coordinate 11,825 downwards.
GACCCCAGGGGCACCTGCATCGCTTGCAAATATCTACGACTGCGCCCGCTGCTCGTCTCGAAGTAACCCGTGGGGGCGGGCCAGCGTTCGCCTCGCCAATCAATCAGAGAATGTGAGGGGACCTACGGCGAGGCAACCGTTAATTGTCCAACTAGTGTTGCCACAGCCGCCATAAGACGCAAGGGCGCGACCTTACCGCGGCCGGTATTCGAGCTTACCACCAACGATAGAAGCGGCGGCACTCATACGGGCCGATCACGAGCTCGCGGTAACACTTGACCACGTAGTGGCGAGTAGCGTGGCCGTAAAATCGCGCCTGCTGAATGGTCGAAGCGGCGCTCGCAGCCCCTTTTATGGCCGTCGCCTCAACTGGACCGGCGCCCGCCCTTTGATAGCTGGCAATACCGATAACGGCGGCGAAGGTTAGGGCGGTCATTGCCAATCGCATTGGCTTTCTCCTCAATTGCGAATCAGTGGTTCGCGGCATCCAATAGGGATTGGCGTCCTCGGAGTCGAGTCCGGCGCCAGGTCTGTTGCCGAACTGCGCGGGGCCGGCGCTAGCCTCGCTATTCACCTCCCCGATTCTCTAGCAGGGCTATTACGCTCTGCCCGCCATTTTTTCCGGAACTCATCATCGATTTCCTTAGTTGTATTCATTAGTAAGTCGTCCATTGCCGCAATCTTGCGAAGACGCTCCGGCGTAATGTCTTCATCTTCGATCGCCTTTAATACTGCTAGCTGGTGATAAAGATAGATTGATATTGGGTAGACCATTGTGCCGGGCTTGGCTTGGGCTACCTGTAGCTTAACGTCTTCAAGCCAAAATGAATGAGCGGCGGGAAAGAATCCGACAGGCGATGACGCTCGCACTTGTGAATCAACATCACTACAATCGACGACAGCGATCCAATAAGCGCTCCGGCCAGTGCAGAAAGAAGCGGAACATAGATCGGATTCATGTGCGTCACCTCACGTGGCAACTGGATCAATCAGCGTCGGATCATCAGCCGGCGCCTTTGAACTGTTCACCCGCTTTGACACCGGCCAGCGCTGCAACTAGTCATCTGGCGCAAGCTTGAGCAGGCCGACGCCCGCGCTGCCGCCGAGCCACGCATCATAGTCTTTCTCGGCCAGCAACGCCGGCATGCGATCGTGAACCTCGGCAACATATGCATTCGGCTGGGTAATAATCATCGTGCAGGATTTCAGCCGCTCGCCGCTCTGACGATCTTTCCACTCGTCCCAGAGCCCGGTCGCGTGAGGGCAGGAGAGCCGTCATGCGCCGTGAAGAACCAGCTAGCCAACCCGAACCTGCGCGACATCTCGCCGAATCTGCAAATCCATGTCGAACTATGGGACCGCTACGACAAGCACATTCGGTGGGTCATCGCTGCCACGTCGAGCATCATAATCGGAAATGCGGCTTTCGATGTCGCGGTGTCGATACATCCGCAAGAGCGCGTCCTGCTTCGACAGGCATGCGCGTGATCCGGCAGCATGTCTCCAAGGGCGACGCGCGACCGTCGCCTTCATAAGGCCGATTGAGCCCCTAACCACGCTCGACGTGCCCTAAAAGGCGCGCCGCTAACCGCAGAGTTTTTTTGCTCGACAAGCTGCCCGATTGAAGTCCAGGAAAGCGAAGTCGGGGAAGTCCTCATGTACGCAATGGTTGTCGGTGCCGTGCTGGCGCTTATCTTGATCGGACTGCCGATGGCAATCATTGGGTTGTTCATCATGAGCATCGTTGATCGCATGCCCATTTCGGAACATCTTTCCGGGCGCACCGGTTCAGAAGCGAGAGTCGCAGCGCCGCATTTAGTCCCTTCGAGCGCCACGTCGGCTAGTGCTCCAAATAAACTCTATGCCAGCCTACTGCCGCCGGTTTCCTCGACGCACCCCCAACGGCTGATAGTTTGGGTCAGCATTCCGCGGACTCCATTCGTTCGTGGATTAACGGTTACAAGCTGGCGGCGGTCACTTTGCTTCCCTTAGCTGGCAGACGGCATTCGGTCTCAACTTGAGGGCCTTGATCTTTTGAGACGTAAGTCGACGTTCGGTAAGGGTAACAGTCCATTCGCCTGTTAGCTGCCGCTGAACGGCGGCTACGGCCTCCGCGCGCACGGTCGCGGCGGCCCAATATTCCGTCCTGCCACGATCGACACGTCGGCTGTGTCGGCGCCCCGCAGCGGCCTTGGCGATATGGCGTCAGGTTGGCCGCTCCGCAGGGCCTGCGGGCAAATGACCCATCAGCGCACCGCGGCGTTTGATTTCCGTTAACTCTAAGACCGTTTGACCGGCTTTTGGATGTGTCATTCGAGACGTGCTAACCGGCGGGTATCGCCATGAATATACAAGATAATTAAGAAGCTCATTGGGCGCCGACCAAGTTTTTGCCATGTTGTTTCCGGGGGGTGTTGCAGTGAGGCTACAGTGTTCCCAGACCTCCTCACGTAAAGTGCGCCGCACGTTATGGGGTCGAAACGGTCGCAGGGGACTTTTCATGAAACGATTGGCGTTTGCAGTTGCGTTGAGTGTTGGCGCCGGCTCCGCCGCGTTGGCAGCCGATCTTCCGCCGCCGGCGCCGATGCCGCGAGCTCCGGCGACCTACGTTCCGGTTGTCGCTCCGCCGTACAATTGGTCTGGCTTCTACATCGGCGGGAATCTTGGCGCTGGTTGGAACAGCAGCGGCTCTGTTTCGGACACGTTTGGCAGCGCCTTTACGACAAACACCAACACCCAGTTTCTGGGTGGCGGCCAAGTCGGCGTCAATTATCAGTTTTGGGGTGGCGTCGTGATTGGCGCGGAGGCGATGTTCGATTGGCTTCCCAACACGACAAATACAATCACCGCGACAAATCCCATTGCTGGCACCGCCTCGGCGACGATCAACAATCGATGGTTGACCACCGCGACCGGTAAGCTCGGCTACGGTTGGGATCGCGTGCTGCTCTATGGCAAGGGCGGCGGTGCTTGGGTCGGAACGAACAATCCCGGACTTACGATTAATGGGGCACCGGCCGCGTTCAGCAATACCACCAGCAACAATTTGGGCTGGACTGCCGGCCTCGGCGTGGAATGGGCCTTCTGGGGCAACTTTTCAGCGCGAGCTGAGTGGGATTACATCCGGCTCCAGAACCAGAGCTTTACTGTTGCTGGCGCGGCAGCGCCGGGAAGCTTCGCGACCGACGTGATCAGCATCAACAATCGTAGCATCAATATGTTTACCGCCGGCGTGAACTACAAATTCGGCGGCTGGTGGTAACAACAACAGGTGCGCATTCGGGGGAAGGCGCTTCGCGGGGGAGGGCTGGGGTAGGCTCTCCCCCTAAAAGTTTTGCATGGGCTCTGATCTTTCCATCACGTCGAGTGACAAAAGGATCATTCGAAGCCTTCTATTGGCGCTCGAGCCGCTGTCGGACTTGAGTGGCCCCATCCCACTTCGATTGGTAACGACATTTCTCACGGTGGCCTCCAACGAAGGACAAGGTGTCTGCGAATATGCGCGGTCCCTTGGGATGCACCGCGCCGTCATGTCTCGATTTATCCATAATCTCGCCGACCACGCGCGGAACGGCGATCCTGGGCTTGGCTTGATCACGAATTCAAGAAGGATCGGGGCGCCCGAATAGGCAACAGATTTTCCTGACCGAAAAAGGTCACGCGGTCGCGGAGGCAATGTTTCGAAATTTCCGCAGTCACCGAACGCTGGTCGCTTAAAAGCTCGCGTCCGACGCGCATGAACGAGCGATTGGGATGCTGCTCGCAAACCCAGCCGGTGTTGTCGCAAACGGACATGGCATAACGATTATCTCTGCGGCCGGACCATGAGCTTCTTCCACTCGTGGGGCGCCGTAATCTCGGGGCCGTTAGCTCGTTGGCTTCGCGGGATCGAACAGCGGCGCCTCCGTCCAGTCGTCAATCGAAAGCGTGGTGTCGACGGCAATCTGCCAGCGAAGCTGGCGACAAAGATTCCGTAAAGCCCGGGCGTCCTTGGTGCGGAAGATAATTTCATTTCCTGGCAGAATGGCAATGACGAAATCGGTGCCATCGCGTCGCATGGCGACTTGTCGTTTGTACTCCATAGCGACCTTCCATTTGCACAGCCAGAATATACTCGGCTCGCCAGCGCAATTGAATCGCTTTCATCTTTGGCCATCGCGGTTGGCGATTTGCCGGTATTCCTCTCTGCGATAATTGGATCGGTGCAAGCAGACATCGCGCGCCATCTGGCGAAGCATTTCCACACTGCGCTTGATATCTGCGGGCCCTCGGGCAGTCGACCGTCCCAAGGGAGCGAAACGATTATTCTGTCCGCTAATTTCTTCGACCGCTCGCGATTGATGATCTCAAAATCGCGTCGCGCAGGCCGGCCGTCGGTGACTGGCGCCGGTCGCACCTCCCACATAACTTTCTGCCCTTTCGGATAGAACTGGTGCTTGCGGGCCAAATGGATATGCTCCCTAAAGGGAGGACATCACGATGTTTCCCGCGCACACCTTCTTAGTCGCTCTTTCAGCCCTTGTCTTGACCGCAATGCAAGCGCACGCGGGAGAAAAGGAAAAAGAACCTGACGCAATCCTTGAAATCGGCGGGTCAGGCAATTGGAGCCTGTCCGGTCCTTTTAGCTTTGGCCCCACGGTCGCCATTGAGTTCACGCCAATCGAAAATTGGTTGGAAATCGAAGTCGGCACCGGGCCGTTGTTCGGCAAAGGCATTAGCGAATGGGACACCGACATTCTCTTCAAAAAGCCATTCACGCTGTCTGACAAAATCGAATTTATGATCGGTGCCGGCCCGCAATGGGGTTCCGGCTTTAGAGGCTCGACGAACGCAGGCGTTGAGATTGCCGGCGATTTCATGTTTTGGCCGTCGTCGGGTCGAAAACTCGGATGGTTTCTAGAACCGAGTTACAGCTACAGCTTTATCGGTGGCCATGAGCAGTCGCTTGGCGTGAGCGTCGGACTACTAATTCCGATCTACGGAAAATAGGACAGTCCGAAATTCAAATTAAGACGGTCAGCTTCGGCGACATGACGCCATGTCTGTCGTTGCTCATGCCCGGGTCAAAGCTGGGCATCGGCTCGCGCACATCGGCGAGCGTCTTACTGCCGCGGGCCATTCTTGTCGTAGGTCACGCGCGCGATCGGCGAGATTGCCGGCGGCTCGTCGATCCGCCGGCGGCGTTGCACTCACACGGCATGCCGGCACCGCAGTCGCATGCGTCGGCACGCTGGCTGTTGCCACGCCCAAGGGCGATCGGGATGCTCCTCGCAGACCCAGCCGGTGTTGTCGCAAACTAAGCACGCCATGGGGGCTAATCGGCTTCTTGCCGTTCCTTGCGCTAACCCGCCAACCAAACGATCAAGACGGGGAGTATCGACGAGAATAATATCGCCGGGAGGATAGCGAGCTCCTGCCAATCGTACCGCCACTTGGCTTTTGTCGCGGGCTTTCCGACGATGGCAGGTAGGTCGATCCCATTGCTCACAAAACAGTTGTGTGTGGCGAGCTCGTCATTGCGGACGTTTTTCATCCTATTGTTATAGTGCAGCATCAACAGGGCAGCGATGCCCACGACAAACAACGCGAGCAAAAAGAACCACTTTCCGACGCCTGGATGATCCTTCAACAAGGCTATGAGGGCCGTCGTCAATGCGACGTTGAGCGTGACAGCCCATTTGATCACGTCCCATCTTTGAGACTTACCGGCAGCGATTAGCTTTCGGTGATCTTCAAGTGCTGCGCAGTGCCTCATGATGGCCGCCGGAACTGCCGGGGTACCAGTCGGGCTGATCGAAAACCCCGTACGGTTGCTCAACCGCGTCGATCGTATTGACGCCGACCGGCACGATGGTGCCGGCGCACTCCCAGAGGACGCCGCCCGAAGGAGACCTATTCGACCCGCCGTCCCCGATGCGGTCCCAGAAACCAAGGTGTGCGCCGCGCATTATTAGGTGACCAAGCGGCAAAGGATACCAGAATGCTGGTTGAGAGCGTCACGTTTATCGCTGCGGTCCTTGTGATTGCTGGTGCGGTCCTTGGTGGCCTTGCGCTTGTATGTTGGGATACGCGCCCGGAGGACGCAGGAAAGCCTCACAAGAAGCCGCTGCTCTCCAACTGGAAATAAGACCATGCGGTTCGGAGAACTGCACGTCCGGCGTATGCCGCGCAAAGCCTGGGGCGGCTGATTGTCGCTTGGGGACCTGAGGTCATACTCCAGCGCTACACACGTTGGACAATGTGCTCCTACGTTTCGGAGGTCCACATGACAGCGAAGGATTTTCGCGAGTACGCGGAAGAGCACCTTGGTTGGGCAAAGACAGCAAGGTCAACCAAGGAGCGCCAAACGTTTCTCCAGATGGCTCAGGCTTGGCTGGAGGCCGCTGACATGTGGGAGGCCGTGTATGGAGTTGAACCAAGCCCTAACGAGCAAAGCAGCGCTGTCAGTCGATAGTGCGGACGGCCCTGGTCTCTTGCGACACCAAGTCACGGAGACGAATGGCGCTGCGCTCTCCGCTCCGTGCCAGATCAATGATGCGCGCCGCCATGATTTCCTTGGTGGAACTATCGTCCTGCAGTTTCAACACCTGACAGACTTCATCGAGTGCCGTTGACATGGCCTTGATTTCGTGGGGCTCGAACACGCTGTCTCGCAAACGCATACCGTCACGCAAGAACCGGATGATTGAAGCCATTTGTTGACACCCGTTTTCCGTCGTTCCCCAAACGTAAACCCCACTTCTCTGCTGTAGTTCCAGATTTTCTGTGGAACTTTCGCGGTGGATTTGCGTTTCGGCGGAACGCAAGGGCAGGTCCCGACTCGTTGCAACGCAATGGGAAGTCGGGGACCCGAATAAATGACTAAGGAACGCGAGTATCGCGCCTATGCTGGGACATGCGTTGAGCTAGCGAACAAAGCCAAAAACGATGATGACAGGAAACACCTCTTGGCAATGCGGAGGCGTGGCTCGACTTGGCTGATCGTGTTCAGCAGCCGGTTTCCGAACCCGAGTAGATTTGTTGCATCCGGCGCTCCGGGCAAAGCTCGGCGCACGTCGTCATTAGCCGACGCCTGCTTTCCTCCGATGACAAGGAGGGGCAGCCATTGCCGTTCCTGTGTCCTAGAAGCGGCAAGCGGTAGGCTGTACGGTACAGGCATGTCCTCCTTCGACTACAGCGCCCCCTGCTGAACTGTTTCTGTCCAAGCCCGCGAAGGGTAGCCGCACGGAATATCGGCGGTTCGCGACGGCGGCTGAAGCCCCCCGTTATATCGTTGAAGATTTGCGAACACCCAAAGATTTCGGCACGCACCTGGAGGTTGGGGATGAGCGCTTCGACAGCAGCGAAATCCAACGCCTGTACGAAGCCGAGGACCATCCGTTGCGCGGGCCCGAATGATCGAGGCAAGCACCGCACACCCAGGCACTCTAAGCGCCCCTCATGCACTTCGTCATGAAGCTGTTCTTGGCCGCACCGTGAAGCGGCTTGCCCTCCGCGCTCACTGATTTGCTTCCGCAGGTGTCCCGCTTGCATTTCCTCACGAAGCTCATCTTAGCAGCGCCGTGAAGCGGCTTGCCGTCCGCGCTCAACGCCTTGCTGTCGCAGGACTGCGCCACGGCCGTACCGACCGCGAAGCACGTAATCAACGCCGCCAGAATAATGCGTCTCATCAACTCGTCCTCCATCAAGGTGCGCCATTTCGCGCCAAAAAATACGCGGGAACCGAGGGACGGATCAAACGACACTATTCCATCACTTCAATTCCTGACCCGCCAAAGTCCTTAGGGAAATCTTTGAGCTTAAACAAACCGTCCCGAATGGGTAATGTTGCTTCGGCGTAGTTCACATGTACGCCTGGAATAAACGGGACATCAGGAATGACCGCAGCATACACATCCGTCAGTCCCAGTCCAGGATGCTCCGTGAAGAGGTGACCACCGCAGGGCTTGCACCAATTGCGATAGCTTTGCGGCGTCTTGTTGTACGTTCCAATATTTTCTTCACCCCGCACAATCTTTACGCTTTCGGGTTGCCATAAGGTGAAAGCATTTACAGGAGCAGCCGACCAATGTCTGCAGGAATTGCAATGGCAATAGCCCATACTCGTGGGCTCGCCGGTCACTGTGAATTGGACCGCGCCACAAAAACAACTTCCATTGTAGGTCTTTGGACCGTTCATCATGCCTCTCCACAACCGGCCATTAAGGGCAGTTTCGACATTGGTTGCCTTACGGCGCAGCACCGCAGCCTAACAGCACGCTCGGAGCTACGAGCGCATTGAGTTGTTATAGCGTTTCGGGAAGTGTCTGCGGTAGCTTCTTCGGTGGTGTCGTCACGACGTGGCTCAACTGGCTGGCCGTGTGGCCCCCCGTGCCGGCACGGGCTTTTCTTGCCCGCAGCGGCGTCTTAAATCGCTGCTAACCGCAGCCCATTACCGTCGCAGCCGAGACAGGGGGGCCGCATGCAAATCGTGATGGTGGAATCTATCGAAGCACTCAGATCCACGTTGACAAATTTACCGGTCGAGGCATGCGTCTACATTACCGCGGGCGACTTCAAAAGGCTGACAGGAGATAACCTTGCTGACTTCGCCACCGAAGGTCGATTGAAGATCGGAAACCTCTCCGCGCGAACCAATTGTACGGTCGCGACAACAGACGAACGCGTAATTTTCACCAAAAATCCGCCCCTAAGCTTTCCCAAGCCCACATCCGAAGCCGTGGAGTACGATTTTTGACCGATCTGCGGTCCTTAACACAGTGCCGGCGCCTTTACTGTTCTGCGCACGTCCATATGCCACTCGCATGATAAAAACGTCCCGACGGCTGGCTCACCAATCGGGACTAAAAGTGGGAGCATCGCTGACCGTTCTGGAGGAATTCGATACCGAACGGAAAGCACCCTATTCGCTACTTGATTCCACATTTCGGATGCCACCCCCAATTGAGGGGGCAAGCCGCGCTTCGGCAGTCACGGATTTGAGATGATCTACCATTTCCACTGCAAGCAATGTGGAGTTTTGTTCATCGGCATCATCGACCCCCTTGACGGGGCTTTGCTGTGCTGTCCACTCCATAGCGCGCAATATGCCAACCAAAATTCAGCTCGATATTCTTTTCGACGAGAGTAGGGCGCGCTATTTCACGTTCGACTAACCAGCCCGTCGAAAAGTCTAATCCGTCCTCGTAGTTCTATGTACTACGCCGGGGCCGACAATGGCTATTTGTAATTTGGAGGAGTGTTTCCTCTCGCCGTGAAGATCACTGCAGAGTGAACCTGCAGAGGTACGGAGCCAGAAACATGATCAATCCCATCATACGTTTCGTGAAAAGCACCACCGCGATCGAGGCCGGATTTATCGCCGCCGGCCTCACCGTTTCGATAGCAGCCGTTATCGGTACTTTGTGGAATTTGTTTTGAGCTTTTAAAACCGACTGCAGCCGGGGTTCTTTTGTTGCCGTATGACACAAGGGTTGCGAGCGATATGCAGATCATAACGCCGGACATACGTTCACACGCCGCAATCTGAGAAACGGATCGTGCAGTGGGATTATTTGGACTTTTGCGGGCTCGGATCGGCCCAGCGCCAGTGGAACCGCCGGCCGAGACCCTCGCCGCACTCGTCGACGATCTTTACGCGCCGCTGGGGTCGTTCGCGATTAGCGTCGCCACAATGACTTTCGTCGGCGGCCTCGCCTCTTCGCGCACCGGCAATTCGCTGCTGACAATACTAACGGTTTGCGCGGCCGCGGTCGCCGCTGCGCGCTTGGCCATGGGTCTGAAGTACCGAAGCCAAAAGCCGGCCATCGTTAGCAATGCAGTAGTGCTGAGCCGGTGGGAACATTGGTTCGCGATCGGCGCCTGGGCATACGGTGCATGCCTCGGCGGCCTGTGCTTCATCGTCTTTGCGTTTGCCGATGACCCGTTGAGCCAGCTCCTTCTGAATGCCACCGCTGTCGGATATACGGCTGGAATTACGGCCCGCAATTCCAGCCGACCCCAAATTGCGATTGTGCAGCTCTCTTTCGTTTTGTTGCCAATCATGATGGGCAGCGCGATCCATCCAGGACTGGTCTACGCCGTCTTGTCCGCGATCACGTTCTTGTACTACGTCGCGACGATTGAAATCACGCAATACCTGGGTCGGCATCGCCTTCATTTGCTTGAACTCGCGCATTCGCTTACCGAACAAAACGTACGTTTCGATGCGGCGCTCACAAACATGGCGCAGGGGTTGTGCATGTTCGATCGCCAGCAGCAACTGCTGATTTCCAACCGTCGCTTCGCGGAGATTTTTCATATCCCATGTCGATTAGCGAAGTGATGGCCCTTGCCCAGGCTCGGGACAAGAATCCTGAGTTTGCCGCCGACGCCCAGCGCCAATTGCTCGCCGAATTTCCTACCGGTACGGTTGTCACGACTTTGGCCGACGAGCACATCATCGCCATATCGCATCGGCGTATGCCCGACGGCGGTCTGGTTGCCACTTTTGACGACATCACCCAACAACGCCGCGCTGGGAAAGAGCAGCGTATTTGGCGCGCCACGATGCCCTGACCGGACTCGCTAACCGAGCGCTGTTTTATGAGGGACTGGACGTTCGCCTTCGCGGCATCGGCGAAACGAGTCCATTGCCGTTCTCGGCGTCGATCTCGATCGATTTAAGAGTGTCAATGACAAGTTCGGGCATCCTGTCGGCGACAAGTTGTTGCTGGCAGTGGCCGAACGGATGCGCGGTTGCGTTCGAGGCGATGATATCGTGGCTCGGCTTGGCGGGGATGAGTTGCCATCGTGCAGATTGCACGGGTGTCTGAGGCTGGCACGTTGGCTCTGCGCCTCATCGATTCGCTGGGCGCTCCCTATGGCATCGATGGCAACCAGATAAACGTGGCGGTCACTATCGGCATCACCATCGCCCCAACCGACGGCACCGAACCGGAGGTCCTTATGAAGAATGCGAACCTTGCGCTGTGCCGAGCAAAAGCGGATGGGGGAGCCACGTACCGCTATTTCGAACCTGAACTGGACGCCCGCATGCGGGAGCGTCGCATTCTCGAGCTTGATCTGCATAAGGCAATTGCCGGCCGGGTATCTGAGCTCTATTACCAGCCGGTTGTCGACATTCGCAGCGGCCAGATAGTCAGCTGTGAGGCGCTACTTGTTGGCATCATCCGGAACGCGGCTTGGTCCCACCGGCAGACTTCATTCCGATCGCGGAAGAAATTGGTCTCATCGTACCGCTGGGGGAGTGGGTGCTCCGCCACGCGATGAGAACAAGCCGTGCTGGCCGAAGCACGTGGCCATTGCCGTCAACGTTTCTCCCGCGCAGTTCAAGAACAGAACTTTGTGCACCGTCGTCGGTGCGGTCGAAGAATCTGGATTGGACGCAAGCCGATTAGAACTGGAAATCACGGAACAGGTGCTGTTGGAGGACAATCTGCGGTCTCTCGAAATTCTCCGTCAACTTCACGATCTCGGAATAAAGATTGTAATGGACGACTTCGGTACGGGTTATTCGGCGCTCGGATATCTCCGTAGTTTTCCGTTCGACAGGATCAAGATCGATCAGTCTTTTATTCGCGATCTCACGACGAAGGATGAAAGTGTCCCGATCGTCCGTGCTGTTGTGGGCCTCAGCAATAGCCTCGGCATAGCGACAATCGCGGAAGGGGTTGAGACCGAGGGGCAGCTCGCGCGCTTGACCGCCGAAGGCTGCAAGGAAGTGCAAGGCTTTCTCTTTAGTCGACCACTGCCGGCCGCTGAAATCGGAGTTTGATCGCCAAGGCAAGTCCATGGGCGGGACGAGTCGCCGCTTGACCTCGCAT